>OY970192.1:1597500-5445952 GCA_963708135.1 uncultured Gemmatimonadales bacterium | reverse complement strand
GTGCTCGAGGGCGAGGGTGCGCTCGACCCGGCGCGCGCGGCGTGGATCGCGAAGCAGGTGGCGGACGCACTCCAGGCTGCGCACGAGGTCGACATCGTCCACCGTGACCTGAAGCCCGGCAACATCATGGTGGCGCAGGGCCCGGACGGACGGGACCGCGTGAAGGTGGTGGACTTCGACATCGCCAAGGGCCCGCGCGACGGCGAGGCCTCCGAGGTCACCCGCCTCGGCTTCGTGGTCGGTACCCCCGAGTACATGAGCCCCGAGCAGCTCATGGGCGAGCGGCTGGACGGCCGCAGCGACATCTACTCCCTCGGCCTCGTCCTCTTTCGCGCGCTCACCGGCACCCTCCCCTTCCAGGCGGACGACATCCAGGGCCTCGCGCTCAAGCGGCTCACGGACTCGCCGCTCCGGCTCGAGCAGGCCGCGCCCGGGCAGACCTTCCCGCCCGGCCTCCAGGAGGTGCTCACGCGCGGACTGCAGCGCAGTCCGGCCGACCGCTACCAGAGCGCCGCCGAGTTCGGCCGCGACGTGCTGGCCGCGGTCGAGGGGAGCCTCCACGCCGCCGCCCCGGCCCCTCCCGCGCCGCGCCCGGCCGCCCGCGGCGGAGCCGGCCCCGAGCTGCCGCCCACGCGCGTGGCCGCCGCCACCGCGCCGCCGGCGCCCGCCGCCGGAGCGTCGCGCTCCCGGCGACCGCTCGCCATCGGTGCCGCCCTCGTGCTGATCGCCGCCGCGGCCGGCACCGGGCTCTGGGTGCGGGGCGGCAGCCACGCCCCGCCGCAGCCGCAGCCGTCGGACTCGGTGGCTCCGCGGCCGGACACGGTGCCCGTGCCGCCGGTCGTGATCGCGGACTCCAGCCACGTGAAGCCCGCGTCGGACTCGACCCGGCACCGTACCGAGCCGAGCCCGAAGCCCCCGGCTGCGCCGCCGAAGCAGACGGTCGAGGTCGGGCCGGGCGATGCGAAGGCGCTGGTCAGCCGGCAGCAGGACGCCGTGTTCCTCGCCAGCTCGCCCCTGAGCGATGCCAGGCTGCGGGCGATCGGGGACACGCTGGCGGCCGTCTACGACGCGCCGGTCAGCGACACCACGCGCGCGCTCGCGGCCTTCGTGCTGGGGAACGTGCAGGCCGCCCTCGGGGACACGGCGAAGGCCGTGACGTCGCTGCAGAAGGCCGTCGTGCTGCGGCCCGACCTGTCCGCCTACCGGCAGCTGCTGAGCGCGTACAGCCATGGGAGGCTGCCCTGATGTTCGATTTCGGACGCCCCCAGGTGCAGCTCAGCGTGCTCGCGCGCACGGACGTCGGCTGCAAGCGGACGCAGAACCAGGACAGCTTCCTCGTGGCGGACCTCTCCCGCCCCGCCGCGGACGGTGCCCTGCTCATGTCCTCCCACGACTTCCAGGCGGGCACGGTGGGGCATGGCGAGATCGCGCTCGGGCCGAAGGGCGCGCTCCTCGTCGTGAGCGATGGGATGGGCGGCGCCGTGGCCGGCGACCTGGCCAGCCGCCTCGCCGTCGAGTGCATCTTCGAGGAGATGGCCACGAAGTGGGCGGCCGACCGCAACGACCTGCCGCAGCAGTTCGCCTCGCGGCTGCGCGAGGCGCTGGAAGCGGCCAACACCCGCATCCACCAGACCGCCGCCACGGATGCCGGCTACCAGGGCATGGGCACGACCACCACCGCCGTGGGCGTGCTGGACGGCTTCCTCTACCTGGCGCAGGTCGGCGACTCCCGGGCCTACCTGCTGCGCGGCGGCCACGCCATGCGGCTCACGCGCGACCAGTCCATGGTGCAGGAGCTGATGGATGCCGGGCAGCTCACGCCCGAGGAGGCCGAGCAGAGCACCCACCGCAACGTCATCCTGCAGGCGCTCGGGACCGGACCGCAGGTGGCCGTGGACCTGACCTACCAGCAGGCGCGCCGCGGCGACATCGTCCTCATCTGCTCCGATGGACTGTCGGGACTCGTCAAGGACCACGAGCTCGGGCCGACCGTCGAGGCGGCGCCGGACCTGGCCGCCGCCTGCCACACACTGGTCGAACTGGCACGCGAGCGCGGCGGGCCGGACAACATCACGGCCGTGCTCGCGCGCCTGGACGGCCCCGACCTGGACGAGCCGCAGTCCGACGACATCGTGCGCCGCCGGGTGTACGAGCTGGACCGTTAGCGGCCGCCTTGAGCGCGACCCTCCGCATCCTGTCCGGCGCGCGGGCCGGCCGCGAGGAGCCCCTCAGCGCGGCCGAGACCCGCCTCGGCCGGCATCCGGACGCCGAGCTCCAGCTGGACCCCGCCGCCGACGCCGAGGTCTCCGCCTGGCACGCCGCCATCACCCGCACCGGCGACGGCTGGCGGCTGCGCGACCTCGGCAGCCGGAACGGCACCTACCTGAACGGCACCCGCATCCACGCCGAGGCCGCCCTGCGCTCCGGCGACACCATCCGCCTCGGCCCGGCCGGCCCGGAGCTGCGCTTCACGGCCGCCGCGCCCGAAGCCGCGCGCGCCACCGCCGCCACCGCCGGCTCCGAACCGGGCACGGCTGCCAGCCCCCCGGAGAGCGCGACGCAGCGGATCCGCGTCCAGGTCCGCCGCCAGACCCGCGGGCTGCGCCTGGTCGTGGCCGCCATGGCCGTGCTGCTGCTGGGCGCCGTGGCCGTGTTCTCGGCCGTCACGCGGCGCCAGCGCAGCACGTGGGAGCGGGAGCGCGCCACGCTCCAGCACCGCGTGGACAGCGTGCTCGTGGCCAGTGACACGGCGGTGCGCCGGCTGCGCGGGCAGGTCGGCGGACTGGCTGACGCGCTCGGCCGGTCGCGCGCGCGCGTCGGCTCCCTGAGCACCCGGCTGCGCGACGCGACCGCGCAGGATCCCCGCTCCGCGGACGTCCAGGCGCTCGAGCGCCGGCTGCAGTCCGTGAGCGCCGCGCTCGAGCGCCAGCAGCTCGCGGCGAGCCTCGACTTCGACGCCATCCGGAAGGCCAACCAGCGGGCGATCGCCGTGGTGTACGTGGAGTTCCGGGACGGACAGGTCTCGTCCGGCACCGCGTTCGCCGTGCGGGCGGACGGCACGTTCCTCACCAACCGGCACGTGGTGGCCGGGACCGGGACGGGGCGCGCCGCGGCGCGCATCGCCGTGCAGTTTTCCGGCTCACGCCAGGTCTGGCCCGCGCGCATCCTGGCCGCCGATCCGGTGGCGGACGTGGCCGTCATCAAGGTGGACAACATCGTGGGCGCCGTGCCCGTCGTGCGCGGCTTCGATGCCCGCCCGGACACGCTCGCGCCGGGCAGCCCGGTGGCGCTGCTGGGCTACCCGATGGGAGGCGACGCCGCCGATCCGACCGCCGGCGCCCACGTCCCCGCCCCGCTGCTCACCGCCGGCGTCATGCGCGGCCTCGCGCCGGGCCGCCTCGAGGTGCTCGGCTACGGCGCCGCGGGCGCGAGCGGCAGCCCGATCTTCGACCGCGACGGCCGCGTCATCGGCGTGCTCTACGGCGGAACGCACGAGAACGCCGAGCAGACCCTGCTCGGCGTTCCCTCTCCCACGGCCCTGAAGCTGCTCGAGGACGCGACCCGCTGAGGCCCGGCGCGGGCCCCGGCTCGCGGCCCGCCGGCCCCCCTCCGCCCGCTCAGTCCGACGTCAGCTGCTGCAGCGCCTCCCTGGCCTCCGTCATCTGCGGGAACCGCTCGACGATCCGGCGGTAGAGCTCCACCGCCTTGTCCTTCTGCCCGCCGTCCTGGTAGACCTGGGCCCGGGAGTAGAGCGTGATGGCCTCGGCCGGGATCGCGCGGCTCTCGCGCGCCTTGCGCTCCGCCTCCGGCAGCGGCGGCAGCTTCACGTCCTTCGTCACATCCCCGGCGAGCTTGACGAGCATGCCGTAGAGCGCCTCCGTCTTGTCGGTCTCCTGCGCGCTCTTCAGGATCTCGCCGGTCTCGACGTCCACGACCCGGCCGTCCAGCCGGAACTTGCCGAACAGGTCCACGAACACGCCGGTCACGGCGTAGCGGGCGCCCACCAGCTTGCCGACCTTCGCGGCCGTGGCGGCATCCACCCGGCCCGACGCGGCCAGGTTCTGCTCGTCCAGGATCTGCTTCAACGTGCTGCGCTCGACCACGCGCAGGTTGGTGTTCTGCGCCAGCTCCGTGAGCAGCATCTGCTGCAGCCCCACCTCGAGTGGCGAGAGGTCCTCCTTGTTCGGCCCGTAGGAGCCACCGTTGGTGAACGGAAAGACCGCGATCCCGGGCCGCCGGTCCGGCGACTGCGCGGACGCGGCCACGGGCCAGAGCAGCGCGAGGGCCAGCAGCCGCGCCATCGGACGCATCGACTTCATTCCCATCCTCCTGTTCAGGGCCTGCGCGGCGCGGGCCGCCGCGGCCGATTCCATCGTGGCTCCGGGAGCGGCGGCGCCGCTAATACTTGATCGACCCGGCGGCATCCGCTGCCTGGCCGAGAGAATTCACGGCGACCGTGCGGTAGTACAGCACCTCACCCGGGAAGATGTTCATGTATCCGCTGATGCTCACCGGATCGCTTCCCGACCCGACGCTCGTCTGTCCCACGATCTCATACTCCGTGAACTGCGGGTCGAAGCCCACCTGGATGTATGCGGTCGTCGGCAAGCCGTTCGGAATCACCGTGCCGTAGAAGACGGCGTACGTGCTGTCCGAGATCACGGCGATGGTCGCCGAGTCCGTGATGGCCGTGGGCGCGGCGGGCGCGGTCCGGAAGCGCACGACGGCACCGTAGCTGGTGCCCGCGGCGCTCGAGGCGGCGATCCGGTAGTTGTAGGCCGCGCCCGGCGCGAGCCCGACGGCCCTGAAGCTGACCGGCACCAGCGTCGTGCCGCTCCCCACCGACTGAGGCGTGGACGAGCTGGCGCCGTTGAAGCTCGTCGTATCCTTCGTCCACTCGAACCAGGCCGTCGTCGCGCTGCCGTTCGGGTTCACGCGCCCGTTCAATACCGCGTCGGTCGCGGAAACGGTCCCCGGCGGGTCCGTCAGCGCCGTCGGCCCCGCGGACGCCACGACGATCGTGGACGTCCCGCTGGCGCTGTCCACCGCCGCCGTGATCGTGGCGGTGCCCAGCCCCTTGGCGGTGACCACGCCACCGCTGCTGACAACGGCGACGGTCGGGGCGGAGCTCGACCAGGCTACGGTGCGGCCCGGGACCACGTTGCCGCGCTCGTCACGCGCCGTCGCGGCGAGGGTGACGGTTCCGCCCACGCGAAGCGAGTCCCGCGCGGGGGCGACGCTCACGGCGGCCACGTGCGCGTGGACCCGCACGACGACGGTGTCCGCCGTGGTCTCGAGGGCGGCCACGATGCGCGCGTCACCTTCACCGAGGGCCGTGACCAGCCCGGCGCCCGAGACGCTGGCCACGCCCGGGTCCAGGCTGCGCCACGTGGGAGAGGTGCCCGGGATGGTGTCGCCGGTGGCGAACAGCACCGTGGCATGGACCTGCGTCGTCGCGCCGTAGGACGTGATGGCGATCGGGCCCGCTTCGCGGATCGCCACGGCCGCGGCAACCGGCGTGAGCGTGATGTCGACGGGCGTCGTCTCGCCCGCGCGCAGCTGGAGCGTCGTGCTGCCCACGAAGAGCGGCGCGGAGCCGGTGGCGAGCGCAACGTGCATGAGCATGGTCTCGGTCGGCGCGTTCAGGTTGACCGACAGCGGAACCTCGATCTCGCCCGACGCGGCATCGATCTGGAAGGTCTGGTCGAGCCGCGTCTGGCCATCCTGCGTCAGCTGGATCGAAACCGACGTCGCCTTGCGGAACGCGTCACCGACGCCGCCGTCGCCGATCGGGATGTCGGCGGCCGAGATGCGCACCCCGAGCCGCGTGCGTCCGGCCGCGCCGGCATCGCTGAGCCGGCCGGCGTCGCATGCGCCGATGGCCGCCGCGAGCGCCAGCGCCACCAGCACCCGGAGCCCACGCCGCGCGCTCATCGCCGCCCCCCGAACCGCAGTCCGAGGCCGAGCTCGAGGCCGGTGATGGCGCTCGTCTCACCCGCGAACACGTTGGCGTGTCCGAAGCGCCCCATGACCAGCGGGACGACGGTCGCGGCACCGGCGTTGAGCTCCACCGAGGCGCCCGCGCCGACGACGTAGCCGGTGCCCGGCTCGCCGGCCTGGCTGAGCGCGCGCACGTCCGCGCGCGGCTGAAGCACGGCGCCGCCGAGCGGCACCCGCAGCGCCCCGCCCGCGAGCGCCAGGTTCTGCGCGGCCTCCACGCCGCCCCCGCCGAGGAAGGTGCCGTGCTGCCGGTGCAGCAGCCCGCCGTAGAGAAGCGCGCTGGAGCGGGCGCCCACGGCGAACGCGTAGGAGCCCATGCCGAGCAGCCGGTCGCCCGAGCGGTAGAGGTTCGTGGCGGCGAACTGGTCCGTCGCGAAGTGCTGATAGCTGAGCTGGAGCGACAGCTTGCCGGCGGTGCCGAACGTCCGGTCGAGCGCGGCGCGCACGTGGAGCTGGTCGCCGGGGCGGTAGTAGAACGTGCTGCCGGTGAGCGGCCGGAAGCGCGCGGCCACCACGTAGCCGACGCTGGCGCCGACGTTCGTCGCGCCGATGCTCTGCGCCACGGCCACGCTGCCGCCGCCCCCGCCGCCGGTCCCCCAGTTCGTGATGGCGAAGGGCAGCACGTCGGCAGCCACGATGCCGGCCACCTCGGCCTGGTCCGCGTCCTGCCGCTCGTGGCCGGTCGGCAGGATGCCGATCGCCGTGACCCGCACCCCGCCACCAGGCGTCTCGTACGCCAGGCTGAGCTGCGTGTCGGTCAGCCCGCCGAGGCTCGCGGTCGAGCCGTCCGCGCGCTCCAGGTGGCCGAAGGCGTATGCGCTCGACAGGCCGGCCTCCAGCCCGCCCGCGAGCGAGGCCCGCGCCGTGACCGGCACCGACAGGAGCGAGACCGAGCGGACGCCGATCCCCTCCGCGTTGCCGAAGCTGTAACGCTCGTACGTCACCCCCACGCCGCCGCCTGGCGGCGCCGCCGCGCCGGGCACCCACTGCGCCGCGGCGCCCAGGGGCAGGGCGAGCGCGCCCGCGACGAGCCAGGCCGTGGCCGCGCGGCGCATCCCGCGTCCCGCGCCCACCCGCCTCACGGGATCCTCAGGATCACGCTCAGGCCCGCCTTGCGCACCAGCCCCTCCTGGCCGAGCGCCTCGACGAAGGGATCGCGGATCTCGGGGGCGGGCACCGTGCCGAGCAACTGGTCGAACACGTCCAGCCGTGAGACGGACACGCGGCCCGGGCCCGGCCCGGGGCCGGGGCCGAGCTCCGCCATGCCCAGGGTCGTGAGCGAAGCCGGCGTCTGGACCTGGGCCGAAGCCAGCTGCTCCGCTTCGCGCAGGTGCGTGCGCGCCAGCGCGAACCCCGGGTCGAGCTGCACCGCGCGCCGGAACTGGCGGACGGCCTCGTCGTAGCGCCCGGCGTCCTGCGCCTCCAGCCCGAAGCCGAACGCCAGGAGCGCCTGCACGTTCTCGGTGGCCTTGCGCGTCACGCGCTCCCGCTCCGCCGCGGTGAGCTGTATGCCCACCGCGTCGTAGATCCCGAGCGCGAGGCTCTTCTCCATGTCGAAGAGCCGGGGCAGCGGGCCCCGCTCGGCCAGCGGCCGGCCCACGGCCGTGGTGTCCGCCGCGGCGACGGGGACCAGCAGCGCCTGCAGCGCCACCGCGCCGCCGGCCGGCTCGATGCGGCCCTGCACGATGCGGCCGGCGCCCAGAAGGTGCCCGGCCCGCGCCGCGGTGGACGAAGCCACGAGGCCGCTCGCGCCGAGCTTCATCTCGTCGATCAGGGACTGCACGCGCGCGCGCTCGAGCACCTTCAGCCGGTCCGTCTGCCCGAGGTCCGTCGTCAGCAGCTCGGCCAGCGCCCGCCCGAGCGGCCGCATCGTCGTATCGCCCCGGCCGAGGAACGGGAACACCGCGATCGTGCGCGGCGTCGGCGCCGTCCCGCGCAGCTCCGTCTCGCGCACCAGCGCGGCGCGTGCCGCCGCCTGCAGCTCCTCGCGGCCGAGCAGCGCGAGCCGGTCGCGCACCTGCGCCTTCAGCGAGTCCGAGCGCGCATCCCGCAGGTACGCCTCGTAGAGGCGCCGAGCGTCCGCGTAGCGGTGCAGGTCCTCGTAGGCCAGCCCCAGGAAGAAGCGGGCGGCCGGGCCGGCCGAGCCCGTGGCCATCAGCGGCTCGAGCAGCGCGCGCGCCCGCTCCGGCTGGCCGGCGGAGCGGTACGCCGCGGCGAGCAGCGTGCGCGTGCGCGGCGTCGAATCGGCCGCCAGCCGGGCCTGGAGCGAGGGAATCTCGGACGGGGCGGGCGCCTGCGGCGCCCGCGCGGTCCGCGCGCAGCCCGCGGCCAGCGCGAGACAGGCGAGGCCCGCCGCGATAACGGGGCGGCAGGGCCCGCGACGAGCGACGTCGGGTCGGGGTTGCGGACTGGGCATCTCGAGCCTTCGCGTGACCGGGGGAGGTGACCGCGACTGCGAGCGAACAGGCCGCCGGGCGGGAGATCGTCACGCCCGCGGGGTCCGGGCCGGGTTTCTCAGGAAGCGCACAGGTTCTCCCGGGCCGGCGGAGCCGGCTCCGGGATGCGACCCACGCCGGCAATATTAGGCGGCGCGCGAGGTGTCCGCAACGACGGAGGCCCGCCGCCGGTCCCGGCTGGCCCGGGCCGTACGCCGCGCAGGACCCATCCCGCCGGCGGCGGACAACCGGCTCACACCACGGCGCCGAAGAGCCGCCCGACGAGCGCAGTGATCGCCATGGCGAGCGCGCCCCAGAAGCACACGCGCAGGATGGCCCGCGCCAGCGGGGCGCCGCCGGCGCGCGCCGAGACGGCGCCCAGCGCGGCCAGGCACAGGAGCGAGGCGAGCGAGACGGTCAGGCCGAGCCTGGCGAGGGGCGCGAGCGCGGCCACCGCCAGCGGAATGCCGGCGCCCACGGCGAAGCTGGCCGCCGAGGCGAGCGCCGCCTGCACCGGGCGCGCCGCCAGCACCTCGCTCAGCCCCAGCTCGTCGCGGAGGTGCGCGCGCAGCGCATCCCGCGCCATCATCTGCTCGGCCACCTGCCGGGCCAGATCCTGGCTCAGCCCGCGTCCCACGTAGATGCGCTGGAGCTCCGCCAGCTCCGCCGCGGGCGCCTCGGCCAGCTCCGTGCGCTCCCGCTCCATGTCCGCCCGCTCGGTGTCCGCCTGCGAGCTGACCGAGACGTACTCCCCCGCCGCCATCGACATCGCGCCGGCCGCGAGCCCCGCCACGCCCGCCACCAGCACCGCGCTGCGCGTCGCCTCCGCCGCCGCCACGCCGACCATCAGGCTGGCCGTCGAGACGATCCCGTCGTTCGCTCCGAGCACGGCGGCCCTCAGCCAGCCGATCCGCTCGGTCCTGTGGCGTTCCCGGTGCATCGGGGCCTCCGTGAGGGAGTCGCTCATGAGGCGCCGGACCGCGGGACGCTCGGCACCCGCGCAGCTCGACGTCCGCCTACGCCCCGCCGTTCCGGCTGGACGGCGGGACGATCCCGTTCATGCGCAGGTACGTGACCAGGTTGCCGTAGTGCTCGAAGTCGTGACCCATGTTGAAGTCCAGCAGCCACAGCCGGTTGCCCTTCATCCCGAACATCTCCGTCGGCTCCGCGGCCTGCTTCGGCGTGAGGCCGGAGTACACGCCGTCGCAGTACGCGAACGAGGCGGTGAGACCGGCGATGACCTCGTCCCGGGACGCCTTCTCCAGGTCGGCCGCCTGCGGGTTCTTCTCCCCCTTGGCCGCCGAGCAGAAGCCGAAGTTCGAGTTGGCCACGTGGCCCAGGATCTCGGCGAACGTGCGCACCTCCGGCGTCGGCCGGTAGTCCCACTTCTCCGCCGGCATCGCCTCGGGCGTGGCGAGGAGATAGCCCTTCACCATTCCGTACAGCGGGCGGACCGCGTCGAGGCCGTGCGTGGGCGCCTGCGCCGCCGCGGCGGGCGGGAGGCCGGTGGCCGCCAGGGCGGCAAGGAACAGCGCTGCGCGCGTGCTGCGGGACATGGGCGACCTCCGGGGCTGGACGGTGCTGCTCCGCGCCGCGCCGGACGGCGTTGCGGGGCTCCATGATAGGAAGGCGACCGCCGGCAGCGGAAGCATCACGTGCCGGATCCCCCGATGCGCCGCCCACGACCGCTCTCCATCTCATCGCAGCCGCCGCAGCCCCGCCTCCACGCCCCGCGGCAGCGCCAAGCGGTCGGCGATGGCGGCGGTCCGCTCGTCCGGGCCGTTCCACACGCTCGTCTATCCCGTCTCCCGCGCGCAGGCGATGAAGTCCGTCACCGGCGGCTCCGCGCCGGCCGCCCGCAGGGACAACGCGATCTGACCGCGGTGGTACGCGCCGTGGAGCGCCACGTGGGTCAGCAGGTCCGCGAGCCGGGTGTCGTAGACCTCGCCCCTGCTGTTCCGGTAGCGCATGGGCTCCTCGAGCCCGTCGTCCGTCAGCGAGCGGAGGAAGCTCCGGTACAGCGCCCGGTTCGCCGTCACCAGCTCCGCGCAACGGTCCAGCCCGAGCTCCGGCCAGAAGTCCTGCGGCCACGGGTCGCGTCCGCTCATCCGCGCGTGGTAGATCGCCTCCGTGGTCAGGACGTGGGCGAAGAGCGCGAGGGGGCGCGCGTCGCCCGGCGATTCCCGCAGCGCATCCAGCACGCGCGCATTCGCCCAGTGCGCATGCTCCATCAGGCGCTCGAAGTATGCGACGCCGGCGATGTCGGCCTCCGATCCACCCGTTCTCACGCCCCGGCCCCGGAGCGCGGCAGCGGCATCGTATAGCACACGGCGTCGCCATCCAGGACCACCATGCCATCCCCGCGCGTGACCGTGGTCCGCAGCTTCGTCACCGGCTTGTCGGCGCGCGCCTCCAGCACCTCCACCTCGCCCGTGATCGAGTCCCCCGGCCGGACCGGCGCCCTGAAGTTCCAGTCCACGTGCACGAAGACGGTGCCCGGCCCCGGCAGCCTCTCGGCCACGACGGCGTTCAGGATCGCGCTCGTCACGCCGCCCTGGACGACGATCCCGCCGAAGCGCGTCGCCTTCGCCCGCGCCTCGTCGTAGTGCAGCGGGTTGCGGTCGCCCGAGATGGCGGTGAAGAGCTCGATGTCGCGCGCCGACACCTCGCGCGTGAGGGCCGCCTTCTGCCCCACGGCCGGCACGCCCCCCGGCCAGACCTCGCTCACATCAGGCATGTGATCCTCCATAGTGGCAATCCTCGCCTCCGCGGCCGCTAGACGACGTCCGCGCCGTGCTCCAGCAGCAGCTCCCTGAGCACCGAGCGGTGGCAGCGCGCCTCGTCCTCGCAGTAGCAGCCCACGGCGAGGCCGGTCCGGTGTGAGAGGGCCGCGAGCAGCTCGAGCAGGCGCGCGGCCTCCGGCCGCTTCATCTCCGCGCGGTAGCGCTTCGTGAAGGCGCGCCACTCGCGCTCGTCCGAGGCCTTGCGGGCCTGCTTGACCAGGGCGTCCGATGGCGCGAGATCCGGCAGCCAGACGTCGTAGAAGTCACGCGATGCGAACTCCGCCTTCGGCACCCCGCGCGGCGGGCGCCGGACCGTGCCCAGGCGCAGGCCCTCGCCGCGGATCCTGGGGCTACCCAGCCGGACGATGCGAATCGACATCCAGTCCACCTCCGCAGCAACGCCGCTAGTCACGGCCCGCGAACGCCTCATCCCCGCGGATCGACAGCGCGTGCCGGAAGACGTTCAGCGGGTCCCAGCGCGCCTTCACCCGCTGCAGGCGCGGGTAGTTGTCCCGGTAGTAGAGCGTGGGCCACGGCACGTCAGATGTGTTCAGCGCCGGGTCCGCGAGGTCGACATCGGGATGATTGATGAAGGTCCCCTCGTAAGCGTCGCCGGGTACCGGCACCCCGCCGGTATCGGCGAACAGCTCGCGGTAGAACGCCCGCACCCAGGCCAGGTTCCCCGCCTCCTCCCGCGGGTCCAGCCAGCCCGTGCTGCACGCCATGTCGAGGATCCCGCGCCGTTGCGCGGAGGCCGTCGCATCCGGGGCGACGACGTTGATCCGCCCGCCGTACGTGGCGAACCCGAGCATCCCGCCCACGACGTCGTGGTCGCTCCGCGTCAGGTAGTCGTATGCGACGTCGATCTGCCGCTCCGTCAGTCCCCTGCGCAGCAACGCGTCCTTCACCTTCGCGCTCACCCCGCCCGGCGGCGCGGCGAACAGGTCGGGCAAGGGATCGAGGGCGAAGTCGAGCCACGACAGCCGCTCGATCTCCGGCCCGCGCGGCGCGGCGATCCCCTCCGACAACGCCCCGAGGTGGTCCTCGATCTGCCGCCCGGCGTCCGCCCCGGCCGTGCTCACGCCCCGCACGATCACCTTGCCGAACTGCGCGCGATGCAGCTCGAGCAGCGCCCACAGCGAGGCCGCGGGCGAGTCGGCGCCGGCGTTGCGCTCGCTCCAGGCGCCGTGATTCCGGAGCAGCCGCCGAAAGGAGCCCTCGTCGATGTCGCCCCAGTCCCACTCCGCCCGGAACGTCGTGATCGAGTCCGGCGCGCGCGGCAGCAGCCCCGCCGGATCCTCGCCCGCGGCGCCGGGCGAGCGGAACCAGTGGCGCGTGACGACCCCGAAGTTGCCGCCGCCCCCGCCCGTGTGCGCCCACCAGAGCTCGCGGTTCGGGTCCGACGGCTCCCGGGTGGCCGTGACGGCACTCGCCCGGCCGGCGCGATCGACCGTGACCACCTCGACCGCGTGCAGGTAGTCCGCCGCGAGCCCGAGCTGCCGGCACAGGAAGCCGAAGGCGCCTCCGGCGACGTGGCCGCCCATGCCGATCGCCGGGTGCTCTCCGAGCGGCACCACGACCCCCCAACCCTCGAAGAGCGCCCGGAACACCTCACCCACCGTGGCGCCGGCCTCGATCGCCACAGCGCCCAGCGCTGCGTCGTGGTAGACCCGTTTCATCGGCGAGAGGTCGAGGATCACGCGCACGTCCGGATCCGACACGAACCCTTCGAGGCAATGGCCGCCGCTCGTCACGGCCAGGCGACGCCGCTCCCGCACCGCCTCCGCCACCGCCGCCACCACCTCACTCGTCGAGCCCGCCCGGCGCACGTAATCCGGGCTCGCGCGGAACCGCTTGTTGAAGCGCTTTTCGATCACCGCGAGATAGCCGGGGTCGCCCGGCCCGAGCCGTCCTGATTCCATGCGATCGTCCTCCGGCAGGCAGTCTAGATGCCTTGACAGCTCAGCGGCCCGGGCTGGTCAGCGCGTAGATGAGATAGCCGACCGGGAACAGGACGGCCGCGGCGGCGCCCGCCAGATCGAGATAGTGGCCCGGACTCCCGGGGCGGCCCCAGCCCATCCAGGGCAGCAGCTCGAGGGCCTCCGCGACGTGCGTGAGCGCGACGAGGACGAACCCCGCCGCGCCCACGAGCTGAACAACGGCGCTCACGCGCCGCGAGCGGATGGCCAGCCCGAGTGCGCCGGAAGCCAGCACCAGCGCGAGGGCCAGCGCGGCGAAGGCTCGCATTCCGGAAAGCTCCTTGTCCGCGGGGGGTGGCGTTCGCGAACGGACTCGCGTTGCCCGGAGGCAGGCCGCGGTGAGCCCCCCGGGATGGAGCTCGATCCAGAAGCCCGAGGCCCGGTTGGCCGCCCGCCGCGCGCGCCAGGACCCGGAGCAGCGTGGCGGCGACGCGCCGCTGCTGCTCGGCGCGCGAGATGGAGGCGCGATGGTCGCCCAGCTGCGGGCCGTAGTAGCCGAACTGCGCGTGGTTGGCGCCCTCGATCACCACCACCCGCGCCGAGTCGGGGAGCATGGCCGCGTTCGCGCGGCTGCGCTCGACCGTCGCCACGCCGTCCCGGCTCCCGAGCACCTTCACCACCGGGTACGCCGCGTCCGAGAGGTCGATGTCGCGCGGGTGCGTGGTGCCGAGCAGGACCAGCGCCGAGACCAGCTCCGGATGCCGGTCGGCGAACTCCGCCGCGAGCGCGCCGCCGAGCGAGTGGCCCGCGATCACCCAGCGTCGCCCGGGGTCCTCCGCCGCCATGAAGCGCCGCGCCCGCTCCAGCGCCTGGGCGCGCGACGAGCGCGTCGGCGCGTGGCGGCCGAGGAACGGAAGACGGATGATGGTGGCCGGATACCCCGCCTCCGCGACCGCGCGCGCCAGCGGCGCGTACGCCTTCGGCTGCACCATCCCGCCGGGGAAGAAGATGAGCCCGCTCGAGGCCGCGCCGGCCGTCGGCCGGAAGGTGATCCGGTCGTCGAGCTGCGCGACGCGCACCTTCGGTCCGCTCTCGAGCGTGCCCTCCGGCAGCCCGTGCGCCTGGAAGGAGAGCGCCAGCAGGAGCACCGACAGGCTCCCCAGGCTCGCCCACACGATCCGGATCCTCCGGTGCAGCGTGCGCCGGTCCACGTCAGCGCCCCGCGGCCGGGCCCGGGTGGCGTGGCGCCCTCATCTCGCCGCCACGACCGACCGGATCGAGTCAGGCCGGTACGCGCCGCCGGCCGCCGGAACCAGGTGCCACCAGTAGAAGAGCACCTCGTGCGAGTCGCCCTTCCACCCGAAGATGCTGTCGTAGGGCACCGTCAGGGTCGCGTTCGCCGCGATCCTCGGACACGCGGCGGGCTCGGTGCAGGGCATCCAGTCCACGACGGCCGCCGTCTCGCGCTCGATCAGGAAGAAGTAGATGTCCGCCGGGCGATGGTTCGTCGCGACCATGCCCGCGTCCGCCAGCCGCACCTCCACGCGCCCGGCGACCGGCTCCGTCGGACTGCCGCAGCCCAGCAGGAATGCGGCGCCCAGAACGATCACTCGTCTCCACATCGAAGTCTCCGCTTCCAGAGGGCTCAGGCGGGCCGTCGCCGCGGCGGCTGCAGTTCCCACTCCGCCCGCGACAGCTCGTAGCGCAGCACCCCCGCGAGTCCCCCTCGTGCTTCGCCACACGCAGTACCGCGACTTGAACTTCTGCGCGCTCTGGAAGAAGCAGACCACCTTGCCGTCCCTGGCTTACGCGGGCATCCCGTACCACGTTCTACACGTCGCTTTCCCCATCAGCTTTGTTCCCGTCCGGACCGCGCGCGGCCGCCTTCAGCTCCCGGGCGCGCTCCCCCATCGCGGCCCGCTCCTCCTCCGTGAAACCGCCGGAACTCCGGAAGCGGATCGCTGCATAATAACGCCCGGGGTGGCAGATCGAGCCCGTGCAAGGCGCTGGTGGGTCCGTCGCCGCCGCCCCATCTCCAGCTACGAGCACCCCTCGACCCAATCGACCTCTGGCCGTCTACCAGCTCGAAACATCGTTACGGTATCGCCGCGCGTCTCGAAAATCAGCCGGCGAGCGGTGTCCGGCGCCGAGACGATCAAGTAATGGCCGTCCTCGTACTTGTGCGGCTCGACCTGGACGCCGGGACCGTACAGCCGTTGGATTCGCGCCCGCAAATCGCCCACTCGGGCACCGGCCGCGGTCGGGATCGAGGGTGCGTTGACATCAACACGCGCGATTCGGCCATCCGAAACCATCAGGCCGAGCCCTCCACCGATACCCTGTACGAACGCATAGTCGCAGCCCTCAGCCGGTCCAGCGGGCCAGTCGAGGCCGGCGCTCAGGGCGGCGCGCGCTTGCTGCTCTGTCATCCCGATTCGCAGCGGACCAACGCCGTCGAAGTCGACGGCCCAACCCCGCGCAAAGGTCGGCAGTTGAGCGCTGTCCGTGCCCGCCTCAGGCGCCTGTGACACGACCGGATTGCTGGCGGAATCGCGCGCCGCATCTGGACCGTGCCGTGCTTGGTCGGAGCATGCGGCGAGTGGCAGGGCTGCCGCCATCAAGAGTAGCTGCCAGGACGGTCTCATCGTTTTCACGAGGTCAGCTGCTCAATCGCCTCCCCTCCTCGCAGGGGCGATCAGCAGCGCGAGGGTATTGGCACGGGGTGCGAGCTACGGCGCGCGCTTACGCTGCGCGCACTGTGGAAGGCCGGAGCGGCCGCAGGCTCCCTCAACGGATCCGCACCGACAACGGCATCCTCCCCGAGCTCATCGAGCCGGGGAAACCCCAGCAGAACGGCCGCCACGAGCGCATGCATCGCACCCTCAAGGCGAAGACCGCTTCGCCACCGAAAGGCACCCTCCGTTCTCAACAGACACGGTTCAACGAACGCGGATGATTGTCTTCCCCTCGCGTCGCTCTGTCGGGTTGAAGGTGGCGACGGCAACGTCGAGGGTCGAGACGGTGCCGATATTCGTCCGCAGTCGTCCGTCCCGCACCCGCTGGACGATTTCACTCAGTTGGGCACGATCGGATTCGACAACGAAGTCGACCGCCAGCCCGTCGGTGGGCCGCGCCTCGGACGGCCCGACGATTGACACCAGCGTTCCTCCGGCTCGAACCAGCCGCGCGGACCGCTTCCCGATGTCGCCGCCGATGAGATCGAATACCAGATCGACTCCACCGACGTCTTCCAGGGCGTCGTGCTCGAGGTCGACAAACTCCTGCGCGCCGAAGTCGAGCGCCTTCTGACGGTCGGCATGGCGTCCGGTGCCGATGACGTACGCGCCCGCCAATCGTGCAAGTTGCGTCACCATCGACCCGACGGCGCCGGCCGCGCCGTGCGCGATGACGCTCTGCCCTGCCCGAAGGCGGCCGTGCTCGAACAGTCCCTGCCACGCAGTGAGGCCCGAGATCGGCAGGCTCGCGCCCACCGTGAAGTCGACGTCGCCCGGCAGCGGCGCAAGGTTGCGTGCCTCGATGGCCGCGTACTCCGCCAGCGTGCCGTCGCGATACCAGTCCGTGAGACCGAACACCCGCTGTCCGACTGACAGCCCCGTTGTGCCATAGCCGAGGGCGGTGACCACTCCGGCGAGCTCGTGCCCGGGAATCGACGGTGTTCGATCACGCTCAAGGCGATCGGTCCAGGTCGAGGGCCAAGTCAACTCAGTCCCGACGAATCCTGACGCATAAATCTGAACGACGACGTCGTTTATCGCTGCCCCCGGCTCGGGCCGCTCCGCCAGCTTCATCCCGGCTGTTCCCGCAGCCTGGTCCGTCACGACGATGGCCTTCATCGCCCACATCCTTGCGTGTAGTATGTCGCCACTATGCGATCCCGCGTCGAGTCCCAAGTAGTCCTCGGATGGACTTCCAGAGTGGGGCAACGCCGACAAACGATTGAGCGTGCGACGAACCTCGGCCGCCAGCTCGGAGCCGAGTCCGCGCGCCTGCTCCTCGTAGAAGGGCCGCCCGCAGCTCGTCTCGCGCATGCGGATGGAAGAGGACGGGGATCAACTCCGGAGGCGATCGAGGTCCGCGTACACGTCTTCCGTGGGGATGAGTTGAACCGTCCCGGCGCGAACGTCCGCCAGTCTACGCGCAACCTCCTCGGCCCAGGCGTGTTCGACCTCGACATCCTCGTCCAGACTCGTGATGAGGGCCTCCGCCAGCTGCGCGCGTTGATCCCGCGGCAGGTTCAGGCCTTCTGCTTCGATCTCCTCACGCCGCTTGGCCATGAAATCCCTCCGATCCGGTCCCCCCGAATCTACCAAGGCTCGACACACACGCCAACCGATTCGACGCGCGATCGAAGCCGCGCTCCATTGCGTCTCACGTCCAATCAACGAATTTCGGTGAGGTCGGGCATGGACGAATTTCGGTTGAGCGCCGCGGGGCCGGGCGAAAGCGAACTCCTGCCGTGACCAAACGTAACCGCGAACTTCCGTCGTCCGCGTGCTCGAGTGCCCGAGCAGCTCCTGACGCCCAGCCGGCCGCCATCGAGCACCGTGATCTCGGCGTTCATTCCACCACGGAAGCGGCCCCCGGCAGGCGCGTCCATGGCAGGATCGGCCAACCTCCCAGCTTCACCCGCCCGCCCTTGACCGGCGCCGCGCTGTCCCGCTAGCTTGCTCTCCATGAGCAGCAGCGGCGCACTCCAGCACGGGCATCACGCCCATCATCACCACGGCCCGACGGGCTGCGGTGGAGGCGCGTGCACGTCCGTGGAGGACGCGGCCTAGACAGCCGAGCACGAGCAGACGCCACCGCGGTCCGTCGCATGACGGGCCGCGGTTTTTTTGTGCGTGTGGCGGGCGCGGCATGGGAACGGCAATTCAACTTCAACTTCACATCGAACGGCGTAGGAGCGCATGATCAGGATCGCGTTGCCGAACAAGGGGCGGCTGGCGGAGAGCGCCCGGGAGCTGCTCGAGCGGGCGGGGCTGGCGCTCGACATGACGAGCGAGCGGGCGCTCCAGGCGTCGCTCGGGGGGGAGTTCGAGGCGCTGTTCGTCCGCGCGCAGGACATCCCGGAGTTCGTGGCGGACGGCGCGGCGGACGTGGGCATCACGGGGCGCGACCTGGTCGAGGAGTCGGCCCGGCCGCTCGAGGTGCTGCTCGACCTGGGGTTCGGGCGCTGCCGGCTGGCGGTGGCGGCGCGCGAGGAGGATGCGGTAAGCGACGTCGCCCTGCTGCCTCCGGGCACGCGCGTGGCGACCACGTTCCCGCGGCTCACCGCCCGCTACTTCGAGCGGCGCGGGCAGGAGGTCTCGATCGTGCCGATCTCGGGGGCGGCGGAGATCGCGCCGGTGCTGGGCGTGGCCGACGTGATCGTGGACCTGGTCTCGACGGGCTCGACGCTGCGGGTGAACGGGCTGCGCGAGGTGGCCACGGTGCTCGAGTCCACGGCGCTGCTCGTGGCGCGCCCGGCGCTGCTCGCGGACGCGGACGCGGGTCGCAAGGTGCGCGAGCTGGCCGCGGCGCTCGAGTCGGTGATCCGGGCGCAGGGCAAGCGCTACCTCATGGCCAACGTGCCGCGCGCGGCGCTCGAGGAGGTGAAGCGGATCCTGCCGGGGATCGACGGGCCGACGATCGTGGACGTCATGGACCGGGACCGGCACGTGGCGGCGCACGCGGTGGTCGACGCGGGCGAGCTGTACCGCGTCATCGCGGAGCTCAAGGCGATCGGGGCCACGGGGATCCTGGTCACGAAGATCGAGAGGCTGATGCCATGACGGGCGAGCCTGGGAGTGGGAGAGCGGGAGAGTGGGTGAGCTCCGCGGCGGACCGCATGGTTCGCGGGGATCTGGCGACCCTCTCTTCAGGCGACCTGGCGCGCCTCCTCGATCGCGGGCGGGCGACGGATCCGGGCGTCGAGAGCACCGTACACGGCCTCATCGCCGAGGTGCGGGAGCGGGGCGATGCGGCGCTCGTCGAGATGGCGCAGCGCTTCGACGGCGTGACCCTCACGGCCATCGAGGTGCCGCGGCAGGCCTGCGCCGCGGCGCTCGACGGTCTCGACCCCGCCGTCCGCGCGGCGCTCGAGCGGGCGGCCTCGGCCATCGAGACCTTCCATCGCGCGCAGCTGCCCTCGCCGCTGGAGGTCGAGGTGGCGCCGGGCGTGCGGCTGGGGCGGCGGGCGGAGCCGCTCGGGCGGGTGGGCGTGTACGCGCCGGGCGGGCGCGCGGCGTATCCGTCCAGCGTGCTCATGGGCGTGGTCCCGGCCAGGGTCGCCGGGGTGGGCGAGGTGGTGGTGTGCTCGCCGCCGGGCGCGGACGGGCTGCCGCCTGCGGCGGTGCTCGCGGCGTGCGCGCTGGGCGGCGCGGACCGGGTGTTCGCGCTGGGCGGCGCGGGCGCGGTCGCGGCCATGGCGTACGGCACGGCCACGGTCCCGGCGGTGGACCGGATCGTGGGTCCGGGCAACGCGTACGTGACGGAGGCCAAGCGGCAGGTGACGGGCGCCGTCGCCATCGACTGCCCGGCGGGGCCGTCGGAGGTGCTCGTGGTGGCCGATGCCACGGCGGATCCGGACCTCGTGGCCATCGAGCTCCTCGCGCAGGCGGAGCACGACCCGGATGCGGCTGCGGTGCTCGTGGCCACCGACGGCTCCCTTCCCGGCCGCGTCGCCGAGGCCCTGGCCCGGCTGCTGCCGGCGCAGCCGCGGCGGGAGATCATCGAGCGCTCGCTCGCGGCGCGCGGGGCGCTGCTCACGGCGGCCACGCTCGGGGAGGCGCTGGACTTCGCCGCCCGCTACGCGCCGGAGCACCTGCTGCTGCTCGTGGCCGAGCCGCGCGCGGCCCTCGCGGGCGTGCGCGCGGCGGGGACCATCTTCCTCGGCCGGGGCAGCTCCGTGGCGTTCGGGGACTACCTGACCGGCGCGAACCATGTCCTGCCCACGGCCGGCCTGGCGCGCGCGTACGGCGGCCTGTCCACCTCCGACTTCCTGCGCTGGACCACCTACCAGGAGGTAGGCGACGCGGCCGCCGCCGCCCTCGCCGCGCCGACCGCCACCCTCGCGGAAGCCGAGGGCCTCCCCGCGCACGCCGCCGCGGCGAGGCTGAGGGGGTACGGTGACGCGGGCGCGGGTGTGCGTGCGAGCGCGGGTGCAACCGCCAGCGGAAACGGACTCGAAAGCGAACGCGAACGCGAAGGCGAAAGGGTAGCGGCGGTCGCGGGTGAGTCCGGAAGCGCCGCGCCGCCGGAGGCGACCGGCGTGGGTGAGGCGCGGGCCGCGAACCCGGCGCCCGCCGCGAGCATCACCCACTCCCCCACTCTCCCACTCTCCCGCTCCGGCGCGGCGGGCCGGGGCGAGGACCGCGTCCGCCTCCGTCCGGAATACGCCGGGATCGAGCTGTACGACCCGCACCGGTCCCCGATCGCGGTGGACCTGAGCGACAACACGTCGCTCTTCGGGGCGCCGCCGGCGGCGCGGCGGGCGCTGGCGGAGCTCGGGCCGGAGGCCATCACGCGCTACCCGCCGGTGTTCGCGGACGCCCTCAAGGCGGCGCTGGCGGAGCGGTTCGGGGTGACGCCGGAGAACATCGCGACGGGGTGCGGCTCGGACGATGTGATCGACTCGGCGCTGCGCGCGTTCACGGAGCCGGGCGACGCGGTGGCGTACCCGGACCCGACGTTCAGCATGGTGCCGCTGTTCGCGCGCATGAACGCGGCGCGGCCCGTGGGGGTGGCGCCGGGCCCCGATCTGGCAGTGGAGGTGGGAGCAGTGCTGGCGGCGGAGGCGCGGGTGACGTATCTGTGCCAGCCGAACAATCCCACCGGCACGGAGCTTCCCGGGGCATCGCTGGACGCGCTCGCGGAGGGCGCGGCGGGGGTGGTGCTGCTCGACGAGGCGTACGCGGATTTCGGGACGGGGACGTGGACCCGGCGCGCCGTCGCATCGGAAAACGTGGTGGTGCTGCGCACGCTGTCGAAGGCGTACGGGCTGGCGGGCCTGCGCATCGGCTTCGCGGTGGGGCCGGCGCGGCTGGTGGCGGAGATCGAGAAGTCGCGCGGGCCGTACAAGGTCAGCGCGGCGGCGGACGCGGCGGCCAGGGCGGTGCTGGCGGAGGACGCGGCGTGGGTGGCGGGCGTCGTCGCCGCGGTGAAGCAGAACCGCGGGCGGCTGCGGGACGAGCTCACGGGGCGCGGGCTCGGGGTCTGGCCGTCGGCGGCCAACTTCCTGCTGCTGCGGGCGCCCGCGCCCGGCTTCGCCGCGGCGCTCAGGGCGGGCGGGGTGGCGGTGCGGTCGTTCGCGGGCCTCCCCGGCGCAGGCGACTGCGTGCGGGTGAGCATCGGGCCATGGCCGCTGATGGAGCGGTTCCTGGAGGCGGTGGACCGGATCATGGAGCGCGAGGGAGGGGACGTACGATGATGGGCGCGGGCAGATGATGGGGGCGGGCACCGGAACGGGGGCGTGCGGACGCGGGGGCGAGCCATGATGACCGTCGGCATGGTGGACTACGGGGTGGGCAACCTGCACTCGCTGGCCAAGGCGCTCGAGGCGGGCGGCGCGCGGGTGCGCCTGGAGCGGGAGCCGATCCGGGCGTTCCACTCGGACGCGGTGGTGCTGCCCGGGGTGGGCGCGTTCGCCCCCGCCTCGGCCGCGCTCATGTCGGCGCGGCCGGAGATCCGCGCGGAGCTGGCGCGTGGCTTCCCCTGCCTCGGCATCTGCCTCGGCATGCAGCTGCTGTTCGATGCCAGCGAGGAGGGGATGGGCCCCGGGCTCGGGATCCTGCCGGGCGCCGTCCGGCGGCTGGCGGCGCGCCGGGTGCCGCACATGGGGTGGAACCAGGTTGATGCGACGTCGCCCGACCCGCTGCTCTCCGGCGCCGCGCCGATGCTCGCCTACTTCGCCAACAGCTACGTGGCCGAGCCGGCGGACCCCTCCATGGTGATCGCGACGACGGAGTACCAGGGCATCCGCTTCCCTGCGGCCGTGCGGCTCGGCAACGTCTGGGGCGTACAGTTCCACCCGGAGAAGAGCGCCGCGGCCGGGCTCGCCGTGATCGGCAACTTCCTGCGCACGGCCGGCCGGTGGCGCCCGTGAGGCGGGCGTGATCGCCTACCCGGCCATCGACCTGCGCGGCGGGCGCGCGGTCCAGCTCGTGGGCGGCCGGCCGGGGACGGAGCGCGTCAGCCTCCCGGACCCGCTGGCCGTCGCCCATCGCTGGAAGCGTGCGGGGTTTCAGAGGGTTCACCTGGTGGACCTGGATGCCGCGCTGGGAACCGGCTCCAATCGGGCGGCCATCGAGGAGATCCTGCAGTACGGGGAGATGGAGGCGCAGGTCGGCGGCGGCATCCGCGACGACGAGGCGGCCGCCGCCCTGCTGGAGGCCGGCGCCGCGCGCGTGATCGTGGGCACGCGCGCCGTCGAGGAGCCCGACTGGCTGGAAGCCCTGGCGGCGCGTCATCCCGGGCGGGTGCTCCTCGCCGCCGATGTGCGCGGGGCCGCCCTGGCCGACGAGGTGGTCATCCGCGGCTGGACGGCCGGCGCGGGCGTGGGCATCGGGAAGCTGCTCGCCCGACTCACCGCGCTGCCGCTGGCGGGCGTGCTGGTCACCGATGTCGGCCGCGAGGGCAGCATGCTCGGGATCGACGCCCTCCGCTTCGGCGCCCTCGCCCGCGCGACGCGGCACCCGCTCCTCGCCGCGGGCGGGATCGCCGCCATCGGCGATCTGCGGGCGCTGGCCGGGGCCGGCGTCGCGGGAGCGGTTCTGGGGATGGCACTGTATGCGGGCGGCGTGGACGCCGTGGACGTGGCAAGAGAATTCGCTTCCTGAGCGGATCGGTTGAGGTGCAGGGACAGGGGGAACGGTCAGAAACGGAAGGCAGGGGCAGGTTCAGGTGGAGGTAGAGGGAGAGGGGTGCGAGGGTGGCCGCGGGAGCGCAGCCGCGCCGACTGACGCCGCAGGCGCCGACACGAAAGGAGATCCTGTGAGCCGCATCGTGCGGGAGACGCGGGAGACGCGGGTCAACCTCTCGCTGACGCGGGGCGGCGGCGCCGCGGCGATCGAGTGCGGCGACGCCTTCCTCCGCCACGTGCTGGAGACGCTGGCGCGCTATGGCGGCTTCGAGCTGCGCGTGCAGGCCAGCGGCGACCTGCGCCACCACCTGGTCGAGGACGTGGCGATCACCCTGGGGCTGGCGCTCCAGGACGAGGTGCCGGAGGCGTGCCGGCGCTACGGGTCCGCCACCGTCGTCATGGACGACGCACTGGTCCAGGTGGCGCTCGACGCCGGGGGGCGGCCGTACTACGAGGGGCCGCTGCCGAGCGGGCTGTACGACCACTTCCTGCGCTCGCTGGCGGACAACGCGGCGCTGACCTTGCACGCGCGGGTGATTCGTGGACGGGACCGCCACCACGTGGTGGAGGCGGCGGTGAAGGCGCTGGGGCTCGCGCTCTCGGAGGCGCTGGCGCCGGGCGACGTCGTCTTCAGCACGAAGGGGACGGTACGAATCGAGAGGAAGGAGGACTGAGCATGCTCCGCAAGCGCGTGATCGTCTGCTTGGACGTGCGCGACGGGCGGGTGGTGAAAGGGATCAGCTTCGAGGGGCTGCGCGAGATTGGCGACCCGGTGGAGCTGGCCGCCCACTACCAGCGGGAGGGCGCGGACGAGATCGTGTTCCTGGACATCTCGGCGTCGCAGGAGGGGCGGAGCACGCTCCTGGACGTGGTGCGCCGCACGGCGGAGCGGCTCTTCGTGCCGCTGACCGTGGGCGGCGGGATCTCGGAGCTGGACGACATTGAGCGTGCGTTGCGCGCGGGCGCGGACAAGGTGAGCGTCAACACGGCGGCGGTGCGGAAGCCGGAGCTGCTGGCCATGGCGGCGCAGCGCTTCGGCTCGCAGTGCGTGGTGGCGAGCATCGACGCGCGCATCGAGCGGCGGGTGGTCGAGGTGGCGATGCGGCCGGAAGCGCAGCCTGCGCCGGCGCCGCCGCAGGCCGGTCAGCCGCCGGACCTCGGCCGGCCGTGGTTCCGCGTCTTCACCCACGGCGGTCAGTCGGGCACCGACCTCGAGGCCACGGCGTGGGCGACGCAGTGCGCCTCGCTCGGCGCGGGCGAGATCCTGGTCACGAGCATCGACCAGGACGGGCAGCGCGGCGGCTACGACCTCGAGCTGACGGGCCGGATCGTCGAGGCGGTGCGCGTCCCGGTCATCGCCAGCGGCGGCGCTGGCGACGCGCAGCACATGGTGGATGCATTCCTGCTCGCCGGAGTCGACGCGGTGCTGGCGGCCGGCATCTTCCACGACGGCACCACCACCATCGCGCGGGTGAAGCAGGCGCTCGCGGCCGCGGGCCTACCGGTGCGCCTGGAGCCGCCCGGCGCCAGCCCCATCGAGGCGATGCCCGGAACGGCCACGTGACGCGGCGCGACTCGCTGGACACGCTGCTGGAGTTCGCGGTCGACGCGGCCTGGCGCACGGGCCGCGTCACGCTCGCCCATTTCCAGACCGGCATCGCCGCGGAGACCAAGCCCGACCTCTCCCCCGTGACCGTGGCGGACCGCGAGGCCGAGCGCACGGCCCGGGCGCTGATCGAGGCGCGCTATCCGCGCCACGGCATCCTGGGCGAGGAGCTCGGCGAGACCCGGCCCGAGGCGTCGCTCCGCTGGATCGTGGACCCGATCGACGGCACCCGCTCCTTCGTGCGCGGCGTCCCGCTCTACGGCGTGCTCCTCGCCCTCGAGGAGGACGGCGATGCGGTGCTGGGCGTGATCCACTTCCCCGCCCTCGGCGAGAGCGTGTACGCGGCGCGCGGCGTCGGCTGCTTCTGGGACGGGCGGCGCGCGCTGGTCTCCTCGGTGGACCGCCTGGAGGACGCGCTGGTGCTGACCACGGACGCACGACTGGATCCAGGCGACGAGGCCTGGGCGGGCGCCTGGCGCCGCCTGGCCGGCCGCGCGGCCACCGCCCGCACCTGGGGTGACTGCTACGGCCACGCGCTCGTCGCCACCGGCCGCGCCGAGGCCATGCTCGACCCGGTGCTCGCCTCCTGGGACGCGGCCGCGCTGCGTCCGATCGTCGAGGAGGCCGGCGGCGTGTTCATGGACCGGACGGGCGCGGCGACGCACACGGGCGGGAGCGGGATCTCGACCAATGCGGCGCTGGCGCGGGAAATCGGCAGCGTGCTCGGGCGGGCGAACGGGGACGGGACCGGGGACGGCTGAACGGACGGGCTGCGGCCTGCGGCCACGTGTACGGACAACCTGGAGACATCGTGCGGATCGAACGGGCGGAGCAGCTCGAGGCGCTGGACTTCGCGAAGGGGGGCGGGCTGGTGGCGGTGGTGGCGCAGCACGCGCGCACGGGCGAGGTGCTGATGCTGGCGTATGCCACGCGGGAGGCGCTGGAGCGGACGCTGGCGGAGGGCACGATGTGGTATTTCTCGCGCGCCCGCGACCGGCTGTGGCGGAAGGGCGAGACGAGCGGCAACGCGCAGCGGCTGGTCTCGCTGCACGCCGACTGCGATGCCGACGCGGTCCTCGCGCGCGTCGAGCCGGCGGGGCCGTCGTGCCACACGGGTGCGTGGAGCTGCTTCTCCGCGCCGCCGACGCTCGGGGCGCTGGCGGCGCGGCTGCGCGAGCGGGTGGCCGAGCGGCCCGAGGGCAGCTACACGACGCGGCTGCTCGCGGACCCGAACCTGCGCCTGAAGAAGCTGGGCGAGGAGGCGGTCGAGCTGGCGCTGGGCTGCGCCGCGGGGGATCCGGCGCGGGTGGCGGAGGAGGCGGCGGACCTGCTGTACCACGCGCTCGTGGCCTGCCTGGCGGAGGATGTCCAGCCGGAGGCCGTGCTGGGGGTGCTGGAGGAGCGGTTCGGGCGCGGCGAATAGGGACGCGGCGCGCCGCGCGGGCTGCGGCGCGCCGTCAGCCTTCGGGCGGGGGCCGTCTCCGGGCGACGAGGCGGAACACGAGCAGGAGCAGGATGCTGCCCGCAATGGCGATCAGGAACGAGCGGACGTCGAAGCCGTCCACCCGGCCCCAGTGGAAGACGGTCGTGCCGAGGAACCCGCCGATGAGCGCGCCCACGATCCCGATCAGCGACGTGACCAGGCAGCCGCCGGGGTCCTTGCCGGGCATGATGAGCTTCGCGATGCCGCCCGCGATGAGCCCGAAGAGGATCCACGCCAGAATTCCCATCCGCTGGACCACGCCTCGTGATTGGAGGGGGTGGGGAGCCGGACCGAACAATATCCGGCGGGGCGGCGGGGGTCAACGAAGCGGACTTGCCCACGTCCGGGGCGGGGGTGAACTTTGGCGGCGGGGCCGCAGGCGCGGCCCGGCCGAGGAAGAAGGCATGACGCAAACTCCCGACAGCGGAAAGCTGCCCCTGCGCGCGGAGCGCGACCGCACGGTGGACGCGCTCTGCGCGCACTTCGCGCGCGACGACCTCGAGCTGGCGGAGTTCGAGCGGCGCGTCAACGTCGCGCACCGGGCCACCTCGCTGGACGAGCTGAACGGGCTGACGCGCGACCTGCCGGCGCTGGCCGGCGCGAGCGCACCCGCCGCCCGCCCGGCCGCCGCCCGGCCGGGCGGCGAACGCGCTCCGCTGGCGCGTCCCGGGAGCGCGCCGCGGCGCTGGCTGGACCGGCTGCCGGACCCGCGCAAGCTGCTGGTGGCGGTGCTGGGCGGCACGAAGCGGGGCGGCTCCTGGGAGCCGGCGCAGCAGAACACGGTGCTCGCGGTGATGGGCGGGGTCGAGCTGGACTTCCGGGAGGCGCGGCTCGCGCGCGGCACGACGGAGGTCATGGTCGTGGCGATCATGGGCGGTGTCGAGATCGTGGTGCCGCCGGACATCCACGTCGAGGCGGGCGGCATCCCGCTGATAGGCGGCTTCTCGCACGTGGGCGAGGAGGAGATGCACGCGGCCCCGGATGCGCCGGTCCTGAAGATCAACGGGCTGGCCTTCATGGGCGGAGTCGATGTGAAGGTGCGCTATCCCGGGGAGACGGAGTCGGACGCGCGCCGTCGCCGGCGCGAGGAGCGTCGCCTGCGGAAGCGGGAGCGGCGGCGGCTGCGGTGAGCACCCCGTCGGTCCACGTCGAGGAGGAGGCCCTCGGGAAGGCGTACGACGCGCGGCTGATGCGGCGGCTGCTCGCCTACCTGCGGCCGTATCGCGCCCGGGTGGTCTTCGCCATCGCGCTGCTCCTGCTCGGCTCGCTCGTCGAGCTGGTGGGTCCGTGGCTGACCAAGCTCGCCATCGACCGCGCCATCCCGCACCGCGACACCGGCCTCCTCGGCACCCTCGCCCTGGCCTACGTCGTCTCGCTCGTCCTCTCCTTCGGCTTCGAGTACGGGCAGGTCGTGCTCACCACCTGGCTCGGACAGCGCGTGATGTACGACCTGCGGCGCGAGATCTTCGGCCACCTTCAGCGCCTCGGCCTGCCGTTCTTCGACAGGAACCCCGTCGGCCGCCTGATGACCCGCGTGACCAGCGACGTCGAGGTGCTGAACGACCTGTTCAGCTCCGGCGTCGTCACCGTGTTCGGCGACGTGTTCACGCTCGTCTTCATCATCGGCGCCATGCTGCTCATGGACTGGCGGCTCGCGCTCGTCACCATGACGGTGATGCCGCTCGTGTTCGTGGCCGCGCTGGTCTTCCGCAGCCGGATCCGCGAGGCTTACCGCGACATCCGCGTCCGGCTCGCCCGCATCAACGCCTACCTGCAGGAGCGGATCACGGGCGTGCGCGTGATCCAGCTCTTCGGCCGCGAGGACGAGACCGACCGCCGCTTCCGCGCCATAGGCGACGACTACCTGGCCGCCCACCTGCGCTCCGTCACCTATTACGCGCTCTTCTTCCCCGTGATCGAGGTGCTCACCGCGATCTCGCTGGCGCTCATCATCGGCTACGGCGGCAGCGAGATCATGGCCGGCTCGCTCACCGTGGGCGTCGTCGCCGCGTTCCTCCAGTACGCGCGCCGCTTCTTCCGCCCGATCCAGGACCTGTCCGAGAAGTACAACATGCTGCAGGGCGCCATGGCCGCGTCCGAGCGCATCTTCAAGCTGCTCGACACCGACCCCGACCAGGCCCGCCCCGTCGCCTCCCGCCGCCTCCCCACCCCCGGCCGCGGCGAGATCGAGTTCAGGAACGTCTGGTTCGCCTACCAGCGCCGCCCCGACACGGACGCGGCAGATGGGAACGTGTTCGGCGCCGGGAAGGCCCCCGCCGGCGAGGGTGGGGTCGGCACGACCCCCGCGGAGGCGGCAGGCGCAAGCATGATCGGCGCCGGCCCCGGCGCCGCGCCCGGAGACCGGAGGGGCGCCGCGCAGCCCGCCGCATCCCCCGCTCCCCCACTCCCCCACTCCGGGGCCGGGAACGGGAAGGGCGACGCCGGGGAAAGCTGGGACTGGGTGCTCCGCGACGTGAGCTTCCGCGTCCGGCCCGGGGAGCGCGTAGCGGTCGTCGGCCACACGGGCGCGGGGAAGACCACGCTCATCGGGCTGCTCATGCGCTTCTACGCGCCGCAGCGGGGCGAGATCCTCTTCGATGGCGTGCCGATCTCGGAGGTGCCGGAGGACGAGCTGCGGGCGAGGATCGGGCTCGTGCTCCAGGACGTCTTCATCTTCAGCCGCGACGTCGCCTACAACATCCGTCTGGGCCGCGACGACATCCCGGACGCGCGCGTCGAGGCGGCCGCCCGGCGGGTCGGCGCGGACCGGCTGATCGGGCGCCTGCCGCGCGGCTACGCCGAGCCGCTCGGCGAGCGCGGCGCCACCCTCTCCGTGGGCGAGCGGCAGCTCCTCTCCTTCGCGCGGGCGCTGGCCTTCGACCCGCTCGTGCTGGTGCTCGACGAGGCGACGAGCTCCGTCGACTCCGCGCTCGAGGCGCAGATCGAGGAGGCACTGGAGGAGCTCATGGTGGGGCGCACGTCGCTCGTCATCGCGCACCGCCTCTCCACGATTCAGAACGCCGACCGCATCCTCGTGCTCCACCACGGTGTGCTGCGCGAGCAGGGCACACACCACGAGCTGCTGGAGCAGGGCGGCCTCTACGCTCGCCTCTACGAGCTCCAGTTCGCCTCCTCGCTGCCGGCCTAGAGGCGCGATGCTGGCGCCGCGGCCGGGCACGTGCGATCATCGATGCCTCCCCCTGTCCCCGGAGGGCCCCATGCTTCTCGATAGCCGCAGGATGCTCCGTCGCGGGCCGCGGGTAGCGCGGGCGGGCCCGGCCCGCTTCTTGCCCCTCCTATCGTCCGAAATGGAAGTCCTGAAACGAGTTCGCGCCGCGGCGAGTGGGGGCGGCGGGGGCTCGAAGGCAGCGGCCGTGGAAGGACCGATATGAGCGAAACCCCGATTCTGGTCGTGGATGACGACCCCAATTCCCTCGACATCGTGCGAACGTACCTCGAGTCCCGCGGCTACGCCGTTTCCACGGCCGCGGATGGCAAGCAGGCGCTCTCGATGCTCGAGGATGTGCGGCCCGGCATCATCCTGCTTGACGTGATGATGCCGGGGATGGACGGCTGGGAGGTGGCGCGCGTGATCAAGAACCATCCCGACTTCGGCCGCACGCGCGTGATCATGCTGACCGCGCGCAGCGACTTCGCGGACAAGCAGCAGGGGCTCCGCTCCGGGGCCGACGACTACATCGTGAAGCCGATCCGGCTGGAGGAGCTCGGCGACCATGTCGCCCGCAACGTAGAGGCGATGGAGCGCTCGGCGTGAAGATCCTCGCCCGGGTGAGCGACGCCGAGCTGCGCGCCGCGCTCGAGCGCTCGACGGACGCGCTCGGTGCCGAGCTGGTGGAGCCGCCGGGCGCGCTGCTGAATGGCGGCGATGTGCTGCTGCGCGCGCACGCCGACGTCGTCCTCGTGGACGGCAGCGCGGATGGGACGCTTGCCGCTCTGCGCGAGGCGACGCACCGCGCTGGCTCGGCGCTCCTCGTCGCCTGCAGAACCGCCGAGGAAGGCGAGGAGGCGGCGCGGGTCGGCGCGGAGGACTGGGTGCTCCTGCCCGTGCGGCCGGAGGAGCTGGCGGCCCGGCTGGCCGCCGCCCGCCAGCGCTGCACCGCGGCCGGCGTGGCGGACGCCGCGGGCTCCGGTGAGCGGGCCGAGCTGCTGCGTTACGAGGAGCTGCTCTACGACAAGCTGACCGGGCTGCCCACGCTGCCGGTCATGATCGACCGGGCGCGCGAGCTGCTCGAGCAGCGTGGCGAGCTGACGGTGCTCTACATCCACTTCGTGTGGTACGAGAAGGTCGAGGAGATCTACGGCTGGCAGAAGCTGGACGACGTGCTGGAGACCACCGCCGTCGCCGTGAAGGAGTTCTACTCGCGCCAGCACCGGGTGGGCGAGAACCTGGTCATGGTCTCCCACATCGCCGACGACGACTTCATCCTGTTCACCCAGCTGCCGGGCCCGGCCGAAGCGGCGGAGGCGCGCCTGAAGGCGCTGTCTCAGAGCCTCGAGGACTTCCTGCGCTCGAACGTCGAGGACACCCACGGCGAGGACATCGCCGCGCTGTGCGGCATCTACGTGGGCGCCGGGACGGTGTTCCGGAACCCGAAGATCCGCACCGAGCGCCTCATCTACCGCTCGCTGCGCGAGGCGGCGCAGGCGGCGCGCGGCGCACAGGAATGGGAGCGCTCGCGCAAGGTCGCCGACCTCAAGGCCACGCTGCGCGACGGCGCCGTGTTCATCGAGTACCACCCGATCATCGTCACCGCGACGGAGGCCGTCTACGGCTACGAGGCGCTCGCGCGCGGCATACGGCGCGAGCTGCGCTCGCCCGAGGTGCTCTTCGAGGTGGCCGAGGAGGCCAACCTGATCTGGGAGCTCGGCCACCTGCTCCGCAAGCGCGCCGTCGCGGGCATCATGAACGAGCTCAAGCAGGGGCAGTACCTGTTCATGAACGTGGACCCGCACGACTTCGACGATCCCACGTTTCGCGACATGGATCCCGCGGACCTCGGCATCGACGACCCGAGCCGCGTCGTCCTCGAGATCACCGAGCGCACGGCCATCAAGGACTACCCGCGATTCCAGGAGTACCTGGCCGCCTTCCGCAAACGCGGGTTCCGCTTCGCCGTGGACGACGCCGGCAGTGGCTACGCCGGCCTCGGCTCGATCGCCAACCTGGCGCCCGACTACATCAAGCTCGACATCAGCCTGATCTCGAACATCGACACCAATTTCCTCAAGCAGAACCTCGTCGAGACCATGGTCAGCTTCGCCGAGGGCCAGGGCGCCCAGGTCATCGCCGAGGGCGTCGAGCGCCGCGAGGAGTTCGAGACCGTCAAGGAGCTCGGCGTCCACCTCACCCAGGGCTTCCTGTTCCACAAGCCGCGCTACGCGGGAGTGAAGTAGGGGCTCCCTCCCGCCACCCCTCCCTTCCAGAGTGGGAGAGGGGGAGAGTGGGTGATGCTCGCGGCGGCCGAGGGTTCGCTGGGTTTGAGACTTCGGGCTGCCCGGAAAACCCTCACGCCCGGCACAGCCGGCCGTGGACGATCCTGCAGCACGAGATAATCGAGCGGCTGTGAAGCAGGATACTCTACATGCCGATGTGCCCCCGCATGGCCATCCTCATCCCGATCGACCACAGCCCCGCGAGCAACACCAGCCCCGCCAGCAGGCGGCGCTGCCACACGCCCTTCGCGGCGAACCGCCGCACGCCCGCCGAGAGCAGCGTGAGCGCCGGGACCGTGCCCGCGCCGAACGCGACCATTGCAAGCGCGCCGGTGCCGGCGCTGGCGGCGGCCACGGGCATCGCCAGCGCGGTGTAGACGAGGCCGCACGGCAGCAGGCCCGTCGCCATGCCGAAGAGGTAGCGCGAGCCGGGGGCGCGCCGTCCGGCCAAGCTCGCACCCACGCGCGCGAGGACGGGGATACGGATGGCGGCGCCGGGCGCCAGCCCGGCGAGTGAGGCGGCGAACCACACCAGCAGCGGCAGCGAGACCAGCGCGGGCACCCAAGCGGGGCCGGGCAGCGCGCCGCCGAGGGCGCCCGCCAGCGCCCCCAGCGCGGCGTAGGTGGTCAGCCGCCCCGCGTGCCAGAGGGCCAGGCCGCCGCCGGGGCGGCCGCACGCCGCGGCGAAGCCGCCGCACATGCCGATGCAGTGCGGGCTGCCCACGAGGCCGGCAAGGAGCGCGGCGGCGAGAAGGCTGGTCACGTGTGGGGCCCTCCGGGGGAATCGTCGCATGCCACGGCTGAATGATGGCCCCGCGCGGCCGCGCCTCCAAGGGGGCGGTGCGGAAACGAGCCGATCCACCACACCCGTGTCGGGAATCTCCCGATAGTGATTCACCGTGCCCCCCGCATCTTGGTCGGTATGCGCGCCCGCGACGCTCCAGCCGGAGCGCCGTCGGGCCCGTCCTGCGTGCGGCCGGGGCGGACAGGCCCGCCTCCCGGAGCCGAACCCTCAACAGAGGAGCACCCCCCGTGACCCAGACGGTCGAGCCGCTTCCCGCCGCGACCGCCGTGGCGGAGCCACGACGCACGGCGCCGCCGCGCGGGACCGCGCCACCGGTCTACGACGACGCCATCGTGAAGCTGTTCTTCACGGCGAGCGTGACGTGGGCGATCGTCGGGATGCTGGTGGGCGCGACCATCGCGCTGCAGCTCTCGTGGTGGAAGGCCAACCTGGGGATCCCCTACACGACGTTCGGGCGGCTGCGCCCGCTGCACACGAACGCGGTGATCTTCGCCTTCGCGTGCAACGTCTGTTTCACGGGGATCTACTACTCGCTTCAGCGGCTGCTCCGGACGCGCATGTACAGCGACACGCTGGGGCGCATCCACTTCTGGGGCTGGCAGGCGATCATCGTGGCGGCCGCCATCACGCTGCCGCTCGGCATGACGCAGTCGAAGGAGTACGCGGAGCTGATCTGGCCGATCGACATCGTCATCGCGGTGGTGTGGGTCGTCTTCATGATCAACTTCTTCGGCACCATCGCGCGGCGCAGGGTCGAGCACCTCTACGTCGCGATCTGGTTCTACATGTCGTTCGTGATCACCGTCCCGGTGCTCCACATCGTGAACAATCTGGCCGTGCCGGCGACGCTCTTCCGCAGCTACCCGGTCTACGCCGGGATGACGGACGCGCTCGTGCAGTGGTGGTACGGGCACAACGCCGTGGGCTTCATCCTGACGACGCCGTTCCTCGGCCTCATGTACTACTTCCTGCCGCGCGCGGCGGAGCGGCCGGTCTACAGCTACCGGCTCTCGATCGTGCACTTCTGGTCGCTGGTCTTCCTCTACATCTGGGTCGGCCCGCACCACCTCCTGTACTCCGCGCTGCCCGACTGGGCGCAGACGCTCGGGATGGTGTTCAGCCTGATGCTGATCGCGCCTTCGTGGGGCGGCATGCTGAACGGGCTGCTCACGCTGCGTGGCGCCTGGGACCGCGTGCGCACCGATCCGGTGCTCAAGTTCATGGTCGTGGCCGTGAGCTTCTACGGCATGAGCACGTTCGAGGGACCGATGATGTCGATCCGCGCGGTGAACGGGCTCTCGCACTTCACCAACTGGGTGATCGGGCACGTGCACAGCGGCGCGCTCGGCTGGGTCGGCATGATGAGCTTCGGCATGCTGTACTGGCTCGCGCCGCGCCTGTGGAACCGCCCGCTGGCCCGCCCCGGCTGGGCCACCACCCACTTCTGGATGGCCACCATCGGCATCGTGCTCTACACCGTGGCCATGTGGGCCGCGGGCCTCACGGAGGGCCTCATGTGGCGCGCGGTGGACGCCTCCGGCCAGCTCAAGTACCCGAACTTCGTGGACATCGTCCACCAGCTGAATCCGTTCTACTGGATGCGCTTCGTGGGCGGCACCATCTACCTGCTCGGCGCGATTCTCATGGCGTACAACTTCTGGCTGACCGTCCACGCGTCGCGCCCCGGCGCGCCCGGGCGCGCGGTCCAGCCGGCCGCGGCCTGAGGGAGGACCATGTCGAACGAGGACACCGGCGCGACCCGCAGGGAGCACTGGCACCGCCGCCTCATCGAGGGCCGGCTCGGCCTGTTCGCGCTCGTCACCACCATCGTGATCTCCATCGGCGGCATCGTCGAGATCACGCCGATGTTCACGGTGAAGGCCGGCCCGAAGCCGCTGCCCGGCGTCACGCCCTACACCCCGCTCGAGGTGGCCGGCCGCGACATCTACATCCGCGAGGGCTGCTATCTCTGCCACAGCCAGATGGTGCGCCCGATGCGCGCCGAGCTGCTGCGTTACGGCGAGTGGTCGCGCGCCGGCGAGTACGCCTACGACCACCCGTTCCTGCTCGGCTCCCGCCGCATCGGGCCGGACCTCATGCGGGTAGGCGGCAAGTACCCGGACGCCTGGCACTTCGAGCACATGCGCGACCCGCGCAGCGTCTCGCCCGGCAGCATCATGCCCGACTACCCGTGGCTCTACACCGACCGCATCGACCCGAGGGACGTGCAGAAGTCCGTGAAGGCGCTGCAAAGGGTCGGCGTCCCGTACTCGGACTCCCAGATCGCCGACGTGCCGCGCGAGCTCCGCTGGCAGGGCGACTCGATCGTGAAGAACCTGGCGGGCATGGGGGCCCGGACGCAGGCCGACCGCGAGATCGTCGCCCTCATCGCCTACCTCCAGCGCCTGGGCCGCGACGGACGCGCCGCCATCGGAAAGCAGCGGGCGGCCGACAGCGCGTCGGTCGCGACGCCGACGGTCGGCTCGAGTGCGCCCCCGCCCGCGCCGGTCGCGGCGAACACCGCCGCGGCCCCGCCCACGGCCCCGGGGGGACGCCCATGAACCACGTCCTGGCGGAGGGCGCGCAGCTCGCGCGGGCCGGCTGGCTCATGGGTGTCATGACCGCGGTGTTCCTGGCCTGGTTCGTCGGCTGGACGTGGTGGGCCTACTCGAAGGGCAACCGCGCGCGCATGGACGAGGCGGCGATGCTGCCGCTGGACACGGGAGAGGACGAGTCATGAAGCGCAACCGCCCGCTGAACCAGGTGCTCGGGCACGCCGACGAGTCGGACGGCATCGAGGAGTACGACAACCCGCTGCCCGACTGGTGGCTGGGGCTGTTCTGGTTCACGATCCTGTTCGCGATCGTCTACACCGTGAACTACCACTTCATCCAGCACCGCTCCCAGGTGAAGGATCTCCGGGCCGAGATGGCCGCGGCCGCGAAGCGCTGGCCGCAGCAAGAGGCCACGGGCGCGTTCGTGCCCGGCCCGGAGCTCGCCGCGAAGGGCGCGGCGATCTTCAGGACCAACTGCGTGGCGTGCCACGGGCCCGACCTGCACGGCGGCATCGGCCCGAACCTGACCGACGACACCTGGATCCACGGCGGCAAGCCGGACGAGATCGTCCATACCATCACGAACGGCGTCGCGGCCAAGGGGATGCCGACATGGGGGCCGATCCTCGGCCCCGAGAAGATCCGGCAGGTGGCATCGTACGTGATCTCGATGCACGGGAAGTAGACGGGAGGCGGGCATGCTGGGCTTCGTGGGCACGCGCAACTGGGTCTACGTGCAGTGGGTGGACGGCCGCTTCAGGCGACTGCGCCGCTGGACCTTCCTCGCCCTGCACGTCCTGCTCTTCGTGACGCCGTGGGTCCTCGTCGCCGGCCACCCGGCCGTGCTCGTCCAGGTGCACGAGCGCCAGCTGTTCCTGTTCGGCGCCATGTTCACCGCGTCCGATACCGTGCTGCTGCTGCTGCTCGCGCTGTTCATGGCGTTCTCTCTCTTCTTCTTCACCTCGCTCTTCGGGCGGCTCTGGTGCGGCTACGGCTGCCCGCAGACCGTGCTGCTCGACGCCTGGGTCCGCCCGATCGAGCGCTGGATCGAGGGTGAGCGCACCACCCGCATGCGCCGCGACGCCGGCCCGCTCACCTGGGACAGGGCGTGGCGGAAGGCCGTGAAATGGCTGCTCTTCGCGGCCGCCGCGGTCGTCGTCTCGATGTCCTTCATGAGCTTCTTCGCCGGCGCGCGCGAGCTGTGGACCGGCGCCGCCGGCCCCGTCGAGTACACGCTCACCGGCATCTTCGCCGCCGGCTGGTTCCTCGACTTCGTCTGGTTCCGCGAGCAGTTCTGCAACTACCTCTGCCCCTACGCCCGCTTCCAGAGCGCGCTCACGGACGATGAGACGCTGACGATCGCCTACGACACGGCGCGCGGCGAGCCGCGCGGCGGGAAGGACGCGAAGACCGAGGGGCGCTGCATCGCCTGCAACAAGTGCGTAAACGTCTGCCCGCAGGGCATCGACATCCGCAACGGCTTCCAGCTCGAGTGCATCGGCTGCGCCGCCTGCGTGGACGCCTGCACCAGCGTGATGGACAAGCTCGGGCACGAGACGCTGGTGGCCTACGGCTCGCTCGCCGAGCTGGCCGGCCGCAAGCCCAAGCTGCTGCGCCCGCGCACCGTGGTCTACGCCGCGCTGCTCACCGGCATATCCGCCGTCGCCGTCATCCTCATGGCCACGCGCGTGCCCTTCGAGGCCGAGGTCGCCCGCACCCCCGGCTCGCTCTTCACCGTCGATGCCGACGGCTTCGTCCGCAACACCTATCTGCTGCGCATCGCCAACGACGCGCCCGGCACCGCGCCGGTCGCCTTCCGCGTGCGGGTCGAGGGGCTCCCCGGCGCGCAGGTTGTCGCCGAAGACGTCGCGCTGGGGACCTCGGAGGAGCAGACCGTGCCGCTCGTGGTGCGGCTGCCGCTACGCCAGGCCACCGAGCACACCTTCCCGATGAGCGTCCGCATCACGGCGCCCACGGGCGAGCGCGTGCTGCGGACCACGTTCAAGACCGGAGGCGAAGGTGAGGAGCACGAGGAGCATGAGCGCGGCCCCGGGGAGTGAGCCGGCCGAGGAGCCGGGCGCGCGCCCCGCTCCGCCCCGCACCTCGCCCTGGGTCGTCGGCATCATCATCGGCTTCATCCTGATGGTGCTCGTCAACGGCGCCTTCATCTACGTGGCGGTGAAGGGAGCGGACCGCGTTGTCGCCTCCTACAACACCGAGCATCGCTGAGGCCCGCTGCCCCCACTGCGGCACCGCCGTGGAGGGGGACGCGGACGCCTACTGCTGCGCCGGCTGCGAGATGGCCGCGGCCATCATCCGGGACGCCGGCCTCGACGCCTACTACGAGACGCGCGAGCAGTACGCGCCACGGCCGGGACCGGCCGACGGCGGCTGGAGCGCCGTGCCGGTCGGCGACGCGCCGGACGGGCTGAAGGAGGCCCGCCTGCAGGTGGACGGCCTCCGCTGCGCCTCCTGCGTCTGGGTGGTCGAGCGCGTCCTCGAGCACACGCCCGGCGTGGCGCGGGCCACGGTGAGCTACGCCACCGGGCGCGCCACCGTGCGCTGGGACCCGGAGCGCCTCGACCTGGCCGCCGTGGCCGGACGCATCGCCGCGCTCGGCTACCGCCCCCGCGCCCTGGGCGCGGAGGCCCGCCCGGACGGCGGCCTACTCCTGCGTCTCGGTGTGGCCGCCTTCGCCGCCGCCAACATCATGCTCCTCTACGCCACGCTCTACCTCGGTTGGTGGCAGGCGATGGCGCCCGAGTACGCCGCCCTCTTCCGCTGGGCCTCGCTCACCCTCGCCACGCCCGTCGCGCTCTGGTGCGCCTCGCCCTTCTTCAAGGGGGCGGCCGCGGGCCTGCGCGCGCGCGTGCTGCACATGGACCTGCCCATTGCCCTGGCCGTTGCCATCCTCTACGCCCACGGCGTGGTGGCCACCCTGCTCGGCCGCGACGCCTACCTCGACTCGCTCGCCATGCTCGTGGCGCTGCTGCTGGCCGGCCGCCTGCTCGAGGCGCGCGGCCGCCGGCGCGCCGCGGAGGCCGCGCTCTCCCTCGTCGCCTCGGTGCCCCGCTCGGCCCGCCGTGCCACGGCGGCCGGCCTCGAGACCGTCGCCGTCTCCAGCCTGCGCCCCGGCGACCTGATCGACCTCGGTGCCGGCGAGGAGATCCCTGCCGACGGCACCGTCACGGAGGGCGGCGGGACCCTCCAGGTCGCGCTGCTCACCGGCGAGGCGGATCCCGTCCCCGTCGGCCCCGGCGGGACGGTCCACGCCGGGACCGTGCTGCTCGACGGGGCGCTCTCTGTCCGCGTCGAGGCCGTCGGCGGCGAGACGCTGCTGCACCGCATGGCGGCGGAGCTCCGCGCCGCCGCCGACCGCCCCCTCCGGCCCACCGGCGCCGACCGCATCGCCCCGTGGTTCACCGCCGGCACGCTGGTCGTGGCCGCGCTGACGTTCGCGGGATGGAGCCTCGGCGCCGGCGTGGGCGCGGGGCTCGCCCGCACGGTGGCGGTGCTCGTCGTCGCCTGCCCCTGCGCGCTCGCGCTCGCCCACCCGCTCGCCGCCGCGGCCGGGCTGGGCGCCGCCGCCCGGCGCGGGCTGCTGCTCCGCTCCGGGGACACGCTGCTCGACATGGCGGTCCTCGACGTCATCGCCTTCGACAAGACCGGCACCATGACCGAGGGCGTCCTTGCCGTCACCGAAGCAGGCGACGAGGCGCTCCGCACCGCCGCCGCGCTCGAGCGCTTCAGCGCGCACCCGATCGCCCGCGCCATCGTGACCGAGACGGTCCGCCGCGGCATCCCGCTGCCGCGGGGGGAAGATGTCAGGGAGCAGGCCGGCGTCGGCATGACGGGCGTGGTGGACGGCCGCCGCTGGACGCTCTGCGCGGAGCCGGCCGGCGGCGTGGTGGTTTCCGACGGCGAGGGGATGAGCCAGTCCATCCGCCTCGGCGATACCGCCCGCTCCGATGCCGCGCGAACGGTGGCCGCACTGCATGCCGAAGGGCTCGAGGTCGCGCTGCTCACCGGCGACCACGCGGACGCCGCTGGCCGGATCGGTCGGCTGGCCGGCGTGGACGCGGTGGCCGCGCGCATGGACCCCGAGGCCAAGGCCGCATGGGTTCGCGGCCGCCAGGCGACGGGGCAGCGCGTGCTCTTCGCCGGCGACGGCCTGAACGACGGCCCCGCCCTCGCCGCCGCCGACGTGGCGCTCGCCATGGGCAGCGGCGCGGCCAGCAGCGTGCTCGTAGCCGACGGCGTGCTCTCCGGGGCGACCCTCGGCCCGATCCTGGCCGGGCGCCGCGCCGCGCGCGCCGCCGCCTTCGCGATCCGCGCCAGCCAGCGCCGCTCGGTGGCCTACAACCTCCTGGCCGTCGGCGCCGCCGCCGCCGGGCTCGTGAACCCGCTCGTCGCCGCCGTCCTCATGCCGCTCTCGAGCGCCATGGTCGTATGGGGCGCGTTCCGCGTTGAGACCCTGGTCCGCAGAGAGGAAGCCGCATGCAGGCCGTGATCTTCCTGCTCCCCATCGCGCTGTTCCTCGGCGCCATCTTCGCCGCGCTCTTCATCCACGCCGCCAGGCACGGGCAGTTCGAGGACCTGGACGACCCGCCCGAGCGCATCCTGCACGACTGAGCTGACGGGCTGGTGGCGGAAGACGCCCGATCCTAGATTGGCGGGCCACGGCCGTCCCCGGCCGTGTTCCACCCCTCGAGGAGCTGCCCTCCCCTGTCGCCGGCGCCGCCGCCGCGCGCGCGGGAGCGGCGTCGCCCGGCAAGGAGCGATGACATGAGCTCGGTACGCGTGCTGGTCGGGACCCGGAAGGGCGCGTTCATTCTGACGTCGGACGGCAGGCGCGATCGCTGGGACATCTCCGGACCCCACTTCGGCGGCTGGGAGATCTACCACGTGAAGGGCTCGCCGGCGGACGCCGACCGGCTCTACGCCTCCCAGAGCACCGGCTGGTTCGGCCAGCTCATCCAGCGATCCGACGACGGCGGGAAGACGTGGGATGCCGTCGGCAACGAGTTCGCCTACGACGGCGTGCCCGGCACCCACCAGTGGTACGACGGCACGCCTCACCCGTGGGAGTTCAAGCGCGTCTGGCACCTCGAGCCGTCACGCTCCGACCCGGACGCCCTCTACGCCGGCATCGAGGATGCCGCCCTCTTCCAGTCCACCGATGGCGGCCGCACCTGGAGCGAGCTGTCCGGCCTCCGCGAGCACGGCACCGGCCCGAAATGGGCGCCCGGCGCGGGTGGCATGTGCCTGCACACGATCCTCGTGGACCCGAGCCGCCCCGAGCGCATCTACGTGGCCATCTCCGCGGCCGGCGCTTTCCGTAGCGACGATGCCGGAGCAAGCTGGAAGCCCATCAACCGCGGGCTCCACTCGCAGTACATCCCGGATCCCGAGGCGGAGGTCGGCCATTGCGTTCACCGCATCGCCATGCACTCCGCCCGGCCCGACGTGCTCTACATGCAGAAGCACTGGGACGTCATGCGCAGCGACGACGCCGGCGACTCCTGGCACGAGGTGAGCGGCAACCTCCCCACCGACTTCGGCTTCACCATCGACGTGCACGCCCACGAGCCGGAAACGGTCTATGTCATCCCGATCAAGAGCGACTCCGAGCACTATCCGCCCGAGGGCCGGCTGCGCGTCTACCGCAGCCGCACGAGCGGGAACGAATGGGAGGCGCTCACCAGCGGGCTGCCCCAGAAGGACTGCTATGTGAACGTGCTCCGCGACGCCATGGCGATCGACTCGCTCGACCCCTGCGGCATCTACTTCGGCACCACCGGCGGCCAGGTCTACGCCTCCTCCGACTCCGGCGACAGCTGGATCACCATCACGCGCGACCTCCCCTCCGTCCTGTCCGTGGAGGTCCAGACGCTGCCATGATCCGCGTCCTGCTGCCCACCCACCTGAACCGCCTCGCCCGCGTCCAGGGCGAGGTTGCGCTCGCTGTCGCGCCGCCCGTCACCCAGAATGCCGTCCTGGATGCGCTGGAGGAGCGGCACCCCGTCCTGCGCGGCACCATCCGCGACCACGGCACCCACCGCCGCCGCGCCTTCGTCCGCTTCTTCGCCTGCGGCGAGGACCTCTCCCACGAGCCGCCCGACGCACCCCTCCCCGCCGCCGTCCAGTCCGGCGAAGAGCCCTTCATGGTCGTGGGAGCCACGGCCGGGGGCTGATCGCAGCGGATGCCGTTCAGCGGCGCGCCGCGCTGTCGGGTACGGCCGGGCGGTCCCCCGGCTGGCTGAGCAGCGAATCCGGCGCGTCCGGCGGCTGCATCGCCTCGCCCTTCGGCCGCAGCGCTTCCACCGTGTAGTTGCTGCCCGGGTTCCACAGGATCCACTCGCGCAGCCCCGAGTCGTAGACGGCGCTGATCTGGGCGCGCACCTCGTCCGTGCCGTAGTGCGGCGGGCCGAGCGTGAAGTCCTGCAGCCACGGCCGGATCTTGTGCCGCCGGAGCTCCGGCGGGGTCCGCTCGAGCGCGTGCTTCATGGCGTCGCGGATGATGTCGTAGGGGTGCGCGTTCGGATCGTGGATGCCGTAGCTGCCGTGCGCGAAGTGGGAGGGATAGACCATTGGCAGCATGACGTCCGAGACGCCGACCATGCTCTCCCACTTCTGGCCGATCCCCATGTCGTCGTGGGCCGAGACGGTGAGGCCGAACACGTCCGTGGTCACCGGCACGCCGAGGTCCGCCAGCTTCTCCTTCGAGTAGGCGACGAACTCCCTGATCGCCTGCTCGCGCGTGCGCCCCTTCTCGGCCGGGAAGACCTGCGTGGCTCGCCGCGACGCCGTCACGTCGGGGAAGCGGACGTAGTCCCACTGGATCTCGCCGAACCCCAGCTCGGCCGCCTCGCGGGCAATGGCGATGTTGTAGTCCCACACCTTCCGGTTATAGGAGTCCACCCAGAGGTGGTCGTCGCTGTCGCGCCAGAAGGAGCCGTCCGCCTTCTGGATCGCCCATTCCGGCTTCGCCGTGGCGAGCACGGGGTCCTTGAAGCAGACGATACGTGCGATCGGGTAGATGTCGTGCGCCTTCAGCTGCGCGAGCACGCCCCGGATGTCCGGGATGTAGCGCTTGTCGGAGCCGATCTCCCCCGCCAGCGGCACGCCGCTGCGGTAGCTGATGTAGCCGCCCTCCTTCACGTCGATCACGAACGTGTTGATCTCCGTCCGGTCCGCGATCGCCAGCAGCTTGGCCAGCTTCCGCTTCGAGCCCGCCGCCCACGCGTTCAGGTACAGCCCGCGGATGCGCGCGGGCCGCGCGACGTGCAGCGCCGCGGCCCGCTCCCGCGCCGAGAGCTTCACCTCCGGCGACGCCGCGGCTCCCGCCTCGCCGGCCCTCTTCTCCGCCGCCGGGCTCGCCCCGTGCGCATCGCCGGCCTTCGCGGAGGCGGCGGCCGCCGCGGGCGCGCTGCCTCCGCCCCGGCCGCTGCGGGCGTACGCCATCGCGCCGCCGGCCAGGACCAGGAGCACGCCCGCGGCCATGTAGCCACGGCCGCGGCCGCCGAGCCGGTCGGCCAGGGCGCGGATCAGGGTGGTCTTCGGAACGTTCACGGCACTGCCTCGATCGGGAGGAGAGGGTCGCTCGATCAGTAACGGGGCAAGGACGGGTCCACCTGCACGGCCCACGCGTCGATGCCGCCGCGCAGGTGCGAGACCCGGTCGAGCCCCCGGGCACGCAGCGCGTGAAGCGCGAGGAGGCTGCGGCGCCCGGAATGACAGTAGAGCACGGTGGGCGTTTCCGGGTCGATCTCCCCCAGCCGCGCCTCGAGCTGCCCCATCGGGATCAGCCGCGCGCCGTGCTCCTCGAGGTTCGCGATGCGCCACTCGAACGGCTCCCGGATGTCCACCAGCGCGATCCGCTCGCCTCGCTCGAGCCGCTCCGCGAGCTCGACCACCGAGACCTCGTCCGGCAGCGAGTCTGCCTCCTGGGCCGCCCCGGCGCCGGCCGGCGAGCCGGCGTCCGCGCCGGTCGCCGCGGCGGATCCGTCGCCTTCCGGGGTGATCCCGCAGAACGCCTCGTAGTCGATCGGCGCCGTGATGGTCGGCTTCTCGCCGCAGACGGGGCAGTCGGGGTTCTTGCGCAGCCTGAGCTCGCGCCAGCGCTGCGCCAGCGCGTCGAACAGGACCAGCCGGCCGAGCAGCGTCTCGCCGACGCCCAGGATCAGCTTGATCGTCTCCAGCGCCTGGAGCGAACCGATGATCCCCGGCAGCACGCCCAGGACTCCGCCCTCCGCGCAGCTCGGCACCAGCCCGGGCGGCGGCGGCTCGCGGAAGAGACAGCGGTAGCACGGCCCGCGCGCGCCGTCGAACACCGAGACCTGCCCCTCGAAGCGCAGGATCGAGCCGTAGACGTACGGCTTGCCCAGCAGCACGCAGCAGTCGTTCACCAGATAGCGCGTCGGGAAGTTGTCCGTGCCGTCCACCACCACGTCGTAGTCGCGGATCACATCCATCGCGTTGGCGCTCGTGAGCCGGAGCGCGTGCTCGGCCGTCCGCACGTTCGGGTTCAGGTCCCGCAGCCGCGCCGCGGCCGCCTCCGCCTTCGGCCGCCCGACATCCGACTCGCCGTAGAGCACCTGCCGCTGCAGGTTGCTGAGCTCCACCCGGTCGTAGTCCACCACGCCCAGCGTGCCCACGCCGGCCGCCGCCAGGTACAGGGCGACGGGGGAGCCGAGCCCGCCGGCGCCCACGATCAGCACCCGCGCCGAGCGCAGCGCCCGCTGCCCCTCCATCCCCACCTCGTCCAGCACGAGGTGGCGGGCGTAGCGCGCGAGCTCGTTGCGGCTCAGGTCCGCCGTCGGGTCGGATGCGGCGCCGCTCCCGCCCTCGCCGCCCTCCGCGCTGCCGCCGGCGATGCTCGGTACGATCACGATCAGGTCTCCCTCCCCGACGGCCGTGGCCTCGCCCTGCCGCCAGCGCACGTCGTCCTCGTTCACGTAGATGTTGACGTGGCTCCTGAGCCCGCCGCCCTCCGCGTACAGGTGCCGCCGGAGCGCCGGGTGCGCGGTCACCAGCGCGCCGAGCGCCTCGCCCACCGTGCCTGCCGCGACCCGCACCTCGGCGGCGCCCCCGGCCAGCGCCCGGAGCGGCGCCGGAATCCCAATGGCGACGTCGCTCACGCCCCGCCTCCCCGCTCCACCTCGAGCCGCTCCTCCCCGAATCCGCTCCGGTCCTCGCGCAGCCGCCAGGAACGGAGCCCCGCGGCCCCCACCTCGCCGCCTTCCGCGAGCGGCACGATCAGGTAGCTGTACCACGGCCACGCCGCCGCCCCGTCCGCCGCGGACGGCCGCGCCCGCCCGTCCGGGTGCGAGTGGTATACCCCCACCACCTCGAGACCATCCGCGGCAAGCTCCGCCTCGAGCCGCCGCAGCACCGCCGCCGGGATCCGGTAACCGCGGGCGGCGTCCTCCGCGCCGTTCGGCACCGGCACCGCCCGCACCACCCGCCGCTCCGGGCGTCCGGCGTGGTCCCGCCGGCCGCCTGGCGATCCCTCGCCGCCACCGGCGGCGTCCGGGCAGCCGGCGTCCGGCCGCTCCACTCCGGCGAGCAGGCCGCAGCACTCGTGCGGCCAGGCGCGCCGCGCCTCGTCCAGGACCGTCGCCACGACGCCCGCGGATACCCGCAGCGCCGGCGCGCCGATCGGTGCCGTCGCGGCGCCCGTCGAGGCGGTCGAATGTCGTTTCATGGCAAAGGGTTTCCGACCCCGGAAGGCATGCCTTAAAGCTACGCCGGACGGCCTCGCTGTCAACGGAGCGAGCCGGAGCGCACGCCACTTTCAGCCGCGCGCCGCGAGCTCCAGGATGAGCGCCGCGTTCCCCTCGGCGCCTCCGAGCTGCGAGCGGACGTACGCCTCCGCCGCCGCCCCCGCCCGCTCCCGCGCCTCCCCGTCCGTCAGCCACCACCCGAGCGCCCTCTCCAGCGCCGCCCCGTCCGGCACGATCACCCCGCCCCCCGCCGCCGCCAGCTCCCCCGCCTCCCGTGACCGGTCGTGCCGCGGCCCGAACAGCACCGGCACCCCCAGCGCCGCCGGCTCCACGACCGAATGAAGCCCCGCCTCGTGGAACCCGCCTCCCACGTACGCCACATCGGCGATGGCGTACAGATCCGCGAGCACGCCCACCCGGTCGACCACGATCGCCTCCAGGTCCCCCTCCCCCCCACCCTCCCCCTCCCCCTCGCCCTTACCCTTACCCTTACCCTCACCCCTACCCTGGCTTCCCGCGATCCCCCCCTCCCGCGCCACCCTCCCCAACCTGCGACACCCGATCCCGTGCGCATCGAGCAGGCGTTCGACGCCTCGCAGATGCGCCTCCGTCGGCTCGTGGGGGGCCACGATCAGCCGGACCCTCCCCCCCGGCCGCTCCCCCTCCCCCTGGCCGCCACCCTCTCCGCCGACCTCCCCCTCCCGCGCGCCCGCAACCGCCGGCACGAGCAGCCGCTCATCCGATGGCCACGTCGAGCCCGCGACCACGGTCCTCCCGCCGGGCGCCCGCAGCCGCGAGAGCAGGGGCGCGTCCGGCCGGAGCGCCCGCACGCGCTGCCAGACCTGGTCGAAGCGGGCATCGCCCGTGACCCGCACCCGCGCCGACGGGACGCCCAGGAGCGGGAAGCGCCGCGCGTCCGCCTCCGAGACCGCCCCCACGCCGTCCAGTCGGTAGAACGCCGGGCCGGTCAGGAAGCGCGCGGCCCAGCGCAGCCGTCCCGCCCGCCGCGGCAGGATCGCGTTCACCAGGGCCAGCCGTGCGCCGGCCGCGCGCGCGTGCGCCGTGAGCACCGGCCACACCTCGGTCCGGACGAACGCGACGACGTCGGGCCGGAGCGCGGCCACGGCCCGCCCGACCTCCTCGTCCAGGTCCCATGGCAGGTAGTCCTCCACGTCCGCGCCGGTCGCGCCGCGCAGCCGCTCCGCCGACGGCGAGAAGAACGTGAACGCGACCTGGGCCTCGGGCGCTCGCGCCCGCAGCGCCGCGATGATCGCCTGCGCCATGAGCCCCTCGCCCACCGACGGCGCGTGTAGCCAGACCAGCGGCCGGCCCGGCTCCCGCGACGCCGCGGCCCACGCCTCCAGCCGCTCCGCCGCGCCCTCCCGGCCGCGCACCCCGCGCGCGAGCTTGCCGTTCAGCGGTGAGGCCAGCCGGAGCAGCGGCCGCGCCAGCCGCACGGCGCGCTCGTAGACGCGCTCGCGCCGCAGCAGCTCAGCCGGGTCCATACTCCCTCTGCTCCGCCTCCGTGCTGCGCCGGATCTCGACCAGCTCGCCTTCGGCAACGTCGGGCGGCAGCGCGTCAGCGCCCCGCCGCATCGCCTCGGCCAGCGAGGCCGCCCGCACGTCCTCCATGTGGTAGCGCGCGCGTGGCGCGCCGTAGCGGACGGTCATCCGGTACGTGGGCATGCTCGGGGCTCCGCGATGGACGGGGTTCGATCTCCGGTCTATATTCGGGCCGGTGAGATACATCGGCAACAAGACCCGGCTGCTCGGCTTCATCCGCGACGCGCTCCGCCGGCGCGGCATCGCGGCCGGCACCGCCATCGACCCGTTCACGGGCACCGCGAGCGTAGCGCGCGCGCTCAAGTCGTGGGGCTTCGCCGTGACCGCCTCCGACGTCATGGAGTACGCCTACGTCTTCGGGCGCGCGTACGTCGAGGTGGCGGCGGTCCCCGAGTTTCCCGGCCTCGAGCCCGAGCTCGGCGGCGCGGCGCGGACGCTCGGCGGCGTCGTCGCCTGGCTGAACCGCCTGGAGGGATGCCCCGGCGTGATCCACCGCCACTACGCACCCGATGGCGACGAGGGCCGCATCCACGGGCGCATGTACTTCACCCCGCCGAACGCCGCGCGCATCGACGCCGTCCGCGACACGCTCGAGCGCTGGCGCGCCGGCGGCGCCATCGACGACGACGGTTTCCACGTCCTGCTGGCCGCCCTCCTCGAGGCCGCGGACGGCGTGGCCAACACCACCGGCGTCTACGCTTCGTTCGTGAAGAGCTGGCAGCCGAACGCCATGCGGCCGCTCGAGCTCCGGCCGCCCCGCATCATTCCGACCAACGGCTGCCGCGCCCGCCGCGCCGATGCGCTCGTCACCGTGGCCGAGGCGGGGAGCGTCGACCTGCTCTACCTCGACCCGCCCTACAACACCCGCCAGTACCCGGGCTACTACCACGTGCCCGAGCTCATCGCGCAGGGCTGGGCTGGCGGCGAGCCGGAGACGCGCGGCAAGACCGGGCTCCTGCCCGACGCCGAGAAGCGGAGCGCATGGTCGCGCCGGCGCGGCTGCGTCGAGGCGCTCGACGCCCTCCTGGCCGCCTCGCGCGCGCGCCACATTGTCATGAGCTACAACACGGAAGGGATCATCCCCGAGCCGGAGATCGAGCGGCTGATGAAGGCCCACGGCCGTGCGGCGACCTACCGCCGCTACACCCGCGGCTACCGCCGCTACCGCTCGGATTCCGATGGTGTGGGCCGCCGCTACAGCGGTGATGCGGTGGCCGAGAGGCTGTACTGCGTGGAGGGAAGAGGGTGAGCTCTGGCTCCAGCTTTCGCTGCTATCCCTTCACCGCGCTCCACCCCAGCACCACCCACCCTCCCAGCATCGCCAGTCCCCCCAGCGGCGTCACCGCCCCCCACCACCGCGGCGCCCCGAAGGCCAGCAGATAGAGCGTCCCCGAGAAGACGATGATCCCGCCCGTGAAGAGCCAGCCCGCCCAGGCGGAGGCGACGCCCGGCCAGCGGCTCCACGCCCACGCCACGGCGAGCAGGCCCAGCGCGTGGTACATCTGGTAGCGCACGCCGACCTCGAAGATGGCCAGGCGGTCGGCCGGCAGGCGGCCGGTGAGCACGTGGGCGCCGAAGGCGCCGAGCGCGACGCCCAGGAAGGCGAAGGCGGCGCCGAGCGCGAAGAAGAGGCGGTCCATGCCGCGCAGGTTACGCGGCGCCGGCCCGAGCGTCAAACGTCCCGTCCTCGAGCGCCTCCTGGATGAGCCGCGGAAGCGGCCGCATGGCGGCGGCGGACGTGCGAACCACCCGGTGGATGGCCTCCGCCAGCTCGCGCATCTCCGTCTCGGAGAGCGCGCGCGGGCAGAGCGCGAGCACCGGGATGTCACGCAGCGCGGCGTCCCGGCGCAGCCGCGCCAGCGCGGCGATCCCCTGTCCCTCCCCCATCATGAGGTCGACGACGCACACGCTCGGTCGCTCCGCGCTGGCGGCGCGGAGCGCGCCCGGCGCGTTGGACGCCGTCTGCACGCGGCTGCCGTGCGCCGCGAGCGACTCCGCGAGGATGCGGCAGACGTCCGCGTCGTCGCCCACGACGAGCACGGACTCGAGGCGGCCCGCCGCGGCGGCCCGGATCGCGTGCGCGGCCCGCTCCAGCGAGAGCGGCTTCGGCAGGATCGTGAAGCGCCCGAGGTCCAGCGCGTTCGCGCCGCCGTGGTCCTGGCGGGCGCACAGGAGCACCTCGATGTCGGCCGTGAGCGGGTCGGCCTGGAGCGCCGCGAGCGTACGCCACGCGGGCAGCCCTCCGCCGGCATCGAGGGCCACCAGCGAGGGCTCCTCCCGCCGCGCCAGCGAGGCCATCCGGGCCGGCTCCGTGGCGCCCACGATCCGGACGGAGCCGGCGAGCAGCGCCGCCACGTGGTCGATCAGGTCGCCGTCCGTGCTGTAGAGGGCGACCGTCGTCTCCTGTGGCTCGGGGGCGCCCGGCCGCGCGGCATCGACGGAGGGCAGCCGGATGGTGAACTCGGAGCCCTTCCCGGACTCGCTGTCGACGGTGATGTCGCCGTTCATCAGGCGCGCGAACCGGCGCGCGATCGCGAGCCCGAGGCCGGTGCCGCCGATGCTGCGCGAGAGCCCGCTCTCGACCTGGTAGAACTCTTCGAAGATGCGTTCGCGCTGCTCCCGCGGGATCCCCGGGCCCGTGTCGCGCACGTGGATCTCGACCGTGTCATCCGTACGGCCGAAGGAGACGGTGACGCTGCCCTGCTGCGTGAACTTCACCGCGTTCGAGAGCAGGTTGATCACGATCTGGGTGAGCCGCGTCTCGTCGGCCACAACCACGAGATCCCGGTCCGTCGGCGCCGGCTTGACCTCCATCGAGAGCCCTTTTGCCGCCGCCAGCGGCATCACCTGGTGCACCGCCCGCTCGACCACCGTGCCCACCTTCAGATCCACCATCACCAGGTCCACCCGCCCGGCGCCCACCTTGGCCAGGTCCAGCACCTCGTTGATCAGCCCGAGCAGGTGCCGCGAGGTGTCGCGCACGCGCGAAACCATCCCCTTCTGCTCCCCGTTCAGCTTCCCCTTCACCTCCAGGTCCAGCAGGTCCGAGTAGCCCATGATCGCGTTGATCGGCGTCCGCAGCTCGTGGCTCATCACCGCCAGGAACTGGTCCTTCGCCTTCGTCGCGTCCCGCAGCTGCGTGTTCACCTCCTCCAGCACCTCCGCCTGCCGCCTGAGCTCCCGGTTCGTGTGCCGCAGCATCTCCGCGTACTCGTGCTCGTCGCTTACGTCCCGCACCACCATCGCCGCGCCCGCTGGCTCCCCCGTCCGCGTCAGGATCGGCGCCGCCGCCGCCGACAGGTGCCGCTCCGTCCCCCACGGCGAGCGCACCATGAACGTCGCCCGCCGCACCCGCTCCCCGCGCAGCGCGCGCACCACCGGGTTCTCCCCCGCCGGATACGGCCGCCCGTCGCTGGCCGCCAGGCTGAAGCGCGCAGGCCACTGCTCGAGCGGGGTCTCCGCCAGCTCCGGCCCCAGCAGCTCCGCCGCGGCCTGGTTCGACAGCTCCACCTTCCCCTTCGCGTCCACCACCACCACCCCATCCGCCATCTGGTCGAGCACCGTGCCGAAGCGCAGCGCCTCCCACGTCGCCCGCGCGCGCGCCGACTCCAGCGAGGCGAACAGCTCCGCCGAGCGCAGCGCCGCCGCCGCCGGCGCCGCCAACGCCTGTGCGAACGCGATCGTCCCCGCCTCGAAGCGCCGCGGGCCCTGGTAGATCTCCCACGTGGCCACGCCCACCGTGTGCCCGCCGATGAGCAGCGGCACCGTCACCGACGCCGGCGCTGCCTCCGGGCCGGCGGAGTAGCTCGGCACCGGGCGCCCACCCCGCGAGGCGTCCTCGATCACGTACGGCTCGCCCGTGGCCACCGCCTCCGCCAGCACCGGCAGCATCGCGACCGGCACGCGCACCTGCCGGATGTCCTCCGTGCGCAGCCGCTCCGTCGCCTTCCCCACGTCCCGGAACACCATCCGCTTGCGGCCGACCAGCACCTCCCCTTCCTCCGCGAAGGTGTAGAGCGTGGCCACGTCCGCCTCCAGCGTCTCCGCCACCCCACCCAGGAACAGCTCCACCACGTCGTCCGGGTCCAGCGACGTCGAGAGCCGCTGTGCCGCCCGCTGCGCCGCCTCGATCTGCTGCGCCAGCTCGCGCGCCTCCTCCGCCCGCGCCCGCGCCTCCTCCGCGCTCGTCCGCGCCGCCTCCTCCGCGACCACCCGCCGCTCGATCTCCTCGCGCTGCGACAGGATCGTTTTCCGGAAGAACACCAGGATCACCGCGAACGCCAGGGCCACGGCCAGCCCCGTCACCCACGTGGCCACCCGCTCCGCCTGGTAGACCCCCGTGTCCACCGGCGGATACGCGAGGCGGATCATCCAGCGCGTGTCCGCCGCGCTCATCGGCAGGTCGATCGCGGGCCAGTCCCGCGGCGCGGCATAGCCGCTGATGCGCACGCCGTTCGGCCCGAACACGGAATAGAACGCGCCCCGGATCGTGTCCGCCGCGCCCGCCGCCGCGAGCGCGCTGCGCACCACCGCCACCGGGTCGATGTCCGCCGCGAGCACGCCCAGCAGCTTCGAGCTGTCCGCCGCGAAGACCGGATCGAAGATCAGCATCCGGTGCCCGGTGGGATCGAGCACCGACGTCGCCGTCACCCGCTTCTCCGCCAGCGCTCGGTGGTACGCGTTCGCGACCGCGGTGTCCGAGGCGATGTCGAGCGGCGGCGTCTCGCGCCGGGCGCGCCGGTCCGCCGGCCGTACGCTGTCGGGATAGAGCACGTGGATCGCGTTGAGCCCCGCCAGATGGCTCGTGACGCTGTCCATGGCGGCGTCGAAGACGCGCTCCGAGACGGAGTCCTCGACCTGGGTGAAGCGGAGCTTCGCGGCCGTGAGCGCGCCGATGCGCGTGCTCAGCGCGTTGCCGATCTGGTCCGACAGCACCGAGGCCCGCCGCGTCGCCACGGCCTGCGCCTCGCGGCGCGCCGCCTGCAGCCGGTCCCCGCGCTCACGGTCGAAGATCCACGTTCCGGACAGCACGAGAAGGAACGCGGCGAGTGGAAGGAGCCACCCGTACCTGCCTGTGATCCACTTCATCATGCGGGACGTTCTCGCCGCGGTTCGAATGCACCCCGGGGGGTGCGGGAGCGTCCCCGCCCCTGGCGACGGCGGGTAAGTCGCTTCCCGGGCGGCATAAACCATACCCGCGTCCCGCCATCCGCCCGCCACCGCTCCCTTGCCGGACGCCCGGCCGCGCGGCACAATCCGGGGCCGGCGGATGGGCCGCCGGCCGATCGGATGCCATGAAGAGACGCCACCTGCACCGCCTCCTCGGCCTCGCCCTCGCCGTCGCGCTGCTGGCCGCCTGCTCCCCCGTCTACGTCATCCGCGCGGGCTTCGCCGAGGCGCGCATCCTCAGCCGGCGGCGGCCGATCCCGCGCGTCGTCGCCGATCCCGCCACTCCCACGGCCACGCGCGAGAAGCTCGAGCTCGTGCTCCACGCGCGCGCCTTCGCCCATCACGTGCTCGGGCTGCGCGTGGGCCAGAGCTTCACCACCTTCTCCCGGGTCGAGCACGACACGCTCATGCTCGTGCTCTCCGCCGCGCCCAAGCTGAGCTTCCGCGAAATCACCTGGTGGTTCCCGATCGTCGGCCGCGTTCCCTACAAGGGGTTCTTCGACTTCGATGAGGCCCGCGCCCAGGCGCGCAAGCTCGAGGCGCGCGGCTACGACGCCTACGTCCGCCCGACCAGCGCATTCAGCACGCTCGGCTGGTTCAACGACCCGCTGCTCTCCACCGTGCTCCGCTACGGCGACATCGACCTCGTGAACACCGTCATCCACGAGACCACCCACAACACGATCTTCGTCCCCAGCCACGTCTCCTTCAACGAGAGCCTGGCCAATTTCGTGGGCGGGCGCGGCGCCATCGACTACTTCTGCCAGGTCGAAGGCGACGCCGCTGCCTCGTGCCTCCGCGCCCGCGGCGACTGGCACGACGACCTCGTCTTCGGCCGCTTCCTCACGGGCCTCGTGCACCGCCTGGAGGCCGTCTACGCCGACACCGCCGCGCCGCCTGCCGAGCGACTGCGCCGGCGCCAGCGCGTCTTCGACGAGGCCCGCTCCCGCTGGACGACGGACATCGAGCCGCAGCTCGTGACCCCCACCTACCGCGGCTACGGCCGGCGCATGGAGCTCAACAACGCCAGCCTCATCGCGCGTCGGCTCTACTACGACCGGCTGGACGTCTTCGAGGCCGCCTACGACCGCATGGGACGCGATCTGCCCGCCACCATCCGCGCCATCGTCGCCGCCGCCGGCGCCGACCACGACCACCCCTTCGCCGCCGTCGCGGCCCTGGCACCCGCGCCGCCGCCGCGCTGACGCGCCCCTCCCATCACGCGATCCTTCCGCTCGGCGCGGCGCCGCCCTACTTTCGGGACAGCGAAGCCCGCCGACGTTCACGCTCATCCCGCGGGTACATCCCATGCCTGATCGCCCCGCGCTGACCGCGTTGCTGCCACTCGTGGTGCTCCTGGCCACGGTGACCGTCGCCTACATCGCCGTGCGCCGCTCCCGTCCCCTTCTCCCCGCCGCCCTGCTGCTGGGCGGACTCGGGCTCGGCGCCGTCGCGCACCGATTCGGCGTCCTCTCCGCCGTGGCCGCGTTCCACATCGCGCCCGAGCTGGCGCTCGACGTCCTGCTGCCGGTCCTCCTGTTCCGCACCGCGTTCGCCATCGACACCCCGCTGCTCGCGCGCAACATCCGCCCCGTCCTGGCCGTCGGCCTGGGCGGGGCGCTCCTCGCGGTGCCGGCGGTCGGCCTCCCCCTTGCCGGGGCCGCCGAACTGCCGCTCCCCGTCGCGCTCCTCGCCGCCGCCCTTCTCGCCGCCGCCGGGACGCCCGAGGTGCACACGCTCTTCCGCGACCTCGGCGTCCCGCGCCGGGTCATGACCGTCGCGCGCGGCGAGGAGCTGTTCCGCCAGGCGACGACGGTGGTGCTCGCCGCCGTACTGCTCGCGGGGCTGCGCGGCGCCGGCCGGCCCACGCCCGCCGCGGATGCGCTCGCCGGCGGGGCCAACGGCCCCGCGCTCGAGCGGCTGCTGCTCGGGGACGCGGGCGCCCTCATCGTCAGCCTCGCCGGCGCCCTGATCGCCGGCATGCTCATCGGGTGGCTGTTCGGCCGCCTCGTCCACCGCCTCGAACGGGAGCGCGCCCTCGCCGTGCTGCTCACCGCCGCCGCGGCGTACAGCGCGGTCGTCGCCTCCCTGCTCCTCGACGTCAACGGCGTCGTCGCCGCCGCCGGCGCCGGCCTCGCGCTGGGCGGCGCCGGCCGCGCCCGCTTCGAGCCGGCCACGCTGCACGCCGTCAGCGAGTTCTGGACCTTCCTCGCCATCGCGGTCGAGGCGGTCGTCCTCGTCGGCGTAGGGCTCCTCCTGCCCGACGGGGCGCTGCCGCCGCTGCTCGGCACCATCGCCGCCGCCGCCGGCCTCTGGCTCCTCGCCCGCGCCGCCACCGTCTTCGGCCTCTTCCACCTGCACGAGCGCTTCTTCGGCGGCAATCCGGCCGAGCTCCGCCACCAGGCACTGCTGGCGTGGGGCACCATGGACGGGCCCGTCGCGCTGCTGCTCGTGCTCGCCCTGCCCGTGGACTTCGCCTATCGCGAGATCCTCCTCGGTCTCGTCGTCGGCACCGCCCTCATCGGAGCCATCGTCCAGGCGCCGACCCTCGGAATGCTCGCCCGCGCGCTCGGCCTCGGCCGCGCCAACCCCTCCGACCAGTACGTGCGCGACACCAGCCTGCTCGCCGCCAAGCAGCGCGCGCGCGAGCGCCTCCCCCAGCTCCGCCATGGCGGCATGGTCGGGGACCGCCTGATCGGCCGCCTCGACGAGGAGTACGCCCGCGAGGAGGCCGCGGCCCGCGAGCGGCTCGAGAGCCTCCGCGAGCGCGGCCTGCTCGAGCGCGAGGAGGAGCTCACGCTGCTCAAGCGGCGCTTCCTCCTCCTCGAGAAGCAGGTCTACCTCGACCTCTTCCAGAACGGTCAGGTATCGGAGCGGGTGGCCCGCGATCTCCAGCATTCCGTCAACGTGCAGGTCGATGCCCTGCGTTCCCCCGCCGGGCTCCCCGCCTGGAGCGCTCTCTCGCCCCGCCGCGGCCGCGCCGAGACCGCCTTCCTCGACCTGCTCGACCGCGTCGTCCCCGAAAGCGCCGCGCTCCGCCGCAGGCGGCTCCAGCGCATCGCCGAGCTCTACGAGACCTTCCGCGCCCGCGTCGTCGCCAGCGACCGCGTGCTCGGCGCCATCGACGCCGCCGCGCTGGAGGAGGGATCCGCCGATGGGCTGCTCCAGGTGCGCGCGCTCTTCCAGCTCTGGAACAGCAACGGCCGCCAGTCGCTCGACCGCATTGCCGACCGATTCCCCGAGTACGCCTCGCGCTCGCAGCAGCTCCTGGCCAACCGCTTCTGCCTGCGCGCCGAGGAGCAGGTGCTCGATGAGCTCGAGGCCCTCGAGGTCCTGCCGCAGGGGCAGGCGCGTGCCCTCCGGAACGGCGTCGAGCGCCGCCGCGACACCGGTCCGGCCGGGTCGATCGACGCCCTCGACGCCACGCCCGTCGAGCTGCTCCACCGCGTCCCGCTCTTTGGCGGGCTGCCCGAAACCGAGCTCGCCCGCATCGCCGAGCTGCTCCGCCCCCGTGCCTTCGGCGCCGACGAGGTCATCGTGGCCGAGGACGCCCCCGCGGACTCGCTCTTCCTCCTCGCCCGCGGCGTCGCGCGCGTGCTCCGCCACGGTGACGGCGGCGGCGACGAGGCCGTCGCGACCCTCGTCGCCGGCGACTTCTTCGGCGAGACCGCCGTGCTCGCCGCCGGCCGCCGCAAGGCCACGATCCGCGCCGTGACCCCCGCCACGCTCTACGAGCTGAGGCAGCAGGACCTCCTCGTCCTCGGCCTCGCCAACCCGCCCGTGCCCGCCGTCCTGGAGCGCACCTTCGCCGACCGCGTCGATTGATCGGGCTTCCGCCGCCCGCTATATTTTTCGGTTCCCCACGACCGGAACGACGGACGGCAGATGAGCGACACCAGCGGGACCGACTACGACCCGACGGGCATCGAGGAGAAGTGGCAGCGGCGGTGGGCGGAGCGCGGCACCAATACCTTCACGGATGAGCAGCTCCGCGACGCGGCCGATCCCTTCTACAACCTGATGATGTTCCCCTACCCCTCCGCCGAGGGGCTGCACGTCGGGAACATCTACGCCTTCACGGGCGCCGACATCTACGGCCGCTACCAGCGGCTGCGGGGGAAGACCGTCTTCGAGCCGATCGGCTTCGACGCCTTCGGCATCCACTCGGAGAACTACGCCCTCAGGATCGGCACCCACCCGATGGAGCTGATTCCCCGCAACATCCGCAACTTCACGCGGCAGCTCAGGCGCATCGGCGCGATGTACGACTGGAACCACACGGTCGACACCACCGATACGCGCTACTACAAGTGGACCCAGTGGCTCTTCCTCCAGCTCTACGAGGCGGGGCTCGCCGAGAAGCAGGAGGCGCCCGTCAACTGGTGCCCCTCCTGCCACACCGTCCTCGCCAACGAGCAGGTGATCGCCGGCGCGTGCGAGCGTTGCGGCACCCCCGTCGAGCAGCGCTTCCTCGCGCAGTGGTTCTTCCGCATCACGAAATACGCGAAGCGGCTGCTCGAGAACCTCTCCTGGATCGACTGGTCCGAGACCACCAGGAAGGCGCAGGAGAACTGGATCGGCCGCAGCGAGGGCGCCGAGGTCCGCTTCCCCATCGCCCGCCGCAAGGTGGCCGAGGACCGCCACGAAAGTGCGCAGCTGCACGGTGAGCCGCCTCTCGTCGCCGTCTTCACGACCCGGCCCGACACGCTCTTCGGCGCCACTTTCATGGTGCTCGCGCCCGAGCACCCGCTCCTCGAGCGCTTCATATCCCAGGAGCAGCGCCCCGTCGTCGAGGAGTACCGCCGGCAGGCGGCCGCCATGGACCTCGTCTCGCGCAGGAAGGCCGAGAAGGAGAAGACCGGCGTCTTCACCGGCGGCTACTGCGTCAACCCGGCCACCGGCGAGGACATCCCCGTCTGGGTCGCCGATTACGTGCTCATGGAGTACGGCACCGGCGCCATCATGGCCGTGCCCGCCCACGACGAGCGCGACTTCGAGTTCGCCCGCAAGTACGGGCTGCCGATCCGCCCCGTGATCGCCCCCGTGGACGGGGAGGGCGAGGCGGTGCCATTCGCGGAGCTGCGCGAAGCCTACACCGGCGATGGCGTGCTGACCGACTCCGGCCAGTTCTCGGGGCTGCCGTGGGAGGAGGGCCGGCGGGCCATCACCGAGTGGCTCGAGGAGCGCGGCCTGGGCGAGGCCCGCGTGAACTACCGCCTCCACGACTGGTGCATCTCGCGCCAGCGCTACTGGGGGCCGCCGATCCCGATCATCTACTGCGATGCCTGCGGCACCGTGCCCGTGCCCGTGCCCGATCTGCCGGTCGTGCTGCCGTACGTCGAGAACTACAAGCCCGACGAGAGCGGCGTCTCACCGCTGGCCCGCGTGGAGGAATGGTACCGCGTGCCGTGCCCGCGCTGCGGCGCGGAGGCCCGGCGCGAGACCGACGTGAGCGACACGTTCCTCGACAGCGCCTGGTATTTCCTGCGCTACCCGTCCGCCAACCGCGAGGACGTGCCGTTCGATCCCGAGCTCACGGAGAAATGGCTCCCCGTGGCCAGCTACATCGGCGGCGAGGAGCACTCGGTGCTGCACCTGCTCTACAGCCGCTTCACCACCATGGTGCTCCACGACCTCGGCCACCTCACGTTCGAGGAGCCGTACGCCACCTTCCGCAAGCACGGGCTGATCATCAAGGATGGTGCGAAGATGTCGAAGAGCCGCGGCAATGTCGTGGTGCCGGACGAGTACATCGAGCGCTGGGGCGCGGACGCCTTCCGCACCTACCTCATGTTCCTCGGGCCGTACCAGGAGGGCGGCGACTTCCGCGACCAGGGTCTCCAGGGCCCGGCCGGATTCCTCGGCCGCCTCTGGGACAGCATCGTCCCCGTCGAGGCGCTCGGCTCGGAGCGGCTCGCGGGACCCCTCGAGCAGAAGCTGCACGCCACCATCCGCAAGGTGACCGAGGACATCGCCGCGCTCCGCTACAACACGGCCATCGCGGCGATGATGGAGTACCTGAACGCGGTGCGGGAGGAGGGCCGCCGGGTGAACCGCGAGGAAGTCGAGCCGCTGCCGCTCCTCATCGCGCCGTTCGCGCCGCACCTGGCCGAGGAGCTGTGGGAGCGGCTCGGGCACGAGGGCTCCCTCTTCGAGACCGCGCGCTGGCCGAGCTACGACCCCGCCAAGGCCACCACCGACGAGGTCGAGTTCGTCGTGCAGGTCAACGGCAAGGTGCGCGCGCGCATGCCCATGCCGCGCGGCGTGGCCGAGGATGACGCCCGCTCCGCCGCCCTCGCCGACGACAACGTCCGCCGCTACATCGACGGCGGCGCGATCCGGAAGACCATCTTCGTACCCGACAGACTGATCAACCTGGTCGTGTGATGCGCCGCACGACGGAGGATCCAACGCGATGAAGCGAGCGAGCCCGCTGGCCCTGCTGATCACCCTCGTCGCGTGCGCACCCTCGGCGCCCGCCGACCTCGTCATCACGCACGGCATGGTATGGACCGGCGCATCCACCGGTCCGGCCGAGCCCGGGGTCGTGGCCATTCGTGGCGACTCCATCCTGGCCGTCGGCGACTCCGCCACCGCCGCCCGCTACATTGGCCCGCGGACGCGCGTGATCGACGCGCACGACGGACTCGTGATGCCCGGCTTCAACGACGGTCACACGCACTTCATCGACGCCAGCTTCGGCCTCGCCTCCGTGCAGCTGCGGGACGCCGATACGCCACAGGAGTTCGTCCGGCGGATCGCCGAATACGCGCGGCGCCTGAAGCCCGGTGAATGGATCACCGGCGGCGAGTGGGACCACACACGCTGGCCGGGGCAGACGCTCCCCCGCCACGAATGGATCGATTCGGTCACCCCGGACAATCCCGTCTTCATCGAGCGCCTCGACGGACACGAGGCGCTGGCCAATGCGCTGGCCATGAAGGAGGCCGGCATCACCGCACGGACGCCCACACCCTTCGGCGGGCAGGTCCTGCACGACGCCAGGACGGGCGAGCCGACCGGCATCTTCAAGGATGCGGCGCTCGACCTGGTGGGCCACGCGATCCCCGCCCCGACGCCGGCCCAGATGGACACCGCCCTGGCACGCGGCCTCGCGCACGCCGACTCGCTTGGGCTTACGGGCGTCGCGTACATGAGCGCGACGTTGGCCGATCTCGCCAGCTTCCGGCGGATGCAACGGGCCGGGCGCCTCACGCTCAGAGCGGTGCTCTACATCCTGGAGGACTGGCGCGCTACGGCGGACACGCTGCGCGCCGACGGCCCGGGTGATGACTGGGTGCGCGTTGGCGGGATGAAGCGCTTCATGGATGGGTCGGCGGGCTCGCGCACCGCGTTCATGGCACAACCCTACACCGACTCGGCGGGCTATCGCGGGCTGTTGCAGCATGACCCCGCGGACATGGCGAGCTGGATCGGCGCGGCCGATTCGGCCGGGCTCCAGCTCGCCATCCATTCCATAGGCGACTCGGCGAACGCCATGCTCCTCGCGATGTACGACTCCGTGGCGAAAGCGCACGGCCCGCGCGACCGACGGTTTCGGATGGAGCACGCGCAGCACCTGCGCGCGCAGGATGTGCCGAGGTTCCACGAGCTCGGCGTCATCGCATCCATGCAGCCGTATCACGCCATCGACGACGGCCGCTGGCTCGAGGGGCGCCTCGGACCCGAACGGATGCACGACAGCTACGTCTTTCGTTCACTGCTCGAGGATAGCGCCGTCCTGGCCTTCGGCTCTGACTGGCCCGTGGCGCCGCTGGATCCGATCCTCGGCGTCTACGCCGCGGTCACCCGCCGCACGCTGGATGGGAAGAACCCCGATGGCTGGCTTCCCGAGCAGAAGATCTCCGTGGGCCAGGCCCTGCGGGCCTACACCTGGGGCAACGCCTTCGCCGTCTTCGCCGAGAAGAAGCGCGGTACCCTGGCTCCCGGCATGCTCGCCGATATCGACGTGCTCGACCGCGATCTCTTTACCATGCCGCCCGACTCGCTCGCCAGTGCCCGCGTCATGGCAACCATTGTCGGCGGAAAGGTGGTGTTCGAGAGGCGCTAGCGCACCCGCCAACGCGAGGCCGGCGAGGTGTGGCGGCTTGCCGGCCACCTCGTCGCCCCGCATCCTCCGTGCGGTCCCCGAACGGTCCACCGCACACGGAGCCGCGTCATGTCCCGCCCACGGTCGCGTTCCACCCTCCTGCGCCCACTCGCCCGCGCGATCTTCGCTCTCGCGCTGATCCGCTCGCCCGCCCTCGCCCAGCAATCCGGCCGCCGCTTCACCATTGAGGATGCCCTCGCGGTCCGCTCCGGCCGCATCGCCGACGTTTCCCGCGACGGACGCTGGGTGGCGCTGACCGTGCAGCTCCGCCGGGACCGGCTGGGCATCGACAACGCCCGCTTCGGCGACCCGACGTACGTGGCGCCGTCGCCCGTGGAATTCCAGCTGCTCGACGCGAGCACCGGACGGAGTCGGCAGATCTTCCCCGGCAAGGTGCAGGTACGGGGCATCACGTTCTCGAAGGACGGCGCCAGGCTCGCCTTCCTCCTCAGGACGGGCGACGGCTGGGCGCTCGACGTGCACGACGTCGGCGCGGACCGTACGCGGCGCATCCGCTTGCGCACGAGCAAGCAGATCGCCTCCAACTCGCCCCTGGCGTGGGCGCCGGACGGCGGCTCGTTGCTCCTCGCGTTGCGCCCGGACGGTTGGGCCGGCGGCGCCCGGCAGGCCTTCCTGCACCTGTCCCGGGGCGAGATCGTCGTGCACGACGCCCGGCAGCCCTTCCTCGCCTGGGACAGCGTGCGGAACCTCGGGGACCGCTCGATCCCCGCCCTCGTGAGCGTTGCGGACGGCGCCGTGCGTGAGATCCTTCCCGAAACCCCGATCCGCGACCCCCACTTCTCCGCCGACGGCTCCTACCTCGCCTATTCCACCGCCGTGCCCAGGCGGACGTCGTACGACCGGAAGTCGGGGACCGAGTACGGGGTCTTCCGCCTCCGGCTGACGCCGGGCAGCATGCCTGATACGCTGGTCAGACCCGCCGAGCACCGGCTGACGCCGGATTGGAACGAGGGCGCCAGCGCGTTCGCATACGCCGACAAGGGAAACGTTTTCGTGCGTTTCGTGGACGCCGACAGCGCGCGTAACCTGACGCAGCGCTACCGAACGCCCCTCTCCGGAACGGACACGATGAAGCTCGCCTACTCGGTCGTCGCCTGGCGTCCCGACGGCCGGGCGCTGCTGGTGAGCGCCCAGGACGGCTACCACCTGCTGGACGTCCGCAGCGACTCCCTGGCGCTGGTCTATCCCATGAGCCCCGACACCGCGACGCGGCCCCGGCGGAGCTTCGAGCGGTGGAGCCGCGACGGGCGCTACCTCTTCCTCTCCACCTCCGCTCGAGACCGCTGGGCGCGCGGTCTCGAGCGCTACGACCTCGGCACGCGGAAGGCGACCGAGCTCGTGCAGGATACCGGGCTGTACGGCTCCTGGCACGTATCCGACGACGGCTCGCGCTTCGTGTTCGAGCGCTCCGACGGCAATCGTCCCGATGAGATCTGGACCGCCGGCCGCGACTTCGCCGCTGCGCACTCCCTCACGGAGCTGAACCCACAGCTCGAGGGCGTGGCGCTCGCGCGCTCCGAGTTGGTGAGCTATCTCGATGTCGACGGCAAGAAGCTCCATGGCGTGCTCTACTATCCATACGATTACCGGCCCGGAGAGAAGTACCCGCTGGTGGCGGAGATCTACGAGACCTTCTTCGACAACGGCTTCAACGAGAACATGAACCTGCTCGCGGCGCAGGGCTGGTTCATGTTTCGGCCATCCGTCAAGCTGCACATCGGCTACCCCGGCGAGGCGTGGGTGAAGGGCGTCACCGATGGCATCAACAGCCTCGAGCAGCGAGGGCTGGTGGACGGCACGAAGCTCGGCGTCGAGGGCACCAGCTACGGCGGCTACGCCACCAACCTGCTCATCACCCAGACCGACCGCTTCGCCGCCGCCGTGAACATCTCCGGCAAGGTCGACATCATCTCCTTCCTCGGGGACAGCCCCAAGATCGGCACGCGGAACTACTACGCCGCCGAGCACGGGCAGGACCGGATCGGCGCCACACTGTGGCAGGCGCCGCTGAAATACATCCAGCATTCGGCGGTCGTGTTCGCCGACCGCATCCACACGCCGCTGCTGATGCTCACCGGCAAGGCCGACTGGAACGTGCCCGACACCAACGAGCGGGAGATGTACTACGCGCTGCGACGCCTCGGGAAGGAAGCCGTGTGGGTGCAGTACGAGCACGCCGGACACGGCGCCGGGCGCAACGGGACCGTGGAGGATTTCAGGGACCACTGGCAGCGGATCTTCGACTGGTTCGGCAGTCACTTCGAGAAGGCGGCGCGGGAGAAGGCGGCGGACCGGTAGGCCCGCCGCGTCCCCCCACCGCCGCGGCTCAGGGCCGCGCCGGGGCGAGCGGCTCCTCCAGCCGCAGCATTGCCTGGCGCTCCGGCGGACCGACCGCCGCCGCGGCCGCCCGCGCCACGCGCAGGTGTGCCGCGTCGTCGGCCGCGCCGTCATCCTCCGCGCTGCGCGCGAGCAGCGACGCCACGAGGGCGGTCCACCCCGTCTGGTGACTCGCGCCCAACCCCTTCCCCGTCTCCCCGTGGAAGTACTCGAAGAACAGGGGCAGATCCCTCCAGTGCGGGTCTTCCTGCAACAGCGTCGAATCGCCGGCCGCGGGACGCCGGCCGTCGGGCCCGCGCACGAACAGCCCGACCAGCCGCTCCGAAAGGGCGCGCGCCACGTCGCGCAGCGTAGCCAGCTGCCCGGAGCCGGTCGGACACGGCACGCGGTAGCCGTCGCCCAGGTAGGCGTGGAACCGCTCGAGCGCCTCGATCAGGAGGAAGTTCGCCGGGAACCAGACCGGGCCGCGCCAGTTCGAGTTGCCGCCGAAGAGCCCGGATACCGACTCGCCTGGCTCGTACGCGATCGTGTAGGTCGCGCCGTCGAGCCGGATGCTGTAGGGGTGCTCCAGGTACGCGCGCGAAAGCGCGCGCACGCCGCCGGGCGAGAGGAACTCGGCGGGGTCGAGGACGCGCTCCAGCACTCGCCGCAGCCGCGTCGCATCCAGCAGCGAGAGGAGCCGTCGCGCCCGCTCCCCCGCCAGAGCCATGGAGGCCACGCAGTCCGTGAGGTCCGGCCGGTGCGCGATGAACCACTCCAGCCGGCGCCGGAACTCCGGCATCCGGTCCAGCTCGTCCGGCTCGAGGGTCTGCACCGCGAAGGCCGGGATGAGTCCCACCATCGAGCGCACGCGCAGCGGATGCGATGCGCCGTCGGCGTGCAGCACGTCGTAGTAGAAGCCGTCCTCATCCTCCCACATGTCCTCGCCCCCCGGCCCCATCTCGTTCATCGCGTGCCCGATGGTCAGGAAGTGCTCCCAGAACTTGCTCGCCATGTCCTCGTACGCCCCGTCGTGGCGCGTCAGCTCGAGCGCGATCGCCATCATGTTCAGCGCGTACATCGCCATCCACGCCGTGCCATCCGCCTGCTCGAGCACCATCCCCCGCTCGAGCGGCATGTCGCGGTCGAAGACGCCGATGTTGTCCAGCCCCAGGAAGCCGCCCTCGAAGATGTTGTTGCCCTGCGCATCCTTCCGGTTGACCCACCACGTGAAGTTCAGGAGCAGCTTGTGGAACACCCGCTCCAGGAACTCGTGGTCCTCGCGCCCCCAGCGCTCCCTCTCCAGCCGGAAGACGCGCAGCGCCGCCCACGCGTGCACCGGCGGGTTCACGTCGCCGAGCGCCCATTCGTACGCCGGGATCTGGCCGTTCGGGTGCATGTACCACTCGCGCAGCAGCAGCACGAGCTGGAACTTCGCGTACTCGGGGTCGACAAGCGCCAGCGGCACCGTGTGGAAGGCCAGGTCCCACGCCGCGTACCACGGGTACTCCCAGGTGTCCGGCATGGACAGCACGTCGGAGTTGAAGAGGTGCCGCCAGTCGTGGTTCCGCCCCTGCAGCCGCTCCGGCGGCGGCGGCGGCTGGCTCGGGTCCCCATCCAGCCACTCCGAGACCACGTAGTGATAGTACTGCTTCGACCAGAGCAGTCCCGCCAGCGCCTGCCGCATCACCCGCGCGCGCTCCGCATCCAGCCCCGCCGGCACCACGGCGCCGTAGAACTCGTCCGCCTCCGCCTCGCGCGCCGCCAGCACCGCGTCGTAGTCCTCCCCCAGCGGCCGCCCCGACGCCGGACGCACGGGCCCCGCCGAGAGACGCAGCCGGACCTCGACCGTTGCCCCCGGCGCAACCGTGAAGGTGTAGTGCAGCGCGGCCTTCGTCCCCGAGAGCGCCGGGTTCACCGCCTCCGCCCGCCCGTTCACGACCGCCTCGCCGATGCCGTCCTTCACGTATGGCGTGCGGTTCGCCGTGCCGAACAGCCGCTCGAAGTTGGTCTCGTTCTCCGTGAACAGCGCCGCCGGCTCGCCCGCAGCGTAGAGCCAGCGCGTGCCCCAGTACGGCTCCTCCAGCCGCAAGGCGACGCGTCCCGCCTCGCGCGCCTCCAGCCGCACCGACGGCCGCGGCTCCCGATCGTCCCAGGACCAGCGGTTCCGGAACCAGACCGTGGGAAGGAGGTGGAGCGGCGCCGGCTCCGGGCCCCGGTTCGTCGCCTGGATCCGCATGAGCAGATCCTCCGCATCCGCCTTGGCGTAGCTGACCTCCACGTCGAAGTAGCGGTCGCCGTCGAACACCCCCGTGTCCAGCAGCTCGTACTCCGGATCGCGCCGCGTACGACGCGCGTTTTCCGCCACCAGATCATCGTACGGGAACGCCGCCTGCGGGTACTTGTAGAGGTAGCGCATCCACGAGTGCGTCGGCGTGCCGTCCAGGTGGAAGTAGCACTCCTTCACGTCCTCCCCGTGGTTGCCCTCCGGTCCACCCAGCCCGAACAGCCGCTCCTTCAGGATCGCATCGCGTCCATTCCACAGCGCCAGCGCCAGGCAGATCCGCTGCCGCACGTCCGAGAAGCCGGCGATGCCGTCCTCGTTCCACCGGTAGGCCCGCGAGCGCGCGTGATCGTGCGGGAAGTACGCCCATGCCGTGCCGCCCGGGCTGTAATCCTCGCGCACCGTGCCCCACGCCCGCTCGCTCACGTACGGGCCCCAGCACTTCCACGCCACCCGCCGCGTCCGCTCCTCCTCCAGCCGTACGTGCTCGACAGTCATGCCGTCCGCCCTTCCGATGAGTTCAGCTCCGTTGTGGTTCTGGTTGGAGTTTTGGTTCCCACCCCACCACCCCCTGAACCAAAACCAAAACCAAAACCACAACCACAACCCCAACCCCACAGGAGCACCCGTGGCCCCCGCGCGCAAGCCGCTTCCCGGCGCCATCCGGGTCTCGCTTCGCTCGCGCCCGGCCCACCGCTTTTTTCGCGTCGTACCGCCAAGAATCGCGCCTCTCCGCGACCCGTTCGATCGGGTTGACACACCCCCCGACCGCCGCTATACTTCTCTGCCTGAACACTGACGCGGGGTGGAGCAGTCTGGTAGCTCGCCGGGCTCATAACCCGGAGGTCGCGGGTTCAAATCCCGCCCCCGCTATTTTCCCGCTCCGGACCCGTCCGGGGCACGCGGTCCAGGAGGAGAGCATGAAGGCTCCACGTCCGCTCGCGCGAGTCCGCTCGCGCTCTGGTGCGCCGCGCGCCGGGGCGGACGTAGACTCTTGGCCGTACGCGGCGAGCGCCGCGGGAGGAGCCTAGCGCGTCAACGCTGTTCGCGCTCGCTTCCCCGCCCGCCCGCGCCGCCGTCGCCGCGCGGGTTTTTCGTCGGCGGAAGCCGAGCCGCGGCCCGGCCAGGTAGCTCAGTTGGTAGAGCACGTGACTGAAAATCACGGTGTCGGCGGTTCGATCCCGTCCCTGGCCATGTGCGTCGTCCCGCGCGAGCCCGGCTCCGCGGCCGATGCCCCGAGGTTCTAGGTCCGTAGCTCAACTGGTAGAGCACCGGTCTCCAAAACCGGCGGTTGGGGGTTCAAGTCCCTCCGGGCCTGTGGAGGAGGAGGATTGGGGATGTGAGGATGCCAGCGAGGTGGGTCTCGCCGGTCTTGAAGGGCGCGCCGCATCGCTGTGCGTCGCGCGCGTACCAGGAAGAAGTTCAGCTTGGTCTGGCGGCGCGCTGCGCCGGATGGGCGAGACGATCGCTGTGCGTCGCGCGCGTACCAGGAAGAAGTTCAGCTTGGTCTGGCGGCGCGCTGCGCCGGATGGGCGAGACGATCGCCGTGCGTCGCGCGTGTACCAGGAAGGACATGGGTTCGGCCGGCGCGAGGTTGCACCGGATGGGCGAGACGCCCCCATCGTCTAGTGGCCTAGGACATCTGGTTCTCAGCCAGAAAACCGGGGTTCGATTCCCCGTGGGGGTATTGCAGGGAAGGCGGGGCGAGGCCCCGGGACGAAGAGGGGTCGAGGCCGACAGACACGGCTCGCGTAGCTCAGTGGTAGAGCACTCCCTTGGTAAGGGAGAGGTCATGGGTTCAAGCCCCATCGCGAGCTCCATCGTGCGGGCCCCATCGTCTAACGGTCAGGACGCCACCCTTTCAAGGTGGAAACCGGGGTTCGATTCCCCGTGGGGCTACTGGGGAGACGAGAGAGCGCGGGCGTAGCTCAGTTGGTAGAGCGTCTGCTTGCCATGCAGAAGGTCGCCGGTTCGAGTCCGGTCGCCCGCTCTGGAGGGAAGGAAGAGGATTCAGGGGGCTGTAGCTCAGCTGGTTAGAGTGCCGGTCTGTCACACCGGAGGTCGCGGGTTCAAGTCCCGTCAGCCCCGCTGAGCGAAGTGAGAGGTACGGCCGCCGCGCGCGGCGATGCTGCTTGACAACTCGGGTCGGAATCCCGGAACGGCACGGCCGTTCCACCGTGGGGCTGTAGCTCAGTTGGGAGAGCGCCTGAATGGCATTCAGGAGGTCAGGGGTTCGACTCCCCTCAGCTCCATCCTCGTCTCACCTTTCCTGGCGCCGCGAAGCCCAGGGTGCGCGTCACGTCCCCGGCCCAGGCGCAGGGGGCCATTGCTGGACGCGTCCGTGACGCGAAGGTGAGACAACCCCGGCCTGCAGCGATCTGCCGGCCCGGGACTACGCTCGGATGGCGGAATTGGCAGACGCGCAGGATTCAGGATCCTGTGGGGGTTGACCTCGTGTGGGTTCGAGTCCCACTCCGAGCATTCTTGAGGAAGGGCGCGCCGCATTGCTGTGCGTCGCGCTCGTACCAGGAAGATGTCTGGCTCATCCCGGCAGCTGGCTGAACGGGTTGTTCAGGAGCCTGGCGCCGGGAAGAGCGGGTCTCACTTGCAGGGGAAGGGCGCGCCGCATTGCTGTGCGTCGCGCTCGTACCAGGAAGATGTCTGGCTCATCCCGGCAGCTGGCTGAACGGGTTGTTCAGGAGCCTGGCGCCGGGAAGAGCGGGTCTCACTTGCAGGGGAAGGGCGCGCCGCATCGCTGTGCGTCGCGCTCGTACCAGGAAGATGTCTGGCTCATCCCGGCAGCTGGCTGCGCCGGGTGGGTGAGACGCGGCCCACGTGCTGGAATTGGTAGACAGGCTGGTTTGAGGGACCAGTGCCGGCAACGGCGTACAGGTTCGAGTCCTGTCGTGGGCATCGGAGGGGAAGCGTCCCGGGACAGCAGACGGACGCGATCGGGCGCCCGTAGCTCAATTGGATAGAGCATCTGACTACGGATCAGAAGGCTTGAGGTTCGAGTCCTCACGGGCGCGTGCGGTGGGGTACCAAAGTGGCTAAATGGGGCAGACTGTAAATCTGCTGGCCTCAGGCCTACGTAGGTTCGAATCCTACCCCCACCACTGGCCGCCGCCTGGCGGGGCGAGCGAGAGAGGACCGGGCGCGTAGCTCAGCTGGTTAGAGCGCTACGTTGACATCGTAGAGGTCACAGGTTCGAGTCCTGTCGCGCCCATGCCGCGCCGCGGCAGCGGAAAGAAGAGAGACGGTCCGGGGCTGTAGCTCAGTTGGGAGAGCGCTGCAATCGCACTGCAGAGGTCAGGGGTTCGAATCCCCTCAGCTCCACTCGGTCCGCCACCGTAGCTCAGTGGTAGAGCACTCGATTCGTAATCGAGCGGTCGTCGGTTCAAGTCCGACCGGTGGCTCTCCGGCGGGAGTAGCTCAGTTGGTAGAGCATCAGCTTCCCAAGCTGAGGGTCGCGGGTTCGAGCCCCGTCTCCCGCTCTTTATCGCGGCATCCTGTGTGCAGTGCGTGTGCGCGACCCGGACGCGGTTCCCGGGACGCCTGTCCGCTTGCCGAACCCGGGCCCGCTTGCGAGTGCACGCGATGGCCCCCGGCCAGGTGGGTCTCGCAGGGGTGTAAGAGCCGCGCCGCATCGCTGTGCGTTGCGCTCGAATGGCGCCCGGAGAGGGCCCCCGCCAGGTCCGGGGCTGCTCGCAGGATCGGCGGCATCGTGCCCGGCCAGGTGGGTCTCGCTGGGCTGTGAAAGGCGCGCCGCATCGCTGTGCGTCGCGCTCGTACCAGGAAGATGATGGGCTCATCCGAATCTCTGGCTGCGCCGGATGGGCGAGACTGCCCCTTGGTGTAATTGGCAACACGCCTGACTCTGGATCAGGAGAGTCCTGGTTCGAACCCAGGAGGGGCAACTAGTGGACCGTATCTGAAGTTCGGTGAGCACCGAGCCGGCGGAGCGGGCGCGAAGCGCAAGGCGCGAGGAGGAAGGAATAGCAGCGCTATTTCGACGACGAGCAACGCGGCGGGTCGCGTCCGATCCGCCGGCGAATGCCATTGCTACTTCGGATACGGTCCACTAGGTGGATGCGGTCCACCAGGAAGCACGCGTCGGGGCCTCGCGCCGCGGCGTGGAGAGCGACGGTTTGGAGAGGTAGCCAAGTGGTTACGGCAACGGTTTGCTAAACCGTCGGGCCCGAAAGGCCCGCGTGGGTTCGAATCCCACCCTCTCCGTTCGGCCCGGAGCGGGCGCCGCCCACGCGGCGGACGACGCGCCGGGGATGGGTTCGGGACGGGTGTCCGAGCGGCTTAAGGAGCACGATTGGAAATCGTGTGGGGCGAGAGCCCTCGTGGGTTCGAATCCCACCCCGTCCGCTGGATCGGCGGGCTCCCGACCCGCCGCAGGCAGCACAGGTTTCGGGGAGTAGCTCAGCCCGGTAGAGCACTGCGTTCGGGACGCAGGGGTCGCAGGTTCAAATCCTGTCTCCCCGACTGAAACCATGGACGGCGACGAAGGCGGCCGCGCCCTCGTCGCCCGCCGCGAGCCCCTGGAGGCGTAGTCCTAACTGGTAAGGCACCGCACTCGAAATGCGGCGGGCGCAAGCCCTTGGGGGTTCGAGTCCCTCCGCCTCCGCTGTCGATTCCGACCCGGGCAAATCATGGCCCCAACGGCGCTTGTGCGCGTTGGGGCCATTCTTGTTTGGGAAAGCTAGATCCCCTGGATCTGGCGCCAGGTGGTGGTGGCCTTGGCGACCCCGCCGCCGGGAAAGACGCGCGTCAGCTCGATCGGCTTGGCGACCGCTCTCGCCGCTCCTGCCGGCTTGTAGGTGGTCTGCTGCTGGGTCGTCTTGAAGGGGCTGTGTTCGAGCTGCTGGACGGCGGCGCTGCTCATGTACTGATCGCTGCGCACCTGGGCCTGCACGGCGCCCTGGCGTCCCAGTCCCAGCCGGTTGATCTCTTTGACGAGGTCGCGGAAGAATTGGTTGCACTCGCCGACCGTGGGAGCCTGACCGCCGCCCCGGCGGTGCCACAGTGGTGGATGGTGGGATTCTGCTGGGGGACCTGGTACCCGGTGGCGGCATTGGCCGGATAGAAGGAGTGGCTGCGGGCGAACTCCTTGGGGTCCGCGCGGTAGTCTCCCCGGTCGCTGCAACCAAGTCGGCAGTCGTTCCATCCAACGTCCTGACACCCGGGACTCGCACCCTCGTCAGGACTGCATTGCATGAAGCCCACGCCGTTGCTCGAGCTCAGCCCGGATCCTGCCGCTCACGCGCATTGACGTTGCCGCCACTCCAGCGCCGCCATGCGGTACGCGCGGCCTCTGCTTCCCCTCCTGCTCCTCGCCCTGCGCGCAGGGCCCGTGCGCGCGCAGGGCGCGATGCAGCGACACGGGGTGGCGACGCCCGCGGCGGCCGCGTCGCAGCGGAACGGTCCGATCGCCATCGACGGCCTGCTCGACGAGACGGCATGGCGGACGGCGGAGGCGATCACGGGATTCCGGCAGTACCAGCCGGAGGAGGGCGCCCCGGCGTCGCTCGCGACGGAGGTACGGATCCTGTACGACGCGCACGCGCTCTACATTGGCGCGCGCATGCGGCAGCCGGGCGGCGTAGTCGCGCCGCTGGCGCGGCGGGACCAGCTGCTGGACGCGAGCGGCGACAACGGCTCGTTCAACTCGCTCACCACCGACAAGCTGGTCATCGACCTGGATCCCTACCACAACCATCTGGACGACGCGCGCTTCGAGGTGAACCCGGCCGGAGTAAAGGGCGACCAGCTCGACGGAGATCCCTCCTGGGACCCGGTCTGGGAGGCGGCGGCGCGGGCGGACTCGCTCGGCTGGACCGCGGAGATTCGCATCCCCTTCAGCCAGCTGCGCTTCTCGCGCGACTCCGTGCAGACCTGGGGGCTGCAGATCTGGCGCTACATCGATCGGCTGAACGAGCACGACATGTGGTCGTTCTGGCGACAGAACTCGCCCGGCGGACCGGCGTTCTACGGCCGGCTGGACGGCCTGGAGATCCCGCCCCAGCCGCGGCAGCTCGAGCTGCTGCCGTACGCCGTCACGGGCGGCACCTTCGACCACGCCACGCCCGGCGACCCCTACCACGACGGCCGCGCCACTCGCCTCTCCGCGGGCGGCGACATCAAGGTGCTGCTCACCTCGAACCTGACGCTGAACGCCACGTTGAACCCGGACTTCGGGCAGGTGGAGGTGGACCCGGCGTCGCTCAACCTGAGCGCCTTCGAGACCTACTACGAGGAGAAGCGCCCCTTCTTCATCGCCGGCGCGAGCGCGTTCAGCTTCGGCGGCATGCGCTGCATGTTCTGCAGCAACTCCTCCAGCCTGAGCGCGTTCTACTCGCGGCGCATCGGCCGGCCGCCGCAGCTGGACGACTGGGTGGGCAACCACGCGGAATACGCCGACATGCCCGAGACCACCTCCATCCTCGGCGCCGCGAAGATCGCGGGCCGCACGCAGGGCGGCTACACGGTGGGCGTGCTGGACGCGGTCACGGCGCAGGAGACCGCCCGCTATCTGGGGGTCGTGGGCGCGCCTCCCGCCACGCAGGTCGTGGAGCCGCTCACCAACTACTTCGTCGGCCGTGCGAAGAAGGATTTCCGCGCGGGAGCCAGCACCCTGGGCGGCATCCTCACATCCGTGGTCCGGCAGGTGCCGGACAGCATCGTGGGCGACCGCCTGCGCAGCCACGGCGAGGCCGCCGGCATCGACTGGCGCCACGCCTGGAGTGACCGGGAGTACTCCTGGATGGGCGGCCTGCTGTTCTCCGACGTGGCAGGATCGCCCGCGGCCATCGCCGCGACCGAGCGCTCCAGCGCCCACTACTTCCAGCGGCCGGGCCGGCACCTGTCGGGCGACGGCCTGTTCTCCGCGCGCTACGACACGGCCGCGACGTCGCTGCGCGGCTACGGCCTGTTCACGCGCGTGGGGAAGGACAACGGCACGCTGCTGTGGGAGGCCATGGCGAACGTGCGCAGCCCGGGCTTCGAGGTGAACGACCTGGCCTTCCTGTCGCGCGCCGACTACGCCTGGCTCAACGGCAACGTCGGAGGCAGCTGGACCACGCCCACCAGCTGGTACCGCAACATCTTCACGAGCTTCGGCGGCGCCACCCAGTACGACTTCGAGGGTGACCGGACCTGGGCCCAGCTGCAGGCCTTCGGTGCCATCGAGCTGCCCAACTACTGGAACCTGCGGCTCATGGGCATCCACAACCTGCCCTCCTTCGACGACCAGCTCACGCGCGGCGGGCCCGTGGTCCGGCGCGCGGGCTACGACCTCGGCAGCCTCGAGATCTCGACCGACCCGCGCGCCCCCGCCGTGTTCGACTTCCGCGTGGATGCCTCGGCCGGAGTGGGCGCGCCGACGCACGCCTTCACCTTCAGCCCCGGCGTCGCGCTCAAGCCTGCCGCGAGCCTGTTCCTGCAGATCTCGCCCAGCTACCGGTCGGACGAGAACGACGCGCAGTTCGTGACCGCCGTGACCGACCCGACGGCGACGTCGTTCTACGGCGAGCGCTACGTCTTCGCCTACATCCGCACGAGGACCGTCTCGCTCGACACCCGCCTGAACTGGACCGTCTCGCCCGACCTCACGCTGCAGCTCTACGCGCAGCCGTTCGTCGCCAGCGGGCGCTACACCTCCTTCCGCGAGTTCGCCCGGCCGCGCACGCTGGACAAGCGCGTCTACGGCCAGGACAGCGGCAGCATCGCGTACGACAGCGCGACGGCCGACTACCGCGTCGACCCGGACGGGGGGACCGGCCCCGCGCAGGCATTCACCTTCGACAACCCGGACTTCACGACGACGTCGCTGCGCGGGACCGCCGTGCTGCGCTGGCAGTACCGCCCCGGCTCGACCCTCTTCCTGGTCTGGACGCAGGAGCGCGCCGGCACCGATCCGTCGGGCTCGCTCGGCCTCGACCAGGCGCGCGCGGCGATGTTCCGCGACCGGCCCACGAACGTGTTCCAGATCAAGGCGACGTACTGGGTGGGACGCTAGCCCTTCTTCCTCACACCTGCGCGCCGCCGCGCACACCCCGCCCGGCCAGCTTGCCCGTGTGCTCGCCATCGCGCAGGGTGACGACGCCGTTCACAACCACCACGGGGATGCCGACGGGGTACTGGTGCGGCTTCTCGTACGTGGCGCGGTCCGCCACGGTGGCGGGATCGAAGGTGACGAGGTCGGCGAACGCGCCCACCGCGATCCGGCCGCGGTCGCTCAGCTGAAGCCTCCGCGCCGGCTCGCCCGTGCACTTGTGGATCGCGGCCTCCAGCGGGAGCGCCTTGCGCTCCCGCACGTACTTCCCGAGCACGCGCGGGAAGGTGCCGTACGCGCGCGGGTGCGGCGAGCCGGTGCTCAGCGGACCGTACGGCGCGTAGGAGCTGCCGTCGGAGCAGATCGCGCCGAGCTGGTGCGCCACCAGCCGCTCGACGTTCTCCTCGCCCATGGCGTGGCCGATCATGCCCGCATCGCCGTGGCTCGCCTCGAGCAGCTGGACCGTGAGGGCGTAGGGGTCCTCGCCGCGCTCCTTCGCCAGATCGCCGAGGTGACGCCCGGCGGCCCACGCCGCGTCCTTGCCCGCCGACGTGATCTGCACCGAGTTCCAGTCGCCCAGCAGCGCCACCTTGGCGCGGCACGCCGCCTCGAGCGCCGGCGCGGTCGCGGAGTCCTTCAGCCGGGCCAGGAAGGCGTCGGTACCGCCGGCGCGCAGGGCCGTCGGGAAGAGATTGGCGAGCCCCGTCTGGTAGGCGGTGTAGGGATAGACGTCGAAGGCCACGTCCACGCCGTCCGCCCGCGCCCTGTCGAAGAGGCCCAGGACGACGTCTTCCTTCCACCAGTTCCTTCGACCCTCCGCCTTGAGGTGCGAGATCTCCACGGGGACGCCGCCCAGCACGCCGACGAGGAGCGCCTCCTCGACGGCGCCGAGCAGCCTGTCGTCCTCGCTCCGCATATGGCTGGCGTAGCGGTAGCCGGTGCCGTGGAGCACCGAGGCCAGCGCGCCCAACTCGGCCGTGTCGGCGAAGCCGGACGGCGTGTACTCGAGCCCGCTCGAAAGACCGACGCAGCCGCCGTTCATCGCGCGCCGCACCTCTTCCTTCATCCGCGCGAGCTCCGCCTCCGTCGCGGGGCGGTTCTCGTCGCCGATCACCAGCGCGCGCACGGTCCCGTTGCCGACCATGCTCGCCACGTTCACGGCCGGACGGAGCCGGTCGATGGCCGAGAGGAAGCCGGGCGGGTCCCGGAAGTCGATGGCGACGCCGTACTCTGTTCGGTAGCGTTCCCGCGTGCGCTGGTACGCCTCCTCCGACCACGGCCCCACCGAGCTGCCGTCCTGTCCCACCACCTCGAGCGTGACCCCCTGCCGGATCCGGCTCTCCGCCTTCGGCTCTACGAACAGCGGCAGATCCGCGTGCGAGTGGATGTCGATGAACCCGGGCGCCAGCGCCAGGCCGCGCAGGTCCAGCTCCTCGGCGCCGCGCGCCAGGCCGCGCCCGACCGCCGAGATGCGCTCGCCCGTCACGGCCACGTCCAGCTCGCGTCCGGGTACGCCCGTGCCGTCGAAGACCGTAGCGCCGCGCAGCACGAGGTCGGCGCGACCCACGTCCGGAAGCGCCAATCCGGGCACGGAGAGCGCTCCGGCGGCGGCCGCCGCCGAAGCACGGAGGAAGGAGCGGCGGTCCATGGCCATCCCGGGTCCTTCGATAGAGAATTGATTGGCGAAGGCTACTGGTGGCCCAGGTTCGCGTACGACGTGAGAGCGTACCAGTAGCCGTCGCCCGGACTGATCGCGGACGCCTCGCCCGAGAGCCGGGCGCCCCGCAGGTGCAGGTCCAGCCGGATCACGCCTGGATGCCTGCGCGCGTCCGGCGTGGGGATCGTGCCCGCGAGCTCGCCCGTGAGCTCGCCATCCTTCCACCGCGGATCGCCGAGCAGGGTCTCCGTCTGCTCGCCCAGCTTCACGTGGACGTCCCCGTCCGGCTGGAAGACGAGCGTCAGCGGAACCACATCCTGCCACGTCCGCACCGTCCCCGTCCACGTGCCCGCCAGCTCTGCCGGCGTGGTGTAGGCCGGGGGCGGCGCCGCTTTCAGGGGCGCCCGCTTCGCCCGCTCCGCGGCCAGGCGCGGCAGCATGATCCCCGCGATCTGGTCCGCGATCCGCGTCACCCCGATCGCCGACGCGTTGCTCAGGACCACCACCGCCAGGTCCTCCGTGGGGAAGAGGCTCAGCACCGTCGACACGCCCGGCATGCCCCCCGTGTGCGAGTAGCGCCGGTAGCCGTCGTGGTCCCGCTCGATGAACCAGCCCAGTGCGTAGCCCTGCTCCGCCGACTCCGTCGTCCGCTGGCGGTGCATGGCGTCGATGTCGCTGTCCGGAAGAATCGCGGCCTGCCCCGCCAGGTGGTCCTTCAGCTCGAACATCCCGAGCCGCACCAGGTCGTGCGCGCTCGAGTACACCGCCGACGCCGCGCGGTGGTCGAAGTCGTACCACGGTACCGGCGTGCCGTCGTCCTCGTACCGGGCCGCGTACTCCGCTCCCGCCGGCGGCGACGTCACCACCTCCGTGTGCGTCAGCCCGAGCGGCAGGAAGACGTGCGTCCGCATGTAATCCTCGTACGGCTGCCCCGACACCCGCGCGATAATGTGGCCGATGATGCCGTACCCCAGGTTCGAGTACTCGTAGTGCCCGGGCGGATTCACCAGGTTGCCGTAGTGCGCGATCGTCACGTCCATGTCCGGCGCCGCGTACCCGCCATCCTCGTAGAAGAACTGCCAGTGCAGCGGCAGCCCCGCCGTGTGGCTCAGCACCCGCCACACGGTCGCCTCCGACGCCGGCGCCGCCAGCCCCGTGAGCTGGCCCGTCGGCGCCAGGTAATCGTTGGCCGGCGCGTCCAGATTCACCCTCCCCGCTTCCACCAGCGTCATGAGCCCCGCCGCCGCGAACGGCTTCGAGATCGACGCCAGCGAGAACATCGTGTTCGCCGTCGCCGGCACCATGTGCGCCCGGTCCGCCCAGCCGAACCCCTCCTCCCACACGATCCGCCCGTGCTCCGCCACCGCCACGCCCACGCCCTGCACGTGCTGCCTGGCCATCATCGCCCGGATGCTGTCGCGCACCCCGTCGAAGCGGGCGCCCCCCTGCTGCGCGGCCGCCGGCGGCGCGAGAAGCAGGAGCCCCGCAGCGGCGAGGCGGGCCGCGTGGGCGGCGGTTCGGGCGACGCTGGCTCGGGCGTGGCTGCCTCGATTCACGCGCATGTTCGTTCCCGGCTGATTGTATGCTCGTTGGGATACGGCGCACGATGTCGGCAATCGCCAGCGGATGCAAGATCGATGGCGACGAACCGCTGCGAACCCACCGGGGCTTGCCGCCGGCCGGGCAGGACCACGCGCCGGACTCACTCGACCCGCAGCGCCCGCATCGCATCGATGCGCGTGGCGCGGCGCGCGGGGATGGCGCTCGCCAGGAGCGCGGCGCCGCCCAGCACGGCCGCGGCGGTGGCGAACGTGGCGAGGTCGGCGGCGCCCACGCCGTAGAGCATGCTGCTCAGGAACCGGGTGAGCACGAGCGCCAGTGGCAGTCCGATGGCGACGCCCGCGGCCGAGAGCCGGACCCCCTCCCCGAGGAACAGGCGGAGCACCTCGCCCGGACGCGCGCCGAGCGCGACGCGTACGCCCACCTCGCGCGTGCGCCGGGCGACGCTGTAGGCGGTCAGGCCGTAGAGGCCGACCGCGCTGAGCAGCAGCGCGAGCGCACCGAAGAGCGCGATGAGGCGAGTGGCCACGCGGCGCGGGGCGAGGCGCTGGGCGATCTGGTCGGCGAAGGTGCGCACGTCGAAAACTGGCATGTCGGGATCGAGGTCCCTGAACACGGCGCGCACGGGGCCGGTGAGGATGGAGGCGTCGCCGGAGGCGGAGCGCACCACGAGCGTGGCCCGCGCCAGCTCCTCCGGCGCGACCTGGAGGAGCGGCAGGAAGACGAAGGGCTGCGGCGGCTCACCAGGGCTGTCGTAGACCGCGTCGCGCGCGACGCCGATGATGGTCCGGTTCAGTGCATCCGTCCCGTATCCCACGCGGACGCGCCGGCCGAGCGGGCTGCGGCGGCCGAAGAGCAGGCGGGCGACCGACTCGTTCACCACGACCACGGCGCTGGCCCCGCGGCCATCCGCGGCGGTGAAATCCCGCCCCGCCACCAACGGATCGCCGAGCGCGCGGAAGAGACCGGGGCGTGTGGTGCTCTCGGACACCTCCACGCCCGCGCCTCCGTCCGCGGCTGCCCTGGCTCCGCTGGACATGCCGCTGAGCGGAAGGTCGGTCGCGAGCGTGGCCGCGGCCACGCCGGGGAGCTCCCGGACGCGGCGCAGCAGCTCGTCCTCGAAGGCGGCGCGGCGCGCCGGCGCGTACCCCTGGAGCGCGGGGTCGAAGGAGGCCAGGAGCGCGTTGGAGCCCGCGTCGAAACCGGTATCCGCACGCATCGCGTTGCCGAGGCTCCTCAGCAGCAGCCCCGCCGTGACGAGCAGCAGCATCGAGAGTGCGACCTGTGCCACGACCAGCCCGCGCCGCAGGCGCGACGCCCGGCGGTCTCCGCCTGCCCCGGCGTCGCGCAGCGCCGGGAGCGGATCCGGACGCGTCGCCTGCACCGCAGGGGCGACGCCGAAGAGCAGCCCGCTGACGAGCGCGAGCCCGAGGGCCGCGGCGAGGGCGAGCCGGTCGGGATGCAGCACCAGCCGTGCTCCATCCATGCCCACGGCGGCTTCGAGCCCTGCGGCGATTCCCACCGAGAGCAGCACGCCCAGGGTGCCGCCGGCCAGCGTCACGAGCGCCACCTCCGTCAGCAGCAGCCGCAGGATGCGACTCCGTCCGGCGCCCAGCGTCCGACGCATCGCCAGCTCCGCGCGGCGTCCCGCGCCCCGCCCGATCAGGAGGGTCGCGAAGTTCGAGCATGCGATCAGCAGGACGAGCAGGGTCACGACGGCGCCCACGATGATGCCCGGCAGGGCGGCGCCGTTCCCCGGCCGCATGCCCGAGCGCATCGGCGCGGCTCCAATGCTCCAGTGCTCCGCCGGTTGCGCCAGATGCGCCAGCGCCGCGGTCGCCTGGACCGCGTTGGCGCCGGGCCGCAGCCGGCCCACCGCCGTCAGCCATCCGCTGCGGCGCGCCGGACGCAGGTCCCTGCCGTCCGGCGAGATCAGCGGCTGGGCCGCAATCGGCAGCCACAGCTCGCACAGGTCGCCAACCTCCGGACCCGTGAACTCCGCCGGGGCGATGCCCACGACCGTGAACGGCCGCCCGTCCACCTTGACGCTCCGCCCCACGACGCCCGGATCCGCGGAAAACGCGCGCCGCCACAGCCGCTCGCTCAGCACCACCACCGCCGCCCGACCGGGCGACGTCTCGTCCGCCAGGAAGCCGCGCCCGCGCAGTGGCCGCACCCCGAACATGGCGAAATAGCCCGGCGTGACGAGCTGCGCCTGCACCCGTTCCGCCGGCCCGCCGGAGGCCACCGAGACCGTGGTGTTGCCGAACGCCGTCGCTGCCTCGAACGGCCGCACGCCGGACGCATCCTCGTAGTCCGGGAACGACAGCATCGTCGCCCGGCCGCGCTCGCGTGGCGTGATCCACACGCGTCTCGCGTCCGGCGCAACCCCCGGCGCGGGATGCAGGAAGAGCGAGCTGACCGCCGTGAACAGCGCCGCCGTGCCCCCCGTCCCGAGTCCCAGCACCACCACCGCCGCCAGCGTGAAGGCGCGCGCCCGCACGAGCGACCGCACCGCGTAGCGCACGTCCCGCCCCATATCTTCCAGCACCCGCACCCCGCGCTCGTCCCGCACCGCCTCCGCGTGCCGGTCCACCCCGCCAAAGCGGCGCAGCGCCGCCCGCCGCGCCTCCACCCCCGCCATGCCCCTGCGCATGTTCGCCTCCGCCTCCATCTCCAGGTGGAAGCGCAGCTCCTCCGCCAGTTCCCGCTCCTGGCGGCGGCGGAACAGCAGGGAGCGCACCCGCTCGCGAACCTCCGACAGCAGCCTCATGCCGCGCCTCCCGCCCAGCCCAGCACCTCGTTCACCGCCGCCGAGGCCCGCTCCCACCCTTCCCGCTCCACCCCGAGCTGCCGCCGGCCGTCCGCCGTCAGCACGTAGTAGCGTGCCCGCCGGTTGTTCTCCGTCGTCCGCCACTCCGAGCGCACCCACCCCTTTCGCACCATCCGCTGCAGCGCCGGATAGAGCGAGCCCTGGTTCACCTCGAACACCTCCCGCGAGAGCAGCTGGATCCGCTGCGCGATCCCCCACCCGTGCATGGGCTCCACCGACAGCGTCTTCAGCACCATCAGCTCGAGCGTCCCCTGCAGCAGCTCGCTCCGTTCGCCGGCCACGGCCGTCCTCCTCTTGGTGATCTGGAGGAGAAGATGCGACCGCTTCTCTAGATTGTCAACAGGAACGAGGCGAGTGAGGCAGGCGCGAGAGGGGTGCGCGATGGGCGTCGGGTCCGCGAGGGGAGGAAATCCGCACCGGGATGCGGGATGCGGGCTGACGCTCGGGCCCGCGAGGGCAGGAAAGTCCCCACGCATCGGCCGTGGAATCGACGGTTGGGGAGTTGACTGCGAATAGCGCGGTCAACTCCCCAATCATTCCCATGCACCTCCGACGCTTGGGGATTTGACAACGAATAGCGCGGTCAACTCCCCAACCGTCTCCGCGCCGGGGGACGCATGGGGAGTTCACGGCCCTGGAACCCGGGTGCCGTTGGACAGCGACGGCGACCCAGCCCGTGCGCAGCCGTGGGAGGGGGCACGCGCCCCCCACCCCGAACGCGGGGCGGCCGGCGGGGTGCGATCTCATGCTCGGCGTGGAAAACCCGGGGCAGCTGGTGGATAACGAGGTGTGGAGCGTGGAAACCCGGTTGACAAATCGATGAATTCTGTGGATTTCTGTGAATTGAAATTGTTACAAACGGGGAAGTGAAAGGGGGCCGGGCGGTTGCGGTGTGGACTCCTGCGCGGGCATTGACGCTTTCCGGGACGATTAGCGTAAACGCTTTATGCTACATGATGTTACGGGATCGTCGAAAAGGCTTGACCGAGGGCGGAGGTGGGATTATCATTGTTCGCAGACGTCAGCGGGCGGGCGGCCTACCGCCCGAGGACGTCGCCTCCGAAAGGGACGCTTTCCGGAGGCCGCTCACCGGCGGTTCGGAACACGGTGAGCCGACTGCGAGGCGACTGGCCGCAGCCGACGCCCCAGGCCAAGGGGCACCCGAGCCACGGGCCGCGTGGCAAGGAGAAGAGAGAGGAGGTTCCGGGCGCGTCGCAAGACGTGGTACCGAACCCAGCGGACCTCGGCTCTCGCCAGTTACAGGGACCCCCGGTAATCGGACTTGTCCGGCTGCCGGGGGTTCTTGCATCTGCCTGGCTCCCCCCGCCCTTTCCGCCCTTCCCCGACCACCCCCCGAGTGGGAGAGTGGGAGACCGGGCGACGATTGCGGCGGACGCCGGTCACCGGGCCAAGTGGGCGCGCCGGCGATTCCGGCGCCACGGGTCACCGGAGCGGTGCCGCGCCTTTCCGGCCTTTCCGCCCCCCCGACCACCCCCCGAGTGGGAGAGTGGGAGACCGGGCGACGATTGCGGCGGACGCCGGTCACCGGGCCAGGTGGCCGCGCCGGTCATTCCCGCGCCGCCAGTCACCGGAGCGGCCGCGCCGGCGATCCCGGCGAACGCCCGGCTCCGGGCCTGGTACCGAACGGCGCGGGCGGCGCAGGCGGCCCGGCGCTGCCCCGCCCGGCCCCCAAAGGAGCGCGATCACGCAGCTGGAAGTCGCCCCGCGTCGCCGCGTCGGGTGGTGGCGGGGCCGGGTGGCGTCTGGAGGCGGCGGCCGCGGCTGGGGGGCGGCGGCAAGGCGGGGCGGCGGCCGGGACGGGTGGCGGCTGGGGGTGGCCGCGGGGGGGCGCCGGGTGATACAGGGAACCGCTCCGCTTCCTGTGCGCGTTGGCGGGGCGGTCCCGCGAGACCCGTCCGTGCCGGGCGGGAGCGGCGCGGGATGGAGGGGGCGGGCTTGCCAGAACGCGCCGCGGGGATACTCCTCGCCACCATGATGCTCGGGGGGTGCTGCTGCTACGCCGCGCCGGCCACTGGTCCGGCGCACGCAAACGCGATCCCGGTGGTTCCCGCGCTGCCGGTACCGGCGCCGGTGGCGAGCCAGACGGACACGTTGACGCGGCTCGCCATGCGGAACGTGCTCTTCCACATCGACGACTCGATCCTGATGCACGTGCGGGAGCTGCGTGGCACGGCGCAGGATCTGGCGGGAGACCACGTCCTGGTGCTGGACGACAAGCGGCGAATGCTGCTCCGGCTGGCATATGCCGAGGTCGGGCTCACGGGCCAGTCGCTGAGTGACCTGTTCAACCGGTACGTGTTCGCCTACCGGGGGTCGCCGCTACGCCGGCTGGTGGTGAGGACGCGCGGGAACGAGATCGAGCAGAGCGGGATCCTGCACAAGGTGGTGGATATTCCGTTCCAGATGCGGGCGCAAGTGAGCGTGACGGGGGACGGCCGGATTCGCCTCCATCCCACCTCGATGAAGATCTGCTCCATCCCCGGCAAGGGCCTCATGCGCGCGCTGGGCGTCCATTTCGAGGACCTGCTCGACCTGAGCGGGGCACATGGCGTCACCGTCTCCGGCGACGACCTGATCCTCGACCCGCTGCGCATCCTGCCGCCGCCCCGCATCGAGGGGCGGCTCACGGCCGCCCGTGTCGAGGGCGACGAGGTGGTCGAGGTGTTCGGGTCGAAGCAGGATCCCGCCGCGACGCCGCTGGCGCCGCCCGTCGCCGCACCGAACTACATCCTCTTCGAGGGCGGCGCGCTGCGCTTCGGCAAGCTGTACATGGTGCACACGGAGCTCGAGGCGATCGATACCGACCCCGCCGATGCCTTCGACTTCTACCTCGACTACTACGCCAACCAGCTCGTCTCCGGCTACCACCGAACCCTCCCGGACAACGGCCTCGTCGCCTGGATGCCCGATTTCGGCGACCTTCCCTCCCCCACCGAACCTCCGTCCTGAACCCCCTCCCGGTCGCCGCTCGACCGGGGGCGCGGCAGGGCTGCGTGCCGTCTGTCGGGCGGCAGTGGCGGGAGGGTGGTACGATCTCTGCGCGCCCGCGCGGCGTCGCCTCGAACGATCCTCGACACCCACGGGATGGCAAGGATGCCGGTCCTGAGCGCAGACGCGCACCCCTGGCTGTGGTCGGCCGTCGGGCTGGTGCTCGGTCTCGCCGTGGGACTCGCCGCCTACGGCATGCTCTACGCGGTGCTCGGCCGGCTGGCGCGCCGGACGGGGAGCGTGCTGGACGACGTGCTCGTGCGCCGCACGCGTCGCCCGGTGCGGGTGCTCCTGCCGCTGCTCGGGCTGTCGTTCGCCTTCGGCCTGCCGACGATCGCGGGCCGGTGGGTGGGGCCCGTCCGTCACGCCCTCGAGCTGGCGCTGATCGGCGCCATGGCGTGGCTGCTGGTCGCGCTGGTGGACGTGGCGGGCGACGTCGTGTCCAGCCGCTACCGGATCGACGTGGCCGACAACCTGCAGGCGCGGCGTGTGCGCACGCAGATCGGCCTGCTGCGCCGCGTGGTAGTGGCCGGCGTGGCGATCGTCGCCCTGGCGCTCGCGCTCATGACGTTCCCGGCGATCCGGAACCTCGGGATCAGCCTGTTCGCCTCGGCCGGCATGGCGGGGCTGGTGGTCGGGATCGCGGCGCGGCCGGCGCTGTCGAACATCATCGGCGGCATCCAGCTGGCGCTGACGGAGCCGATCCGGATCGACGACGTGGTGATCGTGGAGGGCGAGTGGGGGCGGATCGAGGAGATCACGACGACCTACGTGGTGGTGCGGATCTGGGACGACCGGCGCCTGGTCGTGCCGCTCTCCTGGTTCATCGAGAACCCGTTCCAGAACTGGACGCGCACGACCTCCAACCTGCTCGGCACGGTCTTCCTGTACGTGGACTACACGGTGCCGGTCGAGGAGGTGAGAGCGGAGCTCGAGCGAATCCTGAAGGGCACCGACCTCTGGGATGGGCGCGCCTGGGCGCTCCAGGTGACCGATGCCACGGACCGGACCGTGGAGCTGCGGGCGCTCATGAGCGCGGCGAACGCAGGAACCGCCTTCGACCTGCGCTGCCTCGTCCGGGAGCGCCTGCTCGCGTTCCTGCAGGAGCGCCACCCGGGCGCGCTCCCTCGCGTCCGGGCGGAGGTGCGCGAGACGGACGGGAGGAAGCCGCCCTCCGCGGCCCCGGCCGGGCCGGCCGGCGGCTCGTGACCAGCCTCGCCCGGGCGGTCGGCCGGCCGCTCGGCAGCGCGGCCGTGCTGGCGTGCGCGCTGGCCGTGGCCGCCTCGCCGCTCCACGCACAGGAGCCGCAGGCGACGCCGCCCATGCCCTCCTTCGCGTCCCCCTTCCTCCCGGCCACGCACTGGGCCCGGGATGCCGCCCGGCGGCTCTGGGCGCTCGGGCTCGTGGGCAAGTGGTACGACCCGGGCACCGGCCTCCTCACCCGCCGCGATGCCGCGCACCTGTTCCGCGATGCCGTGGCCCGCGCCGAGGCATCCGCCCCGGCCCTCGCCCCGCTCGCCCGCGGCTACTTCGCGCGCTTCGCGGGGGAGTTCGGGCCCATCCTCGAGGTGGCCGAGGCGGCGCCGCACGGCCGCCTCGTCCGCGGCGCCGGCCGTCTGGAGGCCGGCTACGAGCGGCTGACGGGTCGCGTGGGAGCGGGCACCGGCTACGCGCCCGGGGACTGGACGGGCGCCGTCCCCATTCCGGATACCATCACGCCCTTCGCCGCCGTGAGCCTGAGCGGCAGCCTCCATCCCTACCTCTCGCTGCGCGCCGTGCCGGCCGTCGGCCGCGACGGCCTGGTGCTCCGGGAGGGCGAGGTCACCGCCGCGTGGCGAGCGCTCGGCGTGTGGGCCGGCCGGCGCCGCGTCGCCTACGGGCCATCCGAGGGCGGCGGGATCGTGCTCGGCGGCGGCGTCGCCTTCGACGGCGTCGGCGGCTTCCTCGTGCACCCGATCCGCTTCCCGTGGATCTTCCGCGTCATGGGCCCGATCCACATCGAGAGCTTCCTCTCGCGCGTGAGCGGCGGCGACAGCATCCGGAACCCCTACTTCATCGGCTTCCGCGGCACCATGACGCCGAATCCGCGCGTGACCGTCGGGCTCAACCGCGCGGCCATGTTCGGCGGCGAGGGGAACCTGCCGATCACGCTGCACAACATGGCCTTCCTGCTCGTCGGCGGGACCGGCCACGCCGCCGACGGGAGCGGCGCCTTCGCCAATGACGTGCTGAGCGTGGACGCGGAGGTGCGCCCGCCGCTCGGCCCGCTGCCCGTCGAGCTCTACGGCGAGTGGGGAATGGACGACAGCCACGGCGCCTACCACCACGTCCCCGGCTTCACCGCCGGCGGCCGGCTGGCCGCGCTGCCCGGCGTGCCGCAGGTCGGCCTCGGCCTCGAGCGCACCATCTTCGCCGTCTCCTGCTGCGGCAACCCGATCTGGTACCGAAACTACGCCCTCCGGAACGGCTGGGCCGACGCCGGCATCCCCGTCGGCAGCCCGCTCGCCGGGAACGGCTCCGAGTGGCTCGCCTTCGGCGACGCCGCCCTGCTCGCCGCCCGCGTGCGGCTGCGCGCGCAGGCCTTCACCCGCGACCGCGGCGACGAGAACCTGCTCGCGCCGCAGCGCGCCGGCACGAGCCGCGGCGGCCGCCTCGACCTCGAGGTGCGCACCGGCCCCAGCCTCGAGGTCGGCCTCTCCCTGGCCGGCGAGCGCGCCGCGGGCGGCCGCTGGCGGACCGCGCAGGCCGTTGCGTCCCTCCAGCTGCTCTTCTGACCCACCGGGCGCCCAACAGGGAAAAGATTTCCCGACTTCTGTTCAGTTGCGACCACTCGCGTCCCGCAAGCGAACGCCCCGCGCGCGTGCCCGAAGTCACCCGGCCGGCCGCCGGCTCGCTCGGCCGACACGCTCGCGCCGGTCGTCCGATCGGACACGGACGACCTCCGGCCGCGCCTCTCTCCGCCTGGGCGAGCCTCGCGGCGCAAGGGGCCGCTCCGATCCGAGGCCGACCTCGCATCTCGATTGAATCCAAGGAGTTGAAAGGGGGCCGCCGCGCCGCGCGGCGATCGCGGACGACGTGGCGCCGGCGGCGATCCGCCCACGCTCCGCCGCCGCCGACATCTGCGTCCGGCCGACGTGTCGCGAATCGTCGCTCCACCCTTGCGGACCCGGCGGGGAACCATCTGAAACCGTGGTCTGCTTCCTGCCGTAGTAGGACATGAAGGCGGATGCGAAACCTACCACGTGGCCCTCTGCCACACCTATTCGCAAACGTCTTTTCCGGGGCAGCGCGTCGTGCGGGACGCGCTGCCCGCTTTTTTGTATCCGTGGACGGGAAGTCTCAGGCGGGGCGCGGATGTCTCAGTGGAGGGCGGGCGGTTCCGGGGAGGAGACGGGCGGCGCCTGCCCGGTCTCGCCGCCGGTGCGGCCGGCCAGAACCCGGCGCGCGGAGGGCGGAAGCCAGCCGTACAGCGCACAGCCGATGCAGAAGCCGCGGGCGCCGGAGAACGCCGCCAATGCCACGGCGCCGGCGGCCGTCCAGCCGATCGACGGCGTGTCCAGCACCAACAGCGAGAGGAGCGCCACCGAGAGGAGCAGCCAGGCCAGGATCGCGTTGAAGCGCTGCGCGCCCGCGTCCTCGCGCTCGGCATCCGCCAGCCGCGGCCCGAGCGCGCGCCGGGTCACCCGAAAGATCGGCTGCCAACGCGGCCCGCCGGCGAGCCCGGCGAGGGCGGCCACCCACGGCAGGAGCAGCCAGAGGGGGTCGCGCGTCGCCGCGGCGAGGAGCACGGCAACGACGATCGTCCATTGGTTCGCCCGCACGAGGGGGACGGGAATCGTCCTGGCGCTCAAGACACACCTCCTCTCCACGGAAAGGAAGAGCCCCGACACGCGGGAGCGGCCGGGACTTCATCCCGCAGAACGCGGTGGCGGCGTGGCGGGTTCCCGCCCCAGCCGCCGACGCCCGAGCCGGTGCCGGTCAGACCACGGCCTCCGCCTCGATCTCGACGAGCATGGCGGGGTCGATGAAGCCGGCCACCGCGACGAGCGTCGTGGCCGGACGGGCCTCGCCGAACGCCTCGTCGTGGGCCGTGCCGACGTCCATCCAGTGCTCCGGGTGACGCACGTAGAGGCGGGTGCGAACGACGTGCTCGGGGCCGGCGCCCAGCTCCCGCAGCGCGTCGATGATGATCGCGCAGCAGCGCTGCGCCTGGCGGTAGGGATCGCGCGGGTGGGCCACGCCGCCGTCGTCGGAGACCGAGGCGGTCCCCGAGACGTAGATCGTGCGCCCGATCTTCACCGCCCGGGAGTAGCCGACCATCGCCGCCCACGGCGCCGCCGTGGGCACGTGCTGGCGATCCTGCATCGCGTGCCTCCGGGATCAGGTCCACGCCCGGGTGCTCGTGGGCGCGAAGTAGAATCTGGCGTTCGCCGCGCGGACGCAACGGTGGCATCGCCCTGGACCGGCCGGGCACGCAGGCGTTCACGGAACCACCGGGCACGGGCGCGGCCGCACTGCCAGGTGTACGGGCACCTGCGAAAGACGGGCCGCGGGTGCGTGTACGGGAAGAGGTCTCCGGGCGCGGGCCTACCCCTGCTCGGCCATGCGGCGGAGCATCATCATCTGGCCGGCGTGGTAGAGGTCGTGGGCCGCGGCGCCGCGGATCTCGCGCAGCGCGGTGCGCTTCGGGACGCCCGGGAGCGGCGCGGCGAGGCGGGCGAGGGGGAACGCGGCCGCGGCGTCGCGGAGCCGCGCGTGCGTTTCGTCGAGCAGGGCGAGGTCGGCCTTCCAGGCGCGGGTGGTGGGCTCGGCCGGCAGGTCCGGGAAATTCCGGGGCGAGCGCGGAAACGCCTCGTCCGTCCCGCCGATCCGCCGGAGGACCGCATGCTCCCAGTAAGCCACGTGGAGCACCAGCTCCCAGATGCAGTGCCGCCCCGGTGCCGGCCGCCAGAGCGCCCGCTCCGGGCCGAGCCCGCGCACCGCCGCCTTCAGGTTCGGCCCGTGCCATGCCGGTCGGTCGTAGGCCTCGTCCAGAAGGCCGAGGAGGACATCGCGGGCCGTCGGGGGAGCGGGCATGGAGACCTCCGGTCGAGGTGGTGTCGAACTGCGCCGGCCGCTCGACGGGGACGGCAGGCGGCGAATGAAGGCTGCTCGGAAGTGGTCGCGCCCCAGCCGGAGACGCGGCGCCTGTCAAGCGGAGGCATCGCCGGGTGCCGCAACCGCCTGCAGCTCCGTCAGCAGCTCCTTCAGCTGCGCGAACCTGCGCGCCCCGAGCCGCTCCGCCCATTCCGCCTCGACCTCGTGGACGATCTCCCGGATCGCCGCAATCATGGCGTCGCCCCGCGGCGTCACGCGAATGCGTTTCGAGCGCTGGTCCTCGGCGTCGTCCTCCCGCACGAGGTAGCCCAGCTGCTCCATCTGCCCGAGCAGGTAGTTGAGCGCCTGCTTCGTCATGCGCGTGTGCGCCGCGAGGTCCGACGGCCGCTGGTTCTCGGGGCCCGGGTACTGGAACACGTTCAGGTGCGCCGCCACCAGATCGGTGTACCCGCGCGCGTGCAGCCCCGTCAGCATCCGCTCGCGGACCACCTCCCACGGCATGCGCAGCAGCGCCCCGATGAGCGCAGGCGGAGGGTTCGTCTCGGCCATTTAGTCAAGCCACTTGACAGAGTGGGCGCCAGGGTCTAGACTTTGGTCAAGTTTCTTTACCAACGTACCTGCGTCGGCCAGGAGATGCAACATGAGCGCAGCGACGGAGGACATCATCGCGGTGGGCGCGATGGGCGTGAAGTTCCTCGTGGAGGGCTCGGACTCCAACGGCAGCGCGAGCGTCTTCGAGTGCTACGTGCCGGCGAAGGCGACGATGCCGGCCCCACACAGCCACGACGCCTTCGAAGAGACGGTCTACGGGCTGGAGGGCGTGACGACGTGGACCATCGACGGCCGGACCGTGGAGGTGGGCCCGGGCGAGGCCGTGTGCATCCGCCGGGGCCTGGTGCACGGCTTCTCGAACCAGGGCGACACCGACGCGACCTTCCTCGCCGTCGCGACGCCCGGCGTCTTCGGCCCGCGTACTTCCGGGAGATCGGCGAGGTGCTGGCCCGGTCGGCCGGCGGCCCGCCCGACCGCGCCGCGCTGGGCGAGGTGATGCGGCGGCACGGGCTGACGCCGGTGGTGCCGCAGAAGGCCTGAGGGCGCCGGCCGCGGGGTTGTTGGGGGCGCGGGGATGCGCTATGATTTGGCGTTTCGGGACGTAGCGCAGCCCGGTAGCGCACCTGAATGGGGTTCAGGGGGTCGCGGGTTCAAATCCCGCCGTCCCGACTCTCTAACGAACGGCACCGCAACGACTTATCGGAGCGGTGCCGTCGTGCTTTCCGGCGGGGCGCCAGCAGAGGTACGCACTACGCACATCGATCGCCTTGTGCTGCTCGTGCCCGGGGCCGATTTGATCTCGCGTCGCCCTGCGGAGGGGGCTACACTCGGTCTCGCGCCACAGGAGTTCCCTCCGCAGGCGGAACGAAAAGGTGGTCCCGCCGGTTCATCGTACGGGGATCAGTCGGGTGCGCCGACCCGTCGGACACTAACCTGCTCGCCGACATCGAATGCACCGCCACGAGCAATGGGCCGCCCTGGACCGCCAGGGGGCGATCCACCGTACAGCGAGAGGACAGGAATGAATCGGATGCAACCTTCAGCTGGAGCGCGGCTCCGCCGCAGGACGGTGTGGAGCGCAAGCGCCGCGTTGCTCGCCGCGGCGTTCGTGCCTGGGTCCGTCCCGCAAGCCCGGGGTGGGTTGCCGCAGGCGGGTCCACCGCCGGGCCAGCGCGGTGCGCCGAAACCCTTTCCCCTCACGTTGACCGTCATTGACGGGACGAACGTCTCCTACCGTGTGCGCGAACAGCTCGTCGGCGTCAGCTTCCCAAGCGACGCCGTGGGTCGATCGACGGCCGTGACCGGCACGATCGTGTTCAACAAGGATGGCTCGATCGACAGCAGCCGCTCGAACCTGACGTTCGACCTGCGCACACTGAAGAGCGATCAGCCGATGCGCGACGGCTTCATCCAGCACCGCACCCTCGAAACCGCGCAGTATCCCACGGCCGTCTTCGTGCCGGATACGATCACGGGAATGCCCAACCCACTCACCGGTCAATTCGGGTTTGAGCTTTCCGGCGACATGACCATCCACGGGACGACCGCCCCGCTGACGTGGCAGGGGATCGCCACCGTCGACGATCGCAGCGGTCTCGTGGCGGGTCGCGCCACGACGGAGTTCACGTTCGAGAAATTCGGCTTGACGCCTCCCAAGATCTTCCGGGTGATGAGCGTGAACGACAGCATCACGCTCGAGGTGGAATTCCGCTCGCAGATGAATTGAGGCTCGCTCTGCGCTGCTCCCGGAGCGCATCCCCAACGCCCGGGCAACGATGTGAGCGGACCCCGAGCAGGGCCCAGGACTTCTTCGAGCCCGCCTTACAGCCAGCGACTGCACGCGCCCCTGGCGTCAGGCGTTCAGGACCTGCTGGCGCTCGCCGGCTCCGTCTCCCCCGGGACCGGCAGGCCCACCTTGCGGCAGAAGGCGGCGAAGCGAGGGTCGTTCTCGTAGCGAAGCACCTCCATCCTCGCGCGCGGTGCGCCGCCGGCAGGTCCGGATCGAGGGCCAGCTCTCGCCGCCGCGGCCGAGGCGGTGCCGCGCGGGCTCAAGGACCTTCGAGACGCCGCAACATATCCGGCATGGACTGGAACTGGTCGATGTGGTCCGGGGCCGCGTTTCCGGCGAAGCCCAGCAGCTCGAAGCGACCCTGCTTCACCTCGCTGAGCTGCTGCATACCCAGCGGCCCCCAGCGCAGTACCGGCGTGCGCTCGAGCCCGAGCGCCCCGACCAGGTAATCGGTCGTCTCCGTGGTGCTGGCGAATGTTCCCGGAAATATCTCGGAATGGGTTACCAGGAACCGCTTACGCCCCGCCTCCGCCGCCCGGGCGAAAGCGACGAATACGGCAAGATTGGTCGTGTCGAGCGTGCCGCCGTCCGCCATGACGGTACGCGGCGGCAGATACCCGGTATGGAGCCCGTCCAGAAGCAGAACGCTCGAGATTCTGCCAAGATGACGGGGGTCGCTCAGAATGGAGCGTACCGCCCCATGGCCGGCGCTGAACCCTACGAGCGTCAACTCGTGGAAGGAGACAGGGCGACCCAGCACCGCGCCGGCTTCGCGCCGGATCCCCGCCAGCAGGCTGTCAAAAACCTCGGGCGCGGCGAATGTCTGCGCGTAAACTCCCGAGCCGGCGCCGAGATTCACGACCGCCGCGATCGTGCGCCCGCCCAGCCGCGAGACGGCCTGCTCGGTCACGTACGGCGCGCCGAGGAACTCGACCACGAGCCGCAGCGCCCCCGCCCCCGCCGCGCGCATGCCGGCGGGGATGAAGACGACCACCGGCTTCCCGAGCGGCCCCGCGAAGGAGCGCTCGGTCCCGGGCGGCTGCACGGGCTGAAGCCGGCGGTGGGCCCGGGTGTGCTCCACCATCGGCGAGGGGTTCTGCGCCGCCGGCGGCGGCACGGGCTGCTGCGCGCCTGCGGCCGTGGCGGCGGCGCCGAGCAGCAGCCCCACCAGCGCCGGCAGCCGGTGCCGCCCCGTCCGGGAGCCGCCCGCTCCATCCGGGTGCTTCGGTGACGTCGCCGCGATTGGCGGTGGATCTCGCATGAATGCTCCTCCGCTCCGGCATACGTGGTCAGAGCTCCACCTTCGTCTCCGTCACTCCGCGCATCCCGTGCTCCGGGGAGAACAGCGCCGCCAGCTTCAGCCCTGGCATCGCGTTCAGCAGGTCCATCGTGCTCTGCCCCTGCGGTCCCGACCCGACTGCCTTGTGATCAGCCCGATCCGCCTTCCCTGCACGATCGCCGGCGGATGGTGCAGAACCTTCGCTCGCCCGGGCGACGATGCAAGTCGCTCGCGCCGGCACCTCTTGCTCAGCCACCGGGATCCCCGCCGGCGAAGCTTGTCTCACGACCGGGGTCTTCCGCCACTCCCCCGGCTCGGCAACGTCTGAGACCCGTCCTCGGCGAGCCGTTACGCGTGACACATGAAGGTTCCTGGCGCGCGCGCCTGTAGGAAGGTCGAGCGATGCGCTCGGCGATGCGCCGTGCATCCCGCCCGACGCCGCCCAGCAGGGCCGAGCTGAGCGAGTAGAGGAAAGGGAGCCCCATGAGGTAGAGTCCGGGGCAGGACTCGACGACGCCGCGGTCGTGGAGCGGGATCCCGTGGCGGGATGGCAGCGGCAGGTCGATCCAGTCGTAGTCCGGAGTGAGCCCGGTGCACCAGACGACGTTCGCCACCTCGAGCACCGTTCCGTCCTCGAGGACCGGCAGACCATCGCGCACCGCCGCCACGCGCGGCACCCGCTTGACGCCCGCGGCGGCGAAGTCTTTCCGCCGCACGCGACCCAGCGGGATTCCGCGCGGCGGATCCAGGAAGTGGTCGCGCACCTTCCGCCCGACCGGCGTCCGCACGGTCAGCACCCGCGTCGCCAGGAACCACATGAGAGGTGCGAACAGGTAGGTATCGGCGAAGCTCCCCGCGCGCGTCGGCTCCTGCCCCGTGTCCCGCCCCGACAGCCAGACCCGGTGATGGCGCGCCAGCTCGATGGCGATCTCCGCCCCCGAGTTGCCGGCGCCCACCACCAGCACGGCGCCCGGTGCGATCTGCGAGGGTCTGCGGTACTCCTTCGAGTGCAGCTGCTTGATGCTCGCGTCCAGCTTGCCGGCGAACGGTGGCACCCGCGGCCGGTGGTAGGCGCCCGTCGCCACCACCACGTTCTCGGCCAGCCACGCGTCCCGGCCGCTCACCACCTGGAAGCGATCGTCGACTCTCGTCAGCCGTTCGGCCCTGGCACCGGTCCGCAGGGGCAGCTCGAACTTCCGGGCGTACGCCTCCAGGAATCCCGCCACCTCGTTCTTCGTCGGGTAGCGCGACGGCGGTCCCGGGAACGGCATCCCCGGCAGCCCGTCGTAGCGGCCGGGCGTGAACAGGCGCAGCGAGTCCCACCGCTTGCGCCACGCGTCGCCGATCCGCTCGTTCTCGTCCAGGATTACGAAGGGCAGGTGCCGCCGCGCCAGGTGATAGCCGACCGCCAGCCCGGACTGGCTGCCACCGACGACCACGGTTCCGGCCTGCTCATCGCTCATCGTCCACTCCGCCCTCGGCCCGGCGACGCGTTGCGTCGCCCTCAGTCAGCAGACGGAGCGGCGGCTCTCCCATCTCCTCCAGCGCGGGACAGGACGCGGAACTTCTCCACCATCGGCCGGACGTTGCCCGGCTTGCAGTTCAGGACTTCGCGGATCAGGCGGCCTCCTGTGGAGCGATCGGTGAGCCGGCGGGCCGGGTCACGGTAGCGGTCGCGTGCACGGCCGGCGGACGCTCCAATCTACGCGGGGAATGAGGGCGACGAATCGGCGGAATCCTGTAATATCGCCGTGCGCCCGCGATGCGGAGTTCTGTGCACGCGGCGCGGCGGGCGGACGAGCCGTCCGTCCGGGGCCCAGCGGACCGACGGCGCTGCGCCGGAGAGCTCCCGGGCAAGACCGATCGCTGGCGGCGGCCAGGCGGTGTCGCGCCGAAGCAGCGTGTCCGCCGACCGGGACCGGCCGCCGCTATTGACCAAACGGTCAATAGCGGCTACATTGTATTTATCACCTGGTCAATACGGGGCGACGAGGTCCACGGGTCGCGCGACGCGGCTGGATCAGGAACCGTCCGACCAGGAGGTCGCATGCAACGCATTCAAGTCTCCGTTCTCGCCATGACCCTGATCACCCTTGGGGCCTGCAACCCATTCCACAGAAGTCAGGCGGTCCAGGTCGACGCGCAGGACACGAACATCAACTCGCGCTGGCACGGGACGCTCACCAGCCCGGCGACGCTCGCCGGCGCGGTCCAGATGACGGGCGAAGCCACCATGGCGCCGGGTTCCAACGACGGCAACACCAACGTGAGGCTCAGCCTGGCGAACGCTTCGCCTGGCGGGGTGCACCCGTGGGAGGTGCACTACGGTCAGTGCGGGAATGACCAGGGCATCTTCGGGTCGAGCTCGGCCTACAAGGCCATCGAGATCGGTGGCGATGGGCGGGGTGCGGAGTCGGCGCGCGTTCAGCTTCGGACGCCGACGGTGGGGGATTATTTCGTGAGCGTCCAGGCGTCGGCCGCCAACGGCGACATGACCGTGGCGTGCGGCAACCTGGCAGCGCCCACACAGTGAGGCCGGCGGAAGGGCCGCCCTCCCGACTCTCCTGACTCGAGGCCCCGGTCGCATTCCACGCGATCGGGGCCTCGACCGTCATCCGGCGGTGGGCATCAGCATCGGATGACCAGCCTGGCGATCCGACCGTCGTTCGGATGTCCGGCTTCGACGTAGACGGACAGCAGCAGGTGTGCGCGGCAGGCCCGCAGCGCGATCCGTTCGACGCCAGCCTCTCGCGTCCAGAAGGTGCGGAGCTCGCCGCACTCGCTCAGCACGAACCCCTCGAAGTGGCCGTAGCAATCATAGACGATCTCGACGACCTTCCCGGTGTGCTGGACCCGGTGCTTCCCGCCGTGCGGCGTCACCGGAGCACCGCTGGGCGAGGGGGGAATCGCGTCGGGGTCGCCGCCGAGCCCCGTGATCCGGGCGGTGAGGTACTGGACGTAGCGCTCGATGACGGGGTGCCAGCGGTTGGAAGGAGACATGGCCTGCAGTCGCCACTTCATCACCGCCAGGGCGTCCTGGTCGGGGCGGAGCATGACCTGCGGGGTGGTCACGGGGATCTTCACCTGGAAGGTCCCGGCGACGTAGCGCCAGTTCCGCATCGGCGGGATGACGCGGGGCTCCCGGTTCTCCTCGATCTCGCCAGACTCGGTGGCTGGGCCGTTTCCGCGTGTCTGCAGGTGGGTGCGCACCGGCAGGCCGCGCTTGGTCTCGATGGGCACCTGTCGGAAGCGGCGGGTAGAGACGCGGCGCACGACGATGTCGAACTCCTGGCCGACCGTGACGGTCTGCGGCAGATCCACCGTGAGCAGGCCGGCGATGTTCTGGGTGGTCCCCGGCGGGATGGGGACGTAGCTCACGCCATGCGTCACCCGGCAGTTGACAGTGCGGGCGTCGGACGCGGAGAGCAGATGCGCGCCGTAGAAGCGGTTCGCCAGGTCCAGCACCTTTGTGGCGTCGATCTGCGGCCAGAAGATGTGCGCGATCGTCCCGGCCGGTGTCCGTCCCCAATCGATCATCAGCTCGTCGGGATAGTCGAGCAGCGCGCCGGCAGCGGCCACCATTGCCGGCGCGGGAGACAGCTCGAAGGTCTGCGGCACGCGATGCGTGTCCGCCGGGCCCGGATTGTCCGCATACGTCAGCTGCAGGTTGCGCTGCGCGAGCTTGTCGGAGCGCTCCGGGTTGACGACGACGCCGTTGGCGTTGACGATCGGCGCATTGTCGTAGGCGATCTCGGCGACGAGGCAGTGGTGCGTGCCGGCGAGGAGTGCCTGTACCTGCGAGCCGTTCACCACGTTCGCGGGGTCGTACACGTTGAGGAAACAGCCGAAGTACGCCCAGGCGTCGTCGCCCGACGCGATGGTGATCGTCCGGTTGTTGACGCCTCCGCTCCCGTATTCGGGGTTGTTGGGATCAGCGAGATCCGGAGCGTTGCCCGCGGCGAAGAAGGGGATTGTGTGGCTGTCGGGCGCGGGCAGCGGCCAGTGGGGCCGGCCGCCGTCCACGTGACTGAGGTAAGTCGAGCCCGGGTCGAATCCTGTGTCGGCGGTCTGGGTTGACCACAGGCGGAAGAAGACCCTGACGTTCTGCGCCTGCCCGGCCGGACCGGCCGTGCCGCGCAGGCGGACTCTCGCGATGGCGAAGTTATAGTTGGTGTGGAACTGGGGCGGGAAGCCGGTGATGGTGTACCGGGACACGGACGAGTCGCCCGTCAGCGACCCCGCCTGGTCCGGGATGACGCCCGAGGCGAAGGGATCGTTCGAGCCGTCGGTGAAGTGGTTCGCGGGGTTGTTCAGGAACGCCAGAAGGCTCTGGATGTAGCCGTAGGCGCCCGCGAAGCTGTCGGCCGGGACCGGCGGCGCGCCGGGAACCGGCGTGGCGTTCAGGCTCGGCGACGCGGTGAACACGCGGAGGTCGCGGCTGAGCCAGAAGACGTTGTTCTGCGCCGGATCGATGTCCGTGAAGTAGGGATCGGCGCCCGAGACCAGCTCGAACTCGGTGATGGCCGAAGCGCCGTGCAGCGGAGAGCCGCCCGCGTCGACCACCGCCTGGAGTGTCTCCTGGAGCGGTGCCTCACCCGGCGCGGGGAACGAGTTCAGAGTCGCGCTGGCGAAGCGGATGTCGAAGGGAAAGCGAATGCGCTGCGGGACCCGGGTGTCGGCGGTCTCGAAGGCCACGCCGGAGCTGTCGGCGGGGAGCGTGAGGCCGGGGAGGCCGGCGAACGGGCCGGAGAAGGCCGGCGCGGCCACGCCGAGGCCGGTGAACCCCTTCCGGTTGAAGCCCTCCAGCACGAGCCAGTAGGCGTTCGGGAACGTGCCGTTGCTCGCGGAGGCGACGACGTCCTGGACCTCGTCCCTGCCGAAGGTGCTCTTGCCCACCCAGAACGAGAGGATGCCCAGCGGGAACGGATCGTCCGGGTTGGCCCCGCCGATGGTCGTCGTGCCGGGATACGCGGTGTCGAGCAGCTGCTTGAAGAACGGGAAGGGATCGCTCCCGTCCCCGGTGAGGTTGGCGTAGACGCTCGAGAGCTGGTCGGCGGCCGCGGCGACGATCTCCTCGATCGTGAAGCCGAGCTGGGTGAAGAGGTAGTAGATGAAGAGGATGGCGCAGCCCGTCTTCGCGTCGATCCCGTGGTCGCCCGGATCCACGTGGTTGACGAAGTCATCGCGGGGGCTGTTCATCCAGCTGTTCGCGAGGCCGAAGCCCGGCATTGCGGGGGGCTGTCCGATGGATACAAGGAACCGGGAGGCGAGAAATCGCGAGAGGCCCTCGCCCGCGCTGCCCTCGTTGCTGCCGTCGGGGGCGAACCAGCCCGCGTTCTGTGCGAGCATGAACATCTCCGTCACCTCGGAGACAAGCAGGTACCGACACAGGATCGCATCCGAGGCGTTGCCCGGTGTCAGGGTGATCGGAGGCCCCCAGCCGGCGCTGGCATAGGCGCCCGGCACGACATTGACGGTGATCGGGGTGGCAACGGTCAGGGCGATGTTGCCGAACCAGCCGGACATGAGGTCGAAGTCGTCCTCACACGCGGCGATCATGGTGTTCGTCCGCGCCGGCTCCGGGCCACCGGCACCGGCGAGGGAATCGTCGTACTGGAAACGGTAGTGGGTGGTCGCTCCACCGTTGGTGAGCCCGGTCGTGACGAGTGCCATCGCACGTCTCCTTTCGGTCGCGCCGCCGACGCCCCGCGGGGGCTAGCCGTTGTTCCCCGGGCCGCTCGTCCTCACCTTCGATTCGAGTGAGCTGACGCGCTGCAGGATGTCGGTCTGCTCGATGCGCGCCTGCGAGGCCTTCACGTTGTTCAGCTCGGTCTGCAGGTTGGCGATCGTCTGGTTGCGCTGGTCGAGGTCGGCCTGCATGGCGGTGATCGTGCGCTTGAGCTCGGCGAGGTCGGAGAGGTCGGTGCGTACGGACTCGAGGTCGGCGGCGGTCGTGCCGCGCTCCTGCTCGGTTGTCGCCTTGAGGCTCTCGACCTCGGTGCGGAGCGTGTCGACCTGGGCGACCCGGCCCTTCACGTTCTCGAGCTCGCCGCCGATGCGCTGGACCTCATGCTGGTCGATGGTGGCGACGGGCCGAGCCGTGACGCGCGCGTAGTACTTCACCTGCCCGTCCTGCTCGTAGAGCACGACCTTCTCGCCGGGCTGGAGGCGGGCGGGCATGGCGGTGAGGAGCCGGGCGGAGTCGCGGCTGAGCGTGGGGCTGAACGGCTCGACGGCGGCCACCTCGATTTGCCGCTGGGCGAGGCGGGCCTGGGCGGTCTCGGTGTCCTGGCCGACCACGTCGGACTTCCGGACGGCCGAGGCCTGGATCGGCTGCCAGTCCCACTGGCGGAAGCCGTTGGCGAGCATGGTGCCGAGGAGGCTGCCGGCGCTGCGCACGCGGTCGTTGGCCTCGCGGCCGACGCCGCGGAAATCGGAGGTGCGGAAGAAGGTGACGGCCTTCATGGTGGTGAGGGTGCTGACGCGGTCAGCGGCGGCTTGGGGCTCGACCAGGGGGTCGATCTCGAGGGGCACGCGTATCACGGGCCCAGGCTGGTTCTCCATCGGATGATCCTGCGTGCTCAGCACCAGCGTCTCGTCGCGGAACACGCGGAAGAAGACGTCGGGCAGCCGGTCGGGCGCGGAGTCCCCGAAGTACTGGTCGGTGAAGCGGATCTGGAAGCGGCCCGCGCCGTCGGTGATGGTGGAGCCGAGCATGTCGTGGTACTTCGTGTCGCGGTCCCACGCCTCGACGCGCAGCCCCTGCACGCCGTGCTGCGTGCCGCGCTCGACGACGGTGCCGACGATCTCGAATTCGGCCATGGCGCCCTCTCTCGCGGAAGCTAGAAGACCCAGCAGCAGAAGCGCGCGAACAGGCGCTTCGCGAGCGGGATCACGGGCACGGTTGACAGCCAGTACCCGTAGGTGTCGAACGACTTCACATAGTGGCGCTTCGTGAAGTTGCAGATTTTGTACACCTTGCGCCCCTTGATCTGCACGGCGCCGAGGATCACCCGCTCGTCCCTGCCGCAGGTGGGGCACTCGATCAGGAACTGATCGCAGAACCTGTCCTTCAGGTAGAACAGCAGGTGGCCGAGCAAGTCGCCGAAGGCCACGAGGATGTCCTCCCGGTACTGCCGCAGCGAGGATGGCGGATCGATCGTGTAGGACGGCGGCGGCGCGCCGGCGAGGACGAAGTCGGTGTCGATGAGGTTGAGCGTGCTGCTCGCGAAATTGGCCGCGACGACGGTCGTCCCGTCGGCCGCGGTGGCGAGGTCGAGCGGCATGATCTGGAGCGGCACGCGGAAGGTCGCCGTCGCCGCGGCGTTGCTGAGCTGGAACCGGTGCGCGAGGTAGCGGTCGGCGAGGGTGACGAGCAGCGCATCGTGCGCGGGCACGGCGGCGAGGCGGTTGAGGGTGTCGACGAGCAGGTCCGTGGGCGGGTGCACCTGCGCGGCGGTGTTCATGTCGAGGGACCAGAGGGTCTTGGTCTGGCCGGGCTGCGGATCGCCGGTGACCCAGAGGGTGGTGCCGTCGAGCAGCGCGTCGTTCTCGAGGTCGGTGCCGGCGACGTTGTAGAACACGGGCGCGGCGGCCATCGCGGTCAGGTCGATGCGGCGCAGGCGGGTGAAGTCGGCGACGATGCTGCCGACCGCGGCGGCGGTGCTCTCGGCGGCGAAGGCGAAGTGGCCGTCGGCGGAGAGGGCGAGCAGCCCGGTCGCATTGAAGGAGGGCACGGCGACGCCGGGCACGGGGGAGATGGCGCTCGGGTCGAGGTCGTAGAGGCCGCGGCTGCGGGCGAGGGCGAGGAGGCGGCCGGGCTTGAGTGCGCTGGTGGCGAGGGCGACGAACTCGTAGTCGCAGACGTTGGTGGTCTTCGGGTCCCAGGTGTGGGTGCCGTCCGCCGCGATAGAGGCGCGGGCGAAGACGGCGTCTCGCGGCGAGGCGCCCTGGAGGATGGCGACGGCGTGGAGCGTCGAGCCGTCGCTCGAGACGGCGACGTCCTGCACGTCGAGCTGCACGTTGGCCGGGAAGACGAGGTCCGCGATCATCTCGCCGGTGTCGATGTCGAACACGTTGATGGCGTTGCCGGTGCCGCAGGTGTAGGCCCAGTTGCGCGTGGGGTGCAGCTTCAGGCGGTGGTGGAGGCGGATGAGGCCGAACGCGGTGCGGATCCCCTCGGGGTCGGGCGCCGGGTAGGGGTAATCCGGGAAGTCGTGGTCGAGGTCGAAGAGGCCGCAGAAGGTGTCGCTGCGGATGAGGTCCTTGAGCCGGTCGTAGAAGCCGCGCAGCAGGTCGTGCTCGGCACGCGAGAGGAAGACGTAGCGGCCGCTGGACGGGTTGACGAGCTGGATGATGAGGTTGAGCACCGCGATGAGGCGGCGGTTGCGCTCGGGCACGGGCACGCCCGAGGTCGCGACGGGGAAGAGCTCGTTCCTGAAGAAGTCGATCAGCCCCTTGATGGCATTGTCGTAGTAGTCCTTGAGGAGCGATCCCTCGAGGACCTCCTCCCACAGCGTCTGCGCCTGGTAGGGCTCGATGGTGAGCACGGGGTCGCCGGTGGCGGGATCGCGCGCGAGCGCCACCAGCACCTCGCCCGCGCCGGCGCCGTCGAGGAGCTGCATGGTCTCGGCCGTGGCGACCACGTCGACGAGGGGGCCGGGCGCCGCCACGCTGACGCCGTACCCCTCGCAGTCGAGGGCGTACCCCTCCCTCACGCGCACCTGCGTTCGGTCCGCGTTGCACACCACCTTGAGCCCGCACACCACGCCGGAGCCGTGCAGCATGCGGTTGTGGAGGCGCAGGTCGTCGTGGTTGGCGATGCCGCACAGCGCGTCGAGCGCCTCCTGCACGGTGGTGGCGCCGTCGAGCGCGCAGACGGCGTCGTCGAAGGAGACGTCGGACGCCGCGAGGGTGGTGAGGGAGGGGAAGAACTGGCGGCAGTCCGGCGGGTCGGCAGGGAAGAAGTCGGCGCCGTCGAAGCTGACCACGGCGAGCGGCGCGTAGTGGTGCTCGATGCCGTGCGGCTCCTGCGGCAGCGGATCACTGGTGCCGGGATCGCTCGGCCAGTCGAGGGAGCCGGTCGAGCCGCCGAGCGCGGTGCGGGCGGGGATCAGCCAGAAGTCGCCGTCGCGGTAGACGCCGTCGGTGAGCACGACCTCGACGCCGTCCTCGAGCACGAGGCCCAACTCGGTGTTCGCGGGGGCGAGCAGCGCGGCGGCGACGCCATCGCCGGTGGCGGCGGTGCCGGTCTGGTCCCAGCGGCGGAGCCTGGGCTTGCGGTCGAGCGGCACGGCGGTGAGCGCGCCGACGATCTCGATGCGCAGCGTGTCGGGGTTCACGGCGCCGAGCTGCACGAGCTGGCCACGTCCGGCGAGCAGCTCGGAGCGCTCGTTGACGATCTCGGCCCACTGGCCGGGCGCGAAGCCGAGCACGTCGTCGGGGCCGAGGTCGTTGACGAAGACGCCGGTGGCGTCGAACTGCGTGATGTCGGCGAGCACGGTCCCATTGTCGCGGGACCACTTGAAGCGCGCGCTGGCGAGGGTCTCGGCGCCCTCGTGGACCTCGACGCGGTAGAGCTGGTTCTCGAGGCCGCGGAAGCCGGCGCCGGGGGGCAGCTCGCAGGGGTCGGGGTTCGCGCTCGTCGGCCCGAGGCGGGCGGTGAGGGTGCCGCGCGGCTGGTCGAGCGCGGCGCGCCAGAGAGGCAGCGTCGCCTCGCAGGTGGCGCCGGCATCGGCATCGCCGAGGCGCATGAGGCGGACCTGCGCGACGGTGCGCAGGCGGGTGGTCGTGTCGGGGCCGCCGAGGGCGGGCTCGCGGATCTCCGGGTCGTCGAGCGCGGTGATGTGGCGGTGCCAGACATTGAGGTACGCGATGTAGAGCCCGGCGCCCTCGGGCGGCGGCAGGGTGGCTGCCGGGAAGTCGGGCTGCGCGGAGTAGGTCGTGTCGGCGGGGTTCGCGCACGCGATGCCGTTGACCCAGTAGCGGCCGTGGCCGATCGCGAAGTCGCCGCCAGCGGGGGTGATGCCGAAGCCGGCATCGGCCCTGGGCGCGCCGGTCGGGCCGATGGTCTCGGCGGCGAGCTGCTCGATGCGGCCGCCCTCGATGGCCTCGGCCTCGTTCCAGTCCGCATCGCTCAGGACGCGGCCCTGCTGCTGGAGCACGGCGGTGTAGCGTTTGGCGCGATCGTACGTGAGCCGGCTGAAATCGCCCTTCATGACAACCTCCGAAGCCGCGAGCTTCAGGTCTGGTAGAAAAACCCGGCCTCGAGCCCGACGCGAAGATGCTCGCGCAGCCGCAGCCGCAGGTTGGCCTCACGGGGAGGCTGCTTCACCAGGTTGAACGCACCCATCTCCGCGCCATCGTCGGCGCCTGTCCGGATCTCGACCGCACAGCGCCGCGCGAGCCGCGCGTACGCCGGCTGTCCATAGGTCAGCGAGGTGAACGTCGGCACGAGGCGACGGCGCGTCTCCGCCGCCAGCGCGGGATCCGCGAGCCCGCTCACCGCCAGGTCCGGCTGGCAGCGGAAGCGGCGCGGCGTGCCGGAGCCGGACGGCACGAAGGAGTAGCGCACGCAGCCGCTCTGCCGGCGCGTGACGGTGACCGGCTCGGCGAACAGTGCGTCGCTCGCGTCGAGCTCGAGCGCATCGACCGTCTCGAGCAGCGTGGCGGCCTCGACCTCGAGGTGCGCGCCGGGCGCGGCGACGGGGCCGTCCACGATGGACCGGCCGATCACGAGCGAGGGGACCGAGTCCGGCAGCGTCAGCGCGCCGGCGATGGCGTGCTCGAGCACGACCGCCAGCTGGGCGTTCTGGAGGTCCGGCTGCACGGAGCCGTTCACGGCGAAGGTGCCGGCGCCGGGCACGAGCGTGGTGTGGCAGATCTCGAGCCGGCCGAGGCTGCCGACCAGCACGCGCACGTCCCCCTCCACGAGCAGCCCATCGAGGATCAACTCACCTGGCAGGCGCCGGCGGGTCGAGCCGTCGGGCAGCACCTCGTCGGGCGCGGGGGTGCCGCAGATGGAGACGGCGCCGCGCAGATGCGGGCGCAGCCCGCTGGCGGTCAGCCCGGCGCGCGGGCGGAACGGGCCGCCGGGTCCCGCGGCATCGAAGCGCGGCCAGCCCGCGGCGACGATGGCGAGGCGCGCGCCGGCGGGGACCTCGACGCGGTCGGTGCCGGTCAGCACCTCGCCGTACGTGGCGCTGTCCATGATGGCGATGACACCGAACGCGCCCGGGTTCGCGGCGACGTGCGTCTTCCACTCGGCGAGCGCCGCGGCCACCGTGTCGACCACGATGCTGTCGGGCGGGCTGGAACTTCCGACCTCGGCGGGATCGGCGCTCACGCCGACCTGGAAATCGACCGGGCGAGCGACCGGGTCGAGCCATTCCACGATGGATGCCGTCCGGTCGTACGGCCCGCCGCCGAGGTCGGCGGGGAAGGCGTACGTGTAGGAGACGCGTACGTCCTCGGGGTTGACGGCGGCGGGGAACGCGAAGCGGCCGAGCTCCGGGTCGACGGCGGCGCCGATGGCGCGCGGCACCATGGTGACGTCGCTGCGGCGCAGGTAGTCGCGGGTGGCGGGGATGGCGCGCCAGGTTGAACAGGTCGCAGATCAGCACCTGGTCGTCGGGCACGCGCACGCCGCCGACGGAGACGGCGAAGGGCGCGTCCTGCGCGAAGAAGCGGGCGCGGATGTCGTCGCCGTTCACGAGCGCGGCGCGGCGGGCGTTCAGCTCGCGTGCCAGCGGCCGGCGCCGCAGCGGGTCGGGCACGTTCAGGTCGGTTACGGGGTCGCGCTCGTCGGCCTGTACGCGCGGCGGGTTGAAGAGCGGCACGTCGAGCCCGACGGGGTCGAAGTGGAAGTTGCGGTCGGGCGCGGACGCATCGGGGCTCGGCACGGCGGACTCGACGTCGTAGGGGGCGAGGCGCCAGAGCACGATGCCGATGTTCGGGATGTCGTAACGCCCGCGGCCGGAGGCGATGCGGCGCACGTCGAGCGTACGGGCGACGGGGTCGAACGCGCCGCCGATGCGCTCGATGTCCGGGCTGCGGCGCAGGTCGGGCGCGATGACGGCGGGGCGCACGTGGTTCAGGTGCTGGGTCGTGACGAGCAGCCGGAAGTACTCGACGAGGTGCGCAGGCCAGCCGGTCACGTCGCGGGCGAGCAGCTCGAGGATCGCGGCGGTACCCTTGGCGCGGCGGTAGCGGATGGTGTTGGCCACCTCGGCGCGCGCGGTCCCGAAGCGGGTGGCGGCGCTCGCGAGGGGCAGCGTGCGGTCCCCGACGAGGTCGCCGATGTAGGGCACGACCCAGTCGGCGCACGTCTCGATGAACTGGTCGTCGTAGAGCTGCGCGATGTTCTCCTCGACGCCCGCGATCTCCTCCGCCAGGATGCCGAGCAGCGCCTCGAGCGGCCCGCCGCGCAGCGGGTCGTAGCCGTCCTGCTCCGCGTCGCGCAGACGGTAGACGGCAGGGAGCAGCGTGAGCAGGCGCTCGCGGTCGAAGGTCGTCATGCCAGGTCCCCCAGCTCGAAGGCCGCGGGGTTGACGCTCAGCAGCTCGGCGCCCGTCGGCGTGCCGCCGCTCACGATGGGGCCGGCCGCGACGAGGCGGGGCGCGATGTCAGGGAGCGCGCCGTAATTCAGGCGCGTGATGTTCGCCGCGACGACGCCGTTGACCCGCTGCACGGCGGCGAGCACGCCGTCGATGGTGACGGGCTGCCCGAGCGCGCGGGCCTCGAAGCCGAAGCGCTCGAGCACGGCAGCGCGCACGGCGTCGAGCACGGTCTCGCGCACGCGGTCGGCGGCGGTGGCCACGGTGATGCGCGCGCCGAAGCGGCGGTCGACGTAGCTCCGGACGTCGACGGGCACGCGCGGGTCGCCGGCGTCGCGCAGCGCGCCGATGAGGTTGGCGCGCAGCTCCGCGCCGTCACCGATCGCCTGGCCGTCGGCGCCCGCGACGGTCAGGAACACGCCGCGTCGCTTGCCGTTCCAGAACCAGGTGGCCAGCGCCTTGGCGATGCCGCCATAGGCGCGCGCGAAGTCCTCGTAGTCCTGGAGCGAGACGACGCGGTCGAGGGTGTGGATGGTGAGCGTGCAGTTGGCGCGCGCGGCAGCCACGGTCTCGGGCGCCTCGGCGCCCTCGGTGGCGAACGGGTTGGCCACGGCCTTCGCGCCGAGCGGCCGCGTGATGAGCTGGCTGAGCTGCCCGGACGCGAGCAGCCCATCGAGGCCCGTCCCCTTCCGGTACGCCGCCGTCACGTTCTCGCGCCCCGTCGGCGGGCGCGCGCCGTTCACCCCATCACCGAACTCGACGACGGTCGAGCCGTCCTCCTGCTGGCGCGCGGTGTAGACGCGGTCGCGCGGGCCGGCCTCGTACAGCGAGCGCACCTCCTTCCACAGCAGCCCGTTCACGCGCAGCTCGAGCGTGGACGCGGCGCCGCTCGCCGTGCGGGCGGGCACGTAGGTCAGTGGCGCCTGCCTGAGGCGCATGCGCTGAAACGGCTTCGATGCATCGCCGCCGCCGACGGCCTCGCGCACCGTCTCGCCGTGCGTGGCGGGCGCGACGTTGCCGAGGATCGTGACCGTCTGCGGCAGGTAGGCGTGCCTCAGGTTGGACGCGAGCAGGATCCTGGACGTGGCGCCCCACGGCTCGACCGCCTGCAGGGTCACCGTCTCGCCGGCCTCCTCGCCCGTGGCCGCGTCGGTCCCCTGCACGAGGAGCAGCCGCCCGACGGGGAGATCGACGACGCGGTCGAGCACGATCGCACTCAGCTCCGCCGGATCGGTGCGCGGCAGCTGCGCGAGCGGCAGCGCGGCGCCGGCGACGAAGGCGCTCGAGCCGCGCAGGTCCGTGCCGTGGTAGAGGTCGAGGTCGGTGGCCGGCGTGACGGAGAGGCGCGTCGCGCGCAGCGAGAGCGTGTACGCGCTGCGGCCCAGCGTGCGCGCGGCGGTTACGTCGTAGAGGCGGGTGGTGCCGCCCTCGTTCTCGAGCAGCACCCGCGCGCCGGCGAGGATGGAGGGCAGCGCGGTGTCGAGGTAGATGTGCGGCGAGTCGAGCGCGAACGTCCAGTCGAGCGGCGCGCCGGCGGGGGAAGACACGATGTCGGCGGCGTAGGCGGTGTGCGTCTGCTCGGCGAGGCTGCGCGGGTCCGGCGCGGCGGCGCCGAAGAGGCCGCTGCGCACGGCGAGCGGGCGGACCTCGACCGGCGCAGCGAGCGCGGGGAGCGGGTCGGCCCACGTGAGGATGGTCTGGCCGAGGTCGCGGTCGACGTGGACGTCGGTCAGCGTGCGGACCTGCCAGTCGCTGCTGGTGGCGCTGGCCTGCCGGCCGGCGCCGAGGAAGAGCACGCGGTCGCCGACGGCGAGGCCGGTGCCGACGCCGGCGATGGCGGCGGTTACGTCACCGGCCGCGATCTCGCCGGGTCTGGTGCTGAGGGCGCGGAGCAGGTTCCACGCGCCGCGCGCGGTGAGGTCCGCCGTCGTCTCGAACGTCTGCGGCACCTCGCCGGGACCGGGCACGCTCATGATCTTCGTGCCGCGCGGGACGAGCGTCTCCTCGGGCGCGCCGGCGGCGCTCTCGATGGTGAAGGCGAGGGTGGTGCTCGCCGCGACGCCGGGGCGCAGCGCGTAGTCGATGAGGCGGGCGAGCTCGCGGACGGAGCGACGCTCGGTGGCGGTGCGCAGCCAGCTCTCGTTGGCGATGCGCTCCTGGTAGAAGGTGAGCACATTGGCGATCGTGGCCCAGCCGTCGCACAGCGCGATGGCGAAGTCGTCGTCCTCGCGCGTGGCGAGGCGCTGGAGCGCCGGGTGGTCGGACTCGGCGAGGCGCGCCAGCAGGCTGGCCTTGAAGGCGGGGTGCGTGCCGATGCGATACGCCACGGCGGAGAGGCCGGGGCGGTTCTCGATCGGCAGGGGCGTCGAGAGGGCGAGGCCGCCGCAGCAGCCGCAGGTGGCGGGGCCGGCGCTCACTTGCCCCCCTGCATGGTCAGCTGGAGAGCGCCGCGCTCCGGGAAGCTGGGGTCGTTGGCGAGGCGCGGCAGCTCGAGGGAGCCGAGCCTGATGCGGCCCGCGTCGAGGTCGGCGGTGCCGCCGTCGCCCTGGCGGCGGAACGCGGTGATATCGACGGACGCCACACCGGCGACGCTGCGGGCCGCGGCGTAGACCTGGCTCAGCCAGATCGGCTGGCCGAACGTGAAGTTGTCCGGGTGGAAGAGTGCGCGGCTGCCGTCGGGCAGCCGTCCGCTGCCGAGCCGCTGGACGAGCGCCTGCTCGACGTCGGCGCGCACGTGGTCCGCGTCGACGCAGATGGTGAGCGCGATCTCGAGCGGCACGTAGCGCGGCTCGCGGACCTCGACGTTGACGGCCGCCATCCGGTAGCGCTCGAGCCGCCGCGCGACGCCCTCGCGGACGCCCGACTCCAGCACCTCGCCGCCCTCCGGGTTGACCGTCACCGCCATGGTCAGCCAGCTCCCCGTCCAGCGCGGAGTGGCGCGCGCGCGCTGGATGCCGCCGGCGCCCTGCGCCGCGTCCGCGTAGTCGGCCGGCGTGACCGCCCGCTCGCGCGTGCGGAACGCCGCCGGCGCCAGCACGCGCGCGTGCTCCTTCGACTCCGGCTCGGTGCCGCCCACGGCGGGAAGCGGGTTGCGCACGCCGAGGACGCCGGAGTCCGCGCTCAGGATGTGGGCGATCGACTCCGCGCCGACATTGCCGCCGCCCCCGGTCCCCGCGCGGTACGTCGCCGCGAACGCTACGCCATCGGGAGGGCGCCGGCCGTGCACACCGTCGCCGAAGCGCAGGGTGGTGGTGCCACCCTCCTCGAGCTCGATGGCGAACGCCTCGCTGGTGGCGCCGGCCGCGAGCAGGTCGGCGACGGGGCGCCAGACCGGGAGCAGCGGATCGGCGCCGGTGCGCAGCGTGATCTCGCCGAGCGCGGCGGCCGGGTCCTGGCGCAGCGTGGCGCTCGCGGGCGGCGGGTCCTCGTGGTCGTACGGCGCGGCCATGGTCAGGGGCAGCGCCGGCAGCGCCGGCGTGAAGCGTTGGGGGAGGAGGGTGCGGGGCGGCTCCTCGCAGAAGGCGACGCCGCCCACCGCGACCGCCACGCGCGCCGCGGGCACCCGGGGATCGAGGTCGACCGGCGCGCCGGTGAGGCCGTGGTCCGCGAGCACGATGTTGCCTCTCGCCACCGCGACGTCCTTGACGAGCGTGCCGTCGCTCTCGGCGCTGACGCACAGCGGGAAGGGGAGCGCGTCCTCGGCGCGCCACTCGATCTCGGTGATCTCGACGGGCGCGTCGCTGCGCAGCAGCGGGTCGGCCTCGAGCTGGCCGCCGAGCGGGTCCTCCGCCAGCGTGACGCGCGTGAGCCGCACGGCCCAGCGGCGCGTCGGGTCCGCGTCCTCGGGGTCGCCGGTGGCCGCGCCCTTCACCTCCTCGAGCACGAGCACCAGCTCGTCCGGCTCCGCGAGCGTGAGGCTCGTCACGTGCCCGGCGAGCGTGGCGCGCGTCGCGCCGCGCGGCAGGCAGCAGCGCGTGCCGCCCCAGGTGTAGAAGCGCATCTCGTTCTGGTCGGTGAACAGCCGAGCGCCGTGCATGGTCTCGAAGACGAGCGGCTTCGGCCGGCGCGCGAGCAGGTCGGCGAGCGCGGTCGGCGGCAGGCGGGGCGGCGTGTGCGACAGCGCGGTCAGGCAGCGCGTGCCGCGCGCCAGCGCCACGCCGTCGGCGCCGGCCTCGACGTGCAGCCACGTGCGCGCGTTGCAGCCGTCGTGCATGCGGTAGTCGATGAGGCGGGCGTGGCGGCGCACGGAGACGCGCCGGCGCGCGCTACCGATGTACGCCTCGGTCGCGATGGCGTCCTGCTCGTAGCCGAGCCGGTCGCCGACGTAGGCGAGGAGCTCGACCAGCGCGACGCCGAGGTCGGCGGGGTTCCGGTCGGTCCACGCGGGGTAGATCGTGCTGAGCCGGTCGAGCACGAGCTGGCGCAACGCGGGGAAGTCGCGGGCGAGGTAGTCGATCTCGGGTCCGGCCATCGGCTCGGGCGGGCACTGCGCCGGCCGCGGGCAATCGAAGGGGCTCTCGCACTCGACCTTGAACGAGAAGCCGATCGCCGCCAGCACCGGGTCCATGCCGGCGAGCGGCTGCGTCGCGTCGGTCGCATCCACCAGGCGCAGCGTGTACTGCGAGAAATCTCCGGGCACGGCGACCTCGACCACGAGGACGTCGCCATCGAAGGAGGTGCCCACCACGGCGACGTCGCGGATGCGCTCGCCGCCGGCGATCCTCACGTTGGCCGGCGCGACCGCGAGCCCGCCGGGCGCCTTGATGAAGTGGACGCGCAGGAAGCGCTGGCGGTCGGCCTCCACGGGCGCGTCGTGATCGACGACCTCGAGCCAGTCGATGCCGTTCAGCGTGCCGTGGCGCGCCACGGCCGCGCGGCGCTCGTCGTCGCAGCAGCGGAAGACGAGGCTCATGGCGCGGGCCGGTTGAAGAGGGCCACCTGGCGCTCCTGGGTGCGGCGGCTCGAGTACTGCACGCTCACCTCGAGCGCGGCGTCCTGGTGGCGCACGGTCACGGCCTCGACGACGATCAGCTCGCCGAGCCACTGCTGGAGCGAGCTCTGCACGGAGAGCTGCGCGGTGGTGGCGAGCGCATCGCTGTTGGGCGCGAACACCGCGCGCAGCAGGCCACAGCCGAACGTGGGCCGGTTCACGCGCTCCCCGGGCGCGGTGAAGAGCACCTGCTCGATGAGGTCGCGGATCCAGTCCTCGTCGCCGGCCTCGGCGGAGCGGCCGCGCGCGTCGATCCGGTAGGGGAAGGTGAGGTGCGTCATTGCGCGCGCACCCGGAGCTGGGTCATGAGCACGAGCACGCCGGTGCCGGTCGGGACGCACGTCGCCTGGCTGTCCTGGAGCAGCACGGGCATGCCGCCGGCGCGCACCCGCCCCGCGAAGGTGATGAACTGCGCGGTCACGCACGGGCCGGTGCCGCCGGGGGGCACGAACGGGCAGCCGGTCACGATCCACGGCGCGCCGGCGGTGGCCACGGGCTGGCCGCCGACACGGACGCGCGGGTTCGGCGCCGTGGGCATGGCGGGCCCGGCGTGCATGCAGCTCACCACGGCGCCCTGATGCAGCACGAAGCCGGGCATCACACCACCTCCAGCGCGCCCTCGTTCACGGAGACCTGCGGCCCCTGCATGGTGATCTTGCCGCCCAGCCCGTTGTCGATCTCGATGCCGAGCGGCGTGAGCGAGACCTTCTGGCCGGACGCGGTCTCGAGCGTGATGCCGCCGATGCCGGGCGTGTCATCGAGCAGGATGCTGTTCCCGCCTTCGGTCTTGATCAGCAGCTTCCTGTACGGCGGCGCGAGGAGGATGGGCGGCACCTCGGCCACGGAGCCGAACCACGAGCCGACCCAGATCGGGTAGTCCGGGTCGCCGTGCTCGAACTCGATCCACACGCCGCCGCCCACCGCCGGCAGCGCGAAGAAACCCATGCCCGAGCCGCCGAAGGGCGCGCACGGCATGGCCCAGCCGGAGTCCTGGTCGCCGAGCACGTCCGGCACCTGCGCCTGGATGCGCCCGACCATCAGCGGGTCCGAGATGCTCGTCACGGTGCCGCGGTACTTGCCCCAGAACGGCCCGCTCACGGCACCACCACCGGCGTCAGCGTCATCGTCCCTTCACGGCTGAGGGTGAAGCTCTGCGTGTAGCTGCCGCGCTGGATCTGATGACTGACGCGCCGCACGTAGTAGAACCCGTCGTAGCTGAGCCCCGCGCCCCGCACCCCCACCAGCCGGCGGGCGCGCAGCACGTGGCCGTAGCGCACGCTCTCGAGCTCGCCGGTGCCGGTCACCGCGTCGGGCGCGTTGCTGACGCGCGCGATGGCGCCGGCCGCGGCCTGCGCGGGGCTCTGGTTGGCCGCCTGGCGCAGGCGCACCTTCCGCCTCGCCTCGACGGGCCTCGCGGACAGGGGCGGCACGCGCAGGCTCGGCAGCGAGGGCACCGGGATCGCCGTCTTGGTGATCGGCTCGAGCATGGTGCCGGACGTGGACACCGGCGCCAGCGCATCGTTGGTGAAGCCGAGGCGGCGCACGTTGGTGGCGTCGCCGAGGTTCTGCGAGAGCGCGGGCTGCGGCAGCGAGAGGCGGTTCTCCGGGCCGAAATAGGCGGTGCTCGCGCCGAAGGTGAGCGGCTCGATGTAGAAGACGTAGCCGTTGCGCTGCGCCATGCGCTCGATGAAGCGCAGGTCCGTCTCCGACTGGCGCGGGATGCGCTGGAGCATGATCGGCACATCCGTCGTGGGCAGGACGGCGGGCACGATGCCGTACTGCAGGTAGCTCGCGAGCAGGCGGTTCACGATGACGAAGTCGGGCTGATTCGGGTACGGCTCGTCCTTCTCCTCGAGGTCGAGCATGATGCTCACGTCGCGGCCGCTCACGGTGAGCGTCGAGCCGCCGGGCGTGTCGCTGGGCGTGACCTCGTGGTGCGTGATGATGCCGTCGATCAGCACCTCCGGCGTGGCGCCGAGCAGCACGCCGAGGATCACGCGGCTGAACGGGTCGAGCGCCCCGCTGGCGAGGAGGCCGTACTCGACCCCCTTGTCCTTGCCGAGCGTGAACGTGAGCTGGAAGCCGTCACCATCGCCGCCGGTGTCGTTGTGCACCTCGACGCTGGATAGCGCGTTGGTCACGTCGTACGACGCGGGCAGCGGGACGCTCCTGCCGATGAGCAGGACCAGCCGGACGCCGAGGATGCTCTCGAGCACGGTCAGATCTGCGGCAGCGCGACGCGGATGCGCCGGCCGGCCGTGTCGGTGAGCGCCTCGGGCTGGAGCTCGAGGTTGGCGTCGGCCACGCGCCACCAGGCGAGCGGGTCGCCGAGGTAGCGCGTGCTCAGATTGTCGAGCCGGTCGCCCTGCACGACGCGGTGCTCGACCGCCGTGACGAGCTGGTCCGGCTGCGGCAGGAAGCGACGCCGCAGGTAACGCACGGGGCGCGTCCCGCCCTCACCGTCGGGGAGCGTCAGCTCCGCCTCCTCGATGCCGTTGTAGCGGCTCGCCGGATCCGTCATCGCCTCAGCTCCCCGCGCTCACGCTGCCCGAGACGGACAGGCTCGCGCCGATGGCGGCCGCGCCGCCGATGGTCGCCATGACCTCCTTGATGACCTGGTGCGCCATGAACAGCGCGCCGCCCGCGCTGAGCAGGCCGAGGTCATAGTAGGAGAGCACCTTCAGCCCGAGGTCGACCTTCGCGCGGATCGGGTTCAGATTCGGGTCGTACGCTTCCTCCGCGATGGTGAGGCGGGTCACGCGCACCGGCAGGATGCGCGAGGGGCCCCACACCAGCACCGTGAGCGGCGCCTCGGGCGGGATGACCTCGATGATGCCCGCGGCCGTGAGCACCGCGTTCGCGATGACCAGCGCCGACTTCGGGTAGAGCAGCATCTCGAGCGATGCGAGCGTCGGCGAGACGCCGAACGTCGTGGCCGGGAACTGCGCCTGCTCGAGCTGGTCCGTGGCATCGATCTCGACGCTCAGGTCGATGGTCTCCTCCGGCGGGCCCTTCAGCCGCAGCGCCTCGCTCGCGTCGCCCTCGCCCGCCGTGGCGCGTGCCGACAGCGTGCGCGTCATGGTCTCCGGGTTGTACTGGAAGACGATCACGCTGGCGACCGGATTGAACGGGTCGAGGCCGATGAGCGCGCCCTTCTGCACGCGCGGCGATCGCGGGAAGCTGGTCATCGCGTGGGCCTCTCCTCAGAAGCGCCGCGGCGCGCGCGCGGGCGGCGTCACGGGCGTGTTGCGCCGCAACGTGGGCGGCACGGTGTAGTCGCAGTCGCGGCGGTCGGCCGCGTCGGGCTCGAAGCGACACTCGTCGTTGCGGTCATGCGCCGAGACGTGCGGGACCAGGTCGCGCGGGTCGATGTGCGGGAAGCGGTGCTCGTCCTCCGCCTGGCGCGCGTAGCGGTCGCACTCCGCGCCGGTGACGCGCTCGTGCTTCGAGCCGACCGGCACCTCCATGGTGCCGGGCTCCGTCCACGTGAGCCGGGCCACGCCCACGCGCAGCAGGCGGAAGATGCGCTCCCACGGGCGGGGTCCGCGGCCGCGCGAGGCGACGAACTGGTTCACCGCGGCGAGCACGCGCGGGGCGATCGGGTCCGCATCCGTCAGGCCGAAGAGCGTCAGCCGGTCGGTGGGGTCGGGCAGCGCATGGAAGAGAGAGAGGAACTGCGCCCTGAGCTCGCGGTTGGGGATCTCATCGCCGAGGAGCAGGAAGGTCAGGTCCTCCGCGTGGCGGAAGCCGTGCTCGGTGATGACATCGCCGAGTCGGCTGGACGGGCTGGCCGTGGGGCGGCTGCCCAGCAGCTCTCCGGCGCCGCGCCCCGGCGGCACCGCGACGCCGCTGCCGAGCCGCGTCGCCAGCATGGTCCGCAGCTCCTCCCCGCGCGCCTGCGAGAGGTCCGCGTTGTGCCGCTCCGTCGCCTCCGGCGAGGCGTAGCCGACGACGTCGAGGACGCGCGCGTGCCGGTCCTCGACCGCGCGCTGGAGCGCCGCCAGGTTCGCGTCCGACTGCGCCCGCAGCGCGAGGTCCTCCGTGGGCGCGTCGGCGCGGTCGAGCCGGAAGTAGTAGCGGTACTCGTGCGACTGCTGGACCTCGATCGGCTGCTGCTCGAAGCCCGGGAAGGTGTAGCGGCTGCACTCGTAGACCGGCTTGGCCGGCGGGCAGTAGCACTGGAAGCAGGGCTCCCGGCGCGGGCGGTCCGGCACGCCGAACGGAACCTGGATGCCGATGCCGCCGCCGCCGCCGGACTCTCCGCCGATCTCCCCGTGGCCGCACAGGCTGGCGCCGATGCCGAGGTCAACGCATCCCTCCACACGCACGCCGGGCCGCGGCCCCGCGAGGTCGGTCGCCTGGATCCTCGCCCGCACCCGCCCCCACTGCCCGCCCAGCGAGATGTCAACGTCGTCGGGCACCTGCCCGGCGTTCAGGTCGCCGAGCCGGCGCCGGTAGTCGGCATCGGCGAAGATGTGCCAGCCGCCCTGCTCGTAGACGAGCAGCACGTGCGCGCCGAGCGCGGTCTGCTCGTCCGGCCGCTCACCCACCGCCTCGAGGATGATGCGGCCGCCCTGGCCGCGATGCGGCGCCACGTTGATCTCGACGCCGATGCGCGCGCCCGTGATCGGCAGCTTGCCGCTCAGCACCCGCTGGGGATCGCCCTCCGCCTGCGCGTACACGTCGGTCGTCGTGCGCCCCTCGCAGTACCGGTACGCGATGGCCACACGGTCCTTCGCGACGTCGTAGAACAGCCCGTCCCGCGCCTCCGGCACGTCCCGGCAGGGGCAGCGCTGGAAGCGGCGGATCACGTCCATCTGCACCGGCGGCGGCCCCTCCGAGACCGGCAGCACCGCCATGCTCTGGTGGCGCGCGCTCTCGGGCAGCTCGGCCTCGAGCACCGGGTCGAGCTGCCGGCGCAGCACGCGCCCGCGGGGCGAAGCCGCGGCCGCCCGCGCCGCCGCGCCATCCGCGATCCGGTCCGCCTCGCGCTCCGCGGCATCATCGACGCCGCCCACCGGCAGCTCGCGCGGCACCGGGCCGCCGCCGTCCTGGAGCGTGTGCGCCAGCTCGTGCAGCAGCAGCCGATCGCCGCCGGGGGTGCCAGGCCGGAACTGCCCGGCGCCGAAGGCGACGCGGTTGCCGACCGTCCACGCCAGCGCGCCCACATCGCGGGCTGCGCGGGATGCGCGCGCGTCCGTGTGCACGCGCACCCGGTGGAGGTCGTGGCCGAGGCGGGGCTCGAGCCGGGCGCGCAACGCCGGCGCGAGCGGCTCGCCGGGCGAGGCGAGCACCGCGTGCACGGACGCGGGCGCGACGCTCGGCGCCGGGCCGGCCGCCCTGCGCTGCAGGCGCTTTCTCCGGCACTCGGCGCACTCGCCGCCGTGCTCCGCCTTGCCGCCGCACGGGCAGCGGCGCAGCACCGGCGTCCTCGCCCGTGCGGCGGGGGCGGGGACGGGGCCCCGGCGCGCCGGCATGGGCGGGGCGGCGGCGTGCGTGCGCGCGCTCACGCTAGACCTCCCGCCGTTCGCGGCCGAAGAAGTACGTGCCGCGCGGCGCGCGCATGCAGTCGGTGTTCGGACCGGGCCTCATGAAGTCCTGCACCATGCCGGGGAGCTTCAGGTTCTTCGACGTCTGCTTGTCCGTCTGACTCGGGCCGACCTCGACCTGCTCGCAGCCGGGGCGCACAGGCGGGTGGTTGTGGAACCAGCCGGCCACGAGGATCGAGCCGCGGTCGCGCGGCATCGGGCCGAGCTCGATGTGCGCCGGCTTCGTGCACCCCCTCGGCGCCGGCTCGCCCATCGAAACCTCGCCCGGAAACGCGCGCTGCGTCTCCGTGTTCCAGTAGATCCAGAAGCCGCGCTCGCGCAGGTCGCCGCACGTGATCTCAAGCTCCCCGATCTTCTCCGGCACCGCGCCGAAGAACATCTGCGTGTAGTGCGGATACGGTGGTGGCGGCGGCGGGATCTCCGACAGCTGGCGACGCAGCACGATGCCGCCGGCGTCGCGTGCGGCCGTGCGCTCCTCGGCCGGTGCCGCCCGCCCGGCGGCGCTTCCCGCCAGGGCGCGAGCGGGAGCCGCGTCGCCCTGGATTCCGACAGCGTCGAGAGCGTGACCGGAGCACCGCGGCATCGCGGCGCCGAGGGCGGGCCGTGGGGCCCGCCCCTCCGCGCGGAACGTGGACTTTCGCCCGGGCGCTCCCCCGCCGTGCCGTCTGCGCAACAGCCAGCCGGCGTCGCCGTCCACGCGTTGGGCGTGCATCCTGGTTCCGGCGCCGGTCCACATCTCAGTACCGCCGGCAGTGCGAGGCGAACGCGTTGCCCCTACGGTCGAACACGCAGATGAACACGTTGCCCGGCGTGAACGTGATGTGCTGCTTGCTCGCGACCTGGCCGCCGATCAGATGGTTCTGCTCGACCTTCAGCCGGAAGTCGGAGGGCAGCGTCTGGCGCGTGGCCACGCTGTAGCAGTCGTCGAACGCACCCGTCGCATCGGTCGTGTAGGAGTTCGGGTGCAGCGCTCCGAACACGGAGTACGGGTCCTCGAGCGCCGTGAACTGCTCGCCCACGGTCACACGGCTGGCGGGGCCGGTCGGCCCGACCACCCGGTACTTCGCCACCTTCGCCGCGCCGTTGCTCCCCGACGGCACCCGGCAGGCGGGGTTCGAGACCTGCGCGATCGAGAAGAAAACGCGGTACGGCGAGAGCGTCTGCGTGGTCGTGGGCGTCTGCTGCGGCGGGACCTGCGTCGGCTGCCGCTCTCCGCCGCCGCCCTGCGGCCCGACCTGGCCGAGGAGCTCGACCGCGGCAGCGGCACCGTCCAACTGCGCCGCGCCGACCCGCGCAACGAGGTCCATCTCGCCGATGCCGTGGCGCCCGCCGCCGCGCGGCGCCAGCGGCGAGCGCGCCGGCGGTGCGGGCAGCGGCGGCCGCGCGGACCTGACCGGCGCGCGCTGCAACACGCCCCCATCGCGGAGCCGGAGCGCCATCACGGCGCACCCAGCCCGCGCTCGACCGCGGCCGCGATGTGCCGGCCAACGGCGCGGCTGCCGGCGCCAGGCCGCAGCTCGAACGAGCCGCCGTCGACGCGCTCCCGGTGCCCCGGCGCCAAGATCCGTGCCGCGGCCCCGTCCCCGGCGAGGCGCTGGCCGAGCTCGCGGCGCAGCGCATCGGCGAGCGCCTCGCGCGAGAGCCCGCCCACGCCCTCGACCACCAGCGTGCCGATGTGTACGCGCAGGCGCGCCGGGCCGCTCACGTCCACCCTCCGATCTCGCTGTCGGTCAGCGGCCGCTCCAGCTTCGCGTACTCGAGCCTCGCCGCGCGCAGCAGGTGCGGCATGCGGACGGGCTCGCCGGCGGCCGCGGCGAAGAAGGCGGCGTGCAGCGCGATGCTGCGGATGTTGCCGCCGGCCACGCTGAGGCGGGCGAGCCTCGCCGGGTCGATGCCGTCGGTCGGGGCGGCGGCGGGGAAGGCACGGCGCCAGATCTCGGCCCGGGCGCCGGTGTCGGGGAAGGGGAAGGTCACGCCGAAGCGGAGCCGTCGCAGGAAGGCGCTGTCGATGGCGGCGGCGTGGTTCGTGGTCAGGATCGCCAGGCCTTGGTACGCCTCCATGCGCTGGAGCAGGTAGCCGACCTCGATGTTCGCGTAGCGGTCGTGGCTGTCCTTCACGTCGCTGCGCTTGCCGAACAGCGCGTCGGCCTCGTCGAAGAGCAGGATCGCCGCGCCGCCCTCCGCCGCGTCGAACACGCGCCGCAGGTTCTTCTCGGTCTCACCGATGTACTTGCTGACGACCTGGCTCAGGTCGATGCGGTAGAGGTCGAGCTGGAGCTCGTTCGCGAGCACCTCGGCCGCCATGGTCTTCCCCGTGCCGCTCGGCCCCGAGAACAGCGCGGTGATGCCCTGGCCGCGGCCGCTCGAGTCGGCGAAGCCCCAGTGCTGGTGCACCGTCACGCGGTGGCGCACGTGCAGCGCGATGGCGCGCAGCACATCGAGCTGCTGGGCCGGCAGCACGAGGTCCGCCCACGTCGCCGCCGCCCCGATGCGCCGGGCCAGCCCGTCCAGGCGCGGGCGCGCGAACGCGCGGCACAGCCCCCAGAGCTGCCCCTCCGCCTGCGGCGGCCCCCGTCGCACCGCCGCGCCGACCGCCGCGATGGCGTCCAACCCCATGCGGAACTGCCCCGCCACGCGCTCCAGCGTACCGTTCAAGAGCGCGCCGTCCTCCCCGAGCGCGGCCGTCCACGCTTCGCGCAGCTCCGGATACGAGAGCGGCGCCACCTCCGCCACGATCATTCCGCGCCCCGGCACGACCGGCGGGTGCTCGCCGCTCACGATCAGCGGCACGCCGAGCGTCTCGATGGCGTGCGTCAGCGCCCGCTCGGCCGCGCCGTCCGCCGCCCCCTCCCCTTCCTCGATCAGCGCCGCCGCATCGCTCAGCACGCACTCGCGTTCGAGCAGCCGGAACCAGTCCACGCGCTCGTCCGGCGCCGAAGGGATCGACTCCGCGCGCGTGCGCAACAGCTGGATCCCGATAATGGCCGCCACGGCCGTCGCCAGCAGGCGACGCAGCCCCCGCTCGCCGCCGTGCAGCACCAGCACATCGCCGCGGCCGCCGTCCGCCGGGCGCCACCACCGCTCCGCCAGCTCCGCCGCGAGCGTGCTGCGCGCGGCCGGCACCGGCTCGCCCGGCGCCAGGGGCTCGAGCGCGCCGCGCAGCCGCTCGTCCGGGTGCGGCGTGCCGACCAGGTAGTGCAGCACGCGCTCGTCGATGTGCAGCGGCGAGGTCATGAGCGTGTCGCCGGCGCCGAGCTCGACCAGGCGCCAGCGGCGCAGTGGCCCCGCCGGCGTGCAGGCGCTCCAGTGCGCGCCGGTCAGCGCGGCGAGGGCGAGGGAGAAAGTCGGGTGGGCGGCGCCCTCGCTGGTCGCGGCGAGCAGCCCGTGGAAGCGCGCGTCAAGCTCGGGACCGGCCGCCAGCAGCAGCACGTCCCGCTCGAACGGCGACAGCCCGAAGCGCTGCGCCAGCAGCTCGAGCGCGAAGCTGGCGTCCACCTCGGCGGCGGCATGATCGAACGGCCCGCTGCTGGCGGCGTCCCTCGGGGCTGCGCCCCCCCCGCCGGCCTCGCCGACGTGGCGCTCGAGCGCGGCGCGCACGCGCGCCAGCTCGGTCAGGAGCTGCCGGCGGTTGCCCTCGAGCCAGTCCGCGGTCGTATTCATGACACCGTGATCAGCGGGCCGGTGAACTGCCCCGTGATGTCCTGCTGGAGCGGCGTCTCCGCGCCGTCGATGCGCACGCGGAAGAGCGTCGTGGCGGGCGGCGTGCCGGGGGGCAGCGTGATGTCGAGCGTCGGCGAGGTCGGCGGATCGGTCGGCGGCCGGGCGGGGATCGCGACGGTGCGCTCGCCGAGCACCAGCTCGACGCGCTGGGTGCGCCCGACGTCCGGCGAGAGCGAGATGGTGAACGGCGTGCCGACCACGGCCGCGATAGGCGTAGCACTCGTGAGCGACGGCGTGATGATGAACGCGCCGAGGTTCGATGTCAGCCCGGTGTGCGGCTCGACCGGCGTCCCGAAGTCGACGGGGTGCTCGATCTGCACCGTGTTCACCCCCGCGAGCAGCCCGGCGGGCGCGGCCACGCTCAGGCGGTCGTGGCGCACGTTGGCGGCCGCGACCGGAACCACCGCGCTCGCGAAGCGCGCCCGCACGTCATCCGCACGCAGGTGCTCGCCGCGGATGGTGAGGGTGCCGCCGGGCGCGATGAGCTGCGGCTCGATGCTCAGGACCACGGGCCGCTTCGCCGCGCGCACGACCACGTTGCGCGTCATGGCCGGCGGCGCCGTGCGGAAGCTGCGGCGCCGCTCGATCAGCACCGCGGTGGCCACGTACGCGGCGCTCAGCCGGTAGTGCGTCTGCATGCCCGACCACAGCTTCCACATCTCGTCCAGCCCGATGGTCTCCGGCGTGATGCGGATCTGCTCGAGCTGGTCCGCCAGCTCCGCGGAGCCCAGCGCCTGGAGCGTCGGCGGCAGCGCCGAGCCGCCCGGGACCGGCACGGGCGAGGGCGGCGCGAGCGCCGTGCGGATCGCCTCGCGCGTCAGCACCGGGTTCTCGTGCAGGAGCTGCATGGCGTATCCCAGCAGGATCTCCGCGTGGAAGTTGGCCGCGCCGAACGCCGTCACCAGGTAGTGCAGGTCGAGCGCGAGCGGGTCCGAGCTCGAGCGCGCCCCGTTCGCCGTCCGCGCCGGCAGCCCCGCGTTGCGCCACCCCGGGTTCGGCGTGACCGCGTAGAGGAACACGTTCAGCTGGCTGGCCGTACCCGGCAGCGAGTCGTCGATCCGGTCCGGCGGCAGCGCGCTCACCGTCACGTCCCCCACGCTCGCCACCAGGTCGTGGTCGATCACGCCGTTGATCAGCAGGTCCCGCAGCACCGCTGTCACCGCGCCGAGCCCCAGCGCGGACGTCATTCGCGCGCCCCCGGCCGCCGCCGCAGGTACGCCTCCAGCGAGACCCTCGGCCGCACCGGCGCGGGCGCCGCCTTCGGCGCCGCCGCCGTGACCGCCCGCACCTCCACGCGCCCGATCGTGATCTCGATCACCGGCGCCGCCTCCTCCCCCTGCGCCGGCGCCAGGCGACGCTCCGCATCGACGCTCGCCGGCGCCCGCACGGCCGCCACCGGCCGTAGCGGCTGCCGCGGGGCGAGCAGCGGCGGGAGCGCGGGTTCCCGCCCGGGCCCGCGGGGCCGGCGAGGAGACGCCCGGTCCTGCACAGCCGGCTGGAGCGTCGCCGGCGGCGGCGGAGCGGCCCGCGCGCCGGCTGGCTCCAGCACCGGCGCGGCCGCAGCCGCCACGGGGGGTGGGGCCGGGCTGGCCATCGGCGGCGCGGCGTGGGGCAGCGCCGCCGGCACGGCCTCGTCCGCGTTCGCCGGCGCGACCCGGCGCGCCCGACGAGCGCTCCGCCCCGCCGTGGCGCCGGCCCGCTCATCGCCGGTCCCGGCGATCGGGTCCGGGACTTCCCGCGCTTCCAGCCCGCCCGCTGCCGGCTCGCCGGCCACCCGGCGCCGGCCGGGAGCCCCCCGCCCGCCCGCCTCCGCCGCCAGGTCAACCGGCGGGCGCGCCGCCGCAGGCGCGGGGCCGCCGGGCGCGGGCTCGAGGCTCCGGGGGCGCTCGGCCGTTACCATGAGCGGCGCCGCGGCCGGCGCGCGAGCCGGCCCCGAAGCCGCCCTCCGCGCATCACCCAGCGCCGGCGCCGCCTCGAGCGGCGTCGCCTCCAGCCCCTGGCCCCCCGGCGGCAGAGCCGCCGGCGGCGGCGCGAAGCGGGAAACGGGGCGGGGCAGCAGCAGCGTCGCCTCTCCCGCGGCCCGGCCGGCCAGCGAACCGAAGAGGTCCATCAGCCCCCCGCCAGCGAGACGTACGCGGCGCGCCGCCAGGGGCTCAGCCGCAGCACGTCGTCCTCGGTCCAGCCGTACGCCGCGGCGAGGGTGTGCACATCGCGCATGAGGCGCCCGGCCCAGGCGTGCAGCTCGTTCCAGAGGTAGGCGGCGGTGTCCAGCTCGGCGGCCCAGCGCGCGCCGCACGCGGCGCACTCGAGCTGGGTCGTGAGCTGGCACAGCGGGTCCGCCGCCGCGAGCGCGGCCGCCGCCGCGGCGCGGGCGTCGGCGGGCAGTGCGGCCGCGTCGAGCGCCTCCTCGCCGCGGTGCGCGTCGATGACGGAGCGCGCGCTCAGCGCATCCGCCACGGCCGCCGCATCCGACAGCCGCGCCGCCTCCTGGTAGTCGCCGACGGTGAGGGGGCGGAGGGTCAGCGCGAGGTCACCGTGCCGGAGCGGCACGGCGGCGGGCGCGGGCGCGGAGAACTCGGCGAGCAGGCGATCGATGTCGAATTCGACATCGTGCCGCTCGCCGCAATGCGGGCAACTGGCGAGCGCGGCCATGCGCGGGCCGAGGAGCGAGCGGCGCAGCTCGAGCAGCGCGCGCTCGCGCTCCCCCAGCGGCAGCGCCGCCAGCGCCTCCGGCGCGGCCTCCGGGGCGGCGAGCGCGAGGAGCGCGTCGGCGCGAGCCGCCGACGGCGCCGCGGAGCCGCGCTCCCACAGATCGAGCAGCTGGCGCTCGGTCGGCAGCGGCATGGATCACGGCTCGGTGAAGCTCGGCTCGGCCGGCTCCGCCACGTCGTAGTCGCGCTCCCAGCCCTCGTTCTCCAGCTTGATCGTCTGGATGGCGATGGCGCCGGCGCTCGCATCCAGGTCCGGCAGCGCCTGGTACTCGGAGACCCAGCAGCGGAACACCTTGTAGGCGAGCGCGAGCTGGCCCGCCTCGTTGTAGACCTCGATGAGGATGTCCTTGCGGAAATCCTTCAGCGAGACCTCCGCGCCCAGCCCGGAGCCGAAGTTCCACACCTTGTTCGCCCACTTCTCGAACTCGGTGTCGTGCGTCACCCCGCGCTCGAGCGTGATCGGCTCGTATTTCGTCTGCCCCGGCGATTTGCGCACGATGCTCGGATCGCCGCCCTCGCGGTGCTCGATCGGCGTCGTGCTGCGCTTCAGCGAGCCGACCTTGCTGATCCCCGCCACGTAGCGGCCGTCCCACTTCACCCGGAACTTGAAGTTCTTGTACGGGTCGAACCGGCTGCTGTTCACGCTGAAGCTTGGCATGGGCTGCCCCCCGAGCTCACGTGGCCACCTGACCGGCCAGCTGCATGATGTGGATGATCACGAACTCGGCGGGCTTCAGCGGCGCGAAGCCCACCAGGATGTTGACGATCCCCAGGTTGATGTCGTTCTGCGTCGTCGTCTCGCCGTCGCACTTGACGAAGTACGCCTCGCGCGGCGTGGTCCCCTGGAACGCGCCCTGCCGGAACAGGTTGTTCATGAACGCGCCCACGTTCAGCCGGATCTGCGACCAGAGCGATTCGTCGTTCGGCTCGAACACCACCCAGCTCGTGCCGCGGTACAGGCTCTCCTCGATGAACAGCGCCGTGCGCCGCACCGGCAGGTACTTCCACTGATCCGCCAGGCGGTCCGCGCCCCGCAACGTGCGCGCGCCCCACACCACCCGCCCCGCGCCCGGCAGCGCCCGCAGGCAGTTGATCCCCTGCGGGTTCAGCTGCCCGTTCTCCGCGTCCGTGAGCGCCACGCTCAGCCCGCTCACGCCGATCAGCGTCGCCTCCGTCCCCGCCGCCGCCTTCCACACCCCGCGCTCCGCGTCGATGCGCGCGATCACCCCCGCCACCGCGCCGCTCGGCGCGAAGTCCGCCAGCCGCCCGTCCTGCAACGGGTCCGGCGCCCGCACCCGCGGGAAGTACAGCGCCGCGTTGGCGTCGCGCGCCAGCCCGAACGCGATGCTGTCCACCCCGCTCCCGCCGCTCGTCGGATCGCTCACGTCGTTCCACCCGCTCGGCGGGTCCACGAGCAGCACCGCGCGCCGCTGCCGCGCGTACACCAGCGCCGCCGTACGCACCTGCGCACTCACGTCCCCGTCGAAGCCGGTCGTATCGTACGGCGGCACCACCAGGAGGTTCAGGTCCTCCGTCTCGTCGAAGGCGTTCAGCCCCGTCTTCGGCGGCCCGGCGCCCCCGAGCACCGCGTTGTCCGGCAGCGCCCCGGCATCGTCCGCGCCGCCCGTCGCGACGATGGCGTTCGAGAGCTGGCCGGACGGGCCGTCCTCGAACGGCGTCGCGCCCGCCGCGGGCGCCGGTGTCTCCGGCGGCTGCCCCGGCAGCGCCGTCACCACCACGAGCGACGACTCGTCCGCCAGCACCTGCGTCGCGAAGCGCGGCGACGCCGAGTCCGTGCTCAGGTTGCGATGGACCTCCACCGTGCCGGTGCCCAGGTCCTTCACCGACAGGTTGAACAGCGTCGCGTCCGACGGGTCGCTCGTGGCGTGGTCGACCCGCGCCCGCAGCTCGGCGCCCCACGCGCCCGGGTTCGCCGCGTCCAGCGTCACGCCGTTGCCCAGGTCCAGCGACGCCGCCGTCGCCCCGCCGTGCACGCGCACGATCACCGCGGTCGCGCCGCCATTCAGGAAGTACTGCCGCACCGCGTAGCTCAGCGCGCTCTGCCCCCACAGCCCGCCGAAGAGGCGCTCGAAGTCGGCGAACCCGTGGATCACGGTCGCGCGATCGGCCGGACCGCGCCGCGCCCGCCCGATGAACCCCGTCACCGACGTGCTCACCCCGCTGATCGTGCGGACCGAGCTCGGCAGCTCGTCGATGTAGACCCCCGGGAACGTGACGGTCACCGGCATGCCACCCTCCTCCGCATCGTGGGCTCCGTCCGGTCCGGCCTCATGCCGTCGCCATCCGGCCCACCAGCACCTGGATCACGGCCGTCTGGCCGCTCGCGTTCGTGAACAACAGGCTGTTCGGCCCCGAGGCCGCATCCAGCAGCGCCACGGGACCCGCCCCGAGATACGCGTGGACGGGCTGGTCCAGCGTGATCGGCTTCGCCGCCGCGTCGTTCACCTTGTAGCTCAGGTCCGCGCTCGGCCGATCCGTCGCCACCACCAGCACCTGCACCTGCCCCGCGCCGCCGGGCTGGATCTGTACCTCCAGGTCCGCGTCCCCGTCCGCTACTGACACGTCCACCTTGTCGTACGCGTCCACTGTCAACGCGCCCGACTGCGCCAGCCGCGGACCCGCGGGCACCTGCACGCTGACCGTCCAGTTCACCGTCTCGGCCATGTCTTCCTCCGCGCTGCCTGGATCCGGAACCAACGAATCGGCGGCCCGCCCGCTGCCGGGGGTGCCGGTGGAGACGCGCGCCCACGCGCGACCGGAGTGAAACCGGCCGTCGCGCGGCCGCGAAAGCGACGGATGGGATCGCCCGGGGAACCGACTGGCCGACCCCTGCTGCTCGGACGCACCGCTAATCTTCCCCTCGGCCGCCCGCCCCGGAATGAACCGTTGGTCGGGACTTGGATGCACCGTAGGATCTAGGCCCAGAAGCCCCCTCCCCCTTCCGCCCTGGCCCTTTGCGGTCGCGCGGGCCGCACTTATCTTTTGGCTTCAGCGCCTGCTGCTCACGGCGGGCGTGGACGCTCGGCGCAGGGCGTCCAGAGGCGCTTCTCCAACCCTCCGGACGACGCCGCGGCCGTCCCGGCCCACTGGCCCATGTCCTCTCGCACCCTCGCCGTCGCCATCGTCACGCGCGTCCGCCTCTACCGTGATGCGCTCGCCCAGACGCTCGGCTCCAGCGCCGCGCTGTGCATCGTCGGCAGCAGCCGCCGACAGGACTGGGAGCTCGCCTGGCTCGCCGATGCCCGCCCCGACATCGTCCTCGCCGATGCCCCCCTCGTCTGCGAAACCGACGTCGTGCGTCGTATCCTCGCCCTCCTGCCCCAGGCTCGCGTCATCGCCTTCGGCGTCCCCGAGAGCGAGGCCGACGTCGTCGCCTGCGCCCGCGCCGGCGCCCGCGGCGTCGTGCCTCGCAGCGCCACCGGCGAGGAGCTGCTCGCCGTCGTCGACGGCGTCGCCCGCGACGAGCTGCCGTGCTCCCCCCGCCTCGGCGCCATCATGTTCGCCGCGCTGCGCAACCATCCCGAGCCCCGCGACGCCGTCGCCAGCCTCCTCACCTCGCGCGAGGCCGAGGTCTTCGACCTCATCGAGCAGGGTTGCTCGAACAAGGAGATCGGTCGCCGCCTCTACATCGAGGTCGCCACCGTCAAGAATCACGTCCACAACATCTTCGAGAAGCTCGGCGTGTCGCGCCGCGCCGCCGCCATCGCCGTGGCGCACCGGCGCCGGCGGGCGGGAGTCAGTTAGATCCTCGGATCTAGATCTGGCGCCCCGCACGCTGCATCCGAATTTCCGCCCAACGATCCATTCTCCGCCGCCCGCGGCTGCGCATTCTTGGAGCACCTCGCATCCGCGGAGCCGCCACGATTCCGATCCGAGCCATCCTGGTCGGGCTGCCCAAGAGCATTGAGGAGGCGCTCGCCCGCCTCGGCACGACGCCGGAGCTGGAGCTGATCGGCTGCGGCGGCGGGCGGATCGAGGAGATCACGGCGCTGCTGGCGCCGAAGCGGGCGAACGTGGTGCTCATCGATGCGAACGAAACGTGGGCGGCCGGGCTCGCGCGCGCGTTGCGCAAGCGCCACCCCGACGTGAAGGTGCTGATCCTGGCGGACCCCGCGCGGCTGCACGGCTACATTGTCTTCGACTACGAGCGCTTCATCGACAACGCCGGTGAGCACCAGGTACTCGATGCGATCCGTGCCGCTGCGGCCGGGCTGCCGTTCGTGGCGCCGTAGCTCGCCGCCTCGAGCGAGGGGAACCCGACCAGGGCCGCGCCGCGGCGGCGCTGCGCGCGCGCCCGACCGCTATCCTCCCACCGATACCGCCACGGCCGGCGGGAACGCCGCCACCAGCGCGGGCGTGATGCCGCGGCCGGCCGCACTCGGCGGTGCGCGAGCGGGCGAGGGCGGTGAAGCCCTCGTCGCCGGCCGTGGTGTCCTGGGCGACTCGGCTTGCCCGCGAGCGCGCGAATGGCGCCGTCGCCCGAGGGCGTCCACGAGAGGTTCAGCGTGATCGCGCTGCGGCTCACATTGAGGTGCCTGGGCCCGGGCAGGCTGCCGAGCTCGCGCAGGCCCTCGTCGGTAAGCGCCTTCGAGCCGCCGAAGTCGAGTGCCGTGACGGCCTCGATGGCGACGACGCCGGCGAGCACATTGTCCGTCATCTGCCCGCGGGCCACGAGGCGGGCCGACGGCTCGGCGGCCAGGGCGCGGACCACGACGTCCCAGTCGCGGGACCCGACGATGGTGCGCGGCTCCTCGTGCTCGTCGGCGGATGCCGCCAGGCTCACCGGCTTCGCCGCGCGCCGGGGCGGCTTGTGTGAAGGCGGTCAGCTCGTCCCAGCTCTCAAAGCCGTGCTCGAGCGCCACGAGGTCGCGCGCATTGTCGAGCGTGATCTCTGCCTCGCCCTCGGAGCCCACGCGGCGCTTGCCGAGGTCGAGCTGCACGTAAGTCCGCATGGCAGGCCCGGCGCGGGGGCCGCGCCGAGCGCACGCTGGAGGCGTTCGCGCGCCGCCGGGTCGCCGCGGAGCGCCGCGAGCCATCGCTTGGCTTCCTTGCGGAGACTATCGACGGTGCGCCGGGGCGGCCGCGATAGAGTGGGGAGCTGCTCGCTCATGGCCACCTTCCTCCCGTGTGCCCGAGGTCCGCTGAGCGGGGGCAGGAGAAAGGCCGTGACGGCTGCTTCACGGACCGGCTGGGTGGCAGGATTCCCTTGCCGCGGACAGGAGGCGCCCCAGTGCGCGCTGCCATCAGTTGTCGGCGGCGGGGCGGCACGCGTCAAGGGTGCGCCGCCGCGGACATGCGGCCGGGAAGCCGCGATTCACGGAACGAGCGATGAGGCGGGTGGAGGGAGGAAAGACCGTACGGGCCCACCTCAGCTCAGCGGTGAGTCACGAGCGTCATCGCTTCTGGCGTGCCAGGACCAGGAGCACGACCGAGCCCGCCACGATCGCTCCTACGCCCGCCCAGACCGGGACGTTCACGGTCCGCCGCTCCGTGACGGAGACCGCCATTGGGCCGACGCGCATGTGGCTGGTGTTCCTGTTGTAGCTGAACTGACCGTATACCAGGCCGAAGATGCCCGCGACGATCAGGATGATCGCGCCAATCTTGAGTCCGCTCATTCTGGCTTCCCCCTTGTTGCCCACGAGGTCTGGAAAAACGCGGGCCGCCAGGCGAAGCGCCTGGCGGCCCCATCTCGTTCCCTGCGTATCAGGTTGGGCTACTTCACGACCAGTACGGTGATGATGATGACGGCCAGGACCAGCGCGAGGGTCGAAATCACGATGGTATGGCCGCCGGCAGGCACAGGGGCTGAGTTTGGCAGCGCGTCGCTCTGCGGGACGATTGGCCCCTCGAGCTGGAAGCGAGGAGCGGAGGCACGCGGGCCGGGAAGTGTGGCGCTCGGCGTCGTGGCGCTCGGTGTCGGGGCGCTCGCTTCTGCCGCGCTCACCTGCGCCGCTGGCGCCAGATGTTGAGCTTGCTGAGCCGCGAGCGGCGCCACGGCTGCGCAGAGCAGCCCGATGGCGACCATTCCGGCCAGAGGCAGGCGGTTGAGCAGATCTTGCATACGCATGGTTGACTCCGTCGAAGGAGGGGCGGTGGCGTCCTCATGTGGGTTGTCCCGGTGGGTCAATGGTGCTCCGTTTCAGGTCAAAAGAGTGGTGTGCACGCCGGCCCTCGTGCTCGTCAGAGGGCGAGTTGCGCGGAGGGCGTTCCGGGCCGGCCGCCGGCTTCGTGGCGACCAGCGCCGAACGCGCCGCTAGATCCGGCGCCCTTGAATGACACGGATCAGGATCACGACGATCGCGATGACCAGGAGGACGTGAATGAGCCCCCCCATGGTATACGACGTGACCAGACCGAGCACCCACAGGACGATAAGGATTACAGCTATGGTCCACAGCATCTTCCCTCCCACTGGTTGATGTCCGAGGATGTCTGAGAATGCTGCGTCGTCTCGTGGAATGCGGTGGGCGCCGCGCCACGTCGTGTGGAGGCTCGCGCTCGAGACTCTGATTCGGGCCCTCCACTCGAATCGGTGGTGTTGGGCAAGGGTGATCCCACGATCCACTTGATGAGCTGGCCTGCCTCGATGGGCGTCTGCAACTCGACCTGGTTGATGAGCGCCAGTGTCTCACCGGACACGGGCGAAGCCCGTTGCCGCAGCAGTGCTTCGATCGTGGTGCGCTGGCTGATCTGCACGGTGGTCACGCGCTGCGGTTGCGCGTTCAGCACCGCGAGGTCGGTCAGCGGCCGGAAGCTCTGCAGCGCGCGCACCGCCGCCGCCTGGTTGGCCGCCCAGCTTGATTCCGTGGCGTAGCCCAGGAGGCGGTACACCCCGCCGCCGTACTCCACGAACAGGACGGTGCCTCTGAGGTTGCCGTTGCTGGTCGCCGCCACGAAGGGCGTGCCGACGCCCGCAAGCCCGCCGCTCAGGCTCACACGGGTGGAAGAGCCGCCGGTGATCCCCTGCAGTGACAGGAAGGCGCGGGCGGCGGCGTCCGCACTCTGATCCTGCGCCTGCGAAAGCTCCACCACGGCGTCTCCCTGCGGGCTGACCGCCACCACCGCCTGCGCCCCGTTGTTCGTGGTCCAGCCGTCGGGGAACGTCACCGCGAACCGCAGGTCCGGGTGAAAGAACTGGCTGCCCGCGAAATAGCCCTGGCGCGGATTGACGCCGAACACCAGGCCGTCGAGCCGCCGCTCGTACGAGTCCCGATTCACGACGGTGCCGGAGAAGTCCTGGGGCAGCGCGGCGATCTGTGTGCCGATGGCGGTGATGCGGTTCGCGGGGCTGGGGTGCGTATCGAGCCAGGTGGGGAGCCGGCTGCCGCCCTGCGCCGCGCTCAGCCGGTCGAGCATGCTGAACACCCTGGGCATCTCGCGCGGATCGAAGTTGGCGCGACGCATGTAGCGCAGGCCGAGCTGGTCGGCCTGGCTCTCGTCGTCGCGGGAGAACTTCAGATACAGGATCCCGAGCGCCTGATTCGCGGTGCCCGCGTACTTCGCCACCTCGGAGCTCGCGATGCTGCCGACGGCGAGACCCAGCCCGATGAGCTGCTGCTTGCTCATCTCGGCGGCCGTGTGCCGGGCCGTGACGTGACCGATCTCGTGCCCGACGACGGAGGCCAGCTCCGCCTCGTTGGTGACGTGGGTGAGCAGCCCCCGCGTTACGTAGACGAAGCCGCCGGGCAGGGCGAAGGCGTTCACCGCCGGGTCGTCCACGACCCGGAACGTCCAGGGCAGGTTGGGGCGCTCAGAGGTGGCGGCGAGGCGGGCGCCGAGCTGCTGGATGTAGCTCTGCCAGGCGGCATCCGGGTAGAGCCCGATGGTCGCAATCACCGCGGTGTCGGCCTGCCGCCCCATTGCGATTTCCTGAGACTCGCTCACCAGCATGAGCTGATTCTTGCCGGTGGCCGGGTTCAGCGCGCAGCCGCTCGCGACGACGAAGCCCGCGACGAGCGCGGCCCGTGAAGCCATTCCGCCAGGAAGATGGCGGGCAGCACGAGTAGCGCGTAGCGCTTTCACGATGCGAGCTCCGGTATTCATACTGAATGATAGGCAGAAGCGGCGCCCGCACCATCGGTCGAAGGTATGAAGGAAGCGCTAGGCCCTGTGAACCATGCCGCGAGTGGTCTGTAGGTCGAAGGGACTAGGCCGTTCGGGGGGTCTCAGAGGGCGCCATCCTGGTGGGCAAAGGCGGCGATCTGGAGGCGAGTGTGCAACGTCAGCTTCTCCATGATGTTGCGCACGTGGCTCTTGACGGTGTGGGGCGCGATGTCGAGCCGTCCGGCAATTTCCTTGTTGCTGAACCCTTCCGCGATGAGGTTGATCACCTCTCGTTCGCGCGGCGTCATGCGCACGGCATTGAGCGCTGCAGGTCGGCCCGCGGCAACGGCGGCCCTCGCGATCTGGGAAAACAGCGATCCGGTCATGGGCGGCGGCAGCACGGGGGCTCCCGCGGCCACCGACCGGATGGTATCGGCGAGATCCTCGAGTGTGGCATCCTTCATGATGAAGCCCGACACGCCTGCGTGGACGAATTCCACGATGTCTTCGTGCACCGGGAGGAGGTCCATGACGATGACCTTGGACGTCGGCAGCTCCTTCCTGACCTTCTGCGCCACGCGCAGGCTGTCGCCGTTTCGCAATCCGAGATCCAGGAGGACCACCTGAGGGTTCGCCTGCTTCAGCAGGGAGGTATCGCCACTGCCCCCGCCGGCGACGACCTCCAGGTCCGGCAGCTGGCTCAGCAGCGTGCTAATGCCTTGCCGTACCAGACGATTGTCTTCGATGAGGGCAACCGAGATCACAGGGCCGTTTCCGTATCGGAGGTCTGGAGGCACGCAGGCGCGCACAACCAGGCGAGATCGCCGTTTCGAATCGACGGCGCCCCCCAGTGCAGCGCATTCGACGCGAACATGTGCAAGGCGAGGCGCTCGATGACGGCGGGAACCGTGGCCGATGGGGCGGCCCGGGCCGCACGCGTTCGTTCATCGTAGGCGTGGCCGATGCGGCGGTAGGCGTCGGCCATCAGCGCCTGCCCAGCCGCCCGAGAGTGCTCTCGAGGGAATGCGTCAACTTCTGGACGGCGCCCTCGACGGCCTGTTCCAGAGTCGCCGCCCGATCCGTAACCGCGATCGGTTGAAGACCGGCGAGACGGGCCTCCAGCAGGCATCGCTTGTCCTCGGTGCCGACCTTCTTGTCGCTGTTCTCATCGCTGAGGTGGACCTCCACCCGTGTGATCTGGGCGGCGAACCGGTCCAGGGCGTCCCTCACCACCGCTTCCACCTGTTGAGCCAGCCGGTCATCACCCTCGATGTTGCCATCGGTATTGATCTGAATCTGCATGGGGCCCGCCCTCCTGTGATTCTCGCAACTGCCATTCAGTACCGTAGCCCGCAGCCCATCCAGCCGGGAATTCGGCGGGCTTCGAGGAGGTGAGGCATGGCCAGAATTGCCACAGTATGGTCCACGAGCCCTACCCGGGCAAGGCCAGCCACGTCGCCTGTCCCGTCCACCGCGTGCATGGCGTCCTCGTCCAACGGACGCGCCCGCAGCCGACCCGGCCAGCTACGGGTGGGCCAGCCAGCCGTACAGCCGCATCGCGTTGCCGCGCAGCACCTCGCGGGCGATCTCGAGGGCCCGGGCGCGGGTGATCTCGTGGTCGTTGATCATGCCCGTCAGCGCGATGCCCAGCGCCTCGCGGGCGGCGTGGGTCGTCTGCCAGCCGATCTCCTCCCAGTCGATCGCGGTCGCACCCGTCGGGTAGAGATCGGTGCCGAAGAGAACCTTGTCCGGATACCACTCCAGCCAGTAGCGCAGCACCGACGCGAGCTGGCGCGGCGACTCCATCCAGGTCTGCTGCGACATGTCGGTGTAGACGTTCGGCTTCATGAGCAGGTAGGCGATGTCACGGGTGTACGCCACGGCGCCGCCGTGCAGGAGCACGAAGTTCGTCCTCCGGAGCGTCGGGTCGTTGAGCACGGGCTCCAGCAGGAGCGGGTTGGCGCCCCGCAGCGAGAAGTAGCTGCCGCAGCCCGCGCCGGTGTGGATGTGCACCGGGAGGCCGAGCCGCCCGGCCTCGCGGGCGATGTAGTGGAAGAGGTAGTCCTGGAGGTGCCGGTACGCGGCCGTGTCGGGCGCCGCCCCGCGCGCGCCGGCCGCGTAGGCGGCCGCGGCGGTCTGCTCGTCGGCCGGCTCGAAGTCGAGCGGGCGCAGGTACGCGACCTCGAACTTGATGGCGACGGCGCCCTCTCGCGCCTGCCGCTCCAGCTCCGGGGTCACGACGCGCGACGTGTACCCGGCCAGCGTCGCCGGCAGCGCCGGCACCCCTACGTCGCCGCGGTAGCGGCGCTGCAGCATGTCCTCGCGCGAGAAGAAGAACTTCCGGTCGGGGGTCTGCGCGGCGAGGGCGGTGTTGTCCAGCGGAAAGAGGAGCGCGTCGTCGAAGGGCACCCAGCGGTGGTGCTGCGCGTCGAGACCTCGCCCCATCGCGATGCGGTTCGACAGCTCGACCTGGATCCCGAGCTTGTCGAGGATCCACCCGGGATAGCCATCTCCATGCTCGGCGCGCGCACGCTCCTTCGCGCCGACGAGCCAGGCCACGTGCGCGGAATCGCGATCGTCGTAGGGATAACCCCACAGGTCCTTCCAGGCGGCGAGGTACTCGGGGTTGTCCGCCTGCGTCATGAGCCCCGCACCGGTCGGCTCGAGCGGATCGCAGGGGAGCGCGTCGAACTCGTCGTCCTTCTCGCCCGCGGCCACGACCTTCGGCGGGTGCGAGTGGTTGTCGATGGCGGGGATGCGGTCGATCTGCGCCATGAGCGCCGGGTCGGGCGCCTGCGCGCGGACGGGGGCGGCGGCGGCGGCCGCCCAGAAGACCACCAGGCACGACGCGAACGGGAGTCGGAAGCGCATGGCAGCGGCCTCGGGATTCGAGTGGGGCCGGAACGGGCTTCGTGGGCACCTGCCCGCACCAACGTGAAGCGCGGTCGATGATGCAATGTGCCACCGGCCCGCACGCGCCACAACCGCGGGCGCGCGCCCTGGTCGATGGGTTCACCACACCGAGCTGCCGCGGGTCTGGCGAGGCCGGGCCCATTGAACGGTCGGGCCATATTGGCTAATATTTGTTAGCCAACATGGAGGTGGCGGATGCAACGTGACAGGCCCGAGGGCACGGGGAAGACGGAACCGATCGAGGTGTCGGCGAGCGAGTTGAAGAACGCATGGCACGAGTACCTGGACCGCGTCGGCCAGGGTCGCCAGGAAGTGGTGGTGACGCGCTATGGTCGGCGGGTGGCGAAGCTGGTCCCCTACGAGGGGTCCGAGGGGGGCGGGCGGATCTTCGGCTGGCTCGCGGGTTCGCTGACCATCCACGGCGATATCGCCGCGCCGCTCGGCGAGTCCTGGGAGGCCGATGGCTGAAGGCGTGGAGGGCCCGCTCATTCTCGACACGCACGTCTGGATCTGGATGGTCGAGGGCATGCCCGGCGTTCTCTCCGAAGGCGCCATCGAGGCCATCGAGGAGGCGGGCCGGCGCGGTGCGGTGCGCGTGAGCGCGATTTCCGTCTGGGAGGTGGCGATGCTCGAGGCCCGGGGACGCATCAGTTTGTCGCAGCCGATCCATGAGTGGGTCACGGCTGCGCTGCGTGCCCCGGGCATCCGGCTCCTTCCGCTGAGTCCGGAAGTCGCCATCGCGAGCACGCGGCTTCCCGGCGACCCGCACGGCGATCCTTCCGACCGGATGCTCATGGCGAGCGCGCGGGTTTCGGGAGGGCGTCTCGCGACCTGTGACCAGGAGATCCTGGCCTATTCGCGGCGCGGGCAACTGGCGGTTCTCGACGGGCGTCCATAGTTCCCCCCGCCGACCCGCTGGCCAGGGCCGCGCGAGCCATCGGCCGTTCGACGGGCGGCGTGTCGTCGCCATCGGCGCCGGGGTCGCCGAGCAGCGCCGCCGTTTTCGCCCGCACGGGCTTCTCGCTATCTTCGGCGGGATTCCTCCGACATCCACATACCGCGCGGGCAACAGGGCGCAGCCGAGCGACGGCCCGGGCGTGAACGCGGGAGCGACGCGATGGCCGATGAGCGGCGGGTCCGAAAACTGACTGCGGTGAAGCGGGTGGCGTGGCTCGCGGTGGTGGCGGCCGCGGTCGTCGTCGCCTGGCAGGTCATGGGGGCGTACAAGCTGGGCGAGGCGCGGGCGACCCCCGCGGCACAGGCGCCGGGGCTCTGGGGCGTCTACGACAATTCGCTGCGCGGCGCGAAGTACATCGACCTGACGCACACGATCACGCCGTCGATCCCGGTGTGGCACGGCTTCGGGCACGCCACGTTCGGCCCGACGGTGGACCCGGCGACGGGGCGGGCGTACACGTGGGCCAAGGACGGCTTCGAGGCCACGCACTACAACCTGACCACGGACCAGTACGGCACGCAGCTCGACCCGCCGGCGCACTGGGCGCCGGAGTACCCGTCGATCGACGAGCTGCCGGCGACGTTCGCGGTGCGGCCGCTGGTGGTGATCTCGATCGTGGACTCCGTGGCGAAGCATCCGGGCTACCAGCTACAGGTGTCGGACATCCACGCGTGGGAGGCGGCGCACGGGCGGATCCCGGAGGGGTCCGTGGTCATGGTGCGCTCCGACTGGTCGAAGCGCTGGCCGGATCCGAAGCTGGCCTCCGAGACGGTGTTTCCCGGCGTCACCCTCGCCGCCGTTCAGTTCCTGCACCTGCAACGGCACATTCTCTTCCACGGCCACGAGCCGCTGGACACGGACACGACCTCCACGCTCGAGAGCGAGTCGTGGCTCATGCACCACGGCTACACGCAGGCGGAGGGCGTGGCGCACCTGGACGAGGTGCCGCCCACGGGCTGCCTCGTGGCCATCGGCTACCCGAAATTCAAGGGCGGGACGGGCGGCTATGCGCGCTACATCGCCATCTGCCCGCCGAGCTGGCAGTACGGCGTCACGATTGCCCGGACGCCTGGGGCGCCGCTGCCGAAGAGCGACCACCCGCTGCACTGGGACACGGTGGCGGGGGTGCGGGTGCGCTGACGGGCCTTGTCTCCTGCCGGCGGCAATATATACTGGTATATATCAAGGTGAGGAGGGCGAATGGGCGATGGAACAGGGTCGAAGGACAGGCGGGCGAAGCTGTTCTGGAACGGGCGCTCACAGGCAGTGAGACTGCCCAAGGAGTTCCGGTTCCCGGGCGACGAGGTGTCGATCCGGAAGGAGGGGGACGCCGTCGTCCTCGAGCCGGTGAAGAAGCGGGAGTGGCCGCGCGGCTTCTGGACCTGGGTGGACCGGCACCGCGATGAGCTCGAGCTGGGCGATGTCGCCCCGCTCTCGATCCGGTTCCAGGACGGAGATACGGACGAGGGATGATCTGGCTGCTGGACACGAACGTGCTGATCCACGCGCAGCGCGGCGAACCGGCGGCGGTACGGGACCGGCTGAGGCGTGAGAGCCCCGGCGACCTGGCGATTTCCGTGGTGACGATCGCCGAGCTCTGGTACGGTGCCGTGAAGAGCGGTGCGCCGGAGCGGAAGCTGAAGGGGTGGGGTCGCCTGCTCGAGAACTTCACGGTGCTGCCGTTCGAGCGGCCGGCGGCCGAGCTGCACGGTCGGCTGCGCCACGAGCTGCGGCGGATGCCGATCGGCGATCGCGACCTGATGATCGCGTGCATGGCGCTCGCGGCCGGCCTCAGGGTCGTCACGGCCAACACGCGGGAGTTCGAGCGGGTACCCGGGCTCGACGTGGAGGACTGGAGCCACTGAGCCTCGGGGCCCAACGCCCGCCTCGTGGACGGCAGTCCTTGGGCCTGCGAGGGCCTTCCCACCTCCGCCACCGTTCAGGGGAGTCCGGCGCCGTCGTCCAGGGGGCCGTCCGGATAGCCGGCAGCGCAGGCGGGAGGGCAGCAATGCGCGAGGCAGGCAGGTGCACGTTCCCGTGCCCCCGCCCCTGCCCGCCTGCCTCGTTCTGCCCGTCTTCCGTGCCCGTGAACGTGACCCTCGCCCGGCTGTCTTGCGGCCGAACGGCCGGGGCACGCCTCAGCGGCAAGGGCATGGAAGACGGGCAAAGAGAGGCAGCGGGCAGGGGCAGGCGGACGGGGAGCGGCACGGACCATAGCGCCCACCGCCCGGCTGCCACAGCCGAACAGGTACGAGGCCGCGATCGTCGGATCGTGGTGAAGGAACTGACGCAGGATCATCGCGGCCTCTGGTCGGTGGGTTCACTCGATGGCGACGGGCCGGTCGCGACGGGCATCCCGCTCGACCGCCACTCCGGCAGCCCGTCCTCAGCCCGCCGCGCGCGGTAGCCGCGCTCCCGCAGGAGCGTCACGGCCTCCAGCGCGAACACGCAGTAGGGGCCGCGGCAGTAGGCGATCACCTCGCGGTCCGCCGGAATCGCCGACAGCCGGCGCTCCAGCTCATCCACCGGCACGGACAGCGCGCCGGGGATGTGCCCGGCCTCGTATTCCTCACGCGGGCGCGCATCCAGGACCGTCACGCCACCCTCCCGCACCAGGCGACGCAGCTCCTCGCCCGTGACCGGCTCGAGCGCGTCGCGGCGCGTCAGGTACAGGTTCGTGACCTGCTCCACCTCGGCGAGACGGTTCCGGGCCGCGATCTGGAGCGCGCGGAGCAGGTCGAAGACGTCGTCGCCGGCAAGGCGGTAGTGGACGAACGTGCCGTTCCGCCGCGTCTCGACGAGGCGTGCCTGCCGCAGCACGCGCAGGTGCGCGCTGGTGTTCTTCACCGGCATCGCCGCCTGCTCCGCCAGCCGCTCGACGGTCTTCTCGCCCTGCGCCAGCAGGTCGAGGAGCTCGATGCGGCGAGGGCTGCCGAGGGCGTCGCCGATGCGGGCGAACTGCTGATAGAGCGGATCCTTGAGCTCGCGGTGTCCCATGTCGTCCCTTGCGTCGTATTCCAATGCTCCATAGAGTAGCGGAACAACCACCGGCGTCAAGGGGCCGCTCCGCCGGGGAGGGGGCCCGACCACGCCAGGATCCGGGAGGTCGAGATGGCAGGAAGGGGACGTGCTCCGGCGCAGACGCTGCCCCACGTCGCGCGGCCGACGGAGGGCCTCGACGTCGAGCGGCTGCGGGAGGCGATCCAGGAGGAGTACGCGACGGTGGCGGCGGATCCAGAGCGGGGCTTCCACTTCCACACTGGGCGGCCGCTGGCGCGGCTCCTCCGCTACGAGGAAGCCTGGCTCGAGGGAGTGCCGGAGGAGTCGATCGCGTCGTTCGCGGGGACGGGGAATCCGTTCAGCCTCGGCCCACCGGGTCGGGGCGAGCGGGTGGTGGACGTCGGGGCGGGCGCGGGCATCGACAGTCTGATCGCGGGGAAGATGGTGGGTCCCGAGGGGCGGGTGATCGGGGTGGACATGACGCCGGCGATGTTGACGAAGGCACGGGCGGCGGCGGCCAGGATGGGTGCCTCGCACGTCGAGTTCCGGGAAGGGCTGGCCGAGTCGCTGCCGGTGCCGGACGGATGGGCGGACGTCGTGATCTCGAACGGGGTGCTGAACCTGTTTCCGGACAAGCTGGCGGGGCTGGGCGAGATGGCGCGCGTGCTCCGGCCGGGCGGGCGCCTCCAGCTGGCGGACATCCTGGTGCAGAAGCCGGTGGGCGAGGGCGCCCGCCGCGACATCGATCTGTGGAAGGGGTGAATCGCGGGCGCTCTGCTGGAAGCGGAGCTCCAGGCCACGGTCGTGGCCGCGGGATTCACGGGATTCGAGATCACCTGGCGGGCGGACGTGTTCGCCGGCGCGCCGCAGGCGTCGAGCGCGGCGGAGTTCGGCACGCTCGGCATCAACTTCCGGGCGCGCAAGGCGCGCGACGAAGGCGAGTGGGAGCGGCAGGTCGCGGCGCTGGCATGCGGGCCGCAGGAGCAGGGTCCGGGCGGCTGAGCGTGCCTGTTGCGCGCTGCGCCCGGCGACTGGCGGCGGATCGGGGAGGGCGTGTCGATGCCGGCCGGGCTCGTTCGACGTATGGATGGAGGCGTGCACAGAGACCGCCTCGATCCCGATACGAAGGAGGGCAGCATGGCCGGCAAGGGACGCTTCGTGTGGTACGACCTCTGGACCACCGACCGGGAGGCGGCGCGGTCCTTCTACACCGAGGTCACGGGCTGGGGGACGCAGGAGTGGAGCGGCGGCGAGCAGCCGTACGTCATGTGGACGGTGGGCGAGACGACGATCGGCGGGATCGGCCCGCTGCCCGAGGAGGAGGCCCGCGCCGGGGTGCCGCCGCGCTGGGCGGGGTTCGTCGCCGTCGATGATGCTGACAGGGCGACCGGGCACGCGCAGGAGCTGGGCGGCACGGTCCTGGTGCCGGGCACCGACATCCCGGAGGTGGGCCGCTTCGCCGTGATCGCCGACCCGCAGGGAGCGGTCATCGCGCTGCTCCAGCGCCTGAACGAAGCGCCGGGCTTCGACCGGACGAAGGCGGGCTTCGTGGGCTGGCACGAGCTGCACACCACGGGCCGGGAGAGCGCCTGGGCGTTCTACTCCGAGCTGTTCGGCTGGCAGCACGCGGGCACGATCGACATGGGCGAGGCGGGACCCTACCTCACGTTCCGCTCCGCCGACGAGCCCGAGGACGTGGCCACGGGCGCGATGTTCGAGCCGGACGCCATGACCACCCCGCCCTACTGGCTCTACTACGTGAACGTCGAGGACCTCGACGCCGCGCTGGAGCGCGTCCGGAGGGCGGGCGGAACCGTGATCCACGGCCCGATGGAGGTCCCGGGCGGCGGCCGCATCGGCGCCTGCAAGGACCCGCAGGGCGGCCGCTTCGCCCTGTTCTCGCGGACATAGGCGCTACCGGCGGCGCTCCAGTGGGAGACGGCGATCGGCCGGGCTGCGGGCGCTGGTCGAGGAGCAGCCGCCGGAGCCTCATTGACACGCCGGACCTCCGCGCCGAGGGTTGTCGGATGCGCCGCGGGACGGCGCGACACCGGACGAGGAGGGGACGATGAAGGTGGCCGCCGGTCGGATCGTGGCGCTGGGATACGGGAAGTACTTCCGCTCCGACAGGATCGTCGGGCTGCAGCCGATCGAGGATGAACGCGGCCCGGGGCGGCGCACGTTCGTCTACGTCGAGGGCGTGGACGGGCCGCTCGTCGCCTCCCGCTCCGATGGCGCCATCCTGCGCGACATGGTGGAGGGCGAGGGGGCCATGACGGGCGCGGTCGAGCAGAGGCAGCTGCTGGGCGACATCCTGGACACGATCGAGGGCCTCGACCCGGTGCTGCGCAACATCGTGCGGCAGCAGGCGGGCTGGGACCTCGACCGGCTGGAGGAGCGGATCAGCTCGGCGCTGGGCGCAGCCGAGTAGTTCGTTTCTGTTGACATCGACAGGACAGCCGCGCATCTTACCCTCGATGGCTACAGGAACGCGGGAGGGGGGTCGGATGGCGCGCAACCAGAACGACGCACTGCGTGGATCGCTGGATCTGCTGGTGCTGAAGACGCTCTCGCTGGCTCCGATGCACGGGTGGGGGATCAGCCAGCGGGTGCAGCAGATCTCGGAGGGCGCGCTGGAGGTGAATCAGGGTTCGCTCTATCCGGCGCTGCAGCGGCTGGAGAAGGGCGGTCTGGTGACGAGCGACTGGGGGACGACAGGCAACAACCGGCGGGCGCGCTACTACACGCTGACTGCGGCGGGGCGTCGGGCGTTGGGCGAGGAGCTGGCGAGCTGGCAGCGCTTCGTCGCGGGTCTCGAGGCCGTGCTCCAGATGCAATGAGGTGGTACGACGCGGTTCGTGCGCGGCTGTGGCTGCTCTTCTCCCGCGGGTCGGCCGAATCGCGGATGGAGGAGGAGTTCCGGTTCCACATCGACATGATGACGGACGCCAACGTGCGGGCGGGAATGCGGCCGGTGGAAGCGCGGCGCCGGGCGCTGCTGGCGTTCGGGGGTGTGGATCGCCACGGGGAGGTGATGCGGGACGAGCGTGGCGCCCGCTGGCTGGCGGAGCTGGCAATGGACATCCGTTACGCGCTGCGGACGCTGCGGGGGGCGCCTCTGTTCAGCGTGGCCTGCGTGGTCACGCTCGCGCTGGGGATCGGCGGCACGACGGCGGTGTTCAGCCTGGTGGAGGGAGTCCTGCTGCGGCCGCTGGCGATCCACCAGCCGGAGCGGGTGGTCAGCGTGGATGCCGGCATGGGGGTGCTGGGCGAGGTCGTGGCGATGCGTGGGAAGGTGCGGGCGTTCGAGCGCGTGGAAGGCTACGCGGCGAGAGAGTTGAGCCTGACCGGCTCCGGCGAGCCCGAGCGGCTGTCCGGGGCGGCGGTAACGACGGGGCTGTTCACGCTGCTGGGGGTGGGCCCGGAGGCGGGTCGGACGTTCGTGCCGGGGGAGGACGTGCCCGGTTCGGATGCCGTGGTCGTGATCAGCGATGGGCTGTGGCGGCGGCGCTTCGGGGCCGCGGCGGGGATCGTCGGGAGGCGCGTCGAGCTCGACGGCGTGAGCCGGACGATCGTGGGCGTCATGCCGGCGAGGTTCCGGTTCCCCGGAGAGGCGACGGAGGTATGGGTCCCCGCGGTCGTGCAGGGGCTGCCGCCCGGAGAGCTGTGGGGAGCGGGTGGCTTCCACAAGCTGGCGCGGCTGCGTCCGGGCGCTACCAGGGAGGAGGCGCGCCAGGAGGTCGCCGCCCTGGAGCCACGGATGCGCCGGCTGCTGCCGTGGACGATGCCGGAGGGCTACTGGAAGGGTGCGACGGTGGTGCCGCTGCGGGAGCGTCTGGTCGGGAACGTCCGGCCCATGCTGTTCATCCTGTTCGGTGCGGTCGCGCTGCTGCTTCTGGTGGCGTGCGCGAACGTGGCGAACCTGCTTCTCTCGCGGGGTGCGGCGCGGCGCCGGGAGGTGGGGATCCGCACGGCGCTCGGAGCGGGCCGGGGCCGCCTCGTCCGGCAGATGCTGACGGAGAGCTTGGTGCTGGGCCTGGGCGGTGGTCTGGCCGGGCTCGGTCTCGCCTTCTCCGCGGTGGCCGCCGTGCGGAATGTGCTGCCACCGGACTTCCCCCGCCTCGGCGACGTAGGCATCGACGTCCCGGTCCTCGGCTTCGCGCTCGGCGCCTCGCTCGTGACGAGCCTGCTGTTCGGCCTCGTGCCCGCGCTCCGGTCGTCACGGCAGGCTCCGGGCGCCATCGTGGCGGCCGGCGGACGCGCGGGGATGACGCGCGATCGGCAGCGGCTGTCCGCGGCGATCGTCGCGGCGCAGGTCGCCGTGTCGGTCGTGCTGGTGATCGGCGCCGGGCTGCTGCTCCGCAGCTTTTCGCGCCTCCTTGCCGTCGATCCGGGGTTCGGCACGCGCGGCGTGGTCGTGGCCAGGGTGGCACCGCCGCAGTTTCGCTACGCGGCGGAGCCGGACCTCGTGCGCTTCTACGAGCGGCTGCTGGCGCGGGTGGGGACCCTGCCGGGCGCCACGGCGGTGGCCGTCGGCAGCGGGGTCCCGTTCGGGGGGGACGCGTACGGGAGCGTCTTCCTCATCGAGGGGCGGCCGGATCCGGCCACGAGCGGGGACTGGCCGCTGGCCGATGCCCGACTGACGGTCAGCGCGGACTACTTCCGTGCGCTGGGCGTCCCGCTCCTCGCGGGGCGGCCGTTCACGCCCGGGGATCGCGCCGATGCGCCCGGTGCCGCGATCGTGAGCGAGGGCCTGGCGCGGCGCTACTGGCCGGGTGAGAGCGCGCTGGGGAAGCGGCTGAAGCTGGTCTTCGACGAGGGGTGGCGCACGGTCGTTGGGGTGGTGGCGGACGTGAAGTGGACGGACCTCGCCGGCGGCGACGGCCCGGCGCTGTACGTGCCGCTCGCGCAGGCACCCACGGGCCCTATGAGGCTGGTGGTGCGCTCGAGGGGGAACCCCGTGGCCGTCGCCCGGGCGCTGCCCGGGCTCGTCGCCTCGCTGGACGAGGATACCCCGGTGAGCGACGTGCGCACCCAGGACGAGCTGCTGGCCGCCTCCCTCGCACAACCCCGATCGGAGAGCGGGCTGCTGGCGATCTTCGCGGCTCTCGCGCTCGTCCTGGGCGCGGTCGGGATCTACGGAGTAACCGCCTACGCGGTGAGCCAGCGTGGCAGGGAGTACGCCATCCGGCTGGCGCTCGGAGCGCCGCGCCGCCACGTGCTCTGGCTGGTGCTGCGCTGGGGCGCCGCGCTTGCCGCGGCGGGGATCGCCGCAGGCCTCGCCGGCGCCGCGCTCACCACCCGGCTGCTGGCCGGGATGCTCTACGGCATCGGCCCCCGGGATGCCCTCACCTTCGGCGCGGCCCCGCTCGTTCTGGCCGTGGTCGTCCTGGCCGCGAGCTACGTTCCCGCGCGCCGAGCCATTCGCGCGGATCCCACGGCCGCCCTCAGGGCGGAGTAGCGTCGGAGGGTCACTCGCCCGACCCGAACAGGTCGGGGTAGCCGCGCGGGCGGGAGCGCAGGTACTGGGGCGGGACCTCGACGTGGGCACCCAGGTGCGCGGCGGCGTGCCAGGGCCAGCGCGGGTCGTAGAGCATGCCGCGCGCGAGCGCGACGAGGTCCGCATCGCCGTTGGCGACGATGGCCTCCGCGTGCTCCGGCTCCGTGATCAGCCCCACCGCGACGACCGGCATCGTGCTCGTGGCGGCGCGAACGGCGCGGGCGAGCGGGACCTGGTAGCCGGGCGCGACGGGGATCTTCTGGGTGGGCGAGAGGCCGCCGCTCGAGACGTGGATGGCCGAACAGCCCCGCGCCTCCAGCGCCTGCGCGAAGGCGATCGTCTCCTCCAGGGTCAGCCCGCCTTCGGCCCAGTCCGTGGCCGAGACCCGCACGCTCACCGGCCGCTCCGCCGGGAACGCGGCGCGCGCGGCGTCGAACACCTCTAGCGGGAAACGCATGCGGTTCTCGAGCGTGCCGCCGTACTCGTCCTCGCGCCGGTTCGAGAGCGGCGACAGGAACTCGTGCAGCAGGTAGCCGTGCGCGCCGTGGAGCTGGATGGCATCGATCCCGAGCCGGGCGGCTCGGCGCGCGGAATCGGCGAACGCCTCGCGGACGCGCGCGAGCGCGGCGCGGCCCATGGCCACGGGCGGGTCCTCGCCCGGGAGATAGGCAATCGCCGACGGCGCCTCCGTCTTCCAGCCGTTCTCCTCGCCCGGCGCGAACTGCGCGTCGCCCTTCCACGGGACCTCGTGCGATGCCTTGCGACCCGCGTGGCCGAGCTGGATCGCGACCGGGATGTCGGACCAGCGCCGGACGGCCTCGAGGACGCGTCGCATGGCGGCTTCGGTCCCGTCCGACCAGAGCCCGGTGTCGGCGTAGGTGATGCGGCCCCCGGGCGTGACCGCCGTCGCCTCGATGGTGAGCAGCGCGGCGCCGGACAGGGCGAGATGGCCGAGGTGGATCAGGTGCCAGTCGGTCATGCAGCCTTCGACGGCGGAGTACTGGCACATTGGCGCGATGATGATGCGGTTGCGCAGCTCGAGGCTGCCGACGCGGAGCGGCGCGAAGAGGTGGGGCCCGGCCGCGGGCGCTGGGGGGCGGCGGGCTGGCGGGGACGCGGGTGTGGCCATGGTGCTGGACCTCCATGCGATCCTCAAGGCTCTGCGCTTTCGTTCCCCCATCCTGCAGCGCGTGTGCCGACATCGCCAGGTCACCAGGCCCCCGCTTGTTCGCGTACCGTCCGGCCGCGGCAAGCCTCGGGCGTGGCGGCGCCGCGCCGGACAGGCCGGATTCGGATTCTGCGGCCTGCGGCCGCTGGATTCGGATTCGTTGGACTACGGGAACGACCCGGTGAGGACCCTCCCCACGCTCGCGAGCGAGTCGGATGTCGTAAGGTCGCTTCGCCAGCATCGCGGGCTCGAGTTTTCGATCGTGTGGCGAAACGAAAGCGGCACGACACGCGCAACGAGGCCGGCGCGCGAGAGATTTCGCTCGCCTGACGAAACGAATCTCGTACGCGATCGTCGGCGCGGGGGAATTGCCGGATTCATCCCGCCGCCCCCGGCGTGGGACGGCCTCCGGCCAGGTACGGCATCCCCACAGCCCGGGCACGGCTCGGCACCACACGCTCGGGCAGACGCTACCTGCGACCGCCCGAGAGGTCCCGAAGCCCACCCGCCCCGGCCAGGAACGGCCGGGATTCGGATTCCACCGCGCTGGATTCGGATTCGCTGGACAGCGCCGGCGGCGGCGGGGAGTGGTGCGCCGCCGAGCTGCGCCCGTCGCGTTTCCTGCCTTATGCGAGGCTTGCGGAGAAATAAGGTTTCGGCGATATTCTTATTCCATGATCCTCCTCGCATAAGCCGCCGCATGAGCCGAGACGTGCCGCGATGCCCGATCTGACCTCACGAGCCGGGGTGTTCCGCCCGCAACCGGCGGGCTACCGGGCGTTCGTTCCCGCACGGTTTCCGCCGGGGGATCTCCGGCTGGGTGCGCTCGCGGAGTTGCTCGAGAAGGCGACTCTGTCGCTGGGTCGGCTGGTGGGTTCCGCCGAGATCCTGCCGGACCCGGACCTGTTCGTGTACATGTACGTACGGCGCGAGGCCGTGCTGTCGAGTCAGATCGAGGGCAAAGAGGCGTCGCTCGTGGATCTCCTGGAGTACGAGGCGCAGATGGAGCGCACCGAGCGACGCGTCGATGTGGCGGAGATCACGAACTACATCGATGCGCTCCGCTTCGGACTCGAGCGGGTGAAGACGCCACTCTCGCTCCGATTGATCCGGGAGATTCATGCCCGGCTGATGGCGGGAGTTCGTGGAGGCGAGCCCTCAAAGACTCCCGGCGAATTCCGCCGGTCCCAGAACTGGATCGGTGGTCCGAGCCCGGCGGCGGCCCGATTTGTCCCGCCGCCAGTGGACGAGATGCAACGGTCGCTGAACGAGCTCGAGCAGTTTCTCCATGCCGCGTCCGATCTTCCGGTGCTCGTGCGGGCGGGCCTCGCGCACGCGCAGTTCGAGACCCTGCATCCGTTCCTGGACGGCAACGGCAGGGTCGGACGCCTGCTGATCACGTTCTTCCTGGTTCACGAGGACGTGCTGCGCGAGCCGATCCTCTACCTTTCGATCTTCTTCAAGCGCAACCGGCGGGAGTACTACGACCGTCTGCAGGCGATCCGGGAAAACGGCGACTGGGAGGGGTGGCTGGCCTTCTTCCTCGAGGGGGTCGCCGAGGTCTCGACGGAGGCGACGGCGACGGCACGCCAGATCGTGGCGCTCCGGGAGGAAGAGCGGCAGCGGATCGCGCAGGAGCTGGGGCGTCGCGCGGCGCCGGGGCTCACGCTGCTCGAGGGGTTGTTCCGCACGCCGATCGTCAACGTGAAGCGGGTCCAGGAGGTGACCGGGCTCTCCCAGCCGGCCGCCAACGCGCTCACCAACGCGCTGGAGGATGCCGGCATCCTGCGCGAGACGAGCGGCAGGCAGACGTATCGAGTATTCGCGTTCGAGCGCTATCTGCAGCTGTTCGGTGAGCGGGAGGAGCGGGGATAGGACTCCGCCCGTAGGCGTCCAGCTCGAACGCGGGTGGTAGCGGAGGAGGGGCGGCGCAACCAGGCGAACGCGGAGGGGGCGAGCCGCCATGGAGCTTGGGGGGCGGCTCGCGTGGGCCGGGGTGGCGGCGGTCGGAGTGGCGTGGCCGGGCTGACGCGCGGCGCTGCGGTGGGGGTGCCGGCAGCCGGAGTGGCGTGGCCGGGCTGACGCGGGCGCTGCGGTGGGGAGGCGCTCTCCGGGGCGCACGTACGGGCCGAGCAGACCGAGCAGGATCGCGCAACGGATGTCCGCGACAGTCTCTGGAACGCGATGTGTCTCGGGAAGCGAGCAAAATCGCGTTCGCGAGGTCGCCTCGAAGCGGCGAGTGTGCGTTTGATCTCGATTTCCGATCAAGAACGGGGATCGGTGCCCGGCCGGGATCTCCACTTGCCGATCTTGTCCGGCCCTTGGCCCCGTGGGGCGACGCCGAGAACGAGCCCCGGACGAGCTTCCGGCGACAGGTGGTGTCGAGCAGCCTCGAATCCCATTGCGAGCTGACGTGGCAAGCCCGGGAGCACGGCGACTGGGAGGGGGGTCTCCCTGGATGGCGTCGCCGAGGTCTGGACGGCGGGGACGACGAGGGCGCGCCAGATCGTCGCGCTCCGCCCGTCGGGAAACCAGGGCATGCGAGCCGTCTGGCCCGATGTTGTGGATGCGATGTTCTTCACCGGGTCATGGAGCCGAATCTCGCAAGGAACCCCGCGGCACCATCCCGCTGAAGAGCGATCTCGACCGGAGGTCTTCACCTCCATCCCCCCCACGGCTCGGCGCCGAACGAATCCTAATCCAGGGGCGGAGCCGCCAGGCGGCCCGAGCGTGCGGAGCGAGGCGCGCGGGGGCCGCCCAAGCGGGTGACGGGGCGCGAACCCGCGTACAGGGACACGCACCAGCACACGGGAGGGGATGATGTAGGGCGCCGACCCGCGCGCGGGATGGAGCTTTTTCGTCGCTCGCGTGGTACGTTAACGAACGCAATCTCCACGGTCGGCTGATCTCCCCAGCAGGTGGGCGCCCACGACGCGCCGGCCCGACCGTTCCGGAGCGCCGGGGCCGGCGATGCGCGGCCCATGGCCGCGTCCCCTTCCCCGCCGCACGCAGCACCCCCGAACCCGATGCCGCGGGGCCGCCGTGCTCGATTCGCTCTTCCGCTTCCTGTTCAAGTACAGCCCGCTCGTGTTCGAGCGGGGCAGCATCGCGCTGTCGGGGCGCAGGGCGCTGGCGGTGCTGCTTCCGCTGACGCTGATCGTGGCTGGGGCAGTGCTGTGGAGCTACACGCGCGTGGGCGGGAAGGCGCGGCGGCTGGACCGGGTTGTGCTCGTGGCGCTGCGGCTGGGGGTGCTCGCGGCGCTGGCGTTCTGCCTGCTGCGGCCGAAGCTCGTGATCTCCTCGCTCGTGCCGCAGCAGAACTTCCTCGGTGTGCTCGTGGACGACTCGCGGAGCATGCGGATCGCCGACCAGGACGGCGGGTCCCGGGGTGCGTTCGCGACGCGCGAGCTCGGCACGGACACGGCCGCGCTCCGGGAGGCGCTCGCCCGCCGGTTCCAGCTCCGCTTCTTCCGCTTCTCCTCCTCCGCCGAACGCACGGGCGACCCCGGCACGCTCGCCTTCGCGGGGACGCGCACCGACCTGGCGGCCGCGATGGACGAGGCGCGAGAGGAGCTCGCGGGGGTGCCGCTCGCGGGCCTCGTGGTGGTGAGCGACGGGGCGGACAACGCGCGCGCGCCGCTCTCGCAGTCGCTCCTCACGCTGCGCGCCGCCCGGGTGCCGGTGTTCACGGTGGGGGTGGGTCGGCCGGCGCCGGACCGGGACATCGAGCTGTCGCGGGTGGAGGTACCGCGCACGGTGCTCGAGGGCACGTCGCTGGTGGTGGACGTTGTGGTCTCGCAGGCCGGCTACGGCGGCCGGCGGGTGCCGCTCTACGTGGAGGACGGCGGGCGGCTGGTGGCGCAGCAGGAGATCACGCTGCCGCGGGACGGCGAGCCGACGCCGGTACGGGTGCGGTTCACGGCGGAGCGGGCGGGGGCGCGTCGCCTGCGCTTCCGGATCCCGGCGCAGCCGGGCGAGGCGGTGGCGGAGAACAACGAGCAGGACGCGCTGGTGCGGGTGCGCGAGGGGCGGGAGAAGGTGCTGTATCTGGAGGGCGAGCCGCGCTTCGAGGTGAAGTTCCTGCGGCGGGCGGTGGCGGACGATCCGAACCTGCAGCTGGTGGTCCTGCTGCGGACGGCGAAGGACAAGTTCCTGCGGCTGGACGTGGACCGGCCGGACGAGCTGGTGTCGGGGTTCCCGAAGACGCGCGAGGAGCTCTTCTCGTACAAGGCGCTCGTCCTGGGCAGCATCGAGGCGAGCTTCTTCACGCGCGAGCAGCTCCAGCTCATCGCGGATTTCGTCTCCGAGCGCGGCGGCGGGCTGCTCATGATCGGCGGCCGGCACGCCTTCGCGGAGGGCGGCTACGCGGGCACGCCGCTCTCCGACGCGCTGCCGGTGGAGCTGCCGGCCGGCGGCGGGAGCGAGGACTTCTTCGCGCGCATGAAGGTCGAGCCGACGCGCGCCGGCCGGGCCGCGGCGGTGACGCAGCTCGCGGCCACGGAGGACTCCTCGCTCGCGCGCTGGAAGGCGCTGCCGGAGCTCTCGACCGTGAACCCGCTGGACAGGCTCAAGCCGGGCGCCACGGCGCTGCTCGTGGGCCGGGGCGAGGGGCTGCCGGACGAGCAGGTGGTGCTCGCGGCGCAGCGCTATGGCCGCGGGCGCGCGGCGGCGCTCACGGCCGAGGACACCTGGCTCTGGCAGATGGACGCTTCGATCGCGCCGGACGACATGACGCACGAGACCTTCTGGCGGCAGATGCTGCGCTGGCTGGTGGCGGACGTGCCGCCGCCGGTCGAGGCCACCGTGGCGGCGGAGCGGGTCGAGCCGGGCGAGGCCGTCACGCTCCAGGCGACGGTGGCGGACTCCGCGTTCGTGGCGGTGAACGGAGCCGCCGTGGTGGCGCGGGTGCGCGCGCCCTCGGGCGCCGTCACCGAGGTGCCGATGGAGTGGGACGTGGACCGCGACGGCGCCTACCGCGCCCGCTTCACGCCGACCGAGGCCGGCGTCCACGAGGTGGCGGTCGAGGCGAGACGCGGGGCGGCGCTGCTGGGCGGCGACACGGCCTCGTTCCAGGCGGGGCCGAGCGCAGCCGAGTACTTCGACGCGGGGATGCGCGCGCCGCTGCTCGAGCGCATCGCGGCGGAGACGGGCGGCCGCTTCTACACGCCCGCGACGCTGGCGTCGCTGCCGGAGGACATCCGCTACGTCGGCAGCGGCACGAGCCGCATCGAGGAGAAGGACCTGTGGGACATGCCGGTCGTGTTCCTGCTGCTCATCGTGCTGGCGGGCGCGGAGTGGGGGTGGCGGCGCGCGCGGGGGCTGGCGTGAGACGGGGGCTCGCTGCTCGGGGCTCGGGGCTCGGAGGGCGCGTCGTCTGGATCATCGCAATGGCGGGCTCAGGCCTCGCCGCGCGCAGCGTGTCGGCGCAGCAGACGCATCTGCTCGTCGTTTCGGGGATCGGCGGAATGCCGGAGTACTCGGAGGCGTTCTACAGGGAGGGGGCGGCGCTGGTGGATGCGGCGCGGAAGAAGTACGGGCTGGCGGACTCGAGCGTGGTGTTCCTGGCGGAGCGCCCGGAACGCGACCCGGCGCGGATCCGCGCGCGCTCGACGGCGGAGAACGTGGACCGCGCCATCGCGGGAATCGCGCGGCGGGCGCACGCGGGGGACCAGGTGCTCGTCGTGCTGATCGGCCACGGCTCGGACGCGGGCGGCGCGCCGCGGCTCAACCTGCCGGGGCCGGACCTGGGCGCGGCGCAGCTGGCGTCGATGCTGGACCGGCTTTCGGAGGAGAGCGTCGCCGTGGTGAACACGACGGCGTCGAGCGGCGGCTTCATCACGGCGCTCAAGGGGAAGAACCGGCTGGTCATCACGGCCACACGGAACGCGGCGGAGGCCAACGAGACGGTGTTCGGGCGCCATTTCGTGGACGCCCTGACGGGCGACGGCGCGGACGCGGACAAGGACGGGCGCGTCTCGCTGCTCGAGGCGTACCTCTACGCGCGGCGGGAGGTGGCGCGGGCATACGCGCAGGAGAACGAGCTGCAGACGGAGCACGCGCTGCTCGACGGCGATGGCGACGGCACCCCCTCGGCCGACTCGGTGCCGTCGGGGCCGGACGCGCGGGGGGCCGCGCGGTTCGTGCTGGCGGAGTCGGCGGCGGCGGCGGGCGTGCCCGCGGCGGTGGCGGGCGACCCGGCGGTGAAGGCGCTGCTCGAGCGGAAGCGGACGCTGCAGGGGCAGATCGACTCGCTCAAGGCGGCGAAGGCGGGGATGGAGGCGGGGGCATACCAGGACGCGCTGGAGACGCTGCTGCTGGAGCTCGCGCGCATCGACGCGGAGCTGCGGAAGGGGGGAAAGGCGCCGTGACGGCACGGACGGCGAGAGGGCGTGGGACGCGCGCGCTCGTCACGGCGGTCGGCGCCATCGGGTGGCTCGCGCTCTTCGGCGCTCCCGGCACTCCGCTGCGGGCACAGCGCACGCTCGCCGCGCCGGCGTCGCCGGCCTCGCCCGCGCTCGTCGCGGCGCGGGGGGCGCTGCGGGCGGGGCGCTACGACGAGGCGATCTCGGCGTTCCGAGCTCTTTCGCGTTCGGGCACCGGGCCGGTGGCCGCCACCCGGGGGCTGGTGCGGGCGCTGATGGAGGTGGGGCGGTACGAGGAGGCGGAGAGCGCGGCACGGGCGGCGGCGGCATCGTCGCCGGAGGCGCTGAACGCGCTTGGCGAGGTGCTGGCGGCGCGGGGGAAGCGGGAGGCGGCGGAGCAGACGTTCCGGCTGGCCATCGAGCGCGGAGCGTCGGACCGGCTGGTGGCGGAGCTGAACCTGGCGGTGCTCCTGCGGGAGCGCGGGGATCGCGCGGCGGCGAAGCGGGCGTTCGACCGCTTCATCGACGTCTACAACTCGGGGCAGCGGCTGGGGGCGGCGGAGCTCGCGGCGGTGGGGACGGCGGTGCGCTGGCTGGGGGAGGACGATCCCCAGCTTTACAAGGATGCGCTGCGGGCGTACGACGAGGCGGCGGCGGCGGACACGCTGGAGCTGGAGCCGCGGCTGCTCGCGGGGGAGCTGTTCCTCGACCGCTACAACGGGGCGGACGCGCAGAAGTCCTTCCGCGAGGTGCTGGCGGTGAACCCGCGCCAGCCGCGGGCGCTGCTGGACATGGCGCGCGTGCTCCAGTTCGACGCTCAGCCGGGCGCGGCGGAATCGGCGCGGAAGGCGCTCGAGACGAACCCGAACCTCGTGCCGGCGCACCTGTTCCTGGCGCGGCTCGCGGCGGCGGGGGAGGCGTGGGACACGGCGCAGGCGGAGGTGGGGCGGGCGCTCGAGGTGGACCCGGCGTCGCGGGACGCGCTGGCGGTGCTGGGCGCGATCCGGGAGATGCGCGGCGACCGCGCGGGCTTCGAGGAGGCGAGGCGCCGGGCGTTCGCGCTGGACCCGAAGGACGCGGACTTCTTCTGCACCGCGGCGGAGATGAGCGTGCAGGGGCGGCGCTACCGGGCGGCAGCGGAGCTGGCGCGGCGGGCGCTCGGGGTGGACCCGGAGTCGCCGCGGGCGCTGGGGATCCTGGGGCTCAACCAGTTGCGGCTGGGGCTGGTCAACTCGGCCAGGGCGAGCCTGGAGGCGGCGTTCACGCGCGACCCGTACAACGTCTGGTACAAGAACACGCTGGACCTGCTGGACACGTTCAAGGACTACCGCGACGTCCGCACGCCGGACTTCGAGCTGGTGATCAACGGGAAGGAGGCGGACCTGCTCGCGCCGTACGCGGAGGCGCTGGCGGAGGAGGCCTACCGCAAGCTCGCGGCGCGCTACGGCTACCGGCCGAGGACGCCGGTGCGCATCGAGATCTACCCGCGCCACGCGGACTTCTCGGTGCGCACCGTGGGGCTCGTGGGGCTGGGCGCGCTGGGGGTGACGTTCGGGCGCGTCGTCGCCATGGACTCCCCGGCGGCGCGCGAGCCGGGCGACTTCAACTGGGGCTCGACGCTGTGGCACGAGATGGCGCACGTGTTCCACCTCGGGATGACGGACGCGCGGGTGCCGCGCTGGTTCACGGAGGGGCTGGCGGTCTACGAGGAGCGGCGCGCGCGGCCGGGCTGGGGGTTCATGCCCGACCCGGGCTGGCTGGCGGCGTTCCAGGCCGGTCGGCTCGCGCCCGTCAGCCGGCTGAATGACGGCTTCGTGCGGCCGACGTACCCCGAGCAGGTGGTGCACTCGTACTACGAGGCGTCGCTCGTGGTCGAGCTGATCGAGCAGGAGCACGGCAGGGACGCGCTGCTCCGCATGCTGCACGCGTACGCCCGCGGCGATGGCGATGCGAAGGTGTTCCGCGAGGTGCTCGGCGTGGAACCCGGGGCGTTCGACCGGACATTCGACAGATACGTGCGGCAGCGGTTCGCGAGCGCGCTGGGCGCGGGCTTCGTGGACGAGATGCGGCGGGGCACGGCGCTGCGCCAGGCGGGGCAAGGCGACGCGGCCGCCGCGCACCTCGAGCGCGCGAAGGCGCTCTTCCCGGACTACGCCGGCCCGGGGAGCGCGTACGCGCTGCTGGCCCGGATTCACGAGCAGCGGGGGGAGATCCGGCAGGCGGCGGACGAGCTCACGGCGCTGGTCGCGCGCAACGAGTCGGCCTACGGCGCGCGGCTCGCGCTGGACACGCTGCTCGAGCGGCTGGGGGACAGGGCCGGGGCCGCGGCTGCGCTCGACGGGGCGCTCTACATCTGGCCGTACGACGCGACCGTGCACGGCCACCTGGCGGAGCTGTACGCGGGGCTCGCCGACCGGGGCCGCGCGGTACGCGAGCGGCGGGCGGTCGTCGCGCTGGCGCCGGCCGACCGCGCGGAGGCGCTCTACCAGCTGGCGCTCGCGCTGTACCAGGCGGGCGACGCGGCGGGCGCCCGGACGCAGGTGCTGCGCTCGCTCGAGGCGGCGCCGGACTTCCAAAAGGCGCAGGCGCTTCTGCTGCGGCTGCATGCGGAGGAGAGACCATGAGAGTCGTGGGGCTCGTTCTGGCGGCGGCGGTCGCGCTCGCGGCGGGCAGCGGGTCGCGGGATGCGGGACGCGGGGCGCGGGATGCGGCGGGCGCGGCGAGACTCGCGGGCGGGCGCGTCGCCTTCCGGGCTGCGCTGATACCGGGCAGGCGCACGGCGGGCGGCGGCTTGCCGCAGGACGCCAACATCCCCTACAACGGCCGCTATACGGTCACGCGCATCCGCTACACCGCCAACAGCCGCGGCTACTACGAGTTCTTCCGGGACCGGCTGCAGGTGTGGGAGCACGACTACCCGCGCGCGGAGCGGCACCTGGCGAAGATCGTGAGCGAGGTGACGTCGATCGAGCCGGTGCTGGACGCGAGCGAGATCTTCATGGCGGACGATGCGAAGCTGGACGAGTTCCCGATCGCGTACCTGTGCGAGGCGGGCTACTGGGGTCCGACGGACAAGGAGGTGGTGGGGCTCAGGAACTACCTGCTGAAGGGCGGCTTCATCATCTTCGACGACTTCCGGGGCGGCGACTGGGCGAACTTCATCACGCAGCTGCACCGGGTCCTGCCGGGGATCGATCCGGTGCCGCTCGACGTCTCGCACCCGATCTTCCACTCCTTCTTCGACATCGCATCGCTGGACTTCCAGGCGCCGACGTTTCGGCAGTACAAGCCGGTGTTCTACGGTTTGTTCGAGAAGAACGACCCGAAGGGGCGGATGCTGGCGATCGTCAACTACAACAACGACGTGAGCGAGTACTGGGAGTGGTCGAACACGGGGTTCCTGCCCATTGATTTGTCGAATGAGGCGTACAAGTTGGGAATCAACTATATCGTGTATGCAATGACGCATTGAGGGGGGAGACCACCGAGGACTGCGGCACTGCCAACTGCGGCACTGCCAACTGCGGCACTACTAACTGCGGTATAAAGGCAGGATGCCAATGGACATGAGGGACGACATCGCGCTGGCGGAGCGGATGCGCGAGGGGCGGAGGCAGATCCTGGCGGAGCTGCGCAAGCTGATCATCGGGCAGGACGAGGTGGTGGAGCAGGTGCTGCTCACGCTGCTCGTGGGCGGCAACAGCCTGATCGTGGGGGTGCCGGGGCTGGCCAAGACGCTGCTGATCCACACGCTGGCGCGGGTGCTCGACCTGAGGTTCAGCCGGATTCAGTTCACGCCGGACCTGATGCCGTCCGACATCACGGGGACGGACATCATCCAGGACGACCCGGAGACGGGGCGGCGGCGCATGGTGTTCGCGCCGGGGCCGATCTTCGCCAACATCGTGCTGGCGGACGAGATCAACCGCACGCCGCCCAAGACGCAGTCGGCGCTGCTGGAGGCGATGCAGGAGCACCGGGTCACGATCCAGGGGCGAAGCTACGATCTGGAGGAGCCGTTCTTCGTGTTCGCCACGCAGAACCCGATCGAGCTGGAGGGCACCTATCCGCTGCCGGAGGCGCAGCTCGACCGCTTCATGTTCGAGATCGTGATCGACCACCTGCCCGAGGCGGAGGAGCTGGAGGTGGTGCGCGCGACGACGGCGGTGCTGGAGCCGACGTTCAGCCACGCGGTGACGGGACGGGACCTCACCGCGTTCCAGCGGCTGGTGCGGCGGGTGCCCGTGGCGGAGGCGGTGCTGCGCTACGCGGTGGCGCTGGCGCGCACGACGCGGCCCGGGCAGGACGGCGCCACGCCGGAGTTCGTGAAGAAGTGGGTGTCGTACGGGGCGAGCGTGCGAGCCGCGCAGTACATGGTGCTGGGGGCGAAGGCGCGGGCGCTCACGCAGGGGCGGGTGCACGCGAGCTTCGAGGACGTGCGCGCGCTGGCCCGGCCGGTGCTGCGCCACCGCATCCTCACGAACTTCCACGCGGAGGCGGAGCACGTCACGACGGACGCGTTGATCGACGACCTGCTGGAGGCCGTGCCGGTGCCGGCCTCCGGGCTCTGACAGGCGACGCGGGGCGCCCGCCGGGCACCCGCGAACCGAAGCCCCGAACCAGGGAAGCCACCATGGCCCGAGCGCACCTCTCCGCGAGCCCCGGAGCGCGCTTCATCGATCCGGCCGCGCTGGCGCGCATCGACAACCTCGAGCTGGTGGCGAGGACGGTGGTGGACGGCTTCATCAACGGGCTGCACCGCTCGCCGTACCTGGGTCTCTCGCTCGACTTCGCGGAGCACCGCGCCTACATGCCGGGCGATGACATCCGGCGCGTGGACTGGCGCCTCTTCGCGCGCACGGACCGCTACTACGTGAAGCAGTTCGAGGCGGACACGAACGCCAACTTCGTGGTGGCGCTGGACGCCTCCGCGTCGATGGGCTACGGCAGCGGCGCGGTGACCAAGCTGGACTACGCGCGCTACCTGGCGGCGACGCTGGCGTACTTCGCGCACCGGCAGCGCGACCGGGTGGGGCTCACCGCGTTCGACCGGGACCTCGTCGATCACGTGCCGCCCGCGGCCAGGCACCTGGACGTGCTGCTCCACGCGCTCGACCGGCTCCGCCCCGGCCGCGCCGGCACGCTCGCGGCCACGCTCGCGCGGCTCGCGGAGGGCGTGCGCCGGCGGGGCCTGGTGGCCGTCATCTCGGACTTCTACGAGGAGCCGGAGGCGGCGGTCGCGGCGGTGCGGCAGCTGCGCGGCAGGGGGAGCGACATCGTCGTCTTCCACGTGCTGGACCCGGCGGAGCTGGAGTTCCCGTTCGGCGATGCCTCGACGTTCGAAGACCTCGAGAGCGGCGAGCGGATCCCGGTGGTGCCGGAGCAGATGCGGGCGCAGTACCGGGCGATGATCCGCTCTCACACGGACGCGCTGGGCCGGCTCTTCGCCAACGAGCGGATCGACTACGCGCTGCTGGACACCTCGAAGCCACTGGACCAGGCGCTGTTCGTCTTTCTGTCCACGCGCACCCGGCTGCTGCGGGCCCGCCGGCGATGAGCCTCGCCTTCCTCGCGCCCGCGTTCCTGCTGGGGCTCACCGCCCTGGCCGTCCCGGTGGTGGTGCACCTCATCCACCGGGAGCGGAAGCAGGTGGTACGCTTCCCTTCGCTCATGTTCCTCCAGCGCATCCCGTATCGGACCGTGCGCCGGCAGCGGATCCGGCACTGGGCGCTGCTGCTGCTCCGGTGCGCGGCGCTCGTGCTGCTGGCCGCCGCGTTCGCGCGCCCGTTCCTCGACCGGCCCGGCGCCATGGCGGCGCCGGCGGGCGGAGCGCGCGCGGTGGCGATCCTCGTGGACCGCTCCTGGAGCATGGGCTACGCGGGGCGCTGGGATGAGGCGAAGGCGGCGGCGAGGCGCACGATCGAGGGGCTCGGCCCGGACGACCGCGCGAGCCTCATCCTCTTCGACGCGCAGGCGAGCGCCGCGACCCGGCCGACGCGCGACCGCGCGGCGCTCGTCGCCGCGCTCGACACGGCGCGCGTAGGGTCGGGGGCGACGCGCTACGCGCCCGCGCTCAAGCTGGCCGGCGGCATCCTGGCGGCCTCCACGCTCGCCCGCCGCGAGGCCGTGCTGATCTCGGACTTCCAGAAGAGCGGCTGGAACGGCGCGGAGGGGGCACGCCTGCCGGCCGGCGCCGTGCTCACGCCGCTTCCGGTCGGCGCCGCGCGCGCACCGAACGTGACCGTCACCGGCGTGAGCTTCCGGCGCGAGCGGATCACCGGCGGCGCAGGCACGAGCGGCGCGGCGGAGCGCGTCACCGCGACGGCGCGCCTGGCCAGCCGCGGTGAGGCGGCCGTCCGCGGGCTGCGGGTCACGCTCGAGCTGAACGGCCGGGCGGCGGAAACGAGCACGCTCGATCTGGCCGCGAACGGTGCCGGCGCGGTCACGTTCGCGCCGTTCATCCTCTCGGAGCCGGACACGCGCGGCACCGTGCGTGCCGCGGCCGATGCGCTGCCAGCGGACGATGCGTTCCACTTCGTGCTCTCGCCAGGCCAGGCGCTGCCCGTGCTGGTGCTCGATGGGCCGGACGGCACACGCAGCCTCTATCTGCGCCGCGCGCTCTCGATCAGCGAGCCGCCCGGGTTCCGGGTGGCGGCGCAGCCGGCCCGGCGCTTCCGGGGCCCGGAGCTGGCGGGCACGGGCGTGGTCGTGCTGGACGATGCGGCGTTTCCCGGCGGGGAGGCGGGGCGCCGGCTGGAGGCGTGGGTACGGGCGGGCGGCGGCCTCATCGTGGTGCTGGGGGAGGACAGCCGGGCCGACGGGATGGACGCGCTGCTGCCCGGGCGCTTCGGCGCGCCGGCGGATGGTGGGGACGGCGTCGCCCTCGGGCGGATCGACTTCGCGCACCCGGTCTTCGAGCCGTTCTCCACGCCGCACGGCGGCGACTTCTCGGCCGCGCGCTTTTACCGCCGCCGGCCGGTCACGCCGGCGGACTCCGCCACCGTGCTCGCGCGCTTCGAGGATGGCGCGCCCGCGCTCGTGGAGCGGAGCGTCGGGCGGGGGCGGGTGCTGCTGTGGGCGTCCACACTGGACACGTTCTGGAACGACCTCGCCCTCCAGCCGGTGTTCCTGCCGTTCGTGCAGGGACTCGCGCGCTACGCATCGGGCCGGACGGCGCCGCGGCCGTGGGCGACGGTGGGCGAGGTGGTCGATGTCTCGGCGGCGGGGAGAGCGGGTCCGGACCCGGCCTCCGGGTCCACCGTCCTGTTGACGCCATCCGGCGGGCGCATCCCGCTGCGGGGCGCGGAGGCGCACACCGTGCGGCTGGCCGAGCAGGGCTACTACGAGGTGCGCGCGGCGGGCGCGGCGCGGCCGGCGGCGGTGCTGGCGGCGAACCTCGACGTGGCCGAATCGGACCTGGCGCGGGTGGACCCGAAGGAGCTCGCCGCGGCGGCCACGGTGCCGGGCAAGGCGGCGCCAGCGGCGGAGTCCGCCGTGAGCGGCCCCGAGGAGCGCGAGCGCCGGCAGGGGTGGTGGTGGTACCTCCTCTTTGCGGCCTTCGCGGCGTTCGCCGCGGAGACGCTGGTCTCGAACCGCCTGTCCCGGGCGGGAGGGTAGCGCGATGCTCGGCCACGATGAAGCGGGCGCGAGGAGCGAGCTGGTCCGGATCATCCGGCAGGTGCGGCGGCGCTGGCGGCTGCGGCTGGCGGCGCGGGCGGGGGCCATCCTTCTCGCCGCCGGCGTGGCGGCGGTTCTCGTGGGCTCGTGGGCGCTGCAGCACGCGGCGTTCTCGCCCGGATCGATCACCGTGTTCCGCGTCCTCGCCTACCTCGTCCTGGCCGGGCTGGCCGTGTGGTACGGGGTGGTGCCGCAGCTGCGGCGGCCCTCGGACGCGCAGGTCGCGCTGTACCTGGAGGAACACGAGCCCTCGCTGAACGCGGCGGTGGTCAGCGCGGTGGAGCTCGGGGACCACCCGGGGGGACGGGCGGACCTCTCCGACGCGCTGCTCCGCCGGCTGGTGCGCGACGCGCTCGAGCGGGCGCACGCGGTGGACGATGGCCGGCGCATCGAGCGGGCGACGCTCCGGCGCGCGTCGGGCGCGCTCGTGGCGACGGCGGTGATCGGGCTGCTGGTCGTGCTCACCGGGCCGGGCTTCTTCCGGAGCGGCGCGGCGGCGCTGCTCCAGCCGTGGCGGCAGGCGGAGGCGGCCACGCCGTACCGCATCCTGGTGACGCCCGGCAACGCGACGGTCCCGCGGGGCGCGGACGTGACCGTGAGCGCCGCGCTCTCGGGCTTCACGAGCGGCCAGGTCTCGCTGGTCCTGCGCTCGAAGGGGGGGGAAGGCTTCGACCGCGTCCCCATGACGGTGCCCGAGGGCGGCAGCCAGCCCGAGGCGGTCCTCTTCGCCCTCGACGGCGCCACGGACTACTACGTCGAGGCGGCGGGCGTACGCTCGCCGCTCTTCAGGATCGAGGTCGCGGACCTGCCGTACACGCGGCGGCTGGAGCTCGAGTACCACTACCCGGCCTACACCGGCCTCGCGCCGCGGACGGTCGAGGATGCAGGCGACGTGGCGGCGCTGCGGGGCACGCGCACGCGGCTCCGCGTCTGGACCACCCGCCCGACGCCGGCCGGCCGGATCGTGCTCGGCGACGGGCGCGCCTTCCCGCTCGGGGCCGCTCCGGACGGCACGCTCACCGGGACGCTGCCCGTGGACCGCGACGGGATCTACCGCATCGAGCTGCGCGGCCCGGACGGCAGGCCGGTAGTCGGCTCGCCGCAATACACGATCACGGTGCTCGACGACCGGGCGCCGTCGGTCTCCTTCGAGAAGCCGGGCCGCGACACGCGGGCGACGCCGGTCGAGGAGGTGTTCCTCCAGCCGCGCGCGGAGGACGACTACGGCATCGGCCGCCTGGAGCTGGTCTACAGCGTGAACGGCGGCGAGCAGAAGAGCGTGGCCCTCTACACGGGCGGGTCGAAGCCGCTCAGGACCGTCTCCGCCGGCCATACGCTCTACCTCGAGGAGCTGGGGCTGCAGCCGGGCGACGTGATCAGCTACTACGCCCGCGCGCTCGACAACGACGCCGTCGGCAAGCGGAAGGCGGGCACGAGCGACATCTACTTCGTGCAGATCCGCCCGTTCCGGAAGGAGTACCGCGCGGCCGAGCAGCGCGGCATGCCGGGCGGCGGCGGGCAGGAGGACGAGGGCTCGCTCTCGGAGCGGCAGAAGCAGGTCATCGCCGCGACGTTCAACCTGCTGCGCGACAGGCCGACACTGGGCACGAAGGAGGCGGGCCAGCACCGCACGACGATCGCGCTCGCGCAGGGGCGGGTGCGCGCGCAGGTGGAGACGCTCGCGCGTCGCATGAAGGAGCGCGGCGTGGTGCGGATGGACTCGGCGTTCGGCGAGATCGCGAAGCTGCTGCCCGCGGCGGCGACGTCGATGAAGGAGGCGGAGGACCTGCTGCGAGGGGAGAAGGACCGCGATGCGCTCGCGCCGGAGCAGAAGGCGCTCCAGCAGCTCCAGCGGGCGGAGGCGGTCTACCACGACGTGCAGGTCAGCATGGGCGCCTCCAACGGCGGCGAGGGGCAGAGCCCGGAGGCGGAGGACCTGGCGGACCTCTTCGACCTCGAGATGGACCGGCTGCGCGACCAGTACGAGACGGTGCAGCGCGGGCAGGACGAGCGGACCTCGAGCGAGCTCGACCAGACGCTCGAGCGGCTGAAGGAGCTCGCGCGGCGCGAGCAGCAGGCCGCGGAGCGGCAGCGCAGGCTCGCGCGCGGGCAGCCGGGCGGCGGAGGCGGCGGCGCGCAGTCGCAGAAGGAGCTGGCCGACCAGCTCGAGCAGGAGGCGCACAAGCTCGAGCGGCTCGCGCGCGAGAATCCGCAGCGGAACGCCAACCTCGAGGAGAGCGCCCGCCGGCTCCGCGACGCGGCCGACGCGATCCGCCGCGCCGCCGCCGACCCGTCGGGTGCGGGCGCGCGCTCGGCCGGTGACCGGATCGACGAGGCCCGCCGGCTGCTCCAGCGCGAGCGCGGCGACCGGCTGGGGCAGGCCGCGGACGAGGCGAGGCGGAAGGCGGAGGAGCTGGCGGCGGAGCAGCACCGCATCGCCGGGGACGTGCGCGGGCTGAACGGGCGGGGGGCGGCGGACGCGGAGCAGGCGCGTCGCCTGGCGGAGCGGAAGGACCGCCTCGCCGCGGGAGTACGCGACCTGGAGGGCCGGCTCGACCGGCTGGCTGCCGACGCGGAGGCCAGGGACACGGCCGCGGCGGAGAAGCTGCGCGACGCCGCCAACCGGATCCGGGAGCGCCGCACGGAGGACAAGATCAAGCTCTCGCGGGCGCTCGTGCAGCGCGGCGGCGGCGGCGAGTACGGCGAGCGCCTCGAGGGCGACATCAGCGCCGACCTCGACTCGCTGCGAACGCGGGTGGCGGAGGCGGCGGGCGCCGCGGCGCGGGCGGATGCGGGGGCGCGAAAGGCCGAGCAGACGCTGGAGCACGCGCAGGAGCTGGCGCAGGGAATGGCGTCGCTCGGCGAACGGCTGCGGCAGCGGGCGGAGGGCACGGCGCCGGAAGGGGAGCGGCGGCTGGAGCCGGGGCGGCAGGGGCAGCCGAACGGGCAGAGCGGGCAGCCGGCCGCCGGGCAGGACGGGGCGCGCGGCCAGCCGGGCCAGGCAGGCGGTCAGGCCGGCACGGCACAGTCCGGCCGGGGCGGCCAGGGGCGGCAGGGGCAGGCCGGCGGGGCGGCCGCCGGGCGGGATGGCCGGGCGGGGGCGGATTCCGCCAGCGGCGGCTTCTCCCCCGGCGGGGGCGGCGCCGACGGGCGGCCCGGCGGCTTCGCGCCGGGCGAGATCCGGCAGTTCCAGCGGGAGGCACGCGAGCGGGTGTCGGACGCGGAGGCGCTGCGGCGGGAGATGGCGGCCGAGGGCCGGGACGTCGCCGGGCTGGACCGGGTGATCGAGCGGATGCGCCGGCTGGGGACGGACGAGCCGTACCGCGACCCGGCAGCGCTCGCGCAGCTCCGACAGGGCGTCGTGGACGGGCTCGAGCGGCTGGAGTTCGGCCTCCGGCGCGACATCCAGGGCGAGCGCGAGCACGTGATGCTGTCGGGCGGCAGCGAGGTGCCCGAGCGGTTCCGCAAGCTCGTGGAGGAGTACTTCAAGGCGCTGGCGCGCTCCCGGGAGAGGTGAGGGGGCGGGGGCGGCGGGCCTGACCGCCGGCGGGGCGCGAACCGGCAGGCGCGCCGGCGGCTTCGTGGCGCACCGGGGCGGTGCCCCGGCCCGTAGCGAACCGCTGTCCGTGAGCCGCCATGCTGCCGTCTCGTCAAGCTTTCCGTGCCGGCCTCGCTCTCGCCCTTCTCGCGCTCGGCTGCCGGGCGGACATGGCGAGGCCGGGCCAGCCGCCCGCCGTGCCGCACCTGGTCCTCGCCTTCTACTATCCGTGGTGGGGCCGCGCGGACGGGCCGTCGGGAATGTGGTACCACTGGAACCCGGACGCCCCCCGTCACGACGCCACCGACACCCCCGTGCTGGGGCTCTACGACTCGAACGACAGCGCGGTCGTGCGCCAGCACATCGCGTGGGCGAAGGCGGCCGGGATCGACGCGTTCGTGTCCTCGTGGTGGGGGCCGGGCTCCTTCGAGGACCGCTCGCTCGAGGTGCTGCTGGCCGTGGCCGAGCAGGAGGGATTCAAGGTCAGCATCATCCTGGAGAGTCCGTTCACCGCCGACGAGCTGCGCGAGGACATCCACACACTGCTGGCCACGCGCGCGACCAGCCCGGCATGGCTGCGGGTGAACGGCCGCCCGGTCCTCTTCGTCTACGCCCGCATCATGAACCGCTTCACACCGGACGACTTCAGGCGGGCCTTCGAGGGAACCGGCGCGTTCACCATCGCCGACACCCGGGATCCCGCGCAGGCGGCGCCGTTCGACGGCGTCTTCTCGTACGGGCCGGTGCAGGACGTGGACGGCTACCTGGCCGCCGAGCCGGCGGAGATCTCCGCCCACCACGCCGCGGGCCGGATCTACGTGGGGGCCGCGCTGCCCGGCTACGACGACCGCGTCATCCGCCAGCCGGGGCGGCTCCTCCCGCGCGACAGCGGCGACGTGCTGCGCCGCATGTTCGCCGGCGCCGCGGGCGCGGACTGGGTCAGCGTCACGAGCTGGAACGAGTGGCACGAGGGCACGGAGATCGAGCCGTCGCTCGAGTACGGCTCGACCTACCTCGACCTCACCCGTCAACTCGGCGTGGCCTGGCGCTCCGCCACCGTCCGGAATCAGCGCTGACGGCGACGTGGCGGCGGCGCGGGGCGGCGGGGGCCGGCTCGGATGCTTCGGATGACGACCAGCGTTTGACCGCGCCGGCACCATGCGCGAGCTTAGGGGGTCAGGCCCCGGCTCGGCGCCGGTGATCGGCCTCACCCCGATCGGTCCAGTTGCGCGACCGCGCGGGCGTCTGAGGGATCGGCTCTGGCGGATGGGGCAGACGGGCTGCCGATTCGGGTGGCCCGTCCTCTCGACGGGGCGGCCCAGGCCATGGATGGCGACAGTGGAGCTCATGGAAGGAGAAACGCTCATGTGGAAGAAGGACGCAGCGCCGGAAGGCACCCCGCCCGCGCGCCCGGAGGCGACGCCGCGGCCCGAGCGAACCGCAACGCCGCGGGGGTCGGGAGAGCGGGCGACGATCGGGACGTCGATCACGATCCGGGGTGAGGTGACGGGGGACGAGGACCTGCTGATCCAGGGGCGGGTGGACGGGTCGGTGGACCTGAAGCAGCACTCCGTGACCGTGGGGCGCGAGGGACAGGTGAAAGCGAACATCATTGGCCGGGTGATCACCGTGGAGGGGACCGTGGAGGGGAACCTGACGGGGGCGGAGCAGGTGATGCTGCGGAGCTCGGCGGTGGTGCAGGGGGACATCGCGGCGCCGCGGGTGGTGCTGGAGGACGGCGCGCGCTTCCGGGGCGGGGTGGACATGGGCGAGACGGCCAAGCGGCCGGCCGGCGGTGCGGCGGCGGCGGCGGGCCGCGGCGCCGAGAGCGGCCGGAGCGGTGCGGGAGGGGAGTCCCGGACGGCGACGACCGGCTCGTCGGGCGGGCACGGCTCGAGCGAGAAGACGGAGGGCGCGGGCCAGACGTCGAAGGCCACGTCCTAGGAACGGGCCCGTGGACTGGTTGCGCCGGGTCGGGCGTCCTCCGGCGCCGGCCGGCCCCGGGCCCGAGGAAGCGGCGCCGGAGGGGGTCGAGGGGGCCGCGCCGGGCATTGCCGCGTTGCTGGATGGCGTGAGCGAGGACCGGAGCCACGCCGTGCTGGACCTGGGCCGGGCGTCCGACCGGAGCCTGCGCGTCTACAGCCGCTTCGCCCGGTGGATCCGGTTCGCGGACCTGCTCGGCGACGGTGGCTGGGCGCGGGCCGAGGGCTCGGCCCTGGGGCTCCTGCGGATGGTGCCGCGGCAGCCGGAGCGGCCCTACGACCTCATCTTCGGCTGGGACGTGCTGGACCGGCTCTTTCCGGAGGACCGGCCGCGCCTGGTCGAGTCACTGGTCGAGCTCACCGGGCCGGACGCCCGGCTGCACGTGGTGGTCCACGGCGAGGACTCCGAGGCGGTCCCGCTTCGCTTCACGCTGCTGGACGTGGACCGGATCCGCTACGAACCGGGGGGCACGGGGCGGCTGCCGCGGCCGCGCATCCTGCCGGCGGATGTCACGGCGGTGCTCTCCCCGTTCCGGGTCGTGCGCGGCTTCACGCTGCGGACGGGGCTGCGCGAGTACGTGGCGGTGCACGGCGGGGGTTGAGCGGCCGGCGCGGGGGTACACCCGACCCGTGGACGGGCGCATCTCCAACGCGGCGCCCCCCCCACGCGGGCCTCGGCCTCTCAGACCCGCTCCCTCCCGGCGATGTCTTCGTCCCACAGCTCGGGCCGCTCGCGGATGAAGCGGGCCATGAGCTCCTGGCAGCGGGCGTCCTCGAGCAGGCGGACGGCGACGCCGTGGTCGCGCAGGAACTCGAGATTGCCGGGGAAGCTGCGGTTCTCTCCCACCACGACACGCGGGATCCCGAACTGGACGACGGTGCCCGCGCACATCATGCACGGCGAGAGCGTGGTGTAGAGGGTCACCTCGCCGTAGCGGGCGCGGCGGCCGGCGTTCCGGAGGCAGGCCATCTCGCCGTGGGCGGTCGGATCGCCGTCCTGCACGCGGCGGTTGTGGCCGGCGGCGATGACGCGCCCATCCTCGACCATCACCGCGCCGATCGGCAGCCCACCCTCCCGGTAGGATTTCAGCGCCTGCTGGTAGGCGAGCGCCATGAGCTCCGTGTCGGGGTCCTGTGCGGCCATGTCCGGCCTCCGGCGGTCAGGGGTCGTGGTGGGCGGCGCGCGCGAGCATCGAGCGGAGTCCCCGCCGCTCGTCCGCCGCGCGCTCGCTGCCGGGGCCGAGCTCCTCGACGGTGTCGAGGTAGAGGCCGGCGCGGAGCAGGACCTCGTGCAGGCGGACGGCCGCCTCGGAGAGCGGTCGCGGCGCGAGGCGACCGTACGCCTCGAGCAGCCGGGCGAGCCCGTCCTCGCGGCCGAAGGGGCGGCGGGCGCCGCGGGTCACGTTGGCGAGGTCGTAGGCGGGATCGCCGAGCGTCGCCTCGGCCCAGTCGATGACGCCGAGCGGCTCGCCGTCGAGCGGGACGAGGATGTTCTGGCCGAGCAGATCGCCGTGCAGGAGGGTGGAGGGCTCCGGCGGTGGGAGGTGCGCGTGGACCCAGGCGCGCGCCTCCTCGCCTTCGGGACCGCTCAGGCCGTCCAGGATCCGGGCGTGGTCGAGCGCGTGCTCCCGGCGGGTGGCGCGGCCGGCCAGGGCGCGGCGGAACGGCTCCGCCTCGAGGGCATGCACCGTCGCGGCGACGCGGGCGACGATGTCCCACGGCCGCTCGCCGGCGGCGCGCTCGGCGCGCAGGTCGAGCGGCATCCCGGGCAGCCAGGACTGGATGGCGACGAGCCCGCCCACGGCCGGCAGCTCGGTAATGGCGCGGGGGACGCGGAACGGCAGCTCGAGCGGCTCCAGGACGCGCAGCACGGCTGCCTCGCGGGCGATCAGCTCGTCACGCTCCGGCCCGGCCTCGCGCTCCGGCAGCTTCACGACGAGGCGCTCCTCACGGCCGTCGGGCAGCGTGATCGTGGCGGAGTAGACCGCGCTCCAGATGCCGGCGCCGAGGAAGCGGAGCCGGCCGATTGCCGCGCGCAGGTCGCGGGCGCCGCGCTCGTGCGCGAGCACGCCCAGCGCCTCGCGGGCGAGTTCCCAGCCGGACTGCCGCCCTCCGGACACCTACTCCTCCACCGTGCCGCTCATCGGCGTTCCCTCCACTGTCGTGACTGGAGACGGCTCGGTGCTCACCTCGCTCCGGATACGGTCCACTTACCGGCCGGCCGCGTGCCCGCCGAACCGCGGCGGGTGCAGCTCGTCCCAGGAGGTGGCGGCCTGGTAGGCGGCGGCCGCCTCGAGGGCGTCCGCCTCGTCGTCCATGCGGGCGCAGAAGGTGATGCTGGTGAAGTCGCCGTTCGGCAGCTTCCCGTCGGGCACGACCGTGCACGGCTGCCCGGTCAGGTTGGTCAGCAGCAGGTTCTCGGCGTAGGGCAGCGCGACGTAGGCGTCGAGCCCCTTCAGCGTCCGTCTCATGTCCTCCTGCACCAGCCGCCGGACGCGGTTGGCCTGGATGTACTCGACGGCGGGGATGAAGCGGGCGGAGCGGAACGTGTTGGCCCAGCCGTTCGGGTCCGGCTGGCGGACGAGCAGCGTGTCGCGGTGCGAGCGCGTGAGGGCGTCGAAGGCGGCGGCGGCCTCCGCGTTCAGCAGGAAGGAGAGGGAGCGCACGGGCTCGGCGGGCAGCGCGATCGGCACCAGCGTGGCGCCGAGGCGGCGGAGCGTGTCCACGACGGCGCGGGCGAGCGCGACATTGGGGCGGTCGCCCTGGAGCTCCGCCTCGATGTAGCCGATCCGCCTGCCGTCCATCGAGGCGCCGGCGACGTAGGGGAACGGCGCGTCGCGGGTGGTCGGGTCGGCGGGGTCGGCGCCGCGGATGGCGTCGAACACGAGGGCGCAGTCGGCGGCCGTGCGGCAGAGCGGGCCGGCCTTGTCCATGGACCAGGAGAGCGCCATGACGCCGGCGCGGCTCACGCGGCCGAAGCTCGGGCGCAGCCCGGCCACGGCGGTCTTCGTGGACGGCTCGACGATGGAGCCCCAGGTCTCGGTGCCGAGCGCGTAGGGCACGAGCCCGGCCGACACGGCGGCGCCCGGGCCGGCCGAGGAGCCGCCGGATCCCTCCTTCAGGTTCCACGGATTCAGCGTCTGGCCACGGAACCAGATGTCATCGAGGGCGAGCGCGCCTGAGGAGAGCTTGGCGACGAGCACGCCGCCGGCCTCCTCCAGCTTCCTCACCGCCGTGGCGGTCCGATCGATCACCTGGTGCTCGTACGGCCTCGCGCCCCAGGTGGTCGGGTAGCCGGGGACGGCGTAGAGGTCCTTGGCGCCGAACGGGATCCCCTGGAGCGGCCCGCGGTCGCGGCCGGCGGCGAAGTCGCGGTCGGCCTCGCGGGCCTGGGCGAGGGCGAGGCTCTCGGTGAAGGTGACGACGGCGTGGAGGTCGGGGTCGTAGCGGTGCAGCCGCGCCAGGAACATGCGCGTCAGCTCGACCGACGTCACCTGCTTCGAGCGGAGCAGCGCGGCCAGCCTCGGGATCGGCCAGAAGGCCACGTCCTCGAGGTTTGCCGGGCGCTGGACGTCCGCCGGCAGGGCCGCGAAGCGGGGCGGCCGGTCGGGGATCGGCACGGCCGGCGGGAGCGGCTCGAAGAAGAGGGCGGGCGGCACGGAGTCGGCCACCGGAACGGCGTCGAGGGCGCGGCGGATCGCGGCGTAGTCGCCGCGGCGGTCGCCACGGCCGCCGAAGTCGCTGCCGGCGCGGCCGTGCCGGGCGAGCAGCAGGTCGAGCTGGGCGTCCGTGTAGCGGAGGCCGACCAGGTCGAGCGCGGCGCGCAGCGTCGCTTTCGTGATGACGGGACGCGCGGTGTCGGCAGGCGCGGCGCCGCGGGTCTGGGCGCCGGCGGGCACGGCGGCGGCGAGCGCGGCGAGGAGCGCCGTCGCGGCGATCGAGGGGATGCGCATGCGGTGCCTCGGTGCGTGTGCGGGAGCGTTCCGGCGGTGCGCTGCAAGGTAAGCGTTGGCGGCAAATCGCGCGCGGGGGCGGGCGCGAGGCGTGCGGGCCGGACGCATGGACCCGCGGCGGCGTCGCATGGTAGAATGCGGTCCCGAGCGCGAGGATCCCGACGGGAGGTGGCAGACGATGGGCGCGACCGCGCAGTTCCCGGCCGAGGCCGGCCCGGGCGGCGAGTTCGTCCGGCAGGAGTACACGATCCGCGGCCGGATCACGGCCGACGGCTCCTCCCCCTTTCCGGCGGAGCCGGGCCGCTACCACCTCTATGTCTCGCTGGCGTGCCCGTGGGCGCACCGCTCCATCATCGTGCGCCGGCTGCTCGGGCTGGAGGACGTGGTCTCGATGTCGGTCGTGGACCCCGTGCGCGATGAGCGGGGCTGGGCGTTCCGCGAGGGGCCAGGGCACGGCCCGGACCCCATTGGGGGCTTCCGCTTCCTTTCCGAGGCGTACCTGCGGACGGATCCCGGCTACACCCGGCGCTACACGGTGCCCTGCCTCTGGGACCGTGTCACGCGCCGGCTGGTCACCAACGACTTCCCCTACATCACCATTGACCTCGAGACGGCCTTCCGCGCCTTCCACCGCGCGGGCGCGCCGGACCTGTACCCCGAGGCGCTGCGGGCGGAGATCGACACCGTGAACGCCGACGTCTACAGCGACGTGAACAACGGCGTCTACCGCGCCGGGTTCGCGACGACGCAGGCCGCCTACGACGCGGCGGTCCGCCGCCTCTTCACCCGGCTGGACGCCCTGGAGGCGCGGCTCGCGGAGCGCCGCTACCTGGCGGGCGAACGGCTCACGGAGGCGGACATCCGGCTGTTCACGACCCTGGTCCGCTTCGACGCCGTGTACTTCGGCCACTTCAAGTGCAACCTGCGCCGGCTGGTGGACTACCCCGCCCTGTGGGGCTACGCGCGCGACCTCTACCAGCGTCCGGGCTTCGGCGATACCACGGACTTCGACCACATCAAGCGGCACTACTACCTGACGCACGAGCACCTCGACCCGACGGGGATCGTGCCGCTCGGTCCGCTCACGGACTGGAGCGCGCCGCACGACCGCGACCGGCTGGGGCCGGTGTGAGGGCGCGCGTGACGGATCGTCGCACGTGAGGGGCTCGCTGCGGGGGCAGAACGGCCATGCCGGATCCGGCATGAAGACGCCATGAGCGAGCTGCGCATCCGGGATGCGACGGCGGCGGATCTGGACGCCGTGCGCGACCTCACCCTCGCCGCATACGCCGAGTACGCGGACATCATGGAGCCGGCCGCGTGGGCGGGGCTGGAGGGGGCGGTGCGGGCGGCGCTGGCCACGGCGGAGCCGGCGGCGCGGATCGTCGCCGAGCGGGAGCGGCGGCTGGTGGGCAGCGTGATGCTGTTCGCGCCCGCCTCCGACGCGTACGGCGGGGCGACGGCGCCGGCGAGCCGGCCGGAGCTGCGCCTGCTCGCCGTGGCGCCCGATGCGCGCGGGCAGGGCATCGGCCGCGCGCTCGTGGATGCGTGCATTGAGCGGGCGCGGGAGGTTGGCGCGACGGAGCTGGGGCTGCACACGTCGCGGAGCATGCGCCTGGCGACGGGGATGTACCTGCGGATGGGATTCGAGCGGGCGCCGGAGCACGATTTCCGGCCGCCCGGAGCGGAGCTGGTGAAGGCGTACCGGCTGCGGCTGTGAGGGGCCGGGGGGCCGGGGCTCGAGGCTCGGGGTTCGAGGCTCGGGGCTCCGGATTCGGGGCTCGGGCCACCTCGCCGGCCGAGCCCCGAAGCGCGAACCCCCGATCCCGACGAGACGCTAGCCGCCAGCGGCCTTGCGGCGACGCTTCGGGGGCTCCGCCTCCGCCTTCTTCTTCGCGGCCTTCTTCGGGGCGTGCTTCGCGGGCTTGCGCTCGGTGCCGCCCTCGGTCTTTGCCAGCGAGGCCTTGAGCGCGGCCATGAGGTCGATGATCTGCGTCTGCGGCGCCGGCGCGGCCGCGTGGGTGATATCCTCGCCCTCGACCTTGCGCTGGATGAGGTCGAGCACGCGGGCGCGGACCTCGTCCTTGTAGGGCGTGGGGTCGAAGCGGTCCGTGGCGGCCTGCTCGATGAGCTGCCTGGCCAGCTCGAGCTCCTGCTTCTTCACCTCGCCGCTGCCGATCGGCACCTCGTCGAACGAGCGCACCTCGTCCGCGTAGCGGAGCTGCTCCATCTCGAGCCCCTCGCCGCGCGGCCGGACGAGCACGAGGTACTGGCGGCCGCGCGCGGAGTAGCGGGCGAGCGCCGCCAAGCCGGTGTCGGCCAGCGCGGCGGCGAGGAGGCGGTAGGCGCGGTCGCCTCCCTTGTCGGGGCCGAGATAGTAGGTGCGATCGATGTAGACGGGATCGACCTGGTCGGCCGGGACGAACTCGACGATGTCGATGCTGTTCGTGCCCTGCTCGTCCAGCGCCTTGAGCTCCTCGGGGCTGAAGAGGACGTACTGGCCCCTGGAGAACTCGTAGCCCTTGACCATGTCGTCCTTTTCGACGACGCTGCCCTCGGTCGCGCAGATGTACTGCTGCTTGAGGCGCGAGCCGCAGTCCTTGTGGATCCAGTTGAAGCTGATGCTCGACGAGCTGTCGCCGGCCGAGTAGAGCTTCACCGGAACGGAGACGAGCCCGAAGGCGATCGAAGCCGACCCCATCGCGCGTGCCGCCATCTTCACCTCCCCCGAGTTCCCAAGCCCGCGTCCTTGCGGGGGATGCAAGATGGAATCGGGAATTGTTCGGGTCAATGTTTATTTCGGGATGCGGGGGCTCGGGGGCTTGGGGCTGGGGCGGGGGGCTCGGGCCGGGGGCCGGGGGCGGGGGCTGGGGCCGGGGGCCGGGGGCTGGGGCCGGGGGCCGGGGGCCGGGGGCCGGGGGCTTGGGGCTGGGGCCGGGGGCTGGGGCCGGGGGCTGGGGGCTGGGGCCGGGGGCCGGCAGGGCGCATCCGATCCTGGCGCATTGGCGACGCGCCGCAGTGAACTCCCCACGGGTACCCCGGCGCGGAGACGGCTGGGGAGTTGACCGCGCTATTCGTTGTCAACTCCCCAAGGGTCGGAGGTGGATCGGAACGTTTGGGGGCTTTACCGCGCTATTCGCAGTCAAGTCCCCAACCGTCGGTTCCACGGCCGATCCGTGGGGACTTTCCTGCCCTTCGCGGACCCGATCCGGCAAGAGGGGCCGATCCGGCATGCGCGGGCCCGGCGGGCCCGGCGGGCGCGACCGGCGCGACGGGCGCGGCGAGCGCGGCGGGCGCGACCGGCGCGACGGGCGCGGCGAGCGCGGCGGGCGCGGCGAGCGCGGCGGGGCGCGGTGAGCGCGGCGCGCGCTGGGATCGTCGCCGCGTTTGGCCCTGGCGTGCGCCGCGCGCCCGGCCGCACCTCCCACTCCCCCACTCCCCCACTCTCCGGTCCCGGCGCCACGCCGCGGCCGTCGCATCGCTATAGATTACCGAGATGCCGTCGGACAAACTCTCGAGGTACCGCGAGAAGCGGTCGGCCGACCGGACGCCGGAGCCGTTCGGAGGGACGGCGGGCGGGGCGGACGGGGCGCCGCTGCGGTTCGTGGTGCAGAAGCACGCGGCAAGGCGGCTGCACTACGATTTCCGGCTGGAGCTGGACGGGGTGCTGCTCTCGTGGGCGGTGCCGCAGGGGCCGTCGTACGACCAGGCGAACAAGCGGCTGGCGGTGCACGTGGAGGACCATCCCCTCGACTACGCGGACTTCGAGGGTGTGATTCCGGCGGGCAACTACGGCGCGGGGCAGGTGATCGTGTGGGACACGGGGCTGTGGGAGCCGCTGGAGGACCCGCGCGAGGGGCTGGAGAAGGGGAAGCTGCTGTTCGAGCTCGGGGGCTACAAGCTGCGCGGGCGGTGGACGCTCGTGAAGATGAAGAAGACGGAGAAGGAGTGGCTGCTGATCAAGGAGCGGGACGGGCTGGAGGGAGCGGGCCGCGACGACTTCCCCGAGACCTCCGTCTACTCGGGACTCTCCATCGAGGATCTGGCCACGGGTGCGGACCGGGCGGGCGAGATCGGGGCGGCGCTCGAGCGGCTGGGGGCCAGGCCCGGGCGCGTGAAGCTGGCCTCCGTGCGGCCGATGCTCGCGGGGACGCGCGAGAAGGCGTTCCGGCGCGAGGGCTGGCTCTTCGAGCTGAAGTACGACGGCTGGCGGCTGCTGGCGGAAGTGGAGGGTGGGAAGGCGCGGCTGTCGACACGGAACGGCAAGGAGGCGACGGAGCTCTTCCCGGAGCTCGCGCGCGCCCTCGCCTCGCTTCCCTTCCCCCGCCTCGTGCTGGACGGCGAGGTGGTGGTGCTGGACGAGGCGGGGCGGCCGAGCTTCGGCCGGCTGCAGGAGCGCGCGCAGCTCCGGCGGGCGCCCGACATCCGGCGGGCGGCGTCGTCGCACGCGGCGACGCTGTTCGTCTTCGACCTCCTGGCGTTCGACGGGCTGGACGTGCGGCCGCTGCCGCTCGTGCGGCGGAAGGAGCTGCTCCGGCGCATCGTGCCGGCGGCGGGGCCGGTCCGCTACGCCGACCACGTGGAGACGGAGGGCGAGGCGTTCTACGCCGAGGTCGAGCGCCTGGGGCTCGAGGGGATCATGGCCAAGCGGGCCGACTCGCCGTACCGGGCGGGACGCTCGGACGACTGGCTGAAGATCCGCGCCGACCGCACCGGCGACTTCGCCGTGGTCGGCTACACGCAGGGGAAGGGCTCCCGCGGCCAGGGGTTCGGGGCGCTGCACCTGGCGTTCTGCGCGGACGGCGGCTTCATGTACGCGGGCCGGGTCGGGACGGGATTCTCGGATGCGCAGATCGAGGCGGTGGCGGGGGAGCTGGCGCGGCACCGTCGCAAGACACCGGGGTTCGACCTCGAGGCGGCCACGCTGCCGGCGGCGGACGCGCGCACGAGCGTCTGGGTGCGGCCCACGCTGGTGGCGGAGGTGCGCTACCGCGAGTGGACGCGGGACGGGCTGCTGCGGCATCCGGTGTTCGTGCGGTTCCGGGAGGACAAGCGGGCCGAAGAGTGCGATGCGCCGCTCGGCGCGGATGCCGACCTCGAGCGCCAGGCGACTACAACCACAACCACAACCACAACCACAACCACAACCACAACTACAACTGCGGCCGGGGCCGGGGCGGGGGCCGGGGGCGGGGTAACCGGCTCAGGGAAGAGGCAGGCGGGGGGCGGGGGTCGGCAGGCGGAGCGCGTCGTCGCCATCACGAATCCGGACAAGGTGTTCTGGCCGGAGGAGGGGTACACCAAGGCGGACCTGGTGGCGTACTACCGGGGCATCGCGCCGTGGCTGCTGCCGTACCTGAAGGAGCGGCCGGTGGTGCTCACGCGCTACCCGGACGGGATCCACGGCAAGTCGTTCTTCCAGAAGGATGCGCCGGCGTACGCGCCGGACTGGCTGCGGCGCGTGCGGGTGTGGAGCGAGGACTCGCAGCGCGAGCTGAACTACTTCGTGATCGACTCGGAGGAGGGCCTCGTCTACCTGGCCAACATGGCGGCGATCCCGCTGCACATCTGGTCGAGTCGGATCGACTCCCTCGAGCGGCCGGACTGGTGCATCCTCGACCTGGACCCGAAGGGCGCGCCGTTCGAGGACGTGATCGCGGCCGCGCGGGTGCTCCACGGCATCTGCGAGGACGCCGCCCTGCCCTGCTTCGTGAAGACGAGCGGCTCGACGGGGCTCCACGTGCTGGTGCCGCTGGGCGGCGTGTGCACGCACGAGCAGGCCCGACAGCTCGGGGAGCTGCTCGCGCGGCTCGTGGTGAGAGAGCTGCCGGACACGTGCACGATCACCCGACAGGTGTCCCGGCGCGGGGGAAAGGTCTACGTTGACTACCTGCAGAACGGACACGGCAAGCTGCTCGCCGCGCCGTTCAGCGCGCGTCCGCTCGAGGGTGCGCCGGTGTCGATGCCGCTGCGCTGGACCGAGGTGCGGAAGGGGCTCTCGCTCGGCGACTACACCATCCGCAACGCCCCCGCGCGGATGAAGAAGCTCAGGCGGGATCCGTTGGCGGGCGTGCTGACGGAACGGCCGGACCTGGTCGAGGCCGTCCTGAGATTGGGGAAGAGGCTGGAGGGCTGAGGATGGCTCGGGGCTCGGCGGCTCGGGGGCTCCAGAGCTCGGGATGCGAGGCTCGGGGGTGGGGGGTCGGTGGTCGGGGCTCGGGCCTCGACCCGGGTACACCCCAAGACCAGCGGTCCGCCAATCCACATATCTGGTTCTGCCCCCATAGGGGCTGCGGCTGGTTCTGACCCCCCTGGACGGAAAGGAAGCGTTACCATGCGCAAGTTGCTCGGAACACTCGCGGCCGCCGTCCTGCTGCTGACGCCCCAGGCCGGCCAAGCGCAGTCCGCCTGTCGGCCTTACGACTACAAGGCGGCGAACCTCATCGGCTATCTAATCAGGGTGATCAGCGATCCGGCGTACGATGACATCCGAAGGGATCTACAGCTTCACAGCGGTACGAGTGCCGACGTGGAGTTGATCGTGGACGACACCATTTGCGCTGCCGCAGTGACCGCCTACAACCTCAAGGTCAACTCCACTGCTCAGCGGCAAGTGATCGTCGTGCGCGTGGGATTGCGCTACGTCGTCGAGGATCCCAGCGTGTTAGGCACGGACGTATCCACGCCGACGATGATCTTCGACAAGAACTGGCGATTCCGGACCGGGTACGCCTGAACCAGCGCTTCGCAGCGGCACGTCACCCTCCTGCGCCGAATCTCGGGGCGAATTCCGCGGCCAGCCGCGGCCCGGTGCCGGCCTCCTCGTGCTTGAAGAAGACGAAGGCGTCGTCCCAGGCCTGGGCGCGGACCCAGGCGGCCCAATCGTCCAGGGCGGCGGTGTCGTAGTCGGGGCGACGCAGCCTCAGGTAGCCCCAGGGCGCGGTGGCGACGCGGGGCGCGGACAGCTCGTCGCCATCCTCGATGCAGAGCGCGGCGCCGTGGGCGCGCAGGGCATCGAAGACGTCGTCGCCGAACCAGGTCTCGCTGCGGAAGTCGAGCGCCACGCGGTACGGCTCGTGGACGAGCCCGAGGAACGCCTCGAGGCGGGGCAGGTCCTTCTTCAGGTTGGGCGGCAGCTGGAAGAGCAGCGGCCCCAGGCGTCGGCCGAGCGCGGCGGCCTTCGAGAGCAGGTACTCGACCGGCTCGTCCACCTCCTTCAGCCGCTTCATGTGCGTGATCTGGCGCGAGGCCTTGAGCACGAAGCGGAACGACTCCGGCACCTGCGACGCCCACCCCTCCAGCACGCTCTCCTTCGGCATCCGATAGAAGGTGTTGTTGATCTCGACGGCGGGCAGCCGCTCCGCGTAGTAGCGGAGCATGTCGTCGCCCTTCAGGTCCTCCGGGTAGAAGCTGCCCTTCCACTCCTTGTAGGCGAAGCCGCTGGTGCCGGTGAGGACGTTCATGGCGCCTCCTGGCGGTTTGAGGCAGCGGACCGGAACCGAGTCCGGAGAGGGCGCCAGACAAGATAGTCTCCTCCGAGTCCCCGGAAAGCTCCGACGCCTCCGCGTCACGTTGTCGAGCTTGCGGGGGCCAGCCCGGCCAGCCCGCCCGCGGGTGCCGGAATCGCGGAATCGGGGTATGTTGTGGCGCTGTGCCGGCCGGGAGCGACCCGATCCCGGCACCACCCCGGGCACGCGAGCGCGTGCGCGGGCGAGCGATCACCGAAGAACGAACGAGCGGACATGCCCCCGGACACGCCCACGGAGGCCGGCACGCGGGCCGGCCTCGATTTCATCCGCGCCATCGTCGCCGAGGATCTGGCGAGCGGGCGGGTCACGAAGGTCGTGACGCGCTTCCCGCCGGAGCCGAACGGCTACCTGCACATCGGCCACACGAAGGCGATCACGCTGAACTGGGGCATTGCGCAGGAGAACGGCGGCGTCTTCAACCTGCGCTTCGACGACACGAATCCCGAGACCGAGGACATGGCGTACGTGCGCGCGATCCTGGAGGACGTGCGCTGGCTTGGGGCTGAGCCGGGGGAGCGGGTGTTCTTCGCCTCGGATTACTTCCCGCAGATGTACGAGTTCGCGCTGCACCTGATCCGCACGGGACACGCGTACGTGGACTCACAGGATGAGGAAGAGATCCGGGAGAACCGCGGCACCGTGACGGCGCCGGGGCGGGACAGCCCGTACCGGGACCGCTCCGTCGAGGAGAGCCTGGACCTGTTCCAGCGGATGCGGGCGGGCGAGTTCGCGAACGGGGCGCACGTGCTGCGGGGCAGGATCGACATGGCGTCGCCGAACATGCTGCTGCGCGACCCGATCCTGTACCGCATCCGGCACGCGAGCCACTACCGCACGGGCGAGGAGTGGCCGATCTATCCGCTCTACGACTACGCGCACCCGATCGAGGACGCGATCGAGGGGGTCACGCACTCGCTCTGCTCGCTGGAGTTCGAGACCAACCGGCCGCTCTACGACTGGGTGGTCGAGCACACCCCGCTGGAGGCGCGGCCGCACCAGTACGAGTTCGCGCGGCTGAACGTCGACTACACGGTGATGAGCAAGCGCAAGCTGTTGCGGCTGGTGAAGGAGAGCGCGGTCTCCGGGTGGGACGACCCGCGCATGCCGACGGTGGCGGGGCTGCGCCGGCGCGGGGTGACGCCGGAGGCGCTGCGCACGTTCAACGAGATGCTGGGCGTGGCCAAGACCAACATCCGGGTGGACATCGGCAAGCTGGAGTTCGCCATCCGGGATGACCTGAACGCGCGCGCGCCGCGGACGCTGTGCGTGCTCCGGCCGCTGCGCGTGACGCTGACGAACGTCGAGGAAGGCGACGTCGCCTGGCTCGATGCGCCGTGCTTCCCGCACGACGTGGCGGCCGAGGGCTCGCGGCGGGTGCCGTTCTCGCGGGAGCTACTGATCGAGCGCGACGACTTCGCGGAGACGCCGCCGAAGGGGTGGCACCGGCTCTCGCCGGGCGCGTCGGTGCGGCTGCGGCACGCGCGCGTCATCCGCTGCGACGAGGTGGTGAAGGACGAGGCGGGCGGGGTGGTCGAGCTCAGGTGCAGCGTTCAGCCGGACGAGACGAGGACGAAGGGCACCATCCACTGGGTGTCGGCCCCGCACGCCGCGCGCTGCGAGGTGCGGCTCTACGACCGGCTGTTCACGGCTCCGGACCCGGAGGAGTCCGGCGAGGATTTCCGGGAGTGGCTGAACCCGGAGTCGCTCGAGGTCCTGGCGGATGCGCGCATCGAGCCGGCGGCGCTCGAGGCGGGCGAGCGCCTCCAGTTCGAGCGCCTGGGCTACTTCTTCCGCGATCCGGTGGACTCGACGGCGGAGCGGCCGGTGTTCAATCGGACGGTGACACTGCGGGATTCCTGGGGGCGGCGTGCCGCCGCCGAGGAAACGGAGGAAACGGAGGGGACGGCGGCACGACGTGAGGCGGCACGACCAAAGGCGGCACGACCAGAGGCGGCACGACGTGAGGCGGCACGACCAGAGGCGCAATCGGGTGAGAGCGCGGCGTCTCCCGTCGAGATCGCGATGAGGGAGCCGGGGACGGCGCAGTGGCTGGAGGACGCGGTCGCCGAGGGGGCCAGCCGGGAGGGCGCGGCCAACTGGATCGTGAACGAGCTGCCGAGGGAGGCGAGGGGGCGGGAGGCGGGCGAGCTGCCGTTCGGGGCACGGGAGCTCGGGGAGCTCGTCCGGCTCGTGGAGGAGGGGACGCTGTCGAGCAGCGCGGGCCGCGAGGTGCTGGCGGAGCTGGCGGAGTCGGGTGGGTCGCCGGGGGACATTGTCGCCAGAAAGGGGCTCACGCAGGTGAGCGACCGGGAGGCGCTGTGGCCGATCGTGGAGGCGGTGCTGAACGAGAACCCGGCCAAGGTGGACGAGTACCGCGGCGGGAAGACGGGGCTCATCGGCTTCTTCGTGGGGCAGGTGATGCGGAAGACGGGCGGGAAGGCCAACCCGGAGGTGGTGAAGGACCTGCTCGCGGGGAGGCTGGGGTGAGCGCGGCGGCTGGGGCGCGCCGGCTGCCGCGGCGGGGCCGGAACGGGCATACCGGATCCGGCATGAGCGGGAGGGCCGCATGGGCGTGAGGACGCGGATCGCGCCGTCGCCTACGGGGGATCCGCACGTGGGGACGGCGTACGTGGCGCTGTTCAACTACTGCTTCGCGAAGCACCACGGCGGGGAGTTCATCCTGCGCATCGAGGACACGGACCGGGAGCGCAGCACGCCGGAGTCCGAGGCCCTGATCCTGGACGCGCTGCACTGGCTCGGGCTCGTCTGGGACGAGGGTCCGGACGTGGGCGGGCGGCACGGGCCGTACCGGCAATCGGAGCGGAGCCAGATCTATCGCGAGCACGTGGACCGGCTGCTGGCGGACGGCCATGCGTTCCGCTGCTTCTGCACACCGGAGCGGCTGGATGCGCTCAGGGCGGAGCAGCGCGCGGCCAACCTGCCGCTGGGCTACGACGGGCACTGCGTCGCGCTGCCGGCGGATGAGTCGGCGCGGCGGGCCGGCGGGGGTGAGCCGTACGTGGTCCGGATGAAGGTGCCGCGCGAGGGGCAGATCGTGGTGAGCGACCTGCTGCGCGGCGACATCACGTTCGAGTGGTCGCAGGTGGACATGCAGGTGCTGCTGAAGACGGACGGCATGCCGACCTACCACCTGGCGAACGTGGTGGACGACCACCTGATGGGGATCACGCACATCCTCAGGGGCGAGGAGTGGATTCCGTCGGCGCCGAAGCACCTGCTGTTGTACAGCTACTTCGGGTGGGAGGCGCCGCTGCTGTGCCATCTGCCGCTGCTGCGCAACCCCGACAGGAGCAAGCTGAGCAAGCGGAAGAACCCGACCAGCATTCTCTTCTACGAGCGGATGGGCTACCTGCACGAGGCGCTGTTGAACTACCTCGGGCTCATGGCGTGGTCGATGCCGTCGGGGGAGGAGAAGTTCACGCTCGAGGAGATGGTGGCGGCGTTCGACCTGGACCGCATCTCGCTGGGCGGCCCGGTCTTCGACCAGACCAAGCTCTCGTGGCTGAACGGTCGCTGGATCCGGGAGAGCCTGGATGGGGACGAATACGCGCGCCGGGTGCGCGACTGGGCGGTGAACCCGGAGTACCTCATGGCCATCGCGCCGCTGACGCAGCAGCGGGTGGAGACGCTGAGCGAGCTGGGGCCGCTCACGGCCTTCTTCTTCAGCGGCCTCGTGGACCCGAGCCCGGAGCTGCTGGTTTCGGGCAAGCTGAAGGAGCCCGCCGCCGTGGGCCGGGTGCTGGACGCGCTGCTCGAGCGGGTGGACGGCGTGCAGGTCTGGGACGCCGCGAGCGTCGAGACGGCCGTCCGCGACACGGCCGCGGACCTCGACGTCAAGCTCCGCGACATGCTGCGTCCCGTCTACGTCGCCATCATGAACCGCACGTCCGGCGTGCCGCTCTTCGACGCCATGGCGATCCTCGGCAAGGACCTCGTGCGGGCGCGGCTGCGGCAGGCGCGGGATCGTGTGGTGGAGTCGGCGTAGGGGCTGCTCTCGGCTGTCGGGACATTCCGGGCGGCTGGGCTTGCCCCTGCGAGAGTGGGGGAGTGGGAGAGTGGGGGACGGGGCGGCTTCGCGGTGCGCCGCCGGCACCGAGCCCGAGAGCGGATCCCGGCGCCGGCCGGGAGAAGGCGGAAGCCCCCGCGCGCGCCGGCGTCGGCGTCGCGCCCGATGCGAGGGCGCGGGAAAGCGGGCCGCATCGCCCACTCCCCCACTCTCCCACTCTGGCCAAGGCCGGCGGCTTCCCGAAACAATTCCAACGTCTGGAGCGCCTCATGACGACACGGGTCGGCGCATCGCTGCCCCGCTTCGACCCCGAGGAGGGCACCGTCATCCTGCGGCCGGACGGCGCGGGGGAGGGAACGTGGGTGGGCTGTCCGGGGGTGCTGCACGAGCCGGAGCGGGGACGCTTCCTCCTGACCTACCGGCGGCGGCGGCCGCGCGGGGATCCTGCCACGGAGCGGGGCTGGCGTTGCGCGGTGGCGGTGAGCGGGGACGGCGTCGCCTTCCGGGATGTGTGGGCGGTGGAGAAGGGCGAGCTGGGCACGCCGTCGATGGAGCGCTCCTGTCTGCTGCCCGATCCCGCCGGCGGCTACCTGCTCTACCTCAGCTACGTGGACCCGGCGGACCAGCGCTGGCGCATCGACGTGGTGCACGCGCGGGAGCCGGACGGCTTCGACGTCGCCACGGCGGCTCCGGTGCTGACGGCGGCGGCGACCGGCACGGAGGGCGTGAAGGATCCGTACGCGCTGCGGATCGGGCCGGCCATCCACCTGTTCGCGAGCGTGGCGGCGGCGGCGGGGCTGGAGGGCGAGGCGCGGATGCGGGCGCACGCGACGGCGGACATCTTCGCGACGGGCGTGACGACGCACCCGACCGCGCTGGCCATCGGCATGGACGGGCGTCGCTTCCAGTGGCGGGGGATCGTGCTGGACGTGGGCACGGGCTGGGACGGCTACCAGGCGCGGCTGAACAGCGTGGTGCGCATGGGGGGCGCGTGGGTCGGCTTCTACGACGGGGCGCGCGGCGCGGAAGAGAACTACGAGGAGCACTGCGGGCTGGCGCTCTCGCACGACCTGGAGCGCTGGACCCGCCTGACCCCCGATGGTCCCTGGGCGACCTCGCCTCACGGCACGCGCTCGCTGCGCTACGTCGAGGCCGTGCCGGTGGGCGACGAGCTGTGGCTGTACTACGAGTACGCCCGCGCGGACGGCGCCCACGAGCTGCGGCTGAGCAGGCTGGGGCGGTGAGGGCGGGACCAGGCCCGCGCGCCGGCGCGGAGAGAAGCGGCGCGGGCGGCGGGGGCCCCGGCGCGTCCGGCGGCGGCCTCGGCGCGGGGTCGGGCCACACGAGCGCTCCCCGCGGTGGCTGGTGGCCCTACCTCTTCGGCGCGCTGGGCGGGCTGCTGTTCGGCTACGACACGGGCATCATCGCGGGCGCGATCCTCTTCATCCGGCAGGACCTCGACCTCACGCCGCTCGACCAGGGGCTGGTGGTCAGCTCGCTGCTGCTGGGCGCGCTGGTGGGGGCGGCGGGCTCGGGCTGGCTGAGCGACCGTCTCGGGCGACGGCGGCTGCTGCTCGCGGCCGGGGCGGTGTTCGCCGCCGGGGCGCTGGGCGCCGCGCTCTCGCCGACGGCGGTGGTGCTGATGGGGTTCCGGCTGGTGCTGGGGCTCGCGGTCGGGGTGGCGAGCGTGATGGTGCCGCTCTACCTGGCGGAGATGGCGCCCACGCGGATCAGGGGCGAGCTGACGTCGCTGAACCAGCTCATGATCGCCGTCGGCATCTTCGTGGCGTACCTGACGGCGTACGCGCTGTCCGGCCACGGCGCGTGGCGGCTCATGCTGGGGCTGGGCGTGGTGCCGGCGGTGCTGATGTTCGCGGGAATGTGGTTCCAGGGTGAATCCCCGCGCTGGCTGCTCGTCCACGACCGGGAGGACGAGGCGCGCGCGGTGCTCGCCCGCAGCCGCACGCCGGCGGAGGTCGAGCGCGAGCTGGCGGAGATGCGCGCGGCCGAGCGCGCCGACCGCATGGGGCTCCTCGAGCTGCTGTCCGCGCGCTGGCTGCGGCGCAACCTCATCTTCGCGGCCGTGCTGGCGGTCTTCCAGCAGCTGATCGGCATCAACACCATCGTCTACTACGCGCCGACGATCCTGAAGGCCGCGGGCTTCGGCACCTCGGCGGCGATCATGAACAGCGTCGGGCTCGGGATGCTGTCCATCATCATGACCATCGTCGCGGCGCGGGTGGTGGACCCGGTGGGCCGCCGCCCGCTGCTGCTCGGCGGCCTGGTGGGGATGATCGCCAGCATGGCCGTGCTCGGGCTGGTCTTCTACGGCGCCGCGCTCGAGACGACTCCCGGACGGGTGACGGCGGTGGCCTGCCTGGCCGTCTTCAAGGCCGCGTTCTCGCTCTCGTGGGGCCCGATGCTCGGCGTCGTTCTGCCGGAGCTCCTGCCGCTGCGGGCGCGGGGCACGGTCATGGGCGGCGCGATCTTCCTGAACTGGAGCGCGAACTTCCTCGTCTCGCTGCTCTTCCCCGTGCTGCTCGCGGCGGGCGCGGGCGCGGTGTTCGAGATCTTCGCCGGCTCGGGCGTCGTCGCGTTCGTGCTCACGGCGGCCCTGTTCCGGGAGACATCGGGGCGCAGCCTCGAGGAGCTGGAGCTGGCGGAGCGGGCGCGCGTCGCGGCGGGGTGAACGGGCGCGGCCTTCGGTCACGTGCCGGGCGCCCCTCGGGCGGGGAGGGGCAGTGGAGGCGGAACGGAGCGCTGGCAGGCGGCGGGCCGTCGGAGCGCGAAGGTCGCCCCCGGTGTTGTTCCGCGGCGGCGGGTTATGCATCCTTCAGTGGATCCCCTTTCGAAGCGACGCGGCTTCCCTTCCAACACCCAAGATGGAGCGGTTCAATGGCGGCAGCCCCGCGAACGGTTTGCGGTGTCTCGCGCGAGCTGCGGCGCAGGCCCGTCGCGTGACCGCGCCTCTGCGCCTGATGGCGATCCTCGCCCATCCCGACGACGAGTCGCTGGGGATCGGCGGGATCCTGGCACGCTACGCGGCGGAGGGTGTGGAAACCTCTGTGGTGACGGCCACCCTGGGCCAGCGAGGCCGGTTCTTCGACAACAGCGACCGGCCGGACGATGCGGAGGTGGGGCGGGTGCGCGAGGCGGAGCTGCGCCGCGCGGCGAGGGTGCTGGGCGTCCGCGAGGTCCATCCGCTCGGCTACATGGATGGCGCGCTCGACCGGGTGGATCCGGCGGAGATCGTGCCGCGCATCGCGGCGCACATCCGGCGGCTGCGGCCGCAGGTGGTGGTGACGTTCGACCCGTTCGGCGCCTACGGGCACCCGGACCACATCGCCATCTCGCAGCTCGCGGCCGCCGCGATCGTGGCGGCGGCGGCGCCCCAAGACGGGGCGGCAGGGGTCGATGGCGACGGCGGCGCCGCGGCATTGGAGGCGCACCCGCCCCACGCGGTCTCGAAGCTCTACTACATCGCGTGGGGCGCGGAGCCCTGGGCGACTTATCAGCAGGCGTTCAAGAAGCTGGTCAGCCGGGTGGACGGCGAGGAGCGGCAGGCGGCGCCGTGGCCGGGATGGTCCATCACGACGCGGGTGGACGCGCGCGCGCAGTGGCAGCGGGTGTGGCGGGCGGTGCAGTGCCACGAGACGCAGATGGCGATGTACCAGCGGCTGGGCGAGCTGACGGAGGAGCACCACCAGGCGCTCTGGGGGGAGCAGAGCTTCTACCGCGTGTTCAGCACGGTGAACGGCGGGCGGGAGACGGAGACGGATCTCTTCGACGGCCTTAGAGGGTGAGGGTGAGGGTGAGGGTAGGGTGGGGATTGGGGTTGGGGAGAGGGTGGGAGTGAGGGTGAGGGTGAGGGTGAGGGGGTGAGGGGAAGGGAAAGGGCACGGGCACGAAAAAGGGGGGGGCGTAGATGGAGATGGGGATCGAGCGGCCGGAGCAGGAGAGGGTGGGGGATGGCGGGGCGGGGCGGGAGGCGCCGCTGGCGATGTCGCCGGAGGCGTTCCGGCGGGCAGGGCACGCGCTGGTGGACCGGCTGGCGGAGCTGCTTGCCTCGGTGCCGCGGCGGCCCGTCACGCCGGCGGAGCACCCGGACGTGGTGCGGGCGCTGCTGGGAGGGGAGGCGGCACCCTTGCCGGAGACGGGAGCCGATGCGGAGGGGCTGCTCGTCGCGGCGGCGGAGCTGCTGTTCGACCATTCGCTGTTCAACGGGCATCCGCGCTTCTTCGGCTACATCACGTCCTCCCCGGCGCCGATCGGGATGCTGGGAGACCTGCTGGCCGCGGGGGTGAACGCCAACGTCGGCGCGTGGACGCTCTCGCCGATGGCGACGGAGATCGAGGCGCAGACGGTGCGCTGGATCGCCGAGCTGATCGGCTATGGCACGCCGTGCGGCGGGCTGCTGGTGAGCGGCGGCAACATGGCCAACCTCGTGGCGGCGTTCGCCGCGCGGGCGGCCGCGGACACGCGGGTCCGGACGGAGGGCGTGAGCGCCCCGGGCGCCGCGCCGCTGCGGCTCTACGCCTCGGCGGAGACGCACACGTGGATCCAGAAGGCGGCGGACCTTGCCGGGCTGGGCACGGACGCGGTCCGCTGGATCCCGACGGACGACGAGCTGCGCATGGACGTGGGCGCGTTGCGCGCCGCCGTCGCGCGGGACGTGGACGCCGGCGCCCGCCCGATGATGGTGGTCGGCACGGCGGGCTCCGTGAGCACGGGAGCCGTGGACCCGCTCGAGGAGATCGCGGCGCTGTGCCGGGAGCGGGGCATCTGGTTCCACGTGGACGGCGCCTACGGCGGCCTGGCCGCGGCGGTTCCGGGCGCCGCGCCGGGGCTCGAGGTGCTCCGGCTGGCCGACTCGGTGGCGGTGGACCCGCACAAGTGGCTGTATGCGCCGATCGAGGCGGGGTGCACGCTGGTGCGCGACCCGGAGCGGCTGCGCGCCGCCTTCTCCTACCATCCGCCGTACTACCATTTCGGCGTGGAGGCCACCAACTACGTGGATCTCGGGCCGCAGAACTCGAGGGGGTTCCGGGCGCTCAAGGTGTGGCTCGCGCTGCGGCAGGTGGGCCGGCAGGGCTACATCCGCATGATCGGCGACGACATCCGGCTGGCCGCGCGGCTGCACGCGGCGGTCGCGGCGCACCCGGACCTGGAGCCGGCCACACTGGCGCTGAGCATCTCGACCTTCCGCTACGTGCCGCCCGACCTGCGGGCGCGCCTCGGCGCGGAAGAGGTCGAGACCTACCTGAACGAGCTCAACCAGGCGCTGCTGCAGCGGATCCAGGACTCGGGCGAGGCGTTCGTCTCCAACGCCGTCGTCCGCGGCCGCTACCTGCTGCGCGCCTGCATCGTGAACTTCCACACGGGCCCGGCGGATGTGGACGCGATTCCCGGAATCGTGGTGCGCCTGGGCCGCGAGGTCGATGCCACGCTCGGCGCCGAGCGGGCGCGACCGTAGGCCGGACCCGCAGGCCATGGCCACCTGTCTCCCGTGAGCACGACGAGATCCTCCCTCGAGCGGGCCCGCGCGGCCTTCGACCAGCGCTCGTGGCGCGCGGCGCGCGAGCTGCTTGCGGCCGCCCGCGAGCGCGCGCCGCTCGAGCCGTCCGATCTCCGGCGGCTGGCCGTGGCCTCCTACCTCATGGGCGAAGAAGACGACTTCCTCTCCGCCATGCAGGAGCTCCACCGCGCCCACCTGGCGGCCGGCGAGCCGGCGGCCGCGGTGCGCCCCGCCTTCTGGCTGGGGCTGCACCTGGCGACGCGTGGCGACATGGCGCAGGCGTCCGGCTGGTTCAGCCGGGCGGCGAGGCTCCTCGAGGGGACGCCGGGCGAGGGCGTGGAGCACGGCTACGTGCTGTTGCCCGAAGGCTACCAGCAGCTCATGACGGGCCAGAACGACGACGCCTGCCGCACGGCGGCGGCCGCGGCACGGATCGCCCAGCGTCACGGCGACGGCGACCTGCTCGCGCTGGCACTGCACCTCCACGGCCGGGCGCGGCTGCGCCAGGGCCGAGTGGCGGAGGGACTGGCGCTGCTCGACGAGGCCATGATCGGCGTGACCGCAGACGAGCTGCTGCCTCAGGTCACGGGGCTCGTCTACTGCAGCGTGATCAGCGCCTGCTGGGAGGTGTGGGCGCTCGGCCGGGCACACGAGTGGACCGCGGCGCTGACGGAGTGGTGCTCGCGGCAGCCCGACATGGTCGCCTACACGGACGAATGCCGGGTCTACCGCGCCGAGATCCTCACGCTCCGCGGCGAGTGGCCCGGCGCCATCGATGAAGCGAGGCGTGCGGCCGGACGACCGTCCGCGGCGTCGCATCCCAAGGTAGCGGGCCACGCGCTCTACCTCGAGGGCGAGGTGCACCGGCTGCGGGGCGAGCAGGCGGCCGCCGAGACCGCCTACCGCGGTGCCAGCCAGACGGGCTACGAGCCTCAGCCGGGGCTCGCGCTGCTGCGGCTAGCGCAGGGCGACGTGGCGGCCGCCGCGGCCGCGAGCCGGCGCGCGCTCGCGGAGACCCCGGACCGCCGGCGCCGCGCCCGGCTGCTGCCGGCGCACATTGAGATCATGCTGCAGTCGGGCGAGATCGAGGAGGCCCGCACCGCCGCGGTCGAGTTGGCGGAGGCGGCGGGGTGCTGCGCGCCGGGCGTACTCGAGACCCTGGTCGCCCAGGCGCGTGGCGCCATTGCACTGGCGGCGGACACGCCGGACGAGGCGCTGGCGCCGCTGCGCGAGGCGTGGCGTGCGTGGCAGGCACTCGATGCACCGTACGAGGCGGCGCGCGCCCGCCTGCTCCTGGGCCAGGCCTGCCGGGCGCTCGGCGATGAGGAAGGTGCCGCACTCGAGCTGGAGGCTGCGCGCGCGGCGTTCGAACGGCTGGGCGCGGCGCCCGACCTCGCCCGCGCGAAGGCGCTGCTCAGCCGCGCCGCGACGCGCGGCCGCGGCAGGGCGCGCGGCCCGCACGGCCTCACGCCGCGCGAGCGCGAGGTGCTGGCGCAGCTGGCCACCGGGCGGACGAACCGCGCCATCGCGGCCACACTCTCCATCAGCGAGAAGACCGTGGCCCGGCACGTGGCCAACATCTTCCTGAAGCTCGGCCTCTCCACGCGCGCGGCGGCGACCGCCTATGCCTACGAGCACGGGCTGGTGCGCCCGCCTGCATAGAATCGTGCAGGACCCGGGCGCGGACATCTGGTCGATTCCCCCGAAGCGGCGGCGGCGCGGGCGCGTTAGCGTGGAGGTGATGATCGGATCCCGGAGCATCCCATGAACGTGAGCCCGCCGCCTGCCGGGAGGCGCGCGGGCGCCGCGGTGCCGGGCGCGACCCCGGGAGGAGGTACGATGACGAGCGATGCGCAGGCGGTCGAGCGGCTCGACACGGTGGTGATCGGCGGCGGGCAGGCGGGGCTGTCCGTGGGCTACCACCTGGCCCGCCGAGGGCTCCGGCCGTTCGTCATCCTGGAGGCGAGGGAGCGCGTAGGCGACGTGTGGCGCGAGCGCTGGGACTCGCTGCGACTGTTCACGCCGGCGGATCACAGCAGCCTCGACGGGATGCCCTTCCCCGCCCCGCCGCACAGCTTCCCCACGAAGGACGAGATGGCGGACTACCTGGAGGCCTACGCCGCCCGGTTCCGTCTGCCCGTGCGGACGGGCGTGCGGGTCGATCGGCTGACGCGCCACGAAGGCCGCTACCTCGTGGAGGCGGGTGAGCGCCGCATCGAGGCGGACAACGTGGTGGTGGCCATGGCGGGCTACCAGCGGCCGAAGGTGCCGGCGTTTGCGCGCGAGCTCGACCCCTCGATCGTGCAGATCCACTCATTCGACTACCGCAACCCCGGCCAGCTGCGCGCCGGGCCGGTCCTGATCGTGGGCGCCGGCAACTCGGGCTCCGAGATCGCCAGGGAGCTCGCGCCGCGGCACGAGGTCTGGATGTCGGGGCGGGACGTGGGGCAGATCCCCTTCCGCGTCGAGAGCTTCCTCGGCACTCGACTGCTCGTTCGGCTCGTGCTGCGCGGCATCTTCCACCGGGTGCTGACGGTGCGCACGCCGATCGGCCGGCGGGTCCGGCCGAAGGTGCTGCACATCGGTGGTCCGCTCATCCGCGTCAAGCGAGTCGACCTCGAGCGGGCCGGCGTGCGGCGGGCGCCGCGCACCACCGGCGTCCGAGACGGGCTGCCACTGCTCGAGGATGGGCGCACACTGGACGTGGCGAACGTGGTCTGGTGCACCGGCTTCGACCCCGGCTTCGACTGGATCGACCTGCCTGTGTTCGACGGCGTCGACCCCGACCAGGAGAGCGGGGTGGTGCGCGCTTCGCCGGGCCTCTACTTCGTGGGCCTGCACTTCCTGCACGCCCTCTCCTCCGCGCAGATCCACGGCGTAGGCCGCGACGCGGACCGGGTCGCCCGCGCCGTCGCCGCCCGTGCCGCCGCCCGCCGACGCGCCGGCGCCGAGGCCCGGGCGGCCGCGGGCGCCGGAGCCACGCCGGGCCCGGGAGCGGCGCGCGGCGCGGCGGGGTTCCAGCAGATGGCGGGCTGAGCGCGGAGCGACGCCGCCGCGACCGTCCGCCGCGACGCCGCCGCGCGACACCCTGGCGTTTCATGAAACGCCGCGCCGGCGCCGTCCCATGTCCGCCGAGTCGCCTCGGGCACGCCTGTCGTCGACGCAACTCGGTGTCCCGCCGTGAGTTGGCCGCTCCAGGCGGGTGGCCGCCCGGTCCCGGCGACCGGTGGCCGCGGGCGGGCGGGCTCCTTGCACGGCAACCGGCGGTGGCGGACGATCTCCCCGAAGGCCCACGGACGCGGGCGGAACCCCGAATGAACCTGTCCCTGCGACGCAGTCTGGTGCTCGGTCTCGCGGCCGTGCTCCTCGCCTCGCTGCTGCCGGCGGCGTGGTGGCTGGACCGGGCGATCCGGCACGAGCTGGAGGCGCGGGCGCGCGAGGACCTGGCGCTGGCGCCGATGCGGCTGGCGGACCGGGACAGCGCGCGGGCGGACGCACTCATGATGCACGCGCAGGAGGCGGCGCGGCTGCCGGGGCTCGTGCGGGCCCTGGCAGATGGGGACCTGGCCCGTGCGCGCGCGGTGGTGGAGGCGGCGAGCCGGGCGAGCGGGGAGCTGCCCGCGCTGGCGGACCGTGTCGGCCGGGCGCTGCTGGGGCCGGCGCCGGACCCGGCCATGTGGGCAGGCATCGAGGCGGGGCACATGCCGGTGGCGTTCCTCACGGACTCGACCGGGGCGCTGTACGTGGCGTCGTTCGCGCCGGTGATGGACGACGGCGTGCTGGTGGGCGCGGCGGGGGTATCGGCGCCGATGGACCAGGTGATGGCGGCCACGCTGGCGGGGCTCACGGCGTCGGAGGTCTCGCTGGTGGGGCGGGACGGCCGGGTCATCGCGTCGACGCTGGCCGACACGGTGGCGCGCGCGCTGGCCGCGGCGGCCGGGCCGGGGGTGGGAGGGGGGGTGCGGGAGGCGGCGGTGGCGGGCGGGCGCTACTGGCTGATCTCGGCGCCGCTCGGCGGGGTGGCGCGGGCGGTGTTCGCGGTGGACGCGGGGCGGGAGCTGGCGGTGCTGCCGCGGCTGCGGCGCGGAGCGGCCGTGGCGGGCGGCCTCGGGCTGGTGCTGGCGCTGCTGCTCGGCGCGCTCATGGCCACGGCGCTGGTGCGGCCGGTGGGCAGCCTGGCGGAGGCGGCGGACCGGATGGCGCAGGGCGACTTCGACGCGCCACTGCCGCGGACGCGGCTGCCGGAGGTGGCGCGGGTAGCGCGGGCGTTCGAGCGGATGCGCGGGGCGCTGGCGGCGCGGCTGGCGGAGCTGGAGCACGCGAACGCGGAGCTCGAGCAGCGGGAGCGTCGCCTGCGGGCGCTCCAGTCGGAGATGATCCAGCGGGACCGGCTGGCGGCGGCGGGGCGGCTGCTGGCGGAGCTGGCGCACGAGATCCGCAACCCGGTGGCGAACGTGCGCAACTGCCTGGAGGTGATCCACCGCGGCAGCGCAGAGCGGCCGGAGCTGCGGCGGTTCGCGGACCTGGCCATCGACGAGCTGCTGCGGATGCACGAGCTCGCCGAGCAGATGCTGGACCTGAACCGGCCGATCGACCCCGGGGCCGCGCGCTGCGACGCGGCGGACGTCGTGGAGCGGGTGGCGGCGCTGCTCTCGGCAGGCGAGCAGGGAAGCCGCTGGCCGACCACGACGCGGGTGCGCCGGGCCTGCACGGTGAGCATGGCGCCGGACGTGCTCAAGCAGGTGCTGCTCAGCCTCGTGCAGAACGCCCGCGAGGCGATGCCGGACGGCGGCGCAGTGCAGGTGGTGGTGGCCCCCGTGGGCGCCGGGTTCGTGCGGATTGACGTGATGGACGAGGGCCCCGGGATCGATGCGGCCGTCCTGCCGCGGGTCTTCGATCCGTTCTTCAGCACGAAGGACCGGGCGCAGGGGGTGGGGCTCGGCCTGTTCATCGCCGAGGGGCTGGTGCGCCGGAGCGGCGGCCGGCTCGCGGCGGCCAACCGGGAGGACGGCGCCGGCGCCCGCTTCACGATCGAGCTGCCGACGGCCACCTCCGCGGAGCAACGCCAGCCGACCGGCGAGGCGCCGCCGCCCCCCGGCGAGGCACGGCCGCGGGGCCGGCGCGGCGGCGGCGCGAAGAAGGAGGAGGGCGCGTGAGCACGACGTCCCCACATCGCATTCTGGTGGTCGATGACGACCGCGCGTTCCGCGTCTCGACGGCGGAGCTGCTGCGGCAGGACGGCTATCGGGTGGATGATGCCGCAAACGTGAAGGAGGCCGCGGAGGCGATGCAGCGCGGCGCCTATGACGCCGTGCTGCTGGACCTGCGCATGCCGGGACTGGACGGGATCGGCTTCGTCGAGGTGCTGCGGCGCCGCGGCGAGGACGTGCCGGTGCTGATGATCTCGGGCTACGGCACGATCGACTCCGCCGTGCAGTCGCTGCATCTGGGGGCGGACGACTTCCTGACCAAGCCCGTCGACCCCGACCTGCTCTCGGCGCGCGTGGCGGAGCTCCTCGAGCGGCGCCCGGCGGCGGATCGGGTCGAGGCGGGGGAGATCCCGGGGATGGTGGGCTACGCCCAGCCGATGCGCCGCGTCTTCGACGCCATTCGCAAGGTCGCGCCGGTGGACACCACCGTGCTGATCGAGGGCGAGACGGGGACTGGCAAGGAGCTCGTGGCGCGGGCGATCCACGCGCTCTCACCGCGCCGGAGCGGCCCGTTCGTGCCGGTGAACTGCGCCGCGCTGGCCGAGGGGCTGCTCGAGTCCGAGCTGTTCGGCCACGTGCGCGGCGCCTTCACGGGCGCGGTGGGCGACAAGCAGGGGCTGTTCGCGGCGGCGCATGGCGGCACGCTCTTCCTCGACGAGGTCGGCGATATGAGCCTGCGGCTCCAGCAGCGGCTGCTGCGGGCGCTCCAGGAGGGCGAGGTGACGCCGGTGGGCGCGGTCCGCGCTCAGAAGGTGGACGCGCGCATCGTCGCCGCCAGCAACCGCAATCTGCGCGAGCAGAGCGCGGCCGGCCGCTTCCGCGCCGACCTCTTCTACCGGCTGAACGTCTTCTCCATCCGGCTGCCTCCCCTGCGCGAGCGGCCCGGCGACATCCCGCTGCTCGTCGAGGCCGCGCTGCGCCGGCTGGGCGAGCGCCTGCCGGAGGCGCCCACGGCGTGCTCGCCGTATGCGCTCCGGCTGCTGCGCGCCTACGGCTGGCCGGGCAACGTGCGCGAGCTGCTCTCCGTGGTGGAGAGCGCCGCCATCCGGAGCGACGGCCGGCGCATCGAGACGCACCACCTCTCGCCCGAGGTGCGGTCCGCCCGGCGCCCGGGGGCCGAGGGCGAGCCGGAGCCGGAGACGCGCTACCGGGGTCCGGCGCCCGGCGGGCACGAGCGTTCAATGATCGTGGCGGCCCTCGAGGAGGCGCGGGGCGTGCGCACCCGCGCCGCCGAGATCCTGGGCATGAGCCGCACGACCCTCTGGCGCAAGATGCGCGAATACGGCCTGGAAGGCGACGACGCCTGAGGGGCCGGCCGGCCGCCGCAAACGCCCCTTTCCCCGCTGCGAGCCCGTCTCCTGAGGCGGAAGGTGCGCGGGGGAAGCAGCTGAGGGACGGACGCGGGCGCCAGCCCGCGGGATGCGGCGAGGCCGGCGCCCCGTTCGGCGCCGGCCTCGCCGGGCTTGCGTGAGGCGCGCCCGCGCGCACAGCCGGAGGTCCCTATTTCGCCCAGACCATTGAGGTGGCCTGGCCCTCGACCTCCACGTTCACCGTCAGCGTGTTCCCGCTCTGGCTGTAGGTCCCCGTCGTCACCTGCCCCTGCGTGACCGTGGACGTCTGCGTCCACGTGCTGCCCGAGACCGTATACGTCCCCTGGTCCGCGTACGTCGTCTCCTGCCCCGGGATCGTGACCGCCACGTTCACGTTGTAGGTCGTCGCCGTCAGCACCAGCGTACCCGTCGCGAACGTCGGGACCGGCACCGACTGCCCGCTGATCGTCAGCGCCTGCAGCGTGTAGCTCCCCGCGAGGTCCGTCGTCGGGCCGGTCGAGTCGCTGCTGCCGCAGCCGGCCAGCAGCAGGGCGGTGGCCAGGCCCGCCAGCACGGGCACGAAACGACGCTTCGGCATGGATTCCTCCGGATGGCGGGGGTATCTGTTGAATCCTGGCTGCCGCCGCCTCGGCGGACCGCCGCGAGGCGACGACCGGATCGGTCGGCTCTGCCGCCAAAGGTGGCGCCGTGCGCACGCCGCCCGCAAGAGCGGCCGTCCGCCGGACCCCCTCCTGTGCTTTCTCCACAGCCGCTCGTGGAAAGCGCGTGGAAAGCGGCCAGCGAGCGTGGACATCTCGCTGTTGCTCGTGGAAAGAATGGTAATTTCTGTGAATTGAAATTGTTACAAGCGGGGAAGTGAAAGGGGGCCGGGCGGTTGCGGTGTGGACTCCTGCGCGGGCATCGACGCTTTCCGGGACGATTAGTGTAACGCATTATGCTACATAATGTTACGGGATCGTCGAAAAGGCTTGACCGAGGGCGGGGGTGGGAGTATCATTGTTCGCAGACGTCAGCGGGCGGGCGGCCTACCGCCCGAGGACGTCGCCTCCGAAAGGGACGCTTTCCGGAGGCCGCTCACCGGCGGTTCGGAACACGGTGAGCCGACTGCGAGGCGACTGGCCGCAGCCGACGCCCCAGGCCAAGGGGCACCCGAGCCACGGGCCGCGTGGCAAGGAGAAGAGAGAGGAGGTTCCGGGCGCGTCGCAAGACGTGGTACCGAACCCAGCGGACCTCGGCTCTCGCCAGTTACAGGGACCCCCGGTAATCGGACTTGTCCGGCTGCCGGGGGTTCTTGCATCTGCCTGACTCCCCCCGGCCTTTCCGCCCTTCCCCGACCACCCCCCGAGTGGGAGAGTGGGAGAGTGGGAGAGTGGGAGAGTGGGAGAGTGGGAGAGTGGGAGAGTGGGAGAGTGGGAGAGTGGGAGACCGGGCGACGATTGCGGCGGACGCCGGTCACCGGGCCAGGTGGGCGCGCCGGCGATTCCGGCGCCACGGGTCACCGGAGCGGTGCCGCGCCTTCCCGCCCTTTCCGCCCCCCCGACCACCCCCCGAGTGGGAGAGTGGGCGACGATTGCGGCGGACGCCGGTCACCGAAACGGCGGCGCCGGCGATTCCGGCGGCCGGTCCGGGCCTGGCACCCAGCACCCGGGCGGCCTGGCACCAGCACCCGGGCCACCGGGGAGGGCCGGAAGGGCGCGAGGCCCGGCGCTCCGCATTCGCGGCGCCGTCGGCCCGGGCTCTCCCGCTCTCCCACTCTCCCACTCCACTCCAGACCGTCCTACCGTCTCCGGGCCCCGGTCCCTCCAGCGCGCGCCTGATACCCCGGCCCCCGCATCACCTTCCCGGGCAGCTTGCCGGTCATGCGGCCGGCGTCGATCACGGGCGTGCCGTTGACGAGGACGTACTTCATTCCGGTGGAGAGCTGGTTCGGCTCCTCGTACGTGGCGCGGTCGGTGATGGTGGCGGAGTCGAAGACGACGACGTCGGCCCAGCTGCCGGGGCGCAGGGTGCCCCGATCCTTCAGGTGTACGCGCGCGGCGGCGAGGCCGGTGAACTTGTGGATGGCCTCGGGGAGGGTGAGCAGGTGCTTCTCGCGCACGTAGAGGCGGAGGATGCGCGGGAACGTGCCATAGGCGCGCGGGTGCGGGTGCTCCTTGCCAAGCAGTCCCTCGGGCGAGGCGGCCGACGCGTCGTTGTCGATCGCGACCCAGGGCTGCTTCAGGGCGAGCTCGACGTCGGGCTCCGACATGGCGAAGACGGCGACGCTGGTGGCGGGGTCCTGGATGAGGATGTCGAAGATGGCGTCGCGGGGATCCACGCCGCGCTGCCTGGCGATCTCATCGAGGCGCCTGCCCTGGAGCGCGAGCAGCGAGGGATTGGTCACCGCGGTGATGAGCACGGCGTGCGGCCCGGGAATCTCCTGCCACTCGTTGTCCCAGGACGTCGAGGGCGTGGCCATCTCGGCCTTCATGCGGGCGCGCAGCTTCGGGCTCTTCAGGCGCGCGACCATGCTGTCCGTGCCGCCGTCGAGCACCCAGGGCGGGCAGAACGCCGAGAGTGAGTTCATCCATGCGGTGTAGGCGTAGGTGTCCGCGCCCACGTCGATGCCGGCCTTGCGCGCCGAGTCGATGCGCGCCACGACGATCGGCATCTTCCCCCAGTTGCTCTTCCCCGCGGTCTTGAGGTGGAAGATCTCGAGCGGGATGCCGGCCTCGCGGCCGATGCGGAAGGTCTCGTCGAGGGCGGCCATCTCGGCGTCGCCCTCCGAGCGCATGTGCGTGGCGTAGATGCCGCCGTGCTTCGAGGCGGCCTTCGCCAGGGCGACGAGCTCGTCCGTCCTGGCGTACGGCGCCGGCGGGTACTGCAGCGCGGTGGACACGCCGAGCGCGCCCTCGCGCATTGCGCGCTCCACCAGCGCCTGCATGCGCGCGAGCTCGGCGGGCGTGGGCGCGCGGTCGGCGTAGCCGATGACGGCCTCCCGCACCGATGTGGCGCCGACGTACGTCCCGATGTTGATCCCGATCCCCTGCTTCTCGAGGCGGGCGAAGTAGCCGGAGAGCGTGGTCCAGTCGGGGCGGATCCCGTAGTGGCGGTAGAGGGGCAGCCGCTCCCGCACGATGGTCGCGTCGAGCGGCGCCACCGACTCCCCCTCCCCCGTGACCTCCGTGGTGATGCCCTGGAAGATCTTCGATGGCGCGCGCGGATCGACCAGCAGCGTCAGCTCCGACTGCCCGAGCATGTCGATGAAGCCGGGGGCGACCACGAGCCCGCGCGCGTCGATCACCCGCCGCGCCGTCGCGCCCGCGAGCGGACCCACCGCCGCGATCCGGCCATCCCGGATGCCGACATCCGCCGCCACGGCCGGCGCGCCCGTGCCATCGAACACCGTACCGCCGCGGATCAGGACATCATACGGCGCGGCGGCCTGGGCGCGCAGGGCGGGGGCGAGGGTGAGGGTGAGGGTGAGGGTGAGGGTGAGGGTGAGGGTGAGGGTGAGGGTGAGGGTGAGGGTGAGGGTCGAAAGGGGGCGGCGAAGCATTGCTGGGCCTCGTTTCTTCAGGGATGAGCCGGGGATCGAATCTTCTCTCCTATCCGGGCGCCTGGCAAGCGGGGGTGAGGGTGGGGGTGAGGGAGGACGAGGGGGAGGGGGAGGGTGCGGATTCGGGTATGGGTGAGTACAGGGGGAGGGGGAGGGAGAGGAGGGCGGGGGGAGGAGGGCGGGGGAGGGAGAGGAGGGCGGGGGGAGGAGGGCGGGGGAGGGAGAGGAGGGCGGGGGGAGGAGGGCGGGGGCGGGGGGCGGGGGTGGCGGTTGGGGAGGTTGCCGCATTGGCTATGGGGGCGCCCCGCTCCGGGTGTGAGATTCCGGGGGAGAGGGTGAGGGGATGGGGGGGGTGGGGGGGGTGGGGGGGGTCAGAGAGCGCCGGGGGAGGCCAATGACCGAAGGGTTCCCGCACGAGCGGCTGGTGGTGTTCCGGAAGGCGGAGGAGTTCGCGGTGTGGGCCGACGAGCTCGCGGGGAATCTGCCGCCGGGGTCGTCCCACCTGGCGGACCAGCTCCGCCGCGCTGCGATCTCGATCCCGCTGAACATTGCGGAAGGAGCCACGGAGTTCAGCCCGAAGGAGAAGGTCCGCTTCTACAGGATCGCGCTCCGGTCCGCGGGCGAATGCTCCGCCATCCTCTCCCTCCTGCGCCGGAGGAGCGCCCTGAATGACTCGGCCGCCCGGACGCTCCTGCTGGAGATCGTGGCCATGCTGATCGCCCTCTGCAAACGCGTCGCCCCCTCCCCCTAAACCCCAACCCCTTCCCCCCTTTCCCTCACCCTCCCCCTGTACTCACCCCAAGCCGAATCCCCGCCCTCACCCTCCCCCTCACCCCCCCTCACCCTCACCCCGCCCGAGAATCCCCGCGACCGCCCCCGCGAGCTCCTCCGGCGAAAACGGCTTGGCGAGAAAGTCCTCGTCGAGCTCGCGGATCCCGCGACGCAGCACCTCGTCCTCGGTGTAGCCGGAGGTGAAGAGGATGGGGATCGCGCCCCAGCGCTCCGCGATGCGCGAGGCGAGCTCGCGGCCCCCCATCCCGGGCATCACGACATCGGTGACGACGAGCTGGACTCCGCGCGCGGCGTCCTCGAGGACGGCCAGTGCACCGGCGCCGTCGGCGGCCTCGAGGACGTGGTAGCCGGCGCGCCGCAGCGCGCGCACGGCCAGGGCGCGGACGGCGGCGTCGTCTTCCACGAGCAGCACGGTGGCTTCCGTGGTGCGTGGGGCCGCGTCGGCCTCCCGGCGGGGCCGCGGCGCGGCGGGCACGCGCTCGGTGCGCGGCAGCAGGGCGCGGAAGAGCGTGCCGCCTTCGGGGGCGCTGTCCACGGCGACCGTGCCGCCGCTCTGGTCGAGGATGCCGTAGACGGTGCTGAGCCCGAGGCCGGTGCCCCGGCCATGCTCCTTCGTGGTGAAGAACGGCTCGAAGATGCGCGCGCGGGTCTCGGGGTCGATGCCGACGCCGGTATCGCGGACGCGCAGCTCGACATAGGGGCCGGGGCGGATCCCGTTCAGCCTCGCGGCCTCGGCGGCGGTGACGGAGCGGGCGGCGGTGGAGACGGTCAGCCGACCGCCGCCGGGCATGGCATCGCGGGCATTCACGACGAGGTTCAGGATGACCTGCTCCATCTGGCCGGGGTCGGCCTCGACGCGGCCCGCCTGCGGATCGGCGTCCACGGTGAAGGCGATGTCCTCGCCGATGACGCGGCGGAGCATCGGCTCCATGGCGGTGAGGACGTCGCCGAGATCGAGGACGGTCGGCTGGAGCACCTGCCTGCGGCTGAAGGCCAGGAGCTGGCGGGTCAGGGAGGCGGCGCGCTCGGCCGCGCGGCGGATCTCCTCGAGGTCGGCGCGGCGCGGGTCGGCGCGGTCGGCGTCGCCGAGGAGCAGCTCGGTGAAGCCCTGGATCGAGGTGAGGATGTTGTTGAAGTCGTGGGCGATGCCGCCGGCCAGGCGGCCCACCGCCTCCATCTTCTGCGCCTGGTGGAGCTGCGACTCGAGCAGCCGCTGCTCGGTCAGGTCGAGCGCGAAGCCGATCACGCCGGTGATGCGCTCTCCCTCGCGCAGCGGCTGGACGTGCGCGTGGAAGGTGCGCCCCGCCCAGTCCATCTCGTAGTCAACGGTCTCGCCGGCGAGAGAGCGGCGGTGGGCGGCGATCGGCGCGAAGGCGGCGTCGCCGGTCTCGAAGAACTCGAACAGGCTCTGCCCGATCCGCTCGGCGGGGGCGACGCCGATGCCGGTGAAGCCGGCGCCCTCGGCCCACGTGAGGCGCAGCTCCGCGTCGGTCATCCAGAGCACGGCGGGCATGCGCTCCAGGGAGAGACGGAGCCGGCTCTCGCTCTCGTGGAGCGCCGCTTCGGTGGCACGCAGCGCCGTCAGATCGACCAGGACCACCACGCCGCCGGTGAGGCTGCCGGCCTCGTCGCGTAGCGGGAAGGCGTAGTGCAGCAGGCGACGACGCACCCCGTCGAACGCCTCGATCTCCAACTCCTCCGGGTTCTCCACCATCTCGCCGCGGAGCACGCGCGCCATGGCCCAGTCCCCGGCCGGCAGCGGCTCGCCGGACGGCATCCGGCGGGCGTGAAACTGCGTGTACTCTCGGGGGCTGGCCTCCAGCCGCTCCGCCCCCCAGGCGTGCAGCGCGGCGGGGTTGGCCTCGAGCAGCGCGCCGCCCGCATCGGCGACCACCACGCCGACCGGAAGCGCCTCGAGCAGCGCCCGGAAGCGCCGCTCGCTGGCGGCGAGCGCGTCGCGCGCGCGGCGCTGCTCCGTCACGTCCCGGGCGATGGAGAGGACGGCCGCCACCGCGCCGCCGGGACCGCGCAGCGGCACCATGTGGCTGGACATCCAGCGCGGGGGTTGGTCGGGCGGCCCCAGGAGCTGGAACTCCAGCCTGCCGCCCCCTCCCCGCAGCGCCGCCGCGTGCACGTGGCGGTAGGCGTCCCGGTGCTCCGGCGCGACGAAGCCGTAGATCGAGCGGCCGATGATCTCCGGGAGCTCCTCCGCGCCCAGCATCGCCAGGCCGGCCGGGTTCATGTCCAGAATCGCGCCGTCCGGGCCCACGAGCTTCACGCATTCCGGCTCCGCATCCAGGATCGCCCGCAGATGCGCCTCCCGCGCGGCCAGCTCGCGCTCCGCCCGCTTGCGTGCGCTCACGTCCCGCGAGTTGACCACCACCCCGCCGATGTCGGGATCGTCCACCAGGTTCGTGGCCACGGACTCGAGGTAGGCGAGGCCGCCATCCTTTCGCACGCAGCGATACTCGTGCGTGACGACCGAGCCCGTCGGCCGCGCGAGCAGATCCCGGAAGACCGCCTCCGTAGCCTCCCGGTCGGCCGGATGCACCAGCCCGAACGCGTGCTCGCCCCGCAGCTCACCCGGGTCGTAGCCCAGCATCCGCTCCAGCGCGACGCTGTGCTCCATGATCTCGCCGTCCGGCGACAGCACCGTCACCGACTCCAGCGCGTTCTCCAGCAGCTTCCGCAACCGCCGCTCGTGCAGCGTGGCCGCGGGCTCCTGTGGCCTGCCCGCGCCCCGGACGGCCCCCGCCCCGGAGCTCGCCGCGGCCTCCCCGCGCCCGCTATGCGACTCGCGCGCGTCCCTCACGAACGGGGCTTCCTCAGATGGGACATATAGCGACGCTCGGTTCTGAAAGTCTCGACTGCTACTGAAGATAAGCGGATCGTAGTGCGTTCGGAACAGGGCAGCGGTCCGGGGTTCCGGACAGGAGACGAGGGAGCGGACCCGCACGTCCGCTCCCTCGAGAGGTGGGATGCTGCTCCTGCTCCGGGCGCGGGCCCAACCGCGACCCGCGACCACGGAGCCGAGCGGGACGAGCCCGCTCCATCTCATTGGACGCTCCGAGCGCGAGATGGGTTGCATGGGCGCGGGCGTGACGCGGCCGGGCGGCAGGGTTGACAACGGGGGGGCGGGCGGCGAGCTTTTCGGCAGCCTCTGTATACAACCGCGACCGGCGGCGAACATGCTCGGAACCCGAAATTCGTGGACAGCGCAGCGAAACCCGCGCTCCCGCAGGGGAGAGGCGGCCGGGTTCCCGCGCGTGCCGGCGCGGGGCGACTGATCGGGAGGACCGATCGCGCGAATCCGGGCCCTCTCCCTCGGGGGGGGGCCTTTTTTTCGTGGTGTGCGTGCAGGATGGGGCGTAGCTCAACAGGCAGAGCGGCCGGCTGTTAACCGGCAGGTTGCAGGTTCGAACCCTGCCGCCCCAGTGGCCCCGCCGGAGGTCGGCGGGGCCGAGCTTCATCGGGAGGCGACGAAGCGCGGCGGAGGCGACGCATGGCGTACGACGTGATCGTGGTGGGGCTCGGGGCGATGGGGAGCGCGGCGGCGGCCGAGGCGGCGGGGCGCGGGGCGCGGGTGCTGGGGCTGGACCGGTACGCGCCGCCCCACGCGCTGGGCTCCTCGCACGGGCGCTCGCGGATCATCCGGGAGGCCTACTTCGAGCACCCGCTCTACGTGCCGCTGGTACAGCGGGCCTACGCCCTGTGGGAGCGGCTCGAGGAGCGGACCGGTGCGCGACTGCTGGTGCGGACCGGCGGGCTGATGGTCGGCCCGCCCGACGGCGAGCTGGTGGCGGGCGCGCTCCGGAGCGCGGAGACCCACGGCCTCGCCCACGAGGTGCTCACGGCGGACGAGGTGCGGCGTCGCGTGCCGGGATTCCGTCCGCCGGACGACTCGGTGGCGGTCCTGGAGCCGCGCGCGGGACTGCTCTTCCCGGAGCGGGCGATCGCGGCGCAGCTCGGGTTGGCAGGGTCAGCCGGCGCGGACCTGCGGCTCGGCGAGCCGGTCGTCTCCTGGACGGCGGACGGCGACGTGGTCGAGGTGCGTACCGCGGGCGGCCGCTACGCGGCGGCACGGCTGATCCTCGCGGCCGGGGCATGGCTTGGCGGCCTCGTGCCGGAGCTGGCGCTTCCGCTCGAGATCGAGCGGGCGGTGCTCGCCTGGTTCGGCCCATCGGTGCCGACGCCGCTCTACGCGCCCGAGCGCTTCCCGATCTTCCTGCACGAGCTCTCGCCGGGCCGCGTATGGTACGGCTTCCCCGACACCGGGCACGGCGTCAAGGTGGCGGCCCACCACCACGGCGAGGCGGTGTCGCGCCCCGAAGCGCTGAGGCGGGAGGTGAAGCCGGCGGAGGTCGCGCCCCTGGGGGACCTCGTGCGGGCGTACCTGCCGGCGGCGGCGGGGCCGTGCACCGAAACGGCCGCCTGCATGTACACGAACACGCCGGACTCGCATTTCCTGATCGATGCGCACCCGGCGCACCCGGCGGTGCTCGTGGCCAGCCCGTGCTCGGGCCACGGCTTCAAGTTCTCGCCCGCGATCGGCGAGATCCTGGCGGACCTCGCCCTGACCGGCACGACGGCGTTCGACCTTACACCGTTCCGGCTCGACCGCTTCCGCGGCTCCGGACCCGACTGAGCGCTGCCGGGGTTCGCGCGCAGGCCGCCTCCGGATCGCGGCGCTAGCGAGGCGCCGCCGGCAGCGCGAGCCGCCCCACGAGCTGCCCGAGCGGGTGCTCCCGGGTGTAGACGACGAGGGCGAGCCGCCCCGCCCGCAGGTCCGCGCGCGCCGGCGCGTCGAGCGTCAGCTCTCCGGCCACCTCGGCCATTCCCGGTCCCCCGAGATGGAAGAGCATCGGCCCCCGCGCGTCGGCCATCTGGCGGTGGATGCCGACGGCGTAGACGTCGCCGGCGGGCGCGTTCACCCGGACGTGGTAGCGCAGGGCCGCGGTGGGCGCATTGAAGGCCAGCTCGGCGTGCGCCGCCGGGGCGGCCGGGGCATCCTCGAGCGCGAGGGAGACGGGCGCCGGCGCGCGTCCGGCGACGAGCGGCGGCGTGGCGTCGGGAGGCCGGCGCGGGTGGGTCGCCCGCTCGTAGGCGTAGGCGAAGGCGAGCAGCCGCGCATCGTCGAGCGGGCGGCCGAGCAGCTCGACGCCGAGGGGCAGCCCATCGGGAGTGAAGCCGGCGGGCGCGGCCAGGGCGGGTAGTCCGGTGACGGCGCTGAGGAAGCAGGTGGAGCCGGGCTGCGGCTGGCCGATGAGGGCGGGCTCGCGGCGCATGGTCGGATAGAGGAGCGCGTCGAGGTGTCGCTCGTCGAGGGTGCGGACGACCAGGGCGCGCGCCCGCTCCCTGTCGGCCAACGCCTCGCGGTAGCGCTCGCTGTCGCGCGTGCGCACGGTGTCGCGACGGTGCAGCGAGGCGGACAGCGCCTCGTGGTAGAGCCCCCGGCTCAGGATCTCGTCGAGCGAGTGGACGGGCGCGCGCGGGATGCGGGCCAGGTAGTCCTGGAGATCGAAGCGGAACTCGAGGTCGATCACGTAGGCGCGGTGGACGAGGCTGTCGAGCCCCGGGATGGCGACCTCCTCGACGTCCGCGCCGCTCTCCTTCATGCGCCCGATCGCGGCGCGCACCACGCTGTCCGCCACGGCATTGGCGGCGGCGTTGCCGAAGTACTCCCTCAGCACGCCGAGGCGGGCGCCGGAGAGCGCGCCGGCATCGAGCGCGGCGCGGAAGCGGGGCGTCTCGCGGCCATCCAGGATGCGCGTGGCCGGATCGGCTGAATCCGGCCCGACGGTCGCGTCGAGCCCGATGGCGAGGTCGGTGACGGTGCGCGCGAGCGGCCCCGCCACGTCCTGCGTGTGCGAGAGCGGGATGATCCCGGCGATGCTGGACAGTCCCTTCGTGGGCCGCAGCCCGAACAGGTCGTTGTAGGCGGCGGGGATGCGGATGGAGCCGCACGTGTCGCTGCCGTAGGCGATGGCGCCGAAGCTGGCCGCCGCCGCCACGGCACTGCCGCCGCTCGAGCCGCCGGGGTAGCGCGCGGGATCGTAGGGGTTCCGCGTCTGGCCGCCGAGCGAGCTGACCGTGGTGATGCCGCTGGCCAGCTCGTGCATGTTGGCCTTGGCCAGGATGATCGCGCCCGCTTCCCGCAGCCTCGCCACCTGCGTGGCATCGGCGGGCGGCACCACGCCGGCCAGGGCGACGGAGCCGCCGGTCGTGGGCATGTCGCTGGTGCCGTAGTTGTCCTTGAGGATGATGGGGATCCCGTGCAGCGGCCCGCGCAGGTGGCCGGCGCGGCGCTCGGCGTCGAGGCGGGCGGCGTCCTCGCGGGCGTGCGGGTTCAGGCGCAGGATGGCGTCGAGCCGGGGCCCCGCCTGATCGTAGGCGGCGATGCGCGCGAGGTAGGCGTCCACCAGCTGGACGGAGGTGACCCGGCCGGCCGCCAGCGCGGAGTCGAGAGCGGGGATGGAGGCCTCGTAGACGTCGAAGCCGGCCACGCGCCGGGCGGGCGCGTGCTGCGCCGTCGCCTGAAAGGGCAGGAGGGCGAGGAGGAGCGCGGGCGCGGCGGCGCTCGCGCGCGCGGTCAGCCGGCGTAGACGGTCGGGCATCGAGTGGCTCCGGTTGGTCAATGGGCGGTCCCGGCGCCCTGGTTGCGGGTCCTCTTCATGATGAAGAGGAGCGGCAGGGCGGCGGGGAAGGCGAGGCCGCTCGGGGAGCGCCACGTTCACGATGCTCGTGTCCAGCAGCTCGAGCATCGAGGCCATCGTGACGGTGGCGGCGATGATGTAGCGGTAGCGGAAGGCTTCGGGCGCGATGCCGTGCGTCGGCGCTTCGGGCTGCTGCGTGGCCATGAAGCAGTATCCGGACCCGGAGCGGCGACGTCAAGTCGGGACGCGCCAAGGCCTTGGCGATTCGGGCCGCCGCCACTATCATCCGGGGTGCGCGTCGCGCGGCGCGCATCCGAACCGTCCCTCTCCCGACGGCCCCACAACCACAGTCCTGGAAGGTGAGCGATGAAGCGCTTCCTGGTTGCGGCCGCCGCACTGGTGGTCCTCGTTCCGTCCGTATCCGCAGCCGCGCAGCAGCTCGGCCTGGCTGCCCGGTTCGGCACCCTCGGCCTGGGCGGCGAGGCCTCGATCGGCGTGAACAGGTTCCTGGCCGTCCGCGGCGGGATCGGCGCGCTGCCGGTTCACGTCACGGGCCTGGTCACCGACGTCGAGTACCGTGTGAGCCCGCCCGGCTCCGTCTACAACGTCAGCCTCGACATCTTCCCGCTGGGCGGGGACTTCCGCGTGAGCGGCGGGTTCCTCTTCAAGCCCCGCGACATCGCCCTGCGCGCGATCTACACCGGAACGGTCACCGTGAACGGCCAGACCTACCAGGGCTCCGAGGTCGGGACGCTGACCGGAGCGCTGGATCACAGGACCACGGCGCCTTACGCCACGATCGGCTGGGGCCGCGCGGCGACGCACGGCGTGGGCTTCTTCGTCGACCTCGGCGCCGCGGCGATCGGCACCCCCACGCTGGCCCTGAACGTCACGGGCCCCGCCAGCCAGGACGCGCAGTTCCGGCAGGACCTCGAGGCGGAGCGGGTGAAGGCGGAGGACAAGATCGCGAAGTACGCCAGGGTCTGGCCGATCCTGAGCATGGGCGTGCGGGTCGGAGTGCATTAGGGGCCGACCCCGCGCCGCCGTTCCAGAGTGGGGGACTCCCTACCCCGGAGTGGGGGACTCCCTACCCCGCACTGCCACCCCGGAGTGGGAGAGTGGGTGCCGTGCCGGGCGGGGCGGGCGCGCGGGGTGCGGCGGCTCACCGGCCCGACTGCCGCGGGCAGCTCGCCGGCCCGGCGCGCGTTCGGTGGCTGCAATGCCGGCGCAGCCGGCGCGCGCTCGGCCGCCGCGCGCGTCGCCCGGTCTCCCACTCTCCCACTCTCCCACTCTCGCCGCCGAGCAGCGCCTCGCCCGACCGGCCGCAAACCTAGCCGGCGTCCGCCTTCCCGCCCCGCACCACCTGCACGGCCTTGATGTTGACGAACTCGTGGATGCCGAACTCGGAGAGCTCGCGGCCGTAGCCGGAGGCCTTCACGCCGCCAAAAGGGAGGCGGGGATCGGAGGCGACCATCGCGTTCACGTACGTGAGGCCCGCCTCCAGCCCATCGATGAAGCGCTGCTGCTCCTCGGGGTCCCGCGTCCAGACGCTGCTGCCGAGGCCGAAGCTGGTGACGTTGGCCAGGCGCAGCGCGTGATCGACGTCCGCGACGCGGAACACGGCGGCGACGGGCCCGAAGATCTCGTCCTTCCAGGCGGGCGAGCCCTCGGGGATCTCGGCCAGCACGGTGGGCGGGTAGAAGTTGCCCGGGCCGGCGGCCTTCTCGCCGCCGCAGAGGATGCGCGCGCCGGCGCGGGCGGTCGCGATGACCTGGTCGTGGACACCGTCGCGGATGGCGGCGGTGGCGAGCGGCCCGATGCGGGTGGCGGGCTCCATCGGATCGCCGACGCGCAGGTTGCGCATTCGCTCGACGAAGCGGCGCAGGAAGAGCTCGTAGATCTCCTCGTGCACGATGAAACGCTTGGCGGCGATGCACGACTGCCCGTTGTTGATCACGCGCGCCTGGACGCCGGTCTCGACGGCGGCCTCGAGGTCGGCGCTGGGCATGACGATGAAGGGATCGCTGCCGCCGAGCTCGAGGACGGTCTTCTTCACGAGCCCGCCCGCCTGCGCGGCGACGGCGCTGCCCGCGCTGGTGCTGCCCGTGAGCGTGACGGCGCGCACGCGGGGATCGTCGATCACCCGGGCGACCCGGCCGGAGCCGATGAGGAGGGCCTGGAACTCGTCGCCATCGAAGCCGGCGCGGCGCAGCACGTCCTCGATGGCGAGGGCGCACTGCGGCACGTTCGAGGCGTGCTTGAGGAGGCCGACGTTGCCGGCCATGAGCGCGGGCGCGGCGAAGCGGAAGACCTGCCAGAAGGGGAAGTTCCAGGGCATGATGGCGAGGACGGGGCCGATCGGCAGGAATCGCACGAACGCCCGGTCGGCGTCGGTCTCGACGCTCCGGTCGGCGAGCTGGGCGGCGCCGTTCTCGGCGTAGTAGCGGCACGCCCATGCGCACTTGCGCGCCTCGGCCACGGCGGCGCCGATCGGCTTCCCCATCTCGGTCGTCATGAGGCGGCCGAGCGTGTCCGCCTCCGCCTCCAGGATGTCCGCCGCCCGGGCGAGGCCGGCCGCGCGCTCGTCCAGCGAGGTACGGCGGTGGCGGGCGAAGGCGGCGGCGGCGCGGGCAATCCGCTCGGCGAGCTGGCCCTCGGTCAGCTCGTCGTAGGACCGCAGGGTCTCGCCCGTGGCGGGATTGACGCTCGTGATCGGCATCGGGATCCTCCGGTGTGGGACGATGGATCCGCGGCGGCAAGAGGCCTGCCGGAAGGCGACGGGGCGGCGGCGGCCGCGTGGCCTACTTCACCTCGTCGATCTGGTGCACGATGTGGCCGACGAGCCCGTACTCCATGGCGGCCTCGGCGTCCAGCCAGAAGTTGCGGCGGGTGTCCTCCTCGATCTTCTCGAGCGGCTGCCCGGTCTGCTTGGCGATGAGGCGGTTCAGCCGGTCGCGCATGCGCAGGATCTCGCGCGCCTCGATCTCGATGTCGGCCGCGCTGCCGCCCGCGCCGCCCGCGGGCTGGTGCAGCAGGAAGCGGGTGTTCGGCAGGCAGTAGCGGTCCTCCTTCGGCACGGAGATGTAGATCAGCGCGCCGGCGCTGGCGACCCAGCCGGTGCCGACGATGCGGACGCGCGGCTTCACGAAGTTGATCATGTCGTGGATCGTGTCGCCGGACTCGACGTGCCCGCCCTGCGAGTTGATGAAGAGCGTGATCGGGTCGTCCGACTCGACCGACATGGCCAGCAGCTGCGCGATCACGTCCGCGGCGAGCCGCTGGTTGATCTCGCCGCTGATCAGCAGCATGCGCTCCTTGAACAGCCGCTCGCGCAGCGAGTCCGTCACCGCCGACGCCGTCTTCTGCGGCTCGGTCCGCTCTGGACGCGGTTCCTCAGGCATGGGGGTTCCCTCTTCCTCTCGCGGTCTGTCGTGTGCCCGGCGGACGACGTTGCACGTCCTCTGCCAACGTTCGCAGGCGTGGGGAGGCAGGTCAAGCGGGCCTCGGACGCGCGAGCCGGTCAGCGGCGGGCGCAGGTTGGTGAAATCCGGAGTGGGAGAGTGGGAGAGTGGGAGACGTTCGCGGCGGCCAAGGGTCCCCGGGCCAGGAGGCGCGCGGCAGCATGCCGGCCGGCGCGCGGCGTGGTATTTCTTGAGCGAGAAGGCCATTTGACTGCGCACGGCTCCCGCGGCCGCGCGCTCAGCCCCCGCCAGTGCGTTCACCGTTGCCACCCGGTCCGTCGCGGGCGTCGGGATCCCGCCGCCAGTCTACATGGCGCGGAGTAGTCCGTTCGTTAAGAAGAAACGCGGCGAGTAGCGCCGAGAGGCCGTTCGGGTTCCCGGTGACTACCCGATGCAGCAGTTCGCGATGTGGGAACATTGGTGCCGATCTCATTGCTGAAGGTGCGGTCGGAAGCCTAGGCTCAAGTGCTGGGGAGGGGGATGCTCCCGGGTCGTCACCGCCGCCTCTCGGATCACCACGGACGGGGGCGAAGGTGGTGAGGCCCTCGGAGGACCGAGGACTGTCCGAGCGGCCGGGCGGCGGGGGAGCGGGGGCGGAGCCGCGAGTTCCGCAGGGCCGGAGAGGGCCTCACCACCGGAGCGCCGCCTGGCAGGTGCGGCGCGCCGGGAGCCGGAGGCGGGCGGATGGAGGCGGCCCGGCCCGGGAGTCGCGGCCCGGCGGTGTCCTGCCCGCGTCCGGCCGGGCCGACGATGCGCCAGCCCGACGCCTGGCCCGGAACCTGCCCTCCGCTCGGCGGATAGGTGCGGGCACCGGCACAGGAGGGGACGCCATTTCCGGGTGGCCGAGGTGGTGGATCGCGCTCACCGCGACGTGGCTGCTGCTGGCGGGAAGCCTGGACGCCGCGGAGTGGCTGGCCGGCGGGCTCGCCGCGGCGCTGCTCACGATCGTGGTCCGGGCACTCGAGGCGCGGGGGCTGGGGCGGTTCCGCGGGCGAGCGCGCTGGCTGAAGCTGCTGCGCTGGGCCGCGGTGCGGGTGCCGATGGATACGCTGGTCGTGTTCCACGCGCTCGCGCTGCGGCTCCTCGGCCGGCCGCGGCGGAGCTCGTTCCTCGCGGTGCCGTTCGATCCAGGGACCGATGGGCCGGTCGGGCTGGCGCGGCGGGCGGTGGTCACGGGCGCACTGTCCGCGACGCCCAACACCTACGTGGTGGCGATCGATCGCAAGCGGAAGCTCCTGCTCCTGCACCGGCTGGAGGCGCGGGGCACGCGCATGACCGAGGAGCTGACGTGGCTGGTCTGAGCCCCTGGCTGATCGGCGCCGCGGCGCTCCTGCTCGGCCTCTTCGGCTGCCTGGCGGCTGCGCTCCGGCGCGAGCCGCTGTCCCGGCTGATCGCGCTGGAGCTCGCGGGCGTACAGGCCACCCTCGCGCTTGCGCTCCTCGCCGCCGCGTCCGGCCGCTCCGAGATGCTCGACGTGGCGCTGCTCCTCGCGCTGCTCTCCTTCCCCGGCGGCCTCGTGTTCGCCCGCTTCCTGGAGCGCTGGCTGTGAGCGCGGCGGGCTGGGCGGCGAGCGTGCTGCTCGCGGTCGGCGTCGCCGTGGAGCTGCTCTGCTGCGTCGGCATCCTGGTGCACCGCGACCCGTTCGACCAGCTGCACTTCCTGGGGCCGGCCACGACGGTGGGCACGGTGCTCGTGGTCGCGGCGGTGCTCGTCGCGGCGCCCGGCTTCGTGGCCGGCGCGAAGGCGGTGCTGCTCGGCATCGTCATCCTGGCGACGGGGCCCGTCCTCACGCACGCGACCGGCCGCGCGGCGCACGTGCGCCTGCGCGGCGACCTGTTGGCGCGGCCGAGCGAGGTGGCCGGCCGATGATGCTCATCGAGGTGCTCTCGCTCCTGCTCGTGGCCGCGGCGGGCACGGCCGTCGTGCTGACGCGCGACCCGCTGCCGCAGGCGCTTGTGAACGGGATCTACGGCCTCGCCCTGGCCCTGCTGTTCTTCGTGCTGGGCGCGCCCGGCGTGGCGATGTCGGAGCTCGCGGTGGGCAGCGTCGCCGTGCCGCTGATGGTGCTGCTCACACTGACCCGGGTGCGGGAGCGGAAGCGGTGAGCCCGATGCCGCGGCGCGTGCTCTTCCTCCTGGCGGGTGCCGTGCTGGCGTTCTTCCTCGTGCCGGCGATCGCTGCGCTGCCGCCGTTCGGCGCGGCGGCCGAGGCGTACGGCCGGACGCTGCTCTCGACCGCGGTGGCGCAGCGCCACGCCACCAACGTCGTCGCTTCCATCATGTTCGACTACCGCGGGCTGGACACGCTGGGCGAGGAGTTCGTGCTGTTCGCGGCGGTGGTCGGCGTCACGCTGCTGCTGCCGGCGCGGGAGGGCGAGGAAGAAGCGGCGCGCGAGGTCGAGCGGACCTCGCGCGGCGAGTTCACCGCCAGCGCGGCGATCCGGCTGGGCGCGCTCGGGATGCTGGGCTTCACCGCGCTCTTCGGGCTGTACCTCGTGGCGCACGGGCACCTGACGCCGGGCGGCGGCTTCCAGGGCGCGGTCGTCGTCGCATCGGCGTGGGTGCTCGTCTACCTGGCCGACGACTTCCGGATCCTGCGCCGGCTCACGCCGGAGGCCTGGCTGGAGGGCGGCGAGTCGGTGGCCGGTGGCGGCTACGTGCTCGTCGGCCTGGGGGGCCTCCTCGCCGGCCAGGCGTTCCTCGCCAACTTCCTGGGCCTGGGAAAGCCGGGGCACCTGCTCTCCGCCGGCACGATCGCCCTGCTCAACGTGGTGGTGGGGCTCGAGGTCACAGCGTCCTTCGTCCTGCTCGGGGTGCTCTTCCTGAGGCAGGCGCTCGTGCTGCGGAGCGGCCGGCAATGACGGCGCTCGCCTACCTCGTCGCGCTCTGGCTGCTGCTCGTGGGGCTCTACGGCGTGGTGACCAGCCGCAACCTCGTGCACCTCGTGCAGTGCCTGGGCGTGGCGCAGTCGGCCACCTACGTGCTGCTCCTGGCCATCGGCTACCGCCGCGGCGCCGGCGCGCCCGTCTTCGCGTCCGTCCCTGCCGGCTCGCCCGCCGTGGACCCGGTCGTGCAGGCGCTCACGCTCACCGACATCGTGGTCGGCGCCGCCGTCACGGCGCTGCTCCTCGCCCTCGTCCTCCAGAGCCACAACCGACTGCACACGCTCGATCCGCAGGCGCTGCGCGAGCTGCGCGGCTGAGCGCCGGCGATGCGGCCGCTCGCTCCTCTGCCGGTCGCCGTACCGCTGCTCGCCGCCGCGTTGCTCATGGCGACGACGCACCGCATGCACCGGCGCACCGCCGACGCCCTCGCCATTGCCGCGGGCGCGGCCACGGCGGGGCTGTGTGGCATCCTGGCGGTGGCCACGGCGCGGGCGCCGCTCGTCTACTGGCTGGGCGGCTGGCGGCCGGAGGCGGGCGTGGAGGTGGGGATCTCCTTCTTCATCGACCCGGGCGGCGCCGGCCTTGCCGCCCTCGGAGCGACGGTGCTCACCGCGGGCTTCGTCTTTTCCTGGCGCTACTTCGATGCGCCCGGCACGCTCTTCCACGTCCTGATGCTCCTGCTCCTGGCGGGCGTGTGCGGCTTCTGCCTGAGCGGCGACCTCTTCGACCTCTTCGTCTTCCTCGAGCTGGCCAGCATCCCGGCATATGCGCTCACCGGCTTCAAGATCGAGGATCCGGGGCCGCTCCAGGGCGCGATCAACTTCGCCGTCGCCAACACGATCGCGGCCATGCTCGTGCTGACCGCCATCGGCCTGCTCTACGCCCGCACCGGCGCGCTCAACCTGGCGGCGATCGGCGCCGCTCTCGGCGGCCGGCCGCCGGACGCGCTCGTGCTCGCCTCGCTCGCCCTGCTGCTCGCCGGCCTCTTCACCAAGGCCGCCCTGCCGCCCTTCCAACTCTGGGTCGCCGACGCCTACGCCGTGGCGCCCATCCCCGTGGCGGCGGCGTTCGCCGCCGTGCTGACGGAGCTGGGGCTGTACGGCGTGGCCCGCATCTACTGGAGCGTCTTCGCCGCGCCGCTGGCCGGCCACGCCTCGGAGGTGCGCGCCATCCTGCTCGGCTTCGCCGCGGCAGCCGTCGTCGTGGGCGGCCTCATGGCGTTCGCCCAGCGACACCTCAAGCGGATGCTCGCCTTCGCCACCGTGGCACACGCGGGGCTCATGCTGGCCGGCATCGCGCTGCTCGATGGCGCGGGCCTCGCCGGCGCCGGCCTCTACGCCGTCGGACACGGCCTCATCATGGCCGCGCTCTTCATGGCCACCGGCACGCTGCTGCACCGCTTCTCGACCGTCGATGAGCTCGATCTGCGGGGCCGGGGCGCACGCATCCCCGCCGCGGGGCTCGTTTACCTGGCGGGCGGGCTGGCACTCGCCGGACTGCCGCCGTTCGGCACCTGGACCGGCGCCGCGCGCATCGAGGAGGCCGCAACGGCCGCGGGGCTGCACTGGGTGCCCTGGCTCGTACGGTTCGCCTCCGCCGTGACCGGTGCCGCGGTGCTGCGCGCCGCCGGCCGCGTCTTCCTGGGCCTCGGCTCCCGCGGCGAGGCGGCCGCGGAGGCGCCGAGCGGCGGCAAGGAGGAGCGCGAGACAAGCGGCTGGCGGAACCGGCTGCCCGGCGTGATGGTCGGTGCCGCCCTCGCCCTCACGCTGGCCGCCCTGGCCGCCGGCATCGTGCCGGCGTTCACCAGCGGCGCCGAGCGCGCCGCCACGCGCTTCGCCGACCCCGCCGCCTACGTCGCGGCGACGTTCGGGAACGGGGCCGGTGAGGGGGCGGCCGACGTCCGCGCCCTGGCCGGTTCCGCGCCGCAGCGGGGCGGCGGAGGCGGGGGACGCGAGGCCGCTGTGCGGGCGGCCCGGCCGCCGGCCGGCGGCGACGCGGGCTCCGGCTCCGCGCCCGCGGTGCTGCCGTCGCTCCTGACCTCGCTGGCCGCGGTCCTTCTCGCCCTGCTCGCACTGTACCAGGACCGGATCCCGGGGGGGGCGCGCAGGCTGATCGGCTGGGTCCTGGGCGGGCCGATGGCCGCGCTGCGCGCGATGCACTCGGGCCTCGTAGGCGACAACGCGCTCTGGGTGGCGATCGGCGCCGCGCTGCTCGTGGCGCTGACGGCGGTCGTGCTGAGTTGAGTGGTGCATGCTCGTCGGGCAGACGTCAGGCGGGTCAGGCCGGCGGTGCCTGGACGAGCCCAACCGGCGAGAGTGGGAGAGTGGGGGAGTGGGAGACCGGGCGACGATCCCGGGGGCTGCCCGGGCTCGGCCATGCCGGCTTCGCGGCAACCGCGGCTCCCGACTGCGGGAGGCGGCGAGCCGGGCGGCCGCCGGGCCGGCCTCACACCTTGCGCCGCCGGCGCGCGCGTCCCACCGTGCGCGGCCGCCGCCCGCCGCGGGGCAATGGCTCGAGGAGATTCCCGAACGGGAGGCCGCAGTGAAGATCGTCGTGCTGGGCGCCGGCCGGGTGGGCGCCGCGATCGCGCGGGACCTGGCCGCGGGCGGTGAGTTCGAGGTGACGGCGGTGGACGCGTCGCAGGCGGCGCTCGACGCGCTCGGCGATGCGGTGGGGGCCCGGCGGCAGGCGGACCTGGGCGCGCCGGGCGCGATCGGCGAGGTCGTCGCCGGGGCGGAGCTGGTCGTGGGCGCGGTGCCGGGGCCGATGGGGTACGCCGCGGCGCGCGCGGTGCTCGAGGCGGGCAGGCATCTCGTGGACATCTCGTTCTTCGAGGAGGATGCGCTCACGCTGGACCCGCTGGCGCGGGAGCGGGGCTGCACTGCGCTGGTGGACTGCGGCATCGCGCCGGGGTGCAGCAACCTGATCCTCGGCTGGCTGGACGACACCTTCGACGAGACGGACCGCTTCTGGTGCGCGGTCGGCGGACTGCCGGCCGTGCGGGTGCTGCCGTACGAGTACAAGGCGCCGTTCTCGCCCATCGACGTCATTGCCGAGTACACCCGCCCCGCGCGCTTCCGCCGCGACGGCCGCGACGTCACCCTGCCGGCGCTCTCCGAGGTCGAGACGATCGACTTCCCGGGCGTGGGCACCCTCGAGGCGTTCAACACGGACGGGCTGCGGACGCTGCTCCGGACGATCGAGGCGCCATCGATGGTGGAGAAGACGCTGCGCTATCCGGGGCATGCGGCGCGCATGCGGATGCTGCAGGAGAGCGGCTTCTTCGATCCGACGCCCCGTCGCGTCGGCGCTGTCGAGGTGAGCCCGCTGGAGGTCGCGGCCTCGCTACTCTTCCCGCTCTGGCGCTACGCGCCGGGCGAGGCGGACCTCACGCTCATGCGGGTGGTGGTGGAGGGGCGGCGGGAGGGGCGGCGGGAGCGGCACACATGGTCGCTGCTCGACCGCTACGACGCGGCCACGGGGACGCTGTCGATGGCGCGCACGACGGGCTACACCTGCACGGCGATGGTGCGGCTCGTGGCGCGCGGCCTCTACGACGAGCCCGGCGTCTCGCCGCCGGAGCAGGTGGGTGCGGCGCCGGGGTGCTGGGACTTCGTGCGCGGGGAGCTGGCGGCGCGCGGCGTCGCATGGGAGTCGGAAGTGGAGGCGCTCGGCCCCGGGTGAGCCCCCGCCGGGTCCCCGCCCGCGGCCGCAGCGAGGCGCCGGGCGAGCTGGAGCACGGCCCCGGCCACCACGCGCGGGCGCTCCTCGTTCAGGTCCTCGCCGGCGCCGGCCACGCTGTCCACCGCCAGGTCCGGCAGCGTCCGCTCGAGCAGCGCCGTCTGCGATGGCGTGATCACCCCGGTCGTGGTGCCGGTCCCGAGCAGCAGCACGACCGGGATCCGGATCTGGTCCAGGTGCGGCGCCAGCGGCTCGGGCTCGTGCGCCGAGGACAGGCGCTTCAGCGTGGCGAACGCGTCGTCGAGGTCGTGGCCGAAGCTCTGCATGTAGGCATCGACCACGGGCGGCGTGACCCAGCTCGAGTCGCCCGAGTTCTCGATCATCCGCGCCCGCACCTTGCTCCGCACCGCGCCGAGCCCGCCGAACAGCTTGATCAGCCCCGAGAAGTGGAGCGCGAACCGCATCCCGCCACCCGTCATGGCCTCCGCCGGTCCGCCGTTGATCGAGACGATCCCCGCGAGCGCGCCCGGGTGCCGGTACGCCAACCGGTAGCACATTGAGGCGCCGAGGGTGTGGCAGAGCGCGAGCACGTCGTGCAGGTGCAGCGCGTCCAGCACGGCGGCCAGTCGGTCCGCCTGCGCCGTCAGGGAGTAGTCCGCATCGGCCGGCCGCGAGGAGCTGCCGACGCCGAGCGGATCCACCACCAGCACCGTGTGGCCAGCGGCCACGAGCAGCGGCGTCACCTTGCGGAAGGCGAAGGCCGAGCCGAACAGCCCCGGCACCACCAGCACCGGCGGGCCCGAGCCGGCCACCTTCACCGCCATCGTCTCCCCTGGCGCCACGATTACGGCCATGCCGCTGAGGCGCGGGCCGGAGTCGCTGGCAGGCGACGACTCCGCCGCCGCCGCGGGGACGCCCTGCCGGGCGCTGGCCGCCGCGGGCGCGGCGCCACCCCCGGCGAACGACGCCGCAGCGAGGACGGCGAGGCTCAGGTGGATCGGGATCACGAGCGGCCCCTTTCTGCTGCTGCACGGCGGCCGGAACGGCCGCGCTCGAAGGCGGTGATGCAACCCCGGGACCGCAGGCGCGGCACGGGGCCCCCGCCTTCGCCGACGATGCCTCAGGGCTTGCCAGCCACCCCGCCCCTCACCTCGCGCCCGCGCTCGCCAGGCGGGAGGTCAGCCGCAGCACCGCGCGGGCGACGGCAGCGGGGCGCTCCTCCTGGATGTACTGGCCGGCGCCGGCCACGGTGTCCACGGCGAGGTCGGGGAGGCCGCGGCGGAGGACGTCCAGCTGGACATCGTCGTCGGTGGCGCTGCGGGGGGCCGCGCCGATGAGCAGCTCGACCGGGACGCGCACGTCGGGCAGGTGCGGCGCGAGCGGCTCGGGCTCGTGGGCGGAGGCGAAGCGCTTGAGCAGCGCGATCGCCCCGCCCGCACTGCCGCCGAAGGGCGCGACGTACGCGTCCACCACGGCCTCGGTGACCCAGGTGCTGTCGAAGGAGCTGTGGCGGAGGCCCTCGCGAACCTTGCTGCGGGCGCCGTCATTGCCGCCGAAGAGCCGGAGCAGCGGCCCGAAGCGGAGGGCGAAGCGGAGCCCGGGGCTGCCCACCTGCTCGGCCGGGCCGCCGTTCAGCGAGACGATGCCGGCCAGCGCGCCCGGGTGCCGGTACGCCAGCCGATAGCAGATCGAGGCACCCAGGGCGTGGCAGACGGCCACGGCGCCGCCGATCCCGAGGCTGTCGAGCACGGCCGCCACCCGGTCGGCCTGGGCGGTGAAGGAGTAGTCGGCGTGGCGTGGCCGGGAAGACGCCCCGGTGCCGAGCGGGTCGATCACGACCACCCGGCGGCCCTCGGCCTCGAGCAGCGGGATCACCTTCCGGAACCCGAACGCGGCGCCGAGCATCCCCGGCACGATCACGACCGGCGACCCCTCCCCGGCGAGCGTGACGGCCATTGTCTCCGCGGGCGCGACCTCGATGCGCAGGTGCGTCGCGTTGCCGGGACGCACGTTCCGGCCGGCCGTGTCGGCCCCCACGGCGCCGGACGCGCGCTCGGCGCCCGCGGTGGCGCCGTCGCCTGCGGCGATCGGGGCCGGCACCTGCGGGGCGGGCGCGGCGAGGCCGGTGGCGAGCGCCAGGATCCAGGGGATGGAAAGCATGGTGACTATGACCGATATCCTCGCTTGGGCGTGGATCGGAGCGGGCTGCGGCGGCCGGGCTGTCGGACGGGAGATCTAGGTGTGCAGCAGTGAGTACCACCGCTCGAGCGGCATTTGTTCCCCCGAACCCCCTATTGCCCGGCCCCCGGCCGCTGGCGCCACTCCCGGTGCATCCCCACCATCTCGCGGTCCTCGAGCTGCGCCAGCATGGCGCGGAAGGCCTCCCGCTCCAGGGGGTAGCGTACGCGGTAGGCGCGACGGTAGATGACGAACAGGATGCGGCGGACGAGAGATGCGGGCAGCTCGACGCGCGCGTCGCCGACGGGCTGGCGGTAGAGGACGTAGCGGTCGTGGGGGACGCCGGGGATCATGCCTGGATGGAAGTACCCGAGGTCGAAGGGGATCGCGCCGCGGTGGCGCACCAGCCCGCGCAGCCACGAGTTGTCGGCGCGCACCTCGCCCAGCACCCAGTTGAGCTCCTCGTGGCCGGCCTGGCGGGCATTGGTGCGGAACGTCTCCACCAGGCGCCGGCGCAGCTGCCGGGCGATGCGCCGGCCGCGGTGCGCCTCGAGGACGGTGAGGTAGGTCACGAACCCGGCGTTCACGCCGGCCAGGTAGACGCCGGCGATGGTGCCGATGGGGCGGCTGGCGGCGTCGAGCGCGGTGAGCAGGTGGAAGTCGTAGGCGGTGAGCAGCTGGAGCCGTTTCTCGGCCACCTCGGAGCGCAGCTCGGAGACGGGCTGGCGGTCGGGCGGCTCGAACGCGGCCTCGATGAGGCCGAGGGCGGCGTCGGCAATGGGGCCGCGCTCGTCGGTGATCTCGACGATGCGCGCCACGTCGAGATTCTCCGAGCGGCGCGGCGGCGGGCCCGTGTCCGGCGCGGCGGCGGCGCCCGGGGCGCGGCGCCCGGCGTCGGTGCTCACGGCGCCTCCAGCTCGTCCGTGTCGATGTGGAATATGCGGGCGGCGTTCTTCCACAGGATCATGTCGATCTCTTCCTCGCGCAGCTCGAGCTGGCGCACGAAGCGCAGGTAGCCGCCCATGTCGCAGATCGGCCAGTCGGTGCCGTACAGCAGCTTCGAGGGATCACCGGCGAAGGCGACGACCTCGTTGACCTGCTGGAGCATGTAGCGCTCGAAGCGCTCCTCGAAGTGCCCGAGGGTGAAGCCGGAGATGTCGCCGACGACGTTCTCGTTCTTGTAGATGACCTCCATGGCGTCGGTGATCCACGGGTTGCCGAGGTGGCAGATGACGAAGGTGACGTCGCGGAAGTTGACGGCCACCTCGTCCACCTCGAGCGGGTGCGCGTACTTGACCCTGCCCTTCGGGTCGAAGGTGTCGCCCGTGTGGATCATGACCGGGACGCCGAACTCGGCGGCCAGCTCGTACACCACGCGCATGCGGGGGTCGTGGATGTAGTAGGCCTCGTAGCCGGGGTAGAGCTTGAGCGCCTTGATGCGACGCGTCCTAAGCAGGATCCTCAGGTGCGCCAGGTCCGCGGCGCGGTAGTGCTCGTAGCTGACGCCGGCCACCACGCCGAGGCGCGGATCGTCGTCCACGACGTCCAGGATCTCGTCCACGCCGGGGCGCTCGCCGTTGACCTTGTAGCTCGAGAGCACGAGCGCGTAGTCCACGGCGTTCCGCTCCATCTCGGCGCGCAGCGCGCCGTAGCGGTCCGCGAGCGCGGCCGGCTCGCCATCGTTGTAGCGGTTCAGGTGCGTGTGGCAGTCGATGATCAAGGTCGGCTCCGGCGCCGTCGGGGCGGCTGGGCTGCGGTGGCGGCCGAACAATGCAGAGATTGTACCGGCGGCGCGAACGCGGCGGCCGCCGCGCGTGTCTCCGGAATGATGCCGACCATGAGAGTTGAGAAACGGGACGAGCGGCGCCGCGGCGCGCTCGCGGTGGCGGTTCACCGGGAAGAGCCGGGGGCGCTCGAGCGCCTCGTCGCCCTGCACCAGGACCGCCTGTTCGACTACGCCAGCCGGATGGTCGGGCGGGCGGACGGGCAGGAGGTGGTGCAGGACGCACTCGTGCGCGCCCACCGCGCCCTCACCGCGCAGTACGACGAGGCGCGCTGCGCGGCGCTCCCGCTCCGGCCCTGGCTGCTCCGCATCGTGCGCAACCTGTGCCTGAACCGGCTGCGCTCGGGGCGCGCCGACCGGACCGCGCTCGTTCCGCTGGAGGCGGCCGCAGGCGACGCGGCCGCCGCCCGCCCGCCCGCGGCGGAGGCCCGCCTCCTCGTGGCCGAGCGGCACCGGGCACTCGAGCGCGCGCTCGCGGCGCTGGACGAGGGCGGCCGCGAGGCGGTCACGCTGCGCTTCCTCGGGGAGCTCTCCTACGCGGAGATCGCGGCGGTGATCGGCGGCACGGAGGCGGCGGCGCGCGGCAGGGTGTTCCGCGCACTGGCCCGCCTGCGAGAGATCCTGGAGGACGAGGAGGTGAGCGATGCGCTGTGAGGGCGTGAGAGCGCGGCTCGAGGCGCTGGACGCCGGCGAGCTTGCCGCCGCCGAGGCGGAGGCGGTTCTGGAGCACCTGCGCTCCTGCACGGCGTGCGCGGCGGCGCGGGAGCGGGTGGCGGCGCTCGCCGGCGCGCTGGCGGAGGCGGCGCCCGCGCTGCGGCGGAGCGCCCCCGCGGGAGTCATGGGCGCCGTGCTCCGCGAGGCGGCCGATGGCATGGGCGTGGTCGAGACCGCGCTCGGCCCGATGCGCGTCGCCTTCGGGCCGAAGGGGATTCGCGCCGTGCGCTCCGCGCTCGAGCCCGAGGCGGAGTTCGTCGCCTGGTACGCCGGCCGGCTCGGCCGCCCGCCGGTGCCGCGGGAGGTGCCGGCGGCGCTGGCGCGCGCCGTGGCCGACGCCGCGGCCGGGCGGGGGGACCGGAACGCGCCCGTGGACCTGGCGGCCGCACGCGGCTTCCAGCGGACGGTGCTGGAGACGATCCGCCGCATTCCCCCCGGCGAGGCACGGCCCTACGGCTGGGTGGCGCGGGAGGCGGGGCGGCCCCGCGCGGTCCGCGCCGTGGGCACGGCGCTGGCCCGCAACCCCGTGCCGCTCCTGGTCCCCTGCCACCGCGTGGTGCCCGCCTCGGGCGGGATCGGCGCGTACTCCCTCGGCGGGGCCGGCACCAAGCGGGCCGTCCTCGAGGCGGAGGGCGCGCCCGTGGACGAGATGGAGACGCTGGCGCGCGAAGGGACGCGCTACGTAGGTTGCCGCACCACCGGGATCTACTGCCATCCGACCTGTCGCCACGTCCGCCGGGTCTCGCCCGCCAGCCGCGTCCCGCTCGCGGACGCCCGCGCCGCCGCGCGCGCCGGGTTCCGCCCCTGCAAGGTGTGCCGGCCGGCCGCGGCCGCGGCCTGAGGCGGACCGAGGCGGCCTGAACACGGAGAGCCGATGAGCGCACCCCAGGGCAGCGACGCCACGACCGCCGCAGGGCCGGCCCGCGCGGCACGGCGGCCGGCGAGCCGCGAGTCGATCCCCCGGCGCCAGCGGTTCGTGCGGCGCCCGCGCGGGGCGCGCCCCGCCGCCGGGGCGCCGCGGGCCGTCGCCCTGGCGGCCGCCGCGCTGCTGGCCATCGCGCTACCGGGCGCGGCGCCGCTCGGCGGTGCCGGCCGACTCGCCGCCCAGAGTGCGCCCCGCACGCCACTCGTGCTCGAGCTGCCCGCCTCCACCCGCGCGCTCGGGATGGGCAATGCCTTCCTGCTCGGCTCCGCCGACGCCGCTGGCCTCTTCTACGACCCGGCGTACGCCGACGGCCTGCGCGGCTTTTCGCTCGGGGCGGAGCGCTTCGGCGGGGAGAGCACGCTCCTCACCCTGGCGGGCGGCGGGGCGTGGCTGGGCGGCGCCCTCGCCGGCGGCCTCCAGTCGCTCGACTACGCCGCGGCGGCGAGCCCGATCCTGCGCCGCGAGCGCGAGCGGGACCTCACCGCGACGGGCGCGCTGCCCGTCGCCGAGCACGTCGCGACGCTGGGGTACGGACGGCCGGTCCGGGGGCTCCGGGTGGGCGTGGCCGCCAAGCTCGTCGAGCAGCGCAGCGGCGTCATCCACTCCGCCACCGTGGCCGGTGATGTGGGCTTCGGGGCCGACGTGAGCATCCTCGCCATCGGGCTGGCGCTGCACGACTTCGGGCGCGACCTGCGCGTGGACCGCGTCCCGGTGCCGCTGCCCACCCGCGTCTCGCTCCAGCTGGCGACGCGCCGCAGCGTGACCCTCGGCCCCCTCGACCTGCGCGCCGCCGCCGCGCTCGCCCGCAGCCGCGACGGCACGCTGCTCCCCGGTGGCGGCATCGAGCTCGGCTACTGGCCCGTGGTCGGCCGTACCTTCTACCTGCGCGCCGGCGCCCGCCGGGTGGAGGACTACGGCGGCAGCCCCCTCACCCTGGGCGCCGGCTTCACGGGCGACGCCATCGGCCTCGACTACGCCTACGAGTCCTTCAACGGCGCGGCCGCCCACCGCTTCGAGGTGCGCTGGCGGCCGTGACGCCGGACCCCGTCGCGTGGGAAGGGTCGAGGGTGGCTTCGGAGACTGGAGACGTCGCCCCGGAAGGCAGCCGGTCCTTCATGAACGCCGGGTCGAGCCGCGCGAAGCCGACGCCGTCCAGGATCACCGTCCCCGCCGGCGCGCGGTCGAACACCAGGCGGATGCGGCGGAGCCGGGCGAGGTCGAGCGGCGACGTCGCCTGGCGGAAATCGGAGAGCGGGACCGTGTAGGTCTGGAGCACGTACTCGTACGGGCGGGCGAACTCCTCCCGCTCCATGTCGCCGCGGCGGACCGGGTGCGTGACGAGCGGGTGGCGGATCGCGCCGTAGCGGTCGAGCGGCACGCGCGCGGAGTCGCCGTCCGCGTCGAGCAGCTCGACGCTGAGGTCGATGGGCGGGAGATCCGTGAGGTCCCGCTTCCCCCGCTTCCTCGCGGCTCCACCCTTCCCGCCTCCCTTCCCGGCCGCCTTCTCCGCCTCGGCCAGCGCCTTCGGCAGCGCGCGCGGGCCCGGCATCTCGTCCGTGGGCGCGAGCAGCAGCTGGAGCTGCGCGCCGGCGTCCAGGCGCCACGCCGCGGCGAGCGAGTCCGGCAGCACGATGGTGTAGCTCGCGGGCCGCCCGCGGCGGGTCGTGTCCGCGCCCGCGTAGCGGTCGTTCCAGCCGAGCCACACGGCCTGGTTGTCCTGCGTGGCGTTGCGGCCGGCGCCGCGCGAGCTCTTCCAGCGGAGCGCGATGTCGCCCTCCTTCCACGTGGACAGCGAGTCGCCCTCGATGCGAACGCCCGGCACGCTGCCCGTGCCGGGATCCACGTCCTCCTCGAAATCGGCCACGGGGCGGAAGCTCGCGTCCTGGAAGCGCGTGATGTACATGGTCTTCGGCAGCCACTGGCCGGCCACGCGGTGGTCGCGGAAGAGCGGCAGGTAGCGCGCGTCGTCGTGCAGCGTCGCCTCGAGGAACGCGCCGATGTAGACCTTCGCGAACTGCCGCTGCTGCTCGGGCCGGAGCAGCCCGCGCAGGTCGAGAATGCGGGCGCTGCGCGGGCCGTTGTCGTGCGGGCCCCAGATCGTGTTCCACTGGCCGTGGTTCGCGCGGTAGACATAGACCGCCGCCTTGAAGTGCGGCCGCCCGTCCGTGAAGCGCACGCGGTGGTACTGGCGCAGCCCCATGAAGCTCGAGACGTCGCCATCGTGCGAGCCGTGGAAGACCAGATAGTTCACGTCCCGCACCGGCTCCGGCTCACCGGCCGGGTCGTACTGCCCGTCCACGGGCGCGATGGCCACCACGGAACGGATGTGGAAGTGGAAGTCGAACTTGACGTTGGCGTCGTCCGGGTAGGCCGAGAGCCGGTTGAACGACGCCGCGTGCGCCACCGCCTCGCCGCCGCGCGAGTGGCCCATGATCGCGATCCGGTCCATGTCCACGCGCTGGTAGAACGGGTTGCCCTCCGCCTCGTCCCAGCCGCGGAAGAGCTCCAGATGCTTCAGCAGCATCCAGCCCCGCCCGTCGTTCTCGCCCCGGATGCTGCCGTTCAGGAAGTTCTCGTCCACGGAGGCGAGGATGAAGCCGCGGCTCGCCAGCAGCTCGCCCAGATACGCGTAGCCCGGGTCCGAGTAGTCCTTCATGTCGTGGTTCCCGTGCACGATCAGCACGAGCGGGTAGGGCCCGGGCCCGTCCGGGTACCAGACCCGCCCGTTCAGCGGGAACGCTTTCGGCGTGAAGCCCCAGTAGCCGTTCCGCTCCTTCGCCGATTTCCCGAGATCCACGAAAGGCGACGCATCCACCGTCCCCGTCCGGAGCGTGACCGAGTCCCGGTACACCGCCCGCCTCCGGTCCGTCCCGCTCCCGTAGTAGAGCGACCGGACCGCGTATGACCCCGGAAGCGCGGGATCCGGCGCCTCCAGCGTCTGGTGCGCGAGCACCGTGGCCGCGTCGTTCGGTGAGACCACCAGGCGGCGGTAGCAGCCAGAGGCCACGAGCGCGGCCCCGAACGCGAGCGCCGCCGCGCAGACGAGGAACGCGGCGGAACGGCGGGCGGGCGGCATCGGCATTCGGCTCTCTCTCGGGTTCGGTTCACGGCTCGGCGGCCAGTCCGCCGACCCTGGGTGGCCGGGTTCCGGGCGCCCCCCGACTCAGGATTAGGGCCACGGCCGCTCGCGCACAAGCCGAGCTGCGCGCGGGAGCGGCGCGGCCAGCTCGTCCAGCGTGGGGCCGAGCGCAAACAGCCCGCGCAGCAGCTGGTCGATCGTCACATCGCGCGCACACGATTCCATCCGCGAGACGCGCGGTTGCGTAGAGCCGAGCCGCGCCGCCACCTCCGCCTGCGTCAGCCCCGCATCCGCCCGCCGCTCGAACAGCGCGCCCGGCGGGAGTCAGGCGCCACGCGGGCGGAGCGGCTCCGGCGCGTCGTTCTCTCCCAGGAAGTCCATGAGCAGGCGGTGGAAATGGTGGGTCCCGCGCTCGCGGCGGGGGGAGTAGCGGCCGCGGTCGTAGAGGCGGGAGCGGACGCCGCGCTGTACGGACTCGACGACCTCCTCGTCCTCCATCTCGACGCGGTGGAGGTCGCCACCGGCGCCGGCGCCGGCGCGGCGGGCGTCGGGGTCGAGCAGGTAGGTGAGGAAGGAGACGCGGGTGCGCTCGGGGCCGAGGGGCTGCAGGACGTTCACGGAGAGGCCCCAGGGGTAGAAGTTGAGCATGAGGTTGGGGAACAGCCAGAAGTACCAGGCGGCGATGCGCTGCCCGGCGTCCGGGTGGTCGGCGGGCAGCTCGAAGGCGTCCTCGGCCGCGCCGGCGACGCCGATCTGGAGGTTGCAGAAGTCGAAGAGCTCGGTGCGATAGGCGCCGTAGTCGAGCGTCCCGCCGAGGCTGGCGGCATGGACGTAGGGGATGTGGAACTCCTCGAGGTAGTTGTCGCAGTAGAGGGCCCAGTGCGCGTCGATGACGTAGTCGCGCGAGCTGGCGGCCTCGAAGGCCAGGCGCTCGAGCGGCAGCCAGTCGGTGCGGGCACGCACGGGGCCGATCCAGGCCTCGAAGGAGAAGGCGGGGTCGATGGCCGTGAAGGCCAGGGGGCCCCAGTGCTCCAGCGGGAGGCGGGGCAGATCGTCCGCGGGGCTAGGGAAGTTCTCGACGCCGTCGAACTCCGGCATGGAGAGGAAGCAGCCGTCGAGGCCGAACTTCCGCCCATGGTAGCGGCAGCGCAGTCCGCGCGCGTGTCCCTCTCCCTCGACCACGAGGGTGCCGCGGTGCGTGCAGACGTTGGAGAGGCAGCGCAGCGTGCCGGCGTCGTCGCGGCTGAGGAGCAGCGGCTCGTCGAGCGAGCCGGGGAGCAGCGTGAAGGGGAGCACGTGGCCCGGCGCGCGCACCCGCGCGGCATCGGGCACGCGCTGCCAGGTGCGGGTGAAGACGCGCTCGATCTGGGCGTGGTAGGCGGCCCGCTCGTGGTAGAGCCGGCCGGGGAGCGTGCCGGCGCGCCGGATGTCCGGATCGATCACGGCGCGCCGGCGGTGCCGGTCAGTTGCGGGTGCCCGGATGGGCGGCGGAAGCGGAGGCGAAGAGCGCCTTCTGCGTCGTCGCCTGGCGGAGCAGCTGGACGGCCTTGTCGAGCTGGGCGTCCTCGTCGAGCTCCTGCCGCTTGGCGACGGCATCGCCGAAGGCCAGCGTGGCAACCTTGTCCTCGAGGATGCGATCGACGTAGTCGTGCGCGGCGTCGTAGTCGCCGCGGTCGAGCTTGACGCCGGCGGCGTCGAGGCGACGGTAGAACTCCTCGCGCCACTGGGGGCCCACGCTGAAGCCGGGCTTCACCTGCGACTTGAGCTGGAAGGCGTACTTGTAGAGCGTGAGGTAGACGTCCTGCGAGTGCGGGATCATCTCCTTGACCAGCTTCTGCTCGGCGCCGCTCAGCGTGTCGGGCTTCACGACGACATCCGGCGTGATGCCGCCGCCGCCGTAGAGGACGCGGCCGTCATCGGAGTGGTAGACGGGGCGCCCCTCGGTGCTCTGGTCGTCCGCGCCGGCCGAGTCCGCGCTCATGGTGTCCTCGAGCACGAGATGGCCGTTGACGAGCTTGCGGTCGCGGTGGATGGTCCGTCCGCTCGGCGTATACCACTTGCCCGTGGTCATCTTGAGCGCGTAGCCGCCGTCGAGCTGATAGACGCTCTGGACGAGGCCCTTGCCGAAGGAGCGCGTGCCGACGACGAGCGCCCGGTCGTGGTCCTGCAGCGCGCCCGTGATGATCTCCGTGGCCGAGGCGGACTGCCCGTCCTGCAGCACGACGAGCGGCAGCGCCAGCGCGACCGGCGGCCGGTCGGCTGTGTAGTCCATGTCGTCGCCGCCGCGCTCCTTCTGCGTGGCCACGAGCGAGCCCTGCGGCAGGAACAGGTTGGCGATGTCGATCGCCTGCGTGACGATGCCGCCGCCGTTGCCGCGCATGTCGAGGATGATCGACTTCGCGCCCTCGCTCTCGAGCTTCTCGACCGCGTCACGCGTCTCCTGCGCGGCCGTCTCGTTGATCTGCAGGATCGGGATGTAGCCGATGTCGCCGCTGACGAGGGTGGCGTACGGCACGGCCGGGATGTGGATGATGGCGCGCGTGAAGTGGGCGACGATCGGCGTTTCCACGCCGGGGCGCGAGAAGCTGGCGGAGACCTTCGAGCCCGGGGCGCCCTTGAGGTTGTTCGTCACTCTGGTAAGCGACCAGCCGGCCGTGGACTTCCCGTCCACGCCCACGATGCGGTCGCCCTGCAGGATCCCCGCCTCCTCGGCGGGCGTGTGCGGGAAGACCCGGCTCACCACGACGGTGCCCTGCTGGTCCTCGACCAGCATGCCGACGCCGGCATAGTGCCCCTCCGTCATCGTGGCGAACTCCTTGAGCTGGTCCGGGTCGTAGAGGGCGGCGTAGGGGTCCTTGAGCTCGTCCACGAGCCCGCGCGCCGCCTTCTCGTAGATGGCCGAGGTGTCCAGGCTGTCCACGTAGCGGTTCGAGACCAGGTTGAACACCTGCTTGAAGAGCTGTGGCCCGGCCACATCGCGCGCAGACGGGAACACGAAGCCGCCGGCCACGAAGGTCAGGACGAGAACGGCCGCGAGGGCGGCTTTGTGGAGCTTGCGCATGGACAGTCCGTTGTGCTGGGGATTCGTTCGGGCGCGAGCCTGCTCCGGCGGGCCACCCTCTGCTTGTACGCGCGGATGCGCCCGCGCGTTCCGGCCATTCGACGGCCGACCGCGCACACGGGCGGCACCCTCAAAGAAAGCATTTGCCGGCGAAACACGCAACGGGCGGCGGCCTCCGCCGGCCGCGGCGACGCTCACCCGCCGCCGCGCGCCCTGCACGAGGCGGGCCGGACGGTCCCGTGGACCGTAGACCCTAGGCGCCCCGGCGGCCGGCCAGGTGGCGGCGCAGCGCGGCGTGCAGCCGCCGGACGCGCGCGTGGCGGCCCCAGACGAGGCGCGAGAGGAAGCGTACCACGGGATGGTAGACCTCGCCCGTCTCGCGCACGGTCAGGACGCTGCCCTCGCCCTCGGGCGCGATCTCGTAGCTCCGGCTGCCGCCGAACGGTAGATCGAGGTCGGCCACGCGGATGACCAGCCGGCGGGGCCGTTCGGCGACGATCGCCTCGAGGGTGACGGACCCGCCCCGCGCGTGCTCGCGCCAGCGGAGGTGCGCATGGGCGGGGGCCAGCAGCTCGACCCGGCGCACGCGCGGCCGCCAGGACGGGTAGGACTCGACGTCGGTCAGCACGGTCCAGAGGGTCTCGGGCGGCACGGCGTAGTGGGCGGACAGGGACGCACTGTGGCCGCGCGGCAGGAGCGCGCCCACGGCCGCGACGAGCACGAGCAGCACCACGACACCGCCGGCGAGCAACGCCCACGCCATACCATGCCCTCCCGTTCCTGGGTCCGCCGCCCGCCCGCTCCCCGCCCCGGACGACCCGGCACGCGCGGGGCAGAACTGCAGCTAGGTCGCGGCACGGCCGTTGTCAACCCGCCCCCGGACCTGGGCGCCCCGGGGGCACCGGCCCGGGCCCGTTCCGCGGGCGGCGGATGGCCCGCGCGCCACCGCGAGCGTGCCGGGTCGCGCTCGGGGGGCGGCGGCATTACACTTCGGCGGAAGAATCCGTGCCCCGGGCACGCTCCCGAGACTCCGGCCAGACTCGAAATAGATCGATGCTGCTCAAGCTGCTGTGCGCCCTCCAGCTCGCGACGCCGCAGGCGCCGGCCCCGCGCGTCTACAACGGCCGCGCGGGGGAGATCGTCGTACAGGCGCCCCGCCTCGAGGCGGACATCACCGTGGACGGCAGCCTGAGCGAGGCCGTCTGGAAGCAGGCGGCGGTGCTCACCGGCTTCTCGGAGTACCAGCCGGTGGACGGCCAGCCGGCGCCGGACTCGACGGCGGTGCTGGTCTGGTACGATGCGCACGCCATCTACTTCGGGATCCGCGCGTTCGAGCCGCACGGCGCCGTGCACGCCACGCTCGCGGACCGCGACCGGATCGATGGCGACGACAACCTCCAGCTCCTGCTGGACACCTTCGACGCGGGGCGGCGGGCGCTGGTCTTCGGCGTCAACCCGCTGGGCGTGCAGTCGGACGGGATCCGCAGCGAGGGCGGCAACCCGGGCGGGCCGGGGCAGAACCAGGACTTCAGCGGCACGGACCTGAACCCGGACTTCATCTACGACTCCAAGGGGCACGTGGAGCCGTGGGGGTTCGAGGTGGAGATCCGCATTCCGTTCAAGAGCCTGCGGTTCCAGTCCGGCCACGTGCAGACGTGGGGGCTGAACATCATCCGCAACGTGCAGCACTCGGGCTACCAGGAGACGTGGACCCCCGCCAGGAAGGCCTCCGCGTCGTTCCTCGCGCAGAGCGGCAAGCTGGAGGGGCTGACGGACCTCAGGCGGGGGCTGGTGCTGGACGTGAACCCCGTGGTGACGGAGCGCGTGACCGGCGCCCCGGCCGAGAGCCCGCCGATCCCGCCGGGCGGCGCGCCCGCCGGCGCGGCAGGCTGGGAATACACGCCGGGCCGGCTCCAGCCCGGCGGCAACGTGCGCTGGGGCGTGACGCCCAACCTGGCGCTCACCGGGACCGTCAACCCCGACTTCTCGCAGGTCGAGGCAGACGCCGGGCAGATCGTCACGGATCCGCGCGATGCGCTCTTCTTCCCCGAGAAGCGACCGTTCTTCCTCGAGGGCATCGAGCAGTTCCAGACCCCGAACACGCTGATCTACACCCGCCGGATCGTGAACCCGCTCACGGCGGCCAAGCTGACGGGGAAGGTGGGGGGCACGGACGTGGGCCTGCTCTCGGCCGTGGACGACCCGAACGGCGACGGCAGCACCCACCCCGTCTACAACATCCTCCGGCTGCGGCGGGACCTGGGCGCGCAGTCCACGGCGGGGCTGGCGTACACGGATCGCGTGGCCGGCGCCGACTACAACCGGGTGGCGGAGCTGGACACGCGCATCGTCTTCGGCAAGCTCTACTTCTTCGAGGCGCAGGCGGCCGGCAGCTTCACGCGCTCGGCCGGCGCCACCACGACCGCGCCGCTGTGGGAGGCGGTGGTGGACCGCACCGGCCGCAGCTTCGGCTTCCACTACTCGCTCCAGGGGGTGGACTCGGCCTTCGACGCGGGGGCGGGGTTCCTCACGCGCACCGGGGTGGTCAACGCCACGGTCATGAACCGCTACAGCTACTATGGCGGGCGGGGCGCGCTGCTGGAAAACTACACGGTCTTCTTCCACACCTCCGGACGCTGGGACTACCCGCTGTTCTTCGACGGGCGCGTGCCGAACGACTTCGGCACCACGGCCAGCAACAGCTTCACGCTGCGCGGCGGCTGGAAGCTCGGCCTGAACGCCTCCGTCCAGTCGCTCCGCTTCCCGCCCACGTTCTACGAGGACTACTACGTGGCCGTGCCGGGGGCCGCGGCCGGCACGGACACGGTGCCTTTCGTCGGGCGCAACCGCCTCACCGACCTGGGCCTCGGCGGCAGCGTCTCGACGCCGCAGTTCCATACCTTCGCCGCGAGCCTCTCCCTCACCGGGTCGCGCGACACAGACTTCGACGAGTGGGCGCAGGGCTACGTGCTGAACGCCAACGGCAGCCTCGACCTGCGCCCCTCCGACCGGCTGCGCGTCAGCACCAGCTACCTGCACCGGCGCGTCATCCGGCCCTCCGACTTCACGACGGTGCTGCTGCAGCGGATCCCGCGCCTCAAGGTCGAGTACCAGCTCTCCCGGCCGATCTTCTTCCGCTTCGTCGGGCAGTACACCTCCACCTGGCGCGACGCGCTCCGCGACGAGGCCGGCACGGGCGGCCCGATCCTGCTCCGCATCGCGCCGGGCGTCTTCGCGCCCACCACGATCGAGAGCGCCAACGGCTTCCGCGCCGACTGGCTCTTCTCCTATCAGCCCAACCCGGGCACCGTGATCTTCGCGGGGTACGGCGGCTCGCTCGCGGCGGATGCCTACACGCTGCGGGGGCTCCAGCGAACGGAGGACGGCTTCTTCTTCAAGCTGAGCTATCTGTTCCGGCTGTGATGGCCGTGGCGGGCAGCCAGAGAGTGAAGGTCGCGCCGTCGCCGTAGTGGCTGGTCACGGTGAGCTCGCCGCCCAGGATGCGCGCGATGCGGCGGCTCACGGCCAGCCCGAGCCCCGCGCCGCGGTCGATCTCGTCGCTGAGCTCCAGCCGGTGGAACTCCTCGAAGATGTGGTCGAGCTCGTCGTGCGGGATGCCGTAGCCGGTGTCGACCACATCCAGGGCGACGCCGGGTACGTCCAGGCGCGCGCGCGCCGCCGCCAGCACCGTGACCCGTCCTCCTTCCGGCGTATACTTGATCGCGTTGCCGATCAGGTTCCCCAGGATCTGCCGCACCCGCGCCGGATCCGTCTGCACGGGCGGCAGCGGCCGGCAGAGCTTCGCCTCGAGGACGAGGCCGGCCCGCTCCGCGGTGCCGCGGTGCTCGGCGGCGATCTCCTCGGCCAGCACGGCGACGTCGCAGGCGCGGGCCGCCACGCGCAGCCGCCCCGCCTCCGCGCGAGAGAGCTCGAGCATGTCGTTGATCAGGTCCAGCGCGGCCCGCAGCGAGCGCCGGGTCAGCCCGAGGTACTCGCGCTGCTTCCCCGTGAGCTGCCCGTGGATCCCCGTCTCCAGCAGCTGCGCGTACCCCTCCGCCGCGCCGAGCGGGTTCTTCAGGTCGTGGCCGAGGCCGCGCACCAGCCGGAACTTGCTCTCCAACAGGTGCTCCGCGTCCGCGCGCCGCCGGTCGGCCTCCTCCAGCAGCGCGACGCGGCGCAGCGCCAGCGAGGCGAGATCCGCGAGCACCCGCGCCCGCGCGATCTGCTCCGCGCCGAAGGCGGGTCCCTGCCGCGTCCGCAAGAGCCCCAGCGCGCCGAGGGCGGCGCCATCGGAGACGAGCGGGACGACGAGCTGCATGCAGTCCCCACACGCCGAGCGCAGCAGCCGCGACATGGGCCGGGCATCCGCGCCGACGTCGGGGACCATGACCACGTCGCCGGAGAGCACCGCCTCCTCCGCGACGGAGCCCGGGTAGGGAACGCGGGTCTCGAGCGGCGGCGCCTGCCCGCCCGCGGAGGCGGCCACGACGACCTGCGCCGAGGCGGCATCGAGCTGCTCGACGTACGCGCTCTGGGCGCCGGTGCCCTCGAGCGCGCTCTCGCTGATGCGGCGGAGCACCTCCCGGACGTCGTGCGCCCCGGTCAGCGAGCGGGCCAGCTCGCGCAGCCGGGCCTCGTCGCGCGCGCGCCGCGCCAGCTGTTCGGCGAGACGCTGCTGTCCGAGCGCGAGCTGGCGCAGCCGGTAGACGAGCCAGGAGACAGCGAAGGCGGCGGCGAGCGCGACCAGCACGAGCGCGATCTCCGTCCGGTTGCTGTCCGTCTGGCGTGTGCTCAGCTCGATGCGCCGCCGCTCCTGGTCGTGGCGGATGTCCGCGGCCAGGCGGTTGCCCGCGAAGAGCGCCTGCTCGTAGAGGCTCTGCATGGCCGGGACGCGGGAGCGGAACGCCGCGGGCGTGATGCGCCCGGTCACGACGTCCTCGGTCGCCGCCAGCCAGCGCGCCTTGGCCGCGCGCAGCTCGTAGTAGTTGCCGGCCAGATCGGGCGAGAGCCGCGCGACCAGGGGGGCGAGGCGGCCGTAGAGGGTGCGCTCCCGGTCCAGGGCGGCGCGGTAGCGGCCGAGGTAGTGCGCGTCGCCGGTGAGCAGGTAGCCGTTCAGCGCCGCCATCTCGACGGCGGTCATCGAGTTCACCTCGTGGATGAGCGCCGATGCGGGGTCGCCCACGGAGCCGAGCATGGCGCGGGCGTCGTCGATGCGCCGCTGGCTGAGCAACGGGACGACCACCAGGGCGATGAGCGAGAGCAGCAGGAAGGCGAGGATCGGGATGACGAGATCCCGGGGCAGCCGCTCGACCGCGCGGCGCCCGGTCTCGTCCACCGGCGCTGTGGCTACGATGTCCATGATGCGACTGTCCTGATCGACGCGGCCCCGTTTTTCCAGCCCGCGCAACGCTCCCGGGCACGTTGTGTGCCGCGCGCCGGCCGCGGCCGGGCGCGCGTCACACGGCGAACAGCGGCGGCACCCTCGTGTTGAAGTCCGTCGCCGCCTGGTAGGCCCGCGCCAGCTCGACTGCGGCGCCCTCCCCCCACAGCTTGCCGACGAACGAGATGCTGACGGGCGTCCCCTTGTCCGTGAAGCCGCTGGGCACCACGGCCGTGGGCTGCCCCGTCAGGTTGGTCATGAGCAGCGTGCTGCCGCGGAACGACGGCGAGACGAAGACGTCGATCGGGTCCATCGCCTCGTGCAGCTCCTTCATGATGAGCGTGCGGATCCGGTTCGCCTCCAGGTACTCGACCGCCGGGATGAAGCGCGCGGTGCGGAACGAGTTCGGCCACGAGTTCTTGTCCTGGCTGACCAGCAGGTCATCGCGGCCGCTGCGGGTGAGCTCGTCGAAGGCGGCGGCGGCCTCGGCGTTCAGGATGATGCGCAGCGCGCCGAGCGGGTACGTCGTCGGCAGCTCGAAGGGGATGAGGCGGGCGCCCAGGTCCCGCAGCACGTCCAGCGCCTTCTGGTCGAACTCCCGGTTCGGGTAGTCGCCCTCGAAGGCGCTCTTGTAGTAGCCGATCCGCAGGTCGGCCGGCTTGACGGAGGCGTCGTAGCGGAGCGGCGCGTCGTAGACCGTGAGGTCCTGCCCGTCCGGCCCCTTGATCGCGCGCAGCACCAGCGCGCAGTCCTCGGCGGCGCGGCAGATCGGGCCGATCTTGTCCATGCTCCAGGAGAGCGCCATGGCGCCCGTGCGCGGCACCCGGCCGAAGGTCGGGCGCAACCCCGAGGCGCCGCAGCGCGTGGACGGCGAGACGATCGAGCCGAGCGTCTCCGTCCCGATGCTGAAGCCGACGAGCCCGGCCACCGTGGCCGCCGCCGGCCCGGCGGAGGAGCCGCTCGAGCCCTGCTCGAGATCCCAGGGGTTGCGAGTCTTGCCGCCGAACCAGACGTCGCCCATGGCGAGGGCGCCCAGCGTGAGCTTGGCCACCAGCACGGCGCCCGCGGCGTCGAGCCGCTGCACCACCGTGGCGTCGTCGTCGAGCGTCTGGTTCTCGTAGGGCTTGGCGCCGTAGGTGGTCCGGTACCCCTTCACGTCCAGCAGGTCCTTGCCGCCCCAGGGGATGCCGTGCAGCGGGCCGCGGTAGCGTCCCTTCGCGATCTCCGCGTCCGCCTGCGCCGCCTGCCGGAGCGCCCGCTCCTCCGTCAGCGTGATCACGGCCTGGAGCCGGTCCCCATGCTTCTTCAGCCGGCCCAGGTACATCTTCGTCAGCTCGGTCGAGGTGACCTGCTTCGTCCGCACCAGTTCCGCCAGGTGCGTCACCGGCCAGAACGCCACCTCCTCGAGGTTCGCCGGGCGGCGCAGCTTCCCCGGCGCCGCCGGCCGCACCACGTCGGGGCCCGTCGCCACCTCCGTCCCGGGGGGTCGGACGTCGAAGTGGACCGCCGGCGCCACCGCGTTCGCCAGCGTCACCGCGTGGATGGCGTCATAGGCCTGCCGGTTCCGGTTCAACCCGTCCAGCATCATCTCGATCTCTTCATCGGTGAGGTCGAGGTCCGCGATCGCCTCGGCATCCTTCACCATCTCCTTCGTCACCTCCCGTCCCTGCGCCTTCCCCCACAGCACGCCGGGGAAGAGCGTCCCCCCGAGACCGGCCGCCGAGAAGTAGGCCATGAAGCGGCGCCGGTCGAGGCGCGCCGGCGGCAGCGCCGCGCCGGCCGCCGCGCCGGCCACGGGCGCCGTCGGCTCCACGCCGGACAGGGAAGCGGAGAAGGAGGACGGACCTTCGGGTCGGGAAGGGTGCGCGCTCACTGGTGCACCTTACCCTCAGCGGGGCGTAGATTCGCGCCGCTCAAGAGAAGTGCTTCGGCGTCCGGGTAGGGAGAGCCAGCGTCGCTTGCCGCTCGACGGCCCGCATGAGACCCGCTCCCCTGCCCGGCGTGGAAGGCCCCAACCGACCACAGGGTGTAGCGCCACGGCACCTGAAGCCGAGAGCGCCTTTCAGTGAGCGATCGGTGAGACCTTCCAACGCCGGAGCGAGGGAGTGAATCTCTGCTCGGAGGTGAGGCGTGGAAGGACTGGATCCAAGCTACCTCGTCGGAATTGACTGGGCCAGCGACAAGCATGACGTCTGTGTGCTCGATCTCAGCGGCGCCCTCGTTGACGCGTTCACCATCCCTCACACGGCCGGTGGGCTGAGTGAGCTGATCCGGCGCCTGCGTCGCGTCAGCTCTCCGGCGCAGCTGCCCATCGCCATCGAGCGGCCGTCCGGACTTCTGGTGGATACGTTGGTCGAGGCCGGCTTCCCGGTCGTTCCGATCCACCCGAACGCCCTCAAGGCCACCCGGCCCCGCTACGCCGCGGCTCCGGGGAAGAGCGATCCCGGTGATGCCTACATCCTCGCCGACGTCCTGCGTACCGATGGGCATCGATTCCGGCCGCTCCGGGTCCCCTCCGATCGCACCAAGGCGCTTCGCGCCGCCGTTCGCACCCGCGATGACCTGGTCGCGACCCGCGTCCAGCTCGCCAATCAGCTCCGCAGCCTGCTCGACAGCTTCTGGGCCGGCGCTGCCGCCATTTTCGCCGATGTCGATAGCCCGATCGCCCTCGATTTCCTGGACGCCTACCCCACCCCGGAGAGCGCCGCCCGCCTCGGGCCCAAGCGCCTCGAACGATTCCTCAAGCGCACTGCCTACTGCGGCCGCCGGCCGGTCGATCAGCTCCTCGAGCGGCTCCGCTCCGCCCCCGCAGGGCAGGCCGCCGAGCTCGAGAGCGAGACCAAAGGTCAGCTCGTCCGTTCCCTGGTCGCCGTCCTCCGCCCTCTCGTGGCTCAGATCCGCGAGCTCGACGGGCTCATCGCCGCTCACCTCGCGCAGCATCCCGACGGTGAGATCCTGAAGTCCTTCCCCCGCACCGGCACCATCAATGCCGCCCAGATTCTCGCCGAGCTCGGCGACGACCGGCTCCGCTTCGCCACCGACGCCCAGCTCGCCGCCGAAGCCGGCGTCGCCCCCGTTACGCACAGCTCCGGCAAGCATCGCGGCGTCGCCTGCCGCTTCGCCTGCAACAAGCGCCTGCGACAAGCCCTCACCACCTGGGCGGACAACTCCCGCCATGCCCACCCCTGGGCCGCCGCCGTCTACAAGTGCGCCCGTGCCCGCGGCTGCGATCACCCGCACGCAATCCGAATCCTCGCCCGAGCCTGGGTCCGCGTGCTGTGGCGCTGCTGGCACAATCGGTCCACCTACGACCCCTCCCGACACGGACGGGCTATCCCCTTCTTCACCCCCGCGGAACCCACCGCGGCGGCTGCTTGAACACAGGGGGGTTGACACAGGGTGTCTCATGGCTCTCGGGGGTTCGGGTCGGCTCTGCCTGCGGGTGTACCCTCCGGCGGGCGCGGGAGGGGAGGCCAATATAGGGACTTGGCGTGTGGGGCGCAGGCCATGCGTTCGGCGCAGATTCTTGTCCCGCCCCCGGCCTCGGTTGCATTATGCGCGACGATCCTCTTTCCCCTCGGGCCTCCGGATGCCGCTCTTCGATTCCCTCGCCGAGTTCGGCCACGAGCAGCTCCTGTTCTGCCAGGACCCCGCCGCGGGGTACCGTGGCGTCATCGCCATCCACTCGACGACGCTCGGGCCGGCGGTGGGCGGCACGCGCTTCTGGCGCTACGAGACGGAGGAGGACGCCATCACGGACGCGCTGCGGCTGGCGCGCGGGATGACCTACAAGAACGCTGCGGCGGATATCCCTCTCGGCGGCGGCAAGTCGGTGATCCTCGAGCCGGAGCCGGGCGCCGACCGGCGCGAGGTGCTGCGCGCGCATGGCCGCTTCATCGAGCGGCTGGGTGGCACCTACATCACCGGCGAGGACGTGGGAACGGGACCCGCGGACATGCAGGTCGTGCGCGAGGCGACATTGCACGTCGCCGGGCTGCCGGGCCTCTCCGGCGACCCCTCGCCGTACACGGCGCTCGGCGTGTTCCGCGCGATGGAAGCCGCGGCGCAGTGGCGTTGGGGAAACGGCTCCCTCGCCGGCCGCACCGTCGCCGTGCAGGGGTGCGGCCACGTCGGGACGGCGCTGTGCCGGCTGCTCGCCGCGGCGGGCGCCCGGCTGATCGTGAGCGATGTGGACGGCGCCAAGGCGGCGCGGCTCGCGGCCGACCACGACGCGCGGGTGGTGCCGACCAGCGAGATCCTGGACCAGAGCGCCGACGTCTTCGCCCCGTGCGCGCTGGGCGGCGTGCTGAACGAGAGGAGCATCCCGCGCCTGCGCGTCGAGATCGTGGCCGGCGCGGCCAACAACCAGCTGCTCGGGCCGGGCGACGGCCGCGCTCTCACCGAGCGCGGCATCCTCTACATCCCCGACTATATCGCCAACGCGGGCGGCGTCATCAACGGCTGCCGCGAGGTGGTCGGCTGGGCGAGCGAGCGCACGCTCGAGAAGGTGCGCGGCATCCACGACACCGTGCTCCGCCTCCTGGACACCGCCGCCGCCGAGGGGATCACCACCGACGTCGCCGCCGACCGCCTCGCCGAGGAGCGCCTGCGCGCCGCCCGCGGCGGCCCGGAGCTGCGGATCGCACCGGGCGGTCCCGGCACGGGCCCGCCCTACGGCCGGTAGCCGATCCTGTCGTGGTACTCCCTCGTCTTCCCGCGCTCGATCGTCAGCGTCTTCCACGCCGAGCCGCGGATGTGGCGGGCGAGGTAGATGATCTGGCCGACGTGCAGCGCGGCATGGTCGAGCTGCTTCAGCAGCGACTGGAGCACCGTCTCGGCGCGGCCGCGGTAGTGGACCGTCGCCTCGAGGTCGGCGGCGCACAGGGCCCCGATCGTTGCGTCCTGCAGCGCCCACGCCTCCTCCCAGCGCTCCTGGAGCGCCGCCGGCGTGGTGCCGGGCGCGACCACGAACTCGGCGTCGCGGTTGCGGTCGGGCTTCTCGCCGTCGGTCGTGAGGTAGCCGGTGTAGCGCGAGCGCATGTTGCCGGCCAGGTGCTGCATCAGCACGGCCACGCTGTTGGCCTCCGGATCGGGCGCGAGGAACAGCTCGTCCTCGCCGAGCTGCGCGAGGGCGCGGTCGGCGCGCTCCTTCTGGCGCTCGAACGTGGCGAGCACGTCGGCGAGGAAGGCCTCGCCCAGGCGGGTCCCATCCATGGCGGCTCCGGTAACGTGAGGGTGCCCTGCGGGTGCGGCAGGCGACGCGGCGGCGCGGGCTGCGTCGCCTGCCTCAGTCCGCCGGAACGGTGCCGGCCTCCGGCTCGGTGTAGCGCTCCATGTCGAGGCCGAGGAAGATCACGCCGAGCACGAGCGCGGCGGAGGTCCAGAACGGCCAGCCGATGCCGAGATGGTCCCAGGCGAAGCCGGCCCAGAGCGGCCCGAGCACCCGGGCCATCCCGCCGAAAGTCTGCTGGACGCCCAGGTAGAGGCCACGCTCGTGGCTGCCGATCACCTTCGAGAGCAGCGCGGTCACGCACGGGAAGGTGAAGGCGGTGCCGACCGGGACCAGCGCGACGCTGACGGCGAGGGTGGCGTAGCTGTGCGTGAGCGGCATGGTGGCGAGCCCGGCGGCGAGCGTGACGAGCCCCACGCGCGACAGGCGCGCCTCGCCCAGCCAGTTGACCATGCGGCCGAGGACGAAGGCGCGCGTGACCACGCTGATCGCGCCCACGTACATGAAGAAGTAGCCGATGTTCCGCTCGTCCACGCCGTAGCGGGCGGCGAGGAAGAGGGCGAGCACGGCCGTCATCGCCTGGAAGGCGCCCATGGTGATCGAGTAGATCCAGATGAGCCGGGGCGCTGGCTCGGCGGAGTGGGTCACCACCCGGATCACCGCCTCGCGGGAGGTGCCCACGCGCACGCCGGGCTGCCGCTCCGTGCCCGTGTGGGTCTCCGTGAGGAAGCGCGCGGCGAAGCCCATGTTGACGAGGCACAGGCCGGCCGCGAACAGGCCCGGCGCGGCATCGCCCCAGGAATGCGTGAGCGAGCCGATGACGGGACCGATCGTGACGCCGAGGTTGGTCGCGGCGGAGAGCCAGCCGAGCGCCTTGGCCCGGTCGCGCGGCTGCGTCGCATCTGCGACGTAGGCCTGGATCACGCTCACGGTCCCGCCGCCGGCGCCCTGCACCAGCCGCGAGATGAAGAGCAGCCAGATCGAGTCGGCGAAGCCGAAGACGACGTAGGCGATGGTCGAGGCGCCCAGCCCGATCAGCAGCGCCGGCCGGCGGCCGTAGCGGTCGGAGACGCGGCCCCAGAACGGCGCCGCGATGAGCTGCGCGATCGCGAAGGACGAGACCAGCAGCCCGATCACCAGCCCGTTGGCGCCGAACTTCAGGGCGTAGAAGGGCAACAGGGGGAGCACCGCGAGGAGCCCCACCATGTCCACGAACGCCGTGATCATGAGGACCACGAGCTTGCCCAACGCGCCGACCTTTCCCGTGGCCCTCGCCGGGCCGCGGCTGAATCCTAGGAAGAATGCGACGGGGGGCCCGGCCGGTTCCGCGCGCCCCCCTCAGGGGCCGCGCGGCATTGACACCGGATGAGTTTCCGGGAGGAGGTCAATGTAGGCGCCTTCCCCGGACGTGGACAGGAGCGGCGCCGTGGGGCCGCCGGCGGGGCACACCCGCCGGCGGCAGAGGGCCGTCAGGAGATCGGGTGCGTGAGGGAGAAGACGTACGCTCCCACGGCACAGATCTGGGATTCGCTCAGCTGCGCGCCGCCCATCGCCGGCATCGGCGCGGGGTGCTCCTTGGGCTGCGGCACGCCGGTGTGGATCAGCTTCACGATGGCGGGATAGCTGCCGTCGATCTGGAGCCAGGTCTTGTCCGTGAGGTCCGGGGCGAGCGGCGTCCCCTTCGCGTTGGCGCCGTGGCAGGTGAAGCAGTTGCCGGAGCCGGTGAAGAGCTTCTTGCCCTGGCCGACGAGGTCCTTGGTGATCTCCGGACAGGGCGCCGCGGCCTGCCCGGTGTCCTGCGGCACGGCAGGCCGGGCGCCGCGCGGGGCGGAGGCCGCCGGTGTCGCCTGTGCGGGCCGGGCCAGGCCGGCCGGGAGCAGGACCGCCGCGGCGATGAGGCCGGTCCTCGCGAGAGCGTGCATGATGCGCATCATACCTCCAGTGAGAGTCGTTGCCCTCCTGTTCACGCCCGGCGGATCAGAAGACCAGCCAGGCCAGCAGGTACAGCGTGTTGTTGTCGGACGCGTTGCGCCCGGCGCCGTCGTAGTTGGTGCTCGCGCCGTTGAACTTGCTGTAGAGCACATACTGCGCGGTGAGGCGAGTGTTCAGCCAGGGGTTCACGTCCAGCTCGGCAATGAAGCCGCTGCTGTTCGGCTTGTGCGTGAGGCTGCCGTCCACCTCGCCTTCCGGGTACAGGCCCGGGTCGGCGCCCCCGGAGGTGGCGAAGAAGCCGAGCCCGGGCGCGATACCGGATTGCAGGACCAGCTCGGCATCCGCCTTGAAGCTGTGCAGCACGTCGTCGTTGTTGGCCGCATCACCCGACTGGAAGCCGGCGTTCAGGTTCTGCTTCTCGCGGATGTAGCTGCCGTGCGCGGTGATGTTGGAGTTGGCGAAGAAGTACTGATACTGCCCGTCGAGCCCGATATCGGTGTAGCCGTTGGTCAGCCCCGTGATGCCGGAGGGGTACTCGCGCGTTGACAGCCCGAACGTGCCGACCTCGATCGACTGCGTCTGCATGTCGTGCGAGAGCGCCACCCGCCAGTACGGGCTCACCCCCTCGATGGTCTGCTCCGCCGTCTCATCCGCGGGATGGGGCCCCCCCTGCGGCGCCGAGCGGTAGCCGGTCAGCTCGGCGTAGAGCAGGTTGTTCCAGAAGATGTAGCCGCCGAGCCCCGCCACGCGCTGCGCCAGGTCGCCCTCGACGGCCGTGGCCGCCGCCGGGCCGGGCGCTACGCTCGAGCCCGCAAAGGGCCAGCTCCACGCCGGCGTGCTGTTCCACACGTCCTGGACAGAGGGGTTGTTGTTCAGCGTCACGCCGTAGATGATCGGGCGGCCGCCGATACTCGCGTGGTTGGCGAAGCGGATGTCCGCGTTGTCCCAGCCGAAGGAGCCGTCCGGTCCCGCGTAGGTGAACTGCAGGAACGTGCCGATGCGCGGCGTGATCGCCTCGCCCACGAACAGGCTCATCTGGTCGGGGAACTCCGCCTGGTCGTTCTCCGTGCCCGGCGGCGCGTCCGATACGTGGGTCAACGACGCCTGTACCATTACCGAGACGGGGGGAATCAGGTCGAGCGACAGGCCCGCACCCGCGGCTCCCTTCCCCGCCGTCACCTTCTCGATCCCCGTCATCGTGTAGCCATTCAGCTTGAACAGCCGGCCGAACGGCGTGAGCTGAAGGAACGCGGTGTGGCAAACGTTGCACGCGAGCTTCGTCTGACGCGAGAAGCTCGGAATCGGCAGCGCCCGCGTTGCCGCGGACAGCGCCACCCTCCGCCCACCCATCCACAGCCCGCCGCCCCGCCGGCCGGCCGCCAGCGTCGGCGACGCGCTCAGCAACAGAAGGAACCCGACCGCTACGGCGCGGCCGGCACGGCCACGAGACGCGTCCCGCATGGTGCACCTCCGAACAATGTGGAGACGAAGAGCCGCGCGCCCGGCTGCAGGCTCGCGGGCCGGGACCGATCCGCCCGGCGGGAGTGCGGGACCGGGAACGTCCCGGCCCGCGAGAGGAGTCGCGGGAAGGTGGCGCCACCCTGCGGCGCAACAGAGCTGTCACGATCTCGGTCCACCCACCCACCCGTGTCGAGGAGGTACCGCCCGGAAGCAAGCCGGGTCCAGCGCGGCAGCGCTTCCCAGGCAGGCCAACACTCGTCTCGCCTTCCGGTCTCGCCAATCAACGGTGCGCGCCCGCCGCCGCATGTAGGGCAGCGGAGGAAATCCTGTCCGGAATTCCGCACCGCGAGGTGTCGGACCCGCCCCCACCAACGGCGCCAACGTCGTACACTGGAGCGACCGCCGCGTTCGCCGCCCGTGTGGTGAACTCCCCCACAGCGCCCCCCGCGCGATCGGCATTGCCGCCGGTCGCGCGCGCGCGTTGACTGGATCTCGTTTCATACTCGGGCGGGCTGGCCCGCATGGCGGCGGTACCGGTCGCACGCGCGAACACCGGTGGCCGCCGTGCCCGATCGGGGCCGTTCTCCCGTCTCACCGGCGGCAGAAGGTATCCAGCAACGTATTCCAGAACGCACCCGAAGCGGGGCTCGATCGACTTTCCAGGAGGCGGACTATGCGAGGCAGGACGGCCATGGGGGCCGCCGTCGTGCTGCTCGTCGCGCTCGCCGCGATGCCGGCGGGACTCGGCGCGCAGCAGCGGGGCACGATCCGCGGCACCATCAAGGATGCCGCGACGACCCGGCCATTGTCCGGGGCGCAGGTGGCGGTCGTCGGCACGGGCCGCGGCGCGCTGGCGGACGCGAACGGGGCGTATGTGATCCCCGACGTCGCGGCCGGTGCGGCCACGGTGCGCGTGACGATGCTGGGCTACGGTCCGGCGGAGCAGCAGGTGACGGTGACGGCGGGCGCGTCGGCCACGGCGGACTTCGAGCTCGCGCAGACGGCGGTGGCGCTGAACGAGCTGGTGGTCACGGCCACGGGGGAGACGCGCAAGCGGGAGATCGGCAACAGCGTCTCGGCGATCGGGGCGGCGGAGATCTCGCGGGCGCCGGTGGCGACGCCGCAGGACATCCTGGCCGGCCGCTCGGTGGGGGTGACGGTGCTGCAGAACTCGGGTCAGCCGGGGGCGGGCGGGAGCATCCGGCTGCGCGGCAACAACAGCATCAGCCAGGGCAACGATCCGATCGTGTACGTGGACGGCATCCGCATCTACAACGGGCACGCGCCGACGAGCATCGCGGCGCGGCAGGCGGACATGCCGCTGAACGACATCTCGCCCGAGGACATCGAGCGGATCGAGATCGTGAAGGGGCCGGCGGCCACGACGCTGTACGGCACGGAGGCGTCGGGCGGGATCATCCAGATCTTCACGAAGAGCGGTGTGACGGGGGAGCCGCGCTGGAACGCGGAGGTCTCGGAGGGCTTCAACCGGATGGGGCACGTCGGGCCGTCGAGCGATCCGACGGGGCTGTTCGTGAACGAGTGCAGCGGGCCGAACCTGGTGATCGGGGACGGCACGCGCTTCGAGGATCCGACCTGCCCGTCCAGCGGGAGCTGGCTGAAGCACGGGGCGGTGCAGCGCTACGGGCTGTCGGTGCGCGGCGGCGCGGGCGACGTGACCTACTACATGTCGGGCAACTACGGGGACAGCCGCGGCGTGGTGGGCAACGGCGGCAGCGCCGACGGCGGGTTCCGCGGCAACTTCTCGTTCCGGCCGACCAGGGCGCTGCAGCTCGGGCTGAACACGGCCTACACGCGGCGCAACACGCAGTGGATCCAGGATGGCAACAACGGCAGCGGCTTCCTGCTGAACGTCTCGCGCGGGCCGGACGGCAACTTCAAGGCGGGCGGCTGCAGTGATCCGGAGATGGTGTGCGTGCACAACTCCGAGATCTTCACGACGGACGCCACGACGAAGGCGGACCACTACGTGACCGGGCTGCTCGTGAATTACACGCCCAATTCCAGGTTCAGCAACAAGCTGAACGTGGGCTTCGACTACAACAACCTGGACAACCAGACGCTCGACCCGTTCGGCTTCCTGCGCGTCCCGCTGGGCGAGATGTGGTGGGATGGCTGGAAGCGGACGCTGCTCTCCGCCGACTACGCGGGCTCCTTCCACGCGGAGCTGTTCGGGCTGGCGTCCACCTCGTCCTGGGGCGGGCAGATCTTCGACAGCCGCACGCAGGCCACCTCGGTGGACGCGGCGGACTTCTCCGGGCCGGGCGCGCCGACGCTGACCTCGGCCGCGCGCCGCGACGTGACGAACTCGGAGGACCTGCGCGTCGTGAATGCGGGCTTCTTCCTGCAGGAGACGGTGGCGCTGCGGGACCGGCTGTTCGTGACGGGCGGGCTGCGCGTGGACGGCAACAGCTCGTTCGGGCAGAGCTTCGGGCTGCAGCCGTACCCGAAGGTGAGCGCCTCGTACGTGCTCTCCGACTACGCCTGGTGGCCGAAGCCGGTCGAGAGCTTCAAGCTGCGCGGCGCCATCGGCGAGTCGGGCAAGGCGCCGGGCGCGTTCGACGCGGTGCGGACCTGGCTGCCGGTGGCCGGCGACAACGGCCAGCCGGGCTTCACGCCCGACCAGATCGGCAATGCCGACCTCGGCCCGGAGCGCACGCGCGAGACGGAGCTCGGCTTCGAGGGCAGCGCCCTGCAGGGGCGGCTGGGCGTGGACTTCACCTACTACCGGCAGCACACCTTCGACGCGCTGGTGCCGGTGGTCTACCCGCCCTCGCAGGGCTTCTCCAACCGGCAGCTCGAGAACGTGGGGCAGCTCTTCAACAACGGCATCGAGCTGCGCCTGGACGTGGGGCTGCTGCGGCGCGAGAGCCTGGACTGGTCGGCGCGCCTGAACCTGTCGACGATCAACAGCAAGGCGGGCGACCTGGGCGGGCAGGTGATCACCGTCAACTCGCTCTCGCGGACCTACGTCCAGGAGGGCTACGCGGTGCCCTCCTACTTCGGCCGCAAGGTCACGAACCCGACCGAGCTCGCGGACCCGCAGTTCGAGGAGAACGCCTACATCGGCGCGGCGTACCCCACGAAGATCATCGCGCCGTCCACGACCCTGACGCTCATGAAGCGGCTGACCTTCGACGCCATGGGCGAGTGGCAGCTGGGCGGGCACCTGCTGAACGCGCTCGCCTACCAGAACGCGTACAAGTCCGAGTGGCAGCCGTGCTACGCCGCGCAGGCGGCGATCCGCGCGTCCAAGACCGACCCGAGCGCCCTGGACGGGACGAACGCGCTCGACCGCGCCCGCTGCACGCTGACCAGCGGCGTACGCGACTACGCGCTGTGGGTCGAGCCGACCAACTTCTTCAAGCTGCGCAGCGTCTCGCTGAGCTACCAGATCCCGGAGGGGCTCGTCCCGGGCGCGCACGGAGCCACGCTGACCGTGGCCGGGCGCAACCTGCTCACGAGCACGAAGTACAGCGGCACCGACCCGGAGGTCGCCGATTTCCGGGACGGCAGCTTCTCACGCCGCGACTACTACGTGCTGCCGACGCCGGCCACGTTCCTGGCCACGCTGCGCCTGAACTTCTGACCGCGGAGAACGGACCATGATGAATCGAACGATGCGGCTCCGCGGAGCTCTGCTGCTCGCCGCGGCGCTGGGGCTCGCGGCCTGCGACCTGACGGTGACCAACCCCGGCCCGCTGCCGGACGATGCGCTGAGCACGGCGAGCGCGATGCCGGGGCTCGTGACCGGGATGTCGGCGGACCTCTCCGTCGCCATGAGCGACCTGGCGCAGTCGAGCACGGTCATGTCGGACGAGCTCGCCCACGCCGGCAACTACGCCAACGAGGGCTACTACTACCGCGGCATCATCCCGCCCGAGAACGTGAACGGCGACTGGGCGGACATGCACCGCGCCCGCTGGGTGGCCGAGACCGGGATCCAGCGGCTGCGGGAGGTGCTCGGCGCCGGCTTCGCCGCCAGCTCGCTGGCCCCGCGCGCCTACCTCTACATGGGCTACGCCAACCGCCTGCTGGGCGAGAACGTCTGCGCCGCGGTCATCGACGGCGGGGCGGCGCAAGCCTACACGGTCCACTTCCAGCGCGCGGACTCCGCGTTCACGCAGGCGCTCGCGCTGGCGCAGGCGCAGGGGGATGCGACGCTGACGAACGCCGCGCTCGCCGGCCGCGCCTCCATCCGCGCCGACCTCGGCGACTGGGCTGCCGCCGCGGCCGACGCGCAGCAGGTGCCCACGAGCTTCGAGTACGATGCGATCTTCTCCCTCAACACCAGCCGCGAGAACAACGGGCTGGCCTACGAGACGCAGACGCGCCGGGAGTACACGGTCTACAACACGCAGTGGGCGGGGAACAGCGACGCCGATCCGCGCGTGCCGTGGGACACGGTGCTGACCTCGGGCGGCAAGCTGCAGACGGGGCAGGACGGCAAGACGCCGTTCTTCCGGCAGCAGAAGTACGCGACGCTGGACGCCAACATCCCGCTCTCGAAGGGCACGGAGATGCTGCTCATCCGGGCGGAGGCGGCGCTGCGGAACCAGGACGTGAACGGGGCGTACGGCCTCATGAACCAGGAGCGCGCGGCCTACGGGCTGGCGGCGCTGCCCGCCGGCGACCTGGCCACCGCCTGGCAGGACCTGCAGCGGGAGCGCGGCGCGGTGCTGTGGCTCGAGAACCGCCGCTTCTACGACCTGCGCCGCTGGTACCAGGAGACCGGGCCGGCGCACAACGACTTCCTCAGCGGGCGCGACAGCTGCATCCCGATCAGCGCCAACGAGGTGGCGTCGAACCCCAACCTGCGCTGACCCGTGGCGCGGACGCGACCCCGCCCCCGTGGACACCCATCCACGGGGGCGGCTCGCGTCGGGAAGACAGGCTCCGGATGGACTTCAAGGACCACTTCTCCCAGGCCGCGGCGCGCTACGCGACGTACCGTCCCTCCTACCCGCCCGCGCTCGCCGACTTCCTCGCCGATCTCGCCCCTGGCCACGCGCTCGCCTGGGACGCGGGCTGCGGCTCCGGCCAGCTCTCGGCCGTGCTGGCCGGCCGCTTCCGGCGCGTCGTGGCGACGGACGCGAGCGCAGCGCAGCTCGAGCGCGCCGCGGCGCACCCACGCGTCGAGTACCGCCTGGCACCAGCGGACGCGAGCGGGCTGCCGGACGGGGCGGCCGATCTCGCGGCGGCGGCGCAGGCCGCGCACTGGTTCGACCTCGAGCGCTACTACGGCGAGGTTCGGCGCGTGGCGCGCGCGGGAGCGGTGGTCGCCCTCGTCGCCTACGGCCGGATGCGGGTGGGCCCGGACGTGGATGGCGTCATCGGGCGCTTCTACACGGATGTGCTCGGGCGCCACTGGCCGCCGGAGCGGCGGCACGTGGACGAGGGCTACCGCTCCCTGCCCTTTCCGTTCGCGGAGATGGTCGCCCCGGCGCTCGAGATCCGTGTCGACTGGGTGCTCGCGGAGCTCGTCGGCTACATCGGCACGTGGTCCGGCGTGCGCGCACTCGAGCGGGCGGGTGGGGGCGCGGCCCACGAGGCGTTCCGCCGGAGGCTCGCCGCGGCCTGGGGCGCCGAGGACACGGCGCGCACCGTGCGCTGGCCGCTCGCGCTCCGCGTCGGGCGGCGCTGAGGCCTTCGCGCCGAAACCCTGATCACTCCGCGCCGTAGTGGACGCGGGCACCGGAGCGGTTCCCTTCCCTCGAAGCCTGGAGCGCTGATGGAGGTCATCGGCACGGAGCGGCTGGCCAAGCGGTACGGCCCCCTCAAGGCGGTGGACGGCATCTCCCTGTCCGTCGAGGAGGGGCAGGTGTTCGGCTTCCTCGGCCCGAACGGCAGCGGCAAGACCACCACGATCGGGATGCTGCTCGGCATCATCAACCGGACGGCCGGGCGCATCCGGCTGTTCGGCTCCGAGGACCTGCACGCGGGGCGGCGCCGCGTCGGCGCCACGCTCGAGCAGCCGAACTTCTACCCCTGCCTGAGCGGCTATGACAACCTGCGGGTGGTGGCCCACATCAAGGGCGTGGCGCCGGACCGCATCGACCGCTCGCTGGAGCTGGTGGGCCTCGGCGGCCGGCGCCGCAGCGCGTTCAAGACCTACTCGCTCGGGATGAAGCAGCGGCTGGCGATCGCGGCCGCCACGCTCGGCGATCCCCGCCTCATCATCCTGGACGAGCCGGCCAACGGGCTGGACCCGGAGGGGATGCGCGAGATCCGGGAGCTGGTCGGCCGGCTGGCCGCGCTGGGCAAGACGATCTTCGTGTCCAGCCACCTGCTCTGGGAAGTCGAGCGGATGTGCACCCACGTGGCGATCATCAAGCGCGGCCGGCTGCTCGCGCAGGGCGGCCTGGCCGACATCGTCGGCGCGGGCACCTCGGTCGTGCTGCGCGGGCCCGACCTCGACGCGCTCGAAGGCGCGGCCGCCGCGTACCCGGCGGTGGGCAGGGTCGAGCGGGTGGACGACGCCGTCGTCGCCGCGATCGGTGATGGCGACGCCGCGGAGCTGAACCGCTGGCTGGTCGAGCGCGGCGTGGCCGTCTCCTGCCTGGCCCCCCGCCGCCAGAGCCTGGAGGACGTGTTCATGGAGCTGACCACCGAAGGCGACGCCCGGCTGGCGGAGGTGGCGGTATGAGCGCCACGACGCTGCTCCGGATCGAGCTGCTGAAGACCCGCAAGCGCACGGCGTTCTGGGCCGTCCTCGCCGTCTACTCTCTCCTGCTCGGCCTCGACTTCGGCGGCCGCTGGCACCAGCACACCGTCCGTCCCACCACCCACCCCTTCGCGCTGCCGGGCGCGTGGCCCACCATCCTGGGTCAGGCGGGCGACATCTCCATGTTCTTCGTCCCCGTGATGATCGTGCTGCTCTTCGCCGCCGAGTTCTCCTGGCGCACCGCCAGGCAGAACGTCATCGACGGGCTCTCGAAGGCCGAGTACTTCCGCGCCAAGCTGCTCGCCACGCTGCCGCTCATCGCCGTCTTCTTCCTCGTCGCCGCGCTGCTCGGCACCGTCTTCGCCGGCCTCGGCACGCCTGCCGGCACGGCGCCCGGCGCGCTGCTCCGGGCGACGGACGCGCGCCTCGCCGGCGGCGTGCTGCTGTCCATGATGGGCATGGCGAGCATCGCCCTGTTCTTCGCCTTCGCGGCGCGCAGCACCGGCGCCGGCATGGCCCTCGCCCTCCTCTACATCGGCATCGCCGAGCGGCTCGTCGGCTTCGCCATCGCCGCCCTCGGCGCCCCCGGAGTGATCCGCTACCTGCCCGTGCAGGTCTTCCAGGCCGTGGCCGCGCGCATCCAGTGGGACCCCACCCTGTTGCAGGACGCGATCGCGAACGCCGTGAAGAACCACCGCCCCCCGCCCGAGCTCATGCCCACGCCGCTGCTCCTCGCCCTGAGCGCCGGCTACATCGCCGCCATCGTGGGGATCACGTGGTGGGGGTTCCGGATGCGGGATCTGTGAGCGTCGCGGGCACGGGCGGTGGGGCTGGCACGGGATCCCGGCAAGGGTGCGTCGGCTTGCGATAGGGCGCCGGCGGCAATGTCCTCCCTCGGAGATCGGCTCGGGAGCAGCATTCCCCTGACAGCCCGTCGGGTGTACGGCGCGCTGCGGCTCTAAGCGGGCAGCCTCAGGCGGGCGCGGGCGCCGCGCGCGTCGGAGCGGTTGGCGACGGTGAGGGTGCCGCCGTGGGCCTCGGCGATCTGGCGCGAGAGGACGAGGCCGATCCCGGAGCCGTTCCGCTTGGTTGTGAAGAAGGGGACGAAGAGGTTGCCGGTCTCGGGGAGGCCGGGGCCCTCGTCGTCCACGGTGACCTCGAGGGTGGCGCCGGTCCGGCTCCAGCCGACGGCCACGCGGCCGCCGGTCTCGAGGGCGGCGTCGGCGGCGTTGCGGACGAGGTTGATGAGGAGCTGCTCGAGCTGGTCGCCGTCGGCGCGGATGGTGGCGGCGGGGCCGGGCCGGACCTCGATGCTCATGCGGGTCTCCAGCCGGGCCACGCGCTCGATCCAGGGGCCGACCTCCACCGGCTCGAGCTCGGGGGCGGGCAGCCGGGCCAGGCGGGCGTAGGATGTCATGAAGCGGGCGAGCGCCTCGGAGCGGGACTGGATGACGTCGAGGCCGCGGGCGACGTCGCTGTCCAGGTCCTCCGGCCTCGGCTGGCGGTCGATGAGCCCGCGCAGGCTCGCGGCGATCGACTTGATCGGCGCGAGCGAGTTGTTGATCTCGTGACCGAGCACGCGCACCAGGCGCTGCCACGCCTTGCGCTCCTCCTCGCGCAGCGTGCGGCTCAGGTCGGCCAGCACGACGAGCTGGTGCGGCAGCCCCCCCTGCCGGAACGTGCCACGCCGGACCTCGAAGCGGCCCACGCCGCCCGGGAAGGCGAAGTCCGTGGCCCGCGGCGTCTCGCCCCGGAAGCAGCCCGCGAGCCCGAGCTCGTCCGCGTCGCGGCCGAGCAGCCGCTCGGCGGCCTGCGCCATGAGCCGCTCGCCCGCACGGTTCACGAGCCGCAGCGAGCGCCGGTCGTCGAACGCGAACACGGCGACGTCGATCTCGTCCATCACCTTGCGCAGCAGCGCCGTGGCCTCGAGCGCGCCCATCCGCTGCTCGCGCAGCGTGCGCCCCAGCGCGTTCAGCTCGCTCATGGCCAGGCCGAGCGGGTCGTCCGTCGCGCCGCGGGCGCGGGAGCGGATCGAGTAGTCGCCCTCGAGCAGCGCCGCCAGCAGGTTCGACAGCGTCTGGAGTGGCCGCACCACACGGTCCCGCAGCGACACCGAGAACCCCCACCACCCGCCCACGATCAGCAGCGTCAGCGTCCACTGCACCTTGGCCGTGTAGTCGCCGAGCCAGAGCAGCAGCAGCGCGACCCCCGCGCCGGGCAGCCCCGTGAGGAACGCCAGCAGCAGGATACGCGCGTCGTAGGAGAGGCGGGTCGTGCGTGCCCCCGCCACCCCCGGCCGCCCCGGCGGCCGCGGCGTCCCCGGCGCCGGCGCCCCCCCCGGCTGGCGCCCAGTGCCCGCCGCCCTGATCCGGCGCTTCCCCGCCCACCCCTCGCCCTCCCCCCCCGCGTCCGCCTGCGTTCCGGCCCGAGCACCCCCTCCGCCCGGTGGTTGCCCTTGCCCTTGCCCTTGCCCTTGCCCTTGCCCTTGCGCTTGCTCTTGCGCTTGCGCTTGCCCTTGCGCTTGCCCTTGCCCTTGCCCTTGCCCTTGCCCTTGCCCTTGCGCTTGCTCTTGCGCTTGCGCTTGCGCCTCAGGTCGAGATGTCATACTGCTGCAGCCGGCGATAGAGGGCGCTGCGGCTGAGGCCGAGCGCCTCGGCCGCGCGGCTGACGTTGCCCTGGCAGCGGCCGAGGGCCTTCTCGATCAGCAGCTTCTCCGCCTCGTCCAGGGTCAGCTCGTCGAATTGCGGCGCGCCGCTCGGGCGGCCGGCCAGGCCGAGGTCGTCGGCGGTGACGTACTCGCCCGCCGCCATGAGGATCGCGCGCTCCACCACGTGCTCGAGCTCGCGCACGTTGCCCGGCCAGCGGTAATCGAGCAGCGCGCGCTCCGCGCCCCGGTCGAAGCCCTGCAGCGTGCGCCCGTACTTGACCATCTGCGCGCGCAGGAAGTGCCGCGCCAGGAGCGGGATGTCTTCCGGCCGCTCACGCAGCGGCGGCAGCGCGATGACCACCGTGTTCAGCCGGTAGAGCAGATCCTCGCGGAACCGCCCGTCCTCGACCTCCGTCTGGATGTCGGCGTTCGTGGCGCTCAGCACCCGCACGTCCACCTTGCGCGTCTTCGAGGAGCCGACCCGCTGCATCTCGCCCGTCTGCAGCACACGCAGCAGCCGCGCCTGCTGCTTGGCCGCAACGTTCGCGATCTCGTCCAGGAACAGCGTGCCCCCGTCCGCCAGCTCGAAGTAGCCGACCCGGTCCGTCTTCGCGTCCGTGAACGCGCCCTTCACGTGACCGAACAGCTCGCTCTCGAAGATCCCCTCCGGCAGCCCGCCCGCGTTCACCGTGATCAGCGGCTTCGATGCCCGCGACGACAGCGCGTGAAGCTGCCGCGCGACGACCTCCTTCCCCGTCCCGTGCTCCCCCGTGATCAGCACGTTCGCCTCCGACGGCCCGACCCGCTCGATCAGCCGCAGCGCCGGCTGCATCGTCTTCGACTCCGCGATCATCTCCCACGCACCGTCGCCCTTCCGGAGCACCCGGTTCTCCTGCTGCAGCCGCTCCGACTCGCGCATCACCCGCCCCAGCTCCACCTGCGTCCGCAGCGTCGACAGCAGCCGCGTGTTGTCCCACGGCTTCTCGACGTAGTCGCGTGCGCCCCGCCGCATCGCCTCCACCGCCCCCTGCACGCTCCCCCACGCCGTCATCACGATCACCGGCAGCGACGCATCGATCGACTGCAGCCGCGTCACCAGGTCCAGCCCCTCCCGCCCCGATGTCGTGTCGCGCGCGTAGTTCAGGTCCATCAGCACCGCGTCCAGGTCGAAGCGCTCCACCCGGTCCAGGATGGCCGCGGGCGAGGCCGCCGTCTCGATCTCGAAGCCCTCCCCCTTCAGCAGCAGGCGCAGCGCCTCCAGCACGTCGGCCTGGTCGTCGGCGATGAGGATGCGCGCGGTTTCTCGAGGCATCGGGCTCAGGGGCTCAGGGATCAGGGGGTCGCGAGCCGGGATGCAGCCGCCCGGGCGATCGCAATATGACACCAACCGGCGGCCGCCGGAAGCGGCACCGGCGCCCGGAGCGCGCGGCAAGTGGCTCCGGCACAACGAGATCAGGACCCGCCGGGCACGCCCGGCTGTGGACCTCCAGCCCGCGGCCGATCCCGCCATGGCCGCGCCCCGGCCGCCGTGGTATCATGGTCCGGACGACGCCAACCCAGCCGGGTACTCCGTCCGCCGGTCCGCCCGTTCTCCCCCAGCCCACGGCTCCATGGACGCCGAGATCGAGGCCAGGTTCGACGAGCTGATGGCGCTTCTGGTTCGCCATTTCGAGCGCCTCGAGGGGAAGCTCCGCGGCGAGATGGCCGACGGATTCGCCAGGCTCCGCGGCGAGATGGACGACGGGTTCGCCAGGCTCCGCGGCGAGATGCACGACGGGTTCGCCAGGCTCCGCGGCGAGATGGACGACGGATCCGCCAGGGTGGCCGGACAGTTCGTCGCCGCCGATGCCCGCGCGGAGCGGCTCGAGGCGCGCATCAATGACGGATTTCGCGAAGTGGCAGATCGTTTCTCCACGGTCGAGATGCGTCTCCAGCAACTGGAGGGTCGGATCACCCAGGGCGTTATGGACCTCGGCAACCGGCTGGAGCCGGCGGTCGCGGAGCTCCGTGGATCCGTGATGCTTCTGGGCGAGCGCCTCGAGACGATCGAGAACGAGCTGGTCGCTCTCAACGGCCGCTTCGATGGACTCTCCGCGGACATGCACCAGCGCTTCCGCCTCGTGAACGACCGCCTCGCCGCAATCGACCAGCGCCTCGCCGCCTGAACGCCACCCGCGCCCGCCGTTCCGCCCGCCCGTAGTTCCGCTGCGCGTCCCACGCCCCGCGGCCGCCCCCAATGCCGGCCGCGACCGCTGCGTACGCCGGCCCCTGCGTTCGGCGGGTGCCGCCGCCGTCGTCGGCGAACCGCTGCGTGCGCCGGCCCTTGCGTGCGGCGGGTGCCGCCGCCGTCGTCGGCGAACCGCCGCGTGCGCCGGCCCTTGCGTGCGGCCGCGGTCAACTCCCCACGCGTACCCCGGCGCGGAGACGGTTGGGGAGTTGACCGCGCTATTCGTTGTCAACTCCCCACGGGCCGCAGCTCCATGGGAACGTTTGGGGACTTTGCCGCGCTATTCGCAGTCAAGTCCCCAAACGTCGATTCCACGGCCGACCCGTGGGGACTTTCCTGTGCTCGCGCGGGCCCGACGTGTCGGTGCGGGCGGCGCGCAACGGATTCGGCGCCGCCCCGTCCGACCGGCGTTCCCCCGCTGTTCCCCGAGCTCACTCCGCCCTGAGCGCCACCATCGGCTCGACCTTCGCCGCGCGGCGGGCGGGCAGCCAGACGGCGAGAAGCGCGGCGGCGGCGAGCAGGAGCGCGGTCGCAGCGAAGGTGATCGGATCCGTCGCACCGATGCCGAAGAGCATGCCGGAGAGCAGGCGGCCCACGCCGAGGGAGAGGACGAGCCCGAGGGCGATGCCGAGGCCGGTGAGCGCGAGGCCTTCGCCGAGGAGCATGCGCAGGACGTCGCCTTTCCGGGCGCCCAGGGCGTAGCGGATGCCGAGCTCGCGCGTGCGCTGCGCGACGGCGTAGGCGGTGAGCCCGTAGAGCCCGACGATGGCGAGAACCAGGGCGAGGGCGGCGAAGGCGGCCACGAGCGTGGTGCTGAAGCGCTGCCCGGCGGTCGAGCGGACCACGAGCTGCTGGAGCCCGACCACCTCGGCCACCGGCTGCTGCGGGTCGAGCTGGGCGACGGCGGCACGGATGGCGGGCACGAGCGCGAGCGGGTGCTGGCGCGCTCGCACCACGAGCCACGCCTCGCCGCCGCCGTCGGGGCCGTGCACGGCGGCCGGCGTGTCGGAGCGGTAGAGCTCGGGCCCCACGTCCCGCTCGAGCGAGACGGTGTGCGTGTTGCCGACAATGCCGACGATCGGCACGTCCCGCCCCGCCTCGCCCGGCCGGCCACCCAGCGGGATCGTCCGGCCGACGGGGTCCTCGCCGGGCCAGATGCGCTCGGCCATGGCCTTGTTGATGACCACGGCCCCGCCGACGGTGTCAACGTCCGCCTGCGTGAAGGCACGCCCGCGCAGCAGCGGGATGCCGAGCGTGCGGAAGTAGCCTGGCGAGACGAAGTCCGCGCCGACCGCCACGAACGGCTCCGTGGAGCTCGGATTCAGCCGCGACGCCGGCATGCCCATCATCATCATGCGGCCGCTGAGCGGAAGCATGCGCGAGACGGCGGCCGCCTCCACGGCAGGGTTGGCGCGCATGCGCTGCACGAGGGCATCGAAGAACTGGCCCGCGGCGGCCGTGGTGCTGTAGCGGGCCGGGGTCAGCCGGATGCGTGCGGCGAGGACGTTCTCGGCATCGAAGCCGGTCTTCACCTCGCTGAGGCGCACGAAGCTGTGGACGAGCAGGCCGGCGGAGACGAGCAGCACCAGGGCGAGCGCGGTCTCGGCCACGACCAGCGTCGACTGCGCCCGCAGGCGACGCCGCCCCGCCGTTCCCGTGCGGGACTCCTCCTTCAGCGCCTCCTCCATCTCCGGCGAAGAGGCGCGCAGTGCCGGAAGCAGCCCGAAGAGCACGCCCGTCGCCAGCGAGAGGCCGAACGTGAAGGCGAGCACGCGCGCATCGACGCCGGCATGCTCGACGTGGGGCAGCGTGCTGGGCCAGAGCGCCAGCACGGCGCGGAGCCCCCAGCGCGCGAGCAGCAGCCCGCCCGCGCCGCCCGCCAGCGCGAGCAGCACGCTCTCGGTCAGGAGCTGCCGCGCGACTCGGCCCCGGCTCGCGCCCATTGCTCGCCGGATGGCGATCTCGTGGCGGCGCGCGTTGGCCCGGGCCACGAGCAGTCCGGCGGCATTTGCGCAGGCGATGAGCAGCACGAGCGCGACGGCGGCGAAGAGCAGGAGCAGCTGGTCGCGGACGTCGCCTATGGCAAGGTCGCGCAGGGGCGTGGCCGCCAGGTGCATCTCGGGCGGCCCGGTGAGCGCCGGCATGCCGCCCAGCTTCCCACCGCCGGCCTTCCCGCCGCCGCCCATCTGGACGCGCAGCTCGCGCCGGCCGCCAGCCCCGGCGCCGGCGGCGCCGGGTCCCGGGCCGGCAGCGCCGGGTCCCGGGCGGGCAGCGCCGGCTCCCGGGCCGGTATTGGCAGGCGCTCCCACCCGCGTCGCGGGCCGCGCGGCGCCGGCCCGCGACGCGGCGTTGGGGCGGGCCGCGGCCCCGGGGCCGGGCGCGCCGGCGCCGGGAACGGGTGCGCCGGCGCCAGCGGGAGCCTCGGACCTCGTCGGCCCGGCGGCGCCACTGGCCGCCGTGGCGCGGCCGGTGGCATACCCGGCCATCGCCGCCCCCCGGGGGCCGCCCTGCTCGGCGTTCAGGCGCCTCGACAGCACCTCGAGCGCCGCACGGGAGCTCTCCAGCGTGACGCCCGGCCGCAGGCGCGCGACCGTGTTGAAGGCGTGGTAGCCGCGGTTGGTCTCGACCTGGGGATCGGCGGCGAACGCCCCGCCGATCGGCAGCCAGAGCTCGACGTCATCCGTGGGGAAGGAGAAGTCCGCGGCCATGACGCCGACGATGGTGTAGGGCACGTCGTCGAGGCTCACGCTGCGGCCGATGACGCCGGGATCGGATGCGTAGGCCTGGACCCACAGCCGGTGGCTCAGCACGGCCACGTGCGCCCGTTCCTCGTCCCTGGCGAAGCCTCGCCCGAGCTGCGGGCGGACGCCGAGGAGTGGGAAGAGGCCGGGCGTGGCGAGCAGCGCCCTCACCTCCCGCGGCTCGCCGGGGGCCGTGAGGTTGTAGCGTTCCTGCTCGTAGGCGGCCACCCGGCTGAACACGCGCGTATCCGCCCGCAGCTCCTGCACGTCCGCGTACGCCATGCTCATGAACATGTGGCGCTCGGCCACGCCCTCCTGCACCGTGACCAGTTGCTCCGGATGCGGGTACGGCAGCGGCCGGAGCAGCAGCGCGTCCACCACGCTGAAGATGGCCGTGTTCGCGCCGATACCGAGCGCGAGCGTGAGGATCGCCACCAGGGCGAAGACGGGGCTCCGCACCAGGGTGCGGACGGCGTAGCGGAGATCGCGGTACAGGGTGTCCATGGTATCCACGTTTGAGGGGAGCCGCGCGCCGGCGCGCGCCGGGCGCCATCCGTCCGAGCCGGTCACTCCGCGCGCAGGGCGAGGCCGGGGTCCACGCGTGTCGCGCGGCGCGCCGGCAGCCACACGGCCAGCGTCGCCACAGCGAGCAGCGCCAGCGGCACGAGCAGGAAGGTGGCCGGATCCCAGGCACCCACCTGGTAGAGCAGTCCGGCCAGCAGGCGGGCGGCCGCGAGCGCGCCCGCCAGGCCGACCGCGAGGCCCAGCACCACCGGGGCGAGCCCCTGCCGGACCACCAGCCGCAGGACCCGGCCGGGCGTGGCGCCGAGCGCCATGCGCACGCCGATCTCGTGCAGCCGCTGCGTCACGCCGAACGAGACCACGCCGTAGATGCCGATGCCCGCCAGCAGCAGCGCGAGGAAGGCGAAGACGGAGAGCAGCAGCGTGCGGAAGCGCGGCTGCGCCACCGAGCGATCCACCACGGTCTCCAGCGCCTGCGCCCGGCCCAGCGGCAGGTTGGGATCGAGCGCCGCCACCTCGCGCCGGATCGCGGGGACGAGCTTCAGCGGATCGCCGGCCGCCGTGCGGACGACGAGCGCCATGAACGGCCAGCTGTTCTGCGAGAGCGGGATGTAGAGCTCGGGGGCGGGCGGCACATCCAGCCCGGCCGGCCGGACGTCCCCCACCACGCCGACCACGGTCAGCCACGGCGACGTGGTGTCCGCCGGGTCGTCGGCCAGCTTCACCCGCCGCCCCACCGCGTCCTCTCCCGGCCAGTAGCGCCGCGCCAGCGCCTCGTTCACGACGACGGCGGGCGCGGCATTCGGCGCGTCGCGCCGCTCGAGCGCGCGTCCCGCGCGCACCGGGATGCGCAGCGCCTCGAAGTAGCCAGGCGTCGCCCAGACGAGCCCCGCATGCTGCCCCTCCTCGGGGTCCGGCGCCGGGCGTCCCTCGACCACGAACCCCGCCGATGCGCCCTTCCCCGTGAGCGGCAGCGGGAAGGCGGCGCCCGCGGCGCTCACGCCCGGAAGCGCGCGGACGCGCTCGAGCAGCTGCCCGTACAGCTCGCCCACGCGCGCGCCGTCGTACCGGTTCTGCGGCAGCGGCAGGGATATGGCCGCGACGCGCGCGCTCTCGAAGCCGGGGTCGGTCGCGGTCAGCCGCGCGAAGCTCCGGATGAGCAGCCCCGCGGAGACGAGCAGCACCAGGGACAGCGCGACCTCCGCCGTCACGAGGAGAGCGCGCAGCCGGTGCCGCGCCGCGCCTTCGGTCGTGCCGCGCCCGCCCTCGCGCAGCCTGCTGCTCGGGTTCGCGGCGGCCGCGCTCACCGCCGGCACCACGCCCGCCGCCAGGCCGGCCAGCAGCGCGGCACCGAGCGCGAAGAGCAGAACGCGCACGTCGATCGTGGCATGCTCGAGGCGCAGCCCCGCCCCTCCCTGCCCCGGCGCCAGCCGCTTGAGCGGACCCAGCGTGGCGTAGGCCAGCGCCAGCCCGCCAGCGCCACCGGTCAGCCCCAGGATCACGCTCTCCGTGAGGAACTGCCGCGCGATCCGGCTGCGCGGTGCGCCGAGCGCCATCCGGATCGTGACCTCGCGCTGGCGCGCCGCACCGCGCGTGAGCAGCAGGTTGGCGATGTTGGCGCACGCGATCAGCAGCACCGCGCCCACGGCCGCGAGCAGCAGCATGAGCGGCCGGCGGCTGTCGCCCACCAGGTCATCGTGCCAGTCGCGCGGGACGAACCTCTCGCCCGCATCGGTGTCGGGATGGCTCGCGCTCAGCCGCCGCGCCAGGGCGTCCAGCTGCCCCGCCACCGCGGCCGTGCTGGCGTCGGGCCGCAGCCGCCCCAGCACATCCAGGTAGCGCGCGCCCCAGGCGTGCTCCGGGTCGGCGCCCTGCCCGGTGAACGGCGAGTCCGGAACGTCCGTCCGCGCCAGCGTCCACAGCTGGTCGTCCGGGCGCATGCCCTCGAACCCCCGCGGCATCACGCCCACCGCGGTGTACGCCTGCCCGTTCAGCGTGAGGGTTCGGCCGACGATGCCCGCCTCGCCGCCGAACCGCGTCCGCCACAGCTGCCACGACAGCACCACCTGCCGCTCCTCGCCCGCCCCCGCCGTGGCCCGGCCGAAGGTGCGGCCGAGAAGCGGTGCCACACCCAGCACCTCGAAGTAGCTGGCCGAGACCACCTCCCCCTCCAGCCGCTCGGCCGCGCCGCTCCCGGTCAGCGTCGCCGACACGCCCGAGCTGGCCGCCACCGCCGCGAAGCCGTGGACCTGCCGCTGGACCGCCAGGAACTGCGGCCCCGACAGCGTGCCGGGTGGGTTCCTGCCCGACGCCGCGTACACCCGCACGAGCCGGTCCGGCTGGGGATAGGGCAGCGCCGCCAGCAGCACGGCGTCGACCGCGCTGAAGATCGCCGTGTTCGCGCCGATGCCGAGCGCCAGCGTCACCACGGCCAGCAGCGCAAAGCCGGGGCTCCCGCGCAGCCCCCGAAGCGCATAGCGGATGTCCTGCCGCAGCGCGTCCATGTGTCCTCTTGGTTACGGTGATCGATGCCACGCCCGGACATCGGCCCACGTCCTGCCGCTGCCGCGCGTCAAACGAAAGCCCCGTTCCATCACGCCGTCCGGCCCGTAAGCATAAGTCGCCACATCGCATGCGACGATGCCGCCGCCGCTCCCGCGCGCTCGCCCTGTCCACCCCCGGGACGCCCGATCCCACGTCCGCGCAGTGCGCCGCCCCGCCGCCGGAGCGGCGCACCGCCGACGATGGAGCCTGACGCGCACGGCAGCATGGTAGCCCGCGAGTCCCCGGCCGCCGCGAGCGTCGCCCACTCCCCCGCTCCCCCACTCTCCGCCAGCAGGCGCAGACCGCCCGCCCTGCCCCACGAGACAACCGCCACGACCCGGTGTACCTTACAACACCATGGCCCGCCGCACCGGAATCGCCAACCTGCCGCTGCACGGCGGTCGCGCGCCGCGCTGGCTGTTCGAGCGCATGGCGCGCCTCGCCCCGGCCGTGATCGAGGTGATCGTCCTCGAGCACGGCCCCGACGAGGTGCTGCGCCGCCTCTCCGACCCGTTCTGGTTCCAGGCCTTCGGCTGCGTGCTCGGCTTCGACTGGCACTCCAGCGGCGTGACCACCGTCGTCTGCGGCGCGCTCAAGACCGGGCTCGCCGGCCGCGAGACCGACCTCGGCCTCTGGGTCACCGGCGGGAAGGGACGCGCCTCCCGCCACACGCCCGGCGAGCTCGAGCGCAACGCCTCCGCCCTCGGCCTCGACCCCGCCCGCCTCGCCTACACCAGCCGCATCACTGCCAAGGTGGACAGCGCGGCCGTGCAGGACGGCTTCGGCATCTACCACCACACCTTCCTGCACACCGCCGCCGGCCGCTGGGCCGTCATCCAGCAGGGGATGCGCGATGGCGACGCCGCCGCCCGCCGCTACCACTGGCTCGGCGAGCAGGCCCGCGACTTCACCGACGAGCCGCACGCCGCCATCGCCTCCGATTCCCGCGACGGCGCCATCCTCAACCTCGTCGCCCACGAGTCCGCCGGCGCCCGCGCGGCCATCGCCGAGCTCGCGCGCGAGGAGCCGGGGCGCGTCGCGCGGGAGGCGCGCAAGATCGGGGGGGGCGCAAGCGCAAGGGCAAGCGCAAGCGCAAGGGTAAGCGCAGGCGCAAGCGCAAGGGCAAGCGCAAGGGCAAGGGTAAGCGCAGGCGCAGGCGCAAACCCAGGCGCAGGAGCACGAGCGAACGGAGACGCGGGCGCGCAGCTCGGGCTCTTTGATGCCGGGGACGGCGGCGGGGTTGCCCGGCGCCCGCCCCGACTCCTGGTGGAGGCCGGCGAGCCCGCCCGCCTGCGCATGCCGGCGCGGCATCCGGTGGACATCCGGGAGGACCTGGACCCGAAGCGGCTGGAGAGCATCCTGGTGCGGACGTACGAGGCGGCGCCCGCGGACTTCGAGGCGGTGCTGGCGGTGCCCGGGATCGGCGCCCGGTCCGTGCGCGCGCTCGCCCTGCTCGCGGAGCTCGTCCACGGCACGCCCGCCAGCGTACGGGATCCGGCGCGCTTCAGCTTCGCGCACGGCGGCAAGGACGGGCACCCCTACCCGGTGGACCGCCCCGTCTACGACCACACGGTGGAGTGGCTGCGCGAGACCGTCGCCCGCGCGAAGATGGGCGACGCCGAGCGGACGCGGGCATTGCGCCGGCTGGCCTCCTTCGCCGCCGGCTCCGCCGGGGCATAGAGGGGAGCACGAGCGCCCGTGCGCGACGCCCCGGTGCGCCACCCCTGTCCCGCCGCCACGGCCCGCCCTGTCGCGGCCGCGGCCCGCCGCCACCTCTTCTCGCTCGTCCTGCTCGTCGCGGCCGCGGTCCCGCTCACGGGTGCGGACCCGCGGCCTCCGCGTGCCTGGGACGGCGTCGCGGCGCCGCTCCTCGGCACCGGTCCGCACGCCGCGAGCGCCCAGCACGAGAGCTTCGCCGCGCTGGTCGCGCGCCTTTCCGAGCCGGGCGGCTACTTCGACACCGACAACCTCATCTCCAACGAGGCCTCCTACCTGCAGGCGCTCGACCGCCTGCGCGCGCTCGGAGTGCACGGCGGCGCGTACATCGGGGTCGGCCCGGACCAGAACTTCTCCTACATTGCCCGCATCCGGCCGCGCGCGGCCTTCATCATCGACATCCGCCGCGACAACCTCCTCGAGCAGCTGTGGCTGAAGGCGCTCTTCGAGCTCTCGCGCGACCGCGCCGACTACCTCTCGCTCATGTTCGGCCGACCGCGGCCCGCCTTCCGCGTCCCGGCGGGCGAGGCGGGGCTGGTCCGCCTGCTCGACTATGTGGACGCGACGCCGCCCGACCCCCGCCGCGTCGCCGCCGCGCGCGCCGCCGTCCACGCGGCGCTCCGCCGCTTCGGCGTGCCGCTGTCCGCCGAGGACACCGCCACCATCGACCGCTTCCACGACACCTTCATCGCCGCCGGCCCGGCGCTGCGCTTCTCCACGCTCGGCCAGGCGCCGCGCTCCTACGACCCGACGTACCGGCAGCTGCTGCTCGAGCGCGACCGCGCCGGGCACCGCGCGAGCTACCTCGTCGGCGAGGAGGACTTCCGGTTCGTGAAGCAGCTGGAGGGGCGCGGCCGCATCATTCCCGTCGTCGGCGACCTCGCCGGGCCGCACGCCCTGCGCGCCATCGGCGACGAGGCCCGTGCCGAGCACGTGGCCGTGTCCGCCTTCTACACGTCCAACGTCGAGTTCTACCTGATGCGCGAGGGCAGCTTCGACCGCTTCGCCGCGAACGTCGCAACACTGCCCCTCGCCCCGGCGAGCGTCATCATCCGCAGCTGGTTCCACCCCTTCCGGGCCGGCCCGGCGGACGCCGTGCCCGGCCACGCCAGCACCCAGCTCGTGCAGCCGATCCGGCGCTTCCTCGAGCGGATGCGTGCAGGCGGGTATCGAAGCTATCGGGAGCTGGTGCTGGGGGATGGGGGATAGGAAACCGGGTTCGGGATGTTCGGGATGGCGTCGCGGTAAGCGATCCCGAGCCGATCAGTCCACGATCCAGCCGTCGCGCAGCTGGATGATGCGGTTGCCGTAGCGGGCGTTCTCTTCGGAGTGGGTGACCTGGATGATGGTGGTGCCCTGCTTGTTGAGGCGCTTGAAGAGCTCCATGATCTCGCGCCCCTGGCTCGAGTGCAGGTTGCCGGTGGGCTCGTCGGCGAGGATGACCTTCGGCTCGGCGATGACGGCGCGGGCCACGCCCACCAGCTGCTGCTGGCCGCCCGACAGCTGGTTCGGGTAGAGGTCCTTCTTGCCGACGATCTGGAACCGGTCCAGCACATCGGCCACCATCCCCTGGCGCTCGCCGCGCGGGACGTTGCGGTAGGAGAGAGGGATCTCGAGGTTCTCGTAGACGGTGAGCGTGTCGAGCAGGTGGTACTGCTGAAAGACGAAGCCGATGTAGCGTTTGTTGACCGCCGCCCGGTCCTTCACGGAGAGCGCGTGGATCGGGTGGCGCAGGAAGTGGTACTCGCCCCTCCACGCGCCATCGAGCATGCCGAGGATGGCGAGCAGCGTGGACTTGCCCGCGCCCGATGGGCCCATGATCGTGATGAACTCGCCCGGCTCGATGTCGAGCTCGATGTTGCGCAGCACGTAGGTGTCCCCCGCGCGCGTCGAGTACGCCTTCTCCATTCCGCGCACGCGGATGAGCGGCGTCCCCGGGGGCAGCGTCATGTCCTCCGCCGGCGCGTTCCTGCGTAGCCCTCCCATGAGGCTCATCGATGCTCCTTCAATCGCTCGTCATTCGTCAAGTCCGCCCGACCACCAGAGCGCGATCGCGGCCGCGTGCTCCAGCGGGCGCTACTCACTCCGCAGCGCCTCCACTGGATCCACCCGCGCCGCCCTGCGGGCCGGAACCCAGGTGGCCACCAAACTTACCACTCCGAGCGCGACGGCCGCACCCCCGAACGTCACGAGGTCGGTGCTCGTCACCCCAAAGAGCAGCGAGCGCAGCGTGCGCGTCACGCCGAACGCCGCGCTGAGTCCGATCGCAAGGCCGATTCCGACCAGTACCACGGTCTCGCCGAGCAGGAGGCCGAGCACGTCGTTGGCGCTTGCGCCCACCGCGATGCGAATTCCCAGCTCGCGTGTACGCTGCGAGACCGCGTACGCGGTCACACCGGCGATCCCGATCACGGCGAGCACGAGCGCGAGCCCCGCGAACAGCGTGATGAGGGCCGTGATGAGCCTGAGGCTCGCGTAGCGCTGCTGAATGAGCGCATCGTAGGTCGTGATCTCCGCGATCGGCTGGGCGGCGTCAACGGCGCGTACCGCCTGCCGCACCTCGGGGACGATGCGCAGCGGATGCGCCGAGCGCACGACGACCCACATCTCGTCGTAGTTCCTGCTCCGCGACTGCACGAGCGGGACGTAGACGGCGGGACTCCCCTCGCGCTCGAGCGATTCGCTGCGCACGTCGCCCACGACGCCCACGACGGTGGCGTCGCCCCGTCGTCCCATCCCGCCCTGGCCGATCGGGTTCTCGTGCGGCCAGAGCCGGCGCGCGAGCGCCTGGCTCACCACGCAGACCGGCTTCGAGTCCTCGCGGTCATCCGCGGTGATCGCGCGCCCCTGCAGAACGGGGATGTGCATGGTCGAGAAGAAGTCAGGGCCTACGCTCACCGCGGCGATCTGGAGGAACTGGTCGGGGTCGTCGGGCCTGATCGGCCGGGGATTCATCCCGACCATGGGGACGCCGGCGAGCGGCAGCCCGTCGGCGAAGGTGATCGCGCTGACGCCCGGCTGGGTCCGGAGCCGCTGGACGAGATCGTCGAAGAACGTGCGCTTCTGGCTCGCCGTGGAGTACCTGGCGGGCGTGAGACGGATCCGCGCCGCGAGAACCCCCTGCGGGTCGAATCCGGCATTGACGGCGTTCACGCTGATGAAGCTGCGGACGAGGAGCCCCGAGCCCACGAGCAGCACCAGCGCCAGCGCCACCTCGCTGACGACGAGCACGTCGCGCGCGCGGCGCCGCTGACGGCCCACGCTGGCGCCCGCGCTGTCGCGCAGCGACTGCTCCAGCGCGGGAGCCGAGGCCCGCAGCGCGGGCACGATGCCGAAGCCCAGACCCGTCGCCACCGCGAGGAGAAGCGTGAAGCCGAGCACGGTGCGATCGATGCCCACCACGTACCCGTGCGGCAGCTGCGCGGCGAGGAGCTGGAGCCCCGCCGCCGCGAGCACGAGCCCGACCGCGGCGGCGCCCAGCGCGAGGAGGACGCTCTCGACCAGGAGCTGGCGCACGATCGTCCAGCGGCCGGCGCCGATGGCGCGCCGCACCGCGAACTCCTTCTCGCGGGCGTTCGCGCGGGCCACGAGGAGGTTCGCCGCGTTGACGCAGGCGATGAGCAGCACCAGCGCCACCGCGCCGAAGAGAATCAGGAGCGGCTGCCGCGCGTCGCCCACGATCTGATCGCGTAGCAGAGTCGCCACGAGCTTCTCACCGCTCCCGAACTTCGAGGTCTGCTGCCCCGAAACCGTGATCCGTCTGGCAAGGAGATCGAGGTCTGCGCGCAGCTTGTCGAGCGAAGCGTCCGGCGCGAGGCGCGCGACCGTCGAGAACCCGCGGTACATGCGCAGCTCCGCCAACGCGGGATCCGCCAGGGCGAAACCGATCGGGATCCAGGCGTCCGTGCTCGCGTCCGGGAACGCGAACCCCGCCGGCATCACGCCCACGATGGTGAAGCTGGTGTCGTCGAGCGAGATGGTGCGCCCAAGCGCGCTCCTGTCGCCGCCGAAGTTCGCGATCCAGAGTGCATGGGAGATCACCGCGACGCGATCGTGCCTCTCGCCCGGGCCGAAGGCGCGCCCGATGACCGGCGAGACGCCGAGCACCGAGAACAGATCCGCGGTCGTCCGCGTCACCTCCGCCTCACGCGGCTCGTCGACGTTGGTGAGGTTGTAGCGGTCGCTGGAATACGCGGCGATGCCGGAGACGGCATCGGTGAGCTTCCCGATGTCCTGATAGTCCGGATACGAGACCGCCATGGCCGCATCCACGGGCCCGCCCTGCGCGACGTTCGATCCGATCGTCACCAGCCGGTCCGCCTCGTGGTACGGTAGCGGGCGGAGGAGCACGGCGTCCAGAACGCTGAAAATGGCGCTGTTGGCGCCGATGCCGAGGGCGAGCGTCAGCACCGCGATCGCGGCGAAGCCCGGATTGCGCCGCACCGCGCGCAGCGCGTAGCGGAGGTCCCGAACCAGTGTGTCCATGGCGAGCCGGCCTCTAGTCGCCCAGCTCGAACCCGCTCTCCTCGAGCTCCTCCACCGCGTGCGCGTCTGTGCTCTTCTCGTCCTTCACCACCTGGCCGTCGAAGAGGTGGAGCGTGCGGTCGGCGTAGCGCGCGTAGCGGGGGTCGTGCGTGACCATGCAGATCGTCGCGCCGTCGCGGTGTAGCTCGCGCATGAGGTCCATCACGGCCTCGCCGTTGCGCGAGTCGAGGTTCCCCGTCGGCTCGTCCGCGAGCAGGATGAGCGGCTTGCCGACGATGGCGCGGGCCACCGCCACGCGCTGCTGCTGGCCGCCGGAGAGCTGGGACGGATAGTGCTTCATGCGGTGCGACATGCCCACCCGCTCGAGGGCCGCCTGCACACGCTCCTTCCGCTCGCCGGAGGACATGCCGCGATAGGTGAGCGGCAGCTCGACGTTCTCGTACACCGTGAGGTCGCCGATCAGGTTGAAGGCCTGGAAGATGAAGCCGATCTCCCGGTTGCGGATGCGCGCCCGGTCGGAGGAGGAGAGCCCCGAGACCGGCTTGCCGTCCAGCGTGTAGACGCCCTCCGTCGGCGAGTCGAGCAGCCCCAGGATCGAGAGCAGCGTCGTCTTGCCGCAGCCCGACGGGCCCGCGATGGCGATGTACTCGCCGTTGTTGATCTCCAGGTGGATGCTGGCCAGCGCGTGCGTCTCCACCTCATCGGTGAAGAAGATCTTGCTCACCGCGTCCAGCCGGATGAGGGGCTCCATCGCTTGCTCCATTCAGGCCTCCTGATCGTGTTGGGGATCCGCCTACTTCAGGCGCACGCGGTCCACGGCATCCCACGCCGACATGTCGGACAGAATGACGACGTCACCCTTGTTCAGCCCGCCGAGCACCTCGATCGTGTTCACCGACGCCCGGCCCAGCTTCACGTTCACCCGCACGGCCTCGTCACCACCGTTCGTCACCTTGAACAGGCCCACCGTGCTCTCCGCCTGGCCGTACGCCGGCCGGCCCACGTACAGCACGTTCTTCAGCCGCTCGATCTCGATCGTGCCGTCCACGCTCAGGTCCGGCCGTGCGCCCTTCGGCAGATCGCCTTCCAGCGACACGTCCACCCCCACCGTCCCGTTCAGCGCCGCCGGGTCGATCCTCCTTACGTGGCCGGGGATCAGACCGTTTCGCGTGTCGATGGACGCCTCCTGCCCGAGCACCACGTCCTTCGCCTGCGTCTCCGGGATCCGCAGCACCGCCTTGAGCTTGCCCGGCTGCACCACCTTGGCCAGCGTGGTCCCCGAGGTCACCCACTGGCCCACCTGCAGCGGCAGCTCCTGCAGGACGCCGTCGCCGCCCGCCCGGATGTTCATGCCCTCGATCTCGCTGCGCCGGAACTGGACGATCGCCTCCAGCCGCTTGATCTGACTCTCCTGCACCGCCAGCTGCTGCTTCATCGCCGCCGTCTGCACCTCCAGCCGCTGCTTCTCCAGCCGGTAACGCTGCTCGAGCTCGGCCGCGCTCTCCCGCGCATGGCTCAGGTCGTTGTCCGACACCAGCTTCTGCGCCGCGAGCTGCTCGTCCACCTTGAGCGTCCGCTGCGCATCGTTCATCTGCGTCTGCACCGTCGCCACGGTCCCTTCCTGGTTCAGCCGCCCCTGCTCGAGCGACGAGCGCAGGTTCACCAGGTCCGCCTGCGCCGCCGAGAGCTGCCGCTCCGAATCCAGCAGCTGCAGCTGCACGTCCGGATTGCTCAGCTCCAGCAGCACCGTGTTCGCCTCCACCGGCTGCCCCGGCTGCTTCAGGATCTGCTCGACCCGGCCCGGCGTGAGCGCGCTGATCCAGCGGATCTGCTCCGGCACGAGCGTGCCCGGCCCGCGCACCTCCCGCAGCATCGTCCCCTGCTTCACCGTGTCGCGCCAGAGCGTGCCCGCATCAACCGTCGGCGCCGCCGGCTTCAGCCGCGCCAGCGCCACCGTCGTGATCGCCACCAGCGCGACGCCGATGCCGCCGTAGATCCAGGGTTTGCGCTTCTTCCGCGGTGCGCGCGCTATATCGACCATGGTGCCTCTTCGTCCCGTCTCGATCGTGTCGGAGTGTCACTTACGACAATGAAAGCGACGTGCCAGCCATAGACCGCCCGTAACTCTTTCCGCCACAACACCTTTCAGCCCTCGCCCTGCCACACCCCCGCGCCCCGGTGTCCGCTGACGGGATCCCGGTTCCCGCGCCCGGACAGGAACGGCCAGAGTGGGGGAGCGGGGGAGTGGGAGATGCGGCCGGGCTCACGGCGCGCGCGTTTTCCGGGCGCGGCGCCGATCCCGGCGCGCGCCGGCGCACCCGCGGTCGCCGCGAAGCCGCCGTGGCCCGCGCACCCGCGGCCGCCGCGAAGCCGGCGTGGCCCGCGCACCCGCGGCCGCGACGAACGCCGCCCACTCCCCCACTCCCCCACTCCCCCACTCCCCCACTCCCCCACTCCCCCACTCCCCCACTCCCCCGCTCTCCGATCCTACCTCAACCGCTCGCCCACGGCATTCTCCAGGTCCGCGAGCGCCTGATGGTAGGCATAGACCGCGTCCAGGTAATCCCGGTCGGCGGTGACCTTGACCGTCTGCGCCTGCTGGAGCTGGAGGAAGCTCGAGCCGCCCACGGCGTAGCGCTGGCGCTCGAGCTTGAGCTGCTCGTCCGCGACGTCCCGGCTCGTCTTCTGGATGGCGACGCTCTGGCGCGCCGTCTCGAGGGTGCCGTACGCGGCGGCGACGTCGGTGCGGAGCTGGAGCTCCTCGGCCCGCACCTGCTCGCCCGCCTCGTGCTCCGCCGCCCGGGCCGTCTCCATCTGCCGCTCGCGGCTGAGGCCACCGAAGACGGGCAGCGAGACCGTCAGCTGGGCGACCAGCGGCTGCGTCGAGAAGTGGAACGGGAACTGACGGTTGCCCGCCACGATCTGCTCCTCGTCGGCCGGCGTGAGGGCGAACTGATTGCAGTCCGTGGGCCGGTCCGGCAGGGGCGTCGAGAGCCCCGCCGAGATCTGGTTCATGAGCTCGCACTGGTCGATGCTTCCCAGCGCGCGCGAGCGCGCCTGCGCCAGCACGAACTGCTCGTCCGCCGCCTGCCGGGTGTTGCCGTACCAGGAAACGCCCATCCGCACGGTCGGCAGGTATGCGGTCTTGGCCGCCGCGGCCGCCGCGCCGGCGGCGCTCCGGCGCGCCTCCGCCGCACGCAGCGCCGGGTGGCGCGAGAGCGCCCGCTCCAGGAGCTGCGCCTCGGTGTACGGCAGCTCCACCACCGGGAAGGTGCTCACCAGCTCGACATCGGCCGGCAGCGGCGTGCCGAGCTGCTGCCCCAGGCGCAGCCGCTCCGCCCGCAGCGTGTTCTCCGCCTGGAGCAGCGTCACCTGCGCCTTGCCCCGGGCCACCTCCGCCTGCTGCACCTCGATCCGGGTCGCGCCGCCCGCATCCAGCCGGGCCTTCGCCACCGTGTAGTTGTCCCGCGCCTCGTCGAGCTGCTGCTTCGACAGCGTCACGCCATCCTGCGCCCGCAGCACCGTCATGTACTGGCGCGTCACGTCGCTCACGAGCTGGAACTCCGCCACCCCCACGTCCGCCTCGACCGCCCGCTGATTCGCCCGCTGCTGCTTCGGCGCGAAGAGGCGGGTGCCGCTGAGCGTGTAGCCGAGCGACAGGTTGTAGCTCGAGAAGTAGTACGCCGGCGTGCGCGAGAGGCCCAGGTCCGCGCCCGAGATGATGCCGAACTGCGGCGTCCCCGAGGCCTGGTATTGGAACCCGGTGGACACGTCCGCCGACGGCAGCAGCTGCGCGTAGGCTTCGCGGACCGCCCAGTCCGCGTCCACTTCGCGGTCGCGCGCGATCTGCAGCGTCGGATTGTTCCTTCGCGCCAGCACGAGCGCGTCCTCGAGCGAGAGCGTCGCCCGCGCCGCGCTGTCGCCCGCCGCGGGCGTGGCGGCCGGCGCGGCGGCCGGCGCGGCGGCCGGCGCGGCGCTGTCGGCGGCCGCCGGGGTAGGCCGCTGCGCGAGCGCCGGCGACGCCGCCAGGGCGCCGCCCAGCAGGAAGGTCAGCCAGGAGGCGGCGCTCCGCCGCCGATCGGGAACCGTATACATCCGCTCTCTCCTCGGGATCCGGTCGTGGTGCCGGGGACGGAGCAAGGGAAGAGCGGTGCCAGGCGACGTACTGGAACCGTATCGACAAGGCGCATAAGCGCTTGCGACGATTCGACGGAAACCTCCAGCGCGCTTCCGCATGCACGGTCGCGAACGCTCCGTCCCGGAAACGGACACGCGGCGGGGTCTCACCCCATGGGGAGGCAGATCAGGGCCGCGCGCAACCCCTCATCGCCGGGAACGGCTTCGACGTCCTCGAATCGACATTCAATACCTCCTTCGTGATGGTGGCGGCCGCGGTGAACTCCCCACGCGTGCCCCGGCGCAGAACCGGTTGGGGAGTTGACCGCGCTATTCGTCGTCAACTCCCCACGGGTCGGAGCTCGACTGGAACGATTGGGGACTTTGCCGCGCTATTCGCAGTCAAGTCCCCAACCGCCGTTTCCACGGCCGACGCGTGGGGACTTTCCTACCCTCCCGGGCCCGCCGCCATCCCGCATCCCGCATATCCCGCCATCCCGCCATCCCGCCATCCCCATCCCGCCTCCCGCAACCCGCATCCCACACCCCGCATCCCGGTGTGGATGGTCCTCCCCTCGCGGCCTCGATGCGTCGGCGCGCACGGCGCGCGTCCGAGCAGGGCCGGGTCCGCCGCCCGCCGTTCAACCCATCCGAATCCGAATCCAGGGGCGCGGGCCCTGGAATCCGAATCCGGCCGTTCCCGGCACTGGCTGAGGCGCCGCGACAGCGGGCCCCGCCGATCCGCTACTCCAGCAGCGACTGCAGCGCGGCCACGGCGCTGTCGATCTCGGCGGCGGTGTTGTAGTAGTGGGGCGAGAGGCGGACGGCGGAGTCCGCGTGCTTGTCCGCCATGTCGAGCACGGCATACTCGCGCAGGGTGGCGCTGGTGTTGATGCCCCACTCGCGCAGGCGGGCGACGGCGGTCTCGGCGGCGACTCCGGCGACCTCGACGGTGACGATGGCGCACAGCTCGGGCCCGCGGTCGAGGACGCGCAGTCCCTCGATCTCCTCCAGTCGGCGGCGCGCGTAGGCGGCCAGCTCGCGGGCGCGCCGGCCGCCCTCCTCGACGCCGACCTCGAGCGCATAGAGCACGGCCTCGGCGAGGCCGAGGACGAGCGCGTAGGAGAACTCCCAGTTCTCGAAGCGGTGCGCCGACTCGGCGAGCTGGAAGGTGTTCTCGTCGGTCCAGCGCGCGCCGCGCATATCGAGGTAGAGCGGGTGCGCGCCGCTGTCGAGCACGCGGTCGGCTACGTACAGGAAGCCGATGCCGCGCGGCCCACGCAGGAACTTGCGGGCGGTGGCGGAGAGGAAGTCGCAGCGCAGGGCGGCCACATCGATCGGGATCTGGCCCGCCGCCTGGCAGGCGTCGATCAGGTACGGCACGCCCGCGTCCTCGCAGACGCGGCCCACCGCCTCGACGGGCTGGACGAGGCCGGAGTTGGTCGGCACCCACGTCACGGCCACGAGCGTCGGCCGGCGGCGGCGCAGGATCTCCCTCACCGCCTGCGGATCGATGCCGCCCTCGGGCAGGTCCTCGGCGCGGACGAACTCCACCCCGGCGCGCCTCGCCAGCGAGAGGTACATGAGCTGGTTGGAGATGTAGTCGTTTCGGCTGGTGACGATCACGTCGCCGCGGCGCAGGTCGAAGGCGGAGAGCGCCTGCGCGAACGCGGCGGTCGAGTTCTCCATGATCGCGATGTTGCGCGGCTCGGCCGAGAGCAGCCTCCCGAGCGCCGTGTAGGCGACCTCGATCTCGGAGGCCGCTGCCTCCGCCGCCTCGTAGCCGCCGTGCGCGACCTCGCGCTTCAGGTGCTCCGTGATCGCGTCCAGTACGGGCGTCGGCATGAGCGCCGCGCCCGCGTTGTTCAGGTGGATCAGCCCCGCCGCCGCCGCGGGCGTCTCCGCCCGCCAGGCCATGACCTGCGTGTCCATGCGCTCTCCTGTCCTCGGCCCCGGGACCGCCACAGCGCGGCGGCCCGCCCTGTCCCGCATGGTACCTGCGCGGCGATTCCCAGGATCCCCCTTCCCGGCGGCGCCCGCGCTGCGCCGGCTGCCTTCGAGAACCGCGCCGCGGCTCACGGCTGGCGGTAGACGACGCCGTCCTTCATGACGAACCGGACGCTCTCCAGCGCCTTGATGTCCTCCGTCGGATCGCCCGCCACGGCGACGAGGTCCGCGAGCTTCCCCGGCTGGACGCGGCCCGCATCCAGGCCGAGGATGTCCGCGTCGGTGGCGGTCGCGGCCGTGAGCGCCTGCGCGGGCGTCATGCCATAGTCCACCATGAGCTCCAGCTCGAGCGCGTTCTTCCCGTGCGTGAAGACGCCCACGTCGCTGCCGCTGCCGATCCTCACGCCGCTGTCCAGCGCGTACCGGAACATCTGCCGCTTCCGCTTGACGCCCGGCGGCTCGGGGTCCACGCCCGGCCGCCAGCCGTGGTAGCGCGAGATCGAGTAGGTCGCGGCGAGCGTCGGGATGAAGGCGACGCCGTGCTCCTTCATGAGCCGGAAGATCTCCGGCGTGCCCTCGTCGCCGTGCTCGATCGTGTTGACGTTCGCGAGCGCCGCCCGCCGCATCCCCTCCGGCGTCACGGTGTGGACCGCCACCGGCCGGCCAGCGCTGTGCGCCACCTCCACCGCCTTCTGCAGCTCCTCCTCCGTGAAGGTCGGCTCCGCCTCGTGGTGCGGGCCCCAGTAGTAGTCGCCGTAGATCTTGACCCAGTCCGCGCCCTTGCCGATCTGGTGCCGCACCGCGGCGGTGATGCCGTCCAGCCCCGCCGCCTCCTCCGCGCCGAGCGGCAGGTCCCACTCCGGCGCGCCCTTCACGCCGTAGCTGCCCCTGGCGACGATGGCCCGCGTCACCACGAACATGCGCGGCCCGGGGATCACCCCCTTCTCGACGGCCGACTTGAGGCCGACGTCGGCGTAGCCGGCGCCCTCCGTGCCCAGGTCCCGAATGGTCGTGAAGCCCGCCATGAGCGTGGCGCGCAGGTGGTTCACGCCCCGAGCCGTCCGCTCGCCCAGCGGCTCGAAGAGCACCTGGTCGTTCCATGGCACCTCGTCGTACGGGTGCAGCAGCATGTGCGAGTGCGCCTCGATCAGCCCCGGCAGCAGCGTCGCGCCCGGCAGCTCGATCACCTTCGCGCCGCGCGGCGCGCGTACCGACGCCGCCGGCCCCGCCGCCTCGATGCGGTCCCCGTGCACGAGCACCGCCCACCCCTCGTGCGGCGCCGGCGTCGTACCGTCGAACACGCGCGCCGGGCGCAGCAGGAAGACGCTGTCGGCACGAGCCGCCTGCGCGGCCAGCGGGCGGGGTGCGGCGGCGAGCGCCGCGGCGGCCGTCAGCAGCAGGAGCGTGCGCATGGGATCGTGTGGGCTCGGGGAACGGAGGTTGACTCGGGGGTCTAGTATGCAATCGACGGCGGTGCAGGCGCCAGCCAACCGCGGGGACTGCGGGTGGGGGGTTGACCGCGGGACTGCGGGTGGGGGTGAAGCGGGCGAGGGTGAGGGCGGGGGCGGGGGTGAGGGCACTGCGGGCGGGACTGCGGGTGGGGGGTTGACCGCGGGAACGGCGGGTGGGGGTTGACCGCGGGAACGGCGGGTGGGGGTTGACCGCGGGAACGGCGGGTGGGGGTTGGCGGGGTGAGGGGCTATGGCTGGCGGCGGGAGACGGAGATGATCGCGCGGGTCAGCATGCCGACGAGCGCGCCGGCGAGGTTGTAGGCGCGGGCAATGTCGGCATTCGTCAGGACGCGCTTGATCACCAGCCGGCGCAGGACCGCACGCACCTCGTTGGCCTCCTTCTTCGCGACCTCGTACGCGGAAACCTTGGTGCCGGGCCTGAACGAGCCCGCGCCCTCCGCGATGTTGAAGAGAGCCGACTCTGCCGAGCGCTCCAGATGGTCCGCGGCGTTCGGCGCCAGCGCCGTCACCTGCTCGGCCATTCGGTCGATCTCCTCCAGCAGCGTCTCCGCCGCCCGCCACATCCGGATCTTCTCGGGTCCCATGCTCCCAACCAACCACACCCCGCGGGGCAACGGAATGGCCCGATGCGTCAGTTGCGCAGCGGGCGCACTTCCTCGCGCCGGCCACCGAGCGCCCCGACGAGGTCGCAGGAGCAATCAACGTGGCCGCTCGTCCGAACGGGCTGAACGAGCCCGCACCCAGACGCTGCCCCGAACAGAGCAAGCCCCCCCACCCGAAGTCAGCCCCCACCCGCCTCTCCCCCCGCAGTGCCCCCACCCCCGTCCTCACCCTCACCCTCACCCGCTTCACCCCCACCCGCAGTCCGCCGTTTCGCCGTTCGCAGTCCCGCCGTTCGCAGTCCCGCCGTTCGCAGTCCCGCCGTTCGCAGTCCCGCCGTTCGCAGTCCCGCCGTTCCGCCCTTGCCGCGACCCAGCGCGCCCTTCTAGCTTCTCGCCCCGGTTCACCTCGACGCAAAGACCAACCGACCATGTGCGGACGATTCTCCCTCGCGACGCCGCAGGCCGGACTCTTCGACGAGTTCGGCCCGACGGAGCCGCCGTTCGACCTGCGGCCCCGCTGGAACATCGCACCCACGCAGGATGTCGCTGTGCTGCTTCGGGGCGAGGCGGTGGCGCGGCTGCGCATGGCGCGCTGGGGGCTGGTGCCGCGCTGGGCGAAGGATCCCGCCATCGGCAACCGCATGATCAACGCACGCGCCGAGACCCTCGCCACCAAGCCCGCGTTCCGGCGCGCGTTCGCCCGCGGCCGCTGCCTCGTCCCCGCCGACGGCTGGTACGAGTGGATGAAGGAGGGCCGCCGCCGGACGCCCATGCGGCTGCGCCTGCACGGCGAGCGCCCCTTCGCCTTCGCCGGCCTCTACGAGCGCTGGCACGCAGGCGACGCGGCCCCGCTGCTCACCTGCGCGATCGTGACCACCGACGCGGCGCCGGGCATCCGCGACATCCACGACCGCATGCCCGCCGTGCTGCCCCCCGACGCGCGCGCCCGCTGGCTGGACCGGGCCGCCACGCCGGACGAGCTCCAGGCGCTGCTCCGCCCCTACGCCGGCGCCGACCTCGAGGCCTACGCCGTCTCGACCCTCGTCAACGCGCCCGCCAACGACGCGCCCGAGTGCTTCGTCGCGGCCGAGGCGTACGGGCCGCCTCGCGACGGGACGCCGGAAGGGGGCGGCGACGAGCCGGGGGGCGGCGCGGGCGCCGGCGGCACGTGGGTGCAGGAGGAGCTGCTGTGAGCACGCATGGCGGGTTCCTCCTGCTCACGTTCTCCTCGCTCGTGGCCATCATCAACCCCGTCAACTCCGCCCCGCTCTACGTGGCCCTCACGGCGGAATACGACGCCCGGCACCGCGCGGCGACGCTGCGGCGCGCCATCGCCACGGGGCTCATCGTGCTCCTCGCGTTCGCCGCCCTGGGCTCCTGGATCCTGCGCCTGTTCGGCATCACGACCTATGCCTTCCAGATCGCGGGCGGCATCATCCTGTTCGGCATCGGATGGGACATGCTGCAGGCGCGGCGCTCGAGGGGAAGATGACGGAGGAGGAAGAGGTCGAGAGCGCGGCACGGGGTGACGTCGGCATCATCCCCCTCGGCTTGCCCTCGCTCGTCGGGCCGGGCGCGATCAGCACGGTCATCACCCTGATCAGCCAGAGTCGAGGGGCGCTGGACGAGGCGCTCGTCTACGTCGCCATCGTGCTCAGCATGATCGCGAGCTGGCTCATCCTCATGGTCTCGCCCGCCCTGCTGCAGCGGCTCGGCCAGACGGGCCTCAACGTGCTCACCCGCCTGATGGGACTGCTCGTGATGGTCATGGGCACCCAGTTCGTCGTCGATGGCGTCAGGACGGTGGTGGTGGAGCTGGCGCAGAGGAGCTGACGGGCTCGGGGCTCGGGGCTCGGGGCCGGGATGCGGGATGCGGGATGCGGGATGCGAACGGCGATGCGCTCCGACTTTCACGAGTTCCGCAGGGCCGGAGAGGGCCTCCCCGCCGGAGCGCCGCCCGGCAGGTGAGGCCGGCGAGGAGCGCCGGGGCCGCCGCGCAGCCGGAGCGCCGCCCGGCAGGTGAGGCCGGCGAGGAGCGCCGGGGCCGCCGTTCGGCCGGCGCACGGTCGGCCGCCGCGATCGTCGCCCGGTCTCCCACTCCCCCACTCTCCCACTCCGGGGCAGCGGGGCGGCGGGGAAAAACTACCTCCCGGTCCGCGCGGCGACGGCGCGGCGGGTCGTCGCATCCAGCAGGAGCGGGATGTCCTCGGGAGGCGGGGTGCCGCGGCGGCGCAGGCGGATACGGCGCGAGCTCGAGGCGGTGGTGTCGGCGCCGACCCGCTCGGAGATGCGCTGCCAGATCTCGCCGTGGCCCTTCTCGCCATGCCGCAGCCACGCCTCCACGTGCGCCATCTCGTGCAGCATCGTGTCCACCAGCTCCGGCTCGTTGCCCTCCATCAGCAGGTCCACGTTGAGCGCCAGCTCCACGATGCGCCGGCGGCCACCCCGCTCGTCGTAGCGCACGTGTCCGTAGCGCCGGGACATGCGCGGGCTCAGGCGAAGGTGGACCGCCGGCAGCGCGCCGCGGAACCGCGTCGCGTTCAGCCGGTCGTACAGCCGCCGCAGGAACTCCCGCTGCAGAGGCGTGCCGCAGGATGGGCCAGTCGGCAGCGCGAGCACCGATGCACCCGCCGGGCGACGAGCCACCTTCCGCGCCGCCGCGCGCGCCGCCTTCCGCCGCGCCTTCCTGAGCCCGTCGACCGCGCCGGGCCAGGCGCGCAGCCGCGCCACCGCCTGGTGGTGCTCCTCCGTGCGCGCGCCGGCGGCGGCGAACGTCGCCAGCGCCTCCACGACCCGCGGCGTCGCGCCCAGAAAGCACACGTGCGCGTTCAGCGTGCGACGGTCGCGGGAGAGCGACAGCAGGCGGGTCCGGTTCTCCCGCACCACGACCCGCCGCAGGCGCGTCGCGCCGCGCGCGCGCAGCGCGTCCAGCAGAGTCTCCGGGGTGTAGCTTCTCATGCGGGACCGTTCCTCTTCAGCTTTCCTCCAGTTTGAGTTACCTTCCTCCCGTTCGCAATCCATTCATACAGATCAGCTGGCCGCTCGAGGAGGAGCATGGCCCCCGCGTCTCGCGTCCGGCGCCTCGCCCGGCGGATCGCGCCCCTGGGTGCGATTTCCGTGCTCGGCTGCACCGCGCTCACGCCCCACCCCCGGGATGAAGCGTTCCAGCGCATCGTCGCGCGCCTCGCGCTCCCGGCCGCGCGCCATCGCGCCCCCGGAGCGCACGGAACCGTCTACGGCGACGCCGCGCTCGCCGCCGTCTCGGCCCCCGCCGCGCTCACCTCGCCCCTGCCCGGCCCGTCACGGGTGCTGCTGGCCTCCGAGATCGCGAACGAGCGCGTGCGGGAGGCCTTCGTGGAGAAGGACGCGCCGCTGCGGGCGGCCTTCGCCGCGCGCGGGCTGCCGTACCTGTCTGGGCCGCTCCTGCTGCGGGCGTTCAAGCGGGAGCGGGAGCTGGAGGCGTGGGTGAGGGAGCCGGGCAGCGCGCGCTACGTTCTGCTCAGGACGTACCGGATCTGCACGCTCGGCGCGGGCCGCCTCGGGCCGAAGCTTCGGCGCGGCGACGAGCAGGTGCCGGAGGGCTTCTACCACATCACGGAGCTCAACCCGAACAGCCACTATTTCCTTTCGCTGCGCCTCGACTACCCGAACGCGGCCGACCTGGGCCGGGCCGACGGGGCGCCGGGCGGCGACATCTACGTGCACGGCGGCTGCCGCACGGCGGGCTGCCTGCCGCTCACGAACGATGCGATCAAGGAGCTCTACTGGCTGGTGGCGCAGGAGCGGGCGCTCGGGCAGGGCGAGGTGCCGATCGACATCTACCCGACGCGGCTCGACGACGCCTCAATGGCGCAGCTCGCGCGCGCGTTCCCGGACCGCCCCGCCCTTCTCGCCTTCTGGCGCAACCTCAAGCAGGGGTACGACGCGTTCGAGAGCACGCATCGCCTGCCGTCCGTCCAGGCGATGGCGAGCGGGCGCTACGAGGTGGGCTCGGAGTAGGAGACCGCCGGGGACCCACGGACGTACCTGCGGCCTGCCAGCGCGCTTCTATTCTCGCCCCCGGGCGTACCTCGGCCTACCCGCGCCCTTCTTTCTCACAGAGTCGCGGAGCTTGCGCGGAGCCGCGGAGGTGCCGCCGGCCGCGGCATCCCGGGCGTGGCCCCTCTCGTCGCGGGGCGGCGCCCTTTATTTGTTTTCATCGCGGTGGAAGGCGGTCGCGCGCCGGACAGCTTCGGGAGCCGGAAGAAAAACACATCACCGGGTCGTTGTTGCGCCTGGCAGCCGCGGCACGCCCGCGGCCCGCCCCGTCCGGCTTCTCCGCGGCTCCGGCTCCCTCCGCGCCTCTGCGAGAGAGGAGGCACGCCGGTGAGGTCGAGTCGCGCGGTTGAGGTCGAGTCGGTTGAGGCGAGTCGCGCCGGCGAGGTCGAGGCGCGCCGGCGAGGTCGAGTCGCGCGGTTGAGGCGAGTCGCGCCGGCGAGGTCGAGTCGCGCCGGTGAGGGCAAGGCGCGCCGGCGGGGTGGAGGCGCCCCCCGGTCGCCTACGCCATCGCCGGGTAGCGCTCGGCGACGTAGGAGTCGAGGAGGGCGAGGAACTGCGCGACGAGGGCGTCGCCTCGAAGGGTCGTGAAGAGCGCGCCGTCGATGTAGACGGGCGCCTTGGGCTCCTCGAAGGTGCCGGGCAGCGAGATGCCGATGTTGGCGTGCTTCGACTCGCCGGGGCCGTTCACCACGCACCCCATCACCGCCACCTTGAGCTCCTCCACCCCCGGGTGCGCCAGGCGCCAGGCGGGCATCTTCTCCTGGATGTAGCCCTGGATGTCCTCGGCCATCTGCTGGAAGAACGTGCTCGTCGTGCGGCCGCAGCCGGGGCAGGAGGTGACCTGCGGGTTGAAGGAGCGCAGCTCCATCGATTGCAGGATCTGCTGCGCGACGCGCACCTCCTCCGTGCGCGCGCCGCCGGGCCGCGGCGTGAGGGAGACGCGGATCGTGTCGCCGATCCCCTCCTGGAGCAGCACGCCGAGCGCGGCCGCCGAGGCGACGACGCCCTTCGTCCCCATCCCCGCTTCCGTCAGCCCCAGGTGCAGCGGGTAGTCGCAGCGCGCGGCCAGCTCGCGGTAGACGCGGATCAGGTCCTGCACGCCGGAGACCTTGGCCGACAGGATGATGCGGTCGTGGCCGAGCCCGGTCTCCTCCGCCAGCTCGGCGGAGCGCAGCGCGCTCTGGACCATCGCCTCGATCATCACATCCTTGGCATCCAGCGGCTCCGCGCGCCGGGCGTTCTCGTCCATGAGCTCCGTCAGCAGCTGCTGGTCCAGCGAGCCCCAGTTCACGCCGATGCGCACCGGCTTGCCGTTGGCGATGGCGACCCGGACGATCGTGCGGAAGTTCTCGTCGTGCCGCTTCGCGCCCACGTTGCCGGGGTTGATGCGGTACTTGGCGAGCGCCTTCGCGGTCTCCGGGTGGCGCGCGAGCAGCAGGTGGCCGTTGTAGTGGAAGTCGCCGATGACCGGCACGCCCACCCCCGCCTCCTCGAGCCGCGCGGCCATCTCCGGCACGGCCGCCGCCGCCTCGTCCGTGTTCACGGTCACGCGCACCAGCTCGCTCCCCGCGAGCGCCAGCTCCGCCACCTGCCGCGCCGTCGCCTCCGGGTCCGCCGTGTCCGTGTTCGTCATCGACTGCACGACGATCGGATGGCAGCTCCCCACCCGCACGCCGCCCACATCGACCGTCGCCGTCCGCCGTCTCTCGCTCATCCGCCTCGCTCGTCTCCGCCGTGTCGTCCTCCGCCGCGTTCTACCCGCCAGGCGACGCGGGGTGCGCCTCACGCCAGCGTCCCCGCCTCCGGCCGCGCGGGTGCCGAGGCCGCCCACGCCCTTCGGAATACCTCCGGCGCCGCCGCCGCACAAGCGCTCCGATGTCAGGATCGGCGACGGTCCTGCGCGTATGCCTCTACACGAACGACCCGGGCTCGGCCCGCAACCTCGGATGGGAGGCTCCACATGCGATTCACCTGGAAGCGCCTGCTGATCGCGACCATGGCCGCCGCCGCGGCCACCGCCGCATCCTGCTCCGACTCGCCGACCGCCGATCCGGCGCGAGCGCTACTCGGGCCATCGGCTTCGATGGCTCCCTCCGGCTACAGCATCGCCGACCTCGGCACGCTCGGAGGATCGTTCAGCATCGCGTTCGACGTCAGCGACGCGGGCATCGTCGCGGGCGCGGCGACGATTCCGGGCGAGTACCAGCATCCGTTCCTGTGGTACGGCGGCTCCATGCACGACCTGGGCACCTTCGGCGGGCCGAACGCGCCTCTCAACACGGAGGCCGGCGGGACCACCGGGGCCCCCGAGCGGCCGATTCTCGGCGAGACCGGACAGGCGGACCTGCTCGACGAGAACTTCTGCGGCTTCGGCACCGGGCTGGTGTGCCGCGCCGGCGTGTGGCGCAACGGTGTGGTCCAGACCCTGCCGGGACTGGGGGGCATCAACTCCGCGGCCCTGACCTCCAACAACGGCGGCCAGATCGTGGGCGTGGCGGACGACGGCGTCCTGGACGCCACCTGCCTGGCACCGCAGAGGAGCCACTTCCAGGCCGTCGCCTGGGAGAACGGACAGGCGCGGGTCCTGCCGCCGCTGCCCGGCGACGAGGTGGCCATGGCCGCGCGGAACAACGACAGCGGCCAGGTGGTCGGTACCTCCGGGCTGTGCTCGAACACGGGCTTCGGCGGCACGGGGTTCGGCGCGCACGCGGTGATGTGGGATCGGGGCACTCCCATACGCCTCGGCGACCTGGGCGACCCCAACGCCGGCTTCGCCGCCACCATCAACAACCACGGTGAGGTGTTCGGCGCCGCGGGCTATGCCGACGGGTCGATCCACCCGTTCCGCTGGACCCGCGCAACGGGGATGCAGGATCTGGGGCTGATGAGCTCCGACCCCGCCGACGCCCAGAACACGCCCTTCTACGCCAACGATCGCGGGCAGATGGTCGGCTCCTCCTGCGACGTCGCCTTCGGGGCGTGCCGGGGCTACATCTGGCGGGACGGCGTCTTCACGGACCTGAACTCGCTGCTCCCCGCCGGCTCCTCGCTCTACATCATCCTGCCGCTCGGGCTCAACCAGTCGGGGCAGATCGCGGGGTTGGCGGTGGACATGAACACGGGGGAGGCCCATGCCTTCCTGGCCACGCCGCATGCCACGCGCGCCGGCGTGTCGGCGTCCGTCGCGAGCGCGACGTCGGCCGTGGGCCCGGCCAGCGCGAGCATGGCTTCCCACGCCGCCAGCCGCCCACCCATGCCCGCCGGGCTGCGCCGGCTGCTCATGGGGAGGCACAGGGGCGGGTGAGCGAAGAGGCCGCACCGCCCGGGCGCTCGCCCGGGCGGCCGCGGCTGCGCGCGAGACCGGCCGCCGCCCGTGATTCCGACTCCTTCAGTTCCGCCCCGCGAACCCCGGCCAGAGCTGCTGGAGCGTGCGGTACGGCTCCTCGGCGACGGCGACCACCACCTCGCGCTCCTCCGGGACGCCCCAGGGGTTCCGCACGATGAAGACCGGGCGGACCACGCGGAAGTACTGCTTCAGCTCCGTCGTGTCGGCGCCGAGTATCACGGCCACGTTGCCGGGCTTCTCCCCCGGACCGAAGAACCAGTACGAGCCCACGGTCGCGATGGCGGGCGGCAGCGTCCAGCGCCGGCCGTAGAAGTCGATCGCGCCCGCCTCGCCGTAGTTCTCGCCGATGAGCACGGCCTGGGCGCGCTTGTCGGGCGGCAGCGCGCGGTAGACGCGCGCGACGGCGGCGGCCTGCTCGGGCCAGCCGAGCATGTCGGCATAGTCCTGCGGCAGCGTGAGCGCGACGCGCTGGTTCGTCCGGACGGCGGCCTCGACGCCGAGCCGGTGGGCGTACGCGGCCATGGGAGCGGGCGGCAGCAGGGGCAGCCCCAGCGGCAGCGTCGCGGCCCCGAACAGGAGCACCAGCGCCAGGATCAGCCCCCGCACCACCGCGCTGGCGGCGCGTCCGGCCGCGCGGGCGTGCAGCGGCGCGGTCCACAACTCGAGGGCGGCGGCGCCGGCGGCGGTGAGCGCGGGGTAGATCGGCGCCACGTAGTACGGCTTGCCGTGGAGCGCCATGAGCAGGAGGAAGGTGGCGGCGCAGGCGACCGCCACCACGAGGTAGCGGCGGCTGGCGGCGAGGCGGGCGAAGCCGAGCACGGCCAGGATGGCCAGCGGCCCGAGGTAGAGCACCTGCCCGGAGATGAAGTCGAGGTAGCCGACGTAGGAGAGCTGGCTCGCCCGCAGGTCGCCGAGCTGCCCCACCACCGGGAAGCCGAGGCGCACCTGCCCGACCACGCTCGGCAGGCCGATCAGGAGCGCCAGCAGCGCGGCCTCCCACGGCCAGCGGGTGAGCAGCGCCCGGCGCTGCGGCGAGACGAGGAGCCCCACGAGGATGCCGACGGCGATGAAGCCGATGCTGAACTTGGTGAGGAGCCCGAGCCCGCCGGCGAGGCCGAGGCCGACCCAGGCCAGCGGATCGCCGGCGTCGCCTCGAGCCACGGCGCTCCGCCCGATGCGGGCCAGCGAGAGCAGCGCGAGCGTCCACCACAGCTGGTCGAACACGACGGGCTGGAAGAGACTGCCAGGGCGCAGGAAGATGGGCGCCAGCGCGACGCCCACCGCGGCCAGCAGCTGCGCGAAGCGGCCGCCGCCGAACTCGCGGGCGAGGACACCGGCGAGGAGGATGAGGAGGCCGTGGGCGAGCATCGGGCCCGCACGGATCGCGGCCGTGGAGTCGCCGAGCAGAAAACGGGTCGCCCGGGCCAGGAGCGCGATGAACGGCGGGAAGTCCATGCTCCACAGGCGCAGGTGCTCCCCCATGGCCAGGTAGAGCAGCGCGTCCCGGTGCAGCACGTACGGCCCGAACAGGTTGACCGCCAGGTGCGCCGCCGTGATGACCGCGGCGACGGCCAGCAGCGGCTTCAGCGCCAGGCCGGGCCGCGCCGCCTCCACGGGGGCATCCGCGGCCCGGGTCTCCAGCAGGATCTCCATTCCACTCCTCGGCTTGACGCCCGCCGCGCGCCGGCGGACTCCCTTCCCTACGTTCCGCCGGCAGCCGCGGATTCAGCTCCGGGCGCGCGCGGTCCGCGCGGTCCCCTCCGTTGACCCGGAGGGGCGCGGCGCGCTAGGGTTACACCGGAGTCTGGATCCCGGGCCCCGGACGCCGCGGCGCGCCGACAGCCGGCGCGCGCGAGCGCCGCCGGGGCGTGCACGGAGGCGTCGCATGCAGAACCGCCGTCCCTTCCTCCGCTTTCCCGCCGGCCTTCCGCTGCTGGCGCTCGCCACGCTACTCGGGGCGTGCGACCTCTTCACGGGACCGCGCTCGGAGACGCAGCCCGAGCCGCTCACCTCCCTGCCGCGCGCGCTCACGGCTGCCGAGCAGCAGGTCATCACCGGAAGCAACGGCTTCGCCTTCGGGCTGCTGCGCGAGACGGCGCGGGGGGATACCGCCGCGAACGTCTTCCTCTCGCCGCTCAGCGCCTCCATGGCGCTCGGCATGGCCATGAACGGCGCGCGCGGCGAGACGCTGGACGGCATGCGCGCGACGCTCGGGTTCGGCGCCGGCTCGCTCGCGGACGCGAACCACGCCTACCGCTCCCTGCTCGGCCTGCTCGCCGGCCTCGACGACGGCGTGGACGTGCGCGTGGCCAACTCGGTCTGGACCCGCCAGGGCTTCCCGTTCGAGCGCGCCTTCTTCGACACCGTGCAGACCTACTTCGACGCGCGGGTCACCGCCCTCGACTTCAACAGCCCGCAGGCGGCGGCCACCATCAACGACTGGGTGAAGCAGAGCACGGACGGCAGGATCGACGGCATCGTGGACGCCCCGATCGACCCGTCCATGGTCATGTTCCTGATCGACGCCGTCTACTTCAAGGGCTCCTGGCGCGACCGATTCGATCCGGCCGAGACGCGCGACGCGCCCTTCTCCACCGACGCCGGTGCCACCCTCACGGTGAAGATGATGCACCGCAGCGGCGATGGGTCGTACTTCCAGGCGGCCGACGGCACGACCGGCGTGGAGCTGCCGTACTCCCGTGGCGCCTATGTGATGGACCTCGTGCTGCCGCCCGAGGGGACCCGGCTGGCCGACCTCGTGGCCGCGCTGGACGCGACACGATGGGACGGCTGGATCGGCGCCCTGCACACGGCCGACCTCGACCTCTCCATGCCGCGGCTCCGGCTGGATTACGAGGCCGTCCTGAACCAGCCGCTGCAGGACCTCGGCATGGCGACCGCCTTCTCCCCCGATCGCGCCGACTTCACCGGCATGTCCGCCGCCGGAGGGCTCTACATCAGCATCGTGAAGCAGAAGACCTGGGTGAAGGTCGACGAGGAGGGGACCGAGGCCGCCGCCACCACCTCCGTCGGCATGGGCGTCACGAGCGTGCCGCAGCGCGTCCGCTTCACCGTGGACCGGCCGTTCCTCGTCGCCATCCGCGAGCGCCTGAGCGGCAGCATCCTCTTCCTCGGCGCGATCGGCGCGCCCGAGAGCCCCTGACCACCGGCGGGGCGCCGCCGCTCCACCTACGGAAGCCAATGCCCTTCTCCTCCGCGTCCCTGACCTTCCTCCGGGCGCTCGCCCGCAACAACGAGAAGCCCTGGTTCGAGGCCAACCGCCAGCGCTACGAGGACTCCATCCGCCGGCCGATGCGAGAGCTCGTCGAGGAGATGGACGCGCGCCTGGCGAGGTTCGCGCCCGAGATCATCGGCGACGTGAAGCGCTCGCCCTTCCGCATCTACCGCGACATCCGCTTCTCGAAGGACAAGTCGCCCTACAAGACCCACGTCGCGTGCTGGTTCTTCCACCGCGACGGCGCCCACAACGTCGGTCAGTCGGCCGTCGGCGGCGGCGCCGGCTTCTACTTCCACCTCTCGCCCCGCGAGTCGTTCCTGGGCGGCGGCATGTGGAGGCCGCCGCGGCCCGCGCTCGACCGCTTCCGCGAGGCCATCGCCGAGAAGCCGGAGGCCTTCGAGCGGATCGTCACGGCCCCGGACGTGAAGCGCCGCTTCGGCGCCCTCAGCGACGAGGACATGCTCAAGCGCACCCCGCGCGGCTTCGACCCCGACCATCCGGCCGCCCACTGGCTGCGCCACCGCTCCTTCATCCTCGGCCGGGAGCTGGATGCCGCCGAAGCCATAGGCGACGACCTGCCCGCCACCCTCGAGGCCGATTTCGCCGCCATGCTGCCGCTGGTCCGCTGGCTGAACGGCGTGCTCGGCCTCAGGCCGGCGAAGCGCCGCTAGCTGTCGCGAGAGAAGGCGCATTCAAGCGGCGCAACCTGCTCCGATGGAGTGCGCGTCCCCCTCCTGGCCTAGCCTCCGACCTCCGCGCCCGGGCCGAGCTCCTCGCCGATCGTTTCGAGCGTGGCGGTACGGGCGCCCGCGCGCAGCATGCGGTCGAGCGCGCGCGCGACGTCGCCCTTCTCGACATCGATCCCCCGCACCGCGTCCAGCAGTATCACCGCGTCGAGGCCGTGGCGGCGCGCGTCCAGAACCGTATTCAGCACGCAGTAGTCCGTGGCCAGCCCGCCCATGTAGATGGTGCGGACCCCCAAGCCATCGAGCAGCGCGGCGACGCCCTCGCCCCCGGGCGTCCTCGCGTCGAACGCCGAGTAGCCGTGCGCCTCCGGGTCCGTCCCCTTCGAGACGACGATCGTGTGCTCCGGCAGGCGCAGGTCGGGATGGAAGGCGGCGCCCGGCGTGCCGGCCACGCAGTGCGGCGGCCACGGGCCGCCCCACGCCTTGAAGTGCGTCGTTCGCGCGGGGTGCCAGTCCCGCGACGCGATCACGGGCAGCTCCGCGTCGTGGAAGCGCTCCGCGTACCGGTTCAGCACCGGCACGATCTCGTCGCCAGCGCGCACCCCCAGCGCGCCGCCGGGGCAGAAGTCGTTCTGCACGTCCACGATGAGGAGTGCTCTGTCCGGCACGTCGGTCCTCCGTTCGCAGGTACGCGCGCCGCGTCGCCCCGCACGGCGCCCGAACAAGTTAGGCGCCGCGTCGCGCGCTCGCAGCCTCGACGCTCGCCGGGCCGAGGTCGGGGCCGAGGTGCTCGCCGAGATGCCCGCCGGGCCGAGCTGCTCGCCGGGGCCGAGGTGCTCGCCGGGCCAGAGGTGCTCGCTGGGGCCGAGATGCTCGCCGGGGCCGAGATGCTCGCCGGGCCAAGGTGCTCGCCGGGCCGAGATGCCCGCCGATCTCCTCGCGCGTTGCCTGCCTGCGTGCCGCGGATAGCCTGGCGGCCGAGCCCGCGAGTCGCGCGACGAAGTTCCGCGCGGGCTGCAGCTACCGAGCTCGCTTGTAGGCCACGAGTGATTTCGGCAAGCCGAGCCACCGCTCGACGTGCAGGCTCGCCTCGGGAAAGAATTCTCGCATCAGCCGGGGCGGGACCAGCTGCCAGTCGAAGTCGCCGGACTTGCGGATCCAGAACCGATCGGTCACACGCGTGAGCTCGAGGCCGGCGCGGTGTGGGAGCCAGTGGCTGAATGGCAGGCCGAGATGCAAGTCGAGCGGAAACGACACATGGGGCGTCTGGACGAAGTAACCGCGTCCGACCCGGCGGATCTCCGCGGCAAACGCGCGCTGCGCGGCGCGGGCGCGGCTCAGCCAGTCGCGATTCGAGATGTCGCGGCGCCTGCATGCTGGCTTGGGCAGCGTTACGTGCTCGATGACGGAGTTGCAGAGCACAATGTCGAATTCGGCCGCCTCGAACGGCAGGTGGGCTTCCGGTGACAGCAGAACGAACTCGATCCCACCTTCGACGAACACGTCAGCGAGGTCGAGAATGTCCGCGACCGTCACATCAACGGAGACTCGCTCCATGATGCGTCGCGACAGCTGGCCCCGGTTGCCACCGAGGTCGAGGATGCGCAGCCCAGGCCTCGGGGCGAGCAATCGGCAAAACAGCTCGGCACGTGCCTCTTGAAACCGCTCGCGAAAAAGCTCGATCGCTTCCGGCATCCTCGGATCCAGGAAAGTGCCCTCTCGGGCACGGCTCCCTCCCGTTGCGCACGTCGCCGCGGCGCTGCGGCCCCGGCCCGGGGCCTGGGCGGGGGCCCGGCTCCGGCCCCGGCCCCGGCTCCGGCCCCGGCCCGGCTCCGGCTCCGGCTCCGGCTCCGGCCCGCGACGAAGGTAGGCGCGCCAGCGCCGCCCCGCAGCCCCCGGTTGCCCTGGCGGCATCGCCCGGGCGCCCGGGCCAGTGCCGGGAACCGCCAGATTCGGATTCCGCCGCTGCCCCCCTGGTTGCGGATTCGTTGAACGGCGGAAGGCGGACGCGGGCGTCCTCGGCCGCGCGCCGTCCGCGCCAATGCGTCGGTCCGGCGAGGGGAGGCGCGAGGGCAGGAAAGTCCCCACGCATTGGTCGTGGAATCGAGGTTTGGGGACTTGACTGCGAATAGCGCGGCAAAGTCCCCAATCGTTCCCGTGCACCTGTGGCCCTTGGGGAGTTGACAACGAATAGCGCGGTCAACTCCCCAACCGTCTCCGCGCCGGGGGACGGGTGGGGAGTTCACCGCGGCACCCGATCACGAATCGCCTTCCCGCACCGCGCCGCCCACGATACTGGTGCTCGCGGCTCCGGCAGAAAGCCGCTCACTCGGGTTGAGCGACGCCGGACAGGCCACCACGCTCCGTTACTCCCGCCCCCGTTCAACGAAGCCGAATCCAGCGCAGCGGGATCCGAATCCAGCGCAGCGGAATCCGAATCCGAATCCGGCTCTTCCCGGCCGGGGCAGGTGCGCTCGCGTCGGGGGGATTCCCCCTTTCATTGCAGCTGGATCGCGCGTTCCGCCGGACGGATCCCCCGTTCCATCCGAGCCGGATCCCCCGTTCCGTCGAAGCCGGATCCCCCGTTCCATCCGAGCCGGATCCCCCGTTCCGTCGAAGCCGGACACCCCGTTCCCTCGGAGCCGGATCCCCCGTTCCGTCGAAGCCGGACACCCCGTTCCCTCGAAGCCGGACGCCCGTTCCCAGAAGCCGGACGGCCCGTTGCCCCTCGGAGCGAGGCGCCTACATTCAGATTTCGGCCCCCCGCAACGGAGGAGAGAGAATGCTCGAGGAGAACGAGAAGGCGCCGGATTTCGCGCTGCCGGACCAGGACGGCAACATGGTGAAGCTCGCGGATCTGCGCGGGAAGAAGGTGGTGCTCTACTTCTATCCGAAGGACAACACGCCGGGGTGCACGATCCAGGCGTGCGGCATCCGCAATCATTTCCGCGAGTTCGAGCAGAAGGGGGCGGTGGTGCTGGGCGTGAGCCCGGACGCGCCGAAGTCGCACACGAAGTTCCGCGACAAGTTCGATCTCCCCTTCACGCTCCTCGCCGACACCGACCATCATGTCGCGGAGGCGTACGGCGTGTGGAAGCAGAAGTCGATGTTCGGCAAGAAGTACCGGGGCAACGAGCGCACGACCTTCGTGATCGACGAGGACGGCCGCATCGCGAAGGTGTTCCCGAAGGTCAAGCCGCAGGAGCACGCCGAGCAGGTGCTGGCGGCGCTGTAGCCTCTCCTCACCCCGCGGGCCCCGAGTGGGAGAGTGGGGGAGTGGGGGATGCGGCCGGCCGCGCGGCACCCGTTGCGCCGCCGGGCGCGGCGACGATTCAGGGCCGATCCGGACGCACCGGACGCACCGGACGCACCGGACGCACCGGACGCACCGGACGCAGCGGCCGATCCGGACGCGCCGGACGCGCCGGACGCGCCGGGCACCGGGCGCACCGGGCACCGTCCCGACGCCGGTGACCCCGGCGCGGCGGCAGGCGGGGCGCGAGGCCGGGAACGAAACGGGCGCGGGGGACCGGCCCGGGGTCTCCCACATCTCCCACGCTCCCACTCACGATCAACGGAAGACTCCTGACCCGATGCCCTCCCGAGGACCACTTCGCCGCGCCATTGCCGTCGCGATGACGATCCCGTTCCTCGTGCTTCCGGCGCTCATGATCTCCGCCGGCCGGCGCGTGCTCGCGTCCGAGCACCGGTATGCGACGTTCCAGCCCGTCGCCGCCCGCGTTCTGGCCACCGCGCTCGTGCCGCGAGGGGCCGCGGGGGCCGCGGGGGCCGCGGGGGCCGCGGAGCGGTACGTGCCACGGGTGGTGTTCGGCTACGACGTCGCCGGGACGCGCTACACCGGCTCGCGCGTGACGCCGACGGACGAGGCCGGCACGCGCAGCTGGGCCGAGGCCGTGCTCGCCGGCTACAAGCCTGGCGCCAGCGTGACGGCCTGGGTGGACCCCGCCGCCGCCGAGCGTGCCTTCCTGCTGCGCCATCACAGCGTCATGCCCTACCTGCTCATCGGCATCGCCGTGCTCGTCTACGCCATGCTGGCCGGCCTGCTGCTGCGGAACGTTTTCGGCCGCAAGCGGGAAGCGTAGCGGGTCCTCGCGCCCCGCGCGGCGCCGGCACGGGCGCGAGGCCTGGCCCCGGAGGGCGAAAACGAAGGCAACCCGGAGTCGCCCCCTTCACCCGCTCGCCCGCTCACCCGCTCGCCGACTGTAAGGATCCCCCGCCTCGCGCAACGAACCCATTGATGAGCGACACGACGCCCGACCCGACCCGGCAGGCCCGTTTCCTGGCGCTGATCCGCGAGAACGACGCGCGGCTGCGCAGGATCTGCCGCGTCTATGGCCGGAGCTCCGGCACGGAGGAGGACCTGTACCAGGACATCCTGGTGCAGCTCTGGCGCTCGCTGGACTCCTTCGACGGGCGTGCCTCGCCGGGCACCTGGCTGTACCGCGTCGCGTTGAACACGGGGCTGACGCACGCGCGCCGGCGCGGCGCCCGCCCCGGGCCGCCGTCGGGGGAGCCGCCGCCGCACGGGGCGGTAGCGGACGGAGGGCCGCGGCCGGACGAGCGACTCGAGGCGGCCGAGCGGCTGGAGCGCCTCTACGCCGCCATTGCCCGGCTCAGCCCGGCGGACCGGGCGCTCGTGATGCTGTACCTGGACGAGCGCAGCTACCGCGAGATGGCCGAGGTGCTGGGGATCAGCGAGAGCAACGTGGGCGTGAAGCTGCACCGGATCCGCCGCCGCATGGGCGGCTGGCTGGCCGAGGAGGACGCATGACGCTGGGAGAGAGTCGGGCCGCATGGGCCGCGGGGGGCCGCGAGCCCGAGGGGCGGCGCATGTCGGACGCGGAGCTGCTCGCGCTGGTGCTGGACCGCTCGGCGGCGTTCGAGCGGACCATTCGCCGCCGGGACTGGCGCGAGATGGCGGCCGCCGGCGTCGCCATCGTGCTTCTCTCGCCCGTGCTGGTCGTCGGGCCGTGGCTCGCCCGGGTCGGGGTGCTGCTGGTGATCGCGGGCAGCGCCCTGATCGCCGGGATGCTGACCCGCGCCCGCCGGCTCGCCGCCCCGGGCCCGGATTGCGCGCTGGCGGAGGCGCTTCGGGCGGAGCGGCGACGGGTTCACGCGCAGGCCCGCCTCCTCGAGACGGTGCTCTTCTGGTACATCGCGCCGCTCGCCGTGGGCTGCGTGCTGGTTGTCGCGGGGCTGGCCGGCCGCTCGTGGGCCACCCTCGGCTATGCGGTCGTCGTGGCCCTGCTCTCGGCCGGGATCTACGCGCTCAACCATGCGGTCGTCGCCCGCGAGCTGAGGCCGCGCGAGGCCGAGCTCGACCGCATGATCGCCGACCTTGAAGACTGACGCGGCCGCGCGCCGCCGCATGAAACGGAGCCAACGATGCCGACCACGACTCTCATTCGCCAGGCGACGACGGCCGCGACCGCCGCGCTCCTCGCCCTCACCGCCGCCGGCGCGGCGCGCCTCGCGGCACAGCAGACGCGGCCGGCGGAGGACGGCAGCACGGCGGCCGCCCACGCACCGGCGGGCGCGACCCGCGCCGCGCCGCCCGCGGGCCCGTCGGCACTGCCGCCGGACTCCGTGATCCAGCGGCTGCTCGACGCGCGCGTGAAGCTCCTGTCCGGCGCCGGCATCGTGGCGGGCGTGGTGGACGCGAACGGCGCCCGCTTCCTCTCCGCCGGCACGCTGGACGGCCCCGGCACGCCCGCGCCCGACGCGGGCACCGTCTTCGAGATCGGCTCCGTGACCAAGACGTTCACCGCGACGCTGCTGGCGGACATGGTGCGGCGCGGGGAGGTGCGGCTGGACCAGCCGGTGGCGGCGCTGCTGCCGGATAGCGTGCGGGTGCCGCAGAAGGACGGCAGGGCCATCACGCTGCTCGACCTGGCCACCCAGTCGTCGGGGCTGCCGCGGCTGCCGACCAACTTGCGGCCGGCCGACGTCGAGGATCCGTACGGGGGCTACACGGTGGCCGACCTCTACCGCTTCCTGGACGGGTACACGCTGCCGCGCGACCCCGGCGCGCAGTACGAGTACTCCAACCTCGGCGTGGGGCTCCTCGGGCTGGCCCTGGCGCGCCGTGCGGACACGAGCTACGAGGCGCTCGTGCGGGCGCGCATCGCGGGGCCGCTCGGCATGAAGGACACGCGCATCACGCTGACCTCCGGTGAGCGCGCCCGCCTCGCGCCCGGCCACAACGCCGCGGGCGACACCGTCGCCAACTGGGACATGGCGACCCTGGCCGCCGCGGGCGGCCTGCGCTCGACCGCCCACGACATGCTTCGCTACCTCGAGGCCGCACTGGCGGCCGACACCATGGCGCCCGTCGCGCGCGATCTCGCCATGGCGCGCCTGCCCCGGCGCCCGACCCCGGTGCCGGCCACGCGCATCGGCCTCGTCTGGATGGTCCGCGACGGCGACGACGGAGTGCGTGTCGTCTGGCACAACGGCGAGACCGGAGGCTACCACGCCTTCGTCGGCTACCAGCCCGGCCGCCGGGTCGGGGTGATCATGCTCTCGAACAGTGCCACCGGCGCCGACGACATCGGGCTGCACCTGCTCGACGCGACGATCCCCCTCGTGCCGCCGCCGCCGCCGGCGCGCCACACCGTCGTGCAACTCACGCCCACCCAGCTCGACGCCTACGTCGGCCGCTACCAGCTGGCGCCCGGCGTGGCCCTCACCATCGCCCGCGCCGACGACCGCCTGAGCGCGCAGATCACCGGCCAGGGCGCGCTCCCCATCTTCGCCGAGGGCGGCGACCGCTTCTTCTACAAGGTCGTGGATGCCACCCTCGAGTTCCGCCGCGATGCGAGCGGCGCCGTGACCTCGCTCGTGCTGCACCAGAACGGCCGGGACATCGAGGGCCAGCGGACGCCATGACCGGAAGGGGAAAGGGGCCACGGGGCCGAACGGCCGTCAGGCCGGCTCCGCCCCCAGCCCCGCCTCGCCGTTGAACCGCAGCGTCCCGTCCGGCTTCACCCCCGGCCCCTGGAACGGGTCCTCGGCCAGCAGCAGCGCGCCGTCCAGGTCCACGTAGTCCACGAGTGGCGCGAGCTGCACGGCCGCGGCGATCGCGATGCTCGTCTCCACCATGCAGCCGAGCATCACCCTCATGTCGTGCGCGCGCGCCACCGCCACGATCCGCAGCGCCTCCCGCAGCGAGCCGCACTTGGCCAGCTTGATGTTCACGCCGTCGTACGCGCCGGCAAGCCGCGGCACGTCCGCGGCCACCCGGCACGACTCGTCCGCGATGAGCGGCATCGTCGCCTTCTCTCTCAGGCGACGTACCCCCTCGACCTCGCCGGCGGGAAGCGGCTGCTCGACCAGCTCCACCCCGTACTCCTCCAGCACCGGCAGCATGGCGAGGCCGCGCTCGACCGACCAGCCGGTGTTCGCGTCCACGCGGATCACGGCGTCGGGGGCCTCGTCGCGGACGAGGGCGAGGAGCGCCTCGTCGCGTTCCGTGCCGAGCTTCACCTTGAGGATCGGGAAGCCCGCCGCCTCGCGCACCTTCTGCCGCATCGCCTCGGGCTCGTCCAGCCCGATCGTGAACGAGGAGGGCGGCGCCGCGCCCGGGTCCAGCCCCCACAGCCGCCAGAGCGGCGCGCCCACCCGCCGCCCCAGCAGGTCGTGCAGCGCCATGGACAGTGCGACGCGCGCCGCCGGGTGCGCCGGAAAGCCGCCGCCCGCCGCCACCTCGGGGCCGGCGTCGCCGACCGCGCCCACCAGCGCCGCCTCGATCCGCCCGATCGCCCACAGGTCCCCGTCCGCCGCGCCGCGCAGCGCCGCCTCGAGCACCGGCATGACCGTCATGACGGTGTCCGCCGTCTCGCCGTAGAACGGCGTCGCGGGCGCCTCGCCCCAGCCCTCGACCCCGTCGTCATCGCGCAGCCGCACGATCACGTTCCGCCGCCGCCTGGCCCCCTCCCGCGCGATCACGAACTCGTGCGCCGTCGGCAGGTCGAGCGGCTCGTAGCTCAGCTCCATCGGCTCGCCCTCGTTGAGGTTCGCGCGCAAGCTAGTGGACCCTACCCGCCCCGGGCTACCCTGCGTGGCTGCCCCGCCAGCCTGCCCCCGGCGCACCCTCCGCCCGGCCCCGATCCCGAGGGAAACGGCCCCGGCTCCGACGACTACCGCGCGTTCCTGCGCGAGCGGCCGGAGACGCTCGACTTCGCCCGGGCCGCCCTCCAACCTGCCCCGGACCCGCCCTCGCCCGGACCACCCTCCTCGGGCCCACCCTGGCCGGACCCGCCCCGCCCCGGACCACCCTGGCCGGGCCCACCCTGGCCGGGACCCGCCCCGCCCCGGACCACCCTGGCCGGGCCCACCCTGGCCGGGACCCGCCCTGCCCCGGGCCACCCTGCCCCGGGCCCACGCTGGCCGGGACCCGCCCTGCCGGGCCCGCCCTCCCCCGGACCACCCTCCCCGGGCCCACCCTGGCGCGGACCCGCCCTCCCCCGGACCACCCTGCCCCGGGCCCACGCTGGCCGGGACCCGCCCTGCCCCGGACCACCCTGCCCCGGGCCCACGCTGGCCGGGACCCGCCCTGCCGGGCCCGCCCTCCCCCGGACCACCCTCCCCGGGCCCACCTGGCCCCCCACCCGACGCGGGGACGCGGGGCGACGACGTTCCCGTGCTCGCGCGGGGGGCTCTCCGGCTGCCGAACCGACCGGTCGGGCACGGGCACCGTCAACGGACGCGCTGCGGGCGGCCTGTACGGCAACGGCGCGGCGTCGGGGCGCCGCGGGGTCTCGCGGGTGAAGCGTGCGTGCGTATCTTCCGCAGCCGTCCGGAACCGCCGGGCGAGGGGCGGGATTCGGTCTGCCCCGGCTGGCAGGCGGCCCGGGCGGCGCTGCCGATGACAGGCGCACACAACCGCCGGGACGTCGCGCCCATTGAGCGGCCGTTGGCGATTCGGTGCGCCAGGCGCACACAACCGCCGGGACGTCCCGGCCGTCGAGCCGCCGTTGGCGATTCGATGCCCCAGGCGCACACAACCGCCGGGACGTCGCGCCCATTGAGCGGCCATTGGCGATTCGGTGCGCCAGGCGCATCCAACCGCCGAGTCGTCCCGGCCGTCGAGCCGCCGTTGGCGATTCGGTGCGCCAGGCGCACACAACCGCCGGGACGTCGCGCCCATTGAGCGGCCGTTGGCGATTCGGTGCGCCAGGCGCACACAACCGCCGGGAGGTCCCGGCCGCCGAGCGGCCGTTTGCGATTCGGTGCGGCAGCGCCGACTCGACGAAACCGCACGTGACCGGCCGTCCGCGGGTGCTGCTCGGGTCCAACCCACGGACGATCGCGCAGGTGGGGAGGCCCTCGGAGGACCGAGGACTGTCCGAGCGGCGGCGGGGTCGGGCGGATGCGGCGGAGCCGCGAGTTCCGCAGGGCCGGAGAGGGCCTCCCCACCGGAGCGCCGCCCGGCAGCCGCCGCGCGCGAGCGACGCGGAACGGCCCCGCGGAACGCCGCCCGGCAGCCGCGGCGCGCGAGCAACGCGAGTCGGCCCGGCTGGACGCCGCCCGGCAGCCGCCGCGCGCGAGCGACGCGGAACGGCCCCGCGGAACGCCGCCCGGCAGCCGCGGCGCGCGAGCGACGCGAGTCGGCCCGGCTGGACGCCGCCCGGCAGCCGCCGCGCGCGAGCGACGCGGAACGGCCCCGCGGAACGCCGCCCGGCAGCCGCGGCGCGCGAGCGACGCGAGTCGGCCCGGCTGGTGCGAGGCGAGGCCGCCGGATCGCACGGGACAACCGCGCAGGACGGCCAGGTTTACGGAGACGTTCGACCGACATGACCGACACCAGCGAACCGCGCGCGTGGCACGTCGCCCTCGCGTTCGCGGCGATCTACCTGATCTGGGGCTCGACCTACCTGGCGATGCGCATCGGCATCGCCACGCTGCCGCCGTTCGTGCTCGTGGCGGGGCGCTACCTCGTGGCGGGCGGGATCCTGTACGTCGTCGTGCGGCTGCGCGGGGCGCCGCGGCCGCGCGTCGTGCACTGGCGCTCGGCGGCGATCATCGGCGGGCTGCTGCTCGTGTGCGGCAACGGCGCGGTGACCCACGCGGAGCGGGTGGTGCCGAGCGGCGTCGCGGCGCTGATCGTGGCCACGGTGCCCGTCTGGATGACCGTGATCGATGCGGTCTGGGGCGGCGGCGGCCGGCCGGGCGGGCGGGTGATCCTGGGCCTCGCGGCGGGGCTCGCGGGGATCGGCCTGCTCGTGGGTCCCGGCTCCTTCGGCGGCGGCGGGATCGACCGGTTCGGCGCGCTGATCCTGGTGCTCGGCTCGATGTGCTGGGCGGCGGGCTCGATCTACAGCCGGCGCGCGCCGCTGCCCCGCCCCGCGCTGCTCGGCACCGCGATGGAGATGGTGGCGGGGGGCGTGCTCTCGCTCGTGGCCGCGGCGGTCTCGGGCGAGCTGTGGCAGCTGCAGCCGGCGCGGGTGTCGGGCGCGTCGCTGCTCGCGGTCGGCTACCTCGTCGTCTTCGGCTCGCTCATCGGCTTCACCGCCTACGTCTGGCTGCTCGCCCACGTGGCGCCCACGCGCGTGGCCACCTACGCGTACGTGAACCCCGTCATTGCCGTGCTGCTCGGCTGGGCGCTGGCCGGCGAGCCGCTCACCGCGCGCATGCTCCTTGCCGGTGCCGTCATCCTCGCCGCGGTGGTGCTCATCACCACCTCCCCCTCGACGCGCAAGCCGCGCGGCCCCCTGGCGGGCGCCGAATGCGAGGAGGGCGGGGCGGCGGAACCGGTGGCGGAGGAGCGGCAATGGAGAGCGCGACGGCGGCGGGCCGGATAGGGGAGACGCGGGTCGGAGGCCGGAGGGGCCGCGTCGCCTTCACGTGCGCGCTCCTGGCCCTCGCGCTCGCCGCCGCAGGCTGCGCCGCGACCGCCGTCCACACCGCCACGCTCCGGCCGCTGAACCCGAAGGCGACGGGGCCGCGCGCCGCCTCCGGCACCGCCACCTTCACGATCGACGCGGGCACGTTCTCCGCCGCCGTCGATGCGGCGGGGCTCTCGCCCGGGCCGCACCCCATTCAGATCCGCGCGTTCGGCCGCTGCCCCACCGCCGCCGACGACGCCAACGGCGACGGCTACATCGACATCCTGGAGGGGCTCCGCTCCTTCGGCCTCGCCCTCATCCCGCTGGATGGCGACATCGAGTCGCAGCTCGCCGGCTCCGCCGTCCAGCCCCTCGCCCTCGCCGACGGCACCCTGCACTACCGCCGCACCGGCGCGTCCGAGAACCTGCTGCTCGACCTCGAGCGCCCCGACAGCACCACGTCCACGCCTCGCACCACCCGCCTGCCCCCGAACGGCCGTCTCGACCTCTCCACCCGGAGCATCGTCATCCAGGGCGTGGCCGAGGACACGCCGCTCCCCGCCAGCGTCGCCTCCCTGCCCGGCGTGCCGGCGTACATGACCCTGCCGGTGGCGTGCGGGCTGCTTCGTTGAGCGCCTGGCGGCGGAAGCCAGACGCCGGTGGCGAAGGGCCGGCAAGAGTGGGAGATCTCGGCCCGGCGCTTCCCTCTCCGGCCGGACCCTCGCCAGGCCGGCGCCCCGGAGCACGGACGCAGGACCCCGGGCCGACGACGATTCGCCCCGCCGGCCTGGCGGGCCTCGCGCCCTTGCCGGCGCCAGCCCGCGCACCGACGCCATCGGCCGCGCTCCTCCGCCGGCCGCCGAACGATCGCGCAGGTGGCGAGGCCCTCGCAGGCCCGAGGACTGCCGTCCGCGAGGCAGGGGGGTGGCCGGCGGCGGGGCCGGGCCGGGGGAGGGCCGAGCGTTCCGCAGGGCCGGAGAGGGCCTCCCCGCCGGAGCGCCGCCCGGCAGGTGCAGCGCGCGGGACGGATGCGAGGCGGCCCACCGGATGCGCGGCGGCGCCGTCGGGCAGCCGCACGGCGCGGATACGTCGTTATGGCGCGATGGCCGCCCGAGAGTATCTTGGGCGCATCCTGCACCGGAGTCATGGCTCTTCCGCCGCCGTCGGATCCCTGGGCGCGGCTCGGGTCACAAGTGACCCACGCACCTCATCCCGCGAGGTCTCATGTCGAAGCGCTGGCTGTACGTCGCCGCATCGCTCGTGTGCACGATGGTGCTCGCGCCCGCGGCCGGCCTGCAGGCGCAGCAGCCGACGGTGCCCGGTCCGGCAGTGCGCTGGAGCCTGGCCGCCGCCGGCGATGCCATCATCACGAGGCGCATCGCGCAGTTCGACAACGCCGGCGATCCCGCGTTCGCGGCAATGACGAAGGTGATCCGGGACGCGGACGCGGCGATGCTCAACCTCGAGATCTCGCTGTTCCGGCTGGAGGCGTTCGACGGCTGGCCCGAGGTCGAGAACGGGGGCAATTGGGAGCACGGGCCGCCGGAGGCCGCGGCGGACCTGAAGGCAATGGGGTTCGACATGTTCAACCGTGCGAATAACCACACGACCGATTACGGCGTGGCGGGGATGCGCGCGACGGACCGGCTGCTGGACCAGTTGGGCATCGTGCACGCCGGCACTGGCGAGAACCTGGGCTGGGCGAGCCGCCCCGGATACCTCGACACGACGAAGGGGCGGATCGCGCTCATCGGTCTGGCGACGACGTTCACGAACATGTCCCGCGCCGGCGCCGCGCGCCCGGAAGTGCCGGGGCGCCCCGGCCTCAACGCGCTGCGCGTGCAAAGGCGTTACGAGGCCAGGCCGTCCACGTTCGCGCGGCTCGTGGAGATGGCGCCGTCGCTCGGCGGCCGGGCGCCGACGAGAGATGGCGGCGCGGTTCGTCTGCTGGGGGCCAATGTCTACCCCGGCGCGGCGGACACGCTCGTTCAGACGCTGGAGACCGCTGATACCGCGCGCATCCTGCGCGAGGTGCGCAACGCCGCAGATCAGGCCGACTTCGTGCTTGTGACCAGCCATTCGCACGAGCCTGGCAACGACGCGACGGTGCCCGACGAGTGGATGCGCCAGTGGGCGCACGCGTGCATCGACGCGGGCGCCGTCGCCTACGTGATCCACGGACCCCACCAGCTGCGCGGAATCGAGATCTACAAGGGTCGCCCCATCTTTTACAGTCTGGGGAACTTCGTCTTCCAGAACGAGACGATCGACCCGATGCCCTCCGACAACTACGAGGGCTTCGACCTGCCCGCGACGACGCTGGCGAAGGACCTCTATGACGCCCGCTTCCGCAATGGCACCAGCGGCTTTCCGTCCAGCCCCATCTGGTACGAGAGCGTCGTGGCCGTGCCGACGTTCCAGGGCAAGAGTCTCGTCGAGCTGAAGCTGTATCCGATCGACCTGGAGCAGAAGCGGCCGCGCTCGCAGCGGGGGACGCCGCGCCTGGCGGACGCCGCCACGGGCCGGAAGATCATCGAGCGGCTTGCCGAGCTGTCGGCGCCGCTCGGCACCGTGATCCGCTACGAGAAGGGGATCGGCGTCTGGCGGCCGTAGGCGGCCGCACCGGCGGGAGCGCGCGGCAGCCCTCCCGCCGGCCCTCCCCGGACAACACCCTTGCGTCCTCATTCACTTCGTGGCACTCTGTATACACAAATCATTACAAAAACGTGAACCAAATTGGCGGAAAACTGCCGGCCCCCGCCGCGCACCGCCGCTCACTACCGGCACCCGCCCCGACCCCCGGGGCAGGCGCACCTCTGCCCCGACCCGGACCAGCGGTCTTCCGGGCCAGCACCACCCGCGTCCTTCACAACCAGGAGGTGGATATGGCATCCGTATCGAGACCGAACGGGATCGCGCGGTTTCGCGGCTGGATCACGCTTACCGCGGGGCTAGTGGGGCTCGTACCGGGCTCATCGCGGCTGGCGGCGCAGCAGCAGCAGGGGGCGGTCGGCGGGGTCGTGGTGGAGTCGGTGACGCGCCGACCGCTCGTGGGCGCGCAGGTCGTGCTGGGGCAGCGCGGGGCCCTGACTGACAACCGGGGGCGCTTTCTGATCCCGGACTTGAGCGGCGCGACGGTATCGCTACGGGTGGTGATGATCGGGTACCGGGACCTGGCGCAGACGGTCCAGGTCGGACGGACGGACCTGGTGCTGGAGATGACCGAGAGCGCGACGACCCTGAACGCGATCGTCGTGACGGGGACGCCGCAGCAGCAGCTCAAGCGGTCCCTCGGCAACGCGGTGGGGACGGTGGACGTGGAGAAGACCGTGGCGCTCGCGCCGCCGCCGAACGTGCACCAGTTGCTGAGCACGGTCTCCGGTGTGGCGGTGCTGTCGGGGGGCGGCGACATCGGTTCGAGCGCGAACATCAGGATCCGGGGCGCGAACAGCCTGTCGCTACGGTCGGAGCCGCTGCTCTACATCGACGGCGTACGGGTGAGCAACACGGCGACCAACGGTCCGGGCGTGGATTCGCGCTCGCCGCCGTCGCGCATGAACGACATCGATCCGGGCAACATCGAGTCGATCGAGATCATCAAGGGCCCTGCGGCGGCCACGCTGTACGGCACGGAAGCGTCCAACGGGGTGATCAACATCATCACGAAGCGGGGGAGCACGGGCGCGCCGGTGTGGAAATTCATGGCGAAGGAAGGCGCGAACTGGCTGCCTGACCCGGAGAAGCTCTGGGGTGACGTCTACTACCGGAACTCGGCGGGGAACATCGTCGCCTTCAACGCGCTGCGGAGCGACCGCGTGACCGGCGAGTATCCGGGCGACACGATCTCGTACGGCCCGTGGTTCCGGACGGGGCATCCGCGGGAGTACTCGGGGAACGTGAGCGGCGGGTCGGGGCCGGCGACGTATTTCTTCGCCGGGGGCTGGGACCGGGACGAGGGTCCGGTCGACTACAACTGGAAGAACCGGCTGACGAGTCAGGCGAACCTGACGTACACGCCGGACGAGCGGGTGTCGGTGAACGTCGGGCTGTCCTACATCAAGAGCCGGTATCGCTCGGCGGGCGCGGCGCAGCCGATCTCGGTGACGATCCTGTGGGCGTGTCCGTCGCCGGGGTGCGAGCCGGGCCTGGGGCGAGCGGGCGGGGTCAACGGTCCGACGCGCGGCTACCTGACGGGCCCGCCGGAGCGCTACGAAAACGACTACGAGGGCTACGAGGACCTGGCGCGAGGAATCCTCACCGGCACCGTCAAGTACCAGCCGTTCTCGTGGTTCTCGCATCGCCTGACGGTCGGCACGGACCTGACGACGCAGCGGCTCTCCCAACTGTCCAGGCTGAGCGAGACGGTGGGCGCGAGCCGGACGGGCTCGGCCAGCATCCAGGACTACCGGGAGAATCTAAGCAGTATCGACTACGCCGCCGTGGCGACGGCACCCGTGAGCCGCGATCTGACGTTCGAGACCGCCGTCGGGCTCCAGTACTACAAGAAGCAGGTGAACACTGAGACCGCGACCGGCAGCACGTTCCCGGTTCGCGCGCTCGAGACGGTCACCTCGGGCGCGATCCGGAGCGGGACGGAGTCGTTCCTGGAGAACAAGACGGTCGGCACCTACGTGCAGGAGCAGCTCGCCTGGAAGAATCGCCTCTTCCTGACCGGTGCCGTGCGCGGCGACGACAACAGCGCCTTCGGCAAGAACTTCGACTTCGTCGTCTATCCCAAGCTGAGCGGGAGCTGGGTACTGACGGACGAGCCGTTCCTCTCGTCCCTGCCGGTGTTGAACTCGCTCAAGCTCCGCGCGGCGTGGGGCAAGGCCGGTCATCAGCCGGACGCGTTCGCGGCGCTGCGTATCTACGCGCCGTCCTCGGGCGCGAACGGGACGCCCACGCTGACGCCGGACAACATCGGAAACCCGGACCTGAAGCCCGAAGTCGGCGAGGAGTTCGAAGCCGGCTTCGATGCGACGGGCTTCGACGAGCGCGTCGGGCTCGAGCTCACGTACTACACGAAAAAGACGAAGGACGCGATCGTGGAGGTTCCGGTCACGCCATCGCTCGGCTTCCCGGGCTCACAGTTCCGCAACATCGGCGAGGTCGCCAACCGCGGGCTAGAGATGGGCCTTCGGGCGGACGTCATGCGTTTGCGGAACGCACAGTTGAATCTCGGTTTCACCTACTCCCATAACACGAACGAGGTCGTGACCCTCGGCGGGCCCACGTCCCTTGTGCTGAACGCGCCGTACGGCCGCTACAACGTCATCGGCTATCCTCTCGGCAGCATCTTCATGACGCGCGTTGTCTCTGCGGACATCGACCGGACTGGCGCGACGCCGCGGGCGATCAACATGATGTGCGAGGGTGGCGAGCGGATCGCCGGCAGCAACTTCTCGCCCGGCGGCGGTGCACCGGTACCCTGCGCCGGCGCACCGCAGGTCTACTGGGGCTCGGCACAGCCGACGTGGGAGGGGTCCGCGAACGCGACACTGACGCTCTTCCGGAACCTCCAGCTCTACGCCCAAGCCGACTACGTCGGCGGCAACACGCTTCTGAGCGGCGACATCCGGGCCTCTCTCATGTCCTTCCGCAACCAGCGCGCGATCCTCGAGGGCAACGACCCGATCCTCCTTGCCTACGATATCCTCGACATCCGCCGCCAGCCCGGGACGATCGATGCGGGATTCGCCAAGCTGCGTGACCTGTCGGCGACGTACACGCTGCCCCAGCGCCTGTCCCAGCGGTTCCGCCTGTCGCGCACCTCACTGACCTTCTCGGCGCAGAATCTGTGGACGATCTGGCGCGCACAGTGGGGTGACTTCGGCGTCCATCAGGTGGACACCGAGGTGCGCGACAACGGCAGCGACTCGAATGCATACTACCAGGAGGGGTGGCCGCAGCTCAGGCGGTTCCTCGTGACCATCCGGGTGACCCTGTGACGATGACCGCAACCCGTCGCGGCCGCCCGCGCGCGGCCCGCTCAGGAGAGGATCCGACCATGCGTATCCGTGCCCGCCGTTCTCTGGCCCACGTGGCCCTGCTGCTGCTCGCGTGCTTCGCCCTCGCCGGGTGCAACGTGGGCGACCTTCTCGGCGTGCGCCTCCCCGGCAACGTCCCCGACGAGGCACTGAACGACCCGGCCCTGGCACCCGTCCTGACGCAGAGCGTCATCGCGGACTTCGAGTGCGCGTGGGCGAGCTACGTCGCCGGAACCGCGCTCCTCTCCGACGAGTTCATCCAGGCGTCGGGCAACCTCAACCAGCGCAACTGGGGCACCCGGCGCATCGACTCGTCCGACGCCAGCTATTCGACCTCCGGCTGCGAATCGCCCTATGGCATGTACAGCCCGCTGCACATCGCGCGCTTCCAGGCCGAGGACATCTACAACCGCATCTCGAACTTCCCGGATGCTGCAGTGCCCGACAAGACGAAGGACCTGGCCACGGTCCGGGTCTACGGCGCCTACGCGTTGCTCGCCCTCGCCGAGGGCTTCTGCGAGATGGCGGTCGACAACGGCCCGCTGATGACGCGCGAGGAGGTGATGAGGCTGGCCGAGACCAGGTTCACCGAGGGCCTCGCGCTCGCCAGGCAGGCCAACCTGGCCGACATCCAGAACATGGCGCTTGCGGGCCGGGCCCGCATCCGCCTCGACCTGAAGGACTTCCCGGGCGCCATTGCGGATGCGTCCCTCGTGCCCGCCGGCTACGTCAAGAACGCCACGCGCGACGAGACGGCTTCGCGCCGCTACAACCAGCTGTGCGCGAACTTGACATGCGCCACCTACGGCCGGAACGCGTCCATTGCCCCGGACTACCGCGACGTGCGCTGGGAAGGCGTGCCGGACCCGCGCGTCGAGGTGACCACCGCGAACAAGGTGTCGAACGACAACGCCACGGTGTTCTGGTATCCGGCGAACAAGGCCACCTCGCGCGCGGAAGCCGTCCCGGTGACGTCCTACAAAGAGACGCAGCTCATCCTCGCCGAGGCGTCCGCGCGTAGCGGCGATCTCACGACGGCGCGTGGCATCATCAACGACCTGCACGCCGCCGCCGGCATCCCCGGCTACGACGCCGCCGGCACGGCGACCCAGAGCGAGGTCGTGCGCCAGGTGATCGAGGAGCGGCGGCGCGAGCTTTTCCTCGAAGGCGGTAACCGGTTCAACGACCACTTCCGTTTCCGCGACACAGAGTGGGCCGTGCCGTACAAGGGCGAGCCCGGCTCGATCGACCCCAACGGCGTCGACCACACCGGGGTGCCGTACGGCTCGACCACGTGCCTCAAGCTGCCGGACGTCGAGCGTGGCACCAACCCGAACCTGAATGGCTAGGCGAGCCGGCCGCGTGGTGGCCGGCGCCATACCCCCTTCGCCCGAACGGAGAGACATGAACGAGATCACGGGATCACGGGTCGCGGTGCGGCCGCCCGCCGGCAGGCTCACGGGTGTGCGCATGCCGTTCTGTTGGGGCCGATTCGTCACGCTCGCCCTCGTCCTGCTCGCCCTGCAAGTCGCGCCGCTGTCGGCCCAGGGCCGCGGCCGGACGAAGAGCGCGCCGGCGCCGACGACGGGCGTCACACTCACGACCGGCACGCCGCAGGAAGTCGGAATGTCGCCCGCCGTGCTCGAGGCGGGTGTCGGGCTGTACCGGGAGGCGGTCGCGCGTGGCGACCTCGTCGGCGCGGTCGTTCTCGTCGCCCGCCACGGCAAGGTCGTGCTCCAAGAGGCGGTCGGCCTGCGCAACCGCGAGGCCAACCTCCCCATGGAAAAGAACACGATGTTTCGCATGGCCTCGAACACCAAGCCGGTGATCGCGACGGCGGTGTCTGAGCTGGTCGAGCGCGGCAAGCTCGGCTACGAGGACCCCGTTCGGAAGTACATTTCGTCGTTCGACAACTACAAGTCAGGCTTCATCCTGATCCGCCACCTGCTCAGCCACACGAGCGGGTTCCGCATCAATTCGCTGTTCCTCGAGCCGTACATGACGAAGTCCGCGGAGCATCCGGACGCCCCGACGCTGCAGCTCGAGGTGGCGCGCTTCGGCGATGTCGGGGCGGCCGTCACGCCCGGCACCTCCTACAGCTACAGCAATCCGGGCTTCAACACGCTGGGGGCGCTGGTCGAGATCGCGTCCGGCCGGCCGCTCGCCGACTTCCTCCACGACGAGGTCTACCGCCCGCTCGGCATGGTCGACACCTACAACTGGGAGGTCGCCGAGAAGCTCGACGGCAAGCTCCAGCGCATGGGCGCCGTCTATTACGAGCGGAAGAACGGCCAGTGGGTGGCGGGATGGACACCTGGCGATCCGCCGCAGGTGCCGTTCGTGCGCGCCTCCGGCGGCCTGATCTCGACCGCGTGGGACTACGCGATCTTCCTCCAGACCTTCCTGAACGGCGGGATTTACGGGACCAGCCGGCTGCTCAAGCCGGAGACCGTGCAGCTCATGACGTCGCGGCAAACCCCGGCCGGCGGGCCCGGCTACGGCTACGGCTGGATGATCGGCGAGGACGGGATTTACTCCCACGGGGGCTCCGACGGCACCTTCGCCTGGGTGGATCCGGCCAACGACGTCATCGGGCTCATCTTCACGCAGACGCCGCGCGGCCGCAACCCGCGCCAGAAGTTCATGCAGCTCGTCAGGCTGTCGATCGAGGAGACCAAGCCGCCCGTCAGTTGACCGATGCCGAAATCCAGCGGCGGACCTCGCAGGCGTCTCGCCCGGCAGGCGTACGACCGGATCCGTGACTGGATCGTCGAGGGCCGGCTGGCGCCGGGCGCGACGCTGATCGAGAGCGAGCTCGCCGGCCAGCTCGGGCTGAGCCGCTCCCACGTCCGCGCCGCGCTCCAGCGCCTCGAGCACGCCGGCTTCGTCACGACGGTGCTGATCGGGACGTATTCCCGGGCTCGCGTCGCGCCGCTCACCATGGACGACGTCCGCGAGATCTTCGCGATCCTGGGCTCGCTCGAGGGCGTGGCCGCGCGCTCCGCCGCCGCGCTCGACCCGGCCGAACGCCAGGCGCTGAGCACCGAGATGGGCGAAACCAACGACCGTTTCGCCGCCGCCCTGCAGCACGGGCGGTCCGACGCGCCGCGCGCAAACGAGCTCGACATTGCCTTCCACCGGGCGCTCGTGGAGCGCGCCGCCGGCCCGCGGCTGCTGGCCCTGCACCGGGCGGTGAAGCCCCAGGCGGAGCGCTACGAGCGCCTCTACATGACGATGATGAGCGACCCATCGTCCGCCGCCGTCGAGGAGCACGCCATCCTCGTCGAGGCGATCGCCGCAGGCGAGGGCGACGCGGCACAGCGCGCCGTCGAAACCAACTGGCGCAACGCCGCCGAGCGGTTCTGTCGGATCATCGCGCTGGCCGGCGAGCGCGGCCTGCTCTAGGCGGAAGTTCCGCCGGACGATAGGGGTGCAATCCTTTGGTGGGCAAGGGGTTGAGCCCCATTTCGCGCTGCAGGATGTAGTCACTAACGTGAAGCTATCAAGACCATTGACATGGGTGCACCCCAATCTGTAGCTTCATGTGTACTGTAGACGGTAACCATGCGCCCGGAGCTGCCCCTTGCCCGCTCGGTCCGGCCCCGTCCACGTGGCCACCTCCCGCCGCCACTACAAGGGCAAGGTCTACGTCACTCACCTGCTGCGCCGCACGTACCGCGAAGGCGGCAAGGTCAAGAACGAGACCGTCGGCAACATCTCGCACCTGCCGCCCGCGGTGATCGAGCTCGTGCGGAGGGCGTTGCGGGGCGAGCGCTTCGTGCCCGCCGAGGAGGCGGGTGTGCGGGTTCTGCGGACCCTGCCGCACGGGCATGTGGTGGCCGTGCTGGGAACGCTTCGGAAGCTGGGGCTCGAGCGGCTGCTCTCGAGCCGGCGCACGCCCGAGCGGGACCGGGTGGTGGGCATGATCGTCTCCCGGATCCTGGAGCCTTCCTCGAAGCTGGCCACCGCCCGCCGGCTGGCCCGGGCGACGGCCACCTCGACGCTCGGGGAGGTGCTCGAGCTGGGAGAGGTTACGGCGGACGATCTCTATCCGGCGCTGGACTGGCTGGGGCAGCGGCAGGGGCGGATCGAGCGCACACTGGCCGAGCGGCACTTGAAGGAGGGCACGCTGCTCCTCTACGACGTGACATCCACGTACTTCGAAGGGCGCAGCTGCCCGTTGGCCAAGCTCGGCCACAGCCGCGACGGGAAGAAAGACAAGCTGCAGATCGTGGTCGGGCTGTTGTGCGCCGGCGACGGCTGTCCGGTGGCCGTGGAGGTGTTCCCCGGCAACACGGCGGATCCGACCACGCTTGCCGCGGCGATCCACAAGGTGCGCGACCGCTTCGGACTGAGGCGGGTGGTGTTTGTGGCGGACCGGGGGCTCCTCACCGAGGCGCGCATCCGCGACGAACTGCGGCCGGTGGAGGGGCTGGATTGGATCAGTGCGCTGCGCGCTCCCGCCATTGCGAGCCTCGTCGAGGAAGAGGTGCTTCAGCTCTCGCTCTTCGACGAGCAAGACCTCTTTGAGATCACCTCGGCAGACCACCCGGGAGAGCGGCTCATCGCCTGCAAGAATCCCTTCCTGGCCGAGGAGCGGGCGCGCAAGCGAGCCGAACTGCTCGCCTGTACGGAGCGGGAGTTGGAGAAGATCCGCAAGGCCACCCTGCGCGAACGCCGACCGCTCCGTGGCAAAGACACCATCGGGATCCGGGTGGGCCGGGTGCTCGGCCGCTACAAGATGGGCAAGCACTTCTACTACGAGATCACCGACGAGAGTTTCACCTTTCGCCGCAACACCGAGCGCATCGAGGGCGAAGCGAGCCTCGACGGCGTCTACGTGATCCGCACCAGCGTGCCCGCGGACATGCTGGGCAGCGAGGCAGCCGTCCAGGCCTACAAGGATCTCGCCCGGATCGAGCGCGCCTTCCGCAGTTTCAAAACCGTGGACCTCGAGGTGCGGCCGATTCACCACCGGCTCCCGGACCGGGTCCGCGCGCACGTCTTCCTCTGCATGCTGGCCTACTATGTCCTCTGGCACATGCAGGGCGCCCTCGCTCCGCTCCTCTTCCGCGACGGAGAGCCCGACGCCGGCCGCGCCCGCCGCCCCTCGGTCGTCGCGCGGGCGCAGCGCTCCCGGGGCGCCGAGGAGAAGGCGGCCACCAAGCGGACGCAGAACGGCGAGGTCGTCCACGACTTCCACACTCTCATGGCCGACCTCGCCACGCTCGCCAGGAACCGCTGCAGCCCACCCGGCCTCGCGGAGGCCACCTTCGATCTCGTCACTGAACCGACGCCCCTGCAGCGCCGAGCTTTCGAGCTCCTGGGGCTCTCCGGCCGGTTGTAGACAGAACCGAAGCACCCGCTGCCAGAGCTAACCGCATCGGCAGCAACAAGTTAATACCAATCTCGCGCTGGAACTTCGGTCTAGCGCCGCCGACGGCCGTTCAGCGGCTGAACGGCGGAACCCCACCCCACCCCGCCACCCGACGCGGGGACGCGGGGCGACGACGAGCCGCGCGACGGTTGTGCCGTGGGCGCCGGGCGCGGCGGCGCTCTTTTCGCGCACCACCGCGACCGGCAAGAGTGGGGGACCCCGGGCCGGCGCTTCCGTCTCCGGCCGGGCCCTCGCCAGGCCGGCGCCGCGGTACACGGACGCAGGAGCGGGGGACGCGGCCGATGGCGCGGAGGGCACCGGGCCTCGCGCCCTTCGGGCGAGAGTGGGGGAGTGGGAGAGCGGGAGACGCCGGGCGGGCGTCTGCTCGCCCGGCCGGCTTGCCAGGCCTCGCGCCCTTGCCGGCGCCAGCACGCGCGCCATCGGCCGCGCTCCTCCCCGGGCCGCCGAACGATCGCGCAGGCGGGGAGGCCCTCGGAGGTCCGAGGACTGTCCGAGCGGCGGTGGAGTGGGGCCGGTGCGGCGGAGCCGCGAGTTCCGCAGGGCCGGAGAGGGCCTCCCCGCCGGAGCGCCGCCCGGCAGGTGAGGCGCGCGGGCAACCCGGAGGCCGCCCGGATCCGGCGCCGGCGCCGCCCGGGAGCCGGACCGGCCGCGATCAGCCCCCCGCCAGCTCCGCGAGCGCGCGCCGCACGTACACGGGCACCATGGCGCGCCGCCAGTCCGGGTTGACGATGATGTTGGTGAGCGGGTGGCACTGCTCGAAGGCGCGCCGGGCGACGGCCTCGATCGTCTCCTCGTCCAGCGCGCGGCCGGCCACGATGCGGTCGAGGCCCGACACCGCGCGCGGGCGGGAGCCGAGGGCGGAGACCACCATGCGGAGGTCGGAGACGACGCCGTCGCCTGTCACCACGGCGGCCACGGCCACGTTCAGCAGCGGGAAGTCGATCGACTCGCGCTGGCGCACCTTCTGGAACGACGTCCGCGTGCCGGGCCGCGGCAGCGGGATCCGGATGCGCGTCACGATCTCGTCCGCCGCGCGCACCGTGTTGTTGATCCCATCGGCCACGAAGAAGTCGGCCACCGCCACGCTGCGCGTGCCGTCGGGCGAGGCCAGGTCGGCCGCGGCGCCGAGGGTCATGAGCACGGGCGGCGTGTCGGCGGAGTGCGCGGCCACGCACTTCTTCCCGACCTTCGTGACGTGGCAGACGTCGCCGTCCTTCTTGAGGCAGAAGCCGAGCGCCTGGCGCCAGAAGAACGTCTGGTTGTAGTAGGTGCAGCGCGTGTCGAGGCAGAGGTTGCCGCCGATGGTGCCCATGTTGCGCAGCTGCGGGCCGGCCACGCGCCCGGCGGCGCGAGCGAGCGACGGCGCGTGCTCCCGGACGAGCGGGTGCCGCGACACCGTCGCCAGCGTCTCCGCCGCGCCGATCACGAGCTCGCCGTCCTCCACGGCGATGCCGTGCAGCTCGGCCACGCCCTTCAGCCCGACCAGGTGCGCGGGGGTGAACAGCCGGTGCTTCATGTTCGGCATGAGGTCCGTGCCGCCCGCGATCGGCAGGATCCCCGCGCCGTGCTCCGCGAGCAGCGCGAGCGCCTCCTCGAGCGTGCGCGGCCGGTGGTAGCGGTACTCGTGGAGCCTCAGCACGGAGCGCTCCCATGCGACGCGGCCGCCGCGCGCCGCCGGCGCACGCCGCGCCCCCGTCGCCTTCCGGGTCCCGCGCTCAGTCCAGCCACGTCGTCCGCTCCGCCGCCGTCCCGCGCGGCTTCTCGTCCGGGATCTGGGCCGGCTCGCCCAGGTTCACCACCGCCACCAGCCGCTCGCCCCCGGCCAGCCCGAGCAGCTCGCGGGCGGCCGGGTCGTCCATCACGGCGCCCGTCTTCAGATGCGTGCCGAGCCCCATCTCGACCGCGGCCAGGGCCAGGTTCTCGACCCCCATCATCGCGGCCGCGTAGTCCTCCTGCCGGATCTCCGGATTCTCGTCCTGCCGGATGACGACGCCGAGCATCGCCGGCAGCGCCGCCTGCTCGGACGCGACCTTCTCGCGCACCATCGCGGCCGCCTCGGGGTCCTCCACCTTCCGCGCCTTGCGCCCGCCCAGCACCTCGCCGTAGCGGCGGCGCGCGGCCGGGCCCAGCACGAGGAAGCGCCACGGCTGCGTCATGCGATGGTTCGGCGCGCGCACCACCGCCTCGAGCAGCCGCTCGATCTCCTCGCGGGTGACCGGGCGGTCCGTGAAGCGCTTGATCGAGCGCCGGGCGTGGATGGCGTCGGTCGCGTTCATGCCTCAGCTCGCCGGCCGACCCGCCTCGCGGGCCGCGGCCTTCAGCGCCTCGTACGCGTTCACGACGCCGCCCGTGCGCGAGAGCGAGCCGAACGTCGTCGTCTCGTCCTTCGTGCCCGGCTTCACCACCTGCTGGTCGCGGTACGGCGACGCGGTCTCGAGGATGATCCGCTTCACGTCCGGCGCCTTCAGCGTGGGGAAGTACGCCATCATCACGGCCGCCAGCCCGCTCACCACCGGCGTGGCCATGCTCGTGCCGCTCTCCTTGCCGTACTTCCCGCCCGGCAGCGACGAGTAGATGTCCACGCCGGGCGCGAACACGTCCACGCGGTCCGCGCCGTAGTTGCTGAAGCCGGCCGCCAGCTCGTCGAGCCCCTTCCACGACGACGCGCCCACCTCGATCCAGTTCTTCGCCTCGCCGCCCGCCAGGTAGCTCGGCGAGGGGAAGTCCGGACTCGTCGCGAGGTCCTCGCCGTCGTTGCCCGCGGCGTGCACCATCAGCACCCCGTGCGCGTCCGCGTACGCCACCGCCGAATCGACCTCCGCCTTGTACGGCGAGTACGCCTTGCCGAAGCTCATCGAGATCACGTCCGCGCCGTGGTCCACCGCGAAGCGGATCGCGTTGGCCACGTCCTTGTCGCGCTCGTCGCCGTCCGGCACCGTGCGGACGCTCATGATCCGGATGTCCGGCGCCGCCTCGCCCGCGATGGCCGGCTCGCGCTCCGCCAGCACGATCCCCGACACGTGCGTGGCGTGGAGCGGGTCCGGCCCCTGCACGTCGGCGTTGCCGTAGTGGCGCTGGGTGGGATCGGAGTAGTCGTCGCCCACCACCGAGCGCGGGTCGTACGACGGGTTGTAGCCGTACTTCAGCTGCGACTCGTACGACTTCTTCCCATCCGCCACCATGGCCAGCGTGATCCCGGCGTCCGCGGCCCGGAGATAGAGCGCGCGCGCCTGCTGCACGTTCGGGTCCGGGCTCGACAGCGCCCGCACCCGCTCGGCCGTGATCGAGTCGCCGCCCAGCGCCGGCGTGAGCAGCGCCGTCGCCTGCGAGAGCGCCTGCTCGATCCCCTCGATCTGGTGCAGCGTCTGCTCCGCCTCACCGCGCTTGGCCACGAGCTTCTGACGCAGCTCGCCGTAGCGCGCGTACTCCGCCCTGTCCGCCCCCGAGAGCGCCTCCGGCTTCGCGCCCGCGAAGCGGACGCTGTCCCGCACGTACAGCCGCGTCAGCTCGAAGGTGTCGTGGTCCACGTCCCCGTTCGCGCCGCCGATGAAGTCCCAGCCGCGCACGTCGTCCACGAAACCATCGCCATCGTCGTCCTTCCCGTTGCCCGCCACCTCCTTCGGGTTCGTCCACAGGTGCCCGCGCAGCGCCTCGTGCGTCGTGTCCACGCCCGAGTCGATGATGGCGACGACGACGCTGCGCGCCGGCCGCCGCCCCGCCAGCACCTCCCGGTACGCACGGTCCAGCGAGATCCCCGCCACGTGGTCCGCCGTCTCGTCCAGCTTCCACCAGTCGTTCGTCGCCGCCGCCGGCGCGGCGCTCGCCGCGGCCGACGACGGGGCGGTGGCGGGCTGCGTGGGCGCCGTCGCCTGCGCCGGCTTCACGGCTCCGGCCGGCTTCGCGGACGCGGCGGGCCTCGGCGCCGGCGTGGCCGGGCCGCTCGTGGCGCCCGGCGCGCACGCGGCCAGGGCGAGGAGAAGGCCGGCCGGAAGCAGCCGGCGGGGGAATATCCTTGGCATACGTTCTGGCTCCGTGGGTGTGGGTGAAGTGGTCAGGATACCCCTTCCCGGCGGGCCGGGTCCGCAAGCTTCGGGCGCGGGCAGGGGCAGCGGGTGACTGCCGAAAGCGAAGGCGGACGGCGGGTGGGGGCGCGGCCACGGGCTTCGCCGTGGCTCATCTGCGGGCGTACAGCTCCAGCCACGGCGACAGGCGGGTGGGGGCGAGGCGGAGGGCGGAGCGGGCGAGGCGCTGCTCGGCGGCGGCCCACGGGCGGGTCCAGGGGCCGGACGTCGGGACCAGGGCGTCGCCGCGGGCGTGGAGCACCCGGAGCCCGGCCTCCTCGACGAGGCGGCGGAGCGACGCGGGGGTGAAGCCGTGCCGGTAGGGGAAGCCGAGCAGGTTGCTGAGCGCGAGGAGCGCGCGCCCGGCCGCGCCGCCGCGCACGCCGCGTCGCCCGCGCAGCGCCCGGTAGAACGCGCCGCTCGGGACGCGCAGCGCCAGAATGCCGCCGGGGCGCAGGAGCCGCGCCGCATCGGCCGCCGCGCGCCGCGGCTCGGGCAGCTGCTCGAAGCAGCTCCAGACGGCGACGGCGTCGAGCCCGCCAGCCGCCCCGTCCGCCGCCGCCGCCGCGAGCCCGGCCGCGCGCACGTCATGCCCTCGCCCGCGGGCGTGCGCGGCCGCGCCCTCGTTCACGTCGATGCCGCGCACCCGCCACCCCCGCTCGCGCGCCACGTCCAGGAAGCCGCCCGCGTAGCTCCCCACCTCGAGCACCGCGCCCGTCCCGCCGAGCGCGCGCCGGAGCCGCCGCTCCGCCGCCTCGAAGAAGGGCCGCTGCGCCTGCCGCAGCGCGTCCAGCACCGCCCCGTCCAACGCCTCCGCCGCGTACCCCCGCACCAGGTCGCGCGGCGCCTCCGCCGGATCCCGCCGCAGCGTGCCGCACCCCGGGCAGGCCACCAGCTCGAGCGGCGCCCGCTGCGAGAACACCGCCCGGTCGTACAGCTCCGCGATCGGCGCCCCGTCGCGCAGCCGCCGCAGGTGGAACGCCCACAGCGCCTCGACCTCCGCCCGGATCGCCGCCCCGTCCGCCACGAGCTCGGCGTCGGCCGCGCCGCAGACCGGGCAGGGGAGGAGGCGGTAGGGCATGGGGCGAGGCGGGCGCAGGCGGCGTGCCGGGCGGGTGGAACGAGCCGGCAAGGCCTTCCCAAGGCCGCCGCGAAAACGCCCTCAGGCTCGTCCCCGTTCCGAGGTGGGACATTTTCAATCGCCAACGACAGGCCGCGCCCCGAAGAGCGCGGAGCCCCGGCAATTTTGTTTACGCGGTAACAAGAAAGGGGAAGGCTTCAATGAGGCCGGCGGCTGGCCGCTGAGGCACATGCCGAGCTTCAATGAGGCCGCGCCCCGAAGAGCGCGGAGATAGACTCGGCGGAGGTGCTCAGACTCCAGCAGGTGCAGGCTTCAATGAGGCCGCGCCCCGAAGAGCGCGGAGATGATCTGAGCAACGCCGGCAACATCACGTTCGTGTTCGGGCTTCAATGAGGCCGCGCCCCGAAGAGCGCGGAGATCAGCCGGAGGAAGATCATCGAGGCGAAGTTCACGTTGCTTCAATGAGGCCGCGCCCCGAAGAGCGCGGAGATCAGCTGACCGGGCCGCGAGGAGTCCGGGTGTACAAGGCTTCAATGAGGCCGCGCCCCGAAGAGCGCGGAGATGGACGACCCGGTCCGCGGCTAGGCGCTGCCTGTTCCGCTTCAATGAGGCCGCGCCCCGAAGAGCGCGGAGATCGCGGAAGCGCTGCTCGCCGGCGGGCCCGACCTCGACCTGCTTCAATGAGGCCGCGCCCCGAAGAGCGCGGAGATGACACGATCACCCCCGTGTCGGCCCTCGGGCTCGACCAGCTTCAATGAGGCCGCGCCCCGAAGAGCGCGGAGATTCGAATCGTGCTCCCGCATGGCAGACGTGGCAGTTCTTGCTTCAATGAGGCCGCGCCCCGAAGAGCGCGGAGATTGGCTTTGCTTCAAGAGTAGTATTTATCTATGAAGAGGCTTCAATGAGGCCGCGCCCCGAAGAGCGCGGAGATCAGTACTGTCCGGTTAAGCTGAGATGATGATGCCGTAACGGATTGCTACGTGGTGCGTTACGACGTTTTGGTTGCCGCACCGATTTGAACTTCGCTGCTGCGCCGCTATCCTGCCCGGACCCCCCGGCCGGAGTGGCGCATGAATCCCGGAAGCACGGTTTTCTCACAGGTGATGGCCCACGCATCTCGCTTCGCGCTCGATCGGTGCATCCGCCGCTACCACGGCAACCGGAGGGTCCGACGTTTCTCGTGTCGGGACCAGTTCCTCGCCATGGCCTTTGCCCAGCTCACCTACCGGGAGAGCCTGCGGGACCTCGAGGCCACCCTCGGGGCGGCCCCCGAGAAGCTGTACCATCTTGGCTTCCGTTCGCCGCTCTCTCGCAGCACGCTCGCCGATGCGAACGAGAATCGCGACTGGCGCATCTACGCCGATTTCGCTCAACGCCTGATCGCAGACGCGCGTCGGCTCTACGCCGACGACACGTTGGGGATCGAGCTCACGAACACCGTCTACGCGCTGGATTCCACCACGATCGACCTGTGTTTGTCGCTGTTCCCCTGGGCCTCGTTTCGTACGAGCAAAGGCGGCGTGAAGCTGCATACACTGCTCGACTTGGCAGGCAGGATCCCCGCCTACGCCTGGATCACGGACGCGAGCACCCACGATGTGCGCATCCTCGATGCGCTCATCCCGGAGCCCGGATCGATCTACGTCCTGGACCGCGGCTACGTTAACTTCGCCCGCCTCTACCGACTCGATCAGCACCGGGCCACCTTCGTCGTTCGCGCCAAGGCAAACCTCAAGTTCAACCGGCTCTCCTCAGGACCCGTCGATCGCACCACCGGCGTCTTCTGTGATCAGATCATCCGCCTTGCGCTGCCCCCGTCTGCCAGGGCCTATCCCGACCGGCTTCGCCGCGTGCGTTTCAAGGACGCAGGGTCCGGGCAGGACCTCGTCCTTCTGACCAACGACGTCGCGCTGCCCGCCGTTACCGTGGCCGAGCTCTACCGCCTGCGGTGGCAGATCGAGCTCTTCTTCAAATGGATCAAGCAGCACCTCAGGATCAAGCGCTTCTTCGGCACGAGCGCGAACGCTGTGCGCACGCAGATCTGGATCGCGATCAGCGTTTACGTCCTCGTCGCGATCGTCCGCAAGCGGCTCCGGATCGAGCGCGAACTCTACACAATTCTACAGATCCTGAGCGTCTATGCGTTCGAGAAAGCCCCTCTCGCACAAGTACTTACGCGTTCGGCCTACACCCCCGAAGTCCCCTCCGATCGTAACCAGTTGTCGCTCTTCAACTTATAACCGGACACTACTGCGCGGAGATGTGAAATCCAGGTCGATCAAGCGGCGGGACCTTCGCGGCTTCAATGAGGCCGCGCCCCGAAGAGCGCGGAGATCTGCGTCTCCGGGCTCGACCAATCCCCACCGGCCGGCTGGCTTCAATGAGGCCGCGCCCCGAAGAGCGCGGAGATAACGGCGTGCCACACAACGCCCGCTTCCGCCTCAGCGGGCTTCAATGAGGCCGCGCCCCGAAGAGCGCGGAGATGGCGTGGACATCTGCGCGAAGTGCGGGTGCCCGATCACGCTTCAATGAGGCCGCGCCCCGAAGAGCGCGGAGATGGCGTATAGCCCGAACGTGAGCGCATGCCCACTCGGGCTTCAATGAGGCCGCGCCCCGAAGAGCGCGGAGATCGCGATCGCGAACCCGTAGACGAGCTGGATGACGGCGCCGCTTCAATGAGGCCGCGCCCCGAAGAGCGCGGAGATTGTAGGCGCCCGTGGCCGGGTCCACCGGCATCGCGCGGCTTCAATGAGGCCGCGCCCCGAAGAGCGCGGAGATGCCAGAGCAGGAAGTGCAGCACGCCGTCGAGCGGGAGGCTTCAATGAGGCCGCGCCCCGAAGAGCGCGGAGATTCGGAAGAACATCAGCGTCGGCTACGACCCTGACATGCTTCAATGAGGCCGCGCCCCGAAGAGCGCGGAGATGGGTAGCGGTTCGGCCTGGATCCCGAATACCTCCTCGCTTCAATGAGGCCGCGCCCCGAAGAGCGCGGAGATGACCCAGCAGCACGCCTCGTTCTGCTCAAGAACTGGTGGCTTCAATGAGGCCGCGCCCCGAAGAGCGCGGAGATGCGGCCGGCGTCACGGATCATGTCTGGACGATGGGGGCTTCAATGAGGCCGCGCCCCGAAGAGCGCGGAGATCCGACGGATCCCGGCCGCCCGTCAGCCTGGCCAGGGGCTTCAATGAGGCCGCGCCCCGAAGAGCGCGGAGATCACCTTCGCCGGGCTCGGCAGCGAGCCGGTGCGAGACGCTTCAATGAGGCCGCGCCCCGAAGAGCGCGGAGATGGTGCGCGTGGAGGTAATCTTCGGGCTGGCTTCTGGAGCTTCAATGAGGCCGCGCCCCGAAGAGCGCGGAGATCACACCACGCCCGATGTGGCGTATCGCCAAAACGCCAGCTTCAATGAGGCCGCGCCCCGAAGAGCGCGGAGATGCTTGTGCTCCTCTCCACTGACCAGCAGGTCCGATATTGCTTCAATGAGGCCGCGCCCCGAAGAGCGCGGAGATAATATTGATCACTACTGTCCCGTTAACGGATGTTTCTGATGCTGCAAGTGCCTGAACACCAATGGCTTGCGCCACGTTCGCAGGTGTCACGGACTTGAGCGCGCGTTCTGCCCGGTCCATCGTGCCGCTTCCCTGCACTCCGGGAGTGGCCGATGTACACCGGACCGACCGTCTTCGCTCAGCTCATGGCTCACCTGCCGCGGCACACCTTCCGCCGCGCCGTCCGGCGCTACCACGGCGATCGACGGGTGCGCAGCTTCACGTGCTGGCACCAGTACCTCTGCATGGCCTTCGCTCAGCTCACCTACCGCGAAAGCCTGCGCGACATCGAAGCATGCTTCCGCGCCGTGCCCGACAAGTTGTACCACATGGGCCTCGGCGGCGGTGTGGCCCGAAACACCCTGGCGGTGGCGAACGAGAAGCGCGACTGGCGGATCTACGCCGATTTCGCTCAGCCCCTCATCTCGAGCGCTTGCCAGCTCTACGTGGACGAACCGATCGGCCTCGAGCTCGACCGGACCGCCTACGCGCTCGATGCCACGACGATCGATCTGGCTCTCTCGCTCTTCCCTTGGGCGCACTTCCGCACCACGAAGGCGGGCGTCAAGCTGCACACCCTACTGCAGCTGGCCGGCAGCATTCCCTCGTACGCTTGGATTACGGACGCGAAGACGCACGACGTGCGCATTCTCGACGTGCTCGTGCCCGAACCGGGTGCCATCTACATCATGGACCGCGGCTACATCGACTTCGGACGGCTTCACCGCTTACACCGCGCCCGTACGACGTTTATCGTGCGCGCGAAGGCCAACCTCCAGTTCCGCCGGCTCTACTCGCATCCCGTGGACCGGACCACCGCACTCCGCTGCGATCAGACGATCCGCCTGACGGTCCAGCGCTCGGCTCAGGCCTACCCGGACAAGCTCCGCCGCATCCGCTCGCGGGATCCCGACACCGGCAACGAGGTCGTGCTACTGACCAACGATTTCCTCCTCCCGGCGGCCACAGTCGCCGGCCTGTACCGGTGCCGCTGGCAAATCGAGCTCTTCTTCAAGTGGATCAAGCAGCACCTGCGGATCAAGCGCTTCTATGGAACGAGCCCCAACGCCGTGCGGACGCAAATCTGGATCGCGATCAGTGTGTACGTGCTCGTCGCAATCGTGAGAAAACGGCTGCACATCCAGCGCGACCTCTACACTTTGCTCCAGATCCTGAGCGTCTGTCCGTTCGAGCAAGTCTCGCTCCCACAGGTACTTGCGACACCCGGCTACGCTGCCACAGACGCCGATATTCGTAACCAGTTGCAGCTCTTTGACTTATGACGGGACACTACTGAATATTGATATGTATTAGTACTAGAATTTGTGCATCGCTTCAATGAGGCCGCGCCCCGAAGAGCGCGGAGATGACTGCATCTCGTCTGTTCCAACTTTCTCACCTACTTGCTTCAATGAGGCCGCGCCCCGAAGAGCGCGGAGATTGAAGCGCCCGGCCGCAGCCGTCTCGATCGTGTCGGCTTCAATGAGGCCGCGCCCCGAAGAGCGCGGAGATCGCCCCGAACTGGTCGAGGGCTGCGGAGAGGCGAGGCTTCAATGAGGCCGCGCCCCGAAGAGCGCGGAGATTGATGGAGCCCCATGAGGGGCCGGGCGCCGTCGAGATGCTTCAATGAGGCCGCGCCCCGAAGAGCGCGGAGATCACCCGCTGCCTGCCGCTCTCGATGTTGGCGACGGCTGCTTCAATGAGGCCGCGCCCCGAAGAGCGCGGAGATGCGTTGTCGGCCTGGACCGGGCGCTTGCGCGTGACCGGCTTCAATGAGGCCGCGCCCCGAAGAGCGCGGAGATCTAGCGTTACAGCGTTCTCGACAGGATTTACTAATGGCTTCAATGAGGCCGCGCCCCGAAGAGCGCGGAGATCGCGCTCTCCGCGGCATCTATGCCGTTGCGGCCCTCGTGCTTCAATGAGGCCGCGCCCCGAAGAGCGCGGAGATGCAGGTACGCACCGAACGCGAGCGATACGGCGACGTCGCTTCAATGAGGCCGCGCCCCGAAGAGCGCGGAGATGTCGCCGGTGGAGGGGTGACGGTCGTCCGGCGCTCGAGCTTCAATGAGGCCGCGCCCCGAAGAGCGCGGAGATTGGCCGAGCGGCGCGTAGCGCGTCTCGAGAGCGAGGCTTCAATGAGGCCGCGCCCCGAAGAGCGCGGAGATCACCCACCTCGTCGATGAGCACGCCGCGGGCGCCGGCGCTTCAATGAGGCCGCGCCCCGAAGAGCGCGGAGATGCGCGCCAAGATCAAGCTCAGGATCAAGACCTATGAGCTTCAATGAGGCCGCGCCCCGAAGAGCGCGGAGATGCTACATCCCCGTCTTGCCCGGGAGGCCATCATGAGCTTCAATGAGGCCGCGCCCCGAAGAGCGCGGAGATCGGCCAACCGGTGCAGAGCGCGCTCGTGCTCGGCCCGCTTCAATGAGGCCGCGCCCCGAAGAGCGCGGAGATCTCACCATTGCTACGCCTCCTCGCTCAGGATCAGCACGCTTCAATGAGGCCGCGCCCCGAAGAGCGCGGAGATAACGACAGACCCTCGACGCCGCTCTGGAGGCGTGGCTTCAATGAGGCCGCGCCCCGAAGAGCGCGGAGATGCTCGCCGGGGCGGCCGGGTCCCAGACGGTGTACGCGCTTCAATGAGGCCGCGCCCCGAAGAGCGCGGAGATGGGCGGGGGCGCGGCTGCGGCAGGACGGTGTCCGGTGAGCTTCAATGAGGCCGCGCCCCGAAGAGCGCGGAGATGGTGTGGCATCGAGTACCTCAATCGTCGCGAGCAGGTAGCTTCAATGAGGCCGCGCCCCGAAGAGCGCGGAGATGAGCTTCTGCGCCCGCTTGCCCGCCTTCTCCATGTGCTTCAATGAGGCCGCGCCCCGAAGAGCGCGGAGATCCGAGTGGGAGGGTCAGCCGGACCACCACCGGGTCTAGCTTCAATGAGGCCGCGCCCCGAAGAGCGCGGAGATCCGAATGTTGCGCACGGCGGGCCGAACGCTGCAATCGGGGCTTCAATGAGGCCGCGCCCCGAAGAGCGCGGAGATGGGCGGCGGGTCCGCTCGATGCTGGCGCTGGCCGGGATGCTTCAATGAGGCCGCGCCCCGAAGAGCGCGGAGATCGCCCGACCCCAGCGCCCTTACGTTTGGCTGATGTTGCTTCAATGAGGCCGCGCCCCGAAGAGCGCGGAGATTGGTGGCGAAATTCCGCGCCCACACGGGGCACGAGATCGCTTCAATGAGGCCGCGCCCCGAAGAGCGCGGAGATGAACAGGTCCGCGCCTGCCATGCGGGCGTGGCTGGCTGCTTCAATGAGGCCGCGCCCCGAAGAGCGCGGAGATCTGCGTGAACGTCTTCGTGTCCTCGCTTTCGCCGCGCTTCAATGAGGCCGCGCCCCGAAGAGCGCGGAGATGGGGTGCAGGTCAACGCGAAAACGCTGTCGATTGCCGAGCTTCAATGAGGCCGCGCCCCGAAGAGCGCGGAGATGTCGTCACGTCGATCCCGACCTCGGCGTCTCGCCGTACGCTTCAATGAGGCCGCGCCCCGAAGAGCGCGGAGATTGGCCAAAAAGGACGAGTAGACCCGACCCCGGCCGCGCTTCAATGAGGCCGCGCCCCGAAGAGCGCGGAGATGATCGGACGCGCCGTGCTGGGCGCCTTCGCCCGCCTCGCTTCAATGAGGCCGCGCCCCGAAGAGCGCGGAGATCTCGGCCGCCACCAGCGCATCGACTTCGGCCTGCGTGCTTCAATGAGGCCGCGCCCCGAAGAGCGCGGAGATCGCAAAGCCGTCGCGTTTGCCGCTTCGACGTACGCTGGCTTCAATGAGGCCGCGCCCCGAAGAGCGCGGAGATAGCGCTGCGCGGGAGGCGATGGCCTATGACTGAGGCCGCGCTTCAATGAGGCCGCGCCCCGAAGAGCGCGGAGATTCTTGCGCTCGTCCCACGCCATCAGGTCGCGGATGTCGGGCTTCAATGAGGCCGCGCCCCGAAGAGCGCGGAGATGATCACGGTCTCGACCTGGTCGAGTGCAGGGAAGCTCAGCTTCAATGAGGCCGCGCCCCGAAGAGCGCGGAGATGTCGTCTTATTGACGCCGGCGCTTCCAACTGTCTGTGCTTCAATGAGGCCGCGCCCCGAAGAGCGCGGAGATAGGAGGGCGGCCCATGGGGCTCCGGGGTCCGGCGCCGCTTCAATGAGGCCGCGCCCCGAAGAGCGCGGAGATGCCGGTGGTTCCAACCTGCTGCCACGAGCCGACCTGCGGGCCCGAAAGCGAGTGGGCCCTCGGATCGGCGCGGGAAGCGGTCGGCGCACCGGGTTCGAGGAGCGTGGAACGTCGCATGGGACAACACCTTCGAGCGGTTACCCGGATTTTCAAACAACGGGGCCGCTCGCACGAGGGGCCGGACCGGCTCACACCACGAGCGCGGGGGGCCGGACATCGAGCGCGCGGCCGATCGAGTCGATGATCTGCTCGAGCGGGTGGATCGAGCGGCCGAGGTCGAGCACCAGCACCTGGTCCTCGTGGTGGTTCACCTCGCCGGCGAGGCGTCCCCGAAGCCGCACCAGGTCCTGCGCGTCCAGCTCGCACAGGAACACCGAATATTGTACGTGATTGCCGAAGCCGTGCAAGGTGTTGAAGACGCGGTCGCGGCGCTTGTCGTCCGAGATGTCGTAGGTGACCAGATAATGGCGACGTGGCATGGCGGCCTCACCGCGTGACGACGCCGACGTAATCGGGGACGTCGCCCCGGAGCCAGCGTGCGAGGAGCTTGGCCTGGACGCGGATGATCGCGCGCCAGGAGCAGCGGTAGCCGAACGTCGGATGGCTGACGAGCTGGTCCAGCCGCGCCTCGTACGCGTTGATGAACGCCTTGCGCGCGCCGTCGCGCAGCGCGCAGCCGGACGCGCCGGTCGTGAAGTCGCTGGCCGTGACCATGCCGGTGTTCACGGCGGTGATCACGGCGCTGTCCACCACGAGCGGCCGGAACTCCTCCATGAGGTCCAGCGCCAGCGCGGGGCGGCCATGGCGCGGCTGGTGGAACAGGCCCCACCAGGGGTCGAGTCCCTCGCTCATGATGGCCACCGTGCACTCCTTGGCGAGGAGCGCGTAGCCGAAGGAGAGCAGCGCGTTGACCGGGTCGCGCGGCGGCCGGCGGTTGCGGCTCGCGAAGTCCCACTCGGCATCGAAGTCGCGCGGCCGGAGCATGCGGCCGAAGTGCTCGAAGTAGTGCGCGGCCAGGGCGCCCTCGAGCCCGAGCAGCGACTCCACGGAGGACGCGCCGGCGACGTCGCGGAGCAGCCGCTTCATGCGCGCGAGCGCGGCATCGGGCCTGGGCGTCGCGTTGCGGCGGAGCATGGTGCGCTGGTTCGTCGCCTTGGCCAGCACCACGGCCCGTGCAAACTCGAGGCACCGCTCGGGACGCGCGGCGGCCTGGAACTGCGCCGCGCGGTCGTAGGCGTTCCGGAGCGTGATCCCGCGCGTGATGCCGTGGAACCAGTGCCCGCGCGAGAGGTGGACGATCGGGATCCCGGCGTCGCACAGCAGGTGGACGGTCTGCGCGCTGACGCTGATGTTGCCGCACAGCACGAGGTGATCGAGGTCCTTCAACCGCACGCGCCCCAGCTCCTCGTCCTGCTTCTGCACGACGACCACCTCGCCGCGCTTCCCCACGCGTGCGCCCTGCGTCTGCACGTAGAGCGGCAGCGACCCGGCCCGCGACGGATAGAGCCGGCGTACGTTGCCTTCCGGCGACGACGCCGGGTCCGCCGGCACCTCGCGCAGCGCCAGCGTCTCGTCCGGCAGACAGATCCCGCTGAGGGAGCAGCCGTTGCACTTGGGGCTGTCGTCCAGCGGGTCGGGGAGCACGGTGCTGCGCGCCGCCGCCCGCGCCCGCTCGAGGTAGTGGAAGGTGCTCGCCTCGAGCTCCGGCGTGAACGCGATGTCCACGCGCGTGCGGGAGCCGGCGAAGTAGAGCACGCCGTGGTCGCAGCGGAACCCGTGCTCGCGCAGCAGCAGCCCCTGCGCCATGAGCTGAACGCGTTCCGGCTCCCACGAGCGCTCCGGGTTCGAGGGCACCCGGCCGCGCTTGGTCTCGACCGGAACCGCTTCCTCGCCCGCCGTCGAGACCAGGTCGAGCTTGGCGACGAGCCCCAGCCTCTCGCTCCCGAGGTTCACGGACCGGCTGACGGCCGGCGGCTCGTCCCCGCCGTCCTCCGCTTGCGCCTTCTTCGGTGCGGCCTCCGGCGCCGGCAGCACGTCGTCGAAGCGGTCCACGCGCCGGTGGACGTGCTTGCCTTCCTCCGTGTAGACGTTGTCCGCCCACCACCCCTCGACGTGCATGAGGTGGAAGAGCCGAGGACAGTAGACGAACTCGTTGAGCATGCGGACGGGGAGGAGGTCCGGCGGCTCGCCGTCGGCGGAGCGGGTCGCGGCGCCGGGGGCGGGCGGCGGCGCCGTCGCCTGCGCCGGGCTCGCGCCGTCGCCATCCGCGGGCGGCCTGGCCTTGCCCGAGGACCAGCGGCGGGGTTTCGGTCGACTCTGCTTGGGATCCTTCTCCGGCATGATGTGCTCCGGGTCTGGGGGGCCCGGGGAGGACCGCAGGATCGGGCGGCGGGGGTGGTGAGTCGCTGGCGCGTCGGCCTACGCGACGTCAATCACATCCTTCTCGATCTCGGGCCAATGACCGGCTCGGATCGCCCGGCGTGAGACGACCTCGGTCCGGACACCGAGCAAGGCCTCGATTCGCTCGGCGAGATCCACGAACCGGAGCCCCAGAGAGGGATCCACCGTCCACGTCGCTTCCGTTGTCGATGCAATCCGGGACGAACTCGCGCCTGACAGCCTCAGGTGGCTTCATAGATGAACTTCCCGTACTTGTTCGCGGGATACGCGATTCCTCCGATCAGGCCCTTCGTCTCCTCGAACCGCTCCGTGCTCATCACGATTACGTCGAGCGCGCTACCGAGGCCCGCCAGTGCCTCGCGGAGCCGCCGGCTCTCCGATCGCGCTTCCTCGATCTCCGGCTCCACGATCAGCACGTCGATGTCGCTGTCCGCCGTCATCCCCCCCATGGCGGCCGAGCCGAACAGGATGGTGCGGCCCGGGCGGCTGACGCGGGTGAGCCGTTGCACGATCTCGTGTATTATGCGGCACTCGGCGTCGATCATGCTGTTTGCGAGGACATCCCGGATCAGCCTCAAATGTATATGTGCCGTTCGACGAGTGCGTGGCACGGGGCTACGCTGTCAAGCGATCCGGGTGACGTCTGGGACGGACGGGTAAAACCCGTCGAACTACCAGATCCCGTCATCTCGTCCCGCCAAGTTCTCCGTTCGCCCTAGCGACATCTGCAACCAGGCGTGCACCCGACCGAGCCACGCAAATGGGTGAATCTCGCGCCTTCACCAGATCCCATCCTGCGACCCGCAGAGTGTCGACCGATCCGACGCTAATGACCTCATCACGCCGAGCCCAAGGAATCGGCCATTTCCGATGATCAACGGCCCAGACACGGGATCATCGAAGGTGATCTGAACGTGCCAGAGGCGCTCCCTCGGGAAACGCGTGCCAGGAGCGAACGCCCCGGCGCGTTCACCATTGCCCTCGAATGGTTCACGCTGGACCCGGATTCTATTGACGCGCGCACGAACGTCAACGTGCCGAAGCGCCTGAATCACGGCACCGGCTGCACTTTCTAGTTGTTCGCGGCGCTCTATGCCGCCAGAGGGCGCGTGCCGGGTGTGCGCGCGTCCGGCCACTGGCAGCCACGGAAGCGCCGCCGGAGTCACGGTGCGCCACGCGAGTGCAGGGTCGACCTTGCCGCCGATACCATAGTGCATGAGCATGCTCTCGTCGGTCGTCGGCGTCAGGATCACGGCGTGTACCTCGCCCGTGCCCATATCAACCGGTTCAAGGCCCGAGAACGCCCACCTCACGTCGTCCGTTCCGAGCGGACATGCTGGCGGCACTTCCACGATTACACGCCGGACCTCCCGATCAGCGTGGGGATGCCCGATGGATGGTAGGGGAACGATTCTCACTCGCTCCTCTGTCGGACCGGCGTTCGCGCCGTCAGGCCTGCGGCCCACTAGTACGCGTTCGATATCGCGGCGTCTGGTTGGTAGCGCTGCCGTGAGGCGTTCGACGGCTGCATCGCGAAGACAGACAATCAGCCGGGACGCTGCAGATAAAGGCCACGGCGCGAAGGCTGCCTCAGCGCTCGAAGTACGCAATTCATAGACATAACGCGATGGCGGACTGCCGTAGAGAACCGGCCGCAAGCTCGGCCGCGGTGGGCGCTGAAACGTGACCTTCACCGCCTTGTCCTTACTCTCGATTACGAACCGACGGCGGTATCTCTCGTACCGGGCGCGGACGGACTCCAGTGATCCCGGATGAGGGCATAGAAGGGTGTTTCCGCCGTTGCGGCGAACCCCTGGGGATGGGCGGTAGACACGGCCCTGGTAGCCGTCTAGGAGCCCGTCTCCGTAATGGCCGCGAACCATCGCTGGGCCGGTCGCGGCCGGGGTAGGCGGGGACCGGGACGGCCCCAATCGATGTGCGCCCGGGTCCCACGCCCCGTGTTCGGCGCCTCTCCGGCTCTGTACCGGGCGCATTACGCCCGATCGGGGCGCTCAGGCGGGGGCCACTACCACATGGAGCCCCGCTTTCGCCGCGGCGAGCACCTCGTCGATGGAGGTCACCCCCGCACGGCACGCCCGGAAGAGCTTGAGCAGGTTGTGTGCGGTGCAGCCGAGGCGCCATTCACCGCGCACGTTCTCGTGACCGCGCAGGAGGAAGTGCCTCAGTCCGATCACATCCTTCATCTGCCCGCACACCGGCTCGACGGTGACCTTGCGGCGGTCGTACTGCGCGCGGCCTTCGGCGGTCCGCAGCTTGTGCCGCATGCGCTCCTTCGTGCTCGCGTCCGCCGGCGGCGGCCCCTCGCTCCGCGGCCCCTCACGCCACTCGCGGTGACGCACCTTCTCCGGCGCCACGTAGACGTCGATCTCGTACCACTCGAGCCGCTCGATGTCCGCCTCCGTCCAGTAGCCCGCGTCCGCGCTCACCGCCTCCGGCGTCTCGCCTACAGTATCACAAACGGCTTCCACCATCGGCACCAGCAAGTTCTTATCGTTGCTCTGCTGCACCACGTCCTCGGCCACGACGATCTGGTGCTCGGCGTCCACGGCGAGTTGGGCGTTATAGCCCTGCACGAAGGTCTTCTCGCTGTTCAGCATAATCCGGCTCTCCGGATCGGTGAAGTTGCGCTGCGCCTTGCCCTCCGGCTTCGCCTCCTCGGGCTTCTCCATGCCCGCCGCCTTGGCCTGGCCCCGGACCTGGGCTTCCAGCGCCGCCTTCGCTTCCTGGATCTTCTTCAGCCGGCTCTCACGGCGCCGCAGCTCTTCCGGAAGCTCCTCGCCGGCCGAGTCCTTGCCGTAGCGCCGGTCCTCTTCCGCGTCCTCCGCCGCGGCTTGCGCCAACAGACGGTTCACCTCAGCCCTCAGCCGCTTCTCCTCCTCCACCATGCGCGAGTAGCTCATCGCCTTGTGCTTGCTCGCGTTCCCCTTGACCTTCGTGCCGTCGATCGCCACGTGCCCCAGCTTGACCAGCCCCGCCGCTTTGCACAGCTGGAGCACCTGCGTGAACAGGTCCGCCAGCGCCTTGAGGTGCCGCTTGCGGAAATCCGCGACCGTACGGAAGTCCGGGCTCGCCCCGGCGCACACGACCCGGAACGCCACGTCTTCCAGGCACGCCCGCTGCATCTTCCGCGAGCTGCGCACGCCCACCACCTGCCCATAGAGGATGAGCTTCGTCATCAGCAGCGGGTGGTAGGGCGGATAGCCCCGCTCCTCGTCGTAGCTGTCGTAGATCCGCGAGAGATCCAGGGTGTCCACCAGGTCGCTCACGAAGTAGACCAGGTGCTCGGGCGGCAGCCACTCCCGAAGCGAGGGTGGCAGCACCAGAAGCTGATCCGGATCGTACGGACGAAACGTTTTCGCCACGCGGCAGACTCCTCGAAAAGGGCTGCCGCCAAACTACATCACCGAAGGCGGCGTGTACATCCCCGCGTGCGCACACGCGCGCGCGTGCTTACTCGGACACGCTCCTAGTGTAGCGTTCGTGACTTCAGCAGTCATCGGTTCAGTCCTCCTGTGCGAATGTGACCACCTTGCTGTACTGGCTCGGCCGATCGAGTGTGAAGCGGAATCGTCGGATGGGGATGGGCAGGCTTGCTCCGCCAAGCGCGGGCCGGGCAAGGGCGGGCGGGAGGAGCACACCCCATACTCCGTACCGCACCTCGCGCGGCTTGAACTCATCCGGGCGGGCGTTCTCGAGGCCGATAGCGGCAAGTATTTCGACCGTCGGCGAGGTGGCGACGCCGTGTTTCTGATCGTTCGGCGAGTACCCCGCGTCAATGCCGGTCCATGCGCCGCGGGCGTCAAAGTTGAACGTCCCAGCCACCGGCGTAAGCACGTCGAACGGTTGCGCCACGAGCTCGGCGCATTGTTCCTTCCACAGCGCGCGCAAGCCACGCGTCTTCACGTCTCCCAGCGCCTGGTTCTTCTTCGGCTTCTCGCGCGTCCCTAGTGTAGCGTCCGACAAATAGCTTGACACAAGGAGGCGCCGGGCGTATCCTTGCGCCATGGCGCGACCTGTGTCCAAGATCGAGACCACCGACGCCGAACGGCAAGAGCTTGAGCGGCGTGTGAAGGCGCCCAGCGTGTCCAAGCGCGACAGCCTTCGTGCCGCCATCGTGCTGCGGCGCGGGCGCGGTCTCGGCCAGGTGCAGGTGGCGCGGGAGCTGGGCGTGAGCGCCGCGTGCGTCAACAAGTGGTCCCAACGCTTCGAGCGCGAAGGCCTGGACGGCCTGAAGGATCGAAAAGGACGGGGCCGGCGCCCCTCGATCCCGGCGCACAAGGTGGAGCAGGTCATCACGCGGGCGACTCGGCCGCCCAAGCCGTGCACGCGTTGGAGTGTGCGCACAATGGCCCGTGAGGTCGGGATCTCGCCGGACAGCGTGCACCGGATCTGGCGGGCAAACGAGATCAAGCCGCACCTGACGCAGACGTTCAAGCTGTCGAACGATCCGCGCTTCGAGGAGAAGTTCTGGGACGTGATCGGGCTGTATCTCGATCCGCCCGAGAGGGCGCTGGTCCTGTGTTGTGACGAGAAGAGCCAGTGCCAGGCCTTGGAGCGCACCCAACCGGGCTTACCCCTCGGCGTCGGGGAGATTCGCACCAAGACCCACGACTACACCCGCCACGGCACCATCACGCTGTTTGCTGCACTGAACTACCTCGACGGCAAATTGATCGCGCGCACGGAAGAGCGTCACACGCACGTCGAGTGGCTTCGCTTCCTCAAGCAGATCGATCGGGAGACGCCCAAGGATCTCGATCTACACCTCGTCGTGGACAATTACTGCACGCACAAGCAAGAGAGCGTAACCCAGTGGCTTGCGAAGCATCCGCGCTTCCACCTTCACTTCACGCCGACCAGCTCGTCCTGGTTGAATCTCGTCGAGCGCTTCTTCGGAGAGCTGACGCAGGACGTGATTCGGGAGGGCAGCTTCTCCAGCGTACGCGAGCTGGTGAGTGACATTGAGAGCTACTTGGCCGAACGAAAGCTCCATCCCAAGCCGTACCGGTGGCGAGCCAAAGGCGAGGACATCTTGCGCAAGATCCAGCGTGCACGCGAGGCGCTCACCGCAGTACGCTCGGAGTCTTGTTAAATCAACTCAATTGGCAGACACTACACTAGGAGCATGGCACGTGCGATGTCAGCGGCCGAACGGTTGCCGGAGTAGAGCCTGAAGGCGTTCCGGCTGGACCCATCCGCCCAGTGGTCGAGATCAATGCACTGCTGTTTCTCGTTCACCGAGCCGTAAAGGCGGATCGGGTGCGCCATTCTCTCAGTTGTGGGGCTCGGAAACGTATCCGACGTGTCGGGGGCGTAGCTGCGGATCTCGGCATCAGCAAGATATCCGAGCACGACAGCAAATGGGTTCTGATCGCCCATGGCGCGAAGCGAAAACCGGACCTCGGGCTCGTCGCTCCAGTCAAATCCGCCTTCGGCGCCACCGAGCAGTATTTCCGCCGCCTCAAGAAAACCCAAGCACGCCAATACTTCTCCCGGATTGGACAGATCGACCGGAATGTATGCGTCCCTCACGATTCTACCCGCGGGTTCGAGCAGGAGCGGCGATGGCAAGTTGCGTCTCGGGGCCTTCAGCCGCAGGCGTTGACATGACTTGAGCCGCGGCGGATGTCTGGATGCCGGGCGGCTGGGCTGCGTCGTTATCTCGCGATGCCTGCTGGTCGGCAGCACGAAGGAGCGCCTCCCACCATGCGAGACCCCACGGTCCCCACCGCCGCTGAAGCCGCGCAAACCGCAGCGCAACTTCTTGCGCGCGCCCCTCGATGATGGAGGGAGGAGCGTCTTCGCACCCGCTAATGCCTATTGCAGGGCGTCCAAAGCCATGGTGGGCCGCGATGAGATGGAGCGCGAGATCCCGGAGTTGTTCGCGAAGGCTCCGGAGCCTATCCTCCTGCTCAGCGTGGGGAAGAGAACCCAGCTCGTGCCGATAGCCATCGAGCAGCGCTTGGTCGATCGGTCCTTTCGTCTTCGCGTAGGGGCCATTCGTCGGGGCGTTGAAGGCACGCTGCCACCGGTTAGCACGCTTGCCTTCGTCGTGAATCCGCGCGGCCGTAGTCAGCATCTCAGCGTATTCAGCTTGGAGCCCGAGGCGTAGAGAGAGTTCCTTCGCCCGCTGCTCGGCATACGAATGGTGGTCATCGAGTAGTTGAGGGTGAGACGATGATCGGTCGTCTTCGGTTCTGGCATCGTGACGCCATTTCTCGATGACGAGCCAGCGTCTCGGCTCTCCCTCTTCGGAAACCTCCGTCGCAAACCGCAGACGCTCGCGCCAGCCGTCATCCGGTGCACCAGCTTGGTCCGGGTCCACGCGCCGGATGCGGAATCCAGTAACGTGCTCGGCAATCCATGGCTGCCCGTCGTCAGCGGTGCGGGGGGGAGACGCTTCCTTATCATTGAGCAAGCCTTCGCTCAGCCCGCCGAGCCGCGCATCGACCACGAGCGTTCCACCAGCCAAGGCCTCGCGAAGGTTCTGCCGACGTTCCTTTCGGGACTCGGCACCGTCACTGGCCGCGAGATTCTCAAGCCGCAGTTTGTCGCGCAGGTCGCCCGCGCGAGAGAGAACGAACGCCACCACCTCATCCGGCGCGGGCGGAAGCGGGTGCTCGGTGGTGTTCTGCCCTTTGTCCGCCGCCTTTCGGATAAGTTTCGCGCGCTCCTCCAGCCACTGAAGCACGCGCGACGTCTCGGTCTCGAGGATTTCGCTGGTATGGGGCGGCGCGCCCTCAAAGAAGCCCTCGACCTCGCCGTTTGTGGGCTCGTGGGGGCCGGAACGCACTGGGAGGTATGTTCGCCAAACCATCGCGGTCTGGGGTGGATCGTTCTCGATCCACCCGCGTATCCACGGATCGATGGCCGGCCGCCCGGTGTGCTCCTTGAGCGAGGTCATGGACCAGGCGTTGACCAGGGCGCGAGTGAGGGCTGGGCGGAGCGGCGCCCGCGTGGTCGCGTGGTCGAGCAACGTCTGGAGTTCTGGGTCGCCTTCAGCATGGTGCTTCAAATGGCGCAGCGCACGGGGGCTCACATCGATTGCACCGGCCAGCCTCGGCAGGTGCTCGAATGGCGCTTGATAGCTCTTCCAGTCGCGGACGCGGGCGTCGAAGGCACCTAGCAGCTTCTGCTCCTTCTCGTCGAGATCCTCACCGTCTATCTCCTTTCGGATCGCCTCCTGCTCCTTCTTCTTCGGTTGAGGCTCGGGCTCCAAGACCACCACGACTGTTGCCTCGGCGTAGCCCCGGCGGTTCACTCGACCGAGGCGCTGAACCATGCGCTCCCATGGGACGAGGTCGCAGACCATATGATCGGCATCGAGGTCCACTCCGACCTCCGCTGCCGATGTGGCGAAGAGGAAGACCGGACGCTCCGGCGCCCGATTACTGCCGGCGACGAACCCGAGATCTGCCAGGCGCTTTCTCGCCTGCTCGCGCTCGAAGACCCTGCGTCCGCCGACGAACAGCTCCGTATCGAGGTTTACCGATTCCGCACGCAGCTTCGACTCGAGATTTGCCAGCTTCTGAACTGCGACCTTGGTCTTTTCAGCTACTGTCCGGCTGTTGCAAAAGACGAGTATCCGTGCACTGCGCCTGCCTTTGTCGATAAGTGTCCAGGCTTCCCGTGCCAGCGCATCCGGCAGGGGCACGGAGTCCTCTGCCGCTGCCGGATTGAGCGGCTTCCAGAGGAGATGTTTCGTCGCGTTCAGCCGCCTGCTTAATACCTCGTGCCTAAGATCCGCGTCCGTCAGGGTCAGTGAGCGGCTACCCAAGCTGCGCCCCGTGGCTGATAGCGAGAGCAGCCTGAAAGGTGGCAGCAGGTCGCGCAGATTCTCCTGCTTTGGCCGGAACTCGGCGCCGCGTTCGGCAATCGATCGAAGGAGTTCCTCGAATGGCGGTACGAGGTGCGCCTCGTCGAGCACCAGAAGCGAATCGGCGCCTAGCAGTCCCGCGTGGTACGGGCGCATCTTTCGCGAAACGCCATAGCCCTGGAAAAGCAGCCGAGAGCCCACCATGTCCACGGTCCCCACGATGATCGCTGGAGAAGCCGGGTCTTCCAGCCATTCCCGATTATCGACATACTGGCCCCGAAGGGTCGATATCGGCAGCGGACGATCGGCGCCAAGGCCGAGCGCCTCCTTCAATGTTGCGTCGCGATCGACCAGGTCTCGGAGGGCGATAGCCGTCTCCGTGGCCTGATCGACAACGGCTCGGCGGTCCACGATGTAGACGAGCCGCCGGGGAAGAGAGGCACGAGCCGCACGTGCGACAAGCCAGAATGGCCATTACGGCGGTCTTGCCAAGGCCCGTCGGGATATCGAGGGCGCGGTCAACCTGCCCCTCCAGGAAGTGCCTCAATAGCTCTTCCTGCCAGGGGAAGGGCGTCTGCTCGGCCGTCAGTCCAAGCGCCGCGTGCAGCCATGCCGCAGTCACTCGCGGACACCTTCCGCCATCATGGGGCGACAAACGCCATATCCCCGATACCTCCCCGCCCCCACCAGCACTGGCCCGCAAACCGGCCGGTCGAAGACCACGATCGCGTGCGTGTGGCGCCGCTCGCCGCCGTCCTTGCGTCTCAGCCTCGGAAACGCGAACGCGGGCGGCACGCCGGCGTGCGCGGAGACATGCGTCGCGATCACCTCGCGCGGCTGAGGAAGCCCGGTGCGCATACAGCCCTCCGCGATCGTGGTCGCCATCTCGCGCTCGTACACGGCGGGGTCTTTGGCCTTCGGGTGTCGGTCGAAGACGATCGGCGTGACGGTCGACCAGTGCGTCGCACCCTGCGGATAGGCGGTCCACGCATCCGGCCGCAGGTTCCACGGCGGGCTGGAGCGCCGTTCCGGCACAATTTTCCAGCTTCCCAGGCGCCCCAGGGCGAGGTACGGGACGCGTATGATCGCTTGCAGCGCTGAGCCGCGCTCGTCGCGCGTAACCTCGGCGGGCAGGACGAGGGCTAGGCCCAGCAACCGGCCGTCGGCGTGCGAGTGCCTCACGAACGCGAGCGGCAGGAAGGCGAGGTGCGGCTGATCGAGCGGTGCGCCGTCAGGCTCATGGCCCGACAACAGTGACCGGATCCGCTCCGGCAGCCCGTTACTCTGGCTGAGAACCGCTTCGCGGAATCGCTGCACCACCGCGAGCGTGCGGGGCAGGTCAAGCTCGCGGCGGACCGGCCCCTCCGGTTCCAGCCTCAGGACGAGGGGATGTGGACTGAACACGGTTCCGGGCGCCGCTGTTTCGGGATTCAGAAAGCCCGGCCGCGCGGAGCCGCGGTAAACCGAGAGCCGCGGTGGGACCGGCGGCGCGGCTTCGTTGGCGAACTTCTCCCTTGGGCGCTTCTTCGCCGGACGCCGGGCTTTCGGATCGGCGTCGCCTTGGATCGACCCCTCGCGAATCGGCAGGCGCCTGGGCTCCAACCCAGAAGCTCGCGCCGGGTGGGTCAGCGCATCGGCCACTGGTTCTCTCCTTCTCCAGGGGTCAACAAATCCCGGCGATCAAGCGATCGACGTTCCCGCGCGAAAATCGTGGACCGCCTCCCGCTGGCGTTCCGCCAACCGGTGCCCGTACGCCGTACCACTGTTCGCGCCGGAATGCTCGAGACAGTCCATCGTCGGACCTACACCCCCGGAACTCTTGCTCGGACCGTAGGCGGCGGACACGCGCCGGCCGCGCCACTGCTGGCGCGACCGACGGTTGCGGCCAGCGACTCGTCCGGAGGGGGTCGGAGCGGAATCGCGGCCGGGGGGGCGCGGCGCGGACGGTTGTTCCGAACGCCGGCGCCACAGCCCAGGGTAGTCTCGGTTCCGGATCCGCGCAAGAGAATCGATGGCGACCTCGCCGCGGCCACGCCGCCGCCCGCCGACGGTTCATCGTGCATGCTCTACAATGTAAAAGGACCCACCGACGGTGAGCCGCGGCACCTGCCCACCAAGGCTTCGGGCGCGCCGCGCGCCGCCCCTTCACACCACCTCCACCCGCGCCCCGTGTCCGGCCGCGCCGGCCAGGCGCCGGTTTGGCGTCAGCAGCGGCGCGTCCAGCGCCTCGGCGAGCGCGACGTAGGCGGTGACGTCGTCGCCAAGGGCATAGGTGCGCGTCAGGAGGACGCCGTGTGGATGCCGCTCGATGTGGAGGTCGGCGAGATCGGCCAGCGCCTCGGCGGCGCGCGCGGCGCCGAGCTGGCCCGCCCGCCAGTAGCGCCGCACCACCTGCGCGACCTCCGCATCCAGCAGGTGCGGCGCGCGCAACGCCTCGCCCGAGAGCAGCCGGGCCGCCACCGCGTTGACCGCCCGCGTCCCGAGCAGCGGCTCGAGCACCGCAGAGGCGTCGACCACGATCAACGCGCGTCGCGCTCTGCCCGCACCGCTTCGACCACCGGCGTGTCCGGCTCGACCGGGGGCCCGCGAGGACCAACCGCGCACGCATATCATCGCCGCTGGGCTGGGCCGCGGCGGTGAGCCGCGCCGCCGCCCGCTCGAGCTCCGCCAGCAAGTAGTCCGAGAGCGACATCCCGGCCAGGGCGGGCCGGGTCTTGAGCCTGCGGTGCAACGCGTCGGGGACGTTGCGGACCTGGATCATCTTTGGCGTGCGCAACACATGTCAGCATGCTATCCGCATGTCAACTGGCTGGCGCGCGCGATTCTTGCCCGGAAGCGGGGAGGGAGGGGAGCGCCATCACGCGCGGAAGAAACCCGCCGCCTCAGGCATCGTAAAATCCGCGCTCGCGCAGATCCCGTGCGATTGACTCGTAGACGGCACGCGCCTGTCGGACCGCGGCTTCGGCCTCTTCGCGGGTGGCCTCCGGCCAGTCACCCGGATAGCGGGCTTCGACCGCCCACTCGCTCAACGCTCGGAGATCAGGCTGGTCGGTCTTCACGCCCCAGTGTTGCGGGAGAAGGTTCCGCAACGCGTCCAGATCGTGCCGGAAAGGAAACTCGATCTGCTCGAAAACCAGAGCTGCCTTGAGCGCTTTTTCGGTTCCCTGCTGTGCATTGTAGCAGACGTGCCGCGGCATCGCCCCGGATTGCCCCAGAGCCGCTCCGGCGAAGCGCACATCTTCCGCGGCGTATCGTATCCAGCGGCCGACTTCGGCCAGAACCTCAGGATCGCTCATACATCACCTTGCCCTCGCGAAGGGCGGGACGGAGGACCGTGCCCACCAGGTGCCCTCGCCGGCTGATCTCCTCGGGCGTGGTGACGATGATGTCCTTACTGATCGGCAGATCCGAGAGCACACGGCCGATCTCGATGGCCAGGCGGCGCTTGTGTCCGATCTCGTCGCATACAACGAGCAGGTTGACGTCGCTGTGCCGCGTCGCGGTACCGCGCGCGTGCGATCCGAAGAGCAACACGCGCCGCGGCTGAAACCGCTCGACGATGCGGTTGACCATGGTGCGGATGGTGGCGTCGGTCCGGGAGACGTTCTCACTCGGCACTATTTCTTTCATTCAGGCTCCATGCTCTTACAGCCGGTCCACGGCGCACGTCGGGTCCCCGCGAAAGCATCAGGCGACATCGCGGACTTCGACGGCGATCGTTTCGGCTTCCGCGTCCAGCGGGACGCCCCGCAGCCCGTCCTCCCGCCGGACCTCGAGGATCAGGGCAATGGCCTCGCTGGGGCTCTGGCGGGCCTCGTCCCTGGTGTGCCCCTGGCCACTGGCGCCGGGGACCTCGGGGCAGTAGGCGACGATCCATTCGCCGTCGCGCTCGAACACCGCCGTAAATTCGCGTCGCATGCATGCCTCCATCTGGCTCTCGGCCCGCGCGGTTCGCAACTCAGCAAGATAGCCGTTCGTGCGAGACCACGGAAAGACACCTCGGCGTTCTGGATGGGCGAGGTAGACCTTGGTGGCGCGCGAGCGGCTGATCGCTTTCTCTGTCGAGAGGTGTGGACGAAGGCCGGAGCGCCGTCAGGCGCCGCCGCTTCGCGGGCCTCCTGGTTCAAGGCAGCGGTCCAACAACCCTACACCGCGCGCGCCGGGCTGAAGTTCAGCTTGATGTTCGCCCCGTGCCCGACCTCGATTCGTCGCGAGCGGAACACCGCCGTGACGCCACGCTGCCGGAGCGCAGTGTGGTCGGGCGGTTCCTCAGACAGTTCGTGTAGGGCGAGAAGTGAGCGGACGGTTTCCGGCCGCGCCGCGAATTGCCAGAGCGGCCAGGTCAGGATCGGGTCGCCATCGACTTGGCGCCATCCGACGGTGCGCAGCGTGCCTCTGCCCGGTGCGCATGTGAACAGGGCGAGTCCGCTGTACGCCAGCAGGTTCGCCATCCAGACGGTACGGGCTGCCTCGTCCGAAGGGTTGCGGTCCGACAGCGCGTAGCGCCGGTCCTCCACGGGATCCCAGCGCATTGACAGCTTCTCGTCGGAGTAGGTCCATGGCTCGAAGAGGGCGGCCCTGACACGAGCCGCGCAGACCTCGTTCAGGAGGTCGCGGACAGTCCTCAGAAAGAACTGGTGGCCCGAGCCCGTGATGAACTGAAACGGCGTCGGCTCCATGAGGTCGCCCTTTCGAGCGAGGCACGCGTCCGTGCCGAACGCGGCGAGCAGATCGATCGGGTCGCGGTCGGCCGCGGAGGAGCCCTCGAGGACCGCATCCGCGTACCGGCGGTATTCCTCGGGCGTGCACTTTATCGTGTCGCCCACGGCGAGCTCGGGGCGCGCCACGGCCGCGCGCAGCGCCTCCAGCCACACCGCACGGGCCAGCGCGACCTCGCGGTCGAGCGGCGTGAGCTCGTTTTCCATCGCCGTACGACGCTCCGCACCTCTCAGCCCGCGGGCCTTGATCTCCTGCCGCTTGGCCTTGAGGGCCTTTCGCGCGTGGGAGTGGCGCCGGCCCGCATCCACGGCGGCCGCGGCCGCGTCCACCGGCACCTCCCGTCCTTCGAGGGCATGCGCGACGATTGCGCAGAACGCGTCCGGGTCGCTCGACGGCGCGGCATCGATGACCGGCGTCCACCTCGCGCCCGCGCGCCAGCGCAGGCGCGCATTGCGCTCGCCCGCGGCATGCAGCGCGACCAGCGTGCCGAGCGCCGCGAGAAAGGCGAGAGGATTGGCGCCGTCGAGCGCCGTCAGCTCGACCGCAGTGGTCGGTTGGCCGGAGCCGGTCACGCGGCCTCCTCCTCGCCCGAAGCCTTCAGCTCAGCAGGAACGAACTCGCTCGCGTACCAATCGCTCAGCCGGAGAATGGCTTCGAGATAGGCGAGGCCCCACCACCCGTGCTGCCGAACGAGGCGCCAGAACCGGTCTGCCACGCCGGAGTCCAGCCGGTGCGCGGGCGGCAGATCGCGGCGCTCGGCGGCCTTCAGCTCGAAGGCGACATCGCGCCGCGTGCCCATCACCGGAGGCGGATCAGGGTCCGAGACGACCGGCGCGAAGGGACGGGCATGTCCGTGGTGACTCGCGACGAGGTGCAGCAACAGGTCCGTCGTGTGCTCACCCTCGAGCCCTGGCGCGAACCGGTCTGCGAGGTCCAAGGACAGCATCTCGTGCCGAAAACCGTCGGGGAGCCGCGCGGCTTCCCGGATCTCCCGGCGGTGCGCCGGAGATGTGGGAATCCACGCGGACTTGGCGAGGGGGGCCGTTGCCTGCAGCGCAGCCAGCTCATCTCCCTGGTGGAGCATGACCTGGAAACGCTCGTCGAGCTTGCCCGTGTCGTGCCAGTCCGCGGCCCTTTCCAGTGCGGCAACGTGCGCTTCCGGGAGACACAGCCGCGCGGTTCTTCCGGCGGTCCGCGCGACGAGATCGGCGTGGAGGTCATGCGGTACCTCGACCCCGGTCGCCGACGCAAGGTCATCGTCATCCGCGAAGAGGTCGGGCTCCTCGGTGCGTTTCGGCCTGGCGCGGGCGAACAGGATGATCCCACCCCCGGGGTGCACCTCCAGGCGGCCGGCCAGGACGGTCCGCAGCAGCTCGCGCCACCATTGCGGGGGGGCCGCGGCAACATCCTCGCCGCCCCCGGGCTGGTCAGCGACCACCGCGGCGATTCGCGCTGCGATCTCATCCCGGTCCGGCTCGGGATCCTCGACCGCGACGAGCAGGTCCGCCACCGGCCGCCAGCCCAACCAGCGCGCGAGCGTCGCACGCGTGAGACGCATGGCGGACCGCTGGCCCGCCGGCCCCAGGACGCGCTCCCAGAGGTCGATTCCGTCCGGCCCGATTCCTTCCTTGACGGGCGGCTGCCCGAGCGTGCCCACGCCGTACGATCCCGGAATGACGACGACATCCCCGGGACGGATCAGCCGCGTATCACGCGTCCGACGGGACCGATCACGGCCGCGCCCGCGCCAGAGGAGGAACGGTCGGGCGCCCCGGGCTGCGGCTTCATCCGGGGCCGGAACACCCTCGACGTCGCCAGTGTCCGGCGCTGTTTCGCCGTGGCCCAGGGAAGCGCGAAGCTGGTACAGCGGCACCGACAGCATCTCGCCGCTGACGGGAGGACACAGGGCGACGGTCTCGATCCAGACGCTCGCCGGCTGCTCCGGGTCCAGGTCCGCGCGCCAGGTGACCTGAACCTCCGGCGCCCCGCGATCCTTCCCGTGCAGGAAGAGCTGCACGTCCGGTTCGGGCACCGGGGCCGGCGCGGTCTGGCACAGCAGGTCGAGGTGCGCCGGCAGCAGCACCGGCGCCTCAGGCGCGGGCGCGAGGCAGGGGCCCAGGTCCTCGAGGCCGCCGAGCATCGCCTCCAGCGGCTCGACTCCGAAGTCGACTCTGCCATCGACCGCGTGCGCCTCGAGCAGCGTCCACGTGTTCGCGATCGCGGCGCCGTAGATCGGGTCCGGCTCCGCCTTCCCGGGTTCCGCATCTCGCTCACGCACGAGGATGCTGGCGGGCGAAGTTCCGGCCGTGCCCATCCGGTCGAGACGGCCGAAGCGCTGCCGCAGCGCATCCAGACTCGCGGCTTCGGTGACCAGCGCGTCGAAGCTGAAGTCCGCACCGACCTCGAGGCACTGGGTCGAGACCAGCACGATCGGCTTGGCCGCCGATTCCGGCCTGTCCGCCTTCAGGAACGGGGTCCACCGTTCGACGAGCGCATCGCGGTCGAAGGGACGTAGGCGGCCGGTGAGGAGTACAACATGGGCATCCCCGCCGAGCGTGTCCTCGAGCCCCTCGGCGACATCGCGGGCGGTGCGGACGCGGTTCACCATCACCGCGATCCGGCGCTTTCCCTCCCCGACGTGGCCCAGCGCACGCTCGATCGCCGCGGCGATCAACGGATCCGCGGCGGCGCCTCTCTTCGCCTTCACAACGACGAGCTCGGCAGGCTTGGAGGCGCGGAGCCGCTGGCGCAGCACGTCGTGATCCAGCGCCGCAGCGCGATCCGCGCCGGGGAAGACCGACTCGGCCGGGATGTCCGGGGGAGGCGTCGCGGACAGGATCGCGAAGGCGAACGGCGTGACCAGCGGGGCCTCGGCCCAGTCCGGGCCCCGGAAGCGCTCGACCGCGCGCAGCGTCTGGAGGAACGGCACCGAGCAGTGCGCCTCGTCGAGCAGAATCAGGCTGTCGTTCGCGGCCAGGCCGGCGTAGATCGGCGCCGCGAGCAGCCCGTGGCCGTAACCGCGGAAGAGGAGCCGCGAGCCGAGCTGGTCCACGGTCGACGTGATGATCGCCGGCTGCGACGGCAGCCGCGCCCATCCGTCGTCGCGGAACACCCCGCCCCGAAGCCGCGCCACCGCCACGGGCCGCTCCGTTCCTGCAACCTCCCGCAGCCGATCGGCGACGCTCTTCAGGGACCCGCTCGTGGCGTCCGCCAGCTTCCCGGCGAGCCGCGTCGCGCGATCGAACGCCTCGTCCACGACGATGCGCCGGTCCACCACGAACCAGACGCGCCGCGGCGCCGTGCGCTCGGCGGTCGGCTGCTCCGCCTGCGCCGCGAGCGCGTAGAGCGCGATCTCGATGCACGCCGTCTTGCCGCTCGCCGTGGGCAGGTCGAGCGCGGCCGGCCATGCGCCGGCGGCAACGCGTTCCGCGAGCATGGACTGCCACGGGAACGGGTCGTAGGTCCAGAGGGCGCGGAAGAAGTCGGGGAAGGAGGGGAGTGGGGTCACCGGCTTTCTTCCTCCTCAGCCGTTAGGCGTGGGAGCTGACCAAGCACCTTTTCCCGAACGGCGCTCGCGACTTCGACACACTGGCGGGCCTGCGCCGCTGACACCTCGGGGTAATCACCCGGATACCGGTAATCCACTCCGTACGCGCTCAGACTTGTGGCATTGGGCAGCGATGCCGCAAGCTGCCGATCTACCGCTCCGATCAGCTCGAGCAGGCGCGCGATGTCGTGGGTCTTCGGGAACTCGACCTGATGCCAGACCAGAAAGCCCTTCAGGTATTTTTCGGCCGCTTGCTGCGCGTGAAACGCCGCGCCCGCCGCCAGCCATTCCATCCCGGAAAGCAGGTGCCGAGCGGCGCCGAGATCCCGTTCGGCCTTGTCGATCCAATCCCGGACGAACTCGCGCCTGACATCTTCAGGCGGCTTCATAGATGACCTTCCCGTATTTGTTCGCCGGGTACGCGATTCCTCCAATCACGCCCTTCGTCTCCTCGAAGCGCTCCGTGCTGATCACGATTACGTCGATCGCGATGCCGAGGCCTGCCAGTGCCTCCCGGAGCCGCCGGCTCTCCGACCGTGCGTCCTCGACCTCCGGCTCCACGATCAGCACGTCGATGTCGCTGTCCGCCGTCATCCTGCCCATGGCGGCCGAGCCGAACAGGATGATACGGTCCGGCCGGCTGACGCGGGTGAGGCGTTGTACGATCTCAGGTACGCGTTGGTCGATGTCGATCATGTCATTCTCGAAGACGTTGGCGGATCACCCTCAGACGTGTATGTGTGCCGGTATGTGCGGGTCGAAGAGGATCGGCGTGCCGGTTGACCACCGCGCGTCACTCGGGTACGCCGTCCACCGACGGGCGTGACGGTCTGAGAGGCGAACGGTACAACCCTACTGTCCTGGCTGCCAGATTCCGTCACCCCGCACCCGCCAAATTCTCCGTTCGCCGTGGCGACAACTGGAACCAGGCGTCCACGCGACCGAGCTACTCAAATGAGTGACCCTGCTCGCCTTCAGTCGATCCCATCCTGCCACCCGCTCCAACGCACCAATGAGATCCTCACCGCTCGAAGCGTGCGCCAGGACGGCCGCGCTGACGATCGCGGGTGTGCCCGCTGAGACCCTCGTCTCATTTCCGAAAACCCCATTCGCCACGTCGCACTCAACCAGGCGAACCCGCCCAAGCCCGTAGCGCGTGTCTCCACCCAGGAAGAGTGTATCGATCGCTTCAACGCGCAACCGACCATCGCCGTCACGCAGAAAGACATAGCCCACGAGCGCAGCCGGAGACGGCTCCCCTCCGGCTCCGTTCCGCCGCCACATGGCGCCCAAGCACTCCGTTTCTCTCAAACTGCCATCGGCGGCAGTGTCTGTCTCCGGCTCGATTGCGGTCCCTGCACGGGTGTCGAGCAGCCGGCGGCGAAACGTGCGGTCCGGCACTCTCTTGCCGGGGTCATTCGGCAGGTCCTCGCGTCTCCACTCGAGCCCGTGTTCGGTGGCATAGTGTGGAAGCCAGCCTCGCCAATCACCCTCGACCGGCTCGGCCGGAAAGAGGTACGTGAAGCGTGCGCTCTCCTGAAGCATTCTGCCAACGCCCTCGTATTCGGGAAAACCCGTCGCCGTTGTGCGGGCTAGCTCAGAGGTGAGCGCGCCCCACACCGCACGGGCAGGCGCGTAGAGCCGACACCGGTTCAGCACGCCAGCGGGCGCCATACCCACGTACAGGGGCCCTTCGAGCTGCCAAACCCAACGGTACAGCTTCCAAATCACCGGATACCCCGGGATTCGGCCTTGGCGTGATAGCGGCCGTAGACCAGAGCCTGGCGCAACAGGTCCCTCGCGAGGAGCAGGTTGTCGAGCTCGTTCGCGAGCGATTCGCGGACGCTCCTGAGGACATCGCCGCCCGCAGGCAGGAGCGCCTTGTCGCTGGGCTCCTGCTGCAGGAACTTATGGCACGCTCGGGACACCTCACCTCCGCCATTTCTTCCGGGCGCGCTCAGGTAGAGGAAGAAGGCATAGACGCCCTGCTCCTCAAGAACCGCCAGCGCGTCCGTCAGGGTTTTCTCCTCCACGCCGTGGGCACCCGCGAGCGTCGCGCCGAGCTCCGCGCACCTGAGGTCCAGGTTCTCCATCACGTGCCTCCCTCGCCTGCCGCAGCATTCAGGACCCGTAAGCGCCCCATGCCACGGGTGCCCATCCCGCCGATGCCCAGGAATTCGAGATAGCCGTGCCCTTCGCCGACGACGCTATGAACCACCCCTGCATCGGCAACGGCACTCACGTCGCTCTTTCCGACCCGGAAATGCCCGGGGTGCCGGCACGTGACCTGCCACACGAGCACCGTCCCGCGCGGGAGGGCTTCATAGGTGAAGAGCGCACCTCCCTCCGCGGCACCGGTCTCGGGGTCGATCGAGACCGAAGTGCGGACCTCCAGATTGCTGTTCACGACGTGCGAGAAGACCTTGTCGGAGATGATCGCCCAGGTCCGCTTAACGTGATCCGGTACACCGAGCGCACCGAGCTCGGTATCCACGCTCGCCCACTCGCCGTTCCGGCCTTTCACGGGGAGGACGAGCCAGCCGAGGTTCAACGAGCCTGTGGCGTTGCCAGCGCGGAGGACTGCGTTCTCGCTGATATCGGGCAGCTCGCTCAGCGCGCTCAGGCCGCGCAGCGCGCCCGGGCAGGTGATCCACACGGGCCCCTCCCGCGTGGCGACCGGAAACAGGAGCACGTGCGCGTCGCTGAATGCCGCCAACCCGGCGAAGCCGCCGCTGTTGCCACGGGCGAAGCCGAAAACCGTGCAGATCGGACAGTCCGGCTCACCGCAGTGTCCGCCGCCGTCACGGCTCTGCCCACCAGCGCATCCGCGTCCACTCCGCCAGCGGGCGCACCTGCACCTCGTCGAAGCGGCGCGCGCTACTGTCGAGAAAGACACCGGCGATGCGGGACGGCGCCACGACGATGCCGTCGCCAGGGCGCAGGTCGAGCGCGTGGCGAAAGGTCTGGCCGTCCGGATGCTGGAAGTCGAGCGCGGTGCGCACTGCCCCATCCTCGACGCGGCAGTACGGGTAGAACACATCGCGCCGGCCGTCCGGTAACGTGACCGGCATCGAGCGGAGCTCGGATCCGCCGTCGCGACGAACGAGTCGGAACGCGACGATCCCGTCGCGGGCGTCACGCTCGGTGACGCGCCACGTCTCCTCCGCCGGCTGCTCTTCCAGAGCATGCTCGAGGGAGCGGGCAGCCTCGATCACCGCCTGGAACGGCACCGTGCGTGGAAAGGCAACGATGCCGGCGCGGAGGGGGAGACGGTCCCAGACGCGGGCCATCTCGTCGTTCCAGATGCCGATCGCGCACTCGACGCAGGCCGACGCTGCGGAGAGCGGAAGCAGCACCCGGAAGCGCAACGGGCTCAGTTCCAGGGGGATGACTGGATGGTAGACGCCGGCTCGGCCATCTGCGGGCTCCACACTCGCGATCCGGAACCTGACCGGCAGGTCGCTGTCGCCGCCGCGGAGCTCGATCCCTTCCTGCGAGCGCCGGACCAGCGCCTCGCCGTCCTCCTCCGCACGCAGCAGGCGCGCCAGGTTGCAGACCGTGAGGAAGTCTTGGCTCTGGCCACGGTAGAGGAGGCTGAGCGGCGCTTCGCCGACCCGGCCGTTGTAGACCTCGCGGTCTCGCCACACGGAGAGGTCGCCGTCTGCGCCGGGCGTCAGCACGAGCCGCCGCACGCGGCAGCGGTTCGCGTCCGCCGCTGCTAGTTGCCGGAATTCGGCCAGCAGGTTGGCGAAGAAGCCCTCCGCCTGCCGCCAGAAGCGGTGAACGCGACCAGGAGAGGCGAGCTTGCAGAAGAGCTGATGCAGGAGCCAGCGGGCCCTGCCATGGTCATCCAGGGAGTTCCAGAGAGGCGCGTCCGCGCGGTCCTCGACCACCTTCTGGAAGAACGTCTCCCAGCCGGTGTCGTGCTGATAGCCTTCCTGCAGACTCCTGAGCACCGGATTGTTCGCGTCGAAGCTTCCGAGGGTCCCCTGTATGTATGCAGCGAGGCTTGCAAACGGCTTAGCGGAATCAATCGGGTTGGAGCTCCCTCCGAGCGTCGGGTTGTGACGGCGCCATTCGGACACTGCCTGGGTACGCAGCGCATCCAGCCGACTGCCGTCCAGCCACGGCTCAATATTGAGACTCAGCGTAAGGAGGGCGAGACGGTCGTTCTGGTCCGCCACCTCGCTGATCCAGATCGTGTCGTCCCCTTGCTCGCCCCCGAGCCAGGCATCGAGCCGGTGGGTTCGGCGCTCGCGGCAGGTGGCGCACGGCTTCTGCTTGTCGGTGGGCGCGCCGTTCAGGCGCACGAGGCACACGGGACACACGTGGCCGGTCTCGCCGGATCCGGTGACGTCCCACGCGCGGTGCACGGGAATGGTGAGAACGCTTCGCGCGTTCGCGATCTCCCGCGTCATCGGGACCAGCGAGCGCGTCGATTCGGTCAGGCGCACATACGGCGGCAGCTCGAGCGCGAGCCCGCGCGCGGACTGGTCCACGGCCTCCTGCAGCCAATCCGTCCACCCGGATGCATCCACAGCGCCAGCGCCATCAGTGCGCTCGCCAGGAAACGAGAACACGAGTACGCCGCCGTCGGCGTAGAGCAACGAGCCCACCGCCAGGTCGACTTCGACGAGTCGTCGCACGCCTCCGAAGAAGCGGTCGAGCGCCAGCCGTGCCCCAGTCCAGTCGCCGATGCGCACGGCCCGCGCTTCGAAGTGATCCGCTCCGATCCCGACCGTCAGCAGCCGCCAGCGGACTTGGCTCTTGATTGCCGCGTCATTCCAGGGGAAGGACCTACCGTCGAGCAGGGCACTGGCCAGGGCGCTCTTGAACAGCGCCGCGGCGACGTAGGACTGATCCCAGAGCGTGACCTCATTGTTCGGGAGGCGGGTTTCCGCGAGCGTGGAGCCGAACGCGTGCCGGAGGACGCTCCCGGCGCCGATGGCATCTTCGCGCCAGGTTGACCACGAGCCGAGATCCGTGGCGGATGCGGAGCCGAGCTGATGGAGGTCTCGTAGGATGCGCTGCATCTCCTCGAGCAACCGCGCCCAGCCTGCCTGGCTCAACGACCCGGGCGGATCCGCGAGCAGATTGCGCACCGGGCGTCCGAAGGCCGAGGAGAGCCACATGTGCGTGGCATCCTGCTGGAGATATTTCGCTGCCGCGGCAGGCATGTTCTTCTCGATGCCGGAGGCAATGCCATGGCCCGCCTGCAGCAGACCTAGGAGTCCCGCGTTCCGACCCCGGTGCCGAGTCAGGAAACCGGTGAGCGTGCCCGGCCACGGGAGCGCAGTGCCGTTTGCGTTCGCGTACCGCGTCCTGAGCCAGCCCAGCAGTTCGTCCCACGGGAACGGCGGGCTCTCGTTCTCGAACCAGCGGAGGTCGTCGTAGCCCGACCCCTGTCCGCCGTGCTCGCGCAGGAACGCCAGGCGGCACTTGCCGGTCATGTGCAGCCACCCCACAGCCTCCATGGACAAGAGCAGCGAGCGGTGGTCGCGGAGTGTCGCGGCGGGCGCAAACTCAGCCATAGCCGCGCTCCGTTGATTCCAGCCAGGGCTCCAATTGCCGCGCGAGGTCCGACGCGTTCTCCGCTTGGATTCCGGGCTCTCCAACCCGGAACGCTTTCCACGCGGTGGCGGTCGCCGTGCCCCAACCTGCCGTGCGCTTGGCCGAGATGCCGTACGTTTCGAGCAGGTCCTCGATGGAGCCGATCAGATCAATCAGCCCGTGACCGGCAGGTTGGGCGGTTCGGCCGACGAACGGTGCGTACAGTAGCTGCAGGACGCCGGTCGCGCCCGGCGGTACGACCTCGTAGTGGATGGGCTGCGTGCCCGCCCGCGTCCGGCGGCTGTGCGGGTTGATGACCTCAAAGCCGAGCCGGTCGAACCACGTCGGGTAAAACGCCAACGCACCACGCTGGAACGACTCGCCTTCACCCTTCTCGTTGCCGAGCAGGTGCACGATCCACTCGGGCTCGTCCCACCCGGCCAGCTTGCCGCCCTGCGACGCCAGGTGCTCGAGCAGACCCGCACGCATCCTGCAGGCCCAGCGGAGGAGTCCCTTCCAGCTCGCCGCCGCCATGAAGGGCACGCCGAAGACGCGGTCCTTACGCACCGGGTTGTCCAAAACGTGGAAGCGCCGGTCATCCCTGGAATACCACGGCGTTTCGAGCTTGAAGTCGACCTCGATCCCGATCCAGCCCGGGGCGGGGAGCGCGGTGAAATCGGAAGCGAGCTTCAGCTCCGGGGGGGGCGCGAGCGAAGCGGCGCCATCCAGATGTTTGAGGTAGCAACGCCGCGCGTTGTTCTTCTCCGCTTCCGTTCCCGACCATACGGTGCAGCCGTCCACGAACCCGGACGCGAACCCGCCCGGCTTCGACACTGAGCGCGGGCACGTCCGCTGGTCCGCCAAGGCGGCGTAGTGATCGAAGGTCATCGAGCGGGCTCCGATGCCGCGGGAACGAGCTTCGACAGGACATCCGCGCCGGTGAGGAACTCGCCATCCCGGAGGTCCGACCAGGCTGGCTGCAGCCGCGTCTTCATCTCGTCGAGTGAAATCGTCCCCGGCAGCACGAAGCCGAACGTCCGGGGCGGATTCTTGAAGCTGAAGACCTTCTTGCTCTCCTGCTGTGAGCCGGCGAGCCAGCGATCTGCGTTTCCGTTGCTCGCAAGCGTCTGCGCTTGCTGCTTGGGTTCCTGGCGGCCCAAAACCCTGTTGAATGTGCTCGCATCAGCCTTCGCGCGCGTCAAGTACCTGCCGTTCACGCACCAGAAGTTCGCGAGCGAGGCCCAGGTGGCATTGCTTGTGTCGTGCGCGGCTCGCTGCGAGACCTGGCGGAGATAGCCTTTCAGCGTTCGCTCGTCCCCGACAGCGACCCCGGGGCTGCTGTCCAGAGACACCACACCATAGTCGAGATGGTGCAGCGCGTCCGCGCGGTTCGGCTCGTCTGAAGGCTTGAGCACTGTCTTCCCACCGACCGCACCGTACTCGGCGATGAGCCGGAGGGTGAGGTCGAGCAGCGCCCTTTCCTCGCTGGCGATGGGCCGTAGCGGTACGAATCGGACCTTGAACTTCGAATCCTTCTTGATCGCGGAGCCCAGGATCTCTCCATTCCCGTCCAGCACCTGGAAACGGAACTTCCGGGCCCAGCCGGTGCAACCGAACAGCTCGCAGACGACGCAGTGTTTGCCATCCTGACACTTGGTCCTGGTGGGGTCGCATGCGTTCCCGCCGAGACCGCGCACCACAACTTCGAACCACCAGCGGATGGACCCGAGCAGGCCGGTTGGGATCAGCCGCGAGTTTTTGATGCTCTCCCGCAGCTCCACTCTCCCCTTCCGCTCGTTGATCCCAACGACCCTACCTGTCCAAAGGTCGGTCTGCGCCGTGAAGTCCCAGGTGGCGGCGGGTCCAGACATAGGCTATCAGCCCGATGAGTGGGGTTGAGGGGCCGCCTGTATCGCCCTCCCCACCCCATACCCCCTGTACCTCCCCGCGCCGATCAGCACCGGCCCGCACACCGGTCGATCGAAGACGAGGATCGCGTGCGTGTGGCGGCGCTCGCTGCCGTCCTTGCGCCGAAGCCGTGGGAACTCGAACGCGGGTGGCACGCCAGGGTGGGCCGAGATCTGCGTCACGATCACCTCACGCGGCCGGGGCAGGCCGATACGCATACAACCGCCCGCGATCATGGCGGCCACCTCGCGCTCGTACGCGGCGCGCTCCTTGTTCTTCGGGTGGCGGTCGAAGACGACCGGCGTGACGGTCGACCAGTGTGTCGCGCCGCGCGGAAAGGCGGTCCAAGCCTCGGGCCGCAGGTTCCATGGCGGACTGGAGCGGCGTTCCCCGGCAATCCTCCACCTGCCCAGCCGTCCGAGTGCGAGGTGCCGAACGCGCGCGACCGCCTGGAGCGCGAGGCGCCGCTCCTCGCGCGCAGTATCAGCCGGAAAGACGAGGCCGACGCCGAGCAGGCGGCCGTCGGCATGTGGGTGGCCTACGAAGGCCAGGGGGAGGAAGGCAAGATGCGGCGCGTCGAGCGGCGTGCCATCCGGCTCGTGGCCGGAGAGCAGCGACCGGATCCGGTCCGGCAACCCGTTGCTGTGGCTGAGGACGGCGTCGCGCAAGCGCTGCACCACGGCGAGCGTGCACGGCAGATCGAGCTCGCGCCGCACCGGCTCGTCCCGTTCGAGCATCAGCACGAGCGGGTGTGGATTGAACACCGTGCCCGAGGCGGCTCCATCCTCGCCGCGCGTCGCCGGCCGCGCATAGCCCTGGTAGATCGAGAGTCGTGGGCGGAGCTGCTGCGGGGGCCGGTTTCCGAACTCGTGCTTCAGCTGCTTCTTCGCGGCGCGCTGAGCTTTCTTGTCGGTGTCGTCTTCCGCCGCCGCCTTGAGCGAGGCGTAAGTCTCGACAGCCGTTTCGTCGTACAACCGCTCGAGGTCGGCGAGCGTACCCGGTCCGGCAGTGCGCAGGTGCAGGGCGGAGCGCGAATCATCCGGCACCCAGTTCGGCTCACCAGCCTCGTCCTCATCGGCGATCCACATCTGCACCAGCGATGACGAATGGCCGATGCGGGTGACCTTGGAGCAGAGTGTCTCGAGCGCGCCCAACACGCGCGCGGGCGGCTCGGCGCCCGGCCAGCTCAGGTAGACCAGGTCGTCGTCGAGGGCGGCATGCGCGAAGGTGCGCGGCTGCCGGTCGCGCGTGAGCGGTAGGGATTGCAGCAGCGCCTTCGCGGGGCCGGCCTTGTCGTCCACCGGCACGTACTGGATCACGACCGCCCGCTCGTGGTGCTCGCCCGCCCGGATCGCGGGCGCGTCCTCCAGCGCCTCGAGCCACTCGAGCGCCGCGCGTTCGGCCGGGTCGCCGCCGGTAACGAAGTGGGCGGCCGCCAGAGCCATGAACACGCGGCCCGGGTGGGGCGGCCATTCGGCCCGCTCATAGGAGTCCGGCTCGGCCGCGACGGAGAAGCCATTGAGGTAGCGGATGCCGAGCGAGAACACGCTTATCCGTCCTCCGCCGCGCCCTGGCGGACGAGCTCGACCTGGCTGCGGCGCACCAGGTTGACCAGTGCCGCAGACGGCTTGAGCAGGAGCGGCTGCTCCGGCCAGGGCAGGCCGGCGGATCGGGCCGCCGCCACAGCGTCGGCCAGCAGCTGCTGCGTATCCGCAGACGCCAGCGAATAGCGTTGGGGTTCCTTCCCCGGCCGCTCCAGGAGCTCCCACGTGATGGAGGCCTCCGGCCACAACAGCGAACGTGAGCGCAGTCCGACGCCGTTCTCGAATGCGAGGGTGGCGGCGCACAGGCCGAGCGCGGCCAGAACGGTGCGGGCGGACGCGTCTGCTTCGGTCGTCGTGGCGCCATCGATCGGGAAGTGGAGTCGTCGGAGCGCGATCAGGGAGAGCGTCGTCACCTGCTCGGCGTATTCGATCGTTACGCCGGAGTTGGGGGAGTCGAACGGGACGCTCGAGTGATTGATCTCTGACGGGCGGACGCCTTTCTCCTTGCCCTCGGCCACCTTGCTGAGGGCCCGGTCGCCGTCGGCGAGGACCATCACGTTCTTCGTGATCTCGAGCGGATCACGGCGCACGCCGCGGGCCCGGTAATCGTCCTTCCACTCCGCGCCGATCCCCACGATCTCCGAGACCACCGCACGCTCGAACTTCGGGCCCAGGCCACCCTTCGGCCCCGTCGAATCCCACATCCCGAAGACCAGCGCCGTCGGACAGAGCTCGAAGAGCGGCGTCGCATTGGCGAGGCTCGCGCGGTTCAGGGTCTTCCCCTTCTCGGATTTGCGGAATCGCACGCCGTCGAGCTCGCTGTCGCGCAGAATCGCGTCGGCGAGGCGGTGTGGCGCCTGGAGGGTCGTGATCCTGCCCACGGCGTCCAGGAATCGGCCTGCCTCTTCGTCCGCCTCGAGGTCGCCCGTCGGATCGTGCTCCGAGAAGTTGACCACCACGAGCGGCAACCGCAAGCGGCCCGAATCCACCGCCTCCTGCAGCGCCAGCTCCATCCGGTTCGCCTGGCTCTGTACGCTATCGAGGAGCACGCACTGGACGGGCGCCTCCCGGTCGGGCAGGCGCCGTTGCTCGATGGCGTACACCGCCCCGGCGAAGGTCGGCGGGAAAACCTTGTCTCCAGGCCCACCGGCAGGTTGCAGCCTTCGACGGCAGCGGAACGCCGCGGCGCCACCCGTCACGGCGCGGGTGAGCACATTGTGCGTCAGCGCATTGGCCACTGGTTCACTCCATGTCCAGGGTCAACGAATTCATGAGGTCGAGCGGCACGAAAAATCACCGGCCCTCCTTCGGACCTCCGAGGGCGTTACCCCGCCCATTCTTCGGGCCCGATAGGTCGAAGAGGCCAGTGTCGGACGTTCACCTACGGAACCCTTGGTCAGAGCGCAGGCGGCGGACACGCGTCGGTCGCGCCACTGCTGGCGCGACCGGCGGTTGCGGCCATCGACTCGTCCGGAGGGGGTCAGAGCGGAATCGCGGCCGGGGAACGCGGCGCCGACGGTTTCTTTCGAACGCCAGCGCCACAGCCCAGGGTAGTCCCGCTTCCGGATCCGCGCAAGAGAATCGATGGCGACGTCGCCGCGGTCAACGCCGCCGCCCGCCGGCGGCTTCACCGTCCACGCTCCACAACGTAAGAGGACCCACCGACAGTGAGCGCGAAACGGCAGCGCCAGCGGCGGGTACCCGCCCCGCTCGGCGATGTCGTCCTTGTCCGCCGGTCATTCCGGCGATACCCATGGACCCGCACGGCCAGCCCCTCATCCCGAAATGGCACCGATGCCTCCGCCCACCAAGCTCCAGCGCTTCTTCGACCTCGTCGCGCTCCTCCTCGCACACCGGATGCCGGTCGCCGCGGAGGTGCTGCTCGACGCACTGCCGGGCTACCGGTGCCTCCGCGCGCCCGGGACGCCCCGGGCGGAGGCCAGCGCGCAGCGGACCTTCGAGCGCGACCTGGCCGAGCTGCGGGAGGCGGGCATCCCGATCCGGACCGTCGAGGATCGGGCGCGCGCGGGCGATGCGGGCAGCGCGGGCTACGTGCTCGACCGGCGCGACCTCTACCTGCCGGTGCTGCGTCTCGTGAACGGCGGAGAGGGCGCCACGGAACGACCCGGTGGCCGGGCGGCGGTGGCGGAGGTCGAGCTGCCGCGGCGGGAGGCCGATGCCGTCGCCCGGGCGCTCGCCGGCGCGGAGTCCATCCCCGGCTTTCCCCTGGCCGCGCCGCTCGCCGGCGCGCTGCGCAAGCTGACGTTCGATCTGCCGCTGGTTGACGGCGGCGACGGGGCGCCCGTCATCGTCCCCCCGCCCGACGCGGTCGCGGCGGCGGCGTGGATGCCGGCGCTGTGCGAGACGCTCCTCAGCCGGCGCACGGTTCGCTTCACCTACGCAGCGCCCGCGGGCGGCCGGCCGGGAGTGCGCGTGCTCGCGCCGTACGGGCTGTTCTTCCGGGCGGGGCAGTGGTACGCCGTGGGCGCGACCGGCGGCGGGACGGGCGAGGTGCGGACGTTCCGGGTTGGCCGGATCCGCGCGCTGGTGCCCGCGGGCCCGGAGGCTGATGGCGTGGCCTTCGAGGTGCCGCGCGACTTCCGGATCGAGTCGTACCTCGGCCGCTCGGCGTGGGAGCTGGGCTCCCCGCAGGCGACGCTGCCGGTCACCCTCCTCTTCCACTACCCTGCCTCGCTGCTGGCCGCGCGCGGCGGGCACGGCCAGCTCGTGGAGCGGCGGGCGGACGGCTCGGCGGTGCGGCTCTTCGAGGTCCGCCGCCCCGAGCCGTTCGTGCGCTGGCTGGCCGCGTGGCTGGGCGCGGCGGAGGTGGTGGAGCCGCCCGCCCTTCGCGTCGAGCTCCGTCGCCTCGCCCTGCGCGTCGCGCGGGCGCACGCCGGGCCGCCATTGGCGGAGCGCGAGGCGCGGTCGCGCGAGAGCGCGCGCCCGGAGTCGGCGCGCCCGGACGGGCTGCAGCCCAGGTCGGAGCCGGCCGATCGGGGGTCCGGCCGCGCGACGGCGGCCGACCGCCTCACGCGGCTCCTCGATATCCTGCCGCGGGCGCGGCGGCCGGGCGGCGTCGCCCTGGCGGAGCTGGCATCGCGGACCGGTGCATCGGTGCCCGCGCTGCTGCGCGACCTCCAGGAGCTGGCGGACCGCGCGTACTACCTCGAGCCGGGCGCGCCGGGAGACCTGCAGATCCTGATCGAGGATGGGCGCGTGGAGGTGCACGCGCCGGGCGAATTCACGCGGCCGCCGCGGCTGACGGCTCGGGAAGCGGTCGCGCTGTCGCTCGCGCTGCGGGCGCTCGCTGCGCAGACGGGCCCGGGCCGCGCCACGGCGCTTCGTTCGCTGGCCGCCTCGCTCGAGCGGCTTCTCGCCCGGCGCCGCGTTCCGCCGGACGGCGGAGCCGTGCCGCGCGGGGGAGTGGTGCCGGAGGGCGGAATGGCGCCACGCGATGGCGCCGCGCCGGTGGACGGAGTGGCGCGGGATCGTGGATCGGCCCCGGAGGACGGAGGCGGCTCCGTCGCCTTCGATCTGGCCGGGGAGATGCTCGATGGGGTCGTCGCCGCCGCCTCGCGGGAGCGGCGCTGGTGCCGGATCGAGTACCTGAAGCCGGACGCGGCGGCGCCGGGCTGGCGGCGCATCGCGCCCTACCGACTGCTCTTCGCGGAGGGGCACTGGTACGTGCTCGCGGACGATGCCAATCGAGGTCGCCGGGTCTTTCGCATGGACCGGGTGCTGCGCGCCGAGCCATGCGACGAGGCCTTCACCCCGCCGGCCGACCTCGACCTCGCCGCGTTCACCACCGCGGAAGGCGGCGTATTCGGCGGGACCGGCGTCGGGCGCGTGCGCGTCCGCTACTCCGCGCGCGTGGCGCCCTGGATCGGCGAGCGGGTGGAGGGGACTCGCGAGCCGGACGACGGCCTCGTCGCCTGGCACCCGCTGGCGGACCTCGACTGGCTGGCGCGTCACATCCTGCAGTACGGGGGCGAGGCGGAGGTGCTGGCGCCCGCGGACGCGCGCAGGTACGTGCGGTTCGCGGCGCTCCGGCTCGCGGCAGCCACCCGGCGTTCCGCGCCGCCACCACGCCCCCTGCGCGCCCGGCCCGCGAGTCCAGGCGTGCGAGGCGTGCATCACATTCGTGAGCCAAGGCCACCACCCGCGTAGCTCGGGAGCCGGCCCGGCGGATCGGCGCCCCGAAGGCGGACCGAACTGCCGTATCGCCGAGGGCTGTGGAGCCGCCTTGCAGAAATGGCCGCCATGCGGACCAAAGTCCCGGCGCGCCGGCGGCGGCGCGGACCGACGGGGACTTTGGGCCGCATAGCGGCCATAAGTGCGAGAGCGTCGGCGGGAAGGCGACGGGAGCGCAGAAATGTCCGGCCGCCGCTCCCCCCCGCGCGCGGTTCATGAGGCAGCGCAGGGGTTGTCCGGCCGAACCTCTCGACATCCCTCCACACCGTGACTACATTAAGGAGCTGCGTGACCACAAGGAGGGGCGCCATGGATGTGTCGGTCCGCGATCTGAAGGCACGGCTCTCCGAGTATCTGCGCCGGGTGCAGAAGGGAGAGGTGGTCGTCGTCACGAGCCGTGGAAAGCCGGTCGCCCGCATCGTGGGCCCGGGAGAGGTGCCGGCGACACCGGAGGCGGGCGTAGCGGAGAGGCTGCGCAAGCTTCCCTGGATCCGGCCCGGAGCGGCGGGGCGGACACCCCTCGGGGCGCGCGAGGCCCTGGCGCATCGGGCGGGCAGGAAGACGCTGGCGGAGATCGTCAGTGAGGACCGTGGGTGATCGTCTATTTCGACACGTCGGCGCTCGTGAAGCTGTTCTCCGATGAGCCGGGGTTGACGCTAGTGCGCGAGGCGGCGGAGCAGGCGGAGTTTCGGGGCTGCCATATGATCGGCTACGCTGAGGCATGCGCCGCGCTGGCGCGCGGTGGCCGGGCGCGCGGCCTCGGGCCGCGAGCGATTCAGGGCCTCCTCGCCGACCTGGAGCGCACGTGGGCTGAGCTCGATGTGATCGAAGCGGACTGGCCGCTCGTGCGGCGGGCGGGGGATCTCGCGGTGGAGCTTCGGCTGCGCGGATACGACAGCGTCCATCTCGCCGCGGCGGAAGCCATATGGACGCGTGTCGGCGGAGCCGCGGAGTTCCGTTTCGCGGTGTTCGATGGCGCGTTGGCCGACGCGGCGCGAACGCTGGGAATGGACGTGCTGCAGGAGTAGCACGATGCTCGCCACCGACGACGAGAGGCATCCCGCCAACCGAGCGAGATCTCGTTGACCACCGTGGGGGCAGGCGCCCCTTGCGAGATCTCTCATGCCAGGATGCGTCCCGGGCACGGTGGTTCCTCGCCAGTCCATGACCACGCCTTCCGTTCTCATTCCTGGAGCCTCGGACGACGAGCTGGACGGACCCCCAGGCGACGTCGCGCACGCTCCACCCGCCCCTGGCCCCGGGAGCCGGCGACCTCGGGCAGCGCGAGCCGCCCCTTCACACCACCTCCACCCGCGCCCCGTGTCCGGCCGCGCCGGCCAGGCGCCGGTCCCGTGTGAGCAGCGGCGCGTCCAGCGCCTCGGCGAGCGCGACGTAGGCGGCGTCGTATGCGGTGAGGTTGTCGCGGAGGGCCCAGATGCGCGGCAGGAAGAGGTCGTGTGGATGGCGCTCGATGCGGAGGTCGGCGAGATCGGCCAGCGCCTCGGCGGCGCGCGCGGCGCCGAGCTGGCCCGCCCGGCAGTAGCGCCTCAGCACCTGCGCGATCTCGACGTCGAGCAGGTGCGGCGCGTGCAACGCCTCGCCCGAGAGCAGCCGGGCCTCCACCGCCTCGGCCGCCTGCGTCCGGAGCAGCAGCTCGAGCACCGCGGAGGCGTCGACGACGATCAATGCGCGTCGCGCTCCGCTCGGACCGCCTCGACCACCGGCGTGCCGGGCTCGACGGGCTCCCGCGATGCCAGCCGCGCGCGCATCTCATCGGCGGTGGGCCGCGCCGCCGCCCGCTCGAGCTCCGCCAGCAGGTAGTCCGACAGCGACATCCCGGCGAGGGCTGCGCGCGCCTTGAGCGTGCGGTGCAAGGCGTCGGGCACGTTGCGGACCTGGATCATCTTAGACATGCGCAAAACATGACAGCATGCTTGCCGCATGTCAACGCCGCGGCGTACCGCATCCAGCGATGGCCAGGAGCGCGGGCGAGCTGCTTCATGGCTGCTGGCGCGCGGAGAGTCCGCAACGTCGGGCGCGCCGGGAGGAGTTCGTGGAGTCGTTGCTGGCCGCGGTGCCGGTCGTCGCGATCACCCTGCCCGTCATGCGGATCTTCGCCGAGGTGGACGCGAGCCTGCGAAAGGAGGGGACTCGCCTCCCCACCTCCGACCTCCTGATTGCCAGCACGGCGCTCTTCCGGGGCGACGAGATCGTCACCGGAAACGCGCGCTCCTTCCGCAGCGTCCCCGCGCTGACGGTCCGGGAGTCGTAGGCTCGTTCTGCCCGTCTTCCGTGCCGCTGCCCGTGACCCGTGCCCGGCTGTCTTGCGGCCGGACAATCTTGGTCCGGCGTGCTACATGTGCTACATTGGACGCCATGAAGAGACGAACGGTCACGCAGCGAGAGCTGCGCAACGAATCCGCGGCGGTGCTGCGCGAGGTGCAGGCGGGGCAGGTCGTGATCGTGACGCGCAACGGGACGCCGGTCGCGGAGCTGAGGCCGATCCAGCCAAGGCGGTTCGTGCCGCGCGCGAGCATTGCCGAGGCGGCCGTGGGCGCGCCCCGGATCGATGCGGCGCGGTTCCGGCGTGAGGTGGACGCGGTCATCGATTCGTCGGTCGATGGCTGAGCCGCCGAGCGGTCTCCTGGACACGTCGGTCGTGATCGATCTTGACGTGATCGACCCGGAGCTCCTGCCGGAAGAGACGGCGATCGCCGCGGTAACGCTGGCGGAGCTGGCCGCCGGGCCTCACGCCACGGCCGACGAGCTCGAGCGGGCGCGGCGGCAGGATCGGCTGCAGTGGGCCGCCGCGACCTGGGATGCCCTCCCGTTCGATGGGGACGCAGCGCGCGCGTACGGGCGGATCTTCGCGGCCGTCCGTGCCACGGGCCGATCGAGCCGCGCGCGCCTGGCCGATCTCCTGATCGCGGCGACCGCCGTCGCGAACCACCTGCCGCTCTACACGCGCAACCCGGCGGATTTCGCGGGACTCGATGAGGTGGTCGCGGTCAAGCCCATCTGACGGCTGCTCCGCTCGCCCTGACCCGGCGCCGGCGACGCCGCGGCGAACACCCCCACCTCCGCCACCGCCGGACACACGGGCGCCTTCACGATCCGCAGGCGCAGCCGCGCGGCGGTGGTCGGCGCCACCCGCACCAGCCGGCAGCTGCCGATGCTCGTCCCGCGCGCGAATTCCGACCACCCGCCCGCCGCCCAGGCGTCCAGCGCGAACGCCTCGATGCGCTGCCCCAGCGGCAGGTGCTCCCGCAGCCGGATGACGTCGAACGTGACGTCGCGGCCGAAGTCGAGGGTGAGCGCGGGGGTGTGGACGTCGTCGTCGCTCGCCCAGTAGGTGTCCCGGCGGCCATCCAGCACGTTCGAGGCGACGAAGCGCGGATCCCGCCCGCCGCCGCGCTCGTTGCTCGCGGTGGCGGCGGCGCGCGCGGCGAGGTCGCTGGAGAACGTCGCATCGAGGGCCTGGCGGAAGCCGAGGAGCGCCCGGGCGTCGGTCTCGTGGATGCGGCCGCGGCGGTCGGGCGGCACGTTGAGCAGCAGCGAGGCGCCGCGGCCGACGGACGTGAAGTAGAGCTCGACCAGCCCCTCGGGGCTCTTCACCTTCCCGTTCTCCACGGCGTGGTAGAACCAGCCCGGGCGGATCGAGACGTCGCTCTCGGGCGGGACCCAGTCGGTGCCGGGGCGGTCGCCGCGGACGAGGCGGGCGGCGTCGGCGTCGCCGGGGACGAAGTCGGCGCGGTCCAGCGTCGCCCAGCAGGTCTCGCCGGCCTCGCCCCGCTCGTTGCCGACCCAGCGGACGTCGGGCCCGGCGTCGCTGAACATCACCGCGTCGGGCTGCAGCTCGCGCACGAGCCCCCAGGTGTCCGGCCAGTCGTAGTACGTCTTCCGGTCGATGCGCCGGGTCTCGCGGGCGCCGCCGTAGAAGCCGTCGCCGCCGTTCGCGCCGTCGAAGAAGACCTCGTAGATGGGGCCGTAGCCCGTGAGCAGCTCGCGGAGCTGATTGCGGTAGTACGCCAGGTAGCTCGGGCGGCCGTAGTCGGCGCGGTTCCGGTCCCAGGGGGAGAGGTAGACGCCGAAGCGCAGCCCCTGCCGCTCGCACGCGCGCGAGACCTCTCTCACCACGTCGCCCCTGCCGCCGCGCCACGGGCTCGCCGCCACCGAGTGGCGCGTGTAGCGCGACGGCCAGAGGCAGAAGCCGTCGTGGTGCTTGCAGGTGAGGATCAGCCCCTTCATGCCGCCCGCGCGCGCCGCCTCGACGATCTGGTCGGCGTCGAAATCCGTCGGAGCGAAGAGTGATGGCGACTCGTCGCCGTAGCCCCACTCCCGGTCCGTGAACGTGTTCACGCCGAAGTGCAGGAAGCCGGTGAGCTCCATCGCGTGCCAGCGAAGCTGACGCGGCGTGGGGAGCGGGCCGTAGGGCGCCGGCGGCGTGACGGGCCCCGTCGCCTGCAACGGCACCGCCGCAGGCGACGCCGCCCGGAGACCGCCCGCGCGCCTCCCGGTCCGCGGGCCCACCAGGCTCCGCAGCGGGGCGAGGGCGAGGGCGCAGGCGGCGCAGAGGGCATCCGCCAGGAACGCGCGGCGCGTGGCGCCCCTCGCCGCCGATTCCACGGCGGCGGATGACTCCCCCGGCCCGGCTTCCGGGCGGCCAACGAACCTGTTGCTCACGCGCGCCTCGCTTTCGCGCGCAATCTCGGCAGGGCACCGTGTCGAGGGCAAATCGGCGGCCCCGACGTTGACCTCCGGGTGTCGGTTGTCACTTCGCGCCGGGTGGAGGATTGGACCCGTGTGCGTGTGCCGTGTTCGGGTGCGGCTGCGTGTGCGGGTGCGCTGCTCACGCGCGCAGCCGTTTTCGGGACGCGTCGCGTTGCGCGACCCCCGTGCGGTCGCGGCGCGCCTCCCGCGACCGCGATTCACGAATTCCTGAATCCTCGAACTGCCCCGTCGGCCTGCGGCTGCGGGGGATTCCGCGCCCGGCATGGCGCGAGGCGCCGTCGCCATGAGAGATTGAGACCATGTTCAGCCCTCCCGGAAACACCCCGGCGACGCTCCTCCTCTTCAAGGCCTCGCGGCGTCCGCTGTACCGCCGGCAGAACCTGCACCTGCTGGCGGCGGAGCGGGGCGGCATGGTGGAGCTGGCGTGGAACCGGTCGTGGGTGGCGGCGGAGTGCTACGAGGCGGGGACGATCGAGCCGGGGACGCGCGCGCTGGTACTGCTGACGGACCGGCCGTACGCGCTGTTCCTTCCGGTGCGGGAGGCGGAGGTGGTGGAGGCTCGGTGGGAGGACACGTCGCTGCGGCTGTGGCTGGCGCTGGGGGACTGGACGGGCCCGCCCGACGGCGACCTGGCGGCGTTCACGGCGGCGGTCCGGCAGGCGGACCCGGGCGCGGTGCCGGGGGAGAAGTTCGTGGCGCGGCGGCGCGATGTTCATCCCCTCGAGCGCTGGTACGACGAGCGGGAGGAGGAAGGGTGGCGGCGGGTGGTGGACGGGGTGCTGGATCTGTCGTTGTCGAGCGAGGAGCCGGCCTACGCGCGCACGGTCTTCTACAGCCCGGTCGGGGTGCGGATCGGGGGCGAGCTGCACCGGGCACGGCGCGAGCCGCTGCCGGCGGGCGAGGAGGCGGAGCTGGTCGTCGGCTTCCACAACCCGCACCTGACGGAGGCGGAGCTGGCGGGGCACCGGCTGGAGTGCCAGGCGGACCGGCGGCTGCTGCGGGTCGAGCGGGAGGCGCCGGTGCTGGCGGAGGGGAGCGTCGCCATCCGGCTTCAGGCGACGGGGCCCGGCGGCGAGCTCGCGCTGCGCGTGACACCGGACCCGGCGGAGCACCCGGCGCTCGCGCTGCGATTCCCGGCGGCGCGCGAGGGTGCGGGAGCCGCGACGCGGGAGAGGGGCGCGGGCGCGGCGGGCGAGGAGGGCGGCGCGGGCGGAGCCGGTGCGGTGCCAGGCACCCGGGCCGCAGGCGGCACAACGGCCGACGCGCTGCTCCGGCTCTACGACGTGGTGCGGCGCTCGCTGGCGCCCGGGGCGGAGCGGGAGCTGGCGGTGCTGGAGGCGTTCGCAGTGCTGCTGCCCACCGAGTCGCGCGTACTCGAGCGGCGGGGCATGCTGCTGGCGGAGACGGGGAACGACGCGGCGGCCTACGAGACGCTCTCGGCGCTCGAGCCGGAGCGGCTGCACGACGGCGCGCGTTTCACCCTCTTCCGGCTCTCCGCGCTGCGCGGTGCCGCGCCGGCCGCGGCGGCGCTCGTGGCCGGCCTCGACTTCTCGGAGGGCGACGTTCTGCCGCGGCTCCTCGCCGAGCTCGACCGGCTGGAGCCGCCGCTGCTCGACCGGATCGTGCGCGAGCTCGCCGCCACGCTGCCCGAGGAGCCGGACGTGCTGGCCGTGCTCGAGCGCACCGCCGGCCGGCTCACCTCGCCCGAGCTCATCGCGGACACCGCCCGCAACTTCTTCATGGCGACGGGGGACGCCGCGCGCGCCGCCGCCTTCGTGACCGACCGGCGCCGCGCGCTCCGGTCCGACGCCGCGCCGCTGGCGGACGTGCTGATCGAGCTGGCGGACGCGGGCGCGGAGGAGCCGGAGCTGGCGGGGCTCGTGAGCCACCGCGTGGCCAACCTGCTGGCACGCGCCCAGGTCGAGGAGGCGCTCGCCCGACTGCGACAGGCCACGCCCGCGCTGCCGCGCGACGAGCGCGACCGCGTCTATCACCGCGCCGTGGACCGGCTGGTGGGCATGGGCCGGGGCGGCGAGGCGGTCTCGCTGCTCGTGGAGCTGGCCTACGCCGCCCTCGCCACCGGCGACCTGGATGCCGCGAGCGACGCCGTCGAGCGCGCCACCGGCCTCGCCGTCCTCGAGGGCGGCCCCACGCCCGAGCTGCTGCGCGAGGCGACCTCGCGCGTCGAGCGCGCCTGGGCCGAGGCCGGCTCCCTGGCCGAGTGGCGCGCCACCGACCGGGAGCGCCGCGCGGACCGCCTGCGCGAGGCGCTCCTCAACCGCCGCATCCTCATCCTCGGCGGCCTCAAGCGCGAGGGCCACGAGGAGCGGCTGCGCGAGCTGACCGGCGCCAGCGTCGAGTTCGGCGAGGTGTTCCGCGGCGAGAGCGCACCGCTCGACGCGCTGGCGCAGAAGATCGCGAATGGCAGCTACGCCGCCGTCGTCTTCCGCTGGCAGTTCTCGGGGCACGACGTGTCGGAGCGGCTGCGCAAGGAGTGTGATGCGGCCGGGGTGCCCTGGATCTACGCGCGCTCGGGGGGATTCAGGGGGATCGAGGAGGCACTGGCGGAGCACTTCCTGGCGGACGAATAGCATCGCGGGGGCGCGACCGCGCAGCGGGTCGAGCCATGGCGGAATCGGTCACGGCGAAGGCCAGGCGGGCTTCCAGTGGACCGGGCCGGGATGGATCATGCCGCCGAGTATGAAGCCCATGAAGGCGCCGCCGAGCGCGGTCACAGCCGCCCCCTCCACGCGCTGCGTATGAGTGAGCGAGTCGGAAAGCCCCGAGAAGCCGTAGGCGAGGGCTCCGAGCGCCACGGCGGCCACGATCGCCCCGACCACCGCCCCTCGATGGCCGCGACCGCCGCGCTCGACCCGCGTGATCTCGTCCAGCCGCGCGCTGGCGCCGCCGACGAGGAGCGCCGCCGTGTCGGACAGCTGGAGGATCCGGCCCGCCACCGGCGAGAGCGTCGGCCCTCGCAGCTGGACCAGCCAGTTCTCCAGGTGAGCCCGCACCAGCACGGACCTCAGCGTGGAATCCGCCTGCTGCGCCGAGACGGCACGAGGGCCGGCGCAGAGCAGCGCGGCCGCGACGAGCGCGCCGAAAACCGGGCGAGCCTCACGCGGAATGGACGCGAGCCTTCGAAAGCTGGACATCACCTTGTCCATCCATCCGAGATCATTGAGTTCGATGTGCAGCCACTACGGGGATACTACACCCGCGAGGAGGGGGGGGCAAGACGGCGTGGCAGATATCGACCCGCTTACGCGCCCGCTCGACAGCAGGATCCGCGTCCGCGCGCGCCGGCCGGGGAGGCGAGCAGAGTCGGCAACTGGACCTGCCGGCCGCGGGCCAGCTCCCGTTATCGATCGGGTTCCGAGACGAAAGGCGCACCGGACGCGTCCGTACGACGTCGCGAACGCTGTCAACTCCCCACGGGCCGCAGGTCCATGGGAAGGGGTGGGGACTTTGCCGCGCTATTCGCGGTCAAGTCCCCAGGCGTCGGTTCCACGGCCGAAGGGTTGGGGACTTTGCCGCGCTATTCGCGGTCAAGTCCCCAGGCGTCGGTTCCACGGCCGAAGGGTGGGGACTTTGCCGCGCTTTTCGCGGTCAAGTCCCCAGGCGTCGGTTCCACGGCCGAAGGGTGGGGACTTTGCCGCGCTATTCGCGGTCAAGTCCCCAGGCGTCGGTTCCACGGCCGAAGGGTTGGGGACTTTGCCGCGCTATTCGCGGTCAAGTCCCCAGGCGTCGGTTCCACGGCCGAAGGGTGGGGACTTTCCTCCTCTCGCGCGCCCGGCGGCGCGGCGGCAGCCGGCAGGCGGGGGCGGACCAAACATCCAGATCGTCGACGGGCGGGAAACGCCGTCGCAGAAAAGGCCGCTATACGGACCAAAGTCCCCTCGCGCCATCGGTGCGCAGGAACGCGAGCGGAGTTTGGTCCGCTGGACGCCTCAAACTGCGAGAGCGCCCCGAGAGCAGGCAGGATTGTGCAGAATGGTCCGCGCCGCGCGCCGCATGCGGCGGGCAGAACGCCTAGACCGAAGTTCCAGCGCGAGATTGGTATTAACTTGTTGCTGCCGATGCGGTTAGCTCTGGCAGCGGGTGCTTCGGTTCTGTCTACAACCGGCCGGAGAGCCCCAGGAGCTCGAAAGCTCGGCGCTGCAGGGGCGTCGGTTCAGTGACGAGATCGAAGGTGGCCTCCGCGAGGCCGGGTGGGCTGCAGCGGTTCCTGGCGAGCGTGGCGAGGTCGGCCATGAGAGTGTGGAAGTCGTGGACGACCTCGCCGTTCTGCGTCCGCTTGGTGGCCGCCTTCTCCTCGGCGCCCCGGGAGCGCTGCGCCCGCGCGACGACCGAGGGGCGGCGGGCGCGGCCGGCGTCGGGCTCTCCGTCGCGGAAGAGGAGCGGAGCGAGGGCGCCCTGCATGTGCCAGAGGACATAGTAGGCCAGCATGCAGAGGAAGACGTGCGCGCGGACCCGGTCCGGGAGCCGGTGGTGAATCGGCCGCACCTCGAGGTCCACGGTTTTGAAACTGCGGAAGGCGCGCTCGATCCGGGCGAGATCCTTGTAGGCCTGGACGGCTGCCTCGCTGCCCAGCATGTCCGCGGGCACGCTGGTGCGGATCACGTAGACGCCGTCGAGGCTCGCTTCGCCCTCGATGCGCTCGGTGTTGCGGCGAAAGGTGAAACTCTCGTCGGTGATCTCGTAGTAGAAGTGCTTGCCCATCTTGTAGCGGCCGAGCACCCGGCCCACCCGGATCCCGATGGTGTCTTTGCCACGGAGCGGTCGGCGTTCGCGCAGGGTGGCCTTGCGGATCTTCTCCAACTCCCGCTCCGTACAGGCGAGCAGTTCGGCTCGCTTGCGCGCCCGCTCCTCGGCCAGGAAGGGATTCTTGCAGGCGATGAGCCGCTCTCCCGGGTGGTCTGCCGAGGTGATCTCAAAGAGGTCTTGCTCGTCGAAGAGCGAGAGCTGAAGCACCTCTTCCTCGACGAGGCTCGCAATGGCGGGAGCGCGCAGCGCACTGATCCAATCCAGCCCCTCCACCGGCCGCAGTTCGTCGCGGATGCGCGCCTCGGTGAGGAGCCCCCGGTCCGCCACAAACACCACCCGCCTCAGTCCGAAGCGGTCGCGCACCTTGTGGATCGCCGCGGCAAGCGTGGTCGGATCCGCCGTGTTGCCGGGGAACACCTCCACGGCCACCGGACAGCCGTCGCCGGCGCACAACAGCCCGACCACGATCTGCAGCTTGTCTTTCTTCCCGTCGCGGCTGTGGCCGAGCTTGGCCAACGGGCAGCTGCGCCCTTCGAAGTACGTGGATGTCACGTCGTAGAGGAGCAGCGTGCCCTCCTTCAAGTGCCGCTCGGCCAGTGTGCGCTCGATCCGCCCCTGCCGCTGCCCCAGCCAGTCCAGCGCCGGATAGAGATCGTCCGCCGTAACCTCTCCCAGCTCGAGCACCTCCCCGAGCGTCGAGGTGGCCGTCGCCCGGGCCAGCCGGCGGGCGGTGGCCAGCTTCGAGGAAGGCTCCAGGATCCGGGAGACGATCATGCCCACCACCCGGTCCCGCTCGGGCGTGCGCCGGCTCGAGAGCAGCCGCTCGAGCCCCAGCTTCCGAAGCGTTCCCAGCACGGCCACCACATGCCCGTGCGGCAGGGTCCGCAGAACCCGCACACCCGCCTCCTCGGCGGGCACGAAGCGCTCGCCCCGCAACGCCCTCCGCACGAGCTCGATCACCGCGGGCGGCAGGTGCGAGATGTTGCCGACGGTCTCGTTCTTGACCTTGCCGCCTTCGCGGTACGTGCGGCGCAGCAGGTGAGTGACGTAGACCTTGCCCTTGTAGTGGCGGCGGGAGGTGGCCACGTGGACGGGGCCGGACCGAGCGGGCAAGGGGCAGCTCCGGGCGCATGGTTACCGTCTACAGTACACATGAAGCTACAGATTGGGGTGCACCCATGTCAATGGTCTTGATAGCTTCACGTTAGTGACTACATCCTGCAGCGCGAAATGGGGCTCAACCCCTTGCCCACCAAAGGATTGCACCCCTATCGTCCGGCGGAACTTCCGCCTAGACCGAAGTTCCAGCGCGAGATTGGTATTAACTTGTTGCTGCCGATGCGGTTAGCTCTGGCAGCGGGTGCTTCGGTTCTGTCTACAACCGGCCGGAGAGCCCCAGGAGCTCGAAAGCTCGGCGCTGCAGGGGCGTCGGTTCAGTGACGAGATCGAAGGTGGCCTCCGCGAGGCCGGGTGGGCTGCAGCGGTTCCTGGCGAGCGTGGCGAGGTCGGCCATGAGAGTGTGGAAGTCGTGGACGACCTCGCCGTTCTGCGTCCGCTTGGTGGCCGCCTTCTCCTCGGCGCCCCGGGAGCGCTGCGCCCGCGCGACGACCGAGGGGCGGCGGGCGCGGCCGGCGTCGGGCTCTCCGTCGCGGAAGAGGAGCGGAGCGAGGGCGCCCTGCATGTGCCAGAGGACATAGTAGGCCAGCATGCAGAGGAAGACGTGCGCGCGGACCCGGTCCGGGAGCCGGTGGTGAATCGGCCGCACCTCGAGGTCCACGGTTTTGAAACTGCGGAAGGCGCGCTCGATCCGGGCGAGATCCTTGTAGGCCTGGACGGCTGCCTCGCTGCCCAGCATGTCCGCGGGCACGCTGGTGCGGATCACGTAGACGCCGTCGAGGCTCGCTTCGCCCTCGATGCGCTCGGTGTTGCGGCGAAAGGTGAAACTCTCGTCGGTGATCTCGTAGTAGAAGTGCTTGCCCATCTTGTAGCGGCCGAGCACCCGGCCCACCCGGATCCCGATGGTGTCTTTGCCACGGAGCGGTCGGCGTTCGCGCAGGGTGGCCTTGCGGATCTTCTCCAACTCCCGCTCCGTACAGGCGAGCAGTTCGGCTCGCTTGCGCGCCCGCTCCTCGGCCAGGAAGGGATTCTTGCAGGCGATGAGCCGCTCTCCCGGGTGGTCTGCCGAGGTGATCTCAAAGAGGTCTTGCTCGTCGAAGAGCGAGAGCTGAAGCACCTCTTCCTCGACGAGGCTCGCAATGGCGGGAGCGCGCAGCGCACTGATCCAATCCAGCCCCTCCACCGGCCGCAGTTCGTCGCGGATGCGCGCCTCGGTGAGGAGCCCCCGGTCCGCCACAAACACCACCCGCCTCAGTCCGAAGCGGTCGCGCACCTTGTGGATCGCCGCGGCAAGCGTGGTCGGATCCGCCGTGTTGCCGGGGAACACCTCCACGGCCACCGGACAGCCGTCGCCGGCGCACAACAGCCCGACCACGATCTGCAGCTTGTCTTTCTTCCCGTCGCGGCTGTGGCCGAGCTTGGCCAACGGGCAGCTGCGCCCTTCGAAGTACGTGGATGTCACGTCGTAGAGGAGCAGCGTGCCCTCCTTCAAGTGCCGCTCGGCCAGTGTGCGCTCGATCCGCCCCTGCCGCTGCCCCAGCCAGTCCAGCGCCGGATAGAGATCGTCCGCCGTAACCTCTCCCAGCTCGAGCACCTCCCCGAGCGTCGAGGTGGCCGTCGCCCGGGCCAGCCGGCGGGCGGTGGCCAGCTTCGAGGAAGGCTCCAGGATCCGGGAGACGATCATGCCCACCACCCGGTCCCGCTCGGGCGTGCGCCGGCTCGAGAGCAGCCGCTCGAGCCCCAGCTTCCGAAGCGTTCCCAGCACGGCCACCACATGCCCGTGCGGCAGGGTCCGCAGAACCCGCACACCCGCCTCCTCGGCGGGCACGAAGCGCTCGCCCCGCAACGCCCTCCGCACGAGCTCGATCACCGCGGGCGGCAGGTGCGAGATGTTGCCGACGGTCTCGTTCTTGACCTTGCCGCCTTCGCGGTACGTGCGGCGCAGCAGGTGAGTGACGTAGACCTTGCCCTTGTAGTGGCGGCGGGAGGTGGCCACGTGGACGGGGCCGGACCGAGCGGGCAAGGGGCAGCTCCGGGCGCATGGTTACCGTCTACAGTACACATGAAGCTACAGATTGGGGTGCACCCATGTCAATGGTCTTGATAGCTTCACGTTAGTGACTACATCCTGCAGCGCGAAATGGGGCTCAACCCCTTGCCCACCAAAGGATTGCACCCCTATCGTCCGGCGGAACTTCCGCCTAGAGGCCCCGCGCCGCAGCCAGGGGAGCCGTCGTGCCGGCCGGAGCCGCGCCCGGCGTCCCGCGCCCGCGCCCGCACCCCCGGGTCCCGGGTCCCGGGCGGCGGCCGTCGGCCGGATTCTGGCACCGCAGCGGACGCTGACCACGCTGCTCGCCCTGTTCGGCGCCATGGGCGTGGTGCTGGCCGGCATCGGCGTCTACGGCGTGCTGGCGTTCCGGGTCGCGCAGCGGGCGCGGGAGATCGGCGTGCGCATGGCTTGGGCGCGCCCGCCGCGACCGTGGTGCGGCAGGTGGTGGGGAGCGGGGCTGGCTCGCGGCGACGGGAGTGCTGGTCGGGCTGACCGGCGGCGCCGCCGCGGCGCTCGCGCTGCACCGCTTCCTGTTGCAGAAGCTTCCGCGCAGGACCCGCGAAGCCGGACGCCGCAGCCCCGAACCGCGAACCGCGAACCGCGAACCGCGAACCGCGAACCGCGAACCGCGAACCCCGGCACGTTAACCCCGGCACGTTAACCCCGGCACGTTAACCCCGGCACGTTAACCCCGGCACATTAACCCCGGCACGTTAACCCCGGCACATTAACCCCGGCACATTAACCCCGGCACATTGACCCCGGCACTCGAACCCCGGCACCCGAACCCCGAACCCCGCGTCCCGCGTCCCGCATCCCGAAATTCAGTCCGCCGCGACCTCCCTCGCGCCCCCGTGCAGCCGCTCCCACACCTCGCGGGCGGCGCCGTCCTGCAGCGCGCGCCACACGCGCGGCGGATCGAACGGGATGCGGTCGATCCGGGCGCCCGTCGCGTCGAAGATGGCGTTGGCGATGGCCGGGATGGACGGGTGCAGCGGGCCCTCGCCGGCCTCCTTGGCGCCGTAGGGGCCCTCGGGGTCGTGGGACTCGATGATGATGGCCTCGAGCTCGGGGGTGTCGAGCGAAGTGGGGATGCGATAGTCGAGGAGCGAGGGGGCGTCGTGGAGGCCGGCGCGGCCCTCGTCGCCTGACTTGAAGATCTGCTGCTCCATGAGCGCCTCGCCGAAGCCCATGTAGGCGGAGCCCTCGATCTGGCCCTCGACGAGGACGGGGTTGAGCGCGCGCCCGCAGTCGTGCGCGATCCAGATCTTGTGGACGGCGACGAATCCGGTCTCGGGGTCCACGGCGACCTCGGCCACGTGCGCGGTGAACGAGTACGCGGGGGAGGCGCCGATGGTGCCGCCGCGGTAGCTGCCGTGGACGTCCTTGGGCGTGTTGTAGGAGCCGGTCGCGCCGAGGCTGCCGTACTTCGCCTCGGCCAGGTTGAAGGCCTCGGAGATGGGCATGCGCCGCGAGGTGTCGCCGGCGTCGAGCGCCCAGCCGCCGGCGAGGGTGATCGTGGCGGCGTCGCATTCGAGGGCCTCGGCCACGGCGGCCACGACGAGCTTGCGCAGCTTGCGCGCGGCGTCGAGGGTGGCGTTGCCGTTCATGAAGGTCTCGCGCGAGGAGTAGGCGCCGAGGTCCACGGGCGTGAGGTCGGTGTCGGCGGAGACGACGCGGACATAGTTGACGGGGACGCCGAGCTCCTCGGCCACGATGTAGGCCGGGACGCTGTCGGAGCCCTGGCCGATCTCGGACGCGCCGTGGAAGACGGTGACGCGGCCGGAGCGCTCGACCTGGATCTGCACGGCGGACTGCGGCATGTCGTTCGGGTAGATCGGGTAGTTGGTGCCCGAGATGTAGCACGAGCCGGCGACGCCGAGGCCGTGGCCGTAGGGGAGCTGGCGGAAGCGTCGCTTCCACTCGCTGGACCGCTCGACGGCATCCAGGCACTCGAGGAAGCCGTTCGACTGCACGCGCAGCTCGTTCACGGTGCGCGCGGGGGCGCCGAGGAAGTTCCTGCGCCGCAGCTCGATCGGGTCGAGGCCGACCTTCTCCGCCAGCTTGTCGAGCTGCACCTCGAAGGCGAAGCGGGGCTGCACGCTGCCGTGGCCGCGCTTCGGGCCGCACGCGGGCTTGTTGGTGTAGACGCGCGTCGCATCGAAGCGGTAGGTCGGGAAGACGTACGGCGCCGGGAGCAGCTGGCCGGAGTAGTACGTGGTCACGAGCCCGAAGGAGGCGTAGGCGCCGCCGTCCAGCAGGATGTCGTGGTCCACGGCGCGGATGCGGCCGTCGGCCGTGGCCCCGAGCGCGCAGCGGAACTTCATCGGGTGGCGGCCGCGGTGCGAGTAGAAGACCTCCTCGCGGGTGTAGAGGATCTTGACCGGCCGGCCGCACTTGCGGGACAGCGCCGCCACGCAGAACTCGAGGTCGAACGGCTCCGACTTGCCGCCGAACGCGCCGCCGACCGCGGGCTGCACGACGCGCACGCGGGCCACGTCCAGGTCGAGCACGCGCGCCAGCTCGCGCTGCAGGTAGTGCGGCACCTGGGTCGAGGACCAGACGGTGAGCTTGCCCGTGGGGTCGAACCAGCCGACGGCGCAGTGCGGCTCGATCGGCGTGTGCGTGCTGCCCTCGAAGAAGTAGTCGCCGTCCACGCGCACGTCGCTCGCGGCGAGCTCGCCGTCCACGTCGCCGAACTCGAGGCGCACGTGCTTGGTGATGTTGCCGTTCCGCCCGGGCTGGCCCGGCTCGTGGATCGGCACCGCGCCCTCGGGCGGGCCGAGCGCCTCCTCGGGGTCGAAGAAGGCAGGCAGCGGCTCGTACTCCACCTTGATGAGGTCGAGGGCGCGGATGGCGGTGTCCTCGTCCACGGCCGCGACGGCCGCCACGCCATCGCCGATGTAGCGGACGCGATCGAGGGCCAGCGGCTCCTCGTCGCGCGTCCAGGGGATGATGCAGTACTTGACCGGCATGTCGCGGCCGGTCACGACGGCGTGGACGCCCTCCAGCGCCTCCGCCGCCGACGTGTCGATCGAGAGGATGCGCGCGTGCGGGTGCGGCGAGCGCAGGATCTTCGCGTGCAGCATGCCGGGCAGGACGAGGTCGTCCGTGTAGACCGCGCGCCCCGTGACCTTGCCCGCGCCGTCGGTCTTGCGCATGCGACGTCCGATGACGCGCATCTCGCGCGCGACGAGCTCCGGCAGCTCGCCTTCGGCGACGGCGGACGCCGCCTGCCTCTCGCGCAGCTCCTCGGGCCTCATCGCTCGCCTCGCCCGACCGAACGGCCGTTCACGCTTTCGCCTTCGCTTTCGCTTTCGCTTTCGGCTTTTCCTCCGCGAACGTCCGAATGCGAATGCGAAAGCGAGTCCCCCTCTCCTCCGCGCCGCATCGTTTCCGCCGCCAGCTCCACCGCCTCGTAGATCTTCGTGTATCCCGTGCACCGGCACAGGTTGCCCGAGAGCGCATCGCGGATCTCGGCGCGCGTGGGCTCCGGATTCTTCTGCAGCAGCCCCCAGGCGGACATGAGGATGCCGGGAGTGCAGAAGCCGCACTGCGCGCCGCCGGTGGTCTCGAAGGCGTCCTGCAGCGGGTTCAGCGCGCCGGCGAGGGAGAGCCCCTCGACGGTGGTGACGTCGCGGTCCTCCGCCTCCCAGACCGGCGTGATGCAGGAGAGCACCGGCTCGCCATCGAGCAGCACCGTACAGGCGCCGCAGTCGCCCTTGTCACACCCCTGCTTGGAGCCGGTCAGCCCCAGCACGTAGCGCAGCGCCTCGAGCAGCGTGTAGTGCTCGGGGACGCCGAGCTCGCGGCTGTCGCCGTTCACGGTCAGGCGGATGATGGAGTGCATGGTAAGGGAACGTTAAAGGGAGGCCGGGAGGCGAGCAAGCCGGGATGCAGATCTCTGCGGAGCGAGCGGCAGCGTCGGATTCCTGCCTCCCGTTGCTGGCGGCGAAGCACGGCGGTGGTGCGAGGATGCCGGGCGGACTCCTCCGGAGGTCGTGAGTCGGCCGCCACCGGGGGGGCGGACGGGCACCCGCGCCGCCCCCCGAACCCCCGCCACGTAGACCGACGAGGGTCCGCCCTCCGGCTCCTTGCCGCTCCGCCGTCGCGGTTCGCGCGCGGGCTCGGGGACGGTCTGAGGCGGGCGCGGGGGCGAGCAGGCTCGAGGACGGTCTGAGCCGGGCGCGGGCGCGAGCAGGATCGGGGAGCGGAGCTCTCGGGCAGGATCGGGATCGCCTTCTTGATCGGAGTTCGAGAAGAAAGGCGCACCGGCCGCCTCTCGGCGACGTCGCGACCGCGATCTTGCTCGATTTCCGGGACAATTCGCAATCCGGACGGTTTGGCGCCCGTCCATTGCGCGATGTTGATCGCGCCGCGGAGCGCACCGCGGCAATCCTGCGCGACTGCCTGGCCCGCGTGTAGGGGACCACCCGCTGAAGCGCCTCACCGGTCGGCGACGCCGTGCGAGCCAACCCGCCCGGCGTGCCCCGCTCACCCGCCCTGCCGCTTCCGCCAGTACCTGGCCAGGCCGAACCAGCTGTCGTAAGGCGACGCCGAGCGGGCGTACAGCGCCGCGGTCTCCGGGTCCAGGTCGCGCCGCAGGTCCGCGGCGACCTCGTCGGCGAAGCGACGGGCCTTCTCCTCGTCCGTGCCCTCGGCCTCGAGCGAGATGCGCACGCGGCCGGCCCAGTCGTCCTGCCTGAGCTCCAGCTGCTCGAGGTGCGCCTCGGGGCCGCCGAAGTCGCCGAAGTGGGTGAGGAACAGCCGCTCGGGCGCCCAGCCGCGCAGCGTCTCGAAGCTCTCGCGCCAGCGCTCGAGGTCGATGTCGGGCGGCGGCGTCACGGGGATGACGTAGTCGTGCCCGGGGTAGCGCTCGCCCGCCGTATCGCCCACGAACGCGATGCCGGTGTCGCGGTCCAGGAACGCCACCTGGTGGACGGCGTGCCCGGGCGTGCAGGCCACGTCGATCTGGCGGCCGCCGAAACGGAGCGTCTCGCCGCCGCCGAGCGAGCGGATCTGCCGCTCCGGGACGGGTGCGACCTCCCCCCACAGCGAGTCCATGGCCTCGCCGTAGATGCGCGTGGCGCTGTCCAGCAGGCGCGCCGGATCGGCCAGGTGCGGCGCCCCGCGCTCGTGCACGTGGACGAGGATCTCGGCGTTCTCCCGCGCCAGCACGCCCGCGGCGCCCGCGTGGTCGAGGTGGATGTGGGTGAGGAGCAGGTGGCGCACGTCGCCCGGCGAGGCGCCCATCGCCTCGATCGCGGCGCGCAGCCCGTCGAGCGACGAGCTCGGTCCCGGATCGACCACCACCAGCCCCGCCTCGGTGTCCAGCACGCACGCGGCGATCGCCTCCGGCTCTCCGAGGTACTCGAGGTCGATGAGCGTGGTGGCGGGGGCGATGTGGCGGTGCATGGTCTCTCCTGGCTGGAAGGAATGTAGCCGGGGAGGATCGGGGCGCCAGGAGAGACGGAGTGGGGGAGTGGGGGAGTGGGGGACCGGGCGACGATCGCGGGGCACGCCCGTTCGCCGGCCATGCGCCTTCCGGGCGGTTCCGCGCTCGCGCCGGGTAAGGCCGGATCCCCGGCCATGCGCCTTCCGGGCGGCTCCGCACTCGCGTCGGGTAAGGCCGGATCCCCGGCCATGCGGCTTCCCGGCAGCGCGGGAGCCAGCGGATGCGGCGCGCGAGCATGGTCGCGAGGCCCGGAGCGACGCGCACCCCGCGGAGCCAGCCCGGAGTCTCCCACTCTCCCACTCCCCCACTCTCGCGGTACGGCCCCACCGCCGTCGCACGATCACGCGAGCCGCCGGGCTTGTCGCGCCGTGGGGTTCGGCCGACATTGCGCGGACCGGACCCAGCCGACCGCTCTCCCGGAACCGGAGCCCGCATGCGACGACGGCGCCACGCCATTCTCGCGCTCCTCGCGCTCCTCGCGCTCCTCGCGCTCGCCGCCCTGGCCGCGATGGCCGCGGCGTCGCCCGGGCAGGCCGCGCGGGCCGGCGGGCCGGCCGCGGCGGCGTCGCCTGCGGATACGGGCGCGAAGGTCGTGCTGCTCGGCACGGGCACGCCCATTGCCGACCCGGAGCGCTCGGGGCCGGCCACGGCGATCGTGGCGGGCGGGGAGAGCTACCTGGTGGACGCCGGCGCGGGCGTGGTCCGGCGCGCGGTGGCGGCGGCCCGGAAGGATTCCATCCCGGCGCTGCGGGTGCGCAACCTCACGCGCGTGTTCCTCACGCACCTGCACTCGGACCACACGCTGGGGCTCGCGGACGTGATCCTCACGCCGGCGGTGCTGGGCCGGAAGGGTCCGCTCGAGGTGTGGGGGCCGGAGGGCACGCAGGCGATGGTGGACGCCCTGCTCGAGGCGTACCGCGAGGACATCCGGCTGCGCGTCTACGGCCTCGAGCACGGCCACTGGGCTGCGTACCACGTGCGTGTGCACGAGATCCGGCCGGGCGTGGTGTACCGCGACTCGAACGTGACGGTGACGGCCTTCGCGGTGCACCACGGCACCTGGCCGGAGGCGTTCGGCTACCGCTTCGATGCGCGCGGCCGGAGCATCGTGGTCTCCGGCGACGAGGCGCCGCCGCTGGATACCATCGCCCGCTACTGCGACGGCTGCGACGTGATGGTCCACGAGGTCTACTCCGCGAAGGGGCTCGAGCACGAGGGGGCCGACGACCGGGAGTATCACACGCACTTCCACACGTCGGGGCTCGAGCTGGGCGCCATGGCCGCGAAGGCCCGCCCGAAGCTGCTCGTGCTCACGCACTGGCTCTTCTTTGGCCAGACGCCGGAGGAGATCGTGGGCGAGGTGAGGTCGAAGTTCTCCGGCCGGGTGGCCGCGGGCGCCGACCTCGACGTCTATTAGCGTCGCGACGGGGAGTCGCCTGGCATTCGAGACGCGCCGCAGCCCGGAGCGACGGATGCGGCGGGAGGGAGGACCGTGAACGCTCCGATCGACGGCATCGTGCTGGCAGCCGGACGCTCGCTCCGCATGGGCGCGCCCAAGGCGGAGCTCGAGCTGGACGGCCGCACCTTCCTGCGCCGCGCCGTGGACGCGCTGCGCGAGGGCGGCTGCCGCTCGGTCGTGGTCGTGGTCGGCGAGCGCCGGGATGCCGCCGGGCCGCCCGAGGACGGCGTGGTCTACACGCTGAACCCGGACCCCGGCTCGCAGCAGGTGGCCTCGCTCCGCATCGGGCTGCGGGCGCTCCCCGCCGACGCCGCGGCGGCCGCCGTGCTGCCCGTCGACATCCCCGCCGTCCGGCCGGACACGGTGCGCCGCCTGCTCGAAGCGTTCGCGGCCGGCGGCGCGCTGGCCGTGCGCCCCGTCGCCGGCGGCCGCCCCGGCCATCCAACCCTCTTCGCGCGCGCTCTCTTCCGCGAGCTCTCCGCCCCCGGCCTTCCGCGCGGCGCCGAGAGCGTGCTCGAGGCGCACCCCGGCCGCATCCGCGACGTGCCGGTGGACGACCCCGGCATCCTCCTCGACGTGAACACTCCCGACGATCTCCGCCGGCTTGCAGGCGGCGGGCCCAGGGAGGACGCGTGAGCGCCGAGCGCCTCGGCCCCCTCGATGCCGCGCGCGCGGCGCTCGCCGCGCACGAGGGAGGCGACGCCGTCGCCGTCGTGACGCTCGTCGGGTCCGGCCCCGCGGCCGGCGAGGATCCCGTCCCGGAGAAGCCCACCCCCGGCGGCGCGCGCGGCGCCGGGGGAGGCGCGGGCGGCGGGGCCGATCTGCGTCCCGACGCGCGCGGCGCCGGCGGAAGCGCGGGCGGCGGGTCCGACCTGCGGCCCGGCGCGCGGCCCGGCGGAGGCGCCGCGGCCGCGCCGGAGCTCCATCCCGGCGCGCGGTTGCTCGTCCCGGAGCGCGGCCCGCGCGCGGGGACGCTCGGCCATCCCGCGCTCGATGCCGCCGCGGCGGAGCTCGCGGACGCCGCGCTCACCGGCGCCCCGCCCGGCACCGCCACCGTGGAGGCCGGCGCGCTGCGCGCCTCCCTTTACGTGGAGGCGCTCTTCCCGCCCGACGCGCTCGTGGTCGTGGGCGCTGGCCACATTGCCGTCCCGCTCGCCGCGCTCGGCGCCTCGCTCGGCTTCCGCGTCACGGTGCTGGACGACCGGGAGGGCTTCGCGACGATCGAGCGCTTCCCGACCGCCGCCGCGGTGCTGCGCGCGGACTTCGCCGATCCGTTCCGCGACGTGCGCATCGGTCCGCGCACCTCGATCGTGCTGGTCACGCGCGGCCACGAGCACGACTTCGACTGCCTGCGCCGGCTCGTCATGGCCGACGATGCGCCCCGCTACATCGGGATGATCGGCAGCCGGCGTCGCGTGCGCGCCGCCTTCACCGCCCTGCTCCGCGCCGGCATCCCGCGGGCGCGGCTCGCCCGCGTGCGCGCGCCCGTCGGCCTCGACATCGGCGCCGAGACGCCCGAGGAGATCGCCGTCTCGATCGCCGCCGAGCTGGTGCTCGCCCGCCGCCGCCCCTCGCCCGACCTCGACCCCGCCACCCGCGCCGCGCGCGAGCGCGTGCTCGAGCGCCTGCTCCCGGAGGCGACGCCGTGAGCGACGACCCCGCCGTCCACCGCGCCCTGCTCGACGCCGCCGCCGCCGGCCGACCCGTCGCCCTCGCCACGGTCGTCGCCGCGCGCGGCTCCGTCCCCCGCCACGCCGGCAGCAAGAATGGTCGTGGACCCCGAGCGCGGCCTCGTCGGCACGATCGGCGGCGGCTGCGGCGAGGGCGACGTGATCGAGGCGGCCGGCGAAGTCATCCGCACGGGCATCGCGCGCCTGGTCCGCGTCGAGCTGACCGACCCCGTGGACTCCTGGAGCCCCGCCGTCTGCGGCGGCGTGATGGAGGTGTTCGTCGAGCCGGTCTCGTTCCCCGCGCCGTGACCCTTCCCGAGCACGACCCTTCCCGAGTACGACCCTTCCCGAGTACCACCCTCCCGAGTACGACCCTCTCGAGTACCACCCTCCCGACCGCCACCCTCCCACCCCGCCCGACGCGGGGACGCGGGGCAACGCCACGAACGACACCGGCGGAAGACGCCGGTCCAGGGCGGCGCTGCGTTCCACGGCGAGGGCGGCGGGGCGCCGGGCCGCCTCGGCGCGAGGTCACGGGATGGAGATCGCCTCGCGCCCCGTCGGGTTGCGCGGGGCGGCGGGGCGGTGCGGGGCGGTGCGGCACAAGCGGCGGCGGGGCGGGGCGGGGCGGGGCGGCGCGGACGAACCTGCGAGAGAAATCTCGCACGGTGTGCCGGCCCGATGCTCGCGATCGAGATTTCGCTCTCCTGGCGGGACGAATCTCGTAGTAGTGGCGTGCGCGCCGGGTCGCGGACGAGATCTCGCTCGCCTGGCGAGACGAACCTCGATCGCGGCCGTCGAGAGGGCGCACCCTACGAGAAATCGCTCGCTGCACGGATGCTGGAAACCACCACCCTCCCGACCCGCCCGCCGCGGGGACGCGGCCCAACGCCACGAGCGAGACCGGCGAACGACGCCGGTCCGGCTGGTCCCGGGCGATGCTGCGTTCCACGGCGAGGGCGCCGGGGCGCCGGGTGGCCTCGGCGCGAGGTCACGGGATGGAGATCGCCTCGCGTGCCGTCGGGTTGCGCGGGGCGGCGGGGCGGTGCGGGGCCTCAGGGGTGGAGGCGGGGCAGCGGAGGTGGCGGCGGGGCGGGGCGCCGGCGGTGGCGGCGGGGCGCCGGCGGTGGCCTCGGCGCGAGGTGACGGGATGGAGATCGCCGCGCGTCCCGTCGGGGTTGCCCGAGGGCGGCGGGCCGGTGCGGGGCTCACGCGTGGAGCCGGGGCAGCGGAAGTGGCGGCGGGCGTCAGGGCGGCGCCGGCCGCGGCCGCGGGCCGGCTAGTACTCGCGCCAGCCGCGGCGGCCGCGCGACCCGAGGCGGCGGCGCAGGCCGGGGACGCGGCGGAAGTAGTCGGCGCCGTACACGTCGCCTGCCGCCTCGTCGTATTCCGCGGCCAGGCGGGCGCGCCGGCGGGCGCGCCGCCAGAGCTCCCAGCGGCGCAGCTCGGCCGCGGGGTTCAGCTCCATCGGGTCGTGCTCTTCCCACGAGCCGGGGTGCGTGTCCTCCCAGGCCCGGCGCTCCTCCTCCCGGAAGCGACGCCACTCCATGTACCCATCCACCAGCGCGCCCGGTCGGTACGGGCCACGGATCTCGAAGTCGTAGTCGTGCAGCTCGTTCCAGGCCGGATCCCGCGGCAGCCAGCCGGAGCCCCAGCGCTCGTGCGCCCAGAACGGATGATCGTACGCCATGCGCCCCCTCCGCTCGGCGGACCCGCCGGCCTTCGGCCCGCGCGGCCGCACGGCCCCGCGGCCGGGTCCGGTGCTTCCCATGAGGTGGCTCGAAAGAGGCAACCTGCGTGCCGGCGTGGCGCCGGCCGAGCGCGCGGAAGGGCGGCCCACCCGGGACACGCGCGTTACGCGACCACGCTTCCGCCTTGACCGGGCCCGGCGATGCTTCCTCGTCGGCCGGGCGGGCCGAGCGCCCGCGCCAGTGAAGGGGACCACCGCATTCGGATTCCGGGGCGTCGCCCCTGCATTCCGCGGCTGCGCCGCTGGATTCGGATTCGTTGAACGGCGGGTGGGCGAGTGCGTGGTGTCCGGTTCGATGTCGCCGAAAGTGCGCATCAGCATGTACGATGTGGACGACACATGGCACAAGATCGACTATCGTCACCTTGGATGTTGCCAACCAGAGGCTTCGTGATGTACATTGTGCAATCCGGGCCCGGGGCGGCCCGGGCGGACGAGCGCACAGGAGAGGCGACGGCATGGCGACGATCGAGCGGGAGGCCGAAGCACGCGTGACGCGGCGGGCGGAGCAGGTGCACGCGGGAGTCGAAGAGGTGCTGCGGACGATCGCGGAAGCGGGCGTGGCGATGGTGGACGTGCGGTTCACGGATCTGCTGGGCGGCTGGCAGCACTTCACGGTGCCGGCGGAGGAGCTGACGGAGGCGTCGTTCCGCGAGGGACTGGGCTTCGATGGCTCGTCGATCCGGGGGTTCCAGCAGATCCACGAGAGCGACATGCTGCTGTTCCCGGACCCGGCGAGCGCGTTCGTGGACCCGGTGCTGCGGGTGAGGACGCTGGCGCTGATCTGCGACGTGCGCGACCCGGTGACGGGGCTGCCGTACACGCGCGATCCGCGCTTCATCGCGCGCAAGGCGGAGGCGTACCTGCCGAAGAGCGGGATCGCGACGGCGTCGTTCTGGGGGCCGGAGGCGGAGTTCTACATCTTCAACTCGCTGCGTTTCGCGGAGGGTGCGAACCAGGCGTTCTACGAGATCGACAGCGAGGAGGGGATCTGGAACTCGGGGCGGAACGGCACGCCGAACGGGGCGTACCGGCCGCGCACGAAGGAGGGGTACTTCCCGGTGCCGCCGACGGACCGGTTCCAGGATCTGCGCAGCGAGATCGTGCTGCGGCTGAGGGATGCGGGCGTGCCGGTGGAGGTGCACCACCACGAGGTGGGCACGGCGGGGCAGACGGAGATCGACATGCGCTTCGGCGCGCTGGTGCAGATGGCGGACCAGGTGCAGATCTACAAGTACATCGTACGCAACGCCTGTCAGCAGGCGGGCTACCTGGCCACGTTCATGCCGAAGCCGCTGCTCGGCGACAACGGCTCGGGCATGCACGTGCACCAGAGCCTGTGGAAGGACGGCACGAACCTCTTCTTCGACGAGACGGGGTACGGCGGTCTGTCGGAGATCGCGCGCCACTATATTGGCGGGCTGATCGCGCACGCGCCGGCGCTGCTCGCGTTCTGCGCGCCGACGACGAACTCGTACCGCCGGCTCGTCCCCGGCTACGAGGCGCCGATCAACCTGATGTACTCGCAGCGCAACCGGTCGGCGATCTGCCGCATCCCGATGTACTCGAAGAGCCCGAAGTCGAAGCGCATCGAGTTCCGCGCGCCGGACCCGACGGCGAACCCGTACCTGGCCTTCCCGGCGCTGCTCATGGCCGGGCTGGACGGGATCCGCCGGCAGCTCGAGCCGCCGGCGCCGATCGACAAGGACCTCTACCACCTGGATGCGGAGGAGCGCGCGGGTGTGAGGAACACCCCCGGCTCGCTGGGCGAGGTGCTGGACGCGCTCGAGGCGGACCATGCGTTCCTCCTGGAAGGCGACGTCTTCACCGCCGACGTCATCCAGACCTGGCTCGACTGGAAGCGGGAGAAGGAGGTCGCCCCGATGGCGCTGCGGCCGCACCCGTACGAGTTTTTCCTGTACCACGACGCGTAGTGTTGGCCCGTCTTTTCTCCCGGCGTCGCAGGCTTCGCGGCGCCGGGAGGGAAGAGTGGGGGAGCGGGGGAGTGGGGGACCGGGCGACGATCGCGGGGCACGCCCGTTCGCCGGCCATGCGCCTTCCGGGCGGTTCCACGCTCGCCCGGGGTACGCCGGATCCCCGGCCATGCAGCTTCCGGGCGGTTCCACGCTCGCCCAAGGTACGCCGGATCCCCGGCCATGCAGCTTCCGGGCGGTTCCACGCTCGCCCCGGGTACGCCGGATCCCCGGCCATGCAGCTTCCGGGCGGTTCCACGCTCGCGCCGGGTACGCCGGATCCCCGGCCATCCGGCTTCCGGGCGGTTTCAAGCTCGCCGGCGTAACGCCGGATGCCCGGCCATGCACCTTCCGGCGGCGCGGGGGCCGACGCGGCGCGCGGGCATGGTCGCGAGGCCCGGAAGCCGGCGCACCCGCGCAGCCGGCCCGGAGTCCCCCACTCCCCCGCTCCCCCACTCCCACTCCGGCTTGTCGCCACCCCCGCCCCCGCCCATCCTTCCCCCATGACCCGGGCCACCCGCGCCATCTCGCACGCCGCACCGGCGGCGGTGCTCATCGCGCTCTTCTGGCTGCTGCGCGCCGTGCCCATCCCCGCCGTGGCGCGGGGGGCGAGCTTCGGTGAGCTCGCGATGACGGCGGGGTTCCTGTTCCTCGTGGCCACGCTGGTGGGGCAGCTGGCGCGGACGGTGGGCTTCCCGGGGATCACGGGCTACCTGCTGGTGGGGATCCTGCTCGGTCCGGAGGCGCTCGGGCTGATCACGGAGAAGAACATCCTCGACCTGGCGCTGCTGGACCGGCTGGCGATCGGCGTCATCGCGTTCGTGGCGGGCGGCGAGCTGCGGCCGTCCATGCTCCGGGCCCGCGGCCGCGCGATCCTCTGGATCCTGCTGCTCCAGGTGGGCGCGGTGCTCGTGCTCGTGACCGCCGGCCTGGTCGCCGCGCGCGGCGCGGCCCCCTTCCTCGCCGGCCGCGGCCTGGGCGCGGCGGTGGCGCTCGCGCTCGTCTTCGCGGCGATCGCCGCGATCGGCTCGCCGGCCGCGACGCTCGCCGTGCTGGACGAGGAGGAGGCGGACGGGCCACTCGCCGAAACGGTGCTCGGCGTGGTGGTCGCCGCCGACGTCGTGGTCGTGCTGCTGGTCACGCTGACGCTCGCCCTCGCGCGCGGGGTGACGGGCGGCGGCGGCATCGACTTCGCCTCGCTCGGCGCGGTGGCGTGGGAGCTGATCGGCGCCATCGTCGCCGGAGGCGTGCTCGGCCTCCTGATCGACGGCTACCTGCGCTGGATCGGCAAGCAGCTGCCGATCTTCGTCATCTTCCTCGCCCTGCTCGGCTTCGAGGTGGCCGACGCGCTGCACGTGGAGTTCATGCTGTTCATGCTGTCGGCCGGCTTCTTCGTCGAGAACGTGAGCCCCACGAACGGCGAGCCGCTGGTGAAGGCGCTGCACACGGTCGGGATCCCGGCCTACGCGCTCTTCTTCGCGCTGGCCGGCGCCTCGATCCGGCTCTCGGAACTGCGCACGCTGTGGGTGCTGGCGCTCGTCGTCGTGGGCACGCGCACCCTGGCGCTCTGGCTCGGCTGCCGCACGGGCGCTCGCCTCGCCCGCGCCGAGCCGGTGGTGGAACGCTACGCCTGGCTCGGCCTGATCTCGCAGGCCGGCGTCGCCGTCGGCCTCGTCACCGTGGCCGCGCGCGTGCTCCCCGATGCCGGCGCGTCCATGCGCACCCTGTTCCTGGCGACGATGGCGCTGCACCAGCTCGCCGGCCCGATCCTGCTCCGACTCGGCGTGCACCGCGCGGGCGAGGCGGGCGGGCGGGCGCGGCACGCGTCCCGTCCGCGTGCCCCGAGTGGCGGAGGCGCGGAGTGGGTGAGCGGGTGATGTGCCTGGCAGGGCGGAATTCGCGCGGTGGGCCGGCCCGCGGGTCCGCGGGCGGACATTTCTGCACGACCGTGGCACGCTTCGGGGTCCGGCCGGACTTTGAGCCGCTATGCGGACCAAAGTCCCGTCGCGTCGATGGCGGCGCGAACCACCGGGGACTTTGGTCCGCATAGCGGCCCTTTCTGCAAGGGCGACTCCCCGCCGGCGACGATGTGGGAGTTTGGTCCGCCCCGCGCGCGACGGCCGGCCCTGCCGGGCGGCAGTGACGCACCCGCTGGAGCCGGTGCTCCCCGGCGAACGTGCTCCCGCCGCGAACATCACCCACTCCCCCACTCCCCCACTCCCCCACTCTCGCCACGCCCGGCACCGGGGCGCCGACCATGCGCCGGCCCCGGCCCGGGGCCCCGCGCGGGGGCGACCATCGCGGCCGCGGGCCCTTGCCTGCTAGCTTGTGAGGATGCCCGAGATCACCCTCTTCATCGGCACGAAGCGCGGCCTGTTCCTGGCGCGCTCGGACGCGGCGCGCGAGCGGTGGACGCTCTCGGAGCCGCTGCTGGTGGGCCGCGAGGTCTACCACGCGCTCCTCGACCCGCGCGACGGCCGGACGGCGTGGGCCGCCACCTCGCACGCGGTCTGGGGCGCGCACGTGCACCGGAGCGAGGATGGCGGCGCGAGCTGGGAGGTGCTGGAGGCCGCGCCGGAGCACGCGGACGAGCGCGGGCTCGCGGCGATCTGGGCGCTGGCGCCGGGGCACGCGAGCGAGCCCGCCACGCTCTACGCGGGGATCGAGCCGGCGGGGCTCTTCGTCTCGCGGGACCGCGGCGGCTCGTGGCGGAGCGTGGCCGGGCTGAACGAGCACCCCACGCGCGAGAGCTGGCAGCCGGCCGGCGGGGCGCTGGCGCTGCACTCCATCGAGGTGGACCCGCGCGACGCGGCGCGCGTCTGGTGCGCGCTCTCCGCCGGCGGTGTCTACCGCACGGACGACGGCGGCGCGAGCTGGCGCGCGCTGAACCGCGGGGTGCGGGCGGAGTTCCTGCCGCAGAAGGTGTCGGAGACGGGGCAGTGCGTGCACAAGCTGCGCGTCCACCCGGCCCGGCCGGACCGGCTCTGGCAGCAGAACCACTGCGGCACGTACCGGAGCGACGACGGGGGCGAGACGTGGGTCGAGGTCACGGGCGAGCTGCCGAGCGACTTCGGGTACGCGCTCGCGGTGGACCCGGCGGACCCCGACGTCGCCTGGGTGATCCCGGAGGAGTCGAGCCACATGCGGACGACGGTGGGCGGCCGGCTGCGCGTCTACCGCACGACGGACGGGGGGGCGACGTGGAGCGCGCCGAGCGACGGGCTGCCGCAGCGCGACGCGTACGTCTCGGTGCTCCGCGAGGCGATGGCGAGCGACGGTGCGGAGCCGTGCGGCGTCTACTTCGGCACCTCGAGCGGCCACCTTTTCGCGAGCCGCGACGGCGGCACCTCGTGGAGGCTCGTGGCCGGCTTCCTCCCGCGCATCCTCTCCATCACGGCGGCGACGACGTGAGGCCGGCGCTGCGCACGGCCCGCCTGGCGGCGACGGGGCTCACCCCGGAGGACGTGGACCTCTGGGCCGCCGGCGACGCCGCGGCCCTGCGGGAGGTGCTCGGCGTCCGCTTCCCCGAGCCCGTCCTCGCCCCGCCGCTGCTCGAGGAGGACCTCTCCTCGATCGGCGCGGTCATGCGGGCGACGGCGACGCCCGCGGGCTGGAGCATCTGGCTGTTCAGCCGGCTCGACGACACCGTGCCGGTCGGCGCGGCCGGGTTCAGCGGCTACCCCGATGCGGCGGGCGTCGTCCAGATCGGCTACTCGATCTACCCCGCCCACGAGCGTCGCGGCTACTGCACGGAGGGCGTCCGCGCCATCTTCGACTGGGCGTGGGGCGACCCCGCGCTGCGGACGATCCGCGCCACCATCCCGCCCTGGAACGTCGCCTCCCTGCGCGTAGCCGAGAAGCTCGGCATGATCGAGAATGGGACCGACGTGGATCCGGATGTGGGAGAGGTGATCGTGTTCGAGGAGCGGAGATAGGGCGGCGACGTGACCGCTCCGCCCGAGCCGCGTGGCCCGTCGGCGCCCACCCCGCGCCGCAAGCGCTCCGTCTCCTTCGGCATCCCCCATCCCTCCGGCGACGGGCGCGTGCTCACGGTCCTGCGCCCGCCGGACGACGCCGAGTTGCCGAACCTCTGGGGGCTCCCGGCCGGCAGCCTGCGCGCCGGCGAGACGTGGGAGGACGCGGTCGTCCGGAGCGGTCGGGAGAAGCTCGGCGTGGCGCTCGAGCCGGGACGGGTGCTGAATTCAGGCGCGCAGGAGCGGCCGACCTGCGCGCTGGAGATGCGGCTGCTGGAGGCGCGGATCCTGGCGGGCAAGCCGGCCGTGCCCCAGCCGCACCCGGAGGTGACGCAGTACGCGGACTGGCGCTGGGCGGAGGTGGCAACGCTCGGCGAGGGCGCGGCGCGCGGCTCGCTCTGCTGCCGGCTGATGGTGGAGCGAGCCGCGCGGCGCGGCGGCGGGGGTCAGAGCTCCACGGTCCGCGAGTAGGTCTCCGGGCGGCGGTCGCGGTAGAACTGCCACACGTTGCGCACCTCGCGGATGGTGTCGAGGTCCAGCTCGGCGGTCACCAGCTCGTCCTTGTCGCGGCTGCCGGTGGCCAGGAACTGGCCGCGCGGATCGACGAAGTAGCTCTGGCCGTAGAACTCGCCGATGTTCCAGGGCGCCTCGAAGCCCACGCGGTTGATGGCGCCGACGAAGTAGGCGTTGGCCACGGCGTGCGCCGGCTGCTCCAGCTTCCAGAGGTACTCGCTCAGGCCGGCCACGGTGGCGGAGGGGTTGAGCACGATCTCGGCGCCGTTGAGGCCGAGCTCGCGCGCGCCCTCCGGGAAGTGGCGGTCGTAGCAGATGTAGACGCCCACCTTGCCGTAGCGCGTGTCGAAGACCGGGTAGCCCAGGTTGCCGGGCCGGAAGTAGAACTTCTCCCAGAAGCCGGGCGCGCAGTGCGGGATGTGGTTCTTTCGGTACTTGCCGAGGTAGGTGCCATCGGCATCGATGACGGCGGCGGTGTTGTAGTAGATGCCCGTCCCCTCCTCCTCGTAGAGCGGCACGACCATGACCATCTCGTGCTTGCGCGCGAGCTCCTGCATGAGCCTGGTGGTCGGCCCGTCGGGAATGTGCTCGGTGGCGTCGTACCAGCGCGGCGTCTGCTCGGCGCAGAAGTAGGGCCCCGTGAAGATCTCCTGCATGCAGAGCACCTGCACGCCCTCGCGGGCGGCGTCCTCGATGATGTCGATGTGCTTGGCCAGGTTGGCCTCGCGGATGGTCTCGAGGTCTTCATCGGTCGCGCAGGCGTGGCGGGCCTGGATGAGGCCGCACTTCACGAGTCTAGCCATTGTGGGTCTCGCCTCGAGTCAGGAGCAGGTAGAGGGTGAAGCTGCCGATGAAGGTGACGAACCAGGCGTGCGAGTAAAGCTGGTCCGACAGCCCCGGGTGCGCCACCACGCCGCCGGGCGTGAGCGCGGCGCGGATGAAGCCGGGCACCACGGGCGCCACGGCGAGCACCAGCGCCAGGATGGCCGGGATGTGGAAGCCGCGGGTGTAGCGGTAGGCGCCATCCGGCTTGAAGAGGTCCGCCAGCAGCAGGTGCTGGCGCCTGAGGACCCAGTAGTCCGCGATGAGGATCCCGCCCAGCGCGCCCATCAGGCTGGAGTAGCCCAGCAGCCAGGTGAAGATGTAGGCGGCGGCATCCGCGTACAGCTTCCACGGCATGATCACGATGCCGAGCACCGCGGTGATGAGGCCGCCGGTCACGTAGCTGATGCGGCGGGGATCGAGGTTGGAGAAGTCGTTGGATGGCGAGACCACGTTGGCGGCCATGTTGGTCGTGAGCTGCGCGACCAGCACCACGACCGCGCCGATGATGATGACCGGCGCGCTGCCGATCATGCCGATCAGCACGACGGGGTCCCACACGGCCTTGCCGAAGACGATGGTCGTGGCGGCCGTGACGAAGACGCCGATGAAGGCGAACGCCGTCATCGTCGTCGGCAGCCCCAGCGCCTGCCCCAGCATCTGCGAGCGCTGGCTGCGGGCGTAGCGGGTGAAGTCGGGGATGTTCAGCGAGAGCGTCGCCCAGTAGCCCACGGCGGCCGTCAGCCCGGCCGGGAAGACGTCCCAGAAGTCGGCCTGCCCGCTCCGCAGCGCCGAGGAGCGGGTCAGCACGTTGACCACGCCGCCGCCGCGCACCGCGGCCCAGACCATGAGCGCGCCGCCGCCCGCGAGCAGCAAAGGCGCGCTCCAGCTCTCGAGCGCCTTGATGGCGTCGGTCCCGCGCAGGATGATGGCGACCTGCACGAGCCAGAAGATGGCGAACGCGATACCGAGGTGCGCGCCCACGCCCGTCCAGCCGGCCCACGCCGCCGTGAGCAGCGTGTCCAGCGCCAGCCCTCCGATCCAGGTCTGTATGCCGAACCAGCCGCAGGCGACGATGGCGCGCAGCATCGCGGCGATGTTGGCCCCCCGCACGCCGAACGCCGCGCGGCACAGCACGGGAAACGAGATGCCGTACTTCGTGCCGGCGTGCGCGTTCAGCACCATCGGGATCAGCACGATGCCGTTGCCGAGCAGGATGGTGAGCAGCGCCTGCCACCAGAACATCCCCTGCGCCATCAGCCCGGAGGCGAGCGTGTAGGTCGTGATGACCACGCTCATGCCCACCCACAGCGCCGCGACGTTGTAGGTGGACCACGTGCGCCGCTCGAGGGGCGTGGGGGCGAGGTCCGGGTTCCAGAGCGGACTCCCGCTCAGGTCCTCCCCCACGTTGACGAAGTCCGGCCGCGCGACGACCGTGGCGCTCAAGCGCTCACCTGCGCCGAAGCCGCACCCGCGCCCCGCGCCGCGCCATTGCCGTTCCCGCGCCGCGCCGGCTGGCTGGCGCCGGCAGCCGCGGCCGCGCCCTGCCCGGCGGCCGCGCCGCGTGCCGCCGCCTCCCGGGCCGGCTCTCCCGCCGATGTGCGCGGCAGCCAGCGTCCGCGTCCCTCCCTGCCGACCACCTCGTAGTCGTCCACGATCACATTGCCGCGGCTGAGCGTGGTGCGGGCGAAGCCGGCCAGCTCCCAGCCCTCGAAGGGACTCCAGTCGGCGCTGCCCTCCATTGTCGCGGGGTCGATGGCGATCCTGTGCTCGGGGTGGATGATGGCCAGGTCGGCATCGGCGCCGGGCTGGATCACCCCCTTGCGGGGGTAGAGGCCCATGATGCGCGCGGGATTCGTCGCCAGCTTGCGGACCAGCTCCTCGATGTCCATCCGCCCGCCCAGCACGCCGTGCGTGTAGGCGAGCGGCAGCAGCGTCTCGAGGCCGGGCAGCCCCATGGGGATCTTCGTCCAGTCGCCGTCCCACATGGCCTTCTGCTCGCGCGTGAAGGTGCAGGTGTCGGTCGAGATCACGCTGACCTCGCCGCTCGCCAGGCCCTGCCAGAGCCGCTCCTGGTCGGCGGGCGTCTTGAGCTGCGGGCAGCAGGCGAAGAGGTGGCCGTCGGGGCGGCCGAACACGGAGTCGTCGAGCACGAGGTACTGGATGCAGGTCTCGGCCAGCACGGGCACGCCGCGCGCCTGCGCGGCGCGCACGATGTCGGCGCCCTGGCGGGTGGACATGTGCACGATGTAGAGGGGTCCGTCCGTGACCTCCGCCCAGGTGACGGCGCGCTGGATGGCCTCCGCCTCGATGAAGTTGGGCCGGGTCATGGCGTGCAGCCGGGCACCGTACTCGCGCATGATCTCGGGGGTGTGGTAGCGGGCGATGAGCTCGTCCAGGACGCGCGCCGATTCGGCGTGCACCAGCAGCATCGAACCGAGCTCCTTCATCTGCTCGAGCGTGCCGAACATCGCCGCATTGTCCGACTGCCAGCCCTCGGACGCGTAGATCATGAACTCCTTGAAGGTCGGGAAGCCGCGCTCGACCATGCCGCGGATCTGGTCCCGGTGCTCGGCGTAGCGGGTGATGCAGATGTGGAAGGTGTAGTCGATGAGCGCCCTGCCGTCGGCCTTCTTCAGCCAGTTGTCCGCCGCCTGGCCGAGCGACTCGCCGGCGTAGGGGATGGCGAAGTCGATCAGCGTGGTGACGCCGCCGCGCGCCGCCGCGCGCGTGCCGGTGCGGTAGTCGTCGGCGGAGACGGTGCCGCAGAAGGGCAGCTCGAGGTGCACGTGCACGTCGAGCACGCCCGGCAGCACGTAGTGCCCGGCGGCGTCGATGACCTCCGCGTTGCCCGCGTCCAGCGCCGGGCCGACCGCGGCGATGCGCTCGCCGTCGATGCCGACGTCCGCCTCCACGACGCCTTCCGGCGTGACCACCCGCCCGCCGCGAACCACTTTGCTGTACGCGCTCATGATGCCTCCGATGTGGCGGGCGCCTCGGGCCTGGCGTAGCCCTCCATCTCCTCGTAGCCGCCGTGGTAGTCGGCCTTCTCGGGCCGGCGGATCTCCGACTGGGCGACGATGCGGTCGCGGCGCAGCCCGCGGAAGTCCTCCACGCTCGTCCAGCCGCGCTCGGCGTTCTTCTCCAGGAACTCGGCGAGCCCGTCCACCAGCCGGCGGATGACGGTGGGGCCGATGGCCTGGTCGAGCATGGCCGCCGTGCACACCTGGACGGTGCCGCAGCCCAGCAGGAAATAGCTGAGCGCCTGCCTGAAGTCGCTGATGCCGCCGATGCCGGAGAAGGAGCGGCCGGGCAGCGCGCGCGTCATCTGCGCCATGTTGGCCAGCGACATTGGCAGGATGGCCGGCCCGCCCATGCCTCCGCTCGAGACGAGCCCGTCCACGTTGATCTCGAACTCGAGCGTCTCGGGGTCGATCGGCGGCAGCGCGGGGAAGGTGTTGGAGGAGACCACGGCGTCCGCGCCGCCGCGGAAGCAGGCGGCGGCCTCGGCCACGATGTCGGCGGTCGAGGGGGTGAGCTTGCACCACACGGGGACCTTCGCGACGGCGCTGACCGCCTCCGTCACCGTGGAGCAGAGGCCCTCGTCCCTGCCGATGTTGGAGCCCATGTCCTTCCGGTCCATGTGCGGGCAGGAGAAGTTGAGCTCGAGCCCGTCCACGCCGGCATCCTGGCAGCCCTCCGCCAGCTCCTGCCAGGCGCGCAACTCCCTGTCGCTGCCGGAGCCCGCCATGATGGAGGCGATGAGCACCTTGTGCGGGTAGTCCGCCTTGAGCCGGCGCAGCACGGGCAGCCACCAGTCGAGTGGCTTGTCGGAGATGAGCTCCCAGTTCCACGACGAGTGCAGCGCCGCGCCGGGTCGCTTGCGCATGGAGACCTCGCCTGTCTCCGGCGTCGTGCGGATGAACTTGGTGCGCGCGCCATAGACGTTCACCACCGGATGCAACCCGATGGTCTTGGCCACGACGCCGCCCCAACCCGCGTCGAAGGCGCGCCGGATGTTGTTCTCCGACTCCGTGGGCGGGGCCGAGCTCAGCAGGAACGGGTTCTCGAACGCGATGCCGGTGAACATCACCGATGTGTTGACGGGCATGGGTTGGCCCCTCCTATCTGCGGTGAAACCCTCTATGCCGGATCCGGCATGGCCGATTCTTCGCGGCGGGGACGACCCCGTCACGACATCCAGTTGACCCCGGCCTCGCGGTTCCACTTGGTCGTCGTCTTCTTCGACTGCGTCCAGAACTCGATCGAGCCGCGGCCGGTCACGTCGCCGACCCCGAACCTCGACTGGTTCCACCCGCCGAACGAGAACGGCTCGCGCGGCACCGGCACGCCCACGTTGACGCCCACCATCCCGGCGCTCGCCCGCTCCGTGACCAGCCGCGCCATGCCGCCGCTCTCGGTGAACACCGACGCCGCGTTGCCGTACGGCGAGGCGTTCTCGATCTCGAGCGCCTGGTCCACGTCCTCCGCCCGCACGATGACCAGCACCGGGCCGAACACCTCCTCCTGCGCGATACGCATGTCCGGCCGGACGTGATCGATCAGCGTGGGCCCGATCCAGTAGCCGCCCTCGCGGCCCGGCACCACGGCGCCGCGCCCATCCAGCAGCACCTCGGCGCCCTGGGCCTCCGCCTCGTCGATGTAACCGGTGATCCGCTCCAGCGCGGCGCGCGAGACCACCGGCCCCACGTCGCGGCCCGGCACCAGCGTCCGGGCGTGCTCGACCATGCGCGCGATGATGCGGTCCGTGTCGCTCACGGCCACCATCACGGCGGCCGCCATGCAGCGCTGCCCCGCGCACCCCGACATGGAGGCGACGATGTTCGACGACGCCATCTCGACGTCCGCGTCCGGCAGCACGATGAGGTGGTTCTTGGCGCCGCCCAGGCAGAGCGCCCGCTTGAGGCTCGACGTCGCCCGGCGGTAGACCACCTTCGCCACGGCCGTCGAGCCCACGAAGCTGACCGCCGCGATGCCCGGGTGGTCGCACACCGCCTCCACGGCCTCCCTGCCGCCGTGCACCACGTTGAAGACGCCGTCCGGCAGCCCCGCCTCCGCCAGCAGCTCCGCGATGCGGTTGGCGGAGAGCGGCACCAGCTCCGACGGCTTCAGCACCATGCAGTTGCCCAGCGCGATCGCGTTCGGGATCGTCCAGTTCGGCACCATGTTGGGGAAGTTGAACGGCGTGATCGAGGCGACGACGCCCACCGGATGCCGCTCGACGCGGCACTCCACCCCCCGGCTCACCTCCATCACCTCCCCCGCCGCGATCTGCGGCAGCGAGCAGGCGAACTCCGTCAGCTCGATGGACTTCAGCACCTCCGCCCGGGCCTCGGAGGCCACCTTGCCGTTCTCCTCCGTCACCAGCGCCGAGAGCGCATCGATCTCGCGCTCGAGCAGCGTGCGGTAGCGGTAGAAGACCTGTACCCGCTCCTTCAAGGGGAGCGCGGCCCAGTCCGGGAGCGCGCGCTGCGCGGCGCGCACGGCCGCGTCCACGTCGCCTGCGGAAGACAGCGGGACCTGCGAGATCACCTCGCCGCACCCCGGATCGTGGACATCGAGAAGCGCCGCATCGGAGGCGGCGGGCCGGCCGCCGATCAGGTTCTGGACCGGCGCGTACTTCAGGGTCGCGGCAGGCGTCATGGTTTCCCCTGCGGGGGAGAGTGGCGGAGGTGTCGGAAGCGAACGGTAGTCCCGGCTCTCCGCGCCTGTCAACAAACATCCCGAGAGAGGAGCGCGCAACGCGATGAGGGGCAGGTCGAAACAACTCGGGTCCGGCCGTGCGTTACGTGTCGCGGGTTCCGCAAACCCTCCCGGATGCGGTGATCGGCGCAGGAGCGGGGCTTGTCGCCGGGCTACTGGTCGGAGCCTGGCGCGGAGAGAGGACTGTCGTGGTCGGCTATTCGGTGACGCAAGGTAGCATGTCCGCGTTCGCGGCATGCCGGTGAGACAGCGCCTCACCCCATCAGCTCCGCGGGCTCCTTCACCGGCACGTACCTCTCCACCACCTCCGCCGCGAAGCGGCCGAACTCCTCGAGGTCGACGGGGGGCGCGGTGTAGTGCTCCCACCGTCCGCGCGAGGGGGGCGTGAAGCAGAGGGTGATGGTGGTGTCGAACTCGGCGAGCGCCTCCATCTGGCGGTCGAACCACTCCCTCGACCCCTCGCGGTACCAGTCGGCCCAGGAGATGCCGGTCCGGAGGCGGCGCACGCCGAGGCGGCGGAGCCATTTCACGGCCATGTCGAGGCGATGGTCCTGGTAGTGGAACCACTGGCAGATGCCCATGCGGCTGTCGAAGTGGCCGGCGGCGGGCTTGGGGGTGCCGTCCTCGCGCAGCAGCCCCATGTAGAAGTGGCGGTAGTAGGAGGAGCCCTCGGACTCCTTGTGTCGGGTCGTCGCCTCCCAGGCGGCGGGCAGGTCGAGGAGGGAGTACCAGTAGACGCGCTCGACGCGGTCGAGGAGCAGCCGGGCGGTGCGCCGGAGCCCGAAGACCTGGACCTCGTCGGCGCCGAAGGTGGAGACGCCGACCTCGGTGATCCAGACGGGGAGTTGGGCGACGGTCTCGATCTCGGCCACCTTGTCGGGCCACTCGTCGATCTTCCAGTGGTTCCAGTCGAGGGGGAAGCCGTGGATGGCGACGGCGTCGAGGCGCTCGAGGAGGCCGTAGCCGCGGAGCAGCCCCATGAAGACCGGATCGATCGGCGAGATGCCGCCGAGCACCTGGGTCAGCTCGGGCCGCAGCGCGCGCACGGTCTCCGAGGCGAAGCGGGTCATGGCGGTGAAGTCGCGCCACTCCGGGTCGCTGTTGAAGTCCCAGTGGGAGAGGTTGTTGGGCTCGTTCCAGAACTTCACGGCTTCGATCATGGTGCCTCCTGCCCGGTCGCGGAGAGGTACTCCTCGGCGTCCGGCGTGTTGACGAACGTGGAGGCGGAGCGGTCCGGCTCGCAGAGGTAGATCTCGTGGCCGGGCCTCGAGGCCACGCGCATTCCGGCGGTGCGAAGCATGCCGACGATGGCGGCGTGGTTGGGCACCCACCAGTTGGTGGGGTCGCCGGCGAAGCGGTCCTCGATGAAGGCCATCTTCGGCCAGCCGGGCGCGAGGAACCGGCTGCGCTCGGTGATGTCGCGGTCGCCCTGGTCGGCGTAGACGTCCTCGCCTCCCATGGTCAGCGTCTGGAAGACCATCATCCGGCCGACCCGCCGGGAGACGATGTCGAGGCCGAGCAGCGGGTAGCGCAGGTGGTAGAGCACGCCCATGAAGAGCACGAGGTCCCAGCGCTCGTCGGTCCGGGCCAGGTCGTAGATCTGCATCTCGCGGAACTCCACGCGGCTCTCGAGGCCGAACTCGCGCGCGGCCCACTCCGCCTGGCGCAGGTAGCGGGCGTCGGCGTCGATGCCGGTCACGCGGCCCCCGCGGCGCGCGAGCTCGAACGTGTAGAAGCCGGCGTTGCAGCCGATGTCGAGCACCGTCCAGCCATCGAGCCTTGCCGGCAGGTGCGGCGCGAGCTGCTGCCACTTGAAGCGGGGGAAGTCGCCGAGCGGGTGGTCGGGCCGGGTCTGGACCCCGTCCGGCAGGTGCAGGTTGTGGAACCAGGGGCCCAGGCGCTCGATCTCCGCGCGCCGGTCGGCCGCGCGCCCGGAGCGCGCGCCGGCGCCACGCGCCGGACCGGCGCCACCGTCCGGGCCGCCACGGTCCGGCTCGCCTCCATCCGCGGGCTGGCCTCCGCCCGTCGGCTCCGTGCGGCGCCACTCCATCCCGCGCGCCGGAGCGTGCCGCGTGCTCACGAGGCGCGCTCCAGCGAGAGCTCCGACGCGGCGCGGCCGAGGGCGTACCGCTCGAGCGCGGCGGCGCGGTGCGCCGCGGTGTGCGCGGCGAGCACGCGGGCGCGGGCGCCCGCGGCCACGGAGCGCCGCTCGGCATCGGTCATGTCGAGCAGGAAGGCGAGCACGTCGTGCTCGTCGCGGGCGAGCAGGATCTCCTCGCCCGGGCGGAAGATCGCCTCGATGCCGTCCCAGCGGTCGCTCACGATCGGGGTGCCGCAGGCCGCGGCCTCGAACAGCCGCACGCTCGGCGAGAAGCCGGCGGCGACCATGTCGGCGCGCGTGACGTTCAGCGTGAAGCGCTGCGCGTTGTAGAAGCCGCGGTGCAGCTTCGGCTCGAGATGAGTGCGACGCTCGACGTTGCGGGGCCACTCGAAGCCGTCGGGGTACTGCGGCCCGACGACGGCGAACCGGCCGCCGGCCCACAGCCGCGCGGGGCCGAGCAGCAGGGCCTCGAGCTTCGGCTGCCGGTCCGCGCTGTAGGTGCCCATGTAGCCGAGGTCCCAGCGCATGCGCGTGTCCTCGGGGAAGTAGAGCGTGGGATCCACGGCGCAGTAGAGCGCGCGGGCGGCGGGGGAGCCGAAGTCGCGCTCGATGCGCTCGAGGGTCGGGCCGCCGGTGAAGGAGAGGTACAGCTGATAGCCGGCGACGAGCGCGGGCGTCAGGTACTCGCAGCTCCCGGCCTCGAGGCGGGCGAGCGTGACCGGTGTGTCGATGTCGTAGAAGGCGGTCACGCCGCGCGCGTTGCGCTGTACCCATTCGCCGACGCGGATCCCCTCGGGCACGTAGGAGCCGACGACGACCAGGTCCGCCTCCCGGACCGCGCCGGTCCAGCGGGCGCGCAGCTCGTCGAGCGAGGCGTAGAGCTCGGTCCGGCAGAAGGGCGGGCGCGGCATGTCGCGGTTGCCGGCGTACCAGTCCACGTCGCGCTCGAGGAAGAGCACGCGGTGCCCGCGCGCGGCGAGCGCGCGGATGAGGCCGCGGTAGGTCGTCGCGTGGCCGTTGCCCCAGGACGAAGTGATCGACAGGCCGAGGAAGACGATGTCCAGCGGGCGCCCATCGGCATGCGCGGCGCCCTGGTCGAGGATCGCGTCGGTCTCTCTCACGGCGTGGCCAGCTCCGGGGTGGGGGTGCGGGGGGCATCGAGCAGCGCCTCGAGCTGCGCGGCGCGGTGGGCGTAGGTGTGCTCGGAGCGGATGCGGCGGAGCGCGGCGGTGCCGATCCGCCGGGCGCGGGCGGCGTCGAGAGCGCCGAGGTGGGCGAGCACGGCGTCGCCATCCTCGGCCACGAGCACCTCGCGGCCGGGCTCGAGGAAGAGCTCGATCCCCTCCCACGCGTCGGTGATCAGGCAGGCGCCGGCGCCGGCGGCCTCGAAGACGCGCGTGGGCGGCGAGAAGCCGTAGCGCGCCATGCTCTCGCGGTTGACGTTCAGCACCGCGCGCGGCGTGCAGTTGAAGGCGTTGTGGTCGCGCGTGTAGACGTGGCCGAGGGCGCGCACGTTGTCGGGCAGCGGCCGCTCCCGCCAGCCGTTGCCGCCGAGCAGGAAGCGGCGCTCCGGCGCGGCGGCGGCGGGCCGCAGGAAGAACTCCTCGATCCTCGCCTCGCGGTCGGGGAGGCGGTTGGCCAGCAGCCCGAGGTCCGCCTCGAAGGCCGGATCGGGCGGCACGGGGCGGTGCGTGTCGGGATCGAGCGCGTTGTAGATCGGCACGCACGAGCGCGCGCCCAGCGCCTCGTACGCGCGCACCACCGGCACGCCGCCGCCGTAGGTGAGCACGAGGTCGTAGCGCGGGACGAGGGCGTTGAACGGATCCGCCGGGTCCGCGCCGCAGCGGTCGAGGGTGGCGGGCGCGTCCACGTCCCAGAAGGCCACGCGCGTATGCGACGACTGGAGCGAGAGCACCTCGCGCTCGAGCAGCTCGTCGAAGACGCCGACGCCGCTGGCCTTGACCACGAGGTCGGCGCCGCGGGCGCGCTCCAGCGCGCGCAGCACGCCGTCCTCGCCCACCCCGGGATAGACGACGACCGTGGCCCAGTCGGGATCGGGGATGTCCCTGTGCTTCTGCCGGTCGTAGGCGTCGGGCTCGTAGAACGTGACGCGGTGGCGGCGGGCGGCGAGCGCGCGGATGATGCCGCGGTAGTACGTCGCCGCGCCGTTCCAGTAGGCGGAGACGAGGCTCGAGCCGAAGAAGGCGATGTCCAGTCCGGATCTCATGCATGCACCGCGGGTCGGGGGGGCGTGGGTCGGAGCGAGGCGTGGATGCGGAGCAGCTCGTCCACGCGGTGGCCGCAGGTGTGGCCGGCGCGGATGGTGGCCAGCCCCTGCGCGGCGAGGTGGCGGGCGAGGCCCTGGTTCTCGATCACCGCGCGCAGCTGCCGACGCATCTCCTCGCCGTCGCGGGCCACGAGGAAGTCGCGGCCGGGGACGAAGAGCCCCTCGCAGTCGCGCCAGGGCGCCGACACGAGCGGGATCCCGCACGCCAGCGCCTCGAAGACGCGGATCGTCGGGATGCCCGGCAGCGCGCGGACGTACGGCCGCCGCGGCACGTGCACGGTGGCGCGGAAGCCGGCGAAGACCTGCGGCACACGGTGGTTCGGCACCCAGCCGCCGTACTCGATGCCCGCGGCCCGCAGCAGCTTGAGGGCGCGCGCCGGGTAGCGCACGCCGTGCACGTGGGCGCGCAGCCCGAGCTCGTGGATCGGATCGATCAGGAAGGTGCGCAGCTCGCGCGAGCGCTCGCCATCTCCCCAGTTGCCGATCCAGACGACATCGCCCTGCGCGCCGCCGTGCTCCGTCGCCGTCTCCTCGGCCGGCCGGAACACGCGCGTGTCCGCCGCCTCGTGCCACACCCACGCGCGCTCGGCCCAGCCGCGACGCAGGTACAGATCGCGGATCACGCGGCCGAAGGCCAGCACGCCGTCGTAGTGGCGGAGGTCGTAGCGCTTCATCTCCTCCGGCGCGGTGACGGCGCGGTGGTGCGTGTCGTGGAAGAGGAGCGTGTAGCCGCCGTTCACGGCGCGATGCGCACCCACGCGCGCCACGAGCTCGGGCTCGTTCCACTCGTGCACGAGGACGAGGTCGGCGCCGTCCAGCGCGGCGTCGAGGTCCAGCGTCTCCAGCTCGTAGGGGGTGCTGCGCTGGCCCGGGAAGGCCGCGTGGAACGCGCGGATCGGCCCGGTGCCGTGCTCGGCCACGAGGTTCGCGCGGCTCCAGCCGTCGACCGGCTCGTGCACGGCGACCTCGCAGCCGCGCGCCTGCAGCTCTCCCACCACGCCGCGCAGGAAGTGGGCGTTGCCGTGGTTCCAGTCGGAGACGAGCGAGTGATAGAAGAGCGCGACCTTCATACGGCCACCCCGCTCTCATCCGCGGGCGGCGGCGGCGCGCCCGTCCAGGACGCCCGCCGCCGGCCCCGCCCGGGCAGGGACAGGAGGCGGGCGTAGGCCGCGGCGTAACCCCGGCCGAGGCGGTCCCGCGAGAAGCCGAGCGCGCGCCGGCGCGCGCGCTCGCCCATCTCGCGGCGGAGCGCCTCGTCCTCGATCAGGCGCAGCAGCGCGTCGCGCAGCGCGTCCGGGCGGCGGGGATCGACGCGCAGCGCCGCATCGCCCCAGATCTCGCGGTAGCTCGGGATGTCGCCGAGCACGAGCGCGCAGCCCGCCAGGCCGGCCTCGAGCGCCGCCAGCCCGAAGGGCTCGTAGAGCGCGGGAGCGGCGAAGGTCGAGGCAGTCTGCATCTCGCTGGCGAGAGCATCCTGGGGCAGGCGGCCCAGGTGCTGGATGGGAGAGTGGGGGAGTGGGGGAGTGGAAGACGGGGCCGGCCGCTGCTCGCCCGTCCGGGTTGCCGGGCCCGAAGACGATCCCGGCGCCGCGCAGGGGACCCGGCCGGCGTGCGATTCCGGCGCGGCGGCATCTCCGGCCGCGCGGCCGCCGCGCGGCCGGCCAGGCCCGGCACCATCGGCCCCCGCAATCGTCGCCCGGTCTGCCACTCTCCCACTCTCCCACTCTGCAGCCCGGCGGTCGGGCGGAGCCTCGTCTCCGGCCACGAGCACGGGCCAGGGCAGCTCGGGCGCGATGGCGGCGAGGGCGGCGAGGTTCTTGGCCTCGTCCCAGAGGCGGCCGGCGGCGAGGACGACGGGGCGCTTCTCAGCCGGCGTCGCCTGCGCCGGGGAGCGGCCGTTGTAGATCACGCGGGAGGGCGGCAGCGGGCCGTAGTGGCGGCGCAGCGCGTCCAGCATCGCGGCCGACGGCGCCACCACCAGGTCGGCCGAGTGGAGCCCGCGCCGGACCGCATCCCGGTAGCGGGTCCACTCCGGCGGCGGCGGCTCGCGGTGGACGGCCCGCCACCAGGAGAGCACGTCTGAATGCCCGACGACCAGCAGGGGTGAAGCCCAGGGCAGCGCCCCGTGCGCGTAGCCGTTCAGGTGGACGAGGTCCGGCGCCAGCGTTGCCTCCAGCTCGAGCAGCCATCCTCCCGCCTCCTTCACATCGTCCCAGGGGTCCGGCATCCACTCCAGCCGGTAGGCGCTCTCGTGCAGGGTGACGTTGCCGGCGGCGGCCGCCTCGGCGCGTTGCGCCTCCGAGGCCGGGGCGCCCATGGCGGCCAGGTGGAAGGCGACGCCCTCCGGCGCGAGCGCCCGCGCCAGCTCGAGGGCGTAGCTCCAGACGCCACCCACCGTGTCCACCGTCGCGAGCACCCTCATCGGCCGTAGATCCCGTCCAGCACGCGCGCCACATCCACCACGCGCTCGATGGAGGGGTCGAAGCACGCGCCGTCGGCGAGGCGCTGCGCCCAGTCCACGGCGGCGCGGCCGCCCCAGGCGTCCGGCGGAGCGGCCAGCGTCTCGCGCGCGGTGCCGTGGCACGCCTCGGCGGCGAAGTCGTAGAAGGAGCCGTTCAGGTTGCGCATCACGGCGCCGCCGCCGGTACCCCAGAAGGCCGCCTCGATCACTGCGTCGCGGCCCGCGGAGAGGTTCCACGAGCAGGCGAGCCGCACCACGGCGCCGCTCTCCATCTCGAGCGTGGCGACGGCGTAGTCCTCGACCTGCGCGACCGGCTTCGGCAGCGGCCGCCCCGAGGCGTAGAGCCGGCTCGAGATGACCCGCACGCCGCCGGACCCGAGCACCCAGAGGGCGAGGTCCACGAGGTGGATGCCGAGGTCGATCACGCAGCCGCCGCCGGAGAGCGCGGCGTCGTAGAACCAGGGCTTGTCGGGGCCGTAGGCGTTGTGGAACACGAGGTCGGCGGCGAACACCTCGCCCAGCTCCCCCGAGCGGACGCGCTCGCCGATCCGCCGCATCGCCTCCGTGTGGCGGTAGGACAGGTCCACGCCCAGCAGCACGTCCGCCGCGCGCGCCGCGGCCACCACCCGCTCCGTCTCCGCGGCCGTGCGGCCGAGCGGCTTCTGGCAGAAGACGGGGATGCCGCGCTCGAGCGCCCGCACCGCCTGCTCCGCGTGCAGCGCGCTCGGCGTGGCGATGACGATGCCGTCCACGCCGCACTCGAGCAGCTCGTCCAGCGAGCCGACCCGCTCGGCCTCCGGCGCCACCTGCGCGCACGCCTGGCGCACCTCGGGCGCCGGGTCGGCGACGGCGGCCACGCGGCCGTGGCCGCTTTCCGCGATGGCGCCCATGCGGTGCCGACCGATCCAGCCGACGCCGAGGAAGCCCAGGCGCGGGCCGTGCCTCCTGGCGATCATCGACCTCCCGGTCAGGGCCTCCATCACGCCGCCACCAGCGCCTTGAGGAATCCGTCCGGCCGCTCGGCGGCGGTGGCGAGGGCGCGGCCCAGCTCCGCGGCGGGGAAGGTGTGGGTGAGCAGCGGACGGGGGTCCAGGTGGCCGGAGAGCACGGCCTCGACCGCGGCGCGGATGCCGTCGATGTAGACCTCGCGCCGCCGCTCGTGCGCGTTCACCACGTCCAGCCCGCGCCAGTTCCAGAGCTGCAGGTTCACCTGCCGCGGGCCGTCCTGATGGAACCCCGCGATGACGAGGCGCCCCCGCTCGCGCGTCAGCTCGCCGGCCAGGTCGAGCGGGCCCTGGAGCCCCACGGCCTCGATGACGCGGTCACACAGCGCGCCGTCCGTGAGCTCCTTCACCCACTCGACCACCATGCCGTGCTCGGTGGCCAGCGCCAGCGTCTCGGCGGCGCCGCAGGCCGCGGCCACCTCCAGGGCGAAGGGGCGCCGCGAGATGGCGATCACGCGCGCGCCGGCCGCGCTCGCGAGCTGCGTGAGCAGCGCCCCGAGGAAGCCGATGCCGACGATCGCCACCGTCTGCCCGGCCGCGATCTCGCTCCGGCGCAGGATGTTCATGGCGCAGCCGAGCGGCTCGCCCGGGAAGGGCGCGCCGTCCAGCTCCGGCGGCAGCGGCACGACGGCGGCCGCGTCGGCGACGTCGCATTCCGCGAACGCGTGATAGCTCAGCGCGGCCACCCGCTGGCCCGGGCGGAGCCCGGCAACCCCATCCCCCACCGCATCCACCACCCCCCACCCCTCGTGTCCCGGGGCGCCCGGGTCCAACGGGTACTCGAACCACGGCCGGCCCTCCCAGACCGGCAGGTTGGAGGCGCACACGCCGCAGCCCTCGAGCCGGATCCGCACCTGTCCGGGGCCCGGCTCGGGGACCGGCAGATCCCTCGTCTCGACGGCGCGCGGCCCCGCGAGCACGCTGCTCCGCATGACGGCGCCCGCCTGGCGCGCCGCCTCCGCTCTTGCGACGCTCATCGCCGCCCCCTCACGCCCGCGGCAGCGCCGCGGCGCCGGCCGATTCCACGAGGCGACGGCCGCCCGCCGGCCGGCCGCGCCGGCCCAGCGGGATCGGGCGCAGGCGCAGCGCGTCGCGGCCCTCGGCGGCCCGGAACGTCTCCAGCCAGCCGTGGAGCCGGCGCACGCCCTCATCGACCGAGACCTTCGGCGCCCAGCCCGTCGCCGCCCGGAAGCGGCGCGTGTCGGAGACGTAGTAGCGCTGGTCGCCGGGCCTCCAGTCGGCGAAGCGCACGTCGGGCCGGCCGCCGGCGAGGGCCTCGATGCGGTCCAGCAGCTCGAGCAGGCTCGTGGTGTTCTCGGGCCCGCCGCCGATGTTGAAGGCTTGCCCGCTCAACGCGTCGATGTTGGCCCGGGCCAGCAGGAAGGCATCGACCAGGTCGTCCACGAAGAGAACATCGCGCACCTGGCGGCCGTCGCCGTAGAGCACGAGCGGCTCGTCCTCCATGGCGCGGATGAGGAAGTGGGCGACCCAGCCCTGGTCCTCCGTGCCGAACTGGTGGGGGCCGTAGATGCAGCTCATGCGGAAGACCACCGCAGGCAGCGAGAACGTGCGCGCGTAGTCCAGCACGTACTGGTCGGCGGCGCCCTTCGAGCAGCCGTACGGGCTGTGGAAGTCGAGCGGCCGGTCCTCGCCGATGCCGGTGGCGGCGAGCGCCTCGGAGCGGGGCGCATAGCGCCCCTCGCGGCGGACGATGGGCACGTCGGCCAGCCCGCCATAGACCTTATTGGTCGAGGTGAAGACGAGCGGCGGCGGGTCGGGGCGGCGGCGCAGCGCCTCGAGCAGGTTGAGCGTGCCGCGCGCGTTGACTTCGAAGTCCTCCGCGGGCTCCTCCAGGCTCGTGGTCACCGCGACCTGCGCCGCGAAGTGGAACACCTGCCCCGCGCGGCGGGCGGCGCGCGCCACGGCCGCGGGATCGCGGATGTCGGCGAGCTCGAGGGTCACGGCGTCGCCGTGCTCGTGGCGCAGCCACTCGAGGTTCCGCTCCACGCCGGGGCGTGAGAGGTTGTCGAGCACCACCACGCTCACGCCCTCCGAGAGCAGCCGGTGGGCGACGTTGCAGCCGATGAAGCCCGCGCCGCCCGTGACCAGCGCCGGCGGGCGAGGGCGCCCGGGCGGAGCGGCGCCCTCGTGGACCAGGAGCTTCGGTTTCGTCGTCCTCATACGGCGAGCCCCCTCACCGCCAGCTCGGCGCTCGCCTGCTCGACCCTGTCCTCCGCCACCTGCCCCTCCAGCCACGAGGCCAGCTCCGTCAGCCCGTCCTCCAGCGTGACGGCCGGCTCGAAGCCGAGCACCTCGCGGGCACGGGCGATGTCGGCGAAGCAGTGGCGGATGTCGCCCGCGCGGTACTTCCCCGTGCGGATGGCGTCGATGAACGGGCGCCCCATGGCCGCCCCCATGCGGCGGGCAATGTCGCGCACGCTGTGCGATTCGCCGCTGCCCACGTTCAGCACCTGGCCCGCCGCCCCGGGCACCTCCAGCGCCAGCCGGCAGGCGGTCGCGACGTCGTGAACGCTCACGAAATCGCGGCGCTGCAGCCCATCCTCGAAGATCAGCGGCGGCCTGCCGTTCAGGAGCCGGGACGCGAAGATCGCGAGCACGCCGGTGTAGGGGTTCGACAGCGCCTGGCGCGGGCCGTACACGTTGAAGAAGCGGAGCGCCACGGTCGGGATGCCATACGCGCGGCCCAGGATCATGCAGAGCCGCTCCTGGTCGTACTTCGACAGCGCGTACACCGAGGCGAGCGAGGGCGGCTTCGACTCCGGCGTCGGCAGCGGCATGAGCGGACGGCCCGCGCGATCGACCGGCTCCCACTCGCCCCGCCTCAGCCGGGCCAGGGGGCGCTCGACATGCTCGTGCGCGCCGCCGCCGACATCGCGATACAGCCCCTCGCCGTACAGGCTCATGCTCGAGGCGACGATCAGCCGCTCCACCGACCGCTCCATCACCCGCTCGAGCAGCACCGCGGTGCCGCGGTTGTTGACGTCCGTGTAGTCCGCCACCTCGTACATGCTCTGGCCGACGCCGACGCGGGCGGCGAAGTGGTAGACGACGTCCACCCCCTCGAGCGCCCGGTCCACGGCGGCCGCATCGCGCACATCCCCCACCACCAGCTCGACGTCCGGATGCAGATAAGCCGGGCGATCGCGGCCCGGCCCGTGTACCTGCGGGGAGAGGCAGTCAAGCGCCCGCACGGCGTAACCGTGCTCCAGCAGCTCGTCCGCCAGGTGGGAACCGATGAACCCCGCCCCGCCCGTGATCAACACCGTCCTGCTCATGCGCGCTCCCGTCAAGAGGCCTGCCCCGTGCCGCGTTTCCGCGGCTCCGACCGCCACCACCTGCCGGGGACCCTTCGGTCCCCTCGACCGCGTGCCCGCGGCCACCCCAACGCGCCCACCCCACCCTGTCCGGGCGATGCCGCGACTCCGGCATCCCCCGCCGGCACGCGGGAATCCCCCCCGGCGGTCGCAACGGGCGGGACGCCGTAGCGTTCCGCCGCCTGCACCGCCTTGCGGCGCGGGACCCATCTCCTGCGGCGGTCCCGCGCAGCTCTGGAGTTGTTTTCTTGTTCGGACTACTTCGCCCGGGAGGTCGGCCCGGACTTCGGGCCGGCGATCGAGCTACGGTCGGGGCCTTCGATCATGGCCCCCGTAGCCGGCGCCTTCGGACAGCGTGGAAGACTGCGCGGCACTGTCCAGCAGCGCGGCGCCCCTGCCCCGACGGGAGCCTGGAGCGCCGCGAACGACGCGTGCGGAGGGTTGCAATGAGCGTGCCGGAGTAGAAGGCGAATGTTGCGCGAAGAGAGAGAGCGTGGGGCGGCTCAGCCGCTCCAGCCGTGGAGGTCCCAGTCGAGGCGGCCGTCGTGGGAGAAGGTGATGCCCTCGGACTCGAGGAGTGCGCGCTGGAGGGCGGCGGCATGGGGAGTGGGGCGGGGCGCGATGGCGCCGCGCGCGTTCACGACGCGCCACCAGGGAACGTCGCTGTCGTCGGGCAGGACGGAGAGGGCGTGGCCGACGGCGCGGGCGGCGCGGGGGCGGCCGAGGAGCGCGGCGACGCCGCCATAGCTCACGGCCCTGCCGCGCGGGATCCGGCGCACGAGGCGCCAGACGCGGCGGGTGAAGTCGGAGGGCGGGCGGGGAGCGGCGGCCAGCGGGACGGGGCGGGTGTGGGGCTAGTCCTGGCCGGCGCGGGCGGGATCCGCGACGCGGGCGTAGCCGGGGTGCACGAAGATGTGGAACGCGTTGGTGCGGACCTCCTCCTCGGCGATGATCCAGCCGTCGTCCTGGAGCGCGACGAGCTGGGCGCGCCACCAAGCGAGCTGGGCGCGCGAGAGGCCCTTCTTCGAGATGTCGAGCGCGGCGCCGGTGAGGTGCGGGGAGCGGGTGTCGTCGTCGTCGCCGCGAGCGGCGTTCACGTTGCGTCGCTTGAGCAGCTCCTGGTAGTCGAGCGTGCGGATGAGCGAGCTGACCTTGAAGCGGGCGCCGGGAAAGGCCTCGGCGAAGCGCTCCCCCTCGCGGGCGAGGAAGCCGCGCACCCAGGGGCGGGCGTAGTGGAGCACATTGCGGTGACGGTAGCGCCCGCCCAGGTATTCATCGAGGACGTAGCCCTCGCCATCGCCGGGGACGCGCACCAGCAGGCCGCTGTCCGCCATGCGGCGCACCGCCGCGGCGTTCGGCATGCGCGTGAGCGCGAGCGCGTCCGCCATCCGGTTCTGTTCCGCCAGCCGGTCGCGCGAGCCGATGAGGGCGACGGGGCGCTGCGCGCGCGCCGCGGCGGGCAGCAGCACGAGGACGGCGGCCGAAAGGAAGGCCAGCACGGCGGCCGGGAGCCCCGCGGCGATGGCCGGCCGCAGGGCGACGCCGATCGCGCGCTCGGCGGCGGACGCCGCGGCGGCGCGGCCCGGCGCGCGATGGCCGCGCGCGTGGGTCCCGGCAGGATCGGCCATGATGGATGGGGGCCCGTGAAAGGGTGACCGGTGCGGCCCGGCGCGGGCCGCGTCCGGAGAATCTAACCGGAGCCGCGGCGGCGGCGGAAGTCCCTCCGGCGCCCCGCGCGCCCCACCTCGGGGCGGGGGGTGAGGGGGAGGGTGGGGGGGAGGATGGGGGTAAGGGTAAGGGTAAGGGTAAGGGGAAGTGGAGGGCAGCTCCCCTTTGCGTCCGGGCGGGGCGGATCTACCTTCCGCCATGCATCAGGACACGCTCTACCTGCTGCGCCTCGGCGCGGAGCTGGCCATCAAATCCAAGCGCACGCGCGGCAGCTTCCTGCGCACGCTCCGCCGCAACCTGCGCGACGCGCTGGAATCGACGGGCGCGCCGTACCAGCTCGAGGGCGAGTGGGCGCGAATCTACGTGCGCACGGCGGCGCCCGAGGCGCCGGCGGTGCTGGCGCGGGTCTTCGGGCTGAGCTCGCTCTCGCCCGTGGATGCGGCGGTCCCGGCGCGGCTGGACGCGATCGTGGAGGAGGGCGGGCGGCGCTACGCGGACTACGTCGCCGGGAAGCGGTTCGCGGTGCGGGCCCGGCGCGCGGGGCGGCACGACTTCACGTCGAAGGACGTCGAGGTCGCGCTCGGCGCGGCGCTCTTCCCGCACGCCGCCGGCGTGGACCTGGGCGCCCCCGAGGCGACGGTGCGCGTCGACGTGCGCGAGCGCGATGCCTACTTCTACACCAGCCGCGTGGAGGCCGGGGGCGGGCTCCCCGTCGGCGTCGAGGGGCGGGCGCTCGCGCTGATCAGCGGCGGCTTCGACTCCGCCGTCTCCGCCTGGCTCATGCTGAAGCGCGGCATCGGCCTCGACTACGTGTTCTGCAACCTGGGCGGCGACGCCTACGAGCGCGCCGTCGTGCAGGTGGCCAAGGTGCTGGCCGACGACTGGAGCTACGGCACGCGCCCCCGCCTCCACGTGGTCGACTTCGCGGGCCCGCTCGGCGCGCTCCGCGAGGGCGCGCGCGAGAGCTACTGGCAGGTGGTGCTCAAGCGACTGATGTACCGCACGGCGTCGCGGGTCGGCGCGGAGCTCGACGCGCAGGCGATCATCACGGGCGAGGCGGTCGGGCAGGTGTCGTCGCAGACGCTGCACAACCTGCGCGCCATCGAGCCGGCCGCCGACCTGCCCGTATTCCGCCCGCTGCTCGGCTTCGACAAGGAGGAGATCATCGCGCGCGCCCGCCGCATCGGCACCGCCGCGCTCTCCGAGCAGGTGAAGGAGTACTGCGCCATCGCGCCCGGCCACCCGGTCACCGCCGCGAGCGTCGCGCGCGTGGCCGAGGAGGAGTCGAAGGTCGACCTCTCCGTGCTCGATGCGGCCATCGCCGGGCGCAAGGTCCTCGATCTGCGACGGCTCACGCCGACCGACCTCGTGGCCCCCTACCTCTTCGCCACCGAGGTCCCCGAGGGCGCCGTCGTGCTCGACTGCCGCCCCGAGCCGCAGTACCGCGCCTGGCACCTGCCGGGCGCCGAGCGGGTGGACGAGTGGGACCTGCTACAGCGTTTCCAGCGGCTGGACCGGGACCCGAAGTACATCCTCTACTGCGCCCACGGGATCCAGAGCGCCTACCTCGCCGAGCGCATGCAGCGGGCGGGGTACGAAGCCTACTCCTTCAAGGGCGGAGCCGGAGGGCTGCGAAAATGGGCGGAGGGGGGATGAGCCGCGGAAAACGACGGACTGCGGCACGACCGACTGCGGCACGACGGACTGCGGCACGACGGACTGCGGCACGACTGACTGCGGCACGACGGACTGCGGCACGACTGACTGCGGCTGACTGCGGCACGACCAGCTGCGGCACGGCTGACTGCGGCACGACCAGCTGCGGCACGGCTGACCGCGGCACGACTGACTGCGGCTGACTTCGGCACGACCGACTGCGGCACGACTGACCGCGGCACGGCTGCGCATCCCAGCTCGAGCAGCGCGCCTCGGTAGTGCCGCCTCGAGTAGTGCCGCCTCGGTGGTGCCGCCTCAGGTAGTGCCGCCTCAGCGTGCCGCCTCGGTAGTCCGCCTCAGGTCGTGCCGCCTCAGGTCGTGCCGCCTCAGGTCGTGCCGCCTCAGGTCGTGCCGCCTCAGGTCGTGCCGCCTCAGGTCGTGCCGCCTCAGGTCGTGCCGCCTCAAGCAGTGCCGCCTCAAGCAGTGCCGCCTCAAGCAGTGCCGCCTCAAGCAGTGCCGCCTCAAGCAGTTGCCATGTCAGATTAGCAGCACCACCTTCCCGAACGTCTCGTTGGACTCGAGCGCCTCGTGCGCCGCGGCGGCCTCGGTCAGCGGCAGCGTGCGGTCGAGGATCGGGCGCACCGTGCCGTCGGCGAGCAGCGGGAGCGCGTCGCGCTCGAAAGCGCGCGCGGCCGCGATCTTCTCCTCCTGCGGCCGGGAGCGGAGCGCGGTGCCGAAGATGCGGAGCCGCTTGCGGAGCAGCGTGCCCATGTCGAGCTCGGCGCTGCGGCCCGCCACCAGGCCGACCACGAGCAGCCGGCCGAGCGTCGCCATGGCGCGGAGGTTCCCGGCCAGGTAGCCGCCGCCGACCAGGTCCAGCACGCCGTCCACGCCGCGGCCGCCGGTCTCGCGCAGCGCCGCCTCCGCGAAGTCCTCCTCGGCCACGTTGATGGCGACGTCGAGCCCGAGCTCGCCGGCGCGCCCGAGCTTCCAGGGCGTGCGGCCGGTGCCGAGCACCCGGGCGCCGCGGGCGCGCGCGAGCTGGAGCGCCGCGGTGCCGACGCCGCCGCCCACGGCATGGATCAGCAGCACCTCGCCCGCCGCGAGCCGCATCTGCGTGAAGACGGCGTCGTGCGCCGTGATGAAGACCTCGGGGATGGCCGCGCCCGCCGCGAAGGAGAGTCGGTCGGGCAGCGGCAGCACCTCGTCCTCGTGCGCCACCACCTGCTCGGCGTAGGCGCCGCCGCCCACGAGCCCCATCACGCGCGTGCCGACGCTCCAGCGCGAGGCCTCGGGGCCCAGCGCATCCACCACGCCCGCGTACTCGAGGCCCGGGATGTCCGCCGGCCAACCCGGCGGGGCGGGATAGCTTCCGCGGCGCTGCATCAGATCGGCGCGGTTAACGCCGGCGGCGTGGACGCGGATGCGCACCTGCCGCGCGCCGGGCTCGGGCGTGGCAACGTCGCCTACCGCCAGCACCTCCGGCGGTCCGGGCCTGGTGATGACGATGGCGCGCATGGGCGCGTCCCTGCGAGGGAGGAGAGGCGGCGACGCGGGGCTAGTGGACCGTATCCGAAGTAGCGATGGCATTCGCCGGCGGATCGGACGCGACCCGCCGCGTTGCTCGTCGTCGAAATAGCGCTGCTATTCCTTCCTCCTCGCGCCTTGCGCTTCGCGCCCGCTCCGCCGGCTCGGTGCTCACCGAACTTCAGATACGGTCCACTAGTGTAGCGTCCGACAAATAGCTTGACACAAGGAGGCGCCGGGCGTATCCTTGCGCCATGGCGCGACCTGTGTCCAAGATCGAGATCACCGACGCCGAACGGCAAGAGCTTGAGCGGCGTGTGAAGGCGCCCAGCGTGTCCAAGCGCGACAGCCTTCGTGCCGCCATCGTGCTGCGGCGCGGGCGCGGTCTCGGCCAGGTGCAGGTGGCGCGGGAGCTGGGCGTGAGCGCCGCGTGCGTCAACAAGTGGTCCCAACGCTTCGAGCGCGAAGGCCTGGACGGCCTGAAGGATCGAAAAGGACGGGGCCGGCGCCCCTCGATCCCGGCGCACAAGGTGGAGCAGGTCATCACGCGGGCGACTCGGCCGCCCAAGCCGTGCACGCGTTGGAGTGTGCGCACAATGGCCCGTGAGGTCGGGATCTCGCCGGACAGCGTGCACCGGATCTGGCGGGCAAACGAGATCAAGCCGCACCTGACGCAGACGTTCAAGCTGTCGAACGATCCGCGCTTCGAGGAGAAGTTCTGGGACGTGATCGGGCTGTATCTCGATCCGCCCGAGAGGGCGCTGGTCCTGTGTTGTGACGAGAAGAGCCAGTGCCAGGCCTTGGAGCGCACCCAACCGGGCTTACCCCTCGGCGTCGGGGAGATTCGCACCAAGACCCACGACCAGTAGTGTCCGGTTATAAGTTGAAGAGCGACAACTGGTTACGATCGGAGGGGACTTCGGGGGTGTAGGCCGAACGCGTAAGTACTTGTGCGAGAGGGGCTTTCTCGAACGCATAGACGCTCAGGATCTGTAGAATTGTGTAGAGTTCGCGCTCGATCCGGAGCCGCTTGCGGACGATCGCGACGAGGACGTAAACGCTGATCGCGATCCAGATCTGCGTGCGCACAGCGTTCGCGCTCGTGCCGAAGAAGCGCTTGATCCTGAGGTGCTGCTTGATCCATTTGAAGAAGAGCTCGATCTGCCACCGCAGGCGGTAGAGCTCGGCCACGGTAACGGCGGGCAGCGCGACGTCGTTGGTCAGAAGGACGAGGTCCTGCCCGGACCCTGCGTCCTTGAAACGCACGCGGCGAAGCCGGTCGGGATAGGCCCTGGCAGACGGGGGCAGCGCAAGGCGGATGATCTGATCACAGAAGACGCCGGTGGTGCGATCGACGGGTCCTGAGGAGAGCCGGTTGAACTTGAGGTTTGCCTTGGCGCGAACGACGAAGGTGGCCCGGTGCTGATCGAGTCGGTAGAGGCGGGCGAAGTTGACGTAGCCGCGGTCCAGGACGTAGATCGATCCGGGCTCCGGGATGAGCGCATCGAGGATGCGCACATCGTGGGTGCTCGCGTCCGTGATCCAGGCGTAGGCGGGGATCCTGCCTGCCAAGTCGAGCAGTGTATGCAGCTTCACGCCGCCTTTGCTCGTACGAAACGAGGCCCAGGGGAACAGCGACAAACACAGGTCGATCGTGGTGGAATCCAGCGCGTAGACGGTGTTCGTGAGCTCGATCCCCAACGTGTCGTCGGCGTAGAGCCGACGCGCGTCTGCGATCAGGCGTTGAGCGAAATCGGCGTAGATGCGCCAGTCGCGATTCTCGTTCGCATCGGCGAGCGTGCTGCGAGAGAGCGGCGAACGGAAGCCAAGATGGTACAGCTTCTCGGGGGCCGCCCCGAGGGTGGCCTCGAGGTCCCGCAGGCTCTCCCGGTAGGTGAGCTGGGCAAAGGCCATGGCGAGGAACTGGTCCCGACACGAGAAACGTCGGACCCTCCGGTTGCCGTGGTAGCGGCGGATGCACCGATCGAGCGCGAAGCGAGATGCGTGGGCCATCACCTGTGAGAAAACCGTGCTTCCGGGATTCATGCGCCACTCCGGCCGGGGGGTCCGGGCAGGATAGCGGCGCAGCAGCGAAGTTCAAATCGGTGCGGCAACCAAAACGTCGTAACGCACCACGTAGCAATCCGTTACGGCATCATCATCTCAGCTTAACCGGACAGTACTGACCCACGACTACACCCGCCACGGCACCATCACGCTGTTTGCTGCACTGAACTACCTCGACGGCAAATTGATCGCGCGCACGGAAGAGCGTCACACGCACGTCGAGTGGCTTCGCTTCCTCAAGCAGATCGATCGGGAGACGCCCAAGGATCTCGATCTACACCTCGTCGTGGACAATTACTGCACGCACAAGCAAGAGAGCGTAACCCAGTGGCTTGCGAAGCATCCGCGCTTCCACCTTCACTTCACGCCGACCAGCTCGTCCTGGTTGAATCTCGTCGAGCGCTTCTTCGGAGAGCTGACGCAGGACGTGATTCGGGAGGGCAGCTTCTCCAGCGTACGCGAGCTGGTGAGTGACATCGAGAGCTACTTGGCCGAACGAAAGCTCCATCCCAAGCCGTACCGGTGGCGAGCCAAAGGCGAGGACATCTTGCGCAAGATCCAGCGTGCACGCGAGGCGCTCACCGCAGTACGCTCGGAGTCTTGTTAAATCAACTCAATTGGCAGACACTACACTAGATCGCCTTGCGCGCCATCACGTGGTAGAGCGACGTGAAGAACAGCGAGCCGATGATGGCGCCCAGCCAGCCGCCGAAGCGCAGCGGCTCCGGATCGTGGAAGACGTACGCGCTCACGCCCAGCATCCCGCCGACGAATGCGCCGAAGATCCCGAAGACGAAGGTCATGATCGGCGCCGTCGCCGCCGCCCGGATCGCGAAGCGCGCCACGATCGCGGCCACCAGCCCGATCCCGATCCAGACCAGAAACCCGACGAAGTAGTTCATGTGCGGCAATTCCTCCACGCGCGGCCAACACCCGGAACGGGCCACGATATAGCGGCCACGCCGGACCACCGCAAGGCCGGGGGCCCCAGGGGCGGGCTCCGGGTGGGCGTGAGTGTGGGGGTGGCGGAGCTGCGGGGTGGGGGAACCGACCAATTGCGGCGGGCCCGGGCGAGGTGCGGGACGGGCGCGGCAGGGTCGCGAGGCCCGGCATCCTGCCAGGCGCCGCGCAGCCGGCCCGGGGTCCCCCACTCGCCCACTCGCCCACTCTGCAATTCGTCCCATCCTGCCATGGCTATCCCCGGGCGAGCGCGGCATCTTGGGGGCGACCCGGGCGAAAGGTATCCATGAGCAAGCGGTGGACGGACCGGATCCCGCCAGGCATGGCGGGGATGCCGCGGTGGCGGGAGGATATCGGGATGGAGCCGCCGGGGCGGGAGATGCCGGCGGCCGACCGACCGGAGCGATACGACGGCGAGACCGCGCTGGGGGACCTGCGCACGGCCGCGCGGGACGAGGCGGAGCTCACGCGCGTTCTGGGCCGCTACGCGGCCGTCCGGCTCGCGCTGCTCGCGCAGAGGGCGCGGCTCACGCCCGGCGACCTGGACACGTCGCGGCGGGCGGCGGCCGAGTACGTGCTCTACCCGTCGGCCACCTCGCCGGAGGCGACGGCGCTCGCGCGCGTCCTCGCGCTCGCCTCGCCCATGCCGCCCCCGGAGCTGTGCGCGGCGCTGCTCGGTGCGGGCGAGGCGGCGGGGGCACGAGGCCACACGTCCGGAGCGCGCTCGTGCTTCCGCGCGGCGTACGACACGGCGGTGCGGTTCGACTGGCCGGCCGAAGGCGCCGCGGCGGCGCGCGCGCTGCTCGCGCGGGCGGAGGCGGAGGGGTGCAGGCCCTCGGCCAGGCTGTGGCGGAGGAGGGCGCGAGCACTCGAGCGCCGGAACGGATGACCGCGGGCGAGCCGTCCGCCCGGACTACTGCCAGCTGCCCTTGAACAGGGGCTCGAGGGGGTGCTCGGAGCGCTCGAGCCGGAGGTCGTTGAAGATCTCGGCCCGCTCGATCATCTCCTTCTGCGGGTCGAGGCGGATGTCGAGATCCGCGGCAGGCCGGCGCCGGGCGGAGCCGGCTTCTCGCGGTTCTTGACCGTGAGGATGTAGCTTCCTTCTTCCTCGATGTTCAGCTCGCGCTGCACCGGGTGACGCTCGCGGCGGACGACGGGGACCGGGCCTCGCACGGTGCCGGGTGCCGCGCGTGCACCGGCCTTCCTCCGGTCCGGGCGCCCGACTCCGATTCCGAACGGCTCCGGCGGGCTACGAGGGCCGCGGGGCCGGAAGGATGCTCTGCCCGGCACAGCACCCACTCCCCCACTCCCCCACTCCCCCACTCTCCGACTCGTCCACTCGCGGATCGCGCCCGGCGGGAGCCGCGCCGCCTGCTGGTCGCCCGCGCCCTCCCCGGGTAGCTTGCCTGCATGGCGGAAAACTACGCGGCGAGCGAGCGGCGGATGCTGGCGGAGGCGCTGGCACGGGGCGAGTCGCCTGCCTGCCCCGCATGCGGGGGCGTGCTGGCGCGGCGGGAGGTACCGCCGAGCCGGCAGCTGCCGTACGTCCGGCGGCGGGTCTGGCTGATCTGCACGTCCTGCCACCGGAGCGCGGCGGTGGATGGGTCGAGCCCGGGCCGCTGAAGCCTCGAACCTCAGGATCTCGTGCAACCTGCGCGGCTCCGGCGGGCGGAGTATTGCCCGGTCGGCGGCGTGGCGCGGCTCCGGCGGGCGGGCGGATCCTTCGGGGGCGCCGATCCGCCTCCGCGCTCTCCTTGCGTGCGGCGCCCGTCAACTCCCCACGCGTACCCCGGCGTAGAGACGGTCGGGGAGTTGACCGCTCTATTCGTTGTCAACTCCCCACGGGTCGTCGGTGGATGGGAGCGCTTGGGGAGTTTACCGCGCTATTCGCAGTCAAGTCCCCAAGCGTCCATTCCACGACCGATGCGTGGGGACTTTCCTATGCTCGCGGGCCCGATGCGTCGGCGCGGGCAGCGCCCGACGGATTCGAGGCGGACAATGCCCGACCGGCATTGCCCCCCGCCTTGTCTGGCCCGCGCATGATCGCCTCGCCCCCGCGCGCGCCGCCATGGCGGGATGGGCCCCCAGGCGCGCCCGCCCTGAAGCCCGCGACGCGCTCATCGCCGTCGTTTCGCTCCCCTGCCCCCCAGCGAACTCTTGCGCGAAGGCAGTCGGCTCGGCTCCCTCTTGCGTGAGCGATCCCGCCGTCGCCAGCTCCGCATCCATTTGTCGCTTCTACACATACGGGCTTAAGATAGCGCCCACTCCCCCACTCCCCCACTCCTGCCGACTGCGTACACAATGCAGCAATGGCTCCCGGCGGCGGCGACGGCTTTCCACGCGCTAGGAGCGTGTCCGAGTAAGCACGCGCGCGCGTGTGCGCACGCGGGGATGTACACGCCGCCTTCGGTGATGTAGTTTGGCGGCAGCCCTTTTCGAGGAGTCTGCCGCGTGGCGAAAACGTTTCGTCCGTACGATCCGGATCAGCTTCTGGTGCTGCCACCCTCGCTTCGGGAGTGGCTGCCGCCCGAGCACCTGGTCTACTTCGTGAGCGACCTGGTGGACACCCTGGATCTCTCGCGGATCTACGACAGCTACGACGAGGAGCGGGGCTATCCGCCCTACCACCCGCTGCTGATGACGAAGCTCATCCTCTATGGGCAGGTGGTGGGCGTGCGCAGCTCGCGGAAGATGCAGCGGGCGTGCCTGGAAGACGTGGCGTTCCGGGTCGTGTGCGCCGGGGCGAGCCCGGACTTCCGTACGGTCGCGGATTTCCGCAAGCGGCACCTCAAGGCGCTGGCGGACCTGTTCACGCAGGTGCTCCAGCTGTGCAAAGCGGCGGGGCTGGTCAAGCTGGGGCACGTGGCGATCGACGGCACGAAGGTCAAGGGGAACGCGAGCAAGCACAAGGCGATGAGCTACTCGCGCATGGTGGAGGAGGAGAAGCGGCTGAGGGCTGAGGTGAACCGTCTGTTGGCGCAAGCCGCGGCGGAGGACGCGGAAGAGGACCGGCGCTACGGCAAGGACTCGGCCGGCGAGGAGCTTCCGGAAGAGCTGCGGCGCCGTGAGAGCCGGCTGAAGAAGATCCAGGAAGCGAAGGCGGCGCTGGAAGCCCAGGTCCGGGGCCAGGCCAAGGCGGCGGGCATGGAGAAGCCCGAGGAGGCGAAGCCGGAGGGCAAGGCGCAGCGCAACTTCACCGATCCGGAGAGCCGGATTATGCTGAACAGCGAGAAGACCTTCGTGCAGGGCTATAACGCCCAACTCGCCGTGGACGCCGAGCACCAGATCGTCGTGGCCGAGGACGTGGTGCAGCAGAGCAACGATAAGAACTTGCTGGTGCCGATGGTGGAAGCCGTTTGTGATACTGTAGGCGAGACGCCGGAGGCGGTGAGCGCGGACGCGGGCTACTGGACGGAGGCGGACATCGAGCGGCTCGAGTGGTACGAGATCGACGTCTACGTGGCGCCGGAGAAGGTGCGTCACCGCGAGTGGCGTGAGGGGCCGCGGAGCGAGGGGCCGCCGCCGGCGGACGCGAGCACGAAGGAGCGCATGCGGCACAAGCTGCGGACCGCCGAAGGCCGCGCGCAGTACGACCGCCGCAAGGTCACCGTCGAGCCGGTGTGCGGGCAGATGAAGGATGTGATCGGACTGAGGCACTTCCTCCTGCGCGGTCACGAGAACGTGCGCGGTGAATGGCGCCTCGGCTGCACCGCACACAACCTGCTCAAGCTCTTCCGGGCGTGCCGTGCGGGGGTGACCTCCATCGACGAGGTGCTCGCCGCGGCGAAAGCGGGGCTCCATGTGGTAGTGGCCCCCGCCTGAGCGCCCCGATCGGGCGTAATGCGCCCGGTACAGAGCCGGAGAGGCGCCGAACACGGGGCGTGGGACCCGGGCGCACATCGATTGGGGCCGTCCCGGTCCCCGCCTACCCCGGCCGCGACCGGCCCAGCGATGGTTCGCGGCCATTACGGAGACGGGCTCCTAGGACGAGACTCCCGCGGGGTCCGCGGGGGCGCTGCCGGGCGGCACGACCACCCGCACGGCCTCGTCCTCGAGGCACACGTAGAGCGGCGGCGCGCAGCGCACCGGCTCGCCGTCGAGCGTGACGCCGATCGGCTTGCGGCCGGAGACGACGAGCTCGCGCGCGCGAAACACATCGAGCGCCGGGTCGCCGACGGGCGGGCTTCGGCGCAGCCAGCGGAGGAGCAGGCGGGGGGCGAGGCCGAGCATGGCCAGGCGGCCGGCGGGGCGCAGCACGACGACCTCGAGGTCGCCTTCGTCCTCGTACGGGCGGGCCGGGGGTTGCGGCGGGCCGAACGCGCCGCTGCCGACGCCGATCCATACGAGCGGGGTCCGGCGGCGCAGGGTGCGGCCGCCGGCCTCGAGCGTGACCTCCATGCGCCGGAAGCGCAGCAGGGCGATGGCGAGAGAGATGGCGGCGGCGGGCCACTTCCCGATCCACGGCCGCATCCGTTCCCGGCGGCGGACCACGTCGGCGTAGAGGCCGAGGGTGGCGGTGTTGAGGAACAGGTGCCGCCCGACGTAGCCGGCCGGCACCGCCCGCACGGTCCCGAGGGCGAGCGCCCGGGCGGCGGCACCGACGTCCGGCACGCCGATCCGGCGGGCGAAGTGGTTGAGGGTGCCGGTCGGGATCACGGCCAGCGCCGTGGGCCCGCCGGCGAGCGCCTCGGCCGCGGCGCGGATGGTGCCATCGCCGCCGGCGACGGCCAGGAGGCGGCCGCCATTGTGGGCGCGGCGCTGGAGCTCGGCGGCGAGGGCGTCGCCATCCAGCTCGTGGACGACGGCGGCCAGCTCCGCTGCCTCGAGCGCCGACTCGACGCGCGCCCGCAGCGCCAGCCGGATGTGCGACCCGGCGGCGCGATTGAGGAGCACGGCCACGGGAGCCGCGGGCGCGTCCTCCACCTCACCCCGTGCTCTGCATGGCCGCCGCGATGCCGTTCACGCTGAGGAAGAGCGTCTGCCGCAGCGGGTCGCGGGCCGCGTCCGGCCCGTCCACCTCCGCCCGCTCGGCCGCCGCGCGCCACCGGCGCAGCAGCTCGACCTGCAGCAGGTTGAGCACGTCGGTGTAGGGGTTGCGCAGCCGGATCGACTTCTGGATGACGGGGCTGTTGTCCAGCAGCTCGCGCTGCCCCGTGATCGCCAGGATCGCGCGCCGCGCCCGGTCGAAGTCCTCGCCGATGCGCGCGTGGAAGTCCTCCGGCCACTCCCGGACCTCGCGCGCGAGCGCCGCGTAGTGCGCCGCGATCTCGAGCCGCGCCCGCGCCATCTCGCGCTGCGCGTTGTTCACCACCGCCTGGAAGAACGGCCACGACCCGTAAAGGCGACGCAGCAGCGCCAGCCCCTCGTCGCCCGCCGCCTGCAGGTACGCCGAGAGCCCCGCGCCCACGCCATACCACCCCGGCACGATCCAGCGCGGCTGCGTCCACGCGAACACCCACGGAATCGCGCGCAGGTCCTCGAAGGTCACCTCCGGCCCCGAGGCCCGCGACACCGGCCGCGACGCGATCGGCAGCCGGCTGATCCACTCGATCGGCGTCGCCGCCGCGTACCACGCCCACAGGTCCGGCGCCTCGATCAGCCCCCGGTAGGCGCGCATGGAGGCGGCGGCGATGGTGTCCATCGCCCCAGCGATGGAGTCCGTGTCCGGGTCGGTTTTGGTTTTGGTTTTGGTTTTGGTTTTGGTTTTGGTTTTGGTTTTGGTTTGGGTTTGGGTTTGGGGTTGGGGTTCCCTCGCCTCCGGCAGTTCCCCGGCCCTCAGCATCGCGTTCACGATCTGCTCGGTGTGCCGCCGGGCCATCTCCGGCAGCGCGTAGCGGAACGAGATGACCTCGCCCTGCTCCGTGTAGCGGATGCGGCCGTTGTGGACGGCGGGCGGCATGGCGAGGATGGCCTGGTTGGCGCGGCCGCCGCCGCGGCCGACGGTGCCGCCGCGGCCGTGGAAGAGGCGGACCTCGATACCGTGCTCGCGGCAGACGAGGGCGAGGCTCTCCTGGGCGCGGTGCAGCGCCCAGTTGGCCATCCAGTAGCCGCCATCCTTGTTGCTGTCCGAGTAGCCGAGCATGATCTCCTGGAGCCCGTCCCGCGCCTCCAGCTGGGCGCGGTAGATCGGGTGCGTGAAGAGGGCGCGCATCCGCTCGGCCGCGGCATTGAGGTCCTCGATCGTCTCGAAGAGCGGCACGAAATCGATGCCGCAGGCGACGCTTCCGTCCGCCGGATCCCGGCGCCAGAGACCGACCTCGCGCGCGAGCAGCATCGGCTCGAGCAGGTCGGAGACCGTGTGGGTCATGCTCACGATGTAGGCGCCGATGGAGGCGGGCTCCGCCGCCACGGCGTCGCGGATCAGGCGGAACACCGCCAGCAGGTCGGCGGCCGGGTCGGGCAGCGCGACGCCGGGCGGGAGCAGCGGGCGGGGATTGGCGAGCTCGGCCTCGAGCACGGCCAGCTTCCGCTCCTCGGAAAGCGAGGGGTAGTCGGCCTCGACGCCGGCCGCGGCGAGCAGCGCGGCCACGGCGGCCTCGCTGACGCGGGAGTGCTGGCGCACGTCGAGCGCGGCCATGTGGAAGCCGAAGGTGCGGGCGAGCACGAGGAGCCGCGGCAGGATGCCGTTGTCTCCCACCTCGGCGAACCCGGACGCGCGCAGGCAGCGGCGGAGCAGCGCGAGGTCGGCAGTGAGGCCGGCGGCGTCGTAGAGCGGGCGGTCGCCGCCGGGAGCGCGCGGGGCGTCGTCGCCTGCGAGAACGGCCGCGAGCAGGCGCTCCACGCGCGTCAGCATGGCGCCGACCTTGGCGCGGTAGGGCTCGTGCCGCGAGGCCATGCCGCCGTCCTCGAGCACGCCGTCGGCGGCGTCGTGCTCGAGGGACTCGTAGAGATCGCGCGGCACGCGGGCGCGGCGGTCGGAGACGCTGAGCTCGCGCAGCAGGTCGCGGAGCTCGCGGCGCCACAGCTCGAGCGCGGCGCGGCGCTGGCGCTCGAGAGTCCAGCGCGTGACGCCCGGGGTGACGTTGGGGTTGCCATCCCGGTCGCTGCCGATCCAGGAGCGGTAGCGCAGGAACGCGGGCAGCTCGATGTCCTCGCCCCAGGCGCGGCGGATGGCGCGGCGCAGGTCGTCGTGCACGCGCGGCACCATCTCCCAGATCGGACCGGCCAGGAAGTAGAGCCCCTGCTCGACCTCGTCGCGCACGGTCGGCCGCTCGGCACGCACCTCGTCCGTGGCGAGCAGCAGCGCGATCTGGTTGTAGATGCCGTCCAGCGCCCGGTCGCACTCGTCGGGCGTGGCATCCGGTCGCGCCCGCTCGACGAGCAGCTCGGCGATGCGACGCTGCTTCGAGAGGATGCTCCGGCGCCGCGCCTCCGTGGGGTGCGCCGTCAGCGTGGGCTGGATGTCGAGCCGCCCGGTGAGCACCCGCACCTCGTCCAGCGTGCGGCCCGCGTCCTTCAACGCCGCGACCGCCTCGGCGATGCTGTCGGGCGCCAGCCGCTCGCCGCGAGCGCGGGCGCGCTCCCGGTTGATGCGGATGATCTCGAGCTGCTCCGCCTTGTTGACCAGGTGGAAGAAGGCGGTGTAGGCGCGCAGCAGCCAGACCATCTCCTCGCCATCCAGCGAGGCGATCAGCGCCGCCGCCTGCTCGCGCAGCTCCGGCCGCCCCTCGGCCGCCGCGCGCTTGCACAGCAGCCGCAGGTGCTCGACCCGCTCGAGCCGCTCCTGGCCGCCCTGCTCCGCCACCGCCTGCCCGAGCATCGCGCCGAGCAGGTTCACCTGCTCCGAGAGCGGGCCGGAGATCCCGGTCCCCTCCGCCTCCACGTCGAGGCCGCGCCAGCGGGAGAGCGCGGCGGCGGCGCGACCGGGGGCGGCAGCGGCGCCGGCGGCTGGGGAGCGGGAGGCGTCTCCCTGCCCGGACGCGCGGGCTGCCGGAGCCGAGGCGCGAGAGCGGGAGCGGTCCGCGGCGTCGGTGTGCGTTCCGTCGGCCATGGGTCCATCGCTGTGCGAGGAGCGTTGGAGGCTGCGCGGAACTCTAAGGTATCACACGGCGTGCCACGCGCGAGGGAGAGGGCATGGCCGGGGGGGGCGGGCGGCGGCGGTGCGTGGCGGATGTCGGGGCCGGGCCGTAGCTTGGTGGCCCCGTGCCGCCCGCATCCCCGCGCACAGCGGAGGCCGCCATGCCCACAGCCGACCACGCCGGCACCCTGGCCGGCTATGGCCTCGTCGCGGCCGAGCTGGCCGTGACCGGCTGGCTGCTCTGGCGGCTGACCCACCGGCCGCACGGCATAGCGGCGCCACCGGCGGAGGACGCGGCGGAGCGGATCCGCCGCGAGCTGTCCCGGCTACTCTCCCGCGGCGCGCTCCCCCACGTCCTCTGCGGGTCGACGCGCCGGCCGAGCTGGGCGAGGCGCTGGCGGCGGGAAACGTCGCCTGAGGCATGCTCGGCACCTCCGCCCCTCGCCCGGCCCGTCGGATCGTTGTATTTGTGACGTCTGCGCCGGCGGGCAACCCGGCGCACGACGCGACCCCGGCACCGGAGACCTCATGCACACGCGAACCCCCGCCGCGCTGGCGCTCGCCGCCGCGCTCCTGCTCGTCCCCGCGACCGCCATGGCGCAGAATGCGGCGCAGCTCCCGGAGCGCGCCGTCCGGCGCGACCTGCCGATGACGGACATGATCCGCCGCGCCCTCGCCGCCGGCACGCGCGACTCGGCCGGCACGCCCGGCCCGAGCTACTGGCAGATGCGCACCGACTACACGATCGACGCCCGCTTCGACCCGGTCACGGGGAAGCTCTCGGGGAGCGAGAGCGTCGTCATCCACAACAACAGCGATTCGACGCTCGACCACGTGCAGCTGCGCCTGGACCAGAACATCTTCCGCGCCAACGTGCCGAAGGCGGAGGCGGTCACGGAGATCACGGGCGGGCTGGACCTCACCTCGCTCAGCTTCGACGGGCAGGCGGTGGACCTCGCGGACACGGTGCCGCCGATCCGCGCGCGCAACGGCCGCCGCTTCGGCACGCCCATGGCCGAGGCCATCAAGCTGACGACGGCGTCGATTCCGCTGCCGGCGCCGCTCGCCGCGCACGGCCAGACCACGATGCGCGCCGAGTGGAGCTTTCGCGTGCCGCACGCCGGCCACGAGCGCGGGCTGCGCATGGGCAGCTGGGGCGACACGCTCTACCAGGTCGGGCAGTGGTACCCGCGCGTGGCCGTCTACGACGACCTGCGCGGCTGGGACACCGACCCCTACCTCGGGCCGTCCGAGTTCTACAACAACTTCGGCAGCTTCGACGTGAAGCTCACGCTGCCGGCGGGATGGCTGGTGGGCGCGACGGGACTCCTCCAGAACCCGGACCAGGTGCTCACCGCCACCGAGCGCGAGCGCCTCACGCACGTGCTCGACTCCGACGAGCAGCGCACCATCGCGGGGGCGGACGAGCAGGGCGCCGGCAAGCTGACGGCCGGCGGCGGCCCGCTGACCTGGCACTTCCAGGCGGACAGCGTGGCCGACTTCGCGTGGGCCACCTCGAGCCGCTTCGTCTGGGACGCCACCCGCGCCGAAATCCCGGGCAAGGGGCAGATCCCCGTCTACAGCATGTACCTGCCCGGCCACGCCGAGCGCTACGCCACGGACGGCCAGGTCATCCGCCACGCCCTCGGGTTCTACTCCAGGCTCTGGATGCCCTACGCCTTCCCGATCATGACCGACGTGGACGGCCCCGAGCTCGGCATGGAGTACCCCAGCTTCATCATGTCCAGCACCGGCGCCGCCGACCACGAGACCGGGCACCAGTGGTGGCCGATGATGGTCGGCACCAACGAGACGTGGTACGGCTTCATGGACGAGGGCTTCAACCAGTACATGAACATCCTCTCGCGCGACGACCGCACGGGGCAGGCGCCGGACTCGAGCCTCGACGGCTTCGGGCAGGCGTACGGCCGCGTGAGCGGCAACGAGCGCGAGGCGCCGCTCATGTGGGACGCCAATTATGGCGGCCCGATGTACTCCTTCCAGGCCTACGGCAAGGCGCCCATGATGCTCTCCATGCTCGGCGGCATCGTCGGCGACACCGCCGTCTGGCGCGCCATGAGCGGCTACGCCCACGCATGGCGCTTCAAGCACCCCACGCCGTGGGACTACGCCTTCTACATGGACCATGCGCTCGGCCGCGACCTCGACTGGTTCTGGTACTACTGGCTCTTCACGACCGACGCCGTGGACGAGTCGATCCAGAACGTCGCCACCAACGGTGCGCGCACCACGGTCACCGTGCGCCAGGACGGGCAGATGCCCGCGCCCGTCGTGCTCGACGTGCACTTCGCGGGCACCGGGCCGGCCGTGAAGCCGATGCCGAACAGCACCATGCTCGACCAGGCGACGGCGCGCGTCACCTTCCCCGTGGACGTCTGGTTCACCGGCAGCCGCACCTTCGCGGCGAGGCTCGACTTCGGCGGCCGCAAGATCGAGAAGATCGTGCTCGACCCGGAGAAGCGGTTCCCGGACAAGGACCCGAGCGACAACGTCTGGCCGAGGGAAGCGGCGGCGGCCGGCGAGACGCGCTGAGGCGGTGAGCGTCCGGCCGCGGCGGTCGAGACCGCCGCGGCCGGACAGGAGCAGCCCGCTCAGCCTTTGCCGCGCGCCGCCTTCGGGAAGTAGCGAACCCGCGGAAGCTCGCGGAAATCCGCGTCCTGCGTCCACAGCAACGCACCGCGCGACTGCGCCGTCGCATAGATGACGCTGTCGGCCAGGGGGAGCTTGTGCTCGATCCCAACCTTGGCCGCACGCAACGCGAGCGCCGCGTCGAGGTCGACCAGCGGGGACTGCTGCATCACCGCCGTCGCCTGGAGCGCGGCGTCCTCGCCCCGCTCCCGCAGCACCCAGCGGAACACCTCCAGCACGCTCAGGCTCGGAACCAGCAGCTCGCGCGGGCGCTCGATCACCCCCGCGAAGCGGTCGGCGTTCACGGAGTCCGTGAAGTACTCGATCCAGCCCGACGAGTCGACCACGTGCAGCTCCGCCTCGGACGGCGGGCTCACAGCCGATCGCCTTCGCGGACGAACGTGTTCTCCAGCCCCGAGAGGAAGCCGCGAAGCTCACGTGCGGGACGCTGCGGGATCACCTCGATGCGGTCTACGTACGGAATGACCTGCACCTCCTGCCCCGCCTGGATCCCGAGCCGCTCGCGAACCGCTCGCGGGATCACGACCTGATACTTCGAGCTGACCCTGACGGTTTCCATGATTTCTCCATCGATCTGGTTTCCGTTCAACGAAAACCTAACCGATCTGATCTCCTGGCGAAACCGGGAGCGGCGGCGCCTTTCACTCCGCCGCCAGCGCGCGGGTCGGGTCCACCCGCGCCGCACGGCGGGCGGGGAGGAGGGTGGCGGCGGCCGCGGCGAGGAGCAGTGCGGCAGCGACGGCGGTGAGGACCTGCGGGTCACGCGGCGAGGTGTCGTAGAGGAGCGGCGCGAGCAGCCGGCCGCCGGCGAGTGCGGCGGCGGTGCCGATCACGAGTCCGGCGGCCACCACGCCGATGCCCTGCCCCACGACCAGCCCGATCACGTCGACGGGGCGGGCGCCGAGCGCGACGCGGATCCCGATCTCGCGGGTCCGCTGGCCCACGAGATAGGCGAGGACGCCGTAGAGCCCGGTGGCGGCGAGGAGCAGGGCGAGGGCGCCGAAGATGGCGAACATGGTGGCGCCGAGGCGCCACGGCTCGAACTCGGGGGCGACCAGCGCCTCGAAGGGCTGCACGCTCACGAAGGGCATGTCGGGCGCGATTCCCTGGATGGTGCGCTGCACGGGGCTGGCGGCGGAGCGTGCGTCGCCGGCCGTGCGGACGAGCATGGCCACCGGTGGGCGGTCGCTCACGACGGGGTGACGGAGCGGCAGATAGAGGAGGGCGCGCTCGTCGCCTTCCATCCTGAACGTCAGGATATCCTGCACCACCCCGACCACCCGGTTGCAGGCGGGGTCATCCCCGAGGGTGACGCAGGCGCCGAGCGGGCTCTTTCCGGGCCAGAAGGCGCGCGCCACGGTCTCGTTCACGACGACGACCCGCTCGCCCGTGGACTCCTCGGCCGGGCTAAAGGCGCGGCCGGCGCGCACGCGGGCGCCGAGGGTCCGGAAGAAGCCGGCATCGACGCCGCTGTAGTAGGGTCCGCCACCGGGGAGATCGGGCGGGAAGTCGTTGCCGGGCACGTGCAGGCGGATGGCCGAGATGCCCCCCATGGGGACGGAGACCTTGGTGAGCGAGACGGCCTCGATGCCCGGAAGGTGACGGACGCGGCGGAGCGCCTCGCGGTACGTCGCCTGGACGCGCGCGGAATCGAAGCCCGCGCGGCCGAGGTCGGGGCGCACGAGCAGCACGTGGCTGAGGTCGATGCCGACGTCCAGCGCGTGCAGGCGGCGCAGGCTCTGGAGGAAGAGCCCGGCGCCCACGAGCAGCACCACGCAAAGCGACGTCTGCACGACCAGCAGCGCGCGCTGCCCGGCCGCGCGCCGGCCGCCAGCCTCGCGCGCGCCCGCCTTGAGCCATGCCGTGAAGTCGGTCCGCGTGGAGCCGAGGGCGGGCACCAGGCCGGCCAGCAGGACGGTCAGGAGCGTCACGCCGGCCATGAACGCGAGCACACGCGCGTCCACGGGCACATCGCCCAGCGCCATGCTCGGGAGCAGCAGCGTCCGCACGAGCCGACCGCCCGCGTAGGTGAGGACGAGCGCGATGCCGCCGGCGAGCGCGGCCAGCACGAGCGTCTCCGTCAGGAGCTGGCGCACGAGGCGGCCCCGGCCCACCCCGAGCGCCAGCCGGACCGCGATCTCGTGGCGCCGCCGCACCGCGCGCGAGAGCAGCAACCCCGCAACGTTGGCGCACGCGATGAGCAGCACGAGCGCGGCCACGATGCCCACCCAGAGCGACGTCCGCGCCTCGCGCGACATCCCGCCCGGACCGCGCGCGGCCAGGATCGAGGCGGCGATCACGCGCGGCGGTTCCCGCTCGGCGCCGTCGTGCGCGTCCGCGAAAACGGGGCGGACCGCCGCAGTCGCCTGCGCGGATGCCACGGCGCGGGCGGCGCCCGGGCGCAGGCGCGCGATGGCCCGGATCCAAAGCGAGCCGGCGCTCGTCGCCCAGCTCGGGAAGAACTGCTTCAGCGCCAGCGCGCTCACGGGCGCCCAGACGTCCACCGGCTCCAGATCCACGCCCGTGAAGCCGCGCGGCGCCACGCCCACGATCGTGAACGGCCGCTCGTCCAGCACGATCCGACGCCCCACCACGGAGACGTCGCCGCCCAGGACACGCCGCCAGAAACCCCAGCTCACGACGGCCACCGGAGAGCCGGAGGGCAACCGGTCCTCCTCCGGGCCGAAGAAGCGCCCCAGCACGGGTCGCGTGCCGAGCATGCGGAAGAAGTCCCCCGTGACCAGCGTGAGGTTCACCGCGCGCGCGTCGGCGCCCCGGCCGAAGGTGCCCTTGCCGCCCCGGAACACGCCCGCCACGGCCTCGAACGCCGGCACGTTCGCGCGCAGGGCCTCCAGGGCCGGGTAGGACGTCGGCGTGACCGGCGTCGGCGATCCTCCCGCCCTGCCGGGTCGCGGCAGCTCGAAGTAGAGCCGGCTCAGCCGCTCCGGCGCCACCACGCCCGACGGTGGCCGCACCAGCAGCCGGTCCAGCACGCCGAAGACGACCCCGTTCGCGCCGATCCCGAGCGCCAGCGTGAGCACCACCGCCGCCGTGAACCCCGGGCTCCGCGCCACCTGGCGGAAGGCGTAGCGGACATCCCGCGCCAGGCTGTCGAGCGCCCGCGTGCCCCACGCGTCCCGCACCGACTCCCGCACCTGCTCGACGCCGCCGAACGCCACGAGCGCCCGCCGCCTCGCCTCCGCGGGGCTCATCCCCTCGCGGAGGTTCCGCGCCGTCTCCATCTCGATGTGGAAGGCCAACTCCTCCGCCAGCTCGCGCTCCTCCCGCGAGCGGAAGACCAGCGACCGCAGCCGCTCGCCGAGGTCCGCGATCGTCCCCGCCACCCGCGAGACGCCGCTCACGGCGCGCCTCCTTCCCAACCCAGCACCCAGTTCACCGCGGACGAGGAACGCTCCCAGGCCCGGTGTTCCGCCCCGAGCTGCCGCTCGCCCGCCGGCGTCAAGCTGTAGTAGCGCGCGCGCCGGTTGTTCTCCGTGGTCCGCCACTCGGAGCGGACCCACCCCTTCCGCTTCATGCGCACGAGCGCCGGGTAGAGCGACCCCTGCGGCACGTCCAGCACCTCGCGCGACATCTGCCGGATCCGCTGGCTGATCCCCCAGCCGTGCATCGGCTCCAGCGAGAGCGTCTTCAGCACCAGCAGCTCGAGGGTCCCCTGCAACAGGTCGGAGCGTTCGGCGGGCGGCATGGGCGGTCTCCTTCAGATGTTCTGCAGGAAGATGGGGCGCACGCGCCCGTGGGTCAAGCCGCTCTCCCGCTGCGACCATTCTGCACAATTCTGCGTCGCAGGTGCGGAGACCGTACGAATCGTTGCGCCCGCCGGGGCGCCAATCTACTGTGACAGCCCGGACCAGAACCCACCCCGGAGGTGCCCATGTCCCGCCCCGCAGCGTCTTCCGCCACGGTGTTCGTCCTCTCGATCCTCGCGGGCCTCGCCGCGCCGGCACCCGCGGCCGCGCAGAAGCAGGCGCCCGGGGCGGCGCGCGCGACGGCAACGTCGCCTGCGGCGTTCCAGTGGCTGGAGGATGTCACCGCGGCGCGCTCGATGGCGTGGGTGAAGGCGCAGGACGCGAAGACAATGGCGGGGCTCGGGTCGCTGCCGCTCTACGACACGCTGGCGCAGCGGACGCTCGAGGTGCTCGACTCGCGGGACCGGCTGGCCATGCCGTCGATCCTGGGTGAGCGGGTCGCCAACTACTGGCAGGACGCCAAGCACCCGCGCGGGGTGTGGCGGACCGCCTCGTGGGAGTCCTACCTGTCCGGCTCGCCGCAATGGCGGACGGTGCTGGACGTGGACTCGCTGGCGGCGGCGGAGAAGCAGGCGTGGGCGTGGAAGGGCGCCACCTGCCTGGCCCCGGAGGACCGGCTGTGCCTGGTGCGTCTCTCGCGCGGCGGCGCGGATGCGGTCGAGGTCCGGGAGCTGGACACCGGGAGCGGGCGCTTCGTCGAGGACGGGTTCCGGCTGCCGGAGTCGAAGCTGTCGGTGGCGTGGCGCGGGCCGGACGCGCTGCTGGTGGCGACGAACTTCGGGCCCGGCACCATGACCACCTCCGGCTACGCGCGCGTGGCGAAGCTGTGGCGGCGGGGCACGCCGCTCTCCTCGGCGAGGACGCTCTACGAGGGCAAGCCGACGGACGTCTCGGTGCGCGTCGCCACCTGGCGGACCGGCGACCGGAGCTACGCCATCGTGGAGCATTCGCCGAGCTTCTTCGAGTCGGAGACGTACGTGCTGCGCGGCGACTCGCTCGTGCGGCTCGACCTGCCGCTCGACGCGGATCCGCACCTGGTGGGCGGCCAGCTCGTGGTGTACCTGCGCTCGCCGTGGACCGTGGGCGGGGCGACGTACCCGGCCGGCTCACTCGTCGGCACGGACTTCGAGGCGTTCCTCGGCGGCGGCCGCGACTTCCAGAGCGTGCTCGTCCCCGGCCCGCGCGCGACCGTAACGGATGTGAACGCGACGAAGGACCGCCTCCTCGTCTCCATGCTCGACGAGGTGCGCCCGAAGCTGCTCCGCTTCCATCGCGATGCCGGCGCCTGGAGCGCGGACACGGTGCGGCTGCCGGACTTCGGGAGCGTGGATGTGCGGGCGACGTCGCCCACCACGGACCGCTTCTTCTTCACCTTCGCCTCGTTCACGCAACCGACCACGCTCGAGCTGGGCGAGGCGGACGGGAGCGCCCGCGAGGTGAAGCGGCTGCCCGCACAGTTCGACGCGAGCGGGCTCGTCGCGGAGCAGCACGAGGCGACGTCGAAGGACGGCACCCGCATCCCCTACTTCATCGTCCACAGGAAGGACATGAAGCCGGACGGCACGAACCCCACGCTGCAGTACGGCTACGGCGGCTTCGAGATCTCCATGACGCCGACCTACAATCCGGTGATCGGCGCCGACTGGCTCGCGCGCGGCGGGGTGTACGTGCTGGCCAACATCCGCGGCGGCGGCGAGTTCGGCCCGAGCTGGCACCGCTCGGCCATGAGGGAGCACCGGCAGCGCGCCTACGACGACTTCATCGCCGTGGCGGAGGACCTGATCGCCCGCAAGGTGACGAGCCCGGCGCACCTCGGGATCATGGGCGGCTCGAACGGCGGGCTGCTCATGGGCGTCATGCTCACGGAGCGGCCGGACCTCTGGGGCGCCGTCGCGATCCTCAACCCGCTGCTCGACATGAAGCGCTACAGCCACCTGCTGGCCGGCGCGAGCTGGATGGCCGAGTACGGCAACCCCGACGTCCCCGCCGACTGGGCCTACATCTCGAAGTACTCGCCGTACCAGAACCTGAAGTCCGGGGTCCACTATCCCCGCCCGCTCATCACCACCACCACGCGCGACGACCGCGTGCACCCCGGCCACGCGCGCAAGTTCGCGGCGAGGATGGAGGCCATGGGCGATCCGGTGTGGTTCTTCGAGAACACGGAGGGCGGCCACGGCCCGGGCGTCACGGGCAAGCAGCGGGCACGGGAGGAGGCGCTGATCTACACCTACTTCTGGAAGCGGCTGGGGAGGTAGGAAGCGGACTTCTTTCGCGCCGGAGTTCCTCGACGCTCCGACCGCCCGATCAGCCGGGAAGCCGCAGGTTTCGCCGGCCACCCGCTCCGGCTGCGGGCGGCGTGAACGCGGCCATTTGCCGCACGAGCGGCGCGCGGTACAAAGGCGATCCGCGTATATTGCAGCGAAACAGCTCACACCGTAGCCAGGCCGACGACGGCGCGTGGAGATGGTGCCATCGCCGCCCGGCAACGCGAGGGGATGCCATGCCGCTCGACCCGCAGGCCCGACTGTTCCTCGACCAGCTGGCGGCCGCCGGGTTGCCGCCACTCGAACAACTCCCGCTGGATCAGGCGCGGGCGCTCTACCGGCAGCTCTTTGGTGGCACCGGAGAACCGGAGCCCGTCGCCGGGGTGAAGGACGTGAACATACCGTCGGCAGACGAACCGATTGCGCTGCGGATCTATACGCCGACCGGAACCGGACCATTCCCCGTGCTGGTTCACTTCCACGGTGGCGGTTGGGTGCTCGGCGATCTCGATGCCTATGACCCGACCTGCCGGGCGCTGACGAACGCCGCTGGATGCATCGTCGTGTCGGTACACTTCCGGTCGGCTCCGGAGCACAAGTTCCCCGCGGCACCCGACGACTGCTACGCCGCATTCCGGTGGGTGGCGGCCAATGCGGACAGCTTTGACGGCGACGCCACTGGTTCGACACACCGTCCTACCAGGCCAACGCCGACGGCTATCTGCTGACGAAACCGCTCATGGCCTGGTTCTGGTCGCATTACCTCCGCGACCCGTCCGACGGAGCATCTTCCAGGGCGTCGCCGATGCGCGCGCAATCACTCGCCGGACTGCCGGCAGCCTTCGTCATTACAGCCGGATTCGATCCGCTCCGGGACGAAGGCGAGGCTTACGCGGCGCGATTGCGCAAGGCCGGCGTACCCGTCACGCTCAAGCGCTACGATGGAATGATTCATGGATTCCTCGGCCTCCCCGGCGCGCTCGATCAGGGGCGCCACGCCCTCGCCGAGGCCGCCACGGCGCTCCGCGTCGCGTTCGGCACCACGTAGCTCGTCGATCACCGGTTCGGCCGGCGCGGCCGCCTCGCGCAACAGCTCGTCGACATACCGATCGCCGCTCGGGAGAACGATTATGAAATCGGAGCAGGCTGACTACATCATCGTCGGCGGCGGGTCTGCCGGGTGTGTCGTTGCCGCGCGCCTCTCCGAGAGACCGGACGTGAAGGTGCTCCTGCTGGAGGCCGGCGGCACCGACCTGCGTGATGACGTGCGTGACCCCGGCAAGTGGCCCACCCTGTTCTACGGCGACGTGGACTGGTGTTACAACACGGTGCCGCAGCGGCACGCGGCGAATCGCGTCGTGCACTGTCCGCGCGCCAGGATGCTGGGCGGCTGTCACAGCCACAACGCGAATGCATGGGTGCGCGGGCATCCGGCGGACTTCGACCACTGGGCCTACGATGGCAACGCCGGGTGGGACTGGGCCAGCGTGCTCCCGATCTACAAGCGGATCGAGAACTGGCAGGGACCGCGGACCCCGCTGCGCGGCCGTGGCGGACCGATGTGGATCGAACCGCCGAACCTGCCGGGTCCGATTGCCGCGGCCTTCATCGAAGGCGGCCGCGAAGTGGGACTTCCGGTGCTCGACGACATCAACGGTCCCTCGATGGAGGGCATCGGCTACTTCAACCTCACCATCAAGAACGGCCAGCGCTTCAGCGTGGCCACGGCCTATCTCCGTCCCGCGATGAGCCGGCCCAACCTGACGGTGCTCACCAATGCCGAAACGGTCGCACTCCACTTTGTCGGGAAGCGCTGCACCGGTGTCACCTACCGGCACGAAGGCGGGACACGGCGCGCCCGTGCCGCCCGGGAGACGGTGCTCTCGGCCGGGGCCATCGGCTCGCCGCGCCTGCTGCTGCTCTCCGGTATCGGGCCGGCGGCGGAATTGAAGAAGCTTGGCATCCGGACGCGCGTCAACCTGCCGGGTGTGGGCAAGAACCTGCAGGATCACCCGCTGCTGGGCGGGATCATCTACGAGACGAAGGGCGCGTTGCCGCCGGTGGCCAACAACGGCGCCGAATCGACCTTCTGGTGGAAGTCGAATCCGGCGCTGTACTCGCCCGACATCCAGCCGGTGATCATCGAATTTCCGTTCGCCACGCCGGAGCTGGCGGGCCGGCTACCGCCGGAGTGCTACGCCATTGCGCCGAGCGTGGTGCGGCCGGCCAGCCGCGGCAGCGTCACGCTGCATTCAAAGGATGCCGCGAAGCCGCCCGCCATCGACATGGCGTATCTCCAGCGCGATGCGGACGTCGAAGCGCTCCTCTTCGGCATCGATCTCTGCCGCGAGATCGGCGCGTCGAAAGCGTTCAGGTCGCTGCGCAAGCGCGAGGTGATGCCGGGCAAGCTCGGCCGGAAGGAGATGATCGAGTTCGTGCGGCAGGCCGTGACGACCTACTTCCATCCCGCCGGCAGCTGCCGCATGGGTGTGGACGCGATGTGCGTGGTCGATCCCGAGCTGCACGTCTACGGCATCGACGGCCTGCGAGTCGCCGATGCGTCGATCATGCCGCGCGTCACCACCGGCAACACCAATGCGCCGTCGGTGATGATCGGTGAGAAGGCGTCCGACCTGCTCCGAACCGTGAGCTGATTCGGGATCTGTCTCGCTGACGCGGTCGGGGCCTGGGTCCGCGGAAGGCGGCGGCCGAGGCCGCGCCCGACGGCATCGCGGTGCTGCAGTTCGCGATCCACGGGCAGGGCATCGGCGACTGGAGCTCAAGGTCGGCCGGCCCGCCGTCGCTGTCCGCTACCTCGAGTCGCTCACGACGTGGCGGCCCGATCCGCTGGCCGCGTCTTACCTGGGGCCACGCCTGTCAGGCGATGGGTGAGCGGGACAATGCTCGCCAGATGCTCGGCTTCTTCGCGCGTGCACTCCGCGGGTTGGTCTAGGCCCCTCGCCGCACCACCGCCCCGATGCCGGACAGGGCGGCCGCCACGAGCAGCACGGCGGCGACCGCGGCCAGCCAGCGGCGGTGGTACCACTCCATGATGCTCAGGCCGAGCGGGGGCGTGAGCAGGAACCACAGCGTAACGGCGAGGGCGGTGCCGGCCAGGCGGAGTCGCCATGCGCGAACGCGCCAGGGCCATAGCAGGACGAGCACCACCCGGAGCTCCAGCCCGCTCGTCGCGATGCGCACGAGCAGCGTGGCGGGCGTCGGGATGCGCAGCGTCGGCATGCTCCTCAGCCGCTCGGGCGAGGGCGGGTGGACGACGGCCGATGTCATGAGCGGCAGGATCACCAGCCAGCTCGCGAGCAGCCCGAGCCAGAGCGCGACGCGCCAGCGGGGGACGCGCGGGGCGGGAGCTTCCGTCGGGCGCGAGCTGTCGGACACGGCGGCGCTCAGTCGGCCGGGAGCAGCCGGACTCGGAGCCCGGCAAGCTGGCGGTCGAAGGAATGGATCGCGCGCCTGGCATGGCAGAGCGCGGCGAGGCAGGAGTCCACGAGATCCGTCGGCGGCGCCAGGAGCGAGTCCCGCAGCTCGCGGCCCTCGCTCAACGGTGGACCGCCGCGGGCGCGACGTTCCACCCCTCCACGGCCACGGCGGGCGCCGCGCCGCGCAGGTCGGCGGCGCGCACGCGGGCGGTCAGCGTGCGTGGCTCGCCGGGCATGAGCGTGACGTAGTTGTCCGACCACAGCACCGGCAGCACCTCCTCGCCCCCGGCGCCGCGGGTGAGCATCAGGCGGATGAAGAAGGCGGGGGCACGGCCGGCGTTCACGAGGTGCACCGTCGCCTGCCGCCAGGGGCCGTCACGGGTGTAGGCGACGGTGGCGGTCACCCGGCCGGAGGGCATGGCGGCGAGCGACGTGAGGTCGGCGTACTGCCTGACGGGCGTGACGTACCAGGTCGCGCTGTCCTCGTCGAGGACATCGTGATGGGTGGAGAGCCAGTAGACGTTCGCGGCGGCGAGCCCGGGCGCACTGGCGGCCGCGGCGGCCGCCGCCCCGGGACGCTCCGCGCGGACGCCCCGCGCCGGCGCCGTCTCGGCGCGGGTCACGCGCAGCGAGACGAAGTAGGCGGGGGAGACGTCGCCCGGCGTGGGCAGCGTGAAGAGGCGCAGGGCGGTGTCCGGCGGCAGGTCCACGGTGGTGTCGCGGTGGAAAGGCTCGGCGCCGTCGAGGTTCACGATGCGGGCGCTCACGGTGAGGCCGGGCCGCGCCTCGTGGGTGGTGTTCACGAGCACGACGCCGCGGTCGTCGTAGGCGTAAATGGCGTGCACGGGCTCGAGCGCCTTCTTCGCGCCGAAGTAGGCGCCGCCCGGGCGCAGGTAGTAGTCGTAGAGGTGCCACCAGGTGGACGGCCAGGCGTCGTTCAGCATCCACTGGATGATGCCGGTGGAGCGGTACATGGCGCGGGTGTAGGCGTCGAACATGGCGCGCTCGCCCTCGTACGCCAGCGCCTGCGCCCTGCGCGTGTAGTCGAGCGCGCTCGTCGGCTTCCCGTAGCGCTCGGCCAGCGCCCGGTCGAAGCGGTCCGAGTGGCGGAACTGGCCGCCCGCGGCGTGGAACCGCCAGACGCTGTCGTCGGGCGAGAGGTGCGCGGGCGGCAGCATGCGGCGCATGCTCGCCAGGGGCGGCGGCGCGGCGCCGGGGCTGGTCTCGGTGTTGAAGCCGAAGGCGCCGCCGTGGGCGGTGTCCACGGACCAGTAGCGCGGCGGCACCCAGTCGTAGGGGCCGCTCATCTTGACGCCGTTCTTCCCCGTGACCTCGCTCGGCTTGCCGCTGGCCGAGGAGAGGTAGGGGTTCTGCCAGTCGTACCGATTCAGGATGTCGATGTACATCTTCTCGACGTCGGGCGGCGGATGACCGTCGCTGCCGTTCAGCCACATGAGCGCGCTGGCGTGGGCGCGCAGCCGGAGGATCTGGCTCTTCTGCGACGCGGCCGCGTCCGCCCGCTCCGCGTCCGTCCACTTGTCCCACTCCTCCCAGCCGCTGCAGCAGCACCAGCCGGCCATGACGAGGATGCCCATGCTGTCGGCGCGGGCCCAGAAGCGGTCGTCCTCGAGCTTGCCCTCGAGGCGGATGGTGTTGAGGCCGAGGTCCAGCACGTAGCGCAGCTCTGCCAGCTGCTTGTCCGGTTGCGCGCGCAGCATCATGTCCGGCGCCCAGCCGCCGCCGCGGATGAGGAGCCGCTTCCCGTTCACGAGGAAGAGGCGCGTGCTGTCCGCCGTTCGCTCCGCGGTGATCTGGCGGATGCCGAAGGGGAGAGTGGCGGCGTCCGAGGTGCCGGTGCCGGCCTCGAAGCGGAGGTCGAGCGAGTAGAGCTCGGGCTTGCCCATGGCCGCGGGCCACCACAGCCGCGGGTCGGCCATGCGCAGCGCGGGGACTTCCGCGGGCGTGAGGCGCACCGTCACGCTGTCGTGGGGGCCGAGCTCGACCGGCTTCTCGAAGGCGACGCTCCCGCGCGCACCGTTGCCGGCGCGTTCTGCGCCGCCGGCGCGGGGCGCGCGCCCGGCGGCGGGCCGGACCGGGGAACCGCCGGAACCGCCCGGCTCCTCGCCGCCTCCATCCCGTCCACTGCCCTCCCGCGCCGGTGCCGCGATCGTCCCGCGCAGCACCCCCTTGACCGCGCTCCCGCTCAGGTTCCGTAGCTCGGCGACGACGGTGAGCTCCGCCGTGTCGAGCGACGGTGCGACCTTCGTGATCACGTACGGATAGCGGATCTGCACCGGCCCGCTGGCCGTGAGATACACGCCGTGCCAGAGCCCCATGTCCTTGTCGGGAGGAGCCGGGTTCCAGTCCACCCACGTGATGGCCAGGTCGTGCGGCGTGGGCGGGAAGACCTCGACCGCCAGCACGTTGACCACGCCTGGCCGCACGGCGTCCGTGATGTCCAGGTCGTAGCGCCGGTACGCGCCGGCCACCTCGGTCGAGTCCGCGATGCGCCTGCCGTTCAGCCAGATGTTCGCGCGGTAGTTGATGCCGTCGAAGTGCAGCGCGAGGTGCTTGCCTGCCATGGATGCCGGCACGCGAAACGTCTTCCGGTACCACCACGGCACGGCGAAGGGGCTCGAGTCCGGCATCTCGATGTGGGAGAAGTTGTAGCCGACCGGGTATGTCGTTCCCGGTATGCGCCGCAGGTTCATGCCGTGGTACGGGTCCGGATAGACGCCGTCGGCCACGAGCGCGGCGAGGACGGTGGCGGGGAGGGTGGCGGCGCGCCAGCCGGCGACCGGGGAGCCGGCGCGCGAGATGACGCCGCCGGCTGCGCGGACCTTCGCGGAGGACTGGATGCGCCAGCCGGCGTTCAGAGAGAGGCGGGATGCCGAAGGAGCGGGCGGCCGAGGGATGCGGCCGAACGAATCCGAATCCGAATCCAGCGAAGCGGAATCCGAATCCGGTTTCTCCCGGCCTCGGCCGATGCGCATGGGCACCGCGCCGGATGCATCGACGTTTCCGCCGGATTCGGTTCGCTGCGCGGCCAGCGCGGCGGCCAGGGCCAGCGTGAGGCTGGTGGCGAGGACGAGGGTGCGGCGGGCGGGGAAGATGGAGGTCACGGTGTCGCCTGCTCCAGAGTGAAGGGCCAGCGCCGGGTCTGCCAGGACCAGGCCATGAAGGCGAGCACGCCGAGCGCGAGCACGGCGAGGCCGAAGAGGATGACGCGGATGTCGGTGGTGATGAAGATGAAGGTCCAGCCGAGGAGCGCCACCAGCGCGGGCACGGGATAGAGCCACATGCGGTAGGGCCGGGGCAGGTCGGGCGCGCGGCGGCGGAGCGCGATGACGCCGAAGACCTGTCCGATGAACTGGACGAGGATGCGGGTGACGATGAGCGCGTCGATGACGGTGCCGAGGGAGATGAAGCCGGCCAGGATGGAGATGATCCCGAGCACGAGGAGCGAGACGTAGGGGAATCCCTTGGTCGGGTGCAGCCGGCCGAACGCCTTGAAGAAGTAGCCGCTCTCGGCGGCGGCGAAGGGGATGCGCGAGTAGCCGAGCAGCAGCGCGAAGACGGAGCCGAACGCGGTCCACAGGATCATGAGCGTGAAGACGGTGGCCACGCGCGTGCCCCAGATCCGCTCCATAAAGATGGAGACGACGAAGTTGGCCGCGGGGTGCGTGGCCGCGGGCACGAAGTCGCGCCACGGCACGACGCCGATGATGGAGAGGTTGATGGCGAGGTAGATGACGGCCACGGCGGCGGTGCTGATGAGGATGGAACGCGGAATCACGCGGCCGGGGTCGCGCACCTCGTCGCCGATGTAGCAGATGTCGTAGTAGCCGAGGTAGTCGTAGACGCCGATGCGGGACGCGGCGCCGAGGCCGAAGAAGAAGCCGAGCGAAAAGTGGAACGCGCCGGCCGGGAAGTCGAAGGCGACGCGGGGATCGAAGTGCGCGGCGCCCGTGGCCACCACCGCCGCGACGGTGATCAGCGTGCCGACCCAGAGGCTGACGGTGATCTTCGCGATGGAGTGGATGCGCCGGTAGAGGAGCACGATGTTCAGCACCCCCACGGCGACGATCAGGGCGAGGGTGCCACCCTCGCCGAGGCCCTTCCAGATGTAGCGCGCGTAGTCGGCGAAGCCGATGTAGCCGGAGGCGATCTCGAGCGGCCCGCTGAGCACGAACTGCCAGACGAAGAGGAAGGCCATGAGGCGGCCGAACCTCTCGCGGCCGAACGCCTCGCGCAGGTAGACGAACGAGCCGCCGGAGCCCGGCATGGCGGCGCCGAGCTCGCTCCAGACCATGCCGTCGCAGATGACGATGATGAGGGCGACGAGCCAGCCCACCATGGCCTGCGGTCCGCCCAGCGCCGACATGAGCAGCGGGATCGTGATGAACGGCCCGATCCCGATCATGTTGGTCATGTTGAGCGCGGTGGCCGGCAGCAGCCCGAAGCGCCGGGCGAGGTGCGCCTGCGGCGGTGCCTCGATGGGATCGGCCATCAGCGGATCCTCGCCACGCGGCCGTGGGTGGGGAAGCGCTCGAACTGGAGCGGATCGTGGCCGGGGACGATGCGCTCCTCCGCGCCGGCCAGCTCGAGCATGCGCGCCTGCGCCTTCAGGTTGGCCGTGCTGTCCTCGGGTTCGAAGGTGGCCACGGGGCGGTGCTCATCCAGGTTCTTGTAGAGGTAGCAGTTGTCGGAGGCCAGGATGTAGGGCGGATCGCTCTGCACGAGCAGGTACTCCGAGGCGAAGGTGTGGCGGCCGCCGGTGAAGGCCCGGATGCCGGGGAAGATCTCGACGTCGTCGCCATCGATCCAGTGCACCTTCCCCTGGGTGTTGCGCTGGAGGAGCACGGCGAGGTCGCGCGGGTCGATGCCGCCGTGGCGGCCGCCCGGCTGCCAGGCCGCGCCCGTGTAGTACTGGTACTCGGCCTTCTGGATCCACACCTCGGCCTTCGGGAACAGGTCAAGCCCGCCCATGTGGTCCCAGTGCGCGTGGCTGATCACGATGTCGGTCACGGAATCGGGATCGATGCCCGCCTCGCGCACCGCGGAGTCGGGCCGCATGTAGTCGGTCACGTGGAATCGCTCGATCCAGTCGGGGTGGTGGAACCCGGAGTCGAAGAGGATCGTGTGCCCGTTGCCCTTCACCACCCACACCACCATCGCGATCGGCAGCGTCTCGCCGCGCGGCGAGCCGGGGATCAGCCCGCGCAGCGGGAAGCTGGCCACGGTGCCGTAGCGCACGGCGTAGATGGCATAGGCGTCGCCGGGCTTCTGGTAGGCGACGGGGGGCGCGGCGGCGGGCCACGCCCCGCCGCCGGCACCGGGCGGAGCCGCGCCCGCCAGCCCGAGGAGCAGGAGGGCGGGGGCATGGCGGAGCGCAGGGAAACGCATGGCGGCCTCGCGGATGGCGTGTCGTCGGGTCCGGTCAATTCCGCGGGTGGGCGGGCGGCTGTCAAGGGCGGGCCGGATGGCCTCACCACCCGTAGCGCAGGCTCACTCCCAGCGTGAAGAAGCCGGCGAGGTTCGTGTCGGCGGCGTTCGACGCGCGGCCGTGCCAGCGCGCCTCCAGGAGGGCGGCCGGGCCGGGCTCGGGGCCGATGCGGAGGCCGGCACCGAGCCCGTAGCCGAGGAGCTCGAGGGAGCCGGCCGGATTGCCGGACGTCCTGCTGCGCCACGAATCGAGGACCACCGCGCCCAGCGCGTACGGCGACACGGGGCGCCCCGGCCAGGGCTCCGCGACGGCGATGGCGCCGAGCTCGAACGCGCTCTCGCTCACCTTCTCCGTGACGATGCAGGGGCCGGTGACGGCCTGGCCCGCGGGACAGAACGCCGGGACCTGGCGGGCGTTGCGGCCGAGCCCGTACCAGCCGACCTCGGGGCCCACGGACAGGCGGCCGTTCGCAAACACCGCGGTAAACGCGGCGTTCCCGCCGAGGCCGCCTTCGTCCGCGTCCGAGAAGCGGCCATAGGCCGGCCCGATCCGGACCGCGCCGAGCTGGAGCAGGCGGGGCAGCTGGGCCGCCGCCGGCCTGTCGGGGATGAGCGCCGCCAGGGCGAGCGCCGCGACAGCGACCCGCCAGAGCCACCCGTGCGCTCCGCTCCCGGCCTCCGAGTCCCGAGCCGCCGAACCCCGAGCCCCGCTCATGGCCAGCGCCGCTCCCAGCGCGGGACGGCCGCCCCGATGATCGCGCCGAGCACGCCCCCGCCGAGCGCCCCGCCGACGCCGCCCAGCAGCCCGCCCACGACCATGGCGTGGCCCGGGCGGGGGCAGTCGTACTCGCAGACCGCCGCCACGACGGCCCCGAAGAAGACGCCCGCCGCGAGCCCGCCCGCGCCCCCGGCAATGGCGCCGATCGTCGCGCCGCGGCGGGTGTGGCGGCCGCGCACCCAGACGGTTCGCAGGCGGTCGAGCGGCAGCGCTCCCGTCCCGCCGAGGCGGAGCGTGTCGGCGGACACGGCGAGAAGCGGCCCGGCCAGGCTGCCGTCGCCGGCCAGCTCGACGCGCACGACGCTGCCCGGGCGGACCGCCTGGAGCGCGGCGTGGAGCGCGCTGTCCACCCCGGCGGGGGGTGCGTCCTGGCCGCGGGCCGTCGGGGCGAGGGCGGCGAGCAGCGCGACCGCCAGGACGGCCCGGACGAGGGCGGGCATCCGTTTCGGCCGGCCCCGCCGCCGGAGCGGCTCCGGCGCGCGCGCGGAGAGCCCGCCCGGGACGCTCACGCGCGCCTCGGCCACGTGGCCGCCGAGGCTTCGAGGATCTGGCGCTGCAGGCGGACGTAGAGGAGGGCGCTGGCAAGGACGGCGGCCACCACGACGAGCCCGATGAAGAGGGAGAACAGCCGAGGCAGCCCCGCGACCGCGCCGACGGCGGTGCGATAGGTCCACCACTGGATCAGGTCGAAGAAGACGATCGTCAGGATGCCCACGCCATCCAGGAAGCCGCGGACGGTACCGACGATCGGGGCACGGGCCTGCGGCGAGAGCGCGAGGAACCGCTCCTTCTCGGGGACGTTCCAGAGTCGCGGCACCGTCGCGGCCCACCGGCCGATGCCCCAGACCAGCCCCGAGAGGGCCGTCCCCGTCAGCGGCAGGGCGAGCCACGCCAGCGGCGTCGCGTGGAGCCACCGGTCCGGCAGCCCGTCCCCGCCGAAGTGGACGGGGATCCGCGCCGGCAGCCGTGCCCACAGCCATAGCGCCTGCGTCCAGAAGAGCAGCAGCACGAAGCCGTGAAGCACGGCGATCGGACGGGGGCCGTCGGACTCGGACGGGAGGGCGGGCGGTGTCGGCGGCGGCGTCGCCATGGGGGCTCCTCGGCTGGGAAGCGCGCTTCGCGGTCGGCTTCCTCGGGCGATGACTCCGCACCGAAGATAACCGGGCCGCGCCGGTCCCCGCCATGCGGCGACGTCGCCTTGCTGGCTTCCGCCGCCCCGCCGACATTCCGGCGAGCAACCCGATGCCGCGAGAGGACGGACGGCCATGACGACGGACGACACCCGCGAGGCGCTCTACGCGTGGTTCCTGGGACCGCAACGTGGCCATCGAGGCCTCGCCCGTCACCTCGAGGCGCTCTGGATCGCGCGCAACCTCGCCTACCTGCCGGTAGCCGCCTCCGGCGCGGCGCAGGCACTCGGCGTCACGCTCGAGGTGGACGTGCCGGGCGGCGGCCGCGAACGGCTGGACCGGCTCGGGCTCTGGGAGCTGCTCAACATCTCCAACGCGGCCACGCTCGACCTGTGGGGCGCGCTGTGGGCCTCCGCGCCGCCGGCCGACGTGAAGCGCGCCCTGCACGAGCACTCGCTGAACGCCCTCGGCTACCAGGAGTACATGCGACGTCTCACCGCCGCCTTCGGGGACCCGCTGCCCGCGGGCGTCGTGCTCGTCGCCGCCACCGCGCACTACTCCTGGGAGAAGATCGTGCGCGCCCTCGGCATCGGCTCGAACCAGCTCGTCTACGTCCCCGTGGACGTGCGCTACCGCATGGACCCGGACGCTCTGTGGCGGACGGTGCTCCGCCTGACGGAGCGGCGCGTGCCGATCCAGGCGTGCGTGAGCGTGTGCGGCACGACGGAGGAGAGCGCCGTGGACCGGCTCGACCTCGTGCTCGAGGTGCGCCGCCGCGCGGAGCGCGAGCTCGGCGTCAGCTACCATATCCACTCGGACGCGGCGTACGGCGGCTACGCGGCGGCGGTCACGCGTAACGCGGAAGGGCGACGTCGCCCTGCGGAAGAGATCCGCGCCGAGATGGGCACCGACTGGCCGAGCGACGAGTGGGTGGCCGGCGTGGCGGCGCTGGGCGAGGCGGACAGCGTGACGATCGACCCGCACAAGCTCGGCTACATCCCCTACCCGGCCGGCGCGTTCCTGCTGAAGGAGCGGCGCGCGCGCCAGCTCGTGGCCATCGACCCCGGGGCGCGACTGCTCTACGGCGCGCTGGCGGACGAGGATCTCGGCGAGTTCCACCTCGTGCTGCTGCCCGAGCCCGACATCAACATCGTCTGCTGGGTGGTGGCGCACCCCTCGCTCAACTCGCTCGAGGAGCTGAACGGGCTCAACGAGCGGATCTACGCGCAGATGTCGCTCGGCCGGCCGGGCGCGGCGCCCGACTACATCATCACCCGCACCCGGTTCCAGACGCCGATGTACGACGGCGCGGTGGACCCGGTGCTCGAGCGGCTCGGCGTGTGCACGCCCGAGGAGTGGAAGGCCAGCGGGCCGGAGGGGCTGGTGGTGCTCCGGTCCACGGTGATGGATCCGTTCCTGGCTGCGGAGCGGGATGCGGGACTCGGGGGTCGGGGCTCGGGGGGCGCGGCGTCGGGATCGGGGTCCTCGGACTCGGGCACGGCCACGCGGATGGGCACGGATCACAGCGCGGGGTTCGTCCGGGCACTCGCGCGCGCGTGCGAAGCCTCGCTCGGCTGAACACGGCGCCGCTTCGCTACTCCATCCCCAGCGCCGCGGCGGACGGGCCGCGTGCGGAACAATGTGCCCACCCCGGCCGTAGATTCAAGCGTCCTCGGGGCGCCCACTCCACGGGACAGGCGTGCGGTCGTCGATCCTCTTCAAGTGAGCTTCATGTCGAATAGATTCCTGACCGCCGTGGCGGTGCTCGCTCTCGTCGGCTGCGACCGCGCGCCCACGATTACGGACACGGCGCAGCCCCCGGGCGGCGACACCACGGTCGTGGACACCACGAGCGCCGCTCGCGACAGCGCGGAGTCCAGGCTCCTCGCATCCATCAACAAGGACGAGCTCTGGGCGCACATGGTGACGTTCCAGCAGATCGCGGATGCCAACCCCGGCCCCGACGGGCACGCCTCGCGCAATTCCGGCGAGCCGGGGTACCTGGCGTCCGTCAACTACGTCGCCGGCCTGATGCGCGACGCCGGCTACAGGGTGACGATCCAGAGCTACACCTTCCCGTACACGGCGCTGGACGGCACGCCGGCCTTCGCCGAGGTCTCGCCGACTGCACGGGACTTCAGGCTGCCGTCGGATTTCGCCGTGCAGGCCGGCTCCGGCGATGGCGATGTGACGGCCGCGATCACGCCGGCCGGGGGCATTGTCATACCCGCGACGGCGAGCCCGAGCTCGGCCAGCGGGTGCAGCGCGTCGGATTTCACGGGTTTCCCGCCGGGCAACATCGCCCTCGTACAGCGGGGGACCTGCACCTTCGATCAGAAGGTGACGCTGGCGGTCGCGGCGAAGGCATCCGGCGTGATCATCTTCAACGAGGGCCAGACCGGGCGCACCGCGGCAGGCACCTGGTGTGGACTCCAGGATCACGGCGTACCCGTCGTCTGCCTGGCCTCCTACGCCGTTGGGGACAGCCTCGATTCACAGGCGAAATCGGGCCCGGTCACGGTACACCTGGAGGTCAAGTCGATCATCGATCCCAATCGGGAGGACTACAACCTGATCGCCGACTCGCCGTACGGCGATTCGAGTCACGTGGTCGTGGTCGATGCGCACCTCGACGCCATCTACGGGGCGGGGATGCTCGACAACGCCTCCGGGTCGGCCACGATCCTCGAGATCGCGCTCAGGATGGCGAACACGAGGACCCGCAATCAGCTGCGCTACATCTGGTTCGGCGGCGAGGAGCTGGGATTGTTCGGATCCGTATACTACACGAGGCACCTCCCGGCGGACGAGCTCGCCAGGATCGCCTTCGATGTCGATGCCGACGTCACCGCGACGCCGAACTACGTGTACGCCATTGCGGATCCCGCAAACTCCCAGACCAAGTTCCCGCCCAACGTGATTCCGGGGTCGAAGGTCGGCAACGACTACTTCGCGAGCTACTTCACCCGGATGGGGCTGCCCTTCGAGTACCGGAGCAGCATCGGCACCGACTCCTATTCCTTCGGCCTCGTCGGCGTGCCCAACACCGGCATCCTGACCGGGCAGGACTGCTGCAAGCCGCAAGCGGATGTCGACCTGTTCGGCGGCTCCACGGGCAACTACGAGGGCAACATCCCGAGCACCGATGGCGGGTGCGTGGATCGGCCCTTCCTGTGGTGCGACAACCTCGACGACAACGATCCAGACGTGCTCGAGACCGTGTCCAGGGCCTTCGCGTCGGTGGTCTTCAACCTCGCGAACGACGGCACGCTCGGCGCGTTGACCACGCAGCAGAACGCGACCACGACGAGCGCCGCAATGCGCGCGGTGCCCCGGAGCGCCCCCCCCGTCGCGGGCGGTGGCGCGGTCGGAACACTCGAGAAGTAGACGGCCACGAGGCGACGTCGCCTCGCGGAACCTTGCGCCGGCGACCAGGATTCGCGAGAATGGTCGGCCGTGCCCGTGGTGTCCATCGAACCCGAGCGATCATGAACGGAAGCCACCGAACGCCGAACGCCCTGCCCATGTGCGCGTGTTGCATGTGCATGCGCGGCTCTCCCGTGGGAGAGACGGGCGGCGCGCGTGCGGGTGGCATGCGCTAGCCGAGCGAAGCTCGGCGGACCGACCCGGCCCTCTCCCCGCGAGAGGGCCGGGTTTTTTTTCGTGTCCGAGTCCCGAATCCCGAGTCCCGAGTCCCGAACCCGAGCCCCCAGGAGCCCATGCCGATCACCGAGAGCCGCCCGCTGGCGGTCTACTACGAGCACCCGGACTGGTTCAAGCCGCTCTTCGCGGAGCTGGAGCGGCGGGGCATTCCGCACGTCCGGCTGCACACGGACGAGCACCTCTTCGAGCCGTCCGACGGGCCGCCGCCGTACGCGCTGGTGTTCAACCGCATGAGCCCGTCCGCGTATCTGCGCGGCCGCGGCCGGGCGATCTTCTACACGCTGCACTACCTGGCGCACCTGGAGCGGCACGGCGTGCGGGTGGTGAACGGCCACCGCGCGTTCACGACGGAGCTGTCGAAGGCGCGCCAGCTCGACCTGCTGGCGGAGCTGGGGCTGCCCTTCCCGAAGGCGAGAGTGATCAGCGATCCCCGCCGCGCGACCGCGGCGGCCGAGGGACTGCGCTTCCCCGTGGTCGTCAAGCCGAACATCGGCGGCAGCGGCGCGGGCATCGTGCGCTTCGACACGCCCGCGCAGCTCGCCGCGGCGGCCGCCGCGGGGGCGATCGACCTGGGCATCGACTCGACCGCGCTCGTGCAGGAGTACGTCCCGGCGAAGGACGGCCGCATCGTGCGTGTCGAGGTGCTGGGCGGGCGCTACCTCTATGCCATCCGCATCTACACCGACGGCGACTCCTTCAACCTCTGCCCCGCGGACGTCTGCCAGACCGTGGGCGGCGCGGAGCTCGCCCGCGCCGCCTGCGCGGTCGATGCGCCGAAGAACGGGCTGCGCGTCGAGGGCTACGAGCCGCCGCCCGAGGTCGTGGCCGCGGTCGAGCGGATCATGGACGCGGCGGGCATCGAGATCGGCGGCGTCGAGTACATGGTCGATGCGCGCGACGACCGGCTCGTCTACTACGACGTGAACGCGCTCTCGAACTTCGTGGCGGACGCGCCGCGCGTCGTCGGCTTCGACCCGTTCGCGCGGCTCGTGGACTGGCTCGAGCGGGAGGCGGCGTGATGCGATACGGCTACTGGCTCCCGGTATTCGGCGGCTGGCTGCGGAACGTCGAGGACGAGCGGATGCAGGCGACGTGGGACTACGTCGCCCGCCTCGCCCGTACGAGCGAGCAGATCGGCTTCGACCTGACCCTCATCGCCGAGCTCAACCTGAACGACATCAAGGGCGAGGACGCGCCCTCGCTGGACGCGTGGACGACCGCCGCGGCGCTGGCGGCGGTCACGGAGCGGCTCGAGCTCATGGTCGCCGTGAGGCCCACGTTCCATCAGCCCGCGCTGCTCGCCAAGCAGGCGGCCTGCATCGACCACATCTCGGGCGGCCGGCTGGCGCTCAACGTCGTCTCCGCCTGGTGGGCAACGGAGGCCCGCAAGTACGGCGTACAGTTCGATCCGCACGACGATCGCTACGCGCGCACCGCCGAGTGGCTCGACGTGGTCGATGGCGTGTGGAAGCAGCCGCGCTTCTCCTACGAGGGGAAGTACTATACGGTCGAGGACACGGCGCTCGAGCCGAAGCCGGTGCGGCGACCTCGCCCGACCATCTACGCCGGCGGCGAGTCGGAAGCGGGCAAGTCCCTCATCGCCCGGGCCTGCGACGCCTACGTCATGCACGGCGATCCGCCCGAGCGCATCGCGGCGAAGGTCGCCGACATGCGGGCGCGGCGGGCAGTGCACGAGGGCCTCGCGCCGCTCACGTTCGGCGCGGCCGGCTTCGTGGTCTGCCGGGCGACGGAGGCGGAGGCCGCGCGCGAGGTCGAGCGCATCACCGACGTGCGCCAGAGCTCGCGCGGCTACGCCAACTACCAGGACTGGATCGGCAACACCAAGCTCGAGCAGCGCATCTCGCTCCAGGACTACTCGGTCTCCAACCGCGGGCTCCGCAGCGGGCTCGTGGGCACGCCCGAGCAGATCGCCGAGCGGATCCGCGCGTTCGAGGACGCCGGCCTCGACCTGCTGCTCCTCCAGTTCTCGCCACAGCTGGAGGAGATGCAGCGCTTCGCGCAGGAGGTGATTCCGCTCGTCGAAGGCGTCACGGCTGACCAGGACGACTAGGCGATTGCGGGGTGGGAGCACGCGCGCGGCGGCGGGATTCAGGCCCACGCGGCCCCGCCCACCCCGGGTCGCGGATCCGTTCGGCGTCGCGCCGGCCAGGGCCCCGGCCGCTGCGTGCGCCGGCCGCCGTGAACTCCCCACGCGTGCCCCGGCTCGGCGACGGTTGGGGAGTTGACCGCGCTATTCGTTGTCAACTCCCCACGGGCCGCAGGACCATGGGAACGATTGGGGACTTTGCCGCGCTATTCGCAGTCAAGTCCCCAATCGTCGATTCAAGGGCCGACGCGTGGGGACTTTCCTCCCCTCGCGGGCCGATGCGGCGCGGACGGCGCGCGACGATCCGGCGCGGACAGGACGCATTCAGCCTCACGCGCGGTGGCTCAGGCGGCGGCGAGCACCTCATCGGCGTCGCCGGCCAGGCGGGTGCGCACGAGGGCGGCCACGAGGCGGGGAAAGTCGGCGCGGGAGACCAGCTTCGCCAGCGACGCGGCGTCGGTGGGCAGGCCCAGCGCCCGGGCGCCGTCGCGGGCAGGGTCGTCCACGAACGGGTAGACCTCGTCCCAGGCGCCCTGCACCTCCCTGAGGAAGATGGCCGCGCCCACGGGGCCGATGCCCTTGAACTCCTGGAGCAGCCGGGCCTCCTCGACGGGGTCGCGCGCGGCGGCCTCGCGCAGCTTCCGCAGGTCGCCGCGGTACTTCTCGAGCAGCAGCTCGGACGTGTCCTCGAGCATGCGCGACGTGCTCTCGTCATAGCGCGCGTAGCCGGCCCGGTTGAGCACCTTCGTGCGCCTCGCCCAGGTGGCATCCGCCATCTTGCGCGGCGTGGTCCACCCGGCATCGGCCAGCGCCCGCGCGGCCGCGAGGGCCAGATCGGCGCCGATGCGCGCGCTGAAGAGGAGCGCGGCGCAGAGCAGGCGGAACAGGGGCGAGGGGGTGGTCCGCTCGATGCGGATGCCGAGCTCCGCGGCGAACGTCCTGCCATGGCGCTCGAGCAGCGCGCGGGCGATCTCCTTCTGCGTCGGCTTCGGCATCGGTCTCCTCCCGGCTGGTGCACGGCCGGAGGAGATCGCGCAGACGCCGTGCCGCCGCCTGGAGCCATGGCGTCGCGACCCGGCGCCTGAGCAAGGCGGGGTCTCCGATTGACCTCCCCCCCTTTCGGCCGTAGCCTTTCGCGAAATCCCATCACCCACAGGCCACCGGAGGACCTCGTGCCCGGGTACCGCCACCCCCGCCTCGCCCATGGTGTCCGCATCGCGCACGGCGCACGTGCCCGCGCCGCACGTTCCCTCGCCGCACGCGCCCTTCCGGGCGCGCTGCTCGTCTGCCTCGCCGCGCCGCTGGCGGCGCAGTCGCCTGCGCCGAAACGAGGGGCCGGAGCGGCCGCCGCGGCGTCGGGGCCGCCGGCGGCGACCCTCCCGCCCGCCCGTGACCCGCGCATCCGCGCCTTCGCGGACGACGTCAGCGAGGCGCGGCTGGAGGCGAGCCTGCGGCGGCTCGTCGCGTTCGGCACCCGCAACACGCTCTCCGACACCACCTCCCCGACGCGCGGGATCGGGGCGGCAAGGCACTGGATCAAGGCGCAGCTCGACAGCGTCTCGAAGGCGTGCGGCGGCTGTCTCGAGGTGACCTACGAGCAGAAGGTGTTCACCGGCCGGCGCTCGCCGCAGGGGGTGAACGTGGTGAACGTGGTCGCGGTGCTGAAGGGCACGACGGACCCGAACCGCTACGTCGCCATCACGGGCCACTACGACTCGCGCGTGACGGACGTCATGAACGACACGTCGGACGCGCCGGGCGCGAACGACGACGGCAGCGGCGCCATGGCGGTCGTCGAGGCGGCGCGGGTGCTCTCGCACCAGCGCTTCCCCGCCTCGATCGCGTTCGGCGCGCTGGCTGGGGAGGAGCAGGGGCTGTACGGCGGGCAGCTGATGTCGGAGCGCGCGAAGGAGGCGGGGTGGCAGCTCGAGGCGGTGCTGAACAACGACATCATCGGCAACATCCACGGCCAGGACGACGTGGTGGACAACACGCACGTGCGCGTCTTCTCGGAGAGCCCGGCGGCGAACACCACGCTCCAGGAGCTCCGCCGGATGCGGGTCTTCGGAGGCGAGGTGGACAGCCCGTCGCGGGAGGTGGCGCGCTACGTCGATGGCGTCGCCGACGCGTACCTCACCAACCTCGACGTCACCATGATCTACCGGCTCGACCGCTTCGGCCGCGGCGGCGACCACAGCGCCTTCAACAACGACGGCTTCGCGGCCGTGCGCTTCACGGAGCCGAACGAGAACTACACGAGGCAGCACCAGGATATCCGGACCGAGAACGGCATCGCCTACGGCGACGTGCTCTCCGGCGTGGACTTCCCGTACCTCGCGAAGGTCACGGCGCTGAACGTGGCGTCGCTCGCTGCGCTGGCCTGGGCGCCCGCGCCGCCCGACAGCGCGCACGTGGCCGGGGCGGTGCGGCCATCCACGACGCTGACGTGGAAGCTCGGAAGCGACCCCGACCTGGCCGGCTACAAGGTCTACTGGCGCGAGACCACCTCGCCGACGTGGGATCACTGGCGGTGGGCGGGGAAGGCGGACCGGTTCGTGCTCGAGGACATCCCCGTCGACAACTACTTCTTCGGCGTCGCCGCAGTGTCGCGGACGGGGGAGGAGAGCCCGGTCGCGTGGCCGCTGCCGGGGCGGTAGGAACGGGAGGATTCGGCCGGCGAGCGCCGTCCGAGGAGAATTCTCCGCGACTCCGCGGACCTCCGCGCCTCTGCGAGAGAGAAGCCCGCCGGCACGTTCGGCATCGCGCCCTCTGTGAGAGAGAGGCCCGCCGGCAGTCGGATCGGAGGCGGGGTCAACCGTCCCCGGATCCTGGATCGGACGTTGCGGGGCAAGGTTCCCGCTGGCGCGACGCGTCGCCGCGGTGAATCGGGACGGGCCCGCGCCGGGCGCTTCTTCGCTGCAATGGAGGGTCAGAGGCGGATGGACAGACGAACGATCGGCTCCCTCTCGGTCTCGGTGGTCGGGCTGGGGTGCAACAACTTCGGGGGGCGACTGGACTACGAGGGGACGCGGGCGGTGGTGGACGCGGCGCTGGACGCTGGCGTCGACTTCTTCGACACGGCGGACACCTATGGCGGCGGGGACAGCGAGCGGTTCCTCGGGCGGGCGCTCGAGGGGCGCCGGGAGCGTGTGGTGCTGGCGACGAAGTTCGGGTCGGAGATGGGCCCGGATCGGAAGGGCGCCCGGCCCGCGTACGTGCGCCGGGCGGTGGAGGCCAGCCTGCGTCGCCTGGGGACGGACCGGATCGACCTGTACCAGCTGCACAGGCCGGATCCCGAGACGCCGATCGCCGACACGCTGGGGGCGCTCGACGCGCTGGTGCGGGAGGGGAAGGTGCGCGAGATCGGCTGCTCGAACTTCACGCCGGAAGGGCTGCGCGAGGCCGAGGCGGCTGCGGGCACGGGGGCTCGCTTCGTGAGCGTGCAGAGCGAGTACAGCCTGCTGCACCGCGCGCCGGAGGAGGGCGTGCTCCAGGAGTGCGAGCGGCTGGGGCTGGCGTTCCTGCCCTACTTCCCGCTGGCGAGCGGCGTGCTGACGGGGAAGTACCGGCGCGGCCGGCCGGCGCCGGAGGGGACGAGGCTGGCGACGACGCCGCGGCTGGGCGAGCGCTTCCTGACGGAGTCGAACCTGGACGCGGTCGAGCGGCTCCGCGAGTTCGCGGAGGCGCGCGGCCACACGCTGCTGGAGCTCGCGGTCGGGTGGCTGCTGGCGCACGGGAGCGTCGCCTCGGTGATCGCGGGGGCCACGAAGCCGGCGCAGGTGCGCTCGAACGCCGAGGCCGCGGCATGGCGCCTGAGCGAGGAGGAGCGAGCGGAGGTGGCCGAGCTCGCGACCGGCTGAGATTTGCGGAGCGCGGCGGGGCGTGCGTAGGTTGGCGGCGGTGGGCGTTCCGCGCGGCGCCCGCGCCAACGCACAACAAGCCCGTCTCGGAGGTGACGCATGCGCCCGAAGCTGCTCGGACGGATCACCGTCGGTCTCGTGATCCTCGCGTCCGCGGGATGCGGCGCCGGAGGTCAGGCGCCCCTCAGCATCCGCATGGCCAGCACAGCATTCTCCTCCGGCGGCGCGATCCCGGCCACCTATACCTGCCAGGCCGAGAACGACTCGCCGGCGCTCTCCTGGTCGAACCTGCCCCAGGGCACGAAGAGCCTCGCCCTGCTGGTGACCGACCGGGATGCGAAGGGCTTCGCCCACTGGGTGGTCTACAACATCCCGCCCGCCGTCACCGGGAGCGCCGAGCAGGGCTCGCCCGAAGGCGGCACGCAGGGCACGAACGGCTTCGGAAAGGCCGGCTACCGCGGCCCCTGCCCGCCGAGCGGCAACCACCACTACCTGTTCACGCTCTACGCCCTGAAGGACATGCTCCAGCTCCCCGACGGCGCCAACGCGGAGCAGGTCGAGCAGGCGATGAAGGGCAAGATCCTCGCCCGCGGGCAGCTGATCGGGACGTACGAAAAGAGCTGACGGCGTTCCGGCCTCCCCGGGCTAGCTGCAAGAGCAACCGCGGGGGGGGATGCCCCCCCGCCCCCCGCACCCCCACCCGCCCTGGGCGCCGTTTCTCAGCAAAGCATCTCCCACACGGGATCGGGATTCTCCCGACACGCGCGCGGCGGCGCGGAGCGTAGGTTGGGTATGCAGTCCGGCGGCGGCGGCGCGTGTCCCTCCTCTTACGCGCCCGCCGTCCGCCATTTCCTCTCTCCCGACCCTACGGCACTCCATGACCGAGCTGGAGCGCATCGCGATGCATCTCGCGGAGGGCCACGCGGCGGCGGTCGGAGCGCTGGTCGCGGAGGTGCTCGATGCCGGCGTGGACGCCCGCCGGATCCTGGAGGACGGGCTGATCCCCGGGATGGCGGTGGTCGGGCGGCGGTTCCGGGACAACGAGATCTTCGTGCCCGAGGTGCTGGTGGCGGCGCGGGCGATGAAGGCGGGGCTGGCGCACCTGGAGCCGATCTTCGCGGCGGCGGGCATCCCGCCGGTGGGCACGGTCGTGCTCGGCACGGTGAAGGGCGACATCCACGACATCGGCAAGAACCTGGTGGCAATGATGCTTCGGGGCGCGGGATTCCGCGTGGTGGACGCGGGCGTGGACGTGGCGTCGCAGGCGTTCGTGGAGGCGGCGGCCGCGCACGGCGCGCAGCTGGTCGGCCTGAGCGCGCTGCTGACCACGACCATGTCGCGGATGCCGGAGACGATCGCGGCGCTGCGGCAGGCTCTGCCCGAGGTGCGGGTGATGGTCGGCGGTGCGCCGGTCTCGCGGGAGTACGCCTCGAGCATCGGTGCGCACGGCTGGGCCGCGAACGCGGCGGATGCCGTGGACGAGGCACTGCGCCTGACCGGCGCCTCGTCGGTCCGTGCCTGACGCAGGAGCGGCCCCGGTGAGCGCGACCATCCGCTTCGTCCCCGACGACGTCCGCTGGCGCGGCGAGGCGCCGGTCGAGCTGCTGGTCGCGGCGGCGGCGGCCGGGATCCTGGTCGAGCGGGCGTGCGGCGCGCGCGCCTCGTGCGGCCGCTGCCGCGTACGCGTGCTGAAGGGCGCCTCGGCCGCGGGCGAGGCGGACGTGCGGGTACTGGGCGGGGCCGCGGCGGCGGATGGCTGGCGGCTCGGCTGCACGCTCACTCTGGAAGGCGACGCGGCCATCCAGGTCCCGACCGCGGCGCGCGCCCTCGCGCACAAGGCCTTCGGCGACGAGGACCTGTTCGCGCACGGCTTCGAGCCGCTGGAGCGCGGCCGCGGGATGTACGGCGTGGCCGTGGACGTGGGCTCCACCACGCTGGCCGTGGCGCTCGTGGAGATGGCCACGGGGCGGGTCGCGGCGACGGCCTCCTCGCTCAACCCGCAGGTGCGCTACGGCGCCGACGTGGTCAGCCGCATCGCCTGGGCGCAGGAGCACACGGGCGGCACGGCCCAGTTGCACGCCGCGCTGGTGGGCGCGCTGGACGCGCTGATCGCGCGCTGCGCGGATGGGGCCGGGGTCGCGCGCGACGCCGTCGTCGCCTGCGCGTTCGTGGGCAACCCGACCATGCTGCACACGCTGCTCGACGCGGACGTGACGCCGCTCGGGCACGCGCCGTTCGCCGGCACGATCCTGGGCCCGTGGCGGGGCACGGCCCGCGACCTCGACCTGCAGCTGCCACCCTCCACCCCGGCGTACCTGGTGCCGGCGCTGCGCGGGCACGTCGGCGCGGACATGGTGGCGGCCATCGTGGCCACGGGGCTGGACCGCGCCGAGCGGCCGACGCTGCTGGTGGACCTGGGCACGAACTCGGAGGCCGCGCTGGCCTGTGGCGGCCGGGTGCTGTGCGCCTCCACGGCGGCCGGGCCGGCCTTCGAGGGCGCGACCGTCCACCACGGCATGCGCGCGGCCGCCGGCGCCATCGAGCAGGTGCGCATCCGCGGCTGCGGCCGCGTCTGGGTGCGCGTCGCGGGCGGCGGCGAGCCGCGCGGCGTGTGCGGCTCCGGGCTGGTCGATGCCGTGGCGGAGCTGCTCGCCGCCGGGGTGCTCGAGCCGAGCGGGCGGATGCGCGGCGCCGCCGAGCTCGACGGCATCGTGCCTCCGCTGCTGGCCGCGCGGGTGGTCGAGCAGGAGAGGCTCGGGCGCGCGTTCGTGCTCGCGGGCACGCCCGGCGGCGAGGTCCTGCTGACCGCGCGCGACGTGCGGCAGCTCCAGCTCGCCAAGGGCAGCATCGCCGCCGGCATCGCGCTGCTAATCGAAAGCGCCGGGATCGCCGCGGACGACCTCGATGCGGTGCTCCTCGCCGGCGCCTTCGGCAACTACCTGCGCAAGGAGAGCGCGCAGGCGATCGGGCTGCTTCCACCCGTGGACCCCGAGCGGGTTCGCTTCGTCGGCAACGCCGCCGGGGCCGGGGCACGCATGGCCCTCGTGGACCGGGGCGCGCGCGCCCGCATCGAGCGCGTGGCATCCACCGCGACCGGCGTGGAGCTCGCCGGGCTGCCCGCTTACGAGGCCGCGTTCCTGGCCGCGCTCGACTTTCCCGCTCCGTTGCCCGAGCCCCGCCGCGCGGTGGCCTCCTGATGGCCGCCACAGGCGAGGCCATCCGGCTCCGCGCCGCCCGCGCGGCTCTCGTGACCCTGCTCGGCGGCCTCGGCGAGGCGGTGGACGCGCAGTCGCTCGTGCGCTGCCCCTACCGCGACCGCGAGGACCGTTGCACGCACCGCGGGCCCTGCGCCAACCGGCTGCGTGCGCCGGGGCAGCCGAGCCGCTGCGCGGGCGGTCCGCTCGACCCGCGGCGGGCCGCCGCGAGCGCGCCATGACCTCCCGCGACAGGATGGCCGCGGCCATGCGCCACCGCGTCACGAGCCGCCCGCCCGTGATGTGCCAGCTCTCGCTCGGGCACTACTTCCTGAACGCGGGGCTGGACCCGCTCGACGTCTGGCACGACAGCGAGGCGTTCGCGAGCGCGCTCGTCCGGCTGCGCCACCGCTACGGCTTCGACGGCATCCTGGTGAACCTGCCAGGCCGCGACCCCGAGTGGCGGCGCCAGGTCGTGCGGGTCGAGGCCGTGGGCGCCGACCGCCACGTCGTGTGGCGGGACGGCCGCGTGACCGTCGTGCCGCCGGACGACAATCCGCACGTCTACGCGACCGACCGCGTCACCCGGCCGCATCCCGCGTTCGAGGAGCTCGACCCGGAGCGGCTCCGCTACGTGGAGCCGCACGACATCGCGGGGCCGAGCTACCCCACGGCCTGGGGCTTTGGCACGGAACCGGCGCCTCTGGACGATTTCTTCCCGCCGTGGCACTGGGACACCCTGCGGCTCGTCCGCAAGGCGGCGCCCGACGTGAGCGTGCACGCCGAGGTGTTCTCGCCGTTCACCCAGCTGCTCGAGCTCCTCGACTACGCGCCCGCGCTCATGGCGCTGCTCGATGATCCGGGCAAGGTGGGAGCGTGCCTGGAGGCGCTCACCGACGGCACGATCGAGCTCATGACCGGGCACGCCCGCGCCGGCGCGGACGCCATCCTCATCTCGAGCGCCTTCGCGGGAGCCGGCTTCATCTCGCGCGCACACTACGTGGAGTTCGTGCTCCCCTTCGAGCGGCGCGCCATCGAGGCGTTCCACGCCGGCTTCCCTGACGTGCCCGTCTACACCCACACGTGCGGCCGTATCAGCGACCGGCTGGACCTGATGGAGGCGACGGGGACGGACGGGATCGACGCGCTCGACCCGCCGCCGCTCGGCGATGTCCGGCTCGCCGAGGCCAGGCGTCGCGTCGGCGACCGGCTCTTCATCAAGGGCAACGTCGATCCCGTGAACACGGTGCTCCACGGCGCGCCGGCCGCCGTGCTGGCCGATGCCAGGCGACGCGTTGCCGCCGCCGGACCCGGCGGCGGCTACATCCTCTCCACCGCATGCTCCGTCTCGCCGCACACCCCGCCCGAGAACATCCTGCAGATCCGCGCCGCGGCGGACCTCGGGCCGTACCCGGAGGCGCTCGGGTGAGGGACGGGCTGCTGGCCCGCATCGTGGAGCGGCGGGGCCCGCTCCTCGCCGACGGCGCGCTCGGCACCGAGCTCCAGGCCGCCGGCCTCGCCGCCGGCGCGCCCGGCGAGCCGTGGTGCGTGGAGCACCCCGAGCTGGTCGAGGCGGTGCACCGGCGCTACGTCGAGGCGGGAGCCGAGCTGCTGCTGACGAACACGTTCGGGGCGAGCCGGCCGCGCCTGGAGCGCCACGGCGCCGCCGGCCGTGTCGCGGAGCTGAACCGCGCGGCGGTCGCGCTCGCGAGGCGAGCCGCCGGTGAGCGCGCGCTCGTGCTCGGCGACATCGGCCCGTTCGGCGGCGTGCTCGCGCCGGTGGGCGAGGACGCGCCCGAGGAGGCGCTGGCCGCCTTCCTCGAGCAGGCGCGGGCGCTGGTCGAGGCGGGCGTGGACGGCATCATCATCGAGACCATGTCCGCGCTGGACGAGGCGCTGCTCGCGGTGCGGGCCGCGCGCGAGGCGGGCGCGCCCGCCATCGTCGCCTCCATGGCCTTCGACGCCACGAGGGTCGGCCCGCGCACGATGATGGGAGTCGCGCCCGAGGCGGCCGCCCGCGCCCTGCTCACCGCGGGCGCCGATGTGCTGGGCGTGAACTGCGGCGCGGGCCTCGAGCTGGCGGGGCACGCCGAGGTGGTGCGGCGCTACCGCGCGGCGGCGCCCGGCGTCCCGGTGATGGTCCAGCCGAACGCCGGGACCCCGCGGCTGGTGGACGGCATCGCGGCCTATGACGCCGGTCCACGGGAGATGGCCGCGGGCCTCGGCGCCCTGCGAGAGGCCGGCGCCGCCATCATCGGCGGCTGTTGCGGCACCGGTCCCGCGCACATCGCGGCGTTCCGGGCGGCGCTGGACGGATGCGGCTGAGGCGGCCATCGGCACGTGGCCCGAGCACGAGCGATGCTGCGGGCCCGGAGGGGCCGGCCCGCCCCGTGCGGACCCGGCCGGTGCCCGCGCGCTACCGTCCGGGCGTGGCGAGCGCCTGGGCCAGCCCGCGCTCCGCCTGCTCGGTGAGCTCGAGGTCCCGCCGGGCCAGGGCGCTCGTATAGCGGGCGGGCGGGCCGCCGGCCAGCGCGCGGAGGAAGTCGGTGAACATCGCGCGGTAGCCGGCAATGTCGCGGAGCCCGGGGAAGCGCAGGGCGCGGCGTCGGCCGGAGGTGGCGAGCACGAGGCCGTTCGACTCGAAGGCGGCGGCGCCCTCCGTGCCGTAGATGCGCGAGAGCCGGAGCCCCCGCAGCGGCGAGCGCATCTCCCAGGAGTAGAGCAGCGTGCCGACCGCCCCCTCCTCGTAGTCCGCCACGACCAGCGCGCTCCGCGCCGGCCCGTCCGGCGGCCCCGCGCGCACCCCCCGGATCCTCGCCACCGTCAGCCCCAGGTTGGCCAGCAGGTCGATCCAGTGGATGCCGCCCTCGAACAGCGCGCCCCCACCCGCCATGGCCGCATCGCGGCGCCACCCGTCCGCGCCCTGCCACTTGAGCGCGTTCAGCTGCACGAACCGGATCTCGCCCAGCGCGCCCGAGCCGACCAGCGCTCGCAGCCGCTCCGCCAGCGGCTTGTAGAAGTAGTTCTCGGCGACGAGCAGCCGCCGCCCCGCGCGGCGCGCCGCGGCCTCCGCGCGGTCGAGCTCCGCCACCCCGAGGAACGGCGGCTTCTCCACGATCACGTGCTTCCCCGCCCCGAGCGCCGCCAGCGCGAGCTCCAGGTGCGTGGCGGGCGGCGTGAGCACCAGCGCCACGTCCGGCCGGGGGTCCGCCAGCGCCTCGGCGTAGGAGCCGAACGCGCCGGCGCCGCCCCAGCGCTCGCTCGCCGCCGCCGCCCGCTGCGGTGAGCGGCTGGCGTAGAAGCGCGGCGCGTCCGGCGCCACGCGGGCCAGGGTCCGGCTGTGCATGCGGGCCGCATCCCCGCAGCCGAGCAGCACGAGCGCCGGCGCTCCCGCCGGCCCGCGCACGCCGCCCGCCGCCGAGGCCCGCGCGCCGCCCGGCGGCGACTCCGGCGCCGCGCCGCCACGGCCGGCCTCAGACACGCTCATCTTCCGTCCGCCGCAGGACCGCGAGGGGCGAGGCCGCGCGCCGTGCCCGCGAGACCCGCCCGGCGCCGGGAGCCGGGCGCGCGCCGCCGTCGCCTGCAATGATGTCCGCCACGCGCAGCGCGTGCGCCGCGATGGTCAGGCTCGGGTTCACGCCGCCGGCCGCGGGCATGAAGCTGCCGTCCACCACGTAGAGGTCATCGACGCCGCGGAACCGGCCCCCGGCGTCCACCACCGAGCGGGTCGGGTCGGCGCCCATGCGCAGCGTGCCGACGGCGTGCGAGAAGGTGTCGATCCGGTGCGTGTAGGTGAGCCACGCGCCCGCCTCACGGAGGATCCGCCGCGCCTCGCGCGCGAGGGCGCGGCGCGCCATCCGGTCCCGCTTCGTGTGGCGGTGGCGGATCGAGGCGACGGGGCTTCCAGCGCCACGCGGTTCTCCGGGCAGGGCTGGTCCTCCGCCATGACGAGCAGTCCCGTCATCCGATCCACGACGGGGGGCACGAACCGGTGCAGCGGCCGCGGCAGCCGCGCGCGCACGAGCCCGAGCGGCGGCGTGTGGACCTGCTGGATCGAGCCGAGCCGCCCGCGCGCCGCGCCGATCGCCGGATGCCCGAAGTAGAAGTCGTGCACGCCCACCTGCTTGTGGAAGAGACCCCTGCCCTCGAGCCCGCGCGGGAAGATGCCGTAGACGATCGCGCTGCAGTGCCGCATCAGCGTGCCGCCGACCAGCGCCGGGGCGGGGCTCAGCCGATCGAGCCCCGACGCCAGGACCAGGTGCGCCGAGGCGAGCGCGCCCGCCGCGAGCAGGATCCGGTCGGCGCGGTAGCGGCGCCGCGAGCCGTCGCGCCGGTCCACGCACTCGACACCCCTCGCCCGCCCGCCGGACTCGAGCAGCCGTACCGCCACGGTCCGCGTGGCGAGCGAGAGCCCGCGCTCCAGCAGCCGCGGCAGCACCGCCGTCGCGATGTCGTTCTTCGCGCTCACCGCGCAGGCGAAGCAGTCGCACGTCGCGCACCGGATGCACTCGCGCCGCTCGCCCTCGAAGCGAATCGCGAGCGGCAGCGGAAAGGGATCGCAACCGAGCCGCCGGGCCGCCGCCGCGATGCGGGTGCGGAGATCGGAGAGAGCTCCGCTGGCGACGCCGGATAGGGACTGCTCCGGAGCGGCTCCGTCGGGTCCGCCCCCCGCCGCCCCGCCACTCCGAGCAGGCGCTCCGCCCGCGCATAGTACGGCTCCAGCGCCTCGTAGCCGAGCGGCCACCCGCCCAGCTCCCCGTGCAGCCGACGGTCGGGATGGAAATCGCGCTCCCGCAGCCGCATCGACACGGCCCCGTAGAAGACGGACGGGCCGCCCACGCAGTGCACGGACCCGACCGCGTCCCGCCGCCGCCCCGCCCGCTCGTACGGCGTCTCCATGCTGTACTGCGGCGTCAGGTTGACCGCCCCGTCCTCCTCCCAGTTGTGCGGACCTCGCCGGACCCAGTCGCCGCGCTCGATGACCAGCACCCGCAGGCCCGCCTCCACAAGCCCGTGCGCCGCCATCCCCCCGCCGACCCCGCTCCCGATGATGATCGCATCGTAGCGCCCCCCCTCCATACCGCCCATGCCCACCCCTCCCCGGAGTCATCGATTTGCGCCGCAAGGGGTTGCAAAAACGGGGCGAGGGGCTCGCGCGCGCTTCACCCTCGTGAAGTTGCCCCCCCCGGGTCGTGCGGGGCCGGGGGGGCGGGGCGTCAGCCCGTCGCGGCAGCGCGCACGGCGGCTTCCAGCCGCGGCAGGGTCGCCTCGATGGAGGCGGTGGAGACGGCGCCGGCGGAGAGGCGGAACCAGCCGCTGTCCTCCTGGACGCCGAAGGCCTGGAACGGCACCACGGCGAAGCCGGCCTCACGGAGCAGGTAGGCGCGCACGTCATCGTTGGTCTCGAGCGTGCGGCCGTCCGGCGCGCGCATCCCGTTCAGCGCGAAGCGGGCGCTGAGGTAGATCGCGCCCGCGGGGGCGAAGGCGTCCACGGGGAGGCCCGCGTCGCGCATGGCGACGATGCCGCGGTAGAGCGCGTCCAGCCGCGCCTGGACCGACGTCTTCATGACCGCGTGGTAGGCCTCGATCTCGGCGGGCGCGGCCAGCAGCTCGGCGGTCGCCACCTGCTCGGGGCGCGGCGCCCACGCGCCGGTGTGGCCGTTGAAGTCCGACATGCTCTGGATGACGTCGGCCGGGCCGAGCGCCCAGCCGACGCGGAGCCCGGTGGCCGCGAAGGCCTTCGAGATGCCGTCGATCTGAATGACCCAGGGCGCCGCCTCCGGCACGAGCGTCACCGGGTTCGCGTGGCGGGCGGCGCCGTAGGTGAGCATCCAGTAGATCTGGTCGTACATCAGGTAGAGCGGCCGCTCGTCCGGGCCCCTTCGCGCGTTCTCCTCGACGACCAGCTCCGTGATCCCGCGCAGCACCTCCGCGTCCATCACCGTGCCGGTCGGATTCAGCGGCGAGTTGAGCGCGAGCAGCCGGGCGCCGCGCACCGCCTCCTCGAGCATCGAGCGGTGGGGCAGGAACGCGGTGGCGGCGTCGCATGCCACGGCGACCGGCTCCGCGCCGACCATCTGGCAGTAGTAGTCGTTGTTCCAGGACGGGACCGCGAAGACGACGCGGTCGCCGGGATCGACGAGGACGCGGAACGTCGCATAGATCGCGGGCCGGGCGCCCGCCGTGATGAGCACGGACTCGACCGGGTAGTCGAGCCCCAACGCCCGGCGGTAGAACCCGCACACGCTCTCGCGCAGCACCGGCATGCCGTTGGACGGCGGGTAGTTCGTCTCGCCGCCGCGCAGCGCCGCCTCCACCCGGCGCTCCAGCACCTCCGGGATCGGGAACTCCGCCGGCTTGAAGTCGCCGACCGTCAGGTTGCAGACGTCGATCCCGCGGGCGAGGAGCCCCCGGATCTCCGCCGCGACCTTCAGGATCGCGGAGCCGACGAGGCCGTCGGCCATGGCGGACACCCGGCTCGCGCGGCGCGGCGCCGCGCCGGGCGCCGGCGGTCTCACGGTGAGGGTTCGTTGCACGATGCGCTCGCTCCGGGCAGAGGGGAACCGCTCCAATCTAGGGGGTGGCCGGGCGCCGGTCCACGCGGCCGTCTCTCGCGCCTCTCGAGAGAGACGCGCGCGAGCGAGCACGATCGCACACTCCCGAGCGCCGCGAGCGACTAGAGCGCCTCCACCTCCTCCTCGCTCAGCTCGACCCCCGCCGCCTCCACGTTCTCCTCGAGGTGCTCCTCGCTCGATGTACCCGGGATCGGCAGCAGCACCGGCGAACGGGCCAGCAGCCAGGCGAGCGCGACCTGCGCCGGCGTCGCCCCGTGGCGCGCCGCCAGCGCCGCCAGGCGGCCGCCCTGACCCGGGAGCTCGCCCATCTTCAGCGGGAACCACGGCAGGAACGCGATGCCCGACCCGCCGCAGTAGTCCAGCACCGGCTCCCACTCCCGATCCTCCAGGTTGAAGCGGTTCTGCACCGCCGCCACCGTGAAGAAGTGCCGCGCCCGCTGGATCTGGTCCACGTCGGCCTCGGACAGCCCGAGCAGCCGGACCGAGCCCTCGCGCTGGAACTCCTGCATGATCCCGAACTGCTCGTCCTCCGGCACGTCCGGGTCGATCCGGTGCAGCTGCCACAGGTCGATGCAGTCCACCCTCAGGCGACGCAGGCTGCCCTCCAGCTCCTCGCGCAGCCGCTCCGGCCGCCCGTCCGGCTTCCATTGCCCGGGGCCGGGACGGTCGAGGCCGCCCTTCGTCGCGATGACCAGGTCCTCCGGATACGGGTAGAGCGCCTCCGCGATCAGCCGCTCGCTCACGTGCGGACCGTACGCCTCCGCCGTGTCGATCAGCGTCACGCCGAGGTCTACCGCCCGCCGCAGCACCCGCCTCGCCGCCGCGGCGTCGCGCGGCTCGCCCCAGATCCCTTCCCCCGTGATCCGCATGGCGCCGAAGCCCAGCCGGTGCACCGGCAGCTCGCCGCCCAGCATGAAGGTGCCGCTCGACTCGGCGGTCACCTGCTCCATTCCCCTCATGATGAGAACTCCTCGATTCGGCTCCACCCGCGGCGGTTCGGCCACCGCTGGCCCGCTCCCGCCCGAGGCGACGACGGCGCCGCCTCCGCCTTCCATCACCGCAGGTTCGGGTCCAGTCCGCCGGCCCCCCTGGCCCGCTCGCGCCCCCGCTGCAGCCGGCACGGATCGGCCGCGCGCCGATTGGCGCCGCGGGGTATGCGAACGCGCCCGCGGACGGTAGTCTTCTCGCGCGGACCGCACCGCGGTCCGTCACCACGACGCCTCGGCCCGGGGCAGGCGGGCCGCGCGGCGCGGAGGCCGCGGGGAGACGTCGCATGGAAAGGGGAGCCGCAAGGAAGTGAGCGAGATCGCGCTGTCCGGCGTTGCCGTCGAGTTCGGCGCCACGCCGATCCTGAGGGAGGTCACTTTCACCGTCTCGCGCGGCGAGCGGTGGGGCATCATCGGCCGGAACGGCTCCGGCAAGACCTCCCTGCTGAACGTGATCGCGGGTCGGCTCGAGCCGACACGCGGGTCGGTGGCCCGCGCGCCCGGGCTCCGGCTCACGCTGCTCGACCAGCACCGCGAGTTCCCCGGCGCCACCACCGTGTGGGACGCGGCCGCGAGCCCGTTCGCCGAGCTCGCCGCCCTCGAGCACGCGCTCGAGCGCCAGGCCCACGCCATCGGCGAGGCGGGCGAGGCCGCCACGCCCGAGCAGCTCGCCCGCTACGACCACGACCTCGAGCGATTCCGCCGCGAGGGCGGCTACCAGATGGATGCGCGCGTGGACGCGGTGCTGCACGGCATCGGCTTCGATCCCGTCGCGGCCCGCACGACGCCGCTCGATCGGCTCTCCGGCGGCGAGCTCGGCCGGGTCGGCCTCGCCCGCCAGCTGCTGGCCGACTCCGACGTGCTGCTCCTCGACGAGCCCACCAATCACCTCGACCTCGAGACCACCCGCTGGCTCGAGGACTACCTGCGCGGCCTGGACGCCACCGTCCTCCTCATCAGCCATGACCGCGCCTTCCTCGACGCCGTCGTGGACCACGTGCTCCACCTCGAGGCCGGCACCGCCTTCGCCTACGCCGGCGGCTGGGATGACTTCGTGCGCCAGCGCGCCGAGCGCCGCCTCTCGCAGCAGCGCGCCTACGACGCGCAGCGGAAGACGATCGCTGCCCAGGAGGACTACATCCGCAGGAACATCGCGGGCCAGAACTCCCGGCAGGCCAAAGGGCGACGCACCCGCCTCGCCCGCCTGGCCCGGCTCAGCCCGCCGCCGGGCGAGGAGGGCGCCATGGCGATCGCCCTCGAGGCGCGGACCCGCGGCGGGAACCAGGTGCTCGTGGCCGACCACGTCCACATCGCCGTCGGCGAGCGCACCCTCATCGAGGACTTCTCCGCCCGCGTCACCCGCGGCGAGGTGGTCGGCATGGTGGGGCCGAACGGAGCGGGCAAGTCCACGCTGCTCCGCGCCATCGCGGGACTGCGCGGCATCGAGGGCGGACGGCTCGAGGTCGGTGAGTCGATCGACGTCGCCTGGTACAGGCAGGACATGGCCCAGGTGCCGACCGACCGCGCGCTCTTCGACATCGTCCACGACCTGCGCCCCCTCTGGGACCGCGGCAAGGTGCAGGGCCACCTCGGGCGCTTCGGCTTCTCGGGCGAGGAGGTGCTCCGAAAGGCGGAGACGCTGTCCGGCGGGGAGAGAGCCCGCGTCGCCCTGGCGATGCTCGTCCTCGCCCACGCCAACCTGCTGCTCCTCGACGAGCCGACCAACCACCTGGACATCGAGTCGATCGAGGCGCTCGAGGACGCCGTCTCGGCATTCGACGGCACCGTCATCCTCGTCAGCCACGACCGGGCTCTCCTCGGCGCCCTCGCCGGCCGCGTGTGGGCGCTCGAGGACGCGCGCATCGCGGACTACCCCGGCACCTTCGGCGAATGGGAGGAGCAGCGCGAGCGCCAGTCACGGGAGGCTGCGCGCGTCGCGGCCGCCGAGACGCAGCGCAGCCGCGACGAGGAGCGCCGCGCCGCCCGCGGCCGCCTGGCCCGGGAGAAGGACGAACGCGCACGCACGCGCGCGCTGCGCCAGGCCCTCGAGGAAGCCGAGCACGAGGTGAACCGCCTCGAGGCGCGCGTGGCCGAGCTCGAGGAGCGGCTCGCGGACGAGGCGCTCTACGCCACCGGCGAAGGCTCCCGCCAGGCCGCGGGGCTGCAGGGCGAGCTCGCCGCCGCGCACGCCGCGCTCGAGAGCGCGATCGAGCGCTGGGCGGAGGCGGGGAGGGCGCTGGAGACGGAGGCCGGCTGAGCCGGCGCGTCTCCGGGACGCCTCGCCCGAGAGAGACTCGCGCCGGTGATCCGCGGAATGCCCCTCCGCGTCTCGGCGAGAGAGAAGCACGCCGGCGATCCGAAGCACGCCGGTCCCTGTCGATTTCGCTCCCGCTCGTTCGACGCATAGGGTAGAGAGCCCGGACCCGTGCCTGCCGGCGAGGACAGCGGCTGCCCCGGCGCGGCGGGCCTGGAGCGAGACCCGTGTCCGCGGCGTCGTACAGTATTGACTGAACGTACTGAACGATATAGACTCAGCCGCCCCAGCCGGACGCGCGCCGCAACGGCGGGCGAGGCCGAGCCGAGAACTTCGGGAGGCGGTGGCGAATTGATGGAGACCGAGCCGAGCGTCGAGCGGTTCATCGAGAAGGTGGGGCTGCGCTTCGAGCAGGACGGGCTGCCGCGGATCGGCGGGAGGATCCTGGGCTACCTGCTGCTGAGCCCGGAACCGAGGACGCTGGACGAGATCGCGGACGCGCTGCGGGTGAGCAAGGCGAGCGTGAGCAGCAACACGCGCATGCTGGGGCGGATGGGATCGGTGGAACGGGTGACGCGGCGGGGGGATCGGCGCGACTTCTACCGGATCGCGCCGGACCTGCACACGCGGATGCTGTCGATGTGGGTGTCGGGGTTTCGGGAGACGGGGGCGCTGCTCGAGTGGGCGTTGTCGGGAGGGCTGGCGGGGGACGCGGAGGTGCGGGAGCGGCTTGAAACTTTTGCTTCGTTCTTCGCGCATATGCTGGAGGTCATCCAGGGGGCGCAGGCGCGCTGGCTGGAGGGCGAGGCGGGGAGCGGCGGCCGGATCGGGGAGATGGAGTGATGAGAGCGAGAGGGACGGGGGCGGCGACCATGACGGTGGCCGTCCTGCTGATGATGGCGCGGCCCGTACTGGCGCAGGCGGGGGCGCGGGGAGCGGCGGGGACAGCGCGGGCGGCCGTGGGGTCGCCGGCCGGAGCCGCGGCGGACACGGCGGGGCAGCCGCTGTCGCTCGAGGCGGCGCTGGCGCGGGCGCTGGACCGGAGCGAGGAGGTGCGCGGCGCGCGGGCGCAGGTGAAGTACGCGAGCGCGCAGGTGGGCACGGCGCGGGCGTCGGCGCTGCCGCAGGTGAACACGCAGCTGGCGTTCACGCGGCTGCTGCGGTCGGTCTACCAGGGGGTGGGCTTCACGCTGCCGGACTCGCTGAAGTTCGAGCCGAACCCGGACGCGTCGCTGGCGGAGCGGGTGAAGTACCTGGAGGACAAGACGCCGAACGCGGCGCTGGGCGCGCTGGGCGACATCTTCGGCAACCTGCCGTTCGGGCGACCGAACACGTGGGTGGCGGGGCTGACGGTGGCGCAGCCGATCTTCGCGGGCGGCAGGATCCGGGCGGGGATCGACATGGCGGAGGATGCGGCGGACGCGGCGCGGGCGTCGCTGGAGGAGGCGCGCGGCGACGTCGCCCAGCAGGTCAAGCAGGCGTACTACGACGCGGTGCTGGCGGGGCGCAGCGCGACGATCATGGAGGAGAGCGTCGAGCTGGCGCGTCGTCACCTGGCGGAGGTCAAGCTGCGGGAGGACGCGGGGCGCGCGTCCGAGCTGGACACGCTGCGCGCCGCGGTGGACCTCGAGAACCTGGTCCCGCAGCTGGTGCAGGCGCGCAACGCGCGCGACCTGGCGCTGCTGAACCTGAAGCGGCTGGTGAACCTGCCGGCGGACGGGCAGCTGCGGCTGACGACCGAGCTCCAGGCGACGACGGCGGACGGCACCTCCGTCGCCTCGCTCGAGCTCCCGACCCTGCAGGCCGCCTCTCCCCGCCTCGCGCGCCGGGCCACGGTCGTGGCGGCCGAGAAGCAGATCTCGGTGCGGCGGGCGCAGGTCTCGATCGCGCGCGCGGCCTACCTGCCGACGGTGGCGCTCACGGGGAACCTCAACCGGCAGGCGTACCCGGCGGCCACGTTCAGCTTCCCGTCCGGCGGCGAGTGGCGCGACGACTGGAACGTCGGGTTCCTGGTGCAGTGGCCGCTCTTCCAGGGCTTTCGGCGCGGCGCCGAGATGGACGCGGCGCACGCGCAGCTCGACCTGGCGGAGCTGCAGCACGACCAGCTCATCGAGGGCGTGAGGATCGAGTACGACCGCGCGCGCGGCGAGTTCGCGCGCGCCCAGGCCCAGATCGCGGCCGCGGCGCGCACGTCGGCGCAGGCGCAGAAGGTCTACGAGCTGACGGAGCTCCGCTACCAGGAGGGGCAGGCCACGCAGCTCGATGTCTCGACCGCCCGCCTCTCGCTGCAGCAGGCCCGGATCAACGAGGTGCAGGCCTACCACGATGCCTATGCGGCGCTGGCCGCCGCGGAGCGCGCGCTGGGCGTGCGCGCCGAGGAGACGACATTGCCATGAAATACATAGATGCAGTCCGGTGCGCGCTGGCCCTGGCCGTCCTCGCCGCGGCGGGATGCGGAGGCAAGGACGGCGCGGGCGCGGCGGACGCGGCGCCGGCGGCGGGGGCGCTGTCCACGACGGCGCTCGTGCTCTCGCCGACGGACGTGGTGACGGCCGCGCGCGACAGCCTGCGCGCGGGCGTGGTGGTGAGCGGCACGCTCCAGCCCTACCGCGTGGTGGATGTGCGCGCGCAGGTGCCGGGCGTGCTCACGGGCCTGCGGGTCGATCGCGGCACGGCCGTGGGCGCGGGCGAGGTCGTGGCGGTGATCCAGGCGGCGGGGATCCAGGGGCAGGCGGCGGGCGCGCGGGCGGCCGTGGCCTCGGCGAGGGCGGCCCTGGCGCTCGCCGCCCGCCAGCTCGAGTCGGCGCGCAAGCTCCACGACGCGGGCGCCATGTCCGACATCGAGTTCCAGCAGGCGAAGGCCGCGGACGAGGCGGCCGAGGCGCAGCTCGCGGCGGCGCAGGCGCAGTCCGCGGGCGCGCAGGAGGCGGCGAGCCGGGCCAAAGTGACCGCGCCGCTGGCTGGCCGGGTCAGCGCGCGCGCCGTCAGTGACGGCGAGGCGGTGAGTCCGGGGCAGCTGCTGCTCACGCTCGTGAACTCGGGGATCCTCGAGCTGGCGGGCCAGGTGCCGGCGGATGACGCGGTGCGCATCCGGCCCGGCATGCCTGTAGAGTTCACGGTGGACGCCTACCCGGGCCGCACGCTGCGGGGCAGCGTGGCGCGCGTCGAGCCGACGGCGGACCCGGACACGCGCCAGGTCGGCGTCTACGTCCGTCTGCCGAACCCGGCCGGCGCGCTCGTGGGCGGGCTCTTCGCCACGGGCCGGATCCTGACGGGTACCGCCAGCGAGAGTGTCGTGCTGCCGGCCGCGGCCGTGCGCGGCGAGGGCGCGGGCGCGTACGTCTGGCGCATTAGCGGAGGCCGGGCCGAGCGCCGGGCCGTGAATCTGGGCGCGCGCGATGAGGCGCGCGGCGTGGTGCAGGTGCTCTCGGGGATCTCCGCCGGCGACCGGGTGGTGGCCGCGCCGGGCGATCTGACGGAGGGACAGCAGGTTCGGATCAACGCCGCGGCGCCCGCGGCGGCCGGGCCGGACGTGCGGGGGAGCTGAGGCCATGGCGACGAACGGATACGACGGCGGCGGCGCGGACGGCGCGCGGCCGAACGGCGCGGGCGCCGGGCGGGACGGGGCGCCCCGGGAGCCGGAGGAGCTGGGCACGGCATCGCTGCACCGCGGGCTGGGTGCGGCCGCGCACGGTGGCGGGCTCTCCGGTGTCGCCATCCGGCGCCCGGTCTTCACCACGATGGTGATGCTGGGGCTGATCGTGCTGGGGGTGTTCAGCTTCCGGCGGCTGGCCATCGACCAGTTCCCGGACGTGGACCTGCCGGTGGCGGTGGTGCAGACGGTCTACCAGGGCGCGAGCCCGGAGACGGTCGAGCGCGACGTGACCCGGCCGCTGGAGGAGGCGTTCAACCCGATCCAGGGCGTCAAGCGGATCACGTCCGTCTCGCTCGAGGGCGTGAGCCAGATCATCATCGAGTTCAACCTCGGCCGCGACGGCGACCAGGCCGCGCAGGACGTGCGCGCCAAGATCGACGCCGTGCGGCGCGACCTGCCGGACGACATCGAGCCGCCCACGGTGCAGAAGTTCGACCCGTCGGCGCTGCCGATCCTGTCGCTCGCGCTGTCCAGCGACCGCACGCCGGCCGTGGAGCTGACGCGGCTGGCCGACGACGTGATCCGCCGCCGGCTCGAGGCGGTCGATGGCGTCGGGCAGGTGCAGCTGGCGGGCGAGCTCACCCGCGAGATCCGCGTGAACCTGCTGCCCAGCCGCATGCAGGCGCTGGGCGTCTCCGCCACGGACCTCATGGCCGCGCTGCAGAAGCAGAACCTCGAGGCGCCAGCGGGGCGGGTCGAGCGCGGTCCGGAGGAGCAGCTCGTGCGCGTGACGGGGCGCATCACCGATCCCGCGCAGTTCGCCGACATCGTGGTGGCCAACCGCCAGGGCCAGCCCGTGCGGCTCGGCCAGGTCGCGCGGGTGGAGGACGCCACGGAGGACGAGCGCTCGCTCGCGCTCGTGGATGGCAACCGCGCCATCGCGCTCGACGTGCTGAAGGTCTCCGGCGCCAACACCGTGCAGGTCGCGGACGGCATCAAGCAGGCGATCGGCGGGCTGTCGGACGTGCTGCCGCAGGGCGCCAGGCTGCGCGTCGTGCGCGACAACTCCGCCCAGATCCGCACCATGGTGCACGACGTCATCTCCGAGCTCATGCTGGGCGCGCTGCTCACCGTGCTCGTGGTCATGCTCTTCCTGAACGACTGGAAGGCGACGGCGATCACCTCGCTCGCGCTGCCCGTCTCGATCATCTCGAGCTTCGTGCTCATGCGCGCCCTGGGCTTCACGCTCAACATGCTGACGCTCATGGGGCTCTCGCTCTCGATCGGCATCCTGGTGGATGACGCGATCGTGGTGATCGAGAACATCGTGCGCCACCGCGAGCTCGGGCAGGACCGCTTCGGCGCCGCCCTCTCCGGCACGCGCGAGATCTTCCTCGCCGTCATGGCGACGACGCTCTCGATCGTCGCCGTCTTCGTCCCCGTCGCCTTCATGGGCGGGATCATCGGCCGCTTCTTCTTCCAGTTCGGCCTGACCGTGGCGTTCGCTGTGCTGATCTCGCTCTTCGTCTCCTTCACCATGACGCCGATGCTCGCGGCCTGGTGGGGCGTCGAGCCGCACGCCCGTGCGCACGGCCTGCTCGGCCGCGTGACCGCGCCGATCGGCGCCTTCAACCGCTGGTTCGACGCGCAGGCGGAGCGCTATCGCGGCATCATCGGCTGGGCGCTCGCGCACCGGAAGAGCACGCTCGGCCTCGCCCTCGCCTCGCTGGTCGGCGCCTTCCTGCTCTTCCCGCTCATCGGCGGCGGCTTCATGCCGGAGTCCGACCAGAGCCAGTTCTCCGTCACCTTCCACACGCCCGAGGGCTCCTCGCTCGACTACACGCGCGAGAAGGCCCTGGCCGTCGACCGGGCACTGCGCTCCATCGATGGCGTGGACTACGACTACCTCACCGTGGGCGCCGGCGCGACCGGCACGGTCAACCACGGCGAGGTCTACGTCAAGCTCGTGCCCGCCGCGGACCGCAGCCGCTCGCAGGCCGAGATCATGATCGACGCCCGCGACCGGCTGCAGAAGATCTACGGCGTCCAGATCGCCGTGCTCGACGTGGCCGGCTTCGGCCCGCCGCAGAAGCCGCTGCAGGTCAACCTGCACGGGCCGGATGTGGTGAAGCTTCAGAAGGTGGCCGATGCGGTGGCCGCGAAGATCGCCGCCATCCCCGGGATCACCGACGTGGAGTCGTCGCTCGGGAAGCCGCGGCCGGAGTTCCGCGTGGACGTGAAGCGCGGCGTCGCCAACGACCTGGGGCTCGACATCGGCCAGGTGGCGGCCACCGTGCGGCCGCTCGTGGCCGGCCAGACCGCCACGCACTGGGAGGACCCCACGGGCGAGGAGCGGGACGTGGTCGTGCAGGTCGCGCCCGAGGAGCGCACCTCGCTCTCCGACCTCGAGACGCTGCCGATCGCGACGACGCGCAAGAACGTGGGCGGCGCGCTCAAGACCGTGCCGCTCTCGCAGGTGGCGACCATCGTGCGCGGCAGCGCGCCATTGGAGATCGACCGCCGCAACCTGGAGCGCGTGGCGACGGTGGGCGCGACCAACCTGCCGGGCTTCTCCATCTCCGAGGCGTCGAGCGCCATCAACAAGGCCGTCGCCGAGGTGAAGATGCCGCCCGGCTACGGCGTCGATCTGGGCGGCCAGACCGAGCAGCTCGTCGAGACCGTCGGTTACGTGCTCGAGGCCATCCTGCTGGCCGTGATCCTGATCTTCCTGATCCTGGCCAGCCAGTTCGAGAGCTTCACTCAGCCCTTCGCCATCATGCTCTCGCTGCCGCTCTCGCTCGTCGGCGTGCTCCTGGCCCTGCTCGTCACGCGCGACACCTTCAACATGATGAGCATGATCGGCGTCATCATGCTCATGGGCCTCGTCACCAAGAACGCGATCCTGCTCGTCGACAACGCCAACGAGCGCCGCGCCGCCGGCACGGAGCGCCACCGGGCGCTGATCGAGGCCGGCCGCGTGCGGCTGCGCCCGATCATGATGACCACCGCCGCCATGATCTTCGGCATGCTGCCGATCGCCGTGGGCATGGGCGAGGGCGGCGGCTTCCGCGCCCCCATGGCGCGCGCCGTGATCGGCGGCCTCATCACCTCGACCATGCTCACGCTGGTCGTCGTGCCGGTGGCCTACACGTACTTCGACGACTTCGGCGGCTGGCTCGCGGCGCGGCTGACGCGCAGGGCGCGAGCAAAGAGCCCCGCGCGCGAGGAGGCGGAGCGCCCCACCGGCAGGCCCGCTTCCCGGCCGGCCGAGCCAGGCACCCAGCCCGGGTGGGAGATACCCGTCGCGGGGGACTAGAGCGGCGCCGGCCGACGCCGCCGGGGGCCTCACCGGGGGCGGGATCGGCGTTACCGGCTCACCTCACCGGCGGCGCCGGCTGGCCTTACCAGGGGCCTCACCGGGCGGGATCGGCCGTTGTCGGCCCACCTCGCGGGCGGCGCCTGCTGGCCTTGCCAGGGGCCTCACCGGGGCGGGATCGGCGTTGTCGGCCCACCTCACCGGCGGCGCCTGCTCTGGGTTCCAACTGCGTTGACACGGAGCAAACGGGGGAAACGGAGGGAACTGAGAACGGAACGTACCATTCCCCCCGGCCCCCGTGTAGCGAAGCGCCCCAGACGCCTGGACTAAGGAACGGATCCCGGTTTCGGAGAGCGCCCGTTGGCCGGCCTTCTCCGCCGCCATCCCTGACCCCCCGCTCCGTTCCCTCCGTTTCCTCCGTTGTCTCCGGGACAGGCAGTTCCGGACCCGCGGCCGCCGCGAGGGTGCCTCACGCCGCGAGGGTGCCCTCACGCCGCGAGGGTGCCTCACGCCGCGAGGGGGCCTCACGCCGCGAGGGTGCCCTCACGCGGCGAGGGTGCCTCACGCCGTGAGGGTGCCCTCACGCCGCGAGGGTGCCTCACGCCGCGAGGCCGCCTCATCGCCCCGAGGTGCCCTTCTTGCGCCGGGGAACGAGCCGCGAGCGTCGCCCGTCCCGCGCCTGGCGTCGCGAGCCGCGCACGATCCTTCTACCTTTCGCGATCCCTCTTGCCCGCCGCACCGGTCCCTCGAAGGAAGGGGAGAACCATGAAGCTGGTCAGTGAGGAGCTCGTCCTCGCCGGGACGCCGTCGTACGCCGCACGGCCGGCGAACGCGAGGGGCGCGCTGCCGGCCGTCGTCGTCATCCAGGAGGTGTGGGGCGTCGACGACCACATCGAGGACCTCGCCGACCGCTTCGCCACCGCCGGCTACCTGGCCGTGGCGCCGGACCTGTACGCGCAGGACGGGACGCGCCCGGCCGCGCTGGCGGCGGAGCGCATCAACGCGCTGAAGGCCTTCCTCGATGAGGCGCCTCCCGCCGTCTGGCGCGACACCGCCGCGCGCGACGCCGCCCTGGCCGAGCTCGAGCCGGAGCGCCGCGACGCCCTGTCCGAGACCATGGCGCTCGTGCTCCGCCCCGACCGCCCCGTCAACGCGTGGACACGCACGCTGCTCGGCGTCGCCCGCGCGCTGCGCAAGGACGAGCGCTGCACCGGCCGCGTCGCCAGCACCGGCTACTGCCTGGGCGGCAACCTCTCCGCCCGCCTCGCCGGCGCCGACCCCGGGCTGTGCGCCGCCGCCATCTACTACGGCCCCTCGCCGGACCCGGAGATCATGAAGGACCTCGCCTGCCCGCTGATCGGCTTCTACGGCGAGCAGGATGAGCGCATCACCTCCGGCGTCCCCGCCTTCGAGCAGGCCCTGCGCGCCGCCGGCCATGACGTCGAGGTCCACATCTATCCCGACACCGGGCACGCCTTCTTCAACGACACCCGGCCATCGTACCGCCTCGATGCCGCCCGCGATGCCTGGGCGCGGACCCTGGCGCTGTTCGCTCGGTGCTGTGCGTAGGACCCCTGCGGCAACACGGACGGGCTGCGGGCTGCGTGTACCGGGAGCAGACGGGCCGCTCGGGCGGGTCCTGATGTATGCTGAGCACGGGAGCGAGCGATTTCTCGTAATGGTCGCCATCTCGCGACCCGCAATCCAGCTTCGTCTCGCCAGGCGAGCGAAATCTCGCACGCGACCGGGGGCTCGCACGGTCCCTGCGAGATTCATCCCGCTCTGCGAGCGAAATCTCGATCGCGCCGCTCGCGCCAGCGCCGACTGCGCGATTTTGCTCGCACAGGCAGCCCCCTACTCCTTCAGCCCGTACTCCACGGTTGACACCACGCGCACCGTCTTGTCGATCTCGCTGCCCTCGGCGATCCCGGGCGCCTGGTCGCGGGGCAGGATCACGAACACGCCCTGGTTGGCGCGCCGGATGCCGGCGAGGCGGCTGCCGGAGTCGCGGGCGAACTGCTCGGCGGCTTCGCGGGCGCGCGCCGTGGCCGCGGCGATCATGGACGGCTTGAGCGCGTTCAGCCGGGAGAAGACGAAGGTCGGCCCGCCGCCGGGGCCGTAGCCGCCGCCGGGACCGGAGGAGAGCGTGACGCCGGCGCTGGCCAGGTCGCCCACGTGCTGGCTGGCGGCGAGCACACGCTCGGGGTGGTCGGAGCGGACCACCACGGTCTGATGCAGCACGAAGCGGGTGGCCGCGCGCTGATTGCCGGCGTACTGGTTGGCACGCGCGTCGGAGACGGAGAAGCCCTGCAGCTCGACGCCCGCGGTGTCCACCTGCCGGGCGGCCAGGAAGGCCATGATCCGACTCACGTCGCGCTCGAGCTCGGCGTGGGCGCGGCCGAGGTCATCGTCCGCCACCACGAGCTGGAGCGGCCAGATCGCCAGGTCGGCCCGGACGTCCCGCTCCGCCACACCCTTCACCGTGACGTAGCGCTCGCTTGCCCGCCCGCGCGCGAAGCCGATGCCCGCGAACGCCCCCGCGAGCGCAATCCCGAGCGCCAGAATCCCGGCCGCCAACCACGGTCTGTCGAACTGCATCGCGCGCTTCCCCTTCTTTACTCCTGGATCACCGGCAGCGTCACGTGCGACGCGTGCTCCGCGTCATGCAGCACCCTCTGGTGCGCGGCGACGAACGTGGTGTCGCGCTCGTTGTCGCCCCCCGTGTTCAGGTTGCGGTCGTACTTCGGGAACGCCGCCGACTCGACTGTCACCCGCACGCGGTGCCCCGGCGGGATCACCTGCCCGGTGAACCAGAGGTCGATGTCGTACTTCTCGACCTTGCCGGGCGTGAGCAGCTTCGGCCTGTCGAAGCCGTTGCGGAAGCGGGCGCGCATGATGCCGTCCTGGATGCGCATGGCGCGGCCGTCCGGGAAGACGTCGAGGAGCATGACGTGCCAGTCGGTGTCGCGCGCGTCCGTCGCCGCGTAGATGGTGGCGGACATCGGGCCGACCAGCTCGAGCGAGTCGGCGAGCGGCTTCGTCGTGAAGACCAGCATGTCGCCGCGCCGTCGCTCGACGTCCGCATAGTCCTCGTTCAGGCTGAGCTCGAGCTCGCGCGCATCCACCAGGTACGGCGTCGGGTCGGCGGGGTCGTAGGTGAAGGTATCCGCGGGCTCGGCGGCGGGCGGGACGGTGTCGAGCGAGCCGTCGCCTGACGAGGTGTTGGCGCGGCCGGCGGAGTGCAGGTAGAAGCTCGTGGCGCGCGTACCCTTCGGCGGCCACTGCTCGAACTGCTGCCACTGGTTTCGCCCCATGATGAAGAAGTCGAGCGGCGGCTCCCGGTCCACGCCGTTGTCGATCCCCTTCAGGTAGTGGTCGAACCAGCGCAGCTGGAGCATGCGCGAGTCGATCCGGGCGTGGGGCCCGAAGTGGCCGTGCACGTAGTCGATCCCCTTGTGCGCGCCCGCGTCCATCACCACGCGCAGGAACGGGTGGTGCGGCAGCCGGCTCATCACGGCGTAGTTGCGGATGGTGCCGCGCGCGTCGTCGTGCCAGCCGGCGATGCCGAGCACCGGCACCTTCACGTGGTCGAGGTGGTTCTCGACGCCGAGGCGCTTCCAGTAGGCATCCTGCGTCTCGTGGTCGAACCAGTCCAGCCAGAACTGCCGCCGCGGACACCCGGCGATGGTGTCCGCATCGATGACGGGCAGGTGGTTGAAGGCGCGGACCTCAGCCACATTGCTCATGTCGCTCAGCTTGTCCTTGACCTTCGTGAGGCACAGCCAGGGCACGACGGTGGGCGAGAAGACCATGTCGATGTAGGGGACGATCCGGACCGGGTCCGCCGTGGCGACGGCCGGCGCGATGGCGGCCAGGTGCGGCGGTGCGGCGATGGCCGCGTACCACGCGTAGAGCCCCGGGTTCGAGCGGCCGATCATGCCGACCCTGCCGTTGGCCGCCGGCAGCGTGCCGGCCCACTCCACCGCGTCGTAGCCGTCCTCGATCTGCTTGTCGTTCATGTCCAGCACGCCGCCCGAGCCGCCACGGCCGCGCACGTCCTGCTTCACGTAGATGTAGCCGCGCGTCGCCCAGAAGCGCCCCGCCGCCGTGTCCCAGCGCAGGTAGGGCGTGCGCTCCATGACGACGCCGAACGGCCCCTTCCCCACCGGCCTGGCGACGAAGCTCATGAGCACCGTGCCGTCGCGCGCGTGCATTGGCACCGCCGCATTGATCGTGACCGCGTAGGTCGAGTCCGAGACCGGCCCGTTCCACAGGCGGTAGTCCGGCTCGAAGTCGGGAGGCGACGTGCGCCGCACCAGCCACACGCGCTCCGCGGGACTGCCGCCCCGGAAGAGCAGCCCGGCGATGGTGTCGCCGCGGATCTGGCCGCGCAGCGAGGCGTCGCGCGCGAACCCCAGCACCAGCGAGTCGCCGGAGACGCCCACGGCCTGGATGTCCTGCATCGGCCGCCCGGTCCGGCGCTTCAGCCACGCGCCGGTCGTGTCCGGCCCCTCGAAGTGCGCGAACGCGAAGCGACGCCGCCCCTCCCACCCGCCCGTGGGCGTCGCGCCCATGGTGCGATAGTAGTCCCAGTCGCCCTTGATGGAGGCGGGCGCGGCCGAGCCGCCCCGCCGCGCGCAGCCGGCCCCGGCCAGGGCGAGCGCTGCGGACACGACGAGCCCCGCGGGCAGCGCGCGCGGAACGCGGCGGGCAGACCTGCGACGGCGCAAGGAGACGGTCACCGTGAACCTCCGGGTGTGCGTTGGGCGGGCGGACGGCCCTAGAGTACGATGCGGCGTCCGGGCGGGGAAGGGGCGAGCGGCCGTGGTGAGCGCGCGTTCATCCCACCTCCTCGCGCAGCCCCGTCGCGCTGCCCAGGCCGCTCGCCACCTCGGGCAGGATCCCCTTCTCGACGTAGATCGGCCGCACGATCGAGCGCAGCCGCGGCAGCTGGCGGCGGAACGCGAACGCCCCGACGATGCAGACCACCCCGCCGGCGGTGACCGTTTCGGGCGCGCCGATGCGGCCGGCCACGGCGCCGGCGAGCAGGCTGCCGAAGGGCGCCATGCCGAGGAAGGCCATGGCGTAGAAGGCCATGACGCGGCCGCGCATGTCCTCGCGCACGAGCGTCTGGATGACGGTGTTGCTCGCGGCCATCTGGATCATGAAGCCGACGCCGGTGACGAGCATGAGCAGGAGCGAGAGCCAGAGCGCGCGGGAGAGGCCGAACGAGATGAGCCCGAGGCCGAAGATGGAGGAGGCGATCGGGATCAGCCGGCCCAGGCCGACGACGCTCGTGCGCGAGGCGAGGTAGAGCGCGCCGGCGAGCGCGCCGACCCCCGTCGCCCCCATGAGGAAGCCGAGCGTGTGCGCGCCGCCGTGCAGCGTCTCGGCGGCGATCACGGGCATCAGCACCGTGTACGGCATGCCGAACACGCTGACCAGCGCAAGCAGCAGCAGGACGGCGCGGATCGGCGCGAAGCCGAACGCGTAGCGGAAGCCGTCGCGGAGGTCCTGCAGCACGTTCGTCTCGGTGCGCGCGCGCTGCCGCCGCGCGACGTGCATGAGCAGCAGCGAGGCGATGACGGCGAGGTAGCTCACGCCGTCGGCCAGGAAGCACCAGCCCTCGCCCACCCACGCGATGACCAGCCCGGCGACGGAGGGGCCGATCAGGCGCGCGCCGTTCACCATCGAGGAGTTGAGGGCGATCGCGTTCGAGAGGTCGGCGGGGTCCTCGATCATGTCGATCAGGAAGGACTGGCGGGAGGGGGTGTCGAAGGCGCGGATCACGCCCTGGAGCGCCTGCAGCACGAGCACGTGCCAGATCTGGATCACGCCCGTCAGCGCCAGCGCCGCGAGCGCGAACGCCTGCACCATGAACAGGATCTGCGCCGTGAGCAGCACCCTGTAGCGGTCCAGCCGGTCGACCCAGACGCCGGCGAACGGGCCCAGCAGGAAGGTCGGGATCTGCCCCGTGAAGCCGACGATGCCGAGCATCCCGGCCGAGTGCGTGAGCCGCCACACCAGCCAGCTCGTGGCCACGCGCGTGATCCACGTGCCGATCAGGGAGACGCTCTGCCCGCTGAAGAACAGCCGGTAGTTGCGGTGCCGCAGCGCGCGCAGCAGCGTCGGCCCGCCGTCGTTCGGTTCCCGGTCCGCCAATCTCGGTCCTTTCCCCTCCCGATCGCCCCAGCCCGCCGCGCGCCAGCGGGGCGCCCGCCGGCCGCGGCGTGTCCGCCAACGGAGCTAGACCCGCGCGGCCCGGGAGGCAAGTCTCCGGCCGCGACGGGGCGGCTTTTCGCCCCGCAGCCGAACGCCTATCTTGTCCCGGCCTCCTCTCGCGGAGGCGTGTCGTGCGCGCACCGCGCCACTCGAATGCAAGCCGCCCCGCGTCGGCGTCCGGAGATGACTTTCATGAAGCAGCCTCGCGGCGCAGTCCTCCACTCCGCGCGTGCCGCCGTGCTCGCGGCCGCGCTCCTCCTGCCCCGCGCTCCGCTGGCGGCCCAGCAGCCCGGAGCCATCGAGGGCACCGTCACGGCCGCGGCCACGGGCGCGCCGCTGCCCGGCGCCCAGGTGACGCTCGTCGGCACGCTGCGCGGCGCGTTCGCGGACGAGGCCGGCCACTTCCGGCTGGGCTCGCTCGCGCCCGGCCGCTACGTGCTCGAGGTCGGCGACATCGGGCACGCCACGCTGCGCCGCGAGGTCACGCTCGCCGCGGGGCAGACCGCCCGGCTGGAGCTGGCGCTGGAGCGCGGGCCCGTGCTGCTCTCGGGCGTGGTCGTCACGGCCACGCGCACGCCCATCGCGGCGGCGCAGGTCACCTCGCAGCTCGACGTGATCGGCCGCGAGCAGGTGCGCACGAGCCCCGCCCGCACGGTGAGCGACATGCTGCACGAGGTGCCGGCCGTCGAGCTGCCGCGCACCAGCGGCACCGTCTCGGGCGCCGAGCAGATCGTGGCCATCCGCGGCACGGACGAGGGCCGCACCCTCGTGCTGGCCGACGGCGTGCCGCTCAACGACCCCTGGGGCGAGTGGGTGGACTGGCCCCTCGTGCCCAAGTCGATGGTCAACCAGGTCGAGATCCTGGAGGGCGACGCCTCCAGCCTCTACGGCACCAACGCCATGGGCGGCGTCATCCAGCTCGTCACCCGCCCGATCACGCCGCGCTCCCTGTGGGCGCAGCTCTCCGGCGGCAGCCGCGGCATGGCCGACGCTTCCGTCGTCGCCAGCGACATCCGCGGCCGCCTCGCGATCGCCGCGGACGCGCGCGTGAACGCCGGCGGCGGCTACACGCTGCTCAGCTCCGCGCAGCAGGGCCCCATCGACACGCGCAGCCATGCGACGGAGCGTAACGCCGGCGTGCGCGGCGAATACACCCTCGCCGCGGACCGCTCGCTCCGCTTCGGCGCCTCCGTGCTGGACGAGGACCGCGACCTCGGCACGCCGTTCAGCACGTCCAGCCGACAGATCTACACGGCCCGCGCGGGCGCCACCGCCGGCGGCGCGGACGGCGGGCAGGCCCGCCTCGACCTCTTCGGCGTGGTCGAGCGCTACGACTCCCACCAGTCGGCCGCGAACCCGGAGCGCACCCTCGAGAGCCGCATCTCCGACCAGTCCATCCCCAGCGACGAGCTGGGCGGCACCCTCCAGTGGAACCGCGCCCTGCCTGCCCGCAGCGCGCTCGTGCTGGGCGGCGACTTCCGCCTGGTTCACGGCCGCATGTACGAGGACGTCTACCAGGGCAGCTCGATCGCCGGCACCCGCACGGCCGGCGGCTCGCAGCTGCTCGGCGGCGCGTTCGCACAGGTGCTCCTCGCCCCCGTAGAGGCGCTGCGCATCCAGGGCGCCGTGCGCGTGGACGGCTGGCGCACCTACAACGGCTCGCTCACCGACCTGCAGGGCGCCGTGACCGCCGAGCCCACGCGCGGCGACGCGGCGCTCTCCCCCTCGCTCGGGGTGCGCTGGGCCATCGGCGGCGGCCTGGCGCTGCGCGGCTCCGTCTACCGCGGCTTCCGGGCCCCCACCCTCAGCGAGCAGTACCGCACCTTCCACTCGGGGCCGCTGGCCTTCCACGGCAATCCCGACCTCGGCCCCGAGCACCTCACCGGCTACGATGCCGGCTTCAACTGGGCGCCGATCCCGGCCGTGAACGTGCGCGCCACCTACTTCCAGAACGACCTGCGCGACCTCGCCACCTTCGTCTTCCAGGGCAACAACACCCTCATGCGCGAGAACGTCGGCCGCACGCGCAGCCGCGGCGGCGAGGGCGAGCTGGCGGTGCAGCTCACGGACGCGCTCCGCCTCACCGGGGCCTACGCCTACGACGACGCGAAGATCACCGGCGACGCGAATCCCGCCAACGTGGGCCTGCGCGTGGCCCGCGTGCCGCTGCACCAGGCCAGCGCCCGCCTGACCTACGACGCGCCGCGCCACGGCAGCTACGCCGTGACCTACCGCCACGAGGGGTGGAGCAGCACCATCAGCAAGGCCGCCCTCGCGCCCTACGACGTGCTCGGGCTGCACGCCGGCTACCCGGTGATGCGCGGGCTGGACCTCTCGCTGGACGTGCAGAACGCCACCGACGAGAGCTATCTCGTCAACCTCGCCGGCCCGCTCGAGTACCAGGGCCTGCCGCGCACGATCTCGGTCGGGGTGACGTACACGGGGAGGTGAGGGCGAGGGCGATTCGCAGCGCGGAGGCGAGCGTGGGCGGGTTAGAGCTTGTTGATTACTCCGCCGATCGACTCGTAGAAGTCGGGGTCGCGCTCCACCACGAGTTCGATCAACTCGTTGAACGCACGCTCGAGCAGGACAGGATCGCGCAGCCTCCCCGCCTCGTAAGCCTCGAACTTTGGATTGTCGCCGGACGCATCAAGAAGGACTATGTAGAGGCGCTCGTATTGTTCGTCCCGCCCGGCAGGATCGCTGCGCCCGGTAAACAGCTTAAGCCGGAGATGCGCATTCTCGAACGTCGACCGACGTCGATCGCTCTCGTCGCGCGCAGCCTCGGTGTCTAGGATGAAGAACCCCGCCAGCACGGCGTATGGAAATTTCCGATGGAGCGTGACGGCCTCAAACAGCAGATCGCCGCGTCTGTTCGTTAGATTTTTCTGGTAATTGCCACTACGCTTGTCCTTGAAGTTGATCGTCTTTACCGAAATGGCCAGCAGAAGGCCAGACTCTTCTGTTGCCCACGTAACGTTCAACCTTCTTCGCACCAATCCCGCCGCTCATCCGGCGCTCGGCTCCGCTACGCCCCTCGCGCTCGGAACCCGGCTGCGCACCGGAGAGTCCCCGCTCACGGAGTTCGGCTGCGAATGCCTCGGCAACGACCTGAGAAAGGCGTTCCGAGAAGCGTTTCTTTTCGGACTGTTTGGCTCGCGGCCCGGGTTTCGGACCCAGGCTCCTCAGCGCATCGTGTATCAGTCTGTCAACGCGTGCCATTTCCACCGGCTCCACGACTTGTGCGGCGGCGGAAAAGGACCTCCCGAGCACTGCGCACCTGTTGAACTGCGTCGGAGGTCAGCCCGAGCGCTCCGCTAAGAAGCGCCTGGTCGCCAGCTTCGACGGCACCGGCCAAGTCGTCTCTCCTGAGGGCCTCGATCTGAAACTCGCGGAGTTCTTGAAGCGTCGTGGCCAGCCCGCTAACCAGGTCGAAGGATGGCACCGGAAGGTGATCGGCCTCCCTCGGCTCGAGCTTCAAGATCCCTCCGCCATATGCCCGCCCGACCAACTCGGCGCCGAGCAGCGTGACACTGTTCAATGCTGCCGCCGGAAGAAGCTCGGTCCCAATACTCCGGCGGTCATCGTGCAGGCGAACGCCATAGATCGAGTTCAGGTGGTAGGCCTGGGCCAAGTTAGCAACGAGCCGGGGCCGATCGCGATCCATGTACGTCAATAGAAGGTCCGGAATCGGCACGAGCGGCACCCGCCACCACGGCCTTCGAGAACGACACTTGTACGCCTTCTGAACCCCAGTAACCTCACCCGCGGCGAGATAGTGCTTCACTTCCTCTGAAGGATCATTTCGTTCGGGGTGCAGCAGAAGACAGGGCTTCCCGGCCCTCGCCAGTGTCAACCAGTCGTTCTCCGTGAACTCCAGGCCGCGGAGATGGCGCGATCCAGGAGGCGATATGCGAACGAGCTCGTCCTTGGGAATCCTGAGCTCGAACGCATCGCCACGAGAGAACGTGAAGTACCGGTTGTTTCCGGTGACCGCACCCAAATACGTGGAGCCCCAGTTGCGCAGTGTTTCGAACCCGGAGCCGGTCAGGAGTTCATTGTACGTGCCGAGCGCATCTGGCCGCACGACGGCGGAAGTCCACTTGTCCTCAGACCCGGGGGCGTACGGTCTCCACTCCGCATCGTCGATTGCCGGAAGGTCGGCCGAATCTCGCGCCTGATAAATCTCAAAGAAAGGGGCAGCCCCACGACCTTCTGCGAGCAGAAGCACCACCTCCTCCTGAACACCCGGGAAGACGAGCTCCTCGAACATGACCAGCTTTGTGCTGGCAAACCGCCTCAGGAGGAAGCGCCGTACCGGCCTTGCGTACTTGACTGTCAGGAGTTCAGCGGGCAGGACGAGCCCTAGACGTCCCTGATCATTCAGGAATGCGGACGCATGGATCACGAATGCAGCCCACGAGCTTGCAAGCCCGTTGATCCGGACTCCCTGGCGTAAAGCCGCCCTCACCCCCTTGCTGCGAGCATCACCGGAAAAGTCTTGGTATCTGACGTAGGGAGGATTCCCGATTACGACGTCATACGCGGGTCGCGCAGGAACATCGAAAAAATTGGCAGTCGTGATCTCGGCAAGGAATCCGCTGTCCCGGACCCTTGCCCCTGCGACGTCGCAGGATGGCCGGTGAAGTTCGATACCGTGGAGCGTCTCACCAGCGAACAGGCCGGCCCCCAACCCGCGTAGCCGATCGGCTGCCGCGAGCAGAAACTCGGCTTCACCACAGGACGGCTCCAGAACGGCATCATCCCGATTTCGGACTGCCCATTCGGCCAAGAACCGCGTGATGGCGGGCGGCGTGAAGAACGCGCCCCTGGCCTTGCGCTCCGTCTGGCTCTCGCTCATGGCCACCAGCGGTCCGATCGGGGAGGTTTGCTGCCGAGAAGCAGCGGAAATCGATTCAGTCTACCGGAACCTGCATAATCGAACAAGGCCGATTGGGGACGGCTCGATGTTCGGATGTGACAAAATGGGGTCCAGTCGGAGCCGAGCAGCCAGGTACGTGGCCCGCTTTGGAAATTCTACAAGCTGAAGCGCCACAGCGGCTGCCCGTCCGCGGGGTCCACGAGCCGGTGCGCGCGCACGCGGAACACCCGCTCGAGGAGCCCGCCCGGCAGCGCCTCGCCGCGCGCGGACTCGTGGACGAGCCGGCCGCCGTCGAGCAGGAAGAAGCGGTCGCCGTACTGGAACGCGGTGTTCAGGTCGTGCAGGATCGCGATCACGGTGCAGTTGCGGGCGAGCAGCCCGTGGGCAACGTCGAGCAGGTGGATCTGGTAGTGGATGTCGAGGCTGGTCGTGGGCTCATCGAGGAAGAGCAGCTTCGGCTCGGACGCGTCGTCGTAATTCCAGATCTGGGCGAGCACGCGGGCGAGCTGCACCTTCTGCTGCTCGCCCCCCGACAGCGTGGGATACGGCTGGGCGCGCTTCTCCTCCATGCCGACGAGCGCCAGCGCGCGGTCCACGATCGAGAGGTCGCGCGGCGCGGGCACCCGCTCGTAGTGCGGGTAGCGGCCCATGAGCACCACGTCCCGCACGGGCAGCGGGAACGCCAGCTCCACGTGCTGGGAGAGCACGGCCCGCAGATGCGCCAGTCGCTCCGACGGCAGCGCCGCCACGGCCAGCCCGCCATAGGACACCGCCCCGGCGCTGGGTGCGAGCAGTCCCGTGGCGACGCGCAGCAGCGTGGACTTCCCCGCCCCGTTCGGCCCCAGCACGACGTTGAACGCGCCCGGCTCGAACGCCAGCGTGATGTCCTCGAGGATCCGGACCTCGCCCACGCGGTATCCGACGCCCGCCAGCGTCACCCCCCCGGAGCTCACCGCAGAGCTCACCGCCCACCCGCCGTCGTAGGTGTGGTTTTGGTTTTGGTTGCGCTTGGTTGGTCACTCATACACGATCCCCCCGCCGCGCTGCTGCCGCACGAGGATCCACAGGAAGACCGGCGCGCCCACCACGGCCGTGATGATGCCGATGGGCAGCTCGGCCGGCGGGATCACGATGCGCGCGACGACGTCCGTGACCTCCATGAGCAGTGCGCCGGCCAGCGCGGAGCCGGGGATCAGGTACGTGTAGTCGGAGGAGCGCGTCATGCGCAGCACGTGCGGCACCACCAGCCCGACGAATGCGATGACGCCGACCATGGCGGTGGCCACGGCGACCATCGCGGTGTTGGCCACCAGCATCCAGAGGATGAGGCGGCGCGGCTCGATGCCGAGGTACGCGGCCTCGTCCTCGCCGAGCATGAGCGCGTTCAGCGACTTGCCGTGCCGGAGCGCCCAGCCGAAGCACGCGGCGAAGGTCACGGCCACGGCGAGCACGCCGCGCCACGTCGCCGTGGTGAAGGTGCCCAGCGTCCAGAAGGTGATGTTCCTCGCCTGCGGATCGCGCGCCACGTAGGAGAGGAATCCGGTGCCCGCGTTGCAGACGGCGTTCACCGCGATGCCGGCGAGGAGCAGGGTGAAGACGTTCACCTTGCCGAAGGACGAGGACACGCGGTACACGAGCAGCGTGGCCGCGAACGCGCCGGCGAAGGCGAGCACCGGCACCGCCAGCGAGCCGAGCGGCGCGGTCAGCGCCAGCGCGCTCTCGCCGCCGAAGACGAAGACGAGCGCCGCGCCGAACGCCGCGCCGGCCGACGTGCCGGCCAGCCCCGGCTCGACGATCGGGTTGCGGAAGAGGCCCTGCATGAGGGTGCCGGAGACGCCGAGCACCGCGCCCGTGAGCCCGGCGAGGAGCACGCGCGGCAGGCGCAGCTCGACGAAGACGTTCCGCGCCAGCGCATCGCCCGGCCCGCGCGGCAGCAGCCCCAGCGCCTCGCCGATGTGGCGGGCCATGGCGGCGGGCGTGAAGCTGAACGCGCCGACGCCGGCGGAGAGCACCACGGCCGCGGCGAGAAGGAGTCCGAGAAGCAGGTGCGCGCGCGCGTGTCCCCGCGGACGGGTCGCGCGGGTGCCGGCGGCGGAGTCCGGCGCGCCCCGGGGCGCTCGGCGGCCCGGGCGGCGGGAGGCGGCGGGTGGGCTCACCGCGCCGGCGTCGCCTGCGGATGCAGCATGCGCTCGAGCTGCCGCAGCGCCTCGGGCGTGCGGGGGCCGTAGTACATCAGCTTGTCCTCCTCGATCCGGTAGATCCGCCCGCGGCGAGCGGCGGGCGTGAGCGCCACCCCGGGCAGCGCCGCGAACTTCTTCGCGCCGAGCCGGTCGAAGCCGACCTCCGTGGCCACGATCACGTCCGGCGCGGTGCGGGCGATGAGCTCGGGCGTGAGGCGGGTCATGCCACCCACGGAGTCGATGGCGTTTGCGCCGCCCGCGCGACGCAGCAACGCGTCGGCCACGCTGCCGCGGTTCACGGCGAGGTAGTTGTTGATGAGCTGGCCGAAATGCATGACGAGCGCGCGCGGCCGTGGCCGGCCGGCCCACGCCGCGCTGTCCCCCGCCAAGGCCGCATCCCCCGCGCGCCACGCGGCGAGCACGCTGTCCGCGGCCTGCTCCCGACCGAACAGGCGCCCCAGCCGCGCGAGCAGCACCTGCGCGTCCGCCTCCGTCGGCCCCGCGTCCATGGTCAGCACCGGCACGCCGACCTTCCCGATCTGCTCCACCACCCCCTCCGGCCCCAGGTTGCCGTCGGTCAGGAACAACGTCGGTCGGACCGAGAGGATGCCCTCCGCCGAGAGCGCCCGGTGATAACCCACGCTCGGCAGCTTGCGGATGGCCGGCGGATAGATCGAGGTCAGGTCGCGCGCCACGATGTGGTCCTCCGCGCCGATCGCGTAGAGCAGCTCGTTGATCTGCTTCGAGACGACCACCACCCGCTCCAGCGACGCGCCCGCCGGCAGCTCCACGGGCAACGCGGCCTCCGCCGTCACCGGCGCGCCCGCAGCCGCGGCGGCGGCCGGCGCGCCCGCCTGGCCGCGCGCGGAAGCCGCCCCTGGCGCGACCGTGGAATCGGCGCCCGCGCCCCTCCCGCCGGAGCCGCCGCCGCATGCCGCCAGGACGCAGGCGGTGGCCAGCACGGGGCCGAGGAGCACGAAGATCGGGAGCGACGCGCGCCCACGGGCACGCGAGCGGCGGGGCCTGGACATGGCGCTTTCCTGGTCGTCGGCTGCGGGGTCGCGGTAAGCGGGCAATCTGGCGGCAGTCCCCACCCCCGGCAACGGCGCGACGCCGGGAATCGGTCCGCTGGCGCCGATTTTGCGCCCACGCCGCCGCGTGACTGCTCCTGATCCGGGCGGCGTGCGGCCGCCCTTTTCGCTTCTGCTCGCGATCCCGCTCGCGGCGGCGCTTGCGCTCGCCGCGCGCCCGGCGTGCGCGCAGAGTCCGGCGGAACAGCCGCACCCTCTCGTGGTATCGCTCACCTTCGAGGGTGTGCAGAACGTGGATGTCTCCGAGCTGGCGCTCACGCTCAACACGCAGGGCACGCGCTGCCGGAGCTTCCTGCTGAAGCCGTTCTGCCTGGTCACCAACTCGCACATCTTCGAGGAGCGCCACTACCTCGACCGGCAGGAGCTGCAGCGCGATGAGCTGCGCATCCGGGTCTACTACTGGCTGCGCGGCTGGCGGGATGCGGCGACGCAGGCGACGGTGACACCGAAGGGCGCCGGCGTCGCCGTCACCTTCCACGTCCACGAGGGTCCGCCCACCCTCGTCGCCACGCGCGAGGTGACGCAGACGCGGCCCGTGCTGTCGCAGGCGCAGATCGCGGGCGCCGGCATCCCGGACACGGGCCAGCGGCTCGACCTGGTGCAGCTGGACACGGCCCGCGTGCGGCTGGACGGCCTGCTCTGGGACCGGGGCCACGCGGACGCCGAGATCCGCGACACCGCGCTCGTCGCCGACTCCCTCCACCGCGCCGACCTCCAGGTCACCATCGCACCCGGCCCGCTCACGCTGGTCGACACCGTGGTGATCCACGGCAACGACAAGGTCACCGAGCGGAGCATCCGCCGCCTCCTCGACCTCTCCCACGGCCAGGTGTTCAAGCGCAGCGCCGTGCTCGCCGGCCAGCGCCGGCTCTACCAGTCGCAGCTCTTCCGCCAGGCGCTCGTGCGCGTGCCGGACCAGCAGGACAGCGTGAAGACGATCCTCGTCACGGTCGAGGAGGCGCCGCTACACCAGATGCGCGCCGGCGTCGGCTTCAACACCACGGAGTTCGGGCAGGTCGAGGGGCATTACACGCTCTACAACTGGCTCGGCAGCGCGCGCACGCTGGCGCTGAACGGCGCCGTCGGCAACCTGCTCGCCCCGCAGCTCTACGGCCAGTCGATCTTCGGCAGCGCGGTGCCGCGCGGGATCGGCACGGAGGTCGATCCGGCGTACCTCCGCCCGACCTGGCAGGTGTCCACGGATCTCACGCAGCCCTGGCTCTTCTCGCCGAAGCTCTCGCTCGGCCTCGGCCTCTTCACCAGCCGCCGCAGCATCCCGGGCATCGTGATCAACCGCGGCTACGGCGGCACGCTGACGCTGACCCGCCGGCTGGCCGACGGCATCCCGCTCTCGCTCGGGTACCGCTTCGAGGAGACGCGCGACGAGGCGGGCCAGGTCTACTTCTGCGTCGACTTCGGCGTCTGCGACCTCGAGACGATGAAGGCGCTCTCCGGCGCGCACCGCCTCTCGCCCCTGACGCTCCGCCTCCAGGCCGACCGCGCCGACGATCCACTCGAGCCGAGGAGGGGCTACAGCGGCGTCCTGACGCTGGAGCACGCGTCCTCCTTTACCGGCTCGCAGTTCCGCTACAACCGCACCGAGGCGGAATACAACCGCTACTTCCCGGTCGGCCGCCACTCGACCTTCGCGGCCCACGTGCGCGCCGGCTGGGTCCGGCCGCTCTCGAGCACCTCGGCCGCCGTGGGCGTGGGCGGCATCCAGATGGCGCCGCTGCACCCCCGCAAGCGCTTCTACGCCGGCGGCGCGCGCTCGGTGCGTGGCTACGGCGAGAACCAGCTCGGGCCCCGCGTGCTCACGGTCGATCCCCAGCAGCTGCTCGCGCCGCCGGACACCACGGCCGGCACCACGCCCTGCACCGAGGCCAGCATCGCCGACGGTACCTGCGATCCGAACATCCTGCCCTCGAGCGACTTCCAGCCCCGCCCGCTGGGCGGCAACTCCGTCGTCGAGGCGAGCGCGGAATACCGCTTCCCGATCACGGGGACCGTGCTCGGCGCCGTGTTCGTCGACGGCGCGCGCGTCGGCGCGCCCGCCATCCAGCTCGCGGGCCGGGCGCGCAGCGCGATCACGCCCGGCTTCGGGATCCGCTACGACTCGCCGATCGGCCCCGTGCGCATCGACCTCGGCATCCGGCCGCGCGTCAGCGAGTCACTCAGCGTGATCACGCAGGTCCCGGGGCAGGACGGCGAGCCGGGGCTGGTCGAGCTCAAGACACCGATGCGCTACAACCCGACCGCCGCTCACGGCGGGCTGCGCGGCGTCTTCTCCCGGCTGGAGCTCCACCTGGCCATCGGGGAGGCGTTCTGATGCCGCGCTGGGCCCGCATCCTCCTGGGCGTCCTGCTCGCCATCATGGTCCTCGTCGGCGGCGCGATCCTCGTGCTGACCAACACGAGCTGGGGACGCCACAGGATCGCCGGCTACGTGCTCGCGCAGCTGCGCGGCAGCGTGCACGGCAAGGTCGGCATCGGCACGGTGAAGGGCAACCTGCTGACCGGCGCGCGCATCGCCAACGTCGAGATCACCGACAGCACGGGCGATCCCTTCCTGCGCGCCGACACCGTGGTCCTCCACTACTCCATCGGGCGCCTCATCCACAGACGGCTGGACTTCCACGACGTCCGGCTGGTGAACCCGATCGTCGTGCTGAACCAGCCACCGGGCGGGACCTGGAACTTCAAGCGCATCTTCCCCGGCCAGCCGAACGCCGGGCCGGCCGGGGCCGGCTTCGGCTCCTGGATCCAGCTCGCCAACACCACCGTCCGCGGCGGGCTCTTCGTGGTGAAGGCGGCGTGGGCACCCGCCGACTCGCTCGGCGCCGCCGCGCGCCGCAAGGCCATCCAGGCCAGCCTCTCGCCCGACTCACGCCAGTGGGTCGTCCGCGACGACGGCGGCTACCAGAGCATCTACGAGTTCTTCGGCATCGCCGGGCACCTGCCCTTCATGCGGCTCGCGGATCCCGACAGCGTCAACCGCGTGATCGACATGGACAGCCTGCAGATGATCGCGCTGCCCTTCCGGCCGCCCGCCGCGCGCGTCCGCCAGCTCGCCGCGCACTTCGTCATCACCAGGGACACGCTCTTCTTCCAGGACGTGAAGGTCGCGCTGCCCTCGACCGCCTTCGCCGGCAGCGGCGCGTACGCGCTCGACGGCTCCGGCGTCCACGTGCACGGGACCGCGCCCGTCATCGCCTTCCACGACCTGCACTTCCTCGACCCCGCCCTGCCGCCCGGCGGCGGCAGCGTGAGCGGCGGCATCATGCGCCAGCGGCAGGGGCACACCCGCTTCTCCGCGGACCGCCTCGCGCTCCACGCGGAAGGGGCGCGGGTGCGCGGCCACGGCGCCGTCCAGCTCGGCGACACCGTCCGCATCGGCCCCACCGACCTCGCCTTCACCGGCGTGACCACCAGCCTGCTCGAGCGCTTCACGCCGCTCGGCCCGCTACCCGTCCACGGTTCGCTCGCCGGCCACGTCGCCGTCGCCGGTGCGCCGGCCTCGCTCGCGCTCGACGGCTGGGCCCGCTTCGACCCGCTGCGCGGCGCGCCCAGCAAGGTGTTCGCGAAGGGCGGCATCGACACCGGCGGCGCCGGCGGGCTCCGCATGCGCGACCTGGCGCTCCGCTTCGCGCCGCTCCAGCTCGCGCTGGCCCGCGAGCTCGCGCCCTCGCTGCCGCCGGCGCTGAACGGCACCCTGACGGGGACCGCAACGCTCACCGGCTCGACGCGCACGCGCCTCTCCGTGCGCGCCGACCTGGTGGACCACGACCCCACGGCCGGCGCCTCGCACGTGCTCGCGGACGGCGGCATCCAGCTGGCCGGCGGTCTCGACCTGCGCGCGCTGCGGCTCCGCTTCTCGCCGCTCCGGCTCGCCTTCGCGCACCAGCTCGCGCCCTCGCTGCCGGCCTCGCTGAACGGCACCGTGACCGGCACGGCCACGCTGAGCGGCCGGCCGACCGAGCGGCTCTCGCTCACGGCCGACCTCGTGGACCACGACCGCGATGCCGGCCGCTCGCACGTGCGCGCGCGCGGCGCGGTCCAGATCGGCGGCGGCTTCCGGGCCGAGGGGCTGCACCTCGAGTTCCTGCCGCTCCAGGTGGCGGCCGTGAAGCCGTTCGCCCCCTCGCTGCCGATCACCGGCACCCTGTCCGGCACGGCCGCCGTGACCGGCGCGCCAGCCACGCGGCTCGCCACCGCCGTGGACCTCGTCCACGAGGGACGGGCCGGCCGCTCGCACGTGATCGGCACCGCGGACGTGAATCCCGGCACGCCGTCGCGCTTCGACGTGGACCTGCGCGCGCCCGAGCTGGCGCTCGGCACCGTCGGCCGCTTCGTCCCCTCCGCGGGGCTGCACGGCAGCGCGCACGGCGACATCGCCGCCCACGGCTCCTTCGCCCACGTCACCCTCGCCGCGAACCTCGCCGTGACCGGCGGCGGCGCCGTCGCCGCGCACGGCACGCTCGCGCTGCGCGGCACGCCGAAGGCCTACGACCTGAGCGCCCGCTTCGACCGCTTCGATGCCGGCGCGGCATCCACGCGCGCGCCGCGCACCAGGCTCAACGGCACGGCCTCGGCCGTGGGCCACGGAACGACGCTCGCCACCATGAACGCCACGGTCCGCGCCGACCTGGTGGACCTGGCCGTGAAGGGGCAGCAGCTCGACACGACGCGGCTCCTCGTCGGCCTCAACGATGGGCTCGCCACCTTCCAGCGCGGGCACGTGCGGATGAACACCGTCGCCGCGGACGTGAACGGCAGCTTCGGGCTCGTGGCCGCGCGCAGCGGGACGCTCCGCTACGACGTGCAGCTCGACTCGCTCGGCGCGTTCCGCTCCGCCATCCCGTCCGACACGACCGCATTCCCGCCCCGCCCGCTCCTCCAGGAGCGCGCCATCGCCCGGGCACGCGCCGACTCCACGCGCCTCGCCCGGGCCACCGAGGTCCAGCGGCTCGCCGTCGGCTACCCGCCGGCGCCGGCGCTCCACATCGACACCGTGCCGCCGCTGCCCGTGGATTCCGTCGCCGGCTCGGTGCGCGCCGTCGGGACCCTCACCGGCAACGTCCACCGCTTCTCGACGCGCGGCAGCGCCACGGCGGACCACGTGGTCGCCGCCGGCAACGCCATCGCGCACGCCGCGGCCACCTACACGCTCGAGGACTACGGCACGCCGTCGCCCACGGTCCGTGTCACGGCCGCGGCGGACACGCTGCGGACCGCCGGCTTCGTCTTCGACAGCGCCTACGCGCGCGTGGCCTACACGGGGAAGATCCGGGAGGGGAACGGCAGCGCGGACGTCGAGCTCTACCAGGGCACGACGGTGGACTATCGGCTGAGCTCCGAGTTCACGCTGGCGCTCGACCGGAACCACGTCCGGCTGAACCGGCTCGCGCTCCGCTTCGACACCGTCACCTGGCGCTCCACCCGCCCGGGCATCGTGGACTGGAGCGGCGCCGGGATCGCCGTGGACAGCCTCTCCCTCGCCAGCAGCCAGGGCGGCCGCTTCATGCTGAACGGCAGGGTGCCCGTCAACGGACCCGCGGACCTCCGCCTCGACGTGGACAGCCTCGGCATCGGCCAGCTCGCGGCGCTGCTCCAGGACACCGCCCGGGTGACGGGGCTGCTCTCGCTCCACGCCCGCCTCGTCGGCCCGCGCGCCGCTCCGCGCTTCAGCGGCACCGCCTCGCTGCTCCACGGCGGCTGGGGCACGATCACCGTGCCCCGCCTGAACGCCGGCTTTGCCTACGCGGGCACCGAGCTGACCGCGCACGCGACGCTCCTGCGCGCCGACACCACCGCGGCCACGCCGGTCGCGCCGCTCGTCGCCGGCCGGACGCCGCAGGCGGGCGCCGTCGCCGGCCCGGCGCTCGCACCGCCGGTGCCGGCGGACACGCTCGCCAGCATCGACGCCCGGCTGCCGATCGACCTCTCGCTCACCAGCGTGAAGGGGTCGCGCCTGCTCGCGCGGCCGCTCTCCGTGGCCCTCACCGCGGACTCGTTCCCGGCCAGCCTGCTCTCGCGGCTCACGACCGCGGTGACGAACGTGCAGGGGCGCCTGGCCGGCAACGTGGACGTGACCGGGACGTGGAAGGCGCCCGTCACGCGCGGTCTCGTGAAGCTCGACCTCGGCTCGCTCGACGTGCCCTCCATCGGCGTAGGGCTGCGCCAGGTCACCGGCGCCGTGCAGCTCCGCGGCGACTCCGCGCACGTGGACTCACTCGTCGCCAGGAGCGCCGGCGGCACCGTCCGCGCGGCCGGCGCGATCGGCCTCTCGGAGCTCTCGAACCCCGCGCTCGACCTGACCGGGCACGCCACGAACGCCGTAATCCTCGACAACCAGTACGGCCGCATCACGGCGGACGCCGATATGAAGCTGAGCGGCCACTACCGCGCCGCCCGCGTCACCGGCACGGCCCACGTCACGAGCGGCGTGATGTACGCGCCGGAGCCGACGAACCGGCGTCGCATCACCAACCTCGAGAACCCCGCGCTCGCGCAGGCGCTCGACACCGCCAGCCTCACGCCCGACATCCTGCCGCCCCCGAACCCGTTCCTCCAGAACATGACGGTTGACGTGGGCGTGACCATCGCCCGCAACACGTGGGTGCGGAATACCAACGGCAACGTCGAGATCTACACGGCCCCCGAGGTCCAGGCGTTGCGCATCCACATGGACCGCGCGCAGCAGACCCTGACGCTGCGCGGCGTGGTCAACGCGGACCGCGGCGAATACAGCTTCGCGGGCCGGCTCTTCCGGCTGAACACGGGCGCCGTGACCTTCCTCGGCCGGCCGGAGGTCGACCCGATGCTGCAGCTGAACGGCGAGTACGACGTGCCGCGCCAGGACCGCGAGACGCTGGTCATTCAGATCCACGTGCTCGGCACCATGCGCCAGCCGGCCGTCTCGCTCGAGAGCAACTCCCAACCGCCGCTCTCCCAGAGCGACCTCATCAGCTATCTCGCCTTCGGCCGGACCTCATCCTCCCTGCTCAACCTGCAGGGCACCAACCTGACCGGCGGCGCCGGCGGCCTCGACGGCCTCCCTGCCCTCGCCGAGCAGCAGCTCGCCGGGCTCGCGCTCGGTTCCTTCATGGACAGCGAGATCTCCAGCATCGAGAGGAGCGGCACCCGCGGCGGCCTCGACGTGCTGCGCATCCACCCCGCCTCGCTGCCCGCCGAGCTGACCTTCAACGGCTACTTCCAGAACTTCCTCCGCGGCACCGAGATCGAAGCCGGCAAGTACATGAGCCGCCGGCTCTACGTCGCCATCCAGGACCGCATCTCGGGCAACTGGCCCGGATTCCGGGTCGAGTACCGCACCCCCGGCAACTTCTCCTGGGAGACCACCTGGCAGCCGACGTACCTGCCCAGCGTGCCCTCGCTGACCCTCCAGCCCCCCACCCGTGACCGCACCTTCGGCACGTTCCTGTTCTGGACGCGGAGGTTCTGAGGCGGCCCGCGCGGACTCCGCGCGGAGGAGCGCCGAGGCGCGGAGAGTCCGGGTTGCCGGGACCGGACGGCACGGCCCAGGTTGGGAGAAATGGATTCCAGCGGCAATGGAGGACCGATGCACCGCAGCATGCGCCACCCCGCCTCGATTCCCCTGCTCCTCGCCCTCGCCGCAGTGGCCGGCTGCGGCAAGGACGGGCCGACCGGCCCGTCGGCCGCCGACCTGGCGGGGACCTACACGCTGACGCAGCTCAACACGACGGTCGGCGGCGTGACCACCGACCAGGTGCAGGCCGGCGCCAGCATGACCCTGACGCTGAACGCGGACGGAACCACGGGAGGCGCCCTCTTCGTGCCGGCCGGCGGCGAGAACGGAGCGGACCTGAGCGCGAACCTCGCCGGCACCTTCACCGTCGATGGCCAGACCGTGGAGTTCCAGCAGGAGGCGGACACGTTCGTCCGCGACATGACCTTCACCTTCGACGGCGACGGCCTCTCCGGCACCGCCACCTTCAACGACGTCGCCATCGACATCGTCCTGACCCGGGAGTAGGGCGTTCGAGCGGCGCGCGAGTAGCCGCGCGCCGAGCTACTCCGGCTCCGCCGCCACGATCGCCCGGGGCTTCCCTCCCTCCATGGCCGCCACGCGCTGCGCCTGCTCGACGCGCCGGAGGGAGGAGGTCAGCACCACGTGCTCGCCCTCCTCGAGTCCGCTCAGCACCTCCGTGCTCTGCCAGTCCTCGGCGCCGAGCACCACGGTGCGCGGCTCGATCCGGCTGCCCGTCGCCACGAACACGAGGCCGGGGCGCGCGAGCTTGCCGGCACCCGCCGCGACCGAGTCGCGGGCGGCGAGCGCGGCGCTCACCACGTCGGCCGCCTGCTTCCCGAGCGGCCTGGCCAGGTCCTCGGCGTCGGTCGGGTCCACCACGGCGTCGCTCGGCAGCACGAGCGCCTCCCGCCGCGCCTGCACCTGGATCTGCACGTCCGCGTTCATCCCCGGCCTGAGCATCCGGTCGCGGTTCTCCAGCCCGATCACCACCGGGAACATCGTGACGCTCTGGTCCACCACCGCCTGCGGCTCGATCTTCTCGACCACGCCCGGGAAGCTCCGGCCGGGGTAGGACTCGACCATCACCTGCGCCTGCTGTCCCGGCCGCACCTGCCCGACGTCCGTCTCGTCGACCATCGCCCGGACCTGCATGCGCGCCAGGTCCGCCATCTCGAAGAGCAGCGTGCCGCCCGACGGCGTCTGCGACGCCGACGCGATGATCTGCCCCGGTGCCACCGGCCGCTGGATGATCGTGCCGTCGATCGGCGCCGCGATCTCCACGTCCGCCATGTTCTTGCGCGCGAGCTCCAGGTTCGTGCGTGCCTTCACCAGGCCCGACTCGCCCTGCGCCGCCGTGAGCCGCGCCTGCTCGTACTCCTGCTTCGTCATCACGTTCGACTTGAGCAGCACCGCTGCCCGCCGCAGCTGCGCGGTGTCGGCCGCGAGCTGCGCCTCCGCCACGGCCAGGTTCGCCTGCGCCTGCGCCAGCGCGTTCTTCACGTCGCGCGGATCGATCTTCGCGAGCAGCGTCCCGCGCTTGACCCGGTCGCCCACGTCCGCGTACAGCTCCAGGATCTCCCCCGATGCGCGCGACTTCACCCCCACCGTGTCGCTCGGCTCGACCGTCCCGGCCGCCTCCGCCTGCACGTCCAGCGGTGCTCGGTGCACCACCGCCGTCCGCACCACCAGATCCTGCGCCGCCGGTGCCGCCGCCCCGCGCCCGCGGATCGCGATCCCGACCAACGCCAGGCCGGCCACGACCACCACCCCCGCGATCATCTGCACCCTTCTCTTCATCTCTCTGGCCTCCAGATTCTTCCCCGAGCCCCCGGCCGCGCCCCGAGCCTCGAGCCCCGAGGCTCGAACCCCGCATCCCGCCTCCCCTTATCTACTTCACTTTCCGCCCGCGGAAAGATGGTTCCAGTTCAGGATCGCGTTGAACGCCAGGAAATACGTCCCCTGCGTCTGCCAGCGCCAGAACGGCCGCAGCGCGAACATGACCACGTGCCCCTGCCCCAGCGGCGCGTCCACGGCGAGGGCGCGGTTCGACAGCGCCTGCCCGCCTACCAGCGTTCCCGAGAGCAGCATGTCGTCGGGGTCGCGCGGGAAGCGCATCACGACGCGCGGCGGCGTCGCGGGCACGAGGCCGTAGCGGCGCATCATCGAGCGGAACGCGGCCGCGTCGTCCGCCGAGGGTCCGCGCGGCGCCGGCCTCGCCGCCGCGCTGTCCCACGGCGAGAGGTGGTTCACCGCGCGCGCGTTCGGCGTGATGTTCACGCCCACGCCGGGCATCGCCTCGGCACGGCCGGACAGGAACGTCGCCGCGCCGCCGCCCGCCTCGAGCACCGGGTCCTGGTTGAAGTACACCGGGAGCTGCCCGCCGTCGTACCCGTAGGCGATCGGACTGGTCCGGTCGGAGATCACGCCGCGCAGGATCGAGCCGCGCACGAACAGCCCCTCCGGGTGCTCGACGCTCACGCCGCTGGTGATGCCGAACTCGGGGAAGAGGGTCGCCGTGGCGCCCTCCGTGATGAGCGTGCCGCCCTGCTCGACGAAGCGGGCCAGCTCGAGCAGCCCGTCCAGCCCCATCCCGCCGCGGATGTCGGCGCTCGAGTCCGGCGTGCCCAGGTTGGGCGTGAGCGCCGTCCGCCGGTACGGGACCGGCTCGCCCGTCTCCGGCAGCCCGTTCAGCATCGACTGCGTCGAGCCGCTCACGTGGGGGTAGATGATGACGTCGTACTTCGCGCGCAGGTGCCCCTCGCGCAGCTTCGTGTCGGCGAAATAGTGGTACGGCACGCCGTAGTGGTCGAGCGCGGCGCGCACCCACCCCTCGTCCTGCGTGCGCACCCAGCTGTGCACGTAGCCGATGCGCGGCACCTCGAGCGCGTGCGCCGGCACGTCGGGCGCCGCGGCCACGGCCCACGCCGAGAGCCCCAGCTCGCGGATCGACGCCTCCAGCTTCGCGCGCGCCGCCGCCGGGATGATGAAGGCGCCCGCCCGGAAATGGTGCCCCGCCAGGTCGAAGTCCCGCTCCGCCGCGAGCATCCGCACGCCCGCGTTCCGGAAGCGGAACGTCACCAGCGTGTTGTCCGTGGTGTGGTCCACCACGAGCACCGGGCCGGCGCCCGTGACGGTGCCGGCCACCTTCGCGGCCTCCGCCAGCGGCTGCATGCCCGCGGACAGGATCGCGGCGTCCGCCACCGGGTGCACGATCACGTCCCGCATGAGCTGCATCGTCCAGCCCGTGTCATCGTAGGGCAGCGGGTTCGCCGGCGAGTAGTCCTGCACGCTCAGGTACATGTCCACCAGCGTGCGGTACGGCTGGTCCGCCCGGATCACGTAGTCCCCCGGTGCGACGGCCACCCCCGCGAAGCTGCCGGCGCTCGTCGCCTGCTGGATCTCGACCCCCTGCCGGCGCAGCGCGTTCACGAAATCCGCCGCCTCCACCTTCCGCCGCTGCGACGCCGGCACCACCCACGCGTACGGCGCCTCCGTGCGCCCCCGCTCGACCGAGCGCCGGTTCTTCAGCCAGTAGTTCTCCAGGTAAAGCTCCCGGTCCTCGGCCACCTTGTGCAGCGCGATCAGCAGCGCCGACTCCTGGATGTTCACGTTGTTGCGCGGGCCCCAGTGGATCGACGGCAGCGGCGGGTTGCCCCGGTACCACTCCCGGCTCGTCGCCGTAGCCGGCAGACGCAGCGTCAGCGTGTCCGGGCCGTACGACTGCACCTCGTAGAAGCGGCCGAACGAGTTGTGCGTGTTCGCGATCCAGAAGAGGTAGTTCGGCACCCAGCCATCGTAGAAGCCGTAGGTGAACACGCCCGGCACTCCCCGTTTCGCCATCTCCATCACTTCCGTCTCCGCCAGCAGCCACCACTCGTCCGTCGCGATCGGGTCCAGCGCCGGATTGTACGGGCCCGTCCCCGTCGACACGTACAGGTACGACTGCGCCTCGTGCAGGTCGTGCAGGAACGTCGGGTGCCACGCGAGGAAGCTCTTCGTGATGTTCTGCGTCAGCGCCAGGAATTGCCCCATGCCGTCCCGGTTGTTGTCGTGCTGAACGTACTTCCCCCAGTACACGAGCGGCGGCCGCCGCTTCCCCGTCTTCTTGCCGTAGTAGTACGTGTCCACCTCCTTCTCCCGCCCGTCCACCTCCACCACCGGCGTGATGAAGACGATCACCCCCTTCCGGATCGCCTGCACGAACGGCGTCTCCTCCACGATCAGCCGGTAGGCCAGCTCCGTCAGCATCTCCGGCCCGCCCGTCTCCGGCGAGTGGATCCCGCTCGTGATCCAGTAGATCGGCTTCGCCTCGTGGACCAGCCGCGCCGCCTCCGCCTCCGTGGTGCGCCGCGGGTCCGTCAGCGCCGCCAGCATCGCCGCGTCCCCATCCAGCCCCGCGATCGAGCCCGAGTCGCCGATCGCCAGGATCACCTGCTCCCGCCCCTCCTCCGTCTTCCCGATCGGCCAGTACTTCGCCCGCGGCGACGACTGGGCCAGCGCCGCGAAGTAGCGGTGGATGTCCTTCGCGTAGCGCAGCTCGCCCGGCTCGCCCGGCATCGAGCGGAAGAACTGGAGCGGCGTGGCAACCGTGGCCGAGGCGGGCAGGTGGTCCACCAGGTCGGTGGTGACGCGCGGGTCCTGGAGGTAGCGCGCGATGAGGCGGCCGTAGTCCTGGTCCTGCGCCTGGACCGCCGCCGCCTTTTCCTGCGCGCGCGCGGGACTCGCCGCGGGGCCGAGGATCGCCAGCGCGAGCAGCAGTCGGCAGGCGACGCCGCGGCCGCCGGCCGCCGCCGCACCGCGGCCAGCCGCGCGGAGCGGGAGCGTGGGCGTGCCGCGTCGCCGCGGGAGCACGAAGGACATGGGAGATCTCCGGGTGTCTGGGGGCGCCGCCCCGGCCGGGCGGCCGGGTGCGCGCCCCCACCTTAACGCGCCCGGAGGCGGCTGTCCAACGTTTTGCGTGCACGGGTCTTGCGAGCAAACCCCGGCGCGATGTCCGCACAAAACACGACCGAGCAGGAGGCACGACAATGCACCGTACGTTGAAGACCACGCTGGGCGTGCTCTGTGCCGCGACGGCCCTGGTCGGCTGCCGCCGGAACGAGACCGTCAACAACGAGGCCGCTGCGCCCGCCGCGACGCCCGCGCCGGCCGAGTCCACCGCCGCCATGCCGGCGGCCCCCACCCAGGCGATGCCCGGCCAGCCGGGCGCCGTCACGCTCCAGGTCAGCACCGCGCCCGGGGTCGGAACCTTCGTCACGGACGGCAACGGCCAGGCGCTCTGGATCCTGGAGAAGGACACGCCCACGAAGTCCGAGTGCACGGGTCCCTGCCTGAACGCCTGGGCCCCGGTGCTGGTGGTCGGCCAGCCGACGCTCGGCAGCGGGGAGGCCATGAACGGCGCCACCCAACCCGCCACCGGCACGCCGGAAGCGAGCAACCCGAGTGACGCCACCGGCAAGGCGACGGGCCAGCTGGACCAGTCGAAGCTCAGCACGCTCCAGCGCGCCGATGGCACCATGCAGGCCACCTACAACGGCCACCCGCTCTACTTCCACGCCAGCGGCGCGGCCGCCGGAACCGCCAATGCGACCGGTGCGAACGCTACCTCCGCCGCGACGAACCCGAACGGCACCGCCGGCAATCCCGGCTACGCCACCGGCACGTCCGCGACGAACGCCGCCCCGCCCACCAAGGCGGAGATCCACGACCAGTTCGGCACCTGGTACCTGATCACTCCGGACGGCAAGAAGGACGAGGGCAAGAGCGGATCGAAGGGGAGCTAGGGCTCCCGGCTCCTTTCGGGGTGGACGGCCGGCGGTCATACCGCCGGCCGTCCCACCGCCTCACCACCTCACCGCTCCTCCCCGCCGCGCCCGCCGCCTGTCCGGATCCGCGCGCTCCACCGGCCGCTCGTGGGACGGCCCCGCCTCGCGCAACGCCACGCCTCACGCCGCAACCGCCAGCACCCCAACGTGTTGGCCGATCTGCACCGACCCGGCACGCCTGTTGCCCCCCGGCTACCGGACACGCCACCCGACAACTGGACACGCCCATGGACCCGCTCCGACGCGCGCTGCGTGCCGCATCGCGAAATCGCTTCTCCACCCTCGTCGCCGTGGCGGTGCTCGCGATCGGCATCGGCGCCGCGGCCGCGATGCTCTGCATCCTGGATGGCGTCGTGCTGCGTCCGCTGCCGTTCCCCGACCCCGACCGGCTCGTGCGCGTCGTGGCCACGACCCCCGCAGGCGACGCTTTCCCGTTCTCGGAGCCGGGCTTTCTCGACCTCGCGGCGCGGCAACGCTCCCTCTCCGCCGTGGCCGCCGGCGCGTCCCGCACGCTCACGCTCCTCGGCGGCCCCGAGCCTGAGCGGGTCACGGGTTTCGCGGCCACGCCCGGCTGGTTCCGCGTGCTCGGCCTTGCCCCGGAGGCCGGCCGCCTGCTGACGCGCGGCGACGAGGGCTCGGCCGTGCTGGTGTCCGCCGGCTTCGCGCTGCGCCGGCTGGGCGGTGGACCCGCGGTCGGCCGCACGCTGCTGCTCGATGGCGTGCGCCGGACCGTCGTCGGCGTGGTGCCGGGCGCCCCGTGGCTGGGCGCGCCTGAGGTGTGGCTGCCCCTGGCCCCCAGCGCCGGCGCGGACCGCACCGATCACGAGCTCACGGTGATCGCCCGGCTGCGCCCGGGGATCTCCGCCACGGCCGCCACGCGCGCGCTGGCCGCGGTGGCGCGCGGCATGGGAGAGGAGCATCCCGCGAGCGACGGCGGCTGGGGCATGCGTCTCGTCGGCTTCCGCCCGTGGCTCATCGGCTCCGCGACGACGAGGGCGATGGTGCTGCTCGCGGCCGCCGTCGCGCTCCTGCTGCTGCTCACCTGCGCCGACCTCGCCGCCCTCTTCCTCGCCCGCTCCGTGGGCCGCGCGCGCGAGTTCACCGTGCGCGCCGCGCTGGGCGCATCGCGCGCCCGCCTGGCCGGCGAGGTGCTCGCGGAGACGCTCGTGCTGGCCGTCGCCGGCGGCGCGCTCGGCACGGTCCTCGCCGCCTGGCTCGTGCCCGCGCTGCGCGCGCTCGCACCCGCCGCGACCCCGCGCATCGCCACGGTCCACCTCGACGCCGCGGCGGTGGCCGCCGCATCCCTGCTTGCCCTCGGCGCCGGCTTCCTCTTCGGCGTGCTGCCCGCGCTCGGCGCCGGCCGCGTGGACCTGGCCGGGGCGCTCCGCGCCGGCGGCCGCACCGCCTCCGGCCCGGGACGCGCGCTCCGCCTGCTCGCCGTCGCCGAGACCTCGCTCGCCGTGCTCCTGCTCGTCGGCGCAGGGCTGCTCGTGACCAGCTACGCCCGCCTCCAGGCCGTCGATCCGGGCTACGCCCGCGAGCACGTGCTGGTCGCGCCCCTCGCTCTCACCGCACCCCGCTACCACGACGACGGCGCGACGCTCCGCTCGCTCGTCGCACGCGTCCGTGCCGTGCCCGGCGTGGCCGCGGCCGGCGCCACCAACGTGGCCCCCTTCGGCGAGTGGAACACCACCGTCGATGTGGCCGTGGAGGGCCGTCCCTCCGGCCCCGGCCAGACCACCTTCGCCCGCTGGCGCAGCATCACGCCGGGCTACTTCGACGCCGCCGGCGTGCGGCTCGCCCGCGGCCGCCTCCTCCGATCCGACGACGCCCGGCCTTCGGCCGAGCCGGTCGTGGTCGTGACCCGCGCCTTCGCGCGCGCCGTCTTCCCCGGCGAGGACCCGATCGGCCGGCGCATTGCCATGGGCGTCCATGGCACCAACTGGCGCCGCATCATCGGCATCGTGGACGACGTCCGCGACCGCGAGCTCACCGGCGCGCCCGTGCCCCTCTTCTTCTTCCCCGACGACGGCGACTGGCCATGGGTCTCCCTCGTGGTCCGCAGCGCACTCCCCGACACCCGCATCGCCGCCGCCGTCCGCGCCGCCATCCACGAGGTCGACCCCGACCTCCCCGTCCCCACCCTCGAGCCCGTGGCCGCCTCGCTCCGGCGCGCCACCGCCGCCCCCCGGTTCCGTGCCGGCCTCGTCGCCACCTTCGCCGCCGCCGCCCTGCTGCTCGCCGCGCTCGGGCTCTTCGGCGTCATCTCCTACCGTGCGCGGGCGAGGACCCGCGAGATCGGGATCCGCATCGCCCTGGGCGCCACCGCCGGACAGGTCCGTCGCCTCGTCCTCACCGACGCCGGCACCATTGCCGTGCCCGGCTTCATGCTCGGCGCCGCCGCCGCCGCCCTGCTCGCGCGCCCGTTCCGCTCCCTGCTCTTCGACACCTCGGCCACCGAGCCCGCCGTCTACCTCGCCGCCGCCGCCGTGACCGCCGCCACCACCCTCGCCGCCGCCGCCCTCCCCGCCCGCCGCGCCGCCCGGATCCCCCCCGCCGCCGTCCTCGACGACCCCTGACCCCCCTCACCCGCCGTCCCCCCCGCAGCTCACAGTCCCTCGGTTGCAGTCCCTCCCCCACTCCCTAGATTCGCCCCCCACCCACGCCCCCCTCGCGCCGCCGACCGTCGGCACGCCGGGGGACGGGGCCGCCCGGAGGCGAGCCGATGAGGATGCGCACCACCAAGCTGGCACTCTCCCTGGCCGGTCTGGCCATGGCGACGCCCGCCCTGCCGCTCCACGCGCAGGCGGGCGTCCCTTCCTCCCTCTACGCCGGGATGCGCTGGCGGCTGGTGGGCCCCTACCGCGCCGGCTGGGCCACGGTGGCCACCGGCGTGCCGGGCAAGCCGAACACGTTCTATTTCGGCGCGGCCGGCGGCGGGGTGTGGCGGACGGACGACGCGGGCCGCACATGGCGGCCGCTCATGCAGCACGAGAGCGCGGCGTCCGTGGGCGCGCTCGCCGTCGCATCCTCGGATGCGAGCGTGCTCTACGTCGGCACCGGCCAGGTGGCCGCGCGCTACGACGTGCTCGAGGGGGACGGCGTGTACCGCTCCGCCGATGGCGGCGAGACGTGGAGGAACACCGGCCTTCGCGAGTCGCGCCACATCGGCCGCATCCTCGTGGACCCGCACGACCCCGACCGTGTCCTCGTGGCCGCCCTGGGGCCCTACTTCGCCGCGAGCCGCGACCGCGGCGTCTACCTCACCACCGACGGCGGCGCGCGCTGGACGCGGGTGCTCGCGCCGGAGAACGACCGCACGGGCGCTGTGGACCTGGCGCGGGACGATGCGCACCCCGGCGTCGTCTACGCGGCCACCTGGCAGACGCAGATGCACCCGTGGCTGGACTACTTCCAGCCGCGCATCGGCCCCGGCTCCGGCATCTGGAAGAGCACCGACGGCGGCGCGCACTGGTCCCGCCTCTCCGGCGGCGGGCTGCCGCCTGGCCCGCTCGGCCGCATCGGCATCGCCGTGTCGGGCGACGTCGTCTACGCCAGCATCGTCGCCTCCGGCGACGCATCCGGGCTCTACCGCTCCGGCGATGGCGGCGCGCACTGGACGCGTGTGAACGCCGACGCCGCCCTGGCCAGCGACTACTTCGGGCGCGTTACCGTGGCGCCCGACGACCCGAACACCGTCTACGTCATGGGCCAGTCGATCCGCCGCTCGACTGACGGCGGGCGCACCATCACCATCGTCAAGGGCGCGCCCGGCGGGGACGACTACCACTTCCTCTGGATCGACCCGGCCGATCCCTCCCACATGGTCACCGGCGCCGACCAGGGCGCGGCCGTCACGGTGGACGGCGGCCGCATGTGGTCGAGCTGGTACAACCAGCCCACCGGCCAGTTCTACCACGTGGCCGCCGACGACCGCTTCCCCTACCGCATCTACAGCGGCCAGCAGGACAACGGCACCGTGGGCATCCTCAGCCGCGGCCCCTACGGCGTGATCGAGCTGCGCGACTGGCACCCCGTCGGCGGCGACGAGCGCGACTACATGGTGCCGAAGCCGGGCGCGCCGGACACCGTCTTCGGCAGCGGCCTCGGCGGCCACCTCTCGCGCTTCGACGAGACCACCCGCCAGGTCGCCGAGGCCTCGCCCTGGCCCGTCTCCACCTACGGCGCGCGGCCCACCACCGTGAAGTACCGCTACACCTGGATCACGCCGCTCGAGTTCTCGCCGCTGCCGCCGCACCCGATGTTCTTCGGCGCCCAGGTCCTGTTCCGCTCGGATGACGACGGCGACACGTGGCGCACCATCAGCCCCGACCTCACCGGCGCCGCCCCTGGCGGGGGTCGCGGCGCGGCGGCTCCACCGAGCGACCCTGCTGTTGCGAAGGCGGACGCGAGGGAGAGCCGCCGCGCCGCGCCCCCCTGCCAGGATCCATCGCCCGCAGAGGCGGTGCGCTGCGGGTTCGGCGTCATCTACACCATCGCGCCCTCACCGCTGCAGGCGGACGAGATCTGGGTCGGCACGGACGACGGGCTGATCCAGCTGACCAGGGACGGCGGCGCGCACTGGACGAACGTGACGCCGCCCGCGGTGCCGGCGTGGGGCCGGATCGACGCGATCTCGCCGTCGCGTTTCACGGATGGCACGGCCTACGCCGTGGTCGACATGCACCGCATCGGCAACGACGCGCCGCTCGTCCTCCGGACGGGGGACTTCGGGAAGACCTGGACCAGGATCACGGACAGGATCCACGCCGACGACTACGTCATGACGGTCCGCGCGGACCCCGTGAAGCCGGGGCTCCTCTACGCGGGCACCCGCCGCCGCGTCTACGTCTCCTTCGACGACGGCGCGCACTGGCAGTCGCTCGCGCTGAACCTGCCCACCGTGCAGGTCCGCGACCTGCTCGTCCACGACGGCGACCTCATCGCCGCCACGAACGGCCGCGGCCTCTGGGTGCTCGACGACGTGAGCCCGCTCCGCCAGGCCGGCGCCGACGTGGCCGCGGCACCCGCCTACCTGTTCCGCCCCGACACCGCCATCCGCCTGCGCGCCGACGAGAACCGCGACACCCCCTGGCCGCCCTCGACACCCCTCGGGGAGAACCCGCCGACGGGCGCCGTGATCGACTACTGGCTGGCCGATTCGACGAGCGGCGCCGTGACGCTCGCCGTGAAGGACGCCGCGGGCGCGCTCGTGCGCCGCTTCTCGAGCGACGAGCCGCCGCCCGAGCTGCCCGCCGAACGCTACTTCACGAAGGACTGGCTCGGCGCGCCGCAGCGCCTGTCCACCGCGGCCGGAATGCACCGCTACGTCTGGGACCTGCGCGGGCCGCGCCCGCCCGCGCTCCACTACGAGCACTCGATCGCCGCCGTCTGGCCCGAGCACACGCCGCTCCTCCCCGAGGGCGCCCTCGTGCTGCCCGGCCGCTACACCGTCACGCTCGAGGCCGCCGGAAGCACGCTGACCCAGCCGCTCACCGTCACGCTCGACCCGCGCGTGCACCCGCCCGCCGGCGCCCTCGAGAGCCAGCTCGCCCTCGCCGACAGCATCGCCGCCTCGCTGCGCGCCGCCGCCGCCGCCGACAGCGCCATCGGCGCCTTGCTCCAGCAGAAGAAAGCGACGGCGGGCCCCGACGTCGCCGGCCGCTTCGCCGACCTGCGCTCCGGCACCGGGGGCCTGCAGGAGATCGATGGCGTGCTGGCCAGCCTCTTCACGGCCGTGGAGAGCGCCGACGCCGCCCCCACCCGGGGGCAGCGTGCCGTGTACCACGATTATGGGGAGAAGCTCGAGGCCGTGAAGGCGCGCTGGAAGGAGTTGAGGTCGAGGTAGCGCTCGGCTGTTCAGAGCTCGGCCGAATCCTTCGGCTCGCGCGGCCCCGCCCGCGGCAGCCGGACGAGGAAGCTCGCCCCCCTCTCGGCCGATTCCGCGATCAGGGTCCCGCCCATCAGCTCGACGAGCGCGCGGCCGAGGGAGAGCCCCAGCCCCACGCCGGGCTTGAGCGTCGCGGTGCCCGGAAGCCGCCGGTACGGCTCGAACACCGTCTCGAGCTGGTCCGCCGGAATGCCAGGGCCGTCGTCGGTGACGCGGATCTCCACCCACCGCGGCGATTGCGCGTCCTCCGCCGCCGCGAGAACCGACACCTGCGTCCCCATGGCGCTGTACTTGATGGCGTTGTCCAGCAGATGCACGAGCACCTGCCGGAGGCGGTCGCGGCTCGCGCGCACGACGATCTCGCCAGCGGTCACGGCGCGGATGTCCACCCCCGCCTCCCGGGCCTCCAGCGCCACGATCTCGACGGCCTCCGCGACGATCGGCTCGAGCCGGACCGGTGCCACCTGCAGCTCAAGCTCGCCCGCCGCCAGGCGGCCCATGTCCCGCACCATGTCCAGCAGCGCCGCCAGATGGCGACCGATCGACTCCACCCGCCCGAGCCGCTCCGCCTGCGCCTCCGTCAGCGGGCCGAAGACTCGTGCCGAGAGCATCTCGGATGTAGCCGAGCATCGCGGAGAGCGGCGAGCGCAGGTCGTGGCCGACCATCCGGAGCGCTTCCTCGCGCGCGCTCGACAGCTGCTCGAGCTCGTTCACCCTCCGCTCGAGCCGCACCCGCGCCTCCTGGTCGCGCGCGCTCTCGAGCGCCACGGAGGCCTGGTCGGCCAGCGCGGAGAGCAGCCATTCGTCGCTCTCGCTGATCGGTCCCGCCTCCGCGCGCAGCACCGCGAGCAGCCCCGTGACCGCGCCACGCACGACCAGCGGCACGCCCAGGAACAGCGCCGGCGAGTCCGCGCCCAGCGCGCTCGCGAGCCGCCCCGCCAGCCGCTCGTCCAGCGGCTCGTGGAACCGCTCCGCAACGGAGGGCGCCAGCCCCCGCGAGGCGGCGATCCGGAGCAGCCCATCGGCATCGGTCAGCAGAAGCAGCGCGGCGTGCGCCCCGAGCATTTCGACCGCGCTCTCCACGCTGATGTCCAGCACCTCCTCGAGCGACGCCGCGTAGGTCAGCGCCCGACTCACCGCCGTGAGCCGGCTCAGCGCCGGCCGCCGGTCCCTCGTCTGCTCAGCCATTCGACACCTCTTCCTCGAGCACCCGGATCCCCGTGCGCTCGATCTGGATCGGGACGGCCGCGAGCGGGTGCGGCATCCCGCGTGCCTTCACGATGCGCAGCGTCCGCCGCGGCGGCTCGCGCCTCCAGTCGATCTCGAGCGCGATGATCGCATCCGAGAGCGAGCTGAAGCGCTCCGCGTCGCGCGCAGTGTTCGACGGGAGCCCCGAGCCGACCTCGAGTGTCATCGCGGACGTGATCCGAGCCGCCGCCAGGTGCTGCACCAGCGTGTAGACATAGTCGTGGAACCGCTCGCGGTCCGATGCCGCGAGCGCCAGGTCGCCCAGCCCATCGATCGCCACGCGGCGGATGAGGCCGGCGCGGACGTGCCGGTAGATCTCCACCATGATCGCGTCGATCTGCATCTCGACGGGCGAGGAGTAGAGCAGGTGCAGCCCGCGCCCCTCCAGCTCCGATGGATCCAGGCCGAGCGCCGCGATCGCGCGCGCCAGCTGCGTCGGATTCTCCTGGAAGTTGACGAAGAGGCTCGGCTCCCCCTGCCGCAGCCCCGCCATCGCGAAGGTGAGCGCGAGCGTCGTCTTCCCGCTGCCGACCGACCCCGTGACCAGCGTGGCGCTCCCCGCCCAGAGGCCCCCGCCCAGCATCCGGTCGAGCCCCGCCACCCCCGTCGAGACCCGCGTGTCCATCGCGATGTATTCGGTGGGCACGCGCGGCGTCACGCTGCGCGGAAACGCCCGGATCCCCGCCGCCCCGATCCGGAAGGCGTGCAGCCCCTCCCGGTACGCGCTGCCCCGCAGCTTCAGCACGCGCAGGTAGCGCTCGTCGCGCCTACCTGACGGGTGCCGCACCAGCTGGATGATGCCATCCGCCACCGCGAACTCCGGGTACTCCACCAGTTCCGCCTCGGAGTACTCGCCCACGAGGAACGTCGTGACCGAGTAGGCCGAGAGGAGCCCCGCCAGCTCGGACACCATCCGCCGCATCGACTGCTGCGACTCCGCCAGGTCGTGCAGCGCCTTGAACGAGTCGATCACCAGGATCCGCGGCTGCCGCTCCCGGATCAGCTGCCCCACCCGCTCCAGCACGAACGCGGGGCCGCCCTCGAGGATGCCGGAGCCCACATCCTCGTACACCACCGACGAGAGCATCCGCTCCTCGTCGTAGAACGTGAAGGTCTGCAGATGCGAGACCACCTTCGCGAACGGCTCCGACAGCGTCGTCAGGTACACGCCCGGCCGCGGGCCGACCGCGTTCGCGAACAGCATCTGCTCCGCCAGCACCGTCTTGCCCGTGCCCGGATGCCCCATGATCACGTTGATCGAGCCCACCGGGAACCCGCCGCGCAGAACCTCGTCCAGCTCCGGGTTGCCCGTGCCGACCCGGTGGGCACCGGCCCCCACCACCAGCGGCTCGCTCATACGCTCCGCTCCTCGCTCGGTTCGAGCAGCGCGCGCACCGTCCCCAGCAGCGAACGCTCGGCCAGAGGCTTCAACAGGAAGGCGTCCGCGCCCGCTTCCCGCGCGCGCCCGGACGCCGCCAGGATGCTGAAGATCAGGACCCGCGTCTCGCTCAGCTCCGGGTCCTCCTTGATCCGCCGGCACACGGCCAGACCATCCACCCCCGGCACGAGGATCTCCGTGATCACCATCGCCGGGCGCAGCTCGCGCACCAGCTCCAGCGCCGAGCGCCCGTCGTCCGCGAACTCCACCGCGAACCCCGCCTCGCGGAGGAAGTACGCCTCCAGCTCACGCACGTTCGGGTCCCGGTCCACGACCAGGATGACCGCACTGCGGCCGGACTGTGGGTGCGCCGACTCCATCGAGGGATATCCAATTGAGGTGGTTCGACCACCGGCGGCAGCCGCCGTTGGCGGCCGTACGGCAGGAATATGACGAAAAGTACGCGGTTTCCGGTACACGCGGCAAGCCCCGATCCGTACGCTGGCGCCGCGGCCCGATGCCCCCTCGCCCGCCCGCCCGCGTGACGCTTTGCTCCGCCCCTTCGGGTGCCGTAGCTTGTGGCGCTCCCGCACCCCTCGACAGACCGACCGCAGGAGGACAGACGTGCCGTCCGGCTTCACGCCAGAGCTACGCTCCCGTCCCGCTGCGAGAGCCGCCGTCGCGGCCCGCCCATCGACCTCCCCCGGCACCGCTCGCCCTCCAGGGATTCAGGCCGCGTCGCATGGCGGGATCCATGCCGCGCTCGGCGCCCTGCTGCTGGCCGGCGCCACGCTGTGCGCTCCCGGTCACCTGCGTGCACAGGAGCCAGCCGGCACGGGCTCCGCGCGCACGGGCACGCCCGGCGGCGCGCCGCTCGCGCTCACGGGCCTCACCGTGATCGACGGCACCGGCGCGCCGGCGCGGCCCGGCACCACGATTCTCATCGAGGACGGGCGCGTCGCCGCCGTGTTCGCCGACGGCGCGCGGCCGCTGCCGGCCGGCGCCGAGCGGCTGGAGCTGGCCGGCCGCTACGCCATCCCGGGGCTCATCGACACCCACGTCCACCTGGCCACCGACCCCAGCGGCACCGACACGTGGGACGTGAACGCGCGGCGGCTCCGGAACGCCATCCTCGGCGGGGTCACCACGGTGCGCGACATGGCCGGCGACGCCCGCGTGCTCGCAGGCCTCGCGCGCGCGGCGGAGCTCGGCGAGATCGCCTCGCCCGACATCCACTACTCGGCCCTGTTCGCCGGCCCCGACTTCTTCAAGGACCCGCGCGTGCTGGCCGCGGCGCGCGGCGTGCCGCCCGGGCAGGCGCCGTGGGCGCGGGCGGTCACGGACAGGACCAACTGGCCGCTCGCCATCGCGGAGGCGAAAGGGACCGGCGCCACCGGGATCAAGGTCTACGCCGCCGTCGCAGCGGCGCCGCTCACGCCTCTCGTCGCGGAGGCGCATCGCCAGGGGCTCAGGGTGTGGAGCCACGCCACCCTCTTCCCCGCCCGCCCGTCCGATTGCGTGGACGCCGGCATCGACGTCCTTTCCCATGCCGCGCTGCTCGTCTGGGAGGCCGCCCGCCCGATCCCCGACTACACCCACCGCTACCATGCCGACTACGCGCACGTCTCGCTCGCGGATCCGGCCTTCGACCACCTGTTCCACGACATGGCCGCGCGCGGCACGATCCTCGAGCCGACGCTTTACGTGCAGTCCCTCGGCCGCGACTCCGCCGGCTTCCTCTGGGCCGCGGCCGCCACCCGACGCGCCCACGAGCTCGGTGTCGCCATCGCCGCCGGCACCGACACCATCGGCGCCGACCAGCCCGGCGACCTCCCCAACGTCCACCGCGAGCTCGCGCTGCTCGTCGAGCGCGGCGGCCTCACGCCGATGGAGGCGCTCGAGGCCGCCACGTCCGTGGCCGCCCGCGTCCTCGGCATCCAGGACCGCACGGGCACCCTCGCCCCCGGCCGCGACGCCGACATCGTCATCCTCGCCCGCGACCCGCTCGCCGACATCCGCAACACCACGAGCGTGGTCCACGTGCTGAAGCGCGGCCGCATTGACTGGTAGCGCAAGCGCAAGGCGCACGGATCCGTATCGTTCCACGCCGGCACGCAGGGAGGCCGGAGAAGGCAGGATCGACCTGGAGCTCCTCTCCGGCGAGGCGCGGACTCCACGTCGCCGGCCAGCTGCCGTCGTGACCGGCTCGCCGGGCTCCGCTCGCCGGCGTCTCCGCGTGGACCGGCTCTCGGCCCCATCGCCTTACACGCGCGCCCGGGCACCGCCGCTTGCCGGCCGGTTGCGTGCGGGCGACCTTCTCCCCCATGCGCCGCGCGTCCGACCGACCGAGATCCCGCCCCCGAGCCCGACTTTCGTCAGCCATGCCTCACGACCTCGCCTCCCCGACACGCCGCGCCGCGGCCCTGCTCCTCCTGCTCGCCGCCGCCGCGCCCGCCCGCGCCCAGGCGCCGGAGCCCGCCATCCCGCTCCCGGAGCACCCGCGCCCCGACTTCCAGCGCCCCGCCTGGCTGAACCTGAACGGCACATGGGACTTCCGGCTGGACCCGGAGGATACCGGACTCGCCGCGGGGTGGTCGCGCGCCGGGCCGCCGCGCGGCGACACCATCGTGGTGCCCTTCTCGTGGGCGAGCCCCGCATCGGGCGTGGGCGACACGACCTACATCGGCTGGTACGCGCGGGACATCCGCATTCCGGAGGCCTGGCGTGGCAGGCGCGTGTTCCTCGTGGTCGGGGCGTCCGACTGGCGTACCACCGCATGGCTGGACGGGCACGAGCTGGGCACGCACGAGGGCGGCTACACCCCCTTCGAATTCGAGCTGCCGGCGACGGCGCCCCCGCGCAGCTCACCGGGCGCCGCCGGGTCCGCCGGCGGGGTGCACCGCCTCGTGCTGCGCGTGGACGATGCGTCCCGGCCGTTCAAGCTCGAGGGAAAGCAGGGGTACGGAAACGCGCGCGGCATCTGGCAGACGGTGTACCTCGACGCGCGCGGGGATGCGCCGCTGCGCTGGGTGCACTTCTCGCCCGACCTCGGCCGCGCGGCGCCGGCCGGCAGCGGCGGGCCGCACGTGCACGTCGCGGCGCGCCTGCTCGGCCCCGCACCCCGTCCGCTCGCGCTGACCCTCCGCTTCCGGAACGTGACGGTCCCGGAAGTGACGAAGCGGCTGCGCGCGGGCGTGGACAGCGTCGCCTTCGACGTAGAGATCCCCGAGCCGCACCTGTGGACGCTCGACGACCCGTTCCTCTACGAGATCACCGCCACCCTCGCCGCCGCTGGCGACACGACCGGCTTCGTCCCCGACGTGGTGGACACCTACTTCGGGATGCGGAGCATCTCCGTGGCGACGGTGCCCGGCACGACGAACCGCTACGTCGCCCTGAACGGCCGGCCGATCTACCTCGAGATGGCGCTCGACCAGGCGTTCCACCCGGCCGGCTTCTACACGTTCCCGAGCGACAGCGCGTTGAAAGCGGAGATCCTGCGCGCCAGGCAGATCGGGCTGACCGGGCTGCGCGAGCACGTGAAGGTGGAGGCGCCGCGCAAGCTCTACTGGGCCGACCGGCTGGGGCTGCTCCTCATGGCGGACGTGCCCAACTCGTGGGGCGAGCCGGACGCCGCCATGCGCCACGAGGTCGACTCGACGCTCCGGGCCATGATCGAGCGCGACTACGACCACCCCTCGATCTTCGCCTGGGTCACCTTCAACGAGGCGTGGGGGCTGCTCACCCACCAGGCCGGCCACGAGCGCTACCTGCCCGGCACGCAACGCTGGGTGGACTCCGTCTACCACCTCGCGAAGGCGCGCGACCCCACGCGGCTCGTGGACGACAACTCGCCCTGCTGCGGCCACGGGCACACGGGGACCGACCTGAACACCTGGCACATGTACCTGCCCGGCTACGCCTGGGCCTCGCTGCTCGACACCGTGAGCGACAGCACCTTCCCCGGCTCGCCCTGGAACTTCGAGGCGGGCTACCGCCAGGCGGCACAGCCCGACCTGAATGCCGAGTTCGGCAACGTCTGGGGATACGAGGGCAGCACCGGCGACGTCGACTGGAGCTGGGACTACCACCGCGCCCTGAACGCGTTCCGCCGCCATCCGCGCGTGGCCGGCTGGCTCTACACGGAGCTCCACGACGTGATCAACGAGTGGAACGGCTACTGGCGCTTCGACCGCTCCCCCAAGGACACCGGGCTCGGCGCGCTGGTGGACGGCATGTCGCTCCGGGACCTGCACGCGCCGCTCTACCTCGTGGTCGGCGACTCGCTCTGCCGCGGTGTGCGGCCGGGGCAGCGCGTCGATGTGCCGCTCTACGCGTCCTTCCTGACCGGCAGCACCGCCTGGGGCGACTCGCTCCGGCTGCACGCCGAGCTGTACGGCTGGAACGCGCTCGGCGAGCGCAAGCAATGGTTCCAGGCGACGAGGGCGGTTCCCTACCGTCCCTGGCTCTCCGCGCCCCTCGCGCCCCTCTCGGTGCCGATGCCGGACGAGCCCGCCGTCGCCGTGCTCGCGGTCAGCCTCGAGGACGCCGTCGGCAACGTGCTCCAGCGCAACTTCACGACGTTCGACGTCGGGGGAGAGCTCCCGACCGCCATGCCGCTCGCGGACGGCCGCGTCGCGCGGCTCATCCGGATCGACCCCGCGAGCTTCGACTCCGCGGCGTGGTCGCTCGGGCACTGGAAGGTGATGGACGGGCTCAAGGTGGACGGGGCCGGCGCCGGCTTCTTCGAGTACCGCGTACCCTGGCCGGCGGGGCTCCGCCCCGAGGACCTGGACGCGGCCAGCTTCCTGGCGGAGGTCTCCGCCAAGCGCCTGCTCGGCAAGGATCGCCCGGACGCCGGCCGCATCCGCGGCGACTTCATGCGCGGGAAGGGCACCCTCGACCCCACGCTGAACCCCAACTCGTACCCGATGACCGACCGCTCGCGCTCCCCGAGCGCCGTCACGGTGCGCGTGAACGGCCTCGTCGCCGGCCGCCGCTTCCTCGCCAACGACGCCGCCGACCACCGCGGCATCCTCTCCTGGCACGCCCAGCTGCACGACGGCCACCTGCATGAGGCCGGCTCCTACGGCGAGCTGCTGCGCGTCGAGATTCCCCGCGAGGCGTTGGTCCGCGCCGCGGCCGCGGGCGGGCTGGTCGTCCGACTCGATGTCGAGGATGCCCTCCCCGGAGGGCTCGCCATCTACGGGCGACGGTTCGGACGCTACCCCCTGGACCCCACCGTTGTGCTCACGCTACGCCGGGGGGGTTCCGCGCCGTGAGCCTTGCCGCGCCGCGCGCGGGGTGTTCCGCCCTTCGGGCGGGGCACGCTCGCTTCACCTCGCGGGGGGCACGCTCGCTTCGCGTCGCTGGGGGCTGGGCGCGTGGGTCGCGAGTGGCCATGGGCGCGCGAGGGGGCATGGCTCTATGGTGAGGGCGTGCATCGCGGCGCGGAAACGAGGGTCGGTCCAGAGCGGGTCGATGAGGGGACTGCAGCCGAAGAGAAACCCAATCGACACGTAGTGGCGCTGTCCTTCCTCCGACGTGAGCAGGCGGAGGATCGGCGCCGAGTCGCCGAAGGCCAGGTCGGCCATGGCGGCGTCGAGCTCGGAGGAGCCGGGGGCGTGGAGCTGCTTCCGGAGGCGGGCGGCATCGGCCCAGCGGCCGGCGCCGGCGTACGCCAGGAGGAGCGAGGACGTGTTCCTGGTATCGCTCGGATCGAGACGACGGGCGCGCTCGAGGGTCCGCACGGCGCTGTCGGCCTGGCCCGCGAAGAGCTGCGCCTGTCCAAGGTTCATGATCGCGAGCTGGAACGTGGAATCAAAGGCGAGGACGCGGCGCAACTCCGCGATCGATTCATCGTAGCGGCGCGCGAAGAGAAGCGAGAGCCCGAACAGGCTGCCGGCCGACGGCGCGAGCGGATCCAGCTGGGTGGCGCGTCGCAGCTCCGCGATGGCTTCATCGGTTTCGCCGACGTTGAGCAGGTCGAATCCCAGCCCGTGATGGGCGAAGGCCGAGGACGGATCGACGGCGACCGCGAGCCGGTCCTGGCGCAGGCCGTCGCGGAAACGCAGCTGAAAGTCGAGGGCTGCGCCGAGCGCGAGATGGGCTTCGGGGAGCGTCGAATCGAGCGCCACGGCACGCGCGGCGTTGCTGGTCGTGAGCGCCACCGCGGAGTCGGCCGCATCGGGCTGGAAGACCGGCAGGACGCTGTAGGCGAGCGCGAGGCTCGCGTACGCGCGGGCGAACCTCGGATCACGCGCGATGGCTTCCTGGAAGTAGCCGATCGAGCGGGTGACGTTCTGCGCGCCTCGCCGGTGCCAGAAGTAGAGCCCCTTCAGGTAGAGGTCGTACGCCTCCTGGTCCTCCGTGCCCCGTCCGCTGCTGGCGACGGCCAGTGCGGGCGTGTTCACCAGGTTCGGCGCGAGCGCGGCCACGATCGCGCGGGTCAGCTCTTCCTGCACCTCGAACACGTCCCCGGAGCGGCTCTCGTAGACGCTGTCCCACAGCACGCGGCCGTCGGCCGTGCTCACGAGCTGCGTCCCGACCCGGAGCCGGTCCCCCGAACGTCGGACCGTGCCGCTGACGATCGCCTGCACGCTCAGCGCCCGACCGATCTCCTGCGCGGACGCCGTCTTTCCCTTGAAAACGTACGCCGACGTGCGACCCGCGAGACTCAAACCCGGCAGCCGGCCGAGCGCGTACGAGAGCTCGTCCGTGAGCCCGTCGCTGAAGTAGTCGTCGTCGCGTGAGCCGCTCGTATTGACGAATGGGAGCACGGCGAGCGTGCGCGGGGCGACGTCGCCCGCAACCGGACCGGCCATAGCACCGTTCGCGGCCGGCGATCCGCTCCGGCTCCGCTCGATGTGCAGTGCGTACGCGACTGCGGTCAGTGCCAGCGCGACGACGGCGGTGGCGACCAGAACGCGCCGGCGTCCGGTGAGCCACAGCGACTGCGTGGAACCGCTCACGGCGTCCAGCGCCGACACCACGTCGCCGGCACTCTGCGGGCGCTGCGCGGGGTCCTTCGCGAGGAGGCGCATGACCAGCGCCGACACGGCGGATGGTACGCCCGGTCGCAGGCGCGAGAGTGGCGCCGGCATGCGCGTCACGTGCGCCGCCAGCATCTGACGCGCGGGGCGCGCCCCGAAGGGGTGCTCGCCCGCGAGCATCTCGTACGCGATCGCGCCGAGCGCGTACAGGTCCGCGCGGTGGTCGGTGCCCGCATCGCCGGCGGCCTGCTCGGGCGCCATGTACGCGGGCGTCCCGATGGCCAGCCCGGTCCCCGTGATCCGCGACTCGTCCGCCGAGCCGGCGTCGGCCGTGGCGTCGTCGGCGTCCAGCAGCGGCGTTCGCGCCGCCGCGATCGCCCGCGCGATTCCGAAGTCCATTACCAGGGCGTGCCCCGACGAGAGCAGCACGTTATCCGGCTTCAGGTCACGGTGGACGACGGCCTGGGCGTGGGCATAGGCCACGGCGTCGGCCAGCTCGCGCAGGATCCGCAGCGCGTCCGCCAGGGGCATTGGCCGCTCTCGCGCGAGCCGCGCACGCAGCGTCTCGCCATCGACGAACGGCATCACGTAATAGAGCAGACCACCCGCCTCGCCCGAGTCGTGGACACCGAGGATGTGCGGGTGGCTGAGACGCGCCGCGGTCCGGATCTCACGCAGGAATCGACGCCCTCCGCCGATCGCGAGCCCGGGATCCACGACTTTCACGGCTACGGCGCGGTCGTGACGAAGGTCGCGAGCCAGGAACACGGTGGCCATGCCTCCCCGACCGATCTCCCTCTCCACGGCGTAGCGGCCCGCCAGTGCGGTCGTGAGCTTCTCGAGGAGACCCTCGGGAGCCGGATCGCCCGTGCGCGGAAGACCCGCGTCATCCGTGGCGGCGAACAGGGGCGCCGCCACGGAGAGCGCCGGCGCCGACAGGAAGCCGCCCGGTCGGGACGCTCGCTCGCACGCATGGAGCAGTCCCCGGGCTTCCGATCGAAGCGCGGGATCCGACTCGCATTCGTGGGCCAGGTAGGCTTCACGCGCGTCCGACGGCAGGTCGAGCGCTCCGTCGAGGACCCGCTGCAGCTCCGTCCAGCGCGCTCCGGCTCCCCCGATCTCTCGTTCAGCGGGCATGTTCCGCCAGCGCCGAGTGCAACCAGCCGCGCACGTCCGTCATCGCGTTCGAACTCGCGGCCGCCGACACGTCATGCATCCTGGGCTCGGGAGAAGCTCCTGGAGAGATCGCCAGGGGGCGGGGCCGGCAGGTCAGGTTTCGCGGCGTTCTGCGCGGTAGCCAGAGGAGGGAAGACCCGAACCCATGTTGAAGCTAACCCAGCGCAACCCGCAAGAGCAAGAGCAAGAGCAAGAGCAAGAGCAAGAGCAAGAGCAAGAGCAAGAGCAAGAGCAAGAGCAAGAGCAAGAGCAAGAGCAAGAGCAAGAGCAAGAGCAAGAGCAAGCGCAGGGGAGCGCCCCCTCCCCCATGCTTGCGCTTGCGCTTGCGTCTTGCGCTTGCGCCTTGCGCCTTGCGTCCTGCGCTTGCGCCTTGCGCTTGCGCCTTGCGGCGCCGGCCTCAGGCCGGCGCTACCAGATCGTCACGCGATCCTTCGGGTCCCGCCACATCTTGTCGCCGGGCTGGACGCCGAAGGCCTTGTAGAACGCCGGCATGTTCGTGAGCGGCACGAAGGCCCGGTACTGGCCCGGCGAGTGCGGGTTCGTCAGCAGCTGCTGGCGTAGCGCCTCGGGCCGCATCTTGGTGCGCCACACCTGCGCCCAGCCGAGGAAGAAGCGCTGGTCGCCCGTGTAGCCGTCGATCACCGGGGCGGGCCTGCCGCCCAGCGACATGTGGTAGGCCCGCAGCGCCACGGTGAGCCCGCTCAGGTCGCCGATGTTCTCGCCCAGCGTGAGCCGGCCGTTGATGTGGATGTCGTCGATCGGCACGTACGCCGAGTACTCGTCCGCCAGCGCCGTCGTGCGGGCCTTGAACGCCGACAGGTCCGCGGGCGTCCACCAGTCGCGCAGGTTGCCGTTGCCATCCGACTTGCTGCCCTGGTCGTCGAAGCCGTGGCTGATCTCGTGCCCGATCACGGCGCCGATGCCGCCGTAGTTCACCGCGTCATCCGCCTCGGGGTTGAAGAACGGCGGCTGCAGGATCGCCGCGGGGAAGACGATCTCGTTGTTCGTCGCGTTGTAGTACGCGTTGACCGTCTGCGGCGTCATCCCCCAGCGCGAGCGGTCCACCGGCTTGCCCAACCGCCCCGCCATGTCGTCGTAGCCGAACTCGCGCGAGCGCATCTCGTTGCCGATCAGGTCGAGCGGCTCGACCACCAGCTTCGAGTAGTCGCGCCAGTGGTCCGGATAGCCGATCTTGACCGTGAACTTGGCCAGCTTGGCCTGCGCCGCCTTCTTCGTGGCCGGGCTCATCCAGTCCAGCTCGTCGATGCTCTGCCGGTACGCCGCGAGCATGTTCTTCACCAGCTGGTCCATGCGCGCCTTGGCCGACGGCTTGAAGTACTTCGCGACGTACTCCCGCCCCACCGCCTCGCCGAGCGCACGCTGCACCGTCGAGACGCCCCGCTTCCAGCGCGGCCCCTGCTCCTGCTGCCCGGAGAGCACCTTGCCGTAGAAGTCGAAGCGCGCCGTCTCGTACGCCGCCGGCAGGTACGCCGCGTAGTCGGAGAGCAGCCTGGCCGTGAGGTACTCGCGCCACGTCGAGACCGGCGTCGCCTTCAGGATCCCGTCCAGCGCCTGGAAGTAGTCCGGCTGCCGCACGATCACGTCCGCCGACTTCGAGAGCCCCGCCGCCTTCAGGTACCCCGCCCACGAGAACGACGGCGTCAGTCCGTCCAGCTCCGCCACCGTCCGCTTGTTGTACGTCGCGTCGCGGTCGCGCATCTTCGCCCGCGGCCACTGCTTCTCCGCCAGCCGCGTCTCCAGCGCCACGATCCGCCGCGCCGCGCCCGCCGGATCCGGCTGCCCCGCCAGCGTGAACAGCTTCCCCAGGTACGCCGTGTAGGCCGAGCGGATGCTTTCGAACTTGGCGTCCTGCCGCAGGTAGTAGTCGCGGTCCGGAAGCCCCAGCCCGCCCTGGCTCACCGACACGATGTAGGCGTTCGAGTTCTTCTGGTCCTGCCCCACGAACGCGCCGAACGGGCCGCCCACGCCGATCCGCGCCAGGTGCGCGAGCACGGACGGGAGCTGCGACTCCGAGGACAGCCCCGCGATCCGCTTCAGCTCCGCCTCGAGCGGCCCGAGCCCCGCCGCGTCGATCCGCGCCGTGTCCATGAAGCTCTCGTAGAAGTCCCCGATCTTCTGCTCGTCCGTACCCTTCGCCGCATGCGACGACGCCGCCGCCTCGATGATCCCGCGCACCGCCTCCTGGCTCCGCTCCGACAGCTCCACGAACGAGCCCCAGCTCGAGCGATCCGGCGGAATCTCCGACCTCTGCATCCAGCCGCCGTTCACGAACTCGTAGAAGTCGTCCTGCGGCCGCGCCGAACGGTCGAAGTTCGTCGTGTCCACCCCCAGCGCACGCGCCGGCGCCTGCTTCTGCTGCTGCGCCCCGGCCGGCGCCGCCGCCAGCACGGCCACCACCGCCGCGCCGACCGTCAGCCGGCCCAGGATCCCGCGACTCGTCTCGCTCATGGCCCTTCTCATCTCCAGGGAATCGGTTCCTCCACCGCTGCCCTACCCCCCGTCGGGCATACCGTTTCCTCCACCCGAGCGTTGGGCGCGGGGCCGTTGCCGCGCCCGGGCTCGCTCCGGCGGCTGGAAGGGCCGGCGTAGCGTCTGCCCGGCGGCTGGAACGGCAGAGGAGGAGAGTGGGGGAGTGGGAGACCCCGGGCCGCCTCTCCCTCGGCGGCGCGATACCGGCCCTCGCGACCTCCGCGGCGCCCGACCACCTTGACCGTCCGCCCGGAGCCATTATAGTTAACAGAATGCAACAGTTAACACCGGAAACCGACGCCGCCGCGCTCCAGCGCTGCGCCGCGGACGTGCTCGAGGCCGCGCTCCTCGTCTCGCGCTACGTGCGGGCGCAGATGTGGCACGCGCGCCCCGCGGAGCTGACCCTGCCGCAGTTCCGGGCGCTGGCGATGGTGGCGGCCGATGCGTCGTACGGGCCCTCGCAGCTGGCGGAGGCGCTGCTGCTGAGCCGGCCGGCGGTCTCGCGGCTGCTGGATGAGCTGGCGAGGAAGGGGCTGCTGGAGCGGGAGACGGACCCGGAGGACCGACGTCGCCTGGTGCTCACGCCGACGGCGGCGGGCCGCGCGTGCGTGGAGCAGTACTTCACCGCGGCGCGGGCGCTGGTGACCGCGCGACTGGCCGTCCTCTCAGCCGCCGCGCGCGAGGAGGTCGCGGCCGCCATGGAGCACATCCTGCCCTGCTTCTCTCGCGCGTCTCCGTCTTCGTCTTCGTCTTCGTCCCCGTCTCCGGCGGCCTCTTGAGCGAGTCGCGCCACGGCAAGTGGGTGATCGCGGGCACGGTGATGATCGGCAACGTGATGGCGGTGCTGGACTCGAGCATCGTGAACGTGGCGCTGCCGGACATGGCGGGGAACCTGGGCGCGACGGTCGAGGAGATCACCTGGGTGGTGACCGGCTACATCCTGGCGAACGTGCTGGTGATGCCGATCGTGGGGATGCTGTCGTCGCGGTGGGGCCGGAAGAACATGTACATGCTGTCGATCGTGGGGTTCACCGCGGCGTCGGCGCTGTGCGGCATGGCGGCGAGCCTGCCGATGCTGGTGGCGGCGCGCGCGCTGCAGGGGCTTTCGGGCGGGATCCTGATCACGGTGCCGCAGGCGATCCTGCGGGAGAGCTTCCCGCCGGCCGAGCAGGGCATGGCGATGGGCGTGTACGGCATGGGCGTGGTGCTGGCGCCCGCCATCGGCCCCACGCTGGGGGGGTGGCTGACGGACCACTACTCGTGGCCGTGGGTCTTCTTCATCAACGTGCCGCTGGGGCTGCTGAACCTGCTGATGGTGCAGCGGGTGCTCGAGGATCCGCCATACCTGGAGCGCACGAAGGCGAGGCTGGACCTGCTGGGGCTGGGGCTGATGATCGCGGGGCTGGGCGCGTTCCAGCTGATGCTCGAGGAGGGCGAGCGGAACGACTGGTTCCAGTCGGGGTTCATCGTGCGGCTGGCCGTGATCGCCGCCGTCGGGATGGGGCTCTTCATCTGGCGCGAGCTGACGGCCGAGCGGCCCGCGGTGGACCTGAAGGTGCTGAGGAACATCCCGTTCACGGCGGCCACCTTCCTGGGCGGCGTGATGGGGGCCGGGCTCATGGGCAGCCTGTTCGTGCTGCCGCTCTTCCTCGAGAACCTGCTCGGCTTCACGGCCATGCAGTCGGGGATCGCGCTCATGCCGCGCAGCCTGGCCATGCTCGTCGTGATGCCGATCGCGGGGCGGCTCTACAACCGGGCCGGGCCGCGCCTGCTGGTGGCGACAGGGGTCGGCTTCATCATCGCGGGCTACGTGCAGCTCTCGCACATGACGTCCGACACCGGGCTCTGGAACCTGGTGGTCCCGCAGCTGTGCACGGGCGCGGGGTTCAGCTTCCTGTTCGCGGCGCTCAGCACGGCCGCGCTGTCGTCCATCCCGAGGACGCGCATGACGGCGGCCACGGGGCTCTACAACGTGGTGCGGCAGGTGATGGGCAGCATCGGCATCGCGGCGGTGGCGACGATCCTGACCCACAGCCAGGCGCGCTACCACGCGATCCTGGCGGAGGACACCGGCAGCGCCGTGGCGCATCAGTGGCTCGCGAGGGTGACCGCGGCCATGCACGGCCTCGGCGCGAGCCTCGCGCAGGCGCGCGAGCGCGCCCTCGCGCTCATGAACCTCCAGGTGATGCGGCAGGCGACGGTGCTCGCGTACGACCACATCTTCGTCCTCGTGGCCGGCCTCTTCCTCGTCGCCGTGCCGCTCGCGCTCCTGCTCCCCCGCGCCGGCCACATGGCCGACGGCGAGGTCGAGCTGATGATGGACTGACACGGAAGCGATGAACGAGGACACCCGACTCCACGCCGAGATCGCGCGGCGCCGCACCTTCGCCATCATCAGCCACCCGGACGCGGGCAAGACGACGCTCACGGAGAAGCTGCTGCTCTACGGCGGCGCCATCCACCTGGCCGGCTCCGTCAAGGCCCGGCGTGCCGCGCGCCACGCCACCTCCGACTGGATGAAGCTCGAGCAGGAGCGCGGCATCTCCGTGTCCTCGAGCGTGCTCCAGTTCGAGTACCAGGGCCGGCAGCTCAACCTGCTCGACACGCCCGGCCACCAGGACTTCTCCGAGGACACCTACCGCACCCTCGTGGCCGCGGACAGCGCCGTCATGCTGCTCGACAACCGCAAGGGCGTCGAGGAGCAGACGCGCAAGCTGTTCGCCGTCTGCCATCGCCGGCGCACGCCGATCTTCGTGTTCGTGAACAAGTGCGACCGCCAGGGCGAGGCGCCGCTGGGGCTGCTCGACGACGTGGAGGCCGAGCTCGGCCTCGCCTGCTATCCGGTGACCTGGCCGATCACCCGCGACGGGCGCCTGGCCGGCGTCTACGACCGGCTCGCCGGCGTCGTCCACCTCTTCGAGCAGGGCGGCGACCACGGGCAGCGCCGCGCCGGCGTGCGAGTCGCCGAGCTAAGCTCCGACGCCGCCCTCGAGCTGCTCGGCGCCGAGGCGCACGCCCGCCTGGTGGGCGATGTCGAGCTGCTCGACGCCGCCGGGGCCGAGCTGGACCTCGAGGCGGTGCGGGAGGGCCGCCTCGCCCCCGCGTTCTTCGGCAGCGCGCTGACGAACTTCGGCGTCGAGCCGTTCCTTGCGCACTTCCTCGACATGGCACCGCCGCCCGGCCCGCGCGAGAGCTCGCAGGGCCCCATCGACCCGGAGGGGGGGACGTTCACCGGCTTCGTGTTCAAGATCCAGGCGAACATGGACCCGAAGCACCGCGACCGCGTCGCCTTCGTGCGCATCTGCTCGGGCCGCTTCGAGCCCGGCATGCAGGTGCTCAACGCGCGGAGCGGCCAGCGCATCCGGCTCGCGCAGCCGCAGCAGTTCATGGCGCAGGAGCGGCGGCAGGTGGAGGAGGCGTGGCCCGGCGACGTGGTCGGCATCCACGACCGCGGCAGCCTGCGCATCGGCGACACGCTCTCCGGCAACGGCCCGCTGCACCTCGAGCGCATGCCCCGCTTCTCGCCGGAGCACTTCGCCCGCATCACCGTGGCCGATCCGCTGCGCCGCAAGCACCTGGACAAGGGGCTCCGCCAGCTCTCGGAGGAGGGCGCCGCCCAGGTCTTCTACGCCACCACGCACGCCGGGCCGGAGCCGCTCGTGGGCGCCGTCGGCCGCCTTCAGTTCGACGTCCTGCTGCACCGCCTCGAGAGCGAGTACGGCGTGGCCGCCCGGCTCGAGCCGCTCCACTGGCAGCACGCCCGCTGGGTCACCGGCCCCGAGGCCGACATCGAGGGAACCGCCCGCGGCCTCGGCCGCTTCCTGGTATACGACGCGAAGAACCGGCCGCTGCTGCTCTTCGACGGGGAATGGACGCTACGCCATACCATCGAAAAGGCGACGACGCTCGAGTTCCACGACGTGGCGCCCTGACCCGCCGGCCCCTTATGTTCACTGCCGTCCCGGTTCTCGCTTTCCCCGTTCCGGAGGCTCTTCCATGCGATGCAGCCGCTCATTGCTTCTCGCCCTCGGCCTCGCCGCGCTGCCCCTGGCGGGCGCCGCGGCACAGCAGCAGCCGGCCACGAAGGAGGCGCACCCGCCCCTCGAGGTCGGCACCGTCGCGCCCGACTTCTCGCTCCCCGGGGCCACGCGCTACGGCGTGCTGAAGGAGCCGATCCAGTTGAGCGACTTCAAGGGGAGGACCGTCGTCCTGTCCTTCTTCATAAAGGCCCGGACCAAGGGCTGAACGATTCAAATGCACGCGTACCGTGATCAGTACGCGCAGCTCTTCCACGCCGGCCAGAACGTCGTGCTCATCGCCGTGAGCACCGATCCGGTTGACACGCTGGCCGCCTGGGCGCACGACGACCAGTTCCAGTTCGTCATGGCGAGCGACGCCGATGGCGCGCTGGGCCGGCGCTACGGCGCGACCATCCCCGGCCGCAACTTCGACAACCGCAACCTGTTCGTGATCGGCCCCGACGGCCGCATCGCCTACACCGCAACGCCGTTCCGGGAGATCGACCCGACCGCGTACAAGGATCTCGCCGCCGCGATCGACAAGCTGGAGCCCGGCCCCGCTGCCGAGCCGTCCCAGTAGGACGCCATGGGAAGGTCGGCGGCACCGGACAGGGGCAGCGGCAAGGGCCGATGGTCGGGTGCCCGCGCCGCCGCCCCTTCCGCCGCCCGTGAGCCTGCCCGCGAGCCTGCCCGCGAGCCTGCCCGTGAGCCTGCCCGTGCCTGCGGTATCTGCCTGCGGTACATGCCCGTCCGCGTCCCCCTGCCCGTCCCCCTGCCCGTTCCCCTGCCCGTCCGTTCAGGAGCGGGGCGGAAGGGCCTTCCGGATCGCCGCCTCGACATCCTGATCCGCCCCCGCGCCGGTGTAGACCACGCGCCCGGAACGGTCGAGCACGACGATGTAGGAGGTGGACGGCGCCTCGAACGCCCTCGTCGCCTTGCCGTCGCCGTCCCACAGCACGGGTCCGCCGATCGGGTGGTCCTCCAGGTGGCGCTTGATCGAGCGCGGGCTTTCGTTCACGCCGACCGCCACGGTGACGACGGCGACCCGCTGGCCGAACGCCTTCCGCGCCGCGGCCAGGCGCGGCTCGAGCGCGCGGCACAGGGGGCACCACGTCGCCCAGAACTCGAGCAGCACCGGCTTGCGGCCGATCCACCGGCCCAGGTCCGCCGGCCGGCCCGCCAGGTCCTGGATCACCACGGGCGCCGGCCTCGAGCCGAGCGCGAGCCCGACGTCCTGAGCGCGCGCGGCGCCCGGAGCGAGAAGCAGCGCGGCGCCGAGGAGCGCGCCGGAGAGAACGACCCTGCGGGTGTGGCTCGACATCACATCACCATCCCTGCCTGAATGAAGTAGTACTCGGCGACGAGCAGGATCAGGATCCCCGCGACCCGCTTGCTCCAGAGCATCCACACCCCCGCGCGCGGCAGGCTGGCCAGCGTCCCGGAGAAGAGGCCGACCGCCGCGAGCAGCGCCGTCATCCCGAGCGAGAAGACGAACAGGTAGACGAACCCGAGCAGCGCGCTGCGGGTGGTGGCCACCCACGTCAGCACGGCTGCGAAGGCGGGCGCGCCGCACGGGGCCGCGACCACCCCCGACGTCGCCCCGAGCAGGAACACGGCCGGCACGGAGCCGCCCCGCCGCCGCCCCGCCCACGCGACCACCCGCGCCGGCAGCGCGAGCGGAAAGACGTCCAGCATCGCGAGCCCGAAGAGCAGCAGCAGGTTGCCCACCGCGATCCTCGCCCACGGGCTGGACGCGACCGACCCGAACAGCGAGCCGCTCATCCCGGCCAGCAGCCCGAGCAGGGCATAGACCAGCGCCAGCCCGACCACGTACGCCAACGTCAGCACGGCCGTCCGCCGCCGACTCCGGCCCGCCCCCACCCCGCCCGACGTCCCGGCGATCACGCCCGCCGTGATCGGGATCATCGGGTAGATGCAGGGTGTCAGGCTGGTCAGCACCCCCGCGCCGAACAGCACCGCGACCGCCACGAGCGGATTGTGCTGAAGCGCTTCGCTCAGCCCCACCGGCACCACGCCTCCCGTGTGCGCGAGAATCCTCCCGGTCCCGAACCGCCCCCACCCGTCCCTCTAACCGCCTTTCCGCCCGGAAGGATCCAGGGCGGGCACCTGGCGCCCCGCATGGCCAGGGTTCGGGGTCCTGAATCCTGGCCCGTGGCCCCTGAATCCTGCATCCTTCCTGCTGTCCGTCTCCTTGCTCCCGCATCCCGGATCCAGGCTCCTGCGCTCGCTCGCCGCTGCCACAGTGCTCGCCGCGCTCTTCGTCGCGTGCTCCGGGAGCTCTGATTCCGCGACCGGCCCCGCACCGGGGACGACCGCGCGCAGCTACGAGATGGGCTTCGCGCCCACGCCGCCGCGGCCGACCGACTCGGCGGTGATCCGCACCGCGCAGGCCGTCGCCCGCGTGTCCGAGGTGACGATCATCCAGCAGCCGGTGCCGTGGGCGGAGCTCCTCGGCGGCACGAAGACCATGGAGCAGGCGCTCGCCGAGCGGGAGCAGCTCGCGAGCTTTTTGCGGGCGCTTGGCCTCCGGATCATCTTCCTGCTCGACCCGCTGGACGGCCTCGACCGGCGCAAGGAGGACCCGGGGCTGGTCGCGCTCGGCCGCTCGATCCGCGAGCCCGAGATCCGCGCGATGCACGAGCAGTGGGCGCTCGAGATCGCGCGTCGCATCCATCCCGAGTGGTTCGGCCTGGCCTCCGAGGTCAACACGCTCGCCGACCTCGGTCCGCCCGACCTCTACGCGGCCGTGCGCGCCATGGTCAACGAGCTCGCGCCGCAGATCGAGGCGGTGTCGCCGGGCACGCGCACCTTCGTCTCCTTCCAGGCCGACGAGGCCTGGGGGCTCGGCGGGATCCCGCGCGGCATCGACCACTTCGCGCTGGCCGACTCCTTCGACGTCGACGGGCTCGGGCTCTCCACCTATCCCGGCGCGGTGCTCCAGGACCCCGCGCAGCTGCCGGACGATTTCTTCGCCCGCTTCGCCGCCGCGACCACGAAGCCGCTGCTCCTCGTCGAGGGCGGCTGGAATTCCGCGCCGACCGGCTCGCTCACCGGCACGCCCGAGAAGCAGGCTGCCTTCTTCCGCCGCATCGCCGCGCTGCTCGACGGCGTGCACGCGCAGGCCTGGGTCTTCCTGCTCTACACCGACCTGGACATCCCGAGCTACGGCCTGCCGCCCGAGCGCGCCGCCGGCCTCTCCAACTTCGCCCGCATGGGGATCGTCGATACCGCCTTCACCCCCAAGCTCTCCGCGGCCGTGTGGGACTCCGTCCGCGCGCGGCCGCTCGCGCCCTGACGTGGGCGCGCCACCGGCCAGACCCGGCCGCGGCGAGGCTCAGCGGGATCCGTGGCTGGCGGCCGCGGCGGACGCGGCCGCGCCTTCATCGGCCGCCAGGCGGATTTCCTGGCTGATCGCGCGGCGAAGGGCGAGGTGCCTGGTGTTGGCGGCGGTGGGGTCGACGCGGTTGGTGAGCAGCACGACGAAGACATTGCGGTCGGGGTCGATCCAGATGCTGGTGCCCGTGAAGCCGGTGTGGCCGAACGCCCTGCGGGAGAAGTCCGCGGCTGTGCGCGGCGCGTCCCAGCCGAGCGGCCGCCGCGAGTCGGCGTGGGCGAGAAAGCGCCGCACGGTGCTCGGCCGCAGCAGCTCGGTGTCGCGGCCGCTCGCGCCGCGCAGCATCTCGAGCGCGAAGCGGCCCAGGTCGCGGGCGGACGAGAAGAGCCCGGCGTGTCCGGCCACCCCCTCCAGCGCGGCCGCATTGAGGTCCTGGACCTCCCCGTGCAGGTGGGTGTGGCGGATGTCCTGATCGAGCTCGGTCGGCGCGATGCGGGCGAGGTTGAACGGCGAGCTGTCGAGCGGCGCGAGGGGGTTGAACCGGGTGTCCCTCATCCCCAGCGGCCGGTAGACGCGCGTGTCGAGGAACGCATCGAGCCGCTCGTGGGTCATGTGCTCGATGGCCGCGCCGAGCACGATCATCCCCAGGTCGCTGTAGAGCGTGCGCGTCCCCGGCCGCGAGACCAGCGGCCGGGTCGCGATCCAGCGCACCCGCTCCGCGCGGCTCCCGGGCACCCACCACAGGTCCGCTCCCGCGGGCAGCCCCGAGGTGTGCATGAGCAGCTGGCGGATCGTGATGCGGGAACGGGATCCGGTGCGCGGCCACTGCGGCAGATAGCGCCGGAGCGGCGCATCCAGCAGGAGCCGCTTCTGCTGCACCAGCATCATCGCCGCCGTGGTCGTGCCCACCACCTTCGTGAGCGACGCCAGGTCGTACAGCGTCGAGTCCGTCACGGCGGCGGCGTCGTCGGCCCAGTCGATCCGCCCGTATCCCTGCAGGCGCACGATTCCCGATCGGCGCCCGATCGCGATCGCCGCGCCCGGCGTCGCCCCGTCCCGGATGGCCGCCTCGATGATCGAATCGATGCGCGCGAGGCGAGCGGCGTTGAGACCCCGCGTCCCAACGGCGCGCGCCGCGGCACGCACGAGCGGCCGGGCGGACACGGGCCGGACCAGAGCGGTGGCAGCCATCGCCAGGAGGACGAGGGCACGCGGCGCGAATCGGCTCGCGACGCGCGGCGCTGCGCGGTTCATGCTGTTCTCGGGGAAGCCGCCTGGATGACGCTACTTCTCGCGTGAAAGTTCGTCTCGGCGTCGCCGTCTGGCAAGGGGCGGATCGGCGCCGGCACCTCCCTCGGCCGGACGCCTCACCGCCCGCGCTCCGCGCCGGAGACCCGCTCGAAGATGCCGATGTCGCGGTTCTTCCGGACGTCATCCCACGGGAACCAGTGCCCGTTCATTGCCACGTACACGCCCGCCGGCAGCACCTGCGCGAACGACAGCGCGCTGCCCAGGTTGAACAGCCCGTCCGAGCTGCCGAAGGCGTACGGCACCATCGCGCCCGTGAGCACGATCGTCTTCTCCGCCACGGCCGCCGCCAGCGCCCGCGCCGTCTCGACGATGGTGTCCGTGCCGTGCGTGATGACGATCTGCGTCTCCGCGCACCGCCGGCAGTGGTCCACGATGGTGGCGCGGTCCTCGTCCGTCATCTCCAGGCTGTCCACCATCATGAGCGTGCGCACCGAGACCTCCAGCCGACACCGGCCCAGCCTCAGCATCTCCGGCACGTTCGTCTCGTTGAAGACCAGCCGGCCCCCCAGCTCGTCGTATTCCTTGTCGAACGTGCCGCCCGTCGCGAACACCCGGATCGCCATACGCCCCCGCTGCCCCCGGCGGGGAGCTCCGCGCCGCGGCCACCCGGCCGCCGCGCCCGCCCCCGTTCGGGGTCCACGGTAATGCCGCGCCCGCCGCGCCGCGAGCCGCGCGGCGGCGGGCCGCGCCGGGCCGCGTGCGGGATGGGCGGGATCGCGCGGACGCCGGATGGAGGTGCGTCCGCCCGGTCCCGCAACTGGCCCGGCCGCGGTCCTCCCCCGCGGAGGTCGCCCCGTCTCCCACTCTCCCTCTATCCCACTCTCCGGCAGAGCACGCCCGGGGCCTTGCCGGAGACGGCCGCTCACCCTCACCTTCCCGCCATGGACGCCAACCCGAAGGCCATCCAGGACCTCTACCCCGACGACTTCGCCCACTGCTACGGCTGCGGGCGGCTGAACCCGGAGGGGCTCCACATCCGGACGTTCTGGCAGGCCGGCGAGGGCGTCGCGCGCCTCGAGCCGAGACCGTACCATCTCGCCCTGCCGGGGTTCGTCTACGGCGGCCTGATCGCGTCGCTCATCGACTGCCACGGCATCGGCGCCGCGGCGGCCGCCGCCATGCGTGCCGCCGGCCTCCGGCCGGGCGCGGACCCCTCGCCGCGTTTCGTCACGGCGTCGCTCACGGTCGATTTCCTGAAGCCGACGCCGGCGGGCGTCGAGCTCATCGCGCGCGCCCTGCCCGTCGAGGTGAAGGAGCGGAAGGTGGTGGTGGAGGTCTCCGTCGGGGCCGGCGGCGCCGAGTGCGCCCGCGGCCGCGTCGTCGCCGTGCGGATGCCGGAGAGCATGGCCCGCGGCGCGACCGGACACGCGGCCGGCTGACGCACGCCGGCGCCCGGAGCGGATCGCCCCGGGCGCCGGCGTCACCGGACGGGACGGCCCCGCGTCCGCCGGCGTCGTCGCGAGTCTTTACCAGCCCATCCCCGGGCCCCGTCTCATCGCCCGCCCGACGCCGCCTTCACGGCCGCGCCCACCTCGTTGGCGGTCGGGAACGGCGGCAGCGGGTAGGGCCCGATCTTGTCCACCGTGTACGCGCTCGCCCAGAAGTCGGGCGGGCCCTCGCTCTCGGGCACCTTGTTGTGCACCGGCTTGAGGCCGCGCTTCAGGTAGGCCGCGATCGCCCACAGGTCCGCGTCGGGCATGTGCCGCCACGTCGGCCACGGCATCGGAACGGCCAGGTAGCGCGGGTGCAGCGGGAAGTTGCCCTGCCCCGGCGTCATCGAGGTGATGGTGACATCCGGGGTCTCCTCGGGGCGCAGGCCGAAGCGGAGCGCGTTGAAGATCTGGCGCTCGGTGAAGCGGCCGAGCCCCGTCTCGTTGTCCGGCGTCAGGTTGCGCGGGTGGGTATGGAAGCACGGCTGGGCGCCCGGCTTGAGGTAGCACGGCCCGATCAGGAACTGCTGCTCCGGGCGCATCTCCCCCGCCAGCCAACCGGGCGCGCTGGGATTCCCGTCGCCACCGTGGCACCCGCCACAGTCGTGCGAGACCACGATCCAGCGCCCCCGCTGCACCGGGTCCGGAGGCGCCACGTCCGCCCTCCCGCCGCGCTCCGCCGCCGGGGCGATCGCCGCCGCGGCCGAGCCTCGTCCCGGACCGCCCGCCCGCGCGCCCGCGAACGCCAGCACCGTGAGCGCGGCGAACGACACCAGCGCCGCGACCGACCACTTCCGACGACCGGCCATACGCCCTCCTCAGTTGACTAGGAGCACACCCATCATCCCGGCGTCCTCGTGGTCCAGGATGTGGCAGTGGTACATCCAGCGGCCGGGGAAGTCGTCGAACCGCACGACGATCCGCACGGCGGAGTGCTTCGGCACGTTGACCGTGTCGATCCAGCTCCGGAACGGCTCAGGCACACCGTCCCGGTCGAGCACCTGGAAGTGGAACCCGTGCAGGTGGAACGGGTGGTCCATGCCGACCACGTTCTGCACCTCCCAGATCTCGGTCGAGCCCAGGCGGGCGCTGATGTCCACCCGCTTCATGTCCATCCGCTTGCCGTCCATGAGCCCCTGCGACATGACGATCGTCCGCCGCGCGGCCACGTGCGTGGTGTCGATCGCCGGGATGCGCCGCAGCACCGCCGGCAGCGCGACCGGCTCGGCGGGCGGCCCGGCGAGCGTACGGAGGGAGAGCAGGGTGCGCGTGCTGTCCCAGTCCGCCGGCCGCGTCTGGGGCATGTAGCGGTCGTAGGGCAGGTCCTGGAGGGTCGTCGCCCCGCCGCCCGCGGCGCCGCCCCGGACGAGCACCTCGACGCGGCCGCTGTTGGGCAGGACGATCTCCGGCACCTCGACCGGGCGCGCGAACAGCCCGCCGTCGCTGCCGACGTCGATGAGCGGCTGGCCCGCGAGCGCCAGCCGGTAGACGCGGGCCGCCGACGCGTTCACGATCCGCCACCGCTCGAGCTGGCCCGGCCGCAGCGCGAGCGTCGGCATGACCTGGCCGTTCACGAACAGGACGTTGCCTTCCCGCCCGTTCTCGAAGTCGATGTCCGCCTGGATCGAGGTCGAATCCGGGAACGCGACCGAGCCGTCCGGCGCGAACCGGTCGTCGGAGAGGATCAGCAGCTTCTCGGGGATGTGCCGCGCGGCCAGCGGGTCATCCGCGGCGCGGATGATGATCCCGCCGAAGAGGCCCATGCCCACCTGGCGGGTCGTACGTCGGTCCGGGTGCGGATGGTACCAGTACGTGCCCGCCTCGCCCGCCGGGATGCGGAACGCGTAGACGTGGTCCTGCCCGGGCTCGACCGGATCGAGCGGGCTGCCATCGACGCCGGCCGGCAGGTGCAGGCCGTGCCAGTGCACCGTGGTCGGCTCGGCGAGCCCGTTGTGGAAGTGGATGATGACGCTGTCGCCCTCGCGCACATCCAGCGTCGGCCCCGGCACCGTGCCGTTGTAGGCGAACGCCTCCACGGCCGGCCCGCCCGGCCGCAGCCGGAGCCGCGCGGGCGCGGCGGTGAGCTCGACCTCCACCAGGCCGGGCACGTGGGAGAGATTGCGCAGGGTTGGCGGCTGGCGCAGCGTGTCGCGGGACGGGGCCAGGGACGTGTCCGTGGCGGGCGACGCCGCCGCCGGGCCCGCCCGCGCGCCTCCGGCCGGCCGTGCAGCGGGGCTCGCGGCCGCGGCCAGGCATCCGGCCAGGGCGACGAGGAAACCGCCCCGCGCGAGCGGGGTGGGGAGGGAACCGGCGAACACAACGCGCATGAAACCCCCGGCCGTTGGCGGCCGCGAGCGAGGATGCACAGCCCGATCTGTGAGGTGAAGTCCCCGAAGTGCCGCGGCAGGATCGCGCCGGCGGCCGCCGGGCGCAAGGGCTTCGGGTTCCAGCCGGTTTCTGGTTTGACCGGAAACCGGCGGTGCGGCGGCCGCCGCGTGCGCCTCCGCCGCGTACGGCCGCCGTGAACTCCCCAGGCGTCGATTCTACGACCGACCTGTGGGGACCTGACTCTCCCGCGCGGCCGGGCGCGTCGAGGCGACGACCACCGGCTTCTCCTTCTTCAGCGCCGCGATCGTGCGGTCGTCGAGATTCAGGTGGTGCTTCACGAGCTCGGGCGGCGTGAGCGCCATCCACTGGTTGAGCGACATGTCCGCGTAGTGGTCGCTCCTGAACAACTCGAGGAAGCGCAGCGTCTCATCGCCCACGTTCTCGATATAGTGGCCCATGGCGAAGGGCACGTAGCCGACGTCGCCCGCCTGGTAGTCGAAGGTGCGTGCCTTCTCGGACGAGGCGAACACGGTCATGCGGGCGCGCCCGCTGATGTAGTACTGCCACTCGTCCTGGTTCGGGTGCCAGTGCATCTCCCTCATGCCGCCGGGGTCCACCTCGACGAGCGCCGCGGCGACCGTCCGCGCGGCCGGGAAGTTGGACGAGTCCGCGATCCGCACCCGGCCGCCCGGCGCCTCGATCGGCTGCTGCGCGAGCAGGTGGTGGCTGAACGTGATCGGCACCCGCCCGGCCGGCGCCTCGACCGCGTCCTCCTCGAGCGGCGGCGGCACCTTGCCCGCGAAGATCCAGCGCGTGTGGCCGAGGTCCTCCGGCAGGTCGGCGAAGGCGGACTCCGGCACGCCGAAGTTCCTGGCCAGGACCTCCACCGGCGTGTGCTTGAACCAGTCCGAGACCTGGAAGGTCTCGTTCTCCGAGAAGTCGCCGTCATCGAAGACCAGCAGGAACTCGCAGCCCTCCTCGAGCCCCTGGATCGAGTGGGGAATGCCCGCGGGGAAGTTCCACAGGTCGCCCGGGCCGACGTCATCGATGAAGTTCCGGCCCTCGGGATCGACGGCCGTGATGCGGGCCCGACCCGCCAGCATGAACGCCCACTCCGCCTGCTTGTGCCAGTGCAGCTCCCGGATGCCGCCCGGGTCGAGCCGCATGTTCACGCCCGCGAGCGTCTTTGCCACCGGCAGCTCGCGCGTCGTCACCTCCCGACCCCACCCTCCCGTGGCCAGCCGCGTGCGCGCGGCCGAGAACGGGAACTTCATGTTCGGGAGGGTCCCCGAATCCGTGTACGGCGAGGCGAAGAGACTCGGGTTCTCGCGCTCGACCGGCAGGTTCCGGGGCCCGAGGATCGTGGCGCCGCGGTCGCCGTGGCTCGGCTGAGGGCCATCCCTCGCGGGCGTGGCGCCGTATGTCCGGGGCTCCGTCGACTTCGTCATTCCACCGCGTCCTTTCATCAGTGCCGCCTCGCCCGCAGCGCCGCCGCCGTGCCCGCCACCGCCGCGCCGCCCACGGCGAGCAGGCCGGCCAGCACGGCCGCGCCGCGCAGCGGTGACGTCGGGCGCGCCAGCTCGCCGGGGACGAGCCGACGCCCTTCCTCCTCCGGCCGCCGCCCGCGCGCCGACGGGCCGGCGCGCTGGGCCATCCGGATCACCTCCGCCAGGTGCATGGCCCGGCGCTCCGTGCCCTGCGCGATCTGCTCGCGACAGCTGAAGCCGTCGGCGATGATGAGCGTGTCCTCCCCGGCGTCCCGCACCGCCGGCAGCAGCCGCTGCTCCGCGCGCGCCACGCTGATCTCGTGCTTCTGCCCATCCTCGAAGCCGAACGGCCCCGCCATGCCGCAGCAGCCGGGGTCGGGGACCTCGGCCTCGACGCCCATGCGCTCGAGCAGCGCCAGGTCCTCCGCCTCGCCCAGGACGGCGCGGTGGTGGCAATGCACGTGCACGAGCGCCTTCCGCTCGAGGCGCGGCGGGCTCCAGCCGTCGGCGTGGTCGGAGAGGAACTCGGCGAGCGTGAAGGTCTGGCGGGCGAGCGCACGCGCGTCGTCGTCGTCCGGGAAGAGCTGCCCGAGCTCGTGGCGGAAGACCGATGCGTCGCTCGGCTCGAGCACGACCACGGGGGTGCCCGCGCGGATCGCCTCCCGCAGCGTCCGCAGGATCCGCCGGAGCTGCCACTGCGCCAGGTCGAGCATGCCCCAGTCGTAGAGCGGCCGGCCCGTCGGCATGAAGTCCTGCGGCACCACCACCCGCAGCCCGGCCTCCTCGAGCACCTCCGCGGCCGCCTGCAGCACGCCGGGATGGAAGTGGTTGTTGTAGGTGTCCGGCCAGAGGATCGCCGCGGAGCCGGTGCCCGGCCGGCGGGGACGCTCGCGCCACCAGCGCGTGAAGGTGCGCGCGGCGAAGCGCGGGATCTCGCGCTCCGGCGCGACGTGCGCCGCCCACCTGGCCCCGCGGCTGAGCCCCGGCGTGTGCGTCAGGAGGTTCACCGCGTCCGGAGACAGCGACGCGAGCCGCGCCCACCACTCGATCAGCGCGAACGCATACGCCTGCCGCGGCCGCAGGCGGCCATCGTAGTAGTGGGAGAGGAACTCGGCCTTGTAGGTCGCGATGTCCACGTCCTCGGGGCAGTCGCCCTTGCACCCCTTGCACGCGAGGCAGAGATCCAGAGACTCCCGCACGTAGTCGCTCCGCATCCCCTCCCCCGCCAGCAGCGAGCCGTCCCGCATCGCCTCGAAGAGCAGGTGCGCCCGGCCGCGCGTCGTGTGCTTCTCGTCGCGCAGCACCTGGAACGACGGGCACATGCTCAGCTCGCCCTCGGGCTGCCGGCACTTCCCCACCCCGAAGCAGCGCTGCGTGGCCAGCGCCATGCTGCCGCGGTCCTGCGGGAAACGGAAGTGCAGGCCCGGCTCGACCGGGTGGTAGTCCGGGCCGACCCGCAGGTTCGTGTCGATCGGGTAGGGGTCCACCACCTTGCCCGGATTCATCATCAGCCGCGGATCCCAGATCCGCTTGTACTCGCGGAACGCCTCGATCAGCTCCGGCCCGAACATCTTCGGCAGGAACTCGGCGCGCGCCTGCCCGTCGCCGTGCTCGCCGGAGAGCGCGCCGCCATACTCCACCACCAGGTCCGAGAGGTCGTCCGCGAACGCGCGGTACTGCGCCACGCCCTGCGGTGTGCCGAAGTCGAAGTCGATCCGGATGTGGAAGCACCCCTGCCCGAAGTGGCCGTAGCCGGTCCACTTGTACTGGTAACGGTCGAGCAGCGCCTCGAGCTCGCGCAGGTAGTCGCCCTCCTTCTCCGGGTCCACCGCCGTGTCCTCCCAGCAGGGCCAGCCGGCCTCGGTGTGGTCCACCCGCGAGGCCCCCACGCCGGACTCGCGGATCTCCCAGATCGCCGACACGTCCTCCTTGTTGTCGAACACGCGCAGCCCGCGGTGGCCGCCGGCCGCCTCGACCCGGCGCCGCGCGTCCTCGGCCCGCGCGTTCGCCTCCTCCTGCGAGCTGCCGCCGAATTCCGCCATGAGGAACATGCGGCCCTCGGGCAGCAGCCTCGCGCCGGCGAGAGGACGCCCCTTCGTCGCCATGTTCCGCGGCACGGACTCGTGGATCCCCTCGAGCGCCGTGAGCTCGAGCGCGAGCAGCTCCGGGACGTGGTCGCCCGCCTCTCCCATGCTGTCGTAGCCCAGCACCAGGAGTGAGCGCTTCGGCGGCCGCGGGATCAGCCGCACCTTCGCCCCGAGCACCGTGACCAGCGTGCCCTCGCTGCCCACGAGCGCACGCGCCACGTGGAATCCCTTCTCCGGCAGCAGGTCGTCCAGGTTGTAGCCGGAGACCCGCCGCGGGATCCGCGGATAACGCGCCCGGATCTCGTCCGCGTAACGGTCGCGGAGCTCCCGCAGCGCCGCGTGGATCCGTCCCTTCGCTCCGCCCGCCCGGATGATCCGCTCCAGCTCCGCCTCCGTGCCCACCCGGCCCACCGTGAAGCGCTCCCCCTCGTACGTCAGCACCTCCAGCGCCTCGATGTTGTCCACCGTCTTCCCGCCCATCACCGAGTGCGCGCCGCACGAGTTGTTGCCGATCATGCCGCCGAAGGTGTTGTAGGCGTGCGTGGCGGGATCGGGCGCCCACGTGAGCTGGTCCTTCCACGCGCGGTGGCGGAGCTGGTCGCAGATCACGCCCGGCTGAACCCACGCGTAGCGCTCCCCGGGACGGTACTCCAGGATCTCGTGGAGGTGCTTCGAGAAATCGATCACCACGGCCAGGTTGCAGGTCTGGCCAGCCAGCGCCGTGCCGCCGCCTCGCGCGAGCACCGGGACATCGTGCTCGCGGCAGATCGCGACCGTCTCGATGACGTCCTCGACCGTGCGCGGGATCACCACCCCGATCGGCAGCTGGCGGAAGACCGAGAGATCCGTCGCGTAGAGCGAGCGGTCCCCCGGCTCGAAGCGGATCTCCGCCTCCGTGCGGCGCCCGAGCTCGCGCGCCAGCGACGGCGCTTCCTTCGCGTACGTATCGGCGGCGGGCACGCTGCTCGTCCAGCGCCTGACTTCCGAAGCGACGACGGCCATGATTCCTCTTTCCCGGTTCCGGCTCCGGGCCCGCCCCCGCGCGGCCTGCGTCGCGGCGGCCGCCGGCCCGCGGCTCATCTCGGCTCACCGGCCTCGCGCGGCGCGGCCGGGTGCGCGGCCCACGGGGACTCCCTGGATCCCGCGGGGGGCCTCGAAGCTCCCCGCGCCGCGCCCAAGGCGCAGCGCCGCAAGCCCCGTTCCGATCTGCGCCCCGGCGAGGCCCCGATCCGATCGTGGAAGGAGTCGTGGAAAGAGTTGTCGTCAGAAGAGTTGGGGAAGGACTGGAGACGACCCGCCGCTCAACCGCAGCAGCCATCCTCGCGAGACACCACCGGCAGCCATCCCTCCGCCGGCTTCACCTCGCCCAAAAAAACCCGCATCTCCTCCAGCGCCTCCGGTACCAGCGAGTAGTGGACCCAGCGCCCGTCCCTGCGGTCCGCCACCACGCCGGCGTCCTTTAGCTTCTTCAGGTGGAAGGAGAGGCGCGACTGCGCGGCGTCGAGCTGGTCCTGGAGCTCGCACACGCACCGCTCTCCGTCCGCCAGGAGCTGGACGATCCGGAAGCGCGTCTCCTCGGCCACGGCCTGGAAGCGCTGGAGCAGCGCGTCGTGCTGCAGCGTGTCGTTCGTCATGAAGGAAATGTATCAATAGTCATGGATGGGTCAAGACCGGGACGACTGGAGGTCTGATCCGTCCGCCGCCTCAGCCGGCCCGCTCCACCGCCACCGGCCCCACCCGCCCGAAGCGCCGCTCGCGCCGGCGGTACTCCGCCACTGCCTCGGCGAGCGCCGCCGACCCGAACTCCGGCCACGGACACGCCGTGAAGTACAGCTCCGCGTAGGCGCACTCCCACAGGAGGAAGTCGCTGAGGCGCTGCTCGCCTCCGGTCCGGATGAGCAGATCCACATCGGGCACCGGCAGGCGGGCGCCGAGACCGTCCGCGAGCGCGCGAGCGAACGCCTCCCGTCGCTCCCGCCGCTCGTCGCGTAATACGCCGTCCGCTCCGCCCCGCCCCGCGGCCCGCGCGCGCGCCGCCGCCTCGACCAGCGCGTCCCGCGCCGAGTAGTCCAGCGCCAGCCGGAGGTGGAGCCGCGTTCCGCCCTCCGTGGTGGCCTCCGCACGCCCGATCGCCCGGCGCAGCGCCGCCGGCAGGCGATCCCGCCGCCCGATCACGCTCACGCGCACCCCCTCCGCCCGGCAGCGCGGCGCCTCCCGCCGCAGGTAGTCCCCGAGCAGTCCCAGGAGCGCCGACACCTCGCGGGCCGGACGGGCCCAGTTGTCCGACGAGAACGCATAGAGGGTCAGGTCGGTGATCCCGACGCCCGGCGCCGCCTCCACCACCCGCCGTACCGCCTGCGCCCCCGCCCGGTGCCCGTCCGAGCGCGGCCGTCCCCGTCGCGCCGCCCAGCGGCCGTTGCCATCCATGATGATGGCGACGTGGGTCGTGCCGGCGTCGTTGCGCGCCGCGTCCTGGCCGGCGGTTTCCGGGTTCGTCAAAGCTCTTTGCATGTCAAAGTTGCCTCTCAAAAAAATGGCCGCCGTTACAGGACGGAGCCGAGGCGCACCCATGTGCGGGGCTCATGTGCGTTCCCCTCACCCCTCGCGCAGCGTGCCGATCAGCGCCTCCATGTGGTCCACGTAGCGCCCGAGCGCCGCGCGCCCCTTCTGCGTCAGCCGGTACTCGGTCCTCGGGACGCGGCCCTCGAAGGACTTGACGCAGTTGACGTAGCCCGCCTCCTCGAGCTTGCGGGCGTGGGCGCTGAGGTTGCCGTCGGTGATGCCGAGGGTGGACTTCAGGTCGTTGAAGCTGAGCGCGTCGTTCACGGCGAGCGCGCTCACGATTCCCAGGCGGACCCGCCCGTGGATGAGCCGGTCCAGGGTGACCGGGCTCGCCTCGGCCGCGCCGCCGCTCGCCACGCCCATGCGTCCCTCCGCCGGCGCGTCGTCGCCCGCGGACGCTCCGGCCTCCGTCTTCCGCACCGCGCCGCGCCTAGCCACCGTGCCTCCGCGCGATCCACAGGCCGAAGCCGATCTGGAGGCCGCCGAAGCCCGCCGCCAGATACGCGTCACCCCACGTCGGCGGCGAGAAGAGCGCCGCGGCGCCCAGGACGATGAGGCAGCCGCCCAGGATCGGCACGGCCCGGACCGAATACGTCCCCGCCGTGACGACCCCCACGCCGTAGAGCAGGAGCCAGATGCCGGGGATCGGCGTGAGGAAGCCGGCGCGCGCGAGCGCGGCCGTCAGGATGGCGCCCGCGAGCACCGGCGGCAGGAAGCTCAGGACGAACTTGCGGCCGACGGCGGAGAAGAGGCGCGACTCCGCCCGGCGCGCCTTCACGGCCATCGCCACCACCGCGATCGCCACCGCCACCACCGCCTCCCCCAGCCACAGCGCCAGCCAGCGCCCGGGGGTCGGCTGGCGCGCGGCGAGGGCCGCCACGGCCACCGCCGTCGTACCCATGATCACGCCGCCCCACCCCGGCACGGCCGTGAAGGCGCCGGCCCGCTCCATCGCCTCGCGGATGTAGCGGAGGTTGTCGGCGGCGCGGTCGTGGAGCGCCACGGGCGCGGAGTCGTTCGTTCGTCGCGCGGGTGCGTCGTGCATGAGGGAATGGTCGCGCTGTTCCCGCGCGTTGTCAAGTACTTTGCGCCGTAGACCGGCGCCCACCGCCGGGAGCGCCCACCGCCGGGAGCGCAGCCCCGCCGGAGTGCCCCCGCCGGAAGGTCCTGCCGGCGACGCCCCTCGACTGCACCGGGCGCGGACGGGGTCGGCGAAGGCGGCAGGCCGCCGGCCGCCGGCATGCCAAGGCGGTGGACGCCCTTGCGCGGCCGATCCACGGCGGTTACCTGCCTGTTGCGTCACAGGCCCGCGCATTCCCCGACATTTCCCGATCCTCTCCCCCTGGAGGCTGCGTCATGCCACCGGCCAATGCTGGCCCGATCCCGCCGCTCCCCGCGAAAGTGAAGATCCCGAACATTCAGGTCACGACGCAGTCGAACGGCACGCTCGAGGTGCCGGCGACGACGGGCTTCTTTTACGCGGGTATCCAGTCGCTGTGGGCCTGGTGGAGCGTGGACCTGGAGCTGCTCACGTCGTACCTGGAGCCGTTCCAGTGCACGCCGTACGATTTCGGCGGGAAGGGGGCGGTGAACATCAACTTCTTCAACGCGGCGGCGCTGTACGGCACGGGGCAGCCGGGCAACCCCGGGATCTCCGGGTTCAACGAGACGGAGGTCAACGTGGCGGCGTACGCCACGAAGGTCGGGGAGCGCGTCCCGCAGGGTCTCTCGCTGAAGGATTATCTACTGCTGGGCGAGCAGACGAAGCGGGTGGGCAACTTCCGGTTGTGGGTGGCCTGCGACGACGCGATCGCCGTGGCCTTCGGGCAGCAGCTCTTCTTCGAGAACAAGTTCCTCGCGGCCTACGCCTACACGGCGCCCTCGGCGAACCTCCCGGGGGTGACGGGCTGGGACTGGACCTGCTACGACTCGCCGAAGGCGGACGCGACGATCTACAAGGCCACGGCGGACCTGTCGGGGCTCGGCCCGGTGACCTCGAACATGTCGGAGTGGATCGACCTCAGCTGGGACCGGGGGACGGAGCGGCCGGTGGCGTCGCGGCGCAACTATTTCGGCATGTACGACACGTACTCCGTGCCCTCCGGTAGCGGCGCGTTCTCCATCTCGTACGGGAACAGCGAGCACCCGATGCGCCAGGACATGGAGCGTCTCATCGGGACGGCGACGCCGGCCGCGATCCAGCACTTCGCCAGCCCCACCTGCATCGCCGAGGCGACCGCCTACTACGCGGACCTGTGAGGCACCATGAGCCCAACGCGTGCGAAGCGGCCGGGCGGCGGCAGCGAGGGCGCGGCCGCGGCGGCGGTGCCGGAGCCCGGGACGCCGATCGAGCAGTTCGTCGCCCTGTCGGTGATCCTCACGGGGTTCGATGAGGCCGAGCTGCACGGCACGGGGATGCTGCCGACCTACTACGGCCTGATCCCGTCGACCATCGGAGAGGAGCTGTTCGGCCGGCTGCTGACGCGGTGGTCGGACATCCAGGTGCGCGGCGGCGGCGATCCGCCGTTCCTCGAGCAGCTGGTGAAGACGGAGCTGCTGGAGGACGCCACGCTCGGCCCGATCGCGCGCAACCTCGCGGCGCTCTGGTACCTCGGCATGTGGAACCAGCTGCCGGCCGAGTGGCGCGACGCGAACGGCGCATGGGCGGGCGACCAGACGTACATCATCTCGCCCCGGGCGTATTCCGCGGGGCTGGTGTGGAAGGCGATCCACTCGCATCCGCCGGGCGCGAAGCAGCCGGGCTTCGGCTCGTGGGCCCTGAAGCCGGACGCGGTCGAGGAGGAGGGGCGGTGAGCGAGAGCGAGCGCTACGACGCGATCGTCGTCGGCTCGGGGCCGATCGGCGCCCACGTCGCGAGAGAGCTCGGCGCGCGCGGCAAGCGCGTGCTGCTGCTCGAGGCCGGACGCGCGTCCGGGCTCACGTACGAGGGCTACCGCTCGTACGTGGACACGTTCTACACGGCGGTCGTGAAGGAGCCGAACGCGCCCTACCCGCAGAACGCCAGCGCGCCGTCCCCGCTCTCGACCGACATCCTGCGCATCCGCAAGGGAACGCCGGACCTCACGGGGTACCAGGTCGAGAAGGGGCCGCAGGGCTTCGGCTCGACCTATCTCCGCTCGCTCGGCGGCACCTCGCTGCACTGGCTCGGGACGACGCCGCGCTTCCTGCCGAACGACTTCCACATCAACACCACGTACGGCGTGGGCGTGGACTGGCCGGTCAGCTACGACGACATCCAGGACGCCTACTGCGAGGCCGAGTGGTCGATCGGGGTGGCCGCCAACCGGGAGGACCAGGAGCGCTTCGGCGTCTGGTTCCCCGAGGGCTACGACTACCCGATGGAGCGGATCCCGATGAGCTACAGCGACCAGGTCATCGCGGCCGCCACGAAGAGCCTCTCCGTCCGCCTCGCCGGGAAGGCCTACCCCGTGCGCGTCTCCAGCCTGGCCCAGGCCCGCAACTCGATCCCGCGCAGCGGGACGATCCGCGTCGGCGGCACGGAGCGGCACGGCTACCGGCCCGTCGGCGCTGCGGGCAACCCCGACATCGGGCAGCGCTGCGAGGGCAACGCGTCCTGCATCCCGATCTGCCCCGTGCAGGCCAAGTACTCGTCGCTCAAGACGCTGGCGGAGCTCGACCGCGACGTGGTGACGCTGCGCACGCAGGCGATCGCGACGAAGCTCCGCATCGCGCCCAACGGCCGGATCGACGGCGTCGAGTACCTCCGCTACGAGGAGGAGGGGGGTCCGCTCGAGCGCCACACGGCCACGGCCACGATCTATGTGCTCGCCGGCCACGCCATCGAGAACGCCAAGCTGCTGCTGGCTTCGAATGCCGCGAACAGCAGCGATCAGGTCGGCCGCAACCTCATGGACCACCCGTTCTTCTACACCTGGGCGCTGGCGCCGCAGTCGCTCGGGATGTTCCGCGGGCCGGGCCAGACCTCGGGCGTGGAGTCGCTCCGCGACGGCGCGTTCCGCAAGGAGTTCGCGGCGTTCCGCGTCGATCTCGGCAACTGGGGCTGGGACATCGTGAACTTCCCGCCCGATGGCGACGTCACGGGGCGGCTCGGCAAGAATATCTTCGGCAGGAAGCTGCGCGACCAGCTGGGGCGGACGCTGCCCCGGGAGCTCCGCATCGGCTTCGACATCGAGCAGCTCCCCGAGGCGACGAACCGCGTCACCATCTCGCGCGAGTACAGGGATGCCGCCGGCTGCTTCCGCCCCATCATCCACTACCGGATCTCCGACTACACGTGGCAGGCCATGGTCGAGGCCATCAAGGTCTCGGCGGCCATCTACGAGGCCATGGGGATCCCCGAGAAGGACACGTTCCACGTGCCGCCGAAGGGGCTGCCCGACGAGCGCGTCTACCGCGCGACCGATGGCAAGGACTACCGGCTCCACTTCGTCGGCGCGGGGCACCACATCGGCACGCACCGCATGGGCGTCAGCCGCACCTCGAGCGTGGTGGACCGCCACCAGCGCAGCTGGGACCACGAGAACCTGTTCGTGGTGGGCTGCGGCAGCCTGCCGACGACCGGCACCGCGAACCCCACGCTCACGGCCCTCGCCCTCACGCTGATGTTGACGAAGGAGATGCTGAAGCAGCTTCACTGAGCCGGCTCGCCACCGTCCACCGTCCAGCGCGGGTGCGCCCCATGCCGATCGAGGATCTGCCCGATCTCCGCCGTCACCTCCAGTGGGCCGTCGAGCTCGAGCACTCGACGATCCCACCCTACCTGTGCGCGCTCTACTCCATCCCGGAGGGGGCCAACACGGGGGCCACCGCGGTCATCCGCAGCGTCGTCATGGAGGAGATGCTGCACATGACCCTCGCCGCCAACGTGCTCAACGCCGTCGGCGGCAAGCCCTTCATCGACAAGCCGGACTTCATCCCGGCCTACCCCACCTACCTGCCGTACAGCAACGATGCCTTCCTGGTGGAGCTGCTCCCCTTCTCCACCGGCGCGATCGAGACGTTCCTCCGGATCGAGCGGCCTGCCCCGCCCGGCGCGAAGCCGGAGCCGGAGGGCTACGAGACGATCGGCCAGTTCTACGAGGCGATCGCCGAGGCGATCGAGCGGCTCACGGACGAGCTGGGGCCGGCGAAGGTCTTCACCGGGAAGGCACCACAGGTCGGCGGCAGCCGCTACTACTACGGCGGCGGCGGGGAGCCGATCGCCGTCACGGACCTCGCCTCCGCGAAGAGGGCCATCGCGGAGATCGCCGAGCAGGGTGAGGGCCTCGACCACACGATCTTCGACGGCGACCAGCGCTTCGGGCAGGTGGACGAGCTCGCCCACTACTTCCGGTTCAACGAGATCCTGGCCGGCCGCCGCTACCTCCCCACGGACACGCCGAAGGGCGGCCCCACCGGGCCGGAGCTCCCCGTCGACTGGACGGCGCGCTACCCGATGCGCCCGAACCCGAAGGCCGCGGAGTACGAGGACCGCCCCGAGGTCCACCGCCTGATGGTCGAGTTCAACCGCCGCTACACCGGCCTCCTCGCGACCCTGCACGCCGCCTTCAACGGCGCACCGGAGCAGCTGATGGAGGCGGTGCCGCAGATGTACGCGCTGCGCTACGCGGGGCAGGCGCTCATGGCCATCCCCTCCGGGAAGGGCGACGGCACCACGGTCGGGCCGAGCTTCGAGTACACGCCGTCGTCGCGCGCCACGACGACCGCGACGAAGGCGAGTGGACCTAGGGCGCCTCGAGGTGCACGAACCCGGCGATCCGGTCGAGCGAGGTGACCGCGACGGAGTCCGGCGTGCCCTCGAAGTACTTCGACCACTGCGCGGTGAGCGCCGTCCAGGACGTGCTCTTCAGGTGCGCCTCCAGCGCATCGTGGTCCCGGTAGCACTCGTAGAACAGCAGCCCGGCGGTGGGCGCGCCGCTCCCGTCCAGCACGCGGTGGGCGAGATAGAGCAGCGTCCCCGGCTGCTCCGCGTCCGACTGCGCCTTCACGGCCTGCACCAGCTCGAGCGCCCCCGCAACCTGGTCCGCCTGCATCGTGAACTGCGCCGTCAGGGTGATCATCGCATCCTCGCGGTTGGGAGAGAGCCGGCCGGCGTGATGGTACCGCCCCGCCGCGCGAGGCGCTACGCGGCGACGAGCCGCATCCCGAACGACTCGAACACCGGCCCGACCGCCGCCGGGGTCCGCTCGCGGTCGTAGGGACCCGACCACGCGGCCGCCAGAGCACGGAAGAACGCCTCGAACTCCGACGGCCCGACGGTGAGCATGCGGGAGGGAGCGTCGCCTGCGCCCGCGAACCGGTGCTTCCGGCCGCGCGGCACGACGATCGTGTCTCCCGGCTCTGCCGTCCACGTCTCCAGCCGGCCATCGCGCTCGAGCGTCCACTCGACCGCGCCCTCGACCACGTGGAACGTCTCGATCCAGCGGTCCGTGTGAAGCGCCGTCGCGCCGCCGCCCGGCTGGACGACCAGCTCCAGCACGCAGTAACCGCCGCCAGACTCCTCGCCGGACACGAGGACCGTGATCTCGTTGTTGCCCAGGAACCGGATCACCCGGTCCGATGTCATTGCCCACCTCCATCCGGAGTCGCTCCACCCTCCCCGCGCAGCCGCGCCAGGAGGCTCTCGATCGCCCACTCCACCGCCGCCTGCGCGCTCGCCGCATCGAGACCCGACTCGTCCTGGATCGTCGTCCACGCGCTCGAGCTGCACAGGCAGGCCAGCACGGCCGCCGCCCGCGCCACTTCGTCCTCCGGCGCGCCGGGCGCCTCCCCCCGGACCGCGCGCCGGATCGCCTCCACACGGTCCCGCCGGTAGCCGCTCCGCACCGCGCGCCCCGTCTCCGTCCGGAGCAACGCCCGCGCGAGCCGCGGCTTCTCCTGGAGCCGCGCGGCGGCCGCGCGGAAGCTCGCCGCGATCCCCTCCGCTCCGATCTCTATCGGCAGCCCCAGCACGTCCCCCCGGATCCACTCCCCCGCCGCCGCCAGCAGCTCCGCCCGGCCCGGGAAGTAGCGGTACAGCGTCCGCCGCGAGACCCCCGCCTCGCGCGCCAGCTCCTCCATGGAGAGCCCGTCGGCAGCGCCATCCTCGAGGTGCCGGACGAGCGCCTCCATGATCGCGGTGCGCGCGACCGCGGCCTGTCGGGTACGCAGCGAGTCGGCCGTCATGACACATAGGTATATTTATGGCACAGTTGTGTCAAGGCGCACGGCCACCGTCCATCTTTCCGGCAATCGGGGCTCGGAGCGCGATCGGGTTCGTTCAGACGCCGGGGCCGGCGGGCTTTGCGCCCGGGGGTGGAACGCCTTTCGGGTTTCCGGCGCCGAGCTGGGCGTAGAAGCTCTCCACGCTGGACAGCCGCTCCATCTCGTGCCGCATGGCCGCGACCTCGCCCTCGAGCTCCGCGATGCGCTGGTCCTGCGCGTCCAGACGCGCGGGATCCATCCGCACGCCCGCCTTCAGCTCGCGGCTGCGGAGGAAGGCGTTGAGGAACGGCCTGCTCAGCAGCCAGGTGCTGAGCGAGACCGCGGGGATGCCCAGGATGATCAGGGTCAGGACGAACTGCCGTGGGTCCATGATCGCTCCGGCGGCCGGGGCGGCCGGTTCAGGGGAGATGGGCACGCGGCGTGGCGGCGCGATCCGACGCTACCCGCGGGCCGGCACCGAGTCAAGGGAGGCGAGCGGGGCCCGCGAGCGGCGCGGGCGCGCCCACCCGGGCCGCGCGGGCGGCGACGCGGCGCGCATCCCGGCTCCTTGCCTCGCGTCGCGGCCGGGACGATCATGCGCGCGGGGGCAGCCCATGAATCCATTGCAGAACCGCTTCGTCACCTCGACGTTCGCGCACACGAGCGAGCTCGTCGACGGCATTGCGCGGCTGGCGCGGGAGGACCTTTCCGCCTTCTCGAAGGAGCGGGCGGACCTCTCGGCGTACGAGTCGCGGATGCTCCTTGCCTTCGTGGCGGAGCTCAGGGCGGCGCTGCTGGAGGCGCTCGGCCGGCTCGACATCCCGCTCCCCGAGCCGGCCATCTCCGCCCGCTGGAGCGCGCTCACCGCGCTGACGTTCATCGACATCGCGCTCTCGGAGCTCCAGCCGGCGACGCTCCGCCGCTACGGCGCGCTGGATGCCGCCTCGGCCGAGTCGGTGAAGCGCGTGGCGGCGGAGCTCCGCGCCCGGCTCGCCCCGGCGCGCGAGCTGCTCCGGGGCAGCGGATACGGCGACCTGGAGACCCGTCTCGAGGCGGTGCCGGAGCCCACGGCGGAGACATTGCGCGCGGTTCTCAGCCTGGCGCGCGATCACGAGCTGGTCGAGCTCTACCCCGAGATCGCGGCGCTGGCGGAGCGGGCCACCTCGTCCATGGTCGACGTAGGCATCTTCGGCCGGACGAGCTCCGGGAAGTCCTCCCTCATCAATGCCCTCGTGGGCGCCCCGGCCCTGCCGGTGGGCGCCACCCCGGTCACGGCCCTGCCGCTCCGCGTCGAGCAGGGCGAGGCCGGGGTGCTGGTGCGGTTCGCGGGCGGGCGCACCGAGCGGCACCCGCTGGAGGCCGTGGCGGGTTTCGCGGCCGAAGAGGAGAACCCCGGCAACCGGCTCGGCGTGGCGTCGCTCGAGATATGGGTGCCCACGGCGCCCGCACGGATCCGGTTCCTGGACACGCCGGGCGTGGCCTCGCGCGTCACGGCCACCACGGCCCTCCCCTTCGCGTGGCTGGCCCGGTGCGACCTCGGCCTCGTCCTGGTGGCGGCCGGGAGCGCGCTGGACGAGGAGGACCTCGCCCTGCTCGCGGGGCTCTCCTCCGCGGGTGTGGAGTGGCGCCTCCTGCTGAGCAAGGCCGACCTGCTCTCGGAGGCGGAGCTGGAACGTTCCCTCGCGTACCTCGCCGGGGAGGCCGCCCGCGCGCTGGGGGGCGCGGTGCCGGCGGTCCTGCCGGTCTCCACCGCCGCCGGCCTGGACCCCACGCTGGAGCCGCTCCGGGCCGAGGTCCTCGAGCCGCTGGCCTGGGCGCGCTCACCTGGCGACCGGCTCGCGGGGCGCCTGGCGCACCTCGAAGAGCGTGCCGCGGCGGCGCTCGTCGCGAGGCGCGCCGCGGAGCGGGCGGCGGCCGGGCCGGAAACGGCGGAGGACGGCTCGGATCGAGCACGCCGCGGATCCGCCGGCGCCGGCGACGCGGCCGATGGCTAGTGGACCGTATCTGAAGTTCGGTGAGCACCGAGCCGGCGGAGCGGGCGCGAAGCGCAAGGCGCGAGGAGGAAGGAATAGCAGCGCTATTTCGACGACGAGCAACGCGGCGGGTCGCGTCCGATCCGCCGGCGAATGCCATCGCTACTTCGGATACGGTCCACTAGTTGGTCCACTATGACGGCCGAGCCACCTCGCCGGTGACGGTGCGGAGCGCGCCCTCGATGGTCTCGAGCCGGGCGAGCTCGGGCCGCGTCGCCTCGAGGCCGGCGGCGTGGAGCGCCTGCGCGCGTTCGATCGCCGCCCCCGTCCAGGCGCGCGCGTCCTCCAGGATCGCGCGGATCTCTCCCTCGAGGGCGCGCCGGCTCCCGGCCACGCGCTCGGCGAGATCGCTCCGCACGCGCACGGCGTTGGCCTCGAGCAGCCACTGGAGGAACTCCGCGGCCTGTCGTTGGACGCGCGCGCGCAGCCAGCGCGGCGGGGCGAGCGTGTCGAAGAGCCACTGGAGCGGGCCGGGCGAGACGAAGTGGGTGGGGAAGGCGTTGAAGCTGAAGCGGCGCCGGCCCCGGAGCGCGGGCTCGGGCCCGAGCGCGTGCGGCAGCGCGCGGAGTCCCGTCCGCTCAGACGCGGCGAGCTCATCCAGGAAGCCGTTGGCTCTGTCCACGAGACGCGCGGCCACCTCGCCGTACGCCTCGTCCGCCGCCGCCTCCTCCCGGGCCAGCCACGGCTCGATGCGGCGTCGGGCCACGTCGCGCGCGAGCTCCGCGGCGCGCCGGCGGAAGGCGGGGCCCCGCGTGCGCTCGTCCCCCAGCGCGCGCGCCAGCTCATCGACGGCGGGCGGGAGGCTCTCCGCCAGGAACCGCTGCCCCCGCCCGCGGAACGCGTCGGCGAGCCGCTCCTCCTCCTCCGCGAGCATCCGGCTCAGGTAGCGCAGCCGCTCCTCGAGGGCGCCCTCCGACCGGCGCAGCGCCTCGAGCCGGCGCTCGCGCTCGTCCGCGCTGGCGGCCAGCAGGCTCCGCTCCTCGGCGGCCAGGGAGAGCAGCTGCGCGCCGAGCCGCCGGACGGCCCGCTCCCGCGCGGCGCGGACGAGCGCGCGGCCCGACCGCGCCGACAGCGCGTGCAGCCGTTCGACCAACCGGCCCCAGTCGCGCGTGCGCTCACCAGCCAGGGCTTCGGTGGAGCTGACCTCCAGGATCGGCCCCGGCGCGCGGCCGGTGCGCTCCTCCAGCACGCGCGCCGCGAAGCGGGCCGCCTCCGCGCGCTCGGCGGCGGGGACCCGGTCCGCCTTGGCCAGGAGTACGATCACATCCGGCACCTGCGCGCTCACGGCGGCGGCGAGCTCGGCCTCGTCCGCGGAGATCGGCGGATCCGCGCCGAGCACGAGCAGCGCCGCGTCGATGTGCGGCACGAAGGCGTGGGTGGCGCCCGTGGCCACGTCGAAGACCGAGCCCAGCCCGGGCGTATCCACGAGGCACAGCCCGCCATAAAGGAGGGGCGCGGGCAGCAGCATCTCCACCGCGTCCACGCCCCTGGCGTTCGCCGGGTTACGCTCCTCCGTGACGTAATCCGCCACCGCACCGAGCTCGATGCGCCGGGTCTCGCCGTCCGCAAGGCGCACGAGCGCGGCCGGCTTCGGCCCCCAGCGCAGGATCGTCGGCGTCGCGGTCACCGGGATGACGCCGGTGGGGAGGACGGACCGGCCCACGAGGGCGTTCAGCAGCGTGGACTTGCCCCGCTTGAACTGCCCCACGCAGGCGACGTTGAAGCGGCCTTCCGCCACGCGCTCCGCGAGCGCCCGCGCCTCCCGGGCCGCCCGGCCGGCGCCCAGTGCATCGGCCAGGTCGGCGAGGCGCTCGAGCGGGTCCGCCGCCGTGGGGCCGGCAGACACGGCCGCGGAGGGAGGACCCTCGCGCTCCGCTGGCATCGCACTCCTTTCCGCGGGGGGAGCACGAAGAACTCCCGCCCGGCCGTTTGGCCGAACAGGAGTCATCAACCGCGCGTGTCGCGGTGGTTCAGGGCGAACTCCATCGCCACGTTCCGGTGAAGATACCGCGACGCCGGCGCGGGCGGAACGGCTCCACCGCGATCCCGTGGCTGGGCGCCACCCGCGCCACCGCCGCGGCGGCGCGCTCGTCGGCTGGCTGCCTCCTTCCGCCGGCCCTGCCGGACCAGGGCTTCGCCGCCGTCGTGACGCGGCCCGGGGCGGCCGGTTCAGGGGAGATGGGCACGCGGCGCCCCCGCGGGGCATCCGCGGCCGTGCGAGCGAGGAAGCCGGGAACCGGCGCGGCGCCGCGAGCCTTGGCCGGACGGGCAGGCGCGGGGCGCCGTCGCCTTCCGCGCCACCGGCCCGCCCGCGCGGAAACCGTTCCGCGGCAACGTGTTCCGGAAACTCGATCCGAGGAGGCACCCACCATGGCCGAAGCCAATCTCGCACTGCTCGCCCTGCTGAAGGCCCGGAGCGGCAAGGAACAGGAGCTCGGGGCCTTCCTGCGCGGCGCGCTCCCGCTGGCGCGCGATGAGCAGGCGACGACGACCTGGTTCGCCCTCCGCCTCGACGAGGCGACCTTCGGCATCTTCGACACCTTCGCCGACGATGCCGGCCGCGAGGCGCACCTGGCGGGGCGCATCGCCGGCGCCCTGATGGAGAAGGCGCCGGAGTTGCTCGCCGAGGATCCCGACATCCGGAAGGTGGAGGTCCTGGCCGCAAAACTGCCGTAGGGGCCGCCCGACGCCGCGGCGCAGGCGGCGGAACACGCCCCGGTGCAGGCGGCGGAACACGCCCCGGTGCAGGCGGCGGAACACGCCGCGGCGCAGGCGGCGGAACACGCCGCGGCGCAGGCGGCGGAACACGCCCCGGTGCAGGCGGCGGACCAACCCGCGCCTGCGGGCAGTGCGCGGGCCACCCGCGGCGCGCGTGTGCCGGGTGCACAACTCGCCACTCGTCGCACCGGCAAATGCGGCGGCGGGTTTCTGCACGCTTGGCCGGCACAAGCTGCCACTCGTCCGGACACCGGAAATCGACGGGCGGCTCGGGCTCGTGGAGGCGTCCGAACCCATCACTCGCTTCCCGATCCGTCTCGAGTGGTGAGTTGTGCCGACTGCGTCCGCCGACGCCGGCTGGTCTCGGGCCACCCGCGGCGCGCGTGTGCCGGGTGCACAACTCGCCACTCGTCGCACCGGCAAATGCGGCGGCGGGTTTCTGCACGCTTGGCCGGCACAAGCTGCCACTCGTCCGGACACCGGAAATCGACGGGCGGCTCGGGCTCGTGGAGGCGTCCGAACCCATCACTCGCTTCCCGATCCGTCTCGAGTGGTGAGTTGTGCCGACTGCGTCCGCCGACGCCGGCTGGTCTCGGGCCACCCGCGGCGCGCGTGTGCCGGGTGCACAACGCGCCACTCGTCGCACTGGCGCATGCGGCGGCGGGTTTCTGCACGCTTGGCCGGCACAAGCTGCCACTCGTCCGGACACCGGAAATCGACGGGCGGCTCGGGCTCGTGGAGGCGTCCGAACCCATCACTCGCTTCCCGATCCGTCTCGAGTGGTGAGTTGTGCCGACTGCGTCCGCCGACGCCGGCTGGTCCCCTCCGTCGCGGGGCGCGGCGCTGCCGTGGTCGCGGGAGGCAGGACGGAGGACCCGGCGTCGCCTACCTGGTCCGTCCGCCCCGCTCGGCCCCGGCCCGGGCGAGGGCCTGGCCGACCTGGACCGCGGTGGCCACCGCGTCGTCGGCGATCTGCCGCCACGTGACGCGCAGGACCTTGATTCCGGCGGCCAGCAGCCGCGCGTCCTTGCGCCGGTCGCCCTCGAAGCGCGGCCGTGTCGAATGGCTCCGGAACCCGTCCACCTCCACCGCGACTCCTTCGGCGCGCCACAGGAAGTCGAGCTCGTATCGGCCGAATGGGGCGTTCGCCTCCGGCGCCGGAAGCCCTGCCTCACGGACCAGGGCGAGGAAGGCCGCCTCCGCCTCCGAGCGCGTGAGCGCCGGTCCGCCGGGTATGCCGAGCAGGCGACGAAGTGCGACGATGCCGCGCCGGCCTCCGCTCCGCGCCACCCGCGCCAGCAGCGCCTCGCGGGTGACGAGGCCCTCCCGCTCCGCGCGCGCCACGGCCCGCTCCAGCTCCCCGCTGCCGACCACCCCCGCCAGGTCCACCAGGGTCCGCACGGGCGCGGTGACCGGGATCGCGTTGACCACCGCGCGGTCCTCCGCCTCCAGCCCCGCGGTGCGATGCACCCGGATGCCGGGGTGGCACGCGCGGCTCGTGCCGGCTCGCACGATCTCAACCGGCTCACCCGCCGCGCGCGCGGCACCAAGTGCCCAGAGCGACGCTGCGCTCGTGTGGCTGACCAGCCCGTGGCCGCCGCTCGCCAGCACCGCGGCCATCTCCGCCGTGTGCGGGGCGAGCAGCGGCCCCACCAGGAACACGCCGCGATGCAGCCGCCGGATCGACCCCGCGTCCAGGCGGTGCGCGATCCCCGCGCGTGACAGCCCCGCCTCGAGCAGCTGCCCGCGCGTAACCACGCCGTGCTGGCCCGCGGCCACCGCGGCGATCCTGACTTCGACTTCACGGCGCATCGTGCACGATTCGCTCTCCAGCTCCGGGGGCGTGGCGCGCAAGGCTCGACGTGGCAACCCAGGGCACCGCGGCGCGTGGTCCACCCATGGCGCGCGGTCCACCGCCGCCGGGATCACAACTCGCCACTCGCCGCACTGGCGCGAGCGGCGGCCGGGTTCTGCACGCCTGGCTTGCGGCACCCGCCACTCGTCGCGGCACCGGAGATCGAGCGGCGACGCAAGCTCGTGCGGGCGTCCAAAGCCGCCACTCGTTTGCCGATCGGCCCCGAGTGGCGGGTTGCGGCGGCCCGCTCCCCCGCCGCCGGGGGCTCCCACGATCGGTCCCGGGGGTCGCTTCCGCGGCGGGGGGTTCCGACTCCCTCTGCCTCCTGGTCCGACGATCGCTCGCTGGATGGGGGCGCGTCCATGGCGGGATGCGCCGACTCCCTCTGCCTCCTGGTCCGACGATCGCTCGCTGGACGGAGCGCGTCCATGGCGGGATGCGCCGACCCTCTCTCCCTCCTGGTCCGACGATCGCTCGCTGGATGGGGCGCGTCCATGGCGGGATGCGCCGACCCTCTCTCCCTCCTGGTCCGACGATCGCTCGCTGGATGGGGCGCGTCCATGGCGGGATGCGCCGACTCCCTCCGTCCCGGTCCGCGTGGAGGCCGACGCGAAGCTGCACGACGCTGCCGGAGCTGCCCCTCGAGGTCCCACCACCGAGTGCTGGAGGCCCTGCCCCGCCAGCCCGCGACAGGGAGCCGACCCGCTCCGCTGGCGGCCCGAGGCGGCCCCTGCTCGCGCCGTCTCGGCCCTCACGGCCGCGGCTCATCCCGCGCGGCTGCGGCTCGCGTCGCCGCCGCTCGATCCACGGCTGCTCGGCGGCATGCTGGAGGCCGTGGCCGGCGGGACTCGCCCGCGGCCGGGAACGAGAGTGGAGGAGGGTGCCATGCGATGCGGAGCCGGATGGCCGGCAACGGCGCTCGGCGTGCTGGGGGCGCTGGCGGTGCTGGGTGCGCTGGGCGCGTGTGAGCGGGAAGGGCCGCTGACGCCGGCCGCGGCGTCGTCGCCGCGAGGCGACGTCGTCACGCCGCCGCAGTCCCAGGGCGCGATGATCGTGATCGACTCGACGCAGACGATCTTCTTCAACTTCGACGCCGCGCGGCAGCTTCTGAGCGTGCACGCGCCCTCGGACCTCTGCCTCACGGGGGACTACAACGTGGGCGCCCGCACGGCCATCACGACGCGGTCCGCGATCGCGCAGCGGCTGGTCCGGATCCAGGACGACGACGCGCGCGTCGCCGTCTACCACGCCAGCTCCCTGGACGACCTCACGTGCGCGTTCCTGCTGGGGCCGACCAGGATCGCGGAGGGAACGGTGCAGCAGACGCAGACGTTCTCGAACGCGAGCTTCGCGGCACACTGGGGCGGTTGGATCGAGGGCGTCGATGGCACGCCGCTGCACCTCAGCGAGACGTACCAGCTCACGGCCGATGCGCAGGATCCGAACAACCCGGCGTACTGGAGCGAGAACGTGACGACGATCTTGCTTTCGCCGCGGCGCTAGCGCCACGTTGGGCCGGACGGGGGCGACCCGTCCGGCCCTCCTCCGCAAACCGGTGAGCCGTCATGCCCGCAGCCGAGCCCGACCGAGACTGGCCCCGCTTCACCGCCTGGGCGCTCCTCATCGGCGTGGTACTCGGCGGCCTCGAGACCATCAAGGCGGTCGTGGTCGCGCCCGCATCGGACCCGGGCTTCGGCTGGGTCCGCGCCGCGGTGACGAACCTGCCGTGGTGGCTGCTCTGGTCGCTGCTCGCGCCGGTCCCGGTGGCGCTGAACGCGCGGCTGTCACGGCGCGGGGCCGGACGCGCGACGTTCCTCGCCGCGAACGGCGTCGCCTCGATCCTGGCCTCGGTGGCGCACCTGGTCACGTCGGCCCTCGTCGTGTGGGCGGGCTCCGCGAGCCGCTTCCAGAGCTATGGCACGACGCTGCGCGGGCTTCTCGTGGGCTACTTCTTCACCGACCTGGTCACCTACTGGGCGATCGCGGCGGCGTACGGCACGTACGCGTCGCGGCGGCGCCTGCGGGACGAGCAGGAGGAGACGCGCCGGCTGGAGCTGCGCACGGTGCAGCTCGAGGCGGAGCGGGCGCGGCTGGAGGCGCAGATGACGGAGGCGCGCCTCGAGGCGCTGCGCATGGAGCTGAACCCGCACTTCCTCTTCAACGCCCTGAACGGCGTGTCGGCGCTGGCGGGCCGCGGCGAGAGCGAGGCGGCAGTCGCGATGCTCGCGCGGCTCGGCGCGCTGCTGCGCCGCACGCTCGACGAGACCCTCGAGCCGGAGCTGCCGCTGACGGAGGAGATCGAGCTGCTGAACCTCTACCTGGAGGTGGAGCGGACCCGCTTCGGCCCGCGCCTGGCCACGCGCGTGGAGGTGGCGCCGGAGGCGGCGGGCGCGCTCGTGCCCGCCTTCATCCTCCAGCCGCTGGTGGAGAACGCGATCCGCCACGGCGTCGAGGCCACGCGCGGCGAAGCGCGCGTCGAGGTGGAGGCGTACGTGGCCGGCGGCTCCCTCGAGATCGCCGTGCGCGACAGCGGCCCGGGGCCGCGCGCGGGTGCCAGGGAAGGCCTCGGCATGCGCAACACCCGCAGCCGCCTCGCCACGCTGTACGGCGACGCGGCCGCCGTCGAGCCGGCGCGCCGCGAGCACGGGATCACCGAGGTGCGGCTGCGGCTGCCGTTCCGCGTGGAGGAGGATGTGCTCGTTGCGGGCTGAGGGGGACGTGGTGCGGGCGCTGATCGTCGACGATGAGCCGCTCGCGCGCGACTTCGTGCGCCGGACCGCCGACTCCCTGCCGGGCGTGCAAATCGTCGGCGAGTGCGGCGACGGCGCGGAGGCGGTGGCCGCGATCGCCACGCTCCGACCGGACCTTGTGCTGCTGGACGTGCAGATGCCGGAGATGAGCGGGTTCGACGTCATCGAGCGCGTCGGTGCCGCCTCCATGCCGGAGGTGGTCTTCGTCACCGCGCACGAGGAGCATCTGCTGCACGCCTTCGAGGTGCACGCCGTCGATTACGTGCTGAAGCCGTTCCAGCCGGAGCGCCTCGCCGCGGCGATCACCCACGCGAGCGGGCGGGTCGAGGCCGGCCGGAGCGCCGCCCTCGGCGAGCGCCTGGCCACGCTGCTCGAGGAGATGCGGGCGGAGGCGCGAGGAGGCGCCTGGGCCAGCCGCATCGCCATCCGCGACGGCGACCGCGTCCGCTTCGTGGCGGTCGAGGACGTGGCGTGGATCGAGGCCGCCGGCAACTACGTACGACTGCACACCGAAGGCGACGACGCGCACGTGATCCGCTATTCCCTGAAGGGGCTGCTGCGCCGTCTCGATCCGGCCGTCTTCGTGCGCGTCCATCGCTCGGCGGTGGTCAACATCGCGTGGATCGAGGAGGTCCACAGCTGGTTCGGCGGCGACTACCTCGCCATGCTGCGTGGCGGCGAGCGGCTGCGGGTGAGCCGGACCTACCGCGACGAGCTGCTGCGCGTGGTGCGCTGAGGCTCGGGACCCCACCCGGCAAGCGCCTTAGCACGCCGAATGTCCCAGCGCGCGCCGGAAGCGCTCCACGAGCAGCCTCCCCTCGCGGCGCGGCAGCGATCCCTCACCCCGGGGGACTCCCGACGATGAGGCTGCAGCAGGTGACGCCGCCCTCGGCCTTCGACAGCTCCGCGGCGGGCACCCGCACGACGCGCAGCCCGGCCTCCTCCAGCCGGTGCGCGGTGCGCGGGTGGTGCGCCGGGAAGACCACGGCGCGGCCGAGGCGGAGGGCGTTGGCGGCGGCGGGCTCGCCGTCGCTTACCGGGAGGACCTCGTGCGGGGCGAAGGCGGCCGGCGCCACCCAGCACGGGTTCGCCAGCAGCAGCCCGTCCGCCACCTCGGTCACGGCGCTCTTCAGGTGCAGGCAACCCGACACCGGAACGGCGGTGACGCGGTAGCCCCAGGGGCTGAGCAGCTCCGTGAGCTGCTCGAGCCCGGCCGCGTTGGTGCGCGAGGAGCGGCCGACATACAGCGTGCGGCCGACGCGCAGCACGTCGCCGCCGTCGAGCGTGGCCGGCGCCGTGATGTGCGCGAGCGGGCGGTAAGTTCGCAGCGCCTCGGCCACGGCGGCCGTCTCCGCGCGCCGGGAGGCGGCACCGGGCCGCGTGATCACCGCGACCTCGTCCAGCACGATGGCCGCGTCCTCGATGAAGACGGAGTCCGGCAGCTCCGGCGCGGGCGGGATGCGAACCACCGTCGCGCCGAGGGCACGCAGCGCATCCTCGTATGCGGCGTGCTCGAGCGCCGCGCGCGCGTGGTCGATGGGCTGTCGCTCGAGGTGCGTGAGCTCGCAGGCGTCGAGCGCGGGGCTCACGGCGCGGGTGAGAGCGAGCGTGGCATGCTCCGGGCAGAGAGTGGTCGAGGCCGCAGGCTAGCTCCTTTGCGCGGACGAGGTCAAGACCCATCTTGCTCCGCATGACGACGAAATCCGCCCCCCGCGCGCGGGAGCCGGTGATCGGGCTGCAGCACGTGCAGAAGCGCTTCGGCAGCTTCGTGGCGGTCGAGGACGCGGACTTCTCGATCGGCGCCGGCGAGTTCTTCTCGTTGCTCGGTCCGAGCGGCTGCGGCAAGACGACGACGCTGCGCATGATCGCCGGGTTCGAGCAGCCGTCCGCGGGGCGGGTCCTGCTCGACGGGCGCGATGTCTCGCGCGTGCCGCCGTACCGGCGCGGCGTGAACACCGTCTTCCAGCAGTACGCGCTCTTCCCGCACATGACGGTCTCCGACAACGTGGCGTTCGGGCCGCGCAGCCAGCGGCTGGCCGCGGCGGAGGTGGACCGGCGGGTGCGCGAGATGCTGGCGGTGGTGCGGCTCGAGGAGCTGGGTGGACGAAAGCTGGCGCAGCTCTCGGGCGGCCAGCAGCAGCGCGTGGCGCTGGCCCGCGCGCTGGTGAACCGTCCGCGGGCGCTGCTTCTCGACGAGCCGCTCGGCGCGCTGGACCTGAAGCTCCGCAAGGCCATGCAGCTCGAGCTCAAGCGCATCCAGGGCGAGGTCGGGATCGCGTTCGTGCACGTGACGCACGACCAGGACGAGGCGCTCACCATGTCGGACCGTATCGCGGTCATGAATGGCGGGCGCGTGGAGCAGATCGGCTCGCCGCGCGAGATCTACGACGAGCCGGCCAGCGTCTTCGTGGCGAGCTTCATCGGCACCGCCAACCTGATCCCGGCCCGCGTGGAAACCGTTGCGGGCGACGGAGCCACCGTCACGATCCCCGGCGGTCTCCGCATCCCCGCGGCCGCGGGTACCCGGCCCCTCGGAGCCGATGAGGCGGTGGTCGTCGCGGTCCGCCCGGAGCGCGTCCGCGTCACCGCCGAGCCGCCCGTCGGCGGCATGGCGATCCCCGTCACCGTGGCCGCTTCGATCTTCCAGGGCGCGCTCCTGCGCCTCGAGCTGCGCGCGGCGGACGGCACGGAGATCGTGGCGCACGTCGCCGCGGATGCCGCCGGGGAGACACTTCCGCCCGGCGCGGCGGCGTGGGTGGCGTGGGACGCGTCCGCCGCGCGGCTGCTGCCGCCGTGAACCGCCGCCGCTTTCTCGCTCGCGGCGCACGGCTGGCCGGCGGCCTCGCCCTGGGCGGGCCGCTGCTGGCCGGGTGCCGCCGCGGCGAGCGGGAGGCGATCGCCGGCGAGGCGGCGGCGGATGCGTCGCATGCGGTACGCATCTCGAACTGGCCGCTCTACATCGACTCGGCCACGACGAGGCTATTCGAGAACGCCACCGGCATCCACGCGAGCTACACGGAAGACGTGAACGACACGCACGCGTACTTCGCGAAGGTGGCGCCGGCGCTCGCGCGGGGGCAGAGCATCGAGCGGGACGTGGTCGTGCTCACGGACTGGATGGTCGGGCGCATGATCCGGCTGGGGTGGTGCCGGCCGCTGGACAATGCGGCGTTCCCGGACAAGGCGCGGCTGCTGCCGGAGCTGCGGCACCCGTCCTTCGATCCGGGCCGGAGGTACACGGTGCCGTGGATGTCCGGGATGACGGGGCTGGCGTACAATCGGCGCAGGACGGGGCGGGACCTGACGGGGATGCGGGATCTGTTCGACCCGCGCTTTCGCGGCCGGGTCACGATGCTCACGGAGATGCGCGACACGCTCGGCCTCGTGATGCTGGCCAACGGCCGTGCGCCGGAGCGCGCGACGATGGCGGACGTCGACGCGGCGTGCGCGCTGGTGCAGCGCTACCGCGAGAACGGGCAGATCCGCGCCTTCACCGGCAACGACTACACGGAGGACCTGGCCAGCGGCAACATCGCCGTGGCGGTGGCATACTCCGGCGACGCGGCCGGGCTGGCCCAGGACAACCCGGACCTTGGGTTCGTGGTGCCGGAGGAGGGCGGGATGTGGTTCTCGGACTGCATGTTCATCCCGGCGCCGTCGCACCGGGTCAGGGTGGCGATGGCCTGGATGAACTACGTCTACCAGCCGGCGGTGGCCGCGCGCATCGTGGAGGCCACGCTCTACATCTCGCCGGTCGCGGGCACGGGGCGCGAGCTGGCGAGGACGGCGCCGGCGCTGGCGAGGAATCCCCTCGTCAACCCGGGTCCCGCGCTGCGCGCGCGGCTGCATGACTTCCGGGCATTGAGCGACGAGGAGGACCGCAGCTACAACCGCCTCTTCTACCGCGCCATGGGCGTCTGAGCGGCGTGGCGACCGTCGTGCGGGACGCCGTGGAGGGACGCCGGGCCGCGGCCCGGCCGGATCGGCGCCGGCGGCTCGCGCCTTGGCTGCTGATCGCGCCGGGGGTGCTCTGGCTCGTCGCCTTCTGCGTCGTGCCCGTGGGCGCGCTGATCCGGACGTCGTTCGGCGCCGGCAGCGGCGCGTGGTGGATGGCCTACGCGCGTGCGTTCACGCAGTACGGCGGGCACATTGCGCGGAGCTTTGGCTACGCTGGCGCCGCCACGGCGCTGGCGCTCCTCCTGGGCTACCCGCTGGCGTACGTGATCGCCTTCCGCTCGGGCCGGCTGAAGAACCTCCTGCTCGGGCTCGTGGCGCTGCCCTTCTTCGTCACGTTTCTGGTTCGCACCTTCGCGTGGAAGACGATCCTGAACGACGGCGGGCCGGCCGTGGCGCTGCTCGGGGGGCTGCACCTGCTGCCGCCGCAGGGGCGGCTGCTGGACACGGTCTGGGCGGTGGTGGGCGGGCTGACCTACAACTTCCTGCCGTTCATGATCCTGCCGATCTACGTCAGCCTGGAGAAGATCGATCGGAGGCTCGTGGAGGCGGCGCAGGACCTGTACTGCGACGCGCGTCGGGCCTTCCTTCGCGTGGTCCTCCCGCTCTCGCTACCCGGCGTGTTCGCGGGCACGCTGCTCACGTTCATCCCCGCCGCCGGCGACTTCGTCAACGCCGAGCTGCTGGGCGGCCCGAACCAGCAGATGATCGGCTCGGTCGTGCAGGTGCGGTTCCTGGTGGTGCAGGACTACGCCCTCGCGGCGTCGCTCTCAGTCGTGCTGGTGGCGATCATCCTCACGCTGGTGGGCATGTACACGCGCTTCCTCGGGACGGAGGACCTGGCGTGAGGACGGCAGCGTCGGCGCGGGCGCCCGGTGGTGCCGCGGGCGCCGCGGGTCCCGCAGCTGGCGCGAGGCCCGCGGGCCCTGCGGGTGCCGTGGGCGCGCGCTGGCCGGGGAGGCTGCTGGATGGCGTCGCCCTCGCGGTGCTGCTGTACCTGTTCCTGCCGATCTTCGTGGTCGTGCTGTACAGCTTCAACGCCCCGGTCGGCAAGTTCAACTTCGTCTGGAAGGGCTTCTCGCTGCACGCGTGGCTGGCGCCCTTCGAGTACCCGGCGCTGGTGGACGCGCTCAGGCTCAGCGTTGAGGTGGCCGCGGTGGCGACGTCGGTGGCGACCGTGCTCGGCACCCTCGTCGCGCTCGCGCTCACCCGCTACCGGTTCCGCGGCAGCGGGCTCGTGAGCCTGCTGCTCATCCTGCCGCTCGCGGTGCCGGAGGTGGTGCTCGGCTCCTCGCTGCTCTCGCTCTTCCTCGAGCTCGGCATCCCGACCGGCTTCGGCACCATTGTCGTGGCGCACATCATGTTCTCGATCAGCTACGTGGCGATCACCGTTCGCGCGCGGCTGCGCGGCTTCGACTGGCGCCTGGAGGAGGCCGCCATGGACCTCGGCGCCCGGCCGCTCCGCGTGGCGACGAGGGTCACGCTGCCGCTCATCGCCCCGGGCATCGCGGCGGCCGCGCTGCTCACCTTCGCCCTCTCGCTCGATGACTTCATCATCACCCTCTTCAACGCCGGCACGCGCGTCACGTACCCGCTCTACGTCTACGGCGCGCGGCGGGCCGCGTTCCCGGCGCAGATCAACGTGGTGGCCACGGGGATCCTGGTGGTGCTTCTGGCGCTGCTGGGGGGGACCGTGTGGTGGCAGGGGAGGGAATGAGGGGGGGTCCGGGCCCGGGCCCGGGCCCGGGTCCGGGACCGGGACCGGGACCCGGGACCCGGGACCCGGGATGCGGCACCCGACTGCGGCACCCGACTGCGGCACCCGACTGCGGCACCCGACTGCGGCACCCGACTGCGGCACCCGACTGCGGCACCCGACTGCGGCACCCGACTGCGGCACCCGACTGCGGCACCCGACTGCGGCACCCGACTGCGGCACCCGGACTGCGGCACCCGACTGCGGCACCCGGACTGCGGCACCCGGACTGCGGCACCCGACTGCGGCACCCGGACTGCGGCACCCGACTGCGGCACCCGGACTGCGGCACCCGACTGCGGCACCCGACTGCGGCACCCGAAGCGGTCCTCGGTGCGCCAGACCAGGTCGAACATCTCGAGATCGGCAACGACCGGGTCGCGGTGGCCTTCAACGCGTTGGCCAGGCGATCGGCGGACGCCCCCCGGTCGGCCGGACGGAGGATCATGGCCGGCCGCCCCACGCAAGGGCCGAACCCCGGGGGGCCGAACTTCGGTGCTCGGTTGGACCTGGTCCGCGCGCACCCGGAGCAGCTCACGTGCCTCTGGTACGACCTCATGAGGACGCGTGCCGGGGGCGGCTGAGTCGGAACACGTTCGTGGATTGAGAGTCGCGGCGGGCCCGGCGTGTCGGCTTGCCGATGCGCGTTTCGGGGCGTACGTTCGCCTGAATCCCTCCGAGAACCTGTGGGCCGCGTGCCATGGAGCTGACCACGTGACCGGCATGAGAAGACCCTCCTGGCCGGCGCTCGCGCTCGGCCTGATCCCCTTCATCGCCATCTGCTTCACGGTCGGCGTCTGGGATCGGATCCACCCGGTGGTGGCGGGCCTGCCGTTCAACATCTTCTGGCTCATGCTGTGGATGGTGCTCGCCCCGGTGTGCATGTGGGGCGCGTACCGGCTGGAGCGTCGGACGGGCGAGGAGCGGGACGGGGTCGGTGAGCCCGAGGCAGCCGCGGAGCGCCGGCCGCCCGATGACAGTCGACGCGGCCCGCCGGAGGAGTCGCGATGAGCGCCCCGGCCACGGCGCTGGTCATCATTCTCGCCATCATCCTCCTGGGCTCGTTCATCGGCTTTCGGGCGGGCGCGCACCGGGAGATGGACCTGGAGCAGTGGACGGTGGCCGGGCGGGGCTTCGGGGTGGTGCTGGTGTGGCTCCTGATGGCGGGCGAGGTCTACACCACGTTCTCCTTCCTTGGCGCGAGCGGCTGGGCGTACTCCCGCGGAGGACCGACCCTCTACATCCTGGCCTACATCACGCTGGCCTACGTCGTGATGTTCTTCGTCCTGCCGCCGGTGTGGGAGGTGGCGCGGGAGCACGGCCTGCAGACCGAGTCGGACTACTTCCGCCAACGCTACGGCAGCGTGGCGCTGGCCGCCCTGGTCGCGCTGGCGGGAGTGGTGTTCACGATTCCGTACCTGGAGCTGCAGCTGGCCGGGATGGGGATCATCGTGGAGGCGTCGAGCTACGGCGCCATCGGCCGCACCGGCGCGCTGGTCATCGGCGCGGTCCTGGTGGCGGCCTTCGTCTTTGCGAGCGGGATCCGCGCCGTGGCCTGGGTGGGCGTGCTGAAGGACCTGCTGATGCTCGGCGCCGCGCTCGTCATCGGCATCGTCGTGCCGCTCCACTGGTTCGGCGGGATCGGGCCCATGTTCAGGGCGCTGATCCACGCCAGCCCCTCGCACCTCACCATGCCGGGCGCCACCACGACGCAGGGGCACAGCTGGTACATCTCGACGGTGCTCCTCACGGCGCTGGGAGGGTTCTGCTGGCCGCACCTCTTCGGCGCGAGCTTCACGGCCCGGAGCGCGGACACCCTGCGCCGGAATGCCGTGGTCATGCCGCTCTACTCGCTCACGCTGCCCTTCCTCCTGTTCGCCGGCTTCGCCGCCGTGCTGGTCGTTCCGGGACTCTCGAACGGGGACCTTTCCCTGTTGACGCTCGTCCGGCAGACGTTCCCGCCCTGGCTGCTGGGCATCGTGGGCGGAGCAGGGGCGCTCACGGCGATGGTGCCTTCGGCCATCCTGACGCTGACCGCCTCGACCCTGTTCGCCAAGAACCTCTACCGCCCGCTGTTCGCGCCCGGCATGAGCGACATGGAGGTGGCCACTCTGGCGCGGCGGGCCGCCGTCGTGATCATGGGCGTGGCCGTGGTTCTGGCGCTCATGAACTCGAAGACGATCGTGGCGCTTCTGCTCGTAGGTTACGCCGGCGTCGCGCAGTTCTTCCCGGGCGTGGTCCTGGGGCTCTTCTGGCGCCGGGCCAACGCCGTCGGGGTGTTCTCGGGCCTGGCCGTGGGTATCGCCGCTGCCGCCTTCCTGATGCTGTCAGGACGCGATCCCTTCATGGGCCTGAACGCCGGCTTCCTGGCGCTGGCTCTCAATCTCGCGGTGACGATCGGTGTCTGCGCGGCCACATCGCCGCGTTCGGCCCGCGACGCCGCGCCCGTCCCGATCACGGCCAGCACCTCGGCTGGCAGCGCCGCGTCCTGAGGACGCCTTTGCTGGTCAACCCCGATGCCTCCGCAATGAGCCGGTCCTCGAACGTGGCGGCGGCCGACGTGCGCGGCGGCGCCCCGGGAACCATTAACGTCCCGTATGCCGAGCGCGGCTACGAGACGCCGTGAGTGAGCGCCGTCGCCTTCGCGGGTGGAGCGCCATCATCCCGTGAGCCCGCCGTGGATGGCGCCGCAGGGGGAGGATCCGCCTCCCGCGGGGGCCCCACCCACAACGCGACCATCACCCTCGTGGTCACCAACCAGAAGCTTCGCTACTGGGCTCTGCAGCGCCTGGCAACGCAGGTCATGACCTCGATGGGACGCGCGATCCAGCCCTTCTCGACCCACGAGGATGGCGCCGCTGCCCGCGCCGCCCTCGTCGCCGCCACCCCAGCAACGAATTTCCAGCCTCCAGCACGGTGCTTCGCGCCCGAATCAGGCGGCACGCCGCGTCGCCGCAGGCAGTGATGCCGGCGCCTCCATCTCCCGACCCTCCGCCCCTCGCCCGAGCCGGGCATCTACCGAGAAGGCGCCGCCGCCGGAAAGGGCCAGCAGGCTTGAGGCGCCGAGCAGCGAGAGCGCGAACTCCGCCCCGCCCGGCAGGAAGAAGCCCGCCTTGAGGTGCACCAGCAGGATCGCCCCCAGCATGTCCAGCGCGAGGCCCAGCGCGGCGAGGCGGGTGAGAAGGCCGAGCACGAGCGCCAGACCGCCGAAGAACTCCAGCAGCGCGACCGCCGGGCCGACCACGCCCGCCAGCGGGACGCCCATGTGAGCGAAGGCGCCAGACACGCCGGCGAAGCCGTAGACGAACAGCTTCTGCGCGCCGTGCGCGACGAAGATCGCGCCGACGGTGGCGCGCAGGATCCCCAGTCCGGCATCGTGCCGGCGGGCGGTTGGAGCCTGGAATAGCGACATAGGAAGGTCTCCTGATCGGTTGCTGGGTGTCGCATTCAGCGGTACGACACTTGGTGTTACAACACGCGATATGCCAAGACGAAACGCGGTACGACCAACGTCACTGGGCCTGCCGCACGCGGCCGAGCAGGGTCACGAGCGTGCGGAGGTCGTTCTCGTCCATGTGTCCGAGGCGCCGCCGGTGCTCGGCGGCGACCTGCGCGTCGAGCTCATCCAGCAGCGAGCGGCCCCGCTCCGTTATATGGGCGGTGACCAGGCGCCGGTCCTCGGCCTCTCGCGCGCGGGTGACCAGGCCGGCGGCCTCCAGGCGGTCGAGCAGGCGTGTCGCATCCGGCATCCGGGTGAGCATCCGGTCGCGCAGCTCGTTGCGGCAGAGCCCCTCCGGCTCCGCGCCGCGGAGGATGCGCAGCACGTTGTACTGCGTGGCGCTGATGCCCGCCGGCCGGAGCATCTGCTCGAAGGCATCGCTCAAGACCGCCGCCGTGCGGACGACGTTGAGGTGCGCCTCCTGCTCGAGGCTCTGGAACGGGCGGCGCTGGCGGATCTCGTCACGAAGCGTTTCAGTCATGGCGAGAATATAGGTGTTACCACACTTGGTGTCAAGACGCACATCTTGCACGACCTGACCGGCGCGAGTACAGGCGTGCCGAACATGACCCGGATGGCCATGGCTCTGCCCCGGCCGCCGCACGATCCTGGGGCCTCAGGGCTGGCGGTGTGTCGGCGGGCAGGGGGCCGAGTCGTACGTGCCGGCGGGCGGATGCCGGGTCGTACGTGCCGGTGGGCGGGTGCCGGGCCGTAAGTGCCGGCGGGCGGATGCCGGCTGGCGGCGTGCCGGCTGGCGGTGCCGGCTGGCGGGGTGCCGGCTGGCGGAGTGCCGGCTGGCGGTGCCGGCTGGCGGAGTGCCGGCTGGCGGTGCCGGCTGGCGGTGCCGGCTGGCGGGGTGCCGACTGGCAGAGTGCCGGCTGGCGGTGCCGGCTGGCGGGGGTGCCGACTGGCGGAGTGCCGGCTGGCGGGGTGCCGACTGGCGGGGGTGCCGACTGGCGGAGTGCCGGCTGGCGGGGTGCCGGCTGGCGGGGTGCCGGCTGGCGGGGGTGCCGACTGGCAACGCGGAGGATGGCGCCCGGGCGCGTTGGCGAGATGAGCGTATCGGAGTGGGTTCCGGTGCGCCGTTGACCATGCCCCGTCGCAGAGATCACCGGGAACGGGGCCCACTTGGCGTTGCTATGGCGCGTGGGGGCGGCCCCGCCGTCATCCAACCGCTTCTTGGGGACGGTCTACCCGCACTGGAAGCGGCCAAGTGCGCCTCGAGGATCCGACCGGGGTTGCCGGGGTGGAGTTGCCGACGCGCGGCCCGCAGCGGAGCCGAGGCGGGGAACGGCGAGGAGCGGTGAGAAATGGAAAACTTGAACGGATGAGCACGCGGGTGGAGGTCGAAGGCATCCTGCGGGAGCTGGGTGCCTCACAGCATGGGGTGGCGACGCGCGCGCAGCTCCTGGGCCGCGGACTGACGGCCCATACGATCGACGGAATGGTACGCGCGGGACGCGTCGTGGTGTTGTGGCGCGGCGTCTACCAGATCGGCCCGCTGCCGGCCGAATGTGCCGCGGAAGCGGCCGCGACGCTCGCGTGTGGCCCGGAAGGCAGGATCAGTCACATGAGCGCGGCGGCAATGCAGGGCGTGCTGGACGCCGCCGCTCGCCCAACCGTGGAGGTGACCGTGCCACGCCGAAAGCGACGTTGACTCAAAGGGGTCCGGATCCACCGCCGGCGTGACGTGTGGGCGGACGAGGTGACGATTCGCGAGGGTATTCCGGTGACGACCCCTGCCCGGACGCTGCTCGACATCGCGGAGACGCTCCCTTCCCGGGAGGTGGAGCAGGCGCTGGCCAGGGCGCTGCGCATGGGCCTCGTCACTCGTAAGGACGTGCGGCTGATGGTCGAGCGACACCCGAAGCATCGCGGGGCGCCACTGCTGCGGCAGCTACTGGACGTCGAAGGGCGCCTGTCCTTCACGCGCTCCGAAGCGGAGGAGAGGCTACTCGAGATCACGCGGAGCGCCAGCCTGCCCCGCCCGGAGCTCAACGTGAGGGTGCTCGGCCACGAGGTGGATTTCGCATGGCGGAGCGCGCGCGTCGTGGCGGAGGTGGATGGATATGCATTTCACTCCTCGAGGCGCGCCTTCGTCAACGACCGCCGGCGGGACGCCGAGCTGACGGCCGCGGGATACCGTGTGCTGCGCTTCACCTGGACGGACCTCAACGACGGGCGCTTGGCCACGGTGGCCCGGCTCGCGCAGGCCCTGGTCCCGTAGGCTCGACCGCCCGGCGGGCGACGAGACCTCGAAGCGTCCCGGTCGGCCGGCGGGCGACGAGACCTCGAAGCGTCCCGGCGGGGCGGAGGCCGACCGGGCCTCGTAGCTTCCAGGCCCGCTGCGGCGGGGGCGACGTGAACGCTTCCCCAACGCCGACTCCGTCCGGAGTTGGGGCAACCTCGCACGAGCGGGACCAGTGGATTTGACCCCGGCGCGGTCCGGCGGGCCTGCCGGGACTGACTTGGCGGCGCCACAAGCCGTCAATTGGCCCCGGTGGCCACGCGAAGGACGGCGGGGTGCAGTTCACGACTTCGCCCCGGCGGGCTCAGCGCGATGCGGGCCCGAGCGCCCGCCGGAAGCGCTCCTTCAGCAGCCTGCCGTCCCTGGGCGGCAGCACCAGCGGCAACGCCTCCGCGGCGACCTTCACCACGGCGAGAATCGGCCCGTCCGCCTCGTGGACGGCGACGCGGAGCGCGGCGACCTCCCCGGCGCTCCTCACCGTCGCCGCGGCCGCGAACCCGCACGCGGTCGCGACCGCGGCGAGGTCCACGCCGTGGGCGGTGTGAGTGGGCTGCATGCCGGTCTCGCCATAGCGCTCGTTGTCGAGCACGACGACCGCCAGGTTCGGCGGGCGCTGCACGGCGATGGTGGCGAGGGCGCCGAGGCCCATGAGCATCTCGCCGTCGCCGGTGAGGACGAGAACGCGGCGGTCGGGGCGGGCGAGGGCGAGGCCGAGGCCGAGCATGGCGGCCTGGCCCATCCCGCCCCAGAGCGGGAAGGTGAGCGGGTGATCGCCGGCGGCGGCCGCGTCCCAGGCCGGGGCGCCAAGGCCGGCCACGACGAGGAGCGGCCCGCGCTCGGCGAGCAGCGTGGCCACGACGTCCCGGCGCTGGAGGATGGCCGCGCTGCCTGCGGTGACGCTGCCGGGGCCTGCCTCGCCGGGGGGCGCGGTTGCAGCCGTCGCGCCTGCCCCGCCGGGCGCCGCTGCCGCTGCCGTCGCCCCGAGGTCCCGGCTCACCTTGCCGCCTCGCCCGCGAACTGCTTCACGCCGATGATGTGCTGGGCGATGAGGACGGCCAGGGAACTCTCGGCCGCGAAGGCGCGGTCGAGCGCGTGGCGGACGGCGGCGGCGACGTCGCCTGGATCGGTTACGCGGCGGACCTCGACGCCCATGGCCTCGAGCAGCGGGCCGGTGGCGCGGCCCATCGGCACCTGCCATGGGTTTGTCTCGCCGTCCTCGCCGCGCATGGTGACGAGGATGACGAGGGGGAAGGCGCACTCCTGCGCCATGGCGAGCGCGTTGGGGAGGTTGCCCACGCCGCTGGACTGCATGAGGACGACGGCGCGGGCGCCGCCGAGCCAGGCGCCGGCGGCGAGGCCCACGCCCTCCTCCTCGGAGGTGAGGGGCACGGCCCGCATGGCGGGGTCGGCGTGGCAGAGCTCGATGAGGCGGCGGTGGCCGGCGTCGGGGACGTAGGCGACCTGAGTGATGCCGGCGTCCGCGAGCGCGCGGTGGACGAGGCGCGGCCAGTCGCCGGCAGTGCTCATCGCTCCAGCGCGGCGCAAGTGTACGACACCCGTCCGTGGGCCGCCGGTCGTTGGGTCATGGCTCGGCCTTTTCGCCCAGCAGGGCACGCCAGCCCAGGACCAGGTTGCCCGCCTGCGTCGTCTCGCTGCGCTGGCGCACGAAGAAGCGCTTGCCATCGGCGCTCACGTCGAAGGGGGTCGTCTGCTGCTGTCCGCCAGCCTGATCCGCGAACAGCCGGATGCTCCACCGCGGGGCGGCAAACAGGGCTTCCGGCGATCCCGGGCGCAGGTCGGGCCCCGCCGGGACCGGCACGCGCACGACCCATCCGTCCGGCGCGATGTAGAAGAGCGCGCGGCCGTCGCCGCTCCAGCGCGGGTTGCCGCCGCCGCGGGTTGACACGCGCACGGCGGCGCCCGCGCTGCGGAAGGGGCGCACGTATACCTCCAGCTCACCGGTCTCGTCGGAGACGTAGGCCAGCCAGCGCTCGTCGGGCGATACCACGCCTGCCGAGGCCGCCCCATCCACGGCGACGAGCTTGTCGAGCTTCCCCGTGGCCGGCTCGTAGGTCCAGATCTCTCCGTGGTCCGGAGAACCTGCGGGAATCATCGTCAGGACGAGGAAGCGGCCGTCCCGCGTCCAGTCGCTCGGGGAGGAACAGAGCAGGCGGCGGTGCGATTCCCGCTCGTTGACGATGATCGTGTCCGTTCCGGATCGAAGCCGCAGCAGGCTCACGGCGCAGTGCGGGCTCCAGCGCGCGACCGCGAGGATCGTATCGTCCGGGCTCCACACAGGGAATGCGTACATGGCGCTCGCGCCTCTCACGACAACGGCGGTGCGGCGCTCGAGGTCGTACTCCCAGACGCCGTCGCCCGCCAGCGCCAGCAGGGGATGGCCGTTGGCCAGGCGCAAGGTCCAGGACCCCTGCTGGGCGATGCTGTCCACGATGACCCCGCGCTCGTCGACGACGAGCGGCCCCTGGTCCGTGCGGGTCGCATGCAGGTAGACCAGCGCGCTATCCGTGACGGCGTAGGAGGTGACGCCGCTGGCCGCTCGGACGTCGTGGGCGAGCGTCGTGGGTGAGCCGACGAGGGCGAGGGTCCCGGGCTCGAAATGCTGGGCAACGATATCGGCGCCCCCCGGGCTGCCCTTGGCGAAGACGATGAGATCTGGCGCGACGAAGTGCACGTCACCGGCATCGGCGATCATGAGCCGCGGCGCGTCGCCGGCCACGTCGCTCACCACGATGTTGATGCCCCCGTCCGTGGCGGCGAAGTGGATGCCGTCGGGGAGCCAGGCGGGTTCAGTGACGGTCTTCGACGAGTCCGTCCACGCGCCGCGCACCGGCGTGCACGCGCCGCCGCCGGCAGCCACGGTCATGGGGTGCCCGAGACGGGTGAATACGATCGCGCCGCGGCTGCTCCAGGAGCCACCGACATCGGGAGTGTCGCACAGCGACTGCGCGGCGGTGCCATCGGCCTGGATGCGCCGCAGGTTCCCCGCGGCGAAGTAGCCAATGGCCTTGCCGTCGGGGGACCAGAACGGGGCCTGAGCGCCGCTGGCGGCGTGAAGGGAATCCGTGCGGCCGCTCTCGAGGTCGCGGATCCAGAGCACACGCCCGCCGGCCGGACGGAGTCCGACGAACGCGAGCTTCGACCCGTCGGGAGACAGAGCCGCAAACCGGAACTCGGAGAACTCCGTGCCCGCGGGCGGCATGAGATCGACACGGAGCGGATGGCGGTCGGGACCGCCGCGCCGGAAGACGGTTGACGCCACGGCGACTGCCACCGCGAGGACCGCGATCGCCCAGGGAAGCAGCCGGCGCCCGGGCGAGCTCCGCGGCGCGGCGGTGGCGGCGCCGGCTCCTGCGGGGCGGCGGGCGTCCGCGCCGAAGGACGGGTTCTCGAGGGCCGCGGCGAAGGCCGCCGCGCTGGCGAAGCGGTCGGCTGGAAGGCGCTCGAGCGCCTTGAGCAGCGCCGCCTCCACGTGGGCCGGGACGCTGCGTCGGTGCGCGGTGGGCCGATCGGGCTCTCCGGTCAGGATGCGCGCGAGCACCGCCTGGCCGGTGGTGCCGCCGAAGGGCGGCTGCCCGGTGAGCATCTCGTACAGCACGCAGGCCAGTGAGTACACGTCCGATCTTGGATCGATCTCTCGTTCGCCCGCGGCCTGCTCCGGGCTCATGTAGTGGGGCGTGCCCACGCTGAGCCCGGTCTCGGTGAGGCGCCCGCCTCTGGCGTGGCTCACCGCCAGCGCAATGCCGAAGTCGGCCACGAGCGGCTCGCCCCGCGAGAGCAGGATGTTATCCGGCTTGATGTCCCGGTGCACCACCCCCTGCTCGTGCGCGTACTGCAGCGCCGCGGCCACCTTCTCCGCGATCGCGAGCGCCTCACCGATCGGAAGCTGGTGCTCCCGGTCGAGTCGCCCCTGGAGCGACTCGCCCTCGATCCAGGGCATCACGTAGTACAGGAATCCATCCGCCTCGCCCGAGTCGAAGAGCGGCAGGATGTGGGGGTGCTGCAGGTTGGCGGTGGTCTCGATCTCCGTCAGGAAGCGGTCCGCGCCCACCAGCGCGGCCAGCTCCGGCTTGAGCACCTTCAGCGCCACCATCCGGCGGTGCTTCAGGTCTTCGGCCAGATACACCGTGGCCATCCCGCCCTCACCGAGCTCGCGCTCGATGCCGTAGCGGCCCGAGAGGGCGGCGCTCAGGCGGCCACTGGCATCAGCCATCGCCTCCTCCTGCGACAGACCTCGGCATCGAAGCTCACGGCTTCGGTGCCGCCTTCACCGGTTCCTTCAGGTGTCGGTCCATCCAGTCGATCCAGCGGCGGTAGACATCGGTCTGGCGCACAATGTCGCCGGGGAAATGGGAGTCGGCGGGGTACGCCCAGAACTCGGTCTCGACGCCGTTGTCGCGAAGTGCGTGGTACCACTCGAGGTTGTTGACGATGGGAACGTTGGGATCGCCGACGTCGCCCATGACGAGGGTGGGCGCGGTCACGTTGCGCGCGTACTGGATGGGCGACTGCTCGCGCCAGATGTCCCAGTACTCCTTCGCCCACGGCGAGCCGCCGAAGAAGTACAGGTCGCCCTTCTGGTAGAAGGCGATGGTGTAGTCCATGACCCAGTCGGTGAGCGCGGCGCCGGCCACGGCCGCCTTCCACGGATGGTAGTGGCCGGTCAGCCACGTGGTCATGTAGCCGCCGTAGGACCAGCCCGAGACGGCGATGCGGCTGGTGTCCACCACGCCCAGCCTCTCGACCGCGGCCAGCCCGGCCATGACGTCCTCGCCCGGACCCTGGCCGGTGTTGCGGTAGATGGCGTGCTGATAGCCGTCGCCCAGGTTGATGCTTCCCCGGTAGTTGGGCTCGAAGACAAGGTAGCCGTGCGCGGCCAGGAGCTGGGGAAGAGGCGAGAACGTCGCCGTCGAGGCGCCCTCGGGCCCGCCGTGGATGACCAGCACCAGCGGCAATCTCGTCCCCTTCACGTAGTCGGCCGGGTAGTTGAGCACGCCGTCCTCGGAGAACCCGCCAGGCCCACGCCACGCGATGGTGTTGACGCGTGCCAGGTGCATCGAGTCGAGGAACGCGTTGACGTGCGTGAGCTGCTTCGGCTTCGCGTCAGGCGACGCCAGGTAGTACAGCTGCCCGGGCTGATCTGCCGCCCGGCCGACGAAGGCCACCGCGCCATTCTCGGCCACGCTCGGCGTGCCCGCCGGCTGTACGCCGCCCAGGTCGAGCACGCGGGCCGCGCCGTCCTCCGGCTTCAGCCACAGGACCGAGCGGCCGCCGAGCGCGCCGGTGAGCAGGAACGAGCGGCCGTCGGGGAGCCAGGCGAAGGCGCCGATGTCGCGTGCCATGTCCGCGGTTGCGTCGCGCACCTTGCCGTCCTCCGCCACATAGACGGCGTTCCCGTTGTTCATGTCGCCGCCGCGGGCGCGCTGGAAGGCCAGGGCCGCGCCCTTCGGTGCGACGCGGGGATCGCCCGCGCCCTCGCCCGCGAAGAGGGTGTCGCCGGTCGTGCCAACGCGCGTAGCCGCAGTGTCGGGCGCGCCGACGGCCAGGGCCGGCGTGGAGTCGGCGGCGGCGGCGGTGTCCACGCGGATGAGGGTGGAACGGTAGGCGTCTCCGAACCATACGCCCGGATGCCGCACCACGACAAGCGACTTCCCGTCCGCGCTCCACGCCGGCGGCGCCGCGCCGCCGGGGACGGTCTCGAGGCTCCAGCTCCCCGCGGTCAGGCGCCTGGCCTTGCCGCCGTCTGCCGGAACGATCCAGAGGTGCCACGGCTGGGGGGCCTTGCGGATCTGGTAGTTGTTCAGCGTGATCTGGAACGCGTCCTCGTGGTGCTTGATGGCCTTGGGATCCGGTACCGTGTCCTGCGCGATGTAGGCGATGGTGCGCCCGTCCGGGCTCCACGAGTATGCCGAGATGCCGGTCTTCGAGTCGGTGAGCCGGACCGGGTCGCCGCCGGCCATGCTGAGCACCCAGATCTGCCCCTTCTTGGTGGCTGTGTCCGGGGCCACGAAGGCGAGCCGACTGCCGGAGGGCGACCAGCGCGGCGAGCCCACGCCGTCGCGCCGGTAGGTAAGGGGACGCGTGGCGCCGTCGGCCACGTCCACCAGGTCGAGCTCGCGGCGCGCCTTGTCGTCCTTCCAGTCCTGGCGCGTGACCACGTAGGCAATCCGCTTGCCGTCAGGGCTGATCTCGGGACTCCCCACCTGGACGAGCCGGCGCAGATCGGTGAGCCGGAAGTCGGTGTGCGGGGCGACGACGGTGTCCGCGGCGGCCGTATCGGCCCGGGACTTGGGATGCTGCTGCGCGGTCAATGGCGCGGCGGCCGTCAGGGTGATCAGCATGGCTGCCGGCACCGTCAGCAGCGCCACCTGGGCCGGTAGGCCCGCCGTCCACACGATCCGCTTCCTCATCTGCAGTCCTCCACTTGGTTGATGTTACCGCCCGGCGGCTCGTCCCGTCCCACTGCGCCATGGACCCGCCCCGCCGGTATCCCGATCCTTCTGCGCTGGCGGAACCGCGTTCCTTGCGGAGGGGTTGTTATGGCCATAACTTTCGGCATGGCCAGGATGACGATACGGACCACCTTCGCGCTCGACCCCGAGACGGTGGCGGCACTCGATGAGCTCGCCGAGCGCTGGGGCGTGTCCAAGTCCGAGGTCGTGCGGCGCATCGTGAACACGGCCGCGATCATCGAAGAGGCGGACGCCGCCTCCAACGCCATTGCCGCGCTGGACGAGCTGCAGGCGCGACTGGGGCTGACGGAAGAGAAGGCCGAGGCCTGGATCCGCGAGATCCGGGCGGAGCGGCAGGCCGGCGGGCGGTGATCGCGCCGGCGGCGCGGGCCATTCATCTCGATACCAGCTTTCTCATCCGCGCGCTCGTTCCGGGCTCGGCGGAGTCGGCGCGACTCCGCGGCTGGCTTGGAGCGCGCCGTCCGGTTGCCATTTCGGCGTTCGTCTGGGGCGAGTTCCTGTGTGGCCCCCTCGCCGAAGCGGATGAAGCCATCGCGGCCCGCATCGCCCCCATGCATGTGCCGGTCGGCACGGCCGAGGTGACCGAGGCGGCGCGTCTCTTCAACCACGCCGGTCGCAGGCGGGGCAGCTTCCCGGACTGCATCATCGGGGGCACGGCGATCGTCTCCGGCGCCGAGCTCGCCACATCGGACGGCGGCGACTTCGAGCGCCTGGTGGAGGCGGGGCTGGCGCTGGCGGAATAGGGAAAGGGCCAGGTCGCGACCGTGGCCACGCCGCCCGCGCCGAGCTCGCGCTCGATGCGATAGCGGTCGGCGAGGGCGGCGGCGAGGCGGACGAACGCGTCGGTCACGGTGCGGGCTTGCGCTCGAGAGCCTGGAGAACGTGCTCGACGCGCACCAGTTGCGGGGCGGTGTCACCGCCGTGTCCAACCATGAGGAAGCGGCGATCGTCGGGTGCCACGTCGTAGCGCGGGTAGTCCAGGCCGGTTACGGCGTCCGTGTGAAACAGCACGTGGGGCGCACCCGCGTGAAACGCCGGCGTCGTCTGCACGTCGACCGCCATCATGTCGGGCGAGGCGAGGCCCCTGAAGAAGATCTCGTTCCCGGCGTGCGACCACCGCGGCTCCACGCCGCCTTCGGTGGAGATCTGCCAGACGCCGCCGTTCACGTCGGGGAACGGACGCACGTACACCTCGCGTCGTCCTGATGCGGTGGAGACGTACAGGAGCCACCGGCCATCCGGCGAGAGATCCGGGTTGCTCTCCGCCGCGGCGGTCGCGACGATCGGTCGCAGCATCGTATCCCGGCCGACTTCCATCGCGAGAATGTCGCCGTTTCCCCGCTCCGAGCTCGACGTGCGCGCAACGAGCCAGCGACCATCCCGCGACTCGGATGCCTCGGTGATGCTCCTGTCCGCGTGCGCGACGAGGACGGCATGGCCGGTGCCGTCTTCACGTCGCCGGAAGATCGCGGCCGGCTTCACGCGCTCCGAGAGAAAGAGCACGTCGCGCCCGTCGCCGGACCACCGGGGCCGACTGTCCGCGGCGGAATCGAGCGTCAGCCGCGTGAGCGCGCCGGCGGGCAGGTGCTTGATCCAGATGTCGGTCCCCGTCGGGCGGGCCAGATCGAGCGCCACCTCCTTGCCGTCCGGAGCGAGCGCGAGCCCCCGGATCTCGCTGCTCTCGTTCCACGTCGTATCCACGGGCCGCGTAACGCCGTCACGCGTGACCCAGTCGAGGGTGGTTGCGGCGCCCGCCGCTCCGGCGACGTAGTACAGATCCCCGCTCTCGGTGATGGAGAGGTCCGCGCCCGCATAGGCTCCATAGACGCGCACGCCATATCCGGCCCCGGTCGCCGGACCGGTGAGCGCGAGGTGCCGTTCGTCGAACGGGGCCGCCTGCAGCGTGCCGTCCGCGGTGACCCAGAGGAGCCGGCCGGACGCGTAACGCGCGCTCACGCCTCGCGCCACGACGCGGCGCTCCGTCGTGCCGATCCGAAGCGCGACGATCGCAAAATCGCCCGGCGCGTCGGTGCCGTGGCGGAGCCGGAAGACCACGACCTTGTTGTCGGGCAGGACTTCGGGCCACGCGACGCCCGTCTCGTTCCGCGCCGAATCGAGGGGCACGACGGTCTCGAGGCCGGTGCCGTCGGGCTTCACGCGCTGCAGCCCACCGAGGTCCGCGTCGAAGTAGATGTAGCCGTCGCTGGCCCAGCAGGCGCCGCCGGTTCCCATCCCGCGGGTCGCCGCGGCGGGGACGGCGTGGGGCGGACCGCCGGCCAGACTGACGATCTTCATCGCGCGGCCGTTGCGATCGGTGATGAACCCGAGCTGTCGCCCGTCGGGCGAGAAGAACGGATCGTACGCGCCCTCGGTGCCGGGGATCGGCTCGGCCGTCAGGGCATCGCGTCGCTTGATCCACAGCCTCGAGTCGCCCGATGGCCCGCTGATGTACGCCAGCATCGCCCCGTCACGGGAGAGGGCCACGTGCGTGCCGACTGCCGAGTAGCTCGGCGCCTGATTCGTGGGGAAGCCGATGATGAACCACGCTACCGGCGTGCGACGCGAGCGGAGCCAGCACCAGGCGGAGAGGGCTGCGAGCGCCACGCAAGCGGCCATGAGGAGATAGGTGACCGCCGGTGATCGCCGCACCCTGTCGGAGGCAGCGGGAGCGGCAGACGGGCCAGTGAACGCCGGGTCCTTGAGCGCCTCGCCGAACTCCCTCGCGGTGTCGAACCGATCGGCCGGGAGCTTCTCCAGCGCCTTCGACAGCGCCGCCGCGACGTTCGGCGGCACGGACTTGCGCAGCCTCGTGACCGGCGCCGCCTCCTCCGTCACGATCTTCATGATGATCTGCTGCGCCGAGTTGCCCATGTGGGGCGGCTCGCCCGCGAGCATCTCGTACAGCACGCTCGCCAGCGAGTAGATGTCGGAGCGCGCCGTGATGTCGCGGTCCGCCGTCGCCTGCTCCGGGCTCATGTAATGCGGCGTGCCGAGTGAGAGCCCGGTCTCGGTCATGCGCCCGCCCGCAGCGGCGGAGACCGCCAGCGCGATGCCGAAGTCCATGACCATGGGCCGGCCGTCGTGCAGCAGGATGTTCTCGGGCTTGATGTCGCGGTGGATCACGCCGTGGCGGTGGGCGTAATCGAGCGCGTCCGCCACCTCCGTGGTGATCCGCACCGCCTCGGCCACCCCGAGCTGCGTCTCGCGGTTGAGCTTCTCGCGAACGGTCTCGCCCTCGAGGTACGGCATGACGTAGTAGAGGAAGCCGCCGGCGGTGCCGGAGTCGAAGAGGGGGAGAATGTGCGGGTGCTGCAGCTGCGCCGTCGTCTTGATCTCCTGCACGAAGCGCTCGGCGCCGAGCACGGCGGCCAGCTCGGGCTTGAGCACCTTGATGGCCACCTTGCGGTCGTGCCTGAGGTCCTCGGCCAGGTAGACCGTGGCCATGCCGCCCGCGCCGAGCTCGCGCTCGATGCGGTAGCGGTCGGCCAGGGCGGCGGCGAGGCGGTCGGGGATCATCTCAGCGCTTCTCGGCCCCTGCGAGCTTCGTCCTCACCTCGGCAGCCCAGTCGTGGACCACCATGAACTGCTCCGGCTCGCCCTTGACCACGAGCAGAGACTTCCCGTCCGGTGAGACGTCGAAGTTGGCGTGCGGAACTGGCGAAGGCAGGTAGGTGTCGTCCATGAAGTCCGCCTGGGAGACGACGTGAAAGGTCGGCGTCGCCGCAACCTCGGCGACAATGAACTTCCCTTCGTTTCGGTAGAAGATCCTGCGACCGTCCGGTGACCAGACCGGCTCGTCGCCTCCGCGCACGGAAACCTGGACTCGAGCGCCAACGCCCGATATGGACTGGACGACCACCTGCGGCCCACTACCGTCGTCCTTCACGTACGCGACCCAGCGGCCGTCCGGCGAGACGCGCGGATGGTCTTCCTGCGCCGGGGTGGCGGCGAGAGGACGGTCCGGGCCGCGTCCCTCGAGGTTCCGGACCATGATGTCCGACTGGCCCGTGTCCACCTGGAAGACCAGGCTGCGGCCATCCGGGGTCATGACCCCTTCGAAGTAGTCCGCGTTGCTGTCGGCGAGCAGCGGTGAGGCGGGGCTGCTCCCATTGGCGGGCTGCCACCAGAGGGCCGAACGTCCGCCGTGGACCGTGCGGAAGATCACCCGGGACCCGTCGGGAGACCATTCGGGCCGCTCGTTGACTGCGGCGCCGCTGGTGAGTCGCGTAAGGCTCCCCGATGCGACGTCTCCCAGCCAGATGTCCGACGAGGTGCCGGAAGCGACGCTGACGGCCACCGTCTTCCCATCCGGGGAATAGCGCGGCGTCGAGTAGGCCCGGACATCCGGGAGAAGCGGCGTCGCGCCAGCCGCATTCGCCAGCTCGAGGGTCGCGTCCCGACCGCCTCCGTCGTACGTCAGCGTCCCCGTCGGCGAGAGCGCGGCCACGGCCGAGCCGCGGGCCGAGGTCGCCACCCCGGTGAGCAGCGGGACCGGCTGGCCGCTCACGGTTCCGGACGCGATGTCGAGCGGTACGGCCAGCACGGTGCCGGTCTGGTCGGCGTAGATCAGCTTCCCGTCCAGCATCCCCAGCGGGAACGTGCCGGCCACGTCGAGCCGGCGCGTGCGCCCGGTGGACAGGTTCAGGAGCCCGATGCGGGCGTCTTCGGTCCCCCCGTGGCCCCAGCTGAGGTAGAGCACGTGCCGCCCATCTGGCAGTGCCCGGGGAAAGAGTTGGAGCGTTTCTCCCCTGGCCGTGTCCAGGCTGGCCGCTGCGCGTGCCCGGCCGCCCGCGCCGGAAACGCGCATGAGAACGGGGGAGGCGGGAGTGGCAAAGAAGATGTCTCCATCCGGCGCCCACGTGCTTCCCACGATCAGACTGCCGACTTCGGTGACGACCAGGGGGGCGCCTCCACTGAGCGCCACCTTCTCGAACCGGCCGGCCGCGAAGAACTCGACCGAGGCGCCATCCGCCGAAAAGCGCGGGACATACGCACGGTCGGTCCCAGGAAGGGGGCGCGCCGTCGCCTCGTCCATGCGTCGCACGTACAGCCGATCGCCACCGCGCGCGTCGATCACCGGGAAGACCACCGTGGATCCATCCGGAGAGATGTCCAGGTCGGGCCCGTTGGTATTCGACAGGGACGGCCGGTAGCCCGCGGGGAGGCTCACGGTGAAGCGCACCACGCTGCCGCCATCCAGGCTCCGGCTGTCCGTCCGCTGGAGGAACGCCACGCCCGAGGCGACGACGGCGGCGACGGCCAGCGCCCAGACCACCGGATCGCGCAGCCTCGCCTGCCAGCCCCTGGCCGGCGCGGCGCGGCGCATCCCGCGCACCGCGGCCGGCGTCACGCCCGCCTTGCCCTCGAGCGCGTCGGCGAAGGCCTGCGCCGTGGCGAAGCGGTCCGCCGGCAGCTTCTCCAGCGCCGTCAGCACCGCCGCCTCGACGTGCGGCGGGATGGTGTGGCGCTGCTTTGTCAGCGACCGCGGCGTCTCCGTGAGCACGCGCGCGGCGATGGCCTGCGCGGTCGAGCCCGTGAACGGCGGGTCCCCGCTCAGCATCTCGTAGACGACGCAGCCCAGCGAGTAGATGTCGGCGCGCGCGTCGATGTCCCGCTCGCCCATGGCCTGCTCGGGGCTCATGTACGTGGGCGTCCCCACGCTCATGCCCGTCTCCGTCATGCGCGTGCCGCCCGCGCTGCTCAGCGCCAGCGCGATGCCGAAGTCGGCCACCAGCGGCTGGCCGTCGTGGAGCAGGATGTTCTCCGGCTTGATGTCGCGGTGGACCACGCCGTTGCGGTGGGCGTAGTCCAGCGCGGAGGCCACCCCCGTGGCGATGCGCAGGGCCTCCGCGATGGGCAGCTGCTTCTCGCGATTCAGCCGGTCCCGGAGCGACTCCCCGGCCACGTACGGCATCACGTAGAACAGGAACGAGTCCGCCTCGCCCGAGTCGAAGAGCGGCAGGATGTGCGGGTGCTGCAGGTTGGCCGTGGTCCTGATCTCGGCCAGGAATCGCTCGGCGCCGATGATCGCGGCGAGCTCCGGACGCAGCACCTTGAGGGCGACGTCGCGCTCGTGCCTCAGGTCGCGCGCGAGATACACCGTCGCCATGCCGCCCGCGCCGAGCTCGCGCTCGATGCGGTAGCGGTCGGAGAGGGCGGCGGCGAGGCGGCTCGCGTCCGTCATCGTCGCGGCCCCAGGTTCAACGGCGTCCCGGGGCGCCAGTGCTCGATCTCGACCACCGGAACGAACTCGCTACGCGCCGAGCCGTGCTCGGGAGGCGCCAGCATCACGAAATGTCGATCGTCGGGCGTGACGGCGTAGGTGGGGAAGTATGCGTACGCCACTCCACCTGCCCCCGCGGCGCTCAGCTGCGAGCCGAGCAGCCGCTGGCCCACGAGCGCGAACGTGGGCGAGGTCCGAACGTCCGCCATTCTCATGCGCCTGGCAGGATCGATGTAGAAGATGGCGCGGCCGTCGTGAGACCAGCGCGGCGCCGCGCCGCCTCCGGACGAGACCTGCCACATGACGTAGAAGAGGAAGCCGTCGGCAGTGCCGGAGTCGAAGAGCGGCAGGATGTGCGGGTGCTGCAGCTGGGCGGTGGTGGTGATCTCCTGGACGAAGCGATCGGCGCCGAGCACGGCGGCGAGCTCGGGCTTGAGCACCTTGATGGCCACCTGCCGGTGATGGCGCCGGTCCTCGGCCAGGTAGACCGTGGCCATGCCGCCCGCGCCGAGCTCGCGCTCGATGCGGTAGCGGTCGGCGAGGGCGGCGGCGAGGCGCTCGGAAGGACCGGTCATCGGTTCGCCTCGTCCACGGCGCGCTCCATCCGCTTCACCCAGCCCGGCACAACCCGGAAGTAGTGCTCGACGCGCTCCGCCGGCGACTGCAGGTAGATGAGGTCTCCGTCATGGCCCACGGCCCAGGACCAGCCGGGAGTCTGGCTGAACTGCGGAGCGACGGCGACGAGCTCGGGCGGACCTACGGGCGGGTTCGCGCCAGGTTGGATCACCGCTTTGTGGAACTCCCAATCCCCTTCGTCCGTCTGCGCGATATAGTCCAGCTCCGTCGCCGAGACCCACTGAGGCTCGATACCCCGGGCATCTACGAAATAGCGCCGATCGAGCGCCGGCCACGGCTGGACCCGCAGGTCTCCGGACGAATTCCCCTGGTACGCGATCCAGTGACCGCCCGGGGAGATCGACACGAACTGGCCGGTGGCAAGCCCGAGCGAGTTGACTCCACCCTCGGAACCCACGATCATTGCGGATTCGCCTCCCGGAAATCCAACGAGGAGAGAATCAGCGGCCAGATACATGGATGGCCGAAACGTGGTGGGGGGCGCGGTCGTGGCGAGTACCTTAGGCTTCGTCGAGGAGTCGAGCAGCCGGGAGACGAGGGATTCTCGACCCGGTTCCTCGCTGATCGAGTAAGCGATGCGGTCGCCATTCGGGCTGAAGACCGGAACGTCGATGAACGAGCCGACGGCCACGGTCTCGTGTGTGCCCGCCTGCAGGTCGTAGACGCGCAGCTCCTGCTGCTCGAGGCCTTCCACAACCGTTGCCAACCGCCGGCCATCGGGGCTTTCGCGGAAGCGTAGGTGGGCGGCCTGCTCCACCGGCAGCGGCTCGATGGGCCCATCCCTGCCGACGCGCACGAGCCGGCCCACGGCCGGATTGGTTCCCGGCAGGTAGACGAGGGTGCCGTCCCGGGTCAGGTCGAATTGCCCGGTGCCACTGTAGTCTCCATTGCGTACACCGGGCACCAGGGAGACGGATCGGCCGACCGTGAGCGAGTTGACGCTCTCGATGCGCGTGGCCATGATGGTTCCGTCGACGCCCATGTAGACCAGGTATCGGCCATCGACCACGCGGAAGTCGGCGCCGCGCAGCAGCGCGGCCTTCCCGCCGGGCCCGTCGGCCGCGTGATGCCAGTACCGAATGTGGCCCGGATCCGCCAGGTCGCGGCTGGAGGCGAACTTGTCGGCGCCGCCTCCGCAGAGCACTTGGCCGCCTGTTCCGATGAGCACGGGGTTCAGGCAGTATCCTCCAACCGTGATCTCACGCGCGTCGCCGCCCAGCGGGTCCACCCAGCGGAGCAGACGTCCGTTGTCGTCGCTGAAGAAGATCCTCCCGTCATCCGTCCAGGTCCCGCCGAATGGAAGCGTGATGGAAGCGACGGGCGACACGGTCCCCCCGTCGATCCCCACCACCTTCAGCTGATAACCGCTGCCGGCGGGGACGCCCACCGCCACGCGCTTGCCGTCGGGGGAGATCCACGGCGCGGTGAATGTCCCGACCGTGCCCGGAATGGGGTGACCCTCTCCCGTCCTCAGGCTCATGTACCACAGCTCGGTGGTAGCCCCCTTCTGCGCGGTATAGACCACGAACGACCCGTCGGGCGCTACCGAGAAAGCCCGATCTTCGGTGGTGACGTTGACCGCGCTCGTCGGCGGCGTTCCAATGTCCCGAACTCCGGTCGGGCGCCGCATCAGGGCCCAGCCCGCGACGGCCAGAGAGAGCGCCGCGACGATCAGGGATGCCGCGGCGGCGGCCCAGGCCTTCCGGGAGCTGACCACGGGGCCCGTGGGGGCGGCGTCGGCGAGGCGGAACGCGGGATCCTCCAGCGCGTCGGCGAACGCCTTCGCGCTCTCGAAGCGGTCGGCGGGCAGCTTCTCGAGCGCCTTCGCGACGGCGGCCGCCACGTTGGGCGGCACCGATCTCCTGAGCTTCGTGACCGGCGCCGCCTCCTCCGTCACGATCTTCATGATGATCTGCTGGGCGGAGGACCCCGTGTGTGGCGGGTCGCCCGTCAGCATCTCGTAGAGGACGGAGCCCAGCGAGTAGACGTCGGATCGCCCGGTGAGGTCCTTCTCCGCCGTCGCCTGCTCCGGGCTCATGTAGTGCGGCGTGCCGAGGCTGAGCCCCGTCTCGGTCATGCGCCCGCCCGCCGCGGCCGAAACGGCCAGCGCGATGCCGAAATCGGCCACCATCGGCCGGCCGTCGTGCAGCAGGATGTTCTCGGGCTTGATGTCGCGGTGGATCACGCCGTGGCGGTGTGCGTAGTCCAGCGCGTCGGCTACCTCCCGCGTGATCCGTACCGCTTCACCCACACCGAGCTGCGTCTCGCGGTTCAGTCGGTCGCGCAGCGTCTCGCCCTCGACGTGCGGCATGACGTAGAAGAGGAAGCCGTCGGCGGTGCCGGAGTCGAAGAGCGGCAGGATGTGCGGGTGCTGGAGCTGCGCGGTGGTGGTGATCTCCTGCACGAAGCGGTCGGCGCCGAGGACTGCGGCCAGCTCGGGCTTCAGGACCTTGATCGCCACCTGGCGCTGGTGCTTCAGGTCCTCGGCCAGGTAGACCGTGGCCATGCCGCCCTGGCCGAGCTCGCGCTCGATGCGGTAGCGGTCGGCAAGGGCAGCGGCGAGGCGGTCGGGGGCGTCACTCATCGCAAACCGTCCACGGTGTAGAGCCGAGACGTGTACAGGAACTGGTTGTAGGCGTACACGTGGGGATCATCCGCCAGCGTCGGCCGGTCGAAGCCGCGCACCCCACCCAGCTCACGGGGCACGACGCTCAGAAGCGTCGCGCGCGCGCCGGTGACGGCATCGACGCGAGCGAAGTCCAGGCTCGAGGCGGAGCTCCTATTCGTCCACACCCACACCTCGCGTCCCTCCGGGCTCCACCGGATCAGGACATCGCCTGGACGGACTCCGAGCGCACGTCGGGGCGCGCCCCCGTCCAGGGGGTAGATGGCCACGCTGTCCCCGACCCGGGCCAGCACGCGCCGGCCGTCCGGCGAGATGATTGCCTGAGACGTTCCAGGGGGAGTCACAGGGATCGGGGCGGCGTGCGACAGCGAATCGACGTAGCAACGCTCGGATCGCTGTGGCTCCGTTCCGCAGAAGAAGACGATGGTGTCACGCCCGGCCACCCGGACGTCCCCGCTCGTCCCGAGGTCCAACGTCTGGAACTGGCCGGAGTCGATCCGCCGCGCCGAGCCCGGACCGGTGGGATAGAGCATGAGCTTTGCCGGAGTGGTGGGCAGGCCCGCCAGGACGAGGCCGTCGCCGCGGGCCACGGCCATCGGAGTCCCCGCGCCTAAGCGGACCAGCGGAGAACCGTCTGACTTCCGCCACAGCAAGGAGTAGTCGGTACCGCCCATCGAGCCCGCATCGCTGTACGCCAGGTAGCGGCCGTTCCCGCTGAGCACCGGCCTCTGCGACCAATTGCGCACGCCCATGTCCGTCTCCTCGGCGGCGCCCGGCCCGCGCCCGACGACACGCTCTATCTGGCGATCGTCGGTCAGCAGAACACGACCCTCGCGGGAGACGTCCTGGACCGTCAGGTCGCCCGGACCGGAAAGGGCCCATCCGTCCCGTCCAGACCGGTCCATCTCGCGCAACGCGAAGCTGACAACCCCGGTACCTCCTCCCCCGGCGGCCGAGTAGAAGATGCCCTTCCCGTCCGGCCACCACGCGACACCCTCGGTCCCCTGAAAGTCCACCGACTTGGCCAGTGTGCGGCCCGTGCGATCGGCGATGGTGGCGGAGCCGCGATCGTCGAACTTCGCGGGGTGCTCGAGGTACGCGATCGCGTCGCCCGAGGGCGAGACGCTGGGATCCGAGAGGTAGCCCTGGGAGCGCACGAGGACCGTCCCCACCGGGTACTCGAGGAGGTCCGTTCCGCTGCTGTCGCGGATCACGGCCATGGTCTTTCCGTCCGGGCCCCAGGCGGCCTCTCGCACACCCGTTGTCACCTCGCGCGGCGCCTCGCCCCCGAGCGAGACCGTCGCCAGCGTGCCCGAGAACAGGCGATGGCCACCGAGGTAGCTCGCGTGCGTGAGGATGGCGAGCTGGCCCGTGCTCGAAACGTCCAGCAGGTGCGCCGAGTCCGGGCCAAACGGGACGGGATCCGGGTGGTCGGGCCGGATGACGTACAGGCGCGACACGATCCCGACATCAGGCATGCCGCTGAACACGATCGTCTGCCCGTCGGGCATGAAGCGCGCGTTGAAGATCGAACGGGAGTCGAACGTCCGGGCCGTGAACCACGGCGGCGAGGCGGGTGCCGCGCCACGCATCAGGAGGACCGACAGCACCACCCCGGCCACGGCTACCGTGACCGTCCCCCACGACCAGGGGCTGCGCATCCACCCCCGGAAACCACGCGCACCGGGCGCGCCGGCCACCGCGCCCCCGGTGACCCGGAACGCAGGATTCTGCAGTGCCTCCGCGAATGCCGTGGCCGTCTCGAACCGGTCCGCCGGCAGCTTCTCCAGCCCCTTCGAGAGAGCCGCCGCCACGTTGGGCGGCACCGACTTCCGCAGCTTCGTGACCGGCGCCGCCTCCTCGGTCACGATCTTCATGATGATCTGCTGGGCCGAAGAACCGGTGTGCGGCGGGTCCCCGGTCAGCATCTCGTACAGCACGCTCGCCAGCGAGTAGACGTCCGAGCGGCCCGTGATGTCCTTTTCCGCGGTGGCCTGCTCCGGGCTCATGTAGTGCGGCGTGCCCAGGGAGAGCCCCGTCTCCGTCATGCGCCCGCCCGCCGCGGCCGAGACCGCCAGCGCGATCCCGAAGTCGGCCACCATCGGGCGGCCCGCGTGGAGGAGGATGTTCTCAGGCTTGATGTCCCGGTGGACGACCCCGTGCTCGTGCGCGTACTGGAGCGCGTCGGCCACCTCCGAGGTCAGGTCCACGGCCTCCCGCACGGGGAGCTGCTTCTCGCGGTTCAGCCGGTCCCGCAGCGATTCGCCCTCGACGAAGGGCATGACGTAGTACAGGAACCCGTCCGCCGTGCCCGAGTCGAACAGGGGGAGGATGTTAGGGTGCTGGAGCGCCGCGGTGGTCTTGATCTCCTGCAGGAAGCGCTCGGCCCCCAGGACGGCCGCCAGCTCGGGCTTGAGCACCTTGATCGCGACCCTGCGGTCGTGCTTCAGGTCCTCGGCCAGGTAGACCGTGGCCATGCCGCCCTGCCCCAGCTCCCGCTCGATCCGGTAGCGGTCGGCGAGGGCGGCGGCGAGGCGCTCCGCGGGCCCGCTCACGGGCCCCCCTGCCCCTTCAGCTTCGCCCGCAGCTCCGGCAACCAGTTGCGCACGAGCACGAGCCTGGGCGCTGACGCGGCCCTCGCCCCTTCGGACGCGACGGCGCGGACAATGATGAACCGACGGTCGTCGGGCGCGACCGCGTAGAAGTGGCTCTGGAAGTTGGCCAGGTACCCGCGCGCGTCGAACAGCCTGTGGTGGGCCCCCGCGGAGAAGGTGGAGCCGGTGGTCACGTCGACGGCGATCATCTCCCCGGCGCCGTTCCGGTAGAAGAGCTGGCGCCCGTCGTGCGACCACTCGGCCTCCGTGCCGCCGTCGCTCGAGATCGGATAGAGCCCGTCCCCCGCGTCGGGGAACGGACACACGTAGATCTCCATCCGCCCCGAGGACGAGGACGTGTAGGCGAGCCAGTGGCCGTCGGGCGACAGGGCCGGGCCGTACTCCTGGGCGTCCGTGTGCGCGAGCGGCACCGGCGTGGAGTCCCCGCTCGTGCGCACGGCCAGGATGTCCCCGTTGCCGGCCGCTCCGTCGGTCGTGCGGTAGACGATCCACCGCCCGTCGGGCGACCACAGCCCCTCCCAGGCGGCACGCTTCTCCGCCATGGGCACGGGCGCGGGCCGCCCCCCGCCGTCCGCCCTGCGCTCCCAGAGGCGGCCCGTGCCGCCTCCCTCGGCTGAGACGTAAAGCACCCTGCGGCCGTCGGGTGACCAGGCCGGCCGGAGGTTGACCCCCGCTCCCTCGGAGGTGAGACGCATCGTGGGCCCGGGCCGCATCGGCACAACCACGAGGTCGGTACGGCCGGTCGTGCTGTCCCGCACGCTGAGGGCGATTTTCGAGCCGTCGGGCGAGAGCGCGAGGCCGCCCGGCGGCGCCACCTGCGCCCTCCAGCCACTGTCGAGCGGGACCGCGTCGGACCCGTCGCGGGACACGGAGACCACTTCGGAAGGCTCGCCTGTCGTCGTCCCGCCCCGCACGTACAGCATCGTTCCGTCCCGGCCGAGGGCGACCTCGCCGATGCCGGCCAGGACCGACACCGACGGGCCGGCCAGCTGGAGCCCGCCCCGGTCGAAGGCGGCGGCGTAGAGCCCTCCGTCGGTGCGGTGGTAGACGAGGTCCCCGCCGGGCACGATCCAGGCTCCCGTGGCCCCCTGGACGAGCGTGCGCACGGCACCGGTGGCGACGTTGACGACGACCTCGCTCGTGCCTCGCGCTCCCGCGCTCACTCCCACGATCACCGCGTCGGATCCGGGCACCGGCACGATGCCTCTGCCGTTGAGGACACCGCCCAGCGAGTCGGTCAGGAGCGTCGTCGCCCCACCGTCCGCGGAGGTCCGGAACAGCCGCGTGGCGGAGCGATACCCGAAGACGACGGTGCCGTCGTCCAGCCACGCCGTGCCGTAGCCCGCCGCGGAGTCCGACATCGTGACCGGCGCGCCCCCACCGCGTGCCACCCGCATCAGCTTGAGGTCGGTGTAGACGATCCATCGCCCGTCCGGCGAGAACGACGGTGTCGGCTCGAAGCCGCCGGCCTGGTGCGTCAGCTCGGCGAGGGGGCGCGGATCGGCCTCTCCGCGCTCCTTGATCCACAGCTTCGGACCGCCCACCGTGTCCGTGTACACGATGGCCGAGCCGTCCGGAGCGATCGCCGTGCCCCCGGCGATCATGCCGGGCAGCGTCGGGCCCAGGACGACCGTCTCGCGCGAGGCGGGAGCCGGCGGCGGACCCGGCCGCAGCCATCCCCAGAGCGCCGCCCCGAGCAGGACGACCGCCGCGCCCGCCAACGGGATCGCGGCGCGCTCCCTCCATGTTGCCCTCCCGCCCCCCGGCCCGGCGCCGGCCGCCCCCGCCCCGTGCCGGAACCCCGGATCCGCCAGCGCGTCCGCGAACGCCCTGGCGCTCTCGAAGCGGTCCGCCGGCAGCTTCTCCAGCCCCTTCGCCACCGCGGCCGCGACGTTCGGGGGGACCGACCGGCGGAGCTTCGTGACCGGCGCCGCCTCCTCGGTCACGATCTTCATGATGATCTGCTGGGCCGAGGAGCCCACGTGCGGCGGGTCCCCGGTCAGCATCTCGTACAGCACGCTCGCCAGCGAATAGACATCGCTCCGGCCCGTGATGTCGGGCTCCGCCGTCGCCTGCTCGGGGCTCATGTAGTGCGGCGTCCCCAGGCTCAGCCCCGTCTCCGTCATGCGCCCGCCCGCCGCCGCGCTCACGGCCAGCGCGATCCCGAAGTCCGCCACCATGGGGCGCCCGGCGTGCAGCAGGATGTTCTCGGGCTTGATGTCGCGGTGCACGACCCCGTGCTCGTGCGCGTACTCGAGCGCGTCGGCCACTTCGGAGGTGAGGTCCACCGCCTCCCGCACGGGGAGCTGCTTCTCCCGGTTCAGCCGATCCCGGAGCGACTCCCCCTCCACGTACGGCATCACGTAGTACAGGAAGCCGTCGGCGGTGCCCGAGTCGAACAGCGGCAGGATGTTGGGGTGCTGGAGCGACGCCGTGGTCTTGATCTCGGCCAGGAACCGGTCGGCGCCCAGGACGGCGGCCAGCTCGGGCTTCAGGACCTTGATCGCGACCCTGCGGTCGTGCTTCAGGTCCCCGGCCAGGTAGACCGTCGCCATGCCGCCCGCGCCGAGCTCGCGCTCGATGCGGTAGCGGTCGGAGAGGGCGGCGGTGAGGCGGTCGTACGCGTCGCTCACGAGCCCCCCTTCGCCTCGAGCTTCGCGGGCCAGTTCTGGACGAGCACCGCATTGGTGGCCGACGCGGTCTGCCGGACCATGAACCGTTGGCCGTCAGGGCTCACGTCGTAAGGGGTACCGCTGTCGAAGAACAGCGACCGTGTCCAGCCGGGAGCGTGGAAGAGAAGCTGTGGAGCCGCCACCTGGAAGTCGGCGCCCGGGGTGACGCCCGCGACCAGGATGCCCCCGTCCGGAGCTTCGAAGAAGAGCTCGTGGGCATCGGCGCGCCAGCGGGGCGCCCTGCCCCCGTGGCGTGACACGCGCACGGGCCGGCCTCCCGCGGGAAACGGTTGGACGTACACCTCGGGATTCCCGGTCTCGTCGGACGTGTAGGCGAGCCAGCGCATGTCGGGAGAGAGCACCCCCTCGCTGGCGTTCCCGGGTACGTTGAAGCGCATGGTACGTCCCTGCGTCAGGTCGAAGGCTGCCACACGGGCGTGGTCCTGCGAGGTCGTCGCGGTATCCTGCCCGCTCGGCACGGACAGGCCCGGGGTGCCGGAGAGGACGAGATACCGTCCGTCGGACGACCAATCCGTCGCGACGAAGCATCCTGGCGCTTGTCGGGCAATGGGCCGCACGGACAGGTCCGCGACCCGTACGGCGAACAGCTGGCACAATCCAAAGGCCACCGCGGAATCGGAGGGCGCCCATATCGGCCATGCGGAGACTGCGCCCAGCCCTTGACTCCGCGGAACGAGGGGGGTGGCGAGACCTCGGGTGAGGTCATACAGCCAGATCGTTTGCGCATCACCCAGGACGGCCCAGGGATGGCCGTGCGCATACCGGTGCGTGAAGGTGTTCTCGACACGCACGGTGTCGAGGACCTCCCCACGCCTGTCCACGACCAGCTTGTCACGATCGCCGAGCCCGGGGAGATACAGGAGCGAGCCGCTCCCGGACGCCGTGTAGGCAAAGACGAGACCGGACGTGCGTACCGGTCCCGTGAGTCGGGTAGCGTCCCCCTCGACCGCAGAGCCATCCGCGCGGATCCGCTGGCCGTACAGACTCGAGCTGCCTTCCTGGTTGAAGCGCCCATACACGACGTATCCGGGCGGCACCCAGGTGGGCGAGGACGCACCCGGGATGAGCGCCGTCGCGTCACCCGACGAAAGGTCACCCACCATCACCGTCGCCTGGATCCCGACCAGTCGCTCGAACAGGACCCTGGTGTCCCCCGGCAGGAGCGACGGGTGACGATAGGTCGCCGCGCTGGAGTCCAGGGGGATCGCGATCCTGCATGGGCCTCCCGCGGCGTCGACACGCTCGAGGCCCCGCTGCGTGCTCAGGACGATGACGCCGGACGTCCCCCAGCTTCCCGATCCCTCGGGCGTCGCGGCACAGAGCGTTCGCGGGGCCCCTGATGGCACGTCCACCCGCATCAGGGCATCGTGCGCGAAATACCCCACGGACTTCCTGTCCGGTGACCAGAACGGTGCCGTCGCCCCGTCGGTACCGGGAACCCTCTGGGCACCGAGGCTGTCCAGCCCACGCAGCCAGAGGCTTCGTCCCCCGTTCGCCGCGATGGCCACGAAGGCGAAGGTGCGGCCATCCGGCGACAGCGCCCCGAACGAGGCCCGCTCGCTGAAGTCTTCGCCCGGCGGTGGCCGCAGGGACGAGACGACGACGGGGCCCTGGGTCGAGGTCGGCCGCCGCACCGCCAGGATCACGGCCGCGGAAGTGGCAACGACCGCCACGACCGCGACCAGCCAGAAGGCCGCCCGCCGCCAGTTCGACGAGGTCCCCGACACGCCCGCGCCCGCCGCCCCGTAACCGGCCAACCGGAACCCCGGATCCGCGAGCGCGTCGGCGAACGCCCTCGCGCTCTCGAAGCGGTCGGCGGGCAGCTTCTCCAGCGCCTTCGCAACGGCCGCCGCCACGTTCGGCGGCACCGACTTGCGCACCTTCGTGACCGGCGTCGCCTCCTCCGTCACGATCTTCATGATGATCTGCTGCGCCGAGCTGCCCACGTGCGGCGGGTCACCCGTCAGCATCTCGTACAGGACGCTCGCCAGCGAGTAGACGTCACTGCGCCCGGTGAGGTCCTTTTCCGCCGTCGCCTGCTCCGGGCTCATGTAGTGCGGCGTGCCGAGGCTGAGCCCCGTCTCCGTCATGCGGCCACCGGCGGCGGCTGAAACGGCCAGCGCGATACCGAAATCGGCCACCATCGGCCGGCCGTCGTGCAGCAGGATGTTCTCGGGCTTGATGTCGCGGTGGATCACGCCGTGCCGGTGCGCGTAGTCCAGCGCGTCAGCCACCTCCCGCGTGATGCGCACCGCCTCGTCCACGCCCAGCTGCGTCTCCCGGTTCAGCCGGTCCCGCAGCGTCTCGCCTTCGATGTACGGCATGACGTAGAAGAGGAAGCCGTCCGCGGTACCGGAATCGAAGAGCGGCAGGATGTGCGGGTGCTGGAGCTGGGCGGTGGTGGTGATCTCCTGGACGAAGCGCTCGCCGCCGAGCACGGCGGCGAGCTCCGGCTTGAGCACCTTGATGGCGACCGGGCGCTGGTGGCGAAGGTCCTCGGCCAGGTAGACCGTGGCCATGCCGCCTGCGCCGAGCTCCCGCTCGATGCGGTAGCGGTCGGCGAGCGCGGTGGAGAGGCGATCGGCGACAGGTCCGCTCATCTACGGATTCTTCCCCTGCTCGCGCGCCTTCAGCTCCTCGAACCAGTGCTCCACCATCACCAGTGACGCCGACCCACTCTGCTGCCGGAAGAAGAGGAACCGGTCGTCCCCAGGTGCGACGGCGTAAGCGTGGTGTTTGCTACTGGACTGGAACTCGCTCGCGTCGAAGAGCCGCTCCTGGGTGGCGCTTGCGAAGGTGGGACCCGGCTTGAGCTCCGTGGCGATGAATCCGCCGTCCGCGGCGCGATAGAACAGCTCGCGGCCGGAGTGCGACCACTTGGGCTCCGAACCCCCGTTCGCCGATACGGGCCAGCGCCCGTCTCTCACTTTCGGGAAGGGGCGGACGTACACCTCGCTCCGGCCCGTTTCATCCGAGGTGTACGCAAGCCATCGTCCATCAGGTGAAAGCGCCGGGCCCATATCATTGTAGTTGGGGTCTGCCAGGAGCGGCACCAGCGAGTCGGCGCCAAGCGTGTACAACTGGATGGCCCGGTGGACGGAGCCGGTGCGGACGATGAGTCGGGCCGTGTCGCGCGCCGGCTGGACCTCGCTCAGGTTACGCGTCTTGAAGAGTGTCACCTCGCCGCCCCTGCCGTCGGCAAGGCGTGACGCGATGAGGCTCGTCTCGCCGTCGGGAGGCCGGATGATATAGACGACGCTACGGCCGTCGGCCGTCCACGCCGGACGGAACTTGAGGCCCGCCCCGAAGGTGAGGCGTGTGAACTGGCGTCCGCCCCCCAGCTCCTTGATCCAGATGTCCTCGCTGCTGCCGGACTGCACGCTGACCGCCACCCGCCGGCCGTCCGGCGAGAGCGCGGGCCCGGGCGCGAAGCTGCCCCTGCCTCCCGGCGAGAACGACCATCCGGAATCCACCGGTGATACGGTGCCCTGGCGGGAGACCCAGACGGGCTGGACGGCCCCCTGCGGAGCGCCGGTCTCATAGATGAGTGTGCCGTTCCTTCCCAGCGCCATGTCGGCGCCACGAGCGTCGACTTGCACGCCGTCCAGAACCGGCACCGGCGCTCCCGTGAACGCGAGCCGGTCGCCGTCGAAGGCTCCAACGAAGACGCCGCCATCGCGGCGTATGAACACGACCGCCCCACCCGGAGCGGCCCACGCCTTGAGGGCATCGTCGGCAAGCTCCTTCGGCGCTGCGGCACCGCGCACGTCGAGCGCCGCCACACGCGAGGTGGAGCAACCGGCCCCGCAAAGCCCCAGCAGTACGGCCGTGCCCCCGGGGAATGGCGTCGCCGTTACGACACCGCCCTTCAGGCTGTCGGTGCCAATGAGCCGACGCACGGCACCGCCGTCCTCCCCCACGAGAACCAGGCCATACGCTGCGTTGTTGAAGGCGATCGTTCCATTGTCGAGCCAGGCAATGGCCGGAAGTGCCTCGTTGGCCGAGTCCGCGATGATCACGGCGGAGCCGCCGAGTCGCGGCACCTTCTTGAGCTTGCCGTCGGCGACGAACGCGACCCACTGCCCGTCCGGTGAGAAGACCGGCGCCCGGGCACCGGTGGTGCCGGTCAGGACGGTCGCCTCGAGTCGATCCCGCTCCTTGGACCAGAGCTGCCAGCTGCCACCCACGGAATCCCTGAACACGATCACGTTGCCGTCTGGTGAGATGGCCAGGCCCCGGCCTACCGCATCTGCCTCGGGCGGCTGCTGCCACAGCTCGATCCGCTGGCGGCTCACCAGGGGCCGGACGAGCCCGCGCCTGCCGAGCATTACGCCTCCCACCGCTCCGGCCAGGACCGCCACCGCGGCCGCCGCGGCCATCGCCCAGCGTGCAGGCCGCTGGCGCGACGAGCCGGGTGCCGTGCCCGCACCCTGCAGTCCAATGCCGTACGCGGGATTCACCAGCGCCTCGGCGAACGCCTTCGCGCTCTCGAACCGGTCGGCCGGCAGCTTCTCCAGCGCCTTCGCGACGGCCGCCGCCACGTTCGGCGGCACGCTCTTGCGCAGCTTCGTGACCGGCGCGGCCTCCTCGGTCACGATCTTCATGATGATCTGCTGCGCCGAGGAGCCGACGTGCGGCGGGTCGCCGGTCAGCATCTCGTAGAGCACGCTCGCGAGCGAGTAGACGTCGCTGCGACCGGTGAGGTCGCGCTCCCCCGTCGCCTGCTCCGGGCTCATGTAGTGCGGCGTGCCGAGACTGAGCCCGGTCTCCGTCATGCGCCCGCCCGCCGCGGCCGAAACCGCCAGCGCGATGCCGAAATCGGCCACCATGGGTCGGCCGTCGTGCAGCAGGATGTTCTCGGGCTTGATGTCGCGGTGAATTACGCCGTGCCGGTGGGCGTAGTCCAGGGCGTCGGCCACCTCCCGCGTGATGCGCACCGCCTCGTCGACGCCGAGCTGCGTCTCCCGGTTCAGCTTGTCCCGCAGCGTCTCGCCCTCGACGTAGGGCATGACGTAGAAGAGGAAGCCGTCGGCCGTCCCCGAGTCGAAGAGGGGCAGGATGTGCGGGTGCTGGAGCTGGGCGGTGGTCGTGATCTCCTGGACGAAGCGGTCGGCGCCGAGCACGGCGGCGAGCTCGGGCTTGAGCACTTTGATGGCGACCTGGCGCTGGTGGCGCAGGTCCTCGGCGAGGTAGACCGTAGCCATGCCGCCCGCGCCGAGCTCCCGCTCCATGCGGTAGCGGTCCGCCAGGGCCGCTGCGAGACCCTCGGGGACGTCGCTCATTGATGCATCTTCGCTCGAAGCTCCGAGAACCAGTGCTCGATGTAGACGACCGTTTCGGGTCCTTCCGTGACGTTGCGGATCATGACGAAGTGGCGACCGTCCGGGGCCACATCGTACTGCTGGCGATTGTTGGCGGAGCGGTACGGGAGCACTGAGAACAGAGCGTGCGGCGAACCGATCGTGAGCGTCGGTTCCGGCTCGATGTCAACGGCCATCAGCTCTCCACCGCTCTTGTAGAACAGCTCCCGGCCGCCGCGCGCCCACCGGGGCTCGGATCCGTCGCTCTGGGAGACCTGCCTCGGCGCGGTGACGTTTGGAAATGACGCGACGTAGATCTGATCGTCAGCACCGGGCTTGGACAGCTCGTAGGCGATCCAGCGTCCGTCGGGTGAGAGCGTGAAGTTGAAGGTGGATACTCCATCTCCACCGAGCAGCTGGCGGGTCGCGGTGTCCCCGGGAATGCGCCGAGCGTGAATGAGCGATACGGTCTGCTCTTCGTCCGACCGGAACACAACCCACTGTCCGTCAGCGGAGATCTCCCCTTCCCACACGGGATACGTGAAGTGGACGAGCCGCTGGGCGGGGGAGCTGTGATTCACTGCCATGCGGTAGAGGTCGTAGTACGTCGAGTCCACGTCCCCGCCCCGGTTCGAGGGGAACACGACGGATCGCCCGTCAGCGGTCCACGCGGGCCGCCAGTTGACCGCGGCCTGCTGGGTGAGCGGTTCCCGCGCCCCATCGGCGTGCCGGAGCCAGAGCTGTGTGGTTTCGCCACTGACGCTCACTGCCAGCGTCTTGCCGTCGGGCGAGATCGCGGGGTAATTGAAGTCTGCCTTCCACATCGTGTCGAGAGGAACCGCCGCTCCGTCGCGCGCGACCCACATGAGCTCCGACGCTTCACCGCCGCCGGCGCCTGGGCTGGCGTAGAGCACCGATCCCTTTGCCGACAGCGTGAAGTTCCCCGGTTCGACGCCAGGAATCAGGGGAACGCGTCCGGACGTGACCGTCAGTCGATCGACATCGAGTTCCACGCCGTAGAGCCCGCCCGCGCGATCGGTGAAGACCAGGTAGCCGCCGGGGACGTACCACGCGCCGACCGCGTTGGAGACGAGCAGACGATCCTGTCCGGTGCGCAGGTCGAGCGCGCGCACCGACGACCGCACGGCGCAGTTACCCGAGCAGTATGTGTAGAGCACACCCCGGCTCTTGGGGAGCGGCCAGAGCGTGAGCAGTCGGGCGCCCGCCTGCGACCCTGAATACTTCCTCACGACCCAGGTGCTGTCACCGGACGCACTCACGCGCCTGAGTCCATCGCCCGCCCCGTACACGATCGTTCCGTCATCCAGCCACGTGGCCGCGGCGCTGACCACCAGACCGACGTTGTCGACGAGAGTCACCGAGCCTCCGCCGACGACGGGAACCTTCTTGAGCTTGCCGTCCACGCTGCGGTACCCGATCCACCGGCCGTCGGGTGAAAAGAATGGCGCGACCCCACCCGTGGTGCCGGCGAGGGGCGTCGCGAGCGCCTCATCGCCGTCCTTGCGCATCAGGACGAACCCACTGTCGGTCGGTTCGCTGTACACGATCTCGGAACCGTCGGGCGAGATGGCGGCCTGGCTCGCCTGGAGGCGCGTGTTGCCCGGATCGAGAACGCTCCCCGGCGCCCGGTCCCAAAGGATGACACGCTGGCGGCTCGCCGGCGGCGTTGGCGGCGGGCGGAACGCGAAGTAGGCAGTTGCGGCGGCGAGCACGAGGCAGACTGCGCCGAGCACGTAGATCGTCATCCGTGATCGGCCGAGGGAGGCAGGAGCGGCAATGGCGGCGGATGCGGTCGTGAACGACGGGTCCGCCAGCGCGTCCGCGAACGCCTTCGCGCTCTCGAACCGGTCGGCCGGCAGCTTCTCCAGCGCCTTTGCCACCGCCGCGGCGACGTTCGGCGGCACCGACCTGCGCAGCTTCGTGACCGGCGCTGCCTCCTCCGTCACGATCTTCATGATGATCTGCTGCGCCGAGCTGCCCGTGTGCGGCGGATCGCCCGTCAGCATCTCGTACAGCACACTGGCGAGCGAGTAGACGTCGCTGCGCCCGGTGAGGTCCTTCTCCGCCGTCGCCTGCTCCGGGCTCATGTAGTGCGGCGTGCCGAGGCTGAGCCCCGTCTCCGTCATGCGGCCACCGGCCGCGGCTGAAACGGCCAGCGCGATACCGAAATCGGCCACCATCGGCCGGCCGTCGTGCAGCAGGATGTTCTCCGGCTTGATGTCGCGGTGGATGACGCCGTGGCGGTGTGCGTAGTCCAGCGCGTCGGCTACCTCCCGCGTGATCCGTACCGCTTCACCCACCCCGAGCTGCGTCTCGCGGTTCAGCCGGTCCCGCAGCGTCTCGCCCTCGATGTACGGCATGACGTAGAAGAGGAAGCCGTCCGCGGTACCGGAATCGAAGAGCGGCAGGATGTGCGGGTGCTGGAGCTGGGCGGTGGTGGTGATCTCCTGGACGAAGCGCTCGGCGCCCAGCACCGCGGCCAGCTCGGGCTTGAGGACCTTGATGGCGACCTGCCGCTGGTGGCGCAGGTCCTCAGCGAGGTAGACCGTGGCCATGCCGCCTGCGCCGAGCTCGTGCTCGATGCGGTAGCGGTCGGCCAGGGCGGCGGACAGGCGCGGGGCGACGTCGCTCATGACGGTTCTCGGCAGGGACGCGCTGCAGTCTCGCAGGTCTCGAGCTGGTCCATCGGGGCTCCTCTCATTGAGCGCCGGATCCGCGCATGCGGGCCGCCAGCTCGCTGCTCCAGCCGTAGACGACGTCGTATTCCGGCATCTGGGTGCTGCGGATCATCAGCAGCCGTGTGCCATTGGGCGACACGTCGTAGTTGGCGTGTGGGGTGGTGGCGAAGGCGTAGGTGTCGGCAAAGAGATTCGTGCGCCCCGTCACGGCGAATCCTCCGGCCGTGCTCACCGACGCGGCAACGACGTGGCGACCGTCGCGGTAGAAGATGCGCTTCCCGTCCCGAGACCACACGGGCTCGGTGCCGCCCGAGACCGAGATCTGCACCTGGCCGCCGGGGTCGGGGAAGGGTTGAACCACGACCTGCTGCGCTCCGGACTGGTCGGTCACGAGGGCGACCCAATGCCCGTCGGGGGAAACGCGCGCCTGCGCCTCCACGAATCGTGTCGCCGCAACGGGATGGGATGACGTGTCGCCCTCGAGCGCCCGGTACATGACGTCGGCCTGGGTCGCGCCCCCGTCGTCCACCTGGTAGACGAGCGTCTTGCCGTCCGGTGTGATCACCCCCTCGAAGAACGTGTGCAATGCCGCCGCCTGCAACGGCGTCGCCGGCGCGCTCTGGTCCACGGGCTGCCACCAGATCGCCGTCGGGCCGCCGCGATCCGACCGATAGAGCACGCGACGTCCGTCGGGGGTCCACTCCGGTCGATCGTTCTGTGTGCCGGAGTTGGTGATCCGCGTCGGGGTGCCGGACGCCAGGTCGTAGACCAGGACATCCGAGCGAGCTTCGGTTCCCACCGCCACCGCGATGCGCTTCCCGTCCGGAGAGAGACGAGGATAGCCGTAGGCTTCCGGGTCGGAGAGAACCGGCGTGAACTGGCCCTGCAGCCCGACCCACCCCAGCGCCCCTTTCCGGCTTGCCGGCACGTACACCAGCGTCCCGTCCGATGACAGGTCCGCCAGGGCGGCTCCGGCGAGGGACGTGGCGACCGGAGGGCCGAGCGCCACCGGCGTGCCGGTCGCCCTCCCCTCGTCGAGATCGAAGGGGACTCCCATCAGGGCACCGGAGGGCAGGACGTAGACGAGGTTTCCATCACGATACCCGAGCACGTCCAGAAGCCTCATGTCGAGCCGCCGGACCGACCCTGTCTCCAACGTCACCTCGGCCAGGCGGGTCTCGGCCAGACCCTCTGCGGGGACAATCGTGAAGAGAGCCGTCCTGCCGTCCGGCAGCGCGAGCGGCTGCCTGTAGGTTTCACCCGCGGTGGAGTCCCCTCTGGCAAGCAGCCGCGGCGCGCCGCCATTCTCCGGAAACGCAAGGAGGCCTGACGCGGCAGCTACGATGATCACACCGGAAGGGCTCCACGAGATTCCGATCGAACCGGCCCCGGCATCGCCGATCCGCACCGGCGTGCCCCCCGAAGCCTGAACCTTCCAGACCGTGGCACCGACGGTGTATGCGATCCACCGGCCATCGGGCGAAAAGCAGGGCTGCTGGGCCCCGGCCGTGCCGGTGATCACCTGGGACTCGCCCTGACGGAGCGGTCGAAGGTACAGCCGCGATGTGCCTGTCGAATCGGGAAGCGCGTAGACGGCGGCGCTTCCGTCCGGGGAGGCGGCTGCGTTCGTGCCGAGGCCCCCATTGGTGACGAGCATCGTCGAAGGCAACCCGATCTGAACCCGCACAACGGGACGTGGGGCGTCACGGTGCGCGGCCCGCCACTGCCACACCGCGATCCCGGCCGTAGCGACCAGCGCCGCCGCGAGTCCGAGCACGAGGGGGTGACGTGCCAATCCCCGGACGGTAACGCCACCGGCCGCGTGCGAGCCCGTCGCCGCCCCGGTGGAGAAGTGGGGGTCCGCCAGCGCGTCCGCGAACGCCTTCGCGCTCTCGAAGCGGTCCGCCGGCAGCTTCTCCAGCGCCTTCGCCACCGCCGCGGCAACGTTCGGCGGCACCGACCTGCGCAGCTTCGTGACCGGCGCTGCCTCCTCCGTCACGATCTTCATGATGATCTGCTGCGCCGAGCTGCCCGTGTGCGGCGGATCGCCCGTCAGCATCTCGTACAGCACACTGGCGAGCGAGTAGACGTCGCTTCGCCCGGTGAGGTCCTTCTCCGCCGTCGCCTGCTCCGGGCTCATGTAGTGCGGCGTGCCGAGGCTCAGCCCGGTCTCGGTCATGCGGCCGCCGGCCGCCGCCGAGACCGCCAGCGCGATGCCGAAGTCCGCCACCATCGGCCGGCCGTCGTGCAGCAGGATGTTCTCGGGCTTGATGTCCCGGTGGACCACGCCGTGGCGGTGCGCGTAGTCCAGCGCGTCGGCCACCTCCCGCGTGATGCGCACCGCCTCCTCGACGCCGAGTTGCGTCTCCCGGTTCAGCCTGTCCCGCAGTGTCTCCCCTTCCACGTATGGCATCACGTAGAAGAGGAAGCCGTCGGCGGTGCCGGAGTCGAAGAGGGGGAGGATGTGGGGGTGCTGGAGCTGCGCGGTGGTGGTGATCTCCTGGACGAAGCGGTCGGCACCCAGTACGGCGGCCAGCTCAGGCTTCAACACCTTGATGGCCACCTCGCGGTGGTGGCGCAGGTCCCCGGCCAGGTAGACCGTCGCCATGCCGCCCGCGCCGAGCTCGCGCTCGATGCGGTAACGGTCGGCGAGGGCCGCGGCGAGACGGTGGGGAGCTCCCGTCACTTCCCGTTCTCCATCGCCCGCTCGACCTCGACGCGCCAGTTGACGATCACGTTCAGGTCGGACGCGTCGTCGCCGGCGCTCGTAACCATCAGGAACCGCGTGCCATCCGGGCTCACGTCGTAGGCGCGATGGTAGGGATCCTGCACGAGGCCGGGGAGCCTGAACAACAGGGTCGGCGTCCCCTGCGTGAAGCGCGCGCCGAGGGTCACGGGCGTCGCGAACATCTCGCCGCGCCGGCCGCGGAAGAAGAGCTCGGTGCCGTCGCGGCCCCAGAGCGGCTCGACGCCGCCTCCCACCGATATCGCGATCCGCGCCGAATCGACGTTGGGGAAGGGGCGGACATAAACCTCGGCGACCCCGGATTCCTCCGAGACGTACGCGAGCCAGCGTCCGTCGGGTGAGAGTCTCATCGCGTAGTGATCGAGGCGCGAGGGGAGGAGCACCCGCGGTACCGTGTCCCTGCCGGCCTCCGCGACGAGTAGATGGCGGCTGTCGATTCCGGCACCGAAGGTACGGAAGAGCAGAAAGCGCCCGCGGGGGTCTAGCGCGACTTCGTCCAGCTCGGGCAGATTCGGCATGACAGGACGCTCGTCGCCGCTTCCGTCGGCCCGTCGGATGAAGGCTCTGCGCACCCCGTTCACCGTGGCGAGGTATGCCACTCGTCGCCCGTCCGGCGACCATTCCGGGCGATCCGCGCTTTCCGGATCCGAGGTGAGTCGGGTGAAGGCGCCCGTCGGGAGCTGCTTCACCCACAGCTGCGTCGCCCCGGCCTCCTGCCGGACCACGACGAACTGGCTGCCGTCCGGGGACAGCGCCGGATCCTGGTACGCGCCGGTCAGGTTCGTGTCCACCGGCGTGATTGCGCCGGCCCGATCCACCCAGACGGGTCCGCCGATGCCGCCGGACTGGCGCTCGTAGACCAGGATACCGGTTGACGACACCGAGAACTGCACCGAGCCGTTCGTGTTATCGGTCTGAACGCCCTGCAGAACGGGGATCGGGGGGCTCGTGAGACGGGCCGCCGCGGCGTCGAAGCGCGCGGCGAGGATGCGGCCGTCGGGCAGCCCGATCGCCAGATATCCCGGCGCCACGTAGCGCGCGACGGTACCGGGAGTGAGCTCGGTGACGCCCCTCGTCGCCACATCGACCACGCCGATCCGTGACGCGCCGAGCGATCCCCGGTAGACCATGATCAGAACCTTCTGGCTTCCCGGGAGCACCTCCGGAAAGCCGTACTGGAAGGCGCCCGATCCCGAGTCCGGCCGCGCGATGCTCGTCACAGGCCCCCCCGTCGCGCCCACGGAGGCGAGGCCGTCGCCGTATACGAAGTAGATCCGACCGTCGTCCCCCCACGAACCGCCGCCGTAGTCCTGGAGCGAATCCTGGACGACCGTGCGAACCGCACCGCCACTGAAGCGCACCACGCGGAGCTGCGCGCGCGCTCCACTGCCCGTGAAGAACCCGATCGATTCTCCGTCCGGGGAGAAGAAGGGATCGCCGGCCCCCTCGGTGCCCGCCACCGGGTGCGCCGCGTCCTCGCCGAGCTCGCGGACCCATAGCTGCACGACGCCGCCCTTCTGGCCGATGAACGCGAGGCGCCGTCCCGATCGTGAGATCGCCAGCCGCAGCGTCAGGATCTGGGGGACGGTGACGCTGTCCCCCAGCCCCAGGGTGGCGTGCACGACGTCCGAGGGGGCGACGCTGCCGGGATCGCCACCGCGCCCGCCGATCATCCATCCGGCCGCCAGCGCCACGACCACGGCGGTGGCGGCCACGGCGAGCACGACGAGCGGTCGGCCGGCGGGCACGGCGGCGAACGATCGCGCGGCGGTGGCCTGAGTCGCGAAACCAGGATCGTTCAAGGCGTCCGCGAAGGCCTTCGCGCTCTCGAACCGGTCGGCCGGCAGCTTCTCCAGCGCCTTGGCCACCGCCGCCGCCACGTTCGGCGGCACGGAGCGGCGCAGCTTCGTGACCGGCGCCGCCTCCTCCGTCACGATCTTCATGATGATCTGCTGCGCGGAGGAGCCGACGTGCGGCGGGTCGCCGGTCAGCATCTCGTAGAGAACGCTCGCCAGCGAGTAGACGTCGCTGCGCCCGGTGAGGTCCTTCTCCGCCGTCGCCTGCTCGGGACTCATGTAGTGCGGCGTGCCGAGGCTCAGCCCGGTCTCCGTCATGCGCCCGCCCGCCGCCGCACTGACCGCCAGCGCGATGCCGAAGTCCGCCACCATCGGGCGGCCGTCGTGGAGCAGGATGTTCTCCGGCTTGATGTCGCGGTGCACCACGCCGTGCCGGTGCGCGTAGTCCAGCGCGTCGGCCACCTCGGTCGTGATCCGCACGGCTTCGTCCACGCCGAGCTGCGTCTCGCGGTTCAGCTTGTCCCGCAGCGTCTCGCCCTCGACGTAGGGCATGACGTAGAAGAGGAAGCCGTCGGCAGTGCCGGAGTCGAAGAGCGGCAGGATGTGCGGGTGCTGCAGCTGGGCGGTGGTGGTGATCTCCTGGACGAAGCGATCGGCGCCGAGCACGGCGGCGAGCTCGGGCTTGAGCACCTTGATGGCCACCTGGCGGTGATGCCTCAGGTCCTCGGCGAGGTAGACCGTGGCCATGCCGCCCGCGCCGAGCTCGCGCTCGATGCGGTAGCGGTCGGCGAGGGCGGCCGATAGCCGGTCCGCGCCAGGGGTCACGACCGACTCCGCGCCATTGGACGCTCCCGGTCGAGGGTGAGCCGCGATGAGCGGATCTCCCGCTCCACAAGTCCTGAAAAGGGGGTATGCCAATATGCAGGCCCCGCCCCTGCCGCGCTAAGGGCGGCAGTCGGGCGCCCCGATCGACGCTTCTCCTCGCTGGCGAGAGCGGGCACCACGACCCGCTGCGCGGCCAGAGTGACGTCGCTCCGCGCCACGGCTTTTCGCGGTCAGGATGGCCTGCCGCCCAGAGACCGCGTCAGGCTCCCGAGATCGAGCGTCTTCGAGCGCGCGCGGATTTCCTGCTCGACCCGTGGATAGATCGTGTGGGCCTCGTCCTTGAAGTTCGCGAACTGGGCTTGGAGGTCCGCGGCGCTGAGCTTACGCCCCTGCGCGTAGTACCGATCGGCGACGTGACCGAGCGCGTACGTCGCGGCAAAGGTGATCGCCGCTCCGGTCGCGACCCTCGTCGCCCCGCCGATGAGTCCGCCGAGCAGTCCGCCGGCGAGGCCGCCCAGCAGCTTGATCGCGACGCCCTCTACCGCCTGGGCGGCGGCGCCGAGCCCGAGGGTGGCCGCGAGGTCCTTCGCCTGGCTCAGGTCCAGCTGCTGACCATGGCGCTGACCGATCTGATAGACCATGCGCATCTGAAGCGGCAGGATCGCGATGTTCGCCAGGTGGTCCGGGAGCACCTCGAGGGCGCCGGTGAGAATCGCCTGGTCGAGGATGAAATCCTCGAGCCCGGCGCCGCCCGTGTCCGACGCGCCCGCCTTTGCGGCCGCGCCGTCCGTTTCCATGCTCGGGGCGGCGGACAGCCCGCCGGCGGTCCGGTCCAGCTCCGCGGCGGCGACCGCGTCCAGTCCGAGCGCGTCGCGCAGCTCATCGAGGAACTTTCGCTCGTCGGGATTGGCCGAGCCATCCGCGTGGCAGACGGCCAGCGCCGTCGTGTACGCCGCGCGCCGTGCTCCGTCGTCTGAGAGTCGGCCGGCCAGGTCGGTGACCCGAAGCGTTCCGGCGCTCACCTGCGCGGCGAGCTGGCTGACGTCCGCGGCACCGATCCGCTCGACGACGTCGTGGATGGCCGCCTGCTCTGCGGAGTCGGTCTGGCCATCCGCCCGGGCGGCGAGCATTGCGATGGCGACCAGGGGAGCGTGATCGGACTGGTTCATGGGACTCCAATTCGAAGGTGAAAGATCTCTAAGGCGACGCGTCGCCGCGCTTCATCCCCGCCCGCGCCTGCTGGAGGCCGCGTCGGGCGCTCGCGCGTCCCGGCGCGCGCCGGAGCGCGTCCTCGAACTCGCGCGTGGCCTCGGAAAACCGGCGCATGCGGAGCAGCACGTCGCCGAGCATCTCGTGCGACGGCTCGTCCACGGTGGGCGGGCCGAAGGCGAACGCCATCGAGTCCTCGACGCGCGTAGCGCGGCGCAGCAGCACGACGGCCGAGTCAACCTCCGCCGGCGTTGCCGCCAGGCGGGCCGCGGCCTCGAGCTCCAGGCTGAGCACCTCGAGCCGGGAACGGTACTCCACGTCGTCCGGATCGGGCTTCGGCTTGGCCGCGATCTCCGAGAGCAGGTGCGCGCGGCCGGCCCGGAAGCCCGCCATGGCGTCGCGCAGGGTCGCGAGGTCACCGCGTCTGGCCGCGGCGAAGCCGCGCGCGAACTCCCATTCGTTGCGCGCCGACTCCGCCTTGCCGAACTCGGGCGTCCAGCGCGCGTCCTGCCCGGACCAGTCCCCGGTGTCGATGAGGTAGCGGGACCACATCTGGACGGCCGAGCCGATCGTCGAGTTGTCGGGGTCGCGCTCGTCGCGCATGGCAGGCGTGGCCTGGGCCCTGCACTTCTGCATCAGCGTCCGCGCATCGCCGGTGCGCTCCAGCTGCAGGTAGCCGTACTCGAGCCAGAAGTTGTAGTGGCCGCAGAATGAAGCGCCGCGCCCGCGCGCGGCAAGACCCTCGTCCACGACGCGCGTGGCGTTCTCGTTCGCGCGCACGACGTCATCCCACATCCCGAGGGCCATGAAGATGTGGGAAGTCATGTGCTGCGCGTGCGCGGCGTCGGGGGCGATCCGGGAGAGCGCCCGCGCCGCGGGCAGCGCCGCCGCGGCGTGCTCGGGGTCGTCCATGCCGTGGATCCAATAGTGCGCGGCGCCGGGGTGGTGCGGGTTGCGCACGAACACGCTCTCAGCGATCGCCGCGGCGCGGAGATAGGTCGGCACATTGCGCACGCCCTGGCTCAGCCCGAGGAGGGAGAGCGCGTAGAAGGCGCGGGCCTCGTCGTCGCCTGGATAGGCATCGAGTACCGCTTTCATCGCCCGCGAGTAGACCGTATCCCGCTCCGCCTTGGCTCCCGTGCCGAACAGGAGGTCCACCGCGTGGAGGTAGGCACGCTCGCGAGCAGTCGGCGCCCTGGCCTCGCGGGCGGCGGCCGTCGGGGCGTACTTCGCGAGCGCCGCGCGCGCGGCGGCCGGATCCTCCTCGTCCCACACCGGGTGGTCGTGGGTCATGGCCTCGCCCCAGGAGGCCATTGCCATGTGGGGGTCGAGCTTCTGTGCGGCGCGGAAAGCCGCGGCGGCGTCGGCGTACTCGAAGACGTGCAGCAGCAGCACGCCGCGCACGAAGGTGCTCTCCGCCGCCGCGGTGCGCGTGGAGGTGGGGAACGTGATGGTGCCCAGCGCCGGAATCGTCATGGGCCGCGCCGATTGGGCGGAGAGGGGCCGGGCGACGCAGCAGAGCAGGGCCACGCACGCGGCCGCGCGGAGCCGGGCTACGGAGGGGGACATGTCGGCCAGGATGGACACTCCGGTGTGCGGGCGGGAGCTCGGTCGGGGCCGCTCACGGGGCGGAGGCGTCCCGGATGAGCTCGCAGAACTTCCCGAGGTCGATGTTGCCACCCGAGACGACCGCCACGATCGGGCCGGGGCCCGCCTTCCCGGTCAGGGCGGCGGCAAGGGGCAACGCGCCCGCGCCCTCCGAGATGATGCGTGCCTTCTCCGCCATCAGTCGCATGGCGCGGCGCGTCTCCTCCAGCGTGACCACGATCGAGCCGTCCACCACAGGGCGCATGCGCTCCCACATGCGGGGGAACACGCTCTGGCCACCGGCACCGTCCACGAACGATGGCTCCCACGCGTCGAACACCTGGGGCGATCCCACGGCGAACGAGCGTGCCGCGGGAGCGGCCGTCTCCGGCTCGGCACCCCACACCTCGATGCCCGGCTGGAGCGCCTTGAGCGCGCTCCCGAGCGCCGTGACGAGCCCGCCTCCGCCGATCGCGGCGACGACGGCGGCCGTGTCCGGCGCATCCTCCAGGATCTCCAGGCCCATCGTCGCATGGCCGGCAATGAAGTCGTGGTCGTCGAACGGGTGCACGAAGGTGCCGTCGATCCCCGGGTACTCGCGGGCCTCGAGCGCCTTCCAGGCGACGTCGTATGGCACCGGGACGATGCGCGCTCCGAGCGCCCGCATCCGCTCCATCTTCGACGTGGGTGCCGTCTCGATGGCCACCACGGTGCACGGCACGCCGGCGCTCCTCGCCGCGTACGCGACGCCCTGTCCCGCGTTGCCCGCGCTGATCGTCCACACGCCGCGCGCGCGCGCCGCCTCGGGGAGCATGGCCACGGCGTTGACCGCGCCGCGCAGCTTGTAGGCGTTGATCGGCTGGAGGTTCTCGAGCTTCAGCCGGATGTCGGGCTGGTCGGGGCCGAGCTCCAGCCGGATCAGCGGCGTGCGCACGACGACGTCCGCGATGCGCGCGCGCGCTTCACGGATCTCGTCCAGGGTGATCGGTCGAACGGCGTCCGGTGGCATGATTCAGTTGACCTCCTTCAGCTTCGCCCTCTCCTCCGCGGCCCAGTCGTGCACCACCATGAGCTGCTGCCGCTCGCCCTCGACTACGAGCAGCTTCTTCCCGTCCGGCGAGACGTCGTAGTTCGCGTGGGGCACGGCCGACGGCAGGTAGGTGTCGTTCATGAAGTCGGATCGGGAGAGGACGTGGAATGTCGGCGTGCCCGAAACCTCGGCTACAATGAACTTGCCGTCGTTCCGGTAGAAGAGGTGGCGGCCGTCAGGCGCCCAGACCGGCTCGTTGCCTCCGCGGACCGAGACCTGGACCCTGGCACCCGAGCCGGAGATCGGCTGAACGACCACCTGCGGCCCACCGCCGTCATCGGTCATGTACGCCACCCAGCGGCCATCGGGCGAGACGCGCGGACGGGATTCGGTGGCCGGGGTGGCGGCGATGACGCGGTCCGTGTCGCCTCCGTCCAGCCGCCGGATCATGACGTCGGACTCGCCCGTGTCCACCTGGTAGACCAGACTGCGGCCGTCGGGCGTCATGACCCCCTCGAAATAGTCCGCATCACTGTCGGCGAGGAGGGGGGACGCGGGCCCGCTGCCGTTGGCGGGCTGCCACCAGATGGCCGAGCGTCCGCCCCGCACGGTGCGGAAGATCACCCGGGTCCCGTCGGGCGACCACTCGGGTCGCTCGTTGACCGTGCCGCCGCTGGTGAGTCGCGTCAGGCTCCCGGATACCACGTCCTCCAGCCAGATGTCCGACGAGGTGCCCGACGCAATGCTGACGGCCACCCGTTTACCATCCGGGGAAAAGCGCGGCATCGAGTAAGGCCGGGCCTCGGGAAGGAGCGGCGTCGCCCCGGCCGCGTTCGCAAGCACCAGGGTCGACTCCCGACTGCCTCCCTCGTACGCCAGGGTACCCGTTGGCGAGAGCGCGGCCACGGCCGAGCCGCGGGCCGACGTCGCCACACCGGTGAGCAGCGGAACCGACTGACCGCTTACGCGGCCGGAGGCGACATCGAGCGGCACCGCCAGCACGGTGCCGGTCTGGTCGGTGTAGATGAGCCGCCCGTCCAGCATCCCCAGAGGGAACGTGCCGGACACGTCGAGCCGGCGCGCGCGGCCGGTGGAGAGGTCCAGGATGCCTATACGGGCGTCTTCCGTCGATCCGCGGCCCCAACTCGTGTAGAGCACGTGGCGACCATCGGACAGGGCGTGCGGGAAGAACTGGCCCCTTTCTGCCCGCGCTGTGTCCAGGGCTGCCGCGGGGCGTGGCTCGCCCCCCGCGGCGGAGACACGCATGAGAACGGGGAATGCGGGGGTGGAAAAGACGATGTCCCCGTGAGGTATCCAGGTCTGCCCACCCCCCGGGAGCTTGCTCGCCACCAGCTGAGGAGCGCCGCCACTGAGCGCCACCTTCTCGAGCCGGCCGGCCGTATAGAACAGGACGTGGGCTCCATCCGCCGAGAACGTCGGCCCGAATCCACCGTCGGTGCCCGGGAGCACCCGGGCGGTCGCCTCGGCCAGGCGTCGCACGAACAACTGCTGGCCGCCGCGCGGATCGATCACGGGGAAGGCCAGCGTGGATCCGTCCGGAGAGATCGCCAGGTCGGGCCCTCCGGCGTCGTACATGGCCGGCTCGTAGCCAGGGGGGAGGTCCACGGTGAAGCGCACCACACTGTCGGCACCAGCGGTCCGGTTGGCGGTCCGCTCACGAAAGGCTACCACCGACAAGCCGATGGCGACGAGGCCCAGCACCCACACCGCCGGGTTCCGCAGCGTCCCCCGCCATCCAGAGCGGCGCGCGGCACCGGCGATCCCGCGCACCGCGGCCGCCGTGGCGCCCGCCTTGCCCTCGAGCGCATCGGCGAAGGCCTGCGCCGTGGCGAACCGATCCGCCGGCAGCTTCTCCAGCGCCGTCAGCACCGCCGCCTCGACATGCGCGGGGACGGTGTGCCGCTGCTTCGTCAGTGATCGCGGCGGCTCCGTGAGCACGCGTGCCGCAATCGCCTGTGCGGTCGAGCCCGTGAACGGCGGGTCACCCGTCAGCATCTCGTAGACGACGCAGCCGAGGGAGTAGATGTCGGCCCGGGCATCGATGGCGCGCTCGCCCATGGCCTGCTCGGGGCTCATGTACGTGGGCGTGCCCACGCTCATCCCCGTCTCCGTCATGCGCGTGCCGCCGGCCGTGCTCAGCGCCAGCGCGATGCCGAAGTCGGCCACCAGCGGCTGACCGTCGTGCAGCAGGATGTTCTCCGGCTTGATGTCGCGGTGGACGACGTCGTGGCGGTGCGCGTAGTCCAGCGCCGAGGCAACCCCCAGCGCGATGCGCAGCGCGTCCGCGATGGGCAGCTGCTTCTCCCGATTCAGCCGGTCGCGCAGCGACTCGCCCTCGACGTACGGCATCACGTAGAACAGGAAGGAGCTCGCCTCGCCCGAGTCGAAGAGCGGCAGGATGTGCGGGTGCTGCAGGTTGGCCGTGGTCCTGATCTCGGCGAGGAAGCGCTCGGCGCCGATGACCGCGGCGAGCTCCGGCCGAAGCACCTTGAGGGCGACGTCGCGCTCGTGCTTCAGGTCGCGCGCGAGATACACGGTCGCCATGCCGCCCTCGCCGAGCTCGCGCTCGATGCGGTAGCGGTCCGCGAGGGCGGCCGAGAGACGCTCGGCGGCAGAGATCACGACGCTCCTTCGACTCGGGAATCGGCCATCCGGGGCAGCATGCCGCCTGGCGCGCCGAAGTGCGGCACGACCCGTTGCGCGGCCAAACTGGCATCGCTTCGCGGCACCACGAACTGCTGGCGTTCAGTCGAATAGTAGAGGCAGCCGCTCTCCTCCGGCGGCCGCTCGCGCACGAACGACTCCGTCTCCGCAAGCGCCGCCAGCCAGGTCCGCTTCGCGTCCGTGACCTCGAACGGCTCGGCGAGGTGGAGGCGGGCGAAATCCTCCGGCCGGTAGCGGCCCCGCCGCTTCAGCAGCTCCAGCAGCGAAAGCGGCGTGAAGCCAGGATCCTTGCCCACCGCCGCCCAGCACAGAGCCGCCAGCGCTAGCACCCGCCCGGACGAATCCCGGGAAGACTCTGCTCGACTTCCACCGTGTAGCCAGCGCGCTCGAGATGATCGCGATCCGCGGCGAAGGCGGATGCGAAACGCGGGCTTCGGAATCGTGGAAGAAATCGAGGTCATCGCTGTAGCGGGCCGAGTTCGGCGCGAAGTGCATCCCCGCGCCGCCCGCCAGATAGCGCTCGTCGTTCGGTGGCGACGCCAGCTCCGCCAGCAGCCGGCGCTGAAACTCCGTCAGCGGCATAGCCTCGCCGCCACGCGCCAGGCCTCCCGGTTCCCGTGCTTCCGCAGCTGCTCGACCACCCACGGCACGTCCTCGATCCCGATCACCAGATCCGGCCGGTACGACCAGAAACACGTGGCGCGGAACCGCCGGAACGCGCGCCGCGCCTCGCGCACCCGGACCATCGCCCGCGCGGTCTCCGGGTCCAGGACTCGCCGACTCTTGCGGCCGCCGCGGGCCCCGATCTCCGCAAGATATCGCTTGATGTCGCTCATGGATCTATCATAAGCGGCTTACGGTACGCGCGCCAGCGCCGCCTGGCGTTCCGATACACGGTCGCCATCCCGCCTTCGCCCGGCTCGCGCTCGATGCCGTAGCGGTCGGCCACAGGGCGGCGGCCAGACGCTCGGCGCTCACCGCTCCACCCCGCGCCGCCAGTGCTGCAGCCAGTTCTCGACCACGACGATCTCGGAACGCACGGCGCGGCCGGCGGCCAGGTTCCGCACCATGATGAAACGGCCGTCGGGCGCGACGTCCCAGGGCGTGTAGTTGGCGGGCGGCGCAACACGTAGCAGGCTGTCGGGCACGCGGAACAGGGGCACGGGGTCGCCGAGCTGCGGCGAAGCGTTTCCGGCGACCTGCACGGCCATCATGGTGGCATCGTCGCGGAGGTAGAAGAGGCGGCGGCCGTCGCGGGACCAGAGCGGTCCGGCACCTCCCGAGCGCGAGACCTGCCACTTCCCCGCGCTCACGTCGGGGAACGGACGGAGGAAGACCTCCAGCCGCCCCGTCTCGTCCGACTGGTAGGCGATCCACCTCGCGTCGGGCGAGACGGCCGCGGCCTCCGCGTCGTGCCCGGAGCCGGCATCGATCAACGGAACGGGGACGGAGTTGACGCCGGTGCGGAATCGCATGATCTGGCGTCCACCGGCCCCGGATCCGAGGTGGCCGGTGCGCAGCACGTACTGCGTGCCGCCCGGTGCGATGGCGCCCTCATTGAAGAATCCGCGCAGGAGCAGCGAGTCGGCGCCCAGGCCGTCGGCGCGATGCGCGAAGAACCCCGGCTCGCGGTCGCCTCCCACGAAGGTGATGTAGCGGCCGTCGCGCGTCCAGCGCGGACGGTAGGCGGGGACGGAGTCGTTGCTGATCGGCTGCGCCGCCCCCAGCCGGAGCTGCTTGACCCAGATGGCGTCGCCCGACGGGGTATGCACGCCGATGGCCAGCCTCTTCCCATCGGGCGAGAGCGCCCAGCCCGGATTGCCTGCCGACTGCGTGCGCTCGAACGTCCAGCTCGTATCGACGGGAGTGGTGCGGCCGTCAGGGTCCACCCACACCAGCTCGTTGCGCGGGCGTGGGCCCGACACGAGCCCCATGACGAGCGTGCCCGACCGTGAGACGTGGAAGGGTTTGCTTGCCACGTTGAAGCTCTCGCGCAGGCTGTCGGCGATGGGGATGGGTGACCCGTGCACCTGCAGGCGGCCGAGATCGAACGGCACCGCGAACAGCCCGCCCGCCCGGGTATCGTACGCCACGTATCCGGGAGCCAGGTACGCGGACGAACCGCTGACGCCGGCCAGGATCCGGTGTGCCTTGCCGCTGTGCAGGTCGAGCGCCCACAACTCCCCGATGGCGCAATACGAGTAGCAGCGCCCGAACAGCAGGCCGCGGGCGCCCGGAAGAGCAACCGGCTGGAAGACCTGCGCCGAGTCGGTGTGATAGACGACGCGTGGCGCTCCGCCGGTCGCCGGAATGCTCTCCAGGCTCGTGGCGCTGCGGTCGAGAGCGACGAGGGTATGGTCATCCAGCCAGGCGACGCCGGCACCCGGGGCGACGCCGTCGTCGGCGATCGCCACCGGTGCGCCGCCGCTCACCGGCACCCGCTGCAGCCGCCCCGACGTGGGGCCGGTGAATGCGATCCAGGCGCCGTCGGGCGAGATGGCGAAGCTCTGTGCGCCGTCGGTCCCGGCGATCGGTGTCGGCGTGTCGCTGTCGCGTCGTTTGAGCCACAGGCGTACGCCGCTCCCGCTCGCGTCGGGGCCGGGATATACGAGGAAGGAGCCGTCCGGAGCCGGCGCCGGAAGGTCGAATGCGGCGTCGAATGCGGCATCGTCGGGGAGTCCCAGCCGATACCGGACCAGCGGCGCCGCCGGCTGCGGGCGAAGCCACCCCCAGGCCGCCCCGGCGAGGGCCAGGACCAGCGCGCCGGCGAGCGCGAGCGAGAGCCGCTTCCAGCCGCGGACGGCGGCCGCGCTCGCTCCGCTCGAGGCCTCGATGACTCCATGGCGGTACGCCGGATTGGCGAGGGCCTCCGCGAAGGCGCGGGCGCTCTCGAACCGGTCCGCCGGCAGCTTCTCGAGCGACGTCGCCACCGCCGCCGCCACGTTCGCCGGCACGCTCTTTCGAAGCCGCGCGACCGGTGTCGGCTCCTCCGTCACGATCTTCGCGATGATCTGCTGGGCCGTTCTGCCGGTGTGCGGCGGGTCGCCGGCGAGCATCTCATACAAGACCGCGCCCAGCGAGTAGATGTCGGAGCGGCCGGTGATGGTATGCTCCCCCGTCGCCTGCTCCGGGCTCATGTAGTGCGGCGTGCCGAGGGACAGCCCCGTCTCGGTCATCCGCCCGCCGGCCGCGGCGCTCACCGCCAGCGCGATCCCGAAATCGGCCACCATGGGCCGCCCATCGTGCAACAGGATGTTCTCGGGCTTGATGTCGCGGTGCACGACGCCGTGCCGGTGAGCATAGTCCAGCGCCCCGGCCACCTCCTCCGCGAGCTCCACCGCCTCATCCACGCCGAGTTGCGTCTCGCGGTCGAGCCGGTTCCGCAGCGTCTCACCCTCGATGTACGGCATCACGTAGTAAAGCAGGCCGTCGGCCTCGCCCGAGTCGTGGAGCGGCAGGATGTTCGGGTGCTGGAGCTGGGCGGTGGTGGTGATCTCCTGAATGAACCGCTCTGCGCCGAGCACGGCGGCGAGCTCGGGCTTGAGCACCTTGATGGCTACCTTGCGGTGGTGCTTGAGGTCCTCGGCCAGGTAGACCGTGGCCATCCCGCCGGCGCCGAGCTCGCGCTCGATGCGGTAGCGGTCGGCCAGGGATGCGGCCAGGCGCTCCATTGGAAGGCTCATCAGCCTCGGGGTGCGACGAAATGGGGGAGCTGAGTGGTGAGACAATGACAAATCTAGACCGCAGCCGCGGTACGGGCCAGCGGATCGCCGCGCCGGCCGCGCCGGCCGCGCCGGCGGGGTCGCCACGGTGCTCGGTGCGGCCGGGTCTCCTCCGTTCCGCTACAACGTGCACGTGCACGTCCACGTTCCCCTACCCCTGCCCCGGTGCCTCGTTCTGCCCGTCTTCCGTGCCGGTGCCCGTGACCCGTGCCCGGCCGGTGGTCCGTGCCCGGCCTGCGTTGGAACTCTCGCGCGAGGTGGCTATGCCGCGCCGGCCACGCCCGCCATCGCGGCCTCGCGCGCCGCCTGCCGCCGTTTCTCCGCGCGATAGATGGCCACGCCGACCAGGTTCGCGGCGACGACCACCACGATGATCTTGGCGGCGAAGCTCGCCCAGCTCTTCACGTCGATGATCGGGAACACCGACAGCACGATGTAGAGCAGCGTGACCGCGAAGCCGGACACCGCCGCCAGGCGCAGCCACAGCGGCGCGCGCTGGAATCCCCGCATACCCACCAGCGGCAGCGCGAACATGGCGAGGTAACAGACGGCGTACAGCACGCCGGCCGCGTTGTCCAGCAGCTGGAAGGTCTCCTGCAGCCCGACGCCGACGAGGCTCAGCGCGCCGAACGCGAGCGTTACGGCGCCGAGGAACAGGATCGAGTTGAGCGGCGTCCTGTAGCGCGGGTGCAGCCGCGTGAACCAGCCCGGCAGCAGGCCGTCCCAGCCGGCCACCATCGGCAGGCGTGCGTTGGCCGCGAAGAGCAGGTTCACGTTCGCGATGTGCCGCATGAGCAGCAGCATCGTGAGCACCGGGACGATGTAGACCGCCCAGCCGAAGGAGCGCAGCCCGTACGTGAGCGCCTGCGGGATGGGTGCGATAAGGTCGATCTTCCCCGCCGGCGTGGCCGCCAGCACGGCGCTCGTGCCCAGGATGAACATGAGCGCGATCACCGGCGTGGCGATGAGCACGGACCGGCCGATCGCCCGAGCGGGATCGCGCGTCTCCCCGGCGAGGATCGCCACGAACTCGAAGCCGGTCAGCGCGCCGAGCGCCATCTTGCTGAAGATGTTGACCGACAGAAGCGTCGCCCCGGGCATTGCCACCGCGAACGGGTGGTGGTCGGCCACCGTGTGATGCGCGAACGCGAAGATCGGCATCAGCAGCAGCGCGGCGAACGTCAGCAGGTGCGCCAGCCCGCCCGCGTCGTGCACCCACTTGCCGATGCGCAGGCCGTACAACGAGACCAGGATGATCATCGCCACCACGAAGCCGGTGACCGCGCCGTCGTACCACTTCGTGCCGGTCAGCCAGTGCGCGCTCGGACCCAGCACGTAGCCGAACGTCTCGGCGATCACGACCCCGTAGGACGAGAGGAGGATGACCCCGAACACCCACAGGTTCCACGCGACCATGAACCCGATCCCGTCGTTGAACCCGATCCTCGCCCACTGATACAGCCCGCCCTCGAGCGGCATCTGCCGGTTCAGGAAGATCACCACCGCCGCCTGCGGCACGTAGAACGCCGCCATGGCGAGAAGCCAGTAGACGACCTGCGAGTGGCCCAGTATGGCCGCCGTGCCCACCCACTGCGCGCCCACGATGAACATCACCTGCGTCAGCACGAGATCCCACAGCCCGAGCTCCCGCCTGAGCCCCGCGCCGTGCGAGGCGACGGCGGCGACCTCCGCCGCGCCGCGAGGCCTTCCCGGTTCAGGCATCCAAAAGCCCCCGCGTCGCCGCTGGGTGGCCGATTCCGCTATCGCTCCGCCCGCGGATGCCGCCGACATTGTCCGCCTTACAGCCATCGCCAAGCATCGTACGAGAGTGTACCTGACCAACGAGGAGCGCGCCGGATGACCGCCATGGATACGAAGCCCGGGGTGCAGACGCACCGGCGGGGCTCGGAATGGCTCGAACCCGCGGCGACGGTGATCGGGGGTCTTGCCGCGGCCGCGGTCCAGTTGTACATTGTACACATGAAACGCGTGACGGCCAGCGAGGCCCGCAGGAACTGGTTCCGGCTGCTCGACGAGGTGGCCGCGGGAGCGGTGGTGTGCATCGAGCGTGGGGGACGTCGCATCGTGCTGCGGCGGGAGCCGGACGCGAGAGAGGCGGGCGACCTCCCGGACTACGCTTCGCTCCTGCGCGTGCCCGGGCTGGAGGAGGCGGATCGGTGGGGCTGGACGTGGTCCGAGGACGCCGAGGACCTGGAGCCGGAGGGGTGAAGATCCTGCTGGACACGCACTTCCTCCTCTGGACGGTCCTCGGGGCCGAGCGCCTGAAGGAGTTTCCGTGGCTAGACGGATACCGCCCGTGGGGCATCTCTCCCGTGTCCTTCCTGGAGATCCAGTTCCTGGCCGAGGTCGGCCGTCTGGAGGTTCGGCAGCCCGCGTTCACGCGCGCCGTGGCCGCGGATCCCCGGTTCGTGGTGGACGAGGTGCCCCTGGTGGCCCTCGTGGAGAAGGCGCTGCCGCTCTCGTGGACGCGCGATCCATTCGACCGATTCCTGGCCGCGCACAGCGAGGCGCGGCGGGTGCCGCTCTGCACGCTGGACCGCCGCGTCCGTGCGTCACACCGCCTGCTCGTGGGTGAGCTGGAGAGCTGACGGTCCCCATTACGGAGCTTCCTCGACTTCAACTTGAAGGTTAACTTGATGTCCATGAGAGAGATCACGATGCTCGAGTTCCGGCGCAACGCCCGGCGCGCGCTGGACGCGCTCCGACGGGGGGAGCGGCTCCTGCTCACCTACCGGGGGAAGGCGGTGGCGCGCCTCGAGCCGGTCGGCGATGGGGGGAGCACCGTTCCGGAGGACGATCCCCTCCTCCACATCGAGGACTTCGCCGTGGACGGGCCGGGAGGCGTCCTCACGGGGGAGGAGATCGATCGGCTCATCTACGAGCGTTGAGCCGCCGTCATGGCGAGAAGCGTCTTCGTGGACACGTCCGGCTGGTACGCGCTGATCGATCGCAACGATGCGGCGCACGCGCGGACGGCGGAGCTCGTGGCAGAGCTGGTCCGGGGTGGTGCGCGGCTGGTCACGACGGACTACGTGCTGGACGAGTCGTGCACGCTGGCGCGGGCCCGCGCCGGAACGAGCATGGCATTCCGGCTTCTGGACCTGATCCACGAGACGGCCGCTCTCGACCTGGAGTGGGTGGGCTCCGAGCGCTTCGAGGCGGCGGAAGGCCAGTTCCGCAAGTACCACGACCAGGCGTTCTTGTTCACCGACTGCACGAGCGTCGTGATCATGCGCGAGCGGCGCATCCGCGAGGCGATCACGACGGATTCCCACTTCCGCATTGCCGGGTTCGTGCTCCTGCTCGACTGATTCGGCGCCACCTGTGCGGCTCATCGGACCACCCAGGCGGCGTCATCCGCGAGCAGCGCCCTCAGCCGGGGGTCCGGGCGGATCCCGGCGAACAGCGGATCCATGCGGATCGTGGCCCGGGACAATGGCAGGATACTCGAGAAAGCCAGGGGTCGGTGCGCCTGCTCCCGGATCAGCCGGATCGCCTCGTCCCGGTGACCGAGGATCACGTGGACGAGGACCAGGGTCTCCTCGGCCCGACTCGCCTCGATGGCGTCCCGGGCACGCGGGTTCAGCGCGATGGCGCGGCGTACGTCGGCCGCGGCGTCGCTCGCCTTTCCCTCGATCGCCTCGGCCAGCCCCAGCACCATGTGGAGATCGGCGAGGTTGCCGAACACGTCGGTCGGGCCGTAGTGGGCGATCGCGGATCGGGCGAGGTGGGCGGCGGAGTCCGAGTGTAGCCGGGCACGGCCGGTATCGCCGGCGGCAAGGTCGTCGAGCGCGTGCTCGACCGCCTTGCCGGGCCGGTACACGGGGCGCATCTCGAGAAGGGAATCGACGCGTGTACTCGCGGCGGCGTAGCGCCCTGCCCAGCGGTCGATCAGCCAGGGGGCAGCCGTGAGGGCGCCGAATTCATGGCTGGCGGCCATCCCGCTGGCCACCCTTCGCGCGGCGGCCGTATCCCCGCGGGCGAGGAGACAGAAGCTCAGGTCTGCGATGGTGCGCTCGTTGCGCGGGTCGAGGATGAGCGCGCGGCGGATCTGCTTGTCGGCCTCGTCGAACCGGCGGAGCATCATATAGCTCTCGCCCAGATCGTAGAGCGCGCTCGGCTCGCGCGGGCTGAGCGTGATGACCTTCCGCTCGTGCTCGAGGGCGTCGTCCCAGCGCCCCTGCCGGCGCGCGATGTAGCCGATGCCCTGGATCGCGTCCACGTCGCCCGGGCGCTTGTCCGCCAGCGCCCGAAAATGGCGCAGCGCGTCATTGTAATCGGCCTTCGCGTAGTAGGTGAAGAAGGCCTGCGCGAGCTCCGTCTCGGGCGCGGATGGCGCGAGCGCGAGCGCGCGGTCGAGCGCGGTCCGGGCGGGAACGGTATCCGTCGTCCAGCCGTCGCGCACCTCCCAGCTCCGCGCCGCGGCCAGCCACGCCCACGCCCCCGCGAAGCTCGAGTCGCGCGCAACCGCGCGGCCGAACGCCGCGCTGATGGCCGTGTCGTTGACGCCGCTCCGGTTGTCGAACAGCTCCTTGCCGCGGTGGTACCAGTCCAGCGCCTCGAGGTCGGCGGTCGGTGACGTCTCCATCGCGCTCTCCTGAGAGGCGGTGAGGCTCGCCTGGAGCGCGTGCGCCACGTTCTGCGCGATGTCGCCCTGGATGGCGAAGATGTTCTCCGCCGTCAGCTTGCGGTCGTACGAGCTGGCCCAGATCTGCCGGTCGCGCGTGGCATCCACGAGCTGCACGGTGACGTGCACCTGGCTGCCCGCGCGCTGCACCTGCCCCTCGAGCACCGTCGCCACGCCGAGCTCCGCGCCGATCTGCTTCACGCTCTTCGTGGTGTGGCGGTACTCCTGGACCGAGGTGCGCGATGTGACCTGCAGCGCCCCGATGCGCGTGAGGTCCGTCAGGATCTCGTCCTGTACGCCATTGGTGAACACCTGGTTGGTGGTGTCCCCTCCCGCGTTCTCGAAGGGGAGCACCGCCAGCGAGTGCGCGCTGGCGCGGGCCGCCGGCCGGAGCAGCCGATAGCCGCCGTACGCGGCGCCACCGAAGGCGACGACGCCCAGCGCAATCGCCGCCATCCGCGGGATCGGGCCCCGCCGCGGGTGAGCGTGCGCGGCCGCGAAGGGCGCCGTCGCGGCCGGTGTCACGCCGCCGCTCGGCGTCGCCAGTGCCTCCAGCGTGGGCAGCAGCGCGTCGGCGCTCGTGGGCCGGTCCGCGGGGCGCTTCTCGAGGCACTGCATGACCAGCTGGCCGAGCAGTGCCGGCACGGAGGGGCGGACGGCCGTGATCGGCCTGGCGGGCTCCGTCACCTGCGCCGCCAGGATGGCCTGCGGGCTCGCCCCGCTGAACGGCGGGTTGCCGGTGAGCATCTCGTACGCCATGGCCCCGACGGCGTACAGGTCGGCGCGGAAATCCACGTTGGGATCTGCGGTTGCCTGCTCCGGGGCCATGTAGGATGGCGTGCCGAGGGCGACGCCAACCGTCGTGAGCGACTGGCGCCCCGTCGCCTCGCTCACAGCCTTCGCGACGCCGAAGTCCGTCACGAGCGCGTGCCGCCCCGAGAGCAGCACGTTGTCCGGCTTGATGTCGCGGTGCACCACGCCGTGCTGGTGTGCGTGGGCGAGGGCGTCCAGCACGTCGCGCAGGATCTTCGCGGCCTCGGGCACCGGCAGCTCGCCGCCACGCGCCAGCCTCGCGCGCAGCGACTCGCCCTGGATATACGGCATCACGTAGAACAGGAAGCCGCCCGCCTCGCCCGAGTCGAACAGCGGCAGGATGTGCGGGTGCTGCAGACTGGCCGCGACGTCGATCTCGCGCAGGAACCGGTCGGCGCCCAGCGTGGCCGCGAGCTCCGGCTTGAGCACCTTGAGCGCCACCTGCCGGTGGTGCTTCAGGTCCTCCGCCAGATAGACCGTGGCCATCCCGCCCTCGCCGAGCTCGCGCTCGACGCGGTAGCGGTCGGCGAGGGCCGAGGCGAGGCGCTCCGGGATCGCGGTCATGGCTCGAGCGCGAGGGTGTTGACGGTGCGGCCTTTCATCGCCTCACGGCGACGGCTTCGCCCCGCCGTTGCCCGTGCCCTTCACCCGCTCGTAGTGCAGCCCGCCCCGGCCCATGGAGAGGCTCTGAGGCTTGCCCGCCACGTCGGTCGCGAAGGTCACGTACGCCGTGCCGCGGTAGCGGTAGCGGTAGCGCACCTGGAAGGTGTCGTCGTTCCAGTACTCGAGGTCGCCGGCGAAGTCGGGGTTCTCGAGCCGCAGGACGAGGTGGCCATCCTCGAGCGTGACGCGGGCGGTTCCGGCGTACGGGTCGCTGTAGGTCCCCACGTAGCTGGCGAGCGGCGCCGGGGGCTGGCCCTCGGGGTTGCGCGTGGCGGCGAGCCGGGCCCGCGCGGCCTCCCCGCGCTGGCGCAGGCGCTGCGTCGTCGCATAGAGAGAGTCGGAGAAGTTGCCGGGCGGCAGGCCGAGATAGGAGCGCAGCACGTAGTGCAGGATGCCGAAGCGCGCGTCGCTCCCGTTCATGTTGGAGAGCACGGCCACGCCCAGATGTGCGTCCGGCACGATGGCCAGGTTGGACGCCATGCCGTCGATGTCGCCCGCGTGCCAGACCACCGTGTGACCCGCCAGGTCCTGGACGAAGAGGCCGAGGCCATAGGTGTAGAAGCTGCCGCCGGGCATCCAGAACCGGATCTCCTCGCCGACGCCCGACGGCTTGATCACGATCTGCGGCGTCTCCATCTCCCTGACGACCGAGGAGTCCAGCACCGTCCTGCCCTCGTACTGCCCATCAGCGAGCAGCATGAGCAGCCAGTGGCTCATGTCCTCGGCGCTCGAGTAGATGCCGCCCACCGGCGAGATGATGTCCATGTCGTGCGGCCAGTAGCGGTGGATCGGCACGACCTTGCCGTCCACCATGCCGTGCGGCATGGCGACATTGGGCGCCGCCGCGACCTGCGCCTCCATCGTCACCGTGCTGCGCATGTCCAGCGGCGCGAACACGTGCTCCGCGATGTAGCGGTCCCACGGCTCCCCGGTCACCGCGGGGATGAACCGGCTCGCCGTCAGGTAGAGCATGTTGTTGTAGCAGAACGTCGTCCGGAACGGGTAGTCCGGCTTCTGATAGCGCAGCCGCTCGATCACCGCCGTGTCGTCCGACGTGTACCACATGCCCGGATCGCAGTACCCGCTGTCGTGCGTGAGCAGGTCGCGCAGCGTGATCTCCGCCGTGATGTAGGGGCTGCTCAGCCGGAACGGCCTCACGTAGTCCACGACGTGGTCGTCCCAGGAGAGCTTCCCCGAGGAGACCAGCGTGCCCAGCGCGGCCGCCGTGAACGCCTTGGTGTTGGAGCCGATGTCGAAGATCGTGGCGCTGTCCACCCGCTCCGGCTTGCCCAGCTCGCGCACGCCGTAGCCCCGCGCCAGCACCACCTTGCCATCCTTCACGATGGCGACGGCCAGCCCCGGCACCTGCCACTGTGTCATGACGCGCTGGACGTAGGCATCGAACCCCTTCGGTGGCGCGGGCGCCTGCGCCGCGACGGGCGCACCGAGCAGCGCGCACGTCGCGCTCACCGCGATCCATTGCTTCATCTCGACTGGTCTCCTGGCTGGCGGAACGCGCGCACCCACGGCTTCACTCGCGCGCCTCGGGCTTCACGGTCCGCCCCACAATGAGGGTGATGTTGTCCGTGCCGCCGGCGTCGAGGGCGTCCTGGAGCAGCTGCTCGACCACCTGGCGGGCGCTGGTCATGGTGGCGAGTCGCTCCCGGATCTGCTCGTCCGGCACGTGCTTGGTGAGGCCGTCGCTGCACAGCAGCACGACCGTCCCCCAGTCCCGGACCACCCGCGTCACCACCGGCTCCGCCTGCTGCGCGCCCATGGCGCTCGACAGGACGTGCGCCCAGCGGCTCCGCTGCGCCACCGTCCGCGTCAGCACGCCGCTGTCGATCAGCTCCTGCGCCATCGTCTGGTCGCGCGTGATCTGCGTGAGCACGCCGTCGCGGTAGATGTAGCAGCGGGAGTCGCCCAGCTGGAGCAGGTAGGCGTGCGGCCAGAGACCGAGGAAGAGCGTGAGCGTCGTCGCGAACGTGCGCCGCCCGCCCTCCCGCTCCGCCTCCGCCAGCAGGCTGCCGTGGACCGCCAGCGCCGCGTCGTGCAGCAGGCGCGAGAACACCTCCGGGTCCTGCGGCTCCCGGACGGCCGCATCGTGGAAGAACCGCGACACCGAGGCGACGAGCCCCTCCACCGCCCGCCGCGCGGCCTGCTCCCCGCCGCCCGACGAGCCGACGCCATCCGCCACCACCGCCAGCGACGCGAGACGCTCCGCGTGCACCACCCCCCCGCCAGCCTCGCCGGTGCTCGAGCAGTCCACCGTCACCCCACGCGCCAGCGCCCCCAGGAAGAAGTGGTCCTGGTTGTCCGGACGGATGTTGCCGGTGTGCGTGACCCCCCATGCGTCGATGTTGGAGAACTGCGGCGACGCGGGACCGCTCACCGGGCCCCCTTCCGCCGTGGCACGCTGTGATGCTCGAGGCGCTGCAGGAAGCTCCGCCATCACGGGCCCGTCGCCTGGCTATGGGAGATGAGGGTGCAGGGCTGATGCGCGCGTTCGCGCACGTCCGAGCATAGAGCGCGGACGGGATCCGCGTCAAGGAAGCCGCCGCCGACCCGCACCGTGCGGGCTTTGTGCCATCTCCATTGACACAAGAACGCCGCCGTGCCATTGTATCTGTCGGATTGGTACAAACCCCGTCGGGAGCGGAGCGGATGCGATACAACTTCACGGACCGGGTCCGCCGCGCGCTGGCAGAGGCGCGGGACGTTGCGGCAGAGCACGGAGATGCCCGGGTAGCCCCGGAACACCTGCTGATGGGGCTGCTGAGGGAGGGCGGCGGACTCGCCATGGTGGTGCTGGAGCGGCTGGGGGCCGACGGGCGCGGCCTGGGGGAGCGGCTCGAGGTCGAGCTCCGCGGCGACCGGGGCGCCGCGCGCCAGGGCGGGGAGTTGCCGTACACGGGCGAGGCGAAGCGCGCGCTCGAGCGGGCCATGGCCGAGGCGAAGCGGCTGAACCACGAGTACGTGGGGACGGAGCACCTGTTTCTCGGGATTCTCGCGCTCGGGCGGACGGTTCCGGGTGTGCTCCGGGAGGCCGGCGTCACGCTGGAGGCGGCGCGCGCCGCCGTGGTGGAGGTTCTCGGCGACGGATCCGGGACGGCGGCGGAGCGAAGCGCGGCCCCCGCACGAGGTGCCGAGGCGGGGTTCCGCATCGCGATCGATGATTCGTCGAGCGCGTCGATCTACGAGCAGATCGTGGCGCAGGTGCAGGAGGCGGTGGCGACGAAGCGGCTCTCGCCCGGGGACCGGCTGCCGACCGTGCGCCGTCTGGCGGACGACCTCGACATTGCCCCGGGCACTGTGGCGCGGGCGTACGGCGAGCTCGAGCGGGCGAGGAGTGGTGGTCACGGCGGGCGCGCAGGGGACGCGCGTGGCGGACGTGCCCGGCGACGCCCAGGCCGCGGCGCGGGACGAGGAGCTGGAGGGGCTGCTGCGCCCCGTCGCCGTGGCGGCGTTCCATCTCGGGGCGAAGGCCGACGGCCTGCGGCGCGCGCTGGAGCGGGCCATGAAGGGGATCTTCGCCGTGCTGTGACGACGAGCGCATCCGTGCCGCGCGCCGGCCGGGGCGCGCCGGCTTGAGTCGATCGCGCCGGCCGTCGGCGCACCGGGCCGCCTGCCGCCCGATCAGTTCATCGTGGGATCGAACGGGATGCGGGCGAGCCTGGCGTAGCGGGGGCCCTTCCGCTCCAGTATGCGACGCCACAACGCCGCGGGCTCAGCCGCGAAGATGTCCTCGGCCGTGGCGTCCTCCACGATCCATGCGCCGCTCGCCATCTCGGCGTCGAGCTGCCCGGGGCCCCAGCCCGCGTGGCCCACGTAGACCCGCGCCTGGCGCACGGACGATCGCACGTCCCACGGCACCTCGCCGGTAACGAAGCCGATCGAGGCGAGCACCGGCACGTCCAGGACGGCGGGGTCCGCCACCTCCACCAGCAGCACGGCCTGCTCCGGCTCCACCGGGCCGCCGCCGAAGAGCCGCGCGCCCGGACCGGCCACGCCGGCCAGCGCCGGAACCGCCTCCTCCACACTGACCTCCAGGGGGCGGTTGAGCACGACCCCCACCGCGCCCGTCTCGTCATGCTCCCCGAGCAGCACCACCGTCTGCCGAAAGTTCGGGTCGAACAGGCCGCCCCCGGAGAGGAGGAGCTTCCCCTTCAGGCTCTCCACGCTCACCTCCTCGATGTCGCGTCGTCCATCCTCGAAGGTAGGTGGATCCGCTCGCGATCTCCACACCCGCGCCGCACGCGGGGCGGCGAGCAGCGAGTTGCGCACCCGGCGCGCGGCCGGCGCCTGCCCTGCAGCACCGGCAGCGCCTCCTCGGGCGGGTCGTCCACCGCGCCCCCGGACCGGCGCGTCGGAGGCGGCCGCGGTCGCACCTTGGCGCGGGCGGAGGCGCGGCAGCCGTCGCAGATTGCCCCTTCCAGCACACCGCCGAGCCGTGCCCCGCCGACGCAACTCGCGGCGCGGGGCACGGTTGCCTCGCGCCAGGCCGTGGGGCTCGATTGCTGCCAGCCCCACCGACGCGACGCTGCACTGCTCCCCCGAACGGGCACCCCGGCTGCAAGGCCGGTCCGCAACGCCAGGAATCTCCCTCCCGGAGACCGACCGGCTGCCGAACGAGGAGACTCGTAGCCGGTATTCGTCCTCGAGGAGGCCTGTCATGAAATCGCGGCTGTTCGGCACCCTGTCCGCCGTCCTTCTCGCCGCCGCCATTGCGGCGTGCGCCGACGACTCCACTCTCACGCCGACCCAGCAGGCGCCTGGCACCGTTGCCGCCGATGTCGGCACCGCCATGCACCTGCCGGCGTCCATCCAGCAGAAGGCCGACGCGTTGAAGGCGGATCTCGAAGCCCGGGGCTACGAGGTCGCGCAGGGCTACTGGACGCTGTGGGGGATCGAGCAGTGCAGGTATCCGCTTCAGACGCTCGGCTACTGCTACGGCAACAACCCGACCGCGCCCTACGCGCTCGCCGTGGTTCCGCAGTGGCAGGAGGAGTTCGTGGATCCGCGCATGCAGCACGTGCTGACCCAGGCGCAGCGGGGCATGTCCGCCACCTACCGGCTCGACGCCCGTGAGGCGCTGGTGGTCCTGGCAGACCTCCCGCCCGAGGCGAGGTACTTCGGGATGGGGACCAACGTCTTCAGCCGCGAGGCAGGCCTCAACGAGAGCGATCCGATCCTTCCGAGGGTTGCCGCCGATCCGCTGCTGAAGGGCATTCTCTTCGGCGCCTCGCCGGACCCGGCGCGCAGGATGATGATCTCGAGCATCGGCAACAGCACCAACAACGTCATCATCCAGCGGCAGAGCGGCAGCGTCTGGGGACAGCAGCGCTACTTCGTGATCACGCCCGATGCCGCGATGTCGGACGCAATGACGGCGGCGTTGCTGCGCGCGGGAGTCCCCACGTCCGACAATGTGTTCACCGAGCCGGTCTCCCCCTCCCTGGTGCGCGTGGGACTGGGCCGCGGCGCCGATGACCTCATCACCTACATCCGCTACGCCATGCCGACGGACGACGCGGCGGGCGAACAGTGGCGCAAGCAGCTTCCGCTCACGGTGCTCCGCGTGCGGGACACCAACCCGTCGCACCCGGCGAGCGGCTTCCCCATCCCCGCCTACGAGACGAGGAGCTGGAACTTCGACGAGACCACGCTGGCGGGTGACCTGAACGCGCTCCTCGATGCGGTGCGGGCGCACTGGAACCAGCCCCAGGCGGACACGGTCCCTTTCTTCAGCGCATACAGGTACCTCGACCTCGTGGGCCAGCACTGCCTGGGCTACCCGGACCCCGCGCGCGGCCCGATGGACTGCCTGGGTGACACGCAGGACGCGGACTACCAGATCAGCCCGTCGATGCGGATCGACGACGGTCAGGTCATCGCTCTGGTCGGGACGCTGGCGAAGGAGACGGGGAACGCCACCTACGTGAGCCTCTCCGTCAACTGGTTCCCCCAGCTCGTCGGCGTCAAGAACATTTCCGACAATGCTCTCGACGGGACGGCCGCGCCGTTCGCGGGCGCACTCCAGCACGACGCCCGCTACTTCTATGTCTACTACATCGCGCGGGACTGCACCGGCCTCGAGCATTGTACCGAGGTCCCACGGAAGCTGGTGCCCACGGGAGACATCATCAAGGTCATCCAGCGCAACTACGTGAATCCCGGCTCGACCGCGGGGCCGGAGCCGACAAAGATGCTCAACCCGCGCTTCATCGTCCTCGACGGCAGCAACCGGCCGGCGGCGCAATAAGCCGCCCGGGCGGCGGACCGCGGGCGGACGGCGGAGACATGCGATCGCCCGCGGTGAGCACATCGGGAGCGCGCACTGGCTCAGGAGTCGTCTGGCAGCGGATGCTGCGCGTGCTCCGGTTCGATATCTCGGTCTACGCGGAGATCCGGCGAGACCCGGATGCACGCGCAGACGGCGCGGGTGGTCGCGGTCGTCGCCGCCGCCGCTGCATCCTCGCCGAGACCTGCGGCAACGCGCTGGCGCCCGATCACAACGGCGACGTCTACGCGCGCGACCACTTCGCGCGCCGACCGAGATCATGCAGCTGCTCGCCGCGGAGGACGCCAGTTTCCAGGCGGACGACATCGGCCGCAACGAGCCCTGCCCGTGCGGCGGCGGCAGGAAGTTCAAGCTCTGTCACGGCAGGCCGTAGCGGACCCCGCGCGGTCGCCGCTCTCCAGGCCCGGAACCTGCCACCGTGGACCTGCATGGCACGCAACCGATGGAACGCGGCCGCGATACTGATCCCGGCGAGAGCCGGTCTCCGACCCCGGCCGCCGGGGCAGACGCAGCGTGTCGTCAGGCGCCGGCCAGTCCGATCGCCTGCTCCTCTTCATCTTCGTATACGGCGTCGCCCACCACGCCCTGCACGTACAGCAGCTTGATCGGCACGATCACCGTCGCCAGCAGCGGGACGGCGACCATCAACCCCAGGAACCCGAACAGCAACGCCATGACCCCCTGCGTCACGATCGTGAGCGCCGGCGGCAGGTCCATCCCTTCCTTCATCAGCATGGGGATGAGCAGGTGCCCCTCGAGCTGCTGAATGATCAGGTACGCCAGTGCCACGGAGAGCGCCTTCTCGGGCGAATCGAGAAAGCCCATGGCCACCGCGGGGACGGCCGCCATGATCGGCCCCACCGTCGGCACGAACTCGAGCAGCCCCGCGATCACACCCAGTGCGACGGCCGCCTTCACCTGCAGCATGGAGAGGGCGATCGTGCTCACCACCCCGATCACCAGCATCGCCAGAAGCTGAGTCACGAGCCACCTGCGCAGCACCGTCGCGATCCGCGTGAGCACCTCGCCCCCCTGCTCCCGCGCCCGGTGCGGAAAGAGGTGCATCAGGCCGGTGTGGTACAGCCCGGGATCGGCCCCGACGTAGATCGCCAGCACCACGATCAGGAACACTCCCACGGCCACCGAGACCGCCGAAGACAGGAAGGGGAAGAGGTAGTGCAGCGCGCCCCGAAACTGTGACATCACCCGCTCGCCCACCGTAGGCCCAGCCGGCCCGGCCGGGCTGGACGGGGGCGGCGCGGCGCCCGCCTCCGCCGCGGCGGCGCGCGGCTCCCCGCCCGGCCGGTCCGGCAGCAGCAGCGCGGCGAAGCTCGGGCGGGCGTTCAGCCAGCCCTGGATGCGATCCACCGCTTCCGGAACCTGCGTCCGCAGCAGCACCCCCTGCTCCTGCAGCGTGGGCGCGATCGCTGCCCCCACCCCGTAGAGCGCCGCCAGGAAGCTGAACACCACCAGCGGGGCACCCACCCCCCGCGGGATGCGCAACCGCGCGAGCTGCGTCGCGCCCGCGCCCACCGCCAGCCCCAGGAGGATCCCCAGGAACGCCGTCAGGAAGATCTCCCGCGCCACCCACAGTACCACCAACGCCAGCAGGAAACCGCTCACCAGCGCCGTCGCGCGCAGCACATCGCGGCTCCGCCACCCCAGCACCCGGCCGCGACGCTCCCCCTCCGCCGGCGGACCCGCCAACCCGCGGGGTCCGGCCACCGCCGGCCCGCGCGCCGGCGGCCCCGCGGGCGGCACGGACACCTGCCCGGCCGGCGGCGTGGGACTGCCCGGCAGCTCGACCGACGACGTAGGCTTGCGCATAGGAATTGAGTTAGTGCATTTCACTTTACTTGTCAAGTGAACCGAAGCCATTGCCCTTCGGGCCGGGTATGGTTAACTTGGCTGAGTTAAGCGAGCCTCCCCCTTTGCCGAACGGCTGAAGTGGACGTGTCGCTGCTCATCCGGCGTCAACTGAAGGAGCTGGGGCTGGAACAGAAGGACCTCGCCCGGGCGGCGGAGGTGACCGAGTCCTATGTGTCTCAGTTGCTGACCCGGCGCAAGGCGCCGCCGGTGCCGGCGCGGACGGACATCTATGGGAAGATGGAGGCGTTCCTCAAGCTGCCGGCGGGCGACCTGGCGCGGCTGGCGGACCTGCAGCGCAAGGAAGAGTTGAGGCGCGCGCTGGGCGAGGGCCCGGCGCCGCTCTTCGAGGAGGTGCGCGAGCTGATCCTGCGCAAGTGCAACCGGAACCGGGTGCACGCCGTGCGGTCGATCTTCGAGAAGCAGCCGTTCGGGGAGCTGGAGCGGCTGGTCACGCAGAAGCTGCTGGATGTCGCGAAGTGGGTAGCGCGGGAGGAGATCGACAATGCGTACTGGCTGCGCATGGTGGCTCGGGAGAGCGGGCGGACGCAGGAGGAGATGCGGGGTGTGGTGGTGGCCTTCCTGGAGACGGACATCTTCCGGCTCTCCGTGGACGAGTGCCTCTGGTTCCTGGAGCCGCTGATCGACTCGTGGGACATCGACCTGGCGACGTTCGACCTGACGATAGTGCTGAACCATCCGGTCAGCCCCGGTCACGTGAAGCAGTTCGGGTTCGTGGAGCGGGAGCCGGAGGAGGTGGTGCTGGAGGAGGGGCTGAAGGAGTTCCTCACCGATCCCGGCCTCAGCGCCAGCGTGACGGAGGAGGAGGTGCGATTCCTGAAAGGGTTGAAGTTCGATGGCCGGCGTCCGACGCCGCTCTACTACTACAGGACGCTGCAGAACCTTCGAGACACGCTGCACTTCCGGGTAGACGCCCGGGGATGAGCCTCGAGCGGCCGGATCCGGGGCGTGCACGAGGTCTTCGACCCGTTTCCATACCGATCGCAGCCTGCACGAATAGCTGGATGCTGACATCACAGGGGAAGGGGAAGCGATTGAAGCGGCAGAACGGTAGACGGTGCGGGCTCGTGGTCGCGGCCCTGCTGCTCACGCTGATACCGGGGCTCTCCGGGTGTGCCGACCAGGCGCGGACGAGAGCCGCGGCGCGCTCGGTCGAGGAGCAGGGGAGCGGCGGGCTCCTGCGGCGGGTGACAGCGCTGCTCGCGAGCGTGCCGCGGGAGTCGATGGTCCGCTTCTCGGCCGCGGACACGCTCCATATCAGCGAGCCCACACGACATTTCTACCGCTGGCGCCTGTACCGGAGCGCCTGGACCGACGGCGAGGTGTTGCTGCCGAAGGGACAGGAGATCTACGCCGCGATCGGGCGGGCGGCCGAGGACGGCCTGGACCCGCGCTCGTACGGGCTGGACATGCCCATGCGATGGTCGTGCGCCTGGATTCGACGAAGCTGAGTTCCGCGGCGCGGGCCGCGCTGCTGGGGCAGCTGGACCTCGTGCTCACGGAAGGCTTCGGCCGCTACGCCCGCGACCTGATCCAGGGGACCGTGGACCCGCAGAAGACCGGGCTGAGCTGGCGCATCCCGCGCGACACGACGCTCGAGCTGGACGTCCTCAAGGCCGTGCGCACCGAGCCGGTCGATTCGCTGCTGGCGCGGCTGCGGCCCGTGGCGCCCTACTACGGCCGGCTGGTGCAGGCGCTGGCGCGCTACCGCGTTCTGGAGGCGAGCGGCGGCTGGCCGCAGGTTCCGCCGCCCGCGCGCCGGCCGCGGGCCGGCCAGCACGGCGGCGCCACGATCGTGGCGCTGCGCCAGCGCCTGCTGGTCCCGGCGGACAGCGGCGAATCCCGTCTGGCGCGCCTCGGCGTGGCGCGTCCCGACGTCTTCGACGACAGCCTGCGCGCCGCGCTCGTGCACTTCCAGAGCCGCAACGGCATCGACGAGGACGGCGCGTTGGGTGCGCTCACGCTGCGGGAACTCAATTACACCGTGGCCGACCGGATCGCCGACCTGCGGCTGAACCTGGACCGCTGGCGCTGGCTGCCGCGTGACCTGGGCGAGCGCTACATCGTCGTCAACGTGGCGGGCTTCCAGCTCGAGATGATCGAGGGCGGCCATCCCAGTGAGGTCATGCACGTCGTCGTCGGCAAGCAGGGGTGGAAGACGCCGCTCTTCGCCGACACCATGACCTCGCTGATCGTGAACCCCTCGTGGAACGTGCCGCCGTCGATCGCGGCGGACGAGGTGGTGCCGGGAATCCGGCGCGATCCCGGCTACCTCGTCGCCCACCACATGGACGTGGTGAAGCGGGAGCGCGTGGTAGACGCCTCCTCGGTGGACCTCACCAGGCCGGGCGCCTACCGCTTCCGGCAGCGGCCGGGACCCGACAACGCGCTGGGCCAGCTCAAGTTCATGCTGCCGAACAACGACAACATCTACCTGCACGACACGCCGGCGGGCCAGCTCTTCTCGCTCACCGACCGCGCCTTCAGCCACGGCTGCATCCGGCTGGAGAAGCCGAAGGAGCTGGCGCGGCTGCTCATGGAGCGCGTCACGGGCACGCCCCCGGAGCAGCTCGAGGCCATCCTGGCGACGGGTGTGGAAACCCCGATCAAGTTCCGCGAGGGCGTTCCGGTCTACATCCTCTACTTCACCGTCTGGGTCGACGAGGACGGCACCGTGCGCTTCCTGCACGATGTGTACGGCCGCGACCTGCAGATCGAGCCGCAACGACAGCAACAGCTCGAGCACCCGGCGCCGGCGGGGCGGGTGTCCGCGGTTCCCGCGGACGGGAGCCCGCCGTGAGGAGCGGGTGGGCAGGACCCGAGCGGAGGGCCGTGGAGTCGCCCGATCCTCCCCCCGCTGCGAACGGGCTGGCTCGTCGCCTGATCGAGCACGAGGCCAACGACCGCCTCGCGGTCGCGGACCTCCTGCCCGCGACCGAGCGCGTGCTGCAGCGGCTGCGCCATGACCTGTCGCGCGTGCTCGGTGACGAGGGGTTCGCGGCCCTCGAGGCGCGCGCCCTGGACCTGGCCGGCCGACGCTTCGCGTTCCTCGCGGACGGCGCGAGCCGCCCGCGTTCGCTGGACGACGCCCGCGCGGCGCTCGCCGGGCGCGAGGCGCGCGAAGCCGGCGAGGCGCTCCACGCGGTATGCGCCCAGCTGATCGGGCTCCTCTTCACGTTCCTGGGCGAGCCCCTGACCACGCAGCTCATCCAACCGGCGCGGCCCGATCTCCCGGGTGATGACCCGGCAGCTCGCGAGAGGGAGACAGGATGACCGAAAAGACCGGTGTGTCCATCCGTGGACTCGCCACCGGCGTGCCAGGCCTGGACCAGGTCCTGGGCGGCGGGATTCCCGAGTACTCGTTCAATCTCATCGCGGGCGAGCCGGGCACGGGCAAGACCACGCTGGTGCAGCAGATCCTGTTCGCCAACGCCACGCCGGAGCGGCCCGCGCTCTACTTCACGGTGCTGGGCGAGCCGACGCTCAAGATGCTGCGCTACCAGCAGCAGTTCTCCTTCTTCGACGTGGAGGCGGTAGGCAAGGCGATCCGCCTGGTGAACCTCAGCGACCTGGCCCTCGAGCAGAACCTGCGACAGGTGCTCGAGCGCATCGTGCAGGAGGTCGAGATGACGGAGCCCAGCCTGGTGGTGGTAGACTCCTTCCGCACCGTGTTGCGAGCCGCCGGGCGGGGTGCCAGTGCCGAGCCGGACCCGCAGAGCTTCCTCCAGCGGCTGGCCATCCAGCTCACGAATCGTCAGGTCACGTCCTTCCTGGTGGGGGAGTACTCGGAAGCCGAGGTGCACGACAACCCCATCTTCACCGTCGCCGACGGCATCATCTGGATGTTCCAGAAGGCGGAGGGCAACGCCAGCGTGCGCAAGCTGCAGGCGGTCAAGATGCGGGGTCGGGCGTCCATTCCCGGGCTGCACCCGTTCCGCATCAGCGGAGATGGCGTGCGCGTCTTCCCGCGTATCGGCGAGGTGCCGGTCCGACCCGAGGCGAGGCAAAGCTCGGAGCGGCTGTCCACGGGCATCCGGGGCCTGGACGAGATGATGGGCGGCGGGATTCCCGCCGGCGATGCCGTGCTGGTGACGGGCCCGGCGGGCTCGGGCAAGACGCTCGTCGGCATGCAGTTCATGATCGACGGGCTGCAGCGCGGCGAATCGGGCGTGATCGCCATGTTCGAGGAGTACCCCGAAGAGTACCTGCTGCGCGCCCGGATGCTCGGCGTCGATCTCGAGGCGATGATCGCGCAAGGGCGGCTCCGCCTCCTGCGACTCCGTCCCCTGGACCTTTCCGTGGATGAGGTGCTGCAGGAGCTGCAGGAGTCCGTCCTCAAGCTGGGCGCCACGCGTGTCGTCATGGACTCGCTCTCGGGGTTCGAGGTGGGGCTGGCGGTGACGGAAAGTGGCGAGATGCGCCAATCGCTCTACCGCATGATCGCGACACTCACCGGTCTCGGGGTCACGGTGGTCATGACCGCCGAGGTGGCCGAGGCGTTCGCGCCCCCGCGCTTCACCGCGCACGCCGTCTCGTTCCTCACCGACGACATCGTTATGCAGCGCTTCGTCGAGCTGAACGGGCACATCCAGAGCGTGATCGGCGTCGTGAAGATGCGGCGCAGCGGGCACAGCCGCGCGCTTCGCCTCTACCAGATCACGCCCGGAGGACTGGTCATGGATGGCGTGCTGCGCGGCTATGACGGGATCGTCACCGGCGTGCCGGTCCAGCGTGGCGCCGTGGCCTCTCCGGCGTTCCTGGGGCTGACCGGCCCCGAGAGCGCGGTGCTGCAGTCGCTCATGGAGCTGCGCGACGCCACCGCGGAGACCCTCGAGCGGGAGACCGGCATCGTCCGGGCGAAGCTGCTCCCGATCCTGAAGCACCTGGTCACCCTGGGTTTCCTCGACGAGACCATCGAAGCCGGCGAGCCGACGTACCACTACCAGGCGCAACCGGGCGACGCGACGCAGGAGCCATAGCCGTGCCCGGCAGCCGGTTACCGGTGCAGTCGATTCGACCTACGCAAGGGGAAAGGAGCGCGGGAGCGATGAAAGAAAGAGACCCTGTGGAGCCGCAGGCTCAGGAGCCCGAGCAGCCTTTCATGCTCAGCGATCAGATCCGCGCGGCCAACGAGCAGCTCCTGCTCGCCGGTCTGCGGCAGCTCGAGCTGGCCGAGCAGTCGCGCGATCGCTCCCGGCGCATCGGCGACCTGATCACGAGCCAGGCCGCGGGTGTTCTCGTCCTCGACGGAACGGGTACCGTCGTGATGGCCAATGCGCCGGCCCACCAGATGCTGGGCCTGCCCGCTGTGACTGACGCCGAATTGGCCGCACGATTCCGGGAGCTCGACCTGCGATGCCCGGATGGCTCCGCGCTTGCGGCCGGCGACCACCCCTTCGAGCGGCTCCTTCGGGGCGAGCGCTTCGCCGACCTCGAGCTGCGTCTGCTCCGCGCCGGCGGCGAGGTGGCCCGGTTCTCGTTCAACGGCAGCGCGATCGAGGACCGTGAGGGCGACGGGATGAGCCTGGCGATTCTGGTACTCTACGAGGTCACGGCCAAGCGGCAGCTCGACGAGCTGCGCTCGGACTACATCGCGCTCACCGCGCATGACCTGCGCGCCCCGCTCACCAGCATCATCGGATACGCGGAGCTGCTCCGGATGGTCCCCGCGAGTGACGCGACGGGCAGGGCCGCGCTGTGGATGGAGCGAATCGAGTACGCGGCGAAGCAGATGGCCGCCATGATCGATGACCTGGTCGAGTCCACCCGCCTGGAATCGGGGACGCTGCAGCTCCGCAAGGAGCCGGCGTTCCTGCGGGCGCTGACCCTGAACGTCCTGGCGCAACTCCCCGCGCCCGCCTCCCGGTCCCGCATCCTCCTCGAGGCCGGCGACAGCCGGGTCCGCGTCTTTGTCGATCACGAGCGCTTCGAGCGCGTGATCATGAACCTGATCACCAACGCGCTCAAGTATTCGCCGCCCGACGCTCCGGTCACGGTGCGGCTCCGCGAGCGCGGGGGCGAGCTCATCCTGTCCGTGACAGACCGCGGGGCCGGCCTTTCGCCGGAAAGCCTCTCCAGGCTGTTCCAGCGCTTCTACCGCGTCGATCCGGGCTCGCGCGTCGAGGGCATGGGGCTCGGGCTCTACATCGCGCGCCTGATCGTGGAGGCCCATCGCGGACGCATCTGGGCCGAATCCGAGCTCGGCAACGGCAGCACGTTCTCGGTGGCGCTGCCTGTCGAGTGAGCGCCCCTTGAGTCCAGCCCGCGCAGCGCCGCACCCCAGCCCTGCTCGCGGAAGAGGTTGTCGCACCCGTTGTCGCAATCGACGACGAGGTCATCGACCACCGCCCAGGCGGCCTCGACCGTGTCCTCCCGGGTGAAGAGCGCTCCATCGCCGGCCATGGCGTCGGTCAGGAGGCGCTCGTAGGGCGCCTCCTCTCCCGGCTCATGATCCATGAGGTATAGCTCCCGCAACGCGCCCACGAACTCCTTGCCGGCATGCTTGACGCGAGCGGCCAGGGCGACGGCGGAGTTGGGGGAGAGGCGGAAGCGCAGATAGTCGGCCCGGCCGGCCGGGGGCGTCGAATCGGCGAAGAGCCGCTGCGGGGGCGGCTTCAATTGCACGATCACTTCGGCAAAGGTGGCGGGTAGCCGTTTGCCGGAGCGCAGGTACCAGGGCACGCCCTCCCAGCGCCAGGAATCGATGAACAGTCGCAAGGCGCAGAACGTCTCGACATCCGAATGCCGGGCGACGTTGGGCTCCCTCCGATAGCCGGCATACTGCCCCCGCACCAGGTCGACGGCGGGATAGTCCACCAGGAACGAGGAGATCAGCAGCAATCGGGGGTCGCTGCGGGCGTCGAGCCGGTAGCGCTGCAAGGCGCCCAGGTAATCCACGTATCCCACCTCGGACCGCAGCTGCTCGAGGATGCTCCAATACCGATCCCGGCTTTCGCCCCCGAACTCGCGCGTGAGCTGCTCCTTGAGATCGACCTGCACGCGGTCGTTGTCGAGCAGTGTGTTGTCACAGTCAAGCAGTAGTGTCCCGTCATAAGTCAAAGAGCTGCAACTGGTTACGAATATCGGCGTCTGTGGCAGCGTAGCCGGGTGTCGCAAGTACCTGTGGGAGCGAGACTTGCTCGAACGGACAGACGCTCAGGATCTGGAGCAAAGTGTAGAGGTCGCGCTGGATGTGCAGCCGTTTTCTCACGATTGCGACGAGCACGTACACACTGATCGCGATCCAGATTTGCGTCCGCACGGCGTTGGGGCTCGTTCCATAGAAGCGCTTGATCCGCAGGTGCTGCTTGATCCACTTGAAGAAGAGCTCGATTTGCCAGCGGCACCGGTACAGGCCGGCGACTGTGGCCGCCGGGAGGAGGAAATCGTTGGTCAGTAGCACGACCTCGTTGCCGGTGTCGGGATCCCGCGAGCGGATGCGGCGGAGCTTGTCCGGGTAGGCCTGAGCCGAGCGCTGGACCGTCAGGCGGATCGTCTGATCGCAGCGGAGTGCGGTGGTCCGGTCCACGGGATGCGAGTAGAGCCGGCGGAACTGGAGGTTGGCCTTCGCGCGCACGATAAACGTCGTACGGGCGCGGTGTAAGCGGTGAAGCCGTCCGAAGTCGATGTAGCCGCGGTCCATGATGTAGATGGCACCCGGTTCGGGCACGAGCACGTCGAGAATGCGCACGTCGTGCGTCTTCGCGTCCGTAATCCAAGCGTACGAGGGAATGCTGCCGGCCAGCTGCAGTAGGGTGTGCAGCTTGACGCCCGCCTTCGTGGTGCGGAAGTGCGCCCAAGGGAAGAGCGAGAGAGCCAGATCGATCGTCGTGGCATCGAGCGCGTAGGCGGTCCGGTCGAGCTCGAGGCCGATCGGTTCGTCCACGTAGAGCTGGCAAGCGCTCGAGATGAGGGGCTGAGCGAAATCGGCGTAGATCCGCCAGTCGCGCTTCTCGTTCGCCACCGCCAGGGTGTTTCGGGCCACACCGCCGCCGAGGCCCATGTGGTACAACTTGTCGGGCACGGCGCGGAAGCATGCTTCAATGTCGCGCAGGCTTTCGCGGTAGGTGAGCTGAGCGAAGGCCATGCAGAGGTACTGGTGCCAGCACGTGAAGCTGCGCACCCGTCGATCGCCGTGGTAGCGCCGGACGGCGCGGCGGAAGGTGTGCCGCGGCAGGTGAGCCATGAGCTGAGCGAAGACGGTCGGTCCGGTGTACATCGGCCACTCCCGGAGTGCAGGGAAGCGGCACGATGGACCGGGCAGAACGCGCGCTCAAGTCCGTGACACCTGCGAACGTGGCGCAAGCCATTGGTGTTCAGGCACTTGCAGCATCAGAAACATCCGTTAACGGGACAGTAGTGACAGTCAAGGAGAAAGACGACGTCGTCCGACGGAGTCATGCGCGGCTCGTCCGATCGGGGTCGCACCCGTCCCGGACGCGAAGCTGCGTCGGTGCAGCGCGGACACAGCGCGAGCCGGGCAAGGTCGGGTGGGACAGGGTCGTCGATCGCACACCGCATACATCGGTCCGCGCGCGTCGGGAACGCGCAACGGACGCTGTCGGCCTGCGGACGTTCGCGAATCCCCGAACCTCGCCTCCCGGGCGGACCTAGGTGACCGGAGTGCGCTCGAGCTGGCCCGCGACGGCGGCGAGGAACGCGGGATAGCGCCAGGGCTTGGCGATGTAGTCATCGCACCCGGCGGCACGGATGCGCTCCTCGTCGCCTTTCATGGCGAGCGCGGTCAGGGCGATCACGGGGATCGCACGGGTGGCGCGGTCGTGCTTGAGCAACGACGTCGCCTGCAGGCCGTCCATGCCGGGGAGCTGGATGTCCATGAGGATCAGGGCGGGCAGCTCCTCGTGCGCCAGGAGCATCCCGGCCTCGGCGTCGGTGGCGCCGAGGACCGAGTGCCCGACGGACTCGAGCAGGAACGTGGCCAACGTCATGTTGCTCGGGTTGTCTTCGATGATCAGGACTCTGGCCATCAGGCCGCCTTCCGGCGGCCCGCCATGGCGCGCCGGACTTCTTCGCGGATGCGGCTGGGGCTGAAATCGCCCTTGCGCACGATGGCGCTCACGAAGCCGTTCAGCCTCGTCCGGTCGTCGGCGGTGATCTTCCTGGAGGTGACCACCAGGATCGGAATGCGGGCGGTTTCGGGGTGCGCGACGAGCGCCGTCACGACGTCGAAGCCGTTCATATCCGGCATCATGAGGTCGAGCACGATGACGTCGGGCAGCTCCCGCAGCGCGGCCTCGATGGCCTCGCGACCGCCATAGGCGCGCAGGACGGTACTGGCGACGCCCTCCATGCCCAGCGCCAGCAGCTCCACGGCGTCGCGGTCGTCATCCACCAGGAGGACCTTCAGGATCTTCTCCTGCGCCATGGGGAACAGGCCGACGTCCGCCAGGGAGTCGCACAGATCCTGACGCGAGATCGGCTTCTGCATGACGGCCGCCGCGCCCAGCGAAAAACCGCGAGTGGCGTCCGCCACGATGGAGACGATGACGACGGGGATGCGCTGCAGCTCCGGGATCTGCTTGATGAGCGAGAGGAACTCCCAGCCGTCCATGTCCGGCAGCATGACGTCGAGCGTGATGAGCGTCAGCGGCTGGCGCGAGGCCAGCCGGAGTGCTTCGTCGCCGGAGCCAGCGACCAGGACGGTAAAGCCCTCCGCCTCGAGCTGGACCCGGATCAGCTCCGCGGATCTGACATCGTCCTCCACCACCAGGGCCGTGCGGCCGCCGGCGGGTAGCTCAGCGAGGGGTCCGGCGACGATGGGCGCGGCTGCTGCGGGCGAGCCGCTCGCTCCTTCTTCCAGCGCCGGCCGCAGCGGCAGCCACACCGTGAAGCAGGAGCCCTCGCCGACGGCGCTGGCCATGGCCACGGTGCCGCCGTGCAGCTCCGCCAGGAGCTTCACCATCGCCAGCCCGAGACCGGTGCCCTCGAATTTGCGGGCCAGGCCGCTGTCGATCTGGCTGAACGGCTGGAAGAGCCGGTCGCGGTCGGCCTCGGCCACGCCGATGCCGGTGTCGGTGACGCCGATCTGGAGGAATTCCTGGAAGTCATTGTCGGGCAGGGGGAAGCTGACCCCCTGCCAGGGACCCGGAAGCCTGCCGACGTCGGCACGCTTCGCCCGGATGGCCCGTAGCGTCACCCGTCCGCCTTCGTCAGCGAATTTGACCGCGTTCGAGAGCAGGTTGTAGAGGATCTGCCGGAGCATCCGCGCGTCGGCCTGGATGAGACCCAGCTCCTCCGGGACCTCCAGGTCGAGCTCGACATGGCTCGTAAACGCCTTCTCCCGGATGATGGACATGCTGTTGGCGAGCACTGAGGTGACGGGCACCGCCTCCAGCTCCAGCGTCATCTTGCCGGCTTCCACCTTGGAGAGGTCGAGAATGTCGTTGATGAGGGAGAGAAGGTGTTTGCCGCTGCTGAAGATATTGCCGGTGTACTTGCGCTGCTGATCGGTCATGACGCCGACCAGGCCATCCTGGAGAATCTCGGAAAACCCGATGATGGCGTTGAGCGGTGTCCTCAGCTCGTGCGACATGTTGGCGAGGAACTCCGACTTCATGCGACTGGCCTCTTCCAGCTCGACGTTCTTCTGCTGCAGCGTCCGCTCGAACCGCTTCAGGTCGGTCATATCGCGGGCCGTGGCGAACACGCCCTGCAGCACCCGGTCACGGTCGAAGAACGTGGTGGCGTTGTAGGAGACCTCCGTGAGCGTCCCGTCGCGGGCGCGCGCCGTCAGCTCGTAGTCGAAGACTCGGCCTTCGGCCAGCACGCACTCGATGCCGGCATCGGCGCGATCCGGATCGGTGAAGTAGTTCTTGAAGGGCGAGCCGATCAGCTCGTCTCGCGTGCAGCCGGTCAGACCCTCCGTCTCCTTGTTGACGTCGATGATGATGCCGCGCGGATCGATGCTCATCATGGGGTCGATGTTGGACTCGATCAGCGAGCGCGTGTAGAAATGCTGGTCGCGCAGGCGCTGGTCGAGCTTCATCCGCTCCTCCTCGACCTGCTTGCGCGCGGTGTTGTCGGTGCCGATCAGCAGGTAGCCGATGATCGACTCCTCCGCGTCGCGCAGCGCCGTAACGGAGACCACGGCGGGGAACCGCGTCCCGTCCTTGCGGATGTAGGTGAGCTCGTAGATGTCTTCGATTCCGCGCGAGGCCTTGAACACCAGCGCCTCGAAGCCGGGCGTGATGGGCGTGCTCAGCTCCGCGCTCAGTGCCCGGGCGCGGGCGATCAGCTCAGCGAGATCGGAGATCTCCGCGGGCGTGATCCGGTTCACCACCTCCGCGGCGGCGTAGCCCAGCATCTGCTCGGCGCCCACGTTGAAGATCTGGATGACGCCCTTCGCGTCGGTGGCAATGCTCGAGAAGTTGGCGCTGTTGAAGATCGCGCGCTGCAGGGCCCCGGCTTTCAGCAGAGTCTCCGCGCGCAGGGGGTCATTCTTCGTGATCGGGGACGCGTCGCTGACGCGCCGGTGGGCCGTGGCCACGTATCCTCTGCCTCTCGTCATGCGATCGACCGGCCGCGCACCCCGTGGGAGCGCGGCCGGTCGCCGCCGTCTAGCTGCCCGTCTTCGCCTGGCGGCGGAACGCCTCGTCGGCGTAGATCGCCACCTCGACGCGCCGGTTCTGCTGGCGGCCCGCGTCGGTCAGATTGTCGCCGATCGGTTCGCTCTCTCCACGGCCAACCGTGCCCAGGCGGGCTGCATCGATGCCCTGCCCGGTGAGCACCGACGCCGCAGACTGCGCCCGCCGCTCCGACAGCCCCTGGTTGTAGTCGGCGGCGCCGGTCGCGTCCGTATACCCCACGATCATCGCCCGCGTACCCGGATACTTGGACATGCTGGCGGCGAACCGGTCCAGGTCCGCCCTCGCGCCGCCAAGGATCACGTCCGAGTCATACGCGAAGAGCAGCCCATCGGGAAACGTCACCGCGATGCCCTCGCCCACGCGCTGCACCGTCGCACCGGGCATGTCGTACGCGAGCTCCTTGGCCTGCTGGTCCATCTGGTGGCCGATGATCGCCCCCGCCGCGCCGCCGACGATGGCGCCGATGATGGCACCCCGCGTCGTCGAGCCGGTCAGCTTCCCGACCACGGCGCCGGCCCCCGCGCCCGCCCCCGCCCCGATGATCGCGCCCTTCTCTTTACGGCTCAGCGTTGCGCACCCCGCCGACAGCGGCAGCAGGGCCAGCAGCGCAAGCAGCGCCTTCGTGGATCGCTTCATGGTGATCTCTCCAGTTCTCTTGGATGAGCCAGCGCCCTCATGCGCCGGGACTCGGCTCCGGCGGGGGTGTTGTGCCGCCCCGGCGTCACTGCGCCGGCGGACGCGGCCGCTCACCTGGACCGCCCGGACGACTGAAATGAATTCCAGGCCGAGAAAATGGCTCGCTCGCCGCGAGTACAACACTTCTGCACACTCTGCATTATGATCTCCTGCAACAGAAAAACGCCTGGCCCTGCGGCGTCGAAGTGACGCGAGGACCGGCGTTAGCCCCGTCTAAAGACCAGATGATCACATAATATACGCTTCATTAACCACTTGGTCAATAGCCTCGGACGCGGACCGCGCGCAGCAGGTGGTCGCGGCGAAGCCGGGAGGCGGCGCTCCGGCTGATCGAGGCGGGGTTCGCCATGCTGCGGAAGGGCGAGACCATCTGCTGACGTGCGCGCAGGAGGGGCGGTGACGGACGAGGAGAGAGGTCGGTGGCTCCGGCCGGTCTCGGCGGTGCTCCTGCTCCTGGTCGGAGGAGCACGGCTGGCAGGGGCAGTGGCGATGCTGGCGCGGGGCGCGGGCCTGTCGGCTGGAGTGGTGGCAACGGACGCCGCCGTCCGGATCCTGGGCCTGGCCATGCTCCTGATCGCAGGTGCCGGGCACGAACCTTCGCACACGCACCCGCACACGGGTTTCGAGCCGCCGCTGGGCGGCGAAACCCACGTGAGTGGTGGCGGGTGGTCTATCTGTGGCCCCGGGAGGATCGCATCACCCTGCCCCCTCACATCCCCCGCCAGCGGCGGATCCGCTCGATCACCGAGCGTGGCAGCAGCAGGTCGTCCGAGATGGCGGCGATCTGCTCGGCGTCCCGCCATGCCTGCTCGAGCGCCTCGAGCTCTCCCGTCAGCGCCTCGCGCTCGGCATCCTCGTGCAGCGCCATCTCGAGCGCCAGGCGTTCGACCGGCTGAAGGCCGAAGAGGCCGTGCTTTCTGATTTTGTTGTCCCAGTTGCTTCGGCCCTTGCGGATCCGGGCTGGCTCGGTCCGGATGTGGGCGACCTGAGAGAACCGATCGAGGAACGCCTCCGCGCTGCCGCCCTCCTCGATGGTCGCCACTGCCTGCCCGACGATCCGCTGCGCGCCGCCGAAGCGGTTGACCTTCGGCACGATGAGCGAGGCGACGCGCATCGCCTCGGCTCCGTCGAGGTGCGTCGCGCCGCCGGCGAACCGCAGGTCCATCGCGAGCGGTCCGTCCTGGCCGCGCATGAGCCGCGTCTCCGCGAGATGGCGACGCCGCACCCGCAGCAGCGTTCCGTCCTCGGTCTTCACGCGCGCCACGACGGTGTCGCCGAGCCCGTGGATCGCGCCCTCCGCGAGCTTCCAGATCCCGAAGCCGAAGGCACCCATTCCGACGCCGGCCACGGCGCCGCCGATCACCACTGCGCCCACGGCGCCCACGCCCGCGCCCGCGACGAGCAGTTGGCGCTTCCGCCGCCGCCCGAACTGGTCGCCGTAGCGCCACGCGGCGAACTCCGGGCGCAGCGGAGCGCCGATGCGGACCAGGTCGGTGCCGTCGCGCAGGCGGGCGAGCCCGACGTGCTCCGTCGCGACGCGACGTCGCGTGTCGTGATACAGCCGCTCGGCCTCCTCGATGGTCTCCCAGCGCTCCTCCAGCGGCGAGAGGTTCCACCGCTCGCACTGCCTGCACACCACCCACAGCCGCCCCTTCGCCGCGTCGAACGCGATGCGGCGGCCGACCGGGAAGGCCTCGAGGCTCTCGTTCGCGCCCAGCGGCTTGTTGCAGAACACGCAGGTGGAGTACATGGTGTGCGCGGGTTGAGGGGAAGCGCGGGCGTGCGAGGAATCGAGATGTCTCGCCGGCCGTGCATGCGTACACCGGTGCGACGGCGGCGTTTCGACCCCCGGCAGGGGCGGGAGCGCGCCGCGCCGCGCCCGCGATGAGGGGACGCGCGTTGAGCGACCCGCACCTTGTCGCGACGAGCGGAGGCGACGATGATACCTGTTCTGCCAGACTTCCCTGGCTCGGACGATGTCGATGAGCAGCAGCGAAGCGCGGGATGCGGCCAGGCCGGCCGGCAACATGCAGCCCTGGCCGGCCCTCCCCGCCGACGACCCCGACGCCCAGGTGCTGGCGTTCGCGGAGCGCACAAGGGCAGTGGCCGCGGACCCGGGCCACTGGCCCCGGGCGGACCTCGAGCGGCATCCCCCGGCCTCCGGCCGGGCGCCGTCCACCTGAGCCGCCGCGCCGGAGCTCCTCTCCGCCATGCCCGCCAGGGTCGCCACGCCCCACCTCCGGCCTCCCGTGGACCCGCAGCGGGACCACGTCTCGGGAGCCCGGGACGGGGCCGTCACGCTGGTCGAGTTCGGCGACTTCGAGTGCCCCCACTGCCGCGGCGCCCACGAGGGGGTGATCCGGCTGCGCGACGAGCGCATGCCGGGCCAGGTGCGCTACGTCTTCCGCCACCTTCCCAACCGCAACATCCACCCGCACGCCCGCCTCGCCGCCGAAGCGTCGGAGTGCGCGGCGGCCCAGGGCCGCTTCTGGGAGATGCACGACCGGCTCTTCACCAGCCGGGAGGTGCTGGACCGGGAGGCGCTGGTGCGCATCGCCGCCGAGCTGGGGCTGGACGTGGAGCGCTTTGCCCGGGAGCTGGACGACGACCGCTACGCCCCGCGCGTGGAGGAGGATCTGGCGAGCGCTCAGGCGAGCGGCGCCCGCGCGACCCCCACCTTCTATGTGGACGGACGCCGCTACGACGGGCCCTGGGACGAGGAGTCCCTGGTCAACACCATCCGCAAGCCCCTGGGCTGGCGGCTGCGCCTGCTGGCCGAGCAGTTCGCGGGGCTGTCCATGTCCAGCGGGATCCTGATGCTCCTGGGGGTGGTGGCGGCGCTCGTCTGGGCCAACTCGCCGTGGCGCGGCGCCTACCACCGGCTCTGGGTGACCCCCCTCGCGCTGGGCGTGGGGGGCCACGTCCTGGCCATGCCATTGAAGGCGTGGGTCAACGACGGTCTCGTCGTGATCTTCTTCCTCGTGGTCTCCCTGGAGATCCGACGCGAGGTCACGGTGGGCGCCCTCACGACGCGCCGAAAGGCCGCCCTGCCCATCGCCGCCGCGCTGGGCGGCATGACCGCCCCTGCCCTCATCTACCTGGCGTTCAATGCCGGCGGCGGCGCGGCCCACGGCTGGGGCGTGCCCATGGGTACGGACACCGCTTTCGCCCTCGGGCTGCTCGCCCTGCTGGGGCCGCGGGTGCCCCTCTCCCTGCGCGTGTTCGTGGCGGCTGCCGCCATCGCCGACGACATGGGCTCCATCGCCGTGATCGCCCTCTTCTACACGCAGCACATCGCCTTCCCGAGCCTGGGCGCGGCCCTCCTGCTCTGGCTGCTGGCGCTCGCGCTGAACCGGGGGAGGGTGTACGCGGCGCTCCCCTACGTGGTGATCGGGATCCTCCTGTGGCTGGCGGTGCTGGATGCCGGGGTGCACCCGACGCTGGCCGGCGTGCTCCTGGCGTTCGCCATTCCCACCCGGGGGCCGCCGAGCCCGGCCGCGCTCCTCCGGCAGACCGAGTCGCTCCTGCAGAGTGTCGAGGCGCCGCCGGTGGGCGAAGTGACCGCCGGGAGCTACCACGCCGCCGTGGGAGCGCTGGAGACCATGGTGGACCGGCTGTTGTCGCCGGCCCAGCGTCTCGCCCGCACCCTGCAGCCGTGGTCTGCGTACGTGGTGCTCCCCCTGTTCGCCTTCGCCAACTCCGGCATCGCGCTGGAGGCGCACGCCCGGGACCTCCTCCAGCCGGTGAGCCTGGGCATCGCCCTGGGCCTTCTCCTGGGGAAGCCGCTCGGCATCACCGCGGGAGCATGGATCGCCACCCGGCTGGGCGTGGCCGCGCGGCCGGACGATGTTGCCTGGACGCAGGTGGCCGGCGCGGGCGCCCTCTGCGGCATCGGCTTCACCATGGCGTTCTTCATTGCCGACCTCAGCTTCACCGACCGCGCCACCCTGGCCCTGGCCAAGCTGAGCGTGCTGGCGGCATCCGGGGTGGCGGCCCTGGTTGGCTCGGCGGTCCTGGCCCTCCGCTACGCGCGCTGGAGGCGCCGCGTCGAGGCGGCGGCCGAGGCGCGGGACCGGAGCGCGGGGGACTAGCGGCCCGCCAGGGAGAACAACTCGCCCGCCGTGGCGTTGCGGCAGCTCAACATCCGATCCACACCAGTCCGACCTGCTCCACGGAGACGTCGGACTTCTCCAGCGGGATCTTCACGGTCTCGGCCTTCGACGCGGCGTCCTCCCACCTGCCGACGATCGCCTGCACCTCGTCGCCGAGCTCCTTCTCGAGGTCCGCCAGCTCGGCCTGCTCCTCCGCGACGCGGCCTTCCGCGGTCTGCATGCGCTCCTCGGTGCGCCGCGTCATGGACCGCCGCGACGCGAACCCGGACAGGGACCGGGCGCTGCTCCGGCCGCGCAGGAACATGGAGAGGACCTGCCCCGCGCCGGCGATCAGCTCCTGCTGCTTGCGGGAGCTGGCATCGACCTGCACCTCCCGGAGCCGGTCCTCGGCGCGGGCGAGCACGTCCTTCACCCGGTCGATCCTGGACGCGTAGCGCTCCTTCAGCTTCGCCGTCTCCTCGTCCGCCTTCGTGGAGGCAGCGGCCGCGCAGCGGGCGCGGAAATCGTCGGCCGACTCGCCCACGCGGGAATAGAGGCCGAGCTCCCGGTTTGCCTGCACCTCGACGGTCCGCTCCCGCACGAGCCAGTCGATGATGGCCCGCTGGGCGTCCCGGAAGTAGGCGGCGTCGCCCACCGGCGCCCGGGGCAGGACGTAGCGCGCCCCGTCCGGCGGCTCGGGACGCAGGTCGCGGTCGTCGTAATCGACGGCGATCCCGGCCGCCGGGTCGAATCGCTCCGGCAACGGGAAATAGACGGCTTCCCATTCCTCGCGGTGCTCGATCCCGGCCTTGGCGTCGTCGAACAGGAGCCCCACCCGGGCGACGAGCGCGGCCCCCAGGCGGACGGAGCCGGGAACGGCGCCCACGTCGTCGCTCCACGAGGCGGAGGGGTCGAGGTAGCGGACCGGCACGGACGAGGCGACGGGCGGGGCGACCACGCTCTCGTCCGCGCTCGGCGCGGTCGGCGCGGATTCGTTGTGCGAGATCGATGCGGCGGCGGCCCCGGCCGCGCCGGAGGTGGATCCAGCCGGTGATCCCGCGGGCGACGTCGCCCCGGGCGCTCCGACCCTCGCCTCCCGCTCCTTCCTCAGTCGGATGATCTCCTCGCGTGTCAGCGTCCCCCGCAGGTACGCCATCGCCCAGCGGGTCGTGAAGACGACGGGCTCGGGCACATGGGTCGAGCGCAGCACGAACTCGCGCTTGCGCAGGCCGCTCAGGCGCGTGTCCATGGCGGACGCGTCGGTGCCGCCGGCGGCGTCCGAGAGGCCTTCCAGGATGCGCGCCTTGTCCCGTTCCGTCTGCAGCCGGCCGATCATCCAGGTGCCGGCGTTGGACATGGCCTTGTAGTCGAGGTCGACCGGGTTCTGCGTGGCGGCGATGAAGCCGACGCCGTAGGCGCGTGCCTGCTTGAAGAGCGTGAGAATTGGCTTCTTGCTCGGTGGCGCGGCGGTGGGCGGCGCGAACCCGAACATCTCGTCCATGTAGATGAGGGCCCGGAGCGCAGACGTGCCGGGCTGCTGCCGCATCCAGGTGACGAAGCGACCGAGCAGGAGCGTGACGACGAACTGGCGCTCCGGCTCGGAGAGGTGGGCCAGGTAGACGACGGCGGCGCGGGGACGGCCGTCGGGCGTCCACAGGAGCGCCCCGATGTCCACGGGCTGCCCCTGCATCCAGGAGCTGAAGGATGGGGAGGCGACGAGGGAGTTCAGGCTCATCGCCAGCGCGCGGCGTTCCTTCTCCGGAATGACCTGCTCCAGGGGGAAGACGCCGAGCTTGCGGATCGGCGGGTTCTGGACGAGCCCGATGAGCGAGGCCATGTCCAGACTCCGTCCCGCCCGCCACTCGTTCTCGATGACGGTGGCGAGGAGGATGTGACCGGGATCGGAGACAGGATCGGCGTCGTGACCGGCAAGGGTCATGAGGCCGGACACGAGGCCCTCGATCTCGTCCCGGAGCGTCTCCGCCTGCATGTCCCAGTCGAGGCCCGGTGCGGCCAGCGAGCCGACCAGGTCGAGGGGCACCCCCATCGTGGAGCCGGGCGAGTAGACGACGGCCTCCGAGCCCTGCTTCAGCGCCCGGATGTCGTCGCCACCGAGGTCCCAGCCGGCGAGGCCCTCGCGCCACGTTTCCGCAGTCCGGGCGGCGAGGTCGTCCGGAGTGATGCCTTCCCGGCGCGCCGCATCGGCATCCACCCACGGCGCGAAGTCGGCCGGGGCCAGGTCGGGGAACTCGAGGAGCAGGTTCCCCATGTCCCCCTTCGGGTCGAGCACGAGGGACGGCACGCCGGCCCGGAGCGCCTCCTCGAGGAGCACGACGCCGAGGCCCGTCTTGCCGGAGCCCGTCATGCCGACGATGACCGCGTGCGTGGTCAGGTCGGCGGAGTCGACCACGAGCGCATTGCCCGTGCGCTTCCCCGTCCCGGCGTCCACGACGCCGCCAATGCAAAGCTCGCCCGGCTTCCCGCCCATTGCGTCCTCCGACCCCACTGTGTGCCCCGGCTCATGATCCCACCGGCGGCGCCGCGCCGCAAGGCGGCCTCGAGCGAGTTCCTCGCCACCGGGCGTCAGGGGCCCGGCACCGCGCCAAGCTCCGAGCCGCTCGACTCGTCTGATGCCAGCGTCGCCTCGACGCCTGGACTGGGGCGCTCAGCTCCTTGCCACAGGTGGTCGGGCAGAGCGAGATGTATTCGTCGCCGGGGGCCATGGAGAACGGCATCGCTTCCGTGGAGAGCGCCCGCGGCCTCGGAGCGCACCCACGCGCGCCGGGACGGTCCGGGTAGCTGCGGGCGCCCCCGCCGACCCGACCCGCTGGCGAGGGCCAGGCTGCCTCGGGCCTGTGCCCGCCGCCCTCCTTCCTCCGAGCCCCCCGGTGACCGACCACTCGCGCCTGGTGCGCTGGTGTGATGTCACCCGTCCGCCGAACCGGCGGACCCACACGAAAGGGACAAAATGGACATCCTCAATACCGTACTCGGCGCCGCCAATGGCGGTGCAGTCGCCCAGCTGGCCGCGCAATTCGGGCTCAGCCCGGACCAGGCCTCTTCCGCCGTCGGTGCGCTCATGCCGGCGCTGGCGAACGGACTCCAGAAGAACGTGACGAGCGAGGAGGGCCTTGGCTCGCTCGCTTCGGCGCTCGGAACGGGCAAGCACGAAGCCTACCTCGAGAACCCCGCAGCCCTCACGCAGCAAGCCACCACCGAGGACGGCAACGCGATCCTCGCCCACGTCCTGGGCAGCAAGGACGTGAGTCGCCAGGTAGCCGGTCAGGCGTCAGCGCAGACCGGCATCGACCCGGCCATCCTGAAGCAGATGCTGCCCCTCGTGGCCACACTGGCCATGGGCGCTCTGGCTCGCCACTCCAAGGCCGCCGCGGGCGGTGGCGCGCTGGGCAGTTCCGGCGTGGGTGGAATGCTCGGCGGACTGGTCGGCGGCCAGGGTGGCGCATCAGCTCTCGGCAACGTGCTGGGTGGGCTGCTCGGACGTCGCTGACCGGGGAGAAGACCGTGATCGCATCCCTCCCTCTCGCCTTCGTCGTCGCGCTGGCCGCCGTTCAGGACAGCCGCGCGCGCCCGTACGGCCTGTGGCGCGCGTGGACCTCGCCCGCTACGCGGGCCGGTGGTATGAGATCGCCCGCTTCCCCAACCGCTTCCAGGCGGGATGCGCCGCCGCCGTGACCGCCGACTACGAGCTGCTGCCCGACGGACAGATCCGCGTGGTGAATTCCTGTCGCCGCGCGGATGGCGGTATCAGCCGGGTCGAGGGCCGCGCGCGGCTCGCTCGTCCGGGTGGGCCCTCCTCGGTGCTCGAGGTTCGCTTCGCGCCCCGGCTGCTCTCGTTCCTGCCCTTCGTCTGGGGCGACTACTGGATTCTCGACCTGACGGAGGACTACGGCGCCGCCCTCGTCGGCTCACCCGACCGCCGGTACCTGTGGGTGTTGGCCCGCACGCCCGAGCTGGACGACGCGACCTACCAGCGCATGGTGGCGACGGCCACCGCACAGGGCTTCGACGCAACACGTCTGGTCACGTCCTCCGGCCACTGAGGCGCGGCCCGCAGAGGCTGCGTGGCGACGGGATTCGCCACGCAGCCCGGCGGCGCACGCGGCTACGGGGCCGTGGTCGTGCGATTCTTCATCACGACGCGGTAGATCGCCAGCAGGATGATCGCGCCGATGATCGAGCCGATCAGCCCCGCCGTGAGGCTTCCCTGCCCGCCACGTCCGACACCCAGCAGCCGGCCGAGGAACCCGCCTACGAACGAACCGGCGATACCGATAAGCATCGTCACGATGATCCCGCCCGGATCCTTCCCCGGCATGATCAGCTTGGCGATCGCCCCGGCGATCAGCCCGAGGACCAGCATCCAGATCAGGTACATGGCTGTCGCTCCTTTTGCGAGAGGAAAGCCGGCGCACGCTCGTTCGTGGCCGGGGTGATGCCGGGAGTCCCGTGTTCCAATCGTTGTGCAGCCGGCGGCCGGGCGGGTTCTCAGGCCTCCACCGGGGCCGTGCGGGCAATGGCCGCCTCCTCCCACGGCCCTTCGCTCACGGCCGACAGCTTCTTCATCGTCGGGACCAGCGCGGCGGCGATCGCGGTTCCGATCAGGGCCACGATGCCAAGCCTCGTGAACAGGTTCGTATAGAGCGGCAGCGTGGCGACGGGGCTCGTCACGTCCCTGGGCACGCTCGCGAACGTCGCGACGTAGCTCCCGAGGTACTGGGAGATTCCGGTCGCGAGGAACCAGACGCCCATGATGAAGCCGCGCAGCGACGGGCCGACGTAGCGCGCGACGACCGCGAGGCCGAGACCGCTGATGAGGAGCTCTCCCACCGACTGGAAGCCATAGCCCGTGATCATCCACCAGAACGAGATCTTGCCCGCGCTGGCAAAGTGACCGCTGAATCCGTAGATGAAGAACCCGAGACTAAGCACGGCGAAGCCCATCGCGAATTTCGTGGAGATGTGGAAGTCTCCGCCCTTCCCCTTGCCGAGACTGGTGTAGAGCCAGGCGAGCCCCGGGCTCAGGATGAAGATCCAGATGGGGTTCAGCGCCTGGACCTGCCCGGCGGGGACGTGGTAGCCGAAGAAGTCGAGGTCCACGTTGCGCAGCGAGAAGAGTGTGAGCGACGTCGACATCTGCTGGTAGAAGATGAAGAAGAGCATGCCGAGGCCCGTCAGGATCAGCACGGCGATGAGCCCCTTGCGCTCGCGCTCGCTGCCACGCTTCATCATGAACCCGAAGATGGCGAGCATGGTGAAGAACCCGAGCACGACGGTGCCCCGTGCGACGGCGAGATTCTGAATGATGAACGACACGAGCACGATGCCCGCGATCATTCCGCCGACCACCAGGACGAGGCGAGTCACATTGAGGGGCTGGAAGTCCGGCGCGGAGCCCACGTGGCTGAGATAGCGGCTCATCGCGAGGTAGTTCACGATGCCGACGACGAGGCCGCCAGCGGACACCGCGAACGCGACGTGCCATCCCACCTTGACCGCGATGAGCGGCGTCGCGAGCTGCGACGCGGTCGCACCGATGTTGACCGCCATGTAGTACATGGTGAACGCGCTGTCGATCTTGGCGGAGTCGCCCTCGTACAGCTTCGAGATCATGTTGGCGGGGTTGGCCTTGAAGACGCCGCCGCCGACGGCCACGATGGCCAGCGCGGGGAAGAGCAGGCCGGGGTGGTTCGGAATCGCGAGGCCGATGTAGCCGAGCGCCAGCGTCAGCGCGCCGAGCAGCATCGTGCGCCGGCTGCCCAGCAGCTTGTCGCCGATCCAGCCGCCGACCGCCGGAACGGTGTAGGCGAGTGCCGCGAAGGCGCCGAACGTGAGGTTGGCACGGTCGTCCGTGTAGCCGAGCTGCTGTACCATGAACAGCACGACCACCGCCGTCATGCCGTAGTAGCCGAACCTCTCCCACAGCTCGATGAGGAAGAGGGTGGTGAATCCCCTCGTCCGCGAGGGCGCCTGCGCCGCTGTCGTCATGTTCGTTTCCCTGGGTCCGTGGATCGCCGGGTGGGTGGCTCCCTAATTTCCCCTCCCGGCCGCCGTGGCGCCACTATCATCTGCCCTTTCAACCACGGGAGCGCATAATGCTCGCCTTCGATGACCCCTCCGTCGTCCTGAGCCGGACCCGCATCGTGGAGCGCCTCCTCGACTACGTGCGCCTCGATACGCAGTCGGACGAAGCCAGCGAAACGTGCCCGAGCACCGCGAAGCAGCTCGAGCTGGCGCGTCGCCTGGTGGACGAGCTGAAGGAGCTGGGACTCCGGGGCGTGGGCGAGGCCGAGGTCTCGATGGACGAGAATGGCTACGTCCTGGCGGAGCTCCCCGGCACGGCACCGGGGCGGATCGGCCTCTGCGCCCACATCGACACGGCACCGCAGTTCACCGGCACCGGCGTGAGAGCGCAGATCCTTCAGCAGTACGACGGCGGAGCGATCGAGGTGGGCCACGGCGTCGTCCTGGACCCGGCCGACACGCCTGAGCTGAAGCAGTGCATCGGCGACACCATCATCACCACCGACGGGACGACGCTGCTCGGTGCCGACGACAAGGCGGGGATCGCGGCCATCATGGGCGCGCTCGAGATCCTGGTGCAGCAGCCGGAGGTCCGGCGGCCCGTGGTGCGCGTGTGCTTCAACCCCGACGAGGAGATCGGCCGGGGCGCCGACCGCTTCCCCCTGGAGCGCTTCGACTGTGCACTGGCCTTCACCATCGACGGCAGCTTCACGGGCGAGATCAACGTGGAGACCTTCTCCGCCGACAAGGCCGTGGTCACCTTCACCGGCGTCTCCGTGCATCCCGGCACGGCGCGCGGCAAGATGGTGAACGCCCTCACCTGGATGGGGAAGCTCCTGGACCGGCTGCCCATGGGCGAGGCGCCCGAGACGACGGACGCGCGGGAAGGCTTCTACCACCCCGTCGCGGCGTCAGGCGATGCGGCCTCCTGCAGCGTGCAGATGATCCTGCGCGACTTCGACACGAAGGTCCTCGAGGAGCGGGGCCGCAGGCTGGAGCGCATGTGCGCCGGGCTCATGGCCGAGGAGCCCCGCCTCGACGTGAAGGTCGAGATCACGAAGCAGTACCGGAACATGTACGACGTGCTGAGCCGCCACCCCGACGTGACCAGGAAGCTGGAGGAGGCGGTGCGTGCCGCGGGGATCACCCCCAGGCTCGAGCCCATCCGCGGGGGGACGGACGGCTCCCGGCTGACCGAGATGGGCATGCCCACGCCCAACATCTTCGCGGGCGGCGTTGACTTCCACGGGCCCTCGGAGTGGATCTCCACCCGCGTGCTGGCCCAGTCGGCATGCACCATCCTTAACCTCGTGCAGCTCTTCGCCGAAGGGATGTGAGCGAGGCGCAAGAGCCGCCACATGTCGAGATGGAGGTAGACATGGTCGTGATACCCGTTCACGCTCACTTCATTACGCTGACCGTTTCCACGCCGGAGATCGTCGCGCGCAACGTGCAGGTCGGCCGCCAAACGCGTGTGCAGCACGAGCGGGTCATGCGCACGCGCGAGATCTCGACCACCCGTACGCCGGCCGCCCTCACGCAGTCGCTCCACGAAGTGAACCGGATCTTCGGCGCTGCCGATATCGAGTTCCAGGTCCGCAGGACCACCACCGACCACACCGAGGCGCCGCATGGATCCGAGGCGCTCGACGACCAGGGGTTCCTGATGCTGGCGGCGAGCTTTCCCATGCACGATTCCGTGAGCCTCCTGCTCGTCCGTCGCTTCGTCGGCAGCGAAGCTGGTGCGGCCGTCGAGCGCCTGGGCGTCTGCGCGGTCGGCGACGCCGCCAACGACAACGGCCTCGCGCACGAATTCGGGCATCTCCTCGGGCTGGAGCACCAGGGCGATATCCACGACCTGATGAATCCCGGGATGTCCGTCCCTGGCGTCACCCTGACGCCTCCCGAGATCAGCCAGGCCCGCGGCGCCCGGATCGTCCAGCGCTTCAGCCGGTCCGGCCATTAGCTCGGATCCTGCCGGAAGTCGCCAAAAAGACGGGGGGGACGGCAGACTGCGGCACTTCGACTGCGGCACTTCGACTGCGGCACATGAACTTCGGCACATGAACTTCGGCACATGTACTTCGGCACAGGCAACTGCGGCACAACAACGGCGGAACTGCGGGGTGGGGGGCGGGGCGGTCAGGGCGGGAGGGTACGGATCCAGGACGTGAGCATCTTCGCGATCGTGACGGCGAGGCCGGTCGCCGGGAACGTCGCGCGGAGCGGGAACGCGCCGGAGGCGGCCAGCCGGCGCACGATCGCCCGGGTCTCATCCACGGAGCCGCGTGCAATTTCGAGATGGTTGCGCTTCCGGCCCGGTTGCTCGGAGCCGTACGCCTCGGCGATGTTGTAAAGGACGGATCCCGCCGCCCGCCGAAGCTGGTTGACGTCCCTGCTGAATCCCGGCGCAAGCCGTGCGATCAACGCCTGCACCTCCGCGTCCAGCCGCTCAGCCGCCTGGTAGACCCGTAGCCGCTCAAAGCTCATCCTCCAGGATCGCTGCACGATCGGGGCATTGCGATAGCCCCCCGCGCCAATCCCTCCCGCCCCGCACCCCCACCCGTCATTACCGCCGTCGAGGTGCCGCTCCTAATGTGCCGCCGTTAACGTGCCGCCGTTAACGTGCCGCCGTTAACGTGCCGCCGTTGAGGTGCCGCCGCTGGCAGGTGGTGCCGCCGTCAATGTGCCGCCGTCAATGTGCCGCCGTTAATGTGCCGCCGTTAATGTCCCGCCGTTGGCGTGCCGCCGCCCCCGCGATCCCTCCGCCGGGAGCAGCGTCGCCGACCTCCCCGCCCCGCGCGGCCTTGCCCCTTGCCCCGCTCTCCGTACACGGCCCATCCTTCGAGAGTAGCCGCAAACAGCGCTTGGATTTCCTGATCCCGAACGCCGTGGCCGACCGCAACGATCCCCCGTCCGTGCAGCGCGCCCTCGCCGGCCGCCGCTTCGACGCTGTCTTCGACCTGGCGTACGACCGAGTGGTACGCCAGCCAGGCGCCTGGGCGAGACCTCGACTTCACGTTTGAGGACGAGCTCATCGCGGAAGCCTCGCGCTGAGCGGCGGCGGTAGCGTCTGCGGGCATCTCGAGCGCCCCCGGGGATCCTCAGCATCGCGAGCAATTGAACGTCGCCAGGTGGCGGCTCGCTCCGCTGGCGAAACTGCAATGAACGGAGGATCCGGCTCATGAACGAACATCGCGTTCGGCCGTCCGCCGCGAACCGGCCCGGCAGTGTCACGAGATACCTGCACCGTGTGCAGGCGGGGGCGGCCGGCGGGCTGCTCGGCGCCGTCGCCGTCGCGGCCCTGTTCTTCCTGCAGGGAGCGTTGGCTCTGCACCCGCTCACCGTCCCGGCGGCGCTCGCGTCGGCGTTGTTCAGTGGAGGGAGCGCCGGCTCGGGAGCAGCGGGGTCGCTTGGCTCCTACTTCCTCCTGCCCCTCGAAATCCTCGCATATACCGTCGTGCACGTGACGGTCTTCGCGGCGGTCGGCGCGAGCGCCGCCCTCGTGCTGAACGGGTCGGGCTTCTGGAGGTCCCTCGCCGGCGGTGTTGCATACACGAGCGTCACGTGCACGGGCCTTCTCTACCTGGTCCTCTGGTTCGCGGACACGCCGGTCGCCCTCGACGTGCTGGGGCTGCCTCGCGTTCTGCTCGCGAACGCGTTGGCGGGCGCGATCATCGGGACGGCATTATACCTGGTGGACCAGGGGGACGACCGCGCCATGCCGGCGAGTAGCGGCACGTGACCATGCTATAGCCCGGCCACGGCGGCGTTGCCCCCCGCGTGACTTCCCGCTATGCTCTTTGCTGGCCCCGAATGAGCTCGGAGTCTTTCCCACAATCCATCCCAATCTTGCCGACCGACGGAGGAGCGATGGCCCAGCCAATCGCTCGTGGGCGTTGCCGTGCGTGGCGGGGGCTCGGCCCGAGTGCTTGAGCCCACCGGCCTCGCCGGCGCCCTCGCGGGCCGCTACCGCATCGAGCGCGAGCTCGGCGCCGGCGGCATGGCCACGGTCTGGCTCGCCGAGGACGTGCGGCACCACCGCCGTGTCGCCATCAAGGCGCTGCACCCCGAGCTCTCGGCCATGCTCGGCCCCGAGCGGTTCCTGAAGGAGATCGAGCTCACCGCCAGCCTGCAGCACCCGCACATCCTGCCGCTGTTCGACTCCGGAAGCGCCGACGGTCTGCTCTACTACGTCATGCCCTTCGTGGAGGGCGAGACGCTGCGCGCGCGGCTCGAGCGCGAGCGCCAGCTGCCGGTGAGCGACGGCGTGCGCATCGCGGCGGAGGTCGCTGACGCCCTCGAGTATGCACACGAGCGCGGCGTGGTGCACCGGGACGTGAAACCCGAGAACATCCTGCTGCAGAACGGCCACGCGCTCGTGGCGGATTTCGGCATCGCGCTCGCCGTACAGCAGGCGGGCGGCTCGCGCCTGACGCAGACCGGTCTCTCGCTGGGTACGCCGCAGTACATGGCTCCCGAGCAGGCGACGGGGGAGCTCACCGTCGGGCCGCGCGCCGACATCTATGCGCTCGGGGCCGTCACCTACGAGATGCTCGCCGGCGAGCCGCCGTTCACCGGTCCCACCGCGCAGGCCATCCTGGCCCAGGTGCTCACCGCCGAGCCGCGGCCGCTGACGCTCCTGCGCCGGCGTGTTCCCGCGCAGGTGGACGCGGCGGTGCGGACCGCACTGGAAAGGCTCCCGGCCGACCGCTTCGGCAGCGCCGGCGAGTTCGCGACCGCGCTCGTGACGCCAGGGTCCGCCGCATGGCCCGGCGCGGGAACGGCGCCCGGCTGGCGACGGAACCGCCCTGCGATCGTCGCCGGTGCGGTCGCCATCGCGGCCGTCGTGGCGGCGGTGTGGGGTTGGGGCAGGGTGGCCGCCGACCGCGTCGGCGCTGCGGCCGCCGCCGGCCGGCCGTGGCTTGCGACGCTTTCGTTCCCGGACAGCGCGCCGCCCGAAGGCTCCTTCGCGCTGTCGCCGGACGGATCGAGGCTCGTGTACGTGGCGCACGCGTCGGGAGGACCCGAGCTCTGGGTGCGGGACGCTGACGCGCTCGATCCGCGCCCGCTGCCGAGAACCGACAGCGCGAGCTACCCGGCGGTCTCGCCGGACGGACGCCAGGTCGCATTCGTTGCCGGCCACACGCTTCGCCTGGTGTCGCCCACCGGCGGACCCGTCACGACGGTGACCGACACGCTGCCCAGCTATTCGGTGATCGAATGGGATGACAACGACCACCTGCTCATCAGCGGCCACTCCGGAATCGTGCGGGTGCCGGTGCGCGGCGGCGCGTGGGAGCAGGTCACCAGCCTGGATACCGTTGCCGGCGAGGTCTTCCACACCGGCGGCAGCCCGCTCCCCGGCGGCAACGCGATCCTGTTCGTCGTGGTGCCGCGCAACTACGGCGACAACTCGCGCTTCCGCATCGCCGTGTCCGATCCGGCCACGGGGCGACACCGCGTGCTCATGCCCGGCTTCTGGGCCCGCTACGTGGAGCCCGGATACCTCCTCGTGGTGCGGCCCGACAGCACGCTGGTGGCTGCGCCTTTCGACGCGGCAAAGCGCCGTCTCACGGGCCCGCCGGTGCCGATTGTGACAGCGACCACGATCGACGCCGGTGCGTTCCCGCAGATCGCCGTCGCGCGGACCGGGCAGCTCGTGTACGCGACGGGTGGCTCGCATACGCCGCGGCTGAGCTTCGCGCGCGTCCGCCGCAACGGTGCCGTGCCGTTCCTCGACTCCACGTGGGTGGGGTACGCACGCGACGTCGCGGCCTCGCCCGATGGCACTCATGCAGCGGCCTCGGTCGAGCTCGGCACCTGGGACATCCTGGTGCGCGATCTGCGCAGCGGCGCCGCCAGCCGGATCACGGTCCCCACGACCGTGACGAGCGATCCGGCCTTCAGCGCCGACGGCCGCACCCTGTTCTTCGCCGCCAACAATGCCCAGGGGGCCGAGATCTTCCAGGCGACCGTGGGCAGCGCATCGCCCCCGCGCAGCATCGTGCGTGATACGGCGACCAACCTCGGAGCCCCGGCACCCTCGGCGGACGGGCGTACGCTCTACTACCTGAGATTCCGGCCGGGCCGGAGCGCCATCTACGCGCACGCCCTCGATCAGCCCGCCGCCGCCGACCGGGTGATCATCGCCTTGCCGGCGCGCGTCCACTCCCCCAGTCCCTCGCCCGACGGGCGCTGGTTGGCGTACGTGTCCGCGGGCGAAGTGTAGGTGCGGTCCACCGACCCGTCGCGCGCCGATCTCTGGCAAGTCTCTGTCGGCGGCGGAAGGACGCCCCGCTGGTCCCTCGACGGCCGCGAGCTGTTCTACCTCGGCGGTGAGAGCCTCATGGCCGCCGAGGTGACGACCGCGGGCGGATTCACCGTGCGCTCCCGCCGCGCCCTCTTCTCCATGGATCGCTTCGAACAGGGCCTCGGCGCCGTCGCCTACGACGTGCTGCCCGGAGGCGACTTCCTGATGCTCGAGAGGCGGGACGCCGGGCCGGGAAGGGCGCACGTCGTTTTCGTCAACCAGTGGCGCGCACTGCTCGCGGCGGGGGAGGCGCAGCGGTGACGTCCGCTCAGCCGTCGCTCGCTGCCGCCCTCGCGGGGCGCTACAGCCTCGAGCGCGAGCTCGGCGCGGGCGGCATGTCCACGGTCTGGCTCGCGGAGGACGTACGGCACCACCGCCGCGTCGCCATCAAGGTGCTGCATCCGGAGCTCTCGGCCATGCTCGGCCCCGAGCGCTTCCTGAAGGAGATCGAGCTCACCGCCAGCCTGCAGCACGCGCACATCCTGCCGCTCTTCGACTCCGGCTCGGCCGACGGCCTGCTCTATTACGTGATGCCGTTCGTGGACGGTGAGACGCTGCGCGCGCGGCTCGAGCGGGAGCGGCAGCTGCCGGTGAGCGACGCCGTGCGGATCGCGGCGGAGGTCGCCGACGCCCTCGAGTACGCGCACGAGCGGGGCGTCATCCACCGGGACGTCAAGCCCGAGAACATCCTGCTGCAGAACGGCCACGCGCTCGTCGCCGACTTCGGGATCGCGCTCGCGGTGGAGCAGGCGGGCGGGAGCCGTCTCACGCAGACGGGGCTGAGCCTGGGCACGCCGCAGTACATGGCGCCCGAACAGGCCATGGGCGAGGCGCGCATCGACGGCCGGGCGGACGTTTACGCGCTCGGCGCGGTCACGTACGAGATGCTCGCCGGCGAGGCCCCGTTCACCGGGCCCAACGCGCAGGCGATCATCGCCCGCGCGATGACGGAATCGCCGCGCCTGCTCGGCGAGCTGCGCCGGACCGTGCCGCCGCAGGTGGAGCACGCGGTGCACACTGCGCTCGAGAAGCTCCCTGCCGACCGCTTCCCCACGCCCGCCGCATTCGGCACCGCGCTGGCCGGTACTGCCCCGCTCCCCTTCGGCGGCCCGACACGTTCGCGCCAGCGCCGCCACGTGTGGCGTCCGCTGGCGCTCGCCACGGCGACCGGCGCCCTGCTCGGCGCCGGCATGGTGCTCGCCTCCGCACGGTGGTGGCGCCCCGCGCCGGACTCCACACCGGCTCCCGTGCACTTCCGCATGGTGCTCCCCAGCGGGCAGCCGGTGGACGTCCATACCGCGGTCGGGAACGACGTCGCCATCTCGCCGGACGGCCGCCGCATTGTCTACCTCGCGGTGAGCTCGGTCGAGCGGCAGCTCGTCGAGCGCGACCTGGCCGACCCCGAGCCGCGGCCGGTGCCGGGTACCGAAGGTGCGGATTTTCCCACGTTCTCGCCGGATGGCCAGTGGGTCGCGTTCGTCGCCGCGGGCGAGCTGCGCAAGGTCGAGCTCGCCAGCGGGCACATGCTGACCCTGTGCCACCTGCCCCGCGGCCCGGAGATCCTGGACGGGATGAGCTGGGGCGACGACGGCACGATCCTCTTCGTGCAGGGCGGTCGAGCGTACCGCGTCGCGAGCGGCGGCGGCGCACCTGCCCCCCTGCGGCTGGCGCGGCCGCGCCGCGCGGACGGCCACCCCGTGAAGCTCGCGAGACCGGAGATCCTCCCCGGCGGCGCCACGGCGATCGTCCTCGCCTACGATGGCGGCGGGCCGAAGCTGCAGCTCCTCTCTCTGCGGACAGGCGCGCGCAGCCATGTCGGGCACTCGGATCTGCTGGGCGGAGCCGTCGCGGCGAAGTATGCCGCACCGGGTTACCTCCTGGTCCAGGACCAGGATCTCTCCGTCTCGGCCGTCCCGTTCGACGCGCGCCGCGGCATGGTCCGCGGCACTCCCATCCCACTGCTGCGAAGCGGCCGCGGGGGGCCGAACGGGACGTCTTTCGCCGTGTCGCGGACCGGTGTGCTCGTCTATGTGCCGGCGGGGACGCCGCGCCGCAGTCTGGTGCTCGTCGACCGTACCGGCGCCGCGAAACCGGTACCGCTGGAGCCCGGGGCGTACGAGAGCGCGAAGTTCTCCCCCGACGGCCATCGGATCGCCTTCACCCAGACGGACGAGCAGCGCGGCGCCCGCGACATCTGGGTGCTGGACCTCGAGCGCGGGAGCCGGACGCGCCTCACCTTCCAGTCGGACAACTTCTACCCGGTCTGGACGCCCGCCGGCGACCGGATCGCCTTCGCGTCGCGGCGGGGGAGCACGACGGGCCGTGCAGCGCCGTTCTGGATCCGCGCGGACGGAACGGGCACGGCCGAGCAGCTCGTCAACAGCGTCTATCTCGGCTTCCCCAGCTCCTTCACTCCCGACGGGAAGACACTGCTCTTCCGGGAGACGTTGCCCGCGACCGGCCTCGACATCGTCGCGGTGCCCGTGGGCGGGACGGACCACACGCCGCGCGCGGTGCTGGCGACGCCGGCGAGCGAGCTCTCGCCCATGCTCTCGCCCGACGGCCGGCTGCTGGCGTACGTGTCCGACGAGAGCGGGCGGAACGAGATCTACGTGCGGTCGTACCCGGATGGCGGTGGCCGCTGGCAGATCTCGCTGCAGGGCGGCACGTCGCCGCTGTGGCGGCGCGACGGGCGCGAGATCTACTTCGTGAGCGGCGAGGCGCTGTACGCCGTGCCGGTCGATCCGGCGGGGGATCCCCCGCGCTTCGGCCGCCCGATGGAGCTGTTCACGGGCCAGTACGTGCGCAACGGCCGCTGGACGCCGTACGACGTCGCGCCGGATGGCCGGCACTTCCTGATGGTGCAGGACGATGGCGTCGCGGACCGGATCGACGTCGTGACCGGCTGGCCGGCGATGCTGCGCGCGGCCCCGAGCGCCGGCAAGGCGTCCGGCGGCGGAGACGGGCAATGACGACCGCGGAGCTGTTGGCGCGGCTGGAAACGGAGCTGGCCGGGCGCTACCGCGTGGAGCGCGAGCTCGGCGCGGGCGGCATGGCCACCGTCTACCTGGCCGAGGACCTGAGGCACCATCGCAATGTTGCGATCAAGGTGCTGCACGCTGAGCTTTCGGCGGTTCTCGGGCCCGAGCGGTTCCTGAAGGAGATCGAGCTCACGGCATCGCTGCAACACCCCCACATCCTGCCGCTCTTCGACTCGGGCTCGGCCAATGGGCTGCTCTACTACGTGATGCCGTTCGTGGAGGGTGAGACGCTGCGCGCGCGGCTCGAGCGGGAGAAGCAGCTCGCCATCGCGGACGTGTTGCGCATCGCCACCGAAGCCGCCGTTGCGCTGCAGTACGCGCACGAGCGGGGCGTCATCCACCGGGACATCAAGCCCGAGAACATCCTGCTGCAGAACGGCCATGCGCTCGTCGCGGATTTCGGGATCGCGCTCGCCGTGGAGTACGCGGGTGGGGCGCGCATGACGCAGACGGGGCTATCCCTCGGCACGCCGCAGTACATGGCGCCGGAGCAGGCCATGGGCGAGACGCGCATCGATGGCCGCGCGGACGTCTACGCGCTGGGCGCGGTGACCTACGAGATGCTCGCCGGCGAGGCCCCGTTCACCGGGCCCAACGCGCAGGCCATCGTCGCCCGCGTGATGACGGAATCGCCGCGCGCACTCACACTGCAGCGGAAGTCGGTGCCGGCGCACGTGGAGGCGGCGGTGGCGCAGGCGCTCGAGAAGCTGCCGGCGGATCGATTCGCCGCCGCGAGCGACTTCGCCGAGGCGCTCATTCGCCCGGGAGAACCGATCCTGCGCGGCGCTGGTCCCGGGTCGCGCGGCGGACGTCGGGCGCGGTGGGGAGTGCTGGCCATCGGGGGTCTCGCATTCCTTGCGACCGCCGCGGCCGGGTTCCTGGTCGGGGACCACCACCGCGCCGCGCAGGCGAGCGTCGCTTACCACCAGGTGACGTTCGCCAGCGAGGCGATCTTCAACGCCCGCTTCGCCCCCGACGGCCGGACGGTCGTCTTCGACGCGGCGCGGGAGGGGAGCGTGCCCGCGCTGTACGTGGTGCGTCCCGACTACCCCGAGGCGAGGCCACTCGGCCTCGACGACACGCATCTGCTGGCCGTCTCCTCGCGCAGCGAGCTCGCCCTGCTCACGCATGCGCACTACCTCGGGACTCACCGCCTCTTCGTCGGCACCCTGGCACGCGTGCCACTCGAGGGCGGGACGCCGCGCGAGATGCTCGACAGCGTGCGCGAGGCCGACTGGTCGCCGGATGGAACGACGCTCGCGATCATTCGCGAGGTCGGCGGGCGCGACCGTCTCGAGTACCCGATCGGCACGCTGCTCTACGATGCGCCGGGATACCTGAGTGACTTGCGCATCTCGCCTGACGGGCAGCAACTCGCGTTCCTCGAGCACCCCACGCGATACGACGACCGCGGATCGGTGGACGTGGTGGACCGGGCGCGGCACCGGACGGTGCTCGCGGCGGGATTCGAAGCGGAGGAGGGACTCGCGTGGTCGGCCGATGGCCGCTTGGTCCTCTTCTCGTCCGCCCATGCCGGACCGGGCCTCCAGATCCACGAGGCGAGCCTGCGCGGGGGCGCCCGCATCGCGATCGCGACGCCGGGCATGACGACGATCCAGGATGTCTCGCGTGGCGGGCGCTGGCTGGCGACGCGGGACAGCAAGAGGCACCGGATCCGCGTCCGTCCGCCGGGGGGCGGCGACGAGATGGACCTGTCCTGGCTCGACAGCTCGATCTTTCCCAAGCTGTCGCGCGATGGTCGCCTGCTCGGGCTCGAGGACGTCGGCGAGGCCGCTGGCGCGGATTACGGCGCGATCGTGCGGAAGACCGATGGCTCTCCGGCGGTTCGGCTGGGGGAGGGTTCGGTCGAGGGCTTCTCACCCGACGGACGCTCGGTGGTTGCGCTCGTTCCGACCACGCCCGCCCAGCTGCGCCTGTACCCCGTGGGTGTGGGAGGCACGCGACGCCTGGATCTCGGCGCCTTCAGCGCGCTGGACCACGCCCAGGTATGGGGACCCGGCGAGGATTCGATCCTGGCATGCGGCACGATCAGCTCACGCACCCCACAGTGCTTCTTCCGTACAGCGTCCGACACCAAGTGGCGCGCGCTGACCAGCGGTGGCGTCGATGCAGGCCTGGCATCGCCTGACGGGCAGCGGGTGCTCACGGTCAGCGCAAGCGGCAGAGCCCGACTGCACGACCTGCGGGATGGCTCCTCACGGCTGGTGAGCGGTCTGCGCGCCAGGGATCGTCTGATCCGCTGGAGTCCGGACGGGGAGTCGATCTGGGTCTGGCGCGCCGACACGCTGCCGATCCCCGTCAACCGGGTCGACATCACGACCGGGCACCGGGAGCGCCTCGAGACGCTGGTGCCGCGAGCCGATCCCGGCATGCTCCAGATCTTTGCCGTGACGCTCGCGGACGATCCACGCGTGTACGCGTACGACGCTCTGCAGTATACGTCTCAGCTCTTCGTCATCGAGGGAGCGCGGTGAACGGAGCGGCGGGCGTGCTTCGCGCGGCACTGGCCGGCCGCTATCGCGTCCAGGGCGAACTGGGCTCCCTGGTCACGAACTGGGAGTCCGCCTCGCAATGAACCCCTCCTTCCTCGCGCACCTGAAGGAGCGCAAGCTCGGCCAGTGGGGGCTGGCGTACCTCGGCGCCGCATGGCTGCTGCTCCAGCTCCTCTCGATGCTGGCGCAGCCGTTCGCCTGGCCCGATCTGGTGATGCGCGTGGCCACCGTACTGCTGGCGCTCGGGCTGCCCGTCGTCCTGGTTCTTGCCTGGTACCACAGCGAGAAGGGGAGCCAGCGCGTCAGCGGCATCGAGCTGCTCATGCTGGCCGGGATCCTCGCGCTCGCCGGCGCCGGCTCCGGCGCGGTGGTGACGTTCTCGTTCCCGAAGCGCGGCGGGCGGGCCGAATCCGCGACCCTCATGGGCGCCCGCTTCACGCGCACCGAGCCTACGCAGGCGCGGCCGGCCGAAGGCAGCGAAGGCGCGGCGTGCGAGGCGGACCGGAGCCCCGGGACTTAGCTGCGGACGGCTACGGGTCGTCGCCAGGAGCGCGGCACGCCGGCGGCGGCCCTAGTGTCCGGTCGAAGGCCCCGCCATGCCGGCCACCGGGTCCACGTGGAACACGGTCTCCATCCCGGACGCGATGTGCTCGGAGATGTGGCAGTGCATCAGCCAGTCCCCCGGGTTGGAGGCGTCGATCAGCAGGTCCACGGTGGACCCTACCGGGATGATGACGGTGTCCTCCCAGCTGAAGTCCTTCGTGGGCACGCCGTCGCGGTCGACGACGAGCATGCGCTGCCCGTGCAGGTGGATCGGGTGCTGCATGGGGTGGAAGGAGAACGGGTCGTTGAAGATGCGGAGCTTGACCACCGAGCCCTGCTTGACGTGCCAGTCGATGTCCATGTCCTCCTTGCCCGTCGCGTCATCGCGGATGATCCACTTCAGCTCCGTGCCCGTCGACAGCCAGTTCATCATCGGCATGCCGTCCATCCACTCCACGGGCTGGTAGTACGCCGTATCCACGTTCATGAACTGGATCGTCCCCAGCGGCAGGTCGCCTGGGCGGATGCTCAGCGTGAAGTGCTTGTCGGGCGGCCGGTCGAAGTACTGCCGGTACTGGTCGATGTCCTTCACCACCGCCGCGTTGGTGCGCAGCGTGGCGAACTGCGCGGCGTAGTCGGGCGCCGCGGGGGTGGAATCCACGGTCACGATGCCGAGGGTGTCAACCTCCCGGGCGAACTCGCCCTGGGAGTGGTACATCGCCTGTACGGCGTTCACGAGGGCGTAGCGCCCCGGCCTGGGGAAGCGGACCTCCACGACGTAGCGCTGGGCCACCCCGAGCACGACGCTCGAGACCATCTGCTCGTGCTCGAACCGGCTCAGGTCGCCGGCCAGCAGCTTGATCGGTGCCCCGCTGAACGAGAGGTTGTAGGTGCGCGAGCTGGACGAGTTCGTGAGCGCGAATCGCACCACCGCGCCCTGGTGCACCTCCAGGTCGTGGCGCTGCTCGCCGTTCACCAGCAGCACGTTGCCCAGCCGTCCCATGAGGGCGAAGTCCGGCGAGTGCTTTCCGAACGGGATCAGCGTGTCCGCGTTCACGAGCAGATCGTCGAGCATCAGCGCCTGCTCGTCGTTCGCCGGGGAATAGTAGGCCGGGTCCGGGGAGTCGACGATCATGTTGCCGAACAGCCCCATCGCCTGCTCGATGTAGGTGCTGACGTGCGGGTGATACCAGTAGACGCCCGCATCGGGGAAGTGGACCTCGTAGGTGAAGCTGTTCCCCACCGCCACCTGCTCCTGCGTCACGCCCGGCACCCCGTCGAAGTGGTTGTCGAGGCGCACGCCGTGCCAGTGCACCGTGCTCGGCAGATCGATGTGGTTGTGGAACCGCACGACGATCGTCGCGTTCTGCGGCACCCGGATGAGCGGCCCCGGCGACTGCCCGTTGTAGCCGTACATCACGTAGGTACGTCCCTCGATCCTGCGGCGCAGGAGCATGGCCGTGAGGTCGAGCGTGTCGCCGTCGTTCATGCGCACGATCTGCGACCGCCTGGCCATCGGCAGCGTGGAGGCATCCACGCCCTCCCCCGGCAGGAAGGGCGTGATGGGCGGTGTGAGCCCCCTGAGCGCACCGAACATTGGCATGCCCTTCGGCATCGGGATGGGCATCCCCATGTCGGCGTGACCGCCCATCTCCATGCCCGCCATGCCGCTGTCGGATGGCATCGGGCTCCGGCCCGCGCTGCTGTCCGCGGCCGGCGGCGGCTTGTGCGGCGGCTGCTGCGCCACCGCGGGCGCCGCCCGCACCGCGAGGGCCAGCGCTAGCGCCAGGACCAGCGACATCTTCATCGGCTAATAGACCCCACGGAAGAACGCGTCGTGCGTCAGGAAGTTCTCCAGCCAGCCGCTCGGCGATGTGCCGTGCAGCACGGTCGGCCCAGCGTGCACGGCGACGGTCGGGTTGGCTTCGGCCGTGACGACCAGCAGAAACTTGTTCATCGCGGTGGTGCCGACGACGGTCGTGCCGTTCTGCACCGCGCCCAGGCGGTCCCACTTCGAGAGGTCGGTGGTCACCGCCCAGGCCACGTAGGCCCTGTACGGTCCCAGTGACGCGGGAGCGGGCAACCCCTGGATGGTCGTGCGGACGTCGTAGCGGTCGATCCCGTCCACGGTGACCGCCACGCCGAAGGGAGAGGACGCGTAGACCAGGCGCGCCGCTCCCGACGCCCCGGCGGTCCGCGGCGTGTTGAACAGCGGGATGTCGTACGGCCCCTCGCGGTGGCCCGGGGCCTGGGCGTGCAGGGCGGCCGGAAGCCCCATCAGCGCGAGCGTCGCCGCCACCCGTCCAAGCGCGGCCGGCACACGCGGCGTCACGCCACGGTGTGTGCCGGCCGCACGTCCTCCTCGCTCCACGATCAGTTCTGCCCGGCGCTCCGGGTCGCCGCGGCCGCCGGCCCGTGGTCGAAGTCCTGGACGCTGGAGATGTTCGCCACGCCCTCCTTCGCTCCATTCCACCCGTCGAAGCCCTGGAGGTGGAAGAGCCAGAGCCCCGAGCGCATGTCGGACAGCGCGATCAGCCCGTCGTAGTTGCGCACATTGACGCCGAAGGCGCCCTGCTCGACGCTGACCGTGCTCTCGTAGCCGTTGTTCGGCGTGCCGCCGAAGCCGTGCATGTGCTCGCAATGGACGTTACACGTGAAGTACCAGCCGTCGGTATGCGGCTCGCGCGGATTCTTGAGGTCGAACACCTGGAATCCATCCTCGTACGCCGACACGAACACGTAGGGCCACCGGACTTCGTGGTTGTGCGCCAGATCCCGCCAGTCGGCGGCCCAGCCGGCGATCGGCACGTCGATGTTCTTGGTCTTGCCGCTCTGCCCGGGCTCGAGATCCCAGATGCGCAGCGGCGTGTACTCGTACTCCGTCTCCGTCACGGCGTAGTGTCCGTCGGGCGACGGCGTGAACGTGTGCGCGATGTCGAGGCCGAGGCCCGTGATGGTGAACAGCTGCTTCGGGTCCTTGACGTCGGTGATGTTCCACACCGAATAGCCGCCCAGGCCGGCGCCGTAGAACTTGTCCTCGTGCGAAGCCGGCTCGTAGCCCACGTAGAAGTCGTGGTAGCTGCCGGTGCCCATCTGCCTGAACGGGGTGGGATTCGGAATCTTGCCGGCGAGCCACTCGCTCTCGGGCGCGCCGCTCACGATCTTGTCGGCGTCCCACACCAGCGCGTCACCCTCGTTGGCCGTCGTGATGTAGTACACGTGGCCGTCGGAGTGCTTGTAGGCGAAGGTGTTGTGGAACCCGCCCGGCGCCTGCGGATACCGGATCTCGGCGACCTTCTTCACCTTCGACGCATCCGGCAGCCCGGTCACATCGAAGATCACCGCCCCCAGGTCCGCATCGGGGCTGCCCTGCATGAACTGGTACGACTGCGCGTAGTAGTACCGGTCCCCGATCTTGAAGTACTTCCCGTCCATCGCCCCGATGCCGCGGTGCAGCTCGGCATTCGGAATCGTCCAGTCGTAGACCTTCTTCGGGTGCGACGGGTCCCTCACGTCGTAGACCTGGAAGTCGAAGTTCGTGAAGCCGGACGCGTAGACGTACGGCCGCCCGCGGTCCTGCTCCATCTCGACGTCCGAGAGCTTCCAGGCGCCGGGGTGGGTGACGACGTGCGCAACCATGGTGACGGATTTGCTGCCACCGGCCTTCTTGTTGAAGGGCACCACGGAGCTCCCGGGGTCCTGCGCGCAGAGCACGCTTGCGCCGGCCAGGGAGGCGAGCGCTGCCAGGACGAAGGACGATCGACGCATCGGACATCCTTGTAAGGGTGGGGCGCCGCCGAGCGGCGCGGGGGAATGGTGGACCATGGGGCCGCGATGCGTTCGATGCAAGACCGCCGGACAAGGTGGTGGACGGGCTGGAGAAGGTGACGGACGAGGAGGACCGGCGCGACGCGAGCACGACGGGCCCGTCATGAGCGACCGCGGCGACAGCGTAACCCCCCCACGCCAGCGGGGTAGTCTTCTTTCGGCCAGCACGGTCGCCTCAGCCTTCGCCAAAGGACGATGCGCTCCATGACGATTCAGCAATAGGGTTCCAGCGCCTTCAGGCCTTCGTCCGTCCGGCCCGGAAATCCGGTCGGGACGAGCTTCTGACCGGCCCCATCCGCGGTGCGCTTCTCGGCACCGATCAACTCGCCGAAAAGGCCCGCGAGGTCGCCGGGCGCGAACGCGTGCAGCCGCCACCGCGGTCCCGCCGCGAGGCCGCCCTCCTCCTTCGCCTGTCCCGCACGCGACGCATCCTGGACGACGCGCACGCGGCCCTGTCCGCGGGCGCGGCCCGGGATGTCGACGTCGGCCCGGCCGGCGAATGGCTGCTGGACAACTTCCACATAGTGCAGGAGCACGTCCGGGAAGTGCACGAGGCGCTCCCGCGAGGCTACTACCGGGAGCTGCCCGAGCTGGCGAGCGGGCGGCTGGCCGGATACCCGCGCGTGTACGAGCTCGCGATTGCGCTGATCTCCCACTCCGAAGCGCGCATCGACGTTGACAACCTGGACCTCTTCGTCTCCGCCTACCAATCGGTCACGCCCCTCACGATCGGCGAACTGTGGGCGCTGCCCGCGATGTTCCGGATCGGGCTGATCGAGAGCGTACGGCGCATGACGCTGCGCACCATGCGCCGGATGAGGGAGATCGAGGAGGCGGACGCGTGGGCCCTGCGCATCGAGACCGCGAGCGAGCAGGGGGCGGTCGAGCTGGGGGGGGCCCTGGATGCGTTCGTCCAGGCGCCGCCGCGGCTGACGGCGGTATTCATCGCGCGCTTCCTGCACCAGCTGCGTCTCACCCGCGGCGCGATTCTCCCGCTCGTCGAGATCGAGGAGTGGATCAGCGAGCGGATGGTGACCGACGAAGTGGCGTCGGCGCGGGCGGCGCAGCACCTGGCCCTGACGCAGGTGATCATGGCCCACAGCATCACGAGCCTGCGCACGATCGCACAGCTGGACTGGCGAATGTTCGTCGAGCGGCACAGCGTGCTGGAGGCCGTTCTGCTCACCGACCCTGCGGGGTACCATGCCCGCATGGCGTTCGGGACGCGTGACCATTACCGCCACGTGGTCGAGCGCGTCGCGCGCCGGACGCGTCAACCGGAGGAGGACGTGGCGCGGATGGCCGTGGACCTCGCCCGCGCCGCGGCGCAGGACCACGGGCCGGACCACGTCCGCTCTCACGTCGGCTACTTCCTCGTGGACGACGGGCTCCGGGAGCTGGAGGCCGCCGCGGGGTATCGGCCCCGGGCGCGCGAGGCACTCCACCGGTGGGTGCTGAGGCACCCGGACACCGCGTTCGCCGCAAGCGTGCTCACCGGCTTCGTCGCGGCACTCGCCGCCGTGCTGTGGCTGGCCGGGCCCGCCGCCCGCGGCGCATGGATTCCGATCCTCATCCTCGCGCTCATCCCCGCGAGCCACGTCGCCAGCGTCGTCGTCGACCAGCTGGTCACGGTGCTGCTGCCGCCGCGCACGCTCCCCAGGCTCGACCTCGGCCCTTGCGACGGCGTGCCCGCGGAGCTCCGCACCGCCGTGGTCGTGCCTACGCTGTTCGACAGCATCGCGGCCGTGGACGAAGCGTTCGATCACCTCGAGGTCCAGTTCCTCGCCAACCGGGGAGCGCACCTGCATTTCTGCGTCCTGAGCGACTTCACCGACGCGGCGGAGCAGACCCGCGAGACCGATGCGGCCATCGTCGCCGCGGCCGTGGCGCGCGTCCACGACCTCAACGACCGCTATGCGCCCCTTGACCGGGATGCGTTCCAGCTCTTTCATCGGCCCCGCCGCTGGAACGCGCGCCAGGGCGTCTGGATGGGCTGGGAGCGCAAGCGCGGCAAGCTGGCCGAGTTCAATCACTTCCTGCGCGACGGAGCTGCGGGCGCGTTCGCCACCATTGCCGGCAACGTAGAGCCGCTGGGCTCTGTCCGGTATGTGATCACGCTGGACGCGGATACCGTGCTGCCACCGGGCAGTGCCGCGGCACTCATCGGCACGCTGGCGCACCCGCTCAATCGCGCCGTGTACGACCCGGGTCGGAGCCGTGTGGTGCGCGGCTACGGCATCCTCCAGCCGCGCGTGGGGGTTACGCTGCCCAGCGCGTACCGGACCCATTTCTCGTCCATCCACTCCGGGCATCCGGGCGTGGACCCGTACACGAGCGCCACCTCCGACGTGTACCAGGACCTGTTCGGCGAGGGCAGCTTCACGGGGAAGGGCATCTACGATGTGGAGGTCTTCGAGCGGGCGATGCGCGGCCGGTTCCCCGAGAACACGCTGCTGTCGCACGACCTGATCGAGGGCAGCTACGCCCGCGCGGGGCTCGTCACCAACATCATGGTCTACGACGACTATCCCGCGCGCTACCTCACGTTCACCCGGCGGAAGCATCGCTGGATACGGGGCGACTGGCAGCTGCTCCGGTGGCTGTCGCCGCGGGTGCCGGGGCCCGAGGGGCCGGAGGCCAACCGGCTGTCGCTCCTCTCGCGCTGGAAGATCTTCGACAACCTGCGGCGCAGCACGGTGGAGATCGGGCTGGTGCTCTTTCTCTTCGCCGGCTGGGTGCTGCTACCGGGCTCGGCGCTCCGCTGGACCGCGCTGGCACTGACCATTGTCGGCGCGCCCTGGATCGTCTCGGTCCTGCTCGCCGCGCTGCGCCCGCCGCTCGACCGCTCGTGGCGCGCGTACTACGCATCCGTCGCCCGCGACGCGCGCACGGCCGTGCGGCAGCTCCTGCTGGCCATCGCCTTCCTGCCCCACCAGGCGTGGGTGTCGGCCGATGCGATCATCCGCACCCTCTGGCGCCTCGGTGTCACGAGGCGGAACCTGCTCGAGTGGCAGACCGCATCGACCGCGGAACGAGACCCGCGTACGGGCCGGGCCCTCGTGTGGCGGGCGATGTCGCCGGCGGCAATCGCCGGGGTGGCCGTCGCACTGATCGCGATCGCCCGGTCGGCAGGCCCGGGCGCGGGGGTCCTCTGGTGGCCCGATGTGCTGGCCATCGGTGTCCTAGCCCTGCTGTGGGCCGCGTCGCCCGCCATCGCCCATGCCCTCGGCCGCCCGGCCGTGCCACGGCGCCGACAGCTCACGGCGCCACAGGCCGCCACGGCCAGGGACCTCGCGCGGCGGCACTGGCGCTATTTCGACGACTTCGTCGCTGCCGGCACGCAGTGGCTGGTGCCGGACAACGTGCAGGAAGAGCCCGGCGCCGCCGTCGCCATGCGCACGTCGCCGACGAACATCGGCCTTCAGTTGCTCGCGATCGGGAGCGCCCGCGACCTCGGCTTCATCACCACCGAGGAGATGACGCGGCGACTGGAGCGCGTGTTCCGTTCCCTGGAGCGCATGCGGCGCTTCCGCGGGCACTTCTTCAACTGGTACGACCTGCACGACCTGAGCGTCCTCGAGCCGGCCTACATCTCCACGGTGGACAGCGGCAACCTCGCGGGCCACCTGCTCGCCGTGCGGCAGGCCTGTCTGGATGCCCGCCCCAGGCCCGGAGACGAGGGGGCGGCCGGTCCCGAGCTGCCCGCCCGGCTGGACGCGCTGGCCGACCGCGCCGGCGATTACGTCGCCGAGATGGACTTCCGCTTCCTCTTCGACGGGGATCGCGAGCTCTTCTCCATCGGCTATCAGCTCGCCAGCCAGTCGCTGGATGTGTCGCATTACGACCTGCTCGCCTCGGAGTCGCGCGTCGCGAGCTTTGTCGCGGTCGCGAAGAACGACGTGCCGCTCGACCACTGGTTCCGGCTCGGTCGCTCGCTGACCCACGCGTCGGGCGCCACCGCGCTCGTCTCCTGGAGCGGCAGCATGTTCGAGTACCTGATGCCGGCGCTTGTCATGCGCTCCTATCCGTCCACGCTCCTCGACCAGACCTACCGCGGTGCGGTCCGGCGGCAGATCGCCTACGGCGCCCGGCGCGGCGTCCCCTGGGGAGTGAGCGAGAGCGCGTACAACCTGCGCGATCATCAGCTCACCTATCAGTACCGGGCGTTCGGCGTGCCGGACCTGGGCCTCAAGCGCGGGCTCGGCCGTGACCTCGTGATCGCTCCGTACGCCTCCGCACTGGCCCTGCTGGTGGAGCCGGATCGCGCGCTGGAGAACCTCTCCGTGCTCGCCGGAATGGAGGCCCTCGGGCCCTATGGCTTCCGCGACGCCATCGACTACGCCCGGCCGGAGCCAGGCGAGGATCACGCCGTGGTCCGCAACTACATGGCCCACCACATCGGCATGAGCCTCGTCGCACTGACGAACGTGCTCACCGATGACGTGTGGCAACGACGGTTCCACTCCGATCCCCTCGTGCAGTCGGCCGAGCTCCTGCTCCAGGAGCGGATCCCGCGCCGCATCGTGCTGCACCCCGCCAGGCCGGCGGGCGCCGCCGGGGCGCTTTCACGCCCGGAGGACGAGAATCAGGCCGTGCGCGAGCTCACGCGGCCCGACACCCCGCGGCCGCACGTCGCGCTGCTCGGCCGTCAGCCCTACACCGTGATGGTGACGCACACGGGGTCCGGGTTCTCCCGGTACGAGGACATGGCGGTCACCCGCTGGCGCGCTGACGGCACCACGGACGCCATGGGCCAGTTCTGCTACGTGAGGGATGTCACCAGCGACCGGGTGTGGTCGACGGCCCACCAGCCGGTGTGCGCTCCAGCCGATGCGTACCGGGCGCTGCTCGCCAGCGACCGCGTGACGTTCAACCGCGCCGATGGAGACATCGAGACGCGCACCGAGATCACCGTGGTGCCCGACGACGCCGCCGAGGTGCGCTGCGTGACGGTCACGAATCATGCCCATTCCCCGCGGGAGGTCGAGCTCACGAGCTACGGCGAGGTGGTGCTCGGTCCGGCGGAGGCCGATCGGGCGCACCCGGCCTTCGCCAACCTGTTCGTCGAGACGGAATGGCACGAGTGGTGTTCGGCCCTCACCGCCACGCGGCGCCCGCGTTCCGCGGCGGAGCCGTCCCTCTGGTGCGTGCACGTGATGGACGCCGGCACCGGCCGGGTCGGCCCCGTTTCCTGCGAGACGGACCGCGCCCGCTTCATCGGCCGCGGCCGGACCACCCGCGCACCCGCAGCCCTCGACGGTGCCGGTCCGCTCTCCGGCACCACCGGTGCCGTGCTCGACCCGATCTTCGCGCTGCGGACGCGGCTCCGACTCGCCCCCGGAGACTCGGCCACGGTCACCTTCACGACGCTGGTCGCCGCCACGCGCGAGGACGCATTCCGCCTGGCCGACCGGTATCACGATCCGCATACGGCGCAGCGCGCCCTGGACCTGGCATGGGCGTCCCAACAGGTGGAGCTGCGCGAGCGGGACCTGACGCCCGCCGACGCCGCCATCTTTCAGGAGCTCGCCGGCTGCCTGCTCTTTCCCCACCGGGATCTCCGCGCGAGCCCGGAGGAAGTAGACCGCAACCGCGGCGCGCAGCCGCTGCTGTGGTCCGCCGGCATATCCGGTGACCGGCGCATCGTGCTCGCCACCATCGATGGCGTGGACGGGCTCCCGACGTTGCGGCAGGTCGGGGCCGCGCATCAGTTCTGGCGCCGCCGCGGCCTCGTGGTTGACCTGGTGATCCTCTTCGCGCAGCCCGCGTCCTACCGGCAGGAGCTGCAGGACCGCATCATGGAGACCCTGTTCGCCATCGGCGGCACGGCCATGGATCGGCCCGGCGGTGCCTTTCTCCGGAACGTCGAGTCGCTGGATGCGGAGACGCTGCTCATGCTGCGAGCCACGGCCCGGCTCGTCCTCCCGTGCGACGGTCGCTCGCTCACGCACCTCGAAGACCTGCTCATGGAGCCGGCGACCGGCCAGCCCGACACCGCGCCGTCCGCGCCGGCGCCCCGGATTCTCGAGCGACAGGCGACCCCCCTTTCCGCCCTCGAGCGCTGGACCCACGCCCGCCGGCCCGTCCGACCGCCGGCAGACCGGCCGGCGCGGAAGGCCGCCCTCGACGGCCGTCGCGCCGGCCTCGGGTTCGACAATGGAACGGGCGGCCTCGACGCGAACGGCGACTACGTGATCCGTGTCGCAGGCGACGCCCTGCCGCCCGCCCCCTGGGTCAACGTCGTCGCGCACGGGCGCGGCGGGTTCATCGTCAGCGAGCGCGGCGCGGGCTGCACCTGGGCGGACAGCAGCTACTTCTTCCGACTCACCCCGTGGCACAACGATCCTGTCAGTGACCCGATCTCGGATGTTCTCTACCTCCGGGACGAGGCGTCTGGCGACCTGTGGAGCGCCACGCCCGCACCGCTCGGACACGAGACCGAGTACACGGTGCGCCACGGCGCCGGCATCTCGGTGTTCGAGGCCGAGCGCAACCGCATCGCCACCCGCCTCACGCTGACCATGGCCGCTGACGAGCCGGTGCGGCTGTCCATGCTCCGGGTCACGAACCGCGACGCCGTCGAGCGCAGGATCCGCCTGACCGCGTACGTGGAATGGACGCTCGGCGCACAGCGCGAGCGCACGCAGCACCACGTGCGCACCACCTTCGAGCCGGGGCTCGGCGCGGTTCTCGCCCGGAACCACTTCGACCCGCACTTCCACGGCCGCGTCGCGTTCTGCGCGCTGAGCGAGCCGGTCACCGGCCACACCGGCGACCGCCGCGAGTTCCTCGGCCGGAACGGGAGCGTGCAGGGGCCCGCCGCCCTCGGGGGCCGTGACCTCTCCGGCACGACCGGTACCGGCCTCGACCCGTGCGCCGCGCTCCAGTGCGTCCTCGTCCTCGCCCCCGGCGAGTCACGCGATGTGGTCGTGGCCCTCGGCGCCGGCGGCACCGATGCCGACGCGCGCCAGCTCGCGAGCCTGTTCCGCAGCATCGACGCCGCCACGGCGGCGGCCGGGCGTACCGTCGAACAGTGGCGCCAGCGCCTGTCGGTCATCACCGTGCGCACCCCCGAGGCCGCCTTCGACGCGCTGCTCAACCGGTGGCTGCCGTATCAGACGCTGTCCTGCCGGCTGTGGGCCCGTTCCGCTCTCTATCAGAGCAGCGGCGCCTACGGGTTCCGCGACCAGCTCCAGGACGTCCTCGCCGTCGTCCACGCGGAGCCGGCGCTGGCCCGCGAGCATATCCTGCGCGCCGCCGCACGCCAGTTCCTCGAGGGCGATGTCCAGCACTGGTGGCATCCCCACACGGGCGCCGGCGTGCGCTCCCGCTTCTCCGACGACCTCGCCTGGCTGCCCTGGGTCGTCGACGAGTATGTCACCCGGACCGGCGATGGCTCGGTGCTCGACGAGTACGTGCCCTTCCTGACCATGCGCCCGCTCGAGCCGGGGGAGGACGAGATCTACGATGTGCCGGGTATCAGCGACGAGCACGGCAGCGTCTACGAGCACTGCCTGCGCGCGCTCCGGCGCGCGTCCACCTCGGGCCCCCACGGCCTGCCGCTGATCGGCACGGGCGACTGGAACGACGGCATGAACCGCGTCGGCGTTGAGGGACGCGGCGAGAGCGTATGGCTGGCATGGTTCCTCATCGCGAGTCTCCGCTCGTTCGCCGTCCGAGCCGCGGGGCGCGGCGATGAGGAGGTCGCCGGCGAGCTGCGGCGACGTGCGGACGCGTACGCGTCCGCCGTGGAAACGCACGGCTGGGACGGCGACTGGTACCTGCGCGCCTTCTTCGACGACGGCACGCCGCTCGGCTCCAGCCGGAGCGATGAATGCCGCATCGACTCCATCGCCCAGAGCTGGAGCGTGATCTCCGGCGCCGGCGCGCCGGAGCGCCAGGCCCGCGCCATGCGCGCCCTCGAGGAGCACCTGGTGGACGAGGATGCCCGGCTCATCCGCCTGCTCGCGCCGCCGTTCGACAAGTCGCCGCGCGATCCCGGCTACATCAAGGGGTATCTGCCCGGCGTACGGGAGAACGGCGCCCAGTACACGCACGCCGCCGCCTGGGCCGTGCTCGCCACCGCGCGATCGGGCGAGGGCGGCCGGGCGTTCGAGCTGTTCCAGATGCTCAATCCGCTGCTGCACACCCGGACCCCCGAGGAAGTCGCGACCTACAAGGTCGAGCCGTACGTCATCGCGGCGGACGTCTACACGGCGCCCGGCCACGTGGGTCGGGGCGGCTGGACCTGGTACACGGGCGCCGCGGGCTGGATGTATCGTGTGGGACTCGAGGCCATCCTCGGCTTCGACCGCCGCGGCAACGTGCTGCGCATCGAGCCGCGCGTGCCCGCAGCCTGGCCGGAGCTGACCATCGACTATCGCTTCGGCAGCGCGAGATACACGATCGTCGTCGAGGAGCCTGGCAGATTCGCGGCCGACACACGGGCGGAGGTGACGCTCGATGGCCGGGTCCTCGACGGCCCCGACATCCCCCTCGTGGACGACGGGATGGACCATCAGGTTCTCGTCCGGCTCCCGGCCCCGGGCTCGCGAACGGCCGCATAGACTCGCACGGCCCGCGCGACGGCCGCCCTCATGGAGTCGTCCGCCCTGCGCGGCGGGGCGCCGGGCGTTCTTCGGGCGAGTTGCCTATCTTGCCGCAATGATCGTCCACCTGATCGACGGCACCTACGAGCTCTTCCGCCACTTCTACGGCCTCAGGCGCTTCGTGAAGGACGGCCGGGATCCGCCGCTCGGCGCGGTCCTCAACGTCCTGCGCACGGTGCTGAAGATGTACGAGGAGGGTGCCACGCATCTCGGTGTGGCGACGGACCACGTGGTCGAGTCGTTCCGCAATCAGCTGTGGCCGGGCTACAAGACGGGGGCGGGGCTCGAGCCGGCGCTGTGGGGCCAGTTCCAGCCGCTCGAGGAGGCGCTCGCGGCTCTGGGCGTGCCGGTATGGCCGATGGTCGAGCTGGAGGCGGACGACGGCCTCGCCTCCGCTGCCCGCCTCGCGGCGGCGGACCGTCGCGTGGCGAAGGTGTCGATCTGGTCGCCGGACAAGGACCTGGCGCAGTGTGTCGTGGGCGACCGGGTGGTGCAGGTGGATCGGCGCAGCGGCCGGATCTTTGACGCGGCGGGCGTACAGTCGAAGTTCGGCGTCCCGCCCGCGCTCATCCCCGATCGCCTCGCCCTGGTCGGCGACGCGGCCGACGGCTATCCGGGCATCGGCGGCATCGGGGCGAGGACGGCGGCCAGGCTTCTGCTCCGGCACGGACCCATCGAGGACTTCCCCCGGGGCGTGCTCGACGAGACGGACCACAAGCTGGCCCTGCTGTTCAAGCGGCTCGCGACGCTGCGCACCGATGCTCCGCTATTCGAGGACATCGAGGCGCTTCGCTGGAGAGGACCCCGGCCGGAGCTCGAGGGCTGGATCGAGCGGCTCGGCGATCCGCGGCTGCCGGAGCGGTGCCGGAAGGCCTTGGCCGTCGCCGCGCGGTCGTGACCTCGCGCCTGGGTACTGAACGACGACTGGCGGCGGCGCTCAGACCGTCCGCAGCGCCGAGACGGGGTCCATGCCGGCGCGTAGCTCGCCACCACGCCCACCACCGCCAGCAGCGCCGCGACGGCGAGGCCCTCGCCCTCGCCCTCACCCTTGACCCGCCGATCCCCCACCCCGTACCCTACCGAAAGCAGCCGAAACCCCGTTCGGATTTCCTATCCCTTCGGCAGCAGGGACGGCCGCAGCAACGGAGGTGCTGAATAATGAAGAGATACGGGCACGCATGCAGATACGTGTTTCCATTAATGGGCAACGTTGTACTCGTGCTGGCGCTGGCAAGTTGCGGCGGCAATAACGCGGACACTTCCTCGGCGAGAGGACATAATCCGCCCCCAGTAGCGAATACGTCTGCGGCGACTGCAAATACGAGCGGGAGCAGTTCGGTGGACGCCTGCAAGCTGTTGACCAGGCCAGACGCCACGGCTCTTTTCGGCAAGCCCGCCAGTTCCCAGAAGCCGGAAATGGCTCCCCTCCCCGACCAAGTCGGGGCCTGCCAGTGGGGCTGGGTCGGGAGCGAGGAGACCCAGCAACTGTCCATCAAGGTCATGACCAATCCAGGCGACCATTATTTCAAGGTCGACAACGCCCCGCCACTCAATCTGGGTGACGATAGCCAATTGATCATAGACGAAACCACCATGTCGATAAATATCTATTGGGTTCAGAACGGCAACTTCTTTGACTTGAAATATGAATCCAACCCATTCCAGAAAAGCAAGGCGGACGCGCTCCAGAGCCTGGCAAAGAAGATTTCAGGCCAGATCTAGCAACAAACACGCGTAAGGAGGCATACGCTCGACGAAGCGGTTCCCGCTCCCCTCGCCTCGATTCCGGCCCCTCCCCCGCTCCCAGGCGCCTCATCGGCCCCTCGCCCTCACCCTTGACCCGCCGATCCCCCACCGTACCTGCCGAAAGCAGCCGAAACGGCGTCTGGATTTCCTGATCCTGCCCCACCGCTCGGCAGCCGCACCACAGCTCGCCTGCCCCACGCGCTGGTCCCCACGTGGCGGACCTCCGCCGGTTTTCTCGCTCTTGGAATGTGGGCGGCGGAAGCCCCGCGCGTCCTGAGGCCCGTACCCGGCGACGCCGTCGACGGCGTCTATAGGGCCCTGATCGAGCTGACGGTCACCATCGAGTCGCCCCAATCTCACCCGGAGCCGCGAATGCCTACGCGACGCGCACGACCCGTCCCGGCGCTGATGACCGGCCTCTTCCTCGCGCTTCTCTCCGCCGCCTGCGGCGACTCCGCGACGCAGCCGGGTCGGCGACAGGTGCCGACGGTCGATGCCGGCGTATCTCCGGCTGCCGATCCTTCTTCCGCGTGCGGCAGCCCCACGGTCGTCAACCTGGTGGCTGGGAACGGCCGCCAGGTCGTCGGCTCGGTGAGCATCGCCAACGACGACAACACCGTCTTCGTCACCTTCTCGACCCGGGACGGGTGGAAGCTCGAAGACACGCACCTCTTCGTCGGCGCCTCGGCGGAGGCGATCCCGGTGAATCAGGCGGGGAACCCGGTGCCGGGCCGCTTTCCATACGCCGCCGCGCACGGCGCGGGAGTCACGTCCTACACGTACGCGATTGCGCGGTCGACGCTCGGATCGGCGGACCCCGTCATCGTCGCCGCGCATGCGGACGTCGCGCTCGGTGACCGCCAGGAAGGGGCGTGGGCGGGCGGCACGGACGCGGAACGCATCGCACCGAGGGGTAGCTGGGCCACGTACGTGACGCACCCGATCGCCATGTGCGGCGCCGGCGACGACTTCGTCACCATCCCGTGCCCGGATCTTTCCCTTGCCGAGGCGAACGCTCTGCCGCTGGACAGGGTGGCCGTCGGTCGGTTCCCGGACGAATTCGACGCCACGCCGTACGCTCTGGTCACCGGCACCGGCGGCGAGGCCGCTCCGGCGCCGCTGATCCGGGCGGAGGACGGGACCGCCGTTCTCGTCGCGCCGCTCCACCCGTCCGGGGATCCGGGTGGCGGCAAGGTGACGCTACGCTTCACCGACGGGACCCGGGCGTGCGCCGCGGTGTCGTTCACCATTGACCCGCTGCCGCCCGCGCCGGGCGAGTTCGGCCGCGTCGTGGCCGCGCTGGAAGCGATCGTGCAGCGGCAGGCGGGCCTCGCCGGCGTGGCCCCCGACGAGCTGCTGTCGGATCCCACGAGCCTTCCGGGCTACCTGATCCCGGTCGCGGTGATGCAGAGCATCGTCGCGGACTCGACGAACCCGAATTCCCTCACCACCCTCGCCGGGGGCGGCCTGGACCCCGAGACCGAGGCGCTCCTGGACGCCCTGCTCGCCAGGATCGGGATCCTCGAGATGCTTCAGGATCAGCTCGCTCCCGCACCGCTCCGCTCCGGAAGCGTGGCGGCTCCGGCCGCGATCCGGACCGAGTCGGCGGACGCGGTCGTGGAATGCACCGTCATCGGGCTGGCCGACGTGGCCGAGCTCGACCGCTGCATGCGCATGGCGGTCGCGGCGAAGTTCCAGGGCAGCGGCGCGACGGCGAAGATCACTTCGGACCTCGGTGACAGCTTCGCCGTGATCGGCGAGATCCCCACGCCTCCGACGAAGCTCGCGGCGAAAGTCATCGGCGCCCTTGTCTGGCTGCGCCAGACGACGCTGGAGGGGATGGCCGGCATTCTCCCCTCGCAGTTCGTTTCCCTCACGTTCGACTACAAGTCCGTCTTCCTCGAGGACGAGGCCGGGCCGGGGGAGTGGACCCGGGCACGGGCCACGGCGACGAGCATCGGGTGGAAGATGGACAAGGCGGTGCTCAACACCATCTTCCAGTACGTGGGAACCGCCGGCGAGGGGCTGGACGCCTTCCTCGACCGTTTCCCGACTCTGCAGGGCTCCGCCATCGCGGACTTCGTGCTCAACACGATCATTCAGGCGTTCATCGACTCGACCGCCGGCTCCGACTTCATCGAGGTCGCGCCGAAGCTCGCCGGTCCGGTGGACGTGACGGATCCCGCCTGGAGCGACCAGGCGATCGTCTCGGGCAACTCCGTGGAGCTGGTCTCGCACGGAGCGTACGTCCCCCGACAGGTGGGCATCTCGCACCTCGAGGTGCGCACCGTGGATCCCGACGACGGGCAGTTCGGGTTCCAGCAGATCCGCTCGGAGCCGATGCCGATCGAAGTCACGCAGATCGAGCTGGGCATCGCTCCCACGGACACGCTCGCCGCGCCGGAGGACTTCATCAGGTTCAAGCTGACCGTCCACAACGCGGCTCACCCGGAGCAGGTCGAGATCGACGCGAGCTCCCCTCTCCAGGGACTCGCCAACATCAAGCTCGGCAACGACACCGTTGACACCGTCTTCTATCAGGCGCCGAAGAATCCCGACGTGTCCACGCCCGACCTGCTCACCGTGCGGGACGTCGCCACGACCGGCGCGCTCGCCGCTTCGGGCGTCGAGCCGACCGCGACCGCCACGATCCGCTTCGGCCACATCCTCGTGAGGCCGCGGACGATCTGCCTCGCGCCGGGCGCCCAGCAGACGTTCACGGCCGCGCTGGTCGGCCTGCCCGACTCCACCACCATCGCGTGGCGCACCGACGCGGGGAGCATCCCCGGAACCGGACTCCAGGTCACCTACACCGCGCCCACCACACCTCCCGCGAGCGGTGTGGCGACGGTCGTCGCCTCGAGTGCCAACCATCCGACGATCGCCGACACCGCGACGGTCCAGCTGGATTGCGGCCAGATCGTGATCTCGCCCGGCTTCACCTGTCTGGCCGAAGGCGCAATGCAGACCCTCACGGCCTCCCCGATCGGTTTGCCGGACACCACGTCGATCGTGTGGAGCGCCGACGTGGGCACCATCGTGGGGTCGGGACTGAGTGCGACCTACACGGCGCCCTCCAGCTTCCCCGCCGGCAGTGTGGCGAGGATCACGGCCACGAGCGCGGACGATCCAGGGGTTAGTGGAACGGTCACGATCGATCTCGGCTGCCGCTGCCAGTTCGGCGTGCAGGTCACGGGCGGCACGCCGGTCGTGGGGGACGCCGGGGATGCGGCGCTCTTCCAGGACGTCGTCCTGAGCCCGACCTACAACGGTCAGCTCTATGTCGTCGAGCTGTCGGATGCACAGACCGGTGGGGTACTCGACATCCAGCCCCAGTCGCCTTTCGTGATCCTGAGTCCCGGGACCTACCCCGTCGGACTCGCCGGCGAGCTCGGCCGGCCGGACGGTTTCTCCGATCCCTACTACACCCTCGAGGGGGACGAGAACGGTAACGAGGTGCCCCCGCAGGCCTGGCTCACGGTCCAGGCATACGATCTCGGGCAGAGGCTGATCGGCTCCGTCTCGGGAACCGTGGTCCTCGACCCGGGCTGTTATCCCAAGACACCGCTGGACTGCAACGGCGGGCAGGACGCCAGAGATCGCACGGAAGCGCCGATCCAGGCGACGTTCGAGATCAGCGTGCCACCGGACTACGATCCAGGACTGGTGGGGCCGACCTTCGACTTCAAGTGCACCGTCCCGTGATTGACGGGCTGACCTGAACGTTCCATGCGCTCCCGGCGGGCTGAGCGAGCGCCATCGCTTGGTACGATGCCCGCAGGCACACCCGAACCCGGAGGCCGTCCATGTGCAGAGCCGGTCCGCTCCTCATCACCGCCGCCGCGACCCTGGCGCTGGCCACTGGCGCGCGGGCGGCGGCCACTCCCGCCGGGAGATACCGCGCTTCCCGCCACGCGAGACCGGAGGCCGGCCGCCATACCCGCGGCCCCCTGCCTCGGACGGGACACGCCGCGCGCCGCCTGCCGACGGCAGGGGAGGACACGGTCACGGGCGTGACCATCGCCGCGCCGAAGCGGACGGTGAAGGCGGGCGGCACCGTGCGCCTCCGCGCGAAGGTGGAGCCGCCCAGCGCGCCGCAGAAGGTGAGCTGGTCCAGCGCGGATACGACCGTCGCCGTTGTCGATGCCGCGGGGCTGGTCACCGCCGTGCGCACCGGAAAGGTCTCGATCCGGGCGAGGAGCACGGCTGACCACCGCCACTCGGCGTCCGTCCTGCTCACGATCGAGTGCCCGGCGCCGCGGGTCGTCCCCACTGGCGGGCGGCAGAATGCCACGTGGGAAGACTGGATCCTGGATCCGAGCTGCTTCGACTACGAGTCCCGGGGGGCCGTCGAGTGGACGGGTGGCGTGCTCAGGATCCAGCCGGGAACGGTGGTCGGGTTCAGCAACGGTGCGGAGCTCGTCGTAAGCCGCGACGCGGCGCTCTCCGCGGTGGGCACGGCGACACGGCCGATCCGGCTCACCGGCGTCGAGCGGCGGCGGGGCGCCTGGCGCGGGCTCCGCTTCACCGACAGCGGAAGCGCCACGAATCGGCTGGACCACGTGACGATCGAGTACGGCGGAGGCCCCGGGGGGTCGGGATCGATTCCGGACGCGGATCTGATGGTCACCCACAGCACGAGCGCACTGCGCAGCAGGGTCGCGGTGACCAGTTCGGTGCTGCGTGAGAGCGCCGGGTACGGCCTCTGGATCCGCGGCGAGGACGAGGTGACGAACTTCAGCAAGGACACCCTCACCGCGAACACTCTGGGCCCCGCACTGCTAGCGCCGCCGGCCGTGGATGGCATCCTCGACGATGGCGTCTACACCGGCAACGACGCCGACTTCATCACCGTGACCAACGGGGGTGGAATCAACAACATCCGCAAGGATGCCACGTGGCGTGACCTCGGCGTGCCGTACCGCATCAGGGCCGGTGCCCCCAACGAGCTCGACCTGGAGGGGGCGGCGCTCCGCATCCAGTCGGGCGTGGAGATCCGGTTCGGCGCCGGCATGGGCTTCTCGATCATCAAGGGTGGCTTCCTCGCCCTGATGGGCACGGCCGGGAAGCCCGTGACGCTCCGCGGCGACGACACCCGGTGGCGGGGCATCCAGGTCCACGATAGCCAGGCATACTTCGACCACGCCGCGATCCGCGACGCAGGGGTAGCCGCCTGGGGCGGCCGGAAACCCGGGGCCGTGACGCTCACCGCATCGAACGGCGGGCTCAGCAGGGTAACGCTCACTCCCGACGTCACCAGCGAGGGCGCCCCCTACGGCACGGTCTTCACGGCGGGGAGCACCTTCGCATCCGGCTGCCTGGAGCCGGTCTTCATCCCGCCGCCACACAAGCGCGCGGACCACTGCAACGGGAAGGGGGTCGTGGCGCCGCCGAAGTGACGGCGGGAACAGCCAATGCGGCTGCGGCGGGAGGTGCGGTCGGAGACTACGGCAGCCTTCGCTTCGCCCTGAACCGCCGGCACTCGGATCTGGACGACCGAGGGCAGGGTCATCAGCCGGATCGTTGACGGCAAGATCGCGGAGGATTGGGAGGTCACGCACACGTCCGGAATGTGACTGGCACCTCTTCCAGAGCCCGGCTGACTTCTTGCCCGCGCGGCCGACGCAGGTCGTGCACCCCGTGGTCGCGGACACGCCGATCGTCGGCTCGACGAACTGCTCGCGAAGGCGAGGCGAGGCGGATCAGGACCATCCGTGCGGAACCCGCTGCGCAGTGATATCATGCGGCGCAGGCACGGGACTTCGAGCCGGAGCGATTCATGCAGCGCCGCCTGCCCCTGACCCCTCTGATTCCGGCCTTTCCCACGCTCGACAACGCGCCCTGTGGCGCCCCGGACGAGAAATGACAGCGTCCCTCGTTCACCTGCGGGACGTCCAGGCAGACGACCTCGACATCTTCTTCGAGCACCAGACTGACGCGGATGCACTGGCAATGGCGGCATTCCCGCCGCGGCACCGGGAGGCCTTTCTGACCCACTGGACCCGTGTGCTCGAGGATCCCGGGAACCGCACATGGACCATCCTGGTGGCCGGGGACGTGGCGGGGTATATCGCCTGCTTTCCGCAACACGACGTCCTGAACGTCGGCTATTGGCTCGGCCGCCCGTTCTGGGGAAGGGGGATCGCCACTGCGGCCCTCGTGCGGCTGCTCGCCGAAGTCCCGGCGCGCCCCCTCTTCGCGCGCGTGGCCGAGCGCAACGTCGGCTCCCGGCGCGTCCTGGAGAAGTGCGGGTTCGTGCAGATCGAGACGGTCCCGGCCGACCCGGAGGACGACGTGACGGAGCTGCTCTTCAGAATCGATTAGACGCCTCACCGTCGCCCTGCCCTCGGATCTCCCGACGCACGTCCTCGATCAGCACCCGCAGCGCTGCCGGCCGGTTCCGGCGGCGCGGGAAGTGAAGGTGGAAGCCCGAGAACGGCGGCACGAGCGAGGAGTATCCGGGACGGGCGCTGCGCGGGAAACGGGAGCGAGCCGTGATCGCGACGAAGTTCGGCTCGTCCAGCGGCGGCATGGCGGATGGCGGCGCGCCGGAGAACGTGCGGAAGAACGCGGAAGCGAGCCTGCGCCGGCTCGGCGTCGAGCGCATCGACCTCTACCAGCTCCACCGTGGCAGCCAGCGTCGTGTGGCGCGGTCTCGCTCTGGCCGCCGCCTTTGCCTCGTGGATTCCGGCGCGCCGCGGTGGTGCCTCCGCGCACGCAAGCCTACCTTGCACATTCCGAAGGCATTTTCCCCCACAATGGAGGCCACGATGGCGCACGAGGGCAAGACCCACCTCAACTACGTGATCATTGCTCCCGAGGAGCACGTCGCGGAGGGTGATCGGATCTTCCGGAGCCACAAGAAGTGGATGGAGCGGACGCACCATCGCAGCGGAGACCGGGCCCTGCTGAGCTACGAGGTGTCCAGAGCCCCGGAGCTGGAAAACCCGATGGACACGGGTTCTGCGCCTACCGGCAACATGTGCTACGTGCTCGCGGAAGTCTACGAGACGGATGCTGGTGTTGCAGACCACTTCCAGCGGGCGCAGGAGAGCTGGGAGGACTTTCCGGCGCTGGTCGAGTGGCTCGGCAAGTGCAGCCTGTACGGCACGCCTGCATCACCGATCATCAACTCTCTCTGGTAGTCGGCGTCGCCCGGAAAGCCTCCGCCGGACGACTGCTCGTTGCGTGCGTCGTAGAACTCGCCCGGCAGCGCGTCGTCGCCGGGCCGCGCATCACGTCGCGGATCTCGAGGAACTCTGGCTCCGCGTACACGGACAGCTTGCGGGTGAGCCAATCTCGGTCCGGCTGGACCACCGCGTCGGAGCTGGCTCGGTGGGAGGCTCAGCCGCCGCCGGATCGACCCGCGCGCCGCAGCGCCCACGCCGCGTGCTCCCGCACCAGCTCGCTCTCGTCCTCGAGAGCATCCCGGAGCACCGCCACCGCATCCTCCGGTGCCTCAGCCCCGGATGCCAGCCAGTTCCCAAGCGCCACCGCCACGTTGCGCCGGAACCCCTCGTAGCCGGCGCGCCGGATCGCCGACCCGCGCGTCCACCGGTCCCACTCCTCCCGCGTCATCCGCATGAGCCGAACGAGCGATGGCGCATCCGTACCCGGCAGCACGACGCCGCGCGCCGCGTCCTGCCCCGCCCGCAACGAATCCGAATCCGAATCCAGCGCCGCAGGCGCGGAATCCGAATCCGGCGGTTCCCCGGCCCGCGGGAAAAAGTCCAGGCCAGCCGTGAGCTGAACGATTTTCGCCGAATTCCACGGACACACCTCCTGGGTCCTGTATCGACTCACCCGTTTTGAGATCAAGCTCGGAAGGCGCGGATTGACAACACCTTAGAACACGGATCGGATTCTGACACAAGCTGGGTGAGACAGCTGCGCCGGCGCTTCCGTTGTTCCTTGGTTGTTCCCGAGACTCTTGCGTGCCGGCTGCTACGGCCTTACTCTTCCGTCGGAACAACAAAGGAACAACGTGGAGGCGGCAAATGAGCAAGCGGTACACCGCCAGTCTGAGCCAGACTCAGGGCCGGTCCGGCTACACCGTGATCTTCCGGCATCCTGTACGCCGAGATGAGGCGACAGGAAAGCCCGGCGTTCGTGTGCGCAAAGGTCTCGGGACCCGCGACGTGGCCGAGGCAGGGCGACTGCGCGATCAACTCAACGAACTCCTCCGGGACACGCTGTTCCATGACGCAGCCGCCCGTCCGGAGGCCGAACGGCGTTTCGACCAGAGAGTCGTCAACATCTTTTTCGATAAGATGGTGCCCGAGGAGGTCGACTTTGCTCGGATCCGCGACGAAGCGGTTGCTCTGCCGCCTTCCTCGCCTGACGGGTATCGTCGTGTGCTGCTGTTGGGCACGACGGGAGCCGGCAAGACAACTGTCGTGCGGCAACTGATCGGAACCGACCCGGCGACGGAGCGCTTTCCGTCAACCTCAACGGCAAAGACGACCATTCACGATACCGAGATCATCGTCGACGACGGGCCATGGCGGGCGATTGTCACATTTGCGACTTCCGACGAGATCCGAGAGTACCTGAATGAATGCATTTCGGCGGCTGTACTGGCCGCATCAAAGGGCGCGGACGACGCAACGATCCTGCGGCGCCTCTTGAACCATGTGAACCAGCGGTATCGCTTCAGCTACGTCCTCGGGACGGGGCCGAGCGTGAAGAGCGTCGCCTTCGGCCTTGATGACGAGGACGAAGACGACCAGGGCGACGACGAGCTCTTTACCGCGGAGGAACTCGGCGACATTGACATGGACGTAACCGCAGAACTGCTCCAGCGCGTTGTGTCTCAGCTGCGAAGTGTCTCACAGCGCCTCGGAGAGCGCCTCCGGGACGAGCTTGCCGCTGCCGATGAAGGGGACGAGCGTGTCCTCGAAGAACTGTTCGAGGAAGAGCTCGATAATCTGCTCCGGGACGACGAGGAGTTCCACGCTGTTGCCGACGCTCTGATGGACGAGATCGAGAAGCGCTTCGAACTCCTACCGCAGGGTACGGTCAAGAAGACAAAGCAAGGCTGGCCGCTTTCATGGCACGCCGAATGGGATACCGATGCTCGCCGTGACTTCCTGAAGGCGATCACCAGGTTCTCCAGCAACTACGCGCCCTACTACGGTCGCCTCCTGACTCCCCTGGTCAACGGAGTTCGGGTATCCGGCCCCTTCACACCCACATGGCTGGAGGGGCAGAGTCCTCCGAAGCTCGTCATCCTGGACGGTGAAGGACTCGGCCACACTCCGACATCAGCATCCTCTGTCTCAACAGGAGTGAGCCGTCGCATTGAAGTGGTCGACGCCGTCTTGTTGATCGACAACGCAACGCAGCCGATGCAGGCCGCGCCCGTCGCGGCAATGCGCGAAATCATATCCACTGGCAACGCGCGTAAGCTCATCGTCGCGTTCACCCATTTCGATGAGGTGAAAGGTGACAACCTCCCTAACGCTGATGCAAAGGCTCAACACGTTCTGGCGTCGGCCGAGAACGTGCTGGCTGCGTTCGGCGAGGAACTGGGTGCGCATGCGGAGCGTGCAGTGCGAAAGCGCCTAGATGGTGCACGCTTCTTCCTAGGCGGCCTACACGAGCCACTGGCAACGAATACCGCCGCAGGAAGGCGAACGGTAAAGCAACTTCGCGGCCTGCTGCAAGCGATCGAAGACGTGGTAGATCGTCCGCAGCCGGCATCTGCTCAACCGGTATATGATAGAATGGATCTCGTACTCGGGATCCGCAGCGCAGCCGAAGCGTTCCAGCATGCATGGCGGCAGCGGCTGGGCCTGGAGTCTGGCGTGGCTATGACCAAGGAACACTGGACCCGCGTCAAGGCGTTGAGCAGGCGGCTTGCCACCGGGATGGCGGACGAATACGACACGTTGAAGCCCGTTGCTGATCTCCGGCGCGAGCTGACCCAGAAGATCTACGTTTTCGTCCAGAACCCGCTTGAATGGGAGGGGCCGGAACCTACTGAAGACGAGGAGCAGGCCACGTACGACGCCATCGCCGAGAACATCGCGAGCCGACTGATGGAGCTGTCAACGCGCCGTGTGTGGCGGGATCGCGCGAACGAATGGCGAGACGCCTACGACAAGCACGGCACTGGCTCAACCTTCGTGCGTGCGCGGATCATCGGTGACGACATTTACGAGCCGGCAGCACCTGTCCCGGATGTCGTCCCGTCACCCGACCGAAACCTCTTCCTCAGGGAAGTGGTCGCTGAGGTGGAGGCAGCTGCCCAAGAAGTTGGGGCACGTCTCCGCTGAATTGACGGCCGGCCGGCGGCTTTCACGAGCCGCTGGCCGGCTGGCTACGACAAGAGAGTTTCGGCGTGCCGGCCTTCCGTGTGAGTGTTGCTTGTGACTCGTCTGCAGGTGGGCGCCGTGTGACGGCTCACGCACTGGAGTTAGTGAGCTCACGCACGCGATCGGCGTAGCCCCCCTGCTTGTCTGCGTCCATGACCCGCTCGAAGTACTCCCGAGCGCGTCGGCGGCTACCAAGCATGTAGTAGTACTTCCCGAGCTCGAAGAGGCTGAACAGGTCAAAGGCGTCCCGGGCCAGGGCCTGGTTGTAGAAGCTGAGCGCGACACGATCGTTCCCGTTGAGCGCGTGGGCCCACCCGAGCTTGGAGTAGACGACGACGGCGTCTGGCCGCTCTGCTCGAACGGATTCGAGCAACTGAATCGCGCGCCCATAGTCGCCATCGAGACCCACAGCGACAGCCAGTCGGAAGCGGGAGAATGGCCGGTCAAGGGCGTCTACGAGGCGCTCGTAGATCGCTACGGCTTCTCCGTACCGCTGAAGGTTGATGTACAGCTGACCAAGTCGCTCGAACACGTCCCTTCGTAGATGTCCTTCCACCGGGTAGCCCCGATCGAAGGCGGCGAGCAGCTGCTCGTATGCTTCGGCTGCTTTGCGGTCGTAACCCAAACGTAAGCAGATGCCGCCGAGCATTCGCAGGTACTGCGGATGGCCGTCGCTTCGATCCACAGCCGCCTCCGCCGCCCCCAGGGCGCCCTCAGCATCGCCCGCGGCCAGTCGTTGCTTAGCAAGCTCGAGGTAGTAAAGCGGGCTGGACGAGGGCGGCCGGAAGCCGAGCTGGCTGGGCTCCGAGCGAGCCGGCATGGCTGCCGTTGCCGCGTCGGCGCGCAGCCGGACAAGGCATGTTTGCACGGCGGCGCGCATCGATCCGCAGGTCTGAAAACGGCTCTCGGGCCGCCGCGCCATCGCACGAAGGATCACGTCCTCCAGGTCGGCGGGCACATCGCGGTTGACCTCACGAGGCTTTGCGATCTGCACCCCGGTGAGCAGTTGATGCGGGGTAGAATACGGCAGCCGTCCCGTGGCCATCTCGTAGAGTAGGACGCCGATCGAGTAGATGTCGGTCACGTCCCGAGCGCGCTTCCCCTCGAGAGCGACCTCAGGGGCCATGTACGCCTCCGTGCCGTGGCGCTTGGTCCACACCCAGACATCCTCGAGCCGGCGGCTCAATCCGAAATCAGTGATCTTCGCTACCCCGGACGCCTTATCGACGAGGATGTTCTGCGGCTTCAGATCGTTGTGCGATATGTTCGCGGCGTGGACGGCAGCCAAACCGTCGAGAATCTGCAGCGTCCATTCGAGCATTTGTTCGAAGGTGAGCGGCGCCCGGGTACTGACGCTATCGAGGACCTTCGCCAAGTCATAGCCATTGACGAACTCCATCTCTATCACGAAAAGCTCGCTGATGTTGTGGAAGCCTTGGACGCGAACGATGTTCGGATGGTGAATGTCCCTGATGATGTCCGACTCCTTGCGAAGCACCTCCTCGCCCTTCTCCTGGTCCTTCGGGATCTTGATCGCGACCGTGGCACCATCCTTCAGTCTACGTGCCTGCCACACCTCGCCGAAGCTCCCTTTGCCGAGCTCGGCCAGCAAGCGAAACCGATCGCCCAGCTCCTCGCCGGGTTTGCCACGGAATAGGATCAGCGCCACGGCTCTGCCCTGCCCAGCGCAAGCCTCTCGTTGCGCTCGTCGCGCAAGAACTCGCCGAACACCAGCCGGTCGGAATTGGGTACCGGGCGCATCACGCACTTGATGATCATCAACGGCGTGCGCGCCGGGGCCACAACAATGCCACGTCGCCGGAAGCCGTCGCGGTAGCTCGCGATGATCGCGTCCATGCTCCGCGGAGCCGAGCCGCTGCGCACCCAGTAGATCAGGACACACAGCTTCAGACTCGGGGCCGCGGTCGACGCGACTGCAAGGTTCTCGACCTTGCCCCGCAGCTTCCCTTTGTCGCCGCGCTCGAACCGTTCGAATTCAAACGCGAGCGAGGCTTCGCCCGATTGCTTCTCGAACCACACCGAGTCCACGCGGACGTCTCCAAGACCATTGTCGCGCGTCCAACAGATTGGGCACTCCGCCACGGCAGAGTAGCCCTGCAACTGCCCCGCGCTCGCCAGCAACGTGAGGAAGTGTGAGTGAACCGTAAGCCCCATGTCCGGAATCCCCGAAGACAGCAGCATCGGGAAATGCTCGACCATCAGGTCGCGGTTGGTGATCCCGCCGAACACCAAGTCCGACGGTGATGTCGAGCGGCCGCGCATCATCCGCTCGCCCGCCCCCACCGCTCGCACACGCGTGGTGACTCACCGCCGTGAATGAGCGCCTTGGTGCCGACCTTCACGACGAGCGGCGCGATGATCGCGCGTCCGCAGATCAGTGCCTCGCCGGTCGATAGCGTCGGAAGCTCCGCCAGATCCGCTGCAGAGAAGTAGTCGGAGGTTTTCTGGATGAACCGCTGGTCGTCGGGGTTCTTGATGCGCATCGCGACGATGGTGTTGCACTGACTCGTCACGTCGGAGTCGAGCTTGCTCGGCCGCTGGCTGACGATCGCGAATCCGACGCCGAACTTTCGGCCCTCGGCCGCGATGCGCTTGATGATGTTCTTCGAGATCGCCGCTTCGCCGGCGGGCGCAAAGTTGTGCCCTTCCTCGTAGACGATGAACACCGGTCGGGTCGGACGCTGCTTGTCGGCCGCCGCCTTCATGAGCTCGCTCGAGATGAGCGCGACGATGACCTGCCTTGCCGTGTTCGAGAGCCCTTGGAGGTCGATGATGCAGAGCCGTCCGGCCTCGGCGTTATCGTCGCCGACCATCTCGTACACGTCGAAGGGGTCACCAGCCGCGCGCGAGTAGAAGCTCTGGGCTTCGTTGATCATGCGCCGAAGACGGATGGCGGCGATGTTGGCACTTCCTCCGCGCAGCGCGTTCGCCTCGCCCTGGCTGCCGGACTCCGTCACCCACTCCTTCAGGCGATCGAGATCGTCGAGGACTCCGAAGAGCTCCTGAATGTCGCGAGGCTCGTCGACGTTCTCCTTCCAGTAGCGCAGCGCGACGTCGAGCACGCGCTGCTGCGGCTCCGTCAGGCCAGGAAGCACACCCGAGAACTCGTCCACGTCGAAGTGGTCGAGCTGAAGCGCCAGACGCGTGTTCTTCCCCGCGTACTTCTCGTCGAAGCTACGCAGCTGCGGCGTGTAGACCTTGATGCCGCCCCCGCGATCCTGCAACTGCTGGAGCGAATCCTGAATCTCCGCCAGCTTCTGCCGATCCCGAGGATCCTCCACTTTGTCGAGCCGGTCGTTGAAATTGAGCTTGCCGGTTCGGAAGGCCTTGCCGTACTCGCCATGCGGGTCGAAGACCACGACTGACGCATTGAGCTGCGAGACGAGCCGCTCGATCACGCGCCCGACCGTGTAGCTCTTTCCCGAGCCCGTCATTGCAAGCACCGCGAGGTGCTCAGTCACCAGCGTGTTAGCGTCGAGGAAGACCGGGACGATGTTCTCGCCTTTCTCGTAGCCGACGAGGTTCCCCAGGTGGATGCTGGTATCCTCTGAGAATTCGTAGAAGCTCGTGAGGAAGGCGTAGTCGACCCCGTAGACCTTGGTCCCTGGCGTCAGGGGACGTCGTGGGATACGGATCTCACCGGTATACGGGTCCTTGTAGCCGACCAGTTCGAGCGTCGCGTAGACGGTCTCGCCCGAGAGCCGCGACTGTGGGAGCAGCTCGACTTCACTGATCCCTTCGCCGAGCGCCGGACTGAACAGGATGTTCGACCGCGAGAGCCCCACGACGCGGCCCAGCACGTCGATCTGCGACTCAGACTCCCGCTCCTGGTGGGCCACCCGCACGAACTCGCCGCGCCGTGCCGAAAAGCTCGTACGTAGCGCGATTGTCAGCTTGTTGGGCTCTCCGGTGTTGCCAACCAGCTTGCCAATGTAGTTGTCGTCATCTTCGAACATGCTCACTCCTCATCCATGGTGTTAACGCCCTCGAGCCAGGCTCGATCAACGGCGCGGTCCTTGAGCATGCCCAAGGTTGAACGCAGGTAGTTGGACAGGACCTCGCGTGGCATCTTCACGAGCTCTTCGGCATACCAGAGCGGCAGCGGTTTCATCCGCGGGTTGTCGTTCAGGGTCAGGAAGGCGGTGACGCTGGCCAGCTTGTCGAGTGCCTCGGAATCCCATTGCCCGGGAGCACCGACGGTCTCGATCTTCCAGATCGGAGTTCGGAGGCCCACTTGAATGTGGAAGCCGATAAGGCCGTGGTTAGCGACCGTTCGAGGCTCGAAGCGCTTCATCTGGCGCCCCAGCGCCTCGTAGTAGTAGGCGGCGGTCCGATGCCCTGCACGTAGGGCACCACGTAGAAAGCGAAGAATGCCGACCCGCCGCAGCTGCACCCACTCGCTCTGCACGAGGTCCAGCGCCTCACTGCTGATCGCCTCGGGCGAACCCGCCAGGCCCTTCTCGCGCAACGCGTTCAAGACAGCGGCGTTGAGGTCGCGGCGCGACTGGAGCGAGACGAGGAACGGCCCGTTCGGGTCGTTCGGGTAGATCGACGGCAGGAAGCGCTGCCAGAACGCCTCCATGACCTCGATGAGCTCGTGCCACTCCCCCTCGACGTCGGGCTCGGCGAGGCTGAGGCTCTGCTCGGCACGTGGGACCAGGAGCGGGATGTTGACGAAGATGACATCCGGCTTTGTGTCCGAATCCAGCAGGTCCGTCAGGAGCTGGTAGACGAGGATGTACTCCTTCCATACCAGTCGCTCGGAGGCGTCGAGAAAGTTCATGTCGTTGATGTTGACCCGGCTGTCCTGGAAACCCTCCGTCACCTGGTTGCCGGTCACGACGATGTCGTGGCGGAGCGCCGCGGCTCCATAGAGGATGCCGCCCAAGGCGGGCATGCTCCGGCTCTTGGAGGAGACGCCAACGGCGTAGACGCGATCGAACCGGCGCGACTCGATGCTGCGGATGATGCCGCCACGCACGAAGAGCGGGGCCTTCGAGTCGATGTACCGCATCTTGTTTGCGATCTTCCCGACGGTGCCGGGAAGCCGCAGGCTCATCGCCGCGGCGAGTGCGCGAGCCAGCTCGATGCTCTTCATGTGGTCGTCCCCTCGGAAGCGAGCAGGGGCCCAAGCTCACGCAGGTACGGGTGCATCCCGCGCTGCTCGAGAAACCGGACGAGGGCCCCGCGATCGCTCGGTGCCGGTGCATCGGCGGCCAGCAGGCCCCGACGCGCGAGCTCCTCCACGGCGCGTGCGGCGTCAGTAGCGCTGAGGTCCGCGCCAAGGAGAGTCCCGGCTCGAGACCGCAGCTGCTCCGCCGCCTGCCCGCCCCCGGCCGCGAGAAGAAGCGCCACGAGGACGAGCACCCCTTCGCCCACCGCCTCGGCCCTCGGCGGGCTCGACGGCTGCCGGGCGGCCTCCAGGGCCTCCGTCGCGACGGTCGGCGTCCACGCCAAGAGGTGGCCGAGGAGTGCCTGGCGATGCGCCTCGTCGGTCAGCGCCGTGTAGGTGAGCAACTGGAGTGCGGAGAAGAACACCGGCCCGGCCGTGTTGGTCGCCTGGTACCGGATGAGCACGGGTTTGCCCTGGGCATCCACGGCGAGCACGCCTGCGCCGAGAGCCGTGTCGACGAAGTGGTCTGAGCGGACCTTCACCCTTCCGCCGAGCACCTCCTCGAGCACTCCCTCGTTGACGCGGGCAACCGGCTCCGCGGTACGACGTCGGACTCCCAGCTGGACCGGCGTCTCGAAGTAGCGGCCGACATCCAGATCCGTGAACGGCGGCACGACGATGACCGCGACCCCCGCCCGTGCGAGCGCGGACGACAGCTTACGCATGTCGGCGAGGCGCTCGGCCCCCAGCAGTCCACCAACAACGACGAGCGGAGGCCCCGACGGATCAGCCAGGATCCGGTCCATCGAAATGCTCTCGACCTCGGCCGTCTGCGACAGGACGCCGACCTCGAACAGGTCAGTTTGTGCTTCAATGATGCGCGCTTTCATCGGAGCTCCAGCTTCGAGCGGATGAGCTTCATCTCCTTGAGCTCGCGAATCGCGTCGGCGTGGTCTGGATGCTGGTCTTCGTCGTAGGAGTCGGCCTCCAGGTCGCCGGAGATGTTGACCCACAAACCGAAGTGAATGACCTTGCCCGCGCCCTCGAAGAAGCCTGCCCCCTCCTGCGAGACCTGGCCGTTGAACGCCTCGTAGCGCGATTTGGTGGTGCCGAAGGTCGCGGCCGGCGTCGGCTCCGCCTTGGCCGGCTTCCCGTTCGACTTCAGGACTCGGTTGAGCGCTCGCAGTTCCTTCTGCCGGATCACCTGCCGGAGCCCCGACTTGAACTCCTCGAGCTTCTCGGTGACTTGCTGCGGCAGCCCCTGGACCGCTTGCGCGGTCGCCACGACCTCGGTCTCCAAGCTCTTCAAGAGCTCGGTCTCCGCCACCTGGTCGATCAGCGACTGCACCTGCTGTTTCAGGCCCCCCTCAACAAGTCCGCGGAACTTCTGAACCTCGAGCTTGAGCGGGTTCAGCGAGCCCTGCACCGACTGCGGAGCGTCGGCCGTGAAGTCGGCCAGCGATTGCCACGCAGACGCGGCGGCCTTGAAGTCCTTGACCGCCTTCGACCACTGCTCATGGAGCTTCTTGAACCGTGCGAAGAAGCTACCGGGCCTCTCCTTGCTGATGAGGTCTTTCAGCGCGTCCATGCGCTTCCACGCGTGCTCGTACTGCGAGTTGACCAGGTACTGGTCGATCATGAGCGTGTACGTCGCCACAGGGATCGTGGCCATGCGTGTCTGGGTGCCTGCCGCGGCAGGCCCCTTCACGGCGTTCTCGAGCTCGGACTTGATGGCCTTCAGCGGCAGCGTAACTGGGGCGACCGGGAACGGGTGGCCCTCGGCCTCATCGAGTGTGGCGGCCTCGCCGAGCAAATCATCGATCTCGCCGATCATCTCGTCCCGCGTCTCGAGGAACGTCTTCTTCAGCCACGCGAGGAAGGCGACGCGCTCCCACAGCGAGAGGCTCGAGTACCGGTTCTCGTACGACAGGATTCGCGCCGGCGAGCAGTCGAAGTCGAACGTCGTCTCGCCGATCTCGAGCGGGCACACCCCGAGGATGCGCTCCTCGATGTCGAGGATCTGAGCGACGACCGTCTTCAGCGAGTCCTCCGTCAGGCTGTCGATGTCCGCGGTCAGGTGATCCGAGCTCACCTGCTGGATCTGCTTCTCCGCCGTCACCAGCTGCTGCTTGGCGGTGGGGTAGTTGTTGCTCAGGAGAATGCTGGCCTGGGTGGGGAACAGGTCATGGAGCTTCTTGATCGAGTCCTTGCACTCTCCCTCGAGCCAGGTCGAGGCCGACTGACGCCGGCTCTCGAGCATCGTCCGGTCGACGGCCTTGTAGAGGTCGTTCTTCTTGCGGATGAGCCCGATGCCGATGAGTACCTCGAGGATCTGCTCGAGCTGCTGCGGCGCCTTCATCTCGCTGTCGGGCACCGCGAAGAAGAAGCCGTTGGCGAGCTTGCTCACGGCCGACTGCGTCTTGAGCTCCTGGAGGAGCGCGAAGAAGCACCGGGGCACCTTCGGCAGCAGGCTACCATCGGTCGTCAACACGCCGAGGAGGTCGCCGTACTTCCACGCGGCCGGCGCATCGATGTTCTTCTTCGCCGCCTGCCGGCAGTTCTCGAACTCCACGTTGTTGAGCGGTCCGCCTGCCGTGTTGACCGCCGCATCGAGCGAGCAGTCCTTCGCCAGCATGTAGCGGTAGCCCTTTGCGAAGTCGGCCGTGTTGTTGCCGGTCTTGCGGCTCCAGATGGGCGCCAGCAGGTAGCCGGTCTTTCGGAGGCCGTTCGCCCACTCCCGGCTCTTCCCCTGCCACTCGTCGCGGTAGGAACCCTCAAGCCCCTTCGCGACCTTACTCAGGCGTGCCTCGTGGGCGTTGTAGGCCGAGCCCCGGCCCGAGTACTTGAGAAGGAACTCCTCCTCCTGCGACAGGAGGCGCCGTGTCAGGACGCACCGGCGAAGGGCCGGCGAGGCATCGAGCTGCAGCTCGAACGAGGCTACGTCCGCGCTCGCCGGAAACAGCACAAGGATCGGGTGGACCCGCTCGAGGCCGATGTAGGCGCGGAGCTTGTCGAGGGTCTCCTGGGGGTCAAGGCAGTACACGATCGTGCACCGACCGTCCGGCGTGACCCGAAGCCCATCGAGCGACGGCGAGCCGAAGGTGGACGCGAAGGCCTGGTGCGGGACGTCCTTGAGCCCCGAGACCTGCTTCGTGTCATCGTCCTTGAGGTGGTCGTCGAGGAGCTTCGCGAGGCCCAGGCAGATCGCCGTCCCGCGCTTCGCTTTCGTCTGGCTGACGCCTCTGACGTACTGGTCGAGGGAGGCCTCGTACTTGCCGTCCTTGAAGAAGCGAACGCTCTCGGCCGCCGAAACCAGGAGCTTGTTGAACTCTCGCCAGAGCCGAAACGACATCCCGATGAACCGAGTGCCATCGACCCGGTACTCGGGCTTCGAGAAGATCCGGTGGAGCGACTCGGCCGCGAACTCGATACCTTCGCGCGGATAGAGCGCCGCTAGCTGCTCGCCCCACTGCTCTAGGTCGGCGTAGACGACGAAATCGCCGGCCGCGCCAGGAGCGCCCCCGACCGCAACGGAGAAGGCACGGAGAGCCTCGACTAACCCAACGACGGACACTTCGCAGTTCGGGGTGAAGTACGTGTCGGTCTTCCCCTCCTTCGCTTTGAAGCCGAACTCGGGGCGGGTCAGCTCGTTGGCGAGCGCTCGCTCATCTATGTGAACCTGGAAGAGTTCTGCGAAGGCGTTCCCGCGGCCCGCGACCTCGTGGGCGAGCAGCGCATCAGCCATCTCCTCGGTCAGCGCCGCCTCGGCCGCTCCGCCGACCGGAGCCGGCAGCTGGCCGTACACGAGTCGCTCCACCTCTTGCTTGGGGACCCCGGTCACCTTGCCGAGCAGCGGCAGGACGGCATCATCGTTGAAGATGTGCTTGGCCCGCGCCTCGGTCTTGGCGAAGTCCTTCAGAAGCTCCCACGCGCTCGAGCCGTCTCCGCGCTCGAGATGTCGTGCGTGCGTCTCGTGAATGGACGCCATGATCACGTTCAGCCAGCCGAAGTTCCGGTTGGCCGAGAGGAAGGCGCCCTCGAGCGTACCCACCGGGTACTCGACGGCGTGCGGGTTGACCAGGCTGCCCTTGATGTGATCGACGTAGCTCTGCACGTCGGTCAGCTGGTTCGGCTCGATCGTCACCGAGCTCGCGCGGCGCAGGTTCGGACCGATGTGGATCTGGTCGCGCATGCCCACGCTGCACAGCAGAAGGAAGTTCACGTCCGGATGCTGGTTCCTCCAGTTCTCATGCTTGATGACCTCCGAGACCATCAGGAGGTACTCGTCGTTGACCTTGGTCTGCGTGTCCTCGCGAAGGCCCCGCTTCAGGTCACCGGGAGTCTCGACCTCGTCGACGATGATCCAGAGGTGGTTCAGCCCAGCATCTCGCAAGACCTTCTTCGCGTCGCGGAGCCGGTCCTCGAACGACCGAGTGTCGTCGTTGACGAGGGAGAGCGCCTTCAGGTTGACGCCCTTGGCCTGCATGGCGGCCTTGAGATCCTCGTACAGGTCCCGCGGCCCGCCAGCGGCGGGGTCGGCGTGCAACGTGTGCCGCAGGGCCTCGACCGCCAGGCGAGCCACCCACGTCGCAGCGTCGAGCGCGTCGTCGCACACGGTGCTGTAGCGGATGTAAAGCGGCAGGACCCCATCCTGCAGCGCCGGCTCGAGCACGCGCGGCTTCTTATCGGGCTGATGGAACGGCGGGATGACGTACTCGTTCTTATTGAGCAGCCACCGGTCGACGGTACCCGTCGCTTCCGCGATGAGCTCGTAGCCAAGCCGCGTCTTGCCCAGACCCCAGTCGCCGAACGCGATGAAGAAGCCCGCGATGTCATTGGCTGCGCCGTCCCAGAAGGACCGGCGGAACTGGTGGAGGGCGTTGAACACCTGGTTCTGGCCGACCATGGAGAAGGAGGGCGGATAGAGCGCGACGCCCTTGGCGGCCCACGGCTTCGTAATGGTCATCGGTCTTCTCGCTGCGTCTCGCTGGATGAGCCCGCGGGAATCTGCTCCGCGGCGTCTACGTTCGTAGTCTGGTGGCTGGGCGTGAATTCGATGCGAACGCGACGTGCGCCGGGCTCGCCGAAGAGCCCTCGTCCCATGCGGGGCTGTCCTGGGTGGCGGTCGAGCACCCGCAGATGGTCGTGGTACATCGCTGTCCGGATGTAGCTGTCGAGGACGGCGGCTCGATCCTCGTCCGGCACCTGAAGGAGCTCGCCGAAGCGCTCGCCGAGCTGACTCACGATTAAAAAGCCCTCGGCGTCCGTGCTGTCGCGGAGCGCCCGCGCGAACGCCTCGTCGTCGGTCAGCCGCACCGGCGCTGCTCCCTCAAAGCCGAGCTCGACGAGATCCTCCACCGCCAGCGCATCGGCGAGTCCGCCGGCGTCCAGGCTCCAGGTCGAAGGACCACCGTCGAAGGCTCGGATGTGGAAGAACACGGCCAAGGCCTTCTTGAGCGCCGTAGGGAGGTCGTTCGTCGAGGGGGTTCCACCCTGGACGCCCTCCCACACGACCGCTGCGGTTTCCCCGAGTGCCGAAAGGTCAGCGCGCCAACGCGGCCCGAGGGCGAGCTCTGCGTTGTCGCACAGCAGCGCGTTGAAGTCGTCGCAGTTGCGCTGTGCGATCTCCAGGGCGTCGCCTTCGGGCGACATGAGCGACAACGAGCCCGTGGGGATACCGCCCGGCGCCTCGACGCCCAGCTGCCAACCCGCGAGGCAAAGCCCGATCACCAAACGCGTTCTAGGCTCACGTCGAAGCAGCTGCTTCGCGAGGGCGCGAGCCCAGTCGATGTCAGCGTCCGCGTCACGAAACGCCTTCCCCAGCTCGACGCCTTCGGGCGTGGCCCGGAGGCCCTTGTCGACCCGCTCGAAGAGATTGATCCCGTTGACACGGTAACGGGCGCCGCTGCGCTCCATCCCGTACGTGTTGACGACGCCGTCGGTCCCCTTGCCGCGCGGCGCCCCACCCTTGAACTCCATCGTGGGAGCGATGTCGAAGACGACGCGCTCGAGGTCAGCCCGCGAATAGACGAGGCCGGGCTCGGCACGGGACGCCGCCTCCGGATACTCCTGGATGCGAGCCGGCTCGCTCCATAGAAATAGCTTGGGGAGCGCGATGCGCACCGACGCCGTCGTCATGCCTGTCCTCCGTGGAGAGCCGCCAGGAACGGCGACAGGCGAACGCGGTAGGGCTTCTCGCCCCGGTTCTGCCGGTGTGCCGGATGAGCCTTGATCTTGGATTGGTAGTCGTCGGTCAGACGCAGTGTGTCGCCGTCACGCTCGAACACATCGAGCAGCTCGAGGTTCTTCAGCATCACGTGGACGGCGGTCGCCCAGAGCGAATCCTGGGTGCTGGCCCCCACCGGCCAGTAGCCGACCTGCTCGAGCATCGAGCGGACGTGGCGCCACAGAGGCCCTCGCCCGGCGCCATCGAGCTCGAGCTGCGCCATACCCCCGCCGAGGTGGATCAGCGCCGCCACGTCGCTCGACAGGCCGGCGAACAGGCGATGAACCTCGAACTGCAGGAGTGCCGCCGCGACCGGGTGTTGGAAGAGACGTTCTGCGGCGGCCTCTCGATCGAGCGTGGCTGCAGGCTCCCACTCGCCGTCGCGACAGAGCGGTAGGCCGGCGACGACGTAGTTGCGCTCGATAACGTCGGTGCGCTCCATCTCGCCGATCAGCACTTGGCGGTCGTCGGCCACGAGCAGCTCCACGGTGCTGAGGAGCAACGGGCGCTTCCAGCTTCGACGGAGCTGCGTGCTGAGCGGCCCATCCGACGACTTCGACGCCGCGTCGGCACTCCAGGATTGCTGCTCCGAGAGGAACTCGGGCTCGCGAATCAGGTCACCGATCACCTTCGGCGGCAGCTGCGCGAACAGGTCGAGTCGCTCCGAGGCCGCCACGTCGTGCGGTTCGCGGATCGGCACACTGAGGTAGGCATGCGTCTTCTGGTCGCCGCCGTGGGGCTGCGTCAGAATGCCAGCGTCCGAATCGTGCCCAGACGTGATCCTCGAGCCCCGGGATCGGCTCCGGGGCGTATCTCCGTAGGTGCTCGCCCATGAAGCGCGCCGCGAGCCGGGTGGTGAACGCGGACGGGCCCGCGTCTCCGTCCACGAGATGAAGGAAGAGCGGGGTGACTACGTGGGCCTCGGGACGACGCGCCAGCAGCGAGTCGAGCCAGTCGCTCAGGTCCGTCTCTTCGAGCCCGAGGTCCTCGAGATCGCCCGGCGTCAGCTCACCGAGGGTGGCGAGATGCGCGAGCAGCCGGCGGTTGCGGTCGAGGGGTGAGACATGCTTCGCCTTCGTCGAGGACTTGGCCTTCGAGCCCTTCGGCGCGTCAGGCTTGTCGTGGATCGGAGCGGGATCGTCACCCGGGCGGTAGAGGCGGAGGCGCGCCCAGTCGTCGTCGACGCGGAAGAGGAGGTCGTGCTCTGGCGTCGCGTTGTAGTGGACGCGACTGCGGAAGTTGGTTGTGTACTTCTCGATGTGACACTGGACGGTGATCGGCTTGAAGAGCGGGTAGTTCGCTGCAAACCAGCTGGTGATCTCGTCCCGGGAGTGTTCCTCCCCACCGGCGAACGTCTCGGCGACGAAGCGCTCGAGCAGCTCGTTGCAGCTCTCGTCGTAGATCTTGCCACCCCTGGCTCGCTTCATCGCCCACGTGAGGACCTCGCGCGCCGGCTCGCGGGTCTGCTCGGTCGGCAGTAACGGGCGCAACAGCTCCCACGAGTCGACGTCGACGGGGAAGTTGGTGCCGTTCGGCTGCCGGAGGATCATCAGGTTGCCCAGCCCCTCCGTGGCCACGATGGTGGTCTTGAGGAGCGGGTTGCCGAGGAACCGTCTCTCGATCGCGAGCACGACGCGAGGCTTCGTTGTGCTTCCACTGCTCGGGTCCGCCCAGAACGCCGCATCGTCGCCGTCGGACTTCCGCTCCGCGACGCCCTCCACGACACGGGCTTGTGCGTAGATGCCCGCGTGGTTGCCCGACATCCAGAGCAGGACGGTGTCACCGACCTGGATGCGGTCCTTGTATCGGTTGGCCAGGAACTGCATCCGGTCGAGCTGCTGAAGCGCCTCGAGGATGCGGTAATATTTGGGGTTGGCCTGGAAGATCCAGACGCGCTGCTTACGCGCGTCAGGCAAGCTGGGCAGGCTGACACCGCTAGGACTTCCGTCTTCGCCAAGCTGGACTGAGCCACGCTGCGCACCGGGGCGAAGAACGACGCCCTTGTTCCGCAACCGTGTCACCGCCCACCGGCAGCGGTAGGCAAACTGCGACTCGTGTTCATGACCCTTCTGAGGCACCCGGTCCTCTGCCGTGAGCGGACAAGAGGCTTCGAGATGGCGAATGAGTTCGTTCAGCTCCATGCGCCCGCCGGCTGAGCGTAGTGCGGCAACGATCCAGTCCTCGACCTGTTCCATCCCCGTCCTCATGCGGCACCTCCCTCGGACGCCCGCATCGCCAGCTCTTCGACCACCCGCTTCTGTAGTTCCTTCCCGGGACGAAACACGGTGCGCAGGCGCGCCGCCATCAGAGACGACCGGTAGTCGTCGTCGAGCACCAGCAGCTCGTCCTGGCGGCGCAGGATTCGAAGTTCCAGCAGGTTCCGAAGCAGGTTTGCCATGAGTTCGTCTGGGACTCGGTCCTCGACTAGGCCGAAGGGTACGTAGCCCTGCGCGCGAACGAGGTCGCCGAGCAGCGCTGCGACGCGGCCCACGCCACGGGATCCTACGAGCACCGAGATCTCCTGCAGCTCGCCCGATGCCGGCACGTAGAGCTCCACGGTCGGTATTGTCGACGCCGGCGAGCGCCAGGCACAGATGCCCAAGTGAATCACCGCGGCGTAGAACGGGTGCTCCACCACAGCATCGCGGAGGTGTTCGATGAGTACGTCGTTGAGGGGCGCATCTTTGTCGAACAAGACCTCGCCCTGAACGTCCACAACCGCAGCCCCACTCACTACAACGAAGCGCCGCGTGTTCCATGCGTGCGGAAGCAAGACGCGCTCGTGGCTGAAGCCGTCCTCTCGATTGAGTGGCAGCGGGCGCAGCACCGCAGCGGTCTCGACGGCGATGGGCAGCGCCACGCTTGCGGGGCCGAAGCGCCGGAGCGCGTACTCGAAGAGCCCCTTGGGACGCGCGGAGTGTCCCAGTGCGTAGCTGTCCCAGGCGGCGAACGATCGAGTGCCCTCGGGGAGGTCGGCCATTCGGGCCTCGAGCTCCGCCGGCGCGAGATCGACCAGCCGCTTGCCGCTCTCCAGAGGCGCGAGAAATGCGTTGAGCTCGGCCAGCAGCGGTGCGAGCTCACCCTTCGTCCACTCCTCGAGTTCCACGGTCATGCCCGCCCGGCCGGCATCGACCAGGCCGTCGACGAGGATCCTGAGTAGGTAGGCGCGGTACTCGGGCACTGCGAAGCACAGACGACGTCCGACCTGCTGCGCGTCGGACTCGAGCAGGTGCACGAAGGGTGGCGTCAGAATGCCAGGCCAAGGGACGACCGTGATCGTCGTGAACGCACTCAAGGGCGCCTGCGTTCTTCAACAACGTGATCCACGCCCCAGCGCCGAGGTCCTCGGCCTCATAGGCCGACACCTCGCCCCACTGGGCAAGATGCTCGAAGAGCGCCAACGCATCGCTCGGGCGGGCGGGGAGACTCATGCAGCGGCCTCCATGACGAGGCGACAGGCCGCTCGCGCGTTCTCGGCCGCGGCCCACCGGCGGAAGCTCGTTGCCGCCTGGCGTGAGCGCAGGACGACCCACTGCTCCGGCATTTTTGGATCCTTCTCGATGCTCCAGTCCCAGCCCGACCATCCGCTGGCGGCGTACTTCTCACCGCAGGGGGCCAGCCTCCAATCGGGAAGGCGGAGCGCCTCGAGATCGCCGATCATCTCGGACGGTGTCTGGTAGCGGGCGGCGGGGTCGGTCGAGACCGCCTTGTTGATGATGCGCGCCAAGCTCCTGGGCACGTACGGCTGCATCTGCCCGAACGAAATCACGCCCTTGCCGGACGCGGCCCGGCCTAGCGCGCGATCGACCACCTGTTGTCTGTCGAAATCGGCGACGCCGCCGCCCGACGCTTTCGCCAGCTCGCGAAGCTCCTTCCTCGCCTCACGGTCCAAGTAGGCGTCGTCGCTGTACGGCAGGGAGCCGTGGACCATCTCGAAGAGCACCAGGCCCACCTGATAGAGGTCCGACCGTACGTCGTATCGACTCGGCGTCGCCCATCCCTCGGCCGGCACATACAGCGCGCTGTGGCGGGAGGCCATCACGCTCGCACTCGCATGAGCGAGGCGCGCGACCGAACCGAAGTCGGTGATCTTCGGCCAAATGCGCCCTTGGCGCTGCGAGATCAGCACGTTGGCGGGCTTGATGTCCCGGTGAACGAGGAGTGCCTGGTGAAGCTGCGCGAGCCCGTGGAGGATGCCAATCGCCGCGCAGACGGCCTCCATCATCGGGAGTGGCCCGCCGCTCAAGCGCGATAGGATGCTGCCGCCGTCGACGTACTCCATGGCGACGAGGACGAAGTTGTCGCCGAGGCGCTGCGCATCGTGAACGCGCACGAGGTTGCTCTCGCTGCCCTCGGTCCGTGTAGCCTCCACCAGGAGGCGTGGCTCCGTGAAGAGGTCGCCGCTCGGATCAGGGTAGAGGACCTTCAGGAACACCGGCAGGTCGAGGGGCACGTGATGGGCACGGAAGGCGTACGCGTTCGCGCCCTCGGTGTTCTCCGCCTCGAGCCTGTACTTCCCAGTCGCAGCGATGAGCTCCTGGATGTCCTGAAGGATCGTGCTCATTCGCCGAGCCCCCACCACGCGACGAGCACGGCGTCGCGCCAGGCCTTGGGCTTGAAGTCCGCGCCGCCGTTCAACACATCCTCGGGCGAACCGGACGCGATGGAGGTGAAGCGCTTCTCATGCGCACGGAGGGACTGTGGCGCGACCAAGTTGACGGTGAGCTCGAGCTCGGCACCCACCAGCTGGACGATGCCCTCGGCTTTGACGCGAGCCGCCGACGGGCCGCGGAACTGTGAGGAGCCGGCCTGCAGCACGCAGATACGCTCTACTCTCTGCTCCGCTAGGAAGGTCGAGAGCAGCCGCCGTAGGCTCAGCAGCGCGTGCCCCTCACAAGCGTCGGCGGGGAGCTTCTGCGACGTGGACGGGAGCGGCAGAACCCGGGGCTGAGCCCGGCTGCCATCGAGGAGCGCCCACTTGAAGCCGGTCGAACTTGGAGCTATGCCGAGGACATTCATACGCCGTCCTCCGCCAGCTCCGGGATGTCGTCGGCGGTGGGCGCCCTGAGCGTTCCGGCGAGGATCGCCTGCACGTCGAGGGTGCCTTGGACCAGCGCTTCAACGTCGGCCCTGGCCTCGTTGACGAGGTCGATAGCCAGCTCGTTGAGGACTTGATGTCGCACGATCCGCTCGCCCACGTAGGCCTGATCCTTGGCGCCGAACGCTGGGATCAAAAACGCGCCGATGTCCTCGGGGTACACGCGGCGCTGTCGAATTCCCCGCGAGTAGCGATCGTTCTGCATCCGCCCGAACACCGAGTTCAGGTACAGGGCGAGGAAGCCGGGATGGAGATCGGCGCCATGGCGGAGGATGGACACATCGCCACCCACAGCCATCGGAAGAAACTGTGGCAACACCACGGCTGCTTCTCCCACAGGCGGACCGACAGACGTGTAAACGACGTCTAGTGCAGCGAGCCGACCAACGTGGCGGTCGTGCACCGACTGCGTGATGCGCAAGCTCGGGTTTCGCCAACGGATCTCGTGAGGGTCGATGTCCGAGGTGAGAATGCAGGGGACGGGCGCCGCTTCGTCTCGTTCTGGCGTCGAGGACCGAATGATGTCGCTGCGGAGTAGCGAGCGGAGTGGTTTGACCGATACCCCAAGGCCCGCCAGGTGCGATTCGAGCGCAAAGTAACGAGGGAGGTAGAACTCGCCGGTCAGACGACCGGTGAGGGCTGGGGAATCGACGACGTTGGTGAGAGCTGATCCCGGGCTGAACTCGGGCGTTCGGAGAAGCGCGTCGAAGCGTGCGATGGCTTCTGCACGGAGGTATCCAGACCGCGCCCGACAGCGCTCCGCCAACTCGACCTTCGCGCCGATGTAGTCTTGGACGCCTCGCTCGGGAACGACCACCTTCGCAGCGCGCGTCTCCTCGATCCCGAGGTACTTGATCAGAGTTCCGATCCCTTGACGCTTGAGCTGAAAGCTCCCGAAGCGAGAAAGGAAGAACGCAGCCAGGTAGCTTCCACGCACTTTGTCGGCGCGCACTTTCACGCCAACAATGTGCTGCGTGATGTTGCACTCCGGGATGTCAGCAGGGATCTTGGAGAGCGCTCCCAAGCGGCCTGCCTTCGCGAGGGCGAGATCCCCCGACTCGAGCTTTGAGCGGTGGATGTCGTCGTGGACTTCAAGCGGGATCCGCGCGAGATCAGTCTCGTTCAGAAAGAGGTCCCCGATGTTCTGCACACGGAGGAGTGGGACTCCGTTGGGGGTGTCGTACAGGGACGCGGGTAGCTTCGACCCGAACGGGCCCGTGAACAGCCGGCCTAGTTTTCCGAGTACGACGAGCTTGTGGCCGGAGCGATCGAGCTGGTCCTCAAGGTCGGTGTACTCCTGACGATAGAACTCGGCGGCAAGTCGAGACGGACGAACGCGCGCGGGTCCGACCCACACGGCGGAGGGGTTTACTGTCATCGCCCGCCCCCCGCGGTCGTCACGTACGTTGACGAGATGGCGACGAGGTCGTTGCCGCTAGGATCGGGAACCTCGGTCTTGCCCTTCTTCAGGTACCCGACATGCTCGGCCACGGCCATGAAGACCGGGCCCTGCTTCTCAGCCGGATGTCGCTTCTTCTGCAGGTAGAGGAAGCTGGTCTTGGCGCCCGTGCCCGCGATGGAGAATGTCTCGGTGGGCAGGCTCACGACGGCGCGCACGATCGCCTTTCCGCCGAGGAACTCCCCCGTCTCCTCGTCCTGAGTCCCCATGAAGTACTCGCGGATGTAGGCGTCCCCCGAGTTGCAGAGGATGCCGTCAGGCACGACGATCAAGAGCCGCCCGCCCGGCTTCAGGAGCTGTAGGTTGCGGTCGATGAACAGCGAGGCCGGGTCGGCCTTGGCGAGCTCCTTCCGCTTCGCCCGGTTCCCGGGCGTCCACGACCAGCCCAGCTCGACACCGCGCCCCTCGTCGCGCATGCGCACCAGTCCGCGGGGATCATTGTACTTGCCCGAGCCGAAGGGCGGGTTGGTCAGGATGACGTCGAACTTCCCGATGAGCCGATCGAGATGCGGGTCGACCAGCGAGTCGTCGACCTTCAGCAGCTGGCTGTGGTCCTCGCCGTACAGCAGCATGTTGATGCGCGCTTTCTGGATCGAGCCCGCGGCTTGGTCGGCGCCGAAGAAGCTGTGCCGCTTCATCTGCGAGAGCCAACGCAGCTTGTCGTGGTCGGAGTGGCCGACGTGGCGGTCGTCGAGCACGCGCCGCTTCACCTCGCGCAGCGCGCCTATGGGGAAGCGCCCCGTGCCGCAGCAGATGTCGCCGCACAGGAAGGCGGGGAGCGCGGCCTCCTCGTCGGTCTGGGGACTCCAGCGCTCGCGCTGCCCGTCGTCGCCCCGTCGCGCCCAGAGGTCCGCGTCCGGGATGTCGTGGAAGACCATGCGGGCCATGCACTCCACGACCTGACTCGGCGTCAGGTAGGTCGCGAGTCCCTCGTCGCTTGCGTACTTGCCGCGAAGGAACACGTCAAAGGCCCAGCCGAGGAGATCCTCGTGGATGAGGTGCGCCCGCATCTCGCGCGCCTTCTCCCCGTTGCCGAGGAGCTCGCGGTCGGGCACCGAGAGCCGGATGGACTTGCCATGGCGGTCGCGCAGCTCGAGGGCCTCGATGGCGAGCGCGAGAACGTCGGGGTTCTCGAGACGCAGCGGCTCGTCGTACGAAAAGATAGTGTGCACCTCGCCCGTGATGTCGGTCGCCTTGTACTGCGGGAGGTTGTTTATCTCGCGGAAGGCGTCCTTGAGCTGAATGACCGCATCCTTCTTGTGCTCCCGCACGTGGTCGGCCGAGTAGATGTCAGCGAAGCGCTTGCCCTTCGCGGCGCCGCTCGTGAGCACGTAGCTGGGCGCCTTCTCGAGGTGTACCTTGAGAAAGAGCAGCTTGCCGAGTTCGTCAATGGCAGCGTTGGTGGGCTTGACGCCGCCACGCGAGTAGATGGCCTCGTGCAGCTGATCGAACTTCCGCTGGATCGCTCGGAAGTCGCCGCGGTGGTACTCTGCTGAGACCTCCTGCACGAGCCGGGTGCGGGTATCGGAGATTGGCCGGGCGACGGTCTTCCACTCGTCCCGGGCCGGCAGCGCCGAGACCTGCGCGTCCTTCTGGACGTCGAAGATGAAGTCGTTCTCGCCGTCCGACACCCAGACGAAACGAAACGGCTTGCCGGCGGCGGCGCCGAGGCCTGCCTTGAACTTCGCATCGTCCTGCACGGGAGGCCGCGAGGCATCGCCGGGGTCGCCGCTGGCGAAGAGGATGACGGGCTCGCCCTCATCGAGCGCCACGAGCTCGGCGGTCGCCGTCATGGATCCGTCACCGAGCGGATCGAAGAGCGCGAAGTCGTCCTCGATCTGCTGGTAGCCGAGCTGCGAGAGCTTCTCCCGCGCGCCACCGCGCACTGCGTCTGTCGTGTTCTTCTTATTCTTGGCCATAGGGGTCGTTTCGCTACCGTCGCCGGTTAAAAATGTTCGTGCCCGCCACGACGAACTGTGCGGTGAGGAGCTCACGCGCCTGGTGCTCGGGCAGACCGGTCTCGCTTGCCACCGCGCGGATAACGCTCCCTAGCGGAGCGCCCGGCCGCCCATCGAAGAACTTCTCAGCCGCCATTCGCACGCGGCGGTCGTCGGTGATGGCGGTTCCTCGAGCCGCCCACATCTCGCTTCCGGTGCGCTCGAGGGCGGGGTCGAGCCGCATCAGCAAGAGGGCCCGCTCCGCACCTCCCGCCTCCGCGAGCTCGGGGACGGCCTCCGCCACGCGTTCGGGCGTCGCAGGACCACGGCCGATCAGGAAGTCACGGATCTTCGTGGTGATGAGGCCGGTCATGCGTCCTTTCCCCCGGCAAGGGCAAGGGAAGGACTGCTCAACTCCCTCAGGTACTCGTCGGCCACCTCGATGAGCGCACTCCGCGCCCGCAAAGCCTCCCGGCGCCGCTGCATCGCTTGGGTGAGCCTCGTCTCGAAGTCCCCGCGCCAAACAGCACCGAGAACGGGGACGAGAAGATCGTCGAGGTCACGCTTGTTGATGAAGCGCTGCACTGACCCTGACGAGAGCAGGCGCAGCTGCTCGCGTACCACAGGATGGGCGAGAGCGACAGCGAAGACGCGGGGTGTCTCGCGGAAGCGAAGAGCCGTGAACGTCGCACTTCCGAGGATCGACTCTCCGCCGCGTCCGAGATCCTCATCCAAGTAGGCGACCTGATCGCCCGATCCCGTCGTGCAGAGGAGGACATCCCCGACTTCGAGCCGCTGGCGCATGCGAGACGAGAGTCCCGCGAGAGAACGGTTCTCTCCGCCCTCGACGAGGAAGCTCGCCTCGTTCACGTCGTTGGCCTGAACAAGGAAGACTTCCTCCTCGTCGGTGAGACCGCTGAGGCTCGACGTCCGCGGACTCGCAAGCTGAAGCAGCGGTCGCATCGTTGAGGACGCAGCCAAGGATTCTCGGAAACCGCGGCCGCGATTGTATGGCACATCCCAGCGGTTTGGCAGGTATGAGCGACGCACCTCGATGGCTCTCCTGGGAGGCTCCGTACCCCAGACGCGGTGATCAATCTCGGCATGAATTGCCGACACCACTGCGCTGATTTCGACACGCGCGCTCGCGGTGAGGTCGACCGCCCCTTGATACTGCTGCCGCAGCGCCTCCTGCAGACTCCTCGGGGGGAGCGGGATGGGCAGGCGTGCGATGTCCGATAAACGCAGGCGCGGGAGAGCCGACGAGCGGCCCCGATAGGCGAGGTGTCGCAGAATCTGGTTGAGCGTTGGTGTGCAGAAGACTGCGGCGAGATACTCGGGCAATACGGCCGGCCGGGGCCGAATGATGCTGAGCTCCGACGACGCGGCGAGCTCCGCCGGCACGCCGGGCTGCACAGCGGCGGCGCGAAACGGCTGAGCAGCACGCGTAAACAGGACATCATGCTCCCGAACGCTCACCCACTTGGCCGCGGCGCCGTCGACGAGGGCCATGCCGCTCAAGTCGAGCTCGCAGGGCAGCACGTTGTTCAAGCGGAGCATCGGAATGCCCGGCTCTGCCGACGGCAGCCGCGCCCCGTCCTGAATGAACTCGACCATGTCCTCCAGGCGAACGTGTCGACTGCTCTCGGAATTCATCGTCGAGCGAACCAGGTCGCGGCCGACGTAGAAGGCGGGGTCGAGTCGAACGTGCGACTTTCCGAGGCCGCTGCGGGAGAGCGTGGCTACGCGGATGCCGGCACCTCCCGTTCGAGGAACTCCTGGAGCTTCGATTGTGCCGCCGCGATTTCGCCTGTGAGGTCGTCTGCCTCTACCTCGACCATGAGGATCGAGTAGTCTTTTTCGGGCGGCTTTCGGAGCAGCACGACGGAGCATTTCACCCCGCTCCCGGGGAAGCAGGTTCCCGCAGGGAGGCTGACGACCGCCAGCAGGCGCGCGCGATCAAGCAGCCACTCTCGGAAGTCCACATGACCGGCGCTCGAGAGCAAGCCTTCCGACAGAACCGTCACAAGGAGACCACCATCGACCACTGCTGCGAGGGCGCGCTCCACGAACAGCAGCTCTGCGGCCACACCGCTGCGTACCTTGCCTCCCCGCTTCGCGAGATCGTATCCGCCAAGCTGGGCTCCGCTGAGGCGAATACCGACCGGAGGGACTACGATGACACCGTCGTAGGAGCGCTCCGAGCTCAACTGCAGAAAGTCGGTAAACACACAGTCGATGCTGGGCAGCAGCCGCAGCAGCAGCGGCTCAAGAACTCGGAGCTCGATCGGCAGGACCATCGTGCCTTCCGCTCCGAAGAGGGCAGCCACTTCCGCACCGATGCCATGCGAGACCAACAATCGGTGGGCTCCGAGCCCGTCAACGCGGACCAGCGGCGTGAGGGTTTCCATCAGACCAGAGACATCACCAATGTCGGTGAGAAGCGGCGAGACCGCGCCCAGCAGGCGAACGACCTCCTCGGGCGACTCGGGTTGCGCTCGAAACCCGGCGAGCAAGGCGGCCGCCGTTCGGAAGGGCTCGGCGCTTACCGTTTCGTCTCCACCAAGTTGCTCGATGGGCAGGTCTCCGTGCGGAAGCACGAGGGCCGCGTCGAAGCGTGAGTCGTCCCCGAGCCAGGTAAGCAACTGCCCCACGCCCACTCGCGCCGCTTCCCCTCGAGTTGCCGCATCGCGGATGAGACCCGCCCATGCGTCGAGGACGGCTTCCGAGGGGAAAAACCGCCGGTGGAGTACGGGCAAGGCCCGGATCGGTACAAATTCCTCGCCCTCGCGGGCGTAAAACGTGGGGAAGCCAGTTCCATCAATGACCGCAAGCCCGAAGCCCTCACGGCCGAGCACCTCCAGATACCGGGTGGAGATCTTGCCACGCTTGGGGCGAAGGAGCACACCGCGGTTGCCGCCGAGGAGGAACTCCCCCATCAGCGCCAGGCGACCAATAGTTGGGAGCGCGGGCGCGGCCAGCTCGATGCCGAGGTTGGATAGATAGCTTGTTGTGTCCAAGCGAAACCCTTTCACGCGCTCACCTACTCATTGCCGCCGACCAAAGTACAGTCGGCGCCTCGTCCCCGTCAAGCATCTCACGCGCTCACGCACCCAATTCATTGTGGCCGCGGGTAGCCACCGGAGTAACGCCTCCGCCATCCGTGCTCGCTATTGCGGTTCGACAACCGGATTCTCGCCAGCCCCGGCGGTCCCGTACGGTGTCTCATGCGGCCGCAGGGCCGCACCAGACCAGAACAGAATAGGGAATCGGACCGCCGGATTCCGGTCCGTTCCGGAAAGAGGCCGAGAATGAGAACCCCCCAGTACTGTCCGGTTAAGCTGAGATGATGATGCCGTAACGGATTGCTACATGGTGCGTTACGACGTTTTGGTTGCCGCACCGATTTGAACTTCGCTCCTGCGCCGCTATCCTGCCCGGACCCCCCGGCCGGAGTAGCGCATGAATCCCGGAAGCACGGTTTTCTCACAGGTGATGGCCCACGCATCTCGCTTCGCGCTCGATCGGTGCATCCGCCGCTACCACGGCAACCGGAGGGTCCGACGTTTCTCGTGTCGGGACCAGTTCCTCGCCATGGCCTTTGCCCAGCTCACCTACCGGGAGAGCCTGCGGGACCTCGAGGCCACCCTCGGGGCGGCCCCCGAGAAGCTGTACCATCTTGGCTTCCGTTCGCCGCTCTCTCGCAGCACGCTCGCCGATGCGAACGAGAATCGCGACTGGCGCATCTACGCCGATTTCGCTCAACGCCTGATCGCAGACGCGCGTCGGCTCTACGCCGACGACACGTTGGGGATCGAGCTCACGAACACCGTCTACGCGCTGGATTCCACCACGATCGACCTGTGTTTGTCGCTGTTCCCCTGGGCCTCGTTTCGTACGAGCAAAGGCGGCGTGAAGCTGCATACACTGCTCGACTTGGCAGGCAGGATCCCCGCCTACGCCTGGATCACGGACGCGAGCACCCACGATGTGCGCATCCTCGATGCGCTTATCCCGGAGCCCGGATCGATCTACGTCCTGGACCGCGGCTACGTCGACTTCGCCCGGCTCTACCGACTCGATCAGCACCGGGCCACCTTCGTCGTTCGCGCCAAGGCAAACCTCAAGTTCAACCGGCTCTCCTCAGGACCCGTCGATCGCACCACCGGCGTCTTCTGTGATCAGATCATCCGCCTTGCGCTGCCCCGGTCTGCCAGGGCCTATCCCGACCGGCTTCGCCGCGTGCGTTTCAAGGACGCAGGGTCCGGGCAGGACCTCGTCCTTCTGACCAACGACGTCGCGCTGCCCGCCGTTACCGTGGCCGAGCTCTACCGCCTGCGGTGGCAGATCGAGCTCTTCTTCAAATGGATCAAGCAGCACCTCAGGATCAAGCGCTTCTTCGGCACGAGCGCGAACGCTGTGCGCACGCAGATCTGGATCGCGATCAGCGTTTACGTCCTCGTCGCGATCGTCCGCAAGCGGCTCCGGATCGAGCGCGAACTCTACACAATTCTACAGATCCTGAGCGTCTATGCGTTCGAGAAAGCCCCTCTCGCACAAGTACTTACGCGTTCGGCCTACACCCCCGAAGTCCCCTCCGATCGTAACCAGTTGTCGCTCTTCAACTTGTGACCGGACACTACTGAGAACCCCCATGAAATCCGAAGAAGAGCTCTTGGCCGCCGCGGAAGACCTCCACGCACGCGGCGAGCTGTCGGTCGACCGCTTGAAGCGGGTCGCCGGCGGCGGGCAGCGGGAACGCCTCATGGCAGTCGTGCGGCGCGTCCGCGAGGCCGCGGCGGACCGCGTGCTGCCGGCAGTCGGGACTGAGACAGCCACGGCCGACCCGGAACTGCCTGTCTGTCTCCGGGACGGGCTCGCGCGTGTAACCGCTGACATCATCCGGCAGCTGACGGCGGTACGCGTCGCCGAGCTCGACCGCGCCCGTTCGGCGGAGACCGCAGCCGCGGCCCGGCACGAGGCGGCCATGCGGACAGCCGAGACGAATCTCTCCCTGCTGAACGAGGACCTCGCGGCCTGCGAAGCTGAAGTGCAGGAGCTGCGCGCAGAAGTCGAGCGGCTGGCCACGGCGCTGGGCGAGGCGGGCACCGCCCGTGACGCCGCCGAGGAGCTCCGACGGTCCGAGAACGAGTCCCACAGCCGGGAACGGCTCGCGCTCACGGACGCGCTCACGCGGGCGCAGGAAGAGGTCGCGAGGCGGGGTGCAGGGCGCAGCCGGGCCGAGGCCGAGGCCGCTGCGGCAGGCGCCACGGCTCGGGCGGCGGCCGCGGAGCTTGAGCGCAAGAGTCTGGAGAGCAACGCTGTGCGGGCGCGCTGCGAGGAACTTCTACGCCAGCTCGGCGCCGTGGAAATCGAGCGTGACCGCGCGCTCCAGGACCTGCGTAACTGCCCGACGCCGCCGACGGCCGCAGACGCAAGCTCGCCGGCCCACTCGACGCGCCGTCGGCGCAGCAAGAAGCAGGTTGTGCCTGCGGGCGAATGAGGGCAATGGGGCTCCGACTCACAGATGTTCGGCAGGCTTTGACGAAGATGCGGGTGTAGCTCTAACGGCCGAGCGCCGCCGGCACTTGCCGACGGCGCTCGATACTGGGGTGCAACGGCGGGACGCGGTTCTCCCCCTTCGGCCTGACGATGATTGACTCCCGCCTCCTACGACCGCACGCGCAGGACTTGGCGGCTCCCGATAATGGCCGCGTAATGGCTATGCGTCCTCGATCAGCTCGCCGAAGTATGCCTCCAGGGCGTCCACCTTGCCGTGCTCCTCCAGCCACTCCTGCGCCTCGGCCGGGGTCAGGACGGTGATTCGCTCGCCTGAGCCGCGGGTGTTGCCGGCCACCGTCCCATACGGCGACCGAGCGTTTCCCCAGCCGGCGAGGAACCAGGCACCCTTCCCGGTGTGGTACAGCCCCTCCGTGAAGTATTCGAAGTCGCTCAGGTTGTGCCCATTTTCGATGCAGGCGACCTCCGTGGCCGTCTCCGTGTTGTACCGCTTCCCGTCAATGACTGCGCGCATGTTCAGGTTCCTGCGTTCTGGGGATTATCGCCGTGCGGCGGCGGCCCGCAGCGGGTCGCACTCACATGGTGTGGGAGTGCGACCCGCTGTGAGAACCCCCTCTTCGGCGGTCGCTCAGGCGGCGGGCCTGTCCGGCTGGTCGACGGCGGCGCCTGCTGCGAGGAGAGAACGAATCCACGGCATGAGCAGGTAGTCCTCCATGTGCTGCGCAGCCATGGCGGCCGAGCCGACCGCCTCCGGGTCGAACCGTGCTGCGGTGGAAGCGAGGCCGCACCAGGCCATGACCTGCGTCCGCCACCAGGCCGGCGAGCCGCGGCGGCCAGTCGTGGCGGCTGCGCCAGGTGTCAGCGCAGTGTCGAGGAGGTGGGCTCCGAGGGCTGCGTCAAGCGCTTCGAGCTCCTCCATGTAGGAGTCGAAGGTGAACTCGAGCTGGCGGTCGGCGGGCAGCAGGATGGGCCGTGTCATTGATTGCTCCGCGGCTGGTTTCGGGAACGGCATCGTGCCGTCCTGTACCGGTCTACGGGACACGGCTCTGCGCGCGGAGTCCGGCGCCGAAACAGTACCCCCACTCCGGTCTCGTAGGACCGGAGTGGGGGTACTGTTTCGTGGTGGCAGGGAGACCGTCAGGCTGCGGCGCTGATCCCGAGGGGTGTCAGCACGTAGGGAACGCCCTTGCCGCCGCCGCCGGCCACCAGCCCGTCGCGTACGAAGGCCTTCGTGATGCGGTCGAACGCACCGCCCTTGGCCCCGCACGCAGTGCCCCACGCCGAGTAGCTGAGGCCGTTCGGCATTGCGGCCGCCAGAGCGCGGAGCGCGCGCAGCTCGGTGGGTGAAACCGCGGGCCCGGCCGAGGTGTTCGGCGGTGCCGGCAGCAGCACGCAGGAGTCGCCGCGCTTCGTCAGCTGGAGGGCCATGCTGGCGAACGGCTCGTCCTCCTTCTGCTTCAGGCAGTCCAGCCGCACGAGCCCGGTCCTGCTCCCACGCAGGAGCATGGTCGTGTCTGCGTTGCCACGCAGCGCCGAACTGCCACGTTCACGCTCGCCCTTGAGTCCCGTGTGGTGGACGAGGATGACCGTGGCGCCCGTCGCGTGACGAATCCGGTTGACCCCGGCGGTCAGCCGGGCGACGTCCCGAGCGCTGTTCTCGTCGCCCTCCCCCATGTTCCTGGCGAGGGTATCGATGACGACCGCAAGCGGAGGCGCCGGCAACGCGCCGATGGCGGCAATCAGCCGAGCCACCTCGTCAGGCTGCGCGAGGGCAGTCGCCTGCGGGAGCACGAAGACGCCTGCCCTGCCGGCGAATGCCTGCTCCTCCTTCCAGGCTACGATGCGGCTCGTGAGACCACGTACCCCCTCGCCGGCGACATAGACGACGGGACCCCGGACCACGTCGCGCCCGTGCCACGGCAGACCGGTCGCCACGCTCATGACGATGTCGAGGACCAGGAACGTCTTGCCGCAGCCGGGAGCACCCACCAGCACGACGAAGCCACCGGCGGGAATCATTCCCGGCACGATGTACTCGAGCTGCGGAAGCGACTCCAGCTCGTCGTCTGCCAGCAGCACCAGCGGCCGCTGGGCCACGAGGTAGGGGTCGGAGCTGGCCGCCGGCGAGGGCTGGGGCGAAGCGGGGACCGCACTGTGCTGGGAAGTGCGGCGACTAAAGAGATTCGAGAAGAACACCATGGTACGACCTTCCTTCGTCGGAAGAGGTGCCGGCCGGGCCGGCGGCAGGCGGGCATATCCGCGCCTTGCCTCCACAGACAGCAGGCCCGGCCACCCCTCCAACCAGTCTTGGCAATCAGATCATGGGACTCCTACTGTGTGGTGTTTGTCTTGTCCGCCCCGCCTTCCACGCGAACGAACGCCTCGGCCACCGCGTCGAGTATAACCCTGGCCGCTTCGTACCTCCGAAGTGCGTCACGATAGACCTCCAACGCCTGCTCGGGGTCGAGGTCGCCGCGCTCGAGCTGCGCGGCCGCGTGCTCGAGAGCCCGCAGATGCGTCCGGTACTCACTCTGGCTACCGTTCCGCGTTGCCAACGCTGTGCTCATGCAGCCCGTCCTTTCGTCGAAGGTGCGATGTTGGTAATCGTCGCCGAAACAACTCCATCTGCGAAGCGGATGTGCACCGTCGCTCCCGGGCCGACATCCGCAGTCGAGCGGCACAGAGCCCCGTGGCTTCGCACAATCGCGTAACCGCGGTCGAGAACCCGTTGCGGTGAAAGCACGGCGATGTGCGTCCACTGATGCTCCAGGTTCCTCGTTGCAGACATGAGGAAGTGCTGCCTTGCGGTAAGAAGCCGTCCACGCGTCCGTTCAACGTCGGTGAGCGCAGTGCGGACCAGAGACACAGAGGCCCGTTGGCAGCGGAGAAGTGCATCGTCGGCAGCCCGGCGCCGGGCATCGACCGCACGATGCATCCGCTGCTCCAGCACCGGTGGCCCCGATGCACTCAAGCGGTTCTCGAGCAGCTCGAGCAGTCGCGCCATGGCCGGCATCGCGTGTCTCGCCATACCCCGAAGCTCTGCGTCCTTGGCTCGCAAGAGGCGCTTCGCGCCGTCGCGAGCGCGCATCCGCAGCTGTTCGAGTTCCCGCTTCAGCGCATTCCGGTCAGGCGTGACGTGCTCGGCCGCCGCAGTGGGTGTGGCGACGGAGACGTCCGCAACGTCGTCGCAGAGCGTGCGGTCCATCTGGTGCCCGACCGCGCAGACGACCGGCACGCATGAGGCCGCGACGGCGCGAACCACGAGTTCGTCATCGAACACGGCCAAGTCCTCCGCGGCGCCGCCGCCACGCGTGAGAAGCACTACTTCTGCACCTGAGGCGGCCGCTGCGGTCAGCGCACGCGTCAGCGACGCCGGCGCGTTGCGACCTTGGACCGCTGAGTCACAGATCACCAGCTGAACCCACGGCGCGCGGCGCATGACAACCGCGCGGATGTCCTCGACAGCTGCGCCCCGGGCGGCCGTCACAACGGCGATAGTGGCGGGCCACTCTGGAAGAAGCCTGTGTTGCCGCCCGAGAACGCCCTCCGCCACCAGACGGCGTCGGACATCCTCACGGACGAGCAGGCGCACTCCCTGGGCGTCCACGCTGACTGCTTCGATGACGGCCACACTAAGCCGGGCCGCTCGGTCCAGACGCAGCGCGCCCCTGAACACGACCAAGCGGCCTACGGAATCGGAATTGAGGTCGTGCCGTGTTCCCGGCCCAATGCGGACGTCGAGCCGTGCATCGCCGTCGGACACGGACCCGAACATCCACGAGCCACGACCCGGCCGCAGCGATGACAGCTCGCCGCTGAACCAGTATGGGGTGCCGCAGTGCTGGTCTACGACGGCGGCCACGCGCGGCACGGCCAGCGACACCGGGATCGGATGCTCAGCGGTGAGGCCGAGCGTGCTCACACCACGCCGCGGCGCACATTGTCGCTGGATCATGCGGTCCTCCGTCGGGCGGCGAGACGATTCAGGCGAAAGCCGGCCGCCGCGAGTTTCCGGCGCAGCGTTGCCCGCTCTGCCACCTTCGCCCCCTCGAGCTCGACGTAGAGCCCCACGATCTCATCGATGACGCTGCCGAGGTCCTCACCGATGCGTGCGTGCTCGAACGACGCGTGATCCCAGTGTCTCATGATCTCTCCCGGTTGCGAGTCCGGGAACACTCCTACCCGGTGTCGGCCGCTGCGCGGAATCCGCCCCGGCACGCGGCTGCGCGGCTGCGCGGCGCGATACGTTCAGGTGGGTGGGTCATTGTCCTTCCGCCGCCGGCGCTCCTGGATGCGATGTATCGGGCGAGTCTGCTCACACGCCTCGCGAGTCGAGCCCAGGGATCCGCGACCCACAGCGGCATTGATCCACTGACGGAGTTCGCCCACGCTCACGTGCGTATCGCGTTTCCAGCTGGCCGGAAAGAGAAACCGGCATCCGCGGCTTCGGGCAGTGCAGGCCAGTTCCATGCGCCGCTCACGCGCACGCTGGCGCGCCACCTCGTGGTCATGGGTTCCGAGGGATGTGAATGCATGGCCTCCTGCACAGATCACATGAGCATACCAGAGCGAGCTGCGCTCCCGTCGCTGGACGAGGCGCATGCGCACGTGACGAGACCTGCGCCGAGCATACAGATGCAGTTCAGCGACGGCTTCTTCGTCCAGGACGATTGTGCAACCATTGAACAGTTCCAGTTCCTGACCTCGCGCGGTGCTGCTGCGGGCCCTGGCAGTCGAGGGCCTGACGAAGCCGACAGCGTCGAGCCGCAGCGACAGCATCCGGCCGATCTGCTCGCCACCGGCGCACCGGAGGAGATGCAGGATGGCGCGGAAGCGGCCGCTGGGGTCGATGCTGTCGGCGACGTCGAGGGCCGCTCGATACACCGCGTGCTGTTGCGGAGTGATGGACATGGAGGGCGGTCGAGGCAGGTGCGGGGAAGGCAGTTAGTGTGACAACGTGTGTGACTGCGGGAGTGCGGAAAGGTGCGGATCTGGAGGGGGAACGTCGCGGATCTGAGATGGATTTCGGCGTGATTGCTGGAAAACTTGCCCCTATAGCGTTCTTGTGATTCCGTTGACGTCGTAGTCGCCGTTTATGAGGCCCGCTCGTTCAACGTCTTGAGCGGCACGATCTTGCGGGGCCCCATCGAGTTCGCCGGCGTGAGCGTGTGACTATTCTGTGCGCCTATCGTGGCCGTTTCGGCCTCGACGGCGCGAGGCGCCGGCGGCGCGTTCACGGTGATGTTCACGCCGGGCACGCAGCCGTCATCCGGAACGTCGCGCGTCACGTCGAACTCGACGCAGAGGTACAGAGCCCGCGCGCTGTACTGTAGGTAGCCCTGGTTCATAGCTTCCTGGCTGTCCTTGAAACGCTGCCAGCCGCCGCACAGCGCGATGAGTTTGTCATCGAAATGGCCGGCCCTCTCGCTCCTGCCTTGGCGGCGGAACGGGTGGAACGCCCCGTACTTCAGCGGAAGGAGGTCGGCGCCATTCGCTGCCGCCACTCGCTCGATACGGCGGAACCAGCGCCACACCTGCCCATTGCTGACATGCCTGCCACGCTTGGACGGCGAGGGGAAGAGCCACGCGTTGGGGTCGATCGTGCCGAGTTCGCGCAGGTAGAGAACGAGCTGGTCATGAAGCCGCTTCGAGATGGCCACGACGCGGCTGTAGCCTTCCTTGTCGAACTCGGGATTCCAGTAGATCGCCCCCCACGGCCACTCGTCAGCCCATTCTTCAGGCCAACCGAGGTCGAGCAGCTTGCGCCGCATCTGATCGTGGGTCAGCAGGATGTCGCCGACTCTCAGCCCCCGCAGCGATTCGATGCGATGCCATGTGCCACGAGCCAGCATGAGCAGCGTCACCAGGAAGCCACGAGGCATCTTCGCGAACTTCCGCCCGCGCCGGCCTGACGGGTTCCGCGATAGCACCACGCGACCATCCTTGAAGTGCCGCTGGTACTCGATTTCACCCCGCGTGATCGCTTCGACTTCGGGAGCGTATTGCAGCATGACGTCGTACCGCTTCTGGGTCATCAGCGGGCGCTTCGGCTCCTCCACCCCCGCTTTGAATGGGATGCCGTGCAGTGGATTGTCGCCGAGCAGCTTGCGACCGCGTCCCCCCTTCACCTTGTGGCGCCTGGCCCAGTTGAAGAGCACGGACAGCAGCGCGATCTCGCCGCGCACCGTTCGCGGGCCGCAGGGCTTGAGGACAGTCGGCTCCGCCGGCATGATGAGCCGATCGAACTGGTCGGGCAGCACGCGGCCGACAATCGTCACACCGCCCGCGAGCCGTGCCGCCTTCAGCCGAGCGACCTGGGAGGGTCCCAGTTCACATACGACCTGATCGCGGCCCCAGATACCCTCTGCGACGCGGATAACGCGGTCCATGTTGACCCAGTGACCGTTCGGACGGCCGTCACTCTCGATGTAGTTCGGCAGCTGCTCCCGTCGGTACTCGTCGAACACCTGTCCCAGCGTTACTCGCGACTGGCTGATCGCGGCGAGGTGCTCGACGGAACCGCTCTCGATCAGGAGGGCCAACTCGTCCGCGATCTCCTGCGCGTTCCGCACCGCCTCCTCCAGGTCATCAGTCTGCAGCGACGGCCGCTGACGACCCTTCGTGGGATGCAGGAATTCGGCGTAGAAGAGCCATCCGCGACCGTCCACGCGCTTCTTCACGTGGACGACGACCTCTCCGGACGTGACCTCACGGACGACCTTGCTGCCCTTGCTCGCGCGCTTCGCCTTACCGCGACGCTTACGGGTGGTTGGACTCGACTGTGCCATGTGCTGGTGTCCTTATGGTTGAGTGGCATTGCGGACGACGCTGATTCGTAGCCGCACCTCGACCCTACTCCCGCTTCCGGGCCGCCGCCAAGTCACGTCATGGACGGCGTACGATCCGGCTCGCATCGAACACCTTCTTTCGGTTCGCCTGATTTCGCTGGCGGCTGTCGGCCGCAGCCGCACGCACACGTGAGGAGACGCTCTTCGGCGGAGGAAGGTCGGCCCGGCGGATACGTGGTCGTCCCTTTGAACCGGCATTCGGAATGGCGCCCTCTGCGATGAGCGCACGGAGATGTTGGGTTGAGTAGCGAGTTTCCACCGCAGCGGCTGCGATGGTCAGCAGTTCGTCCTGGCGCGCGTGCAGCGCTGCAGTCAGTTCACGCACGTGCGCGTCGCACAGACGTGCCGCCGCCTCCATGCCGTACCGCTCACGTAGCTGTGCAGCTTCGTCGGTCCAGCGCTGAAGTAGTTCCGCAATCGTCATCGCAGGCTCCTCCGGGTCCAGTGCGGCGTGTCACACTCGAACGCTCACAGTGGAGCCTACCCGACGCGGGCCGTTCGGAGGAATCCGCCGGTCATCCTCGTTGACGGACCGCTTGCTGTTTGCAACGACGAGCAGGTAGTGATGGTCGTACCCGCGGTATCCCACCTCCCACCTCCCACCTCTAACCACCTCCCGCCATGAACAGGTCGAAGTCACATCGCGATCGTCTCACCGCCCAGCTCCAGACGGCGCATCGCGACCGCGCCAATGCGCTCATCGAGCGCCGCGTCAGAATCGCTGAACTGGAAGCACTCCAGCTGCGCATCGAGGAACTCGATGAATACATGGAGTCGCTCACACGCGCGCTCGACGGCCCCACCTACACAGCCAGCCCGCGGCCGGCCGCTGGCCGCCGCTAGACTAGGGCCCGGTCGGATTCCTGCCTGCGAATCCGGCCGGGTAGCCTGTGCCGGACACGCAACAAGGAGGCTACATGCGTGCACGACGCAGGTACTGGTTGGCCGACGGCAACCATGAGCGCGAACTGGTCATATCGGCGCTGACCGTCAACTGTCCCTTCTGTTCAGCCGGCCTCGGACCCGCGGTGCGAGGGGCGCCAGAAAGGCCGCGTTGCGAATGTGGAGCCGTCGTGACGCACAGCTCTGAACCTGAAGTCACTCCGCCGCCGGCGGGCGTTATGGCGGCTGCGTTCCGTGAGATTCGCCGACACTTGCGCGCAGACATTGTCGGTCAGGACGCAGCCGTGGACGCACTGTGCCTCATCGGTGCGCGGCACGTGCATCTGGGGGGCGGTAACCGGGCATTGGTCATTGGACCGAGCGGCTCGGGTAAGAGCTCGACTCTCGTCGCACTCGCGCGCGCCATGTCGTGTCCGGCGCTCGTATGGGACATCAGTACGTCTTCAGAAGCCGGGTGGTCAGGCGTCAACGCGAATGCGGCGTTGGCGGAACTCTACGCCACGTGCGACCGCGACCTCGAAGTCATGCAGCGGGCCGTCATCGTGTTGGACGAAGCCTGCAAGGTCGCAATCCGTGATGCCCAGGGCACCAGCAAACAGCACAAGCGCGGTCAACAGGTCAGCCTGCTGACCTTGGCCTCCGGAGGAGTACCGGTTCGCTTCCCCGAGGACGGGGACCGGGGCCGAGCTGTTTCGGTCGTGACTGACGACATGCTGGTCATCGCGGCCGGTGCGTTCGAGGGACTTCCCGCCGACCCCGGTCCAAGCGACCTGGTCGCGTACGGCTACCTGCCGGAGTTCGCGAGCCGGTTCCCCATGATTGTGCCGTTCAGCCGCCTGGAGCCGCACCAACTGGTACCCATCTATCGGACTGCCGCTGTAAAGGCAGTGAGGGCGGCCGAGGCATTCGGGTTCGGCATCACCGTCCCTGATTCGGTACTCGCGTACGTGGCGGCGGCAGTCGCGAACGCGCCAAGCGAGGTGACACCCCGCGCCGGACTCGGCTGGATACAGGCCGCTGTTGACCTCGCGCTGCTTCGACTGCTGGACGTGGAAGCCCGTCCCGGCACCTGCTACACCCTGCGTCCTGACGACATCTGCATGCCGGCCAGCCTCCGAAGGAACGTCCGGTGATTCGGCTGGCCGCCCGGGCGTTCCTTGCCGCGTCCGGTGGTCGGGCAGAGCCGAAACCCGGCGCCATCCGGGGCCCGCCCGGCCGTGACCTGACCCCCCCACTACCGGGTCGCCTTCAAAAGCCCACAGAGTGCTCATACGGCGGTCACGGGGACCAGCCGAGCACAGCAGGACGGCGGACCGAAGGCAATGAGCACGAAGGCAGAATCGACGCTGAATCAGGGGGCTGCGGCGCAGCCCCGTGGCTCGGCTCTGCCCCACCGGCTCGCCGGCCTCATTTCGCCGAAGGCGCTCGAGAAGCGCGCAAAGGCAGTTCAGGCCCGGCTGGACGACGAAGCGCAGGACAGGGTGTTCCGGCGCCGTTCAGCAGAGGTCATCGCTAACCACCTGCTCAAGGCACTGAGCGACTAAACGGAGCGTGGCTCCAGAAGGCAGGTCCACATGAAGAAGTTTCGTTCCTGGGTCGAGCGCATTGCGGCTGCCGCCGGCCTCATCCCGGCAGTCCTGTTCTACACGCGGAAGAGCACGACGGGTGAGGAGCGGCAGGTCGCTTCACACGACCAGCAGAAGGAAGCCATCCTGTCCAAGTTCGGCGTGTTCGACGACAACTGGTGGTTCGCCGACAGCTGCACGGGTACGACGTTCGACCGCGACCAGCTCTCGCAGCTCCGTGAGTTCTGCCGCGCGAACCGGCGCCCCAAGTCGGACCCCGGAATCATCTATATCTACGACCCCTCGCGTTTCGGTCGCGTCCTCGACGAGGACGGAAAGCCCGACATCCTCGCCTTCCTGTCCATGTACGGGGAGTTCGAGTCGGCCGGGTGGCAGCTCCACTTCGTCACCGTGAACCGCGTTGGTGACAACCTGGCGGACATCGTCACCATGGCGCTCTACGCGTACGCAGCGGCCATCTACTCGACCAACCTCTCCAACAACGTCAAGCGCGGTATGGGCAATCACGCCTCGCAGGGTTGGTGGACGGGCGGCGCGGCACCGTGGGGCACGAAGCGCATGGATACGCGGACCGGCAAGATTCTCAGCAAGGGACAGCAGTCCACCCCCGGCGGCGGCGGGACTGTCCTGGTTGCGGACCAGCCGGTGCTGGCCCGCTGGGAGGTGTGCGCGAACCGTATCATCGCCGGTGCATCCCTCGACGCCGTGGGTGACATGCTCACAGAGGCCGGCGTTCGCGGTCCCCGCCGCGGCAAGCTCGGGCACCGCAGCATCAAGAACTTCCTCACGAACCCGGGCCTCATCGGCCTCGTGGAGTACACGCCCGCGGGCGAGAAGAACCCCGTGCGTGTGACGGCGAAGTGGGAGCCGTTCGTGGACGTCGACCTGTTCAGGGCCGTCGAGAAGGAGCTCGAGCAGCGGAACCGTCAGCCGCGTAACGCCAAGCGCAAGAAGCGGGGCGGCTTCCCCCTGAAGCCCGGCTGCGCCCATTGCGGTGGCGAGTACCACGGCGGCAGGCTCGCCGAGGCGCAGGGCCGCACCCGCTCGTACGTCCACACCAAGCCGAAGAAGCGCATGGACGCGGAGGCGCACCAGCGGTTCATGGAGTGCGGCTGCAAGGTCTGGTACGTGGACGCGGAGGAACTGGAGAACGGCATCAAGGACCTCATCGCCGCGGAGCGCGGTTCCGCCGAGTTCGAGGACCTCGTCCGTCAGGCGATTCTGGAGCGCGACGAGTTCCGGAAGCAGGCGGACGAGGCCGTCGCGTCGGCCAGGGAGGAGGTCGAGCGCCTCGAGCGGCAGAACAGCAAGCTCGCTCGCACGCTGGCCGTGCTCACGGCCGACGAGAACTTCGACAGCAAGGCGTTCGAGAAGGAGGCGCGGGCTGTCCAGCAGCAGCTGACGGCTGCGCGCACCGAGCTCAAGGACGCGGAGAAGTTCGCGCGGTCGCGTGAAGACGCGTGGGACCGCCTGTCCACCATCATCAGCGAGACGCGCAACCTCGCAGACGCGTGGCCGGGCCTGGGTGAGGAGGAGCGGAAGATTCTGCTCGACTACTGGGTCTACGACGTGCAGGTCATCGTCGAACCGGTGCCCGGCAAGCTCCGCGCGAACAACAAGTCGGCCGCTGTTGTGCTCCGCACGGCGCCGAACGACCCGAAGTTCTTCGCGCTCGACCGTCAGGCGGCCATCGCCGCGGACAACTCCTCCAGCACGGCCGCGTCGGTTTCCACCGACGCGGCCGCTGACAGCGCTGACCTGGCCTCGGCAGAGCCCACTCTGCCGAGTGCCCAGGCGGCGTGCGCGCGCACCAACGGTTCGGGGTCGGATAACGCCCGCGAGAGCACGGCGACGGCCTCTGGCGAGCCCCAGTTGCCGAGTCCGACGCACACGTTGCGTGCGAATCCGGCCCTGCCGGAGCGCCGTATCGCGGAGCCGCGCGAGAACGAATCCCACGCCGCCTCGTCCAGGGACATCTCGAGCAGCGCAATCAGTGAAGGCGACCGCGTGCCCGGGTGCGACCGTGACGCGCCGGCCACCAGCTGCACGCCGAACGGCGCTTCCCCCGGCCCGCGGGACGCGAACGCTGGTTCGGACGACGGTCGTGAGAATTTACGGGTGTATGGGCAACATTCCTGGCAGATGTCGCAGCCGTACACGCGGTTACGGATGGCCGGCCGCAGCTGCTCCGGGATCGGCCCGCGCTGCTCGATCGTGAGGTAGGAGATGCAGCGCGTGGCATCCATCACCGGCGCGCCGGCCGCATTGCGGCCCAGCAGCGCGCCCGTCGGGCAGGCGTCCAGACACGCCCGGCACGTGCCGCAACGGTCCGCCTCGAACGGCGGATCCGGCGGAAGCTCCAGGTCGAGCAGCAGCGTGCCGATGAAGAGGTACGACCCCCGCCGCGGGTCGATGAGCATGGTGTTGCGGCCGAACCAGCCGAGCCCGGCCCGCCGCGCCAGCTCGCGCTCGAGCACGGGGCCCGTGTCGACGTAAGCGCGCGCCGCGGGCAGCCTACGGCCGAGCTCCGCCTCCAGCCAGCCGAGCAGCGCGAGCAGCCGCTTCTTCACCACCCTGTGGTAATCCCGCCCGCGGGCGTAGCGCGCGATCACGCCGCGCGAGGGATCCCCGGCCGGATCGTCGCCCTCCGGCGCATAGCCGTGCAGGGCGACGACGGCGGACCGCAGCCCCCACGCCCGCGCCGGGTTCGCCCGCTTCTCCACCGCGTCCGGCCGCGCCAGGTACGCCATCTCGCCATGGCGTCCCGCCGCGAGCCACGCGCGGTAGAACGCCGCGTGGTCGCTCGGCCCGAGCGCCGCGATCCCGACCGCGTCGAATCCCAGCCGCAGGCCCTCGGCCTTCAGCCGCTCGGCCAGCGCGGCGCCGGGCGCGGAGCCCGGCCGATCGAATCCAAATGCCATGCCCGAAATACCCGCCGCCCCCCTGAACGGTCTCGCCGCGGGGCTACGGGGCCGCAGTCCACGCGCACCCCGGCGAGCCGGCCTTGTCGAACCCGAACCCCCACGCCATCCCCGACCCGTCCGTCGTTTGACAGTGGAAGGTCCGCCCGCCTACGTTGCGCCGCTTCCGTCCACCGATCCAGCGGAGCTTCACATGTCGAGGACGATCCGCGTCGCGCACTCTCCGGACTCCGACGACGCGTTCATGTTCTACGCCCTGGCCGAGGGGAAGATCGACACCGGCGACCTCGAGTTCGTCCACGAGCTGCAGGACATCGAGACGTTGAACCGCCGCGCGCTGGCGGGCGAGCTCGAGGTCACAGCGGTCTCGATCCACGCCTACGCCTACCTCGCCGACACCTACATGCTGCTGCCGCACGGCGCCTCGATGGGCGAGCGCTACGGCCCGCGCATCGTGGCGCGGGAGCCGCTCTCGGCGGCGGACCTCGGGGGCCGCACCGTCGCCATCCCGGGGACCATGACCTCCACCGCGCTCGCGCTCCGGCTCTACCAGCCGGAGCTCGCGACGGTGGTGGTCCCGTTCGACGAGATCATGGACTACGTGGCCGCCGGCAGGGCCGATGCGGGGGTGCTGATCCACGAAGGACAGCTCACCTACGCGGACGCGGGACTGCGCCTCGTCGCGGACCTGGGCGAGTGGTGGGCCGGCGAGACCGGTGGGCTGCCGCTCCCGCTCGGCGGCAACGCCATCCGGCGCGATCTCGGTCCCGAGCTCATCGCGCGCGTCTCCGCGCTCCTGCGGCAGTCGATCGCCTACGGGCTCCAGCACCGGAGCGCCGCGCTGGCGCACGCGGAGTCCTACGGCCGCGGGCTCGACCGCGCGCAGACGGACGAGTTCGTCGGCATGTACGTCAACGCCCGCACGCTGGATTACGGCGAGGACGGCCGGCGCGCGGTGCAGCTGTTCCTGGATCGGGGATTCGAGGAGGGCGTGATCCCGCATCGCGTGACCGTGGAGTTTGCCGCGGGGTGAGCTTCTCGGTCGCTCACCCCGCGGCGGACCCCATGGACGGCGGCCTGGGAGTATGGGCGGGCTGCACTGCGGGGTCGGGTCCAGCTGGCTCGGGGCAATCGGACTGCTCGGTCGCCAGGCACCGTCCGGGGGACTGCGCTCCGGATCATCGGCAGCCGCGCGGCGCGGTGGCGGGACGGTGGGAGGCGATGGCCCCTCGTGCCGTTCCAGTGCACCCATCGACACTCCACACCGTCCACACCACCAGCGTCACGCGTCCGTCGGATCTCCCGGCCGCGGGCGGGCAAGCGCCCCGTCCGCGGCCAATAGGCTCGTCTACGGCTTGATCGGCTGCGGGTCCTGCTGCTGGGCGCCGTACGACTCCCAGTCGAACGTGCAGAAGCCCTTCGTCTCCTCCTCCACCTTGCCGTGCTCCACCAGCGACGGGGGCGTGTACGCCTTCTTGCTCTGCTCCATGGTCCTCTCCCCTCCTGAGGTTTAGTAGGTCTCCATCGAAACGGGTCCGGCGTTCACGCCGCGGGCTGCGCGGCCGCGGGCCGTGCCGTCCACCGGCCATGCCGGACCGACAGCCACGTCTCCAGCGACAGCGCGAAGACGAGGAACACCAGGTTGGGCGCGCTGCCCCGCCGCGCCGCCTCCACCGCGCCGCGCAGCGCGCCGGCGTCCACGCAGCCGAGCTCGGCCAGGATCGGCTCGCGCAGCAGGGCGTCCAGCCGGCCGCGCTCGCGGTCGAACGCCCACAGGATGCGGGCGTCGATGCTGCCTTTCCGCACCCGCCGGTAGACCGTCTCCGGCAGCACGTCGCGCATCGCCTCCCGCAGCACCCACTTGCGGGTCTCCGGCCGCACACGCGCCTGGATGGGCAGCCGGAGACACAACTCGGCCAGGGGGCGGTACAGGAACGGGTAGCGCATCTCAATGCCGTCCGTGATCGGCTCGCGGTCGATCATCTCCGGCAGCCGGAGCACCTCATCCGCCGTCTCGCGCGCGAAGTTGCGCCCCGGCCGGCCGGCGATCTTGCGCATGATCGGGAGCCGCCGCGCGACGTCGTAGCGTCGCACGTAGCCCTGCGGCAGCCAGCGCGGCAGGCTCTCCCACGGGTTCGCCATGCGCAGCTTGAGCGCCCGCGGCAGGAAGGGATAGGCGATGTGCCGGCCCGCCACCCTCCAGAACGACTGCCGCCAGGTCACGGCCCAGCGCGCGGCCTCGGCCAGCGCGGCGAGGACGTGCCCGTGCGCGGCCATGTCGGAGAAGAAGCCGAGGTTGCCGTAGAGGAAGTGGTCCGAGCCGAGCCCGCTGAGCAGCACGCGCCCACCGCCGGCCCGCACCCGCGCCGCCGTGTGCCGATCCCGCTCGAAGAACGGATAGAGCGGACGCGGCTCGTCCGTCCGCGGTGCGCCGGCCCCGGCGTCCTGCCACGGCCAGTAGTCCGTGACGAGCTCGTTGCGAACGCCGTACCTGGAGACCACCGCGTTCGAGTACAGCCGCTCGTCGCCGCTCCCGAGGGTGTCCACGAGCGTGATCGTCCCGCTCAACCCGCCGGACAGGGCTCCGCTCGCCGCCATGGACTGGACGGTGGCCACGATCGAGGAGGAGTCCATCCCGCCCGAGAGCTGCGCCCACGTCGCGCCGGGCTCCGCGCGCAGCGCGACCGCCTTCCGGAACAGCGCCCGGAACTCGTCCCGCAGCGCGTGGAGGTCGCCACCCGGGGCCGGCTCGTAGTCGGCGGGGTCCCAGAAGCGGCGGGTGGAGCGCACCGTGCCGCGCTGGACGAGCAGGGTCCCGGCGGGGAGCGACCCCGCGTTCAGCCAGATCGTGCGGTCACGCGCCGCGCCCCCGGTGACCAGAAAGTCCGCGATGTACTCGGGGTCGTAGCGGCCAGGGGCCTCGAAGGCGGCCAGCCGTGAGGAGAAGAGCAGCAGGCCGTCCTCGGCGCGGTAGAAGAGCTGCTTCACGCCGAACGCGTCCCGCGCCGCCAAGAGCTTGTGCGCCCGTGGGTCCCATGCCGCGAAGGCGAAGTCGCCGAGCAGCCGCGGAACGCACGCCTCGCCCATCTCGTCGAGCGCCGCCAGCACCAGCTCCAGGTCGCTCGCCGTGTCCGGCGCCGCCGGGCACCAGGAGGCGACCTCGGCCCGATTGTCCAGCCGCACGTCGCCCACACCGGCCAGCGTGCGCCAGCGCGCCAGCAGCGGGCGGGGCGCCGAGGCATCCCGCGACATCGCTACGAACGGCCCCGTCTCGATCCACCGGAGCGGCTCCTCCGCGCCTCCCAGTCGCGCCACGGGGCCGAACAGGTCGCTCCTGCGGAGCGGCTCGCCCGTGGGCCGGAGCCCGCACAGGTAGGCGCTCACCGCGCACCCGCCGCCAGCGGAAGGAGCGTCGCCACGTACTCGGGCGACTCGTTCAGAGGCGTTCCGGCGTGCTCGACCCACGCGTGGGCCAGGAACGGGTAGACGTGCACCCCGAGACGCAGGTCGACCGGGAGCCCGCGGCGGCGCAGCAGCAGGTACAGCGTCACCGACTGCTCGAGGCAGAGCGCCCGGCCCGGGTAGAACGCGGCCGCGACGGCGACCCGCCGCGCGGTTTCTGCCGGCAGTCCCGCAGGGATGGCGTCCGTCACAGGCCGCGCCGCTGTGAGCCGCTCGATCAGCTTCTTGAAGCGTCCGAGCCCGAGCACCGCGAGGCCCAGCTTCGCGGCCGCGAGAGCCACCGCCGCCGCAGCCACCGAGGGCGGCCGGGGAGCGCCGGGTCGGCGAGCGCTCATGCCCGCACCGCCAGGCGGCTCGTGGTCAGTCGGACGAGGAAGCTCGCCGCGTCCTGCTCCAGCACCGGCCGGGGCGCATCGTACTCGCGCTCGAGCCGGTCCACGACCTCCGTGAAGCTCACGCCCTCCCCGATGATCTGCCAGATCCGCGTGCCGACGCCGTCCATTCCGTAGTAGCGCCCGCGTCGCGTGTCGAGGAGCACCGTCCGGTCGCCCTGGCTGGCAGAGACCACGTGGTCCGCGGCGCGGACCCGGTCCGTGGGCCGCCCCGCGAAGGTCCGCTTCAGGCGTGGATGGAAGATGCTCATGTCCGTCTCCGGTCGTTTCATGCCCGTTTGTCCTGTGTGAGGTGGAAGCTAGCGCGCCCTGGCCCGGCGCAGGTGATGGCCGGGTCAGGGTCGCGTGAGAGACCTGTGGGAGGATTGTTACGGTTCGGTCAAGGCCCGGAGGAGGAGCGCGCGCGGATCGAAGGGGCGTGCCGGGAAGCGGGCGGATCGGCCGCCGCGGCAAGGGGGCTATGCGTCCAGCCGGTACCCCGCCTTGCGGACCGTGAGGATGTGCCTGGGGCTGGAGGCATCGTCCTCGAGCTTGCGCCGCAGCTCCACCACGTGGGTGTCCACGGTCCGGCTGGTGACCAGTCCGCGGTGCCCCCACACCTCCTTCTGGAGCTCGACCCGCGAGGCGACGCGGCCTCTCCGGCGCAGCAGCGCGAGGAGCAGGTCGTACGCCTTGGGCGTGAGCGCCACCTCGACGCCGCCCTTCCGCACCGCGTGAGACGCCGTGTCCACCTCCACATCGCCGAACCGCTCCACCCGCGGCGCTTCAACTTCCGCGGACTCGGCGGACGCCCGAGCCCGCCGCATGAGCGCGTCCACCCGCGCCAGCAGCTCGAGCAGGCTGAACGGCTTCGTCACGTAGTCGTCCGCGCCGAAGCGGAAGCCCCGCAGCTTGTCCGCCTCCTCGCCGCGCGCGCTCAGGATGAGCACGGGCGTCTGCAGCCCCTCCTCCCGGAGCGAGCGCAGCACCCCGTACCCGTTGAGGCTGGGGAGCATCACGTCCAGGATGATCAGGTCGGGCTCCGTCTCGATGGCGCGCGCGAGTCCACGCGCGCCGTCTTCGACCAGCTCGACCCGGTAACCCTCGATTTCCAGATTGTTGATCAACCCGAAGGCGAGATCCGGGTTGTCCTCGATGATGAGCACCTTCGCCATGCCGCTCCGGCTCGCTGAGTGCCTCAGGCGGCCTCGATGCCGCCCTTCTCGACCACGGGCCGAAGGTACGCGCCGGGGATCTCCACTACAATCCGGGCGCCGCCGCCGGGCGCGTCCTCGGCCCAGGCGCGCCCACGGTGCAGGACGGCGAGCTGCCGCACGACGGCCAGGCCGATGCCGCTCCCGGCCACCGACGAGCCGGAATCGCGCGCCAGCCGGTAGAACGGCGCGAACACCTCTTCCCGCCGGGAGGCGGGGATCCCCGGCCCCTCGTCGTCCACCCACAGGCGCGCGGCGTCGGTGAAGAGCGCGAGCCCGACCACCACCCGCTGCCCGGCCGGCCCGTACTTGAGCGCGTTCTCGAGCAGGTTCAGCACGATCTGCCGGAGCGCGCCGCGATCCACGGAGACCATCACGCCCTCCTGCACCTCCGCCCGCACCTCGGCCTTCCGCGACTGGGCGTAGAGGCGGTATCCCTCGACGATCTCCGCCACCTCCGCCGAGATCTCCGTCGTCTCCGGCGCGACCTGCTCCACCCTGCGCTCCGTCCGCGAGAAGCGGAGCACGTTCTCCACCAGCTGCGACAGCCGCCGCGCCTCCTGGTCGATGATCTGGAGCGAGCGCTGCCGCTCCGCCTCCGTCCGCACCCGGCCGAGCAGCAGCGTCTCCGCGAACATGCGGATCTGCGCCAGCGGCGTGCGCAGCTCGTGGGAGACGCCCGAGACGAAGTCGGTCCGCAGCCGCGTGAGCTCGGCCTCCCGCCGCAGCTGGTGGATGGCCACCAGGGTCAGGCCCGCGATGAGCAGGACCAGCGTCACGAGAAGCGCGAACCGCGACTTCGGGACTCCCCCGATAACCAGGTGGCTCGCCGCCTCGGGATTGATGGCGACCCGTACAACAGAGCTCCCTAACGCGGAGGTGAAGGTGTCCTGCGCCGCGAAGCGCGGTTCGTACTCCGGCGTGGAAGCGAATAGTCGCCGGTTACGCGCCGCCACGGTGGCGGAAAGGATCTGCCGGTACCCCGCCCCGCGGAGCAATGAGGTTGGCAGCAGCGGCGAAACGCGGATGGCGGTCTCGAAGAGGTGAGTGATCTCCGAGCGCTCGACCGTGAAACCGAATACCGCAAACGGCTGCCCCGCCGAATCCCTCCGCGACGCGACCGCGAGTCCACGGCCGCCGAACTCGGGAGGAAAGGCCAGCGAGACCCGCCACTCCCCCATGGGAACGCTGGCCCAATCCATGGCCGCTGCCGCGAGCGCCTCGATGCCCTCCGGCGCGCGCCCGGACTCGACGCGCCGTCCGGACCGGAAATCGTACCCGAAGACGTAGGAGGAGGTACTGAACAGACAGCGGCACTGCCGGTTCGCGAGAATGTTCCGATGGACCAGCGTAACACCATCCCGTAGAGCGGCGTCGTCCGCTCGAACCGTCAGCGGCTGGAAGATCCCCTTGAGCGCCATGTACGTCTGGTCCTCGGTCCGGCGCGTCAGCTCCCACGCCGCGAACGCGGCATACTCGCGCAGCGCGCGCTCGGCGGTCTGCCGGTGCAGCCGGGCGGCGTCCTGTGCCTGGTAGGCGAGCGTCGAGGTGACGATCAGGATGAGCAGGAGAAGGCCCACGATCAGCTTCGACCGGGAGAAGACCATCCACGGGCGTCGGGGCCTGGACGACATCAGCAGCGGCTCTCCTGTCCCTGGAACCTCGCGGGAGGGCGGTGGCCGGTCTGGCGCACCGTCCGCATCGCGCGTCCGTATACAAAATTGTAGGCAGTCGTGGGGGAGAGGGCCCGACTGCGACCTGAATGTATTGCCGTTGCGCGACGAAACGTCAAGGCCGGCGCGCGTTTCCGGATGGACGCGCGGACCCCGGCGGCGGCGAGCCGCGCGGCGATGCCGGGGCGCCGTAGGAGCGTCCTTTCCAGGTGATGCGCGCACCGCGCACCGCGCTCCGGACGAACAGGCCCGCCACGCAGAGGGCGCCGAGCGGGTAGAGCAGCGCGAATCTCGGAGGCACCTTCATGCTGGCCAGCGAGATGAGCCAGAAGGCAATGCTCGCCAGGGTGGCCCAGAGGGCCCACGCCCCGACGCCGGAGCGGGTCGCCCCGAAGATCCAGAGGACCAGCGCGGCCGGAGGCACGACCCAGACCAGGAGCAGCGTCGCGGCCACGAGCCAGGGGATCGCCCGCCGCAGCGGCGGAGCGACGGCGTGGCGCGCGCCCGTCGCCAGGTTCTTCGTCCAGCCGGCCACGAGGTCGCGCAGGCCACGGTACATGCGCGTCTCGAGCAGCTCCTCGGCGTGGGCGAGGAAGATCCGGCGGCCCGCCGAGACCATTCGCTGCGCCAGTCGCTGGTCCTCGACGACGTCGCCGCGCACCGCCTCGTGGCCGCCGATGGCGTCGTAGGCCTCGCGGCGCACCAGGATGAACTGGCCGTTGGCGACGACGTCGCGCGCGCGGGTGGTGCGGTTGACCCGCCGGAGGTCGGCGTAGCGCATGGCGATGAGGGTGAGCACGTGGGGCATGACGAGCCGCTCCCAGAAGCTGTCGAGCCGCTGGTGCGGCAGGACGCTCAGCAGGTCCGCCCGCTCCGCCTCCATCGCGCCGACGGCGTGGCCGAGCAGGTCGTCGTCGTGCCGGGTGTCGGCATCGGTGAAGAGGAGCAGCTCGCCGCTCGCCTCGCGCGCTCCCTGCCAGCACGCCCACGGCTTGCCGAACCAGCCCTCCGGGAGCGGCGCCCCATCCACCACCCGCACGTCGCGCTCGCTGCGCTGCGCGAGCGCCCGCACCACTTCCGCGGTGCCGTCACGGCTCCCGTCGTCCACGACGATGACCTCGCGCTCCGGGTAGGCGGAGGCGAGGAGCGTCGCGACGCATGCCCCGATGTTCTCCGCCTCGTCGCGCGCCGGCACGATGACGGAGACGGTCGGCGCGCCCGCGCCGCCTGCCGGCGCCGGGTAGTCGGCGAGACGCGGGCGGCGGCGGAACGCCAGCGTCGCCAGGAGGGCGAGCAGGATCCACGGCAGTGCGGCGAGAAGCGGCGCCATGGCCTGAAAGGTAGGCGGCGCGGGGCCATCCCGCGAGCTTGCCGCCCCCGAAAGCCGTCCACTACCTTGCCGCCATGGACTGGACCGACTGGCGCAGCGAGTTCCCCATCCTCGCGGACACCGTCTACCTCAACTCCTGCTCGCTCGGCGCGCTCGGCCGCCGGGCGACGCGACGGGTCGCGGCGTTCGAGGAGGAGTGGAGTGCCCACGGCGCCTCGGCATGGTACGAGACGTGGATCGGCCGTCTCGCGGAGCTCCGCGCGCGCGTGGCCGCCATGCTCGGAGGCGACGCCGCCGCCCTCGCGCTCGCGCCCTCCACCTCCGTGGCGCTCGCCGCGGTCGCCTCCGCGCTCGACTACCACCGGCGGCCGCGCGTGGTCGTAGGCGAGCTCGACTTTCCCACCCTCGCCTATGCCTGGATGGCCCGGCCCGACGTCGAGGTGGTGCGTGTCCCGAGCGACGATGGCACCACCATCGACCCGGCCCGCTTCGCCGACGCCGTGGACGGGCGCACCGCCCTCCTCGCCACCAGCCACGTCTACTTCACCACGGGAGCCATCCAGGACCTGCCGGCGCTCGCCGAGATCGCCCACCGCCGCGGCGCGCTGCTGCTCGTGGACGCCTACCAGAGCGTGGGGCAGATCCCCGTGAATGCTCCCGCCAGCGGCGCGGACATCCTGACCACCGGGCCGCTCAAGTGGCTCCTCGGCGGCCCCGGCCTCGCCTACCTCTGGCTTCAGCAGGAGCTGGCCTCCACGCTCGTGCCGACGCTCGGGGGCTGGTTCGGCGCCCGCGAGCAGTTCGCCTTCGATATCTCACGCTACGAGCCGAAGGAGGACGCGCGCCGCTTCGAGATGGGCACGCCATCGCTGCCGAGCGTCCACTTCGCGCTGGGCGGGCAGGACGTGATCGACGAGATCGGCGTGCCGGCCATTCGCAGACGGAACGCCGCCCTCACGGAGCGGCTGATCGAGGCGCTGGGGGATGTGGGGCTGCGCCTCCGCTGCGCCGCGGATCCGGAGCGCCGCTCCGCGATCGTGATGGTCGAGGAGGAGGACCCCGCCGGCGCGGTGGTGCACCTCGCCGCGCGCGGCATCATCGTGGACTGGCGCCCGGGCCTCGTCCGCATCTCGCCCCACTTCTACAACACGGAGGACGAGATCGACCTCGTGGCGCGCGAGCTCGCGGCGTGGAGGCAGGCGTGAGGATCTCGGAAGCGCAGCGGGCGGTGGACGCGTGGATCGGCCAGCTCGAGGACGGCTACTGGCCGCCGCTCTCCAACCTCGCCCGGCTCGTCGAAGAGGTCGGCGAGCTCGCCCGCGAGCTGAACCACCGCTACGGCCACAAGCCGAAGAAGGCCGATGAGCCCGCCGCCGACCTCGCCCTCGAGATGGCCGACATCCTCTTCGTGCTCGTGGCCCTCGCCAACGAGCAGGGGATCGATCTCGAGGCAGCCTTCGACGAGGTGCTGGAGAAGTACCGGACGCGCGACGCTGAGCGGTGGACGAAGAGGTAGCCGAAGCGCCGGGGTGGGAAGTGCGAGAGTGTGAAGGCCGGAGCGACGAGCAACGGCCCGGTGGCGCTGGCGCGCGCCGGCAACGGCGCCGCGCCCGCGCCCCGGCGGAACGCCGCGCCGGCGGCCGCATCCCCCACTCCCCCACTCCCCCACTCCCCCACTCCCCCACTCTCTCACTCACCTCGCCGGGCTCCGCTCATACAGCCCCCACGTGATCAGCGCGAGCGCGTGCCGGATCCGGCCGCTCTCGATCAGCGCCGTGACCTCGGCGGGGGTGAAGAGATGCACGGTCACGTCCTCCCCGGGATCGAGCGCCGTCCGCCCGGTGGCGGTGCAGCCCCAGGCGCTGACCACCGCCAGCTCGTTGTCCTGCAGCGCGGAGTTCGGCTGCACGCGGCCGAGGAGCCGGCACCCGCCGGCGCAGTAGCCCGTCTCCTCCTCCAGCTCGCGGAGCCCGGCCGCGCACGCGTCCTCGCCCGGTTCGATGATCCCGGAGGGGAACTCCAGCGTGCGCTCGCCCGTCCCGTGGCGGTACTGCTCGACCATGATGATCCGGCCATCGGCGGCGAACGGCCACGACGTTCACCCAGTCCGGGACGCGCAGCACGTGGAAGGGGTGCGTCTCGCCGGTGCGCGGCGAGCGGGCCACGATCCGCTCGACGCGGAAGATGTCGAACTCGCCCACCACGTCGCGGGACAGCTCCCGCCAGCTGCCGCCGGTCTCCTCCGGGCCGCCGCTCGAGGCCGGCCCGCTCACGGCTTCAGCACGATGTTGCCGAACTGTGCGCCGGCCTCGAGCCGGGCATGGGCGTCCGCCGCCCGCTCGAGGGGCAGGACCACGTCCACGACCGGATGCAGCGCGCCCCGGACGACGAGCCGCATCACCGTCTCGAATTCCGTTCGGCTCGACATGGTCGTGCCGATCACCTCGACCTGCTTCCAGAAGATCAGCCGCAAGTCGGTCTCGGCCGTCGGGCCCGTCGTCGCGCCGTAGACCACCAGGCGCCCGCCCCGCGCCAGCGCGCGCACGTTCTGCTTCCAGGTCGCCTGGCCCACGGAATCGAGGATCACGTCCACGCCCCGCTTGCCCGTGGCCTGCCAGACCTCGCGGGAGTAATCCACCCGCTCGCGATCGTAGACGACGTCGGCCCCGAGCGCCCGTACCCGCTCGACGTACGGAGTGCTCGTCACGGCGAAGACGCGCGCACCGGCGAGCGCGCCGATCTGGACCGCCGCCGTGGCGACACCGCCCGATGCGCCCGTCGCCAGCACGTCCTCGCCGGCCCGCAGGCGCCCGCGGCCGATCAGACCGCGCCACGCCGTGAGAAACGCCAGCGGTGCCGCGGCGGCCTCCTCGAAGGGCATCTCCTCCGGGATGGGGAACAGGTTGCCCACCGGCACCACGACATACTCCGCGAAGGCACCCTGCGTGTGCTCGCCGAGGATGCGGAACGACTCGCACAGGCTCTGCTCGCCCGCCAGGCACCACGCGCAGTGCCCGCACGACAGCCCCGGGTTCACGACGACCCGCGCACCGACCTCGATTCCTTCGACCCCCGGCCCGAGCGCGTCCACGACCCCCGCCGCGTCCGCGCCGCCGATGTGCGGCATCGGCGCATTCACCGGAAGGCCCCGCCGCACCCACACGTCCAGGTGGTTCATGCCCACCGCCCGGACCGCCAGGCGCACCTCGCCCGGCCCCGGCTCCGGCGTGGGGACGTCCTCGAGACGGACCTGCTCCGGACCGCCGAACTCGTGGAATACCGCCGCCCGCATCTTTCCTCCCACGCGATGGTCGAGTCGAAGCTTATGACCTCGTCGAAGGCCGGGCAAAGCGCCCGCGACTTCCCCACGGCCCGAGTGGGAGAGTGGGGGACCGGAGCGACGACTCCGGCCGCCGCGCCGGCCGGCCCTCCTCCACCCGCCGCGCCCTTCGCCGAGCGCGCCGGCGTCCTCGCCGCGCCGGCCGGGGCGCCGCGCACGGCAGCGGAAGATCCACGGCGGACCCGCGCGCGTCGCGCGCGTCGCCGCGCACGGTGATGGGAGGAGCTCGCGGCAGCCGGCCGCGGTCCCCCACTCCCCCACTCCCCCACTCTCGCCGTCGGGCCCCGTCCGCCCCCGGCCGCCCGCGCTCCGGCCCGGGGCGCAGATGCCCACCCGACCTTGTCCCCCTCTCCCGGCCCGGATACACTTTCAGCGGGGTCCGGACCATGCAACCCCGGGGCCCGGAATCGGTCGGAGGCGCACGCGATGGAAGACAACGAGACGCCGGACGAGAGCCTGCTCGACGCCCTCGAGATGCGCGCGATCGAGGCCGCCGCGGACGAGGACGAGGCGGAGGCGCCGGACCTCGTCGAAGGGCTCGCGGGACGCGCGCCCTCGGACGAGCAGGCCAGCGCGGCGGGCGACGTGACGCTCGGCGGCTACGTCGCCAGGCACAACCGCGTGCCGGCGTTCGAGGGGAGCGACGGGCAGCCCTACACGGTGGACGTGGATGTGGAGGACAGCGGGGAGGGGGATGGGCGCTTCGTCGGCTTCCTCGTGTTCCTGCGCTGGGCAGCGACCGGGGCGGGGATCATGGAGCACACGGAGTCGGGCGACCTGTCCCGGGGCCGGAGCGAGGAGGAGGCCCGGCAGGCCGTGATGGAGCTCTCCCTCTACGAGGTCAAGGCCGAGCTCGATGCCGCCATCGCGCGGCGGCGGGCGGAGCTGGAGGATTGATCATGCTGCGCGAGGGCCTGCTGTTCCTGAGCCACAACCGGCTGGCGCGCGGCCTCGTCACGCACGCGCCGTTCGCACGCACCGCGGCCCGGCGCTTCGTCGCGGGAGAGCGGCTGGACGAGGCGGTGCGCGTCGCCCGCGAGCTGAACGAGGCGGGCATGCACGTCTCGCTGGACTACCTGGGCGAGGCGGTGACGACGCGGGAGGAGGCGCGGGCCGCGGCGGACGTGGCGCTCGGCATCGTCGAGCGCATCGCGGCGGAGAAGCTGGACGCCAACATCTCCGTCAAGCTGACGCAGATGGGGCAGGAGATCGACGAGCCCTTCCTGCGGGACAACGCCGGCCGCATCCTCGACGCGGCGCGCGCGCACGACCTGTTCGTCCGCTTCGACATGGAGGGGAGCGACACCACCGAGCGCACGCTCCACTTCTTCCACCGCGTCTGGGAGGAGGGCTATCGCAACGTCGGCGTCGTGATCCAGTCCTACCTCTACCGCAGCGCCGCCGACATCGACGCGCTGAACGAGCTCGGCGCGCGCGTCCGGCTCTGCAAGGGTGCGTACCAGGAGCCGAAGAGCGTCGCCTACCCCGACAAGACGGACGTCGATGCGAGCTTCGTGCGGCTCATGAAGAAGCTGCTCGACCACGGCACCTACCCCGGCATCGCCACGCACGACGAGGCGATGATCCGCGCCACCGAGGACCACGTGGCCGAGGCGGGCATCGACCGCTCCGCCTTCGAGTTCCAGATGCTCTACGGCGTGCGCCGCGACCTCCAGCAGCGGCTCGTGAAGAGCGGCTTCAACGTGCGCATCTACGTGCCGTTCGGCGACGCCTGGTACCCCTACCTCATGCGTCGCATGGCGGAACGCCCGGCCAACGTCTTCTTCATCGTGAACAACGTGCTCCGGGAATCGCCGCTCGGCTTCCTCGTGGGCGGCAACGGCCACCGGTGAGCGGCGGCGCGCCGGCGCAGGCCGGCCACGAGGCGGGCGAGACGGCCGAGCGGGAGGCCGGGCGGGCGTTCCTGCGGGTCACGGAGATCTTCCACTCCATCCAGGGCGAGAGCACCTGGGCCGGGCTCCCCTGCACCTTCGTCCGCCTCACCGGCTGCCCGCTCCGCTGCGCCTGGTGCGACACGGAGTACGCCTTCTACGGCGGCGAGCGGCTGGCCCTCGACGACATCCTCGCCCGCGTCGAGGCGATCGGCACCCGGCTCATCGAGATCACGGGCGGAGAGCCCCTCATCCACCGGAACGCCTTCGTGCTCGCGGAGCGGCTCCTCGACCGCGGCTTCACCGTGCTGGTCGAGACCTCCGGCGCCATCGACATCGCGCCCCTCGACTCGCGCGCGCACCGCATCATGGACCTGAAGTGCCCGGGCTCGGGCGAGGTGGGGCGGAACCTGTGGTCCAACCTGGACCACCTCGGTCCCGGCGACGAGCTGAAGTTCGTTCTCCGCGACCGCGCCGACTACGAATGGGCGCGCGGCGTCATCCGCGGCCGCGGCCTCGACCGGCGCATCCAGGACGGCACCCTCCGCGCCCTGCTCTTCTCACCCGTCTGGGACAGCCTCGACCTGCGCGACCTCGCCGCCTGGATCCTCGACGACCGGCTCCCCGTCCGCTACCAGATCCAGCTCCACAAGATCATCTGGGGCGCCGACGTCCACGGCGTCTGAGGCTCAGTCGCCTCGGAGCGATGGGAACGGCCGCGCCGCGCACTGACGTGGCGCCTCCTCCAGTCCGAAGCCGGGTCCCGGATCCGGCAGGTCCGAGCGGCCCATCGCCCGCGCCTCCGCGATGACGGGGTCGAGCACGGCCACGGTGGCGGAGTCGAGCGCCGCCCCCGGCCAGGGCGCGCCGTAGAGGGCGCGTGCCACCCAGTCGCGCCCGGGCGTGCCGGCCACCCGCCCACCGATCCGCAGGGCCAGCCCGCGGGCCCGTGCCCCCGCCGCCAGCGTCACCAGGCGACGCCGCGCCTGCTCGAGCCCCCGGTCGTAGACCGCGCCGGGCGCGTCACAGATCCAGGCGTCGATCGCCTCGAACCCGGCGTCCCTGGCGCGCCGGATCGAGGCGTAGCCGGCGCCGGTGAGCGACGGCAGCTCGAGCGGGGCGCCGCCCGCGGAGTCGGCCGCGGGCGCCGGCGAGGCGATGGGCGCGGGGGTCTCGGGGCTGCGGCCGGGCACCCGCGCCGTCTCGAGCACGCGGCGCAGCAGGTCGAAGGGCGTGAGCACGCGGTCGGGCCCGTACGCCTTGAGGAACCAGGCGCGGGTGTCCGCGTGGACCGGGGCCACGTCATCCAGGATCTCGATCAGCGCCCGTCCCGCCCCGCCGCTCACATCGGGCGGGACGACGGTCCCGTACCCGGTCAGCATGTCGTCCTGGACGGAGGTGAGGTAGCCGTCCGTGCGGCCCTCGCGGGCGAGCGAGACCGCCACGAACCACTCCATGCTGCGGGCGAAGACCTCGGCCGGGCGGTGGGCGTGGTCGGGCACGGCCGGGTCGCCGGGCGCGGGCGCCACCAGCGTGGCGCCGCTCAGCCCCGTGACGGAGGCGGCCAGCCGGCCGCGCTCGGTGCGCGTGGCGAAGTCGGTGGCGTAGTCGCCCCGGATCCCGTAGCGTCGCTCCGCCACCTGGTAGTCGAGGTCGTGGGCGAACTCGTGCGCGATCGTGCCCGCCCCCGTGGCCGGCGGAAGGAAGACCGTGCGGTGCTGCGGATCGTGGAGCGCGAGGACCGTGCTGCCGGCCGGCGCGCGGCCGAAGCGCACGCGCAGCCCGCGGAAGTCGAGCGCGGGCAGCACGCGCTGCAGGTCGGCGAGCCCGCGTGCCAGCATCCCGCGGTAGTAGGGGCGCCAGAGCGCCGGCACGGCGGCGTCGAAGGAGACACGCAGCCCCAGCCGGTCGCGCAACTCGCTCCCCGACGGGCCACCGTAGGAGGGCCACCAGACCGCCTCCTGCGCGTAGCTGCGCAGCGATGTCGCCACCGCGAGCGTGACCCGGGCCAGGAGCTCCGCGCTCGTGGAATCCGTGGCCAGCACGCGGGCGTGCTCGACCGCGTAGCGCTCGCCGTCGGTCGCCCGGTCGAGGAAGCGACGCCGCGCCGTGCGCGCCGTCGCCGGCGCATCCGCCGCCCCGAGGATCTGCTCCCGCTCGATCATGGTGGCCACGACGATCGGCGTCTCCGGCGGGAGCTGCAGGCTGTCGGGCGTCGCGGCTAGCTCCCGCGCCACGGCGGGCGAGAGGAGCGGCGCCGTGCCCGCCGCCGGTGTCTCCAGCTGCACGGGCTGGTCGGCCAGGCGCGGCGCGAGCAGCCTGAGCGATTCCGCCAGCCGCGGCGCCATCTCCATGGCCTCTCGCTCGACCGCCTGCGGCAGCTTCTCCAGCGGCGGCGCCTCCACGAGGAAGCGGCGCTCCGCCCGCCAGCGCGGCAGCAGCGTCAGCGGATCCTCGTGCAGGCGGCTGGCCGTCCGCAGGAGCCGGTCGGCATCGATGCGCGCCAGCTCGCGGTCCCGCAGCAGGGCGGCTGCCTCCGCCGCCAGCCGCGGCGCGTCCCTGCCCACGCTCCGCTCGGCTGCCGCCAGCCCGTAGGCCAGCCGCACCGCCAGCTCGCCCCCGCGCGGGTCGCGCGCCTCGCGGACCGCGTTCTCGATCAGCCGCAGGTGGTAGCGCCCCGTCCCCGCCGGCGCCACGCCCGGGGTGCCGGCCCGGTCCAGCGCCGCCGGCTCGATGACGTAGTCGGCGCCGGCGACCACGCGCGCGAGCAGCGCCCAGCCCAGGTCGCGGCGCTGCGCCGCAGAGAGCCGGGGGTCCGTCGTCGCATAGTCGATCAACCGGAACGGGCTGCCCAGCCCGAGCCGGAGCCGCTCCAGGTAGGCGGCGGCGGCCGCGTCGGCCGTGTGGATCGGCGTGCGGCTCCGCCCCGCCACGCTCCACCGCTCCGCCAGCGCCCGCCCGCGGTCGAGCTCGCGCCGCACATCCGGCCCGAGCGCCTGCCGCGGCCCCGGGGCGCACGCCCCCAGGGTCAGCGCGGCGAGCGCTGCCAGGACGAGATGACGACGTCGTGCTCTCATGTTCGTTCCCAGTGGAGTGCGCCCGCGTCGGGCGCGGTACCGCGCTGCCGCCCGTCCGCGGGCGACGTCCTGCCTGAGCCGGAGTGGGCGGCTACTCGCCGGCCGCCTCGGCGACCGCCCGCCGCAGCCGGGGCCAGATGCCGCGGGCGTAGCGAAGGAAGTTCTGGCGCAGCTCGGGACGCCGCGCCAGGAACGACCACGCGGCCTCTCCGCCCTTGGCCGTGTTGCACGCCCGGCAGCACGTGACGAGGTTGCCTTCCGAGGCGTCTCCGCCTTTCATCCGCGGCTGCACGTGATCCAGCGTCAACTCGTCGGGTGGGAGCACGGCGCCGCAGTACACGCAGCGCCAGCCATCCCTGCGGTAGATCCGTTCACGGCGGGTCGAGTCCCGCGAGCCTCCGGGTCCTGCCACGATTCTTCATACACGCGGGAGCGCGCGTTGCTCCCCTCAGCGCCGGGCCGTACTGTGTCCGGCATGGACGACCCCCGCATCCTCCGGCTCGAGGCCGTGCTCGCGGGCCACCGCGCCCGCGGCCTGCCGCGCGAGCCGGAGTCGCGCGAGGCCGCCGTCGCGCTGCTCCTGCGCCCACGCCAGAGGCTCGAGCTGCTGCTCATCAAGCGCGCCGAGGTGGCAGGCGACCCCTGGTCCGGCCACATGGCTCTCCCCGGCGGGCGGCGCGATCTGCGCGATCCGGACCTCCACGCCACGGCCGTCCGGGAGACCGAGGAGGAGACCGGCATCGGCGCACCGCTCCACCCGCTCGGCGCGCTCGACGAGGTCGCGCCGGGCTCGCGCCGCCTGCCGCCGCTGGTCATCGCGCCCTTCGTGTTCGGCGTGCCCGCGGACGTGGTGGCGAGCCCCGATCCGCGCGAGGTCGAGGCCGCGCTCTGGGTCCCGCTCGATGAGCTCCGGGCCGAGGGCGCCGCCAGCGAGCTGGTGCTCGAGATCGAGGGGATGCGGCGGACCTTCCCCTCCATCGCCTACGGCGAGCACGTGATCTGGGGGCTCACCCACCGCATCCTGGGTCAGTTCCTCGAGCTCGCGGCGCGCGCCGGGATCAGCGCCTGAGCCGGGCCGCCAGCCCCGGCTGCCGGACCCCCGCGCTCACGCCCGCGTACTCGGCATCGGCCGCCCTGGCGGGGGCGCCCTCGCGCGAGGCCAGCGCCCGCTCCGCGGCGGCATCGACCTCGGCGATGACGTCCGCCTCGATCGACTCCAGCCGGTCCCGCCCGATCCCCTCGCCCACCAGGTACTCCTCGTACAGGCCGATCGGGTCCCGGCGGCCCCAGCGCTCGAAGAGCTCCGGCGGGAACGTCGCCCGCGCCTCCGCCTCGTCGTGCGTGGCGTGTCCCCCCATCCGGAACGTCTCCGCCACCAGCAGCGTCACGCCGCCGCCCGCGCGCGCGCGGTCCGCCGCGAGCTTCGTGGCCGCATAGACGTCGAGCACGTTGTTCCCGTCCGCCGACGCCCCTGCCACCCCGTAGAGCCGCGGCCAGTCGAGGAGGTCGCCCCGCTGGTGCTGGTCGAGGCGGGTGCCGAGCGCGACCTGGTTGTTCTGCAGGACGAAGATCGCCGGCACCTGCTGCACCGCCGCCAGGCTCATCCCCTCGTGGAACAGGCCCGCCTTGGTGGCGCCATCGCCCACCCAGGTCAGCGCGACCCGCGGCTCGCCCCGCCGCTGGAACGCCATCGCCACCCCCGTTATGATCGGCACCATCTCCGCGACCGGTGAGATCGGCTGCAGCACGCCGTGCTCGAGCGAGCCGATGTGCAGGTCGTGCCCGTGCGTCGGCGAGTCGGCCGTGCCCAGGTAGCCACGCAGCATGTCGTCCAGCGGCATCCCCAGCTCGTGGCAGGCGCCCGCGTTCCGGATCATCGGCGCCACAACGTCCACGCCGCGCTCCAGCGCGTGCACGTTTCCGATCGTGACCGCCTCCTCGCCCGTCCCCAGCCACGCCTTCGAGATCACGCCCTGCCGCACCCAGCGCTTCAGCGCGTAGTCGTGCAGCCGGTTGCGCAGCATGCCGGCGTACAGCGCGAGGAGCGCCGCCTCATCGAGCCCCTCGATGATCGCCGCACGCGACGGGTCCGCCGCAAGTCGCTCGCGGTACTCCGCGGTCAGCGCGGGATCGGGCTTCCAGGAGAGGTACTCCGGCGGATCGAAGGGAGGATACCGTTCCATCGCCAGCAAGTTGGTGCCTCGCGGGAGGTCAGGCAAGGAAAACGTCTGGAGCGGCCGCGGCCCGGTGCGCGTCCCGCGGCTTCCCCGCCCCCCGGCCCGTGGGGGGCGGCCCTCAGACCTTCGCGCTCTGGTCCTGGACGGCCCGGCCGATGCGGGCGGCGGTCACGTCGAGCTCGGAGCGCGACGGGATGCGCGCGTCGGCGAGCGGGAGCTGGAGGGCGAAGTCGTCGCCTTCACGGACGGGAATGAGGTGCAGATGGAAGTGGAGCACGTCCTGGCCGCCGGCGCGGCCGTTGGCGCTGAAGAGGTTGACGGCGTCGGCGCCGGTGGCGCGCTTGATCGCCTCGCCGATCCACTTGGCGGTGGAGATGCAGTGGGCGGCCAGGTCGTCCGGCAGCTCGAAGAGGGTCGGGTAGTGGTCCTTCGTGACCACGAGGGTGTGGCCGACGCTCGCGGGCTGGATGTCCATGAAGGCGATCACGTCGCTGTCCTCGTGCACGATGCTCACCATCTCCGCGCCGCCGATGATGCGGCAGAAGATGCAGGTTTCATCCACCATTGGGGGGTCCTCCGACTGGGCGCGGTGCCGTTCCTGTCAGCGGGCCCCTGACAATGCAGGAAGCGGGCCGGGTGCCGCCTCCCTGCCCCGTTGCCAGTCGGGCCGCCGCGCCGCAAGATTGAGCCGCGCACCGGTGGCTCCTTCACGAGGCGGCATGAGACACCCTGTGTCAACCCCCCTGTGTTCAAGCAGCCGCCGCGGTGGGTTCCGCGGGGGTGAAGAAGGGGATAGCCCGTCCATGTCGGGAGGGGTCGTAGGTGGACCGATTGTGCCAGCAGCGCCACAGCACGCGGACCCAGGCTCGGGCGAGGATTCGGATTGCGTGCGGGTGATCGCAGCCGCGGGCACGGGCGCACTTGTAGACGGCGGCGGCCCAGGGGTGGGCATGGCGGGAGTTGTCCGCCCAGGTGGTGAGGGCTTGTCGCAGGCGCTTGTTGCAGGCGAAGCGGCAGGCGACGCCGCGATGCTTGCCGGAGCTGTGCGTAACGGGGGCGACGCCGGCTTCGGCGGCGAGCTGGGCGTCGGTGGCGAAGCGGAGCCGGTCGTCGCCGAGCTCGGCGAGAATCTGGGCGGCATTGATGGTGCCGGTGCGGGGGAAGGACTTCAGGATCTCACCGTCGGGATGCTGCGCGAGGTGAGCGGCGATGAGCCCGTCGAGCTCGCGGATCTGAGCCACGAGAGGGCGGAGGACGGCGACCAGGGAACGGACGAGCTGACCTTTGGTCTCGCTCTCGAGCTCGGCGGCCTGCCCTGCGGGGGCGGAGCGGAGCCGCTCGAGGAGCTGATCGACCGGCCGGCGGCCGCAGTAGGCAGTGCGCTTGAGGAATCGTTCGAGGCGCTTGGGCCCGAGGCGGGCGGCGCTCTCCGGGGTGGGGTAGGCGTCCAGGAAATCGAGGGCGATCGGGCTATCGACATCGGCGAAAATGGCGGCAGCGCCGGCCCAGAAGCTGTCGAGCAGGCTGCGGAGCTGATTGGCGAGCTGGACGCGGGTCGCGACCAGGTCATCGCGGGTGCGAACGGCGGCGCGAAGCGCCTTGGTGCGATCGGAGGGGACCCGGAGCGGCCGGAATCGATGCCCATCGGTACGCAGGACGTCGGCGAGGATGTAGGCATCACCGGGATCGCTCTTCCCCGGAGCCGCGGCGTAGCGGGGCCGGGTGGCCTTGAGGGCGTTCGGGTGGATCGGAACGACCGGGAAGCCGGCCTCGACCAACGTATCCACCAGAAGTCCGGACGGCCGCTCGATGGCGATGGGCAGCTGCGCCGGAGAGCTGACGCGACGCAGGCGCCGGATCAGCTCACTCAGCCCACCGGCCGTGTGAGGGATGGTGAACGCGTCAACGAGGGCGCCGCTCAGATCGAGCACACAGACGTCATGCTTGTCGCTGGCCCAGTCAATTCCGACGAGGTAGCTTGGATCCAGTCCTTCCACGCCTCACCTCCGAGCAGAGATTCACTCCCTCGCTCCGGCGTTGGAAGGTCTCACCGATCGCTCACTGAAAGGCGCTCTCGGCTTCAGGTGCCGTGGCGCTACACCCTGTGGTCGGTTGGGGCCTTCCACGCCGGGCAGGGGAGCGGGTCTCATGCGGGCCGTCGAGCGGCAAGCGACGCTGGCTCTCCCTACCCGGACGCCGAAGCACTTCTCTTGAGCGGCGCGAATCTACGCCCCGCTGAGGGTAAGGTGCACCAGTGAGCGCGGCAACCGACGATGTCACAGGCGGATCGCTCCCCGATGAGCCGGTCACGCCGTTCCTCCCGCTGTCCCTGCTCCTCTCGGTGCGGGCACACGACCGCCCGGGCGAGATCCTGGAGGACGAGGACCTGTCGGCCAGTCTGCCCCGCCGCCTCGGGCTGAGCGGGGTGGTCGAGTCGCAGATCCACAACTACGAGCGCGCGGCCCGCCGCGGACGGCGGGTGCCGAGCGCCGAGGCGGCCAACCTCATCCAGCTCGTGCTCCGGCGGCCGGACGCCGAGGCGATCCTGCGCGACGCCGGCCACCGCGTTGCGCGCGAGCACGTGGCGCGGGCGCCCCGCTTCCTCGCGCGCGTCCTGCCCTCGCTCCCGCGCGCGCTCTCCTTCGCCTACATCCGCCGCTCCGCCGGCCGCCTGCTGCGCGGGCTCGCCGGCGGCGGGACCGTGCGGGTCTCGGGGCGGCCACTCCACGTGGAGGCGAGCGGAACCCTGGCTACGACGCTCGACCCGAGCGGCACTGCCTGCGTGCTGTACGGCGGCGCACTCGAGGAGCTGGTGGCGGCGTTCACCGGCACGCGCGCCCGGGTGCTGCACAGCGCCTGCGCGGTCCGGGGCGCGGCCGGCTGCGAGTGGGTGCTCGCCGAGGGCGACGCATGAGCGAGCCGGCTTCGGGCGGCGCGCGCCAGCCGCGCTTCTTCACGGTCGAGGAGGCGAGCCGGACGCTGCCGCTGGTCGCGCGCATCGTGCGCGACATCGTGGACGGCTACCCGGAGTTCCAGCGCAAGCGCTCGCTCTACCGGCAGCTCGATGCCTCGACGGGGGAGGCGCTCGGCTCGAAGCTGCAGTCGCTGAGCGACGCCGTGGACGCCTACGCCGAGCGGCTGCACGGCTATCTCCGGGAGCTCGACCAGGTGGGTTGCGTGGTCAAGGACTTCCAGGAAGGGCTGATCGACTTCCACAGCCTCTACCGCGGCCGCCCGGTCCTGCTGTGCTGGAAGCTGGGTGAGTCGCGCGTCGCCTTCTGGCACGAGATCGATGGCGGCTTTGCCGGCCGCCAGCCGATCACGCCTGAGATCGCCGAGGAGATCCGCCGCGAGCTGCCGTGAACGGGCGGCCGCGCCCGCTCAGGCGCCCTCCCCCGCGCCGTCCTCCGGCTCCAGCCCCGCAGCGCGCAGCAGCTTGGTCCGGATCTGACGGTTGAACGTGTCCCACTTCAGCCGCATCTGCTCGCGGTCCTCCGTGCCCCCGAGGAAGCCGACCGGGATCTCGAAGCCGCCGGCGCGGCTGCGCCCGCCGCCGTAGTAGCGTCCGCGCAGATCGCTGCCGAGCGCGCTCTTCAGGAACTGGTTGACGTCCAGCGTGAGCTTGGAGGTGCGCACGCTCCCCACCACCACCTCCCGCTCCCCCTCGCCGAGCAGGATGCCGTAGACCACCGCGGTGTGGATGTTCTCCTCGGTCAGCAGGAAGTCCGTGGCCTGGGGGATCGCGTCGCGGTCCGCGTGCCGCAGGTAGCCGACGCCGGCCACGGAGAAGCCGCCGCGCGTGTAGTGGTCGGTCAGCGCGATGCGGATGACCTCCATCGTGCCCTTGCTGCGCTGCACGCGCAGCACGGCCTCGAGCAGCTGCGGATCGATGAAGGGGGCCAGGTACTCGCCCGCCGCGTACTCCTCCGGGCCGGCGCGGATGAAGCCCTCCGTCTCGCTCCGCAGCCCGTGCAGGAGGGCGGTGGCGAGGTGGATGTGCTCCTCTCGGTCGGGCTGGAGCGTGAGGATCCCGCCGTTGCGCAGGTAGTCGGTGAGGATCGTCCCGGCGGCGCCGACCGGCCGCACGTCGGAATACTCGGGGGTGAGCACGCCCTGCGGCGCGTGGTGGTCGATGACGGCCAGGGCGGGCACGCCGGCGGCCTCGAAGCGGTCCCTGAGCCGGGTGGTGGTGCCCTGGTTGTCGATGTAGATGGCGCCATCGTAGCGCTCGAGCGGGAGCGCGTCCGTGACGCGGGTCATGTCGATGCGCAACAGGTGGACGAGCGCCAGGTTCTCCTGATGGCTGATCCGTCCCTCGTAGACGATGTCCACGTCGATGTCGAAGCGGCTCGCCAGCGCGCGATACGCCAGCGCCGAGGAGATCGCGTCGGGATCGGGGTAGTCCTGCAGCGTAGCGGCGTGGACCTCGCCGCGATGCTTCTCCAGGAAGCGCGCGAACATCGCCGCCTGCCCGCTCGAGCCGAAGCGGCCGCCGTCATGCCCGGGCTGCGGCGCCCCCTGGGATGGGGCCTCCACTCCCCGCGCCATCAGCGGCCCGCCCGCCTCAGTCCGCGGCCTGGTCGCCCGGGACATGGCCGACCTCGGGGCGATGCGCATCGCCGGGCTCCTCCGGCGGCTTGCCGAGGAGCTCGCGCAACTCCGCCCGCTCCACGACCTCCTTCTCGAGCAGCAGGTGCGCGAGCTGGTCGAGCACCGCGCGCTGCCCCTCCAGGATCGAGAATGCCCGATCGTGTGCTTCGTTCAGCACCCGGCGCACCTCCTGGTCCATGGTCTCGGCGGTGGCCTCGCTGTAGTTGCGCTCCTGCGCCATGCCCGGACCCTCGCCGCCGTCGAGGAAGCCCGGCCCCCGCCGCTTGCCGAAGGCGACCGGCCCGAGCGCCTCCGACATGCCGAGCTCGGAGACCATGCGGCGCGCAATGTCGCTCGCCCGCTCCAGGTCGTTGCTCGCGCCGCTCGAGATCTCGTGGAAGACCAGCTCCTCCGCGGCGCGGCCGCCGAGCAGCACCGCCAGCCGGTCCATGAGCTCCCGCCGCTGCAGCAGGAACCGCTCGTCGAGCGGCAGCTGCTGCGTGTAGCCGAGCGCCCCCACGCCGCGCGGGATGATCGAGATCTTGTGCACCGGGTCCGCGGTGTCCACGCCCTCCGCCACGAGCGCGTGCCCGGCCTCGTGGAACGCCACGATCTCGCGCTCCTTCTCGTTGATCAGCCGGTTCCGCTTCTCCAGGCCCGCGACGACGCGGTCTATCGCAGCGTCGATGTCGGCCATCTCGACCCGGTCCTTGTCCCGGCGAGCCGCGAGCAGCGCACCCTCGTTCAGCACGTTGGCCAGGTCCGCGCCCACGAAGCCGGGCGTGCGCCGGGCGACGATGCGCAGGTCCACGTCCCCGGCGAGCTTGACCTCCTTCGAGTGCACCCGCAGGATCGCCTCCCGCCCGTTCAGGTCCGGCCGGTCCACCACCACCTGCCGGTCGAAGCGGCCCGGCCGCAGCAGCGCCGGGTCCAGGATCTCCGGCCGGTTCGTCGCCGCCATGATGATGACGCCGCGGCGGGGATCGAAGCCGTCCATCTCCACGAGCAGCTGGTTCAGCGTCTGTTCCCGCTCGTCGTGCCCGCCCATGATCCCGCTCACCCCGCGCGCCTTGCCGAGCGCGTCCAGCTCGTCGATGAAGACGATGCACGGCGCCTGCGCCTTGGCCTGCTCGAACAGGTCGCGCACCCGCGCCGCGCCCACACCCACGAACATCTCCACGAACTCCGAGCCGTTGATCGAGAAGAACGTGACCCCCGCCTCCCCCGCCACGGCGCGCGCGAGCAGCGTCTTCCCCGTCCCAGGCGGGCCGACCAGCAGCACTCCCTTCGGGATCTTGGCCCCGAGCTTCGCGAACTTCTCCGGCGTCTTCAGGAATTCGACGACCTCCTCCAGCTCCTGCTTCGCCTCGTCCGCCCCCGCCACGTCGTCGAACGTCACCCCCGTCCCCTCCACGCCCACGATGCGAGCGCGGTTCTTCCCCACCGTCATGACGCCCTGCGCCGGGTTCATGCGCCGGATCATCCACATCCAGAACAGGAAGAGCAGGCCCAGCGGCAGCAGCCAGCCGAGCGCCTGGCTGAACCAGCCCTGCGTCGTGCCCGCGTAGCTGACATCCATCGAGTCCAGCAGCGGAACGAGACGGTCGTCGCCTTGCACGCGAACGGCCGTCCACGCGTCCGGCGCCCCAGCCTTCTTGAGGCTGTCCACCGGCACCGCCTTGACGCTCGTCTGCCCCAGCACGACCGACTTGACCTGCCCCGCCGCGAGCTTCGCCTTCAGCTGGCTGTAGGGCAGCTCCTTCGTGTGCTGCTGGCCCAGGATGTAGTTCAGCCCGAAAAGGAGCGCGAGTACCAGCACGAAATAGACGATGGAGAAGCGCATGCGCTTGTCCCCCATCGGTCCGTCCCGGCGGTCGTTCGAGCCGCGCCGATCCGTCCGCCTGCGCTCGGGGCTCGCGTTCCTGCGGTCGATTTTCATGCCTCCGTTCCTCGCTGGACCGGGACCTATCGGGCAAGGTCCGTACCGGGTTGCACCCGCCGGAGTGGGTGAACCGCCCGGCGACCTCCGAGCTCCCGCCTGCGGCGACTACCTCGCCGCCTCACTCCGAGTGGGAGAGTGGGTGCGCCGCCCGGCGGCCTCCGAGTTCCCGCCTGCGGCGACTACCTCGCCGCCGCACTCCGGGCAGGGGGAGCGGGTGCGCCGGCCGCTCACGCCCCGAAGCCGCGTACCCCACGACCATCGCCCACTCTTCCACTCTCCCACTGTCCCACTCTCCCACTCCGTGCTTCGCGGCACCGTGTACGAGGCCTTCGAGGAGATGGAGCGGCTGCGGCGCGAGGAGGGGCGGGTGCTGGTGCACCCGTTCGACGATGCCGACGTCGTGGCCGGCCAGGGGACGCTCGGGTTGGAGGTGCTCGAGGACCTGCCGGACGTCGACGCGATCGTGGTCCCGGTCGGTGGCGGCGGCCTCATCTCCGGTGTTGCCGCCGCCGCGAAGGGGCGGCGGCCGGAGGTGGCCGTCGTGAGCGGCGGCAACATCGACCTGTCCCGCCTCAGCGAGCTCCTGGGATGAGCCGGTAGACGACCGCCGCGCGCACCGCGACGCCCTCCAGGTCCCGCGGCACGTCGACATCGTAGCGGGCCAGCGTCTCCAGGCCGGCACCCTCGAAGTACGCCCGTCCCGCGTCCGCCACGACCACGCGGGCGCCGCCGGCGGCCAGCCACTCGAGCAGCGCCCGCTGGCGCGGCGCCTCCCCACTCTCGTACGCGAGGTCGCCGCACAGCACCACGTCGAATCCCGCGGCCGCGGCGGGCTCCCGCGTGAGGTCCGACAGCAGCGGGATCAGCTCCACCCCCTGCCGCTCCGCCGCCAGCCGCGCCGTGGCGAGCGCCCACGGGTCGATGTCGTTGGCGACGACGCTCGCCGCCCCCGCCCGCGCCGCCGCCAGCGACGCGACGCCGCCGCCCGCCCCGATGTCCAGCACGCGCAGCCCCCTCACGTCCACGACCCCGTCCAGCACCACGCGCGCGAGCGCCGCCCCCGCCGGCCAGGCGTACGCCCAGAAGGGAGAGGGCAGCTGCCGCCCCGCGAGCGCCTCCGCCGCGCCCCAGACCTCCACCAGCGAGCGCGCCGTGAAGACGCGAACCTCGGGCGAGAGCGGAACGGGCGTCAGGGGAGCGTGGCGGTCGAGGAGCGAGGCGAGTCCGGCGGGATCGGGCGAGCTCACATCAGCGCAGGGGCAGGGGCGGGGTCACGGTCCGCGGGCATGATCCTCGGTCGGGAACAGGACGCGGCTCCTCACCGCAGGCGCCGTGCCCGGCCCCTGACCTTTCCTCGGGGCGGCGTGGTCTCCCTACGCATGCCCCCGCCCGTGCCTCTCGTCTATGCCCGCCGCGACATGGCGCGCCACGCCCATGATGGTGAGCGACGGATCGACGGAGATCGAGGTCGGCATGGCGGCGCCGTCCGCCACGTACAGCCCCTTCACCCGGTGCGCCTCGCCCGTAGGGCCGGCGAAGGAGTCGGCGGGATCGGCGCCGAGCGGGGCGGTGCCCTGGAGATGGCTACCGGCCACGAACTGCGCGTTGGGCTCCGTGGAGCGGAGCGTGATGTGGGAGCGGACGTCGGCCTCGGTGCGGACGACGGTGCCGTAGATGTCCGGGATGCGCACTTCGCGCGCGCCGGCGGCGAGGAAGATGCGCGAGGCGTTCTTCATGTAGTCGACGGCCTTGAGGCGGTCGATGCCCTTCAGGTGGAACTCCGTCTTGCGGATGCCGTTGTCGAGAAAGACGCGGCCCGGGTTGTCCTCGTCGATGACGGACATGAGCGAACCGTAGTGCCGGTACTTCCTCATCTGCTCCGTGTGATCCGCGCCGAAGCCGTTCAGGATCGCGGCGGTCACCCCTGGCGACTGGTGGCTGGAGAGCATGATGTAGCCGCCGCCCGCATACCCCCCGCCGGCGTCGCGCTTCACCTGCCGGAAACCGTGCACGGCGTAGGCGCATGGGATCCCGGTGACGTTCTCGATCTCGCGCCCGAAATCCGCGAACACGAAGAAGTGCGGGTTGATGTAGAGGCGCCGCCCCACCACGGGATCGTCGATGTTACGCAGCAGCAGGTCTGCCGTGCCGAGCGAGCCGCCGGCCAGCACCACCACCGGCGCGTCCACGCGAATGCGCGCGTGCGGCTTTTTCGTCGCGCGTTCGACGAGGGCACCCTCGACGCCGCGCGCCCGCCCGTCCTGGATGATGATCCGGGTCACGTGCGCGTCGCTGTAGACCCGCCCGCCCGCCTTCGAGACGCGCGGGACAGTCGTGATCAGCTGCGAGCTCTTCTTGTTGTACGCGCAGCCGTACTGCGTCCAGCCGCAGGCGTAGCACCCGACGCGCGCGGTCGGCACCGCGCCCGCCTCGACGCCCAGCGCCTCGCACCCCTTCCGCACCATGCGGTTGTTGTCGTTGAAGAGCTGCTCCTCGGCCGTGTGGATGCCGAGCTCCTTCTCGATGGCATCCCAGTGCGGCCCGAGCACCTCGGGGCGCATCCACTCGAGCCCCTTCTCCGTGCGCCAGCGCTCCAGCCGATCGTCGGGGGTGCGGAACGAGTCGCCCCAGTAGTGGACCGTGCAGCCGCCCACCGCCTCGGCGTAGTTCAGGAAGATCGCGTTGTCGGTGGTGGTATCGAGGCCGCGCCGGCCGTTGAAGTCGGCCATGGCGTCCTCCTCGCGCTGCGTGAAGTCCTCCGCGCGCCAGAAGCCGCCCTTCTCCAGCATGACCACCTTCCAGCCGCGCTCCGCAAGGTAGGCGCCGAGCGTGCCGCCGCCCGCGCCCGTGCCGACCACGACGGCGTCGGCGCTCTCCCGCACGTCCCCCGCCCGGTTCGTGCCCTGGATGATCATGTGACCTCCCCGAAGTCGATCGGGGTCGCCGGCAGCTTGAAGCGCTCCGGCCACGGTCCCGGGAAGTGGGTCAGCGGGCGGGTCGAGTCGCTGGAGTAGGCGTAGAACATGACGAATGCCTTGAGCGCCTGGTAGGCGCCGCGCCGCAGGTTGAAGCGGCTCGTCGCCCAGCCGTGCAGCGTCCCCCGCCGGTCCTCGATGGAAAGCGACGAGAACGGCCGCACGTGGCCGGAGAAGAACGTGAGGTTCTCGATCAGCGCGAGCACCACCTTGAGGTCGTGGGCCACCGGGTCGCCGACGCGCTCCATCTCCCGGTCCATGTCGGCCGCGATCGCCGCCGGCGCCACGGGGACATCGACGAGCATCGCCTCCGCCACCGAGCGCGTCGTCGCGTACTGCTTCGGCGTGAGCGAGCGCAGCGTGGCCCCATCCTCGGCCGCCTGCGGGTAATCCGCGGCGCAGCCGGCCGGAAGCACCGAGGCGACGAGCAGCGCGGCGGCGCCGCCGGTCGTCGTCCTGAGGAAGCCCCGACGGTCGATGCCGGGCGGCAGGGAGGGCGGCGGCGCGGGTCTCTTGGCCATGGCGACACGGGGTTGGAGGATCCGGCTGAAACGTAGGGAGCGCCGCGGGACGCGACAAGATTGAGAGAGTGGGGGAGTGGGAGAGTGGGGGACGGGGCAGCGTCGCCTGGCGGCGGAGAGTGGGGGAGTGGGAGAGTGGGGGACGGGGCAGCGTCTCCGCGCGCCGCCCATACCGGGCCCGAAAGTGGATTCCGGCGTGCGCCTCCGGCGCGGCCAACCGGCGGGCCGCACGTAGTCGGCGCCGGAAGAAGGAATCCCGCGCGCGCCGGCACCGGCGTCGCGCCCGGCGATATAGGGGCGCGGGAACGCAGGCCGCAGCTCCCACTCGCCCACTCTCCCACTCTGGGGGCGGGGCGCCCGGCGGCGGAGAGTGGGAGAGTGGGAGAGTGGCGGACGGGGCAGCGTCGCCGCGCGCCGCCCAAACCGGGCCCGAAAGTGGATTCCGGCGTGCGCCTCCGGCGCGGCCAACCGGCGGGCCGCACGTAGTCGGCGCCGGAAGAAGGAATCCCGCGCGCGCCGGCACCGGCGTCGCGCCCGGCGATATAGGGGCGCGGGAAAGCAGGCCGCAGCTCCCACTCGCCCACTCTCCCACTCTGGGGGCGCGGGCGCCTGGCGGCGGGGAGTGGGAGAGTGGGAGAGTGGCGGACGGGGCAGCGTCTCCGCGCGCCGCCCATACCGGGCCCGAAAGTGGATTCCGGCGTGCGCCTCCGGCGCGGACCAGCCGGTGGGCCGCACGTAGTCGGCGCCGGAAGAAGGAATCCCGCGCGCGCCGGCACCGGCGTCGCGCCCGGCGATATAGGGGCGCGGGAACGCAGGCCGCAGCTCCCACTCGCCCACTCTCCCACTCTGGGGCGGGGCGCCTGGCGGCGGAGAGTGGGAGAGTGGGAGAGTGGCGGACGGAACAGCGTCTCCGCGCGCCGCCCAAACCGGGCCCGAAAGTGGATTCCGGCGTGCGCCTCCGGCGCGGCCAACCGGCGGGCCGCACGTAGTCGGCGCCGGAAGAAGGAATCCCGCGCGCGCCGGCACCGGCGTCGCGCCCGGCGATGCGAGAGTGCGGGAAAGCAGGCCGCAGATCCCACTCACCCACTCTCCCACTCTGGGGGCGCGGGCGCCCGGCGGCGGAGAGTGGGAGAGTGGGAGAGTGGCGGACGGGGCAGCGTCGCCGCGCGCCGCCCATACCGGGTCCGAGAGTGGATTCCGGCGTGCGCCTCCGGCGCGAGCAGCCGGTCCGCGCGAGCAGCCGGTCGGCCGCACGTGGCCGGCGTCGGAAGAAGGGAATCCCGCGCGCGCCGGCACCGGCGTCGCGCCCGGCGATGTGAGGGCGCGGGAAAGCAGGCCGCAGCTCCCACTCGCCCACTCTCCCACTCTGGGGGCGCGGGCGCCTGGCGGCGGGGAGTGGGGGAGTGGGGGAGTGGGGGACGGGGCAGCGTCTCCGCGCGCCGCCCATACCGGGCCCGAAAGTGGATTCCGGCGTGCGCCTCCGGCGCGGCCAACCGGCGGGCCGCACGTAGTCGGCGCCGGAAGAAGGAATCCCGCGCGCGCCGGCACCGGCGTCGCGTCCAGCAGTGCGAGGGCGCGGGAAAGCAGGTCGCAGCTCCCGCTCCCCCACTCTCCCACTCCGGGGCTCGTCCCGCCCCCCGCCCGGCCCCGGAGCCTTGTCCGCACCGCGCGCGTCCCCTAGCTTTTCGAGATTCAAAGGGAGCTGCGGGCGTCGCTCGTGGGCGGCGTGACACACCAGCGGGAGCGAGAATGCGGGCGATCCGATTCCACTACCGGCCGGTGCGGTATCTGTGGACCCGCTGGACCGCTCGCCACCGCCCCGGCATGGCGCTGGGCCCGCTCGGCTGCGTGACGTTCGACGAGGTGGATCCGCCCGCGCTGCCCGGCCCGGACTGGGTGCGGATCGAGACCACGCTCAGCGGGATCTGCGGCAGCGACCTTGCCGCCGTAACGGCGCACGACTCGTTCACGCTCGAGCCCTTCGGCGCCTATCCCTTCACCTTCGGCCACGAGAACATCGGACGGGTGGCGGAGGCGGGGAGCGCGGCGGGCGAGTGGCGGGCGGGCGACGCGGTGATCGTGAACCCGATGCTCGCCTGCGCCCAGCGAGGGCTCGATCCGGTCTGCCCCGCGTGCGGCCGCGGCGAGTACGGGCTCTGCCGCCGCACCACCGACGGCGCCATTGGCACCGGACCGATGATCGGCTACTGCCCCGCCGTCGGCGGCGGCTGGTCGGCCTCCTTCGTGGCGCACCGCAGCCAGCTGCACCGTACCGGGGAGCTGCCCGAGGAGGCGGCCGTTCTGGCGGACCCGTTCGTCTCGGCGCTTCGGCCGGTGCTGCTGCACCCGCCCGCGGAAGACGATGTCGTGCTGGTGATCGGCGCCGGCAGCATTGGGGCGCTCACGGTGAAGGCGCTGCGCCTCACGGGCTTTACGGGCCCGGTCGCCGTGCTCGCGCGCCATCCGGCGCAGCGGGCGCTGGCCGAGCGGGCGGGAGCGGGGCCGATCTTCTCCACCCGCGAGGAGGTCTACGCGTGGGCCGCCGCGCTGCCGGATGCCCGCGCCTACCGGCCCACGCTGGCGCCGCGCTTCGTCGAGGGTGGACCGTCGCTGGTCTACGACACGGTCGGGACGCAGCGGACGGCCGGCGACGCGCTGGCCCTCGTCCGCGAGGCGGGCCGCCTCGTCCTGGTGGGCGCCGCGGCGAAGCTGGCCGTGGACTGGACCCGGGTGTGGTACCGACAGATCACCGTGGCGGGCGTCTTTGCGTACGGGCTCGCCCCGTTCGGCGGCCGCGACACCGACATCTACGATGCCGCCCTCGAGCTCATGAGGCGGGACCGCCTCGAGGCGCTCGGCATGCTGACCCACGTCTTCGCCCTGGAGGACTATCGTGCCGCGATCAGAGCCGCTCTCGACAAGGGCGGCCACGGCTCCATCAAAGTCGCGTTCCGGCCCGGCGGCTGAGCGCCTCGACGACTTCACACGCGACCCGTTCCTCGGCTATTTCGAGGGGAAGAGCGTCGATACGCTGATCGAGCCGGGCTCCCTGCTCGACACCGCCAACGTACGGCGGTGGTTCGACCTCTTCGCCGCCGGCCTGCCGGAGTCGCTCTACACGTACCAGGTGCCGCTCTCCCGCGCGGCCGGCCCCGAGAGCGAGGCGCTCGGCACCGGCTTCGTGATGTTCTCCTCGTACAGCTACCTCGGGCTCATCGGGCATCCTCGTCTCGCCACGGCCGTGAAGGAGGCCGTCGAGCGCTACGGGACCTCGACGGGAGGCGTGCGCCTGCTCACGGGCACGCTCCAGCTCCACCTCGAGCTCGAGCGCGCCCTGGCCGACTTCCTCGGCCACGAGGCCACCGCCACCTTCGCCTCCGGCTACGACGCCAACGTGGCCGCCATCACCTCGCTGTTCGGACCGGACGACCTCGCGCTCCTCGACCAGTATGCGCACCAGAGCATCCAGGATGGAGTGCGCATGGCCGGCTGCCGCACGCACCGCTTCCGCCACAACGACATGGCCGACCTCGAGCGACGGCTGCGCCAGGCCCGCAACAAGGGCGAGGGTCGCATCCTCGTCGCCGTGGACTCCGTCTTCAGCATGGATGGCGACGAGGCGCCCCTCGCCGATCTCATCGCCCTCAAGGACCGCTACGGCGCCTTCCTCCTCGTCGATGAGGCCCACTCCATCGGCGCCGTGGGCGCTACCGGCCGCGGCATCTGCGAGGCCCAGGACATCGACCCCACCTCCATCGACATCCTGACCGGCTCCCTCTCCAAGGCCATCCCCTCCTCCGGCGGCTTCGTGGCGGGCTCGCTGCCGCTCAGGATCTACATCCAGCACGGCTCGGCCCCCTACATCTTCTCCGCCGCCATGACGCCCGCCAACGCCGCCGCGGCGCTCGAGGCGATCCGGATCATCCAGGACGAGCCGCAGCACGTGCGCCGCCTGCACGAGAACAGCCGCCGGCTGCGCGACGGCCTGCGCGAGCTGGGGCTGCCCACCGGCCCCTCGACGACACCCGTCATCCCCGTCCTGCTCGGCGACGAATGGCGCGCCTACCACTGGGCCCGCCAGCTCCTGGCGCGCGGCGTGTTCGTCTCCGCCGTGACCTACCCCGCCGTCTCGCCGGGACTCGCGCGCCTGCGCCTCTGCGCCACCGCCGCGCACCGGCCCGAGCAGTTCGATCGCCTGTTCGAGGGCCTCGCCGCCTGCAGGCGCGGCGAGAACGGAAAGAACGGATGAACGGCGGCGCCCCTCGCCGAATGGAAAACCGGCACTCGACCGGCTCCCGCCGCCGGCCTTGTGTGCCTGTTCGTTATTCTTTCCTGACCAGGAACTCCGTCTCCCTCCGCACCGTCCGCCCGCCTGAGCGGGTCTCGACCTCCATCCGATACGCGCCAGGCGAGAGCTGGCCGAGGTCCACGTGCCGCAGCACCTGCACGGTGCCGTCGGAGCGGGGGTGCGCCACGTCGCGGAACGAGACCGAGAGAGCGGCGCCGCCGCCGGTGAAGAGCCGCTTCAGCGCGCCGAACAGATCCTTTCCGCCGAGCGAGATGACGCGGATCCGGGTCGTGTACGTGGAGTCCGCCCGCAGGTTGTAGAGCTCGTAGAAGAGAGAGATCGGCCCGCGCGTGTACTGCCGGGGCGGGACCAGACCGAGCTCCACGCCGCCGCGGCGCCAGCCGTGGCCGGCGGGCTCCGCCAGCACGAGGTCGCTCACCATCAGGGTGTCCCCGCGGAAGCTCGGCACGGCGAGCGCGCCGCCGTAGCCGCCCTCCGCGTCCTGCCCGGGCAACCGCACGCTCACGCGGTCGGCGTAGGCGCGGCCGGGCGGCACCGGCAGCTCGACGGCGACCCGCAGGTTCTCCCGCGCCCCGAAGGCGCGCGGCGCCATGAAGTCCAGCGTGGTGTCCGACTGCCAGGTACCGGCGGTGACGGTGTCCAGCACCGCGAAGGCGACGTCGGCGGCGTAGCGCACACCCTGTCCGGCCTCCCGGCCGCGGAGCGCGCCGCCCGGTATGGCGAGCGCCGCCACGAGGTCCGTCCGTCCCGAGGCGCCGCGGAACGCGTACGTGTCGTAGTAGAACGAGACCACGTCCTTCGCCCGCGGCCTGTAGCCGCTCTCCCTCAGGCCCTCGATCGCCTCGCCCCGCCGCTCCGTGACCAGCCTGGCGAGATCGGTGTTGAACTCCTCGGCGACGCTGCGCGTGCCGCCCACACCGGCCAGGTTCGCCTGCGCCTCGAGGGCGGCGTAGCGGCCGTCGAGGTCCGCGAGCGCCCCGAGCTCCCGGGCGCGCGCGCTGCCATCGCCGCAGCCGGCAAGGGGGTCGGCCACGAGCACGTATTCGTTGGCGCGGTTGAGCGACACGAAGTGGTAGATGAGGGGACCGCCGTCGGCCTGATAGAGCCAGCTCTCGTGGGGCGCGCACCCGGATACCGGCGTGCGCACGACTCGGTCGGGCGCGCCGTGGCGGACGTAGAGGATGCCCCGGTCGTCGAGCCCGGAGGCGACGGCGTGGGCGACCGCGTCCGGCGTCGCCGCGGTCACGGCCCGCCGGCTGGTCCGCGGATAATGCTGCTGCGCGAAGCGCAGCCGCCGCTCGTGCTCCGTCAGCACGGCGGCGGGGGTGCGCCCCGCCGCCGCGGCGCGGGCCACCCAGTAGTGGCGCAGCCACGTGGCCCTGCCGCCGAGCGGGAGGCTCTGCCAGTCCGCGGCGCTCGCGTCCTCGGAGAGCGGCCCAAGGTCGGCGAGGTAGGCGTCCGCTCCGGCGTCGGTCAGCGAGTCGAGCCCCGCCGTGTAGGCGGCCCAGCCCTCGGCGGCCCGCCCGGCTTCCAGCTCCGCGCGCGCGAGGTCGAGGCCCGCAAGCGACGCGTCGCGCCCGGGCGCCGTCGCGTACGCCCGCGCCCGCGCGCCCGCGGCCGCGCTGTCTCCGACCGCGAGCGCGACCTCCGACGCGAGGCGCAGCGTCTCGGCCGTCGCGTCCGGCGCGGCCGCCACCCGGTCCAGCGCGGCGGCGGCCCCGGCCAGGTCGTCCGGGTCGCGCGAGGCGAGCGCCAGCTTGCCCAGCTCGACGGCCGCGGGGGCGAACGCCGGGTCCGCCTCGAGGGCCGCCCCGAACGCGCGCCGGGCGCCGGCCACGTGGTCCCTGCCGATCGCAGAGAGGAAGTCCTGCCAGAAGGTGAGGCCGCGCAGGATGTCGCCCGGCGAGGGGATGTGCGCGTCGCCCTTCGCCAGGAGCGCCACGCCGCGCTCGTACTGCGCACGGGCCCGGGCGCTGTCCGGCGGGGACTGGGCGAGGGTGGGGGCGGCGGCGCCGAGGAGGAGGACGAGCGCGGCGAGCGCGCTGCGGGAACGTGCCATCATCCTGCTGATACACGGGTGGGGCGGACGGCGGTCCGCCCCACCCTTCCCTTTCTCCGAGCCCTGAGCCCCGCGCCCCCGCGCGCCTAGAACGCCTGCAGCCGCTGCAGGTCCTCGCGGCCGAGGTAGTTCTGCCAGCTCGGATCCGACGGAATGTAGGGGTTCGTCGTGTACAGCATCTCGTAGCGGCCGAACCCGGAGACGTCCACGAACAGGTAGATGTCGCCGCGGCCCTGGGCATACTTCCACGCCTCCCAGCGCCTGGTGAGGGCGCCGCCCCGCTCCTGCGAGACCATCTTGTCGGCCGGGGCCCCGAGCATGATGTAGATGCGGCCACGATCCGTCTGCCACCCCTGCACCGGCTTCTTCCGGTTCCGGGCGGCCGGCGGCCGGAAGTTGCGGTTCACGTACTGGACTCGCTCCTCGAGCTCCGACTTGAACTCAGCCGGCGCCTCCCCCGCGGCCTTGGCGTGCGCGGTCCAGAACTCGCGCAGCACCCTGCGCTTCGAGCCCGCGTCCTTGGCCAGGTCGAAGGCCGCCTTCTCGTCGTCCGTGGCCACGTAACGCAGGGGGCCGAAGACGCTGTCGAGCTGGGCGACGTCCATGGCGTCGTATGCATCCGGGGCCGCCAGCGTGACCTCGCCCGCGCCCATCGGCAGCATGCGGATCGGCTGCCCCGCCGCCGCGGTCTCGTTCGCATACTTCCACTCGAGGTGCAGCTCGTAGTCGCCGGGCGGGAGCCCGGTCAGGTTCATGGCCAGCGCCTCGACGCCGATCCCCGGCTCCACGATGCGGACGCGCGGCGGCGTCTCGTGGTGGAACCCGGCGTCGCTCGTGATCCGCACCACCGCCTGCGCCGTCTCCGGCTGCGCGGCGGAGTTGTACAGCTCAGCGAAGAGGGGCACGTTCGGCTGCTCGGCCGTCACGGCGCCCTCCAGGTTCGGCAGCACCACGAGCTCGCCCCGCCGCAGCGCCGCGGCCGGCGCCGCGGAATCCGCAGACAGCGACGCGATCGACGCCGCCACCACCAGGTCGCTGTGGCGCGGCTCGCTCGCGAACGCCTCCACCGTATCGACGCCGGAGACCACCTTTCCGCTGGCCGTGTCCTTCACCCGCATCGTGAACACGTAGCGGCCCGGCTTGAGGTTCAGCGTGCCGTGCTCGATCGAGCTCGCCCGCATCATCCCGGCGCTCGAGAGCGCCGCCCCGCGCACCGAGTCGGCCCACGACTGCGTGGCCAGCACGGTGCCTTGTGCATCCTTCACCTCGAGGGTCGTCTCGAAGTGGGCGGTCGCCTGGGCGCCGGCCTGCGCGAAGGTGAGCGCCCGCCACGGCACGTTGGCGTACGTCTCGACCATCGTGATGTCGTGGGGCCGCCAGAAACGGTAGGTCTTGACGGTCAGCCCGCTGGGCTGCTGCGCTGCGACCGCCGCGCCAAACGGGCAGGTGGCGGCCGTGAGAACGGCCAGCCACCTGCCCGCGCGGCGAACGCGGCATCCCAGCTCCGATGCCCGCGTTACCTGCTCCATCTGTGACTCCTCGGGTGCTGGACCCTCGGACCCGTCTGCTACCAGTGCACGTTCAGGCTGAACAGGTTCTCGTTCCCGAGCAGCCCCGCGCTCCGCCAGGCGTAGTCGAATCCGAAGGAACTCGTCTTGGAAAAGTCGTAACCGACGCCGAGCCCGAACGCGAGACCGGCGTTGCCGGCGCCGTTCATCGTCGACCCGGCTACATCCAACCCCTTGTCGGTCTGCATGTTCCAGCCGCCGCGCAGCGCAGCGTTGAAGCCGCTCCCGCCCACGTGGCTCAGCGCGTACTCCGCGCCGAAGGCGCCGCTGATGTCGGCGGCCGTCGGCTGGAGGAACTCGCCCGAGGCCGTCAGCCGGTTGCTCGACGAGTTCAGGAGATCGTAGGCGAGCCCCACCCGGAACGACGACGGCAGCTCGAAGCCCTTCGTCCGGAACTCGACCGCCGAGCCTCCCGTGAGCGTCGTGTCCAGCGCCGGCCCGCTGTGCTTCAGCGTGCCGCCGATGTTCGTGACGGTGAAGGAGCCGCGGATCATCCGGCCGCCGATCCGGGCGTGGTAGTTCGCGCCGAAGTCGGCGCCGACCGTGGACGCGTGCGCGCTCGCCAGGCTCTCGTTGATGAACTTGGCCGTGGCGCCGAAGCTGAACCGCTCGTTGAACTGCTGCGAGTACGTCGCGCCGACATACGTGTCGGACACGGAGTAGGTCTGCCCGGTCCCGTCCGGCTGGTCCACGGTGTAGACCGGCTGGTCCGAGAAGCCGAACACGCCGATCTGCAGCCCGATCGCCACGTCGCCACCGGCCATCGGCATCGCGAGCCCGGCCCAGGTGAAGCTCGTGTTCGCGAGGTAGTTGATCCGGCTCACCTCCGCGCCCGCCCCCGGCATGAGCGAGAGCCCGGCCGGATTCCAGAACATGGCCGTGACGTCGTTCGCCAGCGGATCGAACGCCATCCCCATGGCCGTGCCCCGGCCCCCGACCGGCAGGAGCAGGAACTCGCCCCCGCGCGTGCCGTAGGGGATGTTGTTCTCCGGCTGCGTCCCCTGCGCGCGGAGCGGCAATCCCGCGCAGAGCAGGGCCAGGCCGGCGAGCGCGCCGCTCTTCAGTACCTTCCTCATGGTCTCCTCCTGTTGACCCGGGGGCGGGCCGCCCCGCCCCCGGATCCGGTTTTACTGGGCGTACTGGATGACGGTGAACTTGCCGACCTTCGTCTTCCCGTCCGGCGCTTCCACGTGGTAGAAGTAGACGCCGCTCGCCACGTACTGCTGGTTACGGGTACGCAGGTCCCAGAACTCCTGCCCGCCGCCGGACGGGTCGTCGTGGTTCACGACCGCGATCAGCGTCCCGGACAGCGAGTAGATCCGGATGATCGCCTGCGGCGGCAGGTTGACGAACATCAGCTTCTTCTGCAGCTGGTTGGTCTCCAGCGTGTTCGTCACGTAGTACGGGTCCGGAACCGTGTGCACCTTGCTCAGGTCGGCCGTAGCCAGGTCAACGGTGGCCGCGGCATTGACCGACACCTGCGCGGACAGCCCGGGGACTGTCGGCGAACGGAGCGTATTGGCCGACCACGAGTACGTCCCATCATCGGCTTGCGCGACCTTGCCCTCGTAGGTGCGCAGCACCCACTTCGTCCCCGAAGTCGGCAGCGAGCTCGTCTTGAACAGGTACTCCTCGCCTCCGATGTAGAGGCCGAAGCCTGTGGCGTCGGAGCCCGAGGTGTCGAGGTTGTAGCCCGAGGGCGGCGCCATCGAGATCGGCATGATGGTCGCCGTCTGCTTCAGCTGCGCGAATGGAATGCAGTTCACGTCCGGCGCGCACCACCACTCGGCCAGCGGGCTGATGGTCCAGAAGTCGCCGAACGAGAGGATCCCGTCACCGGAGCCGTCCGGCAGGAAGCCCCACGTCCCGCCCCGGAACTCGGGGTTGAACTGGACCTCCGTGTTGTTCGACAGATCCATCACCTGACTGATCGAGCCGTTGTCGCCCCAGGTGATCTCATAGTCCGCCGCGTGATACACGGTCAACATCAGGTAGACCTGCCAACGCAGGTTGGCGTTGGCGCCGTACTGGCTGGCCAGGTTGACGATCGAGTCCACACCGGGCAGGCTGCCTGCCGCCTGCGCCAGCGTGGGGTTGGCCTCCGGCGAGCCGGAGAACCAGCGCGAGCCGCCGGAACCATCCGGCCATTGCCCGGCGCGCAGCCAGCCTACCGCCTCCGAGCCGGAGTTGTAGATCTGCGAGCCGTAGTCGAACCAAGCGTGCAGGTTGCCCGCGTAGTGGTTCGTGCCCTTTCCGGCCACCGGCGCGTTCGCAATGTCGACGTTCGCCTCGCCGGCCGTGTAGTAGCCGAACGGACTCTGGACCTCCGTCCGGACCTGGTAGCTCGTGTCCGGCGTGGTCACGGTAGAGTAGTAGATCGTGGCCGCGCCCAGCGCATTGCCGCCGGAGGTCATTGTGTGGCCGCCGACGAAGGTCACGCCCGCATCGTTGATCGGGATCACCGAATCGATGGCGGCGGAGAAGTTACCCTGCGGGATCGCCGCCGGGTCGTACACGTCCAGGTTGATGTTGAGACCGTTGCTCGCGGGCTGCGGGCCGGAGAAGGTCCCCGCCGAGGGGTCGATGGTCACAGTCGCGCTCGGGTCCAGCGCCTTTCCACCGCCCATGAGGGTCGGTGCCGACACATCCGCCGCCACGAAGCCGGCCGCATTCGCGCGCGGGGTTCCGGCGGCCTCGTTGGACAGCACGCGCGCGGACTCGAGCGAGCTCGGGCCGCTGAGCGGCGAGTTGATGTCGAAGCTCGTGACCGCGTAGTAGTAGGTGTGCCCGTTCACCAGCCCCGGGCCCGCGGACGGATCGGGGAACGGGCCGCCCTTGTCGACGATGGCGAACTTGAGCCCGGTCTCCGCCGCGCAGCCGGCGAAGTTCGCGCCCAGCCCCAGCTCGCTGGCCGTGCCGGCCCGGCAGACACTGGCCGTGTCGGCCACGATCACGATCGTGTCGCCATTCAGGTTGAGCGCCTTCGTGAGCGGCGTCACCTCCTGCGTGATCCCGTTCGCCAGGTCGAACTGCGCGATCGGCGTCCAGGGGTCGCTCGCGCTCGTCTTGCGGTAGACGCGGAAGCCCTCGAAGTCGTGCTCCCGGTAGGCCGGGTTGTAGAGCGGGTTCGGCTCGCCGTTGATCGTTTGCTGCGACGCGATCTGGTAGTACGCATCGGCCAGGTTTACGGGCGCGGCATCCCAGATGACCGTGTTCTGGTGGTCGCCCGGGACGACGGTCACGTTCGGCGGCGGCGGCGCGCCCGGCAGGATGAAGCCGGCGTCGAAGATCGCCTGCGCGTTGCGGGCGTTGGTGAAGAGGCTCGGGAACGGCTGGTCGTAGCCCCGCCCCATCACCTTCTCGATCGGCCGCGTGGTGTCGGCGACGCTGCCGATCGGGATCGGCGTGCCCTTCACGTACGTGCCCGGCACGGGTGCGCCGGCGACGTAGGCCACCACGATCTGCGCGGACTCGCCGGGCTTCAGGCTGAACGGCCCGGAGGACTCGATGAAGCGGGTGTCCGCCCGCGAGGCCAGGTCCACGTAGCAAACCCCGGGCAACGGGGAGCAGGCCTGCTGCTCAGCCGCGCTCAGGTGGCCGGACACGTACCGGTAGGCCTGGTGCGCCGTGGTCGGGTCGGGGAACGCGCCGCCGTTCGTGTTGACCGAGAAGAAGGTCATCCCGAGCGGCTGCCCGGGCTGCACCGTATCCACCACCGCGCCGATCCTGCGAATGATCGCCGTGTCGGCCGTGTTCGGCGGCCCCTTCAGGAACTTCACGCCGAAGAAGCCCGGAGCGGCATCGAAGTTGGGCGGATAGGGCACGAAATCCGGGGCCGAGAAGTCCCACTGCCAGTTCACGCCCATGTTCTGGTCGGGGACGACGGTGGCGTAGTTGTCGCCCGCCTCGTCCGCGGATTCATCCGGGTCGGCGCCGAAGGCCGCGAACATGTTGGTCAGCGTGAAGCCGCCGGCGGGCGCGTCCGGCACGCGGGCGAGGAAGCCGGGGTCGTTGCTGACGTTGGTGAAGGTGAAGATGAAGAAGATGATGTCCTTGTTGGTCGAGTACGCCCACTCGAGCGAGTGCTGCACGACCTTGAGGCCCATCGGGTGGCCGTCGGCGAAGCCCTTCTTGGGGTCCGCGTCCCAGTACTGAACGCAGCTGTCGAACTGCCCGAGCGTCTTCACCTGCTCGCCCGTGGCCGGATTGGTCAGGTAGCAGTCCTGCGGCCAGGAGTCGAGGTCGGCCGGGTCGCTCGACAGGAAGATGTTGGTGATCGGCACGCCGGAGTTGAAGGCGCCGTACGCGTCGAAGAAGTGGTCCGCGATGGTGTCCCCGGCCCAGGCGCCGCCGTCGGCACCGACGATGGCACCGAGCTGGAGCCCGGTGTTGAAGATGTACTGGTTCTGCGTGCCCTGCGGCCACCAGCCGCCGCCGCCGACCGAGCTGCCGGCCGGGTTGACGCAGATGTCGCCCAGATTGTCCAGGCCGCACGACCACTCGTTGCCGTTGAGCAGGGTGGTCGTGGCCGCGTTCAGGTTGAACGGGGACTTCGGGTTCGGCTTCCCCGGCTTCCCCGGTTTCGCGGCCGCCGGCCCGGCGAGCGCCGCCACCAGCACGCCGCCCGCGAGCACGCGCTTAGCCAGCCGCATCGCCGCATTCACAATTGGCCTCATGTCGGAGTTTCTCCTTGAATGGCGGTGGCCGGGCGTGCAGCCCGGCCACCGCTGGGAAGTCTCAGAACGTCCACTCGATGCCGAGCCGCCAGCGGCGCGGCGCGCTGTAGTTGCCCGGCAGCCCGAGCGTGTTCACGTACTGGAGCAGCCCGATGTTCTTCTGCTCGGCCACGCTGAGCGTGCTCGGGTCCGCGTCCGCGAGCCCGTACACGGCGAGCATCTGCTGCTGCCGCTGCTTCTGGAGCTGCTCGGAGGCCGTTCCGGTCCCGACGTCGAGGGGGCCGCTGGGCGTCCCGTTCCACAGCTCGGCGGTGAGCACCGCCGGGGCGCCGGGGTTCGTGGGCGAGCCCGTGTAGCCGTAGACATTGGTGATGTTGCGGGTGTTCAGGATGTTGCGGACCTCGAGGTACGCCGCGAGCCGGCTGCCGGCCAGGGTGAAGCCGCGCGTGAAGCGGCCATCGACGTTCGAGAACCACGGCATCCGCGAGGAGTTCTGGAGCTCGGTGAAGCGCGCGCCGCTGCCGCCGGTGCCGCTGGCGCCCACGCTGCTCGAGGTCGTCCACGGCAGCCCGCTGTGCGCGAGGAAGGTGAGAGACAGGTTGGTGTTGCGGAGCAGCGGGTTCCAGCCGGTGCCGCTGAGCACGTCCTTGCCGAGGTTGGCCGTGCTCTCGATGGTGAACTGGTGGTTGATGTCGAAGTCCGTGTTCTGCATTGCCTGCGCGGGCGAGAGCGCCGCGCCGGTCACCGGGTCCGTGAAGCGGCCGAAAGTGTAGACGTAGCTGGTCGGATCGGAGCCGGTGTCCTTGGAGTCCAGGAAGCTGTAGGACAGGATCGCCGTGAAGAACTGGCCGTAGCGGCGCGTCAGGCGGACGTTGACGCCCTTGGCCGCGCCGAAGTCCAGGTTGGTGAGGACGCGCATGTCGGTCGGCCCGCCGTAGGACGGAGGCAGGTTGAAGTTCTGGATGCGGTAGGTGGCGTCGGCCTGCTTGTTCTTGTTGTACGCCGTTACGTCGAGCACCGTGGTCGGGTTGAACAGGTGCGTCACGCCGACCTCGAACTGCACGGTGCGCATGGCCGGGATGGGCCGGCCGTAGAGCTGGTTGGTGTTCGTCGAGTTGAGGTCGGTATTGATGCCATCGTAGAGGTTGACGAAGGAGGGCAGCTGGAAGAAGTGCCCGTAGCTCAGGCGGAAGTTCGTCGCGTCGCTGATCGGGAACGCCACGCCGAGACGCGGGCTCAGGTTCCAGAGGTTGTCCTGGCCGATCAGCTTGGGCGTGCAGGTGATCTGGCCGGCCGGCGGCGGCGACTCGCAGTACTGCAGCGTCGAGGCGTCGGGCTCGAACGGGTAGACGACGCCGGGCGCGGCCGGGTACTTGGCGTCGCTCGAGTAGTAGTCGAGGCGCAGCCCCAGGTCGAGCACCATCTCGCCCAGGTCGAGGCGATCCGTCAGGTAGCCGGCGCCGATCGTCGGCTTGACGGCGTAGACGTCCTGGAAGGTGGTGTTGTAGTTGCTGACGCTGATGTGGCCGACGTTCTTCTTGTAGTACTGGACGCCGGCGCCAATGCGGTTGAAGCGGCCGGCCTGCAGGTCGAGGCTGGCGTCCAGGCTATAAGTCTTCTCGCCGGAGTAGTAGAGGCCGTCGCCGAAGCCGGTCGTCCTGAACGGGCTCGGGCCGAGGATTCCGTAGGGCGTGTCGGTGCCGTTCACGCCGTTGAACCTGTCCGTGGCCTCCGCCTTGGTGCACGGGTGGCCGCCGCAGTCGAGCGTGTAGGCCGGATAGAACGGCAGGGCGCTGGCACCCGCGCGGATCGAGTTGACGCGCGTGAGGAACATCTCCGGGGTCACGTTCTCGAACATCAGCTTGTAGTTGCTGAAGCGGAAGCCGAGGAAGTCCGGGCCGGAGGGCTCGAGACCGGTGGTGTCGGCGCGCACGCCGCTGCGGTGCTGGTCGTTCTGATAGGCGGCATTGATCCGGAGCACCGCCTGGCTGTTGGCGCTCTGGAAGAGGATCTGCTCGAGGCCGACGCGCGCCAGGTCGCTGGTGTTGCGGTAGGCGCCGAACGACCACGGCCGGAACTGGTAGCCGGAGTTGAAGTTCAGCCCCTGGCTGCGGCCGGCCACACCGGTCACCGTGATCTTGGTGTAGCTGCTCGGGCTGAAGCGCAGGCCGGCGGTGGCGTTGTAGACGTCGCCGTTGTTGTACGGCCGGCGCGGCCCGAGGCCGGTGATCTCCTCGTAGCTCATGGCGGAATCGCCGCCCGCCAGCGCCTGCATGCCGGTCGGCCGGAAGTAGTGCTGCTGGACCGGAATCCCCTCGGGGCCGGCGATGTCGGTGAACTGCGGGCTCCGGTCGCGCATGCCCTGCGCCCCCAGCGCGATCTGGTAGGTCAGGAGGTTCTTCACCAGCGGCCCGTCGATGTTCGCGTGCAGGACGCTCCACCCCCACCGCTCGCTGTTCGGCGCCCACTCGTCCGTGCCGAAGTTGAAGGCGCCGCTCGTGCGCGTGCCGCCGGTCCGCGTGACGTAGTTGATCACCCCGGACTGCGCCTGCCCGTACTGGGCACCGAAGCCGCCCGTGAGGACGTTGACCTCCTCGAGCCCGCTCAGGTCCACGCTCACGTTGCCCTGCTCACCGCGGTCGAAGTTGCGGACCAGCACGCCGTCCACGTACACCGAAGCCTCGCCCGGCCGGCCGCCGCGGATCACGAACTGCCCGCCGTAGCTGATCACGCCCGGCTGGAGGGCGATCACGGCGTTCGCGTTGTCCACGGGCAGCTGGCGCACGATGTCGCCGGTCACGATCGAGCCCGAGACCGTCTTGTCGCGCGGCACCAGCGGGTTGCGCTCGCCCTGGACCGTGATCGCCTTGAGCGCCACCGCCTGCTGGGCCAGCTTGAAGTCCACGGTCGTGGTGTAGCCGGCCGTGATCCGCTGGCCCTGCACCGTCGTCGTCTGGTATCCGATGAACTGGGCCTGGATGTCCTGCACGCCCGCGGGCACGTTGTTGATGAAGTAGAAGCCCTGCTGATCCGTAAGGTTGCCGAGACCCGTCCCGACCACGATGACCTGCACCCCTGCCAGGGGCTGGCCACCCACGTCGGTCACGCGACCCTGCACCTTCCCCGTCGTCTGCTGTGCGCCCGCCGGCATGGCCAGGCCCAGGAGCAGCAGAACGAGGGAGGCCAGAGGCCCGGTGCCCCGAACTGAGATGCGCATGCGGTCCCTCCAGTCGAGTGAACTTGGAACTGACGTCCCGAAATGACTCCGGCCCGGAGTTCGAACGTCCCCCGTTGTGCGGCGGCGGACGGCTCCGTGACCAGGGCCCTGTCGCGAGCTGCGATTTCCGGCAAGAAGAGGCAAAGCCGGGTCGAGAGTAGCGCGGGTTTCCAGCCCTGTCAAGAAACCCGTCCTGGCTCGAAAGGGACGTGGCCGCGCCCGTTCCGAGCCCTCTCGCCCCCCGGCCCAGCCCCTGTGGCCGCCGCCGCGCGGGGCGGACCGCGCGGCATCCAGTACGGTGGTGGCAGCCGGAAGCATCGCTGCCATAACGTGCAAGGTCGGGGAAATGTGACAGATTCGCTCCGGCCGTCGGTCGTGTTACAGAATCGCTCGGGGCTCGGGGCTCGGGGTGGCGAGACGGCCTCGAGGCCTGACGCACCTGTCACGGCGGCAACAGCCGGATTCGGATTCGGATTCCGCGGCCTGCGGCCGCTGGATTCGAATTCGCTCCGCCCCGCCGCCCACACCTGCCCGCACGCGGGCCTCTACTCCCTCCGCAGCGATCCGAGCACGCGCAGGAGCGCCCGGGCCTTGGCGAGCGTCTCCTCGTACTCGCGCTCGGGGATGCTGTCGGCGACGATGCCGGCGCCGGCCTGCACGAAGGCCCGGCCGCCAGCGGCGACGAGGGTGCGGATGGCGATGGCGGTGTCCATGCTCGCGCCGCCGTAGGAGAAGTAGCCGACGGCTCCGGCGTAGGGGCCGCGCCGGACGGGCTCGAGCTCATCGACGATCTCCATCGCGCGAATCTTGGGTGCGCCGCTGACGGTGCCGGCGGGGAAGCAGGCGCGGAAGACGTCCATGGCGGAGAGGCCGGGGCGCAGCTCGCCCTCGACCTGGCTGACGATGTGGAGGACGTGGCTGTAGCGCTCGACGGCCATGAACTCGCTTACGCGGACGGAGCCGAAGCGGGCGATGCGGCCGACGTCGTTGCGGCCGAGGTCGACGAGCATGAGGTGCTCGGCTCTCTCCTTCTCGTCGGCGAGGAGCTCGCGGGTGAGCGCGAGGTCCTCGGCCTCGGTGGCGCCTCGCGGCCGGGTGCCGGCGATCGGCCGGACGGTGGCGCGGCCGTCCTCGACGCGGACGAGGACCTCGGGGGAGGAGCCCACGAGGGAGACGCCGTCGAGCTCGAGGAAGTAGAGGTAGGGAGAGGGGTTGAGGGAGCGGAGCGCGCGGTAGACGTCGAAGGGGGCGGCATCGAGGGGGAGCTCCAGGCGCTGCGAGAGGACGACCTGGAAGGCGTCGCCGGCGAGGATGTACTCGCGGATGCGCTCGACATCGGCCTGGTAGCGCTCGCGCGTGTAGCTGCTGTGGAAGCTCGGCTCGGCTCCGGCGCTGGGCTGGAGGGCGGGCGGCGGAGGCGCGTCGCGCAGCGTGCGCACGAGCGTCTCGAGGCGCTGCGCGGCGGCGTCGTAGCGGCGCCGGAGCTCGCCGGCGTCGGCCCCGAGGGTGTCCACCGTCGCCACGGCGAGCGCCTTCCCGAAGACGTTGTCGATGGCCAGGACGGTGTCGGTGAAGAGGAGCAGCGCCTCGGGCAGCTCCAGCGGATCCGGCGGCGCGTCGGGCAGCCGCTCGAGCGTCCGCACCACGTCGTAGCCGAGGTAGCCGACGGCGCCGCCGATGAAGCGGGGCAGCCCCGGCACGTCGGCGATGGTGTGCGCGCGCAGGAGGTCGTCGAGCTCGCCGAGCGGATCCTCGACCCGGCGCGCCTCGCTCCAGCCGGCCGCGGGCGTCCAGCTGCTGGTCAGGCGGCCGGCCTGGAGGCGCCAGGCGGCGCGCGGGCTCGTGCCCAGGAAGGTGTAGCGCGCCCACTTCTCCCCGCCGACCACGGACTCGAGCAGGAAGCCGAAGGGCGGCCGCGCGAGCTTGGCGTAGGCGGTGACCGCCGTGTCCGTGTCGAAGAGGATCTCGCGCCAGACCGGCACGAGCCGGGCGCCCGCGGCGAGGCGGACGAAGTGGTCGAAGGCGGGGCTCGGCATGCGGCGGAAATCTCCGGGGCGGGGCGGGGGAAGTCAAATGCGAGGCGGGACGGGCTCCCGCGTCCGGCCGCGGCCCGACGGGTCGCGCGAGAACGATCGCGCACTCGACGCATCCCGATCCGGCCCGATGCCGATTCATCTCGGATAGCGAGCAGGATCGGGATCTCGTCGGGCCGCCACCGCGGCCACTGCGCCGTTCGTCTCGGATTCCGATCAACTTCGGGATTGCGATGCCCGCGGCGACCTCCATTCCCCGATCCTGCTCGCGTTCCCACGCGCCTCCCGCCTTCCAAAGGAATCCGAATCCAGGCCGCGGCGCGCGTGGCGGCGCTTGCCGGCCACGGCGGCGGCCGGGTAACCTTCCGGCATCGGCCGGGGCGCGGCCGGCCCACGTTGCAACCAGCCACGAGGCGCATGCCGGATCAAGCGATCATCGCGGTCGACACGGGCGGCACGTTCACGGACGTGGTCTGCCTCGCCGGCGGCGTGGTGCACCGGCTGAAGCTGCCGTCGACGCCGGTGGACCCGGCGGCGGCGGTGCTCGAGGGGGTGCGGCGGGTGCGCGCGGCGGCGGGACTCGGCGGGGAGGCGCCGTTCGTGCTCGTGCACGGCTCGACGGTGGCCACGAACGCGCTGCTGGAGCGGCGCGGCGCGCTTGTGGGGCTGGTGACGAACCGCGGCTTCGAGGACATCATCGAGATCGGCCGCCAGACCCGGCCGCAGCTCTACGCGCTCGTCGGGCACCGGCCGCCGCCGCTGGTGGCGCGGGCGGATCGGCACGGCGTGTCGGGCCGGCTGGGGCCGGACGGGCGGGAGGAGGAGCCGCTGGACGCGCAGGAGCTCGACGCGCTCGCGACACGCCTGCGGGGGGTGGAGTCGCTGGCCGTCTGCCTGCTGCACAGCTACGCGGATCCCGCGCACGAGCGGCGCGTGGCGGCGGCGCTCGAGGCGCTCGGCGTCCCGATCGCCGTCTCGTCCGCGCTGCTGCCGGAGTACCGGGAGTACGAGCGGCTGTCGACGACGGTCGTGAACGCGTACGTGGCGCCACTCATGGACCGCTACCTGGGGCGGCTGGACGCGGAGTCGGGGGCGGCGCGGGTCCGAATCATGGGCTCGGGCGGCGGCGCGATTCCGGTCGCGCGGGCGCGGCGTGAGGCGGTGCACACGGTGCTCTCGGGTCCCGCCGGCGGTGTCATCGGTGCGCTCGCGCGCGCGCGCGAAGCGGGATTCGACGATCTCATCACGTTCGACATGGGCGGGACCTCGACGGACGTGTCGCTCTGCCCCGGGCGCCCGCTGCACACGCGCGAGTTCCAGATCAGCGGCGTGCCCGTGGCGGTCCCGGTGATCGACATCCACACGGTCGGCTCGGGCGGCGGCTCGATCGCGCGGCTGGACGGCGCTGGGGCGCTCCGGGTCGGCCCGGAGAGCGCGGGCGCGGAGCCCGGCCCGATCTGCTACGGCCTCGGCGGGCGCCACGTCACGGTCACGGACGCCCACGTCTGGCTGGGCCGGCTGCCCCCGGATGCCTTCCTGGGCGGCGAGCGTCGCCTCGACCGCGACGCGGTCCGGGCGCCCCTCGAGGCGCTGGCGGGCGCGCTCGGCCGCTCGGCCGAGGCAGCCGCCGAGGGGGTCCTCGCGGTGGCGGACACCGCCATGGAGGGCGCGCTTCGCCTCATCAGCGTCGAGCGCGGCCACGACCCGGCGGACTTCACGCTGGTCCCCTTCGGCGGCGCCGCCGGGCTGCACGCCGCCGAGCTGGCGGCGAGGCTCGGCGTTGCGCGGGTGCTGGTGCCGCCGGATCCGGGCGTGCTCTCGGCGTACGGGATGCTCGTCTCCCCGGTGCGGAAGGACGTGTCGCGCACCCTGCTGCTCCGAGCCGAGGAAGCGGAGGGAGGGCGGCTCGAGGCGGAGCTCGATGCCCTCGCCGGGGAAGCCGTGCGCCAGCTCGAGGTGGAGGGGTTCCCGGCCGCCTCGCTGGCCGTCCGGCGCATGGTGGATGCCCGCTACGTCGGGCAGAGCTACGAGCTCCGGGTCGGCGCCGAGGACTGGCGGGCATCGTTCCACGCCGCCCACCAGGCCCGCTACGGCTACGCCCGTCCCGATGCGCCGATCGAGGCCGTCACCCTGCGCGTCGAGGCGACGGCGCCGGCGCCGCCCGCGCCCGAGCGCCGCCTCGCCCGCGGCGGCCGAGGAACGCCGGGGAACGAGCGGCGGGACGTCGCCTACCGGGGAGAGACGGTTCCCGCCCGGCTGCTCGCGCGCGAGGCGCTCGCGGCCGGCGACCGCCTCGAGGGGCCGGCCGTCGTGACCGAGTACAGCGCGACGACCTGGCTGCCGCCCGGGTGGCGAGCGGAGGTGCTGGAAGGCGGGGGGCTGCTGCTGGAGCAGTGGCGGAGGAGAAATAGAAAGCATCTTAGCCACCGAGGGTCGGCCCGGCCGCGAAGGTAGCATGTGCCCGCCGCGGTGACGGGCGCGCCGAGGTGCTCGCGCCACAGCGGGGCGAGGGACGACGGGCTCGCGAGCCTTGTTGTTAGGACTCGATGATCGCGGCTACTTGCCTACGGAGCTCGGGAATCGGATTCGTTCCCCACCCGCCGTTCAACGAATCCGAATCCAGCGCAGCGGAATCCGAATCCGAATCCGGCTCTTTCCGGCCGAGGCAGATGCGCTGGAAGGTACGCGAGCTGGCTTGCGCCGCCCGGTGGCGGGACGGGCCGGGTGTAGGTGTACGCGCCACGCGCGGCGCGCGCCCGGCGGACCAAACTCCCGGATCGTCGAGGGGTGGGGAGCTGCGCTTGCAGAAATGGTCGCTATGCGCACCAAAATCCGGTCACGCCGACGGCGGCGCGGGCCGACGGGGCAGTTTGGGCCGCATAGTGGCCATAAGTGCGAGAGCGTCCGCGGAAAGGCGACAGGAGCGCAGAAATGTCCGGCCGCCGCCCCGGCGGGCGGCGCGACGCCGCGGCAGGGACCGAAGGACACTGGTGGGCCGGACAGCGTCGCGGGCGCCGATTATGGGGCGTGCCCGTCCGGCCCCTTGCGCCCCCCGGTCGCGCCGAGCGACAGGGCTTCGCGGCTACTCCGGCGCGCTGCGTCGACTGCGGGCGGACTCGTTCCAGGTGGCGTCGCCGTAGCGGCGCTGCATCCCCTCGCCCACGAGGCGGCGCGTCATCTGCTCGTCGAGCTCGGGGTGCTTCTCCTGGAGCTGGCGCACGATGCGCGAGACGTTCTCGCCTCGCTCGTGCTCATCCATGTCGAAGATGCCGCCGCGGAGCATCTCGTGGAGCAGCTCGCTGCGGGCTTCGCTGTAGGCGGCCTCTCGCCGGTCGGTTCCTGGCATGCTGCCCTCCTGCTGGTGCGAGTCCGTGAGGTGGAAAGGGCAAGATCCCTGCCGGGCGTTCCCGTCCGCGCGCCCCCCGTGATTCCCCCACCCCCGCCTCGCCGGGCAGCCGAAGCACGCGATCGCGCCGCTCGACGTTTCCCCGCGTCCCCGCGTCGGGCGGGGTGTGGAGTGGTGGTTCGGGCTGGGTGGCGTATAGGGCGGGGTCGCGCGGCGGGCGCCGGGCTGGAATCCGCCGTCTGCAGCGTCTATCTTTCCAGGCTTCCGCCGGAACGGCGGGGGCGGGGCCGGGTAAAGCGGCGGAGGCAGGATCCAACCGACAGCCGGAACGACGAATGAAGTCCACAGCAGGGACGATGGCGGCGCCGCGGGGAGAATCGGCGCGGCTCGAGGCGGAGGAGTACAGGCCACCGTACCTGGCGGCGGGGATCGCCGCGCTGGCGGTGTGGCTCCTCTACCTCGTGACGCTCTCGCCGTCCACGGCGTTCTGGGACACGAGCGAGTACATAGCGACGGCGCACATTCTGGGGATTCCGCACCCGCCGGGGAACCCGACGTTCGTGGTGCTCGCGCGCGCATGGGACGTCCTGCTGTCGTGGACGAGCCTGCCGGTGGCGCAGCGAGTCAACCTGTTCAGCGCGACCATGAGCGCGCTGGCGCACGGGTGCTGGTTTCTGCTGGTGCACCGGATCCTCTCGTACTACACGGAGCACCGGGTGGTGCGCCTGGTGGGCGCGGCGGCGGCGGTGCTGCTGTCGGCGACGGCGTTCACGGTGTGGAACCAGTCGGACGTGAACGAGAAGGTCTACACGGTCTCGCTGTTCACGATCGCGCTGCTCAGCTGGCTGGCGTTCCGGTGGCGGGACAACCTGGGACGGGGCAAGGATGACAACCTGATCCTGTTCATGGTGTTCATCCTCGCCCTCTCGGTGGGCAACCACCTGATGGCGTTCCTGGCCGCGCCGGCGCTGGTGGTGTTCATCCTGTTGGTGGCTCCGCGCACGCTGCTCAACTGGAAGCTGTGGGCTGCGGCGGCGGTGGTGGCGGTTCTGGGGCTGTCGATCCACCTGTTCCTGCCGATCCGTGCCTCGCTGGGTCCGGTGATCAACGAGGCGAACCCGAGCACGTGGCACGCGCTGCTGGAATCGCTCGCGCGCAAGCAATACGACAAGCCGTCGATGTTCTCGAACCCGATCGACCCGCGCATGCCGCGCGACATCGGGCTGCTGATCGCGCAGATCGGCAACTATATCCAGTACTTCGACTGGCAGTGGGCGCGCTCGATCGCGGGGAAGGCCTCGTGGTTCGGCGGCGTGCGGCCGCTCTTCACGCTGCTGTTCGCCTCGCTCGGGATCTACGGCGCCTGGAGCCACTACAAGCGGGACCGGATCAGCTTTGCGTACATGGTGGTGCTCTTCGCCACGCTGTCGCTGGGGCTGACCTTCTACCTCAACTTCAAGTACGGCTACAGCTATCCGGGACAGGGGATCTCGCAGGAGATGCGCGAGGTCCGCGAGCGCGACTATTTCTTCATCGTCAGCTTCTCGGTCTGGGCGCTGTGGGCCGGGATCGGGCTCGCGGCGCTGTGGAGGCGGCTGTCGGAGGGCTTCGAGGGCGGCGGCCGGCGCGGTCTCGCGCTCACGGCGCCGATCCTGGCGGTGGCGGCGATCCCGCTGTTCGTCAACTGGAGCTGGGCCTCGCGGGCCGGCGACTACGTGGCGCGCGACTGGGCGTACAACCTGCTGAACAGCGTCGAGCCTTACGGCGTGCTCTTCACGAACGGCGACAACGACACCTTCCCGCTCTGGTACGCGCAGGAGGTGGAGGGCGTGCGCAAGGACGTCACGGTCATCGTGATGAGCTACCTCAACACGCCGTGGTACACGAAGCAGCTCCGCGACCTGACCCGGCCCTGCCCGCCGGGGGAGAGCGCGGCGCAGGACCCGACCCGCATCATCTGCCAGCGGCCGTACGTGCCGGACCCGCGCACGCCGTTCTACGACACCCCCGAGCTGACGAGGAAGCCGACCAAGAGCATCCTCCCGCTCACGGACGCGCAGATCGAGCAGATCGCGGCCACGCCGCCGTTCCAGACACAGAACCCGCTGGTCTTCCACGCGGACCGGCTGGAGACGACGATCCCGACCGGGCAGGTGCTGCTGCCGGCGGACATCTTCATGACGGGGATCCTGACCAGCTCGATGGGCGACCGGCCGATCTACTACGCCACGACGACGCAGGCCTTCGACGACATCAACGTCGGGGAGTTCCTGGTGCGCCAGGGCGTCGCCTTCAAGCTGCACGACGGGCCGGTGCAGCCGTCCGCCGCGAACGGCATCGTGGCCGAGCCGCAGAACAGCCCGTACCGGGTGGTGACGGGCCGCTACATCGACCTGCCCCGCACGGACAGTCTGCTGTGGCACGTGTTCGTGAGCAGCAACGGCTTCCCCGACAAGTGGACGCACTGGGTCGACGCATCGACCCAGGGGATCCCGTACTACTACGCCTACGCCCACATGGCCGCCGCGCAGGCGCACGATGCGCTCGGCCAGGCGGCACTGGCGGAGAAGCACGAGGCGCGGCTCGGCGTCTGGACGGCGCTGGCCAACAAGTGAAGGCGGCCGGCGGCCGGCGGCCGGCGCTCGGCGTGGCGCTGGTGCTCGCCGCCGCGGTGCTGTGGGGTACCCTCGGCCTCTTCGGCAAGGCGCTCTACCGCTACGGCCTGAGCCCGATCGAGCTGGCCAGCGCCCGCGCCACTCTCGGCTTCCTCGGGCTCGCCGCCTGGGCCGCGGCCGGCCCATCACGCATCCGCGTCCCGCTCCGGGACCTGCCGTTCTTCGCCGCCTACGGGATCGGCGCCTTCGCGCTCTTCGAGACGCTGTACTTCGCGACCGTGGCTCGCACCACCGTGGCGGTGGCGGCCGCGCTCCTCTACACCGCTCCGGCGTTCGTCGTCGTGCTCTCCCGCTTCCTGGAGGACGAGCCGCTCGGCGCGCCGCAGCTCGGCGCGCTGGCGCTCGTGCTGGCCGGGGTGTTCCTGGTGACCGGCGCCGCGCGGGCGCTTCTGACCGGCGGGGCGGCGCTCGCGCCCGCCACCATCGCCATGGGGCTCGGCTCCGGGCTGCTGTACGGCGTCTACACTCTCTTCAGCAAGCGCGCCCTGCGGAACCACGACCCGATGCGGGCCTCCTTCTGGGTCTTCGCGTTCGCTGCGCCGGCAATGGCCTTCGCCGCGCCGCCCTGGCGGATCGCCGCGCACACGCCGGCGGCCGCGCTCCCGCTCCTGCTCGCGCTCGGCGCGCTGCCCACGCTCGCCGCGTTCGTCCTCTACCTGGCGGGGCTGCGCCACCTGCGCGCGGGCACGGCCAGCATGCTGGCCACGGCCGAGCCGGTGGTGGCGGCGGTGCTGGGCGCCGCCCTGCTGGGCGAGAGCCTGGCGCCCGAGCGCGTGCTCGGCATCGCCCTCATCGTGGCCGCGGCGCTGCTGCTCGCGCGCGCCAGCAGGTCCTCCCCCGCCGGCGGGCCGGTCAGAGCAGCTTCGCCAGCCGCAGCCGTACCTCCCACCGCGCCGCCCCCCGCCGCACGCTGAGCCGGACCTCGGCGCCATCGCGGCGGAGCAGCGCGCGCAGCCGGTCCAGCCCCAGCTCCGTCGCCACCTCTCCGTCCACCCGCTCGACCACGTCTCCCGCGCGGAGCCCGGCCGCCGCGGCGGGCGTGCCCGCGAGCGCCGCCCGGACGGCGATCGGCCCCGTGCCGCCGCTCCTCAGCAACAGCAGCCCGCTGGCATCCGCGGGAAAGCCGTCGCGGAGGTGCGGCCCCGGCACGAGGATCAGCCGACGGTGCGGGTAGTCGAACCAGGCGACGAAGCGGCGCAACAGCCCGGCGCCGATCGCGCGCAGCGGGCCGGTCACGCCCAGCGCGCCGTCGAACCGCACGCCGCCGAAGCGCAACGCCGGCACCCGGGCCAGGCGGGCGGAGCGTGCCGCGCCGATCCCGAGCCCGCCGAGCGTCTCGCGTCCCTCGGGCGCCCGGATGAGATCCGGATCGACGAGGGCGCGGCTCGCCCCGGTGTCGATCATGTACTCCCGCGAGGCGAGCGCCCCGGAGCCCGCGAGGTCCACCGCCGCCGCCGCATAGGCGTGGCCGTCCTCGATCCGGAGCGGCACGACCGTGCCGGCCCCCGCGTAGCGGAAGCCGGACGGCTCGTACAGCCGCACGACGCCCGCGGCGTAGTCGATCGCCACGACCCAGCGCCGCAGCAGCTCGTAGCCGAGCACGCCGTCCACCTCGTGTCCCGCCGTCTCCCGCAGCGCGTCGAGACCCACCGCCACGGCGGTCGCGATGCGCAGATCGAGCGGGCCGAGCGCGACGTCGACATTCCGCACCATGCCCGCCTCGACCGGTCCCGCGCCCATCCCGCGGATGATGCGCCGGCCCCGCTCCCGCAGCCCGAGGGCACGCTCCCGCGCGCGCTCGAGCGCCATCACGCCCGCGCCGCTGTCCAGGAGCAGCCAGGCGCCGTGGCCGTTGATCCGGGCGCGCAGGAAGATGAGGTCGTCGGCGCTCTCGAAGGGGAGCGTCGCTAGGGCTCGCTCGGGGGGTGCTGCGGTGCCGGGGGCGACCAGGGCGGCGAGGAGGAGGGCGGCCAGGGCGGCGCGGGGCGTCGCCGCGTGCGGGGACGGGCGCGACGCCCTCACGCGAACTCGGCTTCGGGCTCGGGGGCGTTCTCCTCGACGACGCGGCTGGCGCCGGCACGCTCGTCGAAGTCGACGCGGATGATGTGGTCGAGGCCCTCGCGGATCGTCTCGATGTGGGTGATCAGGATGACCTGGTCGAAGCGGTTGCCCAGCCGGTGCAGGAGCTGGATGACGTTGTCGCGCCGCTCGACGTCGAGCGAGCCGAAGACCTCGTCCAGGACGAGGATCGAGAGGGGATGGCCGGCGCGCTCGGCGATCATCTGGCTGATGGCCAGCCGCAGCACGAGGTTGGCCACGTCCTCCTCGCCGCCGCTGATGACCGGCTTCTCCTCCCCCTCGTCGAGCACGAGCACGTTGTAGTTGTCGTCGATCTCCAGGTTGGTGTAGCGGCCGTCTGTGATCTCGGTGAGGAAGCCGCTGGCCAGCTCGCCGAGCTCGGGGCGCACGCGGCCGTTGAGCTCGCCGCGCAGCTCCGTGAGCGCGTCGTCGAGCTCACTGTGGTGGCGCTGCTCGATACGGAGCGCCTGGAGCGCGGCCTGCCGCTCGTGGAGCGCGGCTTCCGCGCGCAGCGCGGCCTCGAGCGCCTCGGCCGCCGCCTTCGCGGCGCCGCTGCACTCGGTCCGGTGGAGCTCGGCCCGGCGCACCGCGTCGCCGGCCACGTCGTACGCGGCGCGCAGCGCGCTGAACGCCTCCTCGTCGAACGGGCTGGACGCCAGGCGGGCCTCGAGCCCGGCGATGGCGGCCTCCTCGGTCCGCGCCCGCGACTCCGCATCCGCGCGCTCGGCCTCCCGTGCGGCGCGGGCGGTGGCGGCCTGCTCGAGGCGCGCGGCGTCGCGTTCCGCGCTGCGCAGCTCGGCGAGGCGGGCGTCGGCGGCGGTGTGGCGCGCGGCATCGTAATCGGCGGAGAGGCCGGCGAGCTCCTGGCGCAGCCGGGCCAGCTGCTCCTCGCGGCGGGCGTGCTCCCGCTCCGCCGCATCGCGGTCCTGCACGGCGCGCTCGCAGCGGGTGACCCGCTGCGACTTCTCCTCGAGCGCCTTCGCCAGCCGGACGCGCTCCTTCTCGGCGGCGGCGAGCTCAGGCGGCGGATCCTGGAGCTGCGCCACCCGCTGGCTCAGCCACTTGCCGTCCTGGACGAGCGTCTCCCATTCGTCCTGCAGGCGGCCGATCACGTTGTCGAACTCCCTGCCGAGCGGCCGCTCACACGTGGGACAGGTGCCCTCGGGACCGGCCTCGCGGAGCTGCTGGAGCTGCGTCTTGAGGTCCTGCGCGCGGCCGCGGTAGGTGTCCAGCCGGGTCTCCGCCTCGCGGCGGCGCTCGATCCACTCGTCGCGCAGGCGGGCGGCCCCGGCTTCCGCCTCGGCGAGCTCCGCGCGCACGTCCACGGCCTCGGCCCGGCACTGCTCGAGCAGCGCCGGCGCGCGCTCGAGGCTCGCCCGGCGCGCGGCGATCTCCGCCCGCTCCGCCTCGAGCGTCTTCCCCTGCTCCTCCAGCGCCCGCCGGCGCTCCGCCTCGCGGGCCAGGCGCGCGAGGCGCTCGCACTCCTCGGCGAGCGCGGGGAGCTCCGCCAGCCGCTCGCGTAGCGGCGCGAGCTCCGCCTCCGCCCGCGCGACCGCCTCGAGCTCGCCCCGGGTCCGCTCCAGGTCGCGGCGGGCGGCGGCGAGGCCGGTGCTGGCCACATCGAGCGCGTGCCTGGCCTCGCGGGCGCCATCGCGGGCGGCCTGTGCCCGCTCCCACTCGGGCACCAGCTCCGCGCGCTCTGCCAGCGCCGCGCGGCCCGCTTCCTCGGCGCGCGCGAGCTCCGCGACGGCCGCCTCGCGCCGCGCCTCGGCCGCGCTCCGCTCGGCGGCCACCGCCTCGGGATCCGGCATCGAGGAGCGGACGCCCTCCATCTCGTGCCTGAGCTCGTTGCGCCGCACCCGGGCGAGGTCCTGGGCGCGGCGCAGCCGCTCGTAGCCGAGCACCTGGCCGAGGAACCGGCCGCGCTGGGCGGGGCCCATCTGCGCCAGGAACTGGAGCTCCTTCTGGCCGGTGAAGTAGGTGTTGAAGAACTCCTCGCGGGACATCCCGAGGCGCTCCTGCACGTAGCGCGTGACGGTGCCGATCCCACTGGCGACCGGGCTCTGTCCGCCGTCGAGGTAGACCTCCGCGCTCGTAAGGGAGCGCACGATCCGAAGCTCGTGGCCGGCCAGCGCCACGGCCAGCTCGACCTCGACCCGGGCGCGTCCTTGCGCGCGCGAGAAGCGGATCGTGTCGTTCGTGCCGCGGGCGGCGGACGAGCCGTAGATCGCCCAGGCGATCGCCTCGAGGATGGTGCTCTTGCCCGCGCCGTTGGGGCCGATGATGCCCGTGAGGCCGGTCCGGAACTCGATGTCCGTCGATGCGTGCTGCCTGAAGTTCAGCAGCCGGAGCCGGAGCAGCCGCATCGCCTACGCGCCCTCCGGGATGGGGGCCTCGTCCTCGCCCTGCCCCGCCCGGTCGAGGTAGGACGTGCCGAGGGCGACGAGCCGGTCCCGCCGGATCTCCGGGGAAGAGAGCCGCCAGCGCGCCGAGAGGAAGTCCTCCAGCTCCTCGCGTAGCGTGCGGCGGCGCCCGGGCGGATCGGCACCGAGGACATGCGCCCGCTCCGGGCGACGTGCGTCGAGATGGAAGTGGAGCGCCTCCGCGCGGTAGTCGCGGATGCGGCGGTGGTCGAGCTCGCGGAACACCTCCCGGTGGACGTCCTCGACCACGAGGCGCACGATCTTGCCGGCGATCCCGCCGGGCACGGCATCGACGGCGGCGGCGATGCGGGCGTCCAGCTCGGCGGGCGCGAGCCCGCGCGCGGAGAAGCGGGGCAGGTCCAGCATCTCCCGCGTCGGCACGGCGTGGAAGCTGGCCTCCCCGGCGTCCGTGTCGAAGAGGAGGAACCCCTTCTCGGCGCTCTCCTCCCAGATGTTGGTGGAGGTGCGCTCGAGCGCGCCCGCGTACCACATGTTGGGCGCCAGGTCCGTGAGCAGGTGGTAATGGCCGAGCGCCACGTAGTCCCAGGCGACGGGGCGGATCTCCGACGTCTCCACGCGCGCGCCGCCGTACTCGCTCATCCAGCGCAGCTTCTCGTCCGCGAGCCCGCCCACCACGGTGCCGTGCAGCATGAGCACGTTCGTGGCCGCAGCCGGATCCGGCTCCATGGCGTACGGCGCGCCGGAGGCCAGCGCGTTGTGCGGCAGGCAGAGCACGGAGGTATCGAGGCCATCGAGGTGGAGCGCGCGCGCCTCGTCATCGACGACGTGGATCCCGGGGATCTCGGCGAGCAGCCGGAGGATGCTGCCCGTCTCCACCGCGCGCGGCGAGTCGTGGTTGCCGCCGATCACCACCACGGGGGCCCCCGGCAGGCGCGCGCGCAGCGAGGCGAACTGGCGGAACGCGTCGGCGATCGCGGAGTTCGACGGACGCACGGTATGGAAGACGTCGCCCGCCACGAGCACGAGGTCGGGCGCGAGTGCCACGACGCGCTCCAGCGCCGCGCGGAAGGCCTGCGCCACGTCCCGCTCGCGGGCGTTGATCCCGCCCGGCCCCATGCGGTGGTACGCCCGGTAGCCGAGATGCAGGTCGGCCAGGTGCGCGATCCTCATGGCCGGCTACGCATACGGGTCCTCCGGCAGCTCCACCGGCACGGGCCGGGGAGCGGACACCACCTCGCGGGCGGGGCGCTTGCGAAGACAGCCCCGGAAGAACGCCAGCACGCCGGCGGGGCGGAGTTGCTGCGTGCGGTGCAGCGCGGCGAGCACCTCGGCCTCGTCGCGGCCGGCGATCAGGTCCTTCACCTCGTTGGCAGAGACCGAGCGGTCCAGCCGCCGGAGCAGCCGGGCGACGGCGTCCTCGAGCGGCAGCTCGTGCGCGGGCTCGAAGCGGCGCACGCCCTCGCGGCCCGGCAGCACGGCGGGGCGGGGGAAGCGGAGGAAGACCGGCTGCGTGAAGTGCGGGTGGCGCACCATCAGCTCGCCCTTGGGCAGCGTGGCGAGCCGGGCCCTCGTCGACTGGGAGAGCACGGCGTAGCCGGGCGTGGCGAGCTCGTCCAGGTCCATGCGGCCATAGAGGGCGGTGCCCGCGTTGCCGACCACGCGCCGGTGCACCTGGCTGCGGAACTGCTGCGCGCTGAAGAGCACCAGACCGAGGTAGCGGCCGCGCTCGCTCACGTCCAGCAGCATCTGGCGGACGTAGGTGTCGAGCCCGTCGGCCGGCGCGTACTTGTTCAGCTCGTCCACGAAGACGACGAGGTGGTCCACGCCGAGCCGGTTCGACTCGAGCCGCTCGCGCGCCTCCGTCACGACGCGCGCGAAGATGAGATCCTGCGCGTCCGGCTCGACGTTGGCCACGTCCACCACGTAGACCGCGCGGTCGCGCAGCTCGCCCCACGGCAGGTCGCTCACGCTGGCATCGTCGGAGACCAGCCCCTTGGCGCGCGTGGTCAGGTTGAGCAGGCGGTTGCGGACCTTCCGGATCGTGGCCACGTGGTGCGTCTTCCACACCTGCAGGTTCTGCCGCTCGCACGCCGCAAGCACATCGCCGAACCAGGCCTCGAGGTCCTGAAAGGTGCGCACCGTGTGCCGGCGGCTCGTGCCCTCGTCCCAATCGTGCCCCGCCACGCGGTCGCGAATCAGCTCGAGCAGCGCGTCCGCCTTGGCATCCACATTGTCGCGCGTGAGCAGCACTTCCGCGAACTCCAGGATCTGCTCGAGCCCCCATACGAGCGGCGCCACATTATGCTCGAGCGCCTCGTGCGTGCGCAGCGTGTTCAGGTTGTAGCCGTCGGCCTTGTAGGGCGCGTAGTAGTGCACGTCGCGGAACGGGGCGGCGGGCACGCCCAGCAGATCGTACATGCGTCGGTCCGCCTCGCCGATCTCGCCGGGCCGGTCGAGGAACAGCAGGTCGGGCCCCTTCACGTTGAAGCAGAGCGCGGCCACGCGCCCCTTCTCCGCGGGCAGGTGCTCGAACAGCGAAGCCAGCAGGAACAGCACGGCGGAGGTCTTGGTCGCGAGGCCGCTGACGCCCGTGATGTTCAGGTGCGCGGCCTCGGGACCGAGCAGGAAGTCGGCGTCGAGGAAGATCGGGCTCCCCTGCCCGCCGGTAACGTGCAGCCCCGCCGGGATGCCGGTGCCGCCCGGGCGCGCGTACGCGTCCATCCGAAGCGCCACCGCCACCTCCGCCTCCTCGAGCGGGTAGACGGGCCCGGCGGGCACCGGCCGGAGCGGCTCGGCGGGCTCGTGGCGCAGGACGGCGGCGGTGTAGACGCGGACCTCCGGCGACGCCGCGCCCGCGGAGCCCCGGCCGGCCGGGTCGCCCTCCCGGATCGTGTAGTCCTCGAGCGCCGTCTCGCGCTCGCCCCAGCTCGCGCCGTCCACCACGATGCCATAGACGGTGACCGGGCTCGGGCCCCCGGCCACGACCTTCACGAGCGTGCCGATCCCGACGCCGGCCTCCGGGCCGGTCCAGAAGCGGAACTCGTGGGGCGTGCTCGGCTTCTTCTCCGTCCCGACCACGCGCCCGATCGCGACCGCGCGACTCACGCGATGCCGCCTCCCACGACGTGGAGCGTCTCCCCCGTGATCCCCGCCGCCGCGGGTCCCAGCAGGAACAGCACCGCGTCCACCACCTGGTCACGCCCCACCCACTTCGTGCGGTCGGCGTCCGGCATGGAGCGCCGGTTCTGCTCCGTGTCGATCGTCCCCGGCGCCACCGCGTTGACGCGCACCCGCCCCCGCTCCTCCAGCGCGAGCGAGCGCGTCAGCGCGAGCACGGCCGCCTTGCCCGCGCTGTACGCGGAGAGCGACGCGCCGGCCCGCTCCCCCGCGGGCGAGGCGAAGCTCACGATGGCGCCGCGCGACTCGCGCAGCAGCGGCAACGCGGCGCGCGAGACGAGGAACGCGGTGCGCGCGTTGCGGGCCAGCTCCCGGTCCCACTCCTCGGGCGTCGTCGCCTCGACGGGCTTCATCACGGACAGCCCGCCGGCGACGTTGACCACCGCATCCAACCGGCCGAACCGGTCCCGGATCCCGTCCATGAGCGCGTCCACGGCAGCCGCGTCCGTCAGGTCGATGTTTGCCCCGACCACCTCGCCGGCCCCCGCGGCGTCCGCGATGGCGCGGGCCAGCGCATCCGTGTCCGCGTGGAAGGCCACGGCGACGACCCGCGCGCCCGCGGCGGCGAGCGCACGCGCGACCGCCCAGCCCACCTGGCCCTCGCCGCCCACCCCCGTCACCAGCGCGACGCTGTCCTGCATGGCTCCTCCTCCCGCGCGCCCGCTCGCGCCGAGCACGCTCTCGTACACTCCCGTGAGCGCCAGCGCGGCCGCGCTGCCCAGGAACACCGCCGCGGGCGCGAGCCGCGGGATCAGGACCAGCGTGGACAGGAGCGCGCCGGCCGCCGCGCCCGCGAGCGCGAGCAGCGCGCTGCGCCCGGAGCCCGCCGGCCCGCGCGCGGCACGCTCCCGGCCGGCGAGCGCGATGAGCAGCGCGCCCGCCGCGTAGGCGGGCGCGGCCACCAGCAGCAGCGCCGCGACGGCGCGGCCGAGGTCACTCCGGCGCAGTGGCTCGGACTCCGCCCAGGCCTCGGCGTAGATGCCCGCGATGCCGAAGAGGAGGACCGCGAGGTTCCACCGGCCGCGGCTGGACGGGGCGCCGTCCCGCGCGGCCGGCGGCCCGATCCAGACGCCGGCGGCCAGCGCGCCGAGGGCCAGGGCAAGCAGGAAGCCGGTGGACGGCAGCACGCCGATCCCGGTATAGAGCAGCAGCGCCCCGCCCGCCGTGACCGCCACACCCAGCGCGACGCCGGCCACGAGGGCGCCCACGGCGCGCGCCGCCGCGTGGCGCGCCGGATCGATCACGGCAGGAAGCGGCCGTAGCCGCCGCGGTAGTAGACGAGCGGCGTCCCCTCGACGGCGTCTCCCGCCACCACCTCGCCGACGTAGATCGTGTGGTCTCCCGCGACGTGCTCGGCCGTCAGCCGGCAGTCCACCCAGGCGAGCGCGTCCTCGAGCACCGGCGCGCCCGTCGCCTCGGTCCGGTAGGCCACGCCCGCGAACTTGCCGGAGGCCTCCCACGTGGCGAAGCGGCGCGCCAGCCGCTCCTGCCCGGCGTTCAGCACGTTGACCGAGAAGCAGCCGCTCTCGCGGATGAAGTCGTGTGTGTCGGCGACGCTCTCGATGCAGGCCAGAACCAGCGGCGGCGTGAGCGACGCGGAGGCCACCGCGTTCGCCGTGAGGCCGCACGGCACGCCGTCGGCGCGCATCGTCGCCACGATCGAGACCCCCGTGGTCCAGTGTCCCAGGATCCTGCGGAACTCCGCCGGTTCTACCGCCATGATCTCCCAGCCCGGTCCGCGCTCTCGCCCCAGCCCCCGTCCGCCCGAATCCAGATCCATTCGCTCCCCCGAGATCACGCTCTGCCCCGCGTTGCGCCGCGCAAGGGGGGTTCCTAACTTGCGGTCCCCGTTTCCCGGGCCGTGCAGACACCGGGTGGACGGCCCCCATCGGAGCACAACGAACCGGGAGAAACGAGCGTGCGGCTTCTCGGGCGGCACACGGCAGGCGGCGACGTCGTCCTGATCGAAGCGGTTCCATGAGGAAGCCGCGCGTTGCTGCGTGGCTGACGGCGGCCCTGATTCTAACGGTTGCCGGAGGCTGCGACAACGTGCAATGGGGCGGTGCCAGCGTGGCCATCGTGCCCCCTCCGCCGAAGGCGACGGCGCCGGCGGCCGCGAGCGCCGAGGGCGGCCCGGCGGAGTCGCTGCCGCAGGGCCCGGTCCTCTACTACGTCGCGCCCTCCGGCACGGGCGGCACCATGATCCCGCTGGGCGAGGTGGCCGGCGACTCGCTGATCCCGGTAAGGGCCCGCCAGGACTGGGAGGCCTTCGACACCCGCTACATTGCCCGCTTCCTCCGCCGCGGCAACGAGTTCGCCCTCTTCCACCAGGGACAACGCGTGGGCACGTTCCTCGTGCAGTCCGCGTCCGTCCCGCCGGCATCGGTCTGTCCGCGCGTCCCCATCGCCGAAGGCGGACTCGAGCTCGCGCCGGGCGCGGAGCAGCTCCCCGAGTTCCTCGCGATGGCCAAGACGCAGGCGCCGAGCAGCCGGATCGGCGGCCCGATCGAGGTCACCCGCGGCATGCAGGTGATCGGCCCGATCCTGGCCGAGCGGCTGCTGCGCGCCCGCCACGCCCAGCTGCCCGGCAACTGGCAGCGCGCCATGCAGCAGCTCCAGCCCTTCCCGGTCTCCGGCGCCGCCGACCCCGCCTTCAGCGCCACCTTCCTGGTGGACGACACCCTCGGTCCCGGCTACGACGACGTCGGCTACTCTCTCTTCTTCATCGCCACTCCGCGCGGCCAGGTCGGCTACGATACCACGTTCGTGCAGTTCCACGACTACGCCAGCGGCGGCAAGGCCGCCCCCAAATTGATCGACTACCTGGACTGGAACCGCGACAACCAGGTCGAGCTGCTCATGCACGTCTACGGCACCACGACCAGCTGGTGGGAGGGCATTGGCAAGGTAGACGGCAATTGGCGGCAGGTCTTCCTGGACCGCTGCGAGGGCGGCGCCTCGCCCATGACGGCGGCAGACAGCGCCGCCGCCGACAGCGCGGCCGGGGTCGTGGCTCCGGCCGGCGCATCCAACACCGCCGGCGCCGCCCACCCACCCGGCCGCCCCCCGCTCCTCGGCCGCCCGCTCCACCCATCGCCGGACACCGGCCACTGATGGGCGCGCTCGTCCCCGAATCCTGAGTCCCCGATCCTCCGCCATGCCTTCTCCCCCGGCTCACACGCAGCTCTTCGGCTTCAAGCCCACGCCGGCCCGGGTCGAGGTCATCGCCCGCCCGACCTCCTGGCGCGCCAGCCACGCGCTCGTGTCGCTGGCCATCGGCTGGGGGCTGATCCCGGTCGTCATGTTCGTGCCGCCGCACGTGCCGTGGGTGCTCGCCGGCTTCTTCGGCGGCATCTACTTCGCCATCCACTACTGGCGCGAGCGCTACACCCTCGTCGCCCTCGAGACCACCTGCCCCAAGTGCGGCTCACCGCTCCGGCAGGAGAAGCCGACCAGGCTCGCCCTGCCGCACCGGCTCCACTGCGACAGCTGCCAGCAGAACCCGATCCTGGAGGTGGACGTCCGCGGCCTCGCGCCAGGCGGAGCCACCGCGGAGGGCGCTCCACCGGTCCCGCCCGCCGCACGGGACGAGCTCGATGAGCCGCCCGCCGACGACGAGCCGCCCGAGGCCCGACCCGCCTAAGGCCGGGCAGGACGGAACAGGCCGCCCGTTCACGCGCACAGGGCGGGCGCACGCGGAACCCCCCCTCGGGAGGCTTCAATGAGCAGGATCCAGGTCCGCTACATCGTCCGCGACGTCGATGCGGCGATCACGTTCTACACCGAGCAGCTCGGCTTCGCGCTGGTCATGCACCCCGCGCCGCCGTTCGCCATGCTCTCGCGTGGGGCGCTGCGCCTGGTGCTGTCCGCGCCGAACCCTTCCGCGGGCGGTGGCCAGGCGATGCCGGACGGCACCGTCCAGCAGCCCGGCGGCTGGAACCGCTTCGCCATCGAGGTCGAGGACCTCGACGCGGAGGTCGCCCGCCTGCGCGCCGCCGGAGCCCGCTTCCGCAACGATATCGTCGATGGAGTGGGCGGGAAGCAGATCATCGTCGAGGACCCATCCGGCAACCCGGTCGAGCTCTTCCAGCCGAAGATCCCGGAGGCGCGGCTGGAGGGGTGAGCCCCGGCTTCGGGTACGCGCGCCGTCGCGGAGGCGCGGGAGGCTCGCCGGCAGGTCAGGGGCACCGTCGCGAGTCCGAGCCCGAACCGCGAACCGGCTCCTCGCTGTTCCGAGTGGGTGAGGATTGGAACGCACGTGCACACGCACACGGGTTTCGAGCCGCCGCCGGCCGGCGGAACCCACGTGAGACAGCGAGGAGCCCGCAAACCTTGCGCCGCCCCCCGCCCGCGGCTAGGCTTCCACCCACATAGACGAACGGGGCCTCCCGGAAGTCCGGTGTGAGACCGGCGCGGCCCCGCCACTGTAAGAGGCCCGGCGCGCACGCTCTGCGTGCGCCCGGAAGCAGGCCCGCTCTACGTGCCACTGGGACCCGGTCCCGGGAAGGCGAGCGGCGCCGCCTCGAGCCAGGAGACCGGCCTCGTTCGTTCCCGAGACACGCTCCTCGATGGGGGGAGCCGGGAACGCGCGCGCGGCCGTCGTCGGCCGGCACTCCGCCCCGCCCTTCCATCCGCAGGAAGGACGGGGTTCCTCGTTGCGCGGACGCTCCAGAATCGCCCTGCTTCTCGGCCCCGCTCTCGCCGCGGTGCTGGCCGCCGGCGCGCTCGGCTGTGGGGAGCGCCCCGCCCGCCCCCGGGCCGCGCACGGCGACGCGGAAGCAGCCCCGGGCTCCACTCGCAGCGCCGTCGCGGCCGGAAACGTGCCCGCCGCCGAGGCTCCGAGCCCGAGCCTCGAGCCCCCAACCCCGAGCTCCGAGCCTCCCTCCGTCTCCGATGCCGCCGGCCGGCCAGTCCGGCTCGCCCGCCCCGCCCGCCGCATCATCTCGCTCATCCCGTCCGTCAATGAGATCTTCCTGGCCCTGGGCGCCGGCGATCGCATCGTGGCGCGCACCGACTACGACCTCCAGCCGGCGCTCGCGCACCTGCCCTCCGTCGGCGGCGGGCTCACCCCCAGCGTGGAGTGGCTGGTGGCCCGCCACCCCGACCTGGTGGTGGCGTGGCCGGACGAGCGCTCGCGCTCGCTCGTCGCCCACCTGACCAATGCGGGGGTGGCCGTCTACGCGGCGCGGATCCAGTCGATCGAGGACGCGTTCCGCGTCACCCGGGACATGGGCACGCTGCTGGGGCTGCCCGGCCGCGCCGCGGCGCTCGACGCGCAGCTGCGCGCCGGCCTCGACTCCGTGCGGGCGGCGGTGGCCGCCCGCCCCCGGCCCACCGTGCTCTACCTCATCGGCACCGATCCGCCGATGGCCGCGGGGGCGGGCACCTTCGTGGACGAGCTGCTCGGCATCGCCGGGGCACGGAACATCCTGGAGGACGCCGGCGCGCAATGGCCGCAGGTCAGCGTGGAGGAGGTCGTCCGCCGGGACCCGGACGTGATCCTCGTCGCCGTCGCGGGCGAGGGGGCCCACCCGCTGGACCGCCTGCGTGCGCTGCCGGGATGGCGAACTCTCCGCGCCGTGCGCGCCGGCCGCGTGATGCGGCTCGATCCCTACCTGTCCAACCGGCCCGGCCCGCGTATCGCGGAGGCCGCCCGCCGGCTCGCCGCGCTCCTGCATCCCTCCCGGACCGGAGGCACGCCATGAGGGCCAGGGCGCGCGGCCCCGCCGGGCTCGCCCGCTTCGCGATCCTTGCCGCCATTCTGGGCGCAGCGCTCATCGCCGCGACCGCGCTCGGGGCCGCGCGCCTGCCGCTCCGTGCCGTGCTCGCCGCGCTGGCGGGCGGCGGCACGGCCGAGGCGCGCACGATCGTGCTCGAGCTCCGGCTGCCGCGCGCCGCACTGGCGTCGCTGGTGGGCGGAGGCCTCGCCCTGAGCGGCGCCGTCTTCCAGGCGCTGCTCAGGAACCCGCTCGCCGAGCCCTACATCCTGGGCGTCTCCGGCGGCGCGGCCGTGGGCGCCGTGGGCGCCGTCGTCCTGGGGCTGGGGGTGCGCGCGCCTTGGAGCGTTCCACTCGCCGCGCTCGCGGGCGCGGTGGGCGCCGTGCTCCTCGTTTTCCGCATCGCCGCCGGCGTCGGCCGCGCGCTCGACACGCGGGTGCTGCTGCTGGCGGGCGTGGTCGTGGGCGCGTTCTTCAACGCCATCATCCTGCTCCTGCTCACCCTGGCCGACGTCGAGAGCTTCCGCTCGGCCGTCTTCTGGATGATGGGCAGCCTCTCCGCCGCGACCTGGCCCGCCGTCGGGCTGCTCACCGCCTACCTGCTCCCTGCCGCGGCCGTGCTCATCGCCCTGGCCCGGCCGCTCAACCTGCTCGCGCTCGGCGAGGACACGGCGCTCTACCTCGGGACGCGGGTCGAGCGCGTGAAGACCGGCGCGTACCTCGTCGCCTCGCTCATGGTGGCGGCGGGCGTCGCCGTGGCCGGCGTCATCGGCTTCGTCGGCCTCATCATCCCGCACGCGCTGCGGCTCGTCTGGGGAAGCGACCACCGCCTGCTGCTGCCCGCCTCGTTCCTGGCCGGCGCCGCCTTCCTGCTCCTCGCCGACACCCTCGCCCGCACCATTGCCGCGCCCGCCGAGATCCCGGTCGGCGTGGTCACCGCGATCGTGGGCGTCCCGGTCTTCGTCGTGCTCCTCACCCGCAGCCGCTCATGAGCGCCGCACCCGCGCCCGCCGGCGGCGCCGTCTTCGAGGCGGCCGGGCTCCGCTTCCGCTACCCCGGTGCCGATGCGGATGCCGTAGGCGACGTCTCCCTACGCGTCCCTCCCGCCGCGCTCACCGCCGTGTTGGGGCCGAACGGCTCCGGCAAGTCCACGCTGCTCCGGCTGCTGCTCGGCGCGCTCGCCCCCTCCGCCGGCGCGGTGCGCTACCGCGCCCGGCCGCTGGCCGAATGGCCGCGCCGCGCGCTCGCGGCGGAGGTCGGCGTGGTGCACCAGGGCGAGGAGTTCGTCTTCCCGGTGTCGGTCCGCGAGCTGGTCGCCATGGGGCGCTACCCGCACCTCGGCGCCTGGCGCCCCGAGCGGGCCGAGGACCGGCACGCCGTGGACGAGGCCATGGCCCGATGCGATGTCACCCGCTTCGCCGAGCGCGCCGTGACCACCCTCTCCGCGGGCGAGCGGCAGCGGGCGAGGATCGCCCGCGCGCTGGCGCAGCGGCCGGCCGCACTGGTGCTCGACGAGCCGACCACCGCGCTCGACATCCGCCACGAGATGCGCATCCTCGAGCTGCTCTCCGAGCTCGCACGCCGGAGTGGCGTCACCGTGCTGCTCGTCACCCACAACCTCAACCTGGCCGCCCGGTACGCCGACGGGCTGCTGCTCCTGGAGCGCGGCCGCGTCGCCGCCGAAGGGCCGCCGCCGGTCGTGGTGACGCGGCCGGTCATCGAGCGGGTCTACGGCTGGCCCGTGGCCGTGGTCCCGCACCCGGGACCCGGCCGCGACACGGGCGCGCCACAGGTCGTGCCGCTGGCCGGCCCCGCCGCCGAAGACCCAAGCGCCGCGGCGCCGCCCCACCGTTCGCCGCTCTCTTCGACCACACCACACCCGGAGCAGGAAGAATGAGCTCGCGTCTCGCCGCCGCCCCGCTCGTCCTGGCCGCCCTCGCCGCGGCCGCCGCCGCACCCCGCCGCGCGGCGGCACAGGAGCCGGCCGACACCTTCGCGCTCCCCGGCCTCGTCGTCACGGCGACGCGACTCCCGACGCGGGCCGAGGCCACCCCCGTGGCCGTGAGCGTCGTCACCGGCGCGGAGCTGCGCGCGCGCGGGATCGTCACGGTCGCGGATGCGTTGCGCACGCTCCCCGGCGTCGCGGTCGCGCAGCCGCCGCTCGAGGGCGGGGTCTCATCGCTGTTCATCCGCGGCGGCGAGAGCGACTACGTGAAGGTGCTCGTGGACGGCGTGCCGGCCAACGGCCCCGGCGGGGCGTACGACTTCTCGCACCTGACCACGGACGACGTCGAGAGGATCGAGGTGGTGCGCGGGCCCGCCAGCGTCCTGTACGGCTCGGATGCGGTGACCGGGGTCGTGCAGATCTTCACCCGCGAGGGCGCGGGTCCGCCCCGCGTGGCCGCATTGGTGCGGACTGCGGTGGCGGACCGGCTGGACGTGCCGGGCGCCCCCGCCCCCGGGCGCTACGCGACGACGGAGTGGAGCGCGCGCGCGTCCGGCGGCGGGAGCGTCGCCTCCTACTCCGTGGAGGGCTCGCGGCTGCACGCGGGAGAGGCCTACGCCTTCAACAGCGCGTACGGTCGGAACGTGGTGAGCGCCCGGCTGGCGCTCCGGCCCGACCCGGCGACCGACGCGTCGCTCACGCTGCGCCGGACCGGCACCGACTACCACTACCCGACGGACGGCGCCGGGGCCCTGGTCGACCGCAACCAGGCGGACCGCGGCAGCTTCCTCACGCTCGGGCTGGATGCCGGGCACCGCTTCGGCGAGGATGCGGAGGCGCGGCTCCTGCTCGGCACGGACGAGACCGCGGACCACTTCCGCGACCCCCCCGACGGTCCCGCCGACACGCTCGGCTACTTCGCCTACACGAGCGACGCGAAGGTCTACCGCCGGAGCGCCGACCTGCGCCTGAACCTCCGCGCTGCTGCGGGAACGATCCTCACCGTGGGCGCGGCGCTCGAGCGCGAGCACGAGCGGAGCTCCAGCCTCTCCGGAAGTCAGTACGGACCGTCGGCGGACTCCCAGGTGGTGGGCCGCTGGAACCGCGCCGGCTACGCGCAGCTGCTCACGCGCGGGAGCGGGGGGATCACGCTCGATGGGGGCCTGCGGCTCGACGACAACCAGGGCTTCGGCCGCTTCCTCACCTGGCGGGCCGGCGCCACCTGGCGGCTCGCGGAGGGGACCCGCCTGCGCGCCGCCGCCGGCACCGCCTTCAAGGAGCCGACCTTCTACGAAACGTACGCGCGCGGCTACGTGACCGGGAACCCGGACCTCGAGCCCGAGCGCTCGCGCAGCCTCGAGGGCGCGATCGGCCAGCGCGCGCTCGGTGGCCGCCTCGACCTCGAGGCGACGCTCTTCCGCCAGCGCTTCCACGGGCTCGTCCAGTACGATCCCTCACCGAGCGATCCCGGCACGCCCAACTACTACAACCTGGGCGCCGCGCGCGCGGACGGCCTCGAGGTCTCCGCCCGTGCCACTCTCCGCCCCGACCTGCTCGTCTCGGGCAGCTTCACCCGCCTGTCCACGGCCGTCATCGATCAGGGCATCGGCGGCGATCCGTCCTTCACCGAGGGGCAGCCGCTGCTGCGGCGGCCCGCGAGCTCCGGCAGCCTGACAGGGGAGTGGCGCCTCCCGGGCGGCGGCCGACTGGCCGCCACCATGCTCCTCGTCGGGCGCCGCGCGGACCTCGACTTCTCCACCTATCCCGCGCGGCGGGTCACGCTCCCCGCCTACACGCGGGTGGACCTCGCTGCCGAGCGTCCGCTGCTCGGCACCGCGCGGGGACGCCCCGCCCTCGCCCTGCGGCTGCGCGTGGAGGACCTGCTGGGCACGCCGTACCGCGACGTGTACAACTTCCCGCCCCGCTCCCGTTCGATCTCGCTCGGCCTGAGCGCGGGCACCGGGTTTTGAGGCCGCCCCCTACCCGCGCCTGGCGGCCTCGACCATCTCGGCGCGCAGGTCGGCATAGCTGCGGTAGCGCGCGGCGTCGATCTCGCCGGCCTCGACCGCCTCCCGGACCGCGCATTCCGGCTCGTGCGTGTGGCTGCACGAGGCGAAGCGGCAGCGGCCGAGGTAGGGCTCCATCTCCGGGAAGCAGCGCTCCACGTCCTCGGCCGGAACGCCCCACAGGCCGAGCTCGCGCAGGCCGGGCGTGTCGGCCACCCACCCGCCGCACGCGAGCGGGATGAGCTCGGCCGCCACGGTGGTGTGCTGTCCCTTGCCCACCGCTTCGCTCACGGCGGCGGTGCGAAGCGAGAGCCCCGGCTCGATCTCGTTGAGCAGCGTGGATTTGCCCACCCCGGACGGGCCGGTGAAGACGCTGGTGTGACCGCAGACGAGGTCGCGCAGGGCCGCGACGCCCTCGCCCGTGCCGGCGCTGGTGGGCAGCACCGCGTAGCCGGCGGCCGCATACGCCGCGAAGCGCGCCTCCACGGCGCCGGGCGGGACCAGATCGGTCTTGTTGACGACGATGACCGCGGGGAGGTAGTTGCTCTCGGCCACCACGAGGAAGCGGTCGAGCATGCGCAGGTTGGCCTCGGGGCGGGCGGCCGCCAGCACGACGACGACCTGCTCCACGTTGGCCACGATGATCTTCGCCCGCCGCGTCCCGGCTCCCGGGGCACGGCGGGCGAGCTCGCTCTCCCGCTCCTCGACTTCCTCGATCGTGGCCGCGCCGTCCGCGCCGTGCTGGATGGCGACCCGATCGCCGGCGGTGACGCGGTCGCCGGTCCGCTGCTCGAGCTTGAGTCGGCCGCGCAGCGTCGCCTCGACCTGCTCGCCGGTCTCCAGCCAGACCCGGTAGGTCCCGCCGCCGGCCCGGGCGACGATGCCGTGCAGCGGCCGCGCCGCGCGCGTTGCCGAGTCCGAGCCGGGCGGAGCGGACACCGCGCCCGGCGCTATGCGGCGAAGCTCTCCAGCGCCGTGCCGAGATCCCCCTCGCGCAGGCGCTTGAGGGCTCGGTCGCGGAGCTGGCGCACGCGCTCGCGCGTGACGCCCAGCATGTTGCCGATCTCCTCCAGGGTGTGCTCGCGGCCGCTCTCCAGCCCGAAGTAGAGCCGGAGCACGCGCGCGTCGCGCGGCGTCAGCGTGTCGAGCGCGCGCTCGATCTGCTCCGAGAGCATGCGCTCCTCGACCGCGAGCTCCGGCTCGGCCGCCTCGTCCACGATGAAGCGCTCGACGAGTTGACTGTCGTCGCTGTCCCCGATCGGCGCGTCCAGCCGGATCTCCGCCGCGTTCAGCGTCTGGAGCTGCCGCACCACCTCCGGCGTCAGCTTGGCCGCCCTCGCGAGCTCCTCGTTGGACGGGTCGCGGCGCAGCTCCTGCTTGAGCCGCTCACGCTCGCGGAAGATGCGCGCGAGATCGCTCGCCCGGTTGAGCGGGACCCGCACCGCACGGCCCTGGTTGGCCAGCGCGGAGAGGATCGCCTGCCGGATCCACCACACGGCGTACGAGATGAACTTCACGCCCTGGTCCGGATCGAACTTCCGGGCCGCCGTCACCAGCCCGACGTTCCCCTCCTGGATCAGGTCGATCAGCGTGACGCCGCGGTTCTGATACTTTTTTGCCACACTGATCACGAACCGCAGGTTCGCGCGGACCAGGCGCTGCACCGCGTCCTCGTCCCCGGCCAGCGCACGATGGCCCAGCTCGATCTCCTCCTCCGGCGTCAGGAGCTCGTGGCGACTTACGTCACGGAGGTACTGGTCGAGGGCGTTCTTTTCCTCGTGCGCCGCGTAGAACTGCGTCGCAGGCGTGCCCGCCGACCGGCGCCGGCGCCGTTTCGGTGTGTCCGTCGTGCCAGCCATCTATTCCCGTCCACTTTCCAGCGCGTCCGCGCTCGGTCCTGGCCTGCCGCGCCCGTTCGCTGCGTGCCGAAAGGATGCAAGGACTCTGCCTATGGTAAAGCCGCCCGACGAGCGCCTTCGCGCACGCGGGCGGGCTGCCTTCGCTGCATGTAACCCCTGCTGCCCGGAATGGGTTCCGCCCGCCTCGGCCGCCCCGGACAAAGGGTCCGCAAGATACGTCTCCCGCGCCGGCGCGCAACCCTCTTGTCAAAATGTCCCCGGAGATCGCCCCGGCCGGGGCGACGGCGTCGGGGAACGCCGGGGCTCGGACGCCGACCGCGCGGCGCCAGGCCCGCCACGGCGCCGGCACGCGCGCCCGCTACTCGACCGGGCCGGCGCCGGTGGGGACCGAGACCGTGTGCTCCTTGGCGTACCCCCGCAGCAGGGAGTCCAGCGACGGAGGCGCCGGCCCGCCGCCCTCCGCGAGCTCGGTACGCAGCCTCTCGATCTCGGCGCGGAGCGTCGTGAGGTCCGGGCGGATGCTGTCCGGCTCCAGGTCGCGGCGCACCTCGGCGGTGATCCGCGCGGCCATCGCCTGGATCTCGCGCAACCGGCCGCCCAGGTCGTAGCGGTCCCTGCTCCACGCGAACGGCAGGCGGCTGACCGCCATCTCGTCGCTCACCGTAGCGATGCGGTAGACGAGCCCCGCATCGAGCCCGGAGCCCTGATCGAGGGCGCTGTCCACCTGGCTGCGCAGCTCGACCGCCCGGCGCGTGAGCGGCACCGTGTCCCCGGCGAGTCCGATCGGCACCGACACGGGTACCGCCGGCGTGCTGTCCTCCTCCGTGCGCGCCCGGCACGCGGCCAGGCAGGCCGCCGCCATCAGCGCGAGCGCGAGTCTTGGGCTTGGTCTCGACATTCCGGGCCTCCCGCGGGTCGCGCCGACGGGGGGCAATCCGCGTGCCGCTCGCGTGGTCTTGCCGGCCCCCCTGCCGTTCCTTAGCCTTGCCGCGTGAACTGGGAAGATGCCGCGCAAACCGACCGGGGCCGCCACAGGGCCGGCAACGAGGACGCCTTCCTGCTCCGCCCCGATGCGGGACTCTTCATCGTGGCGGACGGGATGGGTGGTCACGCCGCCGGCGAGGTGGCCAGCCACATGGCCGTCGAGATCGCGAGCGAGCGATTCCTGGAGGCCGCGCCCCCGGCGGGCGCGCCGATCCAGGTCGCCCGCGCCCTCGCCGCCGCCGTGCGGGCCGCCAACCGCGGGATCTTCGAGCGCTCGGAGCGGGAGCCCGACAAGAAGGGGATGGGCACCACCATCACGGCGCTCGTCCTGGTCGAGGATGGCACCGGCTACGTGCTCGCCCAGGTCGGCGACTCGCGCGCCTACGGGCTCCGGGAGGGCCGCCTCCGGCAGCTGACCACCGACCACACCTGGGTCCAGGAGCAGATCGCGCTCGGCCACCTGACGCGCGGCCAGGCGCGCGTCCACCCCTTCTCGAACATCGTGACCCGCGCCCTCGGCACCGAGCCGACCGTGAAGGCGGACATCCGACGCGGCCGCTGCCAACCCGGAGACCGCCTCCTGCTCTGCTCCGATGGCCTCACCGCCATGCTCGGCGACCGCGCCATCCGCGACATCCTGCTCGCCGAGCCCGCTCCCGCCGCCGCCGCCGCCGCGCTCATTGCCGCCGCCAACGACCGCGGCGGCCACGACAACATCACCGTCGTCGTGCTCGCCGCCGAGTCACCCCCGCGCTAGCCGGAAGTTCCGCCGGACGATAGGGGTGCAATCCTTTGGTGGGCAAGGGGTTGAGCCCCATTTCGCACTGCAGGATGTAGTCACTAACGTGAAGCTATCAAGACCATTGACATGGGTGCACCCCAATCTGTAGCTTCATGTGTACTGTAGACGGTAACCATGCGCCCGGAGCTGCCCCTTGCCCGCTCGGTCCGGCCCCGTCCACGTGGCCACCTCCCGCCGCCACTACAAGGGCAAGGTCTACGTCACTCACCTGCTGCGCCGCACGTACCGCGAAGGCGGCAAGGTCAAGAACGAGACCGTCGGCAACATCTCGCACCTGCCGCCCGCGGTGATCGAGCTCGTGCGGAGGGCGTTGCGGGGCGAGCGCTTCGTGCCCGCCGAGGAGGCGGGTGTGCGGGTTCTGCGGACCCTGCCGCACGGGCATGTGGTGGCCGTGCTGGGAACGCTTCGGAAGCTGGGGCTCGAGCGGCTGCTCTCGAGCCGGCGCACGCCCGAGCGGGACCGGGTGGTGGGCATGATCGTCTCCCGGATCCTGGAGCCTTCCTCGAAGCTGGCCACCGCCCGCCGGCTGGCCCGGGCGACGGCCACCTCGACGCTCGGGGAGGTGCTCGAGCTGGGAGAGGTTACGGCGGACGATCTCTATCCGGCGCTGGACTGGCTGGGGCAGCGGCAGGGGCGGATCGAGCGCACACTGGCCGAGCGGCACTTGAAGGAGGGCACGCTGCTCCTCTACGACGTGACATCCACGTACTTCGAAGGGCGCAGCTGCCCGTTGGCCAAGCTCGGCCACAGCCGCGACGGGAAGAAAGACAAGCTGCAGATCGTGGTCGGGCTGTTGTGCGCCGGCGACGGCTGTCCGGTGGCCGTGGAGGTGTTCCCCGGCAACACGGCGGATCCGACCACGCTTGCCGCGGCGATCCACAAGGTGCGCGACCGCTTCGGACTGAGGCGGGTGGTGTTTGTGGCGGACCGGGGGCTCCTCACCGAGGCGCGCATCCGCGACGAACTGCGGCCGGTGGAGGGGCTGGATTGGATCAGTGCGCTGCGCGCTCCCGCCATTGCGAGCCTCGTCGAGGAAGAGGTGCTTCAGCTCTCGCTCTTCGACGAGCAAGACCTCTTTGAGATCACCTCGGCAGACCACCCGGGAGAGCGGCTCATCGCCTGCAAGAATCCCTTCCTGGCCGAGGAGCGGGCGCGCAAGCGAGCCGAACTGCTCGCCTGTACGGAGCGGGAGTTGGAGAAGATCCGCAAGGCCACCCTGCGCGAACGCCGACCGCTCCGTGGCAAAGACACCATCGGGATCCGGGTGGGCCGGGTGCTCGGCCGCTACAAGATGGGCAAGCACTTCTACTACGAGATCACCGACGAGAGTTTCACCTTTCGCCGCAACACCGAGCGCATCGAGGGCGAAGCGAGCCTCGACGGCGTCTACGTGATCCGCACCAGCGTGCCCGCGGACATGCTGGGCAGCGAGGCAGCCGTCCAGGCCTACAAGGATCTCGCCCGGATCGAGCGCGCCTTCCGCAGTTTCAAAACCGTGGACCTCGAGGTGCGGCCGATTCACCACCGGCTCCCGGACCGGGTCCGCGCGCACGTCTTCCTCTGCATGCTGGCCTACTATGTCCTCTGGCACATGCAGGGCGCCCTCGCTCCGCTCCTCTTCCGCGACGGAGAGCCCGACGCCGGCCGCGCCCGCCGCCCCTCGGTCGTCGCGCGGGCGCAGCGCTCCCGGGGCGCCGAGGAGAAGGCGGCCACCAAGCGGACGCAGAACGGCGAGGTCGTCCACGACTTCCACACTCTCATGGCCGACCTCGCCACGCTCGCCAGGAACCGCTGCAGCCCACCCGGCCTCGCGGAGGCCACCTTCGATCTCGTCACTGAACCGACGCCCCTGCAGCGCCGAGCTTTCGAGCTCCTGGGGCTCTCCGGCCGGTTGTAGACAGAACCGAAGCACCCGCTGCCAGAGCTAACCGCATCGGCAGCAACAAGTTAATACCAATCTCGCGCTGGAACTTCGGGCTAGCCGGGCGCTTGCCCCAGCAGTACCCCCTCGCCCGCCATCCGCGCCTCCAGCGCCGCAGCGTCCAGCGCGGACAACCTCGCCAGACCACGCGGGTCCACCTCGCGCCGCGCGCCCCAGGTGAAGAGCCGGAGCACGCGCGCGGTCTGGTACAGCTCCTCGGCCACGCGCGGCAGGCGGATCAGCCCCGCGCGGCCGCTCGGCCCCAGCCGCAGCACCTCGCCCGAGCGCCGCTGGACGAGCAGGTCCAGGCCGAACATGGCCCGCTTCTCCGGATAGTCCAGGTACACCTCGCCCGGCCCGAGGCCGAGCTCGACGGCGATCCGGTCCTCCGCCCGCCGCTTGAGCGGGGAGTCCGTGGCCAGCCAGTCGGCGGGGCCCGTGCCCGCCACAGCGGCCACCTCCGCCGCGGTCACCTCGGCCGCCCGCTTGGGCAGGCGCCGCGCCCGCAGCGCGGCCAACCAGCGGCCGACCCGCGCCGCGTCCGGCGAGTCTTCGGCACGGGCCCGGGCGCGCTCCTCCAGCAGGAAGAGCAGGGCCTCGTCGGTCTGGCCGACCAGCTCCTCCGAGCCCAGGAGGCCGGCATCCAGCGCATCGTTCACGACCCGCTTGTACATCACCGTCGCCGCCCGCACGGCGTGGTGCCAGTAGACGTTGCGGAACATTTGGTACTTCGAGAAGAGCAGCGACTCGAGCGCGGCGACGCCCTTCTCGTGTACCCCCACCTCCACCCGCCCGCTGTCCGGGTCGCGCAGCAGCGCGAGCGCGTACAGCAGCCGGTCCACGTCCACCTCGCCGTAGGGCACGCCGCAGAAGTGGGCATCGCGCTTGAGGTACTCGATCTTGTCGAGGTCGAGGCTGCCGCTGACCAGCCCCTGGAGCACGCTCGCGGAGCGGCCGCGGATGAGCGCTTCCACCCGCGCGGCCGCATCTCGCGCGGCCTCCTCCAGCGCGGCGGCCACATTGGCGTCGGCCAGGAAACGGCCGACCACGGCCTCGTGGTGCCCGGGGATCCGCCCCTCCTCGAGCTCCTCCACCGCGTGCGAGAACGGATAATGGCCGACGTCGTGGAGCAGCCCGGCGAGCGGGACCACGCGCCGCTCCTCGGGCGCGACATCCGCCAGCGAGCCGCGCTCGCCGAGCACGGCCATGGCCCGCCCCGCCAGGTGGTAGACGCCGAGCGCGTGGTCGAAGCGGGTGTGGGTGGCGCCGGGATAGACGAGGTGCGCCAGCCCGAGCTGGCGGATGTAGCGGAGTCGCTGGAACGCGGCGGAATCGACGATGCGGACCGCGATCGAGTCGAGCCGGATCGTGTCCCACAGGGGATCGCGGAGGACCACCGCCTTCGCGTGACTCATGTCGCGCGGCTCACGGGCCGGCGGAGCGTACCGCCTCCGCGGCATCGGCCTCGAACTTCCGGAAGTTGTCGCGGAACATGCCGGCGAGCTTCCGCGCGTGCGCGTCGTAGGCTTCCGGGTCGCTCCAGGTGCCGCGCGGATCCAGCACGCCGGACGGCACCCCGGGCACGTGCACCGGGACGTGCAGCCCGAATACCGGATCCTCCCGTGTGGGGACGGCATCGAGCGCCCCAGAGAGGGCCGCCGCCACCATGGCCCGCGTGTAGCCGAGCTTCATGCGCGTGCCCACGCCCGCGGGGCCGCCCGTCCAGCCGGTGTTCACCAGCCAGCAACGGACGTGGTGCGCCTCGATCTTCTCTCCGAGCATCCCGGCGTACACGGTCGGGTGCATCGGCAGGAACGGCGCGCCGAAGCACGCGCTGAACGTCGCCGTCGGTTCCGTCACCCCCCGCTCGGTGCCAGCCACCTTGGCCGTGTAGCCGGAGAGGAAGTGGTACATTGCCTGCTCCGGCGTGAGGCGCGCGATCGGCGGCATGACGCCGAACGCGTCCGCCGTGAGCAGCACCACGCTCCGCGGATGCCCGGCCCGCCCGCTCTCGACCCGTCCCTCGATGAAGGACATCGGATAGGAGGCGCGCGTGTTCTCCGTGATCGCGTCGGAGTCCCACTCCACGAGCCGGCTCGCCTCGTCCACCACCACGTTCTCCAGCACCGCGCCGAAGCGGTGGCTCGCGCCCCAGATCAGCGGCTCGCCCTCGGGGGAGAGCCGGATCGCCTTCGCGTAGTTGCCGCCCTCGAAGTTGAAGACGCCGTGGTCCGACCAGCCGTGCTCGTCGTCGCCGATCAGGTGCCGCGAGGGGTCGGTCGAGAGCGTCGTCTTGCCCGTCCCCGAAAGGCCGAAGAAGATGGCGACGTCGCCCGCGTCCCCCTCGTTCGCCGAGCAGTGCATCGGCAGCACGCCGCGGAGCGGGAGCAGGTAGTTGAGCACGCTGAAGATCGACTTCTTGATCTCGCCCGCGTAGCGGGTGCCGCCGATGAGCACCGCCCGGTCGGCGAAGCTCAGCACGACGAACGCCGAGGTGCGCGTGCCGTGGCGCTCCGGCTCGGCCTTGTACTCGGGGGCGTGCAGGATGGTGACCTCCGGCTCGAATCCGTCCAGCTCCTCCTCGGCCGGCTCGATGAACATGTTGTGGACGAACAGGTTCTGCCACGCGTTCGGCCCGATCATGCGCACGCTCAGCCGGTAGTCGGGATCGGCGCCCGCGTACACGTCGCGCACGAACAGCTCCTGCCGCTCGAGGTACCGCACGACATCCGCCTTCAGCAGCTCGTAGCTCTCCGGCGCGAGCGGCTGGTTCACCGCGCCCCAGTCGATGTCCGCCTCGCTCGAGGGCTCGCGCACGAGGAACTTGTCCTTCGGCGAGCGCCCGGTATGCGGCGTGGTGACCCCGACGAACGCCCCCTGCGCGGTGAGCGAGCCTTCGCCCTTCCGGATCGCCGCCTCGAGCAGCGCGGCGGGCGCCAGGTTCCAGTGCACCCGGCCGGTCGGGCGGAGCCCGTGCAGGCCCAGGTCTCGCGCGGGGATCTTCGTCGTCGCCACAGCTACCTCGTCTCAGGGGCGCTCGCCGCTGGAGCGCTGCTGCGCGTCCACCACCGCGATCGCCGTCAGGTTCACGATGTCCGCCGCCTCCGCGCCCCGCTGCAGCACGTGCACCGGGCGCGCCATCCCCAGAAGGATCGGCCCGATCGCCTCCGCGCCACCCACGCGCCAGAGCAGCTTGTAGGCAATGTTCGCCGCGTTCAGGTCGGGGAAGATGAGCACGTTCGCGCGCTCCTTCAGCGTGCTGAATGGGAAGTGCTCGCGCAGCAGCTCAGGCAACACCGCCGCGTCCGCCTGCATCTCGCCATCCACCGCGAGGCCGGGATCCAGCTCCTTCACGCGCTCCACCGCCCGCTTCACGCGCAGCGTCTTCTCGTGCGGCGAGGAGCCGAAGTTGGAGAAGCTCAGCATGGCGAGGTTCGGGGTCACGCCCAGCCGCTGCACGAAGCCGGCCGCCAGCAGCGCGATCTCGGCCAGCGTCTCCGCGTCCGGATCGATGTTCACCGTCGTATCCGCGAAGAACATCAGGTCGTGCTGCAGGATCATCATGTACAGCCCCGCAACGTGGCGGACGTCCGCCTCCGTGCCGATCACCTCCAGCGCCGGGCGGATCGTCTCGGGATAGTTCGTGTCCTGCCCCGCCACGATCCCGTCCGCATCGTCCTCCGCCAGCATCATGCACGCGAAGTAGATCGGCAGCCGCGTCCGGTCGCGCGCCTCGGCCAGCGTCATCCCCTTGCGCTGGCGCCGCTGCCACAGCTTGCGTGCATAGCGCTCCTGCCGCTCCTCGTCCTCCTGCGGGTTCAGGAGCTCGAGCGCATCGATGTTGATCCCCAGCGCCTCCGCCCGGGCGCGGATCCGCGCCGGCCGCCCCAGCAGCACCGGCCGCACGATCCCCTCGTCCACCCCCTGCACCGCCCCCCGGATCACCCGGTCGTTCTCGCCCTCCGGGTAGACGATCCGCTTCGGGTCGCGGCGCGCCTTCAGCAGGAGGTCCCGCATCACCTCGCGCCGCCGCCCCAGCCGCGCCTCCAGCCGGTTGCGGTACCCCTCCAGGTCCACCGTCAGCCGGGCCACCCCCGTCTCCATGGCCGCCTTCGCCACCGCCGGCGCCACCCACAAGAGCACGCGCGAGTCGAACGGCTTGGGGATCAGGTAGTCCCGCCCGAAGCGGAACGTCTCCCGGCCGTACGCCGCCGCCACCGCCTCCGGCACGTCCTCCTTGGCCAGCGCCGCCAGCGCGTACGTCGCGGCCAGCTTCATCTCGTCGTTCACCGCCCGCGCCCGCACGTCCAGCGCGCCGCGGAAGATGAAGGGGAAGCCAAGCACGTTGTTGACCTGGTTCGGGTAGTCCGTGCGCCCCGTCGCCATGATGGCGTCCTGCCGCACCGTCGCCACCTCCTCCGGCGTGATCTCCGGGTCCGGATTGGCGAGCGCGAAGACGATCGGGTCCGGCGCCATCGCCGCCACCATCGCCGGCGTGACCGTCCCGGCCACGGACAGCCCGACGAACACGTCCGCCCCCTCCAACGCGTCCGCCAGCGTGCGCCGCCCCGTGTCCTGCGCGAAGCGCCCCTTGTAGCGGTCGAGCTGCGGCGCACGCTCCTTCGTGATCACGCCGTGTCGGTCGCACAGCAGGATGTGCTCGCGCAGCACCCCGAGCCGGATGTAGTGCTCGGCTGTGGCGATCGCCGCCGCACCCGCGCCGCTGAAGACGACGCGCACATCCTCGATCCGCTTCCCCGCCACCTCCAGGGCGTTCAAGAGCGCCGCGCCGCTGATGATCGCCGTACCGTGCTGGTCGTCGTGGAACACGGGGATATCCAGCCGTCCCCGCAGCGTTTCCTCGATCTCGAAGCACGCCGGCGCCGAGATGTCCTCCAGGTTGATCCCGCCGACCGTCGGCTCCAGCATCTCGCAGAACCGGATCACGTCCGCCGGGTCCTTGCTGTCCACCTCGATGTCGAAGACGTCGATGTCGGCGAAGCGCTTGAAGAGCACCGCCTTCCCCTCCATCACCGGCTTCGCCGGCAGCGGCCCGAGGTCGCCCAGGCCGAGCACCGCGGTGCCGTTCGACACCACCGCCACGAGGTTGCCCTTCGCCGTGAAGCGGAACGCATCCTCCGGCTCGGCCGCGATCGCGCGGCACGCCTCCGCCACCCCCGGCGTATACGCCAGCGAGAGGTCGCGCTGGGTACCGACCGGCTTCGTGGGAACGACCGCGATCTTCCCCGGTCGGCCCTGTTCGTGATAGTCGAGCGCAGCTTGCCGCCGCGATGCCATGCGTCTCCATTTCGCGCGGGCCGGCGCTCCGGCGCGCCGGCGTGAGTCGAATCCGCTAGGTTACCCACCTCGCGCGCGAAGTGTCAAGCAGACGCGGACTTGTGGGGGCGCCCGCCGCACTGGACCCCGGCGCTTGGGGCAGTGTAACTTCCGCCATGCGCCGGCTCTCCCTGGGGATTGTCGTTCTCCTTGTCACCGCCACAGTTGCGCGCGCGCAGGTGCCCGGAACGGCCGTCCACGACGGCGGCCGCGAGGCGGACACCGCGCGCGTCGCCACCCGGCCGATCCCCGGCGATGCGGCCGCCTGCGCCACCGGTACGATCTCCTACATCTTCATCGACAACCACTCCATCTTCGATACCACGGATCCGGCCCTGAGCAGCCGCTTCTCCTGGGCGTACCACTGGGCGAACCGGCTGCACCGCCGCACCCGAAAGCCCGTCATCCGACGCGAGCTCCTCTTTCACGAAGGCGACTGCTACGATCCCGTGCTGCTCGCGGAGTCCGCCCGCCTCCTGCGCGGCTACGACTTCATCTCCCAGGCCGACATCTACGGCATCCTCCAGCCCGACGGCACGTACCACGTGATCGTGGACACCAACGACGACTGGAGCACGACGGTCGACCTGCGCCTGGCCCTCGAGAACGGACTCCAGCTCCACGGCGCGCGCGTCCGCGAGGCCAACCTGATCGGCAGCGGCATCTCGGTGAGCGCCTTCTACATCGAGCACGACGTGACGCGCGACTACGGCGCCACCTACGAGACGCCGCAGCTCGCCGCCACGCGCTGGGACCTGCGCGCGAGCGCGGGACACACCCGTGCGGGGACCTTCGTCCAGCAGACGCTCGCCTACCCGTTCGTCAGCGACTATGGCCGCTGGGCCACGCGCGAGAGCTTCGACCGCGAGGACCGCCTCTTCGACTACATCGAGGCGCACGACTCGACCGACCGCCACGTCCTGCTCCCCGTCCGCGACAAGAGCTTCGACCTGGCCGTGGTCGGCCGCCTCGGGCGGCTCGGCAACCTCACCCTCTTCGGCGGCGGGCTCAGCTTCCAGGAGCGCTCCTACGGCCGCGCCGACCTCGTGGTGGATGGCGACTACGACCACCGCTCGCCCGCCGACTCCGCGGCCGTCGGCCGCCTGCTGCCGCAGCTCGGTCCCCTCGACAACGTGCGCGCCGTGCTGCTCCTCGGGCAGCGCAACATCTGGTGGGTCCAGCGCCGCGCGCTCGACGCGCTGCGGGGCCGGCAGGACATCCGCCTCGGCGCCGAGGTGAGCCTGTCCCTCGCGCGCGCGCTTCCGCAATTCGGGCAGGACAACGACCTCTACGCCCGCTTCAACCTCTACGGCGCCTTCGAGGTCGGCGACGTGCTCCTCGCCACCCGCATGCGCGGTGAGGGCCGACGCAACATTGGGTCGGAGGCCGGGGCCACGGAGTGGGCGGATGTGTACGGCGAGGGGGAGGCGTTCGCGTACTGGCGACCTCCCGCGCTGGCCACCCAGACCTTCGTCGCGCGCGTGGCCGCCGACGGCGGCTGGGCCACGACTACCCCCTTTCAGCTCACGCTGGGCGGCGACAAGGCCGTGCGCGGCTTCGCGCCCGACCGCTTCCCCGGCGGCCGCCGGCTCGTCCTGTCGGGCGAGGACCGGATCTTCTTCGGCTGGCCCTTCCCCCAGGTCTTCGACCTCGGCGGCACGGCCTTCGCCGATGTCGGCCACATCTGGCCCGGCGACGCCCCCTTCGGCATCGACTCCGGCTGGCGCGGCTCCATCGGCGCCGGCCTGCGCGCCGCGTTCCCGGCCGGCAGCCGCACCACCTACCGCGCCGACATCGCGGTCCCGCTCGGAGAGGGGATCCGGCGCGCCCGCCTGATCCTCTCCATCGGCGAGATCCTCGGCGTGAGCACCCGCTTCGAGAACCCGCAGGTCCTGCGCTCCCGCCAGGCCGGCGTCTCCGGCGATCTCTTCACCTTCCCCCGCTGAGGCTCGATGGCCGCCCTCCGCCCGACCCTCTACACCGCGGACTGGGTGCTCCCGGTCGCCGCGCCGCCGATCCGCCGCGGTGCGGTGCTCGTCGATGGCGCGGGCCACATTGCCGCGGTCGGGCCGGCCGAGGCCGCCCGCGCGCCGGAGGCAGCGGCGCGCATCGACCTCGGGGCCGCCGCGCTGCTCCCCGGGCTCGTGGACGTGCACGCCCACCCCGAGCTGGCGGCGTTCCGCGGCCTGCTGGACGACCTGCCGTTCCACCTCTGGATCCCGACGCTCCACGGCTCGAGGCTCGAGGCGGGGCTGGACGCCGGCGATGCCACCACCGCCGCCGCCTGGACCTGCGTCGAGGCCATCGCCGCCGGTATCACCACCCTCGGCGCCACGGAGTCCTCCGGCGCCGCGGTGGACGCGTTCACCGGCGCCGGCGTGCGCGGCGTCGTCTACCGCGAGGTCTTCGGGCCTGCTCCGGCCCAGGCCGCCGACGCGCTGGCGGAGCTTGGCGCGGCCGTAGCCGAGCTGCGCGGGCGCGCCGGTCCGCTCGTGCGCGTCGGCATCTCGCCGCATGCGCCCTATACGGTGTCCGACGCGCTCTTCCGCGGCGCGGCCGATATGGCGCGGGAGCAGGCGCTGCCAATCGCCGTCCACGCCGCCGAGGCCGAAGCCGAGACGCTCCTCGTCCGCGACGGCGCCGGCCCCTTCGCCGGGGCGCTCGCCCGCCGCGGCATCACCGTCGAGCCGCGCGCGCGCTCGACCATCGCCCTGCTCGAGCGGACCGGCGTGCTCGCGGCCCGGCCGCTCCTCATCCACTGCGTCCGCGTTGACGCCGCGGACATCCGGCTCGTGGCCGACGCCGGCGCCGCCGTGGCCCACTGCCCGATCGCCAACGCCCGCCTCGGCCACGGCATCGCGCCCGTCCTCGAGATGCTGGAGGCCGGCATCACGGTCGGCATCGGTACCGATTCCGTGGCCAGCAACAACCGCCTCGACGTGCTGGAGGAGACGCACATCGCCCAGGCCGTGCAGCGCGCCCGTCGCGCCGACGCCACGGCGCTTCCCGCCGATACGCTGCTCCGCCACGCCACGCTCGAGGGGGCCCGTGCCCTCGGGCTCGCGGATCGGATCGGCTCCCTCGAGCCGGGCAAGGAGGCGGACCTCTGCGCCGTCTCGCTCGCCGGCGCGCACGTGATTCCGGTGAACGATCCCGCCGCCGCCGTGCTCCATGCCGCCCGCGGGAGCGACGTCGTGCTCGCCGCCGTCGCCGGACGGGTGCTCTACCGCGACGGGCGCCATACGACCCTCGAGCCGGAGGCGCTCCGCCCGCGCATCGAGGAGATGGCGGTGCGCCTGCGCAGCGCGCGCGACTCCGTTCTCGGCCGCCTGGCGGGCGTCGGGTGACGCCCGCGCGCATGCTCCGGCGCCCCGCACGCGCCCGGGACGCGGCCGAGCTCCTGGACGCGCCCGTGGAGGACCCCGCCGTCTACGAGGAGAGCCTCGGCCAGGTCGCCGCCGTCAACCGCTGGCTCGGCGGCGAGGGGGCCCTGCTCCGCGCCCTCGCGCGCCTCCTGCCCGCCGAGGCGCCCGCCCGGATCCTCGACGTCGGCACCGGCTCGGCCGAGCTGCCGCTGCGCATCGCCGGCTGGGCGCGGCGCCACGGACGCTCGCTCCGTATCGTCGCGGCCGACATCCATCCCCGCGCCCTGGCGCTCGCCCACCGACGCACCGCGGCCGCTCCCTCCATCGAGGTGGCCGCGGCCGACGCCCGCGCGCTGCCCTTCGGGGACGGGGCCTTCGACGTCGCCATCCACGTGCTCGCGCTGCACCACTTCGGCGAGGCGGACCAGCTCCGCGTGCTGCGCGAGATGCGGCGCGTCTCGCGCCGGGCCGTCCTCGTGAGCGAGCTCGAGCGGAGCTGGCCGAACTACCTGGGCGCCCGGCTGCTCGCCGCCACCCTCTGGCGCGCCAACCCCCTCACGCGCCACGATGCGCCTCTCTCCGTGCTGCGGGCCTTCACGCCGCCGGAGCTCCTGGACGCCGCCCGTCTGGCAGGCCTGCCGGAGCCTCGCGTGCGGCGCCACTTCTATCAGCGCCTGCTCCTGGAGTCGCGCGTTCCCGGCACACCGCCCCCGCCTCGCTGAGCGGCCGCCGGTCCCGGGCCGCGCCCCGCGCCGCGGGGCCCGGAACGCATGGTGCATGGCGCGCCTCCCGGCAGCGCGCCGCCCCCCGCGGATGGAACCGGGGCGGGCGCGTGCCGTGTTAGCACGGCCGTCCCCTGCCCGCGCCTGCACGAACCGACCGAGGACCATGCGGAAGACCCGAAGCGGATCCGAGGCCACGCCGGCCGCCCTCCGGCGCCGCCGGAGCGGCCCGCTTCGGCGTGCCGCCGCCGCCCTGGCGTGCTTCCGCCACGCGCTCCGCGGCGCCGGATGGGCGGCCGGGTTCGCTTTCGCCGCCTTCCCGCTGGCGGCGCAGGACTCTCGCAGCGCGACGCCCGGTCCCTCTCGGTTCGATCTCGTCCCCGCCGTCTCGCGTCTCTGGTTCGAGGCGCACTCCACGCTGGGCGGCTTCTCCGGGGAGGCGCACGGCGCCAACGGCTGGGCATGGCTGGGGCCGGACGGTCGCTTCATCGGCGGGAAGGGCCGCGTCGAGGTGCTCGTCCGCGACATCCGGACCGGTATCGGCCTGCGCGACCACCACCTGCGCGAGACGCTGGACGCGGACCGATTCCCCTTCGTAACCCTCGTGGTCGATTCCGTGGCGCCGCACCCGCCGCAGGCCTCGCCCCATGGCGCCGCCGCCTCTGATACGGCCACGGTCCCGCCGCTGCCCGGCGGCGAGCCCGTCCTGCTTCACGCCCGGCTGACCATCCGCGACCGCACCCGCACCGTGGAGGTGCCCGCCGCCGCCCGCCTGGCCGGCGACACCCTGCGCGTCGTCGGCGCCATCCCCGTGCGCTTCACCGAGTTCGGGATGAAGCCGCCCACGCGCCTGCTCGTCACCCACGTCGGCGACGCCTTCGCCCTCTTCTTCGATGCCCGCTTCGCGCCCGCCGGCCACTGAGCCCGCCGCCGCGCGCGGGGACGCCGAGGTCATCGTCGTCGGGGCGGGACCGGCCGGCGCCGTCACGGCGCTCCTCCTCGCGCGCGCCGGCCGCGACGTCCTGCTTCTCGAGCGGCTCGCCTTCCCGCGACCGAAGCCCTGCGGCGACTGCGTGAGCCCGGGCGCGGGTCCGCTCCTCCGCCGCCTCGGGCTGCTCGACCGCATCCATGCGACGTCGCCGGCCCGCCTCGCCGGCTGGCGCCTTCACGCGCCGGGCGGCGCCGCCTTCGAGGCCCGCTTCGCCGGCACGGCCACCGAGCCGTACGCCGACCACGCCCTCGCCGTGCCGCGCGAGGTCCTCGATGCCGCCATGCTCCAGGCCGCGGTCGAAGCGGGCGCCCGGCTCCGCACCGGCATCAGGGTGGGCGACCTGCTGCGGACCGACGGCCGGGTGGCCGGCGTGCGCGCGGTCTCGGCCGCCGGCGAGCGCGTCTCCCTGCGGTCGCGTATCGTGGTCGGCGCCGACGGCCTGCGCTCGATCGTCGCGCGGCGCCTGGGGCTCGCCGCGCCTCCCGGTCCGATCCGGAAGCTCTCGCTCACCCGGCACCTCCGCGGTGTCCAGGACCTCGGCGAGCTGGGGGAGATGCACCTCGCCGAAGGCGCCTGTCTCGGGCTCGCTCCCGTGACCGCCGACGGAGGCGAACAGGTGTGCAATGTGACCCTCGTCGTCGATGCGGCACGCTACGGCGAGGCGGTGCGGCGCGGCGTCGTCGCCTTTCAGGCCCGCATGTTGCCGTGCTTTCCCGCCCTCTCGGGGCGCCTCGATCGAGCGACCCCCGCGGGGCCGCACGCCGAGCCGCTCGCATCGGGCCCCTTCGACCGCCCCGTCCGCACGGCGGCCGCTCCCGGAGCGGCGCTCGTCGGCGATGCCGCCGGCTACTTCGATCCCTTCACCGGACAGGGGATCCACCAGGCCATGGAGACCGCGGCGCTGCTCGCGGACTCGCTCCTCGATGGCCTCCCCGGCACCGACGCCGGACTGGATTCCGCGGTGCTACGGTACGCCCGCCGGCGGGCCCGACGCCTGCTCGGGCCGCGCCTGCTGCAGCGTGGCATCGATCGGATCGTGTCCCGTCCGGCGGCGGCCGACTGGTGGATCGGCCGCCTGGCCCGCGCCCCCGCCGCGGCGGATCGGTTGCTCGCCGCGACCGGCGGGCTCCTGCGGCCAGCGCACTTGCTCGCGCCGGCCGCCCTACACACTTTGCTCTTTCCCAACCGCGCGACGGAGGTGGGAACGTGAGGACGGTGGATGAGCACGTCGCGCGGGCGGATCTCGATGCATGCTTCCGCGCCGCCGCCGACGTCGAGCGCTGGCCGCGCATCCTGCCCCATTACCGGCACGTGCGGTTCCGGCGCCGTGACGGCTTCGGCCGTGGGCGGGTCGAGATGGCCGCGTGGCGTGATTTTGGTGGACCACTCCGCTACCCGACCTGGTGGGTCTCCGAGATGTGGGCCGAGCCGGAAGCGTCGCGGATCCGCTACCGGCACATCGAAGGGATCACGCGCGGCATGGACGTGGTCTGGGCGTTCGAGCCCGCGGCCGGCGCCACCCGGATCAGCGTCATCCACGCCTGGGGCGGCCCCGCCTGGCCGCTCGTCGGCCGCATCGCCGCGGACCGGGTGATCGGCCCCTCGTTCATCAGCGCCATCGCGCGCCGGACGCTCGCCGGCGTGGCCGCCGAGGCGGAACGCGCCTCCGGCCTGGCCGCGCAGGCGGAGCCGTCCATCGGAGGAGGTTCATGAGACCGGAGACATCGAACGGCAACCATCGTGCGCGCGGCGGAGAGCCCCGGCCGCGCGTGGTCATCACCGGACTCGGACCGATCACGGCGTCCGGCATCGGGGCGGCGCGGCTCTGGGAGGGCGTCCGCGCCGAGCGTTCCCCGATCCGGCGCCTCGACCGCTTCGATCCCGAGCCCTGGCGCACCCGGATCGCCGCCCAGGTCGATGACTTCGAGCCCGATCGGTACATGGACGCCCGCACCGCGCGCCGGCTCGACCGCTTCACGCAGTTCGCCCTCGCCAGCGCCCGCCTCGCCCTGGACGACGCGCGCCTCGACCCCGCCACACTCGAGCCCGACCGCGTCGCCGTCCAGATGGGCTCCGCTCTCGGCGGCCTCGCCAACGCCGAGACCCAACTCTCCGCCCTTCACAACCACGGGCCCCGCGCCGTGGACCCCCGCGTCGCTCTGACCACCTTCTGCGGCGCCGCCAGCTGCATCATCGCCATTGAGTTCGGCTTCTGCGGACCCAACGCCACCAATGCCATGTCCTGCGCCGCCGGGACCATTGCCATTGGTGAGGCCTGGCGCCTCATCCGCGACGGCGCCGCCGACGTCGCCCTGACCGGCGGCGTGGAGACGCCGCTCGCGCCCCTTTGCTTCGGCGCCTTCGCCCTCATCCGCGCGATGAGCTCCCGTAACGAAGACCCCACGCGCGCCTGCCGCCCCTTCGACCGCGAGCGGGATGGATTCGTCATGGGCGAGGGCGCCGCCACCCTCGTGCTCGAGCGCCTCGAGCACGCCCTGGCCCGCGGCGCCCGCATCTACGGCGAGGTCCTCGGCTACGGCACCACCAACGACGCCTACCACCTGGCCGCCCCCCGTCCCGATGCCACCCAGGCCGCACGCGCCATGGCCATCGCCCTGGACAACGCCGGGATCCGGCCGGAGCAGGTGGACTACGTCAACGCCCACGCCTCCTCCACCCCCCTGAACGACAGCACCGAGACCACCGCCATCCGCAAGGTGCTCGGCGAGCACGCCTATCACATCCCCGTCAGCGGGACCAAGCCCTATTACGCCCACGCCCTCGGCGCGTCCGGCGCCATCGAGGCCGCCCTCTGCTGCCTCGCCATGCAGCACTGCTGGGTACCTCCCACCGTCAACTTCGAGACCCCCGATCCCGAGTGCGACCTCGATTACGTCCCCTGCCACGGCCGCGACGGCCGCCTCGACGTCTGCCTCTCCAACTCCTTCGGCTTCGGCGGCATCAACGCCGCGCTCGTGCTCGCCCGACCCACGCCATAGCTTGCGTAAGTACCGCCCGTTCAACTAGTTTCGGTGCTTCCGTAACTCGGCCGCCGAGGCGGCCTCCGCCACCCGCGCACGAGCATGTCCGCCACCTCCCTCGTCCTGCTGGGCCAGCTCCTCGGCATCTCCTTCGCCGCCGGCCTCAACCTCTACGCCACCGTGGCGCTCCTCGGCCTCGCCGCGCACCTCGGCTGGTTCACCCTCCCCGTCGAGCTCCAGGGCCTCCAGAACATCCTCATCATCGGCAGCGCGGCCGGGCTCTATATCGTCGAGTTCGTCGTGGACAAGCTCCCCTACATCGACTCGCTCTGGGACGCGCTCCATACCTTCATCCGTCCGACCGCCGCCGTGCTGCTCGCCGTCGCCGCCCTCGCATCCATGCCCCTCGAGATCCGCATCCTCGGCGCGCTCCTCGCCGGTGGCGTCGCGCTCGTCGCCCACGGCACCAAGGCCGGGCTCCGCCTCCTCAGCGCCACCCCCAGCGTGCTCGTCAGCACCACGCTCAGCATCCTCGAGGACATCGTCGCGATCGGCCTCGCCATCGTCGCGCTGCGCTACGCTCCCTTCGCCCTCGCCCTGGCCGGCTCCACCCTCGCCCTTGCCGTGCTCTTCGGGCCGCGCCTCTGGCGCGCCTGCATCTACGGGCTGCGGGCTCTGCGCGCGCGCGTGCGCCGCCTCGTCGGCGAGTCCGGCTGGCACGGCCCCGACGAGCTGCCACGCGATCTGCGCGCTCTCCTCGACTTCGAGACCTTCGGCGTCACCACCCCCCGCCTCGCCCGCGCCACCATGCGCCGCGGGCGCGGCATCGGCGCCTTCCGAAACGGCTGGCTCACCCTCGCGGGCGACACTCCCGTCTTCCTCTACCACGCCCGCTTCCGCGCCCGCCGCCTCGTCCTCGACCCCGCACGACGCGTCACCGTCCGCCCCGGCATCTGGGCCGACCTCATCGAGATCGAGGCTCAGGACGCGAGCTACTCGCTCCTCCTCCTCAAAGACGGACCCACCCCCGAGCTGGCCCTTGCCGGCCTCGTGCCGGCAGGCGGCACCCTGCCCTGAGCCCCGCCGCCCCGCAACGCCCTTCGCCGCCGTGCCTCTCTCCCGCCGTCCCGGCCCACCCCGCAACTCAGCACCGACCGCCTCGCCGGGCGACCCGGCGGGCGCCGCGACGGAACCGCGGCGGCCGGCCGGTGTAGCCACTCAGACTCGGCCTCGCCCCCCCGCATGGGGGTTTACAGCCGCTGAAATGCCGTCTATATTGGACAGGTTATGATCGGAAATTTTCCGGGGACACGCCAGGTGCGGACCCGCCTCGGAGCGAGGCCGCACGAGATCCTCAGCTAGGGCAGCCGCCGTCGAGCTTCGACGCGTGCTGCTCTTTTTGTTTTTTCACCTCCGATCCGGGGCGTCTTCATATGTTTCTGAACTCCCGCGCGCTAGACTCCTTCGATCAGTATCTCTTCGACGTCGAGAAATACCCCCTCATCGAGGATCCCGCGGAAGAACGTGAGCTGGCCCGGCGCGCACGCGTCGGGGACAAGGAGGCGGCTGAGCGGCTGGTCACGGCGAACCTGCGTTTCGTGATTTCGTACGTGAAGAAGTACCAGGGACGGGGGCTGGGTCTGGCGGAGCTGGTGTGCATCGGGAACGAAGGGCTGCTTAAGGCGGTGAAGAAGTTCGATCCGGACAAGGGCGTGAAGTTCATCTCCTACGCGGTCTGGTGGATCCGGCAGACGGTCCTGCAGGCGCTGGCGGAGCAGACCCGGTCGGTGCGGATCCCGCTGAACCAGAACTCCAACCTGGTGAAGCTTTCGCGCACGGAGACGGCGCTGACGCAGCTGCTGGGTCGCTCGCCGACGGACCAGGAGATCGCGGCGGAGATGGAGGAGCCGGTCGAGACGGTGCGCGCGCTGCGGCGGGTGGCGGCGTCGGAGCTGTCGCTGGATGCGCCGATCGACCGTGGGGACCGGGACAGCGCCTCGTTCGGCGAGCGGTTCGCGGGAGCGGAGGCGGAGGACATTGAGGAGACGGTGGAGTCGCAGGCGCGGCGGGAGTTTCTGGACCGCATGTTCGAGAAGTACCTGACGGAGCGGGAGCGCCGGATCCTCTACCTTTACTACGGGCTGGATGATGGCGAGGAACGGACGCTGGAGGAGATCGGCTCGCTGCTGGGGGTGACGCGGGAGCGGATCCGGCAGATCCGCAACCGGGCGTTCGAGAAGCTGCGCGAGAGCCCCGATGGCGAGGCGCTCGAGACGTTCTGGGCCGCGCACTGAGCGAGGCCCGCGTTTCCGGGCCGGAGCCCGGCCCGCACGAGGGGAGCCCGCCCGAGAGGCGGGCTCCCCTCGCGCATCGGCGGCCGGGGCGGAGGCGCCCGGAACCGCCGGTCCGCGGCACGGTACCACCCGACGCGGCGCCGTCGGGGCCATCGGCGGCCGGGGCGGACCGCGGAGATCGTACGGAACGGCACGGTGCATGACGCTGAAGTCCTCGGGCCTGGCCCTTCTGCTTCTCGGTTGGGGAGCGTTCCCGCTCCGGGCGCAGCAGCTTCCGGACACGACGGCCGGCTGGAACTCCCCGCGGGCACTGCGCCTCGTGGCGGAGGCGCGGCGGCGGCGTGAGGAGCCGCGCGCGGACACCACGCTCTTCGACTATCAGTCCCACGCCGATGGCTACGTCTACTTCTACCTCGACCGGGCGGGCTCGGACGAGAAGACGCTGGTGCGGGTGGACCAGCTGGCCCTTGACGTATACTGGAAGGCGCCGCACCTGACGAAGCAGCGCATCGTGGGGCGCCGGGACGCGAGCAAGCTGCCCAACCAGATGTACTACCACCTGGACCACCTCACGGTCGTCCAGGACGAGTTCGGCGATGTGATCCGCGTGGGGGATGGCGACGAGGTCCGTAGCGTCCCCCATCCGGCCGGGCCCGGAGCCGACTCGATCTACGAGTACCGGATCGCGGACTCCCTCTCCCTGCACCTGCCGGGCACGCCCGAGCCGGTTCGCGTCTACGAGCTCGCGGTACGGCCGCGACGCGTGGATCGCCCCGCCTTCATCGGGTCTCTCTACGTGGACCAGAGCACGGGCGCGATCGTGCGGATGACCTTCACGTTTACGCCCGCCTCGTACGTGGACCGGCGCCTCGACTACATCGACATATCCCTCGAGAACGCTCTCTGGCAGGGCCGCTGGTGGCTCCCGCACGAGCAGCGGGTGGAGATCCGCCGCCAGCTCCCGGAACTCGACTTCCCGGCCGGCGCCGTCATCCGCGGCGTCTTCAGGATCGGCGACTACCGCTTCAACCAGGCCCTCCCGCTCGCCCTCTTCGCCAGCCCCCGGGTGGTGGCAGCGCCGCCCGAGATGCTCCGCCGCTACCCCTTCCCCGAGGGCCTCTACGCCGACCTGAACCAGGAGGGGCTCGCTCCATCGCCCGACATGGCGACGCTGCGCGCGCGCGCCGCCGCGCTCGTCCGCCAACATTACCTGAGCGGGCTGCCGCGCCTGCGCCTGCACCTCGGCGGCGCCTCCTCGGCCCTGCGCTACGACCGCGCCGAGGGCGTCTTCCTCGGCGGCGGCATGGCCTACACCCCGGCCGATCGGCTCGCCCTCACCGGCAACGTCGGCTACGCGCTCGGGGCGCGGCACCTCTCGCTCGACGCCGCGGCGCGGCTTCGCCTGGGCACCGCGAGCGCGCTCCGTCTGGACGGCTTCCGACTCGGCCTTCGCGACATCGGAGACGGGCCCGCGCTGTCCGGCGCGCTGAACACCGTCTCGGCCGCCTTCTTCGGCTCCGACTACCTCGATCCCTACTACGCCACCGGCGCGCGGCTCTCGCTCGAGCACGCGCTCGGCCCGCGCTGGGCCATCTCCATCGGCGTCGGCGCCGAGCACGATCGCAGCGCGACGCTGGCGGAGGACAACGCCGCGCTCAACGGCGCCGTTTCGTTCCGGCCCGTCCGCCCCGTCGGCGAGGGGCGCCTGATCTCCGGCAGCATGGCGCTCACACGCTCACAGGATCGGACCGGGGACCGCGGATGGGGCGGCCGGGCCGTCCTCGACGGCGGCGCCCTCGGCGACGTCGGGTTCGCCCGCCCGGCCGTGCACGGCTGGCTCGACCTCGGCTCCGCGGACCACCGCACCTCGCTGCGCATCACCGGTGCCGCCGGCGCGGCGGTCGGAGCGCTCCCGCCCCAGCGGCTCTTCCTGCTCGGCGGGCCCGGCACGCTGCCCGGCTACGCGTACCGCGGCTTCGCGGGCGACCGATTCGCCCTCGCCGACCTCGAGGCCGCGAGGACGGTGGCGGGGCCGTGGCTCCGGCTGCGCGCGCTCGGTGGGCTCGGCTGGAGCGAGCTCGCCAACTCGACGCTGCCCGGCGGCTGGGATGCCCGTCCCACCGGCGGGGTCCGGCCGTATCTCGGTGCCGGCGTGGGGATCGTCTACGACATCCTCCATGTGGACCTCGCCCGCGGTCTGCGCGACGGCCGCTGGCAGCTCCTGCTCGGCGTCAGCCGCACGCTGAAGGACATCCTTTAAGCTCCGCATTCGGGCGCCGGCGCGCCGTACGGCGCCGGGCGCGGGGCGACGGCGCCGCACCCGGGCCGGCCGGCACCACCCCCCCCACGCCCGGCTCCGAATGCGCTCCTCAGGACGCCTCGTCCTCCTCCTCGGCTCCGACCGCGGCGAGCGCTCCCGCGCCGTGGCCGTTCGGGGTGCCCAGCATCACGAGCTCACGCACCTGCACCTCCGCGGTCGGAATCGTGACGCCGTTCTTCTCGTACGAGGCGTACTCCATGCGGCCCTCGATGTACAGCCGGTCGCCCTTGCGGACGTACTCCTCCGCCAGCTCCGCCAGCCGGTTCCACAGCGTCAGGCGGTGCCAGTCCGTGCGATCCTCGTAGCCACTGTCGCGGGGGATCCGCCGGCTCGTGGCCAGCGACATGTGGACCACCTTCGTGCCGGCCGCGGTCGTCTGCACGTCCGGGTCGCGTCCGACGTTCCCCACCAGGATCACCTTGTTGATCGAGCGGCTCATCGGCCCCTCCAGGGTTGAGGTTCGCGCCGAAGCTGCACCCTCGGGCGGGGCGGAGCCATGCGCGGATGCGCCGACTTTTCGGAGGGTCGCGGCAATCTCGTCCGGGCCGCCCGCACGCTTCGTCCGTTTCCGGCGGCCACTCCGGGCCGGCGGCCGGCGGAGCCGGGCCGCGCGGGCGAGGAAAAGGGCAGCCGCGGTTCGGAAGCGGCTGCCCTCAGGCGGTAACGGGATTGTGTTGTGGCTGGGGGCCACGAGGAAGGTTTCCCCGTCTCCCGCCCGCGCATCGTCAATGCAAGCCGCGGGCCAGACGCGGTGCGCGAACGGCCTCCCGTCACTTGCACTCGTACCAGTTCTCGCCCAGCCCCGTGGCCACCTCGAGGGGCACGCGCAGCGGGAAGGCCTCCTCCATCCGGGCGCGCACCAGAGCCGACACCTCCTCGACTTCGCTCTTGGGGACCTCCAGCACCAGCTCGTCGTGGACCTGCAGGAGAATGCGCGCACCGAGCCCGCGCTCGGCGAGCGCGCGCTGGATGTCGATCATCGCGATCTTGATGACGTCCGCCGCGCTCCCCTGGACCGGCGCGTTCGTGGCCGCGCGCTCGCCGAACTGGCGCACGTTGAAGTTCTTCGCGCGCACCTCGGGGATGTAGCGCCGCCGGCCGGAGAGCGTCTCGACCCAGCCGTGCTCACGGGCGTGCTCGATCTGCGTGTCCAGGTAGCGACGCACGCCCGGGAAGCGCAGGAAGTATTGCTCGATGAAGCTCTTGGCCTCCGCGACGGACGTGCCCAGCTTCTGCGCCAGCGCGAAGGGGCCGATGCCGTAGATGGTGGCGAAGTTGATCGTCTTGGCGGCCCCGCGCATCTGCGGCGTGACGTCGTCCGCCGGCACGTCGAAGACCAGCGCGGCCGTCTGGCGGTGGACGTCCGCGCCGCTGCGGAAGGCGGAGACGAAGGCCGGGTCCTCCGACAGGTGCGCGAGGATCCGGAGCTCGATCTGCGAGTAGTCGGCGGCCAGGAACACGGAGCCGTCGGCGGGAATGAACCCCTTGCGGAGCTCCGCCCCGACCTCGGTCCGGATCGGGATGTTCTGCAGGTTGGGGTCGCTCGAGGAGAGGCGGCCCGTGGCGGCCACCGTCTGGTTGAAGCTGGAGTGGATGCGGCCGGTCCCGGGGTTCACGAGCTGCGGCAGCGCGTCCACGTACGTGCCCTTCAGCTTGTCGAGCTGCCGGTACTCGATCAGCAGCCGCGGCAGCGGGTGGCCCTGCGCCGCGAGCGCCTCGAGCACCGTCACGTCCGTGGATGCTCCGGTCTTGGTCCGCTTCACGACCGGGAGCCCGAGCCGATCGAACAGCACCTCCCGCAGCTGCGGCGTCGAGTTGATGTTGAACTCGCCGCCCGCCACCTTGTAGATTTCCTCCTCGAGGATCCGCAGATCCCGCGCGAGCTTGGCCGACAGTGTCGCGAAGAACCGCCCGTCGATGCGGATCCCCGTCCACTCCATCTCCGCCAGCACGGAGATCAGCGGCAGCTCGATCGTCCGGTACAGCTCCGCCAGCGAGTACCGCTCCAGCTCCTCGCGGAACAGCCGCTCCAGCCGCAGCGCGATGTCCGCGTCCTCGCACGCGTAGTCCCGCGCTTTCAGCGGCGGGACCGCGGCGAACGGGATCTGGTCCTTCCCCTTCCCGCACACATCCTCGTACGAGATCGTCTTGTGATCCAGGTATTGCAGCGCGAGCGAGTCCAGCCCGTGCTCGCGCCGGCCCGGATCGATGACGTATGACGCCACCATGGTATCGAAGGCGACGCCGCGCAGCGCGATCCCCGCGCGCCTCAGCACCAGCAGCTCGTACTTCAGGTCCTGCCCGATCTTGGCGACGGCCTCGTCCTCCAGCAGCTCCACCAGCGGCCGCAGCTCGGCGGAGCCCGGCGGCGGCAGGTTCACCGGATCGCCGCCATCGAGCCCCAGGTCCCATGCGCGGTGGGCGATCGGCAGGTAGAAGCCGTGCCCGGGCTCCACCGCCAGGCTGAGCCCCACGATGTCCGCGCGCATCGGATCGCGGCTCGTCGCCTCCACACTGACGGCGACCTGCCCCGCCTCGCGCGCCCGCGCGACCAGCGCGCGCACTTCCGCCGCCGTGCCGACCAGCTGATGCTCGCACTCCAGCGCGCTCGGCGCCTCCTTCTGCGGCGCCGCGAAGTCCCGCGCCATCGAGTGGAATTCCAGCGCCAGGAAGACATCCCGCAGCTTGTCCCGATCCGGCTCCGTCACGAGGAGCGCGTCCAGGTCCAGCTTCACCGGCAGATCCAGCTTGATCGTCACCAGCTCCTTCGACAGCCGCACGTCCTCCGCGTGCTCCAGCAGCGCCTCGCGCGCCCGCTTTCCCGCGATCCCCTGCGTACCCGCCAGAATCTCCTCCACCCCGCCCATGCTCTCGATCAGCTGCACCGCCGTCTTGGGCCCGATCCCCTTCGCCCCCGGCACGTTGTCCGAGCTGTCGCCGATCAGCGCCAGATAGTCGCACACCCGCTCCGGCACCACCCCCAGCCGCTCCGACGCGTTGCGCAGGTCCACCCACTCCTCTTCCACCCCCGCCGCACCGCCCCGCCCCGGGTTCAGCAGGCAGATGCCGTCGCGGATCAGTTGGTAGAAGTCCTTGTCCCCCGAGACGATCACCGCCTCCAGCCCCCGGTCCACCGCGGCCACGGCGAGCGTGCCGATCACATCGTCCGCCTCGTGATCCGCCAGCTCGAGCACCGGCACCCGGAACGCCTCCAGCAACTCCCGGATCCGCGGCATCGACGCTCGCAGCTCGTCCGGCATCTTCGCCCGCGTCGCCTTGTACGCGGGATAGCGCTTCTCCCGCTCGCTCGTCCCCGCGTCCATCACGACGCCGAGGTAATCCGGCTCGTGCTCCTCCAGGATCTTCAGCAGGAACTTCGAGAAGCCCCATGCCGCCGACGTGTTCTCCCCTCGCGACGTCGTCAGCGGCCGGCTGATCATCGCGAAGAAAGCCCGGTAGATGAGAGCGTACCCGTCGATCAGGAACAGCCGCGGACGCGTCTTTTCCGGCTTCTCGACCATGCACCTTCCCCTGTATGGATGCGTCCACGGTTATACCCCGCCGGGCACCTCCCGTGCAAGTCCGTGCCGCGCACGCGGGTCGGGCCGCAGAAGCCGCCGGACGGCCCGGCGTGCCGGTCGCGCCTAAAGCTGTTGCCCCGCCTCCACGCGTCGGGCGCGGAGACGGGGCAGTATCGGCCGAGCTGGTCGTGTCGAGATTCGGGGCGACGCCCGGCGGTTCGACCGTCAGCGGGGGACGGCGGGGATCCCCGCCGCGCTTCCGGCGATCGGGAGATCGATGTAGGTGGCCGCGCGGGCGGAGCGATGGATCCGTTCCGTCGCGGCCGTGAACACCGAATCCGGCGCCGTGAAGATGTTGTCGACGAAGACCTGCGGATTGCGGTCGATGAGGGGGAACCAGCTGCTCTGCACCTCCACCATGATCCGGTGCCCCTTCCGGAACTGGTAGTCCTGCGTGTGCAGGTCGATCACGTACTCATCGACCTGGTTCGGCACGATCGCCCGTGGATGCTCGAAGCCGTTCCGGAAGCGGCCGCGGAACACGTCGTTCCCCACCATGAGCTGATAGCCGGCGAGCTTGGGATCGCCCGCGCCGTCCTCGGGATAGACGTCGATGAGCTTGACGATCCAATCGACGTCGGAGCCGGTCGTGGACGCGAACAGGTGCGCCGCCAGCGCGCCGGTGATCACCACGTCCCGGGTGAGGGGAGCGGTCTGCCACGTCAGCACGTCCGGCCGTCCCTGCAGGAAGCGCTGATCGTCGACGAGCCACCGCGACCACGTGGACCCGTTCCCGAAGGTCGGCAGGATCGGCCGCGCGCGGTACGGTACCGGATGTGCCGGATCCGAGACGTACGAATCGACGGCGCTCGGTCCGCTGTCGGTCGGCGGCTCGAGCGAGAGCTCGTGATCGGCGCGGATGAACAGCTTCCGCTGCGCCACGCCGGTCCGGGGCGGCCAGCTGTCGTAGCTCTTCCATTCGTCCGATCCGGCCTCGAACGTCGTCGCCTCCGCCAGGTCCAGCTTGCCTTTGCCCTTGAGCCAGTAGGCGAACCACGGCGCCTCGATGTTCTTCCTGAACTCCGCCGAGGCCGGGTGCTCGAAATCGATGCTGCCGAGCCGCTCCCCGCTCGCGCCATTCCAGCCGCCGTGGTTCCACGGCCCGACGACCAGGTAGTTGAGGTGCCGGGTATCGTGCTTCTCCAGCGTCTCGTAGATCTCGACGGGTCCGTAGAAGTCCTCCTGGTCCCACCAGCCCGCCACGCTCAGCGTCGGAACCGTGACCCGGTCGAGGTACGGTGCCACGGCCTGCGCCTGCCAGAACGCATCGTAGGAGGGGTGCGCCACGAAGTTGTTCCACGTCGGGAGCCTGCCGTGGAGATAGCGCTCGTTCACATGGGCGAGCGAGCCGAGCGCGAGGTACCAGTCGTAGGTGTCGGGCTTGTCGAACGAGAAGGCGGAGAACTCCTTCGAGCCCTCGATCATCGCCGCGTACTCGAAGCCGTAGCTCAGGCGGAACGCGCCGTTGTGGTGGAAGTCGTCGCCGATGAACATGTCGGCCGGCGACGCGCGAGGAGAGACCGCCTTGAGCGCCGGATGCGGGTCGAGCATCGCCATCACCGTGAGCCATCCCGGGTAGGAGGTGCCCAGCATGCCCACCCGCCCGTTGTTGTGCGGCACGTGCTCGAGGAGCCAGTCGATCGTGTCGTACGCGTCGGTGCTCTCGTCGATCGCCTTGGGATCGCTGCGGTCCCGCATCGGCCGCAGCATCACGAACTGCCCCTCGGATCCGAAGCGCCCGCGGATGTCCTGGAACACCCAGATGTAGCCGTCGTGGACGAGGTCCACCAGGCTCGGGCTCCCCAGCGCTGCGCCGATGTGGTCGATGCCGTACGGCGTGCGGGACATGAGGATCGGCAGGTCCCCCACCGCCTCCTTCGGGGTGAAGATCAACGTGTGCAGGCGCACGCCGTCGCGCATCGGCACCTGCACCTCGGTCACGTCGAACCCGGGGGGCCCGGCCGCCTGCGCTTCGGCACGTGCCGCGACGATCACGCACAGCAGCGCGCCGATCGCGCCGCCGCGGCGGAAGAAGGGGCGAATGGTCATCGCTCGATGCCTGCGCCGTTGCGAGGAAAGGGCTCCCCGGTGCATGCCGCAGCGGGCCGGGTCATGGGTGCGTCCGGTCGATCGGCGCCGGCCTCGGGACCTGCTTCGGCGGATGCTCCGCGAGAAGCTTCAACGCCTCGGCCACCCCGCGCTCGAGCTGCGGATCGTGCCCCTTGATGACCTCAGCCGGCGTGTTCTCCACCTTGATGTCGGGCGCGATCCCCTCGTTCTCCACGGCCCATTTTCCCTCGACGTCGTAGAAGGCGAGGTCCGGGGCCGTGATGCCGCCGCCATCGATCGGCGCCGGCACGCCGAGCGTTCCCACGAGCCCGCCCCAGGTGCGCGTGCCGACGAGGGGACCGAGCTTGGCCACCCGGAAGTAGTACGGCAGCGCGTCGCCGCCCGAGCCGGCCGATTCATTGATGAGCATCACCTTCGGACCGAGGACGCCGACCATCGGCATGCTGACGACGTTGCCCGCCCGCTCCGCGAAGAAGCCCATGAGCTTGCGCGACAGCTGGTCCACGATGTAGTCCGCCACGGTCCCGCCCTGGTTGTAGCGCTCATCGATGACCACGCCCTGCTTGCCCTGCTGCGCGAAGAGGTAGCGGTTGAACGCCGTGTATCCGCCGACGGAGGTGTTCGGCAGCCAGACGTAGGCGAGCCGACCGCCGGACAGCTTGTCCACGATCCGGCGGTTGTCGTCGATCCAGGCCTGCGTCCTGAGCCCTTCGTCGTCGGGGATCGGTACCACGCTCACCAGCCGCGAGCCGTCCTTCGTGGGCCCGTGGCCCACGCGCAGGGTGGTCGGCCGCCCGGCGGTCCCGATGAAGAGGCTGTACGGATTCGTCGGCGGCGCGAGCTCCCGGCCGTTGACCTCGAGGATGTAGTCGCCCTCCTCGACCCCGAGCCCCGGCACGTCCAGCGGCCCGTGCAGCTGCGGGTTCCACTGGCCGGCCGTGTAGATGTGCTGGATGCGATAGCGGCCGTGATCGATGGCAAGGTCGGCGCCCAGGAGCCCGACGTTCGCGTGTCCGGTGTCGGGCACATCCCCCTCGCCCTCCACGTACGAGTGCCCCACCGTGAGCTCGCCGCCCACCGACGCCATCAGGTAGGCCAGGTCCGCGCGGTGCTCGACGTACGGGACGAACCCCTTGTACTTGTCGTAGATCGCGGTCCAGTCGTTCCCGTGCATCTTCGCGTCGTAGAAGAACTCGCGCTGCGCCCGCCAGGTCTCGCGGAAGATCTCCGCCCACTCCGCCTTCGGATCCACTACCGTCTCGAGCTGGTCCACGGCGAGGGTACCCTCGCCCGGCTTCGCCGGGTGCTCGGTCGAGACGATGCCCCAGCGGCTGCGGCCCGCCTGGTAGAGCAGCTCCTTCCCGTCCGCGGAGACCCCATAGGAGGAGACCCCCTCCAGGAACGGCCGCGACTTTCCGGCGGCGAGCTGGAATTCCCACAGCTGCGTCGGCGGTTGGCCGAGCGACGGCTGCGGGCGCCGCTCGATGTAGAAGAACGTTCCCGCGCTGCCGGCGGCGAGCGAGGAATAGTCCGCCGCGGGGACGGCGAGCGGCAGGATGCGCTGCTGGATGCCCTCGAGATCGATGACGGTGCGCGTCGGCGGCGCGGCCGGGGCCCGCCGGGCCGGGCGCGCCGCCGGCGCGACGTGTGGCGTCGCTCGCGTCTCCGCGGCGGCCGTGTCCTCTGCACCGACGGCCCGGGCGGGCTCTTCGCTCGGAGCCGGCAGCAGAGGCGATGGCTCGTGCGCGCCGAGCACCACCAGGTAGATGCTGCGGCGAACCGGGCGCTCCATGGCGCTCATGTCCAGCCAGCCGCTGCTCAGGGCGTAGTTGGTGCTCGCCAGGAAGTAGAGGTACTTGCCGCCCGCATCGAACGACGGACTCGTCGCATCGGCCAGCCCATCCGTGATCCGGTGCGCCTTGCCCTCGGCAACCGAGTACAGGAAGATCGCCCGCATGTGGGAGTCGAGCGACTTCGAGTAGGCGACCCAGCGCGAGTCCGGCGACCACGCCGCCTCGAATCCCCGCCCGGGATCGTCGTACGTGTCCGTGTCGATCGTGGTGAAGTGGCCGGTCGCGACGTCGGCGATCCACAGTCCCGCCCGGCTGTCCCGGAACAGGAGGTGCCGCGCGTCCGGCGACCAGACGGGGGCGGAGAAGTAGGCGCTCGACGGCAGCGCGATCGCGCGCGGCGCGCTCTCGCCCGTCTGGTCGCCGATCATGAGCTGATCCTCGCCCGTCGCGTCGGCGATCCAGGCCAGGTGCGTGCCGTCGGGCGACCAGGCGGGGGCGCGCTCGTGCGCCCCCGAGCTGTGGGTGAGGTCGCGATAGCCGCTTCCGTCGGCGGCCACCGTGTAGATGTCTCCGCGTGCCTCGAACGCCGCGCGCGCGCCGGTCGGCGACAGCGAGGCGTCGGCGATCAGCGATGCGACCTTCTTCAGCTCCGACTGCGCCCACGGGAAGTCGCCCGACACGACGATGTTCAGCTGCTCGGAACGGCCGGTCGCCACGTCCAGCAGGTGGATGGTGCCGGCCTGCTCGTACGCGATGGCATCGGGACCCGCCGATGCGCTCATGATGTCGTAGTTGCGATGGTGCGTGAGCTGTTTCAGCTCGGCACCGCCCGGAGCGCCCTGGTACAGGTTGACCACGCCGTCGCGGTCGGAGAGGAAGAACACGGAGCCGCCAATCCACATCGGATCGGTGTCGTTGCTGTCGGTCCACGGCAGCGTGGTCTCGCTGTAGTCGCCCAGATCCATCACGTGGATCGGCTCGGTGCGGCCGCCCCGATAGCGCCGCCACTGGCTGTACTGGGGCTCCGCCCAGTTGGCCGCGAAGAAGGCCACGCCCAGCGGCTGATAGGCCATGCGCCGCCCGTCCGGCGAGTACGTGCCGGCAAACGCCCGCGGCATGGGCAGGACCTCCGGCATGCCGCCGTCCGCCGGGATCGTCCAGAGACGGAGGTAGGAGTTCGCGCCCGGCGTCGGCACGGTGCCGCGCGTGGAGCCGAACACGATGCTCTTCCCGTCCCGGCTCCACCCGCGCACGAAATCCCCACCCGGGTGGTACGTCAGGCGCTTCGGCGCGCCGCCGGAGGCAGGGACCACGTACACGTCCGCATTGTCCGCCACCGTCGCGGTGTACGCGATCAGCGACCCGTCCGGCGAGAACTGCGGATCCGACTCCACCGACGGCGTGCTCGTGAGCCGGCGCGCCGTCCCGCCGGCGCGCGGCACCACCCACAGGTCGCCGCCGTATTCGAACGCGACCATGTCACGGCTCACGGTCGGGCGCCGCAGGAGCCTGGTGCCCTGCGCCGTGGCGGTCGAGAGGGGCAAAAGCAGCATGGACAGTCCGAGGAGCGACGACCGCAGCCGCGTGGACGTTCCCGGGGAAGTCCGCCTTGGCCTGCGGAACGCCAGGCGGAGGCCCCCGCGTCGCGAATCGAATGATTGCATGAACGTCACGATGAAAGGTTCGGGTTGTTGATCCGCTCCACGTTCGGAAGCGGGAAGCACGACTGGTCGGAGTACGTGCCGCCGGACACGTACGGCGCGCCGGTGGCGGGGCTCAGCGGAAGGCCGAGGCGCCGGATGTCTCCGAGCCGGTGTCCCTCGAGGAAGAACTCGCGGCGCCGCTGCTCGACGATCTCCGCCATGACCACCGGAGCCGTCACCGACGGAGGGTTGAACGCGGGCTGGCCCGCCGCCGCCCGCAGGTCGTTGATGATTCCCACGGCCGCCGTGAGGTTCCCGGTGTTCACGTCGTTCTCCGCGATGATCAGCTGCGCCTCCGAGTACTTCGCGAGCGCCTGCGGCGAAGTGGCGTCAGCGTCCTTCACCGCATACCAGATCATCGTCGCGCCATCGGAGCCGAGCAGGCCCGTCGAGGCCGTCGCGATGCGCGGGTCCTGCGGCGTCATGGCGTACCTGTTCTGGATCGAGGTGTCCACGGACGCGAACGCCGACTGCAGGGTCTGGATGTAGACCAGGTTCTGCCGTCGGGTCGCCGTCGCATCGTGATCGATGTCGACTTCGAAACCGGCCGGAATCAGGGCCGCATCGGCGGCGGCCGCGGCGGAATTGCCGAGATCGAGCTTCGTCCGTGCGCGGCCGAGCAGGGCGAGATGGAGCGTCTCGTCGTCGCCCGCGCGGGTCGCCGCGGCCACGGCCGTGTCGAAGCGGACCACCGCGTCCGCGAAGAGCTGCGGCGGAAGGATCTCCGGGCCGAGGTCGAGCGCCGCGGAGCACATCCCCTCGCCGAGCAACATCAGGCTGTAGCCGGCGTAGGTCGAGGCCCGGGCGATCAGGTGGTCGCGGTCGGGAACCTCCGCATCCGTCCATCCCTGCAGATGCGCCACCGCGACGTCGTTCGATGCGCGCGCCACGGACAGCGGCGTGTACACGCCGGCGTACTGCTGCGCGTTGCAGGTGCTCGTTCCCACCGGGGAAGCGGGCGTGAGGGTGCGGCGATCGAGGTCGAAGTTGTTGGTCTGCGAGATCGCGTTCGCCAGCTCGTCCACGAACGTGCCGGTGGCCACGATGTACTCGTTGTACGCGCACTCGAAGTCCGCGCGTGAGCTGTTGACGATGAGGTCGGCGTTCACGGGCGCGAAGACATCGGGGCCGAGCTGCCCGGGGTTGGTCTGCTCCAGCGTCGTGATGTCCTTGCAACCGGTCACTACCATCGCCAGTGACAGCGCGGCGATGGCAACGCCGGCCGGGAGCAGCCGCCCGCCTGCGCGCCGCCCGCCCCGTACGGCCGACTCGTCGCTCTTTCCGTGTGAGTTTCGCATGATCAGAAGCTCAGGTTGAGGGTGACGAGGAAGCGGCTCAGTGGCGGGATCACGGCCTGGTCGGCCGCCACCAGCCCGGTCGGGTTCGCGTTCACCTCCGGGTCCGGCCCCTTGTAACTGGTCCACAGCGCGAGCTCGCGCCCTGCCACCGTGAGCGAGGCGTGCTGGACCCCCGGCACCAGGCGGTCCGGCAGCGTGTACGTCGCCGAGAGCTCGCGCAGCTTCACGAACGACGCATCCTGGAAGAACTGGTCGTCCATCTGGCGCACGTAGGCCAGGACGTTCGCTTCGGCCACGTACCGCGGAGAGTAGTCGACCGGGTTGTAGTTCACGTCGCACAGCCCGATCCCGAGCAGCCCCTGGCACCGGATCTGATCGATGTCATTCTGGAGCAGGTTGCCGCGCTTCCAGTCCACCAGCGCGTACAGGCGGAGCCGGCCGAACAGCGTCAGCGTGTTCCCGATCGATCCCGTGGTGGTGGGCGTCGCCGGTCCGATATAGACGAACGGCGCGGATGCGCAGGCCACGGGGGCGCTGCCTGCACCGCCGTCGCACAACACGTCGGACACGGCGCCGGTGAACGGATCCTGCGTCGCGGAGACGACGCGCCGCGAGAAGTACGATTCGATCGGGTAGCCCACCTGGTTCGCCTGCCCGGCCGTGGCCAGCAGCGAGGGAAGGCCGCCCAGGCTGATGATCTCGTTGTGGGCGGTCGCGAAGTTCCCGGTGATCTCCCATCCGAGGTTCCGCATCCTGAGCGCCTGCAGCCGCGCCTGCAGCTCGATGCCGTGGGCGTTCACCTGTCCAAGGTTCTGATACTGCGTGCCGGTGAAGCCGGTCGAGGGCGCCACCGACTGCGCCACGATCTCATCGGTCGTGCGCTTGCTGTAGTAGGTGAAGCCGACATTCAGCCGGTTCAGCAGATCCGCGTCGAACCCGGCCTCGACCTCCTTGCCGCGCTCCGGCCTCAGGTCGGGATTGCCGAACGATCCCGCCGTGAACGCGTTGCTGCCGCCGGGTCCCTGCACGGGGGTGTAGGCGCGCAGGGCCGAGTAGGCGAGGGGCGCGCGCCCCGATTCGCCATACGCCGCGCGCAGCTTCAGCGAGTTGACGAAGTCCAGACTCCAGAACGGCTCATCGCTCACGATCCACGAGGCGCTCACCTTGGGATAGGTGATCCACTTGAACGAGGAGCCGAACGCGCTGTTGTTGTCGACGCGCAGCGCGCCCGTCAGGAACAGCCGGTCGCGGAAGCCGAGCTCCTGCTGGGCGTAGCCGCCGATCGTGGTGTTGAGGATGTCGCTCTGCGTCGACGGCAGCGCCGTCGCCGCGCCGGAGACCGTCGTGATGCCCGGCCCCGGAAATCCGATGCCGCCGAGAAAGCTCGTGGCGAGCGACGTGCGGTACCACTGCCCCCCGACCGAAGACGACGAGACGATGGACGGCGTGAGGTTCACCTTCACCGTGCCGTTGTAGTCGGCCGTGGTGAGAACGGTCGTGGTGAGCGTCTGGCCAATCCGGCCCGCCGCATTGCCCAGGGTGAACGGCGCGAGATCCGGCGGCGCGAACCGCTCGAGCCCCCTGCCATCCTCGCCTGTGTAGTCCAGGCCGACGATCAGCCGCTGCGTGAACCAGTCCACCGGATGATGATTCAGCGTGGCGCTGCCGGTGAACCGGTGGATGTCGTCGCTGTTGTCGTACAGGGTCTGCGGGACCGCTGGCGGCACGTTCGGATAGAAGCCCTCGGCGCCCGGGACGGCGAACACGAGCGGATGGGCCAGCTGCGCGCCGAGCAGCGCCGAGACGCCGACGTCCACGCCCGTGTGATAGGTGCCCTGCACGAAGTTGAGGCTGGTCCCCAGATCGAAATGCTGATTCGGCGTCAGATTCACGTTCGCGTGTGCGCCGAACTGGGTGATCGAGTTGTTCGGCTCGATCCCGTGGTCGTCCTCGTAGTTGGCCGACAGGAAGTAGCGCCCCGTGCCGAGCCCGCCGGAGAGTGAGGCGTTGTACTGATTGGCCTTCCCCGTGGTGAACACCGGTGTTCCCGCCGCGGCCTCCGCCTGAATGGCGTTGAACGGGACGAGCGCGCCCGTGGCATCCGGCACGTAGTTGGTCTCGATGCGGCCTTCGGGGTTCCGGAAGTAGATGGCGCCCTGCTGCACCTGGACGTTCAGCACCGGCTTGCCGGATGACCCCTTCTTCGTGAGGATCTGGATGACGCCGTTGGCCGCCTCGGTGCCGTAGATCGTCGCGGCGGCCGGCCCCTTGATGATCTGGATGCTCTCGATCTCCTCCGGATTGATGTCGTTCAGCCGCCCCACCACGCCGGCGTTCTGAGCACCGTAGCCGCCGTTGCCGAACCTCGTCGCGCCGCTGCCCGTGCTGTTGCTCACCCGCACGCCGTCGATGTAGATGAGCGGATTGTTGTCGAGGCTCAGGCTCGACACCCCGCGGATGTTGATGTTCGGGCCGGCCCCCAGACGCCCCGTGTTCGGCGAAATGCTCACCCCCGCCACGCGCGAGTTGAGCAGCGATCCCAGGTCCGGCGCCTCCGACTTCGAGAGCTCGGCGGTCGCGTTCACCACGCCGACCGAGTTTCCCAGCTCGCGCCGCGCCTGCCCGCCGGGCGTCCCCGTCACAATGATTTCGTTCAGCATCGTCGCAGAGGTCACCAGCGCGAAGTCGACCGTCAGCACGCCCTCGGCAGGGACCCTGACCGCCCGCCGCTGCGTCGCGTATCCCAGCCGCTGCGCCGCCAGCGTGTACGCCCCCGCGGGGACGCCGGCAATGTGGTAACGCCCAGCGCCGTCCGTCAGCGCACCGAGATCCGTGCCCTCCACCACCACCGACACGCCCGCCAACGGCGTGGCCGAGGTCGAGTCGATGACCTGCCCGACGATCGTGGCGCTCTGCTGCACCGCGGACGAGCCGGCTACCGAGCGAGCGCGCGCGTTCGCGGCGCCGGCTCGCGGCGCCAGAAGCACGAGCGCCACCGCCACGCACGCGGCGAGCTGCGCGCCTCGACGGGACCGCTCACGTAGGTTATCGCGCATGAAAAAGCTCCTGTGGATGAAGTGTCCAGCTCAATCGGGGGTCTCGACGGAGGCCGCGGGTCCGGCCATCCAGGAACGGGGGACATGATCTCGACCTGGGACGGGCGGGCGCCGTGCACGGGAGCGCCGCCCATGCGCCGGAGGCTCGAACAAATGCGTCGCCAGCGGCGATGTCTAGAGAAGGAAAGAGGCCGGAGCACCGGGATCGCCAAGGGAAGATAGGATACACCATGGAATACAGCAAGCACCGCCGGCAAGAATATCTCACAACAAGGCGCCCCGTCCTCTCTAGGAACGGGGCGCCCGCGTTCAGCTCGATGGCCGAAGGCTGGCTAGACGCGCATCACGTTCGCCGCCTGCAGGCCCTTGTCCGTCTGGCGAACCTCGAACTCCACCTCTTCGCCCTCGGCGAGGGTCTTGAAGCCCTCCATCGCGATCGCGGAGAAGTGGACGAACACGTCCTCGCCCTCCGACTGCTCAATGAAGCCGTACCCCTTGGCATCATTGAACCACTTGATCTTCCCTCTGGCCATCGAAGCTGCCTCCTACGAAGGGTTCTCGCTGTGGCTGGAACGCCAGCCACAGCTTACGAACGGGCGCGCGAGGGTGTCAAGGAAAATTTTGTTTGTTTCCGCGGGAAACGGTACCGCGACCGCCACCGCTCCAGCCGCCGTTACCCGCGCCGTTGCACCGTTCCGGCCCGCACGCCTGTTCAAGTACCGCCGCAGGGGCGGAAAAAGATGCCATAAATTCCGGACTGGAGGCGGGCGCTACGGCAGGGAAGCGGCGAGCAGGACCGCGGCCGCGCCCGCCACGGGAATGAAGAGGTTGTCGTCCAGCGGCAGGGGCGCGGCTTCGAGGAGCGTGACGGGGAGCGCAGCGAGGACGGCGGCCGGGAGGGCAACGCCGGGAATGAGCCAGCCGGCGAGGATGGCGGCCAGCAGGAAGGCCAGGCTGCCCTCCGCGGTCCTGCCTCCCGGAAAGGGATGGCGGCCGAAGGCGCGGCCGACGAGCGCGCCGGCGGAATCGGCGAGCCCGGCGTAGAGGAGTCCGGCCACGGCGAAGGCGCGGGGGAAGAGGAGGACGGCCAGGGCAATGCCGATGGCGAGCATGGTGGCGCCGGTGACCCGGCCGCTCTCGCGAACGCGCAGGAGCGGGTGGAAGAGCCGGCTCATGAAGCGGTGCAGGCCGGGGGATCGCAGGCGCGCGAGGTCGATGGTGATCGCGAGTGCGGCGGCCGCGCAGAAGGCGATCCGACAGGCATGGAGGGGCGCGAGCCAGACGACGGTGGCGGCGCCGGTGCAGAAGGCGATGTGGATGCCCTTGCGGGCGAGCTCCTGTTGGAGGAGGACCAGGCTGCGGGGTGGTAGTGCCTCGTCGGTCTGCGGCACCTCTATTCGCCCTTCCGCTCGCCGCCGGCCGGGTTCTCGTAGAGGGCGGCGTAGATCCGGGCGTTCCGCTGGACGATCTTGACGTAGTTGCGGGTCTCGTCGTAGGGGATCCGCTCCGTGAAGAGCTCGGGATCGCGGTATTCGGGGAACTGCTTCCAGCGGTCGATGCGGCTGGGTCCCGCATTGTAGGCGGCGAGCACGGCGGGGACGTCGCCGCCGTAGGTGTCGAGCAGGTCGGCCAGGAACGCGGTGCCCAGGTGGAGGTTGACCTCGGCGCGCTCGAGCATGTCGGCGTCGAATCGGTGGATCCCCATCTGGCGGGCGAGGAGGCCGCCGGTCCCGGGCATGACCTGCATGAGGCCGACGGCGCCGGCCGAGCTCACGGCGTCCGCCTTGAACTGCGACTCCTGCCGGATGAGGCCCGCCACGAGGTAGGGGTCGAGCTTCCGTTCGCGTGCCTCGGCGAGCACGATATCGCGGTAGGGGAAGGGATAGATGATGCGGAGCAGCCGTGCGTTCCATGCACCTTCGCGGCGGCGGATGTCCCAACCGAGCCGGATGCCGTCCACGGTGTAGCCGCGCTCGTTCAGCGCCTCCGCGAGCGCGTAGCGCGCGCCGTCCGGTGTGGTGAAGTGCTCCTTCAGGCGCGCGACCTCGTAGTCGGCGGCGCTGGAGAGCCCGAGCTCCTGCAGCAGGTCCACGCGGTCCAGCCCATGGGCGACGCGGTCGTCGACCGCGGGATCGACGGGAGGCGACGGCTCGAGGTGGATGCTCCAGAACGGCTCGTCGAGCAGCGCCGCGGCGCGCGCGCCGTAGTAGGACAGGGAGCCGTCGCGGCGCAGCGACTCGAGGCGCGCGCGGGCGAGGGAGTCCCGGCCCATCTGCCTGTAGGCCTTGCCGGCCCAGTACGTCGCCTCGTTCGACGCGCTCTCCGCTGGGGAAGCGGTGCCGGTACTGCTCGTAGATGCGGGCGGCCTCCTTCATGTCGCCGGCAAGGTACGCCAGGCTGCCGAGGCGCATGTACGCCTTGCCCACCTCGTCCGTGGCCAGGCCGGAGCGGACGACGGCAAGGTAGAGCGCGCGGGCGTCGGCCGTGCGACCGGCGTCGTGGTCGAGGTCGGCGAGCAGCCACAAGGCGCGCACGCCCGCCGCTCGCCCGCGATAGCGCTCGCCGAGGCGCCGGAGCTGCGTACGGGCGGTGCTCGTGTGGCCGAGCCGGTACTCGGCGCGTGCGGCGTCGTAGAGCGCCTCCGACGCGGTGGCGGCGGAGCTGGTGCTTGCGGCCACCTTGCGGAGCGCGCTCGCCGCCTGGGAGTAGCGTCCCGCGCGGAAGAGCGCCTCGGCGATGTCGTAGCGGATGCGGAGCCGCTCGGCGGCCGATGCCTCGCCGGACGCCATGTAGGCGTCCAGCCCGCGGGTGCCTCGCTCCAGGTTGCCGGCACGCAGGTAGATCCGGCCGATCGCCAGCTGGTCCTGCGGTGTGAGGCCCGGCAGGTCGGTGAGGTGGCGGGCGGCGTCGATGGCGGCATCGCCGTGCGGCGCGGCCGCCATGGCGCGGCGGAAGTCCTCGCGGGCTCCGGTCCTGTCGCCGCTCTCGAGGCGCAGCTCGCCGGCCCGTTCCCAGGCCTCTGCGCGGCGCCAGGCGCCGGACACCTCGTTGGCGGCGGTGAGCGCCGCCTCGAGCGCCGCGTGCGTATCGCCCGCCTTGTCGAGGGCGGCCACGCGCATGCTCCAGCCACGGTCGCGCGAGAGCGCGGGCGGCAGCCCGGCGAGGCCGGCTCGCACGGCGGCGGTGTCGCCCGCCCCGGCCGCCGCCTCGGCGGAGAGGAACGAGAGCCAGTCGCCGATCTGCGGCAGGTTCCCGGCGGCGGCCCTGTACGCCTCCAGAGCCGCCTTCTCCTCACCCGCCTGCTGCAGCGCGCGGCCGCGGCGGACCTGCGCGATCCCGCGCTCGCGGTCTCCCGCCGCCGTGGCCAGGCGCAGGTAGCGTTCGAGCGCGCGGCTGCCCTCCGTGTACTGTCCCTGCGCGATGCGGCTGCGGCCGAGCAGGTTCCAGCCGGCCCCGCTCTCGATCGAGTCGAGCCAGCCGCGCCCGTCGAGCAGCGTGGAGACGCGCGACCAGTTGCCCCAGCCGGCCTCCGCGCGGGCCGCCAGCAGGACGGTTCGCGGCGCGGTGTCGCGAACCTCGGCCAGGTAGCTCCGCAGGATCGTGCTCGCGCGCAGGTAGCGCCCCTGCTGCATGGCCTCGAGCGCCTCGCGCGGTACGTCAGGAGGCGAGGCGGCGGCGTTCGCGGCCGGCCGATCCGGGACACGGAGCACGGCCGGCGCGACGGCGGCGGCCGCGAACAGGACGAGGAGTCCGACGTACTTCGCTACCATTCCAGATCCGGTTCGGAGGAATCCTGGAGGGTCCTACCCGGGGCTCTGGCGCACGGGTCCCGTCGAGCCGTTCCGCAACGAGCGCGCCCGCGCCGGCGCGCTCTCAATGCTTCGGCGTGAGGCGCGCGGCGGCCTGGCGGAACGCCGACTCCGAGGCGGGCTCCAGCCTGAAGCGGCCGAAGCCGTCGCGATCGAGGAAGGTCAGGTTCACATGACCCACCGCGCCGCCGGCATAGAGCCACTCGATCACGGCGGCGCCGCCTGGCACGGAGCCCTCCTGACGGTGGACGTCGTCGGGCGGGCCGAGCACGATGTAGACGCGCCCGCGGTCCGTCCGCCAGCCCGGGACGGCCGGCTCCGCGAGCTGCTCCGTGGCCACCTTTACGCGGTCGAAGAACGCATCCCGGTACTCGTTCTCCGGCGTCGCCGGGATCGGGTCGCGGCGGGCCCAGAAGTCGTCCCAGAGCTCGCGCCGCTCGGCCCCGCTCGCGTGACGCAGCGAGTCCAGCTCCGCGGGCCGCGCGATGTAGCGGAGGAACTGCAGCATGTCGTCGAAGTTGGCCACCATCCACTGTTCGGACACGGAGACCAGCAGCGGCTCTCGGCCGGCCGACCCGCGCGCGTCCGCATCCGCGGGAACGGGCGGGCCGGCCGCGGCGCCGAGCTCCACCCACAGCTTCCCGAGGGGCAGCGAGTCGGGCGGCACGCGGACGAGCGCGTGGCGCAGCGCAGCGCCGCCGGCGTCCAGCGATGCGCTCCCCGCCCAGACCACCCTTCCGGAGCCGTCCACAACCCGCACCGGCAGGACGGTGTCGGCGGGCACGCCGTAACCCTCCAGGTAAACGCCCGGCGCGGCGCTGCCGAACGGAACCACGTGGCGCGGATTCAGGATCAGCTCGGGGATGCTGTCCCGGGAGCGGCGCCCCTCCGCCTGGTAGACCACCGCCGCGGCGAGCCTTGCCGCGTGCGCGCCATAGGCGGGCACGGCGAGGGTGTCGTGGGCCGTGAAGCCCCGCGGGCTGAAGCCGTCGCGCACGCGCACCTCGACCGTATAGCGCCCCGGCTCGAGAGCGACGATCTGCTGGAACACCACGCTCTCCTCCGTGCGGCCGGTCTCGGAGAACGTCGGAATGCGCACCGCCTCGCGCCGCTCCACTCGCTTCACGACCTGCGTATCGCGCGAGAACGTCACGGCGACGGCGTACTCGCCCACGAATCCGTCGCGGTCCCGCTGGAAGCGCAGCGCGGTGTTGGGCAGCGAGAGCCCGAGGACCACGTAGGTCGAGTCCGCGGGGCCGGCCAGCATGGAGAAGCTGGCCACGCCCGGGAAATCGGCTCCGCCGGTGAGCATCCCGAGCTGGCGGTAGGCGTCGATCGGCCTTGCGATCCCGGATCCTTCCTCGGGCGCGGGCGAGGTGGGCCGCCCGCCGCACGAGGCGCCGGCGAGCAGCAGCGCGGCGAGTGCGCGCGCGCGCCCTCGCGCGGTCGCGGGACGCGCAATCCTTTCGAGAATCTGGTTCGCCATCGAGGGCGGGCCCGTGGTCGGCAGGGGGAATCGCTCCGTCGGGGAGCTGACCGAAGCTAGTCCGTCCCGGCGGGCGCATCAAGCGCGGGGACGTACGCGGCCTCTTTGATACACGCGGCGAAGTGGCGGGGTGCCTTCTCCGCGAGCGGCGGCACGATGGCCGCGCAGTCGGCGTCCTTGAGCGGGTGCGGGCAGCGCGGGTGGAACGGACAGCCGGAGGGCGGCGCGGCGGGACTCGGGACGTCCCCCGGCAGAACGATCCGCTCCCCGGCCGCGGCCGGATCGGCGACGGGCACCGCCGAGAGCAGGGCCCGCGTGTAGGGATGCCGCGGCCGCGCGACCACCTCGGCGGCATCGCCGAGCTCGACGATGCGGCCGAGGTACATGACCGCGATCCGGTCGCTCACGTGCTCGACCACGCTCAGGTCGTGGGCGATGAAGAGGTACGCCAGCCCGAGCCGCGCCTGCAGGTCCTGCAGCAGGTTCAGCACCTGGGCCTGCACCGAGACGTCCAGCGCCGAGACCGGCTCATCGCACACGATGAACTCGGGCGCGACCGAGAGCGCCCGCGCGATCCCGATGCGCTGCCGCTGTCCGCCGCTGAACTCGTGCGGGTAGCGCGCCGCGTGCTCGGGCGCGAGACCGACCGTGCGGAGCAGCTCCTCGACGCGCGCATCGGCCGCCCGCCCGCGCGCCAGCCGGTGCACGCGCAGCACCTCGCGGAGCGTGTCCCCCACGGTCATGCGCGGGTTCAGCGAGCCGTAGGGGTCCTGGAAGACGATCTGCGCTCGCCGGCGGACCTGACGCAGCGCCTCGCGCTCGAGATCGAACACCGGCGCGCCGTCGAAGCGGACCTCGCCGCCGCTCGGCTCGATCAGCCGCAGAAGCGTCCGCCCGGTCGTCGTCTTGCCCGAGCCGGACTCCCCCACCAGCCCGAGCGTCTCGCCCCGCCGCACGGCGAACGTCACGCCGTCCACCGCCCGCACCGCGCCCACCGGCCGGCCGAAGAAGCCGCGCCGGATCGGGAAGTGCTTGCGCAGACCGCGCACCACCACCAGCGCGTCCTCCGGCGGCGGCAGCGAGTCCGGCGTCGCGCCGCGCACGTCGCTGTCCCCCTTCGCGGGCGGCAGCGTGGCGGCCGGCAACTCGCCCGCCATCAGTCGACCTCCGGGCCCGGCTCGGGCTCGCCGGCGGGCCGCGGCGGCGCAGGGCCTTCGGGAGGCGATGGCTCCGGCGCGGCGACGTCGCCTTCCGCGCGCGCCCGGCGGTGCCACGCCTCCGCGGGCGCGATCCCAGCCGCCTCCTCGCGCGCGGCCGCCGCGCGGAAATCGCCGCGCGCGGCGGCGCGCTCCGGCTCGCGCTCCAGCCAGCAGCGCGAGCGCCGGCCCGCCGCCACCTCGAAGAGGGCCGGCTCCTCGCGGACGCAGCGGTCCCAGCCGAAGGGACAGCGCGTATGGAAGCGGCACCCGGGCGGGAGCCGCGTCGGGTTCGGCACCGTACCGGGGATGACGGCGAGCCGCTCCGCGCGGTGGCCGAGGCGGGGGATCGACGCCAGGAGTCCCTCGGTGTAGGGATGGCGCGGCTCGCGGAAGATCGCCTCCACGGGCCCCTCCTCCACCACCTGGCCGCCGTACATGACGACGACCCGGTCGCACACCTCCGCCACGACGCCGAGGTCGTGCGTGATCAGTACGACCGCCATCCCGAGGCGCGCGCGCAGCTCCGCCAGCAGCTCGAGGATCTGCGCCTGGATCGTGACGTCCAGCGCCGTCGTCGGCTCGTCCGCGATGAGCAGCTCCGGATCGCACGCCAGCGCCATCGCGATCATCACCCGCTGGCGCTGGCCGCCGGAAAGCTCGTGCGGGTAGGAGTCCACGCGCTGGCCGGGATCGGGGATCCCCACCAGGCCGAGCAGCTCGACGGCCCGCGCGCGCGCCTCGGCCCGGCCGAGCTTCCGGTGCAGCCGCAGCGCCTCCGCGATCTGGTCCCCCACGGCAAAGACCGGGTTCAGCGAGGTCATCGGCTCCTGGAAGATCATGGCGATGTCATCGCCGCGGACCTCCCGCATCCGCCGCTCCGGCAGAGCCAGCAGCTCCACGCCCTTGAGCCGGATCGAGCTGCCCTCCAGGATCTCGCCGGGGGGCCGTGGCACCAGGCGCATGATCGACAGCGACGTCACCGACTTGCCGGAGCCGCTCTCGCCCACGATGCCGAGCATCTCCCCCTTCTCCACGTGGAACGAGACGCCGTCCACCGCCCGCGCCACGCCCGCGTCCGTGCGGAACCAGGTGCGCAGGTCCTTCACCTCGAGCAGCGGCATCACGTCCTCAGGCGCGGGTCGAGCGCATCCCGCAGCGCATCGCCCACGAGGTTGAAGGCCAGCACGGTCAGCACGATCGCGAGCCCGGGGAAGGTGGCCACCCACCACGCGCCGATCAGGTTCTGCCGGCCGTCCGCCACCATGCTGCCCCACGAGGGCGTGGGCGCCTGCACGCCGAGCCCGAGGAAGGAGAGCCCCGCCTCCAGCACGATCGTGTTGCCGATCCCCAGCGTGGCCGTGACGATCACCGGCGCCAGCACGTTCGGGATCAGGTGCCGGAAGATGATCCGGGCGCGCCCGAAGCCCAGCGCCCGCGCCGCCTGTACGTACTCCCGCTCGCGCAGGCTGAGCACCTCGCCCCGCACGATGCGCGTGGTACCCGGCCACTGCGTGAGCCCGAGCACCGCGATGATCACGGCGATCGAGGGGCTGAAGAGGGCGACGATCAGGATCAGCAGCACCAGGCGGGGGAACGCCAGCACCATGTCCGTGAAGCGCATGAGCGCCGCGTCGATCCGGTGCCCGAAATAGCCGGCGACGGCGCCGATCAGCGTGCCCAGCGAGATGCTGATCGCGGTGGCGATGAAGCCGATCGAAAGCGAGATCCGCGCGCCGAAGACGATCCGGCTGAGCACGTCGCGCCCGAACTGGTCCGTGCCGAGCAGGTGGCCGCTGGCCAGTGGCCCGAGATAGCTGTTCGCCGCGATGTCGGCGGGCTGCGCGATCGGGTCGTACGGCGCGAGCAGCGGCGCCATGAGCGCCACGGCGTAGAGTAGCCCGACGATGCCCACCCCCGCGACGGCCAGGCGGCTCTTGCGGAAGCGGCGGGCCGCGATCCGCCACTGCGAGTCGCCGCGCTCGCGCGCGCCCCGGGCGGCGGCCGTCGCCAGGTCCCAGAGCGCCCATCCCCAGACCAGCGCCATGGTCAGGAAAAGGGCCCCGGCGGCGACGTAGTCCTGTGTCGTCGCGCGCGGCAGCTGCCAGAAGAAGCGGCTTCGCCCGAGGAACGCGATCGCCAGCAGGAACCCCCACGAGAGAAGGAGCGCCACGCCGGTCCCCCAGGCCCCGAGCGCCAGCTGCCCGCCCCCCGGCAGCAGGACGGACACGAGCAGCGCCCACGCCGGCGCCGGGCGTGGCGTGGCCTCCACCGCGGCCGGCTCCGTGGCTTCCGCGGGGATGGGGATTGGCTCGGGCGGCGCCGACTCGGGGTCGCTCAGGACGTGGCGGGGAGGCTCGGCCATCGCGCTAGTCGTACCCGATGCGCGGGTCCGCCACGGCGTACAGCACGTCCGCGAGCAGGTTCCCGAAGATGGTGAGCGCGGCGAAGATGAAGCTCGTCGCCATGACCAGCGGGTAGTCGCGCTCGGTGATCGCATCCACGATGACCCGGCCCATGCCGGGCCAGGAGAAGATCACCTCCACGAAAACGGCGCCGCTGAAGAGCAGCGGCAGGTAGAGCCCGAGCAGCGTGATGACCGGGATCAGGGAGTTGCGCAGCGCGTGCTTCAGGATGACCGTTCGCTCCGGCAGGCCCTTGGCTCGCGCGGTCCGGATGTAGTCCTGCCGGATCACCTCCAGCATCTGCCCGCGCGTGTAGCGCGCGATCCCGGCGGCGAGCACCAGGGTCAGCGTCACCGTGGGCAGGATGAGGTGCACGAGCCGGTCGAGAATCTGCTGGCCGGTGCTCAGGTAATCGTAGTCCACGCTGGTCATGCCCGTCGGCGGCAGCGAGACCGGCCACCCCCACTGGTGCGCCTTCAGCGCAAAGAGCAGCATGAGCATGAGGCCGAGCCAGAAGGATGGCATGGAGTAGAAGAAGAGCGAGAGCACGCTCAGGATCCCGTCCGTCCAGGTGTGCTGCCGCACCGACTGGAGGACCCCGATCGCCACGCCCGCCACGAACACGAGCACGAGCGTGCACGCCGCCAGGATCAACGTGTTGGGCAGCGCCTCGAGGATGATCGCCAGCACCGGCCGCCCCTGCGCGAAGGAGTAGCCGAAGTTGCCGCTCAGGAAGGCGAGCAGCCACTTCACGTAGCGGATGTAGATCGGCTGGTCCAGCCCCAGGTTGCGGTGGATCTGCGCGATCACCGAGGCCGGCACGTTCGGATTGCTGAACAGCGCAGCGGGGTCCCCCGGCGCCAGGTTCAGCACGAAGAAGATCAGGGTGGCCACGCCCAGCAGGAGCGGGATCGCTCCCAGGAGTCGGCGCAGCAGGAACTTGCCCATGGCTCCGCGGGGCCGGGGCGGTCAGCGGATCCGGCCGCCGGAGACCCACCACCGCGCCACGGACTGCATCTCGCCACGCGGGTCCATCACGACCCCGTGCACCCGCCGATCCGAGGCGGCCAGCTCATCCAGCCAGAACATGAACGTGAACGGCTGCTCGTTCTCCAGCTCCTTCACGAAGTCGCCCCACGCCCCCCTGGCAGCCCCTGGATCCGTCTCGGAGGAGGCCTTCGTCATGAGCTGGTCCAGCTTCGCGCTTTGCACGCCCGCGCGGTTCGACGACAGCGGCACTGCGGCCAGCTTCGAGCTGAAGAGCGCGTACGGCGCCGAGCCGACCTGGAAGTTGTCCAGCACCCAGTTTGCGAAGACCGCGTCGAACTTCCGCGCCTTGTACTGCTGCAGGAAGGTCTGGAACTCCAGCACCTGGATGTCCGCCTTCACGCCCACGCCCTTGAGCAGCGCCTGCACCACCTCCGCCACGCCCTTCGTGAGCGGGCTGTTGCTCGTCAGCAGCGTAAACTCGAACGCCTGCCCCTGCGCGTTCTCGCGAATGCCGTCGCCGTTCCGGTCCACCCAGCCGGCCTTCTGCAGCAGTTGCTCCGCCTGTCGCTGGTCGTACGGCAGCGGCTTCACCTTTGGGAATAGCGGGCTCCACGGCGGAATCGGCCCGTCCGCCACCTCGCCGTGCCCGGCGAGCATCGCCTTCACGACCTGCTCGCGGTCGATGGCGTACGTCATCGCGCGCCGGATCGCGGGATCGTTGAACGGCGGCCTCTGGTTGTTCCACGCGATGAAGTAGACCGTCCGGCTGGGGTACGCGAACACGGTGTCCGCCGCGTTCCGCTCGACCTGCGCGACCTGCTCCGGGGTGAGCGGGATGTCGACCTGGATCCCGGCCGACAGGAGCTCCGTCAGGATCGTGGACGGCTCCGGGACGATCCTGAAGACCACCCGGTCGAGCGGCGGCGGCCCGCCGAGCGCCTTCGGGAAGAGCATCTCCCGGTCCAGCACGAGACGGTCGTTGGCCCGCCACTCGCCGAGGTGGTACGGCCCGCTCCCCACCGGATTGCGGTTGAAGGCGGCGTTGCGCAGGTCGGCCGGCGCGACCTTCTCCAGCACGTGCTTCGGAACCGGCGCCCACCAGAAGTCCTCGATCGCCTGGGCGTGCGGGCGGGAGAAGTGGAAGCGGACCGTGAAGGAGTCCTCCACCTCCGCGCGATCCACGTTCTCCAGGTAGGCCGACGCGAGCAGCGACGCGGTCACCGGGTTCTTGGCCAGGTCGAACGTGAACTTCACGTCCTCGGCCGTGAGCTTCTGCCCGTCGCTCCAGTACACGTCGTGGCGCAGATCGAAGACGACGCCGGTGTCGCCTGTCATCTCCCACTTCTCGGCCAGCCACGGCGTGGCCTTCAACTCCCTGTCGTGCTGGATCAGCGGCGTGAACAGCGCGTACTTGATCAGCTCGTCCGTATACTGATCCACGTTCGTGATCGGATTGAACCCGCCGAAATCGGTCCGCATCCCGACCACCAACGTGCCGCCCTGGTCCGCTCCGCCCGCGCCAGTCTTCGTCTCGTCGGACGGGGGTTTCTTCTCTCCGCCGCACGCCCACAGGAGCGCCGGAGCCAGCACCGCCAGCAGCCCCACCCGACCACACAGCTGCTTCCTGGGCATTCCCGTCATCCCCCTATGGTGTTCGTTCGATCACCGGCGCCACGTCCACGCGTCCGACCCGAACTGCGCCACCAGCGCGTCGGCCCGCAGCCGCTCCGCGAGAGAGAGCGGCGTGGGCGCAAGACGGGTGCCGGTGGCCTCCTGCCACCCCTCGACGAGCGCCGCCTCGAGCGCCGCCGGGGAGGGAGCCACGCCGAGGACCTCGGCGAGCGTGGCCGGCGGCGGTGCCGCTGCAACTGCCGCCGCGCCCGGCCGGAGCAGCTCCACCGCGGCCGCCTGCGAGCCGGCGAGGAGGATGGAGCCGTGCTGCAGGAACGCGCCCCCCTCCCGGCGCTGCGCGCTCCCCACCAGCTTGCGGCCACCCACCACCACCTCCCCCGGCATCGCCGCCTCGAAGCACGGAGCCACGCCCAGCGGCGCCCCCACCGCGACGGCCGCCCGCACCGGGGCCGCTCCGGCGAGCGCTGCCGGGATGCCCAGCCGCCGGAGCCCCGCGATCAGCGCGGCGTTCACGGCGGCATAGGTCTCGCGCGGGGAGCCGAGCATACCGGTGGGCACCGCGACGGCGTACGTCAGCTCCTGGTGGTGGTAGACCGCGCGGCCGCCGGTCGGGCGCCGCACGAGGTCGATCCCGCGCGCCCGGGCCCGCTCCGGGTCGTAGAGGCCGGCCGCCGGCTGGTTGCGGCCGAAGGAGAGGCAGGGCGGCTCCCAGGTGTAGAAGCGCAGCGCGGGCGGCTCACCGGCCCCGACGCTCTCGAGCAGCGCCTGGTCCACGGCCATGTGCTGCGCGCCGGGGCGGGGGCCCGGGGAGCGGGGCCGCACCAGGCGCCACGCTCCCCCGGATGCGTTCACGCGACGGCGTATTCTTCGACCGGCGGGCAGGCGCAGATCAGGTTGCGGTCGCCCGCCGCGCTCTCGATGAGCCCCACCGCCGGCCAGAACTTGTGGTCACGGGTCCACGCGGCGGGGAACGCGGCCTCCTCGCGCGAGTACGGGTGCGCCCAGTCCGTCGCCGTGACCACCGCCATGGTGTGCGGCGCGTTCTTGACCGGGTTGTCCTTGCGGTCCCAGGTCCCGTCCTCGATGCTGCCGATTTCCTCGCGGATCCCGATCAGCGCGTCGCAGAAGCGGTCCAGCTCCTCCTTCGACTCACTCTCCGTCGGCTCGATCATGAGCGTCCCGGGCACGGGGAAGGACACCGTCGGCGCGTGGAAGCCGTAGTCCATGAGCCGCTTCGCTATGTCGACCGCCTCCACTCCCGCGGACTGCTTCAGCGGGCGCGGATCGATGATGCACTCGTGCGCCACGGCGCCGCTGCGCCCGCGGTAGAGCACCGGGTAGTGGTCCTGGAGGCGACGCGCCATGTAGTTGGCGTTCAGGATGGCGACCTCGCTCGCCCGCCTGAGCCCGTCCGGCCCCATCATCCGGATATAGGCCCACGAGATCGGCAGGATCATCGGGCTCCCCCACGGCGCCGCGGACACCGCGCCGATCGCCTCCTCGCCGCCGGTCGCCACCACCGGGTGGCCCGGCAGGAACGGGGCGAGGTGTGCGGCCACGCCGATCGGCCCCATCCCCGGCCCGCCGCCACCGTGCGGGATGCAGAAGGTCTTGTGCAGGTTCAGGTGGCAGACGTCCGCGCCGATGTCCCCCGGCCGCGACAGGCCCACCATGGCGTTCATGTTCGCGCCGTCCATGTAGACCAGCCCGCCGTTCTCGTGCACGATCCGACAGATGTCCCTGATCCCCTCCTCGAAGATCCCGTGCGTGGATGGGTAGGTGATCATGAGCGCCGCGAGCCGGCCGGCGTGCTCGCTCGCCTTCGCCTCGAGGTCCTCCAGGTCCACGCTGCCGTTCTCGTCCGACTTCACCACCACCACCCACAACCCGGCCATCACCGCGCTGGCGGGATTGGTGCCGTGCGCCGACTGCGGGATCAGGCATACGTCCCGCTCCGCCTGGCCCCGGTGCTCGTGGTACGCACGGATCACGAGCAGCCCCGTCATCTCCCCCTGAGAGCCGGCGTTCGGCTGAAGGGAGACGCGCCTGAAGCCCGTGATCTCCGCCAGCCAGCCCTCGAGCTGGTCGAACAGGATGCGGTAGCCCTCCGCCTGTCCGACGGGCGCGAAGGGGTGCAGCCCCGCGAACCCCGGCCACGTGATCGGCAGCATCTCGACCGCCGCGTTCAGCTTCATCGTGCACGAGCCGAGCGGGATCATCGACGTGGTCAGCGAGAGGTCCTTCGCCTGCAGCCGGTGCATGTAGCGCATCATCTCGGTCTCCGACCGGTAGCGGTGGAAGACCGGATGCGTGAGGTAGGGCGTGGTCCGCTCGAGCGCCGCCGGAAGCTCCACCTCGACATCCTCCGCCAGCACCTCCGGGTCGGGCGCCTCGCCGTCGTCCGACAGCACCGCGAGCAGCTCCGCCAGGTCGTGCGTTGACGTCGTCTCGTTCAGCGCGATCACGACCGTCGCCTCATCCGCCTTGCGCAGGTTCATCCGCCGCTCGAGCGCCCGCGCCAGCACCAGGTCCGCCTTCCCCGCGCCCACCCCGATCCGTACCGTGTCGAAGAAGTCCGCATCGAGCACCTCGTGACCGAGCCGGCGCGCGCCCTCCGCCAGCGCCGCCGCCATCCGGTGCAGGCGCTCCGCGATCGCGCGCAGCCCCTCAGGACCGTGGTAGACCGCGTACATGCTCGCCACCACCGCGAGCAGCACCTGTGCCGTGCAGACGTTGCTCGTCGCCTTCTCGCGCCGGATGTGCTGCTCCCGCGTCTGCAGCGCCATGCGCAGCGCGGGCCGGCCGCTCGAGTCCACCGAGACGCCGATGATGCGGCCCGGCATCTGCCGCTTGAACTCGTCCCGGGTGGCCAGGAACGCCGCGTGCGGCCCGCCGTACCCGAGTGGCACCCCCAGGCGCTGGGTGTTCCCGACGGCAACGTCGGCGCCCCACTCGGCCGGCGGAGTGAGCAGCGTCAGCGCGAGCAGGTCCGTCGCCACCGTGACGAGCGCGCCCGCTGCGTGCGCCCGCTCGCAGAAGGCGCGGTGGTCGCCCACCGCGCCCCAGGTGTCCGGGTACTGCACGAGCGCCCCGAAGACCGTCGCGCCGAACTCGAAGGTCGCGCCGTCGCCCACCTCGACCTGCCAGCCGCGAGCCCGCGCCCGCGTCCGCACCACCGCGATCGTCTGCGGGTGGCAGCGGTCCGACACGAAGAAGACGTTGCGCGCCTCGTCGCCCTTCACGGCGTGGCACATCGCCATCGCCTCGGCGGCGGCCGTAGCCTCGTCGAGCAGCGAGGCATTCGCGATCGGGAAGCCCGTCAGATCGATGCAGACCGTCTGGAAGTTGAGCAGCGCCTCCAGCCGTCCCTGCGCGATCTCCGCCTGGTACGGCGTGTACGCAGTGTACCACCCGGGATTCTCCACCACGTTGCGCACCACCACCGCCGGCGTGATCGTGTCGTGGTAGCCGTAGCCGAGGAAGGAGCGGTAGACCTCGTTCCGCGCCGCGATCTCGCGCAGCTCCTGCAGCGCCTCGTGCTCCGTCACGGCCGCCGGCAGGTCGAGCATCTCGCGCAGGCGGATGCCGGCGGGCAGCGCCGCATCCATCAGCGCGTCCAGGGAATCGTGCCCCAGCAGGTCCAGCATCTGCCGGGCTTCGCTGTCGCCGGGGCCGATGTGGCGCCGGACGAAGTGATCCGTGTACTGCAAGGGGTCGTAGCTCAACTTCGCCGTCCGTGCTCGATCGGTTGCGTGCGGGCGGCCGCACTCCGGCCCACCCTCGTGCCGGCGCACCAGGGGCGGCCGGCGGACTCCTCGTGTGCGTCCCGCCGGAGCCAGAAAAAACGCTCCCCGGATCCGGGCGCATGCCCCGGCTCCGGAGAGCGCGATCCAGCCGGCCGGCAGCGTTCCCGCGGCCCGCCGGGCGAGAGTCGCCCCGGCCCGGCCGCGCCGCTGCCCCGCCGCCGCTCAGAACTCGTAGCTCTGTCCCGGCTCCAGGACCACCACCTGTGCCCGCTCGCCCACGCGCGCCGCGAAGGCGTGCGGGTCCTGCTTGATCACGTCGAACGTACCGTAGTGCATCGGGATCACGACCTTCGGCTCGATAAACTCCACGGCCGTGGCCGCGTCCTCCGGGCCCATCGTGAAATTGTCCCCGATCGGCAGCAGCGCCACGTCGACCTTCCCCTTGAGCAGCTGCATCTCCATCAACAGCGCCGTGTCACCCGCGTGGTACAGTCGCTTGCCTTCATCGAGATCCAGCCACCAGCCGGCCGGCATCGTCGTGTAGGCGCCCTCCTCGTCGCCGGCCACCTGCCCGCCGTGGAGCGCGGGCGTCAGCTTGGCGTAGCCGAACGGGAACCGGAAGCCGCCGCCGATGTGCATCGGGTGGGCCGATTCCACTCCCTGCGACTGCGCGAAAGAGACCAGCTCGAAGGTCCCGCACAGCATGGCGCCCGTTTGCTTCGCCAGCTTGATGCCGTCCGCGAAATGGTCCCAGTGCCCATGGCTCACCAGCAGGAAGTCCAGCTCACCGATCTGGTCGGTCCCGATGTCCGCCGCCGGATTCTCGTCCAGCCAGGGGTCGAACAGGATCCGGTTCCCCCCGGTCTCCAGCAGGAAGCAGCTGTGCCCGTGCCAGGTCAGTCGAGCCATGGTCCCCCCTTCGCGCTATTCCTCTCCCGTGTGGCCGGCGTAGTCCTCCGCCGTCAGCAGCGCCTCGACCTCCGACGGCTTCGCCACCCGGAGCTTGATCATCCACCCCTCGCCGTACGGGTCGCTGTTCACCAGCGACGGGTCCGCATCCAGCGCGCCGTTGACCTCGACCACCGTTCCCGAGACGGGGCAGTAGAGGTCGCTCACGGCCTTCACCGCCTCCACCGTCCCGAACACATCCATCTTGCCGAACTTCTCGCCCGCGGCCGGCAACTCGACGTAGACCACGTCCCCGAGCTCGCCCTGCGCGTAATCCGTGATGCCCACCTGGTAGACGCCGGCCGTCTCGGTCGGCGTGAGATACTCGTGCTCCTCGGTGTAGAGCAGATCCGACGGGATCTCCGACATTTTTCCTCCGTGCGCCCATGTGCCACGCCACCGCGGCCGGCTGAGAATAGGGCCGGCCGATGGCAGAATCAAGTTGACGCGGCCACCCTCGCCCGCGCTTCAGTCCAGCTCCGACTCGTCCGATTCCAGCCTCACCGCATTCAGCTCGCGCAGGATCCGGGCGAGGCGGCGCAGCTCCGTCTCGACGACCTCGAGTCCCTCCCGCACCTCGCCCTCCGGAACCGAGGAATCCTCCAGCATCAGCTGCACGTTCCCGAGCGCCGCCGTCAGCGGGTTGCTCGCATCATGGCGGATCCTCACGACCAGATCCACGATCTCGCGCAACCGGTCGTTCTCCATCCTCTACCTCCCGACGGCCGGTCTGCCCATCCTCCGATCAGCCCGTTAGACCGCCTAGAATACGCCCCCCGCCGGTCCCGAGCAAGGAATCACGCGCGCCCGCGCGCGAGACAACGCATCGCGCTGTGCTTGCGGAACTTCCAAGCCTCCATTAGAGTACACCTTCGAACCGCGCCGTACGGCGCGGGGGATGGGCCGACACTCCGAGCCCAGGCGCGAAGAGTGATCGGACCGCGGGACCTCGAGCCCGCTGGCGACCCGCCCGATCGTTCCCCCAGAGAAGGAGGTGATCCCTTGCCAAGTACCAGTCCTGCCTGCAACTCGACACGGGCAAGCGATCGCCGCATCGGCGCCTAGCCGATCGAACGGCAACGACCTGTCCGCTCGGTGGGTGCCATCGCGCATCGCGTCGAGCTGCGGCAGACCCTACGGCGCCGCCGGATTCGTCCGGCGGCGCTTCGTCTTGCCCCCTGCCGCCCGGAACATCCTCGGCCTCCTCGCGCTGGCGACCGCGTGCCCCGCGCAGTATTCTCGGTACGCGGTACGGCCCGACCCGACCACAGGAGACCAACGATGTCCGTCATGATTCCCGATATGGCGCGCCCCCCGCTCACCGCGCTGACCGAGGACGAGCGGCTCTTCCGCGACACCGTGCGGCAGTTCGCCGAGGAGGCGATCGCGCCGCTCACTCATGACATGGACCGGGACGCCCACATCGACCCCGAGCTCATCAAGCAGCTCTTCGAGCTCGGCGTCATGGGCATCGAGATCCCCGAGAAATGGGGCGGAGCGGGCTCTTCGTTTTTCACCGCCGTTCTGGTCGTCGAGGAGATCTCGCGCGTCGATCCCTCGGTCGGCGTCTTCGTGGACGTTCAGAACACGCTCGTCAACAACGCGCTCCAGCGCTGGGCCTCCGAGGAGCAGAAGGCCCGCTACCTCCCTGCCCTGGCCTCCGAGACCGTCGGCGCCTATGCCCTCTCCGAGGCGGGCTCCGGATCCGACGCCTTCGCCCTCCAGTGCCGCGCCCGCGACGCCGGCGACCACTGGCTCCTCGATGGCCGCAAGCTCTGGATCACCAACGGCGGCGAGGCCGGCATCTTCATCATCTTCGCCAATGCCGACCCCGAGCAGGGCTACCGCGGCATCACCGCCTTCCTCGTCGAGCGCGAGTTCCCAGGCTTCGCCGTCGGCAAGAAGGAGGACAAGCTCGGGATCCGCGCCTCCTCCACCGTCGAGCTCATCCTCGACGAGTGCCGGGTCCCCGCCGGGAACGTCCTCGGCGAGGTGGGCAAGGGCTACAAGATCGCCATTGAAACGCTCAACGAGGGCCGCATCGGCATCGGCGCGCAGATGCTCGGCCTCGCCCAGGGCGCTCTCGACCACACCGTCCGCTACGTCCAGGAGCGCGAGCAGTTCGGCCGCCCCATCGCCGACTTCCAGGGCGCTCAGTTCCAGATCGCCCAGATGCGCGCCGAGCTCGAGGCCATGCGCCTCCTCGTCTATAACGCCGCCCGCCTCAAGGACGCCGGCCAGCCGTTCGTCGTCGAGGCCGCCATTGCCAAGCTCTATACCTCCCAGGTCGCCCAGCGCATCGCTTCCCAGTGCATTGACCTCTACGGCGGTTACGGCTTCACCAAGGAGTACCCGGTCGAGAAGCTCTACCGCGATGCCAAGATCGGGACCATTTACGAGGGCACCACGAACATGCAGCTCCAGACGATCGCCAAGTACCTGCTGCGCTGAGCCCGACGTGTGGCCGGCGGGGCGGATTGTCTCCGCCGGCAACCCTGCGGCGCCGCCCACACCGCCCCGCACCTGCCTCTTCCCACCCGCTCGCCGAATCCACAACTCCCCGTCTTCGCAACGATTTTCGGCATTGGCGGCAGGTTTGCGCCCGTGCCGGCGCTGCGGGTATCTTCGAGGCGACCGATCTTGGCACGATCCCTGACGTTCGCATCCGGTGGAACCGGCCTGGCGCCAGCGCGCCGAGCGCGGGAAGGGGGAGGCATGGCGAGCACGCCTGAGGATTCGAAGCGCAACGGCGGGCGGCAGGTCTCGGAGCAGGAGGCGAGGCAGGTCGCGGAAGCGGCGCGGGAGACGGAGTGGGGGAAGCCGAGCTTCGTGAAGGAGCTGTTCCTGGGCAAGCTGCGGCTGGACCTCGTGGATCCGCCCCCGGAGCCGGATCCGGAGGAGCAGCGCCGGGCGGCGGAGTTCATGGACCGGGTGCGCTCGTTCCTGCTGGCCGAGGTGGACCCCGAGCGGATTGAGCGGGAGGACCGCATCCCCGAGTCGGTGGTGGCGAGCCTCCGGCAGATTGGCGCGTTCGGGATCAAGATCCCTCGGGAGTACGGCGGGCTGGGGCTCTCGCAGACGAGCTACAACCGCGCCATCGCGCTGATCAGCACCTACTGCGCGCCGATCGGCGTGCTGCTCTCGGCGCACCAGTCGATCGGGGTCCCGCAGCCGCTCAAGATGTTCGGCACGGAGGAGCAGAAGCGGAAGTACCTGCCGCGGCTGGCCGCGGGCGCGATCTCGGCGTTCGCCCTGACGGAGCCGGACGTCGGCTCGGACCCTGCCCGGATGGAGGCCACGGCGGAGCCGACCGAGGACGGCGCGGCCTGGATCATCAACGGCGAGAAGCTGTGGTGTACGAACGGGCCGATCGCGGAGCTCCTCGTGGTGATGGCGCGGACGCCGGCGCGCAAAGCCGGTGGGCGACGCGGCATCACCGCCTTCATCGTGGAGGCTTCCTGGCCCGGCGTGGAGAGCGTCCACCGCTGCAGCTTCATGGGGCTGCACGGGATCGAGAACGGCGTCGTCCGCCTCACCAACGTGCGGGTGCCGAACGAAAACATCCTCTGGGGTGAGGGCAGGGGCCTCAAGCTCGCGCTGATCACGCTGAACACGGGGCGGCTGACGATCCCGGCGAGCTGCGCGGCGGCCGGCAAGTGGTGCGTCGAGGTGACCCGGAAGTGGAGCAACGAGCGGCACCAGTGGGGCGCCGCCATCGGCAGGCACGAGGCCGTGGCGGACATGCTCGCGGAGATCGCGGCGAGCTCCTTCGCCATGGAAGCGGTCGCGGAGCTCGCCGCGGCGCTCGCCGACGCCGGCAAGTCCGACATCCGACTCGAGGCGGCGGTCGCCAAGATGTTCAATTCGGAGACCGCCTGGCGCGTCATCGACCAGACCATGCAGGTGCGCGGCGGGCGCGGCTATGAAACGGCCCACTCCTTGGCCGAGCGCGGCGAGGAGCCCGTCCCGGTCGAGCGCGCGATGCGAGACCTCCGCATCAACACCATCTTCGAGGGCTCCAGCGAGATCATGCGCCTCTTCATCGCCCGCGAGGCCGTCGACCCCCACCTCTCGCGCGCCGGCGCCTTCATCCAGCCTGATGCCGCGCTCGGCAAGCGGGTCAGGGGCGCCGCCGGCCTCGCCGGCCACCTCGCCGGCTGGGTGCCCGGGCTCATGGTCGGCTGGGGCCGCTGGCCCCGCTACGACCACTATGGCGAGCTCGCAGGCCACCTCCGCTTCGCCGACCGCGCCGCGCGCAAGCTCGCGCGCACCCTGTTCTACGCGATGGTCCGCTTCGGACCCCGGCTGGAGAAGAAGCAGGCCGTGCTCTTCCGCATCGTCGACATCGGCGCGCTCCTCTTCGCCATGAGTGCCACCTGCGTGCACGCGCGCCAGCTCGCGCGCGACGCCGAAGATGCGCGCGGCCCGATGCGCCTGGCCGACCTCTTCTGCCGCGACGCCCGCCGGCGCATCGCCATCCTGTTCCGCGATGTGTTCCGGAACCACGACAACTTCAAGTACAACGTCGCACAGGAGGTGCTGTGCGGCGAGCACATCTGGCTGGAGGCCGGCCTCCTCCAGCCCGGCGCCGCGCCCCACCGGGACACCCTGGATACACCGGCCGCGTCCGGGTCGGCCGCCTAGCCGCCTCACCCGGACGCCCGCCCCCGAGGGGAACCCCGCAACGCGGGCTCAGACTTCGGTACGGGGACCGGTACGGTTCGCCGCGGCGGCCTCGATCGGCCCGGCTGCGACTTCCCGCCTCCGGCGGACATTGTATACAGACTCTGAAACACGGTGCCGCCATGCCTCTCATCGCCGCGCTCCTGCCCAACCCCGCCGACCAGCAGGCGCTGAGGGCGGCCTCCGCTCCGCACGAGCTCGCGTGGGCCGAGAGCTGGCGCGACCTCTACCGTCGGGTGCGGCGCGATCCCGTGGCCGCGGTGGTGACGGACCTGCACGCGGAGGTCCGCAAGGATGGCGCGCTGCGGGTCTACCGGTTCTCGCAGCGCTATCCGTTCACGCCGCTGGTGGCGTGGGGCGACATGGATGGGCGCGAGCTGTACCGGGTGGGCAAGGCGGGGGCGGCGGAGGTTGTGGTCGCGCGGCAGGCGGATGACGCGGAGCTTGTGGCGGAGGTGCTCCGTGGCGTGCTTGGTCGGGGTCTGGCCACGATCCTCGAGGAGCGGCTCGAGCGGGGGGTCGGGGCGGAAGCGCGCGCCGTGATCCGCCACGCGGCGGAGCGCATCCCGGACAGGATCCAGGTGCCGGCGCTGGCGCGGGCGTTCGACATGTCGGTGTTGACGCTGGAGCGGCGGTGCGAGCGGTGGGGGCTGCCGACGCCGGGTCGCCTGCTGCTCTGGCTGCGGGTGCTGTACGGCCTGCGCTGGCTTCTGGAGCCGGGGCGCAGCGTCGAGTCGGTGGCGTATCAACTGGGCTACTCGTCGGGAGCGGCGTTTCGCCGGGCCATCAAGGCGACGATCGGCGGCCGCCCCTCGCCGCTGCGGAACGCGAAAGGGTTCGAGCGTGCGGTGGAGCTGCTCGCCGGTGAGTGTCCGGGCGAGCGGCGCGGCGCGAGCGAGACGGGAGCCTGAGTATGGCGCGCTACGATCGGATCGCCCCTCTTGCCCCACCGGAGCGCGGGGAGGCGTTGCCGGGGTGGCTGGCCCTTCGCGACCTGGAGCGGGATGAGCGCGACGCGGAGCTGGGCCGGCGCGCGCGGCTGCACTTCCTGGCGGTGCAGCCCCTGAGGCGACTGCTGGAGAACGGCATCGACGGCGTTTCGGCGGACTCGCTCGAGCGGCAGCTCGAGGGGGTCAGGGAGGAGCTGGGGCAGCTGCCATCGCGGGACGCGGAGCGCGGTCACCTCGCGCACTTCCTCCATCGCATCCGGCAGCGGACGCCGGCGGCACTGGTGGAGGGCGCGCTCGACATGGGAGCGACGGCGGAGGAGACCGGCTACCGCTGGGCGGCGGAGGAGTTCTACCGGACGGCGTACGAGCTCGCCGAGGCGAACGGGCAACGGACGGGCAAGGGGGCGGCGCTCCGCCGGCTGGGCGACCTGCTGCGCGTGAGCGGGCAGGCGGAGGCGGCCCGTGACTGCCTCAGTCGCGCGGCTGCGCTGGCGCTCGAGCTGGACGACCACATTGGGTGGGCGCGCGCAATGGTGGGGCTCGCCTCGCTGGCGGCCAGTGCCGGGCAGATCGAGCGCGCCCGCTCCACGCTCGGAGAGGTGGCCGAGCGTGGCGGGACGTGGGCGGATGCGCGGGTCGCGGCGGCGGCGGCGGCGGCGCTGGCTTCACTCGAGCTGGCGGCCGGAGACGCCGATCGAGCGGTGGAATACGGCTGGGCGGCCCTCCAGCGGAGCGATGACGAGGAGACCCGCGCCCGCGGCCTGCTGACGCTCGGTGCCGCGCTGCGGCGGCTGCGTCTCTTTGCCGCGGCCGACCACGCCTACGCGCTCGCCGCTGCCGCCGATCCCTCCCCGCGAACCACGTGGGCGGCGCGAGCGGAGCATGCGCTCTCCGCGGCCGAGGCGGGGGATCGGGCGGGATTCGAATCGCGCGGCGCGGCGGTCGAGGCGGAGTTGACGCCGGAGCTGGCGGCTCCATGGGCGCGCGCGTTCGCCCACCTGCGGCTCGGCCAGGCCGAAGCCCTGCTCGGGCACACGAGACCGGCCCGCGCCCACCTCGAGCAGGTGCGGGCCCTGGCACGCCGCAGGAGCTTCCCGGAGCTCGAGGCCGCCCTGGAGGAGCTCCTCCCCGCCTTCGCTGCCGCGGGCGACGAGGGGCTCGTCGCCCTTCCCGCGCCCCCGCCGCTCTCGCCTTCCGCCGCGACGCGGCGCATTGCCGAGCAGCTGCAGGCGCTCGACCGAGTAGCCGCCATTGTCGGCTGACGGCAGCAGCGACTGCGCCCGAGGGGTGGGAGCGCCCGCCTCCGCCTGCCTGCTTGCGCGGGAACTGTCTCCCGCCGGCGGGGGTAGCCACAACCGACGCACAGCCCAAGAGTTACCCGGTCTCCAGCCCCTCAGGAGCATGCTCACCCGCGCCATGTTCGCGCTGGGCGCGGCCGCCGCGGCGCTCGCCGCCTGCCATGCGGCGGCGCACCGCCCCGAGGCCGAGCGCCGGCTCGATCCGAGGCTCGTCGCCGTCGGGCGGCAGGCGCCGGATTCGATGGTCGGCGTGCTGGTCCGGCTGGCCGCGCCGCCGGCCGTCTCCGAGCGGGACGCGCTCCGCCGCGCCGGCCTCTCGCTCGGGACCGTGGCCGGCGATGTGGTGACGGGGCGGATCCGCGCCGCGGATGCGCCCGGGCTCGCGAAGCTGTCGTTCGTCATCTACGCGGAGCTCGCCCGGCAGATTCCCGTCTCGCGGCCGCCGGCCGCGCCGCCCTCACGCCATGGACGAAATCGCTGATGAAGGCCTCTCTCCTCCGGTCGGCTCCGCTCCTCGCCGTGCTGCTGGCCCCCTCGGCCGCGCCGGCGCAGCAACGGCAGGGCGGACCTTACATCGGCCCGACGCTCCGGCTGCTCCTGTCGCGCTCCCACCGCTCGACCATCGAGTCGTCCCCCGGGCTACGCCCCGGGGCGCCGGCCGCCGAGCGGCCGCTCGGCGCGCTGCTGGCGCTCGACCGGGATGCGTCCGGCACCGTCCGGGTCGGCGTGCTCGTCGAGGTCAGCGACCGCGGGGAGGTGGAGGATCTGCGCGCCCGCGGCGGCCAGGTCGGCGCCGTCGTTGCGATGCCCGGCGGCACCTTCATGGTGAGCGCACGCCTGCCGATATCGGCCGTGCAGGATCTCGGCGGCTCGCGGCGCGTGGTCTCCATCGAGGCCGCGCGCACGATCCGCGTGGCCAATGACTCCGGGATCCACTCGATCCACGCCGACGAGGTGCGCCAGCGCTCGGGCAGCACGTGGACCGGCGCCGCGGGCCAGGGCGTCATTGTCGGCGTCTACGATACGGGGCTCGACTTCCGGCACGACGATTTCCTCGACGGCGCCGGGAAAACCCGCCTGCTGGGGCTCTGGGACCAGACGGTCCCCGGCTCCGCGCCGTCGCTCTCGGACGGCACGCCCCTGTATGGCAACTACTGCACGCGGGCCGAGATCCAGGCGGCCATCGACGGCGCCGCCGGCTGCTCCGAAAAGGACGTGAACGGGCACGGCACGCACGTCACGGGGACCGCGGCCGGCGATGGCTCGGCCGCCGGCACGGGCGGCACCGCGTACCAGTACGCGGGCGTGGCGCCGGCCGCGGACATCCTCGTCGTCAAGGGCGGCAACGGCAGCTTCTCGGACAACCAGATCCTGGACGGACTCGTCTGGCTCTCCGACCGCGCCCGAGCCCTGCGGCAGCCGGCGGTCGTGAACCTCTCGCTCGGCGGCGAGGGCGGCCCGCACGACGGCACCTCGAGCTTCGAGCGCGCCATCGATGCGCTCTCCCGGGACAGCTTCGTCGTGGTCGTGGCGGCCGGGAACGACGGCGCAAACGGCGACACCTATACGCCCCCGGGCTCCACGCCCCCCTCCTCCTCCGTGCTCCCCCTGATCCACGGGATGGGCCAGCTGGCCACCGGCGCCTCGGACGCGTACACCGTGAGCATCCCGAGCTACACTCCGGCCGACGGCTCCTGCAACGACTACTTCCAGCTGGATTTCTGGTATCCGGGCGCCGACTCCCTCGAGCTGACGCTCGAGCGCCCCGATGGGACCAGCCTGCTCGCGAAACGCGGGCAGCAGACGGACTCCGTCGCCGGCACGGGTGACATCTACCTCGACAACGGCTCCACCGGCCCCGACCCGAACAACCACGACGTTGGGGCCATCATCCAGGCCAACGACTGCGGCGACGCCGCCGATGCCCCCGGGTCAGGCACCTGGACGCTGCGCGTCAGCGCCGCGCACGCCGAGTCGGGCCGGCCGTTCCACTTCTGGCTCAGCTACGGCGGCGGGGTGGGCGCCATCGGCGCGACCGGCTTCGACGATCGCTACGTCGTCGCCTCTCCCGGGGACGCCAACTCGGTGATCACGGTCGGCGCGTACGCCACGCGCATGGCCTGGCCCTCCCCGGCGGGGCACTGTCCCGTCACCGGCTTCACCGGCTACACGTGCTTCCTGCAGTGGGAGCAGATCGGGGACATTGCCCGCTTCTCCGGCGCCGGTCCCCGCGCCGATGGGGTGTTGAAGCCCGAGATCACCGCTCCCGGCATCTCCGTGGTATCCTCGCTCTCTCGCGATGCGACGGTGACGCCGAATCGCATCACGACCGATGGCGTGCACTGGGCGCTCGAGGGGACGAGCATGGCCACGCCGCACGTCACGGGCGGCGTGGCGCTCATGCTGCAGCTGGACCCCTCGCTCGATGCGGCCGGCGTGCGACAGCTGCTCTCGAACACCGCCGCCCATGATGCTTTTACCGGCCACATCTACGACGCGGGCGGCTCGCCCGAGGACTGGTGGGGGTACGGGAAGCTGAACGTGAAGACGGCGCTGGACGTGCTGCTGGCTGACCCCGGCGCCATTGCCAGCGTGCTGGTCAGCCCGCACGCCGACACGCTGGTGCAGGGCGAGAAGCGCCAGATGACGGCGCACGCGCTGAACTCGATCGGGCAGCAGGTCGCGGCGGAGCTGACGTGGGCGTCCACGAATCCGGCCGTCGCGAGTGTGGATGGCGCCGGCCGCGTGAGCGCCCTCGAGACCGGGACCGCCTACATCGTCGTCACGGCGGGCGTCAAGCGGGACAGCGCCGCCGTCCTCGTCGCGCCGCCCGCTACCCTGGCCGTGAGCGGCGGCTCTGCCGCGCGCTCGAAGCCCGTCTACGGCCCCTCGGGCACCCGGCTCCCACTTCTGGCCGTGGACCTCCGGGTGAACGGGTACGAGCCGGTGCAGCTGAAGCGCCTCGGCGTGCAGGTCACGGGGACGGACAGCGCCGCCACCGTGCTCGCCGTTCGCGACGTGAACCACGATGGCGCGGCCGCGGCCGATGAGCCGGTCCTCGCCTCCGCTCCCGCGATGCTCCGCCCGGGCGCGCCGGTCACGGTCGAGCTCGCCTTCCAGTCGCTGACGCTGGAGGCGCACGATTCCGTGTCCCTGGTCATCGCCCTCGCGCTCAGCGGGACGGCGCCGAACGGCGCCACCTTCCAGGCGACGCTGGTGCCACAGGACACCCGCACGCTGGGCACTCTCTCGCAGGCCGCCGACCGCGTCGACGGCCCCACCTCGGCCGTCACCTCCACGCTCGCCACGAGCAGCGTGCTCGCGCCGGATGAGGTCTTCGCCCTGAGCGAGAACCCGGTCCGCCATGGCCACGTCATCTTCGACTTCAGCGAGCGACCGACCGTGGCCGGCGTCTTCACCCTCGCTGGCCGGCGGGTCACGGACCTGCTGCCACGGCTCGACTCCGACGGCCGGGTGGACTGGGATCTCACGAACGACGAGGGCAGCAGGGTCGCGCCCGGGCTTTACCTCGTGGTCTTCGACGTCGCCGGTCAGGTGGTCCGAAAGAAGCTCATGATCCTCGGCTCCGCCCCCGGGGCGCAGGAGTAACGAAATGCCGAAGCACGCGCTGAATCTGCCGCTCCACGCCCTCGCCGCCGCGGCGGCGCTCGCCCTCGCCGCGCCCGCCGCCGCCCAGAGCGGCGCCGGCTCCACCGGCGCGCAGGTGCTCCAAATGCCCGCGGGCAGTCGCGCCGCCGCGCTCTCCGGCGCCTACGCGGCAGCTGGCGGCGACCCGGACGTGCTCTTCTACAACCCCGCCGGGCTCGCCTCGCTCGACGCCGGCGGCGCGGTCTCCTACGAGCGCTTCGTCCAGGATGTCTCGCTCATCTCCGCCTCCGGCGCGCTCCGCGTCGGCCCGCTGACGCTCGGCGCGGGCGGCGTGTTCCTGAACGAAGGCTCGATCGACGTGGTGACGCCCGATCCCGCCTTCGGGGGGCAGCGCGGCCAGGCCACCGGCGAGAGCGTCTCGGCCAGCGAGAGCGCCGCCCGCCTCTCGTTCGGGCTGCCGCTCATGCAGGGGCGCCTGCGGCTGGGCGCCGGTGCGGGCTTCGTGTCCACGAGCCTTGCCGGACAGACCAGCGGTGCGCCCCTCTTCGATGCCGGTGCCCAGTTCGTCGCGCTGCCCGGGCTCACGCTCGGCGCCTCGCTGCGCAACCTGGGCGGATCCACCTCGGGCGCGCAGGGCGCGCGCCTGCCCACTGAGGGGCGCGCCGGCGTTACCTTCGAGGCCGCCTCGGCCGGCGGACTAGGCGTGCTCGTCTCCGCCGACTACGTGGCCCGGCTCCGCGAGAGCACCGGCGGGCTCGCGACCGGGATCGAGGCCGGCCTGTTTCCCGCCCGGACCGGCGGGCTCGGCGCGGTGGCCCGCCTCGGCTACGACGCGGGGCAGGGCGCCGGCGGGCTCGGCGCGGTCGACTTCGGCGGCGGCCTCACCCTCGGCCGCATTGCCCTCGACTACACCTACCAGAACCTCGATTTCTTCGGCGCGGTGCACCGCTTCGGCGTCCGCATCGCCCGCGGCCCGCGGTAGCAGGCGGCGAGCGGGGCTCAGCCGAGCACGTCCCGCTCTCCGGCACTCACCTCGCGCACCCAGAGCTGGTAGTCGATCGCGGCGGCGAGCGCCGCCTCGATGCTGCGCACCACCTCGCCCTCGCTCACCTCTCGCCGCGCCCGCTCGACCAGCTCGTGGTCGAGCACGAAGGTATACGGCTGCCGGCCTCGCGGGCGACGCCGTCGCGCGCCGTTCCGCACCTGCTCTCGTCCGCTCACGCTCGCCTCCACTCTCCTGGCCCCGCGCCGCCGGCCCCCGCCGGGGCACGCGCGGCCACGATGCCCGGCCGGGCGGGGCGCAGCCATGGCTGAAGCGGCCTTTGTCACGGGCTTGCGGAACCGAACCGCCGCCGCGTTATTCCACGCATGGACTCCAAGAAGAAGCTGATCGTCGTCGGCGACCGTCTGCTCATCCAGCCCGAGGGCGGAGAGGAGCGCAGCCGCGTCGGCCTCTACCTGCCGCCCACCGCCGTGGACAACCAGGCCGTGCAGGGCGGCACCGTCGTGGCGCGCGGCCCCGGCACGCCCATCTCCCCGCCGACCGACCTGGACGAGGAGCCATGGCGCATTGCCGGCGGCGAGGCCAGGTATCTCCCCATCCAGGCACAGCCCGGGGATTACGCGATCTTCTTCCGCCGCGCCGCCGTGGAGATCACCTTCGAGGATCAGAAGTACCTTGTCGTGCCCCAGGCCGCCGTCCTCGTCCTGGTACGGGAGGACGCCGAGGGAGCGCCCGAGTGGTAGCGCACCAGCGGTCCGCTCCCCCACGCGACCCCGCCGCCTGAGCTCCGCGAGCGCCCCACTGCCCCGCATCGGTACCGCCGTTGAGGCACGCCCCCCGCATCCTGATCGCCCGCACGGATCGCCTCGGTGACGTGCTGCTGGCCACTCCCCTGGCGCGTGCGCTGCGCGAGCGCTGGCCGGCGGCGCGCATCGCCTGGCTCGCGCGGCGCTACGCGGCCCCGCTGCTGGCGCACAACCCGGATGTGGACGAGGTGCTCCTGGACGAGGGGCCCGTCGATGCGCTGGTCGAGCGCCTGCGCCGGGATCGGTTCGACGCCGCCATCGTCGCCAACGCCCGCTGGCGCCCCACCTGGGCGGCGTGGGCGGCGGGGGTGCCGCTCCGCGTGGGCCCCGCGAGCAAGCTCTACTCGCTCCTCCTGAGCCACCCGATCGTGCAGCACCGCTCGCGCGGCGAGCGTCACGAGGTGACCAGCAACCTGGCGCTCCTCGGCCCGCTCGGGCTCCACCCCGGGCGCGTGGCGCCGCGCCTCCACCTGACGGCGGCGGAACGGGAGGAGGCGGCGGCCCGGCTGGCCAGCCTCGGCGTGGCGCCCGCAACCGCCTTCGTCGCCCTGCATCCCGGCGGCGGTGGCTCGGCCGAGCGATGGCCGCCGGCTCACTTCCGCGCGCTGGCGGCGGCACTGCGGAAGGAGGGCATACCGGTCGTCGTCACGGCCGGTCCCGGCGAGGACTGGCGGGAGGCGTTCCAGGCGGCGGCCCCGCCCGTCCTCGCCCCACCCGGCACGGTCCGGCAGCTCGCGGGGCTGCTCTCCCGGGCCGCCGTGTTCGTGGCCAATTCGACCGGGCCGCTGCACATGGCGGTCGCGCTCGGCGTGCCCACCGTCTCCCTCTTCTCCCCGCACACCAGCGCGCACCCCCGCCGCTGGGGCCCCTACCCGGAGCGGGAAGGCGACGCGGCGCATGTCGTGCTCCTCGCGCCCGCCTCCGCCGCGCCGGGCGAGCGCATGGCTCTGCTGGAGCCGGACGGTGTACTGGATCTGTGCCGCCGCGCCCTGGATGCGCGCCGGAGGAGCGACCCGAGTCAGGAACCATGATGGAGAACACGCCCCACCCCGGAGCCGACACCCTGGTCCGCGCCACCGCCTTCGACGGACTGGTGCGCGCGTTCGCCATCGAGTCCACCGGCGTGGTGGACGAGCTGGCGCGCCGCCACGAGACGGAGCCTGCCGTGACCGCCGCGATCGGCCGCCTGGCCACCGGCACGCTGACCTTCGGGGCCATGCTCAAGGAGCCCGCCCACACGGTCACCGTCCGCCTCCAGGGCGACGGGCCCGCGGGAACCCTCCTCGCCACCGCCGACGGCACCGGGCGCGTGCGCGGGCTCGTGGCCAACCCCGCACCGGGTATCGAGCAGGTCCGCGCCGGAAAGCTGAACGTCTCCGGCGCGGTCGGGACCACCGGCCGACTCACCGTCACCCGGGAGCTCGGCCTGCGCCACCCCTACTCCAGCACCGTCCAGATCGTCTCGGGCGAGGTCGGCGAGGACCTGGCATACTTCCTGGCCCACAGCGACCAGGTCCCCTCCGCCGTCGGTATCGGCGTCTTCGTGCGCGCGGACGGCTCCGTCGAGGCCGCCGGCGGCTACGTCGTCCAGATCCTGCCCGGCCTCGACGAGGACGATGCCGCGACCATCGAGGCCGAGATCCGCTCGCTGCCCCACCCCACCACCCTGCTCCGCGGCGGCGACACGCCCGACGACATCCTCGCCCGCATCTTCCCCGACGGGGTGCAGGTGCTCGACCGCATCCCCGTCCGCTTCCACTGCCCCTGCTCGCGCGAGCGCGTCGAGCGCGCCCTCATCCTGCTCGGCCGCCAGGCGCTCGAGGAGATGCGCGACGACCGGACCCGCCGCCAGGAGGGGACCGAGGCCGTCTGCCGCTTCTGCACCGCCGAGTACCATCTCAGCGACGCGGAGCTCTCCGCCCTCATCGAGCAGGCCGCCGCCTGAGCCGACCGTGCGCGAGATCCGCGCACCGCACAGGCTGAGCCGATCCGCTCACCCCGCGTCTCCCAGCGACGTGAGCCCCGCCGCCTCGAGGTAGGCGCGCAGCCGCGGCGGCGGCACCCGCCGCGGGTCGTAGCGCAGCTGGAGCATCCCGGTCTCCGCATCCGCGCGGACCTCCTCGATCCCGGGCCGCGCGTGCAGCATGGCCTCCACCTGCAGCGCGGTCTCGGGGTCCTTCAATCCGCGTACGCGGAGCCGGGCTTCGGCCATTGTTCGCATCTCCTCGGGAGTCACAAACGAATGTTCACCCGCCGCACCGGCCGCGCAAGCGACGATCCCCGAACGGGATGAGCCGACGCCCTTGCGCGGGGGGCGGACGCGGCCACACATTTCCCTCTACCCTGGAGCAAACCAAAGAGACCGATGAAGGTTTTTCGACGTCGACGCGACGAGGCGCAGACAAGCGGTCGTAGCCTGCTGGAAGAGTTGGAGCGCTGGCTGAAGCGCGTTCTGGCGATTCCTCTCGCTGCGCCGCTTCTGCTGTTCATGGGATTCGGGGTCGGCAGGCTCACGACGCGGGCGCTGGCGCTTCCGGGCACGTCGCCGGTGCGGCCGCTCGGAGCCGTCCACGAGGTCCCGAAGCTGCAGATCGAGGCGCTCACGCGCACGATGAGCGCGATCAGCGTGGATGGGCGACAGACGGAGAACTACGTGGTGCTGTACCGGGACCACGTGGCGCCGGTCGAGCACGCGCTCAACCGGCACGGAGTCCCGCGCGTAGCCGCGCGCCGGCTGGCGTGGCCGCTGGTGGAGCATGCGCGCCGGAAGGGGTTGGACCCGGCCACGGTCGCCTCGGTGATGCTGGTGGAGAGCGAGGGGCGGCCGCACGCCACGAGCTCCGTCGGGGCGCGTGGGCTCATGCAGGTGATGCCGGGGTGGGCGGGCCAGATCCGCGGCTGCGGACGCAACCTCTACAGCATCGACGACAACCTGTGCACGGGCACGGGGATCCTGGCATGGTACCTCCGCAACGCCGACGGCGACGAGCGGGCGGCCCTGCTCGGCTACAACGGCTGCGTGCGCGGGAGCAACACGCCGGACTGCCACAGCTATCCGGAGAAGGTCCAGCGGCTGCGGCGGCAGATCAAGGCGGACATCGACGCCTCGCGCGGCCGGCCGGTCCAGCTGCGTCCACAGGGGGTCGGCGGCCGCTGAGGCCGCGCCGCCTCACCAGGCGGCGCGGATCTCGCCCAGCAGCGCGGCGGCCGCGTGGATGCCCTTCTCGAAGTTCTCGACGCTCATCCACTCGTCCGGTGCGTGGGCGTTCTCCCCGGGCAGCCCGAAGCCCATGAGCAGCGCGGGCGCGCCGAGCACCTCCTCGAACTCCGGCACGATCGGGATTGAGCCGCCCTCGCCCGCGAAGACCGGGGGACGGCCGAACGCGGTCTCGAGCGCGCGCGATGCGGCCTCGACGAGCGGCCCCTCCAGGCCCGCCCGCCACGGTCGCCCGCCGTGCATGACCGTGATCTTCACGCTCACGCCCTCGTTCGGCGCCACGCGCGCCACGTGCTCCTGGAACAGGCGCTGGATCTTCTTCGGGTCCTGGTCGGGCACCAGCCGGCAGCTCACCTTCGCCATCGCGTGCGCGGGCAGCACCGTCTTCGAGCCCTCGCCCGTGTAGCCCGACAGGAGCCCGTTCACCTCGCACGTCGGCCGCACCCAGAGCCGCTCGAGGGTCGAGAAGCCGGCTTCCCCCTCCAGAGCGCGGGCCCCTGTCTCGGCGCGGAACACCTCCTCATCGAACGGCACCTGCCGGATCTGCTCGCGCATCTCGCCCGCGTCGCGCACGTCGTCGTAGAAGCCCGGGATCGTCACGTGGCCGTTCTCGTCGTGCAGCGTAGCGAGGATGCGGGCGAGCACCGTGGCGGGGTTCGACACCGCGCCGCCGTAACTGCCGGAATGCAGGTCGTGCGACGGCCCGTCCACGTCGATCTGGAAGTAGGCCAGTCCCCGGAGCGACGCGCCGATCGTCGGCAGCCCGGGTCCGATCATCCCGGAGTCCGAGATCACCACGGCGTCGCAGGCCAGACGCTCGGCGTGCGCCCGGACGAAAGGCATCAGGTTCTCGCTCCCGACCTCCTCCTCGCCTTCCGCGACGAGCACCACGTTCACCGGCAGGCGGCCGCTCGCCTTCATCTGCGACTCGATCGCCTTCACGTGCAGGTAGAGCTGCCCCTTGTCGTCCACGGAGCCGCGTGCGTAGATCCGCCCATCGCGCACCTCGGGCTCGAACGGCGGAGATGTCCAGAGCTCCAGCGGCTCGGCCGGCTGCACGTCGTAGTGCCCGTACAGCAGCACCGTGGGCGCGCCCTCCTCCGCGCCGCGCCATTCGCCGAGCACGATTGGGTGCCCGGCCGTCTCCTCGATGGTCGCGTCCAGCCCCGCGTCGCGCATCCGCTCCGCCAGCCACTCGGCGGCGCGACGCATGTCGCCCCGCGACTCGCCGCGCGCGCTCACGCTCGGGATGCGCAGGAACTCGAAGAGCTCCTCGCGGAAGCGCCCGAGGTTCGCGTCGATGTAGTCGTGCACCTCGCTCATTGCCCGCCTCCCCTCTCTATTTCGCCAGCAGCTCTTTCACGAGCGCCGTTGCGTGGTAGACGCTCCTGAGCGCCTCGGTGATCCCGGACGTCGTCACGTTGACCGTGCGGCCGTTCGGCGATGGATAGAGGAACTGCGCCGGCAGGGCCTCGATGTTGTTGTCGAAGGCGAGACCCACGATCCGACCCTCCCGGTCCACGACCGGGCTGCCGCTGTTGCCGCCCGTGATGTCGTTGGTCGAGACCATGTCCAGCGGCTGCGTCATGTCCACCTGCGCCCGGGCGTCGGCCCAGCTCTTCGGCAGCGTGAACGGCATCGCGTTGTCGAACTCGGCCGAGCGCGCGTACAGCCCGCCGATGACCGTCCGGTACGGCGCCTCTGTCCCGTTGTACGGATAGCCGCTCACGAGACCACCGCTGATCCGCAGCGTGAAGGTCGCGTCCGGCGGCAGATCCGACCCGTACGCACCGAAGAGCGCATGCGCGAGCCGCGCCTCCTGCTGGCTCTCCTCCGCCTGCACCGCCTGCCACTTCGGCTGCAGCTCCGCGGCCGACGCCTCCATCGCCGCCGCCAGCCGGACCAGCGGATCCGAGACCGTGTCGAGCGCCGCGGGCCCCGCCTCGATGAGTGCCTTCCGGAAGGCGACGTCGCCTACGCGCGATCCGGTGATCAGCCGGCGCGCCGCGGCCTCCGCCGTCTCTCCCGGGTGGATCGCCTGCCGCAGGATGGGGTTGCTGTCCGGCACGAACCGGCTCAACAGCTCCAGCCTCTTCGCCAGCAGATCGATGCTCGTCTGTGGCTCGAGCGGGACCTGCTGCTCGAGCCGGCTCTGAACCTGCTCCGCACCGCCGCCCTGGAACTCCTTCGAGCGCTGCGCCTCCGGCAGCGACTTCTCGCGCACCAGCCGGACGAGCGTCCCGGCCACCTGCACGTACGGCTCGGGGAACAGGTCCAGCCGCGCCAGGTTCAGCTGCGGACTGAGCTCCAGCTTCCGCGCCTGCAGGTCCGCCAGCTTGCTCCACACGTCCCCGTACTGCGCCTTGAGCTGCGGATCCGCGTTGACCCGCCGCTGGAAGTCCTTCTCCCACGCGATCTTGTGACCCATGAGCAGCGAGTCCTGCAGCCCCGCTTCCTCGCCCGTGTACGCCTTCAGGCTGTTGTCCACCTCGAACAGGTTCTGGCGCACCTGCTGCTCCGCCTGCGGGCCGCGCTTCGCGACCTGCTCCAGCAGATCGTGCTGCGCCTGCAGGAACGCCATGAGGAACGGGTGCCGGTAGACCTTCTCGTACTCCAGCTGTGCGAGCGTCGTCAGGCGCTCCGTGCTGCCCGGGTTCCCCGACACGAACACGAGATCGCCCGAGTGGACCGGCGCGGCGTTCCACTGCAGGTAGTCCGGCGTGTGGGCCGGCGTAGCGCCGTCCGGCTGGTAGGCGCGCACGAAAGTGATGTCGAGCGCGTAGCGAGGATAGGTGAAATTGTCCGGGTCGCCGCCGAAGAACCCCGTCTGGAGCTCGGGCGCGAACACCAGCTTCACGGGCGAGTAGCGCCGGTAGCGGTACAGGTGGTACTCACCACCGTGGTAGAGCGAGACGACCTGGCAGTGCAGCTTCGTGCTGGCGTCGCAGGCGGACTCGATGGCCCGCGTAGCGGAGTCGATCGCGGCTTGGGCCGCGGCTTCCGTCGCACCCGCCGGCGAGGCAGCCTGCAACCGCTGCGTCACGTCCTCCATGGACACCAGCTGGTCCACGTACAGGTCCGGGCAGACCTTCTCGTCCTTGCGCGTCGGCGCGTAGAAGCCCTGCTCGACGTAGTCCGTCCCACCCTTCGACTGCGCCTCCACGCACTCCCGGCCACAGTGGTGGTTGGTCGCGATCAGCCCGTCGGGCGAGACGAACGAGGCGGAGCAGATCTGGTCGAACTTCAGCGAGGAAAGCCGGACGTGGTCCAGCCACTGCTGCGTCGGAGCGAAGTCGTACGTCTTCTTCCAGTAGTCCAGCGGCGGGTGCTCGTACGTCCACATCGTGCCGAGCTCGAGGCCCGACAGCTTGATGTGCGACGCGGTCCTCAGCGCCGCCGCGCTGGGCTGCAGCATCTCTTCCGGCCCCGGCGCCGCCGTCGCCGGCTGCCGCGCGGGAGCGGTGGTGGGCGCCGGGGCCGGCTGTGGCGGCGCTTTCGGGGCGCACCCCGCCAGGGCGGCCGCGAGGCCGAGACCGATGAGCCGGCGTCGAATCGGCATGGAGGACATGGTGGAGCTCCGTTGTGCCTTGTGAGCGTGCGCCGCTGGATGTATGGGCGGGCGCCCGGGCGTGCAAGTCCACGGCCGTTGGGGGTGGGGTCGGGAGCGGGCAGGGGCGGGCGAGGCGGGCCCGCCGCGCGGGCGGCCGCTCACGTGCCGTGCGGGGGCAGCTCAGCCCTCGAGGAGCTCGCGGAACTGCGCCGGCAGCTGCGCTTCGAGAGCGGCCTCGCCCGCCGGAAGCGGCGGCTCGGCCGCGCTGAGCGTATGCCAGAAGAGGATCGGTGAGGCGGATTCGTCCGCGAGCAGGGATGCGGCCGCCTTCGCCGTGTAGGTCGGATCGAGCTGTAGCCCGGTCGCCCCGAGCAGCGCGGTCGCGGCGTCGCCTTCCGGCGTGGAGCGCCCGTAGCCCTCGCCGAGCCACCCCTCCTCGATCTCCACCCGCTCCAGCACGGCGTCCGCGTCCGGCACCGCCACGTCCGCCTCGAGCAGCGCGAGCGCCCCGCGGACGAGCTTCCCGAGCACGTGCCGGTTCGTCACGATCCGGCCGGTGATCCGTGTGGCGACGATCCGCACCGGGAGCCCAGCCAGCGCGAGGCCGATCGCCATGCCGGCCGCCGTCCCGAGCGTCCCGCCCGCCACGTGGACCACCGCCGGCGCCGGCGCCTCCCCCCGCCTCACCTGCTCCGCCAGCTCGAGACCGCCGCTCACGTAACCGAGCGTGCCGACCGCGTCGGATCCACCCGGCGGGATCGTGAGAACGGCCTCCTGGCGATGCGCCCAGCGGGCCGCGGCCACGGCCAGCGGCACCGTCTCCATCCGCCCCGTGAAACGCAGCTCCACTCCGAGCGCCTGATCCGCCAGCAGCACGTGGCGGACGTGCGCGTTCACGCGTTGCGGGAAGAGCACGAGCGTCACCTCGAAGCCGAGGCGCCGCCCGAACACCGCCGTCGCCAGTGCGTGGTGCGAGCCCAGCGCGCCCGCCGTGACCAGGCGCTCGATTCGGTCCCGTCGCGCCGCGCCGAGGATGAACTCCAGCTTTCGCACCTTGTTGCCGCCGTACGGCTGCGCCGACAGGTCGTCGCGCTTCACCCAGACGGTGCGCCCGCCCAGCCGCACGGGCTCTACGGGAGTCGGGAAATGCCCCAGTGGCACCCAGGGAATGCGCTGCTCGAGGGACGGGCAGAAACGGAAGAGAGCGGGGAGCGAGCCACCGCCCTGCGGGCCCGCTCCGGGGGGGTCCGCTCCGGAGGGGTCCGCTCCGGGCGGGCTGGATTGCGGCCGCTCGGGGTCGGCGGCGGCGGATTGGTCGTCCCATTCCATGGCCGCCAACCTAGTGGACCGTATCCGAAGTAGCGATGGCATTCGCCGGTGCTCACCGAACTTCAGATACGGTCCACTAGCCCGCGCCGACCGCGGCGACCAGCAGGTGGCCGAGTCCGCTCAGAGCGTGGCGCGCCAGCCGACCGGCTTCACCGTGTGCTCCGGCGCCTCGTCCGGCGCCTCGGCCCGCGCCCTCAACACGCTCATGCACCAGACCTGCGCGGCGTTGGAGACGAGCTCGTTCCGGTCGTGGCCCTCGAACGTAACGTCGATCGGCCGCGGGAACGGCGTCGAGCGCCTGCGCCCCGCCGGATCCACCTCCACGATCCGCTCCAGCCGCGCGCCCATCCGGACGCCCCGCGCGCCGTCATCCAGGGCCGCCGGCTTGCTCGCCAGCACCTGCCACGGCGCGGCGACGCTGGAGCCATCCGCGAACTCGATGACCGTCAGCAGGTTCCCGCCATCCATGGACGCGCGGCACAGCGGTGCGTGCTCTGCGGTGAGCTGCGCACGAAGCCCCGCGGGCGCCGCCAGCGCGGCCACGGCCATCAACTTGAAAAAAGTGCGCATAGAACGCCTCGGTTATCCTCTAAGTGCAAGGAGCCGGGCATCTTGCCCGGCTCCGGCGGCGCAGGTAAAGTGCAAAATCGAGTCCGCCGCACCGGGATTCGGCCAGTGGACCAAACGGCTGCCGGACTGGCGCCGGAGCAGTGCGGGCCGCGGCCGGCGCCCCGGCTGGAGGGGTGAGTTGAACGCAGCGGAAGGGCCGAACGGGGTGCGCGGGCTGCTCCGGGGCAACGTGCTGTGGCTCAGCGTCGTGTCGTTCCTGAACGACACCGCGAGCGAGATGATCTACCCGCTACTTCCCGCCTTCGTCCTGCAGATGCTCGGGGCGGGGCCGGCGTTCCTGGGGCTCATCGAGGGGGTCGCGGACGCGACGGCGAGCCTGGTCAAGCTGGGCGGCGGCTGGCTGTCGGACCGGCTGGGGCGCCGCAAGGCGCTCGCCGTCTGGGGGTACGGCCTGGCGGTCGTCGCGCGGCCGTTCATGGCGCTCGCCGCGGCGGCGTGGCACGTCCTGGTCATCCGCTTCGCCGACCGCGTCGGGAAGGGCATCCGGACGGCCCCCCGGGATGCGCTGCTCGCCGAGTCCGTCCCGGCCGGGCGCCTGGGCGCCGCATTCGGGCTGCACCGCGCCGCGGACCACGCCGGCGCCGTGCTCGGACCTCTCCTCGCCTCCGCTCTGCTCCTCGCGCTGCCGTCGGATCTCCGGCTGGTCTTCGCGCTCGCGGCCATTCCCGGGCTCGTGGCGGTGGCGGTCCTGGCCGCGCGGGTCCGTGATGTCCCGATCCCCGAGGCGACGCCGCCCTCCTCCGGTTCGCCCGCCTCCACTTCCGCCCGCGGCCGCGGCGCGCCGGCCGGGGCGGGAGCGGTCCCACCGGGCGATCCGCCGGCGTCGGCCTCGGCTTTCGACCGCCTCGGCGGCCCGTTCCTCCGGCTCATGGGGGTGCTGGTCGTCTTCACGCTGGGCAACGCGTCCGACGCGTTCCTGCTCCTGCGGGCGCAGGACCTCGGCGTGGCGCTCGTGCTCGTGCCTGTCCTCTGGGCCGCCTTCCACGTCAGCAAGATGGCGTGGAGCGTCCCGGGCGGGCTGCTCGCGGACCGGGCCGGCCCGCGGCGGGCCATCCTGGCCGGCTGGCTATTCTACGCGGCCACGTACGCCGGTTTCGCCGTGGCGTCCCGCGAGTGGGAGATCTGGGCGCTGTTCCTGGTCTACGGCCTGTTCTACGGATTGACGGAAGCGCCGGAAAAGGCGCTCGTGGCGGGGCTCGCCCCTGCGGACATCCGGGGTCTCGGATTCGGCGTCTACCACGCCTCCATCGGGATTGCCGCCCTTCCGGCCAGCCTGCTGTTCGGATTTCTCTGGCAGCGATTCGGCGCGGAAACGGCGTTTCTCGCGGGAGCCGGACTCGCGCTCCTGGCGGCGCTCCTGCTGGGCCTCCTCGTGCCCCGGGGCGCGGGGCGGATACCCGCCCCCGCTCCGGAGAGCGGCGGCTAGTGGACCGTAGCTGAAGTTCGGTGAGCACCGAGCCGGCGGAGCGGGCGCGAAGCGCAAGGCGCGAGGAGGAAGGAATAGCAGCGCTATTTCGACGACGAGCAACGCGGCGGGTCGCGTCCGATCCGCCAGCGAATGCCATCGCTACTTCGGATACGGTCCACTAGCTAGGCCGGAAAGGGGGCGCGCCGCGTCGTGGACCGGCGTCAACCAGCCGTGCGCGTCCTCGACCTCGCCGCGCGCCACCGCCAGGAATCGCTTCTGCAGCGCGCGTGTGACCGGGCCAACGGTTCCGCTCCCGACATTGATCCTGTCGACGCTCCGCACCGGCGTGACCTCGGCCGCCGTGCCCACGAAGAAGACCTCGTCCGCCGTGTAGAGCGTCTCGCGCGGAACGCCCTGCTCGCGGGCGGGGATCCCGAGATCGTGCGCCAGCGTGAGGATCGTGTCGCGGGTGATCCCGCGCAGGAAGGTGCCGTCCACGGCAGGCGTGATCAACACGCCGTTACGTACGAGGAAGAGGTTCTGTCCGCTCCCCTCGCTGACCAGGCCGCGCGGCCCGAGGGCGATCGCCTCGGCGTAGCCGTTCACGTGGGCCTCCATCTTCAGCAGCTGCCCGTTCAGGTAGTTGCCGCCCGCCTTGGCCACCGCCGGGTACGTGTTCGGCTCCGGGCGCTGCCAGGTCGAGACGCACGCATCCACCCCTCGCGCCATCCCCTCCTCCCCCAGGTACGCGCCCCATTCCCAGCACGCGATGTAGACTTCCACCGGGCACGCCGTCGGGTTCACTCCCGGCGACCCGTAGCCGCGGAACACCACCGGCCGGATGTAGCACGCCTCCAGCCCGTTCCGCGCCACCACCTCGAGACAGGCCTTCCGGAGCGTCTCCGCGTCCGGCACCCCGTCCATGCGGTAGATCCTGCAGGAGTCCTGCAGCCGGCGCATGTGGTCGCCGAGCCGGAAGATCGCCGGACCAACCGGCGTGCGATAGCAGCGGATCCCCTCGAACACGGACGAGCCGTAGTGCACCACGTGACTCATGACGTGGATCGTGGCGGAAGCCCAGGGGACGATCTCCCCGTTCTTCCAGATCCATTCCGCGCCCTGGAAGCTGGCCATGGTTCCTCCTATTGACGCGCCGTCGCACCGGGGTCCACCTTCCCGCCCATGAAAGAGCGGAATGGCGCCGGGAACGGCGTCGCGGATGAAGCGGCCGCGGACGCCATCGTCATCGTCCTCAGCGAGCCGCAGGACCTCGTCAACATAGCAGGTACGGTGCGCGCGATGCGAAACATGGGGCTCGACCGGCTGCGCCTCGTGCGCCCCGCCGAGTACGACGCCTACCGCATTGCGGGGATCGCGCACGGCTCGGAGCCGCTGCTCGAGCGCATCGAGTTCTTTGATGCGCTACCCGACGCCGTCGCCGATTCCGTGCACGTCGTGGGAACCACCGCCCGCCGGCGCGCCGCACCCTACGTCTGGCAGCACCCGCGCGAGGCCGCGCCCGAGATCCTCTCCATCGCCGGCGCCGGCAGGGGGCCCGTCGCGCTGGTCTTCGGGCGCGAGGACAAGGGGCTCTCGAACGAGGAGCTCGATGCGTGCGACCGGCTGGTCACCATCCCCACCGACCCGCGCCACTCCTCGCTCAACCTGGCGCAGGCCGTGCTCGTCCTCGCCTACGAGCTGTACCTCGCGCGTGCGGGGACGGAGAAGCCGCTTCCCCGTCCCCGCCGCACCACCCCGCCGGCCACCGCGGCCGAGACGCGTCAGCTGTTCGAGGACGTCCAGGCCTCGCTCGCGGCCATCGACTTCTTCAAGAGCCGGAAGCCCGATGCCATTCTCCGCGTGCTGCGCGCCCTCGCCAGGCGGGCCGACATGGATCGCCGCGAGGCCGGGCTGCTGCGCGCCATCGCCATTGAGGTCAGGAAGGTGCTCGCCCGCCAGCGGTAGCCGTCCGCCCCGCCGCTCAGCTCTCCGTCACCTGCTCCATCGGGTCCTGCTTGAGGTGCCCGAGCAGCTCCAGCTCCGCGAGTGGCCGCCACAGCTGCAGCACCGGGAAGCGCGAGCCGAACCACGTCACGGCCCCGAGCAGCAGCCCCGCGAAGCCGAGCGTGATCCCGATCTCCTGCCAACCGAAGATGATGCGGCCCGTCTCGTGGTACCAGGACGGATAGACCAGCAGGTTGCGCTCGAACCAGAGCCCCAACAGCACGATCGTCGAGACCGTCGCGAGGATCCAGGGCGTACGCTTCGGCTTCACGCCCAGCAGCGTGAAGAACGGGATCACGAACAGACAGAGCAGCACCAGCACCGCGATCACGAAGTACGGGTGCCCGAACCTGTACGAGACCCAGTTCTGCTCGTTCGGCAGCAGGCCGTACCAGATCACAATGAACTGCGCCCAGAAGAGATACGCCCAGAAGATGTTGAACGCGAAATGCAGCTTGCCCAGGTCGTGTACGTTCGTCGGCCGGATCTCGTTGCTCAGGTCCAGCGAGCGGCCGTAGAAGAACACCGCCACCGACGTGGCCGCGATGCCGCCGAGGAACGCGCTCATGAAGAAGTAGCCGCCCAGCAGCGTGCTCTTCCACTCGGGATCCAGCGACATCACGTAGTCGAAGGCGATCAGGCTGAAGGAGAGCGCGTAGAGCAGCACCATGACCGGCGCGAGAACCGCCGTGTTGTGCGACGCCCGGATCTCCTCCTGCTCCTGGCCGCGCCAGCGACGCGTGAGCCGCGCGTAGACGCCGTCCAGATGCGTCGGCGCGCCGTCGCGCGCGAGCCCCGCGTCCGGCCGCAGCGACCAGTAGGCGAAGGCCACCGCCACCGACACGAACGCCAGTTGCGCCAGCACGTTCCGCACGGCCACGAACGGCAGGTTCAGCCACGCCGTCTTGCCGGGCGGCAGCCCGCCGTGAACCCACGGGAAGATGTGGCGCCCCACGAACATCAGCGGGATGTAGAGCAGGAACGAGATCGGCAGGTACGCGACGAAGCCCATTGCGATCCGCCGGATCGGCTGCGACCAGAGCCCCCGCGCGATGGTCACCACCGCCGAGAGCATCACCGCCCCGGATGCGATGCACGCGAAGAACATCCAGTTGTAGAGGTAGGCGTGCCAGGCCCGGTCCGTGTCCGTCACCAGCGCCAGGATGAACGCCACCACGCCGATGAGCACGAGCACGCCCGCCAGCAGCCATTTCGGCGCCTCCAGGCGGAGCACCGGCACATCCAGATCGACCACGTCATGCGCCATTGTTCACATCCTCAGCGGCCCGCACCCGCGCCGCCCGCGCCAGGCGACGCCGACGGCACACCCGCCGGCGCCGCCCCGGCCTGCCCGGCCCCGGCGGCCGCCCGCTGCTGCAGGGTCCGTACGTAGTTCACGATGTACCACCGCTCCGGCACCGGGATCTTGCTGCCGTACTCCGGCATGAGCCCCCGCCCCGCGGTGATCATCCCCATGATGTAGCCGTCGCTGCGGGCCACCGTGACCGGAAGCATCAGGTTCAGCGCAAACGGGAACTTGCCCGGCCCGATGATCGGCCCGTTCCCCGTGCCCGTCGGGCCGTGGCAGACGAAGCAGTAGCGGTGGAAGAGATCAGCCCCCTGACGCAGCGCCACCGTGTCGCTCATCGGCACCGGGTTCTTCACCTGCGCCGCGAACGCCTGCAGCGACGCCTCGTTCGGCTCCACCGGCGGAACCGTCTGCTCCTCGTTCGGAGACTCGTAAGGAACCGACCCCGGCGGCGCCGGCCGGGTGCCCTCGTAGGGATCGAAGCCCGGCGAGGACTGCATGAACGAGAAGAACGGGACCGTCGCCAGTGCGTTGTCGATGCGCGTGCACCCGCCGAGCACAGTCGCCGCCAGCAGCACCGCCGCCGCCCCGCCCCGCCGCCGCGCCTCAGAGCGTACCAACATCCACCTCCTCCGGGCGCTCCCGGATCTCCACCGCCCCGGCCTCTTCCAGCGCGCGCCGCGCGTCCGCCTCCTTCCCGCCAGCGGGCGCCACGAACACACCGAAGCGGTCCGCGGAATACGACGGATCGTAGACCACTTCCAGCCGCGCCCGCGGCAGCCGCGCGTTCACGAACAGCCCCAGCACTGTCGACAGCGCCCCGAAAAGGATCGTCAGCTCGAAGGCGATCACCACGAACGGCGGCAGCGAGATGATCGGCTTCCCGCCCGTGATCAGCGGCCAGTCGAGCGAGGTCCACGTCGTCAGCGCGAACCCGGTCGCCGCTCCCGTCAGCCCGCCCACGAGCGTGTAGAGGCGGACCGAGCTCTCCGGCTCGTGTAGCGCATGGTCCAGCTCGTGCCGTGGCACCGGCGTGAACACCACCAGCTCGCCCAGCCCCTGCGCCCGTACCTTCTCGATCGCCGACACCGCCGCGTCCAGCGTGTCGAAGCTCGCCAGGATCCCGGGCTCGGTGTGCCCGTGCATCAGCTCACCTCCTCGGGACCCGCCGCCGCGCGAAGCCGCCTTCGCGAACGCAGCGGCGCCGGCAGCACTTCCTTCAGCTCGGCCACCGAGATCGCCGGCAGAAGCCTCAGGAACAGCAGGAACCACATGAAGAACCAGCAGAAGCTCCCCACCAGAATCGACAGCTCCACCCAGGACGGCTTGTACGCCTCCCATTGCCACGGCGCGTACTCGTGCGAGAGGCTGATCACGATGATCGAGTAGCGCTCGAACCACATCCCGATGTTCACGAACAACGTGATCACGAACATCGCCGGGATGCTGCGCCGCACGCTCCTGAACCACAGCAGCTGCGGCACGAAGCTGTTGCACGTCAGCATGAGCCAGGTTGACCACCAGAAGGTGCCGACCGCACCGTAGAGTATGTAGCCGCCCGTCACCTCGAACGGCTCGAAGCTGTACCAGCCCACGAAGGCCTCGCACACGTACGCGTACGAAACGATCATCGAGGTGAGCAGCATCACCTTCGCCATCGACTCGATGTGGCGCGGCGTGAAGTAGGCCTCGAGCCCGAAGATCTTACGGATCGGGATGAGCAGCGTGAGCACCATCGCCAGGCCGCTGTAGATCGCGCCCGCCACGAAGTAGGGCGCGAACACCGTGGAGTGCCACCCCGGCACCAGCGACATGGCGAAGTCCCAGGACACGACCGAGTGCACCGAGAGCACGAGCGGCGTCGCCAGGGCGGCTAGATAGAGGTACGCGCGCGTGAAGTGCTTCCACTCCCAGTTCGTACCGCGCCAGCCGAGGGAGAGCACGCCGTAGAGCTTGCGCCGCCAGCGGACCGTCGCCGCGTCACGGGCGGCGGCGATGTCGGGGATCATCCCGATGAAGAAGAACGTCGCGCTGACCGTGAAGTAGGTGCCCACCGCGAAGACGTCCCAGAGGAGCGGCGAGCGGAAGTTCGGCCAGATCAGGCGCTGGTTCGGGTACGGCAGCAGGTAGTAGAAGAGCCAGGGGCGACCGAGGTGGATGATCGGGAACAGCCCCGCCGTCATGACCGCGAACACGGTCATGGCCTCGGCAGCCCGGTAGATCGACTGCCGCCAGCGCGCGCGGAACAGGTAGAGGATCGCCGAGATCAGCGTCCCCGAGTGCGCGATGCCAACCCAGAACACGAAGGTCGTGATGTAGAGGCCCCACCCCACCGGGTTGCGCAGCCCGGTCATCCCGATGCCGAGGTACACCTGCGTCCCGAACGCGAAGGCCATGAGGCCGACGCCGGCCAGCACCAGCGCCAGCAGCGCCAGGTAGCCCTTCCCCGGCCGCGACAGCAGCTTGAGGACGTCGCGGTTGACCTCGGCGTACGACTCGATCGCCGGGTGGGTCTCGGAGCGGATCACGGTCGCCATGCTCGGCTAGGCCTCCGAAGATTCGACTACCTTCTTCAGGTAGGTGATTGCCGATTGCGTGTTGAGGTCCTCCAGCACGCGATAGCCCCGCCCCGAAGCCGAGACCTGCGCCACCCGCGAGTTCGGGTCCTTCACGTTGCCGAACACGATCGCCTCGCCGGGGCACGTCTGCGCGCACGCCGGCACGATCTCGCCATCGTGCGGCCCCCGGTCCTCGAGTCGCGCCTGGTTCTGGGCGTCCCGGATCCGCTGCACGCAGAAGGTGCACTTCTCCATCACGCCCTTCTCGCGCACCGTGACGTCCGGGTTCAGCTGCCAGTTCAGCGGCTCGGGCCACTCCCAGCTGAACCAGTTGAAGTAGCGCACCTTGTACGGGCAGTTGTTCGCGCAGTAGCGCGTCCCCACGCAACGGTTGTAAACCTGCGCGTTCAGCCCCTCCGGCGTGTGGTAGGACGCGTACACCGGGCAGACCGGCTCGCACGGCGCGTTGCCGCACTGCTGGCAGAGCATCGGCAGGAACGTCGCGCCCGCCGCGGCCGTCGTCTCCGCCTGCGGGTAGTAGCGCTCGATCCGGATCCAGTGCAGGATCCGCCCGTTCGCCATGAGCTCGGGCCCCACGATGCCGATGTTGTTCTCCGCGTAGCATGCGGTCACGCACGCGCTGCAGCCGATGCAGCGGTCCATGTCGATCGCCATCCCCCAGCGTGGCTGCGTCTCGGTGTACTCGCCGTAGTAGACGGAGGGCGGCGGGTAGCCCGCGGGCCCGGCCTCGACCGGCTCCGGCGCGAAGCCGCCCGTCTTCTGCAGCTCCGTGACGACCTTGTCCTTCGGGTTCGTCTCGCCCGCCTCGCCCCGCTCGCCACCCGCGGCCACCGCGCCCGCCGGGGCGCCGGCTGCCGCGTTCGCCTCGGCCAGGCTCACGGTGTCGTAGATGTGGCGGCCGGATTCGGTGAGCACGTTGCCCTGGTGCGGGAAGCGCGCCCACTCGCCCGTCGCGCGCAGCGTCGCCCTGGTCTGCGTGTAGACCAGGGCACCGGAGGCCGGCTCCGCCACCGCGCCGAGCAGGCCGGCCGCGTTGACGCCGCGCCCCTCCGCCCAGCGGCCGAGGTCATGGTGCCCCTGGCCGAGCTGGATCGCGATCACGTCCGGGCGCATGCCCGGGTGCACGAAGGTGGGCAGCCGCACCTTCCCCTGCGCCGTCTCGACCTCCGCCAGGCTCCCCTCGTCCAGCCCGAGCCGGCGCGCCGCCTCCGGGTTCACCTCCACCCAGGAGGTCCAGCCCATCTTGGAGACCGGATCGGGAAGCTCCTGCAACCACGGCCGGTTGGCCAGCCGGCCGTCGTAGTACTTGTAGGACGGGTACGTGATCAGCTGGAACTCGTCGCCTCCCTTCGCCGCGGGGAAGCTGGGAACCTCGAACTTGATCCCGGCCAGGCCCGCCCCGGAGAGCGACGCCCCCGCCCCGCCTGCCGGGCGCGTGGTGACGACCACGCCCTGCTGAAGGGTCTCGCGCCACCAGCCCTCGAACGGCGCCGCGCCGCCCGCGCCCGGGTGCACGTCGGTGCCCCAGCGCTCGCGCAAATAGTCGTAGAACGTGGTGGCGGCGGTGGGCAGCGAAACGCCCGCCCGCTTCGCCACCGACAGCAGCACATCCCCCGTCTGCTTCGTGTCGAAGACGGGCATCATCACCGGCTGGATGAGGGACCGCACGCCGGTGCGCGGGACGTAGTCGCCCCAGCTCTCCAGGAAGTGATGGTCGGGGAGAAGCAGGTGCGCGCGTGCCGTGGTCTCGTCCCGATAGCTCGCGAACGACGCGACGAACGGCACCCTGTCGAGCGCCGCCGCCACGTCGTCCGACGGCGGCAGCGTGTAGAGCGGGTTCGGCCCGTATACCAGCAGCGCGCCCACCTCCCCGGCCTTCATGCGCGTGAACAGCTGCTGCACGTCGCGGTAGGCGACGCCGCGCGCCGCGTGCTCCTCGCGCTCGGAGAAGCGCACCGTCTTCCCCACGTTGCCCGCCACCGTGTTTAGCACGCCCACGGCCGCCGCCAGCGCGGTGGCCGAGGCGTGGGCCGAGGAGACGCCCGGTCCGACCGCGAGCGAGCGGCCGCCGTTGCCGAACGCCGCGGCGGCAAGCCGGATCTTCTCCGCCGGCACGCCGGCCGCGCGGGCCGCCTGGTCCACGTCCACTGAGCCGAGCAGCCCCGCCGCCGCGCCCGCGCTCCCCGTCTTTTCCGCCACCAGCTTCGCCATCGCCAGCGCGACCAGGTGCTCCGTGCCCGGACGGGCGGGGATCCACTCGTCCGCGTTCATGTCCGTCAGCGACTGGTGCGGCGTCACCGCGATGAAGTGGCCGACCTTGCCGTCCCCGTACGCCGTGGCCTGCACGAACCCGTGCGCGTAGTCCACCGGCGAGAGCCAGGTCTCCATGAAGTCGGCGCCGAAGCTGACCACGACGTCCGCCTGCGAGAAATCGTGGACCGGCACTCCGTCCACGCCGAAGAGCGCCCGGTTCGCGGCCCGGATCGGCTGGTAGTCGAACGTGTCGTAGATCACGCGCTGCGCGCCCACGGCAGCGCAGAAGTCATCGATCAGCCGATCCAGGGTGCCCGGGTAGCTCTCGGTCAGGAACACCGTGCGGCCGCGGTTCTGCTGCAGCGCGGCGGCCAGGCGCTGCTCCGCGTCGTCCCACGTGATCTTCTGGTAGGAATCGCCCGAGCGCGCGAGCGCCTGCGGCACCCGGTCCGGGTTGTAGAGCCCCTGCAGCGAGGCCTGCCCGCGCGCGCACAGCCTGCCGTGCGAGATCGGAGAGAGCGGGTTGCCCTCCGCCTTGATCGCGCGGCCCTCCCGCGTCTTGATGTCCATCCCACAACCGGCCGGGCACTCCCGGCACGTGGTCCGGTAGTACGTGGCCATGCCCGGGACGATGTCCTTCTCCGGGATCACGTACGGCAGCAGCCGCTCCGGCCCCTTGGAGCTGCAGCTCGCCATCGCCGCCCCCGCCCCCGCGACCCCCACCACCTTCAGGAACTCACGCCGTTCCATGCCGTTCGCCATCACCTCGCTCCTTCGGGGCGCCAAGGCGCGATCCGCCACTCCCCGTCGCTCCGGCTCGGCCGCCCCGCCACGCGCCCCATCCTCAGTAGTGGCAGATGAAGCAATCGGTCCGCACGCCCCGCGCGCGGTGACAGCTCACGCACCACCCCATGCGCAACGAGGCGAACTGCGTGACCTGCGTCTCGTTCTGCACCGGCCCATGGCACTGCTGGCACTGCAGCCCTGCCTTCACGTGCCGCATGTGCGGGAAGTGGACGTAGTCCGGAAGCTTGTGGATACGGACCCACGGGATCGGCTCCTTCTTCTGCCAGTACTCGATCAGCTGCTTCACCCCCGGCCGGTCCGCCCGCACCATCGGCACCCCGCCCGGAATGTGGCAGCCGGCGCACGTGCCCACAGCCGGCAGGCCCGCATCCTGCGACCGGTCGGCCGAGTAGTGGCAGTACATGCACGGAATCTGGTTCGTCCCGGCGTGCAGATCGTGCGGGAACGCGATCGGCTGTGGCGGTCCGCTGCCCCCGAACGGGCCGAACGCCGCGACCACCCCGGTGCCCGCCAGCGCGAGCGCGCCGGCGAGCGCGAGCAACATCCACCTCGATCTCACCATCGGGTCCCTGCGGTGTGTGAACTCATCCTGTGGCCCTCTCCGAGCCGCCCCGCACCCCGAACCAGGCCAAAAAAAGGGGCACGGCACCCGTCCCTGGATGCCCCGGGAGCCGACTGCCTGTCCGCGAGCGGCGGCAAGATGGGGGGCGCCCCCTTCCAACGCAACCCCGCACCCAGTCCACCGCCCCGAACACGGACCCCCGCCACAACCCCCGCCACCTCTTGACGCTCCCCGCACGGGCCGCTACATTTGCTCGAATCCCGTGTCGTTCGATGCAGGAGGCATTCGCCTCCTTTTTGTTGGCCGGGCACTAGCCCGGGACGCGACGCTGGCGGGTCGCGTCGCGCTTTTCTCTTGCCGAGACCGGGGGACGCTGGAATGTTCGTCCTCGCTGCAGTTCTGCAGGCCACAAGCTCCGGCTTTGATCGGTTCATCGGCGGCATCCCGCACGATGCCGCTTCGATTTTCATCTACATATTCCTGGCCGTGTCCCTCTACCTCGTCTGGCGGGGGAGCCGGACGCGGGCCTAGGTGAAACGTTTCGCGCGCCGGGGGTAGTAGACCGAGCAGCGCGGCCGCAAATGACTGAGCGGCAACATGTTCCCGGCCCATGGGCGGCCGGGGCCGCCGGTTCGGCGTTTGCATCCGGGGCAACCCCAAATCAGGTAGGAGAGCTATGGCGAACGAGTCGGCGCCGGATCAGCCGGTCCGCACACCACCGCACGAGGAGCAGATGTTCGGACATCTGCTCTCGAGCAAGCCGGCCAAGGAGAAGGGCGGGCTCGCGGCGACCTTCACGTCGGTCGCGTTCCACGCCGCGCTCATCGGCGTCCTGGCGTGGGCGACGATGGCGGTCGGCAAGGAGGTCACGCACGACCCCGATGCCGTGACGCTCATCAAGGTCGAGGAGGCGCCGCCGCCGCCGCCGCCCCCCCCGCCGCCGCCACCGCCGGCCAAGAACACCCCGCCGCCCAAGGTGGTGGACGTACCCAAGGGCTTCCAGACGCTGGCGCCCCCGAAGATCGTGCCGCCGGACATCCCGCCGCCGACTGCGGGTCCGACCATCAACGAGGCGGACTTCACGGGCGAGGGCGTGGAGGGCGGCAAGTCCACGGGCAAGGTCGTGACCGCCGAGAACGTGGAAGCGGCACCGACGTTCACGCCGTACACCGTCAGCCCGCACCTGAAGAACCCGTCGGAGGTTCAGCGCTCGCTGGTCCGCAACTATCCGCCGCTGCTGCGCGACGCGGGCGTCGGCGGCACGGTACTCGTCTGGTTCTTCATCGACGAGGGCGGCAGGGTCGTCAAGACGCAAGTCAAGACGTCGAGCGGCCATGAAGCACTGGACGCCGCCGCGCTGAAGGTGGCGGACATCATGGAGTTCACGCCGGCGCTGAACCGGGACCAGAAGGTCAGGGTCTGGGTCGCGATGCCGATCGTGTTCAAGTCGTCGCAGTAGTCGTCGTGCTGTTGGCTCCGGCCTCGCGCGGGAGGTTTCGCGCGAGGCCGGGGCGAACGTTAACCAAGGGCTCCGCACGCCGGGCGGGGTGCCGCATCGCAACTCGGAAAGGGAACCGCAATGGGTATTTCGCTGATCGAGCTCTGGGGAACCATGGGGTGGTTCGCCAAGGGGATCGTGTTCGTGCTGCTGTTCATGTCGATCATGGTGGCCACGGTCACGATCCGGAAGCTCATTCTGCTGTCGCGCTCCAGGAAGGCCACGCTCCGCTTCTCCGGCCCGTTCTCGGAAGCGCTGACCAACGAGGACTTCGACGAGGCCGAGCGCCTGGTCGAGTCCAACCAGAAGAGCCACCTCGCGGTCGTCTTCCGCCGCGTGTTCCCGAGCATCACGTTCCACTCCGAGGACCACGACCTCTCAGCCGCCGAGATCGCGTCCGTGCAGCGCATGATCGAGCTCAACACGCTCGAGCAGCTCTCCAAGTTCCGCCGCGGCCTCGGCGTCGTGGCCACCATCGGCGCCACCGCCCCCTTCGTCGGCCTGCTCGGCACCACCATGGGCGTGGTGAACGCCTTCACCGGCATGGCCGCCGCCGGCAGCGGCGGGCTCGCCGCCATCTCGGCCGGCATCGCCGAGGCGCTGATCACCACCGCCTTCGGTCTGCTCGTCGCCATCCCGGCCGTATGGCTCTACAACTACTTCATCAATCGCATCGACTACGTGTCGATGGAGATCACCTACGCCACCAAGGAGTTCGTCGACTTCCTCCTGCGCTACGACGTCCGCCTCAAGAAGCAGGCGGGCAAGGCCAGCGAGTCGATCACGACGCTCATGGAGGGCGGCGCCCAGGATCCGGCCGCGGTGGCTCGCGCCCGCATGTCCTGAGCTGACCTGAGGGAGGCCTTCTATGGCAATGGCAACGCACGACGTCACCGACACCAACGTGATGGCGGACATCAACGTGACGCCGATGGTCGACGTCATGCTGGTCCTGCTGATCATCTTCATGGTGGTGACGCCGGCCCTCATGGCGGGGTTCAACGCGAAGCTTCCGGACGCGACGCACCTGATCACGCGGCCGGACAAGGAAGATCGGACGCAGCTGGGCATCGACCGGGCCGGCGCGTACTACCTGAACAAGAAGCCCGTGGCGGGGTGCACGGCCGCGCAGCGGCAGACACCGGCCGGCCGCGCGAGCTGCAACCAGACAATGGTGCAGCTGCTGCAGCAGGAGTACCAGAAGCATCCCGAGGACCACGTGCTCTTCCTGAAGGCCGACCAGTCGCTGAAGTTCTCCGAGGTGGAGCAGGCGATGGCGCTGGGCAAGCAGGGCGGGGCGCGTGTGGTGGCCGCGGTGACGGAGCAGACGCCGGGCACGAAGGCCGACGAGGAAAAGGGAAACTAGAGCCAGGAGGTGGTGCCGCATGGGCATCAGCATGGGGAAGACGGGGCGCTCGGAGGTATCCGATCCGAACATGACCCCGATGATCGACGTACTCCTGGTGCTGCTGGTGATCTTCATGGTCGCCCAGCCGCTGCTCCAGAAGAGCATCGACGTGCAGCTCCCGGTGGACGCCAACACGCCGCCGGCCAACAGCACGCAGATCGTGCTCGAGATCGACGCGGCCGGCAACATGAAGATCAACACCCAGCCGGTTCCTCCCGGGCAGCTCGACAAGAGGCTGCGCGAGGTCTACACCGGCCGGCCGGACAAGGTGATCTTCGTCAAGGCGGACGGGGACGTGCAGTACCAGCAGGTCATCCACGCGATGGACACCGCCCGCGGCGCGGGCGTGAAGGTGATCGGTCAGGTGCTGCCGGATTCGCTCGGCGCCTGATCCAGGGAGTCGGGCGGCACCGGCGATCCACAGCCGTCCGACGTGCAGGACCTGTTCGCGGGTCCCTTGGCGGTCCGGGAACTCTTTCCCGGGCCGCCCCCGTTTTCCGCCCGTCTGCGGCGCCCGCGGGGGCGCCGAAGCGTATCCGGCTCGGTCCCGCATGGACCTCCCGCCCCCGAATACGGTAGAAATCCAGGATGCGTGCGGACCGGCACGGCGTGTCTGGCGCCGAAGGAGCGGACCGGCTGCTCGGACACCTGTTCGACAGCCGCCCCGAGAGCGGGGGCAGCGAGGAGCGAATCGGCCTCGCCGGCTCGCTGGCCCTGCACATCCTCATTCTCGCGCTGCTCCTCTGGGCCGGCACGCACCCTCACCTGGCGGTCGTTCCCGTTGACATGGGCGTTGGCGACGGGATCGGTGCGGGCGCGGCAGGCGGCGGGGGGGGCGGCGGCGAGCGGATCACCTACGTACGTCCCGAAGCCGCGCCGTCGGCGGCGCCCGCAGCCGAGACGCCGCCGGAGCCGGAGCCGGTCCCTCCACCGCAGCCGAAGCCCATTCCCACGCCGGAGATCCCGGTGCCGCGGCTGGCGCCGCTCGCCCCGGCGGTGTCGGCGGTCTCCGCGCCCCTGCGCGTCGCGGCGCTGGCGGACGGTGGCGGGACGGGATCCGGGAGCGGAACGGGGCCGGGGACCGGCCCGGGGTCCGGCGGCGGCACGGGCGGCGGAGAGGGGGGCGGCGTCGGATCCGGGGTCGGCCCCGGCACCGGCAAGGGGCACGTGCTGGCCCCCTCCCCCGAGTTCCTGCTGCTGCCCCCTACGCCTGCGCCCGGCAACGTTCGCGGCAAGACGGTGGTCGTGCGGCTCGCGATCGACGCCGCCGGTAGCGTCCGGGACGTGGAACTGGTCCCGCCCACGGGGGACCACGACTACGACAAGGCGCTGCGCCGCACGGCCCTCGGCTGGCGCTTCCGGCCCGCGCGCGACGCGCGCAACCAGCCGATGGCGATCACCTACGACGTCACCTTCACGTTCTGAGCCCACCCCCCGACCGCACCCCTGGCGCGAGCCGTAGGCTTGGGTTACTCATGTTCCGCCGCCGGGGCCCCCGCCCCGGCGGCGTGTTTCTCGCAGCCCGGCGCGGGCCGGCCACCGACAGGCAACGCGGCGCGGCCGGTTGCGCCGGAGACCGGAGAGGGCATTGAAGGGATCGGACTCGCACGAGCCCGGAACGGATCCGAGGGGGAGGTATCTGGCATTCCTGGCCCTCGGCGCGCTGGGAGTCGTTTACGGTGACATTGGGACGAGCCCGCTGTACGCGGTGCGGGAGTGCTTCAGCGGCCCCCACGCAGTGCCGACCACACCCGCCAACGTCCTCGGCATCCTGTCGCTCGTCTTCTGGTCGCTCATCATCATCATCTCGATCAAGTACCTGACCTTCGTCATGCGGGCGGACAACCGCGGGGAGGGTGGGATCCTCGCGCTCATGGCGCTGATCCGCCCGAGCGGCGGCAAGCGCGGCCGGGCGGGCCGCTGGTTCCTCGTGACGCTCGGCCTCTTCGGCGCGGCGCTGCTGTACGGGGACGGCATGATCACCCCGGCCATCTCGGTGCTGGGCGCTGTGGAAGGCCTCAAGGTCGCCACGCCGCTCTTCGATCCGTTCGTCGTGCCGATCACGATCGTGATCCTGATCCTGCTCTTCTTCTTTCAGAAGCGGGGCACCGCGGGCATCGGGGCCGTCTTCGGCCCGATCATGATGGTCTGGTTCGTCGTCATCGCGGTGCTCGGAGTCTCGAAGATCCTGGTCCACCCGGGCGTGTTCCGGGCGGTCAATCCGTGGCACGCGGTGAACTTCTTCCTGCGCGAGCGGATCCACGGCTTCCTGGTGCTCGGGGATGTGTTCCTGGTGGTCACGGGCGGTGAGGCGCTGTACGCGGACATGGGTCACTTCGGGAAACGGCCGATCCGGATGACCTGGTTCGCCGTCGTGCTGCCGGGCCTTCTGCTCAACTACTTCGGCCAGGGCGCGCTGCTCCTCACGGATCCGAGCGCCGCGGTCAATCCGTTCTTCCGCATGGCGCCGGCGTGGTCCCGGCTGCCGCTCGTGGTGCTCGCGACGACGGCGGCGGTCATTGCCTCGCAGGCGGTGATCTCGGGCGCGTTCTCCCTCACGCGTCAGGCGGTACAGCTCGGCTACAGCCCGCGCATGGAGATCGACCACACCTCCGAGCAGGAGATCGGGCAGATCTACATTCCCGGCATCAACTGGGTGCTCATGATCGCCACGATCGGGCTCGTGCTCGGGTTCCGCTCGTCGAGCAATCTCGCCGCCGCGTACGGCGTGGCGGTGACGACCACGATGGTGATCACGACCGTGCTGCTGTTCGTGATCGAGCAGCAGATGTGGCACTGGAAGCTGCTGGCGTCGATCGCCTTCACGATCTTCTTCATCACGATCGATCTCTCGTTCTTCGGTGCGAACATCATCAAGGTCGAGCAGGGCGGCTGGTTCCCGCTCCTGGTCGGCGTGATCATCTACACGCTGCTCGCCACCTGGAAGCGCGGACGCGCGCTGCTGGCGGAGAGCTTCGGGATGCGCTCGCTCCCCTTCGAGCTGTTCCTGCGCGACATCGCCGTCACCCATCCGGTCCGCGTGCCGGGGCTCGCCGTCTTCATGACCCGCAACGCCGAGGGCGTCCCGCCCGTGCTCCTGCACCATCTCAAGCACAACAAGGTGCTGCACGAGCAGGTCGCCCTCGTTTCCGTGCTGACGGAGGAGATCCCCGTCGTGCCGGAGGACGAGTGGCTGGAGGTGGAGCCGCTCGGCGAAGGGATCTTCCGCATCATCGCGCGCTACGGCTTCATGGAGGACCCGAGCGTGCCCGAGGTGCTCGAGGCGGCCAGCAGCCGGGGCATCAACTACAAGCTGGGGACGACGACCTTCTACCTCGGGCGGGAGACGCTGATCACCACCAAGCGACCGGGCATGCCGCCCTGGCGCAAGAAGCTGTTCGCGTTCATGTCCCGCAACGCCCGCAGCGCCACGGCGTTCTTCCGCGTGCCGCCGAACCGGGTGGTCGAGCTCGGGGCCCACATCGAGCTCTAGCGCCGGGGTCCCGACGCGCGCCCGCTCCGCGGCGCCCGCCCGCGGGCTTGCGAATCATCTTTCGTCGAGCGATCTTACGCGCTTTCCAGCCCTAGCCAGCCGATTCGCATCGCGGGGTGCTCCCGCCGCCGCCACAGATCGCAGAGGCGCACCAGGACGCACGCGCCTGCAGGCAGCCGCCCGAGGACGGCCCCTCACCGCACGGAGGAACCATGAGCCTGTTCGCTAGGAAGAGCCTGGCCCAGCTGCACGCGGAGGCGGAGTCCGGGACTCTGCTGCGTGTGCTCGGTCCGCTGAACCTGACAACCCTCGGGGTCGGCGCCATCATCGGCGCGGGCATCTTCGTGCTCACGGGCCAGGCGGCCGCGCAGTACGCGGGGCCGGCGATCGTGATCTCGTTCATCCTGGCGGGGATCGCGTGCGGGTTCGCGGGCCTGTGCTACGCCGAGTTCGCCAGCATGATCCCGGTGGCGGGCAGCGCCTACACCTACGCGTACGCCACACTCGGCGAGTTCCTCGCCTGGATCATCGGCTGGGACCTCATCCTCGAATACTCGCTCGGCGCCTCGACCGTGGCGGTCGGCTGGTCCGGCTACGTGGTCAGCCTGCTGCGCGACCTCGGCATCAACCTCTCGCCCGCGTGGACCACGGCCTTCGGGACGTCCACCACGCTCGCGGATGGGACGGCCGTCCACGGCATGTTCAACCTGCCGGCCTTCGTGATCGTCCTTGCCGTCTCCGCCCTGCTGATCGTCGGCATCAAGGAGTCCGCGGGGGCGAACGCAACCATCGTGATCATCAAGCTGCTCGTCATCCTCCTCTTCATCGCGTTCGGGATCCAGTTCGTGAAGGGGGTCAACCTGCACCCCTTCATCCCGCCGAATACCGGGACCTACGGCCAGTACGGCTTCAGCGGGATCGTGCGCGGCGCCGGGGTGATCTTCTTCGCCTACATCGGATTCGACGCGGTCTCGACCGCGGCGCAGGAATCCAGGAACCCCCAACGCGACATGCCGATCGGGATCCTGGCCTCGCTGGCGATCTGCACGGTGCTCTACATCGCCGTGTCGCTGGTCCTGAACGGGATCGTGTCCTACAAGACGCTGAACGTAGCGGACCCGATCGCGGTGGGTGTGGATGCCACGGGTCTGGCGTGGCTCGGCTGGGTGGTCAAGCTGGGCGCGATCGCGGGGCTCTCGAGCGTGATCCTGGTGATGCTGCTCGCGCAACCACGGATCTTCTTCACGATGAGCCGCGACGGTCTGCTTCCGGCCGTGTTCGGCAAGGTGCACCCGCGCTTCAAGACCCCCTACATCACGACGGCCATGACGGGGATCGTCGTGGCGATCGTGGCGGGGCTCACGCCGATCAGCGTGCTAGGGGAGCTCGTCTCCATCGGCACCCTGCTCGCGTTCGTGATCGTCTGCCTCGGCGTGCTCGTCATGCGCTACAAGATGCCCGACGTGGAGCGCCCGTTCCGCACGCCCTGGGTCCCGGTGACGCCGATACTCGGCGCCGCGGCCTGCTTCTATCTCATGTACAGCCTGCCGCTCGAGACGTGGATGCGGCTGCTCATCTGGCTGGTCATCGGGCTGGTGATCTACTTCGCCTACGGTCAGCGCTCGGCCGCGCGCACGCGCGCCAGCAAGGAGGCGGCGCTGGAGGCGGCGCCCGGCGCGGTCTGAGACCGGCGCGGGCTCAGCGGAGGAGTACGGTGGCCGCCACCGGCCTGTGGTCGCTGGCGGCCATCGGCAGCACGCGCGGATCCCGCGCCGTGAGACCGCGGACCCAGATCCAGTCGATACGCCGCGCGGGCCGACGCGCCGGGGCGGTCGGTGGGGCGGGCAGGCCGGCCAGCCGGAACGCATCGACGAATCCCGCGGCCGCGAGGGCGGCGGCCACGGCGCTCCCGTCCCCCGCGTTCAGGTCGCCCAGCAGCACCGCCGGCCCGGGGGAGATGTGGCGCAGCATGGCCGCCACCTCCGCACCGCGCTCGCCGGGGGTGAGACCGAGGCGCACGGTATAGGCCGGAAGCGTATCTCGATCTCCCGGCAGCTCCAGGCGGAGGAGCGCCTTGGGCTCGACGGCGCCCGCCCGCCCCGGCCCGCCGGGGAGCAGCCACGCACGGAAGCCCGTGGCGGGCAAACGAGTGAGGAAGGCGCTGCCCAGAAGCCCGTGCACGATGGGCGCGTAGTAGACCCGCATGCCGAGCCGATCCGCCAGCCACGATCCGAGATCGATGTTGTAGGCCATTACGAGCCCGACCGGGACCTCCTGCAGGGCGACCAGGTCCGCCCCCGTCGCCTCGATCGCCCGGGCGATCGCCTCCGGGTCCTGCCGCCACTCCTCGTCGAATCCCAGGTGCACGTTGAAGGTCGCGACCCGCACCGGCGCGTGAGCGTCCGCCGGCGGCAGGCGGGGGGCGGCCTCACGCCCGTGGAAAAGCCAGGCGCCGGCTGCCGCCGCACACGTCAGGAACAGCGCCAGCGCAGCGCCACGGCCGAGGAGCGGCGCCGAGCGGGCCGGGCGCGGGAGCAGGATCAGCGCGGCCGTGAGCAGGAGCGCGGCACCGGAGAAGATCCAGGGCGCCGCCCCGTGCATGGCCGCAATCGTGTAGGCGGAGAAGAAGGTCAGGCCGAAGAGCAGGTCGAGCGCCAGCAGGATCGCGAGTGTGGCCAGCACCGTCCAGCCGCCGCGGCGGCCGCTCGCGGGAGCGAGCGCGCGGCCGAGCAGCAGCAGCGCGGAGGCGTGGGCCGCCACGAACGCTGCGGCCAGCAGGATGCCGGAGACCCGGCCGGCGAACAGGATGGCCGGTAGCGCCGCGAGGATCGCCATGAGCAGGAGCCTGCGGCGATAGAAGCGCGCGGTCCCGCCACCGGTCAGGAGCCGGAGCACCGCGGCGGCGCTCGCGAGCGCCAGCGCGGCGCGGGTGAGCCGGAGGTCGATCCCCGCCCAGTGCGCCGCCACCGCCGGCACCGCCAGCACGTTGCTCTCGAGGAAGAGGATGATGCCGAGGGCGACGGCTCCGCGCAGCCGCAGGCCGCCGGTCCGGCGCTCGAGGCCGGCCTCGTGCTCCGTGGGTCGGACCCGCAGCCATGCATAGGCGAGGAGCCCGACGATGAGGCTGGTTCCGACCTGCGGCACGAGCCAGCCAGGCGCGAGCGTCAGGTCGCGTGTGTGGCCAGCCCAGCGCAGCAGCTGGTCCAGGAGGATCCCTCCCGCGACGCCGGCGGCCACGCTGCGCCGCTCGAGCTCGCCCACCGCATTGGCGAGAAACAGGCCGGCCGCCACGATCGTGACGGCGGAGGCGGCCGCGCGCACCGGAAACGGCGGCGCCAGCACCGCGAGGCGGGCGAGCCCGGCTGCGGTGGCCGAGGCGGCGACGAGCGGCGCCCTCGCCACCCGTCGCGAGAAGGGGATGAGCAGCAGCAGGAGCGGGAGCACCGGCACCATGACCAGCAGCACTGCGCCGGGGCGGAGGGTCGGGAAGAGCGCGTCCGAGACGAGCCCGAAGAGGGAGCCGAAGAAGACCCGCTGCCCCTCGATGAGGAACACCGTGACCAGGGTGGTCAGGACGAGTGAGATCCGGGCGCGCATGGTCGGGGGTGGCACGGTAGCCGCGGAGTATCGAGCGCCGCGCGCGCTACTGCTTGACGACGGCCCTGTTCGAGTCCACGACGGCCCGCCGCACCTGCTCCTCGAGGGAGCCGGCATCCGTGCTGGTGGGCAGCTCGATGGTGAAGCAGGAGCCCTCCCCCCACGTGCTCTCGACGGAGATCACGCCGCCGAGTAGCGTGAGCAGCTTCTTGGTGATGGAGAGCCCCAGTCCGGTGCCGCCGTACTCGCGCGTACGGGACTGGTCGATCTGGCGAAAGTCATCGAAGATCATGTCCACGTGGTCGGGCTTGATCCCGATGCCGGTGTCCGCGACGGTGATGCGGATGCGGTCCAGGTCCGGCACCGCACGCACGCGCACCGTGATCGAGCCGTCGTGGGTGAACTTGATGGCGTTCGAGAGCAGGTTGAGCAGGATCTGCTTGAGCTTTGTCCGGTCCGTGACCACGGTGGGGAGCCCCTCCTCCACGTCCGCCCCGTAGTCGAGCCCCTTCCGCTGCAGCATCGGCTGCACCGTCTCCGACAGCTCGCCGATCAGGGATTCCAGCGAGACCGCCTCCAGGTGCACGGGCATCTTGCCGGCTTCGATCTTGGAGAGGTCGAGGATATCGTTGATCAGCTCCAGCAGGTGCTGCGAGGTGCCGTAGATCTTCGACAACGCCTCCTCCTGCTGCGCCGTCAGCTCGCCATAGATGCGCTCGCGGGCGAGCGAGGTGTAGCCGAGGATGACGTTGATCGGCGTGCGCAGCTCGTGGCTCATGCTGGCCAGGAACTCGCTCTTGAGGTGGTACGCCCGCTCGAGCTCGTAGCTCTGCCATTCCAGGCGACGATTGTGCTCCTCCAGCTCCACGGTCGCGCGGCGGATCCGGTTCTCGAGCTCCGCGTTCAACTGGCTCAGCTCCGTCGCCAGTCGCTCGTTCTCCGCCGCTTGCGTGAGGTCATGGACGATGCTCACGATGGCCGTCGGCTCGCCGCGGGCGTCCACCACCTTGCTGCTCGCGACCTCCACCGGGAAGTCCTTCCCCGTGTCCGGATCCGTCACCTCGATCTTCACCACCTGCCGCTGCTGCGAGCGCAGCAGGAAATCGCTGATCAGCGTCGTGACCCGGGTGTCGTTCGCCTGCACCACGCGCCGGCTGGCCGCCCCCCCCGCCCCCCCCGCCCCCGCCGGCCTCGCCACGAAGAGGCGCTCCGCCTCGGGATTCATGAGGATGATGTTGGACTTGTCGTCCGTGACCAGGATCGGGTCGCTGACGTTCTCCAGGATGGCGTCGAGCTGGTCGCGCTCGCGGCGGGCATGGTGCTCGGCCACGCGCGAGCGGCCGAACTGGCCCTCGAGCTCCGTGACCGCACGCTTCAGGTCGGTGATGTCGCGCAGGATCGAGAGCACGGCGCCCTCCTGCGTCAGCGCGTGCGGAAGCGTGTCCGACAGCACCTCGAACACCAGGTCGGAGCCGTCCGTCGGGTCCGCCAGGTTGAGCTCGCGAGGCGTCCCCTCCTTGCGCTCGCCGATCACGGCGCGCGTGAGGAAGGAGCTGAAGAGCAGGGTGTTGATCTGGATCGCCCGGCGACGCCCCTCGCTATCCTCGCTGGCGAACGAGAACAGCCGCTCCGCCCGGCGGTTGGCCAGCAGGATGGTGTTGTCCGGGCTTGTCAGCAGAACCGGGTCCGGAAGCGAATCGAAGATGCTGGTGAGCAGATCCCGCTGCTTGTCGAGGCGCTCCGCGCGAGCCCTGAGCGCCTCGAGCTCGATCGCCCGGCCGCACGCGGCCGCACAACTGCCCAGCAGCTCTTGAACCCGGGGGAGACGGGAGTCCGCCGGCTCGGCGGGGAGTATGACATGGCCCACGACCCTCGCGCCCGGTATCCGCACCGGAAGCGGGAGCGCGGGCTCCAGCGCGGGCGAGAGCAGACCCGGGGGCAGCGGCCTGGATTCGTCGCCGAGGAGGGATCCCGCCTCCGCCTCGTTGTCGCCCAGGGCGCCGATCAGCTGCGGCAGCAGGTCGTCGGCGAACCCGAAGCCGACCGCACGCTGTTCATCCGGGGCGCGCCAGACCGCCATGGCGCGATCATAGCCGTAGACGGCGGCGATGCGCTCCAGCACCATGGACCACGCGGCAGACGCGTCGGGAACGCGCGCGAGGGCCTCGAGCAGCTCCGCCAGCTCGTGGTCGGCAAGCTCTGGCACCTCGGTCACGCTAGCCCAGCTCTTCCAGCCTCTTCCTGAGCTCGACGTTCTCCGCCATCACGCGCTCCAGGTCCGAGGTCGCGCCGGACGTCATGAGCGGCCGCGATGCGACCCCCGTCTGGCCGATCGCCTCGGCGTAGCGGAGGTAGGTCTCCACCGACGCCACCACGATCCGGGCCTCCACGCTCACCAGGTCGATGCCGACCAGCGAGACGCGAACGTAGGCATCGATCACGATCCCCTTGTCGAGTACCCGGTCGAGAACATCGATCAGACTGTTTCCAGCCGGTGCCCTTTCAACGGCCATAAACCATCTCCGGTTCGGGGAGTGGAGCTCTGCTAGTCAATGGAACCACGCTCGATCGCGGCCAGCCGCCTCTCCAGTCGATCGAGCTTCTCGCCGATCGAGTCGAGACGGTCGATATCGGGTCGCGCGCTCAGCGCGGGATCGGTGCGCCACCAGTTCAGCCCGATCTGATCCGCCTTGTCCACCGAGCACACGAGAAGTCGGATCTGGATCGTCAGCAACTCGACGTTCGCCAGATTGACCTTGATGTCGCCCGCGATCACCAGTCCCTTGTCCAGGATCCGGTCGAGGATGTCCACCAGCCCCTGCGAGCGGTGCGGGCCCAACTCGTATCGTTCAGCCAAGCGCGTGCCCCCGTCTAAAGGAGTCGTCCGAGCGGGCCGAGATCGATGTTGAGATCCTCGCCGCTCAACCCGAAGGTCGCCTTGACCTCTTCCAGCCGCTCCTGCAGGCGCATGAGCGCCAGTCCAAGCCGCTCGACCTCCTCGTCGGAAAGCGAGCCGCCCTCCATCCGCCGCACGGCCTGGTGCTCGAGGATCTGACGGATGAACTCGATCAGCGTCAGCACCAGCTTGGCGAGGCCGCTGTCGATCGTGTCGCGGGTCGCATCGATCCGTGCCGGAAGCGACGGCGCCAGCTCGCTCAGCTCCGCCGCGAAGAGCTCGGGGTCGTCCGCGTCCAGCCGGGCAGACCCTGGCGCCCGCCGCTCCGGCGCCTGTGCTCCGTCACTCATCCGGCGAAGGAGTAGGGCGGCCACGGGCCGCTGACCAGGAATCGAAGCTCGGGCAGGCGAGCACGGACCACATCCAACCCTTCAAGGTACCGCCCTCCGGCGTCGTGATGCACCAAATGGACCAGTCGCACGATGCCGTGCGTCGTCTGGAGCGCTTCGATGCGTTCACCCTCAACGGCGGCACCCACTTGCGCACGGATTTCCGCCGCCAGCTCGCGTCCCCGCGAATCGATCGCCCGCTCCGCCGCCTGGCGGACGGCCAGCATGCGCAGATACTCGCGGCCGCTGCCCGCCGGCGCGGCGGCGGACGCGGCCGGGATGCGCTCGCGCGCCGGGTCGAGGACCTGGATGCCGTACTCGGCGCAGCCGGCCACGGCCGCGAGGGCGGCCGAAAGGCGCTCCTCTCTCTCGTCGAACGCCGCATCGAGCGCCTCGAGCGAGCCGAAGCACTGGCCGAAGCGGAGCGGCAGCGGCGTATCTCCGGCTGCCATTGCGTGCTCGACGATGTCATTGTGCCGGCGGACCGCGTCGATGCTCGGCGTGGGAACCGCATCGAGGGGCGAGAGCCAGCAGCCGAAGGGGCCGAGGCCGCGCGCCTCGACCATGCCACCGCCGATCCCCGCTAGATCCTCAGGTGGCCGGCATTCCGGCGCCACGATGCAGTAGGCATACCACACGCGGTCAGAGCTCCCCGCCACGGGGGGACCCGTATCGTCGCATGGTCTCGACCGAGGTCAGCATCGAGCTCGAGCCCGAGATAGACGAGATCCACGCCTGCCACGCTGATCACGACATTGCCGGAGACGACGACGCCGCGGTCGAGCACGCGGCTGACGAGCTCCACCAGTCGGAGCTCCTCCGAGACCTCGTGCCCGGCGCTCACCCGGCCGCGCCCTCCGCCGCTTCGAGGAAGCGGTACGGTGCCCAGGGCCCCGAGAAGGCGACATCGACGCCGAGCGCCTCGAGCGCCTGCGCCCGCCGGCGCGCCTCGCGTACGAGCGCCTCCTCGGCGGGGGAGGCGACGAGCAGCGCCGCGGCGAGGACGACCGGCAGCTCGCCGGCGGAACGTTCGAGCGGAAGGACCCGCACCTCCGCCGCGTTGCGGGCGAGGGAATCGAACAACTCGGAGGCGAGCCGCCGCGCCGCCCTGCCGAGCTCCTCCCCCACCCGCTCCGCCCGCTGCCGCTCGAGCAGGAAGCGGGTCCCCGCCGTGGCCGTGGAGATGCGCTCGTCGATGGCGGCGATCTCCTCGGAGGCGTCGCCCAGGTGCCGCTCGAGGATCGCCGCGTCGTAGGCCACCTTCAGGTCCCATTCCCTCAGCCCCGCGAAGCGCTCGAGCTGCGCCACGATCTCGCTCTCCCGCTCCCGCAGCCGCGCCTCGAGCGCGGGCGTGGAGGAGTAGAGCGTGAGCAGCGGCGCCGGCAGGATACGGGCGTGATCCACGAACCAGGCGACGACGCGCTCGTGGGCGACTCCCTGTTCCGCGACCCACCTCAACTCGCGGGCGCGCGCCTCCACCTCCTCGGGGGCGTAGTCCTCCGCCGGGACGCGGCTGAACGCCGCGGCGCAGCCATCCACGGCCAGGAGCTCGACCGGCCGATCGGCGATCCCGGCGAGGCCCGGCTCGGGGAGCCGGGTCCCCACGGGCACGAAGCCGTAAAGGTAGATGGTCTGGCTCAAGCCTGGAGCTCCCAGCGGTGGATGAAGGCGAGCAATGCGTCCGGGCCGACCGGCGGCTTCACGAGGGCGGGGGCGAACAGGCGGGGAACCTCGGGAATCGGGGAACCGTCCGCCTGGCGCTCGCGGGACCCTCGGCGTCCGCGCCCGGGCGGGCCGGCTTCGGCCCGATTCGTCACGATGGCGGCGATCGGCACGCCGGAGCGGGCGAGCGCGCGCGTGAGGCGCGAAGTCTCCGCCCGTACGACGGGCTCCGGAAGCGTGATCACCCAGGCGGCCGCGCGCGCCGGATCCTCGAGCCGGAAAATCAAATCCTTCAATCGGTTCGCAAACTCTAGCACCCCCTCGACCACCTCGTCAAGGCCGTAGGAAACACGATATTTCAGGAACACGCGCATGAGCGAGTGAGACCAGTCGAGAGCCGTCGAGGGCATCTCGAGCAGCCGCAGGAAGTGCCCGGTCGGGGCGCCGTCCACCACGACCACCGCATCCGTCTCGGTGGCGCGGAGCATCTCCAACAGGGCGGCGATCTCGTCGATTCCGGGCGGCGCGAGCCCCCAGAGCGCCTCGAGGACCCGGCGATCGAGCTCGGCGTGGCCGCCGATCCCCAGGCGACCGAGCGCCTCCTCGACCTTCGCGCCGTGCGCCTCCCTGATCGCGGCGAGGTCCGCGGCTGCCTCGGACCGGTGGACGCGCAACTCGCCCAGCCGGGCCCCGCCCTCGGGGATCTCCGCGTCGAGGACCGAGGACAGCGAGCCCGCCGGGTCCGCGCTGAAGAGCGTCACGGGGCGCGTTTCCGCCAGCGCGAGCGCAAGCGCGCAGGCGCATGTCGTCTTGCCGACACCGCCCTTCCCGGCGAAGAGGTTGAGCCCCCGCGCGCGCTCCACGCACCAGCGATCGGCGGCCCGGCGGCGACCGTGCGCGGTCCCTTCCCGCCCGACTGACCGGCCGGCCTCGGCGTCTTCCGCGGCCGCGGAGATGGCTGGCTGTGCGGCCGGCGCTGCACCCGGACCGGAACGCCACCGGCGCACCCCGGCGCAGCCCCGGAGCCCCGCGAGCCATGGCACCGGCAGCACCAGCCCGGCGTCGGCCGCGCCCGGCGCACCGGCCGGCGCCCCGACCAGCAGCTCCGCGGCGGGCTCGATTCCGCGGGCGCGCAAAGCGGTGGCCAGCCGCCGGGTCTGCGCGCGCACGGTCGGCTCGGCGCGGGAGACGATCACGAAGTCGGCGTCGGCCAGCACTCGATCCCGGAGATCGACGGCTCCCCGCTCGAGCTCGTGGATGAGCGGCGCGGCCGGATCCGCCACGTCGCGGCCGAGCAGGCCGCGGGCGACGGCCCCGGCCTTGTCGGCCATGGCGCGGAGCGCATCGACCCAGCCGTCGAGCAGCGCGGGCACATCGAGCAGCCGAAGCGTATGTCCGGCGGGGGCGGTGTCCACGATGATCCGGTCGGCATCCCCGGCCTCGAGCTCCACCAGCCGGAGCGCGCCGATCACCTCGTCGATGCCGGGCAGGGTCCGCTCGAGAAAGCGGTCGACGTCCTCGGCGTCCAGGTAGGTCCCACGCTCGAGGAGGCCGGCCAGCGGTGTGCGCCAGGCGTCGAGCCAATCACGGCCGCGGATGGGCGCATCCAGCTCCTCGAGGGTGAGCAGGGGCGAGCAGCGGCTGGGATGCGGCTCGGCGCCGGCCGGCTCATCCAGGACATCGCCCAGCGAGTGGGCGGGATCGGTGGAGACGAGGTGAGTGCGCCGTCCGGCATCGGCGGAGGCGAGGGCGAGGGCGCACGCCGTCGTCGTCTTCCCCACGCCACCCTTGCCCACCACGAAGGTGAGGCGCGCGCGGAGCCGCTCGGCGAGGCGGTCGGCCACGGCTTATTCCCAGTCGAGATTCACGTCGATGGTCGCATCGTGGGGATCGGCGACCGCGGGCTCGTCGGGGCGGGATTCCGGCACACGCTCCTCCTCCAGCGCCTCGTCGCCAGACGGCGGCGTCTCGGACCCGGCCACGCCCACGAGCCCTCCGGCGACGGCCATGCCGAAGCGCTCGCGCCACTCGCGGATCTCGCGGAACCGGCGCATGAGCGCGGCCTCGCGGCGGAGGTACTCCTCGTCGTCGATGTCGCCGAGCTCGAGCTGGAGCTGCAGCTCGAGGAGCTCCGCCTTGACGGCGGAGTCATCGGTGAGCTCCTGGCGCACGACGCCCTGCACCTTGCCGAGCGAGAACTCGGTCAGGAAGAGAGGCCCCGTCACGGGCCAGAGGAGCAGGTGCTTGAGGAGCCCCACGGCTCAGGCGTCCGCCCGCTCCAGGCGGAGCTTGATGTTGACGAAGTTGTAGGGCGGCCAGGGACCGGTGTACTTGAAGGAGAGCAGCTCCTCGTATTTCCGGCTGAGCGCCTTGACGGCCTCATCGAAGTCGTGCTCGCGGGAGCGCTCGACGAGATAGGCGGCGTTCATGATCATGCGGTCGCCGATCGGCTTGTTGGATCGGCTGGCGACGGCGACCGGCTTGAGCGACTCGTGGATATCGACGACGTAGACGTTGGCCGTGTGCTCGAGCGCGCTCTCGATGAGGCGGCCGAGCTGCATCCGGGCGAAGTAGGTCGAGCTCTGGGCGTTGCCGGTGATCTCCTGCTTGAGGCGGCGGATCTCCTCGTCGTCCTCCTCGAGGCGGGCAACGACCTTCTCCCGGTCCCAGAGCACCTTCAGGCCGAACTCGATCTTGTCGCGCATCTTCTCGAGCACATCGTCGAAGGCGCGGTAGGTCGACTTCAGCAGCTCGACAATGTCGTCCTTGGTCCTGAAAATAGTGCCGAAGGACATCGGGATGACGGTGAACTCGCGCATCACGCTCTCGTTCACCAGCTCGTGCGCGAGCACGTTCTCGCGGGTGGGGTCGTAGATGCGGATCGGCGTGTCGCTGACGACCGCCGCGAGATCCTGGTGGTGCACGGTGTAGACCCGGTTGCCGCCCTCCCCGATGCCGATCGGCCCGAACTCCCGGCTGTCGGCGCTCTTGATGACGCAGTAGACGTACTTGCCCTCCTCCGAGCCGGCCGCGTCCGGCTGCGGCACAGTCTCGAGCTCGGGCGCGGAGGAGACCCGCGGAGATTCGCTCGACATGGTTCTGTCCGGGTTGGGGGAGCGTCCCATCACGCGCAATATGGAGTTACACGAATGCCACCGCACGGGCCGCGACCGAGTCGCGCCCGGTCCGGGGAGACGCGGGGGGCACGGCGGGGCGCATGCAGACAGTGTGCCGGACCCGCGCAGGCGGCGCGGACACCGGGCGCCCCCGGGCGCGAGGCTTGCATCCCCGGCCTCGCACGGACGCCGCGGGGAGCCAAGATCCCGACGAAGGAGCCATCCCATGAACCGCAACGCGCTGCTGCTCGCCGTGTGCACGTCCGGCCTCGCGGCGTGCTCCGTCCTCCATCTCGCACAGGGCGGGGACGCGGAGAACCACCTGCAGGCCGGACTCGGCGCGCTCGACACGGCGGATTATGGCCGCGCGGCCCGGCAGCTCACCGCCGCCTACCAGGCCTCGCCGGACGACGAGGACGGACGGCACGCGCTTCTCGCGCTCGCCGCCGCGGAGCTCGATCCGCGCAACCCGCAGCGGCGGATGGATGAGGGCGCGCGGCTGGCGGGGGGGTATCTCCGGCTGCGGACGGAGGAGCGTTGGGTGGCGCCGGCGGCGAGTACCTTGTATCTCATGGCGCTGGAGCTGGGCGCCGTGACGGCGCGCGCGGACAGCGCGCAGGCGCAGGCGGACAGCGCCCGTGCGGAGGCGGGGGCGGCGCAGCGGACCCTGGCGCGGGTGGACCGCGCGCTGCCTCGACTGCCGGGGGAGCCGATCACCGTCCGCCTGGCCCGGCTGCAGGCGGAGCGCGACACGCTCCAGGCGCGGGTGCATCAGCTCGACGACGCGCTGGCCGAGAAGGACCGGCAGCTGGCGGAGAAGACCGAGGAGATCCAGCGCATCCGCCGCACCCTGCGTCCGTGAGCGGCGTCACGACGGCGGCCGGCGCTCCATCCGGGAAAGACACGTTGAGATGACCGTTCGCACGCGGCTGGCGCTGTCCATCTGCGCGATCATGCTGCTCCTCGTGCTGCCGGCCCTGTACGGCGTCTCGCGGCTGGCACGGCTGCGTGGGATCGCGGAGGACCTGCACGTCCGGCAGGCGGCGGCGCTGCTCGCGCTGGGAAGGCTCCAGACCAGCCTGGCCGAGCTGGACCGCTACGAGCGCAGCTACATCGCGACCGGCGGGCCCGACCTCCGGGCGGGCGTGCAGGGCTCGCTGCACGACGCACGCGTCCAGCTCGCGCGGCTGTCGCAGCGCTACGCCGAGGCGGTGCAGCCGACGCGCGTCGCGCTCGACTCGCTCGAGCGGGCCGCGCGGATCGTGCAGGGCTACATCGAGTCGGGCCAGGCCCAGGCGGCCACCAACCTTTACGAGCAGGTGAAGCCGCTCATCCCGGCGCTGCAGCGCTCACTGGATGCGACGGCGCGCTCCATCGACGCGCGCAGCCAGCAGGACCTGATCGCCGCGCAGCGAATCAGTGGCGCGGCGACGACCACGACGCTGGGCGGGGTGGCGCTGGCGCTGGTGATCGCGCTGCTCCTGGGGATCTGGACGACCGGCGCCTACACCACACCGCTGCGGCAGCTGCGGCGGGCCACGGCGGCGGTGGCGGGGGGCGAGCTCGTGGTGCCGCCTCACCTGCCCTACGGGCGCAGCGATGAGATCGGCGACCTCTCGCGCTCGTTCCGCGCGATGACCCAGCGGCTGGCGGAGCTGGACCGGCTGAAGGCCGAATTCATCAGCATTGCCACGCACGAGCTGAAGACGCCGATCAACGTGATCGGCGGCTACGCGGAGCTACTTTCGGACGGCGTGTACGGTGACGTCCCGGAGCGCCAGCAGGAGGTGCTCGCGGCGGTGCAGGAGCAGACGCAGGTGCTCACGCGGCTGGTCAACCAGCTCCTGGACATGAGCCGACTGGAGGCGGGCGGTCTCCAGATGGAGCTGGAGCCGGTGGACTTGCGCGGGCTGGTCGGGTCCGTCGAGCGGGCGTTCACGGCGCTCGCGCGCCAGAAGGGGATCGACTTCTCGGTGGCGCTCGACGAGGCGACGCCGCGAACGATGATGCTCGACGCGGAGCGGGTGCGGGACCAGCTGCTCGGCAACCTGCTCTCGAACGCGTTCAAGTTTACTGGGGAGGGGGGGCGGATCCGGCTGGCCGCCGCGCCGGAAGATGGCATGCTCCACATCTCGGTCGCGGATACGGGGATCGGGATCCCGGAGGACCAGCAGGCGCATATCTTCGACCGCTACTACCAGGTTGGCTCGGAGGCGCGCGCCAAGGGGGCCGGGCTGGGGCTGAGCATCGCGAAGGAGATCGTGGAGGCGCACGGCGGCCGGATCTACGTGGAGAGCCGCCCACACGATGGCTCGACGTTCCACATCCAGCTCCCGATCGAGCGCGGCGACGCGACGCTGCAGCGGGCGGTCCGCGCGGCGCACGGATGAGGCGCGCTCCGGACCCCTACGACGTCGTCGTGGTCGGTGGCGGCCCCGCGGGGCTGTCCGCGGCGCTTTGGCTGGCGCGCTATCGCCGGCGTGTCCGCGTCGTGGACGCGGGAGGTCCGCGCAACGATCCGGCCTGGGCGGTCCACGGGTATCCCGGGCTCCCTGACCTGAGCCCGACGGAGCTCCGACGCCGGCTCCGGGAGCAGGCGCAGGGCGCAGGCGCGCAGGTGTCGCCGGGCCGGGTCGAGGCTGCACAGGGGGCGAAGGACGCATTCGCCCTGCAGCTCGAGAGCGGCGATTCGCTGGCGGCCCGACGCCTCTTGCTGGCGTACGGGCTGCGTGACATCGTACCCGAGGTGGCCGGGTTGGTGGAGGCGTACGGCAGCTCGGTGTTCCACTGTCCCGACTGCGACGGGCCCAGCATGGTGGGTGCATCGGTCGGGGTGCTGGGCGCGGACCGGGAGGCCGCCGCGCTGGCGCTCTTCCTCCTGACCTGGGCCGAGCGGCTGACCCTGCTGACCGACGGGGCGGCCCCGGCGCTCGAACCGGCCGAGAGGGCGCGGCTGGAGTCGAACGGGGTGGCGGTCCGGACGGAGCGCGTCGTCCGGCTCGTCTCGAGGGAGGGCCGGCTGCGCCATGCCGAGCTCGATGGCGGCACGCGGATTCCGCTCGAAGGCGTGTTCTTTCACCTCGGCTCGCGCCCCGGCTGCGCCCTCGGTGAGACGCTCGGCTGCCGGGCGCATGCGGGCGGCCACCTGGCCGTGGACCGCTCGCAGGAAACGTCGGTGGCTGGCGTATACGCGGCCGGCGACCTGGCCGGCCCCCCCTACCTGGCGGTGCAGGCGGCGGCCGAAGGGGTGCGGGCGGCGCTCTCGCTGCACCGGTCGCTCATTGCCGAGACCCGGCACCTTTAATGCAGGGCGCTGACTGAGCCTGTCGGGCGGCTCGCACGCCGTCCGGGGCAGGCAACGGAGAGGGGGTCCACGCGCGAGGCGGCGCCTGCGCGGGACCCCCTCGCTTGCTCGCTTCCGTCCATCCCGGTGCGGGCCCGTCCCGCCGTTGTCGTTTCCCACGCAGGAGGTTGCATATGTGGCTATTCTCCTTCCTCTCGAGTCCCCGGATGGCGGATGCCGATGCGGAGCTGCAGGCGGAGCTCGAGGAGTTCTCCTACGACGGGCTCGTGCAGCTCGCGCTCGACCTCGAGCGGGGTGCCGTGAAGCGAGGCACGTGGGATGGCTGCGTCCTGAGCTACCGACGGGGCGCGGCAGGATCGGTTGACTGTGACCGGAAGGGGAGGCGGGGGAACGCGTTCACGCGCTTCTGGGATGCCGAGCGGATCGATGACACGCACGTGCTGCGGCTCGCGCGCGAGGAGCTGCTGCGGCGGCGGGTCCGGGGCGCCGAAATCCGGCCCACGGTTCCGAGTACGGTCGTCTGAGGCGCGGGGCGGTACGTGCGCACCCCGCTCGAGGGGTACGCACGTACGCGCCGCCGCTCAGCGCCCCACGCCGGCGCGGGGCTGCCGTCTCCAGGCCTGCAGGCTCGCGCGCCCCGCACGCGCGAAGACCTCGCTCGGATAGCGCGCGCAGTCCGGCGTGTTGGTGCCCGCCACGCAGCCGTTGTAGCGCAGGAGGGCCCCCTCCACGTTGCCTCCCGAGCGACGCAGCGCGCTGGCGTAGATGTGCGCCCCATAGCAGATGTTCGCATCCACGTCGGTCAGGTCGGGGCCGCACGGCCAATGGCCGCGGTGCAGCGGCATGACCTGCATGAGTCCCACCGCACCGGCCCCGCTGCGCGCGCCGGGGTCGAGCGAGGGATTCTCGTAACATCCGGCACCACCTCCCGCGGCGCCGTGAGGCCCGCAGCGGCTCCGGCCCCATCGGCGGCGACCAGCGCGGCCGCGGTCGCGATGGCCAGCACCCAGGCACCGGCGCGGAGGCCGCCGCAGCCATGCCTGCGGCGGGCCGATCCGACCTCGTCTGACAGCGCTTCGGGGTCCATATCCTCTCCCGCTCGCAGGGGGCGACGCCGGGGCTGCGGCTCCGCTTGCGTCCGGCTGCCGGTTTGCAAGGCGTATTCCAAGACGAATAAATCCGCTGTGGAAATCTGCACAACACGTTGCTATGTAACGATGTGCATGTCATGACAACTTCCGTGTTTCATCAAAAGCGGAGACGGGGGCAGACGCATGATCCGGGTCGAGCAGGGAGACGTCAGCACGTTCGACGGCGACGCGGTCGTGAACGCGGCGAACAACCACCTGCAGCTGGGTGCCGGCGTGGCCGGGGCGATCCGGCGGCGGGGCGGTCCAGCGGTCCAGGCGGAGTGCGATGCGTACGTGCGGGAACACGGACCGATCCGGGTGGGGGAGGCCGTCGCGACGGGCGGGGGCGCCCTGCCGGCGCGGTGGGTGATCCACGCGGCCGCGATGGGGGACGAGCCTGCGAGCGCCGAGAGGATCCGGTCGGCCACGGCGGCGGCGCTCCGGATCGCGGCAGACCTGGGCGCCAGGAGCGTGGCACTGCCGATCCTCGGCGCCGGCGTGGGCGGTTTCCCGCTGCGGCGCTCCGCCGCGGTGATGCTGGAGGCGATCGGGCGCCATCTCGAGGAGGAGACGCCGGTAGCGGAGGTGGTGCTCTACGGTTACACGGACGGGGATGCGCGCGTACTGCGCGAGCTCGTGGCGGGCGGGGCGTGAGAGGGCGCGGCGGGCGTTGCGCGCGTCACGGCTCCATGTCCGTCCAGCGGAGCAGCTCGCGGAGGGGCCCGCGGCCGTCGTGATGCCATGAGGGCGGCGGCCACGGGACGGCGTCGAAGGGCGCGATGCGCGAGGCGCCCAGGCGGCCGAACGCTTCCGCCAGCGCGGCCGCTCGCCCCGTGTCCACGGCCAGCCCCACGGTCTGCAGGTAACGCCCGAACGGCCGCACGTGCCCGGCCGCGTCGTCGAGCTCGTCCAGCGGCTTCACGCGAAGGAACCGGTTCAGGCAGGACGGCTCGAAGCGGGGCGATTCCTCGTAGGCCACCGTGAAGGAGGTGCCGCTGCCGGCAAGGACCTCGCCGGCGCCACCCGCGTGGCCGCGGAACTCCGCCGCGGCCCTCTCCTGATGGATGAGGGCGGCCTCGGCTCCGGTGATCGGGCCTCGCGGCAGCTCCTCCTCGAGCGTCCGGAGCGCGTCGGCGATGAGGCGCGCGAAGGCACGAGGAGCCACGGCGGCGCCACGCTCGGCGTAGACGAGGTGCGGCGAGACGCAGCCGTGCTGGTCGAAGATGGCGACCGCGCGCGCGACCGCCCGGGCGACGGCCGGCGCCGCGACCTCCGAGAGCGCCTCCCGCCCGACGAGCCCGAGCGAGTAGCGCGGCCCGTGGACGACCAGCCGGGCGCCGACCTCCATCCGGCGCCGCGCCTCCCGCTCGACCTCCTCGCCGCCGTAGACCACTACCGCGTCGGCCTCGCGGAACGCGACTTCCTCGAGGGCTTCGGTTCCGCCCGGCCAGTACGTGAGCGCGACCGTCCGGCCGAGCGCCGGATCGACAGCGGCGAGGGCGCGGGCGAAGAGCGGGGCCAGGAGCGGTTCGCCGGACGCGGTCTTGCCGAGGACCGCGGCCTTGACCAGGAGCGCGCGCAGAATGGCCGTGACGGCGACGCCCGGCACGTTTCCCGAGAAGACGTGGAAGGCGAGAGCGGGCCCGAACGCCCGTACCCAGGTCTGCGCGGCATCCGGATGGGGGCGGAACCGGTCGAGGACGCGCGGGTCGGGGAGCTCGGCTCGGAGCAGGCGATCGAGGGCGGCGGCCGTCCAGTCCGGAGCCATGCGGTCGAGGATGAGCCGCACCATCGGGCGCGAGTAGCCGGTGATTGCGGGCAGCGCCTCTTCCGCGGTGGCGCGTAGCGACAGCGCGGGGTCGCACAGGCGCTCGGCCGCGGCGGCGATACGCTCGAGCACGCGTTCGGCCGGCATGTCGCGCAGGGCTGCCGCGCGGGCGGCGCGCAGCCGGGCCACCTGTCGGGAGAGGCCGGCGGGGTGCAGCCGGGGCCAGCGGAGGCGGAACGCGTCGAAGTCGCGGAACTCCCAGCGGGCGACGTCGCCTTCCTCGAGGCCGGGCAGGTGGAACGCATCGAGGGTGGTCACCGGTCCCGTTCCGCCGCCTCGATGAGCAGGTCCATGGCGATCGAGCAGCCACGCGGCGGCGCGCCGGCGGCGCGGCCGAGGAGGAGCAGGCCGTCGCCAGTCGAGCGGGCGAAGTCCTCGGTCTGGATGGCGGCGACTCCGTCGAGGTTGGCAAGGTCCACGTGGCGGAGCAGCCCCTCGCTGCCTTCCGGCAGAGGCTCCAGCGTCTCGGGATCGACCACGAGCGAGCGGACCCACGGCGGACCCTGCTTGCGGCGGGGCTCCCCCGCGCCGCCGCGCACGGCGTCGCGCAGCGCCGCGTCGTAGAGCTGCGACAGCATCTCTGTCATTCCGTACTCGTTCACGCAGTGGTCGTCGGGGACGCCGAGCCGATCGCCGTACGCGTGGCGCAACTCCGCGGCATCGACCTGCCGGCGCCGGCCCTTGAACCCGCCGGTGTCCATGAGGCGCGACCCGAGGGGCAGGCGGTGCCGCCGGCCCGCCGCGGAGAGGCGGTCGAGCCAGTGAGCGAAGGCGAGGGACGTGCCGAGCAGAAGCACCGGCGTCCCGGCCGCCTCGTGGGCGTCCAGGTCGGGATCGAGCCGGACGTCGTCCAGCCCGCCCGCCGGATCAGCGTAATGGCCTCCGCCCGCCTTGCCGAGGCGCTCCATGAGGGTGTCCACCATGTGGGAGAGGGACGAGTCCGGCACGTCGATGGCGCGCGGCACCAGCGAGAGGATCGGGAGGTGGGCGCCGTCGGGGAGCAGGAAGGCCTGGAAGGCGGCGATCAGCGAGCCGTGGTAGAGGGCGAGCTCGAGGATGTGGTGGACGCCCCTGCGCTCCCGCCCGCGGGTCGTGCCGCTGGTCCGGAACACCGCCTGCGCGTCCGCGCCGCCGCCGGCCGCAAGGGCGACCTCCTTGAAGGCGGCGGTGGGCACCGCCGGGATGCCGGTCCAGTGGTTGACGCGGTCCGGCGTGGCTCCGCGACGGCGGCAGTAGGCGCCGTACGCGGGCACCCGCTCGAACTGATAGTGGAAGATGCGGCGGGCGAGGGTGTCGAAGCGCTCGTCCGGCCAGGTCGTGTCCGCACCGTCGGCGAACGCCCGCGTGAGCTCGGCGCGCAGCGGCCCCCGCTCGGCGTCCACGAGGAGAGGCCTAGAGCACGCCCGCGACGGCGTCCGCCAGCGCCTCAGGCGCGCGCACCGGGGCGGACCAGCCGTGCGGTCCGGAAAGGAGGATCTCCGGGGCCGGCGCGGCCGCGAAGCTGCGGCCCAGGATGCGGCCGCCCGAGGGGAGCGTCCACAGACGTCGTGCGGGCAGGGGTAGGGCGAGGGCGGCGGCACGCAGCGCGGCGGCCGCCTCGCCCTCGCCGATCAGCACGAACGCGGGCGGCGGCTGGAAGTACTCCTCGACGCCGAGCGCGAACGCGGCTCCGGCGACCTCGTGGCGGCCGGCGAGCGGCGAGAGCGTGGCCAGGACGCGCTCGGCGAGGGCGCGCCAGCTGCGCTCGCCGGTGGCGTGATGGAGGTCGAGCAGCAGCCGGGCGGCCTGCGCGTTCGCCTCGAACGGCATGTCGCGGTAGCGCAGGGCGCCGCTCTCGCCGGCCTCGTGCGCGCGGTCGAGGAACCCGCCGCCGTCGGCCCAGAGGTGTCGCTCGATGGCGTGCGCCAGCGCGGCGGCGGTCTCGAGGGCGGCCGCGTTGCCGGTCACCTGGTTCAGGGCGACGCCCGCGCGCGCGGCCTCCAGCGCATCCACGAGGAGCCCGGGGACCGCCGGAGTCGGCTCGTCCTCGTCCTCGTAATGATGGAGGAGCCCATTGCCGGCCCGCATGCGCTCGAGGAGCCGGGGAAACGCGGCGGCGGCCGCGTCCACCCAGGCGGCGCGGCCAAGACCGGCGCCGGCCTCGGCGAGGGTGCGGATCCAGGAGGCGACGGCGGAGGTGTAGATCGAGCGGTCGATACGCGGGGCGGGCATTCCGGCGCGCTCCTGCGCGCCGGCGGAGAAGTAGGTCTCGTCGGCGGCCTGGCTGCCGCCCCAGAATCCATCGTCGCGGCGCAGGGTGGCATCGACCCAGGCGACGCCCCGCTCCGCGAGCTCCCGCCAGTCGGCGCGGCCCTCCAGGCGAGCGCCGAGCGCGTAGTCGCGGACGAGTCCGGCGCACGTGGCGAGCAGCTTCTCGTGACGCGGCTGGGTCCAGTCCTCGGCCAGGGCGTAGCGGAAGAAGCCGCCCTCGACGTTGTCGCACAGCTCGCCGGCGACCATTCCGTCCAGCGTCCGCACGGCCATCTCGCGCCAGGTCACGTCGCCGGAGCGAGCGGCGTGCGCGACGAGGAGCTCCATGGCGTCGGGATAGGGGAACTTCGGTGCCTGCCCGAAGCCGCCGTTGCGCTGGTCGTAGGAGGCGCGGACGCCGTTCAGCACGTCCTCGGCGGCGTCGCGGCGGACGAGCCCCATGGCGGGGCGGCGCGAGCGCGCGGCCTCGAGCGCGCGGCGGCGGCGCCCGACCTCGAGCTCGAGCTCATCGCGCTTTGAGCCCCACGCGCCGAGTACGCTGCGCGCCACACCGAGCAGCTCGCCCACCGGCAGGAAGGTCCCCACCCAGAGCACCTCGCCGGTGGGCGTGAGAAACGCGTTGGTCGGCCAGCCGCCGGCGATGTAGCGGTCCTGCACCTCGGGATGGCGGTCGGCGTCGACGCGCACGGGCACGAGGCGATCGTTCAGGATCTGGATGACATCGGGATCCGAGAACGTCGTCTCGTCCATCTCGCGACAGAACTGGCACCAGACGGCCGTCAGGTTGAGGAGCAGCGGCCGATCCTCCCGCGCCGCCTCGTCAAAGGCGTCCTGCCCCCAGGGCCGCCACTGGATCCGGTCGGCGTGATTGGGCGCGCGCGGGAAACGGAAGTGTTCGCTCACGGGCGGCTCACCGGGCAACGACGAGCTGCGCGCTCACGGCGGCGCCCGTCCAGGGAATCGCGACCACCTCGGCGTCGGTGCAGCGGGTTCGCGTCTCGGGGCCGTACATCAGCCGGACCGCCGAGGTGGACGCGCGCTTCTTCATGCAGTCGCGGGCATCGAGGAAGGCCGGCCGGATGAGAGTGGCCACGGAGTCGGCGAGCGCGGGGTCGGGGCTGGTCATGGCGAGCACGACGGCCGAGGCGGACATGACATCCGAGGCGACGTAGCGGAGCAGCGCCTGCGCCACGTCGTGGGCGCTGCCGCCGGGGATGTGCACCTCGAGGAGGTCGAGGTAGCGCTCCTTCTGCGGCTGGTAGAGCGCGTCGTGGAGCGTAACCGGCGCGGCGTTCGCGACGGCGAGGGTGGCCGTCGTGTCGCCGACGGGCTTGGCGGCGAGGAAGGCGAGGCCGAGGGAATCGGCGCGGCCGGGGCCGCTCAGCACGAGACCCGTCTGGCGGGCGAGCTCGGCGAACCAGGCGCTGTCCGCCGTGGCGGAGACCAGCACGAGGTTTGCGCCGGCCTGCTTGACGCTGGCCGCCGCCTGCGCGGCGGTCGTGCCCGCGCCGACGTCGATGGCGAGGGCGTTGTAGTCGATCGGCTTCGGCCCGCCCAGGTTCACGGCGCACGCCGACAGGGCCGCCGCGGCCCCGAGTGCCCACCCGATTCTTCCGCTCATCCGACGCTCCTCCCACGTTGTGCGCGACTACGCTCGGCGCGCCCCCGCCAACTTCCCTTGACTTTCGTCTGGACGGCGGTTTAGGTTCGATGGTACGCGGGCGACATCCGGTATCCCCATGCGGCGAGGGTCTCAAGCCGCGCCGGTCGCGGTCCGCGACCTCTTCCAGCCGAACTGCTTTTTCACACCGACATCTGCCGCGCCGTTCCGCCGACGTCCGGCGCCCCGGCGGCGATTCTTCGCCGTTCCATCGCGCGGATATGCCAGGTGGGCCAGCCGATGCCGGTATGCCGAATGCGTAGGCGGGACTTGCCGTTAGCCGCTCGACCCGGGGCAACTTAGACGCGCACGGGGTCGCGAGCAAGCGGCGGCGGGCTGGAATCGTTCCATGAGAGGGAGGCAGCGGAATGATCCTACCGAACGTGCGTGGAGCATTCGGCCGTGCCGAGGCGAACCTGGTGATCGGAGTGCTGACGCGCGGCGACACGGCCGCGCGGGAGCGGGAGGAGGAGCGGCTCCGGACAGAGGGGTTCGACGCGCTTCTGGACGATCCCCGCACGCTCAACGCGCTGCTTGCCGGCCCCGGTCTCTCGACGGTCCCCGCGGCGCTGCTGTTCTACCTGCTGGTCCGCCACGCGCTGCTGGAGGGCGACCTGGGAGACCGCACGACGGCCGACTACCTGGCGGCCTTGCTGCTGGAGTACGGTCAGCGCAACCGGGCGTGGGTGGTGGAAGAGGGCGACGGCGAGGAGATGCGGTACCTGACGGAGATCGTGGCCCGGGTCGATGCGCCGGGCCGGCGCGGCTTCCTGCTGCGGGCGCACCTCGGGGAGTTCGCGCTCTGGGTCAGCGGGCTGTACCCGGACTGGGTCGAGGGGCGGCGGGGGCGGCGAGGCGCGCCCGGACTGTCGTACTACGAGGAGCTGGGCGCCCACGGCTACCGCCTGGCGGCGCAGACGAGCGACGCCGAGACGTGGGGGCTGGACGACCTCTACCGCAGCTGTGCCGACGAGTTTCCGCGGCTGCGCGTGGCACTGAACCGGCTCTCCGACCGCTATCTCACGCCGCGCGGCGGCGACCCGGTGGAGCGCCTGCTGCGGCAGGTCGCGGCGGAGTTCAGGGGTCGGCCGCGCGGCAACTGAACGCGTTCCGGCCAGGAACTCCGCCGTTCCGGGCCGTGTAGCCCATACAGCCTCCAACGCACCCGCATAGCCGGTCCCTTCGAAGGAGTAGGAGCGATGTCCGCGCCTGTCATCGACATCATCGAGCACATCCGCGCCAACCAGAACCCGGCGCTCTACCACGACCTGCACTGGGAGGGCTCGTTCAACGAGTACCTCGCCATGGTGCGGGACCGGCCGCAGGTGGCGCGGAACGCGTTCCAGCGGCTCTACGACATGATCATGTCGTTCGGGACGCGGAAGTACACGGAGTACAAGAAGGAGATCACGCACTTCGAGTTCTTCGACGACCCGATCGGCGGCGGCCGGGACGCGATCTTCGGGCTGGACCTGCCGTTGATGAAGCTGGTCCAGGTGCTGAAGGCGGCGTCGATGAGCTACGGCCCGGAGCGCCGGGTGCTGCTGCTGCACGGCCCCGTCGGCTCGTCCAAGTCGACGATCTGCCGGCTGCTGAAGAAGGGGCTGGAGCACTACGCGCGGACGGAGGAGGGCGCGCTCTACACGTTCTCGTGGGTGGGCGAGGGGCTGAGCGCGATCGGCGTGCCGCCGGAGATGGCGGCCGAGTTGGAGCACGGCGAGGACGTGATGCCGTGCCCGATGCACGAGGAACCGCTGCACCTGCTGCCGCGGGAGTTCCGCTCCGTCTTCCTTGGCGAGGTGAACCAGCGGGTGGCGGATGAGCGGCAGGTCACGGTCGAGGGGGACCTCTGCCCGGCGTGCCGGCACGTCTACAACCAGCTGATGCTGAAGCACGACGGCGACTGGACCAAAGTGATCGAGCACGTGCGGGTGAAGCGGCTGCTGGTCAGCGAGTACGACCGGGTCGGCATCGGCACGTTCCAGCCGAAGGACGAGAAGAACCAGGACTCGACGGAGCTGACGGGGGACATCAACTATCGGAAGATCGCGCTGTTCGGCTCGGAGTCTGACCCGCGGGCGTTCAACTTCGATGGCGAGTTCAACGTGGCGAACCGCGGGCTGATCGAGTTCATCGAGGTGCTGAAGCTGGACGTCGCGTTCCTCTACGACCTGTTGGGGGCGAGCCAGGAGCACAAGATCAAGCCGAAGAAGTTCGCGCAGACGGATGTGGACGAGGTGATCATCGCGCACACGAACGAGCCCGAGTACCGGCGGCTGCAGAACAACGAGTTCATGGAGGCGCTGCGGGACCGCACGGTGAAGATCGACGTGCCCTACATCACGAAGCTGGATGAGGAGACGAAAGTCTACGAGCGCGACTTCAACAACGAGCGGATCAAGGGCAAGCACATCGCGCCGCACACGATCGGGGTGGCGGCGATGTGGGCCGTTCTGACGCGGCTGGAGGAGCCGAAGAAAGTGAACCTGACGCTGCTCCAGAAGATGAAGCTGTACAGCGGGAAAACGCTGCCGGGCTTCACGGAGGACAACGTGAAGGAGCTGCGCAAGGAGGCGGGGCGGGAGGGGCTGGAGGGCGTCAGCCCGCGCTACATCCAGGACAAGATCTCGAACTGCCTGGTGGCGGACATTGACGAGACGTGCGTGAACCCGTTCATGGTGATGAAGGAGCTGGAGAGCGGGCTCAAGCACCACTCGCTGATCACGAGCGAGGAGCAGAAGGAGCGCTACCGGACGCTGCTGGCCGTGGTCCGCGAGGAGTACGAGGACATGGTCAAGAACGAGGTGCAGCGCGCGATCAGCGGGGACGAGGACGCGCTGCAGCGGCTGTGCGCCAACTACATTGACAACGTGAAGGCGTACACCCAGCGCGAGAAGGTGCGAAACAAGTACACGGGCGAGTACGAGGAGCCGGACGAGCGGCTGATGCGCTCGATCGAGGAGAAGATCGACATCCCGGAGAGCCGCAAGGACGACTTCCGGCGCGAGATCATGAACTACATTGGCGCGCTGGCGGTGGACGGGAAGAAGTTCCGCTACGACACGAACCAACGGCTGCAGAAGGCGCTGGAGCTGAAGCTGTTCGAGGACCAGAAGGACTCGATCAAGCTGACCAGCCTGGTGTCGAGCGTGCTGGACAAGGACGCGCAGGAGAAGATCGACGTCGTGAAGGGGCGGCTGATCCGGGAGCACGGCTACTGCGACGTATGCGCGACGGACGTGCTCAACTTCGTGGCCAGCATCTTCGCGCGCGGCGATGTCAAGGACGGACGGAAGTAGCCGGACTCGCTCGTGGCGCGAGCTCGTCACGGGGCTGCGCCTGGGATCGGCCGCATTGCCGGCCGAGACGGGTCTCGCCGTGTGCCCGCACTGCTGGCACGTCAACTTCGACGCGGAGCGCCCGTGCCAGCGCTGCGGCGCGGACATGAGGACGCTGCTCCAGGAGTCGGGCGGGCTGCGCATGACGGCGCCGGTGCAGAGCCCGGTGCCGGTGCGAGCGGCCGAACGGCTGAGCCCGCTGCTCAGGTTCGTGCTACTCGTGCTGGTGGCGCTCCTGGCGCTGGCGGCGCTGATGCAGCCCTTCCTGCCGGTGGCGGCGCTGAGGAGGCCGGTGGATGTGCCGGGGGCGGCGGTGAGATAGGGGTGAGGGTGAGGGTGTAGGGTGAGGGTGTAGGGTGAGGGTAGGGGTGAGGGTAAGGGTAAGGGTGGGAGTTTGGGATCGCGGCGAATGAGGCGAGGATCAGATGGTCAAGCGGATCGAGCGCGATCGACGGCGGTTCGACGAGATCGTGCGGGGCAGGATCAAGCAGGATCTGAAGCGGCACATCACCCGCGGCGAGCTGATTGGCAAGCGGGGGAACGAGCTCGTGTCGATCCCGCTGCCGCAGGTCGAGCTGCCGCGGTTTCGCTACGGGCGCAAGGAGCGGGGCGGAGTGGGGCAGGGCCCCGGGGACGTGGGGACGCCGATCGGCGCGGACGGCGGGGAAGGGGGGGCGGGCGAGGCGGGCGATGCGCCCGGGCAGCACATCCGGGAGGTGGAGCTGACGGTGGAGCAGCTCGCGGAGATCATGGGCGAGGAGCTGGAGCTGCCGCGGATCGAGCCGAAGGGCTCGCACTCGCTGACGGTGCCGAAGAGCCGCTACACGGGGATCAAGCGCGCCGGGCCGGAGAGCCTGCGCTCCTTCAAGCGGACGTACAAGGAGGCGCTGAAGCGGCAGCTGGCCACCGGCGCCTACAATGCGGGCCGGCCGGTCGTGGTCCCGGTGCGCGAGGATGTCCGCTACCGCTCGTGGAAGGACGAGCCGGAGCCGGTGGCGAACGCGGTGATCCTGTACATGATGGACGTGTCCGGCTCGATGGGGAACGAGCAGAAGGAGATCGTGCGGATCGAGTCGTTCTGGATCGACACGTGGATCCGCGCGCACTACGACGGGCTGGTGACGCGCTACATCATCCACGACGCGGCGGCGCGGGAGGTGGACCGGGAGACGTTCTACTCGACGCGGGAGTCGGGCGGCACGCGGATCTCGAGCGCGTACCAGCTCGCGGCGGAGATCGTGGCCCGGGAGTATCCGGCGGAATCTTGGAACGTGTACCTGTTCCACTTCTCGGACGGGGACAACTGGGGCGGCGGCGACGACGAGAAATGCTTCGCGTTGCTGCAGGACCGCCTGCTGCCGAATGCGAACCTGTTCGGCTACGGCCAGGTGGAGAGCCGGTACGGCAGCGGCCAGTTCCTCCACGCGCTCGAGTCGCACGTGAGCGCGGACAACGTGGTGCTGTCGCGGATCGAGGGGCGCGAGGCGATCCTGTCCTCGATCAAGACCTTTCTGGGCAAAGGGAAGTGAAGGTCCATCCCGATGCAGCATGATCTCACCCCGGAGCTTCGCTCGCTCCAGCAGAGCATCGAGGAGCACGCCCGCGCGTACGGGCTGGACTTCTTCGAGATCGTCTACGAGGTGCTGGACTGGGAGGAGATCAACGAGGTGGCGGCCTACGGCGGCTATCCGAGCCGCTACCCGCACTGGCGCTTCGGGATGGAGTACGTGGAGCTCTCGCGCTCCTACGCGTACGGTCTGTCGAAGATCTACGAGATGGTGATCAACAACGATCCCACGTACGCGTACCTGCTGGCGGCGAACCACACGGTTGACCAGAAGCTGGTAATGGCGCACGTGTGCGGGCACGGCGACTTCTTCAAGAACAACTTCTCGTTCGCGCACACGAACCGGAAGATGGTCGATGAGATGGCGAACCACGCCTCGCGGGTACGCCGCTACCACGAAATGTACGGCGAGGAGGTGGTGGAGCGGCTGCTGGATCGGTGCCTGTCGCTGGACAACCTGATCGACTACAACGCGCCGGCGCGGCCGCACCGCGCGCCGGAGGAGCCGTCGGAGGAGGACGCGCTGCTTCGCCTGGAGCCGAAGAAGCTGCGGGCGAAGGAGTACATGGACTCCTACATCAATCCGGCGTCGGCGCTGGAGGCTGAGCGGGAGCGGCTGGCGGAGCGGGAGCGGCGGGAATCGAGGTTTCCGGCGCGTCCCGAGAAGGACGTGATGCTGTTCCTGCTGGAGCACGCGCCGCTCAAGAACTGGGAGCGGGACGTGCTGGGGATCGTGCGCGAGGAGGCGTACTACTTCGCGCCACAGGGCCGCACGAAGATCATGAACGAGGGGTGGGCGTCGTACTGGCACTCGACGATCATGACGACGCGCGCGCTCGACGCCTCCGAGCTGCTGGACTACGCCGACCACCACGCCGGCACGATGGCCACCTCGCCCGGCCGGCTGAACCCGTACAAGCTGGGGATCGAGCTCTGGCGCGACATCGAGGAGCGCTGGAACAAGGGCCGCCACGGTCCGGAGTGGGAGGCGTGCGACGACTTCCACGCGCGCCAGCGCTGGGACACCGGCGAGATGGCCGGGCGGGAGAAGCTCTTCGAGGTACGCCGCCACTACAACGACGTCACCTTCCTCGACGAGTTCCTGACCGCTGACTTCGTGCGCAAGCAGGGCCTGTTCTCCTACGACTACAACCCGATGACGGGGCAGTACGTGATCACGGACCGGGACTTCGCGGCCGTGAAGGAGAAGCTGCTGTTCATGCTGACCAACTTCGGGCAGCCATGGATCGAGGTGGCGGACGGCAACCACCTGAACCGTGGCGAGCTCGTGCTCGTGCACCGCTACGAGGGCGTGCCGCTGAAGCTCGATTTCGCGCGCGAGACGCTGGAGAACGTGCAGCGGCTGTGGAAGCGGCCGGTCCACATCGAGACGTTCGTGGACGACGAGCCGGCGGTCATGAGCTTCGACGGGGAGGAGCATCGGCAGGAGGAGCGGAGCGTGGGGTGAACTGCGCCAACCGCGGGGTGGGTGAGGGCGGGCGTGGGGGTGGGGACACGGCGGGGGAGCTGCGGGCGGGAGGATCGGCGGCGGCGTCCGGGAACGGGCGCCGTTTTTTTTCAGGGTGCACTCGAGGCGACGGGCGGCGGGGACGGAGCGGCGCCGCCGACAGCGCCCAAGCGCTCCGACCCGGGCATGGGCGGGCTCGGGGCGGGCCCGGACGCGTCGGCGGCGCGAACGGCCGGCGCCGGCGCATCGGGCAGGGGGGCGGCGCACGCGGGGCAGCAGCGCCAGGCGGGGTCGAGGGCGGCGCCGCAGCGGCAGCGGTGGCGGAGGGTGTGGGCGCAGCGGGGGCAGGCGTTATAGGCGGCGCGGACGGGGGCGGCGCACCGGGGGCAGAGGGGCGCCTCGTCGGCGAGGAGGGCGAGAAACGGCGCCACCTCGCCGAGGGAGGTGAGTCCGCGGCCGAGCTTCCGCCATGCGTCGAGGGCGAGGGACTGCGAGCCGGCGGCGCGAGCGGCCTCGCGGACGGCATCGGCGGGGGCGCGGCGGAGGATGAGCTCGCGCACGCGGGCGTCCACGACCAGGACCTCGAAGATGCCGACGCGGCCGGCGAAGCCAGTCCCGTCGCAGCGGGGGCAGCCGGCGGGCTCGAACAGGCGGGCGGGGCGCGACGGCAGGCCGAGCGCGGCGAGCTCGGCGGGGGCGGCGTCGCGTGGAGCGCGGCAGTGGGGACAGAGCCGGCGCACGAGGCGCTGCGCGACCACGCCGATGAGGGCGCCGGCTACGAGGTACGCCGGCGCCTTCATCTCGAGGAGCCGGGTCACGGCGCCGGGGGCATCGTTGGTGTGGAGGGTGGACAGCACGAGGTGGCCCGTGAGGGCGGCGGCCAGGCCGACCTGCACGGTTGCGCGGTCGCGCATCTCGCCGACCATGATCACGTCCGGGTCCTGCCGGAGCACGGCCCGGAGCGCGGCGGCGAAGCCGAGCCCGGCACGGCGGTGCACCTGGACCTGCGTGATCCCCTCCAGCTGGTACTCGATCGGATCTTCCAGGGTGATGATGTTGCGGCGCGCGCGGTCGAGCGCCGCGAGGGCGGCGTAGAGCGTCGTCGTCTTGCCGCTGCCGGTGGGGCCCGTGACGAGCAGGACGCCGTGGCCGCGGCCGAGCAAGGCATCCAGGCGGCGGCGGTCGGCGGGCTCGAGGTCGAGGGCATCGAGAGGTCGGCCGGAGTTGCGGGGGTCGAGGAGGCGGAGCACGACCTTCTCCCCGTGGCGGGAGGGGAGCGTGGACATACGCAGGGCGAGGTCGCGGCCCTCAACGGCGATGGCGGCGCGGCCGTCCTGGGGGCGGCGCTTGACGGAGATGTCGAGGCCCGCCATCACCTTGAGCCGCGAGACGACCGCGGCGGCGGCGCTGGCGGGCAGGTCGAGGATCTCGCGGAGCACGCCATCCACCCGCACGCGGACGCGCATCCGGCCGGCGGCGGGCTCGATGTGGATGTCACTGGCGCGGGCCGTGACGGCACGGGCGAGGATGAGCTCGACGAGCGCGATGATCGGCGGCGCCTCCGCCGCGCGGCGCAGCTCGGCGCCCTTTTCATCGGCCGGTGCCGCGGGAGGAGCCGTGCCGCCCGGCGGGGCGGCCTTTCCGGGCAGCCGGGAGACCAGCGCGCGCACGGCATCGCCGCCGTAGGCCGCGACGATCCCCCGCTCCACGGCGGCGCCGGTGGCAACGACGGGCTGCACGCGGCGGCCGGTCTGGAACTGGAGGTCGTCCACGGCGGCGATGTCGAGGGGGTCGGCCATGGCCACGCGCAGCGCGCGGTCCGCGAGGGCGAGGGGGAGCGCGCGCAGGCGGACGGCGAGGGGCCGGCCGACGAGCCGGAGCGCGTCGGCGCCGGGGCGGAGCGGCGGTGGGGCGTAGGCGAGCCCGAGCTGGACGGCCAGGGCGCGGGCGACGCGCTCGGGGTCGAGGCCGCCCCGGACCAGCAGCTCGCCGAGGCGGCGGCCTTCGCGCCGCTGGAGGTCGAGCGCGTGCTCGAGCTCCTCTGGGCTGATGGCGCCGGCATCGAGGAGCATGCGGCCGAGGGCGCGGCGGACGGGGTCGGGCAGGGTCGTCTCCCGGGTACGGGGCATCATCGCCGAGCATGGGAGGGGGAGTGGGGCGGGGGAATGGCTGGATGGGCCGCGCGGGGGCCGGGGGGCCGGGGCCGGGGGTCAGGGGGGATCGGCGTGGAGGTCGCGCTCGGCGGACTCGATGGCGGGGTTGCGGGCGGAGAGGTAGCGGGCGCCGGCGAGGCCGGCGGCGACGAAGGCGATCCAGGCGAGGCCGGCGACGTAGCCGGCGGCGACGTCGCTCGGGTAATGCACGCCGAGGTAGAGGCGGCTCGTCCCGATGCCGGCGATCAGCAGGATGGCGACGGTCCATGTGAGGGTGCGCAGGGAGCGGCCGGGGGCGAGGCGGGCGACGAGCAGGGCGATGGAGGCGTAGACGACCATGGAGTGCATGGCGTGGCCGGAGGGGAACGAGTCGCTGTGGACGATGACGAGGTGGCTGACGATGCTCGGCCTCGGCCGCTCGAACACCTCCTTCAGCAGAGCGCTGAGCCCCCAGGCGCCGAAGGCGCCGATGAGCAGGAGGTAGACGGAGTAGTGGTGGCGGGTGGCCCAGAGGAAGACGGAGGCGACGAGGACGAGAGCGATGAGCACGACCTCGCTGCCGAGGGAGGTCAGGCTGAGGGCGACGTAGGTGGCGGTGGCGGTGCGGTGCGCGGCGAACCAGCGGAGCACGGAGTCGTCGAAGGAGAGGGTGACGCCCTCGGCCACGAGCTTGCCGAACCCGATGAAGGCGGCGAAGGCGGCGGCGCCGAGGAAGGCGAGGGTGAGGAAGGCGGCGTAGGCGGCGTAGAATCCCTGGACGTGCCCCGCGACGAAGCGCAACGTACGATAGAGCGCGTCGGAGCCCGCGGTCAGCCGGCCGCGCGGCCGGCGCCGTCGCTCACCGGAATTGTCGTTCATGGGGGCGGCTGGCAGGCAGGATGCATGCCCGGGGCGGGATGATCGAGCTCGAGGGAGTCACGAGAGAGTTCCGGACGCCGCCGTCCTCGGAGGGCGGCGCGAAGAGCGTGCGCGCCCTGGATGGGGTGACGCTGTCGGTCCGGCCGGGCCAGGTGACGGCGGTGGTGGGTCCGAACGGCGCCGGCAAGAGCACGCTCTTCGCGCTGGTGCTCGGCTTCCTCCGTCCGACATCGGGGAAGGTCGCTCTCGACGGGATGGCGCCTCGTGCGTACATGAGGCGACGCGGCGCGGCGTACCTGCCGGAGCGCTTCCAGCTGCCGGGCGGGTGGAGCGTGCGTGCGGCGCTGCTCGCGCTGGCGCGGCTCGAGGGTCTCGGCCGCGGCGCGGCGGAGGGGCGGGTGCAGTCCGTCCTCGACCGGCTGGGGCTCGTGGAGCACGGCGGGAAGCCGGTGGGCGCGCTCTCGCGGGGTCTGCTGCAGCGGCTCGGGCTGGCGCAAGCGCTGCTCGCGGCGAGGCCGCTGGTGGTGCTGGACGAGCCGACGGAGGGGCTCGACCCGCTGTGGCGGATCCGGCTTCGCGGCCTGGTCGAGTCGCTGCGCTCGGAGGGACGTACGGTACTGATCGCGAGCCACGACCTGGGCGAGGTGGAGCGGCTGGCGGACCGGGCGGTGGTGCTGGAGAGGGGGCGGGTGCGGGAGGTGGTCGAGCTCGCGCGGGGCGGGGCGGCGGGGGTGTGGCGGCTGGAGCTCACCGCGGCCACACCCGCGCTGGCGGACGCGTTCCCGGGCGCGCGTGCGGCGGCGGACGGCCGGCCCGTCTACTGGATCGAGGCTGCGGACCCGGCAGAGCTCTCCGGGCGGGTGGCGGCGCTCCTCGCGGGCGGCGGCGTGCTGGTCTCGCTCCAGCCGGCGGCCGAGCCGCTCGAGGAGCGGGTGCGGCGGGCGCTCGAGGAGGCGGGGGAATGAGCGTGGCGCCTCTTGTGCGGTTGGAGGTGAAGGCGCGCCGGCGGCGGATGGCGGCGCTCGTCGCCTTCGGGCTGCTGTTCGTGGCGGCGGCACTGACGGGGCGGTTCCTGGCGAAGGGGCCGCACGGCCAGGTCGAGGTGGGGCAGCTGTTCGTGGTGGGCGGCTACCCGCTGGTGTCGGCGCTGCTGCTGCTCGGCTGGATCATCGGGCGCTTCCCGCTGATCGCCGTTCTCGTCCTCATGGCGGGCGTGTTCAGCGCGGACCGGAGCGCGGGATACGCGCGGTTGTACGCGGTGCGGCCCGTCTCCCCGCTGCGCGTCTACGGTGCCCGCTGGCTCGCGCTCGCGGCGGTGGCGTTCATCCTCTCCGCGATGCTGCTGCCGGGATTCGACCTGCTGATGCTGGGCACCTGGGCGGGCGGCGGCACCTTCGTCCTGATCGCGGCCTACATCCTGGCGTACGGCGGGCTCACGGCCTTCCTCTCGGTGTGGACGCGCGGGGATGCGTGGATCGCGCTGCTGGTCGGGGTATTCGCGCTGGTGTGGAACGCGCTGCTCCAGGCGGGGGCGCTGGCCGGGGCGCCGCCGGGGGTCACGCGGGCGATCGCGCTGGTGGTGCCGCCGCAGGCGGAGTTCCTGCGGCTCGAGGGCGCCTTTGCCGGGATGCAGGCGATCCCATGGGACGCGTTCGCGTACATCGCGGGGTACGGCGTGGTGATGCTCGTGCTGGCGGGGGTGTCGGTCGCGGCGCGGGAGATCTAGACTACAGCTTAGGTCTAGTACTCAGCCATCATGATTGTGAGGACTAAAGTTCCGTGCTATATTGTTGGCCCATTTGTCGGACCCCCAGCGAGGAGGGCAGATGGCCAAGAAGTATATCGTGGACCTCACGGACGACGAGCGGGCCGAACTCAAGCGCCTGCTCCAGGGCGGCAAGGCGCGGGTGCGCCGGGTGAACCGCGCGCGCATCCTGTTGCTGGCCGACGAGGGCGTGACCGACAAGGCGATTGCGGCCGCGCTGCACCTGGGGAAGTGCACGGTGGAGCGCACGCGGCTGCGCTTCGTCGAGGGCGGTTTGGAGCGGGCGCTCAACGATCGGCCTCGGCCGGGCAAAGCCCGGCTGCTGGACGGCAAGCAGGAAGCCTTCCTGGTCGCGCTGGCGTGCAGCGCGCCTCCGGAGGGGCGCGTGCGCTGGACCATGCAGCTCCTGGCCGACAAGCTGATCGAGTTGCGTGTGGTGGACGCGATCACGGACGAGACGGTCCGACGGCTTCTAAAAAAAACGACCTGAAGCCCTGGCAGAAGGAAGCGTGGTGCATCCCGACGGTGAGTTGGGACTTCGTCTGCCGCATGGAGGACGTGCTCGACCTCTACCAGGAGCCCTACGACCCCCGGCGCCCGGTGGTGTGCTTCGATGAAGTGCCCTACCAGCTCATCGGGGAAACCCGCCTGCCGGTGCCGGCCGCTCCGGGTCGGCGCCAACGCGTCGACTACGAGTACGTGCGCCGCGGGACCGCCAACCTCTTCCTGCTCGTGGAGCCGCTGCGAGGCTGGCGGCATGTGGACGTCACCGCCCGTCGCACGAATGCGGACTTCGCCCAGCAGATGCGCGCACTGGTTGACGTGCATTGCGCGGACGCCGACAAGATCCGCGTCGTGCTCGACAACCTGAGCAGCCACACGGGCGCAGCCCTGTACGAGACCTTCGAGGCCGCCGAAGCGCGCCGTATCCTGCGCAAGCGCCGTTCCCGAGGCCTTCCGCGCCCGCCGGGAGCACGCCGGGTAACCTCGGCGCAGCCCGCGCGGCGGTTCGACGGCCGCCTCCGCGTACCCTTCCCCGCAACCAGCCTCAGCGCCGGTTGCCGCATTTGCGCAACGGGAATTCTCCTCGACGTTACTGATTGGCGGCGTCGATCAGCAGGGCGTCCTACCGGAGGCCGGCCACCGGTGCGCCGAGGCGTCCTCGAGGTGCGCAAGCGCACCGGCCGGCTCGTCAACCTTCCCCAGTGGCCTGGGTGGCCAGGGTGCAGGCGGGAACCTAGGCGCGGGCGCCAAGGGCGGCCTTATCCGCCCGCGGCGGGTCCGCCGGCGGCCTCGAGGAGGATGCCGGCCACGTCGGTGAGGCTACGCAGGCGGGCGGCGGCTCGCTCCCTTCCCAGCCCGGCCACCAATCCCAGGGCCGGATTCCTCGTGTGCTCGGTGCGAACATCCTCGATGTTGCCGTGGTCGGCGGCCACGACGAGTAGCGCGTCCGGCGGCAGTGCCTCGACGAGGCCGCCGAGGAAGGCGTCCACCCGCTCGAGCGCGGCCACGGCCTCATCGAACCCGCCGCGGTGACCGATGTAGTCCAGGCTGTAGTGCGCGAAGAGCGTCATGTCGTGCCCGGCGGTGATGCGCGCGAGCGTCGCCCCGGCCTGCTGCGGCGTCACGACCGGCAGGTCCCTCCTTCCCAGCCGCTCTCTCCAGCCCTCGTTGTCGATCTCGCTTGCCACGGCATCGCCATTTCGGAGCGCGTCGGTGTGACGGGTGAGCAGCCCCGCTGCCAGGGCGGCCAGCGGTGGGCCGGCGCGCAATGGACCGGGCAGGCGGCGCAGGCGCGCGTTCACCGCCTCCGCTTCCGCCGATGGCGCCGCGGGGGCCGATCCTCGCTCTGGCTTGGGCGCCCCCGGCGGGTCAGCCGCCTCGGTCGCGGCGAGCAGCTCCTCCGGGTAGGCGTTGGCGAACGCGGCGCCGCGGCCGGCGGCGAGGGTGCGGGCGAGGATGCTCTGCCGGGCGACGAGCGGGCGCAGGGCGACCGGGACCCAGGGGCCGAAATGGCGGCCGAAGAGGGCGGGAGCGTTCCGGCCGGTGAGCAGCGCGGCCTGGCCGGTCCCGCTCTGCGGGAGGCCGTGCACGCCCAGAAGCGCGTCGAGGGCGAGGAGGGTCGCGCCGGGGCCCGCCGCGCCGGCATCCGGGAGGAGCGGCCGGGCACCGCCGAGCAGCGCACGGAGGCAGGGCAGGCGGGCGGCCGCCACGGGATTGACCGCCGGGTCGGCCTCACCCAGGCCGAGGCCGTCGAGGAAGACGAGCAAGGCGGTCATGGCGTTGCCGGTCCAGGCATGGCGGAAGGGTGGGGGCGAGGGTGGCTCGGGGCAAGGTAGGCGCGCGGCGGGCGGCGGCCGCCATTGTGCCCGCAGGGGAGGTCCGGCCGGAGCCGGGCGCCTGCCGCCCAACGCCCAACTCCTGGTTAATCGAGGGTTTAACTCGGCCGAATATCTTCATCATGTGCCCGGGGGCCAATGGCGGCGCGAAGCCGGGCGGGAGGATGGAGATGACCAGGACAGGGAAGCGGGCGAGGGGAATCCTCGCCGCGGCGTTGGTGGCGTCGCTGATCGCGGTGCTGGTGCTGCCGTCGATCGGCTGGGCGCAGCAGACGCCGCCCTCGATGACGCTGGACGAGGTGGTGGCCGCGGCGCTGCACGCGAGTCCGGCAATGGTGTCGAGCCAGGGCGCGGTGAACAACGCCGCGGCGGGGGAGAAGGCCGCAATCGGGGCGTATCTGCCGTCGCTTTCGGTGACCACGGGGGCGGGGCTGGCGAGCACTGAGCGGCTGAACCCGGAGACGAGCACGGTGGTGTCGGGCTCGGCGGACTCCTACACGGCGGGCCTGTCGGCGGGTCTCACGGTCTACGATGGCGGTCAGCGCAAGGCGGAGCTCCGGAAGGCGCAGGCGGAGTCGGACGCGGCGGATGCGGGGCTGACGGCACAGCGGTGGACGACGGTACTGGACGCGCAGAGCGCGTTCTACGACGTGCTGCGCGCTGGTGACCTGGTGAAGGCGAGCCGGGACCAGGTGAAGCAGGCGGAGGATGCGCAGTCGGCGGCCGCGGAGCGGCTGCGGGTCGGCTCGGCGACGAAGTCGGACGTGTTGCGGGCGGAGGTCTCGCTGGCGCAGGCGCAGCAGTCGCTGGCGCAGGCGGAGGGGCAGCAGACGACGGCGGAGTACGCCCTGGGCCGGCTGGTCGCCGCGAGCGGGCCGGTCACGGCGGAGGCGGCGACGTCGCTGGAGGTGAAGCCGCTGGCGCTCACGCCGGCGCAGCTCGACTCGCTGGTCATCGCGCGGGCTCCGGCGGTGCAGGCGGCCGAGGCGCAGGCACGGGCGGGTGACGCGACGGTGCGCGCGGCGAAGGCGAGCTACCTGCCGCAGGTGAAGGTGAGCGCGGGCTACGACTGGCTGAACCAGGACCCGGTGCTGACGGGGGGAAACACGAGCTGGGCGCTGCGGCTCGGGGTGTCGATCCCGGTCTTCGACAACTTCCAGCGGCAGGCGCAGGTGACCCAGGCGACGTCGGCAGCGGATGCCGCGCAGGCGCAGCTCGCCGACGCGCACCGGGCGGCCACGGCGGAGCTGGCGAAGGACCTGGCGACGCTGAACACGGCGGCGCAGCAGATCACGCTGGGGGAGAAGGCGGTGGCGGCGGCGCAGGAGGACCTGAGGGTGCAGGTGGAACGCTACGGCATGGGCTCCGGCACGATGCTGGACCGGCTGACGTCGCAGACGGCGCTTTCGCAGGCGGAGACGCAGCTGGTGGGCGCGCGCTACGACTATCAGATCGCGCGGGCGCAGGTCGAGGCGCTGGCGGGGAGGTCGCTATGAGCGAGCCGGCGGCGGTGATCCGGACGGAGCGGCTTTCGAAGGAGTACGCGCTCGGCGCGAGGGCGGGCAGACGATCGTGCTCGTGACGCACGAGCCGGACATCGCGGCGCACGCGCACCGGCAGATCTTCCTGAAGGACGGACTCATTGCCCGGGACGAGCGCGGTAGCGCCGCACCGGAGCGGAGGGAGGTGGCGTGATGATGTGGACCCGTGGAAGGAAATGGACGGCGGCGGCCGCACCGGTGGTCGGCGCCCTGGCGTGGCTGGTGGGTTCCCACCTGTCGCATCCGGGCTCCGCGCAGGCGGCCACGCCCGCCACCGTCGTTGCGGTCCAGCAGCGGACGCTGTCGGTGACCGCCGAGGCGTCGGGAACGGCGGAGCCGCTGCAGGTGGTCGAGGTCAAGTCCCGGGCGTCGGGCGAGGTGACGGCGCTCAACGTGGAGACGGGGCAGCAGGTGAAGGCCGGCTCCGTGCTGGCGGAGATCGACCCGCGGGACGTGCGGAACGCGGCGGCGCAGGCGGATGCGGACCTGCAGGCGGCGCGGGTGAAGGTGCAGACCGCCAACGCGCAGAAGCAGCGCGCGGAGCTCATGCGCAAGGACGAGGTCATCACGCAGGACGAGTACGAGGCGGCGGTGCTGGGCGCGGCGAGCGCGCAGGCGGACCTGGTGAAGGCGCAGACGAACGCGGCGCTCGCGCGGGAGAAGCTGGGCGACGTGACGATCACCGCGCCGATCGCCGGGACGATCCTGGAGCGCGACGTGGCGCCGGGGCAGATCATCGCGTCGGCGAGCCAGACCGTGTCGGGCGGCACGACGTTGTTCACGATGGCGGACCTGTCGCGGATCCAGATCCGGACGCTCGTCGATGAGACGGACATCGGACGGATCCAGCCCGGGCAGCGGGCGCGCGTGAGCGTGGAGGCGTACCCGGGCCGGAGCTTCACCGGCACGGTGGCGAAGGTGGAGCCGCAGGCGGTGGTTGACCAGAACGTGACCATGTTCCCGGTGCTCGTGGAGATGGACAACCGCGAGGGGCTGATCAAGCCGGGGATGAGCGCGGACGTGCAGATCCAGATCGCGGACGTGCAGGACGCGGTGGTGGTCCCGAACGACGCCGTGGTCGCGCCGAAGGACGTGCGCACGGTGGCCGAGGCGCTGGGCGTCGCCGCGGGCGGCGGGTCCGAGCAGGCGCAGGCGAGCGGCCACGGGGGTGGCGGCGCGGCGGCGGGCGGTGCGGCACGGCGCGGCGCCGCCGGCGCCGGGTCGGCGGCGCAGGGCAGCGTGGGCGGCGATGTCGCGGGAGCGGCGGGCGCGCACGCGGGGGTCGTGTTCGTCCAGACGGCGATGGGCACGCAGGCGCGGCACGTGATGCTGGGGCTGAACGACCTGGACTACACGCAGGTGGTGTCGGGGCTTCGGCCGGGTGAGCGGGTGGTGCTGGCGACGAGCGCGCGGCTGCAGGGAGAGCAGGCGGCGCAGCAGGACCGGATGAAGCAGCGCGCGGGCGGCATGCTCGGCGCGCGCGGCTGAGGAGCGGGGCATCATGGAGACCAGGGAGATCCTTAAGGTCGCGCTCGACGCGGTGCGGGCAAACAAGCTGCGCTCATTCCTCACGATGCTGGGCATCATCATCGGCATCGCAGCGGTGATCGCGATGATGGCGTTGGGTCAGGGTGCACAGCGCTCGGTGCAGGACCGGCTGTCGCAGCTGGGCACGAACGTGCTGACGGTCCGGCCGGGGCAGCAGTTCGCGGGTGGCGTGGACCGGGGCAACGCCAGGTTGACGGCGGCGGATGCGGACGCGCTGGCGAAGGATCCGGTGGCGGTGAAGGCCGTCGCGCCGGAGATGCAGAAGCGGCTGCAGGTCGACTTCGGCGGGGGCAATGCGAGCGCGACGGTGCTGGGCACGTGGCCGTCGTACTTCGCCATCAACAACTCGGGGCTGGCGGCGGGGCGCTCGTTCACGCAGCAGGAGGAGCGCGGGCGGCAGCGGGTGGCGGTGGTGGGCTCGAGCGTGGGCGGGATGCTGGGCGCGGCGAGCAGCGCCGACCTGGTGGGGCAGGAGATCCGGATCCGGGGGATCCCGTTCCAGGTGGTGGGCGTGCTCGACTCCAAGGGGTCGCAGGGGTGGATGAGCCCGGATGAGATGGTCTACATCCCGCTCGCGACGGCGCAGTTCCGGGTGTTCGGGTCGGACCGCCTGAGCCAGATCGACGTGCAGGCCGTGGACGAGAAGTCGATGGATGCGGCCACGGCCGAGATCGACCACGCGCTACGCCGGGAGCACCGCATCCGGCCGGGAGCGGACGACGACTTCACGATCCGCAACCAGGCGGCGCTCATGTCCACGTTCCAGGAGACGACGAAGACGTTCTCGATGCTGCTGGCGGGGATCGCGCTCGTCTCGCTGGTCGTGGGCGGGATCGGGATCATGAACATCATGCTCGTCTCGGTGACGGAGCGGACGCGCGAGATCGGGGTCCGCAAGGCCCTCGGCGCGCGCCGGAGGGACATCCTGCTCCAGTTCATGGTGGAGGCGCTGGTGCTGTGCACGGCGGGCGGGGTCCTCGGCCTGGGGCTGGGCGGCGGCGGCGCGTGGCTGCTGCACCGGGTGGCGGGCTGGAACACGACGGTGGCGCCGGCGGCCGCGCTCGCGGCCCTCGCCTTCGCGTCCGCGGTGGGGCTGGTGTTCGGGCTGTGGCCGGCGCGGCGGGCCGCGGGGATGGAGCCGATTCTGGCGTTGAGGTATGAGTAGGGGCTCGGGATTCGGGGACTGCGGGGTGCGGGGACGCACCCCGCACCCGCATCCCGCATCCCGTCAGGTCAGTTGGCTTCCTCGGCCACCTTGTCGGATTTCGACATGTCGAGGGGCTTCTTCTCGACGGGGGCGAGGCCCTTGGCCTGGAGGGCGGCGTTGAGCTTCGGCAGGCCGGCGCCGATCGTCCTGTCGAGCGCGGCGAGCTGGGTATCCAGGCTGGCCGAGAGGGCCTGGAAGATGGTGTAGGACTGCGCGGTCGGGCGGGTGTCGGCGCTTTCGACGACGCCCTGCAACGCGGCGATCCTGTTGTTCAGCTTGATCGGGAAGTTGAGCGGGTCCTCGCTGGCGTGGCTGCGGACCTGGTAGATCTCCTGCTCGATGGCGCCGAGCTGGTCCTCGAAGGCCCTGGCCTGGCGGGTGAGTCCCGCGTCCTTCGTCTTCTCGAGCCGGTCGTCGATCTGCTGCTTGATGCCGCGGATGAGCAGCACGGCGTCGTTGGCCTGGTCGGTCTTGTCGCGGATCTTCATGGCCAGGTCGAACTGCGCCTGGAGGTCGGCCGCGGTGACGCCCTTCACGCGCGGGTCGAGCGTGATGGTGAACGGCTGCGTCTGCGTCTTGCCGTCGGCGACGAGGCGGACCTGGTAGCCGCCGGGAGGCGCGGTGGGGCCCGCGGCGCGCGCGGCCCACATGATCATGCCGGGGAAGGTGTCCGGCGCGGGGTAGCGCAGGTCCCAGGTGAAGTGATTGAGCCCGGCCTTGTCGGGCGGGAAGGCGGACTGGCCGCGGCGGAAGAAGCCGCCGCCGCCGGCCTCGCGCTTCGGCTCCTTGTGGTCGGCGGTCGTCTGGAAGCTGCGGATAACCTGGCCCCGGGCGTCGAGCACGTCGAGCGAGAGCTGCTGCGCCGGCTTCTCGAGCTTGTAGTAGAAGGAGGCGTCGCCGTCCACGCCGCGGACGGGATCCACGGGGTCGAAGAGGTGGACATCGGCCGCGGCCACGGCGGGCGTCATCTGGCGCAGCATGGAGGCGCCGCCGTCGAGGATGTAGAAGGAGCGGCCGTGGGTGGCGATGACGATGTCGTTGTCGGTCAGCGCGATGTCGGGGACCTGCGTATCCGGCAGGTCGAGTGAGAGCGACTGCCAGTGGGCGCCGTCGTCGCGTGATACGTAGAAGCCGTGCTCGGTGCCGGCGTAGAGGAGGCCGGGCTGCTTCAGGTCCTCGCGGACGACGCGGGCGAAGTCGCCGGCGGCGATGCCGTCGGTGATCTTCGTCCAGGTCCTGCCGTAGTCATCCGTGCGGTAGATGTAGACGCCGAGGTCATCGAGCTGGTAGCGGTTGGCGGCCACGAAGGCCGTGCCGGCCTGGTGGGGCGAGGCCTCGATGAGCGAGATGCGCGAGAACTCCGGCAGGTCGGGCGGCGTGACGTTGCTCCAGCTCTTGCCGGCATCGCGGGTGAGGTAGACCAGCCCGTCGTCGGAGCCGCTCCAGATGAGGCCGTCCTCGAGCTTCGAGGGCGCGAGGGTGAAGACGGTGGCATAGGTCTCGACGCCGGACTGGTCGAGCGTGATCGGGCCGCCGGACGCCTGCATCGTCTTCGGCTCGTGGCGGGTCAGGTCGGGGCTGATCTTCTGCCACGACTGGCCCAGGTCCGTGGTCTTCCAGACGTGCTGCGAGCTGGCGTAGATGGTGTTCGGGTGGCGCGGATCCACGATGATCGGGAACGTCCACTGGAAGCGCTCCGCGATGTCCTTGGACGAGTACCCCATGGGATTGTCCGGCCAGGGATTGACCGCGCGCTCCTGCCCGTTGGCGTAGTTGAAGACGGAGAGATCGCCACCGTAGCTGCCGGCCAGGTAGATGTCGGGGTCGTTCGGCAGGTTGGCGATGTAGCCGCTCTCGCCGCCGCCGACGGAATACATGTAGGGGGCGGCCGCCTCCTTGAAGCGCCAGTCCTTGCCGGGCACGCAGATGGTGCTGTTGTCCTGCTGCGCGCCGCATACGCGGTAGGGCTGGTGGTTGTCCAGGATGACATGGTAGAGCTGGGCGGTCGGGTAGTCCTCGGCCGTCCAGGTGTCGCCGCCGTTCAGCGAGACCGTGGCGCCGCCGTCGTTGGATTCGATCATGCGGTCCGGGTCGTTCGGCGCGATCCACAGCTTGTGGTTGTCGCCGTGCGGCGGACGGATGTTCTTCTTGAAGGTCTTGCCGGCATCGTCGGAGCGCGACATGCCGACGTTCAGGGCGTAGACGCGGTCCTTGTCCTTCGGGTCGGCGTAGATGCGGCTGTAGTAGAAGGCCCGCTGCCGGATCTTCTGCTCGTCGTTCACTTTCTGCCAGGTCTTGCCGGCGTCGTCGGAGCGGAACAGCCCGCCGTCGCGGGCCTCGATCAGCGCCCAGACGCGGTCGTGGTCCACGGGCGAGACGGCGAGGCCGATCTTGCCGATCACGCCCTGCGGCAGGCCGTGGTTGCGGGTGATCTCCGTCCACTGCGCGCCGCCGTCCGTGGTCTTGAAGATGCCGCTGCCGGGGCCGCCGCTCGAGAGCGACCACGGGGTACGCTGCGCGTCCCAGAGCGCGGCATAGAGGGTGTGCGGGTCGGCGGGATCGACCGCGAGGTCGATGGCGCCGGTCTGGTCGTTCCGGTAGAGGGACTTCGTCCAGGTGCTGCCGCCATCCGTCGAGTGGTAGATGCCGCGGACGTCGCTCTTGCCGTAGGGGTGGCCGAAGACGGCGGCGTAGACGTCGTCGCAGCCGCCGGGCAGGACGCGGATGATGCCAATGGCCTGGCTGTTCTCGAGACCCATGTGCTTCCAGGTCTTGCCGCCGTCGGTGGTCTTGTAGACGCCATCACCCTGCATGATGTTGCCGCGCAGCTCGGTCTCGCCCATGCCGGCGTAGACGACGTCGGGGTTCTGCTCGCAGACGGCGAGCGAGCCCACGGACGAGCTATGGAAGTACTTGTCGGACACGGGCTTCCACGTGGTGCCGCCATCGGTCGTCTTCCACACCCCACCCCCAGTCGCGCCGAAGTAGTACTCGTTCGGGCGCGCCGCGCTGCCGGCCACCGCGGTGGAGCGGCCGCCGCGGTCCGGGCCGACGTTGCGCCACTCGAGCCCCCTGAACATGCTGCTGTCGTAGCGCATGGCCGGGGGCTGCTGGGCGCGGACCGCCGGTGCGGCGAGGGCGGCGAGGAGCGCCGAGGCGAGCAGCGCGCGCCAGGTCCCGCGCGCACGGTCGGACCAGGGTCGTTGCATCATGTGCCTTCCTGTTGAGGGTGAGTGGTGCATGGTGCCTGTCAACGTATGAGTCCCGCGGAGCGGGTGAACCAGCCGCGCCGCACGTCGAGCGTGCGGACGAGCGTCTGGTCACCGGCGTCGAGCGTCACGGTGTAGGTGCCGGGCGCCACCCGCTCGAGCTCCTCGGGGGAGAGGGGGCCGCCCAGCTCGCGCGGGCGCGGCTCCTTGCTCGTGAGGTCCCAGACCACGCTGTGCAGCCCTGGCCTGCCCGGCCCGGTGAGCGTCCGAAGCACGCCGGCGGTGTCAGCCGCGGCGGCGGCGGCCGCCGGTGCGGCCGCGGGGCCCGGCGTCGCCTTGCGGATGGTGAGCGTGGCGTCCTTGCCGAGGTCGGAGCCCAGCCAGTAGGTGAGGGTGGCGCCGACCCTGGGGTTGGGCGCGGCGAAGAAGCGGTCGCCGACGTCGCCGTAGGTGTCGCGCGGCTCGTACTGGCGCGCGGGCGGCGGGTCGAAGAGGAACGCGCGGCTCGCTAGGACGGAGTCGCTCAGCTGCTGGAGCGGGGCGAGGTCGAGGATCCAGACGCCGCGGCCGAAGGTCGGGACCACGAGCTCGCGGGCGCCGGGGGATTCGTCGAGGTCGCGGATGGCCACGGTGGGCAGGTTGGAGTGGAGGCGGACCCAGCGGCGGCCGGCATTGATGCTCATCCACAGCCCGCGCTCGGTGCCGACGAAGAGGAGACCGGCGTTCTTCGCGTCCTCGAGGACGACGTGGCTGCCGGCGTCGGCGGGGAGGTCACGCGCGATGGCGGTGAAGCTCCGCCCGGCGTCGTCGGTGCGGTAGACGCGGGGGCGGTAGTCGTCGCGGTCGTGGCAGTCGTAGCTCACGTAGGCGCGGGTGCGCGAGAAGTGGGAGGCGGCGATCTCGCTCACGACGCAGTGGCGGGCGGCGACATTGGGGATGTGGCCGGTCACGTCGGTCCACGTGGCGCCGGCGTCGGCGGAGGTCCAGAGCAGGCCGTCGTCGCTGCCGGTCCAGAGGATGCGGGCGTCGAGCGGGCTCTCGGCGATGGAGTGGAGCGCGTGGTAGGCGGTGTGGCCGACGTCGGGCTCGGGGTGCTCGCGCGCGGCGCGGGTCATGTCGGGGCCCAGGATGGTCCAGGACCGGCCGTGGTGCGGCATGCGGAAGAGGCGATTGCCGCCGACGTAGAGCACGGACGGATCGTGCGGCGAGAGGATGAAGGGCGTGTCCCAGTCCCAGCGGAACGGGTAGCCGCTCTCGACGCCGGCGTCCTCGGCCTGCGGCTGCACCGGGGTGTAGCGCCAGTTGACCACGTCGAGGCGGGTGATGTCGCCATACTGCGACTCCGCGAAACGGAGCGTGGGGCTGTCCGCGGGCACTGCGGCGCGGAAGCCGTCGCCGCCGTAGACCATGTACCAGTCGGCGTTGGTGATGCCGATCTTCTCGGGCGTGCGGCTCGGCCCGCACCAGACGCCGTTGTCCTGGAGCCCGCCGCAAACGTGGTAGGGGGTGCGGGTGGAGTCCAGGTCGGCCTCGTAGAACTGGGCGACCGGGATCATCTGGTGCGCCCAGCTCTTCCCGCCGTCCCAGCTGATGTAGAGGCCGCCGTCGTTGCCGACCATCATGTGGCGCGCGTCGGCGGGGTCGATCCACATGGCGTGGAAGTCGCCGTGCATGCGGCGGCCGGTGTCGAAGCGCGCGATCGAGCGCCCGCCGTCGGTGGAGTGGTCGAGGGTGGTGGCGGTGAACCAGACATTGTCGGGATCGGAGGGGTTCAGCCAGACGTCGTTGTAGTAATAGTCGGGAACGGCGGAGAGATCGTTCACGCGGCTCCAGTGCGCGCCGGCGTCGTCGGTCCGGAATACGCCGCCGAATGCGGAGAGGCGGGCATTGGTGGACGCCTTCGCCACCTGTACGACGGCGTAGAGGATGCGCGGGTCCTTCGGCGAGAGGGCGAGCCCGATGCGGCCGAGGTCGGAGGAGGGCAGGCCGTCGTCGAGTCTGGACTCGGTGAGGCGGGTCCAGGTGGCGCCGCCGTCCGTCGTCTTCCAGATGCCGCTGCCGGCGCCCGCTCCCTCCATCCGGGGGCCGCCCCAACGCAGCCGGTGCCAGGAGGCGGCGTAGAGGACGTCCGGATCGTGGGGATCGATCTTCAGGTTGACGAACCCGGTCGTGTCATCGACGAAGAGCAGGCGCTTCCAGGTCCGGCCCGCATCGTTTGTGCGGTAGATGCCGCGCTCGGGGTTCGGTCCCCACAGGTGCCCGAGCGCGGCGACGTAGACCACGTCGGGGTTCCTCGGGTCGATCACGATCCGGCCGATCTCGCGCGTTTCGTCGAGCCCCATGTGCTTCCAGGTCCTGCCGCCATCCGTCGAGCGGTACACGCCGTCGCCCCAGCCGTTGGAGCGCAGGGAGTTGCGCTCGCCGGTGCCGACCCACACCACGTCCGGGTCCGAGGGCGCGACGGCCACGTCGCCGATCGAGGAGAAGCCGCCATCCTGGAACGCCGGCGTCCACGTCGTGCCGGCGTTGTCGGTCTTCCACACGCCGCCCGATGCCGAGCCGGCATAGATCACCCGCCCCGCGGCCGCCGCCGGGACGGCGAGCGCGGTAATGCGCCCGCTCATGACCGCGGGCCCGATGAAGCGGAGCTTCAGGGCGTCGAGGGTCTTCGTGGTCAGCCCGCCGCCGGCCGCGGAGACGGCCGGCGCGCGCGTGGCCTGGCGCGCGTGCGCCGGCGCGGCCGCGGCGGGGCGCTGCGCGGATGCGGCGGCCGGCAGGATGGCGGCGGCGAGGAGCGCGCGGAGCCCGGGGCGCAGCCACAGTCGGTGCGGCGACCGGCGGCTCGTGGTCCGCATGGATCCGGTTCCTTGTCTGGCGAATTCCAGGGGGAAGATAATATGGGCGGGGAGGGCATGCGGAGCCAGAGGGGCGGGCGTCGGCGGCCGCCGACGGTGCTTCGCGCCCGGCCGGGAAGGCTCGTACATTGCTTGCGGGGGGGAGGAACCGGAGCCGCACCGCCGCGCGTTAGGCGCGGCGGAGACAGCGAGGATGGTTGACTTGGCGAACGGCACGGCAGGCACGGCAGCAATAGTGGAGGCGCCGAGGCGGGTGCTGCTCGCCCTCGGGCGCGTGGGCGAGGGCGTGCTCAAGCACCTGGCGGAGATGGCGCAGCTCATCTGGCAGATCGGCGTGGCGGTGGTGCGCGGCAAGGTGCCGCTGCGAGCCGTGACGGAGCAGGCCTACTGGATGGGGGTGCTGAGCATCCCGATCGTGCTGATCACGGCCGTGCTGTCGGGGGTCGTGACCTCCCAGCAGGGCGGCTACCAGTTCACGGGCTCGATCCCGCTCTATGTGCTCGGCAGCGTGGTGACGTCGAGCGTGGTGTTGGAGCTCGCGCCCGTGCTGACGGCGGTGGTGCTGATCGGCCGGGTGGGTGCCCGCATCACGGCGGAGTTCGGCAGCATGAAGGTGTCGGAGCAGATCGACGCGATGTATTCGCTGGGCCGGGATCCCGTGCAGGAGCTGGCGGCGCCGCGGCTGCTCGCGGGGATGGTCGTGGTCCCGATGCTCGTGGGACTCGCGGACACGGTGGCCCTCTACGCAGGGATGCTCGCGGCGCGCAGCACGGTGGGGCTCGGGCGGGAGGCGTTCTTCTACGGTGCGCGGCTCTACTGGCACAACTGGGACCTGCTCTATTCCGTCGGCAAGGGAGAGGCGTTCGGATTCATCATCCCGCTCATTGCCGTGCACATGGGACTGCGCACGCGGGGCGGCGCGGAAGGGGTCGGCAAGGCGACGACGACATTGGTCATGTTCATGACCCTTGCGGTGCTGTTCCTGGACGCCATGTTCCCGCCGCTTTTCCTGAACTGAGCGGACGCGCGTGATCGAATACATCGACATCTGGAAGTCGTTCGACGTGCCGGTGCTGCAGGGCGTCTCGCTCGAGGTGCGGACGGGCGAGGCGCTGGCGATCGTGGGGCCGTCGGGCACGGGCAAGAGCGTGTTGCTCAAGACCACGCTGGGGCTCATCGTCCCGGACCGCGGCGATGTGCGGGTGAACGGCGAGTCGCCGTTCTTCGACGGCCCCGCGGCGGTGGATCGGATCCGGCACAAGATCGGCTACGTCTTCCAGTACGCGGCGCTGTTCGACTCGATGACGATCTTCGACAACGTGGCGGCGGGGATCCACGAGGATGAGCTGCGCCGGCTGGACCGGCCGGACGTGGCGCGGCGGGTCGTGAACGCGCTGGAGCACGTGAACCTGGACGCCAGGGTGGTGCTCTCGAAGTTCCCGTCGGAGCTTTCCGGCGGCATGCGGAAGCGTGTGGGGCTGGCGCGCGCGTTCGTGGGGCGCCCCGAGATCATCCTGTACGACGAGCCGGTCACGGGGCTGGACCCGGTCAACTCGGCGCTGGTGCACCGGCTGATCGCGCACGTGAACGACGCACTGGGCGCGACGTCCGTGCTGGTGACCCACGACGTCGAGGGGGCGCTGGACGTGGCGGACCGGGTAGCGCTCCTGCACGGCGGCCGGATCCGGTTCGTCGGCACGCCGCAGGAGTTCCGGCAGTCGCGGGAGCCGCTGGTCCGGGCCTTCCTGGACCGCGATACGGCCATGAACTCTGCTGAGCTACTGGAGACCTGAGGCGATGGCACGAGAGAGGACGGCGTGGAGCCCGCGGGAGCACGATGCCGAAGACCGGGATGTGCCCGCGGACGTGCTGATCCCGCCGCGGCGGGGGGGGCGCCAGGTCATCGTGGGCGCGTTCGTGCTGGTCGGCATCATCTCCATCCTGATCGCGCTCTTCACGCTCACGGACCCCGCGCTCTTCCGCGGCCGCTACATCATCACGACCGTGGTGCCGGATGCCGGCGGCATACGCCGCGGCGATCCGGTGGAGATGCGCGGCGTGAACATTGGGCGGGTGTCCAAGTTCACGATGGTGCCGAACGGGGTGCGGGTCCGCCTCGAGCTCGAGGGCGAGTACAGCGTGCCCGTCGACTCGCGGGTGAACCTCGAGTCGAGCGGCCTCCTGGGCGGGATGGTGGCGCAGATCGTGCCCGGCCACTCCTCGCAGATGATCGGCGGCGGCGGCACCCTGCCCGGGGTCTCCGCGACCGGGGGCGGGCTGGGCGACGTCGGCGCGCTCACCGGCAAGGCGGACGTCCTGCTGGGGCGCGCGCAGGAGTTGCTCTCGCCCTCGAACGTGAGCAACCTGGGCGCGACCACCGCGGAGCTGCGCGCGGGGACGACGCAGCTCCGCCAGCTGCTGGCGACGACGCGCGACCTGGTCGTGCAGGAGCGAGCCTCCCTGAGCGCGACGCTCACCAACATGCGCGACGTCTCCGCAGGCCTCGCCAGGGCCCAGCCGGGCGAGCAGGTGACGCGGCTCACGGCCCGCATGGACACCCTGACGGCGGCGCTCGGCACCAGCGCCGACCGGCTGAGCGCCGCGAGCGCCTCGCTCCAGAGCGTGCTCGGCCGGATGGAGCGCGGCGAGGGCACGCTCGGCAAGCTCTCCAAGGACGAGGCGCTCTACGACAACATGACCGCCGCCGCCGCCAACCTGAACCTGCTGGTCGAGGACATCCGGCAGAACCCGAAGAAGTACATCAACGTCAAGGTGTTCTGAGCACGGCCCGGCAGGAGCGCCCGCACCTCCCGTCGTTCAACGAATCCGAATCCAGCACAGCGGGATCCGAATCCGGCTTTTCCTGGCCTGAACCGATGCGCGCGGAGCTCACCTCCGGCTGATTCGAGGGATCCTTCCCCCGGATGCCCGAGCCCGGGCCGGGAACCGGGGGGGGTCGCGTGGCCGGCACGGTCAATCCGGGGAAGCCGTCCGCGTTCCCGGCCCTTGCCGGGCGATGCCGGAGCGCGTTATTAAGCAGCGGAAACCCTTCCTCCATCGCCGCTTCCGATCAACGGAGTCACCGATGCGAATGTTCCCGGCTCGCATCCCCGCCGCACGGGTGCGCGTGGCGGCTCGCGCCGCCGCCCCGATCCTCTCGATCCTCTACGCGCTGACCGCCGCGGCATTGCCGGCTGCGGCGCAGCAGAACGGCGTCGCGGCAGGTACCCCGGCGGCAACGCATCGAGGCGCGGTGGCTACTCGCCCCGCGACGGCTCCCGGCCGGGCTGCGGGCGCGGCGGGCCCGTCGTCGCCGCAGGCCGCGGACACGGCGTACACGCGGATGATCGGGGAGTACACGACGGACCCGCACTTCCTGCCGTCCTCGGTCGAGAGCCTGCCGGTGGATCCGGGGCTGCCGAGTCCGCTCGAGCACTTCGGCACGATCGTGGGGGCGCCGGGGGTGATGCACCACGCGGACGAGGTCTACGGCTATTTCCGCGCGCTGGCGAAGGCGAGCCCGCGCGTGAGCGTGGAGAAGGTGGGCACGACGGAGGAGGGGCGTGACATCGACCTGGTCGTGATCGCGGACGAGCAGACGATGCAGCACCTGGACCGCTACCGGACGGACCTGGCGCGGCTGGCGGACCCGCGCGGGATGAGCGACGCGGAGGCGGAGCGGGTGCTCGCGGACGCCAAGCCGATCTACTACCTGAACGCGGGGCTGCACTCTCCGGAGATGGGCTCGCCGGAGATGGTGATGGAGCTCGCCTACCGGCTGGCGGGGAGCGATGCGCCGGCGGTGAAGAACATCCGCGACCACGTGATCACGCTGATCAACCCGGTCTCGGAGCCGGACGGGCGGGACCGGCAGGTCGACTGGTACCTGCACTACACGAAGGGACGGAAGGAATTCGACGACGGCTTCCCGCGCAGCTCGCCCTACTGGGGACACTACGTGGTGCACGACAACAACCGGGATGGGCTGCAGATCTCGCAGGACCTGACGAAGGCCATCTTCAGCATCTACTACCGCTGGCACCCGCTGGTGATGCACGACCTGCACGAATCCGTGCCGCTGCTCTACATCTCGACGGGGACGGGTCCCTACAACGTGGACAACGACCCGATCCTGATCAGCGAGTGGCAGACCATGGCCAACAACGACATCGGCAGCCTGGCGGCGCAGGGGCTGCCCGGGGTGTGGACGTGGGGCTTCTTCGACGGCTGGTGGCCGGGCTACGCGATCTGGGTGGCGAACAACCACAACTCGGTGGGGCGCTTCTTCGAGACGTTCGGCAACGCGGGCGCGGACACGTACGTGCGCAAGCTGGACGACGAGCGCTTCGCGGGCGAGCCGGCCACGGCCCGCACCTGGTACCGGCCGTGGCCGCCGACCAAGAAGGTGCGCTGGTCGGCGCGCGACAACATCAACTACATGGAGGCGGGGGTGCTCTCGTCGCTGACGTACGCGGCGGACAACTCGTCCAAGATGCTGCACGACTTCTGGCAGATCGGGGTGAACAGCCTGAAGCGCGGGCGCGAAGAGACGCCGCACGCGTTCGTGATCCCGGGCTTCAACCGGCAGCGCGACCCGAAGATGGTGGCGTACCTGGTGAACCAGCTGCTGCGCCAGAAGATCGAGGTGCAGCAGCGGATGAGCGGGGACTCCGCGGGCGATTTCGTGGTGCTGCTCGACCAGCCGTACCGCGACCTGGCCGTGAACCTGCTCACGAAGCAGCACTACCCTCCGACCGCGCAGTACCCGCCCTACGACGACATCGCCTGGACGCTCGGCTACCTGTACGGCGTGGACGTGAACGCCGTCGATGACACGGCCGCGTTCCACTGGCCCGGGCTGCGGCCGGTGACGGACACTGTGGCCGCCGCGGACAGCGTGGCGGGCGCAGGGTCGCCGGCCTACGTCATGAAGTACACGGCGCAGGCGGAGGTGCTGCCGGCGCTGTACTGGCTGAAGGACCACGTCTCGAAGGCGCGCGCGTACGCGGCCGAGCGGCCGTTCACCGCGGCGGGGGACAGCTTCCCCGCCGGCTCGCTGATCCTCGAGAAGGTGCCGGCCGCCGCGGCGGAGACGCTGGCCCGCGCGCACGCGCTGCCGCTGCGCGGCGTGGCGGCGGCCCCCGACGTCGCCAGGCACCCGCTCGACCTGCCGCGCGTGGCCATCTACCACACCTGGTACAGCACGCAGGACGAGGGGTGGGCGCGCTTCACGTTCGAGCAGCTCGGGATCCCCTACACGTCGATCGACAAGGATGACCTGCGCAAGGGCAAGCTGCGCGACCGCTTCGACGTCATCCTGGTGCCGAACATCAACGGCCCGTCGGCAACGATGGTGCACGGCATCGACACGAAGTGGGGGCCGCTGGCCTTCCAGAAGACGAAAGCCACGCCCGCGCTCGGCACGCCGGCCTCCACGCCGGACATGACGGGCGGCCCGGGGTTCGAGGGGATGGACCGGCTGCAGCAGTTCGTGGAGGACGGTGGCACGCTGGTGACGCTGGCGAACGCGACCCGGCTGGTCTCGGAGACGGGGCTGGCCCGGCCGCTCCGGCCGCACGCGGCCGGCCGTCTGTTCCACCCGGGCTCGATCGTGCGCGCGAAGGCGGCGCACGGGGAGAACCCGATCCTCTACGGCTACCCCGAGAAGACGACGATCTTCCGCGGCAACGCGCCGCTCTTCGCCGTGTCCGACCGGGACAGCGCCATGGTGGTGCTCGAGTACGGCACGAAGACGAAGAAGCCCGAGAAGGAGGGGCCGATGCTCGGGATGCCGGAAACCTCGAGCAAGGCGACGAAGGCGCCGGCACCCTCCGGGGCCGCGGAAGCCGCCGGAGGTGCGCAGGCACCCGGTAGCGCGAAGCCCGCGGGTGCGCAGCCGCCCGGTGGAGCGAAGCCCGGCGCGGCGGCCGGTGGCGCGAAGCCCGCCACCGCGCCCGACCGCGGCGAGCCGGGAGCGCCGCGCGCGGCGGCACCCGCCGCAGCGGGCGAGGATGAGGGCGGCAACGGCGCGGGCGACTACGTCGTCTCGGGGATGGTGCGGAACGCCGACGAGATCATTGGCGAGGGCGCGATCTTCGACGTGCCGGTCGGGAAGGGGCGGGTCGTCGCGTTCACGTTCGACCCGCTGCACCGGTTCCTCAACCACCACGAGTTCCCGATGGTGTGGAACACGCTCATGAACTGGAACGATCTGCCGGAGCCGACGGGCGAGGCGGCCGAGCCGGTGAGCGCTGGGGGCGGGGCGAGGCCGTAGGCGGCTCGCCTACCGCACCCGCTTCGTCCTGCGCTTGAGGAAGTCCCGCATGACGTACTGGCCGAGCGTCATGGTGGTGGTGAAGTAGGCGCGGCCGCGAGCGATCTCGCAGACGCGCGAGACGAAATCGACGAGCGCGGGGTCGCGTGCCAGCATGAAGGTGTTGATCAGGATGCCGGCCTTGCGGCAGGCCGCCACCTCGTGGAAGGTCTCGCGCAGCACACGCGGATCGAGGCCGGCCGGGTTCTTGTAGATCCGGCCGTCGGGCAACGTGATGGCGGAGGGCTTGCCGTCCGTGATCATGACGATCTGCCGCATGTCCTTCTTCTGGGCGAGGAGGAGGCGGCGGGCGACCTTGAGGCCCTCGGCGGTGTTGGTGTGGAACGGGCCGACCTGCACGCGGGCGAGCTCGCCCATGGGGATCTCCTGGGCACGGTCGCCGAAGGTGGCCACGCGCAGCGAGTCGCCGGGGTACTGCGTGCGGATGAGGTGCGAGAGGGCGAGGGCCACCTTCTTGGCGGGCGTGAAGCGGTCCTCGCCGTAGAGGATCATGGAGTGCGAGATGTCGAGCAGCAGCACGGTCGCGCAGGAGCTGCGGTACTCGGCCTGGTTCACCATCAGGTCGCCATAGTCGAGGTCGAGCGGGACCTGCACGCCGCCGCGCTTGAGCGCGTTGGTCAGGGTGGCGGGGATGTCGAGGTTCAGCGTGTCGCCGAACTGGTAGGGGCGCGACGCGGCCTCCGCCTCGATGCCGGTGGCCAGGTGGGGCGTGTCGTGGCTGCCGAAGCTGGACTTGCCGGTGGCCGAGAGCAGGTGGCGGAGCGTGCGGAAGCCGAGGAAGTCGAGCGCCTTGTCGGTCAGGTTGAACTCGACCTGGCGCGCGGCCTCGGCGCCCTGGTCGATCTGCCCCGAGCCGGGCACGGCCTGGTGGGTCCCGGGCATCTGGGGCGGGCCGGCCATGTTGAGATAGCCCTCCTCGATGAGCCGCTGCACGAGCTGGTCGAGCAGCTCGGCGATCTGCGCGCGCAGCTCCTCGTCACCCTGGCCCTCCCCGCGCAGCTCCGCCAGCATCTCCGGCGTGAGCTGGCCGCTCTCGATCAGCGCGTCGAGCAGCGCCTTCTTGAGCCCATCCAGCGAGTGGTCCGCCTCATCACCCGACCAGCCCCACCATGGGTGGTAGTTGGGCCCGCCCGCGAAGCCGCTGTCCAGGAGGAAGTCGGCCATGCGGTCGAGCAGGTCCTGGAGGTTGAGCGCGTCGAGGAGCCCGCCGGAGTACTTGGTGTAGGTGGTGAGACGCATGACTGGGACTCCAGCAAGGGCAAGCGCAAGGGCAAGCGCAAAATGCACCAAGAACCAAAACCAAAACCAAAACCAAAACCAAAACCAAAACCCGGTCGGCCCCGGTGAGCGACGCGCCAGACGAGCTCGCGGCCGCCGAGATCGCGGAGATCCGCGCGTCGCTGCTGGCCTTCTACGAGACCCGCCGCCGTGAGCTGCCGTGGCGCCGCGACGTCGATCCGTACCGCGTCTGGGTCTCGGAGATCATGCTCCAGCAGACGCGCGTCGAGGCCGTCGTTCCCTATTACGAGCGCTGGCTCGAGCGGTTCCCGACTGTGGACGCGCTGGCCGACGCGGACACGGACGACGTGCTCAAGCAGTGGGAGGGCCTCGGCTACTACTCCCGCGCCCGGAACCTCCACCGCGCCGCACGCATCGTGCGAGACCGCCACGCCGGCAAGGTGCCGGGCGGCTACGACGCGCTGCGCACGCTCCCCGGGGTCGGCGAGTACACGGCCGGCGCCATCGCCAGCATCGCGTTCGGGCAGAGCGTGCCGGCCGTGGACGGCAACGTCCGGCGCGTGCTCTGCCGACTGCTCGATGCCGAGGAGCTCGCGCCGGCGACGCTTCGGCGGCTGGCCGCCTCGCTCGTGCCGCCCGACCGGCCCGGCGACTTCAACCAGGCGCTCATGGAGCTCGGCGCCACGGTCTGCACGCCGCGCGCCCCCTCCTGTCACGCCTGTCCCCTCCACAATCTATGCGCCGCGCGCGCCGCCGGCACCGCCGCGCTCCGCCCCGCGCCCCGGCCGAAGCGCACACTGCCCGAATGCGACGTCGCCACCGCAGTGCTCGTCGCCCCCTCCGGCCGCGTGCTGCTCGTGCGGCGGCCGGAGCGCGGGCTGCTGGCGGGGCTGTGGGAGTGTCCGGGCGTGGCGGTGTCGGGCGAGGAGGCGGCCGCGGACGCGGCGGCGAAGGCCGGCGAGGAGGCGCTGGCCAGGGCCGCGGCGCTGTCGGAGGATGCCGCCGCTGCGCCGACCACCCGGGGCGGGGACGCCCGGCGGGCGCTGGGGAGCATCGTGCACACGTTCACGCACCTTCGAACGACGTATCACGCATTCGGGTTCGAGGTCGCGGAGGAGACGGGCTCCGGGCCGGGGGGCGCGGGGCGAGACGTCGCCTGGGTGGACCCGGAGCGGCTGGACGGGCATACCGTGCCGGTGGCGCAGCAAAAGGTGCTCGCGCTACTGAAGGGGCGCGGCGCAGGCGGATGAGCGGGTTCGGTCCGGGCGCACCGGGGCCGCGCTCGGCCGAGGCCCCGGCGAGGCCCTGCACTGGCCCGCCGCCAGCCTGGCGGGCTGCTTCACCCGCCACAGCCTGAGCCCAAGGCGCGCCCGAGAAGCGCGCACCCTCCGCGGCCGCGAGGGGGCCCTGCGGCGGGCCTCAGACCTCGAAGGGCGGGGGTCCGAGGCCGCCGCCGAGGCCGCCGTGTGGTCCGCCGTGGGAGCTGGAGCGGCGGGGCGCGCGGCTGTAGCGGCCGGCGTCGGAGCGGCTGATGCGGCGGTCGGCGACGAGGGCCTCGAGGACGAGCTCGCAGGCGGCGGCCATGCGGCCGGGGGCGTCGTCGCGGGCGAGGCCGACCTCGCGGACGGAGTCGAGGAGGCCGGGGACGGTGCCGAATCCCTCGAGGACGGCGGGCGCGGCGGAGTCGTCGGCGAGCTGGAGCACGCCGCCTCGGTCGAAGTACTCGACGACCTCCTCGACGCTGTCCTCGGCGGCCTCGCCGCCCCAGGCCTGGAAGGTCTCGCCGGCGGCGCGGGAGACGAGCTCGTGGGCGATCTTCTGGCCGCCGACGAGCTCGCCCTCGTACTCGAGCTCGATCTTGCCGGTGATGGCGGGGAGGGCGGCGAAGATGTCGCTCACGCGGGTGACGGGGCGGTCCTCGCCGGAGACGAGGGCGCGGCGCTCGGCGTTGGAGACGGCGGTCTCGAGGACGGAGATGGGCATGCGCTGGCTGACGCCGGAGCGCTGGTCGACGCGCTTGTCCTCGCGGGCGAGGAAGGCGACGCGCTCGATGACGTCGGCCACGAACTCGGGGACGTCGACGGCGGCGTCGCCGCGGTCGAGCCATGCCTCCTGTCTGGTGATGCGGGCGCCATCCTCGACGGACTCGGGGTAGTGGGTCGAGACCTCGGCGCCGATGCGGTCCTTGAGCGGCGTGATGATCTTGCCGCGGGCCGTGTAGTCCTCGGGGTTGGCGGTGAAGACGAGAAGGACGTCGAGGGGGAGGCGGACGGGGTAGCCTTTGATCTGGACGTCGCCCTCCTGCATGATGTTGAAGAGGCCGACCTGGATCTTGCCGGCCAGGTCGGGCAGCTCGTTCATGGCGAAGATGCCGCGGTTGGCACGGGGCAGCAGGCCGAAGTTGATGGTGAGCTCGTCGGAGAGGACGTGGCCGCCGCGGGCGGCGCGGATGGGGTCGACATTGCCGATGATGTCGGCCACTGTTACGTCGGGGGTGGCGAGCTTCTCGACGTAGCGGGAGGCGCGCGGCACCCACGCGATGGGGGCGTCGTTGCCCTCCTGCTCGATCAGGAGCCGGCCGTACTTGGAGAGTGGAGCGAAGGGGTCGTCGTTGACCTCGCTGCCGGCCAGGATCGGCATCTCGTCGTCGAGGAGCGAGACGAGCTGGCGCACGATGCGGCTCTTGGCCTGCCCGCGCAGTCCCAGCAGGATGAAGTTGTGGCGCGAGAGCAGCGCGTTCACGATCTGCGGCACGACGCTGTCCTCGTAGCCGACGATGCCGGGGAAGAGCGTCTCCCCGCTCCTCAGCTTGTCCAGCAGGTTGGCGCGGATCTCGTCCTTGACGGGCCGGGAGCGCCAGCCGCTCTCGCGCAGCGCGCCCAGGGTGGTTGGCCTGGAGCTCATTCGGGTCGTTCTCCGGAAGACTCATCCTCGACGACGATGGCGACGCCGGAGCCCGTACGCACGAGGCGTGGGAGCACCGCGCGCACGCGGCGGCCGCGGAACGCCTCCAGCGCCTCCGCGACGGAGTGGAAGCCGGCGAGCCGCTCCAGCATCTTGACGGTCGGGAAGACCATCGGCAAGCGGCCGGCGGCGAAGCGCTCGAGCGCGGCGGCGGGCGCGAGCCAGAGGGCGTCGGTCATCTCGCGGGGGTCGTGCGTGGCCTCGCGCCCGGCGGGCAGCGCCGCCAGGAAGAAGCGGGTGTCGTAGCGGCGCGGTTCCGCGAGCGGCGTGATCCAGTGGGCGCAGTAGACGGTCCGGGAGAAGTCGAGCGCGAGCGATCCCTCGGCGAGCACGTCGAGGAGCACGGCCTCCTCGGCGAGCAGCGACTCGCGCCAGTCGCCCATGCGGCGGTCGCTGGCGGCGTCCGGCGCGGGCCGGCCAACGCCGTCGGTGGCGAGCAGCACGCCGGTCTCCTCGAACACCTCCCTGGCCGCAGCGATCCAGTAGGGCGCGGGCGGCTCCGGCGCGGCCGGCATGCCGACGACGCGCCCGAGGAGCCCGGGCTCGGCATCGGCCTCGTCGACGCGGCCGCCGGGGAAGACGTACGCGCCGGGGACGAACCCGCTCGCGCGGGGGCGGCGGAGCAGCAGAGTCTCGGGACCGAGATCCGCGTCGCGGAGCAGCACGGCGGTCGCGGCGGGCCGCGTCTCGGCCGGCTTCCCCGGAGGCGCGTCGATGCGCTCGGCGAAGCCGGGCGGCAGCCGGTGGGCGGGGATCTCGAACGGGTCGGGCATCGCGTCTCCACGCTGGCTGGGACGGTCGGGAACGGTCGGCACGGGCGGCTCAGGAGCCGGGAAGCGCGCGCACGCGGCGCAGCCAGCCGGCCACGTCGGCCGCGGTGATGAGGCCCTCGAGGACACCGTCCCGCTCGACGAGCACGCGTCGGACGGGGGAGTCCTCGAGGCGCTCGAGGACCGTGCTCATGTCCACGTCCGGCCGGACGACCCAGGCCTCGTCCCGGGGGGCCATGGTCTCACGCACGGAGCGGGCCGGCCACTGCTCGCGGGGCACGGCGCGCACCTGGTCGAGGGTGATGAAGCCCAGCGTGCGCCCGTCCTCGACCACGGGGTAGCCCAGGAAGCGGCGCCGGAGGAAGTGCTCGTCGGCCACCTGCTGGAGCGAGAGGTCCGGGACGACCGTCTCGGGGTGCGGCGTCATCGCCTCGCGGGCCGGCACGCGGGAGAGCACCTGGAGCAGCACGTGCTGCTGGTAGCTCGATGCGGCGGCGTTGCGGAGGAACCAGCCGATGAAGACGAGCCACAGCCCGTCCAGCACGGCGCCGGTGAAGGCCTGCCAGAGGCCGAGGCCGACCAGCAGGTAGCCGAGCCAGCGGCCGCCGGTCGTGGACAGGCGGGTCGCGCGGCCGAGGTCGCCGGTCAGCTTCCAGGTGATGGCGCGGAACAGGCGGCCGCCATCGAGCGGGAATCCAGGCAGCAGGTTGAAGACGGCGATCAGCACGTTGAGCGAGCCGACGTACTGAGCCACGGCCGTCACGGCCGGGCTCCACCCCCAGCTGGTGCCGAGCCACCAGACCAGCCCCAGGACCAGCCCGAGCCCGAGGCTCGTGAGCGGGCCGACGCCGGCGATGACGAACTCGTCGCCCGGACTGGCCGCCTCGGCGCGGGTCCGCGCCATCCCGCCGAAGATGAAGAGGGTGATCCCCTCGACCGGAATGCCCTTCGCGCGCGCCACGAAGGAGTGGGACAGCTCATGGGTGAGGAGCGAGGCGAAGAAGAGGAGCGTCCCGATGAGGCCCATGGCGACATAGGCCCCGCGCGGGAGGCCGGGCGCGCTCTGCGGGAATACGGCGAAGGTGAAGGTCCACAGGATCAGGAAGAAGATGATGAACCAGGAGAAGTCGATCCGGATCTCGAAGCCGAAGATCCTGCCCAGCCGGAAGCTGCCCATCACGTCTCCCTTGCCGCCGGCGCGCCGCCAAGGCGGCACGCCGGGGCCGGTGAGGTCACCCGTCAGCGGAGCGCGGCGGCGGCCTGGCGGAGGTGTTCGGTGGCGGCAGCCACCCGCCGGGCCAGGTCGTCGGCCTCCACGGCCATGCGCCCGGCGTCGGCCGCGCGAATGGCCTCGGCCACCGCCGGCAGCACGATCGTGGCGTAGCCGTTCCGGAAGTCGGAGGCGAAGGCGAGGTTCTTCATCCACGGCCGGCCGGGCAGCCCCTCGGGGCGGGTCATGGACCGCTCCACGAGCATGAGGTGCCGGTTGGCCGAGTCGAGCGCGGCGGGCGGCGCGGCGCGGACGAGCGCGGCGTCGCGGGCGCCGGCGAACGCGGCCGCGGCTTCCTCCATGCGCGCGAACGCGCTGTCCAGGCGGACCAGGGCCGCATTGTCGAGCTGCGCGTCCACGGCCTGGCGTTGCAGCCGGAAGACGGCCGCGCGCAGCTCGCGCGCGAACTCGCCGTAATCGTAGGGCAGCACGGCGGCATCGGCCAGCCGCAGCGCGGCCACGGCCGCGAGCCGTGCGCTGGCGGCGTGGTGGACGAAGCCGGGGTCGCCGTACTCGGACTCGAAGGTATAGTCGTCGTAGGTCGAGTGGTACTCGCCGCTGCCGCCGCCGAAGCCCCAGGAGGCGCTGGGGATGCCCAGGTGGTTGTAGAAGCCGGCGAAGTCGCTGCCGCCGCCGAGGTTTCCGAGGGCGACGTCGCCATCCGCCGCCGGCGCGGGGGGCCCCTCCTCCCTCCAGTGGTCGTAGACCGTGCCGCCCTCGGGCGAGGTCACGGCGCGGGTGACGCCGCGGACGAAGGCCTTGAGCGAGGGCGAGGCGCTCGCGCCGAAGCGCGCGCCGCTGGCGATGGCATCCTGGTTGATATAGGCCACGGCGTTCGCGCCGAGCTGGTCCGCCATCTCCTCGACCCACTCGACCGAGCCGGTCAGTCCCCATTCCTCGGCGTCCCAGGTGGCGAAGACCAGCGTGCGGCGGGGCCCCTTCCCTTCCCGCGCCAGCTCGGCGACGGCGCGCGCGGCGGCGAGCACCGCGCTCGTCCCGCTCACGTTGTCGTTCGCGCCCGCATCCCACGCGTCGCGATGCCCGCCGATCACGATCCACTCGCCCGGCCGCTCCGAGCCAGGCACCCACGCGACGGTGTTCCAGATGTCCTTCATCCCGCGCGTGGCCCGGTCATCGGCCACGGTGACGCGCACGGCCGCGGGCCCCGGCCCGACGTGGTAGCGGAACGGCAGTCCACCCTGCCACGCCTGCTGCGGCAGGTCGGCCCCGTGCAGCGCACGGAGCAGCGGCTCGGCCACGCGATAGCTCACCGGGATCACCGGGATGGTGGGCAACTCGAGCCACGGCGTGCTCGTGGGATCCACCCGCTTCGCGCCGGACGTGCTCGGCCAGCCCGGGGTGGTGGGATCGCCGTCGCCGTTCAGCACGCTGCCGCGCTGCGCCGCGCTCGGATTGCGGTACGGCCCGTCGGGGAAGACGTCGCCGCGCACGAAGCCGTCGTCTTCGGGGTCCGAGTAGATGATCAGCGCCGATGCGCCGTGCTGCTGCGCGAGGCGGGCCTTGATGCCGCGGTACGAGCGGCCATAGCGGGCCAGCACGACCCTCCCCTTCACGCTCACGCCCAGCGAGTCGAGCGCGGCGTAGTCCTCGTACAGGCCGTAGTTGACGTAGACGAGCGGCCCGACCGCCGTGCCCGTGCCGGAGTAGCCGTTCACCCACGGGAACTGCGGCAGCGCGCTGGTCGGATCCCCCTCGAGCGCCTGCGCGTGCAGCTCGAAAGCGCGGTGCTCCGGCACGATCATCTCGAGCGAGAGGGCCGTGGGCCACGGCAGGTAGACGCTGTAGCCCTTCGACTCGCTGCGGAGCCCCCAGTCGCGCGTGTGGTCGAGCACCCAGTCCCGGGTGGCGGCCTGCTCGGGCGAGCCCGCCACATGGGGCCGGCGCGTCAGCGCGTACGAGAACGAGTCGAGCTCGGCCGGCGCGATCCGGGCCACGGCGTCGGCTTCCAGCGCGCGCTCCGCGGCCGAGCCCTGCGGCGTGAACCCCGTGAGCGGCTCGCGCTGCGCCGCGAGCGGCCGGGCGGCCCCGGCGAGGAGGAGGGCCAGGAGGGCGGCGGCGGGTCGGCCGGGCGTCACCGGACGGGCTGCGCTCACGCGGTGTCTCCGAGCAGCCGGCCGGCCACCTCGCGGAAGGAGAGTGCGGCGGATGCATCGAGCGTGTGGCGGCCGCCCTCGACGCGGCGGACCCCCGCGACCCAGACGTCGCGAATCGCGGCGGGCGGCGCGGACAGGGCGATCATCGCCGCGAGCGTCTCCTCGGTCCACCCCGCGAGCGCGGGGTGAGCGAGGTCGAAGGCGACGAGGTCCGCCAGCGCGCCGTCGCGGATCTCGCCGGCCTCGAGGCCGAGAGAGCGCGCGCCGGCCACCGTGCCGGCGCGGAGGAGCGTGCCGGCCACCTCCACGCGGTCGGGGTGGTCGGGGGCGGGCGCGGCGAGCAGCACGCGGCGCTCGGCGCGCAGGCGCTCGTGGTACTCGAGGAGCCGCATCTCCTCGAGCGGGTCGATCACGGTCTGGCTGTCGCTGCCGAGCGCGACCGGCACGCCGGCCGCGAGGAGGGAGGCACCGGGGAGGAAGCCGTCGCCCAGGTCGCGCTCGGTGGTCGGGCAGGCGCAGACGGTGGCGCCGGACCGCGCCAGCAGCCGGATCTCCTCCTCGTCGATGTGCGTGGCGTGGACGGCCGTCGTGCGCGCGTCGAGCACGCCCTCCTCGGCGAGCAGCGCCAGCGGCCGGAGGCCGTAGGCCTCGAGCGCGGCCTCGACCTCTGCGCGCTGCTCGCTCGCATGGATGTGGAACGGCCGGCGGCGCTGCGCGGCCCAGGCGTGAAGGGGCGCGAGCCAGTCCCGGGGCACGGCGCGCACGCTGTGCGGCGCCACGCCGAGGGAGGCGAGCGGGCGATCCTCGACGGCGCGGCCGAGGGCCTCGCAGCCGGCCAGGAAGCCGTCCAGGTCGGGCGTGGCGAAGCGGCGCTGCGCCTCGCCGAGCGGCCGGCCGATGCCGCCGGCCGCGTAGCAGACCTGCAGCAGCGCGATGCGGATGCCGACCTCGCCCGCGGCGTCGAGCACCCGCCGCGCCAGCTCGTTCGGCTCGGCGTACGGCTCGCCCGAGGGATCGCGGTGCAGGTAGTGGAACTCCCCCACGCTGGTGAAGCCGGCGCGCAGCATCTCGAGGAACGCGAAGCGGCTGGCGTGGAAGACGTCGTCGGGGGAGAGGATCTGAGCGGCGCCGTACATGGCCTCGCGCCAGCTCCAGAAGTCGGCCTCGGGCCGGTCGGCCGGGCGCCACTGGGTGCGGCCGCGGATGAGGCGCTGGAACGCGTGCGAGTGGGCGTTCACGAAGCCGGGCAGGAGCGCGCGGCCGGGGAGGCGCTCCGTGGCGTCGCGGTCCTCGAGGAACTCGGCGGCGGTGGCGTCGGGCCCCAGCTCCGCGGCGGGGCCGCCCGCGAGCAGCGTCTCCGGGCTGCCGGCGGAGACGAGCGCCTCGGTCGGGCCGACGCGGCGGATGCGGCCGGTGGCGGCGTCGCAGTCCACGGCCAGTCCGGGCAGGAAGCGGCCATGGACGTAGAGCAGGTCGGGGACGAGGATCGGCATGCGCTCAGCCGCGGGCGGGCGCGGCGCGCCGGCGGGCCGGCGGCGGGTGCGTCGCCATCAGGTCTCGATCATCGGCAGGCGGATGCCGTGGGCGCGGGCCGTCTCGACCGCCTCCTCGTAGCCCGCGTCCGCGTGGCGCGCGACGCCGATGCCGGGATCGTTCGTGAGCACGCGCTCGATGCGCTCCCTCATCTCGTCCGTGCCGTCGGCCACCAGCACCTGGCCGGCGTGGAGCGAGTTGCCGATGCCCACGCCGCCGCCGTGGTGGAAGCTGACCCAGCTGGCGCCGGAGGCGGTGTTCAGCAGCGCGTTCAGGATCGGCCAGTCCGCGATGGCGTCGGAACCGTCCTTCATCGACTCCGTCTCGCGGTACGGGGAGGCGACGCTTCCCGTGTCCAGATGGTCGCGCCCGATCACGATCGGGGCGGCGATCTCGCCGCTCGCGACGAGGTCGTTGATGGCCACGCCGAACTTCGCGCGGTCGCCCTGGCCGAGCCAGCAGATGCGGGCGGGCAGCCCCTGGAACTGGACCTTCTCGCGCGCCAGGCGGATCCAGCGCGCCAGGTGCTCGTCTTCGGGGAAGAGCTCGAGCACCAGGTCGTCCGTGCGGTGGATGTCGGCCGCCTCGCCGGAGAGGGCCGCCCAGCGGAAGGGGCCCTTGCCCTCGCAGAAGAGCGGCCGGATGTAGGCGGGCACGAAGCCGGGGAAGGCGAACGCCTCCCCGTAGCCCGCCTCCGCCGCCTCGCCCCGCAGGTTGTTGCCGTAGTCGAAGGTCACGGCGCCCGCGCGCATGAGCGCGACCATGGCCTCGCAGTGGCGGGCGATGGAGGCGCGCGCGCGGCGGACGTAATCCTCCGGGTCGCGCTCGCGCAGGCGGGCGGCCTGCGCGAGCGAGAGGCCGGCGGGGACGTAGCCGTTCAGCGGGTCGTGGGCCGAGGTCTGGTCGGTGAGCACGTCGGGGACGACGCCGCGGCGGGCGAGCTCGGGCAGCACGTCGGCGCAGTTGCCGATGAGCCCGACGGACAGCGGCTCGCCGGTCTCCGCGGCGCGGGTCACCCAGGCGAGCGCCTCGTCGAGATCGGCCGTCATGCGGTCGCAGTAGCCGGTCGAGACGCGGCGCTCGATGCGGGCGGGATCGACCTCGACGACGAGGATCGCGGCCTCGTTCATGGTGGCCGCGAGCGGCTGCGCGCCGCCCATGCCGCCCATGCCGCCGGTGAGCAGCCAGCGGCCGCGCAGCGAGCCGCCGAAGTGCTTCCGGGCCACGGCGCCGAAGGTCTCGTAGGTGCCCTGGAGGATGCCTTGCGTGCCGATGTAGATCCAGGAGCCGGCGGTCATCTGGCCGTACATGATGAGGCCCTGCCGCTCGAGCTCCCGGAAGTACTCCCAGCTGGCCCAGCGGCCGACCAGGTTGGCGTTGGCAATGAGGACGCGGGGCGCGTGCGGCGTGGTGCGGAAGACGCCCACCGGCTTGCCCGACTGGACGAGCAGCGTCTCGTCATCCTCGAGGTCGCGGAGCGTGCGCACGATGGCCTCGTACGCCTCCCAGCTCCTCGCCGCCCGCCCCGTGCCGCCGTAGACGACGAGGTCCTCCGGCCGCTCCGCGACCTCGGGATCCAGGTTGTTCATGAGCATCCGCATCGCCGCTTCCTGCGTCCACCCCTTGCAGGTGCGCTCGGCGCCACGCGGCGCGCGGACGGTGTGTGCCTCGGTCGTGGCCATGCCCCCTCCTTAGCCGTGCATCCGTCCGAGCAGAATGGGACGGCAGCGGGCGGTAGACAAGCGGCCGCCGGCGCCCATCAGGGGCGGCGGCCGAACGGCCAGAAGCGGCGCAGCAGGCCAGGGCGGGTCACGGCCACGGCGCCGACGCCGGGTTGGGGGTGCAGGCCGGCGACGCCGGCGGGAGTGCCGGGCGCGGGGGCCGCGCGGCGGCGGCGGCCGCGCCAGGCGGAGAAGCGGCGTCGGCCAGCGCGGACGAGGCGGCCGCCGGTCCGGGTCCACAGGCCGTGGACCGTGCGGAACGCGGGCGGGAGCAGCGCCAGCGCGGCGAGGCCGAGGAGCGTGGCCACCGCGCGGCGGGGCGCGAGGGCGGCCAGGCCGCGGACGAACGCCCACGCCCGACCGGCGACGGCGTCGGCGGCGGGGATCGGGCCGCGCACGGCGCGTCCGAAGAGGAACCCGATGGCCACCGGGATCGCCAGTCCCACGGCGTACGCGGCCCAGCGTAGCCCGCGGGGCGCGCGGATGAAGAGCGCGAGCAGGGTGACCAGCGTGTGGGCGCCGAGCGTGAGCGCGAGGAGCTTGGCCGCGAGCACCACGGCCTCGCGCTGGCCGAGCACGTAGCCGCCGCCCAGCAGGAGGAGCTCCGCGAGGTAGAGGAGCGCCACGACCTGGGCTCCGCCGATCCGGGCGAAGCTTCCGGGGGTGGCCAGCTCGACCATGGCGGCGAAGGTCCGTCCCAGGCGGGTCACCCAGACGGCGAGCGGCCGCGCGGCGCGGGCGCGCCGGTCGGCCAGGTCGTCGAGCATGCGGCCGATGATGGTGGTGGAGCGGCCCACGGAGCGGAGGCTGCCGGCCGGGTCGAGGTGGCGGTCGAGCTCGTAGTCGGTGCGGAAGGCATCGAAGAGCTCCGCATCGGTCAGCGTGTGGGCGCGCGCGGCCACCGGCCCGAGCACCTCGGCGCCCGCGCTGCGGAGCTCGGCGGCCACGATCGGGACCTGCGCCTCCCGCACCAGCGCGGCGCGCAGGCCGGCGTGTGCGCGCGGGACCACCGTCGCGACGAGGCGCTCGGCGCCGTCCAGCCTGCCCCACAGGATGTCGTTCCGGCGCCAGCGTTCCTCCAGGAAGGCGCCGAAGTGGTAGAAGCTCGCGCCGCCCAGCTTGCGGCGGGCATCGACAGGGTCGGCGACCAGGGACGTGGCGTCCTCGGGGCTGACGCGGAAGACGTCCACACGGTCCAGCTCGCCGCCCGCCTCGGTCGCGTACAGCGGCGGATAGGCGACGAGGTCGATGGCCTCGAACTCATCGTAGAGGCGGCGCGCCAGGCGGCCCACCGCGTCCTCGCCCATGACCGTCCCGGCGACGCGGCCGGCCGCCATGGTCGCGCGCTCGATGCGGTCGGCGATCGACGCGGCCAGCCGCTCGAAGGCGGCGGGCTCCGTCGGCCGGCGCGGCAGCGCGCCGGGCAGCGCCGGCGCCACCCTCTCGAGCCGCGCCGGCCGGCCCGGGCCGGGGTCCGGCTCCGGAGTCTCGCGTACGCCGAGCAGCCACTCGGCGGAGGCGCGCCGCTCCTCGTCCGTGTCGAGCGCCAGCAGCTCACGGAGCAGCTCGCCCGTCACCCCCGTGGCCGCCACGCCGGCCGCGAGCGAGTCCCTGGCCGCGGCGCCCGCAGCCGGCGGCGGGACGAGAAGCCAGTCGGCGGCCGCGGAATCCTCCGCGGGGATCGTCGCCTCGTGGCCGTGGAGCAGCGCCTCGCGCTCGGCGGTGAGGAGGGAGAGCGCGGCGTCCACACCGGCCAGGACCGCGAACAGCCGCTCCCTGAGCGCGTCGTGCGCGGGGGCGCCCGATTCCTGGACCAGCGCCTCGTACAGCCGGCCGGCGCCTGCGGTCACCTCGTCCAGCCGGGTCCTGAGGTAGGCCAGGCGCCGCACGCGGTAGTCCAGGTCGTAGCGCAACAGGAAGGCGTTCATTGTCCGCTTGCGGCCGGTCTCGTCCTCGGAGCGGTAGTGGACGTAGTGCGCGTCGCGCCAGGCGCGGACGAGATAGCGCACGCCGTACCACTCGTCAGAGCCGGTGTCGAGCCCGCCAGCGCAGGCAAAGACATCCGCGAGGAAATCGCTGACCGCGGCCACCTTGAGCCGGTGGTAGCCGCCGTAGCCGATGCCATACTGGCGGATCATGACGGAGAGGTCGCTGTCCGCGTAGCTCTCCCCCGAGAGGGTGTGGGTGCGAGGGCCGATGCCGGCGTGCGGCGCGTCCTCCTCCGCGCCGGCCAGGATCGAGTCCACGCGTGTCACCAGACGGTTGCGGGCCAGCACCCGCTGGAGGTCCTCCCGGACCGCCTCGTAGCGGGGGATCCCGAGCAGCGCGGCCTGCACGTTCTCCAGCGCGTCGGGCGGCGCCGCGGCCTGGCCGGCCAGCTCCGGGTGCTCGGGGTCGGGCTCCACGTAGACGAGCTTGCGCTGGGTGGGCAGCGCCGCGCGCCGGTGCGAGAGCGCATCGATGGCGTAGCTGAACGGCTTGTTGTCGAGATAGCCGCCGTCGCCGAAGGAGCGCTCGACCACCTCCGCCCCATCCGCAGCGGGCGACGAGAAGCCGCGCAGGTACTGGCGCAGCGCGGCCGCGTCCACCGGCCGCTCGGACGCGGCGGCCGGCCCCGGGAACAGGCGCAGCAGCCGCCTGGCCGTGTCGGCCCGCATCGGCTCGAAGGCGAAGGGAAAGGACGAGGTGCAGCGGGCGGCGAAGGCGAGCACCGGGTTCTCGCTGGCCGCGAAGTCGTTGCGCCCGGTGGCGCCGGCGGCCTGCGGGCTGCCGGGCCGGTAGCGGAAGTGGAAGACGTCGCGGTAGCGGAGCTCGCGCGCCACCTCGTCGGTGAGCCGGAGCGGCACGACGGTGCCGCGGATGTCCGTGGTGGTGACGAACAGGTCGAGCTCATCGACGAACGGCGACACCACGGCGCCCGCGCCGGCGCGCGTCCACGGCGCGCCTGCGGCCCCGTCCGGCGCGCCTGCCTCCATCCCGCGGAACGCCCGGAGCAGCTCGACGTACATGCGCTCGCCGTTCAGCAGCGCGCGCGGGGGCACGGAGGGCGCGAGCGGCGAGAGGTCGGCGACCGAGGCGCGGTCGTTCAGCAGCCGCGCGAGGTCGCCCTCGCGGATCCACAGCCGGCGCAGCCCGTCGAGCGACTGCGCGTTGGCCAGCGCCTTGGCCAGGAAGATCCCGTTGATGCCGCCGGCGGAGGTGCCCGAGATCACGTCGACCACGAAGCGGGTCCGGATCGGCGCGTCGGAGGCCGCCTCCGCCCGCTCCGGCAGCGGCTCGCCCCGGCTGAGGATCTGCCCCAGCTTGCGGTACGCCCGCTCCGAGCCGTCCAGCTCCTCGTCCGCGAGGAGCACGCGGCCGGGGTCGCGCGGGTCCGGCGCCGTCGCGCGCACCATGCGCAGGAGCTCCTGCGCGATGCCGTTCATGTAGATCGCGAGCGACACGCCACCGTACATTACGACGGCGAAGCGGATCTCCTGGGTGTACAGGGTCTCGGGACGCGTGGGCACGGGACGCTCCTGGCCGGGGGATGGCGGTACCGCCGCGCTGCAGAGGGGACCCTATCCATGCGCTCCGCGGGCGCGGATAGTCAATGGTCCCGTGGCCGGCGGCCGTTCCGCCGCGCGCCGGGGCCGGGGAGGCAGCGATGCGGGTGCTGGTGGTGGAGGACGATGTCCGACTCGCGCGAATCCTCGAGAAGGGGCTGCGCGAGAACGCGTACGCCGTGGACGTGGCGCGCACCGGCAAGGACGCGCTCTTCCTCGGCAACGTCAACCCCTACGATGCCATCGTGCTGGACATCGGGATCCCCGAGCCCGACGGCATGGAGGTGGCGCGCCGGCTGCGGGAGCGCGAGAACCCCGCGCGCATCCTGATGCTGACCGCCCGCGACGCCGTGGCCGACCGGGTGCGCGGCCTCGACGCGGGCGCGGACGACTACCTGACCAAGCCGTTCTCCTTCGAGGAGCTGCTCGCCCGGCTGCGGGCGCTGCTCAGGCGCGGCGAGGCGGTGGCTCCGGCCACCCTCGAGATCGGGCCGCTCACCCTCGATCCCGCCGCGCAGCGCGCCACGCTCGGCGGGGAGCCGATGGAGCTGACCACCAAGGAGTACGCGCTGCTCGAGTACTTCGTCCGCAACCCGGGCCGCGTCATCGGGCGCGCCGAGATCTCCGACCACGTCTGGGACGAGCGCTACGACCCCGCCAGCAACCTGATCGAGGTCTACATCAACCGGCTCCGCCGCAAGCTCGCCGAAGGCGACGCCGCGGGACTGATCCAGACCCGCCGCGGCGCGGGCTACGTCCTCGAGCCGGACGGCGCCGGATGAAGCGCTCGCTGCCCGTGCGGGTCCGCCTCACCCTCTGGTCCACCGCGGTCGTGGCCGTGGTGCTCCTGGCGACGGCCGCCACCTCCTACTCGCTCCTGGCCCGCTTCCTCTCCCGCAGGACCGAGCGCGACCTGGCCGAGACGGCCCGAACCGCCCTCTCCAGCATGCGGGTGGTGGCGCAGGGCGTCCCCGACTCCGCGCGCGCGTCCGCGCTCAACGAAGCCGCGGACCGGCTCCGCTTCGCCGACCGGCGGGTCCTCTTCTACCAGGGCGACCGGCTCGTGGCCGCCTCCCGCGTGCCGCCGGTCGGCCCCACGCGCGCGCCGTTCCTGCTGCCGCCGCTCGCGCCCACGACGCTCCAGGCGGTGCTCCGCGCCGGCGGGAGCGCCGTGCTGCCGCCGCCGGCGCCCGGCACCGCGCACGTGCGCGCCTACGTCCGCGAGCTGCGCCCGCCGCGCGGCCGGCCCGGCGGCTTCACGGTGGCCGTCCTCGGCTCCACGCGCGAGGAGGACGCGCTGCTCGCCGCCGCCCGCATGGCGTTCCTGCTGGCCATCCCGCTCGGCATCCTGCTCGCGGGGCTCGGCAGCTACCTGCTGGCACGCCAGAGCCTCGCGCCCGTCGCCGCCATGACGCGGCGCGCCTCCCGCATCGGCGCCGCCACGCTCGAGGACCGCCTGCCCGTGCCCGCCTCCGGCGACGAGCTGGCCGAGCTCGCCTCCGTGCTCAACCTGCTGCTCGGGCGCCTGCACGACGCGTTCGAGCAGCAGCGCCGCTTCATGGCAGACGCGGCGCACGAGCTGCGCACGCCCGTGGCCGTGCTGCGGGCCGAGGCCGACGTCGCCCTCTCGAGGGCCGAGCGGCCCGGCGCCGAGTACCGCGAGACCCTCGGCGTGATCTCCGAGGAGGCCATCCGCCTCTCCACCATCGTGGACGACCTCTTCACCCTCGCCCGCGCCGACGCCGGCGAGCAGGCGCTCCGCCGCGAGCCCGTCCAGCTCGCGGAGCTGCTCCGCGACACCGGCCGCTCCCTCGGGCGCGTGGCCGAGCAGCGCGGCGTCGACCTCACCGTCGAGGCCCCGCCGCCGCTGGTCGTCGAGGGGGATGAGGGGCTGCTCCGCCGCATGCTCTCCAACCTCGTGGACAATGCGCTCAAGTACACGCCACCCGGCGGCCGCGTGAGGGTGACCGCGCAGCCGGACGACGCCATGGTGCGGATCTCCGTGCGCGACACCGGGCCGGGGATTCCCGCCGCCGCCCGCGAGCGCGTGTTCGAGCGCTTCTACCGCGCCGAGGAGGTCCGCGCCTCCGACGAGGTCGGCGGCGCCGGCCTCGGCCTGCCGATCGCCCGCTGGATCGCCGAGGCCCACGGCGGCACGCTCCGCCTCCAGGAGACCGGCCCCGAAGGAACCACCTTTACCGCCACCCTGCCCGCCCGGACCGCACCCGCCGACCGCCCATCCCCCCGGTGATGCGGGGGTCGGGATGCGGGGTTCGTCCGCCCTTCCACGCCCGACGGCGGCGTCGCTTGCCGCATCCACCTCCCGTGTCACGCATCCCCCATCCCGCGTTAATCGAGCGTTTATCCACACGGGGTTACGTTCATCTCGCGAGGGGTTGCCAGAGGATCGCGACGGTCCTCCCCCACGCGGCGCAACCAGGCGCGGCGGCCACCGGACGGCGGCCCCGCAACACCAGGAGGACACATGCGACGCATTCCCATGGCCGGCCTCGCGCTGGCCCTCACCCTCGGGGCGGCCCCCATGCTCGCCGCCCAGTCCCCCCACGGCCGCGCGCGCGCCGAGCAGGGCGCCCGGCAGGACCGCGGGCCCGGACAGCGGCTCGGCCAGAGCCTCTTCCGCGGCATCGACCTGAGCTCCGGCCAGCGCTCGCGCATCCAGCAGATCCGCGAGCACTACGCGGACCAGACCAAGCAGCTCCGGGAGCGCATGCGGCCCGCCATCCAGGAGGCCCGCGCCGACCACCAGCGTGGCGACGACGACGCCGCCCGCAAGGTCTTCCAGCGCACCGAGAAGAGCCGCGACCAGATGCGGAAGATCCGCGAGCGGGAGCTCAAGGACATCCGCGGCGTGCTCGACTCCGGCCAGCGCCGCACCTTCGACGCGAACGTCAGCCGGATGCGCGAGCAGATGAAGCAGCGCGCCGGGCACGCCCGCGAGAACGGCCAGTGGACCGGCCGCCAGGACGGGCAGCGGCAGGGCGGCCAGCAGCACGGCCGCGATGGCCAGCAGCAGGGCCGCTGGAACGGCTCGCAGCACTGAGCCTCGGCAGCACCGGTCCGGCGCGCTTCCACACACCGCTACCGCCCCGAGCGGGGGAATGCGGGAGTGGGAGACGCCGGACCGGCATCCGCTGGCGGGGCCGGGGCGGCGTCCGCTGGCGGGGCCAGCGCGGCGTCCACTGGCGGGGCCGGCGCGGCGTCCGCTGGCGGGGCCAGCGCGGCCTCCGCTGGCTGGGCCGGGTCGCATTGGCCCGCGAGGGTAGGAAAGTCCCCACCCTTCGGCCGTGGAATGGACGCTTGGGGACTTGCCTGCGAATAGCGCGGTAAAGTCCCCAATCCTTCCCATGGACCTCCGACCCGTGGGGAGTTGACAACGAATAGCGCGGTCAACTCCCCAACCGTCTCCGCGCCAGGGTACGGGTGGGGAGTTCACCGCGGCTGCCGCACCGATGCGCCCATGGCGGTCGGGACCTGCCGTTCGCGTCCACGGTCCCGCCGGCTGGGGCCGCCGCAACCCGCGCGCCCGACGCCGCCGCGAGCGTCCCCCACTCCCCCACTCGGGTGAAGTGAGCCGGAGCGGCGGAGAAGGGTTCCTCGCTATGCCGAGTGGGCTCCGAGTGGGTGAGGATTGGACCCGTGTGCGGGTGCGGGTGGACCGCTGGCGCGCGGCCGTTTTCGGGACCCCTTTGCGCGGGAACGCAAGCCGGTCGCGCAAGCGTGCACAAGCACCCGCACACGGGGTTTCGAGCCGCCGCCGGCCGGCGGAACCCATGTGAGACAGCGAGGAGCCCGGAAGAGGGTCAGCGGGTGGACAGCCGACGGCGGACGGGCGGCGAAGGGACCGCCCCGCTGCCGATCGGGCAGTTGTTCCCGGGGGCTGCCATTTCGGCCCGGGAGCTGTTATATTTCAATACACACTGAACAACGGGAATTTCGCGGCAGGACGCCGGATTTCGCGGGCACGCGGGGCTGGCAAGAATGCTGCTTGAGGATGGAGCGGGGTCACCGGCTTCCTGCCGGATCGCCGGTGCGAACGCGCATGGAAAAGGGGATGGACATGGGAGATCGACTGATGCTGCCGGTGCTGCCGCTGCGGGAGACGGTAGTCTTCCCGGGCGTGGCCGTTCCGATCACGGCCGGGCGGCCGGGCACGGTGGAAGGGATACAGAAGGCGCTGGCAGCGGACCGTCTGATGTTCGCGTCGTGTCAGCGTGAGAACGTGGACGAGGCGACGCCCGAGGTGCTGAACCAGGTGGGCGTGGTGGTGCGGATCGTCCAGGCGCAGCGCACGCGCGGCGGGCTGCAGCTGCTGATCCAGGGTGAGCGGCGGGCGCTGGCGGCGCATTACGAGCAGGTGGGCGAGGGGATGCTGCAGGCGCACGTGACGCCGGTGGCGGAGCAGGAGCCGGCGGACGCGAAGGACGCGGCGTTCGCGGCGCTCGACCGGGAGCTGCGGGAGCGGGCGGCGGAGCTCGGCACGCGCCGGGGCATCCCGGCGGAGGCGCTGAGCCAGCTGGTGCAGGGGGTGGAGGCGCCCGGCGCGTTCGCGGACCTCGTCGCCTTCTACCTGGACGTGCCGGCGGCGGAGAAGCAGCGGCTGCTGGAGACGTTCGGGGTGGAGGATCGGATGCGGCGGGTTCTGGTCGCGGTGGAGCGCGACCTCCTGCGGCTGGAGGCGCAGCAGGACATCCAGCAGAAGGTGCAGGAGGAGCTGGGCGAGAAGCAGCGTGAGATGCTGCTCCGAGAGCAGATGAAGGCCATCCAGAAGGAGCTCGGCGACGAGGGCGAGGGCGACGTGGCGGAGCTCCGCGCGCGGGTCGAGGCGCTGGAGATGCCGGAGGAGTCGCGGAAGGAGGTCGAGCGCGAGCTCGGCCGGCTGGAGCGGACGCACCCGCAGTCGGCGGAGTACCAGGTGATCCGGACCTACCTGGACACGGTGCTGGAGCTGCCGTGGTCGGAGCGGACGGAGGACAAGATCGACCTCGGCGTGGCGGAGCACGTGCTCGAGGAGGACCATTACGGCCTCGAGGACGTGAAGGACCGCGTGCTCGAGTTCCTGGCGGTCCGCAAGCTCCAGATGGAGCAGGCCGAGGCGGCGGCGGCCGAGGCGGCTCCGTCGGCGGCGCCGGAGGCTGCCGCAGGCGACGGTGGCGCGGCAGCCACGTCGCCGGAGGCGGACTCCGCGGCGGACGAGGATGAGCCGTCGGAGGGCGAGGCGGAGAGGTGGCCGGCGCCGAGCGTGGAGTCCAAGCAGGCGAGCGCGAAGGCGCGGGCGGTCGGGCGTGGCCCGATCCTGCTGTTCGTCGGTCCGCCCGGCGTGGGCAAGACGTCGATCGCGAAGTCGATCGCGCGGGCGCTGGGCCGCAAGTACGTGCGCATCGCGCTGGGCGGCGCGCGCGACGAGGCGGACATCCGCGGGCACCGCCGCACGTACGTCGGCGCGATGCCCGGGCGCATCATCCAGGGGCTGCGGCAGGCGGGCACGAAGAACCCGGTGTTCCTGCTGGATGAGGTGGACAAGCTGGGCGTGTCGCTCCAGGGCGACCCGTCGGCGGCGCTCCTCGAGGTGCTGGACCCGGCGCAGAACCACGCGTTCGTGGACCACTACCTCGGCACGCCGTTCGACCTGTCGGAGGTGCTGTTCATCGCCACGGCCAACTTCCTGGATCGGATCCCGGGCCCGCTGCTCGACCGGATGGAGCGGGTGGACTTCGCCGGCTACACGGAGCAGGAGAAGCTGGAGATCGCCAAGCGCTACCTGCTGCCGCGGCAGCTGGAGGAGAACGGACTCACAGCGGAGAAGCTGGAGGTCCGGGAGTCGGCGGTCGAGCGGGTGATCAGCGAGTACACCCGCGAGGCGGGCGTCCGTCAGCTGGAGCGCGAGCTGGGCAAGCTGGCCCGCAAGGCGGCCCGGCGCGTCGCCTCCGGCGAGACGGCACGGGTCGAGGTGGACGCGGCGGACGTGCAGCCGCTGCTCGGCCGGCCGCGGGTGCACCCCGAGCACGCGGCGCCCGAGGACGCCGTGGGCGTGTCCACGGGCATGTACTACACGCCCATGGGCGGCGACATCATGTTCGTCGAGGGGAGCGTCTCGAAGGGCAAGGACAACCTGATCCTCACGGGCCAGCTCGGCGACGTGATGAAGGAGTCCGCGCGCGCGGCGCTGACCTACGCCAAGACGCACCACGATCCGCTCGGGATCCCCGAGGAGAACCTGAAGGACCTCGAGATCCACATCCACGTCCCGGCCGGCGCGGTGCCGAAGGATGGGCCGTCGGCGGGCGTGACCATGGCGACGGCGCTCGTCTCCGCGCTGTCCGGGCGGCCGGTGCGCAACGACGTCGCGATGACGGGCGAGATCACGCTGACCGGCCGCGTGCTGCCGATCGGCGGCCTGAAGGAGAAGGTGCTCGGTGCGTACCGCGCCGGGATCCGGGAGATCATCCTGCCGGCCGACAACGAGCCGGACCTCGACGACCTGCCGGAGGAGGTGCGCGAGCACCTGAAGTTCCATCCCGCGGCGGATCTGGGCGAGGTGCTGGCGATCGCGCTGCGCGGCGCCAGCCTGAAGGAGGGGACGCTGGTCTTCCCCGAGGGCCTCGTCCCCGCGCCGGCCCGGCTGTTCGGCAGCGGACCGATGAACCACCCCGCGTAAGCGCCGGCGCCTGGCGTAGCGCCGGGCCCCCCGGGGCAGCGCCGGCGCCCGCGACGGAACCGGCCGGGAGCCCTCTACGAGGCTTCCGGCCGGTTTTCTTGCATCGAGGCGCCGGGGCATGGCAGGAAATCACGGGAGGCTGCATCTTGCCCGCCGTGAATCAGACGCCCGAAGCTCCGGGACCGATCCCGGAAGACCCCGACGTGGCGTGGGAAACGGCGCCGGCCGTCGCCCGGTTCGTGCCGACCGCCCTCTGGGTCGCGCTCGTCGTGCTGCTCATGCGCACCTCGCCCGAGTGGGCGACGCTGCCTGGCCTCGCCCTCGGCTCCGCGCTCGCCGCCGCCTACATCGGGCCATCCGTGCCGGGTACGGTGGCCCGCCTGCGCGCGGCGGTGCACGGCCGCTGGGTCCGGATCCTGGCCGGGCCGCTCGTGCTCGGCGCGGTGGCGGCCGGCTACAGCGCGTGGCTGAAGGACCCGGCGCGCGCCGTCGCCCTCTGGCCCGCCTACCTGCTGCTCCCCGCGCTGCTGCTCGCGCCCGGCGCCACCCGTACGGGCCGGCCGCCGCTGCGGGAGCTCGCCGCCATCGCCGTTCTCTGGCTGCCGGTCGAGCTGCGCGTGCTGCCGGCCATCCCCGTGCCCGGGCCGGTCGGCTACGACGCGGCGCGCTTCTTCGGGCTGCTCGACGCGCTCTACCTGTTCACGGTCGTGCGGCACCTCGACCTCGGCTACAGCTTCGCGCTGCGCCCGGCCGACATCGGACGGGCCCTGCTCGCGTTCCTCGCCTTCGCCGTGGTCGCGCTGCCGATCGGGTTCCTGACCCACTTCATCCAGTGGAAGGCGACGCAGCAGCACGCCGGCCCCGCGCTCCTCTCCGCCCTGCTCATCTACCTCACCACGGCGCTGCCCGAGGAGCTGCTGTTCCGGGGGATGATCCAGGGGCTGCTGGTCGAGTGGGTCGGCCCGTGGGGAGGCCTGCTCGGCGCGGCCGTGATCTTCGGCCTCGCCCACCTGCCCGACCCGCGCTACGTCGTGCTCGCCACCCTGGCCGGCATCGCCTACGGTTGGGTCTACCTGCGCACCCGACGGACCACCGCGTCCGCCATCACGCACATGCTGGTGGACGCCATGTGGGTCGCCCTGCTGAGAGCCTGACCGTCGGAAGTACGAACAGCGGGTGGGGCTGAGCGTGCGTACCGCGCCCTACGACGCGCGGACGCGCTCCGGACCGGCGAGCTCCGGCATGGTGCGCGCCCGCAGCCCCAGCGGCGGTCCGGCGTAGGCCGGAGCGCGGGGTCTATCAGCGCGCTGAGAAGGAACCGAGGATTCTGCACAACCCGCCCCTCGGCGGCGGTCCGGAACCGAGAGTGCGCCCAGACACGCGGAGCCGTCCCAACCTGCCACTCGATGAAGCCGGAGGGAACGAGCGGCGAGTTGCGCCGGCATGGGGTGCACAATCGGCCCCCCGTGCGCCGGAGGGGAACGAGCGGCGGGTTGTGCACCCGGAGGGACCAGCCCGCCCCCCAGCGCCGCCTTCCACGCCAGCCATCCCGCCCACCTCGCCCGCACGGAGGATCGCCCGCGGCGCTCCCATGCGCCGACCGGCAGGAACGTCCGGGCCGATCCGCCGGAGGCAGCGGGCGCCCCCACCCGTAGCTCCCCCGTCGTGCCCCCACCCCCACCCCCACGCTCACCCGCACCCCCACCCGCCGTTGCAGTTCGAGGCCCGCACTGGCCTCGACCGACACCCTCCACTATCCTTGTCCATAGCCGCCAGGGGTATCCCGGCCCGCCGCCGGGATTGAGAGAACGACCCTTGGAACCTGATCCGGTTGAGACCGGCGGAGGGAGCGCGGCGACGATGCCCGGCGGGCGGGGATCCGAGTATCCCACCCTGCGGCGCGCCGCCCCCTCCGGAGCGGCGCGCCGCGCTTTTTGGGTTCCCGACGCCCGGCGGCCGCCGCATTTCGCCGCAGCACGAAAGGAGCAGCGTCATGGACCGCAGCACGACCCACGCGCCCACGCCCGAGACTGCCGACGCGCACGGCTTCGCCCACGCCTACCCCGGCTCGACGCGGGTCCACGTGGCCGGCCCGCGCGGCGTGCGCGTGCCGATGCGCGAGATCGCGCTCTCCGGCGGCGAGCCGCCGCTCCGCGTCTACGACACGAGCGGGCCGCAGGGGGTGGACGTGCGGGCAGGGCTGCCGCCGCTGCGCCGGGACTGGACCCTGGCCCGCGGCGACGTGGAGGAGGCGCGCGCCCTGGAGGCGGAGGTCGCGCGGCGCGCCACGACGGCCGATCCCGCCATGGCGTCGCCCAACGACAACGGCGATCGTGGAAACGGGGGGGGACCCCGCGCCGCCGGGCGGAACGGCGCCGCCGAGATGCCCGCCTCGCTGCTCCGCCCCGTGCTGCGCGCCCTGCCCGGCGCCCGCGTCACCCAGCTCCACTACGCCCGCCGCGGCGAGATCACGCCCGAGATGGAGTACATCGCGCTGCGCGAGGGGCTGCCGGCCGACTTCGTGCGCTCCGAAGTGGCGCGCGGCCGGGCGATCATCCCGTCGAACGTGAACCACCCGGAGCTCGAGCCCATGATCATCGGGCGCGCGTTCAAGGTGAAGATCAACGCGAACATCGGGAACAGCGCCGTCGCCTCCTCGATCGAGGAGGAGGTCGAGAAGCTGCGCTGGGCCACGCTCTGGGGCGCGGACACGGTCATGGACCTGTCCACGGGGAAGAACATCCACGAGACGCGGCAGTGGATCCTGCGCAACAGCCCCGTCCCGATCGGGACCGTGCCGATCTACCAGGCGCTCGAGAAGGTCGGCGGCGTGGCCGAGGACCTGACCTGGGAGGCCTACCGCGACACGCTCGTCGAGCAGGCCGAGCAGGGCGTGGACTACTTCACCGTGCACGCCGGCGTGCTGCTCCGCTACATCCCGCTCACGGCCAACCGCGTCACGGGCATCGTCAGCCGCGGCGGCTCGATCCTCGCCAAATGGTGCATGGCACACCACCAGGAGAACTTCCTCTACACGCACTTCCGCGAGATCTGCGAGATCATGGCGGCCTACGACGTCGCCTTTTCGCTGGGCGACGGGCTGCGCCCCGGCTCCGTGGCGGACGCCAACGACGAGGCGCAGTTCGCCGAGCTGCGGACGCAGGGCGAGCTCAACCGCATCGCCTGGGAGTACGACGTCCAGACGATGAACGAGGGGCCGGGGCACATCCCCATGCACCTCATCAAGGAGAACATGGAGAAGCAGCTCGAGTGGTGCGGCGAGGCGCCGTTCTACACGCTCGGGCCGCTCACCACCGACATCGCCCCCGGCTACGACCACATCACGAGCGCCATTGGCGCGGCCATGATCGGCTGGTACGGCACCGCGATGCTGTGCTACGTGACGCCGAAGGAGCACCTGGGGCTGCCCGATCGCGACGACGTGAAGCAGGGCGTCGTCGCCTACCGCATCGCCGCCCACGCCGCCGACCTCGCCAAGGGCCACCCGCGGGCGCGGGAGTGGGACGACGCGCTCAGCAAAGCCAGGTTCGAGTTCCGCTGGGAGGACCAGTTCAACCTGGCGCTCGATCCGGTCACGGCGCGGGAGTACCACGACGAGACGCTGCCCGCCGAGGGGGCGAAGGTCGCGCACTTCTGTAGCATGTGCGGGCCGAAGTTCTGCTCCATGAAGATCTCGGCGGAGGTGCGGGAGTTCGCGGAGGCCGGAATGCAGGAGAAGGCGCGGGAGTTCAGGGAGAAGGGCGGCGAGATCTACGTGGCGGAAATCGCAAAGAACTGAGTCCGCCGGCTCGTCCGGGGCAACTCGCCCCTTCCCGGCGTGCGCACTCCAACCAGGGGGTATACGAACATGAAGCCCAAGAACACGATTTGCCTCTGGTTCGAGAAGGACGCGCTCGAGGCGGCCCGCTTCTACGCCGCCACGTTTCCGGAGAGTAGCGTGGGCGCCGTGTTCGAGGCGCCCGGCGACTATCCCGGCGGCAAGGAGGGCGATGTCCTGACGGTGGAGTTCACGGTCGTGGGTATCCCCTGCCTCGGCCTCAACGGCGGACCGGCCTTCAAGCACAGCGAGGCCTTCTCGTTCCAGATCGCGACGGACGACCAGGAGGAAACGGACCGCTACTGGAACGCGATCGTCGGCAACGGGGGCGAGGAAAGCGCGTGCGGCTGGTGCAAGGACCGGTGGGGCCTGTCCTGGCAGATCACTCCGCGCGTGCTGACGGAGGCGCTCGCGGCCGGCGGCAGCGAGGCACAGCGTGCCTTCGAGTGCATGATGACCATGCAGAAGATCGACGTGGCCGCGATCGAGGCAGCGCGCCGCGGCTGACGCCCATGCGCCTCGAGGTCATTCAGCGTATCGGCGAAGCAGCGACGCGAAGCGGGGATCGGCTCGCAGCGGGTCCCAGGTCGGATCCACGCGCAGGAGGGCCAGCGAGGCATCGCTGCCGGCAACCGGATCCCGCAGGGCCTGCTCGAGCTGCCCGGCGCCCAGGGGGACACACGCCCGATCGTGCGGGGCGACACCACTACCGGGAATGCCTTCGTCAACACGATCATCCGGGCGGACCGGCCGAGGGCGCTCGCGCTGGCGCAGAAGTACGGGCTGGCGCTGCTCGGCGCGGCGGAGCTGGGCAACGCTCCGCAGCCGGAGGACGTGCGGACGTACGACAGGATCCTCGCGGCGCTGCCGCAGCTCGCCACGCAGAGCGGTCGGGCGGAGCTGGCCACGGCTCCGCTGCTGCTCGAGGGGTTCTCGAACGGCAACTGCGTGGCATACGGGCTCACGCGCCTGCACAGCGACCGTGTTGCCGCCATGGTGCTGCTGAAGGGCGGCTGCGAGAGCCCTGTGGACGCGGGCGGTGCCCGCTCGGTGCCGGCCTACGCCTTCATCGGCGAGCTGGACACGGAGAGCAGGCGGACCAATCTCACGAACGCATTCGAGCAGAACCGCGCACAGGGAGCCGTGTGGGCGCTGGCGATCGACCGCTGCCAGGCGCACGATCCGCTCAGGGTTGAGGACGTGGGCCGGCTCTACGACTGGTGGGACGCGGTGCTCGCGCTCAGGCTGCCGCACAGCGTTGCATCGGGGCAGCAGGCGGTGCTGCCGCCGATCGCGGAGAGCGCGGGCTGGCTCGGTGACCGGTCATCGTATGAAGTCGCGGCGTACGCGTCCTACGCGGGCGACCGGCTGTCGGCGACCTGGCTCCCGAACGAGGCGACCGCTCGTGACTGGCACGACATGGAGACCCGTGTCTGCGGGGTCTGAGCGTCAACACTCGCGGTAGCCATCTCGCCGCCGCATCCTGCGGGGCCGCGAATCGCGACCTTCTTAGCGGCCTCCGCCCCGAACGCGCATCCGGTCCGCTCGACCGAGGCGCGCTCGGCCCGCCAGCCATATATTCCACGGTGGTCAGGGGCCCCGCGTCGTTGCTGCATCACGCGGCCAGGCGCAACCCGCCCCACTTCCCATCTGCCGACCAGCGCTGGACGGCGCTGGTGCGAGGCCCATGACGACCCCCTCATTCAGCGACGCCCATCTGACCAGGCTCGCCAGCGCCCTGGCCGAGCGCTACCGCCTCGAGCGCGAGCTGGGGCAGGGCGGCATGGCCACGGTGTGGCTGGCGCATGACCTCCGGCACGAGCGCGAGGTCGCGATCAAGGTGCTGCACCCCGAGCTCTCCGCGGTGCTGGGCCCCGAGCGCTTCCTGGCGGAGATCAAGACCACGGCGAATCTCCAGCACCCGCACATCCTGCCGCTCTTCGACTCGGGCTCCGCGGACGGGCTGCTCTACTACGTGATGCCCTGCGTGGAAGGGGAGACGCTGCGGGCGCGACTGGAGCGCGAGCGCCAGCTGCCGGTCGATGATGCGGTCCGCATCGCCAGCGAGGTGGCCGACGCGCTGCACTACGCGCACGAGCGCGGCGTCGTGCATCGCGACATCAAGCCGGAGAACATCCTGCTGCAGAACGGGCACGCGCTGGTGGCCGACTTCGGCATTGCGCTGGCGGTCGAGCAGGCGGGGGGCCAGCGCATGACGCAGACGGGGCTCTCGCTGGGCACGCCGCAGTACATGGCGCCGGAGCAGGCAATGGGCGAGCGCACCATCGACGCGCGCGCGGACATCTACGCGCTGGGCGCGGTCACGTACGAGATGCTGGCCGGTGAGCCGCCGTTCGCCGGGCCCAACGCGCAGGCCATCGTTGCCCAGGTCATCACGGCCGAGGCGCCGTCGCTCATTGCCAGGCGACGGAGCGTGCCGCCGCACGTGGCGGCCGCGGCGCACACCGCGCTCGAGAAGCTTCCGGCGGACCGCTTCGCCACGGCGCGCGAGTTCGCCGACGTGCTGGCCGGACGCGTGCTGGCGCCGTCGTCGGCGAGCGCGTGGTCGTCGGCTCACCCCTCGCCCAGTGCGTGGACCGCCCGCGCGTGGCGCGACGCGTTTCGTCTGCCCGTCACCCGCTTGCTCGCCGCCGCGCTGGCCGTCGTCCTCCTCGGGGGCGCGCTGCACGAATGGCCGCGAGGCACGGCCGCCGGCACGGACGAGCCGCGGACGCCGGTCCGATTCCGACTGAGCTTCGACAACCACGTGACCTGGGTCAACGGATTCGGCAGCCCGGCGGCCCTCTCGCCCGATGGAGCACGTCTCGTGTTCCGCGGGCGAGACGCCGCTGGAGTGGCGCGGCTCTACGTGCGTCCGCTCAGCGACCTCGCGGCCCGCGCGCTGCCCGGGACGGAGAACGCGGAACAGCCGTTCTGGTCGCCCGATGGCCGGTGGATCGGGTTCAGCTCCGGCGGGCAGATCGAGAAGATCCAGGTCGATGGCGGCACGCCCATGGTGCTCACCGATGCTCAGCACATGGAGGGCGCGAGCTGGGGAACCGGCGATCGGATCGTGTTCGGGGGAACGCGTCTGCGAGTGATCACGCCGGGCGGCGCCGCTCCGCGCCTGCTCACGCCGTCCGACACAGGTGCCCAGGTCGTGGAGCGATGGCCGCTGGTGCTTCCTGACGGGAAGACCGTGCTGTACTCGCGCTGGTACAACACCATGGTTTCCAGCGCCCGCATCGCGGTCGTCTCGCTGCCGGAGGGGACCCCGACGGTACTCGACGTTGCCGGCACGCAGCCGCTCGCGGTGCTCGACGGCCAGCTCGTCTACGCCACCGCGTCGGGCGTCATCATGGCCGTGCCGTTCGACCTGCGGTCGCGACGGACGACCGGAACGCCGGTCCCGGTCATCGACGATGTCACTGTGGGGCCCGGGGGCAGCATGATGGGCAGCGTGTCTCCCAGCGGCTCGGTGGTGTACGTCAGCGGCTCGGCCACGGCGACGCACCTGATGTCCGGCACGCCCGGCGCCCTGCCGAAGTTGCTCCTGCCCGACGAAGGCCCGTACGCCTTTCCGCGCGTGTCGCCGGACGGCAGGCACATCGCCTTCGCGCTCGTCGCGGAACGGTCGGACGTGTGGATCTACGATCTACCGTCGGGTCCGCTGCGACGGCTGACGTTCGAGGGAGTGCTCAATGACCGGCCCGAGTGGACCCCGGACAGCCGTCAGGTGCTGTTCCGCTCGAATCGGAGCGGCACGAACGCCATCTGGATCAAGCCCGCCGACGGAAGTGGCGCGCCGGAGCTGCTGTACGCGGCTCCGCCCCGGGCGGTGGACGAGGCCGTGCTGACGTCGGATGGCGAGTACCTGGTCGTGCAGCTCGACTCCGCGGGCAGCGGTGGCAAGATCTCCTACCGACGCATGCACGGGGACACGGCGCTCCACGTGATCGCGAGAACGGGTCTCGGACAGGCGGCCCAGGCCCGCCCCTCGCCGGACGGGCACTGGGTTGCCTACGGCTCCAGCGAGGCGGGGAACTGGGACGTCTACGTCAAGCCGTTTCCGGCGCTCGACACCCGCTATCAGGTCTCGCTCAGCGGCGGCTCGCAGCCGGTCTGGTCTCCGGACGGCCACCGCCTCTTCTACAACAGCGGCGGCCGCCTGCTCGCCGCGACGCTGGCCTTCGATCCGTTCACCATCGTCAGGCGGGACACGCTGATGGAAAACGTCTCCGAGATGCTCGCCGGCGAAGGCCAGTTCACCTTCTACCACGCCAACTACGACGTGATGCCGGACGGCAAGTCGTTCGTGTTCCTCACCGCCGCGGAGACGGACGCGCAGGTCATCATGGTGTACGACTGGAAGCTGGAGCTGAAGGCGCGCACTGCGGCCCAAACTGCAGTGACGCGATGACTACGGGCTCTTCCAGCGCCGCACCGCGGCCGGGCTTCGCCGCCGGATCGTCGGACGCGGCGCCCGCCGAGGGGGCGAAGTGGCGCACTTTTGCTCCATGTGCGGGCCGATGAGCGCGGGGATCGACGATGGGCTCCCTCGGGTCGCGGCTGCCCTCCGCCGACGCGAGATCCGCGCGGCGGACCTCGTCGAGGAAGCGATCGCCCGTCACGAGCGAGGCGATGCCGCCCACCATGCCTACAAGCTCTTCGACGCGGAGGGCGCCCGTCGCCTGGCCGCCCGCGCCGATGCCATGCTCGCGGGCGGGGCTCCTGGCTCGCCGCTCTGCGGCATACCCGTCTCGGTGAAGGATCTCTACGGTGTCGAGGGCCTGCCCACGTTCGCGGGTACAGTGCGTGCGCTCCCGGAGGCGTGGTCGCGGGACGCCTGGCTGGTGGCACGCCTGCGCGCGCAGGGCGCCGTGATCGTGGGCAAGACCCACACGGTGGAGCTGGCCTACGGCGCGGTCGGCGTGAACCCCAACTGGGAGACCCCGCGCAACCCGTGGGATCGTCGGGTGCAGCGCATCCCCGGCGGATCCTCGGCGGGCGCGGGGGTGAGCCTGCACGAGGGCTCCGCGATGGTCGCGCTCGGCACCGACACGGGCGGGTCCATCCGCATCCCGGCTTCGATGACCGGTGTCGTCGGACACAAGACCACCGAGGGGCGGCTCCCCACCGACGGCGTGGTGCCGCTCAGCCGGACGCTGGATACGGTCGGGGCGCTCACGCGCACGGTCGAGGACAGCGCCTGGTTCTTCGGCGCGGTCGATCCCTCCTGGGGGGATCCGGAAGCGCTGCTACGGCAGCTCGCGGCGCGCGAAGCTGTTGGGCTGCGTATCGCGCTCCCGCGCTGCGGCATCTGGAGCGACTGCCAGACCGACATCGCCAGCGTTTTGGAGGACGCGCTCGCGGAGCTCGCCCGCGCCGGCTGGCGCCGCTCGGAGCAGGACGGCGCGCTCTTCGATCAGGCGGTCGACCTCTACATGACCGGCGCGATCGGCGGGGTGGAGTGCCTGGACTTCCTGGAGGCCGAGCTTCCCGGGAGGATCGAGCGGCTGCATCCGATCGTCGGCGGCCGGATCGCCGCCGCGGCCATCCATCGCGGCGCCGGCTACCGGGCGGCGCTCGCCCGGCGCGACGAGCTGGCCGGCGCGGCCGAGGCGCTCTTCCGCGACGTGGACGTGCTCGCGCTTCCCACCGCGATCATCACACCCCCGCCGGTCGCCGAAATGGAGGACATGGAGCGCTACCGTGCGACGAACGCGGCGGCGCTGCGCCCGACGTGTGGCGTGAGCGTGCTGGGGCTCTGCGCGGTGACCCTCCCGGTCGGCCTCGACCGGGCGGGCATGCCCGTCGGGCTTCAGCTCGTGGGCGCCGCGGGAGCGGATGAGGTGGTCCTGGCCGCAGCGCTGGCCGCGGAGCGCGTGCTGGGGACGGGGGCGGAACTCGATCACGCGGCGGCGTAGGAGCGAGGAGCCAATGGAATCACGGGTGCGAGTCGATCCCGCGCGGCGGACGGTGTCTCTGATCCTGGGGCTCTGCCTGGCAGTGGGCTGCCGGGGCGTCACCGGATCCGGGCGGACCGCCTGGGCCGGTCCAGCCGCATATTCCTTCCCTGCCGGCTGGCCTTACCCGGCCGACGCCCCGGCAGTCAAGGCGCAACACGGCATGGTGGCTTCGTCCGACAGCCTCGCCAGCGCTGCGGGCGTCGAGATCCTGAAGGCGGGTGGCAATGCCGTGGACGCGGCCGTCGCCGTCCAGTTCGCGCTCGAGGTCGTGCACCCGGCCGCCGGGAACATTGGCGGCGGCGGGTTCGCCATCGTACGGTTGGCCAACGGCGCGGAGGGCGCGCTGGACTTCCGGGAGAGGGCACCGCTGGCCGCAACGCACGACATGTATCTGGACTCCGCCGGGCACGTCACGGACAGGACCTGGACGGGTCCCCTGGCAGCCGGCGTGCCGGGCTCCGTGGCAGGAATGGAGGCGCTTCACAAGCGCTACGGATCGCTGCCCTGGGCGCGGGTGCTGGATCCGGCCATCCGTATGGCCCGGGATGGCATCGTCGTGCGCCAACCGTTTCATGACGCCATCCAACACGCGCAGCAGCGCCTCGAGCTCTTCGCGGCCAGCGCGGCCGCGTATCTGCCCGACGCTCAGCCGCCTGCAGTAGGCTCGACATTCCGGCAGCCCGACCTGGCGCGCACGTTGCAGGTCATCGCGGACCACGGCGCACCGGCCTTCTACCAGGGGTGGGTCGCCGACTCGCTGGTCGCCGAGCAGCGGCGGGATGGAGGCATCATCACGCAGGCGGACCTCGACCAGTACAGGGCCGTGTGGCGCGAGCCCATCGTCGCTCACTACCGGGGCCGCACCATCATATCGATGCCGCCCCCCTCATCGGGCGGGGTGACGCTGGCCGAGATGCTAAACATCCTGCAGGGCTTCGACCTGGCGAAGATGGGCTGGCACTCGGCCGATGCGATCCACGTCATGGTCGAGGCCATGCGCCGGGCGTACGGCGACCGGAACTACTACCTGGGCGACCCCGACTTCGTGAAGATGCCGATCCAGAGGCTCATCTCGAAGCCGCATGCCGACTCGCTGCGGGCATCCATCGACATGGAGCGCGCCTCACCCTCGAGCCAGTTCAACAAGGTTGTCGTCGAGTCCAGCCAGACCACCCACTTCTCGGTCGTCAACTCGGCAGGCGACGCCGTCGCCATCACCACCACGCTCAACGGCGGTTTCGGCTCGGCGGTCACCGTGCCGGGCGCCGGCTTCCTTCTCAACGACGAGATGGATGACTTCGCGGCCCAGCCCGGGACGCCCAACGCGTACGGCCTGGTGCAGGGCGAGGCGAACGCGATCGCTCCCGGCAAACGCATGCTCTCGTCCATGACGCCGACCATTGTGCTGGACGGAAACGGGCGCCTCGAGCTCGTGACCGGCACGCCCGGAGGCTCCACCATCATCACCTCGGTGCTCCAGGTGATCACCGACCAGATCGACTTCGGCGTGCCACCGCAGGCGGCCGTGAATGCGCCCCGCTTCCACCACCAGAACCTCCCCGACTTCATCTCGTTCGAGCACGATGGGCTGGACTCCGCCGTGATTGCCGACCTCGAGCGGCGGGGCCACAAGCTCGTCTCGCGGCCCCGCGCCACGTGGGGCGACGTCGAGTCCATCTTCCTGGGCGCCGATGGGACGCTCTATGGAGCCTCCGACCCGCGGGGCGGGGGCAAGTCGGTCGGGTACTGACGGCTGCTCTGGTTGAGGCGTCGCAGAGCGGGCCATCACCCCTCGGCCCGTCCTGATAGCGAAAGGGCAGAACCTGCCTGCCCGCTCGGAGCACGGCGTACGGCGGCGTGACGGCTCAACGGGACGAGCATCAACGCCGCGACGAACGCGATGGCGGCGACCGCGAGGAAGGCCTCGGGCGTGCTACCGGTCGCGTCCTGGAGGAAGCCGACGAGGTACGGGCCGGCGAAGCCCCCGATGTTGCCCACGGAGTTGATCACCGCGATGCCCGCGGCGGCGGCACCGCCGCGCAGGAACCGGCTCGGCATGCACCAGAAGGGCGCCAGGAAGGCGGTCCCGCCGACGGCAACGAATGCGAGGGCGCCGACGCGGGCGAGGGGACTCGCGAGGAGCGCGGCACCGACGAAGCCGACGGTGCACAGGCCGGCGTTCGCGGCGACGAACAGCGCCCGCTCACCGCTGCGATCCGAGGCCGCCGCCATGGCGACCATTGCCACGGCGGCGATTCCCATGAGGCCGCCGACCACGAGGCCGGTGGTCAGATCGGTCGCGTGCAGCGTGTCGCGGATGAAGGTCGGTGTCCAGAACGTGTAGGCATACGCCGTCGTGACGATCAGGAAATAGGGCAGCGCAAGCAGCCAGACGAGGGGGTTGAGCAGAGCGCGGACTGGCGAGACGTCGGCCTCTGCAGGGTGCGCGTCGTGCTCGCGCCGGAGGGTCGCGATTAGCCATGCGCGCTCCTCGTCGGCGAGCCAGCGCGCCTGATCGGGCCGGTCGGTCAGCCGGAACATTGCGGCGAGACCGAGAAAGACTGCTGGGACCCCCTCCAGCAGGAAGAGCCACTCCCAGCCGTGCATGCCCAGGTGCCCGTCGAGCCCCAGCAGCGCGCCGCTGAGCGGCCCGCCCACGACCCCGGAGACCGGGATCCCGAGCATGAATGCCGACATCGCCCGGCCGCGTTGCGGCCTCGGGAACCACTGGCCGAGATAGAAGACGATGCCGGGGAAGAAGCCGGCCTCCGCGGCACCCAGGACGAAACGCATTGTGTAGAACTGCGCCGGTGTGCGCACCAGCATCATGGCCGAGGCGACGACACCCCATGCGACCATGATCGCGGCGATCCAGCGGCGCGCGCCGATCCGGGCCAGCACCAGGTTGGCCGGCACCTGGAAGAGCGTGTAGCCGATGAAGAAGATGCCCACTCCGAAGCCGTATGCGGTCGCGCTGAACCCCAGGTCATGGTTCATCTGGAGCGCGGCGATGGCGACGTTGGTGCGATCGAGAAAATTGACGAGGTAGAGCGCGAAGACGAACGGCAGGAGGCGCCAGCCCACGTGGCGGAGTGTGGCGCGAGCCAGCGCAGCGTCGCGCACGTCCGGGCCGGCGGAGGAGAGCGAGCCGGGCGTCATGGGCGGACCTCCTCAGGTGTAGCGGATCTCGATCCCGTATGTGTCCGCGAACTTCTCGAACCGCTTTTTCAGCCCCTTGGGCTTGACGACCTTCCAGCGCTTGGCGTCGCCGCCGTGCAGCTTTCGGGTCTGGGCCTCGCAATCGTCCACCTCGTCCCGGTTGATCACGAGTGCGGCCAGATCGCGGTCGAAGCGCAGGTCCGAATGGCAGTGCGCCTCGATGTAGGCGGTGGTGCCAACGCCCGGCGGCTGCGTGGCCGGGCCGAAGCCGTGCCCCCGCGAGGCCTGGTCCAGCGCGGTGAGCATGGACAGCGGCATGTTCACGATGAGGCGCTGCATGTTGAAATAGTTCGCGACCTGGCCGCGCAGCGTGGCGCGCTGCCGGGCGGAGCCGGCACAATCGAAGGAATCCGTGTGCACGTACGTCGCGCCCTGCTTCACGTACTCCTTCAGGATCACGTAAGACTTGCCCCACTGCGCGGCGGAGCCGTAGGTGAGGGCGGCGTAGTTGAGCGCGGCGTACTTGGGACGGATCGTGCCTTCGAAATCCGTACTGGTGCGCTCACCCAAAGTCTTCACGCGCTGCTGCACCGCGCCGAAGTTGGCGCCGGGCAGCGCCGGGCCGGACGCGCCGTAGTCGAACATAGCCTCCTCGGCCTCGTCGCGCATCTGCATGTAGGTGGGGTCGCCCCAGGTGTTGCCGCCCTCGAACTGGGTGGCGTCCAGGATCGTTCCCCGCGCCTTCATGCTGTCGAAGACGGCCAGGATCCTCGGGTCGTCGAAGGCGGTGTGGGCGTAGTCCGCGCGGGCGCGGATGCCGTAGTCCTGCGGGATGCGGTCGGCGGCCGCCCAGGCCATGTACGCACTGTGCGAGATCGCGTCGGCGCCGGCCCGAACGGCATCCATCGGCCCGGCCGGGAAGATGGTCGCGTGGGTCCACACCATCATCCCCTGCCGGTGCGCCTCGGTGGTGAGCTCGCGGACCAGGTCGGCAGGCAGATTGGCGTAGAGCTTGAGCGCCGTGGCGCCGGTTCCGCGGGCCGCGGCCACGGCCAGCCGGATGTCCGTCGCGCCCGTGATCTCGCGCATGTAGGGCGTGCGCCCCGGCACCTGCCCGGCGGCGGCGCCGGCCACGCGCGGGTCCTCGGCGAAGAAGGTCGGGCCGGCCATCAGGGCCGCGTAGTAGATGTCCGGAGAGGCGATCTCGCCAAGCGACGCTTCCCGCGCCAGGTACGCGAGCACCCGATCGTCGCCTGCCATGTCACGTACGGTGGTCACGCCGCCGCGCAGCGCCCAGCCGAGCAGCTTGCGAAAATGCTCCATGTCCGACGGACCGCCCGTGAGGTGCACGTGCGCGTCGATGAGGCCGGGGATGACCCAGGGCCCGGTGAGGTTCTCGGTGCGCGTGCCCTGCAGCAGCGTACGCGAGCCTGTGGGGAAGACGGCGACAATGCGTCCCTCCCGCACCAGGATCGTGCGATCGGGTTCCGGCGCCGAGCCCGTGCCGTCGATGATCGTGGCGTGCTCGACGGCGTAGGAGGTGGAGTCCGCGCCGGGCCTGGCGGTCTGCGCACTGGCGGTTCCCCGCACGGACGCCATGGCCGCGACGCAGGCCACGACCAGGACGACATCATGTGTGGATGACATCTCCGGAGGATGGGCTGTTCGGGATGGCCAGGTCAAGGTTCGCAGCTCCTTGCGCGGCACGGCCGACGGGTGGATCATGGCTCATACAAACGACCGGGAGTGCCTCCGATGAGCAACCAACGATCGCCGGCAGATTCACGGCTCAGCCGTCGCGAGTGGATGAAGCGGGTCGCCGTTTCCGCGGCCGCGTCCGCGCTCGTCCCGACGGAGGCGCTGGGCGCCCTGCAGCAGACCGGAGGGAGTCCGTCAGCCCCGCCGGCCGGCGCCAGCGCACGGCTGGGGCGCGCGGACGAGCGTTATCTCGCCGCCTGGACGGGACACAACCGCCGGCTCGGCGACTACCACGTCGCGGAAGGATACCCGGCCTACCAGCCGCATCCGCGCTACCTCGGCGAGCTGCGTGGCTCCTGGTCGCAGATGGGGCGGCAGTACGGCGAGCGTGCGGCCGACCTCATCCGGATGGTCTATGAGGGCTGGTACCGCGAGCTGCTGCCCATCCAGGGCAGCCCGGAGGTCATGGCCGCCTACCTGCGCGAGCAGGAGGCCTATTACGAGGCGCTGGTGCCTGAAGCGCTGGAAATGATGCACGGCATCGCCGACGGCGCGGCCACGGAGCTGGCGGCCTCAGCCTTTCCCCATCAGCTCGGCCATTTCCAGAAGATCCTGATGATCAACAGCTATTTCGGGCTGAAGGGTCCGCCTCCAGTTTCCGACACGCCGTGGGTCTCGCGGCCGGGAGACGCGCCGCACTCCTGTAGCGGGGCGGTCATCCTCGGATCCGCCACCCGGGACGGGAAGACGATCCACGTCAGCTCGGAAGACCAGCACTTCTTCCCCCAGGAATATCTGGTGACGTTCATCGCCAGTCCCGGCGACCGCCGGGCGCATCGCTACACGGTCACCGACTCGGCCGGCGAGATCGGCAGCGAGCACGCCCAGAATGATCGCGGCGTGACCGTCAGCGGGTACGCGGGCGGCTCGATCGGCATCCTCCTGCCCACCCTCAGCCGCCCCTTCTCCGGCTATCGCCGTCCCGGCCTCGACTGGCAGGTGGGAGACTTCTATGCCGCAGCGTTCGCCGACAACGCGCGGCACGCGGTGGAGCTGCTCACCGTCGGCCGGCCGGAGTACCGCGCCCGGTCGGGGCGCAAGATCGTCGTGGGCAAGTGCACCGCCGGCGCCAACTGGGTCATCAGCGATGCCGACGAAGCGTTCGCCGTGGAGAGCATCCCGGCGGATCAGCACGGCCGGGCGCGCTACGCCGTCCGCCGTCCCGGGGACATGAAGGAGAAGAACGGCCACTACATCGTCTCGACCAACAACGTGGAGGCGCTGGACAGCTACGACGAGGACAACGTCCACGACCCTGACCATCCCATGCGCCAGCACGGGAACGGCGAGCAGAATCCAACGCACTTCGGCCTCAACACGACCGGCATGCGCTTCTGGACGTTCATAGGGCTCATCGAGCGCAACTACGGAAGCATCGACGCCGACATGGTGCGGCAGTGGCGCACGACGCACTTCGTCCTGGATCGGGACGGCGCCCGCCACGATCAGCTGGAGATCGACGGTCGGCAGGTCCCCATCCATCTGGCGCCCGGCGCGGCGACCCTCTGCTGGCACACCTTCGGGCCGCCGGGCGTCGATTCGCTCAAGGGCGTTGACGTCTACGTCAGCCTCTCGGTCGCACAGGACCTGACCTCCTTCCGGACCAAGGGCCGCCCATGCGAATGGGTGGGACCCTGGGACCGGCTATCGCTGCGAGAGGCCCCGCAGGAGCTCGGCGGCTGAGGCGACGCACCGCACGGCGACGCGGGTTCGTTCCGCGCTGAGGGGGTCTCTCCCGACCAGGAGGAGACGTGACACCGCAGACGAGGACGACGCTGCACAGGATCGGGTTCTGGGCGGCAACGACTGCGCTTGTCGGGGCGGTCGGCTACGTGCTGAGCGCGTTCCTCCAGTGGACGTTCGAGAATCCGGCGGGCACGCCAGGGCCTCTGGACGTGCTCAATCAGACGCCGCATTCCCTCTTCTGGGACGTGGATGCACTGGGTTATATCTTCTTGAGTCTGTCCACGCTCTTCGCGGCGCCGCTCTTCCAGAAGGAGGGCCTGCAGCTGTGGGTGCGGCGTTTGTTCATCGCGAACGGTCTGATCATCCCGCTGTTCTGCGTCGCCTACTTCCATCCGGGCTATTCGGTCGGGCAGTTGCTGTTCGGCCTGCCGTGGGGCATCACGGTTCCGGGAAGTCTCCTGCTCCTGGCTCTCCATTTCAGGAGCCTCGAGCCGGCTGAGGCTTCAGCCCCGTAGAAGAGGCACGGGCACCGAAGAACTGGGGTGCGGCCGCGCGTATGGCGCTTGCGCGGGTCAGCCGCGTGGTCGGCGGCTGTTCGCCGACGGCGCGAGCCTGCGCTCACTTCGCCGCCCGAATCACGATGTTGCGATACTCGACGGGGCCGTGGTCCCCCTGGAGCATGATCGGGCCAGGAGCGGCCTCGTCGCTGTCGAGGGCGCCGCCGGTCGGGCCCGGGATCGCCCGGTTGCAGATGACGGTGGTGCCGTTGAGCACGACGGTCACCATCCGCCCGACGAGGGTGATGTCGTACGTCTGCCACTGCCCCCGGCGCGCGGCGATCGTGCTGGGCGGGAGGAAGCCGTAGATCGAGCCGAGGATGTCGTTCTGCGGCACCGTGTCGGGGGTGTCGAGGAGCTGCGCCTCGTAGCGGCCGCGCAGATACACGCCGCTGTTCTCGTCGTGCGGCAGCTTGAATTCCACGTGCAGCTGGAAGTCCCCGAACTTACGGTCGGTGACGATGTTGCCACCGCCGCCGCGCGTGTTGTGCAGCACGCCGTCCGGCTCCACGCGCCAGTGGCTCTCCCCCTGGATCACATGCCAGCCCTCGAGGTCCTTCCCGTCCAGCAGCCGGATCGGGGCGCCCCAGGCGGGCGGGGCCTTCGGGCGCAGGGTCGGTGCACGGTGGCCGGAGAACGGGAGCTGGTGCCCGGATGCGTCCGTGAACGTGCCGACCAGCGTGTCGGCCTGCAGCGTCCCGCGTAGCGATTCCTCATCGCTTCCCGGATCCCACTGGGTGGGGATGGAGAAGCTCACCACGTTGTCGCTCCAGCCGACGCTGGAGATCGGCCGGGCGCTGCCGACGATCCCCACAAATCGGCCAACGAGCGCCACGTTCCCGGAGTGCGTCACCTCCAGCCAGGAGGGGCGGTCGCCGCGGGGCAGGTGCACCGCGAGGTCCCAGCGTCCGATGATCGGCGCGGTGGACTGGGCGCGGAGCGCCGGCGCGACGGCCAGCGCGGCCGCGAGCGCGGTGGCGGGGGCGAGGCGGAGCGGGAGCACGGGCCGGCGCCGGGGAGAGGCCGCGCCGCGCGCGAGAGCGGCGGTCGTCAGCGCGCCCGCGCCGAGCGCAACCCCGATTCCGGAGTGCTCGGCGACGGCCAGGTCGGGGCATTCGGTGGCTTCACTCACGACGCGCGAATCTGGGGCCGGCGCGTTCGCCGGGCAACGCTGGGAACGGCTCCGTCCGGAAGCAGCTCCTACCTGGGCGGCGGCTCCGCGCCGAGCTCCCCGAGCCCCATCGCGGCCAGCGCGGTCCTGTCGGCCACGGCATCGAGGGCGGTGATCCGCCCGCCGCTGAAGGCGACCCTGAGGACGAGCAGCATCCGCCCCTTGACCGGCACGAGGATGCCGACCTCGCCGTCGATGGTGCCAGGCACGGCGGCCTGGGCCCGGCCGTCGAAGAAGGCGCCCACGGCGGCGGGGCCGTGCACCTCGGCCGGGCCGCCCATGCGGATGGCCTGAGCGTCGGAGCGGAAGACGACGTCGGGGTCGAGCAAGGCGACGAGCGCGTCGAAGTCCCCCGTCTTGGCAGCAGCGATGAACGCCTCCACGACCTGGCGCTTGCGCGCTCGGTCGATGCCGGATGTCGGAGCGCCCCGCACCCGCCGCCGCGCCCGGCTGGCCAGCTGGCGCGTGGCCACGGGCGTGCGTCCGACGATCGGGGCGATCTCGTCGAAGGTGAGGTCGAACATGTCGTGCAGCACGAACGCCACGCGCTCGGCCGGCTTGAGCGTCTCCAGCACGACAAGCAGCGCCAGCCCCACGGAGTCGGCGAGCTCCACGTCGTCCTCCGGGCCGCGCTCGCGGCGAACCGCGACGCTTGCCTCCGGCTCGCGCACGTCCAACGCCTCCTCCCGGCGTGCCTTGCGCGCGCGGAGCATGTCCAGGCACACGCGACCCACGATGGTCGTCATCCAGCCGCCGTGGTTGTCCACGTCGCCGGCGCCCGCCCGGCTCATCCGCAACCATGCTTCCTGCACGGCATCCTCCGCCTCCGCGGCCGAGCCGAGCATGCGGTAGGCGACGCCGCGCAGGTGCGCGCGGTGGGTCTCGAATCGTCGGGCCAGCAGGTCGCGCTCATCCATCGGTCACACACTCGCTTCGGGTTTCGTCATTGCATTGACGAAGGTAGCTGGGCGCGCACTCCTCGCGCTCGTGCTCCACGTCGCGCTGACGAACCTGTTCAACCGATTGAACGTCAGCACCCGGCAGCCGCCCGGCGACTGGTAGCCGCTTGCGCCGGCCGGATCGAACCCTTACCGAGAGGAGAAGACATGAGTCCCGCATTCCGCAGCCTGGTTGTCCCGGTTTCGAACCTGGATGCCGCCAAGGCGGTCTACACGACGCTGCTCGGAGACCCGCATACCGATCAGGCCTACTACGTGGGCTACGACGCCGACGGCTTCGAGGTGGCCCTGGTTCCGGGGGGCGAGGGCGGCGGCCCGGTCGCGTACGCGGATGTCGAGGATGTCGATGGCGTCCGCGCGAGCCTGCTGGCCGCGGGTGCCACCGAGCGCGACGCGCCTCGCCAGGTGGCGCCAGGCGTGCGTGTCTGTGTACTGGCCGACGCCGACGGCAACCCGATCGGCCTGCGCGGCACGTAGCAGGATGGGAGCACGAAGACGGACGCGCAGTCGCCTGCGCCACACCCGGATCAGGAGATATCCATGAGCCCGAAGAAGGACGCGCAGAAGCCAGCCAAACGCAGCACGGCCGCAAAGAAAAGCCCGGCGGGATTCTCGGCCGAGGAGCGCGCCGCGATGAAGGAGCGCGCGGCGGAGCTGAAGGCGGCCGCACGTCGCGGGCGCGGGAAGAAGGCCGAGGCGGAAGCCGAGAGCGAGGTGCTCGCGAAGATCGCCGCGATGCCGCAGCCGGATCGCGCCATGGCCGAGCGGCTCCACGCCATCATCAAGGCGGCCGCGCCGGAGCTCCGGCCGAGAACGTGGTACGGCATGCCCGCGTACGCGAAGAACGGCAACGTCATCTGCTTCTTCCAGGATGCGCACAAGTTCAAGGCGAGGTACGCGACGCTCGGCTTCAGCGACAAGGCGAATCTCGACGAGGGCGCGATGTGGCCGACGTCCTTCGCCGTGGCGGAGCTGACCGAGGCCGTCGCGGCACGGATCGAGGCGCTCGTGAAGAGGGCAGTGAGCTGAGCAGTCCCGGAAGCGCGGGCCTGCGCCCGGCGGCGCGGACGGGCCGAGGTGTAATGCTGCCGACATCTCAGCGCGCCAGCGCCCGCTCGCGCGCGGCGGCGGCGCTGTCCCCACGCAGCGCCTCGAGGTCCGCCAGCCAGGCGTGCATCTGGCGCAGCTCGGGGTCCTGCGGGCCGACGATTCGCGAGAGGCGCGCGACGGAGCCCCGGAGCAGAGTGTCGGCCGCGGCGTAGTCGCCGGTGCGCGTATGGAGCATGCCCAGCATCGCCTCGGCGGTGGCGCTCAACGCGGATCCCGGCGGCTGGCCGATGCGGCGGATACGGATCGCGTCCCTGAGCAACGAGTCCGCGCTGGTATAGCGCCCGCCGTCGATCAGGAGTTTCGCGAGGCCGACCTCGACGCCTGCAACGACGCCGCTGTTGCGCCCGTAGGTGCGCGTCTGAAGCTCGAGGGCGCGACGAAACAGGGAGTCCGCCTCCACCGGCTGCCCGGCGTACGACAGCGTCTGCGCCAGGTCGGCCGTGGCGACACCGACCACTGGATGCGTAGGGCCGTACACGCGGCGCAGGATCGCGAGCTGCCTTCGCGCAAGGTCGATCGCCTCGACCCGCTCACCCCGCCGCGCCAGGAAGTCGCTCAAGTCGCTCATCGCCGCGGCGACCATTGGATGCCCATTGCCGTAGGCCCGGCGCCGGATGGCGAGAGCCCGCCGATAGAGCGGCTCGGCGGCGGCGTGGCGGCCGTACGATGCGCTTGAGCTCGTCGTAGACGACGGGGAAGAGCTCGTCCGTAGCGATCGGCTGGTCGATGCGGCGTTCGGTCACCGGCGTATGACTTGTGAGGAGGACTGCTCCACTACTGGTACTGGATGTAGAGTGGCTTCGGGCGCAGCTTGAGCACCTCCGCCGGGGTGAGCAGCGGATCGCCCTTCCTGGTGTCGTTGTGGTAGAAGATCTTGAACCCCGTGTACTCGACCGGCTCTCGAACGATGTAGTCCTTGTAGCTCTGCCGCTTCAGCCACGGCGCGCCCCAGCCATCCATGTTCATCAAGATCTGCACCTCCGGCCGCAGCCGAATCTGCTCGGAGTGGGTGACCATGTTGCGCGTGAAGCGGTGGATGATCAGCACCTTGGGAGGCAGGTGGTTCTCGCGCACGAGCCGGGCGAGGTGCTCGGAGGCCCAGTTGATGTCGGCGGCGTCCATGGTGCCGATCTTCGTGCCGGGCACCCGCCCATCGTGCATCATGAATTCCGGATCGATGCCCAGATGGATATCCGGCCGTTTCAGGAAATGATCGAACCTGGGCAGCAGCTCGCGGATGCTGCTCTGGCCGGTCTGGATGTCGATGAACAGGATCGCGTGGCGCGACCTGGCCCAGCGATAGACTTCCTCCACCAGCGTGTCCGGCATGATCGTGCGATACCTGGCCGACGTGCCGGGCTTGCCATCGGCCACGACGGCGATCAGATGCAGCGCCGGCTGTACGGGCGTGGACGGATCGGCCTTGCGCCACGCCTCCACGGCGCTGTCGAAGCGGTGCAGCATCTCCTCGACCGGATACTCGCCCAGCACACCCATGCGCGTCGAGAACGGGTTGCCGTAGTAGGCGACAATGCGGTGGCCGGGCAGAATCGAGCCCGGCAGCGTCGCCGGCGTCTTCACGGGCCATCCCATCCGCTCCGCGAACGCCGGGTCCTCCCCCGACCTGTACCGCTTGGCGGACGACGAGGGGTCGGGCGCCACCGCACGCCGCCCAGCCTTCCGGGCTGCCGCGATGCTGTCCGCGCGGGCGATGCTGTCGGCGCGGGCGTGGGCAATCGAGTCTCGCCGTGCCCGGGCCGCGGCCAGCAGCTCGAGCCGCTGCCGCGAGGCGAGCCGCCCCTGAACGTAGCTCAACGAGCTGAAACCGAGGCTGACAGCGACTGCCAGTCCGAACATCCTGCTTCTACTCAGGTGATGCTTCATCATAGGCCGTTGGTCTGAAGCCACTCCATGCGGTCGCGGCAGCTCGCGACGCCGGCGACCGCTGCTTGAAAGATCGGTCCAGACGACGGCCGGGAAAAGGGGGGAGCCCACCCGGCCGGCGCGATTCCACTCGCGACCGGTGCTTGCGGACAGCCTCGGTCCCCAGCAATCTTTGGCTTCCCCCGATCCGAGGTGACCCCTGTGTTCGAAGCGCTGCAACGAGCTTCCAAAGCCAACCGCTACGACCTCGCCTGGGTCGAGCTCGCGCCCGTCCAGTTCCAGGACGTCATCCCGCAGTGGTTCAAGCAGCTGAACAAGAGCTCCATCACCGGAGGGGCGTCGCAGTCGCAGCGGACGGCTCTGGCCAGCGAGTTTCTCCGGCTGCTGAACATCCAGAAGCACGTGCTGGAGAAGCAGGCGGGCCCGTCCGGAAGGTCGATGGAGTCGCAGCGGGCGAAGGTAAACCTCGACTGGTTCGCGGATGAATACAGGAAGAAGTTCGGCGCTGCGTTGACGCCCCCACCGGCCACCGAGGCCGACCTGGATTCGTTGCTCGACCAGCGGCGGATGATCAACGGCAAGCTGGAGCTGCTGGACGAGAAGCTGCAGCTGATCAACTACTGGATGCACGGCCTGCAGTACTTCCCCAGGCACGTGGAAGGCGACTCGCTGATGTTCCAGTACCTGGGGAACGCGCAGTCCTCGAAGGTGCGGCTGTTCCTCGAGGTGATGTGCGAGGACGCCGGCAAGCTGGCCAACCTCCACAGCCCGTACGAGTTCAGCGCGAAGTACGAGACGCAGGTGGGTCTGAAGACGGTGGGCGACGGCGGCCGACTGAGCAAGGTCGAGTGGACGAACGACCGCTTCAAGCGGGCCGTGAAGGCCGAGGTGGGCGCGTCGTACGGCGTCGGCATCAACGGCACGGCGGAACTCGAGTTCAAGGGGCTCAAGGCGAAGATCGACGGCGCGGCCTGGGCGGGCGTGGCGGGCAAGGCCTCCGGCCAGGCGACCTACACCAGGGGCGTCGGTGTCAGCGTGAAGGGCACCGTCGAGGCCGAAGTAGGGGTGAAGCTCACCGGCAGCGTCAATGTCGACTGCGGCGACATCTTCCTGTGCGAGGTGAGCGCGGAGGCGTTCGCGGGCGCAATGGCGCGGGGCGAATGCGAGATCACGGCGACCGTCAACGGCGTGACCGCCACGGTGGGGGCGGAGGTCTTCGCGGGGGTGAAGGTAACCGGCAAGGCCAGCATGACGCTCAAGCTCCAGGGCTACGAGTTGATCAAGGGCGAAGCGACGGGCTCCGTCACGGCGGGGATCGGCGCCAGCTTCGGCCTCACCTTCAAGAGCACGCTCTTCCAGGGGTGCGACTTCTCGGTGAAAGCGGGCACCACGTTCGGCGTCGGCGCCGAGGGCGGCGCGAAGGTCACCGTCAACCCCGACCAGGTGGCGCTCGCCCTGCAGTCGCTCTACTACACGAGCTATCTCAGCATACTCGGCCAGGACAAGAAGAAGTACGCGTACGTCGAGTACTTCCGTACGCTGGACGACAACCTCAAGCTGTTCCTGAAGGCCCGCGGCATCGTCGAGGACCAGATGCGCGTGGTCCTTACCGAGCGCAACCGGCTGTTCACCGAATACGCCGCGTGGAAGCAGCTCGAGGGATTGGCGGCGTTCCGCGTGACCGGCAGCGTGTGAGGCCCACCTCCCGACGAGGACTTCGCCGCGCTCTTCGCCTACCCCGGCCACCCGCTCACGACCACGCTCGATCTCCCCGCGGGCGAGACTCTGCTGGTCTGCACCAGCGGACGCTGCGCGGCGGGCGGGAGCGTGTCACGGTCGGGGCGGCCAGGTAGGGATTGCGCCTGAGTTCGGCGACCGCCCATTATTGCCGTGGCTGCCTACTCCCTTCCGCCGCCTGTCGCCGGCGGAACCCTCGCGCCGTGACGCCTCATGCCGGATCACACCCCGGGTCCCTCGGCGACGGATGCGCTCGTCCCGATCGTCTACGAGGAGCTGAAGCGCCTCGCCCATCAGCGCCTGCGCGCGGCGGGCGCCGGCGCCACGCTGTGTACGACGGAGCTCGTCCACGAGGCGTTCCTGAGGCTGGCACACGACCCGGGGGCCGGATGGCAGAGCCGGGCGCACTTCTTCGGGGCGGCCGCGCGGGCGATGCGTCAGGTACTCACGGATTTCGCGCGCCGGCGCGGCGCGGCGAAGCGTGGTCGGGGCTGGCAGCGGATCTCGCTGAGCGACGCGGAGGCCACGCTGCAGGTCGAGCTCGAGGAGCTGCTCGCGCTGGACAGCGCGCTGAACCAGCTGGACGCGCTGAACGAACGGCTGCGCCGGGTCGTGGAGCTGCGCTTCTTCGGCGGTGTGCCCGAGCACGAGGTGGCGGAGATGCTCGGGGTCACGCCCCGTACGGTCGAGCGCGACTGGGTCAAGGCCAAGCTGTTCCTGCTGCGCGAGCTGGACCCGGGCCACGCATCGGGCCGGCCGCGGGGCGGCTGACGGGTCGCGATGCAGCTCCGGAGCGGAGCGACCCGGTCGCCGCGCTCCTCCGCGGCGCGCCGCGAGGATTGCGGCGCGCCGCGGCGCATGCGTCCGGCGGCGAGCGCCGGTGCTACTGGATCACGGCCGGCAGCGTGACCGGATCGGACTCGTAGGTCAGGTTGCACTGCCTGTCCTCGATCTGGACGATGATCGCCGCGGGCGGCGACTGGTCCAGCGGCCACGAGTACCAGAGCAGGTTCAGGTCCGACGCCTGCCCGAAGGAACAGAAGCCGAAGACGTAGGAGCGATCGTCCGCCCGCAGGATGTTCACCCACGAGCGCGGCGAACTCGTGTTGAGGCCGCACGCCTCCAGGTTGGGCGCGGGCGCGAACAGCGCGTCGGGGAACGAGCTGTAGTTCGGGACGTCCAGCTCGACGTGATCGAAGCCGTTGTCCCAGGTGCGGCTCTCGACCGTGACCTGCGGCTTCGGCAGCCCCGGGAAGCACCCGCTGGCATCCGTCAGGAAGATGTTGACGCTCGCGCTGTCGAGCTCCGTGAGCGTGCCGCCGGTCTTGTACATGTGCAGGACGAAGCGGGCGACACCCGGAACCAGCGTGCCGCCAGGGCCGCTCGACGCGCTCATGTTGAAGCTGACCGTGCACTGGGCGGTGGTGGGCAGGACGCCCGTGCCCGCGCCGCAGCTGACGCTGACGCCGCCCGCCGGTGTCTCCGCCGTCCCGCTCTGGGTCGTCTGCACGACGTAGCCCTGGAGCAGCACGTTGTCGAGCGGGAAGCCGTAGTTCTGCAGCTCGGCGGTCCAGCCGACGTGGTCGCCGCCGATCACGACCTGCGTGGACGCGAGCGTCAGGCTCGTGATCTTCGGCGCGCCCGAGTCGAGCGTGACCGGCACCGTCCTCACGTCGAAGTTCGTGCTGCTCTGGTTCAGGTCGAGCTCGAACAGCGCGGCGCCGGGAACGAGGGTTCCGACACCGTTCGCGTTCGATGCGCCCACGCTGAACGTGACCGTGCAGCTCCCGCCCGGGAACACGCCGATGCCTCCGCCGCAGATGACGAGCGTGCCGCCGGCCGGATGCGTCACGCTCACGCCCCCGATGGTCTGCACGATGTAGCCCTGGAGCAGCACGTTCTGGAGGTCCTTCGCCGGGTTCTGGATGATGGCCGTGTAGGTGGTGGACGGCCCGTCGATGGCGATCGTCGTGCTGGCGAGCTCGATGGACAGGATGCTCGGGGTTCCCACGAGGTTGACGGCGACCGACTTGCTGGCCAGCTCCGTCCCGTCCTGTGCCTGCAGGACGTGCAGGGTGAAGTCCGCGGCGCCGGGGGCGAGGATCCCCTCTCCCGGCAGGCTATTGTTCCACGCCGTGGCGGCGAAGCGGAGCTCGCACGTGCCGCTCGGCAGGAAGCCGTCCTGCTCCGGATCCTGGCTCGGCGCGCAGTTGACGATGCGCTTCATGGCCCGCCGCGAAGCCGCGCCCTGGGTGATCTCGGCAACGATCTCGACGCCGCTCTGGATGGCCGTCCCGGAGTTGCCGATGCTGACGTAGCCGCTGTCGACGGGGCCATCGATCCGCAGGGTGTTGGCGTCGAGCTGCAGCTGCTTCACCTTGACCTTCATGTTGTTCGGCGACGCGGCCGTCACCGCCGCCTGCGGCTTCTCGGTGATGGTCGGCAGGGGGCGGTCGCTGCACGATGCCGTCGCGAGCAGCGCCGCCGCGGCGAGCGCTGGCGCAATGGTCCGGGGTCCGATCCGCATGGGGAGCCTCCGCGCGTGAGGGGGGGATGGTCTTCATCCCGTCATACGCAGAAGGGCGGACGGACCCGACATCGGGCTGAAGGGCGTGTCCTCCTGGTTCAGGAGCCGGCGTCGCCGGCGGGCGCTGGCTTCGCGATCCGCGCCGCGAGCGCCGCGGCCTCCCGCGTGCGGGGGTGCCCGGCACCGGCACCGGAGCGGAGGGCGACGAGCGCGCGCGCGAGCGTCTCCCGCGCCCCGGCGGAGTCCGCGAGCGCGAGCAGCGCCCGGGCCTCGACGAGGCGGGCCTCTCCGACGTACGCGCTGCGCGCGTCCGCCAGTGAATCGACGGCGGCGACAGCCCGAACCTCGCGGGCGAGGGAGAGCGCCTCGCGGCGGCGGCCGAGGGCGAGGTCGCACTCCGCGAGCAGCACCACGGCGGGCCGCAGCCGGCGGCGGTGCTCGCCGCGGAAGTAGCCGTTCGAGCGCAGCGCCTCCAGCAGGTCGGCACGGGCGGCCGCCGTGTCGCCTGCCGCAACCGCGCGCAGCCCCGCGAGGATTCCGGTGTCCGGCACGAGGTCGTCGGTGCCCTTGAGCTTCGGGTAACCGGCGGCTACGCGAGCGAAGCGGGCGCTGGTCCGGTTCGCCTCCGCGAGCCGGCCGAGGCGGATCTGCGCGCGCGCCAGCCCGAACAGGCCGCGTCCCTGCCAGTACTGGCTGCCCTCGGTCGTCGCCTGGGCGAGGATCCGCCCGAAGTACTCGAGGGCCGAGTCCGGGTGCTCCTGCGCGAGCGCCGCCTCCGCGTAGTGGATGGCCGGCTGGTAGATGATGCGGCCGCCCGGGTCGCTGCTCAGCGAGCGGACGAGCGCGTCATGGAGGATCCGCTCGGCCTCGGCCGTCTCGCCGAGCTCCAGCAGCGTGATGGCGAGGTCGTGGCGGACGATCGCATGCTGGAGGCTGCCGCCCCGGCCGCTGCTGTCCAGCGTGGCGACGAGGCGCTGGTACATGGCGACGGCATTGCGCGGCTGTCCCACGCCGTCGAGCGCGGCGGCGAGCGCGTTGAGCAGGCCGATGTACTCGAGATCGACGGTCTGGCCGAGCGCCTCCTTGATGGCGATGGCGCGGCGGGCGGCGCCGACGCTCTCGCGTTCCCGCCCCGTTTCCAGGCCGAGCGTGGCGCGCACGGAGAGGCAGCCGGCGAGGTCGCGCGGATCGGGGTGTCCGCCGAGCAGGGAATCGGCCGCGTTCAGCGTGCGCCACGCCGCATCGTAGCTGCCGTCCAGGCGCAGGTTGTCGGCGATCTCGCAGCGCACCCTCGCCACGGAAATCTCGCCCGTGCCCGCAAGCGCCAGCCGCTCCGCGTGCGCCAGCAGCTCGCCGCGCACCTTCGTGTCGCCCAGCTCGCCGTACCGGCTCTCGAGCTGCATCAGCATCGCGCCGAGAAGCGCCGGATCGCGCGCGTAGCGGCGCTCCAGCAGGACCCGTCCCGAGTCGAGCACCTCGCGCATCGCGACCGGCCGATCCCCCACCTCCGACAGGAGCAGGCTCTCGAAGTCCGCCTGCGCCGTTGCGCGCTGCCGCTCGAGGGCGGCGACGTCGCGCTCGCGCCGGGCCACGCGCATGCCATGCAGCGAGAATCCCGTCGCGGCCAGGAGGGCCACCGCGGTGAGGCCGGTCGCCATGGCGACCTCGACGTTGCGGCGGACGAACCTCCTCAGGCGCGAAATGCTGCCATAGGCCCGCGCGCGTACCGGGCGGCCGGCGAGATGGCGCTCCAGGTCCTCGCGCAGCGCCGCGGCGGAGGCGTAGCGCCGATCGGGCTCCTTGCTCATCGCCTTCAGCACGATGGCATCGAGGTCTCCGCGCAGCGCCCGGCCGGCGCCGGGCTCCGGGACCCGCGAGCCGGGCTGCGCCGCCGCGGCGGACGGCGGCACAGGATCCCGGCGCAGGATGGCCGCCTCGAGCTGCCTGCGACCGCCGGCCGCGGGTGGGAACGGCAGGCAGCCGGCGAGCAGCTCGTAGAGCACGGCGCCGAGCTGATAGACGTCGGTCACCGTCGTCGCGGGCTCCCCCAGGATCTGCTCGGGCGCGGCGTACTCCGGCGTCATCCAGCGCTGGCCGGTGCGCGTCAGCCTGCTGGCCGGGTCCTCCTCCGGGTCCAGCAGCCGGGCGAGCCCGAAGTCGAGCAGCTTCACCGCCCCATTGGCGGTGACGAAGATGTTGGACGGCTTGAGGTCGCGGTGGATCACCAGGTTGCGGTGGGCGTGCTGCGTGGCTTCCGCCACCGTGAGGAACAGCTCGATGCGCGCCCGCAGCGGCAGGCGGCGCTCCTCGCAGTAGCGGTCGATCGGCCGGCCGTCCACGTGCTCGAGCACCAGGTAGGGCGCGCCTCCGTCCGTGACGCCGCCGTCGAGCAGCCGCGCGATGTTGGGATGGCTGAACGATGCCAGGATCTGTCGTTCGGCGCGGAAGCGCGCGCGGTCGAGCTCCGTGTCGAGGCCCGGCCGCAGCAGCTTGAGCGCGACGCGCTGCGAGAACTGCCCGTCCGCGCGCTCGGCGAGGAAGACGCGGGCCATCCCGCCGCGGCCGATCTCGCGGACCAGCCGGTAGGCCCCGATGCGCCGGCCCACCGCGGTGCCCGAAGCGTCCTGCGCCTCCGCCACGAGCGCGGCCGCCGCGGCGGCCGGGGGCGATTCGAGGAACCGCTGCGCCGTCCGGTATCGGGCGAGCAGGTCCTCGACCTCGCGGCGCACCTCCTCGTCCTCGCCACACGTCTCATCGAGGACCGCAGGCCAGAGCGCGGGGTCGCTCTCGAGCGCGGCATCCAGCGCGCGCTCCACTCGCATCCAGTGATCGGCAACCATGGTAGACCTCGCCCGCGGGGGCAGCGGCCGCCCGGGCGGTCACGAGCTCCGGGCGAGCGGCTCACGCGGCATCGTCGCCCAGCGTCTGGTAGAGCCAGCCCCGCGCCTTCACCCAGTCCCGCGCCACGGTCCGGGCCGTGACCCCCAGCGCGTCGGCCGTCTCCTCCTCGGTGAAGCCCCCGAAGAAGCGGAACTCGATCACCCGCGCCTGCCGCCGGTCCAGCGCCGCCAGCCGGTCCAGCGCCTCATCCATGGCCACGAGCAGATCGGCCCGCTCATCGACGCCGATGCTCGCGACGTCCACTGTCTCGAGCGCCTCGAGCGAGACCGGGCGCCGCTGCGTGCCGCCCCTCCGGGCGGCGCCATGGCGGCGGGCATGGTCCACCAGCACGCGCCGCATCACGTGCGCGGCGATCGCGAAGAAGTGCGCCCGATCGGCCCACTGGACGCGCGTCTGGTCCACGAGCCGGAGATAGGTCTCGTGGACGAGCTCGCGCGTGGAGAGGGTGTGGCCGGATGCCTCCAGTCCCAGCTGCCGGTGAGCGATCCGCGCGAGGTCGGAATAGACGAGCGGGACGAGCCGGTCCATGGCACCCGGAACGCCCTCCCGCAGCTCGGCGAGCACCTCGGTGATGGCGTGTTCGTCGGCAGCCGCCGACATCATGCCTCCGTTGTTTCCCGGGCAAGCGGCGGAGCGCAACGCCCCCGTCGAAGTTTAGATCCGCTCCGGCGCGGGAGCAACGAAGACGTGTCGCCGCCGAACCGGGCTCCTCGTCGCCTTCCCCCGCGGGCGCGGGACAGCCGCGGCCGGGACCCGGCGTGCTTCGGCTCGACGCGGACGCGCCGGGGCCGGGAGCACCTCCTGGCTGACCCGGCCGGTGCCCCGGTCGCGACAGCGTGACGCCGGCCCCTCACCCCTTCCGCGCCAACAGGAACTCCGGGCCGGGGCCGGCAAACATCGGCAGGTGCTCCCCGGGCACGCCGGCCTCGCGGGCGAACCGCTCCACCGGCCGCCGCTCGACGCGGGCACTCTCGAAACCGGCGCGGCGGCCGAGCTCGCGAAGCTCGTCGGTCTCGTAGAAGCGGAGCCGGGACGCCATCGGCTCCGGGGCCGCCGGGGTCCCCCGGAGCGCCGGATCGCTGCCGAGCACCATCAGCCGCCCGCCAGGAGCCAGCACTCTGCGCACCTCCGCCAGCACCGCCACGGGGTCGGGCAGGAACCCGAGCACGGCGTGGATTGTGGCGCAGGTGAAGGTGCCGTCCGGGAACGGGATCGACTCGGCGGAGGCCTCGCGGAGGTCGAGCCGGCCCTCGGCGATCGCGCCCGCGTTGGCCTCGCGGGCCACGCGTAGCACTCGGGGCTGTGGTCGATCCCGGCCCCGCGGCAGCCGCTCCGAAGCGCGTCGGCGCGCAGTGCGCCGCCCCCGCAGCCCACGTCGAGCAGGACGTCCGACGGGCCGAGGGAGAGCTCGGCCAGGATCGCGCCGAACATCGGCCGGTGGTAGAGCGGGTCGGCGTACGAGCGCAGACCGGAGCTCACTGACGATGGCATCGAACGCGGCCGCGGGCTCCATCGGCACCTCGAGGGCCACGCTCGCCGCGGTACCGGATTCATCCGCCATGGGCGCCTCCCTCTCGTTCCGCCGGAGCCGCCGCCGCTCCGGTGCCCACCTAGGACGCGGGCTCGGCCGCCTTCAGGGGCCGGATCCAGACGTCGCGGTAGCGCACCTGGTTGCCGTGGTCCTGGAGCTCGAGCGGCAGCTTCTCGGGATGCGCCTCGTACGGCGGCCGCTGCTGGTGGGCCGTGGGGCCGGACAGCACGGCATCGTCCTGCACGAGCACGCCGTTGTGGAGCACGGTCATGCGCGCGGGGCGCAGCAGCTTGCCGGCGTCATCGAAGCGCGGGCCGTGGAAGATGATGTCGTACGCCTGCCACTGGCCGGGCGGCCGGCTGGCGTTGACCAGCGGCGGGTGCTGCCCGTAGATGGCGCCAGCCTGGCCGTCGGGGTAGGTCCTGTTGTGGTAGGAATCGAGGACCTGCACCTCGTAGCGTCCCATCAGGTAGACGCCGCTGTTGCCGCGGTCCTGGCTGTCTCCCTTCGGCGGGGTCGGCTCCGAGAACTCGATGTGGAGCTGGCAGTCGCCGAAGGGCTCGGCCGTGACGAGCATGCCGGTTCCGGGCGCCACCTCGAAGTAGCCGTCGCGCACCGTCCACGGCGCGGGGCCGCCCTTCTCGGAGCGCCACTTCGAGAGGTCGTGGCCGTCGAACAGCACGACCGCGTCCGACGGCGCCGGGACCGGCGCGCGCTCCGGGCCCGGGTCCACGACCGGCGGCTGCGGCCGGTCGAGGGCGTGCTGGGGCCAGGTGCCCAGGTCGGGCGTGAGCGTCACGGACTGGGCCGGGCTGCCGCTTCCGAGGATCACGATCATCGCTCCCGCCGCCGCGCCCGTGCGGGCGGCACTCCGCCAGAGTCTGTTCATGGCTCCCATCCCGAACGGTAGTCGGCCTTCAGGTACTGGTTGGCCTCGGCGGCGTTGGTCACGCGCCCCGCGTCGCCGTCGTAGAAGATCTTGCGGCCCTGCCCGGTGCGCAGCGCGACGATGCCGAGGAGCATGACCTCGGTGAGGCGCGCGGAGTACTCGAAGGGCGACGTCGCCTTCGTCTTCCCGCGCATGGCGTCCACCCAGTTCTGCTCGTGAGAGCCGACCACGCGCGGATAGGTCTTCGCCACGGCCACCGCCTCCTCCATGAGTGACTCCGGGAGGATGCGCGGGTTGGCGCCGTAGGTCTCGTGCAGCAGGATTCCCTTGTCCCCCACGAACATGACGCCGCCGGTCCGGTCGAGCGCGAGGTCGAAGGGGAGCAGCTCGCGCCGCGGCGGCATGAGCCCGCCATCGTACCACGAGAGCCGGACGGGCGGCTGGCTGCCGCGCGCGGGAAACTGGTAGTGCACCGTCTTGGCCACGGGATAGGACGCCGGATGGTCGTGCGGCCCGCCGAATGGCGACGACGTGGCCTCGATGCTCGTGGGGTACTCGAGCCCGAGCGCCCAGTACGGGTGGTCGATGAGGTGGGCGCCCATGTCGCCGAGCGCGCCCGTGCCGAACTCCAGCCAGCCGCGCCAGTTGAACGGGTGGTAGATCGGGTGGTAGGGCACGTCCGGGACGGGGCCGAGGTAGAGGCTCCAGTCGAAGGGAGCGCTGGCCGGCGGGTCCCCGAGCGCCATGGCGACCGCGTTGCTCACCGAGCGGCCGTTCCAGGGCTGCGTCACCTTGCGCGGCGGGAGCTTCGGCGCGCCCTTCTGCTCTACGGCCTGCGCGGGCGACGGCGCCGGCGCCGGCTGGCCCGGGCGAGGCAGGCCCTGAGGCCAGATCGGGCGGTTGGTCCAGACGTGCACCTCGCGAACGGGGCCGATGATGCCCGCCTGGACCCACTCGTTGATGCGGCGCGCGTCGTCGCTCGAGTGCCCCTGATTGCCCATCTGCGTGACCACGCCCGTGGTGCGCGCGAGATCCCGCAGCGTCCGGGCCTCCTCGACGGAGTGCGTGAGCGGCTTCTGCACGTAGACGTGCCTGCCCGCCTTCATGAACGCCGCGGCGATCACCGCGTGCAGGTGGTCGGGCGTGGCGACGACGACGCCGTCCAGCTGCTTCTCCTTCGCCAGCAGCTCGCGGTAGTCGCCGTAGCGACGCGCGGAGTGGTAGACCGCCTCGAGGCGGGCGAGCTTCTCCTGCTCTTCCTTCGGCTTCGAGTCGCGGTCGCGCAGGAAATTGAACAGCGCCCTGTCCACGTAGCCGAAATCCACATCGCAGAGCGCGACGATGTCCTCGCCCGCGAGTGCCTGCGCGTTGTTCATCCCCATCCCGCCGGCGCCGATGATGGCGAGCTTCAACGCGTCGTCCCGAACGGTGTGCCGGCCGCCCAGCGCCGCCGCGGCGCTGCGTGGGAGGATGGCCGCGGCGGCAGCGGCCTTGGCGGCGCCGGCGACGAACTCGCGGCGCGTGACGTCCTTGTGCATGGTCGAGCTCCCGGGTGGAGAGGCCATCGCCCGCGAACGTAGTGACGGCTCCGCGGGAGGGCAACGCGCATGCTGGCGCCACGTCTTTGACCACCGGTGAGGCGCCCCCGGGAGCGGGAGCACGCCGGCGGTGCGGCGCGGAGGGGGTCGCACCGACGCTTCAGGATGGCGGCCGCTATGGGGCGGCGCCTCCCGCGGGCGGCCACTGCGCCGGGTCGAACAGCCCGGCCGGCAGATCCATCCCGGCCTTCCACTTCGAGTACTCCTCGTTCTGGACGGGTCTGCCGCCGGCGCTCATGGCGACGCGCGTCGCCAGCCAGCCGCCCTGGAGGCGCACGTAGCCGTCCAGCCGGATGTCGAGCGCGGGCCTCCCCGCGGAAGCGGGAAACAGCGCGTGCACGACGACGTTGCGCTGCCGGTCCACCCAGAACTGGGGCGCCGACGAATCGCCGGGCGCCGAGACGCCGACCACCCAGGCGGGCCGGCCCTGCCACGTCGCCCGCGCCACCCTGTCGAGGTCGAAGCCCATGGCGCGCAGCTCGCGCGCGGTGCGCTCGACCGGCTGCACGTACACGCCTTCGATGAGCGGCAGGAACTCGTTGCCGTGGGCGACGGCGTTGGTGAGGCGGCCGCCCTGCACGCGCCAGGTCGAGTCGGCGGTGAACAGGATCAGGTTGCCGTCCGCGGGGTCGCCGATGTCGATGCGGAGCTGCGTGCCGCGGGCGGCATCGTGGCGCAGGCGCTCGTACCAGGAGGAGACGTGCGGCGTGCCGGCCGAGTCGTAACGCGTGGTTTTCTGCGCGAAGGCGAGCGTCCGATACCACCGGCCCGCGTAGGCGTCATGCATGCGCTTCAGCACGGCGACGCCGCTCGGGGTCGGCGTCTGGGCGGCCAGCGGCGCGGCCGCGAGACTCGCGGCGGCAAGCAGGAGTACGCAACGGGTCACGGGCATCGGGGGCGGCTCCGGCCGGCGACGGGGGCGGCGTGACACTCGAGGAAGAAGGTGCACCGGCGCCCGCCCCGCCGCAACTCGTGCCGCCACTGCCGCGCGCACATTATGTTTCTGGAATCACAAGGCAGCACACACACACACCGACGTGAGTTTGGCCAGCTCTCCCGATGCCGGGCTCCGCCCGCTCCACCGACGCATGCTCGCGGCGCTGTGGGTCATCGCTTCGGTCTGCCTCCTCGCCTGGTGGGTCGCCTTCCACGTGCCGACTTCCTTGCGCCGCGCGCCGACGCTGCCCGATATTCGCGCAGCCGGCCGCTCCGCCGGGATCCCGATGCACCCTCCCACCCCACCATTCGCATGCGCGTACGCCATTCCGGACGAGCGACCGCCGCTCTCATCGCGCTCTGCCTGATCCCGGCCGTTCCGCAGCGGGCCGCGGCGCAGCAGGGCGGCCGGATCGACGTGTACCGGTTCGTGCTGGATGTGGACGTGCCGGAGTCGCCTGCGCTGGTGGCGCTGGACCGGACGGGTGTAAGGGTGCTGCGCGGCAGCGCGCCCAAGCCGGTCGCGCTGGCCGTCGGCGCCGCGCTGGCCGGCGCGCCGTCCGGGGCCGCGGCGGCGCTGGACCTCTCGCCCTACTACGTGCTGGGCGGCGGCGTGCGCACGCTCGCGAGCTACCGCGACAATTCGCTCGAGGGGCGGGTGAAGCGGGTCCTGACCAAGACGCTCCTCTCGATCGCGGCCGTGCGGGAGAGCGGCACGCCCGCATCGACCCGGCTCGGGCTCGGGCTGCGCGCGACCTTCCACGACCCCCACGACCCCGTGCTCAACTCCGACCTGCCGGAGCGGGTCGCGCGCGAGCTCGCGGCGCACGGCGTCGAGCCGCTCGAGCCGACGGAGGAGGACGCAGCGGACCGGGGAGTGGAGCTCGGCCCGCTGCTGGCGGCCTCCCGGCGCGAGATGCGGGCGCGCTGCTGCGTGCAGGTGTCGGCGGGGTGGGGACTCGCCGGCGTGCTGCGCGGAGACGTCGCCTCCCGGGACAGCCTGCGGGAGGTGCGGCAGACCGTCTGGGCCGCGGCGCAGTTCACGCTGGGGCGCCGCTTCGACATCCTGGCCACGGCCGAGGCCCGGAGCGCGTTCCGCGCGGGTGCGTACGGCCGCGTCGGCGCGGCGCTGCAGCGAAAGGGCTCGGCCACGGACGTGCGGGCGGAGCTGCTCTACGACGGCGCCGACCGCCACCTGCACCCGGGCCTGGGCGTCGAGCTGCGCGCCATCCCGCGCACGGCGGTGGTGCTGACGGCGGCCTCGCGGCCGGGGGGCGCGGGCGCGGGCCCGCCGCGCCTGGAGACGAACCTGCTGGTCCGCGGATTCCTGGCGGCGCGCCAGCCCTGAGGGCGGCCGCCCCATTCCGATCGCTCACGAGAGGAGGAGCCGATGTCGCGACCACTTCCGCGTGCGGCCGCCGCGGCGGCGCTGCTCCTGGCGCTCCAGGCCGGCTGCTACCACTACCGGGTAGAGGAGCCCGCGCCGGACCCGTCGACGGTGGCGCGGAGCCGGACGTTCCACGCCCTCGCCTGGGGGCTGATCGTGAAGCCCGAGGTGGCACGGGCGGCGGAGTGCGAGAACGGCAGCGCGCTGGACAACGTGCACGTCTCGACGAACCTCGGCTACGCCCTCGTGACGACGCTGACGCTGGGCTTCTGGGCGCCGCTGCGGATGGAGTGGCAGTGCAGCAAGCCGCGGGAAGGAACCGGCGTCATCCGGCTCGACTCTCCCCGAACGCGGGAGCATCGGCCATGAGCACCGTCACGGATCTCCAGGCCCACGTGGTCGACACGGGGCAGCACAGCTGGACGAACAAGCACCTCACCTACACGCAGCCGCTCGACCGGCTGTACGACCTCTGGAACCCCGTGGCGGGCGAGCCGCTCCAGCGCTACAACGCCACCACCCGCGGGGTGCAGCGCCTGCTGGGGGAGGCGATACGGGACGGGGTCCGGTTCCGCGCGTTCGGCGGCGGCTGGTCCTTCACGCGGGCGCCGGCCACGGACGGGCGGCTGGTGAACACGAAGCCGCTGAACCTGTACTTCCGCATCACGCCGGAGCTGGTGCACGCCTCCTACCAGGGCGACGCGGACGGGCTGCGCTTCGCGCAGTGCGGCTGCTCGATCCTGGAGCTGAACGCGCGGCTGAAGGCGGAGGGGCGCTCGCTGCGGGCGGTGGGCGCGAGCAACGGGCAGACCATCGTCGGCGCCATGTTGACGCAGACCCACGGCGCCGCGATCGACGTCGGGTCGATCCCGGACTACGTCGTCGGGCTCCACATCGTGGTGGCGCCGGACCGGCACGTCTGGCTCGAGCGCGCATCCACGCCGGTCGCGGCGGATGCGTTCGCCGCGCGTCTGGGCGCGGAGCTGCTGCGCGATGACGCGCTGTTCGACGCCGCGCTCGTGAGCTTCGGCAGCTTCGGCTTCATCCACGGCGTGATGCTGGAGACCGACCCGGCGTTCCTGCTGGACATGTTCCGGCGGCGGATGCCGTACGACGCCGCACTCAAGGGCGCCATGAACACGCTGGACTTCTCGGGGCTCGCGCTCCCGGGCGGCGCCGCGCGGCCCTACCATTTCCAGGTGGTGGTGAACCCGTACGACCTGGATGGCGGCGCGTTCGTGACGACGATGTGGAGGCGCGCGTACACGGATGCGTACACCGCGCCGGTGCCGGACGCGGACGGCTTCGGCCCGGCGGACGACACGCTGGCGTTCTGCGGGCTGCTCACGGATGCGGTGCCCGCGAGCATCCCGCTGCTGGTCAACAAGATCCTAGCCGCGCGCTACGCGGACGAGACGCAGACAGGGACGATCGGCGAGATCTTCACCAACACCACGACGCGCGGCAAGGCGGCGAGCGCGGCGGTCAGCGTACCGGTGGCCCACGCCTCGGAGGCTGTCGACCTGGTGCTCGAGCTGAACCGCAGGCAGGGGCCGTGCGCGGTGCTGCCGGCGTGCCGTTTCATCAAGCGCTCGCGGGCCATGCTCGGATGGGCGATGTACGAGCCAACGTGCGTGCTGGAGATCGACGGTCCGCTCTCCGGCCGCACGCGCTCGCTCTACGCCGCCATCTGGAGTGGTCTCGACCATGCCGGCATCCCGCACGCGTTCCACTGGGGCAAGCTGCTGCCCGAGGACTCGGCCGAGATCCGCCGGGCGTTCGGCGACACGCTGGACCGCTGGCTGGCGGCGCGCGCCCAGCTGCTGGACGCGGTCGGCCGGCGCACGTTCTCGAACGCGTTCCTCGAGGATCTCGGCCTCGCGGAGGGGCTGGCGCCGATCGTGTGATGCCGGCGGCGGCCGGCGCTCCTCGCCTCAGGCGAGCGTGCTCAGCACCAGCCAGCCGCCCCAGCCGAGGAAGAGCACGGCGGCCGCGCGGCCGATCCGGTGGCCGCCGGGCGCCAGCTTCTCCGCGGACATGAGCACGGTGAGGACGCCCATCCAGATGAGGTTCATGGTGCCGAGGACGAACATGAGCGCCATGATCGCCCAGCAGCACAGCACACACTCGATGCCGTGGCGGGTGCCCATGCGCAGCGCGCCAGCGCCGCCCGGCCGCCACTCGGTGAGCAGGAAGCCGAGCGGCGTCCGGCAGCGGCGGAGGCAGGCGTGCTTGAGGGGTGTGAGCTGGTAGGCGCCGGCGCCGAGCAGCAGCCCGCCGGAGAGGAGCGGAGCCGTGGTGGCGCCGCGCGGGGAGAGCAGCGCGGCCGAGCCGAGGGCGCACTGCGCCAGCGCGCCGAGCGCGCTGACGCCCAGCCACACGCCCAGGTAGGCGAGCGTGAAGAGGCCGGTGCGCCGCAGGTGGCCGTCCTCCCTGCGCCGGCTCACGGCCGCGTAGGTCACGATCATCGGCGCGGCGGCCGGCAGCATCATCGCGCACATCATGACCGACCACATGGCGAGCACCCAGGGCAGCGCCCCGAAGCCGGCGCCGCCCGTGGCCATGGCGGCGCTCACGGCCCGGCGTAGCTGAAGGGCGCGACCATCGCCTGCCGGCCGGAGGCCTCGAACGCGATGCCGTGGTCCTGGAAGCGCGCCTTGCGCGCCCGCCCGATCACCGCTGCATGCCCGGGCGAGATGGCCAGCGGGTTGCCCTCGACGGTTACGAGGCCGCCGCCCTGCCCCTCGATCGGCTCCCACTCCGACTCGCCCACCGTGCCGACGCGCAGGTGGCCCTTGCGGCCATCGCTCTCGAAGGTGATCGGCACGTGATGGACGCCGGATACCTGCGCGATGTGCTGCGCGATCCGCGCCGGGTGCCCGCCCGCCTGGCCGCCGAAGATCTGCGTGAGCGCGTCGCGCTGCTCCGCCGAGGCGCGCTCGTCGATGTAGAGCGCCGCCTGCCAGTCCTTCTCCTTCATGTTGCCGGGCGTGTGGACGCCCACCGCCACGTTCAGCCCGTCCAGCGCCACGCCGCCGTAGCTGCCGCGGTCGATGTGCCAGCCGACGACAGCCGTGCAGTCGCCCTCCGTCGGGTCGCTCAGCATGATGCAGGGACACGCCGCCTCGCACGTGCATGCCTCGGTGTAGGTCCCGTCGAGCTTCCACTGATCCGCCATGGTGCGCCTCCTCGGCCGTGGGTTGCGATCTGCGGCGGCGACACCATCCGCCGCCTCACCCCCTGTGGCCGAAAAGACGGCGGCCAGGGCTCACGAAACCGCATCGCCCGGCGGGCGGACCGTTTCCCATACGGCCGAGCACGCTATCTTGAGGGCAGAAGCCACCTTCACCGGACCCGCCGGCACCGAGGAAGCGTCGATGCCCCCCACGCACGCCGAACCGGACCGCGATCCCGGCCGCGCCCTCCCTGGGGGGCCGGGGCCGAGCGGCCCCTCCACACCCGTGCCCGGCGCGGGCCGCGACGCGGTGGACCGCCTCGTCCCGCTGGTCTACGAGGAGCTCCGCCGCGTGGCGCACAACCGCATGCGCGCCGAGGCGGTCGGCCACACCCTCGGCACCACCGCGCTCGTCCACGAGGCGTACCTCAAGCTGGCCGACGCCGACCGGATGGAATGGACGAGCCGGGCCCACTTCTTCGCCGCTGCGGCCGTGGCGATGCGGCGCGTGCTCGTGGACTACGCCGTCCGCCGGAACGCCGCCAAGCGCGGGGGCGGCCGGGATCCCGCTCCCGCCGACGCCGTGGCCGAACCGCGACTCGTGACCGATGCGCGGGCCGATGAGCTGCTGGCCGTGGACGAGGCGCTGCGCCGCCTGGCCGCCGTGAACGAGCGGCAGTGCCGGGTGGTGGAATGCCGCTTCTTCGCCGACATGAGTGTGGAGGAGACGGCCGAGGCGCTGGACATCTCGCCCGCCACGGTCAAGCGCGACTGGACCGTGGCGCGCGCGTGGCTGCACCGGGAGCTCGCCCCGTGAGCGCCCGGGAGGAGCGCGGCTGGATGGCGCGCTGGGGCCGCGGACTGCGGCGGGCGCTCGGCCGTCCGGGCGCGGCGAGCCCGCCCGGGCCGTCCCGCCCGGCGGACGCGGGGCTCCTCGAGCGCGCCGGGGACGTGCTGGTGGAGGCCCTGGCGCTTCGGGAGGAGGAGCGCGCGGCCCTGCTCGAGCGCGCCTGTGCAGGCGAGCCGGAGCTACGGCGCGAGGTCGAGTCGCTGCTCGCCGCGCACGGGCGGCCCGGCCCCGTGGACCGTCCGGTGGCACGCTTCGCCCCGCCCGCCGATGCGGATGCGGCGCCCGCCGCGGGGCGGACCGCCGGCCACTACGAGTTGCGGGACGTGGTGGGCGGCGGGGGGATGGGCGTGGTCTACCGGGCGTGGGACACGCGGCTGGGCCGGGCCGTGGCGCTCAAGTTCCTGCACCCCGAGCTGGGCGGCGACCCGCGCGCGAAGGAGCGCTTCCGCGCGGAGGCGCGGGCGGCGGCGGCGCTCGACCACCCGAACATCTGCACCATCCACGAGATCGGCGAGACGGCGGATGGCCAGCTCTTCCTGGCCATGCCGCTCTACGAGGGCGAGACACTGCGCGCCCGCCTCGCGCGCGGCCCGCTCCCCCTCGCCGAGTCTGTGGCGCTCGCGCGCCAGGTGGCGGACGGACTGGCCGGGGCGCACGAGCGCGGCATCGTGCACCGCGACGTGAAGCCCGCCAACCTGATGATCACCGCCGACGGGGTGGTCAAGATCCTGGACTTCGGCGTGGCGAAGCTGGCGCACCTGGCGCTCACGCGGCCGGAGGCGCGGCCGGGCACCGAGGCCTACATGAGCCCGGAGCAGGCCGCCGGGGAGGCGGTGGATGGCCGTGCCGATCTCTGGTCGCTGGGCGCGGTGCTCTGGGAGATGCTGGCCGGAGCCCGGCTGGCGGAGGAGGGGCCGCAGGATGCCGAGGCCGCGGCGGACGCCGCCGTGCGTGCCGCCGGGGTCGCGGACCCGCGCCTCGCCGGGGCGCTCGCGCGACTGCTCCGCCGCGCTCTCGCCCGACCCGTGGAGGCGCGCTACGCGACGGCGCGCGAGCTGGCGCGGGACCTCGCCGCGCTGCTCGCGCTCGCCGCCGGGAGCGGTTCCGCCGTGGCCGGGCCGGCGCGGTTCTTCCCCCCGGCGGCGCCCGGCTCCACGAGTGAGGGCACGCTGCTGCCGGGCGGCGAGCGCCGTCGCGCCACCGTCGCGGTGTGCCGGCTGGCCGGCCACGCCGCGCTGCTGGAGCGGCTCGGGCCGGCGGAGGCGGAGCGCGTGATGCGCCGCCTGCGCGAGGCGGCGGACGGCGTCGCCCGGCGGCACGGAGGCGTCCTCCAGGGCGCGGAAGGCGACGTCCTGACGCTGCTCTTCGGGCTTCCGGCCGCCCACGAGGACGACGCCATGCGCGCGGTGCGTGCGGCCCTCGAGCTGCAGGAGGAGGTCCCGGGACTCGGCGGCGGAACCGGCCAGGCCGGCGCGCCGGCGCTCCGGCTGGCCGTGGGCATCGACAGCGCCGTCGTCATCGCGCAGCCGTCCACCACACCCGGCCGTGCCTTCGAGGTCGCCGGCGCGGCGGCGCAGACGGCGCTCCAGCTGGCGGGCGCGGCGCCCGCGGGCGAGATCTGGCTGAGCCCCGCGTCGCTCAGGCTCGTGCAAGGCTACGTCCACACGGACCCGCGCCCGCCGCTCCCGCTCGGCGACCGCGAGCGGCCGCTCCTGCCGCACGCGCTCACCGGGCAGGTCGAGCCACGCACTCGCCTGGAGGCGGCGCAGCGCGGGGGAGCGCTGACGCCGTTCACCGGCCGCGCCGTGGAGCTCGAGCGCCTCACGAGGCAGCTGGAGGCCGCGCGGGCGGGGGCGGGCCGCTTCGTCACCGTCGTCGGCGATGCCGGGATGGGGAAGTCCCGGCTGCTGCACGAGCTCCGGCAGCGGCTGGACGCGTCCGGCACCGTGCTCCTCCAGGGGCGCTGCCAGGCGTACGGCGGCGGCACCGCGTACGGACCCTTCATTGAGATCCTGCGCGCGGCGCTCCGCCTGGATCGGTCCGGGCCCGGCCCCGAGCCTGCCGGCGCCATGGAGGCGGCCGCGCGGCTGTGCGCGCTGGACGACGCCCTCGAGGATTTCATCCCGCTCTACCTCCACCTGCTCTCGATTCCGGCGGAAGAGTTTCCGCTGCCGCAGCACCTGCGCGGCGAGCAGTTCGGGATGGCGGTCCAGGAGGCACTGGCGGCGCTGCTGACCGTGCTGTCGCGACGCCGCACCACGGTGCTCCTGCTCGAGGACTGGCACTGGGTGGACGACGCCTCCGCGGCCGTGCTGCGGCAGGTGGCGGAGCTCGTGGCGGAGCACGCGCTGCTTGTCGTCGCCACGCTCCGCCCCGGCGGCGGCGAGGAATGGAGCAGCGCCAGCCATCACGAGACGCTGGTGCTTGGCCCCCTCGCGCCCGACTCCACGCGCGCCATGCTCGCCGCGCTGCTGCGCGTTTCGAGCGTGCCGGACGGGCTCGCCCGGCTGCTGCACGAGCGGACCGGCGGCAACCCGTTCTTCCTCGAGGAGGTCTGCCAGACGCTGCTGGAGGAGGGCGCGCTGCGCGTGGACGGCGACGCCGTCGCCCTCGCGGGCTCGCTCGAGGCGCTCGACCTGCCGGAGACCGTCCAGGCGGTGATCCGGGCGCGGCTGGACCGGCTGGAGCCCGACGCGCGCGAGGTGCTGCGCGACGCCTCCGTCGTCGGCCGGGAGTTCACGAGAGCGATCCTCGAGCGCATGGTGCCCGACCCCGACGGACTGCCGCGGGCGCTCCAGGGCCTGAAGGCCGCCGGCCTCGTGCAGCAGATCCGCGTGCTGCCGGAGGCGGCGTACCGCTTCAAGCACGCGCTGACTCAGGAGGTGGCCTACGCGGGGGTGCTGGAGCACCGCCGCCGGGAGCTGCACGGCCGCGCGGGCACCGCCATCGAGGAGCTGCACGCCGCCCGCCTGGAGGACCACCTCGACCGCCTCGCCTACCACTTCAGCCAGGCGGAGGACTGGGACCGCGCCGTGCGCTACGCCGTCCAGGCCGCGAGCCGCGCCAGTGCGCTCGCGCAGTTCCGGCCGGCGCTCGCCACGCTCGAGCGTGCCCGCACCTGGCTCGGTCGGCTGCCGGAGGACGAGGCCCGGGCCGCCACGCGGGTCGAGATTCTGCTCCGCGAGGAGCGGCTCTACGAGACGCTCGGCATGCGCGAGCGGCAGCAGCGCCTCATCGACGAGCTCATCGCCCGACTCGAGCCGGCCGGCGAGGCGGCCCGGCTGGCCGAGGTCTACGTCCGCCAGGGCGACCTCTGCACCCTGCTGCGCCGCTTCGATGCGGCAGAGGCGGCGCTCGAGCGCTCTCTCCGGCTGCGGCGCGGGATCGGCGAGCCGGAGGGCGTGCGCAACACCCTCCGTAGCCTCGGGCTGCTGCGCTGGCACCAGCGCCGGGATGCGGAGGCGCTGACGTATGTGGAGGAGGCGCTCTCCATCGACCGCGCCGTCGGCGACAATATGGCGATCGTCGGCGACCTCTCCAACCTCGGCTACATCCTGAAGGGGCTCGGCGAGCTCGAGCGCGCGCGCGGCTACCTGCTCGAGGGGCTCGAGCTGAGCCGCCGCATCGTCTCGGGCGCTGCCGATACGGCCGTACGCGGTGACGTGCTCCTCATGCAGAGCTACCTGCTGCACAACCTGGCCAACGTGCACCGGGGGATGGGGGACATGGAGACGGGGCGCGCCTACCTCGAGGAGGCGAGGCGGCTGACGGCAGGGAAGAGGCTGCCGATCCAGCTCTCCTACCACGGCACCTCGCTCGCTCACATGGCGCTCCAGGCCGGCCGCGTCGAGGAGGCGCTGGGGCACTACCGCGCCGCCGTGGACCTGACGCGACGCGCGGGCTTCGTCCCCGGCCTCGTGCAGTCGCTCCGGATGCTGGGCGAGGTCCTCATCGGGCTCGGCCGGCGGCGCGAGGCGCTGCCTCACCTGCGCGAGGCGGCCGCCCTGTTCGCGCAGCTGAAGGACGCGGACGGCGAGGCGGCGGTCTGGGCGCGGCTCGCGGGCGCGTGCGAGGCGGAGGGCCAGGACGCCGAGGCGATGGCCGCGTGGGGCCAGGCGCGCTCGATCCGGCAGCGCACAGGCGACGCGGCCGGGGAGCTCCAGGCGCTCGAAGGGCTCGGCCGCACCGCGCGCCGGCACCTGCCGGAGGCGTCCCTGGCCATCGGCCACTTCCGCGAGGCGGCAGAGCTGGCCGCCTCCACCGGCCAGGCGCAGGCCGAGGGGCGCCTCCGGAACACGCTCGGAATCCTCGCGTGGACGCGCGGCGAGCACGCCGGCGCGCTGGCCGAGTACGAGCGCGCGCTGGCGGTCTTCCGCGCCGCAGGCGACGAGGCGGGCGTCGGCCTGGCGCTGAACAGCCTGGGCGCGACGCTGCGCGCGCTCGACCGGCGGGGCCAGGCCCGGGAGCGGCTGGAGCAGGCGCTCGCACACCACCGCCAGGCGGGGCTGGCGCGCCTGGAGGGGCATGCCCTGGCGCTGCTCGGGGAGATCGCGCTGGAGCTCGACGAGCCCGCGGAGGCGCGGGCGCGGCTCGAGGCGTCGCTCGCCATCCGCCGGCGGACCGGCGACCGCCGCGGCGAGGGCTGGATGCTGTGCCTGCTGGCGCGGGCGCACGCCGCCGAGGGGCGGCGCGAGCGCGCCCGCCGGCTGGCCGCCGCGGCGGCCGGGCTGGCCTCCGAGGCCGGCGATGTCGAGCTGCAGGCGGCCTGCCGGGCGCTGCCCCGGGCGCTCGGCCTCTGACGGACACACACACGGAACGGGAGGACACGATGCCACGCTACATCATCGAGCGATCCGTCGGCCAACTCACGCGCGAGGAGCTGGACGCCGCCGCGCGCCGCTCCAACGAGGTGCTCGACGGCATGCCCGACGTCGTCTGGATCCGTAGCTACGTGTCGGACGCGGCGGGCAAGATCTACTGCGAGTACGATGCGCCGAGCGCGGAAGCGGTGCTCGAGCATGCCCGGCGCGCCGGCCTGCCGGCGGACCGAGTGAGCGAGGTCTCGCTGGAGATCAATCCGGCCATGTTCCGCTGAGCGCCGGGACGCCGGCCGCCGCGGGCGCCGCCCACGCGCGCACCGCCCCAGGCGCACCGCGTCCGTCCACATCCAGCGCCGGAACGGGCGGGGAAAATTTCCCGGTTCCCTGCCGACCGGTGGCCGGCCGCTTCTGGCAGTAGTCAACTAACAGTCCACGCCACAACAACTTAACCTCCCACCTGCGGCGGGTACGCCGATTGCCTTCCGGACCGGTCGAGCCGGCGGCGAGACCGCCGAGGCAACGACATCGAGACACGGGAGGCAGTGAATGATGCGACACGGCAAGCAGCTTCTGACGCCGACCCTCGCCGCGGGCGCGGGGATCCTGATGATGGCGGGCGCGCTCGCGGCGCAGGAGCCCGCGAAGGCAGCGGCGCAGCAGCCGGCCTGCTCGGCGACGATCGCGCCGCAAGCGCTCAAGGTGCAGAAGGACGCGTTCCAGCTTCGGGCGGCGCTCACGCAGTCGATCGGCGATGTGAGCGCGGTTTCGGTTCAGGAGGAGGGCAGTGGCGTGCAGGTCGCGCTGGCGCCGGCGGACCAGGCGAGCGGACAGGCGGCGGCGAGCGCCACCGAGCCCGCGAGCAAGCCGGCGGCGGCGCCGGCGAGCGATGCGGCGGCGCACGCGGCGGCCAAGTCGAACGCGAATCCGGTCGCGGCGCAGCCGGCGGCGCCGGCGGCTGCAAACGCCGACGAGCACGCGCCGCAGGTCGTGTGGCTGAGCCTGAACTCGAGCGTGGCCAAGCCGGGCGACTACACGGTCCAGCTGCAGGGCGCGAACGGGACCTGCACGGGCAAGGTGTCGATCACGGGGGCCGACGCCGGCTCCAACTAGGCCGGAAGGGCCCGGCCGCTCCTCTCGGCCGGAGCCGGAACGCACCGCGCGAGCGGTCCGCGTCCAGGCTCCGGTCGGGTCGCGTCAGGAGCGGCCGGGCGCGGTGGTGTCGGGCGGGGCCGCGTGCGGGGGGCGGCGGGGCGAGCCGAGGTCGATCGCCTTGAGGCGGTCCAGCTCGTCCTGGAGCCCCCGGATCTGCACGTCGCGCTGGCGGGCCTCGGCCTGGGTGGCCGTGCGGAGCGAGTCGAACTGCTCGCGCTGCACGGCCACCACGCGCGTCAGGGAGTCGAGCCGCGCATGGAGCTCCGCCGTGTCGGCGACCAGTCGGCCCGCGGTGCTGGCGCACGCGCTTCCCGCCGTGTCGAGGCGGAGCACCTCGCCCACGAGCTGCGAGAGGTGGCGCGCCTCGGGGGCGTGCTTCGCGTCCGGGAACAGCTGGAGATACCTGCGGATGTCGGTGCGGGCGCGGACCGGCGCGTAGGCCGGGCTCTCCGGCAGCACGCGGGCGATGATGGCGCGGTAGACCGCCCCCTCGTCGGCCCAGAGATGTGGATCGCTGTCGAAGAGGCTTGCAACATCCTGGTAGCGGCCCTCGTCGAAGCGCCGCTCGAGCTGTGTCGTCGCGCAGCCGGCCGCGGCCGCGAGGGCCAGGATGGCCGCGATGCGGAAGGCTCGCATGGCTCAGCTCCCTGCGGTCATGGGGGTACGGGGGTGCGACACCTCCCGCCCGGCCGTCCGGCCCGCGCGCGGCAGGGCGACCCGGAAGACGCTGCCGCCCGCCTCGCCGTCGGCCACCCAGATCGCGCCGTGGTGGGCCTCGACGATCTCGCGGCAGATCGTGAGGCCGAGGCCGACGCCGCGGCCGCGGCTGCCCCGTCCGCCCGCCGCCTGGTAGAAGCGCTCGAAGATCTTCTCCTTGTCCTCGTCCGGCACGCCCGGCCCGGCATCCGTCACGGACACGAAGGCGACGCCGCCCGCGGCCGCGTCGCCTGCAAGGCCGCCTGCCTCCGGCCCGAGCGGCTGCGCACCGTTGCCCACCCCGACCTCGACGGCGGCGCCGGTCGGGGAGAACTTGACGGCGTTCTCGAGCAGGTTGTCGAGCACGCGCAGGATATGGTCGGCGTCGCACTCGACGAGGAGGGGGGCTTCGGGGAGGTCCGCCTCGAGGGAGATGCCGCGCTCGGCCGCGGCCGGCGTGGCGCTCTCGATGGCGCGCGCGGCGAGCCGGGCCAGGTCGGTGCGCCGGAGCTCGAGCGGGATCGTGCCGGCCTCGAGCGCCGAGAGGTCGAGGATCTTGCCGATCATGGCGGAAAGCCGCTCGCCGGTCTGGTGGCTGAGCTCGAGCAGGCGGCGCTGTCTCGGCGTGAGCGGGCCCGGGATCTCGTCCTGCAGGATCCGGGTGGTCTCCTGCATCGAGGCGAGCGGCGTCTTGAGGTCGTGCGAGACCTTGGACAGGAAGTCCTCCTTCATCCGGTCGAGCTCGCCCAGCCGCGCCGTCATGCGGTTGAAGTCGCGCGCGAGCTGCGCGAGCTCCTGCTCCGGACCTGCCTCGATCCGGTACTCGAAGTTGCCCTGCGCCACCTCGCGGGTGCCGTCGCGCAGCCGGCCCAGCGAGCGGGCGATCGAGCGTACGATGCCGCCCGCCACGAGCACGCCGAGCAGCAGCGCGACGAGGATGGCGGCGAGGGACACGCGCGCGGCGGCGCGCGCGGCCGCGGTGGACTCGGCCAGGCGCCGGATCGCGGCGTCCCGCGAGGCGTCACCGAGGCGGCGCAGCCGGCCGTCCAGCTCGGAGAGGCGCTGGCGGAGCGAGGCGAGCGCGGCGCCGGCGGCGGCCTCGTCGCCCGCGGCGACGGCCGCCTCGAAGCGGGCCTCCTCGGGGCGGAACACCCGCCAGGAGGCGGCGAGCCGGATGGCCGCGGCGCGCTCGGGCAGCGTGAGGGAGTCGGCCGCGAGCCGGCGCAGCGTCGCCTCGAACGCGGCGCTCGTCTCCTCGACCTTGGCGCGGTAGCCGGGATCACGCGTGACCCAGTACTTGCTGGCCGCCGCGTCGATCGGGTCGAGCTGGCGCGTGGAGGCGAGCTGGAGGCGGGCGAAGATCGCGGAGAGCTCGTAGCTCGTGGCCACCGCCTGCCGCGTCGTGGAGATGTGGTACGCCATCATCGCGGCGAGCAGCAGCGCCAGGAAGCCGAACGCCCCCGCGAGCTTCGCGGCGACGCTCACGACTCGGCCTCCTCCGCGTAGACCCTGAGCCGGTTCCGCACCGTCTTCACGTCGAGCCCCAGCCGCCGCGCCGCCTCGGCCTTGTTCTGCCCCACCATCTCCAGCGTCTTCAGGATCAGGCGGCGCTCGGCCTCGGCTGCGGTGATGCCGAGCGGCAGGAGCAGCGTCGGCTCGCCGCCCGGCGCGTGCGCCCGCAGGTACGCCGGCAGGTGCGACGGCTCGATCCAGCCGCTGCGCGCCACGATGACCGCCCGCTCGACGGCGTTGCGCAGCTCGCGCACGTTGCCGGGCCAGGGATACGCCTCGAGCCGCGCCGCCGCCTCGTCCCCGAGTCCTTCCACGCTCATGCCGTGGCGGGCGTTGCAGTCCAGGATGAAGCGCTGCGCGAGCAGCGGCAGGTCCTCCATGCGCGCGCGCAGCGGCGGCAGCGCGAGGTCGAACACACTCAGGCGGTAGAACAGGTCCTCGCGCAGCGCCCCCGAGCGGACGGCCTCCGCCGGCTCCCGGTTCGTGGCCGCGAGCACGCGCACGTCGAACACCGTCTCGCGGCTCGAGCCCAGCCGCCGCACCCGCCCGTCCTCCAGGATCCGCAGCAGCTTGGGCTGCAGCGCCGCCGGCATTTCAGCGATCTCGTCCAGGAACAGCGTGCCGCCGTGCGCCAGCTCGAAGCAGCCGGGCCGCGCACGCAGCGCTCCGGTGAACGCGCCCTGCTCGTGCCCGAACAGCTCGCTCTCGATCAGCCCCTCCGGGATCGCCGCAGCGTTGACCGCGATGAAGGGCCGCTCCCGCCGCGGGCTCAGCTCGTGGATCGTACGCGCGACCACCTCCTTGCCCGTGCCGCTCTCGCCCGTAAGGATCGCGGGCGCATCCGTCGGCGCCAGCTGCTCGATGGCGCGGTACAGCTCCCGCATCACCCGGCTGCGGCCGACCAGCGAGCCCAGCCCCGCTCCCCGCTCGAGCCGCGCCTCGATCGAGCGCACCTCGCGCCGGCGCGCGCGCTCCGCGCCGACATCCTCCAGCATCGCGCGCAGCTTCTGGTAGTCGAGCGGCTTCAGGAGGAAGTCCCGCGCGCCGTGCTTCATCGCCTCCACCGCGACGTCCACGCTCCCGTGCGCCGTCACCAGGATCACCGTGCAACCCTCGTCCTCCCGCTTCAGCCGCCGCAGCAGGTCCAGCCCCGACGCGTCCGGCAGCACCACGTCCGAGATCACGACCTCCGGCGCACGCAACCGCAGCAGCCGGTCGGCCGACTCGGCGTCTTCCGCCACGCTCACGTCGTGGCCCCACGACTCGATCCGCAGCGACAGCACCTCGAGCACGGCCGGCTCGTCGTCGACGACCAGCACGCTCAGACGATTCGTTCGCATACCGCTACGCTACTCCGCGCCGAATGAGGAAAACACCGGCCCCGCCGCAAATCCCCTGCCGGTTGGGCTTTGCCCCACCTGCGGCCGGCCGGCCGCCGGAGCCGGCGGGCGCGCCGGTCCGCTACATCTGCGTACCGGTCCCACGCGCCGAAGATCCGTCCGTCCGCGCGGGCGCCGCGCCCGTGCGGCGCCGCGCCGGGCGGGTTATGATACGCGCGCAAGGCGATCCATCGGCGTCGCACGAGACTTCATCGAGCTCGGACATCATGACCGTGATCAGACTTCCCGGCCGTCGCGCGCGCCCGGGCGCCGCCGCCGCGCTCGCGCTCGCCGCCGTCCTCGGCCCTCTCTTCGTCCGCGCACCCGCGGCCGCCCAGGCGGGCGACAAGCCCGGCGTCACGCTGCCGAAGCTGAAGGTGGTCGATCCGAGCGACATCGACCGCTCCGCCGGCGCGTGCACGGACTTCTTCCAGTTCGCGAACGGCGCCTGGCTGGCGCACGACACGATCCCGGCGGCGTACTCCTCGTCGGGCGTCGGGCGCGACATGGGCGATCGCAACGAGCTCGTCGTGCGGGCGGTGCTGGAGGACGCGGTCGCGCGCGCGCCCTCGCTGCCGGAGGGCGGCACGGAGCGGAAGCTCGGCACGTTCTACGGCACGTGCATGGACTCCACGACCGTCGAGCGCGCCGGCGCGACGCCGATCCGGCCGGTGCTCGCCCGGATCGACGCGATCACGTCGCGGGCGGCTCTCGTGGACCGCATCGCGGCGCTGCAGCGGAGCGGCGCCAACGTCGCCTTCCGCTACCGCGCGGAAGTCGATCCGCACGACGCCGAGCACTACATCGCCGCGTTCGACCAGGGTGGGCTGGGGTTGCCGGACCGCGACTATTACACGAAGACGGACTCCGCCGCGCGGGCGCTGCGGGAGGCGTACCTGACCCACGTGGCGCGGCTGCTCGGGCTGGCCGGGGAAGGCGACGCCGCCGCCCGCGCCGACGCGGCGCGCGTGCTCGCGCTCGAGACCGAGCTCGCCCGCGCGTCGCTGCGCCGCGTCGAGCGGCGCGACCCGGCCGCCACGGACCACCCGATGCCCGCCGCAGCCCTCGACACGCTCGCACCCGCCATCGACTGGCCGGCCTACTTCCGCAGCATCGGGCTCACGGTGGCGGTGACGCGCGTGAACGTGGCAGTGCCGGCGTTCTTCCGGCGCGTGAGTCGGCTGCTCGCCGACCGCCCGCTCGCGGACTGGCGCGCCTACCTGCGCTACCACGCGCTGTCCGAGGCGGCGCCCTGGCTGAGCACCCCGTTCGCCGAGGAGGACTTCGCCTTCAATTCCCGCTTCTCGGGCGCGAAGCAGATGCTGCCGCGCTGGAAGCGCTGCCTGCGCGTGACCGACCGCATGATGGGAGAGGCGCTCGGTGAGGCATACGTGGAGAAGACGTTCCCGCCCGAGGCCAAGGCGAAGGCCACCGCGGTCATCGAGGACATCAAGGCGAGCTTCGGCCAGCGGCTGGAGCGGCTGGACTGGATGTCGGACAGCACCCGCGCGCAGGCGCTGGACAAGCTGGCGCACCTGCACGAGAAGATCGGCTACCCGAGCCGCTGGCGGGACTACTCCGCGCTCGACGTCGGGTCCGGCCCGTTCATCTCGAACCTCGAGAACGCGGCGGCCTTCGAGTGGCGCCGCACGGTTGACCGGCCCGGCCAGCCCGTGGACACGACCGAGTGGGACATGACCGTGCCCACCGTGAACGCCTACTACGACCCCTCGAAGAACGAGATGGTCTTCCCCGCCGGCGCGCTGCAGCCGCAGACGTTCGACCCGCAGGCCGACGACGGCGCGAACTACGGCTCCCTCGGCGGCAGCTGGGCCGGGCACGAGCTGACCCACGGCTTCGACGACGAGGGACGTCACTACGACGCCGAGGGCAACCTGCGCGACTGGTGGACGGACGCGGACTCCGCCCACTTCTCGCGTGAGGCCGCCCTGATGGTGAAGCAGTTCGACGGCTACGTCCAGGTCGACACGATCCACGTGAACGGGCGCCTCACCCTTGGCGAGAACATCGCCGACTACGGCGGCCTGCTCACCGCCTATGACGCCCTCGAGCGGGCTCTCGCTCGCGACGGGCGCCCCGGCCCGATCGACGGCTTCACCCCGGAGCAGCGCTTCTTCCTCGGCTACGCCCAGAGCTGGCGTGTCCACTACCGCCCCGAGGCGTTACGCAACCGCGTGATGGTCGACCCGCACGCCCCCGAGCACTGGCGCGTGAACGGGCCGCTATCCGACATGGCGGCCTTCGCCAGGGCCTTCGGCTGCAAGCCGGGAGACGCGATGGTGCGCCCCGACTCGCTGGTGCCGCACATCTGGTAATTCACGAGCCACGGGAGAGAAGAGGCATGAGGCATCGCTTGGCGGCCATCTCGGCCGGTCCGATCGTCCTGGTGGCCGCCGCGGCCTTCGCGGCCGGCAGCGGCCCTGCCGCATCCGCGCTCGGCGCCGAGCGCACCCTCGCCCGCCCCGGCCCCGGAGCACAGGGGCCGTTGAACGCGCTGAGCGCGAAAGAGAAGGCCGAGGGCTGGGTCCTGCTGTTCGACGGCCGGACCACCGCCGGCTGGCGCGGCTACCGCATGAAGTCGGTGCCGGCCATGTGGCGGGTCGTGGACGGGACGCTCACGTGCGTGCCGACCATCGGGGGCGCAGCGGCCGGCAGCCCGCGCGCGGAGAACGAGGCCGTGGATCTCGTCACGACGAAGAAGTACCACGACTTCGATCTGGCGTTCGACTGGAAGATCCAGCACGGCGGCAACAGCGGCGTCATGTACCGGGTGCTGGAAACGGCGGACGCGCCGTACGAGACGGGGCCGGAGTACCAGCTGCTGGACGACCCGAACTACCCGGACGGCAAGTCGCTGCTCACCTCGGCGGGCTCCGTCTTCGGGCTCTACGCCATCCCCGGCCACCTCGCGCGGCCGGCCGGGCGGTGGAACCACGCCCGCATCATCGTGCACGACCGGCACGTCGAGCACTGGCTGAACGGCGTCAAGGCCGCCGAGTACGTGCTCGGCAGCGGCGACTTCGACAAGCGCGTCGCCGACAGCAAGTTCCACCAGTGGCCCGGCTTCGGGAATGCCGACAGCGGCTACATCGACCTCCAGGACCACGGCTTCAACGTCGCCTTCCGCAACATCAGGGTCCGCGAGCTGAAGTAGCGGAGGGCGGCGGGACGGGGGCGGCCTCGCCCCCCGCGAAGCGCTCCCGCAGCGCCGACTTCAGGAACTTGCCGACCGAGGTGCGCGGGATCTCGTCCACGAACTCGAAGCGCTCCGGCAGCCACCAGGCCGGGAACTGCGGGGCGATGAAGGCGCGCAGCTCGCGCGCGCTCGCGCTCTTGCCGGGACGCAGCGCCACGGCCGCCAACGGGCGCTCCGACCACTTTTCGTCCGGCACCGCGATGACGGCGGCCTCGGCCACCGCCGGGTGCCCCATGAGCGCATTCTCCAGCGCGATCGAGCTGATCCATTCGCCGCCCGACTTGATCAGGTCCTTGATCCGGTCGGTGATCAGGATCGAGCCGTGCTTGTCGATCGTCACCACGTCGCCCGTACGGAACCATCCGTCGGCGGTGAAGCGGTCCGCCGACTCGGGGCTGTCGTAATACGACGCCGCGATCCACGGCCCCCGCACCTCCAGCTCCCCGGCTGTCTCGCCGTCCCACGGCACCAGCCCCTCCGTGTTGCGGGCGCGGATCTCGATGAACGGCAGCGGCATCCCCTGCCGGGTTAGGTAGGTGTAGCGCTCTGCGGCGGGCGCGTCGCGCAGCTCGGCCGGCAGCGCGGCGACCGAAGCGATCGGCGACGTCTCCGTCATGCCCCAGCCCTGCGTCACGCGCAGCCCGTGCCGCTCCTGGAACGCCTCGATCATGCTGCGCGGCACGGCCGAGCCGCCGACCCCCATCATCCGGAGCGACGACACATCCCGCGCCCCGGGAGCCGCGTCGAGCGCCTGGAGGATCCCGTTCCAGATCGTGGGCACGCCGAACGCGTGGGTGACCCGCTCCCGCTCGATCAGCTCGAGCAGGCTGTTCGGGTCCATGAAGGGCCCCGGCAGCACGAGCTTCGCGCCCACGAGCGGCGCCGTGAACGGCAACCCCCAGCCGTTGGCGTGGAACATCGGCACCACCGGGAGCACCGTGTCCGCGGGGCCGAAGCCGAAGCCATCCGCCGCGATCGCGCCCAGCGAGTGCAGCATCAGCGCCCGGTGCGAGTACAGCACGCCCTTCGGCCGCCCCGTGGTCCCCGACGTGTAGCAGAGCACGGCGGCGGACCGCTCATCGAGCTCCGGCCACTCCCCCGACGGTTTCGCCTCCGCGCCCAGCAGCGCCTCGTACTCGAGGTGGGAATGCGACGCGGTCTCCCCCGCGTCGCCGTAGACGATCACGTGCTCAAATGGCGCCCGCCGCCGGAACGCCTCGAACGCCGGCAGCAGCGAGGCGTCCACGATGGCCACGCGGTCCCCCGCGTGCGAGGCGATGTAGGACAGCTCGTCCGCGTGCAACCGGATGTTCAGCGTGTGCACCACCGCCCCCACGGACGGCACGCCGAGGTACGCCTCCAGGTGCGCGTAGTTGTTCCACGCGAAGGTCGCCACCCGGTCCCCCTCCGCCACCCCCAGGCGCCGCAGCGCCGCGCCCAGCCGACGGGCGCGCACCAGGCATTCGCCCAGCGTGTAGCGATGGAGGCTGCGGTCCGCCAGCCGGCTCACGACCTCCCGGCGGCCGTACAGCGTCTCGGCCCGCCGCAGCAGGGCGGGAATCGTGAGCGGGTAGTCCATCATGAGGCCATCCATGGCTCCTCCGGGGATCGGGCTCGGCTGCGAGGGATGCCCGTACGATGATCGGCACGGCACGCGCACGGCAAGGGCGACGCGGGCGCTCCCACGGAGCCCGTGGGCCCACGGGCACGCCAGCGCGCCGCTCCCCCCCGAACCCGCGGCGGCCGCGCCCCTTTACCTCCGCGTTACCGCCTCGATCCCCAACGGTCGCGCCGGCAGGCTACCTTCTCCAGCACGGCCGCCAGCTCGGCGGCCCGGGAGGAGCGGCCATGGCGGACGGAAGCGATCCTGGCACGAGCCTGGCGGCCATCGCGCCGGGCCAGACGATGGTCATCTGCGGGATCCTCTTCGAGGGACTCCGGCGCATCTGCGCCGACCTGGGACTCGAGGAGGGCGTCGCCGTGCGCTGCGCCGCCACCACGGCAGCGCACCTGTTCCTGCGGGGCCCGGATGGACGAGTGGTGCGCTTCGAGCGCGGCTGGGCCCGCTTCGTCCAGGCGCGCCCGGCGCGGCCCGCCACGCTCGTCTCCCGGTAGCGACGAAGCCTCCTCGCGCGAAGAACCCCCCCCCGCGAGACAGCCTCGCCCCTTCGGCGGTTTGCTTACACCCCCGCCGTTCGCTAGCCTGTGCCCATCATGGAACGGGAAGAGGAACGTTCGCCGCTCCGCGTTACGCGCGGCGGCGTCATCGCGACCGCCATCGTCCTGCTCGTCGCGGCGGTGTGCGTTCGTCTCGGCATCTGGCAGCTGCACCGGCTCCACGAGCGCCGCATCCACAACCGCGTCGTGGCCGCGCGCATGGCCGCGCCGCCCATGACCCTCGCAGGCCCGCCCGCGGATACGGCGGGACTCCAGTACCGACGCGTGCGGGCCGCCGGACGGTGGGACCCCGCGCACGCCATCGTGCTCGCGGGCCGCAGCTTCCGGGAGACCCCCGGCGTCTACCTCCTCGTGCCGCTCCGCTTCCCCGGCGGCGGCGCGCTCCTCGTCAACATGGGGTGGGTGCCCGCTGAGGATGCCGCGGCCGTGCCGCCGGGGCGCTTCGTGCGACCCGGCGGCGCCGACGTCGCCGGACTCCTGCTGCCGGTGCCCGCCGGACGCGAGCAGGCCGCCGCCGACACCTTCCGCCGCGTCTGGTACCGCATCGACGCCGGGCCTCTGCGCGGCAGCTTCCCCTATCCGCTCTCGCCCCTCTACCTCCAGCAGCTGCCGGAGCCCGGCGCGCCCGTCGTGCCCCACCGCCTCCCGCCGCCCGCCCTCGACGAGGGACCGCACCTGAGCTACGCGATCCAGTGGTTCAGCTTCGCCGCCATCGGCGTCATCGGCTGGATCGCGCTCATCATCCGCCGCGGCCGGGAATCGGGCGGGGCGGACCCGAGCGGACCGCCGCCGCGGCCGATCGATGGAACGGCGCCGTGAGCCGAAGCCCAGGCGCCGCTCCCCCGACACATAAACGGCGGGCGCCCCGGCCGGGGCGCCCGCCGCGTTCCACCACCCGTCCCGCCGCTTCAGCGCACGGTGTAGCTCGAGAGCGCGAGGTTGTTCTCCACCCGGAACCGCACTCGCTGCCCCTGCGAGACCATCATCGGCTGCGTCATGAACGACCGGCTCGACCCGATCGGGTCCACCATCAGCTGAAGATCGCCCTCCGGCCCGAGCAACGTCTCCGGCACCCTCAGATCGGCCGCGCTCATGCTCGTCACCGTGCCGATCCGCGCCCGCAGACCCTGCCGAACCACGAACACGTCCATGTCCGCCCAGTTGTTGTTCTCCACGTGCACCACCGTGGAGGCCAGCCCCGGGGCCGGTTGCATGGAGTAGTCGTTGCCCATCGAGGCACTCGCGGCGCACGCTGCGGCCGCCACGCACGCGGTCAGCGCCGCCATCATCTGAATCGACCTTTTCAACATATGTTGAACCCGTCGCTTTCTCTCTTGTCCCAATACCAATCGCCGTGTCGGCCGGCTGATATTTCCGCCCGATTCGACCCATCCACACCCCCCGTCCAGGAAACAAGTTCTGTGCCCCCTCAGGAACCCTCTCGGGCACGTTCAGGCGTGGTGTGACGGGCGGCTGCGGCCCAGTCCGACTTGCCACGGCCAACTGGGTGCATAACAACGTGAGATTTCAAGAGTTTGCGCAGGTTCGCGTACAGATCGGCGAGGATGTGCGCGGGCTGCTTCCGCGCGTCGCAACGGCGCTCGCGCTCCTCGCCTGCGGCGTCGCGCCCGCGCGGGCGCAGCTCCGGCCGCTGGACGCCGTGCAATGGGAGGCGTTCCTGCAGGGCCGCGTTGTGATGGCAGAGCTGGGTGTCGGTACGGAGTCGGGGCAGCACCTGCAGCTGGCCGGGACGGAGGGGCGGCTCACGGAGTGGGGAAACTTCCGGCTGCTCTGGCGGAGCGGCAGGGTGACGCTGGAGGGCTCCGGGACAATGGTGCGGCGCTTCGTGGACCAGTCCGTGTACGCGGACACGACGGGTGGCGCCTTTCCGCCGACCGGGGAGCCGCGCGTTGACGCGGGAGACTTCCGGGTCGAGACGGCGGTGCGGCTGACGCCGGAGCGCTGGCCGTTCCTCGGCACGCTGCGGTTCGGGACCCGGCTGCCGACGACGAACAACCGCAAAGGGATCGGGCGCGACCAGACCGACTTCTTCGCCCTCGCCGGCCTCGCCTACCACCGCGGCGGCTTCCTGGCGGGAGTCGAGAACGGCGTGAGCATCAATGGCACCCGGCTCTCCTTCTTCGAGCAATCCGACGAATGGGCGTACGCCGCCCACCTCCAGTACCGCTGGCATGCCCTCACATCCGTTGTCGAGCTTCTGGGGCAGGAGGATGGCCTGAAGTACCGCGTCATCCGCGGGAACCTCCCGCTCGGCGAGGTACGCCTGGGAGCGCGGTTCGGCGGGCGACGCTGGGTGCGGCTCGAGTGGCTGAAGGGCTACCGCCCCAGCAGCCCGAGCAGCGGCGTCCTGATCTCGGCCGGCGCCTGGTTCGGCCCGCGCCGCTAACCTACCGGATCGGCGGAGCGGTGCCGACCTCACTCTCGCGCACCCCGCGTTCCCGAGGCTACCGGCATGCCTCCTCCTCTCGAAGAGGGGTCCCGTTACCGGAGCTGCCGGCGTGCCTCTCTCTCGCGCAGAGCCGCCGAGGTTGGCCGAGCCGCCCCCTCCGCGAGAAGAGAGTCCGACGACGAACCCGCCCCCCGCGAGAAAACACCCCGCCGGATGCATGGCCCCCCCTTCCCATGCAGGACACGTAAGTGTATATTATATAGGGACTTAGATACTACGGCGGCACGCCTGTTGCACCTCGGACGGATACGGAAACCGCGGACCCCAGCGCGAAAGCGGACGTCCCGAGCGGAGCGTGCGCGGCGCGGGGACGAGAGCGTGCAGCAAGGAGGGAGCGCATGGCGGAACACGGAACGGAGAACGGCGGCAGACCGCCCGAGAAGCGGATGTTCAGTCATCTGGTCTCGAGCCGGCCGCCGCGTGAGAGTCGTTCGAGGACGGCGGCCTCGGCGGTGGCGGTGGTATTTCACGCCGCCGTGATCGCGCTGCTGGTCTGGGCTACGGTGCAGGCGGCCACGCCGACGGAGGAGAAGCCGCAGGAGGTCACGCTCTACAACATCCCGAAGGAGCCGCCGCCGCCGGCGCCGCCGAAGCTCCATGTCCCGAAGCCGCCGCAGGCGGCGCCCTCTCCGACGCCGCCGCAGCAGGCGCCGGTGGTGCCGAAGGCGACGCCCAAGGGATTCAAGACGCTGGCGCCGCCGAAAGTGGTGATGCCGGTGATCCCGCCGCCGACGGCGGCGCCGACGACGAACCCGGCGGACTTCACGGGCGAGGGGGCGGTCGGCGGGAGCGCGAACGGCACGCCCACGGGGCAGACGAAGGTGACGGCCGAGGATGTCGGCGCGGCGCCGACGTTCACGCCGTACACCGTGGCACCGCGGCTGAAGAACCGCTCGGAGGTGCAGAGCGCGCTGCAGCGGGATTACCCGCCGCTGCTCAGGGACGCGGGCGTGGGCGGGACGGTGCTGGTCTGGTTCCTGATCGACGAGAACGGCAAGGTCGTGAAGACGCAGATCAAGAAGTCGAGCGGCCACGACGCGCTGGACGAGGCGGCCCTCAAGGTCGCGGACGTGATGAAGTTCAGTCCGGCGCTGAACCGGGACCAGAAGGTGCCGGTGTGGGTGGCGCTGCCGGTCGATTTCCGGACGCAGTAGCCGCCGAAGCGAGGCGCGAAAGGCGACGGCGGCGCCGCGGGCTGGTCCCGCGGCGCCGCCGTCTTCGCGTGCGCGGGGTGCTCAGCCGCGGCGCAGCACGAAGAGGAGGTTGGAGGGCTTCTCGGCGAGGCGTCGCATGAACCAGGGATACCAGGCGCTGCCGTAGCTGATGAGGACGCGCAGGCGGAACCCTTCGGCCGCTAAGCGGCGCTGGTCCTCGGGCCTGATGCCGTAGAGCATCTGGATCTCGAAGGCGTCCCGGGGCACGCCGATCTCCGCGGCGGCGTCCGCGATGCGACGCACGAGGGCGAGGTCGTGGGTGCCGAACGCCGGCGCCGCTCCACCGAGCTCGCCGGCCCGCTCGAGGATGCGGCGGGCGAGCTCGAGGTAGCGGGCGTCGATCTCGGCGCGGGACTGCAGGGTGACGCTCGGCGGCTCCTTGTAGGCGCCCTTCACGAGCCGGATGCGGGTGGTGCGGTCGAGCACGCGCTCGAGGTCGGTGGGCGTGCGGCGCATGTAGGCCTGCAGGCAGAGGCCGAGATTGTCGTTCTCGCCGATGCGCGCCTCGAGGAGCGCGATCGTGCGCTCGGTGTAGGGGCTCGCCTCCATGTCGATGAACACAGGCTGGCCCTGCCCGGCCGCCGCCGCGGCCACGCGGCCGATGCGGCCGGCCGCGCCGGCGTCGCCGAGATCGAGCCCGAGCTGCGTCGGCTTCACGGAGAAGTAAGCATCAACGCCGCGGGCCGCCGTGCGCTCCACGGCATCGACGTAGTGGTCCCGGACGGCGTCGGCCTCGGCCTCGCTCGTGACGTTCTCGCCGAGCGAGGTGAGCACCGTGGGGATACCCTCCTCCCCGAACCGGGCCGCCGCATCGAGCGCGGCGTCCAGCGTCTCGCCGGGCATGAACCGGGCGACGGCGCGGCGGGCCAGCGGCAGGTGAGGGATGGCGCGGCGGAGGCGCGCGCTCTCGGAGGCGCGCAGCAGCAGCGTTCGGGCGAGCGACATGGCGGGTCCGGGCGCGAGGTCGAGGGTGCCGGCCGGGCGCCGGCGGGGAAAATCTGGCCGGCGGCCGCGCGCCCGGCAAGCAGCGGCGGCGACGCCGAGCGGGCATGGGCGAGCAGCTGCTTCGCCGGGCCGGCACCTCCCACCCGTGCTTGCCGCAGCGGCCGCGGGGGCCGTAAGCTTGGGCCGCCCCGGGCGCCGCCATCCAGGAGACCTCCGCCATGAAGCTTTTCCCCAGATCGCTGACGGGCCGGGTCCTGCTCGGGCTCGTGCTGGGCCTCGGCGCCGGCCTGGCGTTGTCGGCCGCGGGCAGCCCGGCGCTGCTCCGCATCGGCGACGCGGTCGAGCCGGTGGGCACGCTGTGGGTGAACGCCATCCGCATGACCGTGATCCCGCTGGTCGTGTCCAGCCTGGTGGCGGGCGTGGCCTCCGCGCGCGACCCGCGCACGATCGGACGGCTCGGCGGCGGGGCGCTCGCGCTCTTCCTGCTCCTGCTCTTCGCCGCGACGGGGTTGGCCCTGGCGATCGGCGCGCCGCTGATGGCCCTGCTGCCGATCGATCCCGGCGCGGCGGCGGGGCTGCGGGCGCTGGCCGCCTCCGGCGGGGAGCTGGCCGCGCGCGGCGCCGGCGCGGTGCCCGGCTTCCGCGACTGGCTCGTCGGGCTCGTTCCGCCCAATCCGGTGAAGGCGGCGGCGGACGGCGCGCTCCTGCCGCTGATCCTGTTCTCGCTCGCCTTCGGCCTGGCGCTCACGCGTGTCCGGGGGGAGGCGAGGGAGACGGTGGTACGCGGGATCGAGGGGGTGGCGGAGGGCATGCTGGTGCTGGTCCGGTGGGTGCTCGCGCTCGCGCCCCTCGGCGTGTTCGCGCTCGCGCTGCCGCTGGCCACGCGCCTCGGTCTGGCCGCGGCGGGCGCCATCGCGTGGTACGTCCTCGTGGTCGTGGTGGTCGCGGTCGTCTGCATCGCCGCACTCTACCCGCTGGCGGCGGGACTCGGCCGGATCCGCGTGCGGGAGTTCGCGCGCGCGGCGGCGCCGGCGCAGGCCGTGGCGTTCAGCTCGCGCTCCTCCCTGGCCTCGCTGCCCGCCATGATCGAGGCTGCCGACGAGAGGCTCCGCCTGCCGCGCGAGATCGGCGCCTTCTATCTGCCGCTCGCCGCCTCCACCTTCCGGATCGCGGGCGCGCTCGGACAGATGATCGGCGTCCTCTTCATCGCGCGGCTGTACGGGATCCACCTCCAGGCGGCCCAGATCGCCACCATCTCGGTCACCTCCGTCATCGCGACCTTCGGCATCCCGGGGATCCCCGGCGGCTCGATCATCATCCTCGTCCCCGTCCTCGTGGCGGCCGGCGTCCCCGCCGCGGGCATCGGCGTGCTGCTGGGCGTCAACACCGTGCCCGACATGTTCCGCACCACCGCGAACGTCACGGCGGACCTGGCCGTGGGCGTGATCCTGGCCCGGCGCATCCGCGGAGGCGACGCGGTGCCCGCGCAGGCCCGGGCGCCCGCGCCGTCCGCGGCGGGCTCGCCGCCCGCGGTGGCCGGCCTGGGGCCGGAGCGGCCGTGACGGCCGAGCGAGCGGCGGCCGCGCCGCGCGTCGAGCCGCGGCCCGAGTCGGACCCCGCCGCACGGTACCGCGAGCGGCGGGAGCGGTTCGAGCGGGAGGCCGCGGCGTGGGCGGCGCGCGGGAGCCGGCTCTCGGCCACGCGCGGAACCACCTTCCTCTTCGGCCTGCTGGCCCTCATCGGGAGCCACGACGTCGGCGGCCGCGGCGGCGCGCTGCTCGCGCTGGCGGCCGGCGGCCTCGGCGTCGCCTTCATCGCGCTCGTGCGGTTGCACCGGCGGGCGCGGGCGCGGCAGCGCTGGTTCGAGGCGCTGGCGGAGCTCGCGCGGGAGGGCCTCGCACGGCTCGAGCGGGCGTGGGACGCGCTCCCGGCGCGCGGCCCCGCGGCGGCGCCGCAGGGTCACCCTTACGCGGTGGACCTGGACGTGTTCGGCCACGGCTCGCTCTGGCGCCTGCTGTCCAGCGTGTCCACGGCGCCGGGCCGCGAGGCGCTCGCCCGCTGGCTGCTCGGACCGGCGCCGCCGGACGTGGTCCGGGCGAGGCAGGCGGCGGTGGCGGAGCTGGCGCCCCGGCTCGAGCTCCGCGACGAGCTCGCCGCGCACGGCCGTCTCGCCGGAGAGATCCCGGCGGCCGTCGTGGACCGCTTCACGACGTGGGCCGCGCAGCCGCCGTGGCTGACGGCGCGCCCCGCGCTCCTCTGGACCACCCGGCTCCTGCCGGCCCTCGCGGTGGCGCTCGGGGCCGCCGCCGCCGCGGGAGCGGTGCCGTCGAGCCTCTGGCTCTATCCACTGGGCGCCGGCTTCGTGCTCCGGCTCGCGCTACGCCGCCGCATCGACCGCAGCCTCGCTGGCGTCTCGGCCGCCGACGGCCGCTTCCAGGACTACGTCCCCCTGCTCGCGGCGCTCTCCGCCGCACGCTTCGATGCGCCGCTCCTGCGGGACGTGCAGGACTCGCTGTCGGCCGACGGGCGGCCGGCCGTCTCGCTCCTGCGCCGGCTGCGCGGCCTGGTGCACCTCGCCGACACACGCCTCTCCCCCATGCTCCACGGCCCGCTGCAGTTCCTCACGATGTGGGACTTCCACGTGGCGGCCGCCATCGAGCACCTGCGCGACAGGATCGGCGCCGAGAGAGCCGCCCGCTGGGCGGATGCGCTCGGCACCGCGGACGGCCTGGCCGCGCTCGCGGCGCTCCGCCACGACCACCCCGACTGGTGCCTCCCGGTCCTGATCGAGCCCGACGAGGAGGGCGGCACGGAGGTCCGCGCGGAAGCGCTCGGCCACCCGCTCATCCCGCCCGGCCGCTGCGTCCGGAACGACGTCACCGTGGGACCGCCCGGCACCTTCCTGCTGGTGACGGGCTCCAACATGTCGGGCAAGAGCACGCTGCTCCGCGCCATCGGCACCAACCTGGTGCTCGCCCAGGCGGGCGGACCCGCGTGTGCGCGCTCGCTCCGCATGCCCGCCGTGCAGGTGCACTCCAGCGTGCGCGTCGAGGACTCCCTCGAGGCCGGGATCTCCCGCTACATGGCGGAGCTCAGGCGGCTGAAGTCGATCGTGGATGCCGCGGATGCCGCACGGCGGGAAGGCAGGCGCCTCGTCTACCTGATCGATGAGATGCTGCAGGGGACCAACACGGAGGAGCGGCAGATCGCCGCGCGCCGCATCCTCGCTCATCTGCTGCAGCAAGGGGCGATCGGCACCGTGACGACCCACGACCTCGCGCTCGCCGAGGCCGCGGAGCTCGCCGGCGCCGCGCGCGCCGTGCACTTCACGGAAACCCTCCACCCGGACGGCAACGGGCCCCCGATGACCTTCGATTACCGGCTTCGGCCCGGCCTCGCCACCTCCACCAACGCGCTCGTGCTCCTCGAGCTCATCGGCCTCGGCTGAGCCGGTCCATCACGCCCGCCGGCCTCAGCTCCGACGCCGCCGCGCCCGCGCGTTACGCCGCCGCGCCGCCGCCGACTTGCGCTTGCGCGCCTCGCTCGGCTTCTCGTAGAACCGCTTCCTCTTGATGTCCCGGAACAGTCCGGAACGAATCAGCTTGCGCCGGAACTGCTTCAGCGCCCAATCCAGTCGATCGCTTTCCGATAGCTTGACTTCGATCATGTCCGCTCCTTCCCGAATTCGAAAAAAACCACCGGAACGCGGGGGCCGCCCGGGTCCCGGTGAGACGAGGCTGCTCAGCACTGTAAGTTAACAATGATTGGAGCGAAGGTCCAGCGGCGGGAGGCTCCGGGGCGTCAAGTACGGGCACATCATGACCCAGCTCTCCGACGGCGTCTCCAGGTCGAAGAACTCTTCCTCCATCAACCGGTGCACCCCTTCCACGTCTGCGTTCGCATTCGGCGACCTGGGCGGGCGGGATCCGGTGCGGCGCCCGGCTAGCCTCCTCGAGCCCGCGCACCCGGTGCGCCTCGTAGCTGCGAACGCACGCGGGCTGTATTGACCGAGGGGAGGGCAGGCGCCATCCTAGGGAACCCCACCTGTCACGATTCGGTCGATCCCACTGAAGGAGACGGACCATGCATTCTCGCAGGGCACCGGCCGCCGGCCGGACCGCGCTCTCGCTGCTGCTGCTCCTGGCTGCCTCGGTGCCGGGGCTGCGGGCGCAGACCCGCATCACGACGCCGAAGGAGGCGTTCGGCTTCGACATCGGCGCCGACTACCATCTGGCCAACTACCAGCAGCTGGCTGCGTACTGGAAGACGCTGGCGTCGGAGTCGGACCGCATGGTGCTGCGCGACATCGGGCCGACGGCGGAGGGGCGCCGGCAGCTGATGGCGATCATCACGTCGCCGGCGAACCAGAAGCAGCTGGCGCACTACCGCGACATCGCGCAGCGGGTGGCGCTGGCGAAGGGGCTGACGGACGAGGAGGCGCGGGCGCTGGCGAAGGAGGGGAAGGCGGTGGTGTGGATCGACGGCGGGCTGCACGCCACGGAGGTTCTGGGCGCGGAGCAGCTGATCGAGCTGGTCTACGAGATGGTGAGCCGGAACGACCCGGAGACGCAGCGGATCCTGGACAACGTGATCCTCCTGGCGGTGCACGCCAATCCGGACGGGATGGACCTGGTCTCGGACTGGTACAACCGGAATCCGGTGCTGGAGGATCGGTTGACGTCGGGCATTCCGCGGCTGTACGAGAAGTACGCGGGGCACGACAACAACCGGGACTTCTACCTCTCGGCGCTGCCCGAGACGCAGAACATGAATCGGATCGCCTACCGGACGTGGTACCCGCAGATCATCTACAACCATCATCAGACGGGTCCGGAGGGGGCGGTGATGTTCGCGCCGCCGTTCCGCGATCCGTTCAATTACAACATCGACCCGCTGGTCATCTCGGGGATCGACCTGGTCGGCGCGGCGATGCAGACGAGCTTCATCGCGCACGACATGCCGGGCGTGACCGTGCGGACGGGCTCGTCGTACTCGACGTGGTGGAACGGGGGGCTGCGGACGGAGGCGTACTTCCACAACATGATCGGGCTGCTGACGGAGACGATCGGCAACCCGACGCCGATCCACATCCCGTTCGTGCCGGCGCGGCAGCTGCCGAAGGCGGACATGCTGGATCCGATCCAGCCGCAGCCGTGGCATTTCGCGCAGTCGCTGGCGTACGAGCTGACCGCGGACCGGGCGGTGCTCGACCTGGCGGCGCGCTTCCGGGAGCACTTCCTCTTTAACATCTACCGGATGGGGAAGAACTCTATCGAGCGCGGCAGCACCGACCACTGGACGACGACGGCGGCGACGGTCGAGGCGGCCGAGGCGGTGGCCGATGCGGACAACAAGCGGGCTCCCGGCGAAGCGGACTACTTCGGGCGGCGGCCGGACACCCTGGCGACGCCGCAGTTCACCGCCCTGTTCCGCGAGCCTGCGGCCCGCGACCCGCGTGGCTACATCCTGCCCTCGGACCAGCCGGACTTCATCACCGCCACCCGCTTCGTCAACTCGCTGCTCGACAACGGGGTGCAGGTGCTGCGCGCGAAGAGCGACTTCGAGGTGGCGGGCAGGCACTATCCCGCCGGCTCGTACGCGGTGAAGACGGACCAGGCGTTCCGGCCGCACGTCCTCGACATGTTCGAGCCGCAGCACCACCCGAACGACATCCCCTACCCGGGCGCGCCGCCGAAGCCGCCGTACGACAACGCCGGCTACACGCTCGCCCTCCAGATGGGCGTCCACTTCGACCGCGTGCTGGACGGCTTCGACGGGCCGTTCGAGCCGATCGAGGGGGTCGACATCGCGCCGCCCGCCGGCCATGTCACCGGCGTGGCGGGCGCCAGCGGGTACCTGCTCGATCACCGCGCCAACGCGGCGTTCTACGCCGTGAACCGGCTGCTCGCCGCGAAGCAGGACGTGTACTGGCTGCGCGCCGGCGCCACCGTCGCCGGCCAGGCGGTGGAGCGGGGCACGTTCTACATCCCGGCCGGTTCCGGGACGCGCTCGCTGCTCGAGAAGATCGCGGCGGACAGGGGGCTCGACTTCACGGGGACGAGCGCGAAGCCGCGCGGCGAGGCGATCAGGCTGCGGCCGGTGCGGATCGGGCTGTGGGACCGCTACGGCGGCTCGCAGCCGTCCGGCTGGACGCGCTTCCTCTTCGAGCGCTACGGCTTCCAGTTCCGGCAGGTGTTCGCGCGGGAGCTCGACGCGGGCAAGCTGGCCAAGAAGTTCGACGTGCTGGTCTTCGTGGACGGCGCCATCCCGTCGGGCGAGCGCTCGGACCGGGGCGGCCGCGGCAGCTTCGGCGGACAACCGGACTCTGCCACCATCCCGGCGCAGTACCGGCCCTGGCTCGGGCAGGTCTCGGTGGACACCACCGTGCCGCAACTCGAGCGGTTCCTCCGGGACGGCGGGACCATCATCACGGAGGGGAGCTCCACGGTGCTCGCACGCCACCTCGGCCTGCCGGTCGCGGACGCGCTGGTCGAGCCGGGCAAGGACGGCAAGGAGCGCCGCCTGCCGAGCTCGAAGTTCTACGTTCCCGGCTCGATCCTCTCCGTCCGCCTGGACGAAACCGACCCGCTCACGGCCGGGATGGCCGATCCCCTCGACATCTTCTTCGACCACAGCCCGGTGATGCGGCTGGGCCAGGGCGCGGGGGGGGTCCGCCCGATCGCCTGGTTCGACAGCGCCACGCCGCTGGTGAGCGGCTGGGCGTGGGGCGAGAGCTTCCTCAACGGCGGGGTCGAGGCGGCGGAAGCGCCCGTCGGCAAGGGGCACCTCTTCCTGTTCGCGCCCGAGATCACCTTCCGCGGCCAGCCGGCGGGGACCTTCAAGTTCCTGTTCAACGGCATCTACTATGGGACGGGAAAGGCGGTGAGGATGAAGTAGGGGCTCGGCGCTGGAGGCTCGGGGCTCGGGGACATTGCACCCCGAGCCCCGCGCCCCGAGCCGCGCTATTTCCCGTCCGACAGCTCGGCCCCGCCGTGCGCCGTCCCCGGCGCCTTCTCCCACGTGTAGTCGCGGCCGCGTACCCACTTCTCGAACCAGCTCAGGTCGGCGTTGACCTGGAACAGCTCGTGGCGGAGCTCCTGCCAGCCGTGCGGCTCGCGCGGCGCGACGTAGAGGTGCGTGGGCACGCCGTTGGTGTGCAGCGCCCGGTACATCTCCACGGACTGCGGCATCGGCACGCGCGGGTCCTGCTGGCCGACGAGGAAGATGGTGGGCGTCTTCACCTTCCAGACGTCCTTGAGCGGCGAGTTGTCCCAGAAGGCCTGGATGGGCGCGTTCTTCTGCCACGGCGTGCCGAGGAACCACGGCGTGCGGTAGGTGCGAACGTCGCTCTGCGCGTACATCGAGATCCAGTTGGCGGCGCCGGCGCCGGAGGACGCGGCCTTGAAGCGGTCGGTGAAGGTGATGAGCTTGTCGGTCATGTGGCCGCCGGCGCTCCAGCCCATGGCGACGAGGCTGTCGGGCGCCGCGATGCCCATGGCGATGACGCGGTCCACGCCGCGCATTACGTCGGTGTGCGCGTGGTTGAAGTAGTGGCCGACCATGTCGCGCTGGAAGGCGTCGCCGTAGCCGGTGCTGCCGCGGTAGTTGGGCTGGAGCACGGCGTAGCCCATGGCGGTGAGCACCTGGGTGAAGTTGCTCCAGTGGCCGAAGCCGAACTTGACGGAGGCCTGCGGACCGCCGTGGGACTGGACGACGAGCGGGTAGCGCCGGCCCTGCTGGTAGTCGAGCGGATAGTAGAGCAGCCCCTCGACCTCGACGCCATCGACGCCCTTCCAGGTGATCTTCTCCTGACGCGGCAGGCGGAAGTCGGCGGCGTAATGGTCGTAGACGTGGGTGACCTGGCGGGGCTTGCCGTCATCCGAGGCGAGGAGGTAGATGTCCCCGGCATTGTCCGGCCGGTCGATCTGGAGGATGTGCGTGCCGCTCCTCGGCTCGTAGCTCCAGCGCAACGCGTGCTGCCCATCGGTGAGCCGGGTCGCCTTGCCGCTGCCCAGGTCGTAGCGGAACAGCTCGCTGTGCACGCCCATGTTGGCCGTGAAGTAAATCGCCTTGCCGTCCTTCGACCAGCTGGCGCGCTCGACCTCGGCCGTCATGTCGGGGAGCAGCATGCGGGGCGCGCCGCCGGCCGCTGGCACGAGAAACATCTTCGTGTTGTGATAGACCTCGAGACCCGCGTTGCAGCCGCAGGTGAAGAGCACCTCGGAACCATCCGGCGAGAGCTCGCCGCCGCCCTCCATGACGGTGTCCCGCGTGAGCTGGAGCGCGCCCTGCCCCGAAGCGTCCATGATCCACAGCTCGCCGCGGTCGGCGTAGCCGTAGAGCGGGTTCGGCGCGCGGTGCACGACGAGGCGGGCGCCGTCGCGGGAGAGGTCGTAGCCGGAGACGTCGTAGTCGCCACTGGTGATGCGAGTCTCCTTGCCGTCCGGGACGGAGACCTTCCACAGGTGGTCCTGCTGGTAGTTCTCGTCGAAGGCGAAGACATCGTCCTTGGCCTTCTGGGCGGCCTTTTCCTCCGCGCTGCGGGGATCGGCCGCGCGGAAGTAGACGGCGGAGCCGTCGGGCGCCCAGGTGAGGTCGAACGTCCCCGTCGCGTGCCGGGTCAGCCGCACGGCCTCGCCGCCGGCCATCGGCAGCAGGTAGACCTGGTTCGCCTCGTCCTCGCCGCGGCGGGTCGTGAAGGCGACCCAGCGCCCGTCCGGCGAGAACGCGGGCCCGCTCTCGCCGTGCTCGCCGGAGGTGATCTGGGTGGAGCGGCCGGTGGCCACGTCCGCGATCCAGAGGTGCGAAACGCGCCGGTCCGCCTTCCAGTCCGGCTCGCTGCGGGCGTAGACGATGCGCGCGCCGTCGGGCGAGAGCGACGCGCTCGAGAGGGAGGGCAGATCGATCAGGTCCACGATGGTCATCGTGCGCGGAGCCTGCGCACGCGCGGGGACGGCCAGCGCTGCGGCGGCGAGGGCGGCGGCTGCGATGCGGCGAATCGGCCTCATCTCGGGGTCTCCTGGTGGAGCGGCTTGGAAGGGGGCCGCCGCACGGTCGGCGGCGCTGGAAAAGTGGCGTGCTCGGGGCTGCGGCACAACCCTTCCAGACGGGAGGACGGAAAAACCGGGCGAGGCGGACGGAAGGGGGCTCCGCCCCGCGGGTCAGGCGGCGGTCTCGTCCTCGAACATCGGGCTCACCTCGCGCCACAGGTCCTCGACCTTGCGGCGGAGCTCGCGCACCTTCTCCTCCTCCTCGGAGTGGTCGGCCAGGTGGAAGCGGGCGGCACTGAGGGCGCTGTAGGCGCGCCACAGGGCGCTGGATGCGGGCGTGCGATCGGAGCGCGCGCGCTTCTCGTCGCGCAGCCGGGCGAGCAGCCACTCCTGCATTTCGCCATCGAGCTGCATCACGTCGCTCTCGCCCTTGGCCTCGTTCTTCACGTACTCCTTGAGCTTGCGCTTGAACGAACGGGGCACCCCGGCGATCACGTAGACCGTGAGGTCATCCCGCTCGAGCATCTCCGCACTCATGATCCTCTCCCGATGCCTGTCTGCAGACCGGCCCCGGCCCGGAATGGCAGGAACCGTTCCGCAGGGCCGTTGCATGCGCGCGAACATCGCATTAATACATGACCTGAGGACCGTGCGCCACTGCGCGGCCGCTCATCGCTCCCCCGCCAACCGGTAGCCGACCTCATGGAGACGACCACGACGCAGTCGGAGACGCAGCCGCGGCGCGCCGCGCGCTGGGAGGACCTGGTGGACGTGTTCCTTTCGCCCGGCCAGCTGTTCGCCCGCAGGGCCGAGGAGAGCTGGTTGACGCCCTTCATCATCCTCGTCGTGATCTCGATCGTGCTGTACTACGTGTTCCTGCCGGCCAACACGGCGGTCATGGAGTCCGCCATGCGCGCGCAGCTGCCGGCCGGCGCGCAGGCGCCGTCCTCGGGCGCGATGCACACGTTCCAGATGCTTGGCGGGCTGTTCGTGCCGATCGGGATCGGCGTGAGCGTCGTGTTCACCGGCCTCCTCATCTGGGGCTTCTCACGGCTCGCCGGCATCACGCTGCGCTTCGGGCAGGGCGTGCTCATCGCCGTCTATGCCGCGTACGTCGGCATCCTGCAGCAGATCATCGCCTCGGTGCTGATCATCCTGAAGTCGAACCAGGGCGGCGCGGTCGACGTGGTGCGCGACTTCTCCTTCGGCATCATGCGCTTCATGCCCAAGGACGCCGTGCCGGCCGCGCTGGTGCCGCTGCTCGCGCGCCTCGACCTGTTCGCCATCTGGCAGGCCGTGCTCTTCGCCGTCGGCGTTTACGTCATCGGCCGGACGACGAAGGGCCGGGCCGTAGCCGTGGCCGCGGGCGCCTGGCTGATCTACGCCATCCCGGGCATGATCCGGGCGGCGGTCATGCCGGGAGCGGGAGCGTCGGCGGCGGGGTGAGCCTCCGGCAGACGGAAGACTGCGGGTGGGCGTGAGGGGAGGCGGAAACGCGAGCATCCCCGCGCGGGGTGCCGCGTCTCCCGCTCCCCCACTCTCCCGCCCTGGCGCCGCCGTTGGAGCGTCGGCGATCGGTCACATCGCCGGCGGCGTGGGGCGGCGGATGAAGACGGGGGTCTGGGCGGCGCGGACGACTCGGTCGGTCACGCTGCCGAGCATCATGCGCGTGAAGCCGCTGCGGCCGTGGGTCGCCATGGCGATGAGGGTCTCCGGCTCCTCCTCGGCGACGCGCACGATGGTGTCGGCCGCATCGGGCCCGTCCTCGACGCGCACGGCGGCATTCATCCCGCCGGTGGCGAGCTCGTCGGCCAGGTCGGCCAGGTACGCCTCGGCATCGCTCGCGCGCTCGGCCGTGCGCGTGAAGTCCGTTCCCGTCCCGGAGAAGGTCAGCGCCGGGCTCATCGTGGGGATCAGGGCGCGTAGCAGCAGGAGCTCCGCCCCGAGCAGGTGGGCCAGGCCGACGGCGTGGGGCAGCACCTCCTCGGCCAGCGTCGAGCCGTCGAGGGGGACGAGCACGCGGCGAACGTGGAGCGCCTCCTCCAGCGACCCGCCCTGGCCGTCGCGCCCGCGCACGAGCAGCACCGGCACCGTCGAGCGGCGCACGAGCGGGTCCGCGATGCTGCCGAACCGCGCCCGGTCCACCGGCCCCCGGCCGTGCGTGGCCATGACGAGCAGGTCCGGCCGCCACGAGCGGGAGTGCGCGAGCAGCGCGGCGGTGGTCGGCCCGGAGATCAGCGCCGTCGTCGTGTTCACGCCCGTCCGGGCGAGCCGCTCCGCCAGGGACTCGAGGTAGCGGTTCTCCGCCCCCGCGGTCTCGCGGTCTTCGTCGTACTCGCCCATCCCCTCGAACCGATACGGCGTGATCGCCTCGAACTCCACTCCCGCGACCGGGGTGTGGACGTGGACCAGGTGCAGCTCGGCCTGCGTGCGGCTCGCGAGCCCGAGGGCCAGCGGCAGCGCGTGCTCCCCGAAGGCGGAGCCGTCGAGGGGGACCAGGATGGAGCGGTACATCGGACACCTCCAGCCATCCAGCGGAACAGGCGACCGGCGATGACCGGCCCGCCAGGTTGGGACGAGCGTTCGGGAGATACGGCGGAGGCAACGCTCGTTCCGCCTGGCCCGGGCTGCGCGCATGGGCACGTACCCCATTGTGACACAATCACTTGCACCCATGTCGCGTGGCGCTGACAAGAACTCGCGGGTGGGGTGTTTGGCGACTCGCCGGGGGTGCGATGGAGCCGAACGTGCAGTCGGGGGTAGGCCGAATCGAGAGGGTGGGAGGCCGTGGCCTCCCCGAATGGAACCGTCACACGGAGGTGCATCATAGCTCGCACGCGCACGAGGGTGAACGAACAGATCCGCATCAGTCCGGTCCGCCTGATCGCGGCGGACGGGGAGCAGCTTGGGATCGTGGGACTGGACGAGGCGAAGGACACGGCGGCCGACGCCGGCCTCGACCTGGTGGAGGTGGCGCCGGGAGCGCGCCCGCCGGTGGTCCGCATCATGGACTATGGCAAGTTCCTGTACGAGCAGCAGAAGCGGGCGAAGGAAGCGAAGCGGCGGCAGCACACGATCGACGTGAAGGAGATCAAGTTCCGTCCGAAGACGGACGACCACGACTTCGCCTTCAAGCTGCGGAACGCGAAGCGTTTCCTGAGCAAGGGCAAGAAGGTGAAGGCAACGGTGCGGTTCCGGCGCGGCGAGCTGCGCCGGCCGGAGCTGGGGCAGCGGGTGCTGGACCACCTGGTGGACGAGCTGGACGAGATCGCCACGGTCGATACGCGCAGCGATCGGGTGGACGGGCGCCAGCTCGTGATGATGCTCTCGCCCAGGTCGTGACCTCGTGATCGGAGGCGCCGCGCGGGCCCCGAGAGCGCGCGCCCTCCGGGAACGGCAGCGGGCGGGGGGCCGTGGATGGACGTGCGGTCGCGAATTGTCGCCAGGATGCGCACCCGGCGGGCAAAATGTCCGGCCGCCGCCACGATCCCGCCCTGCCTCTGCGCCGCGCCAAAACCACTGGGGCACGTATGATTTCCGGCGAGGCCGCCGGCGGCGGGGACGGGGCACGGATGTTGTCCACCTGGAGTGCCGGTGAACGCGGCGAGGCCGCCGCGGGACCGGTACCAGAAAGGTGGGTCCGATGCCTGAGCTCCTGCTCGATCCGTGGACGATCCCGGAGTCGGAGTATCCCCGGGACGGCACGGCGTCCGAGAAGCTGCGCTTCCTGCTGCGCTACGCGATTCTCGCCCCTTCGACGCACAACACCCAGCCGTGGCAGTTCCAGATCGAAGGCGACTCCATCATCATCCTGGCCGATCGCACGCGGGAGCTGCCGGCGATCGATCCCGACAACCGGGAGCTCGTGATCTCGGCGGGCGCGGCGCTGTTCTTCCTCCGGCTGGCGATCAGGCACTTCGGGCACGAGGCGTACTGGTCGGTATGCCCGGACGCGGATGACCCGGACCGGCTGGCCGTGGTGCACCTGGGCGCGGCGCGCGAGCCGATGGCGGAGGAGGAGTGGATGTTCGCGGCGATCCCGGCGCGGCACACGAACCGCCTCGCCTCGAGCGAGCGCAAGCTGCCGCCGGCGCTCGTGGCGGCGCTGAAGGATGGGGGGCGCGAGGAGAAGGCGTCGCTTCGCTTCGTGGAGGGTGAGGAGGTTCGCGAGCAGATCGCCGACCTCATCGCGGAAGGCGACCGGTTGCTGCTCGGCAACTCGGCGTTCCGCGTGGAGCTGGCGTCGTGGCTGCACACGGGACCCGATGCGCAGGACGGGATGCCGGGCGCGGCGTTCGGGGTGCCGGACTTCGTGGCTCCGATCGGCGCGGCGATCGTGAAGGACTTCGACACCGGCTGGCTCATGAGCGCGCGCGACCGCCGCATGGCCGAGCGGGCACCGGCGCTGGTGGTGATCTCGACGGACTTCGATTCGCCACGGGCGTGGATGGCGGCCGGCCAGGCGCTAGGGCGGGTGCTGCTCCGGGCGGCCGCGGACGACGTTTGGGCCTCCTACCTGAACCAGCCGATCCAGGTGCCGGACCTGCGCCGGCGGCTGCGGGAGACGCTGGGGCTCGAGGGCCAGCCGCAGCTCATCCTGCGGCTCGGCCGCGGCAAGCCGACGCCGCATACGCCGCGGCGACCGGTAGAGGATGTGATCGTCGCCGGGTAGGCGGCCCGGGGCCGGTCCGAGGGTCGGATCTGCGGGCGGCAGAGCCGCTCCACTGCAGCTATTCCCCCTCCGTGCTGTACATCGCCTCGAGCTCGTAGATGGCTTCGGCGGGGCCGATCACGATGAGCGTCTCGCCGGCGGCGATGACGCGCTGCGGCGCGGGCGTCAGGTCGAACTCGCCGCTGGGCGCGCGGATGGCGAGGATCGAGACGTTGCGCATGCGGCGCAGGTCGCAGTCGGCCAGGGTCTGGCCGGCGAAGGGAGAATCGCCGGGCACCATGATCTGCCCGACGTCGACGTCCGGCTCCACGCCCAGGGTGAAGACGCGGCCGAAGAAGTCGTCCACGGCGGGGCGCAGGAGGGCCAGGGCGAGGCGGTGCCCGCCGATGGACTCAGGGGTGATGACGCGGTCGGCGCCGGCCCGGCGCAGCTTGCTCTCGACGGCCTCGACGTTGGCGCGCGAGACGATGAGCAGCCCGGACTTGAGCTCGCGGGCCGTGAGCACGGTGAGCACGTTGTTGGCATCGGAGTCGAGCGCGGCGACGAGGCCGCGCGCTCTCTCGATGCCGGCCTCGAGCAGAGCCTCCTCCTGCGTGGCGTCGCGGATCAGGTGCGGCAGCTGGGTCTCGAGCAGCTCGTGCTCGAGATCGGCGTTCATCTCGATGATGATGAACGGCTCGCCGCGGGCGCGCAGGTCGCGCACGATCTGGCGGCCCAGCCGGCCGTAGCCGCACACGATGTAGTGGCCTCGAAGCGTGCTCACCATGTGCCTCATCCTCCGCCGCTGAACCGAGAGCCAGAACGCCCTGCCGACCACCATCTCGATCAGATTGCTGACCGCCCATGCCGCCGCGGCGACGCCGATGAGGAGCAGGAAGATCGTGAAGATCTTGCCCGCCGCATCGAGCGGCGCCACCTCCGAGAAGCCGACCGTGGTCAGGGTGATCACGGTCATGTAGAGCGCGTCGAGCGGCGTCATCCGCTCAAGGATGATGTAGCCCGACGTGCCGACGAGCACGAGGATCAGCAGGAACACCGCGGACAGCTGGAGCTGCCGCACCGGCTCCGCGAGGGTGGCGCGGATCCGGGACGTGGCCCGGAGGAACCTCGATTCTCGAACGGTCGGGCGCTTCGGCATGCCCCCCTTCCAGGCGGCTCGCCGCGGGCGGAAGGTCCGGCCCGCGGGGAATGCGGCGCTTACGATACCATTCGGGGCCGGAGCGGGCGAGGGAGCCGGCCCGGGCGCGAGGTGGAGGCCGGGCGATCAGGCGAGCAGCCGGACCAGCGGCAGGCGGAGGGTAGGCGGGGCGGTGCGCCGCACGTCGAGCGCCGGCGTGCGGTGCCACGCGGCGCAGGCGCGAATGGCGCCGGCGAGGTCGGCGAGCAGGCGGTCGCTGACGCGCGCCCCGGGCTCGAGGTGCAGCTGCTTCACCTCGAAGACACCCGTGCGGCGGTGCGCCTTCGCGTCCAGCCGCCCGACGAGCGCACCCCGCCGCAGGATCGGCAGCGAGAAGTAGCCGTAGCGGCGCTTGGGCGCGGGGGTGTAGCACTCGAGGCGATAGTCGAAGCCGAAGAGCGCGGCGGCGCGGTCACGGTCCCAGACGATGGGGTCGAAGGGCGACAGGAGCGTGGTCAGGCGGGGTCGCAGGGCGCGATCGGCGGCGGCCTCGACGATCTGGCGGTTCTCGGGGTGGGCGAAGCCGGGCTCGCTCCAGCCGTCCACCTCGACGCGGAGCAGCTCGCCTTCCCGGGCGAGTCGTTGGACGAGGGCTGCGGTGGGCCGACGGTCGCGCCGGAAGTAGTCGCCGACCCAGCGCGCCGTGGCGACGCCGAGTGCGCGCACGGCCTTGAGCGCGAGCGAGCGCGCAACGGCCTGCCGCGACGGCAGGGCGGCGTCGTCCCAGCCGGGCAGCACACGCTCGCGGAGATCGTAGACCCGCTGGAAGTTGTGGCGGCGCGCCACCATCAGCTCTCCCGCGGTGAAGAGCGCCTCGAGGGCTCGCTTCTCGGGCTTCCAGCCCCACCAGGCCCCGGACTTCCCGTCCGAGCGCGCGAACTCGGCGGAGCGCACGGCGCCCTCGCGGCGCACGTGCTCGAGCACCTCCGCCACCTGCTGCGGGTGGCGGGCGACCCACTCCGGCCGGTACTTCCAGCCCATCTTCTCGGGCTCGAGCATGTCGTGGCGGAAGAGCGCGTAGTCCTCGATCGGGAGGAAGCACGCCTCGTGGGCCCAGTACTCGAAGAGCGCGCCCTCCTCCAGGAGCTCGTCGAGCCAGCCGGGCTCGTACTCGCCGAGGCGGCTCCAGAGCACGAGGTAGGGGCTACGGGCGACGACGTGGATGGTGTCGATCTGGAGCGCGCCCATGCGCCGGATCGCGGCCAGCACGTCCGCCTTCCGGGCGCGCCGGCGGGGCCGCCGATCGAGGCCCTGGGCGGCGATGAGCACGGCGCGCGCGGCGCGGGCGTCGATGCGCAGCGGCGCCCTCACCGCACCACCGGCACGCCCTGCTCGGCGGCCCACGCCTCGAACTCCGCGACCGCCGCCTCCCAGTCCGGCAGGACGGCGCGCCGGACCGTGCGGGTGCGGCCGCGGCGCGTCTCGATGGCGACGGCGCGCGCCGAGATGCGCAGGCGCTCGACCTCCTCCATCGGGATCGTGTAGCGGCGCAGGCGGCTGAAGCGGACCGCCATGCCCTCGCTGCTGAGCGTGATCCGGCGCCTGTGGCCATGCTCCTCGCCCCGCCGCGCCACCACGTAGACGACGCCGGCGGCGATCATGTAGAGGAACCCGGGACGGTGGCCCTGGATGGCCTGCTCGAAGCCGTCCAGGAGCAGCAGGGCGCTGGAGAGGACGGCGATCACGCTCAGCCGGCCGCCGAGGCGGCGCCCGGCGCGCGCCTCCCAGCCGAGTGCCGCCGCGGCGCCCGCGCCGAGGGCGACGTTCGCCCAGGCGAGCGCGGTCGGCAGCACCGGCTTCGAGAGGAGCGAGGAGGCGCCGGCCTCGAGCACGAGCAGCGCCCCGACGACATCGTTCAGGCCGCGGAGCCGCTCGTGGCGGGAGAGGCGCTCGCCCTCGAAGGGGATGCTGCGCTCGGGCGCCGCGCCCCGTGGGCCGCCGCGCTCCGCCGGCGGGCCGTGGCCCGGCGAAGCGTCACGCGCGGAGGCGCTCGTGGACGGTCGGTTCTCTTGCACGCGGGAAGCTAGCACCGCGCGGGCCGGAGTGAAAACGACCTCACTCGAGCCGGAGCGCCTCCGACGGCGCGATGCGGGTGGCCGCGCGCGCGGGCAGCCAGCTGGCAAGGAGGGCGACCGCGCCGAGGCCGACGGCCACGGCCGCGAGGGTGGCGGGATCGGTGGCGCTCACGCCGAAGAGGAGCCCGGCGAGCACGCGCGACAGCGCGAGCGTGCCGAGGAGCCCGAGGGCGATGCCGACGGCCACGAGCACCGCGGCCTGGCCGACGACGAGGCGCAGCACGCCGCCGGGCCGGGCGCCGAGCGCCAGGCGGATGCCGAGCTCGCGGCGGCGCTGCGCGACCGTGTAGGCCATGACGCCGAAGATGCCCACGGCGGCGAGCGTGAGCGCGACGGCGGCGAAGAGGGCGAGCAGCGTCGCATACAAGCGGGGCTCGGCGATGGAGCGATCGACCACCTCGCGGACGGTGCGGAGGTGGTCCACGGCAAGATCGGGATCGAGGGCGTGGACCTCGCGGCGCACCAGGCTGGCCACGCGGGCGGGGTCGCCCGTGGTGCGCACGACGACGCTCATGCTCGCGAACGGGACCTGCGCCTGAGGCAGGTAGATCTGGGGCTCGGCGGCGGCGGTGAGCCCCTCCTCCCGGACATCCCTCACGATGCCGACTACCTCGCCGGCCGGAGAGCGGGGCCAGCCCAGCTGGACCACCTGGCCGATGGGATCCTCGCCCGGGAAGTAGCGGCGGACCGCCTCCTCGTTCAGCAGCACGACGGGCCGCGCGCCGGCGCGGTCCTCGGACGTGAAGGACCGGCCGCGCAGCACGGGGATGCGCAGCGCCCGCAGGTAGCCGGGCGTGGCCGCGATGACGTCCAGGGCCGGCTTCTCGGAGGCCGGCGCGGGCGCCCGCCCCTTCACGTCGAAGGAGAGACGCATGCGGAAGCCCGTGAGCGGCAGCGCGGACACGGCGCCCGTCTCCTGCACGCCGGGCAGCGCGGAGAGCCGCTCGAGCAGCGTCCGGTAGAACTCCGCCACGCGCTCGGGCTCGCCGTAGCGCGTGTCGGGGAGCCCGAGGTCGAAGGCGACGGTGTGGTCCGCGCGGAACCCGGGGTCCACGGCCTGCAGGCGGGCGAAGCTCCTGAGCAGCAGGCCGGCGCCCGAGAGCAGCATCACGGCCAGGGCAAGCTCCGCCACGACGAGCCCGGCCCGCAGCCGGCCCGTCGAGCGGCGGGCGCCTCCGCCGCGGGCGCCCTCCTTCAGCGATTCCGTGAGCTCGACACGGGTGGCCTGCCAGGCGGGCACGGCGCCGAACACCAGGGCGGTGACGAGGGCCACCACGGCGGTAAAGAGGATGACGCCTCCATTCACGCCGACGCCCTCGAGGCGGGGAATGCCGCCCGGCCCGAGGCGTACGAGCAGCGCCGCGCCCCAGGCGCCGAGGAGCAGGCCGAAGCCGCCGCCGAGCAGGGCGAGCACCGCGCTCTCAGTGAGCAGCTGCCGCACCAGGCGACGCCGCCCGGCGCCCAGCGCCGAGCGCACCGCGAGCTCCGTCGCGCGCGCCGAGGCGCGGGCGAGCAGCAGGCTGGCCACGTTGGCGCACGCGATCAGGAGCACCAGCCCGACGGCGCCGAGCAGCAGCAGGAGCGGCGTGCGCAGATCGCCGACCATCGATTCGGCCAGCGGCGTCGCGCTCGCCCCGATGTTGCCCGCCAGGTCCGGGTAGTCCTTCTGGAGCCGCCCCGCGATGGCGGCCACGTCGGACTGCGCGCGCGCCGGCGTGACGCCGGGCCTGAGGCGCGCGATCACGCGCAGCCAGAGCGCCCGCCGGTTGCCCGGGTCCCTGAACATCGCGTTGTACTCGAGTGGCCGCCACAGCACCGCCTCGCGGGGGAACGCGAAGCCGGCGGGCATCACGCCGACCACCTGCGCCGGCGCGCCGTCCAGCGAGATGGCGCGGCCCAGGATGCCGGGGTCCGCGCCGAAGCGCTGCCGCCACAGCCCATCGCTCAACACCACGACGGCGGTATGGCCCGGCTCATTGTCGCCAGGGCGGAACGTCCGCCCGAGCGCCGGCTGGACGCCCAGGATGCCGAAGAAGCCCGCGCTCACGTCCGTCGCCTGGAGCCGCTCGGGCTCGCCCGCGCCGGTGAGCGTCGTCGTCTCCGGATCCCATGCCGCCATATCCGTGAAGACGCGGTTCTGCGCGCGGAAATCCAGGAAGTTCGGTCCCGAGAACGGCGCCGGGTGTCCATGCACCAGCGCGTCCAGGCGCATCAGCCGCTCGGGCGCGGGATACGGCAGCGGACGCAGCAGCACGGCGTCGACCAGGCTGAAGATGGCGCTGTTGGCGCCGATCCCGAGCCCGAGCGTGAGCACGGCGACGATGGTGAAGCCCGGCGTGCGCAGCAACTTGCGCAGGGCGTAGCGCAGGTCGTTCAGGAACGTGTCCATTGGCTCCTCTGGGAAGGACGGTGGCGCGGCGCCCGCCGGCCGCGGCCCTGAGGCCGAACGGAAGGATCGTACCCGCGGAGTCGCGGCTGGCAAGTCGTTCCGCCGCAAAGAATTCCGCACACTGCTCCGTCCGGCGCCGGGGCCCGCCGTCGTTCCCCGGCGAGACCGCGCGTCCCGCAAGCGGACAGCCGCCGGACCCGGCGGGCCGCGACCGGGGGAAGGGCCGAGCCGCTACGTCCGGCGCAGCACGTAGACGGTGACCGGATCGGACGCGTCGGAGGAGGCGCCCGGCGCGGGCGCCGCGGAAAGCAGCTCCCAGTTGGGTCCGAGGCGGCGCTCGATCTCCTCCCGGGAGATGCCGCTCGGTCCCCGTCGCTCGCCGGGGGGGAAGGCGGCCAGCACGAGATGGGCGCCCGGCGCGGCGAGCCGGCCGAGATCCGCGGCATAGCCGGCGCGCTTTTCGTCGGGCAGCCCGTGCATGAGGCCACTGTCCACGATCAGCTCGAAGGGGCCCTCGACGCCCGCGCGATCCAGCGCGGTGACGTCCGCACGGACGAAGCGTACCTCCGCTCCGGCGGCGCGCGCCTTCCGCGCCGCCCGGTCGAGCGCGTGCTGCACGAAATCCACTGCCGTCACGTCCCAGCCCTCGCCCGCGAGGTAGATCGCGGCATCCCCGGTGCCGCAGCCGAGGTCGAGGGCGCGCCCCTTCTCGGGGCCCTCCGCGAGAGTGCGGAGCTCGGCCGGCAGCGGGTGGCCATCCCAGGGCGCGAAGCCCATGCGGTACATGATGCCGAAGAGGATGCGGTGCGGCAGGCGAAGGGCCATGGATGTTCCTCGTGCGGAGGGTGGATGGTGAATGGCGGCCTCAGCCGCCGGCGGCGATCGCCTCCAGGAAGGCGTCGCCGTAGCGCGCGAGCTTCGCGGGTCCGACGCCGGAGATGTCGAGCAGCGCCTCCAGGCTCGCGGGCCGGCGCGCAGCCATCTCGCGCAGCACGGCGTCGTTGAAGACGATGTAGGCGGGCACGCCCTTCTCGTCGGCGAGCCGCTTGCGCAGCGCCTTGAGCGAGGCGAAGAGCCGGTCCGCGGCGGGATCCTCGGCAGCGGGATCGATGGCCCAGTCGGCGTCGGTGGAGCCCGGATCCGGCCGGGCGGCGGCGCCGAAGCCGCGCGCCCGGCCGCGCGCCGCGCCCGCCCGCGCACCGCCAGTGGCCGCGTGGGCGAGGACCTCGACGGAGGCGCCGGTACAGACGTCGCATGCGCTGCCGCACGGCGCCGTCGTCTCATCGAAGTAGGCCAGGATGCCCTGGTGGCGGCAGCCGCCGTGATCGACGAGGTCGAACAGGCGCACGGTGCCCGCGTGGCGCAGGCGCCGCTGCTCGGGGTCCTCGATGGAGTCGAGGAAGCGCTCGTGCAGCTTGACGTCCGCCCACGAGTAGAAGAGCACGCAGTCGGATGCCAGCCCGTCCCGCCCCGCGCGCCCGATCTCCTGGTACCACGACTCGATGTCCTTCGGCATGTCGCGGTGGATCACGAAGCGGACGTTCGACTTGTCGATGCCCATGCCGAAGGCGACGGTGGCGACGATGACATCCACGTCATCGCGCGCAAAGGCATCCTGCGCCGCCGCGCGCTCCGCATCCGCGAGCCCGGCGTGGTAGGCGCGGGCGCGGATGCCCTGTCGCCTGAGCCAGTCGGCCGTCTGCTCGACGCTCCGCCGCGAGAGGCAGTAGACGATCCCGCTCTCGCCGGCGTGGCGCCGGATCACGCCCAGCATCTCGCGCCGCGTATTGCCGCCCTGCCCCTTCTTGCGCGCGTAGATGGTGAGGTTGGCGCGGAAGAAGGAGCCCTTGTAGCCGGCGGGCCCTCGCATCCCGAGCTGGCGGAGGATGTCTCTGGCGACGACGCGCGTCGCCGTCGCGGTGAGCGCCAGCACCGGCACCCCGCCGAGCTCGTCCTTGAGCCCCGCGAGCCGCCGGTACGAGGGCCGGAAGTCATGCCCCCACTGCGAGATGCAGTGTGCCTCATCGACCACGATCAGCGCCAGCGGGCAGCCCTGGATGAAGTCGCGCAGCGAGCCGTCCAGCGCCTCCGGCGCGAGGTAGACCAGCTCGTACCCGCCGCGCCGGAGCGCGCGCAGCCGCTCGCGCCGCTCCTCCGGCTCGAGCGTCGAGTTGATGGCCGCGGCCCGGAAGCCGAGCCCCTCGAGCGCGTCGACCTGGTCCTTCATGAGGGAGATGAGCGGCGAGATCACCAGCACGGTGCCCCCCAGGATGCGGGCGGGCAGCTGGAACGTCAGCGACTTGCCGGCACCGGTCGGCATGACCGCGATGCAGTCGCGGCCGGCCAGCACGGCATCGATGACCTCGCGTTGGCCGGGGCGGAACGTGTCGTAGCCGAAAACGTGGCGAAGGATGGAGAGGGGATCGGGATGGGGATCGGGATCGGGCACGTTCAGGTTTACGGGCACGTTCAGGTGTGCGGGCACGGCCTCGGGTTCGGGCACGTGTCCGGGTCCGGGCTCGCTGGCGGTGTCGGGCTCGGGCTCGGGAGTCAGGCTGAGCTGGGGATCGGACATTGGCTACGGGAAAGGGAAACGCGTCGGCTGAAGAAAGAAGATAAGAAGGCGGCGCAGCTGGCGATAGCGGGGGCGGCCGACGGCATGGGCGGAACGGCCGGTCGCGCCGCGCGGCAGGGTTCAACGCGTGGCTCTCTCACGGAGACGGGGAGGAGCGCGGAGGCGCGCAGCGGGGCGAACGGCGTTCCGCCGGCGCCCCGCCTCCGCGATTCTCCGCGGCTCCGCGAGAGAGAAACACGCCACGGTAGGATCGGCGCGCCCCGGGGCTCAGCGCTGCCCGTGCGCCCGGATCCCGATGGTGACCCCGATGTGGTACGTGACGAGGTTGGCTGCGCTCGTCGTGGGATTCAGGGTGATCGAGCCGTCGGGGTTGTCGGTGATGCCGCCCTTGCGCAGGTACTCGACACGGCCGTTGTGCAGATAGGTGGCGCCGAGGTCGATGGCCACGGGGGTGCGCTTCACCCGGAACGGGAAGGCGGCGCCGGCGCCGGAGGCCCAGGCGAAGGCGACGTCGCTGAAGTTGGTGGTCCGGGCGAAGGCGCCGCTGCCGCTGCCGGAGCCGCGCACGTTGGACTCGGTGGCGAAGTAGGAGAGCCCGATGCCGGTGTTGGCGTAGGGGCGCACGGGCCCCGCCGGGACCATGAGCTGCGGGCCGGCGTGGACGAAGAAGATGTTGTTGCTGGTGGTCAGCTCGAGCTCGACGCGGCAGCCGACGGTGCTGCTGAAGCAGACGGGCCGGCGCTCGTTGCCGTAGTTGACGAAGCCGCCGTCGAGGCGCAGCCCGAAGGCGGGCGTGGCCTTGTAGAGCAGGTGGACCCCCAGGCCGCCGCCCGTGCCGACGTAGTCGTGGAACTGGCCGACGGGCTGGGCGACGATGGCGCCGAAGCCGATGTGGAAACGGGGCGGCGCCTGCTCGAGCGAGGTGTCCTGGGCGAGGGCGGGTGGGGCGGCCGCGAAGCCGAGGGCGAGGGCGAGGCCGAGATGGAGGCCGAGGCGTGTGTGTTTCATGAACGGCTCCTTCGATCCGTGGTGCTGCCGCGCGGGCGGTCTGTCCGCGGGGTTTCGGCGTCGGGCGCCGCGCCGAGGGGCCTCTCGAAGGAGGCGGTAGCCGCGGGATAATCCACGGTGATGCGGAACGGTCGCAGCGCCGAGCCGCCGAGCGCACCCTCGACCTGGCGGTCCATGAAGCGCGCCATGAACGCATGGAAGTTGGCGTCCGGCCGAGTGGTGAACCAGACCGGCCCGGTCACGAACCCGGCCACATCCATGGCCGGCACCTGGATGGCATCGGCGCCGGTGCCGCGCTCGGCGTCCGTGATGACGCGCCAGTCGGGGTGCCTCTTGCGCCAGCGCTCGTAGATGCCGCGGGTGATGAAGCTGGTGGCGCGCTCGGCGGCACCGCCGTCGGCGAGCACGGCGCGGGCGCTGTCGGTGAGGAACGTCGTCGCGCCGGTGTCGAAGAGCAGGTCGAGGGAGTCGCCGTCGATGAGGACGCGGATGCGCGGGAACTCGAGCGAGCGGGCGCCGGCGGAATCGGTCCGGAACGCGAGCGGCACGCGGTGCTCGGGTGCGACCGCCGGGCCGATGCCGGGCGGCAGCACGTAGAGCGTCTCGCCCGGGTAGTCGAACGTCCAGGCCCGGCCGCCGAACCACTGCTGGCCAAGCATGCCGTCCACGGTGTCGCCGAAGAGCTCCGTCGCGCCGGGCGGCTCGAACACGGGCAGCACGCCGCGCGGCGGCGGCGCGGGGATCCACGCGCCCGGCGCGAGCGGCGGCATTGGCGTGCCGAAGAGCGTGTCCTCGCCGGAGACGGCCAGCACCTTCCGGGGCGCATCCAGCCGGACCGCGGCGGCCGGGCGCAGGAACAGCCCGCCGCCGGTGTCCGTATAGAAGAGCAGCGTGTCGCCGGCGGCGGTGATCGGGCGGACGTAGAACCGGCCCGCGGCGTAGATGGTCGGGAGCGCGCGCGGCGAGGCGACGCCGGTGTCCGCGACGGCGCTCGCCAGCGCCGTGTCCCGCGCCGCCGCGGGCGCGCGGGCCGGCGTCTGCGCGGCGGTGGCGCGCACCGGCGCGAGCGCGCCGACGGCGGCGGCGGCAAGAAGGATTCGGCTCGGACGGACTCGTCGCATGCAGACTCCCCGATAACGGACGGCTTCCCTACACATAGCGACGCGGGGGCACGCTTTGTTCCGCGGCGGCGGTGCCGCGCGCCGCAGATCCGGCGCGGGGTTGCGCGGCTCCCGGCCGCACGCGCGGGTCGCGTTACGACTCGTCGGCGGGCTCCGATGTCCCGGCGCCGCCCTCATCCAGGTGGAACAGGCGGGCGTCGATGTCGGTGAGCAGCTCCTCGTGCGCGTCCTGGGAGAGCACGCCGCGGTGGAACGCCTCCACGACCTGGGCCTTCTCGACCAGGATCAGGTGGCGCCGCGCGCGCTGCAGCTCCTCGTCGCGGAGCTCGGTGCGCTCGAGGTGGAGCGCCCGGATCTCGTTCTCGGCCGCGCCGATACGCTTCTCGTACTCGCCGCGCAGCGCCGCCAGCACCTCGGCCGCGGCCAGGCCCCGCCGCTCCATCTCGCGCAGCTCCACGAGCGCCGCATTGGCCGCCTGCATCTCGCCACGGCTGACCTCGTAGGCGGTCCTCAGCTCGTGCGCGGAGACCACGCCCAGGCGGCGCAGCAGCGGCGCCATGCTGAGGCCATTCAGCAGGATCGAGAGCAGCACGACGCCGAAGGTCATGGCGATCAGCAGCTCGCGGTGCGGGAACGTCTCCGGCAGCCCGAGCACGAGCACCATCGAGATGCCGCCGCGGAGCCCGCCCCAGGTGAGGACGACGCTCCAGCCTCGGGGCAGCCGCGTGGCCGCCCGGCGCAGCACGCCTGCGGCGGTGAAGACCACGACCGCGCGGCCGAGGCTGACGGCGAGGTAGGCGGCGAGCACCAGCTCCCAGTTGGCGAGGAGCGTGTCGAAACGCACCTCGAAGCCGATGAGCAGGAACACGATCGAGTTGAGCGCGAAGGCGATATACTCCCAGAACGTCTCCACCGCGACACGCGTGGTGGGGGACATGCCGGTCCGCGCCGCGTAGTTGCCGCACAGCATGCCCGCCACGACGGTCGCGATCACGCCCGAGTAGTGGAACTGCTCGGCAGTGACGAAGGAGCCGTAGGCGGCGATCGTCGTCAGCGTGATCTCGATCATCGGGTCGTCCACGCGCTGGATCACGTGCGAGATGACCAGCCCGATGGTCGTGCCGATGAGGGCGCCCGCGCCGATGGTCGCCAGGAACTCGAGCAGCAGCCCTGCGCCGCTGACGCTCGCCCCGCCCACGATCCCGAGGATCAGCGTGAAGAACACGACGGCCGTGCCGTCGTTCAGCAGGCTCTCGCCCTCGATCAGCACGCTCAGCCGTTTCGGCACGCCCAGGCTCTTGAAGAGCGCGACGACCGCGATCGGGTCCGTCGCCGCGATCAGCGCGCCGAAGACCAGCCCGTCCTGCCACGAGAGGTCGTGCGCGAAGCCGAGCACCTCCGAGAGCGGCACCAGCACGACCGCCGTGAGCAGGATCGCCGCGATGACGCCCGGCACCGCCAGCGAGACGATCGGCAGGCGGTTTCGCCAGAACTCCGTGAACTCCAGGTGGTAGGCCGCCTCGAAGATCAGCCCCGGCAGGAACACCGAGAAGAGCAGGTCCTTGGTCAGGTGCGGCGGTGCCAGCAGGTCGAGCGCGCCGAGCAGCAAGCCGGCCAGCACGAGCGCGACCGTGTACGGCATGCGCAGCCAGCGGGCGGCGATGGCCACCGTCGTGGCGACGACGAAGAGGAGCGTGAAGATCGCCTCGGCGTGCATGGCGGAGGATGGCGCCGCGACGGGCAAGCGTCAAACTGTCGGGGCTCGCGGCACGGGGCCCGAGGCTCGGGTTCGGGCGCGGGCCGGGGCGCGGGCGGCGCGCGCGTAGGCGCCGCCGCTCCCTCTGCCCGTGCCCGCCTGGCCGGAGCGCCGGCGGAGCGCCATCCTTCCGCAACCCGGTCCCGGAGGCGAGGCTGTCCTTTCGGCAACGAGTCGCCCGCTACTGGGGGCGGCACCGCACGCTGTTCTGGATGCTCCACTCGATGTGGGCGATGGCCAGCGGCACGGCCGTCGTGGTGCTCGCCCGCGAGCGCTACCGCCTGGTGCCGTGGGTGGTGCTCTTCCTCGCCCTGACATGGGGGTCCGCGCTCTTCTTCGGCCGCGCGACGGCGGCGCTTGAGGCGGGACCGCCGGGGCTGGTGCGCGAGGTGACCTCCTACATCACCCGTGTGCTGTACCAGGAGACGCTCTTCTTCCTGCTGCCGTTCTACGCCTACTCGACGGTGCCGGACTCCGCCAACGTGGTGTTCCTGGGCCTGCTCGCCGGGCTGGCCGTCCTGTCGTGCGTCGACCTGCTCTTCGACCGCTGGCTGCGCACCCGGCCGGTGTTCGCGCTGAGCTTCTTCGCGCTGGTGGCCTTCGCGGCGTTGAACCTGCTGCTGCCGCTGCTCCTCGGGCTGCGCCCACGGCTGGCGATACCCGTCGCCGCGCTGACCGCCGCCGCGGGCGCGGGCGTGCTGGCGCTCCGGACGGCGCCGCGCGGGTGGGGGGTCCGACTCCGGCTCGCGGGCGCCGGCGCGCTGATCGTGGGGGTGGTGGTGGGATTCCCCGAGCTGATCCCGCCGGTGCCGCTGCGGCTGGAGGGCTACGCCTTCTCGACGGGGATGAACCGCCGCACGATGACGCTCCCGGACACGCTGCGAGGCCGCGTGCCCGCGGCGCGCCTGGACGGCTCGCTGGTCGTCGTTTTCGAGGTCTTCGCCCCCACCGCCCTGCCCGCGACGGTCCAGCTCGAGTGGCGCCGTGACGGCAGGCTGGTGCGCACCTCCCGGGATGTCTCGATCACCGCCCACGCCGCCGGCTTCCGCGTGTGGGACGGCTGGCACCCGCCCTCCGGCGCCGTCCCGCCGGGCCATTACCGCGTGGTACTCGAGTCCAGCGGCCGGCGCGTCTTCGGCGTCGCACGGCTGGTGGTGGAGTAGCGGCCGGGCGGCGCCGGCCTTGACAGCGGCGGGCCGCCGCTGCTACCATCCGCGGCCGATCGAAGGCAGCCCGGAAACGGCAACCCGGAAGCGGAACAGACATGTTCGCTCGTCAGGCCATGGTCATGTGCACGTGCATGTGCGGCTCTCCCGTGGGAGAGGCGGACGGGCGTGCACGCGTGCCTATAGCGAGCGTGTAACGAGATTTCGAGCCGAGCGGCTCGAGACCCGGCCCGGCCCTCTCTCCGACGAGAGGGCCGGGCTTTTTTCATCCCCCACGAGGAGCAGCGACATGAGCACCACGCTGGAAGGCACGCCCACGTACGGGCTGGGCACGCGCGCCGTGCACGCGGCGCAGGAGACGGCGGACCCCGCGACGAACGCGCGGGCGGTGCCGATCTACGCCACGACGTCGTACGTCTTCAACGGCCCCGAACACGCGGCCAACCTGTTCGGGCTGAAGGAGTTCGGCAACATCTACACGCGCATCATGAATCCCACGAGCGACGTCTTCGAGCGGCGGATCGCGGATCTTGAGGGTGGCGTCGCGGCGGTGGCCACCGCGAGCGGGCAGGCGGCGGAGACGCTGGCGCTGCTGAACCTTGCGCAGGCGGGGGACAGCATTGTCGCCTCGAGCTCGCTGTACGGCGGGACCTACGCGCTGCTGGCGCACACGCTGCCCCGCCTCGGCATCACGACGCGCTTCGTGGACGGCAACGACCCGGAGGCGGTGGCGGCGGCGATCGACTCCACCACCCGGGCCGTCTACGCGGAGACGATCGGCAACCCGCGGCTGGACGTGCCGGACCTCAGGCGCCTGGCGGATGTGGCGCATGCGGCGGGCGTGCCGCTGGTCGTGGACAACACGTTCGCCACGCCGTTCCTGTGCCGCCCCATCGAGCACGGCGCGGACGTCGTGGTGCACTCGGCCACCAAGTGGATCGGCGGCCACGGCACGGCCATCGGCGGCGTGGTGGTGGACGGCGGCACGTTCGACTGGGCCGCGGCGGAGCGGTTCAGGAGCTTCTTCGCGGACCCCGAGCCGGCGTACCACGGGCTGCGCTTCGCCGAGACGTTCGGCAACCTGGCCTTCGCCATCCGGCTGCGCGTGGTGCTGCTGCGCGACCTGGGCCCGGCGCTCTCCCCGTTCAACTCGTTCCTCTTCCTCCAGGGGCTGGAGACGCTGCACCTGCGCATCCACAAGCACGCGGCCAACGCGCTCGCCGTGGCGCGCTTCCTCGAGGGGCACCCGGCCGTCGAATGGGTGAGCTATCCGGGGCTCGCGTCGCATCCGCAGCACGCCACCGCGCGGCGCTACCTGCGCGGCGGCTTCGGCGGCGTGCTGACCTTCGGCGTCCGGGGCGGCGCCGCGGCGGCGCTGCGTGTGATCGAGAGGGTGAAGCTCTTCTCGCTGCTGGCCAACGTGGGCGATGCCAAGAGCCTGATCATCCACCCCGCCAGCACCACGCACGAGCAGCTCTCCGCGGCCGAGCAGCACGCCGCCGGCGTCACGCCGGAGCTGATCCGGCTCTCGATCGGCATCGAGGACGAGGAGGACCTGGTGCGCGACCTCGACCGCGCGCTGCGGGAGGAGGCCGCGTGACGACGGCGACGGGCCCCGGAGCCGGCGCCGGCGCACCTGCCACGGACGGCTCCGGCGTGCCCCCGCTTCGCCTCCACCGCACCGGCCGCTTCGTCCTGGAGTCGGGCGAGGCGCTGCCGGAGGTGGTGCAGGCCTACCGGCTGTATGGCGAGCTCGACGCGGCGCGCGACAACCTGGTCGTGCTGTTCCACTCGCTCACCGGCGACACCCGCGCCGACCGCTGGTGGGCGGGCGCGGTCGGCCCGGGACGCGCCATCGAGGCGGCCCGCCACGCGGTCCTGTGCGTCAACCTGCTCGGCTCGTGCTACGGCACGACCGGGCTGCCGGGGGTGCGCGGCGTGACGCCGGCGGAGCTCACGGAAGGCGACGCGGCCGGTCCGACCGCCGGCCCTCCCGCCGATCCGCCGCTCGTCACGACGCGGGACCAGGCGCGGCTCGCCGCCCGGCTGGTCGAGGACCTCGGCGTCGGGTCCGTGGCGCTGGCCTCCGGCGGCTCGCTGGGCGGCATGGTGGCGCTCGAGTGGGCAGCCACGTACCCGGCGCTGACGCGTGCCGTCGTCGCCTTCGCGGCGCCGGCGGCGCATCCCGCGCAGGCCACGGCGTGGAACCACATCCAGCGCGAGACCGTGCGGCTGGGCGAGGCGAGGGGGCTGGCCCTCGCGCGCATGGCGGCGATGCTCACGTACCGCACGGCGGAGGAGCTGGACGCGCGCTTCGGCCGCGCGCGGCGGGAGGACGGGCTGTGGCAGGCGGCCAGCTACCTCGAGCACCAGGGCGAGAAGCTGGTCGAGCGCTTCGACCCCGCCAGCTACATCGCGCTCACCCGCACCATGGACGCGCACGACGTGGGACGCGGCCGCGGCGGCGTGGTGGCGGCGCTCCGGCGCTTCGAGGGCCGGCTCGTCGCCGTGGGGATCCGCGGAGACCTGCTCTACCCCGAGCCGCTGGTGCGCGCCTGGGCGGCGGCCGCGGGCGCGGAGTACCGGACGATCGAGTCGACCCACGGCCATGACGCCTTCCTGCTCGAGCCGGCGCAGGTCGGGGCCATCCTGGCCGAAGCGCTGGAACAGACCGGCGCCGCGCCGGCCGCGGCCCGGAGGGTGTCATGAGCGCTCGCCTTCAGGCGACGTCGCCCCTTCCACTTCGGATCGTCCCCGCCTCTCCGGCGCCACGCACGGTGCGCGTCGCGCTGGCCGGCTGCGGTACGGTCGGCTCCGCGCTGGTGCGGCTGCTGGCGGAGCGGCGCGCCGGGATCGAGCGCCAGCACGGGCTCAGGGTCGAGCTGGCCTCGGTGCTGGTGCGCCGGCCCGGGCTGCCCCGCCTGGCGCCGCTGCCGCCCGGCGTGGTCACGGGCGAGCTGGGCGCGTTCCTGGCCGCGGCCGCCGATGCCGACGTGGTGGTCGAGGCGATCGGCGGGCTGGACCCGGCGGAGCGGATCGCGCGCGAAGCGCTTTCGCGCGGCAGGCGTCTGGTCACCGCCAACAAGGCGCTGCTCGCCGTGCGCGGGCCGGAGCTCGCGGAGCTCGCCCGGCGGACCGGCGGCGCACTCGACTTCGAGGCGGCCGTGGGCGGGGGGATCCCGATCGTGCGGGCGCTCCGCGATGCGCTCGCGGAGACGGAGATCCGCTCGGTCGGCGGCGTGCTGAACGGCACCTCGAACTTCATCCTGGACCGGCTGACGGGCGGCGAGGCATTCGAGGCGGCGCTGGCCGATGCGCAGCGGCTGGGCTTCGCGGAGGCGGATCCGGCGCGCGACCTGGATGGCCGGGACGCGGAGGACAAGGTGCGCGTGCTGGCCTGGCTGGCGTTCGGCGCCGATCCGGCCGCGCTGCCGGTGCGGCGCCGCGGCCTGCTGCCCGACCCCGACCGGCTGGCCCGGGACGCCACCGCGTTCGGCGGCGTGTGCCGCATCGTGGGCTCGTGCAGCGCGCTGCCCGAGGGGATCGCGGCCAGCGTCGAGCCCGTCGTGGTCGATCGCGGCGGCACCCTCGCCGCCGTCCGTGAGGAGCAGAACCTCGTGCTCGTGGACAGCGCGTGGAACGGCGCCGTCGCGCTGGGCGGCCCGGGCGCGGGCGGCGGCCCCACGGCCTCCGCGCTCCTCGGCGATGTGCTGCGCGGCGCGCGGCCGGTGCCCGCGCGGGGGCAGCCGCCCCGGCTCCTGCCCGACGACCGACCGCACCGCTGGGTGGTGAGCATCCGCCGCGCCGCCGGCCAGCCGGGCCTGCTGCGCCGGGCGCTCGAGGCCGGGCGGCTGGCCGTTTCGCACGAGCGGATCGACGGACCCGAGTCCCGTGTGCTGCTGCGCGCCGCCCCGTGGTCGCGCGTCGAGCCCGCGGTGGCGCGGCTCGAGGCCACCGGGCACGCGCCGCTGGTGTCCAGGTACGAGAGATGACCGCCGGCACCGTCTGCCCGGCAGGTTCGGTAACGCGCGTCGTCGGGCTCTCTCGCGCGGAGGGGCTTCTTCGCGCGAGGCGGATTCGTCGTGGGACTCTCTCTCGCGGAGCCGCTTCTTTCGCGCGCGGAGGGTTCGTCGTGGGACTTTCTCTCGCGGAGGCGCGGGAGATTCGCGGAGGCGCCGAGCGATGCCGTTTCAAAGGCGAAAGCGTGAGGCGCGACTCGGGGGCCGTGCGCGACGGGGATGGCTGGTTCTCTTCCGGAAAGCATGGATTGTCCGGGGATGGGTCGGCGCCCGGGCGCGGGCGCGCTCGAAGTCTCCGCGACTCCGCGAAGCTCGGCGCCTCTGTGAGAGAGAGGCACGCCGGCAGGTTCGGTAACGCGCGTCATCGGGCTCTCTCCCTCGGAGTGGCTTCTTCGCGAGAGGAGGGTGCGTCGGCGGACTCTCGCGGAGGCGCGGGACGCCCACGGAGGCGGGGCGGGGGGAGCGGGATCTCGCGCGGCGCCTTTCCTCATGCGGGAGTGACGATTAGCATTACGCGCATGGCCCACCGCCCCGTGTCCCGCCTCCGCCCGCACATGCGGGTGATCGCGCTCTTCCAGGCGCTGCTGTTCCTCGCCCTCGGGCTCCTGGAGGGGACGCCGCTGCACCACTGCCCGCACCACGACGGCATGATGGCGATGGCGATGGCGCACGCCCACCCCGAGGGCGCGGCGCGCGGGATGGGCGGGGCCATGGGAGCGCGGGACGCCGCACCCGCGCCCGACGGCGCCGCCGCGCCGACCCACCACGACGACTCCCCGACGCACCGCGGCTGCACCTGCCTCGGGTGCTGCTGCTGCTGCCAGGGGCTCATCGCCTCGTATGCGCCGCCAGTCCTGTCCGCGCCGCTGGCGGCCACGACGCCGCTACTGGCCACCGCGTGGACCTCCGCGCCGCTGCGCGCCAACTACCTCGACCTGCTGCCGGACTCCACCGCCCCGCCCCGCGCCGTGGTTTGATCCGTCGGGCACGCATGCGCGCCTGCATGTGTTGCTGACGGGCAACTCGCGACACCCGCTTCGATCGAACCGAACCGACAGCCGCCGATCGCGCCGGCGGCGTCCGCTCCATCCGGCGGACGCCGGCCCGCGTCCGGCATAAAGCGGAAGGAGTCCCACACGATGTTCCGACCATCCTTGCTCGTCGTGCTCGCGTGCTGCGCGCTGCCCGCCGGGCTGGCCGCGCAGCAGCGCGACACCGCGGGTGCGCGGCCGGACACGGCCGCGCACCCGGCGTACCAGCTGCAAGCCATTACCGTCACATCCACCCCCACGCGCCGGGGCGCGCCCGTGAGCTCGACGGAGGTGCCGGCGCCGGCGGTGCGGCGGGCGCTCTCCACGAGCACCACGAGCTGGGAGCTGCTGCGGCAGGCGGCGGGTCTCGAGGTGCACCAGCAGGGGCAGGGTCCGGGCTTCGCGTCGGACGCCTCGGTGCGGGGCTTCAGCTCCGACCACTCGACCGACCTGGCGCTCTGGATCGATGGAGTGCCGGTGAACGAGCCCGTGAACGGCCACGCCGAGGGCTACAACGACTGGAGCCTGCTCTTCCCGCAGTCGATCGCCGACATCGAGGTGATCAAGGGGCCGACGAGCCCGCTGTTCGGCAACTTCGCGCTGGCGGGCGTGGTGAACGTGCGCACGCTGCAGGGGATGCAGGGGAGCCGCGGCTGGGTCTCCGGCGGCTCGTTCGGCCGTGCGTCCGCGACGCTGCTCTCCGGCTTCGACCACGGCGGCTCGAGCGGCGTGCTCGGCATCCGCGCCCAGCGCGACGGCGGCTGGCGGGTGAACGACGACTGGCGCCTCGGCCAGGCCTACGGCAAGCTCGTGCGCAACCTCTCGCCGAGCGTGGCGATCGACGGCGGCGTGAACCTCTACGGCGCCGGGTGGCAGTCTCCCGGCTTTCTCACCCTGGCGCAGTACGACGCGGGCAGCTACGACGTCGTCGCCGATCGCACTGACGGCGGCTTCAAGCGCCGGGCGCAGGAGCGAGTGAGCCTGCGCGTGCAGGCCACGCCGTCGATGATGTGGCGCTCGACGCTCTACTCCACGCAGGGCCGCTGGCAGCTCTACCTGACCACGCCGCCGGAGGGCGGGCTGCAGGAGGGGACGGGCAGCCAGACGGAGGAGGAGGACCGTCGCTACGGCTTCGGGCTGACGAGCGCTCTGACCTGGGTGTTGCCACACGTGGACCTGACCGTCGGCACGCAGGAGCGGCTCGACCACTCCGACTACCAGAACTGGCTGACCACGCGCCGTGTGCGCGACGAGCCGCAGCTGCTGGTCTCGGCGCGGCAGATGTCGGGGGGGGTGTTCGTGGCCTCGGACGTGGAGGCCGGCCCGCTGCGGCTGAACCTCGGCGGCCGCTGGGACGTGCTCTCCACGCGCTCGGCGCCGACGGGCGACATCGCCTCGAGCGCCACCAAGGGCACCCTCTCCCCCAAGGTCGGCGCGCTGCTGAGCGTGCACCGCGGCGTGGCGGTCTACGGCAACGTCTCGCGCGGGTTCCGGCAGACCGACGGCGTGATCGAGGACCCCTCGCTGCCGTTCATCACCGAGTGGGCGTACGAGTCCGGCGTGAAGCTGAGCGGCGGGCCGGGCTACCTCGGCATCGCCCTCTTCCGCATGAACGTGAGCAACGAGCAGACCTTCAACCCGATCACCCTCGCCACCACGAGCGGCGGCGCGAGCCGCCGGCAGGGCATCGAGATCGACGGCCGCGTGGAGCCCCTGCCGCTCCTGGCCGCGAGCGCGGACGTGACCTTCAACGACGCGCGCTACCTGCACCTCGTGACCGAGGACGGCGACACGCTGAACGGCGCGCGCGTCTACAACACCGCGAAATACGTGGGCAGCGCCGCGCTCGACTACGGCAGCCCCGACCGCATCCAGCTGCGCCTGGCGACGAACCTGGTCGGGCCCTACTCACCCTTCGACGAGCCGGGCGTCGTGCTTCCCGGCTACGCGCTGCTGCACGCCTCCGCCGGCCGCCTGATCGGCCGCGTGCTGCTCGAGGCCGGCGTCCGCAACCTGCTCGACCGCAAGTACCCGGAGCTCAGGGCCGGCGGCTTCGTCTCGCCCGGGCAGCCGCGGGCGGTCGAGGTGACGGCGAGGATGGTGATGCCGTAGGCGGCCCCGCGCAGGTCGTGAGGCCCGGCATCCCGCCGGGCGAGCCGAGGCCGGCCCGGGATCCCCCACTCTCCCGCTCCCCCACTCTGGCGGCAAGGCCGGGAGGAAGGGTCTATCACGCCGGCGACTCCATCGGCAGCCGGGGCGCGCCGAGCAGGGGATCCGTGGGGCCGGGCGCCTCGGAGCTGGGCGCGGGGGGCGGGGGCGGCGGGCGGTAGTCGTGGCCGCCGAAGATGCCGCGCACGGCGGCCCACACGCTGCCGATGACGCCGCCGACGGTATCATCCTCGCGCTCGTCGCGGGGGCAGACGGACGCGGGGACGCGGGAGGCGAGGAAGACCTCGGAGGCGGCGTCGCCCTCGCTCGGCCGGCAGCCGGCCTGGAGCACGAGGCCGGTGGGCGGATCGACGGGGAGCAGCACGACGTCGGAGGGGCGGCCCCACTCCTGGGGCATCGGCCGGTGCGCGTAGATGCGGCGCATGATGCGTCCCCACACGGGCGCGGCGGCGCCGCCGCCGGTGGCCGCGTGGGCGATCGGGCGTCGGGCGTCGAAGCCGATCCAGACGGACGCGGCGATGTCGGGGGTATAGCCGACGAACCAGGCATCGGTGTTGTCGCTGGTGGTGCCGGTCTTGCCGGCCGCGGCGCCCCAGAAGCCGACCTGCCGGACGGCCGCGCCGGTGCCGCGGTCCACCACGTCGCGCAGCATGTCGGTCACCACGTAGGCGACGCCGGGGTCGATCACGTTCTCGCCCCTCTCCTCCGGCGCCCACAGCACGTGGCCGTCGTAGTCGAGCACGCGCCGGATGAGGCGGGGCTCGGCGCGCCGGCCGAGCGAGGCGAAGGCGGTGTAGGCGGAGGTCACCTCGAGCGGCGAAACCTCCGCGGTGCCCAGCGCCATGGACGGCGTCGACGGGATGTCGGAGCGAATGCCGACCTGGTGCGCGACGCGCGCGACGTCGCCTTCACCGACCCTCAGCGCGAGCCGCACGGCCGGCACGTTCTCCGAGTGCACGAGCGCATCGCGCATGGTCATGACGCCGCGGAACCGGCCATCGTAGTTTCTCGGCTCCCAGGCGTTGCGGCCGCGGCCCACGCGCACGGGCTCGTCCATGATCGGCTGCGTCGGGACGTAGCCCTGGAGCAGCGCCGTGGCGTAGACGAACGGCTTGAACGCGCTGCCCAGCTGGCGGTGCGCCTCGAGAGCACGGTCGTAGCCGGAATCGCGGTAGTCGCGCCCGCCCACCAGCGCCAGCACGTCGCCGGAATGCACGTCCATGACGACGACGGCGCCCTGCAGGTACTTCGTGCCGTCCTCCGTCACCGCGTCCGACGCGCCGTAGCGCGGCCCGTGCTCGCGGCCGAGCCCGCCCCGCTCGATCCAGTGCAGCTGGTGCGCCAGCTCCTGCTCCGCCGCCTTCTCGGCGTCCACGTCCAGCGTGGTGACGATTCGGAGCGGCGTATCGTAGATCTCGTCGCCGAAGCGGTCCTCGAGCTCCCGGCGCACCTCCTCGACGTAGTAGCGCGCGAAGCCGGGCGGCTCGAGCGTGCGCGGCGGGTGGCGCGGCACCCCGAGCTTCTCCGCGCTCGCTTTCCGGGCGGCCGCGGGGCTCGCGCGCTTCTGCTCGACCATGAGCGCGAGCACGAGGTTGCGCCGCGTGCGTGCCCGCTCCGGGTGCCGCCGGGGATCGTAGGTCGAGGGTGCCTTGGGCAGCGCGGCGAGGGTGGCGGCCTGCGCCAGGTCGAGGTCCTTCGAGTGCTCGTGGAAGTAGTTCTCCGCCGCCGCCTCGATCCCGTACGCCCCCTCACCGAAATAGATGTGGTTCAGGTACAGCTCGAGGATCTCCGGCTTGGTGAAGCGGTGCTCGATCTCGCGCGCCACCCGGATCTCCAGCAGCTTCCGGCGCAGCGTACGCTCCTCGCCCGGGATCCGGTCGTGCCAGACGTTTCGCGCGAGCTGCATGGACAGGGTGCTGAAGCCCTCCGCCGGCGCGCCCGCCCGCAGGTCGGCGAGCGCCGAGCCGACGACCCTCCGCCAGTCCACTCCGTGGTGCTGGTAGAAGCGCTTGTCCTCCACCGCCACAAACGCCTTCGCCACGTAGTCGGGCAGCGACGAGAGCCGGACCACCGCGCGGTCGAACGGGCGCAGGTCCGCGAACTTGCGGCCGTGCCTGTCGAGCAGCGCCGACGCGCCGCCCGGCTGATACGAGGTGAGCCGCGCCACGTCCGGGCAGCCGCCGAGCCCGCACGTCTCCCACAGCCCCCAGTCCACCAGCAGGATCACGCCGACCAGCACCGCGAGCTGCGCCGGCCGCGGCGCGTGCGCCCGCGCCCAGCCCAGCAGCGCGCGCATCCGCCCCGCCGCGGCGAGCCGGCGCCACGTCCGGCGGGGCGCGAAGCGACCGAGCGGCGCGGCCAGCCGCCCGAGCGGGCGAACGGCGCGGCCGAGCGCGGGCGAGGCCCGCCGCCAGCCGGCGCGGGCGGCGTCCAGGATGCGCGCGTCCAGCCGACGGACGCGCGCGTCCAGCGCGCGCGCCGCCCGGCGCGCCCGCCGCCATGCCGTGTCCCACCACTCGTCCGGTCGTGACATCCGCCGTCCTCGAAGGAGTCCCTCTCACCCTACGTGGCGCGCCCCCGTCTGGTTCCGTCCGGCCGCAAGGGCGGGACCATCTCTGCGGCCGGGCCGCGGCCGGCCGGGCACCATCCCGCCCCGCACCACACGGCCCGCCGCGCCCGGTGCGTTGGATGCCCGGTCTCGCTCGCAGGGTTGCCCCGCGTCCCCGCGGCGGGTGGAGAGGAATGGGAGGAGCGCAAAGAGGTGGGAGGCATGGGGAGCGGCGGGAGGGCGGCGGCGGCTGGCGCGGCCGGGAGCGAAAGGCCGGGGAAAACGAGCTCCGCCCGGATCCAAAGTCCGGGCGGAGCGGGGTTCCGGCGTCGTCCTCGGCCCGCGCTCACGGGCGGGCGTGGGGCGGGTCGGTCAGGAGAGGTGCTGGTTGACGAGCTTGGTCATCTCGAACATCGAGACCTGGGCCTTGCCGCCGAAGACGGGACGCAGCTTGTCGTCGGCGTTGATCATGCGGCGGTTCTGGGAGTCCTGGAGGCCGTGCGCCTTGATGTAGTCCCACACCTTCTTCGTGACCTCGGAACGGGGCATGGCGTTGTTGCCCACCACGGCACCGAGGGCCGGGCTCGGCTGCATTGGCTTCATGAGCGCCGGGTTCAGCTTCCGCTTGCTCCCGCCCTTCTTCGCGTCCGCCATTGGATCGCCTTTCATTGAGGGAATGGTCGAGATCGCGGCCCGTCCCCCGCGGCACCGCGCCGCAGGTTCGGTCGGCCTCGAAAGTAGCACGCCGCGGGCGCGGGCGGAAGCGCCTTTGCGGCGGTGGCGGCGCCGGGGCCCGTCGCCTCAGCCGCCCTTGCCGAGCCGCTTCAGGATTGCGGAGAGCACCTCGCGCTCGTGCTTCAGCCGCTCGCGGTAGTCGAAGCTGTCGGTGTGGATGATCTCGGAGTGCAGATCGGAGATCGTGCTCTGCAGGACCTCGCGCAGCGCGGCGCTCTCCTCGTCCGTGAGCTCGATGCGCGCCATCTCGTCCCTCCTCCGTCGGAGCGTCTGCGGTGGAGCAATCTCGCGGGGGGCCCGCCCCGGCGAAGGTAGCGCGGGGCTGCCGCGGGATCAACCGCCCGATCCCGCCCGTACGCATCCGGCCGAGCCCTCCGCGAACCCGACGGATGGCCGACTCCGGCGGATCCGCCGCGGCACCACTGGCTGGGCGGGGTCCCGCCCGCTATTCTCCGGGGGTCCGCACACCCCGAAGCACGCTCCCCACGATGGACCGATGGCCCGGCTGATTCTCGTCCACGCGCCCGATGCGGAGTCGCTCCTCGCGGCGGCCGCGGCGCCGTTCGCCGTTCAGGGCCGTCCGGCCGAGCCGCTGCCGCTGCTGGCGGTGCGCCAGGGCGGGCAGCGCGAGGAGGTGCTCGCGCGCGCGGCGGCCGCGGGCTGCGCCGGGTGGCTCGGCGAGCCCATCCTCGTCTTCCGCGAGCTGCTCGAGCGGATCTCGGATGGCGACGTCGCCGCGCTCACGTCCTTCGAGCGCGAGACGCTCATCGCGCGGCTGCTGCGCCGCCCGGATCTGGCGGCGTTCGGCGCGATCCGCCACCTGCGCGGGCTGGTGCGCGCGCTCGACGAGCTGTTCGGCCGGCTGGCGGCCGTGGAGGTCGCGCTCGACCGACTGGCCGAGGCGCTGGAGCGGCTGAGCGGCGGGGCGTGGGAGCGTGCCCGCGACGCCGACCTGCGCACGCTCTACGCGGACTGGCTCGAGGCCGTGGCGGCGCTGCCGCCCCTGGGCGGTCGGCCGCGGGTGGACGGGCGGGATGCGGCGGCGCGGGCAGCCCGCGTGGTCCGCAACGATCCCGGGCGGCTCGCGCGGCGCCTCGCGCGGCCGTTCGCGCCGGCCGGCCGGCCGCTCGACCTGTGGCTGCTCGGGCTGACCGACCTGAGCGGCGGCTGGGAGCTGCTGCTGGATGCGCTGCGCGAGTCCGCCGCGATCCGCGAGCTGCGTGTCCTCGTTCTCGCCGCCTCGCCGCGGGCCGCGCCGCTGGAGCGGCTGGCGGAGCACGAGCTGGTCGAGGCGCTCCGGCGGCGCGCGGACGAGGTCGTCGCCCTCGAGGCGGCGCCCCGCCCCGCCGGGATCGCCCGGCTCTCGGCCGAGCTCTTCCTGACGCAGGACGGCGGCGCGGAGGACGAGGGTGCGGCCGGTGTGGGTGCGGCGGTCCTGCCGGACGGCGCGCGCGAGCTGGCCGACGTGGCGCGCGAGGCCAAGCGGCTGATCGCGGAGGAGCGCGTGGAGCCGCGCAGGATCGCCGTGGTGGTGCGGGCGCTCCGGCCGGAGGGGCCGCGCCTGGCCCACGAGCTCCGCCGGCAGGGGGTGCCCGTGACGGCCAGGATCCGCTACCGCGCGGCGGAGATTCCGGCGGTGGCGGCGCTGCTGCGGCTCTTCCGGGTGGCGGCGGAAGGCTGGAGCCGGCGCGTGCTGCTCGACCTGGCGGAGTCGCCGTACTTCGAGCTCGACCTGGACGGCGGCGCGCTGGCCTTCGCCGCGGGCCAGGCTCGGCCCGACACGCTGGCCCGGTGGCGGACGGTGCTCGAAGGCCTCGCGGCGCGGGCCGAAGCCGCGGAAGCGGACGAGGCCGAGCCGCGGCCGCGCGGCCCGTCGGCGACGCGGCTGCGCGCGGCCGCCGAGCGGATCGAGGGCTTCGCCGCGCACGCCGCCGCCCTCGAGGAAACCCGCCGCCGCTCGGCCTGGATCGACCTCGCGCTCCGGGTGCTCGGCGAGGCGGACGCGGATGCGCCGTGGCGGCTGGAGCACTGCGCCCGTGCGCTCCCCGGCGGCCGCGAGGCCGACCCGCTGGCCGTCGAGGCCGTGCGGCTGGACCTCCAGGGCCTCGCCACGGCCACCGACGCGCTCCGCGACTGGCGGCGCGCGCTCGCCCTCGATCCGGAGGCGGACGGCCCGCTCGAGCCCGCCGCGTGGCACGCGGAGCTGACCTCGCGCCTCCAGGATGCCGACTTCGCCCTCTGGACGCCGGAGCGCGGCGGGGTCCACGTGCTCGAGTCGCTCGCCGCGGTCGGCCGCCCCTTCGACCACCTGTTCATCATCGGCATGGCCGCCGGCGAGATCCCCGCCGATCCGCCGGCGCAGCCGCTCTTCTCGGATCAGGAGGCGGAGGCGCTCGAGCGCGCCGGGCTGCCCTTCCGGCCCGAGGCCGCGTGGTTCGCCCGGGAGGCCTCTCTCTTCCGCGAGCTCGTGGCCGGCGCGAGGCGGACGCTCGCGTTGAGCTACGCGGCCGCGGACCCCGGCGGCGCCGCCCGCCTCGCCTCGCCCTACCTCGAGGAGTGCGCGCTGCTGCTCGGAACGGACCTTGAGGCGTGGGCGCGGCGGCCCCCCGGCTCCGCGCTCGTGCCCTCGGACCTCGCCGCCATCCGCTCGCCGGGCGAGGCGCTGCTGTTCGCCGCGCGGGATTGGCGGGACCAGCCGTCCGGGCACGCGCGGCCCCGCGCGCTGCTGCGGACGCTGCTCGACGCGGCGCCGGGCCCCACCCGAGGGGCGCTCCGCGGCGCCTGGGTCGAGTGGGTCCGGGCGCGCACGCGGGAGTCGGAGACCGCGAGCCGGCTCGAGCGGCTCCACGCCTACAACGGTCGGATCGACGCCGCGGACCTGCGGGAGGCGCTGCGCGCGCGCTGGGGCGAGCGGCCGTGGAGTGCCAGCCGGCTCGAGACCTACGGCTTCTGCGGCTTCCGCTTCTTCGCCGAGCAGGTGCTGGGCCTCGCCTCCGTCGATGAGGCGGATGACGACCTGGACGCCGCCACCCGCGGCAAGGTCCTGCATGCCACGCTAGCCCGGCTCGACGTGGAGCTGCGCGACCGCTACGGCGATGCGGCGCTCGATCCGGCGCACGAGGACGATGCCGCCGCGCTGCTCGAGCGCATCCTCCCCGAAGAGCTCGAAGCGGAAGGCGACGGCGGCTGGGCGGGTGCCCCCGAGCTGCGCGAGCCGCGGCTGGCCAATCTGCGCCGGATGCTCATGCGCTACGTCCACTGGGAGATGGCCGAGAACGCAAAGGGCTCGACCGTCCGGCCCGCGCGGGCGCCGCTCTTCACGGAGCTCGCCTTCGGCGCGCCGGGCGACCAGTGGGAGACGGTCGAGATCGAGGCGGACGGCCGGAGCATCCGCGTGCGCGGCCGCATCGACAGGGTGGACGAGATCGTCGACCCGCGCGCCCGCGGCTGGCGCTACGTGGTGGACCACAAGACGAGCGCGGCCGCGTTCGACCACATTGGCGCGCGGCGGGCGGCGGGCGCGCTCCTCCAGCTGCCGATCTACATGCGCGCCCTCGAGGCGGTGGGCGAGGCGGGCCTCGGCGTGTGGGGCGGCAGCTACCAGATCATCGGCGACCCCGACCACAAGGCGTCGCTCTCGCCCACCTCGCTGGTCAAGGCCGGCATCAAGCGCGAGGAGACCGAGAAGCAGCGGAAGGCCACCGAGGAGATCGAGGCCGCCGTCCGCCACGCGATCGAGCATGCCACGAACATCGCGGCCGGGCGTTTCCCCGCCGCCACCCCGACCGGCTGCGCCTGCCCCGCCTACTGCGCCGCGCGCGCCGTCTGCCGGGAGTACCACGGATGAGGCCCTACACCGAGGCGCAACGCGAGGCGATCGGGCGCACCACGCACCTGCTCATCGAGGCGGGCGCGGGCTCCGGCAAGACCACCACGCTCGTCGGCAAGATAATGCACCTGCTCGGCGCCGCCCTGCCCGACATCCCGCCGCCGCCCCCGGAGCGCCGCTGCGAGCTCGACCGGATCGCGGCCATCACCTTCACCAACGCCGCCGCCGCCGACCTGAAGGAGTCGCTCCGCGCCGCCATGCGCGAGCAGGCCGCCCTCACCGGCGAGCGGATCTGGCGCCGTCGCGTGCACCAGGTCGAGCGCGCCCGCATCGGCACCATCCACGCCTTCTGCGGCAGCGTCCTGCGCGAGTTCGGGCTGCGCGCGGGGCTCGATCCCGGCTTCCGCGTGCTCGACGAGGCCGAGTCCGCGCTGCTGCGGCGGGACGCGGTGCGGGAGGAGGTCTTCGCCTCCATGTCCGGCCCCCCCGCTGGCGCGGCCGTCGGCGCGCTGCTCGCCCGCTTCGGACTGCGCGCGACGACGGCGCTCGTCGAGGGCGCGCTCGCCGCCGGCGAGGCGACGCGCCATGCCTACGCCGCGTGGTGCGAGGGCCTGGATGGCGCCGCCCGGACGGCGCGGCTGAGGTCGCTCCTCGAGTCGCGCGGCGCGCCGTGGCGGCGGCACGACGACGCCGCCGCGGAGCTCGCGGCCGCCGCGGCGGGCCTGGCCTGCCGCGCCCGCGACCGGCTCGACGCGATGCTCGACCGCGAGCGCGCGCTCGACTTCGATGCCCTCATCTACCGCGCCCGCGACCTGCTGCGCGACCGCGCGGACGTGCTCGCCGCGCTGCGCGCCCGCCTGCGCTGGCTCTTCATCGACGAGTTCCAGGACACGGATCCGGCGCAGAAGGCCATCGCCTACGCGCTGTGCGGGCTTCCCGCCGAGCTGCCGCAGGCGCCCCGGCTCTGCATCGTGGGCGATCCGAAGCAGAGCATCTACCGCTTCCGCCGCGCCGACGTCCGCCTCTGGAACCGCGTCGCCGCGGACTTCCGGAGGCTGGGCAGCGAGCCCGTCCGCCTGGACGTCAACTTCCGCAGCCGCGCACCGATCGTCGATTACGTGAACGCCGTGTTCGCCCCGCTGATCGGCGACGAGGCCCGCGCGCAGGCGGACCCGCACGAGGTGGCCTACACGCCGCTCCGCCCGCACCGCGGCGACGACGGCGAGGCCGGGCTCGTCGAGGTGCTCCTCGTGCCCGGCGGATCCGCGGACGCGCGCCGCACGGAGGAGGCGGAGCGCGTTGTCGCCCGCATGCTGGAGCTCACCCGGGGCGGTCTCATGTGGAAGAGCTTCGCCATCCTGTTCCGCACCCGAACGGCGCTCGGCCACTACGAGGCCGCGCTGCGCCGGCACCGCGTGCCGTACCGCGTGGGCGGCAACACCGGCTTCTTCGACCGCCGCGAGGTGGCCGACCTGCACATGCTCATGGCCTGGCTCGCGGACCCTGCCGACGATGTCGCGCTCGCCGCCATCCTGCGCTCGCCCTTCGTCGCCCTGAGTGATGCCACGCTGCTGCGCGTCCGCCTCGCCGCGGAACGGGGGCGCCCGCTCCGCCGCGGGCTCCACGCCGACGTACCGGAGCCCGCGCAGCGCGAGCGGCTGGAGGAGGGACGGCGCTGGCTCGAGCGGCTGCGCGCGCTGCGCGATCGGGTCCCGCCGGCCGCGCTGCTGGAGCGGGCGCTCGAGGAGTCCGGCTACGTGGCGCAGCTGCTGTTCGAGGAGGGAGGCGACGTCGCAGCCGCCAACGTCCGGAAGCTCCTCGCCCTCGCCGCCGCACATCCCGCGTGGTCGCTGCGCGAGCTGGTGGACTTTCTCGAGGCGCGCGCCGGCGCCGAGACGGAGGCCGAGGCGGGCCTCCACACCGAGGGCGAGAACGTGGTCACGCTCAGCACGATCCACGGCGCCAAGGGGCTGGAGTGGCCGGTCGTGGTGCTCGCGGACCTCGAGAGCGACATCGCTGGCGGCGGCGGGCGCGACGCCGGGCTCTTCCTCGATCCCGAGGACGGCATCGCGATCCGCTGCGAGGACGACGACGCGGACAAGGACGAGCGCCTGCCCGGCGCGTACGAGCACCTGCGCGAGCGCGACCGGGCCGCTTCGCGCATAGAGGAGAAGCGGATCTGGTACGTGGGCGCGACCCGCGCCCGGGACCGCCTGATCCTCTGCGTCGGTGATGGCGCCTTCTCCATCGAGCCGTGGAAGGACGCGCCCGCCGGAGCCGCCGTTTCGGTGGAGGCGGACGCGAAGAAGGCGGCGCAGTGGCTCTGCCATGCGCTCGCACGGGATGGCGGCGAGCTGCGCTACGCGTGGGACGGCGTCCGCTGGACCGGCGCGCTCCGGACCGGGATCGATGCCGCTCCCGCCGCCGCCGAGCCCCCGGAGCCCCCGGACCCGGAGGAGCTCGACTCCGCCTCCGGCGACGACGCCCTCGCCGCGCGCATGGCACCCGTGCCCGCGCCGCCGGACCGCAGGGTCCACTCGGCCACGGAGCTCATGGCGTTCCGCCGCAGCCGCTGGGACCACCGGCGCACCTACGACCTCGGCCTGCCGCCGCGCTTCGGTTCGGACGTCGCGGCGACCGGACGGGACGGAGGGCTCGCGGGCGCCGACGTGGGCACGATGCTCCACGGCATCCTGGAGCGGCTGCGCACCCTGGCCGACCTCGAGGCGCTCCTCGACCGCGAGCTGGGCGGGACCATGGGCCCGGAGGACGCGCAGGATGCGCGCGCACGGCTGCGCGAGGAGCTCGCCGGGATGGTCGAGCGGACGGCCCGCCACCCGCGCGTGGCCCCGCTGCTCGCGGAGGACGCGCGCGCCGAGCGCGAGCTCGCCTTCACCTGGATCCTGCCCGCCGGCGAGGCGGCGGAGCACCCCGTCCTCGTGCGCGGCGCGCTGGACCTCGCCGGCCTGGGCGAGCGCGCGGTGGGCGACGTCGTTGACTACAAGTCGAACCTGATCCGGCCGGGACAGGAGGCGCGCGAGGCGGCGAAGTACGCCCTCCAGCGCGATGTCTACGTGGCCGCGCTGCTCGAGCTGACCGGCCTGCCGCCTGAGCGCTTCAGCTTCCTCTTCTCACGCACCGGCAGCGCGGTCGAGAAGGAGCCGACGCCGCCCGAGGCCGAGGCCGCTCGGGTCCGCGTCGCGGAGATGATTGGCGAGCTGCTCGAGCGGGCGCCGTAGCGCGCCTGGAAAGTGTTGCCTTGACAGGCTCATCGCCGCCGGCCTACCCCGCCCGCGCGCCGGGCGCCGCCCGGTGGACCGGACGGCCCCATGGAATCCGGCCGATGAACGCAATTCTGCTGCTGATGCTCGGGCGCGTGGCCGGCGGCTCCCGGGCCGCGAAGCCACTCGCGGGGCGATCAAGATCGCGCAACGGGCGGGCGGCAAGCCGTCCAGATCCCGAATCATCCCGGAAATCGAGCAAGATCGCGGTCGCAGCGTCGCCGAGAGGCGGCCGGTGCGCCTTTCTTCTCGAATTCCGATCAACAGGGCGAACGGCGGCGAGAAGGGGAACCCGAATTGCCGCTCCCTACTCCGCCACGATCTCCACGTCCACATCCCCTTCGGGCCGGCGCAGCAGCAGCACGAGCGGCACGGCCAGGGCGAAGAGCACGGTGGTGAGCAGGAAGACGTGGTTGTAGGAGAGCACGGCCGCCTGGCGCTCGACCTGGTAGGCCAGCAGCTGGAGCGCGCGGCGGGCGGCGGTGAAGCGGTCGGCGCCAGCGGCGATCATGCCGGCGGTCACGCGGGCGAGCCAGGCGCGGGTGAGTGGGTCGTAGGGCGTGAGGCGGGAGCCGAGCGTGAAGGAGTAGCGCGAGATGCCGCGCGTGAGCTCCGTCGCCGCGATGGCGATGCCGATGCTGCCGAAGACCTGGCGGACGACGTTGTAGAGCCCGGTCGCCTGCGTCATGCGGGCGCGCGGGATGGTGGCGAGGGCGGCGGTGGAGAGGGCGACGAAGATGAGCGAGAAGCCGACGCCCTGCCAGACCTGCGGCCAGAAGATGCTCCAGAAGCTCACATCCAGGCTGAGGTGCGAGAGCTGCCAGAACGAGAAGGCGCTGACGGCCAGGCCGGCGCCGACCAGCAGCTTGGGACCCAGCCGGTTGTAGAACGCGCCGCCGATGGGCATGATCACGGCCATGGCCAGGCTGCGCGGCATGAGCACGATGCCCGACATCATGGCGCTGTAGCCGAGCAGGTTCTGGAGGAAGAGCGGCAGCAGGAACAGACTGCCCAGGAGCCCCATGCCCAGCACGCCGCCGATCGCCGTGGCCGAGGTGAAGGAGGTGTCCTTCAGGATGCGGAGATCCACCGCCGGCCGGCGGATGACGAGCTCCCTCCAGACGAAGAGCACGAGCCCGAGCGCGGCCGTCACGGCCAGCGCGACGATGAAGCCGGACGTGAACCAGTCCTTCTCCTCCCCCTTCTCCAGCATGAGCTGCAGCGCGCCGAGCCCGGTCGTCATGAGCGCGAGGCCGATCCAGTCGATCGTCCCCTTCTCGCGCACGAGGTAGTCCGGATCCTCGATGTAGCGCGAGACGAGCAGCAGGTTCAGCGCCCCGATCGGCACGTTGATGTAGAAGACCCACGGCCAGGAGTAGTTGTCGGTGATCCAGCCGCCCAGCGTGGGACCGAATGCGGGCGCGAGCACCACGCCCATGCCGTAAATCCCCATGGCCAGCCCCTGCTCCTCGAGCGGGAACGTCTCGCGCAGGATGGCCTGCGACACCGTGATCAGCACCCCGCCGCCGATCCCCTGGATGATCCGGAAGAACGTCATGGTGGGCAGCGAGCGCGCCAGCCCGCACAACATGGACGCGAGCGTGAACGCCGCCACGCTCGCCATGTAGAAGTTTTTCCGCCCGTACCTGGCCGAGAGCAGCGCCGTGATCGGCATGATGATGACGTTGGCCAGGATGTAGCCCGTCACCACCCACGTGATCTCCTCCACCGTCGCGCCCAGCGTGCCGCGCATGTCCGGCAGCGCCACGTTGACGATGCTCGAGTCCAGCACCGCCATGATGGTGCCGGTCAGCACGGTCCCCGCGATGACCCACTTGTGGGCCCGCATGCGTTCGACGGAGGTGGACAACGGCCCTCCCAGGGCCATGCGGCCCCTGCCAAGGATTCAGGCTCTAGAGCGAGAGGTTTTGGTTGTGGTTTTGGTTGTGGTTTTGGTTGTGGTTTGGCGGCGGGTTCGGCGATCGGGCGAGTGCAGGGCCGGCGGGGCCACGCCGTCCGCGAATGCGCCCACTAGACCGAACGACCAAAACCAGAACCCAAACCAAAACCAAAACCAAAACCCAACCCCAACCTCACATCCCCGCCCGCGGCCCGGCCGCCAGGTGCGTCTCCAGATATCGCGTCAGAAGAGAGTACACGTGCAGCGTCGTTCCCCGCCCCTGGCAGATGCAGTGCGTGCGGTTCGGGTAGACCATCAGCTGGAATGGCTTGCCGAGCTCGACCAGCCGGTTGACCAGCCGCTCCGTGCCCTGGTAGTGCACGTTGTCGTCGCCGCTGCCGTGGACCACCAGCAGCGAGCCGCGCAGCCCCTCCGCGTGATTGATCGGCGAGCCCTCGCGGTAGCCCGCGGAGTCCACCTGCGGCAGCCCCATGTAGCGCTCCTGGTAGACCGTGTCGTAGAGCCGCTCGTCCGGCACCGGCGCGACGCTCATGCCGACCGAGAAGATGTCGGGCGAGCGGAACATGAGGTTCAGCGTCTCCGAGCCGCCGCCGCTCCAGCCCCACACACCCACGCGGGCAGGATCGATGTAGGGGCGGCGCGCCTCGAGCGTGCGCACGGCGTCGGCCTGCTCGGCGCTGTTCAGAATGCCGATCCTGTGGTAGAGCGCCTTCCTCCACGCGCGCCCCTTCGGCGCCGGGGTGCCGCGGTTGTCCGCCGTGGCCACGATATAGCCCTGGTCCGCGAGCGTGCGGAACCACAGCCCCTGGCTGCCGCTCCAGCGGTCCACGGCCGTCTGCGCCGCCGGCTCGCTGTAGACGTACCAGAGCATCGGGTAGCGCTTCGAGGGATCGAAGTCGCGCGGGAACAGCATCCACCCGTCAATGGTCGCGCCATTGGCGATCGTGACGCGAAAGAACTCGCGACGCGGCTCGACCAGCCGCGCGATCCTGGCGCGCAGCGCGGCGTTGTCCTCGAGCACCCGCACCGTGCGGTGCTGCGGCAGCGAGACCAGGTCGATGAAGGGTGGGGTGTCGGCGGTCGAGAAGTCGTGGATCGCCCAGCGCCCGTCGGGCGAGATGTCGTAGCTGTTCCAGCCCTTGTCCGACGGCGTCACCATGGTCGGCCTGCCGCCCGCCAGCGGCACGCGGTAGAGGTAGCGGCGGGCGGCGTCCTCAGGCGACGCGACCACGTACAGCCACCCGCGCTTCGCATCCATTCCCGCCACCGAGACCACGTCGTACTCGCCCGGCGTGAGCAGCTTCACGCTCTGCCCGTCGCGGGAGACGCGGTAGAGGTGGCGCCAGCCGTCGCGCTCGCTCGGCCACAGGAATGCCTTCCCGCCGTCCAGCCACGGCACGTCCTCGGGCAGGTCGATCCACGCGCTGTCCCTCTCCGTGAGCACCGTCCGCGCCTTCCCCGTGGCCGCGTTGGCAAGCATCACGCGGTCCTCGTCCTGCGCGCGGTTCATCCGCTGCAGCGCGATGGTGCCGGCATCCACCCATTCCATCCACGGGAGGTAGTTGTCGCGCGCCTCGCCGGGCACGTCGAGCCACGTCGTGGCGCCGCCGGCGGCGGGCACCACTCCCACCCGCACGGCCGAGTTCGTGGTGCCCGCCTTCGGGTACTGCACGGGGACGGTGAAGGAGTAGAGCGAGTCGGTGTCGTCGATCAGCAGGAAGTCCCGGACGCCGGACATGTCGAACTGCCAGAACGCGATCTTCGTCCCGTCCGGCGACCAGCGGAAGCCGTCCCGCAGGTCGAACTCCTCCTCGTAGACCCAGTCGGAAGTGCCGTTCACCAGCGTCTTCGAGCCATCCGAGGTCAGCCGCGTGATGGCGCCGTCCGCGAGTCGCTCCACATACAGGTCGCCCTGCCGCACGTAGGCCACCCGGTCCCCCCGGGGGGAGAACTTGGCGAACATCAGCGTGGACTCCGGCGCGTCCGGGCCGCCCAGCTTGCGGAGCGCCCAGGTCCCGAGGTCGAGCACCCAGTAATCGCCCCGGGTGTTGCGCCGCCAGACCCGGCGCGTGTTCGTGAACACCAGCAGCTTCGTGCCGTCGGGGCTCCAGGCGTAGTCGTCGATCTCGAGCGCCGTCTTCGAGCCCGGCGGCACCAGGCGCGTAGCCGGCACGAGAACGCTGCGCTTCCCCGTTCCCGTCTCGTAGCGCACGATGTCGCGCGCGCCGTCCAGGTCCGGCGAGCGCTCCAGCGTGGTGTAGGCGGAGCCGTCGCCGAGCCAGCGCGCCGGGCCGAAGCGGGCCTCCCGGAACGTGCCGTCCAGGAACAGCTCGCCGAGCCGCGCGTGCAGCGCCGCCGTGTCGCCCGGCGCTACGGGGGCGGCGGTGTCGCCGGCCGGCGCCGGCCCGGCGGATCGCCTCTGGCCGGCGAGCGGCGGCGGAGCCGTCGCCAGGAAGACGCCCGCGGCGAGCGCGGCGGCAGGAAGAGAGCGGCGCGCGCGGGCGAGCGAGCGCTGCGGACGGCGGATGCTGGGCACGGACCCTCCCGGAGGTGGAGCCGGCACGGCTCGAGACGGAGTTGGCCGGGGTTGGCGAATCGGGCTGCAGGAATCTGCCCCCGCGCGGGGGCGGCGAGCAAGCGGCGCGGCGCTCACCTCGCCCTCAGGAAGCGCTCGAGCCCGGCGAGGTGGTCGGTGTTGATGACGTCCACGTGCGCATCCCGGAGCACCCTCCAGCCAGCCTCATCGTCGGGAGCGTCCCAGAAGCGAACCCGGCGTCCGGCCGCGTGCGCCTCCGCGACGATGCGCGCGAGGACCTCCTCGTCCCGCGCCGGAAGGGGTCCGCTCCCCCGCCAGGCGAACAGCTTCTCCCAGTCGGCGCTGATCCAGGGGACGAGATCCGGCGGCGCGCCGGACTGGAGATCCGGGAGGCGCCCATCGAGCGCCACGTACCGGACCCGGTTGTCCGCGACGAGCGAGCGCGCCTCGTTCCCCGAGAGGATGACGAGGATCGCGCGGTGCGTGACGCTCGCGCCGCGGACGGTCGTGAGCATGTCGGCGTAAGGCTCGAGGACCCCGCGCAGCGCCTCGTACGTCGCCGCGGTGTCGGATTTCACGTCCACGAGGAGGTCGCATTCCGGGCCGCCCGGGTAGACGCGCCCGCCGTTCGCCTGGACGCGTGCTCGCAGCGGGTCGAGGTAGAGGCGCTGGAGCGTGCGATCCGCTTCGACGTCCTTGCGGTCGTGCGCGACGAGAACGCGCCCGTCCACGAGCCAGACGTCCGCCTCGAAGCTGCAGAACCCGTGGTCGAGCGCCTCGAGCAGGGGCCGCGCGTGCTCGTAGTCGTTGTGCGCGTGGGCGTGGACCAGCGCGACCGGCGGCGGCAGTGCCGGCAGAGGCGTGCGGCCTGCACACCCCCCGCCGGCCGCGGCCAGGACGAGAAGAGCGCCGAGGGCCGGGGATCCGCCCACGGCATGACGCCGCGCACCTCCCATGTGGTATCCTCCTTCACCGGCCCGTGCCGACCCCCCGACCTTACTCCCTGACCGGGATCGGAGGCAAGCTCCCGCCTCGCGGAACATCCCGGCCGCCCTCCCAGTAAGGAAGCCCGACACGATACCGCATTGCCGGCGGACGGCGCCGTTCCATTGAGGTTCGCGCCGGCCACGGAGGCTATCGGCTGGAGCGTTCCGGCAAGGGCTGGCGCTTGATGCCGCCCGGCGTCGCGGCCGATTCCGCCGGCGTCGCCCGCCTGCTCGGCGGCCTGACCGACCTCTCCGCGGTGGCGTTCGCTACGCCGGCGCAGCGCGACTCGGCCCGCTTCGGGACCGGGGCGCGCCGGGTGCTCGTGCGCGGCGCCCGCGGCGACAAGCTGGCCGATCTCGCGCTGGACTCGACCCGCGCCGGCTACTGGGTCCGGAGCGCCGGCGACAGCGTGGTCTACCGCATCCCGCTGTCGCTCGGACGGAAGATCGCGCCGGAGGCCGCGGCCATGCACGGCAGTTGACCGCGGCCGCCGGCCGGCTCGCCTCCCGCTCGGGGGCCACGGTGCGGAGCAGGTAGCGCCGAACGGGGCGGGGCATCCAAGTTGCACCGCCGGCGCGGCGGTCGAGCCGCCGCGCCTATCGCGACATCCGCGCAACGCGAGCCCCGTGAACGCCCCGAGCCAGCGAGCCCATCCGATCCCGACCGGCCTGCGCCGGGCCGCCGTGGCCGCGCTGTGCGCCGCGGCGGCAGGCTGCGCCGCGGCCGCCTCGCCGCCGCCGTCGCAGGCGCCTCCCGCCACGTCGCCCCTCGACGCGCGCATCGACTCGATCCTTGCCGGCCTCACGCTCGAGCAGAAGGTCGGCCAGCTCACCATCGCCGGCGGGCGGGCCGACCTCCGCGACCTCGTCCGCGCCGGCCGCATTGGCGGCACCAACGGCGTTCTCCCCGGGCGCGATGTCTACCACTACACCCACGAGATGCAGGCGCTCGCGATGGCTTCCCCGCCGCACCTGCCGCTGCTCTTCATGGGCGATGTGATCCACGGCTTCCGCACCATCTTCCCCGTGCCGCTCGCCATGGCCGCCACCTGGGACACGGCCCTGGTGCGGCGGGCGGACAGCGTCGCGGCGCGCGAGGCCACGGCCGCCGGCGTGACCTGGACCTTCGCGCCGATGCTGGACATCGCCCGCGACCCGCGCTGGGGGCGCGTCGTCGAGAGTCCGGGCGAGGACCCCTTCCTCGGCGCCGCCATGGCGCGCGCCGCCGTCACGGGCTATCAGGGCACGGGCCTGGCCGCGCCCACCACCATGGCCGCCACCGCCAAGCACTTCGCCGGCTACGGCGCGGTCGAGGCCGGGCGCGACTACAACACCGTTGACCTCTCGGAGCGCCGCTTCCGCGACGTCTATCTCCCCACCTTCCACGCCGCCCGCAACGCCGGCGTGGCCACCGTCATGGCGGCCTTCACGGCGCTGGACGGCGTGCCCGCCACGGCCGACCGCGCGCTCATCACCGGGATCCTCCGCGACGAGTGGGGATTCCCCGGTCTCGTGGTCTCCGACTACGACGCCATCTCCGAGCTCCAGAGCCACGGCGTGGCCGCCTCGCCCGCCGACGCCGCCGCCGAGGCGCTCCGCGCCGGCGTGGACGTGGACCTCCACAGCACCACCTACCTGCGCGAGCTCCCCTCGCTCGCGCGCGCCGGCCGCGTGCCCGAGTCCGCCGTGGACGAGGCGGTGCGCCGGGTGCTCCGGCTGAAGCTCCGGCTCGGCCTCCTCGACGACCCGTTCCGCTACGCCGACTCCGCCACAGCGCTCGGCCCGCTCCCCGCCGCCCACCGCGCGCTGGCCCGCCGCCTGGCGCGGGAGTCGATGGTGCTGCTCCGGAACGAGGGCGGCGTGCTGCCGCTGCGGAAGGACCTGCGCGCCCTCGCCGTGCTCGGCCCGCTCGCCGACGACAGCGCCGACCCGCTCGGCCCCGTCCACGCGCTCGGCCGGCCGGAGGACGCGGTCACGCTGCTCGCGGGGATCCGCCGCGCGGTGGCGCCGCGCACGCGGGTGCTCTACGCGCGCGGCGTCGCCATCGGCGACCCGACTTCGCGCGCCGCGGAAGCGGGCACGAGCCGCGCGGGGGCGGCGGATACGGCCGGCATCGCGCAGGCCGTACGCGCGGCGCGCGCGGCGGACGCGGCCGTGGTCGCCGTCGGCGAGTCGGCGGCCATGAGCGGGGAGGGCGGCAGCCGCGCCCGGCTCGGGCTGCCCGGCCGGCAGCTCGCCCTCGTCCGCGCCGTGCTCGCCACCGGCACGCCGACGGTGGTCGTGGTCCTGAGCGGCCGCCCGCTGGCGATCCCCGTGCTCGCCGCGCGCGCTCCCGCGCTCCTCGAGGCGTGGCTGCCCGGGACTGAGGCGGGCTCCGCGCTCGCCGATGTGCTCTTCGGCGACGAGGAGCCCTCGGGCCGCCTGCCGGTCACGTTCCCGCGCGCGGTCGGGCAGGTGCCGATCTACTACGCGCACCTGGAGACCGGACGCCCGGCGTCGCCGACCGACCGCTACACGTCGAAGTACCTCGACGTCCCCGTGACGCCGCTCTTCCCGTTCGGCTACGGCCTCGGCTACACCACCTTCCGCTACGACGCGCTGCGTCTGGGGGCGGAGCGGATCCGGCCGGGCGACACCCTCGCCGTCCGGGTCGACGTGACCAACACCGGCGCCCGCGCCGGCGAGACGGTCGTCCAGCTCTACGTCCGCGACGAGGTGGCGAGCGTCAGCCGGCCCGTCCGGCAGCTGCGCGGCTTCCGCCGCATCCACCTCGCGCCGGGGGAGCGCACGACCGTCGCCTTCAGCCTGACAGGCGACGATCTGGCCTTCCGCGACCGGGCGCTCCGCCGCGTCGTCGAGCCCGGCACGTTCCGGGTGTTCGTCGGCGCCAGCTCCCGGGCGACCCTGGGCGCGACCTTCGAGGTGGCCGCGCGCTGAGCCACGTCGCCCTTGCTCCCCGCGAGGCGCCATCCCACCTTGAGCGCGGAGTTTCCCTGGCAAGGCGCCGGACCGGCGCCTTCGTGCATCCAGGGCATCGCCCCCGTCACGCGGAGGGACACATGAAGGCGAGCATCTCAGTCGTCGCGGCCGCGGCCGCGATCGTCGCGAGCGCGGGCCTCGTCGCCTGCGGCAGCGGAGGCGCCGCCGGCGGCGCGAACGCGGACAGCACGGCCGGCGAGCAGGGCATGGCCGGCCAGACCGCCGTGAGGCCGGGCCCCGCGCTCGACTCGCTGGCCAGGCAGTACCAGACTCTGATGAACAACCACGACTACCAGGGCCTCGGCAACCTCTACACGGACGACGCCACCGAGATGCCGCCCGACACCCCCGCGGTGCACGGCCGCGACGCCATCGTGAAGCGCCTGGTCGGCGACAGCGCCTCGATGCCCAGCGTCGAGATCAACCAGGGCGACTCGGGCGGCGCCGGCGAGTTCGGCTGGGCCACCGGCTCAACGAAGAATACGGTGACGGTGAACGGCAAGAAGGTCACGATCGACGGCAAGTACGTCGTGCTCACGCGCAACACGTCCCAGGGCTGGAAGATCCAGACGCTCATCTACAACTACGACCACCCCATGCAGATGCCGCCCGCCGGCGGACGGAAAACGCAGTAGCGTGAGGGCCGGCGCGCCGGAGCACGCCCCGGCCGCCGGCCCGCCGAGCTGGATCCGCGCCGCGCACCCGCGGCAGCTCGGGGCCGCCGCGCGGCGGCCCCAACTCTGGCGTTTTCCGCGCGGGCGCTCATCTTTGTCGGGTCGGGACCGATTAACGGAGGCGTGGAATGCCGCTGTACGAGTATGCCTGCCGCGACTGCGGCCGCCGCTTCGAGACGCTGCGCCGCATGGATGAGCGGCTCGCTCCCGCGGACTGCCCGGACTGCGGCGGCCGCAGGACCTCGCTCGCCATGTCCGCGCCCGGGATGGTCGGCGCCGCGACGCCGGGCGCCGCCGCCGCGGACGGTTGCGGCATGGGCGAGGGCTGCTGCGGCGGCGCCTGCGGCTTCTCGCCGAACTAGACCCGTCGCAGGACTACAAGCGCCTCACGATCGCCGCGCTGGCCGCCTGCTTCGAGGTGCTCCTCGGCATCCTGCAGGCCGTGTTCGTCGCCGCCGGCATCTACGCAGCCTTCAACATCACGGCCCGGATCGGCCTCTACGGCGCGCTCTGCTCCTTCTTCGAGATGCTCGTCGTCGGCGCAGTTCAGGCGATGACTCCCGGCACCCTCCTCGCCCGCTCCACGAACGCCTCCGCCTCGGCCGCCCCCAGCCGTGCCAGCGCCTGGGCGGTGTACTCGCGCTTCTCCGTGACTTCCCGGCGCAGCCGCACCCCGGGCGGAGCCGGCGGCAGCGGGTCAGCCGGGCCGGCCAGCTCGACCTCGGCGAGGACGAGCCCCGCGAGCCTGCCGCGGTAGACGTCCACCTCCCACGGGCCCAGCCTGCGCCGCTCCTTCTCGAGCACCGCATCGCCGGCCGCCTCGAACAGCGCCGCCGCCTCGCGCGCGCTCACGACGTCCTCGAACTCGCGGCGCACCAGTCCCTTCCCGAGCTTGAGCCCGACGATGAACCGGTCGTCCAGCTGCCGGATGCGCACCGCCGGGTCGCCGGCCGTGAGGTACGCCTGCCGGATCGACTGGCGCGGAGCGCCGGCCAGCGCCTCGGGCGCGTCCACGGAGCAGAGGAAGCGACGCTCGATCTCGAGCGAGGGAGGCACCCGGCCCGCCTCGTCGCCTGGAGCGGCGCCGGACGAAACCCGCGCGCCGGACGGCGCCCCCGCGACCCCACCCAGCCGCGCCGGCCCGCCGCGCCGCGCCCGCTTCTCCGCCACCGCCGGCCGCGCGACCAGCCGGAGCAGCTCCTTCAGCACCCGGCGGAGCTCCTCCGCCATCGCTCCGCCGTCCGTCGCCTCGAAGGCGTCGGCCAGCGCCAGGTAGTACCAGAGCGTGCCCGGCGCGCCGGTGCGGAACCGCTCCCACAGCGCGTCGCCGATTTGCCGGTAGTCAGCCACGATCGAGCGCGCGTTGTAGAGCTTGTCGGCGAGCGAGACCCGGCGCACGTCCGCCGGCGCCATGCGCACGTGCGCCACGTACGCCAGCTTGCGCCGCCACCAGGGCGGCTTGGGCTGCGTGTCCGCGTCCGTGCAGCCCTCCACGATCCTGGCGACGTCCGCCCCGAACCGTTCCACGACCTCGCCGCGCACCCGCGCCGCCTCGCCCGCGGGCGCGTCCTCCACCGCGTCATGCAACAGCGCCGCGATCGCCTCGTCCTCGCCGCCGCCATCCTCGATGACGAGCGAGGCCACGCCCAGCACGTGCCCCACGTACGGCACGCGCGACCCCTTCCGCCGCTGCCTCGCGTGGTGCCTCGCCGCGTAGAGCAGCGCCTCCTCGAACCGCTCCGTGAACGCGGCCGTCCCGAACCGCTCCGGCATTCCGCCTCCCTCCGGTACGAAACATGAAGTCGCCGCTGCGCGCGGCGCGCCGGCGCTCACCGGCCCCCCGCTCACCCCTCGACCCGAGCCCGGAACGGACCACGCGCATGTGCGGCATCTGCGGCGTCAGGTACCTGCGGCGGCCGTCCCCAGCGGACGCGGAGCACCTCGACGCCATGAACCGGGTGCTGCGCCACCGCGGCCCCGACGACGCCGGTGCGGTGCGCACCGGCTCCGTCGGCCTCGCCATGCGTCGCCTGGCGATCGTGGACCTGGTCTCCGGGCAGCAGCCGATGTCGGGCGAGGATGGCGGCGTGAGCGTCGTCTTCAACGGCGAGATCTACAACTACCGCGCGCTCCGCGACTGGCTCTCCGGCCGCGGGCACCGCTTCCGCACCGCCTCGGACACCGAGGTGCTCGTGCACCTCTACGAGGAGCTCGGCCGCGACTGCCTGGACCGCCTCGACGGCATGTTCGCCTTCGCCGTCTGGGACGCGCGCCGGGGGGAGCTCTTCCTCGCGCGCGACCGGCTCGGCGAGAAGCCGCTCGTGTACTACCAGGACGACGAGCGCCTCCTCTTCGCGTCCGAGATCAAGGCGATCCTCCAGCACCCGGGCATCGACCGCTCGATCGATCCCGCCGCCCTCGACCGCTACTTCACTTACCTCAGCATCCCCGCGCCCGCAACTATCTACCGCCGCATCCGGAAGCTGCCGCCCGGGCACTTCCTCCTATGCGACGCCGCCGGCGCCGTGTCCGTCGCGCCCTGGTGGGACGCTCCCACCCGCGAGCGGCCGCACCCGCCTCCCCCAGCCGCGCTCGAGCGCGAGCTCGACCGCCTGCTGACACGCGCGGTCGAGGAGCGCCTCGAGGCCGACGTCCCGCTCGGCGCCTTCCTCAGCGGCGGCCTCGACTCGAGCCTCATCGTCGCGCTCATGGCCCGGCTCCGGCCGGAGCCCGTGAAGACCTTCGCCGTCGGCTTCGACGGACCCGGCTACTTCGACGAGCTCGCCCACGCCCGCGCCGTCGCCCGCCACTGCGGGACCGACCACCACGAGATCGTCGTCCGCCCGGCCGTGGCCGACGACCTGCCCCGCCTCGTCTGGCACTGGGACGAGCCCTTCGCCGTCTCCTCCGCCGTACCGACCTACTACCTCGCCCGGGCCGCCCGCGAGCACGTCGGCGTCGTCCTCACCGGCGACGGCTCCGACGAGCTCTTCGCCGGCTACTCCCGCTACTTCTGGGACCGGCTGGCCGACCACGCCCGCCGCTACACGCCCGACGCGGCGCGCGCCTCCGCGCTCGCCCTGATGGACGCCGCCGTCGCCACGCCGCGGCTGCCCGGCCGCGACCGCGCCCGCAAGACCGCCAAGTTCCTGCGCTCGACCTTCCTCGAGCCCGATCCGCGCTACGCCTTCCTGCTCTCCAACTTCGATGTGCCGATGAAGCGCGCGCTCTACAGCGACGCCTTCATGGGCGCGCTCGAGGAGGATGCGCTCGACCGCACCGACGTGCTCGGCGCCCACTACCGCCACTTCGAGGGCGGCGACCGCCTGAACCGCCGCCTCTACGCCGACCTCAAGACCACGCTCGCGGACGAGATGCTCGCCAAGGTGGATCGCATGACCATGGCCGTCGGGCTGGAGGCCCGGCCGCCGTTCCTGGACCACCAGCTGGTCGAGTGGGTCTCCACCCTGCCCGGCAGCGCCAAGCGCCGGCCCGGCCGCCCCAAGCACCTGCTCCGGCGCGTGGCGCGCGCCTACCTGCCGGCCCGCATCGTGGAGCGCCGCAAGCACGGCTTCGAGGTCCCGCTCGACCACTGGCTGCGCACCGACCTGCGTCCCCTCGTCCACGACTTCCTGGACCCGGGGCGCCTCCGCCGCCACGGCATCCTCGACCCCGAGGCCGTCGCCCGGATCGTCCGCCTCCAGCAAGCGGGGCGGCCCGGCCTCGCCCCGCGCCTGTGGGCCATCCTGATGCTCGAGATGTGGTGGGACGCCTTCGCGGAGGCACCCGCGCCCCGCCCGGACCTCACGGCCGAGCCAGCACGCTGATGCCATGCGCCGCCCTGGCCCATCGACCGGTGCCACGCCCGGCGCCCGCCCGCTGATGCCGGTCGACGTCCTCCTCGCCGTCCCGACGCCGCCGCCCTACGCGGGTCCGGAGGTCAACAGCGAGCTCATTCTCCGTCTCGGGCTCGGCCCCGACCTGCGCGTCCATCACGTGTCCACCAACATCCGCCGCCACAACCGGCAGAAGGGCGGCATCGACGCCCGCGCCGTCCTGGCGCTCGCCCGGATCTGGGCACGGCTGGCCTGGACGCTCGCCCGCCACCGCCCGCGCGTGGTCTACTTCTGCCTCTCGCAGAACCGCTCCGGCTTCCTCCGCGACGCCGCGATCGCGCTCACCGCGCGGCTCGCCGGCGCCCGCCTCGTCGCGCACGTGCGCGGCGGCAACTTCCGGAACTTCCACCGCCACGCCTCCGCTCCCCTGCGCGCGCTCATCGCCTTCGTGCTCGCCCGCTGCGACCGCGTCATCGTCCTCGCCGAGCGCTTCCGCGGCCACTTCGACGGCCTCGTGCCGCCGGAACGGCTGCGCGTGCTCCACAACCCCGTCGACCTCGAGCTGCTCGACCGCGCGCGCGGGCCCGGCGCCCCCACCCTCCCCCTGCGCATCGTCTACGTCGGCCACCTGAGCGTGGCCAAGGGCTTCGCCGCGATGCTCGACGCCGCGCCCGCCGTGCTCGATGCGGTCCCCGGCGCCACCCTCGCCTTCGCCGGCGAGTGGCTCGAGCGCGAGCGCAACATCCTCTTCGGCGAGGCCTCGGGCCAGCCGCTGCCCGTCGCCGGTCCGCGGCTGCGGGAGAGGTGGGATGAGCTCCGGGCGCGCTACCCCGGCCGCGTCGAGCACGTCGGCGCCCTCGACAGGCCGGGGATCGCCCGGCTGCTCGCGGGCGCCGACCTCTTCGCGCTGCCGTCGTACTCGGAGGGGCTGCCCACGAGCGTGCTGGAGGCAATGGCCGCGGGACTCGCCCTGGTGGTCACGCCCGTCGGCGCGCTCCCGGAGATCCTGGAGGAGGGTGCGAACACCCGCTTCGTGCCGCCGGGCGATGCCGCCGCGCTGGCTGCGGCGCTCGCGAGTCTCGCCACCGACCCCGAGCTGCGCCGCGCCATGGGCGGCCGCAACCGCGCGCTCGCCGTGGCGCGCTTCGCGCCCCGCCCCTACGTCGCCGTGCTCGCCGGCATCCTGCTTGAGTGCGTCGGCGAGCCTCAGCCGGAGATGGTGATCCAGGAGAAGCCGTCGCCCGTCCAGTAGTAGAGCTCCGCCCCCTTCTCCCACGCGACGATCACGATCGCGTCGCCGCCCAGCTCGATCGGGTTCGCCGCCGGGTTTACGTCCTGCACCACCGAGCCGCCGGCCGGATCTCGACGCCCCACCCGCCCAGCGGCGCCACCACGGCGGAACGCCCGCCGCCGAACAGCACGCCCAGCTGGTCCTGCGAGGGATCCGCCGCCGACGTCAGCACCAGCAGCCGGTCCGGCGCGCCGTCGCCGTCGAAGTCACCGTTCCAGCTCCACCACACCCGCCCCGAGTCCCAGTCGTCCGGCCAGAAGTCCTCCGGCCGCGAGCCGTCCGTCAGCGGGAACCGGCACGCCATCTCCCGCAGCGTGCTCGGCCGCCAGCCGGGAAACGCCGCCGCCACCGCCTCGCCCAACCCCACCGTGTCCGCCGCCGCCACCGGCGCCGCCAGCATGAGCGCCGTATCGCGCCGGCAGTCGTAGCGTCGCGGCCGCTGCACCCTCGAGGCCGCGCCCTCCGGCCCCACCGCGGCCCCACCGCCCGCCGCTTCGGCCGTCTCGGGCAAGGACGCCGGCCGCCCCGCGTCGCCGGCACCGCAGCCGGACGCGGCGAACGCCACCAGCGCGAGCGCCAGCGACACACCGTCACGCCGCCACCACGCCCGTCTCATCGCATGCCTCCCTTCCGGACCACGCCGCTATCGGACCGCCGCCATCACCTGCGTGACCGCGCGCTGGAGCGGCCCCACGTCCGGGAAGTAGCCGCGCGCGTCGGTGCCCGCGTTCTGCCGGTTCGTGAGCAGCACGACGGCCACGCCGCTGGCCGGGATGGCGAGCACGTAGGTCCCCGTGAAGCCGTTGTGGGAGAACGTGCCCGGCGGCGTGTCGGCCGGATCCTCCCATCCCAGGTAGTTGCCGTAGCGGTCGCGCGCGAGGAACGTGCGGATCGTCGCCTGCTTCAGGTAGCGACGCCCGCCGTACGTGCCGCCGTCGAGCAGCAGGCGCAGCAGTACTCGCAGATCCGCCGCGTCCGAGAACAGCCCCGCGTGCCCGGCGACGCCGCCGTTCGCGTACCACGCGTTCCCGTCGTCCACCTCGCCGACCAGCGTGCGTCGGCGCCAGCCGTCCCACGAATGTGGATCGCCCGGGACGTAGTAGCCGAACGCGCTGTCGTAGACCATGTGGCGCTCGTAGCCGTTGCCCTGCTCCGTCGCCGCGAAGTCCCGCGCGCCGAGCGCCCACGCCGCGCCGTGCGGCCCGCGCGGCCGGAAGCCCGTGGAGCGGAGCCCGAGCGGATCGTAGAGGTTCGCGCGCAGGAAGGCGTCCAGCCGCTGCCCCGTCACCCGTTCGACCATGAAGCCGAGCAGCATGAACCCCAGGTCGCTGTAGTGGCGCCCCTCGCCCACCCCCCAGCGGAGCGGTATCCGGCGGATCTCCGCGTACGTCTCCGCCGGCGTGGACGCGTGGTAGTAGAGCGGCTGCCACTGCACGAGACCCGCCGAATGCTGCAGGAGGTGGCGCACGCGGATGCTGTCCCTGTGCGGCCCGCGGAACTCCGGCAGGTAGCGGTAGAGCGGCGCGTCCAGGTCCACCTTGCCGCGGTCCACCAGCAGCATCACCGCCATCGTCGTCGCCATCACCTTCGTCACCGACGCCAGGTCGAACACCGTCGAGACCCGCATCGGCGGCGGCTCCTCCAGGCGACGCATCGGATACGCGTACAACTGGCGGACGCCGAACGCCCGCTGGTGAACCACCTTCCCGTCGCGCGCCACCAGCAGCACCGCCCCCGGAACCAGGCTGTCCGCAATGGCGGCCGAGATGAGCGAGTCGGCCTGCGCGACGGCGCGGGAGAGGGAGGTGTCGGCCGAAGACGGCCGCGGGCGAGCGCGTGCGCCGGCCAGACCCGGCCCCGCAGGTGGGCTCGCGGCGAGCACCGAGGCGGCAAGCAGGGCGACGAACATCGTGCGTCTCTGCGGTTTGAGACTCGTGATTCGAACCCCCGGAAGCTACGAGTCCCTCCCCCGCGCCGCGAGCGCCGCCCCCCCGCGCCGCACCCCGCATCCCGCTAGTCGAAGCCGGACTGGAGCGACGCGTTCAGCCGCGCCAGCCGCCGTGCCGTCAGAAGAGCTGCCGGCTCATGAGTCCAGAACGGCGGCGCACTCGCGCTCATGACGAGGGCTCCGCGCCAGCTTCCGGTGTCTCGACTCTCCTACGCCGCGCCGAACACCCTCTCGAACACCTCCGCCGCCTCGAGCGAGCAGCCGACGGAGTCCAGCTCGATCACGCCCTCGAGGCCCCGGAATTCCGTCAGGAGCCACTCGCGCTCGCCGCGCCGGCGGTAACGCTCGATCCGGGGCTCCTCCTGCGGGACCAGCAGATACTCCCGCAGCGTTTCCAGCCGCCGGTAATGGTCCGCCTTGAAGCCGCGATCGTGTCGCTCGGTCGAGGCAGACAGGACCTCGATCAGCAGCGTCGGGTTCAACAGCGTATCCAGATGCTCGTCCTCTAGCTCCGGCTCGCCGCAGACCACCGTGACATCCGGGTAGGTGTACAACCCGCTCGCCCGGACCTTCACCCGCATGTCGCTCGGATACACCTCGCACGGACCGCCCCGGAGCCGCGTGGCCAGGCCGGCCACCAGGTTCGTCACGAGCAGGTTGTGCTCCCGGCTCGCCCCGGCCAGCGCGAACACCTCGCCCGCGTAGTACTCGCTCTTCCGCTCCGCGCGGCGCTCCGCCTCCAGGTACTCTTCCGGCCTCAACCGCCGCCGCGGCTGCGTGGACATGGGGGCCTCTCCCTCGCGGTTCGTCACCTTTGCCTCCCGCGTCCTTTCGTTACACCGCCGGCCGGGGCACTGCCATGGCCCGATCGGCCCCGGCCTCGCCACGGCCGCAACCCGGCTCCGGCCCTCGCACATCCTCGAAGCTACCCGCCACCGCCACGCCCCCACAACGCCCGTGTATCCCTTCCCGGCCCCGTGCCCCTGCTCGTTCCCGTCCCCGTGCCCCTCCTCCATGCCTCGCTCTGCCCGTCTTCCGACCCCCTCCCGCTGCCCGATCCCTCACCCCCAGATGCACCGCGCGCCGGCCCATCACGGACCGGCGCGCGCCGCAACTGCTCCTGCCGCCGACCGGCGGCTCAGCCGATGCCTCAGCCACCGCTGAAGCAGTTCCCCGATGAGCCGTAGTTCAGCGGCGCACCCCCACCGCCGAACACCGCCGGCGCCGAAACCGCCAGCTCCGTCTCCACGCTCCCGCACGACGGACACGGCCTCGCCGCCTGCCGCTCCGCCATCCGACGCAACTCCTCGTAACGGTGCCCGCACGCCAGGCACTCGTAGTCGTACATCGGCATCCGCGCCGCTCCTTCCGCAATAGATCAACTGAGCGGTAATATAGCGCGGCGCCCGCCCGTGGTCCAGCCCACCTCGGCGTCCCCTGCGCCCGGGTGCACGATCTCGCTCACGGCCGGCCGGATCCGGCCGGCCGCCGAAGCCCCCACGACACTCGTGGTGCCGGGAGGCCTCGAGTGATCGCGCCGACGCCGCGGCTCAGCCCGCCGAGCAGAGTACCTTCAGCCCGATGGTCGTGCCGAAGATCTCCGCAGTCGCCGGCTGGCCGTTCTCGGTCAGGGACAGCGATCCCTTCCGCCCGGAATGCCCCAGCACCGTCTGCGAGAGGGGGTTGCCCGCGCCGTCGAACACATCGATTCGAGTCACCTTCATTCCGGACCACGACACGACCACCGGGTAGGTTCCCGTACCGGGGTCCGAGTACTGGCAGCTCCCCTGGGGTAGCGGAGCGGCCTGTCCGGCGACCTGGGAGGCCGCTATCCGTGAGCTGGCGCCCGTGGGTGCCGTCACCGCGTCGCCGGAGCACGCGGCCAGGACCCAGGCCGCGCCACCCAGTAGCACCCAAGACGTGACGCGTCGCATTGCCCACCTCCACGTAGAGGACCGGCAGGATCGGGGTGATCCCTCCTCATCCTACATACGCGGGTCTTCCGGAACTCCCGACATCCGGTACCCCTGCGCCGCCCGGCCGGGCGGCGCGGTTCCGGCGGGCGCCTCACCCCGAAATCTGCTGGATCAGCACGTTCGCCATGAGGTAGATGCGCGCCCGCCGGATCAGGTCGCCGTCCACGTCGTAGCAGACGCAGAGCGGGACGCGCACGTCCCGGCCGGTGCCCGGGATCCCGGCGAAGGCGCCGGTGTGCTTGCCGACCACGACCGCCTCGAGCACGCCCTTGCCGTCGGCGAAGACCGAGTTCACGACCTCCGCGTGGGCATCGAGCGTGATGTGGTAGAAGGCGTCGAGGTGTTCGGCGATCGCCTGCCGGCCGCGGATCTCCTCGCCCGTCGGCTGCATGACGAAGACGGCGTCCTCCGCGACGTGGCTTGGGTCGTGCTCGCGCCAGTACGATTCCAGCACTTTCCTGGTACGTTCGACCGACATCGGGCTCCTCCGGGTTGGGGGGTCCAGCCGAGCGGGTCCGCTCGAACGATCGGTGGGGTGCTGCACGGACGGAGCGAGTGTAAGGCCGGCCGCAAGAGACGGTCAAGGAAGTCCGTGGGCTGCATGGCATTGCCGCGCGGCCCCCAACCGCGGCGCCGCGCCCGACGTAGCTCACTCTGCGTCTCTGTCGGGCCGGATGCGTTCCCGCTATTCTGGCCCGGTCCACCAGGTCCCCGCAGAAGCGAGCACGATGATGCTGCCCGACTCCCCGCGCCGGCCGGCCCTCGCCGTGGGCCTGGCCGCCGCCTCCCTCCTGACACTCGGCGCCACGCGACCCGTCCAGCCGCGCGTCGCCGACGCCCCCGCCATGCACTCCGTCGATCCGCGCGCCGGCGCCGCCCCCGCGCGGCCGATCCATCCGGACCCCACCGGCGCGACCGTCGGCCCGCCCCTTCCCGCCGAACTCCTCGCCGGCCTCGTCTGGCGCAACATCGGGCCGCTGCGCGCCGGCCGCATCGCCGCCGTGACCGGCGCCGTCGGGCAGCCGGGCGTCTTCTACGCGGGACTGCCGGCGGGCGGCGTCTGGAAGACGGAGAACGCCGGCATCACGTGGGAGCCCGTCTTCGACTCCGTGAGGAGCGTGTCCTCCGTGGGGGCAATCGAGGTGGCGCCGTCGGATCCGAACGTGGTCTACGTCGCTACCGGCGACATGGTCACGGGCGGCTCGATCAACGAGGGCGACGGCGTCTACCGGTCCGCGGACGCCGGCCGCACGTGGACGCACATCGGGCTCGAGGCGACGAAGCAGATCCCCTCGATCCTCGTGGACCCCTCGAACCCCGGCGTGGTCCTCGTCGCCGCGCAGGGCGACATGCACCACAAGAGCGACGCGCGCGGTGTGTTCCGCTCCACGGACGGCGGCAGGACGTGGACGAAGACGCTCTTCGTGAACGACTCGACCGGCATCCAGAAGCTCGCCCGCGCCTACGACCGCCCGGATGTCGTCTTCGCCACCACCGTGCGCCACTACAACGAGCCTGGCGGCTCGCGCCGGCGCGGCTTCTACTTCGGCGCGCCCACCGGCACACACCTCTTCAAGTCGACGGATGCGGGCGTCACCTGGCGCGAGATCGCGGGCGGCGGGCTGCCGAAGCTCGAGGGACGCACGGCCGTCGCCGTCGCCATGCACACCAACGCGCAGCGCGTCTACCTCATCGGCGAGTTCGGGCTCTACCGGTCCGATGATGGCGGCACGACCTGGCGACGGATGGACGCCTCCGACGCGCGCATCCGCAACGGCCAGGGCGGCTACAACTGCGGTGTCTACGTGAGCTCCGAAAACCCGGACATCGTCTACACCTTCAACACCTCGAGCTACGTCTCGACGGACGGCGGGCAGACCTTCACAGGCTTCAAGGGCGCTCCCGGCGGTGATGACCCGCAGCAGCTCTGGATCGACCCGACCAACGCCCAGCGCATCTTCATGGGGATGGACCAGGGCGCCACGGTCAGCCTCGACGGCGGCCGCACGTGGAGCCCCTGGTACAACCAGTCCACCGAGCAGGTCTACCACATCTCGACCGACAACTCCTTCCCCTACTGGGTCTACGCGCCGCAGCAGGACGCCGGCGCCATCCGCGTGCGCAGCCGCGGCAACTTCGGCGAGATCACGCCGCTCGACTGGAACCCCGTCGGCGGCTGGGAGTGGGGCAGCATCGCGCCGGACCCGCAGAACCCCGACATGGTCTACGCCAGCGGCGGCGGCATCCTGCGCATCAGCTACCCGAGCGAGCAGACCGTGAACGTGAGCCCGGCCGTGGATCCCGCGCTGCACCTGCGCGCCACGTCCACCAACCCGCTCGTCTGGGCGCCATGGAACCCGCACGAGCTCTTCGCCGGCTTCCAGTACCTCATGGCGACGACGGACGGCGGTATGCACTGGACCCGCCTGAGCCCCGATCTCGGCTACCCCCGCGGCGTGAAGCCCGAGGCGGAGAACGGAGGCGGCCGCCTCACCGGCGGCGGGCGGGCCGGCGCCATCGAGGCGATCTCGCCGTCCACTATCGCCCGCGGCCTCATCTGGGTCGGCACCAACAACGGCCTCATCAAGCTGACCCGGGACGAGGGGAAGACATGGGAGGACGTCTCCATCCCCGCTCTGCCCGACTCGACGCTGTCCGACGTGTCCGCCATCGAGGCCTCGCACCAGGATCCCGCGGAGGCCTACGTCGCCATCGACACGCACGGCGCGGCCGACTACGCGCCGTACCTCTACCGGACGCGCGATTACGGCAAGACCTGGACGAAGATCGTGGACGGCCTGCCCGCGGACGAGCCGTCCGGCAGCTTCGCCCGCGTGATCCGCGAGGACACGGAGCGGAAGGGGCTGCTCTTCGCCGGCACCGAGAGCTCGATGTACGTGTCGTTCGACGACGGCGACCACTGGCAGTCGCTCGCCCTGAACCTGCCCAACACCTCGTTCCGCGACGCCGCGATCAAGGACAACGACCTCATTGTCGGCACCTACGGGCGCGGCATCTGGATCCTCGATGACATCTCGCCACTGCGGCAGCTCACACCCGAGTTGGCCGCCAAGCCGGCGCACCTGTTCGCCCCCGGCGACGCCGTGCGCGTGCGCCGCAACGTCAACCAGGACACGCCCTTCCCGCCCGAGGTGCCGCACTCGCTCAACCCGCCGCCCGGCGCGCTGATCTACTACTCGCTCGGCGCCGCGCCGCAGGGCGCCATCGGCCTGGACGTGCTGGACGGCGACGGCCGTGTCGTGCGCCACCTGTCGAGCGCACCCGCACAGCCGATCGCCGAGGCCGCCGAGCCGCCCGAGCCGAGCTTCTGGCTGGCCACGCCCCACCCCATGCCGACCGCGGTCGGCCTGAACCGCGTCAACTGGGACCTGCGCTACGACGCGCCGCCGGCGTTCCGCCACTCGTTCCCGATCAGCGCGAACCCCGCCCTCACCCCCGCAACGCCGGAGGGCCCGCTCGCGCTCCCCGGCGAGTACACGCTGCGGCTGACGGTGGCTGGGAAGAGCTACACGCAGAAGCTGACCGTAAACCGCGACCCCCGCTCGCCCGCCTCGCTGGCGGACCTGCGCGCCCAGCACGCGTTGCAGATGCCCCTCTACGACGGGGCGGCCGAAGCCTGGCAGGGCCACGCGAGCGCCGCGGCGCTGGCCGCCGCCGTGAAGCAGGCCGTGGCCGGGACGGCTTCATCGACCGCCGTCGCCGCGGCCGCGAAACGCATCGAGGCGACGCTCGACTCGCTCGCGGGGAGCCGCGAGCGAGGGCGCGGCTCCTTCGGCAGGAGGGGCGGCCCGGCACCGCCGCCCGACTTCGTCGAGCTCAACGCCTCCATCCTCCGCCAGCTCGATGGCCTCGACAACGGCGACATGGCGCCCACCGAGCCCAGCCTCGCCGCCTGGACCGACGAGTGCGGCCGGCTGGCCCGGGCCGTGGACGCGTGGAAGGAGCTCAACGACCGCGAGATCCCCGATCTGAACGCCGCTCTCCTGAAGGCCGGGCTGCATCCCGTCCCCGCCGGCAAGCTCCTGCCGCCGCCCGCGTGCCGGCTCCGCACCCGCGCCGCCGAGACCCCTTCCTTGTCGTCTCGCGCCGGCCGCCGTAGCATGCAGCCATAAGGATCTCCGGCGGCCGCTTGACCGCCGCGATCGCCTTCGTTCGTGAAAGGCGGGGATGAACCGCTGGAACGACTGGTTTCGCCAGAGTGAGCGGGACCTCGAGCAGGCCCGGGACGCGCGCGGTGCGGACCGGCACGAGTGGGCGTGCTTCGCCGCGCACCAGGCGGCGGAGAAGGCCGTGAAGTCGCTACACCTCCGGCTCGGACAGGAGGCCTGGGGCCACGCCGTCGCGCGACTCCTGGAGGAGCTGCCTTCCTCGGTGTCCGTGCCGCCCCTCCTGATCGAGCAGGCCCGCGGCCTGGACGCCTACTACATCCCCACCCGCTATCCCAACGGGCACCCCGAAGGCGCGCCGTTCGAGCATTACGGACCGCTGCAGAGCGAGCAGGCCATCGACCATGCCCGTGAGATCATTGAATTCGTCCGTAATCAGGTGGCCTGACGCCGCATCTGTGCGGCGGTCGCTCGAGGCCTGGGCCGAGCGCGCCGGCGCGGCGCACCCGGAGCTGCTCGCGGTCGGGCTGTTCGGCTCCTATGCGCGAGGGAACTGGGGCGTCGGCAGCGATGCGGATGTCGTGCTGCTCGTGGGCCGCGCCGCACGTCCGTTCGTGGAGCGCGGCCGCGACTGGGACCTGTCCTCGCTTCCCGTCCCCGCCGACGTTCTCGTCTACGAGGCGGCGGAGTGGACGAAATTGACCGAGGCTGCTACCCGGTTCGCCGCGACGCTGCGCCGCGAAGCGGTCTGGATCTGGCGGCGCGACTCCGGCGCGCCGTGATCTGACGGGCCGCATCGACCCCGACCGGCCGTCAGTGCACCGGCGGCCGGGCCGGCGCCTTCGGCACCACGGGCGGGTGCTCCCGGATCTGCTGCTCGAGGTACTTCACCGCCGCGTCCAGCTGCGCATCCCGGCCCTGGAACGTGGCCGCCGGCGGGTCGTCCACCACCATGTCCGGGTCCACGCCGTGGCCCTCGATGAGCCACACGCCGTCCGGCCCGTACACCCCGTTCTCCGCCGCCGTCGCGATGCCGCGGTCCACCAGCACGTTCGACGACGACAGCCAGATCTCGCCGCCCCACGTGCGCGTGCCGATCACCTTCCCCAGCCCCAGTCGCTGGAACCCCGCCGCGAACAGCTCGCCGTCCGACGCCGTGTTCTCGTTCACCAGCACCACCACCGGCCCCCGGAAGGCATCCTGCATGTTCCAGTACGGCGCCCCCACCCGCCCCTGCCAGTACATCCACGCCTTCCGCATCAGCTTCTCCAGGATCCAGCTCTCGATGTTGCCGCCCCGGTTGCTGCGCGCGTCGATCACCAGCCCCTCCCGGTCGAACACCGGGTAGAATTGCCGGTACCACGCCGCGATGTCGGACGACCCCATCGCCCTGAGATGCACGTACCCGAGCTTCCCCCCACCCAGGCTGTCCACCGCCAGCCGCCGCGTGTACTCCCACTCCGAGTACCGGAGATCCGCCTCCTCCCGCGGCGTGATCGGCTCCACCACGACCCGAAATCCCGAAGCCGTTCCCGCTTTCGCCTTCGCCTTCGCTTTCGCTTTCGGCAGTTCCCCCGTGCCCGTGCCCCTGCCCGTGCCCCGCCGAACCTCCAGCAGCACCTGCTTCCCCGCCTGGTCCTCGAGCAATCCGCCGATGTCCGGCACCGACAGCGTCGCCACCCCGTTCACGGCCGTGATGACATCGCCTTCCCGGACGCCCACGCCCGCCCGCGCCAGCGGCGCCAGATCCTCCGGCTGGTCCGGGTCCGCGCGGTAGATGTGGGCCACACGGTACCCGCCCGCCGCGGAGTCGCGCTCGAGCCGCGCCCCCAGCGAGGCGGGCAGCACCTGCTCGCCCTCCCGCACGTCGCCGCCGTAGACGAACATGTGCAGCGTCCGGAGCTCGGCGATCATCTGCATGAACACGTCGGAGAGTTCCTCGCGGTCCGTCGCGCGCTCCGCCAGCGGCCGGTACTTGGCCCGGATCGCCTTCCAGTCCAGCCCGCGCATGGCCGGATCCCAGTAGTAGTCCCGCTCCAGGCGCCACGCCTCGCCGTACATCTGCCGCAGCTCCTCGCGCGGGTCGAGCCGGAAGCTCCACCCCGAAAGGTCCACCTTGCCGTCCTCCAGCTTCTCCTTCCCGTCCGAGGCGACGACGTAGAGCGCGTCCCCCTTCCGCACCAGCACCTTCCGGCCGTCCGCCGAGAGCTCGTAGCCGCGCACCCCTTCCGCCAGCGTCTTCGGCTTCGGCTTCTCGGGGGAGATCTCCCAGGCGACGAGGTCAGCCGTACGCGCTCCCGCCTTCCCGCCGAGCGCCAGCAGATGCTTGCCGGCGCCGTCCACCGACAGGTCCCGGTAGTCGCCCGCCGGGATCGGCGCCTCGTAGAGCCGGCCGGCGAGCCCCGCGAGCCGGATCGCGACCGCCTTCGGCGACGCGGCCGCGGCGGACCCTCCGCGCCCCTCCGCCCTCTTCGCCGCAGCCCGCCCCGAGCCGCCGGATTCGGACTCCGCGCTGCGCGCCGGATTCGCATCGGCGGCGGCTGGCCGGGCCATCAGCTCGGTGCGGGGCGCCATCGGGAACGTCTCATCCGGCTCCAGCGCGAGGGCGTACACCTTCGTACGCTCGTCGAAGAACGGCTCGGGCTGGTACGCACCCCACGGGGAGCCCACGGCGGAATCGAAGGTCCTGTCGGACAGCAGCCACAGCCATTTCCCGTCCGGCGACCAGACCGGCGAGAACGAGGAATAGCGGTCGGTGGTGACGGGCGTCGTCGCCTGCGTCTTCGTGTCGTACAGCACGACCCGGCGGAGCTGGTTCGCGCCCGCCTCGACGTACGCCAGCCAGCGCGAGTCGGGGCTCCAGGCCAGATCGCGGAAGTCGTCGTACGCGCTCTCCGCTACCTTCCGGCTGGTCTTCGCGGCCGCGTCCAGCACCCACAGCCGCTGGTCCTTGTCCGTGTGCGCGATCCACCTGCCATCCGGGCTCGGCACCGCCTCCCAGCGCAGGATCGTACCGTCCGTCGTGAGCTGCTCCCGCCCGCCCACGCCGTCCGCCGGCAGCCGCCACAGCTCCACCTCGCCGCTCTCGTCCGAGAGCGTCAGCAGCGAGCCGCCGTCCGGCAGGAAGCGCGCGTCGCGGTAGCGCACGTCCTGCCCGCGCGTGGCCTCGACCAGCCGCCCCTGCCCCGCCTTCGCGGGCGTCACGAAGACCTGGCCCCGTGCCGTGAGCACGACCCGGTTGCCGTGCGGCGAGAGGTGCGCCGACGTCAGCCACTCCATCGGCTTCTCGACCCGCCGCGCCCGGAGCTGGTCGAAGTCCGACGGCAGCCGGATGTCCAGCTTCCTATCCTGCCCGCTCCGCACGTCCAGCAGCCACAGGTCCGCCCCATCCTGGTAGACGATCCGTCCGTCGTCCATCGCGGGCCACTGCACCTCGAAGTCCTCGTGGTGCGTCAGCTGCTTCAGGTCCTTCCCCTCCCGGTCCATCGACCACAGGTTCATCACCCCATCGCGGTCCGACGCGAAGTAGATCCTGCCGCCCCACGGCATTGGCGTCTTCGATGTGCCCGGGTAGTCCCCCGTCAGCCCCACCGCCTCCATGCCATCCCACGCCGGGCCCTCACCCTTACCCGTACCCTTACCCGTACCCTCCCCCTCCCCCCGCGCCGCCTTCACCCCCCCACCCCCGCCGTACACCCAGATGCCCTGCGCCGTACCCCCACGATAGTCGCGCGTATTGCTCGACTGCTTCGCGAAGCGGGTGAAGTAGAGCGCGCCGGTAGCGTCCTCCCACGCCCCGTCCGAGGCCTGCGCGAGCGGGACGAGGCTGCGCCGGCCGGTCGAGGGGTCCAGCGTCGCCAGCTGCGTCTCCGGCAAAGTGGAGTAGCGCGTCGTGGAATAGAGGATCCGCCCGTCCGTCGTCCACCCGAGCACGAGATCGCCCCTGGTGCCGGGCAGGCCGTCCCACGTATGCCGCGTCGGCACGCCGCCCTCGATCGGCATCGTGTAGACCTCGGCGGGGCCGTCGTAGCCGGCCGTGAAGGCCAGCGTGCGGCCATCCGGCGAGATCGCCGGGTGCGTCTCTTCGGCCAGGTGCGTGGTCAGGCGACGGGCCTCGCCGCCGCTGGCCGGCACCGTCCACAGGTCGCCCTCGGCCGTGAAGACGATCGTGTTCCCGCGCAGGGTCGGGAACCGGTAGTAGCCGAGATCCGAGGCGGCCGCTGGTGCACGGGCGCCCGCCGGGCCGAGGGCGGTCCCCGGGTAGGCTGCGCGAGACGGACGGTTCAGCGGGGCGAGGGCGAGAGGCAGGAGCAGGAGGGCGGAAAGGCGCATGGGGCGACTCCCGGGTTCGGCACGGCGGTCGGCCGTCGGAGGGACGTGGGCTTCGGGTGGGTGTGCGGCTTCATTATGGGAGCGCGCGCGGCGGCGCGGCAAGTCGCAAAGCCGGCGCGGCGGGCGGCCCGGGCGCCCCGTGCTGCGCCCCCCTCGGCTCAGCTGGTCCGGCGCAGCCGCAGCGTGAAGGTCGAGCCCTCTCCGACTTCGCTGGCCACCGTGAGCTCGCCGCCCATGCCACGCGCCAGCTCGCGGCTGATCGACAGCCCCAGGCCGATCCCCTGCGCGGCGCGCGTAAGTCCCGTGTCGAGCTGCACGAACGGCTCGAAGATCGCCTCCAGTCGGGCCGGATCGATCCCCGGGCCCGTGTCCGAAACGCGCACCAGCACGTCCTCACCCGCCGACTCGCAGGCGAGCGTGATCCGCCCCTCCGCGGGAGTGAACTTGATCGCGTTCACCAGCAGGTTGATGAGGATCTGCGCGAAGCGGTCCCGGTCCGCAGTCACACTCACCTCCGGGCCGCACGGGTGAACCGCGAACTCCAGGGTCTTGCCGGCGGACTGCGGATCGACCATCCCGAGCACGATGTCCAGCACGTCGGCCACCCGCACCGGGCGCAGGTCATACGTCACGCTGCCGGCCTCGAGCGGGACGAAATTCAGGACATCGTCGATCAACGCGAGCAGGTGGCGCCCGCTCCGGCGCACCCGCTCCAGGTCCGCGATCTGGTCCGGAGTGAGCGGGCCCCGGATCCCCAGCAGCATCAGATCGGTATAGCCGGCGATGGCGTTCAGAGGCGTCCGCAGCTCGTGGGACATGGCCGCGAGGAACGCGCTCTTCGCCCGGTTCGCCTCCTCCGCCTCCGCGCGCCGCTGCTCCAACTCCTCCGCCTGCTCCTGCAGCCGGTCGAGCAGCTCGCCCAACGCGCGCGCCCGCTGCTCCGCCGCCGTGCGACCGGCTTCCTCCGCCGCCAGACGCGCCGCATCCTCACGCGCCCGCTCCTCCGACGCCTTCCGCTCCGTCAGATCCCGTGTGACCTTCGCGTAGCCCATGAGCGAGCCGTCCGGCGCACGCAGCGCAGTGATCACGACGTTCGCCCAGAAGCGCGTGCCGTCCTTCCGGATCCTCCACCCCTCGTCCTCGACCCGCCCCTCCTCCGCCGCCACCCGCAGCTCCCAGTCCGGCTTCCCCGCCAGCCGGTCCTCCTCCGGGTAGAACGTCGAGAAGTGCAGCCCCACAATCTCCTCGCGCGTGTAGCCCTTGATCCGCTCCGCCCCGGCGTTCCAGGTCACCACGTGGCCCGTCGCGTCGAGGGCGAAGATCGCATAGTCCATCACGGATTCGACCAGCAGCCTGAACAGCTCGACGGACTCGAAGGCCGCTCCGGTCCGGTTCAAATCGTAATTCCGCGCCACTTGGACGATTTCCCGCGCGCTGGTATGTCGGCGGCACGCACCTCCCCCCGGACCGCCGCCCCCTGGCCCGGCCGCGGATCGCGGGCCGGGGGGATCGGTCCGCGCCACGCAAGCCGCGGGCCGGCACAGGCGGCTCCGCGGGCGGAAACGGTCGCGCGAGGGAAGAGATGGCGCGAGGGCACGAATCCGAATCCAGGGCCGCAGCCCCGGAACCCGAATCCGACGGTTCCCCGCCGTGCCTCGGCCGCGTGCAAGAAGACCCGGTCGTCAATGCGTGACGAGCCCAGGCGCATCGGCCCGTATCGGAGATAGCGGGATTCGGATCCGAATTCCGCTGCGCTGGATCTGAGCGGGAACCGTCCACGTCAGAGGACGCACGCGAGTGTCTGAGATGGTACAAAGTGGTCGATCGACCGGTGTGAAACGACCGCTCGGAGCCGGGGGAAACACCCCCCAATTACGTTGTGCCTCAATGAGATCGGCCTGGCATTCCGCGACGGCACGGTCCTCGCACTAGCACGCGACCGGGAGCGGGGCCGCAGGGGCCCGAACCGCCCATTTGAAGGCGGCTCCCGGAATGATCGGTCGAGGTGGAGGAGATGATCCTGGCGGAACAGTATCGGGCGCTCTACGGCACGTCGTTCGCCGCGTACATGGCACTCCAGCGTGCGCTGCTGGCGCGCTATATCTCGCGCGGCGGCACGCAGGAGCAGTGGTGCCAGCGCATGGCGCCCGTATTCCATCGCCGCTATCAGGGACTTCTGCCGGACCACGGCTGAAGCCCGGGCGGCGGTCCGGACGGGAAACCGGAAAGCGGGTGGTCGCGACAGCGGCCACCCGCTCGTCCGTTCCGGGCCGGTCCTCCTTCCCTGGCGGGCGTCCTCTCCTCGTGCGCCCGGGCCGTATCAGTTCGGGATAGCGACCGTCTCCCCCGCCTCGGCCGGCTCGAGGAGCTCGAGCGCCGGCTCCGGCGGGCCCGCATTGGGACTCGCGCTGTCCACCCGCGTCTCCCAGCGCGCCCGGATGCGCCACGCCAGCAGCGCCTGCCCGGCCGCGAGCAGCCACGTGCCGAGCGCCAGCGCCGCGAGCGCGTTCGCGGCCGTAGCCGCGAGAGGCGCCTCGCCGAGTCCCGCCTGCCAGGCGACGGCGGCGCAGGCGCCCAGCCAGCCCAATCCGGCGGCGTGGAGCCACGGCAGCGCCGCCCGGTCGGGGGTCTCCGCGAGCCGGAAGAGCCCCGCCACCGCCGGCACCGCCGCGGCCGCGGCCAACCCGAGAAGGTGCAGCGGAAGGAAGGTTCCGGCCGGCGGAACCGTCGCGCCTCCCGTGATCGCCAGGAAGCCGCCACCGAGTAGCCCCGCCACCGCACCGCCGGCGGCGTAGCGGATGGCCGCCCGCAAGAGCGGACCGCCCCGGTCGCGCCCCGTGTAGAAGCGCGCGGCCAGCGCGCCGAACAGGGCCAGCAGGCCCGCCACATCGGCGAGGAGGAGCGCGGCGACACTGCGGTCGGCGGCGCCGCCGGAGACCGGGAAGCGCGGCGTCAGCCCGCGCAGCGACTGCACGGTCTCGATCGCCGCCGCCAGCACGGCCACCGCGACGACGGTGCGCCGCCAGTGCCTGCCGGTGGCGCCATCCAGCGCGGCGGGCCCCGCGAGCATCGCCAGCGTCAGGACGTAGCCCGCGAGCCCGGCGGCGAACCCGAGCGCCCGGACCAGGTCGCCGTGCGGCGGGATGGTGCGGCCGTTCACCGCCAGGAGCGCGGCGAGAAAGAGGCCGAGGCCGAGGATGCCGGTCGCCGTCCGCAGGAGCAGCGGCTCCCCGGCGAAGCGGGAGGCCACCCGGGCGCGGGCGCGGCGCAGGCCGGCGCTCCCCGCCGCCCCCTCGCTCCGGCGCGGCAGACGCAGGGCCCAATAGGCCAGGTACCCGACCGGCCCGAGCACCAGCGTCACCACGAGCAGCACCGATTGCGTCCGCATCGAGACCCAGCCGTGGCGCATGTTGTCGCGGTAGATCAGCAGCCCGACGACCTGGTCGAACGTGAGAATGTGGATCCACGCCAGCAGCGCCAGCTCCGGCACGGCCAGCAGCCGTGTCGCCGCCGCGGGATCCGCGATCGCGCGCACCAGGCCGGGCCCGATCCGCACGAGAACCGGCGCCACGCCCAGCAGGTAGAGAACCGCGAGGTACGCGGGCAGCACCTCCGACTCCCCCAGGCGCCGCGTCACCGACCAGCGCGGCAGCGCGATCGGCAGCAGCCAGCCCACCAGCGCCAGCGACGTCAGCTCGAAGAGCGTGCGATACATCGGGGCCTCCCGGTCGGGCCGGATCTGCGGACGTTGCACGTTCCAGGTACGCTGCAGCCCGCACGGTGGGGCGGACGGGGGTCCCGAGGCAAGCCCCTTGCACCGTCGCTCCCGCGCGGCCCGGCTCGCCCGGGGCGCCGACCGGGACACGTAAAGCATGGCGAAACCATGAGATAAGGAGGACCCGATGCTTCGCTACGGAATTCTCACTACCGGCGCCGCCCTCGCGATCACCCTCGCGGCCGCGGCCCCGGCAGCCGCGCAGAAGCCCCACCCCCGGCCCGCCCACGCGCAGAAGGAGCACGGGAAGCAGCAACGCGAGCTGGAGCGGGAGACCCGCCCTGTCGAGCGCGCCCGCGCCGGCGCCCCCGCCTTCTGCCGGAGCGGCGCGGGCCACCCCGTCTACGGCCGGCAATGGTGCCTCGAGAAGGGCTTCGGCCTGGGCGGCACGTACCGCTGGGGCCGCGCCGGCTGGGACAGCATTCCGCTCTCGCGTCGCTACGGCGCGGGCACCGTCATCACGCAGCCCACGCTCGCGCAGGTGCTCGGCAGCGTCATCCTCGGCCGGCTCGCCGAGCGCGCGCAACTCCTCGGCGCCGCGGGGCCCCTGACGGGACGATGGCTGACCCCGGCCGGCGGCGGATCGGCGGTCACCATCCGCGCCGCCGGCATCCCCCTCGCCGAGCTGGTGGACCGCAACGGCGATGGCCGCGCCGACCTCGTTCTCCTCAACCTCGGCCACTGAAGCGTGCCTCGCACGCGCACCCGCCGCGTGGTGCTCGTCTCGATCGACGGGCTCCGGCCGGATCATTACCTGGACGACCGGTGGCCGGCGCCCACTCTCCAGCACCTGGCCCGCGAGGGCGCGCACGCCATCCGTGTGGAAGGCGTCTTCCCCACGCTCACCTACCCCTCCCATACCTCCATCCTCACCGGCGCGACGCCCGGCCAGCACGGCATCTACGCGAACCGCCCCTTCGAGGCCGCCGGCCACACCGAGCGCTGGCTGTGGGAGGCCTCCCACGTTCGGATCCCTGCGCTCTGGGACGCCACGGCCGCCCAGCGCCGTACCAGCGCCAGCATCGGGTGGCCCGTCAGCGTCGGCGCCCCGCTGGACTGGTGCGTCCCCGACATCTGGCCTCTCGACGCGGATGCCGCGGACCCCATTGAGCCCGTACGTCAGGCGACGTCGCCTCCCGGCTTCCTCGAGGTCCTCGAGCGCGAGGCCACCGGCCGACTCCGCGCGGGCAGCTTCACCTCGGCCGACCTGGCCAGGGACGGCCGCGCCGCGGCGATGGCGTCCTGGCTCCTCGAGGCGATGCGCCCCGACCTGCTCCTCGTCCACCTCCTCGAGCTCGACCACTGGAGCCACGAGGAGGGAACGGACGGGCCCCGCACCCGAAGCGCTCTCGCGGCCGCCGACGTCGGGGTGGCCGAGATCCTCGAGACCGCACGGCGCTGCGGCCTCATCGACTCCACCGCCTTCATCATCACCGGCGACCACGGCTTCACCGACGTCCATACCGCCATCTTCCCCAACCGCTGGCTCGCGGACGCCGGACTCCTCGAGGACCGCCCCGACCGCGGCGACTGGCGCGCGGCCTTCCACGGCGGCTTCGGCACGACTACCCTCCACCTGCGCGACCCCGCCGATGACGACGCCGTCGCCCGCGTCATCGACGTCCTCCGCGCCCGCCCCGAGGGAAAGCGCAGGCTCTTCCGCCTGATGGACCGCGACGAGCTCGACACCCTCCGCGCCGAGCCCGACATCCCGCTCGCCCTCACCGCCGCCCCCGGTATCATGTTCGGCGACGCCGCCCGCGCCATGGGCCACGCTCCGCACCGCGGCACCCATGGGTATCTGCCTTCGCTCCATGCCATGGACACCGGCTTCATCGGATGGTCCGCCGGCTTCCGCCCCGGCATCACCGTCCCGATAATGGGACTGACCCAGATCGCTCCGCTCGTGGCCGAGCTACTCGGCCTCGACTTCGACGCCCCGGACGGCGTGCTGCTGCCGGGGCTGCTGCGGGCGTGAGCCCGGACAGGTGCGAAACCACTTGCGCACATGACCGTCAAGTTACTGGCGGACCGCAACTTGGATCTGCCTGCAGCGGGCCCCTGCCCGCCCCGTGAACGGACGCGCGCAAGAAAGCCGTCCCCGTTCCGCGGAAAATTCGCTATCTTGGTTGCCGCGAGGCGGCATTCCGGGCGGGCGGACCACGAGGTTTAGCGAGGTCGCGCGCCCGTCCTCCATCGTCGGAGGGGCGGCCCGTGCACCCGGTGGAAAATGCAACATTTGGTTGCTCTTCGGGGTAGGGATTCGGCGATCGCGAGTCTCCTCCTCGAACGGGGGCTCCGTGTGGCGCGGGCCGATCCCCGAACTGGTTCCGGGCGCACGTGGCCGTCGCTGCGTCGGTGCCGCGGGAGGGACCTATGAATGGAGCGAGCCGATGTCGCACCTGAACAGCTCGAGGCGGCTCTCCAATGCCTCACTGCGCGTCGACGAGGACGCGGTTCCCGGCTGGGTTTCGGGTGACCAGCGCCTGCCCGGGGTCGGCGAGCAGGTCTACTGCACGGAGGGGTTGGCGGAGGTCTCGCGCGTTCTCGGCAAGACCGGGGACGGCAGCCGACTTCTGGAGCTCCGCCTGCCACCGCCCAGGACCCACCCCTTCTACGCCGCCTCCTCCAACATCCTGGTGGACCCCAGCCCCCCCGAGCCGCCCGTGGTCGAGGAGCCCGAGCCGGAGCCCGAGCCCGCCTCCGCCGAGCCGCTCAAGCCGCTGAGCGAGGCCGCCGCGGCCGAGCGGGCCGCGGCTGCGCGTGCCGGACGCTCGAGGGCGGACGCCCGTGGACGCGCGAAGAAGCCGGCCGCCACGAAGCCGCGCGCCGCGAAGAAGGCCGCCCGCGAGAAGCCGCCCGCGACGGCCGCCGCCCCGAAGGAGCCGCCCGCGAACAAGCCGGTCGCCAGGAAGCCGCCCGCCAGGAAGCCGGCCGCGGAGGCCCCTGCGGCGAAGAAGCCGGCCGCGAAGAAGCCGGCCGCGAAGAAGCCGGCCGCGAAGAAGCCGGCCGCGAAGAAGCCGGCCGCGAAGAAGCCGGCCGCGAAGAAGCCGGCCGCGAAGAAGAAGGCCGCGGCGAGGAAGCCGGCCGCGAAGAAGCCGGCCGCGAAGAAGAAGTCCGCGGTGAAGAAGGCCGCGGCGAAGAAGCCGGCCGCGAAGAAATCGGCGAAGAAGTCCGCGCCGAAGAAGTCGGCCGCGAAGAAGCCGGCCAGCAAGGCCGCGCCGAAGAAGTCGCCGGCGAGACGGTCGCCGGCCGCGAAGCCCACCCCGAAGAAGGCCGGCGGCGCGGCCGCGCGGAAGGGAGCGGCGAAGGTGGGCGGGCCAGGGAAGGGCGGATCCCGCTCCGGCGCCCGTGCCGGGGCGGGGCCGGCTTCCGCTCCGCGTGCCTCTGCGGTGCGCAAGGAGCCGGCGGGGAAGGCCGCCGCCGGGGCCCGGGGTGGCCCGAGCACGGCGGCGCGCGCCCCGGCGCGGATGGCGGCCAAGGCGGCCAGCGGCCGAGCGTCGCGCCGGCGGCGCTGAGACGCGCGCGGCGCCAGCCGGCCGCCGAATGTGAGAAGAGGGCTGCACCGTTTCCGGCGCAGCCCTCTTCTCTTGCCCCTGCCTGGGGGCGCGAGCTCAGATCTTCGTGACGTTCTCGGCGGCGGGGCCCTTCTGGCCCTGCACGATGTCGAACTCCACCCGGTCGCCCTCGGCGAGCGTCCTGAAGCCGGTGGCCTGGATGGCCGTGTGGTGGACGAAGCAGTCCTTCTCGCCGTTCTCGGGGGTGATGAACCCGAAGCCCTTGGCGTCGTTGAACCACTTCACCGTTCCGGTGGTACGCATGCGGTACTCCCTCTCGTGTTGTTTGTCGGGGTCCGGCATTTCCGTACCAACCGACGTGTTGCGCGAGCCCAGCCACCGGGCGGCAGGGGTGCTCGCATGAAAAAGGGGCCCGTGCGACGTGCGCCCGAGTCCCTTTCTCGAAGACTGGTATAACCGGCCTCTCGGCCGGATCCTGCCGCCAAACGATGAATTTATCGCGATCGGGCGCCGAGTCAAGTCTTTTCGACCGGCGCTGCGTTCGTGCACCGGGCACAGGGCACGGGCCGACACACGCACTGGCGCAGCCGGATCGGCGCTGCCGCCGCCTCGCCGAGGGCGCCCTCGACCAGGTCCGCGAGGATGGTCGCGAAGCGGGGATCATCGTGCGGGACGGGCACCCGGTGGAAGGCGATGCCGCGCTCCTCGACCTCCTCGCGCAGCTCGATGTCCAGCTCGGCGAGCGTCTCCGACTGCTCGTGCATGAAGCTGACGGGGACGACGAGCACGGCGTCGGCCTCGATGTCGGCGACGGCGGCGTCGATGGCGGGCTGGGTCCATTCGATCGGCCGGTTGCCGTGGTTCTGATAGCCGAGGACGTAGTCGGTCACGCCGGCCGCGGCGGCGATGGCGGCGCAGCTCTCCCCGGTGTAGGCGCGGTAGCGGCTTCCCGCCTCGATGTACTTCATGGGCGTCCCGTGTGCGGAGAAGACGAGGCGGTGGCGTCCGCCGTTCAGGTCGAGGCCGGCGGCCATGGCCGCGGCCACGATCCCGTCGGCGCGCATGCGCACGTACTGGGGGTGGCTGTGCCAGCCGGTGACCTCCACGCGCTCGACGGCCCAGCCGGCCGCCTCGATCTCGGCCGCGAGTTCCTCCAGCGCCGCCAGGTTGGTGGACGGCCCACATATCGGAAAGACGGGCAGCCCGACGAGCCGCTCGACGGCGTCGGCGCGGGCGCGGGCCACCACGTCGCGGATCAGGGGATCGGAGAACTGGTTGGCGACGTGGACCACGGCATCGTGCCCGCGCCGCGCCAGCTCGCCGGCGAGGGCATCGGCCTGGGCGCGGGCCTGCCGGTCGAGCGGCGAACCGCCGATGGCGCGGTACTCCGCGATGAGTCCGGGCGCGCGCTGCTCCGCGAGCTGGCGGCAGCGCGCCCGCACCGCCTCGGCGGTGGCCTGCGACTCGAGCGGGGCGTTGGCGAGGAAGATGCGCTCGAGGAACGGGACGACGGCCTCGGGGGTTGGCTCGGCCGGTTCCCCGAAGTTCAGCAGGATGATGCCTTCTCTCAACGCTCCCCCAGCGTGATGGATCGCCGAATTCTGGAGAGCGGCGGGCGTCGGCCGCCTCCGCCGCGGCAGAATGCGCACGGAAGGGGGCCATAGTCAACCGGCTCACGCGGAAGTCGCGGCACTGCCGGCGCGACGCCCGCGTGGCCGCGGCTCGCGGCCTCAGGCGGTGCGGTAGGGCGGGCGCAGGCGGGGACGGCGGCCGTTCGAGGGGGCGGATCCGGCACCGGCGTCGGAGCTGCGCGGCAGCGGGAGCGCGCCCGTAGGCGGCAGCTCGGCGCGGCCGATCCGCTCGAGCACCATCCAGTACAGGACATCGCGCAGGCTCTCGGAGACGCCGAGCATCTCGCGGTAGGTCTGGACCCCGAGGTGCAGGGGGGCGTCCCCGAGGATGTCCACGAAGGCCAGCGCGTTGCGGACGTGGATGTCGAGGAGGCCCATGGCGGCCCGGCCGGTGTGGAGCTCGACCCAGCGGCGCAGGTCGGTGTGGACGCGGCCGCGGAACCGCTCCCGCAGGTAGCGGAAGATGCCGCGGGGCGGGGGCGCCCCGGCCTCGCCGACCGTGCCGCGGCTCTCGCCAGCCTCCTGCGGCTCGACGACCGTGGAGCGCGCCTTGTGGCCGAGCGCGGCAAGCACGCGCGTGCGGACGACCAGTGCCTGGGGACCCTCGACGCCGTGGAGCCGAAGATAGATCTCCACGAGCCGCTCGGGCGCGACGCGGGCGCCGCTGAGCTCGACCAGCTCCAGCACGTGGATGGCGTGGGCCGCCATCAGCTCTTCGGTGGCGATGGCCGTGGCGACATCCAGCTGCCGCCGGAGATCCGCGCTCAGCCTGCGCGTCCTGTAGCGTTCGGGCATAGGTGGGGCTCCCGGAAAAGCCGGCGTGCGGAGGACGGTCGAGGAGTCCGCTGCGGCCGGAGGAGGTGCGTCTCGCAACTGGCGTACCCCGGCGGCGGGCGGATCCGTCCCGCGCCCGCGGCCCCGGGCGCCGAGCGCAGGCCGGCGCGCCGGCCGTGTCGCGGATGCGGCCGTCGGCTTGGTCGCGCCACGTGGCCGCCGGCGTGGCGAGCGCGTACTTTTTTCCGGCACCCGCTACTCTTTGCCGGGCGCTCCCGCCCTTCGACGGGCCGGACGCCGGAGGTCCGATGCCGCGCATCCTGCTGATCCTGGCCAGGACGAGCTACCGGGCGGCGGATTTCCTCGCCGCGGCCGCGGTGGTGGGCGCGGAGGTGGTGGTGGGCTCGGACCATCGGCAGACGCTGGCGGCGCAAGCGCCGGGCGGGACGCTGTACCTGGACCTGGCGGACGTGGCGGGCTCGGTCGAGCGCATCCGCGCGCTCGCGCGGGAGCGGCCGCTGGATGCCGTGCTGGCGGCGGAGGACGAGGGCGTCGCCGTGGCGGCCGCGGCCGCCGCCGCGCTGGGCCTGCGGCACAATCCGCCCGCCGCGGTGCGCACGGCCCGACACAAGGATGCCATGCGCGCGGCGCTGCGCGCGGCCGGGGTGGCGACGCCATGGTTCAGGAGCTTCGAAGTCGGAGCGGACCCGGAAGGCGCCGCGGGCCACGTCGCCTACCCTTGCGTGCTGAAGCCGACCGCGCTGTCCGCCAGCCGGGGGGTCATCCGCGCGGACGATGCGGACTCGTTCGCGCGCGCGTTCCGGCGGATCGCGCGTATTCTCGCCGAGCCGGAGGTACGGCGCGCGCACGGCCCGGCAGCGGAGAGGGTGCTTGTGGAAGGCTACGTGCCGGGGCAGGAGGTGGCGCTGGATGGGCTGCTCGAGTCCGGACGGCTGCGGGTGCTCGCGCTCTTCGACAAGCCGGACCCGCTGGAGGGCCCGTTCTTCGAGGAGACCCTCTTCATCACGCCCTCGCGGCTGCCGGCGGCGGCGCAGACGGAGCTCGAGCGGACGGCGGCCGGCGCGGCGGCAGCGATCGGGCTGCGGGAAGGCCCGATCCACGCCGAGCTGCGCTGGAACGACGCAGGCGCGTGGCCGCTCGAGGTGGCGCCGCGCACGATCGGCGGCCTGTGCTCGCGCTCGCTCCGCTTCGGCGGCGGGGACGTCGCCTCGCTCGAAACGCTGGTGATCCGCCATGCGCTGGGGTTGCCGGTCGATGCGACGCCCGCGCTCCGGGCGAGCGGCGTGCTCATGCTGCCGATCCCGCGGGCGGGTATCCTGGCCGAGGTCCGCGGCATGGCCGCCGCGCGCGAGGTCGAGGGGGTGGAAGACGTGGTGCTGTCGATCCCCGCCGGCTCGGAGCTGCGGCCGCTCCCGGAGGGGAACCGCTACCTCGGGTTCGTCTTCGCCCGCGCCGCTACGCCGGCGGCCGTCGAGGCTGCGCTCCGGACCGCACAGGCACGGCTGGAGGTGGTGGTGGCCGGCACGGCCCCGGCGCTCCGGAATGGCCAGGACGGCCGCTGAGGTCCGGGGCGGACGCGCCGCCGGCGGGCGCCGTCAGCCGTGGGGGCCATGGTCGGCGCGCGGGAGCCCCGGCCCCTCCGCGCCGCCGAAGATGGCATCGGGATCCGCGGCGGCGAGCTCCACCAGGAACTCGGCGATCGCGCCGGTCGTGGCCTCGAAGAAGCCGCGGCCCTTCTCGGCGGAGGCGGCGGCCGGGTCGCCGACGCCCGTATCGTCGGTGACGCGCGTCCAGGGGCGCGGCGTCCAGGCCCATCCGCGCCGGAGCGCCTCGAGCGCGGCGGGGCGGGCATGACCGGACCCGGCCTGCTCGAGCGGCAGCACCAGCTCGGGGGCCAGGTGCAGCATGACGCTGGTCTCGAGCTCGCCTGCGTGGTCGCCCGGCTCGTCGAACCATGCAGCCGCGTCGGCGACCTTCCACCACTCGATCACGCAGGCGAACAGCTCGTGGCGGGGATACAGCTCGCGGACCATCCAGCGGAAGTCATTGCCACCGTGGCCGTTCAGGATCACCAGCTTCGGGATGCCCTGGTGCTCGAGCGAGGCGACGAGGTCGCCGAGCACGGCGAGCTGCGTGGTGGGATCCAGGCTGAGGGTCAGCGGAATGTCGAGCTGGGTGGTGTTCACGCCGAAGGGCACGGCCGGAAGCGCGACCACGCGCGCGCCTCGCTCCCACGCCACGCGGCAGGACTCGGCGGCCACGCGCTCCGACTCGAGCGTGTCGGTACCGTAGGGGAGGTGCAGGTTGTGCGCTTCCGTAGCTCCCCACGGCAGGACCGCCACCTCCCAGCGGGTCTCCTGGAGCACGCGCAGCGGGGTCTCGGCAAGGATGTAGGGACGACCGGGCATGGACGTTCACCCCTCCGGGGCGATAGGATTGGTGCGGCAGCGCGCCCTGAATCTCGCCGCCGCCCGCCCGCGGCGCGAGGGTTTGAATCTCGAACGGGACTTCCTGCGTAGGGTATCCCGGCAGTTGGTCCCTGACGCGGAGGAAGCGATGACGGACGAAGTGACCGGCAAGAGCGGCGGCACGCTGCTCGGGAAGCTGATCACCTGGGTGATCATCGCCGCGGTGGTGCTGCTCGCCCTGCGGCTGGTCTTCGTGGTGCTCGGCGTGGGGCTGTTCCTGATCTTCCGGGTGGTTCCCCTGCTGCTGATCGGGTGGCTGCTGCTGAAGGCGTGGCAGCACTTCAACCCGAAGTCCGAGATCTGAGCCGGGCCGAGCCGAGGAGAGGACGCAATGCAGCTGGCAATGAAGCTCGTGGGAGGCGGAGTCCTGGCCGTCGTGGGGGTGCTGGTGGCGCGCGTGCTGTTCGCCATGATCGGGGCCGTGGTCGGCTTCATCCTGGTGCTGCTGTTCAAGCTCGCCATCGTGGTGGTGCTGGTCTGGCTCGGTCTGAAGGCGCTCCGGTACTTCCGCGACATGCCCTCCCGCGACGGGCTCTAGTGTAGGAGGCGCCGGGCGTATCCTTGCGCCATGGCGCGACCTGTGTCCAAGATCGAGATCACCGACGCCGAACGGCAAGAGCTTGAGCGGCGTGTGAAGGCGCCCAGCGTGTCCAAGCGCGACAGCCTTCGTGCCGCCATCGTGCTGCGGCGCGGGCGCGGTCTCGGCCAGGTGCAGGTGGCGCGGGAGCTGGGCGTGAGCGCCACGTGCGTCAACAAGTGGTCCCAACGCTTCGAGCGCGAAGGCCTGGACGGCCTGAAGGATCGAAAAGGACGGGGCCGGCGCCCCTCGATCCCGGCGCACAAGGTGGAGCAGGTCATCACGCGGGCGACTCGGCCGCCCAAGCCGTGCACGCGTTGGAGTGTGCGCACGATGGCCCGTGAGGTCGGGATCTCGCCGGACAGCGTGCACCGGATCTGGCGGGCAAACGAGATCAAGCCGCACCTGACGCAGACGTTCAAGCTGTCGAACGATCCGCGCTTCGAGGAGAAGTTCTGGGACGTGATCGGGCTGTATCTCGATCCGCCCGAGAGGGCGCTGGTCCTGTGTTGTGACGAGAAGAGCCAGTGCCAGGCCTTGGAGCGCACCCAACCGGGCTTACCCCTCGGCGTCGGGGAGATTCGCACCAAGACCCACGACTACACCCGCCACGGCACCATCACGCTGTTTGCTGCACTGAACTACCTCGACGGCAAATTGATCGCGCGCACGGAAGAGCGTCACACGCACGTCGAGTGGCTTCGCTTCCTCAAGCAGATCGATCGGGAGACGCCCAAGGATCTCGATCTACACCTCGTCGTGGACAATTACTGCACGCACAAGCAAGAGAGCGTAACCCAGTGGCTTGCGAAGCATCCGCGCTTCCACCTTCACTTCACGCCGACCAGTTCGTCCTGGTTGAATCTCGGCGAGCGCTTCTTCGGAGAGCTGACGCAGGACGTGATTCGGGAGGGCAGCTTCTCCAGCGTACGCGAGCTGGTGAGTGACATCGAGAGCTACTTGGCCGAACGAAAGCTCCATCCCAAGCCGTACCGGTGGCGAGCCAAAGGCGAGGACATCTTGCGCAAGATCCAGCGTGCACGCGAGGCGCTCACCGCAGTACGCTCGGAGTCTTGTTAAATCAACTCAATTGGCAGACACTACACTAGCACCTCCGCCCCGTGCCGCCCGCGCGGCTGGGGCGGAGCGGCGGGCGCGGCGCCGGGACCTCTGCACCGGACACGAGGGCGGACGCTCCCCCATGGGGCCCGCCCTCGCGCGCATCCCCGGCAAACCCGCAGCCTCGCTCCCGGCCCGGGCAGCATGGGAGTTGACCCGCCGCCGACGCTTCGTTAAGTAGAAACGTGTTGCATGCGCCCTTTCCCGGCGTGGCCCCTGACCCAAACGGGGCGTTCACGAGCGCCGGAGCCCCTCCCGGAGGTCCCGTGATGCGTATCGTTTCCTTCGTCGCGCTGCTGGCGCTTGGCGCCGCGGCGTGCTCGGAGTCGCCCACCGTTCCTCCGCCCGCGCCCGCGGCGCCGCGGATGAGCATGGCCGCCGCCGCGGAGCAGGTCGTGCCCGGTGAGATCGTGGTAAAGTCCGCGCCTGGCGCGGACGTGGCCGCCATTGCCCGCGCGAACGGGGTGACCGTAGGCCGGTCCGGCTATGCGAACGCGTTCGTCGTGCTGCACGGCGCGGCCGGTAACGAGCGCGCCCTGGCGGCCCGCCTCTCGCGCGACTCCCGTGTCGTCTACGCCGAGCCGAATTACCTGCGCCAGCCGACCGCCGACACGCTCTGGGCGTTCCATAACCCCGGCGGCCTGAACATGCTGTTCACGACGGGCCGCTCGAAGGGCAGCCCGCTGCCGTCCTCCTACGCCTCGACGACGGATGCCGACGAGGATGCGTCGGGTGCTGACGTGTCGAGCACCTACGGGGCCGGCGGGACCGCTGTCGTCATCGGCAGCATCGACACCGGAGTGGACTTCTCGCACTCGGAGTTCACGGGGCGGCTCATCGCCGGAGAGGACTGGTACAACAACGACAGCGACCCCGCGGATGACGAGGGCCACGGCACGCACACGACGGGCACCATGGCCGGCGAGCACGTGGGGGTCGCGGGCGTGAGCGGCGCCGCGTCGCATGTGCAGGTCTACGTGCAGAAGGTGTGCGGCCAGCGCGGGTGCCCCACCACCGCCATCGTCAACGCGATCCGCGCCGCGGCCGACTACGGCGTGGTGGCCATGAACCTGAGCCTCGGCGGCGCGAGCGAGTCGCAGGCGGAATCCGACGCGATCGCCTACGCCACCGGCAAGGACGCCCTCGTCATCGCCTCGGCCGGGAACGACGGAACCTCGACGGTCTCCTGCCCGGCGTGCGACCGGAACGCCATCTCCGTGGCGGCGACGAACTGGCAGGACACGCTCACCTATTACTCCAACTGGGGCTCCGGCCTGGACATCTCCGCGCCAGGCGGCGAGTGCTACTCGAACACCACGCCCGAGGGGTGCATCTACAGCGCCTACCTGGGCGGCGGGTACGAGTGGCTCCAGGGCACCTCCATGGCCGCGCCGCAGGTGACCGGAACGGCGGCCGTCGTGGCATCGAAGGACGGCCTGCGCGGCGCCGCCCTCCGCGACCGGATCCTGGGCACGGCGGACAACATTGGCGATGCGAGCCACTTCGGCAGCGGCAGACTGAACACGTACGCCGCAGTCACGGGTTCGGGCGGCGGGGGCGGCGGGGGCGGCGGCGGCGGCGGGGGCACGACGGCCACTGCCTCGTTCACAACGAGCTGCCAGGTCGCCACCTGCGCCTTCGACGCGAGCGCATCGACCGGCGCGAGCTCCTTCAGCTGGACCTTCGGCGATGGAGCGTCCGCTACCGGCGTGACGGCGAGCCACACCTACGGCGCCGAAGGCACCTTCACGGTGACGCTCACGGCGAGCAACGACACGGATTCCGCCAGCGCAAGCCAGACCGTCTCCTGCGCGGTGCGCGGAAAGACGCTGCGCTGCCACTGAGCAGCGCGAGCCGGTGCCCCGGGGCCGAGCGCGGCTCCGGGGCCGGTTCGAAGGGCAGGAAAGAGGGCGGGCGCCCGGGATCGGGGCGCCCGCCCTCGCGCATCACGGCGTCCGCGGCGGCCGCTTCGGCGGCGGCGGACCGCCCGGGGGCGGCTCCGGCGGCGGCGTCGGCTCGGCCGGGGGAGCCGTCGGCTCGGCTGGAGGGGGCGGGGGCTCCGCCGGAGGGGGCGGCGGCTCGGCCGGAGGGGGCGGCGGCGGGGGCCCGCCGGGCGCTGGGCCGGTGCCTTGCTCGCCCTCACCGGAGCGCTCCGCGGCACTTTCGGCGCGGCGCTCCAGATCGCGGCGGAGCGCCGCGATCCTCTCCTGCAGGGTCCTGAGCAGTCCATCCACGCGCGGCTGCAGATCCTCTACAAGTTCATCGAGGCGCGGCCGGACGCCACGCCTGGCCTCCTCGACGCGCGGGCGGACGTCGCGCAGCGCGGCATCGACGCGCTCGTCCAGCTCGTCGAAGGCCTTCTTCATCTTCGGGCGCAGCTCCTCGATGGCGGCATCGATGCGGGCCTGCAGCTCCTCGAAGACGTCCCGCCTGCCACCGGGCTCGCTGGAGTCGGTCATGGTCTGCCTCCTGTGATGGGGCTCTCGGAAATCCTTACGGCGGGGACGGGTGTGGGTTTCAGGGGGGGCGTCGGCGGGGCTCAGAAGAGGGGAACGGGCAGAAGGCGCTTGCGGGCGCTGCGGGCGAACCACCAGCCGGTGTACGCGCGCACCATGCGGCCTTCGCCGTAGACCTCGAGGAGGAACAGATCGGACGGGAGGTAGGACGTGAGCTCCTCGATGCCGCCGTAGGCGCGGCGCTCGTCGACGAAGACGGCGGTGCGGGCGGGCCGGCGATTCACGAGCGCGCAGGTGGCGAACGGCTCCCGGGGGCACGGCACGAGGGTGATACCGGCGACGTTGGAAAGGAACTCCCGCATGTCCGCGGCGCCGCTGCGCAGCAGGGTCTCCCGGTCGAAGGCGACGGCCGCGTATGGCGCGGCCTCGCGGCGCGCGCGGAAGCGATCGGCCAGCACCGCAATGCCCTTGAGGAGGACCGGGTCCGGCTCGACCCGCAGGTCGGCGCCATCCCGAGAGAGCTCGACCCGCTGGAGGAGGTCACGGTAGCCGATCTCGCTGACGTAGACCTTGTGCGTCCCGGCGCCCACCCGGTGCAGAACGAACCGCCCCACGCTGTCCGTCTGCGCCTCGACGCCCAGGTCCGGCAGCCCGACGACCGCCCCGAAAAGCGGCCGTCCGGTGGCCGCATCCAGCACCCGCCCCGTGAGCACCTGGCCGGGGGGCACCCCGCGCGCCCGCAGCGGCACGCCCTGCGCGCTCGCGCCCCCGGCCGCGGCGGCCATCGTGGTGGCGGCGAGCAGCGAGAGCAGCAGTGCCGGCAGCGGCAGGCAGGCGTAGCGATGAAGGGCCCGTGTCTCGATCACGGCCGGTGGTACTGCCGCAGGTGCGGGAGGGTTCCCATGGGCGCGGCGCGGCCGGGGCGCCGGCGAGCGCCGGCGTCGCGCCGGCGTCGCGCCGGAATCGAGAAGGTCGAGAGGTCAGGAGAAGAGGGCGAGGCCGCGGGCGCGCAGGTTCGGCGGGACCACGGCGGGATCGCCGCCGGGGCCGGATCGCGCCGCCTCCTGCTCGCTCATGCGGCTGAGCATCAGGAAATAGAGGGTCTCGTGCAGCGAGTCGCGCACGCCGAGCATCTCGCGGTAGACCGCCACGGCCTCATCCGCCGTGGCCTCCGCGAGGAGGATGTCGGCGAACCGCAACGCGTGTTCGGCGTGGACCTGCATGAGCGCGATCTCGGTCCGCCCCGTGTGGAGATCCACCTGGCGCCGGAGCGAGAAGTGCACCCTCCCGCCGCCCAGCAGGGCGCGCAGGCGACCCCGCAGCGTGCGCGCCGGAATCCGCCTCGGCCGCTCCGCCTCGGCGTCCTCGTCCACGGGCGCGATCACCGTCTCCAGCGCCTGCTCGCCGAGGATGGCGAGAACCCGGTTCGAGACGCTCGACATCACCGCGTCGTCCAGGTGGTGCAGCCGTCGATAGATGTCGAGCATCCGGACCGCCTCGACGCGGCCGCGCGCCAGCTCCACCAGCTCCAGCGCACGCACCACGTGCACGTCGAGCAGCGCCTCCCGCGCCACCGCCGCCGCGATGCGCAGCTTGCGCGCGCTGCCGGCACGCACGCTCCTGGCCGTCGGCCGTCCACTCATCCGTAGCGTCCTTGTGAGAGTACCGGGGAGGTGTATCGCTGATGCGCCGGGCGGGGATGGGGGCAAATGGCGCGCCCGCACCCGGCGAAGGCGGGGCGCCCGCGCCGGCGCCCCGGTCTGGCCGGCCAGGATGCGGTCCGCCAACGAGTTGCGGAGCGGGCGGCGGGAAGGGCCGCGTCCCCGCGACGAGGCGCCGGGCGCGCGCGCCGGAAATAAGTAGCGGGTCCGAATAGAGATGAGGCGAGCGCGGGGGCCGGCGGCGCGGCTACTTGGCGGGCGCGAAGAACGGGGTCGCGCCAGTGGCATGGTCGGTCACGTCGGCCACGCCGCGGATCTCGGGGATGGCGTCGCGGATCATGCGCTCGACGCCCTGGCGGAGGGTGACCGCCGCCATGCCGCACCCCTGGCAGCCGCCGCTCATGCGGACGTAGGCGACGTCGTCGCGCACCTCCACCAGAGTGATGCGGCCGCCATGTGCCGCCACGGCCGGGTTGACGCGGCGCTCGATGAGGTCGCGGACGCGCTCGGCGAGGGGGCCGCCGCCGGTCGCGGCCGCCGCGGCCTCGCGGATCCGGAAGGCGCCGTCCTGGAAATCGAGCGCGGCACCCTGCAGGCGCTCGGCCGCGCCCGGCTCGACGAGGACCGGGAAGCCGGGCTGCTCGACCGTCACATTGCCGGGCAGGGCATCCTCCGCCTCGACGAGGGTGATGTCGTACTCGGGGGCGAGCGGGCTGCCGCCCTGGCATACGGAGATGCGAAGCGCGGGGGCGTCCGCACCGAGCTGCCGGACGAGATCGAGGACGCGCTCCCGCGCGGCGCCGGTGAGGTTCAGCACGATGCCTCCGGGGTGCGGGCGGAACGCTCCATCAGCCGCCGGGCGGGATCTGCATCACGACGGTGTCGCCCGGACTGACCTGGATCTCCTGCGTGACCGGGTTGGCGCCGCTCCCGACCGGGTGCGCCTGAAAGCGGAGCGGCGTCGGCCCGAAGATGTAGCGGGCGGGGATCGTGAGCCGGGCGGTACTGTGCCCGGTGACCTCGCCCAGGCGGATGCGGGCGCCGCCGGAGGGCAGCAGGAAGACGTCCATGTCGAGGTAGTTGTCGTTCTGCACCTCGAGAACCGTGGGCGGCTGCTGCTCCCGCGCGGCCGCATGCTTCCCGGCGCAGGCGGGGAGCAGGGCGGCGGCGCAGAGGGCGAAGGCGGCGGCGGCTCTCATGATGGGCTCCGGTCCCGGCGTTGGAGGATCCTCTCGGCGGCGGCGCGCCCGGAGGCGATGCAGTCCGGGATGCCGACGCCATGGTAGGCGGCGCCGGCAAGATGGAGGCCGGCGTGGGCGCCGACCCGTTCATCGATGACGGCGATGCGGTCGAGATGGCCCATGGTGTACTGGGGCATGCCGCGGTCCCAGCGCGCGACGCGGCTGAGGCTCGGTGGGGCGGTGATCCCCATGGTGTCGCGGAGCTCGGCGCGGGCGAGCTCGAGAAGGGCGTCGTCGCCCGGAGGGAGGTCCTCGGCCGTGCGCGCGCTGCCCAGGAAGGCGCGCAGCAGCACCCAGCCCTCCGGCGCGCGGTACGGGAGCTTGCTCGAGCTCCAGGTCACAGCCAGCACGCTCCGTTGCTCGATGCGGGGGATGACGTAGCCGTGGCCATCCAGCGCACGCGGGATGTCGCCGAGGGGATAGGCCAGCGAGACTGTGGCGGTCGTGACATAGGGGATCGCGCGGAGCGGCCCGGCCAGGGCGGCGTCGAAGCTCTCGACCAGCTCGGCGCTCACGTACGCGGGGGTGGCCAGCACGACTGCGTCGGCGGGAAGCGAGGAGCCGTCCGCCAGCTCGACCGTCCAGTGGCCGGCTTCTCCGGAGGGAGGCGACAGGCGCGTGGCACGCACGCCGCGCACGATGCGCACCCGGCCGTCGAGCGCGCGCTCGGCCGCCTCCGACAGCTCCGCGAGGCCGGAAGGGAAGGAGAGGAACCCTGCACGCCCCGCCGGCCGGCTGGGGCGGGGCGCGTCGCTCTCCCCGGGGGCCTGCCCCGCCGTCTCGCCGTCTCCCGCCGCCGGGCGCGCGGCGGATGCCGCGCCGCCGCCCACGGCGCGCAGCCGGGCGGTGAGCGCCGCCCGCACGAGCGAGCCGTGCTCGATCTCCTGCTGGCGCAGCTGCGGGAAGGTGGCGGCGAGGCTGAGCTCCTCGCCGTCGCCGGCATAGATCCCGCTGAGCAGGGGCTCGACGAGCCGCTCGTACATCTCGCGGCCGAGACGGCGCGTGACGAAGCTGGCCAGCGACTCGTCGCCGCCGCCTCGGCGCGGCGGAATGAAGAGGTCCTCCGCCATGCGCATCTTGCCGAACGGGGAGATGAGCCGGGTGCGGATGAAGGGACCGAACTGCGCGGGCACGAGGCCGGTCAGCCCCTCGGGCATCGGGAGCAGGTGACCGTCGCGCATGATGAAGGTCTTCTGCAGCTCGCGCCGGACGCCGTGGAGGCGATCCTCGATCCCGAGCTCGCGGGCGAGGCCGACGCCGCCCGGCTTGCTGCCGAGGAAGATGTCGGGCCCCTTCTCGAGCACGAAGCCGTCCGTGCGCTCCGTCGCGATCTTCCCGCCGAGCCGGTCCTCGCCCTCGAGCAGCGTGACCTCCAGGCCGTCCCCGCCCCGGGCCAGCCGGTGCGCGGCGGCCAGTCCGGCGATGCCGCCCCCGACGATGACGACGCGGTGTGGCATGTCCTAGGTCCTCGAAAGCTCGTGGACCTGCTCGACCACGTGGCGCACGTTCTCGACCGGCGTGCCCTGCAGGATCCCGTGGCCGAGGTTGAAGACGTGGCCGGGGCGGCCCGCGTTCTGCTCGACGATCCGGCGGATCCGGCGGTCGAGCTCGGCGCGCGGGGCGAAGAGGGCGACGGGGTCCAGGTTACCCTGCACGGGCACCGCCTCGCCGAGCGTCTTCCGGCCCCAGTCGAGCGGCGTGCGCCAGTCAAGCCCGATGACGTCCCCGCCGGCCGCCTTCATCTCGCCGAGCAGCGTGGCGGTGCCGGTGCCGAAGTGGATCACGGGCACGCCCGTCGCCGCGGCGGCGTGCAGGATGGCGGCCGAATGGGGCGCGACATACTCGCGGTAGTCGTCGGGGCCGAGGGCTCCGATCCAGGAGTCGAAGAGCTGCACGGCCTGCGCACCCGCCTCGACTTGGGCGACGAGGTAGTCGGCGACCACCCCGGCGACCTTCGCCATGAGCTCGTGCCAGAGGGCGGGCCGCTCGTACATGAAGCGCCTGGCATCCACTGCCTCGCGGGCGAGGCCGCCCTTCGAGCCGCCGTGCACGAGGTAGCTGGCCAGCGTGAAGGGCGCGCCGGCGAAGCCGATGAGCGGCACGCCGGCGGGCAGCTCGCGGCGCAGGATGCGGATGGCGTCGAGGACGTGGGCGAGCGACTCGCGCGGCTCGAAGTGGCGGAGCGCGGCGACGTCACCCGCGGTCCTCACCGGGTTGTGGATGACGGGCCCCTCGCCCTTCGCGAACTCCAGCTCGATGCCCATTGGCTCGAGCGGGAGCAGGATGTCGGCGAACAGGATGGCGGCATCCACGCCGAGGGCGCGGACGGGCTGGAGCGTGACCTCGGCGGCGAGCTCCGGCTGCGCGCAGATCTCGAGCAGCGTGTGATGCTTCCGGATCTCGCGGTACTCGGCCATGTAGCGGCCGGCCTGACGCATGAACCACACGGGGGTGGCGTCCACGGGCAGGCCGCGGCAGGCGCGCAGGAAACGCTCGGTCGGCTCGGCGGCGGAAGGCGACGCGGGGACCGCGGCGCGCCCGGCGCGATCGGCGGCGGCGTCGCCTGGCGTGGCGCTCATCGGAACAGCGCCAGCGTCTCTTCGGCCGGCCTCCAGACGCCTGCGTGCAGGGGCGTGTCGCGCTCGGTGTACTTGCGGCCCTCGACGGCGCGGAGGTCGGCGACGAGATCGGAGAACTGGCGCAGGTCGTCCATTCGTACACGACGACGAACTCCTGGTCCTGCACGCCGAAGGAGTAGAGCAGCAGCTGCAGGATCTCCGGGTACTGCTTCCCGACCCGGATGTGCTCGTTCATCATGCCCTGGCGCGCGTCCCGGCTCATCAGGTACCAGCCGGCCGTCTTCACGAACGGATAGATCGTGAGGTAGTGCTTCCTCTCGGCCGAGAACGGCTCCAGCTCCTGTGGCGAGCGCTGCGCGCGGCTGTACTGCGAGGGCTTCGTGTAGCCCCACAGCGTGGTGGTCAGGCGCAGGTAGCGGCGCCAGGGGTTGGTCGCGCGCGCGAACGCCTCGAAGAAGCGCGCGGCGGCGCCGACCTCGTCCGCCGGCACGGCGCTCCAGACGAGCAGGTCCGCGTCGGTCTCGGTGGGGAAGACCTGGTAGAGGTGCACCGCGGCCGCCGCATTGCGCATCCCGGACAGCCAGGCCGCGTGGAAGGTCTCGCGCGCCTCCGCGTCCAGCGCCCAGTAGGCGTCGGTGAAGGCGACGAGGGCGTAATGGTTCAGCGTGCGTTCGACGTTCTCGGACATTCAACCTCGCCCCGCCGCGGCGACTCCCTGGCGGGAGCGTGCCGCGGCGATGGTTCGCGTTCACGAAGGTGCCACGGGAAAAAGAATATGGGCGGGGTCGGGCAAAGACAAACTGGCGCGGGAAGGGGGGCGCCCGGGCTCGGACCGAGTGGCGATCGGATCAGTACAGGATCACGGGCTGTGGCCTGATGTGATGCCGCGCGCTGAACGCGACCCACCAGGTGGTATAGGCGCGCACCTGCCTGCCGCCGGCGTAAACCTCGATGAGGTACATCTCGGAGGGGTGGTACATGGCGAGCTCGTTCAGGCCGCCGAGCTTGGGCATGTCATCGATGTAGACCTGGATCGGCGTGGCCCTGCCGCGCACCCAGGCACAGTCCAGGAACACGTCCGAGAAGCTGCCGCCCCGACAAGCGGCGCGGTGCAGGAACGCATCCTCCTCGAGGAACTGCGCCATGTTCTGTGCTCCGGTCGCCAACAGCCGCTGCCGGTCGAAGGCGCGCACCGCCACGGAGACTGCGTTGCGGCGGGCGCGGAACCGGTCCGCGATGGCGGTGATCCCCTCCAGCAGCACCGGGTCGGGCTCCAGCCGCACCTCGAGGCTGGCGGGTCGTGCCGCGGCGTCGATGTCGATCGCCCGCCACTGGTCGCGGTAGCCGAGCTGCGAGATCCGCAGCGGGTAGGTTCCGGCAGCGACGCGCACCGCGAAACGGCCGGCGCTGTCGGTGAGCACCTCGCGCCCCTTCTTTCCGAACGAGATGGCGGCGCCGAGCAGCGGGTGTCCGGTCTCGGCATTGACCACGCGGCCGGAGATGACGGCGGCGGAATCGGAGGCGCCTTGCGCCCGCAGCGGGGCGACCCCGATCAGGCCGAGCATCAGGCAGGCGCCGGCGAGGCGAAGAGTGGGACGGGCAGGACCGCGTCCGTTCGGGACGGCGGGCATGGCGGAACACCTCCCGAGATGTCTGGGGCGGTGGGCCGGGATCCGGCCGGAGGCCGGTCGTACTCTAAACACGGCGGCCGGCGAGAGGTTCCGACCCCCGGGACTCAGCGGCTGGGGTTCGGGGTGTCGCGGCCGCCGTGCTGCAGCGTCAGTGTGGAGGCCCGGCGGGCGCCGGGGTACGGCACGTCGGGCCCCTTGATGGCGCGCCAGAGGATGTGGTTGAAGAGATCGTCGTCGGACTCATCCTCGCGGTGGAGGCGTAGCCGCCGCGACTCGATGGCGCCCACGCCGGTGGCGGGGTTCCTCTCGCTCAGGTCCACGGACGGCTGGACCGCCGTGTACGGCGTGAGGTCCGCGCTTTCGGCGAAGATGCCGTGCAGCGGGCGGCCGTAGTAGTCGAACTGCGAAAGCGAGCCGAGGTCGAGGATGTCCGCGATGGTGGCCAGCACGTCGGTCGTGTTGGCGAAGCGGTGGATCACGCCGGGCCGGTTGTAGGCCGAGATGACGAGCAGGGGCGAGCGGTGCGAGTCCACGTGGTCCGGGCCGTTCTGGGCATCGTCCTCGAGGACGAAGACCACGGTGCTCTTCCAGAAGCGGCTGTGCGAGAGCGCGTCGATCATGCGGCCGAGGGCGAGGTCGTTGTCCGCCAGGAAGGCGCGCGGCGTGGGCATGCCCGCGCTCGCGCCGGCCGTGTGATCGTCCGGCAGCCGGATGATCTCGAGGGCGGGCATCTCGCCGGAGCGCTCGTCCTCGTGGAGCTCGCGGATCCACTCGTCGGCGCGGGCCTGGTCGGGAATCGAGAGATCGAAGCCGGGGAAGCGCGGGTCCACGTGCCCGGCCAGCACCGGCTTGTTGCCGGCGTAAACGTCAGCGGGCGTCGGCTTGTCGCCGTCCGGCACCGGCTCGCCGCCGGGGGTGGCCAGGTGCACGAACTCGCCGTAGTCGCGAAAGCCGACGCCCGCGCGCGCGGCCAGGTCCCAGAGATAGCCGTTGGCGGGGGCGTTCACGTCCTCGTCATCATCCACCGCCCGGCCGCGGTTGGTGCCCTCGTAGTCGTAGCTGCGGCCGCGCCTGGAGTAGTTGGACGCGACGGTCTTGGTCACGTAGTCCGCGGCGTAGGCCGCGGTCGACCAGTTGTGGCCGTCCGCGCTGACCTCCGCGTTCACGAAGAAGCGGTCGAAGATGCCGAACCGCTCCGCGAGGGCGTGGTGGTTGGGCGTGACCGCGCGCGGGAAGAAGACGAGCGCGGTGTCGCCGTCGCCGCCGGGAAGGTCCCCCAGCACCTGGTCGTAGGTGCGGTTCTCCTTGATGACGTAGAGCACGTGCTCGAAGGGCGGGTAGGCGTCGCGCCCGACGTGGGCCCGGCCGAGCGTGCCCCAGCCGTTCGCCCGCTCGACCCGGGCGCTCAGACGCGCCAGCGCCGCGCCACCCAGCCCGGCGGCGTCCGGCACCCGCATGAGCGTCCCCGTCAGCTGCCCGAGGGTGTAGTCGCGCGAATCCGGCGGGGTCCGGTGCCCCGGCTGGGGCAGCCCGGGATTCGCCGTGGGCGGCAAGCCCTTGCCGTTCACGACCAGCAGCGCGCCGCCGCTCGTGACCAGTGCCGTCGGGTACCAGCCCACGGGGAGCCGGCCGGCCAGCGAGTCGTCGCCCGCCGCAGCCGAAACGCCGGACGTCGCCGCGCTCAGATCGAAGATGGCGACGGCATTCGCGTCCGCCTCCGCCACGAAGAGGCGGCGCCCGTCCGCCGAGAGCGCCAGCGCGTCCGGGGTGCTCCCCTCGTCCGGCCCCGACGGCGGCGCATCCCGGAGCTCCGCCACCACCGTGCCGGCGCGAGTGTCCACCACGCTCACGCGGTCCGTCGTCGAGGAGGCGACGAAGAGGCGCGCGCCATCCGCCGAGAGCGCAAGCGCCGAGGGGTGCCTCCCGACCCGGATCCGCGCGAGCGGACGGACGCGCCCGCCTTCGCCCGTCGGCGCGAACACGGACACGGTGTGGCCGCCCCACGCCGAGACGTACACGCGGCCGTCCGGGCCCACCGCCACCCCGTACGGGTAACGCTCGGTGGGGAAGCCCTGGATCACCCTGCCGCTCGCCACATCAACCACCGCCAGCCGGTCGCCGAGGTTCTCAGCCACGTACAGCGTGCTGCCATCACCGGAGAGCGCGAGGCCGGCCGGGTAGTGCTTCCCCGACTGGCGGCCATGAACGGCAGTCACGCCGGGCGCCGCCGGATTGGCCGCGAGCGCCGTGTCGGGCGGCGCCAGCGAGATCGAGTCGCGCGCGGAGAGCCGCCCGTCCGCCCAGCCGTAGCGGTAGATCGCGTCCTGGTTGCCACCGGAGGCGTAGACCGTCCGCCCATCCGGCGCGAACGCCAGCCCAAGAAACGCCGCCGGCTGCACGATCGTCTGCGTCACCTGCCCCGCATCGAGGTCCACGACCTCGATGGCCTGCTCGCGCCAGCCGCTCGTGAGCAGCAGCGCGTGGTGGCCGTCCGGCGCGAGTGCGATCGAGAGCGGGAAGTTGCCGGCCGGGGTGCCCGGAACCACCGGGTCCAGACGTGCCCCGGTGGGCAGGCGCCCCGCGGCCGAGAGATCCGCCCGCGGGGCGGGCGCGGGAGCGGGCCTGGGCGCGGGCGCGGCACAGCCACCGAGAAGAGCCAGGACGGCGAGAAGCGCGGCGCCGGCGCGCGCACGGATCGGGGTCGGCATCATCGGATCTCTTCCGGGATTCACGGGCGCCGAGGCGGCGAGGTTCCGGAAGATAGGCCCCCCCGCAGGCGGGCGAAAGCGCGCTCGGCGCCCGGCAGGTGCCGGTGTGCCTCTCTCTCGGCAGAGGCGCGCGTTCCCGAGGCTGCCGGCGCACCTCTCTCTAGAAGGCATCCGACGACGAAGCGTCCTCGCGCGAAGAGGTCGCCCGACGCGGAGGGAGCTCGACAACCCGCGCTACCCTTGCCGCAGCCAACCGTCCTGTCCATCCTTGTGTTTGGACCGAGCGGTCCAACCGACTGAACGAGGGTGAGAAGCGACGATGGCGGGAAACCGATTCGACAGGCTGGAGGAGGAGCGGCAGGAGCGGATCCTGGGGGCGGCGGCCGAGGAGTTCGCGGCGCGCGGCTACGAGAGCGCGTCGCTGAACCGGATCGTGGAGCGGGCGGGGGAGAGCAAGGGGTCGCTGTATTACTACTTCGAGGACAAGACGGACCTGTTCTCGACGGTGGTGGAGCGGGCGACGGCGCGGATGCTGGGGCTGGTGGGCGGGTTCACGCTGGGGTCGCTGACGGCGGAGACGTTCTGGCCGACACTGGACCGGCTGGTGCGGCGGTCTGCGGAGTACCTGGACAGCAACGCGTGGTACGTGAAGCTGGCGCGCTCGTTCTACCGGCTGCGGCTGGAGTCGCGGGGCGGGGGTGCGACGGTGCGTGTCTGGGGGCTGGTGCGGCGGTGGACGGAGGACACGATCGCGCGCGGCCAGGAGCTGGGGGTGGTGCGGACGGACCTGCCGCGGGTGTTCCTGGTCGAGATGACGCTGGCGCTGGGGGAGGCGGCGGACCGGTGGCTGCTGGAGCACTGGGAGCATCTCTCGCCGGCGGACCGGGAGCGGATGATCCAGGGGGAGATGGGGCTGTTCCGGAGGATGCTGGGGGTGTGAGAGGGGCTGGGGGGTGCGGGGGCGCGCGGCGAGAAAGGGACGGATGGAGATGGACGAATCGGGGACGGCAAGGTGGCGGGCGGCGAGCGTCGGCGGGGCGCGGTGGCGGGCGGGCATCGTCGTCGCCTGGCTGGGAATGGTGCTGCTGGCGGTGCCCGCACGGGCGCAGACGGCGAAGGAGCTGGCGGACCGGGTAGACCGGCTGCTGCGGGGGGAGTCGAGCCGGGGCGACATGGTGATGGACATCGTGACGGCGCACTGGTCGCGCTCGCTGGAGATGCGGGTGTGGTCGCTGGGGACGCAGTACGCGCTGGTGCGGGTGGTGGCGCCGGCGAAGGAGGCGGGAACGGCGACGCTGAAGTCCAAGGACGAGGTGTGGAACTATCTGCCGCGGGTGGACCGGACGATCAAGGTGCCGCCGTCGCTGATGATGGGGTCGTGGATGGGCTCGCACTTCACGAACGACGACCTGGTGAAGGAGAGCCGGGTGATCGAGGATTACGATATTGCGTTCGGTCCGGGCGGGGACGCGGAGGCGTGGGAGCTGGTGCTGACGCCCAAGCCGGAGGCGGCGGTGGTGTGGGGGAAGATCGTGGAGCGGGTCCGCAAGGCGGACCTCATGCCGCAGTGGGCGCGCTACTACGACGACCGGGGCACCCTGGTGCGGACGATCACGTTCAGCGACTTCACACGGATGGGCGGGCGGCTGGTGCCGGCGACGATGACGATCCAGCCCGCGGACAAGCCGGCGGAGCGTACGGTGCTACGCTACAAGTCGCTGGAGTTCGGGGTCAAGCTGGCGCCGGACTTCTTCTCGCTCCGGAACCTGCGCGCGCGGGGCTGAGGCGGTGAGGCGAGTGTGGTGGCGTCTGGCCTGGCGGAACCTGTGGCGGAACCGCAAGCGGACGCTGATCACGGCGGCCGCGCTGGCGTTCGGCTACGTGGCGTCGGTGCTGATGGTGGGCATCTCCGATGGCACGACGGTGGAGATGGTCGAGAACGGGACGAGCCTGCTGGCGGGGCAGGTGCAGGTCCACGAAGGCGACTGGAAGCCGGAGCGCGGGCTCTACGCCACGCTGGGGGGAGAGGCCGGCACGGACGTCTCCGCGCTGGTGCGGGCGGTGGCGGCGGAGCCGGGGGTGCGCTCGGCCGCGCCGCGCGTCTACGGCGGTGGGCTGGTGAGCGCGGGGGAGCAGACGGTGGCGGCGGCGCTGGTCGGGGTGGATCCGTCGCTCGAGCCGCGGGTCTCGCGGCTGCTTTCCACGATCGTGCGCGGCGCGGCGCCCCGGTCGGGTCGGAGCGAGATCGCCATCGGCGACGAGATGGCGCGCAAGCTCCATGTCTCCGCAGGCGACGAGGTGGTGCTCGTGGCGCCGGCGGCCGACGGCTCCATGGGCAACGACCTGTTCCGGGTGGCGGGGATCTACCACACGGGGATGGTCGGCGTGGACGGCGCCTACGCCATCCTGCCGATCGGCGTGCTGCAGCGGCTGCTGGCACTGGATCCCGGGCGGGTGCACGAGATCGCGGCGGCCGTGCCGGAGCCGTGGCAGGCGCCGGCGGTGGCGGACTCGCTGGCGGCGCTGCTCGGCCGCTCCGGCTGGACGGCGCGGCCGGGGGCGGTGGCGCACGCCGCGGCCTCGGCGGCGCCGTCCGCGGCCGCCGATCCGGCGAGGAGCCTGGAGGTCGACGCGTGGCCCACGTTCCGCCCCGAGCTCTCGGAGTATGCCCGCCTGGCCGACTCCAGCAACATCCTGATCGTCGGCATCGTCTTCATCATGGCCATCTTCGGCGTGGCGAACACGATGCTCATGGGCACGTTCGAGCGGCGGCGCGAGTTCGCGGTGGTGCGGGCGCTGGGCACGACGGGCTCCGGCGTGTCGCGGACCGTGCTGTACGAGGGCCTCATCCTGGGGCTGCTCTCGCTGGCGGGGGGTGCGGTGCTCGTCGCGCCGCTGCTCGTCTGGTTCCACCATTCGCCGCCGGACTTCAGCGCCGTGGTCGGCGGCTTCACGATGGCGGGCGCGCTGATCCGCCCCGTGCTGCGGGTGGAGTACTCGGTGGAGGCGCCGCTCGTCTCGGCCGGGGCGCTGCTCATCACGGCGCTCCTCGCCGCCCTCTACCCGGCGTACCGCGCGACGCGCGTGCCGCCGGCGGACGCGCTGGCGGGGCGATGAGCCGGCGCGGGCGCGGGCGGGCGCTGCTGCGGCTGGGGCTGCTCTTCCGGCTGTCGGGGCGCAACGTGCTGCGGCAGGCGCGGCGCAGCGTGCTGACCATGGCGGCCATGGTGCTGGGGCTCGGGCTGCTCATGATGTCGCGCGCCATCGCGGACGGCGCGCACGAGAAGTGGATCGAGTCGGGCGTCCGGCTGGCGGCGGGGGAGGTGGCGCTCCAGGCGCCGGGCTACCTGAAGAGCGCCGCGCTCTCGGACCGCCTCTCGCCGGCGCAGCTGGCGGGCGCCCGGCGCGCCCTGGCCGCGCCCGCCGTGGCGCGGAGGGTGGCGGCGGTGGCGCCCCGCCTCTCGGTGAGCGGGCTGGCCAGCGCGCCGGGCGGGGCGGTGGCGGTGCAGGTGCAGGGGGTGGATCCGGCGGCGGAGGCGGCCTTCTCCGAGCTGGACGCCAGGAAGGTGGCGGGGCGCTACCTGGAGCCGGAGGACCGGCTGGCGGTCTACATCGGCCAGAGGCTGGCGGAGCGGCTCGACCTCGAGGTCGGCTCGCGGCTGGTGCTGACGGCGCAGGCGGCCGGGGGGCAGATCGAGGGGCAGCTCGTGCGGGTGGTCGGTATCTTCCGGAGCGGCATACCGGAGATGGACGAGGGGCTCGTGCAGATCCCGCTGGAGACGGCGCGCTCGTGGCTGGGCGCGCGGGGCGGGGCCACCACGGTGGCGGTGCTGCTGCACTCGGTGTTCGAGACGGACGGGGTGGTCTCCGCGCTGCGGGCCGCGGCGCTGGCGGGCGTGCGGGTGCTGTCCTGGCGGCAGGCCTCGCCCGACCTGGACGCCGCCATCCGCATTGACGACTTCGGCGACTACGTCTTCCACGTCGTGCTGCTCGGGATCGTGGCGATGGCGATCCTGAACTCGATCCTCATGTCGGTGCTCAACCGCACGCGGGAGTTCGGCGTGTTGCGCGCGCTGGGGCTGACGCGGCGGCAGACGGGCGGCGTCGTCTTCACGGAGGGGCTGCTGCTCACGGTCGCGAGCGGGGTGCTCGGCATCCTGCTCGGGCTGGGCGTGACGTTCGGCTTCTTCCGCCACGGCCTGGACCTGTCGGCGCTGTGGAGCCAGGACATCACCGTCTCCGGCGCCATCGTGGACCCCGTGCTGGTGCCTATCTTCCGGCCGATCCAGGTCGTGCAGAGCCTGGCGTTCGTGGCCGTGATCGGCGTGCTGGCTTCCCTCTACCCGGCCTGGCAGGCGATGCGCATCGACGTCGCCGAGGCGATGAAATTCGACCGATGAGCGAGCCCGTGACGGACGCGGCGATCCGCGTCGAGGACCTGTGGAAGACCTACCCGCAGGAGCCCGCGCCGGTGCAGGCGGTGCGGGGTGTGAGCTTCGCCATCGAGCGGGGCGACTTCGTGGCCATGGCGGGCCCGTCCGGCTCGGGTAAGACCACGCTGCTGAACCTGCTGGGTGGGCTCACGCGTCCCACCGAAGGACGCGTCCAGGTGGCGGGCGAAGAGCTAACGGAGCTGTCCGAGTCCGCGCTCGCGCGGCTGCGCCTCGAGAGAATCGGCTTCGTCTTCCAGGCGTACAACCTGCTCCCCGTGCTCACGGCGCTCGAGAACGCGGAGTTCACGCTCCTGCTGCGCGGCGTCCCGGCGGCCGAGCGGCGCCGGCGCGTGGAGGCGCTGTTCCGCGAGATCGGCCTCGAGGGGCTCGAGGACCGGCGCCCCGGCAAGCTCTCGGGCGGCCAGCAGCAGCGGGTGGCGGTGGCCCGCGCCGTGGTCGGCGATCCGGCGATCGTGCTGGCGGACGAGCCGACCGCCAACCTGGACTCCCACACCAGCGCCGCGCTGCTCGATGTGATGGAGCGGCTCAACCACCAGCACGGCACGACCTTCCTGTTCTCGACGCACGACCCGCACGTGATGGAGCGCGCGCACCGGCTCATCCAGCTCGTGGACGGCCAGATCGCCGACGACGAGCGCCGCGCCCCGCCGGCAACGGCCGGCTCCACGGCCCACGACACGCCGTTCCCGGAAGAGTGAGCCACCATGCATCCCGCAGGCGACGCGGGGACGGCGGGACGCCGGGGTGCGCGGGCTCGCCGGCGGCGGCCGCGGGACGGGCGGCGGGGAACGGCCGGGCGCGCGAGCGCACGCGCTCTCGCGAGCGGCGTGGGGGCGGCACTCCTGGCATTGGCGCTGTCGGGCGGGGCGGCTGGGGCGCAGCGGATCTCGGGCTACGCGCTCGACATTGCGTCGGCGACGGCACGGACGCCGCTGACGGAGGGCGGGGCGGGCGAGTTCCTGCGGCTGCGGCTCATGGCCTCGCCGCGGCTGGGGCCGGCGCGGCTGGACGCCGCCTACGAGCAGACGCTCGCGTGGTCGGAGAGGGGCGGGACGCCGGGGCTCCTCACGCCGGGCGTGGAGGCGGCGGGCACGGACTGGCTCGCGCTGCAGGGCATGCTGGCGGAGAACGGCCACACGCGCTGGCGGCACCGGGTAGACCGGCTGAGCCTCTCGGCGCCGCTCGGCGCGCGCGCGCGGCTCGAGGTGGGGCGGCAGGCGATCTCCTGGGCCACCACGCTGCTGCTCACGCCGGCCGATCCGTTCGCGCCCTTCGACCCGTCGGACCCCTTCCGCGAGTACCGGCCCGGCGTGGACGCGGCGCGGCTGCAGGTGTTCCCGGGCCCGCTGAGCGAGCTCGACGCCGTGGTGCGCCCCGCCCGCACGCCGCTCGGGACGGACCTCACCGCGCTCGCGCGGGTTCGGAGCACGGTGGCCTCGTGGGAGCTCTCCGCGTGGGGCGGCGTGCTGCACGACCGGGCGGCGGCGGCCGCGGGCGCGTCCGGCTCGCTGGGCGGCTGGGCGCTGCGGGCGGAGGCGTCCGTCCGCTCGGCCGACGGGGTGGCGGGGCGGGCGGGCGGGGCGGCGCTGCGCGGCACCGTGGGGGTGGACCGTCGCTTCACGGTGGCCGAGCGGGACCTCTACCTGGTCGCCGAGCTCCAGCACGACGGCTTCGGCGCCGCGGGCGCGGACGACCTCGGCGGCGTGCTGGGGTCCGCGCCGTACCGCCGTGGCGAGCTCCAGGTGCTGGGGCGCGACGTGGCTGCGCTCCAGGCGAGCTGGCAGGCGCACCCGCTCGTCTCGCTCGAGGCGCTCGCGCTCGCGGACCTGCGGGACGGCAGCGTCCTCGTGGCGCCGGCGGCGACGGTGTCGCTCTCCAACGAGGCCTCGCTCCGGGCGGGTGCCTTCCTCGGCATCGGCAACGGCACGGTCCGGCCACTGGCCGCCCGGCTCGGCTCCGAGTTCGGCGTCGTGCCCGCCTCAGGCTACGTATCCCTGAGCGTGTTCTTCTGACGCCGCGCCGCGCGCGCACTTGATTCCTTCGCGCCGGCGGGCGAGCTTTCAGCGTTCACCCGTTACTCCGGAGCCTCCCATGAGACGCGTCCTCCTTCCGCTCGTCGTCCTCGCCGCCACGGCGTGCAGCAGCTACAGCTACAGCGTCACGGGCCCGACGGAGGACTGGTCGGACCCGACGAAGATCGACTACAACGCGGCGCTGGGGATCGACCTCGCGTCGATGCACCAGACCGCCTCGGGCGTCTACTGGCAGGACCTGGAGGCGGGGAGCGGCGACCGGCTCGTCCAGGCCGGCGACCTCATCGTGGCGACCTACTCCGGCTACACGCCGGACGGGTACCAGTTCGCGCAGGGCACGCTCCAGCCGGTCACGCTCGACAGCGACAACGCGCTGCAGGGGTGGATCGACGGGCTCCAGGGCATGAAGGCCGGCGGCTCTCGCGTGCTCGTCATTCCCCCCGCCCTCGCCTTCGGGCAGACGGGCTACGGCATCCACGTGCCGCCCAACTCGACAGTGATCTTCTTCTTCCAGGTCTCCGAGATCAATTAGCGTCACGACGCCGCCGGAGCTTGCACGGGCCCGCGACGCGGCCGACATTCTCCGCTCGGCCGCACCGCAACGAGGAGGTCCGGTGGAGCCGCGCTTCCTGCTGGTCGTGCACGGCGGAGCCGGGACCATCCCGCGCTCCGAGATGACGCCGCGCCTGGAGGCGGCGTACCGCTCCACGTTGGCGGAGTCGCTGCGGGCGGGTCACGCCGTCCTCGCGGCCGAGGATACCAGCGTGGATGCCGTCAACGCGGCGGTGAACGTCCTGGAGGACTCGCCCCTCTTCAACGCGGGGCGGGGCGCCGCCTTCACGAGCGCGGGCACCAACGAGATGGACGCCGCGATCATGGAGGGGCGTACCCTGCGCGCCGGCGCCGTGGCCGCCGTGACGCACATCCGCAACCCGATCGACCTGGCGCGGCTGGTGATGGAGCGCTCGAGCCACGTGCTGCTTGGCGGCGAGGGCGCGGAGGCGTTCGCGCGCGAGCAGGGAATGGAGCTGGTGCCGCAGAGCTACTTCTTCACGGAGCGCCGCTGGGAGTCGATGCGCAGGGCGCGCGCGGCGGAGGAGGCCGGGCTGCCGGTGGCCAGGCTCGGCCGGCCCGACGAGCGGCACGGCACTGTGGGCGCGGTGGCGCTCGACGTGCATGGCGACCTCGCGGCGGGCACCTCCACGGGCGGCCTTACCAACAAGCATCCCGGCCGGATCGGGGATTCCCCGATCATTGGTGCGGGCACCTACGCGAGCAACGAGGGCTGCGCCGTGTCCGCCACGGGGACGGGCGAGGATTTCATGCGGGGCGTCGTCGCCTACGACATCTGTGCTCGGGTCCGCTACCTGGGGCAGAGCGTGCGCGAGGCGGCGGAGCACGTGGTCGGGCGGGTGCTGGTGGAGCGCGGAGGCGAGGGTGGGGTGATCGCGCTCGGACGCGACGGCAGCTTCGCCGCGCCGTTCAACACACCGGGCATGTACCGCGGCTGGACGGGCCCGGACGGCCGGATCACCGTTCACATCTACGACGACGAGGACGAGGGAGGGCGCGGATGGCCGAAGAAGACATGACGACGATGCCGTCGGGACTGAAGTACCGCGAGGTCGAGGGCGGTTTCGGCGAGGAGGCCAGGGCCGGCAAGCAGGTGACCGTCCACTACACCGGCTACCTGCAGGACGGCACCAAGTTCGACAGCAGCGTCGATCGCGGCGAGCCGTTCAGCTTCCCGCTCGGCGCCGGTCGGGTCATCAAGGGATGGGACGAGGGCGTGGCGGGCATGAAGGTCGGCGGCCGCCGCAAGCTCGTCATCCCGCCCGAGCTCGGCTACGGCAGCCGCGGCGCCGGCGGCGCGATCCCGCCCGGCGCCACGCTGGTCTTCGACGTCGAGCTGCTCGAGGTCCGCTAGCCCGGGCGCCGGCGTCACGACCCCGCCCGCGCGCGGCTCCCTCCCGCGCGCCGCGGCGGACCTCCCATCGCCTCGCCCACCCTCACCTCCGCCCCGGCGACGATGCCGGGCGCCAACTCGACCCGCCCGCGCTCGAACAGCAGCACGACCGTCGATCCCAGGTGGAACGCCATGATCTCCTCGCCCGCACCGACCTCGACCGGCGGGTCGTACTCGTGCGTCGCCGCCACGGCGCCCGGCCGGTTCGTCACCCATGTACCGCCGCCGCGCGGGGCGTTCCACGCGACGTCGAACGCCGCCGAGATGCGCCCGACGTTGTACGCCCCCACCGCGACCACCGCGGCGCGCCCCGCCGCCCCGTCCACGTAGCAGACCAGCCGCTCGTTGCGCGCGAACAGGTCCGGCACGTGCGCCACCGCCGCCGCGTTCACCGGCAGCAGCGCACCCGGCACGTGCCGCGCCCGCGGGATCATCCCCGGCCAGGGCGCGTGGATCCGGTGGTAGTGGCGCGGGCTCAGGTAGAGCGTCACGAACACGCCCCCCTCGAAGCGGGCCGCCGATGTCGCGTCGTCCAGCAGCTCGGCCACCGAGTACCGCCGGCCCTTGGCCTGCACCGCTCTCCCGTCCGCCACCTCCCCGACATGCCCCACCACCCCGTCCACCGGCGACGCCGCGCGCGCCGGATCCTCCGGCCACCCGCGCAGCCCCGGCCGCAGCCGGCGCACGAAGAACGCCCCCAGCGTCGGATACTCCTCGAGCGGGTGCTCCGCTTCCGCGACGTCGATTCCGAACGCCCGCGCGAACGCCCCCAGCACCGGCCGCCGGACGCGCCCCGGGAGCGGCAGGTCCGCGAGCCGCCCGAACCCGCGGCTCAGCAGGCCCTGCGGCAGACGCCCCAGCGCCGCCAGCATCAGGCGCCAGGCCGAGGAGGGCAGCTCGGGCGTCACATCGGGCGGAAGCGGATCGTCGGCCGTGCTCATGGTGCGCGCAAGATGCAGGCGCCGGGCCGGCCACGCCAACGCCCGCGGCGGCGCGGCCTTTGCATCACAAAGTACTTGACAGCAGGGCACCAGCAGACGAAATCTTCTCGAGGAGGAGGAGTGCAGGAGCCGAGCGCCGTTGCTGGACGTGACCTGAACCCTGGTGAGGACGCCGGTCCCCGGGCGCTGCGATCCTGGACCCTGCAATCCCCGAAACCCGCAATCCTGAATCCCGCGGAGGCCATACCATGAACCGGGCGATCGAGCGACTCTTCTACCCCCTGCCGGACCTGCGACGGACGTGGGTGTCGCGGCTCGTGTGGTGGGAGTCGCGCCGTGCCATCTACAACGTGCTGGTCGGCGGCACGGGGGTGATCTCGCTGGGGGTGGTGCAGGTGTTCGCGATCCTGCCGCCGCACCCGGCGCACCTGTTCGTGCCGTGGCAGGCGATTGTGCTCTACGGCGTGATGGCCAACGTGTGCTACACGGCCGGCTGGGGGCTGGACACGCTGATGGGAGCGGTGTGGCGCGAGGAGGCGCCGGAGGCGGCGCCGCTCCTCTTCCGGCAGGGCATGCTCTTCTCGATCGGGCTCACGCTGCTCCCGGTGGTGCTGGCGGCGGCGTCCTGGGGGATCCGCATCCTGCAGGTGCTGACGCGCTGAAGGACCGGCAGCGACCGATCCCGCGCAGCGCCTCGCCGGGGGGCGCGGCCGCTGGCCCGACGCGCCTCACTGGCGCGACACGGCCTCAGAGGAGAACGTCGCGGACGGTGTCCGGATCGCCGGGCTCGAACGGCTCGGTGGCGAAGGCGACGATGACGTTCGGGCCTTCTCCCGTGCCGCGGATCGCGTGCGCGACGCCCGGCGGGATGGTGAAGCGCCAGGCCTCGCCTTCTGGAACGCGCGCCTCGACCACCCTCCCCTCGATGCGGAAGCGGGCCAGGGCCGGGCCGAGCACGATGAGCCGTTCGGTGGCGCGGGTGTGGTAGTGGTTGCCCCGCACCTGCCCGGCGGCGGTGAGCACGACGTGGCAGTTGCGCTGCATGGAAAGCGTTTCGGCATCGATCGGCTCGAATACGACGCCGCGCGCATCCCGCCGGAGCGCGAGCGGCTCGGCGGGCAGCGGCCCCCTCACAGGAGCAGCGCCCCGCCGCCGAGGACCAGGACGGCGATCCCGGCGGCCATCTTCACGGCGGCCGAGAGCATCCGGCCGAGCACGACGCCCCACCCCACGCGGCCCGCGGACGGCAGGTGGCGCGTCTCCCAGTAGGTGACCGCGCCGGCGCCGAGGAACGAGCCCAGGATCCCGGCCACCACGGAGCCGACGATCGGGATCGGAAGCCCGAAGAAGACCCCCAGGAAGCCTCCGAGCAGCGCCCCCCAGAAGGCTCGGTTCGAGCCGCCGTAGCGCCGCGTCAGTCGCTTGGTCACCCCGTACTCGGCCAGCTCGGAGGCCAGCGCGATGAGGGTCACGACGACGAGGATCGGCAGCGACACGGCGTGATAGATCGTCCCCACCGCCACCACGCCCACCATGATCCAGATCCCCGGCAGCCCGAGCGGGATGAGGAACAGGGACAGCACCATGAGGGCGAGGGCGAGGAAAGTGAGCATCCGAGGGCCGGGGGATCGGGGTCGGGTATCCGGGGTCCGGGGTCGGCGATTCAGGTCCGGCTCCGGCCCGGGCTACGGCGCGGCCAGGCGCCGCACGTACACCGGGAAATCTAACGCCCGGGCGAGGACGGCGCTCAGGGGGCGCGGAGCTCGGGCTCGGTGCCGCGGAGGAGACCGGGATCGAGGGTGAGCTCGAGCGGAGGGATGCGCGCGGGCCATGAAGGGGGGGCATCCGGTGCCCGCGCCTCGGGCCCGCCCCGCCGCGGGGGGCTCACGGGCGCCGCCTCGGGGCCGGGCGCCGCCTCGGGGCCGGGCGCCGCCTCGACCACCACCCGACACTCCTCGCCGTGGGCGAGCACGGCGGCCACGTCGATGCCGAGGTAGGCGGGCGCGTAGGGGCGGAGGTGGCGACGGGCCTTTCCGAGCTGGGCCAGGACGCCGTGGGCGTTGGCGCGCTGGGCGTGGACGAGCGCGCTCGCGTGCAGGATCAGGCCCTTGTAGAAGGCGCTGCGGTTCTCGCGCCAGGCGCCCTCGAGCGCCTCGTGGCTCTCCCAGAAGGCGCCGGCGTCGAACAGCTTCACGAAGCGGACGAGAGCGGGAGGAAAGGGGGAGGGAGATCCGATGTCGGGCATCGTGGCGAGCCGGTGGCGGCGAGGACGGGTGCGGCGCGCGGGTGCGCGGAGCCCGCCTACGGTGCACACGCGCGAGCTTCCGTGCAAGCGCCGGCGGCGGCGTGGAGGTGCGGCGCCGGCCGAGCGCGTGGCTCCGACTGCGGCAGCCGCGCCAGGGTGCACAACCTGCCGATCGGCCTGTCGCCACCTTCGACCGGCGAGTTGTGCGCTTCACGCATGCAGAACTCGCCACTCCCTCGGGCGCCGCGAAACCAGCGGCGAGTTGTGCCGCCCAGGCAGGCAAGACACGCCAGTCCAGGTCCGGGGCGCGGCGACTGGCGAGTTCCGCACCTCCCGGGCGCGGCGCTGGGCGAGCCCGGTAGCCGGCCTACGGCGCCCGGGCGCCAGCGCACCGGGCCCGACGCGGCAGCCGCGATTCGCCGGGACGGGTGACGCCGGAATCGGCTGGTCCGGGCGGCCTCCTCCACCGTACCTTGCGAGCCGGGGCCGCTCCGGCCCCGCTCCCGTCCCGATCTCGATGGAGCTCGAAGGATGCCCGACCCGCAGACCGCCGCGCCGGCGGCGCCCGCGTACGACATCGGCTTCTGGCGCGCGCGCATCCCGATCCTCGCGCACTCCATCCCGATGAACAACTGCTCGCACGCGCCGCAGATGGAGGCGACGCGCGCGGCGGCCGAGGCCTACCTGGACGGATGGGACCGGGTAGGGATGGATTGGGACGGCTGGATGACGGAGGTGGAGGCGGCGCGCTCGGAGTTCGCGCGTCTGATCCACGCGGACGCGGCGGACGTGGCCGTATGCGCGTCGGTGTCGCACGCCACGGCGCTGGTGGCGAGCGCGCTGCAGTACACGGAGGCGCGCGGGCGGGTCGTGGTCAGCGAGGCGGAGTTCCCGACTGTGGCGCACGAGTGGCTGGCGCAGCGCCGGCTGGGAGCGGACATCGCCTGGGTGCCGGTGCGCGACGGAGTCGTCCCCGAGGAGGGCTACGAGGCGACGGTCGACGAGCGCACGCTCCTCGTCTCCGCCTGCGCCGCCTATTACCAGACGGGCTTCCGTCAGGACATCGCGGGGCTGGCGCGGCTGGCGCACGGCGCGGGCGCGCTCCTCTACGTCGATGCCTACCAGGCGCTCGGTGCCGTTGACCTGGACGTCGCTGCGCTGGGCGTGGACATGCTCTCGAGCGGCGCCCTCAAGTTCCTGCTCGGGGTCCCCGGCATCGCCTTCCTGTACGTGCGCCCGGGCCTCGCGGAGCGGCTCGAGCCGACGGCCACGGGCTGGTTCGGGCGGGAGGACCCGTACGCGTTCGACGCCAAGCGGCTGGACTGGGCACCCGGCGCGCGCCGCTTCGACACAGGCACGCCGCCGGTCGTGTGCGCCGCCATCGCGCGCGCCGGCATGGCGGTGCTGAACGAGATCGGCCCAGCGGCCATCGAGGCGTGGAACACCGTCCTCTCCCGCCGGCTGGTGGAGGGCGGCCTCGCGCGCGGGCTCCGCCCGATGGGGGCCCCCGAGCCGGAGCGAAAGACGGCGACGACGGCCTTCCACTGCGGCGCGCGGGACAGCCACGCGGTCGAGACGGCGCTCCGGGCGCGCGGGCTCCTCGCCTCGGCGCGCGGGCCCGCGATCCGGCTGGCGCCCCACTTCTACTCGACGACCGAGGACGTGGACCGCTCCCTGGACGCGGTGGCGGCGGTGCTGGAGCACGGCGCGTGAGCGTGGCCGCGGAGTCCGCGGCCACGCCGGTGGCGGGCGGCGGCGACGTCGCCTTCCGGGAGACGTTCGGCTCCCGCTTCGGCGCGCTCATGGCGATGATCGGCGCGGCCGTGGGACTGGGGAACGTGTGGCGCTTCCCGTACATGGTCGGGAAGTTCGGCGGCGCGGCGTTCGTGCTGTTCTACGTGGCGGTCGTGCTCGTGATCGGCGTGCCGGCGCTGGCCACGGAATGGGCGCTCGGCCGTGCCACGCGCCGCGGTACGGTGGGGGCGTTCGAGCGCGGCGGGCTGCCGCTCGGGCGGCAGGTCGGGTGGTTCTTCTTCCTCGTGGTGACCGCGGCGACGGCGTACTACACGGACGTGCTCGGCTGGGTGCTCTACTACGCGGCCGGGCAGGCCGCCGGCGCGCTCGGCATCGACCTGCACGCGTCCGCCGTGCTGCCGCCGGAGACGGGCTTCTCGGCGCGCGCGTTCGCGCTCCAGCTCGGTTGCACGACGCTCGTCATCCTGTCCTGCGTGGCCGTGCTGCTGCGCGGGCTGCGCGGCGGCATCGAGCGGGCCAGCAAGGTGATCATGCCTACGCTGTTCGCCATCCTGCTCGTGCTCGTGGCACGTTCCCTCACCCTGCCCGGTGCCGGCGCGGGGCTGCGCTGGTACATCCTCAAGTTCCAGATCTCGGACCTCACGCCGCGCGTGATGGTCGCCGCGCTCGGGCAGGCGGTCTTCTCGCTCTCGCTGGGCGGTACGTTCATGCTCGTCTACGGCTCCTACCTGAGCGGCAAGGAGCGCCTGGTCCGCGACGCCGCGTGGACCGCCGGCGCCGACACCCTCGCCGGGCTGCTGGCCGGCCTGGCCATCTTCCCCGCCCTCTTCGCCGTCGGCGGCGAGCCCGGGAGCGGACCCGCGCTCATCTTCTCGACGCTCCCGGCGGTCTTCGCCCGGATCCCCGCCGGGTGGGCCTTCGGCCTGCTCTTCTTTGCCGGCCTCTTCGGCGCCGCCTACCTCTCGGACGTGCCCGCGTTCGAGGTGCTCATCGCCGGGCTCACCGACAACACCCGCCTGACGCGCCGCAAGGCGACGTGGCTCGTCGCCGCCGCCGTGCTCGTCCTCTCCCTCCCGCCGATGATCAGCCTGCGCGTGTTCGTCCCCTGGGACCTGACCTTCGGCTCCGGGATGCAGACGCTCGGCTCGCTGCTGGCCGTGCTCACCGTCGGCTGGGCCATGCACCGCTCGCGCGCCCTCGCCGCGCTGGCCGACGGCGAGGGCGGGGCCGCGGACCGCCGCGCCGTGCGCGCGCTCTACCTCTGGGTCCGCTACGCCATCCCCGGCGCCATCGTCGCCGTCGGCCTCTGGTGGCTGGCCACGGACGTCCTGAAGCTGTCCGCGGGAGTCTGACGCCTTCGCCGCCGGCCGGGCGGGCGCGGAGGTGGCGCCTCCCGGCAGCCGCGGCGCGCGATCACGATCGTGGCGTGTCCCCGCGTCCCCGCGACGGGCGGCGTGGCGGGGCAGGTCGGGGCCGCCGGCCTCGCCCCACGACCAGCGCCCACAGCAGGGCGCCCATGACGTAGCCGCCGACGATGCCCGCCACGAGCACGTTCACGACGAGGTGCGCGAGGAAGTGGACCCAGCGGAAGGGCTCGTCCAGGAAGCGGAGCAGCGTCGCGAGCGCCGCGATCGGGACGCCCAGCCGGAGGACGCCCCAGGCCCAGATGAAGCGGCGTCGGCCGCGCACGCGCTGGCGCCGGAGCCAGAGGACGGCGCGCCAGCTGGGCCGCTCGCGCGGGGCGCGGGGTGGGCGCGGCGGCGGCTGCTGGTGCGAGGCGGGCGAATCGTCGCTCGAAGGGGACCCGTGGGGGGGCATCATGGCGGAGTTCGTTCGACGATGGATCGATCGGCCAGCGGTCGCGACCTACTTCGACGATTGCGCGGTGCGGGCGCGCGCGGCCAGCGCGGCGAAGCGCGGATCGCCGCGCAGCGAGGCGAGGTAGGGGTCGGCGTCCAGGTCGGCGGCGAGCCCGCCCTCCACGGCGCGGTGGAGCGAGAGCATGGCCTCGCGCGGCATCTTCATCCCCGCATAGGCCTGGGCCATGCGGAGCAGCACGCCCGGCTGGTCGGGTCGGATCACGTCCGCCAGTCGCAGCACGGCAAGCGCGGACCCCGGCTTCCCGTCCTTGATGAGCTGGCGCGGCTGGTAGAACCCAGCCTGCACGAAGACCAGCGCCAGGAAGCGGGCCGCCTCCGCGGCGGCGGCGGCGTCGGTGCTGTCGGCGGCGGCCCGGCGCAGCGGGTCGATGCCGAGCAGCTCACGCAGCCGGTCCGGGTCGGGGGTTCCGCCGGCCTCGCGGATCCGCGTCATGACCGCGCCGAGCAGGGCGCCGAAGCGGCCGGCCCGGGCGAGCGAGCTGTCGCGCTGCGCTGCGGCCGTACGTACGGCCGGCTCGGCCGCGAGGGCCTCCGCCTTCGCGTGCGCGGCGGCCACGTCGCGCAGCCCGGAGAAGGACGCCTCGATGTCGCGCCAGCGCGAGACGGCACCGGGCAGGTCGCCGGCGGCCTCGAGCGCGCGCGCGGCCGCCGCCTCGGATTCGTAGAGCGAGTCGATCCAGGCGGTCCGGCGGGGCGCGGTGCCCGCGCGCATCGCCTCCAGGCTCAGCCAGTCGAGCGCCTCCGCGCAGAGCACCGCAGGCGGCCAGCCGTGGGGTCCGTCGAAGTATCGCAGGCGGTGCGGCGTCTTCCACTTCGCGAGCCGCGGCTCGAAGGCCACGAGCTGCTCGTAGTTGAAGTCGTGCGTCCCCGCCGTGCCGAAGAAGGCAAAGGGCGGCGCGCCGGCCGTGTCCCTGAACACGGAGGCGACGCCGCTCGCGGAGACCACGCCCGCCACCCGGTCGGGCAGCTCGAGGGCGATCCCCCACGCCACGGCGGCGGTACCCGACATCCCGGCGAAGTAGAGGCGGTGGGGATCGAGGGAGAAGCTCGCCTGCGCGTCGGCGAGCATCGCGTTCACGGCGCGCACGTTCGGATCGACCGGACCGTCGCTGCGGGTCTCGTAGGAGCTCATGACGATGTAACCGTCCCGCTCCGCCGCGGGCTGGAAGAGCCGCAGCGCGGGGACCGCCTGCCCGCGCGGATCCATCACCACGAGCACCGGCCAGGTTCGCTCGGCCGTGTAGGAGGAGGGCAGGTAGAGCGCGTAGCGCTGCGAGGTGTCCGTCGGCGAGTCCATGCGCTCGGCCAGCCGCCCCGGGATCACGAGGTGCGTCGAGTCCACCTGCGCACGGACCAGCGCCGGGCCGCCCGTGACGAGGACGAGCGCCGCCGCCGCGATGAAACCGGTGCCGCCGGCACGGCCGATCCGCGGGCCGCCCGGCGGTGTCGGCGCGCAACAGTGGCCGCGCCACGCCGCGAACGCGCCACGGGCGGCCCGCGCCGCTCGCTCCCGGGCTGATCGGGTATCCTCGGAGTCCGGCCGCATGATCCTCGCCTCAGCTCCCGAGCCGCCGCAGCGTCTCGATCCTCCAGACGTCGCCCGACCGCACGAGCCGCGCCACGAAGGGCATCTCCGCCGGCGCCGCCGTACCCTCCGCGCGCAGGACGAACTCGACGTCCAGCCGGTCCCCGCCGGCGCCGACCGGCCGCGCCCGTCCGAGCGCGAGCGTGCCGCCCGGGCCCAGGCGAGCCCGCACCGCCCCGAAGCCGTCCAGGAAATGCGCCGGCGCGGCGGGGTAGAGGCGCGCAACGGCGGCCGTGTCCGCGCTCCGCACTGCGCGGGCGAGCGCCTCGAGCGTGGCGAGCACCTCCACCGGGACGACCTCCGGGGCGGGCGGCGCGCGATCCGCCGCGACCGCGACATCCGCGGACACCGGCGGCGCTGCCGCGTCGCCGCGCTCGTGCCGCAGGTGCCAGACGGCGAGCGGCGTCGCCAGTGCGAAGACGGCCACCACCAGGATGGTGCCCAGCAGCGTGGGATGGCGGCGCAGCAGGGCGGACGCACGGCTCCGGGGCGCGGCGTTCGGGAAGCTCACGGCTCGACTCTGGGGGTGGGAGGAAGAACGCTCCACCAAGATGGCGATGACCGCCGCGCCGCTGCAAGATTCCCCCCTTGCCACGCGCCGCGGCGTCGCCATCTTGTCCTATCATCCCACCCTCCACCGGCTCCGGGTCATGCGAAGCGGCAAGTGTCCAAAGTGCGGCTCCAGCAACGTGCGGACGGACGCCAGTCGGCGCGTGCTCGGCCAGGCGTCGCAACTCCCGCTCGGCGGCTTCAACGCGCCCGCGCCACTCACGCACTACGTCTGCGCCGGCTGCGGCTACATGGAGACCTACGTGAAGCGCGAGAAGGACCTCCAGAAGATCGCCGCCCGCTGGCCGCTGGCCACCGAGATGCCGTGGGAGCTCGGCTGATGCGCCCCGCCCTGCGCGCCGTCGCCGCCGCCACCGCCATCGCGCTCGCCGCCGGCTGCGGCCCGGGGCCCCGGCACGGCGCACGCCGCAACGGGGCCGCGCTCAGCGCCGCCGGCGTGGACTCCCTCGCCGATGCGCTCCAGGCCTCGGACGCCGCCGCCGCCAGCGCCGAGCTCGCGCGCGCTCGCCGGGACCGAGGCGCCCTGGCCCCCGACCTGGCCGCAGCCTGCGACACCGCCCGCGCGCTCGCCGAACGGGTGCTCCACGTCCGCACCCGCCGCGAGACCGGGATCTTCGACGACCTCGATGCCTCCCCCCGCCCCGGCTGCCGGCTGAGCGGGACCGGCAACTTCGCCTACGTGGACACGACCACCACGCCGCCCGACACCATCCTCTCGCTGCTTCTCGGACGCGGCTGGAGGCAGGACCTCCGCTTCCAGGTCGATGGCGACGACGGCGTCACCCTCGCCGCCCGCGACGGCACCGTGCTCTGCATCGTGGCCGGCGCCTGGGATGCCGCCGGCGAGGACGGCGACCCCGGCCAGGAGGCCCCCGCCCCGGACACCACGTCCGGCCCGGGCGGGAGCGACGCCGATAGCTACGGGCTCGTCATCGAGTGCGGCCGCGACGCGACGCGCCCCCGCTTCGACGGCTCCCTCTCGAGCTGACCTCCGCCCGACACGATCCCGACCACCGCCACCTGGAGACCCCGATGCAGCCCAGTGGGCGCTGCCGTACGCGCTGGCGCTCGCCGGGAACGAAGTAGCAGAGCGGTCCCCTACGCAGGAGGAGCTCCGTGGACGTCATCGACCTGCAGCAGAAGTTCTCGCTCTTCACCGATCCCTGGCGGCCGAAGATCATCGGCGAGTTGAACGGTCAGCACGTGAAGATCGCCCGCATCGAGGGCCCCTTCGTCTTCCACAGGCACGACGACGCCGACGAGCTCTTCCTCGTCATCCGCGGCCGCTTCCGCATGGAGCTCCGCGACCGCAGCCTCGAGCTCGGTGAAGGCCAGATGCTGATCGTCCCGAAGGGCATCGAGCACCGCCCCGTCGCCGACGAGGAGTGCTGGATCCTCATGGTCGAGCCCGCCGGCACCCTCAACACCGGCGATGTCCGGAGCGACCGCACGGTGGAGGCGCCCGAGTGGATCTGAGGGTCGGGCCGGCGTTCAGCGCCCGCGGGGGGTGGTCGGGCCGGCGTTCCATGTGCCCCCGAGGCGTGGCCGGGCCGACGGCGCGGTGCCCGGACGGGGAGAGAGTGGGGGAGTGGGGGAGTGGGAGATGCGGCCGGGCTCGCGGCGCGCGCGTGTCCCGGGCGCGGCGACGATCCCGGGGCGCGCCCGGCGCACCCGCGGCCGCCGCGAAGCCGGCGTGGGCCCGCGCGTCCTCGCCCGCGACGAACGTCGCCCGGTCCCCCACTCTCCCACTCTCCCACTCTCCGCCGCCCGCCACAAAATCCTCGCCCGCTCCACGCCCAAGAGCCTCCATCTCCAGGTCCGGCACCACGTTACTCCCGCCGATCCGCCTGTCTACTAAGATCATAGTTGACATCCCGCCCACGCCGTGGTAGCGTCTACTACGACCCTAGTAGGAGGCCACGATGGAGATCAGCTTCACCGACCGAGAGCTCGATGTCATGGCGGTGCTCTGGGAGCGCGGGCCCTCGACCGTCGCGGAGGTCCGCCAGGCGCTCGCGGACGAGCTGGCGTACACGACGGTGCTGACGGTGCTGCGGACGCTCGAGGAGAAGGGTCACGTGGACCACGTGGAGGAGGGGAAGGCGCACCGCTACCAGCCGCTGGTGGCGCGCGACGAGGCGGGCGAGAGCGCGCTCCGGCGCCTGACGCGGAAGCTCTTCGCGGGGCGGCCGGAGCTGCTGCTGACGGGGCTGGTGGCGGACGAGCGGCTCACGGCGGAGGAGCTGCGCCGGATGCGCGCGCTCCTCGACATGCGGATCGAGGAGGAAGAGCGATGATCGCGCACTGGATGCTGTACACGATGGCCGTGGCGCTGCTTCTGGGCGCGGCGGCGGGCGGGGCGGAGCGGGTGGCGCGCCTCTACGGCCGTCCCGGCCGCTGGGCGTGGGTTCTGTCGCTGGCCGGCTCCCTGGCGCTTCCGCTCGCGGCGTGGCTGCGGGCCTCCCCCGCCGCGGCGGGCGGCTCGCTCTCCTTCGGCACGATCGGCGTCCTGCCCGGCGCGGCCCCCACGGTGGCCTCGCCGACCGGCCTCGCCGCGCTCCTTGCCACGCTGTCCGGCTGGATCCACCAGGCGGGCGCGCTCGAGAGCGCGCTGCGTGCGGCTGCCGCTGCGGCGGCGGCGCGGATGGACGCGAGGCTGGAGCCGTTCGGCCCCGTTCTGGTCGCCTTCTGGGTCATGTCGAGCATGGCGCTCGCGGCGTACCTCGTCCTCTCGGCGTGGCGGCTGCGCCGCGCACTCCGCTCCTCGCGGCCGGCACGCGTGGACGGCCATGACGTGCTGGTCTCGGCCGGCACCGGCCCGGCCGTCGTGGGGCTGCTGCGCCAGCGGATCGTGCTGCCCGCGTGGGTGCTCGAGGAAGGCGACGCCGCGCGCCGCATGATCGTCGCGCACGAGCGCGAGCACGTGGCCGCCGGGGACCCGCGCCTGCTGCTGCTCTCGTTCCTGGCGCTACTGGTTGCGCCCTGGAACCCGGCGCTGTGGTGGCAGGCGCGCCGGCTCCGGCTGGCGCTGGAGCTGGACTGCGACGCGCGCGTGCTGCGCGGCGCCGCGGACCGCCACCGCTACGGCGCGCTGCTGCTGGACGTCGTCCGGCGAGGTGGTGCCGGGGCGTGGGCGGCGACGTTCGCCGAGCCTCGCTCGCTGCTGGAGCGCCGGATCCGGGCGCTGACCGCGGCGCCGCAGTCCCGTCGCGGCCGCCGGGCGCTGGCCGCCCTGGCCGGTGGGGCGCTGCTTGCCGCCGGCGCGTGCGGGCTGCCGCACCCCGACGCGCCGACAAACGTGAACATGCACGCGCCGCGCGTGCCTCCGCCGACGAGCGCGCGGGCGGCCACCGGGGCGACGGCGGCCGGCGGGGACACTGCGGGCGTGGCCGGTCCCGGCCAGGCTCCGCCGCCGGGCAACTTCGCTCCCAACTTCACCGCGGAGGCGTTCTGGACACCGCCAAACCGCCCCTACACGAGCCCGCCGAAGCTCGCGAACGTCGCGGAGACCCGGGAGGCGCTGATCGAGAACTATCCGCCGCTGCTCCGGGATGCGGGTGTGGGCGGCAAGGTGTTGGTGTGGCTGTACATCGATGAGGACGGCCAGGTGGCGAAGACGTTGATCATGCATAAGGATGGCAGCGGCCACGAGGCGCTCGACCAGGCGGCGCTGCGCGTCGTGGCCTCGATGCGCTTCGAGCCAGCCCTCAACCGGGGGACGCCGACGCCGGTCTGGATCGCCGTGCCGATCGTGTTCCAGGCGAAGAATGGGCACGTGGTGCCGGCGGACTCGGTCCGGCTCAGCAATGCGACTCAGGAAGACATGCATCGCATCATCCTCGAGACCAAGGCGTTCCTCCGCACCGAGGCCATCACCCCCCGGCGGATTCCGACGACGCTCAACGAGGAGGCGGTGCACACGGCGGTGAAGGCGGCGCTTGCCGGCACCGCCTCATCGAACAGTGGCGCACATATCTTCGCGGTCGCGCTCGCGGTCGATGCCGAGGGGAAGGTCTCCGCGGCGAAGCTTCTGCGGAGCTCGGGGGACGCGCGGCTGGATGCCTCGCTCCAGACGGCGTACCGCAAGGCCCGGTTCAGCATCACGCGGGACGAGAGCGGCCGCGCCGTCCCGAACGGCCTGATCGAGGCCATTCCGGTGCGGTGATCGTGGCGGCCGCGGAGCTCCAGCGGACCCGCCCGGACGGCCCACCCGACGTGGTGACATAGCGGGGCCGCGGCTCCCATCCATTGCCCGGAAGGGCTTCAGGTGGTCGAGTCAGCCACGATCGGTACCCCGCCGAGGCGGCCCGAGGCGCTTCGCGCCCGAACCGCCTCACTTGCTCTCGAACCGATCCCCCGGCGCCAGCAGCCGCTGCACTCCGCCGCCGGTGAGGAAGTCGCGCGCGGCGGGGTCGCCGAGCAGCGTCGCCTTCCAGAACGCGAGCGTGGACGCGACGGCGACGCTGTCCACGTGCGCGGGCGGCGCGCTGCCGGCGCCATGGCGCGCCCACCACCCGCCGCGGCGGCCGGTCTCGGCCGGCGACTGCCCGCCGAACGCCGCGTGGCCGGCGCCCTTCAGCACGAGCAGGTACTTGCCGCCCGGGGGCATGTAGCGGTACGGCAGCGTCCGCTCTTCGGGCGTGGTGCGCGTGAGCACGGGGACCTGGTCCTCCGTGCCGGTGAGCGAGAAGAAGGGGATGCGGATGGTCGCGACGGCCTGGCGGGTCGCCTCTTCGCTCGCGCCCCGCGGCGGCGCCGGACTGAAGGCGACGGCGGCGCGGATGCGCCCGTCGCGCAGCGCACCGTCGCCGGTCCCGGGGAAGCTCTCGCCGGCGACAGCCAGCGTCGTCTGCGCGCCGAAGCTGTGGCCCGACATGCCGATGCGGGAGAGGTCGATGCGCGTGAGGTCGCAGCGGCCCTCGCGGGGCCGGCGCGCCAGCTCGTCGAGCACGAAATGCACGTCCCCGGCGCGCGCGATCAGCTGCTCGGCCGTCATCCCCGAGCGCATTGCCGCCAGTATCGCCGCCGGACGGGACTTGCCGCGCCAGAGCGCATCATCGCTGCCGTGGTGCTGCAGGTGCACGACCGCGAAGCCGTTTCTCGCCCACGCCTCGCCCCAGGTCGTGCCCGCGTCGAGCGAGCCGCCCAGCCCGTGCGAGAAGAGGATCACCGGCACCTGCCCCGTGCCCGCCGGCATCCGGATCCGCACCGGCACGTCGCGGTCGCGCGCTGCATCGTGCCAGACCGCCTCGCAGACGGGGCCAGAGTACGAGACCGCCGCAGGCGACGCCGACGCCGCCAGGATCCCGCCCATGGCCGCTCCCTTGCCGGCGGCGGCCTCTCCGGGCGGTGGTAACGACGCGGCCGCAAGCACGGCGACCGTGCCGCCACCGAGCCCCGCCATGAGGCCCGCGAGCACCCATCGGAATCGGCCCACCGCCAACCTTCCGCTCAACCGCATCTCCGGCTCCTCCATCCGCGTCGTCCTGCCTCGCAGGTCCCGCCTCTGTGACGCGTCCCGCCGAGCATCTACCCCTCGCGTTGCCCACCGGCTACCATGCGGGATGCCGCAGACCAGGCCTCCTCTCCGCTCGGTCACCTACCGTCCGCCCACGGACGGCGGCGACGCCTTCCCCTTCTCCGTCCCCGCCATCCGCTCCCTCGGAACTCTCGAGCTGACCACCCCGGTCACCTTCCTCGTCGGCGAGAACGGCTCGGGCAAGTCCACGCTGCTCGAGGGGCTCGCGGCCGCAGCCGGCTCGATCGCGGTGGGCGCGGCGCCGGTCGAGGCGGACGACACGCTGCGGGCGCAGCGGGGGCTCGGCGCGCGGCTGAAGCTCGTGTGGAATCGTCGCACGCGACGAGGATTCTTTCTCCGGGCGGAGGACTTCTTCGGCTTCGCGCGGCGGGCCTCCGAGCTGCGCGCCGAGCTGGCCGCGCGGAACGCCGAGCTCGAGGCGGACCCAGAGATGCACGGTGCGTCGGACTACCACAAGCGGCGGGCCCTGGGCCCCGTCGCCAGCTCGCTCGCCGAGCTGGAGCGGAGCTACGGCGTCTCGCTGGACGCCCGCTCTCACGGCGAGGGGTTCCTGAAGCTGTTCCAGTCGCGCTTCGTGCCGGGCGGGCTGTACCTGCTCGACGAGCCCGAGGCGCCGCTCTCGCCGCAGAACCAGCTCGCCCTCATCGCCATGCTGATGGACATGGTCGCGCAGGACGCGCAGTTCGTGATCGCCACCCACTCGCCGATCCTGCTCGGCTTCCCCGGCGCCACGATCCTGAGCTTCGACCGCGTCCCGCCCGCCGCCGTCCGGTTCGACGAGCTCGAGCACGTCCGCCTGACGCGCGAGTTCCTGAACGACCCCGACCGATACTTACGGCACCTCGCGGGGGGATAGGGACGGAAGGGAGAGGGAGAGGGAGAGGGGGAGGGTGGGGATTCGGGTTGGGGTGAGTACAGGGTGAGGGAGGGGGTGAGGGGAGAAGAGAGAGGGGGCGTTGGAAGTGGGGCTCCGCGGCTCTGCGAATCCTCCGCGACCCCGCGAGAGAGAAGCCCCGCCCGGCGGCCGGAGCTACGGCCGGCAGCCGCCGAGCCACAGCGATGCGCCGAGCCGCGGAGATGCGCCGAGCCGCGAGAGCGGCGTGAATCCGAGCCAGCCCGCTCCCCCCGCTCAGCGTCAGTCGAACTCGATCCTCACCTGCAGGTCATCACCTTCCACGTTGAGCAGGTTGGCCAGCGTCCTCTCGCCGTGCCGCCTGAGCTGGAGCGACACGACCGACCCTCCGATGCGGAGGCGGTCCACCTGCAGGCGATGCAGGAAGCGGGGGAGGGTGGGCTGCCGGATGTGGAGCACGCCGGTGTTCGCGTCCGGGAGCAGTCCGGTGACGGCCTGGAGCAGGAGGAAGAGGGCGCCCGAGGCCCACGCCTGGGGCGAGCAGCTCACGGGGTAGAGCACGGGGCGGGAGCTCCTGTGGCCGCGCCGCATCCCGCAGAAGAGCTCGGGGAGGCGGCGGAAGGTCATGGCGCGCGTCGCCTCGTAGAGCGACTGGAGGACGGGCAGCACGCGGTCGGTCTGGCCGTAGAGCGAGAGGCCCAGCCCGATCAGCGAGTTGTCGTGGGGCCAGACGCTGCCGTCGTGGTAGCTCATCGGGTTGTAGACGGGGTGGCCCGCGGCGAGCGTGCGGATGCCCCAGCCGGAGAACATGGGGTCGTCGAGGAGCTGCTCGCCCAGGCGTGCGGCCTGGGCGTCCGTGGGCACGCGGCTCCAGAGCAGGTGCCCGGCGTTGCTGGTGGCGGTCGGGAGCGGCCGCTTCTCGCCATCCAGCGCGATGGCGAAGGTGCCGAGGTCCTCGAGCCAGAAGCGGGTCCGGATGCGGTCGGCCATCGCGGCGGCCTCGCGGCGCAGGCGGGCGGCGCGCTCGTCGTCGCCGAAGGCCTCGTAGAGCTCGGCCATGCGCCGTTTGGCGTCGTGCACGTAGCCCTGCACCTCGACCAGCGCGATCGGCCCCTGGGGCAGCGTGCCGTCGGGGAACGGCACGCCGTCGGTCGAGTCCTTCCAGCCCTGGTTGACGAGCCCCTTGTCGCTCCTGCGGGCGTACTCGATGAAGCCGTCGCCGTCGAGGTCGCCGCAGCGGTCGATCCAGTCGAGCGCGCGGTCGGCGTTGGGCAGCAGCTCGCGGACGAGGCCGGCATCGCCGGTCCAGCGCCAGGTCTCGTGCAGCAGGATCAGCCAGAGCGGCGTCGCGTCCACCGTGCCGTAGTACGGCGTGTGCGGGACCTCGCCCGCGCGCGCCATCTCGCCCCGCCGCAGCTCGTGCATGATCCGACCCGGCTGCTCCTCCGTGTACGCGTCCTCCTTGGTGCCCTGGTGGTGGGCGAGCCAGCGCAGCGTGTCGCGCGCGATGCGCGGATTCAGCGCCAGCGTCTGGAGCGAGGCGATGATGGAATCGCGGCCGAACGCCGTCGTGTACCACGGGATGCCGGCCGAGAGAATCGGCTCCCCGTCGGCCTCCGAGTACAGCGCGCGCAGGTCGTCCACCGCCTGGTCGAGGGCCAGGTCGAACTCGGCCACGTCGCTCGACCAGCCGGCGCACGCGTCGCGCCAGTCCTCGTAGACGCGGGCCATGCGCGCCCGGCGCCGGATCAGCGACGCGCCGGGCTGCACCCCGTGCATCCACTCGTCCGGGCCGGACAGCGGCCCCGGCGGCGCGCGGTGCCCGTCGCCTTGCTCCCGGGCGCGGCCGTCGTTCCGGCCGCCCGTTCCGTTCCCGCCGGCCAGGTCCCGCGCGGCCTTGCCGCCCCCACCGGGTCCGGAGCCCCCCTCGTCCTCGTCCTCGTCCTCGAACGGCGCGAGGGCCGGATCGGCGGTGTCCGCGGGGCCGGGCGCAACGCTCTCGCGCAGCAGCGAGTCCGTGAGCACCTGCCACTCGACGGTCTGGCACTGGTTCGGCTCGAGGTGCAGCCGCCAGCGGGCGCCGCGGCGGTCCACCTCGTCCGGCGGCGCGGCGGGCGCCTCGGCGAAGCGGAGCGCGCTGCGGATCGGCCTGCCGTCCACGCCGATGTAGCCGAAGACGATCGAGCGCTCGCCCACGCGCGGCTCGAGGAACTCGCCGCGCCCGTCGCGGTCCCAGCCGCGCACCTCGAAGATGTCGGCGAAGTCGGATGCCACCCTCAGCGCGAAGGAGAGGTCCACTCCGCGCGTCAGGTAGTTGGTGATCGTGACGCGCTCGACCAGCCGGTCCTCGAGCAGGATCTCGCGCCGGACGTGCACCACGCTGCGCGATTCGCCCTCCTGCACGCCGAGCGCGGTGCTGCGCATGGCGAGGTCGATCTGGGCCCGGTAGACGTCCGGCACCTGGCTCGACAACACCGCGGGCTCGCCCGCATCGAACCAGAGCGCGTAGTGGCTGAGCATGCGCGTGTCGTCCTCGAACAGCCCCAGGTCGCAGCTGCCCGGCGGCTCCACGTTGCCGTGCTCGTCCAGCAGCAGGAAGATGCGGTCGTGCTTGAGCACGAGCTTGCCGAAGATGGTCGGCTCGTGCCCGCAGTCGATGGAGGTGTAGCCCACCGCTTCCTCCATCGGAATGGTGCGCTCGTCCGCCACCGCGTCAGGCGACGAGGCCGTAGTCCGACTCGCCATTGGCTCCCGCCATTCCGGGGATCGGAGCGACCGCGGCGCCCGCCGGCGCGGCCGCGGCCGCCTCGCGCGCGCGGAGCACCCGCTCGAACAGCCGCTCGTAGTCGCGCACCATGCGGTCCGCGCTGAAGCGCTTCACGGCACGGGCGCGGCACGCGGCGCGGTCGAAGTCGTCCAGCGGGCCGCCGTGCCGGATGAGCGCGACCAGGTGGTCCGCGTCGCGCGCGATGAAGCCGGTCACCCCCTCCTCGACCAGCTCCCGCACGCTGCCGCGGCCGTAGGCCACCACGGGGCAACCGGAGAGCATGGCCTCGATCAGGGCGAGGCCGAACGGCTCGTCCCACTCGATCGGCGCGAGCAGCGCCCGCGCGCCGGCGAGCAACGGCGCCTTCTCGCGCAGCCCGATCCGGCCGAGATACTCGACGTGGGGCCGGGCGAGGCGCGGCTCGACCTCGCGCGCGCCGAACTCCCGGTCCACCGGGTGCACCTCGCCCGCGACGCGGATCCGCACGCCCGCGCGCGCGGCCGCGTCGATCGCGGTGTGCGGCCCCTTGACGCAGGCGAACCGGCCAACGAAGCAGACGTAGTCCTCCGCCCGCGACGCCACTCGGTAGTTCGCCGGGTCGAGCCCGTGGTGGATGACGTCGCAGTGCGGCACCAGCACCTCCCGGGAGCGCTGGTCCGCCGAGATCGCCACGTACCATGCCTCCGGAAAGCGACGGTAGAAGGCCGACAGTCCCGCATCGCGCGCGTGGTGCAGCGTATAGACGATCGGCACCTCCGGGACCAGGCGGCCCATGGCCAGCGTCGCCGCAGAGTTCGCCTGGACCAGGTCGAACCCCTCCGCGCGCACCTGCGCGAGCGCCCACGCCACGTGCTCCACGTCCGGGAGCATGGCCGGTGGCCACTGCGCGCGCGGATAGAGCCAGCGAAGCTCGGCGCTGGTGCGCGACTCGCCGGTCGCGAACAGGACCACCTCGTGCCCACGTCGGGTCAGCCCCTCCGCGAGCTCGTAGACCACCAGCTCCGTGCCGCCGTAGTCCCGCGGCGGCACGTCCACGAAAGGCGTGGAGATGACGGCGATGCGCATGCTGCTCCCCTCTGGTTTGGCGACTGCCCGTAATGGGGCAACCGGTGTGCCAGCCGGGCGGGCGCGCGCCGACCCTCGACCCCGAGCCGCAGATCCTGTATCCTCCACCCGTGGCCCCTGGCTCGTGGCCCAGGGCCGTGGTCTACTGGATTCCACTTCAATCCTCGATCCCGAGTCCCGAATCCTGAGTCCTCCCATGCGCCGCATCCTCCTCGTCGACTGCGACGCCTACTTCGTCCAGGTCGCGCGCCTCGAGGACCCCGAGGGCGCTGGCCGGATCGAGCTGCTGCTCGTGGGCGGCTCGAGCGAGCACCGCGGCGTGATCACCTCCGCCGCCTACGCCTGCCGGCCCTTCGGCGTGCGCTCCGGGATGCCGACCGCGCGGGCGCTCCGGCTCTGCCCCGCCGCCACGGTGGTGCCGGTGCCGCGCGCCGCGTGCGGGCGGAGGAGCCGCGACGTCCGGCGCGTGCTCGAGCGCTTCGCGCCCGTGGTGCTGCCAGCCTCGATCGACGAGTTCTACCTCGACCTCGGCGGCACCGAGGCGCTCTATGGCGGCGCGCCGCTCGCCGAGGTCGCGCGCCGCATCCAGGCCGCCGTGCTCGCCGAGACCGAGATCCAGGTCTCGATCGGCGGCGGCACGTCCCGACTGGTGGCGAAGCTGGCCGCCGGCAGGGCCAAGCCGGCCGGCGTCCACGTGGTCGAGCCGGGCGAGGAGGGCGCCTTCCTGGCCGAGCTCGCCCTGCGCGACATCCCCGGCGTCGGCCCCCGGCTCGAGGAGCGCCTCGCCCGCCACGGGCTCGTGAGCGTACGCGACGCGCTGGCCGTGGACCGCGCCGCGCTCGTGGCCACCCTCGGCGAGACCACCGGCGCCTGGCTCCACGACCGGATCCGCGGCATCGACCCCACGCCCGTCGAGCCGCCCGGCGGCGCCAAGTCGATCAGCCGCGAGGAGACCTTCTCGCGCGACCTGGATGACGACGCCGCGCTCGAGGCCGAGCTGCTCGCGCTCGTCGCCCGCGCCGCCGCCGACCTGCGCCGGGAGGCGCTGCGCGCCCGCACCGTCTCGGTCAAGCTCCGCGACGCCGACTTCACCACCCGCCAGGCGAGCCGTACCGTGCCGGCCGCGATCGAATCCGACCGCGCCATCTACGGCCTCGCCCGGCCGCTCCTCGAGCGGCTGCGGCACGAGCGCCGGACGCCTTCCAGGCTGCTCGGCGTGCACCTCTCGCAGCTCACCTCCGACGAGGGGCCGACGCAGCTCTCTCTCCTGGAGGGCGACGACGCCGGCGCCCTCGAGACCGAGAAGGACCGCCGCCTCGCCCGCGCCGTCGATGCGCTGCGGGAGCGGTTCGGGGATGGGATCATCGGGGCGGGGCGGCTCTTGTCGAACGAAGGGTGAGGGTGAGGGTGAGGGGGAGGTTGGGGGTGGGGGTGGGGGTGGGGTAACAACGGAAGGAGAGGGGGCATGACGGAGGATCCGCTCCTCGAGGAGCAGAAGGCGTACTACCGGGCCAGGGCGGGGGAATACGACGAGTGGTTCGAGCGGCGCGGGCGCTACGACATGGGGCCGGAGCTCAACCGGCTCTGGGCGGAGGAGGTCGCGGAGGTGGAGGCGGCGCTCGAGGGTTTCGGGCCGCGCGGGCGCGTGCTCGAGCTGGCGTCCGGCACCGGCTGGTGGACAGAGCGGCTGGCGCGGCTCGCGGACCGCGTCACCGCCGTGGACGCGTCGCCCGAGACGCTCGAGCTGAACCGCCGGCGGCTGGCGGCGCTGCAGGACCGGGACGCGCGGGCCGCGATCGACTACGTCGTCGCCGACCTCTTCGAGCTCCGGCCGGAGCCGCTACACGACGTGGTGTTCTTCTCGTTCTGGCTGTCGCACGTGCCGGAGGCTCGGTTCGAGCGCTTCTGGGAGACGGTGCGCGCGGCGCTCCGGCCGGGCGGGCGGGTCTTCTTCGTGGACTCGCTCCGGGTCTCGACGACGACCGCGCGCGACCAGCCGCTTCCCCCACCCGGCGATCCCGTGGCGCGGCGTCGCCTGAACGACGGCCGCGAGTTCGATGTCGTGAAGGTCTTCTACGAGCCGGCGGAGCTGGAGGCGAGGCTGGCGGCGCTGGGCTGGGACGTCGCCGTGCGGACGACGGACCTGTACTTCCTCTACGGTCAGGGCTCGCGGGGCGCCTGAGCGCGGAAGGCGAGCCGCCGACGTCCCAGTCGATACGCGCCGTAGCCCCGGTGCACGCGCACCGAGAAGCCCGCGTCCCGGAGCGCCCGGTCGAGATCCGGACGCGTGTGGAGCCGCTGCACGTGCGTCTCATGCGCGCGCCGGAAATCCGCCCCCAGGCGGCGGAACGTCGTGATCTCCCGGACAAGCCGCGTGCGCCTCGCTTCCTCGCCCACCTCGACCAGCACCGCCCAGTCGGCGTCCGCGCGCCAGGTCCGGTACGCCATCGGGCGGGTGCCGGCGCGCAGCACCGCGTCGAAGGCGGCGGCCCAGAGGCCGCTGCCGCAGCCGAGATCCACCACCAGTCCGTCCCGGATCCCGGCCGCGCCGAGCCAGGAAAGGATCCGGGGCGCGGCTTGCTCCGCGAGGTCGCCGAAGGCGGCGTGGTGGATGCGGGCGAGATCGCCGCCGTAAGAGGGAGTCATGTACACGTAGCTGTCTCTGATGGCGGGCCCGAGCGCCGGCCGCCTTACTCCTGCCGCGATCGCTTGAGCTCGATCCGCGGACTGCCCGTGATCAGGCGGATGCCGCGCTTGTAGGTCAGGTACGACCATGCCCACTGGATCATGACCAGCAGGCGGTTGCGGAAGCCGATCAGGTAGAGGATGTGCACGAACGCCCACACCACCCAGGCGACGAGGCCCGACAGCTTGAGCCGCCCGATCTCCGCCACCGCCGCCAGCCGCCCGATCGTCGCCAGGCTGCCCTTGTCGCGGTAGTGGAACGGCTCGCGCGGCTTGCCGGCCAGGTCGCGCTCGATCATGCGCGCCGCGTGCTTCCCCATCTGGATCGCGCCCTGCGCCACCCCCGGCACGAGCGAACCGTCCTCCCGCTCCACGTGCGCGAGGTCGCCCACCACGAACACCTCGCGGTGCCCCGGCAGCGAGCAGTCCGGCGCCACGATCACCCGGCCCGCGCGGTCCAGGTCGGCGCCCAGCGTCGCCCCGATCGGCGAGGCCGCGACGCCGGCCGCCCAGAAGACGTTCCCCGCCGGGATCCGCTCCTCGCCGACGCACACCGCGTCCGGCAGCACGTCGGTCACCATCGCGCCCGTACGCACCTCGACGCCCAGCTTCTCGAGCTGCCGCCGCGCCTTCTCCGAGAGGTCGGGCGGGTACGCCGGCAGCACCCGCGGCCCGCCCTCCAGCAGCAGGATGCGCGCGGTGGTCGTGTCGATCGCGTGGAACTCCGACGGCAGCGCCCGCCGCGCGATCTCCGCCATCGCGCCCGCCAGCTCGACCCCCGTCGGGCCGCCTCCCACGATCACGAAATTCAGCCGGCGACGCCGGGCCTCCGCGTCCTCCTCGCGCTCCGCCGCCTCGAACGCCAGGAGGAACCTGCGGCGGATCTCCGTCGCGTCATCGACCGTCTTCAGCCCCGGCGCGAGCGGTTCCCACTCCGGGTGCCCGAAGTAGGCGTGCGTCGCGCCCGTGGCCACGACCAGCCAGTCGTAGCGCAGCTCGCCGTCCTCCAGCTGGACCGTGCGCGTCGCCACGTCCACCCCCGCCACCTCCGCCATCCACACCTCGGTGTTCCGGGAGCGCAGGATCGCGCGGATCGGCCCCGCGATGTCCCCCGGCGAGAGCGACGCCGTGGCCACCTGGTAGAGCAGCGGCTGGAAGAGGTGGAAGTTGCGCCGGTCCACCACCGTGACGCGCACAGGCGCCTGCCCCAGCGCCCGCCCGCAGTACAGCCCGCCGAAGCCGCCGCCGAGGATGACCACGTGAGGGATGTCGTTCATGGCGGGATGGTGGCAGGTTGAGGCGGGCGGCGCCAGAGGGCGGATGCCGCGCCTGATGACACCCCGAGGCCGCCCCTCGCCCCTTCCACCCGACGAAAGGACGCGGGGACACACCGATCCACGTGATCGCGTGAGAAGGTGCCGGGCGGCCGGGCAAAACCGCGCACTCGGCGCATCCCGATCCGTCCGGATCCCGATTCATCTCGGAAAGCGAGCAAAAATGGCCTCGCGACGCCGCGCGCCCCCGTCCGCTGCGCGTTTCGTCTCGGAAACCGATCAAGATCGGGATCCCGCGCCCGGCACCGACCTCCGTTTGCCGATTTTGCTCGCCCGCCCGCTGAGCCCGACCCTTCCACCTGCTCCGCCGCCCCTCGGCCTCGGGCGAAAGCGGGTGGAAGTGCGTCCGCCTTTCAGTATCTCGGCGCCGGCGCCGGCATCGGCTTCGGCGCGGGCATGACGCCGAACGCGCCGCCCCGCCCCCCGCCGGCCACCCGGGCGAGCGCCCAGGCGGCGGCCTGGCGGACGCCGGCGTCGGGGTCGCGGCCGAGCAGGGCGACGATGCGGGGCTCGGCGGCGCTGTCGGCGAGGGTGCCGAGCGAGAGGACGGCGGCCCGGCGGACGGCGGGCGCGGCGTCGCCGAGGACGGCACGGAGGGCGGGCGCGGCGGCGTCGTCGCGCAGCCGGCCGAGCGCCCAGGCGGCGTTGTGACGCACGCCGGGCGCGTCGTCGCGGAGCGCACGCTCCAGCGGCTCGATGGACTCCGGCGCACGGGCGTAGCCCAGCCCGAGCGCCGCGGCCTCGCGGGTGGGCGCCTCGGCGCCGCCGAGCGCGGAGAGCAGCGCGGCCGTGGCGCGCGGGAAGTCCGTGCGCCCGAGCAGCCGCGCGGCCATCTCGCGCGTGCAGCCGTCGGGCGAGGCGAGGCCGGCGGCAAGGACGGGGACGCCGGCGTCGGTCTCCGGGCGGCTCGTCGCCCAGCGGAGCACCGCCCTGTCGGCGACGCCGCCGGCCCCGCCGGCCCCGCCGGCCCCGCCGGCCCCGCCGGCCGCGCCCGCCCCGGCCGCCGCAGCCGCGCCGGCGGATCCGGCCGCCACGCCGGGCTCACCAACACCCTGCCACTCCGGCCCCCAGCCACCCCATGTGTTCTCCACCGTCCGCGCAGCCAGCGCGCACACCACCGCGTCGGCGCCGCGCACGTGGGCGAGGAACGCGGCCGCCCCGGCGGAGTCGGAGAGGGCCGCGGCCGGCGACCCGACCCGTCCGGCCGTGGTGGAGTCGGCGGAGCCCGACCCGGCCGCGGCCTCTCGCCGACCTTCCGGCGGCGTGCCCCGCGCCATCGCCGCGGCGCCGGCCAGCGCGGCCGCGGCGAGGACGGAGGCGAGCGCGACGCGCGCGGGCATCCTCAGTTCACCCGGCCGAGCGCGCGCGCGGCGCTGCGGCGGATCTCGGGGTCGTCGCTCTTGAGCGCCTTGACGAGCGCGTCCAGCGCGGCGTTGCCGTCGATGCGGGAGAGGCCCCAGATGGCCATGCGACGGACCTCCGGGTCCTTGTCTGTCGTGGCGGCCGAGAGGGCGGGCACGGCGGCGCTGTCCCGCGCCTGGCCGAGCGCCCACGCCGCCATGCGACGCACGTCGGCCTCGCCGTCCACCCGCAGCGCGGAGGAGAGGCCGGCCACGGCCGCGTCGCTGTGCAGCTCGCCCAGCGCCCACGCGGCGGTGCGGCGGACGGACGCGTCCGGGTCCTTCAGCGCCGTCTGCAGCGCGGGGACCGACGCCGGGTCGCGCAGCTCACCGAGCGCCCACGCCGCCGTGCGGCGCAGCTCCTTCGAGCCACCCGCGCCGAGGGCCGCCGACAGCGCCGGCACGGCCCGCGCATCGCGCAGCTGGCCGAGCGCCCAGGCCGCCGTCGTCTTGACCTCTGCGTCCGCGTCCTGGCGCACCGCGTCCATGAGCGCGGGCACCGCGGTCTTCGCCCGCATGGAGCCGAGCGACCATGCGGCCGTGCGCCGAACCTCCGCATCCGTGTCCTTGCGCAGCGCCGAGATGAGGGCGTCCACCGCCGCGGAGTCGCCGGACTCGCCGAGCAGGCGCACCGCGTAGCGCCGGACCTCGACGTCGGCATCCGACACCAGCGGCACGAGCGCCCTCAACGTGGCCGGGTCCTCCGTGCCGCCCAGCTCCGCGATGGAGCGGAGCGCCGTGACCCGCACGTCCCTGTCGCCGTCGTGCAGTGCCGGCACCAGCGACGCCAGCGCCCGCTTCTGCGCCGCGGTCGGCTGGCGGTGCCGCCTCCAGAGGCCGGTCGGCGCGGCCGCGAGAGCCTCGGGCGGAAGCCCATCACTGCCGAGCAGTGCCGGCGTCACCACCTTTGGGGGAAGCGTCTGCAGGGCGAGCGGCCCGAACGCCGAGCCGTTCAGCAGCAGACCTTCGGGCGGCCGTGGCACCGGCATCGGCCGGGGCGCGGGGACCGCGGCCGGCGCCGCCGACAGCGCCGTGGCAATGCGCGGCTCCAGCAGCGCCGAGAGCGGCGGCTCCGGCGCGACGGGTGCAAGGTCCGGCTCCGCCAGCAGGCTCAGCGGCACGTCCACCGGCCCCAGCGCCAGCTCCGCCAGCAGGCTCAGCGGCAGGTCAGGCGGCGCGGGCGCGACCGGCGCCCCGCCCGCGTGCGTCCGCCTCTTCGCCTTCTTCCCCGTATCCTGCGCAAACGACCCCGCCGCGAGCGCCGCCGCCCACGCGCTCTGCGTCCCCTCCATGGATGCCGCAGGCGACGGGGCCCCCGCGCTCTCGACGCGCGCCGCCGGCCGCGCGGCCTCCGCCGCGGCCGGAGTCGCCGCGGGCGCGGGCGCGGGCCGCAGGGTCGCGATCGGGGCCACGACCAGCGCCGCGACGCCCGCCAGGGCGAGGCCGTTGCGCCGCGCCGGGCGGCCCCGGTCGCGCGCCGGGTCGAGGATGGCCAGCAGCCGCCCCTCGAAGCTCGACCTCTGCGCCATCGGCAGCGCCGGCACCGGCGCCCGCGCGTCGCCGAAGGAGCGCACCAGGTCCAGCAGATGGCCGGCGTAGTCGGACGCGCGGGTGCCGGCCCGCAGCACCGAGTCGTCGCACGCGCGCTCCCCCTCATCCTGCATTCGCGCCACCGCCCGCCACACGAACGGGTGGAACCAGTACAACGCGCACGCGATGGTGCCGACCAGCTGCGCCAGCGCGTCCCGCCGCTGCACGTGGGCCAGCTCGTGCAGCAGCACCGCGCTGCGACGCTCATGGCTCCACGTCTCCGCCTCCTCCGGCAGCAGCACCACAGGGCGACGCAGCCCCCACGTCACCGGCAGCCGCACCTCGCCGCTCCGCAGCAGCCGCACGTCCCGCCAGAGCGCCAGCCGGAGCGTCAGCCTGCTCGCCAGAACCCGCCACGGCCCCGCCTCGAGCGGCTCCGCGCGGCGCGCGTAGCGGCCGACCACCAGGTGACCCAGCGCCAGCCTTCCAAGCAGGATGAAGGCGCCGAGCGCCCAGAGGAACAGGGCGAGGACGGCGGCGGTGCCGGCGGCATCGGTCGAAGAGCGGTGGGCGATGGCCGCATTCGCGTCCCGTGCGGGCGCCGTGGCGGCCAATGGCGCCGGCTCCCGCCCCGCGGGCTCGAGATGGGAGGTCCCTGGCGCGTGCGCGAAGCTCCGGCTCTCGGCGGTGCCCGCCTGTGGCGTCGGTATTGGCAATGCGATGGCGCCCCGCGCGGCCGGGGCGTCCGCAGCCGGCCTCCGCACGGCCAGGCCGGGGAGCGCCGCGCCCGGCGCAGACGCCGCGGCCGCCAGCTCCGCCACCCCGCCCGTGGCCACCTCTGATCGCGTGGTTCGCCGCGCCGCAGATGTCGCGGGCGCCGGAGAGGCGGCGGCGGAAACGTCGCCTGAGGAGAGGTCGGACAGCGCGCGCGGCAGCACCGAGAGGTGCCACGGCAGTGCGGCCGAGAGCAGCGGCAGCGCCAGCAGCCCCGCCGCCGTCGCCGCCCAGAGCGCGTGGCGCAGCGCCGCGGACCGGTGGCGCAGCAGCAGCGAGGCCGCGCCGGCAAGGATGAGCAGCAGCGTCGCCTTCAATGTCGTGTCGAGCAGCAGGGCCAGCACCGAGGTCGTCCACGCCGCGCTCATCGTCCCTCCTCCCGCGCCTCGCGGATCCGCTCCGCCAGCCGCTCGATCTCCGTGTCCGAAAGCGACGCACCCTGCAGCTTCAGGAGCGCCACGACCGCCTGATCCGCCGAGTCGTTGAAGAACGTTCGCACCACGTGCCGCAGCGCCGCCGTGCTGGCCTTCTCCTGCGGCGTCGTCGGCAGGTAGACGTAGCGCGGCCCCTCCTGGCGGTGCGCCACCTGCCGCTTGTCCTCCAGCACCCGCAGCGTGGCGCGCACCGCCGAGTAGCTCGGCGCATCCGCCATCCCCTCCAGCACCTCGCCTACCGTCGCCTGGCCGCGCGCGTACAGCACGTCCATGATCTGCCGCTCGCGCCAGCTCAGCCCGGGCTTGCTCTCGTTGGCCATGCCCCTCGCCCCCTGTGCTAGAATTTTAGCAGCATGCTGGGATACTAGCACCGCGGTCCGGGGCGGTCAAGGGCGGCGTGCGGAAGCGCGGCTCGGCCCGTGAAACGAATCCCGATCGAGGGCGGAGCCCCGGAATCCAAATCCGGCTCTTCCCGTAAGACGGCCGGATTGTCGAGGCGGTTGCCATCGGGTTGATCGAGGCTTCCCCTGTGTTCGCATGCTTCCGGGGCGCTCCGCAACCGTGAACTCCCCACGGGCGCCCGGGCGCGGAGACGGTTGGGGAGTTGACCGCGCTATTCGTTGTCAACTCCCCACGCGTCGCTGGTCCGTGGGAACGCTTGGGGACTTTGCCGCGCTATTCGCAGTCAAGTCCCCAACCGTCGATTTCGCGGCCGATGCATGGGGACTTTCCTGCCCTCTACGCGCGCCCGACGCGTGGGGCAGGCAGCGCGCGACGGATTCGGGACCGGCAGCGCGCGATTCGAGGGGGGCAGCGCGCGATTCGAGGGGGGCAACGCCCGACCGGAGGCGGACAGCGCCCGAGGGGAATTGGTGCGGACGGCGCCCGACGGATTCGACGCGGACGGCGCCCGCCGGATTCGACGCGGAGAGCGCCCGCCGGATTCGACGCGGAGAGCGCCCGCCGGATTCGACGCGGAGAGCGCCCGCCGGATTCGACGCGCCCCGGCTGGACCGCCCCACCACCGGGCGCCGCCCCCGCGTCGTCTGCGGCTCGGCGGCCGACGGGAACCGCCGGGATTCGGATTCCGGCCGCTGCGCGGCCTGGATCCCGCTTCGGATTCGTCTTTGAGGGCCGCGGGGGCCCTTGCCGCCGCGGGAGCCGCCTGGCTACGGTTCGGCTTGCTTGCCGGGGGCGGTCCGCGGGCTGTACGTCCTCCCGGCGGGAAGGTGCGGTTGCGTTCGACGACCACGAACGAGGAGGGCGGCGATGAGCGACGATGGGCGTTTCGTCTGGTACGAGCTGATGACGACGGACCCCGAGGCGGCGAAGCGATTCTACGGGGACGTGATCGGCTGGACGGTCCAGGACTGGCCGGGGCCCAACCCGTACTCCGTCTGGCAGGCGGACGGGACGGGCATGGGCGGCCTCATGGCGCTGCCCGCGGAGCTGCGGAGCGCGGGCGTGCCGCCGCACTGGATGGGATACGTCCATGTCGCCGATGTCGATCGGGCGACCGCGCGCGCGAAGGATCTGGGCGGCGCCGTCCGCGTGCCGCCGACGGACATCCCCGAGGTGGGCCGCTTCGCCGTCCTTGCCGATCCGCAGGGGGCGACCATCGCGCTGCTCGCGCCGCAGGGCGAGGGGACCGCGCCGGACCAGACGAAGGTCGCCTTCGTCGGCTGGCACGAGCTCAGCACCACGGACCACGAGGCCGCGTGGGCGTTCTACTCCGGGCTGTTCGGCTGGAAGCAGGGGTCCACGATGGACATGGGGGAGATGGGACCCTACGTCATGTACCATCACCCGGCCGACGCCGCGGACCGTTCGCTCGGCGGCATCTCGGACCTGGCGAAGATCATGGGCGTGCACCCGCACTGGCTGTACTACGTGAACGTCGCCGACCTGGATGGCGCGATGGAGCGCGTGAAGCGCGGCGGCGGGCAGGTCGAGAACGGGCCCTCCGACGTGCCCGGCGGCAGGGTCGCGCAGTGTCAGGACCCGCAGGGGGTCCCGTTCGCGATGTTCCAGCTGGGCTAGGGGGCGGCCGACACGGAGATGCCCGAACGATGCTGAAGCCGCTGGTGCTCGCCTTCGCTCCTGCCCTCGCCGCGCCTGCGGCTCTGGCCGCCCAGGCGCATCCGTGGCAGCCGGCGCCGGGGCACACGCAGGTGCCGATCTGGCCGGGGACGCCGCCTGACGCGCAGCCCGTCGCGGGTCCGGAGCAGGCGGTCACGCGGCTGAACGACCACCTCGTCGCCGGCAGGCCGTGGACCTACGTGGGCCCGGTCGCCCGGCCGACCATGACGGTCTACGCGCCGAAGGGCGGGAACACGGGCGCCGCGGCCGTGGTGTTCCCCGGCGGGGGCTACGAGATCCTTGCCATCGACCTCGAGGGCACCGAGGTCTGCGACTGGCTGACGTCGCGCGGGATCACCTGCGTGCTGCTCAAGTACCGCGTGCCGGGCGGCGGCGGGAAACCGAAGTCGGGCGCGTATCCGAGCTCGCCCATGGCGCTGGAGGACGCGCAGCGGACAATCGGGCTGGTGCGGCTCCACGCCGCCGAGTGGCACATCGACCCGCACCGGATCGGCGTGCTCGGCTTCTCGGCCGGGGGGCACCTGGTGGCCGCGATCAGCACGCACTTCGACAAGCGGCTCTACGCGCCGGTGGACGTGGCGGACAGCGTGAGCTGCCGGCCCGATTTCGCGGTGGCCCTCTATCCCGGCCACATGCTCGAGCCTCCGCCGCTCCCGGCCGTTGGCGGCGCCACCGACTGCCGCCGGATGCGCAGCGGCAGCTCGAGCACGGGGACGGAGGTGCGGACGACGCTCGGCGCCCGGGAGCTGCTGGACTTCTACGCCAGGCAGCTCCGCGACGCCGGCTGGACGCGGACTTCCGGCGAGAGCGCCGGCGCGAGCTGGACGCGCGCGGGCGAGGAGGGGGACACGATGTTCGTCGCGCTGGTGGTGAGCGCCGGAACCGGGCCCCGCGCGAGCTGCCACAGCGTGAACCTGGAGATCAGCACGAAGTAGGTGACGGAGGCGCTCGCGGCCTGCGGGCGCGTCGCGAGCCCGGCATCCCGCATCCCGCTATTGGTACTGCACCGCCAGCTCCAGCGTGTAGCCGCGGTCCACCCGCCAGATCCACGCACCGGGCACGGCGTTGAGGCGCGCGGTCGGGACGCGGAGCTCGATGAGCGGCAGCCAGCGCCCGAGGCAGGGTCCCGCGGCGATGCCCCATTCGACCTCCGTCGCGCGGCCGCTCGGGTAGCCGGGCACGTTCAGCACGCTCACCCCGAGGCCGCCCACGACGCGCGCCCGGCCGGCCCAGGCCTGCGTGTGCCAGACCTGGGTGCCGAGCCGCCACTGCACCACGTTCACGCGGCCGTACGGCCGATCGATCTGCGCGTCGTGTACCAGCACGCCCGCTGCGTGCAGCCGGACCTCGTTGCCGTGTAGGAACTGCAGCCTCGCCTCGACCCCGGTCTCCGCCGAGCTCGCCCTCCTGAAGAACGCCTCCGGCCGATCGTACTGCGCGGCCGCCAGCGCCGGCACAACGGCCACGCCACCGTACGTCCGCAGACTGTCGCCCATCGGGATCGATTGCAGCGGCAGGCGGATCCCGGCGGTCCAGCGGATGGCCGGGCCGAGCGCCAGCTCGGCGCCCAGATACGGATTGCCAACGAACGCCCCGGACCGAAATCTGGAGCAGGTGCCCCCCGCGCAGGCTCCGTTCCCGCCGACCGAGACGCCGAGCGGCAGCTCCGCCATGGCGCGCACCCGATGCGTCACGGGCATCACGCCGCTCAGGAACATCGCCCCCTGGACCGGCGACTCCGGTCCGAAGTCGAGACGCGCGGCCCCATCCAGGTGCGGGTGGACGTACTCGAACGCGACCGAGAGGTCGTCCGTGGGCGGCAGCCACTGCGACTGCGCGGCGAGGACCGAGGGCGCGAGGAGGGCGGCGGCGGCAAGGACCGGCGAGAGAGAGCGGCGCATCGCGTCAGCTCCTGGCAGGCGACGCGGGCCGGGACGCGGGCGCGCCCCGGGGTCGCGACTCCAGGATGGCGTCGCGTCCATGAACACCGTAACCCCGCATGCGGCGCCCCGCCAGAGCGCTGAAGGAGTCAGGAGGTGGAGGCGCTCGCGGGCCCTGCGGCGATCCCGCATCCCGCATCCCGCATCCCGCCTACCGCGGCCGGTACTGCACGGCCAGCTCGAGCGTGTACCAGTCCGTCCGGCTGCCGCCGGACACCCGGCTCGGGATCCGCACCTCGACCAGTGGCAGCCAGCCGCCGATGTGGAAGCCGAAGCCCGCGCCCCACTCGTACTCCGTGGTGCGGTGGGGGTAGCTCGGGGCGTTCAGCGCACTGACCCCGGCGGTCAGCACGAGGGGCTCGCTCGTGTGCCAGATCTGCGCGCCGCCGCGCCACTCGGCGTGATTGGTCTTCTCGTACGGCGCGGCGGCGTAGCGGTCGTGGACCAGCACGCCGGTCGCGTGCAGGCGGAGCTCGTTCCCCGCGGGCAGCCGCGGCCGCACCTCGAGACCCGTCTCGAGCGACGTCAGCCCCTTCCAGAACGCGTTGAACCGATCGTTGCTCGCCGCGTACAACGCCGGCAGCAGCGCGATCCGATCGTAGTAGCCGACATCATTGTTGCCGATGGCAACCGACTGGACTGGCGGCCGGATGCCCGCCGTCCAGCGCAGCAGGGGCCCCGCCAGCTCGACCTCGGCGCCCAGGTAGGGGTTGCCGAGGAACGTCGCGTGATGGAACCCGGTGCAGTCCGCGTCCAGGCAGGGGTTGTCCCTGCCGATGGCGACGCCGAGCGGCAGCTCCCCGACGGCCCGCACCCGCTTCGCGACCGGCACCACCGCGCCCAGGAAGACCGCCCCCTGGATCCACGGATGGTCCAGCCCGAAGCTGAAGCCCCGCTGCTCCGGCACGTGCGGGTGGACGTACTCGAGCGAGAAGGAGGCGCCCTCCGTCGGCGGCAGCCACTGGGCCTGGGCACGGAGCGCGGTCGGAAGGGCGAGCGTGACGGCAAGGGACAGCAGGAGGGTGCGCGACATTGCGGCAGCTCCGGGAAGGCGTGGCAGGGCCGGGGCGTGGCCCCGGGCGAATGCGTGGACGCCGAGGGGTGGCGGCCGAGAGCCAGCATAGCGCCGATTCCGGGCTGAGGCCAGAGGCGACGAGGAGCCGGGGCCGTGGCCGGCGCCCGACCCGGCCGCCGCGGCGCGAGCAGAATCGCGCACTGGGCGAACCCCGGCGCCTCCGAATCCCCATTCATCCCGGAGATCGAGCGAAATCGCGTTCGCGACGTCGCATTGAAGCGGCCAGTGCGCCCTCTATCCCGGAAACCGAGCAAGAAATGGGGTCCCGCCGCGGATGCGACCCTCCAATTCCCGATTTCGCTCGCTCCCGATTCGGATTTGTTGGGGAAGCGTCTACGGATGGGACTGGAGAAGCGCGAGGACCTCTCCGGCGCTACGCAGGGGTGTTGCCGTTCCCCGGAAGTCACGGGCGTTGCGCGTGACCAGGTAATCGGCTCCCGCCCTGAGCGCGGCCACCGCCTGCACAGCATCCTCGAAGTCGTCGAGCCCGAGCGCCAGTGCCTCCCGGAACTCGCCCGCCCCGATCGGCACCACCTGCACCAGGCGCAGAAGATCTCCCGTCGCGGCCACCGCCACTTCGCGGCCGGCGGCCCTTGCGACGATGTAGTGGTACGTCGTCACCGTGTGCGCGGCCACGAATCCGACCGCCTGCCCCCGCTCGATGGCAGAGAGCAGTTCGGCGGCTTCGGCGACCCACGGCGCGCGCCCCAGCGGCACGTCGAGGACGACGTTGATGTCCAGAAGCAGCTTCATCCGCGGCCGTACTTCTCGACGAGGTGTTCGTGGTATTCCTCGACACCTCTCCCGCCCTCCGCCACACCCAGCATCCGGCGCACCGTCGGCGTCAGCGCCGCGTTCGCCAGCTCCTCATCCATCGGCAGCGACGCGAGAAAGTTGTTCACGAGCTGCGACACGTTGGTGTCGTGCTCCTGAGCGTAGCGCTCCCCCCGGCGAACCGCCTCGGGGTCCAGCGACAGGTTCTTGCTCCGCTTGGCCATACGGGACATCTCCTGCATGTGTGCGCATATTGATCATGAAGTATGCGCATGCCGCAGAGAGTCCGTCAAGTTGGCCCCCGCGAGGGTGGCCTCGGCGCCTGGGCGCGTCGTACAATTCACGGCGCGATCTCAACAGGGGGAACCGTATGCCACAGGGAAAGACGTTCTTCGAGGAGCTGCTGAACTACTGGCGCTACACCCGCGAGGGCGTGATCGCGGAGGTCGAGAACCTGCCGGAGGAGGACCTCGACCGGCGGCCGGGCGAGGCGCAGCGCAGCGTGCGCGACCTGGCGCTCCACGTGGTCGAGGGCGGCCGCCTCATGGCCGGCGAGCTCAGCCGCCCGGACGGCGACTTCACGCGCAAGCCCTACCCCGAGCTCCTGGCCGAGCACGGCGGGCAGTCGGGCGCGTCGAAGACGAAGGCGGACCTCGTCGCCTTGCTGAAGACAACGCACGAGGAAGGCGACGCGGCCCTTCGCGCCGCCGGCGAGCTCCACATGATGCAGTGGATCCGCCAGTTCAACGGCGAGCAGGCGACGCGGCTCAGCTGGATGCACCACGGCCTCAGCCACGAGGATTACCACCGCGGCCAGATCGCCCTCACCGTGCGCCTGCTCGGCCACACGCCCGCGCTGACCAAGGCCATCCGCGGCGAGAGCTGAGGCGCCGTGGTCATGGGGCTCGCGGGGTCGAAGGGCCCCTCCGTCTTCGTCGCCCACGAGCGCACCTTCGCCGCCTCCCTGGACGACGTCGGCGCCCTGCTCGAGCGCCTGGGCTCCGAGGCCGACCCGCTCTGGCCGGGCGACCGCTGGCCGCCGCTCCAGCTCGACAAACCCCTCTCCATGGGCGCCAGGGGCGGCCACGGCCCCATCCGCTACCACGTCGTCGCCCACGAGCCCGGCCGCTCCGTCCGCTTCCGCTTCACCGCGCCCCCCGGCTGGAACGGCGTCCACGAACTCGTGGTCGAGCGCGCCGGCCCGGGCCGCACCCGTCTCCGCCACGCACTCGCCATGACGCCGACCGGCAGGGCGCGGCTGAGCTGGCCGCTCGTGTGGAAGCCGGTGCACGACGCGATGATGGAGGACCTGATGGACCGGGCGGAGGCGGCGCTGACCGGGACCGCCCCGCCGCCGCGGGCGTTCGGGGGGAGGGTGCGGTGGGGGAGGAGGTGGGCGGGGGTGGGGGGACCGGATCAACTGAGCTGAACGAGCGAGAACGATTGCAGCCCAGGGCTCGGGCGGGGCATATTGGCGTTCACGGCGCTCGGATCTCCCGGGTCGGCGTACGCGCGGAGGGGCATATGCCTGCTGAACTCGACCGGAACAGAGATGGAAGGGCTTCCGTATTCACGGTGCGGAAACCGGCTTGGCACCGTGAAGGAGTCACATTGGATGAACCGCCATCGCTTGAAATGGCGCTCGCCCGGGGTGGCCTCGCTTACACCGTCGAGAAGCGCGCCGTAGCGCCGACACGTGCCGTCGGCCCAGGGCCGGTGCTCCGCCATGACACCGCAGGGAGCTTCGTCACGATTCGCAGCGATCGACAGACCGTGCTAGGCGTTGTCGGGGAGAGCTACCACCCGCTTCAGAATCTCGATGCGTTCGCAGTCCTCCAGCCATTGCTCGACGCCGACATCCTGGCATTGGAAACGGGCGGCGCACTGCGGGGCGGCGCGGACGCATGGCTCCTCGCTCGGGTCACCGCGAGCCAGATGACGCAGCCAGTCCAGGACGCGTTCCGGGACGAAATTCTCCCCTACGTTCTCTTCGCGAACAACCACTCCGGACGCCGCGATGCGATCATCGCAGAGACCCCGATTCGCGTCGTGTGCGGAAATACCCTCACCCTCGCTGAGCACTTGATCGACGCACACCGAGGCCGCCGCTTCTCAGTCTCGCATAGCCGCGGCGCAGAGCTGCGGATCGTGGAAGCGGCCCGGACCTTGTTCGCCGCTATCGTGCAGCGGTACGGGCGGCTGGCGGCAGACTTCGAGTTGCTCAGAAGCTGCCGTCTCACGGAGACGGAGTTCGATAGGCTCGTTCTTGATCCAACAGCGCCCGAGCCAGATCGGTCGTTGGGTGCGACGGCGGTCGAGCGCGCCTTGCGACGGCGGACGGAGGTCCGGCGGCTATGGACCGAAGGCGAGGGCCACGCCGGTGCCTACACCGCTTGGGAAGCCTATAACGGCCTGGTGCAGGCGGTCGAACACGATCCTGCGTTCGAGCCGGATCAGCCGGGCGAGACTCGCGTCGCGTCTATGCTCGACGGGGACCTGGGCAAGCTCTTAACGCATACGCTCGACCGCTTGGTGGCGCACTCCGGTGCACGACGCTCCAGCCCGTGGGGCGCCCTTGCCGGCAGTGCCGTCCCTGGGGGGTAGGTCAGGACCGGCCTGCAGCGCGGGCGGCCGCGCCTCCGGAACCAGTCCCACGTGGCGCATTTGGAGGCCTGTGCCAGTCGTACCAAGCGCGCTCAAGCTCGAAACCGAGCGCACGGACCAGGTTACCCTCTCGCATCCCGGCGAACCGGTCTCCTCAGATTCATAGATTCGTGCGACTGATCCGCAAGGTTGCGGGCTTCGCGCTCGGAGAAGTGGCGCGGCGTGGATTGAGCGAGCTCGCTTTCCCGCGTTCACATGCATCGGACACGAAATTCGTTGGAGTCGAACCTCGCTCTCATCATTGATGCACAACCACTGAACCGATATTGCATGAACTCATCCGACCTCAATTGGATCGCCAACTTCATCTGGGGCATCGCCGACGACGTGCTCCGCGACCTCTACGTCCGGGGCAAGTACCGCGACGTGATCCTCCCCATGACCGTCCTGCGCCGTCTCGACGCCGTGCTCGAGCCGACGAAGCAGGCCGTCCTCGACATGAAGGCCTCGCTCGACCAGGCCAGGATCACCAACCAGGACCAGGCCCTGCGTCAGGCCGCCGGCCAGGCGTTCTACAACACCTCGAAGTTCACGCTGCGCGACCTCCGGGCCCGCGCAAGCCAGCAGCAGCTCAAGGCCGACTTCGAGGCGTACCTCGACGGCTTCTCACCCAATGTCGAGGACATCCTCGAGAATTTCGAGTTCCGCAACCAGATCCCGCGCCTGTCCAAGGCTGACGCGCTCGGCACGCTGATCGAGAAGCTCCTCTCGGCCGACATCAACCTGAGCCCGAACCCGGTGCGGCACGGCGACGGCTCGGTGAAGCACCCCGGCCTCGACAACCACGGCATGGGCACGGTGTTCGAGGAGCTGGTCCGGCGCTTCAACGAGGAGAACAACGAGGAGGCCGGCGAGCACTGGACGCCGCGCGACGCGGTGCGGCTCATGGCGAAGCTGATCTTCCTGCCCATCGCCGACCAGATCGAGTCGGGTACCTACCTGCTCTACGACGGCGCTTGCGGGACAGGCGGCATGCTCACGGTCGCGGAGGAGACGCTCCAGGAGCTCGCCCGGGAGCACGGCAAGGAGGTCGCGACCCACCTCTACGGCCAGGAGATCAACGCCGAGACCTACGCGATCTGCAAGGCCGACCTCCTGCTCAAGGGCGAAGGTGACGCGGCGGACAACATCGTCGGCGGCCCGGAGCACTCGACGCTCGCGAACGACGCGTTTTCCTCGCGCGAGTTCGACTTCATGCTCTCGAACCCGCCCTACGGCAAGAGCTGGAAGACCGACCTCGAGCGCATGGGCGGCAAGGGCGGCCTCAAGGACCCGCGCTTCCTGATCGAGCACGCGGGCGACCCGGAGTACTCCCTCGTCACCCGCTCGAGCGACGGCCAGATGCTCTTCCTGGCCAACATGCTCTCCAAGATGAAGCACGCCACCGCCCTCGGCAGCCGCATCGCCGAGGTGCACAACGGCAGCTCGCTCTTCACCGGCGACGCCGGCCAGGGCGAGAGCAACATCCGTCGCTGGATCATCGAGAACGACTGGCTCGAGGCCATCGTCGCCCTGCCGCTCAACATGTTCTACAACACCGGCATCGCCACCTACATCTGGGTGCTGTCGAACCGCAAGCCGGCGCCCCGCAAGGGCAAGGTGCAGCTCATCGACGCCACGAAGTGGTTCAAGCCGCTGCGCAAGAACCTCGGCAAGAAGAACTGCGAGCTCTCCGGCGAGGACATCGCGCGCATCTGCGACACGTTCCTCGCCTTCGAGGAGACCGAGCAGTCGAAGATCTTCCCGAACGCCGCCTTCGGCTACTGGAAGGTCACCGTCGAGCGCCCGCTGCGGCTCGTGGGCGCCGACCCCGAGCGCGCGTACACGGCCAAGGAGATCAAGGCGCTCAAGGAGACGGCCGAGCGCGCCGACGACGCGCCGCCGGTCATCAAGAAGATCCACAAGAGGGGCACCGCGGCCGATCCGCTGCGCGGCCTGTTCGAAGCCACCATCGGCGGCAAGCCCGCCGTGATCGAATACGAGTCCGACTCCGATCTGCGCGAAACCGAGCAGGTGCCGCTGCTCGAAGAGGGCGGCATCGAGGCCTTCCTGCGCCGCGAGGTCCTGCCCCACGCCGCCGACGCCTGGTACGTGGAGGGCAGCGTCAAGACCGGCTACGAGATCAGCTTCACCCGCTACTTCTACAAGCCGCAGCCGCTGCGCACGCTGGAGGAGATCCGGGCGGACATCCTGGCGCTGGAGAAGGAGACCGAGGGGCTGCTCGGCGAGATCATCGGGGGGGCGCGGGGATGAAGGATGCTCAGAAGCCCGACCATGTCAGCCTGACCACGCTGGTCGGGCGGCTCCGCGAGGGGCGTTTTGTCATCCCCGACTTCCAGCGCGAATTCGAGTGGAAGCCGTGGGACATCCGGGAACTGCTGCGCTCGATCTTCCTCGACTACTACATCGGCAGCCTCCTGCTCTGGAAGGGGAAGCCCGAGAACTTTGCCGCGCTCGCCTGCGAGGCGATCTACGGCTACCACGGCGACGGCGACCCGGTGCACATCGTCCTCGATGGGCAACAGCGCCTGACGGCGATGTACTACTACTCAGCCATCATGATTGTGAGGACTAAAGTTCCGTGCTATATTGTTGGCCCATCTGTCGGACCCCCAGCGAGGAGGGCAGATGGCCAAGAAGTATATCGTGGACCTCACGGACGACGAGCGGGCCGAACTCAAGCGCCTGCTCCAGGGCGGCAAGGCGCGGGTGCGCCGGGTGAACCGCGCGCGCATCCTGTTGCTGGCCGACGAGGGCGTGACCGACAAGGCGATTGCGGCCGCGCTGCACCTGGGGAAGTGCACGGTGGAGCGCACGCGGCTGCGCTTCGTCGAGGGCGGTTTGGAGCGGGCGCTCAACGATCGGCCTCGGCCGGGCAAAGCCCGGCTGCTGGACGGCAAGCAGGAAGCCTTCCTGGTCGCGCTGGCGTGCAGCGCGCCTCCGGAGGGGCGCGTGCGCTGGACCATGCAGCTCCTGGCCGACAAGCTGATCGAGTTGCGTGTGGTGGACGCGATCACGGACGAGACGGTCCGACGGCTTCTAAAAAAAACGACCTGAAGCCCTGGCAGAAGGAAGCGTGGTGCATCCCGACGGTGAGTTGGGACTTCGTCTGCCGCATGGAGGACGTGCTCGACCTCTACCAGGAGCCCTACGACCCCCGGCGCCCGGTGGTGTGCTTCGATGAAGTGCCCTACCAGCTCATCGGGGAAACCCGCCTGCCGGTGCCGGCCGCTCCGGGTCGGCGCCAACGCGTCGACTACGAGTACGTGCGCCGCGGGACCGCCAACCTCTTCCTGCTCGTGGAGCCGCTGCGAGGCTGGCGGCATGTGGACGTCACCGCCCGTCGCACGAATGCGGACTTCGCCCAGCAGATGCGCGCACTGGTCGACGTGCATTGCGCGGACGCCGACAAGATCCGCGTCGTGCTCGACAACCTGAGCAGCCACACGGGCGCAGCCCTGTACGAGACCTTCGAGGCCGCCGAAGCGCGCCGTATCCTGCGCAAGCTCGAGTTCCATTACACGCCCAAGCACGGGAGCTGGCTCAACATGGCCGAAATCGAGATCTCGATCCTCGGTCGCCAGTGCCTGCACCGCCGCCTTGACAACGTCAACCGGCTGCGGGCCGAGACCCTCGCCTGGGAGACCCCCCGCAACGCCGTCCGAGCTCCCACCACCTGGCGTTTCACTGTCTCCAATGCGCGATCCAAGCTCCACCGCCTTTACGCATCATGACCACTGTGGCGCGGTACTACGTCTTCCTCGCGCCAGACGAGCCGCTCCCGAACCGGTCGAATCGCTTCCTCTATTTCATCCGGGTCGATCGGTTCATGGAGGAAGCGTACGACGAGGCGTTCGAGTACGACTGGACGCGCAGGGGGCTGAATCTGCTCGCCGATCAGAGCGCGCAGTACGAGAACCACATGTTTCCGGTTTCGGTGGTGGGCCAGGGCGGATGGGAGCTGCCGAACTGGGTGCAGGGCTACGAGAAACACTGGCGCGACAAGGAGCAGGCCGCGAGCAGTGCCGGTGATGAGGCGGCAGCCCGCGAGGCGGGACTGCGCGCGCGCGATGCCCGCTCGTTCGGCGAGCACCTGAAGGCCATCACCGAACAGTACCAGGTCGCCTACATCGAGCTCGACCGCGACCTCGAGATCGACAAGGTCTGCGACATCTTCACGCAGATCAACAGCCGCGGGATCCGCCTTGACGTCTTCGACCTGGTGAACGCGCTGCTCAAGCCCAAGGGCCTCCAGCTCAAGCACCTTTGGCGCGAAGCCGCGCAACGGCTCGAGTTCGTCGAGACCGAGCGGATGAACGTCTACCTGCTGCAGGTGATGTCCATCCTGCGCCAGGCCTACTGTTCGCCGAAGTACCTCTACTACCTGCTGCCCGGCCAGGAGAAGAAGGTACGCGAGCCGGACGGATCGCTGCGTAAGGAGGTTCTGGTCCCCGACGTAGCCGACTTCGAGCGACGCTGGAGGGAATCCGTAGAAGCGGTCGAGCGAGCGATCGCGCTGCTGCGCCACCCCCAGGAGTTCGGCGCCATCTCGTCGCAGTACCTGCCCTATGTGTCGATCCTCCCGGCGTTCGCGGCGCTCCAGGCCGCCCTGCGCGCGCTCCCTGCCACACGCCAGCTCGATGCGCAGCGCAAGCTCCGTCACTGGTACTGGGCCAGCGTCTTCACCAATCGCTACTCGGGATCGGTGGAGTCCACCAGCGCCCGCGACTACCTCGACGTGAAAGCGTGGTTCGAGAACGACGTCGCGGAACCGGGCCTGATCGCCGAGTTCCGGGCGCGCTTCAGGACGCTGGATCTGCGGCGGGAGACCAAGCGCGGCACCTCGGTCTACAACGGCATCTTCAACCTGCTGGTGCTGCGCGGCGCCCGCGACTGGATGACCGGCAACGTGCCCCAGTACGGGGATCTCGACGACCACCACATCGTCCCCAAGAGCTGGGGCAAGCAGCAGCGTCTCGGCGGTGCCATCGACACGATCCTGAATCGCACTCCGCTTACCGCCGACACCAACCGCAAGGTCATCAGCGACCGCCTGCCGAACGAGTATCTGCCCGAGCTGATCGCAGCGAGCGGTGAAGCGAGCGTTCGCGCCACGCTGGAGTCGCACTTCATCTCCCCGGCGGCCCTCGCGATCCTGCTGCGCGACCCCTTCACGACGGACGATTTCGACGCCTTCCTCGCCGAGCGCCAGCGCACGCTTCAGGACGCGATCGAGGACCTCCTGGTGAAGGAACGGTTGGACCTCCCGCCTCAGCTACGGGAGCTAGACGCGCGGATCGAAGCGGTCGAACTGGCCATCCGACGAGGCATCGACGAGGCCTTGGACGGGGATCCCGGCCGGCTCCCTCCGCATGTACTGCAGAAGGTCGAGGAGCGATTGCAGGCGGCGGCGAAGAAGAGCGCCGCGCTGGATAGCGAGCGCTACACGACGCTCGCCGGCAAGCTCGAGTACGCTGACCTGCGGGAGCTGGAGGGAACCGTCACGAGCAAGGCGCTCTGGACGCTCTTCGAGGGCCGCTTCGCCAACAAGGAGACGCTGGTCAAGCGCTTCGGTCAGCTCGCCGACCTGCGCAACGGCATCCGCCACAGCCGCAGCGTGGACGAGATCACGCGAAAGGAGGGAGAGGCGGCCATCCTCTGGTTCGAGCAGGTGAACGGGCGATGATCGACGGCCTCCAGCCCTATCCCGCGATGAAGGACTCCAGCGGACCGCCGGTGAGGGAGATGCCTGAGGACGTTGAGATACCAGGGGGGCAAGCCGCGTGGCACTAGAAAAGCTCATCGTCGCCTGGAGCCAGGAACGCCCCGCATGGCAAAGAGAAGTCATGCGTCGCGTAGCAGTCGGCGAGGTACTCTCCGACGAAGACCACGACCGCCTGGTCGAAGCAATCGTGGGAGCGCAAGAGCTCCCGGTGGGCCAGTTCGGCCTCGAGCAGCTGCCACAGGCTGCATCGGAAGACCTCCCGGTCTGCCTCTTGGCGATCGAGAAGCCTGAGCATGTGAACGCGCTGGAATCGAAGGAGCCTCTGACCTTCGAGCCGCAGGGCTTGACGATCGTGTACGGCGACAACGGGAGCGGCAAGTCTGGCTACGCGAGGTTGCTGAAGCGCATTACCCGAGCTCGTCACCGGGAGGATGTACTGACGGACGTCTTCCGCGACACCTCCCTGGCGCAGCCGACCGCGAGGCTCTCCGTGCGGATCGGCGGCGCCGACGAGCCTCTTGCCTGGCCGGAGTCCTCCCGTCCCGAGCTGCAGCGCATGCGCTTCTATGATGCAGCCTGCGGCAGCGCCTACATCGCCAGCGAGTCGGACTTCCCGTACCGACCCTCGGCCCTCTTCGTCATGGACGGCCTCATCGAGGCCTGCGTGGCGGTCCGCGCGCGTATCGACACCAAGCTTGCGGAGAACGGCGCCTCAGCGAACCAGTTGCCGACCGTCCCCGAGCAAGTGCGAGAGAGCGATGCCGGCCAATTCCTCCTGTCCCTCTCGTCTAGCTCTTCGATCGAGACGCTCGACGCGCTGATCGCGAGGTTCGACGCGACCGAGGAGACGATCGAGAACCTCAAGGAGCAGGAAGCTGGCCTGCGGAGCGCTGACACGACCAAGGCGCGCCAGCAGCTCGCGCGGCAGAGCGAGAAGCTCGTGGCGCTGCGCAGCCACATTGAAAGTCTGGATGCGGCGCTGGGCAGCGTGGCTCTCGCCGAGATTCAAAGGCACCAGGCCGAGATCAAAGTGCTCGAAGAGGCGGCGGCCCTGCTTGCGCGCTCCTTCGAATCGGAGCCCCTGCCGGGCGTGGGGAGCTCTCCCTGGAAGGCGTTGTGGGAAGCGGCCCAGCGCTTCTCAAGGGAGCACGCCTACCCGGACCACGATTTCCCGTTCCTGGGGAGTGAGTGCCGGTGCGTCCTGTGCCAGCAACCCCTGGAGGCGGGGGGCCGAGATCGCTTGGTCCGCTTCGACGAGTTCGTCCGCAACGACACCCAAGTCCGCCTACAGGATGCGAAGGGCGCCTACGACCAGAAGGCCAAGGTCTTGCGAGAGCTTCAGGTCTCGCCGGAGACCGTCGCAAACCACCTCGAGGATCTGGACGAGCCGAATGGCGACGTCGTCGCTGAGGTGCGCGCGCTCCTCACGAACTACGAGTCGGCAAACGCACATGTGCGCGAGGCGCTGGCCAATCAGCGGGAGGTTCCTTCGATCGCAATCGAGCAGGCAACAACCATCGACCGCCTCAATGGAGCCAATGACGCAGCAAGGGCAGCTGCTGAGGAGCTCGCGAACCCAGAAGGGGTTCAGAAGCACCTCGAGGCTCTCACCGCGAGACGGACGGAGCTCGAGCTGCTGGAGCAGGTCAAGAAGTCGCGGTCAGCGATCGCCAAGGAGGTCCAGCGCTTAAAGGAGCGTGAGGCGCTGGAAGCGGCCAAGAGCGCTGCCGCGACGACGGGTATCACGAAGAAGATTCTGGAGCTCTCCGAGGAGAGCATCACTGAGGTAGTCCGCGACACCTTCACGAGAGAGTCGGAAAGGCTCCGGCTCGAACGGGTGACGATCGCCCGTACCCGTGCGGATAAGGGAGCCCTGCTTCACCAACCAAAACTCGTCGGGGCGCGCCAGCAGGTTACGCTGCCCAAAGTGTTCAGCGAGGGCGAGCGGACTGCGCTGGGACTGGCAGCATTCTTCACCGAGGCACACCTCGACGGCTCGAAGTCGGCTCTCATCCTCGATGATCCTGTGACGTCGCTCGATCACATCCGCCGCGGTCTAGTCGCGACGCGGATTGCGGCCCTCGCCGAGACTCGACAGGTGATCCTGTTCACCCACGACGTCGCGTTCGTGGCAGACCTCAAGCGCGAGGCCGGTGCCAAGGGCGTTCAGATTGCGGAGCGGTCGGTCATGAGGAGCCGGGCGGACGAGCGCAAGCCGGGTGCCTGCACAACAAAGCACCCCTGGAAGGCCAAGGATGTACCGGCCCGCCTCGACGAACTCCGGCAGGAGCTCAGCCGAATCAAGAAGGAGAGCAGTGCCTGGGAAGAAGAGCAGTACGAGGATGCCGTGGCAGTCTGGGCCGGCAATCTGTCGGAGACCTGGGAGCGCATCTTCAGCCAGGAGATCGTCGGGCCCGTCCTCGCGGAAGGCGGCCTCGAGGTGCGCCCGATGATGGTGAAGGTCCTGGCTCGCTTCTCCGACGACGATCACCATGAGTTCGAGGGCAGCTACGGCCGGGCGTCGCAGTGGGCGAGGCGGCACGACAAGAGCGCCGCCGTCAACTACGTCGCCCCCGACATCGACAAGATCGAGGAAGAGCTTCGCCTGGTGGACAGCTGGTTCAAGCGCGTCAAGGGATACAAGGCATGATCGCTGACCTGAGGCCCTATCCCGCGATGAAGGACTCCGGCGTGCCGTGGCTGGGGGAGGTGCCGGAGCATTGGGAGGTACAGCGGCTCCGCAACCTGGCCGACATGCGCGTCAGCAACGTCGACAAGCACACCAAAGATGACGAGGAGCCTGTTCGCCTCTGCAACTATGTTGACGTCTACAAGAACGACTACCTCCGCCCGAGTATGGGCCTCATGCGGGCAACGGCGACGAGGGATCAAGTCGAGCGTTTCCGCCTGGCCGTTGGCGACGTGCTCATCACGAAAGACTCGGAAGCCTGGAATGACATTGGTGTCCCTGCGCTTGTGCGCGAAACCGCGGCTGACCTCGTTAGCGGATACCACTTGGCACTTCTTCGCCCGTTCGAGAAGCGCTTATGGGGAGAGTATCTTCTTCGCGCGCTGCAGAGCAAGGCTGCGCAGTACCAGTTTCACGTCGAGGCAAATGGTGTCACGCGATATGGGCTCTCGCATGCAGCGATCAAGTCCGTCTGGCTCTCTGCCCCACCCCTCCCCGAACAAGCCGCCATCGTCCGCTTCCTCGACCACGCGGACCGGCGGATTCGGCGGTACATCCGCGCCAAGCAGAAGCTGATCAAGCTGCTGGAGGAGCAGAAGCAGGCCATCATCCACCGCGCCGTCACCCGCGGCCTCGACCCCAACGTCCGCCTCAAGCCCTCCGGCGTGGAGTGGCTGGGGGATGTGCCGGAGCATTGGGAGGTGAAGAGACTTCACCAAGTTACGGACCCAAGCCGGGCCATCATGTACGGCATCGTTCTGCCCGGGCCCAACGTCGATGACGGTATCTACATAGTTAAGGGTGGCAACTGCGAGCCCGGTCGCCTGCGCCCCGAACTGCTATCGCGCACCACGTTCGAGATCGAGTCGCGATATGCCCGCTCGCGCCTCGCGGCGCGGGACATTGTGTTCGCTATTCGAGGTGGAGTAGGGGCCGCCGAGCTAGTCCCACCAGAGCTCGCGGGAGCAAACGTGACTCAGGACGCCGCTCGTATCGCTGCGGACAGCGGCATAGACCCACGCTGGCTTCTGCATGCTGTTCGAGCCCCGATCTTCCGCGAGCATGTGAAATCTCAAGTGGTGGGTGCGACGGTACGCGGAATCAACATTCGCGATCTCAAGCGAATCGAGCTCGTGGTTCCGCCGGCGGAGGAGCAGGTTCAAATAATTGACTACCTAGAAGGTGCCACCAAGGACGTTGTGGCCGCGTCGGACCGAGCACGCCGCGAAGTGGACCTCCTTGGCGAATACCGCGCCCGCCTGATCGCCGACGTCGTAACCGGCAAACTCGACGTGCGCGAGGCGGCGGCCCGGCTGCCGGACGAGGCCGAGGAGCCCGAGCCGCTCGACGAGATCGAGGCCGAAGCCGAAACCGACGAAGCGGGCGCCGATGTCACCGACGAGGTGCCGGAGGAGGCCGAGGCATGACCACCGACACCTCCGAGCGCGGCCTCGAACGGCTGATCTGCACGGCGCTGACCGGCGCGGCCTGCGATCCGGGGACGGTCCAGGCCGACTCCGTGCACGAGCGCCCGGCCGCCTACGGCGCGGGCTGGATCTGCGGCGCGGCCGAGGACTACGACCGCGAGTACTGCGTGGACCTCGCCCAGCTCTCGACCTTCCTGCGCGAGACTCAAGGCGAGGTGGCCGACGCGCTCGACCTGGGCCAGGACGGGCCCACGCGGCGCAAGTTCCTGGCGCGGCTCCAGGGCGAGATCACGAAGCGCGGCACTATCGACGTGCTGCGCCACGGGCTCAAGCACGGGCCGCACCAACTCGACCTCTTCTACGGCACGCCCTCGCCGGGCAACGCCAGGGCCGCCGAGCGCTACGCCCAGAACCGCTTCAGCGTCATGCGCCAGCTCCGCTACAGCCGCGACGAGACGCAGCGCGCGCTCGACCTGGGCCTGTTCATCAACGGCCTGCCCGTCGCCACCTTCGAGCTGAAGAACAGCCTGACCAAGCAGACGGTCGCCGACGCCGTCGAGCAGTACCAGCGCGACCGCGACCTGCGCGAGAAGCTCTTCGAGTTCGGCCGCTGCGTGGTGCACTTCGCCGTGGACGATCACGAGGTTCGCTTCTGCACGCACCTCAAGGGCAAGGTCTCGTGGTTCCTGCCCTTCAACCAGGGCTGGAACGACGGCGCGGGCAACCCGCCCAACCCGAACGGCCTCAAGACCGACTACCTGTGGAAGCGCGTGCTCACCAAGGGCGGCCTGACCGACATCCTCGAGAACTACGCGCAGGTCGTCGAGACGAAGGACGACAAGACTGGCAGGAAGAAGGCGATGCAGATCTGGCCGCGGTTCCACCAGCTCGACGTGGTGCGCCGGCTGCTCGCCGACGCGCGGGCGAGCGGCGCGGGCAGGCGCTACCTGATCCAGCACTCGGCGGGGAGCGGCAAGTCGAACTCGATCGCCTGGCTCGCGCACCAGCTCATCGGGCTCGAGAAGGACGAGGCGACGGTCTTCGACTCGATCATCGTCGTCACGGACCGCAGGATCCTCGACCAGCAGATCAAGGACACCATCAAGCAGTTCGCCCAGGTGGGCGCCACGGTCGGCCACGCCCAGCACTCGGGCGACCTGGGCAAGTTCATCGCCGAAGGGAAGAAGATCATCATCTCCACGGTGCAGAAGTTCCCGTTCATCCTCGACGAGATCGGGAGCGAGCACCGCGGGCGGCGCTTCGCCATCGTGATCGACGAGGCGCACTCGAGCCAGGGCGGGCGGACGTCGGCCGCGCTGTCGATTGCGCTCTCCACGGCCGGAGCCGAGGAGGACGACGAGACGCTGGAGGACACGATCAACCGGCTCATGGAGGCGAAGAAGCTGCTGCCCAACGCCAGCTACTTCGCGTTCACCGCGACGCCCAAGAACAAGACGCTCGAGATCTTTGGGCTCCCCGAGCCGCAGGCCGACGGCACGGTGAAGCACCGGCCGTTCCACAGCTACACGATGAAGCAGGCGATCCAGGAGGGCTTCATCCTGGACGTGCTCGAGTACTACACGCCGGTCGAGAGCTACTACAAGCTCGTCAAGAAGGTGGAGGGCGACCCCGAGTTCGACACCAGGCGGGCGAAGAAGAAGCTGCGCCGCTACGTGGAGAGCCACGACCACGCGATCCGGCTCAAGGCCGAGATCATGGTGGACCACTTCCACGAGCAGGTGCTGGCGCTGAACAAGATCGGCGGCGAGGCGCGCGCGATGGTGGTGACCAGCGGCATCGAGCGTGCGATCCAGTACTACCACGCGATCCGCGACTACCTGGCCGAGCGCAAGAGCCGCTACCAAGCGATTGTGGCGTTCTCGGGCGAGCACGACTACGGCGGGAGCAAGGTCACGGAGGCGTCGCTCAACGGGTTCCCGTCGCGCCAGATCGCCGACAGGATCCGGGAGGACCCGTACCGGTTCCTGATCTGCGCCGACAAGTTCCAGACCGGCTACGACGAGCCGCTGCTGCACTCGATGTACGTGGACAAGGTGCTCTCCGGCATCAAGGCCGTGCAGACGCTGTCCCGGCTCAACCGCGCGCATCCGAAGAAGCACGACGTGTTCGTGCTCGACTTCATGAACGACGCGGACACCATCCAGGAGGCGTTCGCCGACTACTACCGCACGACTATCCTGGCCGAGGAGACCGACCCGAACAAGCTGCACGACCTCAAGGCCGCGCTCGACGGCTACCAGGTCCATGCCCCGGCACAGGTGGACGAGCTCGTGGCGCTCTACCTGGGCGGGGCGGACCGCGACCGGCTCGATCCCATCCTCGACGCCTGCGTCGCCGACTACCGCGAGCGGCTCGACGAGGACGCTCAGGTGGACTTCAAGGGCAAGGCCAAGGCCTTCCTGCGGGCCTACGGGTTCCTCTCACAGGTCCTGCCCTACACCAACGCCGACTGGGAGAAGCTCTCGATCTTCCTCACCTTCCTCGTGCCCAAGCTGCCGGCGCCCGTCGAGGAGGACCTCGCCAAGGGCATCCTCGAGGCAATCGACATGGACAGCTACCGGGTGGAGAAGCAGGCGGTGGCCAGGATCCAGCTCCCCGACGCGGACGCGGAGATCGAGCCGGTGCCGACCACCGGCGGCGGCCCCAAGCCCGAGCCCGAGATCGACCGGCTCTCGAACATCCTCAAGGCGTTCAACGACCAGTTCGGCAACATCCCGTGGTCCGACGGCGACCGCGTGCACAAGCTCATCACCGAGGACATCCCGCAGCGGGTCGCGGCCGACAGGGCCTACCGGAACGCGCGCCAGAACTCGGACAAGCAAAACGCCCGTATCGAGCACGACAAGGCGCTGGCGCGGGTGATGACGGCCGTGCTGAAGGACGACACGGAGCTGTTCAAGCAATTCATGGACAACGAGGGCTTCCGGCGCTGGCTGACGGACACGGTGTTCGGGCTGACCTATGACAGGACTGAGGTGAAGGCAGGGGCGGCGCGGTAGGGTTCGACCTCGGATCGAGCACGTCCGCGCGTCCGCGGCCTGCCACGCCGGCGCCGTTCGCCGCTCGCGACGCCGAGGGGGTCAACCTCGTGCGACTCGATCCCGACGTCGCGGCCGTCTCGTCGCCTCGCAGGAGCGGGTGCGCCTTCTGCACGGCGACCTGCAGCACGCGAACGTGCCGTGGGACGCGCGGCGGGGCTGGACGGCCATCGACCGAAGGGCGTGCCGGGACCGCTGTTGGCTGGCGGAGCGTCGGCTGCTAGCTTTTCGGCGTGAGCCTCGAGGTCGAGTGGGATCCGGCGAAGGCGGAATCGAATCTCCGGAAGCACGCGGTGGGCTTCGAGGAGGCGGCAACTGTGCTCAATCACCGAGCGCGGCGAGGCGGTACGCTTGGTCAGCGCGCGACTCATGAGCCCCCGCGAGCGAAAGATCTATGAGCAAGCGATCGAGCCCTGACGACCTCCGCGAGGAGTACGAAGATCATCGAGAAGCAGAGGCGCCGCTCGGCGTAACGCCCCTTCCTTGGCTTGCGCCGCCGCGCAGGCGCAGACAGCGCGCCCGCGGCCTCATGCCTCGAATCGCACCCTGAAACGCCAACCTAAATCCCCCGACCTCACCCACCACGCCGCCGCCTGGTCCGTGGAGCTGGAGGAAACGCGGGCGAGCCCCGCCGGCCTCGTCGTCGCCTTCGGCACTACGGCCCGACACCCCCAAGAGGTGGAGGGTCGAAAAACTACGCGTCCCCTGATTTCGGAGAACTTTGCCTATTCCGGTGATTCCGTCCACGAGTTCCGGAGGAAGCCGTCCAGCGGTTCCGGCGCAAGCCGTCCACCCGTTCCGGTCCATGCCGTCCACCCGGTCGGAGCGAAGCGACGCTGGCGTGTTCAGGACTCGGCGACGGCGGGGGTCTGATTCTTCTTCCGCCGCATGGATGCTCCTTTCAGGGTGATGGTGTGGGCGTTGTGGACGAGCCGATCCAGGATGGCGTCGGCGAATGTGGCGTCTCCCATGACCGCGTGCCAGTGCTCGACGGGCAGCTGGCTGGTGACGAGGGTGGCGCGTCGGCCGTAGCGGTCTTCGAGGACCTCGAGGAGATCACGGCGCTCGGAGTCGGTGAGTGGAGCGAGGCCGAAGTCATCGAGGATGAGGAGTTGGGTCTTGGCCAGGCGGTCGAGGAGCTTGGCGTAGGAGCCGTCGGCCCGGGCCAGAGCCAGCTCTCCGAGGAGCCGGGAGAAGCGGTAGTAGCGGGTGGACAGGCCCTGGCGGCAGGCGCTGTGACCGAGGGCGCAGGCCAGGAAGCTCTTGCCGGTGCCCGTGGCGCCGGAGATCAGGACGCTCTGGTGGTCGCGGATCCACTGGCCGCTGGAGAGGCGCAGGATGAGGGATCGCTCCAGTCCTCGAGGGCTTCGGAAGTCGAGGTCCTCGATGGCGGCTTGAAGATGGAGCTTGGCCACCTGGAGGAGCCGGGTGAGGCGCCGGTCGTCGCGGAAGGTGATCTCCCGTTCCAGGAGGAGGGCCAGACGGTCGTCGAAGGCGAGGCTCTCGACGTCGGGCATGCGCATCTGTTCTTCCAGGGCCTGGGCCATGCCGGTGAGGCGGAGCTCGTGGAGCTGGTCGAGGGTCTGGTGCGTCAGCATGAGAGGGCTCCGTTGGCGGCGGCGGCGTAGTAGGTCCCGCCGCGCAGATGTTCATGGTTCTGGGGCAGGGTGAGGCTCGCCTGCTCTTCCAGGGGGAGGCGGTCGAGTCCGCTCTGGAGGATGGACTTGACCGAGCGGTACGAGACGCCGCCGATCCGCAACGCGCGGGCGCAGGCGGCCTCGAGCCTTTCAGGAGAGTGTCGATCGCCGAGCCTCAGGAGACCGAGGCAGGCGCGATAGCCCTGCTCCGGGTGCGGCTTGCTCTCGAGGATCTGCCGGGCCAGCTCGCCCGTGGCGGGCCCGGTCTTCTCGGCCCAGGCGACGATTCGCGACGGCGTCCACTCGAGATGCTTCTGGTGCGCCTTGGGCCGGTGTCCGGGCTCCGTGCTGAAGCCACCCTTGCGGTGGCTCCGCAGATGCGCCGCCACCCGGCGGCCGGAGTGCAGGATCTCGACGCTCGTGCGGGTGATGCGCACGTCCACCTGCTGGCGGACGAGGGTGTGGGGCACGCTGTAGTAGTGGCCGAGGACATCGATGTGGTAGTCGATGTTGACCCGGGCCTTCTTCCAGCGGGCAAACTCGTAGCGCTGCTCGGGGAGCGGGAGAAGCGCCGGCCGGTCCAGCGTCTCGAAGAGCGAGCGGCGGCTGCCCTCCAGCTTCTGGAAGGGCCGGTCGTTCAGGAGCTCCAGCAGACGAGCGATCTCCCGGTTCAGCTCGGCCAGGCTGAAGAAGGTCAGCTTCCGGAGCCGGGCCAGGATCCACCGCTCCACCAGGAGCACGCCCGCTTCCGCCTTCGCCTTGTCCCTCGGCTTCCGGACCCGGGCTGGCAGCACGGCCGTGCCGTAGTGCACCGCCAACTCGTGATACGTCGGGTTCAGGTCCGGCTCGTAGTAGCAGGCGTGGCGGACCCCTGCCTTCAGGTTGTCGGGGACCGTGAGCTGCGGCACCCCGCCGAAGTACTCGTACATGCGCACGTGCGCGCCGATCCACTCGGGCAGCTCCTGGCTCCAGCACGCTTCGGCGTAGGTGTAGTTGCTGGCGCCCAGCACCCCGACGAAGATCTCGGCCTCGCGGATCTCCCCGGTGCCCCGGTCCACCACCGGCACCGTCTGGCCGGCGAAGTCCACGAAGACCTTCTCCCCGGCGCGGTGCTCCTGCCGGAGCACCAGGTCGAGCCCGCCCCGCCACCGCCGGTACCGCTCGCAGAACTGGCTGTACTGGAGCCCGTACGGGTGGTCCTCCTTGTACTCGAGCCAGAGCAGCTGGAGCGTGACGCCGCTCCGCTTCTTCGACTTCAGCTCCCGGTGCACCTCCGCCCAGTCCGGCAGCGGACGCGCCACGTTCGACGGCTGCGGCGGCGGAAAAAGCCGGGCCTCGAGCTCCGCCTCCGTCAGCCCCTCCGGCAGCGGCCAGCCCAGCTCCGCCGCCTCGGCCCGGTTCAGGTACTCGCGGACCGTGCTGTGCGCGATCCGCAGGCTCCGGGCGATCGCCCGGTTCCCATGGCCTGCAGCCTTCAGCCGCAGCACCTCCTTGATCTTCCGCATGGACAACCTCTCCGCCGCCATCTCTCCTCCGGGTTCAGGACCCGCACAAGGTGGCGGCTGGTCTGGTTCAGGTCATCCAGCGTCGGCTTCGCTCCCCCAAGGGTGGACGGATTCCGCCGGAATGGCAGGACGGAATCCCCGGAATCGGTGGACGGATTGCTCCGGAACGGGTGGACGGAATGGTCCGGAATCGGTGGCCGGCTTCGACCGGAATCACTGGACGGATTCGGCCGGAATACGCAAACTTCCCGTCACCTGACACGCGCACGCTGGAGGAGATCCCGGCGGAGATCCTGGCCGTGGAAAAGGCGACGGCGGGGGCGACCTGTCCGGAGGATCTCGGCCCGGCTGGCCGCGTTAACCTTGCAATTCCTACATCACGATGTATCATTTGCAAGGATGATCGAGAGACGCCTCGCGCCGGAACTGGCCCGCCGCCTCGACGAGGGGCCCGCCGTCGTGCTCACCGGCCCGCGGCAGGTGGGGAAGACGACGCTCGCGCTCGCCGAGGGAGAGCGACGGGGCGCGCTCTACCTGGACCTCGAGTCCGAGGGCGGGCGGGCCCGGTTGAGCGAGCCCGAGCTGTACCTGCCCGCCCACTTCGGGCGGCTGGTGATCCTGGACGAGATCCAGCGCGTCCCGGGACTCCTTCCGGTGTTGCGCGGGCTCATCGACCGCGCGCGGCGCGAGGCTTACAGGCAGGGGCTCTATCTCCTGCTCGGCTCGGCCTCGCTCGAGCTGCTCCGGCAGGCCGGGGAGAGCCTGGCCGGGCGGACGAGTCACCTCGAGTTGACGCCGTTCTCGGTGCTGGAGGTGGGCGAGGAGTCGCCACCCGAGGATCTCTGGGTGCGGGGCGGCTTCCCGGAGAGCTACCTGGCGGCGAGCGATGCCCGGAGCCAGCGGTGGCGGGCGGACTTCATCCGCACGTACCTGGAGCGGGACATCCCGGCGCTCGGGCCGCGCGTGCCGGCCGAGACGCTGCGCCGCTTCTGGGTGATGCTGGCGCACAATCAGGGCGGGCTGCTCAACGTCGCGCAGCTCGCACGCAACGTCGGGGTGGACGCGCGCACCGCCCGTGGCTACGTGGACCTGCTGGTGGACCTCCTGCTCGTACGCCGGCTCCCGCCCTGGCACGCCAACGTCGGGAAGCGCCTGGTGAAGTCGCCGCGGGTGTACCTGCGGGACAGCGGCATCCTCCACGCGCTCCTCGGGATCGGTGCCGCCGATGGCCTGCTTGCGCACCCGGTGGTGGGCGCGAGCTGGGAGGGCTTCGTGCTCGAGAACCTGCTGTCGGCGGCTCCCGAGGCGACGGGCCACTTCTACCGCACCAGCGGCGGCGCGGAGATCGACCTGCTGCTCGTCTGGCCGGATGGGCGGAAATGGGCGGTCGAGGTCAAGCGCTCGCTCGACCCGCGCCCCGCCCGGGGGTTTTACGAAGCATGCGAAGACCTGCGCCCCGAAAGGCGCTATGCGGTGTATCCGGGCGACGATACGTTCCCGGTCGGCCGCGACACCACCGCGGTCCCCCTGCGGGAGCTCGCCGAGATGGCGGCCGCGACGCCCGGGTGACCCTGGTGTTTGGGGCCGGAGCTGTGGCGCGGCCGGAGCCCGTGCTGCGCGGGCGGCGGCGCTGGCGGAGACAGTGTGGCCGTAAGACCCCGAATCCGAGGGCGGGGGACGCCCGACCGCGCGTACGCGGGTCAATCGTTCGTCGTCTTCAAAGCGCTCCTGTGACTGCTCGCGCCGCTGGCGGAGGCCAAGGTTCTCCAGGGCGGCGTGATGACGCGGTCTATCTGGTCTATCTGCACTGCTGATTAGAGGTTACCGTGGACGAGGCATCGACAACGCGAACGCGTAGGCGGGGGAGAGCGCGGCACGTGCTGACGCTGCGCCTGTCGCTGCGCGAAACGGAGCCGGAGGTCTGGCGCCGGGTCCTGGTCCAGTCGGATCTGACGCTCCACGCGCTCCACAGGATCTTCCAGCTCCTCATGCAATGGAGCGACTACCACCTGTACGTGTTCACCGTCGGCGAGCGGCGCTTCGAGGATGCGGGCGTCGAAGGCGCCGAGAACGAGGACGCCCGAACGGTCACGATCGGATCGCTGGGGTTGGAGAAAGGGGATCGCTTCGCGTACGAGTACGACTTCGGCGACAGTTGGGAACACGACGTGGTCGTCGAGAAGATCGGGCGCTGGCGAGAGGACATGTGGCTGCCGTGGGTGGAAGGCGGCGCCAACGCCGCACCTCCGGAGGACGCGGGAGGCGCGCCCGGATTCGCGGACCTCAAGGAGGCACTGGGAGACCCGGATCACCCCGAGCACGAGAGCTACAGGAGGTGGGCGGGCGAGGACTACGATCCCTACCACTTCGACGCACGGGCGGCGCGGAACGCGGTGATGCTGGCGTGGGCCTGGAAGGCCCTGGACACCTGAAGCCGTACGGAGAACGCATGGCGGCATCACGTGGCGCGGCGTGGTCGAGAGCCGAGGTGGAGGCGACGGTCGCCTCCTACTTCGACATGCTCGAGATCGGCTTGCGCGGAGCGCCGCTCAACAAGGCCGCGCATCGGAGGGCGCTCCTGCCGCTCCTGGCGGGCCGGACGCCCGGCGCCGTGGAGCGCAAGCACCAGAACATCAGCGCCATTCTCATCGAGGAGCGCATCCCCTACATCAGCGGCTACAAGCCCCTGGGGAACTACCAGGGATTGCTTCGCGATGTCGTTCTCGAGCAACTCGCGGCGCGGGCGGTCACGCGCGCGCTCATCGAGAACGAGATCGAGCGAGCACCTCGCGTACCGAGCGTCAACGACATTCTTTCCGCACTCGTTGCCCCACCGCCGACGCGTCCCGGGATGGCGACGCACCAAGGCCCAGCGGCTCCTGGCCGGGTCCGTGCTCCCGTGGACTACATCCGGCTCGAGGCGGCGAACCGCGCGCTCGGACTGGCGGGCGAGCGGTTCGTCGTGAATCTGGAGCGCGCCCGACTCGCGGCCGCGGGGCGGGATCGCCTGGCGACACAGGTATCGCACGTATCGGTCGAGCGTGGCGATGGCGCCGGCTACGATGTCCTCTCGTTCGAGCCGGACAGCCGCGAGCGGCTCATCGAGGTGAAGACCACGCGGTTCGGCGAGTACACCCCGTTCTACGTCTCGGCCAACGAGCTGGATGTCTCGCGACGCGAGCGGGTCCGCTATCACCTCTACCGCGTCCACTCATTCGAGGTAAAGCCGAGCCTGTTCACGCTGGCGGGGGCACTCGACGAGCGGTTCGCGTTGAGCCCCAGCAGCTACGTCGCGCGCGTGAGCTGACCGGCACTGCCGGAACGCGTGAGCGGTGTGCACAACCTCCTCGCCCGCCTCACCCGCCACGCCGCCGCCTGGTCCGTGGAGCTGGCGGAAACGCGGGCGACGCCGGCGGGCCTCGTCGCCTTCGGCACCCTCGACCGGCGCCCCGTGGTGCTCAAGGTGGCGCGGCCGGGGAGCGACGAGTGGCGCTCGGCGGCCGTTCGGCGGGGAGGGGATGGTGCGGGTGCTCGCGCGGGCGCCGGGCGCGGCGCTGCTCGAGCGGCTCGTGCCCGGGCGGCCGCTCACGGAGCTGGTCCTCGCCGGGGACGACGAGCAGGCGACGGGGGTGCTCGTGGACGTTCTCGCGCGCACGCGCGCGGCGGCGCCCGTCGCCTTCGATGCGCCGTCGCTCGAGGAGTGGGGGCGCTCGTTCGAGCGTTGGCTGGCGTCGGGCGACGCGTCGCTCGAGCGCGCGCGGGTCACGGCGGCGGCGGCGCTCTTCCGCCGGCTCGTCGCCACCCAGGAGCGGGTGCGGCTGCTGCACGGGGACCTGCAGCACACGAACGTGCTGTGGGACGCGCGGCACGGCTGGACGGCGATCGACCCGAAGGGCGTGGTCGGGGAGGACCGTTCGAGGCGGCGACGATGCTGCGCAATCCGCCGGGGCGGCCGGAGCTCTGGTCGGACGCGCGGCATGTGGTGCGACGGGCGGAATCGCTCGCGGCGGGGCTCGGGCTGGACGCGCGTCGCATCCTGGAGTGGGCGTTCGCGCAGGGGATGCTCTCGGCGCTGTGGGGGATCGAGGACGAGGGCGAGCTGGACCCCCGGGCGCCGGGGGCGGTGCTGGCGGAGGTGGCGTGGGGGGTGCTTCAGGAATGAGCTTGACTTGAGCACACTCCGGCTCCAGGCCGAAGCAGACGGTGGCGGCGAGCTTGACCCCTCCCGGTGCCGCCGCGGCTGATTCGAGCCCACCCTGTCGAAATCCCCCGCGCCCGTTCGTCGCTGCTGTGGAAGCCGGCAACCGTGCCGGCGAGATCACACCAGAGACGTGGAGACGAACCGTGAGAAAGCTCATCGCCATCACCCAGGTCACGGTGGACGGCGTCATGCAGGCGCCGGGCGGCCCCGAGGAGGATCCGAGCGACGGGTTCACCCACGGCGGATGGGCCATGTCGTTCGGGGATGCCGTCCTGGGCCGGGTCATCGACGAGCTCATGGCCGGCGAGTTCGACATGCTGCTGGGCCGCCGGACCTACGAGATCTTCGCCGGCTACTGGCCGGGCCACGGTGACAATGCCATCGGCAAGGCGTTCAACGGGGCGACGAAATACGTCGTCACGCGCACGCTCGACCGGCTCGATTGGCAGGGCTCGCGGCCCATCGACGGCGACGTCGTCGAGGGGGTGCGCCGGCTGAAGGCGGCGGCTGGACCCGAGCTGCACATCTGGGGCAGCGGCAATCTGCTGCAGACCCTGATCGCCACCGGCCTCGTCGATGAATACCGCTATTCAGATGCTCCGCCTCACCCCGGCAGCCCGAACCCCCGCCGCACCAATCTCTCGAAAAGCCGCTGCGGCAGCAGCACGCTCAGGTACGGCAGCCAGCGAGCCTCGCCGCCCGCGGCGTAGCGCAGCCGCGGCGAGCGGGCGGCGGCGACACGGACGACGAGCTCCGCCACGGCGGCGGGGTCGCGGCCGCGCTCGAGGGCGCCGCGCAGGGTGCGGAGCGCGGCGTCGCGTACCGGGTCGTAGTCGGGGATCGTGGCCCGGGCGGTGGAGGCGGCGTCCATCACGCCGGTGCGGAAGGCGCCGGGCTCGACGAGGGAGACGGCGATGCCGAGGTGGCGGACCTCGTGGCGGAGCGCCTCGGTGTAGGCGGCCAGCGCGCGCTTGGACGCGGCGTAGAACGCCTCGCCCGGCTCGCCGACCCAGGCGGCGGCGGAGCCGACGTTCACGATCCGGCCGGCGCGGCGCGCGCGCATTCCGGGCAGGACGGCGTTCGTCACGCGGACGACGCCGAAGAAGTTGGTCTCGAAGAGGTCGTGCGCCTGCTCGAGCGACGTCTCCTCGGCCATCCCCAGATGCTCGACGCCAGCGTTGTTCACGAGCACGTCGATGCGGCCGGCGCGCGCGCGCGCCTCCGCGACGCACTCGCGTACGGACGCGTCCGAGCGCACGTCGAGGCGGAGCATCTCGACGCCGTCGGCGTCCGGCAGCATGCGCCGGCTGGTGCCGAGGACGCGGGCGCCCGCGGCGGCGAAGGCGCGCGCGGTGGCCCGGCCGATGCCGGAGGAGGCGCCGGTGACGAGCACGACCCTGCCGCCCACTCCACCGCTCATTCGCCGTCCTCCGCTGTCGATGTCACGCGTCCCGCAGCTCGCCGGGCCCTGCAGGGCCGTGCCGGCCGCACGGCGCGGGCCGCGGTTCCGGGCGCGGCGCGTCGGCGCGGACGAAATCGACCCATCGCTGGTGCCCGGAGCGCGAACGACGCATTCTGTGCGCATGGCGTACACAAGCGCCAATGACTCGCGGCGGCGCCGAGCGCGCTGCACCTTGTATCCTCATAGCGTACACGATGTCGAAATCGTCGTCATCTCCGCGCCGATTTGCTCGTTTGGTGCGGGCCGAGCCGCTCGCTCTCCGCCTCGCGTGCGCCGCGACCGCGACGGCCGCAGCCGCGACGCTGCTCGCCGCCGGGCCGCTCGCCGCCCAGGCCGACACGCCCGTACCCGGCCCGCCGCTCGGCGTCACCGGTACGGTGCGGTGGTACGGGGCCTTTCCGTCGCGGTACGTCGCCTCGCGGAACGTGGAGGTGTGGCTGCCGCCGGGGTACGCGCGGGACACGGCGGCGCGCTACCCGGTGGTGTACGCGCAGGACGGGCAGAACGTGTTCTCGCCGGCCACGTCCTACACGGGCGTGGACTGGGGCGTGGACGAGACGATGACGCGGCTGATCGCCGAGGGACGGGTGCGGCCGGCCATCGTGGTGGCGGTCTGGAACACGCCCGAGCGGTTCCAGGAATACACGCCGCAGAAGGCCATCTCGCCGGAGACGGCCGCCTCCTCGGAGAAGGACATCGGGTCGGGCGTGCCGGGACTCGCCCCGTTCCAGGGGCCGATCCTCTCGGACGCCTACCTGCGCTTCATCGTCGAGGAGCTGAAGCCGTTCATCGACCGCACCTATCGGACGCGCACCGGGCCCGGCGACACGTTCGTCATGGGCTCGAGCATGGGCGGGCTGATCGCATTGTACGCGGTGGCGGAGTACCCGCGCGTGTTCGGCGGAGCGGCCTGCCTGTCGACGCACTGGCCGGTGGCCGGCGGCGCGGTGGTGAGCTGGGTGCGCGGGGCGCTGCCGGACCCGGCGTCGCATCGAATCTGGTTCGACCACGGCACGGCCACGCTGGACTCCCTCTACGCGCCGTACCAGCGCCGTGTGGACGCGGCCATGAAGGCGCGCGGCTACGTGGAGGGGAAGAGCTGGATCACGCGCGTCTACCCCGGCGCCGACCACTCGGAGCGGTCGTGGCGCGTGCGCGTGGCCGAGCCGCTGGAGTTCCTGCTGGGGCGGTGAGATGCCGCCCCGTTTTTCTTATCCTCCCCCGTCAGCGCTTCTCGCCCACGGCCGCCGGCACGGCCCGCCACACCGCCCACGCCAGCCCGAGGTTGGCGGGCACGGCGAGGGCGAGGATGGGCCCGTTCACCTGGAAGAACCACGGCGTCGCCTTGAGCAGCAGGCCGAGCACGGACAGCGCGGCGACGAGCAGCGCGATCAGGCGCGCGGGCCGCACCGTCCAGCGCGCGCCGTAAAGGGCCGCGGGCAGGAGCGCCACGAGCGCCAGCGCCAGCGCGTCGAACTGAAGCACGTTCTCGTTGCGGTACGAGGTGACGTGGGCGGTGACGGCCCAGAGCAGGACGAGGACGAGGCCGAGGACCCCCGTGAGCAGCGTCCATGCGACGCCTCCCAGCGCGAGCGCCAGGCGCGCCGCGCGCGCGCCGCGGGGGAGCGCGCCCGGCGCCGCGCGGGCCGCGTCGGACGGGGGCTCGGCGGCGGCAACGTCGCCTGGGGTCCCCATCCGGCCTCGCCGGACCAGCTCCCCGAACAGCGCCAGCGCGCCGCCGATGAGGAGCCCGATGAGCAGGTACATCCACGTGCGCTCGGGCGGCCGTGTCGGCTCGGGCGGACGGGTGCTCGCGTAGTACGTGCGCTCCGAGGCGACGAGCGGGATGAGGTGCCCGTCCGGCGCCCGCACCCTTACGCGGCGGATGGAGTCCCGGAGCTTCAGCGGCAGGAACATCTCCTCCCAGACCGAGATCGGGCGGTCGGTGGGCTGGGCCAGGCCGAGCAGCAGGCCGGTGTAGACCCACGGGTCGTCCTCCACCAGCTGGAGCGAGTGGGAGCGGTAGGTGGTGCCGGACGGAACGGTGTCGGTCTCGGCGTAGATGCGGCCGCCGAGCACGCGGTCGAGGGCGTCCCGGACGCGGGTGGCGCAGCCGTCGCGGTAGTAGTCGTAGCGGTAGAAGCGGTGCCCGGGGCGCTCGTTCCAGACGAGGAACTCGCGCAGCGCCTCCCGCTGCGCGGGCGTGAGCGCGAGCTCCTGGACCCAGACGGAGCGGTCCTCGCGTACGTAGAGGTCGGCGAACAGCGTGGCGTCGAACCCCTGCATCCAGTACAGCATCTCGCCCTGCAGGAAGCGGCGGAAGAAGTGCGCCTGGCTGAAGTCGAACATGCCGTAGTTGTACGCCTGGTCGGTGCCGCGCACGGGGTCGTGCACCCAGATGGCGCTGTGGCCGAACTTCTCCCAGACGTCGCTGCCCGGCCCGAAGGTCATGAGGTAGATGCGCAGCGAGTCGGCCGCCGGCCCGGGCGAGGGGACGGTGGGTGCGACGCCGGCGGGCCCGAGCCCAGGCTCCGCCGGCTTCGGCGTCGCGCCCACGCAGCCGGCGAGGGCGGCGATCCCCAACCCGAACAGTGTGCTCCGGATTCGCATCGGTGGATTCTAAGCCGCGGCGCCCGGGGGGGCGAGGGCGTTCCCGGGACCGGAAGCTACCGAGCGGTGCGCCGCTCGGCGGTCTCGACGGGAAACGGAAGCTGCGCCGCCCGGCCGTCTCAACGGGAAGGGACGCTCAGCGGAGGAGGGGCAGGGCGACCCCCATCATGGCGGTGAAGGTGCGGCTGCGGATCCTGTCGCGGGCGACGTCGTGGACCATGCGGGTCAGGCCGCGCACGTAACGGGCGTCGAGCGTCAGGCGCGTGTGGCCGAAGAGGAAGTCGAAGCCGCCGCCCATCGCGACGCCGACGTCGTAGCGGGTGAATGTAGCGCCGTCCACGTCCTCGCACGGGGTGCCGCCGGGGATTCCCTGCTCAGGCGCCTCGATTCGGCAGCGGACGCGAAGCGCCAGGTCGGGCCCGGCGAGGAGGTGGGGCTGCGCGGCGGCGCCCTCGAGGGGCAGGGAAAGCTTGGCCAGGAGCGGCACCTCGATGTAATCGAGGCGCACGCGGTTGCGCTTCTCGGTCAGGCTCCAGGCGCCGCCCCGGCGGGTGTAGAGCAGCTCGGCGCGGAAGGCCAGCGTGCGGCGCGCGCGGAGCGTGAGGAAGGCGCCGCCCGAGAAGGCCTGGACGGCGGTGGCGTCGGCCGCATCGGGGCCGGCCACGGTCGAGCTGTTGAAGCCGCCCTTGACGCCCGTCGAGAGGCGCTGGGCGCTGGCACCGCCCGCCGCAAGAAGGAGTGCGAGCGCCGCGGCCACCGCGGCGCCCGCCTCGAGGTGCCGCATCACGTCAAAGCTCCCGCGCCGCCGCCTCAGTGGCTGCGGAGCGCGAAGGTCCTCGTGGTCAGCGGCATCGCCACGCCGAGCATCACCGAGAACGTCCGGTTCTTGACGTCGTTGTTCGCGGACTGGTCCGCGATCTTCGTGAAGCCGACGGTGTAGCGCGCGTCCAGGCTGAGCACCGCGAAGCGCGCGTCGAAGTCGAACCCGCCGCCGAACGTCCCGGAGAAGTCCGTGGACTTCAGGTTGGTACCGAGCGACGGATCATCGCACTGGACGCTGACCGTGACCCCCGACTCCGTCGCCTCGACGTTGCACTTCGACTTGAAGGAGAGCGCGGGGCCGGCGAAGAAATACGGCATCACCGGCGTCGCCGTGGGCACCAGCACCCTGGCGAGCAGCGGGATCTCGATGTAGTCGACCTTGAAGCTGCCGGTCAGGCCGGTGTCCGCGAAGTCCGCGCCCTTCCGCATGAAGAGCACCTCCGGCTGCACGGCGAAGTACTTGTGCAGGCGCACCTGCATGAACCCGCCGCCGCCGAACCCCTGCCGGGCCGACACCGTCCGGCCCACATCCGCCACGTCCGCGCCCTTCAGCGTCGAGCTGTTCAGCCCGCCCTTGAGCCCAAGCGACACCGCCTGTGCCTGCGCGCCGGCCGCGAGCGCCAGTCCCAGCACGAGCGCCGAAGCCGTCGCCATCATCGTCTTCTTCATACGCCCTCCGTCGAGGTCGCCCCGGCGCACACGCGACGGGGCGCATTCCGGCCGCGCCGGGGCCACCGCCCTTCGACGCGCCCGCTCCGTCCGTCAGAATGGACGCTGCGGAAGGTGCAACGCACATACCGCAGGCGACCTGCCCGGAATGTCCGCGTAACTCCGCTACAGCCAATCGGTTAGGTGACTCGACGGGCCGGGGCGTTACGTCCCGGCGCGAGGGCGATGGGAAGGCGTGTCCCGGGAGGAAGGCGACATCCTGTCACCTCGACGACGAACCCGCGGGTGGGCGGGGGAAGCGCGGGTGAGGGCGGACGCGACCGGGCCGACCCGGCGCGCGGGAGCCCGGACGGGAACGGCCCTCACCCGCGGATCACCGTCGCGGGCCTAGGATCGCGCCTCGTCGTTGACGCGTGCCTCGGCGATGGAGGTGAGCTTCTTGTCGGTCTCGCCCTCCTCGTCGAGGGTGCGCTGGAGGAGCTCGGCGTGGCGCTGGAGGCCGAGCTCGCGGGCGAAGGTGCGGACGGTGCCGTACGCGGCCATCTCGTAGTGCTCGACGCGCTGGCCGGCGGAGATGAGGGCGGCGTCGAGGACATCGTCATCCATGTCCTCCTTCATCATGTCCTCGCCCTCGGAGATGATGCCGGCGATGCCCTTGCAGGTCTTGCCGTCGGGCTTCTCGCCGAGGTCGTCGAAGATGGTCTCGAGGCGGCGGACCTGCTCCTCGGTCTGGCGGCGGTGCTCGGTGAAGGCGTCGGAGAGAGAGGAATCGGTGGCGCGCTCGGCCATCTTCGGGAGTGCGTCGAGGATCTGGCTCTCGGCGCTGTGCAGGTCCTTCAGCTCATCGACGTAGAGCTTCCTGAGGGAGTCCTTCGACACGTGGGTCCTCCTGTGCTGCGGTTGCTGCCCTGGGGCCGGCCGGGGTGCCGGCACCGCCTTGCCAGAGGCGCAAGTCGAGTGCCGCGAAGAGGATGGGACGCGGATGCGGCGGCGGGCCCGGGCATCGCCGTCGTCGGGACAGGGCAGACCGTGGCCATCAAGTTGCGCCCGGCGCACCGGGGTGCGGCGCGGGCGCGCGTCCGTTCACGGGCGGGTCCCCTCCGGCGGCGCGCGGAAGCGGTCCGAGTAGCGCCCCGGCCGCCCCTCGGTCCACGGGTGGTAGGCGTTGGCGAAGCGGATGCGCGCGCCGAGGGACGGGTGGCCTCCGCGCCAGAGGACGTAGAGCCAGCCTGGATCGGGGACGGCGAGGTTCGTCGCCTGGAGCCGTGCGAAGGCGCTGGCGAGCGCGTGGTTGTCGTGGGTCAGCTCGAGCGAGAAGCGGTCGGCCTCGTGCTCCTGGTGGCGGGACCAGGCGGTGGGCAGGGGGGCGAGGACGAAGGAGACCATCCCGAGCAGCAGGACGAGGAGCGGCAGCGAGGCCACATCGGCGAGGGAGTCGAAGCCGAAGCGTCGCGTCCAGCGCCGGATGGCCCACCCGGCCATCAGGTAGGCCAGGTAGAGCGAGAGCATGAGGAAGGCGGAGAGGAAGACCACGCCCTTCCAGACGTGGCCGAGCACGTAGTGGCCCATCTCGTGGCCGAGCACGGCGCGCAGCTGGCGCGGCGTGAGCCTGTCGAGGATCGTGTCCCAGAAGACGATCCGCGTGGTGCCGCCGACGCCGGCCACGTATGCGTTCACGGCGTTCGTCTCGACGCTCATGTCGACGACGTAGACGCGCGAGCTCTCGATGCCGGCGCGGCGCGCGAGGGCGAGGATGCCGGCGCGCAGCGGCCCCGGCTGCATCGGCTCGAAGCGATTGAAGAGCGGCGCGATCCAGATCGGCGCGAGGAGGTTCACGAGCAGCAGGAACGGCACGGCGAGCAGCCCGCCCCAGAGCCACCAGCGTCGGGGGCTCCGCCGCAGCAGCAGGTAAGGGATCCAGAGCAGCAGCGCGGCGCCGGCGAGCGAGAGCGCGAGCCCCTTCAGGGTGTTCGCCACCCAGTGGCCGGCGCTCTCCGTGGAGAGGCCGTACGCGTGGGCGCGCGCGAAGCCGGCGTACCAGTCGAGCGGCAGGTCGAGGAGGAACGTGGCCAGGACGAAGAGGACGCCGTAGAGCGCGATGGTCGGGAAGCGTCGGCCGCGAGCGGCGCGGGCGGCCACGTCGCGCATGCGGGCGGAGAGCCCGGTGAAGAGGAGCAGCGCCGGCACCAGCAGCGACCAGAGCATGCCCACGGCCCAGAGCACGTTGCCCGAGCGGTAGTAGCGGATGGCCTTCGGGGTGGCCGGCGGGACGGCGACGGGGCCCGTGGCCGAGTCGGGCGCCTGCGCGGCCTGCGCCGGGCCGCGCCGGTGCTCCGCGGCGGCGGTGCGGGAGTGCGGCGCCGCCTGCAACGGCTGCGGCGGAGCCCGCAACGGCTGCGGCGCCGCCTGCAACGGCCGCGCGCCCGCGGCGTGGGCGAGCGACGCCAGCACGAGACAACCCAGCGCCAGTGCCCGGCGGGGGCGCGAAGCCGCGGATGCCGGGTTCAAGGCGCGGTGGGTCCGCGGCGGGCGGGGGCGTCGAGCGCGGGCGGCCGGCGGTGGCGCGTCGCCTGCTCGTAGGCGTAGGCGAGCTCGATGAGGCGGGGCTCCGTCCAGGCGTCGCCGAGGATCTGCAGGCCGACGGGGAGGGTGCCGTCGCGGACCCAGCCCATCGGGACGGTGATGGCCGGGAACCCGGTGGGCGGCGAGAGCTGGTAGCTGTTGTTGCCGTCGGGCGTGTTGAGGTCGCCGATCAGGCGGGGCGGATCGTTCCAGGTCGGGTAGACGAGCGCGTCGAGGCGGTCGGCGGCGAGCACGCGGCGCACGCCGGCGCGCAGCTCGGCGGCATCGGCCTCGGCGCGGCGACAGGTCTCGTTGGTGTCGGGCGTGCCCTCGAAGCGGGCGTAGGAGCGGAGCCGCGCGCCGATCGATGGGTGGTACTTGCCGCTCTTCACGATCTCATCGAGCGTGTGGACCGGGGCCGTCGGCCCCTCGGCGGCGAGGTACGCCTCGAGGTCGGGCTTGAAGCGGGGGCAGGACATCGGCCCCTGGATCGTGTCGAGCTCGGCGATGCGCACCGAGTCGACCACCGTGGCGCCGGCGCGGCGCAGGTCGGAGAGCGCGGTCTCGAAGCGGGCGAGCACCTCGGGATCGGCGCCGGCGCGGTTCGAGAGCTGGCGGACCACGCCGATCCGGGCGCCGCGCAGCCCGTCGAGCTTCAGGTGGGCCAGGTAGCCCTCGGGCGGGACGTGCGCGTCGGCGGCGGCGGTGACCGGGTCGCGCGGATCGGAGCCGGCGAGGACCTGGAGGACGGTGGCGGCATCGGCCACGGTGCGGGCGATCGGCCCGCCCACGTCGCGGTCGAGGTAGAGCGGCACGATGCCGGCCCGGCTGGCCAGGCCCATGGTCGAGCGGATGCCGACCAGCGCCTGGTGCGAGGACGGCCCGCGGATCGAGTTGCCGGTGTCCGTCCCCAGGCCGACCTCGCCGAAGTTGGCCGCCACGGCCGCCGCCGTGCCGCCGCTCGAGCCGGCCGTGACCCGGCGGGTGTCGTACGGGTTGCGGGTATAGCCGGGCAGGCGCGAGCCGACGGTCTCGTAGGGCGAGAAGGCGAACTCGGCCATGTTCGACTTCGCCAGCACGATGCCGCCAGCCGCCCGGATGCGCGCCACCTGCGTGGCGTCCCGCGCCGGGCGGTTGTCCGCCAGCGAGAGGGAGCCGGCGGAGGTGGGCATGTCGCTCGTGTCGTAATTGTCCTTGACGATCACGGGGATTCCGTGCAGCGGGCCGACGAAGGTGTGGGCGCGGGCGTAGATCGCGTCCAGCGAGTCGGCCACCGCCAGGGCGCGCGGGTCGAGCTCGATGATGGCGTTCAGCGACACGCCCCGCTTGTCGTTGGCGGCGATCCGGTCCAGGTAATCCCGCACGAGCGCGTGCGCCGTCAGCTGCCCGGCGGCCATGGCCCGGTGGACCCGCGCGACGGTGGTCTCCTCGACCGGGAATCGCGGCGCGGGCGAGCCCGGCATGTGGGGGTGACACGCGGCCGTGCCGCAGGCGACGGCGGCGGCCGCGAGCACTCGCGCCAGCGGTCGGCGCCCCCGGCGCAGCAGGGTCCTCGGCGCGCGGGCGGCGCGCCTCCGCGCGCGCTTCGTCTGTCGGTCGGCGGCTCGTGTCATGGCTCGTGGCGTCTCGGGGCGGGGGGCGGGGGAGCGGCGGGGGGCGCCGCATGCCGGAAGGTAGCGCCGCCGCCGCGCGCCGCGCGAGGTGCGCGCCCGTCGCGGCCCCGCCGGCGGCGACGCGCGCCCGGGCGGGCGAGCGAGGGTGGGCGAAGTCTTGCGTTCCTTCCGGGCGCGAGCACCGCCGGAAGGAGGAAGGATCGTGGACGACCAGGAACGGCGCGACGAGATATGCAGGGAGATGCGCGCCGCCAACGGGCCGATCGTGGACGGCGTCCTCGAGCGTTGGGACACGATCCGGAAGGCCGAGCACTGGCTGGAGCTGCCGGATGAGCTCTCGCACGATCATCTGCCCGATCTCGTCGCGGCGGTGATCGAAGCCGCGGTATGCACCGAGTTCGCGGAGGCGCCCCTCCGAGCCGTGGTGATGGCCGCGGCCGAGCACGGCGACCAGCGCAGGGCGGCGGGGTTCGCCGAGGGCCTCATCTTCCGGGAGTACTACCTGCTGCGGTCGGCGCTCTGGACCGTGCTCGAGGCGCGCTGGGGCGCCGAGCCCGGCGTCTTCGACGTGCTGGCGCGGGTGGACAGCTCGATCACCGCCGCGACGGGCGGCTCCCTGCGCGGGTTCCACCGCGAGGAGCTGGAGGCGCGCGGCGAGTGGCCGGAGTCGCTCGATGCCGTGGTCCGGGAGTGGCGCCAGCGGATCGAGCGCGCCAGGTAGGACGCGGTCCGGCTCACTCGATCCGGGCGCGGGCGCGCGCGCTCGCGGCGGCGGCCTCGACGGCGTCGAGGTCGACCCGGTCGTGGAGCGTGAGGGTGGCGGAGCGCACCACGGCCTCCGCCTGCTTCATCAGCGGCGGCCGCCGGTGGGGCGGGACCTTCTCGGCCACGCGCCCGAGCGTCTCCAGCAGCCGCCGCGCGACCGCCACCTTCCCGTCCACCGCGCGCGCGAGCTGGTCGAAGGCCATCCCCACGACGTGGGTGTACTCGGTGCGACGCGCAACGAAGCGAATGGGCCCGTCCCCCGCCCCGGCGGCGCGGGCGAGGCGGGGCGGGCTGCGGTTGCCGAAGGTGACCAGGATCTGGCCGAGCCGGTCGATGGCCATGAGGGCGGTCGTGGGGTCGTTCACGGCGGGGGACAGCGCCTTGAGCGCGATGTCCACCAGCTCGATCACGCCGAACTCGACGTCCTGGTCCGGCGTGCGCTGGTGTCCCAGTACGAACGCGCCGCGCACATCGTCCCCCATCGCCTCGTCGAGCGCGCCGGCCGGCCAGACGCTGGCCAGCGCGTCGCCCGGGAGGACGAAGGCGCCGATCGAGACCTCCATCCGCACCACCAGCCGGCCGCGCTCCGCCAGGTCGGAGAGCGCGCCCTCATCCACCGCCTGCAGGTAGCCGCTCTCCTGCGCCGCCACGCGCGCCGGCTCCGCGTCCGGCACCACCGCCTCTGCCGGCTCCTCGATCGCCTCGCCAACCGGGTCGGGGAAGAGGTGCTCGATGCGCCGGAGCGTGTCCCCGGTCACGCGGTCGATGATGGTGGACGCCTGCATCGAACGGGCGGCGTGGTTCACGAAGAAGATGAGGAAGCCGATGCTCACGAGCGCGAGCAGCAGCGCACCCGTGACGGCCAGCGAAGGCACGAACAGCGTGGCCTGCTCGCCGGGGAAGCGGATGCGGCGGAGCACCATCAGCGAGTAGGCGAAGGTGCCGATGAAGATGGCCAGCACCCACTGGTTGGCGCGGTCCGCCATGAAGTTGCGCAGCACCCGCGGCGTGTACTGGCTGGAGGCGAGCTGGATGGCCACGATCGTGATCGAGAAGACCACGCCCGTGACGGTGATGATGCTGCCCGCGATCACGCTCAGGATCGCCCGCGCGGCCTCCGGCCCGCCGCTGAACAGCACGCCGTAGGAGATCCGTCCCATCCCGACGAGGGACTCGTCCGCGTGAACCAGCGCCACGGCCGCCCCGATCGCGCCCACCGTGAACAGCGCCGGCAGGAACCACAGGCTGTCGCGGATCTCGCCCCACCACTTCCGGATCTGCATGCCCGGCGAGAACGCAGGAGCCGTTCCCGCCCGGGCGCGGCGGCCGGCGGCTGCGCTCGCCGCCGGGCCGCCGCGGCGATCACCTGAGGTACTGGTAGAGCCCGTACGCTCCGATGACGGCGCCGCCCACCATGAACACGGTGCCCGCGTCGCCGCCCATGATCGCGCCCGCCACGAAGAGGGCGCCGCCGACCACCATCAGCGCGAAGTCGGTGCCCTCGTGCAGCCGCTCCGCGACGCGGGCATCCGCCAGGTCGGCGCGCGCCGGCGCGAGCGGCGCCGCCGCGTCGCGGGCCAGAAGAGGCGAGGCGGTCGGCCGGAGCGCCGCGGCCGCATCCACGCCGCCGGAGGCCGCCCCCGCCGCGGGAGCCGCCGGCACCACGGCGCCGGAACCGGTAAGCGACTGCGCGTGGGCCGGCATCGCCGCCAGCAGCACGAGCATAAACCCTGAAACCACCCACCGCATCACGTTGGCTCTCATCCCTCGCTCCTCGTTTCGGGATCACTCGGGAGCGGCCTCCGCGCCGCCCCGCGCCCTGCCGCCGTCAACCTCCGTGCCGCGCCGAGCCGAGCCACGCCTCGCGCAGCGCGCGCATGGCGTCGGTGACGGGCATCCCCGCGCTCTCGTAGGTCACGAGCTCGAGCGCCGGGGCCTCGCCCAGCACGAGCGGCGCCCGCTTCACTTCGCCGCGCTGCCAGAAGCGGACGAGCACGGTGTCGCCCGGCTGGTGGCCGGAGAGCGCCGCGGCAATCTCCTCCGCGCTGCCGGTGCGCTGCCCGTCGATCTCCATGATGCGGTCGCCCTCGGCGATGCCGGCCTGGTAGAGCGGCGTGCCGATCAGGACGGGCGCCAGGAGCACGGCGGCGCTGTCCCGGAACGCCACGCCGCGTGACTCCAGGCCGAGCCAGGGCCGGCCGGCGTTCGCCTTGCGCAGCAGCAGGCCCGCGGGCGCGAGCAGCGCGGCGTAGTCCACGACGTCGTGGCCGCGGACGTAGTGGGTGAAGAAGCTCTTCGCGAACGCGGGATCCTTCGTCACCTGGCCGAGCACACGCTCGAGGTCGTCCACGGTGTAGGGCCGCTGCGGCGTCTCGTTCTCCTGATACTGGCCGTAGGAGCGCCACATCGCGCGCATGTAGTCGTCGAGGGTGGTGCGGTACTTCTCGCGCAGCGTGAGATCGAGCCCGAGCGCGACCACTTCGCCCCACGTATAGTAGGAGATGAAGGTGTTCGGCCGGTCCACCAGGTCGATCGAGACCGCGGCGTCCGTGAACGGCGCCTCCTGGCTCATCTGCACCGGCGAGCGGAAGCGGCGCGCGGGCGAGTTCACCACCGCATTGATCGCGTAGCCCTCGCCGCGCGCGAAGTCGGCGAGCGGAACGAAGCCGGCGCGCGCCAGCACCAGGTGGCCGTAGTAGTTGGTGAAGCCCTCGCCGAACCAGAGCCCGCTCGACATGTTCGCGCGCTCGAAGTCGAACGGCTCGATGCCCTTCGAGCGCAGCCGCTCCATGTTCCAGGAGTGGAAGTACTCGTGCGCGACGGTGCCCAGGTTGCGCACGGCGTCGGGCGCGAGCGGCCGGCTGCCCGTGATCAGCGTCGAGTTGCGGTGCTCCATGCCGTCGCCGAAGACCCACGGCAGATAGTCGATGATGAAGGTGTAGCTGCCGAAGTCATACTGCGGGAACGTGCCCCAGACCGCGGCCTCCTCCTCGACCACGCGCTTCGCCATCGCGGCGTATTGCGTGGCCTGCGAGTCCGTGCCCTCGTGGTGCAGCGCCATGCGGAAGAGCAGCTTGCCCGCCGGCCCCTCGTGCCACTCGCTCAGCGTGTAGTCGGAGAGCTCCGTGGGCGAGTCCATGAAGTACTGCAGGTCCGGCGCCTCGAAGGTGTTCGGATCCGCCGTGCGGACGAGCTGGGTCGCGATCTTCCAGCCGTGGATCGGGTGGAACGTGATCCGGATCGGCCGGCGCTCCAGCCCGCGCGCGAACATGAACGCCGCCGGCATGTTGAAGTGCGCGTGCGTCGAATCGATGCCCGCGTACGTGCCGTCCGCGTGGTCGCCGAAGACGGTGTAGCTGATGGCGACGGTGCCGTCGTCCGCCTTCACGTCCCACTCCGACGTCGAGACCCGCGTCACCTGCAGCGGCCGCCCCCGCCCGTCCACCGCCGAGAGGTCGTAGACGTTCTTCGCGAACTCGTGCAGCGCGTAACGACCCGGCGAGGAGCGCGGCATGAGCGCCGCCAGCGTGCCGCCCGGCGTGAGGCCCGGGAACGTGACGGTGATCCGCACCTGGTGGTGCACCGCATCCGGGAATGCGACGTCATAGCGCACCGCCGCCGGCCGCTGCCGCGCCGGCTCCGGCGTCTTCTGCGCGCGCGCGGCCGGAGCCGCCGCCAGGGCGGCCGCCAGCGCCGCGGCCACGGCGAGGGTGTTTCGGTGCATGGTCGCCAGGGGTCCGGGTTGAGGAGCTCGGTGGCCGCGAAAAGTAAGGAATCGAGGCACGAGCGACTAGGGACCACGCACTCGGGGGCCCGGGACTGGGGACTGGGGACTGCGCGTCGCCCGGGACTTCCCCCGGCAGCACGGCGCCCGATCCGCGAGCCGCGATCCGCGCGCCCCGGATCCGCGCGCCCCGGATCCGCGCGCCCCGATCCTCGCGCCCCGATCCCGATCCGTTTGATTCCGCCCCGGCGATTCTCTATCTTCGCGCGTCTTCACCCCCGCACCTCCGCTCCCCCCACGGCCGCGTGCCGGAAGGAATGCGCAATGGAGCTCGCCCGGCGCGCCTGGTCGGCGTTCGCTCGCGACATTGTCGTCGTCATCCTCGGCGTCCTGATCGCGCTCGCCGTCGGCGACTGGACCTCCGAGCGCGCCGACCGCCGCCTCGAGGCGCAGTACCTCCGGCGGCTCACCCGCGACCTGCGCGCGGACAGCGCGATGCTGGCGCAGTACCAGCGCTCCGCCCTGGCCGGCGAGTCCGCCGCCCGCCAGCTCCTGGCGGTCCTGGCCGGCGGCAGCCCCGTCCCCGACTCGACCGTGGCGCGGGAGTTCAGCGAGGCGACGCGCGGTGCCTATCTCGCGCCGAACACGCCGACAATCGACGAGCTGAAGAGCACGGGCAACCTGCGGGTGCTGAGGAGCGACGGCCTGCGCGACGCGATCCTCTCCTATTACGCCTCGCTGGTCTGGGCCGAGCGCAGCCTCGAGACCGTGATGCAGCGGGGCAGGGACCCGCTGGGCGAGGTCGGCTGGGACATCCGCGCGTTCGATCCCGCCGGCTCTTACGCCGTGAACCTCGGCCAGGGAGCGCGTTCGCCCCAGGGCGCCGGGAGCGGCGCCGGATCCACTCTGGCGCGCCGGTTCCGCGCCCACCCCGAAGCGGAGCGCGCCACGAGGCGGGCCGTCACCTACAACGCCATGCTCCAGCCGATCGTCGAGTCCTGGCAGCGCCATCTCGCCGCACTCCGCCGCCAGATGCCGAACTAGCCGCCGTGGCCGACGCCGCGCTCACCGCCCCGACCGAGGCCAGGTTAGCCGCGGCGCCCGGCCCCGCGTTTTCCACCGCGCCGAACACCGCGTTGGCAGCCGCCACCGGCCGGCGGCGGGTCGCGTCCCGCCTCCCGCGCTTCGTCCTCTCCGCGGCGACGCTCGCGCTGGCGGCCGCCGGCTGCGGGGACCGCGCCGGGGCGCGCGGTGGCGGGGCGGATGGCGCGGCAGCGGCCCGGCCGGCGCCGCCCCCCCGCCCCGTTCGCGACTCGTCCGGCATCTTCGTGGTCCTCCGCGGCGGCGACACCCTGGCGGTCGAGCGCTTCGTGCGGACCGCCGAACGGATCGAGGGCGAGGTGCGCGACACGGCGGGAAGCCGGCTGGCCTACACCGCGATCCTCGGCCCGCGCGGCGGGATCGGCCGGCTGGAGGTGGCCTGGTACCTCCCGGGCCGCCACGCCGCGGGGCCGTCCCAGCGACAGACGGCCGTGGTGCACGGCGACACGCTGGTGCTGCGGATCGGCCGCCGCGCCGGCGGCGAGGAGAGGCGGATCCACGTCGCTCCCGGGACGCAGCCCTACATCCTCGCCTCGGTGGCCATGGCCGAGCAGCTGCTGCGGCGAGCCCGGGCGGCGGGCGCGGACACCATGCGCACGCCGCTCTACGTGATCGGCCTCGGCTACCGGCTCTTCCCCGTCATCCGCCGGCTGGGGCGCGACTCGGCGCGCTTCGAGGTCTCCGGCAACCGGCTCCCCCTCTCGCTGGATGGCGCAGGGCAGATCGTGGCCGGCGGCGACGTGCTGCTGGACATCCGCGTGGAACGGCTCGACTCGCTCGGCGGCGAGAGGCGGCGGCGCGCTGACGGGGCGCGCGGCCCGGAGGCGGCGGCGCGCTGACGGAACGCGCTCGCCCGGAGGCGGCGGCGTGCTGACGGGGCGCCCGGCCCGGAGGCGGCGGCGTGCTGACGGGGCGCACGGCCCTCGCTGGAGGATGCACAACTCGCCGGACGCCGCGCTTCACAGCTCCACAGGCGACTCTTACCTGTCCGCGCGGCCGAAGTCGCCGCTCGTTGGGCGTCGCGAGAGGCAGTGGTGGATTGTGCAGGCGTGACGTGCACAACCCGCTGCTCGAAGCGGGCGAGCCGGCGAGCGGCGGGTTGTGAACCCCGCCGGTGGACCGCATCCGGAGCTCGGCGAGGGCCGAGCCATTGCGACTGCACATAGGGTCCGCCAGTGTACCGTATCCGGGCATGGTGAGCAGCGAGCCGGCGGAGCGGGCGGCGCGGTGCGCTAGTACCGCGCCACAGTGGTCATGATGCGTAAAGGCGGTGGAGCTTGGATCGCGCATCGGAGACAGTGAAACGCCAGGTGGTGGGAGCTCGGACGGCGTTGCGGGGGGTCTCCCAGGCGAGGGTCTCGGCCCGCAGCCGGTTGACGTTGTCAAGGCGGCGGTGCAGGCACTGGCGACCGAGGATCGAGATCTCGATTTCGGCCATGTTGAGCCAGCTCCCGTGCTTGGGCGTGTAATGGAACTCGAGCTTGCGCAGGATACGGCGCGCTTCGGCGGCCTCGAAGGTCTCGTACAGGGCTGCGCCCGTGTGGCTGCTCAGGTTGTCGAGCACGACGCGGATCTTGTCGGCGTCCGCGCAATGCACGTCGACCAGTGCGCGCATCTGCTGGGCGAAGTCCGCATTCGTGCGACGGGCGGTGACGTCCACATGCCGCCAGCCTCGCAGCGGCTCCACGAGCAGGAAGAGGTTGGCGGTCCCGCGGCGCACGTACTCGTAGTCGACGCGTTGGCGCCGACCCGGAGCGGCCGGCACCGGCAGGCGGGTTTCCCCGATGAGCTGGTAGGGCACTTCATCGAAGCACACCACCGGGCGCCGGGGGTCGTAGGGCTCCTGGTAGAGGTCGAGCACGTCCTCCATGCGGCAGACGAAGTCCCAACTCACCGTCGGGATGCACCACGCTTCCTTCTGCCAGGGCTTCAGGTCGTTTTTTTTAGAAGCCGTCGGACCGTCTCGTCCGTGATCGCGTCCACCACACGCAACTCGATCAGCTTGTCGGCCAGGAGCTGCATGGTCCAGCGCACGCGCCCCTCCGGAGGCGCGCTGCACGCCAGCGCGACCAGGAAGGCTTCCTGCTTGCCGTCCAGCAGCCGGGCTTTGCCCGGCCGAGGCCGATCGTTGAGCGCCCGCTCCAAACCGCCCTCGACGAAGCGCAGCCGCGTGCGCTCCACCGTGCACTTCCCCAGGTGCAGCGCGGCCGCAATCGCCTTGTCGGTCACGCCCTCGTCGGCCAGCAACAGGATGCGCGCGCGGTTCACCCGGCGCACCCGCGCCTTGCCGCCCTGGAGCAGGCGCTTGAGTTCGGCCCGCTCGTCGTCCGTGAGGTCCACGATATACTTCTTGGCCATCTGCCCTCCTCGCTGGGGGTCCGACAGAATGGGCCAACAATATAGCACGGAACTTTAGTCCTCACAATCATGATGGCTGAGTACTAGTCCAGTGAGCCGTATCTGAAGTTCCGTGAGCACCGAATCCCATCGCTACTTCGGATTACTTCGGATACGGTCCGTTAGGCCGTGTCCCGGCGCAGCACGTCCCAGGCGCCCGCCAGCGCCACCACGGCCCCACCGACGACGCCGATCAGGACGGCGGCGCGGGCCTCCTCGGGCGGCCGGGCCACGGCGCGGAGCGGCTGGAGCCAGGGGTAGAAGGAGGCGAGCCGCTGGCCGGCGGCGAAGAGCGCGAAGAAGGTCCCTGCCACGCCGGCCCCGAGGGCGACGGTCATGCTGGCCCACCGGCTCGAGATCCACATGTGGATGGACAGGATGAGGAGCGCCGCGGCGCTCGAGAGCGCGGCCAGGCGGAGCAGCGGCGTCCACGGCACGGAGGCCCCGAAGCCGAGCTCCGGCCGCAGCAGGTGGAGCGCCTCGCCGCTGGCCGCGAGACCGAGCACGAGCGTGAAGGCCGCGCCCAGCATCAGCGCGAGCGCCACCAGCAGCTTGGCGGCGTAGATCGTCCAGCGCGGAACGGGGAGCGCGAAGAGGTGCGTCCAGCCGCGCACGCCGTGCTCGATGCCGTTCAGCAGGGCCGTCTCGAGGGTGAGGAAGAGCGGCAGCATGAACACCGCCCAGACGGCGAAGGCGCTCCGGGAGTAGAGCGCCCACGCGTCCGCTCGCGCGCGCACCATGAGCGTGCCGCGCTGGTGGAAGTTGAAGAACTGGAAGAGCACCACGATGAGCGGCGCGAGCAGCACCATCCACAGGGCGAGGGTGCGGCGCAGCTTGAGCGCCTCGGCCGCGATCGCCGCCGCGATCGCGCTCACGCCCGCGCGCGCCGGCCTGGCATCGGGCGCGCCGGGGCGACGGGGGGCGCCCCGGGCACCGACCTCGCTCGTGCCATCCGGCGCGCTCATTGCGCCGCCTTCTCGACGCCGGCCGGCTCGCCGGTCAGGCGCAGGAATGCGCGCTCGAGCGAGGGCCGCTGCGCCGCCAGGTGGTGGACGGCGATGCCGCCTGCGACGAGGAGCGCGTTCACGCGCGCGGCGTCGGCGCGGCCGGCGGGGACGAGAAGTGCGCCGTCGGGCGCCAGCGTCGCCGGCCAGCCTTCGCGCTCGAGGAGCGCCAGCGCGTCGCCCGGCGGGTCCGCCTCGACCCGCACCACGTCGTGCTCGCGGGCGGCGAGCGCGTCGAGCGTCCCCTCGAAGAGGAGCCGCCCCGCGCGCACAATGCCGAGGTGGGTCGCCATCTGCTCGATCTCGCCCAGCAGGTGGCTCGACAGGAAGACCGTGGCGCCGACCCGCTCGGGGAGCGAGCGGACGAGCGCGCGCATCTCCTGGATGCCCGCGGGATCCAGCCCGTTGGTCGGCTCATCCAGGATCAGCAGCTCCGGCTCGCCGAGGAGCGCGAGGGCGAGGCCCAGCCGCTGCCGCATGCCGAGCGAATAGCCGCGCACCAGCCGAGCGGCGTCGGAGCGCAGCCGGACGAGGTCGAGCACGCGGTCGATGCGGTCCCGCGGCGCGCCCAGCAGCAGGCGCGTCGCCTCGAGGTTCTCCCGGCCGGTCAGGTGCGGATAGAGCGAGGGCGACTCCACGAGCGCACCCACACGCGCGAGCAGCCGCCGCCGCGTGCCGGCGTGGGATTCGCCCATCAGGTAGATGGCGCCGGCATCGGGGCGGATGAGCCCGAGCAGCATGCGGATCGTGGTGGTCTTGCCGGCCCCGTTCGGGCCGAGGAAGGCGTATACGCCGCCGCGCGGCACGGCCAGGCAGAGTCGGTCCACGGCGACGACGGGACCGAACCGGCGGGTGAGCTCGTGCGTGCGGATGGCGTAGGGCATCTTCGCGGATCCCGGTGAGAGGGGCTCGGCCCCTACGGCTCGGAGCCCGCCGGGTTTCGGCGGGGCGCTACGCGACGAGCTCGCCGCGCAGCACCGTGACCGCCTGCCCGCCCAGCAGCACGCGCTCACCGCGCACCGTGACGCGCACCACCCCGCCGCGCGCCGAGGCCTGGTAGGCCAGCAACTCGTCCCTGCCGAGCCTGTCGCGCCAGTACGGCCCGAGCGCCACGTGGGCCGAGCCGGTCACCGGATCCTCCGGCACGCCAGCGCGCGGCGCGAAGAAGCGGGAGACGAAGTCGTACGGTGCCGTCGTCGCCCGCGCGGTCACGATGATGCCGCGGGCGTGCACGGCGCCGAGCCGGCCGATGTCGGGGCGAAGCGCGCGCACGGCCTCCTCGGAGCCGACCTCGACGAGGTAGTCCCACACGTTCTTCGTGACCGCCAGCGGCTCGACGCCGAGTGCCTGGAGCAGCCCGTCCGGCGGCTCCGCCGGCTCGACCGCCTTGGCCGGAAAGTCGAGCTCGATCCATTCGCCCGCGCACTCGGCGGTGAGCACGCCGCTCCGGGTGTGGAAGAGCAGCGGCTCCCCCTCGGCCGCGTGGCCGGCTTCCCAGAGCACGTGCGCGCTGGCCAGGGTGGCGTGGCCGCACAGGTCCACCTCGACGGCGGGGGTGAACCAGCGCAGGTCGAAGGCATCGCCGTGGCGGTGGAGGAAAGCGGTCTCGGAGAGGTTCATCTCGCGCGCGACCCGCTGCATCCACTCCGCCTCGCGCGGCTCCGGCAGCACGCACACGGCCGCGGGGTTGCCGCGGAACGGCTCCGCCGTGAAGGCGTCCACCTGCACGATCGGCAGCGCCACGGCCCTCACTCCGCGACGGCCCCGCGCCCGGCCATCTCGCGGTCGAGCAGGAGCAGCGCGCCGCGGTTGTCGCCCGCCATCTCGAGCTGGTCCACGATGTCGGTGGCCGTCTTCTCCTCCTCGACCTGCTCGCTCACGAACCACTGTAGCGCCACCTGGGTGGGATAGTCGTTCTCCCGCCCGGCGAGCGCGTACAGGTCGTGGATCATGCGGGTGACCTCCTGCTCGTGCGCGAGCGCCTGGCGGAAGATCTCGAGCGGCGAGTCGAAGGTGGCGGGCGGCCCGTCGATCGACTTCAGGGCGATGTGCCCGCCGCGGTCGCCCATGTAGTCGAACAGCTTCATGGCGTGCGTCACCTCCTCGCGCGCCTGCATCCGCATCCACTTCGCGAACCCGAGCAGGCTCTGCTCGTCGAAGTGCGCCGACATCGCCAGGTAGAGGTACGCGGAGTAGAGCTCGTTCCTGATCTGCTCGTTCACGGCATCCTGCAGCGCCTCGCTCAGCATTCCATCCTCCCTTGCCCCGGGCGGCCTGGCCGCCCTCGTCCGTGTGTCGTCGCGCCCCGTGGCCCCTGCCGCGCGATGCGGACAGGGGCCGCGCCTCAGCGGGAGCCGCCGCCCGCGCGCCGCTCCGCCGCGTCCCGGCAGCCGGCCTCCGCCTGCTGGCGATCGAGGCTGCCCGGCTGCCACTCGGCCGGGATCGCCGCCATGCACGCCTGGAGCGTCGGGTACGCGCGGGGATCGAACACCGGGCCGTTGAACGCCTCCCGGTACAGCGCGAACAGGATCCCCACGACGACGACGACCAGGAACAGCGCCGTCCAGAGCCTGCCTCTCGATGCCACGAGCGCCGATCCCCCATCCGAGTGGCCGCGTTTCCACGACACCATAGCAGCCCGGGCGGGCCTCCGCGAGTGCGCGCGGCCCGCCGCGCCCTGCCCGAGCCCGGCCGGCCGCCCTATCTTGCCGGATCACCCGTCCCGGGTCACGACAACAGCGATCGGAGGAGCGCGTGAGGAGAGTCGATACGGAGGGCGCGCCGCGGCCGGCGGGCCACTACTCGCAGGCGGTGGTGCACGGGGGATTGGTCTTCGTGGCGGGGCAGCTGCCGATCGATCCCGCGCAGCCCGGCGCGCCCGTCGGGGCGATCGAGGCGCAGACGGAGCGGGCGCTGCGCAACGTGGAGGCGATCCTGCGCGCGGCGGGCAGCGGCCTCGAGCACGCGCTCCAGATGACGATCTACGTCTCCGACATGTCGCTGTGGGACGCCGTCAACGCGGCCTACGCCCGCGTCCTCGGCGACGCCCGCCCGGCCCGGGCCGTGGTGCCGGTCAAGGAGCTGCACCACGGCTACCAGATCGAGATCCAGGCGATCGCCGCGGTGCCGGGCTAGAGGAGACCGGGAGCTGGGTGAGCACCGATCCGCCGGCGACCGACATCGCCGCTTCGGATGCGGTGCCTAGGACGCGAGCGGCAGGCGGAGCACCTGGCCGGGGTCGATGCGGGAGTCGCTCAGGCCGTTCAGCTCCTTGATGGCGCGCACCGTGGTGCCGTGGTCCTGCGCGATCGACCAGAGCGAGTCGCCGCTCTGCACCTCGTAGACCCGCGCGGACGGCGCTGCCTTCTGGAGCATGCCGCCCGACGTCGAGGACGACGCCAGGCGCGCCTCGCTGCGGTGGGACTTCCGCTCCAGCGCCGCCACGTAGCGGTGGTAGCGCGCCGGGAACACCGCAACGTGGAAGTGGGACGGGTAGTGCTCGCGCGTGGCCTCGAGCAGGCCCTGGTTCTCGAGCGAGAGGAGCACACGCGCGAGCCAGGAGCGGCACGCCGAGCGGTTGCTCACGCGCAGGTCCAGCGCCATCCCGGTGGGGTGGACGGAGATCTCGGAGGCGTTCGCCGGCTGGTCATTGATCGGCCGTGTCGCGCTCGTCACCACCAGCGGCTCGCCGCAGGCATCGTGGTACTGTCGCGCGAGCCGCTCCACGAAGGTCCGGACCTGCGGGCGAGTGTAGGGGAACGAGACCCCCTCCAGCCCGTAGTCGCGGTTCCCCGGCAGCTCCACGAGCAGCCCCAGCCGCACGAACCGCCTCAGTTGCGCGGCCGTCTCGATGTAGGTGAAGTCGTTGCGATGGGCGGCGGCGTTCTGCACCGCCATGGAGTGAGAGGACCCGTGCAGGCTCTGCGCACCGGCACCGGAAGCGCCGGCAAGCACGGGGACGAGCAGGACGAGACTGGCGGTCGTTACCTTCACGGCTCTTCGCGGTTCGGTTCACGGATGGCCGCACGGCGCGGAGAGAGCCTCTCCGCAGTTCGCAACCGCGCGACGCGCTGTGCTGGATTCCCTGCCGGGGATGAGGGAGCCCGGATCCTTTGCGCGCCGGGGGAGCGGCGCGGACGATCCGGATGACAATCATATAACGACTCAGGCCGGTTCGATCAAGGTGCAGCCTCGACCAGCCTCACCGGCCGCCTTTCGTTCGGACCGCGAGGTCCGGTACGGCAAGGGTGTCGCCGACGGCGATCTCGCCGTCCTCGATGATGGCGGCGCGCAGCCCGCCGCGGTGGACGAGGCCGCGCACGACCTTCTTGCCGCTGAGCCGTTCGAGGTGGACGCACGGCTCGCACAGGAGGAGCCCGCGCAGCCGCGCCGAGCCCACTCGGAACTCGTGGCCGACGAGCGCGTTCAGGTCGATGCCGCGGACCGCCACGGTGCGCCGGCTCTCGGCCGGCGTCATGGCGATGCCGTGCTCCCGCTCGAGCGCTTCGAGCGCCTCCATCTCGATCAGCGTGATGCCGCACGCCCGGTGCGGGTCGCGCGAGAGGCGCCGCGCGTGGTCGAAGTAGCGGTCGCCTTCCACGCCTCGGCCGGCCCGTGCCGTGACACGCGGCACCGACACGAGCGGCTGCAGCCGCTCCGCCCCGATCGAGAGCGCGACGACGAGACCTGCCGCGCTCGACGCCCGGTCCGGATCCGCCACGGCCGCCTCAGCCCAGCGTGCGCCGGAGGTACGTCTTGAGACGGCGCCACGCGTCCAGTGCCGGCCCGGTGTTGTGCTCCGGATCGCGGTCCACCCAGAGCCAGAAGCCGTGGTTCACGTCGTCGTAGACGTGCACGTCGTTCGGGATCCTGGCCGCCCGCAGCGCGGTGACGAACTTCGCCACCTGGTCCGGCCGGATACCGCGGTCCAGCCCGGCGAATGTGCCGTAGAGCGGGTGTCGCATGCGCGCGAGCACTGCCGGGTCCTGCAGCAGGCGGCCGTAGAACATGGCCGTGCCCTCGTGGTGGGCGCCCCCCACGCCGTAGCTGAGGGCGACGCCGCCGCCGAAGCACCAGCCGATCGCCGCCACCTTCCCGCTCACGTCCGGCCGCGCGCGCAGGTACGCCGCCGCCGCGTCCAGGTTGGCGATCAACGTGGCGCTGTCCGCCAGCGTCTCCCGCACGAGCGCAGTGTTCTCCTGCGGCGTGCTGCCCGTGCGGCCCGAGTACAGGTCCGCCGCCAGCGCGACGTAGCCTTCCGCCGCCATCGCGTCCGCCACCTGCCGCACCCGGTCGTTCAGCCCGTTCCACTCGTGGATCAGGATGAGCGCCGGGAACGGACCGCTCCCCTTCGGCACGGCCAGGTAGCCGCGCGTCTGCGGGTGCCCCGGGAAGTAGGCCAGGTCGTGCCCCTGCGGCGGCGGCGCCTTGCCCAGGACCGCCGCGGGCAGCGAGTCGGGCGCCGTCGGGTGGATGGCGACGTCGCCCGCCGGCGGCGAAGCCTGCGCGGCGCCGCCGGCCGCGGGCCGCGCACAGCCGCCCGCCACGAGCGCGCCCAGCGCCAACGGCGCGAGCGCGCGCCGAAGCGCGGGATGGATGGTCCGCTTCATGAAGGCCTCCGGGATGGTGGCAGCCCCATGGTAACGCGGCGCGCCCCGCGCGTCCACGGTGGCGTGGGATGGCGCCCCCGATACCGCCGCACCACCCGAGCGGCTATCTTTCACGGGCGCGACACGAACCATGACCGGAGGTCATTCATGAGATCCGCACCACTCAAGCTCGCGGGGCTCGCCCTGCCGCTGGTCCTCGCGCTGCCGGTGGGCGCGCGGGCGCAGGGCCCCTTCGAAGGGGTGATCAAGCAGCACATGCTCATGGCATTGCCGGCGGCGGTATCGAAGCTCGCGGGCGGCAAGGCGGTGGACCCGGCGGCGGTGGTCAAGCTGCCGCTGGACAAGGTCGAGGCCAGCGATCCGGGCGAGTTGACGGCGCAGGACGCCACGCTCTACATCAAGGGCAAGAAGATGCGGGTGGACGGGGCGATGGCGAGCCCGATGATGGGCAAGAGCTACACGATCATCGATGCCGAAAAGGAGATGGTCTACATCGTCATGCCGGACAACAAGCGCGTGATGACGATGTCGAAGGACGAGATGAAGCAGCTGGGCGAGCGCATGGAGCAGATGCGCCAGCAGATGGGCGTGGAGGCGCCGGAGGACGCGCAGGACGCGCCGGTCAAGCCGCTCGGCCAGAAGACGGTGGCCGGGGTGAAGACCACCGGGTACGAGGTGGATGGGAAGACCTTCGCCGCCATCGCGTGGGTCTCGCCCGAGCTGCGCGAGTCCATGGGGCAGTTCGAGACCATGCAGAACGACATGCGGGCGATGAACCGGATGGGCACGAACCCGCAGGCCGCCATCCAGGACAAGGGCTACCCGATGGAGTCGAAGGTCGTCATGAAGGCGCCGGCCGGAGTGCCGGGCGCGGGCGGCGGCTACGTCTTCGTCCACACCATGGTCCAATCCGTGGACCGGAAGCCGCTGGATGCCTCGCTGTTCGAGATTCCCGCCGATTTCACGCAGGTCCCGATGTCGAAGATGATGGGCGGCGGCCCCTCGCACTGAGGCGGGCGGGCGGGGCTCGCGGAGCCCTTCGCCAGGAGGAACGGACGGGCACGGCCGGGCGCCGTGCCCGTCGCTTCTTGCGGCCGCGCGCACGTGGGGGTACGCTGTGCGTGAGGCGCTTTCCCCCCATCCCTGCCTCCGCCCATTCTCCGGAGCTCTCGCCATGTCCAGCACACTGCGCCGCTTCGGCGGCCCCGCCCTCGCCGTCCTGCTCGCCGGCGTCGCCGTCCGCGCGCCGGCGGGCGCGCAGGTCGCGCAGGAGAAGGTCGACCTCCCGGTGCTTCAGCGCATCCGCGACGAGGGCTTCCAGCACTCGCACATCGACGCGCTCGCGCACCACCTGGCCGATGTGATCGGCCCGCGGCTCACGGGCTCGACCGCCATGAAGACGGCCAACGAGTGGACCGCGGACGAGCTCCGCTCGTGGGGCGTGCGGAACGTCGTGGTCGAGCCGTGGGGCGAGTTCGGGCGCGGCTGGGAGCGCGTCGCCTTCAGCGGGCGCATGGTCGCCCCGTTCGTGCAGCCGCTCGATGCCCAGCCGCTGGCCTGGACCGGCAGCACCCGCGGCACGGTGAGCGGCCCCGCGGTCATCGTGGAGGCGGAGACGCCCGCCGACCTCGCCCGCTACCACGGCAAGCTGAAGGGCGCCTTCGTGCTGATGCAGCCCCCGCCCGCCATCGCCCCCGAGTGGGATGCGCCCGCCCGCCGCTTCGCCGCCGACTCGCTGCTCGCGCCGACGCCCGCGCGGACGCCCGCCGAGCAGCAGGCCATGCGGCAGCGCCGGGAGCAGATGTACGCCCGGTTCCGCGAGCGCGCGGCCGTCATGGCCGCCGCGGACTCGACGCTCCGCGCGGAGGGCGCGGCCGTCGTGCTGGCGCCGTCGCGCCGTGGGTACGCGCTGCTCCAGGTGCAGGGGGACAACCGGGCACGCGACCCGAAGACGCCGATCCCGCTGCCGCAGCTCGTGCTGGCGCAAGAGCAGTACGGCGAGATCTGGCGGGACGTGAAGGACGGCGTGCCGGTGACGCTCGAGACGAATATCCAGAACCGCTTCCTCGACCGCGACCTGCAGGCGTACAACACACTCGGCGACATCCCCGGCACGGACAGGGCGGACGAGTACGTCATGCTGGGCGCGCACCTGGACTCCTGGCAGGGCGGCACGGGCGCGACGGACAACGGCGCCGGCACGCTCGTGATGCTCGAGGCGATGCGGATCCTCAGGGCGCTCGACCTGCACCCACGCCGCACGATCCGGATCGGGCTCTGGAGCGGCGAGGAGCAGGGGCTGCTCGGGTCGCGCGGCTGGGTGGCGAAGCACCCGGAGCTGCTGCCGGAGATCTCCGCCTACGTCAACGTGGACAACGGCACCGGTCGCCTGCGCGGCATCTGGGACCAGTCCAACGAGAAGGCGATCCCCGTCTTCGAGCAGATCCTCTGGCCGTTCCGCGACCTCGGCATTGTGGCCGTCCGCCACGGCGACACCGGCGGCACCGACCACCTCTCCTTCGACGCCGCGGGCGTGCCCGGCTTCAACTTCATCCAGGACCCCATCGACTACTCCACGCGCACCCACCACTCCAACGTGGACACCTTCGAGCGGCTCCAGCTGGACGACCTCCGCCAGGCGGCGGTGATCGTGGCGGCCACCGTCTACACGCTCGCCAACCGCGACGAGATGATGCCGCGCAAGCCGCCGTCCACCAGCACCGACCGCTGAGCGCGTGACGCGGCGGTGAGGAACGCGCCGGGAGCGCCGCCGCGCGGGGACGGCGGCGCCCGCCGACGCGAGGCCGAGCGATGAGCCGCCGCCCGGCCGCGGCGCCCGCGCCGCGGCTCGCCGTGCGCGCGCTCGGCTCGCGCAACTTCCGCCTCTTCTTCGCCGGGCAGAGCATCTCGCTCGTCGGCACCTGGCTGCAGCAGGTCGCGCTGAGCTGGCTGGTCTACCGCCTGACCGGCTCCGCCTTCATGCTCGGCCTGGTCGGCTTCTTCGGACAGATCCCCGCCTTCATCGTCTCGCCCGTGGCCGGCGTGCTCGCCGACCACTGGGACCGGCACCGCACGATCGTGGCGACGCAGGCGCTCTCGATGGTACAGGCGCTGCTCCTGGCGGGCCTCGTGCTCGCCGGCCGCATCACGGTCCCGGAGATCCTCGTCCTCAGCATGTTGCTCGGCGTGGTCAACGGCTTCGACACGCCCACCCGCCAGGCCTTCCTCGTCCAGATGGTCGAGAAGAAGCAGGACCTCGCCAACGCCATCGCGCTGAACTCCTCCATGTTCAACGGCGCCCGGCTCGTGGGACCCGCGCTCGCCGGCATGCTCATCGCCCTCGTCGGCGAGGGCGCCTGCTTCCTGCTGAACGGCCTGAGCTATCTGGCCGTGATTGCAGCGCTGCTGGCCATGCGCCTGCCGCCGCCCGCCCGCCCGGAGCGGCGGCCGCGAGTCGTCGCCCGGCTGCGCGAGGGTTTCACCTACGCCTTCGGCTTCGGCCCGATCCGCGCCGTGCTGACCCTGCTCGCACTGGTCAGCATCGTGGGCGTGCCGTACACCGTCCTCATGCCGGTCATCGCCACCCGGGTGCTGCACGGCGGGCCGAGCACGCTCGGCGCGCTCATGGGGGCGACCGGGCTGGGCGCCCTCATCGGCGCGCTCTACCTGGCCGCGCGCAGCTCCGTGGTGGGGCTCGGCCGGGTCATCGTCATGGCCGCCGCGGTCTTCGGCGCGGGACTCGTCGCCTTCTCCTTCTCCACACGGCTCTGGCTCTCGCTGCCGCTCCTGCTCGTGACCGGCTTCGGCATGATGGTGCAGATGGCCGCGAGCAACACCATACTCCAGACCATCGTGGACGAGGACAAGCGCGGACGGGTCATGAGCCTCTACACCATGGCGTTCACCGGCACCGTCCCGCTCGGCAGCCTCCTGGCGGGCGCGGCCGCCGCGAGGATCGGCGCGCCCTGGACGATCGCGGCGGGCGGCGTCGCCTCGATCCTGGGTGCGTTCTGGTTCGCGCATCGGCTGCCCGCCCTCCGCGTCGAGATCCGGCCGGTCTTCGTACGTCTCGGCATCGTCCCCGAGGTGGCAGCCGGGCTGCACGCGGCCACGGCGCTCATGGTGCCGCCGGAGAAGCAGTAGCGGCGCGGCTTGCCTTGTGAAAGGCGGCGTGGCCGATTATTCTGTAACCCCTTTCAGAGAGCCGCCGTAGCAGTCGAGCGTCGCGCCGCCGCACTGAGTCCGTGGCTGCGGGCGCTCCTCGCGCGCGCGGAACGTTCGGGCGGTCTGCCAGGTATGCGAACGGTCGTTGCGCCGCATTCGGAAGTATCGGCGCCACACGGAGTAAGCCCAATACTGGAGGCGGGACACAATGGCACGGTTGCAGAGATTCGGGTGGGTCCTCGTCCTGGCCCTCGCCTTCGTCCCGACGGGGCTGCGGGCGCAGGAGCCGAAGGACAACAAGTGGACGAAGGACGCCACCAAGTACCTGACGCTGGCCGAGCTGAAGCAGAAGCCGGAAGAGAAGCAGGACCTCTACAACCAGGCGCTGCAGTCGCTTCAGGAAGGCATGCAGAAGGAGCCGGACAACGCCAAGGTCTGGCTGCTTGCGGGGCAGGTCTACGCGGGACTGGACCGCTACGCGGCGGCGGACTCCGCGTTCGACAAGGCGGTCCAGCTGTACCCCGACTACAAGGACGAGGTCACGCCGTCGCGCGAGCAGGCCTGGCTGAAGGCGTTCCAGGCGGGGGCGAGCGCGATGGACGCGCAGAAGCCCGACTCCGCCATCTACTACATGGAGAAGGCGGAGACGATCTACGACGCGCGTCCCGAGGCCGAGCTGAACCTGGGCATGCTGTACGCCAACAACAACAAGCCCGAGCAGGCGCGTGCGGCGTTCCGCACCGCGATCGAGCGGCTGAACGGCCCGCTGCGCGACAAGCTGAAGCCGGAGGACCAGGCGCAGTGGAAGCAGTACGAGGCGGTGGCGAAGATGAACCTCGCGCAGATGGATGCGCAGGATGCCATCACGGCGTTCAACGCCGACAGCTTCACGGTAGCGGCGGCCGAGTTCCGCAAGGCGCTCGAGGTGAACCCGTACTCGCGCGATTACGCCTACAACCTGGCGCAGTCGATCTACTCGGAGGCGCAGAAGATCGATGAGCAGCGGAAGGCGGCCAAGCCGGCCGATCAGGCGCAGTACCACAAGCAGCTCGAGCCGCTCTTCCGCGACCTGATCGCCATCACGCGCAAGGTGCAGGCAATGGACCCGAACAACACCGAGCTGTACCTGATGGTCGGGCGCGCCTATCGTGGCCTGGCGCTGGCGGCCACGAGCCCGGGGGCCAAGAAGGCGCTGCAGGACTCGACGCTGGCCGTGCTCACGAAGGCACAGGCGCTGCCGTTCGAGGTGACCGACGTCTCGCTCACTCCGGGCGCGGACACGGTCAAGGTCGCCGGCAAGGTCAAGAACCATTCGCTCAAGGCCGGCGACGTCGTGAAGCTCCGCTTCTCGTTCCTGGGGCTCGACGGCAAGGAGGTCGGCTCGGACGTGGTGACGGTGACACTGAACGCGCCCGACCGGCCGGCGGCGGCGAGCGGGAAGGCACCCGCCGAGGAGCCGCCGGCCGCGGAGTTCCAGGCATCGATCCCGATAACGGCGCAGATGGCCGGCTGGAAGTACTCGGTCGAGCCGTAGCCGCGCCGGCGCCCGGGCGCCGCGCGGCGGGATCTCTCGTCAGCGCGGCGCGCCCGCGGGCACGGGGGCAATGCGGACGAGCAACACCGGCCGGCTGCTCCGCTCGAGCACGCGGGAGGCCACGCTGCCGGCCCAGACGGCCGAGACGCCGGAGCGGCCGTGCGTGGCCATGACGGTCATGTCGGTGCGGTGCCGGCTCGCGGCATCGCCGAGCACGCGCCCGACGTCCCCCCGCTCCACCACGCCGCCCACCTCGACTCCCCCCTCGCGCAGCCGGGCCGCCGTGCGCTGGAGGTAGGCCGCCGCCTGGCGGGCCTCATCCTCGAGCAGCTTCGCGGCCGCGGTCGGCATGAGCCGGCTGGCCACGCCGCGCTCGCCCATGAGCGTGCCCACGGTGGGGACGATCCAGTCCAGGAGCAGCGCGGCATCGAGCTGCCGGGCCAGCGACGTCGCGGCCGGGATCGCGGTCTCCGCCGTCGGGCTGCCGTCGAGGGGGAGCAGGATCCGGCGCACGTCGAAGGGGTCCTCCCGCCCCGCCCCGCGCGGCGGCACGAGCAGCACCGGGATGTCGCCGTGAGAGAGGACCTGCTGCGCCACGCGGCCGAAGAGGAACCCGCGCACGCCGCGGCCCCCATGGGTGCACAGCGCCACCAGGTCGGCACCGACCGCGCGCGCACCCCGGAAGATCTGCAGGGCGACGTCGCCTCCACCACGCTCCACGCGCGTCTGCGCGCTCGCCCCGTGCGCCTCCAGCCACGCCGCCACCTCCCGCAGGTACGCCTCCGCCTCGTCCTTGCGGCCGAGATGGCGCTCGCCGTGGATGCGCGCCGGCGGCGCGGGCTCGAGCACGTGGACCAGCGTCAGGCGCGCGTCCATGCGGCGGGCCAGGAGCGAGGCCGCGGGGAGCACCGATTCGGCCGTGGCAGAGCCGTCGAGCGGGACGAGCAGGTGGGCGAACATGGTCATCCTCCGGAGAGCGCGATCTGGTACAGGAGGAAGAGGTTGAGCAGCACGATCACCGCCGTGACGGCCCAGGCCATCCAGGTCGTGGCGCGGCGGTTGGCGAGCGCGCCCATGACGTCGCGGCGCGCCGTGAACAGGACGAGCGGGACGAGCGCGAACGGGAGCCCGAAGCTGAGCACGACCTGGCTGAGCACGAGCGTGCGCGTGGGGTCCAGCCCGGTGGCGATCACGACGATCGCGGGCACCATGGTGAACAGGCGCCGGACCCAGACGGGGATCTGGTAGTGCAGGAAGCCCTGCATGATCACCTGCCCCGCCATGGTGCCGACCGTGGAGGAGGAGAGCCCCGAGGCCAGGAGCGAGACGGCGAAGACGACGCTCGAGGCGGCGCCGAGCAGCGGCGCGAGCGTGCGGTGCGCCTCCTCGATGGTGGCGATGCCGGTGAGCCCGTGCGAGTGGAAGGTGGCCGCGGCCATGATCAGCATGGCCGCGTTCACCAGCCCCGCCAGCCCCATCGCGATGATCACGTCCATCACCTCGAAGCGGAACAGCCGGCGCGCCTGCTCGTCGCTGCGCGGCACGATGCGGTGCTGCGTGAGCGCGGAGTGCAGGAAGACCACGTGCGGCATCACCGTGGCGCCCAGGATCCCCGTCGCCAGGAGCACGCTCTCCTTGCCGGCGAAGCGAGGCACGAACGCGCCCACGGCGAGCGCTCCCCAATCCGGCCGGTCGAGCACGGTCTCGATCAGGTAGGCGACGGCGATGACCCCCACGAACCCGGTGATCACCGCCTCCACCGGCCGGAAGCCATGCCGCTCGAGCGCCAGGATCACGAGCGTGACCAGGCCGGTGAGCAACGCGGCGAGCAGCAGCGGGATGTGAAAGAGCAGGTAGAAGCCGAGCGCAGCGCCCAGGAACTCGGCCAGGTCCGTGGCCATGGCCACCAGCTCGCTGACCGCCCACATGCCCCAGACGACGGGGCGGGGAAAGCGGTCGCGGCAGAGCTCGGCCAGGTTCCTTCCCGTGGCGATCCCGAGCTTCGCGCTGAGGGCCTGCACGAGCATCGCCGTGAGATTGCTCGCCACCACGACCCAAAGCAGCATGTAGCCGAACTCGGCGCCGCCCTGGATGTTGGTGGCGAAGTTGCCCGGGTCGATGTAGGCGACGCTCGCCACGAAGGCGGGCCCCAGGAACGGCAGCGTGCGCGCAACAAAGCCCCGCTCGCCGCGCCCCTCGAGGATCTCGACCGCCCGATCGACGGTGTCCGTATCCCCGCGAAGCCTCTTCTGCTCGCGCTGTGCCATGCCCGGATGCTACGCCTTCGACGGCAGGGCGTCCATAGCGGCGGCCCCGCCGGATGCACGAGAGGGCGGGCCGCCTCGCGACCACGCCCTCTCGGCTCCTGCTCCGCCACGACCGGCGTGGCGGTGGGTACGGGAACCTGGCTCCGTGGATGGTTCTACTCGTACCGCAATGCGACGATCGGGTCCAGCCGCGCGGCGCGCCGCGCCGGCCACAGCCCGAAGAAGAGGCCGACCACCGAGGAGAAGACCAGCGCCATGGCCGCCGCGCTCGGCGCCACCGCCGTGTTCCACTGCGCGATGCGGTGCATGAGGTACGCGCCGCCCGCGCCCAGCGCGAGGCCCAGCGCGCCGCCGGCCAGGCAGAGCACCAGCGCCTCGATGAGGAACTGCATCAGGATGTCCTTGCGGCGCGCGCCCAGCGCCTTGCGCACCCCGATCTCGCGCGTCCGCTCCGTCACCGAGACCAGCATGATGTTCATGATGCCGATCCCGCCCACGACGAGCGAGACGAAGGCGATGCCCGCGAGCAACATCGAGAACGTCTTCGTGGTCTCCTGGAACGTGCTCATGAGCGCCGTCTGGTTGCGAACGCTGACGTCGCTCGCCTCACCCGGCTTGATCCGGTGCTCGCGGCGCAGCACCCGGTCGATCTCCGCCGTGGCCAGGTCCATCGACTTCTCATCGACCGCCTGCGCGTCGATCTGGTTCACCCGGTCCGTGCCGAAAACGCGGAACTGCGCCGTTGACAGCGGGATGTAGACCATGTCATCGGGACTGCGCCAGCCCTCGTCGCCCTTCGACTCGAGCACGCCGACGACCTCGAAGGGGATGCCGCGGATCTGGATGCTCTGCCCGATGAGCGATGCGCTGGCCACCCCGCCCAGCCGATCGCCGACGTTCGCGCCCACCACCGCCACGCGCCGGCGGCCGCGCTCCTCGCCCATCGTGAACAGCCGGCCCGCCGCCACCTTGCTGTTGTTGATCGGGAAGTAGTCCGGCCACGTGCCGAGCGCCGTCAGGTTGGCGTTGCCGCTGCCGAACGTGACCTGGTAGCGCCGCTGCATCTCGGGCGCCACCCGCTGCACGTACACAGGCGCGCGGACCAGCCCCTCCGCATCCTGCGTGGTCAGCTTGGCGTCCCCGCGGTCCACGCCGCCCATGAAACCCTGCCCCGGCCGGACCGTCAGCACGTTCGTGCCGAGCTGCGAGAGCCGCTCCTGCACGGACCGCTGCGCGCCCTCGCCCAGCGCCACCATCGCGATCACCGCGGCAATGCCGATGATGATGCCGAGCATGGTCAGGAACGACCTCAGCTTGTTCGCCCGGATCGACGCGATGGCGACCCGCAGGATCTCGCCCCAGAGCATGTCAACGACCTCCCGAGCGCAGCGGGCCACCCGTGCGCTCCCTGATCCGGTTCTGCATGTCCGTCTGCTGCTGCTGCAGCCGGGCCACGGAGGCGAGGATCACCTTCTCCCCATCCTTCAGCCCGCGCAGCACCTCCGTGTAGTCGAAGTCGTTCACGCCAAGGACCACGCGCCGCGCCTCCGGCCCCTGCGCCGTCTGCACGAACACGACGGCCGGCCGCGTGCCGTCACCGCGGCCACCCGGTCCACCGCGCCCGCCACCGAACTGGCCCCGGCAGGCGCGCAGCTTCGTCCGGTCCTGCTCGCTAAGCGACGACATCGCCTGGAAGCCGCCGGCGGCCCGGATCTTCTGCACCAGCGCCATGCAGTCGGCCGACGCTCCCTGGCCGGGCGCGCCCGCGGCCGCCACCTGCCCCGGCGCCGCCGGCTGCTGGCCCGCGGCGCCCTGCGGCGCCTGGCCCGGTGCGGCCTTGGCCCCCTGCGCGGGCGGATCGGAGACCGGCACGGTGCCGGCCAGCTGCTTCTGCACCTGGTCCTCCGAGAGCCCGAGCGCCGTGCCGACCGTGGCCGCCTCGCGCATCGAGACGACCGCGTCGTTCGGCACCACGAGCGCGTTGTCGCGCCGGGCCACCTGCACCTCGACGTCCGCGTTCATGCCCGGCTTGAGCAGCTTCTCGCCGTTGTCGAGCGTGATCAGGACGGGGAACATGGTCACGTTCTGGTCGACCACCGCCTGCGGCTCGATCTTCTCGACCGCGCCCGTGAAGACGCGGTTCGGGTAGGCGTCCACCGTGACGCGGGCGACCTGGTGCGGCTGCACCCGCCCGATGTCGGTCTCGTCCACGAGCGCCCGCACCTGCATGGTCGAGAGGTCGGCCATCTTGAACAGCGTCGTGCCGCCCGAGACGGTCTGGCTCGCCGAGGCGATGATCTGGCCCGCCTCGACGTCCTTCTCGATCAGCGTGCCGTCGATCGGCGCCCGGATCGTCACGTCGCCCATCCGCTGCTGCGCCAGCTCGAGGTTGGTCTGCGCCTTCACGAGCTGCGCGCGGGCGTTCGCCTCGTCCAGCGCCGCGGTCTCGTACTCCTGCTCCGTGATGACGTTGCTCTTGCGCAGCTGCTCGGAGCGCTTGAGCTGCTCGCTCGAGGTCTGCAGCCGGACGCGGGCGACCTCGAGGTCCGCCTGCGCCTGCGAGAGGGCGTTGCTCACGTCGCGCGGATCGATCTCCGCCAGGAGCGTCCCCTTCTTGACCTCCTCGCCCGTCTCCGCGTGCAGCTTCAGGATCTCGCCCGATGCCTTGGACTTGACCTCCACGATCAGGACCGGCTGCACCGTTCCCGAGGCCTCCGCCTTCACGTCCAGCGGGCGGTGGGTCACCTCGGCCACCTGGTCCGCGGCCTGCGGATCCGCCTTCGGCGACGCCGCCCCACACGCGGCCAGCGCCACCCCGACGAGCGCCATGACCGCGCCGGCCAACCACCGCTTCATGCCTGCCCTCACGCCACACCTCCAGGGTTCAGCGGGGCTGTCCCCGCCCGGTTCCATACCTCGGTACGCTCATCGCGCTCGATCACGCCGTCACGCAGATGGATCTGGCGCTGCGCGTGCGCGGCGATGTCGTGCTCGTGGGTGACCAGCACGATCGTCTGGCCGCCGTCGTGCAGCTCGGAGAACAGCGCCATGATCTCCTCGCTCGTCTGACTGTCCAGGTTCCCCGTCGGCTCGTCCGCCAGCAGGATCGCGGGCCCGGCGATCAGCGCGCGCGCCACCGCCACCCGCTGGCGCTGCCCGCCCGAAAGCTCCGTGGGCCGGTGCGTCATGCGGTCGCCGAGCCCCACCTTCTCCAGCATCTGCTCCGCGCGCGCCCGGCGCTCCTTCGCGCTCACTCCCGCGTAGATCAGCGGCAGCTCCACGTTGTGCAGCGCCGTGGCCCGCGGCAGCAGGTTGAAGGTCTGGAACACGAAGCCGATCTCGCGGTTGCGCACGCGCGCCAGCTCGTCGTCGCTGAGCCGCGCCACGGGCTGCCCGTTCAGCCAGTACTCGCCCGCGGTCGGCGTGTCCAGGCAGCCGATCAGGTTCATGAGCGTCGACTTGCCCGAGCCCGACGGGCCCATGATCGCCACGTACTCGTTGCGGGCCACCACCAGGTCCACGCCCCGCAGCGCATGGACGGTCTCGGAGCCGAGCAGGTACTTCTTCTCCAGCCCCTCGGTCTTGATGATGACGTCCTGGACCGTGCGCTCGGCGGTGGCCATTACAGATCCTTCCCGACCAGCGCGTCGAGCTGCGCGCGCGCGATCTGGTAGTCGTAGCGGGCGTTCACGAGGTTCGTCTGCGCCTGGACCAGCGCCGACTGCGACGTGATCTGGTCCAGGATCGTGGAGGCGCCCAGCCGGTATCGCTCCTGCTGCACGCGCAGATCCTCCGCGGCGACCTGCACCGCCTCCTGGTTCAGCTCCAGCTGCTGCTCCGCCAGGCGCAGCGCGCCGAGCGCGCTCTCCAGCTCCGAGTGCGCCGCCCGCCGCGCGTCCGCCAGCTGCGCGTTCGCCACATCCGCCGCCACGTTCGCCTGCTCCACCGTCTGCTCCCGCTGGAAGCCGTTGAACAGGGGGTAGGAGAGGCCGAACCGGACGTTCCAGCTCGCCTGCGCGCTCGAGAACGCCGGAGTGTCGTTGTACCAGTCGTAGCCGGTTGACAGCCGTAGCGACGGGATGTACTGGGCGCGCGCCACGGTGACGCCCGCGCCGCTGGCGCGGGCGGCCGCCGCGGCGGCCCGCACCGAGGGCGCCTCCGCCTCGATCATCTGCGCGAGCTGTTCCGGCGTGTAGGCCAGCGGCGTCGGCTCGAGGGGGGTCTCCAGACGCGCGCCCACGGCGCCGTCCACGCCCACCGTCCGGCCCAGCGCGTACGCTCCCGTGCGCCGCTGGTTCTCCGCCTGCGCCAGCGCCTGCTTGGCCTGCGTGACGGAGAGCCGCGCGCGCAGCACGTCGGAGCGCGTGGCCGAGCCGACCTTGAGGCGCTGGTTCGCCGCGTCCAGCCCCTCCTGGGCGGTGGCCAGCTGGCTCTGCGCCACGCGGATCAGCTCGTCCGCGCGCAGCACGTTGAAGAAGGTCGTCTTGGCCGAGAGCGCGACCGCGAACTGCTGTGTCACGAGCCCGGCCTGCGCCGACTGCTCGCCCGCCTTCGCCTGCTTCAGCTGCGCGAAGCGGCGCCCCGTGAAGATGTCCCACGACCCCGAGAAGCCGGTCGTGTAGGAGTCGGACGAGCCGCTCACCGACGTGTTCGTCGTCGGGTTGTAGCGCTGCGTGCTGTTCACCGCCGCCGTCGTCGAAAGGCTCAGGCTCGGCAGGAAGTTGCCGTACGCCGTCCGCTCCGCCGCCGACGCCTGTCGCATCTGCCCCTCGCTCTGCGTGATCGCCGGGCTCGCCTGCATCGCAAGCCGCACCGCCTCCTCCAGCGTCACCGTCCGCCGGTCCTCAGCGCCCACGCTCGGCGGTAGCGCCGTGTCCGCCGCCGCCGTCGGCAGCGCCGTGTCCGCGGCCACCTTCGGCTTCGAGGGCTGCTGCGCCCTCCCCGGCGCCGCCGCACCGACCACGGCCACCAGGGCCAGCGCCGCCCCCGGCCAGAAAGTCCTCTGCTTCGTCATCCCGTCACGTCTCCCGTGCTATCGAGCCGTGTCGCGCGCGCTATCCCCGCGCTCGGCCCGCTGTTTTCTCTCGTGCGCCTCCCGCAGCGCCTCCAGCTTCTCGCGCTGCGCCGGCGTGAGCACGCTGTCGATCTCCGCCCGCGTCTGCTCGATCAGCGCGTGGAAGCGCGGGTGCACCTCCTGGATCAGCGCCTGCATGCGCGCCTCCCGCACCACCGTGATCGAATCCACTCGCGCCCGCTGCGCCGGCGTCAGCTCCAGCTCGCGCGTGAGCTGCTGGACGTAGCGCTCCCGGCCCCGCTCCCTGCCCCGGCCGCGCTCCGTCATCGCCGACCGCGACGTGTCCGCCGCCGCCTCCGCCGCCCGCGCCACCGGCGGCCTCAGCACCAGCCGGTCGACCACAACGCCGCCCAGCGCCCCCACCACCAGAACCAGCCCCAGCAGCAGCGCCGCCGTAAAGCGCGGACCCAGACCGCTCCCCTTCTCGCTCGATTCCATCATCTCGACTCCACGGCCGCCCGGATCAGTGCATCCGGACCCGCCGTCTCGAACAGCACGTTCGTGATCGCATCCTGCGGCGTCCCCGCCGACAACGCCTGCTCCAGCGGGATCCGCGACGAGGCCGTCACCAGCCGCGCCCGCCCACCCCGCGCCGATGCCACCTGCGTCATCTCCGCCTCCCCGCCCCGCTCCGCCACCTTGCCGCCAGCGCCCAGCCGGTCGAACGCTCCCAGCGCCAGCGCCAGCACCACCCCCGCCGCCGCCGCCGCCGGCACCGCCGCCCGCGCCCACCCCGCCGTCACTTCCCACCACCGCTGCCGCTGCCGCCGACGCAGCCGCGCCAGCGGCAGCTCCGCACGCGCCAGGACCGCCGCCCGGAACGCCCGCCAGTCCACGCGCTCCACCGGTGCCTCCGGCACCACTTCCCGGAGCGCCGAGCCGAGCGCCTCATCCGGCTCCGGCCAGCCGCCGCCGGGCAGCGCCCGCTCCGCGCCATCCCGCCGCGGAACCGGCGCGCCGCCGTTCGCTCGATCCATCATTCCGTCGCCCCTCCTGTCTCCGGCTCCAGCTCCGCCCGCAGCGCCTTCCGCGCCTCGTGCAGGTGCCAGCGCACCGTTCCCTCCGATAGCCCCAGCAGCTCCGCGATCTCCGGCCCCGAGAACCCGTCCAGCTCGTACAGCTGCACCACCACCCGCTGCCGCTCCGGCAGCGCCGACAGCGCCGCGCCGAGCCGAGCCCGCGCCTCCGCCCGCTCCACCGACCGATCCGGCGGCGGCAGCGAGCTCGCCGCATCCACCGGCACCTCCTCCGTCGTCCGCAGCGCCCGCGCCTTCCGGGCGTTCAGCCCCCGGTTCGTCACGATCCGGTACAGCCACGGCCCGAACGGACGCCCGCTGTCGAACCCGTCGATCCCCTCCAGCGCAGCGATGAACGCGTCCTGCACGAGGTCCTCCGCGTCCTCCCGGTGCGCCAGCAGCCGATAGGCGATGGAGAAGGCCCGCCGCGCGTGCCGCTCCACCAGCTCGCCGTACGCCTCCGCATCTCCCCGGCGCACCCGCTCGACCAGCCGCGCCTCATCCACGCTACCTTCCATTACAGGCCCCTCCCCGGAAACGTTGGGCGCCTCGCGCGGCGCGCGCCCACGTTCGCCCTCTGTATACCTTGCCGGATACCATGACGCGTGTTAGCATGTACACACCTGGCCGGCACCGCCAGTGCGCGCTGCCAAGCGCCTGCACGCGCTGCCAGAGCCGCCCACCCAAACGACCGCTGCATGGCTACCTACGAGTCTTCTCCACATCTGACTGCCTCGCCGGATCCGGCGCTGCGCGCGATGGAGATCCGGCTGCTCCACACGCGGGAGGAATACCACGCGTGCCTGGAGCTGCAGCGCGACACGTGGGGCGAAGGCTTCAACGAGGTAATACCCGCCACGATCCTGAAGATCACCAATCGGATCGGCGGTGTCACGGCGGGTGCGTTCGATGGCACGGGCCGGCTGGTGGGCTTCGTCTTCGGGATGACGGGGATCGAGGATGGTGAGCTGGTGCACTGGTCGCACATGCTAGCGGTGCGGCGGGAGCTGCGGGACCACGGGATCGGGCGGCGGCTGAAGCGGCTGCAGTGGCAGGTGCTCGCGGAGCGCGGGATCCGCCGGATATACTGGACGTTCGACCCGCTGGTGGCGCGCAACGCGCACCTGAACCTGAACCTCCTCGGCGCGGTGGTGACGGACCACGTGGAGGACATGTACGGGGACACCGGCAGCGAGCTGCACGGCTTCGGCACGGACCGCTTCATCGTGTCATGGGAGGTCGGCACGCAGAAGCCGGCCTCGCCGCCGCGGCCGGATGCGCAGGCGCAGGCGCACGGGGAAGCGCCGGTGCTGAACGGCCTGTCGGTCGCGGAGCGGAACGCGCTGCTGCGGCCGTACGGGCGGGAGGTCCGGCTGGAGATCCCGGAGGACATTGATGCCGTGGTGGCGGAGTCGGGGCGTGCGGGTGCGATGCGCTGGCGGCTTCCGACGCGCGAGGCGCTGGCGTGGGCGCTCGGCGCGGGGTGCCGGGTGCGGGGGTTCTACCGGGATCCGGCGAGTGGGCGGTGCTTCTACGTCCTGACCGGACCCGAGAGGGGGGCGAAGACCTGATGCTGCGCGTGGACGCGATCGATCTGCGGGAGATCCATCTTCCGCTCAAGGAGCCGTTCCGCATCTCGTCGGGAGTGATGTCGGAGCGGCGGATCTGTCTGCTGGAGCTGCATCACCCCGACGGGGCGACGTCGTGGTCGGAGTGCGTGGCGGACGAGCAGCCGAACTACAGCCCGGAGACGATCGACACCGCGTGGCTGGCGCTCGAGAAGTGGCTGGCTCCGCGCATCCTGGGGCGCGAGCTCTCGAGCCCGGAGGATGCGATCGGGATGCTGGACGACGGCATCCGCGGCCATCGGATGGCGAAGGCCGCGATCGAGATGGGAGTATGGGCGCTCGCGGCGGAGCTGGAGGGGGTGCCGCTGGCGAGGCGGCTCGGGGGGACGCGGCCGCGCATCGAGGTGGGGATCTCGCTGGGGATCCAGGCGACGCCGCAGGACCTCGTGCTGCGCGCGCGGAGCGCCTACCAGGAGGGCTACCACAAGATCAAGCTGAAGATCGAGCCGGGCCACGACGTGGAGTACGTAGGGGCGGTGCGGCGGGCGCTTCCCGACGCGCCGCTCATGGCAGACGCCAACAACGCCTACACCCTCGAGGATGCGGATCACCTGGCGGAGCTCGACGCCTTCGAGCTGGTCATGATCGAGCAGCCGCTCGAGCGCGAGGACCTGGTGCGCCACGCGGCGCTGCAGCGACGCCTGCGGACGCCGATCTGCCTCGATGAGTCGATCACCTCGCTCAACCGGGCGGAGGACATGATCACGCTCGGCAGCGGCCGCATCATCAACATCAAGCCGGGCCGGGTGGGCGGCTTCGCGGTCTCGATCGCGATCCACGACCTGTGCGCGAAGAACGACATCCCGGTATGGTGCGGCGGGATGCTGGAGAGCGGGATCGGACGGGCGCACAACGTGGCTCTCGCCTCGCTGCCGAACTTCCGGATCCCGGGCGACCTCTCGCCGAGCGCACGCTACTGGGCGCGCGACATCGTGAAGCCGGAATGGACCATGGACGCCGACGGGATGGTGGCCGTGCCCCTGGACCGGCCTGGCCTCGGGGTGGAGGTGGACCTCGACCGGATCGAGGACCTGACCGTGCGCCGCGCCACCCTCGCACGCTAGACGGGGGGCGGTCGACCGGCCGTCCGCCGCACCACGCCGCCCCCACGCGAGGAACCCGCCTGGCGCCGAGCCCGCGCGCCGTGCATCCGCCCATCCATCCAGGAGGTCCGCCATGAAGGTGAACCCGATGCGCATCCGCCGCGCGGGCGGGCCGCTGCTCGCCGCCGCGCTGCTCTCCCTCTCCTCGAGCGGAGCCGTCGCGCAGGCGACGGGCGCCCGGCCGGCCGCCGCGCGCGCCGAGGTCCGTGCCGCCGACCCGGGCCTCGCGCGCCTCGAGCGGGAGATCGCGCGGCTGGAGCCGGTCTCCGGAGGCACCATGGGCGTCGTCGCCGTCCACCTGGAGACCGGACGGCGCGTGGCGCTGCACGCGGACATGCCCTTCCCCATGGCCAGCACGTACAAGGTGGCGATCGCCACCGCGGTGCTGACGCGGGTCGATCGGGGCGAGCTCCGGCTCGACAGCATGGTCACGATCCAGCCCGAGGACCTGCACCCGGGCAGCGGCACGCTGACCGACCTGTTCAACAAGCCGGGCGTCGCCCTCTCGGTGCGCAACATCCTCGAGCTGATGATGCTGATCAGCGACAACAGCGCCGCCGACCTCAGCGACCGGCTGTCGGGCGGCCCCGCCGCGGTGACGGCACGCGTGCGGGCGCTGGGGGTGGATGGCCTGCGGGTGGACCGCTACACCTCGCAGCTCATCGGGGACTGGCTGGGCGTAGCCGACGTCCCGGCCGACGGCGCGATCTCGCCGGAGCGCTTCCGCGAGCTGGCCAGGGCGGTGCCGGCGGACCGGCGCCAGGCGGCCGAGGCGGCCTTCAGCTCGGACCCGCGCGACCAGTTGACGCCGGACGCCATGCTCGCGCTGCTGACGCGGATCTGGCGCGGCAAGGCGCTCTCCCCCGCGAGCACGAGCCTGCTGCTCGACATCATGAGCCGCTGCCAGACGGGGCCCGACCGCATCAAGGGGATGCTCCCGCCCGGCACCGTGGTGGCGCACAAGACCGGCACCATCGGCGGCACGGCCAATGACGTGGGCATCATCACGCTGCCGGACGGCGCCGGACACGTCGCCGTCGCGCTCTTCATCAAGGACTCGAAGCTGCGGGAAGAGGAGCGGGTGAAGGGGATCGCGCAGATCGCGCGCGCGGTCTACGACTACTTCACGTTCAATCCGGGGGAGTCGGGGACGGGCGCGGGGACGCCCCGTTGACGTTCAGCGCCCGGGGCCCGGACCGGCGCGCGCGCCGGCGGGCCCATCTCGCGACGGCGGTGCGTGGGAGGCGTGGCGATCATGCGCGGGCCCGGAGGACGGCCGCCCGGGGGCCAGCCCGACGTGGCGGCGCCCGCGGCCGGCCAGGCGATCGTGAGCGGGCCCGGCGGGCCGGAAAAGAGACGGTCCCGGCTCGGGCGTCGATTCCGCCGGGCGCTGTCCGGCTCGACCATCCGTCGAGCGTTGTCCGTGCCGACGTATCGGCCCGCGAGGGTCGCGAGGGTAGGAAAGTCCTCACGGATCGGTGGTGGAATGGACCGTTGGGGATTTGACTGCGAATAGCGTGGTAAAGTCCCCGATCGTTCCCGTGGACCTCCGACCCGTGGGGAGTTGACAACGAATAGCGCGGTCAACTCCCCAACGGTCTCCGCGCCGGGGCTCGGGTGGGGAGTTCACGGCCCGCGTACGCAACGGCCGCCGCTCGCAAAGGGGGCTGGCGCCGAATGCGCCGGCCGCGCGGACATGCGCCGGGTGCGCCGGGTGCGCCGGGTGCGCCGGGTGCGCCGGCCGCGCGCGGCGGCGGGGCGGGTGCGCTGGCTGCCGCCGGATGCGCCGGCCGCACCGGGCCGGCGGCCTTTCAGCGCCAGCCGTTGACGAGCAGCTCGGCCACGCGGCCGATGGCGCGCTCGACGTCGATGTAGGGACCGGTGTTGCCGTTCGTGAACACCGCGGCGATGGTCGGGCCGCCGTTGTAGAACAGGATGCCCACATCGTTGGCCAGGAAGGGCGGCCAGTCCCCGGTCTTGTGGGCGACGGACGCCTTCTCCTGGATGTAGCGCGGCAGGCGCGAGGTGTAGAACTGCCGGCGCAGGATACCCACCATCTCCTTCGTGTGCTCGGCGTTGGCCAGGTTGCCGCCGTAGATCTGCCCGAGCAGGCGCGCGATCTCCCGCGCCGTCGTTCGGCCCAGCCACTCGGAGGAGTCGGCCACGAACGCCGGCATCTTGCGGGCGACTACGCTGTCCGCGGGGAAGCCGCGCTCGAAGACCTCGCGGTCCGTCATCTTCTGGTTGGCGGGGCTCGCGAGCTCCCAGACGGCGCGGAACGCGTCGCCGACGGTCTCGCGCAGCCGCGTCTGCCGGTAGCCGAGGGAATCGAGGAGCGCGTTCACACGGGCGAGGCCGACGGTGTGGATCATGATGTCGGTGGCGGTGTTGTCGCTCGTGATGATCATCTGCGTGATCAGGTCGCGGTACGTCGGCGCGAGCCCCGGCTGAAACGTCTGTAGCAGCCCCGATCCGCGGCGCTGGTCCTCCGGCCGGATGGTGTAGCGGGCGTCGAGGTCGAGCCTGCCCGCCTCGGCATCCCGGAACGCCCGCACCATGACCGGGATCTTGATCACGCTGGCCGTGTTCATCGGCACGTCCGCGCGGATCGCGAGCGTGCGCCCGTCCGGCAGGTGCTGCGCGTAGACGGAGCTCGACGCCGGGATGCCCGCCAGCACCGCCCGCACGGAGTCCTCGAGCGGCGACTGCGCCGCCGCGCTCACGCCCGCCGCCGCCGACCCCACGCCGGCGAGAAGCGCCGCCGTGGCCAGACGTGATCGTCTCATGTTTCCTCCCCGGCGCCCTGCCGCTCGACCGGCTCGGCGGGCGCCTCGTTCACGATCAGCCGGAACACGTCGGGGCGCGCGTAGTGCCCGACGACATCGAAGTCGAACTTCGCGCGCGGCAGCGCGCCCATGTCGAGGTCGGCCGTGAGGATCCCCTCCTCGTCCCAGAGCGGGCCGGCCAGCACGTCCCCCAGCGGGCCGACGATCACGCTGCCGCCCCGGCAGAGCACCTTCGGCCGGCCGGGCGTGCCGTCGGCGCGGTCGAGGCCCTCGACCTCGGCGAGCCCGGGCAGGTCGGCCGGGTAGAGGTCGCGCGTCACGTACTGGTTGCAGCCGAGGACGAAGCAGCGCCCCTCGACGGCAATGTGGCGCATGGTGGCCTGCCACGCGTCGCGGGCATCGGCCGTGGGCGCCAGGTAGATCTCGACGCCGCGGTCGTAGAGGGCCATGCGGGCCAGCGGCATGTAGTTCTCCCAGCAGATCAGCCCGCCCACGCGGCCGAGCGGCGTCGCCACGACCGGGAGCGTGCTGCCATCACCCTCGCCCCAGATGATGCGCTCGGCGGCGGTCGGCTTGAGCTTCCGATGCCTCCCGAGCAGCCGGCCGTCGGGGCCGAAGTGAAGCAGCGTGCAGTAGAGCGTGCCGCGGGAGTGGCGGGCGTCCCGCTCCACCACGCCTACGGCCAGGTGGAGCCCCGCCTCGCGGGCGGCGTCGGAGAGGGCGTGGCGGGCGGAGCCGGCGACGTCGCCCTCCTCGTCCACCGCGACCGCGTTCTCCCAGTAGCGTTGCCACAGCCGGCGCCCCTCCTCGCTGCGGCCGCCGACGCGGGTGCCGAAGATGAGGCCCCACGGGTAGGCGGGGATGTAGGCCTCGGGGAAGAGGGCGAGCCGCGCGCCGCGGCGGGCCGCCTCGAGGGCGAGCTCGCGCACCCGGAGGACGGCCGCCTCGCGGTCGAACGGGCGCGGCGCCGCCTGTACCACGGCCACGCGGACGGTCTCGCTCACGCGCTCGTCCGCGCCAGGTCCTCGAAGCGGACGTTCAGGATCGGGTAGTGGCGCCAGTCCTTGTAGTCGAAGTGCCACCACTCGAACTCGTAGACGTTGAAGCCCTCGGACTCCATGGCGTGGCGGAGCACGTCGCGCTGCCAGCGCTGGAGCGAGGTCCCGCCCGGGTAGAGCGGAAAGGAGCGCTCCGACATCTCGTCGTAGCCGCCGGGCATGCGCAGCGACCGGCCTGTCCCGAGGTCGTAGAGCGTGATGTCCACCGCGCAGCCGCGGTTGTGGCGGGAGCCCTGGGAGGGGTCCGCCACGAAGTCGTGCTTGTCCACCGGGGTGCCGTCCCAGAACATCTTCGTGACGTACCACGGGCGGTAGGCGTCGTGGACGAGGAGCCCGTAGCCGAGCGCGCGCAGCTTCGCGCTGACGCGCGCCACCGCCTCCGCCGCCGGCCGCTGCATGAAGGCGTGCGAGGAGGTGTAGAACGGCGCGCCCATGAAGTTGTTGGTGCCCGCGTAACGGATCTCGTAGCGGATGGTCGGGTCGAGACTCCTCAGCTCGACCAGGTCGGGCTTGCGGAACTCACCCTTCTCCGCGGGCGGGTGGGCGGCGAGCGCCTCCTTGCGCAGCTCGGCCACGGGCTTCACGGGGGTAATGCGGAACGAGACCGCGTTGTCGTCCCCGGGCAGCGGGCGGCGGCGGAAGCGGACGTTCGCGGCCACGGCCTCGTACGCCTGCCCGTGCGCGTCGCGGTGGAAGACGATCTTCTGCCCGTCGTAGAGCCCCCAGTGGGGGAAGGCATAGACGTCCTTCGACACGCGCGTCAGCGGGTACTCCGTGAACCACTCGATCAGCGCGTTCAGCCGCCCGTCCTTCTCCAGGATGTAGAGCACGTCGTGGTCCCAGCCGTACTCGCCGATGAGGCCCGTGAACGCGGCGTCGGGCTGCGCGGGCTGGGGATCGGTGACCAGTGCGACGGGACGCCGCGTCGGTACGCGCGAGAGCGTGTCCGCACCGATCACGATCCTCCCCTCCGTCGGCGTCCCGATGCGCTGACCGTAGTCCAGCGCGTCATCCACGATGAGGCCGCCGTCCGCGGCCTGCCGGATCTCGGCGCGGCTGCCGCCGCGCAGCGGCATCAGGTAGAGACGGCCCTCGTATTCGGTCAGATCGACGGCCCTGACCTCGGGGGCGCCGAAGTGGGACGAGCTGCCGCTCGACAGGTCGTGAGTCGGCGCCGCATTGATCGCCGCGCGCGCCGCGGCCTCCGTCCCGCCGGCCGCGTAGCGCCCCTGAAGCGCCAGCGCCCTGCCGGGCGGCAGCGCGCGCGTGGTGTCCGGCACCGGCAGCGGGGTTCCCGCCTTCTGCGCCAGCATCATGCGGAGCGCGGCGGCCGCGATCCGGTCTGCGGTCGTGTTCGCGCCGTCCAGCGTGGCCACGACCACGACGCCGAGCCGGTCGTCCGGCAGCGCCTCGAGCGCCGTCGCGAAGCCGTAGATCGCGCCATCGTGGCCCACGGCGCGGTGCCCGTCCAGCGTGCCGATGTGGAAACCGATCCCGTAGCCCGACGTCTGCCCCGCCGGCGTGAACTGCGGCGTCCACATCGAGTCGAGGGTGGCCGTGGTGACGATCTGCCGGCCATCGGCGCTGCGCCCGCCGTCGAACAGCACGGACATGAAGCGGCCCATGTCCTCGACGGTCGTGTACAGGCTGCCGGCCGGGCCGATCCCGAGCTGGAAGGTGGGTGCCTCGAAGCGCTTGCCGTCCCAGCTCCACATGTACGCCTTCGCCAGCCGGGCCTGGAGCGCCGGCAGCGGCTGGAATGCGCTGTGGGCCAGCCCCATCGGGTCGAGCACGGCCTTCTTCAGGTACGGATAGAAGGACTCGCCCTGCGTCTTCTCGAGCACGTAGCCGAGCACCGCGATGCCCGCGTTCGAGTACTTGGTGTGGGTGCGCGGCGCGTACACGAGGGTGGTGCTGTCGAGGCTCTCGACCGTCGCACGCAGCGAGGGCTCCGTGTCATCGAAGTAGTTGCCGACCGGCGGCTCCCGGGTCAGGCCGGCCAGGTGGGAGGTCAGCTCCCGGATCGTGATCGGCGTGCCAAACGGGTTGCGCGGGTGGAACTCCGGGACGTAGCGCTCGACCGGCGCATCCAGGTCCAGCTTCCCCTTCTCCACCAGCTGCATGATGCCGATGTCCGTGAACAGCTTCGAGACCGAGCCGACGCGGTAGACCGTCTCCGCCGTGGCCGGAACGCCGGCCGCGGAATCCGCCATCCCGAAGCCCTGCGCCCAGACGATGTGTTGCCCGTCCACCAGGGCGACGGAGATGGCCGGGATCCCCTTCTGCGCCCGCTCGTGGCGGATGAACGGCTCGAGCGCCGCGGCCACGGGCGCGTATTGCGACGTGGCCGCGATGTTGCCCGCCGCCCCCCCCGCCTCGGGTGCCGACTTGCGCGCCGTGCACCCGCCCAGCGCGATGGAGAGGGCCCCGGCGCCCGCGAGCAGGGCGGGGAGGAGCGGCGGCCGCGCCGCGCGCCGCATCACCGGCTCCCTTCCTTCGTGTCCGGCACGCGCTCGAAGTCGGCGAGGTTGCGGATCCGCAGCACGGCCGGCGTGCCGGTGGCGTCGAGATCGAACGTGACGAACGACTTGGCGTCGGCTTCGTAGCGCGAGATCGCGCGGAACGTGTCGTACTGCCAGTGCTCGAGGTCGTAGGTGAAGCCCGGCCCCCGGCGCAGGACCAGGTGCCCGTCCTCGAGCGTGACGGCGACGTCCCCGTACATCGTGTCCCGGTAGGTGCCGACGTAGGCCGGCAGCGCGAGCGTCGGCTTGGTTCCCGCCACCCGCTTCTTCTCCATTGCCTCCCGGACGGAATCCGCCCGCTGGAGCGCCTTGTCGCGCAGCGCGAGGTAGGCGGTGCTCCAGTCCTTCTGCGGGCCGCCGAAGACCATGTCGTAGATCCGGTACGGCAGCGCGTCGCGCAGGGCCGTGCCGTTCAGGTTCGTGAGGATCACGATCCCGAGCTTCTCCTCCGGCACGAGGTCGACCTCGGCGCTGAAGCCGTCGATGTTGCCGCCGTGGTGGATGACCTCGCGGCCGCGGTAGTCCACGAGGAACCAGCCGTTGCCGTACGTGGAGAAGTGGGTGGTGGGGTGCAGCTTCCTGGCCTCGGCCGAGATGTCGATCAGCATCTGCGGCGCGTGCGTCTGCTCCAGCTGCTTCGCGCTCACCAGCTGCTTCCCCTGCCACGCCCCGTCCGCCAGCTGCAGGCGCAGCCACTTCGACATGTCCTCGACATCCGAGACGATCGAGCCGGCGGGCGCGATGTTGTCGATGTTGCGCCAGCGGATCGGCTTGACCGTGCCGTCGATCTTCTCGTGCGGCGTGGCCACGTCGCTCATGCGCGGCAGCGCCTCCGTGCTCGTCACCGTGCGCGCCATGCCGAGCGGCTGGAAGATGCGCTCGCGGACCAGCTCGTCCCAGGTCCGGCCCGTCACCGCGGCCTCGACCTGGCCCGCCGTGAGGAACATGATGTTGTTGTAGCCGAAGCGGGAGCGGAAGCCCCAGCTCGGCTTCTGCCAGCGGATGCGCCAGATGATCGAGTCACGCGGCAACGTGGTGCCGTACCAGAGCTCGTCCCCGCGCGACAGGCCGCTCCGGTGCGTGAGCAGGTCGCGAATCGTCATCTCCCGCGTCACGTACGGGTCGTAGGTCCTGAACCACGGCAGGTAGTCCGTGACCGGGTCCGTCCACTTGACCTTCCCGGAGTCCACGAGCATGGCCATGAGCGTGGCCGTGAACGCCTTGCTCGAGCTGCCGATGGCGAAGAGCGTCTGCGGATCCACCGCGTCCGGCTTGCCCAGCTCGCGCACGCCGTAGCCCTTCTCGTAGACGACCTGCCCGTCCTTCACGATGGCGAGCGCGAGGCCCGGCACCTCCCAGTCCTTCATCGACTTCTCGACGTACGCATCCAGCCCCTTGAAGGGCGCCTTCTGCGCCGCCGCCGGCGCGGCGGCAGCCAGGGCGAGGAGCAGGAGAGGCAGTGCGCGACGCGCGTGGATCCGGCTCTGGATCATGGTGGGGTCCCCGGTTGCTGGGTCGTTCACTGCGTGGCGGTTGACGGCTTCACCACCACCGGCACGGTTACGTGGGACGGGAACTGCGGCGAGCGATAGATGCGGATCGTCGCCTTCCTGAAGTCCGAGTCCTTCGCCTCGAAGATGTTGGGCACGAAGGTCTGCGGGTTCCGGTCGATGATCGGGAACCAGGTGCTCTGCACCTGGATCATGATGCGGTGGCCCTTGAGGAACGTGTGATCCTGCGTGTGCAGGCTCCAGCTGAAGTGCGTCACCTTGCCGGGCGTGATCGCCTCCGGGTGCTCGAAGCTGTTGCGGTAGCGGCCCCGGAAGACCTCGTTCGAGACCATGAGCTCGCGGCCGGCCCACTTCCAGTCCTGCGGGAAGTCCTCCGGATAGACGTCGATCAGCTTCACGACGAAGTCGGCGTCGCTGCCCGTGGTGGCCGCGAAGAGGTCGGCGACGATATCGCCCGCGACGGTCACATCGCTGTCCAGCGGCGCCGTCTCCCAGCTCAGGACATCCGGCCGCTCATCGACGAAGCGCTGGTCCTCGGTCAGCCAGGTGTACCATCCCGATCCACCCGGGAAGTACGTCGCCTGGATCGGGCGGTGCCGGTAGGGCACGGGGTGCGCCGGATCCGAGACGTAGCTGTCGTACGGCGCGGCGCCGGCCGCGGCGGGCTTCGCCCAGCCGAGCTCGCGGTGCGGACCGAAGTAGAGCGGGCGGTCCTGCGTGCGCGCCCGGGGCGGCCAGCTGTCCCAGCGCTCCCAGCTGTTGGTGCCCGACTGGAAGGTGAGCGCCTCCGGCTGGTCGAGCGTGCCCTGGTCCTTCAGCCAGTAGGCGAACCAGGGCGCCTCGACCTTCTCGCGGAAATACCTCGAGGTGGCGCTGCCGAAGTCGATGTCGCCCAGCTTCTGGCCCTCGCCGTGGGCCCAGCCGCCGTGGTTCCAGGGGCCGACCACCAGGTAGTTCATGTGCCTGGTGTCGTGCTTCTCGAGCGCCTCGTAGATGCGGACGGGCCCGTAGAAGTCCTCCTGGTCCCACCAGCCCGCCACGTTCAGCTCCGGCACCTTCACGGACGTCAGGTACGGCACCAGCGTCTGGCGCTGCCAGAACTCATCCCAGTTCGGGTGCGCCACGTAGTCGTTCCAGGTCGGGATCTTCCCGTGCAGCACCTTGCTGTTGGCGTTGGCCAGCGAGCCGAGGTCCAGGTACCACTGGTAGGTGTCGTAGCGGTCGAAGTGGAACTGCTCGTTCTCCTTCGACGTCTCCATCATGGCGGCGTACTCGAAGCCGTAGCTCAGCCGGAACGCGCCGTTGTGGTGGAAGTCGTCGCCCAGCCACATGTCCGCGGGCGAGGCCTGCTCGGAGACCGCCTTGAGCGCCGGGTGCGGCTCGAGCGTGGCCATGGCCGTGAGCCAGCCGGGGTAGGAGACGCCCAGCATGCCGACCCGGCCGTTGTTGTTCGGCACGTGCTCGAGCAGCCAGTCGATCGTGTCGTAGGTGTCCGTCCCCTCGTCGATCGATTTCGTGTCCCCCGGCCTGCGCGCCGGCCGCTGCATGACGAACTGGCCCTCGGAGCCGTAGCGGCCGCGGATGTCCTGGAAGGCGAAGATGTAGCCATCGCCGTCCTGCGCCATCTCGCGGTACGAGTTGGCGATGGCCCGCTCCGCGGCGCCGTTGCCGATGCCGTAGGGCGTGCGCGTGAGGATGAAGGGCAGCGGCCCGTGCTGCGCCTTCGGCACGAAGATCAGCGTGTGCAGCTTGACGCCGTCGCGCGAGGGGATCATCACCTCCTGCCGATCGAAGCGCGCGGCGATGTCCTCCGCCTGCTGCGCGCCCGCCCGCGGCGCGGCGCCGGCGAGCAGCGCGACGGCGAGCGTGAGCGCGGCCGCCGCGCGGCCGGGACGCGTGTCCTGGATTCGCATGACTCTCGTCCTCCTGTAGGGTGCGTCCGTGTTCAGTCTCGGCTGCTCACCCGCTGGCCGTCGTAGCCGGGTCCATAGAGCGGCATGCCGGGGCGGGCGCCCGTGTGCCGGCCGTGGTCGATCACGACCCGGCCGTTCACGAGCACGTAGTCGATGCCCTCCGGATACTCCATCGGGTGCTCGTAGGTGGCCCGGTCCGTGAGCTTCTGATAGTCGAAGACGACGGCGTCGGCCCACGCCCCCTCGCGGATGACGCCGCGGTCGTCCAGGCGCATGCGCGTGGCCGGCCACGAGGTGATCTTCCGGATCGCCTGCGGCAGCGACATCAGGTGCTCGTCACGCACGTAGTGCGAGAGGAAGCGCGGGAAGTTGCCGTACGCGCGCGGGTGGGTGAGCCCGGTCGGCCCGACGCCGCCGCGGGTCACGGAGGCCCCCGCGTCGCTGCCGATGCTCGTCCACGGGAGCTGGAGCGCCGTCCGGATGTCCCTGTCCGTCATCATGAAGTAGAGCGCCATGACCCGGCCGTGGCCCTCCGACACCAGGTCAAAGGCCGCGTCCGCCGGGCTCTTTCCCATCGCCTTCGCGATCTCCTCGAGCGACTTGTTCTCGTACTTCGCGTTCGCCTCGTTGCGCGCGTTCACGAGGATGATGTTCTTCCACCCGCCCGACGCCTCCACGATGTTCCACCAGCCGGGCGAGCCGGTGCGGATCTCGCGCTTCAGCCGCGCGCGCACCTCCGGCCGGGCCAGGCGCGCCTTCAGCGAATCCGTCCCGCCCTCGTGCGCCCACGCCGGGATGGTGGCCTCGAGCCCCGTGCCGCCGGCCGTGTAGACGTACAGGTCCGCGGCGATGTCCACGCCGCGCCCGCGCGCGCTGTCCACCAGCGCGGCGAGCTTCGGCATCAGCACGCCCCAGCCCGGCGCGTAGGCGACCTTCAGGTGGAAGATCTCGACCGGCAGATGACCCTCCTCCCCGATCTCGATCGCCTCGTGCACCGCGCCCAGGATCCCCTTGCCCTCATCCCGCATGTGGCTCGCGTAGATGCCGCCGTACTCGCCCGCCACCTTCGCCACCGCCACGAGCTCCGGCGTCTTCGCGTACGACAGCGGCGGGTAGATCAGCGCCGTGCTCATCCCCATCGCGCCGTTCCTCATGGCCGTGGCCATGATCCGCTTCATGCTGTCCAGCTCGACCGGCGTGGGCTCCCGCGCCGAGTAGCCGAGCAGCGGGACGCGCGCCTGCGCCTCGTTGAAGTAGCTGCCGAAGTTGATGCTGATGCCCTGCTTCCGTAGCCGGGCCCAGTAGTCCGGGATCGATTCCGCCGGCACCGGGAAGCCGCCCTCGCCGCCGATGGCCGTGGTCACGCCCTCCTGGAGCTTGTTCTCCGCCAGCCCGTTCTGGAGCAGGGCATCGCCCGACTGGTCCATCATGTCGATCCAGCCCGGCGACACGTACTTGCCCGCGGCGTCGATCTCGACCTTCCCCCTGCCCGTCACGTGGCCGAGCTTCGCGAAACGGCCATCCCGGATGGCGACGTCGGCGCGGATCCACGGGTTGCCGGCCCCGTCCAGCACCCGGCCGTTCCGGATCACGATGTCGTACTCCGGCGCCTGCGCCCGCAGCGCTGCAGGCAGCAGCACGGCGGCCACGAGCATCGCCGCGGCCCAGCGGTTGTCACGCTTTCGCATTCGCATTCGCTTTCGTCCGTTCCCTGTCATCCCCCGAACCGCGAAGCCCGAGCCTAGTCCCTCTCCTGCTCCGCCGCCTTCTCCTTCGCCCGCTCGAAGGTGGCGATGCCCTGGATCTCCAGGCTGGCCGGCCGCCCATCCGCGCCGAGCGTGAAGGTCACGAGCGGCCGCCCCAGCAGCGTCTCGGCCGCGCGGCCGCCGGTCGTCCAGTGGGCGCGGAAGGTGTCGTAGTTCCAGTGCTCGAGCGTGCCCGCGAAGCTCGGCCCGAAGCGGAGCGAGAGGGTGTCGCCCGCGAGGGTGACCACGGCGTCGCCGTACAGCTCGCTCGTGTACGTGCCGGCGTACTTCTCGAGCGCCAGCGACGGCGTGGTGTTCGGGACCCGCGCCGCCTCGAGCTTCTTCTCCATCTCCACCGCGCGCACCTCGTCCCGCTTCGCCTGGGCGAGGCCGATGGCGCTCCAGTCGCGTGTCGGGCCGCCCAGATAGGCGTCGAGCACCCGGTACATGAGCGCGGTGAACAGATCGTTGTGGCCCTGCGTGTTGGTGAGCACGACGAGCCCGAAGTGCCGCTCCGGCACCATGGCCACGAGCGACAGCATGCCGTCGATCCCGCCCGTGTGCTGGAGGACCTTCACGCCCTTGTAGTCGCTCATGCCGATGCCGAGGCCGTACATGACGAAGTGGGTGGACGGCCGCAGCGTGTCGTGCGGCGCGCCGGAGATCGTCTGCGGCGACTCGATGTCGTGCAGCGTGGCGGGCTTGATCACCTGGTGGCCGGCGTAGCGGCCGTCGCCCAGGATCAGGCGCAGCCATTGCGCCATGTCGCGCGCGCTCGAGTTGATCGAGCCGGCGGGCGCGATGTTGTCGATGTCGCGGTAGGCGATCGGCACCGGGTGGCCGTCGATCCAGATGTGCGGCGAGGCCACGTCCGACATGGCCGCCAGCTCGCGCACGCTGGTGGTCGTGGAGCTCATGCCGAGCGGCTGGAGGATGCGCTCCTTCACCAGGGCGTCCCAGCTCATCCCCGCCGCGGCGGCGGCCGCCTGGCCCGCCCCCATCACCATGATGTTCTGATAGCCGAACTGCGAGCGGAAGCTCGTGTTCGGCTCGAGGTAGCGGATCCGGCGCAGCACCTCGGCGCGCGAGTACGGCGAGCCGTACCAGAGGAGGTCGCCGCGGCGGCCCAGCCCGCTCCGGTGCGAGAGCATGTCCCGGATCGTGATCTCGCGCGTGACCCACGGATCGTAGAGCCGGAAGTCCGGCAGCCACTTCGTGGCGTGGTCATCGAAGGAGAAGCGGCCCTCGTCCACCAGCGTGCCGGCAGCCACCGCCGTGAAGAACTTCGTGTTCGAGCCGATGGCGAACACCGTGTTGGCATCCACCGGGGCCGGCTTGCCCGCCTCACGCACGCCGTACCCCTTGATGAACACGACGCTGTCATCCTGCACGACCGCGATCGACAGCCCGGCCACGCCCCAGTCCGTCATGGCCCGCCCGATGTAGGCGTCCAGCCCCTGGAGCGGCGCCTTCTGCCCCGCCGTCGGCAGCGCCGCAGAGCAGAGCACCGCCACCGCGAGCACCCCCGCGCGTGCCCCCCTCCGGATCCCGCTCCCGTCACGCATTCGCATTCTCTTTCGCTTTCGCTTTCGGCCCGTGCCCACGCCCGGAAATCCGGACCCTACGATCCGGCTTGCCCCGACCCCGTGCCCGACGCCGTCTCCGGCGCGGGCATACCCGCCCAGATCTCCGTCAGCGCGCGCTTGAAGTTGCCGCCGAGGATGGCGCGGATGTCGGCGTCCGAGTACTTCCGGCGAATCAGCCCCTCCGTGAGGTCGAACACCTTCTTCGGGTGGTTCATGCCGTCGATGTCGATCCGGTCCCGGAAGCCGTAGCTGCCCTTGTAGCCGGCGCGCAGCCGCTTGTTCTCGTCGGCCGGCATCCTGTCGTAGCCGTCCAGATCGCTGTCGGTGCCGATGCCGAGGTGCTCGGGGCCGACCAGGTCGCGCACGTGGTCGTAGTGGTCGAGGAGGTCCTCGATCGTCGTGGGCTCCGTCGCCTTCACGAACATGCGCACGGCGGTGATCCCCATGACGCCGCCCTGCGCGGCCATCTTGCGGATCGCCTCGTCCGTCTTGCAGCGCGGGTGTCCCGGGTTCAGGGCGCGGCAGTTCGAGTGCGTGAAGAGGACGGCGCGCTTCGAGAGGTCCAACGCGTCCAGCGTCGTGCGGTCCCCGCTGTGGGAGACGTCCACGGCCATGCCGACCTGGTTCATGCGCGCGATGATCGCGGCGCCGAAGTCGCTCACGCCACCGTCCACCCGCTCGGTCGAGCCGTTGCCGATGAGGTTGCGGCTGTTGTAGGTCAGCTGCGACACGCGCTGGCCGAGGGAGTGGAAGAGGTCCACGTCCTCCGGCCGGCGGAAGTGGTCGGAGTCCTGCAGCCCGATCAGCACGCCCACGTGCCCCGAGCCGAGCACCGTGTCGAGGTCCCCCGCCTGGTCGATCCGCACCAGCCACTCGGGGTGCGCCGCGATGAACGAGTTCCACGCGGCCACGAATAGCAGCACCGACTCGTACGCCTGCCGGCCGCCGATCCCCACCGCGATGTGGAAGACGTTGATCTGCGAGTCGCGGAAGCGCTGGAAGTCCGCAGCCGTGAAGCCGTCCGGCGTCCCGAACCACTTCCTCTCGATCGAGTCCGCGAGCTGCATCGGACCGAGCATGTCGATCACCAGCGACTCCGTGACCAGCTTCACCGCGCGCGCCGAGTACTCCGTGGGAATGCCGGCAAACAGGCGGTAGCGACCGAGGTTCACCATCGGCGCGGCGACGACGGCGGCGCCCGCGAGCCCCACCCGCCGGAGCGCCTCCCGGCGCGTGATCCCGGCGACACTCATCGGCCACCTCCCGGCGCCGCCTTGAGCGGCTCCGCCACCCGGCCGAACGTCGTCAGCCCCGGCACCTGCATCGACACTACCTTGCCGCTGGCGTCGATCTGGAAGGTGACCAGCACGTCCAGCGGCGCCGGCGCATCACGCTCCGTGAAGCGGAACGTGTCGTACTGCCAGTGCGTCAGGTCCCCGAAGAACGCCGGCAGCCGCAGCGTCAGCTTTCCGCCTTCCTCCGCCACCTGCGCGCTCCCCATCAGGCTGTCAGCGTACTCTCCCGCGTAGCCGGCCAGCGGAAGCGACGGCCCCGCCGCGGCGTTGCGCTCCGCGATCGCCTTCGCCTTCGCCGCCTCCACCTTCGCATCGTTGGCGTGCAGCGCCGCCAGCTCCTCGCCCGCGTAGTCCCGCGTCGGCTCGCCCGCGTAGGCATCGAGCACCCGGAAGAGCAGCGCCTCGGGAAGGTTGTTCGAGCTGTTGTCCAGATTGGTCAGGATCACGAGACCCAGGTGCCGCTCCGGGAGGAAGGCCACCTGCGCGCGCATGCCGTCGATCGCGCCGCCGTGCCCCACCAGCAGGCTGCCGTGGTAGTCCTGCAGGAACCAGCCGAGCCCGTACGCCATGAAGTGCGTGCCCGGCACCATCAGCGCGCGCACCGGGTCCGGCTCGCTCTCCGGCCACGGGCTCAGGTGGATGATCGTCTGCGGCGAGTGCATCTCCGAGAGCGTCTTCGCGGCCAGCAGCCGCTTGCCGCCGAACGTGCCATCGCCCAGCTGGAAGCGGACCCACTGCGCCATGTCCAGCACGTCCGAGTTGATCGCCCCCGCCGGCGCGACGTTGTCCAGGTTCCGCCACCGGATCGGGACCACCTTCCCGTCCACGCGCTCGTGCGGCGTGGCAACGTCCTGCATCGACGGCAGCACCTTCGTCGTCGTCACCGTCCGCGTCATCCCCAGCGGCTCGAAGATGCGCGTGCGCACCACGTCGTCCCACGACGCCCCGAACTCGCGCGCCACGATCTGCCCGGCCGTCAGAAACATCATGTTGTTGTAGCTGTACTCGCTCCGGAAGCTCGCAATCGGCTTCAGGAACCGCACCCGCCGCACCAGGTCCTCGCGGCCGTACGGCGTGCCGTACCACACCCCGTCCGCCCGCTCGACATCCGCCCGGTGGCACATGAGGTCCCGCACCCGGATCTCCCGCGTCACCCACGGGTCGTACATCTGGAACCCCGGAAGCTCCTCCGTCACCCGGTCGTCCCACTTCACCTTCCCCTCATCCACCAGCATCCCCATCGCCGCCACCGTGAACGCCTTCGACGACGAGCCGATCGCGAAGATCGTGTGCGTGTCCACGCGGTCAGGCTTCCCCAGCTGCCGCACACCATAGCCGCGCGCGTACACCACCGAGTCGTTCCGCACCACGGCCAGCGCGACCCCCGGCACCTGCCAGGCTCTCATGGCGCTCTCGATGTAGGCATCCAGCCCCTTCGGCGCGCGCTGCTGCTGGCCGAGCGCGGGAGCCGCGCACGCCAGCAGGAGCGCCAGGACGGATAGCCACGGCTGACGGAGCGTTCGCACGAGTCCTCCTCGATGTGGTCGCGCGGCGAGCGTGCGCTTCCCGCGACGGCGCCCGGTCCGGCCCCGCCCGCGGCTTCGGCCCCGTGGCCTCGGCTGCGGCGCGTGAGCGGAGTGGATCGTTCGATGGGGAAGCGGCATTGTATACAGACACGGGCACAGTAAGCCGCCGCGCGGCCCCCGCGCAAGCCCCCCGTGCCCACCCCCCCCCCGCCGCCAAAACCCTTGACCGCAGGGGCAGCCGTGTACAAGCTAGTGTACAGGATCCCCCGCGGCCCGCACGCTGTGGGGCTCGCCTGCCGGTGGACGGGGGTGTCCCGCGTTGCCGCGGCCTCCGTTGACGCTTTTGCCCAGACAACCACCCAGTCGATGGGACGCTCCTCCCGCGGGAGGGGCGCGCCCGGACGTCAGCGACAGCCGATGCCGGCCTGCCGCCTTTAGCGTGCGTTGATCCCCCAGCGAGACACAGGAGGAGTCGATGACAAGCAGACGCTCTCCGGGAAGCTTCCGGGGTTGTCGTGCCGGGCGCGGTGGTGGAGTGCCGGGCCGGGCGGTGGTCGCGGCGGCGGTGCTGCTGGGGTTCTGGGCGCCGGCCGCGGTGCGGGCTCAGCAGGCGGTGGGCGGGCAGGTGGTGGACGCGGCGTCCGCGCGGCCGCTGGCGGGGGCCCAGGTCGTGGTGATGGGGACGCAGAGCGGTGCACTGACGACAGCGGACGGGCGGTTCCGGATCGAGGGCGTTTCGGGGAACGACGTGCGGCTCCAGGTGGTCATGCTGGGCTACCGGACGGCGGAGCAGGATGCACGCGTGGGCGATCTGGCGATCCGGATCGCGCTGTCGCAAGCGGCGCTGACGCTGAACGAGCTGGTGGTGACGGGGACGCCGGGTGCGCAGCAGGTGCGCTCGCTGGGGAACTCGGTGGGCAAGGTGCGGGCGGACCAGCTGGTGGCGGAGGCGCCTCCGCCGAACCTCGAATCGCTGCTCGGCGGGCAGGTGGCGGGGGTTCAGGTGGCGCGCTCACGCGGCGAGATCGGTGCGGGCTCGAACATCCGGATTCGCGGCGTGAGCAGCATGAGCCTGAGCTCGGAGCCACTGATCTACATTGACGGGGTGCGGGTGAACAACAACAACGCGGACTTCGGCGGCGCGGCGGGCGTGGGGACGGACGCGCGCACGCCGCCGTCGCGGCTGAACGACATCGACCCGGAGGACATCCAGAGCATCGAGATCATCAAGGGGCCGTCGGCGGCCACGCTGTACGGCACCGAAGCCTCGAACGGGGTGATCAACATCATCACGAAGAAGGGGCACGCCGGAAAGCCGACCTTCCACTTCCAGGCGCGTCAGGGGGCCAACTGGCTGCCCAACCCGGAGGAGCTCTTCGGCCCCGTCTACTACAAGGGCGCCGACGGCCAGGCCGTCGCCGTGAACGTGCTGACGCACGACCGCACGGTCGGCTTCCCCGTGACCCAGTACGGTTACTGTCCGGCGCCGTACAGCCAGGCGGGGGACGTGTGCAAGGGCTCCGTGTTCAGCACGGGCCTGCCGCGCGGCTACGGCGCCAATCTTTCCGGGGGCGGCGAGCAGGTGAACTACTACTTCTCCTTCGACTGGGACCGGAACGAAGGGGTGGTGTCGTACAACTGGAAGAACCAGCTGAACGGCCGTGGCACCCTCAACTGGGTGCCCACGGACAAGCTGACGCTCGACTTCGGGATCGGCGCCGTGCGGAGCACCTTGCGCACCGCGTCCGCGCAGCAGCCGATCACGACGTCGATCATCTGGGCGTGTCCCGCGCCGGGCTGCGCGCCGGGGAGCGGTCTGCCGAACGCGCTCGACGGCGCGTTCCGGGGCTACATCGGCTATCTGCCGGAGGTGGAGCAGAACGACATCTTCGGCTACCAGAACCTGGACCGCACGACGTACAGCTTCACCGCCACGCACAAGCCCGTTGGCTGGCTCACGCACCGCCTCACGGTGGGCGGGGACTTCACGGACACGCAGAACTCGGAGCTCTACAAGCGGATCGCGGGCATCGGCTCGAACTACCCGCAGGGCCGCAAGCAGGTGGTGAGCAACCGGGTCTCCTATGCCAGCGTGGACTACAGCGCCACGGCGACGTTCGACCTCGCCAGGAACCTCAACTCGGCCACCTCGGCCGGCGCACAGTACTACCGAAAGGCGAGCGGCTACATCTTCGGGCAGGGCGATGTCTTCCCGGTGAGCCAGCTGGAGACGGTGACGGCGGGGGGCACCAAGACGGCCGCCGAGGACTATCTCGAGAACAAGACCTTCGGCACCTATGCCCAGGAGCAGCTCGCCTGGAAGGACCGGCTGTTCCTGACCGCAGCCGTCCGCGGTGACGACAACAGCGCCTTCGGCAAGAACTTCAAGTTCGTGGTCTATCCGAAGTTCAGCGCCAGCTGGGTGGTCAGCGACGAGCCGTTCCTGCGGGGACGCTCCTTCCTTAACGCCCTCAAGCTGCGCGCGGCGTGGGGCAAGGCGGGCCAGCAGCCCGACGTCTTCGCGGCGCTGCGGACCTATGCCCCGCAGGTCGGCGTCGGGGACCAGCCGGCGCTCACCCCGCAGAACCTGGGGAACGCGGACCTGAAGCCGGAGGTCGGGCAGGAGCTCGAGGCCGGCCTCGACGCCAGCCTCTTCCAGGACCGCCTCGGCCTCAGCTTCACCTACTACAACAAGCTCACGACCAACGCCATCGTGCCGGTGCCCGCGCTCCCCTCCCTCGGCTTCCCCGGCACGCAGTACAAGAACATCGGCGAGGTGCGCAACCGCGGCTTCGAGTCGAGCATCAAGGGGGCGGCCTACCACGGCCGCAACGTCGGGCTCGACCTCGACCTGACGCTGTCCCACAACACCAATGACGTGCTCGACATCGGGGGCGGAGCACCGTTCGTGATGAACGCGACGTTCGGGCAGTTCCACCTCCCCGGCTACCCGCTGAGCAGCATCTTCTTCAAGCGGATCGTCTCCGCCGACCTCACGCAGGTCAACGGCCGGAACGTGGCGACGAACCTCATGTGCGAGAGCGGGCCGCTCGAGCCCAACTCGAACCTCTCGCGCGGCGGCGGGCCGCCCGTGCCGTGTGCCCAGGCGCCCGCCGTCTACTACGGCTCGCCGCTGCCGACCTGGACCGGCGGCTTCTCGGCGACGCTCACGCTGCTGCGCAACCTGGAGCTCTACGGGCTGGTGGAAGGCGACGCGGGCAGCGAGTGGATCGACGGCGACGTCGCCGGAAAGCACAGCTTCTTCGTCGACTCCAAGGCGGCCGTCGAGCGGACCGATCCGATCCTGCTCGGCTACGGCCAGCTCGGCTACAGTCTCGGGCCGCAGGGGGCCGCGAAGGGCGGCTTCGCCCGACTGCGGCGCCTCTCGGCCACCTATACCCTGCCCGACGTGATCACCAGCCGGGTGGGCGCCTCCCGGGCCGCGCTCACGCTCTCCATGGAGAACCTGGCCGTCCTGTGGCGCGCCCAGAGCTCGATCTTCGGCGCGAAGATCATCGACCCCGAGGCGCGCAACAGCGCCCCCTCGGGCAACGATCCGGGCGGCATGCTCGCGTACAACCAGGAGGGCTGGCCGATGTTCCGCAGCTTCCTCGCCACGCTCCGCGTGACGTTCTGAGGAGGCGCGCAATGAACGGATCCAGCACCCAAATCGCAACGCCGAACCGATCGGAGCGGACGACCATGCCAAAGGGAACCGGACAGCGGAGGCGGTGGCCGCTCCTGCGCGCGGCGGCGCTCGGCCTCTCGCTTGGCCTCTTCGGGGGCTGCCATGCGGATATCCTGAAGGTGGACCTGCCCGGGACGGTGCCCGCCGACGCGCTCGACGCCCCGGCGCTCGCGCAGACGCTCGTCAACGGCGCCATCTCGGACTTCGACTGCGCGTGGGACACCTACGTGGGCGCAACGAACGTGCTCTCGGACGAGTTCATCCAGTCGTCCGGCAACCTGATCGAGCGGCAGTGGGCGGATCGGCAGATCACCGCCGACAACACCAACTTCGCGCAGGGGACCTGCGAGAGCGGCTACGGCCTCTACACCCCGCTCCAGACGGCCCGCTTCCAGGCGGAGGACATCTTCAATCGGCTCGACGGCTTCACGGAGGCGCAGGTACCGAAGAAGATCTCGCTGGAGGCCACCATGAAGGCCTACGAGGCGTTCTCGATGATCGCCTTCGGCGAGGGCTTCTGCCAGGCCGCGTTCGACGGCGGCCCCCTGCTCCAGCCGGCGGACGTGCTCCAACTCGCCGAGACGACCTTCACGGACGCCATCACACTCGCCCAACAGTCCGGGACGAACGACATCCTGCTCCTGGCCTACGGCGGCCGTGCCCGCGTGCGCCTGGATCTCGGAGACTTCAGCGGCGCCATTGCGGACGCGCAGCACATCCCGGAGGGCTTCGAGTACCTCTCGACCCGCTCGAGCTCCGACGTGCGCCGCTGGAACATCCACTACTACCTCGTGAACGGGCCGCAGTGGCGGCACGCCTCCGTCGCTCCCGCCTTCAGGAGCCTGGCCTGGAAGGGCATGGCGGATCCGCGCGTGGTGGTCACCTTCGGCAACGCCAACGGCTTCGACGGCGTCACGCCCTGGTACTACCACAACAAGACGCCGGGCATCGATTCGCCCAACCGACTCGTGTCCTACGCGGAGGCGCAGCTCATCATCGCCGAGGCCGCCGCGCGCTCGGGAGACCTGGCCACGGCGCGCCAGATCATCAACGACAGGCACGCGCTGGTCGGCCTGCCGCCCTTCACGGAGGCGGACGCCCCCACCCAGGATGGCGTGATCGACCACGTCATCCAGGAGCGTGCGAGAGAGCTGTTCGCGGAGGGCGGCGCCCGCTTCAACGACCACATCCGCTTCCGCGGAACCAGCCACGACGTCCCCTTCAAGGGCGAGCCCGGCGCCGAGTATCCGAACGGCGTGGACCAGAGCGGCAACCCCTTCGGCAACACCACCTGTCTGCCCCTGCCCACGGTCGAGGTGAACGGCAACCCGAACATCGGCGGCCGGACCGGCTGAGCGCTCGGAGGACGGCGCGGCCTCCGCGACCCCCCATCAAGGTCGGGCGACCGCGCCGTCAGGCGCGCTTCACGCGGGCGGACGGAGCGGCGCTCCGCCGCCCGCGAGCCGCGGCCCTACCCCGCGTTCGGGTTGTTGAACTTCTCCACGTCCGGCACCGGCAGGCAGCGCGTGTCGCCATAGTTGCCGCCCTTGTCGGGATAGACCGCGCCGACGGGCGGGTCGAACGGCAGGTTGAAGCGCTCCTGGTCGTAGAGCCGGAATCCCTGCGCGAAGAGCTGCTTCCTGCGCTCGCTGACGATCAGGTTGGTGATGGACGTCTCGTCCGTGGCGCCGGTATAGTGCGGCAGGCCGTAGTTGTCGCGGATCGCGTTGATCAGCGCCACGGCCGCAGCGCCACCCTGCGCCTCGGCGGAGATCAGCCGGGCCTCGTACCAGGTGGCCACGGGAATCGGATCGGACTGGGACGTGTAGAGCGTCTGCGCCCAGATGATGGAGCCGTCCGCGCCGCGGTTCCCGGTGTTGACCACCGCGGCGCGCGGGTCCGGCACGCCTTCCGTCGTCAGCGCGCGCGATGCCGGCTCGACCGTGTAGAAGCCGAACTGGATGTTGCTCGCGTAGACGCGGTTGTAGCGCCGGTTGTTGTCGCTGGACGCCGTCGCGTAGAACATGAAGCCGTCGGGCACGTGCTTGGCGTCGTCGTCCGCGCCGCTCTTGTTGCCCATGAACAGCCGCACGCGGGCGCGCCCGACGTAGGCCGCGTCCAGGATGGCCGGGAAGCCCGCGCCCGTGGTGATCGCCGTGGTGAACCGCTCCTCCGCCTTGGCGAAGAGCTCCGCCGGGCTGAGCGGCGCCGACACGTCGATGGCCGCGGCGCACATTGTCATTCCCAGCCAGGTGTAGTCGAAGCCCGAGTACAGCGCGGCCGTGGCGAGCAGCGAGTCGCGGTGCGCGACCTCGGCGTCCGTCCACTCCGTCAGGTGGTTCAGCGCGTTGTCCGCCGAGCCCCGGGCGATGGAGAGCGGCGTATAGATCCCCGGCGTCTGGTTGGCCTCGCAGCTGTTCACGCCGTAGGAGCCGGCCGGGTTCTGGTTGGAGGTGCGCCGGTCGTAGTCCCACCCGGCGGCGCCGAGCTGGGCATCGCCGAACTCGTCGGCGATGATCCCCTCGACCATGATGGTCGAGCCGATGGCGCACTCGAAGTCCGAGATCGCGCCGTTCACCAGCAGCGCCGCCTGGGACGGCTGCTCCAGGCGGTCGGCCGGCAGCAGGCTCGGCGCCGACACCTTGAGCAGGTTGTCCGTGTTGCAGCCGGCCAGGAGCGGCAGCGCCAGCGCCGCCACCGCGAGCCGCCGTGCCGCGGCGGAGAGCCGGCCACCATTCTCGAGTACCCTGATCATGGTCCCCGCTCCTAGAAGTTGATGTTGATCGAGGTGACGAACGACATGAGCTGCGGCAGGTTGTCCTGCTCCAGGTATGCCGGGCTTCCCGCCAGGAACATGTCCTCCGGATCGAGTCCGGTGTAGCTCGTCCAGGTGTGCAGGTTGCGCGCGGCCACGTTCAGCGTCGCGCTGTGGGCGCCGATGCGCTGGGCGACCTGCGAAGGCATGTTGTAGGTGAGCGAGAGCTCGCGCAGCTTGGCGAAGCTCGCGTCGTTGATGATCCAGTCCTTCAGGGTGTTGTTGCTCTGCATCTGCGCGATGAACACCGGGTCGTACTGGGTCGGGTTCATGTTCTCCTGGCACAGGCTGAAGACCTGGCAGCGCGCGCGCAGGTTGTTGTCGAACTTCTTGTAGTTGGTCTTGAAGTCCACCAGCCCGCTCAGGCGGAAGTTGCCCAGGAAGCGGATCCCCGTGCCGATCGAGCCCTCGATGCCCGGCGTCGTCCGGCCGAGGTAGACGCGCGGCGCCGTCACGACGCTGCCCGTGTAGCACGGCACCACGCCGCCCGCGCCGTCATCGCACATGACGGTGGACTTGATCGCGTCGCCGTTCGCGTCCAGCTGGGCGCTGACCACGTGCTCGCGGAACCACGCGTTCGGCTCGAAGCCGATCTTGTACTGGCGGTCGCCGAGCACGATCGTCGTGTCCCCACCGGCCAGCTGGAGCACCTTCCCGCTGTTCGATGAGAAGTTGAAGGTGGCATCCCACCCGAAGCTCTTCCTCTCGAGCAGGTCCGCCTTCAGCCCGATCTCCACGCCCTGGTTGCGGATCGCGCCGGCGTTCACGTACTGCGAGCCCGCGAAGCCGCTCGACGGCGCCACCGTGCGCAGCAGGATGCCGTCCACCGTCTTCGAGTTGTAGTAGGTGAACTCGAGCGCGAGCCGGTCGTTGAGGAACCCGGCGTCGAAGCCGCCCTCGAACTCCTTGCCGCGCTCGGGCCCGAGGTCCGGGTTGCCCACCGTGTTCGGCGTGATGGACGGCGTGCCGTTCGGGCCCGTCACCGGCGAGTACGTGCGCAGCGCCGAGAAGGAGACCGGCTGCTGGCCCGACTCCCCGTACGCCAGCCGCAGCTTCAGCGCGTCCACGAAGCGGGGCAGGATGGCCCGCACCGCGGGCTCCTCGTTCAGCACCCAGGAGAGGCTCGCCTTCGGGTAGTAGACCCAGTTGAAGGACGAGCCGAACGCGCTGTTGTTGTCCACGCGCAGCGCGCCCGTCAGGAACAGACGGTCGTTCAGCCCGACCGTCTCCTGGCCGTACACGCCGAGCGTGTTGTTGTCCACGAAGTCATCCGACGCGTACGGCTTGGTGGCCGCGGCATTGACGGTCTGGATCCCGACGCCGGCGAAGCCATCACCCTCCGCGCCGATGAACTCGATGTGCTTCTGGTAGTACTGCGCGCCGAAGGACGTCGCGCTCGTGAGGCCCGGCCGCACGTCCAGGTTCAGCGTGCCCGCGTAGTCGAAGGTGTTGTAGGTGAGCGCCCGCCGCGTCTGCACCTTGTAGCCGTTCGAGTAGTACGGCCCCCAGAAGTAGCGCGACGTGTCGTTGGTCAGGTACGGCAGGTACTCGACGTTCTGCTCCTGCGTCACATCCGAGCCGACCGTCAGTCTGTTCGTTATCCACTTGGCCGGCCGGTAGTTCATCGTCACGCTGCCCGTGAACCGGCCCACCATCTGGTGGTCCGTGAACGCCCGGTCCACCAGGTTCGGCGGACCGCTCCGGAAGCCCTGGTAGAACCCGCAGCCATCGAAGTTGCAGTTCTGGGGCAGGTAGTGCGGTGTCGAGAACACCAGCCCCCACATCGCGCCGCCGCATCCCGCCTCGCACGACAGCCCCGTCCGGCTCGTGATCCAGCCCGTGTTCGCCGAGAGGTCGAACTTCTCGCTCGGCTCGATCTGCACGTTCGCCCGCCCGCTGAACTGGTTGCGGAAGTTGTTCGGCTCCGCCCCGTCGTTCCGCGACAGGTCGCCGTTCACGTAGTAGCGCACACCGCTCGCGCCCCCGCTCACCCCCGCGGAGTACGTCTGCAGGTTGCCCGTCCGGAACAGGTCGATGCCGTTGTCCTTGTTCAGCTGGTACAGGTTCAGGCTCTGCACCGTCCCCGACCCATCGCGCCAGTAGTTCACCGGCAGCCGCCCCTGCGGGTCCGAGAACCAGTTCGCGCCCTGCTTCACCGTGAACGAGTAGCGCGTGCCGCCCGGGGCACCCTTCTTCGTGATGATGTTGATCACCCCGCGCGCCGCCTCCGTGCCGTAAAGCGTCGCCGCCGCAGGACCCTTAAGGATCTCGATGCTCTCGATCTCCTCCGGGCTGAAGTCGTTCAGCCGCGACACCACCCCAGACCCGAACGCCTGCACCGAGAAGCCGCTGCCCGTCTCATTGTCCACCCGCACGCCGTCCACGTAGATCAGCGGGTCGCCCGACAGCGAGAACGTGCTCGTGCCGCGGATCCGGATGCGCGAGCCGCTGCCGATCATCCCCGTCCCCGGCATCACCACCACCCCCGGCGCCCGGCCGTTGATCACGTCCTGCACGCTCTGCACGTCCTTCGTGGCCACCACGTCCGCCGCCTTCACCTGCGCGATCGAGTTGCCGATCGCCCGCTTCTGCGTGCCGCCCGGCTGCCCCGTCACCACGATCTCGTTCAGCGCGACCGCCGCCTCCTCCAGCCCGATCCGCACATCCAGCGTCCCCACCGCGACGGCCTGGTCCACTGCCTTGTAGCCCAGCATCACCACGTGCAGCGTCACCTCGCCGCCCGTGAGACCCGTCACCAGGAAACGGCCGTTCGCGTCCGTCAGCGCGCCCCGCGAGGTGCCCTGCACCACGACCTGCGCCCCCGCCAGCGGCCGCAGCGTCTTGGCCTCCACCACCGTGCCGCCCACCGAGCCACCCTGTGCCACGAGCGATGGCGCTGCCAGGGTAAGCAGCGCGACCGCCAGACTCGCGGTCCACGCCACCCCCGCCAGGCGGCCTCGCCGGCCTCCGCCCCCCGACCGGGGAGCGATTCCATACGACGGAAGCATAAGGACCCTCCTTGATGGGTTCCGGGATCAGCAGACCCGCCGCGCGGGCGGATCGGCATGCGCTCGATTGAAGGCAGGTCGGGGGCGGCAACGCGTGCGAGGCGGTGCGCGTCCCCCGGGGCGCCTCACGGCACACCGCAATGGATCGGAGTTTGTATACAAGTAGCGCTACGTTAACAGGCACGCCACGCCTTCGCAAGGAACATCCATTCAACGCACGCGCCGCCCGGGATGTGACAGCACGCCCGTCCGCCGCTCACCAGCTGCCGCGCTCCCCCACGGTGTCGATGACCCGGGCCAGCCGCTCCGCGGCGTTGGCCCAGTTGGTTTCCACGGCCCGGTGCGATGCCGCCGCGTCTCCGCTCTCGATGGCGGCCACGATCGCGTCGTGCTCCTCGACGGAGGTGCCGATCTCGTCCACGAGGGCGCTGATGTAGAGGCGCACGTAGCGCTCGGCCTGCGGCTTGATGGCTTCGTGCAGCCCGAGCAGACGGGGCCCGGAGCCCGCCTCGACGTAGCGGCGGTGGAAGGTCGTGTCGAGGTCGAACAGCACGTTCTGCTCCGGCCGCGGCCCCTGCGCCGCGGCCAGCAGGTCGCCGTTCAGCCGGCGCAGGTCGGCCACCGCCGTGGCACGCCGCCCATCGGGGAGCTGAGCGGCCCAGCTGGCCGCCAGCGCCTCGAGCTCGCCCACGATCCCGAACAGCTCGCGCGAGTCGTCGCGCGTGAGCGGCGCCACGGCCGCGCGGTACTGCTGCCCGCGCGCGGTCACGATGATGTAGCCCTCCTGCTGGAGGCGCTGCAGCGCCGCGCGCACCGGCGTCCGGCTGACGCCGAGCCGGTCTGCGACATCGGTCTCGATGATCCACGTCCCGGGAGCGAGCTTGCCGTGCACGATCAGCTCCCGGAGCTGCGTGTACGCGCGCGTGCCGCGGTCCTGACGCTCCGCGCTGGCGCTGCTGCCGGCCTTCCGTTTTGTCACACGACCATCCCCTGGCTGGCGAGGTGCGGCTCCATGGGACCCGTGCGGGGGCGAGGGGTGCGCTGGCATGCGGGCCACCCGGCGTCCAAAGCTGGACCGGAGACTGGATCCGGGTGGGAGCAGAAATAAGGTGCGGGGAGCCCCCGGGGCAAGGTTCGCCGCCGTCGGCCATGGCCTGCCCGAGGCTCGCGCCCCTTTCCAGAGGGGTGGGTTCGCCGCTAATCTGAGCGTCGTACACCATCCGGTATGCAGGATCTGCGCGGCGATCGCCGCGCCTTTTTCCCCACGGAACGGGGTTCTGCCATGACACACTCGCGCGTGGGCGCGCCGGTGCTCCGGCGTGCGCTGCTCGTTCCCGTGATCCTCGCCGCCGGGGCCACGACGGCGGCGGCGCAACGGATTCCGGCGATCGACTCGATCGCCGAGAGCATGGTCGATCCGCTGCGCGGTCCCGGGGCGTCCGTGCTGGTGCTGCGCGGGGACAGCGTGATCCACCGCGCGGGCTACGGCGAGGCGAACGTGGAGCTTGCGGTGGCGAACGAGCCGCGCACGGTGTTCCGGCTGGGATCGATCACGAAGCAGTTCACATCGATGGCGGTCATGATCCTGCAGTCGCGCGGCAAGCTCTCGGTGGACGATCCCCTCTCGAAGTATCTGCCGGACTATCCGAACGCGGGTCGGATCACGATCCGTCAGCTGCTGACGCACACGTCGGGGGTGCACAACTACACGGCGATCCCGGCGTGGCGGAAGAAGTGGGGAGATCCGATGACGCTGCAGGAGCTGATCGACTTCTTCAAGAACGAGCCGCTGGACTTCGAGCCGGGCACCAAGTGGTCGTACAGCAACTCGGGCTACGTGCTGCTGGGGGCGGTGATCGAGAAGGCGTCGGGGCAGAGCTACGACGATTTCCTGCGCGAGAACATCTTCACGCCGCTGGGGATGGAGCACAGCGGGTACGACCATACGGCGGACCTGGTCCGGTGGCGCGCGTCGGGCTACCGCATGGACGAGCACGGTCGTCTGCGGAACGCGACGTACCTCGACATGACGCAGCCGTTCTCGGCGGGCGCGCTCTACTCGACTGTGGAGGATCTGGCGCGCTGGGACGAGGCGCTCGACCGGCACGCGCTCATCCCGGCGTCGGCGTACGCCGAGATGTACACGCCCGTGAAGCTGTCGAACGATTCCACGTTCCCGTACGGCTTTGGCTGGGAGGTGCAGCCGTACGCGTCGAACGCGCAGGCGCGGACGCACCGTACGATCGCCCACGGTGGCGGCATCAACGGCTTCGCCACGGACGAGCTTCGGCTGCCGGACGACCACCTCTCGGTCCTGGTGCTGTCGAACTTCGAGGCGTTCCCGTCGGGGCGGCTCTCGCGCAAGATCGCCGCGTACCTGCTGGGCGAGCCGGACCCGTTCCCGCCCCCGGCGCCGGCCGTGGCGGTGGCGCCCGCGGTGCTCCGATCCCTCACGGGGACGTACGAAACCGGTGAGGTGGGGCCGATCCGCATCGTGCTGGAAGGTGGGCAGCCGTATGCCGTGATCGGCAGCATGCGGCTGACGCTGCTCGCGCGGAGCGAGGCGAGCTACGACGTGAAGGAGTTCGACGGCATCCGGCTCCGCTTCTATGCGAGCTCGGGCTGCCGTGTCGGCGCCGCCGGGTGCGTGCCCGACCGGCTGGAGCTGCACCAGGGGGGACAGACCACCATCGCCAAGCGGACCGGGAGCTGAAGCATGCGCGACACCACAGGCACGACGGAAGCAGCCGCGGCGCCGGGCGCGAGCGGGGGGGAGGGGGGCGCCGGCGAGCTCCGGCGCTCGCTGGGCTTCGGCGACCTGGTGCTCATCGTCGTGGGCGCGGTGATCGGGTCCGGCATCTTCATCGTGCCGGGCACGGTGATGCAGGAGAGCGGCGGGGTGATCGGTCCGACGCTGCTGGTCTGGCTGGTGGCGGGCATTCTCTCGCTGCTTGGCGCGCTGACCTACGGCGAGCTCGGCGCGATGAACCCCGAGGCCGGCGGGCTCTACGTCTACGTGCGCGATGCGTTCGGCCGCTTCCCGGCCTTCCTGCTCGGCTGGACCTTCTTTTTCGTCATCTCGAGCGGCTCCGTGGCCACGCTGGCCGTGGCGTTCACGTCGTACTTCGAGCGCCTGGCGCCCCTCGGCGCCGTGGGGCACAAGGTGGTGCCGCTCATCATGATCGCGCTCATCGCCGGCATCAACATCCGGGGCACGCGCGACAGCGCCCGGGTGCAGAACGTGAGCACGGCCATCAAGGTCGGCGCGCTGCTGGTGCTGAGCGCGCTCTTCCTGTCGCTTGGCCACGGCTTCAGCGGCGCGGGCCCCTCGACCTGGCCGCGCGTCTGGGACCTGAGCTTGCTCTCCGCGCTGGGCACGGCGATGATCGGGGTGCTCTGGGCATACGAGGGCTGGCAGTACGTGACCTTCTCCGCCGGCGAGGCCCGGGACCCGAGCCGGACCTTCCCCGCCGCCATCGCCATCGGCACCACGGTCCTGATCCTGATCTACCTGCTCATGAACATCGGCTACATCGCCGCGCTCGGTCCCGCCGGCGTGGCCGGCTCCTCCGCCGTGGCCGCGGACGCGGCCAACTCGCTCTTCGGCTCCGGAGCGGCGAAGCTCGTCGCCGCGGCGATCATGATCTCGATCTTCAGCGCCGCCAACGGGCTCACCATCACCGCGCCGCGCATGTACTACCGCATGGGCCGCGACGGCGTCTTCTTCCGCCGCCTCGGCGACGTGCACCCGCGCTTCGGCACGCCGGCCTTCGCGATCCTCGTCTCCTCCGCATGGGCGGCGGTCATGGCGCTGACGGGGACCTTCCAGCAGCTGCTCACGTACGTCGTCTTCTCCGGCTGGATCTTCTACGCGCTCGGCGCCGCCAGCGTCTTCGTCCTCAGGCGACGTCTCCCGGACGCTCCACGCCCGTTCCGCGTGCCCGGCTACCCGATCACGCCCGTGCTCTTCGTCCTGGCCTCCGCGGCGATCGTGCTGAACACGCTCTTCACCCAGCCCGGCCGCGCCGCCGTCGGCCTCGCCATCGTCTTCGTCGGCACACCCGTCTACTGGTTCTGGAGGCGGAAAGCCGCCTGAGCAACCCGCGGATGCCTGCGATCGAGACCGACCGCCTCATCCTGCGCCGGCTCACCGAGGCCGACGCCGGCTTCGTGCTCGAACTGCTCAACGACGCCGCCTTCATCCAGAACATCGGGGACCGCGGCGTCCGCACTGTGGAGGATGCCCGCGCCTACATTCGGGCCGGGCCCGCGGCAAGCTACGCGGCTCACGGCTTCGGCCTCTACGCCGTGGAGCGGAAGGAGGCGCCGGGGCCGATCGGGATCTGCGGGCTGCTCATCCGCGGCGGTCTGGACGCCCCCGACCTCGGCTTCGCCTTCCTCGCGCCGCACCGCGCGCGCGGCTACGCCACCGAGGCGGCCCGCGCCGTGCTCGCCGAGGCGCGCGGTCCGCTCGGGCTGGACCGGATCCTGGCCATCACGGCACCCGGAAACGCCGCCTCCGAGAACGTGCTCCGCAAGCTCGCCTTCCGCTTCGAGCGGACCGTCGCGCTCGCGCAAGGGGCGCCCGAGGTCTGCCTGTTCTCCAGCGACGCAGGCCAGGCACCACTCGCATAGCGGCCCGCGCGGAACCCGGGACGGTCTGGCGTGTTCCACACATCCCACGCATTCACGGCAGGAGAGCGGCGGTATGCCTCGGAGCTCACTTCTTCTCGCGACGGTCCTCCTCGCCGGCGTCGGAGCGGCGCCCGCGCGGGTCTCGGCGCAGCAGGCGCACGAGGGACCGGCCGCGATCACCGTGCACATCGTCGACCAGGGCAGCGGAAAGCCGCTCTCGGGCGCGTCCGTGCTCGTGGAGGGCACCACGATCAGCGCAGTGGCGGGGCCGGACGGCGCGGCACGCGTGACCGGAATCCCACCAGGCAAGCGCGTGGTGGTGGTGGGGATGCTCGGCTACGAGCCCGTGCGCGTGGCTATCGGCTTCAAGCCCGGCGCCGATGTGGACGCGAAGGTGGAGCTCATCGTGCAGCCGGTGCGCCTGCCGACCGTGACCGCCCAGGCCAAGGCCGAGACGCCGGAGCTGCGGAACCGCGGATTCTACGATCGCCGGAAGAGCGCGGCCGGCGGGACGTTCCTGGACCGGAAGGACCTGGAGCCGCTGGTCGAGCGCGGCAGCACGCTGAGCATGGCGGCGCGGCGCCTGCCGGGGTTCAACGTGGAGCCGAACGGGCAGAACGGCTACACCATCGTCTCGACGCGCACCGGGAGGCAGTGCCAGCCGGCGCTGATCGTGGACGGGCTCATCCACCCCGCCAGCGACCTCGACGACCTCGACCACCTGATCCCGCTCCAGGACATCGCCGGGATCGAGTCGTACGCCGGCGCCTCCGAGGTCCCCCCGCAGTACCAGCAGTACAGCACGTGCGGCGTCATCCTCGTCTGGACGCGCTCGGGCCCCTGAGCCGGCCGCGAGCGGCGCCGCCGCGGCGCCGCGCCGCCGCCTCCCGCGCGGTCCCCCGCTGGGCGGCCCGCAGCCCGTAGCCCGCCGCCTCCCGCCGCTCCAGCGCCTTCACCCTCTCCAGCAGCTCCAGGTAGGCCACGTCCTCGGGCGTGGCATCCTTCGAGTAGCGCTCCGGGCAGCGCTCCGTGTCCGCCACCAGCGAGCGCCACGCGCACGTGTGCCCCGCCCCCAGCGCGTGCAGCAGCTCGTGCCCGACCAGGTGCCCGCCTTCCGGCCCACCGAGCAGCGCAGCGTGCCGGAAGCTCACCACGGCCGCGCCGATCTCCCCCCGCTGCGAGGCCGTCGTGCTGAGCCCCGCCTCGAGCTGCCCCGGATCGATCCGCACCAGCACGAGCCCGCCCGCCGGCGCGCCTTCCTCCGGCTCGTCGCCCACCGGCCGGAACAGCCGCTGGCCGAGCGTGCGCTCGAACAGGGCGGCCGCCCCCCAGAACGCGGCGGAGTCCGCCGTGCCCAGCGGCTGGACCGGGCCGGCCCGGTCCAGCAGCACGCGCAGCGGGAGCATCGTGTCCGCCCACGCGCGCACCGGCCCGTTCTCCGATCCGCCCGCCGCCGGGGCGGGGAAGAAGGCCGAGCACCCGCCGCACGGCGCCCGGAACGCAGCCTCCAGCTCGATGGCGACGTCCCGCCCCGCGTAGCTCCCCGCCGTGATCCGCCAGCGCCGCGGCACCAGCACGATCCCGATCTCGCGCCGCGGCCCGGCCGGCGTGCCCCGGACCGGGTCGGGCCCCACCGCCGTATCCTGGTCGGCCCTGCCCTCCTCGTTGGCCCCGCCTTCCTCGAGGACGCCCCCGCCCGTCGCCGGAGGCAGCGGCACCACCGCGGGCAGATAGGCGGCGGGGGCGCCCGCCGCGCCCGCAATCACCAGAAGAGCGGCCCCGGCCGGGGACCGCGGGAGCGGCAGGGCAAACCGGCCCCGGCCGTCCACGGCCGCCTCGGCCAGCACCTGGCCGGCGGGGCTCTCAATGCGCGCCTCCAGCCCGAGGAGCGGGCCGTCGTCCGCCGCGTAGAGGCGGCCCGCCAGCACGGGCCTCGCCGAGGGGGCGGCGGGCGGGCCGGCGCTGTCGATGATCGAGGCCGGCGGAAACCGGAGCGCTGCGGCGGGAGCGCCAGGATCGATCGCCGGGACGGGGACCGGCGCAGCGGCGGCGGACCGGGCGCTGCGCAGCGTCGCGAAGCGGGGCGGCGCCGCCGCGAGGCGGGAGGCCGGCGCAGCGAGGCGCGGGGCCGCGGCCCGTGCGGTGAACGACACGGGCGGCAGCCCGCTCACCTCGGCCGATACCACCTGCACCCCGGCCCGGGGGCCCGGCATCCACACCGCGCGGGCGTAGCCGAACCGGTCCGTCCGGCCCGCGAAGCGGACCGCTCCGCCGGCGGAGTCGGCCGCCCGCCAATCCACGCGCACCCCGGCGAGCGGCACCCCGCTCCCGTCCAGCACGCGCACGACGAGGGGTCGGGCGAGCGGCTGGCCCACAACGCCGCGCTGCCCCTGGCCGTAGGCGCGCTCGACGCGCGCCGGCCGCCCGGGGACGCGCGGGCCGTCGCAGCCAGCGACCGCCACCGCCGCGAGCCAGAGCAGGATCGCGGTTCGTGCGACATGGATGGGCGAGAGTAAGCGCATGCGGGATCGGATCCGGCGAGGAGTCCGCACGGGAGCTGAAGTCATACCCGTGCGCCCGGGCGCCGGGTCCGGCGTGCCCTCCCAACGTTCCCGCAGCGCCGGCTGTACCCCGTCACGTAGCTTCCCGCCCGCCGCCCTCGCGGCGGGCCTCACATCGTCACTCAACGCTTCGAGGTGGCATGAGACCCGCACGCTCACGCCTGCCCGCGGCGGTCCTCGCCGCGCTCACGATCGGCCTGGCCGCCCCCCTCCACGCCCAGGGCCCGACGGCGCTGGACTCCACGGTCCTCTCGGCCTTTCGCTGGCGCAGCATCGGGCCCGCCAACATGGGCGGCCGCGTGGCCGACATCGAGGGGATCCCGAGCCCATCGCGCACCTTCTTCGTGGCGGCCGCCGGCGGCGGCATCTGGAAGACGACGAACGCCGGCACGACGTTCCGCCCCGTGTTCGAGCACGAGCGTGTGGTGGCCATGGGCGACCTGGCGATCGCGCCGAGCGACACCATGCAGGTGTGGGCCGGCACGGGCGAGCAGAACAGCCGCAACTCGATCTCGCCCGGCGGCGGCATCTACAAGTCCATGGATGGCGGTCTCACCTGGAAGCTGATGGGGCTCGAGAAGACGCAGGTCATCGCCCGGATCGTGGTGGACCCCAGGAACGCTGACGTGGTCTACGTCGCCGCCCTGGGCCACATCTGGGACAGCAACCCGGAGCGCGGGCTGTACAAGACCACGGACGGCGGCAGGACCTGGACGCTCTCCAAGTTCGTGAGCGACCACGCGGGCTTCGTGGACGTGGCCATCGACCCGAAGAACCCGGACGTGCTCTACGCCTCGAGCTGGGAACGCTGGCGCACGCCGTACTCGCTCCAGAGCGGCGGCCCGGGGAGCGGGCTGTGGAAGACGACGGACGCGGGCGCGCACTGGGCGGAGGTGAAGGGCGGCGGCTTCCCCGCGGGGACGAAGGGGCGCATCGGGCTGGCCATCGCGCCGAGCGACCCGAACGTGGTCTACGCGCTGGTCGAGGCCGCCGGCGCGAAGGAGGGCGCTCCCAACGAGTCCGGGCTCTACCGTTCCGCCGATGCGGGCGCGACGTGGACGAAGATGAACGCGGAGGACACGCGCCCGTTCTACTACTCGCAGGTGCGGGTGGACCCGCGGGACCCGAACCGTGTCTACTGGTCGTCCACGCCGGTCAAGTTCTCCAATGACGGCGGCAAGACGATGGGCAACGCCACGGTCGGCATCCACGTGGACCACCACGCCATGTGGATCGATCCGAACGACCCGAACCATTTCATCGTGGGCGACGACGGCGGCATCTCCCAGACCTGGGACCGCGGCGGCAACTACGACTTCCTGAACAACTTCGCCATCGGCCAGTTCTACGAGGTCAGCTACGACATGGCCGTGCCGTACCATGTCTGCGGCGGGCTGCAGGACAACGGCGCGTGGTGCGGCCCGAGCCGGCGCGCGCGCGGCGGCATCACGAGCGACATGTGGGCCACCGTGAACGGCGGTGACGGCTTCTTCACGGCGCAGGACCAGACCGACCCGAACATCGTCTACGCCGAGAGCCAGGGCGGCAACATGGCCCGGCTCGACATGACGACCGGCGAGCGCACGCGGCTGCGCAAGCCGAGCTTCCGCGACCGCTACAAGACCTTCGAGGACTCGATCGTCATCGAGCGCGGCGACACCGCGAAGCCCGAGACGCCCGCGCAGGAGAGCCGGCTCGCCACGCTGCGCGCGCGCCAGTCCGCGGACTCGGCCGACAACGACCTGCGCTGGAACTGGAACACGCCGTTCTTCCTCTCGCCCCACGACCAGCACGTCCTCTACGCCGGCGCCAACAAGGTGCTCAAGTCGACGAAGCGCGGCGACGACCTGGTCGCCATCTCGCCCGACCTCACCCGCGCCGACACCATGAAGATCCGCGTCAGCACGGAGACGACCGGCGGCATCACCCGGGACGTGACGGGCGCGGAGACCTTCGCCACCATCGTCGCCCTGGCGGAGAGCCCCGTGCGGAAGGGCTGGCTCTACGCGGGCACCGATGACGGCAACGCCTGGATGACACGCGACGACGGCAAGCACTGGGAAAAGCTGAACGGTCGATTCCCCGGCGTGCCGGACGGCACCTGGGTGCGCCGTATCGAGCCGTCGCACTTCGACGCGAACACCTTCTACGTGGCCTTCGACGGCCACCGCACCGGCGACTTCACCCCCTACCTCTACGTCACCGACGACGGCGGCAAGAGCTTCCGCTCGATCGCCTCGGACCTGCCCCGGGGCGGCCCCGACTTCGTGCACGTCGTGCGCGAGGACCCCTTCAATCGCGACCTGCTCTTCGCCGGCACCGACGTGGGCGCCTACGTCTCCATCGACCGCGGCGGCCACTGGCAGCGCTTCATGGAGGGACTGCCCACGGTGCCGGTCCACGACCTCAAGATCCAGCCGCGCGACCACGAGCTGATCGCCGCCACGCACGGCCGCTCCATCTGGATCGTCGGCATCGCGCCGCTCGAGCAGATGGGCGCGCGCACGCTCGCGGCCGCCACCCTGTTCCAGCCGCCCACCGCCTTCCAGTACGGCGAGACGCCGATCGGCGGCGGATCCCCCGGCCAGAAGGTGTTCGAGGGCGAGAGCGCGCCGTACGGCGCCGAGATCTCCTACTACCTGCCCTCCGGAGACCGCCGCCAGCGCGCGCACATTGCCGTGCTGGACGCGAAGGGCGACACCGTGCAGACGCTCACCGGGCCCGGCGCCGCCGGCCTGCACACCGTGGCCTGGAACTACCGCAAGGAGCCGCCGCCGCCGGCGCCGCTCTCGCCCTCGGAGAAGCGCGACAGCGCGCGGCTCCAGGTCCGCATCGCGTTTCTCACCGATTCGCTCGAGAAGGCCGGCACGGACGCGCAGCTCGCCGGCCGCGTGGCCGCGCTGGCCCGGCGCTCCCTGTTCGGCGGCCCCGGCGCGGTCCCGTTCGGCTTCGGCTTCGGCGGGCGCGGCCGCGCGCGCCCCGGCGTCTGGGTGGACCGCCCGGGCGAGCAGATGCAGCGCAGCGTCGCCGCGCGCGGCGAGACCGCCGGCGCCGGCGAGAAGGCCGCGCCGGACTCGAGCGGCGCGCAGGCCGGCCGGCCCGCCCGCGCCGGCCGCGCCGCCGGAGCATCCGACATGAGCGAGGAGGCCATCGCCGCGTTCATGCGCGGCCCGGGCGGTGAGTTGTTCCGGGACTTTCTGCGCCTCACCCGCGTGCCGGGCATCGGCGGCCGGTTCGCAGGTGGCCGCGGCGGCTTCTTCGGCGGCGCACCCGCGCCCGCGCCGCCCGGCCAGTACACGATCTCCGTGAGCGTGGGCGGCCAGACGCTCACCGGCAAGCTCCAGGTCCAGCGCATCGGCAACCTGGGCGCCGGCGAGGACGAGCCGATCTCGGAGGAGGAGTTCGAGCGGCACTGACATGGGCGTTGAGAGTGGGGGAGCGGGGGATGCGGCCGTCCTCCGCGGCCCGTCCGCGGCCCGGACGCGGCGCCGCGCTCCGCACTGCGCGGGCCTCGCGGCACGCCGGCGCACCCGCGCGCGCCAGGGCAGGTCGCGAGGCCCGGCCCCCGCGCGCGCCGCGGAGCCGGCCCGGGGTCCCCCACTCCCCCACTCTCGCCCGGCCAGCGGCAGCACGCCCGCCAGCACAGAGGCCTCCCCAGCACAGCGCCCCGCGCCCGTCCTACTCCCTGTTCCCCCCGAAATCCAGCACCGTCCCGCCGCCGTCGGCCATGGCCTTCTCGTAGACCAGGTGCGCGGCGGCCAGGTCCTCGACGGCCAGGCCGAGCGACTTGAAGAGCGTGATCTCGTCGGCTGAGCGCCGCCCCTCGATCTCGCCCAGCAGGATCTGCCCGATCTCACCCACGATGTGGTCGTCGTCCACGGCGCCCTCGGCGCGCGCGAGCAGGAAGTCTCCGGCCTCCGCGAGGGCGGACTCGAGACGGTCCACGAAGAGGCGGCAGCGTCGCACGGCTTCGGCGTCGAGCTCGCGGTCCGTGCGCAGGCTGGAGCCGACGGCGTTGACGTGGGCGCCGGGCGCGATCCATTCGCCGCGCAGCACCGGCTCGGCCGCGGAGGTGACCGTGCAGATGATGTCCGCGCCGACGACCGCCTCGCGGCGCGCGGCCACGACCTCGATGGCGACGTCGTGGCGCCGCTCCATCTCGCGCGCGAACGCCGCGGCGTTCGCCTGCGTCCGGCTCCAGACGCGGATCCGGCGGATCGGCCGGACGGTGAGCATGGCCTCGAGGTGTGTGCGCGCCTGCACGCCGGAGCCGAGGATGGCCAGGTCCCCGGCGTCCTCGCGGGCGAGGAGCCGGGTGGCGAGCCCGGTCGCGGCGGCGGTGCGGATCGCGGTGATGGCGCTCGCGTCCATGATGGCGAGCAGCCGGCCGTGGACGGGCTCGAAGAGCAGCACGGCACCCTGGTGCGAGTCGAACTCCGTCCCGGTGTTGCCGGGAAAGTAGGTGATCACCTTGATCCCCAGCGCGGGCGGGCTCGCCGTGTAGGCCGGCATCGGCACGAGCCGCCCGGTCCCGTCCGGCAGCACCACCTGCTGCCGCAGCGGGAGCACGGCCTCGCCCCGGCCGAGCGCCTCCAGCACCTCGGCCATCGCCTCGATGCACTCCGCCATCGGGAGCAGCGCCGGCAGCTCCGACTGCGTCACGATCAGCACGTTCATGGACTCCCCTCCCGCTCGTCCTTGCCCGAATCCAGCCCCACCGCGAATTTCCCTGCGCCGCCAACTTGCACTCCCTCGCGCCCACGATCAACAGGACGTCCCTGTGCTGGAAGTCCACGCGCTGACGAAGTACTACGGTGCGCTGCCCGCGGTGTCGGAGCTGAGCTTCGAGGTCCGGCCGGGCGAGGTGATGGGCCTGCTCGGCCCGAACGGGGCGGGCAAGACGACGACGCTGCGCTGCATCGCCGGCATCCTGCCGCCCGCCGGCGGCCGCATCGCGATCGCCGGCCACGACCTGGCCACGGAGCCCCTCGCCGCCAAGCGCGCTCTCGCCTTCATCCCCGACGAGCCGCAGTTCTTCGACTCCCTCACCGTGGTCGAGCACCTGCGCTTCATCGGCCGCGTCTACGAGGTCGAGGACAGCGCGGGCAGGACGGACGTGCTGCTCCGCCAGCTCGAGCTCGAGGAGAAGCGGCACGTCCTGCCCGGCGAGCTCTCGCGCGGCATGAAGCAGAAGCTGGCCATGGCCTGCGCGCTCCTGCACGAGCCCAGGGTGCTCATGCTCGACGAGCCGCTCACGGGCCTCGACCCCGCGGCCATCCGGCGCGTGAAGCGGACGATCCTGGAGCTCGCGGCGGGCGGCGCCGCGGTGCTGCTCAGCTCGCACCTGCTCTCGCTCGTGGAGGAGCTCTGCTCGCGGATCCTGGTCATGCAGCAGGGCCGCCGCGTCGCCATCGGATCCGTGGCCGAGATCGCCGCGAGCCGGCCCGAGCTCCAGGGACGCGGGCTCGAGGACGTCTTCCTCAGCCTGACCGAGACCGGCTCGTGAGCGCCGATCCGCTCTTCTGGCTGCTCGCCGCCGGCGCCCGGAACCGCGTGCGCATGCTGCTGCGCCGCAGCCGCGGCCCGCAGCACGTCGTCGCGCTCCTGGCCGGGCTCGCCTACTTCGGCTTCATCGCCTACACCATGCTGCGCGACCCCGGGCACCACGGCAACGCCGCCGCCTCGCCCCCGGTCCTGCTCGCCGCGCCCGTGCTGCTCGCCGCCCTCGTGGGATGGTGGTGGATCCGCGGTGGATTTGCGGGCGCGCTCGCCTTCTCGCCCGCCGAGGCGCAACTCCTCTTCCCGGCCCCGATCAGCCGGCGGCGGCTCATCCGCTACAAGATCGTGCGCGAGCAGCCGGGCGTGCTCCTGGCCACGCTGGTGCTCGTCCTCTTCACGAGGGACGCCCCGCTGGACTGGCCGCTCCGCCTGGCGGGCGCATGGCTGATCGCGAGCACCGCGCGCCTGCACCAGCTCGCCTCTTCGCTCATCCGCGCCGGCGCCAGGCGCCACGGCCTGGCCGGCATCCGGAGCAGCGCCGTCGGCGTGGCCGTGCTCGGCCTGGCGGGCGTGGCCGTGGCCGGGAGCGCGCTCGCGCTTCTCCGGGCCGCGGAGCGCGCGCGCACGCAGGCCGAGGCACTCGCCGGCGTTACGGCCGCGCTCCACGGGCCGCTGCTCGCCGCGGCCCTGCTCCCCTTCCGCATCGCGCTCGGACCCTTCCTCGCAGCGGACACGTGGGCGTTCCTGCGCGCGCTTCCCGCCGCCGCGCTGCTCGCGGCGATCCATTACGTCTGGGTGCTGCGCACCGATGCCGCGTTCGAGGAGGCCGCGCTGTCGGCCGGGATCCGCCGCGCGAAGCTGCTCGACTCCTACCGCCGGACCGGCCGTGCCCGACGCGCCGGCACGCGCGCCGGACCCCGCCGGACGCCGCTCCCCCTGCGGGCGACGGGACGCCCCGTGGTCGCCGTCGCCTGGAAGAACGCGGTGACGCTGCTGCGACAGGAGGGGCTGCGCATGCTCATCGTGGTCGCGGCCGTCGGCGTCGTCGCCTTCGGCGTCGTTCGCCTCGGCGGCCATTCCACCCGCGAGGCCGCCGATGTGACGATGGGCATCATCGCCGCCGTCGGCGTCTTCCTCACCTTCTTCGGCGCCCTCGGCTTCCGCAGCGACCTGCGCGCGGACCTCGAGCGGCTCGCCATCCTGCGTACTCTGCCACTCCCGCCGCGGGCGCTCGTGGCCGCCGAGCTCGCGGCGCCGACGGCCGCGCTCTACGTGCTCCAGCTGCTCGCGCTCGGCACGGTGGCCGCGCTCCTGCCGCTCAGCACACAGGCGGACAGGGCGGCCGAAATCGTGACCGCCATGGGCGCCGCCGCCCTCCTGCTGCCCGCCGTGGACGGCCTGCTGATCGGTGCCCAGAACGCCCTCGCCGTCCTCTTCCCCGGCTGGGTCCGGCTGGGCGCCGACCGCCCGGGCGGCGTGGACGCCCTCGGCCAGCAGATGCTCACCCTCGCCGCAACGGGGCTCCTCCTGTTCGTCGCGATCGGCCTCGCCGCCGTCGCGGCCGGCTGGGCCGCGTTCCAGCTCGGTGCCGGGACCGGCGCCGCGGCCGCCCTCCTCGCCGGCGTGCTCGGCGCCCTGATCCTCTATGCCGAGCTGGCCGGCTTCGTCCTCTGGCTCGGCGATCGCTACGCCGCGCTGGATCCCGCCGAGGCCGGTCTGCTGAGCTGAGGGCGCTGCCCTCGGGCCCGCCCGTTCTCGTGCCCCTGGCGCTGCCCCTGCCCGACTGCCTTCCGGAGCTGCCCGTGCACGTGCACGGGCCCATTCCCGTCCGTGGTCCGCTCCGCCCGTTGCCCCGCGCCCACCACAGCCGCAGTTTCCCGCTCGAGCCGCATCCTCGTGACCCTGACCCGAACCCCGCATGAGCCTGCACATTGGCGTACACCCCGTCGACGCCGGCGGCATCGACATGGCCGCCCGCCGCGCGAAGGCCGCCGGCGCGGCCGCGCTCCAGATCTTCACCGCCATCCCCAGGTTCTACGGCGACAAGAGCGGCATCCGGCCGGAGCGCGTCGAGCGTTTCCGGGCCGCCCTGGAGGAGACCGGCATCCAGCCGCGCTACGTCCAGGCGCACGCGGCCTACGTGCTGAACGTGGCCACCAACGATGCGGCCAAGTGGACGCGCGCGGCCGCGGGGCTGCGGAAGGAGCTCGAGCGCTCCACGCTTCTGGGCATCGGCGGGGTGTGCTTCCACCCGGGCTCGGCGAAGGATGGAACCGAGGCGGCGGCGCAGCGCGTCGCCCGCGCCATGACGCAAGCGCTCCAGGGCGTGGAGGGCGAGACCCGCCTGTGGATCGAGAACACCGCGGGCGCGGGGAGCACCTACGGCCGCACCGCGGCGGAGGTCGCCGCGGTGCTGGAGCGGATCCCGGAGGCGGTGCGCGGGCGGGCGGGCTATGGTCTGGACACCTGCCACCTCTTTGCGTCCGGCTACGACATCGCCGCCTCGCCCGCCGCCCTCTCCGCCGTGCTCGACGAGTTCGAGGAGGCGTGCGGCGAGCCGCCGTCCTTCCTGCACCTGAACGACAGCGAGGGCGCGCTCGCCTCGAACCGGGACCGGCACACCCTCATCGGCGAGGGCACCATTGGCGCGGAGTCGTTCGGCTGGCTGCTCCACGACCGCCGCGCGCGCAGGATCCCGCTCATCCTCGAGACCCCCGAGGAGCGCTACGACTACGCCGACGACGACCCGTCCGCCGACCCGTGGGACGCCCGCATGATCGCGCTGCTCGAGGAGATGGCGCCGTAGGCCAGACTGCTGGATCCCTCCGGGACTACCGCCGCGTCCCCGGCCCCCACACCACGCGGCCCGGCAGCGCGCCGGTCGAGCGCTCGTCCCGCACGATCTCGACGCCGTTCACCAGCACGTGCTTCACGCCTACCGAGATCTGGTGTGGGTCCTCGTAGGTCGCCCGGTCCTCGATCGTCTCCGGGTCGAACACGACGATGTCCGCGTAGAGCCCCGGGCGCAGAATGCCGCGGTCCGGGATCGACAGCCGTGTCGCCACCGCCGACGTCATCTTCCGGATCGCGTCCTCCAGCCGCAGCACGTGCTCCTCGCGCACGTACCTGCCCAGGATCTTCGGATACGTCCCGTACGCCCGCGGATGCGCCAGCTGGCCGCGCGCCTTCGCGCTGTCCGGGTCCATGCCGCCCGCATCCGTGCCGATCTTGATCCACGGCTGCCGCAGCTGGAGCTTCACGTTGTCCTCGCTCATGAGGAAGAACAGCGTCCCCACCCGCGAGCTGTCGCTCTCCACCAGGTCCATGGCCGCCGTCACCCAGTCCGTCCCCATCGCCTGCGCCACCTCGCTCAGCCGCTTGCCGACCCACTTCTTGTTGCCCGGCTTCGTGAAGCCCACGAGCAGCACCCCCTCCGGCGTCGCCTGCGTGCACAGGTTCTCCCAGTCCGAGGTCTGGTGCTCGACCTCCTGCTTGATTTTCGCCCGCTCCGCCGGGCTCGCCAGCCGCTCCAGCAGCTTGCCCCCCTCCGACGCCGCCGGCGGGAAGCACGCGCTGAGCCCCGTCCCCCCCGCCGTGTACGGGTACATGTCCGCCTGCACGTCCTGCCCCGCCGCACGCGCGCTGTCGATCTTCGCGATCTCGAGCGCCGCCTTCCCCCAGTTCGCCTTCCCCGCCGCCTTCAGGTGGTAGATCTCGACCGGCACGCCCCCTTCCTTGCCGATCCGGATCGCCTCGTCCGTCGCCTCCAGCAGATGGTCCGCCTCCGAGCGCATGTGCGTGATGTAGACGCCGCCGTACGGCGCCATCGCCTTCGCCTCCTCGATCAGCTCCCCTGTCGTCGCGTAGTTCCCCGGCGGGTAGATCAGCGCCGAGGCCATCCCCATCGCCCCGTCCTCCATCGCGCGCCGCACCACCGACCGCATCGTGTCCAGCTCCGCCGGCGTCGGCGCTCCCATCTCCTCCCGCTTGCCGTACACCCGCACCGTGGCCGCCCCCACGAACGAGCCCACGTTCGGCGCGATCCCGTGCGCCGCCATCGCCTCCAGCCAGTTCCGGAACCCGTGCGGCGACGCGAAGCTCTCCACCACCTTCGCCCGCGCCGGGTCCCGCGGCAGCTCACCCGCCAGCTGCGCCGGGTTCAGCGGTGCCGGCGTCGAGCCCTCCCCCAGGATCTCCGTCGTGATCCCCTGCGTCACCTTGCTTACGTCCCGCCCGTCGCCGAACAGGAACGAGCCGCCCGACTGCCCCTGGATGTCGATGAACCCCGGCGCCACCACCAGCCCGCGCGCGTCGATCCGCTGCTTCGCCGATGCCCCAGCCAGCATGCCCCGCGGCGTCATCGCCGCGATCCGGTCCCCCCGAATCCCCACATCCCCGTAGTGCCACGCCGCCCCCGTGCCGTCCACGATCCTCCCGTTCTCGATCACCACGTCGTACGCCCCGCCCGCCGGCGTCGGCCCCTCCGGCCGCGCGCCGCCCGCGCACGCCCCGAGCACCACCAGCCCCGCGGCCGCCACCGCCGCCCGGACCCCGCGCCGCCCCGAAAACACTTCGCTCCCCGACGCTGCGCGGCGCGCTCCCCGGCCGAGTCTCGCTTCGCCTTCCCCCATCGCGCGGCGACGCCGCCCTCCAGCACTCAGCGCGTTCACGGCTCCTCCCGGTCTCGGATGCAGGTTTGGATGCAACGCCTACGATAGGACCGCCCCCGCCGCCGCGACAAGCCCCGCCTTCGCGGGCATCCCTGCGGCGGCCGCCCCGTGTCGGGCACCTCGCCTGCCCCCGTCCCCGCGTCGCGGGTGGAGAGGTGGAAGGGCGCCGGGGTGGCGCCGGAGTGAGGGAGGGCGGGCGGAGGAAGGCCCTCTCACCGCCCGGCGATGCCGCGCCGGAACAGTCGCCAGGAGACGGCGAGGGAGATGCCGAGCCAGAGCACGCCCCAGACGATGGTGGGCACGTGCGTCATGTCGGCCAGCATGCGCGCATCGGACGGCATGGCCGGCCGGGCGAGGATGTCGGACCAGATGTCGAGCGGCGCGTAGAGACAGCTGGTCAGCCCGACTGCCGTGAGCAGCCAGGCGACGATCGCGTGCGGCAGCCGCCGGCCCGCGGCCACCGCGGCGAGGCCGAAGAGGATCCCGAACGCGAGCCCGAACGGGTTGCGGACGTAGAGGACGGTGACGGCGAGCACGGCCGCGCCGAGGGCGACCGTCGCGAGTCCCGCGCGCCGGGTGCGCGCCGCCGCCAGGATGGCCGCGCCCCAGCCGAGGCTGCCGAGGTAGCCCGCCGAAAGCGTGACCAGCGCGTTCCCGCCCCGCGTGAGCGTGTAACCGCCCTCCCGGGGGTCGATGCCGATCCGCACCACGGTACCGCCCGTCGCGAGCGCCGCCACCGCGTGGCTGGCCTCGTGCAGGAAGACGACGAACAGCCGCAGCGGGTAGAGCACCGGCGTGCTCCAGAGCAGTACGATGCCCGCCGCCGTCCCCGCGAAGATCAGCGCTTTCCGCTGTCGTGTGGTCAGTCGCATCCCATCCTCCGATCCTCGGCCCCATCCCCCGGCCCCGCCCCCGGCCCCGCCCCCCGCCCCCCGGCCCCCTTACCCTCACCCCTACCCCTACCCTCACCCTCACCCTCACCCTCACCCCCTACGCCCCGCCCCCCGCCACCGTTTCACCCGCTGCCCCTGCCCTCTGGCTTCCGTTCCTGCCCCTCCACCTGCCCCTACCCCTGAACGTCACCGTGCCCCCTGTCGGCCACGGCGGCCTGGAGCAGCCGCTCGGCCGCCGCACGCGTGTCGGTGGGGATCGTCGCGGGCGTCTGCGCGCGCGCGGCCCGCGCACCGGCGAGGGCAAGCATCGCCGCGCCCGCGGCAGCGGAAGGCAACGGGGAGCGTCGCATGGCGGGATCTCGGAGTCGGAGGACGGCGGCGCCGCGGACGCGGGCGGCGCGGCGGACGGGCGGTAGGATAGCACGCGCGGGAGCGTTCGGGGAGGCCTCTGGGCGGGGCCGTGGCTCTACGTCCCGGGGCCGCTCCCCGCGGGAGTGCCGGTCGGCAGTGGCTGCGCGCGCAGCGGCGCGTAGCGTCCCGAGGCGCTGTCGCCGCGCATCACGCCCTCGAAGCCGAGCCCGCCGCGGGCGGAGGCGGGCAGCCGGGCGCCCCGGCCGCCCTGCCGCCGCGGAAGGAGGCTGAACCGGATGCGGGCGGCGCCGTCCAGCGCGGGCTCGATGCTGAGCGCCGTCAGCCGCCCCCGCCGCAGGACGAGCCGCATCGACCGGCCGGCGGCGGGGTCCAGCGCGAGCGCGACGGTGTCGCCCGCGAAGCTCGCCCGCCACCGGCCGGCCCGCGGGGCCGCTGCGTGCGGCTCAGTGATGGCGGCCATGTAGAGCGCGACCGCGGTGGCGGCAATGGCGAGGATGAGGCGCACGGACGGCTCCGGCTCGAGTCCCTTCGCTCTCTTGGACACCTCGGGCGACGAGAATGGTTGGCCCGGGCGGTTAACGATCAGCGCGCCGGGCGCGTCCCTTCCATCACACGCAGGACTGGAGGCGACCATGGCCGTTCTCACGAGCCGGACCACCGCGGCGGTGCTCGCGCTGGGCCTCTTCCTCGCTCCGCCGCTGCCGACGGCGGGCGCCCGGACCTCCGGCCGCCACGCCGGGATGGGCCAGGCCGACAGCACCCGCGCGCTCCGGCTGCTCTCGCGCGCGACCTTCGGCGCCCGGCCCACGGAGCTCGCCGAGCTGCTCGCGCTGGGGCCGGACCGCTGGCTCGAGGGGCAGCTGCACCCGGAGCGGATCGACGACTCCGCGCTGGACGCGCGCCTGGCCGCGTTCCCGGCGGCGGCGATGAGCGTGGCCGAGCTCTACGCGGCCTTCCCGCCCGCGGCGGCGGCTCGCCGGCGCGCGGCGGCGGGCGCGTCGCCTGGAGCGGCGCCGAGGCGGGGCGGGATGCGCGGCCCGGCGCGGATCGCCTTCGACCTGATCGGGGCGCGGCTGCAGCGGGCGGTGTACTCGCGCCGGCAGCTCGAGGAGGTGATGACCGAGTTCTGGTTCAATCACTTCAACGTCTTCTTCGGCAAGGCGGCGGACCGCTACCTCATCGGCTCCTATGAGCGCGAGGCGATCCGCCCCTACGTCTTCGGCCGCTTCGAGGACATGCTGCGCGCCACGGCCGAGCACCCGGCCATGCTGGTCTACCTCGACAACTGGCGCAGCGTGGTGCCGGACACCACGGATCCGAGCGTGGCGCGCCCGCTCGAGCGGCTGCGGCGCTTCGCAGCGCTCTCGCCCGGGCAGCAGGATGCGCTGGCCCGCTCCGGCCGCATCACCGAGGCCCAGCTCCAGCGCCTCCGCCGCGCGGCCGCGAACCTCGCGGCCAGCCAGCCGGGCATCAACGAGAACTACGCCCGCGAGCTGATGGAGCTCCACACGCTGGGCGTGGACGGCGGCTACACGCAGCAGGACGTGATCGAGGTGGCGCGTGCCTTCTCCGGCTGGACCCTCGACCGCGGCGGTCCGGGCGCGCGCCGGGCCGCTGGCGGCGGCAGCATGCGGCCCGCGGCCGCGGAGCCGCGCTTCGTCTTCCGGCCTCGCATGCACGACCACGGCGAGAAGGTCGTCCTCGGCCACGCCCTCGCCGCCGGCCGGGGGATGCAGGACGGCCTGGACGTGCTGCACGTGCTGGCCACCAGCCCGGCCACCGCCCACCACATCGCGCGGGAGCTGGCCGAGCGCTTCGTCTCCGACGCGCCGCCTCCCGCGCTGGTGGACCGTCTCGCCAGAGTCTTCCTGGACACCCACGGCGACCTCCGCGCGCTGACGCGCGCCCTCTTCACCGCGCCCGAGCTCTACGCGAGCGGCGCTGCCGATCGCAAGGTGAAGACGCCGTTCGAGCTCGTGGCCAGCGCGCTGCGGGCGACGGACGCGGAGGTCGGGCCCTCGCGCATGCTCGTGCAGACGCTCCGCACGCTCGGAGAGGCGCCCTACCTCGCCTCCTTCCCGACCGGGTATCCCGCCCGCTCCGACGACTGGGTGAACAGCGGGGCGCTGCTCACCCGGATGAACCTCGGCCTGGCCCTCGCGGCCGGCCGCGTGGACGGCGTGCGCATCGATGTGCCCGCGCTCGCCGGGGACGCTGGCGGCGGCGGTGTCGCCACCGATGCCGCCGTGCACGTCCTGGCCTCCCGGCTGCTGCCGGGCACGCCGACCGCGCAGCTCGAGCGCGCCGTGGACGCCGACCTCGCCGAGCACGCCGCGCTGCCCACGCGCGCCCGCCTCGCGCGCGCCGCGGGCCTCGTCCTCGGCTCCCCCGACTTCCAGCGGAGATAGGAGCGGCCCATGCCTCCCGTGAACCGTCGCCTCTTCCTCAAGAGCGGCACCCTCGCCCTGCTCGCGCTCGGGCTCCCGCCCGAGTTCATGACGCGCTCGCTGCTGGCCGAGACCCGCGCCGCCACCCGCCGCAAGACGCTCATCTGCATCTTCCAGCGCGGTGCCGTGGACGGGCTCAGCATGGTCGTCCCGTACGGCGAGGCAGCCTACTACCGCGGGCGCGGCTCGATCGCGATCCCGCCGCCACGGAGCGGCGGCGCCACGGCGGCGCTCGACCTGGACGGCTTCTTCGCGCTGAATCCCGCGCTCGCGCCGCTCCACGAGCTGTTCCGCCGGAAGGAGCTCGCCATCGTGCAGGCGGTGGGCTCCCCCGACCCGACACGCTCGCACTTCGATGCCCAGGACTTCATGGAAACGGCCATGCCGGGCGTGCGCTCCGCCCGCGACGGCTGGCTCGACCGCGTGCTGGCCGAGTCCGGCTGCGCCGAGTGCTCCGGCCGCACCCTGGCGAGTCCCGCGCTCCACGCCGCCGACCACCGGCTCGGCCAGGCGAAGATGGCGGAGCGGGCCGGCGTCGAGGCGCTGCGCGGCGTCGCCCTCGGAGCGGAGCTTCCGCTCTCGCTCCGCGGCGCCCACCCCGCGCTCGCCATCGCGGACCTCGACCACTTCGGCGTGGCCGGTGGCCGCGACGCCTCCCTGACCGGCACGTTCGAGCGCCTCTACCACACGGAGAGCGGCGATGCGGTGAGCGGCGCGGCGGACGATGCCTTCGAGGCGATGCAGATCCTGAAGCGCGCCGACCCGACGCGCTACCGCCCGGCCGACGGCGTCCGCTATCCGCCGGGCGACTTCGGCCGCTCGCTCCGCCAGATCGCGCAGCTGATCAAGGCGGACGTGGGCATGGAGATCGCCTTCACCGACCTGGGCGGGTGGGACACCCATTTCGCGCAGGGCGGCCCGGAGGGGCAGCTCGCGCGCCGGCTGGCGGACCTGGGGCAGGGGCTGCGCGCCCTGCGCGACGACCTCGGCGAGCGCATGCGCGACGTGGTCGTGCTCACCATGTCCGAGTTCGGCCGGACCGTGGCCGAGAACGGCACCGGCGGCACCGACCACGGTCACGCCAACTGCATGCTGTTGATGGGCGGGGAGGTGAACGGCGGGAAGGTCCACGGCGAGTGGCCCGGGCTCGAGCCCGACCGCCTTTATCAGGGTCGCGACCTGGCCGTCACCACCGATTTCCGAGATGTCTTCGCCGAGATCGCGACCCGGCAGCTCGGGGCGGAGCACTTGGAGCGCGTCTTCCCCGGCTACGCCATCGACCCGGCGCGCTTCCGAGGGCTGCTCGGCTGAAGCGCGGGCCGCGGGGGGCCCGCCGCGACGAGGCGCCGCCGGCGGGCTGGCCGCGTCAGCTCCGCAACGACCGCTCCGACCGGTCGGCGCGCGCCGGATTCCCGGCCGTCTCAGTGGACCGTGATGACCTCGATCACGCCACCCGTGTGGTCCGTCCCGTAGCGGGTGGTGGCGTCGCTCGGGCTGATCCAGCGGATCTCCATGACCTGCTCGGCCCGGATGGAGGAGAGCGCGTCCAGCCCGCCCATCCGCACGCCGTCCACATACACGATCGGCTGGTCCGCCCCGGGCGAGCGGATCGAGACCGAGCCGTGCGTGGTCAGCATCTGCGGCCGCAGCCGCCGGACCGCCTCGTACGCATCCTGGACGTTCGCGTCCAGGATCTCCTGCCGGGTGATCGTGTCCCGCGCGCCCTTCGGCCGCGTCCCCTGCGAGGGCGCGCTGGCGCACGCCGCGATTGCGAGCCCCGCCAGCACGGGACCGAGCATCCTCCGCAGCATCGTGGCCTCCTTCGTTCCGGTCGGCCGGCCGGCCCCGCGGCCGCCATGGCCGCAGGCCGGGCCGGTTCTCCCGCCAAGATGGCCACCCCGGCACGGCCGCACCATGCTCGTCCGGCCAGCCGCGCGCCGGCTCGCCCGCGGCGTCCGCGCCGGGCTCCTCCCCGGCGTGGTGGCCGCCCGCGGCTCAGCTTCCGATCGTCGGGGTCACGACCAGGATGACCGCGCCCTTCCGCGGGTCGGGCCGCGCGGTGCCGAGCACGACCGTCTGCCCGTCCCGCACATCGACGGACGCCTCGATCAGCCGCTGGTTGCCGGGTCCCATGAGGGAGACGTTCAGCGGCACACGCCGCCCCTTCGGCTCGTCCTCCAGCCGGCCCACCCCTGCCGCGATCGTGTACGGCGTCGCCGCGTCCGAGACCGCCTGCCGCACGAAGCTCCCTGCCATCCCCTGAACGACCGTGCTCGCCGCCAGCCGGTAGCCGCCAAACCGGAACAGCTTCCGCAGTTGCGACTCCACGGCCGCGATCGCCGTGTCCCGCCCCGCGAAGCCGTCCGCCTCGATCAGCTGGAACCGCAGCAGCACGTTCTCCGGCGCCGCGTCGTACTCCTTGAGCACCGCCGCGATCCGGTCCAGGTTCTCGGGCAGCTCGCGCACGGTGAGCGCCTGCCGCGTCGCGCTCACCGCCCCGTGCGCCCCCGAACGGTCCGGGTACACGTACGGCTGCACGATCTTGAGCGCGTCGTCCGGGTTCATCCGTTGCAGCCGGAACGTGCGCGTCTCGAGGTGCGAGTCGCGCGCGCACCCTCCCGCCGCCAGCACTGCCGTCATCAGCACGGCCGCCAGCGCGGCCGTCCGCCTCCCTGCGCTCATAGCCCCCTCCGGGGTGTCAGGAACCAGACCACCGCGATGTCCGGATCGTCCGTCTGGAAGACCACGTAGTCCCGCGCGGCCGAGACGGCGACCCCGCCGCGCCCACCGCCCGCCGCGCGCCCCGCTCCCACCACGCCGCCGATCGCGTCCGGCGCTCCCGGCCGCGCACTCCGGCCAGCCTGCCCGCTCTCCGCCGGCGCCTCCACCACGCCCGCTCCCCCCGGCGCGACGGACCGCCCGCCCCGCACCCCCAGCCACACCCCCCCCGCCGCCGCCGCCAGCGCCACCGGCACCGCCCAGGGCAGCACCTTCCGCCACCGCCGCGCCCTCACTCCGCCACCCTGCGTTTCGCCGTATTCCGTGGCTTCGCCGTATCCGGCTCCCCTCCCGGCCTCCGCCGCCAGCCCGCCGAGCGCGGCGTCCAGCCCGGCCTCGCCCTCCAGGATCCGGCGCGCCACGGCCGCGCAGTCGGCGCACGCCGCCAGGTGCGCGGCGAGCGGCGTCGCCTCCCGGCCGCGCAGCTCGGCGGGATCCGCCTCGAGCATCCGGTCGCGCCACGCGCCACAGGTCATTGCCGGTAGTCCTCGTAGATCTCGGGGTGCCACTCCAGGATCCGCTGCCGGATCGAGCGGCGCGCCCGGAACAGGTGGGCCCGCGCCGTGCCGGCGCTGAGCTCGAGCATCTCGGCCGCCTCCGTCGGGGTGTAGCCCTGCAGGTCCACCAGGTCGAACACCTGGCGCTGCCCCGCCGGCAGCATCGTGAAGAAGTGGCGGACCAGGGCCGCGGCGCGCGCGTCGCTCACCCGGTCGGCCGCGGCCGCGGCCGCCCCCCCGCCGGCGGGCGGATCCCGCGGCACCGCGCCGAGCCGCTCCCGCCGCGCCGCCTCCGCGGCCTCGCGCCGCTGCCACGCCGTGGCGGCGTTGGCGCACACGCGGAACAGCCACGTGGTGAAGCGCGAGCGGCCATCGAAGCGGGCCAGCGCGCCGTCCAGCCGGAGCAGGACCGACTGCGCCACGTCCTCCGCCGCCGCCGCGTCGCCGGTCCGGGCCAGGGCCCAGCGCGCGAGCAGCGGCCGTGCGCGAGCGGCGAGCGCTTGCCCCGCCCCGGCGTCGCCGCCACGCGCGCGCTCGACCAGCGCAAGGAGCGCCGCCTCGTCCATGCCCGTTTCCGAAGCCAAGCCACCTCCGGCGTTCGCTCCCCCCACGCCCATGGGACGCGACGAGGCCGGCTTGCGTTTACATCGCACCAAGGGTGGCCGCCCTCTCCCGACCGCCCTAGATTCGCCGCGGCGCCACGCGCCCGACCGCCTCCCCGACCGACGGAGCACGATGCCCCGAGCCAGCCGATCCCTCATCCAGCCCCTCGTGCTCGCGCTCGCCGCCGCCGCAACCGGCGCCTGCGCCCACGGCCCCGCTCCCGCTGCCGCCCCGACTCCCGGGGCCGACACCGCCGCGGCCAGGAGGCCGGCCGCGCGCGCCGCCGCGACGCCCGCGAAGCCCTGGCGCCCCGGCTACTTCCAGCAGCACATCGCCTATCGGATGGAGGCCGTCCTCGACGACCGCGCCGAGGTGCTCCACGGTCGCGCCCGGCTGCGCTACACCAACAACTCCGCCAACGCGCTCGACAGCGTCTATTTCCACCTCTACCTGAACGCGTTCCGCCCCAACAGCGCGTGGGCACGCCGCGAGCTCGAGTTCGGGATCCGCCGCTTCCAGGACCTCTCGCCCGAGGACCAGGCCTTCGACCACCTCCACTTCATGCGCTTCGAGGGCAGGCCGCTCACACCCCTCTATCCGGGCGCCCCGGACTCCACCGTCGTCGGGTTCGCGCTGCCGCGCGCCATCCAGCCCGGCGCGACAGTCACCTTCGACATGGGCTGGGACGCCCGCCCCTCCACGCTGCCCCGCCGCCAGGGCCGCCGCGGCCGCCACTACGACTTCGCCCAGTGGTTCCCCAAGGTGGCCGTCTACGACCAGCGCGGCTGGGAGCCCCACGCCCTAATGCCGCAGGGCGAGTTCTACGGCGAGTTCGGCACCTACGACGTCACCATGGACCTCGCCGCCGACCAGGTCGTGGGCGCCACCGGCGTCCCCATCGAGGGCGACCCCGGCTGGGCCGCCGTCGCCGCGTCCGGCTTCGCCGACTCCCTCTTCTACGGCCGCGACGTCTATGGCGCCGCCCCCGCCGCCGAGGCCCTGGGGCTCATCGAGGGCGCGCCCGCCGCCGGCCGCCGGCGCATCCGCTGGCTCGCGAAGATGGTCCACAACTTCGCCTGGAGCACCGCGCCCGACTACACGTACGAGGGAGGTCATCTGGGGAAGGTCGCGATCCACGTGCTCTACGAGCCCGGCGACACCGCGTGGCACGAGGCCGCCCTCGAAAACACCAGGACCGCCCTCGCCTGGCTCGAGCGCATCTACGGCCCCTTCGCCTGGCCCCAGATCACGAGCCTCCACCGCATCGAGGGCGGCGGCACGGAGTTCCCCATGGTCATCATGCTCGGCGGCCCCGGGCTCGGCCTGATCATCCACGAGCTCGGCCACAACTACACCATGGGCATCCTGGCCAACAACGAGTGGCGGGAGGGCTACCTGGACGAGGGCTTCACATCGTTCCAGACCGCGTGGTACTTCCAGACCCACGGCAACCCCGACATCTGGGACCGCTCCTTCGCCGGTGTCGCCAGCCTCGACAGCGCCGGCGTCTCGCAGCCGCTCGACCTCGAGTCCGCCCAGTTCCGGGACTTCCGCACCTACAACCTCATGACCTATACGAAGCCGTCGGTGGTCTACCGGATGCTCCAGGCCTACCTCGGTGACGACGTCATGGCCCGCGGGCTGCGCGCCTACTACGCCGAGAACGAGCTCACCCACGTCACCCTCGCCGACTTCCAGCACGCCATGGAGGAAGCCAGCGGCCAGAAGCTCGACTGGTTCTTCGACGAGTGGTTCCACACCACCGATACGCTGGACTACGCCGTCGCCGGGGCGACGACCGCCGAGCAGCCCGATGGGAGCTGGAAGACCACCGTGGAGGTCACGCGCGCGGGCGAGGCCTGGATGCCCGTGACCCTCCAGGTCGGCAGCGTGCGCAAGCGCCTCGACTCCCACGATCGCAGCCAGACCGTCGAAGTCGTGACCCCCACCCGCCCGAGCGAGGTCGTGCTCGACCCCGACACCGTCATCGTGGACGTCGTGCGAAGCAACAACATCAGGAAGCTCTAGGCGACGTCGCCGCCCTCGCGCGACCGGCGCCACGCCGCCTCGCCCCGAGCGCCGCGGTTCGACCGCCCCGGCCAGGCGCGACTCAGAACCGCCAGACCAGCCCCAGCTCCGCGCCGCCGCCGCCCACCGGCGCGGCGCTCAGCCGGATCCGGTCGTCGTAGCCGACCACGCTGTGCCCCACCACCGTGCCGATGAGCGCCCCCGCCGTCACGTCCGTCACGAAGTGGGCGTCGTGGTAGATCCGCGACCCCGCCACCCCCGTCGCCAGCCCGTAGGCCGCCACCTTCGCCCAGAGCGGGTGCGCCTCGGCCGCCAGCACCGAGGCGACCGCGAACGCCTGCGTCGTATGGCCCGACGGGAACGATGCGTCGCCCGAGAAGCCGTGGAAGGCGTACGCGCCCTCGTGCTGCCGCGGCCGCGCCCGCCCCACCGCGAGCTTGATCAGCGGGGTCACGATCCCGCCCGCCGCGATGCTCGCCGTGGCCGCCTCCACGGCCGTTCGCCGTAGCCCCGGCCGGTGCAGCGCGAGCCCGCCCGCGTACGCGCCGACCACCACGTAGAGCGAGCGCAGCTCTCCGAACGGCTCAACCTGCGCCACGACGTCGTTCGCCGCCCGCGAGTGGTGCCGGTCCGCCCAGTCCCGCACCGGCCCATCGAGCCCCGACAGCGCACCGAGCGCCAGCGCCCCCGCCGGCACCACCGCCCACTGCGTGGTGCTCCAGTGCGCCGGCCGCGTCAGCACGTGCCCCAGGCCCCGCAGCCCCACCCCAATGTCCTGCACCAGGAAGAACCCTCGCGCCGAATCCGCCCCCACCACCCCTCCCCCCGCTCCCCCCTGCGCCGCCACCCCCCGCCCCCCGCCTCCGAGCAGCACCACGACCACCAGCAGCACGCGCCCGATCTCGTTCCTCATTCCGTCCTCCCCGTCCGCTGACCCCTACCCCATCCCCCTGAACCTGAACCTCAACCTGCCCCTGAACCTGCCCCTCAACCTGCCCCTGAACCTGAACCTCGACCTGCCCCTGAACCTGCCCCTCAACCTGCCCCTGAACCTGCCCCTGCCTTCTGCCTTCTGCCTTCCCTTTCTGCCCCAGCCCCCTGCCCCAGCCCCCTGCCCCCGCCCCTGCAACGCACGCATCTTGCTTCCTCCCTCGCCTCGGAACCATCCCCCGGAGGAGGCGATGCCCGAACAACCGCAGGAGAGCGTCCGGCTGCAGGTCGCCGGAGCCAAGCCGCAGGACGTGGGGACGGGCACGGTGCGCCTCAGCCGCGCCACGTTGCGGGGCCTGGGCGCTCGCGATGGCGATGTCCTGGAGATCGTCGGCAAGAGGACCACCGCCGCCACCGCGCTGCCGCCGTACGCCGAGGACGAGGGGCTGGACGTGATCCGCCTCGACGGCCTGCAGCGCACCAACGTCGGCGTCAGCATCGGCGATTATGTGGACATCCGCCGCGCCGACGTCAAGCCGGCCCGCCGCATCCAGCTCGCTCCCGCCCAGAAGAACCTGCGCCTCATGGGCTCCGGCGAGATGCTGCGCCGCACCCTGTTCCAGCGCCCCCTCGTCGTGGGCGACGTCATCTCGACCTCGATCTACCAGCGCGGCAGTGGCGGCAAACCGCCCGCCGAGCGCGGCGCCTTCCCCGAGGACCTGTTCCGCATCTTCTTCGAGCAGCCCGCCTTCGGCCTTCAGGAGATCCGCCTGCGCGTGATCTCCACCCAGCCGCGCGGCGTCGTGCGCGTGGCGCAGGAGACGGAGATCGAGCTGCTCCCCGAGTACGTCGAGGCGGAGGAGGCCGGCGCCGCCGACGTCACCTACGACGACATTGGCGGCCTCGGCGACACGCTGGCCCAGGTCCGCGAGATGATCGAGCTCCCCCTCAAGCACCCTGAGCTCTTCCAGCGCCTCGGCATCGACCCGCCCAAGGGCGTGCTCCTCTACGGCCCGCCCGGTACCGGCAAGACGCTCCTCGCCCGCGCCGTCGCCAACGAGGCGGATGCGAAGTTCTTCCACATCGGCGGCCCCGAGATCATGGGCCGCTTCTACGGCGAGTCGGAGCAGCGGCTGCGCGACATCTTCCAGCAGGCGCAGCAGCAGGCGCCCTCGATCATCTTCATCGATGAGATCGACTCCATCGCGCCCAAGCGCGAGGAGGTCACGGGCGAGGTGGAACGCCGCGTCGTCGCCCAGCTGCTCACGCTGCTGGACGGGCTCGAGCCGCGCCAGAACGTCGTCGTCATCGGCGCCACCAACCGCGTGGACGCCCTCGACGAGGCGCTGCGCCGCCCCGGCCGCTTCGACCGCGAGATCGTCGTCGGCGTCCCCGATCTCCAGGGCCGCCGCGAAGTGCTCGGTATCCACACCCGCGGCATGCCGCTCGCCGGCGACGTGGACCTCGGCGAGCTCGCCCGCGTCACCTACGGCTTCGTCGGCGCCGACGTCTCCGCCCTCGCCCGCGAGGCCGCCATGGAGACGCTGCGCCGCAATCTGCCCCGCATCAACCTCGACGGCGGCGGCATCCCGCAGGAGGTGCTCGAGCAGCTCCAGGTCACCGGGGACGACTTCATGAACGCCCTCAAGCGCGTCCAGCCCTCCGCGCTGCGCGAGATCATGATCCAGGCGCCCGACGTCGGCTGGGACGACGTCGGCGGCCTCGAGGACGCCAAGCGCGCGCTGCGCGAGGGCGTCGAGCTGCCGCTGAAGCACCCCGACGCCTTCCGCCGCCTCGGCATCCGCCCCGCCAAGGGGTTCCTGCTCTTCGGCCCGCCCGGCTCCGGCAAGACGCTCCTCGCCAAGGCGGTCGCCCGCGAGGCCGAGGCCAACTTCATCGCCACCAAGTCGAGCGACCTGCTCTCGAAGTGGTACGGCGAGTCCGAGCGCCAGATCTCGCGCCTCTTCCAGCGTGCGCGCCAGGTCGCGCCCGCCGTCATCTTCATCGACGAGATCGACTCGCTCGCGCCCCAGCGCGGGGGTGGCCTGGGCGAGCCGGCCGTCACGGAGCGTGTGGTCAACACCATGCTCGCCGAGCTGGACGGCCTCGAGGAGCTCCAGGGCACCGTCGTCATCGGCGCCACCAACCGGCCGACCCTGATCGACCCGGCGCTCATGCGGCCCGGGCGCTTCGACGAGCTCGTCTACGTCTCGATCCCCGAGCGCGAGGGCCGACTCCACATCCTGCGCATCCACACCACCAAGATGCCGCTGGCCGACGACGTCGACCTCGACGTCCTCGCCGAGCGGACCCGCGGCTACACCGGCGCCGACCTCGAGGACCTCGTCCGTCGCGCCGGGCTCCAGGCGCTCCGCGAGGATCTCGAAGCCGGCAGCGTCTCCATGCGCTTCTTCGAGAAGGCGCTCGCCGAGACCCGCGCTTCCGTCACCCCGGAGATGGAGCGGGAGTATCAGTCGCTCGCCGAGGAGCTCAAGCGCGAGAACCCGCGCGGCCGCCACCGCATCGGCTTTGACATCGCCGCGGCCCCGCGCATGGTCGCCGACTGAGCCCCGCACACCCTGCACTCCCCCCATCCGCGCCCCCCAACCGCGGTTCCTCCCGTCGTATCCCCACCCCTCGTGCCCCCGTTTTTGCCCCACCCTAACGCCCACCCCCACCCGCCGTTGGTACACTCATGTCGCCATCCGCCTCCGCCCGGTCGGCCATGCTGTCCTATGATGCCTGCTTCCGCAACGGAAGAACGCCGGTTTCCCGCGCTCCACACCGGGTACGGAGCTTGCCCGCAACCGCCCGGCGTGACAACCATCGAACTGTGGGAGCAGCAGCGCGCGGAGCTCGTTGGCCGGCGCATGTCCGACCTGCGGGACCGGCTCCATGGCGCGCCCCTCGAGCGGCTCGTCGAGCAGCTCTACGCGGAGCTGGACGCCCGTGCGCTCGCCTTTCGCCCGCCCGTCGAGCTGGACGACGGCTGGCGCTGCCCGGCCGCCGGCGCCGTCATCACGGTCCCGTTCTACCTGGCCGACCCCGTGCTGGCCGCCCTCGAGGCCGAGAGCGCCGGCGCCGCGGACGCCGGACGTGAGCCGATGATGCTGCTGCGGCACCATGCAGGCCACGCCTTCGCCTCCGCCTACCGGCTGAACGAGCGGCCCGCCTGGCGCGAGCGGTTCGGGCCCGCCTCCCGACCGCGCCTCGAGCGGTTCCACGCCGACCCGTTGTCGCGCGACTTCGTCCGGCATCTGCCCGGCTGGCTGGCGCAGAAGCACCCCAATGAGGACTTCGCGGAGACCTTCGCGGCGTGGCTCGCCCCGCCCGGCGAGTGGCGCGAGGCGTACGCCCGCTGGCCCGCGCTGCGCAAGCTCGAGTACGTCGATCGGCTCGCGCACGAGATCGGGCCGCACCTCCCCGCTCGCCCCGGCGACCGCCGCCCGGATGCGTCCATCGAGGGACTGCACTATGCCGTGGAGGAGCCGTACCGGTACTGCGAGGCGGCGCTCTTCATCGGGGACGTGCACCGGTTCGATGCGGATCTGCGGAACATCTTCCGCGGCGCCACGGGAGAGCCGGATGGCGGTCGCGCGGCCGACTTCATCGCCGTCCATCAGCCGGAGCTCGCGGAGCGGGTCGTCTACTGGACCGGTGAGGCGGCGCCGGTGGTTCACGCCTTCCTCGACTTCCTCGGCCGCCGGGCCGCCGCCCTGGAGCTGCGCGCGGGGAGGCGTGAGGCGCCAGCGCTCGTGGAGCTGACCGGCCTGGCCACGGCCAGCGTCATGAACTACCGCCACGCCGGTGCCATCGACGGAGCCGACCGCGGCTCCAGCGGCTGAGCCCGCCGCATTACGACCTACCCGCGGTCCGCTCCCGCGTGAACCGGCGCCAGGGCGTCGACAGCCCCGCTCTCCACCGCTGCGATCCCCGTCAGCCGGGCCTCCAGCTTCTCCAGCGCCTTCTGTCCCAGCTCGACGTTCGAGCCGGCGTTGCGCAGCTGGTGCCCGGCCCGCTCGAGGCAGTCGCGCGCCTCCGAAGCGTCCTGCGCCAGGTGCGAGAGCGCGGCCTGGATTTCCCGCGCCCGGCGCGCCACCTCCACGCCGCGGATCCCCAGCAGGATCGCCTGGAGATAGGCGTACAGCGTCCCCGGTGAGCACAGGAGCACCCTGCTCTCCCGGGCATACGCCGCGAGCTCGAGCCCGCTCTCCCGCACGGCCAGCTCGTAGTACACGCTCTCCGCCGGGATGAACATGAGCGCGAAGTCGAGCGTGCCGTCGTCGGGCGAGATGTACTTCGTGGCGATCTCGTCCACCCGCGCCCGCACCGTGCGTTGCAGCTCCCGGCGCAGCCGCTCCCGCTCGCCCTCCTCGCCGCCCTCGGCCTCGGAGAAGCGGCGGTACGCCTCGATCGGAAACTTGCTGTCGATCGGGATCAGCCGGCCATCCGCCGTCCGCACCGCCGTGTCCACGATCACGCCCCGCGTGGGAAGCCGGTGCTGCCGCAGCACGTACGCGGGCGGCAGCACCTCCGCCAGAAGCTCCTCCAGCGCCGCCTCCCCGAAGATGCCGCGCCGCTTCGGCGAGGCCAGCAGCCGCTCGAGCCCCGCGATCGACTGGCCGACCCGCTCGACCTGCCGTGTCGCCTCGTCCAGCCGCCCCAGCCGCTCCCCCAGCGCGGCCATCGTGCGGCCCGCCTCAGTCAGCTGCCCCTGCACGAGCGTCGCGAGCCGCCCGGACGCCTCCGCCGACGCGCCCAGCCGCTCGCCGAGCTGCACCGTCAGCGCCTCCACCTTCGCCTCCAGCCGCGCCACCGGCTCGGGCGTCCCGCGCGTGAGCCGGCGGACCTCCAGCGCCACCCACGCAAGCAGCCCGCCGAGGACCAGCGCCGCGACCACCCAGCCCGGGCTCATCCGCTGCGCCGCCCCGGAGCGGCCGCGCCCACCGCCCGCCGCCCCTGCCTCAGGCCGTGCGCACCCAATGCACCACCTCGGACAGCGACGGCCGCTTGCCCGTAGCCAGGATGCCGATCCGGTAGATCTTGCCCCCAACCCACACAAAGCCCAGCCCCGTCACGATCAGCACCGCGAGGGAGCCCGCGATCTCGAGCGGGCTCACCGCCACGATGGCCGCCCGCACCGGCATCACCATCACCGACGAGATCGGCACCCAGGAGGCCACGACCGACACCGTACCCTCGGGATCCAACATCGCCTTGAACATGACGAAGTAGCTGACCATGAGCAGCATCGTCGGCACGAACTGGAGCTGCTGGAGGTCCTGGTCCGAAGTCGCCATCGCGCCCAGCGCCGCGAAGATCGAGGCGTACAACAGGAAGCCGAGCGCGAAGAACAGCAGGAACGTCACCGCCACCGAGACCGGCACCTGCGGCAGCGGCGGCAGGCTGCCGCCGAGCCTCGCCGCGATGCCCGGCGCAGCGCGCAGCAGCACCAGCCCCGTGACGATCCAGATCCCCACCTGCAGCAGGCTGGCCCCCCCGATGCCGAGCACTTTCCCGAGCATCAGCTGCTTGGCCCGGATCGAGCTCACGACCACTTCCACGATCCGGTCCTTCTTCTCCTCAAGCACGCTGCGCATCACCGCCTGCCCGTGGATCATCACCAGCAGGTAGACCATGAAGCCCAGAATGTAGCCGAGCAGGTACAGCGACTGCCCCGTCCCCTGGGCCGCCCCCTTCCCCGCCTTCAGCGCCTCGAACTTGATGGGCCGCAACGCCGCCGCCAGCCGCACCGGGTCCACCCCCTGGTCCGCCAGCCGCGCACCCTGCACCGCCGACTGCACGGCGCTCCGGATCTGCTCCATCTGCCGCAGGTTGGTCGAGCTCCGCCCCTCGTAAACCGCCTCGGCCCCGGTCAGAACACCCGGCGGGAGCAGGATGTAGCCGTCCAGCTGCTTCGCCTCGATCCGCTCCAGCAGCCCCGAGCGAGCCTCCGCCGTGTCCTGCGCGCCCACCGCCAGCAGCGAAGCGTGGAACGTCGTCCTCTTGCTCGCGTCCGCGCCCGGCGGCAGCGTCGTGAGCGTCTGCTCCACCCGCTGCCCGAGCCCCACTCCCGTCGCATCCACGATCGTCACCCGCGCCTCGCCCCCACCCCGCATGATCAGCACGAAGAAAGCGAGGACTCCCACGTAGAACACCGGGAAGAGCACGGTCATGAGCCGGTACGACCGGCGGCGCACCACCTCCGTGAACTCGCGCTTGACCACCGCCCACGTCCTAGACATGCGCCACCTCCAGCGGCTCCGCCGCGAGGTCCGGCTGGCGCCGTACGCGTTCCACGAAGATCTGCTCCAGGGAGGGCTCCATGCGCTCGAACCGGCGCAGGCGGACGCCCGCCCGGACCAGCTCCCGGAGCAGCTCGTCCGAATCGCCGCCCGGCCGGAGCACCGCCTCCACGTCCGCGCCGTCCGCCCGCACCTCCGCCACGACCGGCGAGCGGCGTACCAGGTCCACCGCCTCCGCCGACCACTGCTCCAGCCCGACGGCGACGTTGACCGTCCCGTGCTCCGCCTTCACGTCCGCGACCCGGCCGTCCACCACCTTCTCGCCCCGCGCGATGATGCACACGTGATCGCACGAACGCTCCGCCTGCTCGATCATGTGCGTGCTGAACAGGATCGTCCGCCCCTTCGCCTTGAGCTCAGCCATGATGTCCTTGAACACCTGCTGGTTGATCGGGTCCAGCCCGCTGAAGGGCTCGTCCAGCACGATGACCTCCGGCTCGTGCAGCAGCGTCGCCACCAGCTGCAGCTTCTGCTGGTTCCCCTTCGAGAGCTCCTGCACCTTCGAGTCGATCCGGTCCAGCAGATCGAACCGCTCCAGCCAATGCCGGATGCGCGGAGCCGAGACCGACGCCGGCACCCCCTTGAGCTCCGCGAAGAACGCCAGCGCCCGCGCCGCCGTCATGCGCCGGTACAACCCGCGCTCCTCCGGCAGGTAGCCGATCCGGTCCAGCTGCTCCCGCGACGCCGGGCGCCCCAGGATCTCCACCTCGCCGGAGTCCGGCTCGATGATCCCCAGGATCATCCGGATCGTCGTCGTCTTGCCCGCCCCGTTCGGCCCGAGCAGCCCGTACGTCGCGCCCCGCGGGATCGTCAGGTCGATGCCGCCCACAGCCACGATGTCGCCGAACGCCTTCCGCGCCGCCCGCACCACGATGGCCGGGCCGCCCCGGTCTGCTTCCATGACAAGTCATCCTTTTCGAGGAGAGACGGGCGGCGCCGACTCAGCGCGCCCGCAGGAACAGGTGCTCGTATCGGTCGCAGCACGGATCCGCCAGGCGGAGCGTGTCCGCCGTCAGCCGCGCGATCCGCTGTGCCGCGAGGTCCGGATCGAACCTGAACACATCCACCGGCAGCCCGTAGCGCACGAGCACCGCGCCGGGCTGGCCCCGCGCCGTCGAGTCCTCCAGCCTGTATCCGGTGCTAACACGCACCTGGCCGTCACGCAGCACCGAGAGCCGATGCTCCGCCAGGAAGCGGAACGTCACGCCGTACCCCTCCGACCCCGGCGTCAGCGTCCTCCCCGCCACTCCACCCGACGACTCGACCCAGCGCCAGCTCCCCTCCAGCTGCGCCCGGTACGGTGAGAGGTGGCCGGACCCGCACGCGCCCGCGAGCAGGCCGCCCGCAAGGGCCACCACGGCGCGCGCCGTCGCACGGGGAAATCCCGATCGGGCTGGCATGTCACAAGTATGGACACGACCGGGTGTTGTGGCAACCGACCCAGGCGGACGTTGTCGTATAGCGCCCCGGCGGCCGGACGAAACGCCCGGTCGGATCGACCGACCGACGCCCGCCTCCCGGGATCCCGGGCCTCAGCCCGCCGAGGGCTGCCCGACGCCGGCCGTCCCGGCCGCCATGCTGCCATCGTCGCCGGCCAGCATCTCGAGCTCCTGCCGCAGCCGCGGATGGGCGCGCCAGAGGTAGGCTCCGGCGACGAGCGCGGCCGCCACGTTCGCGACGAGCAGCGCCCACCACGGCACCGCGCGCCCGATCGACGAAGGCACGCCGAGCAGCGCGACCGTGGTGGAGAGGACGAAGAACAGGGCGAGGAGGAAGATCACGTAGAAGAGATCGGGATGGCGCTCCGCCTCCAGTACGAGGAAGGCCGCGCCCGTCCCCACGACCAGCGAGAGCACGAGGTGCGCTCCGTTGGCGGCGATGATCGGGCCCGCCGCGATCGGCGCGAGCGCGGGGTCTCCGCCGGGGAAGAAGAGGGCATGACCGAGGATGGCCGCCGTGTAGAAGAGCGGCTTGCCGAGGGCGAGGTCCAGGGTGCCGAGCGTCAGCGCGATCGTGGCATAGCCAAGCGCGCCGGCGATGAGGCCTTCGAGGAGCACCCGTGTGCGGTCGGGCTTCATGGCTCCCTCCTTCACGGCGGGAAACCGGGGGCGCGGCGGCCCGGCCCGCCATCCGTGGGGCCGCGCAACGTGCCGCCGAGTTGCAAGACGGGTTCCCGCCACCGACCCGCCGCGATCCGCCTGGCGGGGCCGCGCGACTTCGTCAGGCGCGGCCCCGCCACGTATGCCCAGCACGGCACGTCGCCCACCAGCATGCCCACCCGCCGGAAGAGCCGATCGGCGATCGCCTCGTGAGCGTCGAGCCGCGACAGCCGCTCGACCGGGCAGCGCCAGATCTCGCCCGCCGCATCACACCGCGCGCGCGACCGCCCACAGACCGAGCCCCAGCGCCACCAGCACGACGAGCCCGGCCAGCACGTTCATCCACATGCGGTTCCGCCACGCGCCCATCGCGTCCGGGTCGTTGGCCGCGAGCAGCAGGAACACGGCGATGGCGGGGAGCAGCACCCCGTTCGCCACCTGCGCGAAGACGATCGCGGGGACGGGTTTCACGCCGGAGAGCGAGAAGGCGAGGCCGGTGAGGAGCACCGTCGCCCAGACGGCCCGCACGCGTCCCGCACGCAGGTCGCGGCTCCAGCCGAGCGCGCCGGCCGTGGCGTAGGCTGCCGCGAGCGGGGCCGTGATGGCCGAGCTGAGTCCAGCGGCCATGAGCCCGGCCGCGAAGAAGATGCGCGCCCAGGAGCCGAGCAGCGGCTGGAGCTGCGGCGCCATGTCGGCCGCGCTGGCGATCGCGCTGCCGCCGCCGATCGCCGCGGCGGACGTGGCCACGATCGCCATGCTGATCACGCCACCGAGAACGATCGAGATCCCCAGGTCCAGCCTGGCCGCGCCGAGCGCTTCCGGGCCCGGCCACCGCTCGCGCACGACGGCCGCGTGCAGAAACAGGTTGTACGGCACCACGGTCGTGCCGATCAGCGCCACGGTCAGGACCAGGCCCGCACGCCCGCCCGGAAGCGACGGAACGATGAGGCCGTGCAGCATGGCGCCGAGCGGCGGGCGCAGCACCACGGCAGTGGCCAGGAACACCACGGACATGAGCACCACGAGCCCGATCAGCACCCGCTCCACCAGCCGGTAGCTACCCGTCCAGAGAAGGAGGAACGCGAGCGCGGCCAGTCCCACCGCCCAGATCCCGGTGCCCCCGCCCGCCGCGCCCTGCGCGCCGAGCGTCGCGCCGAGGATGTTGCCCGTCTCGTAGGCGGCGTTGCCGAACGCGATCGCCGAGATGACGAGCCCCACCGCGACGAGCCGCGCCGCCGGGCCCTGGAACCGGTGCCGGACCGCCTCCCCGAGGCCTGCCCCGGTGACCAGCCCGAGCCGCGCCGCCATCTCCTGGAGCACGAGCGTGGCGATAACCGAGAATGTGAGCGCCCACAGGAGGGCGTAGCCGTAGCGCGCTCCCGCCAGCGTCGCCGTCGTCACGGTGCCCGGCCCGATGAACGCCGCGGCCACGATCGCGCCCGGGCCGATGACACGGAGCCGGCCGAGGCGGCGGCGGGCCGCCGTGCCGGGGGCATCCTGCCGCAGCGTGCGCGTCGGCACCATGACACGACTCCCATTGGAGCTGCGGGTCCGGGGACCCACGTTCAGAAGGGCAGCGCCACGACTTTCGCTTCGGTGTCTCCCCCGACGAGCACCCGGCCGTCCGGCTCGATCTCGCGCCGCACGTACGCCAGCGCGATCGTCTGCCCGAGTCGGGGCGAGGCGCACGCGCTGGTCACGCGTCCGACCTCCCGGCCCGTGTCCGGCGAGGTCAGCGGCGCGCCGGAGGCCGGCGCGGGGACGTCGCCGAGAAGGAGCCCGCGAAGCGACCGGTTCACGTGGCCGCGGTGGAGGATGCGGACGATCACCTCCTGCCCCGTATAGCACCCCTTCGTCTCGCTGATCGCGCTCGCCCGCAGCCCCGCCTCCAGCGGGATCACCGTCTCGTCGAGCTCGCGGCCCCAACGCGGCCGGCCCGCCTCGATCCGCAGCACCTCCAGCGCGCCGTGGCCCGCCGGTCGCGCGCCCGCCGCGATCATCGCGTCCCACAGCGCGGGCAGCGCCGCGCCCGGCACGATCACGTCGTACCCGCCCGGATCGCCCGTCAGCGCGCTGCGGAGCACGCGCGCCTCGCCGGCCCGCCACGACAGCGTCCACAACGCGTGCTCCGCGGCTGCCGGGGGGGGAGCCGTGCCCAGCACCGTCTCGAGCACCGCCGCGGCCGTGGGCCCGTAGACGCCGAGCATCGCCGGCTCCCCGGCGGGCCCCGCATCGACGCGCGCGAACAGCGGCGGCACGTAGCGCTGGAGGTGCGCGACCAGCGCGTCCCGGGCGGTCTTTTCGACGTCGAGCAGCAGGGCGCCGCCCTCCTCCCGCAGCACACGGGCGTCGGCCACCATGCGCCCCTTCGGCGTGAGGAACGCGCCGTAGACCGCGCGGTCGGCCGGCGCGCCGGACAGGTCGTTGGTGAGGAGTCCCTGGATCATGCGCACGGGATCACGGCCGTGCACCCGCAGGAAGGTGCGCTCGGCGCGGTCGAACACGGCGGCGCGATCCCGCGCCGCGGCGTACTCCGCCGCCGGCTCGCCGTAGTGGCGGGGCACCTCCAGGCCCCCCTCCGTCGCGAACCGGGCCCCCAGCGCGGCGTGTCGCTCCCGCAGGCTCACTGCGCGGGCCCCCGCTGCAGCTCGTCCAGCAGCATCCGCGCGCGCTCCGCCTCGGGCGAGTCGGGCGCGAGCTCGAGGTAGTGCTCCAAGTCACGCGCCGCCTCTCCGCCGCGGCCGCGCCGCGCCAGCAGCATGCCGCGGTCGAGGATCTCGCCGGCGGCGCCCGGCCGGACCAGCAGGATCCGATCGATCGCGGCCAGCGCCCGCTCGTCATCCCGCGCGTTCAGGTAAATGCTCTTGAGGTTCGAGAGGATGCGGACCAGGATGTCCTTCCGGTCGGCGGGCCTGAGGAACTCCGGCTGCAGCCGGACCATGCCCCCGTACACGCGGTCGAGCAGTCCCTGCACCTCATCGTCGAAGCGGAGCTGCCCGCGCTGGAACGGGTCCGCCAGCAGCTGCATCGCCTCACCCGCGTAGCGCACCAGGAAGTGGCCCGGGAAGTTCACCCCCGTGAGCGGCAGCCCGAGCCGCCAGCCCACCTCCAGGTACACCACGCTCAGGGTGATCGGGATGCCGAGCTTGCGGTCGAGCACATTGTTCAGGAAGGAGTTGCGGGCCTCGTAGTAGTCCGCCGCGTTGCCGCGGAAGCCCTCCTCCTCGAACAGCACCCGGTTCATCTCCTGCAGCACGACGAGCGGCGCCGTCTCGTTGGCCAGCCGGTCCCGTACACGCTCCGCCAGCAGGTCGAGCCGCCGCAGATACGGCCCCGGCTGGAGCTGCGGGTACTCCTCCGCCGCCACCAGCAGCGCCGCCGCCGCCAGGTCGAGCTCCGGCTCCGAAGCCGAGACCACGGCCGCGAAGCGCGCGCGCGGCGAAGCCGGCGCCGTCACGATCCAGCCGCCTCCCGGTACAGCGCCTCGAGCCGCGCCGGATCCGCCGACAGCTCCCGGACCAGCCCGTGCACTTCGGCCGTGCTGGCCGCGTTCGGCAGCGACGCCTCGACCTCCCGCCCCTCGCCCCGCGGCAGGAACACCGCGCTCACCCGGAAGCCCTGCACCCCCGTGCCCCGCCGCGCCACCAGGTCCGCCCGGTACTCGACGCCGTCCACCATCAGCGCGTCCGCCAGCCGGTGCTCGATCCACGACTTCGGCCGCGAGAACTTGCTCATTGACTCCGCTCCCGTTCGTTCCCTCACCGCCCCATGCCACCGCCCCGCCGCGTCGCACGAGTGCGCGCGGCGCGCTCCCCCGCGCGCCGCGCAACGCCGTTCGCCGGCTGCTGTCATTGTTTCGATCAAAGGTAATCGTGCCGGGAACGGCACGCCAAGGAAGGCAAGCGGGGCTACGCGGCCTCCCGTCCCTCTCCGGGACCTTCGCCCCCGGGCTCCTTCGTGTCGCGCGTCAGGTCCAGCGCCGCCGCCCGTCCGCACTGATGGCAGTAGAGGACCACCGTATAGTCGCCCTCCGGAATCGTCGGCACCACGGCGCCGTCCCCGATCGATCCCGCGTCCAGGAAGCAAACGACCTCCATCAGCCCCGGACCGCAGCGCGGGCAGTCCACGTCCGACGGATCGTCCAGGTAGGACAGCGCCAGCGACATCCCCTCCTGCGTGGTGAACTCGGCCGGTCCCTCCGGACCCGTGTGCTCGGACATGCCTCACCCCCCCCCCGGCTCGGGACGTTCGGTCGTCCACAGGAGCAACTTCCATTCCCCGCAACGGGCGCCGCCCCTACATTCCCGCCATGGAAAGCATCGATTCGCCGAGGGACCAGCGGCCGAGGCTGCGCCTCACGCAGCTTCTCGCACGGCGCGGGCTGAGCCTGCAAGCTCGGCGCTGCCGAGCTGACGCAGGTCCTGCGTCACCTGGTCCCGTTCCACGATCCCGCCGTGCTGGTCGATGCCGGCACCGCGGACGATGCCGCCGTCTACCGGCTCGACGCCGGGCGCGCCCTCGTCGCCACGGTGGACTTCTTCACGCCCATCGTGGACGACCCCTACGACTTCGGGCGCATCGCCGCGGCCAACGCGCTCTCCGACGTCTACGCCATGGGTGCCCGGCCCCTCTTCGCCCTGAACCTCGTGGCGTTCCCCCGGCGGCTGCTCGGCGAGGGACTGCTCGAGGAGATCGTCCGTGGCGGAGGCGAGGCCGCTCGCCTGGCGGGGGTGCCGATCCTCGGCGGCCATTCCATCGACGACGAGGAGCCGAAGTTCGGGCTCGCGGTCATCGGAGAGGCGGTGCCCGACGCCATCGTCCGCAACAGCACCGCCCGTCCCGGCGACCGGCTGGTCCTCACCAAGCCGCTCGGCACGGGGATCGTTTCCACTGCCCTCAAGGCCGGAGCCGCGGCCGCGAGCTCGGTGGAGGCCGCCGTCGCCAGCATGGCCACCCTGAACCGCGCCGCCGCGGAGGCCATGCTCCGGGCGGGCGCCCACGCCGCCACGGACGTCACTGGCTTCGGGCTGGTGGGCCACCTGCGGGAGATGCTCCGCGCGAGCGGCGTCGCCGGCCGCTTGAGCGCCGGCGCCGTGCCGCTCCTGCCGGACGCTCTCGAGCTCGCCCGCGCCGGCCACATCCCGGGCGGCAGCCGCCGCAACCTCGAGGAAGCGGCGGACGTGGATTGGCGGCCGGACGTTCCCGAGGACGTGCGGGCGCTCCTGACGGACGCGCAGACCTCGGGTGGCCTTCTCGTGGCGCTGCCCGCCGAGCAGGCCGGGGATCTCGTGGCTGCCCTGCGCGCGCAGGGCGGCACCGGCGTCGTCATCGGGGCCGTGCTGGAAGGTGAGGCGGGACGGCTCGAGGTCACGCCGTGAGAGCCAGCGCCTCCCGGAAGCAGGTGCGGCTCACGCGAGGGACGCCGCCCGCATCGACGTTGCCGGCGCCGCCTGGCGTTCCGCCAGGAGTCTACGGAGTGGCCGCGCGCGCGGCGCGGATCCAGACGCGCAGCCGCGCATCCACCACCGGCCGCCCGGTCCGCGCGCGCAGCGCGCGGGCGAGCCACGCCGGGTCCGCGGCCGCCAGCCTGCCGGGCGACTGGATCCCTACCGCCATCAGGTCGCGCGCGTTGCGCGTGCCGATCCCCCGCAGGGTGACCAGCCGCGCCGCCGACACCCAGCGCGCCGACTCCTCCGGGCTCGCGCCCGTGGCCAGCGCCACCGCCGCCGGTGACGCGGAGCTGAGCGAGAAAACGTCGTAGCCGGCGTCGCGGAGCGCCGGCGCCGGGATCCCGGGCACGTCCGAGAGTCGCGGCGCGACCGAGGAGATCGTGCGCGCCTCCATCCCCCGCAGGACCACGGCGCTGAACGCCACCGCCCCCAGCGCGCTGCCCCAGCGCTTCAGCCGGCGCGCCGGCAGCGGGCGCCCCGCGAGCGGCACCGCGAGCCCCTGCACGACCAGCAGCTGCCACATCACATAGCAGTCCACCGCGAACGGCGGAAACCCGAAGAACCCCAGCACCGGCATCTCGAACAGCTTGCCGTCGTCGAAGCCGGGAACCGTGTAGATCCACTTCCCACGCGCACGGATGTTGAACATCTCCCAGAGGAATCCGATCGCGGCTCCGCCGAGCAGGATGCGCAGCATCCGCCCGGGTCGGCCCTCCTCCAGGTCGTGCAGCAGCGAGCGCGCCGGGTCCCGCCGGTACACCGATGGCTCCAGCAACAGCGTGGCCGAGCCCCACACCAGCGGAAAGAACCAGCGCGGCCAGAGAAGCGGCAGAACCAGCGCCAGCGCGCCGGCCGCGCGGACCCCCCGCAGCAGCCGCGGCGTCACACGGAGCCGCGGCCAGCGCGCCCGCTCCGCCACGCCCAATCCCTCCAGCAGCGCCTCGGCGCCGAACACCGCCGGCAGGACCGTCGCGAAGGAGACGGCAATGTAGACCCAGCGCACCGCCCCTTCCCTCGGCACGAACACGTAGTACCAATCCCGCAGCCGCAGATTCAGCAGCTCGAAGAACAGCCACACCACGACCGACCAGCCGAGCATCGTCGCCAGCGACGCCGGCCGCCGCAGCGCCGGCGACCGGCCCGACACCAGTGCCAGCACGCCATACAGCGCCAGCAGCGTGCTGTACCACGCGAACACGTAGTACATCGTCGCGAACGGGGCGGCATCCCGCAGCATGAGCACCGTCGCCGTGACCAGCCCTGCCGCCCCCACCGCCACCGCCGCCCACCCCTTCGGCCGGGGACGCACCTCGCCCCGGGCATACCCGCCGACGGCAGGCGCCTCGTGCGCCAGAATCGCGGACAGGAAAGGCACCGCCTCCATCGCCGCTACAGGTCGATCGGGCGCCCAAGAGAGGCCAGCGCCGCCTGCGCCACCGCCTCCGAGAGCGTCGGATGAGGGTGCATCGCCCGGTCCATCTCCTCCGCCGTCGTCTCGAGCTCGCGTCCCACCACGAACTCGGCGATCAGCTCACTCGCGTGCGGGCCCACGATGTGCGCGCCCACGATCTCGCTGTAGCGCTTCTCACGGATCACCTTCACGAACCCCTCCGTCTCCCCCGCCGTGCGCGCCCGGCCGTTCGCGCTGAACGGGAACACCCCCACCTCGATGTCCAGCCCCTTCTCCCGCGCCGCCTTCTCCGTCAGTCCCGTCGACGCCACCTCCGGATGGCAGTACGTCACGCTCGGGATGTTGTCGTAGTCCACCATCCCGTGACCGACGCCCGCGATCGCCTCCACCACCGCGATCCCTTCGTGCGACGCCTTGTGCGCCAGCAGCGGCGGCCGCGCGCAGTCCCCGATCGCCCAGACCCCCGCCGCGGTCGTGCGCAGCTGGTCATCCACCTGGAAGAAGCCCCGCTCCACCTTCACGCCCGCCTTCTCCGCCCCCACATCCTCCACGATCGGCGCCCGGCCGACTGCCACAAGCACTCGCTCGACCTCGACCGCCTTCTCCTCGCCCCCCTTCGTCTTCACCACCAGCTTCACCCCCTGCTTCCCCACTTCCGCACTCTCCAGCCTCGCGCCCGTCATCACCTCGATGCCCCGCTTCTTGAACGCCTTCTCCACCACCTTCGCCGCATCCGCATCCTCCAGCGGAAGCACCTGCTCCATCGCCTCCACCAGCGTCACCTTCGTGCCGAACGCGTTGTACACGTCCGCGAACTCCATTCCGATCGCCCCCGCGCCGATGATCCCCAGCGTCCCCGGCGCCTCCGTCGGAAACACAGCCTGATCCGAGCTCCACACCCGCTGCCCGTCGATCTTCAGCATCGGCAAAGACTTCGGCCGTGACCCCGTCGCCAGCATGATCGCCTTGGCCGTCAGCGTCCGCTTCCCCTCCGAGCCCTCCACCTCCACCTTGCCCCCCCCCACGAGACGCGCCCAGCCCGACACCGGCTCCACTCCGTTCTTCTTGAACAGGTAGCCCACCCCCTTCGACCCCTGGCCCGCCACCGTCTTCGCCCGCTTGCCCGCCCGCCCCAGGTCCAGCTTCACATCCGCCACCGTGATCCCGAACTCCTTCAGCTCCGGAATCCGCCGCGCGTACATTGCCGCTTCCAGCAGCGCCTTCGTCGGAATGCACCCCACGTTGTTGCAGACGCCCCCCAGCTTGTCCGCCTCCACGCACGCCACCCGCATCCCCAGCTGCGCCGCGCGGATCGCCGCAACGTAACCGCCCGGCCCCGCCCCGATCACGATCAGGTCGAAGGTGTTCTCCGCCACGCCTCACCTCTCACTCGGAGTGTTTCGCTCGTAGCTTCCAATACTACGACGCCGCCCAGGCCCGGACAATCGCTCCCGGCGCCCCCCGGGGCCACCTGCGGAGCCATCGCCCCGCGACGTCCGGCAGCCGCGCCCTCGGCCCACCGCCGCTCCGCCCGCCCATTTTCCACACAGCGCGTGAACAAAGCCCGGGGCCCACGTGGACAACGGCCGAACGGCGGTGGAAAACCTGTAGAAAAATTGAAGAAACCTGTGGATCCAATCGTTACAAACCGCTAACCCGAACGGCGAAGGAATGTTGCCGCTCCACCGCCGTTCCAGGTTTCCACAACATTTCCCACCAGTCCAGCATCTTGTTTCATAACAACGGCTTGTGGGCCTGAAAGAAGGCCTTGACGGCGCACGCCAAGACGCTTATCCTTGTCGCAGACGTCAACGGCCGGCGGTCTTCGCGGCCAGGGACGTCGTCTCCGAAAGGGACGCTTTTCGCGAGACATGCTCGTCGGACGTTCGGACCCGGCGAGTCGGCTGCGAGGTTACTGGCCGCAGCCGTTTGCCCCCGGCCAGGGGCGCCCCACCCGCAGACCGCGCGGTGCTGGGCAGAGAGACACGGGATCCGGGCACGCCTCGCGGCGTGGCCCCGAACCTCAGCGGACCCGAGCCTCGCCAGTGGCAAGAACCCCCGACGTCCGGCTTCGGCTGGCGGCGGGGGTTCTTGCATCCAGGACCTGCTCGCTTCGCCTATACCAGCATCATTGTCGGCTCCTCAAGGAACGCGCGCAGCGTCTGGAGGAAGCGCGCGCCGGTGGCGCCGTTGACCACGCGGTGATCGCAGCTCATGGTCATGCGCATGCGCTTGCCCGGCACCACCTGCCCGTCCACGACGACCGGCTTCTCCTCCACCCGTCCGACGGCCAGGATGGCAGCCTCGGGCGGGTTGATGATCGCGGTGAACTCATCGATGTCGAGCATCCCGAGATTCGAGATCGAGAAGGTCGCGCCCGTGTATTCCTCGGGGGTGAGCTTCCGGTCGCGCGCCCGCGCCGCCAGCTCGCGCGCCTCCCGGGCGATCTGGGCCACGCCCTTGCGGTCGGCATCCCGGATGACGGGTGTGATGAGCCCGTCCTCGACCGCCACCGCCATTCCGATGTGCACGCGGCCGTAGCGGCGGATCACGGTCTCGCCCCAGGCCGCGTTCACCTCGGGGTGCCGCCGCAGCGCCTCGGCCGTTGCGCGAATCAGGAGGTCGTTGATGGAGACCTTCTGGCCGCTCGCCGCCAGTCGGTCGTTGATCCGCGCCCGCGCCTCGCTCATGTGCCCCATGTCCACTTCGACGGTGAGGTAGAAGGTGGGCACCGGCCCGATCGAGGTGACGAGCCGCTTCGCGATCGTCTTCCGCATCTGGCTGACCGGGACCTCCTCGACCTCCGGCCGCTCGCTCGCCTCGCGGAGCGCCGGGGCGGCCGCGGCCGCGGGCGCTGCGCCACGCGCTGCCGCCGCCGCGGGCGCGGCCGCCCCGCGCTGCGGCGCCCGCTCGCGCGCGCCCTCGATGTCGCGCTTCGTGATCCTCCCGCCCGGACCCGTGCCACGCACCGAGTTCAACTCGAGCCCCGCCTCGGCGGCTAGTCGCCGCGCGAGCGGCGAAGCCTTTACCCGGCCGCCGCGCTCTGCCCCGTTCCCCGTGGCCTCGCCGCCGCTCGCCGGCGTGGATGCACGTCCGGCGGGAGCGGACGGGGGAGTCGGTGTGGCGGGGCGGCTCGGCGCCTGCACGGCAGCCTGGACGCCGGCGGCCGCCTCGTCCCGCTCCGACTCACCGGCCGCCGATACCGCCGCCGCCGCGGCCAATTCCGGCGCCGCCTCCGACTCCCCGCCATGGGCCGGCTGCCCGGCGCTCGTCGGCGCCTCTGCAAGGATGCTGGAGATGTCCTCGTCCGCCCCCGCGACGACGCCGATCACCGCGCCCACGGGCGCGCTCGCGCCCTCCGGCAACAGCTGCTTCCGGAGCACCCCCGCGCCTCGCGCCACCAGCTCCATGGTGGCCTTGTCGGTCTCGATCTCCGCCAGAACGTCGCCCTCCGCCACCTGGTCCCCCTCCTGCTTCAGCCAGCGGACCAGCTGCCCCTCCTCCATGGTCGGGGAAAGCGCCTCCATGTGGACCTTCGTCGCCATCCTCACCTCGTGTTCCGGGGACCACGGGCCGGACCAGGGATTCAGGATCCCCTAATCCCTGTACATCACCCTGTTACACGCCTCCACCACCCGCTCCACCGACGGCTTCGCCAGCTTCTCCAGGTTCCTGCTGTACGGCATCGGCACGTCGGCCTGGGTCACCCGCAGCACCGGCGCGTCCAGGTCGTCGAAGCTCTCCTCCTGGATGATGCTCGCGATCGAGCCGCCCACGCCCATGTAAGGCCAGCCCTCCTCCAGGTAGATCGCGCGGTTCGTCCTGGAGATCGTCGCGCGGATCGCCGCCACGTCCAGCGGGCGTAGCGAGCGCAGGTCCAGCACCTCGGCCGAGACGCCATCGCGCTCGAGCCGCGCCGCGGCCTGCAACGCCACATGTACCATCTTGCCGTGCGTGATGATGCTGACGTCGCCGCCCTCCCGCTTCACGTCGGCCACACCGAGCGGCACCACGTAGTCGTCGTCATCGGGGACCTCCCCCTTCAGCGCGTAGAGCAGCTCGCCCTCGAAGAAGGCGACGGGGTCGTCGTCCCGGATCGCCGCCTTGAGCAGCCCCTTCGCGTCCGCCGGGGTCGCCGGCGTGACGATCTTCAGGCCGGGGAAGTGCGCGTACATCGACTCCAGCGCCTGCGAGTGCTGGGCGGAGAGCTGCAGCGCGGCGCCGGTCGGGCCGCGGAAGACGATCGGGCAACTGAACTGCCCCGCCGTCATGTAGTGCAGCTTGGCCGCGCTGTTGAACACCTGGTCGGTGGCCAGGAGCGAGAAGTTGAAGGTCATGAACTCGATGACCGGGCGCAGCCCCACCATCGCCGCGCCCACGCCGAGCCCGGTGAAGCCGAGCTCCGTGATCGGCGTGTCTACCACCCGTCTCTCACCGTACTTCTCGAGGAGCCCTTTCGAGACCTTGTAGGCGCCGTTGTACATCCCGACCTCCTCGCCCATCAGGAAGACATCGGGATCGCGCGCCATTTCCTCGTCCAGCGCGGCGTTGAGCGCCTCGCGGTACGTGATCGTGGACATCGGCTAGCCCTCCACCCGGTCCTGCCGGTCGAAGAAGAGGCGGCCGTGCTCGTTCAGCTCCGCGTACACGTCCTTGTACAGGTCCTCCGCCGACGGCTCGGGCGACTGGTCGGCGAACTCGGCCGCCTCCTCCACCTCCCGCTTCACCGCCTCGTCGATTCCCTGCAGCGTCTCGTCCGACAGCATCCCCCCATCCTTCACCCGGTCGATGAAGATCCGGATCGGATCCTTCTTCTTCGCCTCCTCCACCTCCTGCTTCGTCCGGTACACGCCGCTCACCGGATCCGACATCGAATGTCCCATGAAGCGGTAGCAGCGCGCCTCGATCAGCGTCGGCGTCGAGTCGGAGCGCGCCCGCCCGACCGCCTCCTGCACCTTCGCCCGCATGTCGAACACGTCCATGCCGTCGGCTACCGAGGACGGCATGTCGTAGGCGTGCGCCTTCTGCGCGATGTCGTACAGCGACGATGCCCGCTCCCAGGCCGTGCCCATCCCGAAGCGGTTGTTCTCCACGATGTAGATCACCGGCAGCTTCCACAGCGCCGCCATGTTGAGCGACTCGTGGAACGCGCCCTGGTTCACCGCCGCCTCCCCCAGGAAGCACAGGCAGACCCGGTCCTCCTCCCGGTACTTGATGCCCCAGCCGATGCCGGTCGCCATCGGGATCTGCCCGCCCACGATCCCCCACCCGCCCATGAAATTGTGCTCGGCGCTGTAGATGTGCATCGAGCCGCCCTTGCCGTGGGATGTGCCGTCCACCCGCCCGTACAGCTCCGCCAGCACCGCCTTCGGGGGCACTCCCTTCACCAGCGCCTGCACGTGCTCACGGTATGCCGTGATCACGTAGTCGTCCGGCCGCAGCACGCTCAGCGCGCCCACCGCCACCGCCTCCTGCCCGATGTAGAGGTGGCAGAACCCGCCGATCTTGCCGAGCGCGTACGACTCGGCGCTCTTCTCCTCGAATCGGCGCCCGAGCAGCATCTTCCGGAGCAGCTCCAGCAGGGCCTCCTCATCCAGCCCCCCGAGCTGCCGGCCGTTGCCGCTGGCCGTCGCCTGCGTCTTCTTCGTGGTGGTCTTCGCATCCGCCATGGGGCACTCCCTGTCGGCGACGCGCCCGCCGCCGGTTCGTCTCGCCCTCTTCGAGCACTGCATCCGCCAACAAGAAGCGGGAGGGCGGGGAGCCGTCCCCGGCTCTCCCCGCTCGCCCGCTCCGGATGGGAACGGCCGTCTCGATGCTTCGCCTAGCCGCCCGCCGCTTCGCGCCGATCCTCCAGCTGGACGAGCCCGCGAGCCTCTGCCGCGTTCACGATCTCGGCGGGCGCGGGGATGTCGGCCTCGAGGATCTCGGCGATCTCCCCGACCCCGCCCGCCTGCACGGTGCGCGCCTGCCTCTCGGCATGGTAGCTCGAGCGGACCAGCGCCCCCGACTCCACGTGACGGTAGCCCAGCTCCGCCTCCCCCACCCGCTTCCACTCCCCGAACTCCTCGGGCGTGACGAAGCGCGCCACCGGAGCGTGGTGGCTGGACGGGCGCAGATACTGCCCCACCGTCAGGATGTCCACCGACGCCTTGCGCAGGTCCGCCATCGCCCGCCGGATCTCCTCCCGCGCCTCGCCCAGCCCCAGCATGAGCCCCGACTTCGTGAGCATGCCCGGGTCCATTCGCTTGGCCGCGCCGAGCAGCGAGATGCTCCGCCAGTACCGTCCACCCGGCCGCGCCCAGGGGTGCAGCCGCTCCACCGTCTCGAGGTTGTGCGCCAGGATGTCCGGCCGCGCGCGAACCACCGTCTCGAGCGCCGCCTCATCCCCCTTGAAGTCCGGGATCAGCACCTCGATCGTGCATTCGGGACGCACTTCCCGCGTCTGCTCGATCAGCGCCGCGAACACTGCCGCGCCGCCGTCGGCCAGCTCGTCGCGGTTCACGCTCGTGACCACGACGTGCGCGAGCTCCAGCGCCGCCACCGCCTCCGCCACCCGCCTCGGCTCGTCCCAGTCCAGCTCCGTCGGCATGCCATGCGCGATCGCGCAGTACTTGCACGCCCGCGTGCACACATCCCCAAGGATCAGGAACGTCGCCGTTCCCGCCTCCCAGCATTCGCCGATGTTCGGGCAGCCCGCCTCCTCGCACACGGAGTGGAGGCGCTGACCTCGCATGAGCCTCTTGAGCCGCAGGTAGTTCGGCCCGCCGGGCGAGCGGACGCGCAGCCACTGCGGCTTGCGCGTCGTGAGCGGCAGTGCCTCACCCTCGAGGATCGGCAGCCGCGCCGTCCCCTTCGACTTCACGATCCCTGTATCCTTGCCGTGCGGCGCGTAGCCTCGCGCCGCATCGCCGTTCCCAGCCATCGCGTTCCTCGCGTCTGGACCGCCCACCCGGGCCGGCCGCGCCGGTCCACCGTTCGCGCCGGCGGGCGCCCGAATCCGCTATCTGCCCGAGCCCCACAAGATACACCGCCCCGAAACCCCCTGCAACGACACCCGGGGGCGGCCGGCCGGCTGGGAAATCACGTGCGCAGCACGCAGTTCTGCGAGCCGAACGGGTTGTCCACGTAGGCATCCGCGTCCGGATCGTTCATCCAGTTGTCGCCGTCGATCAGGTAGCGGAACTGGTAGGCCTCCCCCGGCTCCAGGTCCACCGTCACCCGCAGGCTGCCGTCCTTCTGCCTCTTCATCGGGGTGGCTGCCTGCCAGTCGTTGAAGTCGCCGACCACGTGGGCGTGATCGCGTGCCGTGCCCGCCGGCAGGGCGAACGTGACCTTCACCTTCTTCTCCTTCTTGAAGTTGCGCTTCGTGAGCATGCTGGGGCCTCCGGGAGCCAGGGAACCGAGGGAGAAACGAGCCGGGTGGCTTTCATGCGATGCGCGTGCCATCCCGGCCCGCGCCCCGCCTCCGGTGCGCCCCGGCCCTGCGTCCCTAGACCTTGCCGGCCACGGCATCCCTCAACGCGAGCTCGAGGTCCGGCCAGCGGAAGGAGTATCCGCTCTCGAGCAGCTTGTGCGGGCGCACGCGGGCGCCCATCAGCAGCAGCTCCTCGCCCATCTGGCCCGCCGCCAGCTTCACGGCGAAGGCGGGCGCCGCGAGCGGCGTCGGCCGGTGCACCACGCGCCCCAGCGTATGCGTGAACTCCCGGTTCGTGACCGGATTGGGGGTGACGAAGTTCACCGGGCCGCGGACGGCCTCCTTCCCGACCAGGTGCAGGGCCGCCCATGCGATCTCGTCCAGCACGATCCAGCTCCAGACCTGGCGCCCGCCGCCGACCGGGCCGCCCAGCCCGAGCCGGAACACCGGCAGCATCGCGGCGAGGGCTCCCCCGCGGCGGCTGAGCACGAGTCCGAACCGCATGTGCACGACGCGAATCCCCGCCGCTTCGGCGGGCGCCGTGGCGGCCTCCCACTCCTGTGTCACCTGCGCGAGGAACCCCCGGCCGGGCGGGGACGTCTCGTCCACCTCCGGGCCGCCCTCTCCTTCGGCGTAGTAATGGAACGCGGAGGCGGAGAGCAGCAGTGAGGGGGGGCGTTGGAGCCGGGCGAGCGCCTCGGCGAGAAGCCGCGTGCCCCGCGTTCGGCTCACCAGGATCCGCCGGCGCCTGGCCGCGGTCCACAGCCCGAAGATGCTCTCGCCGGCGAGGTGGACGACCGTCTCGTGCCCTTCGAGACCGGCCGCGTCGATCGTGCCCTCCGAGGGACGCCATTCGATCGACCGGCGCGCGTCCGCCGGACGGCGGTGGCGCACAACGGCCGTGATGTCGTGGCCGGCCGCCTCCCAGACGCGGCGGAACGCCGAGCCGATCAGGCCCGTCGAGCCGGTGATCGCGACCCTCACCCCTCTCCTACCGGTCGCGCTCGAGCATGCCGTGCGGGTGCTCCCCGGCGGAGTCGCGGCGCGGGGAACGCCCGTGCTCCGCGCGCAGCCGCGTGAGCATCTCCTCGCGCCGCCGGAACAGCCGCTTCGGCTCCCGCGGCGCGTGGCTCGCGAGCGCGTACGCCGCGAGGAGCGGCAGCGCGATCGTGGCGTCCGTGTAGCAGACCACCGCGTCCGGCAGCTGGTCCGGATCGATCTTCCCCCAGCTGACGGCCTCCGCGGGCGTGGCGCCGGACAGGCCGCCGGTGTCCGGCCGGGCGTCGGTGAACTGCAGGAAGTAGTCGTGCCCCTTCTCCTCGATGCCGAGCACCTCCTGGATCTGCGGCTCGGTCTGCAGCATGAAGTTCTTCGGGCTGCCGCCACCGAAGATGAGCACGGCGCTCCGCCCGCCTCGCCGCTTCGCGTCCAGCACGATCGAGGCGGTCTCGTTCACGTCCGCGCTCGGGTCCAGCCGCAGGTCGTTCCCGTCCAGCGCCATGGCCGCCACGTTCATGCCGATCGACGAGTCGCCGGGCGAGGAGGTGTAGACCGGCACGTCGTGCTCGTGGCACGCGGCCAGCAGCGAGGTGTCCCTCTGGCCCAGCTTCTTCTGCCGCTCCGCGATGTAGCCGCCGCACAGGTGGTGGAACTCCGCCGTGGACATCGGGCGTTGGAACTCCGGCGCCGTGATGATCGTGCGGAAGAAGGCGTCCGTGTCGAGCAGGACGGAGTAGTCGAAGAAGACGTCGTAGATGCGCACGACCTCTTCCTCCCGCAGCACCACGTCCGAGACGAACGGGTTGCCCTGGCGCATCTCCAGCCCGAGGCCGAAGTGTGTGTCGTGGTACAGGTTGGCCCCGGTGGAGACGATCCAGTCGATGAACCCCGCCTCGATCAGCGGAATCAGCGCGCTCATCCCCAGCCCGGCCGGCGTGAGCGCCCCCGTCAGGGAGACCCCGACCGTCACGTCGTCCTCGAGCATCTTCCGCGTGAACAGCCGGCAGCCCTCCTGCAGCCGCGCGCCGTTGTAGGCGAGGAACGCCCCGTCGATCAGGTCTACCAGCGAGGTCTCCGCCGTGATCCGGCGCGGCTGGATGCGCGCGCCCGACAGGAAACGGCTCCTAGCTCCCATTGCTCTCCCGTTGGTTCACCGGCACCCGCGTCGGCGGGACCGGCGGCTTGAACCCCCCGCGGTTGTGCCGCAGCCGTCCTTCCCGCGCGGCCTCCTCCCGCGCGCCCTCCGACGCCTGCGCGGCCTCGAAGCAGAGACGGTCGTAGCAGTCCACCACGTGCCGCGCCGCCTCTTCCGGCGAATCGGTCACGATCAGCAGCTTCAGGTCCTCCGGCGCGATCTTGCCCTCCGCCATCATCGAGTTCTTCAGCCACCCCAACAGCCCACCCCAGTACGCACTGCCGAAGAGGATCACCGGGAAGTTGCGGACCTTGCCGGTCTGGATCAGCGTGAGCGCCTCGAAGAGCTCATCCATCGTGCCGAAGCCGCCCGGAAAGATCACGAACGCTTCCGCGTACTTCACGAACATCGTCTTCCGCACGAAGAAGTACCGGAAGTTGATCGCGGTCTCGACGTACGCGTTCATCCCCTGCTCGAACGGCAGCTCGATGTTGCACCCCACCGATTCGCCGCCGGCCTCGTAGGCACCCTTGTTCGCCGCCTCCATGATCCCGGGACCACCTCCCGTGATCACCGCGAAGCCTTCCTGCGCCAGCAGCCGCGCCGTCTCCTCCGCCGCCGCGTAGATCGGATCGTCGGGCAGCGTGCGCGCGCTGCCGAACACCGTGACGGCCGGGCCGATCGCCACCAGCGTGTCGAAGCCTTCCACGAACTCGCCCATGATCCGGAACACCCGCCACGCATCCTTCGTGTAGTCCTGCGCGGTGGGCGGCTGCCCGGCACGCCCCGCCAGCAGCTGCTCGTCCTCCGTGCGCCGGCCAGGCGGCGGCTTGAGCGCCTTGACCTCCTCAGGCTCCGCCTCGAAGACCACCTCGCCCTTGCCCCGATCCCGCTCGCTCATCTCTGGCCAACCTCCTCCGCGCCCGCGTGCATCCCCAGCCACCACCGCGCCGTCCGCTCGAGCGCCAGGGCCGGCGGAACCCGCGCTCCCCAGTCCAGCGCGCGGCGCGCCTTCTCCGCCGGATACGCGTTGTCCTCGAGGAGCCGTCGCGCCGCGCGCCGAAGATCCGCATCCGCGCCGCGCGCCGCCGGGAGGAGGCGAAGGATCCCGTCTCCGACCGCCGCCACAGCGAGCACCGCCCAGCCCGGCACCGCCACCAGCACGGGCCTGCGGCTCAGCCCGCGGGCGAAGTTCTCGATCAGTGCGCGAACCGTCAACGGCGCATCCTCGGACAGGTTGTATGCCTCTCCCACCGCCTCCTCCCGCTCCAGCGCCGCGACCACGCCCACCGCAGCGTTGCCGGCGTACACCACGGGGACCGTGCATCGTCCGCCGGCGGGCAGCGGCACGGCGGGCCAGCCAACGGTGCGCGCCAGCGCCGCCGTGAACCAGCGGTCGCGCTCACCGTACAGCACACCCGGCCGCACCGTGCTGAGCCGGACGACTCCCGCCCCGTGCAGCCGCCACGCCGCCTGCTCGCCCTCCCGCTTGGAGCGCGCATACTGAACTCGAGCCGGCGGCGGGTGCCGTAACCAGGAGTCCTCCGTGTGGAGCTCGCCGGGCTCGCCGGCCCCGTAGACCGCCGTGCTGGACACCAGGACCGCGCGTCGCGCGCCCGCGGCGCCGGCGGCGCGGAGCAGCCGCTCCGTCGCATCCACGTTCACCGCCTGGTAGTCCACCTCCGTCGCGTCCCTGCGGTAGAGCAGCGCGGCCGCGTGGATCGTGGCGTCGCACCCTCCCGCCGCCCGGGCGAGCGCCGGCTCCGGGTCTGTGAGGTCGCCCGTCACGAGCTCCGCGCCTACGCGCCGGAGGTGTTCGGTCCGGCTGGTGGGGCGGACCAGCGCCACGACCGTGTGGCCGCGCGCGCGCAGGTGCTCCGCCACGTGGGAGCCCAGCAGACCGGTGCCGCCCGTAAGGAACACCCGCATCGCCGGAAGATACGGGAGGCCCGGTGCGCCGGCCACGCCCGCGCCCGATCCGCACTGGACGCAACCTGCGCGCCCGGTTAAGCTTCCACCCCTATGATCTGTCCTTCCTGCCAGACGGAATCCTCCGGCGCATACTGCCCGGAGTGCGGCACGCCGCTGAAGGCGACGTGCCCTGCATGCAAGGGGCCGGTGGTGCCGGGCGCCCGCTTCTGCACGAGCTGCGGCGAGCCGCTCAGGCGCCAGGGCTCGAACCTCCCCTGGTATATCACCGGCGCTGCGCTGGTGGCGCTGATCGTCGTCCTGACGCTCCCCGCCTCCCGCTCGCGCGCTGGTTCCGGCGCCGCCCCTGTCGCTTCCGCAATGCCGGCGCCCGAAGTCGGGGACATGGGCGCGCCCGGGACGGGTGGCGCCGCGGAGGGGACACCGCCCCCGCTCACCGGCTCGCCCCGCGAGCAGGCGGACCGACTCTTCAACCACATCATGCAGCTCAAGGAGTCCGGAGACTCGTCCCGCGCCGCCTTCTTCCTGCCGATGGGCATCCAGGCATACCAGATGGCGGAGCCCCTCGACGACGATGGGCTCTATCACCTCAGCCTGCTCCAGAACATGCAGGGCGACGCGGCGGCCGCCCGTGCGACCGCCGAGAAGGTCCTCGCCGGCGCCCCCGACAACATCCTCGCGCTCGGAGCGGCGGCCGAAGCCGCCCTGGCGCAGGGGCAGCGGGATGCCGCCCGCGGGTACTACCAGCACCTCGTGGACGTCTACGCGGCGCAGCGGTCGAAGGACCTGCCCGAGTACAGGGACCACGCGCAGGTGCTCCCCGGCTACGAGCAGGAGGCGAAGGCGTTCCTCTCGAAGTCCTGAGCGGCTGTAGCGGTCCCGCAGCCGCCCGCAACTCGCCGCGCCCGGTCATGGTTCCCCGGCCGCTGCCGGTTCTCAGCCAAGCGCCGCGATCTGTTCCAGGAGCTCCTCCGGAGGGACCGGCTTCAGAAGGACCAGCTCGATTCCGCGCGCCTCCGCCTCCTCGCGCGACACCCCCTCCAGCCCCGTGATCACCCCCACGCGGAGCGCCGGATCGATCCGTCGCAGCCGATCGATCAGCTGCCAGCCATCCACATCGGGCAATCCCAGATCCGTCAACAGGAGATCCACGCTGCCCGGAGCGAAGCCCGCCAGCGCCTCGCCGGCCCGCGTGGCCACGCGCACATTGTGGCCGCCCACGCGCAACACCGCGGCCGTCGCCTCCGCCGTCAGAGCGTTGTCATCGACGAGCAGGATGCGGCGGCGCCCGGCCTCCTCACGGCTCACGGCCCCGACGCCCGCGGCTCGCCCCGGACCGAGCGGCGAAGCGCGTTGAAGAGGAGCGGGAACGTCGCCATCGGCTGTCCCCGGTACTGGGGCTCGAAGCCGAACAGCACCACGCGGCCCCTGCCGACGGGCACATCCACGAGCGCGCCCTGGCCCGCCACCTTCTCTCCTCCCAACGCCCAGCCGGAGAGCAGCGTGGGGGAAGCGCCGTAGCGCGCGAGAATCCGCGCCGAATCCCCCCGCACGGCGAACGCCATCCCGCGCCGGCCGAACCACGCGGCCGCGTGCGCCGGCATCCCCGCGGTGAGCGGGTCCGCCGCGACCAGATCGAGGCTCAGGATCGAGCCCGGGATGTAGAACTCCCGCGGCGGAAGCCCAGCCACCACGTCCGTGAGCGGAACGCCCAGGTGATCGATCGCGTAGCGGGACGCCTCCTCGAGCGTGATCAGTGTCCCGCCATCCTGGACGAAGCGCAGCAGCGCGCTGGTTCCGGCCTCGCCGAGTCCCCCGGTGTACTTCTCCGGGAGCGTGCCCGGGCGCCGGCCGGAATACAGCGCCACGGACGACTCCGACGGCAGGATCACCGCATCGTATTTGCCCGCCAGGCCGCCCGCCCGGACATCGCCATCGTGGACCGTCGTGAACGGGATCCGGTAGCGGTCCAGCACCCAGCGCGTCCAGCCCTCGTCCATGGAAGGCGCGTAGCTCTGGTAGACCGCGATGCGCGGCGGCCGGGGCGTCGTTCCCCTCGACAGCCCCTCCGCCACCGTCCGCACCTCCGGCGTGGCGATCGGGGCGGAGAGCGAGAGCGCGTCCGGCCCCGGCTCCAGGTCGCGCGCCTGCACCGCCTCCACCCCGAGGAGCAGCGGCAGCGTCTGGGCCGTCACGTCGTATGGCGGCTTTGGCGGGCCGCCCGGGTAGAGCCGGAGGTCCGGGTAGTCCTGCCGCTCGAGCACCGCCTGCGCGAAGGAGGCGTACGGCTGCCGCATCGGGATCACGTACGTCCCTGCCGGATAGCGTCGGCCCCCGGCCGTGAACGGCGACTCCGCCCGCCGCACCTCCACCTGCGCGGTGGTCAGGATGCGCAGCAGCTCGGCGACCGCTGTCGAGTCCGCCTGCACCGCCGGCACCACCCACGCCTCCGGCCACCGCTTCCACCCGGCGACCGCTTTTCGGCCCACGCGATAGAACGAGCGCAGCCAGTACTCCCGGTTCTCGGCCGCGTTGTCCAGCAGCGCGAACGCGCCCGCCTCCTGGTAGCGCAGGATGTCGGAGAGGTGCCACTCCCCGCCAGGCCACGGGTCGGGGAAGTTCCACGTCGCCTCGCGCGCATCGAAGCCGCGCCCGCGACGCAGCGAGTCGAACGGCACCGTGATCGGCGTCGCCATGTCGGCGGACGCGGTCTCGCTCAGGATGCGCACCGCACCGTGGTAGTGCTGGTAGGCGCGCGCCGGCGTCCAGGCGTCGTACGTGCTGTTGATCACCACCCCCGGAAGGCCCTCCTGCCCGACCCGCCACGCCATGTAGCTGCCGAGCTGGTTCACCCCCTCCGTCAGGATCGGGTCCACGTTCGGCTCCCAAGGATCCATGAACGGCGGGAGGAAGAAGCGCGATCCCTCGGAGCCCTGCTGGTGGATGTCGTGCACGATCTGCGGATGCCAGACGTTGTACGCCTTCTCCACCGTCAGCCGCGTCTCCGTCTGCGTGAACGCGTACCAGTCCCGGTTGTCGTCGTGTCCCGTGTACCAGTGGTACAGGAACGGCGGCGAGGCACCCTCCCACGGCTGCCCGAGCGTGCTCCGGTACCAGTCCACCACCATCTGCGTGCCGTCCGGATTCAGGTTCGGGATCAGCAGCAGGATCACGTCGTGCAGGATCGCAAGGTCCTCCGGCGTGTTGGACGTGGCCAGGCGGTACGCGATCCGTAGCGGCACCTGCGAGCCGCCCACCTCCGTGGAATGGATCGCCGCCGTGATCAGCACGACCGCCTTGTCCTCCGAGATCAGCCGCTCCGCCTCCGCCTCTCCCTGCACGAGCCGCGGATCGGCCAGCTTCCGCTGAATCTCCCGGTACCGCTCCAGGTGCGCGAGCGTCCCCGGCTCCGCGATCGTTAGCATGATGAACGGCCGCCCGAGCGTCGTCTTGCCCAGCGTGTCCAGCCGAACTCGCGCGCTCGCCTCCGCCAGCGCCTCGAAGTACCCGCTGATCTGCTTCCAGTCCGCGAGGTGACGGTCCGATCCCAGCGTGAACCCCAGATAGCCGTCGGGATCCGGAATCGCTGAAGGCGACGCGGCCGGCGCACGCTCCGCCCGGGAATCCACCCTCGTCGCCTGCGCAGCCGCCCCCGGAGCCCACGCCAGCAGCCCGGCCGCCGCCATCCAGACGGTCCTGCGCGCCATCGCTCCCATTCGCCCCTCGTGATTGCTGGTTTCCGAGCCTTCTCCGCCCTCCGCTGGCCCCCCGATGCGCCCCGCTCTCTACATCCCAGTCGGGAGGTCCAGGAACTCCCACGAAATTCCGAACCGCGCCTCCAGGTGCGCCGCAAGCGCCTTCACTCCCCAGGTCTCCGTCGCGTAGTGACCCCCGTAGTACACGTTCACCCGCTCCTCCATGGCGTCGAAGTACGTGTGGTGCGCGCCCTCCCCCGTCACGAAGGCGTCCAGCCCGAGCGCCACCGCGTCCGCAATCATTCCGGCCGCCGCCCCCGAGATGATCCCCACCCGATGCACGCGCTCCGGGCCACCGGCCACAAGGCGGACGCGGCCACCGAGCAGCTCGTCCAGACGGGCGGCGAGTGCTTCCCGGCGCAGCTCGAGCTCCCCCCAGACACCCAGCGTCGTCGTCCCCTTGTAGAGCCCGAACGCCCCCCTCACCTCCACCCCCAGCTCCCGCGCGAGCACCACGTTGTTGCCAACCTCCGGGTGCACGTCCAGCGGAATGTGTGCGCTGTACACCGCTATGTCCCGGTCCAGCAACAGCTTGAGCTTGCGGTACGAGCGGCCCCGAACCGGCTGCAGCCCTCCCCAGAACAGCCCATGGTGAACCAGCAGCAGATCACAGCCGCCCGCTGCCGCTCCCCCAATCGCCGCCTCGCTCGCATCCACCGCCACCGCGATCCGCTTCACCTCGCCCCCGTTCTCCACCTGCAGCCCGTTCAGCGCCACCGCCGAATCGGGCAGCGCGTCGATGCTCAGGTACTCGTTCAGGTACGACGTCAGCTCGCTGAGTTCCATTCCGGCGGCCCCGTTCTGGCGCCCGCACGGGCGGTCCAGGTGATGTGGAAAAGGCGGGGGATGTTATCCACAGCCAGATGTGAAAAAATGGCGTTAATGATTCAAGCTATTGCCGCACAAGGAGTTGCGACGTTTCCACGATATGTGGACAATCCCTCTCGGTGCCGACGTATTCGGGCGCGAAACCCCGCACGGAAGCAGAGTTCGCAGACGGTAAGGGGGAGCCCCTGCGCACGCGCCGAACCCTGGCTCAGGCGGCCGGCCCGGCCGGCGCCGCGTGTGTGGGCGGGCCGTGTTCCGGCAGCGCCTGCCCTCCGCGCGCGGGCCGGGGTCCGCCGGGCTCGAGCCGGGGCGCGGTCGCAGGCGGCACCTGCACATTGCCGGTCTGGATCTGTCCGTTGACCCGGCCGCCCTCATCGAGCTTGATCCTTCGGGCGCGAACTTCCCCCTCGATGAGGCAGGTTGCCTGCAGCTCGAGCCGGCTTTCGGCCAGGATGGTGCCGTTGACGCGTCCTCCGACGACGGCATCCTGGGTGAAGACGTCGCCCTCGACGACGCCATCCTTCCCGATCACGACGGCCTTCCCGGCGCGGACCTTCCCTTCGACGGTGCCCTCGATGCGGAGCGTGCCCTCGGTCTCACAGTCGCCGATGACACGCATACCGGGTCCTATGATCGAGATCGCCGCTTCGCGCGGCGCCTCCGCCGTCTGCTTGTCTCTGGCCATGTGGGTTTCTCCTTTGCGATGGCAACGCCGGCCCCCGGCGGCCGGCCGGCGCCCGCCGCGGCTACGAGCTGCCCTTCGCCCCGTGCGCCACCCGGCGAGCCGCGCTCGCCTCGGGACGAATGGGAGCGGCGGAGGTGGACCCGCGCGCGGACGGGGCGGCTGCCGGGCTGTCTGCCGGCGCCCGGTCGAGCGGGGGCAGGATCGTCTGACCCTGTCGGGCGGTCGAATCGGCGCCGAGCAGCTGGCGGACCTTCTGGTACTGCGCCTGCACCTGCTCGAGCGTCCTGGCCAGCTCGGCCACCCGGGCGCGCTCGAGCTCGAGCCGGTGCACCTCCCGCTCCAGGCCCGCTACTCGCGACGCCTGCGCGGCCACGTACCACCAGGACGAGACCATGACGACGAAGAGCACGAGCACCAGCACGCCCGCCCCCAGCAGCATCTTCAGCTTGCCATAGCTGATGCCGAACGTGCGGGTCTCGAGGTCCCCGTGCGGCACGACGATAAACGTGAGCTTCCGGTCGTCCATGCCCCGCCCGCTTCAGGAAACCACGTCGGTGGCGGCCTTCCCGACCAGCAGCTCGAACAGCCGCTCGAAATCATCCGCGCTGTAGTACGGAATCTCGATTCGACCCTTGCCGCCCCTGCTTGGCCGGATCCGCGCAGGCGTGCCTAGCCTGCGCTGGAGCTCATCCTCCAGCTGCTGCTCCGCCGCCGGCCGCGGCCGCGCGGCACGCCGACCCCGGGCGGCCGGACGGGCGCCCTGCACGCGCGCTTCCATGTCGCGGACGCTCCACCCCTCCTCCGCCGCCTTCCGGGCCAGATCCGCCATGCGATGCTCGTTCCCCGCCCCCAGCAGCGCACGCGCGTGCCCCGCGCTGAGCCGCCCCGCCGCCACCAGGCGGCGGACGGAGGACGGAAGCTGCAGCAGGCGCAGCGTGTTCGTCACCGTCGAGCGGTCCTTCCCGACCGCCTCGGCGATGCTCTGGTGCGACAGCTTGAACTCCTCCTGTAGACGTTGGTAGCCCTCGGCCTCCTCCAGTGCGTTCAGCCCCGAGCGCTGCAGGTTCTCCACCAGCGCGAGCACCAGGAGCGTCCGGTCGTCCACCTCTCGCGTGATCGCCGGAACCTCTCGCCAGCCCAGCCGCGTCACGGCGCGCCAGCGCCGCTCTCCCGCCACCAGCTCCCATTCGCTCCCCGTCCCCTCCGGCGCAGGACGCACCACGATCGGCTGCAGCAGCCCGTTCTCCCGGATCGACGCCGCCAGCTCCGACAACTCCTCGTCCGAGAACTCGCGCCGCGGCTGGAACGGGTTCGGCGCGATCGCGGACACCGCGATCTTTCGCGAGGAGCCCGCCTCTCCCGGGCCGTCCTCGCCGAGGTATTCCCCCAGCAGGGCGCCGAGCCCCTTCCCGAGCCGGTCTCGCCGCGCCATTGATTCAGTCCGCCGTCGCACGACGGTCGCCGTCGTGCCCGGACGCGGGGTTCACCTGCGGTGCCTTGCCCCGCGCGATCACCTCTCGCGCCAGGGCGAGGTAGCTCTGCGCCCCCGTTGAACAGAATGTCGTACAGGACGATCGGCTTCCCGAAGCTCGGCGCCTCCGCCAGCCTCACGTTTCGCGGGATCGCCGTCCGGTAGACCCGACTGCCGAAGTACTCCTTCGCCTCGTCCGCCACCTGCTTCGACAGATTCAGGCGCTGATCGTACATGGTCAGCAGAACACCGTCTATCTGTAAGCGAGGATTGAGGTTACGCTGGACCAGCCGCACCGTGTTCAGAAGCTGTGACAGCCCCTCGAGCGCGTAGAACTCGCACTGGATCGGGATCAGCACCGCGTCCGCGGCCGACAGCGTGTTGAGCGTCAGCAGCCCCAGCGAAGGGGGACAGTCCACGAGTACGAAGTCGTACTGGTCCCGAACCGACCGCAGGGCCCGCCTCAGCATCATCTCGCGTTCCGGCCGGTCCACGAGCTCGACCTCCGCGCCCACCAGGTCCTGGCTCGAGGGCACCACGTCCAGGTACGGGAAATGGACCTCCGACACGATGGCCGAATCGAGCGGTGCCCCGTCAACCAGGACATCGTAGACCGTCCGGGCGACCGAAGCCTTGTCCACGCCGACCCCGCTGGTGGCGTTCCCCTGCGGGTCCATGTCGATCAGGAGCGTACGCTTCTCGGCGACCGCCAGGCAGGCGCCGAGGTTGATCGCGGTCGTGGTCTTGCCCACTCCGCCCTTCTGGTTCGCGATCGCGATGATGCGGGACATGCGCCTCGGCGCTTCAGTGAGACCGTCGCGGGAGGCCCAATATATCCCCGCTGGAGGGGCCGGTAAAGAACGCGCGGCCGCAACGACCGCCCGCGCGACCTCGGCCTCCGCGGCTTGCCGCTCGCAAAACGTCCCGGCCGTGCCCTCGCGCGCGCGACCGCATTCGACGGTGGCCTCCCTGACCAGGTTTGCCGCCCTGACCTCGAGCGGGTTCGCCAATTGGGTCCACGCGGCGCGTGACGGGCAGGCGCGTTCGTGCGCGCCCGGCGGGGGCGCCGCGATAGCGGGATGGGGCGAGTGGCGCCTTGACCCTGCCGCCGTGGACGCGGAGATTGTGACGTCCACCTCTTTCAGGAGCCGCCATGCGCTTTGCCGTTCGCTTCTCCGTGTCCGCCGTCGCCGGCTGCCTCGGCGCCCTGCTCCTCGCCGCCTGCGGAGGCGGCGATGGGACGGGCCCGACCTCGGGGGTGCCGGCGGAGCTGGTCGGCTCCTGGGCGGCGGATGGCAACTGTGTGGCGGACGGCTGCGGCCTGACGCTGCACTCGACCTCGAACGCCGCCGACACGATCAACCTGGTCGCGCAGGGCCTTGCCTCCGTGTACCTCACCCTGTCAGGAAACGGGGCGGCGCAGCTGCAACTGCTCAGCCCGGTGAACGACACGACCGTCGCGGGCACGGCGCGCGCCGAGAGCGGCAACCTGATCATTTCCGGCGGAGGGGCCGCGGACACGGTGGGCTACGTTCTGGACGGCAGCCTGCTGCGCCTCTCGTTCCGGGAGGAGTCCGCGTGGTCGTTCCACGGCACGACGGTGCCGGCAACGGTGACGGCGGCGCTCGAGAAGCGCTGAGAGCGACGCGACGTGTTTCACGTGAAACAGATGCCGCCGCTCTGCCCTGCGGCGCAGGAAGCACGGCCCCGGCGCAAGGGAGGGGCGGCGGCGCCCATGCGGAAATGCCAGACGCAGGCGCCAGCGGCGGGTGCGGGAGTGACAGGGCGGGTCGATCCTCGCCGCGCCGGCGGCCTTCCTTCCGCGCGCGAACCGCGAACATCGGAAGCACGGGCTGCCGACCGCGGATAGCGCGACCTCCGCCGCGTCCGCCTCGCACTCAATTCCCTCCGCGCCGTCCGCTCCCCTGTCCGCATCTTTGCCGGCAGCAGCCCGACCCGTGGGCCCGGGTGCTCCGCCTCCACTGGTCCCTACACCCGCGGGCTGGCTGTCGGTGCGCCCTCCGCCGCGCTCTCCTCGCCCCTCGCCCCTCGCCCCTCGCCCCTCGCCCCTCGCCCCTCGCCCCTCGCCCCTCGCCCCTCGCCCCTCGCCCCTCGCCTCTCGCCTCTCGCCTCTCGCCTCTCGCCTCTCGCCTCTCGCCTCCCCCGCCTCTCGCCTCCCCCGCCCGGAGGCGCGGGCGCCGAGGGAATGCCCCGGGCGCTTCTCCGGCCCTTTCCTCTCGCGGCAAGCCAGGCGCGCCGGGGACGCGTTCCACGTGAAACATATTCGGGTTTTATTCGGGTTACCGCCAGCTGCCCCCCCACCGCAAACCGCCCGGTCCGACCCCGCGGCCACGGAACCGCGCGCGACTGAGGAGGTGCAGCCGCGCTCCCGGCACACGCGTTGCACCCCTCTCCCCCGGCGTTCCGCCCGACCGCGACCGCGGCGCACAGGGCGCGAGGCGCCGCCCCTGAATCGACGGAGCCGGAGGACCATGGCCACGGAAACGAGCACATCCACTGCCTCGGCCGGAGCGGCCGGGGACGGGCGCGCGGCCCCGAGCGGACGCGACCGCGCGGGCGAGACGATCGCGGACCTGATCCGCGACCTGGGAGAGCAGAGCACGCGCCTGTTGCGGCAGGAGGTCGCGCTGGCGAAGCTCGAGGTGCGGGAGATGGCGGGCGCGGCCGTCACGGACGTCGTGAAACTCGCCATTGCAGTGAGCCTTCTCGCCGTTGGCGGGCTGGCGCTCACGACATTCGCGATCATCATCTTCGGCGAGCTGCTCGGCGACAACTACTGGCTCAGCGCGCTCATCATCGGGGCACTCCTCACGCTGTGCGGCGGCTTCCTGGCGCTCGCGGCGGCGAAGGACCTGAAGCGCAACGCATTGCGCCCGGAGTCCACGATCCGAACGCTGCGAGCCGACTCGCGCTGGGCGAAACGCGAGGTGCGTGACTTCCGGCGCGAGCTGACGGCCTGATCCGGTGCCCGCGCGCCGCGAGAGCTCCGGCCGTGCCGGCGCGATCCGCGGTGAGCGGGCGCCGCAAGGGGGAGCGGTGCGGCAGAGGTTCCGGGTGACGGGGCGCGTGCAGGGAGTGGGCTTCCGATGGTGGGCGAGCCAGCAGGCGCGGGAGCTGCGCCTTTCCGGCACCGTGCGGAACGCCGCCGATGGCAGCGTGGAGCTGGAGGTGGGTGGGAGCGACGAAGCGATCGCGGAGCTGCGCGAGCGGCTCCGGGCCGGCCCGCCGGCCGCAGCCGTCGTGCGGGTGGAGGAGGTCCCGGCCTCCGGGGGCGACCTACCGTGGCCGTTCCGGATCGTGGGCTAGTCTAGAAGAAGGCCGGACCCCCTGCGGCTCAGGTGCGCCGGTTCTGGATGGCCGCCCTCTCGCGCACGATCTGGATCTGCTGCGGGATGGACGCGATGTTGGAGGCCGCGTAGTAGAGGTTCAATCCCGAGGCCAGCTTGAGGAAGATGACGGTCATGAAGATGGGCATGAAGTACATCATCATCTTCATCTGCGGGTTCGACTGCTGCGTCGTGCGCGTCCCCAGCCACTGCAGCGCGAACATGCTGACGCCGAGCAGGATCGGCAGGATGTAGAGCGGGTCGGCGCGCGCGAGGTCGGGCAGCCACAGGAACGGGACCCCGCGGAACTCGATTGTCGCCTGGAAGACGTAGTACAGCGTGATGAGCACCGGGAAGGGGATCAGCATCGGCAGGCAGCCGCCGAGGGGGTTGAAGCCCTCTTCCTTGTAGAGCCGGAGCATCTCCTTCTGCAGCTTCTCGGGCTCGTTCTTGTACTTCTCCTGGATCTCCTTGATCCGCGGCTGCAGCTCCATGTTCTTGAGCTGGGAGCGCATCGCCTTCGCATTCAGCGGCCAGAGCAGCAGGCGCACGAGGACCCCGAACAGGATCAGGATCCAGCCGTAGCCGACGGCGAGAATGCGGTGCATCGCGAGCACCGCCCAGGTGATGACGTGCGCGAGCGGCCGGATCACGGGGCGCAGGAAGCGCCAGCCGTACGGGTTGACGTCCTGGATGTCGCGGTCGATCGCGGCCAGCCGGTTGTACTCCTGGGGGCCCATGTACAGGTCGTACGCGAAGCCGCCGCCGGCCGAAGCGGGGATCGTCGCCGTGAGGAGCGCCGCGTGCGGCGCGCCGAAAGGGCGCGCGATGAGTCCGCCGAAGGCGTGGCTCGCTGAGTCGGACGGCGCCAGCGCAGCGAGCAGGAAGTACTTGTTCTTGACGGCCACCCAGGCAAGCGGGCCTTCCTCGATCTGCTGCTCCTTCACCTTGTCGAGCGACCGGCTGTCGATCCCGTTGAGCGTGTTGTCCACGACGTAGGCCAGGCTCCGGTAGTCCTCGGCCGGCTCCGCCTCGTTGGTGGCCAGGGTGGGTCCGAGATCTATCAGCACCTCGGGGCCGCTCTCCCCCGCTACCTGGATCCGTCCCCGCACCTGCACCAGGTAGCGGTCCGGGGCGAAGGTGTAGTCGAGCTCCGCGGAATACGCCGTGTCGCGGTGCACCATCCGAACGGTCACCGGCGCCTGGCCGCCCGCCACCTCCAGCGTCAGAGGCGACACCGCCGGCGAATCCGCCGCCGGGTTGCGGCCCTGCACCTGGAAATCCGCGTTCCGGAGATCGACCACGCGCGTGCCGACCCGCACCCTGTAGCTCACGAGCGGGCCCATGTCATCCGCCACCAGCTGGACCGGCCCCTCGCGCGTGAAGGACTTGTACTCCAGCAGCTCGGCCGAGGTGATGGCCCCGCCGAGGCGGCTGATGGCGTAGCGGTAGAGCGGGGATTCGACGATGACCGCCGGCGCTGCCCTGAGCACCGGCTGCGCCGCAGGGGCCGCGGGCGTCGATGCCGGCGCGGCGGTGGCGGTGCTCTCCTGCGGCGCGGGCGGCGCGGGCGGCGGCGCCGTGGCCCGGGAGGCGGTGGCGGCGACGGATCCCGCCGGCACGGCGGACGGGGCCGTGGCCTCCGCCGGCCCCTTCGCCGGCCGCTTCGGCGGCGGGAAGAGCAGGTTCGTCAAGAAGATCACGGCGATCATGAGGACGATCGCCAGGATGAATCGTGCGCTGTCCATCGACTGCAGTCCGTCCGCGCTGAGTGGATGCGTCGGCGCCCGCGGGTGCCGCTCCGTCCGCTACGGAACCGGGTCGTAGCCCTTGCCACCCCACGGGTGACAGCGCATGAGGCGACGGAAGCCGAGCCAGGCACCGCGGGCCGCCCCGTGCCTCTCGATGGCCTCCATGGCGTACTCCGAGCAGGTCGGCGTATAGCGGCACGACGGCGGAAGCGCGGGCGAGATCCAGCGCTTGTAGCCTCGCAGCATGCCGATCATGAGACGCGCGAGCATCGCCCCTCCACCCACGCCGTCAGCTCGTCCCTCAGTTCCGCGTACCCCGCATCGTACGCCTCGCGCCGCGCCCGCACCAGCACGTCCAGCACGAGCCCGGCGTCTCCGAGCCGCGGCAGCACCTCGTTCCGGAGCGCCTCGCGCAGCCGCCGCTTCACGCGGTTTCGCTCGACCGAGCCGTGCCGGTGCTTGCCTACCACAACCCCCACCCGCGGATGCGCCACGGGGGAAGCGGAGTCGAAGACGTCCAGGTGGGCCGTCCTGCTCCTCCTCCCCCGTTGAAAGAGGGTGCGGATCTCTCGGCTCCGGGTGATCCTGCGCGCCCTGGGCAGGCGCCGCGCCTCCCCCGCGCTCTCCCCCGGCGCCGGCACACGCCTCGCGCCGGCTACTTCGTCCCGATCGTGACGACGAGCCGCTTCCGCCCCTTCTTGCGCCGCCGGTTCAGCACGTCGCGTCCGCCACGCGTGCTCATGCGCGCGCGGAACCCGTGCTTGTTCTTGCGCTTGCGGTTGTGCGGCCGGTAGGTGGGCTGGCCCATGAGTCACTCCAGGGATCGTTTGCCGGTGTTCCAGAGCCTTACACTATAACCCGTTTTGCGTCTCCTGGTCAAGCACGCGCCACCCGCCCGGACGCGCGCCCGCCGGCGTGCAGATCGCATCCGGGCGGCGTTGACTTATCCACATCCGATCTCTAGCTTCCGCCCCGCGCCATTGCACAGCCCACCCGGCCTCCTGATTCGAAGACGCCAATGGAGTTCACCGCCGAAGAAGCCTGGTCCCGCATTCTGGAGCGTGCTCGCACGACGCTGCCGGACCAGAGCTTCCGCACGTTCCTCGGCAACTCGGAGCCGGTGGCGCTCTCGCAGGACCTGCTGGCCGTGGCGGTGCACAGCGAGTTCGCGGCGGAGTGGATCGAGGACAAGTACGGCAGGCTGTTGACGGAGCTGGCGGAGCAGGTCCTCGGCAGGCGGCTCATGCTGTCGTTCCAGCACCGGCCGCGGGAGGCGGCGGCGCGGCGGCCGCTTCCAGGCGAGCGGCCGACCGGATATGCCGGCGAGCACGCGCCGATGGCGGCCGAAGCGGCAACGGCGGCGGCGAGGCCAGCGGCCACGGGACTGCGCCCGGCGCGCACGGTGATCGGCTCGCCACTGAACGAGCGCTACAGCTTCGAGCGCTTCGTGGTGGGGAGCAACAACCAGCTCTCGGCGGCCGCCTGCCGGGCGGTGGCGGATGCGCCGGCACGGATGTACAACCCGCTCTTCATCTACGGCGGCGTGGGGCTGGGGAAGACGCACCTCATGCACGCGATCGGCCACGACATCCTGCGGCGCGATCCGTCGAAGCGGGTAGCGTACGTCTCGAGCGAGCGGTTCACGAACGACATGATCTCGGCGATCCAGGAGGGGACGACGGCGGATTTCCGGCGTCGCTACCGGGAGATCGACCTGCTGCTGATCGACGACATCCACTTCCTGGGCGAGAAGGAGCGCACGCAGGAGGAGTTCTTCCACACGTTCAACGCGCTGCACGATGCGCAGCGCCAGATCGTGCTGACGAGCGACCGGCCGCCGAAGGAGATCCCTGGCCTGGAGGAGCGCCTGGTCTCGCGCTTCGAGTGGGGTCTCGTCACCGATATCAAGCCGCCGGACCTCGAGACGCGCGAGGCGATCCTCCGCAAGAAGGCGGAGGAGGACCAGCTGGTGCTGGCGGATGAGGTGCTGCAGTTCATCGCGCGCAACTGCCGGTCGAACGTGCGCGAGCTGGAGGGGGCGATCATCAAGCTGCTCGCCTACTCCTCGCTGACCCGGCGCGAGATCACGATCGAGCTGGCGCGCGACGCTCTCGGCCAGGTGCTGAGTGGCGGCGGCGCCGCGGCCGAGCTGACCGGGGAGGGGATTCGCGCGCGCGTCGCAGAGCGGTGGAAGGTGGCGGTAGAGGGCCTCGTCTCGAAGAAGCGAACGAAGGAGCTGACGGTGCCGCGGCAGGTGTCCATGTACCTGATCCGCGAGATGCTCGACCTGCCGCTGGTCGAGATCGGCAGGCTGTTCGGCGGCCGCGACCATTCGACGGTGATCCACTCGGTCCAGAAGGTGGAGGAGGACATGGCCGCCGATCCCCGCTTCCGCGAGAAGGTGGACGGGGTGCGCCGGGAGCTGCTGGGATGATGGGTCCGGCGAGCGCTGGATATCCCCGTGGAGGGAGTGTGGACGACGGGGCCGCTTTCCACAGCGGGCCCCGGAATGTGGGTATCCGGCGGGAAGTGGTGGCGCCGTCCACCTCGAATCCACATCGCCTCCCGCCGCGCGATGCGGTGGGGGAGAAGCGCTCCGGGACGGCCGATCGGGATATCCACGAGTCCACACCGCCTATTACTACTACGGGAAATAGATTTACCATTGAAGTCTTCTCCCTTGGGTGTGCAGAAGTCCTGGCCGGGAACCGGAGCGTGAGGGGTCCATGAAATTCACGATCACACGAGACAACCTGCAGCAGGGCCTGGCCTCGGTGGGCGCGAGCATCCCGACGCGGACCACCCTGCCCGTCCTCTCCAACATCCTCATCGAGGCCAATGGCGAGGGGGTCCGGATGAGCGGGACCGACCTGGACATCGCGGTCGGCCTCGAGGTTCCGGCCGAGGTGCAGGAGGAGGGCGCCCTGACGGTGCCCGCCAAGAAGCTCCAGGAGCTCGCCCGCGAGCTGCCGGAGAACCCGGTCAAGATCTCTACCCGGGGGGACCGGTTCGAGTTGAGCTGCGGCCGTGCGAGCTTCAAGCTCAACGGCATGCCGAAGGACGAGTTTCCGACCTTCCCGGCGGTGGATTTCTCGGAGCGCTGGAGGATTCCCGGCGGCACGCTCGGCAACCTGATCCGGCAGACTTCGTTCGCGGTGTCGACCGAGGAGAGCCGGCCGATCCTGAATGGCGTCTACTGGCAGCTGGGGGACAAGGACATGCGCATGGCGGCCACGAACGGGCACCGCCTGGCGCTCATGTCGGTCGAGCTCACGACGCCCGGCGCGCCGAAGGCCGAGCTGATCGTGCCGCCCAAGGCGCTGGCCCAGGTGGACCGGCTGTTCGGCGATGAGGAGGAGATCGAGGTGGCGCGGAGCGAGAACCACCTCGGCTTCCGCCGCGGCGGCACGCGCGTCTTCACCCGCCTCATCGAGGGCCCGTATCCGAACTACGAGGGGGTGATCCCGAAGGACAACGACCGGTTCGCGGTCGTGGACAAGGGAGTGCTCTCGCAGGCGCTGCGCCGCATGGCCGTGGTGGCGAGCGAGCAGACGCACCGGGTTCGGCTCTCCTTCAACAACGGTGTGCTCCGCTTCGCGGTCGAGACTCCGGACCTGGGCGAAGCCCAGGAGGAGATCGAGGTGCAGTACGAGGGCGAGCCTCTCGACATCGGCTTCAATGCCAGCTACCTGCTCGAGGTGCTCCGCTACATGCCGACGGATGAAGTGAAGATGGGCTTCAAGGCGCCGGAGCGGGCGGCGACGGTGGTGCCGGTGGGGGAGGGCGGGGCGGCGCCCGACTACCTGTGCCTCGTCATGCCGCTCCGGCTGCTCGACTAGAGGCATCATCGCCGCCCGATCCGGCGTCGCCAGCCGGGACGAGACCAGGGAAGGAAGGGACCGTGCTGGATCCGCTCTATCAGAATGCTCCGCAACCTGACACTGCCCGTCGTCGCCATCACGAGCTCGGCGGGGGGGCGGACGAACGGCATGATCGTGAACAGCGCCCAGCGCGCCTCGCTCGTTCCGTCGATCCCTCGGGTCTCGATGTACGTGTCCAAGACGAACCTGACGCACGACCTCATCTGGGGTAGCGGCGTCTTCGGCGCACACCTGCTCCGGGCCGACCAGTGGGAGCTGATCTGGCACCTGGGGCTGCAGAGCGGTCGCGACGTGGACAAGCTGGCCGGGATCGACGTCGTGACTTCCGAGACCGGCTGCCCTCTCCTCGCGGACTGCGTGGCCGGCTTCGACTGCCGCGTCGTCAACGCCATGGACACCGGCGCGGCCACCTTCTTTCTGGGGGAGGTCGTCGGAGTGGTGGAGGGAAGACCCGGGCCGGTCATGACGAGCGAGTACTTTCGCGCCCACATGGACCCGGAGCGGAAGCGGGTCTACGAGGGGCGGCTGGAAGCGGCACAGGAGGAGCTGCTGCCGCTGACGCGCCAGATCGATCGGGAGCTGATCTGGCCGGGACCCACCAGCGCGCCCTAGCCTCTCAGCCGGGGCTCGAACCCCCGGTGGCCGGGGCGGCAAGCAGCTCGGCCGAGGTGAACAGCGCATGCAGCGGGTAGCCGGCCGCCTCGATCCGCTCCCGTCCACCACCCTCGCGGTCCACGACGGCCAGCACTCCCGCGACGGATCCGCGCGCCGCCTCGACGGCGGCCACCGCGCGGAGGGCGCTCTCGCCCGTCGTGACCGTGTCCTCGATGGCGACGACCGGCATCCCCGGCTCGAAGGCCCCCTCGATCAGCCGCCCGGCGCCGTGCCCCTTCGGCTGCTTCCGGACGGTGAAGGCATCGAGCGTGCGGCCGGCGCGCGCGGCGGCGTGCGCGATCGCGTAGGCGACGGGGTCGGCGCCGAGCGTGAGCCCGCCGACGGCCGCGGGCGCCCAGCCCTGCGCATCGATCGCCTCGAGGCCGAGGATCCCGATCAGCAACTGTCCGAGTCCCGCCATCGTCGTTCGGCGCGCGTCGATGTAGTAGTCCGAGTGCGCGCCACTCGCCAGGACGAAGCTGCCCCGGCGCAGCGATCGATCGATCAGGAGGCGCAGCAGTCGAGCGCGCTCATTCTCCATCGTCGGCTCCCTCCGGGGCCTCGGTCCACACGTCGCTCCACTCCTGGCCGAACCCGTCCTCCAGCGTCTCGCGCGCCTCGGCCACCCGCGGCTCCGCAGCCAGCTCGATAGACACATCCGACTCGACGAACTCGAGAAAGCGATCCTCGCGCTCCTCGCCGCGGAACAGCCAGGCGTGTCCGCCCGCGGCGCGCACGGCGCGGCGCACCTCGCGCCAGTCGGCCAGGTACTCCTCCAGGCGGTCGAGCGGGATACGCCGACGGGTGGTGAGAAGGCGACGGCTCATGCTGTGGAATAGCGCAGCGGCTCCGGAGCGTCAAGCCGGACCGCTCGCTTGCGGCGGTGCGCCCGAAGGCCGAGCTTTAGCCGCGCTATCCCGTCCGATCCCGGATCCGCCGAGCCCGCGGCCATGACCGACGCCGATGCCTATATCGCGAGGGAGCTGCCACGCTTCCGCCAGGAGCTGCTCGAGCTCCTGCGGCTGCGCAGCATCAGCACCGACCCCGGCTGCGCAGGCGAGGTCCGACGGACCGCGGAATGGCTGGCGGCGCGGGCGGCCCGCGCGGGGCTGAGCGCGTCGGTCGAGGAAACCGGCGGCCACCCGCTCGTGCTGGCCCGGCACCTCGCCGGACCTGACGCTCCAACGCTCCTCGTCTACGGCCATTACGACGTGCAGCCGGCGGACCCGCTGGCGGAGTGGCACACGTCCCCCTTCGAGCCGGAGGTGCGGGATGGACGGCTGCTCGGCCGGGGCGCGGCCGACGACAAGACGCAGGTTCTGGTGCAGGTCGCGGCGGCCGAGGCCGCGCTGGCGACGGGAGCGGTGCCGCTCAATCTGATCCTGCTCCTCGAGGGCGAGGAGGAGATCGGCTCGCCGAACCTGGTGCCGTACGTCCATCGCCATGCCGCGCTGCTCGGCGCGGATCACGCGCTGATCGCGGATTCAATGATGTTCGCGCCCGGCCGGCCCTCGCTGATCTTCGGGATGCGCGGCATCGCCTACTTCGAGCTGGAGGTGCGGATCGGCACCATCGACCTGCACTCGGGACAGTACGGCGGCGCCGTGCCGAACCCGGCCAACGCCCTCGCGGCGATCATCGCCTCACTCCACGACGCCCCGGGACACGTGGCGATCGAGGGCTTCTACGACCACGTGGCCCCCCCGCCCGCCGGGGTGCGCGAGGGGTGGGCGGCGCTGGGTTTCGATGAGTCCGCATTCCGCGCCACGGCCGGGGGCGCCGCGCTGGTGGGAGAGGCCGGCTACAGCACGCCGGAGCGCCTGTGGATCCGGCCGACCCTGGACGTCAACGGGCTGGTTTCCGGCTACACCGGCCCGGGCAAGAAGACGGTGCTGCCGGCGAGAGCCGTGGCCAAGCTCAGCTGCCGGCTGGTGCCGGAACAGGAGCCGGAGCGGATCGGCGCGCTGCTCGGGGCACACATTGAGCGGGTGAAGCCGGAGGGCGTGAGCGTCGCTCTCAGAACGCTCCAGGGGAACCGGCCGTGGAGGGAGGATCCCGACGCGCCGCTGTTCCGTGCCGCCGGGCGTGCGCTCGAGGAGGTCTTCGGCGTGGCGCCGGTCCTCGTCGCCCATGGCGGCACGCTGCCGATCGCGCCCGAGCTGCGCGACGCGCTGGGCGCGCCGGTGGCGGTGCTCGGCCTCGCGCTGCCGGGGGCGAACATGCACGCGCCAAACGAGTGGTTCCCGATCGATCACCTGCAGAAGGGGATGCGCGTCATGAGCCGGCTTTACATGCTGCTGGGAGGCGAGCCGTGAGGATCCGGGACATGAGCTGGATGGGGGTCGAGGCGTACCTCGAGGGCGACGACCGCGCGGTCGTGCCGCTGGGAAGCACCGAGCAGCACGGCTATCTGAGCCTGCTCGTGGACAGCATCCTGCCGGAGCGGGTCGCGGTGGAGGCGGCCGAGCCGCTCGGCGTCCCGGTGTTCCCCGTCCTACCGTTCGGGATCTCGCCGTACTTCCTGGGCTACCCCGGCACGGTCGCGCTGCGGGTGGAGACCTACGTCCGGATCATCGCGGACATCCTCGACAGTCTGGCGGGCGCCGGGTTCCGCCGCATCGTGCTCGTGAACGGCCACGGCGGCAACGCGCCGGGCGCCGCGCGGGCGGTGGAGTGGATGGCAGACCGTCCGGGCGTCCGGGTGAAGGTGCACAACTGGTGGAACGCGCCCGAGACCTGGGCGAAGGTGCAGGCGATCGATCCCGTGGCCTCGCACGCTTCCTGGATGGAGAACTTCCCGTGGACGAGGCTGACCGGCGTCGAGATGCCGGCGGTCGGCAAGGCCCCGATCGAGCGCGAGCGCATGGCGCTCATGACGCCGGCCGAGGTCCGAGACTACCTCGGGGACGGCAACTTCGCGGGCGTCTACCAGCGCAGCGACGAGGAGATGCTGGCCCTCTGGGAGACCGCCGTGGCCGAGACGCGGCGGGTGATCGAGGGGCCGTGGGCATGAGCGCGCAGCTCGTCGTCTGGGGCGCGGGCGCGATCGGCGGCACGCTCGGCGCGGCCCTCGTCCGCGCCGGCCACGACGTGCTGTTCGTCGACTCGGTGCCGGAGCACGTGGCGGCGATGCGGGAGCGGGGGCTGCGCATCACGGGTCCCGTCGAGGCGTACACGGTGCCCGCGGCCGCGGCGCTCCCGGGCGAGGTGGAAGGGCCGCTCGGGACCGTGCTGCTGTGCGTGAAAGCGCACCACACCTCCGCGGCCGCGCGCCAGATCGCGCCGCATCTCGCGGCGGACGGCGTCGTCGTCTCCGTGCAGAACGGGCTCAACGAGCCGGTCATCGCGGAGGTGGTCGGGCCGGAGCGGACCTTCGGCTGCTTCGTCAACTTCGGCGCGGACTACCTCGAGCCGGGGGTGATCCACCACGGCGGCCGGGGCACGGTCGTGGTAGGCGAGGTCGATGGGGGACTGACGGCACGGGCGCGGCGGATCCATGCGCTGTTCCGGGCCCTCGAGCCGCGCGCCCTGCTCAGCCAGAACGTCCAGGGCTACCTGTGGAGCAAGCTGGCCTATGCATCGATGCTCTTCTGCACGGCGCTGAGCGACGAGGGGATCGCCGACGCGCTGGCGCGCCCCGAGCACCGCGCGCTCTACACCGCCCTCGCCCGCGAGGTGCTGGCGGTCGCCGTGGCCGAGGGAGTTCGCCTCGAGTCCTTCGACGGCTTCGAGCCGGCCGCCTTCGCGGCGGAGGCACCGCCGGACGCGGCGGAGCGGTCGCTGGACGGCCTGGTGCGGCACAACCGCGGCTCCGCCAAGACGCACAGCGGGATCTGGCGCGATCTGGCCGTGCGCCACCGCAGCACCGAGGTGGACGCGCAGCTCGGGCCCGTCGTGGCGCGGGGCGCGAGCGCCGGCGTGCCGACGCCGCTGAACGCGCGGCTGGTGGCGCTGATCCACGAGGTCGAGGCCGGCTCGCGGCCGCAGGCGGTGGCCACGGTAGAGGTTTTGCGCCGGCATCTCGAAGTGGAGGAGGCGCGGCCATGAACGTCCGCTTCGACGGGCGCAGCGCGATCGTGACGGGGGCGGCGCACGGCTTCGGCCGGGAGATCGCGCGGCAGCTCGCGGCGCTGGGCGCGCGCGTCTGGGCATGCGACATCCTCGCCGACGAGCTCGAGGAGACCCGGGCGCTGTGCGGTGCAGCGTGCCGCGCCCGGGTGGCGGACGTGACGGACCGCGAGGCGGTGGGCGCGCTCGTCGCTGAAGCGGAAGCGGAGGCGGGTCCCGTGGACGTGCTGGTGAACGACGCGGGCGGGGTGCTGGGGCAGGTCGGTCGCCCGCTGGAGGACGTCGTGTCCGCGGAGTGGCAGGCGATCTTCGACGTCAACGTCACGGGCTCCTTCCACCTCTCGCAGGCGGTGGCGCGGGGCATGAAGCGGGCGGGCTACGGCCGCATCGTGAACGTCTCGAGCGGCGCCGGTCTAGGGGTGAGCCTCACCGGGATCCAGGCGTACGCGGCGGCCAAGGCGGCGCAGATCGGGCTCACCCGGCAGCTCGCGCACGAGCTCGGGCCGTTCGGGATCACGGTCAACAGTGTCGCCCCGGGGTTCGTCCGCTCGAACCCGACCACCGAGCGGCAGTGGGAATCCTACGGGCCGGAGGGCCAGCGCGCGCTGGTGGAGCGGATCGCGCTGCGGCGGCTCGGCAGTCCGGCGGACATTGCCCACGCGGTCCTGTTTCTGGCCTCCGATTATGCCGGCTGGATCACGGGCGAGGTGGTGAGCGTGGCTGGCGGCCGCTAGAAGGCGCGCGTTCGTCGGTTCGGGTGCGCGGGTTGCGGGCCCTGCGCGGCGCCGCGATACTTCAGAGTCAAAGGCCCGTGCGCGGAGTCGCGCCGGGCCGTCGTTGTTCAACAGGAGGACACCCGCATGCCCCTGCTCGGCTCCCTCGCGCACACCTGGTGGCTGCCCGTCCTGTACGTGGCGGTGGTCGGGCACCTGACGAACGTATGCGTGACGCTCTACCTGCACCGCTCCATGACGCACCAGGGGGTCGTCTTCCACCCCATCGTCGCGCACGCCATGCGGGCGTGGCTCTGGCTGACGACCGGGATGAAGACGCGCGAGTGGGTGGCGGTGCACCGGAAGCACCATGCCTTCGCGGACCGCCCGGGCGATCCGCACTCGCCGGCGGAGGAGGGGTTCTGGGCCATCGTGCTCGGCGGGGTCTTCTTCTACAGGAAGGCCACGGCCGACCATGCGATGATCGAGAAGTACGGCAAGGACTGTCCGGACGACCGGATCGAGAGGCACGTCTACTCGGCACACCCCTTCACCGGGCTCGTGCTCCTTCTCGGGCTCGACATCCTGCTCTTCGGCCCCCTGGTCGGGGCACTCGCGTGGACGGGAACGGCGGTCTGGGTGCCGATCATGGGCAACATCATCAACGGTATCGGCCACGCGCTCGGCTACCGCAACTTCGACACGCGCGACGAGAGCCACAACATCTACCCGTTCGGCTTCTGGATCGTGGGCGAGGAGCTCCACAACAACCACCACGCGGACCCGCGCTCCGCCAAGTTCAAGGCGCACTGGTGGGAGTTCGACATCGGCTGGATCTACATCCGCGCCCTCTCGATCGTGCGGCTGGCGCGCGTGCTGTACGCGCGCACGACGGGCGCCCGCGAGTTCGCCGAGAAGTACTACGGCCGCGCGGCACAGGCGGCCGCCGAGGCCGCCGCGGCTGCCAACCCGGGCATGCCCGCGCTGGAGTAGCCCGGCCGCCGCGAAAGGAGGGCAGGGCGCGCAGCGGGAGGAACCGCGGCGCCGAACGCTTGCCTGCCGGTGCGGGCGGTGCGATCTTGGGAATCGAATCACTCCGCTGACCGACCCCGGACGCCCGCGGCACTCATCGATCCCAACAGCACCCGTACTCGCGCGGCGGCGCCGAGCGGCGGCACACCCTCAATGGCAGTCCAACCGATCCAGATCCTGCTGATCCGGGCACCGGGCGTCCACGATCCGACGGTGGATGCTGCGCTCGCCGCGGACGGCGCCCCGTCTCCGCGCTTTCGCGCGACGTCCGTCGAAACAGCGCTGAAGGCACTCTCCGCGCGCCGGTACGCGCTGATCCTGCTGGACGTGAGCGTTCTCGGCGAGGAGGGCGGCGACCGGGGCTGCGCGCGGCTGCGCGCGGCTGCGCCGGACACGCCCATCCTGGTGCTCGCCCGGGGCGCCGATGATGGCGCCCTGGTCGCCGCGCTGCGGCGGGGCGCGGACGACTACGTCCGCACCGACCATGCGGCCGTGGAGCTGATCGAGCGAGCCGTCCGGGATGCACTCGAGCGGCGCGGCGCCCGCGAGGCGCTGCGCGAGCTGGAGGCGAGGTACAGGATCCTCTTCCAGGACTGCCGGGACGCGGTCTACATCACCTCGCGGGACGGCGGCATCCTCGAGATGAACGACGCGGCGCTGGAGCTGTTCAGCCCCGAGCAGATCGCGGGCGGCGCGGCCAGCCTGTACGTGCGCGAAGAGGAGCGGGCGCGCTTCCAGGAGGCGGTCGAGCGGACCGGCTCGGTGCGCGATTTCCCGGTGGAGCTCCGGAAGAAGGACGGGAGCGTCATGCGCTGCCTTCTCACGTCCACGCTTCGGCGCGGAGCGGACGGCGGCGTGCTCGGCTATCAGGGCATCATCCGCGACGTGACGGAACGGGACCGGACGGAAGAAGCGCTCCGCGAGAGCGAGGCGCGCTACCGGATGGTGCTGGAGCAGGCCTCGGACGGCATCTTCCTGACGGATCCCGCCGGGCGGTTCCGCGCGGCGAACCGGCGTGGCGCCGAGATGCTGGGGCTCGGCCGCGACGAGGTGAGCGGCCGTACGCTGGGGGATGTGGTGGCGCCGGAGAGCCTTGAGCAGGCGCCCCTGGACCTGCCGTCGATCGGCGTCGAGGCGGTGGTGGTGGAGCGGCCCCTGGTGCGGAAGGACGGTACGCGCTTCCCCGCCGAGATCGGCGCGACCCGGCTGGCCACCGGCGAGCTGCAGTTCATCGTGCGGGACGTGACGGAGCGGAAGCGGGCGGAGACGGCGCTGCGGCGGAGCGAGCAGTATTTCCGCTCGCTGATCGAGAACGCGTCGGACCTGGTCAGCATCCTGGACGAAGACGGCACGGTCCAGTACTCGAGCCCCGCGATGGAGCGGATGCTCGGATGGGACCCCGCGTCGCGGAAGGGCCGGCCGGCCTTCGATGTAGTGCATCCCGAAGATCTGCCGCGGGTGGGCGAGGCGTTCCGGACGATCCTGGCCTCGCCGGGCGCGGCGGTGACGGTCGAGTTGCGCGCGCGCGGCGCCGACGGCGCCTACCGGATCCTGGAGGTCACGTCCACGAATCTGCTCCACGACCCGGTGGTGCACGGGATCGTGCTGAACTCGCGCGACGTGAGCGAGCGCCGGGAGGCGGAGAAGCGGCTGCGGGAGAGCGAGGAGCGCTTCGCGGCGCTGTTCATGAGCTCGCGCGACGCGATCTTCTTCTCGGATGAGGAAGGGCGGGTCCTCGAGGCGAACGACGCCGCTTACGAGCTGCTCGGCTATAGCCGGGCCGACGCCGCGCCGGTGCGGACGCCCGATCTCTACGTCGATCCGGAGGCGCGCCAGCTGTTCCAGGCCGCCATTGCCGGGCCGGGCTTCGTCCGGGACATGGAGGTCGAGCTGCGGCGCAAGGACGGCGAGACGGTCCATTGCCTGCTCACGGCCACGGCGGTCCGCCGGGACGGGCGGCTGGCCGGCTATCAGGGGATCCTCCACGACATCACGGAGCGCAAGCGCATGGAGGCGGCGCTGCGCCAGAGCGAGGAGTACTTCCGCTCGCTGATCGACAACACCTCGGACATGATCACGGTCAGCGACGCGGAAGGCCGGCTGCGCTACGTCGGCCCGGCGATCGAGCGCGTGCTCGAGGTGCCCGCCTCGGCATGGATCGGCGCCAATTTCCGCGAGTTCGTGCACCCGGACGACCGAGAGCACGCGGCGGCGAGCTTCCGCCGCGTCATGGAGGAGCCGGGACGGAAGCTGACGGTGGTCGCGCGCTACCGCCACGGCGACGGCGGCTGGCGCACCATGGAGGTGGTGCGCCACAACCTGCTGCACGTCCCCTCCGTGGCTGGGGTCGTGTCCCATGGCCGCGACATCTCGGAGCGGCTGGAGGCCGAGGCGGCGCTGCGCTCGAGCGAGGAGCAGCTCCGGCAGGCCCAGAAGATGGAGGCGGTCGGCCAGCTCGCGGGCGGCGTGGCGCACGACTTCAACAATTTGCTCACGGCGATCCAGGGCCACGCCGACCTCGTGCGCGAGACGCTGCCGGAGGACAGCCCGGTCCAGCCGGACCTGCAGGAGGTCGTGAAGGCGGCGGAACGGGCGGCGTCGCTCACGCGGCAACTTCTCGCCTTCAGCCGACGACAGGTGCTGCAGCCGCGCGTGCTCGACCCCCACCACGTGGTGGCCGAGATGGAGCGGATGCTCGGCCGACTGATCGGCGAGCAGATCCGGCTGGTGACCGAGGGGGTGGACGCGGGGCGGGTGAGGGCGGACCGGAGCCAGCTCGAGCAGGTGCTCCTGAATCTGGCGGTGAACGCGCGAGACGCCATGCCGACCGGCGGTGTGCTGCGTATCCGGACGGAGGCGGTGGAGGTCGACGCGGCGGAGGCGGCGCGGCTCGCGCCGCCGATCGCCCCCGGACCGTACGTGCGGCTCCAGGTCAGCGACACCGGGAGCGGGATGTCGGAGGAGGTGCAGCGGAGGGCGTTCGAGCCGTTCTTCACCACCAAGGAGCAGGGAAAGGGCACCGGGCTCGGCCTGTCGACCGTCTACGGGATCGTGAAGCAGAGCGATGGCGTGATCGACGTGGACAGTGTGCCGGGGCGTGGCTCGACGTTCACCATCTGGCTCCCGCGGGTCGAGGAGGCAGCGGCGCCGACGGACGCCAGCGGACCGGCGACCAGGCCGCGAGGCGGGGAGACCGTGCTCGTGGCGGAGGACGAGCCGGCGGTGCGCGCGCTCGTGCGGAAGCTGATGGAGCGCGACGGCTACCAGGTGCTGGTGGCCGACGACGGGGTGACGGCGTTGCGCATCGCGGATGGCCACGAGGGGCCGATCCATCTGCTGCTGACGGACATCATCATGCCGCACGTGGGCGGCCGCGAGCTGGCCCAGCGGCTGCGGCCGCACCGGCCCGAGATGCGAGTGCTCTACATGTCCGGGTACACCGACGAGGCGAGCCGACAGGATCCGATCGAGGCGGAGGCTGGTTTCCTGCAGAAACCCTTCACGCCGGAAGGGCTGACCCTGGCCGTACGCGCCGCCCTGGGCCGGCCGGCGGCTCCGGACGCGGTCCGGGCGCCGCCGGGGTGATGGGGTGCCTCAGCCGACCTTCAGCAGCTCCTTGAGCTGCTCCGGCGTGAGCTCCTCGGCCCGGCGCGAGCCGAGCCGGCTGCCGGTCCGGTTGACCTGCACCGACGGGCGGATCGGAGCATCGCCGCCACCCGCGTAGTCGTACTCCGGCAGCGACACGCGCTGGATGCGCTCGCCGAGCAGGCGCTCGATGTCGTGTACCTGCGCCAGCTCTCCGCCGGTCATGAACGTGACGGCCGTTCCCGTCGCGCCCGCCCGGCCGGTCCGGCCGATGCGGTGGATGTAGTCCTCGGGGTCGCGCGGCGTGTCGTAGTTGACGACGTGGCTGATCCCCTCGATGTCCAGCCCGCGCTGTGCCACATCCGTGGCCACGAGCACGCGCACGTTGCGCTCAGCAAACTCGTGCAGCGCGCCCTTCCGCTGCCGCATGTCACGGTCCCCGTGAAGTACCGTGACCTCGATGCCGGCCGCCGCGAGCTGCGCGCCCAGCACGTCGGCGCCGTGCTTCGTGCGCGTGAAGACGAGCACCTGGTCCCAGTCGGGCTGGGAGAGCAGGTCGAGCAGCAGATCCCGCTTCCGCTCGCGCCGCACGGAGTACACGACCTGCTCGATCCCGTCCGCCGCCGTGGCCTGCGGCGTCACCGCGATCCATTCGGGATCGTTCAGGATCCGTAGCGCGAGCGCGTGCACACCATTGGGCATCGTGGCGGAGAAGAACAGCGTCTGGCGCACCTTCGGCACGTATCCGAGGATCGCCTCGATCTGCGGGCGGAACCCCATGTCGAGCATCCGGTCCGCCTCGTCCAGCACGAGCGTCTGCAGCTCGTCGAGCCGGACGTTGCCTCGCTCGAGGTGATCCAGCAGCCGGCCGGGCGTGGCGACGAGCACATCGAATCCGGCCCGCAGGTCCCTGACCTCCCGCCGCATCGGCATCCCGCCCATCACCTCGCCGACCCAGAGGTCGGTGTGGCGCGTGAGATCGCGCGCATCGGCCGCGACCTGCTGCGCGAGCTCGCGTGTGGGACAGATCACCAGAGTGCACAGGCCGTCCGCGCCGAGCTGCTTCTCCAGCGCCGGAAGCAGAAACGCCGCCGTCTTGCCCGTCCCCGTCTGCGCGATCCCGACCACGTCTCTTCCGGTCCGTGCCAGCGGAATCGCCTTCTCCTGGATCGGCGTCGGCTCCGTCCAACCCAGGTCCTCGATCGCCTCCAGCAGATGCGGAGCCGTCGTGAGCTCCCTGAATGTCATACGTTCTCCTGAAACGAGTATCGGCCGCCATCCGAGGTGGCCATCACGCGTGAGGCCGGGAACCGCGTCCGACCGGCCGGCGCCAGTGGCGCCCGGGATCCAGGTCGATACGGCTGCCCGGCCTCACATTGTCCCAGATGAAAAGATACTCAAACGAGCGGTGAAATGCAACGCAGCGGGCGCCGCGGCAGAACGGCCGCGGCCGCTCCGTCCGCGCCGGGGGCGCGCCGAGCCGTGGTTGGTGTTGGCGCGCGCGCCCGGAGGGGCGGCCCCGCCGAGCGTTGCCCGGACGAAACGGCCGCGCCGGTCTCTGCGTCCCGTTCAACCGGCGCGGCGGCCGCCGGGCCGGCGCTGGAAGGGCGCCGTCACCTCGGGCGGCAGCTCGAGCCACTGCTTCGGGGTCAGCACCTTCCGCACGTCCTGGAGCGCGTTCAGGACATCCTGACGGGTGGCCTGGATGGCGGGCTGGATCTCGGAGAAGAGCCGTCCCTGGTCGGCAGCGGCGGTGTTGTCGAAGCGGCGGCCGAGTGCTTCCCGCTGTCGGGCGAGCTTCGCATCGAGCTTCGCCGAGATGGCCTGGATGCGGGCGACCTGTTCCGTGTTCAGCCCGATCGTGTCCCGGAGCTCGAGCAGCACGGGGATCGGGTTGGCCAGCATGCGGTCGATGAGGCCGAGCGCATTGAAGCCGCGGCCGCCGGCAGCGGCTCCGGACGCGGCGGGCAGGCGCAGGGCGAACGGCAGCGCATCCCACTGTGCCGGCTGAAGCAGCTTGCGGGTGGCGGCGAGGGCGCTCGCGATGTCGGCGCGTGCCGAGTCGAGCGCGGGGGCCGCGGCGCGCTGGAGCCGCTGCATGGTCTCTCGGGCCGCGGCACCCGGCCCGCCCGGCCCGCCCGGCCCGCGGCCGCCGAAGTCGCGGCCGAGCGGGGAAGCCACGGCGCGGGCGGCGGCCTGCCGGCGCAGCGGTGAGAGGTCGATGCGGGCGAGCGCTCGGGCGAGGTTGTCGCGCAGCAGGTCGAGTCGCGTCTCGAGGGAGTCCGAGACGGCCGTGATGCCGGCGAGCTGCACGGGCGTAAGCTCGAGGGAATCACGCAGCGCCAGGATGCCGCGGAGCGGGTTCGACAGCATGTGCGCCGCAATCGTGTCCGGGTTGATCGCGGCGGTGTCTGCGGCCCCGAACCTCCCGAAGCCCCCGGCGAAGCCGCCGCCCGGGAGGCCGCCGGCGCCGAATCCCCGCCCGCCGAAGCCGCCGCGCCTGCCCTCTCCCCCGCCCATGTCGGAGGCGATCATCGGCGGGTTGCCGAAGCCCCGGTTGCTGAGGAAGGGGATTCCGCCGACGGTGAGGCGGGCGTTGATCCGGAGGGTGAACGGGCTGCGGATCGCGCTGGGACCGCGGCGCGTCTGGCCGAAGTCCTCGTTCACCTGGTAGAGGAAGGCGCCCGCCGCGGGATCGAACCCGCGCACATTGAGCAGGCGGGTGTCGGGGCGGAGCGTCTCGCCCCAGCCGGCGAGCCCGTTGGCGCCGTGGAGGAGCTGATCCAGCCCTTGCAGCACGTTCTGCGCATTGACGGAGACGGTGAGGCGGCGCTGGAGCCGGGGCAGGTCGGGCCGGAGGCTGGCGCGCAGGTTGAGCGAGGCCGACCAGGGGCCGCGGCAGCTGTTGCGGTCGGCGATGCGGCCGAGCTGCGAGGCGAGGCAGTCATGGGTGCGCCCCGGCAGCGAGGTGAGGAGTCGGCTCATCCCGTTGGCCAGCGCGGTGTCCCGCGCGGCGGCGGGGTCGAAGACGAAGGCGCGGTCGTCCGCGGCCCCGTCGCCATTCACGTCGCTGCCGACCATCGGCGTGAAGGGTGCGCCCGAGAAGAAGCGCCCGAGCGCGGCGATCTCGACCTCGGGAGAGAGCGCTTTCGCGAGCGTGACGTTGAGGGTGTGGCGGCGGTCGTTGTCGGCCGGCGCCCACTGGACGGCGTTCGGGTCGCCGGCGGTGGGTGGCGGCCGGAAACCGGAGCCCTGGTCGCGCACGAAGCCGAGCGTGTAGTTCGTGACGAGCGTGATGCCGTGCGGCAGCATCCCGGAGACCTGGGCGATGAGCTGGTGCGCGCTGGAGGCGCGGTCGGCGCGGAGATCCCAGACGTTGCCGAACGCATCATCGACGCGGGAGCCGGCGAGGATGCTCTGTCCCGTAGCCGGCACGATGTCGGCCGGCTGGCCGAAGAACGGGCGTCCCTCGTCGGCGAGCGTGAACCTGCGGCCCTCGTCGAGGTTGAGATCGTGAAAGCCCCAGAGCCCGAGGCCGCGCGCGTAGCCATACTGCAGGCTGCCCGTCATGCGCAGCGGCAGCGGCGCCAGGTAACCGAGCTGCGCGCGGAACGAGGTGGGGAGCTTCTGGGCGGGGTCGATGAGCGTCACCGTGGGCGCGACGGAGGAGAGCGGCCCGGGATCGCTCGCGGCGCCGGCGCAGCCGGTGTGAATCGTCGCCGGATCGGTGATGTAGGCGGCCCAGTCCGGGATCGGCGTGGCGCCGCCGACGCAGCTCAGGACGGCATCCGTGCCCGGCAGCCCGGTCTGGCGGACGGCGGTCGCGAAGAGGCTCGTGGGCGGCTGCCCGGCGAAGAGCCCGATCCCGCCGCTCAGCACGCGGCCGCTGCGCAGGCCGCCCCCGCTGCCGAGCACGTAGTTGAAGCCGAGGCGCGGGCTGAGCGTGGAGGCGACGGGCGCCACGTCCGTACGGCGGCGGAAGGCCTGCTCGACAGCGGGGTTCCGGGCCGGCCGGTCGTCCAGGCGCGAGTAGTCCCAGCGCAGCCCGGCGGTGATCTCGAGCGGCTCGCTCACGCGCCAGGTGTCCCCGAGGTAGAGCCCGCCGGTGAACGTGCCCGTGCGCGTGTCCTGTGGCGCGAGCGAGCGGTCGTAGCGCGCGGGCCGGTCGGCCTCGAAGTCCGCGATCGAGTTGAAGGTGAAGGAGCCGAGCAGATCGGTCGTCGAGCGCTGGATGCTGCGGCTCTTCTGGAGCGTCCCGCCGAGCTTGATCCGGTGCAGCTCCGCGCCCATTGGCAGCAGGAAGGAGAGGTCCTCGGAGAGCTGCAGGTTCCTGCGGTACGCGTCCGTCGGCATGTTGCGGTTGCCGCCGAAGACGAGCGTCTGCGTGCCGGCCGTGGCGTCCGGGAGCTGGGACGTGACGCGGACCCGCCCCTCGGGCATGGCAACGTAAGGTACGGCGTCGTTCCAACCCTCGTTGTAGGAGGCGGCGAGCTCGCTCGTGAGGGTGGAGCCGAGGCGGGAGTCGAGCGTCAGGGCGGCGGCGCGGTTGTGCGCCCCGGTGTCGCCTCCGTGCTGCGCGAGGTCGAGGGTGTTGATGCGGGTGCTGTCCTGGTCGTTGGACGAGGTGTTCAGGCGCAGCGAGAGGGTATGCGCCTGAGACTGCCGCTCGACGGCGTTCCAGTCGGCGCGCAGCTGCAGCGAGAGCTGGTCGCGCAGCTGGTCGTAGCGTCCGTCGGGCGCGACGGGGACCTGGAAGCTCTCGAGCGCGGTGATGAAGCGGTCGATCGAGTCGAGCGCCACGCCGGCCCGCAGCGCGGCGGTCGGGTCGCCGGGCGCGATGGCGAACCGGTGGTCCACGTTTCGCTGGAGCCCGAAGGCGACGTTGTAGAAGAGGCGATCGCGCAGCGCCGGCCCGCCGAACGCGCCGCCGAGGTTCTGGCGCGTGAAGGCGTTGACGGTGGAGGAGGAGCCGAGCTGCAGCGCGCTGTTGTTCAGCTGGTAGGAGAGCGCGCCACCGGGCCGGTTGTTGCCGCGGGCGGAGGTCATCGAGACCTGCCCGCCGGCGAACCCGCCGCGCGATGCGTCGAAGGTGCTGGTGGTTACCTGCGTTCGGCGGATCCCCTCCTGCGGCACCTGGAGCCCGCTCTCGCCGAGGATCATGCCGTCGAGCAGGACCTGGTTCAGCATGTCGCTCATGCCCGCCACCGAGAAGCCCATCTGACCGCTCAGCGAATCGAGCTGCGTCGAGACCACGCCGGCGGCGAGCTGCGCGAGGGTGTTGGGATCCAGGTCGGGCAGCGGCAGCCGGTTGAGCATGTCCTGCGTGAGGCTCGTGGACCGCTCGCCGGCGTTCCCTCGGCCGGGCGGGGGCCGGCGCGCCGTGACGCGGAGGGAGTCGAGCGTGATCGGCTCCGAGGAGAGGGTGATGTTGGCGAGCAGCAGCTCCTCGCTGCCCTCGCGGACGAGGGTACGCGTGACGTCGGCCATGCCGAGGAAGGAGACGCGGAGCACGTAGCGCCCGCCGCCGTCGGGGAAGTCGATGACGTAGCGGCCGCTGGCGTCGGTCAGGACCGAGCGGGTGATCTCGGACTCGATGGACATCGCCGTGACGCGGGCCCCGGGCACCGGGCGTCCGGCGTCATCGACGATGCGGCCGGTGATCAGGTCCGCGTTCTGGGCGCTCAGCGTGCCGGTGGCTGCAAGGAGCAGCAGGGCGGTACAGCCGGCGAGGGCGAGGCCGGACCTGGCTGCGGCGGACCAGCGGGACCTCGCCGGGGCGGCGGGCATGGTCGTTCTCCGGAGACACGGTGCTGCGGGCCGGGCGACGGGAGCCGCACGGCCGGATACGCATCCTACAAGCGGGACGCCGGCAGCGTTGGGTGGCGGCTAGAGCCGGAACTCGTGAAACAGGCGGCGCTCGCCCTCGCCCTCGAGCTTGGCCTCGAGCTCGATGAAGTCCTCGAGGCCGCTGCCGGCGAGCTTGTCGCGGAAGAGCTGGTCGAGCTGGAAGACGCCGGCGGAGTTCGACATGTCCACGCGCAGGCGGACGGGCTTCGACTCGCCCGCCTCGATGTGGACCGCCTCGATGGCGGAGGCGGAGATCGAGTGGATGCTGGTCGAGCCGGCCTCGAAGGGGATGCGCGAGCGCCCCTTGGCCATGTCGAGCGCATCGGCGACCCGCACTACGCCCGCCTCGATGGTGAGCGGCTTGCCGCCCGAGCGGTGGGCGATGATCGCGTGCAGGATCTCGGAGCGGACGATCGTGGCGGTGGGCACGTCGTAGAGACCATTGAGGAGCCCGCGCAGCTTCTCCTGCGCGATGAAGAGCGAGTAGCCCTCGTGGTCGGCGCGGTGGATGGACATGCCGAGGTCGTGGAGCAGCGAGGCGGCGGCCACGATCACCTCGCCATCGCCGCTCGAGAGGCCGTAGTTCTTCACCACGGACGGCTCGATGCCGGCATCCACGAGCAGCCGTAGCAGCTTCACGGCGATGTTCATGACGATCTTCACGTGCACGGGGCCGTGGTCGGTCATCCCGAGCCGCTCGATCGCGTTCACGTTGACCGCGAGCCAGAGCGCGTACAGCTCGTCATCCGTGTTGGCGCGCTCGACGAACCCGCGCAGCTTCGGGTTGCGGCGGTCCGGCACGTTCATCTGCACGCGCCGCTCGAAGCGCTCGGCCACGGTACGGCCGTAGGGGACGCCCTCCTGGAACAGGTCCTGGTCCTCCACGTCATCCTCCCCGGGGAGCGGCCGCGCTGCTCGGGCCGCGAAATGGTCGATAGCGGGGCCGACGCCCCACCGGCGAAGAATCTGCCGGGGCCGGGGGCCGGCAGCAACGGCGCGGCTTCCCGGGGTCACGCCAGCCCGCCTGGCCGCGTGGCACGCTCGCACAGCGCGAGCACGGCATCGACGAGCAGCGCGAGCAGCGCCGCAGGGATCGCGCCGGACAGGATCATGCGCGTGTCGGAGAGCGCGAGTCCCGCCACGATCGGATCGCCGAGGCCGCCCGCGCCGATGAAGGCCGCGAGCGTGGCGGTCCCGACGTCCAGCACGGCGGCGGTGCGGATGCCCGCCATGATCACGGGGGCGGCGAGCGGCAGCCGCACGTAGCGGAGGCGCTGGAGCGGCGTCATGCCGAGGGCCTCGGCGGCGCGCACCGCTTCCGGCGCCGCGTCCCGCACGCCGGTGTAGGTGTTGCGCAGGATCGGGTAGATCGAGTAGAGGAACAGCGCGACGAGCGCGGGCACGACGCCGATTCCGAGCAGCGGGATCATGAAGGCGAGCAGCGCGATGCCCGGCACGGTCTCCAGCGCCGCGGCCGCCCGGATCACCGCTTCCGCGCCGCGCCGGGCCCGCTCGAGCGCCAGTCCGAGCGGCACCGCCACCGCGATCGCCGCGGCGAGAGAGATCGCCACGAGCAGGAGGTGGCGCAGCGCCAGCCGGAGGAGCGTTGCCCGGCGCTCCCACAGGTATGCGACGAATCCCGCCGCGCCCCTCTCGCGCTCCGCCGGTCTCGCTGCGGCCGCCGGGCCGGGCGTTCCGCCGGGCGGGGTCGCGCCCGCCGCGGGCGGCGCGGCAGCGAGGAAGCCCCACACCCCCGCCTCGGCGAGTGCGTCGGCCGCCACCCGCGAGGCGGGCTCGCCGCGGACCTCGATGCGCTCGTTCCACGCCCGGACGCGGGCCTCGTCGAGCCGGCCGCTGAGCTCGGTCAGGGCCGCCACGGCGCGGGCATTCGCGGCCAGCCCGCGGCCGACGAGCGCGGCGGCCTGGTAGGGCGGGAAGAAGTGGCGGTCGTCGGCGAGCACCACCAGGTGGTAGCGCGCGATGAGCCCGTCCGTGGAGTAGCCGTCGATGACGTCCACCTTGCCCGTCGCGAGCGCGCGGTACTTGACCGCCTGAAGCAGCGAGTGCACGGCGCCGAAGTGCAGGCCGTAGGCGCGCCGGAGCCCGGGCAGCCCGTCGTCGCGGCCGATGAAGTCGGGCGTGAAGCCGGCGGTGAGGCGGGGCGCCACGCGCGCCAGGTCGGAGAGCGTGCGCAGCCCGAAGCGGTCGGCCGTCTCGCGGCGGACGGCGATCGCGTAGGTGTTCTCGAAGCCGAGCGGCGGCAGCCAGCGCACGCCCCAGCGCCGGCGGAAGACGGTGGCTACGCGGCGGTAGACGGCCGTGGCCCCGCCCTCCGGCTGCTCGCCGAGGATGGCGACGAGACCCGTGCCCGTGTACTCCGGGTATACATTGATCGCGCCGGAGCGGAGCGCGCCGAAAGCGATCTCCGTGGCGCCGAGCCCCGGCCGGCGGTCCACGGTGAAGCCGCGCCGCTCCAGGAGCTGGGCGAACATCTCAGCGAGCAGGTACGACTCGCCGAACGGCTTGGAGGCCACCACGATCGGACGGTCCGCCGCCCGCGCGGGTGGCGCCGGCTCCTGGAGCCGGCGCGCGCCGGACGCGTGTCCCCCTGGCGGCCGCGTCCGCGCGGTGGGGCGGCTGGCGGTGGGCGGCCGGGAGGCGGCCGGCGCGGCGGGCCGTGGGGCGAGGGCCGCCGCTGCGGCGAGCACGGCGCCGGTGAGCATGCGGCGGGGCCGACCCCTCACGCGCCCCCCACGCGCGTCATGGCGAGCAGGCGGCGGACGTAGTCCGTTGCGGGCGCGGCCCGGAGCGCCTCCGGCGTACCCACCTGCTCGAGCCGGCCGGCGCGCAGGACGGCGATGCGGTCGGCCAGCAGGAAGGCCTCGCGGAGGTCGTGGGTGACGAGCAGCGTGGTGACGCCCAGGGCGCGGCGGAGCGCGGCGAAGGCCTCCTGCAGCTCGGCGCGGGTGAGCGCGTCCAGCGCGCCGAACGGCTCGTCGAGCAGCACGATGCGCGGCTCGGCCGCGAGCGCGCGGGCGATCGCGACCCGCTGCCGCTGCCCACCGGAGAGCTCGGCGGGCCAGCGCCGGGCGAACTCGGCGGCCGGCAGCCCGACGAGGTCGAGGGCGCGCGCGGCGGCGGCGGCGCCTGCGGGATCGTGGCGGAGCCAGGGCACCAGTGCGACGTTCCGCCCCACGCGCCAGTGAGGGAGCAGCCCACCCTCCTGCTGCACGTATCCGATGCGGCGACGGAGCGCGACCGGGTCGGCCTCCCGGACGTCGGTGCCGTCCACGAACACCTGGCCGGCGTCCGGCTCGACCATGCGGTTGAAGCAGCGCAGAAGCGTGCTCTTGCCCGCGCCGCTCTCCCCGACGAGCGCGACGCTCTCGCCCCGCGAGACGGAGAGGGACACGCCGTCGAGCGCGGCTACTCTCCCGTACGTGCGGGAGACGCCCCGCGCCTCCAGCACGGGGGTACCGCCGTTCTCGGGCTGCTCGGCCATGCGCGTGTCGCTCCTCGGGAGGGCTGCCGGACGCGTCCATGATGGGCCACGCGCAGCCCGGCGCCAAGGTTGCGTCGGGCGGGAACCGGCCATCGGCGCCCGCGCGTTCCGCTCGGGACGCCCGACGCCTCGAAGCGTTTGCGCGGGCGGCGGACCGGGGTAGGTTGCCGGTCCGGAGCCGACCAGTGGAACGGGGAGGAGCATGGAGCTGCGGGACCGGATCGCAGAGCGCCTGACGGAGGCGCGAACGCGCACCCTGCTGCTGGTGTCCGCCCTCACGGAGCCGGACCTGCGGCTCCAGCACGACGTGCTCATGAGCCCGATCCTGTGGGATCTCGGTCACATCGCGCACTTCGAGGAGCTCTGGCTCGTGCGGAACCTCGCCGGACCGGTCGAGTTCGTGGAGATGCCCGGCGTCTACAACCCGTTCGAGAACCCGCGCGCCGTCCGAGGCGGCCTGCCGCTGCCCGGAAAGGTCGAGATGGTGGCGCTTCTCGCGGAGATCCGCGGCCGTGTGCTCGACGCGCTGGACGCGGTGGACCTCGCGGCCGATGAGCCCCTGCTTCGCGGCGGCTACGTCTACGAGATGGTGCTGCAGCACGAGTACCAGCACGACGAGACGATCCTTCAGACGCTCCAGCTGAAGCAGGGCATCCCCTACGCCGCGCCCCGCACGCGCGACGTGCCCGGCCGGCGCCTCTCTCTCGAGTCCGGTGCCATGGTGCGCTTCCCGGGCGGCGTGGTCGAGATCGGTACCGACGACCGCACGGCAGCCTACGACAACGAGCGCCCGCGCCACAGCGTGGAGCTGCCCCCGTTCTGGATCGATGCCGCTCCGGTCAGCAACGGCGAGTACCTGGAGTTCATGGACACGGACGGCTACGGGCGCCGGGAGCTGTGGTCGGAGGCGGGCTGGGGCTGGCTGCAGGAGGCGGGGGTCCGCGCGCCGAAGGGGTGGACCGATGCGTCCGACGGCTGGAGGGAGCGCTTCATGGACCGGAGTCGGCCGCTGGACCCGCTGCGCCCCGTCTGCCACGTCTGCTTCCACGAGGCGGAGGCGTATGCGCGCTTTGCGCGCAAGCGGCTCCCGACGGAGCTCGAGTGGGAGGCCGCGGCCTCGTGGGACCCGGAGCGTGGGGAGAAGCGCGCCTACCCGTGGGGCGACGCGGCACCGACTCCGCTTCGCGCCAACCTCGACCAGCTCGCCTTCGATACCGCGCCTGTCGGCGCCTACCCGCGTGGCGTCTCCCCCATCGGCTGCCACGGCATGATCGGCGACGTCTGGGAGTGGACCGCCAGCGAGTTCCGCGGCTACCCGGGGTTCCAGAGCTTCCCCTACCGCGAGTACTCCGAGGCGTTCTTCGGGGCCGAGTACCGGGTGCTGCGGGGTGGCTCGTGGGCGACGCGCTCGGGCGCCATCCGCAACACCTTCCGCAACTGGGATTTCCCGATCCGGCGCCAGATCTTCAGCGGATTCCGGTGCGCCCGTGATGTCTGAGGGGGTCCAGGCGCCGGCGCCACCGGAGCTCGCCCGCATGCGCGAAGAGGTGCGGGCGGGGCTCTCCACGCCGCAGAAGACACTGCCGCCCAAGTACTTCTACGACGCGCGCGGCTCGCGGCTGTTCGACGAGATCACCCGCCTGCCGGAGTACTACCCGACGCGAACCGAGCGCGCGCTGCTGCGGGATGTGGTGCCCGGCTGGGTGGCGGCTCCAGCGCCGCACAGCTTCATCGAGCTCGGGCCGGGCGGCCCGGACAAGGCCGAGATCGTGCTGGACGCGATGCGCGCCGCCGAGCTCTACGTCCCCGTGGATGTGAGCCGCACCTACCTCGACCGCATCCAGTCCTGGTTCGGCGAGCATCGGCCGGGGCTGCGCGTTGCTCCCGTCGTCTCGGACATCAGCGTGAGCGTCCCCCTCCCCGAGGATGCGCCGCGGCCGCGCCTCTTCGGCTTCCTCGGCAGCACCATCGGCAACTTCGAGCCCGACGCCGCCCTGCGCCTCCTCGCCCGGGTGGCCGCGCAGATGGACGAGCCCGACCGCTTCCTCCTCGGGGCCGACCTGCGCAAGGATGCGGCGATCCTCGAGCGGGCCTACAACGACAGCCGCGGCGTCACCGCCGAGTTCAACCTCAACATGCTGCGCGTCCTCAACCGTGAGCTCGCCGCGGCGTTCGACCTCGACGCGTTCGAGCACCGCGCCGTCTACGATGAGGCCGCCGGGCGCATCGAGATGCACCTCGTCGCCCGCAGGGCCATGGAGGTCGCGATCCCGTGCGTCGGCCGATTCCGGCTCGCCCGCGGCGAGAGCATCCGGACCGAGATCAGCGCCAAGTACGATCGCCACGCCGTGCAATCGCTGTTCGCGGGCGCGGGGCTCGAGCTGGTCGCATGGGAGACCGACCCGGACGACCTCTTCGCGCTCGCCTTTGGCGCCCGGACGGCGTGAGCGCGGGACCCTGCGGCCCCGCCGATCGGGCCATGCCGGAGCGCCGGAGCGAGGGGCCGTGAGCGCGGATCGGCCGCTCGGCGACCCGGCCACCCTGGCCCGCGGCATCGCGGAGCACGAGCTGCTGCTGCCCGGAGGCTTCCATGGCGCGCGCCGAATCGGGGCCGAAGTCGAGTTCCTGCTCGTGGATGCGGACACGCGCCTCGCCGTGCCGATCACCGCCCCCGCGGGACGGGCCAGCTTTCCGTTCCTGTGCCGCTTCGGCGCGCGGAGGGGATGGGCCAAGGACGCCTCGGGGAAGGGGGCGCCCGCCTTCCTGCTTCCGGACGGGACCGCCCTGACCTACGAGCCCGGGGGGCAGATCGAGATCCGGACGCCGCCGGAGCGAAGCGCCTCGGCCGCGCTCGACCGGCTGCGCCGGCTCACCACCGACCTGGTCCGCGAGGCGGCCGGCGAGGGAATCGCAGTGTTGGGGGCGGGCATCGATCCACTGACGCCACTGGAGCGCGTGCCGCTGCAGGTTGACTCTTCGCGGTACTCGTTGATGGACCGCTATTTACGATCCATCGGCCCGTGGGGCGCCCGGATGATGCGCCAGACCGCGGCCGTCCAGCTGAACATCGACTTCGGGCCCACACCGCTCGACGACTGGCAGCTCGCCAACGCGCTCGCACCCTTTCTGGTCGCACTCTTCGCCAACTCCCCGCGCTACGGCGGCGAAGAGGGCGGGGCGCGCAGCGTCCGCTCCGTTGCCTGGCGGCGGCTCGATCCTTCACGGACCGGGCTGCTCACCGGGGCCGGGAGCCCCGGCAGCGCGGAGGAGTACACCGCATTCGCGCTCGGCGCCGGGGCGATCTTCCACACGGATGCGGGGGGCGGCTACCACCCCTTCGGGGCGTGGCTGGAGTCTGGGGAGCTGGGCGAGGCGGATTGGCGGACGCATCTGACGACGCTGTTCCCGGAGGTCCGACCGAAGGGCTATCTCGAGGTCCGGTCGATCGATGCGCTGCCGCCAGAGTGGCTTCCCGCGGCGCTCGCGGTGGCGTGCGGGCTGTTCCTGGACGCGGAGGCGGGGCAGGCCGCGGCGGAGCTGCTGGGCGCGCCGGACCCCGACCTTCTCGAGCCCGCGGCGAGGCTGGGGATGGCCCACCCGGTGGTCGGGCCGCGTGCGGCCGAGGTCTACCGGATCGCGCTGGAGGGCTGTCGGCGGGTGGGGGAGGCGGTGTTCTCGGGACGAGATCTCGAGATAGCGCGGGCGTATGGCGGCTGCTACGCGGAGCGGGGGCGCTCGCCGGCGGATGACGTGCTCGCGGCCGATGCGGGGTGATCCCGCTCAGCCGCGGCGGTGCGCGCGCCGCTCGAGGACGACCTCGCCGTCCACGATCATGAAGCGGATGACGCGTTCGAGCGCGTCGGGGAAGTGCTCCTCGCGGTCGCGGAAGCAGTCGTTGGACACGACGCTGGCGTCGAGCTCGCGGGCGAAGGAGAGGATGAAGTAGTCGGCGTCGGTTCCGGCAGGCGCCTGCTTGATCACGCCGCGGTCCACGAGCTTCTCGTATCCCGTCGGGTCATCGATCCTATGGCGCAGTGCCGCATCGACGACGACGATCGGCTTGAGCCCCTCCACCTCGAGCTTGTGCGAGACAGCCTCGATGTTGGCCAGGCGGGGCTCGCCGCCCTCGCTCGAGTAGGCCACGTTGGAGCCGTCGATGATGGCGATGTCCTGCCCGTCCGCGTCGCTCACGGAGGCGCTACTCCGGCTCCCGGTCGTGCTGCTCGGGGATCGGCTCGTACTCCGCCCCTCCGCTCCCGGCCGCGCCGAACTTGGGCGCCGTGAACTTGCCCTTCGTGGTGAAGGGCGGCTCGTGCCGCTCCATCTCCACGTTGGCCGCCGCGCTGTAGCGCTCGGGCGCCGTGTCGAAGCGGCGCGCGCAGTCCGTGGAGCAGAAATGGAAGGAATGGCCGCCGAACGACCGGCTGGCCGCCGAGTCTTCCTCGTCCAGCGTGGTGTGGCAGACGGGGTCCTGGATCATGGCCACGGTTCGCCTCCTGCTGCCGTCCATCGCGCAAGTCCCGCCGCCGGCGGCCGCCGCCGGGGGACGTCTCCTCACCTGATTCACCTTCAAGGATCGTTCCCGCGCTGGCGGGGTGGTGCGCCGTTCTGGCGTACGTAGATTGCCGGCACGATGACCCAGGAGCCCACCTCGGCCGCGCCCCCCGCTCCTCCGCCCCGCTTCTCGCGCGGGCTGCGCTACATGGCGGCGGCAGGCTTCTTCTTCAGCATCATGAGCCTGCTCGTGAAGCTGGCGGGGCGGCGGCTGCCGAGCCAGGAGGTGGTGCTGGTGCGGTCGCTCGCGATGATGATCCTCAGCGCGGGCGCGCTGAGGCGGGCGGGCGTGGGGCTCTGGGGGCGCCGCCGCCGGCTGCTCGTGGTCCGGGGCACGCTCGGGTTCGCGGCGCTGCTCTGCTTCTACTACGCGCTCATCCACCTGCCGCTGGCGGACGCCACGGTCATCCAGTACACGAACCCGGCGTTCACCGGGATCTTCGCCATCTGGGTGCTCGGCGAGGCGATGACGGGCGGCGAGCTGGCGTGCATGCTGACCAGCCTCGCCGGCGTGGTGCTCATCGCACGGCCATCCTTCCTGTTCGGCGCCGGGATGAGCCGGCTCCCGCTCCTGGCCGTCGGCATAGCCCTCGCGGGCGCGGTGTTCAGCGGCGCGGCGTACGTGTTCGTGCGCAAGCTGGGAGCCACGGAGCCCCCACTGGTCATCATCTTCTACTTCGCGCTGGTCAGCGTCCTCGGCTCGCTGCCGCTCCTCGGCAGGAACGCGCGCTGGCCCACGCCACTCGAGTGGCTCGTGCTCCTGGGCGTTGGCGTCTCGGCGCAGATCGCGCAGCTTTACATGACGCGCGGCCTGGGGATGGAGCGAGCGGGACGGGCGATGTCCGTGGCGTACGTGCAGGTCCTCTTCGCCGCGTTGTGGGGGATCCTCTTCTTCGGCGAGCGTCCCGACCTCTGGGCCGCCGGCGGCGCCGTCCTGGTGCTGGGCAGCACCTGGGCGCTGGCCCACCACGGGCGGGCGGCGGGGTGAGGGGGGCGGGCCCGCGCCGCGCCCCCCTCTCGCTCAGCGGGGCCACACGTTGTTGGCGCGGTCCACGTCAGGGAAGTCGTGGGCGGCGTCGAGCTCGACCCGCGTGACGCGCCCGCTCACTTCATGCGAGGGCGTGGTCCTCGCCCTGCCGTCGTACCAGACCGTCACCGGCACCCGCCAGCTCACCTTCTTCCCGCCTGCCAGCGTGGCCGTGATGTCGATGGGTGCGTATATGCGGCCGGCGTTGGCCACTGTCACGCGCACCGAGCCAGCCGCCTGCGTGACGCCGGTGATGGCCTGGTCCAGCCGGTCGCGGGTAAAGAACCACTGGTGCCAGAACGGGTCGAGGTCCTGTCCTGTGACGTGGTCGAAGGTATCGAAGAAGTCCCACGGCGTCGGGTGCCGGTACTCCCACGCATGGATGTAGGCACGGTAGGCCTTGTAGAAGGCGTCGTGTCCGAGAGTCTTGTACAGGACCCAGAGGGCGGTGGACGGCTTGGCGTACGCCTCCACGCCGTAGCCGGCGTTCAGCACGCCGAAGGCGTTGGCGGGCGACATCATCGGCAGGTCCTCGTCCTCGGTGCGGATGAAGTCGAGGTACTCGGTGGCGTTCTCCTCGACGCCCCTGCGCTGCAGCGAGTCCGGCAGGAAGGCGTCCGTGGCGAAGAACGTATCGAAGGTGTTGAGCCCCTCGTCCTGCCAGCCGTAGCGGGTCTCGTTGCTGCCGACGAGCATGGGGAACCACTCGTGGCCGATCTCGTGAGCGGAGACCTCGTCCTCGCGGTAGAGGTCGGGATAGGCCTGGACGAAGACGGTCATCGGGTACTCCATGCCGCCGGAGCCGCCCTCCGTCTCCGTGAGCTGCGGCCAGGGGTAGGGCACCATGCGGCTGGAATGCGTCTCGAGCGCCGCCCGGGCCATCTTCCAGACCTGGTCGAAGAGTGGCGCACCCTCCCGGTACATGACGTTCACGAGCGCGCGCCGCCCGGTCGCGGAGTCCACAACCGCGCTGGTCGCGTCCCAGAGGTAGTGGTCGGAGAAGGAGAAGGCGACGTCGCGTACGCTGTCGGCATCGAAGCTCCAGGTCAGACTGGAGCCGGCGGCGCCCGCCGTCGCGCGGCCGGCGCCGAAGCCGGCGGCGGTGACCACGTGCTGTACGTCGTCCGAGCCGGCGGCCCGCGCGAGCGCGGCGCGCTCGGCCTGCGTGAGCACCTGGTCCGCGTTGGTGAGCGTGCCGCTGCCGCCCACGATGTAGCCCGCGGGGATCGTCACCGAGTAGCGGAAATGGCCGTAGTCCAGATAGAACTCGCCCGTCCCGGTGTACTGCTGCAGGTCCCAGCCGTGCAGGTCGTCGTAGACGGCGATCTGCGGATACCACTGCGCGATCTGGGCGGTGGTCGTGTTGACCATGCCCATCCGCGGCGCCCAGTCCCCGGGAATCGTGAAGCTCCACTTCAAGTGGAAGCGCTCGCTCGCGCCGGGCGGGATCGGCCGGGGCAGCGCCACGAGCATCAGGGTGCCGTACACGCGCGGCGCCGCGCTGTCCGGCGCCTGTCCGACCCTGTTCTCCGGCACGGCCAGCGACCGATCGCCAATCTGGAGCAGCTCGATGCGCATTCCGCCGGTGGCGGCGGGGGCCGGGCTCTCCCGCGCCGCCTCCGCCGCCATCAGGTTCTGGTACAAATGAAAGACTACGTGCCGTAGCGTATCCGGCGACTCGTTGCGGTACGTGATCGCCTCCTCGCCCCGCAGCATGGAGTCCGCCGGGGTGACCGTGGCCGCGATGGTGTAGTCGGCGGAGTTCTGCCAGTACCGTCGGCCGGGGACGCCGGTGCGCGTGCGCGTGCCGTGGGCCACCGCGCTGTCGAAGGTGGCCGGGGTGACGAGCCGCAGGGGCGCGAGCGCCTGTCCGCCGCTCCCGGCGCGCTGCGCGCCGGCGGAACCGGGCAGCACCGCGGTGGCGAGCGTCGCGGCCAGCGCGAGCATCGCGCAGTGGATCCCCCTGCCGTCGGATTTCATCGCGTTCCCCCTGTTCGTTCGGGCTCCGTTTGCGTGCGACCGCGCCCCGGCCGAGATTCCGTTCCGCGATCCTGCGGCGGCGGCGCCGTGCGGGCACCATCCTCCGCCCCCGCCCGACACTCGAGAGACTCCGCGCGCATGACCCGCATCCGCTGCGCCGGCGAGGCCGCCCTGCTCGCCTCGTTCCTGGCGCTCGCCGCCGGCTGCTCCCGCGCTGGTGACGAGCGGCTGCCGCCTCCGCCCCGCGCGGCGCCGGGCGAGCCGCTGCCCGGGCTGCGTCCCGAGGACCGCGCCCGCTTCGAGGCCGGCAAGGCGCTCTTCGACCACCGCTTCACGCCCGCCGAGGGCCTCGGCCCGTTCTTCAACGAGAACGCCTGCAACGCCTGCCACACCGACCCCGCAGACGGCGGCACGGGCGAGCAGACGGCAGTCAAGGCCACGCGCTTCACGCCCCCCGACCGGTGTGACGAGCTCGAGGCCGACGGCGGCGTCAACGTGCGCAAGCAGGCCACACCGCTGCTCCGCGCGCGCGGCATCGAGCGGGAGACGATTCCGGCCCGGGCCACCGCGCGCGCCGCCTTCACCGTGCCGTTCCTCTACGGCCTGGGGCTGGTGGAGGCGATCCCGGACTCCGCCATCGTGGCACACGCCGACCCGGCGGACAAGGATGGGGACGGGATCTCCGGCCGCGTGAGCCGCCTCCCCGACGGCACGATCGGCCGGTTCTCGCGCAAGGCGGAAGAGCCCACGCTGCGGCGCTTCATCGATACCGCGCTGCGCTTCGAGATGGGGCTCACCACGGTGCTGCACCCGGAGGAGGAGCGACTCGGCGGGCGGCCGTTCCCTCCCGGAACCGACCCCGCCCCCGATCCCGAGATCACGGCCGCGCGGCTCGACCTGCTCGCGGACTACGTCCGCTTCCTCGCCCCGCCGCTGTCGGGCCGCCCGCCGGCGAAGGGCGCGGATCTCGACACGCTCCAGGCGGGGGAGCGGCTCTTCCACTCCCTCGGCTGTGCCGCCTGCCACATCCCGGAGATGCGCACGGGCCCGAGCGCCATCCCGGCGCTCGACGGGAGGACGGTGCCGCTCTACTCCGACCTCCTGCTCCACGACATGGGCCCCGGCCTGGCGGACGTCTGCGGGGCGGCGGCGACTCCCGCCGAGCTGAGGACGGGACTGCTGATGGGGTTGAGCTACCGGCGCCGCTATCTGCACGACGGGCGGGCGGGGCGGCTGGAGGACGCGATCCTGCTACACGCCGGCGAGGCGAAGGCCTCCCGCGACGCCTTCGCTCGCCTGGGAACTCTGGGATGGCAGCCGCTGCTGCGGTTCCTGAAGACGCTGTGAGGAGAGTGGGGGAGTGGGAGAGTGGGAGACCCCGGGCCGCCTCTCCTCGCCCGGCGGGATGCCGGGCCTCGCGACCCGGCCGGCGCCCCTCCGACCCGACCGGCGCCCTTCCGACGCGACCGGCGCCCTTCCGGGGTGACCGGCGCCACGGAGCCGCGGGCGCGGGCTGCCGCGTGCGCCGGGATCGGCTCCCGGCACGGCAACGGGCGCGCACCAGGACGCGAGCCCGTCTCCCACTCCCCCACTCCCGCGGCCGGACGCTGCTCAGTGCCTGTCCCAGTAGTCCATGGGCCGCGTGTCCTGCCGCTGCGCGTCGGCGTCGTTCCAGTAGTAGGGCCCGTACGGCTTCTTCTGGGGCCAGACCTCGTCCAGCGTGTCGGCGTCGTAGAGGACGCCGCCCTTCATGACGTACTGCATGTCGGCGGTGTTGTGGATGTCCTCGAGCGGGTTGGCATCGAGGACGATCAGGTCCCCGAGCTTGCCGACCTCGAGGGAGCCGACGTCGCGGTCCACGCCCAGGAAGTGGGCCCCGTCCAGCGAGGCGACGCGCAGCGCGCCGAGCGGGCCGAGCGCGGAGGCCTCCATCCACACCTCCCATTGCGCGTTGGTGCCGTGGTGCTCGCCGTGCGAGCCGAGCGCGCCGTGGCCGCCCTCGGCGATGATGTCGGCGAGCCCCTGCGCCAGCAGCGGGAAGCTGTAGTCGGTCTCGGGGCGGAGCGTGCGCCGCCGCAGGTGGCCCATGTCCATGCGCCACGGCATCCAGCGGCGCTGCTTGGGATCCTTCCAGACATTGCTCGCGCCGAAGAAGTACTCGATGTTCCAGGGGCCCGGCCCGGCCACGACCAGGGTCGGCGAGTACGTGGCGTGGGCGAGCCCGAAGAACTTCGTCACGTCGGAGTAGAGCGGCACGTAGCTGAGCGGGTGCTCCCAGCCGGTCTGGCCGTCCATGATCATGCCGAGATTGTAGAAGAGGTCGCCGCCCTCGGCGGTGACCATGAGGCCGCGCTTGCGCGCGACGTCGCTCACCCACTGCCGCTGGTCGCGCCGCGGCTGCAGGTACTGCTTCATGGAGACCGCGCCCCACGACTGCAGCTTCGCGATGTCGTGCTCGGTGGCGGCGTAGCTGGACAGGTCGTTGTTGCGCGCGGCATCGCCCTTGTAGAGCGGGTCCCCCGTGCTGAATGTGCGTGGCCCGATCATCTCGCCCGACTCGATCAGCTCGGCGGAGGGGAAGATGTTCTGCGACCACATGGACGGGTCGAGGTCCGTGGTCACCCCGTACGCGAGATAGATGGAGACCTCGTAGTCGTGACGCGGACGGTAGCCCCGCCACTCGCGGTAGTGGTGCGAGTGCATGTCCACGAAGCCCGGAATGATGGTCTTGCCGGTCTCGTCCAGCACGCGGTCCGCCCCGGCCGTCGAGCACGTCCCGACGCAGGTGATGCGGCCGTCCTTCACCACGATCGTGCCCTTCTCGATCACCTCCGGGTTCCCGAGGCTCACGATGCGGGCACCCGTGAGCGCGATCGTGCCAGGCGCCACGGAGCCGCGCGGCACCATGAGGCGCACGGTCGTCGTCTCGGCCTTCTCGGTGGCCACGTGGTAGGTGACGTGGCGGTTCGCGCTGCCAAACTCCACGGTCAGCGAGTCGTGCCAGTGCGGGAACATCCCGCCCTCGAGGCTGAGCTGCCGGACGGGCAGCCGCCCGTGGCGCTTGTCCAGCTCGATCGGCGCCGCCCCCGTCCCCTCGTAGGGCAACGCGGTCAAATAGACGTTGTCGCCCTCCTGGAACGCGAGCCAGCGGCCGTCGGGCGAGGGCGTGGCCTCGTCGGCGTAGGGCAGGATCACGTGCACGCGGCGGTCGCCGCCATCGGGCTTCACCGAGACGAGCGCGGTCTTCATCTCGCGCGCCTTCTCGTCTCGCTGGAACACCGGAAAGAAGATGCGGCCATCCGGCCCGTAGCTGGGCGTGAGGATGGCGCGCCGGGCCACGCTGGTCGGGTTGGTCCCGGCCGGCAGCGCGACGCGGGCGACGAGCGTCGCCCGGCCTCCCGTCGCCGGAACGCGCACCACGTCCCACCAGGGGTCGTGCGTCAGCGTGCGGCCGCGCAGCGTGGCGCCCGAGCCGCGCGCGACGGCGATCTCCCGGCCATCCCGGCTCCATGCCGGGTGCACGTACTCCCCCGAGTCCGCCGTGACCCGGACCGGCGCGCCCCCGGCGGGCGGCACCTTCCAGACGTAGCCGAGGCCGCGGTCGTCGTGGGACGTGAAGGCCAGCCAGCGGCCGTCCGGCGACCACGTGGGGCCGTACTCGAGCGGGTCGAAGCTGCGCGGCGTCACGCGGCGCGGCGTTCCATCCGGCAGGTCCATGACCCACACGCGGCCGACCGCCTGGAAGGCCAGGCGCCTGCCGTCGGGCGAGAGCGTGTGCCAGCGCAGGTACTTCGCCTCGAACGCGCCGTCCGAGATGCGAAACGGTGCGTAGGCCATCTCCGAGATGGTGCGGTGCACGTGGGCGGTGAAGGGGATCGTCGCCACCCGGCCGGTGGCCACATCGAGGCGGCGCACCTTGCCGCCCTCCGCGATCACGATGGACTTGCCGTCCCGGGACCAGCCGTAGCCCGGCAGGATGCGCAGCGACTTGGCGCCGCTCTCGATGGCGACCGAGATCGGGTCCATGGCGAGCCGCTCCTCGCCCGTGTCCAGGTTGCGCAGCCAGAGCGCCGTGCGCGGACCGTACGTGTGGCCCTTGAAGGAGATGAGGCCATCCCCGATCTGGCGGCCGAAGGCCAGCCAGTGACCGTCAGGCGACACCTCCGGCGCGAACGCTCCGCCGCTCGTGGCGCGCGAGGCGGCCACTCCGTGCGAGTTGCCCGCCGTGATGTCGATGATCTCGCCGCTCTCGAGCTCGAGCCGCTGGATCTGGTAGTCGCCGGTGAGCGCGTCGCTGCCGCCGCTGCGGAGCTGGAAGTAGACGTAGCGGCCGTCGGGCGAGACCGTGGGCCATTCGACGTCGCCCTTGGTGACGAGCGGCACACCACTGCCGCCGTCCCGGTGGTACATCCAGAGCCCGCTCTTCCCCTCCGAGGAGCCGGCGCCGACCCAGTCGCGGCGCACGATGATGTACTGGCCATCGGGCGTCCACACGGGGGTCCGCACGCGGACGTCCCGGTCGAGGAAAACCGGGCGCGGATCGGAGCCGTCCGCGTTCATGATCCACAGGTTGTTCTGCCCCTTGCGGTCCGAGACGAACGCGATGAGACGGCCGTCCGGCGACCAGCGCGGGTGGTAGTTGGTGGCGACGCCACTGTTCTCCGTCAGCGCCACCGCCTCGCCGCCCGTGGCGGGCAGACGCCAGATATGGCCGAGCAGGTCGAAGAGGAGGGTCCGTCCGTCGGGCGACAGGTCCACGGAGAGCCAGGTGCCCTCGCTGGTGGTGAAGTCGATGTCACGGGTCTGGCCGCGGGCCTTCGTCACGTCCCATTCCTCGGCCGGCAGGGCCGGGCGGGCCGCGGCCGCACCGGCGGCACCGGCGGTCGTCCGGGTGCGGGACTCGGCCGTCGGCTGCTGTGCCGCGGCGCGCGGCGGAGCCGCCGCCAGCGCGAGGGCGAAAGCGACGGGGATCGCCATCGGGAGGGGGGTGCCTGCGCGTCGCACGGTCTGCTCCTGTCCAGGGGGCGACTTCGCGGCCGGCAGGCGCAAGGGCCGCTCGGCCTTGGGCCCCGGGGGCATCCCGGGGCCGAAGAACGGGGGCGCGACGGTTACCCGCCGCGCCCCCGGAACGGGAGGCCGGCCGCGCCGACCTCCCGCGTGAAGTGGGGCGCCTCAGCTCCCGGGCTTCGAGATGTTCGGGTTCGACTCGTACTCGGTGCTCGGCAGCGGGAAGCAGGTAGCGTCTCCGTAGGCGCCCCACTCCGCGTTCGGGTGCTGCCCGGTCGGGAAGAGGTCGTCGCCCTGTGCCTTCCAGCGGCGCAGGTCGCCCAGCCGGAAGCCGGCCAGATAGAGGTCCCGCCCGCGTTGCTCGTGCAGCTCGAGCATCAGGTCGTGACCCGAAAGCGTGACGGGCGGCATGTTGCCCACCGCGCGGCGCTCGTTCACGAAGGCGAGCGTCGCCGCCGTCGGGCCGTCGGCCTCGGCGTAGTCGTGCTGCGCCTCGATTCCGGAGGCGAGCGCGATGTTCATGTCCGCCGTGTAGGTTGCCGGGCTGCCTCCCTCGCCGATCGCCTGGCCGTTGTAGCCGCTGTACAGCATGCTCTGGTACGGCTTGTACAGCTTGGTGAGACCGTTGTGGCCGTGGGTCCAGTCCACGGTGTGCTGCACCCGCGGGTCCATCTGGTTCGTCAGGTCCTGGTCGCCGAACGCGCCGCCGTCCAGGAAGTGGGGGTGCACGCCGAGCGCGTGGTTCTGCCCCTGCTCGCGGTCCCACATCACGTTGTTCAGGTCCGGCGGGTCGGCCGCATACTGGACCCAGTAGTGGAAGTCTGCCGGCACCTGCGCGGCGTAGAGCTTCACCTGGTCGTTGTTGCCGAGCCCGAGGTTCGCGCGAGCGAGGCCCACACGGGCCAGGTTGGCGATGTCATCCGCGCCCGCGGCCTGCGCGATCTTGAGCGCCTCCGTGAGCCGGGTGACCGCCGCGGCGAACATGTCGCTGGGCTGCTGGATCGCCCCTTCGTTCACCGTGGACTGGCACATCACCTCCGCCAGCAGGATGTAGTCGTAGCCGGCGTAGGCGAGGACCTTGGCCAGGCGCGCGTCGCTGTCCGGGTTGTCGAGCAGCGTGCGGAAGCGGCCGGCCGTGCTGTCGGCCATCCCGCGCGCCTTGCTGATGTCACGGAACATCAGGTCGGCGTCGCCCTCGTTGTACTTGATGACGCGCAGGTTGATGCGCGCCGTCTGCTCCCAGTTGATCCCGGTCACCTGCTCGTCCGTGAGCATGCTGCCGCGCCAGATGACGGGGTCGGAGTACATGTTCTGGAAGTCGCCCACCACGCTGTTGACCAGCGTGTTGATGAGCTTGGGGTCGTTGAGGGCGCTTTCCGGGAGCTGCTCCGGGTTCTCCACCTTGAGCAGCTTGTCCCCCACGCCGCACGCGCCGACGAGCGCCGCCCCGCCCGCGAGCGCGGCGAGGGCGATCGTGCGCCGGATGGTTGGCATTCCGATCATTTCGGTTTCCTCTCTAGGCCTTCAGTTCGGGACGCGGCGTCAGAAGGAGACGCGCAGGGAGGCCATCAGGCGCCGGGTCATCGGCGTCGAGGCGTAGTCGAGCTGGGTGAAGTTCGACCGGCTGTAGAAGGTGACCTCCGGGTCCGCCGTGCCCTTGTACTTGGTCCACATCCAGAAATTGCGTGCGGAGAGGGTGAACGCGGCGCGCTCGACGCGCAGCATGTGCGCCCACGAATTCGGCAGCGTGTAGGTGGCCGACAGCTCGCGCAGCTTCAGGAAGTCGGCCGGCATGATCCAGGTCTTGGTCTGCAGGCTGAGCAGCACCGCCTTCTGTGCGTCGCTCGTGCCGGCGCTCGGATCGTTCAGCTCGTACGTGTTGCGGTCGATACGGCTGCGGATCGAGCAGATGGCGCACCACTGGTAGTTGCCACCCTTGTAGTCGAGGTTGGCGAACAGCTGCAGGTTGCCGAACAGTGTCACGGTGTTCGCGAACGACGCCTCTCGGGTGGGCAGCATCGGGCCCATGTAGATTTCCTGGCAGTCGCCCGCGCTCTGCGGCGGCCACACGCAGTGGTCCTGCACGATCGCCCTGCCGTTGGCGTCGAGCACCGGGTTGCCGCTGGCGTCGCGCTGCACGTCGGTGGCCCAGAAGCCGCCCAGGGGATACCCCTCGCGGTGGCGCTGCACCGAGGCGAACGCACCGAAGGTGATCTCGTCCAGGACCGGAGTGCCGTCGGGGTTGCGCCCGAAGGAGACCAGCTTGTTGTGGTTGGTGCTGAGGGAGAGGTGGGCATCCCAGGACACGGCCCGCGTGTGGATCGGCGTGCCCGTGAGCGCCAGCTCGAGACCGTTGTTGGCGATCTGCCCGATGTTGATGTAGTGGCTGCCCGTGAAGCCGACGGAGCGCGGATCGGGCACCTGCACCAGCGCGTCCTTCGTCTGCTGATTGTAGTAGGTGAATTCGATGCCGGCGCGGCCGTTCAGGAGCGAGCCGTCGAAGCCGAGCTCGACCTCCTGCCCCGTCTCCGCCTGGAGGTCGGGGTTGCCGTAGGAGGCGGAGGTGAGCTGGTTGGCCGGCACCTCGCTGATGGTCGTGATCGCGGAGGTGTAGGTGCGGTCCGCCGTGAACGGGTCGGGCGCGTTGCCCGCCTCGCCCCACGCGGCGCGCAGCTTCAGCTCGTTCACCGCCGGCAGGTGGAACCACTTCTCGTCGGAGATCACGTACGAGAGCGAGGCCTTCGGGTAGACCACGAGCGAGAAGTTGTCACCGAAGGCCGAGTTGTTGTCGATGCGGACGGCCGCGGTGCCGTAGAGGCGGTCCTTGAAGCTGAGCTGCTCCTGCCCGAAGAAGCCGAGCGAGGTCTGCTGCACGAGCCCCTGTCCGGCGCGCGTCGTGGCGGCGGAGCTGACCAGGTTCAGCTTGTCGGCGACGAAGCCCTCGCCGATCGTCTCGTCCCACTCGTACTTCTTGTCGTTGTACTGCATCCCGAAGGACGTCGCCGAGTTGTAGTTGGCGTTGATCCGGGCCGTGGCCGTGGCGTTGTAATCGACGGTCCAGACGTGGGTGGTCGGGATGTAGCGGTAGACCGCGCCGTTCGCGACGGTCGAGCCCCACGGCTTCTTGCCCGTCTGGTCGATCGTGTACAGCTCGCGGTTGAGCCGGTCCTGCTTGTCCAGCCCGACGGTCAGCTTCTGCTGCAGCCACGGGAAGGTATTGTAGTTCGTGGTCAGCCCGATCGTCGTGCGCTCGCCGAAGGTCTGGTTGTCGTACTGGTTCGCGAGCTCCGGCCCGAAACCCTTGAAGCCGAACTCGTACGGATCGTCCGCGGCGCCCGCGCGGCCGCGCAGCCCGTTGCGCAGCACGCTGTTCGACGCGTTGTTGGCCAGTGGCTCGCGCTCGTGCGTCTGCGCGTAGGCCACGCTCGCGTTGAAGTTCAGCTTCTCCGAGGGAACGAAGCCGAAGTTCGCCCGGCCCGAGGTGCGGCGCGCGTAGTTGTTGTAGAAGACGCCTTCCTCGTTCGAGCGCTCGCCCGAGAGGTAGAAGTTGTAGTTCTCGCCGCCGCCGCGCGCCGACAGGTTCAGGTCGTACTGGCCGCCCGTGCGCAGCGCGTTCGTGTTGCGCCGGAGCGGGTTGTCCACCAGCAGCCGCTGCTCCGGCGCCGAATTCGGGTCGAACTGCGAGCAGCCGGGATAGGTCGCCGTGTTCGCGATCTCGGACGGCGTGCACAGCCAGTAGTTGATCGGATTGCCCACGTGCCAGGCCGTCTGGCCCTGCTCGTAGGCGGCCGTCCACTTCACGCCGCCGCCCGACATGCGGCCCTTCTTCGTGATGATCTGGATCACGCCCGGCGCCGCGTCCGCGCCGTAAAGCGTCGCGGCCGCGGGCCCCTTGATCACCTGGATCGACTCGATGTCCTCGGGGTTGATCGCGTCCAGCGCGCTCGTCCCCTGGACCAGCCCGCCCCCGGTGTTGTAGCCATCCTGCACGCCGTTCGAGACGCGGATGCCATCCACGTAGATCACCGGCTCCAGGCCCGCCGACAGCGAGCCCGCGCCGCGGATCCGGATCTTCGAGGCCGAGCCCGCCTGCCCCGAGTTCGACATGATCGTGACACCCGGCGTCCGCGCCGTCAGCAGCTCCTGCACGTTCTGGATCGGCGCCGCCTCCGTGATCTTCGACGCCTGGACCGTCGAGACGCTGTTGCCGATCGCGCGCTTGGTCGTCCGCCCGACGGTGCCGGTCACCACCAGCTCGTTCATCGCGATGGCCTCCTGCGCCATCGTGAAGTTGACCGTCGCCGTCGCGTCCGACTGCACCGTCGCTTGCTTGTCCACGGCTTTGAACCCGAGGTTCTCGACGTGGACCGTGTAGGTCCCGGGCGGCACATCCCGGATGATGTAGGCGCCCTGATCATCGGCCAGAGCGCCGCGCCGCGTCCCCTGCAGCGCGACCTGCGCCCCCGTGAGGGATCGGCCGGTCGCCGCATCGGTGACGTGACCGCGAACGACGCCGGTCCCCTGCGCGAGCGCGGGACCGCCTCCCGCGGCGGCCATCACCGCCGCGGCCGCCAGTGCGAGCGCCAGGCGCGCACCGTGGACTGTGGGTGGAGCCATTGTTCCTCCTGAGGTGGATACGAGTGCTGCCGCCCGAAGACTCGTGCCGGAACGCGGCGCTGCAGCGCGGCCAGCGCCGGCCACCCGCTGCCCGCGACCCGGAAGGGGCGCGGGGCACGCGCACGACCGGCCTCCGGGCCGGGCGCCGCGCGAGAGGTGTCCTTGTTCCTTCGTGTCGAGTGCTTCGTGCGCTGCGGCGTCCGGGGATCGCCGCCCGCCCGGCCGGTCCGGGCGGAGTCGTGACGTCGGGGTCCAGCCTCGCGTGTGGTCCTGCCGACAGCGGCGAAACCAACACTGTATGCGACGCTCGCTGCCGCGCCGCTCACGACGGGTCGTGATGCCGTCGCTCGGTCGTCAGGGGTTGCCGGACGGATGGGGGACGTCCGGCGTGCTCAACCCGCGGTCGGAACCGCGGGGCCCGCCTGTCGAATGCACTGCGTTGAGGGAGGAATGCGGCCCGGCCACAGGCCCGTTATGGCGATAACGTGGCAGCAGGCGAGATCGTGACGCCCCCTCGTGGGGCTCGCCCGCGGAACGGCCTGTGGGTGGCTGGGTCGTGCGAACGTAACGGGACTGCTCGTGCACCGTCAAGGGGCGGCGGCCGGAGTGTCGCAGACCTCCCGCTCCTCAGGAAATTGATACGCTTTCGACGGGGGCGGGCGGGGCCGGCTCGGAGGCGGCCGGCCCCGGCTTTGGTGCGGGCTCGACGGCCAGGAAGCCGCGCGCGGACCCGGCGGCGCGCATGGTCCGGAACATCGACGCTACGAGGAAGGCCTGGTTGCCTATTCGGCTGACCGGCTGCCCCTGCTGAGCGGGACGAAGTGCCGGTCGAACAGACGCGCGCCGGGCATGCCTCAGCGGGCCGGTAGTGGCCGCGCGTCGGCGCCGCGCCCGTCCAGCCCCAGCAGCCGCGCGGCGTTTGCGCCGAGGACGGCCATCTGCTGATCGGCGGGGAGGTCGAGCCCGCGGATGCTCGAGAGCATGCCCTCGATGCTGCCGATCATGTGCGGGTAGTCGCTGCCGGCCAGGATCTGGCGCGGCCCGGCGAAGCCGAGGGCAAGGCGCAGCGCGGCGGGGTCGAAGTTGACGGTGTCGTAGTAGAACTCGCGCAGCACCTCGCTGGGCCGTCGGGAGAGGTGCGCGCGGCAGACCGGAAAGGCCGTGAAGCCGCGGTCCAGGCGCTCGGCGAGGTAGGGGATGGCGCCGCCGAGGTGGCCGAGCACCCAGCGGATGCGCGGGTAGCGCTCGGGGATCCCGGCGAAGACCAGGTGAGCGGCGGCAAGGGTGGTGTCGAAGAGGAAGCCGACGAGGGGCATCAGCATGTAGCTGGTCATCGCCTCGACGCCGAGCGGGTAGGTCGGGTGGATGTAGAGCACGGCGCCGCGGGCGTCGGCGGACTCCCAGAGCGGGCGGAATCGGTCGTCGGCGAGCGGCACGCCGGCCGCGTTGCCGTAGAGCATCGCCCCCGGGAGGTGGAGGCTGCCCATCGCGCGCTCGAGCTCCGCGGCGGCGGCCTCGGGGACCGTGAGCGGCAGGGTGGCCAGCGCCGCGAAGCGGGGCGAGCGCTCGGCGACCACGGCCGCCAGGCAGTCGTTCACCAGCGCGGCCAGCTCGACCGCCCGCTCCGGCGTCTCGATCGTCGTCCCCGGAGCCGTGAAGCTGAGCAGCTGCGTGTCCACGCCCGCCGCCTCCAGCACGCCCGCGCGGTAGCCGATGTCCCGGTGCCCGCGCACCGCCACGTTGTAGTCGCCGGGCGAGTGGAGGACCGGGTTGCCATCCGCGTCCTCCGTGACGCGGAACCGGCTGGGTCCGCGCCGGACCGCGTCCAGGAACTCGGGAGGGAAGTAGTGGTTGTGGACATCGACGATCATCGGACCTCCTCGAGTCGGACTCGCACAGGGAACGGACCAGCGGGTCCGTCGGTGCGCGGCGGCCGCCGGTCGCGCCCGGCTCCCCGCGCCACCTCTGTATACAGCCGACGATCCCGAACCGCTGGCGGCGCGCGGGACAGGGAGCGTCGGCGTCCGGCCCGGATGCACGCTGCTCGATCTGCGGCGGTGTGCTCTGAGCGTCTGGTCGGGAGTGGTGGCGCGGCCGGCGGGGGAACCGGGGGCTTGCTCCGCCGGCCGCGCGGCGGCGCGGAGGCCAGGGCCCAAGATAGGGCGCGGCGGCGCGCGCACCAACAGCCTCCATGCCGGCGGGCGTTGCCCGGCTTCGGCCCGCGCCGCTATTCTGTATACAACAGCCGGACGCAGGCACCTCCGGGACCGTCCATCCAGGCGTCCCGGGCCCCCGCCGTGGAGGACTCCCATGAGCCGTATCCCGACCCGCCGATGCCGGCGCGCGCCGCTGGCCGCGCTCCTCTCGCTGCTCGCCGCCGGCCTGCTGGGCCCCTCGGCCGGCCGCGCGCAGGTCGGGCCCGTGGAGGGCTTTCCGCCCGACTCGGCGGTGCTCTCGATCCTCAAGCAGCGCGTGGCGGAGAAGCGGAGCGCGGGGATCGTGGTGGGGCTGCTCGAGCCGGGCGGCAAGACACGCGTCGTCGCCTGGGGCGACCCGGGCAAGGGTCAGCCGGCGCTCGACGCGAACACGGTGTTCGAGATCGGCTCGGTCTCGAAGGTGTTCACGGCCACGGTGCTGGCGGACATGGTGGGCAGGGGTCAGGTGGCGCTGGACGACCCGGTGCAGAAGTACCTGCCGGCGGGCGTAACGATGCCGACGCGGGACGGGAGGCAGATCACCCTCGGCGAGCTTTCGGAGCAGAACTCGGGGCTGCCGCGGATGCCGGACAACTTCCACCCGAAGGACCCGCAGAACCCGTACAGGGACTACACGGTCCAGCAGCTGTACGACTTCCTGTCGGGGTACCAGCTCACGCGCGACCCGGGCGAGAAGTTCGAGTACTCGAACCTCGGCGTGGGCCTGCTCGGCCACGCGCTGGCGCTGCGCGCCGGCAAGTCGTACGAGGAGATGGTGCGGGAGCGCGTCTGGAAGCCGCTCGGCATGTCGCACACCGCGATCACCTTCACGCCGTGGATGAAGCAGCACCTGGCGCTCGGCCACGACGAGCAGGGGAAGGTGGTCTCGAACTGGGACATCCCGACGCTGGCGGGGGCGGGCGCCATCCGCTCGACCGCGAGCGACATGCTGAAGTTCCTCGATGCCAGCCTGCATCCGGAGCGCGGGCCGCTGGGGAAGGCCATGGCCTTCTCCCACCAGGAGCGCGCAAAGACGACGATCCCCGGCACCGGCATCGGCCTGAACTGGCTCATCCTGCACCGGGGCGCCATGGACATCGTCTGGCACAACGGCGGCACCGGCGGCTACCGCAGCTTCGTCGGCATGGACCCGGTCCGGAAGGTCGCCGTGGTGGTGCTGACGAACACCGGCGGGGCAGGCGCGGACGACATTGGCTTCCACCTGCTGGACCCGACCATCCCGCTCGCGCCGGCGCCGGCCCCGGCCAGGCAGTTCCCGGTGATCGCGCTCTCCTCGGATGCGCTCGGGCGCTTCGTCGGCACGTACGAGCTCGCGCCGAGCTTCCAGCTCGTGGTCACGCGTGCGGGCGACGCGCTCTACGTGCAGCCGACCGGGCAGGGCAAGCTGCGCATCTGGCCCTACGGCGAGAAGGACTTCTTCGCGAAGGAGGTGGACGCGCAGTTCACTTTCGTCACCGACTCGGCGGGTGCCGTCTCGGCCGTGGTGCTGCACCAGGGCGGGCAGGACGCCACCGCGAAGAAGGTGCCGTAGGCGACGTCGCCGCCGCGCGCCTCGCCGCCCGCGCGCGCCCCCGCGGCGGGCGCGGGCCACGGGGGCGCCTCGCCTCAGGCCGCCTGCGCCCCCGTGTGCTCCGCGGCGCCCGTGGGGTGCTCGCCGCGCCAGGGGGCGAGCCAGGGCAGCATGAGGAGCGGCGGGATGCCGGAGACGAGCGCGACCAGGAAGAAGCCGGACCAGCCGGTCGCCTTGGCCAGCTCTCCCGCCGGCGAGATGAAGAGGTCGCGGCTCACCGCCATGAGGCTCGACAGCAGGGCGTACTGCGTGGCCGAGAAGCGCTTGCTGCACAGGCTCATGAGGTAGGCGATGAAGACGGTGGTCACCATGCCGTAGACGAAGTTCTCGAGCACGACCGCCGCGACCATGAACGGGAAGCTGTGGCCGCGCAGGGCGAGGGCGAGGTAGCCGAGCTGGCTGAGCGCCTGTCCCACCAGCACCACCCACAGCGAGCGGTTCAGCGCCAGCCGCTCCACCACCCCGCCGCCCACCAGCGACCCCACGATCGTCGCGCCCAGCCCGACCGCGCCCACCACCGTGCCGATCTCCGTCTCCGTGAACCCCATCTGGAGCAGGAACGGCGTGGACATGCCGATGGCCAGGTTGTCGGGCAGCTTGTAGAGGACGACGAAGACCAGGATGAGGATCGCGGTCCAGGTCCCGGCGCGCTGGAAGAAGTCGCGGAAGGGCAGCCACACGGCCTGGTAGAGGCTGGCCGGGGGCCGGTTCTCGCCCGCGGGCTCCGGCGCCCAGAAGTCCGTGACGATGCCCACCAGCATGAGCAGCGACATGAGCGCGTAGGTCAGCCGCCAGCCGATGTGGTCGGCGAGCACGAAGGCGAGCGAGCCGGTGACGAGGAGCGCGATGCGGTAGCCGAGCACCCACACGGCCGCGCCGGCGCCCATGGCCCGCTCCTCGAGCAGGTCGGTGCGGTACGCGTCGCCCACGATGTCCTGCGACGCGCTGAGGAACGCGATCAGCACCGTGTTCGCGGCCAGCGCCGCCAGCCCGATGCGCGGGTCGTGCAGCCCCATGGCCGCGATCGCGATGAGCAGCGCCACCTGCGTGATCAGCAGCCAGCCGCGCCGGCGCCCGAGGATCGGCGGCACGTAGCGGTCGAGGACGGGCGCCCACAGGAACTTGAGCGAGACGGGGAGCGCGGCCAGGCTGAAGAAGCCGATGGTGCCGAGGTCCACCTTCGCCACCGTCATCCACGCCTGGAGCGTCCGCGTCATGAGGTAGAGCGGCATGCCCGAGGAGAAGCCGAGCAGCAGCAGCGCCACCATGCGCCGCTCCGTGAACAGCTCCCAGACCGACTTCCGCTCCGCCCCGCGCTGCCCGGTGGCCATCGGCTCCTCGCGTCGGAGATCGCCATGCGGAGCCGCGCCGGCCGTGCCGGCCGCGAGCCCCGCCTGCCCTCACGCCGGGCCTCTGATCAAGAGCCGTACCGGAGGGGACCGGCGTCGGTGCGGCAGCGGCATCCGATGTGTACCGATGTGTACCGCGTGCGCGGGTCGAGCCGGGATTCGAGGGGCTCCGCCGTGATCCGCGGGCTGCGTAGCCCGGGGGGCGGCCGATGGGCGGCCGCCCCCCGGGACCCACCGGGCTCCTCCCCTTCAGGACGCAGGCACCGGGCAGTCCGGGATGTTGCCGTGGGTATGCTCCACGTACACGAGGGCGAAGGGTCCCACCCCGTGGACCTGGACCTCGGTGCGACCGACCGCCTGCACGTAGTGAGGCATGCCCGCGGGCGCCGTGAAGAACCCGCCCCTGCCGTACGCGGTCATCGTGGTCTCGTCGAAGTGCTCCCCGTGGCCGAACAGGAGCGTGCCGCTCAGCACGGTGACGTTCTCGTCCGTGGGATGCCAGTGCGGGTCGATCGCGGAACCGCTCGGGAGGAGGAGTCGGACGGTCCAGACCTTCCCGGCCTCGAACGGATTGCCCCCGACCACGGCCAGCTCCGCGCCCGCCGGGAAGCAGGGAAGCGCCGGCCCCCACTGGATCTCGCTGCCGTTGACGAGCGCGTGGTCGCCGCCGCTGCTCGCGGCCACGTCGGCGCGGGGAGCCTGTACGGCGGGTGCGTCCGGCGTGACGGTGTCGTTGCAGGCCACCAGCGCGAGTGCCAGGGCCACCGTCGCGGTTGCGGCGCGTGCATGGACGGGCATGGATACCTCCCTTCGGTTTCGGGAGCGTGCTCCCCGGGTTGGGTGACGAACCGACAGGCAGCGGTGCGCCATGCTCCGCCCTCGTCCGTCGGCCGTGCCATCAACTGTAGAAGCGGAAAAACGGCTGGACGAAGCTCAGGGGCGGCGCCGGGGCGGCGGCTTCTCGTCGAGGGGCGCGTCGGAAGGGAGGCCAGACGGTCGGTCCGACCCGTCCCGCCGAGGGGGAAACACGGTGCCGGTGCTTGCGCCGCAGTTGATGCCCGGGTGTTCGGGCTACACGGGTGCGTGACCCGCTTGCGCGACCCCGGTGCGGACGTGCCGGCGCTTGGCGCCCTCACGCCGCCCCGTACCTCCGGTTCTCCTCGATCTGATCACGAACGCGGCGGAGGGCGCGGACCATGATGACTTCGTGTCGGCCGCAGAGCGGACTTTCGCGCCGTTCGGAGACGACGGGGCCTCGGTCGAGGACCTCGGCAGTGTCTGGGTCTAGCGCCGCCTGGATCTCCTTCGGATCGAACCGCACCCGGCGCTTTCTGATTTCCGGATCGCCGTCCTGGAGCTCCTGACCGACGCCGCCGGCCTGCGCGCGGGCGCCGCGGCGGAGCGCGTCGTCTGCACCGTCGAGGCGGACCTCGTTGGAGGATGGCGACCTGCACCTGGTTCTCGCGCTCGGCACGCGGAAGACCACGCTGATCGCCGAGATCCCGCGCGCGGACTGCGCCTTCGGCGCGCTGGCGAGCCTTCACGCTTCGTTCACAGGCGCGCGCCACGCCGTCGAGCGGGCACTCGGACCGGCGCCGGCCGGCTACGCCGAGTTCATTCGGCCGTCGAGCGTCCGCGTTACGGGCGCCGCATTCTTCGATTTCCGCGACTACCAGCGCGGCCTCGCGCCGAACGCGATCGAGCTGCACCCGGTCGTAGAGATTCGCTTCCGCTGACGCGGCCGCACGGCCTCTCAGCAGCCCGCGCGCCTCTCGTCCATTAAACCACGCTGGATCGTATTCCAGCGCTCCTGATCGTCGCACTCCCGAAGGGGCCGTTTGGCCTCGGACCGCCGTCGCAGCTCGTGCGCCTTCAGCTTCATGGCTACGAACCCCTCCACGTCGGGACTCACGGGCGCGAGTGACGCCAGTGTCTTGTTCATGTGGCATTCGGGACACAGGAGCTGGAGGTTCGCCGCGATGGCGCTCGTGAATACCTCGGCGCCGGGCGGCGGCGCTCGAACCCGTGCGATCACGTCCTCCCCCCCGGTCGGGCGGCTCCGGGGACCAGACGCCGAGTCGACGCCGAGAGCGCGCCACTACGAACTCCGCACGCCGGCCAATCAACACGAGGGCCTCCGAGACTCTTGCCCCATCTTCACCCCCCGCGGGGTGCCAGCCAGCTCCACAACGCGCGAGCTCACCACGGCGCCGGCTCTGACCAGGGAGATCGGAGAACGAATGCTCGCTCGTCCGAGGCCCACCCGGGCCTTGTGGCGGGGCCTCAGACCTAGATTCAGCCTCAGGAGCTGAGCGATTCAACCTGCGTCCTAGCGTGGGTAACGACCATGAACAAAACCAAGCCCGCCGTCCGTGGGGTCCGCACGTGCGCCTGCCCGACCCCGCGACGGGCCCGAAATCCGACCGTCACGGCAGCGCGTGAAGTGGCTTCAGCCGAGAACTGGGACGCTCTCCCCGTCTGCCGATCTCTCTCGGACCCGCGTCCCGCTGAAACCAGCTTTGGGCAGTCCACGGGGTCGGGGGCCGGGAGAGCCGGTCGCCCCGACTTTTCGTTCCTGCGTCGGGCCGGAGAGCACCGGCTCATGCGGTCGCGCCCGCGAGCGGTGGCGGTGCGGCGTCCCATCCGAAGCGGGCCTTGCAGTTGCCCGCCGGCTCCGATACCGTGCGATCCGGGAGGAGAACATGAGCCGTGGCGCCGACGAGACGGATAAGAGCGGGAAGAATGAGCGCGCGACGCGCGCGCATTGGGGGGGAACGTTGCCCCCGGAGGGCCCGCGAGCGGCATCGGGAAATCGCAACGAAACCACAACGGCCTCAGGATCCGTTGCGGCGCAACGCGTTCCTGAGGCCGTCAGCTCCCGCGGCAGGACTCGAACCTGCGACCCGATGATTAACAGTCATCTGCTCTACCAACTGAGCTACGCGGGAATTTTTCAGACGGTAAATGTAACCGGGGCCGCCACCTCGGTCAACCGGACGCACATGCCCGGATGTGGCCCCCCGACGGCCCGCGCCGCCCGCCCGGCGGGACCACCTCGAGCGCGGCCATGAGCTGCCACGGGAGGGCCTTCGAGGCGACGCTCCCGCCGTCCTCCGGCGGCGCCGGAAGGACGGCTTCGAGTCCGCCCAGGAACGCCTCCGCGGCCTCGGCCTCGGTCCCGCGGAGCTTACCGTCGAGCAGCGCGGCGATCGCGGTCTCGGTCCCCGCATCGCGGACCCGCTCGAGGGCCCCGAGGGCAGCGTCGGCCCGCGCGCAGAGCGCCGCGTCCGGGCCGCCGGGCAGCGCCGCGAGGAGGCCGATCGCCCGGCGTGCGGCGCGGGCGGCGGGCGAGCGATGGGCGGGCGGCGACAGGCGCCGGGCGAGAGGCTCGGCTCGAAGCGCTCGCTCCGCCGCGGCGGTGGCGCCATCCAGGAGTCGCCGGTCCGGCACCGGCTCCCTCCACGAGACGCGGCTGGCGCGCGGCCGCACGTCCGAGGCGGGGCCCGCCGGCGGCAGGCGGTCCGTGCTCCCGCCTTCCGGGCGTGGGGCGGCTTCCATGCGCTCCAGTCCGGCGGACGGCGCCCGCTCCAGCGCGACCGCGGCGAGCACGTCCGCGGCCCTCGGGTCGGCATCGATCCTCGCGTCCGCCACATCGTAGACCAGCCAGCGCTTCTCCTCGCCCGCGGCGAGTGCCAGCAGCAGCCGGTGTCTTCCCTCCAGCGTCATCGATGCGGTCGGGATGGCGACGTCCAAACCGGCCGCCTGTCCGGTCTCCGCCGCGGTGTCACGGTCCGCCCCCCCGGGCGCTCGCGCGCCCGGCTCTGTTGCGGTCCCTTTCGCCACCTCCGGCGCGCCGTGCATCTCCGCACGGCTGTGATCCTGCCCGGCGGCCAGCGCCCGCCACGCCGCGCGCAGCCGCTCTTCCGCCTCGAAGGGCGCGGCGTCGGCGCGCTCGATGTCGTCGAGGACGTCGGGGTCGCCGGCGGCCAGGCGGTCGAGGAGAGAGGCGCCGGCGCCGGGCTCGAGCTGCCCGACCCCTCCGCCGCCGGCCTCCTCCTTCCCGCCGCGGCGTGCCCACGCCGCCCCGGCCCCTCTCCCCGCTAGCGGCGAGTCCTCGCCGCCGACGGTCCGGCCGATGGCGACGATCTTCCGGCGCAGGCGCTCGAGCAGGCGGAGCGCATGCTCGAGGCCGTGCTCGGGGAGGAAATGGTAGGTGTAGACGGTCTCGTGGGAGGAGCCGAGGCGGTCGATCCGGCCGATCCGCTGGATGAGCCGTACGGGGTTCCAGGGCAGGTCGTAGCTGACCACCCGGCGCGCGTCCTGGAGGTTGAGGCCTTCGGAGAGCACGTCGGTGGCGATGAGGAGATCCACGCGCTCGCGAGGCGGCGGCTCGGGGCGGCCGTTCGCGCGCGGCGCGAAGCGGGCGATGACCTCGCGCCGGCCGGCGGGGCTCCGGCCGAGGAAAGCGCCGCCGCCGTCGATGAGGGCGACGTGACCGCGCTCCGCCAGCGCGCGCCAGAGGTGGCGGGCCGTGTCGCGGAACTCGGTGAAGACGAGCACCTTCTCGCCGGCGAGCGGGCCGTCGAGCAGAGTCCGCAGCGCCGCGAGCTTGGGATCCGTCCCGGGCGGCGCCCCGGCCAGGGCGCGGGCGAGGCCGCGCAGGGCGTGGAGGTCGGCGCCGGCGTCGCCATCGAGGCGCTCGACCTCGAGGCGGGGCGGCAGGCGGCGGAGCACGAGGGTGTCGAGCGAGAGCTGCACGGCGTCCCGGTCTCCGGCATGGAGGCCGGCGTGCTCGCGCGGGGCGAGTAGCCGTCCGCGATGGAGGGCATCGAGGAACGCCTCCAGGAAGCGGATCTGGTGGCGCAGCGTCGCCTCGAACGCGGCGGCGCTGGACTCGAGCCGCTTGAGCAGGTGGACGCGCAGCAGGTCGGCGGCGCCGGCGCCCTCGGCGGCATCGTCGCCGTAGGCGCCCAGGCGAAGCGGCGCGAACGCCAGCGCCTCGATCCGCGCGACGGCCTCGGCGGCGAACCCCGGCAGGGCATCATCGAGCGTGTAGCGCACGGCCACGGGCGGCGCGCGCCGCGGGAACGCCAGCCGCCGGCCGTCCGGCAGCAGCACGCCGCCGTGGCGCTCGCGCACGAACGGCCGCGTCCGCCGGATCATGACGCGCTCGAGCACCCGCGCGATGGGCACGGGCCCCACATCGCCGCCCGCCCCCGCCGCGAACGCCTCCGCGAGCGACGGCACGCCGGCGTCGCGGAACGCGCCATCGGCGGCGAACAGGCGCAGCAGCGCGCGGAGATCTCCGGGCGCGTTGTTCACGGGCGTGGCGGTGAGCAGCACGACGCGCGCGTCCCGGCAGAGCTCCGCCAGCGCGTGGTAGCGGCGCGTGCGCTCCGAGCGGAACGCGTGCGCCTCGTCCACCACCACCAGGTCCAGCGGGAGCAGGCGCTCCGGGCGGTGGGAGCCGCGGCTGAGTCGGGCGTGCGTCAGCCAGGCGACGAGCCCGCCGCCCGTCGCCGGCGCGCCTCCGCCATCCTCGCCGCCGAGACCGATCGAGGCGCAGCCGCACGCGTCCCGCAGCCGCCGGAGCGGCCGCGTCCACTCGTTCCGGAGCGCCGCCGGCCCGATCACGGCGGCGCGCCGGCCGGCCCGCACCGCGCGCTCGATCAGCGCTAGCGCGACGTACGTCTTGCCGAGCCCGACGGCGTCCGCGATGACGACGCCACGCCACGCCGCCAGCGCCGTCGCAGCGCGCTCGACCGCCTCGTGCTGGAACGCCGCCAGGTCGAACAGCGGGCGCGCCTCGCCCGGCGGCCCGCCGACCGATGGCGGCGGGCCGAACCGGGACAGGAGCATACACCGGAGGACGGCCGCCGCGGCGCCTCCCTTCCCGCGGTCGGACCCGTCGCGCGGGGCGACAGGCGCCCCCCCGGCGGCATCGCCCCCGCCGGCATCCGGTTGCGCGCCCGGTGTCAGACCCCGGCCGGCGGTGCGCTCGGCGCGCGGGCGAGCCGCGCCGGGTCCGGCGCCGGGGTCCTTCAAGGTGCGTTCGCTGCCGGCCTTCTCTGCTATGCTCCCGGCGCCGGCGCGGTAGAGCGCCGCGGCCTCCCGCACCGCCGGCGTCTCCCCTCCCGGCGCCATGCGGGCCAGGGCATCATCGATCACGGCGGCGATGTCGTAGCCGCGGCGCCAGAGCTCCTCGAAGCGGTCCGCGAACGAGCGTGCCACGCCGGCGTCGCGGAGCACGCAGGTCAGCGCGGGCCCGCCGACCGGGAACGGGCGCGCGAAGTAATGAGCGCCCAGCAGGGCGAGGCGCGGCTCGGGAGCGGCGCGCGCGCCGCCGTGGACAACCGAGAAGTCGGGGCTCCATGCAGCGGTTCCGGCGGCGCGCACCTCGATGGCGCCGGCGGCGAGCAGCGCGCGCAGGCCATGGAGGCGGCGGGCGTGCTCCCGGCGGATGGCGGCGTCGCGCTCCGTGCCGGCCAGCGTCTGCGCGTCCACGCGGCCGAGCAGCAGCCGGCAGCGCACCAGCCCCGCGAGTTCGTCCGGCTCGAGATCGACGGCGGCCAGCCGAACGCGCGTGATGGCGAAGTCCGCCGCCGCCGCCCCGGCGAGCACGGGGCCCAGGAAGTCGCGCAGCGAGGGTGCGCGGCGCTCGTCCAGGAGGAGCACCGGCGGTATGGCGGGCACCGGCGGCGCGGGGCCGTTCACGTCGCCACCCCGCGAAGCCAGGCGTCGAAATGGGCGAGCGCCTGCACGTGCTCGGGCTCCAGCCGGTAGGACGCCGCCACGAGCCGGTCCAGCTCGGCGGCGCGCTCCGGGGCGAGGCAGCCGGCGCGGTGCGCCTCGGCCGAGAGGGCGAGCAGCCGGGCAGCGGCGGGGCCCCGGCTCCAGCGGTCCGGAAGGGGAATCATCGCAACGCACCACGCGAAGAAACGGAAGCGCGCGTCCTTGGCGCGCTCCGCCACGGCCCGGGCGAAGGTCCGGACGGGCAGCGAGTTCATGTAGGCCGCCAGGAGTTGGGCCGTGGCCGCGTCGTCCACCGGGATGAAGTAGACCGTGTTCAGCGGGATGAGCGGGCGCTCGCGGCCGTCCACGCCCCGCACCCGCGCCGGCAGCGCGACCGCCTTCAGCGTGTCGGAGAGGTCGTGCCAGGCCACCTTGGGCCGCAGCGTGTCGGGCGTGACCCTGAACACGGCGCCGTCGGGGAGGGCGGGGTGCCAGCCGGAGCGCGCGCGCAGCGCCGCGTCGTGGCGGGCCAGATAGCGCGCGGCACGGGGCGGCGGAGGGTGCGGCGCGGCGCTCTCGTCGTCGTGCGTCCAGACGAGGTGGCCGGCCGCCCGGTAGCTCCATGCCTCGATGCCGGCGCCGCGCACGAGCGGGCGCAGGGCGTCGGCCTCGATCATCGCCTGGAACGCCGGCGCCGCCTGGTTCCTCGCCCCGAGCGCCCGGATCCGCGCGAGCCCGCCGAGCTTGGCCTCCGCGTGCGGGACGAGCAGCACGTCGTTCGCGCCCGTCACGATGCCGCGCCGCACCCGCAGCCCGGTCCCGGCCGTGAGCGGCGGTCCCGCCGCCTGCATGCGACGCAGCGCCGCCAATGCCTCCGGCGGCGCCAGCAGCCACGGCGCGTCGACGTCGCCGGGAACGAGCGGCAGCTCGTCCTGCGAGACCGCGAAGCGGAGCGGCGCGACATCCCGGCGGACCATGGTGACGCGGACGGCGGAGACGCGGGTGGGGCCGCCCGCGCCCAGCGCTCCGCCACCCCGGCCCGTGTCGGCCCCGGCCCGCACCGCCACCACCGTGGCCGCGAACGCATCGGCGCGGAAGATCGAGCGCTGGTCCAGGCTGTGGTCCTCGATGGCGACGAGGCGCGTGCCCCGGACCAGGAGCCGGCGGCCGCCGGCGCCGTACAGCGAGCGGAGCGCCTTGGCGGGGAGCACCATGCCGAGCGTCCCGCCCGGCGCGAGCAGCCCGAGCGCGCGCTCGAGGAACAGCAGCGCCAGGTCGATCTGCCCACCCGCCGCCGCAGGAGCGCCCGCGGCCGCGGCGCCGGGACGCCAGCCGGGCGCGCGGCAGACCTCGTAGCGGGTGCGCACGAGCCGGCCCACGGCGGCCGGCCAGCGGCGCGCCCGCACCCAGGGCGGGTTCGAGAGGATCAGGTCGAAGCCGCCGGTTCCCCCCTCCGCGAAGTGGACCCCGAAGCTGAAGAACGGGAGAGCGCCCTTGTCCGCGAGCGACGCTCGCGTGGCCTCGACCTCCGCCATCCACCGTGCGGCGACCGCTGCTTCCGCTTCCGCCTGCCTTGCCGAGGCCGGGACGCCGCCGAAGAGGTCGCGGGCGAGCGCGTCGGCGCGGAGCTCCCGCAGCCGCGCCCGGAGCCGGGCCTCGACGGCCAGCGTCCAGGCGGTGGCGAGCTCCGTCTCCGCGGCGGCGAGGCCACGCCGCAGCGCGGGCCGCTCGGCCGGATCGGCCGTCAGGTAGCGCTCGCCGAGCGGCCGCATGGCCGCGACCGCGGCGCGGACGCGGCCGTCCACGGCCGCCCCCCGCCAGGCGCCGCCGGCCGGTCCGGCCGAGAGCAGGTCCAGCGGGTCCAGCAGCGCATCGCCCTGGCGGATCCGCCGGTCGAGGTTCGGGAGCGGTGGGACCACGGGATCCAGTGCGGCGGTCCGCGGCCCGGCAGGCGGCGCGGCGCCAGCGCCGCGCGACGGACCCGCCGCCACCGCGCCACCGCCCCGCGAGGGCCCCGCGGCGAGCGCCAGCCAGAGGCGGAGCGCGCAGAGGAGGGCCGCGTCCTCCTGGAGGTCCACCCCGTGGAGGCACTTCGCCACGATCTCGCGGCGGAGCGCGCGTACGTCCACCTCCGGGCCCGCCAGCGCCGTCCTGATCCGCGCCAGGCGCGAGAGCGCGCCGACGAGGAATGCCCCCGAGCCGCATGCCGGATCGAGCACCCGCAGCTCGCGGAGCGCCGCCGCGAGCCTCGCCCGCTCGTGCGCCGTGAGCCCCGCCACCTCCCCCCGCTCCACCACCGCCGCGGCCCGCTCCGGGTCCAGCGCCGCCCGCGTCCCCAGCCCCGCCGCCAGCGATTCGCGCACCAGCCGGTCCACCACCCGGGCCGGCGTGTAGAAGGTCCCCGTCGCCCCGCGCCGTTCCGGCGCCATCAGACCCTCGAACACCCGCCCGAGCATCTCCGGGTCGATGCCGAGGTCCTGCGCTCCGTCCACCGCCGCCTGCGAGGCCTCCCGCGTCGTGAAGCGGTAGCGCTCGAGCAGCTCGTCGAACACCGCCGCCACGGCCGCGTCCGGGAGGTCCAGGTGGGGGTGTCGGCGCTCCAGCCCGTGCCGCTCGAAGAGGCCGCCGTTCAGGTACGGCAGCGGGCCGAGCGCCCGCGCCTCCGCGTCGCGCGCCTCCGGGCGGGTATTGAGCGCCCCGAAGAACAGCGGCTGGAGCACCGAGCGGAAGAACGTGGCATGGACATCCCGCCGCCCCGCCGCCGCGGTCGGCGTGCTCGTCCCCGGGCTCCCACCCCCATTCCGCACGTCCCCGCGCTGCCATCGCCGGAGCAGCCCCGGCAGGTAGTCGGGCGCGCCGGCCAGGTGGCCCTGCCGCTGGAGGAAGTAGAGGAACATCAGGCGCGAGAGGAACAGCAGCGCGAGCTGGGCGCGCGCGGAGGCGTCGCCGCGCGCCAGCCCCCGCCATGCGCCCGCGACCCGCGCCCTGGCCGCGCGAAAGTCCGCGAAGAAGCGGCGGGTCACGCGCGTCCGGTCGAGCGCCCGCGCATGTCGAAGCGCCAGCGCCACCCCGCCCTCGCCCTCCCGCGCGGCCATCTCCGCCAGCGTCTCGAGGTCCGTCTGCCGCGGGCGCAGCCGGTCCACGAAGAGCTGCCGCACCTCCCCCTCGAGCCCCGCCGACGCGAAGGCCAGACGCCGGTAGCCGGGCGAGGCGAAGAGGAAGAGGCGGGGCCGGGGGTCGCGCGGGGCGAGCCGCCGCGTCAGCGCGGCCACGCCCTCCGGCGCCGGCTCCGCCTCGAGCTCGGCGAGCAGCGCCGTGAGCCCGCCCCGCTCCGCGACGATGGCGGCGTAGCGAACCTCGCGGCCCGCCTCCCCCTCGCCGCCGCCACCCTCCAACTCGACCTCGACCGCGCACGGCTCGAGTCCGAGCGCGCGCAGCAGCGGCGCCAGCCGGTCACGGCGGGTGGTCCGGCGGAGCAGCCGGTCGAAGGCGGGGGGCGGACTGGCGTGCATGGCGCCAATTCCGCGCCGGCCGCGGGGCGCGGGAATGGCCGGATCGGCCGGATCCAGCGCGGAGCGCGCGGCCGCTCGCCTACACAACTGTTCCCGACGGAGCTCCCAATTCCGCAGGAATCGGCCGCGCACAAGGCCAGGTCATGGAGCGGCTGCGGATCCCGCATCTCGGCCCGGATCTTGCCCTTGAGCCGGGCGACAGGTTGAAGTGGACCCTATCACAGGAGAGACAGAAAATGCGGATTTCCGCCTATGCAGCCGCGGCTCTCGCGGTGATGGCCATGGCCGCGTGCGAGGTCACCCACAAGGAGACCCCGAACAGCGACGAGGTGCAGGTGCAGCCCGGCGCCGTGCAGGTGCAGCCGGACACGCAGACCGTGGTGACGCCGGACGTGAACGTCGTGCCGGACACGACTACCAGCCAGCCGTAACGCGGGGCCCGCCGCGCCGGGCGGCCGGGCCTCGCGCCCGGGCCGCGCCGGCCGGCAGCCACCGGCGGCCGCCCCCGGAGCGCCCCGGCGGCCACGATGCCGGCCTGCGGGCCGTCCGCCCGCTCACTCCATGCGGGAGACCTCGACTTCTCCGCTCAGCCGCTCCGCCACCGCCGGGTCGAGGATCGCCTCGCCGCGGGCCAGCAGGACGGCCGAGCCCGCCGCGACGGCGGAGCGCAGCGCATCGGGCGTCGAGGCGTCCGCGTCGAGCGCGAGGAGCAGGGCGGCCAGAAAGGCGTCGCCCGCGCCGACGGCGCTGCCGGCGGGGATGGAGGGTGGGCGGGCATGCCAGGCGCCGGCGGCCGTGGCCGCAACGGCACCGCGCGCGCCGAGCGTGACGGCGGCGAGCGCCGGCCCGTAGCGGAGCAGCGCGCGCGCCGCGCGCGCTGCGGAGGCGGGATCATCGACGGTGGCGCCGAGCAGCCGTGCGGCTTCATGCTCGTTGGGCACGAGCAGGTCGCAGCCGGCCTCGGCGGCCAGGTGCAGCGCCTCGCCATCGCAGTCGGGGACGAAGCGGATCCCGCGGGCGCGGGCGCGCCGGCCGATGGCGGCGTAGAGCGTCGCCTGCGGACCTGGAGGAACGGAGCCGCAGCAGCCGAGCCAGGCGGGCGCATCCTCGTCGAGGCAGCGCTCGACCGCGGCGAGGAGTGCGGCGACCTCCTCCGGCGCGAGGCCGACCCCGCGCGGGTTGAGCAGCATGCTCCGGCCGGATCCGGTCTCGCGGACGCCCACGAAGAGCCGCGTCTCCCCGGCGATCGGCACGGTGCGGAGCGGCACGCCCTCCGCCTCGAGCATGGCGGCCAGGGTCGCGCCGATCCCGCCGCCGAGCGGTGCCACGGCGACGGCGCGGCCTCCGAGAGAGCGCGCCGCACGGACCACGTTGATCCCCTGCCCGCCCGCGCGGCGGCGGGGCGGATCGAGGCGGTTGGCGTCGTCCCAGACGAGCGCGCCGGCCTCGAACAGCAGGTCGAGCGATGGGTTCGGCGTGACCGTGGCAATCGTAATCAAGCGATGCTGGCTCCGCGAGGGCGACAGGCGGCGCGCCGGCGGCGCGGGGAACGGCGGCGTCGCGTGGGAAAGGGCCGGAGGATGCGCGGCTTGCCCGGCCCACCGCCGCTCCCGTAGACTTGCCGCCGATGTTGCTCTTGTACATTGCCCTCGGCGGCGCGCTCGGCGCAATCGCGCGTTACGGCCTGGGCGGCTGGGTCCACGGCTGGGCGGGCGGCGGCTTCCCCTGGGGCACGCTGCTCGTCAACGTGGCCGGCTGCCTCGGGCTCGGCATCGCGCTGCGCTATATGAGCGCGGTGGACGTCGGCGCGGAGCTGCGCGCGTTCGTCGCGATCGGCTTCTTCGGCGCGTTCACGACGTTCAGCACGTTCAGCTACGACACGGCGATGCTGCTGCGCGACGGCGAGTGGGCGCGCGCGGCGGGCTACCTGGCCGCGAGCGTGGGTGTGGGCCTGGTGGCCACCTTCGCCGGTTTCGCCCTGGCCGTCGTGGCATTGCAGGGGAGGCGCTGACATGCCGCACCGTTTCATCGGAGAGCGGACGCTGATGCGCGTCTTCATCGGCGAGCGCGACAAGTGGGAGGGCAAGCCGCTCCACGAGGAGCTGGTCCGCCTCTTCCGCGCGCGTGGGTTTGCGGGCGCCACCGTGCTGCGCGGCATCGGCGGCTTCGGCGCGCACGCCCGATTACACACGGAGAAGATCCTGCGCCTGTCCCTCGACCAGCCGATCGTGGTCGAGGTGGTCGAGGAGGAGGAGCGCATCCGCGCGCTGCTCCCCGAGCTGGACCGGATGATCGACGGCGGGCTCATCACCCTCGAGCGGGCGCAGGTGATCATGTACAGGCCGCACGACCTCCCGGAGGACGAGCGGTGGCAGCACAGGGTCGACGGCCTGGAGGCGGAGGAAGGAGCCGGCGGCACGACCGACTGAGACGACCGAGCGGACGCACCCCGAACGCAGTGGATCCGCCTATGATCGAGCACCGCGAGCTGGACCCGGAGGAGCTGGAGGAGACCTGGTCGCTCCTGTCCACGGCGGAGCGCGTCGAGGGCTTCATGCTCCTCGATGCCGAGGAGGCCGAGGAGTTCTTCTTCGCGCTGCCCGCCCGCGAGCAGGCCGAGCTGCTGGAGGCGTTCTCGCGCGGACAGCGCCGCCTCTGGATCCGCCTCCTCGCCCCCGACGACGTGGCGGATGTCATCCAGGCCGCGGACGAGGACCGCCGCCAGGAGCTGCTCGAGCTCCTCGATCCCGCCACCCGCAAGGAGGTCACCGCCCTCCTCGCCTACGAGGAGGACGACGCCGGCGGCCTCATGAACCCGCGTTTCGCGCGCGTGCGGGCCGACATGAGCGTCGACGAGGCCATCAGCTATCTCCGCCGTCAGGCCGTCTCCGCCACCGCCGCCGTCGAGACCCTCTACTACGCCTACGTGCTGGACCCGCAGCAGCGCCTGGTCGGCGTCGTCTCGCTGCGCCAGCTCTTCGCCGCGCCGCCGCGCGTCCCCGTGCGCGAGATCATGGACACCGACCTCGTCGCCGCGCACGAGGAGATGGACCAGGAGGCGCTCGCCGACCTGTTCGCGGAGCACGACCTCGTCGCCATCCCGGTCATCGACGCCGACGGCCACATGAAGGGCATCGTGACCGTCGACGACATCGTGGACGTCGTCCGCGAGGAGGCCACCGAGGACGTCCAGAAGTACGGCGGCATGGAGGCGCTCGACGCGCCCTACCTCGACATCGGCTTCTTCAAGATGGTCCGGAAGCGCGCCGGCTGGCTCTCGATCCTCTTCGTCGGCGAGATGTTCACGGCCACAGCGCTCGGCTTCTATCAGACGGAGATCGGCAAGGCGCTCGTCCTCTCGCTCTTCATGCCGCTCATCATCTCGAGCGGCGGCAACTCCGGCTCCCAGGCCTCCACCCTCGTGGTGCGTGCCATGGCCGTGGGCGAGGTGCGGCTGCGCGACTGGTTCCGCGTGATCCGCCGTGAGCTGGCCGCTGGCGTCGTGCTCGGCGTGGCCCTCGCCATCATCGGCTTCCTGCGCATCCTGGCGTGGCAGGCCATCGGCAACGTGTACGGCGTGCATTACCTGCTCATTGCCCTCACCATCGCAGCCAGCCTTGTCGGCGTGGTCACCTGGGGCACCATCGCCGGTTCCATGCTGCCTTTCCTTCTGCGACGGGTCGGCTTCGACCCCGCCAGCGCGTCCGCTCCTTTCGTCGCCACCCTCGTGGACGTGGTTGGGCTGATCATCTACTTCACCGTGGCCAGCCTGCTCCTGCGCGGCGTGCTGCTGTAGCATGCGCGGACGGCGGGAAACGAACGGTGGCGAGCGGGTGAGCGCACCGCGCTACTCCGCCGCCCGCGCGGAGACGGCCCTCACATGCGGCGCGCTCGCCGCCCTGCTGCTGGGCGCCTGCGCCCACTCGCCGGGCCCGCGGTCCTCCGCACCCACAGCCGCGTCCTCGCGCGTGCCCGGCTTCCGCGGCCCGGCCACGCCCCCACTGCCCGCGTCCTGCGGCCGGCCCGCCCCCGGCGGCGGCACGGCGCTCCGTGTCCTGACCTACAACATCGCCGCGGGCCGGTTCGGGCTGGCCGGCGTCGTGGCGGCCAGCCGCGCGGCCTCGCCCGACCTGGTGGGCCTCGAGGAGGTGGATGTCCACTTCGGCGCGCGCAGCGGCTGGGTGGACCAGGCCGCTGCGCTCGCCGACTCGCTCGGCATGGGCGTCTTCTTTGCGCCGATCTACGACCTGCCTCCGCCGGCGGCCGGCAGTCCGCGGCGGCGCTTCGGCCTGGCCATCCTCGCCCGCTGCCGGATCCGCGCCGCCGTGAACCACCCGCTCACCCGGCTGTCCACGCAGACGCTACATCCGGTGCCCGCCCCGGCCCCCGGCTTCCCCGAGGTCACGGTGGATGTCGGCGGCCGCGGCGTCCGATTCCTCGCCACGCACCTGGACTACCGCCGCGATCCCGCCGTGCGCCGGACTCAGGTGGCGGAGATGCTTCGAGTGCTTCGCCGGAGCGGCGGTCCACTGATCCTCGTGGGGGACCTGAATGCGACGCCGGACGCCGCCGAGCTCCACCCCCTCCTCGCCACGCTCGGCGACGCCTGGTCCGCGGCCGCCGCCGCCGGCCGGGCGAGCGCGCCGGGCGCGTCGCCTCCCGGTTTCACGTATCCGGCCGAGGCGCCTCGCGAGCGGATCGACTACGTGCTCGTCAGGGGGCCGTTCGAGGTGGATTCCGCCGCCGTGCCCGATACGGAGGCGTCGGACCACCGGCCGGTCGTGGTCGAGCTGCGGCTGCGGTAGCGGTCGCGCGGTCGAACGCCGGGCCATGAGTCGCCCGGCGCCCGCGGCCGCGCCGTCACGTCGCTCGGTGTCGCCCCGCGTCCCCCGTGTCGGGTGGAGGGGACAGGGCGGGCGCCCGCAGCTCCGCTACTTTCCGTCCGTCGCCCGCGCCACCCGCTTGCTCCCCGCCCACTGCTCGAACCAGCTGCGCAGGTAGAGCTGAGTGCGCAGGAAGTTCGAGGGCTTCGACGTAGTGCCGTGGTACTCGCCGTTCATCCGCACCATGGCCGTGGGCACCTTGCGCAGCTTGAGCGCGCGGTAGAACTCCTCGGTCTGCGGAATCGGCGTGCGCAGGTCGAGCACGCCCGTCATGAGCATGGTCGGAGTCTTCACGTTGCCGGCGTACATGAGCGGCGAGCGGCGCAGGTGCTCGCTCGGGTCCTCCCACGGCAGCTTCTTGAAGTTGTAGTACCACCCGGGGCCGTCCGTCACGCCGACGAAGCTGATCCAGTCGATGACCGGGCACAGCGAAGCGGCCGCCGCGAAGCGGTCCGTGTGCCCGACGGTCCACGCCGTCAGCACGCCCCCGCCGCTGCAGCCGTAGACGAACATGTCGCGCGTGTCGATGTAGCCGCGCGCCACGACCGAGTTGACGCCGGTCATCAGGTCATCGAAATCCTTGCCCGGGTATGCGTTCTTGATTGCGTTGCCGAACGCGCTGCCGTAGCCGGTGCTGCCGCGCGGGTTGAAGTAGACCACGACATAGTCGTTGGCCGCCCACTCCTGCCAGCCGAAATTGAAGCCGACGCCGTACATCCCGTGCGGGCCGCCGTGGATGGAGAGCAGCAGTGGGTACTTGCGCTGCGGATCGAAGTGCGGCGGCTTGAGGATCCAGCCCTGGATCTTCATGCCGTCCTCGGACGGATAGCGGATCTCCTCGAGCGAGCCGAGATCCTTGCCCGCCAGGATGTCGGCGTTCACATCCACCAGCGGCGTGACCGCGCCGGACCGCAGGTCCACCTCGACCATGCGTCCCGGCATCTGCGGCGAGGACTCCGTCCCGACCGCCATTGTCCGGCCGAGGTCGGTGACGCCCAGGATGTGCGCGCCCTTCGTGACGGCCCTCGGCGCTCCGCCCTTGAGCGCCACGAAGTACAGGTTCCGGGAGCCCGCCTCATCCACGTTGAAGTAGAGCCCGCTCCCGTCCGGCGCCCAGCGCACGTCGCGCGGCGTGCGGTCGAAGCCGGTGGTCAGCGTGCGGCGCGCAGAGCCGTCGGCGGCCATCACGTAGAGGTCTGCGTCGCGCCAGGTGTCGTCCGTCTTGTCGAACCCCGTGAAGGCGACGAGGCGGCCGTCCGGGCTCGCCACCGGCCCGTTGTCCGGCCCCGGGTGCCGCGTCAGCTGCCGCACCTGCCCGCCCGCCGCGTCCACCGCGTAGACCTCCGACTCACGCCACGCGTACTCCGCATCCGGCTCGCGCAGCCCGGAAAAATAGATCGAGCGGCCGGTCGGCGCCCACGCCGGCGCGCCATCCTCGTACGGGCCGTCGGTCACCTGATGCGGGGTGCCGCCGTCCGCCGAGACCGTGAAGATGTGACGATAGCCATCCTCGAGGTAGCCGACCCGGTCCTGTCGGTAGTGGAGCCGGTCCACGACCCGCGGCGCCTCCGTCCACTTCGCACCCGCCGGCCGCATCCCCGCCACCTTCGCCTCCGCCTTCCAGCCGTTCTTCTCCGGCACGAGCATCCGGAACGCGATGCTCCGGCCATCCGGCGCCCACGTGAGGTCGCCGGGCGTCTCGGTCAGCCGCGTGACCTGCGTGACCGCGCCCGTCGCATCCATCCAGCGCACGAAGATCTGCGCTCCTCTGGGGTCGCCCTCCGCCAGGTACGCGATCCGGCGGCCGTCCGGCGACCACTGCGCATCCCGCCCGTCTACGAGGAAGCGGTTCCGGCCGCCGTTCGCGTCCACGATCCACAGCGCCGACTCGTGACGGTCGTGCATTCTTGTCCACCCACCGCCGGGTATAGACGATCTGCCGGCCATCGGGTGAGAGCTGCGGCTGGCCGACGTCCTCCATGTCCAGGTACTGCTCGAGCTGCAGCCGGTCCGACGCCGGCTGCTGCGCGCGCGCCGGCGGCGCCGCCACGGCGAGCAGCAGGATGCCCGGGAGAATACGGGTTGTGCGCATGAGCCCTCGCTGGTTGTGGCTGGATGCGGCGGAAGGAAGCTCCACGATACCGAATCCGCGGCCGCCGGGGCAACCGTCGCGTGCCCCGGTGTGTCCCGTGCCCCCATGCGCGAGCTCGTTCCGCCGGCGGTTTCTTGCGGCTCCCGCGGGCCAATGCCCATACTTACGCCGCCTATGGATCAACCGCAGCGCCTGCTCCTGCTCTCATCCGCCTACGACAGGCTCACCCTCCCGCAGCGCGCCAGCGCCCTCATCGTCGGACGCGAGGCCGGCCGGAGCGCGGCCGACTGCGCCCTCACGCTCGAGACGCTCGAGGCGCCGCCGCCCGCCGAGTACCTCCGCCACGTCGTCGCCCCCGCGGCGGAATCCGGCGTGATCGACGGCCCGCTTCTCGAGCAGTGGCGCCGGACGTGCGGCGAGGCCCTCGGGCTGCAGGACCCGCGCGTCCAGGCGTTCTTCTTCGGCTGGCACGAGCGCGCCACCGAGATCATGGCCGAGATCTCCGGCAATGGCACCGACGCCGACGGCGTCCGGGCGCGCTGGTTCCTCGACGGGCTGAAGCCGTAGCCTCGCCCGGCCCGCCCCGGGGTTCGGGGCTCGGGGTTCGGGCTTCGCGGGCCAGGTGCGCTCTGGACGGCTGCCCACTTGCCGGCGAGTTGCGCCGCGGCACACTTTACGCCCTTTCCGGTACCACTTGTCGGAACCCGTCGAACCGCCATGCCCGGGGGTCGCCCGCATGCGTGAAGACCTGCTGCACCTGGCCGTGGAGAAGCGCGCGCCGCTGCTCCGCTTCAATGGCCGTATTCTTTTCCTGGTGGATGACGCCGATCTCATGCGGCGGCAGCTCGAGGGCGAGGACATCGACCTCGAGACCGCGCTCGGCGCCGGGCTGCGCGACCAGATCTCGACCGACGAGATCACGCCCGCCTACATCTGCTACTACTTCGACGAGACCCTCGGGGACTTCCCCTACCTCGGCCTCAAGGCCGGCGGTGAGTTCCCGGTCACGCGCGGCAGCGTGAGGAAGGGCGGCTTCGTTTGCTCGGTGAGCGGGAAGCGGCGCGGCAAGGGCAGCTCCCGCGAGCAGTCGCCGTACGCGGAGCTCATGGCCGGCATCCGCGTCGTGATCGCGGAGAACATCGAGCGCATCTACAACGAGAACTGCCAGAACCTCGGCGTGCTGACCTCGACCGACTTCTCGCTGATCGACCGGATCCGGGACGGCGAGCAGATCCCGCTCGAGGTGTTCACCGCCGGCATGGACCCGATCACGCGCGAGATCATCGAGTACGGCGGCCTGTTCGAGTACAACGTGGCGCGGCTCCAGGGGAAGGTCTCGCTGCCGCGCATCGAGTCGCAGGGGGCGGCCTCGGGCGCGGCGCCGCCCGCTTCGCGCCGGCCGATGACGATCGCGGAGAAGATCTTCGCCCGGCACTGGGTCGTGGACGCGGCGAAGGGCGAGTTCGGCGTGCCGTGGGTGCGGGCCGGCGACAGCGGCTTCGTGAAGACGGACTGGCGCTTCAGCCACGAGTACGTGAGCCCGATGGCCGCGATCTTCTTCGAGCACAAGGTCGGCGCCGATGCCCGCGTCACGGATCCTTCGACCGTCATCATGTTCCGCGACCATCTCGACTTACCTGCACGAGGTGATGCCGCAGGAAAGGGTACAGATGGGGCTGCTGGACGTGGCGCGGCAGCTGAAGGACAAGCAGGAGGAGTTCGCGAAGAAGCAGGGCGTCATCTACTACGGCGAGCGTCTCGGCCTGCGCCTGGGCTCCGAGGCCATATGCCACTCGAAGATGCTCGAGACCTACGCGGAGCCCGGCCAGCTCATCGTGGGGACGGACTCCCACACGCCGCACTCGGGCGCGATCGGCGCCGTCGCCTTCGGCATCGGCACCACTGCGATCTTCAACTCCTGGATCACGAAGGACGTGCGCGTCTCGGTGCCGCCGTCCTTCAAGGTCCTGGTGCGCGGCCGGAAGCCGGTCAACGTCACGGCCAAGGATTTCATGCTCGAGATCCTGCGCCACCCCTACATCCGGGACGGCCGCGCGATCGGCCAGATCATCGAGTACGCGGGCGAGGCGGTGGAGGCGCTGTCCGTGGACGAGCGCGCCACCATGACGAACATGGCCGCCGAGGTGGGTGCGTTCACCGGGATCGTGGCGCCCGACGCGAAAGCCGTGGACTACCTCGTCGCGGAGCGCGGGATGGAGCGGGCCCGCGCCGAGGCGCTCGTCGAGGGCCTCGCCTCCGATCCGGATGCCGACTACGTCAAGCTCATCGAGATCGACGCCTCCGCGCTGCGGCCGATGGTCGCGCTCCCCGGCGATCCCGGGAACGGGCTCTACATCGATGAGCTCTCCGACGAGCCGATCCGCATCGACGCCGCCTACGCCGGCTCCTGCACGGCCGGGAAGAAGGAGGACATGGACATGTACGCGGCCGTCTTCGCGGAGGCGCGCGAGGCCGGCCAGCGCGTGCACGCGGACGTGCGGCTCTACATCCAGTGCGGCTCCCAGGAAGTCCGGCAGTACTGCGAGAAGAAGGGATACCTCGACCTGTTCGACGAGATCGGCGCGGAGTTCATCGAGCCGGGCTGCGGCGCCTGCATTGCCGCCGGCCCGGGCACGAGCCGGACGGCGGACGAGGTGACCATCAGCTCGCAGAACCGGAACTTCCCGGGCCGCTCCGGGCCAGGCCAGCTCTACCTGGCCTCGCCCTACACCGTGGCCGCCAGCGCCATTGCCGGACGCATCACCGCCTGGACGCCCGGCACGCCCGTTCACCAGCTCGAGCCGGAGCTGGTCTAGTCTAGCGGGTCCGGCACCCCGTGCGCGTGGGCATCTTCGCCGCCTCGTGCGCGCTCATCTCCTCCAGCGCCTCCAGGGGCGCGCTGGTGCTCGCGCTGTGAGCCGCGCGCCCATATCTTGGCGCCGGCTCGCCGCCGGCCATGCCCATGCCCCGGCGCCGGTCCCATCCCCAGTCTGGGTGCACCGCATGAGCGATCCCCTCTCCCGTGCCGAGATCGAGGCCCTGCTCGGCGACCTCGTCCGCATCCCGTCGGTGAACCCGACGCTCGCCCCCGACGAGCCGGGCGGCGAGGCGGAGATCGCCGCGTTCGCGCGCGACTGGCTGGCGGCCCGCGGGGTCGAGGCGTGGCTGGAGGAGGCGGCGCCCGGACGGCCGAACGCGGTGGCGCGCGTCGGCGGTGGAGGGGGGCGGACGCTGGCGCTGTGCGCACACCTCGACACTGTCTCCGCGCGCGGCATGACGACCGCGCCGTTCGAGCCGCGCGTCGAGGGCGACCGCCTCTACGGCCGGGGCGCCTATGACATGAAGGGCGGCGTAGCCGCGATCCTCGCCGCCGCCGCCGCGCTCCAGGAGGGCGAGCTCGACGGGACGGTCCTCGTCGCCCTGGTCTGCGACGAGGAGTACGCCAGCATCGGCGCGGACGACTTCGTCCGCCGGCACCCGGACGCGGACGGCTGCATCGTCACGGAGCCGAGCGCGGGGGAGCTCGTGCTGGCGCACAAGGGCTTCGTCTGGCTCGAGCTCGAGACGCGCGGGACCGCGGCGCACGGCAGCCGCTGGGACGTGGGCGTGAGCGCGGTGGCGCGCATGGGCAAGATCATCGCGGCGCTCGATGCCTTCGATCGCGAGACGCTGCGCGCCCGCACCCACCCGCTCGTCGGCCCCGCCTCGATGCACTCCGCGGCCGTCGAGGGCGGCAGCGGCCTTTCGACCTACGCCGAGTCCTGCACGCTTCGCGTCGAGCGGCGCACGCTCCCCGGGGAGACGCCGGAGGCGGTCCAGGCGGAGGTCGAGGCCGTCGTCCGCGCGGCGGGGGAAGAGGCGGCGGCCCGGCGCATCTTCAGCCGGGAGCCGCTCGAGTGCGACCGCGCGCACCCGCTCGCCGCCGCCGTCCGCGAGGCCGCGACGGAGGTGACGGGCCGGGAACCCGGCGAGGTCGGCGTCGCCTACTGGATGGATGCCGCGGTGTTCGCCGGCGCCGGCATCCCGGCCGTGAACATTGGCGCGGCGGGCGAGGGCGCCCACGCGGCCGTGGAGTGGGTCGATGTGGCTTCCGTCGTCGAGAACGCGCGCGTTCTCGTGGCGGCCGCCGAGCGCTTCTGTCGAGCCGGTTGAGGCGGCGGCCGTACGTCCGGCCCGCGGCCCCGCCTCCCTTGCATCCCTCGGGCCGGTGCCTAGCTTTTGCCGGATGACCAACACAATTCTGCGGCGCGCCGCCCTCTGCGCGGCGCTCGCCTGCGTGGCCACGGCACCTTCTGCCGCGGCCCAGTCCACCGCCTCCGAGTACCACGGCGCCACCGCGCTCGGGCTCGCGCTCCGCCGCGTCGGGCCCACGGAGCGCGTGCTCATGATCGGTGCGCATCCCGACGACGAGGATACCCAGCTCCTGGCCGCGCTGGCGCTCGGTCGCGGCGCGGACGTGGCCTACATGTCACTCACCCGCGGCGAGGGCGGCCAGGACGCCATCGGGCCGGATCTCTTCGAGGCGCTCGGCCTCATCCGCACCGAGGAGCTGCTCGCCGCCCGCCGCTTCGACGGTGCGGGGCAGTTCTTCGGCCGCGAGTTCGACTACGGCTTCTCCAAGAGCGCGGCCGAGGCGTTCGGCCACTGGCCGCACCAGGAGGTGCTCGCCGATGTCGTGGCGGTGATCCGGAAGTTCCGCCCGGATGTCGTCGTCTCCGTCTTCACGGGCACCCCGCGCGACGGCCACGGGCACCACCAGGTGGCCGGCATCGTGGCGCGCGAGGCGTTCGAGGCCGCCGCCGACCCCGCCCGTTTCCCCGAGCAGCTCCGCCGCGGGCTCCGGCCGTGGGCCGCCCAGAAGCTCTACCAGGGCGCCTATTTCGCGTCCGACGCGGAGATGGTCCACGTCCCCACCGGGTACGACCCGCTGCTCGGCCGCTCCTACTATCAGGCCGCCATGGAGGCGCGCAGCCGCCACCGCTCCCAGGATATGGGCCGCGTGGCGCCGCCCGGGCCGCACCACACCGGCGCCGTGCTCCTCGAGGATCGCGCGCTGAAGGGCGCGGCGCCGGCCCACGAGGCGTCTCTCTTCGGCGACGTCGACACGCTGCTCTCCCAGCGCGCCGCCGACCTCCCGGCCGCCGACCGCGACCCGGCCCTGCTCCGCGCCCTTACGGCTTACGACAGCGCGGCCGCGGGCCTGCGCGGCGGGTTCGATCCCTATGACCCCGGCACGCTCGTGCCCCGCCTCTCCCGCATGGCCGGACTCCTCGCCACCGCCGACGGCCGCGTCGCCGCCCGCCACGACGCCGCCACCGAGGACCTGGGCTTCGTGGTCGGCCACGAGCGGGAGGACGTGGCCGCGGCGCTGATCGGTGCCGCCGGCATCGTGATCGACGCCGTCGCCTCCGATGAGCTCGTCGTGCCGGGCCAGAGCTTCCAGGTCGAGACCCGCGTCTGGAACGGCGGCGACCGGCCCGTCCGGGCGGTGGCGCGGCCACTGCTCCCCGCGGGCTGGACGGCCACGCGCGTGCCGCCCGGGCAGGCCGCGGAGGCCGGCGGCCGGATGCGCGGCGGCCGGCTGGCCGCGCCGGATCCCGCCGCCCCCCTGCCCGGAGACACCGTGGCGCCGCACACGATGGGCGTCGAGACCTGGCGCGTGAACGTCCCGGCCGACGCGGAGGAGACGGAGGCGTATTTCCTCAAGCAGCCGCGCGACGGCGACATGTACCGCTGGCCCGAGGATCCAGCCATCCGCAACCAGCCGTTCGCGCCGCCGCCCGTCCGCGCCACCTTCGAGGTGGGCGTGGACGGCGCGACCGTGCCGGCCACGCGCGAGGCGATGTTCGTGGGCGCCAGCCGCCAGTCGGGCGAGTTCCACCGCCCCGTCCGGGTCGTGCCGGCCGTTTCCGTGGACGTCGATCCGCGCGTGGCCGTGCTGCCGCTGGGCCGGGAGGCGCAACCGCTGCACGTGTCCGTGCACCTGGCGGCCCAGGCCCCGGATGGCGAGAGCGGCGCGCTCGCGCTCGAGCTGCCCGCCGGCTGGCGGGCGGAGCCGGCGTCCATCCCGGTTCGATTCGACAAGGCCGGCGAGAGCAGCGTGGCCGAGTTCCAGGTCATCCCCGCGCCGGGCGCCGCCGCGGGCGAGTACCACGTGAAGGCGGCGTTCACGAGCGACGCCGGCACGCGCTTCGACCGCGGCTACGAGCTCGTGGACTACCCCCATATCCGGCCGCACATGCTCTACCATCCATCGGACGTGCTCGTGCGGGCGCTCGACGTGAAGGTCGCCGGCACGCCGAAGGTCGGCTACATCATGGGCGCCGGGGATGCGGTTCCCGCCGGCCTTGCCCAGCTCGGCGTCGACGTCACGCCGATCGATGCCGCCACCCTCGCCTCCGGTGACCTGTCCGCCTACGACGTGATCGTGGTCGGGATCCGCGCCTACGAGGTGCGCCAGGACCTGCTCGCGCACAACCGGCGCGTCCTGGACTACGTCCGCAACGGCGGCACGCTCATCGTGCAGTACCAGCAGTACGGCTACGCCGACCCGGGTCTCGCGCCGTACCCGCTCAGCTACGCGCGCCCGGCCGACCGCGTGACGGACGAGACCGCGCCCGTGACGGAGCTCGATCCGTCCAGCAAGGCACTGGGCTTCCCCAACAAGCTCGGCCCCGGGGACTGGAAGGGCTGGGTCCAGGAGCGCGGGCTCTACTTCCCCCACGACTGGGACAGCCATTACACGCCGCTCCTCGAGATGAACGACCCCGCGAGCCCGCCGCTCAAGGGCGCGCTGCTGGTGGCGCCGTACGGGCGCGGCACCTACGTGTACACCGGGCTCTCGCTCTTCCGGCAGCTCCCCGCCGGCGTCCCCGGCGCGTATCGCCTCTTCGCGAACCTGCTCAGCCTGGGCGCGAAGGGAGTGAACCCGTGAGTCGCGGGGGCGCGCCCGCGCGGCGCGCCGCCCGCGCCGCCGCGCTGCTTCTCCTGCCCGTGCTCGCCGCGTGCGCGGGTGACGCGCGCACGCCCCTCGTCGTCTACTCGCCCCACGGGCGGGCGCTGCTCTCCGCCTTCGAGCAGCGCTTCGAGCAGCTCCATCCCGACGTGGACGTGCAGTGGATCGACATGGGCTCGCAGGAGGTGCTCGACCGCATTCGCTCCGAGAAGGCCAACCCGCAGGCCGATGTCTGGTTCGGCGCGCCGGCCGCCATCTTCCAGCGCGCCGCCGATCAGGGGCTGCTCCAGACGATCCGTCCGGCGTGGGGCGCCGCCGTGCCCGCCGTGGATCGCGACTCCGCCGGCCGCTGGTATGGCACCTACCTCACCCCCGAGGTGATCGCCTACAACAGTGACGCCGTGCCCGATTCGGCCGCGCCGCACGACTGGGAGCAGGTGCTCGATCCGCGCTGGAAGGGGCAGGTCCTCATCCGCGACCCGCTCGCCAGCGGCACCATGCGCACCATCTTCGGAATGGTCCTCGACCGCTCCATTCGCGCCACCGGCGATACCGCCCAGGGCTGGCAGTGGCTGCGCCGGCTCGACGCGCAGACCAAGGAGTACGTGCTGAACCCCACGCTGCTCTACCAGAAGCTCGCACGGCGGGAAGGTCTCGTGACCCTATGGGACATGCCCGACATCGACGAGCTGCGCGCCCGCACGAAGCTGCCCATCGCCTACACGCTTCCCACAAGCGGTACGCCGCTGCTCGTGGACGCCATCGCCATCCCGAAGGGCGCGCCCCACCCCCAGCTCGCCCGCCAGTTCGTGGAGTTCGTGGGCGGCATGGAAGGCACGCTCCTGGCCGCGCGCAGCTTCGACCGGCTCCCCGCCCGCGCCGACGTGCCCCCGGACTCGCTCCCGCCCCATCTGCGCGATGCGCTGCGCCGGATCGTCCCGGAGCCCCTCGACTGGCGGCGCCTCCAGGAGCGCGGACCCGACTGGATGCGCTACTGGGACGAGCACGTGCGCGGCCGGAGCTGAGCGCCGCGCCATGCTCCGCCTCGAGGGGGTCAGCAAGCGCTTCGGCGAGGTCCTGGCGGTCGATGCGCTCTCGCTCGAGGTGGCCCGCGGCGAGCTGGTCACCCTGCTCGGCCCCTCCGGCTGCGGGAAGACGACGACGCTGCGCATGGTCGCCGGCTTCGAGCTCGCCACCGCCGGCCGCGTGCTCCTGGACGGCCGCGACGTCACGGGCCTTTCCCCGCAGAGGCGCGCCGTCGGCATGGTCTTCCAGAATTACGCGCTCTTCCCGCACCTCGATGTCTTCGAGAACGTGGCCTTCGGGCTGAAGGCGCGCCGCGTGCCCGCCGAGGAGATCCCCCGCCGCGTCGAGGAGGCCCTCGCCCGCGTGGACCTGCCGGGGTACGGCCCGCGCCGCGTTCAGCAGCTCTCTGGCGGCCAGCAGCAGCGCGTCGCCCTGGCCCGCGCGCTCGCGCCCGAGCCGCCCCTGCTGCTCCTCGACGAGCCGCTCTCCAACCTCGATGCCGCCCTGCGCGAGCGCACCCGCGAGGAGCTGCGGACCCTGCTCAAGGGCCTCGGCATCACCTCCCTCTTCGTCACCCACGACCAGGAGGAGGCCTTCGCGCTCTCCGACCGCATCGCGCTCCTCGACCACGGCCGCCTCCAGCAGCTCGGCACCCCCGAGACCCTCTACCTCGAACCCGCCAACCCGTTCGTGGCCGGCTTCCTCGGGCGCGCCGGCTTCCTCGATGGCCACGTGGCCGGTGTGGAGCCGGAGGGGCGCATCCTGTGCGAGATCCAGGGCGATGCCCGCTGGCCTGCCACGGCCGCCGATCCTCCGGCGCTCGACGCCGGGAGCCGCGTCCGATTGCTGGTCCGCCCCGAGTCGCTCGCGCTCTCGGCCGAGCCCCCGCGCGACGCCGCCGCGGCCGACGCCAACGCCCTCTCCGGGGTCGTCGTGGGCCGCCGCTTCGCCGGCGCCGCCACCTTCTACCACGTGGATGTGGCCGGCACGCCGCTGCTCGTCGAGGCGGCCGCCGATGCCGCGCCCGTCGGAGCCACCGTGCGCGTGACGCTCCGGCCCGGGATGCTCGGCCGGGCGTTCCCCGCCTGAAGGCGGGAGATGAGCGTGCCGGCCGTCGCTCCCGCCTCGTCATCCGCGCCGCCGCGTGCCGCGACGCGCCTGCGCGCTGCGCTCCGCCCGCCGCGGGGCGCCCTCGGCGTGGCCGGCCTGGCGCTGCTGGTGCTCCTTCTCTGGCTCGTCCTGTACCCGAACGTGTTCGTGCTCGGCGACAGCCTCCACCGCCCCGGAGGCCTCACGCTCGCCAACTACGTCCGCTTCTGGGAGAGCGCGGCCGAGCGCGGCGCCCTCTGGAACAGCGTCTGGATCTCCGCGCTCAGCGTCCTCTTTTCCGGGCTCGTGGGCGTGCCTCTCGCCTTCCTCTTCGCGCGCTACGAGTTCCCCGGCCGCCGCGTGCTGGCCGCGCTCGCCTCGCTGCCCGTCCTGCTGCCTCCGCTCGTCGGCGTCATCGCGTTCCTGTTCCTCTATGGCGAGACCGGCTTCTTCACCCGCGGCATCCAGCTCGCGCTCGGGCTCGCCAATCCGCCCTGGCTGCTCAACGGACCCGGCGCGATCCTGCTCGTCCACGCCTACAGCATGTACGTCTACTTCTACCTGTTCACCAGCGCCGCCCTCGCCCGCGCCGACGCGGCCCAGGTCGAGGCCGCCGCCGTGCTCGGCGCCGGCCGCTGGACCACGCTCCGGCGCGTCACCCTGCCCATGCTCGCCCCCGCCATTGCCGGCGCCGCGCTGCTCGTCTTCATGACCTCGATGGGCTCCTTCAGCGCACCCTACATCTTCGGCGGCGGCTTCCGCGTGCTGACCACGCAGATCTTCGCCAGCAAGCTGAACGGCGACCTCTCCATGGCTGCCGTCGAGACTGTCGTCCTCGCCGCCGCTTCGCTCCTCTTCCTCGCCATGCTCCAGCGCTACGAGGCGGGTCGCCTCTACACCGGCGCGGGCAAGGGGACGGCGGGCGGCTTCCCGCGCCGGCGCCGCGCCTGGGCGCTGCCGCTCGCGGCCGCCATCGTCGCTTTCCTGGTGCTGCCCCATCTCACTGTCGTGCTCGTGTCGTTCGTGCCCGCCGGCAGCTGGACCACCGAGCTGCTGCCTCCGGTGTACTCCCTCGTCAACTACCGCGACCTGTTCACCCAGGCGCAGCGGCTCGCCCCCGTGCTCAACTCGCTCCGCATGGCGACGCTGGCTACCGCCGCCGACCTCGCCGTCGCCTTCCTCGCCGCGTACCTCCTGGTCCGGCGCGGCGGGCGCGGCAAGGGGCTGCTCTCGTTCCTCGTCGCCCTGCCCTGGGCGCTCCCCGGCACCGTCCTCGCCATCGCGCTCGCCACCACCTTCAGCGCGAGCCAGCCGTGGGCCGGCCGCTTCATCTTGATCGGCACCGCGCTCATCCTGCCGCTCGCCTACTTCATCCGCGACATTCCCCTCGTCACCCGCGCGGCGCTCGCCAGCTTCCGGCAGCTCGATCCCGCCCTCGAGGAGGCCGCCGCCTCCCTCGGCGCCTCCTGGATCCACGCCATGCGACGCGTCGTGCTCCCCCTCGTGCTCCCGGGCCTCGTGGCCGGCGCCCTGCTCGCCTTCGTCACCGCCCTCGGCGAGTTCGTCGCCTCCATCATCCTCTACACGCACGCCACCCGCCCGATCTCCGTCGAGATCCTCTCGCAGCTCCGCGCCTACGACTTCGGCGCCGCCGCCGCCTATGCCGTGCTCCTGATCGTGCTGATGGCCATCGTCTTCATTGTCGGCCAGAAGGCCGTCGGAGGTGGGGAGATGATCGGAGGGTGATCCGGCGGTCACGTTCGGGGATGCGCCGCCCCCGAAGCCGGCCGTCCGACGATCACCCCCCCGGCGTCGCCCTGCGTCCGCCCGTCAGGGCGAGCCCCCGCTCGCCCGCGCCGCCGCGATCGCCGCGGGAGTGCCCCCGGACGTGCCATCCTTCAGCGACCAGATGAAGCGGTTCTCACCGCACAGGACCACGTCCACCAGCGCCCGCCCGTCCGCCGCGAAGCTCTGCCGGTCCGGGACCGAGGGATAGCACAGCCCCCCGCCCCGCGAGCTGGGCGGGTGGTTGTGCGCCGTCCCGATGTAGGCCCCCGACGTGCACGGCTCGTAGCGCACGCTGTTCGCGTCCGCCGCCTCCATCCGCGCCAGCCGGAAGCCGGTGATGTAGGTCTTGCCGTCCCGCTCCTGCCCCTCCAGGCAGAGCACGAACTCCACCTCGTTGACGTAGCGGTACAGGTAGTTCCACTGCTCCAGGACCGCCGGCGCCACGACCAGCCGGGCCGAAGCGCCCGTGCCCAGGACCGAATCCGACGGCGAGCTCGCCTTGGCATCCCAGCTGCGCGGCTCCTGCCCTCCGGCCGCCGTCGTGGCGATCAGGATCAGCAGGGCCGCCAGCCGCCCCATCCCGTGTCTCAACTTCGCCTCCCCGATCTATTCGAAACCCGCCCGCTTCGGCGCAGCCGTTGTCCCGCGTCCACACCGGTCCCGATTGCAAGCACCGGACCGCTGCGCTGGTCAAGTCATTGCCGCCAAATCGCTTGCGGAAGCATGCATCCGATCTTGGGGACTCCACGTCCCGCCGCTCCCCAGGAGCGGCTTCGACCGCCGCCCCCGGCGTGCAGGAGCGCCTCTTGCGCTGAGGGCGCACGCGCCCGGAAACGTTCCGGACCGTTGCAGGCGGGGGGGATGTCGGGTAGTGTGCGGATCGGGATCTCGGGCTGGACCTACCAAGGCTGGCGGGACGTCTTCTATCCAGGGACGCTGCCCCGGCGCCGCGAATTGGAGTACGCCAGTCGTCGCCTGGATACCATCGAGATCAACGGGTCCTTCTACTCGCTCCAGACGCCGGACAGCTACCGCCGCTGGTACGCCGAGACGCCGGCCGGCTTCGCCTTCGCCCTCAAGGGGAGCCGCTTCATCACCCACATGAAGAAGCTGCGCGACCCGCTCGTACACCGACGGCGAGCTCGATCGCTGGGCGGATCGCATCCGCGCGTGGCGGACGGGGCGCGCCCCCGCGGATGCCGCGGCCATTCCCGGCTGCGGGCCCGCGCGCCGCGACGCGCGGACGTGTACGTATATTTCGACAACGACGCCAAGGTCGAGGCGCCCTTCGACGCGCTCCGGCTCGCGGCCCGCCTCGGCCTCGGGCCGCAGGCCGCCACCAGTGGGAGGACGGATGGAGAATCCCAGGATCGACGCGCTGCGGAAGATGATGGAGCGCAACCCGAATGACCCCCGCCTCCGCTTCGGGCTGGCTGCCGAGTACGAGAAGGAGGGACGCTGGGAGCAGGTCGTCGACGAGCTCCGGGAGTACCTCGCCCTCGCCGATGACCAGGGCAACGCCTGGGGCCGCCTCGGCAACGCGCTGCGCCGTCTCGGGCGCGAAGACGAGGCGCGCGACGCCTACCGAAAGGGCGTCCAGGCCGCCCGAACGCACGGCCATCCCGGCATGGCGGCGGAGTTCGAGGAGACCCTCGAGATCTGGGATTGAGCCCCCGCCAGGCCCCTTTGACTTGGGCCGGCCGCGACCGTACTCTCCTGCATGGACCGACCTTCTGCACCTCCAGTCGACATGGACGACCGGACCAGATCCTTTCAGGAAGAGGCCCTGCCTCACCTCGACGCCGTGTACCGCTTCGCCCTCCGGCTGAGCGGCTCCGCCGCCGACGCGGAGGACCTCGTCCAGGAGACCTTCCTGCGCGCCTTCCGCGCCTGGGAGCAGTACACGCCGGGAACCCGCGCGAAGAGCTGGCTCTTTACTATCTGCCGGAACGTCTTCCTCCGGCAGCGAAAGCGCGACCAGCGGCGCGACGAGACCGTCCGCCAGGCCGCGCAGGAAGCCGACACGGGCAAGGTGCGTACGAGCGAGATCCCCGTCTTTGCCGCCGCCTATCAGTACGATCCCGAGGGCGAGTTCTTCTCGTCCCTCATCGACGACACCATCCTCGCCGCCATCGAGGCGCTGCCGCCCGACTTCCGCGACGCCGTCGTCCTGAGCGATCTCGAGGGCCTCGCTTACGCCGAGATCGCCGACGTCCTCGCCATCCCCGTCGGCACCGTCAAGAGCCGTCTCTTCCGCGGACGTCGGCTCCTCCAGCAGGCCCTCTACCAGTTCGCGTCCCGGCCGCGGCCGGACGCCGTCACGCCAGGCCCGCAATGAGCAGAAACGAGTGCATCGAGGCCCTCGCCCGCCTCTACGAGTACCTCGACGGCGAGCTGCCCCAGGAGGACGCCCAGGCCGTTCGCCACCACATGGAAGTCTGCCAGGGGTGCTACCCCGTGCTCCGCTTCTCCACTGCCTTCCAGGACGCGCTCCACAGCGCTGCTCAGGGCCAGAAGCCCTGCCCCCAGCCGCTCCGCACCCGCATCGCCGACCTGCTCCGCTCCGAGGGATCCGCTCCCGCCTGACCGCCCGAACCCGACCTCCCGCCCCCGCACGGTGCACGCCCTGGCGCGCCGAACCCTCCGGGGCCACTTTACGCATGCCGAACGGAACCCGAAGATGCGCGCCGCGCCGCCGCGACGCGCCGCCGGTGCCCGCTCCCCTTTACTCACCTTCGCCGGCGCCCTATTCCTCTCCCTCGGGGAGGAGGCGGGGCGAGTGGCGATGAATGTGGTTCTGAACTGACGGAGACCGACCAGCATGGCGATGCCGACCAGGCGCGAGAGGGTGGTGCCCCGCCTCATCGAGGAGGAGATGAGGGACTCCTTCCTCGATTACTCCATGAGCGTGATCGTGCAGCGCGCGCTGCCGGACGTGCGGGACGGGCTGAAGCCCGTGCACCGGCGCATCCTGTACGCCATGAGCGAGCTGGGCCTCGGCCCGACCCGCCCCTACAAGAAGAGCGCGACGGTGGTGGGCGAGGTGCTGGGCAAGTACCACCCGCACGGCGACACCGCGGTCTACGACGCGCTCGTGCGTATGGTGCAGGACTTCTCGCTGCGCTATCCGCTGGTGGACGGCCAGGGGAATTTCGGCTCGGTCGATGGCGACAACGCGGCCGCCTACCGCTACACCGAGGCCCGCCTGACCCCGCTGTCCGTCGAGCTGCTGACCGACCTCGACCGGGGCACGGTCGACTTCGCGCCGAACTTCGATGACCGCCTCGAGGAGCCGACGGTCCTGCCGTCCCGGCTCCCCAACCTGCTGGTCAACGGCTCGAGCGGCATCGCGGTCGGCATGGCCACCAATATCCCGCCCCACAACCTGCGCGAGGTCGCGAACGCGGTGAAGCACCTCGTCGCCCACCCTGACTGCACGCTGGATGACCTGATCGCCCACGTCCCCGGGCCGGACTTCCCGACCGGCGGGTTCATCATCGGCGCGGGCGGGATCCAGGACGCCTACCGGACCGGACGCGGACGCATGATCATGCGGGCGCGGGTGCAGAAGGAGACCCGCCGCGGGGGGCGCGAGCAGCTGGTCGTGACGGAGCTGCCGTACGGCGTCTCGAAGTCCAAGGTCATCGAGCAGATCGCGGACCTGGCCCGCCTGCGCCGGGTCGAGGACATCGCGGACCTGCGTGATGAGTCCGACCGCGATGGCATGCGCATCGTCATCGAGCTGAAGCGCGGCGCGCAGACCAAGCCGATCCTGAACGCCCTCTACAAGCACACCTACCTGCAATCCACCTTCGGCGCCATCATGCTCGCGCTCGACCACGGCCGGCCGAAGGAGATGAACCTCAGACAGATCCTCGAATGCTACCGCGACCACCGCATCGAGGTGATCCGCCGCCGCGCGCAGTTCGACCTCGAGAAGGCCCGCCAGGAAGCACACATCGTCGAGGGCCTGCTCGTCGCACTGGACAACATTGACGCGGTCATCGCCATCATCAGGAAGGCCCGCGACCGCGAGGATGCGTCCGCCCGCCTGCAGAAGCGCTTCGAGCTCTCCGAGGCCCAGGCCAGGGCGATCCTCGACATGCGCCTCGGCCGACTGACCTCTCTCGAGACCGAGGATCTCCGCAGCCAGCTGAAGGAGCTGCGCCGCCGGATCCGCGAGCTGGAGGGCATCCTCGGCAGCGAGAAGCGCCAGCTCGAGGTGCTCATCGAGGAGCTCGACTCCGTCGTCGAGCGTTTCGGCGATCCCCGCCGCACCACCATCGTGGCCGGCGAGGCCGAGTTCTCCGTCGAGGACTTCGTCGCCCAGGAGGACGTGGTCATCACCGTCTCCCACCAGGGCTACATCAAGCGCGTCCCGATGTCGCTCTACCGGCGCCGCATCGGCTCGGGCAAGGCGCTCGCCGGGATGGAGCGCTACGAAGAGGACTTCCTCGAGCACGTCTTCATCGCCAGCACCACGGACACGCTCGTCTTCTTCACCGCCGAGGGCCAGGCGCACGCCATCCCCGTGCGCGATGTCCCCGAGGGCAGCCGCGCCAGCCGCGGAAAGGCCGTCGCCCAGCTCCTCGACCTCGAGCGGCAGGAGCGCCTCGCCGCCCTCGTCGCCGTCTCCGAGTTCAGCGAGGACCGCCTGCTCCTGTTCCTGACCGCGGGCGGAAACGTCAAGCGGACCGCCCTCGACCAGTTCGCCAACATCCGCACCGGCGGCATCAACGCCATCAGGATACAGCAGGGCGACCAGCTGCTCGACGTCCAGCTCTCGGATGGCTCCAACGACGTCGTCCTCGTTACCCGCGCCGGCCGCGCCATCCGCTTCCCCGAGATCGACGTGCCAACCATGGGTCGGACGGCCCAGGGCGTCATTGGCATCAAGCTGCGCGGCGACGACGCCATTGTCGGCATGGTCGTCGTGCGCCGGGAGGCCAGCCTCTGCACCGTCACCGCCCTCGGCTACGCCAAGCGCACGCCCATTGATGCCTACCCGATCCAGAAGCGCGGCGGCCTCGGCAACATCACCCTCGATGTCTCCGACCGCACCGGCGCCGTCGTCGCCGCCAAGGAGCTCCTGGCCGGCGACGAGTTGATGGTCATTGCCGCCAGCGGCGTGGCGGCTCGCCTCGCGGCCGAGGCGATCCCCGAGCAGGGCCGCAACACCCAGGGCCGCCGGCTCGTCCCCCTCGGGGAGGGCGATCGCGTGGTCGAGGTCGCGCGCGTGGCCAAGGAGCGGGAGGAGGGAGGGACGGCGGGTGGCGAGGACGACGAATCGGACGGAGAGACCCAGCTCGAGCTCATCGCCCAGGCGGGCGACGAGGCCTGAGTCCTTCCAGGAAGCCGGACAGTGCCGCGCCGAACGCGGCCGGTACCTCCGGCGGCGTCACGTGGCCCGCTGCCGGGATCACCCGGAGCGCCGCCCCCGGAATCGCCGCCGCCATCGCCCGGGCTGCGGCGGGCGGGGTGATGCCGTCCTCCGCGCCTACCACCACCAGCGCGGGCACGTCGATCGCCGGGAGCAGCCCGGTGGAGTCCGGTCGCACGGCCATGCCGGTCTGGGCGCGGGCGAACGTCTCCACTGGCGTCGTCTCCATCATGCCGCGGAGCCGCTTCACGACGCCCGGTCGGTCCCGGAGCGTGGCGGCGGAAAGCAGGCGCGGCAGCATGGACTCCACCGCCTCCGCGACGGAGCCGCGCGCCCGCACCCCTGCCGTGGAGCTCGCGCGCGCCGCTCGCGCCGCCGCGTCGTCCGTCTCGGCACGGGTGTCCGCCAGCACCAGCGCGGCGACCCGGTCGCGGTGGCGCCTCCAGAGCGCCAGGGCGATGTAGCCGCCCATCGACAGCCCGCACACGACCGCCTTCCCGATCCCCTTCTCGTCCAGCAGCGCCGCGAGCACGTCAGCGAACAGGTCCATGGAATACGCATCGACGGCCGCGGCCGGAGGTGGGCTCTCGCCGAAGCCCGGCAGGTCCGGCGCGATCAGGCGCCATCCCTCCGGCGGCCGCGCGAGCTGCTCAGCCCAGAGCCGGGAGGAAAAGGGAAAGCCGTGCACCAGCAGCACGGCTTCACCGGATCCCGCTTCTCGGACCCTCACGCCCCGCGCATCCGCGTCGGGCCCCCGCGTCCCACCGGCCGCGTCCCCCGGCCCCGCCTCAGATCCCCAGCGCGGAGCGGATCAGCGGATCGATCCGGTCCGGCGACCACGGCGGCTCGAAGGTCAGCTCGACGTCCGCGGATTCCACCCCCTCCATCGACTCGACCGCCGCTTTCGCCTCCTCCACGATCTGCCCGCCCGCCGGGCACATCGGCGTCGTCAGCGACATCGTCACGTGCACGTGCGAGTCCTGCACCTCCACGCCGTAGACGAGTCCGAGCACCACCACGTCGAGGTTCAGCTCCGGGTCCTTGACCCGGCGGAGCACCTTTCGGATGTCCTTTTCGGTCGGCATTTCAATTCGGTCCTTCCCCCGAGAACGGGCACGAGGCGCGCGCCCGCACGCCTTTCCGCCTCAACCTAAAGCCGCACCCGAAGGTGAGGAAGGGGTGGCGACCCCGCCGATCCGGCTCGGGCGCGCGCTCCGTTGACGCGCCGCAAGCCGCCTGCTACGCTTTCCGCGCGACGAGGCGCGGCTCCAGGGGCTCCGCGGACCGCGCCCGGCCGGCGAAGCCGTCTTCCCGAGGAGAGGCCGATGCACGTCAGGATCGAGTATTGCGGCGTCTGAAACTACTTCCCGCGTGCCTCCAGGCTGGAGGCCTCGATCGCGGAAGCGTTCCCCGGCACCGACGTCGAGCTGGTCGAGTCCAGAGGCGGTGTCTTCGAGGTGAGCCGCGATGGGGAGCTCATCTTCTCGAAGCGCCGGACCGGCCGGCACCCGTCCTGGGAAGAGATCCGCGACGCCCTCGCCTGAGCCGCTGACCCGATGCCCCGAGCCATCCAGCGAATCGCGCTCAACACCGGCGGCGGCGACGCGCCCGGCCTGAACGCGGTTCTGCGCGCCGCCGTCCTGTCCGCCATACACCGCGGCTGGGAGGTCTACGGCGTCCGGAAGGGCTACGGCGGCCTGCTCGGCGAAGACGCGATCACCCGCCTCTATGCCGAGTCCGTCCGCGGCATCACCCACATCGGCGGGACCATCCTCGGGACCACCAACCGCGGCAACCCCTTCGAGTGGCCCCTTCCCGGACCGGGCGGCGTCGTGGCCACGGTGGACCGCTCCGACGAGGTGCTCGCCGCCTTCCGCCGCCACGGATTCGATGCGCTCATCGCGATCGGCGGAGACGGCTCGCTCCGCATCGCGAGCCGTCTCGCCGCCAAGGGGCTCCCCGTCGTCGGCGTGCCCAAGACCATCGATAACGACCTCGCCTGCACTCAGCTGACCTTCGGCTTCCACACCGCCGTCCAGACCGCGACCGACGCCATCGACAAGCTGCACTCCACCGCCGAGAGCCACGAGCGCGTCATGGTCGTCGAGGTGATGGGCCGCCACACCGGCTGGATCGCGCTCTACGCCGGCCTCGCAGGGACCGCCGATGTCATTCTCGTTCCCGAGATCCCCTTCGACTACGACCGCGTCGCCGAGAAGATCCAGGCCCGCTACAACGCCGGACGCCGCTTCGCGATCGTGGTCGCCGCCGAGGGCGCCACGCCGGCCGGCGGCTACGCCGAGCTCCTGAGCAGAGCCGAGCCGGGCCGCGAGGCCCGCTACGGCGGCATTGCCGAGCAGGTCGCCGACGAGATCTCCCGCCGCACCGGCCGCGAGTCCCGCTCCCTCGTGCTCGGACACCTCCAGCGCGGTGGCACCCCCACCGCCTACGACCGCCTCATCGCGCAGCGCTTCGGCGCCGCCGCCGTCCGCCTCGTGGCGGAGCGGAGGTTCGGAAGCATGGTCGCCTTCGCCGACGCCGAGATGCGCGCCGTGCCGATCGAGGACGCCGTCCGGGAGCTCAAGCGCGTCGCTCTCGACTCCGACATCATCCTCACCGCCCGCGACGTCGGAATCTCCTTCGGCGACTGATCCGAGCCCCGAGCGCCGGGCTCCTGCTCGACAGCACGAGAAAGCGCCCGCCCTCCAGCGTGGAGGACCGGCGCTCCCGACTCTGGCGTCCGACGCCGTCAGCTGGCGGGCCGCCGCCGTCCGCGTCCCTTGCGCACCACCTTCGTCCGCCGTGCGGCGAGCACCACTGGCGTGCTCGTCCCTCGCGGCTCCGACGCAGGGTCCCGCAACACCAGGTCGGCATACCCGTTCTCCGGGTCGCGGCCACGCTCCACCAGCCGGTCCACGATCCCCGGACCACGATTGTACGCCGTGAGCGCCAGCCGGACGTCGCCATCGTAGCGGTCCATCAGCTCGTGCAGGTAGCGGAACCCCACGTGCAGGTTCACCGCTGGCTCGAACAACTCCTGCCGCGTCAGCCCCGGCCTGAAGAGCCGCGCCGTCGCGGGCATGAGCTGCGTGTACCCCACCGCCCCCACCGGTGAAACCGCCGTCCGCTTGAAGCTCGACTCCGTGCGCACCAGCCCGAACGCCAGCCGTGCGGGAATCCCCTCCTGCTCAGCCGCGGAATGGATCTCCGTCGCCAGACCCAGCGGGACATCGAAGAGCTGCGCCAGCCGCAGCGTCAGCGCCGCGCGACGCTCCGTCATGTCTGCCGTGTTCCAGTCGATGCCGCTCGCCAGCGCCTCCGGCGCGGCGGGCGCTACCGCGCGCGCCGCCCGCTCCTGGACCAGGAACGCGCTCGACGGACCCGCCAGCGCCATCCCTACCACGAACATCATCGCCGGCTTCCGCACGCGCTCCCAGTATGCCGATGCACGCCTTCCCAGCCCCGTCACTCGGCCTCCCTTCCCGGAGGATCCTCATTGCCTGTCATCGTGTGCGCCCGGAAAAGCTAACCGGAGCGCCGCCACGGTTCCAGTACCTGCCGGAGATACGCTCCATTCGCCGGATCTGTTCCCATCCGGAATCTGTAGAACACTACTGATTCTCGGCACGGCGCCCACCCATGCGCCGGAGTACGGCCGCCGAGGAGCACCGGGAGCGGGACCGGAGCGACCGTCCTCACGACCGCCGCGGCGGGGCCGGCCGCGGCGCCGCGAACCCGGCCCGGTGTCGCGACGGGCCGGGCGCGCTACATTGGCGCCCATGGGGAAACGGGTCGTGAGCAGCGGCGCCGAGCCATGAGCGGAGGACGTCTGCCGGGCACGGCGGAGGTGGTGGTGATCGGGGGCGGCGTGATGGGCGCCAGCACCGCGTATCACCTTGCCGCCCGGGGGTGCGGCGATGTCGTCCTGCTCGAGGCCGCCGAGCTCTTCGGCGCGGGCGCCACCGGCCTGAACGCGGGTGGCGTCCGTCACCAGTTCTCGACGGCCGTAAACGTCGAGCTCTCGAGGGAGAGCATCGCGATGCTGGAGCGGTTCCCGGAGGAGCTGGAGCAGGAGGTCGAGCTGCGGCTCTGCGGTTACCTGTTCCTGCTGGACGGGGAAGGCGACCTGGCGCGGTTCCGCGCCGCCGTGGCGCTGCAGAACCGCCTGGGCGTGGGCAGCCGGATGGTGGGTCCGGCCGAGATCGCGGACCTGGTGCCGCAGGTCACGCTGGAGGGGATCCTCGGCGGCAGCTTCTGCGCGCGGGATGGGCTGGTGGACCCGCACGGCGTGCTCTCGGGCTATCTGCGGAACGCCCGCCGCCTGGGGGCGACGTTGCTCACGCGTGCGCCCGTGCTCGCCATCCGGGCGGAGGCCGGTCGCGTCCTCGGCGTGACCACCCCGCTCGGTGACATCGATGCGCCCCGGGTCGTGATCGCCGCCGGGCCATGGTCGGGCGAGGTCGGCCGCCTGGCCGGCATCGATCTCCCGGTCCGCCCCGTGCGCCGTCAGATCGCCGTCACCACGCCACTCCCGGCGCTGGCGCCGGAGTTCCCTTTCGTGATCGACTTCAGCCGCGCCCTCTACTTCCACCGTGAGAGCGGCGGCGTGCTGACCGGCATGTCCAACCCCGACGAGCCGCCGGGCTTCGAGACCTCGGTGGATCCCGAGTGGCGCGCCGTCCACATCGCCCACGCGATCGAGAGGCTCCCGCTCCTCGCTGAGGCCGGTCTGGCGGCCGAGTGGGCCGGGCTCTACGAGGTGACTCCCGATGACCAGCCGATCCTCGGGCGTCTGCCGCAGATCGACGGGCTCTACGCCTGCACCGGCTTCAGCGGCCACGGCCTCATGCACGGCCCGGTCGCCGGGCTGCTCCTGGCAGAGGAGATCCTCGACGGCCGCGCCCGCACCGTCGATATCGAGCCACTCCGGTGGACCCGCTTCGAGGATGCTTCGGCGACGGGCGAGTACAACGTCGTCTAGTTCTAGTGGACCGTTTCCCGGTCCGTGCTGGGATACCGGATACGCCACGGGCCGGCCCTCTCGAGGGTCGGCCCGCCGACCTCGTTCCCGTCCCTGCCCGGATCAGTCCCCGAAGTTGATCTCCCGCGCCGTGTCCTCGTCCGGCGGAGCCCCGGTCATCAGCTCGATCATGCCCGTCATCTGCGCGCCAACGCGCGACAGCCGGTCATCGATCGTGAGTACGTGCGCATAGTCGAAGTAGGCGACGACGGCGTCCTCCGCCCCCACGTGCTGCGTCAGCACCGCCTCGTCCATCCGCTCCCGGAGCGTCTCCAGGATCAACTCGACCGCGTGGGCGACGCGCTGCTGCTCCGCCAGCGTGTGGACCTCCAGGTCCCCGTCCAGCCGGCTGAGCAGCGCCTCGACCTCCGCCGTTTCCTCGGGCGGCGCCAGCACGCCCGTGCCTCCGGCCAGCACGCCAAGCACGCGTTCCGCGCCGGACGTCAGCGCCATCAGCTCCTCGTAGCTGCAGGGAATGATCACGATCCTGCTCCCTTCCCTCGAAGACCCCGTCCTCCATCAGTCGTGGCCCTCTTCTCTTATCCCCCTCCAATAGGAACGTTCCGCAAGCCCCGTTCCCTACACCCCCGGCGCCAATCTACGCTTCGAGGGGCCCGCGCCATCCTCGTTCTTCGCCGCGAAACTCCCTAGCGTTCCACTACGTTTTCCCTCTCGCTCGCGTTTCGTGCCCCCGGCCGATCGGGTTGCGCGCTGCGCCGACACCGCGGCCACCCGCTACTTTTTGCTCGCGCCCGTCGCGATCCGACACCCCCGCACCGCGTGGTCCGTCCGGGCGCGGCTGCTGCCGGCCGCTTCACGCCGCTTCCGTCGGAATCCGGATGGACTCGCCGTGGCGGAGCACGGCCAGAGCGGCGTCCGCGCGGCCCGCCGCGCGCCATGCACGCCGCACCCGGACCGGCGGTTCCAGCACCGGCTCGTCCGTCAGCCGGAACGTGCCCCAGTGCGTCGCGACGAAGGTGCCGCGGCCGCCCAGCTCGCCATACGCCTGCACCGCTTCCTCCGGGTTCATGTGCATCGGCCGCATGAACCAGCGCGGCTCGTACGCCCCGATCGGAAGCGCCAGCGCATCGAACGGCCCGGCCCGCTCGCCGATCTCACGGAAGCCGGGGAAGTAGCCGGTGTCCCCGCCGAAGTAGAAGCTGGCGCCGCCCGGCCCTCGCAGGGCCCACGAGCCCCACAGCCGCCGCTGCCGGCCGGGCCCGCGCCGGGTCCAGTGCTGCGCAGGGGTGAGGCGCAGCGACAGCGGTGCGCCCTGCGTGTCCAGTGTCGCCGCCTGCCACCAATCCAGCTCGCCCACCTGCCGGATCCCGCGCCGCCTGAGCCAGTGGCTGTAGCCAAGTGGGGTGAGCCACACCAGTGAGTCCGGGTAGCGCTCGTGCAGCCGCCGGACGGTCGGGTCGTCCAGGTGGTCGTAGTGATCGTGCGAGAGCACAACGGCGTCGATCGGCGGCAGTGCATCGAGCTCGATGCCCGGCGGCGCCAGCCGTGCCGGACCCGCCCAGGAAACGGGCGAGGCACGCCGGCCCCACACCGGGTCCGTCAGTACGTTGTACGGTCCGATCTGGACCAGGAGCGTCGAGTGCCCGACCCAGGTGACGCGCAGCTCGCCCGGCGCGCCCCGCGGCGCCGCGATGTCGCTCTCCACCACCGGCAGCGCCTCCGCCGGAGGGTTCGGCGCCACCCCGTTCCGCTGTCGCTCCCACATCCAGCGCAGCATGTCGCCGGCGCCGTGCTCGGCCCCCTCCGCCGTCGGCCAGGGGTTCACGAACCGGCCGTCCGGCGCTCGGTGCGCGGGCGTCCGCCTCAACGCCACTCTAGACCTCGCCGTGCCGGAAGCAGCGCACCAGGTGATCGTTCACCAGACCCGCCGCCTGCATGAACGCATAGCAGATCGTCGGGCCGACGAAGCGGAACCCGAGGCGCCGCAGCTCCTTGCTCATCGCGGTCGACTCCGGTGTCTGCGCGGGAAGATCCGACAGGGCGCGCCAGTGGTTCACCCGGGGCGTCCCGCCCACGAATCCCCAGAGGAGCCCCGAGAAGGAGCTCCCGCCTTGCTCGACGTCCAGGTACGCACGCGCATTGCCGATCGCCGCCGCGACCTTCTGCCGGTTCCTCACGATCCCGGGATCCGCCATGAGGCGCGCCGCATCCGCATCGCCGAACCGGGCGATCCGCTCCGGGTCAAAGTCCAGGAACGCGCGCCGGTAACCCTCCCGCTTGCGCAGGATGGTGATCCAGGAGAGACCCGCCTGCATCCCGTCGAGCAGCAGGTGCTCGAACAGCTTGCGACTATCACGTTCCGGGACGCCCCATTCCGTGTCGTGGTAGGCCACGTACAGCGAATCCGTCCCTGCCCAGCCACAACGCTCCACATCGCCTCCCATCCGCTCCTCCTCTCCGCGCGCCGCCACCTCAGTCGCCGACGAGCCAGCGCGAGAGCCAGAGACCCGAGAGCAGGTCGATGGCGGCATGGGCCAGCATCGCGGGAAACAGGCTTCCGGCGAGCACCGCGCACCCCGCCAGCAGGGCGCCCAGCACACCCGCCCGCACCGAGCCCGCCGCATCCTGGTATGCATGGGCGACGCCGAACACCGCCGAGCTGAGCACGAGCGCCAGTCCCACCGATCCGGAGGCCGCCGTCAGCGCGAACAGCAGGAAGCCGCGGAAGACGAGCTCCTCGGTCGCTCCGGCCGTTGCCGAAAGCCCGATGAATCCCAGCCGGTCACGGCCCGTCACCGGGAGCAGGTCCCGCAGCAGCGGCGACTCCCGCGCGCCGAGCAGCCGCCAGGCGAACAGCACGGCCAGCCCGGCAGCCGTCGTGGCGGCTGCCCAGCCCAGGAGCGGCCCCGGCCCGAGCGGCACCAGCCGCAGATTCGCCCGGCCGAGATGGCTGCGCCAGGTGACGATCACGGTGATCGCCGCCAGCCCCCACAGCGCCACCGCAGAACTGGCATAGATCGCCGTGCGCGGCACCTCCCCCCGCAGCTCGCCCACCGCCGCCGCCTGCGCAGTCATCACCACCGGCAGCAGCGTCAGCAGGAGCGCTGTCCACGCCCGCGCGGGCCACGGGAGAGCCGCGGACGCGCTCCATACGATCACGGCCGCGAGCGCCGTCGCGCCCGCGAGCAGCAGGCGCCGTCGGCTCACGCGGAGGCCCCGGAACGCGCCAGCAGGAGCCGCTTCACCCTCGGGGCGAGGAGCACCAGGAGAATCCCCATGAGAAACCCGACGCACGCGTCCGTGGCGTAGTGGAATCCGCCATAGACGGTGCCCACGGCAAGCAGCAGCGCCGCCACCGCGACGTACGGGAACAGGCGTGGCAGAAAGCGCCTTACCAGCAGGGCCTGCGCCGTGGAGACCGCCACGTGGGATGACGGGAACGCCGCCCCGCGGCTCGAGCCGGACTCCAGGATGTGGTGGGCGAGCCGGTAGACCGGTCCCCGCGCCAGCGCCCCGCCGGGCGCCGGAAACAGGTAGCGAGGACCCTGGACCGGGAAGTAAACAAAGACCAGGTAGTGCACGAAATACGTGAGCATGAGCGGAAACACGAGCCGCCGAAAATCCCCCCGCCGGCCCATCGCGTAGAGCACGATCGGCGGGACGTAGATGATCAGGTAATAGGAGAGATACGCGCTGTGCAGCAGCTCCGAGAGCGGCAGGTACGGGAAGCGCTGCCAGAGCATCCGGCTCGGCTGCGCGTGGAAGACCGCCTGCTCCACCGACAGGATGACCGGATCGAAGTACCGCCCGCCCCAGACCGCGAGGTTCAGCGTCGCGAGCTCCGTATAGAGGAGCGGCATGAGGATCAGCGGATACCAGTCGTGCAGCAGCTCCGTCACGCCCGGCAGGCGCCGCCGCAGCGTCCCCGTGACCCGCGCAAAGGGTCCGAGCCCGGCCGCGAGGCCTGCCGCCGTCAGGTGCAGCGCCGCGATGAGCGGCCAGGTGGAGGGGCGGTGCGCGAAGGCCAGCGCCGTGCTGGAGAGAATGGCGTAGACCCCGAACTGGCGGTCCATCGCCCGCCTGTCCTGGAGTCCGCCCCCGTCGGGACGCTCCTCGAGGGACACCCCCGCCGCGCCTTCCGCGACCGAGCGCTGCTGCGCTTGCGCCATCTTCCCTGGATCCGCTCCGGCCCCCGGCCGGCTAGATGTCTGGGTGCACCCCGACCGGATGGAGAACTCCGCCCGAGGGTCGGTGTATTCCTTCCCTGGTCCCGCGCTCGCCGGGAGAACCCGCTCCGCCGCGCCTTCGGCAGGAGGTCCCCTTGATCATCCGACGCCTTGCCACCCCCGCGATCGCTGCCCTCGCCCTCTCCGCCTGCTTCTATCCGTTCAAGCACAAGGGGAATGACGAGTACGAGCCCCAGGAGCCGATCACCGTCCGCGTGACCAACCACAACTGGAGCGATGTCGTGATCTACGCCACCCGCACCGGCGTGCGCTACCGGCTCGGCGACGTGACCACGGGGCGGGAGGCCGTCTTCAGGCTGCCGCGCGAGCTGCTCACCGCGTCCGACCTCCGGTTGCTGGTCGACCCGATCGGCTCCAACTCGTATTTTCAGACGGAGGTTCTTCTGGTCAGCCCCGGGCAGGAGGTCCACCTCACGGTGGAGAACCAGATCTCCACCTCGAGCTGGACCATCGCGCTCGCCTTGCCCGCCGCCAGCCCGCGCGCCGCCGCCTGAGGACCGGCGCTTTCAGCCGAGCGGCTTCTCGTACAGCCGGTATGTCTTGTACGTCCAGGCGCCCATCCGCTCCAGACCCCGCCGCATCTCCCAGTTGTCCTCCAGGATCCACGACGCCTCGGCGCCCGCGTGCCCGAGGTCCCTCGACGTCTCGAACATCCGCAGGTACATCATCGCGTCCACCCCGAAACGCCGATACGCCGGCTTCAGCCCCAGTGTGATCACCCGGTGCTGGTTGATCTTGCGCCGGTACCACAGCAGCTTCAGCAGCCCGAGCGGGAAGAGCCGGCCATCCGTGTGCCGGATCGCCTGGTTGTAGTCCGGCAGCGCGACCGCGAAACCGACCGGCTCGTCTCCCACCTCCGCAATCAGGGCGTAGTCCGGGTCCACTACCGGCTTGAGCTGCTTGGCCAGGTGGTTGAACTCCGCGTCCGTCATGGGCACGAAGCCCCAGTTCCGCTCCCACGCGCTGTTGTAGACCTCCTTCATGCGCGCCACGTCGGCGTCGAAGTCCTTCAGGTTGAACTTGCGCAGCGTGAGCCCCGCCGCCTTTGAGCGGACCACCCGCTCCACCCCCTTCACCAGCCGCTCCGGAGGATTCGGCAGGACCTTGTACGCCAGCAGGTCCTTGGCCTTCTGGTACCCCGCGTCCTCCAGCAGGCGGGCGTAGTACGCCGGCGTGTGCGCCATCATGATGAACGGCGGCTGGTCGTTGCCTTCGATCAGCACTCCGGGGCTGCACAGCTCCTCGTTCGTGGACAGGTTCTGCGGCCCCTGCGCCCGCTCCATGCCCCTCTCGCGCAGCCATGCCTCCGCCGCGCGCAGCAGCGCGGCCGAGACGGAGGCGTCGTCGGGCGCCTCGAACAGCCCGAAGAACCCCAGCTTGTCGCCGTGGAAGTCGAGGTGCAGGCGGTTCACGATCGCCGCGATCCGCCCCACCGCCGAGCCGTCTCGCCACGCCAGGAAGTATTCCACCTCCGCATGCTCGTGGAACGGGTGCTTGCCGCGGTCCAGCACGTTCCGGACATCCATCAGCAGAGGCGGGATCCACGCGGGATCGTCCCGGTAGATCTTCCAGGGAAGCTTGATGAAGAGGTCCAGCTCACGCCGGCTCGTTACCGGCCTGACCTGGACCTCTCCGGTGCTCCTGCCACCCTGCTCCACCTGCCGTCCTACCGCGTCCTGCGCGTTCGCCGCCATCCCCTCAGATCACCGCCATCCGGCGTCCCACGTGCGCGAACGCATCCAGCACGAAGTCGATGTGCTCGTCCGTATGCGTCGCCATGACCGAGATCCGCAGCCGGCACGAGTTCTCCGGCACCGCTGGCGGCGTGACCGGGTTCGTGAACACGCCGAAGTCGAAGAGCTCCTTCCAGAACACCAGCATCCGCTCCATGTCGCCGATCAGAACCGGGATCACGGGCGTCTCGCTCTTCCCCGTGTCGTAGCCCAGCGCCCGCAGGCCCTGCTGGATGCGACGCGTGTTTCGCCACAGCGCCGCGCGCCGCTCCGGCTCCTCCTCGATCACGTCCAGCGCCGCGAGCACCGAGGCCACCGCAGACGGCGGCATGCTCGCGCTGAAGATCAGCGAGCGCGCGTGGTGCTTCAGGTAGTGGATCACCGGCTCCGGCCCCGCAATCACCCCGCCGATCGAGGCCAGCGACTTCGAGAACGTGCCCATCACCAGCGCGACCCTGTCCTCCAGCCGGAAATGCTGCGCCGTGCCGCCGCCGCGCTCCCCGAGCACTCCCAGCGAGTGCGCGTCGTCCACCATTACCTCCGCCCCGTAGAACTCCGCCAGCGCCACGATCCCCGGGAGATCCGCTATGTCGCCTTCCATGGAGAAGATGCCGTCCGTGACGATCAGCTTCCCCGCGTCCTGCGGTGAGCGCGAGAGCTCCCGCTCCAGCGCCGCCAGATCCCCGTGCGTGTACCGGTGCACTACCCCGAACGCCAGCCGCGACCCATCCACGATGCTCGCGTGGTTCAGCTTGTCCGAGTACAGGTGGTCGTCCCGCCCCACCAGCGCGGAGATCACCCCGAGGTTCGTCTGGTAGCCGGTGCTGAACACCAGCGCCGACTCCTTCCCCATGAAGCGCGCCAGCCGCTCCTCGAGCTCCTCGTGGAGATCCAGCGTCCCGTTAAGGAACCGGCTCCCCGTGCACCCGCTCCCGTAGCGCCGCAGCGCCGCCTCGGCCGATTCCAGCACACGCGGATGGTGCGTCAGCCCGAGATAGTTGTTCGAGCCGACCATCACCTTCCGCTGGCCGCGGATCACGACCTCGGTATCGTACGACGCTTCGATCGGCGTGAAGTACGGGTAGTAACCGGCGGCTTGCGCCTCCCGGGCCCGAGTGAAGCGTCTGCACTTATCGAATAAGCTCATCGATCTCCACCAGTTCAGACCAGCCAGCTACAGCCAGCCGCGCGCTCGATACCACGCCGCGGTCTCGCCGAGTCCCTCGGCCAGCGGAATCTCGGTCTCGAACCCGAGCTCCCGCCGAGCCGCTCCAGTTTCGCACAACCACCCCGGGGCAAGCAACTCGCGCGCCTTGTCCCGGTCGAAGATCGTCGCGCGCCTCACCAGCGCCGCCGCCAGCTCGCTTCCCGCCGCTGCCGCGGTAACGAGCCTGGGCGGGAGCCGCACGATGCGGACCTCCCGCCCGACCGCCACCCCGATCGCCCGGGCCAGCGCCGGCCAGCCGTACGCCGTCGGGTCCGCAACGTGGTACACACCTTCCGCCTCCCGAGCGCTCCCGGCAAGGACCAGCGCACGGGCCAGATCCCGTACGTGGATCAGCTGGACCGAGCGCTCGGGGCCGCCGGGCAGCGGAAACACGCCACGCGCGGCCAGCCGGAAGAAGGTGAACAGCTCGCGGTCCCCCGGCCCGTACACCGCCGGCGCCCGCAGGACGACCCCGTGCAGCCGCCGCTCACCCAGCACCGCACGCTCGCCCGCCAGCTTGGTCCTGCCGTATGCCGTAAGCGGGCGCGGCTCGTCCGAGGCCTCGACGGCTCGCCCCTCCCGCACCGGCCCCACGGCGGCCAGCGAGCTGAGGTACACCAGCCGGCCGACCCCCGCCTCCGCGCTCGCGCGGACCACCGCCTCGGTGCCGCTCGCGTTCGCGCGCGCGAACTCCGCCGGCCCGCGCGCGCGAACCAGCGCGGCCAGGTGCAGCACGGTGTCGGCGCCGTTCACCGCCCGCGCGAGGGAGGCCGGGTCTTCCAGCGAGCCGACGACCTGCTCTACTCCCAGCTCGCGCAGCCTTCGGACGTCGCTCGTGGCCCGCACGAGCGCGCGCACGGCGAACCCCCCCGCCGTCAGCGCCTCGACCAGATGCGAACCGACGAACCCCGTCGCCCCCGTGACCAGGACTCTTGCTGAGCTCTTCGCCAAACGGCCTCTAAAGTGGCTGCTAACTCTAAAAAAGGCAATGCTCACCGCCCCGGTCGAACCTTGCCCCCGCGCCGTACGGCACCCAAGTTACCGCAACGGTGACGGGTGGTCGAGCCCGCACTCCTCCTGAACCGGCGAACAGGTGAACGATGGGTAGCGGCGCGGGTCTATTCGACGGCAAGCGAGTGCTGGTGTTCGGGGTGGCGAACGAGCGGAGCATTGCTTGGGGGATCACCCAGGCCATGCGGCGCGAGGGGGCGCGGATCGGCCTCTCCTACGTCAACGAGACCATGGAGAAGCGGGTGCGCCCGCTCGGCGAGGAGATCGGGGCGGAGCTGATCCTGCCATGCGATGTGACCTCGGACGAGGAGCTCGGCGCCGTCTTCCGTCAGGTGCGGGAGCACTGGGGTGGACTGGATGTGCTCGTCCATTCCATCGCTTTCGCGGACCGCAAGGATCTCGATGGCCGGTTCGTGGAGACGAGCCGCGACGGCTTCCTGCGCGCCCTCGAGATCAGCGCCTATTCGCTCGTGGATCTGACGCGCCGCGCCGCGCCGCTGCTCGCGGCCAGCGGCGGCAACATCGTGACGCTCTCCTACTACGGCGCCCAGAAGGTCGTGCCGAACTACAACGTCATGGGGGTGGCCAAGGCCGCCCTCGAGGCCAGCGTTCGTTACCTCGCCGCGGACCTGGGCCCCGAGGGGATTCGCGTCAACGCCATCAGCGCCGGGCCGATCAAGACCCTGGCCGCCGCCGGCGTGAAGGGGTTCCGTACCATGCTCGGCATCGCGGAGGAGCGCGCGCCGCTGCGGCGCAACGTGACGCAGGACGAGGTCGGAAGCGCCGCCCTCTTCCTGTGCAGCGACATGGGGCGCGGCGTCACCGGCGAGATCCTCTTTGTCGACGCCGGATACCACATCATCGCGATGTAGCAAGCTGGAATCAGCCGCCCCGGCGCGCCAGCTCGTGCTCGACCACGTCCAGGGCGTGGTCGAGTTGACGCTCGGTGATGACGAGCGGCGGGACGAACGCCAGCACGTTCAGATCGCCTCCTTCCGCCAGCAGGAGCACGCCGCTGCGGAGCGCCCCGTCCACCACCGCCAGGGCCAGCGCGCGCCCGGGTCGCCGCGTCTCCCGGTCCTCCACCAGCTCCACGCCACGCAGCAGCCCGCGACCCCGGGTCTCGCCGGCCGCGGGGAACCGCTCAACCCACGTTTCCAGCCGGGCGCCGAGCCGCGCCCCCAGCGCCGCCGCGCGGTCCGGCAGCCGGAGCTCCTCGATCTCTCGCAGCTGCGCCAGCGCCGCCGCCGCCGCCAGCGGACTGCCCAGGAACGTGCTCGTGTGCACCGCCTCTCCGCGCGAGGGCGGCCAGGCGCGCATGACCGCGGGAGTCCCGATCGCCGCGCTCAGCGGCAGCATCCCCGACAGCGCCTTGCCCACCACCAGGATGTCGGGTACGACGCCCTCGTGCTCGCAAGCGAACCAGCGACCGGTCCGTCCGAACCCCGTGTAGACCTCATCGAAGATCAGGACGAGCCCGCGCCGCTCGGTGATCCGCCGGACACCGGCGAGGAAGCCCGGCGGTGGCACGACGAGGCCGCCCCGCCCCTGGATCGGCTCGAGCAGCACCGCTCCGACGGGCGCGGCCGAGCCCTCGGCTTCCTCCAGGATCCTCTCCAGCGCGGCGAGCGCCGCCACGGACACATCTCCTTCGCCAGCCCAGCGAAAAGCGTACGGAAAAGGTGCGAAACGAACGCCGTCGTACAGCTGCGCCCGGAACGGCGCGCGGAAGTCCTCGCGCCAGGTGCAGGCGAGCGCGCCGTAGGTGAGCCCGTGGTAACCGCCCTCGAAGGCGACGATGCCCGGCCGCCCCGTCGCGAGCACCGCTGTCTTCAGCGCCGCCTCCACGGCCTCCGCGCCGGCGCTGGCGAGGATCGAAACCGAGAGCTCGCCCGGAGCCAGCGCGGCCAGACGTTCGAGCAGCTCGACCTTCAGCCGGGCCGGGTGGATGTCGCCGAGCGCGTGCGGCAGCAGCTTCGCCTGCTCCGCGACCGCCGCCGCCACGCGCTCGTTGGCGTGCCCGGCCGCCGCCACCGAGAAGCCGGCCGTGAGGTCGATGTAGACGTTGCCGTCCACGTCCTCGACGTTGGCTCCGCGCGCGGCCGCCCAGAACACGGCCGCCTCCGTCTGCGTGATGTTCGGGGATTCGACACGGGAGAGCCGCTCGGCCAGTCGGCGCGAGGCCGGCCCGGGGGGCGGAGCGACGATGCGTGGCAGATCGTCGCCCCTCACGGCCGGCGGCGAGGCCCGAAGAGCAGCGCCGCGAGCGCCCCCGCGATCACGCCCGTCAGCAGGGCGCCGCCCAGCGAGAGAGCCCGCGCGCGGGCGAGTGCCGCGTCGGTCTCGAGCGGGGACATGCGGGCCGCGTCGAGCTCCTGCTCGAGGTCTGGCGGGAGACCGGTGTCGGCCGCGAGGCCTTCCTCGGCCTCGACCGACTCCAGGGCCTCCTCGCGGCCACATGCCGGGCACGCGGCCGAGCCCGTTGACCGCGCGAGTCGGTTCGTGAACATGAGGTCCGAGCCGCACGCGGGGCACGGCGCCCCGGCCGGCGCGGGCCTGACGACCTCGTAGAGACCGCGGCGGGAGAGGCCGAGGCGGTCCGCAATGTCCGCCACGGACACCTCGGTCTCCCAGTACAGCTGGTTCGCCTCCCGGGCCGCGTTCCCGGAGTCCGGAGCCATGGCGCTCTCCTGCGAGAGTTGGGGCTGGACGCCAAGATACGCCGGAGCACGGCACCCCACCAGCGCGCCGGGTGGCGCCGGCCCGGGCCGCCGCAGTAATCTCAGCCCGTCCCTGGCTCCCGGTACGGAGGGTAGGCACCGTTGGACGAGATCATACGGCCCCCCCGCCTGCGTGAGGGCGCGCGCGTGGCGCTCGTTGCGCCCGCCGGACCCGTGACGGCGTCGCGCATCGAGGGCGCCCTCGCCCGCTGCCGCATTCTGGGGCTGGAGCCCGTGCTGGGCGCCTCCGTCCGGGCTCGACTCGGCTATCTGGCCGGCTCGGACGCACTACGCGCGGCAGACCTCCAGCACGCCATGGAGGACCCTTCCATCGACGCCATCTGGATGCTGCGCGGCGGCTACGGCGTGCTGCGCATCCTGCCGCTGCTCGACCTCTCGCCGCTCCTCCGCCTGCCCCGGCCCGTCATCGGCTTCAGCGACATCACCTCCCTCCACCTCGCTCTCCGGAGAGCCGGGCTCGTCTCGTTCCACGGGCCGCACCCGGGCGAGGAGGTGACGCCGGCGACGGACACGTGCTTTCGGCGCGTCCTGATGGAGGCGAGCGCGCCCGGAGCGCTGCCGCTGCCGGCGGCGGGAGCGGCGCCGCGCACGCTCGCGGGCGGCGTCGCCGAAGGCAGGCTGGCCGGCGGCAACCTGGCCCTCCTGGCGGCCTCCTGTGGCACCCCTCACGCGCTGCTCGCCCGCGATGCCATCCTCGTCGTCGAGGATGTGGGCGAGCCCGTGTACCGCATCGACCGCATGTTGACGCAGCTGCTGCTGTCCGGCGGCCTCGACGGCGTGGCCGGCCTCGCTTTCGGCCGCTTCACCGAGATCCCGGAGTCGGAGAACGACCGGCCCGTCGCCGAGGTGCTGGCGGAGCTCGCCGATCGGCTGGGGGTGCCCGCAGTGCTCGACCTGCCGGTCGGCCACGTGCGCGACAACTGGACCCTGCCGCTGGGCTGTCGTGCGCGTCTCGATGCCGGGGCGGCAACCCTCGAAGTGCTGGAGCCCGCGGTTAACTGACAGAGGAGGATGGCCGTGGTGGAGCGGATCTATACGCGTACGGGGGACGAGGGAGAGACCGGCCTGTTCGGCGGCGGCCGCGTCTCCAAGGCGAGCGCACGGGTCGAGGCCTGCGGTGCCGTGGACGAGCTGAACGCGGCGCTCGGCGTCGCACTGACAGCAATCCGGGACCCGGAGCTGCACGCCCGGCTCACCTCGACTCAGCCGGATCTGCTCACCATCGGCGCCCACCTGGCCACGCCCCCCGCTCCGCAGGGCCGCCGGGCGCCGGCGCTCCCGGGCCTGCCGGACGGGCGCGTGCGCGATCTCGAGCGCTGGATCGACGAAGCCGAGGCCGAGCTGCCGCCGCTGCACGCCTTCATCATGCCCGGAGGCAGCCCCGCCGGGGCCGCGCTGCACCTGGCCCGCACCATCTGCCGGCGCGCGGAGCGTCGCGTGGTCGCGCTCGCCGCGGATCCGGCGGCAGGCGTTGAGGCACCCCCGCTCGTCTACCTGAACCGGCTCTCGGATCTGCTCTTCGTCTGGGCGCGCCTCGCAAACCACAGGGCCGCCACGCCCGAGACGCCCTGGCGGCCGGGCCGCTGACGTGGGGGCTCGCGCGGACGCCATGATGCGGCGCCTGCTCGATGCCGGCCGTCGTGCCGGGCTCGAGGACGCTTCGCTGGAACGGCTCGAGGCCTCCTTCCGCCTGTCGCTCGACTGGCGCGCTCGCACGCTGCACGAGGAGCACCCTGACGCGCTCCATCCGGGCCGGGTCGCGCTGATCCTGCTCGAGGACGCGGCCGCGGGCGACGGCGAGCTCCTCAGCGCGGCCGTCCTCTGCGACCGGCTGCCGCCGGAGCGGACCCCCCCGGAAGCCAGCATCGCCGCCACGGCGGGACCGGCCGTGATCGAGCTCCTGCGCCAGGTGCCCGGCCCCATGGAGGACGAGTTGCTCCTGGAGGCCCTCCTGGCGTTGCCCCCGCGGGCGCTCGCGCTCGCGCTCGCCGAACGCCTCGACCACGCCCGCCATCTCCACCTGCGTCCCCTTCGGGAGTGGGCGGCAGTCCATCACCAGACGTGTGCCGTCTATGCGCCGGTCGCCGACCGCGCGCAGCACCCCCTCGCCCGCCGCTACCGCTGGTGGTGCCCGATGTTTCGCCGGCGCTTCCTCGATTCCGTTCGTCCCTGACCCGCCCCTGCCCCCCGCCCCTTGCGACCCCCCGGGCGCCGTTGCACTATTTCGTTCCGACAACCGAACAACCGTTCGATGAAAACAGGCGGAAGGGATCTTTCCGACATGCCTTACGTGATCGTGGAACCGTGCATCGGCGTGAAGGACGCGAGCTGCGTCGAGGTGTGCCCGGTCGATTGCATCTACGAGGGGGAGGACCAGTACTACATCCATCCCGACGAGTGCATCGACTGCGGTGCCTGTGAGCCCGAGTGCCCGGTCACCGCAATCTTTCCCGATACCGACGTGCCGCCGGAGTGGAGCAGTTACATTGAGAAGAACCGCGTCCACTTTGAATAGGCGAATCCTGCTCCTTGACGCTCTCGCGCCGCTCGTCGGCTGCGCCCCCGGCCCCCCGCGTCCCGGCACCGGCTTCTTCTCTCTCGTCCTCGTCCGAACGCCCGCCCGACGGAAGACCATCCACGACCATTCTTCGTCGGCGAGCTGAGGCGGCGGGAAAAACAGAGGCGCGCCCGCCCCGATTGGGACGAGCGCGCCTGACCATACCCGGCGAGTGCGAGCTCGACTAGAGCCCGGCTTCCCGGATCGCGTCCAGCGACTGCTCGGCCGGCAGGACCTCACCGGCGGGGACGAGCCCGTGCTGCGGCCGCTGCTCGCGGCGCACGATCAGGAGACTCGCCGCGATGGCGGCGACTGCCAACAGGCTGACACTCAAGGTGCGAATAGGGCCTCCCGCGTTCGGCGTGAACGGGGACCCGCCAAGCGGCGGGTCGAGGGCGACGAGGGCATTTTCCGTGCCCTCCGCCGCCGATCCGGCAATCCGCTGCCGGACCGTGATTTCCGCTCTATATGGCAACGCCCGAGGGGGCCCGGACGTGACATGTTTCGTTACACCGACAAGAGAATGTTCCGTTACACCTGCAGCTGAAGTATCGGCCGCTCGGGTGCCGGACATGAGGCGACGGGATCGCCCGTGAACGAAGAGAATCTGAGGCGGTCGCTCGCGCGGCTGGAGGCCTGGTTGCTGGCGGAGCGGACGCCGGCGGGGGTGCTGGCGCGCAGGCAGGGTGGGGTAGCGGCGCCGGCGGACGCGACGCTGGTGGCGGGCTGGTGCGCGACCCTGGTCGCGGGACACGGGCCCGACGGGAGCTGGAAGGGCAGCATCGCCCGCACGGCGGCGGCGCTCGTCCGGCTCCGGGAGCTCGGCTGCGAGGGCGCGTCCATGGAGCCCGCGGCGAAGGCGGCGCTCGACTGGCTGCGGACGCAGGCGGGCCGGCCGGGTCGCTTCGGCGATGGCTGCACGCCGGCGGCTCACGGGGTCGGGCTGTGCCACCACTTCGCGGCGGGCTTCTATGCGCCGGGGCCGGGCGACCCGGTGCAGGAGGGCCCGCCCTTGGCGGGCGCCGGGCCGGGGGCAGAGCAGGCGCTCGTGCTGTCCTCCGCTGCGCTCCGGGCCGTGCTGGTCTGGGGCGGCACGGGTACGGCCGTCCAGCTGCACATCGAGGCATTGAGGCGGATCCTCTCGATCTGGGCCGCGCCGGAGGGCGAGCCGGTGTTCTCGGCCCACGCCGCCCACGCGGTGCTGGCCGCCCTCCTGGAGGCGGCCGGGACGGAACGCAATGTCGAGGCGGTGGCGCAGGGACTGACGGCGCTGGCGCGCACCCAGCGCGGCGAAGGAACCTGGGCGGGCGTGGATCCCTTCGAGAGCATGGCGCTGCTCATGCGCGCGGTCGAGCGTGGGTACGCCGCTCCGGAGATGGAGCGATCGATCGAGCGCGTGGCGGGCCTGCTCACGGTCTCGCAACGCTCGGACGGGCGGTGGGGCGACGAGGACGACATGCGGGCGCTGGCGGGGTGGCGCGGCCTGCGCCACGTCCTCCGGCGTGCCGGGGGTGCCGGCCGGGCGGCAAGGGAGGAACCAGCGTGAGGGAAGCCCCGATGCGGGACTCGCGACCCTGATTCACGAGAACGAGGCGGGGCAATGCTGCAGGTGGGGGATATCGCGCCGGATTTCAGACTGTTCCAGCGCCCGAAGGAGCCGCCGGTGCGGCTGTCGGACTATCGCGGGCGTACACTCGTCATCCTCTTCTTCCCGCTCGCGTTCTCTTCGACGTGTACCGAGGAGATCTGCGGCGTCGCGGAGGACTACGGGCTCTACGAGAGCCTGGGCGCGCAGGTGCTCGGGATCAGCGTGGACTCCCCCTGGGTGAACCAGCGCTTCGCGGAGGCGTGCAACGCGCCATTTCCGGTGCTCTCCGACTTCAACCGCGAGGCCAGTGCCGCTTACGGCGTGTTGCGTGAGGAGCTCTACGGCCTGAAGGGCGTATCGAACCGGGCGGCGTTCGTCGTCAGCCGCGATGGCCGCGTCGTGTTCGCCTGGATGGACGAGAACCCGTCCGTGCTGCCACCCTTCCGCCGCATCAAGGAGGCGGTCCGCGAGGCCGGACGCGCCTGACGCTCAGTCTCGCTCCACGACCATCGCGAAGCCGAGGGCGCCGGCCGCGCAGACGGTGATGAGGCCCAGGCCGAGGCCGCGCCGCTTCATCTCCTGCAGCAGCGTGATCGTCAGCCGGCCCCCCGTGGCCCCGAACGGGTGTCCGATCGCGATGCTCCCGCCCATCACGTTGATCCGGTCCTCATCCGGAATGCCGACCTTCGCCGCGCGGCCGAGCTTTTCGCGCGCGACGGTTTCGGAATCCAGCCACTGCAGGTTCGAAAGCACCTGCGCCGCGAAGGCCTCGTGCATCTCCATCAGCTCGATGTCCTTCATCCCGAGCCCCGCCCGGTCCAGGGCGAGGGGTGCGGCGTAGGCCGGCCCCTGCAGCAGCTGGTCCGACGGGGACAGCGCCGCGTACGCCCAGCTCCGAATCGCCCCGAGCGGCTCGACGCCGAGCGCCCGCGCCCGCTCCTCGCTCATGAGGAGCACCGCCGATGCGCCGTCGGTGAGCGGAGAGGAGTTGCCCGCCGTCACGGTGCCGTAGCGGCGGTCGAAGACCGGCTTCAGCGCGGCCAGCTTCTCCAGGCTGGTGTCGGCCCGGATCCCGTTGTCCTCCGTGACCACGCGGGAGTAGTCCGGCGGGATGTACGTGGCCACGATCTCGCGCGTCAGCCGCCCGTCGCGCGTCCCCTCGAGCGCCCGCTGGTGCGAGCGCAGCGCCCAGCGGTCCTGCGCCTCCCGCGAGATGTGGTTCTCCTTGGCCATCCGCTCCGCGCTCTCGCCCATCGTCTCGCCCGTGGTCGGCTCGGCGATGGCGGGCGTGATCGGGACGAAGTCGCGCGGCCGCAGCCCGGCGAACGCCTTCACGCGGGCGCTCACGCTGCGCGCCTTCGAGGCGGACACAAGCGCGTCGCGCATCCCCTTGCCCACGAGGATCGGGATGTCGGAGAGGGATTCCGCGCCGCCGGCCACGACCACGTCCGCATAGCCCTGCCCGATGCTCTCGGCCGCGGAGGTGATCGCCTGGTTCGCGGAGGCGCAGGCGCGGCTGACCGTGAAGGATGGGACGGTCGGCGGTAGCCCCGCGCCGAGGGAGACCTCGCGGGCGATGTTGGGTGCGCGCACCGAATGGACCACGGTGCCGTAGACCAGGTGCTCGACCGTCTCCGGCGCGATGTCGGCGCGCTCGAGCAGCTCGCGCACGGCGATCGTGCCCAGGTCGATCGCGCTCATGTCGCGCAGCTCCGTGCCCGCTCTGCAGAACGGCGTCCGCACGCCCTCCACGATCACGACCCGTCGCCCGCCTCCGCCGTTGCCCATGCCGTCCTCCTCCGTGCGGCGCCGCGGCCCTGGTCGCGCTACTCCTGCCGCGCGTCGTCCGTAAGGCGCCGCAGCCCCTCGGTGAGCGCGTTCCAGCCCAGCAGCGCGCACTTGACCCGTACCGGATACGCGCTCACGCCGGACAGCGCGCGCAGGTCCCCGAGGCTTCGGTCCCGCGCCGCTTCCGCATCGCCACGCATCATCTCCGTGAAGCGCTCCGCGAGGCCGCGTGCCTCCTCCGGCGTCCGCCCGGCGAGGAGCTGCGTCATCATCGAGATGGACGCCTGCGAGATGGAGCAGCCGGTGCCGGTGAACTTCACGTCCCGGATGGTGCCACCCTCGACGTGCAGCTGGAGGTGGACGTCATCGCCGCAGGTGGGGTTGTTCATCCGGATGTCCACATCCGCCTCGGGCAGCTCCCCCTGGTTCCGGGGGTGCCTGTAGTGCTCCAGGATCAGCTCCTGGTAGAGCGAGGCCAGTGCGGGCGTCGTGGGTTCATTCGCCATGGAACAGCCGTCTCGCGGAGCCGAGCGCCGCCACCAGGCGGTCGAGCTCGTCGAACGTGTTGTAAAGGTAGCAGGAGGCACGGGTCGTGGCATGGACTCCGAGGCGCCGCATGAGCGGCTGCGCGCAATGATGACCCGCGCGCACGGCCACGCCCTCGGCGTCCAGCACGGTCGCGACATCGTGCGGGTGGACGCCCTCCAGCTCGAACGAGAACACCGCCACCCGGTCGTCCTCGGTACGAGGGCCGAAGAGCCGCAGCCCTGGCACGCGCGGGAGGACCTCCAGCCCGTAAGCGACGAGCTCCCGCTCGTGCCCGCGGATCGCCTCCCAGCCTACCGCGCCGAGATGGTCCAGCGCGGCGGCCAGCCCGATGGCACCGGCCACGTTCGGCGTTCCGGCCTCGAACTTGTGGGGCACCGCCGCCCAGGTCGAGCCGTCCAGGCCCACGTGGTCGATCATCTCGCCGCCGCCCTGGTACGGCGGCATCGCCTCCAGCAGCTCGCGCCGGGCCCACAGCGCGCCGATCCCCATCGGAGCGCCCATCTTGTGGCCGGAGAAAGCGTAGAAGTCGCAGTCGAGCGCCTGCACATCGACGCTCAGGTGGACGGCACCCTGCGCGCCATCGATCAGCACGCGTGCGCCCACCGCGTGGGCCCGAGCCACGATTTCACGCACGGGGTTGACGGTGCCGAGCGCGTTCGAGACGTGCCCCACGGCCACCAGCTTCGTGCGTGGACCGAGAAGTTCGTCCAGCTGGTCCAGCCGGAGCCGCCCCTCCTCGTCGATGTCGAGCCAGCGTACCACGGCGCCCGACCGTTCCGCCGCGAGCTGCCACGGCACGATGTTCGAGTGGTGCTCGAGCATCGTGAGGACGATCTCGTCGCCCGCAGCGAGGTTCGCCGCGCCCCACGTGGCGGCCACGAGGTTCACCGCCTCCGTCGTGCCGCGCACCCAGACGAGCTCGGCCGTCTCGCGCGCGTTCACGAAGTGCGCGACCGTCTCCCGGGCCGCCTCGAAGCGGTCCGTCGCCCGCTGGGAGAGGGCATACAGCCCACGGTGCACATTGGCGTTGTCGTGCTCGTAGAAGTGCCGCACCGCGTCGATCACGGCGCGCGGTCGCTGGGCGGATGCGGCGCTGTCCAGGTAGGCCAGCGGATAGCCGTTGACGTCCTGGTGCAGGGCGGGGTACTCGGCGCGGACCGAGGCGAGGTCCAGCGGCGGGGCGGAGACGCGCGGCTCCCCGCGGGCTGAATGCTCGGTGCGGGTGGCCATGCGTTCCTCCAATTGCGGTCAGGGGGCGACGTAGACCGCGTCGCCCTCCACTCTCACGTCGAACGTCCTCACGGGCCGGATGGCGGGAAGGCAGAGCGCCCGGCCGGTCGTGACGTCGAAGCGCGCGCCGTGCCAGGCACAGGTCAACTCGTCGTCCTCGAGATCGCCGGCCGAGAGCGGGAAGTCCTCGTGCGAGCAGTTGTCCTGCAGCGCGTAGATCTCGCCGTCCACGTTGGCCAGGCAGATCCGGCGCCCCTCGACCTCCACGCCCAGCAGCGTCCCCGGCGCGACCTCCGATACCGAGGCCACCCGGATGTAGCCCTCGGGCACCTACCCGATCTTCCGCTCGATCGCCGCGCGCAGCTCCTCGACCACGCCCGGCAGCGGCAGCCGCTCGAGCACCTCGCCGAAGAAGCCGAATACCACCAGGCGCTCCGCCTGCCGGCGCGGCACGCCCCGGCTCATGATGTAGAACAACTCCTCGTCATCCAGGTGCCCCACCGTCGCCGCGTGGGAGCAACGTACGTCGTCCGCCTCGATCTCGAGGTTCGGCAACGACGTCGCTTGCGCCTTGTCCGACAGGAGCAGGTTACGGTTCGTCTGATACGCGTCCGTACGCTGCGCCTTCGGGAAAACCTTGATCAGCCCCCGGAAGATCGCCCTTGCCTCATCGTACAGCGCGCCCTTGTAGAGCAGGTCGCTGGTGGCGTGAGGCACCGTGTGGTCCTGCCGCGTGTTGTGGTCGAAGTGCTGCGAGCCCTCGCCGAAGTAGAGACCCAGCATGTCGCTGCGGGCGCCCGGTCCCTCCAGCGCCGCCGCCAGGTCCACCCGCGCCACCGACGCGCCCAGGTTCACCACCAGCGAGTCCAGGTTCGCGTCCCGCCCCGCCAGCGTCCGCTGCATCGACAGGTGCTTCACGCCGCGGCCCCAGCGCTGAAGAGCCACGTACTGCACGTCCGCGCCGTCCCCGGCGAACACCTCCACGCCGCCGAGCGAGAGAGCCGGCGTCTCGAAGGCCGGCGAGGCGAACTCCTCGACGTACGCGACGTGGCTGCCTTCCTCGGCCAGGATCAGCGTGCGCGGCAGCACGGCGATGCCCGCCTCCGGCAACCAGCGCGCCACCCGCACCGGCTCCGTCAGCCGGACCCCCCGGGGCACGTAGAGGAAAACGCCGGACTTCCACAGCGCTGCCGAGAGCGCCTCGAACTTCCCCCGCTCCGCCGGCAGCGCGCGCGTGGCGAGGTAGCGCTCCACCAGCTCACCGTGCTCGCACACCGCCCGCCCGAGGTCCATGAGGATCACGCCCTTCGCGCGCAGCGCGTCGTTCAGCTCGACCTCGACGATGCGGGAGCCCACCTGCAGCACCTTGCCCGACGCGATCCGGTCGCGCAGGAGCAGGCGTGCCTCGCCCGGCACCGGCGCGTCTGCGGGAGTGGCCGCCAGGCGCACGGCGTCCAGCGAGAGCAGCGAGACGTCCGTGTAGCGCCACTCCTCCATCTTCCGGGTCGGCAGCGGAGTCCGCTCGTAGACCTGCCAGGCCTCCAGCCGGCGCTGCCGCAGCCACTCCGGCTCGTCGGCGCCCGCGGCTTCCACGGCCGCGCGGTTGAAGGCGTCGTTCACACCCTCCGCTTCCAGCGCGGGCGTCACGGCCGTGGACGACTCAGCCAACGCTCCCCTCCATCTCCAGCTCGATCAGCCGGTTCAGCTCGACCGCGTACTCGAGTGGCAGCTGCTTCGCGATCGGCTCGATGAAGCCGCGCACGATCATGGCCGAGGCCTCCCCCTCGGAGAGTCCCCGGCTCATGAGGTAGAACAGCTGCTCGTCGCCGATCTTCGAGACCGTGGCCTCGTGGCCGATGTTGGCGGTGTTCTCCTCGATCTCGATGTAGGGGAACGTGTCCGTCCGCGCCGTCTCGTCCAGCAGCAGCGCGTCGCACTCGACGTTCGACTTCGCGCCCGTCGCGCCGTCATACACTTTGGCCAGCCCGCGGTAGGAGGCCCGGCCCGTTCCCTTCGAGATCGACTTCGAGATGATCTGTGACGTCGTGTGCGGTGCGGCGTGGACGACCTTGCCGCCCGTGTCCTGGTGCTGCCCGTTGCCCGCGTACGCGATCGACAGGATCGAGCCGTGCGCTCCCGCCCCCACCAGGTAGCATGACGGGTACTTCATCGTCAGCTTCGAGCCCAGGTTCCCGTCCAGCCATTCCATCTTGCCGTGCTCGTGCACCAGCGCCCGCTGCGTCACCAGGTTGTACATGTTGTTGGACCAGTTCTGGATCGTGACGTAGCGGAAGCGCGCGTTCGGCTTGACGATGATCTCGATCACGCCCGAGTGAAACGATTCCGTCGAGTAGACCGGCGCCGTGCACCCCTCGATGTACTGCGCCTGCGCCCCTTCATCGACGATGATCAGCGTGCGCTCGAACTGGCCCATCCGCTCCGCGTTCACCCGGAAGTAGGCCTGCAGCGGCGTCTCCACCTTCACGCCCTTCGGGATGTAGACGAACGAGCCGCCCGACCACACCGCCGAGTTCAGCGCCGCGAACTTGTTGTCCGCCGGGGGAATCACCGTGCCGAAATACTCGCGGAACAGCTCGGGGTGCTTTCGCAGTCCGTCCTCGATCGAGTCGAAGATGATCCCCTTCTCCTCCCACTCCCGCTTGAGCGAGTGGTAGACCATCTCGGACTCGTACTGCGCCCCCACCCCGGCGAGCACCTTCCGCTCGGCCTCCGGGATCCCCAGCTTCTCGAACGTATCCTTGATCTCCTGCGGAACATCGTCCCAGGAGCGCTCCATCCGCTCCTGCGGCTTCAGGTAATAGTAGATCTCGTCCAGCGTCGCATCCAGCTGGGACAGATCCCCACCCCACGTCGGCATCGGCTTCGACTCGTAGATCCGGAGCGCCTTCAGCCGGAACTTCAGCATCCATTCCGGCTCCCCCTTGTGCGCCGAGATCTGCCGCACCACCTCCTCGGAGAGCCCCTTCTGCGCCTTGAAGACGGGCTTGTCCGCCGTGATGAAGCCGTATTTGTACTCCTCGAGCCCGAGCCCCTGGACCGTCTCGTTCTGCGGCATCGTCCAACCTCTCTCAGAACCTCACTCGCGCGCCCGTTCGGCCGCGCGCCTCAAAGCGCCGGCGCCGGCTCCGTCTTCCACACGTCGTATCCCTGTTCCTCCAGCCGCTCCGCCAGCTCCGGACCGCCCGACTCCACGATCCGCCCCGCCACCATCACGTGCACCCGGTCCGGCCGGATGTAGTCCAGAATCCGCTGGTAGTGCGTGATCAGCAGAAACGTAGCCTTCGGATCCTCGCGGTGCATCGTGTTCACGCCCCGCGAGACTACCTTCAACGCATCGATGTCCAGCCCGGAATCCGTCTCGTCCAGCACCGCCAGACGGGGCCGCAGCATCGCCAGCTGAAGGATCTCGTTGCGCTTCTTCTCTCCGCCGCTGAACCCGTCGTTGACGCTCCGCTCCGCGAACTTCGGGTCCATCTCCAGCAGAGCCATCTTCTCCAGCAGCTCCTCCTGGAAGTCGAAGATGTCCACCTCCTCCTCCGGATTGCGCGCCTGCACCGCCGTCCGCAGGAAGTTCGCGATCGAGACCCCAGGGATGTCCACCGGGTACTGGAACGCCAGGAACAGCCCCTCCCGCGCCCGCTCGTCCACCCCCAGCTCCAGCAGGTTCCCCCCCCGAAACGACACCTCCCCCTCCGTCACCTCGTATGCCGGATGGCCCGAGAGCACCTTCGAGAGCGTGCTCTTCCCCGAGCCGTTCGGGCCCATGATCGCGTGGATCTCGCCCTCTCCCAGCTCCAGGTCCACCCCCTTCAGGATCTCCGTCCCATCCTCCGCGATGCTCGCGTGGAGATTCGAGATCTTCAGCAGCGGCTCGTTCATCCCCTTGGTCCTCGTCCTTCCGGCGGTGCACGGGCTCCGCGAAGCGGAGGCATCAAGAATGATTCTCGATATCAACTTATGAACCTACCCGCGGCCGGAAATGGTGTCAAGGGCGGAAAGCCGCGTGCGGACGCGGACCCCGCGAGGGGCGGCCGAGGGTAGAAAGGGGTGGCCGTGCGTCGCTTCGGCGGCGGGTGGCGCGTTCCCTGAGGATGGGGCCAGGACGAGTCCGGGAGTTGGATCGGAGAAATGGGGAGGAGCACGGATGACGGATCTGAAACGTGCGCGCGCGCGTGAGGAGGGAGCGGCGATCCAGCGGGTGGTGCTGGTGCTCGGTGGCGGCGGGATCAAGGGGCTGGCGCACATCGGCGCGTGGCGCGCGATCGTGGAGGGCGGGATCGAGGTGTCGGAGATCGTGGGGACGAGCATCGGGGCGCTGGTGGGTGCGTGCCTGGCGGCGGGAGAGGGGTGGGAGGAGCTGGCCTCGAAGGCGCTCTCGCTCGAGAAGAAGGACATCGTCTCGATGAACGGCCGCTCGCTGCTGATCAACGGCATCCGTCAGGCGAGCGTATTCCGCGACGAGGCATTCCGCGCCTACATCGACCGGGTGGTCCCGGAGCGCTGGTTCAGCCGGCTCGCTCTGCCGCTGTCGATGAACGCGGTGGATCTGGACACGGGCCGGATGGAGTGGTTCGGCTGGGATGGGCGCCGTGACGTGCCGATTCCGGACGCGGTCTACGCTTCCTCGGCGCTGCCGCTGTTCTTTCCGCCCGCGGAGATCGATGGGGTGCACTACGTGGATGGGGGCGTGGGAGACTCTCTGCCGATCACGCGGGCGGCGGAGCGGGGGGCGGATCTCGTGATCGCGGTTGACGTCTCGGCAGGGGAGCGGAAGGACGCGCTGGACACGCTGTCGAAGGGCATGGTGGCCATTCACCACCGCGTGTACGACATCATGGCGCACGCGCAGCGGCAGGCGCGGCTTGCGGCGTGGGACGGCCCGGCCCTGGTCCACGTGAGGCCGCGGCTGGACGGCTTCTCGACGTTCGACTTCGACAGGACGGAATACTTCATCGAGGAGGGGTACCGGGCCACCCGCCGCGCGCTGGCGCAGCGGCGCCGGCGAGAGAAGCGGGCGGCGGCGGGGCGCTGAGCGCGGGCTGGACGCGGTCAGAGGCGAAGCCGGCGCGGAGCCGGCTCGCGCGGCTCAGTGGGGCGGCGCGGCGGTGCTCCCCGCCGGCGCCGCGGGGGCCGGAATGGTCTCGCCGAGCGCGGCGCGGTACTGCTCGAACAGGTCGGCCAGGACGTTCCCGGCCTGCGGGTCGGAGCGCGAGAGGCTTGTGATCACCGCGTCGCGCTGGCCGAGGATGGCGCGGAGCCCGGCCGTGGCGTTTGCGGGGGCCTGGCCAATGTCGTGCTGGAGCCCGGTGAAGAAGTCGCTTGCGAGCTTTCGGGCGGGCTCGTAAGCCGCGCCCTGCGCCTCGATGGTGGCGGCGCCCAGCGTCGCCTCGAGGCGCTGGAAGGCGAGTGCCTGATCCGCACGGTCGAGTTCCGCGCTGAAGCGCGTGGCTCGGGTGTACTGCCAGCCGAAGCCGATCAGGAAGGCCAGGACGACGCCTACCGCGATGAGGGCTGCCGCTTTCGCTTTCGTCATCTGTTGGCTCCTTCAGAGGCGATCCGGGTCACGATGGCATCGATAGCCGCCCGCACGCGGCCGGCCGGCACGCTCGAGCCGTTGCTCAGGATGCTGAAGACCAGCTCTCGTCCACTGTCTGTTCGGAGGTACCCGCTGAGGGAATTGACGTGCGTGATGCTGCCGGTCTTGGCGTGCAGCCGGCCCTCGAGGGCGGTGAGCCGGTGCGAGAGGGTGGACCCCTTCAGTCCCGGGGCGGCCAGCGCTGTCATGTAGTCGGGTGCCCATGGCTGGGTACGGACATAGGAGAGGATCCGGACGATCGCGGCGGGGGTGAGGAGGTCCTGGGCCGAGAGGCCGGAGCCGTCGCGGAGCCAGAGGGCGGCGCTGTCCACCCCGACCTGCCCCGTCATGAACTCATCCTCGACCGCGATGCCGTTGCGCCAGCTCCCCCAGCCCTGCTTCTGCAGCCCGATCGTCTTCAGCACCTGCTCGGCCATCCAGTTGTCGCTGGGCCTGAGGATGGCCGTCACGATCTCCGCGAGCGGCGGGGAGGTCCAGTCGGCGACGCGGATGCTGTGCAGCCGGCCGGGGCCGACCCCGAGGGCGCGCGCCTCCGCGGTGTCGTAGACCACCCGCACCGCGCCGGAGACCGGGATCCCTCGTCCCGCCAGCGCTGCGCGTAGCGCCCGTCCGGCGTACGCGGCGGGCTCGACCACCGTGAGCGTCTGGGTGTCGGGCGCGGCGCCGGCGGGGACGATGCCCGCCAGAAACAGGGTGTCGATCCCCGGGCGCCGCTCGGCGTTGAAGCGGCGGCGCGCGTCGGAGGGCCCGGTCATGAGATCGTTCTGCACGGCCGTCCTGGGGTCCGGCCCCAGGAAGCGGACACCGGCTGGCTGCCCGGGGAGGTAGCCCGGCAGGAGGACCAGGCGCCGTGTTCCTTCCGCCACCGCGAAGGCGTTGATCGGCGCGGCGTAGTACCAGATCAGGTCGCCCAGCTCCCACGACGGGTCAACGCCTCGCTCCTCGAACGCGCTGGCGTCGACCACGAGGTCGCCATCAATGCGGCGGATGCCGGCGGCGCGAACGGAATCGGCGATCGCGGCGAGCATGCCCGGATGGGTCGCCGTGAACGCATCCGAGAGCGTCGGATCCCCACTGCCGACGATCACGAGCCCGGTGGCGACGGAGTCGCGGGCGCCGCTCCGGGTCAGCGCGTACACCGGCGTCTCGTAGCGAAAATCGGGGCCGAGCAGCGCCATGGCCGTGGTGGTGGCCACGAGCTTCGTGTTCGAGGCCGGGATGAAATGCTGGTCGGCGTCGTGCGCGTAGAGGACACGGCCGGACGCCGGGTCGAAGACCTCGATGCCCCAGTGGGTCCGGTCGAGGGGGGGCGCGCCGATGATCGAGTCGATCCCCGCCGCCAGGCCGCGGGCGGGCGACGGGTGCGGCCCGCCCCGCAGCGGGGCGCAGCCCTGGACCGCCGCGAGGAACAATGCGAGGGCGAGCAGCGCCGCGCGGCGGCGCCTGGGCGAGATGAGTCGGGGCCGAGTCATGGGCAGCAACATACGGCCCCGGCGGGAGCGGCTCAACGCCTCGCCCTCCGGTGGACGCGGCAGCGACCGCCGGCTACCTTGCCGCCATGCTGCCGGAAGAGCCGGTTCCGCGAGAGACTCCGGGAGACATGGACCCGGAGGCGTTCCGCCGCTTCGGCGCGGACGTCATCGAGCGGATCGCCACCTACCTCGAGCACCCCGAGCGCTGGCCGGTGCTCCCCGCCCTCGAGCCGGGAGACGTCCGCGCCCGCTTGCCGGCGGAGGCTCCCCGGCGGGGCGAGCCGATGCAGGCGATCCTCGACGATTTCGATCGGCTGATCCTCCCGAACACCACCCACTGGAATCATCCGGGGTTCTTCGCGTACTTCTCGATCACCGGCTCCGCGCCGGGGATCCTCGCCGAGGCGCTCTCTGCCGCGCTCAACGTGAACGCCATGCTGTGGCGGACGGGACCGGCGGAGACCGAGCTCGAGCAGGTCACGCTGGACTGGCTGCGCCGCCTGATCGGGCTGCCCGACGGCTTCGCCGGGGAGATCGCCGACACCGCATCGTCCAGCACGCTGTGGGCGCTCGCCGCGGCCCGGGAGCTGGCCCCCGAGCTGCGCATCCGGGAAGAGGGGCTCGCCGGCCGGCCCGAGCTGCCGCGGCTCCGCGTCTACTGCTCGGAGGAGGCGCACTCCAGCGTGGACAAGGCCGTCATCACGCTGGGCCTCGGGCTCTCCGGCGTGCGCCGGATCGCGACGGACGACGACTACCGCATGGACGTGGCGGCGCTCGAGCGTGCGATCGCCGAGGACCGGGCGACCGGCATCCGGCCGCTCGCGGTCGTGGCCACCGTGGGTACCACCTCCACCACGTCCGTTGATCCCGTGGGCCCGATCGCCGACCTCTGCGAGCGCGAAGGCATCTGGCTGCACGTCGATGCGGCTTATGCCGGCGCCGCCACCCTCGTTCCAGGGATGGAGGGGGTGCTGGAGGGCTGCGGGCGCGCCCATTCCGTGGTGATGAATCCGCACAAGTGGCTGTTCGTGCCGATCGACTGCTCGGCTCTCTTCACCCGCCGCCTCGACCTCTTCCGCCGCGCCTTCAGCCTGGTGCCCGAGTATCTCACCACCACCACCGGGGAGGAAGCGCTCAACCTGATGGACTACGGCGTTGCGCTCGGACGCCGGTTCCGCGCGCTGAAGCTGTGGTTCGTGTTGCGCTGGTTCGGCGCCGAAGGCATTGGCGCCCGGCTCGCCGAGCACATCCGGCTCGCCCGGCTCTTCGCGGGATGGGTGGACGCCAGCCCGCGCTTCGAGCGCCTCGCGCCGACGCCGTTCTCGGTCGTCGTGTTCCGGAGCCATCCCCCGGGGTGCGACGACGAGGCCGAGCTCGAAATCCTCAACGCCGGCCTCCTCGAGCGCGTCAATGCGACGGGCGAGGTCTTCCTCTCGCACACCCGGGCGAAGGGGCGCTACGCGCTTCGGCTGGCGGTCGGGAACCTGCGGACCCGCGAGCACCACGTGAGGCGCGCCTGGGAGCTGCTGGATTCGCTGCCGGGAGATGGAGATCGAGACGCGCGGGACCTCTGAAGCGAAGAAGCAGGCCGGCGAGCGCGGCTGGGGAAGCGGCTCGGAGGGCGGTCAGCGGCGGGCGGGGCGGGGATCCGCGAGCTGCACGCGGTCGCGCCCGGATTCCTTCGCGCGGTAGAGCGCGCGGTCGGCCGCGGCAAGCAGCTCCGCCGGGTGCCGCATCCACTCGGCGTACGCCGCCACGCCGGCGCTCACCGAGAGCGCGCCCCGCGTATCGATCGAGAGGCGGCGCCGTACCTTCTCGGCAAAGATCCGCCCGCCCTCGAGCGTCGTGTCCGAGAGCACGGCCGCGAACTCCTCGCCGCCATAGCGGGCGGGCAGGTTCATGGCGCGCGTGAACGTGCGCAGCACGCTGGCAAAACGGATGAGCGCGGCGTCCCCTGCCTGGTGGCCGCGCGAGTCGTTGTACTCCTTGAAGCGATCGAGGTCGTAGAGGACCAGGCACAACGCGCGCCCGCGCTGGGCGGCGAAGAACTCCCGTTCCAGGACCAGGTCGAGCTGCCGCCGGTTGGGAAGGCCGCAGAGCGGGTCCGTCAGCGAGAGCTGCCGGACCTCGGCGTGGAGGCGGGCGTTCTCCAGTGCCGACGCCGCGTGCGCCGCCATGCGCGCGGCCAGCGCCCGGATCTCCGGCGCCAGGGGCTCCTCGCCCTGCCCGACTACGAGCACCCCCACCAGCCGATCGCTGGATACCAGAGGGATCGGCGTCTCCCCCGCCCCCGTGAGGCCGAGCGCCGCGCGCAGCGCCCGTACCGTGGCCGCCGCCCACGCACGGTACTCCCCGCGCGTCACCGGGGCGAGCGCCTGCGCAGGCAGCCGCCGCTCCTCGCCCTGGAGCGGCCGCGCCCGACCCGCCACCGCCACCGCCCGGATCCGACGCCCTTCCACGCTCCAGACTGTGGCGGGCCCCTTCGTCAGCTGACGGGCCCGGTCGGCTACGCGCGCCACCACCTGCTCGATCTCGAGCGAGGCCCCCAGCTCCCGCGAGACGTTGGCGAGCAGCTCCGCCTCCTCTCTCCGGCGCCTGGCTTCCCCGAACAGGTTGACGTTCTCCAGCGCGATGCCGGCCAGCCGCCCGACGGCGAGGAGGAAATGGGCGTCCGCCGCGTCGAAGGGACGGCCTTCGCCCCGCGCGGCCACCACGTAGCCGAGGGTACCGCCCTCCGAGAGCAGCGGCACGAGCAGCTGCAGGCCCGGCTCGCCGAGGCGGGCGCGCAGGACGAAGTCTCCCGCGCCCAGGTGCTCCTGCTCCTCACCGGACAGGAGCAGCGCACCGTCGCCGGGGCCGACGTGGAACGCCGGCCGCGGGCGCGGGCCACGGCCGAGTGCGAGAGTGAAGGAAGAGGCGGGAAGAACGCGATGCACCTGGGTGTGGATCGCCTCGTAGACCTCGTCGGGCTCCCGGCTGGCCGCCATGGAGCGCGCGAGGTCGAGCAGCACCGTGTAGCGCTCGGCGGGGCCGGGATAGAGGGAGAGCGATGGCGGCGCCATCATGACTGTCGCGTCGTCCTTCGTTCGAGAGCAAGACCATTGTAGGACGCGCGAGGCGGGCAGGGCAATAGACGGCGCCCGCTCGAGCTAGGATCCGGCGTCGAGCAGGTAGGAGCTCCAGCTGCCCGAGCCGAGGAGCTCGACCGCCGTGTAGCCGCGCTCGATGTAGGTCATGAGGGCGGACCGCGTGTGGGCGCGCCACTCGGCGGCCAGCCCCGGCGCGGCCGACTTGAGCGACTGGATGTCGCGCGGAATCGCGACCCGCACGCGCGCCGCATCCACGTCCAGGTCGGGCGGCCCGCAGCGCGGCCATGTGCCCTCGGTCACCGGATTCACCACCGGCACGGCGCGGACGTCTGCCGGCGCGGGGGGACGCTCCTTCCCCGAGAGGCGGAGCTCCACCCGCTCCGTGTCCAGAGCCCACAGGGCGATCAGCCGATCCGTGCCAATGCCTCGGTGCAGCTCGGAGTCCGTCTCGCCGTAAAGGTCACGCTGATACTCCCGGCTCACCGCCCCCAGGCGCGCGAAGTTGAAATATGCGTTCTTCGACTCGAGCGGCTCGAACGACCAGTACATGCGCGTGATCCCGCGAGCCAGCACGCTGTCGCGCTGATGTCGCTTCAACCGCTCGCCGAGGTGCCGGTCGCGCAGCTCCGGGCGAACCGCCAGCATGTCCGACCAGTGCACCAGGCGCCCGTCTTCCGAGCCGCAGATGCCGAATACGAATCCGACCAGCGATCCCTCCGCGTCGAATGCCCCGGATGCGACGCCGCCCGTGTGCTGCGCGATGCGCAGAAGCGCCGGCGGAACCACCTCGGTGAAGTCGGAGCCCCACGTACTCCGCTGCAGCGCCACGCACGCCTCGTACTCCCGCGCGCCCGCCAGCGGCCTGATCGTGATCCCGTCCGTCACAGCGTCACCAGCAGGCCACGGAGGAGATCCACCCGCCGCAAAAGGTCCGCCAGCACGATGTGCTCGTCCACCGCGTGCGCCCCGTTGCCCTGCACGCCCAGCCCGTCCAGCGTCGGCACCCCCAGCGCAGCCGTGAAGCAGCCGTCGCTGCCGCCTCCGGTCGAGCCCTCCCCGAGCTCGAAGCCGAGCCCCGACGCCAGCCGACGTGCCGTCTCGTAGAGCGCCACCACCCCCGGTGTCCGCTCCAGCGGCGGACGATTGATCCCGCCCTCGAGCTCCAGCCGTGCGCCCGGGAGTCGCTCGCGCAGCCCGCGGAGCGCCGCGTCCACCCGCTCTCCCTCCGCCAGCGTCCCGAAGCGCACGTCCACCTCCGCATGCGCCTCCGCCGCGACCACGTTCGACGCCGTGCCGCCCCTGACCGTGCCCACGTTCACCGTCGTGCCCACCGCGGGATCCGCGAGCCGAAGCGCGGCCCGGATCTGCTCCGCCAGCTCCGCGATCGCGCTCACCCCGCGCTCAGGGTCCACCCCCGCGTGCGACGCCCGACCGTAAACCCGCAGCGCGTAGACCGCTACCCCCTTGCGTGAGGTCTTGGCGGCACCACCGGGCAGCGAGGGCTCCGGCACCAGCACCGCAGCCGAACCCCGGGCGAGCGCCTCGATCAGCGGACGCGATGTCGGCGAGCCCACCTCCTCGTCGCATGTCACGAGCACCCGAACCGGGCGCCGCGGCCGCGACCCCGCCTCCTTCAACCGCGCGAGCGCTTCCACCACCGCCGCGACTCCCGACTTCATGTCGAACACGCCCGGCCCCTCCACCCGCCCTTCCACCACACGGAACGGCCGCCCGGCCAGGGTCCCGACCGGAAAGACCGTGTCGAGATGACCCAGCACCAGCACTGGCTCCAGCTCCTGCTCCGCCCCCGCCAGCTCCGCCCGCACGTGTCGCCCCCAGCCCGGCGCCTCCTCCAGCTCCACGCGCGCCCCCGCATCCGCCAGCTCGGCCCCGATCAGCTCCGCCAGAGCGACCGCCCGCTCCACGTCGCCGCTCGGACTCTCACGCTCCACGTACCGACGCACCCGCTCGAGCACCCGCGCGTCCGCGTCCCCCGTCTCCAATGCATTCCCCTCAGTCGTCACGCCTCGCTCCTGTCGCCGTCCGCGCGCCGGCGGCCGTCTGCGCGCCGCCGGCCGGCCGCTCATGTCTACCGCCCCCGCTTACCCGCCCCCTCCACCTTCTCCCACCAGCCACCCGGCAGCCGGCGCACCTGCCCCGCCAGGCGGAGCTGGTCGAGGTATGCCAGCGTCGCCCCGGCCGCGGCGTCGCGCAGCGGCTCGGCCAGTGCGGCGCCGTACACCGCATCCAGGATCGTATACAGCATCCGGGGACCGTTGTCCAGCGCCGCCAGCACCGCGCGGGTGCGCTCGGCCCGGTGGGAGACGTAGCGGGAGAGTGCGTCCGCCGGCTCGTCGAAGGGTTCCCCGTGGGCCGGGTACAGGACGGTCGTTCCGAGGGAGCGGATCCGCTGGAGCGAGGCGAGGTAGTGGCCGAGGTGGCCCTCCGGCGGTGCGACCAGGGCCGTGTCCTGGCCGCCCAGCATGAGATCGCCGACGAACGCCGCCCGGGCCGCGGGCCAGTGGAACGCGATGTGGTCGGGCGCGTGGCCCGGCGTGGCGAGCGCGAGGAGGGGGCCGGCATCCGTGGCCACGGCGTCGCCTTCGGCCAGCGTTCCGGTGGCGGCGCTCCGGACCGGGGCCGCCAGGCGCTCGCCCAGGCGGGCGGCGCCGGCGGCGTGGTCGGGATGTGAGTGGGTGAGGACGACCGTGACCTCGGCGCCCGCGCCGATGGCCCCGGCGAGGGCGTCCAGGTGGGCGGGCAGATCGGGGCCCGGGTCGATGACGGCGACCCGGCGAGCCCCCACCAGATAGGTGCGCGTGCCGTCCAGCGTCAGCGGCGACGGGTTCGGCGCGCGGAAGACGCGGAGGGGGCCCGCGCGCGGCCGATCGGTCATGGCGCCGTCAGCGGCGCTCCGCCATGAAGACCTCGGCGAGCTTCTCGGCCACGAGAGCGACGACCTCCTCGTCCTCGCCGGTGAAGGCGCCGGCGGTATGGCTGTCGATGTCGATCTGGCCGAAGATATCGTCACCGGCCCGGATGAGCGTCACGAGCTCCGACTTCACCTTCGGGCTGCAGGCGAGGTAGTTCTCGGCCTTGGTGACGTCGGGCACGTTCTGGTTCTCCTTCTCGGCGACGGCCGTCCCGCAGACGCCTTCGCCGACCGGGATGCGCGCGTGTTCGGTCGGGGCGCCCACGTAGTTGTGGAGCCAGAGGATCTGCTCGTCCGGGTTGAACAGGTACACGCCGACCCAGTTGTTCTTGGGGTCGCCGGCCCGGAGCTGCTTCACGGTCTCGCGCAGGATCGCATCGGAGAGGTAGCCGTCATCGCGCATCTCCTGGATCCGCTTCACCACCTTGCCCGCATCCACCATTGCCCGTCTTACCTCGCGTCGTAGGGTTTCTCGCTCGCCACCGGCGCTGTCCACGCCAGCAGCCATCTCCAGAGCCGCCGGCGCTCGAGCGCGTCCGGCTCGTCGTAGAGCTGCTCGATCGTCCGCCCGACCGCGGCGTCGCGGAAGAGCCAGAGGTGATACTGGGGGACCGCCACCTGCCGGCCGCCCATCCAGCGGGCGATGTTCTCGACCCGCTGTGCTCGCACGCTGATCGCCAGCCGCTCGGCCTGCTTCGCGGCCATCGCCTGGTAGCGCTCCCAGTCCCCCTCGGTGGGCGAGACCAGCCGCCAGTCCAGCGACTCGTAGCGGAGTTCCCGGGCCGGATCCTCCGCCGTGGGGGAGAAAATGGTGTCCAGCCGGGGGAGCAGCACGGCGCGCCGGACGCCCGCGGCCAGGCACTCGCACCAGACGGAGATCCTCCCCTGGTAAAGGTCCCACGAGATCTGGATCGGAACCGTCATAGCCGCCCCTCCAGGAGCACCGCCCGCACCGGCGAGCTGTCCGCGTCCAGCAGCTTGAGCGGGAGCGCGAGCAGCGTGTAGGTGCCCGCCTCCACTCCCGTGAGCACCAGGTTCTCCAGGATGGCGACGCCGCCCTCGCCGAGGATCCGGTGCGCCTCGAGCTCCCTGGACTCCGCCGGATCCACCGACGGTGCATCCGTTCCCACGAGCAGCACGCCCTCCTCCGCCAGACGAAGGGCCAGCGCGGACGACAGCGCCGGGAACTCCGGCGGGAAGGACTCCGGGTCCACCGCATCGCGCGTGCGCAGGAGCACACGCGGAGAGCGCGCCAGATCCAGCCCGTCCAGCAGATCGGGACCCAGCAGCGGACCGTGGCCGCGGGCATCCACCACGACCGCGCGCCCCAGATAGGCATCCAGGTCGAGGGCGCCGATCGCGGGAGCACCATCCGCCACGTGCGCGGGGCCGTCCGCGTGCGTGCCCAGATGAACGCTGAGGCTCACCTCCGCCACGTTCACGCTGTCCCCGCGCTCGCGCAGCATCGTCCACGCCTGGCGGAACGGCGCGTCTCCCGGCCACGGCGCCGTCGCGCGCCCGAGCGGCTGGCTGATGTCGATGACCTTCATGGCGCTCCGCCGGTGGGCGCCGTCAGCGCGGCACCAGGTCCGTGTCCGCCGAGAGCCCCTGCGCGAAGGCCGCGATCAGCGCGGCCGTGTGCTCCAGGTCCGCCAGGCTCACGATCTCGTTCGGCGAGTGCATGTAGCGGTTGGGCACCGAGATCACGCCCGTCGCCACGCCCGCGCGCGTCAGATAGATGTTGTCCGCGTCCGTCGACGTGTAGCGCGGCGAGGCCGCGATGGTGTAGGGAATCTTCTCCCGTTCCGCCACCTCCACCAGCGTTTCGAACACCAGCGGGTGCGCCGCCGAGCCGCGGGTCAGAACCGGTCCGCTCCCCAGCTTGTGCTCGCCAACCTCCTTCTTCTCGATCCCCGGCGCGTCCGACGCGAACGTGACGTCCACCACCAGCGCAACCTGCGGCTCGAGCCGGTAGGCGCTGGTGCGCGCCCCCCCGCCCGAGTGGCCGATCTCCTCCTGTGTCGTCGCCACGGCAACGACCTCGGCCGCGGGCTCCGGACCCGAGGCCAGCAGGCGCAGCGCCTCCAGCACCACGAAAGCGCCGATCCGGTTGTCGATGGACCGGCTCGCGATCAGCCCGTCGCCGAGCTCGACGAGAGAGGTGTGCAGCACCGCCGGATCGCCGATCCGGACGCCGCGCGCCCGCACCGCCTCGCGGTCCTTCGCCCCGATATCGATCCACAGGTCCGTGATCTTCGAGGCCTTCTCCCGCTCGTCTCCCTTGATCAGGTGGATCGGCTTCTTGCCCACCACCCCGAGCACATCGCCGCCGCGCGACAGCAGCCGGACCCGCTGGCCGACCAGCACCTGGGGATCCCAGCCGCCGATCCCCTCGAAGTACAGGAAGCCCTCGTCGTCCACGTGCGTGATCATCAGGCCGATCTCGTCGATGTGCCCGGCCAGCATCACGCGCGGCGCGCCGCCCCGCCTCACCCGGGCCGCCGAGTTGCCCGTCACATCCGTGTCCACGTCCTCGGTGAACGTGGAGGCTTCCTCCCGCCATACGCGCGCGGCCGCGGCCTCGAAGCCGCTCGGCCCCGGCGTGTCCAGCAGCCGCTTCAGGAACGCTATGGATGATGGTTCCACGACTTCCCCCGGCGTAGTCGGAAAGAATTCAAGCCCATTAACATAGGAAGAGGATGCGCGGATTGCCAGCGGGACCCGTCGCGAGCGTCGCTGCCGCACGGCGACGCTCGGGCAGCGCACCACCTGCCGCGCCGGGCGCTGTTCCGGGCGCCGCTCCGGGTGCCGCCAAGGCCGCGGCCGCACCCGCTCGAGGCCTCGGATGCGTTGCTCCGGCCCCGCCGCCGGCGTTATCATATGTCCATGGAGCAGACCTACTTCCGACGCGGGTTCGGACTGAAGAAGGACGTCGGCCCCGTGCTCGACACGGAGTACAACCACAGCGCGCTGCTGGACGAGATCCGGGCGAGCGGCCACACGGCCACGTTCGGGGACCTGACGTTCCGCCTGGCGGCCGCGTTCGGCTTCTGCTACGGCGTGGACCGGGCCGTGGACTACGCCTACCAGGCGCGTCACAAGTTTCCCGACCGACGCATCCATCTGGTGGGCGAGATCATCCACAACCCACACGTGAACCAGCGGCTGCGCGACCGCGGCATCTCGTTCCTCTATCCGGACGCCAGGGGGACGTTCGATTTCACGGGGCTCGGCCCGGAGGATGTCGTGATCCTGCCGGCGTTCGGGGTCACCCTGCAGGATTTCGAGCGGCTCAAGGCGGCCGGCTCCGTGCTCGTGGACACCACCTGCGGCTCGGTGCTGAACGTCTGGAAGCGCGTGGAGTCCTACGCCCGGGACGGCTTTACCGCGCTGATACACGGCAAGTCGTTTCACGAGGAGACCCGTGCCACGGCCTCGCAGGTGCACACGGACGAGGGCGGGAAGTACATCGTGGTACGAAACATGGACGAGGCGCGCCTGGTCTGCGACTATATCGAGCGTCTGCCCGGTGCCCTCTCCCGGGGGGATTTTCGCGCCCACTTCCTGGACAAGGCGTCCCCCGGATTCGACCCCGAGCCGGACCTGGTGCGGGTGGGGGTGGCCAACCAGACGACGATGCTCGCCTCCGAGTCGCTCGCCATCGCGGACGAGGTCGGCCGCAGCCTGGCCCGGCGCTACGGCGCGGACGCGATCGACTCGCACTTCCGCTCCTTCGACACCATCTGCTCGGCCACGCAGGAGCGGCAGGACGCGGTGCTCGAGCTCATGCGGGAGCCGCCCGACCTGATGATCGTGATCGGCGGCTACAACTCCTCGAACACGAACCATCTGGCGCACCTCTGCCGCGAGTACACGAGCACGTACCACATCGCGGACGCGACGTGCATCGATTCGGGCGCCGGCACGATCCGGCACAAGCCCGAGCTCGCCGCGGATGCGCCCGAGGTGCTCGCCTCCGACTGGCTGCCGGCGGGGCCGCTGCGAATCGGCATCACGGCCGGGGCATCCACCCCGAACAACAAGATCGGGCAGACGATCGAGCGTATCCTGGGCACCCGCACCGTCTCCCGGTCCTGAGCCAAGGCGGATCGCCAGCCCCACGCTGGCCCGCTCCCTGCAACCATTAGCCGTGCAAGGCGTTGAATGCACGGAGGTATCATGTTGAGGTCGATCGCCGCACCGCTTCGCTGGGGAACCTTCAGTACCGCCGTCGTCGTGGCGTTGTCCGCCTGCTTTCTCGGAAGCGGCGCGCCCGCGCCGCTCGCGCCCGCCCCGCAACGGCCGCAGGTGCCGGATCCCGCGCCCGTCGTCCTGGCGGCGCCGAAGGTGCCCCATGACACGGGCGGGATGCGGGTGTACCGGCTCGCCCGTCGGGGCCACGGGCTCAAGATCCTCGTGTCCACGGAGGACCGCTGGCTGTGGCTGGTACAGGGGGGCGACACGCTCATGAGCGTCCCGGTCGCCGTGGGTATGGGGCAGTCCTTCAGCTACGCGGGCCGGAAGTGGTACTTCGAGACACCGCGCGGCCGCCGGCGCGTGCTCAGCAAGAAAGTGGACCCGGTGTGGACGGTCCCGGACTGGCAGTACTACGAGCAGGCGGCGGACAACAACCTCGAGCTGGTGCGCGTAAAGCCGGGCGAGCGCTATCCCGTCGGCGATGCGTACATCAAGTACGTAGTGGAACGGGACGGGCAGGTCGGCTGGATCAACAGGAACGGGTACTTCTACGCGCCCGATGGACAGCATTTCATCGAGTTCGCGGGAAAGCTGTTCATGCCGCCCGCCGCCAGCCCGCAGCGCAAGGTGCCGCGCGCGCTCGGACCGTACGCGCTCAACATGGGGGATGGCTACCTGCTCCACGGCACGAACGACTTCGACGTCGGGTCGATCGGCCACGCGGTCTCCCACGGCTGCGTGCGCCTGCACAACGACGACATCGAGCAGCTTTACCAGATGGTGCCGGTGGGGACCCCCGTCTTCATCTTCTGACGCCGGAGGCGCCGATGGCCAGGAAGCCCGCCCCGATCGAGGAACGCGGCTACGCTCATCCCGAGGTGCTCGTCTCCACGCAGTGGGTCGCGGACCGCCTCGAGGAGGCGGCCGTGCGCATCATCGAGTCGGACGAGGACGTCCTCCTCTACGAGATCGGTCACATCCCCGGCGCCGTGAAGGTGGACTGGGTCGCGGATCTGAACGATCCGCTCACCCGCGACTACATCGGGCAGGGGGCCATGCAGTCGCTGCTTCGCCGTCTCGGCGTGAACCGGGACACCACCATCGTCCTCTACGGCGACAAGAACAACTGGTGGGCGACCTATGCCTTCTGGGTGTTCCGGCTGTTCGGCCTCGAGCGGCTGCGGATCATGGACGGAGGGAGGGCGCGCTGGGAGGAGGAGGACCGCCCGATGTCCACCGAGACTCCCCACTATCGCGCCGGCGACATCACCCTCGGGGAGCGCGCGGACGGCGCGATCCGCGCCTTCCGGGACGAGGTGCTCGAGCACGCGGGCTCCGGCGGTCAGCTGGTCGACGTGCGGAGCCCGGAGGAGTACAGCGGCGTGCGCCTCCACATGCCGGACTACCCGAACGAGGGCGCGCTCCGCGGTGGCCACATTCCGGGCGCCCGGAATGTGCCGTGGGGGCGCGCCGTGGATGCCGAAACCCACACCTTCAAGCCCGCCGACGCCCTTCGAGAGATCTACCTCGAGGAGCAGGGCCTCGATCCCGCGAGTCCCGTGGTGGCCTACTGCCGGATCGGCGAGCGCTCCTCCCACACCTGGTTCGTGCTGACCTACCTGCTCGGATTCCCGCGGGCCCGCAATTACGACGGCTCATGGACCGAGTGGGGCAATGCCGTCCGCATGCCCATCGAGCGCTAGACTCCGTGGACCGCCAGACCCGCATCGCGCTGCTCGTCGACCACTTCAAGCGGCCGCGCCACAAGGGCGCGCTCGAGGATGCCGACGTCAGGATGCCGGGCGGCAACCCCGGCTGTGGCGACCTGGTGACCGTCTTCCTCAGGTCCGCCGCCGATTCCGAGCGCATCGAGGAGATGAGCTTCGAGGGCGAGGGCTGCACCATCAGCCAGGCGGCTGCCTCGATCCTTGCCGACCGCGTCAACCGGAAAAAGCTCACCTTCGAGCAGGTCGAGGACCTCTCCTACGAGCAGATGATCGAGCTGCTGGGCGAGGACATCGTCGGCTCCCGGCCCCGCTGCGCCACCCTCGCCCTCGGTACCCTGAAGGCCGCAGTGCGCCGTCTTCGAATGGACCGCCGCCTGCGTGCCAGCGGCCGCACGGACGAGGAGATCCGCGCCCTGCGCCAGGCCCTCGCCGCGCAGGCGGCGGGCACCGGCCTCGTCTTCGGCGAGGATGCCGAGAAAACCGCCCGGACAGCGCGCGAGAGCGACGACTCACTGCTCTGACGCCCGGCTCCCGCCGCCCGCTTTCCCAGGTCTCCACAGCGTTTCAGGCGACGCCGCACGCCGCACGCCGGCGCTCAGGCCGCCGGCGGCGGCGCCTCCAGCTCCACCTGCATCTCGATCTCGGGGGCCCAGAGAGAGCCGGGCAGTCGCCGGAATCCCGCCTTCTCGTAGGAGCGCACCGCCGGACGGTTCCCCGGCTCCACCGAGAGCCAGATCCTGCGGTATCCGCGCTCGCGCGCCAGCTCGACGGCTACGCGGTTCAGGCGGGTGCCGATGCCGCGACCCCGGATCGACTGGTGCAGGAAGTTCGCGAGCTCGACCGTGCCGTCCATCGGGATCAGCATGATGTGGCCGAGCACGGCGCCACCCACCTCGACGACCAGGTGCTCACCCTGCGCGAGCACGCGGTCCAGCCAGCGCTTCAGGTTCGCCTCTCCGGTTGGCGGCAGGCCCTGGGCGGCCCGCTTCGGCTCGAAGCGCGCGTACATCGCGTCGAGCGCGCGGCGGTCCGCGGGCGTGTAGGCGCGCACCACGAACGGTGCGCCCGTCGCGTCGGCCAGACTCAGCGGGAGCTCGAGTGCCATGGCGCTAGAAGGCAAGGCCCCAGCCCGTGAGCAGCGGAAGCACGCGCCGCCGGACCGCCTCGACGGTCCGCCGGTTCGCAGCCGCGACTTCCGCGCGCCGGGGAGAGGGCGCAAAGGCGTCCGGCGGGTCCCGCAGCGCCCAGGGTACCTCCTCCCCCGCCTCCAGGCGGACCGCCCGGAGCCATTCGTCCGGAGCGCGGTCCGGCACCTCGAGACCCGCCACGGCTCCCCACACCAGCGTCCACGCGCGCGGCACGACCGTGTACGCGGCGTACCCGCCGCCGCCGGTGGCGACGAGGCGCCCCTCGCATTCCGCGTCCGCCACCTCGCCGACCAGCCTCGCGATGCGCTCGTACACGCCCGTGGTCAGCCGAAGGTGCGTCAGCGGATCGAGGACGTGCCCGTCGCAGCCGGTCTGGAGCACGATGATGTCGGGGTGGAAGGCTCCCGCCAGCCGCGGAACGAGCGCCTCGAAGGCCTCCATGAACGAGCCGTCCTCCGTGTGCACGTCGAGCGGAACGTTCACCGAGTAGCCGTATCCGTCCCCCTCGCCGAGCTCGTCCACGAATCCGGTCCCGGGAAAGAGGTAGGTGCCGCTCTCGTGCAGCGAGAGCGTGAGGACCTCGGGGTCGTCGTAGAAGATCTGCTGCACTCCGTCGCCGTGGTGTGCGTCGACATCGATGTACATCACGCGCGCGCCGTGTTGCCGCTCGAGCCAGCGGATCGCCACCGCCAGGTCGTTGTACACGCAGAAGCCTGCGCCTTCGGCGCGGCGAGCGTGGTGCAGCCCGCCGGCGGGATTGAACGCCCGCCGGGCGCGTCCCGTGATGACCTCCTCCGCCGCCACGAGCGTGGCTCCCACCACGCGCGATGCGGCCGCGTGCATCCCCTCCACGACCGGCGTGTCCTCCGTGCCGAGCCCCCATGGGAGGCCATCCATGGGATCCGCGCCCGGCTCCGAGAGCGCGCGCACCGCATCGACGTACGCGCGGTCGTGCGCCAGGAGCAGCTCCTCCTCCGTCGCCGGTCGCGGGACGATGAGGGGCGTCGCCGCGTCACCGGCCAGGCCCAGCGCGCCGATCAGCTGCACCGTCCAGTGCAGCCGCCGCGGGTTCATTGGGTGCTCCGGCCGGAAGCGGTAGGTGGCGAGGACTTCGTCCCAGATGAGAGCGGTCGGGCTCAAGCGGCCGTCCGGGGAAGGGGCGTCTCCGCGCGCCGCGAGGTCAGCGCGCCGGATCCGTCGCGTGCCGCGAGTTCGGACCCGCCACGCTCCCCGGACCCTCGTGCGGGTCCAGCGATGGCGGAGCCATGTCCAGCGCCGGCCAGCCGACCTGGTATCCCAGGCGGCGGAGCGACTCGATCACCCCGCGCGGGTCCACCGTCTGCACCCGGAGCACGGCCGTCGCGTGCGATCCCTGGCTTCCCGCCAGCACGATCCCCGAGATGTTCAGCCGCGCGTCCACCCCGATCAGCCGCACCACCCGCGCCAGCTCCCCGGGCCGATTCGGCATCCGCACCTCGATCCGGCTGGACGGCCGGTTCACCCCGAAGAGCTCCACGAACGCCCGCAGCAGATCCGCCGTGGTGAGCATCCCCACCAGCCGCTCGCCCGAGACCACCGGCAGCGCCCCGATCCGGTGCTGCGCCATCACACGCGCCGCCTCCTCGACCGGCGTGTCCGCCGTCGTCGTGACCACCTCGCGAACCATGACGTCGTCCGCCCGCCGCGACTCCAGGAAGCGCTGCCGCTCCCCCTCCACCACGCTCCCCGGCGGCGGCGCCGCCAGCCGGATATCCCGGTCGCTCAGCAGCCCCACCAGATCCTCGCCCGCCACCACCGGAAGGTGACGGATCCGATGCTCGTGCATGAGCAGCAGTGCCCGCGCCAGCGAGGCGGCCGGCTCCACCGTGATGATGTCGCGCGTCATGCGGCTGCGGACCAGCATAGAACCGGGAGGCCGAAGAGGGCCGGTCGGAGTGCGGATGCCTTCGAGGATGACTCCGCAACCTATCTCTGCGCCGTGGAGGCGGCAAGGTGCGCCCCACGCCCCCCCGCGCGCACCGGCCGCCCCATTGCCTGCAGCAGATTCCTCGCCTTCCGCACCAGCGGCCTGGCCCCCGACTCCTCCCCGAACGCCTTCACCGCGAGCGCCTGCGCCTCCGCCTCATCACGGTCCACCGCCACCAGCTGTCGCGCCAGCTCCAGTCGCAACCTGTTCCGGCAGAACACGTCCCGATTCTCATACGCCGCCAGCACCGCCCGCAACCGCGCAATCGCCTCCCCCCGCCGCCCATCGAGCGCGAGAATCCGCGCGTTGAGCGCCTCGGGGTAGGACATATCGAGCACCAGCTGCACCGGGTCCTCCGGAGTGAATTCACGACATGCCAGGTTCCAGTGTCTGGCCCGCGCGAATCTCTCCTCCTCCAGATCGACCAGGCCGAGTAACGCCAACGCCATTGCCACGTTCGGTCGACACGCCGCAAGCGCCGGATCCCCGACAAGATCGAGACACGTCCTGCGGACATCCGCAAAGCAGCGTCGCTCATAATGCGCCATCGCGAGATTGAGCATTGGGAAGGGCCAATCTATGCGTCCGCTCGCACGCGCCACGCTGACCGCCCCTTCGAAGATCGCAACTGCAGCGGCCAGCTCACCGGCCTCGAGCAACGTGACTCCATAATTGTTGGCAGCACCCATCCAGAACGAGGAAAGCCCCGCCCTCTGTTCAAGATCCTGAGCCTTAGAAAAATCTTCGAGTGCCTCGGTTAGCCTCCCGCGCTGGAGACGGTTCGCTGCTCGACACGCCAATGCCGATGCCATTGCCGAGGCGGTGCCAGCTTCCACGGCTCTCGCGACACTCTGCGCGATCAGAGGTTCCGCCGCGTCGAGGCCGAAATTTGCTGTAACGACGTGGGAGGCCAACACCAGTGCCCGTACTGCACGGCTCGGATCTGAAGCATTCCTGCCCCAATCCACCAACCGATCCAGTTCGTCAAGCGAGGACCTAATGTCATTGAGGTAATGAGAGGCTAAGACGCGATGCCACAAGAGTTCAAGAGCACCGTCGCTGTCTGGAGAGGCCAAATACGGATCCGATAATGACTTATACTTCTGATCCAGTGTTCGCGTATCCATGTCTCCAGTGCGTACCGCGATGCCGAATAGCATGGCCTCAACCAAGAAAGCATTGTCCGGATCGGTCCCATCTTCGGCCGCCGCCATCTCCCCCAACAGGGCGCGCGCATGTTCGTACCTATTCAGGGTGGAATAGTGCTCAGCGAGCCGCCACCGCGCATGTGATAAGTTGCTCGGGGAGATGGCGTTCTGAATAGCCATTTGGAGGAAGTGCTCCTCTTCAGCAGTTCCGCCGACCTTTTGCGCCTCCTCCGCGGCCCGAAGTGCGCACTGGAACGCAAAAGGCCGCTCCCCGGCCAGATCCCAGTGCTGCGCGATCGTGCCGACGGGCACATTGCCGTTGGAAGTCAAATCAACCGCAGCTCGCTTGTGAAGGAGAAGCCGACGTGCCGCGCCCATACGTGCGTATACCGCCTCCCGAACCAAATCATGTGCAAACGCTATTCGTGTTCGAGTAATCCGGATTAGCCGTGCGCGCTCGAGGGAGTCGAGCGAGCGAGTCGCGCGGTCTTCGTTCGCTCCTGTGAGCCGCGAAATTATGTTTAGCGTAGCCTGGTCGCCGAGTACGGCGGTGGCCTCGAGCACGTTGGTCTCTTCTCCAGTCAGTTGGCAGACTCTCTCCGAGAGAAACCTCTCGATCGATGACGGTGTGCGCGGGCCAATCAGGTCCTGCGGGCGGGACGGGTTGCCATTGGGTCCACGTCCGTCTCGTTGAGCCGCCAGAATCAGTTCGCCTAGTAAGAAGGCGTGGCCCCCCACGAGTCTGAACAGTTCCGTGCCAAGCTCATGCAGATCGCCATGGGCGTGGCCCGCGTAAGCCTTCGATACAAGCTCGCGTACGGTGGGTTCGTCAAATTCGTCCAGAGAGATGGAATCGCAGCGATCGGCGGGGAGGTGCCTCAAGAACGCGGCGACGGCGCCCTCCGTAGCGAGCTTGGGGCGCGACGCGAGCAGGACAAAGAGAGTCGCGTTCGGCAAGCGCTGCAATAGGTAGCTTAGTAGCCGTATCGTCGAGTCGTCGCTCCATTGAAAATCATCCAGGAACAACGCCGTAGGGCGGTCGCCGGAACTGATCGCGAGCAATCGTGCCGAAGACTCGCAAATCTCTTGTCGCGCACGAGGCGAAGCCCCATGGGCGAGCTGCTGTCCGCGCGGGTGGCACAATTCCGGGACGATTCGACAGAGTGACCTCCGCAAGCGAGTCGACAGGACGCTCAGGTCCCCTGAGTCGAAGCCGTCCGCGAGGGCACTGGCAATTGCACCGTACGGGAGTTGTGACGCGCCGTGCGAGCAACGCCCATGTAACACGCGGGCACCCCGAATCGCGGCCCACCGGAGCACCTGCTCACAAAATCGCGTCTTGCCGACACCAGCCTCGCCGGTGACGCTCAGGACTCTAAGTCCTCTAACTGCTGCAGCGTGAAAAATCTCTTGGGCAGCCGCTAGCTCGTGTGACCGTCCCACAAAAGGCAGAGTCGGATGTCGGCACGCCAACTCCGGCGCCAGTTCCGATCTCAAATCTGGAATTGGAAACTGCGCCACGGTGTCCCTATTAGCGGATCGAAGGTCAACACTAGCCGCCTCCCGCCCGATCCGGATCATTTGCTCGTCCATTGGCTGGAGCCGGAGCGCCTGAGCCGCAAAGTGGCCTGCTTGGTGTACGTCTCCTGCCGCATAGTAGGAACGAGCAAGGCTTCGAAACACGACCAATGCTTCATGTGATAGTTGTGCCCGCGTTTGCTCCTGCCACTCCTCGAAGTCGCGCGTAGCGCTGATGCGTAACCCATTCATGAAGTGCCCGGCAAAGTGCCGTGCAGCCTCCTCAAGCTCGTTGCGCACAATTGCAGTTCTGAAAAGGCTAACATCCACCTGAAGCTTACCTGGCGAGATCCATAGCTCGTCACCGCCTGAACCGATCGTGAGGTTCGGCAAGGTACGTTTCAAGGAGTGCAGCGCCTGACTCAGTGCGTGCCTGCTTCGGCGTTCGTTTCTGTCGTTCCAGAAGAGGCGCACCAATTCTACGCGCGTAACCGGCCGCTCCGACGATAGGGCAAGGTACGCGAGAAGCGCCAATTCCTTAGGCCGGGATCTTAGGACCACGGCCCCGCCGGAAAGGAGAGCGCAGCGTCCTAGAGTGATGAGATGAAGTGCTGACATCCTGAAGGCCTCCTCAGCTCGCGGCTTCGCGCTGGCGGTTGTCGCGGCCCTAACTGCTGCCCTTATCTCAGCTTACGCATCCTCGGATGATACCGGGCTGACAGAGGTCGGCCAATTTAGGGGCGTCGATCACCCCTTGCCTGGAGCCGACCATGTCCACGCCTGAGATTCCCCAGGGGAAGCACCGCCTCACGCTCCTCACCCCTGCCTACGAGGTTCACACTCCTATCGACTTTTCCTGGAGACCGGACACGGAGCCGCCCCGTGGGCATGCTCTGGCTTGGTGGCTGGGTGCGACCGAGAACATCTGCGCCGAATCTCGATGGCTGGAACGTCGTCCAGCCGGCGTGCCGTTGTTTATCATCCTACCCCGGCCAGCGGCGGTGGTTGCTCTCCGACAGTATCTCGACCTATTGCCGGCGGCCCACCCCCGTGCCGTCTTACCGGAGGGGGAACTGGCCAATCCGCGAACGCTTGCGCGCCTACTTGCCACGCCACCTCTTGACCTGTCCGCGAGCGTAACCGAATACCTCCACACGAGAGGCGCCGTGGTCGATACAAACGCCTTGGAAGAAATCCGCCTGATCTTCCGGCTAGCGCCACAGGTCAACAGCCTCTCAAAGCTGACGAGAAAGCTCTATATGTCCCGGAGAACTCTTGGACGGCATTTCGAAGTTCAGCACCTGCCCGTGCCGTCGCATTGGCTCCAGTTCGCCCGGCTGCTCCACGTCAGCATCCACCTCCAGCACACCCAGCGGAGTGCGGGGAGCGTTGCGTCAATGTTCGGCTACCCAGATGCCTTTACGATGAGCAATCAGATGAAAAGGCTGGTCGGATGCCGCCCGACCGACGTGAAATCGTGCTTGGGCTGGGAGTGGATTGTAGAGAGTTGGCTTCGCCGGGAGCAGGCGTGCTCCACGAAAAGGGACGCGGGCAGCGGACGGTCCAAATAGAAGAAAAGCTCCCGCCGATTGCAATAGCAGGATGGGACAAGAAGCTGCCCAAAGGGGCCTAGAGGCGGCGCGTTAGTTCTCTTCAAGCGCCTCTAAAACCGACCGGGTTGAACAAACGCGTCCAAATACCATGGCGAACGTCTCCAGCGCCGATCGGTGTCGATCGTCGCCTGGAGCGGCACAGCTGTCTGCAAGAATGATGACGCTGAAGCCGCCATTGGCCAACTCGCGGGCTGCCTGAGTAACGCAAACGTCCGTGGTCACGCCGACAACGAGGACAGTGTCTACGCCAAGCATGTGGAGCGTTTGATCCAGCCGAGCAGAGTTCAGCGGTCCGCTGGTTGTCTTTGCCAGCACGGGTTCACCTTGCCGGGGAGCGAGAGTCGCGTGAATCTGCCAACTGTCGTCATCCCGCGGTGGGTACATTGGCGCACCAACCGTCTTCTGGCTCAATTTGTTGAGTTGACGAGCCTAGCCGGGCAGATCCCGCCCGTCACTGCGGAGGGAGCCGAGAGCCGTGAAGTAGGTCGGGATTCCCAGTTTGCGACAAGACTTGACCCATCTTGAACAGTAGCGATTTGCAAGTGTGGCTGTGATGCAGAGTTACGGGCGTGGCACGGCGCCTTGGCACTACGGTCTTGGGGGGAGGTGCGGGTAGGAAGGCTACTCGCCTGCGTCGGGCTCCAGCTCGACGAAGCGCACGGCGGGGCCGAGAGCGACACCGGCGGCCTGGAGCGCCGCGCCCGCCGCGCCGCGCGGGAGGCTGCGCACGAGCACGGTGCGGCCGACGGCCTCCAACCGGATCTCCTCCAGTGCGTCCAAGTCCGCCCGCAGCCGGGCCCACTCGTAGCCGAAGCCGCGGCGGTCCATGCGCCGGCGCAGCTCGTCCAGGAGCACGAGCGCCAGGAAGCTCGCGAAGACGTGGCCGCAGATGGCCGCATCGCTCTGGTGGTAGATCGGCCGGGTGTCGAGGACGGACTTCATGCTGCGGAAGAGCGCCTCGACCTGCCAGAGCTCCTTGTAGCGGAGCGCGACCTCGGCCGGGGGCAGCTCCAGGTCGGTCTGGAGGACCCAGAGCCCGTCGTAGCGCGCCTCCGCCTCCACCCGGGCATCGTCGATCTCGAAGTGCTGACCGGGCGTCTTCAGGTACTTCCGGCAGCCCTTGTTGCCGACCAGGCTCCCCTCGCCCTGGCGGAGCTGCGCCTCCAGCGCGGTGAGGATCGCCTCCCGGTCCGCGCGCTCCTTCTTCGCCTGCTCGGGGTTGAAGCAGACGATGTAGCGCCGCGGACCGACGCGGACCTCCTTCACCTGGAGCGGTGCCGGGTCCTCGCTTCGCGTGCGCGGCCCGCGCACCGCCTCGAACGGCGCCGGGTCGGCGAGCACCACCTCGCGCACCTCCTTCACCTTCCGCATGCGCGCGCCCAGGATGTAGTGGCAGCGCGTGTCCTCGCCTTCGAGCGCCGCCATGGTCGCGCGGCTGATCATGCCCCGGTCGGCCACGACACAGAGCTCCTCCAGCGCAAACCGGCTGCGCAGCCGGTCCACGACCGGGAGCAGTGTCCGCACATCCGCCGTGTTGCCCGGCCAGAGCTCGCTCGCGACGGGGCGCCCCTCCGTGTCCAGGATCGCGCCCACGACCATCTGGTGCCGGTCGGGGCGGTGGTCCTTGCTTTTCCCGAAGCGGCCCAGCCGCTCCCCGCCCGCGCCCTCGAAGTACAGCGAAGTGGTGTCGAAGAAGACCAGGTCCAGGCTGCTGAAGAGGTCGCGCCGCGCTGCAAACAGCGCCTCCTCGAGCGCGTCCTTCCGCGTGCGCGGCGCGAACAGCGCTGCGTCCACCTGCTCACTCGCCGGCAGCACCTCGCCCAGCCACGCCATGGCCCGGTAGAGGTGGTGCAGCCCCAGGTCCTCGACACCCCCGATGCGGTAGTCCTGCCGCCAGTACTCCGCCGCACGATCACTCCCGGAGGCGAAAAGCCGGTGCAGCACCGTGAGGAAGACCGCCCGCTCCAGGTCGAACTCGAAGCGCCGAGCCCCCAGCGCGCGCCGCAGCACCGGCCCGATGGTGCTCTCCTCCCACAGCCGCTCGAAGAGGAGTGCGGGGCCGATCCGGATTGTCTCCGCCCCCTCGCGGGCCGTGCGCCCCTCGGGGCCCAGCACCGCGCTCACCTCCGAGAAGCGGCTGAGCGAAGCGATCAGCCCGTCCAGTTGCCCGCTGCCCCGCAGCCGGTCCAGGCGCCCCAGCGTGGCCAGCACCTGCTGGCGGATGTGGCCGTCCACGCGCGTGTTGTGGACGAGTTGCAGGTACTCGTATCGGCCGCTTCGCTTGCTGCGCAGGAACACGGGCGCCTCGCCGGTTGGAGCACTACGGCAAGCTACGCGTGGACCGGCGCTGATGCAATGTTGTTAGCCTGCTTTACGGGCGAGTCTAGGGGTGCACTCTGTGGCACTACAGATCGGCGGCGGCGGCGGTCGGATTGTTGCGGCACAACGGCTTTCGGACGCGTACCCCTTCCAAACTGTTCAAGATGGGCTTGAGCAATTCCTGGACATTTGGAACTACGGTAGTTTTGACACGGTCGAAATACGCAGCCGCTGCGTCAGGCTGAAACTTGGCTAAGACTTGGCCGAACGGGAACTCAGGTTCCACGAAATACCGCTGCATGTCGACAACAAGCAAGGCGGTGCGATCAGGCCGCACGCGGAGGGTTTCGTCGCCCTTAAGGGCGGCGTATGCTTCAAAGTCGCTGATGTCCATTCCGCAATTTCCGCTATCCTCCCAGATGTAGAGCTCGCTGTCGCCGCCTCTAGACTGGCTCAGCGGCGGCTGCCGTAAGGGACGCCTGTCTAGTTGGTTCCGCCTCAGCCAAGCCTGCCGCACGCCTGAGCGTATCTCTGCGTAAGATCACCTCGACTATGTCGGGGTCAAACTGAGTGCCAGAACATCGCACTATCTCGTTGTAAGTAGCGTTAACGGTTAGAGCGGATCGGTAGGGGCGATCCGACAGCATTGCGTCTATGGAATCGCATAACATGATAATTCTTGCGGCAAGCGGTATCGCGGCGCCCGAGATGCCGTCGGGGTAACCCTGTCCGTCAAATCGCTCGTGATGATGACGGACCGCCTTGATGATCTCAGGGCCAAAGGCGCTGAGGCCGTGCAGCAGGTCAGCGCCCTTGGTCGCATGGGTCCGGATTAATGCCCGTTCAGTATCAGATAGCGAATACGGCTTACTTATCACGTCCGCGTAGAGCGCCTCAATTTTACCGATGTCGTGTAGTAGCGCCGCTGTCTCGATATCGTAAATCCTTCGTTTCGAGAGATGAAGGTCCTCCGCTATCATCTTCGCCAACGTCGAAACCCGAACCGAATGCCCAGATGTATAGGGGTCCCTGGTCTCGATGGCCTTAATCAGGACCCGAATTAGGTCCCGGTTGGCCTGTTCCAGTCGAATCTTCGAGATAAACGAATAGCGGATTAACAGAAATGGCAAGATGAACAGGAATAATCCGGCCACATAGAACTTGGTGTACAAATAGGCCGCAAAAAGCGCTGTTGGTGTGGCAAGAAAGTCATAAAACAGATTCGCGCCGGACGGCCCTGCGAATTGGCGGGCGGTTTCAATGAGACTCTCACCGCGCCGAACGGAGACAAATCCCGAAACAATAAAAAGGTTGGCCGAGAAAAACGCCAGCGCGGCGGGTAAGAACGCTATCAGACTGATGTCTCCGCCGCCTCCGGGCGCAAGCCAAGAGTAGATGAGCGCCGCGGTTCCATACCCTAATATGTACTGGCCGGTGTTGAATGCTGTTAGCCACGCAGGGCGGCGCCGCAAGAAGGCCTCTGCCACAAATACCGTAACGGCCGCAGCCGATACCGAAAACACTGGCGGGAATACCACGACCGCTGCCAGCAACGGAACGAACGAAATGGATGCGTTGGACTTTGACGCACCGAACGTGAAGCCGATGGCCATGGCTTCCGACAGCACAGCAAGCCCTACAAATGTGGCGAGACCGAGGATCTCGCGCGGAGTCGAGAGCCAAAACGCACGCCACGGCAGGGGCAGCAGCAAAGCTGCTGCTGCCACCAAAACCGCCCAGAAGAAGAATTGACCTTTTCGGTTCATACAGAAGGAGGAGCCCCCGCCCGACGCTAGTTTGCGATGGTGATACCGCCGCCAAGAAGCGCAACTAGTGCGCCGATGAGCTCAAATAGCGCCTGAAGGAACACCCAGCTCACCTCCCTTCGGAGATCACGTCGACCTCGGCTAGGACATAGGTCGCGGTCACTCCGCTACTTCGCTATGCTGGGCTCCGCTGTGCGGGACGGGGGCTCCTTGTTCGGGTTGCAGGTCCTTGTTGGTGTATCGGGACGTGCTATCGGATTACGGCGCCGAGGGTTGCCAGGGCCGCGGCGTGCTCGAGCGGGCCGTCGGCGGCAATGGCGTCGGCGTGGTATTGAACGGTGCGGCCGCGGATCGAGCGGACGGCGACGACGATGTAGGTGCGGCCGGCGATGTCGAGGGTACGGACGCCGTCGAGGTCGCGGTCGTGGCGCGCGGGGACGGCGCGCAGCAGGGCGCGGGCGGCGAGCTCGAGGCGGGCCGTGGGCGTGTCGATGCCATCGGCCTCACCGACGTTGATGCGGTCCTCGAAGGCGAGGACGACGCGGACGCGCACGCGGTCCGGGGGGGCGGGCTCGATGTCGACACGGACGAGCCCGGGCGCGGGCCGGGTATGGGCCGGCGCGACTTCGGTCTCCGCCGCATCGACGCTCTCGGCGAGCTCCGCCGTCCGATGCGTTGGGCCGGGCGCGCGGGGTGCGCCGACGGAGGCGCCCCGGCCGCGGCTGCCCAGGGTGGTTTCTGGTGTCGGCGCGCCGCCGTTGCCGTGGGCGTGAGCCTTCCCGTTCTGCGGCGGCGCCGCGCTACCGTTGCGGCCGGTCGGCACTGACGTGACGAAGCCTGCGGCGGCTGCCGGATCTCGGGGCGCGGGCACGTGCGCGGCGTGGGCGCGCCAGGGCGGGGAAGTGGCGGGCTCACCGAAGTCGATGGCGACGCGATCGGAGTCGATGGCGAGGCCGAGCGAGGCGAGGAGCGCGGACTGCGCGTTGCGCACGGCGTCGCGAGCGGCCAGGCCGTGCTGCGCCAGGAGGGCGATGCGCCGGATCCCGCCGCCGGCGTCGGTCTCGACGCGGGCATCGAGGATGCCGGTGAGAGAGCGCAGAAGTGCCTCCGCGCGCGCCGCGCGGGTTTCGCCCGGATCGGTGGGCTGTTCCCGTGATTGGCTCATCTCTCCTGGTCCCCTTCTTGGGCGGCGCGAAGCCGCGATTGCGTCCGCGGCGACGCAGGTGGTGGTCCATGCGGCCAGGCGCGACCGCACGCGCCCACTCCCGATATGGATGTGCCAGAGGGGTAAGAAGTAGTTTGCCTTTACCGGCAGCGTATGTCAAGTGGAGCCGTGCATTTGCGCCTGAATCGGCGGGGGAGCGCTGGCCTGTGGCGGGCGGGGGATCGGGCGATCTGGACAAGGCGAACGGGTCGGGGGTAAACTCGTCGCCATGGACTACTCCCCCCGACACGGCTGGATCGAGGTGATCAGCGGGGTCATGTTCAGCGGCAAGTCCGAGGAGCTGATCCGGCGGGTCCGACGCGCGACGATCGCGCGCAAGAAGGTGCAGGTCTTCAAGTCGCAGCTGGACGACCGGTACGGCGGACTCCAGGTGGTGAGCTCGCACGACGGCGGCAGGATCGAGGCGATCCCGGTGCAATCCTCGATGGAGGTGACGGAGCACCTGGACCCGCGGGCGGAGGTGATCGCGATCGATGAGGCGCAGTTCCTCGATGCTGGAATCGTGCGCGTGGTCAACACGCTCGCCAATCGCGGCGTGCGGGTGGTGGTCGCGGGCACGGACATGGACTTCCGGGGCGATCCCTTCGGGCCAATGGCGGAGCTGCTGGCGATCGCGGAGCAGGTGGACAAGCTGACGGCGATCTGCGTGGTGTGCGGCAGCCCGGCCACCCGCAACCAGCGGCTGGTGGATGGCAAGCCGGCACCGGCCGAGGGCCCCACAATCCAGGTGGGCGGCCTCGAGAGTTACGAGGCGCGCTGCCGCGCCTGCCACGTCGTGCCCGCGGTCACGCGGGCGCAGATGCGGCTGCTCGAGTAGGCGACGCATCCGCCGCGCCTACCCGCGCGATTCCGCCCCGTTTCTCCCGAGCTCCGGAGCTCCCGTGCCCCACCGTGCTGCCCCGCTCCACCCGTCGTCCCTCCAGGCCGGCGCCCGGCAGGTTGCCCTGGCTGCCGTCAGCGTGATCGTGGCAGCGGCGTGCGGGGGACGTGCCGACCGTGGCGCGCCCGTCGATCCCGCCGATACCGTCGCGCCGGCTCCCAGGCGCACGGATACCGCGCGCACGGATACAGCGGCAGCCGGTGCCGCGACGGACACGAACCGAGCAGGTCAATCCGCCGCGCCGCCGTTCTCGGGGACGGCGGGCGTGTCGGAGCGAAGTGGCAGCGGGATGCCGGTGCTGCTCGAGGCGGTCGAGACGGGGCGCCACGAAGGCTACGACCGGGTGGTCTTCCGCTTCGCCGAGCGCGTGCCGGGCTACCACATTGAGTACGTTGACCGTCCGGTGCGCGCGTGCGGCTCGGGCGAGCCGGTTCCGCTTGCGGGCGATGCGTGGCTCGAGGTGCGGCTCGCCCCGGCGCAGGCGCACGACGATGCAGGCCGTCCGACGATCCAGGCCCGACGGCAGAGCCCGGGGCTGCCCAACCTCGAGGCTCTCGTGCTGACTTGCGACTTCGAGGCCGACGTGAGCTGGGTGCTCGGCTTGGCGCGACCGAGCCGCTACCGCGTTCTCACGCTGCGGTCCCCGGCCCGCCTGGTCGTCGATGTGCTGCACTGACGCCGGCGATCCTCCTGGCCAGTCCCGGGCGGGCCGACGTCAAGCGCCGCCCGGTGCGGTCCAGACCTGGTTCGTGCGGTCGATGTCGGCGAAGAGCGAATCGGGGTCGATCTCCACCCGCACGATCTCCGGGCGGGCCAGGAGGCGGACCGAGGCGTGGCGAGTGCCGGCGAGCCAGACGTTGACCGGCAGCTCGAGCCGCTGGACCGAGCCGTCCGCGCGGGTCACGGCGAGCTCGACGGGCATGGGGGCGAGGCCGCGGTCCTCGATCGCGATGGTGGCGGAGTCGCCCACGGCCGAGACACCGGCCACCGCCTGGTCGAGCGACCAGGTCTCGAAGAACCAGGTGCGCCAGAACCAGCCGAGGTCCCGCCCCGAGACGTCATTGAAAGTGTTGAAGAAGTCGTAGGCGTCCGGGTGCCTGTACAGCCAGCGCTGGCCGTATTCGCGCAACGCCCGGTGCACGAGGTCATCGCCCAGGAGGCCGCGCAGCATCTGGAGGATCACGGACATCTTGGTGTAGCTCGCCATGGAGAAGGCACGGGAGAGCGGCGGGTAGAGGTCGCCGTGGCGCATGAGCTCGACCTCGCCGCCGATCCACTCGCCGCCGCTGCCGCGGCGGGCGAAGTCGGTGTAGGCCCGGCGCGCCTGCCCTTCCGCATCGACGTGGCCGTGGAAGAACTCCTTCTCGCCCTGCTGGTCCACGTACGTGTTCACGCCCTCGTCCTGCCAGGAGTGCCGCTTCTCGTCGCTGCCGACCATCATCGGGAACCACATGTGGCCGATCTCGTGGAGCGTCACGCCGTAGAGCGAGACGCTGTCGCGGGCACCCGTGATGTTGACGAGCATCGGGTACTCCATCCCGCCCACGGTGCCGTCCACCACATCCATGTGGGGCCACGGGTAGGGCCAGAGATAGCGCGACAGGAAGTCGATGGACGCGGCCGCGTAGCGCGCCCAGTCCGTGTACGGTGGACCCTTGGGGCGGTAGAAGGCGTTGATCACCGTGGTATCGGGACGCGCGTCGCCGTCCGCATCGCCGACCACCACACGGGTGGCGTCCCAGAGGTAGCGGTCCGAGCTGGCCCAGGCGAAGTCGCGCACGTTCGTCGCCGCGAAGTGCCAGCTCAGGATCCCGTCGGGCGACGTGGCCGTCGAGCGCCCCGGCGCGCGATCGTCCGCGGCCACCACCGCGGTCACGGCGCCCACGCGGGCCGCCGCCAGGCGGGCACGGGTGCGCGGCGCGAGCACCGCCGCCGGATCCTGCAGCACGCCGGTGGCGGAGACGAGCCAGCCCTGCGGGACGTGCAGGGTGACGTCGTAGTCCGCGTAGTCCATGTAGAACTCGGCGTTGGTCATGAACTGGTCGGCCTGCCAGCCGTTCACGTCGTCGTAGACCGCGATCTGCGGATACCAGTAGCCCACGAAGTAGACCACGCCATCCTGCCCCATCCGCGAATTCTCCTTCGGCGGGATGACGAAGCTCCAGTCGAACGCCAGCTCGGCCGTGCCGCCGGGGACGACGGGCTGCGGCAGCGTGACCCACGCGATCGTGCCCACCACCTGGTAGCCCGGTCCGGCGCCACGCGGCGCTTCCCGCAGGACCCGACCGCCGGCGGATACGCGCGTCAGGTGGATGCCGCCGGTGACCGGCTGAAAGCGGACCCGCATGGCTCCCGGCGCGTTCGCGTTCTGATAGAGCTCGACGGCCACCACACGGAGCGTGTCGGGCGAGCGGTTGTGGTAGCGCACGGTGCCCGCGCCCGTCACGCGCGCGTGCGAAGGGTCGAATGTCGCCTCCAGCCGATATTCCGCCCGCTGCGTCCAGTAGCGAGGCCCGGGCCGCCCTGTCCGCGTGCGCGTGCCGTGCTCGACGGCGCGCCGGAAACCGGGCGTCTCGAACACCGGATAGGGGCGTGGGCGCTCGAAGGGCTTCGGTGTCGTGAAGACTTCGAAGGCAGTTGAGGGTGAGGGTGAGGATGGAGAAACGGCGGGCGACACTGCAGGTGGGGGCTTGGCCGGGACGCGTCCGGAGTGGGCGCAGGCGAGGGGAAGCAGGCCGAGGAGGAGCGCGTTCGGAATCGAGCGGGGAAAAGGCAACTTCGCCTCCAGGTCCGGGGGTGCAGGGACGCTACTGGCGGCCGCGGCCGCAGCGGCGGTGGTGCGGCCGGAGCCGGGTGCTCGGCGGCGAAAATAGGGGAGCCATGGGCATGGTGCGAGACCGTTCCGAAAACAAGAGGCTTGACGTGCGCACCTCAAGTGTTACTTTAGCTCCCGCAGTGCCGGCTTTCCCCCGGCACGAACCGCCGTTCCCCCGGCGAAGTCGTTCCCAAGCGCATGTATCCTTGACGGGACCCGCGACGCGGCGGTACGTTGTCGGCCGCCCGGTTCCCGGGAAGGACTTCCACGGGGAACAGGTTATGGCGGGAGCAACGGAAATGTAGATGCGATCCGGGGTTTGCGGTCCGCCCGAGCGGGGGACCGTTGCCCCCTTGTTCCGTCGATGGACCGGCATGCAAGGAGGTGCGATGCTCTCAGTCCGGTGCGTCTGAGACGAAGGCGCATTACGCAGCACTGCAGGACCGCAGGATTGCAGCACGGCAGTACTAACGCAGGACGAAGTCAAATGACACTCGCTCCGATACGGAGGAGGGAAATGAGTTCTCGAACGTACGTAATGAAGGGGCTGGCGATCGCCGCACTGTCGGCCATTGCGCTCGCCGCGTGCGAGAGCAAGTCGAATCTGGTGATACCGCCGGAGTCGATCCAGGTGACGGTGACGCCTGCCGCGCTGACGCTGCCGGTCGGTGGCACCGGCTCGTTCGTCGCGACGGTGACGGGCGGCGACCAGACCACGGCGCGGACGGTGACGTGGTCGTCGTCGAATTCGAGCGTCGCCACGGTGGACGCGAACGGCAACGTGACCGCGGTCGCATCCGGGCAGGCGTCGATCATCGCGACGTCGACGGCCGACCCGAACGCGAAGGCGGCGGGCAGCGTGACGGTGACGGGCACGGGCGGCGAGGGCACGCCGACGATCACGATCAGCTCGATCACGAACCTGGCCGGTCAGCCGGTGGACGTGACGAACACCAAGGATCAGATCAACGTGGCCCTCAACGTCAGCATTCCGCAGGGCGTGACGGTGAGCAGCGCTCAGGTGCTGCTGGACGGCACGCAGGTGTGCTCGCAGGCGTTCTCGTCGAGCACGTCGGCGGAGGCCTCGCAGGACGTGCTGACGATCACCTGCCCGATCCCGACGCAGGCGTACGACACGACGACGGGGACGGTGACGTATCTGAACGGGCCGCACACGCTGTCGGCGCAGCTGATCGGGCCGAACGGCAACACGCAGGCGTCGGTCAGCCAGACGCTGATCTTCAACAACACGGACTTCATCAAGGTCAAGCCGACGTTCTCGAACGGAACGGCGACGAGCGGCACGGGCGCGCTTGCGCCGGCCGGCTCGCTGTGGGGCGCGGGCGACCTGACCTTCGCGGCCATGCCGGTGATCTACAGCGGCAGCGCCAACGCCCCGGCCAGCATCTCGGTGTCGCTCACGACGGCGGCCACGGGCGTAACGGGTGCCACGGGTTGCCAGCCGACCAGTAATGTGGCGGCCGATCCCACGGTGGCCGCGGCAGACGGCGGCGCCGGTGGCGCGACCACCCCGAGCTGCGCGGCGAAGAGCGCGACGCGGACGGATGCGGATGCGTCCGACGGCCTGTCGGTGACATTCCCGGCCGCGAACGCGATCGACAAGGCGGGCGCGCCTGGCGTCAAGGGGATGGAGGACGTCCTCGCCAGCGTGGTGGTCAACAGCGTGACGGCCGGCGGCCAGGCCGGGCCGGTCTGCATCAACCCCGACCCGACGACGAATCCGCAGAACGCCGGGTGCGGCAACGGCCTCGCGGCCGGCCAGGTGCGTGTGGACAATCTGGCGCCGCGCGTGGTGAGCCTCACGGTCAGTAACACGAACGGCTACGTCAATGCCGACTACAGCTTCGCCGACAACGTGACGACGGTGGATTACGGCGTCGACAGCCAGACGGAGACGTTCGCGGCGGGCGCGGATGCGTCCAGCCTGACGGCGGTCACGACGGGCGCCGACCTGGCGGAGACGGCCACGAATCACGACTACCTGCTCCAGGTCACGACGACCGACGCGCTCGGCAACGCCCGCACGGTGTTCGGCACCGACGTGGCGACCTGCGTATCGAGCTCGGCCACGACCGTTCCGTCGTGCGCCACGGTCATCGCGACGTTCGGCGTCAACAAGACGCTGCCGACGATCTCGTACACGAGCGGCAGCGTGAAGGACAAGACGACGTACATGACCACGTCTCCGGGCACGTCCTACATCGTGCAGTTCAGTGACACCGCGGTGCCGCCGGCCGGGCCCAGCGGGTTCGACGGGACACCGGTTCACGAGCACATGTATCAGTACCTGCCCAGCTCCACCACGTGTGTGGTGGGCGGTACGGACTGCGCCTTCAAGGGCGTGGCGTCGAGTCCGCCGACCTTCTCGCAGCTGGTGGACAACGCGACGGGGAACGAGGGGTACTTCACGTTCAGCGCGTTCGTCGAGGACGCCGCGGGCAACCAGAGTGACACGGTGGCCCAGCGGACCGTTCTGATCGACAATGAAGCGCCGACGGCCGGTGGCATCGTTTCTCCGTCGACCATCTCCGGCGGCAGCACGGTGACGTTCACGCAGTCGGTGAACGACAACATCGATCTCGCCAAGTCGACGCCGGCGATCGAGTACGGTGACACGGCCACGGCCGGGTTCGTGCTTGGCTTCCCGTTGACGACTCTCGGGTCGTTTGGCTACGATGTGTTCACGACGAGCGTGAACGCCTCGGTTCCGGTGAACAACTTCCTGGTCAGCCTGTCGCAGGTGAACGGCTCGAACCAGCCGGACACCGTCATCAAGTTCCTGGCGACGAACGCGATCACGACGACGACGGATGTCGCCGGCAACTCGACGACGGTGTTGCAGGACATCAGCACCAACGTCGGGGCCGTGTCGCAGTTCGCTCCGGCGAGCGATTTCAACACGTTCGCGGCAACCGCCTCGAACACGACGGTCTGCAACGACTCCGACGCGAACGGCTGCGATGCCGCCAGCAAGACGTCCACCACGCTGCAGGCGAGCGCGGCGGGCACGACGGCCACCTTCGCCAATCCGTTCGCGGCGGTGAACTTCTACTATGCCACCGCGGCAGACCCGACGCGGCTGATCCTGATCGGCCCGGGGACGGTTGGCGTGGTCGACGCTGGTTTCCGGACGTGGACGTACACGTTCGCGAACTGGGCTCCGCCGGCCTCGCTGGCGCCGCAGGCGATCACGGTGTACGCAGTGGGCGTGGACAGTAACGGTCACGCGCTGATCACGCAGCCGGTGGCTGTTACGCTGACGGCGGACTGAGCCATAGCCGCCTGAAGCAACACCGGTAGCACGCAGGAGGGGAGAGGCCCTGTCGCGAGACAGGGCCTCTTCTTGTTCAACGGCAAATGCAACCGCGGGCGAGCGTGGGGCTGGCGAGTTCACGGGGCGCGAGCTGGAGATGGCGGCCGCGCTCTATGCGGACGGGGGTGGGTTCCTCACGGCGGACGGGGCGATGAGGCTGGCCTTCGGGCGGGCGTACGGCGGCTCCACGGTCGTGTACACCGGGACGTCGCTCGTGGCGCCGGAGCGGGTGACCTCGAAGTGGGCGGTCGAGGGCCTCGAGCATGCCGACGTGGTGCGTCGCTCGGGAAGGTACATGGAGCAGAACCACGTGCACCTGCTATCGGATGCCGAGATCAACGACAACAACCGGCTCTTCGTCGAGGGGTGCGCTCGCGTGCGACCGCGCCGTGCAGAGGAATCGGGTGACGGTGGACCGGTCCGGCCGGCCGGTCGTCCACTACCGGCTCACGCGCCCCGTGATCGAGTCCATGGTCAGGGCGACGCGGGCCTCTGCACGGATCTTCTTCGGCGCAGGTGCCCGGCGCGTCCATGCCCGGTCGGCTGATCCACCCCTGATCGAGCGGCGCGACGCGGCCGAGGTCGAAGCGCTCATCCAGGCGCGGCACTTCAGGCCGGGAAAGACGAGCGTATCCGCGGCGCACCTCATGGGCGGCTGCGGCATGGGGCGGAGCGCGGCCGATTCGGTGACGGATGCGTGGGGCCGGGTGCACGGGATGGGGTGGCTGCGGGTGGCGGACGCCAGCCTGTTCCCGGACTCCGTGGAGATCAACCCGTACCTGACCGTCATGGCGCTCGCCGACCGGGTGGTGGAGGGTATCCGGGACGAGGTGGGTTGAGTGGGCTGTCGGCTTCCGGAGGTCGGACCGCCTACTTGACCATCTGGGGGAGGGTCACGAGGTCGAGGACCCTGTAGGTCCGGGTGCCGGCGGGGAGGTCGATGGCGACCTCATCGCCCGTGCGGTGGCCCATGAGGCCGCGGCCCACGGGGGAGGCCATCGAGATGTGGCCGGCGTCGAGGTCGATGTAGTCGCCGGCGGCGATGGTGTAGGTCATCTCCTCGCCGCTGCGTAGATCGCGGAGCGTGACCCTGGAACCGAAGCCCACGCGGTCGTCGGGGATGGCGGCGAGGTCGATCTTGGAGAGCTCGGAGAGGCGCTGGCTCAGGTGGCCGATGCGCGCCTGCACGAACTGCTGGCGCTCGAGCGACGACTTGTAGTCGGCGTTCTCGCGCAGGTCGCCGAGCTCCACCGCCTTCTGGATGGCAGCGGGAAGCGTCACCGTGAGCTCGTACTGCAGGCGGTCGATCTCGTCGGCGATTTTCGTCTTGATCTCGTCGAGCATTGGATCCCCGGGTCGTGGTGAAGGCGTTCATACCCGCGAGGGCCGCGCGGGTGTCGCGCGGCGGCGCGTCACATGATCGGACCGGCACCCTCCCCGACGGCGGGCGGCTCCGCGGCGAAGGCGACGGAGAGCGGCGTCTCCGCCTTCAGGTCATTGTCGACGAAGATGACGAAATTGTACTCACCGACCTTGCCGATTGCGAGGTTGTTGATGGTCAGGATCTGATTGTTGAGGATCGTCTGGCCGGCGGGCCCGCGCGGTACGATCTCGCCGCCGAGCTGGAAGATGGTCTGGCCGTCCGGGTCCTGGAGGCGGATCTCCACGCCGTGCGGCCGGTCGCGCTCGGCGGGGTGCGCCTCGAGGCGGAGCACGAGGTGCATCTGTGGATGCACGGCCGGCAGCTCCGTCACGTGGATGCGCTCGAAGATGCCCAGGATGTTGAGCTTTCCGTCGGTGCTGACATTGGCGTAATCGGCGACCACGGCGAGCTTCACGTGCATGTCATCGCTCCAGCAGGAAACGGACGGCCTCGGGGAAGGAGCGGACGCGCACGAAGCCGTCCGAGAGCGGCTCGACGAGGTCGAACTCCCAGGGGTCGTCGAGCTCGATGAGAATCGCGTTGGCGCCGGCGGCGAGGGCGGGATTCACGTCGCTGCGGATGCTGTTTCCCACCATCCAGGCCTCCTCGGCAGGCACGCCGTAGTGGCCGACCGCCTCGCGGAACGCCTCGGCGGTCTTGCGCGGGCAGATGCGGACGTGCTCGGCAGGGAGCACCTCGAGCACGCCGGTCTCGCGCACGCAGCCGAGCTGGTAGTCGGCGTCGCCGGCCTGCGTGTAGAGGACCGTCGGCACCTCGGCGGCGAGGGCGCGCAGGGCGTCGATCGCGCCGTCGATGGCGGGCGGGGTGCCCGCGACGGTGCGGCCGAGCCCGGCGAGCGCGGCGGCGACGTCGCCATCCGGCCGAGACCCGGCCTCCTCGCAGAGAACCATGTAAGTCTCCCGGAAGGAATGCTCGAGCCGGGCCGGCCCCAGGCCATAGCGCCGCATCATGTCCCGCTCCACCCGCTCATGGTGCACTTCGCTCGCCCCCTCCTCGGAGAAGCCGAGCTCGGCGAGACGGGCGAAGAGGGCGCGCCGGGCGCCGAGGAACCGGGGCGCGGTTTCGACGAGGGTGTCGTCGAAATCCACCAGGACGAGGGCGATGCCGCGGGCCATCAGCGCCCGCCGAGCCCGCGAAGCATGGTCCAGACGGCGGGGTCCTCGGAGCCGAGCACCCAGACGGAGTAGCCGCGCAGATGGCGCGCCGCCACGATGCTGCGCTTGGCGCGGAAGGAGGCAGCGTCCTCGAGGTAGAGGTACTCGTCCACGCCGTCGTTCATCCAGCGGGCGTGGAAGACGCGGGCCGTGTCATCCCAGACCGGCTTGGCGTGGTTGGCCTGCAGGAGCCCATCGGCCGTTCTCCACGGCAGCTGGCGGGCCGCCACGCGGGCGCCGCCCCGCGCGTCCCAGGAGGGGAACCAGTGGACGGAATACGAGGGGATGCCGAGGGAGATCTTTGCCGGCGGCACGCCCTGCGCGAGCAGGAAGTCCACGACGCTCTCCATCCAGGGCACGCCGGCGACGGGTCCGGGCGGCGTGTTCCCGGTATGCTGATCGTACGTCATGAGCGAGAGGAAATCGGCCGCCTGGGCGAGCTTCGCGTAGTCGTACGCGGCCCGCCAGTTCTCGTAGATCCAGTGGTGATACGAGGTCGGGCCGGGGAACTCGGCGGCCCGTGGCACGACGGCGACGCTGGCGGTGCAGCTCACGGCGTGGAGCGCGTCCGCGGTGCGGCGGAAGAAGTCGGTGAAGGCGTCGCGATCCGCGGCGTTGATGTTCTCGAAGTCGAACTGGATGCCGTCGAAGTGCTCGTTGCGGCACAGGTCGGCGATGGCCATGACGGCGCGGTCGCGGGCGTCCGGCGTGGTCAGGACGTGATGGATCAGAGGCTGGTCGAAGCCGGGGTTCACGATGAGGGGCACGACCTTCACGTGATGCTCGCGGGCGGCGTCGAGGAGCCGAGGATCGACCGAGCCCCAGACGGTGCCGCTCTCGTCGAGCTTGTAGGTCTGGGGCGCAACGATGGAGACCTGGTCGGCGTGCTCGAGGAAGCTGCGGACGCTCTCCTCCCCAGCCGTCGCGTACCAGAGCGCCTCCGGGCGCTGGGCCCGCAGCGGTCCGGCCGCGGCCGCGAGGAGCGCGGCTGCAAGAAAGGAGACGGGCTTCATTTCTGGCGGTCGGGATCAGGGGGCCGTGGGTGAAAGGAGGAAGCTAGATGCGGCGGGAGGGCGGGTCAACGGCGTGGGGGCTGCGCAAGGGGCACGCGGGGCGCCGGCCGGCGAGGAAGGCGGAGCCGGCGCGTGGTCCCGAGCGGGAGCGGCTCTGAAACCGGTCGCCGGACCGTGGCGTACGGGAGTGGGCCGGCGTGGGGGGGGCGCCGGCCTCGCGCCTGATCGGAACGGAGCTCCAGCCATGAAGAGACGATGGAAGATCGCCCTCGGCGTAGGCCTGCCGGTGGTGCTGTTCGGGGGCGGCATCGCGTTGAAGAGCGCCGAGGGCGCGCCCAAGGACGGCGGTCGGACGGTGACCGTCACGCGCGGCACGCTGGTGGACCGGGCGCTGGCGGTGGGCACGATCCAGCCGGACGTGGAGGTCAGCGTCAAGTCGAAGATCTCGGGCGTGGTGAAGCGTCGCTTCGCGGATCCCGGCGACTATGTGGAGGCTGGGGCGCCGCTGCTGGAGATCAAGCCGGACCCGACTCCGCTGGAGCTGGCGGAGGCGCGCCGTCAGCTGGAGCTGCGGCAGCTGGACCTGGAGGCGCAGAAGCGGGACCTGGGTCGGCAGGAGGACCTTCGCAAGCAGGGGCTGGTGGCTCCGCAGGCGTTCGACGCGACAAAGCAGGCGTACGACCAGGCGGCGGTGCAGGTGGAGATGGCGAGAGAGAAGCTGGCGCTAATGGAGAAGGGGAAGGTCACGATCTCGAACAGCGAGATCGAGAGCCTCGTCCGGGCGCCGATCTCCGGCTACATCCTGGAGAAGAAGGTGGAGGTGGGCGACCCGGTGGTGCCGCTGAGCACCTACCAGGAAGGCACCGTGCTCATGACCATGGCGGACATGAAGCACCTGATCTTCCGGGGCGACGTGGACGAGATCGACGTGGGGCGGCTGCGCGAGGGGATGCCCGTCGAGATCAAGGTGGGCGCGCTGCCGGACGAGAAGATCCGGGGCGTGCTCGCGAAGATCAGCCTGAAGGCCAAGAAGGACGAGACGGCGACGACGTTCCCGGTGGAGATCCGGCTGACGTTGACGGGCGGTGCGATGCTGCGCGCGGGCTACTCGGCGAACGCGGAGATCATCATCCAGCGCAAGGAAGCCGTCCTGCAGATCCCGGAGCGGGTGGTGACGTTCGACGGCGACACGGCGTGGGTGAAGGTGCCGGGGCCGGACGGCAAGGAGCAGAAGCGGGTGATCCGGACCGGGCTGAGCGATGCGATCAACATCGAGGTGCTGTCGGGGCTGAAGGCGGGCGAGAAGGTGCTGGAGAAGCCGGTCATGGACGTCAAGTAGCCATGCGCATGCGGGCTCTGCTGGACCAGTTCGTGGACGACGTACGCACGCAGCGGCTGCGCACGGCGCTGACGGTACTCGGGATCACCTGGGGCACCGTGGCGGTGGTGGTGCTGCTAGCGTTCGGGGTCGGGCTGCAGGTGCAGATGACACGCAACGCGCGCGGGCTCGGCGACGGCATCGTGATCGTGTTCGGCGGGAAGACGACGAAGCCGTTCCAGGGCTTCCCCGACGGCCGCTCGATCCAGCTGCGCGAGGAGGACGTGGGAGCGCTCCAGCGCGATGTGCCGGAGATCGGGCAGATCAGCCCCGAGTACGGCCGGTGGGGCACGCCGGTGCGGTGGGGAAAGGCGACGACGAGCCCGTATGTGACGGGCGTGACGCCGGTGTACGGGCAGATGCGCAACATCAACGTGGACGCGGGCGGGCGGTTCCTCGATGCGATCGACCTGCAGGAGCGGCGCCGCGTGGCGGTGCTGGGGGACGAGGTGAAGCGGCTGCTGTTCGGAGATGGCGCGGCCGTCGGGAGGCAGATCGAGGTCGGTGGCGTGCCGTTCACGGTGGTGGGCGTCATGCGTCACAAGACGCAGAACAGCTCCTACAGCGCGCGGGACCAAAGCCGCCTGTTCATGCCGGCGAGCACTTTCCGGGCGGTGTTCGGCGCACGCACGCTGCACAACATCGTCTACAAGCCGGTAGATCCGCGGGTGTCGAAGGCCAGCCAGACGCGGGATGTACCGGGTGCTGGGGCGGCGGGACAAGTTCAATCCGACGGACGAGGACGCGCTCGGCGTGTGGGACACGACGGAGCAGATGAAGATGTTCCGTTACCTGTTCGGCGGCTTCAACCTCTTCCTCGCCATCGTAGGCAGCTTCACGCTGCTGGTGGGCGGGATCGGGGTCGCGAACATCATGTACGTGGTGGTGCGGGAGCGGCGGCACGAGATCGGGATCAAGCGCTCGCTGGGCGCGACGCGTCGGGACATCCTGGGGCAGTTCATCGGCGAGACGTTCCTGATCGTGGGAGTCGGCGCCGTGCTCGGGCTGGCGTTCAGCGTAGGTGTGGTGAAGATTGCGGCGCGGCTGCCGCTGCAGGACAGCGTGGGGGTTCCGATGCTTTCGCCGGTGGCGCTGGCGGGCACCGTAGCGCTGCTGGGCGGAGTAGCGTTCCTGGCGGGGCTGTTTCCGGCGCGCAAGGCCGCGGCGCTGGATCCAGTCGAGTGCATGCGGGGGTAGGCGCATGTGGAGGATCCTTCTCGAGGAGTTCTGGGGCGATCTCCGGACGCAGAAGCTGCGCGCGGCCCTCACGACGCTGGCGGTGCTGTGGGGGACGCTGGCGGTGGTGCTGCTGCTTTCGTTCGGTGAGGGGCTGAAGCAGGCGGTGGTGGAGGGATTGCTGAACGCGGGCGAGAAGATGTTCATGGTGTGGGGCGGGGAGACGAGCCGGGTATGGGAGGGCCTGCCGAAGGGGCGCAGCATCCGGTTAACGGCGGATGACCTGGATCTGCTCGTGCGCTCGATCCCGGAGATCGGGCTCGTGAGCCCATCGTACGGTCGGGACAACGTGGCGGTGCAGGTGGGGCGGGTGCGGACGACGGGGTACATGGAGGGGGTGTCGCCGCAGTTCGAACTGCTGCGGCACATGTACCCGGTGGCGGGCGGCCGCTTCCTGAACGAGCGTGATCTCGAGCAGCGCCGGCGGGTAGTCTTCCTGGGCGACTCGATCGCGAAGCAGCTCTTCGGCGGGGCGGACCCGGTGGGGCGGCGTCTGGTTCTGGATGGGCTGCCGTTCACGGTCGTCGGGACGATGGAGAAGAAGCTGCAGACAAGCATGAACAACGGGCCCGACGCGGACAGGATAGTGATTCCGGCGACGACGTTCGCCACGATCTTCGGCACGCGGCACGTGAGTTCGCTGCTGGTGGCGCCGCGGACGGAGGCGGACGCCCGGCTGGTGAAGCAGCGGCTTTATGAGGTCCTCGGGCGCCAATACCGCTTCGACCCGAAGGACGAGCGGGCGCTCGCGATCTGGGACTTCTTCGAGGATGAGCGGATGACGCGGCTGATTGGCGCGGGCATCCAGATCTTCCTGGGTGTGGTGGGCGCGTTCACGCTGCTGGTGGCGGGGGTGGGGGTGGCCAACATCATGTACGTGGTGGTGCGCGAGCGGACGCGGGAGATCGGGGTGAAGCTGGCGATCGGCGCGCGGCGGCGCCACATCGTGGCGCAGTTCGTCTTCGAGGCGCTGCTGCTGGCGTTCATTGGGGGCCTGGCGGGGCTCGCGCTGGCGTCGGGGATCGTGGCGATCGTCGGCTCGTTGCCCAGGACGAACATGGCCATGGAGTTCATCGCGAACCCGAAGCTGTCGTGGCCGATCGCGCTTACGACGGTGGGGATCCTCACGATGATCGGCCTCGCGGCAGGAGTGTTTCCCGCGCGGCGCGCGGCGTCGGTGGACCCGGTGGAGTCGCTGCGCTACGAATGAGCCGCAAGGGCGGAGCCGGCGCGACATTTCGCGTCCCGGCGGGCGCCGTCAGCGTGGGTGCCTCCGTAGTGGCGGGGGTCGCGATGCGCTCGCCGGCGAGGTGGCCATGAGGTCCTCGATGCGGTCGAGGACGAAGTCCGGCGCGTGCCCGAGAAGGGTGTCGCGTGAGAAGGGGCCCCAGGTGGCGGCGGCGGTGCGCGTCCCGGCGGCGCGGCCCGCCGCAAGATCGAAGGGGGAGTCGCCGACGAAGAGCACGCGCTCGGGCGAGCCGGCGTCGAGGCGCTCGAGCGCGGCGAGGACAGACTCGGGGTGGGGCTTGGGGCGGGCGACCTCGTCGGGAGTGACGATGACGGCGAAGTGGTGGAGGATGCCGCACACGTCGAGGGTCCGGCGGGTCATTCCGAGCCGCTTGCTGGTGACGAGCGCCATGGGTACCGCCGCGTCGGCGAGCGCGTCCAGCGCCGACGGGACACCGGGGTACGGCCGGACGAGGGTGTCGTGTACCTGCTTCTGGAAGGCGACGTAGGTGCCGACCATCGCGGCGCCCTCCTCGTCCGAGCGGGCGAACGCGCGCATCTGCTCGGCGAGGGGAGTGCCCATGGTGGCGAGCCACTCCGCGTCAGGGCGCTCGGCGCCGAGGTGTGCGCGCATGGTATGGCGGTAGCAGCGGAGGATGAGCTCGACGGTATTGGCGAGGGTGCCGTCGAGATCGAAGAGGATGGCGTCCCATGCCGCGGCCGGCATGGCACCCGATCGATCAGCGGTTGCCGGCGTCATCGTGGACTCGGGATCTTCCCCGGGCTCACGCGCGGCGAACCGCGGCGTCGCGCCTGGTGCAGGGACGCTTTCCGGTGGGGATTCGGTCGCGCCGCGCCGGTTCTTCCAGCGCCACCAGGCGAGGAGCTCGGGGTCGGGGTCCGGCGTGGAGGCGTAGTATACGGCGCAGCGGAACGTGTAGAGGACGCAAGGGTCCATGCGCGCGCCGCGGATGTCGGAGAGCCGCTCGTACAAGGCCCTAGGATCCCGGCCGGTGAGGTCGGGCACGGCACGCATTCCGAGGTCGTAGAGGTCGTGGGCGAGGCTCGGGCCGATGCCGGGGATCTCGCGGAGCGCTCGCTCCGCCGGGGAGCGGGTCACCATGTAACGTTCCCCTGCTGGGAGGTGTCGATGTCCTCGGTCTCCCCGCCCTTCTTGAAGAGGAACCCCTCCATGTTGGCGGTGAGGAACTCCTTGGCGTCCGCGTCGCGGACATCCAGCCCGTGATGATTGATGAGGGCGGTCTGGTAGCGGAGCCACTCGCCCCAGCAGCGCTCGCCGATGGACTCGAAGATGCGCTGGCCGAGCTCGTTGCGAAGAGGTGGCCTGGGGAGCTGGGGCGCGGTCTCGCCGCAGCGGACGCATGTGATGTCCGGCATGATCTCTCCTCCAACAGGGAAGCGGCAGGCGCGGAAGTCAACCCGCCCGCGCGCGGGGTCACTCCTCCAGCGCCGCCCCGGCGAACCAATGCAGGACGCGGTCCACATTGGCCTCGGTCGTCCGGAAGTTCAGGATGCAGAGACGCAGCGCGTAGATTCCGCGGAGCCGGGTGGAGGAGGCCATCGCGAGGCCGCTGTCGAGGATGCGGCGGAGCAGCGCCGCATTGGCAGCCTCGACCTCCGCTTCATCCTGGCCCGGCGCGCCGCGCCGGCGGAAGCAGACCACGCCGAGGGCGGCGGGGGCGAGCAGCTCGAGCGAGGGGGTCCGGCGGATGACCTCCTCGGCGTGCAGCGCGAGATCGATGCAGCCATCGATGGTGCGTCGGAAGGCATCCAGACCGAAGTGGCGGATGGAGGTCCAGATCTTCAGCGCGCGAGCGGCGCGGGTCAGCTGCAGGCCGCGGTCGGCGAAATTGACCTCCCGCCCGCCCACGGCGGTGTCCTGGAGATAGTCGGGCATGACGTGGAAGGTCTGGACGAGGGCGGCCCCGTCGCGGACGAGGAGGCAGCCGGCCTCGAACGGCTGGTACAGCCACTTGTGTGGATCGAGAGTGATGGAGTCGGCGGCACCGATGCCAGGCAGCGCGGCGCGGCCTCGCTCCGTGAGGACCGCGAAGCCGCCGTAGGCTGCGTCCACGTGCAGCCAGAGATCCTGTGCATCGCAGAGTCGCCGGAGCTCGGGGAGCGGGTCCACGGCGCCAGTGCTGGTGGTGCCCGCGCTCGCAATGACGAGGAACGGCCGGCGGCCGGCGCCCCGGTCGGCGGCGATCGCGGCCTCGAGGGCGGCGACGGGGAGGCGGAACGCCTGGTCGGCGGGGAGGACGCGCAGCTGCTCTGGCCTGAAGCCGAGGATGCGCGCGGCTCGCAGTGCGGAGGAGTGGACCTGGTCGGAGGCGTAGATCACGGCGTCGGGATCGTGGCCGCCGAGGCGGCTGTCGCGGGCGCAGGCGAGGGCGGTCAGGTTGGCGGCGGAGCCTCCGCTGACGAGGAGACCAGCGGCCTGTTCGGGGCAGCCGAGCCAGGTGCGGAACCAGTCGAGGACGACCAACTCGACGGCGCTGGGACCGGAGGACGCAAGCCAGGTCCCCTGGAAGACGTTGTGCCCGGCCGCCAGAAAGTCCGCGAGGATCCCCGGCCAGGTGCCGGCGCCGGGGACGAAAGCCATGAAGCGGGGATGGTCGATGCGCGCAGTGAAGGCGAGCACGTCATCGCGCAACTGTCGGAGCAGGGTCTCGAACCCGGTCGGCCCTTCGGGTGCCGGGCCGGAGAGGTGGGGTGCCAGGGCGGCGCGGTCGCGCCGGCTCCACGCGCGGTCGGCGTCCAGTCCGGCAACGCGCTCGACCAAGTAGTCCACGACCTCGTAGCCCATGCGGCGCATTCGCTCGGGGTCGATCTCGAGGGGCGCGCCAGGGCGCCGGGAGGCAGCGTCGTCATCCATGGGCGCAAAGGAGCGGACCGGGGCCGTGCGCGCAAGACGAAGCGCCCGCGAGGCGTGGCCTCGCGGGCGCCTGTCCGCGCGCTGGACGAAAGACGGTGGTCGCTGCGGGGGCGCCCTAGTGGACCGTATCCGAAGTAGCGATGGCATTCGCCGGCGGATCGGACGCGACCCGCCGCGTTGCTCGTCGTCGAAATAGCGCTGCTATTCCTTCCTCCTCGCGCCTTGCGCTTCGCGCCCGCTCCGCCGGCTCGGTGCTCACCGAACTTCAGATGCGGTCCACTAGTAGCGGGGCTCGCCGCGCCCGGCACTGTAGTCGCCGCGGCCCGTGCCGCCGGGCCGGCTCTCGCCACCGCGGCGCGGGGCCTCGGCGGGCGGGTTCAGGCGGACGACGTTCGCGGCCTTGGGGCCCTTGGCCTCCTCGACGACGTCGAACTCCACCTCCTCCCCCTCGTAGAGGACCTTGAAGCCGGAGCCCTCGATCGCGCTGTAGTGCACGAACACGTCCGGTCCGCCCTCCCGCTGGAGAAACCCGTAGCCCTTCTCCTGCGAGAACCATTTCACGGTGCCTGTGGTGCGAGCCATCGCCCTTGCTCCTGAGTAGAACTGGACTGGAAACCTGTCACGGGGACGGTGCGATGTCCCGTACCCTCGGACCGATCCACCGCCCGTCCGCGTCGGCGGCCCACGCATGAAAAAAGGACCTGCGTCGTTACGCAGGTCCGGCTTTCCCGAAGGACGACTCCCCGCGATGCATGGTGGGACCGACTTCGGCCAACCCCGCGCACAACGTTAGACGCGGCCCCGCGCCAAGTCAAGAGCGCCGGGACGGGGGCAGCCGCGTCGTCGATTGACGCGGCCGCCCGCCCGCGCTACCCTCCACTCGCCCCGCCGCGGGAGGCGGGAGCGGACCCGATCCAGGCGATGGATGATCATGACAACAGGCACGGACGGCGGCGAGGCCGGGGGCTTTCGGTTCCGGGTATCGGATGTGCTGCCGGTCCCGCTGCGAGGGTATCTGCTGCGGCTGCGGCTGCTGCAGGGGCGGCCGCAGCTGGGTGTGCTCGAGCCGGGCAAGCGGCTGCGCCTCCTGGCGCCGGACGGCACGCCGCGAGAGGTGGAGGTTCGGGCGCTGTCGGTGACGGGCGGGCGAGCGACGCAGGCGTCGCTGGAGAAGAAGCGAGAGCTGGACGTGGTGATCTCGGAGGCGGATGCCACGGACGAGGGGCGGCCGGTCGGCATCGGGTGGTTCGCGGTCGGGGACTGAGCGGCAGCGATGGCGGACCGGCGGCTGGTGTTTCTGACGGGGGCGACGGGGTTCATCGGCACGCGGCTGGCCCGCCGGTTGGCGGAGGGAGGGGCCGGGCTGCGCTGTCTGGTGAGGCCCACCTCGCGGACCGGCGAGTTGGAGCGCCTGGGCGCCGAGCTGTTCGTCGGGGAGACATGGGACGAGGCGGCCGTGGCGCGGGGCCTCGCCGGCGCGGAGCTGGCGTACCATCTGGCCGGGTACTACGACATCGGCGTGGTGGACGCGGCGGCGATGCGGCGCACGAACGTCGAGGGAACGCGCGTCTTCCTGGCGGCCATCGAGGGCGCCGGCACCGCGCGCGTGGTCCACGTCTCGACTACCGTGGCGCTCGGACCTGTGGCCGCGGGCGAGGGAGATGAGGGCTCCGAGCACGGCCCGCGCTTCACCTCCGAATACGAGCGGACGAAGACGGCGGCGCACCGGCTCGCGGTGGCAGCCCAGCGCCGGGGGCTTCCGGTCGTGATCGTGGCGCCGGCCAACGTGTACGGGCCCGGAGACGAGGGGCCGAACGGCCGCTTCGTGAAGGACCTGCTGGCGGGACGGATCCCCGGATTCCCGCTCCATCCCCTCCTGGTTCTCGTACGTCCACGTGGATGACGTGGTGGATGGACTCCTCGCGGCGGGCGAGCGCGGTGTGGCTGGGGAGACCTACGTCCTCTCGGGCGAGCCCGCCAGGCTGGACGACTTCGCGGGCCGCGTGGTGGCACTCGCCGGGAAGCGGCCGCCGCGCCTGCGCTTTCCGGCTCCACTCGTCCGCTGGACCGGCGTCCTGCTGGACGTGCTCTCCCGCGCCACCGGCCTTCGGTTTCCGATCTCGCGCGAGAACGCCGCCACCGCGGCCGGGCTGCGCTGGCTCCACTCCCACGACAAGGCGACGCGCGAACTCGGCTGGACGCCCCGCTGCCTGGACGAAGGGCTGCCCCCGACCGTTCGCTGGTTCCAGGACCGGCGCGGCCGCGCCTGATTGGGATCGCGGTGAGCAGAGCAGAGGATGGTGGGAGGCGGATGAGCGAGCGGCGGCCCTCGAAGGAATCGAGAGCCGCCGCGAGATCCGGGCCCCGGCACCGGGAGCAAGCAGTCCGGTAGAGTCGGTGGTGGGGCGAGCGCGGGTTTGCGAGGCCCGCGGAGTTACGGCCGGTGGGAGTCGTCGCTTTTCCTCGTCGACCCGGCGCGGCGGCCAACTTTGGAGGGGCGTACCCCCGGTGCTCGTGAGGCGGCCGGATCAGCTCGTCGTTGCCTCGCTCCGTGAGAGCGTGACCAGGCGCTCCTGCTCGTTGTAGAGCGCCTTCGCGGCCGTGAGGCAGATGACGATGAAGCTCACCATCAGGGGCAGGCACAACATCAGGAGGATTCCGACTGCACTGCCCATGGATCACTCCTCCGGGTGCGGTCGGGCCGGTAACGCAACGGGCCACCAGCCTCGACGATGGTGTCGAATCGCTGGCGGCCCGGCGGACATGGCGGCCTGAACCGCTGTAGCCCCGTGGCTCTGCGCCACCGCCTTTCGGCGGCTTTGCTCTGAGCAGCGTCCATGTCTTGTTGCGAAGCTGCGTCGCTTCCGCACTGTCAGGGAGCTTCGTCACTCCCGGCCCGGCGGTGGGGCAAGGCACGTTCCCGGTGCCGGGGAGGTGATGGAACGGAGGCTCAAATCGTGGACTGGAAGTAGCTTGCAGGCTTGTCGGGGAGCGCGCCGGGGATCCCGAAGATACCCGAAAGGGCGGGATCTTTGTTGCGAGGCTCGCTACTTATTTCCGGCTTCGGCGCCCCACTTGAACCACTCGAAGGCGGTGTGGCAGCGACGGCACCAGTAGGTGGCGACGGACAGCGCGGAGCCGAACGGGGAATGGAGCTCGGTATCGTCGCGCTCGCAGAAGGGGCAGCGGACGGCGACGGGCAGGCCCATGCGGGCGGCGGTGTCGGCGGGGTCGTGCAGGTCGGCCACGGTCAGTCCATCAGGAAAGCGCGGTTCAGGTCGCCGCGCACGTGGGCGATGGTCGCGGCATCGGGGGCGCCGGCATGGCCGCGACGGGCGCCCTCATCGAAGCCGTCGAAGTCGGGTTCGGCGGTCGTGGTCTCGACGCCGACCGCGGCGAGCAGCGGGGCGACGCGTTCGTAAAAGCGGGCACGGAGTGCCCCACCCGCGGCATCGGCAATGCCGGCCTGGACGAGCGCGCGGGCGCGCTCGGAGTCGGGCCCGAACCAGCGTGCGAGGGAGGGCAGCATGGCGCGGCAGGACGCCGCGAGGGCAGCGCGGGCGTCCTCCGTGCCGGCCAGGCGGTGGACCCAGGCGGCGCCATGGGCGGCGTGGAAGCGCTCCTCGACCAGCAGCTTCTCCACGCGCTGGCGGAGCGGCGCGTAGGCCGAGCCGCGGAGCGCCTCGATCTGGGCGGAGAGGGCGGCATCGGCGAGCGCGAAAAGGGCGACGACGTCGGGCCAGCCGTCCGGCTCGCGGTCGAGCGGCTCGAGGCTGCGATAGTCCGCCGGCTCCCGGTCGTGCTCCAGCGGTCCGGGATCCTCGCCGAAGTCCTTGAGCATGGCGTAGAAGAGACGGCCGTGCCCCCACTCGTCCTGGGCCATCGAAGCGCAGGCGATGCCGGTCTCGAGCTCGGGCGCACCCAGGATCCACTCGGCGTACCGGGTGCCGAGGAGGCGCTTGCTGTCGGCGAGGACGAGGATAAGGTCGCGGAGCGCCTCACGCACCGGCGGCTGGAGGTCCGACGCGGCGTCGGCGGTCGGCGTCGTCGCCATCAGAAAGGCGTCCCGGCGGCGCGGTCGACGTTGAACACCTCGAGGAAGCGGTCACGCGGCGCGATCCACATGTCGAACCACTTCTCCTCGTCGTAGGTGTTGTAGGCGTACACGCGCGCGAGCTCGTCGTCGGGCGCGTTGAGGTTGCCGATGTGGCGCAGCGGCTCGCCGCGGCTCTTGCGTGCGAAGACCTCGTAGACCATGGCTCGGGGCTCGGGTTTCGGGGCGCGGGGCTAGGCGGCGACGCCGCAGCGGCGCAGCGCGGCCCTTCCTTCTTCAGTCATCCGCTCGCGCGTCCAGGGCGGATCCCACACCTGGCGGATCTCGACCCGTTCGACGCCGGGCTCCTCGAGCAGCCGATTTCGCACGTCCTCCTCGATGAAGTCCATGCAGGGACAGGCCGTGGCCGTGAAGGTGAGGTCCACCTCCACGAGCGGGCCGGCGCGGCGGATACCGTAGACCAGGCCGAGGTCCACGAGGCTGATCGGAAACTCGGGATCGTTCACCTCCCGCAGCGCCTGCCAGAGCGCCTCCGAGCCCGGCTCGATGGCGCCGGTGGCGGGCCGGGCTCCCGCGGCCTCGCTCACGCCCGCGGAGTTGGAGCGGGAAACCTCGCCCGGAGCGCTCACGCGGCGTTCAGCATCCGGTTCATCGGCGCGTGGCTGCGGCGGACGCTCTCGACGTAGCGCTCGTTCATCGGGCCGCGCGCCCTCCAGCGCTCGAAGACCTGGTCCCACGTGATCTGGCCCTGCTCGAAGAGCCAGCGCTTCTCCGACGCGTCGTAGCGGCAGGGGAAGGGATAGTCGAGCACGTACCGCTGCTCCTCCTCATCCCAGTGAGCGGGGACATCCAGATCGAGCGACTCGCAGAGCGGCACGGTGGAGGACATCCAGACCTGCCGGAGCTGGTCGTTCGTGAGTCCCTTCAGCCGGTACTCGAGCTGCCCGCTGTGACGTTTCATCTCGTCCGGCAGGCCGAACCACTCGATCGTCATCGGGAACATCCAATCGACCGCCCGCTGCAGCTTCTCGCGCGCCTCACCTCCCGCCTGCGCGAGCCGCTTCATCCATACCTCGCCGTGGCGCAGGTGGAACGTCTCCTCGAGGTCCACCTTGACGAGGGCCCGCTTGAGCGGCCCGTAGGAGGTGTTCTTGTACACGTCCGAGAGCAGCGTGATGCCCGCGCGATCGAAGAAGCCGTTGGCCGTGACGAGCTCCACCCAGCTCTCCAGGGGCTGGTCGAAACCGTAGGGGTGCTTGAACTCGTGCGGCTCGCGGCCGTAGACGAGCTGCTCCTTGTCCAGCCCGAGGTCCTCGAGGATCCGATAGGCGATGTTGGCGTGCGCCAGCTCATCCTGGATGATCGCGACGGCGGAGACCTGGGTGTTCGTGGACGGCGCATCCTGCGCGGCCATCCAGTAGGCGGGCGCGCTGATGAGCTCCGTGTCGCCCTGGACGAGGAGCTGTACGATGAGCGCCTTGCGGTAGCCGTCCGTCATCTCGTCCGGCGACTCGAGGATGTAGCCATCCTGGACCTTCTGCTTGAGCTGCTCCTCGGAGAGTCGTGCCATGGTCCTCCGCTCGTTCGAACGCTCGTTCGGTAGACGTGGAAAGATGGGACACGGGCGGGGGGAGCGTCAATCCCCCGGGGGACGGCGGGTGGGGGACAACGGGGGCGTCGAGGGTGGCGGCCAGGTGGGGGCAGGGGGGCTATCCTGGTCTGGTACTTGCCGATAGGAGAGGTGGACCAATCCAAAGGGAACGGGTGCATGAAGCGAACGAAGGCGGGTGTGGCACTGGCGATTCTGCTGGTGGTTGGCGCGCTCGCGCTGCTGGCGGGCGTGGCGACCTACTACACGTGCGGGTTCGAGGGGTGTCCGGACGTGAAGGGGCTGCGGGCCTATATCCCGGATGAGGCGTCGGTGGTGCTGGACCGGCGGGGCCAGGAAGTGGGGAAGCTGTTCCGGGTGAACCGGGAGATCGTGCCGCTGGACTCGCTGCCGAAGTATGTGGGCGAGGCGTTCGTGGCGGTGGAGGACCAGCGGTTCTGGGAGCATCACGGGGTGGACTGGCGGCGGGTGCCAGGGGCGGTGCTGGCGGATGCGAAGGCGATGGACTTCCGGGAGGGGTTCAGCACGATCACGATGCAGCTGGCGCGCAACCTGTTTCCGAACCGGCTGCCGGCGCAGGAGAAGACGCCGTGGCGGAAGTTGTCGGAGATGCGGGTGGCGGAGAAGATCGAGGACCGGTTCACGAAGCAGGACATCCTGCAGCTGTACCTGAACCAGATCTACTTTGGTCATGGTGCATGGGGCATCGACGCGGCGGCGCAGGAGTACTTCGGCAAGCCGGCGCGCCGGCTGAGCCTTTCGGAGGCGGCGACGCTGGCGGGTCTGCCGCAGGCGCCGTCGCGGAACAACCCGCGCTCGGACCGGGAGGCGGCGCTGGCGCGGCGGAACGTGGTGCTGGACAAGATGGCGGAGCAGGGGCTGATCACGGGGGCGCAGAAGCGCGCGGCGGAATCGGCGCGGCTGCGGCTGGCGCATGGCCGCTCGAAGGGAGAGGAGAACCAGGCGCCGTACTTCATCGAGGCGGTGCGGCAGACGCTGGAGGATCAGCTGGGTGATGAGCTGTACACCGGGGGGCTACGGATCCACACGACGCTGGATCTCGACGCGCAGCGGGTGGCGAAGGCCGAGCTGGAGCGGCAGCTGGAATCGATCGAGCACGGGGCGTACGGGGGGTACGGGCATCCGCGCTACGACCCGGCATCGCAGGACACGTCGCAGGAAGGGACGAAATATCTGCAGGGCGCGCTTGTGATGCTGGATGCGCGGACGGGGGATGTGCGGGCGTGGGTCGGGGGGCGCGACTTCGACCAGTCGAAGTTCGACCGGGTGCTGCTGGCGAAGCGGCAGCCGGGGAGCGCGTTCAAGCCGTTCGTATACGCGGCGGCGCTGCAGGCGGGGTATCCGCCGACGTACCGGCTGTCGGGGTCTCCGCTGCGGCTGGCGGCGAGCGGCGGGAAGGTATGGGCGCCGCAGAACTTCGAGGGTGAGCAGACGGGCGAGGTCACGCTGCACGATGCGTTGGTGCACTCGCTGAACATTCCGACGGTGCGGCTGGCGCAGGCGGTCGGGTATGGCCGGATCATCGACGAGGCGCACCAGATCGGGATCGACGAGACGATCCCGGATGTACCTTCGGTGGCGCTGGGGGTGGTCTCGGTCACGCCGCTGGAGCTGACGGATGCCTATGCGGCGTTCGCGACGCTGGGGACGCGGCCGACGCCGCGTCTGGTGACGGAGGTGGAGGATCGGGATGGGCGGACGATATGGGCGCAGCCGGTCCAGACGCAGCAGGTGCTGGATCCGGCCACCGCGTTCGTGCTGACGAGCATCCTGCGGGACGTGGTGGACGAGGGAACGGGGACGGCGGTCCGGGCCGTCGGCTTCCACGGCGTGGCGGCGGGCAAGACGGGCACGACGCAGGACGGCGCGGACGCGTGGTTCGTCGGCTACACGCCGCAGCTGGTGATGGGGGTGTGGGTCGGCCTGGACAAACCGCAGACGATCGTCCGGGGTGGGCAGGGCGGGACGCTGGCGGCGCCGGTGTGGGGCCGGGTGATGGCGCGGGTGGGCACGAACGGCGGGGGGTGGGGCATGCCGGCGGGCGTAGAGGCGATGGTCGTGGACGCGAACGGGGACATCAGCTCTCCGGAATGCCCGCCGATGGGGCCGACCCAGACCGAGTACTTCATCCAGGGGACGGCGCCGATGGCGGCCTGCTACGGCGTGCCGCCGGGCTACGCGGCGGAGCAGCCGTACGACACGCTGGGTGGGGTGGCGGCCGGGGACCGTAGCTGGTGGGACCGGCTGAAGGCGCGCATCTTCAGTGACCCCGGCTCCGACACGGTGCCGGCGGCGGCCGAGGAGATGGACACGACCAGGCAGCGAGTGCCGATGCCGGGCCGGGTCCCCGTGGATACGACGGCGCGCGTGCAGCGGATCCCCCCGCGCGTGGATACGCTCCCGCCCCTTCCGCGCACGTCGCCGGACTCCATCCGTGCCGACAGCGTGAAGAAGGGGAGTCCGTCGAAGCCCGCGCCGGGGAAGCAGCCCCCGCCGCCGAAGGCGGGGAAGGAGAAGCCGGCTCCGCCGGACAGCACGGCGCCGGCGCGGGACACCACACGGGCGGCGCGGGACAGCACGCCGCCGCCGCCGCCGCGGGGCAGCATGCCCATCGGGAGAGACATCGTCCGGTCCCCGCCGAGGTAGCGGCCCGGCGCCGGCGGTTCCGCCGGGCGTGGGGCGGCCCGGCCGGCGCGCGCGGCCGGGAACGAGAATACCGTCATAGGAGGAGGCCGGGCCGATGCGATGCCGCGCCGCTGTGACCTTCCTGCTCGCGCTCGCGGCGGGCTGCACCCGGGCCGGGAGCGGGACGCGCTATCCTCCGCCCCGCACCGAGCCCCGGGAGCCGCCGCTGCCGGTGGCGGCCGAGGCCCCGGAGCCGCCGCCGATTCAGGCCGGCATGGCGCCGCCGCCGGGCGCGTACGAGCCGGGATTCGACGCGCTCCACTACGACATCTCGCTCGCGCTTCCCGACACCGGCTCGCTGATCCGCGGGCGCGCTGCGGCGCGGGTGGCGCGCACGGATGAGGCGCTGGACACACTGGCGCTGGACCTGACGGGGCTGCTGGTCAACTCGGTGGCCGTGGACGGGTCCCCGGCCGGCTACCGCTATGCCGACGGGAAGTTGCGCGTGGCGCTGCCGCCGGGCCCCGGCACGGCCGGCGGGGCGGACACGCTCGCGGTGGCGGTCCTGTACCACGGTCACCCGGACGACGGGCTGATCATCAGGCCGAACGCGCACGGCGTGCGTGCGGCATTCGCCGACGACTGGCCGAACCGGGCGCGCTTCTGGTTCCCGTCGATCGACCATCCGAGCGACAAGGCGACGGTGGCGTTCACCGTGAGCGCGCCGGCCGCGTGGTCGGTGGTGGCGAACGGCGTCCGCGCGGACAGCGGCGGCCCCCCCCCGCTGGTGCCGGCGGGCGGCGCATCGGTGCCCCGCGCGGTATGGCGGTGGGCGACGGCGGTGTCGATCCCGACGTACACGATGGTGATCGGCGCGGCCGAGTTCCGCATCGGGCTCGTGGGCGCGGTGTGCGGGCGTGAGGGCGAGCGCTGCCCGGTCGTGAGCTGGTGGGCGTTCCCGCAGGACACGGCTGCGGCGGCGCGCTCGTTCCGGCGGGCGGACAGCATGGTCGCGGTCTACAGCCGGCTGGTCGGTCCTTTCCAGTACGGGAAGCTGGCGCACGTGGAGTCGTCGACGCGTTTCGGCGGCATGGAGAACGCGAGCGCCATCTTCTACGACGAGCGCGCCCTGGCGAGTGGCCACGACATCGAGCGGACCGCGGCGCACGAGACGGCGCACCAGTGGTTCGGTGATGCGGTGACGGAGGCGGACTGGCACCATCTCTGGCTCTCGGAGGGATTCGCGACGTACTTCGCGGCGCTGTTCTACGAGCAGGAGGACGGCGAGGCGGCGTTCCGGGCGATGATGGCGGAGAACCGCGCGGCGTACCTGCGCTCGGACGTGGTGGACCGGCCGGTAATCGACACGGCGCAGCACGACCTGTTCGCGCTCCTGAACGCGAACAACTACCAGAAGGGCGCGTGGGTGCTCCACATGCTCCGGGGCGTGCTGGGAGACAGCGCGTTCTTCCGCGGGATCCGGGGCTACTATCGGGCCCACGTGAACGGAACGGCCCTCACCTCGGACCTGCGGTCCGCGATGGAGACGGCCTCCGGGAAGGACCTGGGGTGGTTCTTCGACGAGTGGCTGCGCCAGCCGGGGTACCCGCGGCTGCGCGTCGCCTGGCAATGGGATGCGGCGAGCCGCCGCGCCGCTGTCACGGTCGAGCAGGTGCAGCCCGCGTCGTGGCCGGCGTTCCGGATGCCGCTCACGCTGCTGGTGCACACCCGAGGCGGGGACGTGCGGCGCAGCATCGAGCTACGCGGCCGGACCACGACCGCGGCGGTGCCGCTGCCGGCGCGGCCCACGGGCGTGGTGGCGGACCCGGACGGTTGGGTGCTGGCCGTCGTGGAGCCTGCGCCGCCGAGTTGACACCAGGGGCGGGGGAACGCACTGTGGAAGGCTGGACCGGAGCCCGACGACGGGTCCGGCGGATGGCACACAACGGAGGGAATGCGCAGGCGGATCCTTCCCGCTCGATCTCATCTCGGAGGGTACATGCGGATGCTGGTGCTGGGGGCCGGGCTACAGGGCTCGGCGTGCGCGTACGACCTGCTTCAGAACGAAGCGGTGGAGCGGGTGACGCTGGCGGACATTGATGTTAACGCGATCCCGCCGTTCCTGGCGACGTACCGCGGGGACGCGCGGCTGGAGCTGGTCACCCTGGACGCGCGCGACACCGCGGCGCTGCGCAGGGTCATGGAGGGGCGGCGGGTGTGCATGAACGCATTGCCGTACTACTTCAACCTGGACGCGACGGTGGCGGCGGTGGACGCGGGCGTCCACTACTGTGACCTGGGCGGCAACACGCAGATCGTCTTCCAGCAGCTGGAGCTGGATGGGCGCGCGAAGGAGAGGGGCGCGAGCGTCATCCCCGACTGCGGGCTGGCGCCCGGGATGGTGAACATCCTGGCCGCGCAGGGGATCCGCGAGCTGGAGGCGACGGATTCCGTCAAGATCCGCGTCGGCGGGCTGCCGCAGCACCCGGAGCCGCCGCTGAACTACCAGATCGTCTACTCGCTTCACGGCGTGCTCGACTACTACACCACGCCGGCGTGGGTGCTGCGCGAGGGGAAGCCGAAGCAGGTGGACGCTCTCTCCGAGCTCGAGCCGGTGGATTTTCCCGCGCCGGTCGGGATCCTCGAGGCGTTCCAGACGGGCGGCGGCCTGTCCACGCTGCCCTGGCGCTACGAGGGGCGGGTGCGCGAGATGCAGTACAAGACGCTCCGCTACCCCGGGCACGCCTCGATCATGCGCGCGGTGCGGGAGCTGGGTCTGCTCGGGCTCGAACCGGTGGCCGTGGACGGGCAGGAGGTGGTGCCGCGGGACCTGTTCATCGCCGTGGTGGAGCCGCGGCTCAGGCGCACCGGCGGGAAGGACCTGGTCGCGATGCGGGTGGAGGTGGATGGGCGGAAGGACGGGGAGCCGCGCCGGATCGTCTACGACATGCTCGACTACTTCGACGAGAAGAACGGCATCAGCTCGATGGAGCGGACGACCGGCTACTCGCTCTCCATCACCGGGCAGCTGCAGGCGGAGGGGAAGACGGGCGGCGCGGGCGTGGCCACGCCGGACGAGGTGGTGCCGGCCGAGGAATACGTGCGGCAGCTGGAGCGACGCGGGATCCGGATCAAGAAGCAGATCGTGTAGCCCTCGGGGGCTTCACGCTGGGTCGGGGCGGGGGCGCGGAAGCGACCTCGCCCCGTGGCGCATCCGCGAGTGCCGGTCGTCCCGGATGGGGAACACAACTTGCTGCTGCTGGGTGCCGGACAAGGGTGCGCCACTAGAGCGCGAAATAGTTGCGGCACAAGGAGATATGAACCATGGTGGACATCAATCTCGAGAAGCGTCAGGGGCCGTCGGTCATTCCCTGGCTCGTGGGGCTGGTGGTGCTCGCCTTGCTCATCTGGGGCATTGCCGCGCTGGTCAACACGCGCAAGACGACGCGGGCGGCCGAGGCGCCCCCGGGAACGCAGCCGGAGACGCCGGCCGCACCCGCGGCGATGCCTGCGCCCGGGGCGCCGGAGGGGACGGCGGTGGAGCTTTCCAGCCTCCTGCCGCTCGGGCCCGAGGACGTGGGGCAGCGCGTGAGCGCGCGCGGGGTGGTGGTGGGGAAGCCCACGGGGACCGGTTTCTGGCTGCGCTCCGGCAACGACGTCCTGTGGGTGGAGTCGGGGGCGAAGGCGCAGCCCGGCCAGCAGCTGACGGGGCTGACGGGCACGCTGGAGCAGGCGACGCCCGCGGAGTCCTCGCAACGCGTCCAGGAAGCGGCCCTCCAGCCGGAGTCCGGGTGGACGTTGCAGAAGACACTGTACCTCAACGTGGAGCCCGCCGCGGGCACGACGTCGCCCTCGCCGCCGCCCGATACGAGCGGCGGCTGAGGCCGCAGGCCGCTCGCCGACCCTTGCCGGCCCGGACGGGTACCATGGGAAAGCCGACGGTGCCCCTCGCCCGGGTCGGCCGGTGCAGCGGAAAGGAGAGATCATGAAAGCGCTTACGATGGTGGTGGCCGCGCTCGCCGCCGGGGCGGCACTTCCGCGCGTGGCCCGCGCACAGCAGGCGGTGGTGCTGCAGCCGACGGAGCACCGCCTGTTCACGTTCCTCGGCTCGAGTCTGACGGTGGACGTACAGTCGGACGCGCCGGGCACCGTGCACGTGATCCACGGACAGCGGGGACAGGTCGAGGTGACCGCCCGGGCGGCGAACGGCTTCGCCGGGTTCGGGATCTCGGACACGCGCGAGCGCCTGACGCTCACCTCCGCCGGGGCAACACGGGTGGACTATCTCGTCGTCGTGCCCGAGCAGGCTGCCGTGCGCGTGCGGCTGCCCGGTGCTGGCGCGGCCCAGACGTTCGGCACGCTCGAGCGAAGCGCGTCCTACTCGTGGAAGCCGCCGCGGCCGTACGGCGAGCGTGCGGCCGAGGCGCTGCCGGCGCCGCCCGCGCCGAGCTCGGGGGAGGCGATGCTCCAGCCCGCCTACCTTGCCGGGATGCCGCCGGCCGTCGTCTCCCTTCCCGATGCCTCCAGCCTGCGGGCCCTGACGGTCCGCTGGGAAGGCAACAGCTTCCGCATCCTGGGCAGCCGGCCGATCTCGGTCCCCAGGCCCAGCGCTGGACGGCTGGCGCTGCCGCCGCTCGAGGGGCCGACCTCGCTCGCGATCGTGTTGCCGCGCGACGCGCGCGAGTTCCGGCTGGAGATCCAGGGCCGGCCCGCGCTGGTGATCGACGCCGGCCGGGCGCGCGTGCCATGCGGCTCCGTGGTCGAGCAGACGCTGAGCGGGGGGCGACGCTGGTTCACGTTCTCGGCGGGTCCCGACGGGGTGACGTGCGGGCGGTGAGCGGACGGGCGGGGATGCGAAAGGCGCCGCGCCCGGGAGTGGGCGCGGCGCCTTTTGGCGGACGGGAAACATCGCCTAGTTCAGGTGCGGCTCGATCCGCTCCGCAAAGCTGGTCCGGGCGCGGTGCAGCCGGCTCTTCACCGTGCCGAGGTTCACGCCGGTGATCTCGGCGATCTCCTCGTAGCTCTTGCCCTCGAGCTCGCGGAGCCGGAAGACGAGCTGGTGGTGCTCGGGCAGCTGCTCGACCGTACGCTCCACCAGGTCCTGGAGGAAGCGCTTGCGGTACAGATCGTCCGGCCGGTTGCTCAGGTCCTCGAACTGGAGGGGCCGGTGGTCCGGGTCCCAGTGCGTGGTCAGCTTCTGGAACAGGACCAGCGGACTCCGCGAGCGATTGCGCAGCTCGTTCTTGGACAGGTTGCCCGCGATGGTGTAGATCCAGGTCGAGAACTTCTTCGACTGGTCGAAGCGGTGCAGATGCCGGGTGACCCGGATGAACGCCTCCTGGACCAGATCCTCGGCGCGATCGCGGTCGCCGGTCTTGCGCGCAATGAAATGGACCAGCTTGTCATGATAGCGCCCGTAGAGCTCGTTGAACGCCCCGGGGTGGCCCTCGAGGTGCGCCGCCACGAGCGCGTTGTCCGCCATCTCTCCGAGCTGCACCCGCCTGCGCGGCGTGCCCTTCAACATCGTCGTAGCCAAGCGCGGGTCTCCTTTCAATGCCATCAATCGGACCACACGCGACCTCGCGGCGATCCGCCCACAAGCTCAAAATCCTCTATTTTCCGCCTGAGTTCCCGGGTCGGGCAGTTCGCTCGGAACCGGGTCTAAACATAAGCAATTGCGCCTCCAAGCTCAAGGGGCACGGCGGGTGGGGAATCGGTGTTTCCAATCCCCATTGGAATTCTGTCGAAGTGGGGTGGGTCAAACGGTGGTTGTAGGAGTGGTGAGGGGGTGGAAGGGGGCCGCGGGCAGGGGGTTGCGGTGGGGAGTGGGAACAGGACGGGGTGGTGGAAAACAGCCGTTTCAGGGGATGGGGCCAGGGGCTGGGGGATCAAGGCCGAGCGGGAAAGGGGGCGGGATGCGACTGGCGTCGCCGGAGGGGTTCGTGCGGACGAGCTGGGACCGGCTGTCGGGGATTCCGGGCGGCCGCTGGACGTTCAGCCGGGTGATCTCGCTGGTGGTGCCGTACTCCGGCACGATCCGGCCTCGGGTGGTGGAACTGAGGGCGGGCCACTGCCGGATCCTGATGGCGGGCCGGCGGCGGGTGCGGAACCATCTGGGCTCGGTGCACGCGATCGCGCTGGCGAACCTGGCGGAGCTGGTGTCGGGGCTGGCGGTGACGTACGGCTTGCCGGCGGAGGCGCGGGGCATCCCGGTGGGCCTGGAGGTGGACTACGTGAAGAAGGGGCGAGGGCGGATGACGGGCTTGTGCGACACGGCGATTCCGGACTGGCGGGTGGAGGGCGAGCACACGTTCCCGGCCGAGATCCGGGACGAGGCGGGGGAAGTGGTGGCGCGGGCGCGTGTGCGGTGGCGGATCGGGCCGCGGGAGGCGAGATGAGCGTGGGAATCGAGACGGCGCTGACGCGCGATGCGGGAGTAGGGGTTCCGATCCTGTGCGGCGCGATGTACCCGTGCAGCAACCCGGAGCTGGTGGCGGCGGCCTCGAAGGCGGGGGCGCTGGGGATCCTGCAGCCGATGTCGCTGGTGTACGTGCACGGCCACGAGTTTCGGGAGGGGGTGCGTCTCATCCGACGGCTGACGACGAAGCCGATCGGGATGAACGTCATCGTGGAGCGGTCGCAGAAGGCGTATCGGCGGCGGATGGAGGGGATGGCTGGAGGTGGCGCTGGAGGAGGGGGTGCGCTTCTATGTGACGTCGCTGGGCAACCCGCGCTGGGTAGTGGAGCGGGTGGGGCGGGCTGGCGGGATCGTGTACCACGACGTGACGGAGCGGAAGTGGGCGCTGAAGGCGCTGGACAACGGGGTGCGGGGACTGATCGCGGTGAACAGCCGAGCGGGCGGACACGCGGGCCCGAGGACGCCGGAGCAGCTCATGGACGAGCTGGGCGACCTGGGTGTTCCGGTGGTGTGCGCGGGCGGCGTCGGCGACGAGGCGGGATTCGTCGGGGCGCTCGCGCTCGGCTATGCCGGGGTGCAGATGGGCACCCGCTTCATCGCGACGACGGAGTGCCGGGTGCATCCGGACTACCAGAGGGCGATCCTGGAGGCGAACGCCGATGACATTGCGATCACGGAGAAGGTGACGGGAGTGCCGTTGGCGGTGATTCGGACGCCGTACATCGAGCGGGTGGGCACGAAGGCGGGGTGGCTGGCGCGACGGATGCTCAGGGGGCGGCGCACGAAACACGCGATGCGGCTCCTGTACCAGCTCCAGGCCGCGTGGAAGCTCAAGCGGTCCTCGCTGCGGGGCTCGGCGTACGCGGACTACTTCCAGGCGGGCAGGAGCGTGGACGGGATCCACGCGGTGGAGGCGGCAGGCGCGATCGTACGGCGGTTCGCGGCTGCGGCGGACGCGTGGGCGGCGGGGCGGGGCGGGCGGGCAAACCCCGCCGCGAGATGAGAGGGTCCGACGACGCGCGTTCCCGAGACCGCCGGGGTGCCTGTCTCTCACAGGGACGCGGAGGCCCGCGGAGTCGCGGTGAACTCATGGCATCCTCCGCGCCGCCGCGGACCTCCCGCGCCTCCGCGCGAGAGAGCCCGACGACGGACCCGGCTCGGTGCTGACCGTACTCCGGAAACGATCGACCAGGACGTGCACTGTCTCAGACGCGGAGGGCGGCCTCGAGGCTCACGTCCACGTTGCCCTGGAGGGCGCGGGAGACGGGGCAGCCGGCCTTCGCGCCGTTCGCGGCCTCCTGGAATCCGGCCTCCGTGATCCCGGGCACGTCACCCTCGACGCGGAGCCGCATGCTGGTAATGGTGAAGCCGGCGTCGAGCTTCTCGATCGTGCAGGTCGCGGCGACGTGGAGCTCGGCGGGCGGATGTCCCTTGCCAGTCAGGGCGTGCGAGAGCGCCATGGAGAAGCAGGCGGCGTGCGCGGCGGCGAGGAGCTCCTCCGGGCTGGTGCGGCCATCGGAGCTCTCCACGCGGGAGGCCCAGGTGACGGGGAACTCATCCAGGGCGCCGCTGGCCAGCCGCACGCGTCCGCTCCCGTCCGCGAGCTTCCCCTGCCATACGACGCTGGCGCTGCGCTCGGCTTTCGGCATCGAGACCTCCCTCGAAGTGAGAAGCGGCGGCGCCCGCTCGGGCGTCGCCGCATGATTCCGCACCGGCAAACTGGGACTGGACGGGGAGCGCTGCAAGTGGGGGCGGCCGTCAAACGGCGGGAAGGCGGGTGGGGGCTGTGACGCGGCACTATCCGGGTCAGCGGCCGGCCGAGAGGAGCTTGGGGCGTGCAGGGGCGTCGGCGACGTGCATTCCGAGCTCGAGCGCGAGGCGGGCGTAGCGGGCGAGGCCGACGAAAGGGAAGTCGGGCTTCCACTCGTCGCCTCGCTGGTGGTAGTGCTCCCAGCGGGCATCCAGGCGCGCCTTCTCAGCGGCGCCCACGCCCTCCCAGTCGGGCCCGGGGATGATGAACGCGGACGGGACGCCGCGGGCCAGGAACGGCCAGTAGTCGGAGTTGGGCGACGGCGGAGAGGATGTGGCGGTCCAGCCGTGCGCTTTCGCGATGCGGACGGCCTCGGCGCCGAGGCTAGAGGCGGTGCCGCCGGCGATCCGCCAGTCGAGCGGGGGGGCGGGCGGGGCGCCGGCGTCGAGGTTGATCACGGCGACGGTGCGGGCGAGCGGGATGGCGGGCGCGGCGGCGTACGCCGTGGATCCGAGCAGGCCTCGCTCCTCGCCGGTCGGGAACAGGAACAGGACGGACCTGGCCGGCGGGCTTGTCTTCATGGCCTCCGCGATGGCGAGGAGCATGGCGTCGCCGGCGGCGTTGTCGGAGAACCCGTTGAAGATGGAGTCACCGGACTGGTCGGGCGCGCCGATGCCGAGGTGGTCGTAGTGCGCGGTGTAGACGACGACCTGGTGGCTGAGCGCGGGGTCGCGGCCGGGGAGCAGGGCGGCGACGTTGGCGGCATCGACACGGCGGAAGGACACGACCACGTGGGTGGTCACGGAGCGCGCGAGCGGGAGCGCCCGGATCCGCGAATGGCCATCCACCATGGTCTCGTCCAGGGGTGCGCCGGCGAGCAGGGCGCGAGCGACATCGGGGCCGGCCACCATCTCGGGGAGCGCGGGCTGCCAGACCGGATCGTCCATGCCAGCGCCGTCGAGGAACATGCGGGCGCCGCCGCGGGAGTCGGCGAGGAGGCGGAAGCGGTCGGCGTCGGGGACGACCAATATGACGCCGGCCACGCCGCGGCGGATCCAGTCCGGGATGAGCGTGGCGGCATCGGCGCCGAGGGTTCCGGCCACGACCAGCACGCTGCCGGCGACGTCGCTGCGGCCCTCGAGCGCCCCGTCGGCCTGGGCGGCGGTTCCGACGAAGAGGGCGGGGCCGGCAATGTCGTGGAACGCGGCGCGTGCGCCGGTATTCAGGACGAAGTTGATTCCCGAGTGGAAGACGAGGGTGTCGGCGCCCACGGCGACGGAGAGGGTGGTGGTGGCGTCGTTCACATCGGCGGCCTGGAGCGGGACGGGCAGAAGGTAGGCACCCCCGGGGCCCACTCCCTGGAGCCCCAGCCGACGGAGCTCGGAGGCCAGGTAGGCGGCGGCGAGATGAGCGCCGCGGGTCCCGGTTCCGCGACCCTGGAGCAGGTCACTCGACAGGAAATAGGTGTGGGCACGCATGCCCAGCGTATCGATGTGCTGGGCGGCGGCCGGAGCGGCCAGCCCGGCAAGCGCCAGAAGCGCCGCCGGCACGACATTACGGAATCCGCGCTGCACTTCGTCCCCCGGGTCTCGAGTTCTCTCGGCTACACCGGCCGGGGGGCGGAGGTGCCGGCGCGCGCCGCGGGCTCAGGGGGCGACGCGGCTGGCGAAGCCCAGCACCTTCTGCGCGTACCCGTTGGCGGGGTTGCGGCCCTGCCGCAGGATGCGGTTCACCGTCCCGGGGCCGCGGTTGTAGGCGAGCAGCGCGAGATGCTCGTTGCCGTTGTAGTTGTCGAGCAGGTGGCGCAGATAGCGGAACCCGAGCTGCAGGCTGGTCTGGGGGTGGTACAGGTCCGTCGCGCGCGTGCCGGGCTGGAGCCACCGGGCGGTGCGCGGCATGAGCTGCGTGAGGCCACGGGCACCGACGCTGCTGATGGCGCGCGGGTCGAACGCGCTCTCGGTGCGGACGAGGCCGAAGGCGAGCTCGGGCTTGATGCCCTCCTGTCGGGCATGGTCGTAGATCGACGCGGCCAGCTGGGGCGAGATGTTGTATGCGCCCGTGGCGCGGCTGATCACCGAGTCGCGCTCGGCGTTGGCCCAACGCGCCCCTACGGCGGCGTCAGGATCCGTCCCGCGCGCGGTGGCGGCGGAGGCGGGCCCGGGCTGGCGCGCCGGCGCCGGCGCCGCGGAGGCGGCCGCCGAGCGGCTGCCGGCCCGGATCAGAGGCGCGGCCGCGCCCGCGATCGTGAGGCCGATGATCGGCTCGCGGAAGCGCTGGGCGAAGTCGCGACCTCGCTGGAGCAGGCTCGTGCGGCGGTCGGTGCGGCGGCGATCTCCGTCGTCGCGGCGGTCGATCCCGGCGCGGCGGTCATGCGCACGCCTCTCGTGGTCGTGCCACTCGACCTCGCCGTGGCGACGGCGAAGGAAGGGGTTTTCGGCATCCTCCGGAACGGCCGCGTCGAACGCCCGTGCCCAGCCGCCATACGGCCGGCCGGCGCCGTCGAACGGAGGCCGGCCCGGCCAGCGGCGGGCACGCACGGTGTATCCGCCGGAGCGGGTCCGACGGCGGGCGGTCGCGGTTCGGTCGCTGCTGATCATGAGGCTCCTGACGCCTGGTTAGCCTGAGGTCGATTCGACGGTCCGCGGGCCCCGGTTGCGGTCTCCGGCAGGGTCAAAACGGTGCAGCATCCGTGCCGGCGGCGCGTGTTTCGTTCGCCACAAACCATTGTGCCTGCGCATCTTATGGGATAGCCGACGGAGGGCATCGAGGCGGTTCCGGGCACCATTGCTTGACCCCGGCTTCGCGGGGGTCCTAGTGTAGGGGCGCCGAGCGCGCGCGGCGGCGCGGCAATGCCCTCGCGAGGGAACGACTCGAATGGCCGGTGAGCTGCGACTGAAGCGCATCTACGAGGCGCCGTCCCCGGGGGACGGTACGCGGGTGCTGGTGGAGCGGCTATGGCCGCGGGGCGTGACAAAGCGGCGGGCTTCGCTGGACCTGTGGCTGCGGGAGGTGGCGCCGAGCCCCGCGCTGCGGCGCTGGTACGACCACGAGCCGGCACGCTGGGAGGAATTCGTGCGGCGCTACTGGGCGGAGCTGAGCGAGCATCGGAGCGTGGTCGGCATGCTGCGGAAGGAGCTGGAGCGCGGGAACGTGACGCTGGTCTATGCGGCGGCGGACGTGGAGCACAACTCGGCGCTGGCGCTGAAGCGGTACCTGGAGCAGCGCTGAGCCGCCGGGCGGGCGGCAGTCAGGGGATGGTGCAGCGGATCCGGGCGATGGCGCCGCGGGTGCCGCCGGGTCCCGCCTCGCTGGTGAGCACGGCCGTGCCATCCTGGAGCAGATCGAGACCTTCCCCCTGGACCTGCGCCACGCTGGCCAAGTCGATGCCGGCGCGCGGCGGCATGGGCGTTAGGTGGCCGTCGGGGCCCACGCGGAAGAAGTAGAGCGCGGCGTAGGTGCGGACGGCCACGACGCGGCCGTCGGGACGGGCGGCGGCGGCGGTGACCTCGTCGCCGAGCTCGGCGGGCCGGGGCGCAATCCGCTCGACCGGCTCGAGCACGCCGCCCGCGGGCGGAACGCGGTACAGCTCGATGGGGCCGCTCCGGCCCTTGCTCACGAGATACGCGGCCCGATCGGGGAGGACGTAGAGCGCCTCGGTGTCGCGCGGGTGATCGGGGTAGCGGAGCGGGATCCGGACGGCGGGCGGGGTTTCGGTGGCGGACGGTTCCGGCTCCGGGACACGGTAGAGCACGATGTCCTGGCGTCGCTCGGCGTTGTCGCCCGTGTCGGCGATGGTGAGGCAGTCTCCGGCCCCGTCCGGGCAGGGGGCGAGGGCGATGTCTTCCCAGTCGATGTTGGCCGCGCCGAGGATCGTCACCGAGCCGAGCAACCGACCCGTGGCGTCCACGGCGTAGACGACGGGGCGCCCGCCGGAGTCGTTGTGCGTCCAGAAGACGCCGGGATGGCGCCGGCTGGCGGCCACGCCGCTGGACTCGTGGAGGGAGGCCGGCAGCGCGGCGGTGTCGAGCACCACCGGGCACGCGACGCCGTCACTCGAGGGGGCGCCGAGGGGTGGAGCGGTGCGGGCTGCGGCGCCGGGCGTCGCAGCGCCGGCCACGGAATCGCCGGACGGCGGGCCGCGCCCGGCGCGGGGCGAGCCGCAGCCGGCGAGGCTCGCGGCGAAGAGGGCGAGGGCGCAGGCGGCCAGGGCGGATGGCGGCATCGCGCGAGGCCGCATGCAGAGGCTCCTTCCGGACAGGGCGGACCAGGGACGTGGGCGGGTAGGATGAGCGGCGCCCCGGCGGGCGTCAAGCGGACGCGCCTCGACAGGAGCGGACTGCCTCGTGAGCGGGCAACTGGACCAGGATGGAGCCGGTGCGGACCGCCGCTGCCGGCGAGCGTTCACGTACCCGATTGCGCTCTTTGCCGGCGTGCTGTACGGCGCCGCGGGAGCGGGGGCGTGGGACGTCCCGGGCGCATTGGCCGCGGTGCTGGGTGGGGGCGCGTTCCTGCTGGTGCTGCACTCGGCCGAGCGGCTGGAGCCGCTCGTGCGGGGGCTGCTCTCGGGGGGCGCGCAGGCGGGCTCGACCCTCACGCTGCTCGTCCGGGACACCGCGGTAGGCGCGGCGTTCGGTGCGCTTACGGCCGCGGCGGCGCACACGCAGGCGTGGTCGAGCATGGCGGCCGGGGCGGCGGGGTGGGCGGCGTACTCGTTTCTGTTGGGCGAGATCTTCTGTGGCGGCGCGATCGACGCCGCCGTCGGCTTCCTGCTCTCGGGGGGCGCGGGGCGCGCGCGGAGCGACTACTCGGCGGCGGATGCGCTGGCGGGCCGGGGGCAGACCGAAGCGGCGCTGGTCGCCTACGCGGCGGCGGCGGAGCGCCGGCCGGCGGAGCCGGAACCGTACCTGCGGGCGGCGATGCTGCTGCGCAGGCGGGGCAATTTTGGCGAGGCCGTAGGCTGGTACCGCCGGGCGCTCAGGCGAGCGCATCTCGGGCCGGGGACGGAGGCGATGGTGCTGCGGAGCATCGCGGAGCTGTGCATCGAGCGGCTGCACGAGCCGGCGGCGGCCCGACCGGAGCTCGATCGGCTGGCGGAGCGGTTCGGGGGGACGGCGGAGGGGAGGTGGGCGTTGGGGGTGCTTCGAGAGGGAGAGGGAGAGGGAGAGGGAGAGGGAGGGTGAGGGTGGGGGTGAGGGTGGGGATTGGGATTGGGGTGAGGGAGGGTGAGGGTGAGGGGTGGGGTCAGGGGGTGTGGTGGTGGCGGAGGGCGCGGCGCGCGAGCCAGATCAGGGTGGCGAGGAGGAGGAGGGCGAGGGTGATCCAGATGATGGGGCGCGCGGTGTCGGCGACCTGCTTCCAGCGGCGGCCGAGCAGGCGGCCGGCCCAGGCGAGGGCGGCGACCCAGAGGGCGGTGCCGAGAGCGGTGAAGAGGACGAAGGAGTGCCAGGGCATGCGGGCGAAGCCGGCGGGGAGGCCGATCAGGGGGCGGATGCCCGGCGTCACGCGAGCCAGGAAGACGGCGCCCGTGGCGTGGCGGTCGAACCAGCGGTCGGCGCGGTCGATCTCGCGGCGGCGCAGTCCGAGCCAGCGGCCGTGGCGGGTCAGCCATGCGGTGGTGCGCTCCCTGCCGATCGAGCGTGCGACGATGTACCAGGGGAGCGAGCCGATCAGGGAGCCGATGAAGCCCGCGAGGAGCATGAGCCAGAAGTTGAAGTCGCCGCGCGCGGCCAGGAAGCCACCGAGCGGCATGATGAGCTCGGAGGGGAGGAAAAGGATGATGTTCTCGAGCAGCATCAGCAGGGCAATGCCGAAGACGCCGAGCGAGCCGACCCAGCCGGTGATCCAGTCGAACATGGGGGCGGCTTGAGCAAGGAGCCGGCCAGGATGGGCACCGAGGATGGACGGATCCGGGTGCTCTTCGTCTGCCTTGGCAACATCTGCCGGTCGCCGATGGCGGAGGGGGTATTCCGGGAGGTGGTGCGGCGGGCGGGGCTCGCGGACCGCTTCGAGGTTGACTCCGCGGGGACCTCGTCCTGGCACACGGGGGAGCCGCCGGATGAGCGGGCGAGCGCCGTTGCGGTACGGCGGGGGGTGGAGCTGACGAGCCGGGCGAGGCAGGTCGCGGCATCGGATCTCGCGACGTTCGACTACGTGCTGGCGATGGACGCCGAGAACCTGGCGCGGCTCCGGCCGCTCGAGGCGGCGGCGAAGGGTGCGGAGGTGCAGTTGCTGCGCGCCTTCGACGCGCAGGGCGGCTCCGAGGCGGAAGTGCCGGACCCGTACTTCGGCGGGCCGGGCGGCTTCGACGACGTGTACGAGATGATCGAGCGCGCGTGCCGGGGGCTGCTCGCGCACATCCGGAAGGAGCGGGGGATTTGAGGGTTCCGCCCGGCGTGCGCGGGGGCGCCGAGGCGGCGTGGTCGGCCCGCCTCGGCCGGATCGTACGGATCGCGAGCGGCGCGCCGGTCGGCGGGGGGTGCGTGAGCCCTACGGCGCGAGTGGAGTCGGAGTCGGGGGACGTCGCCTTCCTGAAGTGGGCGGACGGGGCCTCGCGGATGTTCGCGGCGGAGGCGGAGGCGCTCGAGGCGCTGGCGGCCGCGGGTGCGGTGCGGGTCCCGGAGGTGCTGGGCAGCGCGGCGGAGGCTCCCGCGTGGCTGCTGCTCGAGTGGATGGAGCCTGGCGACGGCGGCGCGGCGGCCTGGCGGCGGCTGGGTGCGGGTCTCGCGGCGCTGCACCGCGCGACGGCGGAGGCGTGGGGCTGGCCGGCCGACAACTTCATCGGCTCGCTGCCGCAGGAGAACGGCTGGATGGCGCGGTGGCCGGCCTTCTGGCGCGAGCGGCGGCTGCTGCCGCAGCTGCGCCGGGCCTATGCGAGCGGGCACTTCTCGGGCGCGGACCGGCGCGCTTTCGCCGCGCTGCTCGACCGGCTGGACGGGCTGCTCGGGGAGGCAGCCGCCGCGGATGGACCGTCGCTCCTGCACGGCGACCTGTGGGGCGGCAACGTCCACATGACGACGGATGCGCCGGCGCTCGTGGATCCCTCGATCTACTACGGTCACCGCGAGGTAGACCTGGCGATGAGCGAGCTATTCGGCGGATTTCGGGCGGAGTTCCACGCGGCGTACAGGGAGGCGTGGCCGCTCCGGCCCGGGTACGTGGAGGCGCGCCGCGCGGTCTACCAGCTGTACTACCTGCTGGTGCACGTCAACCTGTTCGGCGGAAGCTACGTGGCCGGCGCGCGGGCGGCGGTGGCGCGGGTGGGCTGAAGCACGACCGCCACGGCCAGGCCATCGCGGACGGGGATGATGGTGGACAGCAGGCCCGGGTCCGCGGCGAGCGCCTCGTTGAAGCGGTGTACCCCCTCGGCGCCGGCGTCACGCTCCTGCTCCAGCACATCCCCATCGCGGAACGCGTTGTCCCCCATGATCAGCCCACCGACGCGGACCATGCGGCGGACGGCGGCCAGGTAGTCCGGGTACGGCTCCTTGTCGGCATCGATGAAGCACGCGTCGAAGCCGGCGCCCGCGGCCTCGAGCGCGGCGAGGGAATCGGCGGCCGGGCCGAGGCGGACGTCGATGCGGTCGGCCAGCCCGGCGCGGTCGGCGAACTCGCGGGCGAGGGCGGCGTGCTCCGGCTCGATCTCGAGGGTCACGAGGCGCCCATCCTCGGGAAGCGCGCGGGCCATCCACAGCGCGCTGTAGCCGCCGAGGGTGCCGATCTCGAGGACGCGGGTGGCGCCGACGGTGGTCAGCAGGAGCTGGAGCAGGCGCCCCTCCTCGGCGGAGACCTGGATGGGCGGGAAGCCGCGCCGCTCCATCTCGGCGCGGAGCTCGAGGAGGAGCGCGTCCTCGTGGGCGAAGAGGCGCTCGGTGTAGGCGCCGAGGGCGGCGGGATCGGGCGAGGCTCCGGCCATGGTGTGGGCGCTCAGGCGGAGGCGGCGCCGGACGGCGAGCCGGCACCCGCGAGGGCACGGGCGAGGCGGCTGACGCCCTCGCGGAGCGTCTCGTCGGAGACCGCGAAGGAGAGCCGGGCATACCGGTCCTCTCCGAAGGCGGCGCCGGGGATCAGGACGACACCGGCTTCCTCGATGAGCCGCTCGCAGAGAGCGGTGGAGCTGGCGGCGCGCTCATCGAAGAAGCCGTCGATGCGCAGGAAGGCGTAGAACGCGCCATCGGGGCGTACATAGGGGATGTCGGGCAGGTTCTCGTCGAGGAGGCGGATGACGAGCTCGCGGCGGCGCCGGAACGCGTCGGTGATCTCATCGATGGCGTCGGCGCGACGGCCATCGGCCGAAAAGGCGGCAAGGGCGGCGTACTGGGAGGGCGAGGCGGGGTTGGAAGTCACATGGCTCTGGAGCGCGGCGAAGCGGGCGGCGAGCTCGGGCGCGCAATAGGAGAAGCCGATGCGCCAGCCGGTCATGGCGAAGGCCTTGGAGGCGCCGTCGATGAGGACGACGCGGGAGAGCAGGCCGGGCTCGAGGTCGAGCACGCCGGGCGCGCGCGGGCCGGTGTAGCAGAGGGGGCCGTAGATCTCATCGCTCAGCACCCAGACGTCGTGCTCGGCGGCCCAGGCCACGATGGCGCGGATCTCGTCCTGGGAGTACACGGCGCCGGTGGGGTTCGCGGGCGAGTTGAGGATGAGGCCGCGGACCGCGGGGGTGTAGGCGGCGTCGAGGTCGTTGGTGGAGACGCGGAACGAGCGAGCCTCGTCGCCTGGAACGATCACGGGCTCGGCACGCGAGAGGCCGATCAACGCCGGGTAGCTCGTCCAGTATGGAGCCGGGAGCAGCACGCGGTCTCCGGGCCCGAAGAGCGAGAAGCAGGCGTTGAAGAGGGCCTGCTTGGCACCGGTGCTCACGACGATGCCGGCGGGATCGATCCTGGCGCGGGAGCGGCGGGAGAGCGAAAGGGCGATCGCCTCGCGAAGCGCCGGCACTCCCGCCACGGCGGTATAGCGGGTGTGCCCCTGCTCGATCGCCTCGATGCCGGCGTTGCGGACGAAGCGGGGCGTGGGCAGATCGGGCTCGCCGGCGCTGAGGTCCACGATGTCGCGGCCGCGGGCGCGCAGCTCGCGCGCGAGGTTCGAGATCGTGAGCGTGGCGGAGGGCTGGAGTTCGCGGACGTTCTGGCTGAGATGCATTGGACTCGGGGGGATGCGGGGATCGGCGCGACGGCGGCCTCGGCCGCGGGTCCAGGGGCGGAATATCGGCGCGCGCGGTGGAGCGGGCAAGCGGATCGGGTTGCCGGCGCCCGGGCGGGCGGCCAGATTTCAAAGATGCGGCGCCTGGTGGTCTACAGCGACTACGTGTGCCCGTTCAGCTGCCTGGCGGAGGCCGCGCTGACGCGGCTGAGGGCGGAGGGTGAGGTGGAGACGGAGTACCGGGCGTACGAGCTCAGGCCGGCGCCGGTACCGCTTCCCGATCCAGCCGCGCCGTGGCTGGCGCGGCACTGGCGCGACACGATCCTGCCGCTGGCGGCCGCGCTCGGCGTGGGGATGCGGCAGCCGGAGGTCCAGCCGCGCTCCAGGAAGGCGCACGAGATGGCGAAGCTCGCAGCGGAGCACGGCCGCTTCCAGCCGGTGCACGACGCGCTGTTCAGGGCGTTCTTCGCGGAGGGCCGCGACATTGGCCGGATCGACGTGCTGGTGGAGATCGGGGTGGAGGCGGGGCTGGACCGGGAGGAGCTCGGGGTGGGGCTCGGCGTGGACCGGTGGGCCGAGCGGGTTGTGGAAGAGGAGCGGGAGGCGCTGGAGCGGGAGATCGGCGGTGTGCCGACCTTCCTGGTGGATGACGAGGCGCTCGTGGGGCTGCAGCCGTACGGCGTGCTGCGCGCCTGGGTGCTGGGATCGGAGCGTGGTGGAGGGGCGTGAAGCGCTCCCGGGGCCGCGCCGGACGAGGACGAGGAATGGCGAGCTACGAACGGAGGACCGCCGCCGGGATCGCGGAGGCGCTGCGCAAGGCGGAGACGGTGCTCACGGGCCGGCTCCCGCTCGAGAAGGTGGCGGAGGACCGCCACTCCATCATGCTGCGGGGCGGCGACGGCACCGTGAAGATCTCGGTGCACCCCCACGGGCTGGAGAACCTGGTGCACGCGTCGACGGACCAGCTGCGCACATCGCGGCTCGATCTGGACGTGCAGTACTACATGACGCTGCTGCCGTACGAGCCCGAGGACGTGGGCGGCAAGGTGTTCTAGCCTTAGCCTAGGCAGGCGCCGGCGGCTCCTCCGGCGCCTGCGTCGCGACGGGGGGGCGGGCGGCGGCGCGCAGCGGCCAGGGCCGGTCGGAGCGGGAGCGGAAGCCGGGGGCCGGATCGGGAGCGGCCTCCGCCGCCGTGTCCGCGTGTCGGGAGGAGCGGAGCGGCAGGCGCAGCAGGAACATCGAGCCGGCGCCCTCGCGGCTCTCGAGCGTGAGCTCACCACCGAGCAACCTGGACAGGCGACGACACACGGTCAGCCCCAGGCCCGTGCCTCCGGCCCGCCGGGTGGCGGCGTGCTCGACCTGCCAGAAAGGCTCGAAGACCCTCTGGTGATGTTCGGCCGGGATGCCGATCCCGGTGTCGGCCACCTCCATCTCCAGGTGGTCCCCCTTCACGCGAGCGTGCAGCGAGACACGTCCCGCGCCCGTGAACTTCACCGCGTTCGACAGCAGGTTGAGCAGGATCTGCCGCAGCTTGGAGGTGTCGGTCTCGATCTCGACGCCGCGGTCGGGGAGGCGTACCTCGAAGTCGAGCGCCTTGTCCATGGCGAGGGGCTCGATCACGGCGACGACCGCCTCGAGGACGCGGGCGAGCGGGACGGGCTGGAAGCGCACCTCCTCGCGGCCCGCCTCCATCCGGGCGAAGCTGAGGATCTCGTCGATGACCTGGAGCAGGTGGTTGGCGGCGAGGCCGATGCGCTCGACGTGGCGCTTCAGGGGCGAGGGCAGCGTGTCCGGGATGCCCATGAGCATCAGGTCGCCATATCCGAGGATGGCGTTGAGCGGGGTGCGGAGCTCGTGGGACATGACGGCGAGGAAGTCGGCCTTGGCCTGGTTCGCGGCCTGGGCCTCGCGGTAGAGGCGCGCGTTGTCCACGGAGAGCGCGGCGCGGCGGGCGAGCTCGCGGGCCAGCTCGAGGTCGGCCTGGCCGAGACGCCGGCTGCCGCCGGTGGCGAGCGTCAGGGCGCCGAGCAGCCGCTCGCGGGCGACCAGAGGGACGACGAGGAGCGAGCCCGGCGCGAGGCGCTCTAGCGCGTCCCGCTGCGCGTCGGTCTTTGCCAGCCCGAGCAGCCATTCGGTCGAGACCTCGGGGATGAGGACGGGCTCGCCGGTGCGGATCGCTTGCGCGACGGGGGTGTCGTTGTCGTCCGCTCCGAGTCGGGGCGCCGACTCCAGCTTCTGCAGCACACTCTCGCCCGCGGCGTCCACGTGCGCGCTCGCCACCCTGCGCAGCCCGCCGCCCTCGAGCACGTCGATGACGCACCAGTCCCCCAGGAACGGCACGCCGAGTCGGACGAGCGTGCCCAGGGTGGCATCGTAGTCGAGGGAGTTGGCCAGCGCGCTGCTCGCCTCGGACAGGAAGCGCGCGCGGCGCTCTGCCGCCTCCGCGGCGGCGCGGGCGGCACGCTCGGTGGCGAGGCGGCGGGCGCGCTCCTCGGCGTGGCGGCGGTCGGTGATGTCGCGGAGCGAGACGAGCGCGGCGGACTGCCCCTCCCAGGTGGTCTCGACCACGCGTAGCTCGGCCACGGTGGTGCCGCCGCCGCGGCGGACGAGGTCGATCTCCGTCGTGGCACCGGCGACGATGGGGAAGCCGAAATCGTGGCCCAGGACCTCCGCGGCGGCACGCCCGAACAGGGCCTCGGCGGCGGCGTTGACGAAACGCGTGATCCCGTTGCCGTCGACGATCACGATCCCATCGGCGGTCCGCTCGATGATGGCGTGGAAGCGGGCCTCGGCCACGGCGAGGGCGGCCTCCTGCTCCTGGATGATCCGGCGCAGCCGGCAGCGCTCGAGGGCGCCGCCGAGGGTGCGCGCGGCGCCGTCGCCATCGAGCTCCTCATCGAGCAGGAACTCGGCCGCACCGTCGCGAGTGATGCGGCGCAGGCGTTGCTCCTCGGCGCGCCGGCCGAGAGCAATCACGGGGAGGTCGGGATCCACGTCGTGGAGCGCGGCGACGACGTCGCCGCCATCGCGGGCGGCGGAGAGGTGAACCAGGGCGAGCTCGGCGCCGGTGCGCCGGAGGTGGTCGAGCGCATCCGACACCGCCGCGACGCTGGTGATCTCGGTGCTCGACGAGGTCGCGTGGCGCAATCTTCGCTCGATCTTCCGGGCGGCGTCGCCGGGGCCGAGGATCAACACCCGGTGCGCCGCAGCGCCTTCTCTCATCTGGTCCGTCCGGTCCCTTCGCCTGCGTGGAATACAGCGGTTCGACGGCTCGGACAGCCATTCCCTTCTGCATGGCATGTGCCTGTGGGATCAGCGGTTGCGCCGTGCGGCTCAGGCGCGTGGCGGGAGGCGCTCGAGGTCAGAGTCGAACTGGGTCCAGACGCGCTCGAGGTCGGTGGGGGAGAGGTGCACGGGTGAGCCGGCAAGGATGCCGGTGACGTGGCGGAAGGGGCGGCCGATGTGCATGCCCTCGCCGTCGATCGTGAACTCGCGGATGTCCTTGTCGTGGATCGAGCCGCGCATCTTCAGCACCGTGATGCCGCGCTTCATCTCGCCGTACATCTCGACATAGCGGAGCAGGACGATCGAGTCGGTGAGGGTGGAGATGTGGCCGTCAGTGATCGATGTGCCGCCCATGAGTGCGGCGGAAGTGGAGGTGAAGAGGCCGGTGATCTCCTCGTGCTTGATGAAGGAGGTGAGGCCGATGACGAACTCGCGGAACGCCTTTGGCGTGCCCATTCGCTCGAGGGCGGAGAGGCTGTCGAGGGCGATGCGGGCGGGGCGGAAGCTCTGGACGATGGCCTTGATCTCGATCAGCCAGTCCTCGAGGCCGGCGACCTCGGGGTAGTCGCAGACGACGCGGAGCAGCCCCTCGTCTTCCATCTTCTCGAAGTCGAAGCCCCAGCCACTGGCGTTGCGGATCAGCTGCTCGCGGCTCTCCTCGAAGGCGAGCAGGAGGCAGCGCTCGCCCTGCGAGGCGCCGCCCTGGAGGAACTGCGTGACGGTGAGCGTCTTGCCCGTGCCGGTGGCACCGGAGAGGAGGATCACGGAATCGCGGAAGAAGCCGCCGCCGCACATCTCATCCAGCTCGGGGCTGCCGGAAGAGATGCGGATGTTGGAGGACTTCTGCCGGAGCTGGATGGCCGAGAGCGGGATGACGACGACGCCCTGCCGGCTGGTGATGGTGAAGGGGAACTCGCCCTTCTGGTGGTTGGTGCCGCGGAACTTGAGGATCTCGATGGTGCGGCGGCGCTTCTCGTCCTCCAGCACGTTGCGCAGGACCATGACGTTGTCGGCGATGAACTCCTCGATGCCGAAGCGCGCGATGCCGCCGTAGTCGGCGGTCCGCTCGGCGGTCATGATGGCGGTGACGCCCATACGCTTGAGCGCGGAGGCGAAGCGGAACAGCTCGCTGCGGATGATCGACTGGTCGGAGAACTGGGAGAAGACGGCGCCCAGCGAGTTGACGGATACGCGGCTGGCGCCTACGCGGTGGACGGCGTGCTCGACGCGGGCGAGGAGTCCGCCTAGATCGTAGCCGCCGGTCTGGATCACCTCGGTCTCGGGCGAGGGGGAGGCGTCGACGAAGGCGAAGAGGCCCCGCTCCTCCCACGCCTGGACGTCCCAGCCGAAGCCGCGGACGTTCTTGCGGATGTCGTCGGGCGACTCCTCGAAGGTCACGAACACGCCGGCCTCGCCGGCAGCGTTGATGCCGGCGGCGAGGAACTGCATGGCGAAGACCGTCTTGCCGCTCCCGGCAGTGCCCGAGACGAGGGTCGTGCGGCGCTTCGGGAGCCCGCCCTCGGCGATCATGTCGAAGCTGGAGATGCCGGTCGGCAGCTTCTCGACGCTGATTCCATCCTGTGCCGGGTCGGTCATGGGCCCTGCTCCGCGGTGCGGGGGCGTGTGGGACGGAGGTTCAGGCCGAGCAGGACCTTTTCCTTGTCGGAGAGGTCACCGATGACGCGGCGCAGGGGCGGGGGGAGCTGCTTGATGAGCGTGGGCGTGGCGAGGACCTTCTCGTCCTCGGCCGCCTGGGGGTCCTTCAGCACATCAATGATGATGAGATCGTATTGGCCGCTGAGCTCCTCGTCGCAGATTCGACGGAGGTTCGCGATCGCGACGTCCGCGCGCGGGGTCGTGCCCGTCACGAAGAGCTTCAGGATGTAGGGCGCCACGCTTGTTGCTCCTGGCCGGCTCGTGAGGCCGGCCGGGAGTGCAATATCCGTGCTGATCGGAGGCGGCCGGGGCTGCCCGGCCGCCCCGAGCGGGCGGGAGCGGGCTCAGTCTCCGGCCGGGGCAGGCTCGGGCTTGTGGGCGAGCCTGCCCTCGGCAAGGAATGAGCGCGTCTCGCGGGCGACGACGCCGGAGAGGAGCAGCAGCCCGATGAGGTTGGGGATGGCCATGGCGCCGTTCATGACATCGCTGAAGGACCAGACCGCCTGGAAGCCGGCGGTGTGCTGGAGCTCGAGGGCATAGCAGCCGAGGAAGGCGGCGATAATGTAGACGATGCGGTAGATCGGTATGGCGCGGGCGCCGAGGAGGAATTCAATGGCGCGCTCGCCGTAGTAGGCCCAGCCGAGCACGGTCGAGAAGGCGAAGAAGGCGAGGCCGAGCGAGACAATGTAGTGGCCCCAGTTCCCGGGCAGGCCAATGCTGAAGGCGCGCATGGTGAGCGGTGCGCCGGTGAGCGCGGTGCCGGTGCCGGGGTCGAGCATGGTCCAGCTGTGGGTGGCGATGATGACGAAGCCGGTGATGCTGCAGACGACGATGGTGTCGATGAACGTCTGCGTCATGGAGACGAGGGCCTGACTGGCCGGATGTTTGGTCTGGGCGGCGGCCGCGGCGATGCCGCCGGTGCCGAGGCCGGATTCGTTGGAGAAGATGCCGCGGGCAAAGCCCCATCGCATGCCGTCGCGGACGGTGGCGCCGAGGAAGCCGCCGAGCGGCGCGGTGGGTGTGAAGGCGTTGCGGAAGACGTAGATGGCGATGTCGGGGAGGCCGCGCCAGTTGATGGCGAGGACGATGAGGCCGCCGAGGACGTAGAAGAGGATCATCATCGGCACGAAGAACTCCGTGACGCGGCCGATGCTCTTGATGCCGCCGAGGATCACGAGGCCGGCGAGGACGGCGATGATGATGCCGGTGTAGAGCGGTCGGATGCCGAAGGAGGAGCGGAGCGCATCGGCAACGGAGTTGGACTGCACCATGTCGCCGATGCCGAAGGCGGCGATCGAGGCGAAGAGGGCGAAGAGGATGCCGAGCGTGCGGCCGAGGCGGCCGCCCACGCCACGCGACAGGTAGTACATCGGGCCGCCGGCCATGTTGCCGCGCGCATCGACCTCGCGGTAGCGGACGCCCAGCACGGCCTCGGAGTACTTGGTGGCCATGCCGAAGAGGCCGGTGATCCACATCCAGAAGAGGGCACCCGGCCCGCCCGCGGCGATGGCGGTGGCGACGCCGGCGATGTTGCCGACCCCGACGGTGGCGGCCAGGGCAGTCATGAGCGCGGCGAAGTGGGAGATGTCGCCCTCGGCACCCTCCTCCTTGCGCTTCACGAGCGCGAGCCAGAGGGAGTACTTGAGCTGTCGGAACTGGATGCCGCGGAGCAGAATGGTGAGATAGATGCCGGTGCCGATGAGGAGGATGATCATCGGCAGGCCCCAGATGAGGCCGCTCGCCTTCCCGAGCCAGAGCTGGAGCTGTTCCATCGCCGGAATGCCTTGGTTGTCGATTGAGGGCGGGTGGGTAGCGGCGGAAGCTTAGGGCCGCACCGGCGAGGGGGCAAGACGTTGGGGGCGCGGATGTTTGGGCGGTGGGTGGGCGGTCCGCGCACGCTGCCGTTATCTTTCCGGGCGGGCAGCGAGCGGGAAGACACCACGGGGAGCGGGACATGGCAGAGGGGTTCTCGGAGCTCGGGCTCAGGCCGGAGCTGGTACGGGCGGTGGAGGCTGCGGGGTTCGCCGCGCCCACGACGCTGCAGCGCGCCGCCGTGCCGGTGATCCGCCGGGGCGGCAACGCGGTGGTGCAGGCGTCGTCGGGCTCGGGGGTCACGGCGGCATGGGCGCTGCCGCTGCTGGATCGGCTGGCGGAGTCCGTGGGCGAGCGAGCGGCAGAGGGTGAGGGTGCCGAGGGGCCGGCGCCGGCGCCGCGCGCGCTGGTGGTGGCCGCGACCGAGGAGCACGCGGCTCGGCTGGCGGAGACGGTCGCGGCGTTCGCGATGGCGGCGGGCCTGGATCTCGGGGCGCTGGTCCCCGGGTGGGCGGCGCCGACGCCGTCGGTGGACGTGCTGGTCGCATCGGTGGACGGCGCGCTCGAGCGGGTGCGGGTGTCGGGGCTGAAGCTGGAGCGGGTGGAGGCAATGGTGCTGGTGGGCGCGTCGGCGCTGCTCGCGCTCGTGGGCCTGGACGCGCTGGAGCCGCTGACGCAATCGCTTCCGCGGGATGCGCAGCGGCTGGTCACGACCGGTGAGGTGAACGGGGCCGTGGAGGACCTCGTCGAGCGGCACGTGCGCAGGGCGCTCTGGGTGCCACCCCGTCCGACGGAGCGCGGAGCACCGGAGGCGCAGAGCCAGGCGGCGGTCGGGTTCGCGACGGTGCGCGAGGAGGAGAAGCCGGTGCGGCTGGCCGCGCTGCTGGACGAGGAGACGCTGGCCGGCCCGATCGTGGTGTTCTGCCGGACGGATGAACGGGCTGCCGAGGTCGCGCAGATGCTGGCCGTGCGGGGCTTCCGGATCGGCGCGGCGGGCGAGACGGGGATCCAGGCCGTCGTTGCCGCAGCGGATGCGGATCCCTCGGCGGTCGGGGATGGGACGCCGGTCAGCTACGACGTGCCGTTCGACACGGAGCAGCTGGTGGCGCGCCACGGGCGGGCGGGCGGCGTGGTCCTGCTCGGCGCCAGGGAGCTTCCGCACCTGCGGCGGATCGCGCGCGAGGCCGGCATGACGCCGCGCCCGTTCCGCGGCGCGGCCGCGGCCGAGCGGCGCGCCGCGGGTCCGCTGGCCGCGTACCGCGAGCAGCTCCGTCAGGCGGCGGAGGAGGAGGACCTCGAGGCGCAGCTGCTGGTGCTCGGGCCGCTCGTGGACGAGCTCTCGCCGCTGGACCTGGCCGCGGCCGCGAGCGCGCTGCTCCGGCGCCGAGGCGCGCTGCCCGGGGAGCCGGCGGCTTCCGGAGAGGCGCAGGGCTCGCGCGGCCTGAGCGCCGCCTCGGCGGGCGGTGGGGAGCCGCGGGGGGCGCCGCCGCCGCGCGCGTTCGTCCGGCTGTTCGTGAGCCTGGGCGAGCGGGACCGGATCCGACCGGGCGACCTGGTCGGCGCCATCGCCGGCGAGGCGGGGATCCCGGGCGGTGAGGTAGGGAAGATCGAGGTGCGCGACACGTTCTCGATCGTCGAGGTGCCGAGCGACGCGGCGCAGCGCGTGATCCGCGGGCTGAACGGCACGACGCTCAAGGGGCGGAGCGTCCGGGTGGACTACGACCGGAAGCAGGCGAGCGCCGGGAAGCCGCGCGGGACCTCGGGCCCAGGCCGGCCGCGGCAGCGCCCGGCGCGCCGGGGTGGGGACGGAGAAGGCTGACGCGCGCTGGCGGCGGGCGCGGCGGCGGGCGTGGCGGGTGAGAAGGAATCACATCATCGGGGTGGACGAGGGGCCGCGCCTCGGGAGGCGCGGCCCCTCGGTGCTCCGCGTCCGCGGCCGGACGCCGTAGCTCAGCGGCCCCGCGACTTGACGGTGTCCTTCAGCGCCTTGCCCGGACGGAAGGAAGCGCTTGTCGTCGGACCGATCTTGATCTCCTTCCCCGTACGCGGATTGCGGCCGGTGCGGGCCTTCCGCTGGCGGGTCTCGAAGGTGCCGAAGCCGGTGATCTGCACCTTGTCGCCCTTCTTGAGGGCCCGCGTGATAACCCCGCCATTGGGGCTGAAGATCGCGTCCACGGCACGCGATGCATCGGCCTTCGTCATCTTCGTCTTTTCGGAAAGAGCCTGGATCAGTTCCGACTTGTTCATGGCGTGCTCCTCGCTGAGGGTGAATCGTCGGGGCGACCGCGGACATGGAGTCCGCCGGCGTAAGCGCGGTGCCGAGCCCTGTCGGGAGTCCCGCCGTCACGCAAGGTTCCTGCCCTTGCGCGACCCCGTGCGCGGGACCAACTTGCTGGCCCGACGCTCGCGCCGGCCAGACACCCCCGACCGGCGCGGAGCCATGCCGCAAAAGGCTCCGATACAGTAGGCCTCGCACTTTGGATCGTCAAGGGAGTTCTGCGCGACGGAGCGCCGATTTTCGGGCACGCGGGCGAGGCAGATCGACACCGCGAAACACACCATCATGACAGACGACTCGACGAGCCCCACCGACGACTCCGGGGAGCCGGCCGGCGCGCCCTCGCTGCGCGAGCGGGAGTTGGAGATCGCGCGCGAGATCGCGCACGCGTTCCTCACGGCCACGCGACCGCTGGAGGTGTACCGGCTGGCGCTCGCGCGGGTGACTCCGCTGGTCGGCGCGAGCTTCAGCTCGGTGTTCCTGCGCGACCCGGAGGACCCGTCGCTGCTGAAGCTGGCGTGTGCGCAGAACTGGCCGCAGGCGTCGGCGCGCTACCTGGGCCAGCTCCGGATCCGGGTCGGGCGTGGGCCCACGGGGCGGGCGGTGGCGGAGGGGAGCGCGGTCGAGGTCGAGAACGTGTTCGACGACCCCGCGCAGAAGGAGTGGTGGGAGCCGGCGCAGGAGCTGGGCTTCGCCTCGCTGGTGACGCTGCCGCTACGTACGGACGGGCGGGTGGTCGGGGCGCTGAGCTTCTACTTCGACGGGCCGCACCGGTTCGACGAGCGGGAGCGCTCGCTGCTCTCGCTGGTGACCGCGCAGCTGGCGGCCACGTCCGAGCGGGCGCAGCTGATCGAAGACCTGCGCTCCGCGAACGCGGCGCTCACGCAGCAGAACGCGGAGCTGGAGCAGCGGGTGCGGGAAGCGGAGAAGGCCAGGCAGCTGAAGACGGAGTTCCTGGCGAACATGAGCCACGAGCTGCGCACGCCGCTCACGTCGATCCTGGGTTACGCCTACATCCTGCGCGAGCTCCAGGCGGGGCCGCTGACGGAGCGTCAGCAGACGGCGGTTGAGAAGATCGACCGCTCGGCAACGGTGCTGCTGCGGCTGATCAACGACCTGCTCGAGCTCTCGCGGTTGAAGCTGGGGCGGAGCGCCGTCAGGGTCGGCTCGGTGGATGCGGGTGAGGTCGCGCGGGTGGCGGCGGAGCAGGCGGGCGAGGCGCGGGGCGACGTCGCCTTCCGGATCGAGGCGTCGGAGCCGGCGCTCACGCTCGAGACGGATGGCGAGAAGGTGGTGAAGGTTCTCGAGAACCTGATCTCGAACGCGTTCAAGTTCACGGCGCGCGGCGAGGTCGTGGTCAGGGTGCGGCGGATGGCGCAGGCCCCGACCTGGATCGAATGGGCCGTGCGCGACACGGGCATCGGGATCGCGGAAGAGGACCGTGCGACACTGTTCGACGAGTTCCGGCAGGTGGACGGCTCGTCCACCCGGCTCTACGGTGGGACGGGTCTCGGGCTCGCGCTCTCGCGGCAGCTGGCCCACGTGCTCGGTGGCGAGATCGGCGTGACGAGCGAGCCGGGAGTCGGCTCCGTCTTCACGCTGAGGCTTCCGGAGAAGCCTGCGCCGGAAGGACCCTGAGCGCGTTTCCCGCCGGGTCGCGCAGCGCGAGCCCGGCACCCTCCCGCTCGAAGCCCCAGTCACTCCCCCCCAGATGCTCCCCGAGCGCGGCGACGTCGGCCGCAGAGGGCAGCTCGATCGTGGCCCAGCGCAGGCCGGCGGCGTCCGGCGGCGGCGCCGGCGCGCCGCGGCTCGCCCAGACGTTCACCCCGATGTGGTGGTGGTATCCGCCGGCGGAGAGGAACGCGGCGTCCTGGCCGTAGCGCGCCTGCAGCTCGAGCCCGAGCGCCTCCTGATAGAACCGCACGGCAGGCGGGATGTCGGAGACCTGCAGGTGGATGTGGCCGACGCGGGTGCCTGGCGGGAGGGTGGCGTCCTCGGCGCCCGGTCCACCGACCGTCCTGAGCAGCTCCTCCACATCCAGCGGCTCGGTCGTCATGACGAGCGTGCCATCATCCGCGGGCCAGCTCTCGCGCGGCCGGTCGGCGTAGATCTCGATCCCGTTGCCCTCCGGATCCTCGAGGTAGAGCGCCTCGCTGACGCGGTGGTCGGAGGCGCCCAGCGGCACGCGGCGGCGGTGGAGGCGGAGCAGCACGCGGGCGAGGGCGGGGCGGTCGGGCACGCGCAGCGCCACGTGGAAGAGGCCGGTGGTGTGGGGCGGGCGGGGGCGTAGCCCGGGACCGGAGGAGAGGAGCAGCAGCGGCGGCCCTCCCGGGGGCCCGAAGGCGACGGGGGCTGCGGCGGCTTCGTCGCGTTGGGCGGGCAGCGGGTGGGGCAGGCGCTCGAGGCCGAGCAGCTCGCGGTGGAACGCCTCCATCCGGGGCAGATCGAGGACGGCGAGGTGTACGGGTCCGGTGCGGAGGCCGGCCGGGGCGGTGTATGGCGCCGGGGCGCTCACGGTCCGCGCTCCGGGCGCGCGGCGGCGGAGCGGTTGTTCCCGGCGGGGGGCGGTGCCTCGGGGCCAGGGTCGGCGGCGGGGGCGCCGGGGCGGATGGCGGTTGCGGGCATCGGACGGGGGCGGGTCATGGCGTCGGGGGAGAGGATCTCGTCCAGCTCGCCGCGCGTGAGCAAGCCCTTCTCGAGGACGAGGTCGTAGACGCCGCGGTCGGTCTCGAGCGCCTCGCCGGCCACGGCGCCGGCGCGCTCGTAGCCGATGTAGGGGACGAGCGCGGTGACCACGCCGATGCTGTTCTCGAGGATGTGCCGGATGCGGTCTCGGTTGGCGGTGATCCCGAGGACGCAGCGCTCGCGGAGCACGATGCAGGCCTGCGTCAGCATGTCCACGGACTGGAAGATGTTGAAGGCGATGACCGGCTCGAAGACGTTGAGCTGGAGCTGGCCGCCCTCGGCGGCGAGCGCGACAGTGAGGTCGTTGCCGAGAACCTGGAAGCAGACCTGGTTGACGACCTCGGGGATCACCGGGTTGACCTTGCCCGGCATGATGCTCGAGCCGGGCTGCATGGGCGGCAGGTTGATCTCGCCGAGGCCGGCGCGCGGGCCGCTCGAGAGCAGCCGCAGGTCGTTGCAGATCTTGGAGAGCTTCACGGCCACGCGCTTGAGGACGCCGGAGAGCAGGACGAAGGCGCCGGTGTCGGAGGTGGCCTCGACCAGATCGGGGCTCGTGATCAGCTCGAGGCCGGTGATGGTGGAGAGCTCGCGGCGGACCACGGCGGCGTAGCGCGGGTCGGTGTTGATGCCGGTGCCGATGGCGGTGGCGCCCATGTTGATCTCGCGGATGAGCGCGGCGGCCTCGCGCAGCCGCTCGATGTCCTCGCCGATGGTGACGCCGTAGGCGTGGAACTCCTGGCCGAGCGTCATGGGGACGGCGTCCTGGAGCTGGGTGCGTCCCATCTTCACGATGTCGGCGAACTCGTCGGCCCTGGCGAGAAAGGCGTCGCGCAGGGCGGCCAGCGCCTGCTCGAGCTCACGGAGCGCCCAGTTGCCGGCGATCTTCACGGCCGTCGGGTACACGTCGTTGGTGGACTGCGAGAGGTTGACGTGGTTGTTGGGGTGGACGACGGCGTACTCGCCGCGGCGCCTGCCCAGCAGCTCGAGGGCGCGATTCGCGATTACCTCGTTGGCGTTCATGTTCGTGGACGTGCCGGCGCCGCCCTGGATCACGTCGACGACGAACTGGTTGTGCAGGCCGCCCGCGCGGATCTCGCGGGCGGCGCGGATGATCGCGCTGGCGACCGGCTCATCGAGCAGCCCGAGCTCGAGGTTGGCGGCGGCGGCCGCCTCCTTCACCGCGGCCAGCGCCTTGACGAGGTGCGGGTATTGAGCGAGTGGGATACCGGTGATCGGGAAGTTCTCGACCGCGCGCAGCGTCTGGATGCCGTAGTAGTAGTGGTCGGGGACCTCGCGCTCGCCGAGCAGGTCCTTCTCCCTCCGCAGCGCGCCGGAGAGGTAGGTCTCGCCGCGGCCCGCCAGGCGGGCGTTCACGGCCCTGAGGCGGCTCGCGATCGTGCCGGCGGCGTTCGCGACGAGATGGGCGTAGAGGCCGGGATTCTCGCTCCCGATGCGGCTGACGTCCTCGCGCGCGATGAGGAGCAGCTCGGTCGGGCTGGCCACGTAGCCGGAGGTCGAGTGCGGGTAGTCGTCCAGCAGGCTGCCCTCGCCGAAGGAATCGCCGGCGCCGAGGATGTGGAGCACCTCGGGGCGCCCGCGACGGCCCTTCCGGATCTCGATCGAGCCCCGTGTGATGATGCCGAACGCGCGGCGGGGCTGGCTCTCGTGGAAGATGTAGCTGCCGGGGAGATAGCAGATCGGGCGGGCGATGCTCGCCAGGATCGCGCATTCCTCCTCGGAGAGGCCGCGCATCAGGACGTGGCCGCGCAACAGGTCCGCCGTGGTACCGGTAGGTTCCATGTCCAGCTCGCGATCGGTGCAAGTGCTTTCCCGGACGGGATTTCGCGCCTCCAATGCTGACACCCCACACGGCATTTGTCCAGTGGATGCCGCGGGGTGGACCGCTCGCCGGGAGCCTTGGCGCGCGGTGCTTCCGCCGGCACAGGAGAACGACCATGGCCCGCTACGACTTCGGGTACGATCCTCCGCGCAGCTTCTCTCCCGGCTTCGGCCCCCACCGTCCGCTCCGCGCGCGGCGCCGGGGCGCGGGCCGCCACCGCGAGGGCCCCCGGGGCGAGCTTGCGTCGTCCACCCTTCCCTACGACACCTACGACGCGGCGTACGGCGCCGACGACCTCGAGACATTGCGCGGCGGACCCGTTCGACGACCGCGCCCGACATACCCCTTTCCGGGTCATGCACGGCGGCTGGCGCGAGCACGGGTGGGGCGGCCGACTCTCCCCCGATTCGCGCGGCGGCGGGTACGGCGAGGAGCTGCGCGGCGGCTACGGGAGGGACTTCGGAGGCCGGCAGGAGGCCGACCTGCACGGCCGGTATAGCGCGGAGCCTCTGGGGCCGCGCTTCTCGGTGGCGGGCATGGGGCGTACGGCGGCCGCAGCGGGCAATGGCCGGGGCGCGGCCCGGGGTGGTGAGCGCATCGGCCGGTGGGAGCGTGGAAGCTGGGCGGAGCAGGCGGGCTACGACGCTCCGTACCGACCGGCGGCCGGCGAATGGTGGTAGCGCCGGGACGGCGCTGAGCGCGCCGGCGGCGCGCCCCGCCCGTGAGGGGCGGCTCAGGCCGATCGCGCGGGAGAGGGCTCGCCCAGCAGGTTGGGGGCGGGCCCTCCGTGCTGAGAAGCCCAGAGACGTGCGTAGGCGCCCCCGCGGGCGAGGAGCTCGGCGTGCCTGCCCTCCTCGGCGACGCGGCCGGCGGCGAGCACGATGATCCGGTCGGCATCCCGCACGCTGGCGAGGCGGTGCGCGATCACGAGGAGGGTACGGCCCTCGTCCCGCAGGCGCAGCAGCTCGGTCCGGACCAGGCTCTCCGCGATGGAGTCGAGGGAGGAGGTCGCCTCGTCGAAGAGGAGCACAGGTGGATCGCGGTAGAGCGCGCGTGCGATGGCCAGGCGCTGGCGCTCGCCGCCCGACAGCGCCACACCGCGCTCGCCGATGGGGGTGTCGTAGGCGAGCGGAAGCGTGCGGACGAGCGCGTCGAGGCCGAGGCGCCGGCACAGCTCGATGACGCGCGCCACGTCAGGCGCCGGGTCGCCGAGGGCGACGTTGTCCACGACGCTGCCCGCGAACAGATCGATCTGTTGCGGCACGGTTCCGATCACGCGACGCAGTCCGTCGGGGGCCAGGTGGCGCAGGTCGATTCCCGCGAGCTCGATGCACCCCGCATCGACGGGGTGCAGCCCGAGGATGAGCGCGGCGATGGTGCTCTTGCCGGAGCCGCTCTCGCCGACGAGTGCCGTGAGCCGGCCGGGCTCGAGGACCAGATCAAGGCCCTCGAGCAGCGGCGGCCGCGCGCCGTAGCGGAAGGTCACATGCCGGAGGTGGACGCGGCAGGGGGAGCCGGCGTCGAACGCGGCGGGATGCTCCGGAACGGGCTCGATTTCGAGGTCCAGGATCTCGAAGAGGCGGTCGGCGGCGATGAGCGCGTCCTGCAGCGTCCGGTTCATGCCGACCAGCGCGGCCACGGGTCCGGTGAGATAGCCGAGCAGGGTGTAGCAGGAGAGGAGCTGACCGGTGGTGAGGCGGCCCTGGAGAGCGAGCGCGGCGCCGCACCAGAGCAGGAGGATCGTGAAGAGGCGGCTCACCCCCTGAGCGGCCGCACCGGCGCCGATGGTGGTCAGAGCCGAACGACGGACGGCGCCGAGGACGGCGACGAAGCGGCGCTCGTTCTCCACGGCGACGTGGTCCTCGATGGCGAACCGCTTGATGGTGCCCGCAGCGCCGAGGGACTCCACAAGCTGGGCCTCCAGCTCGGCGCCCCTCTCCATCAGCCCCCGCTGCCCGGACCGGTTAAGACGGTTGGCGACGGCGTAGACGATCCCATACGTCGGCAGCGCGAGCAGCACGAGGCCGGCCAGCTGTGGCGAGTAGAGGAACATCAGCGTGAAAGCCGAGCTCACGATGAGCATGTCCACCGTCAGCTCGAGCGCGACGTCATTCACGAACGCCCGGATCTTCACGGCGTCGTTCACGCGGCTGATGATCTCGCCGACTCTCATGGTGTCGAAGAAGCGTTGCGGCAGGCGGAGCAGGTGGCGGTAATAGCCGAGGACGAGCGCCGCATCGATGCGCTGGCCCGTTCCCAGAGTGAGCACCCCCTTGACCACGCCGATGCGGGTCTGCAGGGCCAGTAGCGCCAGCATGGCGATGCCCATGAGGTCGAGGAGGCGCCGGTCCCCATCGAGAAGCACGCGGTCCACGATGTTCTGGACGAACACCGCAGTGGACAGGCCCAGCACCGTGTAGACGGCCGCGCCGAGGAGGGCCTGCGCCAGGACCGTCCGGTGCGGGCGGACGAGCTGCCAGAACCGGCGGGTGGGGGATCCCGGGACGCCGCCGGGCCGGAAGTCGTCTCCGGGCACCAGGAGGACAAGCACGCCCGTCCAGCGCGAGGCCCACTCCTCGTGGCGGATCCGCTCGATCCGGCCGGAGGCGGGGTCCATGACCGCGATGCCGCGGTGGAGCACGTCGTGCAGCACGACGAAGTGAAGCCGTCCTCCGGGCTTTGTTACGTGTGCGATCGCGGGGAGGGGCACGTCCGCAATGGCCTCCGGCGCCGCGCGGACCCCCCTGGCGCGGAACCCGAGCGCCTCTGCGGCGCGGACCAGTCCGAGCGCGGTGGTGCCGCGCGCGTCGGTGCCGGCGAGTTGACGGATGCGGGCGACGGGAAGCCGCAGCCCGTGCCATGCGGCGACCGAGGCCAAGCATGCGGCGGCACAGTCGGAGCTGTCGCGCTGGCGGACGCGAACGGCGCGGCGTCGCATGTCAGGTTCCGGGTTGCTGCTCGTCGGCTGCTCGGGGCAGCGCGTCGCCTTCGCGGCGATCGATCCAGCGATCGAGGCGGCCCTGGAGCAGCGAGAACAGCGAGCGGCGGCCGACGGGGAAGCGGGCCTGGAACGTCATTCCCTTCCGCAGGATGCCGACGCCGCCGCCGGGACGGCGCAGCCGCTGATGGTCGAGAACGCAGCGAATGCGGAACTTGGCGCGACCATCCACGATGGCGGCATCATCCGCGATGGTGGAGACCCGGCCCGCGAGCGCCCCCCAGCGCGTGTGGTCGAAGGCGTCCACCAGGAGCCGGACGGGCGCGCCCGGCTCGAGCAGTCCGACGTCGCTGGGAGAGACGTACGCCTCCGCGATCACCGGCCCCGCCGGGGAAACCACCGCGATGCGCTGACCGGCCGCCACAAAGCTTCCCGGCGAGAGCGGCGTCAGGATCTCGATCGTCCCGCCGATCGGCGCGCGGATCAGCTGCCCGGCCCGTTCCTCCTGCACCGCGGCCACATTGGCCAGCGCGGAGCGGACCTGCTCGCTCGAGCGCGCGAGCTCGGCCTGCCAATCGGCGGTCTGGCTGGCGACGAGCGCATCCACCGTGGCGCGCGCTTGGGCCGCCCGCGTGGTGGCGTCCTCGAGTTCGGCGGGCGCCGCGAGACCCCGGGCATCGAGGCGGCGCAAGCGCCCCAGAGCGCGCTCGGCGCTCGCGGCCGCGAGACGACGGTCCGCACGCTCGCGGGAGGCCCGCAGCGCCGACTCGACGAGCTCGCCTGTCCGGAGCGAGGCGTGCTCGGGGCCGGCGGTCACGAGCGCCTGGAGGTCCGCGGCGCGTACGTGGGCCGCATCGAGCTCGGCCGCGGCCGCCCGGCTGCGCGCCTCGAGGGCGCCGGGTGCGAGCGCCACGAGGAGCTCGCCCGCCGTCACGGCCCGACCGTCCCGGACCGGCACCGCCGCGACGACGCCGGCCACGCCCGCCAGCACGTCGTGCCGCTCCGTCTGCGGGCGCAGTACGCCTGGTGCGGAGACGGTCACCGTCACCTGCACGACCGGGAGCAACGCCAGCGCGAGGCCGATGGCGAGAAGGAGGGGCAGGAACGCTGGGCGCGACCGGGGCGCGGTGCGCGCGAGGTAGAAGTCCACGGAGCCGTCGAGGTCAAGCGTGGGAAGCTCCGGCGCGGCCAACCCGGCGTCCATTGGTCAGGCTTGCGCGGGGGGTGCGTTCGCGCGGTCCAGGCGGCTTGGCAGCTCCGGCCGCACGTGCGGCTCCGCCGGAATGGCGCGGCACAGGCGCACGATCGGCGCAAGCAGGACGCCGAGCGCGATCGTCAATACCACGAGGGAGATGGCCTGGCGCGCGGGGCCTGCCCCGGGACCGAGCAGCGGCTCGAGCGCGCGCGAGGCTCCGGAGCCGATCGAGTCGGGAATGACGGCCATGGCATTGTGCAGGGCGTGGATGAGGAAGCACGGCCAGACGGAGCCCGTGATCCACATGACCGACCCGATCACGAGGCCGAGCAGGAAGACCGGAACGAAGACCGCGGTGCCGTGGGCAATCGCCCACATCGCGGAGGCGATGGGGATGGCCAGGGCGGGGCCGAGGCGCTGCTGGAGCGATGCCTGGAGCCACCCCCGGAAGCCGAACTCCTCGAGGAGTGGCATGACGACAATCAGGATGTAGGCAGCAGTCAACCCTCCGACGGACTTGTGGGCAAAGTGAAGGAAATCAGGCCCGTCGACAGGAAGGGGGCCGCGGAGCGAGGAATAGAGCGTCTGCGTTGCGAGGAACCACGGCACCAGCCCGATGGCGAGCACGGCGAGGAGGCGCCAGACGGCCCACGGCAAGCGCCGCCGCGGCGGGTCCCACCGGGTTCCCGCCCGCCGCCGCAGGTTGTACCAGAGGAAGCCCACGAGCGCGAGCCCGGCGAGCGGAACGCCGACCAGCGGCCTGCGACCGAGCGGCAGGACGAGCGCCAGCGACCAGGCGGTCCACGCGAACGCCGCCTTCGCCAGCCAGGCTGCTTCCTGGCGCAATGCCGGTCCCGCCGTGCGGATGCTCATGGAGTCTCCTCTCGCCATCGCGACGCTAGGTGGAAGGTGCGGCCGAATGCCACGCCGGCGCGGGGGGGGTGCCCGCGGCAGCTGGTGCAACGGTGCGGTGCCGCCGCGGGCGCGGCCATAGCGGAATCGGCCGGTCCGAGAGGTTCAGCCGGCATAACCGGCTTTGAACCCCGCGATGAAGCCGTTGACGACCTGCTCGATGAGCTTGAGCTCGGTGGTGCCGGTCGGAATGATCTGATCAAAGATGTTGTCACCACCGGCGATGGATGCCGCCTCGGCCGGCGGCAGATCGACCAGTCGGCCGCCATGGGCGGCCCTCGGCTGCGTTGCGCGCATGGGATCCTCCGTTTCGAGTGGTGAGCTGCTTCGCCAGGCCGGATCGGAGCCGGGCCCCGGCGCGGGAACGTGTCCGGCCGAGACGGCTCCGGGCCCCCGCCGGCCGCCCGGAGCCGCCCGGCCGAAAGGGTCCGTTACCCGGCGTAGCCGTCCTGGTAGCCCTGGATGAAGCCGTTGACGGCCTCGTCGGAGTGATCGACGACGTAGTTGACGACCGCCTTGAGCAGGATCTCCCAGATGGAGTCCCCCCCGAGAATGGAGGCCTGCTCGGACGGCGAGAGATCGACGATCAGGCCGCCGCGGGCGGCCGCCTGCTGCGTTGCGAACATGGGATCCTCCCGTCTTGCGTGGTGATGGTCGGGGTCGGAGATCAGTATCCGACCTTGGCGTAGGAGTACGACGCGGGCGGCTGGGTTTCCGCCATGGCGACGGTGGCGCCGACGGCGTACCCGATGTAGTAGGCGACGGTCTGGAGCCAGCCGCCGTCCTCGCCGCCGGCGATGGCGGCGAGGTCCGCGGGCGGGATCGTTGCGAGGCTGATCGGATCGTTCCGCATGGTGCACCTCCTGTTCGAGTGGGGTGGCGGGGCGCCGGGGCGATGGGCACCATGCGTACCGTGCGGCGTGATGGTCGCAAGTCGTTATCAGACATATGTGTATGGACGCGCCGGCGCCTCGCCGCCCACGGAGCCTCTGACCGGAAGCAGGCGCGCGTGACCGGCGACCGGGCGCCGGACGGGTGCGCGGACGGGGCGGCGGAATGGCTGGACCGGCCGGATCAGTCGGCCGCGCCCCAGGCGCGGAGCCGGGCGCGGAGGGTGTTGCGCGACATGCCGAGGGCGGCAGCGGCGCGGGTCTTGTTGCCGTGGCAGAGGCGGAGCGTGTCGAGGATCCGGCGGCGCTCTTCCTCGGCGGAGCCCCAGAAGGAGTAGCGGCGCCGGGCGTCCGGGGCGGCCGGGGTGCCGGCGACGGAGCCGTTCGCGTCGGGGAGGTACCTGCCGGCGCCGGGATCATTGGCCGGATGGAGTGCGGCGTGGCCGTTCCCTTCCGCGACCCGGTCCACACGGCCGTTCGGAGCGTGCGCGGCCGCGCCGTTGCCGGTCGTCGGCCGCCCGCCCGCCGGTTCGGCACGCGGGGCAGGGACGGGACGAGGCTCGCCCCGCCAGCCGCGGCCCCGGAGCGCGGCGGGGAGCGCGTCCATGCCGATGCGGCCGTCGGTGGCGCGCAGGAGGGCGGCCTCGACGGCGTGGGCGAGCTCGCGGACGTTGCCGGGCCACGGATAGCGGCGCAGGCGGTCGAGGGCGGCGGGCTCGAAGCGGACGCCGGCGCGGCCGTAGCGGCCGCGGTAATGGTCGAGGTAGTGGGCGATGAGGAGGTCGAGGTCGGTCGCGCGCTCGCGCAGGGCCGGCAGGCGGAAGGAGAGGACGTGCAGGCGGTGGAACAGGTCGCGGCGGAAGGTGCCGGAGGCGACGGCGGCCTCGAGGTCGCGGCCCGTGGCGGCGACGACGCGGGCGTCCACGCGGATGGTGACCTCGCCGCCGACGCGTCGGATCTCGCCATCCTCGAGGGCGGTGAGGAGCTTGGCCTGGAGCGTCGGGGCGAGCTCGCCGATCTCGTCGAGAAACAGCGTGCCGCGATGCGCCTGCTCGAAGAGGCCGCGGTGCTGCTGCTGGGCGCCGGTGAAGGCGCCGCGGTCGTGGCCGAAGAACTGGCTCTCGAAGAGGGTCTCCGGCACGCCGGCGCAGTTGATGGCGACGAAAGGCCCGCGATGGCGGCCGGACGCCGCGTGGATCGCGCGCGCGAGCAGCCCCTTCCCGGTTCCACTCTCGCCCGTGAGCAGGACCGGCGCATCCACGCCGGCCGCGAGGCGGCCGAACCGGCGCGCCGCCTCCGCGGCATCGCTTTCCCCGAGCAGCTGACCGAACGGATCCATGCGCCCTCCGTGCGCCGTGCGGTTCCAAGGTGCCGCGGCGATCCGGGCGGAGCCATGGCGGGATGGGCACGACACCTCAGGCCTCGGGCCGCCTCGAAGCCGCCCCGCCGAGCCCGCCCGCCGACTCCGCCCGACGCGGGGAGGACGGTGCGGACTGTAAGTCGCTGGGGCGTCGGCGGGTGAGTGGCGCCGGGGCGGAGGTCCGCTTTAGATTGGGCGGTCCTCAGGTCCGTGCCCCGCCGGCGAGGCCCCTCGCCCGCGCGGGGAGCGCCGACCGGCCGCGCCGCCGCCCACGGGCGGCCGTGGTCCCCCGACACTCGCGAAGTGGACCCTCCATGGCCAAAGACCCAATGACCGAGGTGTCCGGCGGCGGCTCGCCAACGCTGGCGGCGCCGGGCACCGACAGCGCGGCGCTCGACCGGGGCTTCTTCGGGCATCCGCGCGGACTCCGCGTGCTGTTCTTCACGGAGATGTGGGAGCGCTTCTCGTTCTACGGGATGCGGGCGCTGCTGATCCTCTTCATGACGGCGGCGGCGGCGGGGGCGAACCCGGGGCTGGCGTTCGGCGTGCGGAAGGCGAGCGCGATCTACGGCCTGTACATGTCCATGGTCTATCTCCTGTCGCTGCCGGGCGGTTGGGTGGCGGACAAGCTGTGGGGGCAGCGGCGGGCGGTCTTCGTGGGCGGGTGCATCATCGCTCTCGGGCACTTCACGCTGGCGGCGCCGCTCATCGGGCTGCCGACGGTGCCGACGTTCTTCCTGGGGCTGTTCTTCATCGTGATCGGCACGGGGCTGCTCAAGCCGAACGTGAGCACCATGGTGGGGGAGCTGTACCCGCGGCCGGCGAACATCGAGTCGGAGGCCGTGGCGCGGTCCTGGGGCGCGCGGCGGGATGCGGCGTTCTCGGTATTCTACATGGGGATCAACGTGGGGGCGCTGCTGGGCCCGTTCATCTGCGGCACGCTGGGCGAGAAGGTGAACTGGCACTGGGGCTTCTCCGCGGCGGGGTTCGGGATGCTGCTGGGGCTGGCGCAGTACCGCTGGGGGGCGCGGTACCTGGGCAGTGCCGGACTGCTGGCGGAGGGTGAGAGGGGCAGCGAGGCGATGAACCGGCGCACGCAGCGCTTCTACCTGACCGCCGCCGGGATCGCGGCGGTGTCGGCGCTGTTCGTCTGGCTGACGGTGACGGGGGTGCTTCCGATCACGCTGGACGCGTTCGTTACATGGGTGGGCTACTCGATCCTGCTGGTGACGATCCTGTTCTTCAGCTGGCTCATCTACGACGCGCGCTGGGCGGCGGCGATGCTGGCGCTCTTCGTGGCCCTGAGCTTCGTCTTCACCTCGACGTCGGGCGGGGCGGTGGTGGGCGGGCAGTGGGCGATCGTGGCGACCCTGGGCGCGTTCGTGGTGTTGAACCTGGGGGTGCTGGCCACGCGCGCCCAGCGGGTGACGGTGGAGAAGAAGCGGCTGATGCTGATCTTCTGGCTGTTTCTGCTGGCGGCGATCTTCTGGGCGGGGTTCGAGCAGGCCGGCTCGTCCATGAACCTGTTCGCCGAGAAGCTGACGGACCGCACGTTCTTCGGCTGGGAGATGCCCGCCACATGGCTGCAGAACGTGAACCCGTTCTTCATCATCGTGATGGCGCCGGTGTTCGGCTGGCTGTGGACGTGGCTGGCCGCGCGCAACGCCAACCCATCGATCCCGGCGAAGTTCGGGCTCGGCCTGCTGGGGGTGGCCGCCGGGTTCTTCGTGCTGTCGTGGGGGGCGGCGTACGCGACGAACGGGGCTCGCGTCTCCGTCGCCTGGCTGGTCGTGACGTACTTCCTGCACACGTGCGGCGAGCTCTCGCTCTCGCCGGTCGGGCTTTCGTCCATGACGAAGCTGGCGCCGGCGGGCCGTGTCGGTCAGATGATGGGCGTCTGGTTCATCGCCACGGCGCTGGGCGAGGTCTTTGCTGGATTGATGGCGGGCAGCCTCGCCACTCTGGCGCCGGCGGCGCTGTTCCGAGGTGTCGCGATCTTCGCCGGCGGCGCGGGCGTGCTCGCGCTCGTGGTGAGCCCGTGGGCCCGGAAGCTGACCATGGGCGTCAAGTAGGCCGAAGCCCCGCGCCCCGGCAGGTGCCGGGCGCCGGGGCTGGCGCGCTCCGACTCGCGCACGCCCCTTCCGGGCCGCGGGGCGGAGCGCGGCTTGCATCATGGCTGACGCATCCTGCTCGCATGACCGCAGCGCCACGGAGGCCAGCAATGCTCGCCAGTGACCAGATCAAGTTGGTGGTCCAGGAGATCGACCGTACCGCCGATGAGAAGATGCACCGCTGCGATGACCGGTTCGACCGCCAGCAGCTCTGGGAGGTCGTCCGCCGCGCCTGCCACGTGATCGAGGCGGTCTCGGAGATGGAGGGCGACAGCCTCGCCCCGGAGCACCGGACGCGGCGCGCGCGCTACGTCCTGGACGAGCTCGAGCAGGCGCTCGAGTCCGCGCGGCGCGCGAAGGTCGTGCTGGACTGGACCTCCGCCGGCCAGGAGAACGAGCCGGAGCGGACCTGAGGCCGGAGCATCGCGGGCGGTGGTGGTGTAGGAATCGAAGGGGTCGCGCGGCGCGGCCCCTCGACGCCAGAGGACCCACGTGCTCCGCGCGTGACCGGCCGGAAGGGAGCTCGCGATGCGGAAGGCAATGCAGGCGGTGCTGCTGCTCGGGGCGGCGACGCTGGCCGGTTGCCGCCAACCCGATCTCGTGCGGCCGCCGGCCCCGGGCCCGGAGGAGGGGAGCCAGCAGATCTTCGTCGCGACCGATCCGGAGGGCGCAACGGTCACGATCGATGGACAGGAGACGGGGCAGACCACGCCGGACACGGTGCGGCGCATCCCGAGCGGCCCGCACTCGCTCGGGGTGAGCGCGGTCCGCGACGGCGTCCCCTACGGCTACGACATCACCCTCAACTTCGGGAGCGACGCGCCCGCGTCCATAACGCTCCCGCTTCTCGCCCGCTGCGCGGACCCGAACTGCCTGGCGTTCATCTCGAAGCTGCACGAGGCGGCGGGGCTGCGCTTCACGACGGATCCGGCGGGCATGCCGTTCTATCTCACCGGCGCCACGGCCGGGCTACTCTGGCCGGCCTCATCGACGAACGGCTACTCGGCCGGCGCGGCCGCGATCTTCGCCGCCCGGCCGGCGCCGGACTCGGCGCCGGTGTCGGCCGGTGTGTACACCTTCAACGGGCAGTTTCCGACGTCGTACTGGCTGGGCCGCCCGGCGACGGGCGAGAGCTCGGACGGCGGCGCCCTTGTGGTGCGCAGGACCACCTGGATCAGCCCGTCGCCGTACTTCGTCAACCAGTCCACGCTGCGCGGGATCGCGGTGGACCAGACGATCACCGGGCGCTCCGACCTCGATGGCGCCCTGCTGGTCCACCTGGTGTTCCGCAACATCACGGCGAGCGCGAGCTACCGGCAGTTCGACCGGGTGGTGCCGGCGGGCGGGATCACGTACACGCAGGCGTACATAGGGTTCGGGATGGACGCGGACGTCGGGGAGGCGGATGACGACCAGGTGAGCTACGCGCCCGGGATGAACCTGGTCTACACCTACGACTCGGACTTCTTCGAGCTCGGGTTCGACGCCGACTCGACCCGGCCGGCCCTGGTGGGGCTGCGCCTGCTGCGCGGGCCCGCCGGGGTCGGGGACATGGTGCTGAACTCGTGGCCGCTCAAGATCGGGGCGCACGCGCTGGACTGGTTCGCGGGCAACCAGAACGAGGCGTTCGGGTGGGAGATGATGAGCGGCACGCAGACGCTGCTGCCCGACAACACCAGCCCGAGCGTCGGCTACGTGCCGGACCAGCCCAACGACTACCGGATGAGCCTGAGCGTGGGGCCGCTCACGCTCGCACCCGGCGACAGTGCCGCGCTCGACGTGGCCCTCGTCGTGGCCTACCCGGCGGCGGGCACCTACACGCCGCACGACGTGCTCGCCCCCGGCGACCCGTTCGACGCCGGCCGCCCGCTGGCCGCCGTGGCCGCGCCGCTCCTCCAGCGCGCTCGCGATGCGGAGCGGCTGCTGCCGCCCTGAGCGGAGCTCAGCGCCTCAGCGCATCTTTCGCTTGAGCTCCTCGAGGCGGGCCTCCGCCGCACGCTCCCGCGCCTCGCGATCGAGGCGCCGGAACTCCCGCTCGCGCTCCTGACGCAGGCGCTCCTCCTCGAAGAGGTCCCGGGGCGGAGGGCCGCCGCCCGGAGCGCCCGTCCGATCCTCGCCCGCGCTCCCGCCGCTGGCCGGACCCGTGCCTCGGCTCGATTCGTCCACTGGGCCAGAGCCCATGGAGCCGGTGGCGGCGTCCTCTCCGGAGGAGAGCGCGCCGAGGGCCTCCTCCATCTCGGCGAGGTCGGCGCGGCGCAGCTCGAGCTCGGCGCGCAGCACCTCGGTCTTGCGGTCGAGCACGGCGGCACGGCGGGCGTGGCGGATGGCCCAGGCGATGGCCAGGCGGACGGTTTCGGCATCCTCGATGCGCTCCGCCTGGGCCCGGCGACGCTGGCACACGGCCTCCTCCGCGCGCTCCTCGGCCGCGCCACGCGCCGCGTCGGCGGTCTCCGCCTCCAGGCGCTCGACTTCGTGGCGGGCGGCATCGAGCTCGCGGCGCATGGCGCGCGTGCGCGCCGGGCCGCCGTCCTCGTCCTCGCCCAGCTCGCGGTAGAAGTTCTCCACCGCCTCGTTCCACACCTTCTTCCAGTCGGGCATCGCCGCACAAGCTAACGCCTCGGCGGGAGTGGCGGTAGCGCGGCCCAAACCTTGCTCCCGCAACGGCATGCGGATCGACGGGAGGGATGGTTTTGGAAGCTGAGCCGAGGGGACCCGCGCCGCCCGCCGGCACGGGCGCGCGGGAGGCGCCGGAGCTGACGCGCGAGGAGCAGAAGTCGCTGACCCACGGCGAGTTCTGGATCCCCGACGAGGAGCGGCGCGTCTACCAGCGGGCGCTGCGGGCGCTCTCGCAGGCGGGCGTGCCGTTCATCGTGAGCGGGCTGTACGCGATCTACGAGTACACGGGGATCTACAGGAAGACGAAGGACCTCGACCTCTTCTTCGAGCCGCGCAACGTGCTGCCGGCCGCGGCCGCGCTGAAAGAGGCCGGCTTTCACGTCCACCTGGAGCAGCCGCACTGGCTGGCCAAGGCGTGGGCGGACGGCAAGCTGGTGGACCTGATCTACGGCATGGGCAACGGCCTCGACCTGCTGGACGAGGCGTGGTACACGCACTCGCGGGCCGGCATCCTGGCGGCGGTGCCGGTGCGGATCGCGCCGCCCGAGGAGCTGATCTGGCACCGGCTGTTCGTGTCGGAGCGCCACCGCTGGGACATGGCGGACGTGGTGCACCTGATCCTCTGTCGGGGCGACGAGCTGGACTGGGAGCGGCTGCTCGGCAGGGTGGCGAAGAACTGGCGGCTGCTGCTCGCGCAGCTTCACCTCTTCGACTACGTCTACCCCGGCCACCGCGGCCGCATCCCGAACTGGGTGCGCGAGGAGCTCTACGAGCGCGCGTACGAGGCGGTCGGCGAGGCCGGCGATCCGGCACTGTGCGCGGGCACCATGATCTCGGGGTTCTCCTTCGCCATCGACGTCAACGAGTGGGGGTTCCACGATCCGCGCGCGGAGGCGGTGGCGGTGGTACGGGAGCACCCGGAGGTCCGCGCCATCGCGGAGAGCGAGATCTGGGAGGAGAAGCAGCCGAGCCATGCAGCGTGACTTGACGCGGGAGCGGCGCGAGGTCCGCATCGCCGCGGTGGGCGACCTCCACGTCGATGAGTCGAACCGGGGCGAGTTGCTCGACGTGCTCGCCGGCATCAACGCGGCCGCGGACTATCTCGTCCTTGCCGGCGACCTCACCACGCGCGGCCGCGCCGCGGAGGCGAAGGTGCTGGTGGAGGAGCTCGCGGGCGTGCAGGTCCCGATCGTCGCCGTGCTCGGCAACCACGACTGCGAGAGCGGCGAGGACGTCGAGGTGCGCCGGATCCTGCGCGACGGCGGGGTCCACGTCCTGGACGGCGACGGCATCGAGCTCGGCGGGATCGGCTTCGTGGGCAGCAAGGGCTTCGCGGGCGGCTTCGGGCGCGGCTCTCTAGCGCCGTTCGGGGAACCGTTGATCAAGCGCTTCGTGCAGGAGTCGATCGACGAGGCGCTCCGCCTCGAGAACGCGCTGCGGAACCTGCACACGGAGATCAAGGTCGTCGTGCTCCACTACGCGCCGATCGAGGAAACGGTGGTGGGCGAGCCGAAGCAGATCTACCCGTTCCTCGGCTGCTCGCGCTACCTGGCGCCACTCGAGACCCACGGCGCGACCGTCATCTTCCACGGCCACGCGCACCACGGCACCCCGGAAGGGCGGACCCCCGCGGGGATCCCGGTCTTCAACGTCGCCTACCCGCTCCTGCGCGCGGCGGGGATCGGCGCCTACCGCGTGTGGACTACGCGCGCGCCTGAGCGGCGGCGGCAGCCGGAAGGCGACGGGGGCGCGGCCGCGTCCCCGCCCGCCGCTGCCGCCCCGCCGGCCTCGCCGGGCGCCGTGCGCGGCGAGCGGCGGCGCGGGCCGCGCGCGGGGAGGCGGGCCACGGACCGCGTGTCCTGAGGTGCATGGCGGCGTCGCTTCAGCCGCTGTAGAGCTTGTAGGGCAGCCAGAGGGCGGCGGCGCCGAGCCGCTCGCGCAGCCGCTCGCCGGTCGTGCGGTGGCGCCACGCCTCGAGCGTGAGCTCTTCGGCGCGGTCGAGGTCTCGAAGGAACTGTCCCTCCAGCTGTCCCGCGACCTCCACCCCCTGCAGCTCGAGATCGAGCTCGTAGCAGCCCATCAGGCTGAACGGGTTGAGGTTGCTCGAGCCCACGAGCCCGAGCGCGCCATCCACGACGAGCGTCTTGGCGTGCAGCATCGGGCCGCGCCAGAGATAGATGCGGACGCCGGCGCGCAGCAGCGAGGTGAAATGGGCGCGGGCGGCGCCGTTCAGCAGCCGCAGATCGGAGCGGTCCGGCACGAGCAGTCGGACGTCCACGCCCGCGCGGGCGGCGGAAGCCAGCGCCCGCCGCAGCGAAGAGGGCGCCAGCGGATAGGCGCCGGTGACGTAGAGCGTTCGCTCGGCGAGGGCGGCAAGCAGCTGGTAGAGGCGGTAGGCGCGGGCGTGGGCGGGAGGCCCGTCCACGACGCGCACGGCCACATTGCCCGCGCGCGCCGGCGGCGCATCGGATGGGTCCGGCATCTCGCCGCCGGCGCGCCGCCACATGCGGGCGAAGGCGCGCTCCAGCTCGTGGCCGACCGGTCCCTCGACGAGCACGGCGGTGTCGCGCCAGCAGCCGAGGCCGTGGTCGTTGACCCACTCGTCGCCGACGCAGAGCCCGCCGACCACACCGGCCCTGCCGTTGACGACCATGAGCTTGCGGTGGTCGCGACGCAGGAACGTGCCCGGGCGGAGTGGAGAGGGAGGGCCGAAGGTGCGCACCACGCCTCCGGCCGAGCGGAGCGGCTTCCAGAAGGAGCGGGAGGTGCCGAAGGAGCCGAACCAGTCGTAGACGACGCGCACGGCGACGCCGGCGGCAGCGCGCTCGGTGAGGGCGGCGAGGAACGCGACGCCGCTGTCGTCGCCGTGGACGATGTAGTTCTCGAAGCAGACGGAGCGCTCGGCCGACGCGATCATCTCGAGCATGCGCGGATAGACAATGGGCGCGTCCACCAACAGCTCGGCGGCGTTGCCGTGGATGAGAGGCGCCTCGGTGATCCGGCGGAGCCCCCGCTGCACCACGCGCGAGATGCCGCGCAGCCGCCGCCCGCCGCCCGCGACCACCTGGCTCCACGCGCGGCGCGTGCGCCTGCGCTCGTCCTTCCGCCGCCCGCCGACCCCGCCTCCGCTCATCCGTACCGCTCCAGGAATCGCATGAGTGCAGCTTCCTCGGGATAGTACGTCGCCGCCTCGCGGGCGGGAACGGCCCGCGGCGCGCCGCGCATCAGCGCCTCGATGGTGCGGCCGTTCGCCTCGTACTCCTCCAGCACGGCGGGGTGGATGTAGGCCTGCCGGCAGATGGAGGGCGTGTTGCCGAGGTCCGTCGCCACCAGCTTGCAGCACAGCACGACGTTGCGGTGCGCGTCACGCTTGCGGGCCGCGGGCCCGATGTCGGCAAGGATCGTGGCCGCGCGCACGGTGCCGCCGAAGGTGCGCAGATCCTTCGACGTGTAGCGCTCGCCGAGGATCTCCTTCAGGTAGCGGTTCACCCGCGCCGCCGTTACGTCGCGCAGCTCGCCCTCCTCCGCGCGATAGCGGAAGAGGCGCTCGCCGGGAAGCTCCATCAGCTCCTCGATGATCTCGACCAGCGGCGTCTCGGCCACGAACTGCCGCTGGTCCTTGCTCTGCTTGCCCGCATACGTGAAGACCAGGTTCTCGCCGCGGACCTCCACGTGTCGCTTCCCGAGCGTGCAGATGCCGAAGGTGCGGTTGCGCACCGCGTAGCGCTCGCTGCCCGCGCGGAAGTACGCGCGCGAGATCAGCCGCACCACCGTCGCCAGCACCTTGCGGCGGTCGAGCGATGGCCGCTCCAGATCGCGGCTCGTCGCCTCCCGCAGCTGCGGCAGATGGCGCGCGTACTCCAGCACCCGGTTCCACTTCCGCCGGTCCCGCCGCTCCACGTGCTCGGCGCTGTAGATGTACTGCTTTCGCCCCGCCTGGTCCCGCCCCCACGCCTGTAGCTTCCGCTTCGATGTCGGCGCGATGTGCACGTCACTCCAGGCCGGAGGTATCGCCAGCGAGCGGATCCGCTCGAGCCCCGCCTCCCACGCCAGCTCGCCGCCCCGGACCCGCAGGTACCGGAAGCCCTCCTCCGGCGACCCGACCCGGCGCCACCATCCCTCGTTCCCGTTCGATCCTGACATCGCCCGGGGCAGGGTTCACGCTCCGTGCCAGAAGGCGGCAGACGGGCTTCCTCGCGCGAGGACGATTCGTCGTCGGACTCTCTCTCGCGGAGGCGCGGGAGGTTCGCGAAAGCGCGGAGGGGTGCCTCCGGGGGGGGACGCGGGGGTTTCCCCACTTCATGGTCGGGAAATCCCGACTGTCGGGTGGGCAGGCGGGGAACCGATATTTCAGTCGGCCTGGGGCGCGGGAGCGCCGGGACGCTTCCACCCGGCGCGCGAGCGCCCAACTCATCCCACGGAAAGGAGGCCAGAACCATGGCCCAAAACCGCCGTGCCGGCCGGAAGCCGGCCGTTCCAACCCCCATCCTCGTGCTCCTGGGCGTGCTGCTCCTCGCCATCGGATGGCGGCTGGTCTCGCCGGGGACGGCCGAGGCGCAGCATCCGACCCCGCGGCCCGGCGTCACGGCCGCGAAGGTGCTGCCCGCCAGCGATTTCGCCGGCGACCCCCGGATCGCCGAGACGTACGAGATGGCGCGCGAGATCCCGGAGGTGCTCGACGGACTGTTCTGCTACTGCTACTGCGAGCACAACTTCGGCCACTACTCCCTGCTCACTTGCTTCGAGAGCGAGCACGCCGCCGGCTGCGACATCTGCCTCGATGAGGCACGTCTGGCCTACAAGCTCCACAAGGAGGGCAAGACCCTCGAGCAGATCCGGGTGGCGATCGACCAGAGCTTCGGTCCGGCCTAGACCAGGCCACGGGGCGGCGGCCTTGACGCGTCCGTCGCGGTCCGCTATTCTGCGGGAGGACCTATAGGGAAGGGGGGTATCCCATGGAGGCGCCGAACGGTGGTGCGCCGGCAATGGGGCAGCCGGGCGACGACGTCGGGCCGGGACACGCGGCCGGCGGAGTCGATCCTGCGCTGCAGGAGCAGGCGCTCAGGCGGCTGCGGCGGATCGAAGGGCAGGTGCGCGGGCTGGCGCGGATGGTGGAGGACGGGCGCTACTGCGCGGACATCCTGATGCAGATCTCATCCGTGCACGAGGCGCTGCGCTCGGTGGGCAAGCTGGTGATGCGCAACCACCTGGAGCACTGCGTGACGGACGCGCTGCGGTCCGGGGACTCGCTGGCCGCGGAGCGGGCGTACCAGGAGGTGCTGGACCTGATGTACAAGCACGCGAGGTAGGGGGAGCGATGGTGGACCGGAACGTGGTTCTCGACCGGGAGGGGGAGCAGGCCGAGACTGGCGGGGGGGCCGGTCTCGGCTCCGGGCCGGACAGCGGGGCGCCGGCACGGGAGCACCTGACGATCCCGCTGGTGGGGATGAGTTGCGCGGCGTGCGCGACGCGCATCGAGCGGAAGCTGCAGAAGACGGCGGGGGTGGGCGAGGCGGCGGTGAACTACGGGACGGAGCGGGCGGTGGTGGCGTTCGACCCGTCGCGGGCGAGCGCGGCCTCGCTGGTGGAGGCGGTGCGCTCCGCGGGCTACGATGCACGGGTGGAGGAGACATCGCTGCCGGTTGAGGGGCTGGAGATGGCGGCGTCCGGGGAGCGTCTGGAGCGGGAGCTCCGGAAGCTTCCGGGGGTGGTGCGGGCGGAGGTGAACCTGGCGACGGGGGAGGTGCGCGTCGCCTACCTGCCGGAGGCGACGCCGACGGAGGCGCTGGCGGGCGCGATCGAGCGTGCCGGGTACCGGCTGGGCGCGCCGCTGGAGGTGGCGGACCCGGTGGAGCGGGAGCGAGTGGCGCGCGAGCGGGAGTACGGTAAGCTGCGCGCGAGGTTCGTGTTCGCGGCGGTGGTCGCGGTCGTGGCCATGGTGGCGTCGCTGCCGCTGATGGCGGCCGGTTCGGCGGCCGGCGGCGCGGCGGGCGCGGACCTGTTCGACCGGCTGCTCATGCCGGTCTCGCACCTCTTCTCGCGGGTGGTTCCGTGGCTGTACGCGCTGGATCCGCATGTGCTTGCGTGGGTTCTCCTGGCGCTGACCACGCCGGTTCTGGCCTGGTCCGGGCGTGCGTTCTACCGCGGCGCGTGGAGCGGCTTCCTGCATCGCAGCGCGGACATGAACACGCTGATCGCGGTGGGCACGGGCGCGGCGTTCGCCTACAGCGTGCTGGCAACGGTGGTGCCGGGGCTGTTCGAGCGGGCCGGCCTGCCGGCGGACGTCTACTACGATGCGGTCTCGATGATCATCGCGCTCATCCTGCTCGGCAAGCTGATGGAGGCGCGGGCGAAGGGGCGGACGTCGGACGCGATCCGCAAGCTCGCGCGGCTCCAGCCGAAGACGGCGCGGGTGGTGCGCGACGGGACCGAGTCGGACATCCCGGTCGAGCACGTCGTGGTCGGGGACGTCGTGCTCGTGCGCCCGGGCGAGCGGATCGCGGTGGACGGTCGCGTGCTCGAGGGCACGAGCGCCGTGGACGAGCAGATGCTCACGGGCGAGTCGCTGCCGGTGGCCAAGGCTGCGGGCGACGAGGTCGTGGGCGGCACGATCAACGGCAGCGGCGCGTTCCGCTTCGAGGCGACGAAGGTCGGCGCCGACACCGCGCTCGCGCAGATCGTCCGGCTCGTCCAGGACGCGCAGGCCTCGCGCGCGCCGATCCAGCGGCTGGCGGACACGATCGCGGCCGTCTTCGTGCCGATCGTCATGTCGGTCGCGATCGCCGCGTTCGTCGTCTGGTTCGACGTCGGGCCGCACCCGGCGTTCGTCTTCGCGCTCGTCTCCTTTGTCACGGTCCTGATCATCGCCTGCCCCTGCGCGATGGGCCTCGCCACGCCGACCGCCGTCATGGTGGGCACCGGCGCCGGCGCCGAGCGGGGCGTGCTGATCAAGGGCGGCGAGGCGCTGGAGACGGCGCACCGCGTGACCACGGTCGTGCTGGACAAGACGGGCACGATCACGGAGGGGCGGCCGACGGTGACGGACATCGTGCTGGCGGAGACGGAGACGCGGGCGGATGGCCGCGACCGGGAGGCGGAGCTGCTGCACCTGGTCGGATCGCTCGAGCGCGCGTCGGAGCATCCGCTGGGCGAGGCCGTAGTGGAGGCGGCCAGCGGGCGTGGGCTCGCGCTTTCGGAGCCGCGCGAGTTCCGTTCCTGGGGCGGACGGGGCGCCGCCGCCGTGGTGGACGGCCGAGCGGTGCTGGCGGGCAACGTGGCGCTGATGGAGGAGCGGGGCGTGGACGTGTCCGGCCTCGCGCGGGCGGCGGAGCGGCTCGCGGCGCAGGCGCGCACCCCGGTCTACGCGGCGGCGGATGGCGTGGCGCTGGGGGTGCTGGGGATCGCGGACCCGGTGAAGCCGGGGAGCGCGCGGGCGATCGAGCGGCTGCGGGCGCTGGGCCTGGAGGTGGTGATGCTGACGGGGGACGACCGGCGCACGGCGGAGGCGGTGGCGCGCGGCCTCGGGCTGGACCGGGTGCTGGCGGAGGTGCGGCCCGCGGACAAGGCCGCGGAGATCGCGCGGCTGCAGGAGGCGGGGCGCCGCGTCGCCATGGTGGGTGATGGCGTGAACGACGCGCCGGCGCTGGCGCGGGCGGATGTGGGGATCGCGATCGGCACGGGCACGGATGTGGCGCTCGAGGCGTCGGACGTGACGCTGATCTCGGGCGACCTGAACGGCGTGGTGACGGCGATCGAGCTGTCGCGGCGCACGATGCGGGTGATCCGGCAGAACCTGTTCTGGGCGCTGATCTACAACGTGATCGGGATTCCGGTGGCGGCGGGGGTGCTCTATCCCGCGTTCGGGGTGCTGCTCTCGCCGGTGTTCGCGAGCGCGGCGATGGCCTTCAGCTCGGTCACGGTGGTGAGCAACTCGCTGCGGCTGCGGCGTGCGCGGCGCCCGGCAGGAGACGACGGCCGGCGCGTGGCGGGCGTCGTGAGCCGGGCGCCGCTGGAAAGGAGGGCGGCATGACGCTCGCGCAGGTGCTGGTCACGGCGGCGGGGATCCTCGCCATCGCGTGGGTGAACTGGTATTTCCTCGGCAGGGGGAGCAGGTAGGCGGGAGCCCCGCTGCCCCCGGAACCACAACGGAGCTGGAGCCATGACGACGACGACGCTGAAGATTGGCGGGATGACGTGCGGCCACTGCGTGAAGGCCGTGACCGAGGCGCTCGAGGGGGTGCCGGGCGTGCAGGACGCGCGGGTGGACCTGGAGCAGGGTCGGGCGGTGGTGGACTACGACGAGAGCCGGGCAGACACGCGGGCGCTGGTCGGCGCGGTGCTGGAGGAGGGCTACACGGCGGAGGAGGCGGCGTGACCGCGCCGTCGCGGACGACCGAGTCCGGCTCGACGGACCACGCGGCGATCCGCGAGATCCTCGCCCAGGCGCGCGAGCGGCTGACGGTGCCGGATCGCGCCACGCTGGCGCTAGGGCTGGTCGGCCACCTGGCCACGCTGATGAACCGGCACCAGATGGAAAAGCTGATGGCCCAGCTGGTCGAGGAGGTCGAGCGGGTGCAGGACGTCCCCCCCGCCCGGCGCGGGGGCGGTTCGGGCGAAGGCGGCTAACCGGCCAGCCGGGCGCCGAAGCCGGCCTGCTCGACGAGGGCGATGAGGCGCTCGATGGCGACCTCGTCGTCCTCGTAGTCGATCTCCGCGCAGCCGCTCCCCCGGCTGGCGGCGGCGCCGAACACCCCCGCCTCCGCCCGGAGCGCGGCCTCGAGGTTGGCCTCGTCCTGCGCGGTCGCGAGCCCGGTGATGCGCAGCTTGAGGGTGGCCATCTCAGACGTGCACCACGATGTGGTCCAGGCGCGGCCTGCGGCGCGGCACCAGCCGCTCCACCATCCTGGCGCGGCGCTCCAGGCGGCGCAGCAGTGCCTCCTCCTCGCGCTCCTCCCTGTCCAGCAGCAGCCCGAGCACCCCCGTGGCGCCGAACGCCAGCGGTGCGGCGGCCTCCGCCAGCGCGCGCAGTGGCGTGGGGCTCCGCCGCGGCCAGAGGCCGGGCTCTTCGGGGATCGCCCGATAGAGCCCCCATGCGATGCCGCTGGCCGCGAGCCCGACGGCCGAGGCGTCGAGCGCGCGAGCGACGGTCCGCGTGGCGGAGGTGGGGCGTAGCGCGCGGGCGGCGTGGGCGGCGCCGGCGAGCGGCGCGGCGAGGAGCGGGGCCCAGCGCGCCGTCGCATCGAGGGTGCGCCGGCCCGGCCGGCGCGCGAGGGTGGCACCGGCGCCCGCGGCGAGGAAGAGACCGGCGGCCATCCAGTGGAGCGCGGTGAAGGTGAGCTCCGCGTCGTCGTCCATCGGGGTCCTCCGCTGCGCGGGTGGATGGAGATGGCGTGCGGCCGGGGGCGGGTGCAAGAGGCAGACCCGTCAGCGCCCGCCCAGGAAGACGTAGACATCGGCCATCTGCGAGAGGTGGGCATCCGGCGGCTGGAGGGTCAGCTCCACACCGGCCGCGGTGGCCACCCGGATCGGCTGCTCGAGTGCGTCGAGGTGGGCGTCGATGGAGAGCCCGAACGAAGCCGGCAGGCCGCCGCCATCGCGCAGCACCGGGTAGAGGCGGGTTCCCCGGTAGCGCGCAACGCGGGGAGCGGCGCCGGCCGCCTCCGGCGCGTCCGTCAGCACCGAGAACACATCGCCCGGGTGTCGCTTCTCGAGGTGGGCGGCCAGCCAGTTGAAGGGCAGCGGCCGGCCGCCGCCGGTCGCCGCGGTAGCCCAGCCGCGCAGCGCGTGGAGTCCGTCGCCGAAGACGAGGATGCGCGCGGTCGGCTCGCGCTCGAAGACGTCGGCCTCGATGCGGTTGGTCATGAAGGCGTCGCGCTCGGCGTAGAGCTGGACCGCGGCATGGGGCGAGAGCGGCCGGCCGGCCGCCCACGCGGGCAGGTCGGCGGCGAGGATGCGGATCCGGCGATCGGCGCCGAGCTCGTCGTTCAGGCGCCGTACCGCGCGATAGAGGTCCAGCAGACCGTTGCCGCCCGTGGAAGCGCCGAGCGCCGCGGGATCGGCGAGCAGGATGCCCGCGTCCTCCCGGGGCGCGTTCACGAACCGGTCGAGCGCCGGCTGCGCGTCCGCGCTCACGGGCACCGCGAGCACGTCGAGCCCCGGGCCCTTCGCCATCGTCTGCACCACCTCGGCGGCGAAGCGACGGGCCGCGGGCGCGTCCGGCTCCCCCCCGAGGACCACGATGCGGTGCGCGCGCGCGCCGGCCAGTACCAGATCCAGGGCCGGCCGATGCCCGGACCTCGCGTACGAGAGCACGGCCTGCTGGGCGCGGCCGGGGCCGTGCCGCCCGAGCACCGCGAACGCGAGGGCGATCAGCGCGAGCGCCGCGAGCGCGAGCCGGCCCGTCGTGCCGAGACGCCAGCGTCGCGAAGGCGCCAGGAGCGCACGCCTGCGCCGCCGTTCCTCGCGCTCCATGAAGTGCTTCAGGACCAATCGTGCCCCCTGGTGAGGTCGCGGCGGAGGGCATGCAAGTGATGCACCGGGGGAGTGGGAGAGTGGGAGAGTGGGTGGGCTTCGTCGCGGCGTCGCGGTCGCGGGCAGTGGCGGCGTCCCGGCGCCGGGGATGCTACCTGCGGCGGGTCCAGACCACGAGGGCGCCGCAGCCGGCGGCCTCGCCGCCGAACTCGAGGGGGACCTCGGAGGCGCCCTTGTAGACCTCGAGGCCATCGAGGTCGTCCACGCTGATGATGTCGTCGAGGGGGAGGTCAAGGCGCCCGGCGCGCATCCGGACGGTGGTGGCGGCCGGTACACCGTCGAGGAAGAGCTTGGGCTGACAGCGGCCGGCGGAGCGGCCGAAGCTCATGCGCGGGCGCGTGTCGCTCCACTCCGGGTCGAGGTGGACGCCGGGCAGGCGGTGCAGCAGCTCCGTGAAGCGGCGCGCGGCGGATGCGACGATCTCCTCGCGCGTGAGGAACGTGCCGATGCCCGACTTCTCGCGGTCGTAGAACCCGGAATCGACCAGGTACCGGCTCGGCGGATGCGAGCGCGCCGTGACCGTGAGGGGCGCGAGCATGAGGGCGGCGGCATCGACCAGGAAGCGGACCTCGACGAGCTCGCCGGCCCCGAGGGCGAAGTCGCGCGAGCGCGCCTCCGCGTAGCCGAGGGCGGCCACCTGGAGCCGGTACCGTCCCTCGTAGCGTGCCTCGAGCTCGAAGTAGCCGGCGGTGTCGGTCGAGGTGCGTGCCATCACCTTGTCCCGCGGGCCGAGCAGACGCACGTCGGCGGCCACCACGGCGCGCTCTGTGCCGGCCTCGAGCACCTTGCCCGCGACCGACTGCGCGTGGAGCGTGTCCGCACGGAAGACGAGGGAGAGAAGGATGGGGGCGGCCAGGATGATCCTGGACATGGCGCCTCCCGAAGCTGGTGCAGCCCGTTGCGTCGGGCTCGCTACAACAATGCTATACCGCGACCGCCAGTGGAAGGGTCCCGATTCACGTCCGCCCCCGGCCCGCCGCGTGGGGTCGCGTGGGGACGGGCGGCATCAGGGGATCGGCGGAATCAGCGGGCCGGGTCGAGCTTGCCCCGGTTCGGGCGTCTTGGTAAATTTCCACATCAGGATTCCCCGACAGGAGGAGGACCGATGGACGACAGTGTGGCCAAGGACGCCAAGCGGCTGCTCCTGCGGTTCGGCGCTCCCATCGCGGTCGTGGATGAGCTCTCCGATGACGAGCGGATCACGTACGCACGCTCGATCATCAAGTCGGCCGTGAGCGACCGGCCGAGCAAGCTGAAGGAGTTGCTGCGCGGGGAAGGCCACCTCGCCAAGTAGGCGCTCCGTCCCATGGAGCCGTTGGTCCCATCCGCCCCGTCCGTTTGCAACGGACGGGGCGGATTTTCCATCACCTCCCGGCGGCATGGGGGGATCGGCGCTGAGCTCAGCCGTCCGTCCTGCGCGGGTCCGGCAGCACCCGGAAGGTGCGGGAGTAGCTGCGCCCCGCCACGGCGAGGCGCGCCGTGAACGTGCCGGTCAGGGGCACGCGGGGCGCGCCGAACACGCCTCCGCTCCTGCCCGCCGGTTCTGCCGGCGCGGGAAACCACACGACGCGGTGGGCGCCGGCCGTCGCCTCGAAGCGGGCCGGCGGCGGCCGCCACTGGGGAGAGGTTCTCGGGATCCCGCCCTGCCTCGGCGCCGGGGGCGGGGCGGCGCTGGAGAAGGTCGCGAGGACGGTCGCGTGGTCGTCGAGCACTTCGAGGGTGACGGGCGACGTCGCGTTCTCCCTCAGGAAGTAGTCGATCGCCACGCCGTCGGGCGGGTTGTCGGCCTGCGGCTCGCCCTTCTGCAGGGGAGTCCCGTCGTCGCGGCCCTGGATCGGCACCGTGGTGTCCGGCGGCTGGAACAGGTAGGCGTCGGCGCGCGCGATGCTCGCGTCGGCCTGGCGCAGCGGCGCGATGCCGTCGATGACCCAGAACCCGCGGCCGAAGGTGGCCACGACGAGATCGTTTTCGTAGACGGCGAAGTCGCGCACCGAGGTGACGGGCAGGTTCAGCTGCAGCGGCTGCCAGCTCCCGCCGTCGTCGAAGGAGATGAAGGCGCCCCGTTCGGTGCCCGCGAACAGCAGGCCGCGGTGGGTGGGATCCTCCCTGATGGTGTGGACGTAGCCGTCGTCGGGCAGACCGCTGGTGATCTCCTGCCAGCTCCCGCCCAGGTCGCGCGTGCGGTAGATGTGGGGCCCGAAGTCCTCGAGCTGGTGCCGATCGACGCTCGCGTACGCCGTGCGCTCGTCGAAGTGCGACGCCTCGATCATGGTGATCCGGCTCCACGAGGTCAGCGCCGGGGGCGTCACGTTGTGCCACGTCGCCCCATCATCGGGGCTCACCTGGATCCAGCCGTCGTCGGTCCCGATCCAGATGAGCGGGGCCCGCACGGGCGAGGGCGCGATCGTGTAGATCACTCCGCGCCGGTCGTTGCCCACATTGGCGGCGGCCGCGGCGTCCAGGTTAGGCGGCGTGCCCGGGTCCGGACGGGTCAGATCGGGGCTGATCCGCGTCCACGTCGCGGCCTTGTCGCGGGACCGGAACAGGTACTGGTTGGCGTAATAGAGCGCGTGCGGATCGGCCTGCGAGAGCACGAGCGGCTGGGTCCAGTCGGCGCGCGCGTGCTCGCCCTCCGGCACCTGCGGGGAAGTCGTGGGGATCCTGCGGTTCAGCTCGAGGTCGTAGCGCTGGCCGCTGCCGCCGTAGATGATCCCGGGATGCAGCGGGTCGCCGGCGGTGTAGCCGCTCTCACCGCCCGCGCCGATGGGCTCCCAGTCGCGCATGCTGATCTCGGCGAACTTGCCGCGCGAGTGAACCGCCACCGCGCCGCTGTCCTGCTGCGCGCCCGTGACCCAGTAGGGGAAGCGGGGATCGATGGACACGTGGTAGATCTGTGCGGTCGGCTGGTTGAGCCACGAGGTCCAGGTCACGTCCGCCGCATCCTTTTCCTTCGCGTCGTGCGTGATGATGCAGCCCTGGTCGCTGGCCACGATGATCGTTCCCGGGTCGTCGGGCGAGATCCACATCTGGTGGTAGTCGTCGCCACCTGGCGAGCCGCGCGGCACATCCCAGGTCTGCCCCCCGTCCATCGAGCGGTTGACCGCGACGTTGGGCACGTAGACGACGTCGGCGTCCCGCGGGTCCACCGCGATCTTCTCGAAGTACCACCCCCGTCCCCACAACGCCTGATCCGAGGAGAGCCGCCGCCAGGTCGCGCCGGCGTCGTCCGAGCGGAAGAGCCCGCCCTGCATCGGCACCTGCGGTGGCCCGAACCGGTTCCGCGCCGTGGCCGGCGGTGCCGCGGCGCCGGGCTCCGGCACGAGGCAGTTGACGACCGCGTACAGCCGACTCGGCTCGCTGGGACACACCGCGATCCCGGTGCGCCCGATCCCTTCCGGCGGCAGTCCCCCCGTCAACTGGCGCCACGTGTCGCCGGCATCGGTCGACTTGAAGATGCCGCCGCCCGGCCCGTTGCTCGGCGCGTACACGAACCACGGCGGCCGCCGCGTGTTCCACAGCCCGGCGTACACCACGTTCGGGTCCGTCGGATCCACGACGACCTCGACGGCGCCGACGTCCGGGTTCCGGTACAGGACCTTCCGCCAGGTGCGTCCGCCGTCCCGCGAGCGGAAGATGCCGCGCTGCTCGTTCGCGGCGTACAGGTGGCCGATGGCGGCGACGAACACGACCTCGGGGTTGCGCGGATCGACGGCGATCCTGCCGATGTGCTGCGTGTCCTCGAGACCGATGTGCGTCCAGCTCCGGCCGGCGTCCGACGAGCGGTACACGCCGTTGCCGTAGCCGGCCGAATCGCGCAGGGTGGATTCGCCCGTCCCTACGTAGACGACGTCGGGGGCCGAATGCGCCACCGCGAGGGCGCCGATGGACGCGACCGGCTGGCCGTCGAACACCGGCCGCCAGGTCCGGCCCGCGTCGATCGTCTTCCACACGCCGCCATTCACGGCCCCGAAGTAGAACTCGTGCGGGCGACCCGGCGCGCCGCTCACCGCATCGACGCGTCCGCCCCGGAACGGGCCGAGCATGCGCCAGTGGAGCCCGGAGAAGAGGGAGGATGGCATTGGCGGATGGGCGACCGGATCGAGGCCGCCTTCCCGCGACTCCAGAATCCAGCGCGCGGCGGGCGATCCGAGGAGCGGCAGGGCGCAGCCCAGCTGCCCCGCCTGCACGAGAAATCGACGGCGCGAGAATCCTCCCGACATGAGCGGCTCCGGTTCGAGGTCACCGGCAAGAGGCCGCGTCCGCCGCGCCGTGTCAAGGTCGGGGGGCCGCGAACGGCGAGAGTGGGGGAGAAGCAACAGCGCGCCCGGCCGGGGTCCCTCGAGGCGGCAGGACCCCGGCCCGGTCGTCACCGAAGGGGCAGCGAGCGGGCCCACCCAGCGATCCCATGCCAGGCGGCCGTTGTTCCGATCGGGCCGGTCAGCTCGTGCACGAGCGCAACGAGCGCGGCGCCCCCGAGGGTGGCGCGGTGGACCTTCCGCGTCGACCACAGGTCGTACGCGAGCAGCAGGAGAAGAAAGGTCTCAGAGGCGCGGTCGGCCGCGTGCGGCTGTCTGTAGACCACCGCGAGGTGCAGGCGCGCGATGGGTGCGCCCATGAGCGCGATGGTGGCCAGGAGCATCAGGCGCTTGTGGGCCGCGGGATCGGCGCGCCGCTCGAAGCCGCACACAGCGAGCGTCGTGAACAGCAGGATGGCCGACAGAGGAACGATGAAGAAGGCGGCGGCATCGCCGTGTGGAGGGATGCCCCTGTCCAGGGCGTCGATCGCGGCGAGCACGCCCATGATGGCCATCGCGCACGCGAGCAGCACGCCCGCGATCCCGAGCCGGCGGTGGACCGCGAGGCGGCCGGTCGAGGCCAGCGTCGTCTGGGCGAGGAGCAGCAGGATCCAGCAGGAGAAGACGGCGCCGTGCACCTCGATTATCCGGCTGGGTAGTGGCGCGTTCCACAGACCGGCCAGGTAGTATGTGGGGGCAAACCCGACGAGGACTGTGGCCAGCATGAGAACGGCCATGCCGGAGAAGAAGGCATGGTCGAAGCGCCTTCCCGGCATGGGCGGATTCGTGGTCGGCGCGCTCGACCTCAGCGCGGTGGCGGCCATTCGCCCTCCGCGGAAGCGTAATGCAAGCCGATGCATCACCGGCCGCTCCGGTCCGCCGGGTCGTAGGTGATCCACCCCTGAAGCGTAAGGCTCGAGGAGTGAGCAGCGAGGTCCGCCGCCCCCGCGATGGACGCGTGGCCGGTGGCGTGCTCGAAGCGGCCGGTCCCCCCGTTGAACGTGATTTCCGCAGTGAAGTTCACGTGCCCCGGCTCGCCGGGCGAATTCGTCCCGGCGCCGGCGCCGCGCAGCACGTCGCCGTTCGGCGCCGTGAGGCGTAGCTCGGTCGTGGTCTGGGTGCCGGCCGCGAAATCGATGTCCTTGGCGGAGAAATAGGTCGAGCGACCGAGCAGCGTGAGCTGGCAGGTGCCCGTGTCCTCCTGGTGCAGCACCGGCGGAAGCGGCGGCGCGACCGGGGGAAACGAGGTGACGCAGCGCCCCGTGAGCGGTCGCTGGCCGGTGACCTGCGGCGGCTGGGCCGCGCGGTCGAAGGCCGGGGCAGCGGAGCGGGCGGGCGCCGTGATTCCGGGGTTGTCGCAGCCGGCCGCGATGAGTCCGAGGGCCAGCAGCGCGAGGATCGGCGAGCCGCTGGCGTGACGAATCGGTGCGGGCATGATCACCTCCGTGTGAGTGGTCGGCGAGAAGAGTTGCGTTGCCGCCACACCGGCGTCGCCATACGTTCGAGGGTACGGCGCGGCGATGCGGTATCAGTAGACGCGCAGGACGGGGACGGAAGACGCCACGCGTGCCGGGTCGGCGTCACGTTTCTCGTGCACCGGCGAGGTGCGGACATGCCCGAGGCCGAGGAGCAGGAAGAGGTCACGGCGGCGCTCGCCGCGTTGGCCCGTTGTGCGCCGGAAGCCATGGACCGGCTCCTCCCGCTGGTCTACGGCGATCTGCGCAGGATCGCTCATCGCCAGCTCGGCGCGGAGCCGGCGGGCCACACCCTCTGTACCACCGCGCTCGTCCACGAAGCTTATCTCCGCCTCTCCAGTCAGACGCGCACGCAGTGGGTGGAGCCCGCGCAGTTCTTCGCCGTGGCCGCGCGCACGATGCGCCGGATCCTGGTCGACTACGCCCGGAAGCACTGGGCGCTCCGGCGCGGGGGCGCCGGCCGGCGTCCGGTGTCGCTCGCGGAGGCGGACGACGCGGGCGCGCTCGCCGTCGCGGAGCGCGCGGGGGAGCTGATCGCCCTCGACGAGGCGCTGGACCGCCTGTCTGCGCTGGACGAGCGGCTGGCGCGGATCGTGGAGTGTCGCTTTTTCGCGGGGCTCACGGAGACGGAAACGGCGCAGGCGCTCGGCGTATCGAAGCGGACGGTTTCCCGGGACTGGCTGATGGCGAAGGGGTGGCTCCACCGCGAGCTTCGCGATGACGGCGCCTGACGGACGCCTGCCGCCGTCGCAGCGCTGGGCCACGATCCGACGCGCGGCTGAGGCGGCGCTCGACCTGTCCGCGCCCGAGCGCAGCGCGCATCTCGAGCGCGTCTGCGGAGCGGATGCGGCGCTTCGTGACGAGGTGGAGCGGCTGGTGGCCGCATGCGAGCGGGCCCGCCGGTCCGGGAGCTTCCTCGCGGTGCCTGCCGCTGAGCTCTTCGCCCCGCGTTCGGCCGCCCTGTGCACGCTTCGGCGCGCGCTGGCGGGCCAGTACGAGATCGAGCGCGAGATCGGGCGGGGCGGCATGGCCACCGTCTACGTGGCTTACGACCGACGGCATGCCCGCCAGGTGGCTGTCAAGGCGCTCGATGTCGCGCTGGGCGCGGCGGTGAGCGCCGAACTATTCCTCAGCGAGATCCGGGTGACAGCGCGGCTGACGCACCCGCACATCCTGCCGCTTCACGCGTCCGGCGAGGCGAGCGGGCAGTTGTACTACGTGATGCCATACGTCGAGGGCGAGTCGCTGCGCCGGCGGCTGCGCCGGGAGCGGCCGCTACCGGTCGAGGTCGTCGTTCGCCTGGTGCGAGAGGTGGCGAGCGCACTGGATTACGCGCACCGCCACGACATCGTCCACCGCGACATCAAGCCGGAGAACATCCTTCTCGTCGATGGGCACGCGGTCGTCGCGGACTTCGGGATCGCGCGGGCAGTGAGCCGGGCGGCCGGGGAGCTCCGCGAAGCCGGGGGGCATGCCGGCGACACCGGCGTCGCGCCGGACGCAGGGCGGGGACGGCCCGCCGCATTGCTCGGAACCCCGGCGTACATGGCCCCCGAGCAGGTCCTCGCCGAACCTACCGCCGGACGCTCCGCGGACCTGTACGCACTGGGTCTGGTGGCCTACGAGGCGCTCAATGGTGCGCACCCCTTCGGCGCCCGCCCGCCGCGGGAGATGCTGGCCGCGCAGGTGGCGCAGCAACCGCGGCCTCTCGGCGAGCGGCGCCCGGACCTGCCACCGGGGCTCACCAGCCTCATCATGCGCCTGCTGGCCAAAGCGCCCGAGGCGCGGCCCCGGAGCGCCGGGGAGCTGGTGCGCGAGCTGGATGCGGTTTTCGCGTCGCCCGAGGATGTCGCCGGCCTCCTTGCCGCCGCGGTGCGAACGCGGCTGGCCGTCGGCGGCGGGCAGGGCGGGGCTCCGATCGAGGGGCGGACGCCGGAGCCTGGTGCGCATGCGCTGTACCTGAAAGGTCGGCACGTCTTCGGCACGCGCACGAACCGGGAGGGGCTGCTTCAGGCGGCCACCTACTTCGAGCAGGCGCTCGCGCTGGACCCGGGCTACGCGCGCGCCCACGCCGGACTCTCCGATGTGCATGCCCGCCTGGCGGTGTTCGGCTATGGCCTGCCCGGAGCGGAGCTCGCCCGCGCGCGGGCGGCCGCGCTCGAGGCGCTCGCCCGCGACGCCACGCTCGCGGAAGCGCACACCTCGCTGGGGCACGTGCTGCTAGTTCACGACTTCGACATGGCGGCGGCGGAGCGGGAGCTCCGGCGCGCGATCGCGCTCGATCCCGGCTACACCTTCGCCCGCGTGCCACTCGCCATCTGCCTGCAAGACCAGGGCAGGTTCGAGGAGGCGGTCGCGGAGCTGGAGACGGCGCGTACCCTGGACCCGCTCGCCGCGGTTGCCAGCCAGGTGCTCGGGCGGGTCTACGTGAACGCCCGGCAGCCCGATCGAGCGATCCGCGCGCTGGGTGACGCGCTCGAGCTCAACCCGCAGCTCGACCTCTCGTATCAGCAGCTCGGACACGCGTACCTTCAGAAGGGAATGGCGACGGAGGCGATCGACGCGTTCCGGCGCGCGGCGGAGCTGAGCGGCGCGCGCGACTCCGCCCACCTTGGCTACGCCCATGCGGTGCTCGGCGAGCGTCGCGTGGCGACGAGGATCCTGCGCACCCTGCTCGCGTCCGCCGCAACGCGCTACATCCCACCGTTCCACGTCGCGATGGCCTACGCTGGGCTCGGCGACGTGGACGCGGCGTTCCGGTGGCTGGAGCGCGGTTACGCGGAGCGGGCCTCGTTCATGGACGGCGTCGCGGTCACGCCCGCGTTCGACGCGCTGCACGAGGACCCGCGCTGGAGGCGGCTCATCGGGCGCATGCGCCCGGGCGGCTGAGGGCCGGCCTCCTTACCGGAAGTCTTGAATCGTCGGCGGCACCCCCGGCAGATCCGTCGCGTCCTCTACCTCGATCTCCACCATCCGGGCGTGATCCAGCATCAGCTGCACCGGCACGAGCAGGCCGTCGCCGAAGCGTCGTGGGTCGAGCTCCGCCGGCGCACCATCGATGCGCACGGCCCGGAGGCGAGAATCCGGCAGCACCGGCTCGAGCACGGCCCGGAGCGGCAGCGCCCCCGTCTGCTGCTCGATCTCGAAGCGGTGCAGCCGATCCTCTGCCGTGTGCCGCAGGCGCACGCGCGAGGCGCCGACCCTCACCCGGGCCTCGAAGCCCGCCCGATCCTCCGGAACCTGCGGCCGCAGCCGCAACCGGTGCCGCGATGCATCGGGGTCGGCGCCGAGCCAGCCCAGCAGCAGCGAGGCGACGAGGGCCGCCGCCGGGGCCGCGGCGTCCGCGCGCCCGCCGTCGCCGGGCCAGAGCGCCGGCGGCACGCCCGCCCCCGCCCCCGCGGCCGCCCGCCAGGCCCGGAGCCCCGCCCGGGTCCGTCCCTCCATGAAAGCGGACAGCCCGGCATCCGGGATGTGGCGGGACTCGGGGGCGCTACCCGGGCGCCGCAGCGCCGCGGCCAGAGCGTCCACCGTGGCCGCATCCCCGAGGGTCCGAGCCGCTGCGGACAGCGCCTCGAGGAGGCGGCGGGGCGGCGCGGCGCCGCCCTCGAGGTCCGCGAGGAGGGCGGCGAGGGCGCGGCGGACACGCGGCCATTCGTCACCGATGAGGGCGCTGTCTCCCGTCCAGTCGAGCGCGTGCGAGGCCAGCCGGAGGTAGGCGGCGGCGTCCTCCAGCCCGCCCGGCCGGGCGCTGCCCTTCAGCGCCACCCGGGAAGGCGGGAGCCCGGCCGCGTCGAGGCGCTCGCCCAGGAAGCGGAGCGCGTCCAGGGCGGGATCGAAGCACCCCCCGGCGAGCAGCGCGATGCCGGCCGCCGCCGCCGTGGGGGTGACGATCTCCGGGGCCGCGCCGCCGTAGCCGTCCACCAGGCAGGCTCCACCCCCGGGGATCGCGAGGAGGAACCCGTCCAGGCGCTCCACGGCCGCCGCCAGGACCTGCCCCACGAACGGATCCGGAGCGTCCACGCCCGCGCCTTCCGCCGCCTGGCGGCGCAGCGCTGCCGCGCGGGCCGGCACCAGCGACTCGACCGAGCGGAGCGTGGCGACGGAGGCGGCCAGCGAGGCCTCGTCCGCGCCCGCCGTGAACGCCAGCCGGAAGATCTCGCCCGGAAGCAGCCGGACGAGCAGCGAGTCCGCCGTCCAGCTTGCGGGCGCCACGCTGGAAACCAGCGCCGCCGCGGCGCCGTCGGGAAGCCGGACCCCGAACGCTCGGCCCCCCGGGACGGGCGCCGCCGCCGCCGCGCCCCCGGCCCCGAGCGACCACGCGATCGAGAGGTCGAGCGGGTCGTGGCACGGCGCGGAGCCTTCCGGCTGGGGAGCGGCCTGCCACTCCGCCAGCACCAACGGCGCATCCCGTGGCACATACAGGCGCTCCTCCACCTCGCGGCCGCGCACAACGAGGCGGCGCTGCGCCCCGACCGCGGAGAGGCGCGCTTCCAGCAGATCGGCGTCCTCCAGCCGGAGCGCCCGCGCGACCGTCCAGGGGTGGACGCGGATCTCGTCCGCACCCGCCGAGGCGAGGCCGGTCACGCACGCCGCCCGGCCCGCGACCACGAACGGGTCCTCGGCGCGCAGGTCATGATCGGGCGCGGGAAGCGGCCGGGGCGGTCCGTCGAGCCGCGGGATATCGGAAGGGAGTCCGGGCGGAGGCAAGGTCACGGAGCGAACGTAGCCGTCGCCCGGCGGGGCTGTCCAGCACTGCGCCGCACTCTCCGTCGCTGAGTCTCCGGCCTGGTGTAGCAGAGCGCTTGCGACAGGGCAAACTGTCCGATTACCTTGCTGAGTGGCATCTCTTCTCCTGAAAAGGGCTTAGCCATGCCGGGCGGCAAAGGAGGCCGGAACGGCGGCAGGGCCGCGATTCTGCGGCCGGTTCCGAAGGGCCGGGTGCTGGATCCCGCCGCGCACGAGGAGGTGCGGAGGCTTCTCGGCGCGTCCCCTCGCCGGCGGGACCTCCTGATCGAGCACCTGCACCGGATCCAGGACGCCTACGGCCGGCTGTCGCCGCCGCACCTGGTCGCGCTCGCGGACGAGCTGGGGCTGGCCACGGCCGAGGTCTACGAGGTCGCGAGCTTCTACCACAACTTCGATCTGGTCCGCGACGGCGAGGCGGACCCGACGCCCGTGACGGTGCGGGTGTGCGAGTCGATCTCGTGCCATCTGGAGGGCGGGGAGGCGCTCCGCGAGATGCTGGCGGAGCGGCTCGGGCCGGGCGTACGCGTGATCGGCGCGCCCTGCCTGGGGCGCTGTCAGCACGCGCCGGCCACGCTGGTGGGGATGTGTCCGGTGGACGGCGCCACGGTGGAGACGGTCGAGGAGGCGGTGCTGGCGGGGGAGACGCGGCCGGAGCTGCCGGGCTACGTCGCCTACGGCGACTACCGGGCGGCGGGCGGCTATTCGCTGCTGGCGGAATGCGTGGAGGGCCGGCGCCGGGTGGAGGAGGTGATCGATGCGGTGGGAGCATCGGGGCTGCGTGGCCTGGGCGGCGCGGGGTTCCCGACGGCGCGGAAGTGGGGCTTCGTGCGGGCGGAGGCGGGGCCGCGCTCGATGGTGCTGAACGCGGACGAGGGCGAGCCGGGCACGTTCAAGGATCGCTTCTGCATGATTACGGACCCGCATCGGGTGCTCGAGGGGATGCTGCTCGCGGCGTGGGCCGTGGAGGCGGAGGACGTCACGATCTACCTGCGGGACGAGTACGCAACGAGCCGTGCGATCCTGGAGCGCGAGATCGCGGCCCTGGAGGCGGACCCGCCGTGCGCGCTGCCGCGCATCCACCTGCGGCGCGGCGCGGGCGCCTACATCTGCGGCGAGGAGACGTCGCTGATCGAGAGCGCGGAAGGCAAGCGCGGGGAGCCGCGGCTGCGGCCGCCGTTCCCGGCGCAGGTCGGGCTGTTCGGCCGGCCGACGCTCGCGCACAACGTGGAGACCGTCTACTGGCTGCGCGAGATCCTGGAGGGCGGCGCGGAGCGTTTCGCGGCGCGCGGGCGCCGGGGGCGCAAGGGCGTGCGGCTGTTCTCGGTGAGCGGCCGGGTGGCGAGGCCGGGGGTGTACGCGGCGCCGGCGGGCGTGACGGCGCGCGAGCTGGTCGAGGAGTTCGCGGGCGGGATGGCGCCGGGGCACACGCTGTACGGTTATCTTCCGGGTGGCGCGTCGGGCGGGATCCTGCCGGCGGCGCTGGCGGACCTGCCGCTCGACTTCGACGTGCTGGCGGAGCAGGGCTGCTTCATCGGCTCGGCGGCGATCGTCGTCCTCTCGGAGCAGGACCGCGCGAAGGATGTGGCGCTCAACCTCATGCGCTTCTTCGCGGACGAGTCGTGCGGCAAGTGCACGCCGTGCCGGGTGGGCACGGCCAAGGCGGTGAAGCTGATGGAGCGGGAGCGGTGGGACACGGAACTGCTGGAGGAGCTGTCCACGGTGATGGCGGACGCGTCGATCTGCGGGCTGGGCCAGGCGGCGCCGAACCCGTTCCGCAGCGTGGTGCGGCACTTCCCGCAGGAGCTGGAGGCGTAGCCGATGGTCCACTTCAATCTGGACGGCCGCGAGATCGAGGCGCGGGACGGCGAGACGATCCTGCAGGCGGCGGAGCGCCACGGCGCGCGTGTGCCGCACCTCTGCTACGCCGAGGGGTTGCGTCCCGACGGCAACTGCCGCGCATGCGTGGTCGAGATCGAGGGCGAGCGCGTGCTCGCGGCGTCGTGTTGCCGCGCGCCCACGGCAGGAATGAAGGTGCGGGCTGCGGGGGAGCGTGCGCGGCGGGCGCAGCGCATGGTGCTCGAGCTGCTGCTGGGCGACATGCCGGCGGAGCCGTACCGTCACGATTCCGAGCTTCTGCTCTGGGCGGAAGAGCTGGGCGTGGTCGCCGGGCGGCTGCCGGTGCGGGCGCAGCCGGCGCCGGACCTCTCGCACCCCGCCATCGCCGTGCACCTGGACGCCTGCATCCAGTGCACGCGCTGCCTGCGCGCCTGCCGCGAGGTGCAGGTGAACGACGTGATCGGCTACGCCGGCCGGGGCGCGCGGGCGCGGATCGTGTTCGACCTGGAGGACCCGATGGGCGGCAGCACGTGCGTGGCCTGTGGCGAGTGCGTGCAGGCGTGCCCGACCGGCGCGCTCATGCCCGCGCGCGTCTTCGGCAGCGCCGACGAGCCGGCGCTCGACAACCTGCTGCCGTGGGACGTGTCGTGGCAGGAGAGGGGGGAGTGATGGCTGAACAGAAGGCAGAGTCGGTTTCGCGTTCGCTTTTGGCGCGGGTCGCGAACGGATTCGAAAGCGAAAGCGAAAGCGAAAGCGGGAAGGGACGGGTGACCGAGATTCCGTCGCTCTGCCCGTACTGCGGCGTGGGCTGCCAGGTGACCTACCAGGTGATGGACAACCGGATCCGGCAGGTCACCGGCCGCTGGGGGCCGTCCAACCACGGGCGGCTGTGCGTGAAGGGCCGCTTCGGCTGGGACTACGTGCACAACCGGCAGCGGCTCGTGGTGCCGCTCATCCGGCGCGAGGGCGTGGCGAAGGACGCGAATAACCTGGTCGACCCGGAGCACCCGCTCGAGGCGTTCCGGGAAGCGACGTGGGATGAGGCGCTCGACCGGGCGGCGGACGGGCTGCGTCGCATACGGGACACGCACGGCGGCGGCGCGCTGGCCGGCTTCGGGTCGGCCAAGGGTTCGAACGAGGAGGCGTATCTCTTCCAGAAGCTGGTGCGCGCGGGGTTCGGCACGAACAATGTGGACCACTGCACGCGCCTGTGCCACGCCTCGTCCGTGGCGGCGCTGGGCGAGACGGTCGGCTCCGCGGCGGTTTCGAACCCGGTGGCGGACGTGCAGTACGCGGACTGCTTCATCGTGGTGGGCGCCAACCCGACGGTGAACCACCCGGTGGCGGCCACGTTCATGAAGAACGCGATCGAGCGGGGCGCGAAGCTGATCCTGATGGACCCGCGGCGCACGGACATGGCGCGGTTGGCCACGCACTCGCTGCAGTTCCGGCCGGGCACGGACGTGGCGCTGCTGAACGCGTTCCTGCACGTGATCATCGGCGAGGGGCTGACGGAGCCGGCGTTCGTCGAGAGCCGGACGGAGGGCTTCGAGGAGCTGAAGCGGCTGGTGAAGGCCTACAGCCCGGAGGCCATGGCGGCGGTCACGGGAATCGACGCGGAGACGATCCGGGCGGCGGCGCGGCTGTACGCCACGTCGCGGAACTCGATGATCTTCTGGGGGATGGGTATAGCGCAGCACGTGCATGGCACGGACAACGCGCGCTGCCTGGTGTCGCTGGCGCTGGTGACGGGGCAGGTCGGCCGGCGCGGCGCGGGGCTGCACCCGCTGCGGGGCCAGAACAACGTGCAGGGCGCGTCGGACGTGGGGCTCATCCCGATGGTCTACCCCGACTACCAGAACGTGGAAAGCGACACCGCCCGCGCGCGCTTCGAGGCGCTCTGGAACCGCCCCGGGCTCGATCCGAATACCGGGCTCACGGTCGTGGAGATCATGCACGCGGCGAAGGCCGGGCGCATCAAGGGCATGTACATCATGGGAGAGAACCCCGCGATGTCGGACCCCGATGTGCAGCACGTGCGGGAGGCGTTCGCGCGCCTCGAGCACCTGGTCGTGCAGGAGATCTTCCTTACGGAGACGGCGAGCTTCGCCGACGTGCTGCTGCCGGCCACGGCGTTCGCGGAGAAGACGGGCACGTTCACGAACACGGACCGGCGGGTGCAGCTGGGGCGGCGGGCGCTGGATCCGCCAGGGCAGGCGCGCCAGGACCTGGAGCTGATCCAGGAGCTCGCGCGCCGGCTGGGCCTCGACTGGGGCTACGCGGGCCCGGCCGATGTCTTCGAGGAGATGCGGCAGGCGATGCCGAGCTACCACGGCATCACGTGGGAGCGGCTGGAGCGCGAGCACGCGGTGACGTATCCCTGCCGCGAGGTCGGCGATCCGGGCGACGAGGTGCTGTTCACGGAGCGGTTCCCGACGCCCAGCGGCCGCGGCAAGCTGGTGCCCGTGGACTACCAGGAGGCCGGCGAGCCGGTGGACGACGAGTACCCGACCGTGCTGATCACCGGCCGGCTGCTCGAGCACTGGCACACGGGCGCCATGACCCGCCGCGCCGCGGTCCTCGACGCCCTCGAGCCGGCGCCGATGGCCAGCCTGAACCCGCTCATGATGGAGCGGATGGGTCTCACCGCCGGGGAGGCGGTGACGCTCGAGTCGCGGCGCGGGCACGTCGTGGCCATTGCCCGCCACGACGACGCCGTACCGGACGGCGCGGTGTTCCTCCCGTTCTGCTACGCCGAGGCGCCGGCCAACTTCCTGACCAGCCCGAAGCTGGATCCGTGGGGCAAGATCCCCGAGTTCAAGTACTCCGCGATCCGGGTGCTGCGGGGCGGGACGGTCGAGACGGCGGGGTTCGCCGCCGTGCAGGCCGGGGTCGAGGAGGAGGCCCCGGGGGGCGAGGCGCTGGTCGGGCAGGCCGGCGCCGAAGCCGACTGAGATCACCGTAGATCTTCTTCCTTTTCCGGATGAGCCGCATTCCTTGCAACCACTGAAGACGCCGCCGGGCGCTCCCACGGAGGGGACGCCCGGCCCACCGGGCACGAGCCCGACCGCGTCCCTCTGGAGGACGCCGGCGGCGCTGCGCGCGCTACTCGCGACGCTCGTCATCGTCGCGGCGTCCGAGCTCGTCAGCATGCTGCTGCTCGCGAGCCTGCCGCCGCTGCCGATGGTCACCAGGGCGCTCGTGGATGCCGCGCTCCTGACGCTGGTCGCGGGGCCGCTGCTGTACCTGTTCGTGGCGCGCCCGCTCGGCCGGGCGGTGCTGGACGGCAGCGCGCGCGCGGGCCGGCGCCGGCTGCACGAGGTGCTGGACGCCATGGCGGACGGCGTGGTGCTGGTGGACGAGCGCGGGCGGATGGTGTTCGTAAACGACCGGCTCGAGCGGATGCTCGGCTACGATGCGGGCGAGCTCGGCGGCCGGAGCATCGAGCTGCTCGTGCCGCCGGCGGCGAGGCGGCAGCACGTCGCGCAGCGCCAGGAGTACGAGGCCAGCCCTACGGCGCGCTCCCTCGGCGAGCCGCTCTCGCTTGCGGCGCAGCGGAAGGATGGAGAGAGCATTCCAGTCTCCATCTCGCTGAGCCCGGTCGAGACGGAGGAGGGGCCACGCACGCTAGCGATCGTGACGGACCTCTCGGAGCTGCACCGCGCGTGGCGGGAGTCGGACCTGCTCGGCCGCGCCGTCGAGCAGTCCGGCGAGGTGGTGGTGGTGACGGACCTGGATGGCACCATCCGCTACGTCAACCCGGCCTTCGAGAAGGTGACCGGCTACACGCGCGAGGAGGCGATGGGGCAGACGCCGAGGATCCTGAGGAGCGGCCGCCACGACGATGCGTTCTATCGTCGCATGTACGACGTGCTCGAGCGCGGCGACGTATGGCGCTCCCACTTCGTGAACCGGCGCAAGGATGGCTCTTTCTACGACCAGTACGCGAGCATCTCACGCGTTCGCGACCGGACGGGGAAGCCCCTGAGCTACGTGGCGGTAGGGCGCGACATCACCTCCGAACTGGAGCTCGAGGCGCAGCTCCGGCAGTCGCAGAAGATGGACGCGCTCGGCCGGCTGGCCGGCGGGATCGCGCACGACTTCAACAACCTGCTCACGGCCATCAGCGGGCACGCCGAGATGGCAATGGCGGGCGGCGAGGAGGCGCAGGAGGACCTGCTCGAGATCCGGCGCGTCACCGCCCGCGCCGCAGAGCTGACCCGGCAGCTCCTCACCTTCAGCCGCAAGCAGCCGGCGGGCGCCGATGTGGTGGACCTGAACGCGGTGACGCGGCGGACGGAGCTCATGCTGCGGCGCGTCATCGGCGAGCACATCGAGCTCGTCTCCGCGCTGGCGGCCGAGAGCCAGCCGGTCATGGCCGATCCGGGGCAGCTCGAGCAGGTGATCCTGAATCTCGCCGTGAACGCCCGCGACGCCATGCCCCAGGGGGGCACGCTGACGCTCCGCACCTACCGGGCGCCGGAGACCGCGGTGCCACGCGACGGCTCGGAGGGCGAGCGGCGCGCGCCGAGCTACGTCGCCCTCGAGGTGAGCGACACCGGCACCGGGATGGACCGGAAGGTGCTCACGCGCATCTTCGAGCCGTTCTTCACGACCAAGCCGGCCGGCAAGGGCACGGGCCTGGGGCTGGCCACGGCCTACGGCATCGTGCGCCACTTCGATGGCGCGATCGACGTTGACAGCACGCCCGGCGCGGGCACCCGGTTCACGGTCTACCTGCCGTTCGCGGGGGCGTCCGCCTGATCGGGCGCTCCGAGGCGTCCCCCGCCCCGCTTGTGCCCTCCCCGGCCGGGTAGTAGCATGCCGGCCATGCCGAGACCCAGCCCTTCCGCGCCTCCCCGGCACCCGCGACTCTTCCGCCCGCTCGCGGGCGCCGCCGCGCTCGCCACGCTCCTGGCCGCAGCCGCGCCGGCGCGCGCGCAGCACTCGGGCCAGTTCCAGTGGTTCCCGCGGGAGCACGCGTTCCGGCAGATCCTCGCCGATCCGCACGAGCCAAGGCTGGCCGGCGCGCTCGTGGACACGGACATCCTCTCGCACACGCCGCGCGAGCGGCCGCGCTTCGACCTGCCCGACTCGGCCGCTTCGGCCCATGAAGTGGACGCCGTCGTGAACCTGGGGCAGGAGCTCGCCGCGATGCGGCTGCGGCGGTGGGATGACGGCGAGATGACGCTCGGCATCGAGGTCGGCGTACGCGCGCTGTTCCGCATCGAGCAGCTCAGCCGCGACCTGACGGCCAGCGACTGGATGGTGGCCGCGCCGCTCGAGCTCTCTCGCGGGCCGTGGGCCTACCGGTGGCGGCTGATCCACCGCAGCTCGCACCTCGGCGACGAGCTCATGCAGAACAACAACGCCCGGCGCATCGAGCTCGGCGGCGACGGCCTCGACTTCACGGGCGCGCGCAGCTTCGGCCCGCTGCGTGCCTACGCGGGCGGCGAGTGGATCTTCTACTCGGAGACCGAGCGCGACCTGCTCGTGAACGGCCGGAAGGATCGCTGGCAGGCGCAGGCCGGCTTCGATGGCGAGTGGCACCCGCCGGGTGCGAGCCCGCGCTTCGGCGTCGTAGCCGGGCTGGACTGGCAGTCCGTGCAGCGCACGACGTGGGGCAGCGCATGGTCCGCCGCGGGCGGGATCCGGCTCGACGACGGCGCCGGCCGCTCCGGCCGCCTCATCGCGCGCTGGTTCCACGGCCCCTCGCCGATGGGCGAGTTCTTCCTCACGCACGAGACGTACTGGGGGCTCGAGCTGTCGTTGGACCTCTAGGCCGGTTGTGTCGGACGCGCGCCGTCCGCACCGACGTACCGGGCCCGCGAGGAGAGGAAAGTCCCCACGCATTGGCCGTGGAATCGACGATTGGGGACTTGACTGCGAATAGCGCGGTAAAGTCCCCAATCGTTCCCGTGGAGCTGCGACCTCTGGGGAGTTGACGACGAATAGCGCGGTCAACTCCCCAACCGTCTCCGCGCCGGGGTACGCGTGGGGAGTTCACGGCGCCCCGCCATCACGGAAGTCGAAGCCCGGTACGGGAACTAACGGATTCGGATTCCGGGGCTGCGCCGCTGGATTCCGGGGCCGCGCCGCTGGGATTCGGATTCGGGGGACGGCGGGAGGGCCTGCGGCTGCTCCGGGGCGGTGGCGGATCCGCTCTGGGAGGCGCGTCTCGAGGCACTGGCGCGGTGCGGCGGGCGAAGGCGGAGTGCTCCGGCTGCCGGAGCGTGCCCCCTTGACAGGGCGGTGGGGTGGGGGCTATCCATTTCGATCATGCACACGCAGCCGCGCTTCTACGCCTATTACTTTAGCTACGCGACCCATGCCACGGGCCGTGAAGCTTCGCGTGTGCGCGTGTAGCAGACGAGAGCTTCGAGTGAGCGGCGGCCCGTGGGAGAGTCCCACGGGCCGCTTTTTTTGTGTCCGCCCGAGCAGCAGGAGGCCCCGTGATCATCATCACCCGTGTCGGCGCATCGGCCGACGATATCGACCGCGTGCGCGAGCGTGTCGAGGCGTATGGCGTGCGCACGACCCTCTCGCGCGGCGAGCTGCAGGCGGTGATCGGATGCCTGGGCGACGTGGACGCGCTGCCGGCCGAGCAGCTCGCGCGGCTGCCGGGGGTGGCGCGCGTCGAGCGCGTGTCGACCCCCTACAAGCGGGCGGCGCGGGCGTTCGCGGCGCAGGCGACGCTGGTGCGCGCGGGCGACGGCGCGGCGGCCGTGTTCGGGGGCGAGGCGCTGTGCGTCATCGCGGGTCCGTGCTCGGTGGAGGGGCGGGCAATGCTGCGCGAGACGGCCGTGGCGGTGCGGGAGGCGGGGGCGGGGATGCTGCGAGGGGGGGCGTACAAGCCGCGCACCTCGCCGTACGCGTTCCAGGGGCTCGGGCAGGAGGCGCTCGAGCTGCTGGCGGAGACGCGGGCGGAGACGGGGCTGCCGGTCGTGACGGAGGTGATGGACACGCGCCAGGTGGACCGTGTCGCGGAGCACGCGGACATGCTCCAGATCGGTGCGCGCAACATGCAGAACTACCCGCTGCTGGCCGAGGTCGGCAGGGTGCAGCGGCCGGTCCTGCTCAAGCGCGGGCTCTCCGCCACGATCACGGAGCTGCTGCTCGCGGCGGAGTACATCATGAGCAACGGCAACGCGCAGGTCGTGCTGTGCGAGCGCGGGATCCGCACGTTCGAGACGGCGACGCGAAACACGCTCGACGTGGCGGCGATCCCGGTGCTGCGTGCCGAGACGCACCTCCCGGTGATCGTCGACCCGAGCCACGCCGGCGGGCGTGCGTCTCTGGTGGCGCCGCTCGCCTTCGCGGCGGTGGCCGCGGGTGCCGACGGCCTGATCGTGGAGGTTCACCCCCGCCCGGATGAGGCGCGCTCGGACGCCGAGCAGAGCCTCTCGACCGGCGAGTTCTCGGCGCTGATGGCGGCCCTCGCGCCCTTCGCCGCCGCGGCCGGCCGCACCCTCGCCGGCGCCGCCGGCGCGGCCGGGAGGGCCGCGTGAGCGCGCGCGCGGGCGGATCCGCGAGCTCCAACGGCAAGGCCCCGGTGCGCGCCTCCCGGGAGGCGGCGTCCGTCCCGGGGCCGGACGCCCTCGCGCTCAACCTCATCCGCGAAGGGATCGAGACCATCGACGCGCAGCTCGTCACGCTGCTCGGGGAGCGGCTCCGCCTGGCCCGCGCCGCGGGGGCGGCCAAGCGGGCGGCGGGGCTGCCGACCCTCGATCCCGCGCGCGAGGCGGCGGTGGTCCGGCGCGCGGCGGCGGCCGCGCGAAAGGCCGGGCTGCCGGTGGAGCAGGTGCGCGACGTCTTCTGGCACATCGTCGGGCTGTGCCGCGGCGCGCAGACGGAGCAGCGGTGAGGGGCGGCGGCCCCCGCGTCGCCTACCAGGGCGAGCCCGGCGCGTTCAGCGAGGAAGCCGTCCTCGCCCTGTTCGGCGGCCGGGCCGAGCCGGTGCCGCGGCCGAGCTTCGAGGAGGTCGGCCGCGCGGTGCTCGAGGGCTACGCGCGCTACGGGCTGCTGCCGGTGGAGAACACCGCCATGGGCAGCATTGCCGCCGCGTACGACGTGCTCGTGGCCGGCGAGCTCAGGATCGTGGGCGAGGTCGCTCGTCCGGTGCGGCACGCGCTGGTCGGCCTGCCGGGCGCGGTGGCCGCGAACGTGCGGCGGGTGCTGTCGCATCCGGCGGCGCTCGCGCAATGCACGCGCTTCCTTGCCGCGCGGCCCGAACTCGAGGCGGTGGCCGTACACGACACGGCGGGCGCCGCGCGCACAGTGGCCGAGTCGGACGATACGACGCTGGCGGCCCTCGCCTCGCGGGCCGCCGCGGAGCGCTACGGGCTGCGGGTGCTCGCCGACGGCGTGCAGGACCGGACCGACAACCAGACTCGCTTCTTCCTGGTCGCGGCGCCGGGCGGGGAGCCGGAGGAGGCGCGCGCGGGCGAGGTGCGCACGGTGCTCGTCGCGGAGACGGAGAACCGGCCGGGCGCGCTCGCGGCGCTGCTCGGCGCCTTCGCGGAGCACGGCGTGAACCTGACGCGGCTCGAGTCGCGGCCCGGCGCCCGCCCCTGGACGTACCGCTTCTTCCTGGAGCTTCAAGGCGACGCATCCGCCGCCCGCCCCGCCGCCGCCCTCGAGGCCGCCCGCGGGCGCGCCCGCTCGCTGTCCGTGCTGGGCAGCTTCTCGGGCGAGCACCCCGGCGCGGCCGGGCGCCCGCCGGCGGGACTTCGCAGCGCCGGCATCGTGGGGCTCGGGCTGATCGGCGGCTCGCTGGCCCGGGAGCTGGCCGCGCGCGGCGTGCGCGTGCTCGGGTGGGACCGCGATCCGGCCACGCTGCGCGCGGCGCTCGAGGCGGGCGTGGTGGCGGGGAGCCTCGCGGACATGCCGGCGGGGGTGGCGGGTCGGGAGCCTCTCGAGCTGCCCGGGCTGGAAGACGTGGAGGCCGTCCTCCTCGCCGTGCCGGCGGAGGCGGCCGCGGAGCTGCTCGGGCGGGAGGCGGCGCGGCTGCGGCGTCGCCTGCTGGTGTTGGACGTGGCGAGCACGAAGCGGGCGGTAGTGGCGCGGGCGGCGGAGCTGGGGCTGACGACGTTCGTGGGCGCGCACCCGCTGGCGGGGAGCGAGCGGGCGGGGTGGGGCGCCTCGCGGCTGGGGCTGTTCGCGGGGGCGCCGGTCTACCTGTGCCCTCACGCCGGCGCGGAGGAGGAGGCGGTCGAGCGGGCGGCGGCGTTCTGGCGGGAGCTGGGCGGCCGGCCGGAGCGGCTGGAGGCCGCGGCGCACGACGCGCGGCTGGCGTGGACGAGCCACCTGCCGCAGCTCGCGTCCAGCGCGCTCGGGCTGGCGCTGGCGGCGGCGGGCGTGGGGCGGGAGGCGCTCGGCCGCGGCGGCCATGACGCCACGCGGCTGGCGGGCAGCGACGCGGAGCTGTGGACGGAGATCGCGCTGGACAACGCGGACCTGGTCGTCCCCGCGCTGGGCGCCTTGGAGGCGCGACTCACGGGGCTCCGGCAGGCGCTGGAGGCCGGAGACGGCGCCATGGTACGCGGCCGGCTGGACGCGGCCGCCGCATGGGCGGGCCTTACTTCCGGTTGATCTTCACCGCGGTGCCGTAGGCGCAGATCTCCGTCCACGTCTTGCCGAGCTCGGAGGTGTCGAAGCGCATGGCGAGGATGGCGTTCGCGCCGCGCGCCTGGGCCTCTTCGGCCAGTCGCTGCATGGCCTCCTCGCGGCCCTGCGCCAGCATCTTGGTCATGCCGCCGAGCTCGCCGCCGATGATCGACTTGAGCGCGGAGCCGACCGTGGAGAACACGTTCCGCGACCGGACCGTCAGCCCGAACACCTCGCCGAAGACCTCGGTGACGACGTGGCCGGGAACATCGTTCATGGTCGTGACGAGCATTCGGCTACCTCCCTCGCCCGCGGGGATCGGATGGCTCCAGGGGGACGCGGGCAAGGATGGGGTTGCGGGGGGTGGCGGGCAAGCCGGCCGCGGCGGGGGCCTGGCCACGTCGCCGCGCGCCTCAGGCGACCGGCCGCTCCACATCATCGTAGATGCGGGCGGCCGCGAGGCGGCCGGAGGGGCCCCGCTCGTAGACCGCGGCGCCGGCCTGCGGCGGCAGCGCGACGTCGCCCCACTGGAGCACATTGTACTCGAGCACCGTCCGCGTCGCATCGTGGGTCATGGTGCAGTGCTCGAGCGGGATCCCGCCGCCGGCCAGGATGGCGCCGTAGAATTCGCGCAGCGCCTCTGCGCCGCGGTAAGTGTAGCCGTCGCCGGCGGGCTCGCGGACGTAGCCATCCGGCTCGAAGCAGGCCAGGACGCCGTCGACATCGCCTGCGGCGAGCGCGCGCTGGTACTCGCCGGTGACGCCGGGGACGCGGAGCCCCGGGGCGCCGGGGAGCACGGGCATGCGGAGCGTGTGCGCCCCGAGGAGCGGCCAGAGCGAATGGTAGATGCGGAGCGCGGTGAAGCCCGCGCCGGCCACGTCGCCGACCACCGCGACGGGGAGCGCCGTCGGTCCCTCGTCGCCCTCGAGGTGGAGCACCAGCTCCTCGACCACGCGGCGCTCGTCGGCCGTGGTGGCGACGTCCTCGATGGCCGCCTTCTGCCAGCGCAGCCAGTCGCCGGCCTCGCGCACGAACTCCTTCAGCTCCGCGTTGCCCTCGATCAGCCCGAGGCGCGCGTCCTCGATGAGCGGCTGCGCGGCGAAGAGCGCCGCGATGGCGGGCAGGTTGCCGGCAAGGAGCGCCGGGTAGAAGCGCGACAGGAGGTCGTCCGCGACCGGCACGCGGCTACCAGCCCATCCGCTCGCGCAGCGCGGTGATGTGCCTCACGTGGTGGCGGCCGTGCCAGGCGTAGAGCTGGAGGTTCTTCTCGAGCGAGATGAGGCCGTGCTCCGGGTGGCGGAAGGCGCGCCGCCACTCCGCCTCGCCGAAGGAGCGGAGCAGCGTGACCCAGCGCTCGTGCAGCGCGTCGAGCAGGTCGAGCGAGACGGCGATCGGCAGGGTGCGGGCATCCGACAGCTCGGCCCACGCCGCCTCGTCGTACGCGAGGACGGCGGGCGTGTCCTCGGTCAGGGCGAGGCGGAACCGGACGTAGCTGTTCATGTGGCTGTCCGGCACGTGGTGCACGACCTGGCGGACCGTCCAGCCGCCGGGGCGGTAGGGCGTGTCGAGCCGCGCGTCGTCCAGTTCCGCCACGGCCGCGCGGAGCTCCGCCGGCGCGGCGGCGATCGCGGCGATGGCGGCCTCGCGCCCGGCGGCGTCGAGCGACGGGACGGGCGCGAAGCGGCCGATCGGGAAGCGGAGGTCGGCGGGGGAAGCGTCGCCTGCGGTGGTCAATGTCCCTCCTGGGAGGTGGTCGGCGTGGCGAGCTCGGGGGCGTAGACCTTCGTGAGCCCCTCGAGATACTCCCCGAACAGCCCGGCCAGGGCATCGTGTTCCCGCTTCACCTGGGCGCGGAACGCCGGGCGGGTCAGGAACGTGTAGAGGATGCCGGCCTCGAGCTTCGCGTCGAAGAGGAAGCCGGTGTGGCCGACGTCCTTGAGCGCGTCCTGGTACATGCCGTAGGTGTGGTTCGGGTAGTCGGAGCTGTGGACCGTAACGCCGACGCCCGGGATCTCGCGGGTGACCAGCCCGGTCTCCTCGTAGCCGGACGGGCGTCCGGGCTCATCCTGGACGCCGGGCGCGCCGAGCTGCTTCTCGAGCGCGTGCTTGAGCTCCTCGAGCGAGCCGACGGTCACGCCGTCGCGGTACTCGCCCTCCCGCTGGATCTCGACCGTGGTGCCGGTGGCCTCCGCCGCACCCATGGCGGCATGGGCCATCATGCTGTCGATGTGGGCCAGGTAGACCTCGTCCGGATAGCGAATGAAGTACTCGACCGAGGCGCGGTCCGGCACCACGTTGGGCGCCGCGCCGCCCTCGGGGATGATGCCCTGGATCCTGGCCTCGGGGCGCAGCGTCGAGCGCAGCCGGTCCACCGCCGTGTAGAAGGAGACCGCCGCCTCGAGGGCGTTGCGCCCGTTCCAGGAGGCGAGCTGGTGCGCGGGGCGTCCGTGGAAGACGTACTTCACCGCGTTGATGTCCAGGCAGCAGGAGCCGAAGCCGGCGCGGCTGTACCCTGTGCCCATGCTCGAATGGCTGCGCACCAGGATGTCCGCCCCCCTGAAGACCCCGGCCTTGTACATGATCGTCTTGGCGGGCGGGTCCACCTCCTCCGCCGGTGTGCCGTAGAGCACCACCTTCCCCGGCAGCTTCGCCGCCGCCATGTAGCGCATGATCGCCCGGGCGGCCGCGATGGCCACCGGCGTCTGCGCGCTGTGCTGGTCGCCGTGGAAGTCGCCCTGCGTGCCGCGCAGCGCGTCGTACTCGCCGATCAGCCCGAGCGTCGGCCCGTTCGCCCCGGCGGGCGAAGTCCACGAGGCGACGAAGGCGGTCTCCAGCCCCGCGACGCCCCGCTCGATCCGGAACCCGTCCGCCTCGAGCACCTTCGTCAGCGTGTCCACCGCCTGGACCTCCTTCCAGCCGACCTCCGGGTGCTGCGTGATCCAGTCGGAGAGGGCCTGCATCCCGCCCGCCGTCCACTGCCGCTCGACGTCGGCGTAGATCTTCTCCCGGGCGGCGTCCTTCCGCCCCGCGATGCGCGCTGCCACATCGGCGGGCCGGATCTCTGTCTCGAGCGCGTCGATCTTCGCGAGCACGTCGCGGCCGGCCTGCCGCTCGGTCTCGGTGGCCTGGGCGGCGGCGAGGGTGGGGGTCAGGGTCAGGGTGAGGGTGAGGGTGAGGGTGAGGGTGAGGGTGAGGGTGGGCAACAGGGGGCGGGGGTGGGGGTGGGGAAACCTCGGGTGGAACGGCGGGTGGGGGAGGCGCATGGGGTGGTCTCCGGGGCGGTGCGCGCTGGGGCCCGGGTGGCGCGGGGGCGCGGTGGGCGAGGGCGCGCGGGTTCGATGACAGTGGCCGGACGGGTGCCGTGGATGGGGGAAGATCTCGGTCGCGGGCATGTGTCGTCAATGGGGGCGCGGCAGCGGGCTGCTCGAGATGCGGCACCATTCCTCCGCACCCCTATGGGGCGCGCGGCGGGGCGGCTCGGGCCGGACCGATCGAAAAGGCGTGCGGCGCTAGCGGAGCTCGCGGCGCATGCGGCGCACGTTGTCGAGCAGAATCTGGGCGCGCTCCTCGATGGCGTCCTCGAGGGGCTCCAGCTCCAGCTCGCGGCCATCGACGGCGAGGCGGATCGGCTCGCCGTCATCGTCCTCGCGCAGGTCCGCCACGTCTTCGTGGGCGGCCTCCGCCTTCCTGAGCGCGAAGAGCGCCTTCTGCAGCCAGGTGGACTCGCTCTGGAGCAGCCGGATCTCGCGGCGCCTGCGTCGCTTCTCGGCATCCGTAGGCATGGCCCCTCCGGGGTGGGTGCGTTCGTTCGCTGCGGAGGAAGGCTGCAGGAATCGGTCCGGGGGCGGGGGGTCGCTCGGTCGGGCCCGCGGCTTGCGACGGGGGGCGGCTGGTCCATGGGCGCAGAAGGGAGGGCGGACATGACGCTGCTCGGTTTCCTCATCCTGTTGCTGATCGCCGCGGTGTGCGGGGCGATCGGCCAGTCGATCGCGGGCTACTCGCTCGGCGGGTGCCTGGTCTCCATCGTCGTCGGCTTCATCGGTGCGCTGCTCGGCCAGTGGATCGCGCGGGCCGCCGGGCTGCCGGCGGTTTTCGTGATCAACGTGGGCGGCCAGGCCTTTCCGGTGATCTGGGCCGTCCTCGGCGCGACGCTGTTCGCGCTGGTGGTGGGCCTGATCTCGCGGGGCAGGCGGGTGTAGCGCGGGCCGCGCCCTTGGCGCGCCCGTTTGCGGCGGGACCACCAGCGGCGGCCCATGCGCATCCTGATCCAGGGTGCCGGCATTGTCGGACTCTCTCTCGCGGAGGGGCTTCCTTGCGCGAGGAGGGTTCGTCGTCGGGCTCTCTCTCGCGGAGCCGCGGGAGGTTCGCGGAGGCGCAGAGGGACGCCATTTCAAAGGCGAAAGCCTGGAGGCGCGAGTCAGGGGCTGGGGCGCGGGCGGGATGTTTGATTCCCAATCATGGATCGCCCCGGTAAGGTCGCCGGGCGGGCGCGAGCGCGGTTTGAACGAATTCTCCGCGACTCCGCGAAGTGGTCGAGGTGAAATCGGTGAAGGCGATCGCGCCGATTCACCAGCGGCAGCTCCTCACCTACCTGCGCCTGCTCGACCTACTGCCGGCCTCCTGCTCAACTTCAACACCGCCTTCCTGAAGGACGGCATCAAGCGCATGGTCCACAACCTCTGAGCGAATCCCTCGGAGCCTCGAACCTCCGCGTCTCCGCGAGAGAGAGTGGCGCCGGCAAGCCGAGGAGCCGCGGGAGCGCCGATGCATGCTCTCCCCGATCTCACCCCCGCAGGAAGCGCCTCGCCAGCGTCAGGAAGCGAGCGTCCTGCTCGCCGAGCGGGCGCTCGAGCTCCTTGTCCATGAGGCGGCGGACGTGGGGGTGGAGCTGGGGGTCACCCCAGTGGTAGCCGGTGGCCTCCTCGGCGGCCTGGGCGTTGCCGTCGCGCGCGCCCTCGAGCAGCGCAAGGGCGGCGGAGGCGTCGTAGGAGGGATCGTCAGGCGGCGGCAGCTCCCAGCGCAGGCCGCGGTCGTGGTCCCCGGCATCCTCGTTGACGAAGGCGCGCGACACGGCCGCTGCCGTTCCCTCAGGCGGCCCGCGGCCCGAAGCGGAGTACCTCCTGGAGCACGCGCGCCGGGGCCACGGGCTTGGCCAGGAACGAGGCACAGCCGGCGGCGCGGGCACGGCGGCCCACGGCGCCGTAGGTCATGGCCGTCATCATGACGATGGGGGTCCCCGCCATGACGGGGTCGGCCTTGAGCTCCCGCGCCACCTCCACGCCCGTGCGGTAGGGCAGCGAATGGTCGAGGATGATGACGTCGGGGCGTCGCGCGCGGGCTTCGGCGAGGGCGGCGTCGCCGTCGGCGGCGGTGAAGACGCGGATGCCGTGCTTCTCCAGGTAGGCCGTATGGATGGCACGGAGCTCGAACTGGTCGTCGACGAGGAGGACCGTGATCATCGCGGGACTGCTCCGGTGGTGGGGGTGACCGCTGGCCGCCCGCGGCAGCGCGGGGGCCGCCGGCGGCACACCCCACAAGTTGGCGGAGTGGGCGGGCTTGCGCAACGCCGGACAGGGTGCGGCCACGACGTCGCCTAACGGGATCCGGCTTCGTACTTCCAGTTCCTGGACCTGCCCTCCGCGAGCCACGCCAGCGTAGTGGCGAGGCGCTTCTTGCGGGTCGGCTCTGTCTTCGCCTCGCTGATCCACTCGATGTACTCGCGGCGGTGACTGGGGGAGAACGCCTCGAAGGTGGCGCGCGCGGCGTCGTCGCGCTCGAGCGCGGCGGCCAGGTCGGGTGGCACCTCGGCGGGCGGCTTGGGCGCGCGCTTCGGCGGCGGCGCGGAAGGCTGGCGATTGAGCTCGGCCATCTCCCGCAGGTATGCCTTCAGGACGGCGTCCGGAGGGAGATCCTCGAGCCGCGTGATGCGGCCCAGCTGGCCCATCCCTTCAGAGCCCGTGGGCTTCAGGATGCCCTCCGGGTCCGACAGGCGGCCGGCCTTCCAGAAGTTGAACGCGCAGTGCTCCTTGAAGGCGGCCATGGAGCAGAGGATCGAGCCGTCGGCCGTGAAGTTCGGCATGCTCCACTTGATCGTCTCCTCGGCTTCGGGCACGGCCTCGTGGACGAGCGCGCGGAGATGGACGAGGATCGGCCGCGCGAAGTCGCGCGCCTCCTCGATGTAGGCGTCGAGCCGGGCGTCCCTGTTGGACATGCGCCGCCTCCGGTGTTGGGGGAACCGCGGGGCCGCGGAGGTGGCCGCCGGGCCGGTCTCCGGGCGTCCGTGCGGCCAAGCTGCATCCTTCGCGAGGGGGGCACAACCCCTTCGCGACGGGCGCCGAGCGGCGGAGCCGGAGCGGCCGGAGCGGCCGGAGCGGCCCGCAGCTCTGCGGTGGGCCGTCCCTTGCCGCCGCCGGAGGCGCGCCTGCAGTATTCGGCACCATTCCGCACCCGCTCTCACCACCGATCCCTGACAAGGAGGCAACCCGTGCGCGCTCGCCGCACCCCGCTGTCGCTGCTGGCCGTCCTGCTGGCGTTCCCGGCGGCGGCGGCCGCCCAGAAGCCGTGCGGCTCGGAGGTGCAGCCGCCCGCGCCGGCGGCCGCGGCGCACCCGACGGACTGGGCGTTGGTGGAGAAGGAGGCGTCGGAGACGCTATCGGCCTACATCCACGTTAACACCACGAACCCGCCGGGGAACGAGGCGAAGGCGGCGGCGTTCCTGGCCTGCATCCTGGACCGGGAGGGGATCCAGTACACGACGTGGGGGCCGGTGGCGGGGAAGGCGAACCTGGTGGCGCGCTGGCCGTCGCCGCTGCCGGCGGCGAGCAAGAAGCCGGCGCTCGTGCTGCTCAATCACATGGACGTGGTGCCGGCCTCGCCCGAGTACTGGAGCGTGGATCCCTTCGCGGGGCTGATCAAGGACGGGTACGTGTGGGGCCGGGGCGCGCAGGACATGAAGGGGATGGCGATCACGGAGCTCGAGGCGCTGCTGGCGCTGAAGCGGTCGGGCGCGAAGCTGGACAGGGACGTCGTGTTCGTGTCCACGAGCGACGAGGAGGTGGGCGGGACGCTCGGCGCGGGCGACGTCGCGAGGAACCACTTCGAGCTGGTGAAGGATGCGGGCGCGATTCTGAACGAGGGCGGCGACATCTCCCTGGCCGATGACGGCCGGCTGCTCTACTACGGCATCACGGTCACGGAGAAGAGCCCGTTCTGGCTGGACCTCGTCGCGCACGGCCGGCCCGGCCACGCCTCGATGCCGCTGGTCGGCAGTGCGCCGAACCGGCTGGTGCGGGCGCTGGAGCGGATCCGCGCGTGGCGGACGCCGGTCGAGGTGCTGCCCGTGACGGCCGCCTACTTCCACGACCTGGCGAAGGTGGCGTCTCCCGAGCTGCGGCCGCTCTACGCCGACATCGCGGCCACGGTCAGAGACCCCGTCGGGCTGGCCGAGATCGAGAAGGATCCGTTCCAGAACGCGCTGCTCAGGAACACGGTGTCCATCACGATGCTGGGCGCCTCGAACAAGGTGAACGTGATCCCGCCCGAGGCGCACGCCTCGCTGGATGTGCGGCTGCTGCCCGGGCAGGGCCAGGACGACTTCCTGCGGCAGATCCGGCAGGTGATCGGCGACGACTCCGTGGAGGTCAAGCCGCAGGGCATCGGCTGGCCGGCCACGGTGTCCCCGACCACCGGGCCGCTCTACCAGGCGCTCCGGACCGTGGCGCTCCGCAACGACCCCGGCGCGCTCGTGCTGTCCGAGATGCAGACCGGCTTCACCGACTGCCACTTCTTCCGCGAGAAGGGGATCGACTGCTACGGCTTCGATCCGTTCCGCACCACCGAGGCGGACAGCCACGGCGTCCACGGCAACGACGAGCGGGTGTCCCTCGAGAACCTCCGCTTCGGCACGAAGTTCGTCTACGACGTGATCCGCGAGCTGGCCGCGCGGTGAGCGCGTTCCGCGGCGTCGTCCTCGACTGCGACGGCACCCTCTCCTCGATCGAGGGCATCGACGCGCTGGCCGCGGGCGCGCACGAGGCCGAGATCGAGGCGCTCACGGCGCGGGCCATGCGCGGGGAGGTGCCGCTCGAGGAGGTCTACGGCCGCCGGCTCGAGATCGTGCGGCCCGACCGGGCGCGCGTCGAGAGGCTCGGCAGCCAGTACATCGCCGCGCTCCAGCCCGGGGCACACACGCTCGTCCGGGGGCTACGGGAGGCGGGCATCGCCGTACGCATCATGTCCGGCGGGCTGCGCCCCGCCGTCGCCGCCCTGGGCCGCGAGCTCGGCATCGAAGGCGACGACGTGGCCGCGGTGGACATCTTCTTCTCTGCCGACGGCGCCTACGCCGGCTTCGACACCGCCTCGCCGCTGGCCCGCTCGGGCGGGAAGCCGGAGGTGCTCGCGCGCTGGCTGGCGGGGGAGGGCGGCAGGCCGCCGCTCCCGCGGCCGGTGCTCGTGGTCGGCGATGGCGCGACGGACCTCGAGGCGCGGCCGCCCGCGGATGCGTTCGCGGCGTATACGGGCGTGTTTCGGCGCGAGGCGGTGGTGGAGGGGGCGGACTTCGTGGCCGGCGGGATGAAGGAGGTGATGGAGGTAGCCATTCGTGGGGGGCTCGGCGGTTGGTGAACGGCGCGGGTCAGGTTGAGGGGGAGGGGCAGGTACAGAAGGCAGGGGCAGGTACTGAAGGCAGGGGCAGGTACAGAAGGCAGGGGCAGGTACAGAAGGCAGGGGCAGGTACTGAAGGCAGAGGGCAGGTTCAGGTTGAGGGGCAGGGGCAGGTTGAGGGGCAGGGGCAGGTTGAGGGGCAGGGGCAGGTACAGAAGGCAGAGGGCAGGTTCAGGTGGAAGGGGAGGTGCAGGTTCAGGGGGTCGGGATCAGGGGTCTGAAGGGGGTGGCCGCTTTCCGGTGCGGCGGGGAATGGTGGGATCCAGCGTCTGGAGTAGCCGCACCAGCATCGCGATGATGCTGGACAGCGATTTCCGCGGCTCGGCGAGGGCCGCGGGGTCCAGGCCATAGTCGTTCATCAGGAGGTCGAGGACGGCAGCGCATTCCGTGGCGGAGCGACGCGCATAGCGATAGAACCTGGCCTTGTCCTTGGGCGAAAACTCTCCAGCCCCCTCTGCGATGTTGAGGACGATCGAGGCCGCTGCCCGGCGGAGCTGGTCGCGCTTGTCGCCGCGGACGCCGGCGGTGCGCAGCAGGACATTCGCCTGCCGGTCGAACTGGAGGGCGTAGTGGTAGACCTCCAGTCGGTCGTGGTCGAGAAGAGAAGCCATGCCCCGATTCTTGGCCCATCCCCGGGCGCCACCATGGCGGAACGCGCCAACCTTGCGCCCCATACACCTACACCTCCCCCTGAACATGCCTCCTGCCTTCCGTTTCTGCCCCTGTCCCCTCCACCTGAACCTGCCCCTCCACCTGAACCTGCCCCTTCAACCCGAGGGCAGCCTTGCCGGTCCACTCGTCCGCCGCCACTTTCGTCCCGTAGCCAGCCGCCGCCCCTTCGACACCCGCGAGAACGAATCATGTCGACGACGCACCCCGCTTTCGGCCGCTTCTTCCTGCCGGGCCCGACCGAGGTCCTGCCGGAGATTCTCGAGGCAATGACGCAGCCCATGATCGGACACCGGGTCCAGGAGATGGAGGCGCTGATCGGGGGCATCGAGCCGGGGCTGAAGGAGATCTTCCGCACGCGCCGGCCGGTGTACCTGTCCGCCTCCTCGGCCACGGGGCTCATGGAGGGGGCGCTCCGGAACGGCGCGCGGCGGCGGGTGCTGTCGCTGGTGAACGGCGCGTTCAGCCAGCGTTTCCACCGGATCGCGAACGCGACGGGACTCGACGCGGACCCGCTCGAGGTGCCGTTCGGCGAGGTGAACACGCCGGAGATGGTGGAGGAGGCGCTCCGCCGCGGCATCTACGACGCGGTGACGGTGGTGCACTCGGAGACGTCGACCGGGGTGCTGAACCCGGTGCGGGAGATCTCGGAGGTGGTGCACGCGGCCGGCGACGTGGTGCTTCTGGTGGACGGCGTGTCCAGCGTGGGCGGCGGCGCGCTGGAGACCGACGGGTGGGGGCTCGACTTCGCGCTGACGGGCTCGCAGAAGGCGCTGGCGCTGCCGCCGGGGCTCGCGTTCGGCGTCGCGAACGAGGCGATCCTGGAGCGGGCGGCATCGAAGAAGGACCGCGGCATCTACTTCGACTTCCTGGAGTTCGAGAAGAACATCGAGAAGAACCAGACGCCGAACACGCCGGCGGTCTCGCTCCTGTACGCGCTGTCGGCGCAGGTGCGGCGGATCAACGAGGAGGGGATCGAGCGGCGCTGGGAGCGGCACATGCGCATGGCGGAGACGACGTGGTCGTGGGTCGAGCGGGTGCGGGAGAAGGCGGACGTCTCGGTCCTGGCGCCGGCGGGCTACCGCTCGCCGTGCGTGACCTGCATCAGGGTGCCGGAGGGGCGCACGGGACCGGAGGTGGTGCGGGCGGTGAAGGAGCGGGGCTATACGATCGCCACGGGGTACGGCGCGCTGAAGGAGGCGACGATCCGGATCGGCCACATGGGGGACCACACGGTGGCGGAGACGGAAGCGGTGCTCGGGGCGGTGGAGGAGGTGCTCGCGCGATGAGCGAGCGGTTCACCGTGCTGCTGGCCGATGCCATCGCGCCGGAGGGGACGCTGCCGCTGCGCGAGAACGGCCACTTCGAGCTGGTGGAGCGGAAGGGGCTCTCGGGGGAGGCGCTGGCGGCGGCGATCGCGGAGGCGGACGCGGTCATCGTGCGCAGCTCGACCACCATCACGCGCGAGGCGCTGGCGCGGGCGGACCGGCTGAAGGTGATCGGTCGAGCGGGCGTCGGGGTGGACAACATCGACGTGGAGGCGGCCACGGAGCGGGGCGTGGCGGTCCTCAACGCGCCGTCCGGGAACACGATCTCGGCGGCGGAGCTGACCTTCGCGCTGCTGCTCTCGCTCGCGCGCAAGGTGCCGGCGGCCGACCGCTCGGTGAAGGAAGGGGCGTGGGACCGGAAGGCGTACACCGGGATCGAGCTGTACGGCAAGACGCTGGGGCTGGTGGGCGCCGGCCGCATCGGCGGCGAGGTGGCGAAGCGCGCGCGGGCGTTCGGCATGGACGTCGTCGCCTACGATCCGTACCTCACGCTCGACCGGGCGGAGGCGCTGGACGTCGAGGCGGCCACGCTCGAGGAGGTGCTGGCGCGCGCCGACGTGATCACGCTCCACGTGCCGCTCACGCCGGCCACCGAGGGGCTGCTCGACGACGCCGCGCTGGCCCGCACCCGCCCGGGCGTCTACATCGTGAACGCCTCGCGCGGCGGCGTGGTCGATGAGGCCGCGCTCGCCCGCGCCCTCGAGAGCGGCCACGTCGCGGGCGCCGCGCTCGACGTCTACGCCGCCGAGCCGCTGGCGCCCGAATCCCCGCTGCGCGCCTTCCCCAACATCGTCCTCACCCCGCACCTCGGCGCTGCCACGACCGAGGCGCAGCAGAACGTCGCCGTCGAGATCTGCGAGGCCGTGCGCGATGCGCTGCTCGAGGGCGACTACTCGCGCGCGGTCAACGCCCCGGCGGTCGGCGGCGAGGCGATGCGGCGGATCCGGCCGCTGCTCGAGCTGGCCGAGCGGCTCGGCCGGCTCGCGGCCGCGTGCGCCGATGGGCCGACCCGCGCCGTCGAGATCTGCCACGCCGGCGGCCTCGAGGAGGCCCTCCGGCCGCTCTCCGCCGCCGCGCTGGTCGGGCTGCTCGGCGACGTCGTCGGCCGTGGCGCCGTGAACTACGTGAACGCGCTCCACCTCGCCGCCAGCCGCGGGCTGCGCGTCGAGCGGGTGCGGCTCACGCCCGACGGCGACTACGCCGAGTATGTCGAGCTCCGCCTGACCGGCGCCCGCCGGACACGCGTGGCCGGGGCGCTGCTGGCGGAGGGGCACCCGCGGGTGGTGCGGATCGACGACTTCCACGTGGACATTCTGCCCCGCGGCGCCCTGGTCGTGCTGCGAAACCGCGACGTTCCGGGGGTGATCGGGCGGGTCGGCACGCTGCTCGGGGATGGGGGCGTGAACATCGCCGAGTACCACCAGGCGCGGCTGACGGAGGGCGGCGATGCGCTGGCGGCCGTGAGCGTGGACGGGCGCCTCGACGCCGACCTGCTGGCCGCGCTGCGGCGGGTGCCGGACGTCCATCAGGTCCGGCAGGTTCAGCTGGACTGAAGACCGGAACTCCTCTTGCGATTCGACCGGGCATGAGCACGACGCTGCGCGCCCGAGGAAAGGCCGCGGCCACGCCGAGAGATGACCTGGCCCTCGTCCTCACGGGCGGGGGTGCGCGGGGCGCGTACCAGGTGGGCGTGCTGCGGTGGCTCGCGCGCAAGTACCCGGACCTCGACCTGCCGATCCTGACGGGGGTTTCCGCCGGCGCGGTCAACGCCGCCCATCTCGCCTGCCGCCACGGCACGTTCCGACAGGGCATCGAAGAGCTGGCCACGCTGTGGGTGCAGCTCACGCCGGAGCAGGTGTTCGACGTGAGCGCGGGCTCGCTCGCGTGGAACGTCTTCCGCTGGGGCGGCCGGCTGATGTCGGGGGGCGTGCTGCCAGGGCGGGAGGTGAAGAGCTTCCTCGACACGTCGCCGCTCCGCCGCTACCTCGAGGAGGCGTTCGGCGCGGTGGATGGCCGGCTGACCGGGATCGAGTACAACCTGAACCGGGAGGTGCTGAAGGCCGTCGCGCTGAGCACGTCCTCCTACACCACGGCGCAGTCCGTGGTCTGGGTGGAGGGGCGCGACATCGCGCCATGGAAGCGGCCGCAGCGGCGGGCGGTGCACACGCACCTGACGGTGGACCACGTCATGGCCTCCGCGGCGATCCCGCTGTTCTTTCCCGCCGTCCGGATCGGCGACGCGTGGTATGGCGACGGGGGGGTGCGGCTGGCCGCGCCGCTCTCGCCGGCGCTGCACCTGGGCGCGCGCCGGATCATCGCGATCTCCACGCGCTACGACGCGCCGCCGACGGCCGCGCGGCGGAAGCAGTTGGTCGGCTATCCCCCGCCGGCGACGGTCTTCGGCGCGCTCATGAACGCGATCTTCCTGGACCTGATCGACCAGGATGCGCTGCGCATGCAGCGCTTCAACGCGCTGCTGGAGAAGCTGCCCGCCGAGGAGCGGGGCGGGCTCAGGATCGTGGACTTCATCGCGATCCGGCCCTCGCGCGACCTGGGCCGGATGGCGCGCAAGTACGAGCCGCAGCTGCCGCGGGCCTTCAAGTTCCTGACGCGCGGCCTGGGAACGCGCGAGACGGCGAGCCCGGACCTGCTGTCGATGCTGCTGTTCGTGCCCGAGTACGTGAACCGGCTGATGGAACTCGGCGAGGCCGACGCCGAGCGGCAGGCGGAGGCGCTCGAGTCGATCGTCGAGACGGTGAGCGTGGGGGCGATCGAGGGGTAGACGGAGACGCCGCTGTCGAGCCGCGGCACCCGGATCAGGGGACCGCCGCGCTCCCTTCGCGGGATTCACTCGTGAGGTGCCTCCACGCCACGGGCGACCACCGCGTGGGCTCCCCGGCGGCGGGCCTCATCAAGCTGCGTTCTTCCGGCGCTCGACGGGCCAGTGACGATACGCTGCTCGAGGATGCCCCGCTCCGCGGGATTCGCCGTCAGATCGAGGGCGAGCAGCGAGGGCGGCTGCTGCCCCCGGGGCGGCACCCGGAAGCACGCGAGGCCGCCCTTTCGCCGCCGCGTTCCTCAGCGCGGCCCCTCCTGCGCGTCCCTGGATCCAGCGTCAGGCGACCGGTCGTCTCCCCTGGATGACGCGGATCAGCACAACGATGACCGCGAGGACCAGAAGGATCCAGATGAAGCCTGACAGCGTGTAGCCCGACACCATCCCCAGCGCCCACAGGATCAGAAGGATGACCGCAATCGTCCAGAGCATTGGCTCCTCTCCGTTCCGCACCGCCTATCGACGGAGGCAGCATTCGCCGCCTCCTTTCCCAACCCCGGTCGGGTGCGACGGCTGCAATGGCACATGGCGTGCCAGGGTGCGCGTCCTCGGCGGAGATCCAGGGTTGGGCATGAGGCGCGCCGCCTCCGAGTCCGCCCGGAAAACCGGCCGCCAATGTTTGCACGTTCGGGCAGCTGAACGGCCCGAGCACTCCGCGGGCGGGGCCCGCTGGACTACTCGCGGCGCAGGGCAGTGGCGGGGTCCACGCGGGTGGCGCGGCGGGCGGGGATGAGGCTGGCGAGCACTGCAGTGGCGCCAAGGGCGAGGGCGACGCCGGCGAAGGTGAGCGGGTCCGTCGCCGTGACGCCGTAGAGCAGGCGGGTCACGAAGCGGGTGGCCGCGAGCGCGCCCGCGGTGCCGATGGCGAGGCCGGCCAGGGCGAGGCGGACGCCCTGCCGCACGACCAGGCCCAGGACCTGGGCGCGCCGTGCGCCGAGCGCCATGCGGATGCCCAGCTCGTGGGTGCGCTGCGCGACGGTGTAGGACACCACGCCGTAGAGGCCGACGGCCGAGAGGACCAGCGCGAGCAGGCCGAACGCCCCGAACATGGATGCCCCGAGCCGTCGTGGCTGCAGCTCGGGGCGCAGCACATCGGCGAGCGTCTTCAGCTCGATGTAGGGGAGACTCGGGTCGAGCTCGACCAGGGCCCGGCGTATGCTGGGCACGAGGGCCTCGGGGCGGCCGGACGCACGGATGAGGAGCAGACGGGACTGCTCCGGCTCACGCTCGAGGGGCATGAAGAAAGCCATCCGCGGCGGCTCCTCCAGGGTCACGTACCGCGCGTTCGCCGCCACTCCCACCACGTGGTAGCAGGTCACGTCCCCGTCCGGGCCCAGGTCGATGCAGCGGCCGAGCGGGTTGCGGCCCGGCCACTCGTGCTCGGCGAATGCGTGGTTCACGATCACGGCCGGGGCGCCCGCGCGGTCCGCCTCGGTGAACCCCCGGCCCGCCAGGATGGGTGTCCCGAGCGTGGCGAAGTAGCGCGAGCCGACGTCGAGCGTGATCACGTGGGACTGCTGCGACAGGTCCAGCTCACCCTCGTTCGCCGTACCGGACGTGCCGCCAGGCACGCCGTACGAGCGCAGCGACCAGCCGCCGGAGAGGGGGACCGAGGCGGCTACGGTCGCGCCGGCCACGCCCGGCAGGTGGCGCAGCCGGTCGGCGGCGCGGTCGGAGAAGGCGGCGGCCGCCGTGTCGCCGTAGCCGGCGCGGGAGAGATCGAGGCGGGCGACGAGCAGCCGGTCCACGTCCAGACCGGGCCGGATCGCCTGCACGTTGCGGAGGCTGTGGACGAACAGCCCGGCGCCGACGAGCAGCAGAACTGCCAGCGCGACCTGCACGACCATGAGCGCGCCGCGCAGCCGGGAGCGATGGTCGACGCCCTCGCGGGCGCCCTCCTTCACTGCGGCGGCGAGGTTCGTGCGCGTGGCGGCCACGGCCGGCACGAGGCCGAAGAGCAGCACGCAGGCCACGGCCACGGCCACGGCGAAGACCAGCACACGGCCGTGCGCGAAGAAGGAGAGGGACGGCAGTCCGACGGCGGGCACGAGCGCCGTGCCCCAGCGGGCGAGGAGAAGGCCGAGTACGGTCCCGCCCAACGCCAGCAGGCCGCTCTCCACGAGGAGCTGCCGCACGAGCCGGCCTCGCCCCGCGCCCAGCGAGAGCCGGACCGCTAGCTCCTTGCGCCGGGTGACCGCGCGGGCCAGCAGCAGGTTGGCCGTGTTGGCGCACGCGATGGCGAGGAGCAGCGCGGCGGCGAGGGCGAGCCAGAGTGCGATCCTCGCCTGCGTGGATGGCGACGGGCCGCGCGCGGACAGCACGGGGCCCACGGTGATCCGGGGATCGATGTCCGACCCCCATTCATCGCGAAGAGCCCGGGTCAGGAGCGGCGCGATCTCGGCTTGCGCCGCGGCCCGCGTCACACCGGGCGCGAGACGACCCACCGTCGCAAACCAGATGGCTGTGCGGCGCTTGAAGAATGTGGAGCCGAAGCCGACCTTCGGAGCCTGCGAGACCGCCATCCACATTGCGGGCGCGCCCGCCTCGACGCCGCGGAAGCCGGGCGGCGCGACGCCGACGACGGTGTAGGCGTTCCCGTCGATCGTCAGCCGGCTGCCGATCACGTCGGGCCGCCCGCCCATCTCTCCTCGCCAGTAGGCCTGGCTTACCACGACGACAGGCGGCGAGCCGGGGCCCGCGTCCTCATCCGGCCGGAAAAAGCGGCCCAGCGCCGGCCGGACCCGCAGCACCGAGAAGTAGTTGCCGCTTACGAGGAGCCCATCCGCGTGGCGCGCCCCCAGGCCGGTCCCCAGGTCGAGGGACACGTCGGCATAGCCGGCCAGACCCGAGAGCGAGCGGGTCCCGTCCCGAAGCCGCTCGTACGCGGGATACGAGATGCGGTCGGAGCCGCTCATCGTGACGTGGGAGCTGCTCACCGTGACGTACGGCCGCACGATCCCGGCGGGATCGCCAATGCCCGGCGGCGGACGGAAGAAGAGCGCGTCCACGATCCCGAATACCGTGCTCGTTGCGCCGATGCCGAGGGACAGGCAGAGGATGGCCGTGACGGTGAAGCCGGGTGCCCGCGCGAGCGAGCGCACGCCATACCGCGTGTCGCGCCACAGCGTCTCCAGGAGCTGCGTGCCGCGCGCGTCGCGGCTGGCTTCCTTGGCCACATCGACCCCGCCGAAGACGACGCGGGCGCGGCGTGCCGCCTGCTCCGGAGCCATTCCCTGCGCCACGTACTTCTCGGCCTGTCGCGCCACGTGGAGCCGAAGCTCCTCGTCCAGCTCGCGCTCGACCTCCGCACGCCGGAAGAGGGCGCGCAGCCGGTAGCGCAGATCGCTCCACAATTCGCTCAGCATCCGATCCTTCGCGTCCCCCAGCGCGGTTCCGCCGGCCCGGATGAAAGGCCCGGCCTCACCCCATCTCCAGCACCAGCGAGACCGCCGTGGTCAGCCGCGCCCAGGCGTCCGTCTCCGCCGCCAGCTGCTTCCGGCCCGCACGCGTCAGCTCGTAGAAGCGCGCCCGCCGGTTGTTCTCCGACGAGCCCCACTCCGCCCGGATCCAGCCGCGCCGCTCCAGCCGGTGCAGCGCCGGATAGAGCGACCCCTGCGGGACCCGCAGCGCGGCCTTCGAGACCTGTTGCAGCCGCTCCGAGATCGCCCACCCGTGCATTGGCTGCAGCGAGAGCGCCTTCAGGATGAGCAGGTCCAGCGTCCCCTGCGGCAGGTCGATTCGCTCGGCGTCCATCGGCTCCCTGGCTCCCCTCTGGCTTCTACAGGTGCAGGATAGGCGCGGACCTGTAGAAGCGCAAGGGGGCGCTACTCCGCGCGCAGGCTGAGCGCGGGGTCGAGCGTCGCAGCGCGCAGCGCGGGGAGGGCCGCGGCGAGGAGCGCGGTGAGGACGAGCGTGGCGGCGAGGGCGGTGAGGAGTCCGGGGTCGAGGAGGCGGACGCCGGGGTAGCGCTGCTGGAGGACGCGGCCGACGCCGATGGCGCCGATGAGGCCGAGCGCGGCCCCGCCGGCGGTCAGGCGGAGGGTCTCCCGGAGCACCATGCGGAGGATGCGCGCGGGGGTGGCGCCGAGGGCCATGCGGGCGCCGATCTCGGGGCGTCTGCGGGCGATGTTGAAAGCCATGGCGGAGCCGACGCCGTGGAGGGCGAGGAGGAGGGCGGCGCCGGCGAGCAGGGCGAAGAGCACGCCGAGCCAGCGGAGCGGCGCGGCGAAGCGGGCGAGCACGGCGGTCATGGGGGCGACGTCGTGGATGGTCATGGTCGGGTCCACGGCGGCGAAGGCGCTGCGGGCGGCGGGCGCGAGGTCGGCCGGGTCGCCGCGGGCGGCGCGGATGGCCACGGCGAGGGCGCGCGGCGGGTGCTGGAGCGCGGAGAAGTAGAGGGTGGGTGCGGCGTGCTCGGGGGCGCCGAGGCCGCGGGCGCCGACGTCGTCCACGACGCCGGCGATGCGGTACCAGCGTCCGTGCGGGATGGTGCCGATGCGGATCTGCCGGCCGACGGGGTCGTGGCCCTGGAACACGGTGGCGGCGAGGGCGCGGTTCACGAGCATGACGGGCGCTGCGCGGGGTCCGTCGCCGGAGTCGAACCCGCGGCCTTCCACGACGCGCAGGCCGAGGGTGGGGAAGAGGCCGGGATCGACAACGTGCTGGCGGACCTCGGTGAGCATGATCGGGGTCCAGAACTCACCGATGGTGCACAGCGGGCATTCGATGGTGACCCGGTCCTCGGGCCCGACGCCGAGCCAGACGCCGGGGGTGCCGTAGCCGGCGTGGAGCACGCCGCCGTTGGCGCGGATCCGGGCCATGGCGAGGGCGATCTTCTGCGCGCGCTGGGCGGGCGAGCCGTGCACGTCCACCTGGAAGGTGAGCGTGTCGTTCGGGTCGAAGCCGAGGGTGGCGGCATCGAGGACGGGAAAGGAGCTGCGCAGCAGCATCCCCGCGCCGGCGAGCAGGGTGAGCGAGCCGGCGACGAGGACGCCCGCGAGCAGGTTGCGCAGCGCCCCCTCGCCGCGGCCGGTGGTGGTGCGAGCGCCGGCGGCGAGGGCGCCGCGCAGTCCGCCCGCGAGGCCGGCGGCGGGCGCGGGCGAGAGGGCAAGGATGCCGAGGGCGGGGAGCGCGAGCGCGAGCCCGGCGGCGCCGAGGCCGGGGGTGAGCGAGGCCCACGGGACGAGGCCGGCGGGCCAGGCCGCGTGGAGCAGAGCGACGCCCGCCGCTCCGACCAGCGCGCCGAGCGCGATGCCGCCGCCGGCCAGGAGCCCGCCCTCGGCCGCGAGCCCGCCGAGCAGGCGGCGGGGCGCGGCGCCGAGGGCGGCGCGGACGGCCATCTCGCGGCGTCGCGCGGACGCCCGGCCGGCGAGCAGCACGAGGGCGCTGAGGCAGGCGATGGCCAGGACGACGATCGAGAGCGCGAAGAGGATGAGCAGCAGCGCGCGCAGCGATTCCTGCTGGAGGGCCGCGGGCATGTGCGCGGCGTCGCTCCAGCGCTGGCCCCAGTCGGGCGCGGCGACGCCGTCCACACGTACCCGCTCGGCGAGGCGGAGCGGCACGAGGGTGCGGAGGCGGAACAGGGTCAGGCCGGCGGCGGCCGTTCCGGCGCCGAGCGCCACCGAGGCGAGAGCCGGCAGCGTGAAGGCGGGTGCGCGCCGCAGGGCGCGCGCCGCGGCGCGGAGATCGGTGGAGAAGGCGGCCATCGGAGTCCTCCCGCGCGGGCCGGGTCGGCCCGTCGCCGGCTCAGCGGCGAGTTGTGATGACGAGCGCCCCGTTCACCACGCGCGAGCCGTAGCGGGTCTGTGCCATGGCGGGCGAGAGGTACTCGACGCGGTCTACCCTGTCCAGGTCCAGCGTGCGCAGCAGGCTGGCGGCCGAGGTCGAGGGGAGCGGTCCGTCGTTGACGTACACGGCCGGCCACTGGCACGCGCTCGGCTCGGTGGTGTCCAGGCCGGGATCGGCGCGCGGCTCCATCGGATTACCGGCGGTCGCGGCCTGTGTGCCGGGCGCGCCGGCCGTGGGGCTGGCCTTCTTGCCGGGCGTCACCGGCTCCGGTCCGACGGGCACGGCCTGTCCCAGCCCGCGGGAGGCCTCGACGCACAGGATCGCGCCGGCGCCGTGCACCCGCAGCGAAGGCATGCGGCGCAGCACGTCGAGCAGGTCGTGGGCGCCCATCTGGGCGATGGCCGCGCGCGTGAAGTGATCGCCCGTGAGCGCTTCCCGCCGGCTCCCTCGGCCTCTGCCGCCACCGGATGGCGACGTCTCCCCGCCCCCGCGCGCGGGGGCCGCGGCGCGCCGGGCGCCGGTCGCGCGGCCGGGCATCCCGTCCGGCGTGCCGAGCGCGTCGAGGGCCATGCGGGCCAGGTCGCCGCGGCGTACCGGGGCGAGCCCGACGCGCAGGTCCTGCCGCGCCCAGCGCGTGCGGGCGACCTCGAAGGTAACGGGCGCGGAGGCGTGCCCGCCCCAGGCGGCCGCGGCGGCGATGGTCCGGTCGGCCTGGAGGCGGCACACCTTCCAGCGGCCGCGGCCGTCGGCCTCGACCTCGACGCCGAGCGGCGTCGCGCTCACCTGCGTGCGTCCGCCCGCGGAGCGCATGTCGTACCAGGTCCAGCGGAGCGTAACGACGGCGCCGGCGGCGGGGCGGCCGGTGGCGGAGTCGCGCACCACGCCGAAGGCGAACCCGGTGGTGTCGTCGCGGGCGTCGGGCGGGCAGACCGTGGCGAGCGCGGTGGCGGTGGAGGGCGCGGCGAGATCGGCGGCGGCCTCGTCGCCTGGATGGAGCTGGATCTGGACGGCCGGCGCCGGGACGCCCATCTCCTCGAGTGCGGCGTCCGAGAACGAGACGGCGTAGGAGCCGGCCGGGATCCCCTCGATGCGGTAGCGGCCGGCGCTGTCGGTCGTGGCCGCGCGGTTGGTGCCGGAGAGGAAGACGCGGGCGCCGGCGAGCGGCGCGGAGGCGGCGCTGTCCCAGACGACGCCGTGCACGGCGGCGCGGCGGGTGGCGGAGAGGGCGCCCGGCCCCGCGCCCTCGATGCGGGTCACCTCGCCGCCCGACTCATGGAGCGCGAGCAGGTCCTGGCTCCGGACGGTGCGCTGGTCGAAGTAGCCGAGGTTCTGGCGCACGATCGGCATGCGGATCCACCACCGGCGCACGATCCAGCCACCGCCGCGCACGCGCTCGAACTCGACGTGGCCGCCGACCCTCGACAGGTCCACGGCCTGCGGCAGGTCGGCGTAGTGGAAGTCGAGCGTGCGCAGCTCGGCCGTCGTTCGGTCCAGCCAGAGCACGCCATCGATGTCGTGCGCGCGGTGCCCCCTGACGGGCTCGAAGGCCACGCCGATCTCGTCCGGCGCGGGTGGATCCTCCCCGGAGAGCCGCAGGCAGTGCGAGTCGAGGAACAGGTCGGAGAGCAGGACCCCGGCGTCGGGCGCGAAGTAGTCGGTGCTGCCATCCGGGCGCGGGCGGACGTAGCCGCTATCGGCCAGGTTCGCGGCGGGGAGGGAGCGGATCGGGTTGTCGCTGTAGCCGCTCAGGTCGCGCAGGTCCTCGTGCTGGACGGTCAGCGTGCGCGGATCGAGGCGACGCTCCGAGCGCACCATGTCGAAGCGCAGCAGGCGCTCGTGGCTGGTGAGCGCGGCCGTCTCGAGCGCCTTTCGGGCCTCCTCCCAGACCCGGGCCGTGGCCCGGCCCTCCGCCGGCCGGATCGTGCAGCGGCGCGCGCTCTTCACCTCGATGGCCGCGAGGCGCACCGGCTCGGCCGGCGCCGGCAGCGTGGTGCTCGCCACCTCGGCGGCGGCAAGCGCGAGCGGCCGGGACAGCGTGTTCCGGAAGCCGATCCGCTCGCCGCGCAGCCGCCACGTGCCCGGGTGCGGCAGCCGGAGGACGAAGCGGCCCCCGCCGTCCGTCAGCACCTTGACGACGTCCCGGCCGGCCGAGTCCACGCCCACGATGATGGCGCCGGCCACGGGCTGCGCCGAGCCCTCCTCGACCATGCGGCCGCGCACCTCCTGCGCGCCGGCGGGCGCGGCCGCGGCGAGCAACGCCAGCGTCGTCGCCGAGAGGGCGATGGCGGCAGCCGTGCGAGGGTGCAGGAGCATGGGAGAGAGCATCCTTCCTCCCGCGGGGCGAGGACGCCCGCCCCCGTCCCGGCTCAGTGGGCGCCGGGCGGGAGCGTGCGGTCCCAGTGCAGGGCGTCGTGCTTGCGGAGCACGTCGAGCGTGCGGTCGAGCGGCAGCGCCTCGACCGTGCCCATGTGGCCGCGCACCGTGTGGGCCTTGAAGAGCGAGTCGTAGATCGCCTCCTCCGTGGCCTCGATGGCGGCCTCGAAGAGCGGCGAGACGAGGTCGTTGGGCAGGTCCTGGACCGTGCGCGGCCCCTCGGCGGGCCCGCGGCGCACGGAGGCGGCGGTGGAGAAGGCGATCACGTAGTCGCCCGAGCCGTTGCTCATGGAGGAACCGGTGCGGGCGAGGCCGGCGAGGGCGCGGGCGGCCAGGCGGTCGAGGCCGCGCGCGTCCAGCGGCGCGTCCGTCGCCACCACCATCATGCAGCTGCCGTCCGGGTCCAGCCTGGCGGACTCGAGCGCGCGCTGGAAGGCGTACTGCCCGAGCGCGCGCCCGACCGGCGCGCCGTTGACCTGCAGGATTCCGCCGAAGTTGGTCTGCACCAGCACTCCCACCGTGTAGCCGCCGAGGGACCTGGGCAGCACCCGCGAGGCGGTGCCGATGCCGCCCTTCCAGCCGAAGGCGACGGTGCCCGCGCCGGCTCCCACTGCGCCCTCCTCGACCGGTCCGCCCTTCGCGCCCTCGAGCGCCGCCACCACGTCCGCCGGCGTGATCGGCCGGGCGCGGATGTCGCTCAGGTAGCCGTCGTTCGTCTCGCCGACCACCGGATTGATCGAGCGGACATCCGCCATCCCGGGCCGCTCGAGCAGCCACGCCACCATGGCATCCGCGGCCCGCCAGACGCACAGGGTGCAGGTGAGCAGGATCGGGGTCTCGATCTCGCCGAGCTCCTTCACCTGCGTCGTGCCCACGAGCTTGCCGAACGCGTTGCCCACATGGATCGCCGCCGGGACCTTCTCGTGGAACAGGTCGCCCGCGTGCGGCAGGATGGCGGTGACGCCGGTGTGGATCGAGTCGCCGCGCACGACCGTGGTCTGTCCGACCAGGACGCCCGCCACGTCCGTGATGGCATTGAGCGGGCCGGGCGGGAGGACGCCGACGATGACCCCCGCCTCGCGGGCGCGCGGCCGCTCCTGGGCCGAGGCGCCGCTCACCGCGCCGAGCGCCGGGAGCAGGGAGAGAACCAGAACCGCATGGACCCTTCTCATGCTGAAGTGTGTCCGGCGCGTGGTCGCCCCGTCAAGCCATCCGTCACCGGTGAATCCGCGCCGGCCCTCGATTCACGGCCCGTCGGCCGATCGCGCGCTCTCCGCCATGCGCGCGATCGGCACGCCCATCGGGCACACGGCCGCGGCGGCAGCTGCACGCTCGGGCGGGAGCGCGTCGAGGGTTCCGGCCGCCACGAGGTCGGCGCGGTCGATCGAGCGGGAGGCGCCCACGACGAACGTCCACGGCTCGCCCCACGCGCTCGCGGCGGTGGCGCCCGTTCCGCCGCCGGCGGGCGCCGCCAGGGCGCACAGCCCGCAGCTCACGCAACGCATGCGAGGGGGGAAGTGCGCGCGGAGCTCGGGCGTCAGGGGCCGGTATCCCTCCGGGCCGACCGTCGCCAGGAAGCGCTCCCCGCCGCCGCCGCGGAACGGGCGGAGCGGCAGGGCGGCCACGTGCGCGGCCATCCGCCAGGCCAGGTTGAGCCAGGCCGCGGCGCGCCGGATCACCGCGCTCCCTCCACGCGAGGCCGCGCGAGCGCCCACCGTGTACGACGACCGCTCATGCCGGCGCCGCGGCGGCGAGGCCGGCCTCCCAGCCGTCGGCCGCGGCCAGCCCGAGGCCGGGCGCGGCGGCGCCGAGGCCCCGCCGGACGGTGCCCGCGGCCCGCACGTTCCGCCACGGCACGGCGCCATCGGGAGCGGCCGGGCGGCCGTCGCCGTCCACGTGGACGCCGACCTCGAGCAGCGGCTGCGCGCCGGCGCGCTCGAGCGCCGCGGCGACGATCGGCTGCGCGTCGTCGAAGACGCGGCCGAGCGCCTCGAGTCCGACCTCCACGCCGAGCGCCGGCTCGCGGAAGGAGCGGCCCGCCCGGAGGCCGCCGCCCGCGAACTTGCCGGTCGCGAGGACGAAGGCGGCGGCCTCGACCGCGCGGGGCGGGCCGCCCGCGCCCGGCTCCTCCACGAGCACCGCCACGAGCCGCGTCCCGGCGGCGCGGGTGCCGACCACCCGGCCGGCAACGTGCTCCACGCCCGCCGCCTCCAGCGCGGCGAGGAGCGCCCGATCGAGTCGCCAGCCGGGAAGCGACGGCGGCATTCCGAGCGCCTCTCCGGCGGGCACCCCGGTCCGCTCGCGCGCCGCGGCGAGAACGGCGTCGGTGCGCTCCACGCCCAGCACGGCCGGCAGCAGCACGCCCGGCGGCTTCCGCTCCGCCAGCAGCGCGGCGAGCGGCGCGGCGAGAAGCGCGGCGTCGCCATCGAGCATCGCCGCCAGCGACGCGGGCGCCCACCCGGCCGGCGGCGTCGCCCTGCCGAGGTCCAGCACGGCCGCGGCCAGCGGAACGGCGGCGGCGTCGCCCCAGAGCCGCGCAAGCGCCGGTGCCACGAAGCCGGGCAGCCCCGCGATGCCGCACACCAGCACACCTCCGGTCAGCGGCACCGCCGCATGCGACGCGGCCGCGACATCGTAACGGCGCAGCTCCCCCGCCGGGTGCGGCAGCGGCCCAGGCGCGGGCACGAGCCGCAGCCCGGCGTCCGCGAGCGCCGCGCCGAGCGCGGGCGGGACCGGCCCCGCCCAGCCGCCTTCCGCCATGGCCGTGACGCCCGGCGCCGCGCGCACCAGGGCCACGCGCGCGCCCCGCCCCGCGGCCGCGAGCGCCGCCGCCGAACCCGCGATCCCGCCGCCGATGACCAGGACGTCGTATCCCATGCCGGCACGATAGTGGCCAGCGGATCGTGTGGCCAGCGGCGCGGTGGGCGCCACTCTCGGGCCCGGCACCCCGCGCCGCGATCGGGTGCAGCCCCGTCTCCCACTCGCCCACTCTGGACTCTCCGGCCCCGCCCGCTGGCCGTGCGGCGCGACTTCTCCCATATTGTGGCCTCAATCCAAACTGGGTCACGGAGTTGTGTGCCATGGACATGGCTTTCGCGCCCGGCACCCCGGGGGCGGGCTCGGTCGCGCGCCGGGGATTCGGGCGGCTCGCGGCCTTCGCGGCCGTCTATACCTACGCGCTGATCGTGGTGGGCGGGATCGTGCGGATCTCCGGGTCGGGGCTCGGCTGCGGCGACGACTGGCCGCGCTGCCACGGCCACTGGATCCCGCCGTTCACCTTCAACACCGTCATCGAGTACACGCACCGGCTGCTCGCGGCGGGGATCGTCCTCGTCATCGGCGCGGTGGTGGTCCGGGCATTGCGGCACCGGCGCGAGCCCGGCTTCGCGGGGCCCGACGGGCTGCTCCGGCCGGCCTTGCTGGCAGCCGGGCTGCTCGTGGCCCAGGTGCTGCTCGGGGCCCTCACCGTGAAGCTCGAGCTGACCTCCGCCGCCGTCACCGCGCTGCACCTGGCCAACGCCATGGCGCTGCTCGGCACGCTGATCGTCGCCGCGGTCCGGGGCGGCTCCTTCGGCGCCGCGCGCGTGAGCGGCGGGCTCCATGCCGCGGGAGAGACGCCGGCGCCACGGCTGGCCGGAACCATGCAGATGGCGGCCGGGGAGCGCGCACGCGATGCCCGCCGGGTCTGGCGCACGGCCGCCGCGGGAGCGGGGCTGGCGTTCGTCGTCGTCGCCTTCGGCGCGCTCGTGGCCAACACCGGCGCGCCCCCGGGCGGCGCCCCCTCCGCCGCGGCGCTCGCGTGCCAGGGGTTCCCGTTCTGCAACGGCCGCCTGCTGCCGGCGGGAGGCGGGCTCGTGGACCTGCAGTTCACGCACCGGCTGCTGGCCTACCTGCTCGTGCTCCAGGCGCTCGCCGGCGCCATCCTGGCGGGGCGGCGCGCCGCCGATGCCGCGGTCCGGCGCGCGGGGCTGGCCGCGCTCGGCGTCGTCGCGCTCCAGGTCGCGATCGCCGCGGGCATGGTCGGCATGGGCTTCCCGCCCACCTTCCGGGCCGCGCACGTGGCGGCGGGGACGGCGGTGTGGGGGGCGTTCGCGCTGTGGGCGGCGCTCGCGCGGCAGGCGCGTCGGATGGCGGCATCGTGGCAGCATGGCCCACTCGCGGCGGCGCGGCCGGGTGCGGCTTGACCGCGCGGAGAATGATTACTATTGTCCGCGGCTTTCGTCGCCCGGCCGCGCCCCAGGCGGCCCAATCCGGCTGGATCCAGAGAGGAGCGAATGACCGCTCGCAGTCGTAGCCTCATCCGCGCAGCGGCGGTCGCGGCCCTCACGGGCCTGGCCGTCGGCTGCGCGGGTCATCCGCAGACGACGTTCGAGCCCGTGACGGAGTACGGGCGCCTGCTGAACCACCTGTTCGAGAACACGTTCTGGTGGACGATGTTCGTGCTCGCGGTGGTCTGGGGCGCGCTCGTCGTGATCGTGCTGCGGTTCCGGGAGAAGGAGGGGGCGCCGCGGCCGGAGCCGGTGCACGGCAACGCGAAGCTGGAGATCGCGTGGACGATCGGCCCGGCGATCATCGTCGCCTTCATCGCGGTGCCGACGATCCACGGCATCTTCGAGACGCAGGCGCCGGCGCCTGCGAACGCGCTGACGGTCGAGGTGATCGGGCACCAGTGGTGGTGGGAGTTCCGCTACCCGGAGTACGGTGTGGTGACGGCGAACGAGCTGCGCATCCCGACGGGGCGGCCGATCGATTTGACCATGCACTCTGCGGACGTGATCCACTCGTTCTGGATCCCGCGGCTGGGCGGCAAGCGGGACGTGAACCCGCAGCCGGCGCTGCCGGGCACGGGCGCGAAGCGGGTGAACCACATCGTGTTCACGGCGGACAGCACGGGGGTGTTCCTGGGGCAGTGCGCCGAGTTCTGCGGCACGGCGCACGCGGACATGCGGGTGCGGGCGGTGGTCGAGACGCCGGCGGACTTCCAGACGTGGGTCGCGGCGATGAAGACGCCCGAGCATCCGCCGCCGAACGACACCCTGGCGGTGCAGGGGGAGAAGATCTTCGGGACGAAGTTGTGCGTCGCGTGCCACACGCTCGAGGGCACCCCGGCCGCGGGCCTGATCGGGCCCAACCTCACGCGGCTGGGGTCGCGCGAGACGATCGGCGCGGGGATGCTGCCGATGTCGCAGCAGAACCTGGTGAAGTGGATCACGCATCCGGCGGCCGTGAAGCCGGGGGCCAACATGCCGGGCATCAAGGTCGGCGGGGGCGGGATGCCGCCGACGGGGCTGACGCAGCACGAGGTCGAGGCGATCGCGGCGTACCTGGCCAGCCTCAAGTAACGGACCACTCATTCGGCGGGATGCGGGAATGGCCACAGCGGAAGCACACGTCCAGGCGGGAGCGGCCGCGCATCGGCGCGGCGGGTTCCGGGACTGGATCACCACGGTCGACCACAAGAAGATCGGCGTGCTGTACGGCGGGGCGTCGCTGTTCTTTCTGCTGTGCGGCGGCGTCGAGGCGCTGCTGATCCGGACGCAGCTGGTGCGGCCGGACAACACGTTCGTCTCGGCGCAGCTCTACAACGAGCTGTTCACGATGCACGGGCTGACCATGGTGTTCCTGGTCGGCATGCCGATCGCGGTGGCGTTCTTCAACTTCCTCGTGCCGCTCCAGATCGGGGCGCGCGACGTGGCGTTCCCTCGGCTGAACGCGCTCTCCTTCTGGCTCTTCCTGTTCGGCGGTCTGTTCATCTACGCCAGCTGGTTCTTCAACTCGGCGCCGAACGGCGGCTGGTTCGGCTACGCGAACCTGTCCACGCGGCAGTATTCGCCCGGCCTGAACATGGACTTCTACTCGCTCGGGCTGCAGATCCTCGGCATTGCCTCGATCATGGGCGGCGTGAACTTCGTCACCACGATCCTGAACCTGCGCGCACCCGGCATGCGGCTCATGCGCATGCCGCTCTTCACCTGGATGTCGCTGGTCACGAGCTTCCTGCTGATCACGGCGCTGCCCGTGCTGGCGGTGGCGCTCTTCTTCCTGACCTTCGACCGCTTCTGGGGCACCAACTTCTATGAGGTCGCGGCGGGCGGCGATCCGATCCTGTGGCAGCACCTGTTCTGGCTGTTCGGCCACCCCGAGGTCTACATCCTGATCCTGCCCGCCTTCGGCATCGTGAGCGACGTCATCCCGACATTCTCGCGCAAGCCGCTCTTCGGTTACGCGGTCATGGTGTACTCCGGCTCGCTGATCGGGCTGATCGGCTGGGGCGTGTGGGCGCACCACATGTTCGCGACCGGGCTGGGCCCGATCGCCGACGCGTTCTTCACCATCTCGACGATGATCATCGCCATCCCGACGGGGGTGAAGATCTTCAACTGGCTGGCCACCATGTGGGGCGGCCAGCTGCGCTTCACCACGGCCATGCTCTTCGCGGTGGGTATGGTCGGCGCGTTCACGCTGGGCGGGATCAGCGGCGTCATGCACGCCACCTCGCCCGCCGACCTGCAGCAGACCGACACCTACTTCGTCGTGGCCCACTTCCACTACGTGCTGGTTGGCGGCACGATGCTGGGCGTGTTCGCCGGCTTCTACTACTGGTTCCCGAAGCTGACCGGCCGGCTCATGAGCGAGACGCTCGGGAAGTGGCACTTCTGGCTGTTCTTCATCGGGCTCAACCTGACCTTCTTCCCGATGCACTTCTCGGGGCTGCTCGGGATGCCGCGCCGCACCTACACCTACTCCGCGCAGTTGAACGTGCAGGGCTGGAACATCGTGTCCACGGTGGGCGGCTACCTCACGGCCGTGGCCGTGCTGATCTTCGCCTGGAACCTGCTGCGCAGCTGGAGGAAGGGGACGCCGGCGGGCCACAACCCGTGGGGCGCGCCCACGCTCGAGTGGGCGACGAGCTCGCCGCCGCCGGAGTACAACTTCGGCCGCGTGCCGGTGATCCACAACCGCGAGCCGCTCTGGCTCGAGGGCGCGGACGAGATCATCGCGGCCGCGCAGGCCGAGCCCGAGCACGTGCACCTGCCGCCGCCCTCCTACTGGCCGATCTTCACCGCGGTGGGGATCGCGGGGACGTTCATCCTGTTCATGCCGATGCACAGCGACATGAAGCTGTGGTGGCTGCCGCTGATCGGGCTGGCCTGGGCGGCCATCGGCGTCGTGAACTGGGCGTACGAGCCCATCCACTGAACGCAAGCGCAAGGGCAAGCGCAAATGACGTTTGCGCTTGCTTTTGCGCTTGCGGTGACGAGCGAAGCGAGGAACATGGATCACGCGGCGGCACTCCCGGCGGAGAGCGTTCTCGAGCACGAGACCTCGACGGGGCTGAACACCTTCAAGCTGGGGTTCTGGATCTTTTTGGGGTCGGAGACGCTGTTCTTCGGCTCGCTGATCTCGACGTACATGGTGTACAAGCACCAGAGCGTCCTCCCCCCCATCCGCACGACATCCTGAACATCCCGCTCACCTCGGTGAGCACGTTCGTGCTGCTGATGAGCTCGCTCTGCATGGTGCTCGCGCTCGCGGCGGTGCAGCGGGGCAACCGCAAGCAGACGCTCCTGTGGCTCTTCATGGTGGCGCTGCTCGGGGCGACGTTCCTCGGCTTCCAGGCGTTCGAGTTCACCGAGTTCTGGGAGAAGGGGCTGCACCTGCAGACGAACCTGTTCGGCTCCACGTTCTTCGTGCTGACCGGCTTCCACGGCGCGCACGTGACGGTGGGCGTGATCTGGCTGCTGAGCCTATGGGTCCAGGCGTGGCGCGGGAAGCTCGGGCAGTCCAAGGCGCTGACGGTCGAGATCGCGGGGCTCTACTGGCACTTCGTCGACATCGTCTGGATCATCATCTTCACCCTGGTCTACCTGCTCCAGTAGGAGAGCGATCATGCCCGGAGAAGCCTACGCGGAGAGCAGAGAGCACGAGGTCGAGCACGACGTCCACACCCATCCCGGCGCGTGGACGTACGTGGCCATCGGTGCGGTGCTCACCGTCATCACCGCGATCGAGGTGGCGGTCTACTACATCCCGGCCCTCCACTCCGTCATGGTGCCGCTGCTGCTGACCCTGTCCGCGGCGAAGTTCGTCCTGGTGGTCATGTTCTATATGCACCTGAAGTTCGACAGCAAGGTCTTCAGCAGCGTGTTCGTGGCGCCGCTGCTGCTGGCGACGACGGTCGTCATCAGCCTCATCATCCTCTTCAGAGTGCTTCCCCACTACACGATCCGCTGATCCGGATCGCTCGGCCCGCCCCCGGGTGCGCCGCAGGCGACGCGCCCGATCTGCCGCCCCGCGCGAAGAGCGAACGGGGCGGCCGAGTGTATCCGGCAACGAGACGAACAGCGGGTGGGGGTGAGCGTGGGGGTGGAGTTTCCCCGCCCTCGCCCTCACCCCACCTTCACCCGCCGTCATTCGTTACCTGGAGCCGATATGCCTCCTCCCGACCCGCTCTGCGTGAGAGTCCCGGCCAGCACCTCGAACCTGGGCGTCGGCTTCGACTGCCTGGGGCTGGCGCTGGACCGCTCGCTCACGGCATGCTACGAGCCGGGGGCGGGGCCGCTCCGGCTCGAGCGGCAGGGGTTCGCCGCCGACGTGGACGGGCCGCCGGAGCAGGACCTGCTCATGCGCGTGTTCCGCGCCCGCTCGGCAGCGGGGGGACGGGAGGGGAGGGGGCTCCTGCGCGTGGACTCGCGGATCCCGGTGGGGAAGGGGCTTGGCTCGTCCGCGGCGGCGGTGGTGGCCGGGCTGCTGCTCGCGGACGCTGCGCGCGGCGCGCCGGCCGCCGAGCGGCCGGCACTGCTGGCCGACGCCGTCGCGTGGGAGGGGCACCCGGACAACAGCGCGCCGGCCCTCTATGGCGGGCTGGTCGCGATCGCGGCGGGGGAGGACGGGCGCGCGCACCCCTTTCCGCTGCCGCTCGCGGAGGGGATCGGCGTGGCGTTCGCGGCGCCCGCGGCCGGACTGCCGACCGCGGCGGCGCGCGCGGCCCTGCCGGAGCGCGTGCCGCACGGGGCCGCCGCCCGCGGCCTCGGGCGCATGGCCGCCCTCGTGCGCGGGCTCGAGACCGGCGACGCCGAGCTGATCCGCCTCGGGCTGCTGGACGAGCTGCACGTGCGCCACCGGCTGCCGCTCATCCCGGGCGCGGCGGCGGCGCTCGCGGCGGCGGTCGAGGCGGGCGCGTGGGGAGCCACCATCTCCGGCGGCGGCTCGGGGCTCGTCGCGCTCGGCCCGCCGGAGCGGATGGCCGCCGTGGCCGACGCGATGGCGGCGCTCTTCCGCGAGGCAGAGGCGGGCGCGAGCGCGCAGCGGGGCGGAGGCACGGGAGCGGGAGCGGGCGGCCGCGGCGGGATCGTCGCCTTCGCGGCGCGCGTGGAGCGGGAAGGGGCAAGGGTGCTCGGGGCCGGCGAGAGCCGGGTGGAAGGAGGTGGCACGTGACGGCGAACGAGGGCGTGCTCCGGCGCTATCCGGAGCTCCTGCCGGTGACGGCCCGCACGCCGGCGCTCACGCTGCACGAGGGGAGCACACCCACGGTGGCGGCGCCCCGGCTGGCGGCGTGGCTCGGCGTCGCATCGCTGCACCTGAAGTACGAGGGGATGAACCCCACGGGCTCCTTCAAGGACCGCGGCATGGTGGTGGCCGTGGCGAAGGCGATGGAGGGGGGCGCGCACACCGTCGCCTGCGCCTCCACCGGGAACACCGCGGCCAGTGCGGCGGCGTACGCGGCGCGGGCCGGGCTGACGGCGGTGGTCCTGCTGCCACGGGGCAAGGTGGCCATCGGCAAGGTGGCGCAGGCGGTGGCGTACGGGGCCCGGGTGATCTCGATCGACGGCAACTTCGACGCGGCGCTCGCGCTCGTGCGCGCGCTCGCGGAGCACCACCCCGTCGCCCTCGTCAACTCGGTGAACCCGCACCGCATCGAGGGCCAGACGACGGCGGCGTACGAGGTCTGCGACGCGCTCGGCGACGCCCCCGACGTCCTCGCCCTGCCGGTGGGCAACGGCGGCAACATCACGGCCTACTGGCTCGGCTTCCGCCGCTATCTGGAGCACGGGCGGAGCAGCGCGCTGCCACGCATGGTCGGCGTGCAGGCCGCCGGCGCCGCGCCGCTGGTGCTGGGCCACCCCGTGGAGCATCCGGAGACGGTGGCCAGCGCGATTCGCATCGGCCGCCCCGCCACCTGGGAGCCGGCGATCGCCGCCGCGCGCGAGTCGGGCGGCGAGATCCTGGCGGTCACGGACGAGCGGATCCTCGAGGCGCAGAGGGAGATCGCCCGCCGCGAAGGGGTCTTCTGCGAACCGGCATCCGCCGCGAGCGTCGCCGGGTTGCGCGTGGCGGTGGCTGAGGGGCGCGTCGCCATGGACGCGCGCTGCGTCTGTGTGCTCACAGGCCACGGGCTGAAGGATCCCGCGGTCATCGTGCCGCCCGGGTTCGAGGCGGAGGAGCTGCCGGCGGAGGAGGACGCGGTCGTGGAGGCGCTGGGGTGGGAGGCGGGAGTGGGGATGTGACGCGTTTCGGAGCGGTCGGGCGGGAGTGGGAGAGTGGGAGAGTGGGAGAGTGGGAGAGTGGGAGACCCCGGGCGGACGCCGCTTTCGCCTCTCCGATCTCCCGGCCTCGCGCCCCTCGCCGCGCCGCGCGGGTTCGGGGGTTCGTCGGGGTGCCTCGCGCCCCTCGCCGCGCCGCGCGGGTTCGGGGGTTCGTCGGGGTGCCTCGCGCCCCTCGCCGCGCCGCGCGGGTTCGGGGGTTCGTCGGGGTGCCTCGCGCCCCTCGCCGCGCCGCGCGGGTTCGGGGGTTCGTCGGGGTGCCTCGCGCCCCTCGCCGCGCCGCGCGGGTTCGGGGGTTCGTCGGGGTGCCTCGCGCCCCTCGCCGCGCCGCGCGGGTTCGGGGGTTCGTCGGGGTGCCTCGCGCCCCTCGCCGCGCCGCGCGGGTCCGGGGGTTCGTCGGGGTGCCTCGCGCCCCTCGCCGCGCCGCGCGGGTCCGGGGGTTCGTCGGGGTCCGGGGGCTCGCGTCCTCGCCGCGCCGCGGCGCGTGGGTTCGGGGGGCGCCGGGATGCGGGGCCTCGAGCGCTGGGTCGCGGCCGCGACCCAGCGGCGGTTCGCCGGACCGGCGTCCCGCCGCCATCGGCGCCGCGCCGGGTGACGCGAGGGCGCCGAAGCCCGCCGCATCCCCCACTCCCCCACTCCCCCGCTCTGGCCGTACGCGGGCGTGCCCTCAGGTCGGGTCCTCCAGCGGCCGCTCGCGCAGGCGCATCGCGAGCCGCGGGTGGGCCTTCCAGAGGTAGAGGCCCATGGCCACGCCGCCGATGATGTTCCCGCCCAGGATCGCCCACCAGCCGACGTAGCCCAGGATCCACTGCGCGAAGATGGCGGTGACGCCGATGAAGAGCGCCTCCATCGAGACCACGAGCAGGACGAGCCCCAGGATGAGGGGCGGCGTCTCCTCGCTCTTGGTGAGCATGGCGGCGGCCACCCAGCCCGCGGCGACGAAGAGCACCACGTGGATCACGGTGTAGCCGATCACGGTGGTGACGTCGGCATGGACCTCGGTGATGTGGCGGGCGCCGTAGAAGAGGGCGGAGCCGAGGGCGGCGGGGGTGAACAGGACGCGGCCGTAGGCCAGGTTGACGATGGCCATCCACACGGCGACGGCAACGGCGCCGATGAGCCCCGAGATGACGCCCTCGCGGAGCGTGCGCGAGGCGGCCAGCTCCGCACCCCAGGCGATGGTCGGCGCCTCGTGGACGGCGCCGAGGTAGAGCATGAGCGCGATCCCGGAGAGGCAATCGCCAATGAGGACCTCGGGCCAGCCGATCCCCTTGATGATGTTCGCGCCGCTGATGATGAGCCCCGCGTAGAAGATGAGGTCGAAGAAGAGGAAGCCGATGACGAGGCCGAGGAACAGGCCCGGCGTCTTGCCGACGCCGCGCAGCAGGTAGGCCAGCGCGATGCTCACCACGATGAAGACGGCGTAGTGGAGGGCGGTGTAGCCGATGATGACGCCGGCGCTCTCGGAGACGTGGCCGAGATTGAAGAGCACGCTGGCCACGAAGCCGGGGACGAAGAAGAGGTCGCCCCGTATCGCATCGAAGATGAAGAACCAGAGCGCGAGGACGGTCGCGGCAATGACGCCGCCGATGGCGCCATGAACGAGAGTCTTGCTGTGCCGGGTCACTTCTGCCTCCGGTTCCAGGGGACCCCTGCCAGCGGCGATTCGACCCCGGTGCGTCGACCGCGGGATGCTAGTGCGGGATCTTGTCCACCACCATCAGCACGAGGAGAAGGGGCAGATACAAGACGCTTGCCAGAAACAGGCGGCGCGCCGTCAGGTCCGAGCGCTCGTAGAGCACGGTCAGGCACAGGGCCAGGAACACCCCCCCGAGGAGCAAGGCGCCCACCATGTAGAGGGTTCCGGTCAGCCCGATCAGCGTGGGCGTGACGCTGACCAGGACCAGCCCCAGGGTGTAGTTGAACGCCTGGAACGACAGGTGCCGCCCATCGAGATCGCGCAGGCTGAGCATCACGAAGCCGCCTTTCCTGTAGTCGTCCCGGAACAGCCAGGCCAGCGCGAGGAAGTGCGGGATCTGCCAGAGGAAGAGGATGCCGAAGAGCGACCAGGCGCGCGTGCCGAGCGCGCCCCCCGCGCCCGTCCACCCGGCCAGGATCGGCAGCGCGCCGGGCACCGCGCCGACCAGCGTGGAGAGCGAGGTCACTCGCTTGAGCGGCGTGTAGACGAACGCGTAGGTCACCAGCGTGAGCGCCACGACCAGCGCCGTGGCCGGGTTCACCAGGACGAGCAGGTAGAGGATCCCGAATACCGAGATCCCCGACGCGAACGCCAGCGCCTCGCCCGGCGTGAGCCGCCCGGACGGCAGCGGGCGGCGCCGGGTCCGCACCATGCGCGCGTCCGCGTCCCGCTCCAGGTACTGGTTCAGCGCGCTCGCGCCGCTCGCCACGATCGCCACGCCGAGCATCGTGTGCAGCATGCGCACGAAGTCCACGGGACCGCTCGTGGCCAGGTAGAAGCCGGCGGCGGTTGTCAGCGTGACGAGCCGCGTGATCCCCGGCTTGGTCAGCTCGACGAATGCGGACACGCGCGCCCACCCGTGCGCCGGCGCGCTCCGGCCCGGCGCCGCAGCGAGGGTCTCGGCTTCCGCGATTCCGCCCATTCGCCTTCCCCTCGGCGGCATCCCCGCGCCCGATCGCCGGGCGTGCGGATCCGCTGTCATTGTGGGGGCAAAGCTCGAAAGGATAAGGGATTCCCCGGATCCTGTAAAGCGGGCGGGCGGCGAGCATCACCCATCCCGCGGCTCGCCCTGGCGGCCGTACAGGCAGCCCCGGCGGCGCGGCTCCTCGCAGCACGTCCCGTACCGCGGTCGCCCCTCCCCGGAGGCGACATGGAAAGGGGCGTGCGCCTCCCCGCAGGGGGTGCCGGGACGTTGCACGGGGGTCGGGGGCGCCTCAAGTTGAGGCCACGGACCGGCCTGGCCGGTCCGGCGAGGCGGGCCGCGCCGGTGCCGCGGGCCGCCGATCAAACGCTGGAGGGGAGGAAGCATGGGCTCGCCACGGTCGGGTCTGGTTCCGTTTCTCGCGCTCGCGGCGCTGGCCTCGTGCGCCCACGCGCCGCCGCCCGCGCCGGCGCCGCGCCAGGCGCCCACCGGCCCGGCGGCGAGGCCGGCCGCGGAGCGCGGCGCCCCGCGCTACGACGTGCGGCCGATTCCCGTGCCGCCGGGCTTCCGCGACGCCGTGGCCGCGGGCACCCGCACGATGGCCGGCACACCGGGGGCGCGGTACTGGCAGCAGCGGGTGAGCTACGAGATCGAGGCGGAGCTCGACCCGAAGGGGGCGCGGCTGAACGGGCAGGAGACGGTGAGCTATGTGAACAACTCGCCCGACACGCTGAGCGGTCTCGTGCTGCACCTCTACCAGAACCTGTTCAAGGCGGGGGAGGCGCGGACGGACCACGCCCCGATCACGGACGGGATGGTGCTCGAGAAGGTGTCGGTGGACGGCAGGACGGCGCGGTCGGGGCACGCCGCGGGCCCCGGGTCGCCATCCTACCAGGTGCAGGGGACGCTCATGGGGCTGCGGCTGCCGCGGCCGCTCGCGCCGGGCGGCACGGCGCGGCTGGACATCGCCTGGCACTTCACCGTGCCGCCCGCGGGCGCGCCGCGCATGGGCCACGTGGGCAGCACGCTGTTCCTGCTGGCGCAGTGGTACCCGCAGGTGGCCGTCTACGACGACGTCCACGGCTGGGACACGAGCCAGTACCTGGGCACGGGCGAGTTCTACCTCGAGTACGGCGACTTCGATGTGAGCGTGACGCTGCCGGAGGGCTTCCTGGTGGCGGGCACGGGTGAGCTGCAGAACGCGGACGAGGTGCTCACGCCGGCGGTGCGCCAGCGGGTCGCGCTGGCGGCGCGCGTCGACACGGTGGTGCACGTGGTGGGGCGCGACGACATGGGGGCGGGCAGCGCCACGACGCAGGCGCCGGGCGGCGAGCTGACGTGGCGCTTCCATGCGGCGGACGTCCGCGACTTCGCGTTCGCGGCGTCCAACCGCTACCTCTGGGACGCCACGCACGTGGCGGAGCCGGACACGCTTGGCGGAACGACGCAGGTGGCGGTCAACGCGTTCTACCGCCCCGAGGCGACGACGTGGAAGAAGGCGGCGCTGTACACGCAGCACACGATCGCCTACCAGGCGCCGCGCTACGGCTCCTACGCCTACCCGCAGATCACGTCCGCGGAGGGGCCGGAGGGCGGGATGGAGTACCCGATGATCGTGTTCGTTTCGGCGTACGACGACGCGCAGATGCTCGACGACGTGATCATCCACGAGGTCGATCACCAGTGGTACCCGATGATGGCCGGCTCCGACGAGCACGACTACGCATGGCAGGACGAGGGGCTCAACACCTACATCGAGAACGTCGCCATGCAGCACTTCTACCCGGCGGACAGCGCGTTCGCGGACGAGATGGAGGGCTACCTCCGCATCGCCGGGACGGAGACCGAGAAGCCGATGATGCGCGAGGCCGACCTGTTCGGCCCCTACGTCGCCTACGGCGTGGGCGCCTACTTCAAGCCCGGGCTCGCGCTGCGCGCGCTGGGCACCATCATCACGCCCGATACCCTGCAGGCGGCGCTGTGGGCCTACACCCGGCGCTGGCGCTTCAAGCACCCGCAGCCGCTCGACTTCTTCAACACCGTGAGCGCCCTGGCGCACCGCGACCTCTCCTGGTTCTTCTACCCCTGGTGGTACACGACGGGTACGCTCGACCAGGCCGTGACCGGGCTCGACCAGACTGCCGCGGCGGGCGGCGGCGAGACGGTGACGGTGACCGTCGAGGACCTGGGCGACCTGCCGATGCCCGTGCTGCTCGGCCTGACCCTCCAGGACGGCAGCATGCAGCGCGTGAAGATCCCGGCCACGAAGTGGCTCCCCGACATCCGCGTGCTGCGCGAGACCGTGCACACGACGGCCCCCGTAATGAAGGTGACGATCGATCCGGACGGCATCCTGCCGGACGTCGATCGCACGAACAACGCGTGGCCGCGGCCGGGGCCGGCCGGCGGCTGAGGCGGCGCGTGGCGGCTGGCGCCCGGGGATGCAGCGGGCCGGCCGTGCGGGCGGCGCTCGCCGCGGGCGGGTGGCTGCGCCGGCGCGGGCGCCGGGCCGGGCCGGCCGCGCGCCGGCTGCTGCCGGTGGTGTCGCTCGCGCTGCTCGCGGCGTGCGCCATTCCGCGCTGGCCGGTCGAGGGGCCGGTCACCTCGCCCTGGGGCCTGCGCTTCCGCGGCTGGAGCCCGGAGATCCACCGGGGGATCGACATCGCGGTGCCGGACGGCACGCCGGTCCACGCCATGGAGGGCGGCCGGGTCGAGTACGCGGGCACCATGCGCGGCTACGGCGTCGTCGTCATCCTGCGGCACAATCCCCACCTGGCCACGGTCTACGGCCACCTCTCCGCGCTGAAGGTGCGCACCGGCGACGAGGTGCGCGGCCACGAGGTCATCGCGCTCTCCGGGCATTCGGGGGATGCCACCGGCCCGCACCTGCACTTCGAGATCCTGCGCTGGGGCCACGCCGCGGACCCGGTGCCGCTGCTCGGCGGACCGCCGGAGTGAGGGCGGCGGCGGCGCTGCTCGTTCTCCTGGCGACGCTGCCGGCCGCCGCCTGCCGGCGCGCCGCGCCCGCCGGGCGCCCGGTGCTCACCGTCTCCGGCAGCGCCGTCGGCACGGAGGCCGAGCTCCTGAAGCGGCAGCTCGCCCGTTACCAGCGGCTGCACCCCGAGCTCGAGGTGCGGCTGCGGCCCACGCCGGACGCCGCGGACACGCGGCACCAGCTCTACGTGCAGTGGCTGAACGCGCACGCCCGCGAGCCCGACGTGCTGCAGCTCGACGTGGTGTGGACGCCGGAGTTCGCGGCGGCGGGGTGGATCCTGCCGCTGGACCGCTTCCGTCCGGCCACGGCCGACTTCTTCCCCCAGGCCGTGGCGGCGGACCGGTGGGCGGGCCGGGTCTACGCGCTACCCTGGTTCGTCGACGTGGGGATGCTCTACTGGCGGACCGACCTCATGGCGACGCCGCCGCGCACCTTCGCGGAGCTCGACGCCGACGCGGCCGCAGCGCAGCGCCGGGGCGGGCCGCTCGGCTTCGTGTGGCAGGGCGCCCGCTACGAGGGGCTGGTGACGGTGTTCCTCGAATACCTGGGCGGGTACGGCGGCCGGATCCTCGATCGCGCCGGGCGCGTGGTGGTGGACTCGCCGGAGGCGATCCGCGCGCTCACGGAGATGCGCGACGAGATCTGGCGCGAAGGCGTGGTGCCGCCCGAGGCGCTGACCTGGCACGAGGAGGAGAGCCGTCTGGCGTTCCAGGAGGGGCGCGCCGCGCTGATGCGTAACTGGCCCTATGCGTACGCCCTGCTCGACGACACCGCGAAGTCGAAGGTGGCCGGGCGCTTCGCCGTGGCGCCGATGCCCGCGGCGCCGGGCGGGCGGGCGACCGCCGCGCTCGGCGGGGCACAGCTGGCCGTGAACCGCTGGTCGCGGCACCCCGCGGCGGCCTACGCGCTGATCGCGTACCTGACCGCGCCGGCGCAGATGCTGGAGCGCGCCGCGGCGGTGGGAGAGCTGCCGACCCGGCCCGCGCTCTTCGAGGACAGCGCCCTGGCCGCCGTGCTGCCGCTCCCGCCGCACGCAGCGCGCGCGATCATCGAGCACGCCGTGCCCCGGCCCGTGACGCCCGTCTACACGCAGCTCTCCGAGCTGCTCCAGGTGCGCCTGCACCGCGCGCTCACGCGCCAGGCGGAGCCCGCCGCCGCGCTGCACGATGCCGCCGCGGCCATGCGGGAGCTGCTGCGGACGACGGGGTTGTGCGGCGGAGAGTGGGGGAGTGGGGGAGTGGGGGACCCCGGGCCGGCTTCCTCTCGCCCGGGCAGCGGCCGGGCCTCGCGAGCGTCGGGGCGCCGCGAGTGCATGCGGGAGCCCTCCGGGCCGCGTCACGCTGGCCGGCGTTCGTTCGCGCGCGCCGGCATCGTCGCCGCGTATGGGGACCGGACGGGCCGTGGCCGCTGGCCGCATCTCCCACTCCCCCACTCACCCACTCCGGGGCGGGGGTCCCATGAGTGCGCGGCGCCCGCGGGGGGCGGCGGGTCTGCGGCCGGGAGTGGGGGAGTGGGAGAGTGGGGGACCCCGGGCCGGCTTCCTCTCGCCCGGGCAGCGGCCGGGCCTCGCGAGCGTCGGGGCGCCGCGAGTGCATGCGGGAGCCCTCCGGGCCGCGTCACGCTGGCCGGCGTTCGTTCGCGCGCGCCGGCATCGTCGCCGCGTATGGGGACCGGACGGGCCGTGGCCGCCGGCCGCATCGCCCACTCCCCCACTCACCCACTCCGGGGCGGGGGTCCCATGAGCGCGCCGGCAGCCGGCAGGCGCTGGCCCTGCGGTCGGGCGCCGTGAGCGCGCGGCGCACGCGGGAGGCCGGGCTCGCGTGGACGCTCATGGCGCCGGCGCTCGTGGTCCTCGCGGCCGTCGCCTTCGTGCCGCTCGCCGGCACCGTATGGGAGTCGCTGCACCTCCACGACCTGCGCATGCCCTGGCGCGGCCGGCCCTTCATCGGGCTCGCGAACTACGCCGAGGCGCTCGGCGATGCGCGCTTCCGGGCGGCGCTCCTCCACACGCTCGCCTTCACTGCGGTCTCCGTGACGCTCGAGATGACGCTCGGGCTCGTGCTCGCGCTCGGGATGCACCGCGTCACGCGCGGCCGCGGCGTGGTGCGGCTCGCCGTGCTGCTGCCGTGGGCCGTGCCGACGGTCGTGGCGGGGCTGGTGTGGCGCTTCATGTTCGAGGGGCGGACGGGCCTGGCCAACGTGGTGCTGCTCCGGCTGGGGATCCTCGACCGGCCGCTGGTCTGGTTCATCCACCCGCTGGCCGCCTGGGTGCCGATCGTGCTCGCGGACACGTGGAAGATGACGCCGTTCGTCGCCCTGCTGCTGCTCGCGGGGCTGCAGACGATCGACCCCACGCTCTACGAGGCCGCGCGCGTGGACGGCGCCCCCGCCTGGCGGCAGCTCAGGGAGATCACCCTGCCACTCCTCCGGCCGGCGATCCTCGCCGCGCTGGTTTTCCGCACGCTGGACGCGTTCCGCGTGTTCGACCTGGTCTACGTGCTCACGGGCGGCGGCCCCGGGACGGCGACGGAGCCCGTGTCGCTGCTCGCGTTCGACTCGCTGCTCCAGGACCTGCGCTTCGGGTACGGCTCCGCGCTATCGGTGCTGATCTTCCTCGTGACCTTCGTGCTGGCGCTCGTCTACATCCGGCTGCTCGGCGCCGGCCGGACGGAAGGAGGCCGCGCGTGAGGCGCGCCGGGCAGTGGGCGGGCCGCGTGGTCGTCGCCCTGCTGGTGCTGGCGGGGCTCGTCCCGCTCTGGCGCGCGCTGGCCGGCTCGCTCGCGCCGGAGGCCGCGCTGCTCCCGGGCGGCGCCCTGCTGCCGCCGCACCCCGTTCTCGACAACTACCGTGCGCTCTTCGATGCGCGCGACTTCTGGGTCCCGATCCGCAACTCGCTCATCGTGGCCGGGGCGACGACGGTGCTCGCCGTCTCGCTCGGCGCGCTGTGCGCCTACGCCCTCGCCCGGCTGCGGTTCCGCGGGCGGGGCGTGCTGGTGGCCGCGATCCTGGCCGCCTCGATGTTCCCGCAGATCGCGATCGTCTCGCCGCTCTACCTGATGCTGCGCGCGCTCGGCCTGATCGACACCTATCCCGGGCTGGTGCTGCCGTACCTGACCTTCGCCATGCCGCTCACGATCTGGCTGCTCGTCGGCTTCTTCCGCGAGCTGCCGCGCGAGCTCGAGGAGGCCGGAATGGTCGATGGCGCCAGCCGCCTGCGCGTGCTGCGCGAGATCGTGCTGCCGCTCGCGCTGCCCGGCCTGGCGACGACGGCGATCCTCACCTTCCTCTACGCGTGGAACGAGTTCCTCTTCGCCCTCTCGTTCACGCTCGGCCCCGAGCGCTACACCGTGCCCGTCGCCATCGCGCTCTTCCGCGGGCAGTACCAGGTGCCGTGGGGCGAGATCCTGGCCGGCGCCCTCGTGGCGACGGTGCCCGTCGCGCTGCTCGTGCTGGTGTTCCAGCGCCGCATCGTCGCGGGGCTGACGAGTGGCGGCGTGAAAGGGTGAGCACGGGAGCTGAGGGTCGGTCGAATCTGGTTTGGGTTGTGGTTTTGGTTTGGTTTTTAGTTTGGTGGGAGTACATGCGTACCGCGCGTCTATTCGACACGAGTACAGCTCGGACACATACATCGATGCCGATCAGCTACAACCAAAACCAAAACCAAAACCAAAACCAAAGCGACAGCCAAACCTATTCAAATGTATTCAAATGTCGAATTGCCAAATCAGGCCTGATACTACTGGTGGCGGGTGATGGCTGACATCGTGCTCGATGGCGTCGAGAAGGTCTATCCGAACGGGCAGGCGGCGGCGCGGGAGGTGGACCTGGCCATCCGCGACGGCGAGCTGCTCGTGCTGGTCGGGCCGTCGGGGAGCGGAAAGAGCACGGTGCTGCGGATGATCGCGGGGCTCGAGGCCGTGACGGCCGGCCGCATCCTCATCGGCGGCCGCGATGTGACGGCGCTGCCGCCGCAGGAGCGGGATCTGGCCATGGTGTTCCAGAGCTACGCGCTCTACCCGCACCGGACGGTGGCCGAGAACCTCGCCTTCGGGCTGCGCATGCACGGCGTGGCGCGGGCGGAGATCGAGAGGCGGGTGGGCGAGGTGGCGGAGGCGCTGGGAATCGCGGAGCTGCTCGGGCGCCGTCCCGGCCAGCTCTCGGGCGGCCAGCGCCAGCGGGTGGCGCTCGGGCGGGCCATCGTGCGGGAGCCGCAGGCGTTCCTGCTGGACGAGCCGCTCTCCAACCTCGACCCGCAGCTGCGCGTGAAGACGCGCACCGAGCTGGCGCGGCTGCACCACCGGCTCGGCAGCACGATGGTCTACGTGACGCACGACCAGGAGGAGGCGATGACGCTGGGCGACCGCATCGCCGTGCTCCGCGACGGCCTCCTGCAGCAGGTGGGCACGCCGCGCGAGGTCTACCTCCGGCCGGCGAACGTGTTCGTGGGCGGGTTCATCGGCTCGCCGGCGATGAACTTTACGTGCACGGGCACGGACACGGACACCGGGCAGGGGCAGGGGCAGGGGCACGGGCGGGTGCACGGAAGGCCGGCAGAGAGAGGTAGCGGGCAGGGGCAGGGGGACGGGGACGTGCAGGGGCACGGGAATGCCGGCACGGCCGGCGGCGCGGTCATCCTCGGCATCCGGCCGCGGGACGCGGAGCTGGTCGGGGAGGGGGACGGGGAGCTGGCGGGCACGGTCGAGGTGGTCGAGCTGCTCGGGGCGGAGGCGCTGGTCCACGTGCGGCTCGAGGATGCGGCGGACGGGGACGAGGCGTTCCGCGTGGTGGTGGCGGCGGAGGCGTCGCCTGACGTGGGCGCGCGGGTCGGGATCCGCCTGCCGGAGCAGAAGGTCCATCGCTTCGAGGCGCGGACGGGCGAGCGGCTGGGGGGCGGCGAGCGGGATTAGGGGCTGTGGGTCCGGGGCTCGGGGGATGCTCCGGGGCCGCAACTCCGACTTCCAGGCGGCGGCCGCCGGGCGACCGAGGTGGACCTTCTCGAGGTGGACCTTCTCATTATGGCTTGGGTCGGGGGGAGGGCGGGTCGGCCGTCACGCCGCGCGGGCGGTCAACCCCGGCACCGGCAGCAGATCCCGGTCGTCCAGCACGCGTCCAGTGTTCTCCGCCAGCAGCAGCCGCGCCTGCTCGCCGGCGCCGCGCCGGGCGAGCGCGCGGCCGACGGCGCGCGGGGAGACCGGGCGCGAGTCCGCGTGGTGGTCGCTCGAGACGAGGTCGGCCAGCCCCTCCTCGATCAGCCGCCAGGCGGTGTGCTCGATGCTCTTCGTGTAGTCCCCGAGAAGGCTGCCGCCGTTCACCTGGAGCAGCGCGCCGGCCTCCTTCCAGCGCCGCATCTCCTCGATCGGGATGCGGCCGCCATCGCGCCGGTAGCGCTCCGGGTGGGCAATGATCGGGGTGCGGCCCTGAGCGCGGACGGCGGCCACGACGTCGCATGGATCGCCCTCGGGATCGAAGCCGAACTCGCACAGCGCGTAGCGGGTACCGCGCACGCCGACGTCGGGATGCCCGAACACGGCTTGGGCGACCTCGGGCGTGGGGACGAGGATCTCCTGGCTGAAGTGGAGCGCCGGCACGTCGTCGCGCCCGGCGACGGCGCTCTGCAGCTCCGCGAACGCCTGCTCGAGGTCGCGCAGCCGGCGCTCGAAGGTGCCCGACTCCTCCTGCGTGAGCCAGCCGAAGAGATGGGGGCTCGTGGCCAGACGGGTCACACCGTCGGCCCACATGAGGCGCAGCCAGCGGAGGGATTCCTCGGCGTCCCGGGCACCATCATCCACGCCCGGGATCAGGTGGTTGTGCAGGTCGGTCAGGCCGTCCGCGTCGAAGTCGTGCATGCGTCCGTCGTCATGGGTCATTGCATTGAGAACACCCCTGGTGCATGGGGCGTTCCGTGGGACGGGACGCGGGATGCGGGATGCGCGACGCGGGACGCGGGAACTGGGATGCGGGACGGGGGATGCGGGACGCGGGATGGGCGCCGGTGACATCTGCTCGGCCTGCCGAGCGAGCGAAATTGCGCTCTCGAGCACACTCGGGCCGTCCACATCCCGATCTGTCTCGGAAACCGAGCGAAAATGGGTACGCGAGCGCACACGACGCCGTCCGTTGCGCCCTTCGTCTCGGAAACCGGTCAAGATTGGGATGCCGCCGGTGGCGCCGAGCTCCGTTTCCCGATTTCGCTCGCTGCCGCGACCGCCACCGCGACCGCCCCGGCGAATGCCAAACCGGGCGCGGCGCGGTCACGCGTGTAGCCTCGCCGCTACTCCGACCGGAGCGCGACGGCGGGGTCGGCGCGGCTCGCGCGGCGGGCGGGCAGCCAGGAGGCGGCGAGCCCCGTCGCGGCGAGCAGGACGGCCACGGCAAGGTAGGTGGGCGCATCGTTGGGCGGCACGTCGAAGAGCATTCCCGCCATGAGCCGTGTGGCGGCCAGGGCGGTCAGCACGCCGACGAGCACCCCGGCGGCCACGAGCGAGAGGCCCTGCCGGATCACGAGGCGGACGACGTCGCCGGCACGGGCGCCCAGCGCGAGCCGGACCCCGATCTCCTGCGTGCGCTGCCGGGCCATGTTCGCGGTGACGCCGTAGACGCCGATGACCGCGAGGGCCAGCGCCACGATGGCGAAGCCGAGCAGCAGCGCCATGAGGAAGCGCTGGCGGGCGAGCGAGTCGCGCTGGATGGCGTCCATCGGACGGAGCCCCATGAGCGGCAGCTCGGGATCGAGGTCGTGGACGGCGGCGCGTACGGCCGGCCCGAGGGACGCCGGGTGGGCCGTGGTCCGCAGCACGATCGACATGTGGCTGGACCAGTCCACTCCGGTGTTGGGCTCGATCATCTCGATATGCGGCACCAGCGCCATCCCGCTCTGCCGCTCGTCGCCCACGACTCCGACGATCGTCCGCCAGACGGAGGTCGAGTCCGGGTGCTTGTCGAAGGCGACGCGCTGCCCCACCGGGTCCTCGCCGCGGAAGAATTTCCGCGCCAGCGCCTCGTTGATCAGGACCACAGGCACCGAGCCAAGGCGGTCCGCGGCCGTGAAAGCGCGACCGCGCAGGAGCGGCACCCGCATGGTGTGGAAGTAGCCGGGCGTGACTTCGCGGTGCAGCACCTCCGTGCCGTAGTCGTCCGGGCCGCGGCCCGCCACGGCGAAGTCGCTCGTGTAGCCGGTCCCCTCGAGCGGCAGGTCCGACGTAGCCGCGGCGCTCTCCACTCCAGGGAGCTGCCGCAGGCGCTCGAGCAGCGAGGTGTAGAACGTGTGCACCTTCTCGCGATTGCCGTAGCGATGGTCGGGCAGGTCCAGCGTGACCGTGAGCACGCCACGAGCGTCGAAGCCCGGGTCGACGTGCTCCAGCCGCCAGAAGCTGCGGACCAGCAGCCCGGCGCCGGTCACCAGCAGCAGCGCGAGCGCGACCTCGGCCACGACCAGCGCCTCCGCCGCCCGCCGCGCGCTCCGCCCCGGCGCGCCCTGCCGCCCGCCCTCCCGCAGCACGGCCGCCTGCGCCGCGCGGCCGCTCCAGAGCGACGGCAGCAGCCCGAACAGCAGCCCGCTCCCCGCCGTGACCGCCACGATGTAGCCCACCACCCGCAGGTCGATGCCGAAGGACGCCACGCGCAGCGCGCCCGCGGGCTGGAGGCCGGCGAGCACGCGCGTCGCCGCCCACCCGAGACCCAGCCCCGCCGCGCCGCCCAGGAGCGATAGCGCCAGGCTCTCCGTCATGAGCTGGCGCACGAGCCGGAGCCGCCCAGCCCCGAGCGCGCTGCGCACCGCCATCTCTCGCTGCCGACCCGCCGCCCGCACCAGCAGCAGGTTGCCCACGTTCGCGCAGGCGATGAGCAGCAGCAGCCCCACGGCAGCCAGGAGCACGAGGAGCGGCGTGCGCGTGTCGCCGACCAGGAAACGGTGCAGCGGAGTCATGCCCGCGCCCATGTAGCGGTTGGTCTCCGGGTACTCGCGCTTGAGGCGGGAGACCACCGCCTGGAGCTGCGCGTCCGCCTCGCCGGGCGTGGCGCCGGGGCGGAGACGGCCGATCACGCGGATCCAGTGCGCGCGGCGGAACCACGTCTGGGTCCGTGAAGCCGGATCCCAGTGCGGCGGGTACCACACATCCACGCTTTCGTCCGGGAAGCCAAACCCCGAGGGCATCACGCCCACCACGCGGTAGCTCTCTCCGTTCAGCCGGATGCTGCGTCCGAGTATCGACCGCGCGCCGCCGTAGCGCTCCGTCCAGAGCCGGTGGCTCAGCACCACCACGTGCTCCGCCCCCTGCCACGTCTCCTCCGGCCGCAGCGTCCGCCCGAGCGCCGCGTGCGCCCCCAGCACGCTGAAGAAGTTCCCGGTCACCACCGCCCGGCTCAGCACCGTCGGAGGGCCGCCGTCGTTCAGGGCCACCCCGCCCGTGGGCGGGCCGTTGTCCATGCTGTACGCCGCCATGTCCGCGAACGCCGGTGCGCCCGCCTTCCAGTCCAGGTAGTTGGCCGGCGCCGCCGTCTGCTGGTGCCAGCCCTTCTCGGGGTTCTCCTCCCACAGCATGAAGAGCCGCCCCGGATCCGGGAACGGCAGCGGCCGCAGGATCACCGCGTCCACCGCCGAGAAGATCGCCGTGTTCGCGCCGATCCCCAGCGCCAGCGTGAGCACCGCCGCAAGCGTGAACGCCGGGTTGCGCCTGAGCAGGCGGAGCCCGTAGCGCAGGTCCGACCAGAGCGCCGCGAGCCCCCCGGCCCGCGCGGCCCCGAGAGGCACCGGCTCCCCGGTGGGGCGACGCGTCGCCCGCAGCCGCCGCGCCAGCGCGCCGGACTCCGCCAGCTCCTCCAGCGTCAGCCGCCTCGCCTCCGGCTCCGACTCGCCGCGCGAGCGCAGCTCCGCGTAGCGGTCCTCCAGGTGCTGCGCCAGCTCCTCCACGATCTCCGCCTCGTCCGCCGCGCCGATCCGCAGGGCGACGAGGCGGCGCCGGACCTCCGCCGCCCAGTCAGGCATACTCCACCCCCGCCACCTGTCCGATCGCGCGCACGAACTCCGTCCACCCCCGCCGCTGCGCCTCCAGCTGCCGCCGCCCCTCCGCCGTCAGCCTGTAGAAGCGACGCCGCCGCTGCCCCGCCTTCTCCACCCACCGGCCCTCGATCCAGCGCTTCCGCTCCAGCCGGTAGAGCAGCGGGTAGAGCGACGCCGCGTGGATGCGCACCACGCCGCGCGAGCGGCTCTCGATCAGCTTGGCCAGCTCGTAGCCGTGGCGCGGCTCGACCTCGAGGAGCGAGAGCACGAGCAGCGGCGTGGTACCCTTCTTGAGCTCGCGGTTGAGCATGGCGCCTCCATATGTGTGATCAACATATATAGAGGCGCCACGGCATGAAGGGCAAGGTGGCGGATCGGTGCCGGCCCGGGACTCGGGACTCGGAGTCCGGGCTGCTGCCTGCGGGCCGCGGCTTCGCGGTGGGCCCCGGGGCCTCCGGGGCGCTGCCGGATGAACCGCCGCGCCGCCGCGGGGCCGGCGTCCGAGGGCGGGATCGGGCGTCCCGCGGACGGGCAGCGCCGGCCTTATCGATGGCGCGGCCGCGTGCGCGGGGTGGATCCCATCTCGTTGCGCCGCGGCATCTTGCCCGTACCGGACGATCTGGCCTGCGCCGTGCCGTGAGGCTTCTTCGCCATGGATGACCTGCTCTTTGTCCACTGCCTGTTCTGCCGGGCGCCGCTGCCGTCGGAGGCGGATCCGCCGGGGGCGGGCGTGCGCTGGGCGTACGACCCGGCGGGGAGCCGCGCCTGGACGATCTGCGTCTCCTGCGGCCGCTGGAACCTGGTGCCGCCGGAGGCGCGCCGGGAGCTGATCGACCGGCTGGAGGACGGTGTGCGGCGGCGCGGGCGGCTGCTCGCGGCCACGCCGAACATTGCGCTGCTCGGGACGGAGCGTGGCGAGGTGCTTCGGGTGGGCGAGTCGCCGCTGGCGGAGCAGGCGTGGTGGCGCTACGGGCGGGTTCTGCGCTCGCGCCAGGCGCGCTTCCGCAGCGCGGGCGCGCGGCTGACCGCCTACACGGCCGGCGCGCTCGCCTACGTCGGGGGGCGGGTGGGGCCGTGGGGGCGTGTGCCTCCATTCTCCTGGGATGCGACGCCGTTCACGGACGCTCTGCGCTGGTGGCGCTTCGGCTCTCTCGCGTGGGTGGGCGCGAGCCGCTGCGCGCACTGCCGGAGCGTGCTGCGGGCGTTCAGCTTCGAGGACTCCTGGCTGGTGCGGGTGGTCGTGGATCCGGAGGGTCGTCCCGGCATTGGCGTGCCCTGCCCGCGCTGCGACCCCTGGACTCCGGAGCGCCTGTTCCGCATCGTGGGCGACGACACGCGTCTCCTCCTGCGCCGACTGCTGGCGTACCAGAACATCGCCGGCGGCACGGACCGCATGATCGATCGTGCCGGCCGTACCGTGGCCGATGCCGGCACCCCGGAGCGGCTGGCGCAGGGGCTCGCCGCCACGGGCCGCTCCCTTCGCCGTCTCGGCCCCACGGTGGTCCTCGCCCTCGAGATGGCGCTGACCGATTCCGCCGAGCGCGCCGAGCTCCGGGCCGAAGCCCGCGCCCTGGAGTCCGCCTGGCGCCGCGAGGACGAGCTCGCCCGCATCGTCGACGAGCTCTGAGGTGGACGCCTTCCTCGAGAGTCGCGCACCCGGAGCGCGGGTTCCGCGCTGGCGTGTCGCGCCGGCGCGGGGAGGAAAACCCCACCGGATGCGCGATGTGGGACGCCATCGGGGCGAGGGCAGTCAAGTCCCCACGGCTCGGCCCTGGAATCGACGTTTGGGGACTTGACTGCGAATAGCGCGGCAAAGTCCCCAATCGTTCCCATGGAGCCGCGGCCCTTGGGGAGTTGACAACGAATAGCGCGGTCAACTCCCCAACCGCCTCTGCGCCGGGGTACGCGTGGGGAGTTCACGGCCAGGTGGACGGCAGACGACGAAGCGGGTGCCCCCGTACGCGAGCGGCGGCCGCGCCGCCCGCCGCCCCCGCATCGGCGAGCTCTGACCCCCTCACCCTCACCCTCACCCTCACCCTCACCCTCACCCTCACCCTCACCCTCACCCTCACCCTCACCCTCGCCCTCCCCAATCCAAATCCCTACCCTCACCCTGCTCCGCGATGCACCCCCCTCACCACCTCCTCCGCCGCCAGATTGGCCCCGTACAGCACCGGCCGTCGCCCGATCCAGCGCTGCTCGAGGAACGCCGCGATCTCGGCCCGTGTCCGCTCGGGCGGCCAGCGGAGGATCTCGGCCATGTGGTGCGCGGCCGGGGCGGCGCAGTCCAGCCCATCGCAGGAGCCGGTGCCCACGTGCGCGTGGCGGCGCAGGTCCTCGAGCGTGCGGCAGCCCTCGACGCCGACGGCGTAGCGGATCTCCGCGGCGGTGACGGCTTCGGAGCGGCAGACCGGGGCGAGGTCGTCGGGCCCGGCGCCGTCCAGGGCCGCGTGGATGCGCGAGCCGAGCCGGCGCCAGATGCGCTCGAGCGCGGCGGGCGGGAGCGGGATCTCACGGGCGAGCGCGATGAAGTCGGGCGGCGGCTCGGCGCCGGGGAGCGGGCGCTCGGCGGTCGTGCATGGCCCGAAGGCGGCGCCGCCCCTGTCTTCCGCGCCGCCGCCCGCCGCGCGTCCCGCGCTCTGGGCGCGCCGGTCTCCCGCGCGGGCGAGCGTCGCGATCACGGCGTCCGTCGCCTCCTCGGCCTGGATGCGGTAGCTGGCCAGCTTGCCGCCGGCGATGGACAGGAGGCCGGCCACGCCGTCCTTCTCGCCGTGGTCGATGATCTCGTGGCGGCGGGAGAGGTCGTCGGCGGGCGCGCCCCGCTCGAAGAGCGTGTTGCGTACGCCCGCCCACGCGCGCAGCGGCCGCCAGTGGCGGGCCTGCGGGATGGCGCGTGCGGCCGCCTCGATGACGTAGTCCACCTCGTCGCGGGTGATCTCGAGGTCCACCCGGGCGGGGTCGCCGAAGTAGTCGTCGTCGGTGGTGCCGACGATCGTCTCCGCGCCGTGCGGCACGAGGAACATGGTGCGGCCGTCGAGGCCCTCGAGGATGAGGCCGAAGTTGCCGATGCGGCGCTCGAACGTGAGATGGATGCCCTTGCCGGGGCGGAGGGGCACGCGTGCGTCGGCCAGGGCCGCCACCTGCGCGGCCCAGGGGCCGGCGGCGTTGACGACGACGGCGGCCTCGATCTCCAGGGTGCGGCCGTCCAGCCGGTCGCGGGCGCGCACGCCGCGCACCTCGCGGCCGGCACCGTCGCGGAGCAGCTCCGTCACCTCGGTGTGCGGGAAGAGATCGGCGCCGGCCTCGCGGGCGTCGAGCGCGTTCAGCGCGGCCAGGCGGAAGACATCGATCCCCCACTCGTCGAGCGTCAGTGCGCCGATGGTGTCGGGCGAGAGCCCGGGCTCGATCGCGAGCGCCTCGGCGCGCGAGAGGCGGGCGTGGCGGAGTCCGTGCTTGGCCTGCGCGTAGCGGTCGTACGCCGCGAGCAGCGCCTCCTTGGCCTCCGTGAAGAACGGGCTGCCCGGGTAGAGCGGCCAGAGGAACGGGATCCGGAAGCTCAGGTGCGGCGCGATGTCGCGGATGTGCCCGGCGTCCTCGGAGGAGAGGCGGGTGGTCGGGATGTCGTAGAGCAGGTAGCGCAGCCCGCCGTGGATCATGCGCGTGGACGCGCCCGTGGTGCCGGCGCCCCAGTCCTCGCGCTCGAGCAGGGCGACGCGGAGCCCCCGCAGCGCCGCGTCCCGCGCCGTGCCGGCGCCGTTCACGCCACCGCCGATGACGGCCACATCATAGAGCATGGCGGGAAGGGTAGGGCGGGGGCGGCGGAGGGGCCAGGGCGGGAGGGCGCCCGGCTCGCCCGGCCCTCCCCGAGAGTGGGAGAGTGGGAGAGTGGGAGACGCCGGGCCGGCCTCGTCACGCCGCGCGGGATGGCGGGCCTCGCGACTACGGCGGCGGCCGTCCCGGCGTGCGCCGGACGTCTCGCCGCGAAGCGGCCGGGCCACGCGGCCGTCGGCGTGCCCGGGCACGCGAGCCGCCCGGTCACTCCACCACTCCGGTGCGTCGGGGGAAGGGGTGGCAGCTTCCGCCGTCGAGCCCGCTTGCCGACGCAGTCCGTCCTCCTACCTTTCCCGTCATGCCAGACGACGACCGCAGCCCGCTCGACCGGCGCGGCTTCTTCCGCCGGGCGCTGGGGCGCATCCCGGTGCCGGGGGAGAAGCTGGTGGAGGCGGCCGAGTCGCTGCAGCCGGGCGCCCCGCGGCGCGCGCCGCCGCCGCGCCGCGAGTTGCCGATGCGGATCCTGGGACGGACGGGGGAGCGGGTGCCGATCCTCGGCTTCGGCACGGCGGCGCTCGGCCGCACGGTGCGGGATGCGGAGGCGATCGCGCTCCTGAACGAGGCGGTGGACCTCGGGGTGAGCTACCTGGACACGGCCACGGCGGAGGGCGGCTACGGCCGCGCGCACCTGCAGGCAGGGGAGGTGGCGCGCACGCGGCGGCGGGAGGTCTTTCTCACGACCAAGGTCTTCGAGGCCGATGGCGACGCCGCGTGGCGGCAGCTCGAGCGCAGCCTGAAGGAGCTGCAGGTCGAGCAGGTCGACCTGCTGTTCGCGCACTCGATCGGCCACGACCGCATGGACCCGAAGCTCGCCTTCGGCCCGAACGGAGTGCTGCGCATGGTGCTCGAGGCGAAGCGGCAGGGGATGGCGCGCTGGGTGGGGGTGAGCTGCCACAACCGGCCCGCGCGGCTGCTGCGCGCCCTCGAGGACTATCCGCTCGACGTGATGATGACCCCCGCCAACTTCGTGGACGCGCGCACCTACGGCTTCGAGACCGGCGCCTGGCCGCTCGCGAGGAGGCAGGGCATGGGCCTCGTCGCCATGAAGGTGTACGGCGGGGTCCGCGGCTCCGGGGCCACGCCCGCCATGATGCCGCGCGAGCTGCAGCCGGCGGCGTTCCGCTACGCGCTCACGCTCGACGGGTGCGCCACGGCGGTGGTCGGGATGCTCGACCGCCGCGAGCTGCACGAGAACGTGAACCGGGCGCGCTCCTTCCAGCCGCTCGGCGCGGAGGAGCTGCGCCGGCTGAACGAGGTCGGCCCTCCGCTCGCGGAGGAGTGGGGCCCCCATCTCGGCGCCGTGGAGTAGCCGCGGCGCGGGCGGATCGATCTCCCGTGGGCCGAGCCGATGGAGGTTCAAGCATGATCCTGAGACGCGCGGGCAGCCGGCTTCAGCCGGTGGAGCCCGACTTCGATGCCAGGGCGCTGACCGAGCTCGCGTTCCGCCCGGCGGCGGGGCCGCCGCTGGATGCGGCGGAGTTCGAGGCGACCTACGCGCGGGTGGACGGGCGCGAGATCACGTCCGAGGCCGACGGAATGGTGCAGGGGGAGACGGAGGAGGCGCTGGTGCGTCGCCTGGAGGAGCAGCTGCGGGCGCTCGAGGTCTCGCTCGCGCCGGGCGAGCTGCTGCTGCTCGAGAGCCGCCCGGGGGTCGACTACCCGAAGACCCGGGAGCGGACCGAGAACGTGATCGTTGACAGCGAGAACCGGCTGCACTTCTACTGGCGGGTGGAGCCGCCGCTGCGGGTCGGGATCTTCCGCCCGCGGGCCGGGTTATCCTGACGCATGATCCCGAATCGGCGGACGCGAGCAGCGCGCCAGGAGCCCGGATGATGCGGGTTTCGGAGGCCGCCTTCGAGACGCGCCGCCTGAGCGGCACGCTGCTCGTCGCCGCGCCGGATGCCCTGGCCGCGGCCGAGCGCGCGCTCGAGGACCACGGCTCGCTCTTCCGCTGGGCCGCGGCGCACCCGGAGGCGCGCCGTCTCGAGGGGCGGGGCGCGGCGTTCAGCGTCCCCGCGCCGGGCGGGCGCTGGGTGGTGCGCCACTACCGTCGCGGCGGCGCCGTGGCCGCGCCGCTCCTGGGCGACCGCTACGTGCGCGCCACGCGGCCTCGCCCGCTGGCGGAGCTCGAGGCGAGCCGGGCGCTCCTGGAGCGGGGCGTGGACACGCCCGAGGTGCGGGCGGTGGCCATCTACCCCTCCGGCGCCTTCTACCGAGGCGACGTGGCGACGCGCTGGATCGCGGACGCCGTCGACCTCGCCGGCGCGCTCTTCGGCCCCGAGGCGCTCACGGACGCCGACGGCCGCCTGGATGCCTGCGCCGCGGCGGGGCGGCTGCTGCGCATCCTGCACGATCGCGGCGTGCTGCACCGCGACCTGAACCTCAAGAACATCCTGCTCGAGTGGACGCCCCGAGGCCCGCGTCCCTGGGTCATCGACCTGGACGGCTGCCGCATCGTGGACGGGCTGGGCCCGCGTCGCCGCGCGGCCATGCTGGAGCGCTTCGAGCGCTCGCTCCGGAAATGGGAGGGGCGCAGCGGGCGCGTGTTGGCGGAGCGGGAGCGCGACGCGATCCGCGCCGCCTACGGGAGCCATGGCGGCTGAGCGGGGAGCCGGCGTGCTGCCGGGCGCCGCGCCGGAGTGGCGCCCCCCCGCGCTGCGGCACCTGGACGCCCGCGAGATCGGCATCGTCATGCTGAGCGCGCTCGGCGACGCGGTGCACGTGCTGCCCGTGGCCAACGCGCTCCGCCGCGCCTATCCCGACGCGCGGCTGACGTGGATCATCCAGCCCGTGCCGCACCGGCTCGTGGCCGCCCACCCGGCCATCGACGAGTTCGTCCTCTTCGAGCGCCGGCGCGGCGCCGGCGCCTGGCACGCCTACGCCGATCTCCGGCACCGGCTGCGCGGGCGCCGCTTCGACCTCCTGCTGAACCTGCAGGTCTACCTCAAGGCGGGCCTCATCACGGCCCTCGCGGACGCGGAGGTGAAGCTCGGCTTCGACCGCGCCCGCGCCCGCGACCTCAACTGGCTGTTCACCAACGAGCGCATCGCCGCACGCCCGGTCGGCCACGTGCAGGACCAGTACTTCGAGTTCCTCGAGCACCTGGGCGTCCCCGCGGAGCCGGTGGAGTGGGGGCTCGGCCCGACGCAGGAGGAGCGTGCCGCGCAGCGCGCCTTCCTCGAGCGGCTGGAGCGCCCGCTGGCCGCCATCGTCATCGGCACGAGCAAGCCCGAGAAGAACTGGAGCGCGCAGCGCTACGCCCGCCTCGCCGACGCGCTGGAGGCGGACTTCGGGCTGCGCCCCGTGCTGGTGGGCGGCCCCTCCGCCGCCGAGCGCGAGATGGCGGCGGCGATCCAGGCCGCCAGCGCCGCGCGCGTGGTGAACGCCCTCGGCGATGAGGTCCGCCGCCTCGTCTGGCTCCTCGACGGCGCCCGCCTGGCCGTCAGCCCCGACACCGGACCCCTCCACATCGCGCGCGCCCTCGAGGTCCCGGTCGTCGGCCTCTACGGCTACACCAACCCGAAGCGCTACGGCCCCTACCGCCGCTTCACCGAGCTCGTCGTGGACGGCTACGCCCGCTTCCCCGGCGAGGACTACCCGTGCAGCATGGAGCACCGGCCCGGCGGCATGGAGCGGGTGCGCGTGGAGGACGTGCTGGAGAAGGTGCAGCTGGCCCTGACGATCCGGCGCGCGTCCGACGGCGGCACGACCAACTACGGCACGACCAACTGCGGCCACGACCGACTGCGGCACGACTGACTCCGTCCGACCGCGGCACGACCAACCGCGGCCACGACCGACGGCGGCACGACTAACCGCGGCACGACCAACTGCGGCACGACCAACTGCGTCCGACGCCCGCATCCCGAGCCCCGAGCCCCGAGCCCCGAGCCTCGAGCCTCGAGCCCCGAGCCCCGAGCCCCTCCTGTCCTCCCCTTGCAACCGCTGTTATCGTTCGGGGTTATGCAAGCGAACGCGAAGCGGATCCTGTGGGTTGACGACGAGGTGGAGCTCTTCGAGCCGCACCTCCTGTTCCTGCGCCAGCGCGGCTACGAGGTGGATGCGACCGCCAACGGCGATGACGCGCTGGAGCTCGTGCGCCGGCAGCGCTACGACCTGGTGCTGCTGGACGAGCAGATGCCGGGGCGGCGGGGGCTGGAGGTGCTGGCGGAGCTGCGCCAGGCGGAGCCGAGCGCGCGCGTGGTCATGGTGACGAAGTCCGAGGAGGACCGGACCATGACGGAGGCGATCGGCCGGCGCGTGGACGAGTACCTGGTCAAGCCGGCCAGCCCGCGCCAGGTGCTGTCGGCGGTGACGCGGCTGCTGGAGGGGCCGCAGCTGCTGCAGCAGCGGGCGGCGCAGGATTTCGCGGGCCGGTTCGCCATGCTCTCGATGCTGCGCGACGAGGCGCGCACGTGGCACGACTACTTCGCCCTCTACGACGAGCTGGTCGGCTGGGACCTGCGGCTCCACGAGGCGCGCGAACAGGGACTGCTGGACACGGTGCGGGCGCTCGTGCGCGAGGTGCGGCGGGAGTTCGGCCTCTACGTCTCGCGCGAGTACGGCGGCTGGCTGAAGCCGGGCGCCGAGTTCCGCCCGCCGCTCTCGACGGACGTGGTAGCGCGCTACGTCGGGCCGCAGCTGGAGGAGGGACGGCCGCTGCTGTTCGTGATCATCGACTGCATGCGGCTCGACCAGTGGAAGACGCTCCGGCCGCTGCTCTCGCCCTCCTTCGACATCGAGGAGGACCTCTACTGCTCGATCCTGCCGACCGCCACGCCCTACGCGCGCAACGCCATCTTCAGCGGGCAGTTCCCCGACGCGATCGCGCGCGACCACCCGGAGTGGTGGGAGACGGACGAGGGCAGCCTGAACGCGTTCGAGGACGAGCTGTTCCGCGCCCAGCTCCGGCGGCTCACGGGCCGCGAGGTGCCCGTGCACTACGAGAAGGTGTTCACGGACGTGGCGGCGGACGACCTCGTGACCCGCGTGCGCGTCGCGCTCCAGGGCGATGGCGTCACGGCCGTCGTCTTCAACTTCGTGGACCTGCTCACGCACGGGCGCAGCGAGTCCGCGATCCTCATGGAGGTCGCGCGCGATGAGCCGGCGCTGCGGGCGCTCACCCGCCAGTGGTTCGAGCGTTCGGCGGCGCTGCGCATCCTGCGCGAGGCCGCCGAGGCCGGCGTCACCACCGTGCTGACCACCGACCACGGCTCGATCCTCTGCGAGCGTCCCGTCACCGTCTTCGCGCGCCGCGATGCCACGAGCAACCTGCGCTACAAGTTCGGGATGGACCTGCGCGCGGAGGATCCCTCCGCGGTGTTCTCGGTCACGGACGAGCGGGTGCTCCGCTTCCCGAAGGGCGGCCTGGCCACCAACTACCTGCTCGCGCTGGAGGATTCGTTCTTCGTCTATCCGACCAAGCTGCGCGAGTACCAGGCGCGCTACCGCGGCTCGTTCCTCCACGGCGGCGTGAGCCCCGAGGAGATGGTGCTGCCCGTGGCGACGCTGAGGCCCCGGTGAGGCTCTACCTCCGGATCCTCGCCTACCTGAGGCCTTACCGCGCCCTCTTCATCGGCGCGATCCTGTCGATGGTCGCCTTCTCGGCCTTCGACGCCTTCAGCATGACGCTGCTGATCCCGTTCCTGGACGTGCTCTTCAGCAAGCCCGGGTCGGTGGGCGGCGCGGCGGGCGCGCTGCTCGGCGACAAGACGGACGCCATCCACCGCATGCTGCGGGCGACGGTCGGCGGGCTCATGCCGGCCGGCCAGCCGATGATCGCGCTGCGCAACGTCGTGCTCATCATGTTCGGCGCGGTGCTGCTGAAGAACGTGGCCGACTACGTGAAGAGTTACCTGGTCGTGCTGATCGAGCAGCGCGTGACCCGCGACCTGCGCGACGATCTCTACGCGCACGTGCTGCGTCTCGACCTCGGCTTCTTCCACCGCACGCGCGCCGGCCAGATCATCTCGCGCATCACGAACGACGTGGACCAGCTCCGGACGCTGGTCACGGAGAAGCTGGCCGAGGCGCTCTCGCAGTCCATCCAGATCGTCTTCCTGCTGACCGCGCTGCTGCTCCTCTCGTGGAAGCTGACGCTCGTGACGCTGCTCACGCTGCCGCTCATGCTGGGCATGTGGGAGCGGTTCCGGAAGCGGCTGCACGTCGGCGTGCTGAAGATCCTCGATGCCATCGGCGAGCTCTCCTCCCAGATCCAGGAGACGGTGAGCGGGATCCGGCTCGTCAAGGCCTCCGGCGCCGAGGACTACGAGAGCGGCCGATTCCGCGCGCTCACGGGCGTGCACTACAAGGCGGTCATCCGCAACGAGCGCTGGCGCAAGGTGTTCCCGCCCGCCACCGAGATGATCGGCGCGGCCGCCATCCTGGCGCTGCTCTGGTTCGGCAGCCGGCTCGTCCTCGTGGACGGCTCGCTCTCGGCCGCCTCGTTCATGGCCTTCCTCGGCCTCTCCATGCGCATCATGCAGCCCGTCAAGGTGATCGGCCGCTTCCCCGCGCTGGTGCAGCCGGGGCTCGCGGCCGGCGAGCGCGCCTTCGAGCTGCTGGACGCGCCCCTCGAGGTGGTCGAGCGCGCGGACGCGCTCCCCGTCGCGGGCATCGGCGCCGGCGTCCGCTTCGAAGGCGTGGACTTCGACTACGTCGCCGGGGAACCCTGCCTGCGCGGGATCGACGCCGAGGTCCGGCCCGGCCAGGTGGTGGCGCTGGTCGGACCGAGCGGCTCGGGGAAGAGCACCCTGGCCAGCCTGCTGCCCCGCTTCTACGACCCGACCGCCGGCCGCGTCACGCTGGACGGCCGCGATCTGCGCGGCCTGCGCGTCCGCGAGCTGCGCGCGCTCATGGGCATCGTGACCCAGGAGACGATCCTGTTCCACGACACCGTGCGCTCCAACATCGCCTACGGCATCGAGGACGCCACCGACGCCGAGGTCGAGGCCGCGGCGCGGGCGGCCAACGCGCACGACTTCATCATGGATCTGCCGCACCGTTATCGCACCGTCGTCGGGGAGCGCGGCACCCGCCTCTCGGGCGGGCAGCGGCAGCGGATCGCGATCGCCCGGGCACTGCTCCGCAACCCGCCGGTCCTCATCCTGGACGAGGCGACGAGCGCGCTCGACACCGAGAGCGAGCGCCTCGTGCAGCGCGCCATCGACGAGCTGCTCCACGACCGCACCGTGCTCGTCATCGCGCACCGGCTCTCCACCATCCGCCAGGCCGACGTGATCCTCGTGCTCGCCGGCGGCCGCATCGTGCAGCGCGGCACGCACGACGAGCTGCTGGAGGAAGGCGGGCTGTACCGCCACCTCTACGAGCTCCAGTTCCACGCCGGGGCCGACGAGCCCGCGGCCCGCGCCCCGGCCGGTGGCGCGTGAGCCGGAACGGGCGGACGCTCGCGCCTCCTCGCCGGCTGCTGGTGATCCAGCTCCGCTGGCTGGGCGACGTGCTGCTCACCACCCCCGCCCTGCGGCTGCTCCGGCGCGCGCTGCCGCACGCGCGCATCGAGTACCTCACGGGCGCAGGCGGCGCGGAGCTCCTGCGCGACAACCCGAACGTGGACGAGGTGCTCGTCTGGCGACGCGGTACGCGCCACGATCTCCGGCTCTTCCGCCGCCTCGTCGGCCGCGGCTACGACGCCAGCATCGACTTCCAGTCCAACCCGCGCACGGCGCTCCAGACGCTGGTGGCGCACGCGCCCGTCCGGGTCGGCGTACGCGGGCGGGGTCCGCGCACGAAGGCGTACACGCGGCTCTTCGAGAAGGAGAAGCGCGGCGTCTACATGCCGCGCCAGAAGATGGAGCTGCTGCGCGGCATCGGCATCGAGCCGCCGGCCATGCCGGACCTGGACCTGGAGCTCCATCTCGCGGACGAGGAGCGGGCCTGGGCCGCGGACATGCTCGAGCGCTCGGGGCTCGCGGACGGCTCGCCGATCGTCGCCCTGACGCCCACCACCCAGCACCACCACAAGCAGTGGGGACCGGAGCGCTGGGCCCGGGTCTCGGACGGCCTCGCGCGCGCGGGCGCGAGGGTGCTCCTCACCTACGGCCCCGGCGAGCGCGAGCAGGCGGCGGCCGTGGCGGCGCGGGCGGCCGAGCCGGTCGTCTTCGAGGAGGAGGGCACCAACGTCCGGCAGCTCGCCGCCCTGCTCGAGCGCTGCGCCCTCTGGATCGGCAACGATGGCGGCTCCAAGCACATTGCCGTGGCCGTGGGCACCACGACCTTCGCGGTCAACCGCCACACCATCACCGACGTGTGGACCGATCTCCGGCCTGGCTCGCCGCACGGCGGCATCGAGAGGGTGCCCGTGCTCCCGTGCGACCTGGTCTGCGGCCGCTGCCCCCACGTCTCCTGCCTGGAGCAGGTGCGGGTGGAGGAGGTCCTGGAGCGAACGCTGCCGCTGCTCGGCTCCCGCACGCCGGCGGGCGGCGGCCCCGGAGCCGCAGAGGCGCCGGTGGGCGGCGGCAGCGCGCCACCCTCGCCCGCCGACGCGCGCGGCTCCGGTGGCGGGATGCGGACGGGCGGCGTCGCCCGGCGAGGCTGAACGTGGCGGGCGAGCGGATCTGCATCGTGCTGCTGACCGGGCTCGGGGACGTCATCCACGGGCTGCCGGTGGCCACCGCCCTCAAGCGCGAGGACCCGACGCGCCGGATCACCTGGGTGGTCGAGCCAATGCCTGCCGCCGTGCTGGGCGCTCACCCGGCGATCGACGAGGTCGTGGTCTACCACAAGAAGGACGGGCTCGGCGGGCTGCGCCGTCTCCGGCGCGAGCTGGCGGGGCGCCGCTTCGACCTGGCGCTCAACCTCAACATCTACTTCAAGAGCGTGTGGCCGCTGCTCTTCTCGCGGGCGTCGCGGCGCCTCGGGATCGACCGCGCCCGCGCGGCGGATGGCGTCTGGCTGTTCGCCAACGAGCACCTGCCGCCGGGCCCGCGCGGCCACACGCAGGACCTCTTCCTCGAGTTCCTCGACGCGCTCGGCGCCGCGGCGCGCCCGCTCGACTGGGCGCTCGCGCCGGCGCCCGCGGAGAGGGCGGCACAGGCGGAATTCTTCGCGCCCTTCGGCGATGCGCCGGTGGCGGCGCTGGTGCCGGCGTCCGCGATCGATGCCAAGGACTGGGTGCCGGAGCGCTGGGCCGCGGTGGCGGATGCCGTCGCCCGCGAGCTCGGCTGGCGCACCGTACTCGTGGGCGGGCCGGGCGCGCGTGAAACCGCCATCGCACGGGAGGTCACCGCGCGTGCGCGTGTGAAGCCGGCATGGGGGATGGGCGACGGCGTCCGTCGCGTGCTCTGGCTGCTCGATGGCTGCGACGTGGTCATCGCGCCCGACACCGGGCCCGTGCACATGGCGCGCGCCATGGATGTCCCGGTCATCGGGCTCTACGGCCACACCAATCCCTGGCGCTGCGGACCCTATCGCCGCTTCGAGGACCTCTGGGTGGACGCCTACAACGAGCCCGGCGCCGCCCCCGACGCCACCCGCGCCACGCCGCTCGAGGGGCGCATGACGCGGATCACGGTGGAGGACGTGCTCGCCCGCGCCCGCCGGGCCGCGGAACGCTACGTGCGCGCGGACCGGCCCCGGCGCTTCGCGCCGCCGATCGCCGCCGGCGGCGGGGCGGCCGCCGGCGAGCCGCGGGCGCGGTGAGCCGCGGGCCCACCCTCCGTCACCGGGCGGAGTTCGCCCTTTTCCGCGCGGCCTCGGCGGTGGCGCTGCGACTGCCCGAGGCGGCGGCGGAGCGGGGTCTCGCCGCGCTCGGCCGGCTGGCGTACCGGCCCGTTGGATTGCGGCGGGAGGTCGTCGAGTCGCAGCTGCGCGCCGCCTTTCCGGAGCGGGACGAGGCCTGGATCCGGGCCGTGGCGCGCGGCTCCTACGAGCACCTGGGCAGGGCGGCGCTCGCCTTTCTCCGGCTCGAGCGGCTGGATCCGGCGGCCGTGCTCGCGCGCACGGTCGTGCGCCCGGAGGCGCCCGCGGCCATGCGGGCGGCGCTCGCCGGCGGCCGCGGGGTGGTGGTGGTCACCGGCCACTTCGGGAGCTGGGAGGTGGCGGGAGCGGCGCTGGCGGCGTACGGCTTTCCCGTGAACGCGGTGGTCCAGCGGCAGGCCAACCGGCTCTTCGATGAGGCGGTCAACGGCCTGCGGGCGTCGGCGGGGATCCGGGTGATCGACCGGCGCGCGGCGGCGCGGGAGGGGCTGGAGGCGCTGCGGCGCGGCGAGGTGGTGGCGTTCGTGGCGGACCAGGACGCGCGCACCCACGGGGTGTTCGTGCCGTTCATGGGCCGCCCCGCCTCGACTCATCGGGGTCCCGCCCTGCTGGCGCTGCGTGCCGGGGCGCCGCTCTTTCTGGGGTGGGCTCGCCGGCGGGGGAGCGGGCGCTACGAGGGGGATCTCCAGGAGATCCGCGTGGACCGCGCGGGGCCGACGGACGTCGTCGTGCGGCGCCTGACCGCTGCCTTCACGGCCGCCCTCGAGGCGGTCGTGCGGGAGGCGCCCGAGCAGTATTTTTGGCAGCATCGGCGCTGGAAGAGCGCGCCTCCCGAGGAACCGACCGGGAGGTGAACGGTATAGGTAGGCGGCCGAGACATCGTCGAGAATGGCGCGCGTGGATGGAGCCGGCGCGGCCTTCGACACATAAAGGAGTCCGGGCGACCCAGTGATCTACATCGGCGTACCTTCGCACGACGAGGGCCGGACCGTAGGCGTGCTGCTGTGGAAGATCAGACAGGTCATGACGGAGTTTCCGCGTGACTACCAGCTGATCGTGGTGGACGACGCGTCCACCGACGCCACGCCCGCGGTCCTCGCCCCATACGCCCGCGTCCTGCCGCTCACGGTGATCCGGTTCCGGGAGCGCCAGGGCTACGCGGCCTGCCTCGAGGAGCTCGTCCGCGAGGCCGCGAAGCGCTCCAGCTATCCCCGGCGCGACGTGCTCGTCACCCTGCAGGCGGACTTCACCGACGATCCGGAGGAGATCCCGAACCTGCTCAAGCGGATCGAGTCCGGCGCCGATGTCGTCACGAGCGCCTTGCGCATCGAGTCCGCCGCGGCCCCCCGCGGCGTGCGCTGGACGGCCCGCCTCGCCGTGCCGCTGCTGCGCCGTCGGATGGCCTGGCCTGAGCCGGTCACGGACGCGCTCTCCGGCTTCCGCGCCTACCGGGTCTTCGGGCTGCGCAAGGCGCTCGAGGTCGCCGACGGGCGGCGCCTCCTCCAGTGGGACGGGTGGGCCGCCAATGCGGCGCTGCTCGACGCGGTGAAGCCGCACGTGCGCCGGATGGACGAGGTCGAGGTCCTGCACCGGTGGGAGCGCCGCCAGCGCGACAGCCGGTTCGAGGCGTGGCCGACCCTCCGCTCTCTCGTCCGGCTGGCCTTCGGCCGTCCCGCCCCCGCGCCCGCCGTGTCGGATCTCGCGGCCGTGGAGCGCTCGATCATGGGCGACCCCGGCCTCGCCGAGCGGGTGGCCGCCACCGAGGTCGCGCCCGAGCCCGAGCCGACCCGCAGGCGTCGCGCGCGCAAGGCATCCGACCACACGGGCGACGCCGGCTCCGCCAGGAAGCGGCGGTCCGGCCGGAACGGGGCCAGTGCGCAGGCGAACGGTGCCCGCGCGGCGGCGGACGCCGCCCCGGACGCTCCCGCCGAGGGCGCCGGCGAGGGCGAGGCTGAGAAGACGAAGCGGACGCGCACGCGCCGCCGCAGGGGTGGCCGGCGCCGGAGCGCCGGGAAGACGTCCGCCGGAACCGAGACGGGCGCCGCTACCGAGACGGGCGCCGAGGCGGCGTCAGGCCCGGGCGGTGAAGCGGCCACGGCCGGCGCGGGCGGCGAGGTCGAGTCGGGCGGCGGCCGGTCGGGCAACGGCGGCTCGGCCGGCGCGCGCAAGCGGCCGGCGCGGCGGAAGACGGCGGGTCCGGCGGGAGCCGGGGCCGAGGCGGCCGATGGCGGCGCGGAGGACTCGGCCGGCGGCGCGGAAGCGGGTGCGGCGGAGGCGGATGCGTCGGCCGCGGTCGAGGGGGAGGACGGCGAGGGCCGGCGGACATCCACGCGCCGGCGGCGGCGGGGTGGCCGGGGGCGGGGCGGCCGGCGGCGCCGGAGCGGTGCGGCGGGCGGCGACGCGCAGGGAGGGGAGGAGCAGTCGGACGCCGCGGCCACGGGCGGCGCGGAGGTCTCGGCGGGGCGGGGCGCGACGGACCGGGACGGGGCGGCGTCGCCTGCTCCCGACGAAAGCTGAAGTGTGAGGCGGAGAGACGGGATGGTCCTTCCGGTGCTGATGCGGACGTTGGGCGCGGTGCTCGCGCTCGTGACGGGACTCGCGCGGCCGGCGCCCGCCCAGCGGACGTCCGATCCGGGCGTGGCCGGGGTGCGTCCGGTGGCGAGCGTCCCGTTCGGCGTGGGCGAGCACCTGGTGTACAAGGTGACGCTGGGCCCGTTCGGCAAGGTGGGCACCGGCTCCTTCGAGGTGGTGGCCCTGGACACCGTGCGCGGCTACCCGACGTACCGGCTGCGGATGAAGCTGAAGGGCGGGATTGCCTTCGTGCACGTGGATGACGACATGCAGTCGTGGCTGGATGTCTCCACCCTCGCCTCGCGGCGCTTCAAGCAGGACCAGAAGGAGTACCACTACGAGCGGCACAGGACGCTCGAGTTCTTCCCGGAGGAGCGGCGCTGGACGCAGCCGGCCAAGGACGAGTCGGGCGTGCTGCCGACGGATTCGCCGCTGGACGACATCTCCTTCCTCTACTACGTGCGCACGCTCCCGCTGGAGGTCGGCCAGACCTACACGCTGGACCGCTACTTCGACGAGAAGGGCAATCCCGTGGTCGTGACGGTCGAGCGGAAGGACACCGTGACCGTGCCGGCGGGCACCTTCCCGGCCATCGTGGTGCGGCCGGTCATCCAGACCAAGGGGCTGTTCGGCCAGGGCGGGAAGGCCGAGGTCTACTTCTCGGACGATTCCCGGCGGCTCGTGCTGCAGGTGAGGTCCAGCGTCCCGGTGATCGGCTCGCTGAACATGTACCTCCAGGGCTTTGCCCTGGGGGACAAGCTGCCCGCGTCTCCGGCCGCGAGCGCATCCAGCGAAAGGGACGGCCACCGGTGACCGACGGGGGGTCGTCGCCAGAGATCGACGTCTCCCGGATCCGCACGGTCCCGCTCGAGGGTCGGCCCAACAAGGTGCGCGCCGCGGACCTCGGCCGCGCGCCCGGCGAGGACCGCTCCTTCGCCGCCTTCCTCGGTTCGCTCCCCGACATCCTGCAGGCCCGGAGCTTCCTGGCGGTGGTGGACGCCATGGCGGCCGCGGCCGCGGCGGGCCGGGGCGTGCTCTGCATGATGGGCGGGCACGTGGTCAAGACGGGGCTTGCCCCGGTGCTCATCGACCTGGCCCGGCGGGGCGCCATCACGCACCTGGCCTCGAACGGCTCGACCGCCATCCACGACTTCGAGATGGCGTGCTGGGGCGCGACCAGCGAGGACGTCGAGGCCGGGCTCGCGGACGGCACGTTCGGGATGGCCGAGGAGACCGGCCGCGAGATGAACGAGGCGATCCGCCGGGGCGCGGAGCAGGGGCTCGGGCTCGGCGACGCCCTCGGCCGCGCGCTCGAGGCACGCGCCGCGCTGGCCAACCCCGACCTCTCACTGCTGCTGGCGGCGCGCCGCCTCGGCATCCCCTTCACGGTCCACGCCGCCCTCGGCGCCGAGATCATCCACCAGCACCCCGCGGCCGATGGCGCCGCCATCGGACAGACGGCGCTCAGCGACTTCCGGCGCCTCGCCGGCTGGCTGCCGGCGCTCGAGGATGGCGTCGTGCTGAACCTCGGCTCCGCCGTGCTCATGCCCGAGGTCTTCCTCAAGGCGCTGACGGTCTGCCGCAACGTCCACGAGGGGACACCCCGCCGCTTCGTGGCCGCGGATCTCGACATGATCCGCCATTACCGGCCGCGCGTGAACGTGGTCGAGCGCCCCACGCGGACCGGCGGCGGCCGGGGCTACCAGATCACCGGCCACCACGAGATCATGGTCCCGCTGCTGGCGTGGGCCGTGGCCGAGCGGCTGGAGGGGCTGGAGGGGCGCTGAGGGAGCCGCTCTTCCTAGCCTTCGCGCGGAGCTCGTCGAGGCGTGGCTCGCCCGGGCCGCCCCGTCAGCGCCCGTCGGCCACGAGGGCACCGGCTGAAGGCGGCGGCAGCACGACGGGCAGGCGGTCGAGCGGGATGCGGAGGAGCTCGCGGTGGCCGAGGTCCAGCGCGTACAGGTCGCCGCCGGCCACGGCCAGGCCGTAGAAGCGGGCCCCCGGTACGGCGAGCACGACGCGCCGGCGCCCGTCCGCGTCGACCCGCAGGATCCGCCCACCGCCGCCTCGCTCCGCCGCGAACAGGTCACCCGCGGGCGTGGCGGCCACGGCCACCAGGCCGCCGCGTCCGAACGGCGTCACGATCCGGGCGATGTGCCCGGTCGGAGCGGTGATTCGCAGCACCTCGCCCATCCAGGTGGCCGCGAAGACGGTGCCGGCGCCATCCGTTGCGATCTGGTAGATCCGGTCCGAAAGCCTCCGCCACGGCCTCACTGCGCCGGTTCGTGGGTCCACCCGGCGGAGCGCGCCGCCCCACCCCGCTACCAGGATCGAGCCATCGGGGAGCGCGGCGGCACCGTAGGCGGGGGCGCTGCCGAGCGCGTCGGTGACCAGCGCAGCATCCCCGTTCGGCGCAACGGCGTAGAGGTAGTTGTGCTCCCCCGCCCGGGCCAGCACGTAGGTGGTGCCGTCCGGTGTGAGGACCGGCGCATAGACGGCGTCCGCAGGCAGCCGCGCCAGCGTGTGCGGCACCGGCTGCCCGTCCCGCAGCTGGAGCACCCGCGGGCTCGGCCGCAGGCCCAGCGGGTCCCAGCCGTAGCTCGCCTGCAGCACCCGTGTGGAGTCCGCCGCGAGGCCCCAGCTCCACGGCAGCGCGGTGGCCGCGATCTCCGGCGCGGTGGCCGGCGCCACATCGAGCGCTACCACCATGCGCCCCGCCACGCGCGGCTCCCCGGGCAGCTCGAGCGCCAGCGTGTCGGCGTAGTCGCCGGCGGCCAGCTCTCCGGCATCGGCGTGTACGACCAGCAGGTCGCCCGTCGATGCGGTGTGCAGCCACTGCGCCCGACCGTGCGCCGTCCACTGCCGCTCCGGCGCGCCGACGCTCCGCCGGACCGTCACCTCTCCGCCCACCGAGCGCGTCCCCGCCGCAGCGCGCAGCCGCAGCACCGGGAAGGCGGGGTCCAGCCGCGCGGCCGCGAAGCCGCGCCTCATGACCGTCATGATCGTGTCGCCGATCTGCTCGATCGAGGACAGCCGGAACGGCTGCGGGTCGAGCAGCTCGAACCGGTGCCGGTGCGTCGCGCCCGGGAACGGATCGCCGGCATTGGCGTTCCGCCCCCGCTCGAGCTGCATCAGCCCGTCCGCCTCAACCACCCCGACCGCCATCATTCGTTCGTCCGAGTTCCAGGCGCCGAGCTCGCCCCGCTCCGGATCGACGTGCCATGCCAGCAGCCCCGTGCCGGGCACGTAAGAATCCGAGCCCAGCCGCTCCCGGTTCTCGAAGAGGATGTACTTGCCCGAGCCGTCGTCCAGATCATAGCGCCAGATCCGATGGCTCGTCTCCACCGGCGGCAGCGAGAGCCGCGCGGAATCGGCCTTCAGCCAGTCCTCGCGCGCCCAGCCCAGCTGCTCGAGCGACCAGGCGCCCAGGTGCGCCGGCGAGTAGCCCACGCTGTGGCTCCCCGTCCCCATCAGCCCCCACGCCCCGATCCCCTGCGAGGAGCCGTCGTAGTCGTACAGGTCCGGCAGCCCCAGCGCGTGCCCCGTCTCGTGCGCCAGCACCCCAACCTCCAGCGGGCCGCACGTGCGCGGGTCCACCGCCGGGAGGATCAGGTAGTCCGCGATCCGGATCGTGCCGCCCCTCGCCGCCGGCGAATGCGTCACGAACGGCCGCATGGCCCCCCGGTGCGGCCAGATCGCACCGGCCCGGGCATCCCCACGACACGGCGCCGCGTAGAGGAAGACCACGAAGTCCACGAAGCCGTCGTCGTCTCCCGAGTTCGGGATCCCATCCGGCCCGTCGTTGTCGAACGCGCCAAAATCCACCGACCCGCTCGCGTCCAGCTCGCCCAGCACCTCGGAGCGCAGCTCCCGCATGCGCCCGAAATGGCCCCACCCATACTCGTCGGGCGCCAGGTAGTAGCCCGCCGCGTGCAGCGTCCGCTCCCACGTCGTCACCGAGCCGTCCACGTGCAGCAGCCCGCCCGAGACCTCCTCGAAATAGCTCGCGTAGCTCACCGTATCCCCGTGCGCCGGACCGAACAGCCGGCCCGCGAGCTCGGAGATCGGGAACGGCGTCCGGCGGTCCGCGTACACGATCGGCACCACCAGCACGTGCAGCTGCCCCGCCAGCGCCGCGCCGAGCCGCGCGAGCTCCGCCGGGGAGGCACCGTCCAGCCTGCCCTCCGCCAGCAGCTCCTGCCGTCGCCGCCGCACCCGCGCCATCTTGCCAAGCCACGCCCGGCTGAACTCCATCGGCGCGTACGGCGCCATGTCCGCCAGCCCCGCGATCTCCGTCGGCGGCCCCACCGGGGATGCCACGGGCGGAGGCGCGGGCAGCACCTGCTGCGCCAGGATTCCTCTTGCCGTTAGGCTCTGCAGGACGGACAGGATGCAGAGGGCCAGGAACATGCGGCCCCGGCACCCCACCCGGACGGGTGGATGCCTGAAGATTGGCTCGCTCCTTCGCGGGCCGGTTCCGCGCACCGTGCGCGGGCGCCGGAGAATGCGTCGGTTGTCTGTGGGATCGCCGCCGCCGAGGGCAGTAGCACCCGCAAGATGGCTGCTGTATACAGGCGCGTCAAGGGCGCCGCCTCCGCCGCCCCTGCACGCCACAACCGGTTGCCCCGTCGGGGATTGACCGCCCGGAGCCTCGGGTTATATTTGCTTGCTGTGCGGGGTGCGGGGTGCGGGCGGGGCTCGCTGGAACGGGAAGGACGTGCCGCACCGCTGTGCGTCGCGCTCGTGCCAGGAAGAGGTCGAGAAGGTCCGGCACGTGGCTGTGCCGGATGGGCGAGACGCCCCCATCGTCTAGTGGCCCAGGACATCTGGTTCTCAGCCAGAAAACCGGGGTTCGATTCCCCGTGGGGGTATGGCAGCTACATCCGTGCGTCGCGCTGCGCCGGATTGGCGAGACGGTCGCGTAGCTCAGCTGGTTAGAGCGCACGGTTCACATCCGTGAGGTCGTAGGTTCGAGTCCTACCGCGACCATAGAGATGCAGTAAAGAGAAGGGGTTCCGGCCTACCTGTGGAAGGTTGGGTGTGGAACCCCTTCTTCGTTGCGGTCAAGACGAGCGCCCCCACGGCCGCCGAGAACGGCCTGCCGTGGGGGCGCTTTCGATGGCTCCAGGTCGCAGGTATGCCGGAGGCTGTGAAGGATAGGAAATTCCAACGTCTTTCGGCTGCTTTCGGTAGGGTAAACAGGAACAGCGGCCACGGCATGCGCGGGAACAAATCCGGGCTTCGATCGTCTTTTCCAAACGGGTCGCCGGAGGCCCCTCGAATGCAATCCGGGCCAGGTTTCCTCTAGCCCGGCCACAACTCCCCCGACCGTGGAGGGTCCCGATGATCGTGCAGATCGTCCGTTTCCGCTCCGACATGACCGACGCTGAAGTCCGCGAGCGCTATCGCTCTCGCTCCGATCGCTATCTCGAGGTCCCCGGCCTGCTGCAGAAGTACTATCTGGCCTTCCCCACGGGCGAGCACGGAGCCGTGTACGTGTGGGAATCGGAAGAGGACGTGCGCGAATTTCGGGATTCGGACCTCGGCCGCACCATTGCAAGCGCGTACAAGGTGAGGGGGGAGCCATCCGTTGAAACGGTGCCCGTCGTCTTTGCGCTCCGCCCGCAGCCGACAACGCCGACGGCGGCCGACTCGAGATCCTAGACGAGCGAAGGATTGAAATTCAAACGTCCTTTCGGCTGCTTTCGGTAGGGTACGTCGAGGGCGATCGGGCCCGGGTTCGGTGAGGAAGGCGAGGATGCGCATGTCCGCCCCGCACTCGGGGCAGCGGAGGGGGCGTTTCACAGATGCGGGCCAGGAGCTGGGCCCAACGGGAGCGGGCGGCAGCGCCCGTAAGAGTGTATGCGGACCCCTTGCCGGAGGGCGCTGCTTCAAGGCCCGGGGCTTCGGCGGTCTCGGTGGCGTCGTCGCGTCCGAAGACGATGACAGGCGGCCGGAGCCGGGCGGTGGGGGCGAGAACGCCGTGGTAGCGGTGGCGGTGCACGCGGGGCGGCGGGATCAAGCGGGAGAGGGCGTCGAGGAACTCGAGGGGCAAGAGGCGAGGTGGGTGCGGCCGTCCGGGGTGGGATGGGCCGGCTGGCGAGCAGATGCGTCACGAGCGTCGCGAGGGCGGGCGGCACGTCCCGCCGGCGGGCGGCCAGCGGCGGCGGCGCCTCGGCGAGGTGCGCCGCGACCATCGCCTGCGGCGTTCGGGCGGCGAACGGATGCGCACCGGCGAGCGCTTCATACGCGATCACGCCGAGCGCGTACAGGTCCGAGCGGTGGTCCACGTCGCCGCCGACCGCCTGCTCCGGCGCCATGTAGGCCGGCGTGCCCAACGACGTTCCCAGCGCCGTCAGCGTGCCCCTGTGCCGACCCGGCCCCGTCGATGCGGTCTCGCGAGCGCTCCGCACGGCGCGCGCGATGCCGAAGTCGGCCACCACGGCATGGCCATCCGCGAGCAGCACGTTCTCCGGCTTCAGGTCCCGGTGCACCACCCAGGCCTGTAGGCGATCGTGAGGTACGCCTGCAGGAGCGGGACGTGGATCTCCCCGCCCGAACGCCTCGAGAATTCGATCGCAGCCTGCGTGGTGACGCCGGCGTGATTGATCAGTTCCATTGCAGTTGTTAGGGATAGGCATCATAGGAGCAGCGCGTCCGTCACCGGAGGTGGTCCGATGCGGAGGCTGGGGCGTTGCAAGACGATGGTGTCCACCGACTGTCACACCCCCGGGTTGCTGGATCGTGTGACCGCCCTGGAGGCCCGTCGCATGACGGCGAGGCCGAACCAGAGGGTCCAGCCGCTCATGAGGATCGAGGCCGCGACCCAGAGGAGGTTGCCCGGTCCGACCCCGAACCACATTCCGGCGGCCCAGCCGGCGAAGGAGGCGGCGCCGGCCATCGCCCCGATCCAGCCCGACCAGGCCGGCGTGGCCGCTTCCGGGCTTCGCGCGTCATGGCTCGCGATCACGATGACGGCCAGCGTCAAGAAGGCGAAGCCGTTGGCCCTGCCTTCCCCCAACGACCACCACGCCTCGAACTGCGCGGTCGACCCGGCAATGGCCGCATTGGTGATAGCGGTCGCTTCTGCGACCGCGGTGGCCAACGTCCAGAGCGCGCCGACGGGCACCACCGCCCAGGCCGTCAAGGTCCGCGGGTCGTCCGTTAGGCGCGAGCCGGAAGTGAGGACGATCAGGCCGGCTACCGCGTACAGGGACAGGGCGGCGGCCGCGATCCAGTGGGCGACAGCCCAGGCCACCGGCCGTGCGGCGATCCTCGTCATCTGATCGGCGAGCTCAGGCGCGATCGGGCCGTGGAGCCCGAGCGCCGCGATCATCAGGAAGGAGGCGGCCGCGAACCAGGCGCCTCCGACGCGGACGGCCGTGTTCGTGTATGGCATGGTCAATGGCTCCCCGTGAAAGCGGAACGGATCCCACCTCGTCCGAGGCCCAACCTGTTCGAACGATAGGCCGGCCCCGGCATTTCCGCGTCCGGGAAATCGCCCATCTTACGGCGAACGGGTGGATGCGCAATTCTGCCCATGACGCAGGCGGCCCGCGCGCGCTCAAGACGCTGGCGCGGGTTGACCCGTCCGGGCGACGCAGCAGAGCCGGGCCACGCACGCGGCCGCGCGGATGAAATCGTGGTCGTCGAAGGGCACACGAGCTGAGGAGCGGTTCGGCTGCCGCAAGGCCGGTGCACAACGCGCAGAAAAGGCCCCGCTTCGTCCGCCAGCCATCGAGTCCCCACTGGGACATTGCCAGGATCACCGGATAGAACTCGAGGCCCTTTTCAGTGAGTCTGTACTCCCGCCGCGGTGGCCGCTCGTGGTATTTCTCCTGATCCACGATGCCTTCCGTTCTGAGGAGCTTCAGGCGGTCCGACAGGAGGGCGGGTGACATCCCCGTAAAGCCCTGGAACTCATTGAACCGCCGAGAGCCCAGGAACAGCTCGCGCAGGATGAGCAGGGTCCAGGAATCTCCCACGATGGGCAGCGTCCGAGCCACGGGGCATTTCATCTGGCCGATCTCGGAGACACGCATGGAGGCCTCTTCATGTCACTTCAGATTATGAAGTGCGCGTCCTAGTCGCATCGATGGCAGGGCGTCAAGCCCGGGCCGGTGCTGTCGAACTGGCACCGCCTCTCTGCCCCAGGTCCGAGCCACCGGGCCCGCGGCGTCCGGCTTACGGCTCCGCCGGCGCGCCCACGAACCAGCCGACCGCCTCGCGCGCGAACTCCGGCGGGATCGTGTCGGCGCCGCCCGCGCCACCGCCCCAGGCCGCGCGTGCAACCGGGCCTCGCCGCGTTTCCCGTATAGGGCGTGATTCCTCCCTTCCCGCCGGTCCGCCGCCCCGCGAGGGTGCAAAGTTGGGGCAAGAGGAGGTCCAGCAACGCTCCCTGAGCCGTCCGGCCGCGGCCTTCGGCCATTGCCGATGGAAAGGCGGCACGCCGGAACTCGCCGGAGATGCCGCCTCGCCACCGCCACCCCTCACACCCGGAGGCATCATGCGCAACCTGGGTCCGATCCTGCTCGCGCCCGTCCTGGTCCTCGGAGTCGCGGCGTGCACGGAGCCGCTCCCGCTCGAGGCCGGCAGGGCGGCTTCGCCACCCGCAGCCGACTTCGTCGGCAGCAGTCGGCCGGCGGCAACGGCACCCTCACTGAGCCCGCCGCCTACGACGGACGTATCTGCCAGCTGCGCTTTCCCGGCACGCCATCGCAGACGTCGGAATTCTTCTCGATCTGGAACGTCGGCCACGGCATCCTGGACGTGCCGTTCGACACGCCGAGGCCCGACCTGTACGCCATCCTCCCGGGCACCATGCACAGGGATCCCGCGCATCCGGAACTCGACCACGACCACATCGTGAGCCATGCGCCGGGCGTGCCGGGCTACGACGGGACCTGGGACGTGTGGGTCGTGGTGCCCGGGCCCCGGTTCGACCTCGCGACGTATGATGCCCCCCGCAGCGTCGCCGCGATGCGCGACCTGATCGCCCAGGGGGTGCTCGCCGCGCCCATCGGCTTCGCGCAGGCGGGCTTCGGGCGGGACCTCGTGCTACGCGCGCCGCTCCTCTGTACCGGCCACGAGTAGATCGCCGCACGGCACGGGCGCAGGGAGCGCCCTCGTGGAACGCGGCGCCCGCCGGCGCGGCGGGCGTCCGCACCAGGAGCGAGAGATGCGACCACGGCCTCGCGGCGTAGGGGAAGCATCAACATGTCGCTCGCGGGCTCGACAGATGCTTACCCCCCAAGTACCTTCAAACATGGACCTTCCGGAGGACGTGCGTGAACAGTTTCGACGGTTCGGTCGCGTAGGGGGCCGGCGTCGCGCAGAAGCCATGGTGCCTGCGGCTCGACGGACCGTAGCCCGGCGTGCCGCGACGGCGCGCTGGATCCGGCAACGCTTCGGGGCGCCGAGCTTCGAGGCACTCGGCCTTCCGGGAGGCGACGTCGTCGATGTCGGCCTGGCCGACCTGGCCGCCGACCGTGTGACCAGGGAGAGTCTGGCGGTGTCCATTGCGGCACCACGCCTGCGCCGGGAAGGGGTTCCCGTCGGGCCGGCTCTCGAGGATCCGGAGCGCCGATTCTTCCGGCTTCTGCAGCAAACCGAGGGAGATCTGGCGCACGCTCGCTACAATGCCTGGCTGCGGCAGCTGGTCTCGTTCGCGGATGCCTGCCGCCTCGCTCGCGTCGCACGGAGCGCTCGTTGAGGCGAGAGCTTACCGCCGAGGCGCTGCGGGAGCTCATGTCCGAGCTGGCCCGCACGGCACCGCGCCGGCGGTCGTTTCGCGTCTACGTGGTAGGCGGCGGCACCGCGGTTCTTGCCGGCTGGCGCTCTGCGACCATTGACGCCGATCTCTGTGCCGACCGCGACGAGGTCTTCCGGGATATCCAGGGGATCAAGGAGAGACTCCGCCTGAACATCGAGTTCGCCCGGCCGGAGGACTTCGTCCCGGCGCTTCCAGGCAGCGCCGAGAGGCACCGATTCATCGAACGCGTGGGGAACGTCCAGTTCTACCACTACGACCCGTACGCTCAGCTCCTGTCGAAGGTCGTGCGGGGGTTCCGCAAGGACCTCGCCGGCCTCCCGCCGATGGGCCCTGACGCCTGAGCACGCAACGACGACCGAGTCCAGCGCGTCGAACTCATCCGGGCCGCACTCCGGGAACGAGAGGCGTGCGAAGCGCTACCATGGGTCGTGCGCACCGAAGTCTCGGACGGCGCTTCGGTGGCAGCCCGGGGGCCGACGCGGCCAGCTCCCAGGAACGACGCGCCGGTGCGGAGCCTGGTCAGTCGGCGCGATCTCCCGCGATCTCCTTCAGCAGCTCGTTCACCTGCTCGCGCGCGAGATCGGGCGCGAGGGGCACACGGTGCACGTGCGCCCCGAGCTCGTCGTGGAGGTCGCGTTCGAGGGCCTCCAGACCAGCCCCCGCTACCCCGTCGGCCTCGCCCTGTGGTTCGCCCGCATCAAGCGCTACCGCCGCGACAAGACGGCCGCGGAGGCCGATACGATCGAGAGGGTGAGGGAGATCGCGGGACGCTGAGCGGCAGGTTCGGGCCAGGCCGAGGCGCCGCCGGCTGACGTGTAGGGCAGCCCCGGTCCCGCATCCCGAGCCTCGAGCCCCGAGCCCCGAGGCCCGCGAAAGACCCGGCCGGATTCAGATTCCGGCGCTGCGCGCCTGGATGCCGATTCGGATTGATTGGACGGCGGGCCGGGGCGCATGCATATTCGTGCGGAGCTTCGCTCGCCAGATGCCCCCAACCCGGAATCCCAGCGTGGGCCCCGATCACGCCCCTGGCGGCAGCGCTGCTGACCGCCATGCCTCGCTCGCCGCCTCCCTCGCCGAGCGCTACCGCCTCGAGCGCGAGCTGGGCGCCGGCGGGATGGCGACCGTGTACCTCGCCGAGGACCTGCGGCACCACCGGAAGGTGGCGATCAAGGTGCTGCACCCGGAGCTGTCGGCGGTGCTCGGGCCCGAGCGCTTCCTCAAGGAGATCGAGCTCACGGCCAACCTCCAGCACCCGCACATCCTGCCGCTCTTCGACTCCGGCAGCGCCGACGGGCTGCTCTACTATGTGATGCCATTCGTGGAGGGCGAGACGCTGCGCGGGCGGCTCGAGCGCGAGCGGCAGCTGCCGATCGCGGACGCCGTACGCATCGCCACCGAGGCCGCCGATGCGCTCGGCTACGCGCACGGGCGCGGCGTGGTGCACCGCGACATCAAGCCCGAGAACATCCTTCTGCAGAACGGCCACGCGCTCGTGGCCGACTTCGGCATCGCGCTCGCCGTCGAGCACGCCGGCGGCCAGCGCATGACCCAGACGGGGCTCTCGCTCGGCACGCCGCAGTACATGGCCCCCGAGCAGGCGATGGGCGAGCGCACCATTGGCGCGCGGGCGGACATCTACGCGCTGGGCGCGGTCACCTACGAGATGCTGGCGGGCGAGCCGCCGTTCACCGGCCCGAACGCGCAGGCCATCCTGACGCAGGTGCTCACCGCCGACGCGCCGCTCGCGAGCACGCACCGGAAGAGCGTCCCAGCACACCTCGACGCCGCCATTGAGACCGCGCTCGCCAAGCTCCCCGCGGATCGCTTCAGCTCCGCCGCCGCCTTCGCGGCCGCCCTCGACGACGCGAGCGGCTCACCGCGAGCGGGCCCACGGGCCCGAGGTCGAGCGCGGCGCCCGCGCTGGCCCGTGGCGGTGGCTGGCACCGCCGCGCTGATCGCGACGGCGGCCGCCGTCGCCGTGTGGGGCTCACGGCACTCCGGCGCCGCTCCCGGCCGCCCGCTGCATGCCAGCCTGCTGCCCCCGGCGGGATGCGCGTACGCGCCGGTCGCCACCACCAACCTCGTCCAGCTCTCTCCCGACGGCGACCGCCTCGCCTTCGTCGCCGCGTGCGGCAGCGAGCAGGCCCTCTGGATCCGGACGCTCTCCACCGGCGAGCTCCGCAAGCTGCCGGGGACGCACAATGCCGCGTACATGTTCTGGTCGCCCGACGGCGCGAGCCTGGGCTTCTTCGCCGACGGACGGCTGAAGCGCATCGACCTGCAGAGCGACGCCGTGCGCGATCTGGCGCCGGCGCTGAACGGGCGCGGCGGGAGCTGGAGCGACGCCGACGTGATCCTCTATGCGCCCGATGTGGGCGGGCCGCTGTTCCGGATCCCGGCGAGCGGCGGCACCTCACGGCCCGCGACGTTTGTCGCCGGCGAGGGGCACGCGACCACTCAGAGGCTCCCGCAGTTCCTCCCCGATGGCCGACACTTCCTCTTCTCGGAGGGCGGAGCCGGAGCGGCGGGCACGGTGCGCGTGGGCGAGCTCGGCACGCGCGAGACCCGCGTGCTGCTCGATGTCCCGAGCAACCTGGCGCTCGCGGACGGGCGCCTGGTGTACGCGAGCCGAGGTCTGCTCTTCGCCCGTCCCTTCGATGCGCGCCGCGCCGTCTTCACCGGGCCCGCCGTGAGCCTCGTGCCGGGACTGGAGAACTGGCCGTACCGGTTCCTGGCCAACTTCTCCGCCGCGGCGTCCGGCGATGTGCTCGTGTATCGGCCGGCGCCCATCGAGCGGAACCGCGTGCTGTGGTTCGACCCCACGTCGGGCCGAACGACGACGCTGCTCGAGCCAGGACGCTTCCTCCGCGCGCGCCTCTCGCCCGACGGGCAGCGGTTCATCGTCGAGCGCCGCGATCCAGACACGGGGTTGCGCTCGCTGGCGCTCTACGACGCTGCCGACCGGACGTGGAGCGCGCTGAGCCGTACTCCGGCGGTGTACTTCACCTACGCCTGGTCGCCCGACGGGAGCCGGATCGCATTCTATGCCGAGGACGACAAGTCGGTGGAGATCAGCTCGCCCGATCGGACGATCGCGCGCACGGTGCCGGACTCCGGCGGTGCCGAGATCCTCGACTGGTCCCCGGACCCGCGCATCCTCGCGGGGCAGCGGCAGCAGCCGGGCACCGGCTGGGACATCCTGCGAGTCGAGCTCGGAGACGGCTCGCTGCGCGCGACGCCGATCCTGGCGACGGCGGCGGACGAGAGCGGTCCGCGGCTCTCGCGCGACGGCCGGTTGCTCGCCTTCGTATCGAACGAAAGCGGCCGGGACGAGCTGTACGTCACGCGCCTGGCCGACCCTGGAACCCGCTGGCAGATCTCGCCGGGCGGCGTGCTGCTCGACCCCACCGCGCACCGCGCGCCGATCGCGTGGAGCCGCACCGGCGCGACGGTCTACTTCGCCGACCCCGGCGGACACCTGCTCTCGGTTGCCATCACCGAGAGCCCGAGCATCCACATTGGGCGCGCGACGCCGCTCGCCGGCGCACCGGACGGAATCGTTGACCTCGACGCGGCCGCCGACGGCCGACTCCTCCTCGTGCGCAGCGAGTCCAGCGAGCAGGGTCCGCTCGAGCTCCTGTCGCTGCTGGCGCCGCCCTTCGGCTGGCCCGATGTGGTGATGCGCCTCGCCACGGTGCTGCTGGCGCTCGCGCTTCCCGTCGTCCTGGTCCTGGCCTGGTACCATGGCGAGAAGGGGAGCCAGCGCGTCGGCGGCATCGAGCTGCTCATGCTGGCCGGCATCCTCACGCTGGCAGGCGCGGCGGTGGCGCTCCTCATCCGGCCGATGAGGCGGGCGGGCGCGCCGCCGTCACGGGCGGCCGCCACGGTGCCCACGTCGCCTCGCTCGGTGGCGGTGCTGCCGTTGAGCAACCTGAGCGCCGATACGGCCGACCGCTACCTCGGCGACGGTGTGAGCGAGGAGATCCTGAACGGGTTGACGCGCCTGCCGGGGCTCACGGTCATCGGCCGCGCGTCCTCCTTCCGCTTCCGCGGCCCCGATGTGGACGCGCGTAGGGTGGGGCGGGATCTGGGGGTCGGCACGCTGCTCTCGGGCACCGTCCAGCGCGCCGGGAGCGCCGTGCGCATTGTCGTGGAGCTCGTGGACACGCGCACTGGAGTCCAGCTCTGGTCCGAGCGCTACGACCGGAAGATGGGCAATCTCTTTGCCCTCGAGGACGACATCGCGCGGGCCATCACCGACGCGCTGCGCCTTCGGCTCGGCGGCAGCCCACTGGTTCGCCGCGGCACGACGAACGCAGACGCGCACGATCTCGTGCTGCGCGCGAACGCGCTCTGCCTCGTCGCCGACGAGCACAGCATCGAGCAGGCTGTCGCGCTCTACCGGCAGGCCATCGGGCTGGACTCGAGCTACGCCGCCGCCTGGGCGGGGCTGTCGCACGCGTACGGCCAGCTTGCCGATGCGTACCGCTCTCCGGTGGCGATGACGCCCCTCGCGGAGCAGGCCGCCCTGCGCGCCGTGGAGCTCGACGACTCGTCCGCGCTGGCGCATACCGTGCTGGGCGACACACGCTACGACTGGCAGTGGCGCTACGCCGACGCCCGGCGCGAGTTCCGCCGCGCGCTCGCCCTCGATCCCGGGTTGAGCGACGCCCACTTGCGGTACGCGACCCTGCTGCTGTACGTGGATGAAGACTTCGACGGCGCCGAGCGCGAGCTGGACACGGCCGCCACGCTGGACCCGTTCAACCCCGAAGTGGTGCGCTGGCAGGAGTTCGTCGCGATCGCGCGCCGCGACACCGCGGCCGCGTTCCGCCTGGCTCGCCGGGTCGCGGAGCTGTCGGGTGGGCCCGTCTACTACAGCACGCCACCGCTGGCGGTGGCGTTCGCGCTCGCAGGCCGGTGGTCCGACTGCGCCCGGACCTTCCACCCGGTGCCGCCTGGCCAGCTCGCCGGCCGGAGCAGGCAGGCCATGTGTCTCGCGCGGCTGGGCGACACGGCGGCCGCCCGTCGCATTCTCGGCCAGCTGCTCGCCCAGCCGTACATGGACCGTGTGAACGTGGCGGAGGTCCAGCTCGCCATGGGTGACCGCGCCGCCGCCTTCGCGTCGCTCGACCGGGCGGCACGGGACCGCTCCGCGAACATGACCTCCATCCGCACGCTGCCCTGGCTCGCCGAGCTGTGGGGCGACCCCCGCTTCGACGCGATCCTCGCCCGGGCGGGTCTGCCGCCCCACGGGCCGCCGCCCGCACAGAACGCGGAGGCGGCCCCGTGACGTCCGACTCCGGGAGCGCCGGGGCAGCGTTGACCGTCGAATGCACGGTGCTCGGGCGCCGATTCGTGTGTCTCAACGGTGGCCCGAATTTCAGCCCGGTCAACCAATTCTGGTGCAGTCGGGGAAGGGATCGCTGCTGGAGCTGAGCCGCAAGAACCGGAACTAGCGGCGGCGAGTGCTCGCGAGGCTCTCCACCGCAGCAGGAAAGCTGGTGATGACACCCAGCCTCGTTGCCGTCACATCCGGGCTGTTCAGCAGGACCAGCAGGCGTCCGTCGGGAGCGATATCGTGGTTCCACGCGAAGGTGGAGAGGAATGCGCCCTCGGCGATCAGCTTGGCCCGGCCCGCGTGGAAGCCTTTGGCGAATGAGACTGGTACACGGTAGTAGCGATTGCCGTTGCGGAAGATCAGCCCGGCCCCATCCGGCGTCCAGAGGGGCATCTGACCCTGCTCAGCCACCTGGTAAATGGCGCCGGTAGGCGGGACCGGCGAGACGGACACCGCACCGGTCGCCGGTACGCCAATCGTTGAAGACAAACTGACTGCCATCCGGTGCCACTGTCATGTACGAGGCGCCCTTAAGATTGATATCCCGCCACTTTCCCGTCTCTAGCGACTGGACTCTGGCGCCGTAATTTAGGAACTGTACGGGGTCCCACAGGCCGATCATCAGCTCGGTCCCACCTGGCAACCATGACGCCGGGAAAGCTCGGTAGTTGCCCTCCACATCCACCTTCTGCCGCACGCCGGTCAACAGGTCCATCAGGAGCACTTCCCACCCCCCGATCGGATTCCTGGCCTGAACGGCGAGTCGGGTGCCATCGGGCGAGAGGCGCGGCTGAGTATACTGTCCGCGCGGGAACGGCAGTGTGTCCATTTGCCCGTTCGGTCCCAGGAACGCGATGTTCACGTACAGCTGGTTCCCTCCCGGCACGTAGATGATGGTGCCTTCGCGCGACACCGTGAAGTCGGCGTACCCAAAGCCCGCCTCCATGCGCACTCCGGTCGCGACCGGCACCGGCTCCCCCAGCACGCGGCGCCGCTTCCCATCGAACGGCATCGCCATCAGCACCCCATCACCTGTGGCGAAGAGCAGGTATCCGTTCGGCAGCCAATGGGGACTCGTTCCGAAGAGCAGGCCGGACTGCCGCACCGAATCGAGCGGCACTACCCCACGACGGGTAATGGCGAGCTCCGTACCACTGGCAAGGGACAGCAGCGCCAGTTGGCCCGAGCTCAACTGTCCCACGGCCCAATCACCGCCCGGCAGTTCGGCCGACGTGCCGAACTGGGTGGTCAGAAGCACCACCGAATCGGTGCGTAGGCCGCTCGGCGAAATCCGGTGCAGTTCGAACCCTTCGTTTTCCAGCACGAAGATCTGGTTATCGCTGCTCCAGTGAGCACCGGTTATGCGGTTCACCTGCGCCAGCGTGATCGCGTCGCCGCCCCTTGCCGGCACCTTGCGCAGGAAGTTGCCGGAGAAGAATCCGATCCAGGCGCCGTCGGGCGAGAAGAAGGGATGATACGCCCCTTCGGTGCCCGTGAACGTAATGGTCGAATCGTTGACCAGCTGGCGTTCCGCGAGCACGGTCGTGGCTCCGGTCGTGGCGACATACGCCAGCCGATCTCCCTCGGGCGAGAGGGCGATGGCTGTCTGCGGTCCAGCGCTGGAGCCCGCTCCCGCGAGCGCCACCCGCGCTTCATCGGGAAGCACGATGTTCCAGTGGCGGATGGGAGGTTCGGGGGCGGGAGTCAGCATCCGGTACGCCGCAATTCCGACCGCCATGCCGAGAACCGCAGCCAGCCCAGCCCAGGCCACGGTCCCGCGTCGCAACCGGGTGCGAATCGCGACTCGGCGCGCACGAGTATCGGCAGTCAGCGCCTCGGCGAACTCAGCGGCGGTTGCGAACCGGTCAGCCGGCACCGAGGCCAGGGCCTGATGAATCGCGGCGGCAGCCGGCTCCGGGACTGCGCTGCGCAACGTCGTCAGTGGCTTTGTTGCACCCAGCATCACGGCCGCAACCACGGCCTGTACCGAGGATCCGGCGAACGGTGGTACGCCTGCCAGCGTTTCGTATGCGACGCACGCCAGCGCGAAAATGTCGCTCCGCCCATCCAGGGGCCGTTCACCAGACATCTGCTCCGGACTCATGTACGTCGGGGTGCCGACGGACAGGCCGGTCTGGGTCAGCCGGCTCGCGCCCGCCGAGCTGACGGCCAGTGCGATTCCGAAGTCTGCGAGCATCGGCTGACCGTCGTGAAGCAGAATGTCTTCGGGCTTGATATCGCGATGCAGCACGCCCTGCCGGTGAGCGTAGTCGAGCGCTCCGGCAATGGCCTTCACGGCCGCGATGGCCTCCGAGACGGGCATCTCGCGCTCGCGGCTCAGGCGATCGCGCAGCGACTCGCCCTGCACCAGGGGCATGACGTAATAGAGCAGCTCGCCCGCCGCTCCTGAGTCGTACAACGGCAGGATATGGGGATGCTGAAGCTTGGCAGTAACCCGGATCTCGCGAAGGAAGCGGTCCGCGCCCAGCACGGCCGAGAGCTCGGGACGCAGCACCTTGACGGCCACCTGGCGGTCATGCTTCAGGTCGGTGGCTTCAAATACGACCGCCATCCCGCCCTCGCCGAGCAGGCGACCGATCTGGTATCGGCCACTCAACGCCGACTGGAGCTGGCTCGTCATGGTCTTCGCGAGGGTCTCGTCAGACATCATCCAGCCTCAAGGCTTACTCACCAGGAGCGGCGCTGAATCCTGCGGATGGCCGTGCGGCCGTGGAGCAGGCTCCCGGAACCAAATCGCGCCCAGTTGACGAAGAGACAACGGAGGATCCGTCGCCAACCCGGTCAGCACGAAGGCCCACCAGAATCCACGGCCGTTTCGGCTACGGTCGGGACGATGGGTCGGGTGGGGCCGGTGGGTCAAGAGCGAGGTGAGCGGCCCAGAGAGCGGAGCCGGGGGCGAGGGGAGCGGTCGGGCCGGTGGATTCGAGGTCGATCCGGTGGATTCGGCGCTCCGGTCCGGGCCTGGGTCCGGGGGCCGGGCGGCCCCCAGCCGTCACCGGGCGCAGCTCAGGGGGGCCGGCCGACGCCGCCGCGCGGCGAGCGCTCGGTCCCCAGCTGAGCTGCGAGCCACGCTCAGCGCGCGTCCGGGCCCGGCACGCCGACCTCGACTTTCACGACCTTGGGCTCGGGCGCCTGACCCAGCAGGGGCGCGAGAGCCGCGAACTCGGCGATGAACGCGCTCCTGCCGTCCTCTCTCCCGCCGAAGGCCACGCTCGTAGGAGTCTGGAGGCCGTCCGCGGGGCCGGCGATCGTCTCGACTTCCTCGCCGTCGGGCGATACTCGCACCACCCGGCTCTCGCCGATGATCACCGGATACAGGTCGCCGCAGGCATCCACGGCCAGGCCGTCCAGGACCCCCGCGAACGGGTTGGCCGTTGTGGGACCGGGAAAGCGCACGACGACGCGAGTCGGACCCGGGCTTCCGTCCGGCCGTATGGGCACCTCCACCACCTGGCGCTTCTCGCTGTTGGCCACGAAGAGCGAGCCCGCGTGATGGGCGATGCCGTTGGCCCCGACGGGCAGGGGTCCCGGCGCCACGTCGCCCGTTCCGGTCAGCTCCGGATCGCGGAGCCAGAGCTCGGCGGAGCCCGCGCGAGGCACCCGCCAGATGCCGCCCTCCGCGAAGGTGCTCGGCGTCGTGGGCGGTCCGGTGGAGGAGCTGACGAAGAGATTGCCGCGGCGGTCGAAGGCGAGGGCGTTGGGATAGAAGATGGCCTGCGTGCCGGGAATCCGTGCGCGCTCGCCCTCCGGCGAGATGCGCCACACCCCGTGCGTCGAGGCCAGTCCGCCCGTGCCGGGATCGAAGGAAGCCACCGCGGCGTACACGTTTCCGCGTTCGTCCGTCGCCAGTCCGAGCAGGCCCTGGTCCAGGAGAGGATTCCCATTGGCGTCCGCGGCCGCGAACCGTGTGACCACTTCAGGTGCGCCCCCCGGGCGGAAGCGCAGGACCTCTCCCCGGAACCGTAGACCAAGGTACACGTTGTCCAGGTGGTCCACGGCGATCCCCTCGGGAAACTCCCGCCGCGCGGCGTCCAGCGTCAGGACCACCTCCGACGCCCTCTCTTGCCGGTCGAACACGGCTCGGCATACCTCCGGTGTCTCGGACAGCTCGGGTCCCGGAGCGGTGCTCGGCGCGCTCCTGCACCCCCCGGGTAGCACGGACAAGAGAGCCAGGACGGGTACCGCTTGCCAGGGCAGCATGGTTGACCTCCGAACACGGGTTCCTTGAAGATCGTTCGCTTTCTTGGTTCGCCGGACGCTTGGAACTAAGTTAACGTGGCGGAGCCATTGAATTCTCAGCGTATCCTCACCGGCCAGCGCACCGCCGCCGAGCGCACGACGGCGCTTCGTGGAGCTCGATGATTCGACTTCTGACCCTCGGCCACCTGGACCTCCGGCCCCGGAAGGACGCCGAGCGGCCCATCGAACTCCAGCCGAAGCAGCTGGCGGTCCTGGCCTATCTCGCCGCCCACCCCGTCCGGGTCCACCAGCGCGACACGCTTCTCGCTTTGCTGTGGCCGGAGCTCAACCAGGAGCGCGCACGGGGCGCCCTGAACCAGGCGCTCTACGGGATTCGAAGCGGCCTCGGGTCCGGGGCGCTGGTGAGCCACGGGAAGGGGAGCGTGAGCCTGTCCGGCGAACGGGTGTGGTGCGACGTCGCCGCCTTCGAGGAATGCCTGTCCCTGGGTCGCTCCGAGGCCGCTCTCGAGCTCTACGGAGGGGATTTCCTGGATGGGTTCCACGTGTCCGGGGCCGCTCCGTTCGAGCACTGGGTCGCCCAGCGGCAGGCCTGCCTGAGGGACCGGGCCATCCGGGCGGCCGTGGAGCTGGCCCGGCGGGCGGAGGAGGCCGGGGACCACCGGGAGGCCGAGCGCTGGCTACGCAGGCTGCGGGAGCTGGCTCCCGCCGACCAGGACGTGGCCCGGCGCCTCATGCGGCTCCTCCGGCAGACGGGGGACCGGGCCGGGGCCCTCAGGGTCTACCGAGACCTGGCCGATCACCTCGACGGCGAGCTGGGTCTCGACCCCTCGCTCCCGATCCGCGAGCTGGTTCGTGAGATCCGGGCGGAGCCGGAGCCCGCGCGATCGGTTGCGGTGCTTCCGTTCCGCGAGGCGCCCCCCGCTGCCTCGGAGGACGGAATCGGCCGAGCCCTGGCCGAAGAGATCCTGGGCGCCCTGGCCGGGATCGACTACCTGCGGGTGGTGGGCGGGAGCTCGGCGGCTCGGGCGGCGCGAGCAGGTGCAGACATTGCCGAACTCCTCGGCGTTGACGCGATCGTCGAGGGCTCCGTGCAGCGCGCCTCGGGGCGCATCCGGGTGGCCGCCCGCCTGGTGAGGGCCGGAGACGGCACCACCATGTGGGCGGAGAGCTACGACCTGCCGTACGCTCCCACGGATATCTTCGAGGTCCAGGAGGAGATCGCCCGGCACATCGCGCGGGAGCTGCGGGGCAAGGTGGACCCGGACGGGGACGTCCGCCGGATCCGGCGGCCCACGGCGGACCCGGAGGCGTACCGCCTCTACCTGGAGGGACGCCACGCGTGGCGCCTGCGGACCCAAGGCTCGCTGCACCGGGCGCGCGCCCTGTTCCAGGAATCCGTCGCGCGAGATCCCGGGAACGCCCTGGCCTGGTCCGGCCTCGCCGACACCTCGATCCTCCTCCCCCTCTTCGCGGGCGCCGACCGCGCCGAGAGCTTCGCCGGAGCTCGGGAGGCGGCGGCCCGGGCGCTGGAGCTCGACCCCACCCTGGCGGAGGCCCGCAGCTCCCTCGCGCGGGTGTACGTTCACGACCACCGGTGGAAGGAGGCCGAGCGGGAGCTCCGCCGGGCGCTGACTTCCCGCCCCAGCCACGCGCCGGCGCGGCACTGGCTCGCCGACCTGTTGATGCGCACGGGACGACGGGACGCGGCCCTGGAGGAAGCCGAGAAGCTCGTGGAGCTCGAGCCGCTATCCCCTTTCGCGCACATGGGTCGGGGCTTCCTCCTCTACCTGGCCCGGGACTTCGGCGCCGCGCTGGAGGCCGCCAGGCGAAGCCGCGCGCTGGGCGATTCCGCGACGGCTACCTATCTGGAGGCGATCTCGCGGGCCGAAGCCGGAGACCCGATCACGGCTCTCGAGATCGGCCAAGAGGGGGTGGCCCGCTGGCCGGACGACGTACGCGGGCTCGGCGCCCTGGGTCTCCTGCAGGTGAGGTCGGGCGCGACGGGCCGTGCTCGCGCCATCGCCCGAAAGCTGGCGAAGGCCTCCGGGGGAGCCTTCTACGCGGGAATGGTGCTCGCCGCTTCGGGTGAGGCCGATGAGGTCTTTCGGCTGCTTCGCGGCGCCGAGTGGTCGTCCGATCAGGTCGATCTGTTCGTCTCCGGCCCGCCTTTCGACCCGATCGCGTCCGATCCACGCTACGGGAAGAAGCTCACGGAGCTCGGCCTTCGCGCGCCCTGACTTCCGCGCCGAACCGCAGCGTCCTGCGTTGACCCATTGAACGGCTACGCGGCGGGCAATTCCGTCCCCCGCACCTTGCCCGCCAGCCACGCGAACAGGACCACCGCAGCCGCGCCAACCAGCGCTTCGGTGTAGAGCATCCCGTTGGTGCGCCACGCGTCGTGCGCCCATCCGTCGGCGCGCAGCATGCCGAGGGTGAACAGCGTGTTGAGCGCGAAGAACAGGTTGATCTTGGTGGCCGCCGCCGTGTGCCCGACGATCGCCAGCACCAGCCCGGTGAACGACCCCGCGACCATGCCCAGCGTGAACGTATAGAAGAGCGTCGAGACCGTGTATCCCGTGACCGACCGCGGCGACCACGCCATCACCGCACAGGCGACCAGCCCCAGCGTGCACGAGAGCGCGTACGCCCACGGCTTGTTGATGCGATCTGCCAACCGTCCACCGGCGAAGCAGCCCAGCACGATCGCGATCCCCCCGCCCGCGCCGAGCACCAGCGACACGGTGTCGGCCGGCACGCTCCATTCGGGGCCGAGCGAGCCGAACAGATCCTTGGCTGCACCGGTGCCGATGGGGAGCACGGCGAGGATCAACCCTATGCGCCCCACGCGAGACCGGACGACGCCCACCAGCTCGCGCCAGGCGTCGCCCACGCGCGCGCGCACCGACGCGCCGCGCAGCGCACGGGGCGGCTCGCGCACCAGCACGAGCGGCAGCGCGCACACGAACAACACCATTGCGAGACCGGCACCCGCCATCCACGGCTGCGGCGCGTGTCGCATGAACCAGAGGCCCAGCCCGCCCCCCGCCGTCTGACCCAGATGGTTCCCCGACTGGAACCATCCGGCCGCGCGACCGCGCGCGTCGATCGGAGTGTTGTGCACCATCAACCCCTCGGTGGCGAACGCCACGAACGTCGCCGCCACGCTCGACATCAGCACCAGCAGTGACAGCAGCGGCATCGCTTCCGGGGAGAGCGGAACGAGCGTGATCGCGAGGAATCCGATCGACACGGTCGCGATCGCAATCAGGTACCACCGCTTGCGCGAGAGCGTATAGTCGCCGATCGGCGCCCACACGAACTTCCACCCCGACGCGAGCAGTGTCATCCCGACCACTCCGGCAATTGCCGACACCGAGATGCCCGCTTTCACCGCCAGATAGCCGAGGGCGATCGAGGGAAAACCGAACGAGAGTCCGAAGGGGAAGTACAACACCGCCCACACCCAGGGATGACGCGCGACGGCCGCCGAGGCGGCCACATTGTCCGGTGTCGGCGGGAGCGCTTCCTCGGGGACCAGGGATTCAGCAGACGGCATGGCGCGCGTTAGTGCAGGCGCGGATTGGTCGATCGCGGCGCCTTCTCGCACTCCGGCCAGCTCGCCTGGCTTCCACGGCGGGCGTAACGGGAGGGCGGCAGGCTCGCCAGGTCCACGCGGTCGAGCGGAATCCGGCCGGGGTCCTCGGAGGCCAGGTAGGCGAGCATGGCGGTGAGCGTCGCATTGTAGCGCAGGTCGTCGAAGACGACCTTGTCGTACGTGTCGCGCTCGGTGTGCCAGGTCACGTTGCCGTAGTCCCACGACAGCGCGCCGAGGCCGAACGCGGGGAGGCCGTGGCAGCCGAACGAGAAGTCGTCGCTGCCGCCGCCGGCGGGGCGGCCCGGCTCGACCGGCGCGCCGCCGTCGATGCGCTGCCGCCACTCGACGGGGATCTCGGCCAGCCAGGCGTTCACGTGCTCCGGCGCGTGCACGAGGCCGGCGCCGCCGATGCGCACGATGCGGCCGGTGCCGTTGTCCTGGTTGAAGAGCGCCTGGAGCCCCTTCAGCACCTCGGGGTGATCCTCCGTGAACGCCTTCGAGCCGACCTCGCCTTCCTCCTCGCCGCTCCAGTGGCCGACCAGGATGGTGCGCCTGGGGTGCGGGTAGACCTGCTTCAGGATCCGCATCGCCTCCATCATCGTCAGCGTGCCGGTGCCGTTGTCCGTGGCGCCCGACGAGCCGTCCCACGAGTCGAAGTGCGCCGAGAGCATCACGTACTCGTCGGGCTTCTCCGTTCCGGGAATCGTGGCGATGACGTTGTAGACGGGCTGCTCGCCGAGCAGCTTGCCCTCGAGGTTCAGCCGGATCTTCGGGTGGTCGCCGTCCTTCGTGAGGCGGTAGACGAGGCCGTAGTCCTCGCAGTCCAGCGCAATGGCCGGCGTCTTCGTGTTGTACGTCTCGAAGACCTCCATGGCGCCCCAGCCGGTGTTGAGGGCGCCCGCGAAGCCGCCGAAGGGGTCGCCGCGGCCCTCGAGCTCGGCGGCCGCGACCTGCTCCGGCGTGCGCCCGCCGCCCATCCGCCACGACAGCTTGGGGCGCGAGCTGATGATGCCGGCGGCCCCGCCCGCCTCGAGCCGAACGCCCAGGTCGCCGCCGCCCAGGGCGGGGTAGTAGCCGGTGCCGTGCAGCCCCGCGCTCGCGCCGTCCACGCCGGGCCCCGGACGGACGACGCTCCAGTCCTTCCCGGTCTCGACCATGAGGGTGTCCATGCGCGCCTTGGACTCCGGCGTGGCGTTCATCGCCCAGTCGTCCTGCGGCCGGCAGGTGGGGAGGCCCGCGGAGATCAGCACCAGCTTCCCCTTTGCCTGCGGCAGCCAGCGCACGAACTCGGTGCTGTCGTGGAACACGGGCAGGATGACGGTCTCGAGCGTGACGGGCTCGCCGCCCGTGCCGGGGCTGTAGCCCACCATCTGCCCCTGGAGCGTGCGGTTGCGCGGCGCCACCAGGTCGATGTGCGAGGGCCCGCGCACCCAGCCGCGCCACGTGCCGTAGCGCTCCTCGCGCGCATCGATGCCCCAGCTCGCGTACTCTCTGAGCAGCCAGTCCTGCGCCCGCTTGAGGTCCGGGCTGCCCATGAGCCGCGGGCCGAGCGAGTCGAACAGCACGTGGGCCTCCGTGGGGAGGCGTGAGCTGTCCATACCGATGGCGTAGATGCGCCGCAGCGTGGCGTCCTTCGTGGGGAACGTCTGCGCGCGGAGCGGCGCCGTCCGCAGCGCGGAAACGGCGGCGAGCACCACGGCAAGCGTGACGCCGGCGAGCGTCGAGGGTCGCGTCGTCATCGATCAGGTCCTGAGGTCGGGAAAGCGGGTTGACCCGGACAGTGTAATGCGCCGGCTGCGGCCGCGCACGCGGCGCCTGCGGCGCGATGCTTGATTTCACGCGACAGGCAGGCCCACGGCCGGCGCGGGCGGCTTCTCGCGCAGGCCGCGGATCGGCGGCTCCCATTCGACGTTGATCGCCAGGTCGGGCGCGCGGCGGCCCCACAGGCCCGGGCCCGCGCGTCCCGGCTCGCCAGCCTTGCCGCGCAGGTGCGCGACCACCAGCTTCTGCGCCACGGACATGGCGGGGAGCAGCCCGTGCAGCCCGGCCACTCCCTCGAGGAAGCGGTCGCGCAGCTCCCAGTAGCCGAAGTCGCCGTCGCACAGCGCCACGACCTTGCTGAGCGGGATGAACGAGGCACGCGCGCCGAAGTAGGGGACGGTGCCATCGCCCGTGTCCCAGAGCTGCTCGACCACCTGGCCGGCCACGGTCTTCGGATGGGGATAGCCGTTCACGCGCTGGGCGGACGACAGGTCGAAGAACGGATTGCCCCGGCCATCGTCCACGATACGCAGCTTCGTGCGCGTCTCCTCGCCCACACCCACGATGCACAGCCAGTCGTCATCCGTGAGGCCGGTCCTGGAGAGCGTGAAGTCCTCGACGGCGCGGCGGTGCCCCTGCGCCTGCTCGAGCAGCGTCGCCAGGATCTCGCGCGCCTGGGCCTCCCGGCCCGAGCGTGCGCGCGCGGGATCGAGGCCGTAGAGCCGGATGTACTCGGCGATCGTCTGCGCCACGCTCGGCTGCCAGGCGTCCGGGTCGTAGAGATCTCGCCACTCCGGTTTCTCCGCGATCACGGCATCCCCGTACGAAGGCACGAGGTGGTAGAGCGACGGCGTGAGCCGCGCCACCTCGCGCTCGCGCGAGGCGGATTTCCCCATGCCGAGCTCCGCGGTGCCGGTCGCCACCTTGATCACGGCCTCGAACGAGCCGCGGAACGGCGCGGCCAGCGTCGCCACGCGGCGCACCCGCCTATCTCCGGTGGCGGCGAGGTGGCCCGTGATGATCAAGCCTCCCATCGAGTGCCCGACGAGGTTGACCTTCGGGTCGTCCGCGTACCCGGCCGCGTGGTAGTGCCGGAGCAGCGACGTGCGCCCGATCACTTCTCCGATGAACGCCGCGAGCTGCTCCTGCACGGGCTGGAGTGGCATGCGCCAGTCGTACGGGAAGGCGAACACGGGCACCGGCTGGTCCTCGTGGTCCGCCAGGTTGTGGCGCAGCTCGTCGATCAACCCATCGTACGGCACGCCGAAGACGCGCTCCGGCACCACCCTGGCCGGCTCGCCCCGCTCGTAGCGCAGGTCGTCCGGGTGCAGCGCGACGCGGTCGTACTGCTTCTTCACGATGGTCCAGACGGCCTCGGGCTCCGAAGGGTAGAGGTCGCGCAGGACGGACGCGGTGATGCCGGGCACGACGATCACGGGGGGCTGCATGGGGGGCCTCGTTCGGTAGAGCGATTTGCGCCCCTATATAGGCCGCTTTGTGAATCCAGGGCAACCGTCTTGCCTGCCAGAAACCTGCGTGGCACGAGCGCCACCAGTGGGAGGTGGTAGCGCGCGGTGGTGTGGCACCGAAGATGGCAGGGGGGCGGGGCCCGTGTGGGATCGGGAATAGGGAGTCGGCCTGCACCCCGACGGTCTTAGAGAACCGTGAGCTCAGCCTGCGCCCGCGGTGGTGGGGCCCTCGCCGTCGCGACTGGAACGACTTCTGCACCGACTTCGCAAGGCTTTACGCGGTGCGCGGTTCGCCCGTTCGCAGGGCCCTGCCCACTGCAGCGCAGGAGGAGCGGGGAGATGTCGAAGATACGGAGTTACTCGGGGGCGAGCCTGGTGCTGCTTCTTGCCGCATGCGCAGGTGCAACGGCGAACGACGAAGGCGCCCAGCCGGCACCTTCGGATCAGCCGACAGTCATCGTTCAGAACAATCACAATGCCCCGGTGGACGTGTGGGCGATTCTGGGTGGCACGCGGATCCTGGTTGGAACCGTGCCCGCTCTGAAGACGCGCGACCTGCGCATTCCCCGGCAGCTGCTGGCCCGGCCGGAGCTTCAGTTCCAGGCCGAGGTGGTGGGAGCCGACGGTGCGTTCACCTTTCCGGCCTTCCTGTTCCAGCCCGGCATGAGGATTCAACTGTTCGTGCAGCCGACTCTGTCCATGTCGAGCGTTCAGATCTGGTGAGCGGACGGCTACTTTTTCTTGCGCGCGGCGACCAGCGAATCGACCGTCGCAACGTAGGGCGTGATCACATTGGTCGTGATCCTGATCGTGACCTGACCACTGGCGTCTCTTTCGGACGGCAACACCAGCACGATGCTGTCCGGCCTGGCCTGCAACAGTCGATCAGGAACGCGCGCGGCCAGGTAGGAGCGCGGGGAGCACAGATCGCTCCGGTAGCAGCTGTGAACATCGTTCGAGACGATCGTGGTCTCCAGATTCCGTACGCGCGGCTCGAGCATCTTCACGAACCGCGGTGAGGACTTCAGTCCGAGAAAGATCGTGTTGACGAAAACGTAGTGGTCGCGTTCCAGCGATCCGTTCTTGCGTACGGCGGTTCGCAGCCCCCAATTCGGACGCCTGGAGCTCCAGGCGACGACATTGGCCGTCGTGGATCCCTCGTACTCGCGCACCTGCACGACAACCGGCTGTGCCGTGGCCATGACGAGCGGAATCGCGGCCCACCATCCGCCGCGCAAGAACGTGGAGCGGGAACGGCCTGGCACCGAAAACGTCACGTTTCCCTCCTGATCAGGTTGTCCCGATCTCATACGCTGCAAAAAGCAACGCGGAGGGCGAACATGGGAGACGTTGGCTCATGTCCGCCCTCCGCATTCCCGCGTTCACGGGTCAGGATGCCGGCGATGTCCGGTCACATCCGGTCCCGCTCAGGGCTCGGTGATCCATTCCGGCACGGTGTGGTAATCGGGGGCTAGGCCGCCGACCTTCGCCAGACCAGCCTGGTTCCACACGTACTCGGAATTGTACCTTGGCCGCATGCGCTCGACAACCTTGCCGTTGTTGTCGCCGTAGAGATTCGTCGGCACTCCGAAACCGCGGAACACCTCGGTGCCGCTGACCGGATCCATGTCGGTGTAATTATAGCGGCGCAGATCCATCCAGATCTCATCGTGGCCCCAGCCCCACAGCGCGATGAACTTCTGGGACATGACGTGGGACAACGTGAGCATGGACGGCACGATGTTCGGGTCGGACAGGAAGGCCTCCTTCTCATCGGCCGTGATCTGGGTTGGCCACTGCCCGTCATCCAGGTTGTGCTTGTTGACAAAATCCATGGAAGCCGAGATGCCGTTCTTGTAGGCCATCAACGCCGTTCCCTGGTCGCCCGCCCGCAAAGCGGCCTCCGCCTTGATGAACTGCAGCTCCGCGTAGGTGAGCACCGGAACCTCGGCCTTATCGGAAAAGATGTACTTCCCGGGCAGGCCGACGCGCGTGGCGCCAGGGTAGCCGTAGACGTTGTTGGGCCGCTGGTCGGTCGTGAGGTCACCCCAGCTGTCATCGTTCACATTGACGCCACGATACTGGTTGTCGGGCGCCGCCGACAGCATGCGGCTCATACGCGGATCGACCGTTCCGCCGAATTCGGTACCGTCCATCAGGTGCACGATGAAGTCCGACTGCCGGTAGTAGGGGAAGTTGCCGCGCGTCGGCCCCAGGAAATTGAGGTCATCGTTCGATTGCTGGCCGGGATACTTGAGTTCCGCATCGTCCGCGTTGCTGGTAAACGAGTTGTCGACCGCGGCAATCACCGCGTGCGGATCGTAGCTCGCCTTGTTCGAGTAGTGATTCAGGTTGAGGGCGAGCAGGCCATAGGCGAACCTGAGCCAGCTGGCGCGATCGCCGTTGTACATGTGGTCGCCCTGCGCCAGATACGACGCGTTGACGGCGCCATCGGTCCTCTGCAAGTACACGATGGCACTGTCCAGGTCGTCCTGGATGGTCTGATACGCGTACTCCTGCGAGTCGTAGTCGAAGCTGAACCTGGTCTGGTCGAACGCTTCCTTGATGATGATCGGGCCGTGCATATCCGTTACGTCCTGCCAGCCAACGGCCTTGAGCACGTAACCCACGCCCAGCACGTCCCAGCGCTGCTCGGCCCGGGCCTCGTCCATCATGTCGATGAGGTTCTGCCCGAACAGCCAGTAGGTCATTCGCCACTGCTCGCCACCGACGTCGCTGCCCGGCAGGTAGCCCATCCTCTGGAAATCGTTCCGCCGATAGCCGCCGTACGGGTACACGAACTCCTGGTTGTACAGGCTCACGTAGCGGCCGTCGTACTGCGGAGACGTCACCATCCAGTGGATCATGGATGGCAGGTACAGGTTGGCACTGACCACCTCAGGCCCGTTGGGGTTCTTGTTGACGTCCAGGAAATCCCGGCAGGCAGACGCGCTCAGGGTGGCGACGCCCAGGAGAAGCACTGCACCTGCTTTTCTGATCGGCTTCATCGTGAATTTCATGGTTAAAACCCCACTCTGATGCCGAAGTTGAACGCGCGCGGCATCGGGAAATTGCCGAAATCAATGCCAACTCCGCTCGATCCGCCCACTGCCGCAGTATTGCCGTTGACGATCGGGTCCAGCCCGGTGTAGTTGGTAATGAGAAGCAGGTCCGTCCCCGTGATGTAGATGCTGGCCGTGTGGGCATGCAGGATCTTGTTGGCCGGCAACTGATACGAGAGCGTCGCATCGCGCAGCCGCAACCAGTTGACGTTGCGCTGGATGAAATCCTCGGCGCTCATGTTGGTGTAGTACTGCGGTTCATCGGCCGGGGTGACCTCGATGTTGTTGACGGTTGGATTGGGGCTGTTCTCGTTCCCATCCCGGATGACCCCCTTGACCACGCGCGGCGTCTCGCGATCCAGCGTCTGCGTGGACAACCCCCTGGCCGTGAGGTACTGCTCGGTCGCGTTGTAGACGTCACCACCCTTGCGGATGTCGAACAGGAAATCCAGCGTGAAGCTCCTGTAGCGGAACGTGTTACCGATGCCGAGCGTGAAGTCGGGTTGCCGATCGAATCCAGCATCGATGAAGTCCGCATGCAGCAGCGGCAGACCCGTCGTCGGATCGATCAACAGCGCACCCTTCATCCCCGCACTGTCCGTTTCCACCCGCTGATAGAACTGACCCATGAGCGACATCGTCGACAGGCCCGGCCTGGTCCCGTTGCGGACTCCGTCGTAGAGCCAGGTGTCGGAGTTATAGGATTCCGGCAGCTCGTGCGGCAGGCTCAACACCTTGCCGCGCTCCGCCGCGAAGTTCGCGATAACGTCCCAGGAGAAGCGTCTGCCCAGAACCGGACTGCCGCGCAGCGTCACCTCGACACCCTGATTTCGGGTCGACGCCCCGTTGAGGTTGAAGAGAACGAACCCCGTCGCGTAGCTGCCACGAATGTTCTGAACGATCTGATCCCGGGTGGTCTTGCGGTAAAGCGAGACATCCAGGCCGAGGCGATCATCCAGGAAGCCCAGCTCGGTGCCGACCTCGTAGGATCTGGCAAACTCGGGCCTGAGATTCAGATTCGGGCCCCAGTAGTTGTAGCTGTAGCCCCCGTAGGACGTCGTTCTGTGCAGCAGCGACGGCCGATACGAGTAGGGCTGCGCATCTCTGCCGACCTCGGCATAGGCGGCCCGCAACCGCCCCGTCATGAACTGGCGAACCGCTGGAAACGCGTCCGAGAAGACGAAGCTCCCGGAAACGGACGGGTAGAAGAATGAATTGCGCTCCTGGGGAATCGTCGATGTCCAGTCGTTGCGGCCGGTGCCCGTGATGTAGAGGTAATCGTTGAAGTTGAGCGTCGCGGAACCGAACGCGCTGACCAGGCGGCGGCGGTACAGATTGCTGGTGCTCGCCTGCAGGTTCACGTTGTTGACGGAAACGAAGTTGGGGTCCAGGAAATCCAACCCCTCGGTACCATCCGCCTGGTTTCTGTCATTGGTGATGGAGTTTCCGACAAAGCCGCTGATCGACATGCCCTTTGTGATGTCGTACCGGTTGAAGTTGAAAACCGTCTGCGCGTTGATATTGCGCGTCATCACGTCTGACTGGTCGATGATGCCGTGGTTCGAGTACCCCAGCGTGCTCTCCGGATGCCTGAGGACCAGATAATTGGAGGTGTAGTTGTCCACACCAATGTTGCTCTTGAGGTAGCCCCAGGAGAACGGCGAAACGCTGAATCCGAAGTTGACGTTGAGTCGGTTCGTCTTGTTGTTGTTCTGATTCTTGTTGACGGCGAAATAGGGGTTGTCCAGTTCCGACCCTTCCGACAGGGTAGTCAGCCTGAGCCGCGTACCGGCGGCGGTGAGCCAATTCTGCGCGTCGACCGTATCCGGCCAGACGAGCAACCCGAGCAGGGGCCCGGCGGCGGACCCGCGCAGAGGCTGGTGGTTGGTGTCGTAGGCGTATTGCATCACGACATCGGCATGCAGCCAGTTCGTGACCTGGGCCTGAGAGTTGGCCATGACGTTGATGCGGTCGTACTTGGTATTCGGGACAATACCCTTCTGTTTCGTCAGGCTGGACGAAATACGGTAGTTCACGCGGTTGTCTGGAGTGGCCCCGCTGAACGCAAGATTGTGTTTCTGGGTCACGGCCGTCTGGAAGAAGCCCTCGATGTTGTTGTAGAACGTCGTGCCCGGTGCGTACTTGTCCCCGAAATAGGAGTAGCTGTCGCCATACAGACCGCTGGGGCCGTAGACTTTCTGGATCTCGGGGTATTTCGCTATGCTGGCGATCTGAATGCTGTTGCTGTACTCCAGGCCGCCGGTACCCGGCGTGCCGTGCTTGGTGGTAATGACGATAGCGCCATTTGCCGCGTCAATGCCGTAGAGTGCGGCCGCTTCCGGCCCCTTCAGCACGGTGATCGACTGAATGTCTTCGGGGTTGAAGTCCGAAGCCCGGTTGGTGAAGTCGATCCCGCGGTTGTCGAACGCCGCGTTCGTGTTGGGCCTGTCCGCCGCGAAGGCCACTGTGGCAATGGTCGAGTTGTTGACCGGAAGACCGTCCACGATGATGAGCGGCTGGTTGCTGCTGCTGATCGAGCTGACGCCGCGGATGGTGATCAGACTGGAAGCGCCCGGAACGCCGGAGGTGGTAGTTACATCCACGCCGGCAACGCGCCCGGAGAGCGCATTCAGGAAATCCGGTCGCTGCGTCTGGGCAATGGCGGCACCCTGCACGGTCTGCTGTGAGGTGCCCAGGGTTCGGCGTGCGGCCGTCCGTCCGAGCGCCGTGACCTCGACGGCCTCGAGGTTGATGGCTGCCGCGCGCAGCGTGACGTTGATGACGTTGGCGGCACCCACAGTGCGTTCGACCGTCGCATGGCCGAGGTAGCTGAACTGCAGCACCTGGCCGGGCCGAGCCTGGATCGAATACGTCCCCTCGGTGTTGGTCAGCGCGCCAAGGGACGTCCCCTTGATGGCGATCTGCGCGCCGGCCAATGGAGTACCCTGCGCATCGCTGACCTTTCCCGTCACCGTTTTTTGCTGTGCCAGGGCCGGGGACGCGAGCATGCAAACCGCGACAGTGGCGAGAAATAAAGGTTTCTTCATGATGAGAGGCCCCTCTCCGGATTTGAGGATCCTTTCCCAACGCGTTCAGCGCCCGAACGCATTGCTGGACAACTTCAGCTTGCGCCTGATTCGTCCGATTGCACTGGCGGCCGTACAGGAGACCTCGCCCGAGCAGCGCCGGGTGCCGTCGCGTCCAACTCGTGCTGCCCGCAGGGTCTACACAGCCGGGGTGTCATGCGCGTTGGAGCGTTGGTCAACGAGAGTCGATTGGAGCCAATAGAGACCCCCTGTGGATAGAGAGATAGTTGGAATCGCGAATCGGGCGATTCCCCGGCCCGGCTGTGGTCCCGGCGGGACGCGGCGGCCGCCAGCAGGATGAGACTGGCCTAAATGCGTGGGGGCGCCGCGCCGGATCTGGACAGTGCGGTAGCGGAAGCTTGAACCCGATATGTGCCGCTCCTGCGCGGCCGGTACGGCGCCCGTCGCCATGGCACGCGTTGACTCTGATCGAAGCGCGAAGAACTTGGGATATCACTACAACGTTTTGGACAGCCCGATCATGACACCCCCGGTCGCCGGCGGGTGGCGCGGGCGCTCCCGGGGATCACGCTGAACCCGGCCCAGGCGTCACGAGGGGGGCGCCTCGTCGTAGAGTGTGCCGGTGCGAAGCCCGTGCAGCGGGCTTCAGCGCTGCCTGACCGCTACGCCGGCCTGGCCTGTCGCCTCGGCGCGCACGACGATGCCGGCGCGCGTCACGTATACTCCGCGCACCGCGACCGTATCGACGGTCGCGCTGAGTGTCAGCACATCGCCAATCTTGCGATTCAGGCCCTGGAGCAGGAGGTCTTTGGCGCGGTCGAGCGTCGGTGCGACAGGGACATGGGCTTCTTCACGCAGTGTCGATCGCAGCGCATTGGACCGAAGCCACGCGTACGTGTTGAGGAGCTGACTGTCCGTGGCGAGGTCGTAGTCGAGATCCGGCACCGCAATTTCGAGCTTCGTCGAGTCGAGGACCGGCGTGCCGAGGAGCAGGAGCGTACCGTTCGCGTCGCCGGTGAAGGTAACGGAGAGCGCGAGACGTCGTTGGGACGCCGGGTTGACTCGCACCGACGATATCGTGACGGTCTTTCCAGCTTCGGTGATGCTCTTGTTGGCGAGCGCGACGCCTACGGCCAGGGTCGCGGCCTCGTAGTCGACCAATCCATCCATCACGACGTGAAAGCCGTTGGCGACCGTGTCGCGGCCGAGCGGGGGAAGCGGAAGGGTATCGACGTGCGGCTCATCGACCGACGTCACGATCCGCGGATGTGCGTCGAGGGTGACCGGCACGGTCAGCACGTGACCTTCGCCACTCACTCGACCGATCCGCAGGCGCTCGGGTCCGAGCGTCAGCCACACCCCATCCGTCAGCTGAATCGGTTGAGACAGCAGCCCCCACCAGCCGACAAAGAGATCGCGCACCTCGACTTCGCCGATCTTGCTGTCGATGTCGGACAGATGAGCTGCGATCCCGGCTCGCGCCGCGTCGATGACGCGATCCGTGACGTCGTAATGCAGGATGCTCACGTCGCAGCGGTCGCGCTGCTCGGTGGACGCGGGTTCGAGGTGGACGAGCTCGGCATGCGAGGCGAGGTGCCAATCGGCGGTGAGCGTGATCGGCGTCGCCAGCTCGACGACGATGCGCGGGCGCACGGAGTCGCCGCCGCAACCGGCGCTGATCGTGGGACCAATCACCGGTTTGTAGAAGCCGCGTGCGGTATAGGAGAGCGTTGCGCGCAGATGCAGGAGCCGCCCTTCGGCAAAGGCGGTAAACGGACCGCGATCCGCCTCGAATGCGTAATGGTGGTGAGTGTCGTTGCCGACCATCCGGACGCTGTCCAGCGAGCCGAGCGTCGTCGGCACGACGCGCTCGACGTCGCGCAGCACGGCTGTAAAGTCGTAATGGAGCGGCACGCTGAAGCGTGACACCTGGACCGGTGGCGGCGGCGGCGGCGTGGCGTCGATCAGATCCTCGGTGTCGTTCCTGGCGTCACGCCGGCATGCGGCGAGCGCCAGGACGGCTCCGAATGCGATCGTCGCGATCGTTCGTTTCGGCGAAGCAGATGTCAGTTTCATGGCGTCGTGGTGCGCCCGCCAGAAACGTTCCCGCCGACGCCCCGCGCCACACTACCCGCGGTGCTTCGGCCCCTCACCTCCGGCTCACCACCGCCAGCCCTTCCACCCGCTGGAGCCGCCAACCAGTGGAATCCGCATACGCCCTGAGATCCCAGACCACGAAGTCGCCGGCCCGGTCCCCGGCCGTGTCGGCGAGCGGCACGAGCGCGTGGTTCGGCGGCAGCTGGCCGGGCCCGCGCGGGTCGGCCGTCCGCTCGAGCTCGCGCATCAGCGGGCCCAGGTCCGCCGCAAGCACCCGCCCGCCGACGCTCAGCTCGAGTTGCAGGCCGCTGCGCAAGGCGACGCCGACCGGGCTCCGATCCCCGGGCGCGACCGCGCCCTCCGGGCGATCCTGCCCGCGCGGGCCCCTCGTCCAGGAGACCCGGTAGGCGGTTCCGCCTCCGATCTCGAGGGGCAATCCCCGGCCGAGCGTTCCGCCGATGGCGAGTCCCTCCCGCGCGGCGGGCGAATCAGGCCGGAGTCCCAGCCGCGCCGCGTAGTCCACCCCCTCCGACTGCTCCCCCGCGAAGCCGGCCAGGCGCGCGGGCAGCGCACGGGGGCCGAAGTGCCCGGCCAGGTAACGCGCGCTCTCGCGGATCTGCGCGTACGCCGCGGCGGGCACCACCCGCGACGAGTCGGCGGTCGGCCCAGCCGTGGCCGCGGCGGTCGGCGGGGGGGCCGCTTGGCGCGCGCTCCCCACCTCCGCCAGCGCCCCGGCCAGCCTCCCTTCCTGACTCCGCCGCGAGACGGCCAGCGCGCTCCAGGGCCCCACGGCGCTCAGCAGGAAGGCCACCGCGAGCACGACGGGCGCCGCGTGGAGGGTGAACGCGCGCCGTCGCACGAGCTGGATCCCCGCCGCGATCGCCAGCGCCACCAGCGCGCTCAGCACGACCAGTCGTACCACCCGGAACTCCGTCCAGCCATACTGGCCGATGCGCGCCAGCAGCGCCCAGTACCCCAGCGGCGCCAGCGGCAGGAACAGTGCGGGTGCGAGTCGGAGCCCCCGGGCGAGGCCGCCGCGGCCCGGCCTCGGATCGAACAGCAGCAGCGCCAGCGCCGCCAGCCCGCCCGCCGCCAGCACCATTGGCGAGACCAGGTTCTTCGGGATCTCCCCCGTCACCAGGATCCGGACCACGTACGCGTAGAGGATCAGCGTGTACAGCGCGAGCAGCGGCGGCACCAGCCACAGGGCGATTCGCCAGGCGACGGAGGCGACCCCGGACGACCCCGCGCCGGCCGGCCCCGCCGTTTCTCCACTCGCTCCAGGTCCCCCGGCCGGCCCGGGCTCCGCCGGGGCGCGGACGTAATCCTCCAGGCCTCCGAGCACGATCCACGGGATCAGCACGAACGCGATCCACCCCCAGACGTGTCCGTAGATCTCTCCCTCGAAATGCAGCTCGAAGAGGTTGTCCACCGCGGCGAGCGCCAGCGCCAGGCCGGCGAAGAGGGCGGCGCCGTACAGCACCGCGCCGATGACGCGGAGAACGAAACGGCCGTCCACGCGACGCATCCGCACGGTCCGCTCCTCGCCGGACTCGCCTCGCCCGCCGAACGCCGGCAGCGCCACCAGCCACACCACCGCCGCGGCCAGGAGCAGCCCCGCGCGCCAGGCCTCCGCCTCGTAGCGGAAGTCCGCCAGCGTCCAGGCGTAGATCCCCACGACGAGCGCGCCGCCCAACGTGAACGCCCAACGCCGCGCCGCGTCCCACCGCCCCATCGCGTGCAGCAGCGTCCCCGTCCAGGCGAGGACGAGCAGCAGCGCACACGCCACCGCGATCTCCGACCACGCCCGGAACGCCGCATCGCCCGCCTTCGACTGCAACGCCCAGGAGAACGTTGCCGCCACCACGAGCGTGGCGATCACCTCCACGGGAGCCCGACGGACGCCGCGTAGCGCATCGCCCAGGTAGCGGCCGGCCCGGCCCATCAGTGATGTCGTCATCGTCACCGCCCCAGCAGATCGTCGGATGCCCACGCGGCCGCCAGGGCCGGCGTCTGGCGTGCCAGCAGGTCCAGGAACGGCCGAACGTTAAAGTACTCTAGGCCATAAAGCAAGCCGGTCGCGGCCGATCCGTCCACCCCACCACCGACTTCCGGCCTCCGGAGGACTGCCTCGGCCCGGGCATCCGCCGGGTGGTGCTGCACTCTCCCGCCGGACCTCGGGGGGCCCGCGGCGGAGTGCCGCGTCGGTCGGATGCAGCTTGCCCCTGACCCTCACATGTTGACAATCATGATGAGCGGCGGTATCCTGTCGCCATGGATCAGCCGAATCAGCCCAAAACCGACGTCATCCAGGGGACGCTGGATCTGCTCGTCCTCAAGACCCTCAGCCTGGAGCCGATGCACGGCTTCGGGATCGCGCGGCGCATCGAGCAGATCTCGCGCGACGTATTCAAGGTGAACCCCGGCTCGCTGCTCACCGCGCTCCAGCGCCTCGAGCGCGCGGGCCTGCTGGACGCCGAGTGGCGCCAGACGGAGAACGCGCGCCGCGCCAGGTACTACACCCTCACGCGCGCCGGCCGGAAGCGTCTGGAGGCCGAGACGGCCGATTGGAAGCGGCGCTCGGCGGCGGTTATACGGCTGCTCGAGGCGGAGGGCTGACGCATGTCGCCGCTGCGTCCATTGGTGCGCGGGCTGCGGGCGCTCTTCCGCCCGGGCGAGGCCGACGGCGATGTGGCCGACGAGGTCCGGGACTACTTCGAGCGCACCATCGCGGCCCACCGTGCGCGGGGGCTCACGCCGGAGGAGGCGCGCCGGGCGGCGCGCCTGGAGATCGGGGACGCCGGCATGGTGCGCGAGGAGGTGCGCACGTCGGGGTGGGAGCGGGTTGTCGAGACGACGGTGCTGGACGCGCGCTACGCGCTGCGGCGTCTCTGGAGGAGCCCCGCGTTCACCGTGACGGCGGTGGCGACGTTGGCCGTCGGCATCGGCGCGAGCGCCGCGGTGTTCAGCGTGGCGAGCCCGATTCTGCTGGAGCCGCTTCCCTTCCCGAGCGCGCGCCGCCTGGTCACCGTGGACGACCGCAACCGGGATGGCGTTCCGATGCCTGCCACGCTCGGGACGTTCCAGGAGATCCAGGCGCGCAGCCACTCCTTCGAGGCGCTGGCCGCCGCCGACCCGTGGCGGCCGTCGCTGACCGGCACGGGCGAGCCGGAGCAGCTCGGCGGGGAGCGCGTGACCGCGGGCTGCTTCGGCGTCTTCGGGGCGGTGCCGGTGGTAGGGCGCGGGTTCACCGCGGCGGACGAGCAGCCGGGCGCGCCCAACGTCGCCATTCTGAGCGCCGGGCTCGCGGAGCGGCGGTTCGGCGGAGCTCGCGCGGTCGTGGGGCGCACGATCGACCTGAACGGGGATCCGTATCTGGTGATCGGGGTGATGCCGCACGGCTTCACGAACGTGATCGCGCCGGCCACGAGCGTCTGGTCGCCTCTGCGGGAGCGCGCGACGGCCGAGCTCGACACCCGTGAGTGGGGCCACCATTATCAGCTCGTGGCGCGGCTGGCCGCGGGGACGACCGCCGAGGCCGCTACACGGGAGTCCGTCGCCATCGGAGAGGTGCCGCTCCCGCAGTTCCCCCGCCCTTACTGGGCCAACCTCGAGCACGGACTTGCCGTGCGTCCTCTCCAGGACGTCGTGAGCGGCCGGGTCCGCGCGTCCCTCTTCGCCATGATCGGCGCGGTGCTGCTCCTCCTGGCGACCGCATCGGTGAATGTGGCGAACCTCCTGCTCGCGCGGGGCGCGCAGCGCCGTGCCGAGTTCGCGATGCGGCTCGCGCTCGGCGCCCCGCGCCGCCGGCTCGTCCGGCAGCTTCTCACCGAGAGCGTCGTGCTGGCGTTGGTGGGTGGGGTGCTCGGCCTCGGGGTCGCGCAGCTCGGCGTGCAGGGCCTGGTGGCGCTCGCGCCGCCGGGGCTCCCGCGCCTCGATGCCATCCGTCTGGACGGCCGCGTCTTCACGTTCGGCCTGGTGCTCGCCGCGCTCGTGGGGATCGTGGTCGGGCTGGCGCCCGCGCTGGGTGTGCTCCGCTCGGAGGTCGCGCGGCAGCTCGGTCGCCTCGGACGCCGTGCGACGGCCTCGCGCGGGGGCGCGCGCAACGCGCTCGTCGTCGCCGAGGTGGCGCTCGCGCTCGTCCTTCTGGTGAGCGCCGGGCTGCTCCTGCGGAGCGTGCAGCGGCTGATGTCGGTCACGCCCGGCTTCGACCCCTCGCACCTGGTGTCGATGCAGGTCGTCGAGGCCGGCCACACGTTCGACTCGGACACCGCCCGCCTCCAGTTCCTCCAGCAGACGCTGGAGGCGGTGCGCGCGGTGCCAGGCGTGGAGCGCGCGGCCTTCACGAGCCAGCTCCCGCTGAGCGGCGATGTGGACGGCTACGGATACGAGTGGCAGGACCGGCCGGAGTCGAAGGCCGGAGCCGACGGGAGCGCGCTGCGCTACGCCGTCACGCCGAGCTGGTTCCGGACGATGGGAATCCCCCTCGTCCGCGGGCGGCTGCTCGACGCCACCGATCGCCCGGGCGCTCCCGAAGCGGTGGTCATCAACGAGTCCTTCGCTCGCAGGCTCTTCGGAACCGCCGATCCCATCGGGAAACGCGCGCGCTTCGGACCGGAGATGGGGGGCGATCGGCCGTGGGACATCGTCGTCGGGGTGGTGGGCGACGTGAAGCAGTACTCGCTCGCCGTGCGCGCGCCCGACGCCTTCTACGTGGTGGACGGCCAATGGGATTGGGTGGACAACGTGGAGTCGCTCGTCGTGCGCTCGAGCGGAGGCGACCCCGCGGCCCTCGTGCCGGCGCTGAAGCGCGCGATCTGGTCGGTGAGCGCGGACGTGCCGATCGTGCGCGTCGAGACGATGGACGGCTTCATCGCCGCGTCGGCCGGGCAGCGGCGTTTCGCCCTCTCCGCGATGGAAGCCTTCGCGCTGGCCGCGCTCCTGCTGGCCGCGGTAGGGCTCTATGGGGTGGTCTCGGGGAGCGTGAGCGAGCGGACCCGCGAGATCGGGATCCGTTCCGCGCTGGGCGCGAGCCCGGGCGACGTGGTCGGAGGCGTGGTCGGCCACGCTCTTTCCCTCATTTCGATCGGGGCGGTGATCGGGCTCGCCGGCGCCTATGCCGCGAGCCAACTGCTCGCCTCGATGCTCTTCGGCGTGTCGCGCCTGGACCTGACCACCTACGTAGGCGTGCTCGCGCTCATGACGCTGGTGGCGGGCGTCGCCGCGTGGGCGCCGGCGCGGCGAGCCGCGGGGGTGGACCCCACTGTCTCGCTACGTGCGGAGTGACGCCGCCTACCGCGACCTCTGCGCTCCGACCGCCGCGCGGGTCGCCAGTCGGATCGGCAGCCGGCGCACGCGCGTGCGCGTCAGACGGAAGATCGCGTTCGCGACCGCCGGCGCGATCTGCGGCACGCCGGGCTCGCCCGCGCCGCCCGGCTCCTCCTCGCTCTGGACGAGGAAGATGTCGTACTCCGGCGCCTCCCTCATCCGCACCATGCGGTAGTCGTTGAAGTTCCCCTGCTGGACGCGCCCGTTCTCGACGGTGATGTCGCCGTAGAGCGCCGCGGTGAGGCCGCCGATGATGGCGCCCATGAGCTGCGCCTCGACGATGCCGGGGTGCATCACGCGGCCGCAGTCGGCCACACACCAGACCTTGTGGACGCGCGGGCGACCGTTGTCCACCGAGACCTCGGCCACTTCGGCGACGTAGGAGCCGTCGAGCTCGGCGACGGCCAGGCCGCGCGCCCGCCCGGCCGGAGCCGGCGTCTTCCAGGCCGAGCGTTCCGCGGCGACCTCGAGCACGTGCTTCAGCCGCGGCGTGCCGGACAGCAGCTCGAGCCGCACGTCGAGCGGGTCGCGCTTCGCTGCATACGCCAGCTCGTCGATGAAGCTCTCGATGAAGAACGCGTTCTGCGACGGGCCGACCGAGCGCCAGTACCCTACCGGCACGCCGATGTCGGGCCTGCCGTAATCGACGCGCAGGTTCGGGATGGCGTACGGCGTGGTCGCGATGGCGTCCACCGCCGGGCCGTCCACCCCATCGCCTCGCCCGGAGATCGGTGGCGTGGCGATGCGTGCGCGGAGCGCGGTCACGCGACCCCGCGCGTCCAGCGCGCCCTGGAACTCCACGTGCGCCGCCGGCCGGTACTGGTCGTGCCGCATGTCCTCTTCCCGCGTCCACAGCACCTGCACCGGCGCGCCGATCGCCTTCGAGGTCGCGACCGCATCCTCCACGAAGTCCGTGCGCGAGCGCCGCCCCCAGCCGCACCCGAGGTACGTCACGTGCACCGTGACCTTGTCGATCGGCAGGCCGGTGAGCTGCGCGGCCGCGTGCTGCGTGCCCTGCGGGTTCTGCGTCGGCGCCCAGATCTCGCAGCGGTCGGCGCGCACATCGGCCGTGCAGTTCATCGGCTCCATGGTGGCGTGGGCGAGGTACGGGGCCTGGTACGTCGCCTCGACCACGTGCGGCGCCGCCGACAGCGCCGCTTCGACGTCGCCCTCGCTGCGCGCCTGCATGCCGGGCGTGCGGGCGAGCTCGGCGAGGCTCTGGAAGATCCCGTCGCTGCTCATCGCGAAGCCGCCGCTCTGCCACTCGACCGTGAGCGCGCGCGCCCCCTTGATCGCGGCCCAGGTGTTCCCGGCGACGACGGCGACGCCGCTCGGGATGCGGACGACTTCCTTCACGCCCGGTACCGCGCGCGTCTGCGTGGCATCGAACGAGCGGACCGAGTCGCCGAACACCGGCGGATGCACGACCGTGGCGAAACTCATCCCGGGGACGCGCGCGTCGATGCCGTAGGCGGCGCGGCCCGAGACCTTCTGCTTCGTGTTGACCAGCGGGATGCGCTTGCCGATCAGCTTGAAGTCCTTCGGGTCCTTGAGCCGCGGCTCGGCCGGGACGGGCATGGCCGCCGCCGCGCTGGCGATGTCGCCGTAGGACACGGACCGCTTCGACGCGTCGTGGAACACCCGGCCGCTCTCCGTACGACAGTCCGCCGCGGGCACGCGCCACTCTGCGGCGGCCGCGGCCACCAGCATCTGGCGCGCGGTGGCGCCCGCCTGGCGCAGCGCCATCCAGGCGTGGCCCCGCACGCTGGAGCTGCCGACCGTCATCATGCGGCCGTACCGGCTCGGGTCGGCATCCGCCTGAAGGATGCGGACCGTGCTCCAGTCGGCGTCGAGCTCGTCGGCCACGATCATCGGCATTGCCGTGCGGACGCCCTGCCCCATGTCCGAGCGCGCCGACCAGATCGTCACCGTGCCGTCATTGCCCACACGCACGAACGCGTTCGGCTGGAGCGCGCCGGCGCCGGTCGTTGCGGTATCACCACGCGCGAGGTCGGGGTAGATGCCGAGCAGCAGCCCGCCGCCCGCGGCCGCGGTCAGCTTGAGGAAATCGCGCCGGTCGAGCTTCGTGATGGTCGCCATGGCTCAGCCCTCCCGCGCGGCGCGGTGGATCGCGCGCCGGATCCGGTCGTAGGTGCCGCACCGGCAGATGTTGCCCGACATCGCGCGATCGATGTCGTCGTCCGTCGGACTCCCGTTCCCGGCCAGGAGCGCGGCGGCGGACATGACCTGGCCCGACTGGCAGTAGCCGCACTGCGGGACCTCCTCGGCGATCCACGCCTTCTGCACCGCGTGCGTCACGTCGGGTGACAGTCCTTCGATCGTGGTGATCGCGCGGTCTCCGACCTCGGACACCGGCGTGCGGCACGAGCGGGTCGGCTTGCCGTCGAGGTGGACCGTGCAGGCGCCGCAGGCTCCGATGCCGCAGCCGTACTTCGTGCCGACGAGCCCGGCGGCGTCGCGGAGTACCCAGAGCAGGGGGGTGTCGGGCTCGACCTCGAGCCGTCGGGAGCGCCCGTTGATGCGGAGGGTGATCGCCATGCGAGTCTCCGGTGGGGGTGTACTTCCGACGCTACCACGGCGGCGGGATCGAGACAAGGGGAAGCCCGGCGCCGCCCGCGGCTCCGGCGTATAATCTGCGGCGGGCGGGCGGGCGGCGCCGTGGCGATGACCCGAACTTCGGAACTGCGATGCGGATCGTCATCCTGACCAATGAGTATCCGCCGCACGTGTACGGCGGCGCCGGCGTGCACGTGGAGTACCTGACGCGCGAGCTGGCGGCGCTCGACGCGGGGCGGCACGACGTGCAGGTGTTCTGTTTCGGCGACCAGCACGTCTCCGAGGGAAACCCGAGGGTGGAGGGCGTGTCGCCGCCGGCGGATCTGCCCGTGAGCGACCCGCGGCACGGGAAGCTCTTCGCGACGCTGCAGAACGACCTCGTCATGAGCGGCAGGGTCGCGGGCGCGGACATCGTCCACTGCCACACCTGGTACACGCACCTGGCCGGCTGCCTGGTGAAGCACCTGCAGGACGTCCCGCTCGTGCTGACGACGCACTCGCTCGAGCCGCACCGGCCGTGGAAGGCGGAGCAGCTCGGCGCGGCGTACCGGGTCTCGACGTGGATCGAGGCGACGGCGTACGAGAACGCCGACGGCGTGGTCGCGGTCTCGGAGTCGATGCGGCGGGACGTGCACGGGCTCTACGGCGTGCCGATGGACCGGATCCGCGTGATCCACAACGGCATCGACCTCTCGCAGTACCGGCCGACGCCGGGGGAGGCGACGCTGCGGGAGCTGGGGATCGACCCGGCCGTGCCGTTCGTGCTGTTCGTCGGCCGCATCACGCGCCAGAAGGGGATCGTCCACCTGGTGAACGCGATCAGGGATTTCCGCCCGGGCGTGCAGGTGGTCCTGTGCGCGGGCGCGCCCGATACGCCCGAGATCGCGCGCGAGATGAGCGACGCCGTCGCGCGGGCCCGCTCGGCGAGCGCGCACCCGATCCTGTGGATCGAGGAGATGCTGCCCAGGGAGAAGGTCATCCAGCTCTACAGCGAGGCCGCGATCTTCGTCTGCCCCTCCGTCTACGAGCCGTTCGGCATCATCAACCTGGAGGCCATGGCCTGCGAGACGCCGGTCGTGGCCTCGGCCGTCGGCGGCATCCCCGAGGTGGTCGCCCACGGCGAGACGGGCCTGCTGGTGGCGCCGGAGGCCAGCGGTCCCACGGAGGTCGAGCCGCGCCACCCCGAGCAGTTCGCGCGCGACCTGGCCGCTGCGGTGAACACGCTGCTGGACGACCCGTCCCTGCGCGCGGCGATGGGTCGCGCCGCCCGCGCGCGGGTCGAGAGCGAGTTCGGCTGGCCGAGCATCGCGCGCCGGACGCTGGACTTCTACGGGGGGATCATCGAGCGGTACGACGCCGAGGCGGAGCGGACGGGTGGGGGGCGGGTGGTGCGGCGCGCGGGCGCGCTCCCGCGCTTCCCGCCCGAGGGCGCGGAATGAATCCGGCCTGCGTCGGCGCACCCTGCCTCGCGGCCGCGCAATTGGCGCCCGAAGCCGACGTCCGCTGTCACGACCGCGCCAGCGCGCGGCGGCGGAGCAGGTACCAGCCGGCCGAGGTCGCGAGCACGCCGGCCATTGCCCCGGCCTCGAGCGCGGTGGACTGGGCCAGGAGCCAGGCGACGATCGCGATCGCGAGCACCGGCACCAGCGGGCCGCCGGGGGTGCGGAAGAGGGGCCGGTCGGCGGCGGGCGCCGGCGTCGCCTTCCCTCCGGGCGACGATTCCGCCGCGAGGGTCCCGGGCCGCGCCGCCTCCGCGGCCGGCGCCGCCTCCTGCTCCGTCCGCCCGGGCCGATAGCGCAGCCGCAGCGCCGCGGCGGCGACCGTAAGGTGGACGAGCAGCACGGAGATGCTCGAGATCGTGGCGAGGGCGCGGAAGCCGCCGCTGAGGGCGAGCGCGAGGGCGAGCGCGGCCTGGACGATGATGGCCAGCCACGGGGTGCGGAAGCGCGGGTGTGTGCGGCCGAGGGAGCGCGGCAGCATCCCGTCGCGCGCCGCGACCAGGTAGGCGCGCGGGGTGTTGAGCAGGTCGGCGGAGATGGTGCCCAGCCCGGAGATGATGGTGCCGGCCACGATGAGGAGCCCGCCCGGCGAGCCGGCCACGCGGGCGGCCACGGCGCGGAGCGGGGCATCGGACTCGCGCGCGAGGTCGGCGCCGAGCACCCCCTGGGCGGTGGTCTGGACGGCCAGGTAGAGGAGCGTGACCGTGAGCACGGCCAGGAAGAGGCCGCGCGGTACGGTGCGCCGGGGGTCACGGATCTCGCCGCTCGCGCCGAGCGCGCTCTCCGGGCCCATGAAGGCGTAGAACAGCACCAGCGAGGCGGCGCCGAGCTCGCCGAAGGAGGGCCAGCGCGTCCACGTGAGGGCGCGCCAGCGTACGGCGAAGACCCCGAGGGCGACGAGGAGGAGGAGCGGCAGCAGCTTGGCGATGGTCATTCCGGCGGAGAGCCTGAGCCCCTGCCGCACGCCGCGCACGTTCACCAGCGCGACGCAGGCGAAGATGGCCGCCAGGAGGAGGGAGCTCGCCGCGGCGCCGCCGAGCGGGGCCCACGCCGCGCCCGCCGCACCCACGACGACGTGCGCGATGGCCGCGTCGGAGCCGGCCGAGTACACCACGACGAAGGAGACCCACGCCAGGAAGCCGGCCATCGGCCCGAAGGCCTCCTCGACGTACGCCACCGCGCCGCCCGAGCGGGTGACCCGGCTGCCCACCTCCGCGAAGCACGCCAGGACCAGTCCCATGAGCGCCGCGCAGACCAGGTACGCGAGCACGGCGGCGGGGCCGAGCATCGCCGCCACGACCGCGGGGAGCGCGAAGATGCCGGCGCCGATGGTGAGATTGACCGCGTTCGTGGCCAGTCCCCAGGGGCCGATCACGCGCTCGAGGCCCGCCTCGCTCGAGGGCGGCCTCCCGCCGTGCGCGGCCGCGGCGTGCCTGCGGTCCTGCTCGGCAATGAGCGATGACGGGGTCGGCATCGATGCGTCCCGGGAGGGGAATCGGGGATGTTGGGGAACGCCGCAAGATGGCGTGGCGAGGATCGGCGCCGCAACGTTCGTCGGGGTCGGGCGTCGTGCGGAGGGTCGGCCCGAGGCGGTGGGGTCAGGCGTCCCGCAGGCCCGTCGTGTCGCGCCTGGGCGTTCCCGTCGAGTCCGCCGCGGGCAGGGCCGCCTCGTTGCGGAACTCGACCGGAATGGAGACCCAGACCGGGACGGTCACGCCGGCGTTCAGGGCAGGCGTGAAGCGCATGTCGTGGGACACCTCGAGCGCGGCCCGGTCGAGCGCCGCGTTGCCGCTCGTCTGCTGAACGATCGACCTGCGCACGTAGCCGGTCTCGTCCAGGAGCATCCAGACGATGACGCGGGCCCTGCTCACGGCCTGCTGCAGCTCGGGGGTGAAGCGGAGCGACAGCTCATGCACGATGTCGGCGCGGTTGGCCAGGCTGGGCGGGACCGTGAAGGGGGTGAACCTCGGGCCGCCGATGATGTCCTGAACGGTGAGCGGCGCGGGCGCGGCGGCCGCGCCGCCGGGGGGCGAGGCGGGCCCGGCGGCCCCTCTCGACGACTCCTCGCCCGTCGCGGCCGCGCCGCCCGCGCCTCGTCCGTTCGGCGCCGCCAGGTCGCGGTGCTCCGCCGGCGGGCTTTCCGGCAGGCGGATGACGAAGAAGGAGCCGTTCTCCATCGGGGTGATCGGCCTCGGCCGGGTCGTCCACCAGACCAGCAGCCCGAGCAGGAGCACGTGGACCACCACGGCGGCGGCCACGTATCTCGCTGCGCCCCGGCGGATCTGGGATGGCGCGCTGGAGAGAAGGACGGCGAAGGGGCTGCGGCGCCCGGCTTCCGTGTGCGCGACCGCGTGCATGGTCGTCTCCGTGGAGTGTACCTGCTTATACCGCCGAGGCGCGCGGCGGATCCCACGAGCGGTTCCGCTCCCGGGTTGTCCGGCCCGGCCGCCCCGTCCTATCTTCCCGTCCGGCTCTCCCCCTACGCGGAAACTTTCGATGATGATTCACCGTGCCCTGCCGGTCGCCCTGGCGGCTCTCTGCCTGTGTGCGCTGCCGCTCGCGGCGCAGCAGCTCCCCGGCTATACGGCAGCCGGCTCCGCCCGCGAGCGCGCCCTCGAGGCCGATGCCGTGACGCGGCCGGACACGGCCGACGCGCGCGCCCACTCGGTGGCGCTCAGCAGCGAGACGCACGTGGCCGGCACGCCGGCGCAGGCACGCACCCGCGACTACGTGATCGGCCGCATGAAGTCGTGGGGGCTGCCCACGGAGGTACGCACCTACAACGTCTACCTGCCGCACGCCACGGAGGTGCACGCGTGGCGCGTCAGCCCGGATCCGGAGGAGCTCTCGCTGGCGGAGCCGGCGGTGCCCGGCGACGCGGTGAGCGCGAAGGCGCAGTACCCGACGGTGAACGGGAGCAGCGCGGCCGGGGACGTGACCGCCCCCGTCGTCTACGTGAACTACGGGCTGATCGAGGACTACGCCAGGCTCGACTCCCTGGGCGTCTCGGTGCGCGGCAAGATCGCGGTGGCGCGCTACGGCCGCTCGTTCCGCGGCATCAAGGCCCGTGAGGCGGAGAAGCACGGCGCGGCGGCGCTCTTCATCTACAGCGACCCGGCCGACGACGGCTATGCGCGCGGCGACGTCTACCCCGAGGGGCCAATGCGCCCGCCGTCCGGCGTGCAGCGCGGCAGCATCCTGAACGTGGACGGGGACCCGAGCACGCCGGGCTACCCGAGCACGAAGGGGGCGCGCCGGATCGATCCCGACTCGCTCATGCCGCAGATCCCGGTCGTCCCGCTCTCCTACGGCAACGCCGCGAAGCTGCTCGAGGGGGTACGCGGCACGGCCATCCCGGCGGCCTGGCAGGGAGGGCTGCCGTTCCGCTACCACGTCGGCCCGGGCCCGGTGGTGGCGCGCGTGGAGGTGAAGACGGACGCGGCCACGCACGCCTACAAGGACCTCTGGGACACCTTCGGCATCGTGCGCGGCAGCGAGTTCCCGGACGAGGTCATCGTGGTCGGCGGGCACCGGGACGCCTGGGGTCCCGGCACCGACGACAACGTGAGCGGCTCGGTCAGCGTGATGGAGATCGCGCGCGCGGTGGCGGAGCAGCTGAAGGCGGGCAAGCGGCCGAAGCGGACGCTCCTCTTCGCCACCTGGGACGCCGAGGAGTGGGGCCTCGTGGGCTCGGTCGAGTACGTGGAGGACGATTCGCTGCGGCTCGAGAAGGGCGGCATCGCCTACCTGAACCAGGACATGATCGCGTCCGGGCCGCGCTTCGGCGCGGGCGGCTCGCCCTCGCTGCGGGCGGTACTCCGCTCGGCGGCGGAGGAGGTGCCGGCGCCGGACACGACGGGGAGTCTCTGGGAGGCCTGGCGCGCTCAGTCCCGTCTGGCGCCCGGCGCGCTGCCGCCCATGGGCGACCCGGGCGGCGGCTCCGACTACGCGGGCTTCTACAATCACCTGGGCATCCCGATCCTCGAGTGGGGCTTCGGCGGCGCGCAGGGGATCTACCACTCGCAGTACGACGACCCGGCGTGGATGGCCCGTTTCGGCGACCCGGGGTACCGCCACCACGTCGCGGCCGCGGAGCTCGGCGCGGCCATGGCGCTGCGGCTGGCCAACGCCGACGTGTTGCCGTACGACTACGTGGAGTACGCGACGACGATGCGCGGCTACCTGCCCGCGCTGGACAGCGCCTTCTCGGCGCGGAGCTGGCCGCTGGACACGAAATCGCTGGCGGCGGCCATCGGCCGGATGGAGCAAGGCGCGCGCGCGTTCACGGCGGCGAGGGATTCGGCCCTGGCGGGCGCCGCGGCGCCGGCGGCGCCGGTGCTGAAGCGCACCAACGAGGCGCTGCTCCTGGTCGAGCGGGCGCTCACCCGACCGGCGGGGCTCGTGGGTCGTTCCTGGTACCGGAACCTCATCTACGTGGCGGACGAGGACAACGGCTACGCGAACATGGTCTTCCCCCCGGTGAGCGAGGCGGTCCGCGCCGGCGACCAGGCGAGGACCGCCCGCGAGCTGGCCGACCTGGCCGCGCGCTTCGACGAGGCGACGGCCGCGCTGCGCGACGCCGCGCTGGCGCTGCGGCAGCGGTAGGCCGCGGGCGCGGCTGGCGCCCGCTCGCGGCGCTGGTGCGGGTCCAGCCGCGGCGCGACCTCATTTTCGCCCGTCGTAGCCGCTGTCGCGCAGGATCGCGGCGGCATCCCGCCGGCGCAGGATGCGGACGAGGGCGGCGTGCTTGTCGGCGCTGCGGTCGTAGAGCGCCTTCGCGATGCGGTAGCCCTCGTAGTAGCCGAGGTCGGCGGGCCGGTCGCGTGCGCTGCTGCCGTTGTAGAGCCAGTGGCTGTAGTCGGTTCCGCCCATGTCCTTCGTGAACTCCTGCCACAGCGCGTCCTGGTGCGCATCGCCGTAGGCGCGCTGCACGCGGTTCACCGTCCCGCCGGACACGAGCTCGGCCACGAAGTCGGCGCCGCCCTCGCGCAGCGCGTGGGCGAGGAGCGTCTCGTGCTCGGGCTCCGCGGGCTGCTGCCAGTGCATGAGCTCGTGCGCCACGATGAGCGGCACGTCGCGGATGCGGCCCGTGACCGACTGCGGATCTCCGCCTTCACCGCCCGCGAGGTGTCCAGCGCCAGAGTGCTCGCCCGGATGGCCGCGTAATAGCGGGGCCGCGAGGCGACGGTGGCCGCGAGAAACCGTCCGGCGACGATCCGGCCTTCCAGGAAGCCGCGGAGCCCCGGGCTGCCGCCCTCGATGTACGCGTGCTGGAACAGCGCGCCGCCGTCGCGCAGCGTGGCGCGGTCGAACACGGCCCAGAAGCGCGGGATGTCGCTCGTGATCAGCCGCGTGGAGTCCGGATCGGCGTGGATCGCGTCCTGGCCGGCAAGGGGCGGAGCGGCGAGCAGGAGCAGGAGCGCGAGAGCGGATGTGGCGCGCATGGGCAGGGACCTCGCGTGCAGGGGGAGCTCGCGCGGGGGCGCGAGCGGCCAAGATGTTCGGCGACGAGCGCGCCACGCAACCTTCTCCGACCCGCGGCTCCGGCGCGCGCCGACGCCGAGCGGCATGCGCCGGCCGCGCCGAGCGGGTATCTTGCCACGCCGATGCCCCGGACCATCCTCTTTGCCAGCTACCTCGAGCCCGAGCTCGTCGAGCGGATCCGCCGCGTGGATCCGCGCCTCGAGGTGCTCTACGCCCCGGAGCTGCTGGCGCCGCCCAGGTATCCGGCGGACCACCGCGGTAGCGATGTCACGCGCGCGCCGGAAGCGGAGGCGGAGTGGCGGCGGCTGCTCGCGCGCGCGGAGATCCTCTTCGACTTCGACCGCGCGAACGCGCGCGCGCTGCCCTCGCTCGCGCCGCGGCTCGAGTGGATCCAGGCGACGAGCGCGGGCATCGGCGAGCTCGTCCGGCGGATGGGGTACGCCGAATCGATGCCGAACACGGTGATCACGACCGCGAGCGGGGTGCACGCCCGCCCGCTCGCGGAGTTCTGCTTCATGGTGATGGCCGCGTTCCACAAGGGCCTGCTCCGCATGCTGGGCGAGCAGCGGCGTCGGCACTGGGAGCGCTTCGCCGGGGCCGACCTCCAGGACCGGACCCTCGTGATCGTGGGGATGGGGCGGGTGGGGACGGAGGTCGCGCGCATCGGGCAGGCGTTCGGCATGCGCGTCGTCGGCGTGAAGCGCTCGCCGGCGGGGGCGCGGCCGGCCGACCTGCACCTGGATGCCCTCCACGGGCCGGCGCGGCTTCGCGACGTGCTGGCCGAGGCCGAGAACCTCGTGCTGATCGCGCCGCACACGCCGGAGACGGAGCACATGATCGGCGCGGCCGAGCTGGCGCTGCTCCCGGCCGGCGCGGTGCTCGTGAACATCGGCCGCGGCGCGCTGGTCGATGAGGCGGCCCTCGTCGCGGCGCTCCGCTCCGGGACGCTGCTCGGCGCGGGGCTGGACGTGTTCGAGGAGGAGCCGCTGCCGCCGGAGAGCCCGCTCTGGGAGATGGAGAACGTGATCGTGAGCCCGCACTCGGCGAGCACCTCGGTTCGCGAGAACGAGCGCATCACGGACCTCTTCTGCCGTAACCTGCGCCTCTTCCTGGCCGGCGAGCCGCTGCTGAACCGGCTCGACCCGGCGCGCGGGTACTGAGTGGGAAGGGGCCGCGAGATGCGGGACGCGGGATGCGGCGGCCGGGCCACGGGGCTCGGGGCTCGGGACTCGGGGTTCGGGGCCTCCGGGTGAGGGCGCCGTGATGAACCCGGTCCTGGTGCTCTTCGCGCTCGCGGCCGTGGTGTTGGCCGCGCTCTGGCTCGAGGCGCACGTGGCGCCGTTCCGGAAGATCGGGGCGGCGGCCACGGCGATCCTGCTCGCGCTCACGCTGTCGAACCTCGGCGTGATCCCCGGCGAGTCGCCGGTCTACGACTTCATGCTGGGCCGGGCCGTGATCGCGGGGATCATCCTGATCCTGCTGAGCGTCAGCCTGTCCTCGATCCGGGAAGCGGGAGCGCCGATGCTGGCCGCGTTCGGCATCGGCGCCGTGGGCTCGGCGCTGGGCGCGGTGATCATGGCGTACGCGGTCATGGCGGGCATCGGTCCCGACGCCTGGAAGCTGTCCGGCCAGTTCGCGGCCACCTACATCGGCGGGGGGATGAACTTCGCCGCCGTCGGCCAGCAGCTCGGCACGCGCAGCGACCTGTTCACCGCCGGCATCGCGGCCGACGTCATCGTCACGGCCGTCTGGCTCGTGGCGTGCCTCGTGATCCCGGAGCTCTTCGCGCGGCGGGGGCGACCGGCGGACCGCGCCCGCTCCGCCTTCGCGGCGCCGGTAGCCGCCGAGCCGGCGCCCGACCCGTTCGCCCTGGACGCGCAGCTTCAGAGCAGCGGGGTGGCGCTCAGGCTCACCGACTTCGCCGGGCTGGCCAGCCTGACGCTCGGCATCATGTGGCTCTCCGACATCCTCGCCTCGCTCGTGCCCGCGGTGCCGAAGCTCATCTGGCTGACGAGCGTGGTGCTGCTGATGGCGCAGCTCCCGCTCATCCGCCGGCTCTCCGGCGGCGTCGTCATCGGCAACTTCCTGCTCCTCCTCTTCCTGGCCAGTAACGGCGCGAAGTCCGTGATCGCGCACATTGTGCAGGTGGGGCCGGCGATCTTCTGGTTCGCGGCGGGGACGGTGGCGATCCACGGGCTCGTCATCTTCGGCATCGGCTTCGCCCTGCGCATCGATGGCGACGTGCTCGCCGTCGCGTCCCAGGCCAACGTGGGCGGATCGACGACCGCCATGGCGCTGGCCGGCGCGCGCCGGCGCACGGAGCTGATCCTGCCCGGCGTGGCCGTGGGGATGCTGGGCAACGCGCTCGGCAACTACGCCGGCATCGCGATCGCGTACCTGGCGCGGGGGCTGCTGGGATGAGGAGGCGGCGGGCCGCATGAGCGAGACCCCGAGCGATCCGACGGGGGTGGGTGGGGGCGCGCCGTCGCCGCCCCGCCGCGGCGCCGCCCGGCGCGACTACACGAGCGGGCCGATCGCTGGCCGTGGCGGGCGCGATCCTGGTCGCGCAGTACTAGTACTCAGCCATCATGATTGTGAGGACTAAAGTTCCGTGCTATATTGTTGGCCCATTTGTCGGACCCCCAGCGAGGAGGGCAGATGGCCAAGAAGTATATCGTGGACCTCACGGACGACGAGCGGGCCGAACTCAAGCGCCTGCTCCAGGGCGGCAAGGCGCGGGTGCGCCGGGTGAACCGCGCGCGCATCCTGTTGCTGGCCGACGAGGGCGTGACCGACAAGGCGATTGCGGCCGCGCTGCACCTGGGGAAGTGCACGGTGGAGCGCACGCGGCTGCGCTTCGTCGAGGGCGGTTTGGAGCGGGCGCTCAACGATCGGCCTCGGCCGGGCAAAGCCCGGCTGCTGGACGGCAAGCAGGAAGCCTTCCTGGTCGCGCTGGCGTGCAGCGCGCCTCCGGAGGGGCGCGTGCGCTGGACCATGCAGCTCCTGGCCGACAAGCTGATCGAGTTGCGTGTGGTGGACGCGATCACGGACGAGACGGTCCGACGGCTTCTAAAAAAAACGACCTGAAGCCCTGGCAGAAGGAAGCGTGGTGCATCCCGACGGTGAGTTGGGACTTCGTCTGCCGCATGGAGGACGTGCTCGACCTCTACCAGGAGCCCTACGACCCCCGGCGCCCGGTGGTGTGCTTCGATGAAGTGCCCTACCAGCTCATCGGGGAAACCCGCCTGCCGGTGCCGGCCGCTCCGGGTCGGCGCCAACGCGTCGACTACGAGTACGTGCGCCGCGGGACCGCCAACCTCTTCCTGCTCGTGGAGCCGCTGCGAGGCTGGCGGCATGTGGACGTCACCGCCCGTCGCACGAATGCGGACTTCGCCCAGCAGATGCGCGCACTGGTCGACGTGCATTGCGCGGACGCCGACAAGATCCGCGTCGTGCTCGACAACCTGAGCAGCCACACGGGCGCAGCCCTGTACGAGACCTTCGAGGCCGCCGAAGCGCGCCGTATCCTGCGCAAGCTCGAGTTCCATTACACGCCCAAGCACGGGAGCTGGCTCAACATGGCCGAAATCGAGATCTCGATCCTCGGTCGCCAGTGCCTGCACCGCCGCCTTGACAACGTCAACCGGCTGCGGGCCGAGACCCTCGCCTGGGAGACCCCCCGCAACGCCGTCCGAGCTCCCACCACCTGGCGTTTCACTGTCTCCGATGCGCGATCCAAGCTCCACCGCCTTTACGCATCATGACCACTGTGGCGCGGTACTAGGGCGCCGGCGACACGGAGCGGGTGGACCACGTCGCGGCGCAGACGCTCGGCGCCGTCGTCGCCATCCCGGTGCTGCTGTCCATCCTCGGCTATGCCCTCTCCGCCCCGCTCGTGCGGCTGTTCGGCGCCACGCCCGTGGTCATGCGCGAGGCCGTGGCCTACATGCAGATCTCGTTCGTCGGGCTGGTCTTCGTCTTCGCGTACTTCGTCTTCCAGTCGCTCATGCGCGGGGTGGGCGACGTGCGCACGCCGCTCTACGTGGTCGCGTTCACGGTGGTGCTGAACTTCGGGCTCGATCCGCTCTTCATCCTCGGCCTCGGGCCCGTGCCGCGGCTCGGCGTGGCGGGCGCGGCGTGGGCGACGATCGGGTCGCAGGGCCTGGCCGCCGTCATCGGCGTGCTGCTCCTCTTCAGCGGCCGCTACGGCATCCACCTGCGCAGGGGCGATCTCCTGCCCGACCTGCCGCTGATCCGGCGCATCCTCTACCTCGGCGTGCCGGCCTCCGTCGAGCAGTCCGTGCGCGCGCTCGGGCTCTCGGCGCCGCGGGCGTCGCGCTCTTCCTGCTCGCGCGCCCCGTGACCGCCCTCTTCATCCCCGGCGATCCGCAGGTGATCGACAGCGGCGCCCGCTTCATCCGCATCATGGCGCTCAGCTTCGGCTTCCTCGGCGTGCAGCAGGTGCTCGGCGGCGCGTTCCGCGGAGCAGGCGACACCGTAGCGGCCATGATCCTCGCGATCGTCTCCCTCTGGGTGCTCCGCTTCCCGCTGGCGTGGCTCCTGTCCGAGCGCACGGCGCTCGCGCAGGACGGGCTCTACTGGTCGTTCCCTGCGTCCAACGTCGCCGCCGCGCTCATCGCCGCCGCCTGGTTCCGCCGCGGCCGCTGGCGCCGCCGCCACATCGTGGAGCCGGAGCCGCTCGTCGAGGAGGTCGCGCGCGAGACGATCATCGAAGAGGGGCTGGGATGAAGGCGCCGGTTCCCGCCCGCGCCCGCCTGTGGTATCATGATGCCATGAGAAGCCATCCGATCCTCGCCGCGCTGGCGCTCCTGCCGGCGGGCGCCGCCCCCGTCCGGGCGCAGAACCCCTCGACCCCCGCCACCGACACGGCGTACACGCCGGGGGCGTACCGCATCTTCACGGGTGCCGGGCGGCCCGCGTCGATGGACGACATTGTGGCGGCGATGGGCGGCGTCCAGGTGGTCTTCGTGGGCGAGACTCACGACGATCCGACAGGGCACATGCTCGAGCTCGAGCTGCTCCGGCGCGCCACGGAGGTGTACGCTGCGCCGGCGCAGGGCGGCGGCGGCACGCGCCCGCTCGCCCTCTCGCTCGAGTTCTTCGAGAGAGACGTGCAGCTTCCGCTCGACGAGTACCTGGCCGGGCTGATCCCGGAGTCGTCGTTCCTGGCCGACAGCCGGCCGTGGACGCGCTACCGGACCGACTACCGGCCGCTGGTCGAGCTCGCGAAGGAGCACCACCTGCCGGTGATCGCGGCGAACGCGCCGAGGCGCTACGTCACGATGGTCGCGCGGCACGGGCGCGACGCGCTCGGCCAGCTCGGCCCGGAGGCGCGGGGCTACCTCCCGCCGCTGCCGTACGGCACGGCCTCCCCGGCCTACCGGGACCAGTGGATCGCCACGATCTCGGAGGTGATGCAGCAGGAAGGGATGAAGTGCGGCGTGCCGGTGGCGCATGCCGCGGCCCCGGTGGGCAGTCACGGCGAGATGGGCAACCAGCTGGACAGCCAGGTGCTGTGGGACGCCACCATGGCGCATTCGATCGCCGAGTACCTGAAGGCCCACAAGGACGGCCTCGTGCTGCACATGGTGGGCGGCTTCCACGTCGAGCGGGGCACCGGCATCCCGGAGCAGCTGAAGGCCTACCTCCCCGACGCCCGCGCCATCATCGTGTCGCTCCGGCCGGTGGACGACGTGAACGCGTTCGAGGCCGCGCCTTCGGGGCAGTGGGGCGACTTCGTGATCCAGACGGAGAAGGCGCGCACGCTCGAGTCCATCGAGTGCCGCCAGTTCCGCGCGGACAGGGGAGTGAAGTAGCCCGTGTTGACGGTCCAGGATCTCCTGACTTCGGAGCTCCAGCCCGAGCTCGAGCTGCTGCGCCCGCTCGGCAGCGGCTCGACGGCCGAGGTGTACCTGGCGCGCGAGTCCGCGCTGCAGCGGCTCGTGGCCGTGAAGGTGCTGCGCTCGCAGCTCGCGGCGGACCCCGTCGCCCGCAAGCGGTTCGAGCGGGAGGCGCAGTCGGCGGCGCGCATCTCCCATCCGAACGTGACGGTGATCCACCGCATCGGCCGGCTCTCAAACGACATCCCCTACATCGTGCTGGAGTACGTGGACGGGCGCACGATTCGCGACGTCGTGGAAGCCCGGGGCGCGCTGGAGCTGTCGGAGGCGCGCACCCTCCTCGCCGGCGTGGCCTCGGCGCTGGCGGCGGCGCACGAGCGCGGGATCGTGCACCGGGACGTGCGCCTCGACAACGTCTTCCTCGAGAACCGGACCGGGCGCGCGGTGCTCGCCGATTTCGGCATCGCGGCCCTGCTCGAGACCGGCGCGAGCTCGGTGACGCGGCTGACCATGGGCGGCGTGCGGATGGGGGAGCCGTCGCACATGAGCCCGGAGCAGATCCGCGGCGAGCCGGTGACCGCGCAGAGCGACGTCTACGCGTTCGGCATCGTGGCGTACGAAGTGCTGACCGGGCGCGGACCGTACGAGGCCCGCACCGCCGCGGAGGTGCTCAGCGCCCACCTTCAGCAGGAGCCGCGCCCGCTCCGCGAGCTGCGTCCCGAGGTGGAGCCGCGCCTAGCGGCGCTGATCGAGAGCTGTCTCGCCAAGGAGCCGCAGCGGCGTCCGCAGGCGCGCGAGATCGCCGAGGCGCTCCGGGGTGCGCCGGCCGCCGGCGGAGCCGCCGCGCCGGAGGGCGCCCTCGCCGTCTTCCTGAGCGAGCTCAAGCGCCGCAGGGTGTACCAGGTGCTCGCCGGGTACACCGCGGTCGCGCTGGCGGTGCTCGGGGGCGCCCAGACCGTCTTCGAGGCCTTCGACCTGCCGCACTGGTCCTACAAGCTCACCGTGGCGACGACGCTCGCCGGCCTGCCGGTAGCCGTGATCCTCGCCTGGGCGTACGACCTCACGGCCGGCGGGATCCGCCGGACCCGCTCCCGGTCGACCTCCGGGCGTGGCTGGCAGACGCTCAAGTGGTCGGGGCTGGGCGCGAGCATCCTGATCGCCGCCCTCGTCGCCTGGCTGCTCCTGCACGACGGCTGAGCTCCCGAACGCTGCCCACCCCGGGAGTCCCCGACTTCCTCCCCGGCCGCCGCGGACGCCGCGATCCCGATCCGCTTCACGAGCTCCACCGGGCCTGGCCCTCCGCACGTGGAACCTCCCGCCCGCCGGCCCGGTTTCAGGATGGGAGGCGGAGACGCGGCAGACCCCGGAGCGGAGGGCGTGGTCATGGATCGCAGGCTGGCGGCAGGTAGCGCGGTGCTGGGCGTGGCGGCGGCGGCGACGCTCCTCCTCGGGGGCGCGCGCGGGCTCTTCGCGGGGCCGGGGCGGGGCAGCCTGCCGGCGCCGTCCGCGGACGTGGCGCTCGCGGCGGGTGCGGGCGAGCAGAGCGTGGTCTTCTCCGGCGGCTGCTTCTGGGGCGTGCAGGCGGTGTTCGAGCATGTGAAGGGCGTCATCGCCGCCACGGCGGGCTACGCCGGCGGTGGGGCGGGCACCGCCACCTACCCTCAGGTGAGCACCGGCGACACGGGGCACGCGGAGTCGGTGCACGTGGTCTACGATCCCGGCCAGGTCTCCTTCGGCGATCTGCTCCGGGTCTTCTTCTCGGTCGCGCACGACCCCACGCAGCTCGACCGCCAGGGGCCGGACCACGGCCCGCAGTACCGCTCGGCGATCTGGTACACGACCCCGCAGCAGGCGCGGGCGGCGCGCGCCTACATCGCGCAGCTCACCGCGGCGAAGACGTTCTCGCGGCCGATCGTGACGGAGGTCAACGCGCTCGGCGGCTTCTACCCGGCGGAGACCTACCACCAGGACTACCTGATCCACCACCCGAGCCAGCCCTACATCGTCATCAACGACCTGCCGAAGCTGAGGGCGCTCGAACGCCAGCTGCCGGCGCTGTGGCGCGAGCAGCCGGTGCGCTGGACGCCGGAGCGGGCGGCGAGCCGCTCCGAGTAGTGGCGTTGCGGCGGGTCAGGGGGCCGGCATGACCACGGCGTCTCGGGCGCGTTGGCGGCGCGGCCGCATGCCGGCGTCGGCTCTTACTGCCTCCATCTCCGCTGCCGCCCCCTCCGGCGGGCGCGTCAGCAGGCTGACCACGATGGTGAGCGCGAAGCCGACCGCGAAGCCCGGCAGCATCTCGTAAAGGTTGTAGAAGTGGGCCTTGAGCAGCGTGGCCCATAGGACCGTGGCGAGGAAGCCGCCGGCCATGCCGGCGACGGCGCCGGCGCGCGTGGTCCGCTTCCAGAAGAGGGAGCAGAGCACGACCGGCGTGAAGGCGCAGGCCAGGCCGGACCAGGCGAAGAGCACGAACCAGAAGATCATGCGCGCCTGCGCGAGCGCGAACGCGGCCGCCACGGCGCCGAGCACCACGGTCACGAGCTTGCCCACGGTGGAGAGCGAGCGCTCGGCCAGGTCGGGCCGCAGGATCTTCTGGATGACGTCCCGGACCACGGACGACGACGCCATGATCAGCAGCGAGTTGACCGTGGACATGATGGCGGCGAGCACCGCCACGAGGAACAGCCCCGTGAAGAGCGACGGCAGCAGCGCGCCGCTCATGCGCGGCAGCACCGTCTCCGGGTCCGCCAGCGCGGGGAACAGCACCCGGCCGGCCATGCCGGCCAGGACCGCGCCGACATCGAAGCCGGCCACGCACAGCACGGCGATCGGACCGGCCTGGACGATCTGGCGCATGTCGCGTGCGGCCATGAAGCGGATGAGCAGCTGCGGCGCGCCGAGAAACGCCAGTCCGATGCCGACGAAGCCCGCCGCGCTGATCACGCCGGCGAGCGAGAGGCCGAAGGAGCCCATCGGCCGCAGCAGCGCCGGGTCGGCGGCGCGGAGCCCGGCCACGAGCGGGCCCCAGCCGCCCACGGCGGCAATGCCGACGACGGGAAGCGTGAGCAGGCAGCCGAGCATCAGCAGCCCCTGGAGCAGGTCCGTGTACGCCACCGCCTTGAAGCCGCCGACGCTCGTGTAGAAGAGCACGACCACCGTGCCGATCCAGACGCCCGCCGTGTAGCTGGTGCCGAGGAAGGAGTGGAACGCCTTGCCGGTGGCCGTGAGCTGCGCGGCCGTGTAGGCGGCGACCATGGCCAGGATGATCACGGCGCTGAGCAGCCGGAAGACGTGGCGGCGGTCCTGGAACCGGTCGGTCAGGTAGTCCGGGATGGTGATCGAGTCGTAGCGGTCCGTGTAGGCCTTGAACGGCCGCGCCACGAACGCCCACGACGCCGCCACCCCCGAGACCTCGCCCACGATGATCCAGAGCGCGTGCACGCCGATGGCGTAGCCCATCCCCGTGAGCCCGAGCAGCAGCCACGCGCTCTCGCCGGTCGCGTTCGAGCTGAAGGCGATCACCCAGGAGGGCAGCTTCTTCCCCGCCACGAAGTAGTCCCGCACCGTGGCGCTGTCGCGGCTGCCCCAGAGGCCGACCCCCAGCAGGACCAGCAGGTAGGCGACGACGACGCCGATGATCGCCGGCCGGCCGCTCACCGCGCGGCTGCCGATCCCTCGCGGTCCGCGCGCTCGCAGGCGCGCCCGAGGCGGGCGATCCCCTCCGCCGTCTCCTCCTCCGTGATGAGGAGCGAGGGGCCGATGCGCACGACGTTGCCGAAGAGCCCGCCCAGGCCGACCAGCACGCGCTCCTCGCGCGTCGCCTCCAGGAGCGCGGCCGCGCGCCTGGCGTCCGGCTCCTTCGTCGCCGGGTCGCGCACCAGCTCGAGCGCCTGCATGAGGCCCATGCCGCGGGCGTCGCCGATCCAGGGGTAGCGCTCGGCCAGCGTCTCGAGGCCCGCTCGCAGCTGGGCGCCGCGCTCGGCGGCGCGGGCGGGCACGTCCTCGGCCACCATGACGTCGAGCGTGGCGCTCATGGCGGCCATGCTGATCGGGTTGCCGCCGAAGGTCGAGATCGTCTTGGCCGTCCAGGCATCGGCGATCTCGTCGCGCGCGATGGTGGCGCCCACGGGCAGGCCGCCGGCGATCCCCTTGGCCATGACCATGATGTCGGGCTCGACGCCCCAGTGCTCGATGCCGAACCAGTGATCGCCGGTGCGGCCAAAGCCCGCCTGCACCTCGTCGATGATGAGCAGGCCGCCGAAGGCGTGGATGATCTCGGCCACGCGCTGGAAGTAGCCCGGCGGCGGCACGATGTAGCCGCCCACGCCCTGGATCGTCTCGGCGATGAACGCGGCCGGCCGCCCGTTGGTGGTGGTCCGGATGGCCTGCTCGACATCATCCGCGAAGCGCTCGACGCAGCCCTCGTCGCACGGCTGACGGAACGGGCACCGGTAGGGGTAGGGCGAGAGGGCGTGCGTGAACCCGGCCGCGGGCGCCGGGAGCGGCCGCCATGGCGCGTGCGCGGTGAGCGACGTCGCCAGCGCGCTGCGCCCGTGGTACGCCAGGCGCAGCGCCACCACCTCGGTCCGGCCCGTGTAGAGCCGGGCCGCGGTGATGGCGGTCTCGATCGCCTCCGTGCCGCTGTTGGTGAAGAAGGTCTTCTGCAGCGCGCCCGGCGCGATCGCGGCCAGGCGGCGGGCCGCCTCGACCTGCGGCTCGGTCACGTAGAGGGTCGAGGTGTGCCCGAGCCGCCCCGCCTGCTCGCGCACGGCCTCGACGACCGCCGGATGGCAGTGGCCGAGGCTCGTGGTGAGGATGCCGGCGAAGAGGTCGAGGTACTCCGTGCCCGCCGCGTCCCGCGCCCAGACGCCCTGGCCCTCCGTCAGGACCAGCGGCTCGCGGTAGTACGGCTTGACGGCGGGGAAGATGTAGCTGCTCTGCTCCGCGACGAGGCTCGCGGCCGACGGCGCGGATTCCAGCATGGCGTCCGGCATGGAAGACTCCCGGGCTCGGGTGGGCTGGCGGCTGAGGCCATGGTCTCGCCGGGGAGCGGGGAAGTCAAGGCGGACGCGGGTGCCGTCGCCCTCCTGCCGAGGGAAGGCGGTCAGTTCGTCCGCATCGTGCTGGACAGGCGCACGCGGCGGATCGGGCCATGGAGCCACAGTCAGCGGGTCGATTCAGTCGTCCGGTCGGCGCCAGACGCCATGGCCGGCTACGAGCCGCGCTCGGAGCTGGATCTCCTCGTGGCCGAAACGGCAACGGCGAGGAGAGGGCGGGGGCGGCGGGCAATAGCCAGCCGCCGGGTGGAGCGGGGTGGGCGCGGCGCCAGACTGCGCGCCGCGCCCACTCCGGGGAAGGTTATGGCGAGCCGCCGCCGTACGTCACCGTGACGCTGGCGGTAGCGGTGGCGGGGTTGCCGTCGTCATCCGACGCCTTGGCGGTCACGATGTTGGTCTGCGAGCCGCCCGGCGCGCCGCTCAGGGTCTTCTGGAACGAGCATTGATAGGTGCCGTTGGCGGCGATCGTGCCGCCGGTCGCGCACGTGCCGGTCCAGCGTGACCGCCACCAGGCCGTTGTTCGTCACGGTGACGGTATAGGTGAGGGTGTCGGAGATGGCGCCCACAGGAAATGGGACGCGCTCGACTTCTCATCCCGGGGGGGCGGCGAGCGCTCCGCCCCCCGTCGCCCGCCGCAACAGGGTCGGCCGCGGCGGCGGACTCAGGCGCCCTCCACATCGCGCGGGTACACCTTGACGCTCTCCCATCGCCTGAGCTCGACCTGCCCGGCGGGTGCGCCGCGCGGCTTGCGGACGTCGGCGGCGCGGCAGGCGTGCACCGCGACCTTGCCGCGCGCGTTCCTGGCCCTGGAGTGGAACGCCGCGAGCGCGGCCACGCGCTCGAGGGTCTCGCGCGGCAGCGCCGGCAGCGCGTCCGGATTGCGCACCACCACGTGGCTGCCGGCGAAGCCGGCCGCGTGCAACCAGAAGTCGCGCGGGTCGGCGATGCGCAGGGAAAGCCGGTCGTTGTCCCGGGCGCTCTTCCCCACCAGCACCTCGAAGCCGTCCACCTCGATCGTACGCCAGCCTTCGCGTCCCGCCACTGCCGCTCCCGTCGAGCACCGGATTCCACGCCGGCGGTCACGCCGGCGGCCGCGGCCCGGCCGTCAGGAGCCGACCGGGTGCGGCGCGACCCGCTGAAGATGCGCGGACCTCGTGCCCTCTGTCACGGGCCATCACGCTCGCCGGTGCCGGGCCGGAGCGCCCGGGGGCGTGGGGAGGAGGGGCGGGCAGGACGTGCCCGGAGGGCGGACGGTCCCGGATCAGTCCTGGAGCAGCCGCCGGTAGCGCCGAGCCCGGTCGAGGTGGCCGTGCGCCTCGAGCAGATCGGCCACCGCGCCCAGCTGAAAGCGCGTGCCCCGCCCCAGGCCCGCGGTCCGGCCGCGTAGCACGCGGTACGAGGGGCCAAGAGCGGCCTCCGCCTCGGCGCTTCTGCCGGCGAGCAGCAGCGCCGCCCCGTGCCACGTGCGTGCAACCAGCGTCCACTCGTGCCGCGGGCCGAGCGCACCGCTGTAGCTGCGGAATGCGGCGCGGAGGGGGGCGACGGCATTGGCGTAGCGATCGTGGCGCAGGAAGAGACGTCCGAGCACGCTGTACTGCTCGCCGACGCGCCAGTGGCCCTCCGGCCAGCGCGCCTCGGCGATCGCGATCTGCTTCCGGACCAGGGCCTCGACCTCGTCCAGGCGGCCGAGCCCCTCGAGCGCGCCGCCCAGGTTCCCGCGTGTCCGGATCGCGAGCGGGTGGTCCGGGCCGAGGGCGCCCTCCACGACTCCGAGCGCGCGGCGGTAGTGGAGCGCGGCGGCCTCGAAATCGCCGCGGGTGCGGAGGAGGTAGCCGAGGTTGTTCTCGGTCACGGCAACGCGCAGATCGGTGGCGCCGAAGCGGACGATCTCGCGGTCCAGCACGTCGCGGTAGACGGCCTCGGCGGAATCGAGCGCGCCGGCCGCGCGGAGCGCGGGCCCGAGCGCCTCCAGGCTGTCCAGGAAGCCCCTGCCCGTCGTGTCGCCGGCGGCGCGGTGCAGGGCTACGGCGCGGCGGGCGAGCGCGACGGCGGAATCTGCCGGTCCGAGGTACGTCCGCGCGTTTGCCAGGTCCACGAGGATGGAAGCGATGGCCGTGTCGGACGGTCCGGGCCGTCCGAGCTGGTCCGCCAGGAGGTGCCGAAGGACGGTGTCGGCGGCGAGGTAGTCATCGGCCGCGAGATCGTTGCTGCCGAGGCTGCGGAGGACCTGGATCGACAGGGCGCTGTCCGGGGCCGGGTCGCCGCGCGCCAGGCCGACCGCCTCGTTCAGGAGGGAGTCCGCCTGGTCGAAGCGCCCCAGGCCGGAAAACGCTTCGCCCAGGGCGCGCAGGAGCTCGGCACGGACGTACGGCTGTCCGCCGAGCCGGGTGCGGATCCGAACGGCGCCCCGCTGCACGACGCCCAGCAACGAGACCGTGTCGCCGGCCATCCGCTGGGGATCGGCGCTGCGGAAGAGGCCGGTCAGGAAGTCGGTGACGGCGCGGGCGGTCGCGGCCTCGCGGCGCGCGAGAACCGCCGCCTGCTCCGCCCGGTCGCGCTCGCGCTCGAGCCGTCTCGCGTTCCGCACCGAGCCGCCCACGTAGAGGGCGAGCGAGACCAGCGCCGAGACGGCGACCGGCGCCACCCAGCGGTGGCGGCGGAGGAATGTGGCGGTCCGGTAGCGGAGCGTGTCGGGCCGGGCGCGAACGGGACGGCCGTCGAGGTGGCGGCGGACGTCGTCGGCGAGCTGCTCGACGGAGGTGTAGCGGCGCTCCGGCTCCTCGCGCAGCGCCTTCTGGACGATGGTGTCGAGATCACCGCGCAGCGCGCGGCGCAGCCGCTCCGGCGTAGTGCCCCGCAGCCGCCCGAGGCGCGCGGCATCCTCGCCCGAAGCGACGACGGCGCTGGCGCGCTCGGCGGTGAGCTCCGCCTCCGGCGCGGCGGTGGGCGTGCGGGTACGACGGCGGCCGAAGGGGCGGCGGCCGGTGAGGAGGACGAAGAGCAGGATGCCGAGCTGGTAGACGTCCGACGCGGTCGTGATCGCCGTGCCCGAGAGCTGCTCGGGGCTGGCGTACTCGGGCGTGAGCACGCGCAGGCCGGTGCGGGTGAGCGGCGCGGCATCGTCGCCTTCGGCGGGATCGAGGATCCTGGCGATGCCGAAGTCGAGCAGCTTCACGCGTCCCTCGCGGGTGACCAGGATGTTGGAGGGCTTGAGGTCGCGGTGGATGACGAGTTGTGCGTGGGCGTAGCGGACGGCGTCGGCCACGCGCAGGAAGAGGTCGAGGCGGCGCGGGAGCGGCAGGCGCCCCGCGTCGCAATACTCGGTGATCGGCGCGCCGTTGACATACTCCATGACGAGGAACGGCTGGCCGTCGTCGGTCGAGCCGCCGTCGTAGAGGTGTGCGATGTTGGGGTGCTTGAGCGCGGCGAGGATGCGGCGCTCGGTGAGAAAGCGGCGCACGACGTCGTCCGTGTCCATGCCGCGGCGGAGCAGCTTCACGGCCACGCGCTGCTCGAAGTCGGCGCCTTCACGCTCGGCCAGGAAGACGGAGCCCATCCCGCCGCGGCCGATCCGGCGCACCAGCCGGTACGGGCCCACGCGCTCGAGGCCGCCGGTCTCGACGGCGGGCTCCGCGCCCGAGGCGAGCTCCCGGAGCGCCTCGCGCGCGGTGGCCACATCGGGCGCCTCGAAAAGCCCCTCGGAGTCGCGCTCCGCCCGCAGCAGGGAGAGCACGGCGGCGCGCGTCTCGAAATCGGCGCCGCAGCGCTCATCGAGGAAGGCCTCGCGCCGGTCGGGCGGCAGGTCGAGCGCGGCCGCGAAGAGCCGGTTGACCTCCTCCCACTGCCGCTGACCCGGATCGGTGTCTCGCATGGGCACCGTCGCTTTGGAGGCGGGACTACTCGTCCTGGACGACTTCCGGAGCGAGCATCCTGAACAGGTACGCCCGCGCGCGCCGCCAGCCGCGCTCGATCGTGCGCTCGGAGACGCCGAGCGCCTCGGCCGTGTCGGCGTTCGTGAGCCCGCCGAAGAAGCGGCATTCGACGATCGTGGCGAGCTGCGCGTCCTTCTGCGCGAGACGCTCGAGCGCCTCGTTCAGCTCGAGCAGCTCGACGACGCCCGAGTCCAGCCCCGGCTGCGACGTCTCGAGCGAGACGCGCACCGCGTCGCCACCGCGCTTGGCGGCGCCCCGGCGCCGGGCGTAGTCCACGAGCACGTGGCGCATCACCCTGGAGAGGAAAGCGAAGAAACGGGCCCGTCCCCGCCAGCTCGGACCTGTGTTGCCGGCGAGCTGGACGTACGCCTCGTGCACGAGTGCGGTGGTGTCGAGGGTGTGGCCCGCCCGCTCGCCGCGCAGGTGCGCGTGGGCGAGGTCGCGGAGATCGTCGTAGAGCAGCGTCACCAGGCGGTCGAACGCGACCTGGCTGCCGTCGCTCCATTCCTGGACCAGTCGGGGGATCTCCTCGCGCGAGGCCAATCGAACCTCCGGTAGGGGTGAGGCCAGGATGTGGCGGGCCGCCGCTGCGGGGCAAGGGTTTCGGTGGGAGGTGCCCCGGGGGACGAGCCCCCGGGGCGGTCGTCCGCCGGGCGGGTTACGGGCGCGAGGGAGGCGGGCCGGAGCCGTCGCTTGCGGCGTTGCCCGAAGGCGCAGTCCACGTGTTGTTCGAGCGGTCCACGTCCACCAGCCGGTGGTCGGGGTCGAGCTCGATCCTGGCGAGCGTCTTGCCCGTGAACGTGTACTCCCGCACGTAGTGCGCGCTGTTCGACGCCCAGACCAGCGCCGGGTAGTCGAGCTCCTGCGTGCTGCCGTCGCTGAAGGTGAACGTCGCGCGGATCGGCAGCACGCCGCGCGCGCGGTTGCCGTACATCACGGCCACCTGCTCCGTGTCGCCCTGCATGCGCGTGGCCACGGTGTCCACGGTCTGGTCGAAGTGGGCGTCCTCGAGGAACCACTCGCGCCAGAACCACTGGAGCTGCTTTCCGCTGGCGTCCTCCATCGTGCGGAAGAAGTCCGTGGGCGTCGGGTGCTTGAACGCCCAGCGCCGGATGTAGGTGCGGAAGGCGTCGTCGAAGATCTCGGGCCCGAGGATCTCATCGCGCAGGAGCCCCAGCCCCACCGAGGTCTTCGTGTACTCCGTGATCCCGAGCAGGCGCGGGTTCACGCGGTCCGCGGGCTCCTCGATGAGCGTCGGGATGCCGCGCGCCATGACCTGCTCGACCTGCGACCGTGCGCGCGCCATCCGCTCCTGCTGCGTCCCCTTGTCGGGGTAGCGGCGCGCCTCGGAGAAGGTGTTGATGAAGGTGTTGAAGCCCTCGTCCTGCCAGAAGTGCGTGCGCTCGTTGGAGCCGACCAGCATCGGGAACCAGTCGTGCCCGATCTCGTGCGTCACCACGTTGTAAAGCCAGTACACGTCCCGGTTGTGCGTTTCCATGGCGAGCATCGGGTACTCCATCCCGCTGATCGGCCCCTCGACCGCCGAGATCTGCGGCCACGGGTACGGGTACCAGCGCTCCGAGTACTCCTGGATCGACATGCGCGCCTGGTCGGCCGCGTCCTGCCAGGTGTCCGCCGCGCTCGGCCGGTAGTAGGCCTGCGCCAGCCTGCCGTTCCAGCCCTCGGCGTCCCACTCGTAGTCGGGCGAGGCGGCAAAGACGGCGTCGCGGACGTTCTCCGACTTGAAGTGCCAGGTCAGCGTGCCGCCCTTCTTCGGGCGCGCGGCGCCGCTCTGGAGCTCGGCCGCGGTCACGATGTGGACCGGCTTCGATGACCCCGCCGCCTCCTTCAGCCGCGCGATCTCGGCCGACGTGAGCACCTCCTGCGGGTTCTCGAGCGTGCCCGTGGCGGCCACGATGTAGCCGGCCGGCACGGTGACGGCCAGGTCGAAGTCGCCGTACTCGAGGTAGAACTCTCCCTGTCCCAGGTAGGGCTCCGTGTTCCACCCCTTCACGTCGTCGAACACGTTCACGCGCGGGTACCACTGCGCGACCTCGTAGAGCGCGCCATCGCGCCCCATGCGGTCGGCGCCGTGCTCCGGCACCTCGAAGTGCCAGGCGACGTCGAACACCGCCGTCTTGCCGGGCTCGAGCGGCTTCGGCAGCTCGACCCGGCTCACCGTCCCCTCCACGCGCGGCTTCACGGCCGCCGCGGCGCCGCCGGGGAGCGTCACCTCGAAGCGGTCGAACACGTCGCCGCCCTCGAAGCCGCGCCCGCCGAAGCGCGAATTCTCCGGATAGTAGAAGGAGTTCAGCGAGCCGGGCTTGAAGGCGTTCTGCTCCGTCTGGAACCAGACGTAGGAGAGCGGCACGGGCGAGTTGTTGGTGTAGCGCAGCTTCATGGTGCCGCTCACCGTTCCGGCGGCCGTGTCCACGACGGCCGCAAGGTCGTAGTCGGCGCGGTTCTGCCAGTACTTCGGCCCCGGCTCGCCCGAGCCCAGGCGGAACTCGCTGGGCGAGGGCCCGAGGTCGAGCGGCGCGAAGATCGAGGTGTCGCCGGCGGCGACGTGCGGCGTCGCCGCGGCCGCCGCGCGCTGCGCCGACTGCGCCTGCGCGGCCGCCCCGCCCGCGGTCGAGAGCAGGAAGGCCGCGGCCAGCAGGCCGTGGATGGTCGGTCTCATGCGTGGTCCCGTTGGAGGAATCCCGAGTCGGTGGGCGCGTCCGGCGCCCGAACTGGCGGGCGCCCCGGGCGCCCGGCCCGGTCGATTCTACTGTATCGGGGCGGGAAAGATCCGGGGCCCCGGAGAGTGGGAGCGTGGGAGACTGGGTGACGGGCAGGCACCGCCACGCGCGCCGCGTCGCCCGCCGCCTCGGGAGGCGAATCCATGAGGACCAGGCTGTTGGAGTCGTCCGCGTTCATGACCTCGATCTGCAGGGTTCGATAGGACCCCTCAGCCACGGCCCGGGCGCGGAGCCCCGCCCCGCATCACTCACCCGTCAGCCGCTCGATCGCGTCGATCCGCGTCATGTCGATGCCGAGGGTGCCGCGGCCGTCGGGGTGGCGGAAGACGTCGCCGAAGCGGGCGTTCCAGACGATCTCGTCGGCGCGGTAGGAGGAGCGGGCGTGCACGGTCTGGGAGAAGGTCTCGTCGATGCCCGTGAGCAGGACCAGCACCTCCGCTTCGGCCTGGACGAGGTCCGCCTCCGTCCTGCCGAAGAGCGGGCTCGCCTCGTCGATCGGGTGGACGATCGTCCAGCTGAGCGGGAAGAACACCACGCTCTCGCGCTCGAGCGGCAGCACGTGGAAGCGGCGGATGCTCCGGCCATCCACCTCCTCGAAGAGGCTCAGCACCAGGCGGGCGTTCAGCTCGATGATCTCGCTGCGGCGGGCGTTCGCGATGCGGATCTCGAGCGCCCTCCTCGCGCGGTACGGCGCCACCACGGCGCTGCGGCTGAAGACGATGAAGGCGCTCGGCCGCGAGAAGCGCGCGAACAGCAGCCCCGCGGCCAGCGCGAAGCCGAGCAGGCCGACGAGCGCCTCGACGGCCACGAGGATGTTGGCGGCGAGCCCGGCGGGCGCCACCCTGCCATAGCCGATGGTGGAGAGCGTCTGGACGCTGAAGAAGAAGGCACGCAGCAGCCGGCCCGCGAGCGCGCCCGCGACGGGCGTCGGCCCGGTGAGCGCGCTCGGCCCGCACAGCACGTACGCCACGGCGAACAGCGCGTTGGCGGCCGTGTACCCCGCCGCCAGGGCCAGGAGGAAGCGGGTCCACGACACCGTGAGCAGCGCGTGGTAGACGCTCAGCGAGCTCGCGAAGCGGAGCCCGGTCCGCTCCACGTTGAAGCTGCCATCCTTGTTCAGAAGCCGCCTGCGGCTCTCCCTCGCGACAACGCTGCCGAATCCCAGGTCGCGGGTCTCCTCCTCGGTGATGGTGGCGGGGTGGGGACGTGTGGGCACTGGGCTCCGATCTCCTGCTCTGGCCGGGGGTCGAGGCTGGGGCGCGGTCCGGACCGCGCACCCGCCCGGCGCCGCGATCCCGCGGCACGGGGCCGGCGCGCCGCGGGCCGGGCGCTGCTCCCGCCCAAGACACGGGAGCGCACCGCGGATCCCGCCGGTCGAGCCGGCCACGGGATCCCGCGGCTCCGGAGGCCTGCTTCGCCCACGGCGGTGGAGAGGCGACGTCGCCTCCGGCCGCGCGTCGCCTTGTTGACCTGCCCGGCCACCGCGGCTACATCTGCGCCATGGACCCGATCCATCGCTCCAGTGCCCGGTTTCCGGGCCTCGCCGCCGCCCGCATGCGCGGCCCGGCCGCCGCTCCGCTCGTGGCCGCGGCGCTGCTCTCCTCGCTCCTGGCCTTCTCGACGGGCGCGCGGCCGCGGCCCGCCGGGGCGCCTCCGCCGGCTGGCGTGGGTCCGGGCCGCGCCCCGGCTCCCACCAGGCCGCCGGCCTTCATTCTCGGCGCCGACATCTCGGCCCTCGCGGCGCCGCGCCCGCCGCGCTGGCGCCTGCCACCGTACCAGGAGGGCGGCAAGTCGTCGGACGAGATGACCATCCTCGAGCGGCACGGCTGGAACGCGTTCCGGCTGCGGGTGTTCGTCTCGCCCACGCGGGAGGCGCCCGACAACTCGCTCGAGAACACGATCCCGCTGGCCCGGAAGATCAAGGCCTCCGGGGCGCTTCTCCTGCTCGACATCCACTACTCCGACACCTGGGCGGACCCGCAGCACCAGGAGACGCCGGTCGCGTGGCGCGGGCTCGGCATCGACTCGCTCGAGAAGGTGGTCGAGGGCTACAGCCGCCAGACCATCGCCTCGCTCAAGGCCGCCGGCGCCATGCCGGACTGGGTCCAGGTCGGCAACGAGATCACGCGCGGGATGCTCTGGCCGACGGCGCAGCTGGCCATTCCGGGGTCGCAGAAGTACAACCCGCCCGAGCCTTACGACTCCGTCATGCAGTGGAACAACCTGACGCGGCTGCTCGAGGCGGGCGTCCGCGGCGTGATGGAGGGCGCCGGAGGAGACACGCCGCCGCGCATCGCCCTCCACATCGACCGCGGCGGCGACTGGGCCACCACGAAGTGGTTCTTCGACCACATCGAGGCCGCCCATGTGCCCTACGACATCATCGCCGAGAGCTTCTATCCGCCCTGGCGCCACGGCACGCTCGAGGACCTGTGGCGGAACATGAACGAGAGCGCGCGCCGGTATCACAAGGACTTCCTCGTCGCCGAGACGGGCTACGGCCCCTCGCACGGCGCCGCCAATCCGGACATGCTCTGGCCCGTGACGCCCGAGGGGCGGCTGCAGTTCATGGTGGACCTCGTCAACACGGTGAGGAAGGCACCTCGCACGCTCGGCGTCATGTACTGGGCGCCCGAGTTCGACCTGTGGAACCGCGACGGCACGCCCGGCCCCGCCGTCTTCACCCTCGACCACCTGAAGGATCTCACGGCCCGCCCGGCCAGCCATGCGCCGGCCGCGGTGCAGCCCCGGTAGGCGACGTTCCCGCCGCGCCGCTCCGGCGCCATTCGTGCGCCGCGCGACCTCCCGGCGCCACCTCCCGGCCCGCCGCTTGCAGCCGCCTCGCCCTCGACACCGCAACAGCGCACGAGGCCAGCCGCATGCAACCGGTCCGCCGGGCTCCTCCACGGCGATGGGGCCGATCCCGCCGGCCCTTCCCCCGCGGGACGGGCGTGCTCCTGCGCGCCGGCGCGCTGCCGCTTCTCCTCCTGCTGCCCCTCCTGTCCGCCTGCGGCGGCGCCGCCCCCGCGCGCCGGGAGAGCCTCCGCGGCACCATGCTCCCGAGCGCGCTCCCGCGGCCCGACTTCACGCTGCTCGACACGCGTGGCGAGCCGTACGCTTTCCGCGCCCGGACGCGCGGCCGGCTGACCCTCCTCTACTTCGGCTACACACACTGCCCCGACGTCTGCCCCGTGCAGATGGGGAACGTGGCGGCGGTCCTCGACCGGATGCCGCCCGAGGTGGTGCGTCGCACGAGCGTCGTGTTCGTGACGGTGGACCCGGCACGCGACACACCGGCGCGGCTGCGCGCGTGGCTCGACCATTTCCCCACGCGCTTCGTCCGCTTCGTGGGGCTGCGCGGGACCGAGGCGCAGGTGGGCGCGATCGAGCGTGCGCTGGGCGTGGCGGTGGCGGTGCGCGACAGCGGCGCGGCGGGCCGGGGCGCGGGCGCGTACGGCGTGGGCCATGCGGCGCAGCTGCTGGCGTTCACGCCCGATGACAGCGCTCACGTGGCCTACCCCTTCGGCACGCTCCAGTCCGACCTCGCCCACGACCTGCCCCGCCTGCTGGCGACGTATCCCGGCGCGGACCCGCGCGCGGCGTCCATCCCCCGCGCGGGCGCCGATTCCGCGGAGCATCCCCGCGGACCCCGCGGCGCGCCGTGATCGCCCCGGGCGTGCAGTGGTGGTGCTCCGCCCGCGGCGGCGTGTGGACCGGAGCGTGGCGCCCCTACCCCGGTGTCTGGCTGTTCATCCTGGCGCTCGGCGCCGGGATGGCGCTCCGGTGGAAGGGTCGCCTGCGCCCGCTCCGGGCCGCGGCCGGGCTGCTCCTCCTCTGGGCCGCGCTCGACTGGCCGCTCGGCCCGCTCGGGGCGGGGTACCTCGAGTCCGCGCACATGCTCCAGTTCCTGCTCATCGTGCTGCTCGCGCCGCCGCTGCTGCTCGGCGCGATTCCGGACGGGACCGCGACGTCTGGCGGCCGCTGGCCGGGGGAGGGGTCCGGCGACGGCGGCCCGAGCGCCGCCGCCGGTCGCTCGAGCGCTCTCGCCGCCGGCTCGCCCACTGGCGCTTCGCGCGCCGGCCGCTCGTCCGGGCGCCGGCGGCTCGTCGGTGCGGCGGCGGCGGTCGCCGTCTCCTCCACGCTCATCGTGGCGGGGCACCTGCCGCCGGTCGTGGACGCCCTCATGGCCTCTCAGCTCGGCGCGCTCGCCCTCGACCTCGCCTGGCTCGCGGCCGGCCTCGCCCTGTGGTGGCCGCTCCTCTCGCCGCGGCCCGGCGGGCGCGTGGCCGCGGGGCCGCTCCGGATCCTCTACCTCTATGTGGCGCTGCTCCCCGCGATGGGCATCGCCGTCTGGCTGCTCGTGGCCGACTGGCCGCAGTATCGCACCTACGAGCTGGCGCCGCCCGTGCACGGCATCACGGCCGTCGCCGACCAGCAGATGGCCGGCGGGCTCATGGGAACGGCCGGCGTGCTCATCCTCCTTGCCGTCGCCGCGGCGGGGTTCCACGCCTGGGGAAGGGAAGCCGACGGGATCGCCGCGCCGGAACGGCTCCGAGCGGGAGTCGTGGCCGAGTAGCCGGTCCGGAGCTGCGCCGACCGTGCGTGGGGGTGCGGGTGGGCGTGAGCGGGGCACACCGCGGGGGAGCGGCGGGTGAGGGGAGCCCGGCCGGGCTGCGCCGACCTTCGGTGCGCGGTTCGCGACGATCCCGGCCGCGTCCTCGGCTGCCGGCGCTCGCGCCCGTTCCTGCACGAAGGGCGCGCGCTGCACGACCCGCCACTCGCCCGCGTTCCGGGCACGGGAGTCGGATGCACAGGGCGCGTCCTGCACAACCCGCCACTCGCCGGCGTTCCGGGAACGAGAGTTGGATGCACAGGGCGCGTCCTGCACAACCCGCCACTCGCCCGCGTTCCGGGCACGAGAGTCGGATTGCACAGGGCGCGTCCTGCACAACCCGCCACTCGCCCGCGTTCCGGGCACGAGAGTCGGATGCACAGGGCGCGTCCTGCACAACCCGCCACTCGCCCGCGTTCCGGGAACGAGAGTTGGATTGCACACGCGGGGCCGTCCCAATCCGCCACTCGATGAAACCGGAGAGAACGAGCGGCGAGTTGTGCCGGTGTACGCAGCACAGCCCGCCACTCGCGCGCCGGAGCATGGCGAGCGGCGGGTTATGCTCCCCGAGCGACTCACCGCCTACGCCCGGCCACACCCGCAGTCATGGCGGCGTGCTCCGGCGTGCTCCGGCGGCGTGCTGCCGAAACGTGCTCCGGCGGTGCGGTCCGGCGTGCTCCGGCGGCGTGCTGCCGAAACGTGCTCCGGCGGTGCGGTCCGGCGTGCTCCGGTGGCGTGCTGCCGAAACGTGCTCCGGCGGTGCGGTCCGGCGTGCTCCGGCGTGCTCCGGCGCCGTGGTGCCGTGCTGCCGAGGCGTGCGGCGGCGTGCTCGCGCGGCGGCGGCGCGTCAGCGCGAAAGCAGCGCCTGCGCGATCATGACCACCGCGAGCACGTCGGGGCCGCGCGCGAGCTGGCGGATCAGCTCGACGGGGACGAGCCCGATCGGCGTCTCGATCAGCGCGCCGCCGTAGGACATCGGCGGGCGGGTGGCCGCCCGGTACGCCGCCGCCACCACGCCGGCCACGAGCAGGATCTCGGCGGGGCCGAGAGGGGGTCCACCGGCCGGGAAGGTGAGCGCCCACCAGAGGATGGTGCCGAGCGCAGGCAGCGCGAGGTGGACGAGGCGCAGCCGGAGCTCGTCGCCACCCAGGGCCCGGCGAAGACCCGGCGAGCGGGCCACAGTGCGCAGCCCGCCCGCGAGCCGACCGGCGGCCAGGTAGGCGCCCACGACGTGGGCGGGGGCCGCGAGCGACGGCGCCACCACGGCCACGGCGTACTGTGCGAGCGCGAGCGCCGCCCACATGGCGAGCGCGCCCGGCCGCCGCGTGGCGCGCCGCATCTCGGCGGCGAGGAGCGCGCCCCACCGGCCGGGGAGGGCGCGCGGGAAGGGGCGGCTACGGACCCGCGCCAGGCGCCGCCAGCGGCGCAGCTCGATCATGCGCGAGAGCTGCCACGGATCGATGCCGACGGCCGCCGACACTGCCGCGCCCGCGAGCGCCGCCCCCTCCCCGAGCGCCGCCCGGTCGAGTCGTCCGAGCACCCGGAGCGCCGGAGTAACGGCGGCCACGGCGGCCACGGCGCCCAGGAGCGCGAGGCCGGGCGCGACCGGGCCAGCCGGCCGCGGGAGCGCCCGACCGCCGTAACGCGCGGCGACGACCGCCCCGGCCGCCGCCGCGCCCGCGGCGAGCAGCGCCCGGCCGACGGCGGCCGGCCAGCGGCGCCCGGCCGGCGCCCCCTGCGCGGCGACGGCGAGCGCCACGCCGGCCGCCCCCCAACCCAGCCCCGCCAGCGCCGTGAGGCCGAGCCCGGCGCCGCGGACGGCCAGGATCGAGAACGCGGCGGCGGCGAGGGCGGCGGCGAGCGCGCCGCCGCCGGTGAGCCGGGCGAAGCGCGGCAGCAGCCAGCCGCGCCGGTCGATCGGGGTGGAGAGGCCCCAGGCCTGCTCGGCCGGCGTGGCGAGCAGCGGGCCGAGCGAGCGCAGCATGGTCCAGAGGCCGCCCGCGCCGGCGAGCAGCACCCCGGTGCCCAGCCACGCCCGCTCGAGGGCGGCGCCCGGCGCGCCCGGGGGACCGCCGAGGTGGTCGCGCACGTCGGAGATGAGGATCCCGCCGTAGACGACCCCGAGCCAGAGCATCATGTAGAGGTCGGTCAGGACATCCCCACGGGAGCGGCCGTGATGGGCGCGGCGGGCGCGGCTCAGACGCGCGCGCCATTCCCGCGCCCGCGGCACCAGGGCGGCGGCGGCCGCGCTCACGCGCCGAGCTCGAGGGTGGCGTCGGCCACGGCGAGGGTGAGCTCCGGGTCGTGCGACGCCATGAGCACGGCCGTCCCGGCCGCCTTCTCCCGCAGCAGCCGCTCCGTCAGCCAGGCGCGGCCGCGCACGTCCAGCCGCTGCTCGGGCTCGTCGAGGACCAGCAGCCGCCGCGGCCGCACGAAGCAGGAGGCCAGGGCGAGCCGGCGTCGCTGGCCGGACGACAGCGTGGCGGGGAGCTGGTCGCGGGCCGCATCCAGCCCGAGCTCCGCCACCACCTCCTCCACGGCGCCCTGGCCGCCGTGGGCGAACGACAGGAGCTCCAGGTGCTCGACCACCGAGAGGTCCGGGAAGAAGTCCATGTCGTCCAGCGCCGCCGCCATGGCCGCGCGGACCCACGGCTCCGTCTCGTCCAGCGGGCGGTCCTCGAGCAGCACCACGCCCGCGTCCGGCCGCTCCGCGCCGACCACGCAGCGCAGGAGCGTGGTCTTGCCGGCGCCGTTCGGCCCGAGCACGCCCAGCACCGATCCCGGCGGGACGGAGAAGTCGATGTCGTCGAGGACCTGGAGCGGGCCGTAGCGCCGGCTCAGGCCGTGTACCGTCAGGGTGTCCAGGGATCCGTCTCCGTGGCTCGGGGCGGTGGCGGGCGCAAGGATCCTCGAGACCGCGCCGCTCAGCGCGCCAGCTCGAAGCGCGCCGCCTTCACGCGGTCCGAGGCGTCGCCCACGAGAACCTGGAAGAAGCCGGGCTCGACCACCCGGCGGAGGTCGGCGTCGAGGAAGGAAAGGTCGTCGCGGTCGAGCCGGAAGACGAGCGTGCGGCGCTCGCCGGGCGCGAGCTCGACGCGGCGGAACCGCCGCAGCTCCATCACCGGGCGGGTGACGCTGGCCACCTCGTCGCGGATGTAGAGCTGGACCACCTCGGCGCCCGCGCGTCGGCCGGTGTTCGCCACGTCCACCGAGACGGCGAGCGTGTCGCCGTCCCGGATCCGCGCCGCGGAGAGCGTCGGCGCGGACACCGAGAACGTGGTGTAGCTGAGCCCGTGGCCGAACGCGTACAGCGGCGTCCACGGGACGTCGAGGTATTTCGACGTGTAGTTGTCCTCGGCCTTCGGCGGCCGGCCCGTGCTGGTGTGGGCGTAATAGATCGGCACCTGGCCCGTGGCGCGCGGGAAGGTCACCGGCAGCTTGCCGCCGGGGTTGTAGTCCCCGAACAGCACGTCGGCCACGGCGTTCCCCATTCTCGCTGCCCAGGTACCAGGCCTCGAGGATGGCGGGGACGTGCGCGTCGAGCCATGGGATGGCGAGCGGGCGGCCGTTCATGAGCACGACGGCCACCGGCCTGCCCGTGGCGACGACCTCCTGCGCCAGCCGCAGCTGCGCCCCCGGCAGCCCGAGCGACGCCCGGCTCGCCGCCTCGCCGCTCATGTGGGCCGTCTCACCGACGACGAGCACCACGGCATCGGCGCGACGCGCGGCGGCGACGGCCGCCGCAAAGCCGCTCGTGTCGTCGTCCGTCGGGCCGCCGCCGCGGGCGTAGAGCACGCGTGTCCGCGCGCCGACCGCGCGCCGGATCCCGTCCAGCACGCTCACCGCCTCGGACGGCCGCCCCGCCCCCACCCAGCTCCCCAGCACGGACGCGGTGTCGGCCGCGAGCGCGCCCACCACGGCGAGGGTGCCGAGCGACTTCGACAGCGGCAGCGCGGCGGAGTCGTTCCTGAGCAGCACCATCGACTCGCGGGCGACCTCGCGCGCCGCCGCGCGGTGCGCCGGCGCGAGCAGCTCCGCCCGCTCGCGCGCGGGGTCGTCGTAGCGGTACGGGTCGTGGAACAGGCCGAGCCGGTACTTTGCGCGCAGCACCCGCCGGACGGCTTCGTCCACGCGGACCGGCGGCACCGTCCCCGCCCGGACCAGCCCCGGCAGCGCCCGCGCGTAGACGCCGTCGACCATGTCCATGTCCACCCCGGCCTCGAGCGCCAGCCGCCCCGCGTCCGCCGGCGTGGCGGCCACGCCGTGCGCGATCAGCTCCTCGATCCCCGCCCAGTCGCTCACGACCATGCCGCGCCACCCCCAGGCGTCCCGCAGCACGCCGCCCAGCAGGGCGCCGTTGGCGTGCATCGGCACGCCGTTCACCTCGTTGAAGGACGCCATCACGGAGCCGACCCCCGCGTCCGCCGCCGCGTGGAACGGCGGCATGTAGACCTCCCGCAGCGTGCGCCGCGAGATGTCGGCGACGTCGTAGTCGCGGCCGCCCTGCGCCGCGCCATACGCGACGTAGTGCTTGGCGGTGGCCATGAGCGTGCTGTCCGCCGCCAGGTCCGTCCCCTGGAAGCCGTGCACGCGCGCCACCGCCATCGCCGAGCCCAGGTATGGGTCCTCGCCCGAGCCCTCCACGATCCGTCCCCAGCGTGGGTCGCGCGCGATGTCCACCATCGGCGCGAACGTCCAGTGCACGCCCGCCGCCGTCGCCTCGTCGGCCGCGGTCCGCGTGGACCGCCGCACGGCCGCCGTGTCCCAGCTGCCGGCCTCCGCCAGCGGGACGGGGAAGATGGTGCGGAAGCCGTGGATGACGTCGAAGCCGAAGAGCAGCGGGATGCGTAGCCGCGACTCCTCCACGGCGAGCCGCTGCAGCACGCGCGTGGAGTCCACGCCGTAGAGCCCGAGGAACGAGCCGACCATCCCCGCCCGCACCGCCGCCGCCCCGCCGGTCGGTCCGGCGGGCCCCGTCACCGTGCCGCTTCCGGGGAGCTGCGTGAGCTGCCCGACCTTCTCCTCGAGCGTCATGCGCGCGAGCAGCGAATCGACGAACGCGTCCATCCGCGCCCGCCCGGTGTCGGCCGGCGTCGCGGGCACTCTCGCGGCCGGGGCGGCGGCCGCCGCCATGCCGGTGTCCGCCGCCGCGGCGCGCGCCGGCGCAGCGGCGCGACTCGGCGCCGGCCCCGTCGCCGCCGTGCGGCCGCCGCAGCCGGCCAGGCAGGCGAGAGAGGCGAGCACCACGAGGGATGCGGCCCACGAGGGCGAGGCGGCACGGGGGGTCGCCGCAACAGGAAATGTCGCCACAGGCGGGGCCTGCGCCGGTGGCGAGGCGGGGCGCGGCGTCGCCGCGAGGAGAAGCGGCGCCGGAGGCGTGGAGCGGGCGCGGTGCGCCGCACGGGTGGGGCGGCCGCCCCCTCGATGGGGTGTGGGCCTCACGAGCCGATGTGGACCGCGATGGTCCGCCACCGGCCCTGGCGGAAGCGCAGCACGCTGAGAGTGCAGCGCGTGATGTGGCCGAGCAGGATGGCGAGCCAGATATCGAGCGGGTGCAGCCCGCGCGTCTGCTGGAGCACGAAGCAGAGCCCGAGCGGCAGGACGAGCTGCGAGACGATCGAGATGTAGAGCGGGCCCTTGGTGTCGCCGGTGCCCTGGAGCCCGCCGGTGTAGGTGAGCGCCACGGCGATGAAGAGGCCGGAGATGCTGAGCACGTGGAGGAGCTGGACGCCGAGCTGGAGGACGGCCGGCTCGTGCAGGCCGAAGAGGCCGAGCAGCTGGCGCGGGATCAGCAGGAACAGCAGGCCCACGACCGTGGCCGTGCCGATGGCGATGCGGGCGGCCACGTGGACGGCGGCGTCGGAGCGGTCGGGGAGCCCGGCCCCGAGGCTCTGCCCGGCCACGGCCGCGGCGGCGCCCATGAGCCCGATCGAGGTCCACGTGATGAAGCTGAAGAGCTGCGTGTAGGAGACGGCGTAGACGGCCTGCGCGGCCGCGCTCTGGGCCAGCGAGCCGACGAAGGAGAGCAGCAGCACGCCGCCCACGTTCATGGCGATCCCCTGGATTCCCGTCGGCAGCCCGAAGCGGAACAGCTCGCGGATGATGCCGCGGTCCGGCCGCCACGGGCCGCCGCGCGGGAACGAGACCACCCAGCCGCCGCGCACGAGCCGCCAGAGGGCGTAGAAGGCGACGCTCCCCGTCGCCGTCACCGTGCCCATGGCTGCGCCCGCGGTGCCGAAGGCCGGGATCGGGCCGAGGCCGCGGATCAGGATCACGTTCAGCACCACGTTGAGCCCCGTGACCACGACCCCCAGGCGCAGCGGCGTGCGCGCATCGCCGGCCGAGCGCAGCGCGCCGCCGAGCATGAAGAAGACCATCATGCCGCCGCTGAAGACGAACATGATGCGCAGGTAGGGGAGCGCCTGCGCCTGCACGGCGGGCGCGGCGTTCACCAGGTCGAGCAGCTTCGGGGCGAGGAAGTAGCCGGTCGGCGCGAGCACGAGGAGCGAGAGCCCCGTCGCCGTGATGAACGCCTGGTAGACCGTGCGGTCCACCTTCTCGTGCTCGCCCGCGCCGGCGAAGCGCGCCACCAGCACGCTCATCCCCGTGAACAGCGAGGAGATGAAGACGATGACCACGAGAAAGATCTGCCAGCTCACGCCGATCGCGGCGTTGCCCGTGTAGCCGACGTAGTGTCCCACCATCACGTGGTCGACGATCCCCTGCAGACCGCCGATCATGTTCTGCAGCATGGTCGGCCAGGCCAGCGCCCACACCGCCGGCAGGAGCGGCCCCTCGACGAGCGAGCGGTCGTACCGCGAGCGACGCACGGCGGCGGGTGCGGTGGCGCCGGCGGCCGCGGCGGCGCTCGGCAGGGCAAGCGCAGCCTCCGCCGTCGCGGCAGCGGGCGCCGCCTCGGGGGCAGCTTCCATCGGGAGGGGTTCGGTCACGTCAGCCGCCGGTTCCAGCGGGGAGCGATCACAGGGAACGTGGTCGAGGGGCCAAGATGCGCCCGCGCCGGCGCGAATGGCAATGGGGGGCCCGCCGGTCCGGCGAGCCCCCCGGCGCTTCCGGCCTGACCGTGGGCATGGACCTCAAGATGTGACGTGCGGCGGGGGTGGGACGCGGAAGAGGTGGGGCGGCCGGCCCCGATCCGGGCCGGTCGCCCCACGCATGCTCACGCCGCGCTCGCTCCGGTGAAGCCGGAGAAGGTGAACCGGTATGACTGGCTCGCGTCGTCCCACACCGCCTGGAAGTGCGTCGGGTGCGGGCCGTCCAGCCCCGGCACCGCCGGGATCCGCAGCTCGAAGGAGCGCTTCGCCATCAGCATCTCCTTCGTGATCATTGGCTCGATGAAGATCGGCTTGCCCTGCCAGTAGCCCACCACCATGTCCCCGCTGAACGGCTGCGAGCCATCCACCTCCGCCGCCGGCAGCGCGTGCATCCCCATCTGCGGCACGCAGATCCCGAACAGCGTGTCCGTGCCGATCATCTTCGCCATCTCGGGCGGGAGCGGCACGTCCGCCAGCACGTAGCCCGTCGGCAGGGCCGCCGGCTTCGAGACGTCCTTGCAGTCGATCGCCGCGCGCTCCTCCTGGGGAACCGTGTAGAAGTGGAAGTCGAAGTGCGGCTTCATGTACGCCGCCGGCGGATGGCCGCCCGCCTCCCAGTACATCGTGAACTGCGTCAGCCCGCTCCCCTGCTGTACCGACGCAGGGATGTTCAGCACCGCCGCCGGGTGGGGCGGCCACGACATGTCGTCGTCCGTCGCAGGGGCGTTCTCGATGCTCGCGATCGGCACCACCGCGCCCACCTCCATCACCGTCTGGCCCTGTACCTTCGCCCACGTGCACGTCTGGCCCTGGAACACGTCGGCGCAGTCGCCCGAGACGTCCACCACCGGCGTCTCGTTCGCGCACCCGCACAGCACGGTCATCAGAACGGCGGTGGCAACTGCGGCCTTCGTTCGAAACATGTCGCCTCCAGGGGAAGAGAGTGGCGGCCGGATGGCCGCCCGCGACGCCCGGAGCTTCGGGCGCAGAAACGCGAGTGCACCGCACAACGGATCCGAAGATGTTGACTGGAACGCCCCACCATGTCCGGGCACGGCCGTCCGCGCAAGCAGTTCGTGCCTCGCGGCCGGGTTTTCACCCCTTTCCGGGGATTCCGGACCTGCTCGCCCCGACAACGCGCCCGCTGGTCCGGGCAGCGGGCGCGCGCCCCGGACCAGAGGGCTTGCAGGCGACGCCGCGCCGGCGAAGTTACCGGGATCCCGAACTTCCGGAGGCGCCCCGTGTCCCGACGCCCGATCCTGCCCGGCATCCATTCCGGCGCCGACGGCGCCGACGATTCCGCGACCGCCGTGCTGCGCGAGGCGCTCTCGCGCTGGCCGACCGGGGTGGCCGTGGTGGCCGCGCGCGACGAGTCCGGGCGGCTGTACGGGATCACGGTGACCGCGTTCGTGCCGTTCTGCCTCGATCCGCCGCTGGTCGGCGTCTCGCTCGGCGAGCAGGCCCCGATCCTGGCGGCGATCGCGGACCGCGGCCGCTTCGTGGTGAACGTGCTCGCCGGAGGGCAGAAGCGGGCGGCGAACGCCTTCGCGGACACCTACGCCGTGGGCGGAGGCGAGTTCTCGGAGGGCGACCCCGTGCTGCGGGGCGCCGCGGCGGCGCTGGTGTGCGTCGCGCGCCAGACCCACCCGGCCGGGGACCATCGGCTGGTGGTGGCCGAGGTGGAACGGGTGGAGATCGGAAGCGAGGCGTCGCCTCTGCTCTACTTCGCGGGGGACTACCGCCGCTGGGCGGAGGAGTGAAGGCTGGCGCCCACTCCCCCACTACCCGGCCGGTGGGCGGCCCGGCTCAGGCTTGCGGCTGCGGCGCCACCAGCACGTTCGAGGCGGCCGCGAAGAAGGTCCGGTGCTCGGTCCCCTCCAGCCGGAGCTCGAGAAGGCGGCTTCCATTGCCCGTCTTCCCGAGCACGCGGGAAACGCTCGCCGTCCCCTCGGTGCAGAAGACTTCCTCCCCCACCGTCGGAATGCGCTCCGCTCCCGTCTGCCAGTCGGGGTGCGCCATCCTGTCGATCTTCAGTGCTTCCGGAACGGCCACGGCCGGGTGCCCGCGGAACGCGTAGAGGCGCTGGGCGGGGGGCGAGGCGAGGTCGTCCATCGTCACGTCGGGGACCTCGGCCGCACTCTCCCCGACCTGCCCGTCGGAGCTCATGCCGATGCGCCGGGCTCGCTGACCGCCTCGAGCTGCCGCTCCATCCGCTTCAGCAGCACGGCCGCCATCTCGCCCGCGTCGTGGAACGTCGTGCTGTCCAGCGAGTAGTCGCGGCCCAGGTCGATCCCCAGCCGGTCGCTCGCCGCCTTCCGCTCCTCGCCCTCCGGGCTCGCGCCCGAACGGGCCTCCAGCAGCGCCCCTCCCGAATGCACGTACATCCGGGCCCGGGCACCCCCCGTCGCGCTCCGGAGTCGCACCCGGAACACCGGGCGCGGCCTAGCCGGCGCCGAGCGAACCGCACGCCGCGCCGGGCCGTCCACCTTCATGTCCGGCGTGCTCGACGCGATGGCTCGGAACGCGCGCGCAAGGTGGCGCAACCGGGCGGAATTCTCGCTGGATGCCATGGGTTGTCTCCCTCAGTTCAGGACGACTCCGGGTCCGCGGGGGAGCTGCCCCCCACCGGCGAAGCCGCGCTCGTGCCGCGCGGGAACCGTTCCCTCGCGGGCCGATCCAGGCTGCCGTCCCGTACCCGGGGAGCGGCGCCTCACGGGGCTCTCCATCCCCGCGTGTCGGCGTATCGTGGTTGACCGATCGGAAGCCTAAACCTAACTTTTATTGAACGTTTGGTCAATACCGAGACGCGCGGAGGCAGGCGGATGCCGGGGCGCAAGGCGGGTGAGGAGGAGCGGCGCGAGCAGATCCTGGCGGCCGCCCGGCGGGTGGCGAGGCAGGCGGGGATCGCGGGCCTGACGGTGCGAGCGGTGGCGACGGAGGCGAAGGTCAGCCACGGGCTGGTGCTGTTTCACTTCAAGCGGCGGGCACAGCTCGTCGAGGCGCTGCTGGAGTCGGTGCTGTCGGCGACGCTGGTGCTGGAGATTCCGGCGGAGATCGCCGCGCGGGCACGGCCACTGGAGCGGCTGCGGCTGCTGATGCGGCGGGAGATGGAGCGGCTGGCGGCCGAGCCGGACCGGATCCGGCTGCTGCTGGAGTGCTGGGCGCTGGGGGCGCGTGATCCGGCGATGCGCCGGAAGGTCGGTGCGCGGCTGGCACGCTATCGGGCAGGGTTCGGGGCCACGGCGGAGGCGGTGCTCGCGGCGGAGCCAGCGGCGTTCGCGCACGTGACGGCCGAGGGGCTCGCGGCGGTCACGGTCGGGCTGATCCACGAGTGCGCGGTACAGGCCTCCGTCGATCCGGATCATTTCGCGATGGAGGAGTACCTCGGCGCGGTGCAGGGGCTGTTCGGGAGTCTCGCGCCGGTGCCTTAGCGCCGGCTTCGCTCCCGGATGCACGAGAGCGGGGCCGGGAATCCCGGCCCCGCTCTGTCCACCCCGATAGCGTCAGCCCACGCATGGGTACGCCGTCGGCGCGTCCCGTCCCGGCGTCACCGGAACGGGTCCGTCGGTCGGTTCAGCTGACGCGGACGACGTTCTCGGCCGCGGGGCCCTTCTGACCCTGCACGACGTCGAACTCGACGTGATCGCCCTCGGCCAGCGACTTGAAGCCGCTGCCCTGGATGGCGGAGTGGTGGACGAAGCAGTCCTTCTGCCCGTTCTCCGGCGTGATGAATCCGAAGCCCTTGGCGTCGTTGAACCACTTCACGGTTCCGGTGGTACGCATACCGTACTCCCCTGTGTGTTGTCCTGACTGTCGTGGTGCGGTATCTCCGTACTCACCGACCGTCGGTCTCTGCGGGCATGATCACCCCCCGCACCGGGCGTTTGCGAGCAGGCCAGCGCAAAAAGAAGAGGACCCGGAAGCAAGCTCCAGGTCCTCGCACTGGGCACGGAATCGCTGATCCCGTCTTCTCTCGCAGCAACTATAATACAGGATTCCGGCCTCAAGGTCAATGGCGGCGAGGCCGGACGACTCGAGACGGAAGGAGCGACACGATGGCGCAGCTACCCACGCGCCGGCTGGGGCGGGCGGGTCCGGAGATCACGCGGGTCGGCTTCGGCTCCTGGGCGATCGGCGGAGGCGGCTGGGCCGCGGGCTGGGGTCCGCAGGATGACGCGGCGTCGCTTGCCGCCATGCGGCACGCGGTGGAGGCGGGTGTGTCCTGGATCGACACCGCCGCGGTGTACGGGCTGGGCCACTCGGAGGAGGTGATCGGCCGGTTCCTGCGTGAGCTGCCCGCGTCCTCCCGCCCGCTGGTCTTCACGAAGTGCGGGATGGTCTGGGACGAGGCGGACCGCATGGCGCCGGCGCGGCAGGTCCTGGACCCGGTCTCGATCCGGCGCGAGTGCGACGCGTCGCTGCGCCGGCTCGGCGTGGACCGCATCGACCTCTACCAGTTCCACTGGCCGGACGATAGCGGCGTGCCGGTGGAGGACTCGTGGGGCGAGATGGCGCGGCTGGTCGACGAGGGGAAGGTGCGCTGGATCGGCGTCTCGAACTTCGACCTGCCGCTCCTCGAGCGCTGCGAGGCGGTGCGCCACGTGGACTCGCTCCAGCCGCCGTTCTCGCTTCTGCGCCGCGAGGCCTCCGGCACCGTCATCGCGTGGGCGGCCGCGCACGGGACGGGCGTCATCGTCTACAGCCCGATGCAGTCCGGGTTGCTGACGGAGAGGTGGACCCTCGAGCGGCTGGCGCAGCTCGCCGCCGACGACTGGCGCAGGCGCTCGCCCCGGTTCCAGCCGCCCGCCATCGACAAGAGCCTCGCGCTGCGCGACATGCTGCTCCCCGTCGCGGACCGCCACGGCACCACCACCGGCGCGGTGGCGGTGGCGTGGACGCTGGCCTGGCCGGGCGTGACCGGCGCGATCGTCGGCGCCCGCTCGCCCGAGCAGGTGGACGGCTGGATCGACGCGGCCACGCTCGAGCTGAGCGACGCGGACCTCGAGGAGATCGCGCGCGGCATCGAAACGTCGGGGGTCTAGCCCGGCCGGCGCCGCCGCTATCAGACGAGGCGGGCGCGGGCCCCGCCTCTGATCCGCCGTTGTTCCGTGGCCGCACCGGCGGGTATCTTACGGGAGCGACCCGCCCGGCCATTCCTTCGCCCCGGCCGACCATGCATCCTCGGACCCGAGCGCCCAGCATGCCGACGGATTCCAGCGGGAACGGCCCGATGTCCACCCAGCCGAGGCCGCGCGTCACGCCCGAGGAATATCTCGCGGCGGAGAGGCGGGCGGAGACGAAGAGCGAGTACTACGCGGGCGAGGTGTTCGCGCTGGCGGGAGCGAGCCGCGACCACAACAGGATCGTGATCGCTCTGATCGGCGCCCTCTACCGGGAGCTGGGGCATCGCCCGTGCGAGATCTTCGGCGGCGACATGCGCGTCAAGGTGAGCTCGACGGGACTTTATACGTACCCCGATGTGGCCGTCGTCTGCGGGGAACCCCACTTCGAGGATCGGCACCTGGACACCCTGGTCGATCCCGCGCTCCTCGTCGAGGTGCTCTCGGCGTCCACGGAAGCGTATGACCGGGGCCGGAAGGCGGAGCAGTATCGTCGCCTGGTGTCACTCGGCGAGTATCTGCTCATCGCGCAGGACGCGCTGCGCGTGGAGCGCTACCGGCGGCAGGGCGAACGAGAGTGGCTCCTGACCGAGTTTCGCGATCTCGAGGACGAGGTCGAGCTCGAGTCGGTCGGGTGCAGCCTGCGTCTCGGGGAGATCTACGCCAGGGCGCCCGGCGGGAGATAGATCCGGATTCAGGCGCTGCGCTCGTCCCTCACCCCGCCGGCCGTTCGGGGCTCGATCGCGAGCTCCGCCACCGTTGCTGCCCACCCCTCGCGCATGCTCGGGTACTTCGGCGCCCAGCCGGACGCCTCGCGCAGCTTGCGGTTCGAGATCCGCAACGACCGGTCCAGCATCTCGCCCGTCACGCCCATGAGCCGGTTCATCCACGACGGCAGCAGGCGGAGCGGGCGCACGCCGAGCGCGGCGGCGAGCGCGCCGAAGTACTCCTGGCGCCGGAGCGGCTCGTCGTCTGTGACGTTGTAGGCGCCGGCCGGCACATTGAGCGCGGCGAGCACCGCGGCCGCCGCGTCGTCGTGGCTCACCGAGGAGGTGAACGCCTCGGCCCGGCCGGGGATCCCGGCCCACCCCTTCCGCGCCAGCTTCACGAGGTCGCGCACGAGCGCGGAGTCCGGACCGTAGAAGAAGGAGAAGCGCAGCACGACGCCCGCGCCGCCGGCCTCGCTGAAGCGCGCCGCAGAGCGCTCGGCGTCCGCCACCGTCGCATTGTAGCGTGAGGGCCGGATCGGCACGCTCTCGTCCACCCAGCCCTCCCCGGAGTCAGGGTACACCGGGGCGAACGACTCCTGCACGAAGCGGCCGGCGCCCGCCTCGAGCGCGGCATCGCCCAGGATGGCCGAGGCGTCCCGCCGCAGCCGATCGTTCTCCCGCCACTCCCAGGGCAGGGCCATCCGGAAGCTGGACGAGGGCATGTGGGTGGCCAGGTTGACGACCGCGTCGTGGCCGTCCACGGCCCGGCGGACGGCCTCGCCGTCGAGCAGGTCGATGGCGACGGCGCGCGCGCCCGAGGCCCCGAGCGACGCCACCTTCTCCGCGCTGCGCGCGACGCCGGTGACCTCGTGGCCGGCGGCCGCGAGCAGCGGCACCGCCCGCCGGCCGATCACGCCCGTGGCGCCCGTGACGAAGATCCGCATGTCGCCTCCCCTCGGCAGATCGGCGCCGAGAAGATATCGAGGCGCTGCGGTCCGCGCACAGTGGCGAATGGTCGAGCGGGATCAGAAGGGGCGGGCCGGCGGCAGCCAGTCGGCAGCGTTGCCCCGATGGGTGTACTCCTGCTACCCTGTAGCGGAGATCTGCGGACGAGCATTCAACCCGCCAAACCCCTGCGCTGACCGACATGGCCATTCAGACTGAACGGCAACTGCTTGCGTCTGCAGCCGCTCTGGCACCTGAACATCTAGCGGAGTTGGCCGCGCCCGAACGCGAGCTCCTGCAGGGTCTGCCGCGCCTTTCGGCCGCGCGCGTCAGCGAGCTGCGGCAGCGCATCCTTCAAGGACACGATCCTCTCGGCCATGCCTTCGCGAGGATTCGAACGGCGGCCGAGCGCCGCCACCTCGGAGCAGTCTACACGCCTCGGGTGATCGTTGACGCCATGCTGGAGTGGGCTGCCCGCGATGACCCTCCCACCCGGGTCGTGGATGCAGGCGTCGGCTCGGGCCGGTTCTTGCTGTCGGCGGGGCGACATTTCCCGGAAGCGAAGCTGGTGGGGGTAGATGTGGATCCCGTGGCGACGCTGATGACGCGGGCGAACCTGGCCGCCGCCGGGTTTGCCGACCGCTCACAGATTCGACTCGCTGATTATCGGCGGCTCTTGCTCGATCCGATAGATGGCCGGACGCTCTTCATTGGAAATCCACCCTATGTCCGGCATCACCTGATCCCCGCGGAGTGGAAGACCTGGTTCGCCACAGAAGCGGAAAGGCTCGGCTTGACCGCCAGCTGCCTCGCAGGTCTCCACGTTTATTTCTTTGTTGCGACCCTGCTGCACGCGCGGAGCGGCGACCGCGGATGCTTCATCACCGCCGCCGAGTGGCTCGACGTGAACTACGGAAAGCTTCTCCGAGAACTGTTTCTCGGTCCGCTTGGCGGCGAAAGCATCGCCGTTTTGGAGCCGACCGCTCGCCCGTTTCCCGATGCAGCGGTCACCGCCGCGATCACGACGTTCCGCGTGGGCTCGAAGCCGCGCTCTGTGCGGCTTCGGCGTATCGACCACATCGAGCAGATCCCACCAGTCGGATCGGGGACTGCGGTGCGGTGGGAGCGGTTGAGAACGGAAACCAGGTGGACCCACCTGCTCCGCTCGGCCCCTCCGTTGGCGCCCGGGTATGTCGAGCTGGGAGAGTTGTGCCGCGTTCACCGCGGGCAAGTGACAGGGGCCAACCGCGTCTGGATCGAAGGACCGCAGAGCCGAGGACTTCCTGATTCCGTCCTCTATCCTTCCGTCACGAAAGCGCGTGAGCTCTTTGCCCTGGACGGTGCGCTCACCGACGCCGCAAACCTGCGGCGGGTGATCGATATCCCGGTCGAACTCGACGAGATACCGCGAGAATACCGGGCTGCGGTGGATCGCTTTCTCGCGTGGGCCCGATCGCTTGGGGCCGACCGCAGCTATGTTGCCCGCCACCGGCGCGCCTGGTGGGCTGTCGGGCTCCGTCCGCCGCCGCCGATCATTGCGACGTACATGGCGAGGAGGCCACCCGCCTTCGTCTTGAACCAAGCCCGAGCCCGCTACATCAACATCGCGCACGGGATCTATCCGCGCGAGCCGATGTTGCCGGAGATTCTTGCCCGACTTGTAGAATGCCTGATGGAAGCAGGCGCGGTTGCGAGGGGAAGGATCTATGCTGGGGGACTCATGAAGTTCGAGCCGCGCGAGATGGAGCGCATTCCCGTTCCCCGCCCGGAGCTCCTTGCGCGCGAAATCGTCCCGTGATCGATCCGCCACGGGTCGGCTCCGAGGATCTGGAAAGGTGGCGCCGGGAATCGATCGACGAATTCCGCACGGAGCGAATGAGGGAACCCCTTGAAGACTATCTGGAAGCATTTGATGAGTACCTCGGCAGGGCCGAGGATCTCCTCGAAGCGACAGTGGACCTCACGACGATCGAGCAGCAGGCGCTGGCGATCCTCACCGACAGGTCTTTATTGGAGGTGGTTCGGTACGTCGCTGCGCCCCCGATTTCTGAGGACGACCTCAAGACCCTCGCGTCCGCGCCGTCCTTGAATCCGAAACGGCTGGAACGGGACCCCGCACTGGTGCACCGGATTATCCAGACGGTGCTGATCGGACTGGATCGCCGCCGATTCCCCTGGCTTGCGGACGCCCGCGAGGCAACAGAAGCCGAACGCCGCGCGGCCGTGCTAGCCTCCGCTGCTCTTATGGCAACGAGGCGCGTCGGCACCAAGCGGCGGAGTGCCGGCAAGGTCCAGCAGGAAGAACGCGTCGAAGCCGCGTTGCTCGGAGCACGCCTCCAGAAATCACCGACTCGGCCCGTGAACACGCTGGCCGATGCGCCCGGACGCGGCCAGTTCTGCCGCGAGAGCTTGCTAGGGTCTCGCAAGGCCGATTTCATTGTGGGGTTGTGGGGTGGGCGGGTAATGCCGTTGGAATGCAAGGTATCGAACAGCGCCACGAACTCCGTCAAGCGCCTGAACAACGACGCGGCGGCCAAGGCCGAGGCCTGGCGGCAGGACTTCGGCACTCGACACGTCGTGCCCGCGGCAGTGCTCAGCGGGGTCTACAAACTCCGCAACCTGGAGGACGCGCAGAACCGAGGGCTCGCGCTTTTCTGGGCTCACGATCTCGGCAACATGCTCCGGTGGATCGAGGACACGCGCCAATCGTAGAAATCGGTGACCACCCGACTGGACTCGCTGAATCGAGGAGGTGTGGAGTGCAACGCGCTTCGAGGCTCGTTAGCGCTCTGCTGCTCGGCGTTCTTTGCGCTTCCGCCGCGGCTGCGCAGAGCGATCCTCCCGTCCCGAAGGAGGCCGGGCAGGCGGCCGAGGCCATGGTGGCCCGCTTCGTGGATTCCTGCAACCACGCCGATGGAGCCGCCTATGGCGAGAACTACTGGCCCGACGCAGAGCTAGTCGATCAGTCGGGGGCGAGCGGCGATCGTGCAGGAGCACGTCGATCTCTGGGCCGGAATTTTCAAGGGGAGCCACATCAGCGGCAAGGTGCGGCGCATCCGCATACTGGGACCCAACTTCATGATGGTGGACTTTGATGCCGACCTGTCGGGTGTCCGCCAGCTCCCGCCCGGTAGCCCCGCTGATGCGGAGGGTGTGCTGCACAATCATCTCAAGCACATAATGGAGCGCCGAAACGGAGCCTGGAAGGTGCTGGCCGCTCAGAACACGTTCGTCGCCCGGCCGTGATGGGTACCGGTTTCCTGGCGGAGTTTGGTCCGGCTGCTGGTCGCAAGAGCGGCAGCCGGAGGCGTAAGGTCTCGACCGCCTCGAGCGTGCACAGTGGTTCTACGATCAGGCTCCGCGGTCACGCCCGGAAACCCGCTGGCCGCCCCGGCTTAACCTGCGCGAGCGCGTGCCGCACGCCGACGGCATTGAGGTTGGCGGCGTAGACGGGCGTGCCCGGCTGCTGGCGCCACGAGTCGTCCAGCTCTCCCGCGTCCACGGCGTCGAACCCGAGATCCTCGACGAGCCGCATGACGAGCTGCTTCTGCTCGGCTTCATCGCCGGCGACCGGCAGCCCGATGCGGTCCGGCGTGCCCGCGGGCCGGCCGAGCGCCGCGAGGTCGCCCGCGCGGATGGTGTTGAACGCCTTCACGACGGGCCGGCCGAGCTGCTGCGACACCCAGCGGCTCTCCGGCACCCCCTCCTCGATCGCGGGGATGCGCCCGTCCCGTTGCGGGTAATAGTTCCCCGTGTCCACGATGGCGACGTCGTCCGCCACGCTCTCGAACAGCTCGTCCGGCAGGTCCGGCACCGCCGCCTCCGGAATGGCCACGATCACGACGTCCCGGCGGCGCGTGGCGTTCCGGGCCGTCACGGCGGTCGCGCCGGTCTCGGCGGCAAGGTCGGCGAGCGTGTCCGGCCCGCGCGAGTTCGCGACGGCGACGTCGTGGCCGAGCGCCGAGAGCCGGCGCGTGAGCGTGCCGCCGATGTGGCCGGCGCCGATGATGCCGATCTTCATCATGAGGTCTCCTGCACTGCGGCGAGTAGCTGGCCTCCGGGCGTTCATATGCCGTGCCATGCCGCCGCGCCACGCCGGCGGCTCCGAGGACGACGGGTTGCCTGGCCCGCGCGGCCCCGCATACCTTGCCCCATTCACTCCCGTGCAGTCCGACGTCCCGGACCACGCGCAGGGCCGCACCCCCTGCGCGCCCGGCCGCGTATCCCTGGCGCGCACTTGGAGGAGATGGAGTCATGCGACCTCTCACCCACCATCGGAGGCACCACGCCCACGCCACACTGCCGCCCGCGCGCATCGCCGCGCTCGCCGGTGCACTCGCCACCCTCTTTGCCCTGAGCGTCATGCCCGCCCCCGCCGCCGCGCAGGGCGCCACGTCCGCCCGCCCGGCGCTCTCGAAGCTCGCGTGGCGCAGCATCGGGCCGTACGTCGGCGGGCGCGTCGTGGCCATCGCGGGCGTCCCGGCCGAGCCGAACCTCTTCTACATGGGCGCCGTGGACGGCGGCATCTGGAAGAGCACGGACTACGGCCTCGAGTGGAAGAACATCTCGGACAGCACGCTGCCCGGCTCGAGCCAGAGCATCGGCGCGCTGGCCGTGGCGCCGTCGAACGCGAAGGTGATCTACGCCGGCACCGGCGAGGCGGACATCCGCGGCGACATGATCACGGGTGATGGCGTCTTCCGCTCCGACGATGCCGGCAAGACCTGGCACGCGGCCGGGCTCGAGGACACGCACACGACCATGGCGCTGGTGGTGGACCCGCGGGATGAGAACGTCGTCTACGCCGCGTCCATGGGCCACGTCTTCGTGCCCGGCCCGCACCGCGGCGTCTTCAAGTCCACGGACGGCGGCAGGACCTGGCGCAAGGTGCTGTTCGTGAACGACAGCACGGGTGCGGTCAGCCTGGTCATGGACCCCACCAACCCCGACATCCTCTACGCCGCCACCTGGCAGGCGTATCGCACGCCGTGGACGCTGCAGAGCGGCGGGGCGGGCAGCGGCACCTACAAGAGCACGGATGGCGGCGAGCACTGGACGAACATCTCGAAGAGACCGGGCCTGCCGGCGGGTCCTCTTGGCAAGATCGGCGTGGCCGTCGCACCGAGCGCCCCGAACGTGGTCTACGCGGCCATCCAGGCCCGCGACGGCGGTGTCTTCCGCTCCGACGACGCGGGCGCGACCTGGACGCGCGTGAACGACGAGATGAAGCTGCGCCAGCGCGCGTTCTACTACATGGCCATCACGGTGAACCCGACGGACCCGAACACCGTGTACATGCCGCAGGTGGATGGGGTGTACACGTCGCATGACGGAGGGAAGACGTTCAAGCGCGTGCGCCCGCCGCACGGGGACAACCACATCATCTGGGTGAACCCCGAGCACCCCGACATCATGCTCGAGGGCAACGACGGCGGTGCCACGGTTTCGACCGACAGCGGCAAGACGTGGAGCGGCGAGCACAACCAGCCCACCGGGCAGTTCTACCACGTGAACATCGACGACCGCTTCCCGTTCCACATCTACGGCGCGCAGCAGGACGAGGGCGCGACGGAGGGGCCGAGCGCGAGCCCCGGCGGCTCGATCGGCCTCGACGCGTGGCACGAGACCGCCTACGGCGAGAGCACGCCGTCCGTGCCGGAGCCCGGCAACCCGGACGTCACCTACGGCAGCGGCTACTTCAGCATCTTCCTGAAGAAGGACCAGCGCACCGGCGAGCTGAGCAGCGCGAGCCCGTGGCCGAGATACCAGGAGGGCGCGTCCTCGGGAGAGCTGAAGTACCGCTTCGCCTGGACGCACCCGATCGTCTTCTCGCCCGCCGACCCGAGCGAGCTGCTCGTCGGCTCGCAGTACGTCATGAAGAGCATGGACCACGGCGCGACGTGGCAGACCGTGAGCCCCGACCTCACGCGCGACGAGGCGAAGACCGAGGCGCCCAGCGGCGGGCCGGTTGACCTCGACCAGTCCGGCGCCGAGATCTACGCCACCGTCTCCGCCATCGCCCCCTCGCCGAAGGACGCGGGCGTGATCTGGGCCGGCTCTGATGACGGGCTCGTGCACGTAACGAAGGATGGCGGGAAGAGCTGGACCGACGTGACCCCGCCCGGGCTGCCGCACGCCTTCTATACGAGCGCCATCGACCCCGACCACGCCGACCCGGCCGCCGCCTACCTGGCCGTGCGGCGCTACATGTGGGACGACTTCAAGCCGTACGTCTTCAGGACCACAGACTACGGCGCGCACTGGACCGCGATCACGGACGGGATCCCGGGCGACGAGTACGTCATGGCCGTCCGGCAGGACCCGAACGATGCCGACCTGCTGTTCGCGGGGACGAAGAGCACGGTCTACGTGAGCCTCGACCGCGGCGCGCACTGGCAGCCGCTCGCGCTGAACCTGCCGACGGTCCAGGTGCGCGACCTGGCGATCGACACGCGCCAGGGCATGGTGGCCGCCGCCACGCACGGGCGCGCCTTCTGGGTCCTCGATGACCTCACCCTCCTCGAGCAGGCGACGAGGCAGCCGCCCGTCGCGGGCGATGCCGCCGCCCTCTTCGCCCCCGAGCGCGCCTGGCTCAGCCACGCCTACGGCGCGGGTGGATACGGCGGCCACGACGCCGGAAAGAACCCGCCCTTCGGCGCCACGGTCTACTTCCACCTCCCGGAGAGCTGGGATGGGAGCACGCCGGTGAAGCTCTCCTTCGAGAACGCGCAGGGGAAGCTCGTGCGCAGCTTCACGCTGCACCCGAAGGAGAAGGTCTCGAAGGAGGACAGCACCCGCATCGCCGAGCAGGGCACGCCCACCGAGCGGAAGGCCTTCCGCGACCGCCGCCACACCGCCGCCGAGCCCGGCATGAACCGCTTCCAATGGGACCTGCGCTACGCCGATGCCACCGAGGTGACCGGCTTCGAGCCGCCCATTGCCGCCGGCGGGCTGCCGGATGAGGTGGACGGCCCCGTCGTCGCCCCCGGCACGTACACGGTCGAGCTGAGCTACGGCGGGCAGACGTTGCGCAAGCCCTTCGAGGTCACGCTCGACCCTCGCGTGAAGGCCACGCCCGCCGACCTGCAGGCCCGCCTCGCCCTGCAGCTCCGCATCCACGGCACGCTCGACACGCTGGACACCGCGCTCAATCGCGCGATCGAGGCGCGGGACGCGCTGGCAGAGGCAGTGGGCACGGGCGCGGCCGGCGCGCAAGGGCAGGGTGGCGCCGCAAGCCGCGCGGCCGCCCGCAGCCGCGGCGCGAAAGCCGCGCCGGGCAAGGCCTCGAAGGGAGCCGGCTCCGACGCCGCGCGCGCGCTCGCGGCGCTGAACGACGCCATTGGCCAGCTCGTGCAGCTCGACCTGCACTCCAGCGAGGGCAGCCTGCTGCATGAGACGCTGCTGCGCAGCCACCTGGCCTACCTGGCCGCCGACATCGACCTGGCCTACGCCCGCCCCACGCCGGCGCAGCAGGCGGTCTACCGGCAGCTGGCAAAGGAAGCGGCGGAGGGAGAGGCGAAGCTCGAAGCGGCCACGGGAAAGGCGAACACGCTGCGGCCGGCCTCGTAGAGGCGGCTCGCTCGGGCGATGCGAAACGGGCATGCCGGCTCCGGCATGCCCGTTTCACACGCCCGTCGCTCAGCGAGGCTCGCCAGCACTCGTATCGAGCTTTGCGACGCGCTCGCGCGCCCGCCGGACCCTGGGCTGCAGGCGCGGATCGGCATCACGCCAGAGGGCGATGAACCGGCGGTAGTGCCGGATCGCTTCGGCGGACTCGCCGCGCCGGTCGTAGATCTCGGCGCGGCGCAGCTCGCTGCCGGGCAGGTAGGCGATGTCATAGCCCTTCGGGTCGGGGACATCCGCGTACCACCGCAGGGCCTCCGCGTCATTGCCGATCTCGCGGTTCAGCTCGGCGCGCAGCCAGTGCTCGTAGGCGCTGGGGTGGCGCATGAGCTCGGGAAGAATGGATTCGGGGCCGATCCTCGCCGGCCCGAGCGCCTGGAGCGCGGCCGCGCTTCGGCCCTCCGAGCGGAGCAGCGTGGCCCGGATCAGGATGAGGCAGGAGTGCGCGAACATGACCTCCGTCGGCCCCCCCCGCCAGCTCGCCAGCCGACTCGTGTAGCGTCGGGTTCCCGCCTCGTCGCCCAGTCGCTGGCTGAGCATGGCCAGCAGGTAGAGCCGCACGGGCGGCGCGGGCTGTACCGGGAAGTTCGAGATCGGCAGGATCGAGCCCGTCTCCGCTTCCGGCACGCGTGCCAGCTCCTCCCGCGCCGCGGCGATCTCGGTGGGAGGCGCGTCGCTGAGCGGCGCCAGTGCCAGCGCCGCCCGAGCCACCGCGGCCAGCTGCGGAGATAGCGTGCGCAGCCGCGCCAGCGCCGCGGCCGCATCGCCCCGGCGCCCCGCCGCAGTCCACGATAGCGCCGCCATCAGCTCGCCGAACTCGCGTTGGACCGGCCCTCTCCCGAGCCGCCCGAGAATACGCGCCACTCGTGCGGCGCCGGCCGGATCCACGCCCGTGGCGGCCAGGGAGGCGGCCGCGGACTGGAGTTGCGAGGCCGCGGCGGCATTGAGTCTTGCCAGCATGGCGCGGCGCGCGGCCACATTGTCGCCGGCGAAGACGCGCAGCACGCGGGCCTCCAGCGCTCTTGGACCGTCCGGCTCCAGCCGCAGCAGCCGCGTGGCGAGCGAGTCGAGCTCGCTCCGCTGCCCCTCGAGTGCGGCAATCCGGACGAGGTGCATCAACGCACCCATGTTCTCCGGCTCCAGCGCCAGCACGTGCTCGAACGCCTGCCGCGCATTGCCCGCCGAGTACCCGAGGGAAGGCATCCAGTGGTACTGGGTCTCACCGAGCTGGAACCACGCATTGAGGTCGTCCGGCCGGTTGCGTACGATGGTGCGGAAGCCGCGCATCGCCCGCGCCGGGTCGCCGCGCAGATAGCGCGCCCAGGAGACCACACGCAGGCTGTCGAGGCCGTCCAGTCGTGCGGCCAGTCGGACCGCGTGGGCGGCCGCCGGCCTGGCCACCGCGGGCGGACCCGTCCATGTCGCGGCCGTGCTCAAGCGGTAGTACGCCAGGGCGAAGTCGGAGTCCGCCGCCACCGCGCGCTGGAACGCATTGACGGCCACCGCGTAGTGCCCGGCCCGCAGCGCGGCCTCGCCGGCGAGATACGCCCGCAGTGCGGGCAGTGAGCGGGTCGAGAGCGCCGCGCTGCGCGAGAGCGAGGCATCCGCGCTCCCCGGCATGGCCACGAGGAGCCGTCCAGCCACGCGGTCGAGCAGCGCGAAGAGCGAGTCCGGCGGCCCTTCGACCGGCACGCGGGCCAGCACCCGGTCCGCCGTGTCCCGCAACGTGGCGTTAACGCGTAGCCGCCCCGCCGCCTCCACCACGTTTCCCGTCACGTACAGCGCGGCGCCGAACCGGCGCGCCACCGCCCTGCTGGCCGCCTGACCGGCGACTCCGCCGTTCCTGGCCACGAACCCGAGAAGGGCGCGTGGCTCGACGGCCCGCAGCCCGGTCGTGGCGTCGAACGCGCTGCTCAACAGCGAGACGATGCCATCCCCGAGGTAGCGGTGGTCGCCCGGCCCGCTGTAGTCGAACGGCAGGACCGCCACCGTCCCGGAGCGGACGCCCTTCACGGGCCTTTTCCAGGCGCCCTCAACCGCGAAGCCGACGAGCAGCAGAAGCGCGAGGCCGACTGCCGCGAGGCCCGCGCGCGCCGGGCGCCCCGCGAGGCGGCCGCCCCACCCGTGTCCCCCGCGCGGCCGTCGTCCCGCGCCGTAGCGGCGCACGTCCGCGAGCAGCTCCGCGGCCGTGGGGTAGCGGTCCCGGGGTGCCGGGGCGAGGGCGGTGAGGGTGATCCGGTCCAGCTCACCGCCGAGCACGCGGCTCAGCTCGGCGGGCGTGACCGAGCGTGCCTCCGCGATCGCCTCCGGCGTGACCACCTCCTCGCCGTCGGACGTCGCGCGACGGGCCATGACAGAGGGCGGCGGCGTGTGCGGCGCGCCGCCCGGCCTCGCCAGGCCCGCTTTGCGACCCACCCGCCGGACCGCATGCCCGCACAGCAGCCCGTAGAGCAGGATCCCCAGCGCGTACACATCCGTGGCGGGCGTCACCAGACCTCCTGCCAGCTGCTCCGGCGCCGCGTATTCCGGCGTCATCGGCCGGAAATCGGCGCGGCTCACGGAATCATGCGCTAGGTCCTCCTCGAGCGCCTTGGCGATGCCGAAGTCGAGCAGCTTGATCTGCTCGCCGCCCTCCAGCGCGTCACGCTCCGCGACCATGATGTTGCCGGGCTTGAGGTCGCGGTGCACGATGCCGCGGGCGTGCGCGAGCGCCACGGCCGAACAGACCGACTCGAAGAGGGCGAGCCGGCGGTCGATGGAAAGGCGGCGAGCATCGCAGTAGCGATCGACCGGCTCGCCCGGCACGTACTCCATGGCGAAGTACGGCGTGCCGTCCTCCGCCACGCCGGCATTGAAGAGCTGCGCGATGTTGGGGTGCTCGAGGCGGGCCAGCACACGGCGCTCGAGAAGGAACCGCGCCAGATTCTCCGGAGCGCCGGGTCCGGCGCGCAGCAGCTTGAGGGCCACGCGCTTGCCGACATCCACGCGCTCGGCCAGCCAGACCGTGCCCATTCCGCCCCGGCCCAGCTCACGCAGCACGCGATACGGCCCCACGCGCGTACCGACCCGGCTCGGCGCCGGAGGCGTCGGGACGGGGGCCGGGCGGTCCAGCAGCGACGCGGGCTCCGCGTCCACATTGAGCATCCGCTCGATGCGCGCCCGCATCGCGCCGTCCGAGCCACACTCGGTGGCCAGCAGCGCGTCCCGCTCGGCGCGCGGGCACGCCGCCGCCGCCAGGAAGATGTCCTGCATCCTGCGCCAGCGCTCCGGCGTCACGACGCGGCCTCGAGCTCCGTCAGGATCCACGCCCGCGCCACCCGCCAGTCCCGCTTCACCGTGGGAGCGGAGACCCCCAGGACCTGCGCCACCTCCTCGACCGAGAGCCCGGCGAAGAAGCGGTATTCGATCACCCGCGACTGCCGCTCATCGAGCTGGGCCAGCCGCGCCAGCGCCTCGTCCAGCGCCAGCAGCCGCTCCGGCCGCATGGCGGCCACGTCGGCCGCGGCATTGAGGGTGATCAGCGGCGCGCCGCCACCGCGCTTCGCTGCCCCCGCGCGCCGCGCCGCATCCACCAGCACCTGCCGCATGGCACGCGCCGCCACGGCGAAGAAGTGGCGGCGGTCGCGCACATCGAGCCCGGCGCCCGGCACCAGCTTCAGGTACGCCTCGTGGACCAGCACGGTCGTCGAAAGCGTCTCTCCCGCCCGGCCCCGGCGGACCCAGTGCGCCAGCTCGCGCAGCTCGCCGTAGACCCGCGTGAACACCGCCTCCAGCGCCTCGCGGTCGCCCGCACGCGCGACGCGGAGCAGGTCGGTGATGTCGCTGGAATCCGAGCCAGGCATTGGCGTGCTCGTTCCTTCCGTTCCGCTTCGAAGGGTCTGCTGGAAGAGCCGTGGCGGGATCGGTCCAAGATCGCCGCCGTGCACGCACACCGCAACAGGGTTCGCGCGGAGTTGACCGAGCCGATGATCCCCGAACCGACAGGGTTGCGTAGTGCCCTGTGGAGGCCACGCTCTCACGATGCCGGGAGCGGTTGCCGCACGGCCCCCGCCGGGCCGTCGGTCCACAACCACCAACTGTCGGAGAACATCATGCGAGCTCCCGTCCTTCTCGTGCTCCCCCTCGCCCTGGCTGCCCTCGCCGGCTGCGCCGACCGCGAGCTGCCTACCGCCGTTCCCGCGGCGCGGCCCTCCTTTACCGAGGTGCCGGGCGCACCGGTTGTCAACAGCCTCGCCGACGATGGCGACGGCACGTGCACCGATGCCGGTTGCACGCTGCGCGACGCCCTCGCCCTCGCCGATCCCGGCGCCACCATCACCTTCACCGTGACCGGCACGATCGTGCTCGACAACGAGAGGGGCGAGCTCGACCTCGACCGCGACGTGAGCATCCAGGGACCCGGCGCCGACCAGCTCACCGTGGATCGAGTCGACCCGGAGGGGACGCATGAGTTCCGGATCTTCCACGTCACCAAAGGCACGACGGCCTCGATCTCCGGCCTCACCATCACCGGCGGCTCCATCTACGGTGGCACGGATGATGGTGGCAGTGGCATCAAGAACGAGGGGACCCTGACGGTCAGCTACAGCGTCATATCGGGCAACACCGGGGAGGAAGTGCTCGGAGGGGGCATCTTCAACGCCGCCGGCGCGCTGACGGTGGATCATACCACGGTGGCGGACAATCACTCTGTTGACGGATACGGAGGCGGAATCGGCAGCGTGGGCGGGCGTTCCACGATCACGCACAGCATCATCCGGGACAACGACGCAACGGTAGCGGGAGGGCTCTTCTCGCTGTACGCCGACCTCACGATCCTCAACAGCACGATCTCCGGCAACAGCGGTTCGCTCGAGATCGGCGGCATTGGGGGGGTCGAAGGCACGCTGGCTACGATCACAAACAGCACCATCGCCGGCAACAGCGCCCCCGAGGGCGCCGGAATCTACAGCGAATTCACAGAGCTCACGATCCTGAGCAGCACCATTGCCGGGAACACCGCCGACGCGGGCAGTGGGGGCGGGATCGAGGTCAAGGAGGGGACCACGCACCTCGCCAACACGATCCTCAGCGGGAACATTGGCGGCAACTGCTCGGCCGGCGCGCCCATCGATGACGGCTACAACCTGGAGGACGGGACGACGTGCGGCCTCAGCGCGGCGACCTCGCAGTGGCCAACGGACCCGCAGCTCGACCCCGCCGGCCTGCAGGACAACGGCGGACCCACGCCGACGATCGCCCTCGAGACCGGCAGCCCGGCCATCGATGCCATCCCGGCCGGCACGAACGGCTGTGGCGACCCGATCCACGTGGATCAGCGCGACGTCACCCGGCCGCAGGGCGCCGGCTGCGACATTGGCGCCTTCGAGACCACCGGGTTCGACTTCACGGGCTTCTTCGCCCCGATCGGCACCGGGCTGAACGAGGTCAAAGGCGGCCGGGCCGTCCCCGTGAAGTTCAGCCTGGGCGGGGATCGAGGCCTGGGCGTCTTCGCTGCCGGCTCCCCGGTCTCCGAGCCGATCGCCTGTGAGCTATCGGGCGCCACCAGCGACGTGACGGAGACGGTCACGGCCGGGGGCAGCAGCCTCTCCTACGACCCGACCACCGACCAGTACACCTACGTCTGGAAGACGCAGAAGGCATGGGCGGGCACCTGCCGGCGCCTTACCTTGCAGTTCACCGACGGCCAGCAGCGGACGGCCGACTTCCATTTCACCCGGTAGGTGCAGCGACGGCCGCGCCGCGCGCCCCGTCTCCCGTGCGAGCTCCGCGCGGGAGACGGAGCGCCGGCGGCCGACCGCCTTCATGGAGGACATCAACATGCGACGCTTCAGCCGCCGTCTTCTTCCCGCTGCGCTCCTCTCGCTGGCGGCGGCCGCCTGCGGCGACAACACCTTTCCGAACACCGTGGCCCCCGACACGCTCGCGGTCGTGAGCTGGGGCGGCGACTACCAGACCGCGATGACGAAGGCCTGGTTCGATCCGTACGCCCAGTCGCACCCGCGGACGACGATCCTGCAGGACGAGCCGACCGACTACCAGACGCTCGAGGCGATGGTCGCCAGCGGCGCCGTCGCCTGGGACATGGTGGACGTGGAGAACGACTTCGGGCTGAGCGATAGCCAGGACCTGCTGGAGCCCATCGACTGCTCGAAGGTGCCCTGCGACGAGCTACAGCCGGACCGGTTCCGCACCACCGGTTACCGCGTGCCGGTCATGCGCTGGGGGCTCGTGCAGGCCTACAGAACCGACGCATGGGGCGGCGCGAAACCGCAGAGCTGGGCGGATTTCTTCGACCTGCAGCGCTTCCCCGGCAAGCGCGCCATCCGCCGCTCCGCCACCGGGAGCGGCATCCTCGAGGCCGCGCTGCTCGCGGACGGGGTCGATCCGAACGCGCTCTACCCGCTCGATCTCGACCGCGCCCTGGCCAAGCTGGAGACCATTGCCGACCAGATCGTCTGGTGGCAGGACGGGCAGGAGTGTCCGCAGATGCTGGCCGACGGCGCAGCCGTCATGGGCATCTGCTACAACGGCCGGGTTTACAGCTTTCAGCAGGCGGGCGATCCGATCGACATCCAGTGGAACGGCGCGCTCATCCAGGCCGACTACCTCGTGATCCCGAAAGGCTCGCGCCACAAGGACGCCGCCATGGACCTCATCGCCTACATCACGTCTGCGGACCACAACGCCGAGCTGTCAAAGTACATCCCTTACGCCCCGGCCAACGCGAACGCCGCGTCCGCGGCCGACCCCGCGATGAAGCCGTACCTCCCCTCCACCTACGCCGCCGAGACGGTTCCCCGCGACGACGAATGGCTATCCGCGAACCGTGACGCGATCGCGGCCCGCTTCGACGCCTGGCTCACCGCGCACGGGATGTAGCGCGCCGCCCGGCCTGCCGGCCCTGCGCGACGCGTCGCGGCAGGCCGGCGGGCGGGCCGCAGGGTCCGGGGCCTACTCCGCGCGCAGCGCCGTGGCCGGGTCCACGGCCGCCGCCCGCCGCGCGGGCACCCAGCTCGCGGCGGTGGCGGTGGCGAGGAGCACGATGGCGGCGCCGCCGAGCGCCAGCGGGTCGGTGGTGCCGATGTGGAAGAGGAGCGCGCCGAGCGCGCGGGTGAGCACGGCGGCGGCGGCGAGCCCGGCGAGCACGCCCAGCGCGGCGTCGCCTACGGCTTCGCGGACGACGAGGCCGCGCACGGTGCCGGGGCGGGCGCCGAGCGCCATGCGGATGCCGAGCTCGCGCGTGCGCCGGCTCACGAGGTACGAGATCACGCCGTAGATCCCCGCGGCGCCGATGCCGAGGGCGATCACCGCGGCGATGGCGAGCAGCAGCAGCGTGAAGCTCGTCCGAGCCATGGCAGCCGACACGAGCTGCGCGAGCGGCGTCACGCGGAATACCGGCAGCGCCGGCGCGACGCGCTCCACGGCGGCGCGCACGGCGCCGGTCAGCGCCGCGGCGTCGCCCGTGGCGCGGACGACGAAGGCGATGTCGCGCGGCGCCCACGGCGTCCCGTCCGGGCCCACGTTCACCAGCGGCACGTAGACGGCCAGGCCGGCCGGCTGCTCGAGTCCCGCATCGTGAACGCTCCCCACCACGCCGACGATGGTGGACCACGGGTCGCCGGCGCTCATGCGCACGCGCTTGCCGATCGCGTTGCCGCCCGGCCAGTAGCGGTCGGCCAGCGCGCGGCTGACGACCACCTCGCGCGGCTGGCGCGTCGGGTCGCCGCCGGCATCGGGCGGCGCGAAAAGGCGCCCCGCCACGAAGGGGATGTGCATTGCCTGGAAGTAGCCGGGCGTCGCGAAGACGATCTCGTGGATCCCCGGGATCTGGCCGGGCTCGAGGGGCCGGTCCTCCACGAAGACCGCGCTGTCCTGGCGGCCCTCGGGGTCGAGCGGGAGCTGCGTGACGGCGCCGACATCGCGAACACCGGGCAGCGCGCGAAGCGCGTCGAGCGTGCGGACGGCCGTCCGTGCAATGGCGCCGGCGTCCGGTGCATCGGCCGGCGGCAGGGCGAGGCGGAAGCTCAGCGCCTGGTCGGCCGAGAAGCCGGGATCCACCGCGCGCAGCCGCTGAAAGCTGCGCGCCAGCAGCCCCGCCCCGGCGAGGAGCAGCAGCGCCAGCGCGACCTGTGCGGTCACGAGTCCCCGCCGCGTGAGCGCGCCCCGTCGCCCCGCCGTCGCCCCGCGCCCGCCCCCGCGCATGGCCTCCGCCAGCGAGACCGAGCGCGCCCGCAGGGCCGGGACGAGACTGACGCCCAGCGCGGCGACCGCCGCTGCCAGAACGGTGATCGCCACCACGGGGCCGTCCACCCGCACGTCGCCGAGGCGCGGAATGCGCGCCGCGGCGGGCAGCGAGCGGAGCACGTGCAAGCCGATCGCCGCCGCGGCCAGCCCGAGCACGGCGCCCGCGGCGACCAGCAGCGCCGCCTCCCACAGGTACTCGGCGGCGAGCACTGTCGCCCCCGCGCCGAGCGCGCGGTGCACGGCCATGTCGCGCTGCCGGGTCTCCGCGCGGGCCAGGAAGAGGTTGGCCACGTTCACGCACGCGATCAGGAGCAGCACGGCGACGGCGCCGAGCACGACCCAGAGCACCTTGCCGATGTCGCCGACGACGAGCTCGCGGAGCGGCCGGACGACGGCCCGCATGTGCGTGGCGGTGATCGCGCCGGCGGTGAGGCGGCCCGGGTAGACGACGGGCACCGTCGGCAGCAGCCGCTGCAGGTCCGCGGCGGCCCGGGCCGGCGTGACGCCCGGGCGCAGCCGTGCCACGGCGTGGTAGTCGAAGGCGGCCGAGCGCGTGTGCGCGGGGTCGATGGAGACCGGCACCCACAGCGACGTCGTCGCGTCCGGCAGGTCGAAGCGCGCCGGCATGACGCCGACGACCTCCCGCTCCACCCCATCGATGGCGACGTTGCGGCCGAGGACGCGCGGGTCGCCGCCGAACGCGCGCCGCCAGAGCCCGTTCGAGAGCACGACCACCGGCAGCGCGCCGGGCTGCCCGTCGGCGGCCGAGAGCGTCCGCCCGCGCACGGCCCGGGCGCCGAGGACGCCGAAGACGCTGCCGGTGACGAAGCCGGCGGAAACACGCTCGGGGGTGGCCGCTCCCACGCCGGTCGGACCGCCGCCGGCCGCCGGCATCAGGTTCACCGCCGCCTCGCGGTAGAGCCCGACATCCGTGAAGACGCGGTTGTCCGACTTGTAGACGAGGTACGTGGCGTCCGACTGGTTGACGCGAGTGAGGCCGGAGATGGCGAGGGTGTGGGAGAGGTTGACGAGCCGCTGGGGATCAGGATAAGGGAGCGGCTCGAGAAGCACGCCATTCACCACGGCAAAGACGGCCGCGGCGCCGCCGAGCCCGAGGGTCAGGGTGACGAGCGCCGCCACGGAGAAGCCCGGTGCGCGCAGCAGTCGGCGGCCCGCCCGTCGGATGGCGCCGGGATGGCTGCGCAACTGGCGCACGGCCGCGCGCAGATCGATTACCAGTCCGTCCAAGGCGGGCGCTCCGCGCATGGAGAAGGGTGCGTGCCCGGGAGCCCTCTATCAAGCTTCGCGCCCTACGCGGGCGGCACGGGGCGGCAGACCCAAGCTCCTGCGGCCGCAGCGGTTACGCCATGTCCATCCGGGTGTCGTTGGTCCCCGGCGACGCCCGGATCCGGGCAGTCGCGTCCCGCCCGCGGGATGGGGCTGGCTCAGCGCGCTCGCTGTGCGGCGACGTAGTCGCGCAGCACGCCGGCCTCGAGCTCCGCGGCTTCCAGGCGCTGCTTCACGATGTCGCCGAGCGAGAGGATGCCGGCGATCGTCTTGCCGTCGAGCACGACCAGGTGGCGCCAGCGGCCTCGCGTCATCTGGGCCATCGCCTCGTTCAGGGAGTTATCCAGCCCGCAGATGGGCGCCGGCGAGCGCATGACCTGCTCGACGCGGAGCTTGCCCGCCTCCGCACCGTGCTTGTGCATGGCGGTGACGATGTCGCGCTCGGACAGGAATCCGACCACCTCGTCTCCTGCCGCGACCACGGGCACGCCGCCGATCTTGTGGTACATGAGCAGCGCCACAGCCGTGGCCACCTCCGTCTGCGGCGCGACGGTGATGGCCCTTCCATCCTTCCCCTTCAGCAGGTCGCGGACCTTCATGGCTCCTCCCGAACCGGTTCGTTTCCCATGGGATAGATAACCGTACCACCCGAGGCACGGCCAGGATCCACCGTGCCGCCCGCCGTCAACGTCGTTCCACGCGGCGGACCACCGGCAGCGCGATAGAGCTCTCGTTGCCCGGCGAGTGGAACACCCGCATCGTCGCCTCCCGGTAGTCCGCCGGCTTCGCAAAGAAGATGTTCGGCACGAACGTCTGCGGGTTGCGGTCGTAGAGCGGGAACCAGCTCGACTGGATCTGCACCATGATCCGGTGGCCCGGCAGGAAGACGTGGTTGGCCGTGGGCAGCGTCCACTTGTAGAGCAGCGGCACGTTCGGCGTGATCGCCTTCGGCTCCCCATAGCTCTCGCGGTAGCGGCCGCGGAAGATGTCGGCGGAGACCATGAGCTGGTAGCCGCCCATCTCCGGCTGGTCCGCCACCTCGGGCGGGTAGACGTCGATCACCTTCACGACCCAGTCGGCGTCCGTGCCCGTCGTCGCGGCGACGAGGTTCACCACCGGTTGCCCGCTGATCTGGACCGGGTCCTTCAGCACGTCCGTCTCGTACGTCAGCACGTCCGGCCGCGCGGCCGCGTTCCGCTGGTCCGTGACCAGCCAGTTGCGCCAGATGTCGCCGCTCGCGGGGCGGTTCGGGCGCGTGTAGTACGGCACCGGGTGCGACGGGTCGGAGACGTACGCGTCGAAGCCCGAGTCGCCGGGCGCGGCCCTGGCGGCGGCCGGCGGAGCCGCGAAGCTGGCCTCGCCGCCGGCGTGCAGATAGAGCGGCGTCGCCTGCGGCTTGCACCCGGCGGCGCAGCCGGACGGCCAGGACTGGAGCCGCTCCCACTTGTCGGTGCCGCTCTGGTACGCCATCACGGGCGCCACGTCATCGGGCGGCGCGCCGTCCTTCAGGTAATGGGCGAGGAACGGGGCCAGGATGTGCTGGCGGAAGTGGAGGCCGGTGTCGCTGCCCCACTGGAGCGGGCCGAGGGTGGAGCCGTCGCCGATCTCGCCGCCGTGGTGCCACGGCCCCATGACGAGGAACAGCTTGTCGTTGCCCGCGTCCTTCGGCTCGACCGCCTTGTACGTGGCGATGGCGCCGTAGATGTCCTCCTGGTCCCAGAGGCTGTGGACGAGTATGGTCGGCACGGTGAGCGGCTGCGCGGCGATGATGCTGTCCATCGCCTGCTGCCTCCACCACGCGTCGTAGCTCGGGTGCGCCAGGATCTGCCGCCAGAAGCCGACCTGCTCGAGCCCGCGCCGCTTCCCGAGCGCGCCCGCGGAGCCGGCGTCCAAATACGTGTCGTAGACGTCGTAGTGGCTGCTCGGCCAGGCGTAGGCGTTCGTCCGCGACGCCTCCTGCTCGTAGATGTAGGGCATGTTCTGCTCGCGGAACGCGCCGTTGTGGAACCAGTCGTCGCCCATCCAGCCGTCCACCATCGGGTTCATCGGCACCGCCACCTTGAGCGCCGGATGCGGGTGCACCAGCGCCGTGAGCGAGAGGTAGCCGTCGTAGGAGATGCCCAGGATCCCGACCTTGCCGTTCGTCTCCGGGATGTTCTTGATCAGCCAGTCGATCGTGTCGTAGGTGTCCGTCGCCTCGTCCACGTTCGTCGGGTTCAGCGGCCCGATGAACGGCCGGTTCATCACGTAGTCGCCCTCCGAGCCGTACTTGCCGCGGATGTCCTGCACCACCCGGATGTAGCCGCCGTCCACGATCACGTCCGTGGCGTTGTCGTAGCCGTACAGGCTCGGCCCCAGGTGCGTGCTGGCCAGGTGCGTGGTCAGGGCGCTCGCGTCGTACGGGGTCCGCGTGAGCAGGATCGGGGCATCCTTCGCTCCCTTCGGGACGAGGATGACCGTGTGCAGCTTCACGCCATCGCGCATGGGGATCATGACGTCCCGGCGGGAGTAGCCGAAGATCGAGTCCACGGGCGTGAACTGCGCCGGCGTCTCGCTCGGCAGGGTCTTCGCAGGCGACGGCTTCTGCGCCGCGACCGGCGCCGCCGCCAGCCACGAGGCGGCCGCCAGCGCCGCCGCCACCATCGAGCGGACCCGGAGGGTTGTGCTCATCTCGGCTCGCTCCAGCGCGAGGGGAATCTGTTCGGTAGGTGCGTACGGTAGAGGCCCGGCGGCCGCGCGGCAACCGGGGGCCGGCTCCGCGCCGATGCGGCGTGCGCCCGGCGGCCGCGCGCAGGGGTGCCCGGCGCGCCGGGTGGCCCCGCGCCGCGCATCGGCCGGCCGGTGGAGCGCACCGATCTTGCACTGGCCGCCGCCGCCGACCCGCGGCGGCGGCCGCGCGCGATGTCCACGGCCGGGATGCGGGACCCTGGCGGAGCTGGACACGGGGCGGAGCAGGACCGCGCGGCGCAGACTGGAGGGCGGGCGCCGCGCGACGTGGACACCTCGCTCGGCGCGCTGATGGTCGGCAAGCGGCGCCCGAACCCGGACCAAACATCCATATCGTCGAGAGTCGCGGAGCCGCCTTGCAGAAATGGCCGCCATGCGGACCAAAGTCCCCCCGCGGCGCTAGCGCGGCCGAACGGAAGGGGATTTTGGTCCGCTGGGCGGCTCAAACTGCGAGAGGACACGAACGGGCGCGGCGAAAGCGCAGAAACGTCCGCCCCATGGTGGCCGTGTCGCGGCCCGGGTGGACGGGCTCCAGCTTTGCCCGTCTCACCGCTACCTGACGGTCTGAGAGTCAGGAACAGAAAGGCCCCGATGCCCGAGCTGCCCGAGGTCGAGCTCTACGTCCACGCGCTGCGGGAGCGCATCGTCGGCGCGCCGCTCGAGCGCATCCGCCTTGCCTCGCCCTCACTCCTGCGCACCTGGGATCCCCCGCTGTCGGCCCTCGAGGGGCGCGTGGTCCGGGAGGTCCGACGGCTCGCCAAGCGCATCGTCTGGGGCTTCGGGGATGACCTGTTCGCCGTGTTCCACCTCATGCTCACCGGCCGCTTCCACTGGCGGAAGAAGGGCGCCGCCGTGCCGCGAAAGGGCGGTCACGCCGCCTTCGACTTCCCAGCCGGCACGCTGCTGCTCACCGAGATGAGCACGCAGAAGCGCGCCTCGCTGCACGTGCTCCGAGGCGAGGCCGCGGTGGCGGCGCTGGACCGCGGCGGCATCGACCCGCTCGAGGCCTCGCTCGAGGAGTTCGCCGCCGCCCTCGCGCGCGAGAACCGCACGCTCAAGCGCGCGCTCACCGACCAGCGCCTCATCGCCGGGATAGGCAACGCGCACTCCGACGAGATCCTGCTGCGCGCCCGCCTCTCGCCGGTGCGCAGGACGCGCCAGCTCTCCGGGGGCGAGGTCGGGCGGCTGTACGAGGCCACACGGGCCGATCTCCGCGAGTGGACGGACCGGCTCCTTGCCGAGGCCGGTGACACGTTCCCCGAGAAGGTCACCGCCTTCCACCCCGCCATGGCCGCGCACGGCCGCTTCGGCGAGCCGTGCCCCCAGTGCGGCGCCCCGATCCAGCGAATCGTGTACGCCGACACGGAGACGAACTACTGCGCCCGCTGCCAGACCGGGGGCCGCCGGCTGGCCGACCGCGCGCTGTCGCGGCTGCTGGGCGAGGACTGGCCGAGGAGCATGGAGGAGCTGGAAGAAGGCGGCTGAAGCGGCGGGAGGAGGCAACTCCTTTGAGGAGGCAACTACTTGAGGCGGCAACTGCTTGAGGCGGCACTACCTGGAGCGGCACTACTCGAGGCGGCACGACTTGAAGCGGCAACTGCTGAGGCGGCACTGCTTGAGGCGGCAACTACTCGAGGCGGCACTACCTGGAGGGGCACTACTCGAGGCGGCACTGCTTGAGGCGGCAACTACTCGAGGCGGCACTACCTGGTGCGGCACTACTCGAGGCGGCGCTACTCGAGGCGGCAACTGCTGAGGCGGCACTGCTAGAAGCGGCAACACGAGTTCGACCGCAGTCGGTCGTGCCGCAGTCGGTCGTGCCGCAGGTCGGTCGTGCCGTGGTTCAGTCGTGCCGGCCGGTCGGTGGTGCCGCGGTTCAGTCGTGCCGCAGCTGCCGCAGTTGGTTGTGCCGCAGTCGGTCGTGCCGCAGTCGGTCGTTGCCGCAGTCGGTCGTGCCGTAGTCGGTCGTCGCCGCAGTCTGTCGTGAGTCGTCGGTCGCCCCCGCGCGGCAGAGGGGTGGACCCGATCGCGCTTCCACTTGCGCCTCCGCATGTGGCACAGCACACTTCGCTACGGCCCACCGCGCTGCATCGCCGCGCCCGTTCCGGGCGAGTTTCCCGAGGCCGTACTGGAGACGCGAAAGAAAGGATGGGGAGCACCACGCACGCCGGCGACCGGCGCGCTGCCCGGGGCACATCCCGGTGGGCCGGTGCGGCCGCGCTCGTTCTTGCTCTGGCCCTTGGGTCGGGGTGCGCGTCGGCCGGCCGGGCCGCGGCCGGCCCGGGCGGGCCAGCGGCCGGCGCCGCGCCTTCGCAGCCCACGGCCACCGGCGCGGCCCGTTCGCGCCCCGGGACCGCCGGCGCGGCCCCCGCGCTTCCGGCCGCCGCCCGTGTCCCCGCCGCCACCGCCGGCGAAGTGCGCGCCGAGCGCTACCTCGAATCGGTCCGCGACCGCCCCGGCCTTGCTCTCGCCTTTCTGCGCGAGATGCCCAAGGGCGGCGACCTGCACAACCACCTCTCGGGGGCGGTCTACGCGGAGAGCTTCCTGCGCTGGGCGGCGGAGGACTCGCTCTGCATCGCCCTCGCCGCGCTGACCGCCACCTCGCCGCCCTGCCACCCGGCGGCGGACACGGTTCCGGCGGCCGCGGCGCTGCGCGATGCGGGACTCTACGGCCGGCTGATCGACGCCTGGTCGATGCGCAACTGGAGCCCGGCGCGGGTGAACGGCCACGACCAGTTCTTCGACACCTTCGGCCGCTTCGGGCGCGCGGGCGCGGGACACACCGGGGACATGATCGCGGAGACGGCGACGCGGGCGGCGGAGGACCACGTCGCCTACCTCGAGCTCATGCTCACGCCGGACCAGGGAATAGCGGCGCGCGCCGGCGCCATGGCCGGGTGGGACGACTCGCTCCCGAGGCTGCGGGAGAAGCTGCTGCCCGACATTCGCAGGGCCGTCGGGGCGGCAAGGCAGGCGCTGGACGCCGCCGAGACCCGGGAGCGGAAGGACCTCGGCTGCGGGCCGGCGGCCCCGGATCCCGGCTGCGACGTCGCCATCCGCTACCTCTATCAGGTGCTCCGCGCGCAGGCGCCGGAGCGCGTATTCGCGCAGATCCTGACCGGCTTCGAGCTGGCCAGGGCCGACCCGCGCGTGGTCGGGCTGAACCTCGTGCAGCCGGAGGACGACCGGATTGCCATGCGCGACTACACGCTGCACATGCGCATGATCGGCTGGCTGCACCGGCTCGATCCGGAGGTGAACGTCTCGCTTCACGCGGGCGAGCTCGCGCCCGGGCTGGTGCCGCCCGAGGGCCTGCGCTTCCACATCCGGCAGGCGGTCGAGGTGGCGGGCGCCCGCCGCATCGGCCACGGCGTGGACATCCTCTCGGAGGACCACCCCTTCGAGCTGCTCCGCGAGATGGCCGCGAAGGACGTGCTGGTCGAGATCAACCTGACCAGCAACGCCGTGATCCTCGGGGTCGCCGGCGCCGCGCACCCGCTCGCCACGTATCTGGCGTACGGCGTCCCCGTCGCGCTCTCGACCGACGACGAGGGCGTGTCCCGCTCCGACATGAGCCACGAGTACCTGCGCGCCGTGGAGGAGCAGGGACTGGACTATCCGACTCTCAAGCGCATGGCCCGCAGCAGCCTCGAGCACGGCTTCGTCGAGGGAGCGAGCCTCTGGAAGGACCGCCGCGCGTTCCGCCCGATCGCCGCGTGCGCCGGGGCCCCCGGTGCCGGAAGTCAGGCGACGGGGGCCCCCGGCGCCGTCGTCGCCTCCGCACCCGGCCCGGCATGCGAAGCGGTCCTCAGGACCAGCGAGAAGGCGCGCCTCGAGTGGGCTCTCGAGCAGGCGTTCGCCCGCTTCGAGCAGAGCGTGCCGGAGGTGGGTCAGGCCGGAGCGGGGGTGTCCGGCGGCTGACGGGAGTCCTCCGGCTGCGCGGAGCCTGGACGGAGAGAGTGGGAGAGTGGGGACCCCGGGCGTCCTCGCGGCGCACGCGGGACCGGGGCCGGCGGCGGGCGAGGGCACCCCATCAGGCGACGAGGCTTCGCCCGCCGGCGCCGCCGGCGCCGCGGCCGGCCGCGCGGCCTCCGCGGGCGGTGTCGCCTCCGTCACCCCCGCCCGCCCCGCGCCGAGTCCAGGCGTCAAGATGCGGGGGCTCCCCACCGGAGGCTTCGCGCCCGGGGCAGGGCCCCGAGCGTCCCGGCTCGTCTCAGTCGCCCAGCCACTCCTCCACCGGGATGCGCGCCGACAGCGCGGAGAAATCCCCGCGCTCGCGGATCCCGGTGGCCGCGTCGGCCATGGCCCGCGCGGCCACCCATGCCAGCGCGCCGCCGACGCTGACCCGCCGCGCGCCTGCCTCCGCCAGCTGCGCGAACGTGAGATGCGGGCGAGCCAGCACGTTCACGGGCTTCGAGACGGCCTCGCAGACCGTCCGGATCTCCTCCAGCGTGCCGAGCCCCGGCGCGTAGAGGACATCCGCGCCGGCCGCCTCGAAGGCCTGTAGCCGGCGGATCGTGTCCTCCAGGTCCGGGTTGCCGCGAATGTGGTTCTCGGCGCGGGCGGTCAGCGTGAATGGGAACGGCAGCCGGCGCGCGGCCTCGGCGGCCGCGGTGACCCGTTCCAGCGCGTGGGCGAGGTCGTAGAGCCGGCCCTCGTCGCGGTCCCAGTCCTCGATCGAGCCGCCCACCGCGCCCGCCCGGGCGATGCGCGTCACCGCCGCCGCGGCGGCCTCGGGCGCGGCGCCGTAGCCGTTCTCCAGGTCCACCGAGAGGGGCAGCTCCGTGGCAACGTCCAGCGCCGTCGCGTGCGCCGCGACCTCCTCCAGCGTGGCGTCGCCGTCCAGCCGCCCGAGCGTGAATGCGAAGCCCGAGCTCGTGCTCGCGAGCGCCCGGAAACCGAGCGCCTCGAGCACCCGCGCCGAGCCGGCGTCCCACGGGTTGGGGATCACGAACGCCTCCCCCGCGTGCAGGGCGCGAAACGCCTCCGCCTTACGCTCCTGTCTCGTCATCCGCCACCTCGATCACGACCTTGCCGCGCTTCCCCGAACGCTCGACCCGCTCGAACGCCGCCCGCGCCTGGCCCAGTGAAAACACGGAATCGACGGCCGGCTCGATCGCTCCCGCATCCCCCAGCCGACCGATCTCGATCAGCTGCTCCCGGCTCGGCGCGACGACGAAGTAGAACGCGTCCACGCCCGCCGGCGGTTCCTCCGCCACCGAAACCACCCGCCCGCCCGCGCGCACCAGCGCCGGCGACTCCGCGAGCGCCGCGCCGCCCACCGTGTCGAACACCAGGTCCACCGGCGCGAGCCCTGCCGCGTATCCGGCCGCCGTCCAGTCGAGCACCTCGTCCGCGCCCGTCGCGCGCGCCGCCGCCATTCCCGCAGGCGACGCCGTGCCGAAGCTCATGCGGGCGACGCTGCTGTCGAGCGGCGGCATGACGAAGCGGCTGGACCGGCTGGCGGACGCGGGGCTCGTGGAGCGGCGCCCGGACCCCTCGGACCGTCGCGGGACGCGGGTCCGGCTGACGGAGGCGGGGCGGGAGAGGATCGATCGCGCGCTGGAGGCTCACCTCGCCAACGAGGAGCGGCTCCTGGTCCCGCTCACCGCCGCGGAGCGGGAGAGGCTGGATGGCCTGTTGCGGAAGATGCTCCTGGACCTCGAGGAACGCCGCGCGCGCGGGCGCGGCAGGGATGCTATGATCCGGAAGGAGGAACCTGGATGGCACGAAACGAGGAGCGGGCAGGGACGCCCGAGGATCTGACGCGGCTGTTCGTCGAGCGCGCGAACGCCGGCGACGCCGCGGGTCTCGCCGCGCTGTACGAGGAGGATGCCGTGGTGGCGTACCCGCCGGGGCAGACGACGTCGGGCCGGGACGCGATCCGCGCCCTCTACGAGGGCATGCTCGCGCGCGTGTCCCGCTTCGAGCCGGAGGCGCCGCTGCCGACTCTGCGCGCGGGCGACCTGGCGCTCACCTCCACGCGTCGCCGCGACGGGACCGGGATTCGGGTCCAGGTCGCCCGGCGGCAGCCGGACGGCGGCTGGCTGCGCGTGCTGGACCTGCCGGAGCCGGGGTAGGGGGCGAGGGCGGGTTCATTGCGCCCCGCGCGATGCCGGGCTTGGCGGCCGTTCCGGCGCCGCGCTCGGGGCGGAGAGTGGGGAGTGGGGGAGTGGGGGAGTGGGGGACTCCGGGCCGGCCGCATCCTGCCCCGCGCGATGCCGGGCCTCGCGCCCATTCCGGCGCCGCGCGTGCCCGGCCCACGGTTCTGACGCCGCGCGTGCCCGGCCCACGGTTCTGACGCCGCGCGTGCCCGGCCTACGGTTCTGACGCCGCGCGTGCCCGGCCTACGGTTCTGACGCCGCGCGTGCCCGGCCTACGGTTCTGACGGCGCGCGTGCGTGGCCTACGGTTCTGACGCTGCGCGTGCCCGGCCCCGGCGGGCCGCCTCGCGGCGCGCAAGCGGAAGCGGGGCCCGTTCGCGGCCGCGGTCGCGACGTGCGCTGCGAGGCCGTTGCCCGCTCGGCCGCCGCGATCCTCGCCCGGTCTCCCACTCTCCCACTCTCCCACTCTTTCCGTTCGGCCCGGGCGCGAATCCAGCCGGCGACGCGGTCGGTGCCGTACCTCTCGCAGAGGCGGTCGAAGCGGTGGGCGAGCAGGGGCGGATGGTTCCACGGATCATTGCCGGCGCGGCGGCGCAGCGAGAACGTCTCGAAGTTGACTTCGTTGGCGCTCGGGCGCCGTCCGTCCCATCCCCAGTTCTCCGCATGGCCGAGGAGGCAGTGCCCACCGCAGGCGTCGGCATAGGCGCGAGTCGTCCACCGGCGGGCAGTCACGATGCGCCGGCGCGCCGCGTGGGGCAGCAGGTCGAGGTAGAGGCCGATCATGGGTCCGGAGCCGGTGGCGGCGAGGCGCGGCCGTGGCCGCGGCGCCGGCGGTGCATCCGCCGGCATTGTCAAGTTGGCCGGTGACCCGTGAATGGCGCGCGAGGATCGGAGTGCGGACCGCTAAGACTCCGTGAAGAGGCGTCGGCTCAGGCCGCCCGCGCCTCGGCCATGGCCCGGACGGGCAGGATGACGGCGGAGAGGCCCATGAACTGGAGGCGCTGCTGGATGTTCTCGGCGGTCCGGTTGTGGAGCAGGCGCTCGAGCCAGGTCGGCTTCTGAAAGATGAGCTTGCCGAGGTAGAACACGGCGCGCGGGTACTCCTTCGCAATGGCCGCCGCGAGCTGCTCCGCCGCGATCAGTGCGTCGGGCGCGATCTCCATGCGGTAGTCGGCCGAGAGCCCCAGCTTGCGGGCGAGGCCGACGTACCGGCGGAGCGATTCCTGGGTCTCGCCTCGCAGCCGGTCAACCTCCTCGACGCCGTGCAGCGTGGCGGCGTCGATCACGCCGATCGAGACGAAGAGGAAATTCCGGTAGAATCCGGGGAAGAGTCGCTGGATGGTCAGCAGCGCGTGAACGCCCAGGCCGCTGTAGGCGCCCACGAACAGCACGGCCGTCGGCCTGGAGCGGTCCAGCGGCTGCGGCTCCGCCTCGCCGTGCGCGGGCATCTCCGCGAACACCTCGTCGAGCCGCCGGATGTGCTTCTGCACGCCACGGTAGTGGTGCCGGATCCAGAAGCAGAGCGCGATGATCACCGTCGTCGCCACGGTGGTCACCCAGCCCCCGATGGCGAACTTCTCGTAGAGCACGCCGACCAGAATGCCGAAGCACAGAATGAAGGCGACGCCGTGGATCGCGAGCCCGCGCTCGTGTCCCTCCCGCTTCCGGTGCCGCAGCCAGTAGCGCAGCATCCCGGCCTGTGAGAGCGAGAAGGTCACGAAGACGTTGATCGAGTACATGGTGACCAGCGTGGTGATGTCGCCGCGCGTGTAGAACAGCGTGAGCAGTGCCGCGCCGCCCATGAGCAGCACGCCGTTCGCCATGGCCAGCCTGTCCGATATCTGCGCGAAGCGGTGCGGCAGCCACGAGTCCAGCGCCATGGAGCTCATGACGCGCGGGCCATCCACGAACCCGGCCTGCGCCGCCACGAAGAGCAGCGCCGCCTCGGACGCCGCGATGGCGGCAACGAACCAGTGCCCGATCGGCACCCGCTCGACGAACCGCTCCGTGACGATCACGTTGAGCGTCTTTCCCGCCTCCGGCCGGACCTGGTAGAGCAGGTACAGGACGAGGATTCCGCCCGCGGTCAGCGCGAGCGAGATCGCCATGTAGGTCATCGTGCGCCTCGCCGTCTCGACCTTCGGCTCGCGCATGATCTGGATCCCGTTCGACACCGCCTCGATCCCCGTGTACGTCCCCGCGCCCATCGAGTACGCCCGCAGCAGCAGGCTGCCCATGCCGAGGATCCCGAGCGTCGCGAAGCCGTGCCGGTACCCGGCCGCCACGCGGGCGGCCGTCGGCGCGACTTCCCCCGCGTGCGCCCCGATCCCGGCCACGATCAGAAACGCGTGCAGCAGCAGGAACGCCCCGAAGATCGGCGCCAGGATGGTGACCGACTCCTTCACCCCCCGCAGGTTCAGGATCACCATCAGCGCGATCACCACCGCTTCGGCGGCAACCTTCCAGTGCGCCCACGCCGGCGGGAACACGCTGAAGACCTGGTCGCCGCCGCCCGCGATCGAGACCGAGATCGTGAGCACGTAGTCCACGAGCAGCGCGGACCCCGAGATCACCCCCAGCCGCGGCCCCAGCAGCTCCGTCGCCACCACGTAGCCGCCGCCGCCGTATGGAAACCGCTTGATGATCTGCGAGTACGCGAGCGCGATCACGAGCACGGTCACCGTGCTCGCCAGCGCCAGGCTGATGGCCAGGTAGTGGGCTCCGCCCAGCGCGCGGAACGCCTCGTCCGGCCCGTACGCCGACGACGACAGCCCGTCCGCCCCCAGCCCGACCCACGCCAGTAGCGCGATGAGCGAGATCTTGTGGAAGACCTCGGGGTTCGTGATGTCCCTCGGCCGCCCCACCAGCAGCCGCTTCAGCCGCGAAAGCACGTCCCCTCGCCCCCCGTGCGCGAAAGCAGCACAAAGAACTCACAATGGGGGGATCGCCGGGAAGGGCGTGTAAAGGTCGGCGTGGATGGCGTCAAGGAAACACAAAGAAGCAGCGTCTCTCAGCCGGGCTCCAGCTCGACGCCGGCCACTGCCGGGAGGGTGAGCACGAACCGGCTCCCGCCGCCGGGGCGGGGTTCGTGGCGGACGCCGCCGCCCTGCGCTTCAGCCAGCCGCCGCGCGATGCTCAGGCCGAGGCCCGTCCCGCGGCTGCCCGCGGTGCCTGCGCCGCGGTAGAATGGCTCGAAGATACGCTCCCGATCGGCCTCCGGTACGCCGGGGCCGCGGTCGGCCACGGTGAAGGTGAGGCGGGTGCCGTCGCCTGCGACCTCGACCTCGACGGGCGCCGCCCCGCCGTACTTGCATGCGTTCTCGATGAGGTTGACGAGGGCGCGAAGAGCGAGCACGAAGTCGAAGCGGCCGACGAGCAGGCGCCCCCCGTCCGGCTGCCGGACGGCGATCTCGTGAGGCCCGGCCGTGCTTCGGATCTGGTCGAGCGCCGCACCCACGAGGTCCTCCGCGGGGACGAGCTCCGGCGCCACGGGGAGCGCGCCGCTGTTCATGCGGGAGAGGTCGAGCAGGTCGGAGACGAAGCGGTTCAGCCGGTCGGCCTCGGCCTCGAGAACGCCGGCGCGCGTGTCGCCGCCCTCGCCGATCTCATGGGCCAGCGCCTTGATGGTAGTGAGCGGCGTGCGCAGGTCGTGGGACACCGAGGCGAGCAGCGCATCCTTCAGCCGGTCGGCCTCGCGCAGGGCTTCGGCGTGCTCCGCCTCCGCCACGAGCCGCACGCGCTCCACGCCCAGTGCGGCGTAGTAAGCGAGCGCTTCGGCGAACCGCCGGGCCGGCTCGTCCAGGCGGATCGGCCGTTCGCTGGCGAGTCGCAGCACGCCCACCGTGCGCTCCCGCACGCGCAGCGGGAGCGCCAGGGCGCGGGCCTCACCCTCGTACGCCAGCACCCGCCCGGGCGCCCCGGGGATCTCGCGCGCCTCGCCGCCGCCGCCTTCGGCGACGCCGCTTCCGCGGGCCGCCCGCGCGACCGCGTTCTCGCGCGCGGCCTCCGAGTACTCGTCGTAGTCGGGGGCGGCGTCGCGGGCGACGCGGCGGAGTCCCGCGTCGCCTTCCGTGCGCTGGTAGATCTCGCAGCAGCCGAGCGCCAGCCGCTCGCGCAGCACGCGCGCGATCGCCGCCACGCCGTCCTCCGCCCGCCCCGCGTTCAGCGCCTCGGCCCCGACCACCGAGAGCCGGTCCACCTCGCCCGCGCGCTCGCGCGCGGCGCGTGCCTCCCGCTGCGCCCGGTCGAGCAGGTGCGCCGCCGTGACGCCGGTCGCCAGGAACGCGACCAGGACCAGCCAGTCCAGCGGGTCGCGGATGGCGAACGTGTAGTACGGTGGGAGCAGGAAGAAGTTGAAGGTGAGGAAGCAGAGCACGGCCAGCGCCACGCCCCACGCCCGTCCCAGCCGGGAGCTGCCCCCCAGCACGATGAGCAGGTAGATCAGCGCCGCGTGCGCCGCCTGCAGCTGTGCGCGGGCGGCCACCAGCAGCGCCGTGGCCGCCGCGACCAGCAGGAGCCACGGCAGCCCCCCGATCGCGCCGGGCTGGCTCAAAGCCGGCGCGGTGGCGCCCGGCTGGCCCGGTGCGGTCGCGCCTGGCTCAGTCGAGCGCGGTGAACCGGTAGCCGACACCGGGCTCCGTGTGGATGAGCGCGGGCCGCACCGGGTCGCGCTCGATCTTGCGCCGCAGGTTGGCCACGTACACGCGAAGGTACTGCTGCGGGTCGCCGGCGGAGTTCGGCCAGACCTCGCGGAAGAGCTGCCGGTGCGTGAGCGTCTTCCCGGCGTGGCGGATGAACGTCCTGAGCAGGGCCCACTCGGTGGGTGTCAGGTGCACGTCCTCGCCGGCGCGGGTCAGCGTGCGGCCCACGAGATCGATGCGCAGCTCGCCGATGTCGACCACTCCCTCGTCACCCGGCTCGGCGGCTCGCGCCCGACGCAGCTGCGCGCGCACCCGCGCCTGCAGCTCCAGGGTGCCGAACGGCTTGGTGATGTAGTCGTCCGCGCCCGCGTCGAGGAGCGCCACCTTCTCCCGCTCCGAGTGCCGGGCCGAGAGCACGATGATCGGCACCGTGGACCACGAGCGGATCTCCCGGCACACCGCCGCGCCGTCCCGGTCCGGCAGCGCCAGGTCTAGGATCACGAGCGCCGGCCGCGCCGCCGCCGTCTGCGCGATCCCCTCCTCCGCCGTGGCCGCCTCCAGCACGCGCTCGAACTCGCCGCCCAGCGCGTGCGCCACCGCGCGCCGGATCTGCGGCTCGTCATCGATGACGAGGGCGAGGTTCGGAGTCATGGGTCAAAGCTAAGTCGGCCCAACCCGCGGCGCACGGGGCAACCGGCCGGCCACAACGCGGCGCCACAAAGAGTGGACAAAGAAGCGCCCGGACGCCACGCCCTTGCGCTTGTGAGGGCACGCCTCCGGCGGCCATTCTCAAGCCGGAACGTTTGAGGCCGGCTGCAGGCCGGGATGCCGATCCGTCCCCGGTCGGGCGGGGAGGCGGACGCGGACGGCCGAAGCGCCGCCGTCTCGGGAGTGCGGTGCGGAGGTGCGATGATCGGGAACGGGCGGGCTCGTGAGGTGCTCGGAATCCGGCGGGTGCGCCGGCGGCCTCGCCCGCCGGGCGCGGTGGTGCTGGCGGGCGCGCTCCTCTGGTTGGCGATACCGGGCGCGCGGGCGCAGCAGACCATCGCGACCGATCGGCCCGGTCTGGGCTTCAGCAGCCTGGCCGTTCCCCCCGGCGCGGTGCAGCTGGAGCTCGGGGCTCCGGCATTCTCGCTGCGCACGGAGGCCGGCGCGCGCGACTGTCTGGTGAACTTTCCGGCGCTGGTCCGCTTCGGGCTCGTGAGCGGCGCCGAGTTGCGCCTCGGGACGCCACTGTTCAGCTTCCTCCGCGAGAGTTCTGACGGTACGGCTACCGAATCGAGCGGCTTCGGGGGCCTCGAGGTGGGAGCGAAGCTCGCCGCCGGCGGCAGCGGGGGCTGGCCCGCCGTGGCCCTCATCCCGTCCGTGGTCCTGCCGGTCGGGGATGCTCGCTTCGCCGGCCAGCGTCCGAGCTATACGCTGAACGCCGTGACCACGTGGGCGCTCCCGCAGGCCCTGGGCTTGAACCTGCTCGGAGGGATCGCGATCGTTCCCGACGGCACGGCCGGGCACACGACGACGGGCGCGCTCGCGGCGGCACTCGGACGGTGGCTGAGCCAGCGCCTCTCCGGCTACCTCGAGGCCGGCGCGTACCCCACCCCGGGCGGCGAGAACCCGGCCTATGTGGGCGCCGGAGCGACCTGGCTGCTGCGTCGGCGGCTTCAGCTGGACGCCTTTGTGGATCGGGGTCTCGATGCCGCGGCGGAGGACTGGCTGTTCGGCCTGGGAGCCGCCGTGCGGCTGCGGCGCTGAACCGCCGACAATGCGGAGCGAGGCATGGCGGATCTCATCTTTATTCTCCTGACGGTGCTGTTCTTCGCCCTCTCCTGGGCGTTCGTGCGCCTGGCCGAGCGGCTGTGATGGAGGCATCCTGATGACGGCCTGGTACTGGATCGGCGCGATCGTCGCCCTGGCCCTCCTGGTCTACCTTGTCATCGCGCTGCTCAGGCCGGAGCGCTTCTCGTGAGCGCCGTGAGCTGGTTCCAGATCGCCGTCTACATGGCCGTCCTGCTCGTGCTGGTGAAGCCGCTCGGCGCCTGGATGGCCCGCGTCTACGAGGGGCGCCCGCTCTTCGGGCTCGACCGCGGCTTCCGGTGGCTCGAGCGCCTGATCTACCGCGCCGCCGGAGTCGATCCGGCACGCGAGCAGCGCTGGACCGGCTACGCGCTGGCCATGCTCGTATTCAATGCCGCCGGGCTGCTGCTCGTCTACCTGCTCCAGCGGGTGCAGGGATGGCTGCCTCTCAACCCCGAGCACATTGGCGCCGTGGCGCCGAACTCGGCCTGGAACGTGGCCGTCAGCTTCGCCAGCAACACCAACTGGCAGAACTACGGCGGCGAGACGACGCTGAGCTACCTGACCCAGATGGTCGGGCTGACCGTCCAGAACTTCGTCTCGGCGGCCACGGGAATGGCGATCCTGGTCGCGCTCATCCGTGCCGTCTCGCGGCGCGAGGCGACGACCATCGGCAACTTCTGGGTGGACCTCACCCGGACCACGCTCTACATCCTGCTTCCCCTCTCGCTCGTGCTGGCGCTCGCTCAGACCTCGCAGGGGGTGGTCCAGACGTTCGCTCCCTACCGCACCGTGCAGCTGCTTCAGCCGGCGGTCGGCGCCGACGGGCACGCCGTGACGCGACAGGTGCTGGCCCTCGGCCCCGCTTCCTCCCAGGTCGCCATCAAGCAGCTCGGCACCAACGGCGGCGGCTTCTTCAACGTCAACTCCGCGCACCCGTTCGAGAACCCCACGCCGCTCTCCAACTTCTTCGAGATGCTGGCGATCCTGCTGATCCCGGCCGCGCTGACCCACACCTTCGGCCGCATGGTCGGCGACACGCGCCAGGGGTGGGCCGTGCTGGCCGCGATGACCGTCATCTTCGTGCCGCTCCTCATTGGCACGGCCGTGGCGGAGCAGCACGGCAACCCGGCGCTCGCCCCGCTCGGCGTGTCGCAGCAGGCCGGAGCGCTCCAGGCGGGCGGCAACATGGAGGGGAAGGAGGTCCGTCTCGGGATCGCCAGCTCGGCCACCTGGGCCGCGGCCACGACCGCCGCTTCCAACGGCTCCGTGAACTCGATGCACGACTCCTACACGCCGCTCGGCGGGCTGCTGCCGATGTGGCTGATCCAGCTCGGTGAGGTGGTCTACGGCGGTGTGGGCTCGGGGCTCTACGGGATGCTGATCTTCGCCATCGTCGCCGTCTTCGTTGCCGGCCTCATGGTGGGTCGAACGCCCGAATGGCTGGGCAAGAAGATCGAGCCGTTCGAGATGAAGATGGCCTCCATCGCCATCCTGGTGCCGCCGGCCGCGGTGCTGATCGGCGCCGGCATCGCTGCGGTGGCGCCTGCGGGGGTCGCGGCCACGACGAATCCGGGGCCGCACGGACTCAGCCAGATCCTGTACGCGTTTTCCTCGATGGGCAACAACAACGGCAGCGCGTTCGCGGGTTACGGCGCGAACGTGCCGCTGGTTAACGTGACCGGTGGACTGGCCATGCTTTTCGCCCGCTACTGGGTGGCGCTCCCGGCGCTGGCGATCGCCGGCTCGCTCGTGGGGAAGAAGAAGGTGCCCCCGAGCGCCGGAACCCTGCCCACACACGGTCCGCTGTTCGTGGTGATGCTGGTGGCGGTCGTGATCGTGGTGGGCGCCCTCACGTTCATTCCCGCCCTCGCGTTGGGCCCGGTGGCCGAGCACCTGCGCCTGACGGGCGCCGGCATCCCCTGAGAGCGGAGGGCGGGAGGCATGTCGGATCGCGTTGAGCGTCGGTCTCTCTTCGACCCGCGGATCACGCGGCGTGCGGCCGTGGACGCCCTGCGCAAGCTCGATCCACGCCACCAGATCCGGAACCCGGTGATGTTCACCGTCTGGGTCGGCAGCGTGCTGACCACGCTGCTCTTCTTCCAGGCGCTGCTGGGGCACGGCGAGGCGCCGTGGGGCTTCATCCTCGCCATCACGCTCTGGCTCTGGTTCACGCTGTTGTTCGCCAACTTCGCCGAGGCAATGGCGGAGGGGCGCGGCAAGGCGCAGGCGGATGCGCTGCGCGCGACGCGCACGCTCACGCAGGCGCGCGTGCTGTCGGACCCGGCCAACCACGACGAGGTCCGCATGGTGGCCGCCCCCGACCTGCGGACGGGAGACGCCGTCCTCGTGAGCGCGGGCGAGGTGATCCCCGCGGACGGCGAGGTGATCGAGGGCGTCGCATCGGTGGACGAGAGCGCCATCACGGGCGAGAGCGCGCCGGTGATCCGGGAGAGCGGCGGCGACCGGAGCGCGGTCACGGGTGGCACGCGCGTACTTTCCGACTGGCTGGTCGTGCGCGTGACGGCCAATCCGGGCGAGAGCTTCCTGGACAAGATGATCGCCCTCGTCGAGGGCGCCGCCCGACAGAAGACCCCGAACGAGATCGCCCTCGACATCCTGCTCGCCGCGCTCACCATCATCTTCCTGCTCGCCGTGGCGACGCTGTTGCCGTTCTCGATCTTCAGCGTGCGTGCGGCGGGGGCCGGGACGCCGATCGGCATCACCGTGCTCGTGGCGCTGCTGGTCTGCCTGATCCCGACGACGATCGGCGGGCTGCTCTCGGCCATCGGCATTGCGGGGATGGACCGGATGATCCAGGCCAACGTCATCGCCACATCGGGCAGGGCCGTCGAGGCGGCGGGCGATGTCAACGTCCTCCTCCTCGACAAGACGGGCACGATCACGCTCGGCAACCGGCAGGCGACGGAGTTCGTCCCCGCACCCGGCGTCGATGCCGGCTACCTGGCCGACCGCGCCCAGCTCTCCTCGCTGGCCGACGAAACGCCGGAGGGCCGCAGCATCGTCGTCCTGGCCAAGGAGGAGCACGGGCTGCGCGGCCGCGAGGTGGGCGGCCGCACCGAAGCGCGCCCACCGGCCGACGGGCGGCACCACCCGGACCACCTGGAATTCGTGCCGTTCTCCGCGTCCACGCGCATGAGCGGCGTCAACGCCCCGGACTTCGAGCTGCGCAAGGGCGCGGTGGACGCCATCACCACCTGGGTCCGCGAGAACGGCGGCCGGATCCCGCCGGGGCTCACCGAGGCGGTCGACCGTATCGCGCGCGAGGGCGGCACGCCCCTCGTGGTGGCGGAGCGGCGGGACGGCGCCGCCCGGGCGCTGGGCGTGATCTACCTGAAGGACATCGTGAAGGGCGGGATCCGCGAGCGTTTCGCCGAGCTGCGCGAGATGGGGATCAAGACTGTCATGATCACCGGGGACAATCCGCTCACGGCCGCCGCGATCGCGGCCGAGGCCGGCGTGGATGACTTCCTGGCCGAGGCCACCCCGGAAGCCAAGCTCGAGCTGATCCGCGGCTACCAGACGGGCGGCCAGCTCGTGGCCATGACGGGCGACGGAACCAATGACGCGCCGGCGCTCGCCCAGGCCGACGTCGCCGTGGCCATGAACGCGGGCACCCAGGCCGCCAAGGAGGCGAGCAACATGGTGGACCTGGACTCGAACCCGACCAAGCTGATCGAGATCGTCGAGATCGGCAAGCAGCTCCTCATGACGCGCGGCGCGCTCACCACCTTCAGCATCTCGAACGACGTGGCCAAGTACTTTGCCATCATCCCGGCCGCCTTCGTGGGGATCTACCCGCAGCTCGATGCGCTCAACGTCATGCGCCTCGCCACGCCGCGGAGCGCCATCCTCTCGGCCGTGATCTTCAACGCCCTGATCATCATCTTCCTGATCCCGCTGGCGCTCCGCGGGGTGAAGTACCGGCCCCACGGCGCGGCACGGCTGCTCCGGGACAACCTGCTGCTCTACGGGCTCGGCGGCCTCATCGTGCCGTTCGTCGGCATCAAGCTGATCGATCTCCTGCTCGCCGCGCTAGGCGTCGCATGAGCCGGCCGGCGGGCCGGGGAAAGGACCACCCCGATGCGTGAACAGCTGCGGCCCGCGCTCCTCATTCTCGCGGCAATGACGGTCCTTACCGGCCTTGCGTATCCGCTCGTCGTGACCGGGATCGCGCAGGCGCTCTGGCCGGCGGAGGCCAATGGCAGCATCATCGTGCGGGACGGCCGCGCGGTGGGCTCCCGCCTCATCGGTCAGCCCTTCCGGAGCCCCGCCTACTTCTGGAGCCGGCCTTCGGCGACGACTCCCTTCCCATACAACGCCGCCGCCTCCTCCGGCTCGAACCTCGCGCCCACGAATCCGGCCCTCATGGCGGCCGTGCGGCGGCGGATCGCCGACCTCCGGGCGGCCGATCCGGGAAACGCGTTTCCAGTGCCCGTGGATCTCGTGACCTCGTCAGGCAGCGGGCTGGACCCGGATATCTCGCCAGCTGCGGCCCTGTACCAGGTCCGGCGGGTCGCCCGCGCGCGGAGCCTGCCCGAGGAGACGGTCCGCGCCCTCGTCGACCGCCACGTCCAGCCCCGTCCGCTCGCCTTCCTCGGCGAGCCTCGCGTGAACGTGCTCGAGCTGAACCTCGCGCTGGACTCCATCGTCTCCGCCACCGCGGCAGGGGCGGCGCCGCGCCCCACCGGCGTCGCCCGCTGAAAGCGCGGACCCATGCCGGATGAGGGGCGGCCCGATCCCGATGCGCTCCTGGCTCAGGTGCGAGGCGAGGGGGCCGGCGGCGCGCGTGGCCGCCTGAAGGTCTTCTTCGGCGCGACCGCCGGGGTGGGAAAGACCTACGCGATGCTCGAGGAGGCCCGCGCGCGCAAGCGCGACGGGGTCGATGTCGTCGTGGGCGTGGTGGAAACGCACCGGCGCTGGGAAACCGAGCGGCTGCTGGAAGGGATCGAGGTGCTCCCGCGCAAGGCGGTCCAGTACCGTCGGGTCACGCTCGGCGAGTTCGACCTCGACCGGGCGCTCGAGCGCCGCCCGGAGCTCATCCTGATGGATGAGCTGGCGCACACGAACGCCCCCGGGTCGCGCCACGCCAAGCGGTGGCAGGATGTCGAGGAGCTGCTCGCGGCCGGCATCGACGTTTATACCACCGTGAACGTGCAGCACGTCGAGAGCCTGAACGACGTGGTCGCGCAGATCACGCACGTGAAGGTGCGCGAGACCGTGCCCGATGCGGTTCTCGAGCGCGCCGACGAGATCGAGCTGATCGACATCCCGCCCGAGGAGCTGCTCAAGCGCCTCGAGGAGGGAAAGGTCTACATCCCCGAGCAGGCGAAGCGGGCCCTGCAGAACTTCTTCCGCCCGGGGAACCTGATCGCCCTGCGCCAGCTCGCCCTGCGCCATACGGCCCAGCGGGTGGACGCGCAGATGCAGGTCTACCGCCGGGCCCATGCGGTGGCGGAGACCTGGCCGATCGCCGAGCGCGTGCTGGTGGGCATCGGCCCCGCGCCCTCCTCGGAGCGGCTGGTCCGCGCCACCAAGCGGATGGCCGATCGACTGGGCGCGGAGTGGATCGCCATCTTCGTCGAAACTCCTGCTTCGGCCAACTGGCCCGAGGTGGATCGCCGGCGCGCCTGGGAGACCCTCGCCCTCGCCGAGACCCTCGGCGCCACCACGGCCACGCTGTCCGGCTCCGGCACCGCCGCCGAGATCCTGGCCTACGCCCGCGCGCACAACGTCACCAAGCTCGTCGTCGGCAAGCCCACCCACCCGCGCTGGAGAGACGTCGTCTTCGGCTCGATGGTCGACGCGATCGTGCGTGGCAGCGGCGACATCGACGTCTACGTCATCACGGGCGAGCCGGAGGAGATGGAGCCCGGACGACGGCGGGGCCGGCGAGGCGGACCGGCGCCGGGGCGCGCCCGAGACTACCTGTGGGCGGCCGGCGGCGTGGCCGCCGCCACCGTAGCCGCGGTCGCCGTGCGGCCGCATTTCGATCCGGGCAACCTGATCATGATCTACCTGCTTACCGTCGTCCTGGTCGCGATGCGCTTCGGGCGGGGAGCGTCCATCCTGGCCTCCGTCCTGGGGGTCGCGGCGTTCGACTTCTTCTGCGTGCCGCCCTACCTCACCTTCGCCGTCGCCGATACGCAGTACCTCATCGCCTTTGCCGCGATGCTCGTCGTCGCCGTCGTGATCAGCGCGCTCACTGCCCGCGCCCGCGATCAGGCGCGCATCTCGCGCCGTCGCGAGCAGCGCACCGCCGCGCTGCTCGAGATGAGCCGCGATCTCGTGAACGCCACCGAGCCCGACGACATCCTGCGGATCGGCGCTCGCCACCTCCGCGACGTGTTCGATGCCGACGTGGCCGTGCTCCTCCCCGACCAGGCCGGGCGACTGACCCCCTGGAGCGACACCGCGGCGGCCACCATCCCCGCCGACGCCGAGCGCGCCGTGGCGCAATGGGTGTTCGACCACGCTCGGCCCGCGGGTGCGGGAACCGACACTCTGCCCTCCGCGACGATGCTCTATCTGCCACTCCGCGGAGCCCGCGCCACCGTGGGCTCGGTCGGCGTGCGGCCGCGCGATTCCTCCCGCTTCGCCGACCCCGAGCAGCTCCATTTCCTCGAGACGTTCGCGGCCCAGATGGCGGCTTCCCTCGAGAGCGCCCACCTGGCCGAGGAGGCGCTGCGCGTTCAGGAGATGAGGGAGATGGACCGGATGCAGAGCGAGTTCGTCGCCGTCGCCTCACACGAGCTGCGCGCGCCCATCGCCGCCCTCGCCGCCCGCCTCGAGGACCTGAAGGGGCACGGCGACCGGGCCGGCGCGGGAGCGCGCGAAGGTCGGCTCCTCGAGGGCGCAACCGAGGAGGTCGCCCGCCTGCGTTCCCTGGTAGACGAGCTGCTCGACCTCTCGAGACTGGAGGCCGGACGCCTCGAGCTCGCACGCCGCGCCGTCGCGCCCGGTCGGCTCGTCGAGCGCGCGCTCGCCACCTTCCGCAGCGCCGCGCAGCAGGCCGGCGTCGACCTGGGCGCCGAGCTCCCGGCCGATGTGCCCGCCATCGAGGCCGATCCCGAGCGCGCCGAGACCATCCTCGAGAACCTCCTCTCCAATGCCATCCGGTTCGCCGGGTCCGGCGGCCACGTGCTTGTCTCGGCGGACGCCGTCGGCCCATTCGTCCAGTTCTCCGTGGCCGACGACGGCGCCGGCATCCCCATCGAGCAGCAGGCGCGTATCTTCGACCGCTTCGTCCGCGTGCGTCGGGCCGACGGCTCCGAGGGCAGCGGCCTCGGCCTGGCGATCGCCCGCGAGATCGTCCGCGCCCACGGCGGCGCCATCTGGGTCGATTCCGGTCCCGGTCCCGGGAGCGTGTTCAGCTTCACGCTGCCCGTGGCGGAGACGGCGCCGAACGGCTCACGCCAGGCTTGACCTCGTGGAGCGACCGGCGCGCCTCCGCGGGGGCGGACCAAACTCCCGGATCGTCGAGGGGCGGGGGCCGCCCTTGCAGAAAGGGCCGCTATGCGGACCAAGGTCCCGTCGCGTCGACGGCGCCGCCGAACCAGCGGGGAGTTTGGTCCGCTGGGCGACTCGAAGTGCGAGTCCTCCGAAAAGCGGGCGACGGTCGTGCAGAAATGTCCGCCCGCCCCGCCGTGCCGCCCCCCGATTCGGCTCCCGCGCGACGTGTTCCGGCACGCGCGTCGATACGGCCGAGGTGACCTGCTCCGCACCTCACGCCGGCTCGCGCGTCCTGCGGCCCGCGGGATCGTCGCCCGGTCCAGGTCCGCCATGCGGGCATGCTGGGTGCGTTGGCCGCGTTGGACCCTGGTCGGAGAGCCACGCTGCCGAGATCGCCTGAGCACAGCCGGAACCGGGATGCGACACGCGCCCGAGGGGGCGCTCCCGGTCTCGCGCGCGGGAACTCCTGGGCGCTGCTCGCCGCCGCGCTTCTATTCACACCCCGGGCCGCGGCCGGGCAGGCGCCTGCCCACATCACCGTCACCGTGGCCGCGGGCGGTGCGCTCCTTCCGGGCGCCGAAGTGCGCGGCGGCGGCCGGCTTATCCTGACCGACACCACGGGCGTGGCGCGCCTGACGCTCGGGGCGGGCCACCACCGGCTCTTCGTGTGGAAGGTCGGCTTCTCCGTGGACACGCTCGACCTCGTCCTGCGCGCGGGCGAGGACACGGCGGTGTTCGCGTCGGTCGTGCCGGTGGCGCAGGAGCTCGCGCCGATCGTGGTGCGCGCGGCGCGCGTGGAGACGCGCATCGAGGAGGAGCCGGAGCGCATCGAGGTGCTCGCGCCGGAGGACGTCGGCGAGAAGTCGCAGACGCACCCGGGCGACATCACGAACCTGCTCGTCGAGATGGGCGGCATCCACATCCAGCCGGTCGCGCCCGGACTGGGTGGTGCGGCCATCCGCGTGCAGGGGCTGCCCGGCCGCTACACGCTGATCCTCTCCGACGGTCTGCCCCTCTACGGCGCGGAGCCGCCGTCCTTCTCGCTCGCGCAGGTCCCGCCGCTGGACCTCCGGCAGGTCGAGGTGATCAAGGGCGCGGCCACGGCGCTCTATGGCCCGGCGGCGCTGGGCGGCGTGGTTGACCTGGTCTCGAAGGGCCCCGCCCATGCGCGCCAGGTGGTCCTGAGCGGCGGCTCGCGCGGCGCGGAGGACGGGCTCGTCTGGCTCTCCCGCCGCCTGAGCGATCGCTGGGGTTACACCTTCCTGGGCGGTGCGCACCACCAGCGGCGAGGCGATCCGAGCGGCGACGGCTGGACGGACGTTCCCGGCTATACCCGTGCGGAGGCCAGACCGCGGCTGTTCTGGACGGGAGGGGATGGGAGCTCCGTTCTGCTGACCGCCGGCGGGATCTCGGAGGACCGCACCGGCGGCACGATGCCGGGGGGCGTGGTCCCCGCCGGCGTCGCCTTCCCTCAGACGCTCGACACGCGCCACGTGGATGCCGGCGCGATCGGCCGATTGATCCTCGGCCGGCGCTCCTTGCTCGGCATCCGGGGCTCCGCCATGGCGACGCGCCACGACCGCCGCCTCGGCGCCGACCGCGAGCACGACCGCCGCTCGACCCTCTTCGCCGAGGCGACGCTCTCGCTCACCCGGCCGCGCCACGAGGCCGTGATCGGCGCCTCCGCCCAGCGCGACGGCTTCGCCCAGCGCGAGCGTCCCGTCTTCGACTTCGGCTTCACGACCCTCTCGCTCTTCGCGGAGGACAGCTACACGCCCGTGGCGCCACTCTCCATTCAGGCGACGGCGCGTCTCGACCACCACTCGCGCTACGGTACCTTCGTCTCCCCCCGCGCGTCCGCGCTCGTGCGGCTGGGCGGGGACTGGAGCATCCGCGCATCCGGCGGCAGCGGCTTCTTCGCTCCCACGACGCTCGTCCCGGAGGTCGAGGAGGCCGGCTTCGTGCACCTCTCGCCGCCCGGTCCCCTCGTCGCCGAGCGTGGCGCCAGCGCCTCCGTGGACCTGGGCGGCGGCGCGGGCCCGTTCCAGCTGAACGGCACGCTCTTCCTCGTCCGCGTGCACCACCCCGTGCTGCCCGAGCGGCTGGCGTCGGACTCGCTCGCCTTCACACTCGTCAACGCCGCCGGCCCGATCCGCAGTGCCGGCGCGGAGCTGTTCGGCGTCTACGCCCGCGAGCCGTTCCTCGTCACGGCGACCTACTCCCACACCACCGCCTCCGAGGACTCGCCCGAGGCGGGGCGGCGCATCGCCCTCCCGCTCACGCCGCGCAACGCGGGCGGCGTGGACATCGCCTACGAGGAGGACGAGCCCGGCGAGTCGGGGATCCGCCTGGCCGCCGAGCTCTTCTACACCGGCCGGCAGCGGGTCGAGGACGACCCGTACCGCACCTTCACCCCCGGCTTCGCCACGCTCGAGGTGCTGCTCTCGAAGCGGTTCGGCCGCGTCACCCTCTTCGCGAACGGCGAGGACCTGACGAACGTGCGCCAGACGCGCTGGGACCCGCTGCTCCTCCCCTCGCCGGGCCCGGGCGGCCGCTGGACCACCGACCAGTGGGCGCCGCTGGAGGGTAGGGTCGTGCGCGTGGGCGCGCGGCTGGGATTCTGAGCGGATCGGCGCGCGTGGGCGGAACAGCATGGAGTGGGGGAGTGGGGGAGTGGGGGACCCCGGGCCGGCCGCGTCTTGCCCCGCGCAGTGCCGGGCCTCGCGCCCATTCCGGCGGCGCGCGTGCTCGGCCTGTGGCCCGGCCGCCAGGGTCTGACCGGCCGCCAGCCGGGCCCCGCCCCGGCGGGCCGCCTGGCGCCACGCAAGGAAGCGGTCGGTTCGGGCAGCGTTGCGACGAGCGCTGCGAGGCCGATGCTCCCTCGGCCGCGGCAATCGTCGCCCGGTCTCCCACTCTCCCACTCTCCCACTCTGGCCATTCCCTCGGCCGCGGTAATCGTCGCCCGGTCTCCCACTCTCCCACTCTGGCCATTCCCTCGGCCGCGGCAATCGTCTCCCACTCTCCCACTCTGGCCTCCGGCCGGTAGACGCCAGCCGGCCTCCCGCCCTAAATTCCGCGAGCGATCCCCACTCAGAGGATGACCCGATGCGAACGACCGCCCTCGCGCTCCTCGCGCTCGCTCCGCTCGCCCTGCGCCCCGCGCCCGCCGCCGCGCAGGACACGGCGCGGGTGTTCACGCACGCGGACACGCTGCGTGGGTCGGTCGGGCCGGCGAGGGCGTGGTGGGACGTCGCCTTCTACGATCTGCACGTGCGCGTGGATCCGGCGGACAGCAGCATCTCCGGCTGGAACGGCATCACGTACCGGGTGGTCGGCGCGTCGCGCGAGATGCAGATCGACCTCATGACGCCGCTCGTGGTGGACAGCATGCTGCAGGCGGGGAAGCGGCTCACGTACCGCCGCGACGGCAACGCGTTCTTCGCGAAGCTCGAGGCGCCGCAGGAGAAGGGGGCGCTGCACACGGTCACGGTCTACTACCACGGGCGCCCGCGCGTGGCCAGGCGGCCGCCGTGGGGCGGCGGCTTCATCTGGGCGCGCGACAGCACCGGCAACGCGTGGGTGGCCACGGCCAACCAGGGCATCGGCGCGAGCATCTGGTGGCCCGACAAGGACACGCAGACCGACGAGCCGGACAGCCAGCGGATCGCCATCACGGTGCCCTCGTCCATGCAGGACGTCTCCAACGGGCGGCTGCGCTCCACCACGAAGAACCGGGACGGCACCACCACCTACGAGTGGTTCGTGGCCGACCCGATCAACAACTACGACGTGGCGGTGAACGCCGGCACGTATGCCCACTACCGGCAGATCTACGAGGGGATCGCGGGCCCGCTGACGCTGGACTTCTGGCCGCTGGCCGAGCACCTGAAGGCGGCCGAGGGGCAGTGGGAGCAGGCGCGCCCGATGCTCGCCTGCTTCGAGGGGTGGTTCGGCCCCTACCCGTGGTACCGCGACGGCTACAAGCTCGTGGAGGCGCCCCACCTCGGGATGGAGCACCAGAGCGCCGTCGCCTACGGCAACCACTACGAGAACGGCTACCTCGGCCGGGACCTCTCCCACACCGGGATCGGGCTGCAGTGGGACTTCATCATCGTCCACGAGAGCGCGCACGAGTGGTTCGGCAACAACATCACGAGCGCGGACGTCGCGGACATGTGGGTCCACGAGTCCTTCGCCAACTACGCCGAGAGCCTCTACACGGAGTGTCAGTTCGGCAAGGACGCGGGCGAGCGCTACGTCCGCGGCACGCGCGCCAACATCAGGAACGACCGCCCGATCGTCGGGGTCTACGGCGTCAACGCGGAGGGCTCCGGCGACATGTACTACAAGGGCGGCAACATGCTGAACACGATCCGCCGGATCGTGCACGACGACGTCCGGTGGCGCGCCATCCTGCGCGGCCTGAACACCACCTTCCGGCACCAGGTCGTCACCGGGGCCGACGTCGAGCGCTACATCGGCGAGCAGGCGGGGGTCGACCTCTCGAAGGTCTTCGACGAGTACCTGCGCACCACGAAGGTGCCCGTCCTCGAGTACCATGTCGCCGCGGGCACCCTCCGCTACCGCTGGGCCGACGTGGTGCCCGGCTTCGACATGCCGCTCGACGTCCGGCTCTCCGGCGACGGCTGGACCCGCCTGCACCCGACCACCGCCTGGCAGGAGACGCCCTTCCACCTGGCGGATCCGGCCGCTTTCGAGGTCCAGCCGAACTTCTTTATCACCTTCCGCGACGTCTCCGCCGCCGACCACTGAGCGAGGAGGCCATGCGCGCGGCTAGCCTTCCATCCCCTCCACGATGCTGATCGCGTCCGCGGCCGTCAGCCGGCCGACCTTGCCGCTCGAGTAGACGGCGTGGACGATCGTCCCGTCGCCACCCAGCACGAACGCCGCCGGCTGGATGTGCGGGTGTCCCTCGTGGGTGCCGGTGTAGCAGCCGATCGCGCGTGAGGTCGCCTCGGCATCGAGGCCCCACGCCACCGTGAACTCGAGCCCCAGCTCTTCGACCGTCGCCTGCGCTTCCTCGAGCGTGTCCGACGACAGCGCGACCACCTGCGTCTCGAGCGCGTCCAGCGCCGCGAGGTGACTCTCGAAGTCGGCCAACTGCCGACGGCAGTGGCTTCACCAGCGCCCGCGATAGAAGAGCAGCACCGCGCGCAGGTCGTGCAGCTCGGCCGGGATCTCCAGCGTCGAGCCGCTCACCAGCGGGACGCGGAGCGTCGGGAACGGCTCTCCGATGCGAAGCGTGTCCATGGGCGCTCCTCTCGTGGATGGACCTGGCGGGAGGCGACGCTGGAACCGCCGTGCGCGCTCCCGCTCGTCGTCGGATCCAGGCATGTGCGCAGGGTTCGGGCCGCGCGCTGGCCGGCTTGCGCTCGGGCCATGCTGCCCGTCGCGCATCTCCGCCCGGTTCTTGCAGTTACGGTTCATCCAGGAGCGATCGGGCCGCTGCGCTGCGGCCCACCCTGGCAGACGAGGAGGCAAGCATGGCGGATCAAGGCACGGGCACGCTGACCGGACTGGAGACCTGGAACCTGGACCCGGCGCACACGACGGTCGAGTTCTCCGTGAAGCACATGATGTTCACCACCGTCCGGGGGCGCTTCAAGGACGTCTCCGGCACCATCGCGCTCGACCCCGACGACCCGGACGCCTCGCACGTCGAGGTCGAGATCGAGGCGGCGAGCATCGACACGGGTGTCGAGGACCGCGACAAGCACCTGCGCTCGGCGGATTTCCTGGACGTGGAGAACCACACGGAAATCACCTTCAGGAGCAGGCGGGTCGATGGCGCGGCACGCGAGGAGGGGGACGAGTTCCAGTTGGTCGGCGACCTGACCATCCGCGGCACCACCCGGGAGGTCACCCTGGACTGCACCTTCCAGGGCGTGGGGAAGGACCCCTGGGGCGGCGAGCGCGCCGGCTTCAACGCCCGAACGAAGGTGGACCGCCGCGACTTCGGGCTGACGTGGAACCAGGCCCTCGAGGCCGGCGGCGTGCTCGTCGGCAACGACGTGAAGATCGAGATCGACGCGCAGGCCGTGAAGCAGGACTGAGCGCTAGCGCCACGACGGCAGGAATTCCTGGATCTTCCCGTCCGGCGTCCGGTACATCAGCGCCTGCGCCTCCGTCTTCCCGAGCCTGAACCGCAGGATCGCCACCTCCATGGCGCCGCGCTCGCGGGTGCCGACGAGCTGGAGGTCGGATAGCGGCCCGAGCTTCCGCCACGCGGCGGCGGCCGCGCGCACCTTGTCGTCCGTGAGGTAGTCGTCGAAGTCGGGCGCCAGCGTGCTCCGGTTGACCGTGCCGCGGGCCAGGCCCTCGAGGAACGTGCGTGCCGCGGCCAGCGCCGCGGGGCCGTGGATCTCCGGCACGTCCGCGTGTGGAGGCATGAGCTCCGCCACGATCGCCTGCTGGAGCGCGCCCACCGCGCCGAAGTCCGTGTTGGCCAGCAGCACCACCGCGGAGCGGGTGGCGGGGATGACCACGTTCTGGGCGACGAACCCCGCGACCGCGCCGCCGTGCGAGAGCACCACCGCGTCCCCCCGATCGTTCACCCCCTCGCCGCAGCCGTAGCCGGTGGAGCGGCCATCGGCCAGCCGGCGCGGCGTCGTCAGCGTGTGATAGGACGCCGGGGCGAGGATCCTCCCGTCGATGAGGGCGAGGTCCCACGCGAGCAGGTCCGTGGGCGTGGACCAGAGCGCGCCGGCGGTGCCGGCCCAGCCCTCGGCCTCCGGCTCCGCGGCGATCGGCGCGGCCAGGGCGAAGGAGGTGTAGCCGGTGGCCATGCCGGGGCCGCCCCGCTCGGGCTGGTAGCGCGTGTCGCGCATGCCGAGCGGCTCCAGGATGCGCTCGGAGAGCACCTCCGCGAACGGCTCCCCGGCCACCTTCTCGATCACCCGCCCGAGGATCAGGAAGTTCGTGTTGCTGTAGGACCAGCGGGTGCCCGGCTCGAAGTCCAGCGGCCGGGTGGCGTACTCCTCGATGATCTGGTCCGCCGTGCGCGGCTGGTGCATCTCCCGGTCCATGAAGTCGAGCGGGTAGTAGTCCCGGTAGCCGGAGACGTGCTGGCCGAGGTCGAGGAGGGTGATGTCGCGCGCCCGCGTGAGGCCGGGAAAGTACCTCGCCACCGGGTCCGCCATCGAGAGCTTCCCGTCCTGTTGGAGCAGGAGCGCCGTCGAGCAGGTGAACTGCTTGGTCACCGACCCGATCGCGAAGAGCGTCCGCGGCGTCACCGGCCGGCTCGGCTCGAGCGAGGCCGAGCCGTAGCCGCGCGCGAACGCCACCTTGCCGTCCTGCATCACGCCCACGGAGAGCCCCACCAGGTGCCGCTCCGTCATGGTGTGCCGGATCAGGCTGTCCAGTCGGGCCGCCTCGATCGGGCGTGCCGCCTGCGCCGCCGTCGGCGCGCGGACCGCACCCGTCAGCAGCATTCCAAGGAGCAGCGCGACTCCGCCGTTTGCCGTCTTCATGGGTTCCTCGTGGGGTAGGGTGCGCCGCAAGATGGATACAGGAGCGTATCCAGGCAACCGCATTGTCCGTCCCGGCACCTCGCTCCGCGTGCCCTAGGGCCTGCGCCTCCGGAACAACGCGTCCGCCGCGGTGGCGGCGGCCGGCGCGCCGATGAGGACGAGGATGGCGCCGGCGCGGCGCGAGCCGCTGAAGCCGTGGCGGCTGCCGTCGGCGTACATGGCGTAGCCGAGGACGAGCGGCGCGGCGGTGGCGAGGAACGCGAAGAGCGGGCGTCCCGCCGAGCCCCGTGTCACGCCGAACAGGCGCGCGCCGGCAGCGGCGCCGAGCGCGGGGAGCGCGAGGGAGGCATAGGCGCCGGGGCCCTGATGGGCGGCCACGCACGCCACGTCGATGCCTCCCGAGAGACAGCCCATGGCGGCCAGGGAAGCGGCCATTCCCGCCGCGTTCCCTACGGTGGCGGCGGTCCAGGCGCGCACCCAGGGGTGAGCGCGCTCCCCGGTGGGCCATGCGTAGCCGGGATAGCGGGTCGCGCCGGCTGGAGCGGCGGAGGCGGGCCGCGGCGCGCGACGCGTCTGGATCACGAGCACGCCGTACTGGCTGCCCACGCCGTAGCGCGCGCCGGCCTCGCTGGCCGGGATGTACTCGATGCGCTCGATCTCGGCGGGTGGCGTGTCGCGCAGGAAGTCGCTCGGGTGCGAGACCGGGAGCTCGTCCACCACGATGAGCGGCGTGTTGCACCCCGCCTGGAAGCGGGCGCCGCGGCCGCCGCGGAACTCCAGGCAAAAGTCCCCCGTCGAGTACTCGCGCAGGCGCGAGCCCGGGATGGAGGCGACGATGATGTCGCCCAGGTGCCGTGCACCCGGCGTGAGCGCCTCGATCCGGTCGCGCGTGATCACGTTCGAGCGGCGCGCGGAGCCGCCCGCGCTCGTGGCGATGACGCGTACGGGCTGGAGCTCGATGGCGCGCCGCGAGACGAGCAGCACGATGGTCGTCTCGGTGCCGGCCGCGACCTCGAGCGAGTCCCGGTGGATGCCGTAGGCCAGGTGCTGCACGCGCAGCGCGACGCGCCCGGCACCGACGCGCGCGAAGCGGAAGTAGCCGTCCGCGTCCGTGACCGTCTCGCGGCCGGTGGGAAGCAGCGTGACCGTGGCGGCCTCCACCGGTGTGCGGGCCTCGGCGTCGAGGACCCGCCCGGCGAGCGTGGCGCGCTGGCCGGCGAGGGCGGCCGGGCCGAGAAGGAAGGCGAGGAGGAGCGTGCAGCTTCGCATGGGCGACGTCGCTCGAAAGTGATGCGCGCCGCCGGGGCAGCTCGTCCCCGGCGGCGCCGCATCGTGGCTCGGTCCGGGTCCGGAGCCGGCGTCGCTGCCTGCGCGCGCCGGCCCGGACTCGCGGAGGGTCACCAGTTGGGGTTGTTGTCTTTCTCCGTGGTAGGCACCGGGAAGCACGTCTGCGTGCCGATGTCGCCCACGCCGGACTTGTAGTACGCGCTTCCGGCCGGCGGCACCCAGGGGACGAGGTCACCGTTGCGCCGGTAGTCGCCCATCTTCTGGCCCTCGAGCCAGAAGTCGATCGCTTTCTGGCGCATGAGCTCGGCGAGCACGGCCTGCGGATCGGTCGAGGTGAACGGCCCCTCGCCGCCGATGGCGCGCCGCTCGTTGACCAGCGACAGCTGCGTGCTCATGTCGCCGCTCGCCTCGGCCGCGATGTAGCGGGCCTCGAGCCCCGACGCCAGCCGCACGGCGCTGCCGTAGCTCGGGAACTTCTGCTGCCGGAAGAACTCCAGCTCCGAGTCCTGCGCGAGGTGCCCGGCATCGTCGTACGTGATGCGGGGATCCCCCGCGTCCGCCAGCGCCCGGTACTCCGGCGGCACCACGAGGGACTGCCGGCCGGTCGTGAAGGCGTACACGTTGTTGCCGAGGCGGCCGCGGTTCGCCGGGTCGTCCACGTACGTCACGTCGAACTCGAAGTCCGCCGGCACTCCGGCCGCCGCGGAGGCGGCATTGGCGTTGTCGGCGCGGAACAGGTAGGCGCGGGCCAGCCCGACCTTGGCGGCCATGGCCAGGTTCGCGGCCTCGCTGCCGCTCACGCTGGCCGCTGCGTCCTGCACCATCTGGAAGCGCTCGATGGCCAGGTTGAGCAGGTCGTCCTTGCTCATGCGCGGCCCGTCCACGCTCACCTCCGAGGACACCGAACCCTCGCAGAACGTCTCCGCCATGAGCTCCGCGGAGTAGCCGGCCGTGAACGCCGCGATCACGAGCGGCAGGCCGGTCGCATTTGCGCCAGTGAAGGTCTGCACCGCCTGCTCGCCCGTCGATGCGGCACGCGAGAGCGGCGACCATACCTCGCTGTTCAGCGTGCCGTTCGTGTCGTCGATGAAGCGGCGGCCGAACTCGTTCCGGGTCGGGAACGTGTCGCCCACGCGCGCCTCGTCGGACCACCAGGCGCTGTAGACGAGCACGTCTCCGTACGCCTCGGCGAAGTTCTGGTACGCCGAGCGCGCCAGCACCTCGCCGTCCTTCACCGGATCGATGCGGTTGGCCTGCAGCCGGTCCGGGTCCGTCACGCTGAAGAAGCTGTCGCAGCCCGCGAGCCCCTGCACGGTGGCGAGCACCAGCAGGGCGCCGAGGGTGCGCTGAATCGACTGTCTCATCAGATCACTCTCCTCGCGGGTTAATAGCGGACGTTCAGGCGGACCACCCAGCGCTTGTCGGCGGGGATGGTGAAGAACTCGTAGTTGTCGCCGAAGTAGTTCACCGTCTCCGGGTCGAGCCCGGTGAAGTTGGTCCAGGTGGCCAGGTTGCGCCCCGCGACCGAGAGTGTGGCGTCCTGCATGTGGATCAAGCGCCGCGTGAGGCTCTCCGGCAGGTGGTAGCTCACCGAGACCTCGCGGAAGCGGGCGTAGGAGCCGTCCTCGATGTAGGCCTCGTTCACGTTGCCGAACGTGACCGGATTGCCGTTCGAGTCGAAGAACGGGCCGAAGCGGCGCAGCCGCTCCTCGGGCGAGAGCTTGTCCGGCACGATGAAGTTGGCGTCGTTGCGGAACTGCCGCTCGCGGAACTGGCCGCTGCCGTTGTAGCGGCGCACGTTGCCGTGGAAGTCCACCAGGCCGTAGAGCGTCAGGTGCTTGAAGAGATTGAGCGTGCTGCTGAAGGTGCCCTCCCAGCCGGGCAGCGTGTTGCCCACGAACTCGAGCGAGTCGCCCACGGTGACGCGGCCCGCCTGCGTGTCCACGTTCTTGATCCGGTAGCTGAACCAGGCGTTCACCGGGTAGCCCTCCTCCACCCGGTTCAGCGTGCCGAACGGCGCGATCCCGCCGAGCGAGGTCACCTCGTTGTGCAGCGTGTTCAGCGAGAGGCGGGACTCCAGGCCCGCGTTCTCCAGCGTCAGGATCCGCCCGGTGAGCGCGACCTCGAAGCCGCGGTTCACGATCTTGCCGATGTTCACGTACGGGTTCTGGCTGAACCCGAGGGAGGGCGCGATCGGGCGGCGCAGGATCGCGTCCGACGTCGTCTTGTCGAAGTAGGTGAGGTCGAGGCTCAGCCGGTCGTTCAGCGCCCCCGCTTCGAGCCCGGCCTCGAGCTCCGTCCCCCGCTCCGGCTTCAGGTTCTCGTTGCCCGGATCGTAGGGGACCACTCCAGGCTGTGTCGCGCCCGAGACGAGCGCGTACGGCGTCGGGTTGTAGAGCGCGAGCGCGCCGTCGGTCGGCGAGCGGCCGGTCGTGCCATACGCGGCGCGGAGGCGCATGGTCGGGATCAGGTGGCCGATGCCGTTCTTCCAGAAGTCCTCCTCCGAGATCACGTAGCTGAAGCCCACGCGTGGCGAGAGGAAGTACTGCGACTTGGTGCCGAAGGAGGAGTTGCGGTCCAGCCGCGCCGCCGCCTGCAGGTAGAGGCGATCCCACACGGAGAGCTGGAGCTGGCTGAAGAAGCCGTTGGAGCGGTTCTTCGTGATCGACTCGTCGCTCGTGCGCTGCGACGCCGCGCCGACCGAGTTGGCGCTGTTGGAGACCAGCCCGATGCCGGTCGTGTACAGGGCGTCGCTGTTGTAGATGATGGTCTGGAGCCCGACCGACAGGTCCGCGCGCAGCGCGCTCGTCAGGTCCATGTTGCCGGTGGCCAGGTAGTCGATCGTCCAGTGGTCATCGCTCTGCCGGGCCTGGTTGATCTCGCCCGAGTTCAGCTGGTCGGACCCGAACCACGCCAGGTCGTTCTTCGGGTAGAACAGCGAGGCGTCGGTGCGCGTCAGGTCGCCGCCCAGGATGAGCCGCTGGTTCACCCGCGAGCTCGTCGCCCAGTTGATCGCCACGCGCGGCTCGATCCGCCACGCGTCGTCGATGTTCTGCAGCGACGCCCGCCCCTCCTTCTGCCCGAACCCGGCGTACCAGCCGTCCGCGTGCTCGCCCACCGAGGTCGGGCTGCCCAGCATGCCGCCGGCCACGAAGCCGTAGATGCTGTTGTCGCTGTTCGGCAGCATCGTCTTCGTCCGCGTCAGCCCGAAGCCGGACTCGATGCGCACGCTCTTGGCCGGGAAGAACTCCGCGTTCGTCCGTACCGAGGTGTGGTTCACGTGGTTGTTCGGGACCGTGCCATCCTCCTTCGAGTGCTCGGCCGACACGAACATGTTGTAGTTGTTGCCGCCCCCCCGGAGCTGGTAGGAGATGAGCTCGTTGTGCCCGGGAGTGAACACGTTGTAGCGCTCGAGCGGGTTGTCGGAGATGATCGTGCCGTCCGGCTTGCCCTGGCAGGCCAGGTGGTTCAGCGCGCTGCCGCTGCACACCGCGTAGTTCGCCGGAGGCGAGTAATTCGTGGTCAGCCGCCCGTACTCGACCGAGATGTCCTGGTTGAAGCCCGCGCCCGAGCGGCCGTGCTTCGTGATGATGTTGATCACGCCCGCCGACGCGTCCGCGCCGTACAGCGTGGCGGCCGCCGGGCCCTTCACGACTTCGATCGACTCGATGTCCTCCGGCGAGATGTCGTTCAGCCGGCTGACCCCCTGCCCGAGCACGCTGTACACCTGCGCGCCGTTGGAGCTCGACGTGCCCTCGCGGCTGTCCGCCCGCACGCCGTCGATGAAGATCAGCGGATCGTTCGACAGCGAGATCGAGGAGATGCCCCGGATGTGGATCCGCGCCGCCGTGCCCGAGGAGCCCGAGCCCTGCGAGACCGTCACCCCCGGCACCCGCGACTGGAGGATCGCCTGCGTGTTGATGATCGGCGCGACCTGCGTGATCCGCGTGGCGTCCAGCTTGTCCACCTTGGCCGCCTGTGCCCGCTGCTCCTGCCGCCCCGCCGTCCCCGTCACCACCACCTGCTGGAGCTGCACCGCCTCCTCCGTCATCGACACGTCCTGCCGCATGTCACCCGCCTGCAGGGTGATCGGCATGTCCACCGGCCGGTAGCCGATGCTCTGCACGTGGATCGTCTGCGGGCCGGCGCCGGTGAGCCGGGAAGCCGGGACGACGAGCCGGTAGAATCCGGCGTCGTTCGTCACCGTCGCGATGTTCAGCGCCGGGAGCGCCACGTACGCGCCACGTACGGGCTCCGACGTGCGGGTCCGGACCGTCCCCGTGATGACCGTCGCCTGCTGCGCGGCCAGCGCGGCAGGAAGCACGAGGGTCAGCAGGGCCGGCCGGAGCAACCTTCGCAGACTCATTGGCCGCTTCTCCTGTTGGATGGGGGGGTGAAGCTCCGCCCGGACCGGGCACCGTCTTCCGGGCAGGCGCGGTAGTGAATTGCGAACATGACCCTCCACGCGCTCGCGCGCGGCGGGGCCAGCGAATCGCCGAATTTCAGGAGATACGGCTACTGAACAAACACCGGGACCCGGGCATGCGGGCGGGGATCACCGGCGGGTCGTGATCAGGAGGAAGTACGGCCAATGATGGCCGGAGCGCCTCCTCTCGTCAAGGCTCTTCGCGGCCAACTGATGCATATTCTTGCCACAGCGGCAGCGGCAGATCCATATTGCGTCGTCCCCCGCGCACCGGAGCTCGGTCCGGGCGCCCGCCCGGCGGTGCGCGACTCGTCCCGTCCCACCGACCCACGAAGCCATGATCAAGCGAACCCTGGCCATCGTCCCGGCCGTGCTGCTGGCGGCCTCCTGCGCGCACCATCCTGCCGCGCCCACTCCCACTCCCCGCCCCGGTGCCCGCGCGGGGGCGGCCGGCCCGCAGGCGGCCGGCGAGGCCGGCGCCCGCCGCGGCGGCGGCCCCGTGGAGGCGCACCCGCGGCCGTACGCCACGGTGATCACCCGTGAGGCCAAGACGCACCGCGGCATGTTCGTGGTGCACCAGGTGGGAGAGAAGCTCTACTTCGAGATCCCGCGGGCGGAGCTCGGCAGGGACATGCTGCTGGTGGGCCGGTACGCGCGCGCGGCGGCGGAGGACCCGAACGACCCGAGCGGCGGCGGCCGCTTCGGCAGCTACGGCGGCGACCAGTTCGGTGAGGCGACGCTGCGCTGGGATCTGGACGGCGAGCGGGTGATCCTGCGCTCGCCGTCGTACGCCATCACGGCGGATACGGCGCTGCCGGTGTACCGGGCGGTGGAGAACGCCAACTACCCTCCGGTGGTGGCGGTGCTGCCGGTGGACGCCTGGGGGCCGGACAGCTCGGTGGTCGTCGAGGTGACGAAGCTGTTCACGACGTCGGTGCCGCAGATCGAGGCGATCCGCGGCAACATCGACGAGAAGCGCTCCTACGTCGAGCGGGCGCTTGCGTTCCCCGACAACATCGAGGTCGAGGCGACCCAGACGGGAACGCCGGCCCAGAACGGCGCGGGCCGCGGCGCGCCGGCCCGGCCGGGTGGCCGGAGCGAGCCGGCGCAGAGCGTGCTCGCGCACTGGAGCATCGTGCGGCTCCCGGAGCAGCCGATGATGCCGCGGCGCTTCGATGAGCGGGTCGGCTTCTTCTCGATCCGGCAGGTGGACTTCGGGGCGGAGCAGCGGGCGGCGCAGCGGCAGTACATCACCCGCTACCGGCTCGAGTGCTCGGACCAGCGGGTGGGCGAGCTGTGCGTGCCGAAGAAGCCGCTCGTCTACTACGTTGACCCGGCCACCCCCGATGTCTGGAAGCCGTGGATCCGCAAGGCCATCACGGACTGGCAGCCGGCGTTCGAGGCGGCGGGGTTCAAGGACGCAATCGTCGCCAGGGACCCGCCCGCGAACGACCCGGACTGGTCGCCGGAGGACATCCGCCACACCATGATCCGCTGGCTGCCGTCCACGGTCGAGAACGCGGTCGGCCCGCACGTCAGCGATCCGCGCACGGGCGAGATCCTGAACGGCTCCGTCCGCATCTTCCAGAACGTGCTGAACCTGCAGCGCGACTGGTACTTCACGCAGGCCGCGCAGCTCGATCCGCGCGCCCGCAGCTTCCCGATGCCGGACTCGCTCATGGGTCGGCTGCTCGAGTTCGTGGTGGCCCACGAGATCGGCCACACGATCGGCCTCCAGCACGACCAGCTCGGCAGCTCCACCTATCCGGCCGACAGCGTGCGCAGCCCCACGTGGGTCCACCGCATGGGCCACTCGCCGAGCATCATGGACTACTCGCGCTTCAACTACGTCGCGCAGCCCGGCGATGGCATTGCCATCTCGGACATCATCCCCCGCATCGGCCCCTACGACCGCTACGCCATCATGTGGGGCTACAAGCCGATCCCCGGCGCCTCGACCCCCGACGCCGAGCGAGCCACCCTCGAGAAGTGGGCCGCCATCCAGGACACCGTCCCCTGGTACCGCTTCTCGGCCAGCAACGCCTTCGGCGGCTACGGCACTCTCACCGAGGCGGTCGGCGACGCCGACCCCGTGCAGTCCACAGGCCTCGGCTTCCGGAACATCCGGCGCGTCATCGGCTACGTCGAGGAGGCGGCCATCCGCCCGGGCGAGGACAACGAGGACCTGCAGGAGATCTACGACCGCACCGTCGGCCAGTGGGCCACCGAGGCGAGCCACGTCACCACCCTCGTCGGCGGCGCTTCCGTCCAGTACAAGTCCGGCAGCCAGAAGGGCGCCGTCTACACGCCGATCCCCGCGGCGCGGCAGGCGGCCGCGGTCCGCTTCCTCGATGACAACGTGTTCCGCACGCCGACCTACCTGGTCCGGCCGGAGATCGAGCGGCGCATCGAGCCGGACGCCATGATCGCGCGCATCAATCGGGCGCAGGGCCGGGTGCTCTCCAGCCTCCTGAACGACGAGCGCATGAACCGGCTGCTGGACACCGAGGCGCTCGATGGGGGCAGGAGCTACACCCTGGCCGACCTGCTGGACGGCATCCGTCGCGGCATCTGGACCGAGCTCGCCGACGGCAGCGTCCGCATCGATCCCTACCGCCGCGGGCTCCAGAATGGAGTACCTCTCGCTGCTCGATGGCAAGCTCAACCCCAAGGAGCAGGCGACGCAGGCGCCCGCCCGATTCCCGGGGTTCCGCCACGCCGAGCCGCTGAACGATGAGGCCAAGGCCCAGGTACGCGGCTCCCTCATCGCCCTCCAGGCGGACCTCCACCGCGCCATTGGCCGCGCCGCCGACCAGGAGACCCGCTACCACCTCATGGGCGCGGAGCACCGGGTGAAGGAGATCCTCGACCCGAACTCATGAGCCGCCGCGGCCGCCTCGGCTGAATATGAACGGGCAGGGAGTCGATCCATCGACCCCCTGCCCGTTCCGCCATCGCTGCCCGGCGGGTGCCGCCGCCAGGCGGGCGCCCGGCGTCAGCGCCTCCAGTGCCCGTAGTGGAGCGCCACGACGATCGCCGGCGCCGCCACCCAGAGCGTGGCCAGGCAGGCGAGCATGATCGCGACCGGGGGCGAGATGTCCACGTGCATCGAGTGCAGCGTCGGCCGCAGCGCGAGCAGGGTCGCCGTGACGATCGCGAGGGCCGAGACCAGCAGCACGGACCCGAGTCGGTGCTCCGGCCAGCGCCCGTAGGCCGCCCGGAGCGCGTCCCAGCCCACTACCGCCGCCCACAGGCAGAGCAGGACCGCGACGGGGATCCCCGTCAGCGCGCCCAGCCAGGCGAGCGCAATCCCCGCGCTCAGCAGTGCCGCGCTCATCGTGATCCAGAGCGAGATGACCAGTGCCGCCGTGAATCCTGCCGCGGCGCTCCCGGCATCCCACAGCAGCCCGCCCGGGCGCGGCGCCTCCCTGGGCGGGTGGCTCAGCCACGCCAGCACGGCGCCGTGCACCGTCCCCAGGCCGGCGCCTACGGCGACCAGGAGCGCCGTCAGGAGCAGCATCACGTCGTCCGGGTGCATGTCGCCGAGCAGCACCAGCGTGGTCACGAACAACCCGCCCGCCACCCCGCCCGCGGCCGTCCAGCTCCCGACCAGCAGACGGGTCCGGCCGATGGCGTGCGGCGCGGACTGCGGCAGATCCCGGGTCATCGTGCTCATGGCAGCCTCCACGGCCTTGGCCCGTGCCGGAGCCCCGGCGGAGGCCGGCGGCGCGGCGTGGGCGGAGCGAGGGGATCCGAATCCGCGCGTATGGCGCGACCGCCACCTGCGGACGGCCGCCCGTATGCCTGGAGCCCAGCTCGGAATCCCGATATGTATGACTGAAAGCCCGCCCCGAATCAGGCGGGGCCTCGCTGCCGAAGAGATGCTCCGGCGCTCCCGGAGGAGCGGCCGGCCAGGCGCTGAAGTCGATCCGGCGGTATGCTCGCCCCGGCACTCCCGGTGCCCGGCGATGAAGGCGGTCTCCAGCATGCCGGCCGGAGACCGCCGCCGGGTGCGGGTGCCGGTGGCGGTTGCTTCATTCAAGGCAAGCCCCGAGCCGGCGCCGTTCATCCGCCGCAACGGCTTGGCAGGCAACGACCTGCGCGCTGCACCACCCCATCCGTCGGGAGACGCCGGGTGGGCCATTTGCCCCGATCGGGCGCGGGACGCAGGGGGAAAAGCCCCGCTCCCGCCGGAGGGGTGGCCCCCACGAGAGGCGGGCGGTCTTGCCCGTCCGCGCGCTATATTCCGGGGCAGCGTCGTCCGGTGGGCCGCGGAGTCGCCGCGGGCTGCGGGCGAGGGGTCGAGGAAGGGCAATGGTGCCGTCGCCGAGGCTGAGAGTGGCTGGGAGCGTCGTCCGCGCGGGGCTGCGCGGGCGCCTTCGCTGGCGGCTGCTGGCGTGGCTGCTCGTCTTCTCGCTCCTGCCGCTGGTGATCTCGAACGGCGTCGGGTACTACCAGAGCCAGCGGATCATCCAGGGTCTGGTGTCGCGCTATCTGGCGGAGCTGGGGCGGGCGGGCGCGCGGCACGTGCGGGACCAGGTGGACCGTCACCTGCTCGAGCTGCAGATGCTGGCGGCCGGCAACGAGTTCCTGGGCTCCGGGGCGCTGCGGCTCGAGGGCAAGCCGGCGGGCGTGATGGGACAGGTGGCGGACAGCGCCACCGTGGTGTGGCACCTCCGCACGAAGCTGGAGCGGCTGCCCTCGTTCGATCTCCTCTACCTGCAATCGCTGACCGGGCGGGTGCTTGCCGCGACGGGTCCCGTGGAGGCGTCGCTGTCCGAGCAGCCGCCGTCGGGAGAGCCGCCCGCCTTCGAGGTGGTCAACACGGCGGGCGGGGAGGACCGTTTCCGGCTCATGGTGCCGCTGCAGGGTCGCGAGGGCCAGTTCGTGGCGTTCCTGGTGGGCGTGGTGGCGGCGCATCGCTTCGCTCCGTTCCTGGACATCGCGCCGCCGCTCTCGGGTCCGCTGGAGAGCGTGGTCGTGGACGCGGCGGGCCGGCCCATCTTCATGGCGGGTCCCCTGCCGCCGGCGCGGGCCGGGCCGCTGCCGGCGGGAGTGCTGAATGCGCGGCCGGGCGGCGCGCCGCTGCGCTACACCGGGCCGGACGGTACGCGCATGATGGTCGCGGCGACGAGGGTGCCGGGGCTTCCGTGGCGCTACATCCTCGAGGTTCCGCAGGAGGACGCGCTCGGTCCGCTGCGGACGCTGGGCCGGCTCTCGGGGCTGGCCGAAGCGCTGCTGGTGCTGCTGGTGGCGGTGGCCGCGTGGGCGGTCGCGGCCGGAGTCGTGGCTCCGGTGGGGCGGCTGGTGGATGCGGCGCGGCGGCTGGGGCGGGGGGACCTGACGGCACGCGTCGAGGCGCGCGAGCAGGATGAGATCGGCACCCTTCAGCGGGCCTTCAACGAGATGGCGTCCGCGCTCGCGGAGAGCTCCGCGCGTGTGGAGGAGCTGCACCGGCGCGACATCGCGCGGGCCGAACAGCTGGCCACGGTGGGGGAGCTGGCGAGCGGCGTCGCCCACGAGATCAAGAATCCGCTCGTCGGCATATCCAACGGGCTCGACCTCGTGAGGCGGCGGACCGGGGAGGATGCTTCCGTGGCGCCGATCATGGACGAGATGGGGCGGCAGCTGCAGCGCATGGAGGCGGCCGTGCGCGATCTGCTCAGCTTCGCGCGCCCCGCGCAGCCGGCGCTGGCACCGCTGGCGCCGGGGCGCGTGGCGGAGCGCGCCGCCCGGCTCGTGCAGCCGGCCGCCGAGCACGCCGGCGTGCGCCTGGACGTGGACTGCGGCGAGGGACTGCCCGAGCTGTCCGGCGACGAGGAGATGCTGCGCCAGGCGCTGGTCAACCTGCTCATGAACGCGGTGCAGGCGACACCCGCCGGCGGCGAGGTCCGTCTGTCGACGAGGGCCGCGGACGGCGCGCTCGAGTACCGGGTCGCCGACACCGGGCGCGGCATCGCGTCGGACACCCTGCCGCACGTCTTCCGGCCGTTCTTCACGACCCGCCACAGCGGCACCGGGCTGGGCCTTTCCATCACCCACGAGATCGTGGAGCGGCACGGCGGCAACATCCGCGTCGAGAGCGCCCTGGGGCGCGGCTCCACCTTCATCGTGCGGCTGCCGCTCGGCGGTTCGGCCACGGCCGCCGGCAGGGGGGAGCGAGGGTAATGGCGCGGGAACGCATCCTGATCTGCGACGACGAGCTGCTGATTCGGCTCTGGCTACAGGAGCACCTGGCCGAGGTGGGCTACGAGGCGGAGGCGGTGGCCGACGGCGCCGAGCTGGTCGCGGCGCTCGAGCGCGCGCCTGCCGACCTCGTGCTGCTCGACCTGCGCCTGCCGGACGCCTCTGGCATCGAGCTGCTCGGCCGGATCAGGCAGCGCGACGCCGGCCTTCCCGTCATCATGATCACGGCCTACGGCGAGGTGGAGACCGCCGTCGCCGCCGTGCGGGCCGGCGCGCACCACTTCCTGGAGAAGCCGATCCAGCTGCCGGCGCTGCTCCTGCTGATCGAGCAGGCCCTCGAGACACGGCGCCTGCACCACGAGCTCGAGCAGTACCGCGAGGGCTACCGCTGGCAGTTCTCCGACGTCACGCTCGTCGGCCGCTCCTTCGCCATGAAGAAGACCGCCGAGCTCGTCCTTCGGCTCGCGCTCAGGGGCACGCCGACCAACGTGCTGATCCGCGGCGAGAGCGGGACGGGGAAGGACGTCGTCGCCCACGCCATCCACGCCCGCGGGCCGCGCCACGGCCGCCCCTTCCTTGCCGTCAACTGCACGGCGCTGCCCGAGATGCTGGTCGAGAGTGAGCTGTTCGGCCACGAGGCGGGCGCCTTCACCGACGCGCGCGAGCCCAAGAAGGGGCTCTTCGAGCTGGCCGACAACGGCACCATCTTCCTCGACGAGATCGGCGACATGCCGCGCGCCGCGCAGGCCAAGCTGCTCGGCTTCCTCGAGAGCCATTCCTTCCGGCGCGTCGGCGGCGTGCGCGACACCGAGGTGGACGTGCAGGTCATCGCCGCCACCAACCGCGATCTCGAGACGGCGGTCTCCAGGGGCGACTTCAGGGAGGACCTCTACTACCGCCTCAACGTGGTCAGCATCGAGCTGCCGCCGCTGCGCGAGCGCCCGGAGGACATCGCTCCCCTCGCCGCGCACTTCCTCGAGATCCTCTGCCGCGAGATGCGCCAGCCACCACGCGCGATCTCGCCGCCCGCCATGGCGGCCCTCGAGGCCTACCCGTGGCCCGGCAACGGTCGGCAGCTTCGCAACGTCCTCGAACGCATCGCGCTCCTCGAGGACGACGGCACCGTGCAGCTGGAGCAGCTCCCGCCGGAGATCCTCGGCTCCTCCACCCCGAGCGGCCACGCGTTCGTGCTGCCCGCCGCCGGCGTGAGCCTCGACGATCTCGAGCGCGAGCTGATCTGCCAGGCCCTCGAGCGCGCCGGCGGCAACAAGACCAGCGCCGCGAGGCTGCTCGGCCTCTCGCGCGACACGCTCCGCTACCGCCTCGAGAAGTACGGCCTCGGCTGAGAAGTCTCACCCCGAAAGTTCGACATCGTGCGCCGCGCCGGCGGCCCTGCGCCATCCGCCGTCGCCTGCCTCCGCGGTTCGGGCCGAAAGGCGTTCGCGCCGAACGCTAGACCTGGCTGGCCGCCACCCTCGCGCGGCCCGCCGTCGCGTCGGCGATCGCCGCCTCGAGCGCCGCCAGCCGCGAATCCGGCACGCCGGCGACGTACTCGACCGTTGCCCCGTACCGCTCCTCCAGCAGCGCCGCGCCCGCCGCGTCCAGCGCCCGCCGCACCGCATTGACGTCCGCGTATGCCGCCGTGATGGCGACGACGATGCGCCTCACCCGCTCGGCGCGCGCCAGCGTCTCCAGCGCCTGCTGGACCGCGCCGCCATACGCGCGGGCCAGCCCGCCCTTGCCCAGCTTGACCCCGCCGAAGTAGCGCGTCACCACCGCCGCCACCTCGCCCACCCCCGCATGCAGCAGCACGTCGAGCATCGGCCGTCCGGCCGTGCCGTGCGGCTCGCCCGCGTCGCTCATCCCGATCGCGGCCGTGCTCCCCGGCGGGCCGGCCACGTACGCCCAGCAATGGTGCGTCGCGTCGGGCATCTCCGCCCGCACGGAGTCGATGAACGCGCGCGCATCCTCCGCGCTCGCCGCCTGCCCCAGCGAGGCGATGAAGCGGCTCCGCCTCACCACGCTCTCCACGCGGTGCGCCCGCGCGGGAATCGGATACCCTGATTCCGGCATGCCCGCAGCGTAGGCCGCCGCCGCCGGAGGCGCCAGTGCGGCGCGGGAGAATCCGCTCCCTCCGGGGGTGGCCGTGTCGGGCGGCGAGAGTCGGGGAGTGGGCGAGTGGGCGAGTGGGCGAGTGGGCGCCGTGCCGGGCAGGCACGCACGCGCGGCTCGAGCGGCCCCTCGGCGTCCGCCGGAGTCGCGCGAGGCCCGGTAGCCGTCGGCCGCGGCAATCGTCGCCCGGTCTCCCACTCTCCCACTCTCCCACTCTGGTCCGTTCCGGCCGCGGCAATCGTCGCCCGGTCTCCCACTCTCCGACTCTCCCACTCCAGTCCCGTTCCGGCCTTGCTGGCGGGCGGCCGGCGCTGTAGAACACCTGATGCTCTTGAAGACCACGCACCGCACGGATTTCGCCATCGTCGGCACGGGCCCGGGCGGCGCCACGCTCGCGCGCGAGCTGGCCCGCGCGGGGCGTCGCGTGCTGCTGCTGGAGCGGGGGCGCGACTGGCGCGGCAGCCGCCTGTACGGCACCTACCCGGGCGCGCTGCTGTACGCGGACCGCGGCGGCCTGGTCTTCACGCGCGAGGGGATGAACATCATCCGGCCGCTCATGGTGGGCGGCGCGACGAGCATGTACTGCGCGTGCGCCTCGCCGCCGCGGCCGTGGTGGAGGGAGCGCTACGGCATCGACCTGGACGCGCACGCGGAGGCGGCGGCGCGCGAGCTCGGCGTCGCGCCGCTCGCGGACGAGCTGCGCGGATTCGCCTCCACCCGCATCGCGGAGGCGGGCGCCGCGCTCGGGATGGACTGGGCGCCGCAGGACAAGTTCATGCGGCCCGGCCGCGCGCACCCCTTCGACTGCGGCGCCCACTGCATGCTGGGCTGCCGCTGCGGCGCCAAGTGGAGTGCCGCCGAGTACGTGGACGACGCGGTGGCGGCGGGCGCGGAGCTGTGGACCCGTGCGCGCGTGGACCGTGTGCTGGTGGAGGGTGGACAGGTCCGGGGGCTGCACGGGCGGCGTGGCGCGCCGGGCGGCGTCGCCTTCGAGGTGGAGGCGGAGACGGTCATCGTCGCCGCCGGCGGGATCGGCTCGGCGGTTCTCATGCGGGCGAGCGGATTCGAGGATGCCGGCCGCGGGATGACCATGGACACGACCGTCATGGTTTACGGCGCCACGCGCGATGGACAGGGGCTGGGCGGCGATCCACCGATGACGTGGAGCGCGCCGGACGAGGAGCTGGGCGTCCTCTATTCCACGCTGATCGATCCCTGGCTCATGTACCCGATCATCATGACGGTGCTCGGCCCCGCCTACGCCGCGACGTGGTCACGCTGGGGCCGCACGCTCGGCGTCATGATCAAGCTCACGGACGAGATCAGCGGCGAGGTGGACGCGAAGGGGCGCGTGAGCAAGGGCCTCACCTCCTCCGACCGGCTGCGTCTCACGCGGGCCGAGGCCGTGGCCGGCGACGTCCTGCGCCGCGCGGGCTGCGAGCCCTCCACCATCCTGGTCACGCCGCTCCGCGGCACCCACCCCTCGGGCACCGTGCGCGTCGGCGCCATGGTTACCCCGGACCTCGAGACCGAGGCGCGCGGCCTCTACGTCTGCGATGCCAGCGTCTTCCCCCGGGCGCTCGGCCGCCCGACGGTCCTCACCATCATCGCGCTGGCCCGCCGCCTGGCGGACCGGCTGCTGGGTCGGGCCTGAGCGCGGGTCGGGAGCGGCCGCGCGGCCCGACTGCTCGCATCACCGAGGCGGGGTAGCGGCCCGCGGCCCGCCCTCCTGGCCCGTTGACCGGCAGGGCTCTCCGCCGCTACCATGGTGATCCGGAGTCTTTTTCCCTCATTTTCGGCTCTCCTCGGCGCCGCGCAGCGGCCTTCAGCAAACCGAGCCCGTTTACCGGACGGCGAATCCATGCGCAGCAGGCCAGCCGGCTTCGCGGTCCCGACGCTGTCGGGGCTCTCGCTCGAATGGAAGCTGCCCCTCCTCATCGTGGGGCTGCTGCTCGCCCTCGTCCTGGGCGGCTCGGTCATGGCGTACCGGGAGGTGAGGCAGGCGGCCCTGGCGGCGGCCGCGGAGCGCCTGGAGCGGGTGGCCGGGGAGATCCAGGATCTGGCCGCGAGCTCGACGTCGGTCCAGCGCGCCGCCACGGCCGCCGCCGCGAAGGCACCGGAGATCCTGGCGTACGTTCGAGCGCCATCGCCCGCGCGCGAGGGACCGGCGCGGGCGGTGCTGGCGGGGCTGGCGCAGCCCGGCAACGCCGCGGCGCCAGCCGAGCTCATCGCTCCGGACGGGCACGAGCTGCTGCGCACCGGCACCTTCCCGGCCGGCTGGACGGCCCAGGACCTGGCCGGGATGCGCGCCGCGGGCGGGCACCCCGACACGGCCGAGTACTCGCCGCTGCGCATCCTGCACGGCCGCAGCTACCTGGCGGTCACCGCTCCGGTTCTCGTGGATGGACGGCCCGCGGCGTACGTACAGGAGATCCGCCCCGTCGGCAGCGCCGAGTCGGCGCACCGCATCGAGGGGCTGATCGGTGTCGGGGTGGAGGTCTATTTCGCGAACCTCTCCGGCGGGCCATGGGTCTCTCTCGGCGGCGAGGTCACGCCGCCCGCCGGTGCCCTGCCGCTGGAGGCCATCATGCGTTACTCCCGGCCTCATGCACCGCCGCTGCTGGCGCGCGCGCGGCCGGTGCCCGGCACCCCCTACGCCATCGTGGTCGCCTCGACGCAGGCGGCGGTGATGGCCCGTCCGACGACGTTCCTGCGCCGGGCGCTGCTGGGCGCGCTGCTGCTCGCGCTGCTGGGCGCGGCCGGGGCGTGGCTGCTCAGTCGTGGGATCACGGCCCCGCTGAAGCAGCTCGCCGGTGCGTCGCACCGCATTGCCGCGCGGGACTACGGCCACCGGGTCGAGGTCACCCGCGACGACGAGATCGGCGCGCTCGCGAGCGGCTTCAACCGCATGGTGGACGAGTTGCAGGCCAGCCAGCGGGCGCTGCGGCTGCAGTACGAGGAGGCGCGCGGGCTCGCCTCCGATCTGGAGCAGGCGAACCAGCAGCTCGTGAACGCCATGGAGATCGCGGAGCTGGCCCGCTCGGAGGCCGAGATGGCGAGCCGCGCGAAGTCGGATTTCCTCGCCACCATGAGCCACGAGATCCGCACCCCGATCAACGCCATCATCGGCTACACGGACCTGTTGCAGCTCGAGCTTCCCGGTCCGCTCACGGACGAGCAGCGCCGGCACCTGGAGCGGATCCGGCTCAGCGGCCGGCACCTCATGGGGCTCGTCGACGAGGTGCTCGACCTCTCCCGCATCGAGTCGGGCCGGGTGCAGGTGGACGCGCGGTCGGCGAGCGCGGGCGATGCCGTCGCCGCGGCGCTCGCCGTCGTCGCGCCGCAGGCCCGGCAGAAGGGACTCGCGCTGTCGGACGGCTGCGGTGGGGAGGCGGGGCTCCGCTACCTCGGAGATTCAGGCCGGGTCGAGCAGATCCTGATCAACCTGCTGACCAACGCGATCAAGTTCACGCCGGCCGGCGGGCGGGTCGAGGTTTCGGCCGACCGCGGCGTGGAGGACGGCGCGGGCGAGGTCGCGTGGATCCGCGTCGCCGACACCGGCATCGGCATCGCTCCCGAGCAGGCGGAGCACATCTTCGAGCCGTTCGTCCAGGCCGAGGGCGGCTACACGCGTGCGCACGGCGGCGTCGGCCTGGGCCTGGCCATCAGCCGCCGGCTCGCGCTCATGATGGGAGGCGACATCTCCGTCGATAGCTGTCCGGGCGCCGGCTCGACCTTCACGTTGCGCCTGCCGCTGGCCGCGGTCGAGCCGGAGCGCGAGGAGGAGATGGCGTGAGGGGGCTCACGGCCCTTCTCGCGGCGGCGCTCCTGTCCGCCTCGCCCGCGGCCGCCCAGGGCCCGGGCACGCTCGGCGCCGACAGTGCGGCGCGGATCGACGCCGTCTTCGCGCGCTTCACCCGCCCCGATTCCGCCTCGCCGGGCTGCGCGCTCGAGGTCGTTCGCGACGGGCGCTCCCTCTACGAGAAGGGCTACGGCTACGCCTCCATCGAGCTCGGCGTGCCGATCACGCCGCGCACGGTCTTCGACATCGGCTCCACCTCCAAGCAGTTCACGGCCGCGAGCGTGGTGCTGCTGCAGGAGGACGGCAAGCTCTCGCTGGACGACGATGTGCGCCGCTTCATCCCCGAGCTGCCCGACCTCGGCGCCACCGTCACGCTGCGGCACCTGCTCACCCACACGAGCGGCTGGCGCGACTACATCGACCTCATGGTCCTGGCCGGATGGGACGAGCGCGACCACACCACCGCCCGCGAGGCGCTCGAGCCGCTGACCCGCCAGACGGCATTGAACTTCGCGCCCGGCACCAGCTGGCGGTACAGCAACACCGGCTTCTTCCTGGCCGGCGAGGTGGTGCGCCGCGCGTCGGGGAAGACGCTCCGGGAGTTCGCGCGCGAGCGGATCTTCGAGCCGCTCGGGATGAGGGACACCCGCTACCTGGACGACACGCGGACGATCGTGCCGCGCAAGGCCTCCGCCTACACCCCGGCGGACAGCGGCGGCTGGCGCGTCGAGCTCTCCGACTGGGAGCAGGTCGGCGACGGCGCGGTCCAGACCACCGTCGAGGACCTCGCCCGCTGGGACGCCGAGTTCCACGACCCGAAGGTCGGCGGCGCACGGCTGCCCGAGCTGCTCCAGACGCGCGCGCACCTGAACGACGGCACCCCGCTGGCCTACGGCATGGGGCTCTTCATCGATGAGTACCACGGCCATCGGCGGGTGCAGCACGGCGGCGCGTGGGAGGGGTTCCGCGCCATGCTCATGCGCTTCCCCGATGAGCGGCTCTCCGTGATCACGCTCTGCAACGCCGCGGATGCGCGCACGGAACGGCTGGCCGACGGCGTGGCCGACGTGTTCCTGGGCGCCGCGGCGGAGCCGCCCCGCGCCAGCGCCGCGCCTGGATCCGCGCACCCGGAGCGCTGGGCCGGGCTCTACGTCAGCCGCGACCAGGGCTACCCCGTGCGCTTTGAGGTCCGCGACGGCACGCTCGTCCGCGGGAGCGGAAAGGCGGCGGTCGCGCTCACCTGGCTCGGTGGCGGGCGCTTCCGCGATGACGAGAGCGGCACCACCTGGACCTTCGACGCCGCGGGCGCCGGGACCACGCGCCCGCTCTACCCGCCCGAGTCCTTCGAGCGTGTGGCGCCCCCGCCGCCCGACGTCGGCGCCCGGCTGGAGGAGTACGCCGGCAGCTACGCCAGCCCGGAGCTCGAGCTGGTGCCGGGCGTCCCGGTAACGTGGGACGTCGCCGCGCGCGGCGGCCGGCTCTACCTGCACTCCTGGCGGGGCGACGACCTGCCCCTCGAGCCGCTCTTCCGCGATGCGTTCACGAGCGACGACCTGCCCGCGCTGCGCTTCCTGCGCGACGCCGCCGGCCGCGTGACCGCGATCGCCATCACCGACCGCGGCGTGCACGACCTCCGGCTGGCCCGGCGGTAGCCGAGGCGCTGCCCCCGCGCTCGATGTCCCGGCCGCGCGCGAGCCGCCCCGCCGGCGCGCGCGAGCCGCCCGGCCCGGCGCGACCCGGCCCCCCCGACGCGCCCGAGCCCGGCCCGGCCCGGCGCGACCCCCCCGACGGCACTCCGGCGCTTCGCGCCGTGTACATCGTCCATTCGATGCGAATCCACCGCTCGACCGGACGATGTCAATGAAGCCGATCCTCCTGCTCACGCTGGCCGCCGCCCTCGCGGCCACGCCGCCACGACCCCCGGCCGTGAGCGCCCAGGAAGCAGTGGGCAAGCTGCCGCTCAAGGAGCTCCTCCCCGCCGCGGACAGCGCGCCCTATCTCGTCATCGTCATCTCGGGCGATGGCGGCTGGATCGGCCCCGCCCCCGCCATGGCCGGCCGCTTCCGCGCGGCCGGCGCCCCCGTCATCGGCTGGAGCGCGCTGCACTACTTCTGGCACCGGAAGACGACGGAGGAGATCGGCGCGGACATGGCCGCGGTACTCCGCCACTACCTGGCGGCGTGGAACAAGCCGCGCGCCGTGCTCGTCGGCTACTCCCGGGGCGCCGATGTGCTCCCGTTCATGGTCTCGCGTCTGCCGCAGGACCTCCGCGCGCGCGTGGCGCTGGTCGGGCTGGTCGGCCCGGAGCACATGGTGGATCTGAAGCTGCACCTGAATGACCTGTGGGGCAGCTCCAGGGCATCCACGTCCATGGCCACCCTCCCGGAAACCCGCAAGCTCGCCGCATCCGGGGTCCCCATCGTGTGCGTCTACGGCGAGGAGGAGACGGACACGACGTGCCCGGAGCTCGGCGGGCCGGACGTGAGCGTCGTGCCGATGCAGGGAGGCCACCACCTCGACGGCGACTTCGCCGACATCGGCGACCTGCTCATCCGCCAGCTTCGCCGCCCGGCCGCGACGGCGGCGGCGAGGTGAGGCCGAGCGTCGCCAGGACCTCGTCCACCAGCATGGCCACGGGGCGGCTCGCGTCCAGCACCAGCGCGCCCACCGGCTCCTCGAGCGCCTCGAACTGCGAGCTCACCAGCGACGCCGGGAAGAAATGGCCCCTCCGCCCGGCCAGCCGCGCGGCCGCGAGCACCGGCGTGATGCGGAGGTAGACCAGCCGCACCCGCGCGTCGTCCGCGTGCAGCGCGCGACGGTACGCCTCGCGCAGCGCCGAGCAGGCGACGACGGCCGACGCACCCTCCTCGAGCAGCGCCTCGATCCGGGCACCGAGCGCCGCCAGCCACGGCGCGCGGTCCGCGTCCGTGAGCGCGATGCCGGCGTGCATGCGGCGGACGTTCTCCGGCGGATGGAAGGCGTCGCCTTCCACGAACCGCCAGCCGAGCGCCGCCGCCAGCGCCACGCCCACCGTGGTCTTTCCCGCACCGGCTACGCCGGTCATCAGGATCACCATCCGGCCTCATCCGTCCAGAGCGGTTGATTTTCCGTCGGGATTCCGCGAGATTCGGTCCACGGAGCGCGCGCGGCGGAACGGGTCTGCCGCGCGCGTACGATCGAGAGACCTCGGCCGTCCGCCGGGGTCCCTTTTTTTGTATTTCGAAACGGAGCCGCATGGCGACAGTGATCGAGCGCGGGGATGACCGCGCGGCGGGACGGGACGGACAGGTGGATGGTGGGTTCGGCGGGCTGGGGGTCGGGCCCGAGCTGCGGGAGGCGGTGGCGGCGCTCGGCTTCGAGCGGCCGACGCCGATCCAGGCGCGAGCGATCCCGCCGGCACTGGAGGGCAGGGACGTGCTGGCGTGCGCCATGACCGGCAGCGGCAAGACGGCGGCGTTCCTGCTGCCGATCCTTGAGCGGCTGCTGGACCGGCCGCGCGGCCGCACGCGCGCGCTGGTGGTGGTGCCGACGCGGGAGCTGGCCGCGCAGACGGTGGAGCACCTGAAGGAGCTCGCGCGCGGAACGGGAGTACGGGGCGCGGCGGTGTTCGGCGGCGTCGGGATGCTGCCGCAGGAGGAGGCGTTCCGGCGCGGCGTGGACATCCTGGTGGCCACGCCGGGCCGGCTGCTCGACCACTTCCAGTACGACTACGCGCGGCTGGACGCGCTGGAGGTGCTGGTGCTGGATGAGGCGGACCGGATGCTCGACATGGGCTTCCTGCCGGCGATCCGGCGCGTGCTGCGCCACCTGCCGGCGACGCCGCGCCAGACGCTCTTCTTCTCCGCCACCATGCCGGCGCCGGTCGTGACGCTCTCGCGCGAGCTGCTCCGCTCGCCCGCGCGCATCGACATCGAGCGGAAGCAGGCGCCGGCGCACGGGATCACCCAGGCGCTCTATCCGGTGGCCGCGCACCTGAAGATCGACCTGCTGCTCGCCCTGCTCGACCGCGGCGAGATCGGCAACGCCATCGTGTTCTGCCGCACGAAGCACCGCGCGAACCGGCTGGCCGAGAAGCTCTCGAGGCGCGGCGTCTCCGTGGCCCGGATCCACGGCAACCGCAGCCAGTCCCAGCGCACCGAGGCGCTGGCGGGGTTCAAGGACGGGCGCTACCGCGTGCTCGTGGCCACCGACATCGTGGCCCGCGGCATCGATGTGGAGGCGCTCGATCACGTGGTCAACTTCGATGTCCCGGCCGCGCCGGACGACTACATCCACCGCGTCGGCCGGACCGCGCGCGCGGAAGCCACCGGCGACGCCTATACGTTCGTCTCACCCGAGACGGAGAGCCAGGTCCGCGCCATCGAGCGCGCTCTCGGCAAGCCGATCGAGCGCCGCAAGCTCGACGGCTTCGACTATACGGCGCCCCCGTCCGGCGAGCGGCTCGAGATCCCGCTCGAGGAGCGGATCCGGGAGATCCGCGCCCGCAAGGCCGAGGAGCGGGCGCGCGCCCGCGCGAAGGCCGAGCGGAGCGCCGCGGCCGACGCCGGCCGTGCGCCCGCCCCCGAGGCCCGCCGCGGGGCCGCATCCGAGGCCCGCCGGCCGCCCGTCGCCCAGGCGAAACGCGGGTCGGAAGCCACGGACCGGCCACGTGGCGATCGCCGCCGGCGCGGCGGGCGCGGTCGGACGCGACGCGAGGACTGAGGCGGCTCAGCGGCTGGAGAGCTCTTCCTGGAGGCGGGCGCGGGCCTCGGCGATGCGGTCGCGCACCCGGTCGCGCAGCTCGGGGACGTCGGCCGCGCTCAGCCCGGCCGTCTCCACCGGCTCGAGCACCCGGACCTCGGCGCGCGCGCGGTTGAACAGCAGCGAGTGCTTGGCCATGGCGTGGCGGGTCCCCGCCAGCGCCATCGGCAGGATCGGCACGCCGCACTCGACGGCGATGCGGAAGGCGCCATCCTTGAACGGCAGCATCTCCCCCGTGGGCGAGCGCGTGCCCTCGGGCATCACCATCACCGACACCTTCTTCTTCTCCAGCCGGTCGCGGATCTCTTCCATCGCCTGCGCGCGGCTGCGCGCCCGACCGCGGCGGACCTCGATGTCGCCGGCCATCCGCATCATCCAGCCCATGATGGGGATGCGGAAGATGGCCTCCTTCGACAGCCACTTCATCTCCCACGGCAGGTGGCTGATCAGGAAGATGTCGGCGAAGGACTCGTGGTTGGAGACGGCCACGTATGGCCGCCGCGGATCCGCGATCCGCACGCCCGAGGTCCGGAACTGCCAGAGCGGGTTGATCTTCACGCATGTGACCGCGGCCCGCCGGAACCAGCGGCCGACCGTGTAGCGGCCCGGATCGAACGGGGCGGTGAAGAGGAAGATCAGCGAGAGGAGCGGCAGCCAGAGCACGACGATGAGGGCGATGCCGATCCACAACACACCCGACAGGACCCGCCGTCCGAGCATGAGTCCCGCACCCTTCCGCGCATTGCGCCGCCGCCGCCCTGAAGCCGCACCCGGCGGCTCCGCGACTCCGTCTGTCACCGCCTAGTGACGCCCCCGGAAGATCCCGCCGATCCCGCCGTGCCCGCCGATCCTGCCGCGGCCGCCGATGCCTCCGGGCAGGCCGGGAAGGCGCGGGAGGATCATCCCGCCGATTCCGCCCGGGGCGTGCGGGTGGCGCTCGTCGCATGGATCGGCGCCCGAGCCGCCGCCGCGGATGATGATCACCCCGCCGCTGCCCGGCATGCCCGGCATGCCGGCCCCGCCGGGCATCCCCGGCCGTTGGACGCCCATGTCCGTCGGCTCGGGAAACCATCCGCCGCCATGGCCGGTATGAATCGGCTCGGGAAGCGGCGCGTTCTTGGGACCCGAGGTGGCGGGGGGCGCGGGATCCGGCGCGGGCGCGGGCGCCGAAGCGACCGGCACCGGCGCGGGATGGGGCTGCGGCGCCGCGGCGACGGTCGGCTTCTCCGGCGCCGGCTTCGCGGGTGCGGGCGCCGGATTCGACTTCCGGACCGCCCGGACCTTCGCGTGCCTGGCCGCGGATGCGCGCTGGCGGGTGGGGGCGGCGGCCGGTGTCTTCGCCTTCGCCTCCCCCGCGAGCTCGAGCTGCGAGACCACCGGCGCGGGGCGTGCGGCCTGGTCGATGGCAAGGTCGAGCTCACGGTCCAGGCGCGTGTTCGCGCGCGGCGCCGATCCGGCGCCCGAGCAGGCACCCGCGAGAGCGGCCAGCGAGATGGCGACGACTAGCGAGGGAGTACGCATGGGGACCTTCCGTTCGGGGATGCGCACAGCGTTCTACCACCGGCAACGCCGGAAAGTTCGCCGGCTGCTCCTGCTCGGCGCCCTGTCCGCGTCGGCCTCAGGGTGCGGCGGCGCCGCACCGGCCCATCCTGCCGGTCCCGATCCCGCCCTGGCCGACACGCTGGAGCACCTCATCCAGGCCGCCTACGACTTCAGCCGCCCCGGTGTGGTGGAACGGATGAGCTCCCTCTATCCGGACAGCGGCCGCGTCATCTCCGCCAGCGGCGGTCAGCTCATCACGACGCCGGACTCGCTGCGTGCGGGGATCCGCACCTTCTGGACCTACGTCGGCAAGAACATGAGGAACGCCACCTGGCGGTGGGACTCCGTCTTTGTCCAGCGCCTGGGCCCCGACGCCGCCACGCTCACCGGCACCTGGTCGATCCCCCACATCGCGCCCGACAGCCAGCCGCACGTGATCCGCGGCGCCTGGACCGCCGTGTTCCGCCGCCTGAACGGCCACTGGAAGATCATCCAGGAGCACCTGTCGAGGAGGATGTGACACGGGGTGCGGGCTCCCGGGCCCGCGGTGCGGGAATGACTCGCGGGCGGCGGGGCCGGGCACGTACCGCTGCCCGCGTCCCGCATCACTATCCTCTCACCTCCCGACAAGCACAAGCTCCTCGAACAGCTCCCCCAGCGCCACGGCCGGGTCCGCGCACACCCCCTCGTGCACCGGCGAGGCCTGCAGCACGTCCGAGCGCGGCGCGGTCAGCCAGTGGAACCGCTCCGACGACGGCCGCAGGGCCACGGGGCCCGCCGCCGCGTCCCCGGCGCACACCGCCTCGCACGAGCGCAGGTAGCGCGCGAGCAGCGGCACGTCCGCGTCGGGCACGCGCGCGCGCAGCGCCTCCGGATCCGTCAGGGCACGCATCCCCAGGTACTCCGCCGTGCGCGCGTGCACCACGACCCCCACGTTGACGAAGCTGCCCGCGTACACGTGCGGCACGGCCCGCAGCACCGCGAACGTGTAGGCGACGCGGCCCGGCGCGCTCATCGGCGCGCCCTCAGCATGCGCGGCGGCTCCGCGAGGCGGGCCTCGCGCGCGCGAACCGCTTCCGCGAGGAACGCCCGCGGCGCCTCGAGGCGCGAACGCAGGTAGGCGTGGTAGCGCGCGCGCGCTTCCTCCCCCGATGCGAAGCCGGCGCGGGCGACCGGATCCAGCAGCAGCGTGTCCGGCACCGCCGCGAGCACGTCCCCGAGCAGCTCCTCCGTCAGCAGCGGCGCGAGCCGCGCATCCGCCGCCTCGATGTCGTCCGCGTGCGTCAGCAGCATGTGCTCGCGGATCAGCGGGAACGGCGTCCGCGTGCGCGCCTCGTCCACCGTGCTCCAGTCGTGGTGCGCGTACAGCGCGGCGCCATGGTCGATGAGCCATGGCCGCCGCCGCCAGATGAGCAGGTTCGGGTTCCGGTGCGTGCGATCCGGGTTGGTCAGGTACGCGTCCAGCCAGACCGTCTCCGCCGCCAGCCGCGCCGGCACCAGCTCGAGCGCCGCGTGCGCGTCGAAGTTGAACGCGCCATCCAGGTAGCGCACCCCGAGGTTGGTGCCGTGGCTCATCCGCAGCAGGTCCTGGATCTCCGGATCCGGCTCGCTCCGCCCGAACGACGGCGGCACCTCGACCAGCGCGAGCTCCGGCACCGGCAGCTCGAGCGCCTGCGCCACCAACCCCACGATCAGCTCCGCCACGAGCGCCTTCGCCCCCTGGCCCGCGCCCCGGAACTTGGCAACGAACAGCCCGCCGCCCTCCGTGTCCACCACGGCCGGCAGCGACCCCCCCTCGCGGAGCGGCTGGACGTAGCGCGTGGCCGTGTGCGTGGCGAGCTCGATCATGCCGAGAAAGCTAGGCGCGCGGGCGGGGAAGGGCGAGGGGGAATTCCAGCTGAGTGGCGGAGTGGGGGAGTGGGTGGTGTTCGCGGCGGCCGAGTGTCCGCGGCCCGAGAGGCTTCGCGAAGCCGGCCTGGCCCGGCGAAGCTGCGCCGCCGCGAAGTCGGCCTGGCCCGGCGACCCGAGGTTCCCGCGCGCGTCGCCCGGTCACCCACTCTCCCACTCTCCCACTCGGGGTGGCGAGAGGGCCGGGAAAGCCCCGGCGGGCCTCACCGTCGCACGACCAGCGCCACCCGATATCCGGTGCGATCGTCCGGGTCGGGCAGCGCGTCCGCGGCCACGTAGCCGATCGCGCCGGGGGTGCGCGCCACGTAGAGCAGGACGGCGCGCTCGCTGTCGAGCACGGGCGGCGGCTGGATGCCGTGGAAGTAGAGGTCGTTCCAGAACTCGGCCATGTCGCGGGGCGCGCGGCCGAGGATGGCGCGGGAGAAGGAGTCGCGGACGGGGGAGGTGGCGGGCAGGTTTACGGGCGCCACGAGCGTGCCGTCCTCCCAGAAGCGCTGGCGGCGCAGGAAGATGCGGCGCACGGTGGCGGCGTCGAGGGTCGTGCCGGGGACGTCCTCGTGCACGATCACCGCGAGGGGTGCCGGCGCGCGCTCGCGGCCCTGCCCGCGGACGGGCGGGGCGGCGAGCGCGGCGATCAGAAGAGCGCCGATGCCGAGACGAACCATCCGTCGCGGACCCGCTCGGATGCGTGGTCGGTGATCTGACGCTCCAGCTTGAGCGTCCAGTGGCGCTGGAGGCGGAGCGTCGCGCCGAGGGTCTGTACGTGCACGGTGGACTGGTACACCGGGTCGTAGACCTCCGTGCGCAGCACCAGGTGGAGCGGATCGATCACGCGCACCGCGGCCTGCACGAAGGCGCCGTGCTCCGCCGGCCGCAGCGTCGTCCCGGAGAGCGCCACAGCCTCGGAGAGCAGCTCGACGCGCCCCAGGTTCCAGGCGACGTCGCCGCCCACGAGCCGGCGCGCGTCGTCTTCCGCCTCGCGCATCTCCTCCGCCGGCCCGTCAACGGAGTCCGGCGGCGTGGAGCCCGGAGGCGCGTTCCGGTGGTCGTACTCCGGGTCGTTGGGCTCGTATGGCCGCGAGACGCGGAACTCCGCGGCGCTGGCGCCGACGACGAGCCCCGGGAAGAGCTCGACCGCCGCGCGCCCGCCGAGCGCCCGCGCGAAGCCCGTCTCCTGCCCTTCCTCGCGGCTCCAGCCGACGGGCGAGAAGTAGACGGCGTAGCCAGCGTCGTGGCCCGCCACGGGGACGCTGCCGGCCGCGAGAATGCCGGTCGTGCTCTTCGCGAACGGGCGGTAGGTCGTGAGCGGACGCAGCACCGTCCAGGTCAGCGGCTCGGCGAAGATCTCGTTCCACTGGCCGACCGGTGTGAGGAAGCGGCCGAGGCGCAGCCGGAACGCATCGGTGAAGGCGTACTCCGCGTACAGGCGCGCGATCTCCGTGCGACGCTCCTCGCGGCGACCCGTCCAGTTCTCCTCCGTGAAGCTCGCCGCCTCGAAGTCGCCGAAGTAGCTGAGGCGGGGCAGGAGCGTGCCCGAGATGAGCGCGGCCGCGGTGGCCGCATCGATGCCGGTGCGCGGCGTCGGCGCGGCGCCCAGGCTCCGCCCCAGCACGACACTTCCGTAGCCGCCGAGGTGTATGGCATCCGGGCTGCTCACCGCCGGGGCCGGCAGCTGCGCCGCAAGCGGCGCCGTCCAGCCCAGCGCGAGCGCCAGCGGGATGGCCCTGCTCCACCGCACGGGGAGCGGCCGTTTTCTCGCTTCCATTCCCAGGTTCCGGGGTTCAGATTTGCCTGATGATGAGCGGCGGCCGCGGCGCCGCGCTAGACGCTGGCCCGATACCCTCGCGGGGCGTCTGGCCTCCGCTCTCGCCCTTTTCGTGCTCCTCGCCACCGGGGCCGTGCTCGCCATCGAGTACGTCCGCGGCCGCGACGCCCTGCTCCGCGAGGCCGCCCAGCGCCTCGAGGCCCGCGACCGCCTCGTCGGCGACCGCCTCGAGCGCGCCCTCGGCGACCGGCTCCGGCTCGTTGAGGTCTGGCCCGGCCTCGGCGCCGCGCAGGACATCGCGGTCGACGATGTTGACAAGCGGCTGGCCGCCTCGCTCGCCCAGCTCGCCGGCAGCTTCCGCGGCCGCGATCTCGCGCTCGCCGTGGAGCCCGGCGGCCGCGTCGTCGCCTCCTCCGACCCCGCCTGGATCGGCCGCAGCACGCTCGGCGAAGGCTGGCTCCCGCTGCTCCGCCGCACCAGCGGAGCGGACGCGCGCCTCTACCTGCGCGGCGGCCCGGGCGAGGGCGGCGTCCTGGCCGCGAGCCCGGTGTTCGGCCCGCGCGGCGAGCGGCTCGGCTGGCTCGCGCTCCTCACCCCCTGGTCCGAGCTGCTCGCGGAGGCGGCGCCCGACGACCGCGCCGGGCTGGCCATCCGCGCCGCGGACGGCCGGATCGTCGCCGGCCAGGACCCGCCGGCGGATCCCCACGCGCTCACCGCCCGCCGCCCGATGCGCGACCTGGGCGGACTCCGCCTCCAGGCCGAGATGATGGTGCCCGAGTCCCAGGCGTTGAGCCCGCTCCGCGACACCGGACGCCAGCTGCTGACCCTCGCGCTCGTCTTCCTCGCCGTGACGCTGCCGGCCTCGCTCCTCTTCGCCCGCTCGACCACGCGCGAGCTGCGCCGACTCACCGACACCGCCCGCGACGTGCGGCTCGACATCCGCCCCGACTTCGACCGGGTGAGCAGCGCCGCCCCGCGTGAGGTCAGGGTGCTCTCGGACGCGCTCGAGACGATGGTGGCGCGCCTGGACGCCTCGCGCCGTGAGCTCTCCAGGCAGGAGAGCCTCGCCGCCATGGGCATGATGGCCGCCGCCCTGGCCCATGAGATCCGCACGCCGCTCTCCATCGTGCGCGGCTCCGCCGAGATGCTGGCCCGCGCCGCGCCGGGCGGCTCGCGCGAGGAGGAGCTGACCACGTTCATCCTCGGCGAGGTCTCGCGTCTGGGCCGGCTCGTGAACGATCTGCTCGCCTTCGCCCGGCCGCGCCCGCCCCGCCGCATCCCGCTCGATCTGGCCGATGTCGTCCGCCAGGTCACGACCGCCATGGCCGGCGAGTACGAGGCGGCCGGCGTGCCACTCGAGGCCGCCCTCGAGGCGGCGCCCCTCGAGGGCGACGCCGATCAGCTCTACCAGGTCACGCTGAACCTGCTGGCCAACGCGCGAAAGGCCTCCGCGCCCGGCCAGCCCGTCGAGGTCGGCACGCGCGCAGAAAGCTCGTACGCCGTGCTCGAGGTGCGCGACCACGGCCGCGGCATCCCGGCCGAGGAGCTGGCCGAGGTGTGGACGCCGTTCTTCACCACGGGCGGCGGAGGGACCGGCCTCGGGCTGCCGATCGTACGGCGCATCGTCGAGGCCCACGGCGGCGAGGTCGCCCTTGAGAGCGAGCCGGGCGCCGGCACCACCGCCACCGTTCGAATTCCGTCCGGGAGAGACGCATGAGCCCCAGCATTCCCACGCTCCTCGTGGTGGACGACGAGGCGAGGATCCGCCGGATCCTCGAGCTCTCGCTCAGCGACCTGGGCTACCGCGTGCTGTGCGCCGGTACCGCCGCGGACGCGGAGCGCGTCCTCGAGGCGGAGCCGGTGGACCTCGTGCTCACCGACCTTCAGCTCCCCGACCGCTCCGGCATCGAGCTCCTCGAGCGCATCCGCGGCACCCGCGCCGAGCTGCCGGTCATCCTGATCACGGCCTACGGCACGGTCGAGAGCGCCGTGCGCGCCATCAAGCTGGGCGCCTTCGACTACGTGGTGAAGCCCTTCGCGGTCGAGGAGATCGAGGCGCTCGTCTCGCGCGCGCTCGGCGCGGCGCGGGCGGAGCGGGAGAACGCCTATCTGCGCGAGGTCCAGCCGGGCCCCGAGGGGATCGTGGCCGCCAGCGCGGCCATGCGGACGGTGCTTTCCTCGGTGGACCGCGTCGCGCCGGCGCCCACGACCGTGCTGGTGACCGGGGAGACGGGCGTGGGCAAGGAGCTGGTCGCGCGCGCAGTGCACGCCCGCTCGCCGCGCGCGGAGGCGCTCTTCGTCGCCCTCAACTGCGCGGCGATCCCCGGCGAGCTGCTGGAGGCGGAGCTGTTCGGCGTGAGCCGGGGCGCGTTCACCGGCGCGGTGCAGGAGCGGGCGGGGAAGTTCGAGCTGGCGGACGGCGGCACGCTGTTCCTCGACGAGATCGGGGACATGCCGCCCTCGCTCCAGCCGAAGCTGCTGCGGGTGCTCCAGGAAGGCACGCTCGAGCGGCTCGGCTCCAACGTGGTGCGGCGCGTGGACGTGCGCATTGTCGCCGCGACGCACCGCGATCTGGCCGCGCTCGTGGCGGAGGGCCGATTCCGCGCCGACCTGTTCTATCGCCTGAACGTCTTCCCCGTCCACGTCCCGCCGCTCCGCGAGCGCGTCCAGGACGTGGCCCCGCTCGCGCTGCACGCCGCCGAGCGCCTCGGCCGTTCGCTCGGCCGCGACGTGCGCCTCGCGCCGGAGGCCGTCGCCCAGCTCGAGGCGTACACCTGGCCGGGCAACGTGCGGGAGCTCAACAACGTGGTCGAGCGTGCCGTGCTGCTCGCGCGCAACGGCATGCTCCGTCATTTCGACCTCCCGGAGGCGGACGGTAGCGCCGTACGGCCGAGCGTCGCAGGCGCGCAGACCGGCCCGCCACCCCCGCTACGCGAGGCCGTCGAGCGCGCGGAGCGGAGCGCCATCCTGGCCGCGCTCCAGGCGACGGGCGACAACAAGACGCAGGCGGCGCGGATCCTCGGCGTGAGCGTCCGCACCCTCTGGTACAAGCTCGAGAAGCTCGGGATCGGCGGCGACGATCAGCCGGATGCGCCCGCGGAAGGCACCACCGCGTAGGCCGAGCTCCAGCCCTGCGGGTCCTCGTCCTGCCGGAACGCCCGGTCCGGGTCCACGATCACCTGCGACCCCGAGATCCGGACGGCGTAGCGGTCCATGCTGCGCGTCGCCCGCCCCGAGATGTATTCCCCGTCCGGCCGGTACTTCGAGTGGTGCTTCGGGCACTCGAACCGGTTGTCGCCCTGGATCCAGTGGAGCGCCGTGTGGCGGTGCGGGCAGGAGAGGTAGAAGGCATAGACCTTCCCCTGCCACCGCGCCACGATGATCTCCTGCTCGCGGTCGATCGATACGCCATCCCCGGCCGGCAGCGGATACGTCACCGTTCCCGCCCCCGAGCGGCCCGTGGCCACCAGCCGACCCGGCAGCACCGACGCCTGCCCCCGCCTCGCCCCCAGCCCCAGCAGCACCGCCGCCGCCACCGCGGCGTCCCTCAGGAATTCCCGCCGCGAGGTCCCCAGCGCGCACGACGCGCACGCCTCCAGCTCCTGTTCCTGCCCTGCCATATCCATCTCCATCCCTCGGCTCGTCCATGTCCTCTTCTCACGCGGCGCGCGGGCGGCGCCCGCACCCCCGCCGCCTCAGCCGGCCGACGTCAGCAGCACCCCGAACAGCACCGTCAGAATCCACAGCCCTCCACTCCGCAGCGACGCCCGCCGCAGCCGCCGCCAGGCGGTCCGCTCCAGCGGGTCCGCCGCCAGCCGCCGCTCCGCCCGCTCCAGCGTCAGCCCGTTCAGCAGCAGAAGCCCGATCAGGGCCATCTTCGCCCAGAAAACCCACGAGGGCAGGAAGGTCCGCACGTCCGAGAGCATCATCGCGAGGCCGGAGAGCAGCACCACAGCGAGCCCCCAGAGGACCGGCCGGTGCACGTCCCGGAGCTCCCGCAGCACGAACGAACGGTCCCCCTCGGGAGCCCGGCCCGACCGGAGTACCGTCCGGTCCGCCGCCACCGCGAAGCCGCCCGCGACCAGCATCCCGCCCAGGTGAGCGAACGTCACCCCGTCCGACACCAGCGCGCTTCCGTTGTACAGGTCCGACCACGGCCGCAGCGTCGTGGCCAGCGCGTTCAAGAACAGCATTGCTTCAATCCCTCCGGAACGGCGGCAGCATCATGATCCAGCTCACCATCGCCACTCCCATTGACGAAATCGCGATCTCCTTGTGCAGCCGCGGGTTGCCATGGCTGCCCTCTCCTTCCAGCGGGGAGCCCGGGCCGAACACGCCCGATTCCCGGTGCTCGTGCGGGGCCGTCAGCCCCGTCGCCACGAACCCCGCATCCGCCAGCAGCATCAGCACCCCGTGTGCAGTACGCCACCCGCGGGCCTCGGGATCCTTCCGCCCCTCCCATAGGTTCCACACACCCGTCACCGTGTTCACCAAGAACAGCCCCGCCATCGCCGTGGCCACCGGGCGATGCACGTCCCTCACCCACCGCGGCGCCGCCAGCCCCTTGTTGTACAGCTGCGTGCCCGAGTAGTACTCGAGCCCGAACAGCGGCAGCATCACGTAGCTCGCGATCTTGTGGATCTTGAGCCGCGTGTAGTAAGCGTCCGAGTAGTCCACCAGCACCGGCCGCTTCCGCTTCGTCACCGGCGTGTCCGCCGGCGCCGGACCCACATCCGGCAGCGCCGTCGCAGCCGCGGCGTCGCCCGCCCCGCCCGCCGTGAGCAGCGCCGGCCACGATTCCGTCGCCCCGAAGCGCGGCACCGGCCGCGCCGCGAGGTTTCGCGCCGCCGGCGACGCCGCTTCCCCGGCCGGCGCCGCACGGTCCACCGCCTCCGCCGCCACCACCGCCTCCGGCGCGCTCCCCACCCGCCCCGCAACCGGCGCCACCCGGCCCGTGTCCGGAGCCGCCAGCACCATCGCCGCCACGAGCACCCCTACCATTGACAGCCCCCTTCCACGGCCCGCCTCACGCCGAGATCGTCACCATGTTCGTCGCCGCATTGTACGTCACCGAGTACCGCGCCAGCGGCCGGAACGCCGGCCCGCGCAGCACCTGCCCCTTCATGTCGTACTGCGAGCCGTGGCAGGGACACGTAAGCACCCCGCTCCTCGGCGCGCCGACGATGCACGCCGCATGCGTGCACATCATCGACAGCGCCAGGAAGCTGTCCGCCGCCTCCCGGACAATCAGCACCGGCGCGCCGTCCGGCCCGTTCGCCGACGTCACCAGCGCCTGACCATCCTGCGTCAGCCGGGTCACGTCGAACTGCGTCGCCGTCGGCCCGCCGCCCAGCCCCGTGAGGCTGCCCACGCCGCACCCCTCCAGCGCAGGAAGGGCGATGCCCACCACCGTTACCCCGAACATCGCCTTCGCCGCGGCCGCCAGCGCCTCCCGGCGCGTCACCCCGCCACATCTCTCGCACGAACCCCGGCCCGTGTCCTTCTCCATCCTGCTCTCCTGGCCCCATTTCCCATCGCGGGCCCCAGTAGTGCCGCGAATACGCCGTGAACCATGGGCAAGCCGCGGGCCGGCCGGCCGTCGCCTGGAATCCATTCTCCCCCAACACATTACGCCGATCCTGCGAGAGCGACCGTGCAGCCGGCTGCACGCAATCGACTGCATGACCGTGCAGGAGATTGCACGCGGAGCCCCTCCGGCGGCGACGGTTGCGCCGACGAACGCGACGCATCGATCTTGGGTGCCGGCGGCCGGGCGACACGTCGCGCCGCGGGCACGAGTGCTCGGGGCGGCGCCCGGTTTCCCCCCGTCCACCGAGCCCCGGGACTTTCCGATGACTCGATCCATTCCGAGCGGGCCTCGCCGGGCCGGCCGGCGCTGCGGCTCCGGCCTCCGCCCGTGTGGCGCCCGCCCCGCCGCCTGCGGGATCCTCCTCTCGATGCTCGTTCCATTGCTCGCCGCGTGCGGACGCGCCGCGCCCGCCGGGACCGGGGTATCCTCCGACTCCGCGGCCGGAGCGGCGGCCGCGGCTGCGGCGCCGGACGGTGGGGAGAGGGCGGTCGCCGGGGGCAGCCCGGCGCCGGCGGCGGCGCCCGGGGTGGTGCCGCTCCGGCCGCCGCCGCTGTCGGCGATTCCCGGCGGCCCGCTGGGGGCGTCGATCCGGCGGGGCCGGGCGATCCTGCTGGCGACGCGCGACAGCCTGCCGGGCCACGTGGGGAACGGGCTGCGGTGCGTGAGCTGCCACCTGGACGAGGGCCGGCGGGCGTGGTCCTCGCCGTGGGCGGGCGTCTACGGACAGTTTCCCCAGTACAGGAGCCGCGGCGCGCGTGTGATCACGCTGGAGGAGCGGATCAACGGGTGCTTCCAGCGGAGCATGAGCGGAAAGGCGCTGGCGGTGGACGATCCCGCCATGAGGGACATCGTCTCCTACATTGCGTGGCTCTCGACGGGGGTGCCGGTCGGCGCGCGGGTCGAGGGGCAGGGGCTCCGGAAGCTTCCGGCGCTCGAGGCGGATACGGCGGCCGGCGCGCGGACGTTCGCCACCGTGTGCGCGCGCTGCCACGGGCCGGAGGGACAGGGGACGGAGCTCGCGCCGCCGCTCTGGGGACCGCGCTCCTTCAATATCGGCGCCGGCATGGCGCGGCCGCGCACGGCGGCCGGCTTCATCCGTGCGAACATGCCCTTCGACCACCCGGGCACGCTGAGCGACCAGCAGGCCGTGGACGTGGCGGCTTTCGTTCGACTCGCGCCCCCGTCCGGACTTCGCGCCGAAGGTGAACGACTGGCCGAACGGCGATCCACCGGCGGACCTGCCGTACCGTACGAAGGCGGGGCGGCAGCGTTGAGGGCCCCCCCGCGCCGGGGCGATCAGCGGCCGCCGGCCAGCAGCTGACTGATCTGCTGGCTGTACGGCGGGCTGTCCCAGGCGGCCGGGCCGATCACCTGCCGGATGACGCGGCCGTCCCGGTCGAGCAGGAAGGTGGTGGGGATCCCGCGCACGCCGTACAGGTCCTGGATGCGGCCGGTGGGATCGAGCAGGATCGGGAAGGTCATCCCCCGCGTGACCGCGAAGCTGCCGATGTCCTTCACCGGCGACTTCCCGGGCGGGTCCTCATCCTCGCTGACCGCGACCACGGCGAGGCCGCGCGGCCCCATCTCCCGGTACAGGCGCTGCAGGGCGGGGATCTCCATCTTGCACGGGCCGCACCACGTGGCCCAGAAGTTCAGCACCACCACACGGCCGCGAAACTGCGTCAGCGAGACGGTGTCGCCGAGGAGCGTCGGCGCCGTGAACGCCGGTGCGCGTGCCGCGCCCGACGCCGCGGGACGCAGCTGCGGCGGCCGGAGCAGCACGAAGCCCACTCCCGCCAGCAGCGCGGCGAGCCCCGCCGCACGGATGATCCAGTCCTTCGACCGAGCCGTCATGCTTCACCGCCCCGCGGGGGCACCGCGACGCCAGTCGCGAGGCCCCGTCCGTTCACGATATCGACACCCCCCAATCTCGCGGCGGCGGGCGGTCGGCTCAAGGCCGCCCTCAGGAGCCGGCCTTCGACCGCGCCGCGTCGTAGGCGGACACGAGCTTCATGGCGCGCGGCGCCCCCTTCACCTCCGTCTCCACGATCAGCCGTGGCGATCCCCGCGGATGCTCGTAGCGGCGCACCACCGTCAGCCCGCCCGGCATCGACTCCTCCACTACCAGCGCACCGTCCTTCCAGCGCGCCTTCACATCCCGCTCCTTCACCTCGGACCCATGACGCTCGGCCGCCGGCCGCGTCCTGCCGTCCGGCACCAGGTCGAGCGGGATGTCGTCCTGCGCGTCCACCTCGACCGAAGAGTCCCGCTGCACGATCACCAGCCGCGGCGACGGCCGCGCCGACGACATTGCCTCGCGGATCCCCTCCATCCCGCCGCCCGGACCGTACCCGCCCCGCCCGCCTTCAGCCCCGCCCCGCCCCCAGCCGCCGCCGCGCCTGCCGCCCCGACCTCCCTCGCCTCCCTCGCCGCCCTCGCCGCCCTCGCCGCCTTCGCCGCCCGGGCGCTCGCCACGCTCCCCCCGCACCGCCTGGCTCCCACCCTCCCCGCCGAGGCGGCTCGCCTCGCGGTTCAGCACCCACGTCCCGCTCAGATCCACCCCGTCCGGCGGAGTCACCGTCGCCTTCGGCGCGCACGCGGCGAGCGGCGCCACCAGCGCCGCAGCCGTGAGGATCTGCCACTTCGTCCGCATCTCGCTTCTCTTTCCCGAGGTTCCGTTCGCCGCCCCGCTGGCGGCCCGCATGCGGGAGACAGGGATGCCTCTCGCCGCCCCAACGTCAGGCCGTTGGTACAGCGCCGCGCGCGGTGAAGATCCCCCGCCGCTGGTGCCGTAGACATGGACGGTGCCGGGTACAGCGCAGCGCGCGGGGAAGATCCCCCGCCCCTGGTCCCGTAGACATGGACGGCGCCGGGTACAGCGCCGCGCGCGGGGAAGATCCGCCGCCACTCCACGTGAGCGGGCCCGTCCACGTCGCAGCTATCCTCGAGGCCTCGTCTGCCCTCGGCACCTGCTCCCCGATCCTCCGCGCCGGGAGGTGCAGAATTCGCCAGTCGTGGCGAGCGGGGAAACGAGAGGCGACTTGCGCACGCATTACGGTCACGATCCGCCGCTCGATCCCCCGCGGAGCAGCGCGTGGCGGGTTGTGCCGCCCTGAACAGCAAGACTCGCCGGCCGCACGCCGCCGGGCCTCCAGCGGCGGGTTGTGCACCGTCGCCCCCGCGCGCCCACCGACCAGATCCGCCTCCGCACGCCGCCGGGCCTCCAGCGGCGGGTTGTGCACCCCCTGCCCTCCGCCTGTTGCCGGCCCGGTAGCCCCGGGCCATCTTGCCCGCTTCACCCACACCCCCGGAGCCAACCCGATGCGATCGCTCTGCCTCGCCCTCGCGCTGGTCCTCGCCGGTGCGTCCCTGCAGGCCCAGAAGAGCCCCGCCGGCGCGCCGCCGCCGGAGTGGTCCGCCTTCACGCGCTACTTCGATGCCCGGCTGGACAGCGGGCGCGTGGTCGGCGGGAGCGCGCTCCTCATCCGCGGCGGTCGCATCGTCGCGCGCCACGAGCACGGCCTCGCCGATCGCGGGCGCGGCCAGCCGGTGGACGCCAGCACCATCTTCCATTACGGCTCCATCACCAAGAGCCTCACCGCCCTCTCGATCCTGCAGCTGCGCGACCGCGGCAGGCTCTCGCTCGATGACAGGGTCACCCACTGGGTCCCGGAGCTGCGCCGCGTCCACGACCCGTACGGAATGATCGACAGCATCACCGTCCGCATGCTGCTGTCCCACTCCGCCGGGTTTCAGGACCCGACCTGGCCCTACAAGGCCGGCAAGCCGTGGGAGCCCTTCGAGCCCACCACCTGGAATCAGCTCGTCGCCATGATGCCGTACCAGGAGCTGCACTTCAGGCCCGGGTCCCGCTTCGGCTACTCCAACCCCGGCTACATCTATCTGGCCCGCATCATCGAGGCGCTCACCGGCGACCCCTGGGAGACCTACGTCCACAAGAACATCCTCGCGCCGCTCCACCTCGACAGCAGCTACTTCGGCGTCACCCCGTACTACCTCGAGCCGGACCGATCCAACAACTACGACATCGTCCGCGACACCACGACCCGCCGCGATTCCGTGGTCGAGAACGGGCGCGACTTCGATCCCGGCATCACCATCCCCAACGGCGGATGGAACGCACCCCTCTCGGATCTCGCCCGCTACACCCTCTTCCTCCTCGATTTCACGCACGGCGACTCCGCGCTCGCCCACCGCTACGCGCTCGTCGCCCCCCGCTCGACCCTCCGGGAGATGTGGACCCCCGTCGTCCGCATGACCGACGACGAGGGAGGCGACGACGCCTCCATGGCCCTCGGCTACATGGTCGTCCACCGGCACGGCCAGACCCTCATCGGCCACACCGGCAGCCAGGCCGGGTTCCGCGCCTTCTACTGGCTGGACCCCGCCCGAAAGGACGCCATCATGGCCGTCATCAACACCGGCAACGACACCGCCCTGCGCGACATCCAGAAGCGGATGCTCGACCTCCTGCGCTGATGCCATGCCCCTCGGTACGGCGCCCGCACTCGTGGCCGTGCCCCTCTGCCCGCCCGCCGGTTCAGTGCCCGACCCCCGGCTCCCGCCCCCGCCCGTTCCCCTTGACATCGCCCTCCCTTCCATCGCATCCTCTTCACTAAATCCTTTAGTGGAGCAACCCATGAAGCTCGACCTGGTCCAGGGCACCCTCGACATGCTCGTCCTGAAGGCGCTGACGTGGGGGCCGATGCACGGGTACGCGGTGCTGGGGTGGCTGCGGCGGGCGACGGACGACGCGCTGCGGGTGGAGGACGCGGCGCTCTATCCGGCGCTGCACCGGCTGGCAGCGCGGGGGCTGGTGTCGGCGGAATGGGGGCTGAGCGAGAACAACCGGCGGGCGCGCTACTACCGGCTGACGGCGGCGGGTCGGAAGGCGCTGGTGGCGGAGACGGAGGGGTGGGCGCGCTACGTCGAGCTGATCGGGCGGGTCCTGAACGCCACCGAGCAGGCGGCCTGAGGAGGGCATGGGCGAGGAGCCGATCTGGCGGCGCTACCGCCGGCTTTGGGGTCCGGATGTGCGGGCCGACGTGGAGGATGAGCTGGAGTTCCACCTGGCCGCGCGGGAGGACGAGCTGGTGGCCGGGGGCCTCTCGCGCGAGGTCGCGCGGGCGCGCGCGCGGGAGGAGTTCGGCGACCTGGCGGGCGCGCGGGCCGAGTGCCGCTCGATCGACGAGGCGGTGCTGCGGAGGGAGCGGCGGGCGGACTGGCTGAGCGGGGTCGTTCAGGACCTGCGCTACGGGCTGCGGGGCCTCGGGCGCGCGCCGGGCCTCACGCTCGTGATCGTGCTCACGCTGGCGCTCGGCATCGGTGCGAACACGGCGATCTTCAGCGTGGTGGATGGAGTGCTGCTGCGCCCGATGCCGCTGGCGGATGCCGGCCGGCTGGTGGTCGCGTGGGAGACGGACCGCAACAGCGGCACGACCCGCGAGCCGGCGTCGTGGCCGGACTTCGTGGACTACCGGCGGGAGGCGCGCTCGCTGTCCGGGCTCGCGGCCGTGGCGGGCGGGGAGGGGACGCTCACGCCGGAGCGCGGCGAGCCGGCGCGCGTTTCGTTCGTTCGGGCCAGCGCCGACTACTTCGACGTGGTGGGGGTCCGGCCGCTGCTCGGCCGCGTGTTCACGGCCGCGGAGGCCCGGCCGGGTGGGGCGCGCGTGGCCCTCCTCTCGGCGGCATTCTGGCGGGAGCGCTACGGCGCGGATCCGGCGGTGGTCGGCCGCACGATCCGGGTGCAGGACGAGCCGTACACCGTGATCGGCGTGCTGCCGGAGGGGGCGTCGTTCGGCCTCGGCGCGATCCACGCTCACGCCGATTACGCCTCGAAATACCACGGTCCCGCCGACCTGTGGCTGCCGCTCCAGGCGGGGGAGGCCGAGTACCCGCGCGAGACGCACCCGTTCTTCATGGTCGGCCGCCTCGCGCCGGGCGCGACGGAGGCCGGCGCGCAGCGCGAGCTGGCCGGCCTGGCGGCGCGGCTCGAGCGCGCCTATCCCGTGAACGACGCCCGCGGCATCCACGTGGAGGCGCTCGGCCGGGTGGTCTTCGGCGGAGTCCGTCCCGCGCTGCTGCTCCTCCTCGCCGCGGTGGCGCTGGTGCTCGTCGTGGCGTGCGTGAACGTGGCCAACCTCCTGCTCGCGCGCGGTGCCGCCCGGGCCCGGGAGGTAGCGGTCCGGACGGCGCTCGGCGCCGGGCTCGGCCGCCTTGGGCGGCAGTTCCTGGTCGAGAGCCTGCTGCTCGCGGCCCTCGGCTCGGCGGCCGGCGTGGCCCTCGCCTACGGCGGGTTGCGCGCGCTGGTGGCGCTGGCGCCCGCGGATGTGCCGCGCCTCGGGAGCGTCGCGATCGATGCGCGCGTGCTGGCCGCCACGTTCGCCATCTCGCTCCTCGTCGCTCTGGCCTTCGGGCTGCTGCCGCTGGCGCAGGCGTGGGGGATGCACCCGGTGGCGGTGCTGCGCGGGGAGCGCGGCGCCGGCACGGCGGGACGGGTGGGGCGCCGGGTACGGGAGGCGCTCGTGGTCGCGGAGCTCGCGCTCTCCGTCACCCTCGTGACGGGCGCCGGGCTCCTGCTGCACAGCCTGGGCGCCGTGCTGCGCGTGGATCCCGGGTTCCGCGCGGCCGGCGTGGTGCAGGCGCGCTACGACCTGCCGGCCACCCGCTACCCGGAGGACTACAGTGTCTGGCCGCGCTGGCCGGCCATCCAGCGCTTCGATGCGGCGGTGCTCGAGCGCGTCCGCGCGCTTCCCGGCGTCCAGGCCGCGGCCCTGGCCAACGTCTCGCCGCTGGACCCGGGCTTCACGAACTCCTGGGCGGTAGTCGGCCGGGAGGCCGAGGCGAGGAGCTGGCCGGAGATCTCCGTCCGGATGGTCTCGCCCGGCTACTTCGCCACCCTCGGCGTGCCGCTCGTCCGGGGCCGCACGCTTGCCGAAGGCGACGTTCCGGACGCGCCCCGCGCGGGCGTCCTCAACGCCACGGCGGTCCGCCGCTTCTTCCAGCACCAGGACCCGCTCGGCCAGGAGGTCATCGTCTGGGGAGCGCGCTGGCGGGTGGTCGGCGTGGTCGGCGACGAGCGCATCCACGGCCTGACCGAGGCCGCCCCACCGGCCCTATACGTGCCCATCGCGCAGGCGCCGGCCGGCGCGGGCGTCGTCTTCGCCCGCGGCCGCGGCGATCCGGCCGCGCTCGGCGGCGGCCTCCGCGCCGCGATCCACGGCGCCGATCCCGGCCTCGCCGTCTACGGGGTCGAGACGCTCCACGACGTGCTCGGCGGCTCCGTGGCCGAGCGCCGCTTCACGATGCTGCTGCTCTCGCTGTTCGCCGGGCTGGCGCTGGTCCTGGCGCTCGTGGGCATCCACGGCGTGCTGAGCTATGCGACGGCGCGGCGCACGTCGGAGCTGGGGATCCGCATGGCGCTGGGCGCTACCCGCCGGGGCGTGCTCGCGCTCGTCCTGGGCGCCGGCCTCGCCCTCGCCGCCCTGGGCACACTGCTCGGGCTCGCCGGCGCGCTGGCCGCATCCCGCCTGCTGCGCGGCTTCCTCTTCGGCGTGCGGCCGCTCGATCCGCTCACGTTCGTGATCGTGCCCGTACTGGTGCTCGCCGCCGCCGCGCTGGCCAGCTACCTGCCCGCGCGCCGGGCCGCCAGACTCGATCCGCTCCAGGCGCTGCGGACCGAGTAGCCGCCGCTCGCGCCGGCCTCACGGCCGCCGGCCGATCGAGTCCGCCGCCACGTAGATCCGCTCGCTCCGCAGCGTGGCCGTGTCGCCCGGCGGCACGCTCCACGGCGCCCCGGGAGCGTCGAGTGGCTCCGGCACGCGCTCCACGACGCCGTGCACGTCCACCAGCTCTCCGGGGCGCGGGCCGGCCGGTCTCCCGGCCGGGGCCAGCCCGGTCCGCACCACGAAGAGTCGCTCATCGCGGCCGGGGCCGACCCAGAACTCCCCCTCCCCGACCACCTGCTGCACCGGCACCTGGTGCAGGTCCACCTCGCGACCGAGAAGGGCCAGCCGGTCCGGTACCAGCACGACGGATGCGAGGCTGCCGAGCGGCGTGCTCTCCGGCGCCGCGCCCGCCCCGGCGCCGCCCGCTTCCCCGGCGGGGGTGGCGCTCGGGCCCGTCACGATGACCTGCCGCCGCCGGTGCGCGACCGCGACGACCCACCACACCACGCCCGCGATTGCCAGCAATCCGAGCATCCACCAGAGGGGTCCCGGCCCCTTTCGGCGGATGTTGATGTCGGCCATCTTCTCCTCCTGTCGGCGCTATCCGCACGCCTGCAACGGTCGCAAGGACCGATCCGCCGGCGCCGCTTCCGGAGGAGATTCCACAGAAGGAGGTCCGCCATGGCCCCGCTCCGCCGCGCTGGCCGCGTCGTCCCGGTTCTCGCGCTCGCGCTCCTGCTGGCCGCCTCCGTGCCTCCGGCGGCCGGTCCGCGCATTCTCGTCTCGTACCCGGCGTCGCTCGCGGCCGGGCCGGTGACGGGGCGCGTGTTCGTCGCCATTGCGAAGGCGCCGACACCGGAGCCGCGCCTGCGCGTCGGCAACTGGTTCGGCTCGCCGCCGCTCTTCGGCGTGGACGTGAGCGGCCTCGCGCCGGGGCAGGAGGCGGTGATCGACCAGGGCACGCTCGGCTACCCGACGTCGTCGCTCGGCGAGATCCCCGCCGGAGACTACTACGTGCAGGCGATTCTGAACGTCTACACGCAGTTCCATCGCGCCGACGGCCATACGATCTGGGCGCACATGGACCAGTGGGAGGGGCAGCAGTTCAACCGCTCGCCCGGCAACCTGGTCAGCAGGGTCGAGAAGGTGCACCTCGACCCCCGTGCCGGGACCGTGCACCTCCGGCTCGACCACGCGCTCCCGCCCGTCCGGGAGCCGCCCGACACGAAGTGGGTGAAGCGGGTGAAGATCCGCAGCGAGCTCCTGTCGAAGTTCTGGGGGCACGACATGTACCTCGGCGCGACCATCCTGCTGCCCAGGGCCTACGACGAGCAGCCGGACAGCGCCTACCCCGTCATCTACGAGCAGGGGCACTTCGGCCTCGGCGCGCCGTTCGGCTTCGACCCCGAGTCCACGGCCGTCTCGCCCGAGCGGCGCCGGGCGCTGCGCGCGCTCGGGCGCGAGACGGGCCACGAGTTCTACCGCGAATGGAGCGCCGCCGACTTCCCCCGCATGATCGCCGTCACCTTCCAGCACCCGACGCCGTACTTCGACGACTCCTACGCCGTGAACTCCGCCAACGACGGGCCCTACGGCGACGCGATCGTCAAGGAGCTGATCCCGTACGTCGAGGAGCACTTCCGGATCATCCGCAAGCCCTGGGCACGCGTGCTCACCGGCGGCTCCACCGGTGGCTGGGAGTCCCTCGCCCTCCAGGTCTACCACCCCGAGTTCTTCGGCGGCACCTGGACGCTCTACCCCGACCCGATCGACTTCCGCCGCTATCAGCTCCCCGACATCTACCGCGACAGCAACGCCTTCTACGCCCCGGCCGGCGACACCTGGAGCCATCCCGAGACCTACATGATGCGCGCCGACGACGGCCAGCCGCTGGTCACCACCCGCCAGATGAGCCAGCTCGAGGCCGTGCTCGGCAGCCACGGCCGCTCCGCCCAGCAGTTCGAGGCCTGGGAGGCCGTCTACGGCCCCGTCGGCCCCGACGGTTACCCCGCCCCCCTGTGGGACAAGCGCACCGGCACGATCGACCATGCCGTGGCCGAGTACATGCGCGCCCACGGCTACGACCTGCGCGACTACCTCCAGCGCAACTGGGCCACACTGGGCCCTCACCTCGTCGGCAAGATCCACATCTACGTCGGCGACATGGACAACTTCTACCTCGATCTCGCCGTCTACCTCATGCAGGACTTCCTCGAGGCCACGACGGCCCCGTACTACGCCGGCGCCTTCCACTTCGGCCGCCCCGAGAAGGGCCACGGCTGGCAGGGCCAGACCACGGGCTCGCTGATCCGCGAGATGGCCCGGCACATCCAGGCCACCGCCCCGGCCCGGGCCGCACAGTAGCCGTCCGCGGAACCGTGGCGCGGTACAAACGGGCGCGAGGCACCCGCGCTGGCCACGCGGCGGGCCGTGCGCCGGTTGCCCGCGGTGCGCGGCGTCGCCATCCTGGAAACGGTTACACCGGCTCGCCCCGTGAACCGGTCGCGCGGGCGGGCCCGTTTTCGAGCAGCCAGGGGGTCGGAGCGAGATGCCGAGCGAGAAGAAGGGAACCATCGCCATCCTGACGGGCGGGGGCGACGTGCCGGGGCTGAACCCGGCGATCCGCGCCATCACCGTGCGAGCCCTGCGCGAGGGGTACCGCGTGCTCGGGATCCGCCGCGGCTGGGCCGGGCTCGTGGACATGCTCCCCGAGCACGGAGCCGACAACAACGAGAACGTGCAGGAGCTCTCGGAGGCGATCGTGAACCGCGCCGGACGCACCGGCGGCACCTTCCTGCACACCTCGCGAACGAGGCCCAGCCACCTGCCGCGCGGGCGCGTGCCCGACCACCTCGCCGAGCGCTATACGGACGAGATCAACGACATCACGCCGGACGTCATGAGGAACCTCGACTTCCTCGGCGTCGATGCGCTCATCCCGATCGGCGGCGACGACACGCTCTCCTACGCCCTGCAGCTCCACCACCTCGGCGTGCCGACCGTCGCCATCCCGAAGACCATGGACAACGACGTGCCGGGCACCGACTACTGCATCGGCTTCAGCACCTGCGTCACCCGCACCATCGAGCTGACGCACCGGCTGCGCACCTCCGCCGGCTCGCACGAGCGCTTCCTCGTCATCGAGGTCTTCGGCCGCTACGCCGGCTTCACCGCGCTGCTCCCCACCATGGCCGGCGCGGCCGACCGCTGCGCCATCCCCGAGCACCCCTTCGACCCCGAGCGCCTCACCGAGCTGCTCGTCTACGACCGCAACCGCAACCCCAGCCGCTACTCCGTCGTGCTCATCTCCGAGGGCGCCACCATGGCCAGCCACGAGGAGATGAGCTTCGAGGGCGAGGAGGCCGACATGTTCGGCCACCGCAAGCTCGGCGGCATCGGCGACAAGCTCGCCGACGCGCTGAAGGAGCTGTCCCCGAAGTTCCACAACGGACGGCGCATCGACGTGGTCAACCAGCGCCTCGGCTACCTCGTCCGCTCCGGCGACCCCGACGCCATGGACTCCATTGTCCCCATGGCCTTCGGCAACCTCGCCCTCGACCTCGTCCTCTCCCGCCAGTTCGGTCGCATGGTCAGCGTCCACGACGGCCGCTACGACACCGTTCCGCTCGATGCGCTCAAGGGGCCCAAGAAGTTCGTGGACGTCGAGCGCTACTACAATACCGAACGGCTCCGCCCGATCTACGAGACGTTCAAGGGGAAGCCGCTGTTCATGATGACCGGAGAGGGGGCGTAGCGGCCTCGGCGGTGCGCCGCCGCCTGACGGCGAGTGGTGGAGTGGACGAGCGGGGGAGTGGGGGACCACGGGCGGCCGCCGCGCGCCCGGCCGGCCGCCGGGCCTCGCGATCCGCGCCGCGGCCTCAGGGCCTCGGGCCCGGCACCGTCAGCCGCCGCGAACGGCGCCCGCTCCCCCCTCCAGGTCTCGCTACCGGCCCCGGGACGCCTGCAGCCGCGCCGGCGAGCGGAGGCCGTAGAGGATGTAGCGCTGGACCGCCACGATGTCGCGCGGCTCCATGTGCCGCAGCCCCCAGTGCGGCATCCCCCGGCCGTTCCCGATGAAGATCCGCCGCCGCAGCCCCATCGAGTCCCGCGCGAACCGCCAGTCCGGCTCGAGGAACGACGGCGGGTGCAGCGTGTCGCCGTTCAGGACGTACCCGCCGTTGCCTCGGCCCTGGGCACCGTGGCAGGTGGAGCACGCCCACTTGAACACGTCCGCGCCCCGCGCCAGAGCGAGGCTGTCGCTCGACCACCTCACCGTATCGAAGAGCGCCGGGTCGTACTCCCGGATCGCCTCCGCCACCGTGTCCGCCGGCGACGGCGGCGCAACCTGCCCCGCCGCCTGCTCCGCCGGCGGTTGCGAACGGCACCCGAACAGCACCGCCGCCGCCACGACCGCGAGTCGCAGCACGTTCCGCTGCATCGATCCCTCCTTCTTCGGTTGGATCCGGCGGCCGCGCGGGGCGCACGCCAGCCGCCCCGGCGCGAGGCCCATGCGGCCTCGCCCGTCGCCTCCGATCGGTACTGGAGACGGGCAGAACACGTACCCGGTCGTTACGATCCATAATGCATCCTCTTGCGTCAGACTCGGGCAGCTTCGCAGCCATGCGGTGCATTCTGTCGCATCGGCTCCGGGCGGGCAGGGGGCAATCTGACCCATGGGGCGCATGTGCGCGGCAGCGGGGACCTGGGGTTCGGGGCTCGGGGCCGGGGGCGGGGGCGGGGGCGGCGAGTCGGGCGGGCGGTGTTCGGCCCTCCCGACTCGTCGGCCCTCCCGACTCGTCGGCCCGCGCCGGCGTGGGGCTCAGCGGCCGGCGGCCACCGGCCCTGATGCGCCGCCGCCGGAGGTGGTCTGGATGAAGGCGGCGATGTTCTGCTTCAGCTTCTCGAGCGAAGCCGGGTTGACGTACATCATGTGGCCGGCCTGGTACTCGCGGATCTGGACGTGGCTCTGCAGGTCGGCGGGCAGGCCGAGGTGGTCCATGGTGTACTCGGACGCGTAGTAGGGCGTGGCGAGATCGAAGAGTCCGCTGTTGAGCAGCACGTGGAGGTTGGTGTTGTACTGGAGCGCCTCGGAGAGGTCCACGGCGACGTTGGTGAAGCCGGGCCACCCGCGGCTCTGGCCGTGGCTCCAGTCCCACGGCTGCACGCGCCCGCTGACGTGGTAGGTCATCTCCTGGCCGAAGTCGAGCTCGTTGTGGAGGTAGTCGTTCCACAGCGAAGTGTAGGCGGAGCTGATGTCGGCGGACTGCGGGTCGTAGGGCGCGCGCTCGGCGAGCCGGTCCATGGTGGGGCCGGTGAAGCGGGCGTCGAGGCGGCCGATGACGACGCCCTTCTCGCGCATGAGCTCCTTCTCGAACTCGCTGGCGTTGACGCGCAGGTCGGCCTTCTCGAGGTAGGCCTTGTCGAGGCCGGTGAAGCGGTGGAGCTGGTCGAGGATGCGGGCGCGCGTCTGGGCATCGAGGGTGGAGCCGGCGAGGAGCGCCTGGGCGTAGTCGGTGGTGGCGAAGTGCTCGACCTGGTCCAGGAACGGCCGGAGCTGCGCGGGCTTGTCGGGGAGCGCGTCGTGGTACCACGCGACGGCCGCGTACGACGGCAGGTAGAGGATGTAGGGCAGCTCGTTGCCGGGCTTGAAGTTGATCGTCCCGAAGTCCAGCACCTCGGAGAGCAGGATCACGCCGTTGAAGTCCATGTTGTCGCGCCCCTGGAGGTAGTTCACCAGCGCCGCGGAGCGTGTCGTCCCGTAGCTCTCGCCGAGGAGGTAGCGGGGGGAGTTCCAGCGCCCGCTCTGGCTCAGGTACTTGCTGATGAACTGCGCCAGCGACTGCACGTCCTGGTCGACCCCCCAGAAGTCCTTCCCCGTCGCCTTGCCCAGAGGATGGCTGAAGCCGGTGCCGACGGGATCGATGAAGACGAGGTCCGTCACGTCGAGCGGGCTGTACTGGTTGTCGACCAGGTGGTACGGCGGCGGCGGCGCGTGCTCGGTGTCCGGGATGTCCACCCGCTTCGGCCCGAACGCCCCCATCTGCACCCAGATCGATGAGGAGCCCGGCCCGCCGTTGTAGGCGAAGGTGATCGGCCGCTGGGCCGCATCCCGAACGCCCTTCCGCGTGTACGCCGTGTAGTAGACCGCGGCGGTCGGATTGCCGTCGCCATCGGTCAGGATGACATCCCCGACGGTTGCGTCATAGTCGATCCGCTGGCCGCCGATCGTGGCCGTGTGCTGCGTGGTGACGTGCTCCGGCTTCACCGGCGCGGCGGGTTTGGCGGGCGCGGCAGCCGCGGCCTCGGCCCGCTCGGGCCGGTCACGGCGGGCACTGCTCTGCTGCGCGTGCAGCGCGGCGGGCATGGCGGCGGCGGCCGCCACGAACAGGATGGCTGTGCGGCAGGTCCTCATGACCCCTCGCCTGGAAGGTGGAACGGATACGGTAGCAGAAACGAAAAGATAGGGCGACGACAGTCGGGCGGGCAACTGGCGCACCGACAGTCGGCACCGACGCCCGCCGGGGGCCAGGACGCGGGCGATCTCGTCGTCGGGCGTCGAGCGCGTGGACGTCGAAGCCGTGGCGGGCGTGGGACTCAGGGTCCGGGTCTACCGCGGTCGTTCAGAGCATTGCCAGCAGTTCGTCGAGGAGGGCCGGCACCCGGTCCGCCAGGTCGGGGGAGAGCCCCGGGCCGAGGCGGCACGCGTCGATGGGGACGAGCGCCCAGGTGAAGCGGGTGGCGGCGAGCGCCGGCACGACGACGCGCAGCAGGTCGAGCGCCGCCAGGGGCGAGAGCTCGTGGACGTGGCGCTGCGCGTCACCCGGCCAGCCGGCGGCGTGGTCGCGGACGAGGAGCGGCGCCTCCCCGAGACGAATGAAGGTAGCATCCACGAGTACCACGTGCCGGCGTCCGGCGAGCGCGGGCGCGAGCCGCAGCAGGTCGGCACCGCCGGCGCGCGCCTCGACATCGGGCGGCAGCCGTGGATCGCCGGCGAGCCGCTCGGCGAGCACGGCGCCGATGCCATCGTCGCCGGCCAGCGGGTTGCCGAGACCGAGCACGAGCCGCCCCGCGACGGCGGTGGCTTCCGCGGCGGCGCCCGTGCTGGCCGCCGCTGGCGGGGCTGCGGCCCGGCCGCTCATGATCGGGAGGAGGCGGGTGCGGCCGGCGCGGTCCCGGCGGGCTGGCCGGGCTGGGCCGCGTCGGGTGCTACGGGGCGCTCGGGGCCCCGGGCGGCGGGGAAGCGGATGGTGAACGTGGTGCCCCGGCCGGGCTCGCTCTCGACGGCTATGGTTCCGCCGTACTTCGTCACGATGCCGAAGACGATGGAGAGTCCGAGGCCGGTGCCGGCGCCGCTCGTCTTGGTGGTGAAGAAGGGGTCGAAGATGTGGCCGATCTGCTCCGGCGGGATCCCCTTGCCGGTATCGCTGACGCGGATCTCGACGTGGCCGTCGGCGGTGTGGTACCGGGTCCGGATCGAGAGCGTGCCGCGCTCGTCCATGGCCTGCGCGGCGTTGACGATGAGGTTCATGAAGACCTGCTGCAGCTGGCTGGCATCGGCCAGCACGGCGGGCAGGTCGGGCTCGGCATCGCGGACGATCTCGATGTTGTGAAGCAGGGCCTGGCTGCCCATGAGGGTGAGGGTGCCGAGCAGCACGGCGTTCACGTCCACGCGCTCGGTCCCGGCCTTCGACTGGCGGGAGAACTCGAGCAGCCCCTTGACGATGTCGCGGCAGCGCTCGGTCTGGCGCACGACCTCGGCCAGGTTCTCCCGGCGCGCGTCGTCGGCTGGCGTGTCCTCGAGCGTGAGCGAGGTGAGCACCAGGATCCCGCCCAGCGGGTTGTTGATCTCGTGCGCCACGCCGGCGGCGAGCATCCCCAGAGAGGCGAGGCGCTCCGACTGCGCCACGCGTGCCTGCATCTCCATGAGCTCTTCCGTGCGCTGCGCGACCTTCTCCTCGAGGGTACGCCCCCACTCCTCGAGGTCGCCGCGCATCTGGCGGAGCGAGTGGGTCATGATGTTGAAGGAGCCGGCGAGCAGCCCGAGCTCGCCGGGCAGCTCGGCGCGGATCTCCTGGTCGAAGCGGCCGGCCGCGATGCCGCGCGTGGCCTCGGCCATGTCCTCGAGCGGCCGGGTAATGCGGCGGGTCGTGACGTAGGTCGTCGTGATGATGGCGACGAAACCGATCGTGGCCAGGATGAAGAAGGAGAGGATGACGCGGTTGCGGGCGGCGGCGGCGAGCGCCTCAACGCCCGGCTGCGCCTGGGCCATGAAGGCGCTGCTCGTGATCCACGAGCCGATGACGGACGTGACGAGCCCGCCGATGCCGAGGATCACCAGGTAGCTGGTGATCAGCTGGGCGGTCAGCGACCAGCGGCGGAACGGCGGCGGCCAGCGCCGCTCACGCCCCATCGCCGCCCCGCACCACGTGCACCGAGCAGGAGATGCACGGGTCGTAGGCACGGGCCAGCATCTCTAGCCGTCGCTTGAGTGGGGCCGTCTCCCGGTCCTCCGCCTGCTCGACCGAGATCCGCAGGTGCCGCTCGAGGCTCGCCGCGTTGATCGCGGTCGGCGTGATCACGTCCGCGGCGGTGACCACGCCGTTCTCGTCGTAGGTGTAGCTGTGCACGAGCAGGCCGCGCGGCGCCTCCGTGATCGCGGTGCCGGTCCCGGCCCGCGGCCGCACGGGCGGAGGCGGCTCCGTGCGCGGGCCCTCGTCGAGCAGCCGCTCGACGGCGGCGAGCGTCCAGTCGACGTCCATGGCCAGCTCGACGACCTGGGCGCGGTTGTTGTCGAGCGGGTCGTCGGAAGGCAGATCGAGGCCGATCCGCCCGAGCGCCGCCACGGCCCGGGCCGGGAGCGCAGGCCGCCGCAGCGCCAGCCGCGCCAGCGCTCCCACCATGAAGGGCGCCCCGTCGAAGCTGCTGTGGCGCGCGTAGGAGTGCGGCACGGTCCGCTCGCTCGTCAGCCGGCGATAGTCGGCCGCCGGGATCCGGCGCTCGCCGCCGGGACCCCGGATGACGACGACGTCGCCCGCGTAGTAGCCGGTGCCGTCCGGCGCCTCGAGCGCCGCGTACGTCGTCTCCGCGCGGCACACCTCGAGCGGCGGCAGCCAGGTCAGCAGGTCGAGCGCGGCGTTCACGTCCTCGACGCCCTTCCGCAGCGCGTCCCGCAGCGCGATCAGCGCCGGCTCCGCGGGCGGCGAGGCGAAGCCGCCGGGGACGGGATTCACGAGATGGATCGCCCGCCCGCCGAGGGCCTCCTGCACCTGGTTCCCGAGCGCCTTCAGCCGTAGCCCGAGTCGCACGGCCTCCGCATGCTCCGCCGCCATGAACGTGGCGCTCGGATAGCCGAGATAGTCGGGCAGGGCGAGCAGAAAGACGTGCAGCGCGTGGCTCTCGATGCTCTCGCCCCGGAACAGGAGCTCGCGCAGCAGCTCGGTGCGCGCGCTGGGCCGGATACCGAAGGCCGCCTCCGTCGCCTTGAGCGAGGTGAGCAGATGGGCCGCCGAGCAGATCGCGCAGATGCGCGACACGAACGGCGCGACCTCGTCGTAGCGCCGTCCCCGGAGCAGCCCCTCGAGCAGCCGCGGCCCCTCGAAGACGTCGAAGCGGACGTCGCCGACCTGCGCGCCGTCGAGCTCGACCGTGATGCCGCCGTGCCCCTCCACGCGGGCGAGGTGGTCCACGCGGATCGTCGTCGTGCTCATTGGTGCACCTCCATGCGGGCGGCCGCGAGGGCCGCGGGGGCGAAGGCGCCCAGCCGGCGCGCGACCTCGCCTCGCTCGAGGCCCCTGGACCGGAAGAGGGCCAGGGCGGACGCGTAGTTCGCGTCCGGCGCCGGGCCGCGGCAGCCGATGCAGGGAATGCCGAGGGAGGGGCAGCGCGCCGCGCACCCGCCGGCGGTCACCGGGCCGCAGCAGAGCTGCCCGTCGCGCAGCAGCAGGCAGCGGTTCTCGCGGATCCGGCACTCCGTGCACACGGGCACGGGGGATGGCAGCGGCGGGTTTCCGTTCAGCAGGTGCGCGACGGCGGAGAGGAACTCCTCCCGCTCGATCGGACAACCGGTGATCGCGAGGTCGACGGCCACGACGGCGTCGAGGGCGCGCGCGGGGCCCGCCACCGGCGGCGGGCCGCCCGCGCCGTAGATCTCGCGGAACAGCGCCGCGCGCTCGGCGTCGGGCCCGCCGCCGGCAATGCCCCCCCATGCGGCGCAGGTCCCGAGGGCGACGAGCGTGGTGGCGCGGTCGCGGACCTGGAGGAGCGCCCGCTCGTCGCGCTCGGTGACGACGGCGCCCTCGACGAAGGCGATGTCCAGGCGGCCGACCTCGTCGTTCTTCGAGGAGGCCATGAGGAAATCCCGCACGTCGAGCAGCTCCACGAGATCCAGCAGCCGGTCCTCGCAGTTCAGGATCACGAGCTGGTCGCCCGCGCACCCGGTGAGCCCGAAGATTCCCACTCTCGGCTTCGCCATCCCTCTATTCTCCACCGGCCCGGTGGCCGGACTCAGATCATCTCGGGCAGGTTGATCGCGTCCCAGTACGTGAAGATCGGACCGTTCGTGCACGTATACTTGTAGCCCACGCTGCAGTGGCCGCACTTGCCGATGCCGCACTTCATCCGCCGCTCCAGCGACATGAGGATCCGGTCCTTGGAGAAGCCGAGCGCGAGCAGGCGCTCGAGCACCGGGCGGTAGACCACGGGCGGGCCACACACGGCGGCGAACGTCCGGGACGCATCGATCTCCGCGTGGTTGAACAGGTCGGGCAGCCGGCCGAGATAGCCGCGCCATGGATCGCTCCCCGCGTGCTCCACGGTGAGCAGGCAGCGCAGGTCGCTGCGGTCGAGCAGCGAGACGAGCTCGTCGCCGAACAGCATGCCGCCCGGCTCCCGGGCGCCGTACATGAGGGTGAGCATGCCGAAGCGGTCGCGGTGGTCGAGCGCGTACCAGAGCAGGGAGCGGATCGGCGCCATGCCCAGGCCGCCCGCCGCGAGCACGAGGTCGTTGCCGACCATGGTCTCGACGGGGAAGCCGTTGCCGTACGGTCCGCGCACGCCCACGAGGTCGTTGGTGCGGAGGCGGTAGAGCGCGTCCGTGACCCGACCGACGCGGCGCACGCACAGCTCGAGCACGCCAGGCCGGGTGGGCGAGGACGAGATCGAGATCGGCGCCTCGCCGGCGCCCGGCACGCTGAGCATGACGAACTGGCCGGGCCGGTGGCGGAACGCGCGCGCGAGCTCGTCGCTCACGAAGCGGAGCGTGAAGAGGTGGTTGTCCTCGACCATCCGCTCGAGCCGGACGATGCGGGCGAGGTGCGGCTGGTAAGGGTTGGCCGCCTCCAGGAACGGGTGGGTGGCGGGGCTAGACGGGAGCGGCATCGCGGACCCTCCTCAGCCGGTCGATCACCTCGACGATGTCGATGCCCACGGGGCAGGACTCGATGCAGCGCCCGCAGCCGACGCAGCTGGGGCGGCCGTACTCGGCCACGAAGCCGCGCTGCTTGTGGTAGAAGCGGAACTTGATCCGGTCGGCGCGGCCCTCGCGGAAGTTCTCCCCGCCCGCAACGAGGGCGTGGCTGGAGTACAGGCAGGAATCCCACGAGCGGCAGCGTTCGCCGGCGTCGCAGCCGGGCTCCGCCGAGTCGCGCACATCGAAGCAGTAGCAGGTGGGGCACACGACGCTGCACGCGCCGCACGCCAGGCAGCGTTCGCCGAGCTCCTGCCAGATGTCGCTGCCGTATTCCATCTCGAAGATCTCCGGCAGGTCCTGGATCTGGACGTCCAGCAGGTACTCGGAGCGCCGGCTGCCGGAGCGGCGCTTGTACTCCTCCACGTCCTGCCGGCTCGGCTCGGTGAAGAGCGGGCCCGTGGCGAGGACCATGTCGTCGCCGAGCGCGGTCCCGACCAGCGTGAGGTACGCATCCCCGATGTCGTAGAGGAACAGGTCGAAGCCGTGATCCACGAAGTCGGCGCGCATCGAGCGGCAGAAGCAGCGCTCGTCCGGCGTGCAGTCGATGCCGATCACGGCCAGGTTCCGGCGGCGGGCGGCGAAGTAGGGATCCGGCGTGCCGCCCTCGAACACGTCGCCGAGGATATTCATGCCGTAGATGTCGCAGGCGTGGACGCCGAAGAGGACGATGCGCCGGTCCAGCCCCTCCGTCTCGGCGGTGTAGCCGTTCCGGTCCCAGCGGAACAGCGTCTCCTCGGGCGGCAGCAGGTACTTCTTGGGCGGCAGCAGCGTGCGCGTGTACTCGAGGCGGGCGTCGGACCAGCGCTCGAGGCGCTGGAAGCTGAAGCCGCCGCCGCGCTCCACTGGCGCATGCACCTCGCCGAACTGCTGGAGCACGGCCGCGAAGAAGTCGAGCTGCGTCTTGGGCAGCTTCAGCACCTTCACGGGACCGCCACGCGCCCTGGCGCGTGCCCTCCCTGGTGGGCGGGTGCGCCGAGCCGCTCGGCGATGCGCTCGAGCAGCAGCGCCGGCTGGATCGGCTTGCGGATGAAGGCGTCGTGGCCGAGCCAGGCCGCATCCGGCGCAACCTGGAACGCCTGCTCGACGCTGTAGATCGAGCTCACGACGAAGATCGGCAGCCCGGCCAGCTCCGGCCGCCGCCTGAGCTCCTGGATCGTGAAGAAGCCCTCCGTCCGCTCGTCCATGATCACGTCCATCAGCACCAGGTCCGGCCGCTCGCGCAGGGCGACGCTCACGCCCTCGCGGCCATCGCGCGCGGCCAGCACGCGGTACCCGGCATCCTCCAGCACCGCGGCCACCGCCGCGGAGAAGTCCTCGTCGTCATCGACGATCAGGACCGTCGCGCTCGTCACGCTCGTGCCTCCGCCTCTATGGGTTCCAGGGCCTCCGTGGCCGGTGCGGCGGGTAGCCGCACGCGGAACGTGGAGCCCACGCCTTCCTCGCTCTCGACTTCGATCGCGCCACCCAGCTCTGTGGCGATGCGCCGGCAGATCGCCAGCCCGAGCCCCGAACCGGACGTCTTCGGGGCCGCGCCGTCGCGCACGCGGAAGAACTCCTCGAAGAGGAGCGGCCGGTAGCGCTCGGGGATGCCCACGCCCGTGTCCCTGACCTCCACGACCACCTCGCCCGCGCGCACCTCCGCCACGACCGTGACGTCTCCGCCCGGGCGGTTGTACTTGATCGCGTTGACCACGAGGTTGTCGAAGAGGACGTTCAGCGCCGCCCGGTCGCCAAGGACCGGGCAGCCGGCCAGCGGCGCCTGGGCCCGCAGCGTCAGCTCACCCTCGGCCGCCGTCTGCTCGTAAATGGCGAGGATCGAGGGGAGCAGCTCGCACACGTCCACCGGCTCGCGCCGGCGCGCCAGCTCCTCGCCCTCCAGCTCGGCCAGCATCAGCCAGTCGGAGATGAGCGTCTGCAGCTCCTCGGTCCGGCGCAGGCAGCGCTCCAGCCACTCCGCCCGCTTCTCCGCCTCGACGTCGGGACCGAGGTGCCGCAGCACGTCGAGGTACTGGTGCACCGCGCCCAGTGGAGAGCGCAGCTGGTGGGAGACGAAGGTGACGAAGCGACGTCGCAGCAGCTCGCGCTCCAGCCGCGCCTGCCGCGACTCCCGCATGAGCCGCCAGCGCTCGAGGCCGCGATCGACGATCACGCGCAGCTCCGCGGGGGCAAACGGCTTCGGCAGGAAGTCGTACGCCCCGCACTTCATCGCCTCTACGGCCGTGCCGATCGTGGCGTAGCCGGTGATCACGACGATGATCGTCTCGGGATCCATCTCGTGGACCCGCGCCACGACCTCCGTGCCGTCGATCCCCGGCATCTTCAGATCCACCACCACCAGCCACGGCTTCAGCCTGGCCGCGCCCTCCAGCCCGCGCGCGCCGTCCTCGAAGACCTCGACCTCGAAGCCCATGCGCTCCAGGATCTGACGGCACGAGAGCCTCATGGTCGGGTCGTCATCCACGACGACCACCCGCTCCGGCCCGCTCGGCCCGCGTTCCTCGCTCATCTCGCTGCAAGCTCCCCAATGTTGGCGCGTCCCCGCCCCCGCCCCCGGTTCGACCCGCCCGCCTACGCGCGAGCCACGCGCGACACCGCGCTCCGAACCACCTGCCGGAATCGGGGAATGTCCAGCGGCTTGGTGAGGTAGAAGTCCGGCCGGATCGCGCCCACCTCCTCCGAGCGCGGGAACAGCTCGTCCGGGCTCGCCTCGATCGAGGAGATCATGATGATCGGAAGCTCGCGACCGGACTCGGCTCCCCATTTGATCGCCTGGTTGACCGCGTAGCCCTCCGTCGCGCTCTCCATCATCACGTCGAGGATCACGAGGTCCGGCGCCGCCTCCTTCAGCTGACGCAGCCCCTCCGCGCCCGACGAGGCCGTCCGAACCTCGTAGCCATCCAGCTCCAGCAGCGCCTGCACCGACGCCCTGAAGTCGTCGTCGTCATCGATCACGAGAACCCTGATCTGCTCGGTCATGCTCGCTCCTGCCTCTCTCGCGGCGCGCGCGGCGGCGGCCCGAAGCCCCGCCCCCGGCGCATCCCGTCGCCCCCTCCGCACCCACCTTTCCCGGGACACGGCGGTAGGCACGAGTCATACCCGAGCGAAAAGCGCGTAGTGACGGGGAGTTTCGTCCGGCGATGGCGCGTTTTGAGGCAAAGGTCGGGGGCGGGGTGGGGCAAAGCGTCTCGGCGTCCGACGTGGAGACCGACGGATCACCGCTTCGTGGGGAGAGGGGCAGGGGCAGGGAACGGGAATCTCACCACGGAGTGCACGAAGCACACGGTGCACACGGAGGGCGTTCGGGCCAGGCGGAGGCGCGCCGTGCCGATCTAGAATGGCATGACTCGCCGGAATAGCCGGTGCAATCGGAGAGTCCGGCCACGATTTCCCGCCCCGCGACGCAAACAATCGCCGCTCGCCAAGCGTTCGAGGGTTGGGCTCCGAGTCCCGCAGCTATCCCATGCGGCTTGACTTCGGAACAGGGCCGCGCAAACTTGACCCAGAGCTATCACTGCTAGGTCGGATTTGGTGGCACTCAGACTATACTGTGGAGACCTGCTCTCGCAGACATTCGTGCCTTGACGTGGCCTTCTATGGCCGATTTCCGCCCGGCGCCCGAAAGTCCGTACGTGCCCTCGGCTGGCCCACCAAGAAGGCGCTGCTCCTGCCCGCCATCGATCGCGTCGGTACCTGCTCACGCTCCATGGCCCCGCATGCGTTTCCCACCTCAGAACCGCGAAGCCGGGGGTGCCAGTCCGCATGAAATCGCCGGTCACCACCTTCTGGGGCAAACTCGAGCGCGACCCTCCGGAGGGCGCAGCGCCCGCGTGGCATCCGCTCATCGACCACTGCGCCGACGTGGCGGCGACGTGTCGGGCTTTGCTGGAGCAGCCGGTTCTCCGGCGCTGGCTCGCGGCGCTTGCCGGGCTTCCTGATCTGAACCCGGTTCAGCGGGATCGACTCGCATTCCTTTCGGCCCTCCACGATGTGGGGAAGGTTAACGTCGGCTTCCAGAACAAGCGGATGGCGAAGCCGCCCTTCGTCGCCGGCCACGTCGGGCCGATACTCGACGTGTTCGACGGACCGGGGCCTGAAGGGGGGCGGTTGGCCGCTGCCATGGATCTCGAGCCTCTTATGCTCTGGGTGGGGAGTGAGGACCAGTTGTTTGAGCTTCTCCTCACCTTGTTCTCGCACCATGGCCGCCCCGTCCAGCCGCAGGCGCGCTACGACCCGCGTCTCTGGCAGCCGGCCGGCGGGCTCGATCCGTTCGAAGGCGCTGCCGAGCTGCGGCGGAGCGCGGAGCGGTGGTTCCCGGAGGCCTTTCGGAATGCGGCGCCCCTTGATACGTCACCTCGCTTCCAGCACGGGTTCAACGGTTTGCTCACGCTGGCGGACTGGATCGCATCGGATGACCGGATCTTCCCGTTCTCGCAGCCGGGCGGCCCCGACCGCTTCCTCTGGGCGACCGCCCGATCCAACCAGGCCTTGACCGAGCTCGGCCTCGCGGCGGCAATGGCGCGGCGGGCACTTGGGCCCCAGCCACCAGACTTCTCGGCGATTTCCGCCAGCCCGCCGCGGGAGCTCCAGAGCCGCATGCTCGAGCTGCCGGTGGAGACCGCCGGCAGCATGACCGTCCTCGAGGCGGAGACCGGCGCCGGGAAGACCGAGGCGGCCCTCGCCCATTTCCTCCGGCTCTTTCACGCCGGGCAGGTCGACGGCCTCTACTTCGCCCTGCCAACCCGGACCGCAGCCACTCAGATCCACGGACGCGTGAGACAAGCCGTTGCCCGCGCCTTTCCGGCGGAGGCCCGGCCGCCGGTCGTCCTCGCCGTGCCTGGATACCTCGCCGTGGACGATGTCGAGGGGAAGCGTCTCGCGCCGTTCAAGGTCCTTTGGGCCGATGATGATTCAGCCCGCTGGCGCTACCGCGGCTGGGCCGCGGAAAGCCCGAAGCGGTTCCTTGCCGGTTCGGTTGTCGTCGGCACGATCGACCAGGTTCTCCTCTCCGCCCTCGCCGTCTCGCATTCGCATCTCCGTGCCGCGGCCCTCTCGCGCCATCTCGTGGTGGTCGACGAGGTCCACGCCTCCGATGCGTACATGACCCGGATCCTCGAAGCGGTCGTCGCCCGCCAGCTCGAGGCGGGTGGCCACGTGCTGCTCATGTCCGCCACCCTGGGCTCCGCAGCGCGGACCCGCCTGACTGCGCCCGGGCAGCGGTCGCGGGTGCCCAACCTGACAGAAGCTGTCGCCGTTCCGTATCCGCTCATCACCCATGTCGGGGCGCCTGCCTCGGAGCCGCGCCTCGTCCCGCTGTCACAGGGGGCTGCTAGACTCGTCCATGTAGACTGCGAGCCGGTCGCCGCGGACGCTCCGGCGGTCGCGGAGCTGGCAGTCCGCGCGGCTGTGCTCGGGGCGCGCGTCCTGGTAATCCGGAACACGGTCGGCGACTGCGTAGCGACGCAGCAGGCGGTTGAGGCGGTCCTCGCCGGACCCAATCCAGGGCGGGCCGATCTCCTTTTTGGTTGCGGAGAGGTGCCCGCGCCGCACCACTCGCGCTATGCGAAGGAGGATCGTGAGGCACTGGATGCCGCGATCGAGGCTCGGTTCGGAGAGACGGCCCCCGCCGCCGGCTGCGTGGCCATCGCGACACAGACGGTCCAGCAGAGTCTGGACATCGACGCCGATCTCATGCTCACCGACCTGTGCCCGGCCGACGTCCTCCTTCAGCGCTTCGGGCGGCTTCATCGCCACGTGCGTCCGCGGCCGGCTGGATTCGAGGTTCCGCACGCGGTCGTGCTCGTCCCGATGGGGCGCGACCTGGTCCGCTACATCCGCGATAACGGCGAAGCTCGCGGGCCGCATGGGCTGGGAACTGTCTATCCGGATCTGCGGGTCCTGGAAAGCACGTGGAGGCAGCTCGAGCGACACGAAGTAGTTGAACTGCCTCGGTTGAGCCGAGAGCTGGTGGAAGGCGCCACGCACCCCATGGTTCTGGAGAGCATCGCCGAGGAGCTCGGTGGGGCCTGGGGGAGCCACGGCCAGTGGATCGTCGGGTCGCTGCTCGCGCACGTGCGCATTGCGGGCCGCCACGTCGTCGACTGGGACATTCCGTTCCCGGCGACGCGCTTCCCTCCCGACGATGAGCGCGTGGCGACGCGCCTTGGCGCGGACGACCGGATCGCGGAGTTCGAGGAGCCGTGGTTGGGGCCGTTCGGGCGGTTCGTGCGGCGCCTGACGATTCCACACCACCTGGCGAGGCATGCCGATCCCGATGCTGGCCCGACCGAGGTCGAGGTCGGGCCGGCATGGTGCGCGTTCCGCTTCGGCGATCGGCGCTACCGCTATGATCGGCTCGGGCTACGACCCGAACGCGACCCGGGTCCAAACTACGAGGAGAGCGATGGCTGAGGTCCGAGAGAACCTGCTCACCGAACCCCTGTTGCGGATCCGTTCATCAGACGGTTGCGAGCGAACGGTCAGCTTACCGGGCGCGTTGGCCGGACTTGGCACGGAGGACGTTGCCGCTTTCCTGGCCCTCCAGCCTCACCAGGCCCACGCGTGGCACGCCTTCCTCGTTCAGCTGGCGGGACTCGCGCTCTTTCAAGCAGGCGCCGACGACCCGGTCGGCACCGAACGCATCTGGGCGGAGCGGCTCCGCGCCCTGGCCGGTGAGCGGTCGGAGGCCTGGTGTCTTCTGGTCGAGGATCTCGCCCAGCCCGCTTTCATGCAGCCGCCCGTTCCCGAGGGGAGCCTGAATGGTTTCAAGGCGCCGATCGACTACCCGGACGCCCTCGACATTCTCGTCACCAGCAAGAACCACGATGTGAAGGCGGCGCGGATCGGCGCACCAGCCGCCGAACACTGGGTCTACGCACTCGTCACTCTTCAGACCATGCAGGGCTATTCAGGACGCGACAACCATGGGGTGGTCCGGATGAACGGAGGCTTCGGAAACCGCCCGTGCGTCGGGTTCGCGCCTGCCCCCGACTGGGGCGCGCGGTTCCTGCGCGATGTCGGGGTTTTGCTCGCCAGCCGCGCCGATCTCGTGGCCGGGAGCTACGGGTACCCGGAGACCGGGGGACTGGGCCTGCTGTGGCTGGAGCCCTGGGACGGTGGCCGGAGCTTCCCGATCCAGAAGTGCGATCCGTTCTTCATCGAGGTCTGCCGGCGTGTGCGGATGGAAGACCGCGGCGGTCAGCTGGTGGCGAGAACGGCGCCGTCGAAGGCTAAGCGGCTGGCGGCCGCGGTCGACAACGGCGACACTGGTGATCCGTGGACGCCGGTCAAGGACAAGGACGGTGCGGCACTGACGCTCGACTCAGGCGGATTCACGTACCGCCGGCTCACCCAGCTGCTCTTCAGTGGCGACTTCCACCCCGGCGCCGCCGGGACCGTGCGGCCGGACGATGCTGACACCCTGGTGCTGGTCGCGCAGGCGATGGCGCGTGGCCAGGGCAAGACGGAGGGCCTCCACCAGCGCGAGGTGCCGATCCCGAAACACGTTCGCTATCGGCTCGGGCGGCCCGGTGAGCGTCAAGCGCTCGCCGAGCTGGCGCAGCGGCGCATGGAGCAGGTGGCGATCGCCGATCGGAAGATCCTGCACCCGGCGCTCTGCGTTTTGCTCCAGGCCGGGCCGGAGAAGGCCGACTTCCGCGACAGTCGTACGCAGCGCTGGCGTGAGCGATTCGACGCCGACGTGGACCGGGTGTTCTTCAGCCGGCTTTGGGAAGATGTGGATCTACCTCCGGTCGAGGCCGAGCGGCGCTGGGGGGAGGAGCTCCGCACGCTGGCCCGCGCTCGGCTCGATGACGCCATCGAGTCCGCCCCTGTCCCGAGCACCCGCCACTACCGGGCCGTCGCGGCCGCGGAGCGCGTATTCGGCGGCGGGTTCCGAAAGAACTTCCCCCAGCTCTACGAAAGGAGCACGGATGAGCTCGAACCCACTCCTTGAGCCGACCCTTGTGCCCGGAGACGGCTCCCCGGGCGCCTCGGAACACGCTGTTTCCAGTATCGTGCACCGGATCGCTGCCGCGATCGCCTCAGGCGCGATTCCGCCCGGCGCCGCCGCCGATCTTCGCCGGCTGACATCCGGAGACCCGGCGTCCCCTGCCTTCTGGAAAGTGGTCGCAGAGTATGTCGCGCCGCGGTGGCAGTTTCCGGGGGGCGGGGTGGCGCTGGATCAGGCTGAGCAGCACTGGGCAGTCATCCTGAACGCGATTGCGCGGCTTTCCGCGCTGGACTCGCCTCGCCGGCCGCTCGGCGGTGCGCTGGCAAGCGCCGGCTTCTCGGAGCTTCGGTTTGTCCGCCTGCTCCGAGCGACGGATGACGGGCTCGCCGATACGGTTCGGAAAACGGCGCACTACCTCGCGTCCAAGGCAGAGCCGGCCAATCTCGCCGACCTCGCAGATCTCGTCCTGAGCGACGGCCGCGACTGGGGCGAGCGGCTCCGCCGTCGCGTCGCACGCTCCTATTACAACGCCGCCCCCAAGCCCTGAGGAGATCATGCCCTCGAAATTCATTCAGATCCACTGGCTCACCGCGTATCCGGCCGCCCTCCTGAACCGGGATGACGCAGGCTTCGCGAAGCGCATTACGTTCGGCGGGGAACCACGGACCCGGATCTCCTCACAGTGCCTCAAGCGGCACTGGCGGACCTTCGACGGCGCATGGTCCCTGGCCGAGCTGGACCTGCCCGAGTCGATCCGCTCCCGACTCACCTTCGAGCGCTTCGTCGTCCAGCCGCTGCTCGAGGAAAGTGTCAACCCGGAGCTTGCACGCACGGTGGTCCAGGCACTCATGGTGGCGGTGCTCGGCGAAAGCGCCAAGGCCAAGAAGGAGCGGAGCGCGAAGGATACGGACGACGGCAATGAGACGCCCCAGCTCAAGACGGGACAGGTGACGGTTCTTGGGCGCCCTGAGGTCGACTACCTGCTCAGCGAGGCACGCGCCATCTGCGCCGACGTAGCAGCCACCAAGGACGTCGCCGGCGTGATTAAGGCCCGCTGGGGAAAGGAAGGCAAGGGAAACCTGAAGGCGTTGGGACTGGCAGCTGGGCTCGACGCAGCGATGTTCGGGCGGATGGTGACGAGCGACCGCCTGGCCCGGGGTGACGCTGCGGTCCACGTCGCCCACGCCTTCACCGTGCATCGTGGGGAGTTCGAGGACGACTACTTCTCCGCGGTTGACGATCTCGTGCAGAGCAGTGGAGAGGAACTCGGCAGTGGCCACATCGGGACGACGGAGCTGACCAGCGGCCTTTACTACGGCTATGCGGTGATCGACCTACCGCTGCTCGTCTCCAACCTGGAAGGCGTGGACCGGAAGGACTGGGAGGCCGCCGACCGGGGGCTGGCCGGACGTGTCGTTGAGCACCTCCTGCACCTGGTCGCGACCGTATCTCCGGGCGCAAAGCTCGGCTCCACGGCACCCTACGCCTACGCCCATATGGTCGCCGTCGAGGCTGGCGATTCGCAGCCGCGGACACTCGCGAACGCCTTCCTGCGAGCGGTCGGCGAGCGCCCGGACCTCCTGGCCAACACGTATGCGGCGCTCGGGGAGTATGTCCGCGACCTCGACGGGATGTACGGCGTAGGCGGGAAGCGATGCCTTTCGGCCGTTCGCTCGAACGAACTCGCGGACGCGATCGGCGCGGGCACTCCGGTCCCACTGGACGATCTCGGCCGCTGGGCTCGCTCACAGGTCGAGGAGTGAAACGATGGACGCGCTCCTACTGCGGTTCGATGCGCCGTTAATGAGCTTCGGCGGCCCGATCGTCGACAACCGCGGGGTCATCCAGGACCACCCGACTCTCTCGATGGTTGTCGGACTGCTCGGCAATGCGCTCGGCTACGACCACCGCGATTCCGATGCGCTCCAGTCGCTCCAGCGCCGGCTTCGCATGGCCGCGCGCTGCGACCGGCCCGGCGAGAGGTTGACCGATTTCCAGACAGTGGATCTCGGGCAGGATTTCCTCGTGGATACGGGATGGACCACGCGGGGAGCCGTCGAGCGCCGGGCCGGGGGGTCGGCCCGGGAGGCGACCCATATCCGGACGCGCCAGTACCTCGCCGACGCCGTATACACCGTCGCCGTGACCCTCGACCCGCCGGACTCTGCCCCCACTCTAGACGCACTTGCCGTGGCGCTGGACGCACCCGAGCGGCCCCTCTTCCTCGGTCGGAAACCGTGCATCCCGGCAACGCGGCTGCTCCTTGGGCGGGTGAGTGCGCCCAGCCTCCGGGGCGCGCTCCGACGGCGGTATGCCCCGGTCGATCCCGCTCGCGATGCGGACCCGATCAGCGCTATCGGTTGGTGGCCGGCGGAGGAGGGGAACGAAGGCGGCGCCCTGGTGGCAGTCACCGACGAGCGGGACTGGACGAACCAGATCCACGGCGGCCGCCGCCTCGTCCGGCATGGCCCGATCGACATCGAGGAGCCCGATCATGCCGAAGGCTGACATGCGGCTACGCCTGGCGAGGCTGCACCTCGACTCACGGAAGCTGATCGAGCTCGGCCGGCGGCGGCGGCTCCCCATCCGGGACGTGGACACCGGCTACCTCGTGCACTGCATGATGGGCGAGTTGTTCGGCGACGCCGCGCCCAAGCCGTTTTCGGTTGGCCGCCAGATCCGGCGCTCGATCGAGATCCTGGCATACACCGGCCGGTCGGAAGAGGAACTCCGTCGCCACGCCGACGCGTTCGCGGATCCGTGGGTTCACGGCGCCTCTGATTGGGACGAGTTTGCCGTGAAGCCGATGCCGGAGGCGTGGCCGCCCGGAACCCGGGTGGCGTTCTCGGCACGCGTCTGTCCGGTGGTTCGAGTGGCCCGGGGATCTACCACGCATCGCCCCGGCGCGGAGCTGGACGCATTCCTCGCCCGTTGCGCGGCTGAGGGATCGAACACTCCCGTCTCGAGGCAGGACGTATATCGGGAATGGTTCATGGCGAGGATCCCCCCCGCCGCCGCGCGGCCACGCGGCCTGCGGCTCGAGGGTTTCAAGCTGGAGCGGCTGGTGCGGAGGAACCAAGCGGAGGACCGCACGTCGTCGGTAAAGGCCCGCCCGGACGTCCATGTGGCCGGAGAGCTGCAGATCGTCAACGGCGATGCCTTTACGGTGCTCCTCGGCCGCGGGATCGGCCGCCACCGCGCGTTCGGATTCGGAATGCTGTTGCTTCGGCCGCCCGCTCCATGAGTGTGCTCAAGGGGCGGCTGGGACTCGAGACGGCTCGGGTTCCGCATGGCGACCGGCATGGCCTACTCTGGCTGGCGCGCGGACAGCTGTACGTGGAAGACGGGACGTTGCGTTTCTCTACCACGGGAGGCGGCGCCGCGGACCTCCCTGCCGGCGATTACGCCATCCCGTTCCAGCTCGTCTCCTGCGTTGTGCTGGAACCGGGCACGACCGTCAGCCACGATGCGCTTCGGCTTCTCGCGCGCCACGGCACGGGTCTCGTCGCCTCGGGGGAGGACGGTGTGCGGCTCTACGCCAGCATGCCGTTCGGACCGGACAGCTCGGCCCTTGCGCGCCGACAGACGGCCCTCTGGGCCGACGCCTCGGACCGGATCGGGATCGCCCGCCGGATGTACGCGCTGCGCCTCGGTGAGGTCTTCCCCGCGGCCGAGATCAGCGTTCTCCGGGGAATCGAGGGCGTCCGAATGAAGGAGACCTACCGCAGGGTCGCGGAACAGTACGGCGTCGAATGGGAAGGACGGCGCTACGACCGAGAGGATCCGTTCGCGGCGGACCTGTCGAACCAGGCGATCAACCATGCGGCGACCGCAGTCGAGGCGGCCGCACTGGTTGCCGTCGCGGTGAGTGGAGCGATCCCGCAGTTGGGCTTCATCCACGAGGACTCGGGCCATGCGTTCGCGCTCGACGTCGCGGACCTGTTCCGCGACAACATCACACTTCCGGTCGCGTTCGGCGCGGTTCGGGAGCACCTGCGCACGCCAGCAGTTCCCTTCGAGCGAATCGCCCGTAAGCTGTCTGGCAAGACACTCCGAGAGAAGCGGGTGATCCCGGCAATGATCGATCGCATCAAGGATCTCCTCAATGCCAATGACGATCGTCGTGACGGTTGACGTCGCCCCACGGTTCCGAGGTTTTCTCGCGTCGTGCATGCTCGAAATCGCACCCGGCGTGTACACCTCCCCCCGGATGACGCGGGGCGTCCGCCTACGCGTCTGGTCCGTCCTCGAGGACTGGTACGCGGACCTGGGCGGCGGCGCCGTCCTCATGACCTACCCCGACTCTTCCTCCGCCGGCGGCCAGAGCATCCGCCTCCTAGTACTCAGCCATCATGATTGTGAGGACTAAAGTTCCGTGCTATATTGTTGGCCCATTTGTCGGACCCCCAGCGAGGAGGGCAGATGGCCAAGAAGTATATCGTGGACCTCACGGACGACGAGCGGGCCGAACTCAAGCGCCTGCTCCAGGGCGGCAAGGCGCGGGTGCGCCGGGTGAACCGCGCGCGCATCCTGTTGCTGGCCGACGAGGGCGTGACCGACAAGGCGATTGCGGCCGCGCTGCACCTGGGGAAGTGCACGGTGGAGCGCACGCGGCTGCGCTTCGTCGAGGGCGGTTTGGAGCGGGCGCTCAACGATCGGCCTCGGCCGGGCAAAGCGCGGCTGCTGGACGGCAAGCAGGAAGCCTTCCTGGTCGCGCTGGCGTGCAGCGCGCCTCCGGAGGGGCGCGTGCGCTGGACCATGCAGCTCCTGGCCGACAAGCTGATCGAGTTGCGTGTGGTGGACGCGATCACGGACGAGACGGTCCGACGGCTTCTAAAAAAAACGACCTGAAGCCCTGGCAGAAGGAAGCGTGGTGCATCCCGACGGTGAGTTGGGACTTCGTCTGCCGCATGGAGGACGTGCTCGACCTCTACCAGGAGCCCTACGACCCCCGGCGCCCGGTGGTGTGCTTCGATGAAGTGCCCTACCAGCTCATCGGGGAAACCCGCCTGCCGGTGCCGGCCGCTCCGGGTCGGCGCCAACGCGTTGACTACGAGTACGTGCGCCGCGGGACCGCCAACCTCTTCCTGCTCGTGGAGCCGCTGCGAGGCTGGCGGCATGTGGACGTCACCGCCCGTCGCACGAATGCGGACTTCGCCCAGCAGATGCGCGCACTGGTTGACGTGCATTGCGCGGACGCCGACAAGATCCGCGTCGTGCTCGACAACCTGAGCAGCCACACGGGCGCAGCCCTGTACGAGACCTTCGAGGCCGCCGAAGCGCGCCGTATCCTGCGCAAGCTCGAGTTCCATTACACGCCCAAGCACGGGAGCTGGCTCAACATGGCCGAAATCGAGATCTCGATCCTCGGTCGCCAGTGCCTGCACCGCCGCCTTGACAACGTTGACCGGCTGCGGGCCGAGACCCTCGCCTGGGAGACCCCCCGCAACGCCGTCCGAGCTCCCACCACCTGGCGTTTCACTGTCTCCGATGCGCGATCCAAGCTCCACCGCCTTTACGCATCATGACCACTGTGGCGCGGTACTAGGGGTTCCCCCTCGCGAAATCTGCGACGCTGACGGCCTCCTCCTCGCCCGCCGAGCCCTCCCCCCTTCAGAACAGCCCGAACCCACCGCCTGACCCAAAACCAGAAGGCTGGACTTGCGCATCCGACCCCCTGTCTGGTTTCTTGACAGAGGCTCCCCCGCAGGCGCGGGGATGGACCCAATCAGGAGGCCGCCTGATGTCCACCCCCTGCGGCTCCCCCGCAGGCGCGGGGATGGACCGTTCACGTTCAACCGCTGACCCGGCCCGGCCGGGGCTCCCCCGCAGGCGCGGGGATGGACCCCGGGGAGGAGGCGGGAGAAGTGCTCGGACTTCGGCTCCCCCGCAGGCGCGGGGATGGACCTGGGTCGGAGACGGCGGCCTCCAGTGCCTCGACGGCTCCCCCGCAGGCGCGGGGATGGACCCTAGCGGTGTCAAGGATTTCCCAGCCGGGAAAGGGCTCCCCCGCAGGCGCGGGGATGGACCCCTGCGCCGGAGGGGCAGTACGGCGCCCTTCCAGGCTCCCCCGCAGGCGCGGGGATGGACCCGTCGAGAGCTACCGCGGCCCAGGCAGAGACGGGGCTCCCCCGCAGGCGCGGGGATGGACCCTGCTCCGCATCGTGCCCGCGGAGCGCGAAGACGGCTCCCCCGCAGGCGCGGGGATGGACCCGCCGTGTGGCCTGGGCTGATCTGCGGCGGCTGGGCTCCCCCGCAGGCGCGGGGATGGACCCGCCGCCACGGACGCCGCAGCCGCCGCCAGGGCGGCTCCCCCGCAGGCGCGGGGATGGACCCCCTCAAGCAAATCGGAAGCAAAAGGGGGGTGCGGCTCCCCCGCAGGCGCGGGGATGGACCCACGTTCAGCGGCGCGGTGATACGGCTGAGATCGGCTCCCCCGCAGGCGCGGGGATGGACCCGCGGAAGTCTTCGATCGCCTGAGCCAGATGGGGGCTCCCCCGCAGGCGCGGGGATGGACCGCCATTCCCAGTTAAGCTCGTGGATGTAGATCGGGCTCCCCCGCAGGCGCGGGGATGGACCTGTTGCCGGTCCTGCCCATCGCCTTCGCGCGGCGGCTCCCCCGCAGGCGCGGGGATGGACCCCACGATCGCGAGGAGCAGCCGCGCGCTGCGCAGGCTCCCCCGCAGGCGCGGGGATGGACCTGAGCTTCCCTGCACTCGACCAGGTCGAGACCGGGCTCCCCCGCAGGCGCGGGGATGGACCCCGGGCCGGCTCCACGCCGTAGCCCGGATCGCCGGCTCCCCCGCAGGCGCGGGGATGGACCCTTCGGCGCACCCCACTCGCCCATCTCCTGGGCGGCTCCCCCGCAGGCGCGGGGATGGACCCAGACGCACCGGGCGCAGGTCGCCCCGGATCCAGGCTCCCCCGCAGGCGCGGGGATGGACCCGCTGTTCCCGATCTGCTGGTAGATCGCTGCCCGGCTCCCCCGCAGGCGCGGGGATGGACCCGGCGATAGCACCAGATCGTCGGCCGCGCTCCAGGCTCCCCCGCAGGCGCGGGGATGGACCCGCGATCATGGGCTTCGCACTGGAGGCGGTGCGGGCTCCCCCGCAGGCGCGGGGATGGACCGGTGTGGAAGTACGTGGAGCGGGCCGACCGCCTGGCTCCCCCGCAGGCGCGGGGATGGACCGCGTGCTCAAATGCCATATACCACGGAAGGGTCGGCTCCCCCGCAGGCGCGGGGATGGACCGTAGAGGACGCGGCCTTCGAGCACGCCGCCGAAGGCTCCCCCGCAGGCGCGGGGATGGACCGCAGATCGCGGGCGCCGGATCCGCCACATCGTAGGCTCCCCCGCAGGCGCGGGGATGGACCCGCCGATGGCGAGACGCTGGACGTCGACGGGGGGGCTCCCCCGCAGGCGCGGGGATGGACCGGTCACGCCGGAGACGGCGAAGGCGCTGGCATCGGCTCCCCCGCAGGCGCGGGGATGGACCCATCGCGAGCTCGTCATCGGACGCACCGACGGCGGCTCCCCCGCAGGCGCGGGGATGGACCGTGTGGTCATCACTCCCCCCATGGGGCGGCCTCGGCTCCCCCGCAGGCGCGGGGATGGACCTATATGGGAGCAGTTCGAGGGGCATGTGCACTCGGCTCCCCCGCAGGCGCGGGGATGGACCTTCTGGCGGGCATGGTTTACGGCGCTGAGTTCGGGCTCCCCCGCAGGCGCGGGGATGGACCCCTGCGGCCGTGGCGCTACCGCGCCGGCTCGCCGGCTCCCCCGCAGGCGCGGGGATGGACCGTACGCGGACATTGTCGAGTGGGAGACGGATCCGGCTCCCCCGCAGGCGCGGGGATGGACCGGTATGACGCTCACGGATCGGTGCGACAAGGTCGGCTCCCCCGCAGGCGCGGGGATGGACCCGTGAAGAACACCGCCATGTACTCGCCGGCCCTGGCTCCCCCGCAGGCGCGGGGATGGACCCGACCCGGGTGCACCACAGCCGCGTGATCCACGGGCTCCCCCGCAGGCGCGGGGATGGACCTTTCTCGCACTTCGTGCTCCGTGGCGAATGGCGGGCTCCCCCGCAGGCGCGGGGATGGACCCGCGGAAGTCTTCGATCGCCTGAGCCAGATGGGGGCTCCCCCGCAGGCGCGGGGATGGACCCGGAGCCCAGACGACGAGATGGAAGAGGTCGCCGGCTCCCCCGCAGGCGCGGGGATGGACCGTACAGCAGGTACTTTTCCCCGTCGCGCGTCTGGGCTCCCCCGCAGGCGCGGGGATGGACCCCATCTGGAGCTACAGTAAATGGATGTGCTTGTGGCTCCCCCGCAGGCGCGGGGATGGACCCGCGAAGGGCGACAGCGGCGAGAGTCTCACCGCGGCTCCCCCGCAGGCGCGGGGATGGACCGCTGTGCTGGGAGGCACCGCCGTTTCCCGGCCTGGCTCCCCCGCAGGCGCGGGGATGGACCCGGCCTGGGTCGCCGCGGTGCGCGGGGGCGCTGGGCTCCCCCGCAGGCGCGGGGATGGACCCACCGATGCCAGTTTTCCGGTCGAAGCCTGGCAGGCTCCCCCGCAGGCGCGGGGATGGACCCGAGGCGAGGTCAGCCTGCATCTCCGTGAGAGCGGCTCCCCCGCAGGCGCGGGGATGGACCCATTGTTACATGCCGGGGGCCTTTCCCGGCTGGGGCTCCCCCGCAGGCGCGGGGATGGACCGCGGGAATGGGACGGCGACGGCGGCCTCCAGTGGGCTCCCCCGCAGGCGCGGGGATGGACCCACGCAGGATGAGGTCCCGGCCCCGCCGGCCGTGGCTCCCCCGCAGGCGCGGGGATGGACCCCTCCCGGAGAGGATTCCGCGCACCTCCCCGGTGGCTCCCCCGCAGGCGCGGGGATGGACCCCTCTCAGGAGGACGGCCATGCGCACAATAGCCGGCTCCCCCGCAGGCGCGGGGATGGACCGCATTTCCCAGCCGGGAAAGGCCCCCGGCATATGGCTCCCCCGCAGGCGCGGGGATGGACCGGTCCACAGCGCGTTCAGCGCGGCGGAGCTGGCGGCTCCCCCGCAGGCGCGGGGATGGACCGCTCTGGAGGATCGCGGCCTCGCGCACCGTGATGGCTCCCCCGCAGGCGCGGGGATGGACCGTACAGCAGGTACTTTTCCCCGTCGCGCGTCTGGGCTCCCCCGCAGGCGCGGGGATGGACCCTGTTTCGGAGAGGGGCATCGCAGCCACGTCGGGGCTCCCCCGCAGGCGCGGGGATGGACCCGCGATCATGGGCTTCGCACTGGAGGCGGTGCGGGCTCCCCCGCAGGCGCGGGGATGGACCCATCGCGTTGAGCTTCGCTTCCGTCCATGCGCTGGCTCCCCCGCAGGCGCGGGGATGGACCGCCAGTAAGGCGCAGCGCCGATGGGTGTAACCCGGCTCCCCCGCAGGCGCGGGGATGGACCCTCGCGTGGGGAGGATCACGGCGATGACCACGAGGCTCCCCCGCAGGCGCGGGGATGGACCCCTCAGGATCGCCGCGAGCCGCTGCGGATCGGGGGCTCCCCCGCAGGCGCGGGGATGGACCGTATGACGAGGAGTCATGGGCGGAGAAGCGCCTGGCTCCCCCGCAGGCGCGGGGATGGACCCCGCCGTCCTCGACCGAGGTCAATGCCGCGTTCGGCTCCCCCGCAGGCGCGGGGATGGACCCTGGCAGCTCTACTTCGACGGTTACATCGACCGGGCTCCCCCGCAGGCGCGGGGATGGACCGTGTTGGAGAGAAGCCGAGGAGGACCTATGAAGGGCTCCCCCGCAGGCGCGGGGATGGACCGGTTTTGCTCGCGGAGAGGACGCCCATGGACGTGGCTCCCCCGCAGGCGCGGGGATGGACCCTCGCGATGGACCGCGCCAACGTGCGCAACATTGGCTCCCCCGCAGGCGCGGGGATGGACCCGCCGTGCTGTTGACGCCGTTCAGCGCATAGAGGGCTCCCCCGCAGGCGCGGGGATGGACCCATGGGCTTCTACGTGCAGGACCCGGAGATGGAGGCTCCCCCGCAGGCGCGGGGATGGACCCCGACATGATGGACGGCATTCGGAAGAACATCAGGCTCCCCCGCAGGCGCGGGGATGGACCCTCCGAGCTCATGACCGTGACCGTGGCGGGCGCGGCTCCCCCGCAGGCGCGGGGATGGACCCCAGACGCCGCGGCCGCCGGACCCGAGGGCGATGGCTCCCCCGCAGGCGCGGGGATGGACCCCAGCTCGAGGCCGGGAGCTGAGCCGGTGAGCAGGCTCCCCCGCAGGCGCGGGGATGGACCCGATGCACGGCGACGCTGCCGTTCCGCGCGCACGGCTCCCCCGCAGGCGCGGGGATGGACCGGACCCGCCGTGGGTCACAGATTCGGCCAGCGAGGCTCCCCCGCAGGCGCGGGGATGGACCGTTCCGACGTTGCAACTGGATGGACGCCCAAGAGGCTCCCCCGCAGGCGCGGGGATGGACCCACCGCCGGCACGATCGACACGAGCGGCTGGGCGGCTCCCCCGCAGGCGCGGGGATGGACCCTAGGCGGATCGCCGTGTCAAGGGTCGTCTCCCGGCTCCCCCGCAGGCGCGGGGATGGACCTTTCGACCAGTGGATCGAGATTGACTCGCGCACGGCTCCCCCGCAGGCGCGGGGATGGACCCCTCGCACATCTACGGAGCTGTGGTGGACGAATGGCTCCCCCGCAGGCGCGGGGATGGACCGTATGACGAGGAGTCATGGGCGGAGAAGCGCCTGGCTCCCCCGCAGGCGCGGGGATGGACCCCGCCGTCCTCGACCGAGGTCAATGCCGCGTTCGGCTCCCCCGCAGGCGCGGGGATGGACCCTGGCAGCTCTACTTCGACGGTTACATCGACCGGGCTCCCCCGCAGGCGCGGGGATGGACCGTGTTGGAGAGAAGCCGAGGAGGACCTATGAAGGGCTCCCCCGCAGGCGCGGGGATGGACCGGTTTTGCTCGCGGAGAGGACGCCCATGGACGTGGCTCCCCCGCAGGCGCGGGGATGGACCCTCGCGATGGACCGCGCCAACGTGCGCAACATCGGCTCCCCCGCAGGCGCGGGGATGGACCGGCGGCGAGCGACAAGACCATCCGGCAGCGCCTGGCTCCCCCGCAGGCGCGGGGATGGACCCGTCGAGATGGAGGACGGCGAACCCGCACGCTGGGCTCCCCCGCAGGCGCGGGGATGGACCGCGGCAGGAGGCTCAGCTGCGCGACTGGTTCGGGGCTCCCCCGCAGGCGCGGGGATGGACCCTCGCCGTCTCTGCCTGGGCCGCGGTAGCTCTCGGCTCCCCCGCAGGCGCGGGGATGGACCCCACTCGCTCGAGAACGTCGCGCTCGCGCTGGGGGCTCCCCCGCAGGCGCGGGGATGGACCGGACGCGCGCTGCTGCATGTCTTCCCCTGTCCTGGCTCCCCCGCAGGCGCGGGGATGGACCCCTTGTCCCATTGCCGGTGGCCGCGCAGCGTCGGGCTCCCCCGCAGGCGCGGGGATGGACCCGGCGAGGCAGCCGAGCCGAGCGAGTGCCAGACGGCTCCCCCGCAGGCGCGGGGATGGACCGCACGCGCACTCTTCGACGATGAAGCGCCGCTGGGCTCCCCCGCAGGCGCGGGGATGGACCCGACTTCCCTGTCCCGGTGCCGCTCTCGACACCGGCTCCCCCGCAGGCGCGGGGATGGACCCACTGGAGGCCGCCGTCGCCGTCCCATTCCCGCGGCTCCCCCGCAGGCGCGGGGATGGACCCGTGCATCGGCCGCTGTCGGAGTTCGCGTGGGAGGCTCCCCCGCAGGCGCGGGGATGGACCCTCCGAGGCGACGTCCTGCTCTGCCGCGTCCCAGGCTCCCCCGCAGGCGCGGGGATGGACCGGGTTGTGGTGCGCGTGGAGGTGATCTACGACCGGCTCCCCCGCAGGCGCGGGGATGGACCCGGCGCGATTCCCGTCCCTCCGGGGTTCTTCGAGGCTCCCCCGCAGGCGCGGGGATGGACCCGAGGCGGACGCGCTCTGGCTGCGCCACATGGGGGCTCCCCCGCAGGCGCGGGGATGGACCTCACGGTGCACGGCGACGGACCCCGCATCCACGGGCTCCCCCGCAGGCGCGGGGATGGACCGTCCGACGCGCCACTCGGCCGCTGGGACGGGCCGGCTCCCCCGCAGGCGCGGGGATGGACCCCACCAGCAGGTCGCCCTGGCCGACGTCCGCGTGGCTCCCCCGCAGGCGCGGGGATGGACCCGAGCTCGCGAGCATCACCGGGACGGTCGGGAAGGCTCCCCCGCAGGCGCGGGGATGGACCCTCAGCGTCGCCCACCGCCGCCCGGGGAGCGATGGCTCCCCCGCAGGCGCGGGGATGGACCCGACCAGCGCCGCAGTGGAATCCGCGAGGGTCTGGCTCCCCCGCAGGCGCGGGGATGGACCCTGCCCCGCGATCAGGAGCGGCTCCGTCGTCGGGGCTCCCCCGCAGGCGCGGGGATGGACCGCTCAGAAACTCCATCTCAGTGCCTCATGCGCCGGCTCCCCCGCAGGCGCGGGGATGGACCCACGTGCAGATCCACGTAGTGGGGGCCGTGCACGGCTCCCCCGCAGGCGCGGGGATGGACCTGGACTCGTGCGGTGCTACTGCGGTTGGACGGAGGCTCCCCCGCAGGCGCGGGGATGGACCCTGGATCCGCCAGGACAAGCGCCTCGCGATCTAGGCTCCCCCGCAGGCGCGGGGATGGACCCTCAGCGTCGCCCACCGCCGCCCGGGGAGCGATGGCTCCCCCGCAGGCGCGGGGATGGACCCGACCAGCGCCGCAGTGGAATCCGCGAGGGTCTGGCTCCCCCGCAGGCGCGGGGATGGACCCTGCCCCGCGATCAGGAGCGGCTCCGTCGTCGGGGCTCCCCCGCAGGCGCGGGGATGGACCGCTCAGAAACTCCATCTCAGTGCCTCATGCGCCGGCTCCCCCGCAGGCGCGGGGATGGACCCACGTGCAGATCCACGTAGTGGGGGCCGTGCACGGCTCCCCCGCAGGCGCGGGGATGGACCTGGACTCGTGCGGTGCTACTGCGGTTGGACGGAGGCTCCCCCGCAGGCGCGGGGATGGACCCTGGATCCGCCAGGACAAGCGCCTCGCGATCTAGGCTCCCCCGCAGGCGCGGGGATGGACCTGCGGTGGGGTCGATGATCGCGCCGATGGACTCGGCTCCCCCGCAGGCGCGGGGATGGACCGCTGCGAAGCATGGGCGCCATGTCCCGGAACGCGGCTCCCCCGCAGGCGCGGGGATGGACCCGGGAGTCCCGTGCGTCCACCTGGGACTGGACGGGCTCCCCCGCAGGCGCGGGGATGGACCTTCCCCGTCCTTCCCCGGGCCGCGGTAGCTCTCGGCTCCCCCGCAGGCGCGGGGATGGACCGATGGTGTGGTGCTGTGCCGCGCGTGCCTCTGGGGCTCCCCCGCAGGCGCGGGGATGGACCGGAGCCCGATGGCGGAGCTGGTCCGGGGTGAGAGGCTCCCCCGCAGGCGCGGGGATGGACCTTGGATCCCCCGGCCGGCGCTGGGGGCGCCCCGGGCTCCCCCGCAGGCGCGGGGATGGACCGGTCGTCCTCCAGAGCGCCGGGCCGGAGCACATGGCTCCCCCGCAGGCGCGGGGATGGACCCATCGCCGTATTCGACTCGACCGGCACCCTGCGGGCTCCCCCGCAGGCGCGGGGATGGACCCCACCAAAACCAACCCTCGCCCTCCCGGTACAGGGCTCCCCCGCAGGCGCGGGGATGGACCGTTCGGTGGCACCCGCCTGCTGCGCTGCGATCAGGCTCCCCCGCAGGCGCGGGGATGGACCGTTCAGGGTCGCGAACGAGGCGTATGGGCTCGTGGCTCCCCCGCAGGCGCGGGGATGGACCGCTGGACGAGGAGGCGATGCTCGCGTTCGGCGGGGCTCCCCCGCAGGCGCGGGGATGGACCCTCGAGCTCGTGGACTGCCCGCATTGCCACGGGGGCTCCCCCGCAGGCGCGGGGATGGACCGTCGTACCTCTGTGCCGGATGCCGGAAGACGGTGGCTCCCCCGCAGGCGCGGGGATGGACCCGAGATAAGCGCCGGAGATGAGATACGTGTTGAGGCTCCCCCGCAGGCGCGGGGATGGACCCTGTGCGTTGATCTTCGCCCCGAGGTCCACCCAGGCTCCCCCGCAGGCGCGGGGATGGACCCAAGTGTTCTATTCGGACGGCTCGATCTCGCCGGGCTCCCCCGCAGGCGCGGGGATGGACCGCTCCGGCTGACCCAGCAGAGTCGCTACGGCGCGGCTCCCCCTGTCAATGGCGGCTGAAAATGTCCCACTTGTGGCGACTAAGAATGTCCCCCTCGGTGGGGGGGACGAGCCTCAGGGTGTCGGCACCTCCCGGCGAGATCAGCCGGCGAGCAGCTCGACGGCGCGGGCGAGGGCGGCGGCGTCGGGCAGGCTGCCCTGGGCGATGCGCGCGGACCCGCCGCCGCGGCCGCCGAGCTCGTCGAGCACGCAGCGCAGCGCGGTGCCGGCCTCGATGCCGGAGTCCTCGGATGTGGCCAGGAGCACGACGGGCGGGCTCTCCACGGAGCCGACGAGGAGCGCCTTCGGGAGGGCGGTGAAGGCGAGCGCGAGCGCGCGCAGCTCGTCCGCCGCGCCGGGGGTGACGGCGTGCACGGCGCGCCGGACCCCGTCGGCGGCCGGCGGCGTCCGCTCGTAGAGGTCGCGCGCGCGGAAGGCGGCCAGCTCCTGGTCGAGACTCTTCCGGTCCGACTGGAGCGTCCGGAGCTGCCGCTGCTGGGACTCGACGAGCGCGGGCACCTCGTCGATCGGCGCGGAGAAGACGCGCGCGGCCAGGGTGAGCGCGGCGAAGTCGGCGCGGGCGCGGCGGATGGCGCGCCCGCCGCACAGGAACTCCACGCGCGTCTCACTTCGGATCCGCTCGGTCCGGCGCAGCAGGATGGCGCCGATCCGGCCGGTTGACTCGACGTGGGTGCCGCCGCAGGCGCTGCGGTCCAGCCCCTCGATGGCGACGACGCGGAGCCGGCCCTCGCGCTCCGTCGGCTTGCGCAGCCCGGCGGCCATGGCCGCGTCCGCGTCCTCGAAGCCGACCGTCACGGGGCGGTCCTCCCAGATGGCGGCGTTGGCGCGCGCCTCGGCCTCGAGCAGCATGGCGGGATCCAGCCCGTGGACGGTGAGGTCGAGCGTGGAGGCGTCCTCGCCGAAGTGGACGCTGACGGTCTCCAGCCCGAAGGCATCGGAGAAGATCGCCGACAGCAGGTGCTGCCCCGTGTGCTGCTGCATGTGGTCGAAGCGACGCGGCCAGTCGATCCTGCCCTCGACCTCCTCGCCCGCGGCGGCGGCGGGCTCCGCCAGCACGTGCGCGATGCGCTCGCCCTCGTCCACCACGTCGAGGACGGGCACGCCGGCCAGCGTGCCGGTGTCGTGCGGCTGCCCGCCGGAGGTGGGATAGAAGGCGGTGCGGTCGAGGTAGAGCCGCCGGCCCTGGTCGCGCGTCTCCTCCACGCGCGCGGCGAAGGCCTCGAGACGGGGGTCCGTGTAGTAGAGCCGCTCGGTCACGGCGTCCGCCCTCCACCGGCCGCCGGCGCGCGCCGCTCGCCCGCCCTCATCGCGCCGCCCCCTTCTTCCTGGCCGCGGCGGCGTTCTTCCGGTACTCCGCGGCGGTGGTCTCGTCGTGCGCGGCCGCGGCGAGGCGGGCCGCCTCGTCCCACGTCTCGGCGGCGTCCGCCAGCTCGCCCGTGGCCTCGAGCGTCCGGGCCAGCCCCGCGCGGGCGCCGCACGAGCGGGGATGGTCGGTGGCGGCCTGGCGGAACGCGGGGAGCGCCCTGGCCGGGCGCCCGATCTGGAGCATGACGCCGCCGATCATCTCGAGCAGCGACTCGGGCGGGGGTACGCGGGTGCCCAGCCGGGAGGAGAGCGCGGCGTAGTGCGCTTGCACGGCGGGCACGTCCGCCGTGAGCACGAGCGAGTCGGGCACGGCCCACGGGGAGAAGATGGAGTCGAGGCCGTCGTACATTGAGCCGTGCGGATTGCTGTTGTGCGTCTCGCCGTGGCGCGCCCGGAACCACCAGCGGAGGCCGGCGGGGCGGGTGCGCCCGAGGTCGGCGGCGAAGGCGGAGATCGGGTCGAGCATGACGGGGCCCTCGTCGCCTACGGTCATGTAGAGGGCGCGGCCGGCGAGCGGCAGCCGGGAGAGCGCGGCGGGCGCGTCCGCGACGAGCGAGCCGCCGTTCCACCACAGGCTGGGGCTCACCGCCACGTAGGCGTCATAGCTGGCGGGAGCGCTCATGAGGACGTGCAGGGCGAACAGGCCGCCGAAGGAGTGCCCCACCAGCACGTGGTAGGGCAGCGTCCGGTAGCGCGCGGCCAGCCACGGCCGCAGCTCCTCCGTGAGGAAGCGCAGGAAGCGGTCGGCCCCGCCGGCGGTGGGGAAGTGCTGCGTCAGGCTGTCGGTTCCGTACGGCATCTTCATGCGCACGCTGTCGGAGGCGGCCGCCGGCGTGAGGTCGCGGGTGCGGTCGGTGTTCGGGACGCCGACGATGATCATCTCGGGGACGCGCCAGTTGCTGGCCAGCGACTCGACGATGCCGGTGGCCTCGACGATGTGCGCATCCCCGTCGAGCAGGATCATCACCGGGTAGCGCTCGTCGGGATGCTCCGCGTAGCTCCGGGGCAGGTGGATGAGGAGCCTGCGATCCTCCTCGAGGATGCGCGAGTGGAGCGTGGCCTCCCGGCCGATCACGATCGGCTTTCCGGTGGTGTCCGGCCGCGGCGCCGCCGGGGCCGCACGAGCCGCCTGTCCGGCGGCCTGCGCGGATGGGATCGCGCCGGCGAGGAGCAGCAGCGCGGCGAGTGCGGCCCGGCGCGGTCCGGGCGTGGAATCCTGCGGCATCGTGGCCTCCGGCGGGTGCGCGGTCTGGGGGCGGGTGGTGCCCGAACGGAACCGGCGGCCGGCGGGACGAAGGCTCGTCCCGGCGGCCGCCGCGGTGCGTCAGGCCGCCTCTCGCAGCGGCTCGAACCTGGGCGTGATCTCCTCGTCCACGTAGAGGAAGAGGAAGTGGTCGAAGTAGTAGTGCACGAGCAGGAACGAGAGCACCACGCTGTAGAAGGCGAAGTAGTGCTGGTTCGAGTAGACGGGTCCGAAGAAGAGGCTGTTCATGCGGCTTCCGGTCTCGAACCACCCCTGGTGCACGACGACGTCGAGGAGCCCGAGGAAGAGGAGGCCGGCGCCGATGGTGAAGGCGAGGCAGAGGGCGTAGAGGCGCCAGCCCCTGCCGGAGACCTTCCGCACCACGTCGGATCCGATCAGGCCACGGGACTCGCGCAGCCGGTTCAGGTAGAGCACGACCGCCAGGTACTGGAACGAGTGCCAGACGTTCAGCCCCTGGAAGGCGACGTCCAGGTTGGGCAGCAGCGGCGTGACCAGGAACAGCCCGGTGGCGACCGTCATGTGGAGCGTCTTCGGTCCGTGGAAGCGGCCCGTGCGCAGCTCATCGATCGTCTTCACGATGAAGGCGGCCAGGAAGGAGACGAAGACGGCGCCGATGAGGTAGGGCAGCCAGTCCATCGACTTGAGAAAGGGCGGGAACAGGAGCGTGCGGCCGCCCGTCTGGAAGCTGCCGTGCATGAGGCGCTGCGTGGCGATCGGGTACATGCAGGTGAAGAGCAGGCCGTAGTCGATGAAGCGCGACCAGCGCGACCAGCCGCGCGGGTCCTTCATCCGGTAGGCGTCCGCGATGAAGGCGGCCTGGTGGATCACGTGGATCGACGCCCAGAAGAAGAAGATGGTGACCAGCAGCGTCAGGTTCACGGCGGCCATGGTCACGATGATGATCGGGAGCAGGTACGCGCCCTTCGAGTAGCGGGGATAGCGCGCCCGGAACCCCGGCTCCATGAGCGTCATCGTGTAGGTCGCGAAGAGGTGCGGCCCGCCGATGAGCATGGTCACGATGAGGTCCACCGCGATGTTGCTCTTCAGGTAGGCGTGCGTGAGGTGGGGGAAGACGAGCAGCGAGGACGAGAAGATGATGAGGATCAGGTCGTAGGCCGGCCCCACCAGCCACTTGTCGGCCTTGTCGAGGCGCGCGGGGCGCGCGGGGCGCGCGGCGGATCCGAGGAAGCGCTCAGCAGTGGCCATGGCACGTTCTCACGGGCTCGAGTCTCGTGTCCCCCGAGCAGCGGGGCGTTGCGGTCAAGAGCCGCCCGCGACGAGGAGCGGCAGGTCATGGGCCAGCTCCCGCCGGCCGTCGGTGGGCGGATACAGCACGCGCGCCGGGCCGTCCGGGGAGAAGGCGACGAGCTCCGCGGCGTGGGTGACCTGGTATGGCGCACCTGCCGGGGCGGCGGCCTCCTTCCGCGCCGCTCCCAGGTGCAGCGCGGCCTGCGCGGCGTTCACCGCGTCGAGCGGGCCGCGCAGGCCGATAAACGTGGGATCGATGCCGTCCAGCCACTGCCGGATGCGCGCGGCGGAGTCGCGGTCGGGGTCCGTCGAGATGAAGACGACCCGCACCCGCCGCCGCACCGCCGGCCGCACCTGCGCGAGCGCCGCGGCGATGTCGCGCATGCGCGTGGGGCAGATGTCGGCGCAGTGCGTGTAGCCGAAGTAGAGCAGCGTGAGCGAGCCGGCGGTGCGAGCCCGGAAGTCGAAAGGCCGCCCGTGGGTGTCGGTGAGGGTGAAGTCCGGCTTGGGGATGGGCTGTGCGAGCTCGATCCCGCGCAGCGCCCCCTGCGCCCCGGCGCTCGGCGGGCGGATGCCCGCGAGCCAGGCGCCCGCCGCCAGGATCGCCAGCGCGATCGGCAGGAGGACCACGGCGCGGCGGCCGGCGGGCTGAGAGGGCCTCTTCGGGGACGGGGTCGTGCTCATCTCTGCTGCTCCCTTCGTGCAACACGTGCAAGCGGCGCCAGGCCCACGCCAAGCGAGAATCGTGCGAACGACTCCCGTGGCGGCTGCGGCGCCGCGCGAAAATGGCTGCGAGATTGGGGCGGCGATCCGGTCCGGAGCCCGGAGGCCAGCCGAAAAAATGAAGCCGTGATGCCGTGCGCCGCAAGCTCCCGCAGGACCGGGCTGGCGGTGGCGGGTCCTGCTGCGTATACTCGGCCCCCGGTGTCATCCTCTCCCATCCCGACCGGCGCGTGACTCCGCTGCCGTCGGACGCCGTTCCTTTTCCTCACGAATCCGGGGGCGAAGCGGCGGGTGCGCGACCGGCCCGTCAGGCCGGAGGCGCGCCCGCACACGGCGGCCCTGCGCCGTCCCCCCTCGTGGTCGAGGTCGGCCCCGCTGGCGCCGATGTCGGCTTCGACCGCACCGTCCGGCTGCTCCAGCTGCAGCAGTTCACCGCGGCGCTCTCCCGCGCCCTGACTCCCGCCGAGGTCGCGCGCGCTGCAGTCGCGGCGAGCATGCGCGCGCTCGAGGCGGACGCCGGCGTGCTCGCACTCCTCACCCGCGACGGCACCGGGCTCGAGGCGGTAGAGACGGTGGGGCTGCCGACCGCCTTTCAGGGTGCGTGGCAGCGGATCCCGCTCTCCGTGGAGGCGCCGATCACCCGGGCGGTGCGCCTGCGCGAGCCGCTGTACCTGGAGTCGAGGGCGGCGCGGGATGCGGTCTTCGGCTCGACGCCCGAGCTCCCCGGCTTCGAGGCGCAGGCGTCCGCGCCGCTCATCGCGAACGGGCGCATCCTCGGTGCGTGGTCGCTGCTGTTCCGCGAGCCGAAGCCCTGGCACGCGGAGGACCGTGCGTTCGCGGCCATGCTGACGGAGCTGTGCGGGCAGGCGCTCGAGCGGGCGCGCCTCTTCGACGCCGAGCGGCAGGCCCGGCGGGCGGCGGAGCGCGCGGTCGGTCGGGCGGCGCGCCTGCAGCGGGTCTCCGCCTCGCTGGCGCGGGCGGTCACGCGCGAGGAGGTGGCACGCTGCTGCCTGGAGGAGGGCGCGGACGCGTTGGGCGCCGTGACCGGCATGATGGCGCTGCTGGATCCGGCGGACGGGGCGCTGCACGTGGTGCACGTGGTCGGCGCGGCGCGGCGCCACGTGGACGCGGCTGTCGCGCTGCCGCTGTCCACGGCGCTGCCGATCTGCGTGGCGGTCCGCGAGGCACGTCCGGTGTTCACAGCCACGGAGCGGGAGCCGCAGCCGCAGCCTCTGCTGGACGCGGTTCGGCGCGATGCGGGGGCGGACGTCTTCGTCGCGCTGCCGCTGATCTCGCAGGGAGAGGTGCGCGGCGGGATCGAGCTCGCGCTGCCGCGCGGGCGCAGCCTCGATGCGGACGAGCGGGCGTTCGCGCTCACGCTCGCGAGCCAGTGCGTGCAGGCGCTGGAGCGGGCCCGGCTGTACGCGGCGGAGCGGAAGGCGCGGGCCGTCGCGGAAGCGGCGAGCCGGGCCAAGAGCGAGTTCCTGGCGGTCATGAGCCACGAGCTGCGGACGCCGCTGACGACGGTGATCGGCTACGCGGACCTGCTTCTGAGCGAGGTGTGGGGCACGATGGGGGAGCGGCAGAAGGAGCACCTCCTGCACGTGAAGACGAGCGCCTGGCACCTTGTCACCATCATCGACGACATCCTCGCCTACTCGCAGGTCGAGGCCGGGCGGGCCGAGTTCCGCTTCGGCGTCGTCGATGTGACGGCGCTCGCGGCCGAGAGCCTGGCGCTGTTCGAGCCGGAGGCGGAGCAGAAGGGGCTCCTGCTGCGCGCGCTCCTGCCGCCCGAGGGCGTGGGCGCGGAGACCGATGCGGGCAAGCTGCGCCAGATCCTCCTCAACCTGCTGGGCAACGCGGTGAAGTTCACCGACCGCGGCGAGGTCGCGCTCGAGCTCGAGGCGGGCGACCCGCTCCGCATCCGCGTCCGCGACACCGGGCCGGGAATCGCGGCCGAGCACCTGGAGCGGATCTTCGAGCCGTTCACGCAGGCCGACCAGTCGAGCACGCGCGCCAAGGGCGGCATCGGGCTGGGCCTGGCCGTGAGCCGTACGCTCGCCCACCGCCTCGGCGGCACGCTCACCGTCGAGAGCGCGCCCGGCGCGGGCACGACCTTCCACCTCTCGCTCCCCCCGAGCCGCTCGCGCGCCTGAGGCCGCCCGCGGCGTCGCCGCGCGGCGCGGCCGCGCATGTCCTCCCGGCCGGGATCCCTCTCCGCTTCTGTCACCTCACCCGCCGCGCCGCCGCTTCCCTCGGCGGTGCCGATCTTGCCGTCCTTCGCCCCCGTCTCGACGGGCGGCGGGAAGGAGGGTTCGTGGCCGAGCGCTCGAGCGGCAACCGCGTGGTCGTGTACGCGGCGATGACGGCGAATTTCGTGATCATGGTGGCGAAGTTCGGGGCGGCGGCGGCGACCGGCAGCTCGGCGCTGCTGGCGGAGGGGATCCACTCGCTGGCGGACACGGGCAACGAGGCGTTGCTGCTGCTCGGCGAGAAGCGCGGCGACCGGCCGCCGGACGCGGAGCATCCGTTCGGCTACGGGCAGGAGGTCTACTTCTGGGCGCTGATCGTGGCCATGGTCCTCTTCGCGATCGGCGGCGGCCTGTCGATCTACGAGGGCGTCCACCACATCCTCGCCGGGCGCGGCAAGCTGGAGGACCCGACGTGGAACTACGTCGTCCTCGGCGTGGCGGCGCTCGCCGAGGGCGCCTCCTGGGTGGTCGGGCTGCGCCGGTTCCTCGCGCAGAAGCAGGAGGACCTGCCGTTCCGCGAGGCGCTCCGCCGGAGCAAGGACCCCAGCCTCTACATCCCGCTCGGCGAGGACACGGCGGCGCTCGTGGGGCTGCTCGTCGCTTTCCTGGGCGTCTACCTCTCGCACCGTCTCGATGCGCCGTGGATCGATGCGGCATTGTCCATCGTGATCGGCGGGATCCTGGCGGTCGTGGCGGTCTGGCTCTCGTGGGAGACGCGTGGCCTTTTGATCGGCGAGCGCGCCGATCCGCGGCTGGTCGAGCGCATCCGGCAGATCACCTCCGAGGATGGGATCACCGCCGGGATCGGCCGGATCCTGACGCTGCAGCTGAGCCCGGACGAGGTGCTCCTCAATCTCGAGGTCCGCTTCCGCAGCGGCGCGACGGTGGAGGACGCGGCCGACGCGATCAACCGGCTGGAGCGGCGGCTCCGCGACGCCGACCCGCACGTGACACGGGTGTTCGTCGAGCCCCAGGGCCGGGGCGAGCACGGCGGGGAGATACCGCCCTTCTGAACCAGCGCACGCTGATGTCCGCCCAGCGTGCGCGGAGACACGAGCATCAAGCGCTGCGTCCGCCCGGCCGCCGGCGCCACCGCCTGAGGCCGCTCAGCGAGGCGTGCCCGGGGCCGGCCGAGCCGTCGCCGCGCCGGGCGCCGCCGCGCCCTCGGCCGCGGGCTGCACGTTCTGGACGCCGGGCCGCTCCTGTGCCCGCCGGGCCCGCTCCTCGATCTCGCGCGGGGCGGGCAGGCTGACCAGCACCGAGGTCACGATCAGGACCAGCAGCGCGACGCACAGCTCCGTGGTGGCCGTCCGCCGCAGCGCGTGAGCGGCCCCCGGGGCGCCGAGCGCGGGGCGCATGCGCCGCCAGTTCCAGGCGCCGAGGACGACCACCGTGGCCACGACCGCCAGCTTGACGAGCAGCGTGATGCCGTAGGCGGTGGTCCAGAGGTCCACCCAGTGGCCGATGTGGTTGTAGGCCGTGAGCAGGCCGGACAGCGCCAGGCAGGTTGCGGCGACCAGCGCGAGCGGCGAGAAGGCGTGGATCATCTCGGCCGCGGCGCTGCCCCCCACCTCGCGCGGCACGTCGCGCCGCAGCGCGACCGTGAGCCCCGCGGTCAGCACCACGAAGAGCGTCCCCAGCCAGAGCCCGCCCGCCAGCACGTGGACGGGGTTGATGAGCCCGCGGAAGCGCCCGAGCGCCAGGTTCCTGAGCGCCAGCGCGATGGTCGCGAGGGCGGCGAGCGGCCAGCCGATCCCCGGCGCGCGCACGGCCAGCAGGAACCCGACCAGAGAGGCGGTCGCGAGGATCGCCATGGCGAGCAGCATCCCGTTCGAGCCGATGGCCGGCCAGAAGCCCAGGTGCATCCGGGCCGCCGCGCCGGCAATCGTGCGGCCGGTGAAGCCGAAGGCGACGATCGCGCCGATCGCGCCGATGATCGCCGCCCGCTTCGCCGCCCGCTCCCGCACCAGCGCGCGCGACTCCACCACGCGCGTCCCCAGCGCCGGCAGCACCGCATAGCGAAACCCGATCGCTCCGTACATCGCGTATGACGAGAGGAACCCGGGCAGCTCCAGCGAGGCCCGGGAGAACACCCTGCCCACATCGACTGCGATCATCGGCGCGTCCCGTACGGTGGAGAAGGCCGCCGCTCCGCGGTGGGCGGGCGGCGGGGGAGCAATACTCTCGGGGAGGGGGGTGGGTTCCGCAAGTGCGGACGGGATGCCGGATACGCGCTGCGTGTGGCGCACCGACCGAGGCGCCGGGCTCAGCGTGGGTCCGGGGCCGGCGGCGTGTAGAGCGCGATGGCGACGGCGGTGGCGAGGCTGAGGCTGGAGACGCGGGGGCGCATCGGGATCGCGACGCGCAGGGCGGCGGCGGAGCGCAGGGCGTCGCCGAGGCCGTGCCGCTCGGAGCCGAAGGCCAGGAGCGCGCGGGCGGGGATGAGGCCGGGGCGCAACGGCTCGCCCTCGGGGTCGAGGGCCACGAGCGGGCGGGTGTGCGGCGGCATGGCCTCGATGCGGCCGACGGTGAGCGCGAAGTGGAGGCCGGCGGCGCCGCGCAGCGCCTGCGGGTGCCAGGGATCGTGTTCGCCGGTGGTCAGCACGGCGGCGGCTCCGGCCGCGGCCGCGACGCGCACAACGGCGCCCACGTTGCCGAGGTGGCGCGGGCGCTCGAGCAGCACCACGGGGGCGGCCCCGGAGGAGGCGAGCGCGGCGGCGGGATCGCTCGGGGGACGTCGCGCGAGCGCGATCACCGGCTCGCGGAGCGGGGTGGGCGAGAGGCGGGCGAAGACGTCCGGCGGGACGACCGTGGCGTGGTGGAGGCGGGGCAGGACGTCCGGCGCGAGCATGCGGGCGAGCGCCTCGAGCCGGTCGGGGTCGGCCGTCACGATCTCCAGGACATTGGCCTCGAAGCGGAGCGCGTGCTTGAGCGGGTGGAAGCCCTCGAGCACGGCGCTCGCGGGGTCGCGGCGGGCGGCCCGGAACCTGTCGATGCGCGGCTCGTCCATGGCCGCAATCTATCGTGCCGGGCCCGCGGCCGGCGCCGGGTTCGGAGCAGGGAGGGCGCGAGCGGCCCTCCGGGGGCGGCGTCGCCTGCTCAGGTCCTGAGCGCCGGGAGCGGCTGTCCGTGGGGAACGAAGTGGAGGGCGAGGCCGTTGTTGCAGTAGCGCAGCCCGGTCGGGCGGGGGCCGTCGCGGAAGACGTGCCCCTGGTGGCCGCCGCAGCGGACGCAATGGTACTCGGTGCGCGGGACCACGAGCTTGAAGTCCTGCTTGGTGCCGAGCCGCCCCTCCATCGGCGCCCAGAAGCTCGGCCAGCCGGTGCCGCTGTCGAACTTCCGGGAGGAGTCGAAGAGCGGCAGGAAGCAGGCGGCGCAGATGAAGATGCCCGCGTCGTGCTGGTCGTTCAGCGGGCTGGAGAACGGCCGTTCCGTCGCCTCCTCGAAGAGCACGGCGAAGGCGGCGCCGGGGAGCAGCTTCCGCCACTCCGCTTTCGACTTGTGCAGCGGCCGGATGCCCGGGCCGCCCGTCGCGCCGGCGGGCACGGCCTCCTGCGCGCCGGCGCCGTGGCCGAGCGGCCAGACGAGCCTGGCGGCGGGGATGGCGGCCAGCCCGAGGAATCCCTTGAGGAAGCTCTTGCGGTCCACGACGCACCTCCGGGTCGGGTTCGACAGTCGAACCCGCCCGGAGCCCGGTTGGTTCCGTACGCTGCATGGAGGAGCGGCGAGCGGGCCGCCGGCTGGACCGGTCCGCGCCTCAGCCCGCCAGCGCCATCTGCCGCAGCCTGGCGTCGCGGCCGTAGACGTCGTGGAGGAAGCGCGTGGTGCCGTCCGGGTCCACCCAGGCGGTGAAGTACAGGATGTAGACGGGCACGCCGGGCCGCAGCCGGATCCAGTGGTTGTCGCCCGAGGCGAGCAGCGTCTCCAGGCTGTCCGGCGAGACATTGGATCCGTTCGCGAGCAGGAGGTCGGCCAGCTCGCGCGGCTTCTCGAGCCGGATGCAGCCGTGGCTGAACGCGCGCTCGGTCTCCGAGAACAGGTGCTGCGCGGGCGTGCCGTGCAGGTAGATGTTGAAGCGGTTCGGGAACACGAACTTCAGGCTCCCCAGCGCGTTCTCCGCGCCCGGCCGCTGCCGGACCTGGTACGCGCCGGTGTTGGAGAGGTCCACGGCCGACGGGCTCACCACGTGGTCGCCCCTGAGCACCTCGAAGTGGTGGCGCGCCAGGTAGCCGGGGTCCTCCCGGATCCCGGGCAGCACTTCCTCCTTCACGATCGATTCCGGCACGTTCCAGTACGGGTTCGCGATCACGTCCCTGATCGTGTCGGCGAAGATCGGCGTATGCCACCCCTCCTTGCCGACCACCACGTTCATCGACAGCACGGGCCGCCCGCCCTCGATGGCCTCCAGCTCGAACCCCGCCACGTTCACCAGCACGTACCGGCTCCCCAACTCGCGCGGCAGCCAGCGCCAACGGTCCAGGTTCAGCGACAGGTCGGCAATCCGCTCCTGCACCGTGTGGTTCAGCTCCTCCAGCGTGTGCGGCCCCAGCACGCCGTCGTCCATGATCCCGTTGCGCCGCTGGAAGTGCGCCAGCGCCGCCTCGAGCGAGTCGTCGAACACCGATGGCCGCGCCGCGCCCACCCCGGCGAGGTGCGCCTCGGCCGGGTCATCGCCCGCGGTGAGCCGCCGCCGCAGCGCGACCACCACCGCGCCGCCATCCGTCCCCGGCAGGAGCTTCGATTCCGATGCCGGAACCGACGGCCAGCCGCCCCGCGCCGCCACCGCCCGGTAGCGCGCAAGCGCACCCATCAGACGACCGTAGTACGGCACCTGCGGCCGCAGCCGGCGCACCACGCTGTCCGGCGAGATCCCGTTCCGCACATCCTTCAGCGCGTTCTCCTCGCTCGTCGTGTCGTGCGGGATGCGCCAGTCCAGCCCCGTCTTCTCCGGGGCCAACGTGCCGTGCAGCAGGTCGCGCGCATAGCGGCTGAAGCCCTCCGTCAGCACCACGTCCAGCGAGCCCAGCAGCTGCGCACGCGCGTCGTCCGACAGGTCCGCCGAGTCCAGCCGCACCTCGATCGCGTGCGCCACGGTGTAGCCGTAGTGGCGCGGATCCAGCCCGTCCTCCCCCGCCCGGCCGATCGCCGCCAGCATCTCGCGTCCCTCCGGCAGCACCCGCTCCCCGTCCGTCCACGCGGCCCTGTACAGCCGCCACCGGTAGAAGTGCGTCGTGGCCGCGCTCACGTGCAGCGTGTCCGCCGGCGAGACCTCGATCACCGAGTCCCGCGGCACCGCCGCCAGAAGCCCGCGCACCCACTCCATCGCCGTCCGCCGCGGCGCGGCGGCCGTCTGGCCGCCCGCGCGGCCGTCCGCGCTCCGTCCGCCGCACGCCGACACGCCGAGCGCCGCGACGAGCGCAAGCATCAGGGCCATTCCGGCGCGGGCGCGGCCCGGCCGGGCGCTATCTTCTCGTCGGTCACGCGGCTGCACGGTCCTCCTCCGCAGGGGTCAACGCGGGTTCACGCTCTCCTCTACTGCAACCATCGGGCCGCCGCCGGCTATACATAACACGTTGAGACTCAATAGTTTATGCACCATGGCCGGGGGGCAGTTCGGGGCATTCGGCGACGGCCCGGACTCGCTCCGGCGCCGCCGGACCCCCGCCGACCGGGCGGCCGCGGCGACCACGGTCCAGTCTACGGGAGGAGAGCGCTCAGGGCAGCTTCATGGCCCGCCAGGCGCCGGGGCCGGCGGGCTCGACGTAGAGGATGGGGCGGCCGCCGCGCCAGGCGGGGCGGAGGTGCTTGCCGACGTCCACCGTGCCGTCCCGGATGGGGGTGTCGGTCTCGCGCTCGCGCACGTCGGCCACGCCGCGGCGGTGGATGGCGGCGAGCGGCTGGCGTCCCGCGAGCGGATCCGGCCACGGCCAGCCGGCGAGCTCGACCACGCGGCCGTCGTCGCCGGCGGCAAGGAGGCCGACGGCGGCGAGGGCGCCGATGACGCCGTCGCCCGACCCGCCGAGCGCCTCGAGCGGCAGCCCCGCGCTCTCGGCGAGCGCGAAGGCCTCCGCTGCGGAGGTGAGGGACGACTGGCAGAGGCGGCCGAAGGCCGTGATCTCGACCGGCACCGCGTCGGCCGGGGCCACGCACAGGCCGGGATCGCTGCCGGCGACGAAGCGGCCCCGCAGGACGGCGCGAGCGGCGCGGGCCACCTCGTCCGCGACCGCTTCCGGTGCCTCGACGAGGAGGGAAGCGGAGCCGTTTCCGGTGGTGTAGGGGACGCGTGGATCGAAGAGGAGCTGGTGGCGGAGGATGGCCCGGGCCACGCAGCCGGGCGGGAGGCGGCGGGCGATGCGGCGCGCGATCTGGTTGGTGCCCTCGGTGCCCTCGATGTCGGTGTCGTCGATGCCGACGAGGATCACGGCGCCACGCCCGGCGCGCCCGGCCGGTCGCGGAAATGGAACCAGGCGGCGGCGCTGAGGAGCCCGGCGAGCAGGCCGCTGACCAGGTAGGTGGCGCCGGCGCGGGGCCACCAGCGGGCCCACTCCGGCCCGGCGGCGCCGGCGGAGAGCTTGAGGGCAGCGCGCACGGCGAGGGCGAGGAGGTTGGCGCCGAGGCCGGCCAGGATGAAGGCGGCGTAGAGGCGCAGGCCGCCGCGTGCGCCGGCGAGCGCGAGGTCGAGGAGCGGCCCGGCGGCGAGCAGGCTGGCCCAGGCCCCGCCGCCCATCTCGCCGAGGCCTGCGCCGCGCAGGGCCAGCGCGGCCACGAGGGCGGATGCGCCCATGATGGTGCCGGCGGCGCGGCGGGGGACGAGTGCGACGCCGAGGGCCATGGGGAAGACGGAGAAGATGATCTGGTGGCCCGGCACGCGCAGGTGCAGCTTGACGAGTGCGGCCAGGCAGCCGGCGGCGGCGCCGAGCAGGGAGAGCACGACGAGCTCCGTCGCGGCCACGTCGCCATCCGTGCGGGCGAGCGAGGGCAGCCGCGACCCCGCGCGCGCGCCGGTGCGCACCGGCAGCGCCGCCGACCTCATGGGGTCCGCCCCTTGTGTCCCATGCCATGCCCTCCGTCAGAAGTGGACATCCGCCCCAGCGTAGAAGATCCGGGCCGCCTGCGGGAAGCCGTACTCGTCCTGGTAGGCGGCGTCGAGCAGGTTGTCCGCTCCCACGTACAGCTCCAGCCGGTCCCGCGCCACGCGCTCCGCCGCGCGCCCCGAGACGAGCGTGTAGGCGGGCAGCGTGCCCTGCCGCGCCGGCGGCTGGCGCGAGTCGTAGACCTCGCCCGACACGCGCATGATGCTGCCGGAGAGCGAGAGGCCGGGTCGGAGGCCGTAGCGTCCCTCGAGCGTGACCTTCGCGCGCGGCCGGTACTGCAGCGTGCGGCCGCCGGCGCCGGGAGAGCGGTCCGTCGCGTCGAGGTACGTGTAGCCGCCGCGCAGCAGCAGCGCCCGGACCGGCCGCGTCTCCGCGCTGGCCTCGACGCCGGCGAAGCGGTAGGCGGCGTGGTTGGCGAACGGCTCGCCCGGCGCGGGCCGCTCGATGTAGCCGCGCACGTCCAGCCGGTAGGCGGTGAGCGCCACGCGCGAGCCGGCGCCCAGCGCACGCGCGACGCCGACCTCCACCTCGTTCGCGTGCTCGGTTCCGAGCGTCGGGTTCCCACCATCCTCGTCGTAGAGCTGGCGGATGGTGGGGAACCGGAATTTCCGCGCCGCCGATGCCCGCAGCCGCATCCCTCCCACGCTCCAGGCGACGCCGCCCGCCAGCTCGCTCGCGCTCTCCGTGCCCACGTCGCCGCGCGTGAGCCAGTGCCGGGACAGGCCCGCCGTGAAGCCGAGCGCCGGGGCCGGCCGAACATCGTACTCGAGCGCCGCCCCGTAGCGGCCGAGGCCCCGCTCGCCGGCGACGGAGCGGGTGTCGAAGGTTCCGCCGCCGCCACCGCCACCGCCGCCGCCGCCACCACCGGTGCCGCCGACGGGCACGTCGCGGACGATGCCCTTCATGCGCCAGCGGTCGCTCTCGGCGTCGAGGCCGAGGGTGAGCCGGCCAGCGCGTCCGCCACGCCACGCCAGCTGGGTGCCGGCGCCGGAGAGGCGGGTGTGGCTCACCTCGCGGAACGTGCCCCGCACCGTCGGGTCGGCCATCGAGGTGTAGGTGCTGTCGTCGTAGCGCAGGTCGGTCTCGGCGAGCGCGTTCGTGTAGGCCCAGCCGCGCGCCTGGAGCGGCCCGGCCTCGCCCCAGCTCCCGGCGAGCTGCGCGGTGGTGCCGGCCAGGTCGGCGATCCGCTCGTAGACGGGCCGCACGGCGAAGGGGTCGTCCGCCGGCGCGGCGAGGCCGGGTGGGATGCCGTAGCTCCCGGTCACGTGGGAGAGGACGAGACCGAGCCGCGCTGCGGGGGCGGGGTGCCACGTCGCGCTGCCGAAGAGGTTCGTCCGGTCCCGGGCGCTGTTCTGCCGGGTGAAGCGGTCGCCCTCCGGAAGCCGGGCGGGGAAGCCGTCGCTGCGGAGCGCGCTGGCGGAGGCGAAGGCGGAGACCGGCCCGCCGGAGCCGCCGAGGGCAAGGCGGCCGAGCCGGCCGTTGCCGTCGCGCGCCTCCCCGCCCAGGTGCCCCGACAGCCCGGGATCCCCGCGCCGCGTGATGATGTCCACCACCCCGCCCAGGCCGCCCTGGCCGTAGAGCACGGAGCCGGTGCCGCCCGTCAGCTTGATCTGCGCGATCTCCTCGACCGGGATGAAGCTCGGGTCCGCCTGGCCGTCGAAGGTGGAGTTGAGCGGCACGCCGTCGAGCAGCAGGATCAGGTGGCGCGGCCGCAGCCCGCGCATGTCGATGCGCGGGACCCCCGCGCCGCCCGTCCGCACGTCCAGGCCGGGAAGCAGCGCGAGCGCCTCGTCCAGCGTGCGGGCGCCCGCGGCCCGGATGTCGGCCGCCGTCACCACCCGCACCGTGGCGGCATCCTCGGATACGGGGCTCCGCGCGGACACGACGATCTCACCGAGGGTGTACGGCCGCGGGTCCTGCGCGGCGAGCGAGGCGGGAGCGAGGAGCGCGAGGAGCGCGAGGAGCGCGAGGAGCGCGCGCGCCACCGCCGGGGGCGCAGCGCGTCGCCGCGAGCGACGTGAGTCCTCCGACGTGTCCATTCTCTCCCTCCTCCGCCGCGGAACCGTCAGCGTTCGCGGCGGAACCGGACCCGGCGCACGCGGGTCCCGCTCATGCGCAAGCCGGTCACGTGGCCCGCGCCGTCGCGCTCGAAGTGGATGGTGCGCAGCCCGGCCGTGAAGGTCGTGTCGTCCACCGGCCGGAGCGTCGCGTCGTCGGCCTTCCGCCGGCGGAGCACGAGGCTGTCTCCGGCCACCGCGATGCGATACTCCGCGTCGAGCTCCTCGCTCGCGTAGAGCCCCGCGAGCCCCGCGAGCGTGGCGGCGGACGGCGTGGCGGGCCGCACGCGCCGGTAGACCGCCGGGTGCCGGCCGCCACCCTGCTCGAGGCTGGAGGCGGGCTGTCCGGGCGCGGCCACGAACCGGACCTGCTGCCCGAGGAGCGCCACGCGGAAGCGCCCCTCGCCGAGCGGAGTGAGCGGCAGCACGTACGGGCCCCGCGCAACGACGAGGCCGCCGTCCCGCGGCTCCACGCGGAGCACGCCATTGGTGACGGCCGACTCGTACGTGCCCGCGAAGCGGGCGGCGTCCCTCGCGGGTACGCTCGGCGGTGCGCCGGTGGCCGCTCGCGGCGGGGGCGGCTCGGTGAAGTCGCGGGCGAGGTACAGGTCCGCCACGCGATGGGCGAGGGCGCCGGGGTCGCTCGGGCCGTAGTTGCAGAGGACGATCACGGACGCGTGCTGGGCGGGGAAGCGGAGCAGGCTCGCGCGATAACCGGCATCGGCGCCGTCGTGGCCGATGGTGGCCAGGCCGCGGTAGCGGCCGTGGAGGAGGGCGAGCGCGTAGGGGATGGTGTCGCCGTCGTTCAGCACGAAGCGCTGCCGCATCATGGCCCAGCCGTCCTCTCCGCCGACCACGTGCGTGTAGGCGTCCTCGTCCCAGCGGGCCAGGTCCTCGACGGTCGTGAAGAGGCTGGTGGCGCCCGCGTTGTCGAAGACCGGAATGCTCACCGCGTAGCCGCCGCCGTCACGCAGGACGTAGGCGGAGGTGCGCCCGGGGATGAGCGCGGTGTGGTCGTCGTGGACCTGTGTGTCGCGCATGCCGAGGGGCGTGAAGATGTGCTTGGCCGTGAAGTCGCGGAGCGACTGCCCGGAGACGCGGCGGACGACCTCCGCGAGCAGCGTGAAGCCGGTGTTGCTGTAGAGGTACTGATCGCCGGGCGGGAAGTTCAGCGCCTTCTGACGCGCGGTGATGTCGAGGATATCCTTCGTGGTGATCGGATCGTCGTCGCGCCAGCCGGCCCAGTCCAGCAGCTCCCACTGGTCGCGGATCCCGCTCGTGTGGTGCAGCAGCTCGCGCAGGGTGATCGGGACACCGAAGTCCGGGACCTCGGGCACGTACTTCCGGATGTCGTCGTCCAGGGAAAGCCGCCCCTCACGAGCGAGCAGCACGATGGACATGGCGGTGAACTGCTTCGTGATCGAGGCCACGTGGAACGGCGAGCGCGGCGTGATCGGGACGCCGTACTCGAGGTTGGCCATGCCGTAGCCACGTTCGTAGACGAGGTGGCCGCCGCGGGTCACGCCGAGCGCGCAGCCGGGCGTGTTCGTGTGGTCGTAGGCGGAGAAGACGGAGTTGACGCGCGCGGCCGGGGGATCCTGCGCGCGGGCGCCGGCCGGGGCGAGCAGCGCGAGCGCGAGGCCCGCCAGGGGCCTGCGGGCGGTGGCCGGGATCCGCACGCGCGGCCCGCTCGGCGATCGGTTTGGTTCCATGACGGACCCCATGGGTGCGGGATGGGCGGCGCGGATGCGGCACCACCGGGATTGTGCGGGTGGGAGAATCGCGAGCGCAAGCGGCCTTGAGCCGGGTGCCCGCAGCGTAGCCCAGCACCCGCTCCAGCGCGCCGCTGAAGTAGCGGTTCAAGCCGTCCGCATCGTGGATCGAGAGGAGGTCCGACGAGTTCTCGGTCAGCGACCGGAAGTGGGCCTCGCTGCGCCGCAGCGCCAGCTCCGCCCGCTTCCGCTCGGTGATGTCCTCCACCGCCCCGTCGCTCCACGCCACGTCGTCGTCGCCCACCGCCCGCACCGTGATTCGCAGCCACACCGGCTGCCCGTCCGAGCGCGTGATCCGCGTCTCGAAGCCGCGCACCGCCCCCCGCCCGAGCGCTTCCCGCCAGCGCTCCCGGTCCCGCTCGCCGATCAGAAGATCCGCCACCGCCAGCCCCCGCAGCAGCCCCTCGTCTCCCGCTCCCAGGATCTCCACCAGCGCCGCGTTCGCCTCCACGATCCGCCCGTCGGGGCCCGCCGCGTACAGGCCGATCGGCATCTCGTCGAAGAGCGCGCGCACTCGGGCGTCCGCGGCCTCCGGCACGCCGCCCTCCGGGGCCGTCGTGCCGCCCCCCGCACCGGCGTCCCGCGCATTCCTTCCGCCGGCCGGCTCACTCCCGGCCGCCGCTGATTCGCCTCCGGGATCCACCGTGCAGCCCCTCCCTCCGCAGTCTTGCCACAATGGCTCCTGCGGAAAATTTGGCTCCCATCCGACCTGAGCGCCAGAAAGGTTCGCCATGGGCCCGACGCCACCGGCTCAGGGCGCGCGATGGCAGGAGTGGACGGCAAGCACGGCGGCCCGGCCGTCGGTGGAGATGCTCTGGCCAGCCGTGTTGCGGGTGTGCGTGCGGGCGCCGGGAAGGGCGACGTAGTCGAGGAGGTCGGCGCAGCCCGCCGCTTCCAGGGTGGCGGTCACGTAGCCGCGCTCGCGGTCGATGCGGCCGTCGATCCGGTGCGTGGCGTGACCCTTCCAGGGGCTGAAGCGGATGCCGATGTCCTTGTTGGCGGCGGCGACCCAGACGTCGCGCCGCGGCTCGAGGCGCCAGAGCCGGAGGTGGTGCCGGATGCGGGCGTTGGGGCCGGCGATCTCGTACGCCCGCTCCTGCGGCCGGCCCTCGAAGTACTGCGTGCTGACGGGGGCATCGTCGACGGTGGGGAGCGCGGCCAGGATGGCGGTGACGGCGCGGACGAGTCGCGCCGGGGTGGGTCGCTCGGCGGCCGTCCAGCCGGCGCGGGCGAAGGCGGAATCGAGGGCGGCGCCGGTGCCGGTGAGGACGAGGTTGATCGGGTCGCCGCGGCCGGTGCCGTCGCGGTTGGCGGTAAAGGGGTGGAACGGTGGCAGCGCCGGAAGTGCGGCCTCGGGCGAGGCTTCCGGGCGGCGGCACTCGAGGGGGCGCGGCAGCGGGATCGTCCCCTCGAGGCGGATGCGGCCGATCTCGCCCGCCAGGATGACGGCGCCGGGGCCGCGCGCGAGGAGCTCCCAGGCGCCGATGAAGGCGAGGGGGACCAGGTCGAGATCGACGCCGCCGGCCAGCGCCACCGGCATGAGCGCGTGCTCTACGGAGCGGCCGTCGGGGCGCAGGACGCCCGCGCGGAGCTCGTGCCGGGGCGCATACTCGAGGCTGTCGAGCCGCGCATCGATCGGGGTCCACGCGCCCGGCGCGGTCTCGAGCGAGTCGAATCGGAGCGCGAGCACCCCGCCGCGGCGGAGCAGGCCGGCGCCGCGCGAGAGGGCTACGCGCCCGGCGACACGGCTGAATGCGGGCAGCACCGCGCAGCCGTCCACGGAGACGGGCGCCATGAGCTGAACGACGACCGTCTCGCCGATCGGATCGGATCCGCCGGCCAGGGCGGACGGAAAGCGGATCGCGAGCTCCGTCCCGGCCACGAGCAGGGCGGGCAGGGGCGGCGCCGGCGCCGGAGTGCCGGCGAGGGCCGCGAGCGCCGGGAGCAGCGAGAGCGGGATCAAGTCCGCCGCCGCCGCAGGAAGGCCAGCACGCCGATGCCGGGCAGCCCCAGGAGCGCGATGGCCGCGAGGGCGCGTCCGCGCCCGTTTCCGCCGGGCGGTGGCGCGGGACCCGCAGGGGCCGCGGCCGCCGGGAACGCGCGCGGCAGCGCCGCCTCGTGGGCGCGCTCGGCCGCATCCCGCGCCTCCGCCGAGGCGGCGAAGCGCATGTACTCACCGGGGAACACCGCCACGTGGTAGTGCGGCGGCCGGTGCTCGCGCGTGACGTCGAGCACGCCGTTGCGTTCGAGGGCGAGGAGCGAGCGCTCGAGCCAGCGCCGGCAGCCGGAGGTAGCGGGCACGCGCAGGTCTACGGCCATTCCGGCGGGATGCACGGAGAGCGGCGAGGCGTTGCGCGGCTGCTCGTCGGTAGGGCGGGTGAGGCTCGTCACGACGAGGGGCGCGCCGCACGCGACGTGGTAGGCCGCCCCCAGTCGCTCGACGAAGGTCTTCGTCTCCGGCCGCGCCACGGCGAAGGAGACGCCCGCCAGCCGGTAGTCCCTGTTGCCGGGCACAGGCACAAGGTAGCCCTCGCGGGTGAAGGCGCGGATCGCCGCGGGAGTGTGGAGGAACGTGTAGTCGTTCGCGCGCGCGATGCCGTGCTGGCGGACCATGGAGCCGTGCGAGCCGTGCAGGGTGACGCGGGTCGCCGCGGCGGGGGAGGCGGCGGCGAGGAGGAGGAGTGCGGGGAGGATCCGGCTGGGCAGGCGTTTCATCACGTTCATCAACTTCCGGTGTTGCGGGCGCGCACGGCCACGACGACGGCGGCCCTCCCGCCGCGCCGGTGGTCCGGGATTTCAGGGGGTACGTGAGTGTACGCGTGCGCCGCGGAGATAGTTCCGCGGACGGTCAGGCGAGTGCAGCGAGCAGCTCGGCGGCCGCGCGCTCGCCGCTCGCCAGCGCGCCATCCACGGTGCCGTTGCGGCCGCCGCCTGCCGTCGCCTCGCCGGCGAAGAAGAGAGTGTCCTCGAGCGGCGCCGCGAGCGCGGTGGCCGCATCCGCGCCCCCCACCCGGGAATAGCTGTACGCGCCGCGGGCGTAGGGATCGGCGCTCCAGTCGTGCATCCAGACGCCGCGGAGCATCCGCTGCAGGGCGTCCTGGGGCGTGGCGAGATGGACCGCCAGCTCGGCCAGTGCGGCGGCCCGGATCTCGCCCTCGCCGCGCTCGAGCAGGCGCGCGCCGGCGGGGCCGCCGGTCCAGCCGACGAGCACGCCGGCGCGGGCCGGATACGGGGTCCACCAGACCTTCATCGTAGCGTAGGGCGCGTGCAGGAAGGCCAGGTCCCGGAACCGGGGGTCGCGCTCCCAGAACGGCCGCTCGAAGCCGAGCACCAGGCGGGCGGCGGAGCCGCTGCCGAGGCGGGCCAGCGGCTCCGCCTTCGAGTCCAGCGGCGGGTCGAACTCCAGGGCGCCCGGCTGGCCGGGCGCCGCCTGGAGCACCCCCAGCGGGACGGTGATCAGGAGCGCGCGGGCGCGCAGCCGGAGCGAGAGGCCGACGCCGCCGGCGCCCGGCGGCTGCAGCGCCTCGGCGGGACGGGTACGCCCGTGGACGATGACGCTGCCCCGTCGCCACTCGATGCGCTCGACCACCGTATGGAGCCGCACGGCGTCGCGCGGCAGCGCAGCCGCGAGCACGGCCGGAACGCTGTCGTAGCCGTCCAGCACGCGGAGCTGCCGCTCGGTGGCCTCGAGCGTGCCACCCTCGGCGGCGGCGAGGCCGCGCTCGGAGGCGTCGTTCGCGTCGGCGGCATGGAAGCCCTCGACGTAGTGGAGGGCGAGGCGCTCGTCGGGGCCGGCCGGGCCGCCGGCCCGGCGCTCCTCCAGGAAAGCGCGGAACGAGCGGTCGGGCGTGCGCTTTGGATCGAGGTCCTCCAGCACGCCCTGGATGCGCTCCCAGATCTCGGGGCCGGGCTCGGCGGGGCCGCCGCGCGCCACGCGGCTCTCGCCGCTCACCTCGAGCGAGAGAAGGCCGCCCTCGTCCAGCAGCGCGACGGTCTCGGCCGCCGGACCGTGGACGAACTCCGCGCCCAGCTCGACCGGGAGCGGCACGCTCCTGGGCCGGACCGTCCGGATCCGCCCGCCGATGCGGCCCCGCGCCTCGAGCACGGCGACGTCCACGCCCGCGCCGTGCAGCGCTCGCGCCGCCGCGAGCCCCGCGCAGCCGGCGCCGATGATCAGCACATCCCGCATTCTCGCCCCGCCCTCGCATGATCCTTGAATCCGGCGGCACGCCCCGAGCCTCGACCCGAGGAGGAGCCCCATGCACGTTCGCCAGAGCCTGCGCCGGACCGCAATCCCGCTCGTCTGCCTCGCCGCGACGGCCGCCGCCTGCGCCCGCAACCCCGTGACGGGCAAGCCGCAGATCTCGCTGATCTCCGAGAGCCAGGAGATCGAGATGGGCCGGCAGGCCGCGCAGGACGTGGTGGCGCAGATCGGGCTGGTAGCCGATTCCTCCCTCCAGAGCTACGTCGCCGGCGTCGGTCTGTCCATGGCCCGCCGCTCCGAGCGGCCGGACCTGCCGTGGGAGTTCCACGTCGTGGACGACCCGGAGCCGAACGCCTTCGCGCTGCCGGGCGGCTTCATCTTCGTGACCCGCGGCCTCATGGGCCTCATTGACTCGGAGGCGGAGCTCGCGACGGTGGTGGGCCACGAGATCGGCCACGTCACCGCCAAACACCAGGTCACGGAGATGAGCAAGGCCCAGATCGCGCAGCTCGGCCTCGGCCTCGGCTCCATCTTCGTGCCCCAGATAGGGCAGCTCGGCCAGCTCGCCGGCACCGGGCTACAGCTCCTGTTCCTCAAGTACAGCCGCGACGACGAGCGCCAGGCAGACGACCTCGGCTTCCGCTACGCCCTCCAGGCCGGCTACGACGTGGCCGAGATGGTGGATGTCTTCCAGGCGCTCGAGCGCCTCGGCCAGAAGCAGGGGCAGAGCCCGCTGCCCGGCTGGCTGCAGACCCACCCGGGCGAGCCGGAACGGATCCAGCGGATCCAGCAGAAGCTGGCGCAGCTCGACAGGCCCGCCGGCGCGCTGACCATCGCGCGCCCGTCCTACCTGGACCGGATCGACGGCCTCGTCTACGGCGACAACCCCCGTAACGGCTACTTCAGGGAAAACCTCTTCCTGCACCCGGACCTGCGCTTCCAGCTCACCTTCCCGCAGGGCTGGAAGGCGCAGAACACGCCCCAGGCCGTGCTCGCCGGGAGCCCGCAGCAGGACGCGGTGCTCCAGCTGACGCTGGCCCAGGGCGCGTCAGCCGCCGCTGCCGCCCAGGGCTTCTTCTCGCAGCAGGGAGTCCAGCCCGGCCAGACCGCACGTCGCACCGTGAACGGGCTGTCGACCGTGCTCGGGACCTTCCAGGCGACGACGCAGCAGGGCACCGTCGCCGGCGTGGCGGCCTTCATCGACTACGCCGGCCGCGTCTACCAGATCCTCGGCTACACCCCCGCCAACCTGCTTGGCCGCTACGAGCCGCTCTTCGAGCAGGTGATCGGCAGCTTCGCGCCGCTCACCGATCCCGGCGCGCTGGCCGTGAAGCCGAAGCGCGTGCGGCTGGTCGCGCTCGACCGCGCGATGACGCTTGCCGAGTTCGCGCGCCGCTATCCGTCAGCCGTCGCGACCGACGAGCTGGCCATCATCGACCAGGTCTCCGGTCCCGACGCCGTGCTCGCCGCCGGCCGGAAGTGGAAGCGGATCGAGTAGCCACCGCGGGCCGGCGCCTCGCCGCCCGCCGCTCCACGCGGCGGGCCGGCCTACGCCCGGCCGATGAGCTCCGGGTGCAGCTCGAAGGTCGGCGTGCGCCGGAGCCTGGTGGCCTGCTCGTAGGCGTAGGCGAGCTTGAGCAGCGTGGCCTCGGACCAGGCGCGGCCGATGAAGGACATGCCCACCGGCAGGCCATACGCGTAGCCGACCGGGACCGTGACGCTGGCGTAGCCGGCGACGGCGGCGGGGCTGGAGCTCGAGCCGAGGAAGTGGTCGCCGTTAACGAGGTCGATCGTCCACGCGGGGCTGCCGGTCGGCGCGACCAGCGCGTCCAGCCGGTAGCGGTCCATGACCGCGTCGATCCCCTCGGTGCGGGTGAGGCGGTGGTCCTTCTCAAGCGCTTCCCGGTAAGCGGGATCGGTGAGCGGCCCACGCGCCTCCGACTGGATCATGATCTCCTGGCCGAAGTACGGCATCTCCTGCGCGCGGTGCGTGTCGTTGAAGGCGATCACGTCCGCGAGCGAGCGCACGGGCGAGGACACCAGCTCGGCCAGGTAATGGTTCAGGTCGGCCTTGAAGTCGCACTGCAGGACGACGTTCTCGCTCTCGTCGTAGTCGCCGGTGTGCGGGATGTCGGCCGGATCCACGAGCACCGCGCCGTGCCGCTTCATGGCGTCGAGCGCGGCCTCGACCAGCGCGTCCGCCTCCGGGCTGTAGCCGAAGAAGTGCGCGCGGGCCACGCCGATGCGCGCGCCCTCGAGCCCGGCCGGATCCAGGGACGTGGTGTAGTCCGCCCGCGCGTGGCCGCGGCTCGCCGCCGTGGCCGGGTCGCGCGGGTCGATCCCCGCCATCACGCCGAGCAGGATGGCCGCATCCGTCACCGTGCGCGCCATCGGGCCGGCCGTATCCTGGTTGTGCGAGATCGGCACGATCCCGGCCCGGCTGACGAGGCCGAGCGTCGGCTTCACGCCCACGATCCCGTTCGTGGCCGATGGGCACACCACGGAGCCGTCCGTCTCCGTCCCCGCGCCCACCGCGCACAGGTTGGCCGACACCGCGATGCCCGTCCCCGAGCTCGAGCCGCACGGGCTGCGGTCCAGCGCGTACGGGTTCACGCACTGCCCGCCGCGCCCGCTCCAGCCGCTCGAGGACCGGGTCGAGCGGAAGTTCGCCCACTCGCTCAGATTGGTCTTGCCGAGCAGCACGGCGCCCGCCTCGCGCAGCCGCCCGACGATGAAGGCATCGCGCGGCACCTTCGAGCCGACCAGCGCGAGCGAGCCCGCCGTGGTCTGCATCCGGTCGTCGCTCGCGATGTTGTCCTTGACCAGCACCGGGATCCCGTGCAGCGGCCCGCGCACCTTCCCCGCCCGGCGCTCGGCGTCCAGGGCGTCGGCGAGCCGCAGCGCGTCCGGGTTCGTCTCGATCACCGAGCGCAGCGTCGGACCCCGCCCGTCGATCTCCACGATGCGGCCCAGGTACGCCTCCGTGAGCGAGCGCGCCGTGTACCGCCCGGCCCGCAAGCCGTCCTGGAGCTGCGCCAGCGTGATCTCGTCCAGCTCGAAAGGGGGCGGCGACGCCGGCTGCCGCGACGCCCCGCCTCGCGTCCCCTCCCCGGCCACCGCGCCGCCCGGCCGCAGCGCGGGCCCGGCGCCCAGCGCCGCCGCGGCCAGCGCGCCGCTCTCGAGGAAGCTCCGCCGGCTGATCCGATCCGGCCCCTGCCGCGCGTCATCGGTGCGCTTCATCCGGCACCCCTCGCTGGTTGGCTCCCGGGGAAAGCTCCGCCCACCAAACGCGCGCCTCCGACCGGGATCGGGGCGCCGCGAGGCGGCTTCGCCGGCGAGAATAGCGCGCCTGTCGGGTGGGGGCAAATCTCCGCGGCACGCCCGGATGCCGGCGCCCTGGCGTTCCTGGACGCCCCTCCTTTCCAGCGTACAACCGGTGGTGCGGAAAGGAGGAGTCGTCGGGTTGCATCACACAGACAACGGTCGGATCCTCCGGCGGCCCAAACGCAGGATGTCGCGTGCCCGCCGTCGGCGGACGAGAAAGGCCCCGGCATCCCTGCCCGGGGCCCTTCCAGTTGTTGCGACCGCTCGGGTGGTCAGTCCCTTCGCATCTGCCCGATCCGCTCCCAACTCGGATGCGCCTGCATGACGAGGGGCACATAGATGAGGCCGTGCGAGGTCTCGACGGCCGCAGCCTTCTTGCTCGGTTTCGACGCAACTTGCTCAGGAGACAGCTTGTACATGCCGCCGTCTGTCATATCGGACCGCTAGGGCCTTCAGTACGCCGAAGAGAACGTTGCCGACGATCCGGCCGCTCACGCTCTTCGGCCATCTGCACGGGCTCTAGGCGTCCATGCTGATCGTGTAGCTGCTTACGTGAGAGGTGGGCGATCACCGGCGTGCCTCCCAGTTGCTGACTGTCCACTGTCACCGCCGCCCCGACGGGGACGCTGCTGATTCCGACGTCCTGCTTCGTGCCGTGATGATGCTCGCACAGCGACGAGCGATACGACTGTGGCAGTGTACTCGGCTGCAAGCGGATGGTGGCCCTCCTTTGGGCTTCTCCGCGATGATGGGGAGAAACGGGGGCTCCGACGGCCACCCAATACACCACGCCTAAGCCGAAGCGATGAGACTAATTCAAAGAGCTGAGCCCCCTATGGGAACCGTCTCGGCATGCATGTCGATGCGACGATTCACTATTGTCTCTGAAGAGTGACCGGCTCGTTCACGAACCCGGACCCGTTGAGCGTGCCCGTGATGCTGTTCCCGGCGAACGTGCCGGTCAGATTAGTGTCCTGGAAGCCGCTCGTCTTGAACGTGAGGGAGACGCTCGCGCCGTTGTGACTGCCGGCCACTGTGAGGGCGATGCTGGCGGTCCCGGCCACCATCGTCCCGCTGCCGGAAACCGTCCCGCTGTTCTCCGTGAGCACGAGGTTGACCGTGGCACCGCTCGAGGTGCCGACCCATGTCCCCGTCACGGTTGTAGGCGTTTTCGGAGCGTTGCTGTCCCCGCCGCTGCAGCCAATCATGGCCAGAGCGAGAGAGACCATGACGAGTATGCGCGATCGTGATCTGGGGCTACGCATGGGAATTCTCTCCTTGATGAATGGATCCGGGGGATTGGGGCGGGTGGCAAACCGGATGAGACTGCGTATCGCCAATCGGCACGGTATTCTCAAGTTGAGCAATAGAAGTATGTATGGATATCTGCATTCTCCGGAATGTGGGCCGGCAGGATGGCCGCTCAGGGCCCGACGTTCAAATCGCCCGGGTTGCGGCCGTAACCACGATAATTCGGGGGAGCCGCAGGTTCCTTGCGCGCTCCACCGGAAGCACTGAGATCAATCTAAACAGTTCTACCACATTGCGCCAACCTTTCGTGTTCTCCGTGTTCTTCATGCCCTCCATGCCCTCCGTAAACAACGCGCAGATCAACGCAGTAATGTCCGGGTAGGTTTGCCGGGCCGATCTTCGAACGAGCGGCTTGGCATATGTTTATGGCCTTTTGCAAGGTGCGAGCAAATTGAACGTACGGGTCGCGTGCGCGAGCGCCGCGCCGCGCCGAATCGCTCGCCCCTACGGTGGCAAGCGCGGGGGTTGACGGCTCACAGCGGCTCCGCTCCGCCCGGAATAAACCTAGGATCGGTACGATCGGGTTGTCGGGGCTCGGGCCGATCAGATGAGTGCAGCCGCTCCGAGCGCCATTGCGCCCATTGGCGCCCTCGCAGTTTTGCCGAGCGGGCGGATGGCAATCATCGGCGGCAATTCCGTGCAGCTTGTTGGCGCGTTCGGGGCATTCCCTGCAGCTCTGGCGCGGCCAAAATGTCTGCTCTTGAACTAGTACCGCGCCACAGTGGTCATGATGCGTAAAGGCGGTGGAGCTTGGATCGCGCATCGGAGACAGTGAAACGCCAGGTGGTGGGAGCTCGGACGGCGTTGCGGGGGGTCTCCCAGGCGAGGGTCTCGGCCCGCAGCCGGTTGACGTTGTCAAGGCGGCGGTGCAGGCACTGGCGACCGAGGATCGAGATCTCGATTTCGGCCATGTTGAGCCAGCTCCCGTGCTTGGGCGTGTAATGGAACTCGAGCTTGCGCAGGATACGGCGCGCTTCGGCGGCCTCGAAGGTCTCGTACAGGGCTGCGCCCGTGTGGCTGCTCAGGTTGTCGAGCACGACGCGGATCTTGTCGGCGTCCGCGCAATGCACGTCGACCAGTGCGCGCATCTGCTGGGCGAAGTCCGCATTCGTGCGACGGGCGGTGACGTCCACATGCCGCCAGCCTCGCAGCGGCTCCACGAGCAGGAAGAGGTTGGCGGTCCCGCGGCGCACGTACTCGTAGTCGACGCGTTGGCGCCGACCCGGAGCGGCCGGCACCGGCAGGCGGGTTTCCCCGATGAGCTGGTAGGGCACTTCATCGAAGCACACCACCGGGCGCCGGGGGTCGTAGGGCTCCTGGTAGAGGTCGAGCACGTCCTCCATGCGGCAGACGAAGTCCCAACTCACCGTCGGGATGCACCACGCTTCCTTCTGCCAGGGCTTCAGGTCGTTTTTTTTAGAAGCCGTCGGACCGTCTCGTCCGTGATCGCGTCCACCACACGCAACTCGATCAGCTTGTCGGCCAGGAGCTGCATGGTCCAGCGCACGCGCCCCTCCGGAGGCGCGCTGCACGCCAGCGCGACCAGGAAGGCTTCCTGCTTGCCGTCCAGCAGCCGGGCTTTGCCCGGCCGAGGCCGATCGTTGAGCGCCCGCTCCAAACCGCCCTCGACGAAGCGCAGCCGCGTGCGCTCCACCGTGCACTTCCCCAGGTGCAGCGCGGCCGCAATCGCCTTGTCGGTCACGCCCTCGTCGGCCAGCAACAGGATGCGCGCGCGGTTCACCCGGCGCACCCGCGCCTTGCCGCCCTGGAGCAGGCGCTTGAGTTCGGCCCGCTCGTCGTCCGTGAGGTCCACGATATACTTCTTGGCCATCTGCCCTCCTCGCTGGGGGTCCGACAGATGGGCCAACAATATAGCACGGAACTTTAGTCCTCACAATCATGATGGCTGAGTACTAGCGCGGGGTCCAGTGCGGAGCCGACGTGAAGAGACCGTCCACCAGCCCGATCTTGTAGGTCAGATAGATGCCGAAGGCCAGGCTCACGGCCCCCGACGACACGCGCAGCCACGACTGCAGCCGCGCCACCCGGGCCCCGGCGTACACCGCCGGCGCGGCCACGGACAGCGTGACTGTCGCCATGCCGATGATCGTGCCGATCCCGAACACGGCGAGGTAGAGCACCGCCCAGCGCGGATCCTCGATCAGCGGCAGGATGAGCAGCGTCGCCGCCGCCGAGCCGGCCAGCCCGTGGATGATCCCCACGAAGAACGGCCGCACCGAGGACGGCGCGTGCTCCTTTGAGCGCACCCCCGTCAGGTTCAGCACCCCCAGCACGATCAGCATCACCGCCACGGAAAGCTCGAGCGAGAGCCCGAGGCGGGCGCTGAAGGCGAGCTTGAAGACGACGATGACACCGCCCACCAGGAAGATCGTCAGCGTGTGGCCGAGCCCCCAGAGCACCCCGATGCCGTTCGCCTTCCACAACGAGCGCTCCCGGCTCACGATCGTGGTCACCGCCACGATGTGGTCCGGGTCCGTCGCGTGGCGCATGCCGAGCAGCAGGCTCGCGACGAAGGTGAGCAGCAGGTCCGCCATTGGACGCTCCGGACGGAGAGGGACGCGCGCGCGGTCGCGGCAGCCCCTTCGCGGCAATCCGGGGGCCGCGGCGGGGCGCTCCCGCGCGCCGGCCGCTCATCGCCGGGGAATCGTTGCGGCGCCGCGCTCTTTCAAGGGCGGGCGTTCCACCCCGGGTGGTGCGGCCGCTGGGTCGCTTCTGCACGGCCGCCTCCGCCGTTGTCGCAATCCGCCCCGCCCCGCCTGCCCGGCCGGTGCGCGGTTTGCCGGGCCGCGCCGGGCGCCTCATCTTGAGCCGCGAGCGTTCCCCCACAGTCCAGGAGGCACACATGAGGAGACTCTGTTTCCCCACGGCGGTGTTGTTGCTGGCGCCCGCGGCGCTCGCGGCGCAGGCGGGGAAGTCGTCGCCGGGTGGTGCGGTGCTGACGGCCGTGCAGGAGTCGGTGCAGCGGATGGAGCCCAACATTGTGGGCGCCGCGCAGGAGATGCCGGCGGACAAATACGGCTACAAGCCGACGGCGAAGCAGCGCAGCTTCGCCGAAACGGTCGGGCACGTGGCCGGCTCGAACGGCTACCTGTGCTCGAAGCTGTCCGGGATGGAGGCGCCGGCTTCGCTGCGCCCGAAGAAGGGCGCGGACAAGGACGAGCTGGTGGCGGCGCTCAAGGCGTCGTTCGAGTTCTGCGGCCGGGCGCTCCAGAAGGTGGAGCCGAACCAGCTCACGGACATGGTGCCGTTCTTCGGCGGCCGGCAGGTGACGAAGGGGGCCGCGCTGGTGGACCTCGCCTCCGACCTCGCCGACCACTACGCGGCGATGGCCATGTACCTCCGGCTCAACGGGCTGCTGCCTCCGTCGGCGCAGCCGCGCAGCTGACGGGCGGCTTCGACGGCGGGTGGGGCGGCTTCGCGCTCACGCGTGCCTGAACGATAGCCGCTCGCCGTAGGCGGCCTCGGTGAAGGCGCCGATCGCCTCCTCGAGCGAGAGCGCGGGGAACTCCATCCGCTCCGTCTCCGTCTCGCCGAGCCCCATCCGCCCGGCCTCCCACAGGTGCCGCACGGCCTGGGCGTTGAAGCCCAGCAGCCGGGCGCCGACGACGTCGGCGGCCAGCGGGTCCGTGCTCGCGATGACGATCCCCGTCTCCACCGCGTGCCCGCCGAGCGGCCCCGTCGCCACCATGGCCGGATGGCCGACCGTGACCGCCAGGTCGATCGGGAAGCGCCTGGCCATGACGGCAATGAAGGAGTGCATGTCGTCGTAGAACCAGTTCTCGTGCTTCTCCGCCGAGCGCGGGTGGCCGTAGTAGTCCGCGGCCGGGAAGGACATCGCGATGTTCTTCAGCGCGAGCGTGACCGTGGCCGTCTCGTGCAGCTTGAGCTGGCTCACCGCGATCAGCACGTCGTGCTCGAGCACGCGCGGGTTCACCATCACCGACGGCTGCGGGCCCCGCACATCGTGCCGCGGCTCGTACTGGAGGTCCACGGCCACGAACGGCGGCCGGTTGTGGTCCACCAGCTCGACTCCCTCCTCCTCCAGCACCTCGAGCATCCCCGACACCCGGAAGACGTCCTCCGTCTCCGCGGCCCCCGAGCCGCCCGTGACCCACAGCGCCGACGGCCCCGCCGCCTTCACGCCGCGCAGCACCGCCCGCAGCGTGTCCGGCTGCGTCACGCCGCTCCGGTCCTGCGCCGACGCCCACGTGTCGTTCGCCTTGACCGCCACCCGCTTGCCGCGCAGCCGCGCCTCCAGCCCCAGCGGCGCGAGCGCCTGCCCGATGGCCCGTTCGATGTCCTGCAGATCCTGCGTGATGGCGACGGCTGGCATGCGCGCTCCTTCGGCGGGGGACCGGCGGCGGGACGACCCCCGCCGCAGCGCAACACGCGTGCCCCCCACGCTGTCGCGCCCCCGCAGCGTCCCCCCACGCCCACCCGCACCCCACCCGCCGTGCGTCCATCCGCGTCGCGGATGGCCCCGCTCCGCCTCCGGCCGGGGCGAATTGTCCGGCCGCTTCGCCGCCAGCGCGCCGCCGACGCGCTTCGGAGTGGAGCCGCAAGTCATTGCGGCAACTGACGTTAGGCGACGATAGGCGGGGCCCGGGCCGTGGCGGCACGGGGCGTGTTGCTGAAGGGTCGCCGTACGCGATCCGGAGGCGGAGAGAGATGCGAAGCGTGCTTGGGGGTCCGGCGCTGCTCCTGGCGGCCCTGGCGGCGGGGTGCTCCGGCGGCCAGGCCTCGAGCGGTAGCTGCGGGGGGGCGGGCTCGGTGGCGGAGGGCGGGCCGGTGGACTATCCGATCCTGTTCTGGCAGGGGCGGCCGATCGAGGAGTTCGTGGCGGTCGATACCGCCCGGCAGGCGCAGTGGCGTGGCAACCTGGCGCGACCGATCCCGCCGGCGCTGGTGGCGCGGGCGCGGCGGGTGCCCGGCCGCTGGCACGTGCTGGTCGTGGCGGAGAACTGGTGCGGCGACGCCGTGAACACGGTGCCCTACATCGCGCACCTCGCCGGGGAGCTGCCCGGCTCGCTGGACGTGCGGATCGTGCACCGAAAGGAGTGCGGCGGCTTGCTGCACGGGCACGAGACGTACGGCCGCGAGGCGGTCCCGCTCGTGCTGCTGCTGGACGAGGACTACGAGGAGCGTGGCGCGTGGGTCGAGCGGCCGCGGCCGCTGGCGGAGTGGATGGAGGCGCGGCGCGACTCGCTGACGGACGCGCAGCTGACCGACTACAAGCTGGGCTGGTACTCCAGGGACCGGGGGGTGACGACGCTCGCGGAGTTCGTCGCCCTGCTGGAGCGGGCGGCCGCGGCGCCGCCGCCGGCGCGGGCCGGCGGCTGAAGCGAGCGGGGCGGACCGTCCTGCTTCGGGGAGGCGGGCGGGGCGAAGCGTCCCGTCCGCGGTGGTGCGGGTCGCGCGGGCGGCGGCGGTTGGCGGCGTCGCAACTGGTTGTCCGGCAGTCACATTGGAGCGCCGCGCTGGTCGGGCGAGGCGCTGGCGCGCCGCTTGCCATTCTTTCCCCCCGCCTGGGGGGGACGGATGGACCAGGCATGGTTCGGTTCGGTTTGGCAGGACGCCGGGAGTTCAGCCCGGACGAATCCCCCGGGGGGAAGCGTGAACACCCCCGGGGGTTTCGCATCCATCGGGATTCTCCGACAGCCACAGGGGAGCGATGCGGGTTCGCAAGTTCGCGAGCCGGGCCGAAGGCGGCCGCTGGCTCGGGGAGCGGCTGGCCATGGAGGCCGGGCCGGACACACTGATTCTGGCGCTGCCGCGCGGAGGCATGTCCGTGGGCGTGGAGGTCGCGCGCTCGACCGGCGCGGCGCTCGACGTGCTGGTGGTCCGCAAGCTCCTCGTGCCGCGCCACGAGGAGCTTGCCATGGGGGCCGTCGGACCGGGCGGCGTGCGGGTGCTGGACGATGCGGTGGTCGCCGCACTCCGGGTCCGCGCGGACGTGATGGAGTCGGTGACGGCGGCGCAGCGGCGCGAGCTCGTCCGCCGGGAGGCGCTGTACCGGGGCGGGCGGGCGGCGCCGCCGCTGGCCGGCCGCACGGTGGTGCTGGTGGATGACGGGATGGCGACGGGGTGGTCGATGCTCGCGGCGCTGGCGACGCTCCGGGCGCAGGACGCGGCGCGGGTCGTGGTGGCGGTGCCGGTAGCGGCGGCGGAGGCCTACGAGCGGGTGGCGGAGGAGGCGGACGAGCTGGTGTGCGCGTTCGTGCCGTGGCCGTTCCACAGCGTCGACTTCTGGTATGACGACTTCACGCAGGTGCGCGACGAGGACATTGCGCACGTGCTCCGGGACGCCGCGGCTGCGAGCGCGCCGGCGGCCTAGACGGCGGGTCCCAGGCGGCCATCCGCGATGGCGCGCAGGAAGTCCGTGCTCGTGGCGACGCCGACGAGCGTGCCGTGGTCCACCACGAGCACGCGGTGGACTCCCGCCTCGAGCATGTAGCGCGCGGCGGCGACGAGCTCGGCATCCGGCGGCAGCTCGCAGAGCTTTCGGGTCATCACCTCCTCGACCGTGTGCTCGTCGAGGATGTCCCACTCGGGTCCCTCGACCTCACTGAAGCGGGCGAGCACCTCCGCGCCGGCATCGTCCCAGAGATCCCTGTACCACGCGCTCGGCTCCTGCTCCTCCTCCGACTCCTCCGGTCCCTCGATCTCGCCCCATTCGCTCTGCTCCGTCCGCTCCGTCGGCACGCCCGGCGCCTCTGCGGCGAAGTCGAGCAGGTCCGTGGAGGAGACGACGCCGACCACGCGACCCTCCGGCGTGGCCACGGGCGCGCCGCTGATGCCGCGGTCGCTGAGCGCCTCGACGGCGTCGCGGAGGGTGGTGTGGGGCCCGAGCGCGACGACCTCGCTCGACATGATGTCGCGCAGGCGGGGCGCCCGCCGGCGCCGCGCCCGGTGGGTCGAGGGCTTCAGCGCGCCGCGCGCGCGCGGGTCCAGCACGGCGGGCGGGATCGGCTGCGTGGCGGCGAAGCGGCCTTCGCGCGAGCGGCTCAGCACCCGGTCGTCGGCGTCCGCCTCCCGCGGTCGGTCGGGCCGATACTTGTAGTCGGTGGCGCCGGCCTCATCGGGCGCGATCCGGTACTGGTCCGCTCGCTTGCCTGCCATGGCCCCTCCTCATGTCGGCTGGACTGCCGCTGCACCCCCCCACGGCAACGGCAGGAACGCGGCCAGCGGCGGCCCGCGCAGCTCGGCGGCGGTTCGAGGCCCGGGAATCGCCTCGGGGCGCGGCTCGGCGCCGGTCGGGCGAGGGTGGGGATGCGCGGCGGTCCCGGTGTCGCGCTGACGCATTGACCCATGACGTGCAGATCCGCCCCGGGCGCTACGTCGCGGATCTTTCGTCATGCGCCGCGGCGACGCCACGGGACAATCCGCCTCCGCGACAGCGCGGGCGCCGGTGGCCGGAGGCGCCCGGAATCCGCGCCGCTGCTCGACTTTCCCGGCGCGACCGCGGTCGTGGCGGCGCGGCATGGAACCCGCTCCGCTGGCGTGGTGGCCGTCATGGGGATGGCCGGTGCGGGCACGGAGGAGGGAACGATGCGAGTCAGGGAGATCATGACGGCGGATCCGGAGGTGCTCACGAGCGAGGATCCGATCAGCCGGGCCGCGGAGGTGATGCGCAGCCTGGATGTGGGATGCGTTCCCATCGTGGATGGCCGCAAGACCCTGCGGCTGCTGGGTGTGATCACGGATCGCGACATTGCGATCCGGCACGTCGCGCTCGGCCATCGCGGCGACTGCGCGATCGCGGAGCACATGACGAAGGACGAGCTGCGCGTCGTGGCCCCGGACGCCGAGGTCGAGGACGCGGTCAGAATCATGGCGGACGCACGCGTTCGCCGGCTCCCGGTGGTCGAGCGCGGCCGCGTCGTCGGCCTGCTCAGCGCCGGCGACGTCGCGCGCGGCCTGGCGCCGCAGCGGCTCGGGACCGTGGGCGAGATGCTGGAGCGCATCTCGGAGCCCATACACGTGATGGCCTGAGCGCCCGAGGGCGCAGGAGGATAGCGGCATGCAGAGAGACAAGGCTGGGCCCGCGCTGGCCGGCTTCCTGGCGGGAGCAGCGTGCGCGGCGGCGTACGCGGCGGTCGTGCGCCCGCGGCACATGCGTTGGGGCGCGACCGACGCGGAGCGGCTGCAGCCGATGCCCGGCGACGACGTCGTGCGTCGGCCGGAGTACGTGGCCACGAGAGCGGTCACGATCGAGGCAGGGAGGGACGAGATCTGGCCCTGGATCGAGCGGCTGGCGGACCGCCACGGGCTGGAGGCGCACTCGCTCGAGACGGAGCGCTGGATCGTGCTCGTGCCGTCGGCCGCCCCGGAGCGGGCGAGTTGGACGCTCGCGCTCTATCCGCAGGGGCCGGAGCGGACCCGCCTGGTCTCGCGCAACCAGGCGCGGGTACGCGAGACGCTGGCCGCGGCCGCGCGCGTCGTCCTCATGGACCCCGCCGGCGCGCTCGCCCTGCGGGTCTGGATGCGTCGCGTGAAGCGGCGTGCGGAGGCGCTCGCGGCGGTGCGGCACGCCGGCCTCGCGCGCAGGCACGCGGACGCGTCGAGCGCCGCCGCCGGGACGCTCGACGGCTCGACCGCGTGAGCGGGGGTCGCGTGGGCGCAACGACGGGGCCGGGCCCGGTGCGTCGCGACCAGGGCGCGGCGGCCGTGAGTCCGGCCACCCGGCCGGCGAGCGTGCCAGCCGACGCGAGCCTCGACAGTGCGGCGCATCCAGCACCGTAGAGCCGACCGGGTCCGGGCGCACCTCACGTTCTTCGATTTCCCAGCTGAGCACTGGCGCCACATCCTGACCAGCAAGCCGATCGAGTCCGCGTTTGCGACGGTTCGACTCCGACAGCGCGCTAAAGGGAGCCGGGTTACGGCAGCGGCGGCTGACCATGCGTTCAAGCTGCTGGAGATGGCGCAGCTGCGGTGGCGGCGGCTCAACGGAGCGGCCCTGCTGCCCCTCGTCCGCGCGGGTGTTTCGTCTAATGATGGCGTACCGGTCGAAGGGGACGATCAGCCGATCGTCGAGGAGGACGCGGAGGTGGCAGCCTGATCATCCCGATCCACAACAGGACCTTCCCCCAAATTCGGCGGTGAGAAGGGCTATAGCCGGTGTAAGGCTGGGGCGGCAGTTGGAGCGGCCTGGGCTGAAGCGAAAGGTGCAGGAGCATAAACAACTGTAAACAACTCTTGACAATACGCCCCTAAACCTTCAACGTTGCAAACGGCTCGCTTCCAAGATCTCGCGAAGCGGAGCACCCGAATGACAATCATCCCGCGTTGCTATCGATGGTGCCGCACGGTGGGTGTGCCCGGCTCGATCGTGCTGACGTCAATCCTCGGCTTCGGGCTCGATAGCGGCTGCGGTCAATCTCGACAGGCCACGCAGGCGCGGGCGGGCCACGACACGGTCCCGGGACGGTTCGCTACTCTCCGTCCCTTTCTTCCGACCACGCTCGGCGGCTGGGTGCGCAATTCCGACGGGGCTCCAGTCGCAGGGGTCGAGGTGCACCTTTTCCCGCTCGGAAATATCGCCGGCCCTGAAGAACAAAAGTTCGGCCGCTGCTATGGAAATATCGCCATAGCGCGGCATTATATCCAAACGACTGATTCCGCGGGCCATTTCGTTTTCCGGCGGCCAGACGCGTCGGTAACGCCGGAGTGCGATGTCCTGATCGCCATTCCGCCACCGTGGTCCCCGTTCAGGAGCGACACGGTCACTGGCCTCAGCGTGTCAACGCCCGAACCGCACGCGGATTCGGTTGTCATTACGCTCGAGATTTCCAGCAGGCACTAGCCCAAGCCAAGCCGTTCACATCCCCCAATACCCACGAGGTCCGCTTGCGCGCACACGCCCTGTCCACCGCGCTCGCAGCCACGATGCTGGTGGCCTGCCAGCCAGATAACCGGTCCGTCAGCCCTACGGGCCCCGGTGCGCCATCAGCTCAGGCCTCGGTCTTGGCACGAATGACCCTGCCGCGGCGGGTTCGCATCCCGCCGGAGCAGGTGGTAACCCAGCTGCCGGCACCCTATGATACTGCGATCGACGGCCCCTTTTCCGATCTCTCCGTGCCGCCAGTCGCGCCTCTCTCCACACCGCTCCTCCCGCGGCGCACCACCTACCACAGGACCGGAAGCATCGATGCCTATCCAGGAGAAATGGATGCAGGCGTGCAATACCCCTACGCGTCGACGAACGCCGCCGGCATCTACTTGGTCAATGAGTGGCAGGACATCCAGATTGACGAATGGCACACACAACAGGCCCCTGATAGCATCGGCGGTTCCGTAATTTACGCGCCGACGAGTCTCCCGCAGAGCGCCTGCCTGGAGACAACTCAGCTCTTCCAGCGGGCCAAGGGAGCTTTCGGCACCACCCACGCCTTCGGCTTCTGGGATTGGTGCACGGACCGCGGCGGTTCAGGGCCGGGCGGGACGGATTGGGCGGCCACCCCACAAGATGCGGCGAACGCTCAATTCACCCTTCACTACGTTCGGTCATTCTTCACGACGAACCAGCCAGGCTTCCTCACGGAAATGGCCTCAGACCACCCGCAGAATCCCTCCACCGGGTGCTGGTACGGATTCATCTACGACTATAACGATGGGCAGTGGGACCAGATCGCCAAGGTTTGCAGCAGTGCCGGCCTCAGCCATAGTTCTGCCACCAGTTCGTACACCGCGTGGGAATCTTGGGGATGGTACGAGGGTGGCTGTACGTCCATCCCGTCGGTGGGTGCTTCGTCCATCATTACGCGCGGGACCGACGGGACGTGGTACGGCCTCGGCCTCGGGGCGCCGGCGAATGCCTTCTCGACCGGAGGGACCTGCTTCCCCGGTATTTATTCTCTCAATTACCCTTGGCCCGGTTCCGGGGTGGGGACGAACTCCTGGTGGGCGAAGACCAGTTGACTGTTCGCAGGCTGGCGTCGCCGTGAGGCGTGCCAGCTCCCGTTGCCTCTGCCCGCCTTACAACCGGTGGTGAGTACCCGCGCACGCGGCTCGATCGATCGGCGGGGCGCGGGAGGACCAGCCGAGGAGGAGGGAAACGGTCGTGGGGGCTCGCCGCACTCTTGGTGGGAGCAGGCTCCGTTTACACCGTACGCGACCCTGCTGCGTCCCCGGCATATGGCCTGTGGCGCGACGGATGCCGAGCAGCCGCAGCCAGACAGAGGCGTGCCTGTCGTCAGCGGCCGCCGACGCCGTCACTCTCCCGCCGGCGCGGGCGGCCCCAGCGCGGCCGCCCATGCGGCAGCGGTGTCGGCCAGCTCCGCGCGCACCTCCGCGGCGGTGCGCCCCGACCGCACCAACACGGCGAAGCCGTGGTCCGCCCCCTCGACCTCGTGCAGCGTGGCCCGGGCGCCGAGCGCGCCGCACACCTCGCGCATCCGCTCGATCGGCGCCAGCGCATCGCGCGTCCCCTGCAGGAACAGCATGGGAATCGCCACGCGGTAGAGGTGCTCCGCGCGATCCACGCCGGGCCGGCCGGCGCCCTGGAGCGGAAAGCCGAGGAACGCGAGCCCCCGCACGCCCGCGAGCGGCGAGTCCGCCTGCGCCCGCGCCGTCATCCGCCCGCCCATCGACTTGCCGCCGGCCACGAGCGGCAGGTCCGGCGCCGCGCCCGCCGCCGCCGCGACCGCCGCGCGGACCGTCGCCTCCAGCACCGGCGCGCGGTCGGGCCGCCGCCGCCCCGCCTCCGTGTACGGGAACGCGTAGCGCAGGGTGGCGACGCCGCGCTCCGCCAGCGCCCGCGCGATCTCCTCCATGAACGCGTGCCGCATCCCCGCGCCCGCGCCGTGCGCCAGCACGTACAGGACCGTGGCCCCGGCCGGCCGCTCGAGCAGCCCCGATACCGGGCCGTGCTCCCCCACGTCGAACCGGATCTCCTCCACGCTGCCTCCCGCCAGGCCGCCCGTGCCCGCACCCGAATCCCGCCGGCCGCATCCCCTCCGTTCCCCAGCCGATTGCGGCCCACCCACACGCCACGGTATATACTTGTGGCAGCCGCGCCCGGGCAATCCACCCCTGCCCGCCGGCCCGCAATCCCATGCATCGAGCCCGGATCCGACGGATGAAGGGATACAGCACCCGCGAGGTCGCCCGGCTGATCGGTCTGTCGGCCGGGCAGGTGCGCTCCTACGCCCGCGCCGGCCTCCTCACCGCGGCGCGGGATGCGCGCGGCGAGTACCGCTTCTCCTTCCCCGATCTGGTGCTCCTGCGCACGGCCGCGGGACTCGCGGCGGCGCGCGTGCCGAAGCGGAACATCACGCGGGCGCTCAAGCAGCTGCGCAGGCAGCTGCCGGACGGCGGCCCGCTCTCGGGCGTGAGGATCACGGCCGACGGCGACCGCATTGTGGTCCGGGACGGCGATGCCGCGTGGAACCCGCTGTCGGGGCAGTTCCTGCTCGATTTCCAGGTCTCCGACCTGGCGGCCGAGGTGGCGCCGCTGGCGCGCGAGGCCGCGGAGGCAGCTCACGAGTCGGGCGAGGACTATTCAGCGGACGAGTGGTACGACCTGGCGTTGGACTTGGAGGCGTGCGCGCCCGAGCAGGCCGTGGCGGCGTACGAGCGGGCGCTGACGCTGGATGGCGGGCACGCGGACGCGAACATCAACCTCGGGCGCATGCTTCAGGAGGCGGGGCGCCTGGAGGAGGCGGTCGAGCACTACCGGCGCGCCCTCGAGCGCACCAGGCACCCGACCGCCTGGTTCAACCTCGGCACCGCCCTCGAGGATCTCGGGCGCGTGGGCGAGGCGCTGGAGTCGTACGGGCGGGCGCTCGCGGCGGATCCCGGCTTCGCCGACGCCCACTACAACCTGGCGCGTATCCACGAGATCCGTGGCGAGCGCGCCGCGGCGCTGCGCCATCTCCGGATCTACCGCTCGCTGACCGAGCCGGGCCGCGGTACCCGCCCGTCCTAGCTCCGCGGCCCCCCGCCTCCGGTCGCGGACCTCAGTGGCGCGGTCCGCCCACCCCCCCCACCCCGGGCAGGCCGAGGCGGTGCTGCGCGAGATCGAGCGTGAAGGTGTGGCCGTTCACCGTTACCGTGGCGTACTGCGTCCCGTCGAAGGTGACCACCACATCGACTTCGCGGGTAGTGCCGGCGTTCGGCCCCTCCGTCTGCGTCACCGTGACGTGGTGCGTGATGGTCCCGGAGAGCGGCCATGCGCCCGACGTGTGCGGGCGGGGCGCGACCAGGTCGGCGACGGTCGTCGAGCCGGTCATGTCGTAGGTTCGCGCCGCGCCGCCGTCCGTGTGCCGGCTGCGGGTGATCGTGCTCGTGCCGGTCCCGTTCCAGGTGGCGGTGGTCTCCTGACCCGCGAGCCCGCTCACGGTGACGTCGCTTTCGCGATCGACCGTGGCGCTCCACGGTCCCCGCGCGACGGTCCCGCTCACGCTCGTCTGGAGCCGGATGGAGGCGGTGGTCAGCGAATCGTAGGCCGCCTGCTCCGCGCCGGATGCATCGTAGAACGTGACCGTGCGGGAGACGTCGAGCCCATTCGCCCTGCCGCTGCAGGTGGCGCCGCTCCGGTGCTGCGGGCCGCAGCCGCCGTGTCCTCCGAGCGGCGAGAGGAGCAGTCCGGGCGCCCCGAGGCCGGGGAAGCCCGCGCCGGGGATCGCGGCGTCGTGCATGATCTGGAGCGTCTGCATGTCGCCGTCCGTCGTCACCAGCGCGACATCGGCTGCGAGCGCCGCGCTCGCGGGCGCCGTGGTGTCCTTCGCGCAGCCGGCCGCCGCGACCAGCGCGGCGCCGGCGACGATCCAGCACGTCCGGCTTCTCATGACGCCCTCCACCCTCGAAGGTCCGATGGTGCCGCCGCGCCCCGCCGGGGCACCGCTCCGCTTCACCCACGCGACGCCCTCTCTGATGCCCGCGCGGCCGGATGCGTTAAGTGGCGCCCGAGGCCGCGGCCGCGCCGCGGGCGTCGCTGGCGTGAGGCTTGCCTCGCCGGTGCGCGGCGCGCGGACCGCGCCGGATCACGCGTCCCCGATCGAAGGTGAGCATGCCCCGAGCCATCCGGCGAATCCCCGTTCTTTCTCGTGGGCGGTCGGCCCGATGAAGATGGCCCTGCTCCTCTGCCTCCTGGCCGCCGCGCAGGCGCGGGCCCAGGCGCCGGCGGTGGTGCAGGGCCGCGTCGTGGGCGACTCCTCCGGCGAGGGGATCGCCGGCGCGCTGGTCGAGCAGCTGGACGGGCCGCGGCATGCGTTCTCCGACTCGGCCGGCGCCTACGTTCTGCGAGGGCTCGACGACGGTGCGCACCGGATCCGCTTCGCGCGCTTCGGCTACCGGCCGCGCGCGCTGGACGTGGTGGTGCGCGGCGGCCGGACCCTGCGCCTGGACGTCACGCTCCCGCGCGACCCGGTCGCGCTGGGACCGGTCCCGGTCGGCGCGGATCGCGAGGAAGAGGGAGAGGCCGGCGTCGGCGCGGCGGAGCTCGGGCTGCGGCGCTACGGCGCCGCGTCGCTGGATCGGCCCCTGCTGCCGGGAGGCGCCGACGCGCTCTCCCCCCTCGAGGGGCTGCCCGACGTACGGGGTGGCCCCACGGGCCTCGGTGCGCTGCGGATCCGCGGCGGCTCGCCGGACCAGAACCGGATCCTGCTGGATGGCGCGCCGCTGCTCGGCCCGTTCCACGGCGGTGGCGCGTTCACGGCCGTCGATCCTGACGCGCTGTACGCCGTCACGCTGCATGAGGGGGTGGTGCCGGCGGAGCTCGGCGGGGCGCTCTCCGACGTGGTCGAGCTGGAGATTCTTGCGCCGCCGGACCGGCTCGAGGTGCGCGGCGGCGCCAATGTCTTCACGGCCCGCGCGCTCGTGGCGGGGCCGCTTCCCGACGGGATCGGGGGCTTTCTGCTGAGCGGCCAGCGCGGCCTGCGCGATGCGTTCGCGGAGCTACAGGGAGAGACGACGACGGACAGCGGCGTGAGCGACGTGCTCGGCAAGCTCGCCTTCCCGCTGGGGGGCGGCTCGCTCGAGGCGCTCGCGTTCCATAGCCAGGACGGCATTGGCTTCGACGCGGTCGCGGACTCGCTGCTGGGCAGCGAGGCGCCCGTGCCGTCCGCGCCGGCCTCGGCCGGCCAGCGCAACCGCTTCGCCTGGAGGTCGACGACGGCGGCCGTGCGCTGGCGCCGGGCGTGGGCGCACGCCTCCGTGCGGGCCTCGGCGTGGAGCGCGACTCTCGGCGCGGACCTCGCCTGGCTGAACCAGCGGGTGGGGATCGAGCGGCTACGCGACCGGACGCACGAGATGGGCGCCGAGGCCGCCGCGGCGTTCCCGCTCGCCGGCGGGCGGGCGGAAGCGGGGCTCGCGGTGCGCCGGCTGCAGGCGGCCTACGGCGTCTCCGACTCCGCCCGCTCCCGACTCTCGCTCGCCGGCACGGTGGCGCTGGCATTGGCCTTCGTCGATGAACGGCTCGCGACCGGACGGTGGAGCGCGATGGCGGGCGTGCGGGGTACGGCCTCGCCGCGGCTGGGAGTCCAGCTCGCACCGCGGGTCTCGCTGCGTTACGCGCTGACGCGCCACACGAGCGTCGGACTCGGCTACGGGCGCATGAGCCAGTACACGCAGTCGCTGCGCAACGAGGAGAGCGTGCTCAGCGCGGTCACGGGAGTCTCGCTCCCCGTGGTCGCGGACGGGGCCCGGGTGCCCCTCGCCTCCGGCGACGAGTGGACCGGCGCCCTTGCGGCGGATCTCGCGCCCGGCGTGCGCCTGGGCGCGGACGCCTACCTGCGCCGGCTGGACGGGCTGGTCCTTCCCGCCCTCGCCACGGCGCAGCCGTTCGTGGCGGACTCGCTCGTCTCGGGCGAGGGCCGGGCGCGGGGACTCACGCTCCGGCTGGGGGTCGAGCGGGGCGTGTTCCGGGTGGACGCGGGGTACGGGCTGGCCTCCTCGCACCGCGCCGGTCCGGCAAACGCCTATCGGCTGTCCCTTCCCGGCCACACCGTGGCGGTCGCCGCCGGCTACCGCGCCGGCGCGGCGACGTGGCTGCTCGCTGCGCTGCGCGTGGCCGACACCCGGCCGAGCACTGACCTGCTCGGCGGGTTCGTATGGACGCCGGACGACCCGCTGGACGACGTGAGCCAGATTGCGGGCAGCCCGCAGGCGCGCACCGGACCGCTGAACGGCGCGCTGCTGCCGCGCTATGCACGGCTGGACGTGGGCCTGCGGCATGCCTGGATCCTGGAGCTGGGCGGCCGGCGCGGCCGGCTCGAGGGCTACGTGGCGATCAACAACGTGCTCAACCGCGGGAACGAGCTGGCGCGGAGCGTCTGGGTGCAGGGTGGTCAGCAGCGCCCGCTCCTGCTGCTGCCGCGCTCCTTCGAGGTGGGATTCTCGTGGGAGCCCGGCGCCGGCGTCTCAAGCGCGCAGGTCGCGGAGTCCCGTGACTAGCAGGAAACCGGCGAGCAGGATCAGTAGGACCCCGAGCGCGAGGTGCACGCGGCGCTGCAACCGCGGGGAGATCATGTGCTTCACGCGGCGAAGCACGAGCGCCAGGATCGTGAGATAGGAGCCCAGGCCGAGTCCGCCAAACGCGAGGAAGCCGGTGGCCACGCGAGGGGTGAATCGCGGCGTCATTCCGAGGTCCACGGCCAGCTTCGCTCCCACCAGCCACCACAGCATGATCGGCGGGTTGGTCACGGCCAGCGTGAAGCCCGTAAGGAGGGAGAGCGGCCGGCTGCGCAGGGCGCGGCTGCCGGTGTCGATCTTGCGGACGCGCGCCACATGGCGGAAGGTGAAGAACGCCAGCACCAGCAGCACCGCACCTCCAAGGAGCCCGAAGAGCGCCCTTGCCATGGGGCTCTCGAGGAACGGCGCCAGGCCGAACAGCGCGACCGCGCCGTAGCCGACATCCGAGGCCACCGAGCCGAGGACGATCATGAGCGCCGTGTCGAGGCGGCCCACCAGCGCGCGCTTCGCGATCTCGACCTGGGTCGCGCCGATCGGGATCGCGGCCAGGAATCCCAGGCCGTACGCCAGGAGCAGGAGCAGCGCGCGGTTCACGCCGGTTCCGCCACCGCCCGCGCGCGCGCGTTCGCCCACGCGGCGCCGAGTGCGCGCCGGATGTCGCCAAGGACGGCGTCGATATCCAGGGCGTGGAAGCAGCGTACGCTGCCGCAGCTCTTGGCCGACTTGTGGATGCAGGTGAGGTTGCGGCAGGGGCTCGCGCCGGCGTGCGCGAAGGAGGGTGCCTCCTGGTTGGCGGCCAGGAAGCCCGCGCGCGCGGAGTCGTAGCCGTAGAGCCGGGCTGGCGTGGCGCCGAACAGGGCTAGAACGGCGGTGCGGTTGCGAAAGCCTATGCGCCCCGACCGGCTGGTCTTCCGTGCCGCGGCGAGATGGAGCGGGCCGGTATCCCCGGAGATGAAGACGGCCGCCGCATCCACGACCGCGGCGTACGCGTCGATGGGGGTGCTGGCGGACAGCACCTGGATGCGAGAGCGCGCGGCGCGCGGCAGCCGCGCCAGGATCCTCGCCTCGATCCCTGGCTCGGTGTGGCCGGCCCCCAGCACGGGCGTGCAGGGAAGGGCGAGCAGGGCCTGCAGCAGGCGCGCCTGAAGCTCGATGGGCGGGCGGGTGAAGCGGGAGGAGGAGTCGGGGTTCACCAGGACGAGGGGCAGCCCGTCCGTGCGCATCCGGCCCACGAGTTCCGCGCCCCGCTCGGCCGCCTCGTCCGACAGCGTGATGGAGACGCCGGTGAACGGCCGCCCCCGAACCGGCGTGTGGAGAGGCGAAAGAAGCTCGTGGACGAGCGCGTGCGTCTGCGCCACCACGTGCGCGGGCGCGTCCCGCAGCCTGGTGGCGTGGAGCAGCTGCGCGGCCAGTGCCGCGAAGCCCACCACGGGCGTCCCGGCTGGCACCAGCGCGGCGTCGGGGAAGAACGCGCAGAAATTGAATACCAGGTCGTAGCGGCGCGCGGTGGTCAGCCAGCGCACACCGCGGGCATCGCCCGCCCCCGGATGGGGCGTGGAGCGGAGCGCCGGGTGGACGTTCGTGATTTCGTCACTTCCCTCGACGAGGTCCCGCGCCAGGCGTGAGGCCGCGTAGTCGATCTCCGCCGCGGGGAAATAGTCGCGCAATCCGACCACGGCCGCCTGCAGCATGACCGCGTCGCCGATGTTCAGGTCCGGCACCACCAGGATCCGCCGAAAGGAGCGCACCCGGCCCACCGCCGCGCGCGCGCTGGCCATGACGTGGGAGCGCAGCAGCGAGCTTCCCGCCGACGCCCGCACCAGCGCGTCCAGCAGCCGGGCACCCCCCTCAGGGAAGCGGTCGGTGAGCAGGCTGGACGCCCGGAACAGCCACGTGCTCGACGCCGTTTCGTCTACCATCGCGCCCTCTCAGCGCCGCAGCGGCACCACCAGCCGCTCGCCGTTCCGGCCGCCCGGCACGGACGCGATCCGGCCGTCCCTCTGCTCCGCGACGACCCGGCCCGCCACCCGCACGCGTGCCTCCAGCACGTCGGTCGGGAGCGCGATCCGGTAGCTGGCGCTCGACCCCGCATTGTCGATCCGCACGCCCGCCGAGCCGATGCTGAAGCGGCCCGTGCCGCCCACCGGGTCCACGTGTACCAGCGAGTCCGGCGAGGCCGTGATCTCGAGCGTCCCGACGTCCTGCGCGGCCAGGAACTCGATCTCGACAGTGCGCCCGGGCGCGAAGGCGATGCCGGTTCCCAGCGGTGGCGTCTGGTCCCCGGCCGGGGGGCGCGCCGCCGGCGCCGCCGCGGCCCCGCCACGCCCGATCACGCTCTGCCACGCCCGTCCCACCATGCCCCGCACCGTCTCGCTGCTCATGGCCGCAGCGGCGCCCCCCGCCAGGACGAGGAGTGCGACCGCGGCCGCGAGAGCCACCCGCGGGCGCGGGCGCCGCGCCCGACCGCGACGGGCGAGATCCTCCACGCTCACCAGCGGGACCGGATGGCCCAGCGAACGAAGCAGCGCTTCCACCTCCCCGTCCTCCACCACGATGGCCTCCAGCCGCGCCGCACACGTGGCGCAACCGTCCAGGTGACGGCGGATCCGCGGCTCGTCCCCTCCCGCCGCGCCGTCCGCGAGCTCCTGCAGGACCTCCTCACCGAGATGCATGATCCCTCTCCTCGTAAGCCGCGCGGAACGACCGCTTCGCCCGCAGCAGCAGGCTGCCCACACTGCTTTCGGCCAGGTCCAGCGCCTGCGCGATCTCGCGGTAGCTGAATCCCTCGTGCCGGAGCAGCAGCAGGCGACGCTCCCGCTCCTCCAGCCGCGCGAGCGCCGACTCCGCGGCCCTGCGGCGCTCCGCGCGCTCCAGCGCCTCGTCCGGCTCCGGCGCGGGGTCGCCCGTGAACGCCGTCGCCGGACGCATCGCCCGCAGCTTCCGACGCCGTGCCGAATCGCGGCGCGACGAACGGAACAGGTTGTTCGCCACGGTCACCAGCCAGCTCGCGGGGCGGTCCGGCATCCTGCCGCGCGCGTAGAGACGGACGAACGCCTCCTGCGCGATGTCGGAGGCCAGCGCCCCGTCGCCCGCCAGCCGATCGAGGTAGCCGAACAGCGCCTCGAACCGCTCCTCGAACACCACGCGGAACTCCGCGTCGAAGCCCCGCCCCTTCCCCGGTCTCACCTTCGGAGTCGCCTCTCTCGTCTTGCTGGTCAGTGGAGGAGCGCATGAGCGCGCCGTTTGTGACGTCCCGCTCCGCCGGCGCGCCGCTGTCACAAAGCGCCGCCCCACGCGCTCCTCTCAGTGAACCGCGAGGAACCGCAGAGCGGAGTGACACCCGATGCGCTGGACGGATCCGATTCGAGCGGCGGCGGTCGCCTTCGCTCTCGTCGCGTGTGGCGGCAACCCGCAGCAGAGCAGCGCAGGCGCGCCGCTGGCCGAGCAGGCCCCCGCCGGCTCCACCCCTGCAGCCCCGGCGGCCGCCGGCGCCCCCGCCGCCGACACCACGACCGCGCGGGCCATGCCGACGTCGTTCGAGAAGGCCGAGGGGCTGGCGGAGGACATTCAGGACGACATCCAGAACCGCGGCTGGTCCGCCGCCGCCGCGAAGATCTCGGGGCTTCGCTCGCTCCGGGACAGCATCGCCGCGACCCAGGCCGCGCAGGCCAGCCTCGCGTCCTACACCAGGGCGCTCGATTCGCTCGCTGCGGCGGTACGTTCGCGCAGCCGGTACCCCGCGCTGGAGGCGGCGAACCACATTGGCCGCACGCTCAACGCCATGATGGCGCGCTACGCCACGGCGGTGCCGATCGACGTCGCCTCCATGGACGTGGCGGGCCGCGACGGGCTGTACGACGCGCAGCAGGGGCACTGGAGGGCGGCGGGGCAGGCGGTGGCGGAGATGCAGCAGAGCTACGGCGCGGTCCGGAGCCACGTGAAGCAGAAAGCGCCGGCGGTGGACGGCCGCATCACGACCGAGCTGGCGGCGATGCGGCAGGCGATCCAGAGCCGGAGCGCGTCACGCTTCACGGCCGCGGCGAAGCGCTTCCTGGACGATGTGGACAACGTCGAAAGGATGTACTGAGCGGGCGCACGGATGTGCCGGGGGCCTGGCTGGCGTGCGCTTCACGGAGGCCACCGCGGGCGCTGGGTCCCCCGGAGTGGTCAGCGTGGCGGCGAGATCTGCGTCCTCGGCCCGCAGTGCCGCGAGCCGGCCGGCACACGCCTCGCACCCGGCGAGGTGCTCGGCAATGTCCTCCCGCGCGGCCCCCCCTCGCCGTCGGCGTACGTCTGAAGCGCCTGCTCACTGGTGTGCATGTTCTTCCTCCTCGCAGGCCGCGCGGAACGCCCGCTTCGCGCGCAGCAGCAGGCTTCCGACACTCGTCTCCGCCACCCCCAGCGCCTCCGCGATCTCGCGGTAGCTGAACCCCTCGTGCCGCAACAGCAGCAGGCGACGCTCCCGTTCCTCCAGCCGGTCCAACGCCGCCCGCGCCGCGCGGCGCGCCTCCGGGCCCGGGTCCGCATCGCCGGCGAACGCCGTCGGCGGACGGTGCTGGCGCAGCCGGCGGCGCCGCGAGACGCCGCGTCGAAGCCCCGATTGCCTCTCCCGTCTCACGGCGCGGTGTGCCTTTCTCTTCGTGCCGGTCAACCCTAGGAGCGCCCGAGCCCGGTCTTTGTGACGGCGGACGGGACAGAAGCACCGCCGCGCCGGATCCGGCCCGCTGCGGCGCCCCACGCCCTGTCACAACCACCGGCGTGGCGCGCTCCTCCCGACAGGAACCGAAGCGGACCGACAGCCGGAGCAGAGATCCCATGCGCTGGAACCGACCCGTTCACTGGAGCGCCGTCGCGCTGCTTCTGGCCGCCTGCGGCGGCTCCAGCCGGCAGAACGGCTCCGCGCCGGCCGCGGCCGCCGCCGCGCCGGCCGGCACGACCGCCGCGGTCATGCCTGCCGCGCCCCCGGGCAGCGCCGCCGCGGCGCCGGCGCCCGGGGTGCCCATGCCCGCCTCGCTCGAGAAGGCCGAGGGCCTCGCCCAGGACATCCAGGACGACATCCAGAACGGGAGCTGGGCGGCCGCGCAGTCGAAGCTCTCGGGCCTGCGGACGCTCACGGATACGCTCTCGGCGACGGGGGCCGCGTCCAGCAACGTCGGGTTCTATACCGCCTCGGTCGATTCGCTCGCTACGGCCGTCCGCGCCCATCAGCGCTACCCCGCGCTGCAGGCGGCCAACTCGATGAGCCGGGCCCTCACCGCGATGATGGCGCCCTACCCGACGACGGTGCCGATCCAGGTTGCCTACATGGATGTGGCGGGACGGGACGGGCTCTACGACGCGAAGCAGGGGCACTGGGGGCCGGCTGGCGACGCGGTCACCGAGATGCGGCAGAACTATGGCGCGGTCGCCGCGCATGTGAAGCAGAAGAGCCCCCGCCTCGACCAGCGGATCCGCGCCGAGATCGCCGCCTTGCAGAAAGCCGTGGCGCGGCGGAGCTCGGCCCGCTTCTCCACGCAGGCGACGAAGTTCCTGGAGGACGTGGACAACGTCGAGAAGACGTACTGAGCGGCCGAACCGCAGGGAGGATGGGAATGGCGCGAGGACCGCGGCCACCGCGGCGGCTGGCGGCCCGACTGTCGACGGTCGTGCTCGTCGCGGCGGCGCTCGGCCAGTGCCGCGGGTCCCGCGGGGAGGCGGCGCAGGATCCCGCAGGAGGGCGGAGGGCGGCGGCGGATTCGGAGGTCGCCGTGCGTGTGCCGGCCGACACCGGCGGCACCCGGCTGGCCTACGCCGGCCGGGACGCGCATGGCGTCCCGAACTATGCACGGCGCGCCTTCACGCCCGAGGAGGCGAGCCTTCTGCGGCAGGTGTTCGGGGTCGGCGATCCGCGGCGCCTCTACCTCAGCGACTCGTCGGCCACGGCAATCCTGAAATACGACCTGACGCCGGACCACGGCCGTACCGACGAGGTCTTCTCCTTCAGCCTCGGCTTCGCGTCGCTGCGCCGGCCGGGCGAGAGCTGGGCCCACGTCAAGCAGCGGGTGCTCGCGATGCACGGCTCGGAGTTCCCGTCCTTCGCGCGTGTGGCCGACACCTCGCTCGCCCGCCTCGACCCGGCCGTGCGCCCGCTCTTCGAGCGCATGCTGCGCGCGGCGCGCGCCCGGAACTACCGCATCCGCGTGGTCGAGACCTACCGCTCGCCCGAGCGCGAGGCGTACCTCATGAGCCGCGGGGACGGCCACACCTTCACCGCCACCTCCATGCACTCCTACGGCCGCGCCGTGGACGTGGTGATCGGCGACGGCGACGTCCGCCACCCGGCCACGCGCGCGGCGTACGTCGCGTTCCGCCGCTGGGTGCTCGGCTTCGGGAGCGGACGGCTGAAGATCATCGGCACGCCGGCCAGGACCTGGGACTGGAGCCACGTCGCGGCGCCGGCGCCGTGGCTCGGCTACCACTCGATCGAGGCCGCGCTCGCCGCGGCGCGGCAGTGCGCGGCCGGCCGCAGTCCGCCGGGGACGAAGGACTGCACGTTCCAGCCGCCGGTGCCGGCGCGGTGATGGCGGCGGTTCGCGGGCTGGGCCGCGGCACGGCCGCCGCGGCGCTGGCGCTGCTCACGGCGGCGGCCGGCCTCGGGGCGCAGCAGGAGGCCGGGACGCCGCTGCGCCTCACGCTGGCGGACGCGCTCGCCCGCGCCGAGGCGCACAACGCGAGCCTCCCGGTTGCCGCCACCGGCGTGCTCATTGCGCGGCAGGGGGATGCGCGCGGCGCGCAGCCGCCTGTACCCCGGCGTCTATGTGGACGGCGATCTGCACGGAGGCGCGCCGGCGACGTACGCCTCCAGCGATGCCCGGCTCCAGCTCGTGGCCGCCGACACGCTCTACGCCGGCGGCGCCGTCCGCGCCGGCCGCCGGATCGCCGCGTACCGGTACCGCTCGGCCTCGGGGGGCTACCGGGTCGCGCAGAAGGACGTCGCGCTGCAGGTCAAGCTGCGCTTCGCGGAGGCGCTGCGCTACGAGCGCGAAGTGGTCATCCGCAGCGAGGGCATCGTCCGCTTGCGCAGCTACCTCATATGGCTCGAAGCGAGGCAGGCAGCGGGAGAGGGCGTCGCCGCGGACGTGCTGCGCACGCGCACGCGCGTGGCCGCGGAGGAGGCCAACATCGCCGACGCCGAGCGCCTCTTCGACGAAGCCGAGGTCGAGCTCAACGCGCTGATGGGCCGCGACCCGCGCGCCGATCTGGAGGTCGTGCCGCTGCCCACGCCCGGGCCGCCGCAGCCTGCGGTGGACGAGCCCTGGCTGCGCACGCCGGACGTGCTGCTCGCCGGGTGGGACACCGCCGCCGCGCGCCAGGGCATTCTTCGGGCGCGCGCCGAGCGCCGGCCGCAGCTCTGGGCCTCGGCGAACCTCGGCTGGGAGCCGTCCTTCGGACCGCAGCCGGCGCCGCTCAACACCGGCACCGGGCGGGGCGTCGAGGCGGTGATCGGATTCTCACTCCCCCTCTTCGACTTCGGCGGCTACCGCGCCCGGCTCGCGCAGGCCCGCCTGGCCCTGCGGCAGGCCGCGGACTCGCTGCTCGTGGTCCGGCGCCAGGCTCGCCTCGACTGGGCGCGCGCGGTGGAGGACCTGGAGGACCTCTACCGCGTCTACCAGCTCCGTGCGCAGAGCGTCCCCATCGCGCGCGACTCCTACCTCGAGGCCGAGGCCACCTACCGCGGCGGCGCGGGCACCGCGCTCGAGGTGCTCGACGCCTACAGCGGCTGGATCGACGCGGAGGTCGCCCGCGCGCAGGCGGCCATGGACTACCGCCAGGCGGAGGCGCAGCGGGTGCGCTGGGGGACACCGTGAGGCGGGCCGCGCTGGCGGCGCTCTGGCTGGCGGCGGCGCTGCCCGCGTGCTTCGGCGGAGGAGGGGGCGGAGCCGGGGGCGGCGGTGCGGTCCGCGACACCACGGCCGCGGACACCAGCGGCGCCGCGAACGCCACGCCCGTCCAGATGGCCCGCGTCGAGATCGCCACGCTGCCGGTGACGGTCAGCGGCCCGGGCACCACCGACGTGCTGCGCGAGCAGCGGATCCGCGCACCGTTCAACGGCGTGCTGACCACGCTCCACGTCGTGCCCGGAGACCGTGTCCGGGCGGGCGAGACACTCGGGACGATCGTCGAGCAGACCAGCTACGCCGCGCTCCAGGGGGCGCTCTCGATGCAGGCCGCCGCGCGCACCTCCAGCGAGCGCAGCGATGCCGCGCGCGCGCTCGCCCGGCAGAACCTGGTGGAGACGCCGCTCACGGCACCGGCCGGCGGCGTCGTACTCAACCGCTCCGCGAGCCCCGGCGAGCACCTCGCCCAGGGCGACAGCATCGTCACCATCGCGGCCACCGGCTCCCTCGTCTTCATGGCCGACCTCGCGCAGTCGGATATCCCCCGCATCCACGCCGGCGAGCGCGTGAGCGTGGAGCTCACCGGACGGCCGCTGCCCATCCCCGGCACCGTCCAGACAGTGCTCCCCGCCGATTCCGGCGCCGGCATGACGATCGGCGGCACGCGCGACGCCATCATCATCGGCGTCCTCCTCGCCGCACTCGTGCTGTTCGTCTTCCTGCGCAAGTGGAAGCTCACGCTCATCGCGGTGGTTGCGATCCCGATCACCGTCGCCATCGTAGCGCTCTTCCTCGGCGCGCTCGGCCAGACCATCAACCTCATGACGCTGGCCGGCGTAGCCGCGGCGCTGGGGCTCATCGCGGACGATGCCATCGTCGTGATCGAGGATGTCGAGCGGCGCGAGCAGGAGTGGAAGGAGCACCCCGAGATGCCGGCCCACCAGTCGGGGCACCCCGCCGACCTCAGCGTCCGCGAGATCCGGCCCGCGCTGATCGGCTCCAGCCTCTCGACCACCGTGATCCTCCTGCCGTTCGCACTGCTCTCCGGCGTGGTCGGCGCCTTCTTCAAGCCGCTCGCGCTGACCATGGCCATCACGCTGGTGGTCTCCTTTGTCATCGCGCTCATCGCTGTCCCCGTGTCGCTGCATGCGTTCGTCGCGCCGCCGTGGAAGAAGCGCAGGCCGAAGCAGAAGGAGGGCCTGTGGGTGCGCGGCCAGGGCGCGCAGCTCATGCAGCCGCTCGCCATCGCCGTGATCGGCGGATTCGTGCTGTCCGGACCCATTGTGCTGCTCGTGCTGCCCGGGCTGTACCGCTTGCTCGATCCGCACGGCCGGCTGGCTAGGTAGCGGCCGCGCGAGAACAGGATGAGGCGAATGAATGATCCAGGCCTCGATGGGCCGAACGGCGTCCCCGCCCGCACCCGGGTGGGGCCCGCCCTGGCGCGCGCCGCGCGGCGCGGCGGCGGCGGCCCCTATCGCGGGCTTCTACTCTTTCCACTGGCCGGGTTCGCCGTCGCCGCCGCGGCGCTCTTTGCCTTCGCAGCGCTCGGGATGATCCTGAAGCACGCCTTCCATCGCCCGCGACCCACGATCATTCCCCGGCTCGCCAGTGCGTTCACGTCCTCGTTCCCCTCCGGCCACGCGCTCGATTCTGCCGTGACGTACGGAACCATTGCGCTCCTCGCCGGGCGGCTGGCATCGCTGCGGCTGCGGCGTCTCATCTGGGGCTTCGCCGCGCTCGCCGCGCTGCTCGCCATCGCGATCGGCGTTTCGCGGGTGTACGTTGATGTGCACTATCCCTCGGACGTGCTCGCCGGCTGGCTCGCCGGGCTCATGTGGATCGCGCTGCTCGTGGTCAGCACCCGGCTGTTCCCGGCCCTGTTCCGCCGCTCTGGCCCAGCGGGCAGCGGAGACCCCGACGAGCCGCCGCCGGCCGGCGAGCGCTGACACCGCCGTGTCCACACCGTCGCGGCCCGGCCCGACCGTGCCCCGAACACCGCTTTGTGGCGGTTGCGCGTTCCATCCCATCCATGGAGGTCGTCAATGCCGATGCACCTGAAGCGCTCGCTCCGTACCGCCGCTCCACTCGCCCTGGCGCTGGCGTTGCTGCCCGCGCTGGCTGCCGCTCAGGCAGCGCCGTACCACGTCGCCCGCCACATCACGGTCGGAGGCGACGGGGGGTGGGACTACATCACCGTCGATACCGCGCGCAACCGGATCTTCGTCACGCGCGGCGACCGCGCCGTGGTCATGGACGAGAATTCGGGGAAGGTGCTGGGCGAGATCCCGGGGCTCCAGCGCGCGCACGGCGTGGCGCTCGACTATGGCACCGGTCACGGCTTCGTCAGCTCGGGCCGGGACAGCACGGTCACGATGTTCGATCTCGGGACGCTGAAGCCACTGGGAACGACGACCGCCGCGGTGGATGACGATGCGATCCTGTACGACCCGGCCTCCCGCCGCGTCTTCACCTTCAACGGCGATGCCAACTCGGCCTCGGCCATCGACGCGACCACCGGGAAGCGGATCACCAACATCCCGCTCGGCGGCAAGCCGGAGTTCGGCGTCACGGCCGGCAACGGCAAGCTCTACGCGAACATCGAGTCCACGAGCGAGCTGGTCGAGATCGACGCCAACGCCATGAAGGTCACGCGGCGCTGGTCGCTCGCGCCGTGCGAGAGCCCCAGCGGGCTCGCCATCGACGTGCAGCACCACCGCGCGTTCAGCGTCTGCCACAGCAAGCTCATGGCGGTGTCGGACCTCAACGCCGGCAAGGTCGTCGCAACCGCACCGATCGGCGCCGGCGTGGACGCCGCCCGCTTCGACCCGGCCACAGGCAACGCCTTCGCCTCGAACGGCGACGGCACCATCACCGTCGTGCACGAGGACACGCCGAACAAGTACCATGTCGTGCAGACCATCCAGACGATGCGCGGCGCGCGCACCATGGGCATCGACCTGCGCACGCACCGGCTGTACACGGTCAGCGCGCAGTTCAAGCCGCTTCCGGCCGGCCAGCGCCGGCGCCCGGACATGGTGCCGGGCACGTTCCAGCTCATGGTGATCGACCCGAGCCACTGATCCGGCGCGCCGCCGGGCCGGCGCGCGCCGGCCTGGGCGGCGCGAGGGCCAACATGCGTGTGCTGATCATCGAGGACGACCCGGAGCTGCTTCGCGTTCTCGAGCGCGGGCTGGCCGACGAGGGCATCGAGACGGAGACGGCCGCGGCGTACCGCCAGGGGCGGCGCCGCGCCGTGATGGGGAACTACGACGTCGTCGTGCTGGATATCCTGCTCCCCGGCGGCAGCGGCTTCGAGCTGTGCCGCTACGTCCGGGCGCAGGGGATCCGGACGCCGATCCTGATGCTCACGGCGCGGGACGCCGTGCCGGATCGGGTGGAGGGGCTGGAGAGTGGGGCCTGATTACCTGACGAAGCCCTTCGACTTCCGCGAGCTGCTCGCGCGTGTCCGGGCTCTGGCGCGGCGCCCGCCGGAGCTGGCGCCGGACCTCTTCCGGCTCGAGGACCTGGAGGTGGATCTCCGCAGTACGTATGGGACGAGAACCACGACCCGTTCTCCAACGCGCTGGAGATGCTCATCGCGCGGCTGCGCCGCAAGATCGACCCGGACGGCTCGCCACCGCTCATCCACACGCTCCGCGGCGCCGGGTACAGGTTCGGCGCATGATCGAAGGGGCTTCGGCGCCTGCGCCTTCGGTTGACCGCGTGGTACATCGGCGTTTTTCGCGGTGCTGCTGGTAGCCTTCGGCGCCGCCTTGCTGGGCGCCGTCGCGCGAGAATCCTCGCGGCAGCTGGGGCGCTCCCTGCGCAAGGCGGCGGCCGCGCTGACCCAGGCGGTGCGCGAGAACGAAGAGGGCGAGGGCGGCACTGTGCCGGAAGCGGTCAGGCAGCTCCGCATCCCCGACCGCGCCCTCTACGTCTTCGGCGCGGACGGGACCCTGCTCCACCCCGACACGGCGGCGGAGTGGATCCGCCGCGTCGCAGCGAGTGTGGCGTCCGGCACCCCGCAGCTGGTCGAGCGTGATCTTCCGGACGGCACGACCGAGCGGCTGTACGCCGAGCCGATCCGGCTGGCCGGCGGCGAGCGCCGCATCGTCGTTGCGGGCGTCCAGGCCCTGGAAATCGAGCACCGGTACCCGGGGCTGCTGCTTGCCTTCGCGGCGGCCGCCACCGCCGCGCTTCTGCTGGCGGGCCTGGGCGGGTGGATCCTCGCGCGACAGGGGCACACGGATGTCGCGCTGCGCCACCCGCGGGCGCCGGAGGAGTACGTCAACTCCCTCACGGCCATCGGGGCCGAGGCCGAGCGGCTGCGCGGCATCCTCTCCAACGTGCTCACGCTGGCCACGGCCGACGCGGGCGCGTGGCCGCAGCGCCGCGAGTCGCTGTTCCTCGACGACGTGCTGCTGGACGCCGCGTCGGGCGCGCGCGTCCTGGCGGAGGAGCGGCACGTCCGGCTGGACATCGACGCGCTCGACGAGCTCCCCGTCCGCGGTGACCCCGAGCTGCTCCGCCGGCTCGTGATGATCCTCCTCGACAACGCCATCAAGTTCACTCCGGAGGGCGGAGTCATCCGGCTGCGCTGCGAGCACGCCGACGGTACCGGCCGGGTCTCGGTGGAGGACACCGGGCCCGGCATCTCGGACGAGGCGCTGGCGCACGTGTTCGAGCGGTTCTACCGGGCCGATCCAGCGCGGGGCCGGGTCGCCGGCGCGGGGCTGGGCCTGCCGATCGCCCGCTGGATCGCGGAGTCCCACGGCGGCACGGTCGAGCTCAGGCGGGAGCCGGCGGGCGGCACGGTCGCCACCTTCACGCTCCCGCTGGAGAGCCCGTCCCACGGCTAACCTTGTCTGTTAACGAGCTGTGAGGATTCAGAGACTAGGTTTAACGCGAGACCGGCGGGAGCGCCGTCGGTCCGGCAGGAACCATGGAGGAGGAATCATGAATCCGATGAAGGTGATGTCCTTGTCGCTGATTGCCGCCGCCGCGGCTGCGGCGGGCCTGCACGCGCAGCAGGCAGCGAAGGTGCCGGAGGCCCGGGCCCGCGCCACTGCCCTGGCGCGCGTGCCGGGTGGCCATGTCCGCTCCGAGGAGCTGGAGCGCGAAAGCGGCCATCTGATCTACTCCTACGACATTGTCGTTCCGGGCAGGAGCGGAATCGAGGAGGCGCACGTGGACGCGAATACGGGCAAGTTCCTGGGCGTACAGCACGAGGGCGCCGCCGGGGAGACGCGCGAGGCGCGGGAGGAGACCGCGGGGCGGGCGGAATCCGGTGAGCGGCGCGAGCGTGCGGTGCCCGGCGAGAAGGCCGAGACCGGCGAGCACGCCGAAGCCGCCGAGCGCGGCGTGGCCCCCGAAGGCGGCCAGGCCGCACTGCGCCGCGGCGCGCGGATCGCGGAGGCCCGGGCACGCGCCATCGCGGCCGCGCGGGTGCCGAACGGGCGGGTGAGGGACCACGAGCTGGAGAACGAGAACGGTCGTCTGATCTACTCCTTCGAGTTTGTCGTGCCCGGCCGGGCGGGCATCCAGGAGGTCAACGTGGATGCCCACACCGGGAAGGTGCTGGCCGTGCAGCACGAGAAGAACTGAGCGGCGGGACCGTGCCGCAGGGCCGCCATGCGCGACTCTGCGGCCGACGCCCGCGGGGGCCCCTGCACATGCTGAAGGAGCGACTCGATCTGGTCGTCGTCGACGCGGCCGGCACCACGCTGGACGTCGGCGGCGCCGTGCCCGCGGCGCTGGAGCGCGCGTTCGGCGAACACGGGCTAAGCGTCTCGCGCGAGGAGATCGCCGCCGTGCACGGGCGGTCCAAGCGTGAGGCTGTCGCGGCGCTGGTGCGGCACGCCGCGCCAGCGGCCGCGGACCCGGAGGATCTGAGCGCCCGCATTTTCGAGCGCTTCAGGCGTGAGCTCGAGGACGAGCTCTCGGCGGTGCGGCCACTGCCGGGCGCGGGCGAAGCGCTTCTCTGGCTGCGCTCGAAGAACCTCCCGGTGGTCTTGACGACCGGCTTCGACCGGGCGCTCATCGCCTGGCTGCTCGCGCGTGTCGGCTGCGATCCGGGACCGCTGAGCGGCTCTGTGTGCGCGGACGATGTGGCCCGCGGACGACCGCACCCGGACCTCGTGCTCCGCGCCATGGAGCTCGTCGGCTGCGCCGATCCGGCACGCGTCGCCGTCGTCGGCGACACGACGGCGGATCTCCAGGCCGGCCACGCGGCGGGCGCCGGCTGCCTCGTCGGCGTCCTCTCCGGCGCGCACGACCACGCGCGCCTCGACCTGGAGCCGCACACGGTGCTGCTGCCCGACATCGCTGCGCTGCCGGCCTGGCTCCAGCAAGGGGACCATGAGCCACACCACCGGCGCAGTCCGCCTGACGGCGCAGAACGCCTGACGGGACGCGTCGAGGCCGCCCCCTTGGGCACACCTGTCACAATTCAGGCCCCTCGCGCGCTCGTTTCAAAAGCGACATCGCCGTCGGCGCACTGTTCCCGAGGTTTGCCATGACCACCGGGCCGCAGCACTCCGCCGCCCGCACGGGGCGGTTCTGGCTCTGGATCGCCCCGCTCGGGGCGCTCGTCTGGCTGAGCATCACGGCCGCGGGCGGGCGGGTATGCCACCGCTTCTTCGCCTCGCTCCGCATCGCGCGGCCGGCGGCGGTGAGCGTCAGCATCCCCGCCTTCTCCGGACCGGCCGGCACCCACCGCCTCCAGGACGCGGTCGCCTCGATGCTCGCGGACACCGTGCGCGTCGACTCGGCCGAGCCCGATACCACCGCAGGCGACGTCGCCGCCGCCACCCGCCTCACCGGCTTCACCCCCGCGCTTCCCGCCGCCCGCTCCGACCCGCCGCAGCTCGAGGTCGAGGGCGCCCGAACCGTCACGATCCCGGTCGACGCGGGCCGGCTCCGCACCATCCTGGTCGAGGCCGGTTGGCGCGACATGGCCGTGCCCGCCGGCATCGATGGGGCCAGCCTCGAGCTGCGCACGCCCGCCGCCATCCGCGCGCGCTACGGCCACTGCCCGGTCGCCGCAGGAGAGACGCTGCGCGACCATCTCGTGGCCTACGGGGCGCCAACCTCCGAGAGCGGCGACTGCGTGGTCCTCGTCGAGCGCCGCCCGGTCACCGGCACGCCGCCGGCCGGACTCGACATGCCCGGCCTCACCGGGATCGCCCTCGAGATCGCAGGGTTGAGCCCGGTCGAGGCCACCGCGTTCCAGAAGACGCTCGACTGGCGCGGCGCGCTCGCTCTCCGCATGCCCCGTTTCATCCGCTCCTACGAGGCCGTGAAGGTGGGCGCGCGGCCGGCGATGCTGCTCGACACGGGCGGCCGGCGCGGCCCGGCGTGGGAGCTCATCTGGCAGAATGACGGGCGGGTCTACACCCTGGCCGGCTACGGCAGCGCGAGCGACGCGGTACCGCTGGCGCAGTCCATCCGCTGAGCGTGGAGGCGATGTGACGGGACACGCGATCGAGACGCACGGGCTGGGCAAGCGCTTCGGCGCGCACGTGGCCGTGCGCCACCTCTCGCTCGAGGTCCGGGAAGGCGAGATCTTCGGCTTCCTCGGCGCCAATGGCGCCGGCAAGAGCACCTCGCTCAAGATGCTGCTCGGCCTCATTCGGCCGACTGCCGGCGACGGCCGCGTGCTCGGCGCGCCGCTGGGCAACGTCGCCGTGCGGCGGGAGATCGGGTTCCTGCCCGAGGACTTCCGCTTCTACGAGTGGCTCACGGCGACGGAGCTCGTCCGCCTCCACGGTCGCCTCGCCGGGCTGTCCGCCGCCACGCTGCACGCGCGGGTGCCCCGGGTCCTCGAGCGCGTCGGGCTGCTGGCCCACAGTGACCGCCAGCTCCGAACGTTCAGCAAGGGCATGCTCCAGCGCGTCGGGCTGGCCCAAGCGATCGTGCACGAGCCGCGGCTGCTCTTCCTCGACGAGCCGACCTCCGGCCTGGACCCGATGGGGCGCCGCCTCGTACGCGACGTGCTGCGCGCCGAGCGCGAGCGCGGCGCGACCGTGTTCCTCAACTCGCACCTGCTCAGCGAGATCGAGGTCACCTGCGACCGCGTCGCCTTCATCAAGGCGGGCGAGGTCGTGGCCACGCGCGGCATCGCCGACGAGTGGCAGGAGAGCGTGCGGGTGGCCGTCCACGCGCGAAACCTCTCGCCCGAGGCCGTTGCCGGGCTCGCCGCGTGGACCGAGAAGACCGAGCAGGAGGCGGATGCGCTCCGCTTCAGCGTGCGCTCCGAGGACGAGCTGCCTCACGTCGTTCGCCACCTCGTGAACGCCGGCGCCGATGTGTTCCAGTTGACCCGCGAGCGCGTCTCGCTCGAGGAGGTCTTCGTCTCGCTCATCGGAGAGGACGGCGGCCGGTGAACGCCATCTCGCTCATGGCCGGCGTGACGATCCGCGAGGCGTCCCGCCGCCGCATCGTGTGGACGGCCCTCCTCGCCGCGGCCCTGCTGCTCGGCGTGTTCGCCCTCGCGCTGCACCTGCAGGTGGAGGAGTTCCAGGGCCGCCCCATGTCACCGTTCGTGCGCTATCAGGTCGAGGCCGGTATGCTGATGATCGGCCTCTACACCTGCGACCTGCTCGCCGTCGTGCTCACCATCCTCACCTCGATCGACACCCTGGCCGGCGAGATCCGCTCGGGCACCATCCAGGCGATCGCCACCAAGCCCATGGCCCGCTGGCAGATCCTCGCCGGCAAGTATCTCGGCTTCGCGATCATGGCCGCCGCCTACGTCGCCATCACCTTCGCCGCAACGATCGGCGTCGCGTACGCGGTCACGGGCGTCACGCCCGTGCACCCGCTCGCGGGCTACGCCCTCGTCGTCTTCGAGTGCCTCGTCGCCCTCGCCACCACGTTCCTGCTCGGCACCTGGTTCTCGACGCTGACCGCAGGCGTGCTGGCCCTCGGGCTCCAGGGCGTCGCCTTCCTGGGCGGGTGGCTCGAGCAGGTCAGCGGCTTCTCCCACAGCGCCCAGATCGTCGCGCTCGCCGTCGGGTCGAGCCTCGTCATGCCCACCGAGTCGCTCTGGCGCCGCGCCGCCTACCTGATGCAGACACCCCTCGCCGGCTCGCTCCGCTTCTCCCCCTTCGCCAACGTATCGATCCCGAGCGGCGTCGCCGTGGCGTACGCGGGTGTGTTCGGCTGCATCCTGCTCGGCGCCGCCGTGGTGCACTTCCAGCGCCGCGACCTGTAGCGGCGCGGCGGCGGGTCAGCCGGCCTCGTCGTCCGCCGGCTTCTTCTCGTGAATGCGCCACGTGATATTGAGCCGCAGCCCAGTGGGCTCCCACAGCCGCTGGCGCGAGAACGAGTACGGATCGGTGATCGTGTATAGCTCGCGCCGGGTACTGAAGAGGTCCTCGGACTGGAGCGAGACCGTCGCCCGGCCGTCGAAGAAGTCCCGGGCGATCGCGATGTTCGCGAATGCGGTCGCGGCGCGGCGCCCCTGGACGGTGCGCGCCGGGCCGAGATAGCGCACCGCCGTCTGAACTTTCAGGCCGCTCGCGCCCTCCCAGTCCAGACGCAGTCTCGACGTGAGGCGGTTCGTCTCCGCGTGGTACAGCACGCCGTCGAAGGTGCCGTGAGAGCGCTCGCGGAAGAGATTCGCGGACGTTGACATGCGAACGCCCGGCACGTCCTGCTGCACCGTCAGCTCGAGCCCCCGTGCCTCGGCGCGGGCGAGGTTGATGGGAACGGTCGCCAGCACGCCGCGCGAGTCGAGATGCGAGATCCGCTCGATGACCCCCCTCCGTCGCCGGTCGTAGGCGCTCGCGAGCAGCGACCCCGAGGTCCATGATTGCAGCAGCGTCGCCTCGTAGGAGTCGGCATACTCGGGCCGGAGCTCGGGATTGCCCGTGAACCGTGTGCGTGTGCTCGAGAAGTCCGTCGCCGGCAGCAGCAGCGCCGCATCGGGGCGGGACACCCGCCGGCTGTAGCTCACCTGGAGCGAGCGCGTGCCGCTGAACGCGTACGTGAGGAACGCGCTGGGAAAGACGTCCAGGTAGCTCTGGCGCGTCCCCGCGCCGCCGGCGCGGGGACTCACCACGATGGCGTAACGCTCCGCGCGAAGGCCCAGCTGCCACGACACGGCACCGAGCGCAGACGATGCCGTGGCGTACGCCGCTGAGAGCTGGTCCCGCACACGGTAGTTGCTGCTGAAGTCCGGCAGCGGCGTCCACCCCGCGCCCGGTCGGCGCTCGGCCGCGCTGTAGCGGTGATCCTGGCGGCTCCAGCTTGCGCGCGCGCCGGCCTCGAGCTTGCCACTATCGGCGAGCGGGCGGGTGTAATCGGCTCGTAGCCGGAGCTGGTCCGCGATGCGGCTGTCGTCGATGCGGTCGAGGACCGAATCGAACGGCGCGCCGGCGGCCGCTTCCGTGGTGCGTGGCAGCTCCTTCTCCGTCGAGTGGTCGTAGTCGGCGCTCGCCGTCAGTTTATGCGCGTCGCCACCGAGCTGCCGTGCATACTCGAGGGAGCCGGCGCCCCCGACCTCGCCTCCGCCAATGGTCTCGCTCCGGATGATCGGGTCCAGAAGCCCGCCGGCCAGCGTCGAATCCACCCACCCGCCATGCCACAGGTCCCTCTTGTCCTCGAAGTGCCACAGCGTGCTCGCCGTGAGCGCCTGCGCCGAATCGGGCCTGACCTCCAGGCCCAGCCGGAGGTTGCCATCGTAGTCGGTCTCGCGGCCGTCGTCGAAGCCCTGATAGACGTAGGCCGTGTCGGGCGAGGCGTAGCGCTCGTAGCTGCGGCTGTGCGACGGGTCCGCCGCGTACGCGACGTCGCCGTTCAGGAACCAGCTCACCCGTCCCGCCCCGAGGTTCAGGTTCGTCGTGAGCGCCGTCGATTCCGGCGCCCGCTGCATGAGCCCCACCGTGCCGTGGAACCCCGGCGCGCGATGCTTCTTCAGGACGATGTTGATGATGCCCGCGCTTCCCTCCGCCACGTACCTGGCGGAAGGGTTCGTGATCACCTGCACCTCGGCGATCATGTCCGCCGAAAGGCTCTGGAGCGCGCGGGAGCCGTTGCGGTAGACGGTGCTCGGCTTGCCGTCGATCAGGATCCGCACCGCGCTGCTGCCGCGCAGCTGGACGGTGCCGTTCAGGCCCGCGGTGACGGACGGCACATTGTTGAGCACATTGAGCACCGACCCGCCCGCGACCGTGATGTCCTTCCCCACGCGGAACACCCGCTTCTCGAACCCGAGCTGAAGCGCGGAGCGCTGACCCCTGGCGACGACGCCGGGCAGCGCGATGGCGCGCGGGGTGAGCGTCAGCACCCCGAGGTCGCTGCGCTCCCCCGGCCGCAGCCTGAGACGGCGTGTGAGAGGCATGAAGGACAGAAACCGGACGCGCAGCAGATAGCTGCCGGCCGGAGCCACGAGCGCGAACCGGCCGAGCGAGTCGGTGACCGTGCGGGCGACGGGCGGCGCCGACGTCGCCTGCGTTCCCCCAGCCGTGTCGAAGGCGACGCTCGCACCGTAGAGCTCCACGTCCGCGAGCGCGATCGGAGTCCCCCCACCGCCGGTGACCTGGCCGCGGACGTGCGCGCGCTGTGCGCTCGCAGGCCGAGCGGCCGCCCATACCAGCAGTAGAAACACGCACCCCGCGCCCCTCCCGAGCATCCCGGCTGTGCGGCCCTCAGTTGCCGCCGAGCGTCGTGTCCGTGACCGGCGGCTTCTTCTTGCCGGGCTTCCCGAAGCGGTAGCTCAGGTCGAGCACCACCGCCCGCGAGCGGCGGCGGTAGTCGGAGACCTGCTGGAAGCGCGGGTCGATCGTAGTGAACTGCTCACCGCTCGTGTTCAACGGATCCGCCACCCGCATCGTCACGTCGAAGCGCTTGCTGAGCTGCTGCCGGATCGCCACGTCGAGACGGGTGCGCCCCGCGATCCGGCCCTGCGCCACGCGCATCGGACCGCGGTAGAAGAAGAGCGTCTGCACGTCGAGGCCGTCGCGCACGTGCGCCGTCGCGTTCGCCCGTGCGGTCCAGCCGAAGGTGCGCGCCGAGAGCCCGGGGCCGAGGTTCGCGCCGTTCGTCGCCTCGCGGAAGAAGCTGGCGCCCACGAACCCCGTCACGATCCCCTTGTGCAGCGATGCGTTCATGTCCGTGCCGTAGGAATCCGTGTGGGCCAGGTTCTGGAACGTCATGGTGGCCACGCCCGCGGAGTCGATCGTCTGGATCCGTGTGACATTGTTCACCGTGCGGCGGTAGAACGGCGTGACCTGGTATGTCATGACGTCACCCGAGCGCTGATAACCCAGCTCGAAGGAGTGGATGTACTCGGGTTGCAGGTATGGATTGCCCCGCCGCACGTTCAGCGGATCGATGTAATGGGGGGTGGGATCCAGCAGATCGGTATCGTCCGGGCGGCGGATGCGCTTCGAGTAGCTGATCTTGAGCTGGTCCGCATCATCCGGGTTGTAGGCGATGAGCGCGCTCGGGAACACGCTGTTGTAGTTGTTGTGGTAGGTCGCGCCGGTGTTGGCCAGGTGGAACGTGGTGGCCGCGTGCTCCAGGCGCACCCCCGCCTGGAGCTGGACCTTGCCGATCTTGTCCTGCAGGAGGCCGTAGCCGGCGTTCACCCACTCGTCGTATTTGAAGTTGTTCGTCTGCGTGCTGTCGGTCAGCCACGCCGCGGCGGCGGGATCGAAGATCCGCGTATCCAGCGTCGTATGGTACTGGAGCAGCTCGCCCTTGTAGCCCGCCTGCAGTTGCAGCGCCTTCCCGAAGGTGCGGGTGTAGTCGAGCTTGCCCGACGCCTCCAGCGGGTGCTCCCAGCTCACCTGGTTCTGCCGGAAGGGATCGCCGAGTGGCGCGCCGCCGAGCGACAGCGTGTCCCGCGTGAAGTCGCTGTGCCCGCCCTCGCCGGCGCGGTCCAGGCGCAGCTCGGCCGCCAGGTCGTGCCGCTCCGGCTCGAAGGTGTGCTTGTAGCCGAGCGTCGCCTCGAGCGAGGACTCCCCGTGATCGCCCGTGATGGCCTGGTCCTGCATGCCCGTCAGCACGCGCGAGGCGTTCAGGTCGCGGTAGACGGTGGTGTACCCGCGTGGCGCGTGCCGCGTGCTGTATAGGAGATCGGCCGAGAGCTGGTCGTGCTTCGCCAGTTGGTAGGAGCCGCTGCCCGTCAGCGTGTTCGAGATCGGCTTGTCCGACCGGGTCGAGGTCTCGTCCAGGTAGGACAGCGGCGTCTCGTAGAGGTTCGTCCGGAAGATCGACTCGCTGCGCGGCCGGTTGCGCCGCTCGAAGGCGTAGCTGCCGTATAGGCTCAGCCGCCCGCGCTGGTAGCCCACGTCCCCCGACGCGCTCACGCTCCCCAGAGTCCCGGCGCCGATGCTCACGCCGCCGCTCGTCCCGAGGTCCGTCTTCTTCTTGAGGATGATGTTGATGATCCCGGCAATGCCGTCCGGCTCGTACTTCGCCGACGGGTTCGGGATGACCTCCACCCGCGCCACCATGTCCGCCGGCAGCTGCGCCAGGAAGTCACCGAGCTGGCTGCCCTTCATGGGCGTCGGCCGGCCGTCGATCTCGATCACGACCCCGCTGTTGCCGCGCAGGCTGATGACGTTGTCGATGTCCACGTCCACCGACGGCACATTCCGCAGCACGTCGATCGCCGTGCCGCCCCGCGTCACGGGCATGTTCCGGACGACGTACGTATTGCGGTCCGGCGCGAGGTGCATGATCTCCTTGTGCCCGGTCGCCGTCACCGCCTTCAGCGTCACGGGGCTCGTTCCGAGCCGCACCTCGCCGATCGAGAGCGCCTGCCGCGCGGTGGTGATCCGGACTCCGCGCACGAGGTGTGTCCGATAGCCCAGCGCGGTGATCCGGAGCTCGTATGAACCGTTCGGAATGCCCTCCAGCCGGAAACCGCCGTGCGCGTCCGTAAGCGCCCCGGTCACCAGCGAGGAGTCGGCGGCCGACAACAGGGCGACGGAGGCGGCCGGCAGCGGATGCCCCGTTCCCGCAGTCAGCACCGTCCCGCTGATCCGGCCGGCGCCCTGCACCGAGGCGGGGGCCGCGTGGCCGGGCTGCTGCGCGGCCAGGACATTCGGCGGTGCCAGGATCGAGAGCGACAGGACGACGGCGGCCAACGGCTTCAACTCGAACACGCGATGCTCCGACAACAGGAGGATGGGGGGCAGCGGCGCCCGCGCACGAACAGAGCAGTATGGGACCCACGGGCTTACGGCAGGATTACACGTGCGCGCTTCGGCCCCCTGCGGCGGGACAGCGTCAGCCGCCCCGCCGCGGCGTGGGTCCGCGGGCCGTCACGGCCGCCCGGCCGCCGGGACGCTCAGAACCCCGTCGGCACCGCCCAGGCCAGGTAGACCCCCCCCGCCGGCGAAGGCGCGACGCGGGCGGAGAGCAGCCAGCGGTCGAGCCGGTTCTTCGGATGGTCGTAGTCGTAGCGGACCACCTTGCTCCCGCTGAACGTGCCGATCGCCGCGCCCGCCATGATGTCGCTCGCCCAGTGCTTGTCGTCGTAGATGCGCGAGAGCGCGATCAAGCTCGCGCCGCCGTACATCGTCACTCCGATCACGTACTTCCAGCCGGGCCAGCCGTGGGTCTCGTCCACCCAATGCCCTACCTCGGACGTCACGGAAGAGGCGACGGCAAACGCCGTGGTGGCGTGGCCGGAGGGGAACGACTGGTACTTCGCGCCGTGCAGCCCCCGACCGAACGCGAACGACGTGGAGTTCGTGTCCGCCGTCACGAACGGACGTGCCCGGCCCACCAGCAGCTTGATGCTGCCCGTGATCGCCGTGCTCAGGAGCATGGCCTCCGTGCCGTGCAGCCCGAGCGCCGCAATGTGGTGCCAGTGGCCCAGCCGGCCCGCAATGTAGAGCGACGGCCCGATGATCTGTGGCGCCGGCTGGCCCATGAAGCGGAAGAAGTCCGCCGCGTCCCGCAGCGTCGGGCTCGCCTGGTTGACCGGCTGCCGGAAGTTGTGCGCGAGCCGCTTGTCCAGCGGCAGCATGGCCACCGTCCCGGCGACGAACCCTGCGGCTAACCAGGCGTCGCGTGCACTGAAGAATGGCGCGGGCACTCGGGAGCTGTCCGGCTCCTGCGCGCGCACCGCGGTGGCGGGCGCCTGCAGGAGAAGCAGCATCAGGATTATTCGTCGCATCGATGTCTCCGCTGTAACCGGCCGGCACCGGGGCCACGCGCCGCTCCACCCGCCGGCCCGTTGCCGATAAGGCGATTCTCTATTGATGGAGCGCCCGAGGCGGGGATTCATGACGCGTGCCGTCGAGGCGTGGGTTCTCCCCCGGCGCGTGGCGAATCGGAGATCTGACGGGCTCGGTCCGGACCTGCCGCGTGCCAGGCGAACCCGCCCCCCCGGGACTGGCCCCGGCAGGCGAGTCTACGGCACCAGGATCGAGATGCCCGTCTTGAGCGAGAAGTCGTCGGGAAGGACCGCCGCGGGCGGGCGGCTGTCGTGGCGCCACTCACCGGACACCGTGAGCTTCACGTTGTCGGTGAGCGGGACGAGCAGGTTCAGGTTGTCCAGGACGCGGATGTCGGAGAAGGCGTCCAGCCGCGGCTGGACGTAGGCGACGTCCTGGAGCGAGGCCCCGGTCCCGAGCCGCACCGTGGCCACCGCCAGGTCCGCCATGCGCCAGTCGGTCGTTCGTGCCGGCGCGCCCGCCGCGCGTGCATCGGCGTTCAGCCGCTCCAGCTCCAGCATCGCGCCGAGCCCCACGTCGAGCGAGCCCGCCTTGCCGGTGAGCACCGTCGCGCGCAGGCCGCTCCCCACGAGCTCGCGGTCGGAGAGCTGGAGCGACTTGTTCGCCTGCACCTGCACGAAGTGGAAGGTCCGGAGCCGCGGCGTGAGATCGTAGTTGTAGCGGAGGTGGGCGAAGCGGTCGTTGACGATCCCGCTGCCCGATGTGCGCAGGTAGCTCGCGCCCACGATCATGCGGATCCACTGCGTCGGCGCGCGATAGCCGATGATGCCCGTGCCGCCCAGGTCGAGCACGCGTGCGTTGCCGCGCACCAGGCTGCCCCTGGCATCCAGCCCGAAGTGGAAGCCCGACACGTCCTTCGGCTGGTACTGCTCCGCGTTCAGGATGCCCTGCGCGCGAACCGAACCCGGAAATGCGACGACGGCGACAGCGAGGAGCGACAGGGGCCGCAGCCCGCGTCGCCTCCCGTGCCTGCGTCGTTCACGTGAGCGCATGCTCCTATTTCACGAACAGCATGTCCCGGTAGCGGGGCAGCGGCCAGAGGTCCTCGGGCAGCACCCGCTCGAGCCGGTCAACGGCGGAGCGCACCCCGTCCATGGCCGGGATGATGTTGTCGCGCATGTGATGCGCCTTGTCGTGCACGGCGTCGCCGCCGAGCTCGGCGTTCTGCGCCACGAGGTGCGCGAGCTTGTCCGAGAGCTCGTCCACCAGCGCGACGACCTCCTCCAGCCGCCGCTGGATCCCGCGCGACTCCACCCCGGCGCCGCGCGCGTCCGCGCCGGCGCGGCCGAGCTCGTGGACGTAGCGGACGGCCGCGGGCAGCACCATCGTGCTCGCCAGCTCCGCCGTGGCCTCGCCCTCGATGTTGACCGTCTTGAAGTACTGGTCGTACGAGATCTCCGCCCGCGACTCCAGCTCGCGCCGGCTCAGCACGCTGTAGCGCTCGAACAGCGCCGCGTTCTTCTCGTTCGTCAGGTACGGCAGCGCGTCGAGGGTGGTGGGCAGGTTCAGCAGCCCGCGCTCGGCCGCCTCCCGGTGCCACGCCTCGCTGTAGCCGTCGCCGTTGAAGATGATGCGCTTGACCTTCGGGATCTCGCGCGCCAGCAGCGCGCGCATGGACTCCTCCAGGGCCGTGCCGCCCTCCATCTCCTTCTCGAGCGCGTCGCACAGCTCGTCGATCGCCTCCGCCACGATCGTGTTCAGCACCGTGGCGGGGAAGGAGATGCTCTGCGAGGCCCCCAGCGCACGGAACTCGAACTTGTTGCCCGTGAACGCGAACGGCGAAGTGCGGTTGCGGTCGCCCGCGTGTCGCGGCAGATGCGGCAGCGTCGTCGTCCCCAGACCCAGCAGCCCGCCCTGCTTGCTCGTCTCCGCCCGCCCGGCACGCTCGATCTGCTCGAACACGTCCTGCAGCTGCTCGCCCACGAACACCGAGATGATCGCCGGCGGCGCCTCGTTCGCGCCCAGCCGGTGGTCGTTGCCCGCGAAGGCGACCGCCGCGCGCAGCAGGTCCTGGTGTCGCTCCACCGCCCGCAGCACCGCCGTGCAGAAGAAGAGGAACTGCATGTTCTCGTGCGGCGTCTCGCCCGGCTCGAGCAGGTTGGCGGAGCCCGTGCCGAACGACCAGTTCAGGTGCTTGCCGCTGCCGTTCACCCCCGCGAACGGCTTCTCGTGCAGCAACGCCACCAGGCCGTACTTCCGCGCCGCGTTGCGCAGCTCCAGCATCATCAGCTGCTGGTGGTCCGCGGCCAGGTTCGCGTTCTCGTAGATCGGCGCCATCTCGAACTGCCCCGGCGCCACCTCGTTGTGCCGCGTCTTCACCGGCACCCCCAGCCGGTACAGCTCCCGCTCCACCTCGTTCATGAACGCCAGCACCCGGTCCGGGATCGAGCCGAAGTAATGGTCCTCGAGCTCCTGTCCGCGCGGCGGCTGCGCGCCGAACAGCGTCCGCCCCGTCAGCACCAGGTCCGGCCGCCGGTAGAAGAACTCCTGGTCGATCAGGAAATACTCCTGCTCCGGGCCCAGCGTCGCCGTCACCCGCTCCCGCTCGGTCCCGAACAGCGCCAGCGCCCGCTGCGCCTGCTGGTCGAGCGCGTGCATCGAGCGCAGCAGCGGGATCTTCGTGTCCAGCGCATCCCCCGTCCACGAGAGGAACGCCGTCGGGATCGCCAGGTACGTCGCGCCGCCCTCCGCGTTCACCACGAACGCAGGCGACGTCGGGTCCCACGCCGTGTACCCGCGCGCCTCGAACGTCGCCCGGAGACCGCCCGACGGAAACGACGATGCGTCCGGCTCCCCCTGGATCAGCGCGCTGCCGCTGAACTCCGCCACCGCACCGCCCCCCCGGTTCGGCGTGATGAACGAGTCGTGCTTCTCCGCCGTCAGCCCCGTGAGCGGCTGGAACCAGTGCGTGTAGTGCGTCGCCCCCTTCTCCATCGCCCATTCCTTCATGGCGATCGCCACCGACTCCGCCACCGCCGGGTCCAGCTCCGCCCCCGTCTCGATCGTTGACAGCAAGGCCCGGTACGACTCCTTCGGCAGCCGCGCCCGCATCTCCGCCAGCCCGAACGTATTCGCCCCAAAGAGCTGCTCCACGCTCTCCGCGCTCCGCCGACGGTCCCCTCCAGCCGGTGTCTCCTCCGGCGGGATCCAGCTCTTCACGGCGGCCAGGCTGTCGAAGCGGACGTTGCGCGTCATTGCTCCTCGGGGGCGTGGGGGTCCGGCGCCGCGGGGTGCGCGCGCCGCCGACACGGTATCGCCGCGACGCCCGCGCCACAAGGTCGGGCACCACACCCCGCGGAGGCGGTCCAGATCGCTTGTAACGCGTTGCTCTGGTGCGGCTTGCGCTACATGCGGAACAGGTAGCTGAGCTTCACGAAGAAGCCGTCGGCGGTGCGGCGGAGGTCGCGGAAGCCGAACGCACTCGCGTCGGCGAGGCTGCTGCCGTAGCCGGCGAAGAGGACGGTACCGGGCGTCGGCTGGAAGGAAAAGAGCCAGTCGGCGCGGAAGCCGTTCGTGGCCGCGGCGGCGGCGGGCGTGAAGCCGCCGTCGGGGCCGCGGATGAGGATCGGGGCGAAGGTGCGCGAGTCGTCGCGGAGCGCGGCGCTGCGATCGGAGACGTACTGGCCGACGAAGCGCAGGAAGACGGGGCGGGAGAGCTGGTACTCGAGCTTGACGCGTGGGATCTGCGTGACGCCGACGGTGGTGCGGTCGCTGGCGCGGACGAACTGCTCGTGCAGATAGCTGGTCTGCACGCGGATGCGGTCGGTCGGCCGCCAGTCGGCGGAGGCGCTGAGGAAGGCGATGTAGGCGGGCGCCCACTCGAAGAAGTTCTCATCGCGGCCGAGGATGGCGAAGCCGCTGAGGTCGAAGGTCTTCCAGGTGGGGGTGCCGAAGGTCCACATGAAGTCGAGGTTCGGGATGCGCGGCGAGCCGGTGAAGGGCACGGTGTCGGTCCCGGCGGGTCCGGGCAGCGCGATGTAGTAGTTGGAGTAGAGGGCGGCCGGGTATGCGAAGGACTCGATGAATGCGGCGAGCCCCGAGCGCCAGCCGCCGCGCAGCTGGAGGTTGCTGTTCAGGTGCAGCTTCATGTCGCCGGCGTGGCGCCCGGCGGTGAAGGCGGCGTAGTCCCAGGTGAGGTCGACGGAGACGCTGTTACCCCAGGTCTCGATGGCGCTGCCGGGCGCGCCGTAGGTGGTGTAGTGGGGCGAGAGCAGGGTATGGACGATGCCGGCACGCGGGATGTAGCCGGCGGCGGCGTTGAAGTCCTGGTGAATCCCCTCGAGTCGGTAGCCCACGCCGAAGGCGCGCCCGGTGCGGTCGAAGCCGAGCTTCCACAGGGGCGCCGCGGTGGAGGTGCCGGCGGTGCGGTCGAAGCTCTCGGCGGCCTCGACCGAGAGGGCGTACAGCTTCCCGAAGACGAAGCGGGCATCTGCGCCGACGACGCGGTTGTCGTCCGCGCCGTCCATGCGGTCGGTGTAGACGAGCCCGGCGGTCGAGCCGGCGCCCACGTCGCGGCGCACGCGCAGCAGTGTGTAGAGGGGGGTGGCGCCGTCGAGCGAGTATGCGCGGTCGTCCACGGCCGCGAGCAGCCCGAGCTCGGTGCCGGAGATCTTGCCGGAGAGCTTGGTCGCGGCCACGGGCGCCACGATCCGGCGGGTGTAGATGAGCTGGCTGGGCGTGTCGAACTGCTCGCTCCCGTCCAGGAAGAACGGCCGCTTCTCGGGGAAGTAGAGGGCCTCGCGGGGGTCGAAGACGAGTTGCCCGGCATCGGCCTCGACCTGCGAGAAGTCCGGGTTCACCGTCCCGTTCAGCGTCAGGTTCGTGGTCACCCCCCAGCGCACGTTGGCGCCGAACTCCGGCGCGCCGCCGTCGTAGCTCCAGCCCTCCGGGGCGGGCGCGCCGGTCGTGCGGCTGGTGACCACGGGGTTCACGTCCAGCACGAGCCCCCGTCGCAGCCCGGTGAGCCCCACGAGGGTGCCGCTCTGGGCCAGGAACGACGCGGCGCCCTGCCGGGCGGCCGTCCAGCTCTGCTGGTGCCCGGAGTGCTGCGGCCGGCGCAGGATCTGGATGCCCCAATCCTGCGTGGGGACGGCCGGGTAGCGCAGGCTCTTGAACGGGATCCGCACCTCGACCTCGTAGCCCCACGCGGTCACGTGCCCCTTCGACGCGAAGACGAAGTCCGGGCTCAGGTCCAGCCCGCCGTTCCGGCCGCCCTCGCTCAGCACGCCATCCATCTGCACGCCCAGCGGATTGACCCCGAAGACCATCGCCCGCCGGGCATCGTGGAAGGTGTCCAGCAGCACGCGCACCCAGTCGTCGCCGTCGATGCGGTCCCGGTCCGCCAGCGTGGCGTGCACCGCGCCGTGCGGCTCGAAGGCGCGGATCCCGAAGTAGATCGCGTGGTCGTCGTACCACGTCAACACCTCGGTCGAGTCCTGCGCCGGCTGCCCGTCCACCGGCGTGTACTCCGAGAAGCCCGTGAGCAGCGCCGCCCCCCCCCATACCGCCTCCGCGAGCGAGCCGTCCACGCGCACCTCGGCCGCGAGGTGCGGGATCGCCACGCTCGTCTCGTTCGCACGGCCGCTGTACGTGCCGCTCGGCCCCGGCCCTCCGCCGAGCAGGAGCGCCGCCAGCACGGCCAGGGTGGGCGCGTCGAAGACCATGGCTGCTCCGCTGAAGGTCCGCTATCGGAATCGTTCAGACCCGGCGGCCGCGGGCGCGCGAGGCCGCCCGCCCGTACACCGTGACCGCCGTGTCCTCGAAGGTCTCTGTCCGGCCGCCGGGCGGCAGCGCCTGGCCGCGCGCGTGCTCCACCACCAGCAGCGTGGCGAAGCGCCGCGCCCGCCAGCTCTCGATCACCCGGTCCGCCATGCGCGAGCCGTACGGCGGGTCCGCGAACGCGATGTCGTAGCGGCCGGCCGGGAGCGCCGCCGCGAAGGGAATCGCGTCCCGCTTGAAGACCCGCGTCCGCTCGCGCAGGCGCAGCGCCGCGATGTTCGCTTTCAGCGCGTGCAGGCTGGCAGGCCGCGTCTCCACGAAGTCCGCCGACGCCGCGCCGCGCGATAGCGCCTCCAGCCCGAGTGCCCCGGTGCCCGCGAAGAGGTCGAGCACGCGCGCGTCCGGCAGCACGCCCGCGAGCCGGCCGAGCAGCGCGTCCCGCACGTGCTCCGCCGTCGGGCGCACCCGCCGGTCCGCCGGCGAGACCAGGTCCCGCCCCGCCCACTTCCCCGCCACGATCCGCATGGCCTACCAATCTAGCGCCGCCCGGCGGATCCGTCTGCCCGCCTGCCCGCATCCCGCACCCCGCGTCCCCCGCGCCCGCTTGCGCCGCGGCCCGACCCGCTCCAATTTCCCTCAGGCGCGGGTCCCCCCATCACCCGCGCCTCTCAACCGTACGGTCTCTCCCCCTAGGCGGAGCTCGCCCCCATGAAACGCGTCCTCGCCGCCGCGCTACTCGCCGCGGCCGCACTCGTCCCCGGACCCGTCCGCGCGCAGGCCCCGCAGCCCACGCGGCTGCTGCGCCAGCCGACCTCCAGCGCCACCGAGATCGCCTTCGCCTACGCGAACGACATCTGGGCCGTCCCCCGCGCGGGCGGCGAGGCGCGCCGGCTGACCAGCTTCGAGGGGCAGGAGTCGGATCCGCACTTCTCGCCCGATGGCAAGTGGGTCGCCTTCACGGCGCAGTACGGCGGCAACACGGACGTCTACGTGGTGGCGGCGGAGGGCGGCACGCCGCGTCGCCTGACGTGGCACCCCGGCGCGGATCAGGCGCGGGGCTGGACGCCGGATGGCAGGCGCGTGGTCTTCGCCTCCTCGCGCGTGAGCGCGCCCGACACCTACGACCGGCTCTGGACCGTCTCCGTGGACGGCGGGATGCCCGAGCTGCTCCCGATGTGGCGCGGCGAGGCGGCGTCCTATTCGCCCGACGGTGCGCGCATCGCCTACCAGCCGATCAACCCGTGGGAGCAGCAGTTCCGCAACTACCGCGGCGGGCAGAACCGGCCGATCTTCGTCATGGACGTGAAGACGGACTCCGTCCAGAAGCTCCAGCCGTGGGCGAACAGCCGCGACCAGCAGCCCGTCTGGATCGGCCACACCGTCTACTTCATCTCCGACCGCGACTTCGCCGGCAACGTGTGGGCGTACGACACCGACGCGGGCAAGCTCACGCAGGTCACGCATCATACGAAGTTCGACGTGCAGACGCTCGGCGGCGGCGGCGGTGTCGTCGTCTACGAGCAGGCCGGCCGGATCCACCTGTACGACCCGGCCACGGGCAAGGATGCGCCGGTCGACATTGTCGTGCGCGGGGACTTCCCCTGGGCCATGCCGCACTGGGAGGGCGTGGCCGACGACATCGCGAGCGCCGCGCTCTCGCCCACCGGCGTGCGCGCCCTGTTCGGCGCGCGCGGTGACGTGTTCACCGTCCCCACCGACAAGGGGGACTGGCGGAACCTCACCCACTCCTCGGGCACGCGGGACCGCGAGCCCGCGTGGGCGCCGGACGGCAAGCAGATCGCCTGGTTCTCCGACGCGAGCGGAGAGTACCAGCTCATGATCGGCGATCAGGACGGCCTCGAGAAGCCGCGCGCCATCTCGCTGCCGCACCCGACCTTCTACTATACGCTGGCCTGGTCGCCAGACTCGAAGAAGGTGCTCTTCACCGACGCCGACCTCAACCTCTGGGTCGTGGACGTCGCCAGTGGCAAGGCGACGAAGGCGGATCAGGACGGCTTCTCCCCGCCCGAGCGCACCATGGACCCCGTCTGGTCCCCCGACTCGCGCTTCATTGCCTTCGCCAGGCGGCTGAACACGCAGTACCACGCGATCGTCGTCTACGACACCGAGACCGGCAGGTCCACCCAGCTCACCGACGGAATGTCCGACGCCGTTTCACCCGCCTGGGACGCCTCCGGCAAGTACCTCTACTTCCTGGCCAGCACGGACTTCGGCCTGAACTCCGGCTGGCTCGACATGAGCAGCGACGACCACCCGGTCCGCCGCGGCGTCTACTTCGCCGTCCTCTCGAAGGACGCGCCCTCGCCGCTCCTGCCCGAGTCCGACGAGGAGAAGGCAGGCGACGCGGCCGCCGCCGGTGCCGGCGAGGAAAAGCCCGCCGGCAAGGAGGCCGCCGCGAAGGGCGGAGCGAAGGGCGGAGCGAAGGATGCCGGTGCGGCGGCGAAGCGGCCGGCGCCCCCCGTGCGCATCGACTTCGCCGGCATCTCGCAGCGCATCCTCGCGCTGCCCGTCCCGCTGCGGGACTACTCCGAGCTACGCGCGGGCGTGGCCGGCCAGGTGTTCTGGCGCGAGGGCGTCCAGAACAAGCCGGGTGACGTGCTGCACCGCTACGACCTGAAGAAGCGCAAGGCGGAGGAGATCGTCCCGGCCGTGGCCGCCTACGCCATCTCGGCCGACGGCAAGAAGCTGCTCTACGCCGCGCCGCGGCCGGGGCCGGCGCAGTTCGGCGCCCGCCCCGGCGCGTGGTTCGTGGTCGATGCCGACAAGGGCCCCGCCAAGCCCGGAGACGGCAAGCTCGCCGTCGAGTCGCTGCGCGCCCGCATCGTGCCGCAGGAGGAGTGGCACCAGATCTTCCGCGAGGCATGGCGCATCGAGCGCGACTACTTCTACGTCAAGAACCTGCACGGCGCCGACTGGGACGCCGTCTACAAGATGTACGCGCCGCTCGTGGACGACGTCCGCTATCGCTCCGACCTGACGTACCTGACCGACATGCTCGGCGGCGAGCTCAGCGTCGGCCACTCGTTCGTCGGGGATGGCGACCACCCGGAGCCGGAGCGCGTGCCGATCGGGCTCCTTGGCGCCGACCTCGAGGTCGCGAACGGCCTCTATCGCATCGCCCATATCTACACCGGCGAGAACTGGAACCCCGAGCTGCACGCGCCGCTGAGCGAGCCCGGCGTCAAGGTCTCCGAGGGCGACTACATCCTGGCCGTCAACGGCGAGCCGCTCGCCGCGCCGACCAACCCGTACAGCGCCTTCGAGGGCACGGCCGGCCGCCAGACCGAGCTGCGCGTGAACAGCAAGCCGACCATGGCCGGCTCCTGGACGATCAACGTCGTCCCGGTCCCCAACGAGGCCGCGCTCCGCTCGCGCGCCTGGGTCGAGCACAACCGCGCCGTGGTGGACTCGCTCTCCCACGGCCAGCTCGCCTACGTCTGGCTCCCCAACACCGCCGGCGGCGGCTACACCTACTTCAACCGCTACTACTTCGCGCAGCAGGACCGCCCCGGCGCCGTCATCGACGAGCGTTTCAACCACGGCGGGCAGGCCGCGGACTACATCATCGACGTGCTCGACCGCAAGCTGCACGGCTACTTCAACAACCCCGTCGGCCAGAAGCGGCCGTGGACCTCGCCGGGCGCCGGCATCTGGGGGCCCAAGGTCATGATCGCCAACGAGATGTCCGGCTCCGGCGGAGACCTGCTGCCCTACATGTACAAGGAGATGAAGATCGGGCCGCTGGTCGGCACCCGCACCTGGGGCGGCCTCGTCGGCATTCTGGGATGCGCCCCCGCTCATGGACGGCGGCTCCATCACCTCCCCGCGCGGCGGGTTCTACAACCTCGACGACCAGTGGGATGTGGAGAACAAGGGCGTCACCCCCGACATAGAGGTCGAGCAGACCTCCGCCGCCATGGCCGCGGGCCACGACCTCCAGCTCGAGGCCGCCGTGGCCGCCGCCATGAAGCTGCTCCAGGAGCACCCGTTCAAGCTGCTGCCGCAGCCGGCCGACCCGATTCGCGTGAAGCGCCCCGCCGCCGCCGCCCTGAAGGCGGCGCCCGGAGACTCGCAGCACAAGCGGCAGTAGCCGACGCGGTCCCGGCCCCTCTCCCGCTCACCGCTCACCCCAGAGTGGGAGAGTGGGAGACCGGGCGACCTTCGCCGCGGACTCCCGTGCCCGGGCCTCGCGGGATCTCCGGCGCCGCACCTTCGCCGCGGACTCCCGTGCCCGGGCCCTCGCGGCGTTTCCGGCGCCGCACCTTCCTGCGCGGGCCGTGAACGCTCGTGGCCCGGGAAGCCGGCGTAGCGGCAGGCTCCCGGCGGCCGCCTGGGCCGGAGTCTCCGTGGCCCGGCGAGGTGACCCGCCCGGCGGTGCACCCACTCTCCCCCTCTCCCGCTCTCCGGCGCCCGGCACCCCCGCCCCCGCCGCCGCCGCTGGCGCGCCCTTCGCGTGCGGCCTAGTCTTCCCGGTCCGAAACCGCCCGTGCACCCAGGAGGCCGCCGCGTGCGGGATGACGCGGCGGCCTTGCCCGACCATGGAGGCGCTCCTGCTCGCGATTCGTCTGATTTTCACCGCAGCGCTGGCCGGCGTGGGGCTCGCCACCTGCAGCAGAGATCCGGAGCGGCCGTCGGGGCCGCCCGAGCCGCCCGACGCTGCCGGCAGCCCGGTGCTGTCCACCGTGCCGATCACGCCCTACGGCTACAAGGACGAGACTTCGATCGCGATCGACCCGACGCACCCGGACCACGTGATCGCGTCCTGGCAGATCCCGGCCAGTGTCGCGGCGTCCTCGGACGGCGGCGTCACCTGGCGCACCGCGGCGCTGCCGGCCGTAGAGGCCTTCGAGCTTGCCGGTGACCCGGCGGTGAGCTTCGACGCGGACGGCCACGCGTACGCGCTCTACATCGCCTTCGATCGTCCCCAGGACTACGACACGCTGGGCGCGAAGGCGCACCGGAACGGCATCTTCCTGAACCGCTCCGACGATGGCGGCGTCACCTGGCGCGGCCAGCCCGCGCCCGTCATCTACCAGCCCGAGCAGCCGGGAATCCCGTTCGAGGACAAGCCGATGCTCGGCATTGACCGCTCGAGCCAGCCCGGCCGGCGCGGCAACGTCTACGTCGCCTGGACCGAGTTCCGTCGCCACGAGTCCGTCATCCTCTTTGCCCGCTCCACCGACGGCGGACTCTCCTTCTCCGCGCCGCTCGAGATCAGCGACCGCCCTGGCAGCCCGAAGGACAGCGTCGGCGCCGACGAGGGGACCGACATCGCCGTCGGCCCCGATGGCACCGTCTACGTCGTCTGGAGCGACTCGACCGGGATCCGGCTCGACCGCTCGACCGATGCCGGCGCGAGCTTCGGAGGCGACGTCCTCGTGGCCTCCACCCCGGACATCGTCTTCGGGGTCCCGGGTATCTCCCGCTCCAACGGCTACCCGAGCCTCGAGATCGATCCCGCCACCGGGCGGCTCTTCGTCGAGTGGATCGACGGCCGCCTCGGCCCGACCGCCGTCTTCCTCGCCGCCTCCGACGACGGCGGCGCCACCTGGTCGGCGCCGGGCGCCGTCGATGGCGACCGGAGCGACGACCACTTCTTCGCCTGGATGGGCCTGGATCCGACCACCGGACTGCTGGCCGTGGGCTATTACCGGAGCACGCCCGACATGACCATGACGTACCGGCTCTCGTGGTCCACCGATGGCGGCCGGACCTTCCAGCACACGGAGTGGAGCGCCAACGCGTTCCATGGCGGCGGCGAGTTCATCGGCGACTACACCGGCGTCGATGCCTACGGCGGCCGCGCCTTCGCCGCCTGGACCGAGATCGAGCCGGCGCGCTCCGGCGGCGGGCGTGGCACCCGCGTGGTGGTGGGGAAGGCAGTGTTCCAGGGACTCCCGGTCCGGTAGCCGCCGTGCCGGATCCCGTCCCCGAGCCGCCAGAGCATGCGCTGCTGCGCGTAAGCGACACGCTCGCCCTGCCGCGCGCCGAGCTGGCCTACCGCGCCAGCCGCGCGGGCGGCCCCGGCGGGCAGCACGTGAACACCTCCTCCACGCGCGTCGAGCTGACCTGGGACGTGGCGAGCTCGCCCTCGCTCAGCCACTCCCAGCGCGCACGCCTCCGGGAGAAGCTCGCCAACCGCATCGACTCGGAGGGTGTGCTCCACCTGGCCGCCGCCGGCAGCCGCAGCCAGCACCAGAACCGGGAAGAGGTCACGGAGCGGTTGCGCCGCATGCTCGAGCGCGCGCTGCGCGTCCGGAAGCGGCGCAAGAAGACGAAGGTCCCCCGGGCCCAGAAGGAGAAGCGCCTGCGCGAGAAGAAGAGGCGGGCCGAGGTGAAGAAGACACGGGGCAGGGTCCGCCGGGAGGATTGACTCCCGGGGCCGGAGGCGTGGAGCCTGATGCCCTCCGCTCCCGGATGCAGCGCGGGGCCCCCGGCAACCCGGAGGGCCCCGCGAGCCCCGCTACACGCCGGAAGCCGGCGCCGGGAAGGGTCGCCTACCGCTTCACCTCCGGTTCCATCTTCATCTCGCGGCGCATGCTCATGGCCTGGTAGTCCCGCTCGTCCGCGCCCGTGTAGACCTGGCGCGGCCGGGCGATCTTCTGCTCCGGGTCCGTGAGCATCTCCTGCCACTGCGCGAGCCAGCCGGCCGTGCGCGGGATCGCGAACAGCACCGGGAACATGGCCACCGGGAAGCCCATTGCCTGGTAGATGATCCCCGAGTAGAAGTCCACGTTCGGGTACAGCTTCCGGCTCACGAAGTAGTCGTCCTCCAGGCTGATCCGCTCGAGCTCGAGCGCGATGTCGAGCAGCGGGTTCTTCCCCGTCACGCTGAAGATCTGCGGCGCCATCTCCTTCAGGATCCGGGCGCGCGGATCGTAGTTCTTGTACACCCGGTGCCCGAACCCCATCAGCCGGAACTCGCCCGCCTTCACCCGCTTCACGTACTCCGCCACGTTTTCCTTCCTGCCGATCTCACGCAGCATCCGCAGCACCTGCTCGTTCGCGCCGCCGTGCAGCGGGCCGTACAGCGCCGACGCCGCCGCCGAAACCGAGACGTACGGGTCCGCATGCGAGCTGCCCACGCTCCGCATCGCGTTCGCGCTGCAGTTCTGCTCGTGGTCCGCGTGCAGGATGAAGAGCACGTTCAGCGCCCGCTCCAGGATCGGATCCGGCGAGTACTTCGGCTCGCTTATCCGGAACATCATGTTCAGGAAGTTGCCCGCGTAGCCGAGGTCGTTGTCCGGGTATGCGTACGGCAGCCCCACGCTGTGCCGGTACGCGAACGCCGACACCGTCGGCACCTTCGCGATCAGCCGGTGGATCTGCCGCGTCCGGTTGTCCGCATCCGAGATGTCGCGCGCCTCGGGGTAGAACGTCGAGAGCGCCGCCACCGTGCTCACGAAGATCCCCATCGGGTGCGCATCGTGGTGGAAGCCCTCCATCAGCTTCTTCACGTTCTCGTGCAGGAACGTGTGGAACGTGATCTCGTGCGTGAACGCGTCCAGCTGCGGCTGCGTCGGCAGCTCACCGTGCAGGAGCAGGTACGCCACCTCGAGGAACGAGCTCTTCGTCGCCACCTCCTCGATCGGATACCCGCGGTAGCGAAGGATCCCCTTGTCCCCGTCGATGAACGTGATCGCGCTCTTGCACGACGCCGTGTTCATGAACGCCGGGTCGTAGCCCAGCAGCCCGAAATCCTCCGGCGATGACTTCAGCTGCCTCAGCTCTGCCGTCCGCACCGCCGCCCCGTACTCCGGGTACGTGCCGTACTGGATCGGAACCTCGATCGTGTTGCCCGTCCGGTTGTCCGTGATCGTCAGCGTATCCTTCATCCCTTGCCTCCTGCTGCCTCAAGGCCCGCGGCGCTGCGCGCCGCCGCCTCCTGTGCGTTGGATTGCATCGACTCGGGCTCCGATCCGGCAACCCGCGCGCCTCCCCGGACGAACGATCGACCATGCGCCAAACCCCCGCCAGGACGCCACTTGCCGCTCGTGGCGAGCGTCCCGCGGGGGGGCCGGCTCGGTCGCCTTGTCCCGACGCCCCTGGGGGGCTGTCGTAATCTGTCCCGCGCGCGCCGCGCCCGCAACAGGCCAACGGCAGCCGTGACGCGCGGCGGGACGCAGGACGCGGCATGCGGAACACGCACTCCGCATCCCGCGCCCCGCGCCCCGCCACTCCGGGCGCGGCCTTCCGCGCGCCTACCGGTCCGTCCGGTCCGTCCGCTCCCGGACCGTCCGCCCGACCTTGCGCTCGAGCTCACCGAGCTCCTCCTGGCCCTTCCCCTTCAGCTCCTCGGAGGTGTCGTCGGTCAGCTTGCCGAGGTTTTTCCGGATCTTCCCCTTGACCTCGCGCTCGGCGCCCTTGAGCTCGTGCTCCGCGCCCTCTCGGCGGGTGGCGCGCCGGATGTCACGCTTGCTTCGGTCGTCCATTGTGAGCCTCCAAGTTGTGGTGTGAGAACAAGTTAACCATATCTGGATGGTTGCAACCCCCGTGCCGCGGGACCAGGGCCGGACGGCCGCCGAGGCCGTGGGGACGCCGCAAACGGAGGCGCGGAAGGAGTACCCGGGCGCCGCTCTAGTCCCCGGGCGAGGCGGCATCCGAGCCGTTCTCGGCGCCGGCGTGGACGGCCTGGGAGGCGCCGGCGGGCTCCCGCGCGGGTGGCGCGTACCAGTTGCCAGGCGGGACGACGGCGATCTTGTCGGGCTGCATCATGAAGTGGGGCGAGAGGATCTGCACGCCGAACTCGTTGAAGGCGTCCTGGATGTTGGCGTGGAGGGCGGAGAGGGTGGCGATGCGGCGCTCGGGGTGGGCCACATAGACGTTGAGCTGGTACTCGACGTAGAAGTCGGAGAGCGCGGTCTGGAGCACGAAGGGCGCCGGCTGCGCGAGGACGTCGGGCGTCTTCGCGGCGGCGTCGGTGAGGAGCGCGTGGATCTGCCGCCAGGGCGTGTCGTAGCCGATGGTCACGCTGGTGTAGAGGACCAGGTTGCTGCCCTGGAAGCGGGTGAAGTTCTTGGTCTGGTTGGAGACCACGACGGCGTTGGGGATGGTGACGAGCTCGCCCTTGGTGGTCGCGATCTTGGTGGAGAGCACGCCGAGCTGGACGACGGTGCCCTCGGTCTCGGCGATGCGGACGTAGTCACCGACCTTGAGGGCGCGGGCGTACATGAGGACGAGGCCGCTCATGGCCTGGCCGACGACGCCGGTGGAGCCCAGGGTGATGAGGACGCCCGCGAAGACGCTGATGCCCTTGAAGGCGTCGGTGTGGGCGCCGGGGATGTAGGGGTAGACCAGCGCGATCGCGAAGAGCCAGAGGAGGGCGACGACGATGCGACGGGTGGGCTGGGCGGTCTCGGAATGGATCAACGAGACGGTGACCGTCTCGGCCTCGATCGCGTTGAAGAACGAAGTGATGAAGCGGGTCAGGAAACGTGTCGCGACGATGATGAGGACGATGACGAACAGGTTGGGCATCGCCCGGAGTACGCCGCCGGCCAGGGAGCTGACGGTGCTGACGAGGTAGGCGCCGAGCGCCTCGCCCCACGGGCGGCTGTAGGGGAAGCGGGTGAGCACGTAGGCGAGCCAGAGGTACGCCACGAAGAGGCCGAAGCCCCAGATGAACATCTCGAGCGCGATGCGCAGGAAGCCGACGATGCGGCTCGCGTCGAGCAGCTTGAAGCCTCGGATCGCCAGCGTGGGCACGCGCTTGGACGTCGCGCGCAGCCGCACGAGCCCGTTCCGGCGCCCGTAATAGAGGATGCGTAGGAAGAACAGGAAGATGACCGTGGCGAGCAGGGCGAACCCGATGGCGTGCAGCACGCCGGAGAGGCTGCGCTGCTCGATCTCGGAGCGCACCGCCGCCTGCAGGCGGCCGCCCGCCGCGGTGGCGAGCATGGCCAGCGTCGCGGTGTCGCCGATCGGGACGTCGCCCGGGGTGACCGTGAACACCGGCTCGCTGTCGGCGACGATGAGATACCCCTCCGGCGCGCGCTGCAGCATGATCTCGGCCGGACCACCCCGGGCGACGAGGGCATTCACCCGGCGGGACGCGGCCTGCGCCCGTTCGGCGGAGGAGAGTGCGCCGAGTGGCGCGCGGAAGATGAAGATCGTGCGGTTGTATGCGGCGAAAACCGCGGTGTCGCGCGGCGCCCGGGTGGAGTCGCCGGCGGCGCTGTCCGGGGCAGGCTGCTGTGCCGCCGGGCGCTGTGCGGCCGCGTGCGGCACCGCGAGGGTCAGCGACGACAGGGCGAGCAGGGCCGCCGCCAGGCGAATCGTGCGGAAGCTGGGCATGGCGGCGAAGATAAGCCCCGGCCGGTGGCGGCGCCAAGCACGCTCCGGCGCCGAGCAGGGCCGCGGCGGGCCGGGACGTTGCCGGCTGTCGACTTCGGGAGCCACCGGAACGCGGCGTGCGGAGCCTCCACCGCGGAGCTGCGCACCCCTGCCACCGGAGCGACTTGGAAGCACTCGCCGCCTACGCCCTCGCGCTGCTGCTCGCGGTGTACGTCTCCACCCTCGCCGAGCGGAGCGTGCTGTCCACGGCGGTGCTGTTCCTGGTGGCGGGGTTCCTCATCTCCGGCTCGGCGCTCGACCTCATCGAGTTCCAGCCCATCGCGCCGGTGGTCTCCCGCCTGGCGGAGCTGGCGCTCTTCGCCGTGCTGTTCACGGACGGCATGCGCCTCGACATCCCCTCGCTCCGGCGGGAGTGGCACTACTCCGCTCGCGTCCTGCTCATCGGGATGCCGCTTGCCTTCGGCGCGCTGACACTGCTCGCGCGCTTCGTGGCGGGGCTCGCGTGGCTGCCGGCGCTCCTGCTTGCGGCGGTGCTAACGCCCACCGACCCCGTGTTCGCCTCCGCGCTCGTCGGCCGCAAGACGACGCCCGGCCGGCTCAGCCGGATGCTCAACGTCGAGAGCGGCCTGAACGATGGCCTCGCGCTCCCCGCCGTGCTCGCCTTCATCGCGCTCATGTCCCGGGGCGGCACCGACCTGCCCTCGCTCTACTCGCACCTGGCCGCCGGCCTCGTGCTCGGCGTGGCGATCGCGCTCGGCGCGATCATGCTCGGCCACCTCCCCTTCTTCTCCGCCACCGAGCGCTATCAGCCCCTCGGCGCCTTCGCGCTGGGCGTTCTCGTCTACGCGGTCGCCGACCTCATCGGCGCCAACTCCTTCCTCGCCGCCTTCACCGCCGGCGCCACGGTGGCCGCCGCCGATCCGGACCTCAAGGCCGGCTTCCACGCGTTCACGGAGTCGATCGCGGAGCTCCTCAAGCTTGCCGCGCTACTCGTCTTCGGCGCCCTCATCTCCATCCACTTCCTGCTGACCGTGGGCTGGCGCGCCTACCTCTTCGCCGTCCTCGCGCTCCTCGCCGTGCGCCCGCCCATCGTCTGGATCTCCCTCGCCGGCACCCCATTCACCCGCGGCGAGAAGCTCGCCGCCGGGTGGTTCGGACCCAAGGGCTTCGCCTCCGTGGTCTACGCCCTCTTCGTGCTCCGCACCCAGGTCGCGCAGGCGGTCGACGTCTACCACATTGCCGCCATCACCATTGTGATCTCGATGATCGCTCACTCCTCGACCGATGTGCTCATGGCCCGCTGGTTCCATGCCGCGCCTCAGCCGCCCGAGGATTGACGCCAGGCGATGCCGCCCCGCAGCTCCCGCCGGTCCGGAACGTGCCGCGAATCCGCGCGCGCCCGCCGCGCCCCCACAGCCCAGCCGGAGAGCCCATGCGCTTCGCCACCACCATCCTGCTCCTTCTGCCGCTCGCGCTCGGCTGCGGCGGCGCGGTCGCGCCAGGGCCGCCCGCGCCTGCGCCCGGGCCGGCCTCGCCCGGTCCCGGGGGCCGGGTGCTGCCGCGCGTGCTTCCGCCGGATTCCTCCCCCAACGACACCCTGGTCGGCCCGTCCACCTTCGGCTGGGTGGGCCAGCACTCGGGTGGCCCGGAGATCCGGGGGTTGACCCTGGCGGGCGAGGCCGGCTGGGCGGCGGGGCGGGGCGGGGCGTGGTTGCGCACCACCGACGGCGGCGGAAACTGGACGGTCGACTCCATCCCGCAGGCGGCCACCCTCTTCCTCGTCGATGCGTACGCGACGGGACCGGATACGGCCTGGCTTCTCGGCACCGACTTCAACGGCGGCGAGAGCCGGATCTACCACACCGTGGACGGCGGCCTCCACTGGTCCGAGCAGTACCGCAGGAGCGGGACGGGCGTCTTCTTCGACGGCATGGCCTTCTGGGACGGGCGGCGCGGCCTCGCTTTCAGCGACCCGGTGGATGGCGCCTTCCTCATTGTGCGCACCGACGATGGCGGCCGGACCTGGGCCGAGGTACCTAACGCCTCGATCCCGCCCCCGCTCGCCGGCGAGGCGGGCTTCGCCGCCAGCGGGACGGCGATCGTGACCGGCCCGGACGGGCGCGCCTGGTTCGGCACCGGCGGCGGCGCACACGCGCGGGTGTTCCGGACCACAGACTACGGCCGAACCTGGAGTGTGGCGGACACCCCGCTCCCCGGCGGCGCCACCGCAGGCATCTTCGGCCTCGCCTTCCGCGATGCGCAGCACGGGGCCGCGGTCGGTGGAGACTACCAGAAGCCGACGGTCTCCCTGCAGAACGTGCTGAGGACGGACGATGGGGGCCGGACGTGGACCGTGGCGGGGCGGGCGCTCCCGGCGGGTGTGCGTTACGGCGTCGCCTGGGGACGCTTCGGCGGGCGGCGGGCGCTCTTCGCGGTGGGGCCGTCCGGCTCCGGGTACTCGCTCGATGACGGCGTCACCTGGACGGCGATTTCGGACGAGGCCTGGAACACCGTCGCCTTCGACGGAGGCCTCGGGCTGGCCGCGGGGACGAACGGACGTATCGGCCGCTGGGGCGCCCAGCCGCGGCACCCGTGAGCCGTGCGCACGCAGGGTCGTCGTGCGTGCCGGGCGCCACGCGGCTTCGGGTCGGGATTCGGACGCCACACCCAGAGACCAAACCGCCCCGGCCGCCGCGCCCGAAGAACGGGCGCGGCGGCCGGGGCGTCGTGCGGCACGCCGGGCGCCGCGGGCGGAGGGCCGGGTCGGCTACGCGGTGAGCGTCCGGGCGGGACGGGAGGCCGCCAGTCGTCGCCGGCGGTGCACCGGCAGCAGTGCCGCCGGCAGCGCCGACATCAGGTAATCCAGAACCTCCCCCGCGCTGTAGCCGCTGCGCCCCGGCTTCACCAGCTGACGGATCGTGTCCAGCGCGTCGCCGCTCGTGACCACCGGCCGCTCGGGCCGCCCGCCGGCCCGTACCTGCGCGTGGCCGATCGTGGCGAAGAGCCCGTTGCACAGGCACTTGCGGCCGACCGTGTCGTCCACGGCTCCGCCCTTCTTCCGGTACGTCTCCACCGGTTCGGCCGCGCAGCGGTAGTCGATCCGGCCGTCCTCCCTCTTGTAGGCAATGCGCAGGTAACCCAGGTCGCACACCCGCTCCCGCTGCTGGTAGAGGATGTGCTGTGAGAGCGTCCCCTGCAGCTGCACCACCTTGAACGGGTAGCCCGTCGGGGAGGCGCGGGGATCCGTTACCACGTCGGTGCGCTCATCCTGCGCCTGCGCGATCACCGACCGCTTGAGCTCCGGCGCGATCCCCGACTCGTCCGAGTAGGCGAACAGCGTCCCCACCTGGATGCCCGCCGCGCCCGCCTCGAGGGCCTCGCAGAGCTTGTCCGGCGAGCCGGCTCCGCCCGCCAGCCAGAACGGCAGTCCGTGCTCCCCAAGCTTGTCCAGATCGACCTCGTCCCGCTCGCCGTACTGCGGCTCGCCTCGCTCGTTGTAGACCGGCGCCCCCCGTGGCGGCGCGTTGTGGCCGCCGGCGGTGGGTGCCTCCACCACGAAGCCGTCCACCGGCCCGCTGGCCTTGCGCACCAGCATCGTGGCGAGGGAGTTCGAGGAGATGATCGGCAGGAATTTCGGCCGCTTGATCTCGAGAGGCGGTGCGTCGAAGTGGTCCCTGGGGTCGAACGTCAGCTCCTCCGACTCGCCGTGCGCGAGCCCCTCGACCTCGAACTTCAGCGAGGCCTTCTCGTGGCGCGCGAAGCGGTCCAGCACGCCCGGAATCTCCTTGGGGATCCCCGCCCCCATCAGGACGTAGTCCACTCCGGCGAGCATTGCCCCGTACAGGGTGGCGAGGTTCGGCATCTGCACCTTGGTCAGCAGGTTCATGCCGACCCAGCCGTCATGCCCCTCCTTGGCCAGGAACACCTCGACGAAGGACGCGAGCATCGTCAGCCGCTCGCGTGCGCTCGACACCACCTGTCGATACATCGGCAGCAGCTTGTAAGGCTCGTCCGGCTCCCGACCCTCCGGCCGGAAGTACTTCCGCAGCACCTCTCCGGTCACGTCCGGCATCGGGAAGTGCTCCATTGCGCGTCGGATGTGCCCCCCCACGTCCCCATCCTGCAACCGCCTCACCAGCACCGAGTCGATGCACGTGCCCGACACCACCCCGAGCTGGCCCCGGAGCGAGACGGCCCGTGCCAGCACCCAATCCGACACCCCGACTCCCATCCCACCCTGGATGATCAGCGGGTTTTCCAGTGCGGCCACAGCAGTCATCTCGTCCTCGAAAAGCGGTTGCCTAGCGTATGGATGTAACCCCATAACCTAAGGCCACACCGCCGTGTATGCAATGAAAGGCATGGCCGCGCACCCCCCGCGCCGACCTCCCCGAGGCGCCGTGGAACACCCCGGCGGGGACCCCCGGGGCTGACCCGCGCGGCGGCTCCCGTTAGCTTATCCGGCCACTACCACGCCGACCCGTCGCGAGCGAGCATGAGCACCGACACCTCCAAGTTCATCTACGTCATGAAGGACCTGCGCAAGGTCGTGCCGCCCTCGCGCGAGATCCTGAAGGGCATATGGCTGTCGTTCTACCCCGGCGCCAAGATCGGCGTCGTCGGGCCGAACGGCGCGGGCAAGTCCTCTCTGCTGCGCATCATGGCGGGCGTGGACGCGGACTTTCAGGGCGAGGCCTGGCCGATGGCCGGCACGCGCATCGGCTACCTGCCGCAAGAGCCCGAGCTCGATCCCCAGCTCGACGTGAAAGGCAACGTCGAGGAGGCGGTCCGCGCCACTCGCGACCTGCTCTCCCGCTTCGACGCCATCAACGCGCGCTTCGCCGAGCCCATGGACGATGATGCCATGCAGGCGCTGCTCGACGAGCAGGCGCGCGTGCAGGACGCCATCGAGGCCGCCGGCGCCTGGGACCTGGAGCGCAAGATCGAGATCGCCATGGACGCGCTCCGGCTCCCGCCCGCGGATGCGGACGTGACCCGCCTCTCCGGCGGTGAGCGGCGGCGTGTCGCCCTCTGCAAGGTGCTGCTCGAGGAGCCGGACATGCTGCTCCTCGATGAGCCCACCAACCACCTGGACGCGGAGTCCGTGGCGTGGCTCGAGCGGCACCTGAAGGAGTTCGAGGGCACGATCGTGGCCGTCACCCACGACCGCTACTTCCTCGACAACGTGGCCGAGTGGATCCTCGAGCTCGACCGCGGCGCGGGCATCCCCTGGAAGGGGAACTACTCCTCCTGGCTCGAGCAGAAGAAGCAGCGCCTGTCCCAGGAGGAGAAGCAGACCTCCGCCCGACAGCGTACCCTCGAGCACGAGCTCGAGTGGGTCCGCATGGCGCCCCGCGCCCGGCAGTCGAAAGGCAGGGCCCGCCTCAACGCCTACGAGCAGCTGCTCGCCCAGGATCCGCGAGAGAAGCTCACCACGGCGGAGATCGTCATCCCCGCCGGGCCCCGGCTCGGGGACGAGCTGGTCGTCGCCGAGGGGCTCACGAAGGGCTACGGCGATCGGCTGCTCTTCGAGAACCTGTCCTTCAGCCTGCCGCGCGCCGGCATTGTCGGCGTCATTGGCGCGAACGGCTCCGGCAAGACAACGCTCCTGCGCCTGATCACCGGCCAGGAGCAGCCGGACGCGGGCAGCGTCCGGCTCGGCGCCACGGTCCAGCTCGCCTACGTGGACCAGAGCCGCGACGTGCTGGACGCCTCGAAGTCCGTCTACCAGGAGATCTCCGGCGGCGCCGACGACATCCAGGTCGGCCGCGCGACCGTCAGCGCGCGCGCGTACTGCTCCTGGTTCAACTTCCGCGGCGCAGACCAGCAGAAGAAGGTCGGGATCCTCTCCGGCGGCGAGCGCAACCGTGTCCACCTCGCGCGCGTGCTGAGGCAGGGCGCGAACCTCATCCTGCTGGACGAGCCCACCAACGATCTCGACGTGGATACGCTGCGGGCGCTCGAGGAGGCGCTCCTCGACTTCGCGGGCTCCGCCATCGTCGTCTCGCACGACCGCTGGTTCCTCGACCGCATCTGCAGCCACATCCTGGCCTTCGAGGGCGACAGCAGCGTCGTCTTCTTCGAGGGCAACTACCAGGAGTACGAGGCCGACCGCCACCGCCGCCTCGGCGCCGAGGCGGACCAGCCCCACCGCATCCACTACCGGAAGCTGGTCCGCGGCTGAGGCCGCCGCCCCGCCTCAGCCGAGCGGCGGCGTCGGGTACGTCGGGCCCGTGCCGCTCGGGCCGATCGCCGCGAGGAGCCAGTCGAGCAGCGGGTCGCCCGGCCCGCTCCCCCCCGTCGTGCCGGCGAGCGCGTCCGGCGAGAGCGGCGTCGGGAGCGGGAGAGGCGGGTAGATCGGCCCCGGCTCCGGGATGCCGATCGGGACGTCCGGCAGATCCGGCCAGGGCGTGGGTGTGAGGATGCCGTTGGTGCCGCCGAACCCGCTCATGGTCGCCTCCGGATTGGAGATGAATCGCGCGTGGACGCATGCGCGAGGAGGCAACCTCCGGACCCGGGCGGAACTCTTCAGGGAAATGGTTGTCGGATAACGAATTGGGCGACCCACAGCCCGTGCGACCGGCATGCCCGCTGCCGCGCGCCAAGGACCGGCTTTGACCGCTTCCGACCACCGCGGAGCGGCGCGGCCCGACTCACTCCTTCCGGTAGATCCTCAGCCCGTAGACCTGGTCCACCACGACCTCGCGGGAGCCGGCGCGGGTCCGGAAGGTGAAGCGTCTTCCGCCGTCGGCCCAGGTGTCGTCGCCGAGGTAGGCAAGCCCGTGCGGCTCGACCGGCTCGGCGCCGGGGACCTGGCCGCGGCGCACGGTTTCCACCTGCAGTCCGCCGTCCGCCGCCGCGCTGATCCGCAGGGTGTCCTTCGGCGACGTGATGGGCACGTAGCTGCCGGAGAAGGCCGAGAGGTCGGCCGGGGCGGCCAATGTGCGGTGCGCCGGTGCCGGCCCGAGCACCCGCTCGGCGATCCGCTCGGCCAGCGCGTCCGGGCGCGTCGGGCCCTCGGTGTTGAGCAGCACGACCACGGCCGTCGAGTCGTCAGGGAAGAAGGTCGAGAAGGAGGCGAAGCCGTTGATGTCGCCGCCGTGGCCGATGGAGCGGCGGCCGGCCACGTCGCCCAGCGCGATGCCGGTCCCGTAGCGCAGCGGCGTGCCATCGGCGAGGTGGCCGGGGCTGGTCATGGTGGCGTACTGCGCGGGGGCGAGCACCCTGCCACCGTGCAGCGCGAGGTTCCAGGCCACCAGGTCGGGCGCGGTCGCGCAGAGCGAGCCCGCGGCGTAGGGGAGCGCCATGCTGAGGTAGTGTGTGCCGCGCAGCCCGTCCTTCGTGGAGTCGTAGCCGTGGGCGCGGTGGGGGATGAGCTCCTGCCAGTCGCAGTAGCGGGTGCCGGTCATGCCGAGAGGCCGGAAGATGTGGTCGCGGATGTAGTCGGCGAAGCTCTCGCCGCTCGCCTTCTCCACGACCAGCCCGAGCAGGAAGAAGCCGGAGTTGTCGTAGCGCATCTCCTGGCCCGGGTCGAAGTCGAACGCGACGGTGTCGAACATCGCGACGAGCGAGTCGTGCGGCAGGTCGCGCGTCATCTCGGCGCCGAACCGCTTCAGCGACGTGTAGCTCTTGATCCCCGACGTGTGGTGGAGCAGCTCGCGGATCGTGACGTGGTGCCCCTGCTCCGGGTAGTCCGGCAGGTACTTCGTCAGCTCGTCGTCGAGCCCCACCTTCCCCTGCGCCACGAGCTGGAGGATCGACGTCGCCGTGAACTGCTTGGTCACCGACCCCACCTCGAAGACGCTCGCCGGCGTCACCGCCACGGCGTTCTCCCGGTCCGCGAGGCCGTAGCCCTTCGCGAAGACCAGGCGTCCCGCCCGGCCGACCGCGACCGAGGCGCCCGCGATCCGGCCCTCACCGAGCGGCGCCTCCACGATCGAGTCGATCCCGGCGACGACGGCGCCCGGCAGGCTCCCCGCCGCCGCGGCCGCCGGCGCCTCGATCGGCGCCCGCACCGGCTGGCCCGGGAAGACGCCCGGCTCGAGCTCTCCCTTCACCACGACCGGCACGCCGTTCACCAGCACGTACTCGATCCCGGCCGACGGCACGGCCGGGTGCGCATACGTCGAGCGGTCCAGCACCGTCTTCGGGTCGAAGACCGTGATGTCCGCGTCCGCCCCCACCTGCACGCGCCCCTTGCGCTTCATCGCCGGATCCCGCGTGGCCACGCGCTCCGCCGGCATGATCGTCATCTTGGCCAGCGCCGTCTTCCAGTCCAGCAGCTTCCACTCCCGCACGAACCGGCCGAGCACGCGCGCGTACGTCCCCGTCGCCCGCGGGTGCCCCGTGCTGTCCGGCTCGAGCGAGCCGTCGCTCGCAATCGCCGTCAGCGGGCTCGTGATCGCCGCCCGCATGTCCGCCTCCGGAATGAAGTGCAGGATCACCGCGCCGCCCTGCTTGCGGTACTTCGCGAAGGTCGCCGCCGTGAGCCGCTCCCCCGTCTTCGGCCACTCCAGGTCGTGATAGCCGATCCCGAGCACCTGCTGCCAGCCCGGGTCGAAGATCGCCGACTGGATCTCCGTCTCCCCCGCCGTGTACGGGTACGCCTCCGTCGTCACGTCCACCCCGTGGCGCCGCGCATCCCCGATCATCTTCAGCAGAATCGGCGTGGCCGCCAGCCCCATCGAGTGGATGTGCACCACGTGCAGCGGCGCACCCGTCGCCTCCGCGTCCGCCAGCACCTCCTGCAGCGCGACGATGCTGTTGTCCGGCTCCGCGAGCCCCATGTAGCGCAGGTGCACGTGCGCCGGCGCGTGGTGCCGCGCCGCCACCCGGAACGCCTCCAGGATCTCCTCGTGCGAGGCCGCCGGCGTGTACTGCAGCCCGAACCCGACCCCCAGCCCGCCCCGCTCCAGCCCCTTCTCGATCCCCGCCATGATCGCCCGCTCCTCCGCCGGCGTCGCGGCCCGGTGCGCCGCCGGGCCCGTCGGCAGGAACGTCCCGGGATCGTGCATCACCACACCCCGCACCCGCGGGTGGCTCACCGTCGCGCCGTAGTTGACGATCGTCTTCCCCGCCCGCTCCCCGTACCAGGAGTCGATGTCCGGCACCCCGATCTCCAGCTCCAGCGACGTCGTCACCCCGTCCCGCACCTCGAATGAGTACGCCACCGGGTTCTGCCCGTGCTCGTGCATGTCGATGAACCCCGGCGCCACGATGAGCCCCGTCGCGTCGATCGTCCTCTTCCCCGCGATCGCCTGCTCCGTGACCGCCGCGATCCGGCCCCCCGTGAGCCCCACGTTCCGCACCGCGTCGAGACCCGTCTCCGGGTCGATCACCCGGCCGTGCAGGATTACGACGTCGTAACCCTCCGCCGCCGGCGCCTGTGCGCCCGCCGCCGCCGGCCCGAGCAGAAGCGCCAACCCGAAGGCGACGACGCCCGCCGCATGCGCCCACCGGCCGCCCGCCCGCGGCCGCCCATGACCGGGCGCGCCGCCGGCGCGCCCGGGGTCCGGAACTCGATGCGCGCGGGCGTCGCTCGCCCGCGCGCCGGGGGCACGGAAGCGGCTCATGGTTGGCTCTCCTGTCGGGGATGCTGGGTCCAGGTATACAAGACTGTGAACAACGTACACCGACGCGGCGCGCTCGGCCAGACCGCGCGCCTCCGCCGAGGGCGCCCGCGTCCTTCTCGAATCGCCGCTCAATCGATGCTGAGCCGCGCGACCTCGCGCGCGAAGCGGTGCCGGATGCGGACTAGCAGAAAGACCGCCACGGCGGCGAGCCCGACGACGAGCCCCCACCACAGCCCGACCGGACCGGCGGCGGTCTCGAAGCCGAGCCAGACGCTCGTCGGCATGCCGATGAGCCAGAAGCCCAGGATGTTGACGACGAGGGGAGCGCGCGTGTCGCCGGTGCCGCGCAGGATCCCGGCGCCGACGACCTGGAGCCCGTCGAAGACCTGGAAGACGCCGGCGATCGGGATGAGCGAGGTCGCCACGGCGAGCACGGCGGGGTCATTGGTGAAGATGCGGGCGAGGAAGGTGGGCGCGGCGAGGAAGGCGAGGGCGCTCGCGAGCATGAAGGCGGCGCCGCACAGGAGGGCGGCGAGGGCGAAGCGACGCGCGGCGTCGTCGTCGGCGCGGCCGATGGCCTGCCCGACGAGCACGGCGGCGGTTCCCGAGATGCCGAGCGGGACCATGAAGCTGGTGGAGGCGAGGTTCAGGGCGACCTGGTGTCCGGCCATGGGGACCGTGCCGAGCAGCCCCATGAGCAGGGCGATCGCGGCGAAGGCGGAGTATTCGAGGAACATGGTGATGCCGATCGGCAGGCCGAGTCGGAGCATGCGGCGGAAGGGCGCGCCGCGCAGCACCTCGGGGTGGGACGCCCGGAGGTACGGTCCGAGCCGGCGCCAGGCGAGCGCGAGCAGGGCCAGGAACATGAGCCAGCGCGAAGCGGTGGAGGCCCAGGCCGAACCCACGGCGCCCATGGCGGGGGCGCCGAGGTGGCCGTAGATCAGCACCCAGTTGAGGCCGGCGTTGACCAGGTTGGCTCCGACGATGGCGGCCAGGATGGCGGCAGTCCGGCCCATGGCCTGCAGCGTCTGGCGCAGGACCACGAAGCCCATGAAGGGGAACGCGCCGGGGATGACGGCGAGCACGTAGCCGGCGGCCCACGGCACCACGTCGGCGGGCTGGTGCAGCGCGCGGAACACGGGTCCCGCCGGAAGGAGCACGACGGTGAGCAGGGCGGCTATGGCGAGGGAGAGGATCATGCCCCGCTGGAGCCCGCGCGCCACGCCGGCCGCGTCCTCGGCGCCGACGGCCTGGGAGATGACCGGATCCAGCGCCATGAGCAGGCCCTGGCCGAAGATGGCGGGCCCCACGAAATAGAGGTTGCCGAGTGCCACCGCGGCCAGGGCGGCGGCAGAGACGTGGCCCACCATGATCGTGTCGAGGACGCCCATCGCCATGAGCCCGACCTGCACGACGACGATCGGCGTGGCGAGGCGCATCGTCGCGGCCAGGTCGGCGCGGCGGGGGCGCAGGCGGTCGGGGTTCCGCCGGGGTGGCGAGGGCAGCGGGCGCGTGCTGTGCATGGCGGTCGATGCCCTGAACCTCACGTTGCGCCGACCGGGGGACAACCCCTCTCTTATGGAGGCCGTGGACCAACGAAGCCGAGGGGGAGGCATGCCGTTTCACGAGATGATGATCGCACCGATGCGCCAGGAGCTGACCCGCCATGGCGTGCGGGAGCTGCGCACGCCGGAGGAGGTGGACGAGGTGCTGGCCGGGTGCGCGGGCACCGTCGCCGTGGCCGTCAACTCCGTGTGCGGCTGCGCGTCGGGCCGGATGCGCCCCGCGGTGGCGCTGGCGCTGCGGAACGGGACGCTGCCGGACGTCTTCGCCACGGTGTTCGCCGGGCAGGATCTCGAGGCGACAGCGCGCGCCCGCGAGTACTTCGTCGGCTACCCTCCGTCCTCGCCGTCCGTCTTCCTGATGAAGGGCGGCGAGGTGGTGTTCGCGCTCGAGCGGCGGGACATCGAGACGCGCTCTCCCGAGGACATTGCGGCCGACCTCACCGCCGCGTTCGATCGCTGCTGCCGAGAGTGAGGGATGGACGGCGCGCATGGGCCGGACGCCGGCTCCGCCGGTAGCGGTCGGGGGCGAGATATGGAAGCGCGGAGGCGGCCGTGGAGAGAGTGAAGCTGGGCAGGGAAGGGCTCGACGTCTCGCGGGTCGGGCTCGGCTGCATGGGCATGTCCGAATTCTATGGCCCGCGCGAGGACGCGGAGTCGATCGGGACGATCCATCGCGCGTTCGATCTGGGGATCACGTTCCTCGACACGGCCGATGCCTACGGGCCGTTCCGGAACGAGGAGCTCGTCGGTCGCGCCATCCGCGGCCGCCGCGCCGAGGTGCAGCTGGCCACCAAGTTCGGCAACCAGCGTGGACCCGGCGGCGAGTTCATGGGCGTGAACGGACGCCCCGCCTACGTCCGCTCCGCCTGCGATGCCTCCCTCGGCCGCCTGGGCATGGACCACATCGACCTCTACTACCAGCACCGCGTCGATCCGGACGTGCCGATCGAGGAGACCGTGGGTGCCATGAGCCGGCTCGTCGAGGCGGGGAAGGTCCGCTTCCTCGGCCTCTCCGAGGCGGCGCCGGAGACGATCCGCCGCGCCCACGGCGTACACCCGATCACGGCGCTCCAGACCGAGTACTCGCTCTGGACCCGGGATCCAGAGGACGAGATCCTGTCGGTCGTGCGCGAGCTCGGGATCGGGTTCGTCGCCTACAGCCCGCTCGGCCGCGGGTTCCTGACCGGACGCTTCCGCACCCCCGACGACCTCGCTCCCGACGACTGGCGCCGCAACAACCCCCGGTTCCAGGGCGAGAACTTCCGGAAGAACCTCGACCTCGTGGCGCGCGTCGAGGCGATCGCCGCAGAGAAGGGCGTCGCGCCCGCACAGCTCGCGCTCGCGTGGCTCCTCGCGCGCGGGCCGGACATCGTCCCGATCCCCGGCACGAAGCACCGGCGCTACCTGGAGCAGAACGCCGCGGCCGTGGACGTGCGGCTCGCCGGAGACGACCTCGCGCGGCTCGATGACGTGATGCCGCCGGGAGCCGCCGCGGGGAGCCGCTATCCCGAGTCGTCCATGTCTGCCCTGAACGGGTAGATCCGCCCGGGCGGGACGGCGGGATCGCGACGCGCGGGTGGCCCGCCGATTGCGCCCCACCCGGGCATGAAGCGCTCCGGTTGGATCCTTGCCGGCGCCGGCGCTGGACTTCTCGCCGGCACGCTCGCCTACGCCGTCGCCATCGAGCCGCGCTGGCTCCAAACGACCCGCCCGCGCATACACCTGCGCGACCTGCCGGCGCCACTCGAGGGCCTGCGCGTGGCGCTGCTGACCGATCTCCATGCCGGGAGCCGCCGCTCGCTCGCCCGGGTGCGGGAGGCCGTCCGCCGCACCATGGCCGAGCGGCCGCACATCATCGCCCTCACCGGAGATTTCGCCGCCGACCACGAGCCGGACTTCGCCCGCGTGCTCCAGGCGCTCGAGGGCCTGCGCGCGCCCCTCGGCGTTTACGCCGTCCCCGGCAACCACGACCATCGGATCGGGATCGATCTCTGGCGGCGACAGTTCGCCGGCGCGGAGGGGATCACGCCGCTGGTGAACGCGGCGGTGCTCCGCTCGGTCGAGGGCGTCCGGCTCTGCATCGCGGGAGTCGACGACTTCTACGCCGGCAGCCCGCGGCTCGACTTCCTGCCGCGCCCCTCGGGCCGGGATTTCACGCTGCTTCTCGCCCATGGGCCCGACCAGGCCGAGCGGCTGCGCCGCGCCTCCGATGCCGTGGACCTGATCGTGAGCGGCCACACGCACGGCGGCCAGGTGCAGCTGCCGCTCCTGGGCGCGCCCCTGAGCTCCGCGGAGAACCCGAACCTCTACGCCGCCGGGCTGCGCCGGCGGCCGTGGACCCAGGTCTACACCTCGCGCGGCGTGGGCACGGTGCACCTGCCGATCCGCTTCCTCGCGCGCCCCGAGGTGGCGGTGCTGCGCCTCACCGCCGCGCCTCGCACGTCGCCCGGCGCGAGATGGAAACGACTCGGCACGGGACGCAGGCGGTGACCGGCGGCCGGCGTCCGGGGTGTGCCCCGGGAAGGCTCCGCGGGAGCGGCGCTCAGATGCCCGTGGGGAACGTCTCCGGCGGCTCGGGCGAGGTCCACTCGGGGTTGCGCTCGAGGGGCTCGACCGCGCGCGTCTCGTCGAAGTGGACGAGCCCATCGAACTGCTCCCCCAGCCGGGCGCGGAAGTAGTGGCTGACGCGCTCGGTCCGCGGCAGGTAGATCACGCCGATCGCGCGCTCCAGCAGCGCGTCGCCCAGCGCCTCCGCCGCGTCCCGGCGGCCTTCGCGGCGCGACGCCGGAGCTCCACCAGCTGCTGCACGGCCTCCCGCTCGCACGACGGCGAGAGCCCCAGCTCCGCCGCGTAGCCGTACGCCTGCGCGTCCTCCGCCGCATGGTCGAAGCAGCCATAGCGGTAGCGAGCACGGACTGCCGCCTCCGGGTCCGTCTCGTCCAGGTACTCCAGCACCGCGCGGATCGAGGTGAACAGCGAGTAGAGGTCCAGACCGTAGAAGCCCACCCGCCGCGCGCCGGCCGGAAGCGCCCGGTTGTACGCGCGCTGCCACTCCACGAACGACAGCACGTCGCGGTTCCGCCACATCCACGTGGGAAACCGCTTGAAGCCGCCGAGCGCCGCATCCGCATCCCTCGCGTCGCTCTCGCCCCGGACCCACCGGTTCACCGCGTAGGCGTCCGGCCAGTCCGCCTCCACCGCCACCACCGTGAAGCCACGCTCCTCGATCAGCCGGCGGGTCAGCGCCGCCCGCTCCCGGTAGAACTCGTGGGTCCCGTGAGTCGCCTCGCCGAGACACACCACGCGCGCATCGCCGATGTCCTCGAGCAGCGGATCGTAGTCCGCCGCCGAGCCGCCGAGCGGCATCCGCCAGCAGCTCGTCCACGGTCATGGAGGCGGCCTGCGGCATGATTCCCTCCCCCCCGGTACGTGCGGTGGCATCACGCTATCCTCAAAGGACCTGGAGCATGGGGGGTGCCCGCCGCCGGCACCCGCGGACCAGCCCGCGGCGAGACCGGACGAGCGCGCCGCGCGCCGCGCCCGCGCCGCGCCCTTCCGCGAGCCGGCGCTTCGATACCTTTCCGTTACACGCCGCTGACCGAACCGCTACATGCCACCGCAGATTACCACCCGATGCCTGAGGCAGAGGGGTACGGAACGTTCGCCGGGGCGGCCGCGCCGCCCGGGCGCGGAGGACGCGGCCGCGCGCACATCCACGGCGGTGGCGTAGGGGACCGCATCTATGCCGCGGCCATCACGGGCTTCGCGCTCTGCGTGCCCGTGCTGCTGCTGGTTATCGCGGGCGTCGTGTTCGCGGCCGCGCTGCTCGCGCTGCGCACCTTCGGGCTCTCCTTCCTCGCCTCCAGCGCGTGGGACCCGAACGCCAACCAGTACGGCGCCGCCCCCGCGATCTACGGCACCCTTGTCTCCTCGTTCCTGGCGCTTGCGTTCGCCACGCCGCTCGCGCTGGGCGTCGCGATCTTCCTGTCCGAGTTCGCGCCGGCATGGCTGCAGCGGCCGGTGGCGTTCCTGGTGGATCTGCTCGCGGCGATTCCGAGCGTCGTCTACGGGCTGTGGGGGATCTTCGTGCTGGTCCCGTTCCTCCGCGCAGACGTGATGCCGTTCCTGCGCGACACGCTGCACCTGGGCGCGACCCCGTTCTTCAGCGGCCCGGCCTACGGCCCCAGCATGCTCGCGGCGGGGGTGATCCTGGCCATCATGATCCTGCCCTACATCTCGGCGGTCTCGCGCGAGGTGCTCATGGCCGTGCCGCGCTCGCAGCGGGAGGCGGCGCTCGCGCTGGGCGCGACGCGCTGGGAGATGATCCGCGGGGCCGTGCTCCCCTTCGCGCGCTCCGGGATCGCCGGCGGTGTGATCCTCGGGCTCGGCCGCGCACTGGGCGAGACCATGGCCGTGACCATGGTGATCGGGAACCGGCAGGAGATCGCCGCGTCCCTCTTCGCCCCCGGCTATACCATGGCCTCGCTGATCGCCAACCAGTTCAGCGAGGCCACGGGGAACCTCCAGCTCTCGGCGCTGATGGCCGTGGGCTTCGTGCTCTTCGTCATCACGCTGATCGTGAACGGCTTCGCGCGCTGGCTCGTCTGGCGCACCTCCCGCACGGGAACCGCGTGAGGCTCCGGACCTCGCGGGCGCGCCGGGCGCGCAGCGCCTTCATGATCGGCCTCACCTGGGTGGCGGCCGGCATCACCACGCTGCCGCTGCTCTTCATCCTCTTCTACCTGCTCGAGAAGGGGATCGGCGCCATCGACCTGAGCTTCTTCATCCACCCGCCCCATCCCGTGGGCGTCCCGGGCGGCGGCATGGCCAACGCCATCGTCGGGACGGTGATCATCGTGGCCGTGGCCAGCGCCGTGGGCGTGCCCGTCGGCATCGGCGCCGGCATGTACCTGGCCGAGAAGAAGGCTACGCCGCTCGCCGTGGTCGTCCGCTTCCTAGCCGACGTGCTGAACGGGCTGCCCTCGATCGTCATGGGCATCTTCGCCTGGGAGCTGCTCGTCGTGCCGATGGGCCACTTCTCGGCGCTGGCGGGCGGGTTCGCCCTCGGCGCCATGATGATCCCGATGGTCACGCGCACCACCGAGGAGATGGTGCGCCTCGTTCCCAACACCCTGCACGAGGCCGCCCTCGCCCTCGGCTACACGCGCTGGCGCACCTCGCTCCGCGTCGTGCTGCCGACCGCCATGGCCGGAATCATCACCGGCACCCTCGTGGCCGTGGCGCGCATCGCCGGTGAGACCGCCCCGCTCCTCTTCACCACGTTCGGCAACCAGTTCTGGTCGCTGTCGCTCAACCAGCCGACCGCCGCCCTGCCGCTCCAGATCTTCGACTACGCCATCAGCCCCTACGACGAATGGCACGCCCAGGCCTGGGCCGGCTCCCTCGTGCTCATCGCCCTCGTGCTCGCCATCAGCATCATCGCCCGTGCCGTCACCCGCAGCGGATTCGCCCGTGGCGTGGACTGAGGCGACGCCGCCGCGCGCCGGCTCCGGGGGCCCGGAGCCCGCGGCCCACCTCGAGGTCCAGGGGCTGAACGCCTACTTCGGCCGCGTGCACGCGGTGAAGGACGTCTCGATGCGGCTCCCCGAGCAGCACGTCACCGCCGTGATCGGCCCCTCCGGCTGCGGCAAGTCGACGTTCCTCCGCTGCCTCAACCGCCTTCACGAGACCGTCCCCACCGCACGGGTCGAGGGCAAGGTTCTTCTCGACGGAAGCGACATCTATGATCCCGGCGTGGACCCGGTCGCCGTGCGCCGCCACATCGGCATGGTCTTCCAGCGGCCGACGGCGTTTCCCACCATGTCGGTCCGCGGCAACGTGGCCGCCGGGCTGCGCGTCCTCCAGGGCGATGCCGTGCCCGCCGACCCCGAAGCCCGCGTCGAGGAGGCGCTTCGCCGCGCGGCACTCTGGGACGAGGTCAGGGACCGTCTCGACGAGAGCGCTCTCGGGCTCTCCGGTGGCCAGCAGCAGCGCCTCTGCATCGCACGAGCGCTTGCGATCGACCCACAGGTGCTGCTGCTCGACGAGCCTACCGCCTCGCTGGATCCGATCAGCACCGAGAAGGTCGAGGAGCTCGTCCACCAGCTCCGTGAAGACATCACCGTCGTCCTCGTGACGCACAACATGCAGCAGGCCGCCCGCGTCTCCGACCGCACCGCCTTCTTCCTCACCGGCGAGCTCGTCGAGCTCTCCCCCACCGACGAGCTCTTCACCCGGCCCCGCGATCCCCGCACCGAAGCCTACATCACCGGCCGCTTCGGCTGAGCCCCGGCACCTCCGCGCCCCGCCGGCCCCGTCTGCGCCTATCGCCTGCGTCTGCGCCTCCCCGTGACCCGATCGTTACGGCGCACCCCGGACCGCGTTACACCCCCCCAATACTCTGCATGACAATGCGGCGGCGCCCTTCCCGCGCCGCTCGCCCGGGGCGGCGGCGGTACGCGACCCGGCGCTGGCGCGACTCTCGCAGGCCGACAGCGGGGGCGCCCAATCCACCGATGGAGGAGGAGCACACATGAAACGGGTGATCTGGCTCGCGGCCGCGGCCGCGCTGGCCGCGGGCTGCGGCGGAGGTGACAACGGTACGCAGCAGCCGGCGGCGGGCACGCCCCAGGCGGCCGAGACGGGGGGGGGCGCGGGAGGGGGCGCGGCCCTCACCGGCGCGGGCTCGAGCTTCGACAAGCCCGCCTTCCAGAAGTGGTTCTACGACTATGCGCAGCAGACGGGCGTGAAGGTCAACTACCAGTCGATCGGTTCCGGCGGTGGGATCCGCCAGCTGAGCGAGGGAACCGTGGACTTCGCCGCCTCCGATGCCCCGATGAGCGATGCCGAGATCGCGAAGGCGCAGGGTCCGGTGCTCCAGCTCCCCGTCGTGATCGGCGCCGTCGCGATCACGTACAACCTGCCCGATGTGCAGAAGCAGGTTCGCCTCACCGGGCCCGTCCTCGCCGACATCTACCTGGGCAGGATCACCAAGTGGAACGACCCGCAGCTCACGAGGCTCAACCCGGGCGTCAAGCTGCCCGCCACCGACATCCTCGTCGTGCACCGTTCCGATGGCAGCGGTACCACCTACATTGTCACCGACTACCTTTCCCACGTCAGCCCGGCATGGAAGAGCGGTCCGGGGACGGGCAAGGATGTCCAGTGGCCGGTCGGCCTCGGCGGCAAGGGCAACGAGGGCGTGACGGGACAGGTCAAGCAGACGCCCGGTGCCATTGGCTACGTCGAGCTCGCGTACGCCAAGCAGAACGACCTGCCCGTCTCGCTGCTCCAGAACTCCTCGGGCGTCTTCCTGCCGCCCACCGAGGAGGGGACGACCGCGGCCGCCGCCGGCGTCGCCGGGACGCTGCCGCCCACCACGGATTTCCGCATCTCGATCGTGAACGCGCCCGGCCGCGATGCCTATCCGATCGCCTCCTTCTCCTGGATCATCCTGTACACGAACCAGAAGGACCAGGCCAAGGCCAAGAACCTCCAGGACCTCACCCGGTGGATCCTCACCGAGGGCCAGAAGACCTCGCCCTCCCTCGACTACGCGCCGCTGCCCGACAACATGGTTAAGATGGAGCTCGCCCAGCTCAACCAGAAGGTCCAGATCGCGTCCGCCGCCCGCTAGCCGCCCGCGCCGAGCGCGCTCGCGCCGGGCCGCGTCCTGCGCGGCGCGGGCGCAGCGGATGGCCCCGGACGGCAACGCCGCCCGGGGCCATCCCATGTCTCGTGACGGTCCAGGGAACCGCCGGATCAGCGAGCCGCTTCGACCGAGCCCTTTACCCCGCCGTTACGAAACCACCCATCGGCCCGTGACGCGCACCGCTTAAATCTCCCGCCGTATGGCACGACTGAGTCCTCGCGACCCCTTTCAACAAAGGACGTACCCGCAATGAACACGGCACGGCGGCTGTTGACGGTCGGTGCGGCCCTCACCCTCTCGGCGGTCGCCGCCACGGGGCTGCGGGCGCAGCAGGTCACGGTGGGCGGCGTTTCCTTCGCCCAGTATGCTCTGCAGCTCGCGGACTCCTCGCACAACGACAACGGCTTCGACGTGACCCGCGCCTACATCAACGTGATCGGCAAGTTCGACCACGGGATCACCACGCGCGTCACCCCCGACATCTACCGCGACGCCAACGGCTCGCTGAACTTCCGCCTCAAGTACGCCTGGTTCGCCTGGAAGCCGGAGAACAGCCCCGTCGACTTCCGCTTCGGCCAGCTCACCACCCCCTTCATCGACTGGCAGGAGGGGCTCTGGGGTTACCGCATGCAGGGGCCCGTGGCCGTGGACAAGTTCGGCTACCTGACCTCCTCAGACCTCGGCGCCGCCATCGACGGTTCCTGGAACAAGGAGCAGGTCAATGGCGAACTCTCTATCACCAACGGTGAGGGATATCACTCGGGGGAGGGGGACAGCCACAAGGACGTGGCCGCCCGCCTCTCGGTCCGCCTCGTCCCGACCGATGACGGCGGCAGCCGCGGCGGCCTGCGCGTCACCGGCTTCGCCCACCTGGGCGCCCGCACCGGTGGCGGCGCGCGCAACCGCTTCCTCGGCGAGCTCTCGTACAAGTCCAAGCTGCTCACGCTCGCGGGCGACTATGCGCGCCGCACCGATGGCGTCGCCGATCCGACGATCGCCGACGTGAGCGGTCAGCTCTTCAGCATCTTCGGCGTGCTGAACGTGCCCGGATCGAACGTGGGCTTCATCGCACGAGTCGATTCCGTGGACCCGAACACCGGTGTCGACACCGACCGCCAGACCCACTTCATCGGGGGCATCTCCTACAAGCTCGGCACCAACGTCGTGCTGCTCGCCGACTACGATCACATGAGCTACCAGGGAGCGGCGCCGTCCGCTTCCGCCGCCGCACAGCGCTCCACCGCGCTCTTCCAGACGCAGTTCACCTTCTAGCCATCAGCCACGCCGCCGGTGTGCGCGCCGCCGCCCGGGTTCGTGCCGGGCGGCGGCTTCGTCTCCCGCCGCACCACGGAAAGCCCCGCGCCCGGCCGAATCCCCGCTGCGCAACAGCGCACTGGCGGCCCGGTTCTTGAACCACCACCCGCCGCGGGGTGTACCCGACCTCAACGAGGAGCGTCTATGGGCGTCCTGATCTGGCTCGCGATCATCCTCTTCATCCTGTGGGTGCTCGGCTTCGCCGTCTTCCACATCGCGAGCGCCCTGATCCACCTGCTGCTGATCATCGCGATCATCATGCTCATCGTCTGGGCGATCCGGGCCATCTTCTGAGCGCCGGCCGCCGCCCTGATGACGAACGCCGCCCGGCCGCGAACGCGTGCCGGGCGGCGTCGCGTCGAGCCCGCCGCCCAAGACCCCCGCCGCTCAGTCCAGCGCGAGCATCTTCCGCGTCAGCTCTTCGTTGCTCGACGTCTGCTTCATGAGCGCCAGCACCTGCTGCATGGCGTCCGCCGGCGACGCCGACGCGATCTGGCGCCGCAGCAGCGTGGCCGCCCGCAGCGCCTGCTCCGACAGCAGCAGCTCCTCCCGACGCGTTGCACTCCCCATGAGATCGATCGCCGGGAAGATGCGCCGGTCCGCCAGCTCGCGCGAAAGCAGCAGCTCGCTGTTCCCCGTCCCCTTGAACTCCTCGAAGATCACCTGGTCCATCCGCGAGCCCGTGTCCACCAGCGCCGTGGCCACGATCGTCAGCGACCCGCCGCCCTGCCCGGGGTCGATGTTGCGCGCGCTGCCCAGGAACCGCTTCGGCTTCTCCAACGCGTTCGCATCCAGCCCGCCCGACAGCGTCCGCCCCGTCCCCTGCTCGACCGAGTTGTAGGCCCGTGCCAGCCGCGTGATCGAGTCCAGGATGATCACCACATCCTCGCCCAGCTCCGCACGCCGCCGCGCCCGCTCCAGCGTGATCTCCGCCACCGTGATGTGCTGCTCCGGCGGCCGGTCGAAGCTCGACGCGATCACCTCGCCGAAGCCGCACCCCTCCATCTCCGTCACTTCCTCCGGCCGCTCGTCCACCAGCAGGATCAGGAGCGTCGAGTCCGGATCGTTCTTCACGATCCCCTCCGCCACCGCCTGCAGCACCATCGTCTTCCCCGCCTTCGCCGGCGCCACGATCAACGCCCGCTGCCCCTTCCCGAACGGGCAGAACAGGTCGATGATCCGGTTCGTGTAGTCCGGCTGTCCGCGCCGTGTCAGCCCGCACTCCAGGACCAGCTGCCGGTTCGGGTGCAGCGCCGACAGGCGCGTGAAGTCCGACCGCCGCGTCACCGACTCCGGCGGCTGGTCGTTCACCGCCACCAGCCGCGTGAGCGGCGGGCTCTTCCCCCGCCCCGGCGACTTCCCCACCTCCCCCGCGATCTCGTCCCCGGTGCGCAGGTTGAAGCGCTGCACCAGCTTCTGCGCCACGTAGATGTCGGCGTCGCTCGGCACGTAGTTCGCCTCCCGCCGCCGCACGAACCCGGCGCCGCTGCCCAGCACTTCCAGAACGCCCAACGTCGACGCTTTTGTCACGCGCTCTTCTCGATTCGATGTGGTCATGGTCATCGGGCTCGTCGCTGCCGGACCGGCAGGTCGCGAGCCCCGGCGCAGAGAACGGTCGTCAGTGGGCGACGCCACCCCGCGCGCACCCGACGCGTTCAGCCACGCCGCGTGCAGCGGAGGTCCTGCGCGTTGTTCGGAGAATGGATCGTGCCAGGGGGCCGCGGGCGCCTCTATGCCCGCACCCCCGCGTCAGCTGGGCGGACCGCCCCCCACCTTGTGGCGGTACGTAATCCGTCCGCGCGAAAGGTCGTACGGCGAGACGACGATCGATACCCGATCGCCCACCAGCACGCGGATCTTGAACTTCGACATCTTCCCGGCCGCGTACGCCAGGACGGTGTGCCCGTTCTCCAGCTTCACTCGATAGTTGCGGTCCGGAAGCACTTCCGTGACCACGCCCTCCATCTCGATGCCTTCCTGCTTCACCATACCCGCTGTCTCCGCTTTCCTCGCTCCCGGCACGGGCGCACCCGCGGTGATCTCCAGCCACCCATCGCGGAATTCCCCAGGAGGTCTCCGCGACAACCGCTCATGATACTGAATCACGGGGCGCTACGCCACTCGCCCGTTTCGCCGAAAGCACGTGGCGCGAGACGAACTTGCGCGGCGGCGGCGCCGACGCGGTCCCCTTGCATCCCGCGCCGGCACCGCCCACGCCCCTACGGCGCCGGCCGCCGGCCCATGCCCGCCCCGCCCGGCCGCTGCCCCGCACCGGCCGCCGGCGCATCGAGACGGACCACGTTCTGCGCCTTTAGACCCTTCGGTTCCTCCACCACGTCGAACTCAACCCGCTCACCTTCCTGCAGGGTCCGGAACCCGGTTCCCTGGATCGCGGTATGATGCACGAATACGTCGGGGCCGTTCTCCTGGTGCAGGAATCCGTACCCCTTGTCCTGCGAGAACCACTTCACCGTCCCTGTCGTGTGAGCCATTGGAGGACCGCCTCCTGGAGTGGATGTACGCGCGCCGCGCGCCTCGAGCCGCTGCACGTCCCGTTCCACAGGACCCTCAGCTTTGCCCCAGCCCATCCAGCTCCCGCCGCGCCTTGTCCAGCACTTCGCGCACCCGCTCCACACCCTCCCCATCCAGCCGGCTCGCCGCGCGAAATGCCGACTTCACCAGCCGCCCCACCGCGCCCGCAATCTCCGCCGTCTCCGGCACCATCCAGCTCCCCCACTCCCCCCACCGCTCCGCCCTCCGCCAGATCCGATCCACCGTCTCCGATTCCCGCCCGAGCTCCTCCCGCCCCGTATCCGTGATCCGGTAGACCTTCTTCCCCTCCTGCGTCTCCACCGCCGCCAGGCCCTCATCCTCGAGCTGCTGCAGCACCGGATACACCGTGCCCGCGCTCGCACGGTACACCCCGCCCGAGCGCGCCTCCAGCTTCTTCATCAGCTCGTAGCCGTGCGCCGGCCCGTCCGACAACAGCGACAGCAGCGCCAGCCGCACTTCGCCCCCCTGAAAGAAGCTGCCTCGTCCCGCGCCGGGCCCGAACCCCGGCCATGCCCAGCCGCCGCGATGCCTTCCTCTCATGCTCCGTCCTCCAGCCGGGGCCGCTCCAGGCGGCCGACGTATCTTACATCCTATCGTACGATAGGTATCACGACGCTTCGAGCGCCGCAAGCCCCTGGTCGCACCGCGATGCGGCGGCTAGATCAATGCATCACCGATGCAAGGCAGGAGGACGCCTCATGCGGAACACCGAATCCCAACCGCGCGCGGCCGCTGCGGACGAACCCGGAGCCGTGCTCGTCACCGGCGCTTCGAGCGGGATCGGCCGGGCGTGCGCGCTGCGGCTCCAGGCCGCCGGCTACCGGGTGTTCGCGGGCGTCCGCGATCCCGCCGCGGGCGAGCGGCTGGTGTCAGACTCGCCCGGGCTCCGCTGCCTGCGGCTGGACGTGACTGACCCGGCGTCGATCTCGGAGGCGGGGGCGGCCCTGGAGGCGGGTCTGGGCGGGACGCGGCTGTACGGGCTCGTGAACAACGCGGGGATCGCCGTCGCCGGTCCGCTGGAGTTCGTGCCGCCGGATGATCTGCGGGCGCAACTGGACGTGAACGTGGTGGGCCAGCTGGCGGTGACGCAGCGTTTTCTGCCGCTGCTGCGCGAGGCGCACGGGCGGATCATCTTCATGAGCTCGGTGTCGGGCCGGGTGGCGCTGCCGATGACGGGAGCGTACGCGGCGTCGAAGTACGCGCTCGAGGCGCTGGCGGATGCGCTCCGGCTGGAGCTCTGGAGCTCGGGCGTGAAGGTGGTGCTAGTGGAGCCGGGGATGGTCGCGACGCCGATCTGGGAGACGTCGAGGGCGCGGGCGGACCGGCTGGCGGAGACGTTTCCGGCGAGGGCGTTCGACCTGTACGGCCCGCTGGTGGAGGCGGCGCGGCGGCGCGCGGCTGCTGCGCCGCGGGAGGGCCTGGCGCCGGAGGTGGTGGCGCAGGTGGTGGAGCGCGCGCTCGAGGCGGCGCACCCGCGGGCGCGCTACGTGGTGGGTGTTGCGCGCCGCCGGCTGCTGCTGCGGATGCTTCCGACGTCGTGGCGGGATCGGCTGGTGGCGCGCAAGCTGGCGCGGCTCTGATGGCGGAGCGGGCCCGTGGCGGCCTCCCCTTGACGTGGGGCGGGCTGCCGGCCAGAGTTCGTCCTGCGCGAGACCCCCGGCGCGACCGAAGCGACCCCGGGGGTTGTTTCTTTCCGGGCGGGCCGTGAGGGGATGACGACGAGCCTCTGGTACTGGATCGCCTTCAACGCGTTCATTCTCGCGATGCTCGCGCTGGACCTGGGCGTGTTCCACAGGCGGGCGCACGCGATCGGAATGCGGGAGGCGCTGGGATGGAGCGTCGCGTGGATCGCGATCTCCCTGCTGTTCGATGTGGGCATCTACGTCTTCGCCGGCCGCGGTCCCGCCCTGGCCTTCCTCACCGGCTACCTGATCGAGAAGTCGCTCAGCGTCGACAACCTGTTCGTTTTCGCGGTGCTGTTCGGCTACTTCGCCGTGCCGGCGCGCTACCAGCACAAGATCCTGTTCTGGGGCATCCTGGGCGCGCTCCTCATGCGCGGCGTGATGATCGGGCTCGGCGCCGCGCTCATCCACCGCTTCTCCTGGGTCCTCTATGTCTTCGGCGGCTTCCTGGTGCTCACCGGGCTGCGCATGCTCTTCACGCCCGAGACCGAGATGCGGCCGGAGTCCAATCCCGTCGTCCGTCTCTTCCGCCGCCTGCTGCCGGTCGAGCCCGGCTACGCCGGTGACCGCTTCTTCATCCGCGCCGAGGGGCGCACCCTCGCCACCCGGCTCTTCATCGTGCTCCTCGTGATCGAGGTCAGCGACCTCATCTTCGCCGTTGACTCGATCCCCGCGATCTTCGGCGTCACGACCGATCCGTTCATCGTCTACACGTCCAACGTCTTCGCCATCCTGGGCCTGCGCTCCCTCTATTTCGCGCTCGCCAACATCATCGAGCTCTTCCACTTCCTGAAGTATGGCCTGGCCGTCGTTCTGGTCTTCATCGGGGTGAAGATGCTCATCGCCGCGTTCTGGCATATCCCGATCACGCTGGCGCTCGGGATCGTCGTAGGCGTGTTGCTCCTCTCCATCCTCGCCTCCCGCCTCTGGCCGCCGGAGCCGCCGCGCCACGGCGACGATGTCCCCGCCGCGCAATCCGAGCTTCCGTAAGCCTCTGCTGCACAGGTATTTCCGGCACAGTTCCTGCCCCTCCGACCGCGCCCGGCCGCGGTGGCCGTGGTGCCTGACGCTGGGCAGGTGCGCGCAACCCCGGAACGGAGCGAGAACCCATGTGGCTGCTCGTCATCATAATCGTGGTGCTGCTGGTGCTGGCCGTCCCCACCTGGCCCTACAGCCGGGGCTGGGGCTACTTCCCCAGCGGCATCCTGGGACTGATCCTCGTCATCGTGATCATCCTGCTGCTGCTCGGACGCATCTGAGGCGGCCGTCACAGCCCGGCCGCCTCGCTCGAGGCGAGTGCGAGCGCCGCCCAGTCCAGGTCTCCACGGCCACGGGCGACGAGCGCGAGGAACCGGTCGTGAACGAGGCTGGCGAGGGGGAGGGGCGCCTCGAGCCCCTCCGCCGCCGCGAGCGCCAGCCGCGCGTCCTTCAGCCCGAGACGCAGCTTGAACCCCGGCGGCGTCCACTGCTCCCGAGCGATGGCGCCGCCGTAGCTGTCGTAGATCGGCGACTTGAACAGCGAGCCGTTCACCAGGGCGAGGAATGCGTCGGCCTCCATCCCGGACTTGCGCACCAGCGCGAACGCTTCCGCGAGTCCTTCGAGCATGGCCATGATCAGGAAATTCCCCGCCAGCTTCACGACGTTGGCGCGCTCGGGGGACTCTCCCACGACGTGCGTGCCCTGCCCGACCGCCTCGAACACCGGCCGGCAGCGCTCGATGTCCGCGCTCCGGCCCGCCGCCACCACCCAGAGCCGGGCGCCCGCCGCCGCCTCGGGGCGTCCGAACACGGGAGCCGCCACGTAGCTCCGGCCTGCCGCCTCGTGCGCCTGGGACAGGCGCCGGGCGAGGCCGGCGCTGATCGTGCTCGCGCATGCGTGCACCGCGTTCCCGGCGAGCCCGGCGAGCACCCCCTCCTCGCCGAGCACGACCGCCTCGACGGCGGCATCGTCCGCGAGCATGGTCACGAACACCTCGGCATCCGATGCCGCGTCGGCCGCGCCCTCGGCCACCCGGATCCGATCCGGCGCCTCCGCGCGTAGCGCCTCCGCCTTCTCCCTCGTGCGGTTGTAGGCCGCCACGGAGTGCCCGGCCCGCGCGAGGTTCAGCGCCATCGGGGCGCCCATGCTGCCGAGTCCCGCGAATCCGATCCTCATCGCTCCGACCTCTCCGTCCAGGGTTGATGGTTTTCGCTCGGCCGTAACCCCTCGCGCGGCGCCCCGCTCGCGCTGCGGCGCGCTCGCGCCGCGCCTCCGCGCCTCCGTCCTCCTTGCCCCGCCCGCCGCGCGAGCATTCATTAGGCCCGCGACCATGACCGAACGAGCCACGGTATACGCTTCGAGCGCCGCTGCCGCCACCAGCCAGCCGCTCGCCACCGCCACCGCCCTGGATGTGCTCCGCCAGGGCGGCAACGCCGTGGATGCCGCCGTGAGCGCCGCCGCCGTCCTCTCGGTTGTCGAGCCGCACATGAGCGGCATCGGCGGGGACATGTTCGCGCTCCTGTGGAGCGCTCCCCAGGGGCGGCTGGTGGGCCTCGATGCGAGCGGGCGGGCGGGCGCGAGTATGACGAGGGACGCGCTGCTCGCGCGCGGCTGCCGGACGGTGCCGGCCCGCAGCATCGAGGCCGTGACGGTACCAGGCGCGCTGGCGGGATGGGCCGCCCTGCTCGAGCGCCACGGCACCTTCACGCTCGCGCGGGCGCTGGAGCCGGCCATCGCCACGGCCGAGGACGGGTTCGAGGTCACGCCGGTGGTCGCCCGGGAGTGGGCGGCCGCGGCGCCGATCCTCCGCGCCGACGCCGGCGCTCGCGAGACCTTCCTCATCGGCGGAGCGCGCCCGCCTGCCGCGGGCGAGCGGTTCCGGAACGCCGACTACGCCGCGACGCTGCGCGCGGTCGCGTCGGAGGGGCCGGCCGTGCTCTACGGCGGCGCTCTCGGCCGGCGCATCGTGGAGCGGGTGGCGGCGCTCGGCGGATTTCTATCGCGCGGCGACCTCGAGGAGAGCCGCCCCGCCTGGGTGGCGCCCGTCTCCGTCCCGTTCCACGGGGTACGCGTGTGGGAGCTCCCGCCCGCGGGGCAGGGGATCGCGGCGCTCGAGATGCTCCGCATGCTCGAGTTGATCGACCTGGCCGCCATGGGCCACGGCACCGCCGCGTACCTGCACACGCTCATCGAGGCCAAGAAGCTCGCCTTCGCCGACCTGGAGCGCTACGTGGCGGACCGGTCCGCAATGGATGTGTCGGTGGAGCATCTCCTGTCCGACGCGTTCATCCAGGAGCGCCGCGGCCGCATCGACCCCGAGCGCGCGGCCGACCGGCCGCCGCCAGGTCCGGCGGCGGAGGAGAGCGAGACGGTCTACCTCACCACCGCGGACGGCGAGGGCACCATGGTCTCCTTCATCAACAGCAACTATCACGAGTTCGGCTCCGGAATCGTGGTGCCCGGCACCGGGTTCGCGCTCCAGGATCGCGGTGCCGGTTTCACGCTCCAGCCGGGCCTTCCCAACACCGTGGCGCCCGGGAAGCGGCCGTTCCACACCATCATCCCTGCGTTCGCGACGAGGCCGGGGCCCGACGGGGTCGAGGCGCCGTGGCTCTCCTTCGGCGTGATGGGCGGCTCGATGCAGCCGCAGGGGCAGGTGCAGGTGCTGCTGGATCTGCTGCTCTTCGAGATGGACCTCCAGGCCGCAGTGGATGCCGCCCGCTTCCGGCACCTCGAGGGGCGCCGGGTCGCCCTGGAGCCGGGCGTGGGCGCGCACGTCCGCGCAGCGCTCGCCGCGCGCGGCCACGAGATCGTGGACGAGCGCGCCGTCGCCTTCGGCGGCGCCCAGGCGATCCTCCGGCTGCCTCGCGGGTATGCCGCCGCTTCCGACCCCCGCAAGGACGGGGAGGCCGCCGGGTTCTAGCCCCGGCCGGACCGCCTTCCAACCTTTCCGCTTCGCGCCCCATCGAATAGGTCGGACAGGGTGCGCGGATGAACGGGTGAAGACACTGACAGGGACGCTACCTCGAGGAACGGCCGCGGCGGATGATGCCGCGGATGCCGCGCTGGCCGGCGCGGGCGACACGCGTGCCTTCGAGCGGCTCTACCGCCGCCATGCCCCGCGCATCCACGCGCTCGCCCGCCGCATGCTCGGGCCCGACCATGCGGAAGAGGTCACGCAGGACGCCTTCGTCCGCGCGTGGGAGAAGGTCTCGACCTTCCGCGGCGACGCGGCGTTCGGCACCTGGCTCTACCGCCTGGCCGTCAACGTGATCCTCGGCCGCCGGGGGGAGCTGGCCCGGCGCCGCGCCCGGCTGAGCGAGGACGAGCGCGCGCTGCACGCGACGCCCGCGGCGCGCGAGACGCCGGCGTTGCGCGTCGCCTTCGAGGCCGCCCTCGAGCGCCTGCCCGACGGGGCGCGCGAGGTCTTCGTCCTCCACGATGTGGAGGGCTACAAGCACGAGGAGATCGCCGGCATGCTCGGGGTCAGCGCCGGCACCTCGAAGTCCCAGCTGCACCGGGCGCGCATGCTGCTGCGTGCCCATCTCGATTGAGCGAAGGAACGGGACGCGATGAGCGACCACTGGACCGACCGACTTTCGGAGTACCTCGACGGCGATCTCCCGCCCGACGAGCGCGACGCGATCGAGCGCCACCTGGCGGAGTGCCCGGAGTGCACCGCCCTGCTGGATGAGCTCCACGCCGTGGCGCGCAGGGCCGCCACGCTGGCCGACCCCGAGCCGCCCGGCGCGCTCTGGGCGGCCATCGAGGCCCGGATCGCGGCTCCCTCCCCGGCGGCTTCGCCCACCGGCCACGTCGTGCCGCTCCGCCCCCGCCGCGGCCGCACCTTCGCCTTCACGCTCCCCCAGCTCGCGGCCGCCGGGCTCGCGCTCCTGCTCGCGGGCGGCGGCTCGGTCTACCTGCTGGCATCGCGCGCGGCGGCTGTTCCGCCGGTCGCGGCGGCTGCGACCGCAGGGCCGGCGGGCGCGGCGCTGCCCGGCGCGCAGCCGCCCGCTCCCCTCGCGCGGCTCGCGGCCACGACCCCCGAGCTCCGGCAGTACCAGGCGGCGGTGGCGGGCCTGGAGCGGGTGCTCGAGCGCGGCCGCGATCGGCTGCAGCCCGGGACCGTGCAGGCGCTGGAGCGCAACCTGGCCGTGATCGACGCCGCCATCGTGGACGCGCGCCAGGCGCTCGCCCGCGATCCGGCCAACACGTACCTGAACGAGCACCTCGCGGACAGCATGCGGCGGAAGGTGGAGCTGCTGCGCGTCGCGTCGAGGATCATCGACGCCCAATCCTGAGCGGAGTCCATCATGCTCGCGATCCTGGCCGCGGCGGCGCTTGCCGCCGCGCCACTGCCACAGCGGACAGACACGACCTTCGCCGTGGACCCGAAGGCCACGCTCGCCATCGAGAACCTCTCCGGCCGGGTGGTGATCCACACCTGGGACCAGGCGCGCGTCCAGCTGCACGCGACCGGCGAGGGCGCCGGTCACATCGACGTGGCCCGCGCCGGCTCCACCGTCCGCCTCGAGCCGGAGAGCCGGCGCTGGGGTGAGCGCGACATCGACTACGAGCTCACCATCCCCGCCACCATGGGGATCCGCCTCTCCGGCACCGACACCGACGTGGACATCTCCGGCGCCGGCGCCGACGTCAGCGTCGAAAGCGTGGGCGGCGATATACGCGTGAGCGGCGGCAACGGAGTGATCGGCCTCCGCTCGGTGCAGGGGAGCGTTACCCTGTCCGGAGCGCGAGGCCGGATCGGGGCGCACAGCGTGAGCGATGACGTGCGCCTCAGCGACATCGTCGGCGAGGTGCGCGCCGAGACCATTAGCGGCGACATCGTCCTGGACGGCGTGGACTCCAACAGCGTCACGGCATCGACGGTGAGCGGCGATGTCGACTTCCGCGGCGGCATGCGAAGGGACGGCCGCTACTCGCTCACCAGCCACAGTGGCGACCTCACGCTCCGCCTGCCCGACCGGCCGGATGCGACGGTCTCCGTCTCCACCTTCAGCGGCGACTTCGACACCGAGTTCCCGGTTCAGCTTAGCGGGAGCCGGCAGCGCGGCCGCCAGTTCACCTTCACGCTCGGCAGCGGCAGCGCCCGCCTCGAGCTCGAGTCGTTCAGCGGCGACATCGAGCTGAAGCGCGGCGGCGCCGAGCGCTGATGCCCACTCCGACAAGGGATCCGATCATGAGAGTCCTGCCCATCGCCCTGACGCTCGCCGCGCTGGGAACCACCACCGCCGCCGCGCAGCAGGGCCGGGAATTCAGCTGGCACGGCCACCTCGCCGCCGGACAGACGCTCGACATCAAGGGCGTGAACGGCGACATCAGCGCCGTGGCCGCCTCCGGCGACGAGGTCGAGGTCACCGCGGTCAAGCACGCGCGCCACAGCGACCCGGGCTCCGTCCAGATCAAGGTCGTCCCCTACGACGCCGGCGTCACCATCTGCGCCCTCTACCCGACGCCCTCCGGCCGGGAGCCGAACGAGTGCCTGCCCGGCGGCCACGGACGCTCCAGCACGCGCGACAACGACGTCGCCGTGGACTTCACCGTGAAGGTCCCCGCCGGCGTGAAGCTCCATGCCACCACCGTCAACGGCGGCGTCGAGGCCACGGGACTGCGCGCCGACGCGGATGCCCATACCGTGAACGGAGCGGTTCGGCTGGAGACGACGGGGCTCGCCTCCGCCAGCACCGTGAACGGCTCCGTGATCGCGTCGCTCGGCCGCGCCGACTGGTCCGGCAGCATGGAGTTCTCCACCGTCAACGGCTCCATCCACCTCACGCTTCCGGCCGACATCAGCACCGAGGTCCGCGCCGAGACCGTGAACGGCGACATCTCCACCGACTTCCCGCTCACCATCCAGGGCCGCCTCAGCCATCGCCGCCTGCGCGGCACCATCGGCAAGGGCGGCCGCGAGCTCCGGCTGTCGACCGTCAACGGCGCCATCGAGCTGCGCCGCCGCTGAGGAACGGGACCCGACCAGCCTCCCGCACCTGAACGCGAGGGGGGGCGGCGCGCGAAGCGCGCCGCCCCCCACGATGCCCTCCGCGCCCGCCGCCTACTTCGTGGTGAAACTGAACGGGAGCGCCACCCACACCTTCACCTTCTGGTCCCGGTTCATGCCCGGGCTGAACACCATCATGTCGGCCACCCGCAGGGCCGCCTCGTCCAGCTGACGGTATACGCTCGGCTGCTTCACCACCGTCTTCAGCACCTTCCCGTGCTCGTCGATCAACAACCAGACCAGCGTCGTACCGCCCAGCCCCGCATCCCGCAGCAGGGGCGGATAGTTCTTCACCAGCGCCTGCTGCACCGCCGCCCGGTTCCTCAGCTCCGGCGCTACCGTGTACGGCGTGAACACCGGCGCCGCCGTCACGTCTTCCGCCGACACCGTCGTCGGCTTCCCGTTCGCCCGCCCCCCTTCCACACCCTCACCCGTGAAGTCCGCCGCGTTGATCGTCGGACCGGCCTGTGGCGGCGGGATGTCGGGCGGAACCACCGTCGGCGGCGTCAACGTCAGGAACCCCTTCGGCACGTTCACGCTCGCCGGTGGCGCCGTCGTCCTCGTCTCCGGCGGGGGTGGCGGTGGCGGGGGAGGCGGCGGCGCCTCCGGCTCGATCCGGATCAGCGTCACCTGATCGGCCGCCTGCTCCGCCTGCTTCGGGAGCGCGATCGTGGCCCACACCAGCCCCGCGATCGCAAGACCGTGAAAGATCAGCGACGTCGCCGTCGCCGCCGCGGCGGACCTCCGCTCCTGCGGCGGCTTGCTCGACATCAGGTGCGTGAACATGACCGCCTCTTGTCCCTGCTGGTGCGCTGCCATGGCCCACCGTGCCCGTGAGGTTCCGGCCCGTCGTCGGCGCTTCCCGTCGACACGGCTCCATCTGTGCCGGATTCAATCACCGTACCGAAACGATCGTTCGACCGAACTCATTGCGCGGAGCGAGGTTCCGGCCCTCGCTGCATCCGCCCGGATGCGGAAGAATGTCCGATCCGTGGGGCCGCCCTGTGACGAATTGTCCCGTCTACCTCCTCCCGGTCGCAATCTGGCGTCCGCCGCGGGCGTTGCGGGGCGCTGGCGCGCGTCTGCGTGCGGCGCGCGCCGTCTTGCGGCCGCAGGGATGGAGGGACAACTTGACACGCTCGTACCCCCGGACCGGAGCCGACTTCCCGCACATGCGCCGCCTGCTGCGTGTTTCGCTGTTCTACAAGATCCTGATCGCGAATGCGGTCCTCGTGGCGGCGAGCTCGGTGCTGGGAGGGCTGGTGGTGAGCTCGTGGGCGCGGACGCATGGGGGCGGGGAGCCGGGGCACCTCGTCCTCCCGCTGGTGGTACTTGGGGTGGCGCTGAGCGTGGTGGTGAACGGCGTGATCGTGCGTCTGGCGCTGGAGCCGCTACGGGAGCTGGAGGACACGGCGCGGGAGGTCCAGGCCGGGGATCTGGGGGCGAGGGCGCCGGAGTCGCCGCTGTCGGATGCGGAGCTTGAAGGGCTGGTGCGGACGTTCAACGCCATGCTGGACGGCCTGGCGGAGTACCGGGAGCGGCTGCGCAAGCTGGCAGCGCAGGCGCTGACGGCGGCGGAGGAGGAGCGCAAGCGGATCGCGCGGGAGCTGCACGACGAGACGGCGCAGATGCTGGCGGCGCTGCTGATCCGTTTGCGGGTGCTGCAGCGCACGGAGGATCCGGCGCGGCGGGTGGCGCTGCTGGAGGAGGTGCGGGAGGAGGTATCGCAGGCGCTGGATGGGGTTCGCCGGTTCGCGCGGGGGCTGCGTCCCCCGGCGCTGGACGAGTTGGGACTGGTTCCGGCGCTGGAAGCGTATGCGCGCGGACTGGCAGAGGCGGTGGGGATCGGGCTGGACCTGGATGGCCAGCCGCTGGAGGGGGTGCTGCGGCCGGAGGCGGAGCTGGCGCTGTACCGGATCGTGCAGGAGGCGCTGACGAACGTGGCGCGCCACGCGCAGGCGAGCCGGGTGAAGGTGCGGGTGGCGCGGGAGGATGGGCGTGTGGTGGCCTCGGTGGAGGATGACGGCATGGGGTTCGCCGTGGGCGAGACGATGAGCGAGACGGGCAAGGGGCTGGGACTGTTCGGGATGCAGGAGCGGGCTTCGTACGTGGGGGGGCGGGTGGCCGTGGAGAGTGAACCAGGCAGGGGAACGCGTGTCGTGGCGGAGATCCCGGTGCGCGAAGGAGGGGCCGGTGTCTGATGTGATCCGCTTGGTGCTCGTGGATGACCACACCGTGCTGCGGGCGGGGCTGAAGGCGCTGCTGGATGCGGAGGAGGACCTGCGCGTGGTGGGGGAGGCCGCGACGGGGGAGGAATCCATCGACAAGGTGAAGGCGCTGAAGCCGGACGTGGTGGTGATGGACCTCTCGATGCCGGGGATGGGTGGGCTGGAAGCGACGAAGAAGATCGCGGAGATGGGTCTCGGCACGAAGGTCCTGGTCCTGACGGTGCACGCGGAGGAGGAGTATCTTCTGCCCGTGCTCGAGGCGGGCGGCAGCGGCTACGTCACCAAGACCAGCGCCGACCTGGACCTGATCCAGGCGCTTCGCACCGTGGCGCGTGACGAAGTGTTCCTCTATCCCAGCGCGACGCGCCTCCTGCTGCGGCGCTACAAGCAGGCGGAGGAGGACAGGGAGAAGAGTCCGCTGTCCGTGCTGAGTGACCGGGAGCGGGAGGTGCTCGGCCAGACTGCGGAGGGGTTCAGCTCGGCCGAGATCGGCCGCAAGCTGTTCATCTCCCCCAAGACCGTCGACACGTACCGCTCCCGCATCATGGAGAAGCTCGGACTGAACCACCGGTCCGAGCTCGTCCGCTTCGCGCTCCGGACGGGGCTGCTCAAGCCCGATTGAGGCCGTCGCCGCTCCGCGGCGCCTCGCCCCACCCGCCGCCGCCCGGCGTGCGGATGCTGACGGTGTCGCCGGCGCGCGCACGGAACGTGGTCTTGGCGGGGAGCGGCCGCGCCTCGCCGCCCCGGATCAGCGCGTTCTCGCCCGCCGCCCCCGCGCCTCCACCCGCCGCGCCCGGCGGCCGGCTCGCGCGGCGCTCGCTCAGCAGGCTCACGTCGGCGTCGCCCAGCACCTCCACATCCCGCCGCACCCCCTCCCCGCCCGGGTGGAGTCCGGTGCCGCCGCTGCCCCGGCGCAACGCGTAGCGGCGAACGCGTAGCGGATAGGCATGCTCGAGCGCCTCGATCGGGGTGTTCAGCGAGTTGGTCATGTGGACGTGGACTCCGGACAGACCTGGGCCTCCCGGCCCCCCACCCATGCCGCCGGCGATCGTCTCGTAATACGCGAACGGCCGGCCCGTGCGCGGGTCGAGCCCGCCGATCGTCAGGTTGTTCATCGTGCCTTGCGAGGCCGCCGGGATGAGGTCGGGAAGCGCCCCGGCGAGCGCCGAGAGCACGACGTCCGTGATCCGCTGCGAGGTCTCGACGTTCCCGGCCGCCACGCTCGCCGGCGGGCGCGCGTCCACCAGCGAGCCGGGCGGGAGGACCAGCCGCACGGCATCCATCGCGCCGCCTCCGGCCGGCAGCGCCTGGCCGAGCAGCGCCTCGACCACGCAGCGGACGACGTAGCGGACGCACGAGGTCGTGATCGCCGCCACCGCGTTGATGCCCCCCTCCGCCTGCGGCGCCGTCCCCGTGAAGTCCACGGTCAGCGTTTCTCCGGTCACCGTGATGGCGGCGCGGATCGGAAGCGGACCGGAGCCGAAGCCGTCGTCGTCCATCACGTCCGCCGCCTCGTAGCGGCCGGGCGGGATGCGCGCGATCCCGGTCCGCACCAGCCGGTCGGCGTACGCCAGCAGTGCCGCCATCGCGCTCCGGACCTCCGCCGCGCCGCGCCGCTCCACCAGCTCCCGCAGGCGACGCTCTCCCGCCGTGAGCGCCGCCACCTGCGCCGACAGGTCGCCGGCACGCTCCTCCGGCGTTCGGACGTTCGCCTCGATCAGATGCCAGACATCCTCCACCCGCCGTCCCTGGGCAAGGAGCCGCACCGGCGGAAGCCGCAGTCCTTCCTGGTAGATCTCGCGCGCCAGCGGCATCGACCCCGCCGTCACCCCGCCCACGTCCGCGTGATGCGCCCGCGCCGCCAGATAGGCCAGCGGCCCCTCCTCTCCGGCCACCGCCGCCACGAGGGTGATGTCGGGGAGGTGCGTGCCGCCGCGGTAGGGGTCGTTCAACGCCACCACATCCCCGGCCGACAGTGGCCCGAGGGCGTCCAGCGCCGCGGCCACGCTCATCGGCATGGCGCCCAGGTGCACCGGCATGTGGTCCCCCATCGCCACCACTCGCCCGCTGCCATCGAATACCGCGCACGAGTAGTCGCGGCGCTCCTTGATGTTGGGGGAGAAGGCCGCCAGGCGCAGCGCGGCGCCCATCTCCTCCGCCAGCGCGGTGAAGAGGTGGCGGTAGATCTCCAGACGCACCGGATCGAAACCGGGGATCGGTCTTTTCATGGGGAGCGCGATGCCCTATATTTCATGGGCTGCATAGGGGTGGCACACCACGTGTATCTTCATGCAGAAGCGAGACTTCCACTTGGCGAAAGGAGCCGGTTTGGCACGTAGGAGAGATGATCGCAAACACCGCGCGCGCCCGATGGACAGGGCGCGGGACGAGCTTTTCCGGGCAATCCGGGAGTGCGGCGTCCTCGATGCGCCCGCAGATGCGCAGCGCGAATGGATGGAGGAGACGGTCGGCTTCATGACCGAGAGGTACCCGGAGCTTGCGAAGCCGGAGCTGGATGAGTTGAGGGCCCTGGGCATCCGCTTCTGCCAGCCGGTGATTCCGCACGGCAAGGAACATACTGCGCTCTCGAGAGAGGAAGCAAACGCAGCCTGACCCGCCGTGCGTGCCCCGCGCCCCGCTGGCTCACGGCCGGGCGGGGCGTGGCGGCGGGCCCGTCCCCATATGGACCCCGCGAGTATAGTCCTCAGCCTTCTTTCCGTGTTGGTGCTCGTCGGCATCAACGCCTACTTCGTCGCAGCCGAGTTTTCCCTGGTGGCCGTCCGCCGGTCGCGCGTGGAGCAGCTCGTGCGCGCCGGACACACGCGCGCGCGCCATGTCATGGCGGCGCTCGACCGCCCGGATGACTTCATCTCCGCGGCGCAGCTCGGCATCACGCTGGCCTCGATCGGCATCGGCTACATCTCGGAGGGCGTGCTCCATGCCGTGCTGCTGGCGTACGGCGACCAGCTGCCGCTGCGCGCCTGGGCCGCGGCGCTGCCGCTCGTGCGCGATGCGTCTGCCGTGGCCCACGTGGCCGCGACGGCCCTCACGCTGGCCCTCGTCACCTATCTGCACGTCGTGCTCGGCGAGCAGGTGCCGAAGATGATCTCGATCCAGCGGGCGGAGCGCGTTGCGCTGTCCACGGTGCGGCCGACGCAGCTGTTCGGTGCCGCGTTACGCCCCTTCATCCGGGGCATGACCGGGTCTGCGGGGCTGGTGATGCGCCTCCTCGGCATGCGTGCCACGGGCGTGCATACGCTGGCGCATACGCCGGAGGAGATCCGGATCCTGGTGGAAGAGAGCCATCAGGAGGGTTTCGTGGAGGAAGGGGAGGAACGGATGATCCGCGGCGTCTTCGAGTTCGGCGACCTCGTCGCCCGCGAAGTCATGACTCCGCGCCGGGACATTGTCGCGCTCCCGCTGGATGCGCCACGCGAGGAGGTGCTGCGCGTGGTGACGCAGGAGGCTCACTCGCGCATCCCCGTGTACGAGGGCAACCTCGACAGCGTGGTCGGCGTGCTGTTCGTGAAGGATCTGGTCGCACAGCTCATGGCCGGTGAAGGTCGGTTCGATCTGCGTTCCGTGGTGCGGGAGCCGCATTTCATCCCGGACACGAAGCCGGTGAGCGACCTGCTCTCGGAGTTCCGGGCGCAGAAGCCGCACCTGGCCATCGTGCTCGATGAGTTCGGCGGCACCGAGGGGCTCGTCACGCTGGAGGATCTGCTCGAGGAGATCGTGGGCGACATCTACGACGAGTACGACCAGCCGGAGCCCGAGGAGTTCACCGTCACCGCCGAGGGCGACGTCCTCATCGACGGCGGCGCGAGCATCGGCGAGGTCAACGAGCGCTTCCGGCTCGGCCTGCCGGAGCGCGATTTCGACACTCTCGGCGGATTCATCTTCGGCGAGCTCGGGCGCGTGCCGCAGCCCGGCGACGTGGTGGCGCTCGAGTCGGGCGCCCGCCTGATCGTGGAGGAGGCGCAGGAGCGGCGGGTCACGCGCGTGCGGTTCCTCGTCCCCGTGCGTGCCGCCGAAGCGCCGGAAACGGGCGGCTCGGCGCCCCTCGAAGTCGACAGCGCGGCCGCGCCCGTCCCCGCGGATGGCGGCGCCGGCCTCCGCGGCGAGGAGCGATGAGCCGGTCCGTGCTCCTCATCGACGATGATCCGGCGATCCTCTCGCTGCTCGAGCGGTTCTTCGAGTCGCGTGGCTGGCTGGTCTCCCGCGCCGCCGATGGGCGGCTGGGGGCGCAGCTCTACGAGCAGGACCGGCCGGACCTGGTCATCCTCGACCTCGACCTTCCCGGCCTCTCCGGCATGCGGCTGCTCGAGGTGCTGCGCCGGCGAGATGCCGATGCCACCGTCATCCTGCTGACGGGCCACGGCGACATCGCGAGCGCAGTCGAGGCGATGCGGCTGGGCGCGGAGAACTTCCTCACCAAGCCCGTCGAGCTGGCGCACCTGGAAGCCGCGGCGGAGCGCGCTTACGAGAAGGTCGAGCTGCGCCGCCGCAACCGCTTCTTCGCGGAGCGCCAGGCGGAGGGAGAGGGGATCGGCTTCGAGCTCGGCCGGTCGCGCGCGATGCGTGCGGTCACGGAGCAGGTGGAGCTGCTCGCCCGCAGCGACACGACCGCGCTGCTCCTGGGCGAGACCGGCACGGGCAAGGGGTATCTCGCCCACCTCATCCACACCCGCTCCGCCCGCGCGGCCGGGCCGTTCGTCAACATCAACTGCGCGGGCCTGACGGCGACCTTCCTCGACTCGGAGCTCTTCGGCCACGAGAAGGGCGCCTTCACGGATGCGCGCGCGCAGAAGCGCGGGCTCTTCGAGATCGCCGACGGCGGCACGCTCTTCCTCGACGAGGTGGGCGATCTCGCGACCGAGCTGCAGCCGAAGCTGCTGAAGGTCATCGAGAGCCGGAAATTTCGGCGGCTGGGCGGGACGCGCGAGATCGAGGTGGACGTGCGCGTCGTCGCCGCCACCAACCACGATCTGGAGGCCGGGGTCCGCACGGGCGAGTTCCGCGGCGACCTCTACTATCGGCTGGCCGTCCTGCCCGTGCGCCTCCCACCGCTGCGCGAGCGCAGCCGCGACGACATCGTGGACCTCGCCCTCAGCGCCACCGCGGACCTGTGTCGGCGCATGGGGCTGGCTCCAGTGCGCGTCGACCCCGAAGCATTGCGGCTGCTCGCCGCCTACGCCTGGCCCGGCAACATCCGCGAGCTGCGCAACGTGCTCGAGCGCGTGCTGCTCCTGCGCGGCGCTGACGGAGAGATCCGGCCCGAGCACCTGCCGCCCGAGCTGGGGCGGCCGCTCCCCGAGCAGCCGCGCGCGTTCGACCTCGATCTCAGCCTCGAGGAGGTCGAGCGGGCCCACATAGCCGCCGTCCTGACCCACCGTGGCGGCAACCGCTCCCAGGCCGCGCGCTCCCTCGGCATCTCCCGCGCGACGCTCTACGAGAAGCTTCGCAAGTTCGGGCTCGAGGAGGTCGGCCGCGCCTGAAGCGCGCGGAACGGCACTTGCCCACCGCTGCTCCGACACCCTTCGCGATTCGCGTGTGCCGGCGGGGTACCCTGGACCCGCCGCGCCCGTAGCTCGATAGAGGAAGATGCGTCGGACCAGTCGAAGGACTTCGCCTCTCGGCCTGCGCCGGAACCGCGCCCAGTGGGCGCGCGTGCTGGCCGTCGTCACCGTGCTCGCCCTCGGCTTCGCGCTCCTGAAGCTGCAGGTCATGGACGTCAAGGCGTACACCACCCTCGCGCGAGAGAACCGGCTGCGGCCCCTGGTCGTGCCCGCACCACGAGGGGCGATCTACGATCGCCATGGCCGCGTCGTCGCCGACAATATCGTGGCATATCGCGTGGAGCTCATGCCCGGACCGAAGGACTCGCTCCAGGCGCAGCTCGAGCGCCTTCGGCCGATCCTCGACCTCACCCCCGGCGACCTCCAGACCGCCATGCGCAAGTGGCTGCGCCAGCGCAACCTGCCGATGGTGGTCCTGTCCGACGCCGACCCGGTTCAGGTCGCCCGCCTCGAGGAGCGGCGGTTCCTCTTCCCGCGCGTGCTCGTGGACGAGTACCCGAAGCGCCACTACGAGGCCGGCCCCGCGGTCTCCCACTTCATCGGCTACGTGGCCGAGATCAGCGAGAAGGAGCTTGCCCTGCCGCAGTTCACCGGCTATCGCCAGGGCCGCTGGATCGGCAAGGACGGCCTCGAGCGGGAGTATGAGTCGACGCTCGGCGGCAATCCCGGCATGCGCTACCTCGAGGTCGATGCCATGGGACGCATCAAGCGCTGGCTCCCCAGGAGCATGGGCCTCCCGCCGATCCCCGGCCGCGATCTCCACCTCTACCTCGATCTCGACCTCCAGCGCTACGTCGAGCAGATCTTCCCCGATTCCATGAATGGCGGCTTCATCGCGATCGACCCCGCCACCGGCGGCGTCCTCGCCTACTACGGCTCGCCCGAATTCGACCCCAACGACTTCGTCGGTGGCATCCCGCTCAGGCTCTGGAACGCGCTGCGGGAGAACCCCCGCATCCCCCTGCTCGACCGCGCCGCCAAGGCAGCGCAGCCGCCCGGCTCCACCTTCAAGCTGGCCGTCGCTGCCATGGCCCTCGAGCACGGCGACATCACCCCGACCGAGCACATGCCGCTGCCCTGCACCGGCGGCATGAGCTACCAGGGCCGCTACGCCCGCTGCTGGTACAAGCCCGGCCACGGATACCTCGACCTGCCAGGCGCCATCAAGAACTCCTGCGACGTCTACTTCTACCAGGTCGGCATCAAGATCGGACTGCGCAACTTCCTGGAGGAGGGCACACGCCTCGGCTTCGGAAGCCGCACCGGCATCGATGTGCCTGGCGAGTTCTCCCCGATCTTCCCGCCAAGCCTCGACTGGATGCAGCAGCGCTTCGGCTATCGGCCCCAGGAGCCCGAGGTCATGTCCCTCGCCATCGGGCAGGGCGCCGTCACCATGACCCCGCTCAAGATGGCCCAGATCTACACCGCCCTCGCGCGCTGGGACGCGCGCGCGCCCGAGCCGCACATGGTCGATGACGGCAAGCCCCGAAAGCCGACCCTCGACCTCCAACTCGATCCCGACCAGGTCGAATGGCTGCGTCGCGGGCTGCGCCGCGTCGTGGGGCCCGGCGGCACCGCCTTCCTCAGCCGGCTCAAGGACTGGGACTTCATGGGCAAGACCGGCACCGCCCAGAATCCCCACGGGCCCGACCACGCCTGGTTTGTCGGCATCGGCGGCCCCAAGGGCAAGGATTCCCCCGAGATCGTCGCCGCCATGCTCCTCGAGCATGGCGTCGAGGGCTACATCGCCTCCGGTTACGTGGCGAACGCCATCAACTTCTATCTCGATCGCAAGTACGGGCTCCCCTTCGACCGCTACCCCACCGCCCGGGACCGCTTCCCGCGCGGCCTGCCGGTCGATCAGGCCTGGCTCTACTCGCCCGTGCAGGACACGCCGCTCCCATCTGAGCGGGGGAGGGCGAACGGCGGCACCGCGAACGGGGGCACTGCGAACGGCGGCACTGCGAACCCCGGTACTGCAAACCCCGGCACGGGGCGGCCCGGACGCTGAGAGCGTCGAGGCTCGGGGGGCGCTCTCTTGCCGTGCTGCGTCGGGGGCGGCAAAGGCGGCCACCAGGGGGGCCGGAAGCACCAGATGTGGGGGTAGCAGGATGCTGCCCGGCACATTACATTGTGGTTGCCGCTTCCGCGGCGTCTCTTCCGAACCTTCCGCACCACGGATCTCTCGCGGCGAGAGGAGGCGCTGATGCCCGCTCCGTTCCTCAGCTCAGAGGAGTACGACGAACGCGCGCACAAGCTCTACGACAGTGGAGATTACGACGGCGCGCTGGACACGCTGAAGGAGGCCCTCCAGCTGTATCCGCATTCGGTCGAGCTGCACGTCGGGCTGGGCTACACCCGGCTGGCGCGGGAGGAGTTCGGGTGGGCACGGCAGGCGTTCGAGCGGGGGCTGGTGCTGGATCCGGAGCACGAGGACGGGCTGGTGGGGCTGGGCGAGGTGCTGCTGCGCTTCGGGGGCCGGCAGGAGGCGCTGGAGCTGTTCGAGAAGGCGCGCCGTATCGGCGCATTGGAGGACATTGACCTGCTGCTCTCGATGGGCCGGGCGCTCTACCGCGAGCGGCTGTTCAACGAGGCGCGCGAGGTTTTCGTAGAGGCGGCGGCGGCGCAGGTGGAGTGTGCGGAGGCGGAGGCGGCGCTGGGCTACACGCTCCACCGGCTGGGGGACGAGGTTGCGGCGAGGCGCCGGCTGCGGCGGGCGTTGCAGATCGACGCGCAACAGCACGAGGCGCGGATCTACCTGGCGCACCTGCTGTACGACCGTGGGGAGTGGAAGCGGGCGCTGCGGGAGTTCGAGGCGGTACCGGTGGCGGAGCACTGGGACACGTTGGCGATCTGGCGGCTGCTCGAGCTGAAGCGGGCGATCGAGGGGGTGCAGCTCGGCGGGCCGGAAGTGGCGGTCTGGGAGAAGCGGCTGGAAGAGATCGAGGCGGAGTCGGACCCGCTCGATGATCTGCTGGCGGAGCTGGAGGCCGCGGTGGAGATCCCGGACGAGGCGCGCGTGGTGGCGGAGCCGGTGCCGGCTCCGGCCGTGCTGCACAGGGTACAGACCAGCGACGGCCGGGTGTACGCGGGCAGCTGGCTGGACATTCTGCGGCAGCTGCGGGATGCGCGCGGATCCGCGGGAGACACCATCGCACAGTTCATGCGTCGGGAGGCCGAGCGCGAGCGCGTGCGTACGGGAGCCGATATCCCCGTGGACGACCCGGAGACGTTCCTGCGGGCGAGCGCGCGCGCGGGACTGCTGAGGATCGAGTGCTGAGGGCATGATCGACCCCGTTCGCGTTCTCGCGCCTCTGGATGAGGTCGAGGACGCGATCCACAAGCTGACCGTCTACGGAGACCGCACCGAGCTGGCGCGGGCGCTGGAGAGCGTGTGGGAAGCTCTCCAGCGCTCGTTGCGTCTGCTGCTCCGGGCCGATCCCGAGGCGCCGGGCGAGCTGCGGCTGTCCGCCTTCTCCCCCGAGGAGCTTCCGCTCGAGCGGGTGCTCGAGGTCCTGCGCTCGCGCGGCCTCATCTCCATCGAGCTGGCCGGACTGCTGCACCAGACCGAGCAGGCCGCGCGCCGGGCCGGCACCGGCGATGTGCGCGCGGAGGACGGCGATGCGGCGGACCGCGCGGTCGATCGGCTCCGCGCCGAGGTCCGCGCCCGCGCCGATCGGCCGGTGCAGGACGCCGCGCACAACGTCGTGGAGGGTCACGACCTTGACGCGGAAGAGGTGCACGCGGTGCCGGCGCGTCTCCGCGGGCGCGGCAGGTCCCGCACCCTGCTCGTTGCCGGCGTGGTGGTCGCGCTGCTTGCGGCGGCCGCGCTCATCGCGTACTTCGCCACCCGCGGCAGCACCCTGGACGACGCCGTGGCGGCGTTCCGCCAGGGCCGGCTCGGGGTGGCGGAGGCCGGCTTCCGCCAGGCGGTCCACGACGACCCGGGCAATGTCGTCGCCCTGCTGTTCCTGGCTCGCATCTACCGCCGCGAGGGCCGCTACGCCGACGCCCGGGATGCGCTCCGGCTGGCCGTCCAGCACGCGCCCCAGGACCCGGATGTGCGACGCGAGCTCGGCTACCTTTTCATGGCGCTGAAGCGGCCCGACTTCGCCAGCGAGCAGTTCCAGCAGGCCGTGCAGATGCAGCCGGACGAGAAGCTCAACTGGATCGGCCTGGTGCGCGCCCTGCGCGCCGCCGGCGACCCGCGCGCGGACGAGATGCTGCACCGCGCGCCCCCCGAGGCACAGGCCATTCTCGGCTCCGGCTGAGACGCCCGATCACACGAACTCACACGCCTGAGAGGGCCCGAATGGACACCGTCGCCCGTCTCCACCGCTGCCTGGTGGATGCGATCCGCAGGGACCGCCCCGACCGCATTGGACAACCGATCACCGTGGCGCAGATCTACCAGGAGCTCATCCCATACCGCGCCGTCCGCGCCGAGATCGGTGTCGAGCTCATTGCCGACTACGAGCACGCCCTGCTCCGCCTCCTCGCCGGCGAGGGCGGCTACGCCCGCCTCGAGCCCGACGAGGTGCGCGAGACCCTGAGCCGTGAGCTCGGGTCGCCCAATCCCGACGTCACCGCGTTCCGCGACTACGCCGCCTGCGATGTCCTGGTCGAGATGGCCGGGCGCGACACCGAGACCCCGGAGTCCGATGACGCCTCCTGGACCCCCGATTGGGTCGAGGCCGCCGCGGAGGCGCTCTACGCGCGCGACACCGACCTCCCCGGCCAGCCGGAGCCGCCGCCGGAAGCTGCGAGCGCCGCAACGCGACTCGACGCAGCCCCGGCGGCCAACGCGGGGGACCAGCCGCACGAGGAATGGGAGCCCGATTTGCCGCCGGAGAGCCCCGCGGCGCCCGAGCATGCGCCGCCCGCCCCGGCCCCGGCCGCCGAGGACGCCAGCGCCGCCTCGACCGCCGCCGCCGCCGGCGAGAACTTGGAACGGGAGTTGCCACTCGCTGCCGCGTCGCAGCCCGCGCCGGGAACCTGTACCTTCTGCCGCGAGGAGCTGCCGCCGGACCGGCGCGTCCGCTTCTGCCCCTTCTGTGGAGCGGACCAGTCCCGTCGGCCATGTCCGGCCTGCGGCGAGATCCTGGAACCCGACTGGCGCTTCTGCATCGGCTGCGGCGCGCCCGCCCCCGAGCCGGCGGCCCCCGCTTGACGGCCCGGGAGGCGAAATCTATCCTTTGGCCCCTCCGGCCCCGGGCGGCCGGACGCGTACTCTCGCGCGGGCGGAGGCCGCTCGCGCCTAGGCCCTTGACCTGAGGAGGACGCCCCATGCGGAGCAGGGAGTGGATGCGGATGTTTGCGGTGGTGACCGTCGCCGGACTCGCGACGGCCTGCGGCGGCGACAAGAACCAGCAGCAGACCGCGGCCGATACGACCGCGGCCGCGCCGGCCGAGTCGCCGTCGGCGGCGCCGGCGGGCTCCACGGCGGCGGCCCCGGCCGCCGCGGCGGCGCTCGACACGACGAACCTGCCCCAGGGCGTGACGGGGCAGATGGTGGCGCAGGGGCAGCAGATCTTCCATGGCAAGGGCAACTGCTACACCTGCCACGGGATGGACGGGAAGGGCACGACGCTGGCGCCGGACATGACGGACCAGACCTACCTCAACATCGACGGCAGCTACGAGTCGATGGTGAAGCTGGTGCACACCGGGGTGCCGCAGCCGAAGCAACATCCCGCACCGATGCCCGCGATGGGCGGGGCGCAGCTGACGGACCAGGAGGTGAACGCGGTGGCGGCGTACGAGTACACGCTGAGTCACCACGGGCAGTGAGGGGGGAATGGCCCCTGGCGCCGGGGCGCCCCAGAGCGGGGCGCCCCGGCGCATTGTATTGGGCCCTTGCGCTGGCGGGGGTCGTGGCGGCGTCCTGCGGTCGGGCGGGTCCGCAGAAGCGGCGGCTGGCGCTGGGGAGCGACACGGTGGAGCTGGCGCCGGGGGTGGGAGTGGCGGACGTGCGGCTGGGCGGCCCGGATTCGGCGCGGCAGGCGCAGCCGGAGAGCGTGGAGGTCCATCCGGGCGACGTGGTGCGCTTCGTGACCGCGGACGCGCGGACCCACGCCGTGGCCTTCGATGCGGCGGGACTCGCCCCGGAGGCGCGCGGGTTCCTGGACCGGACCGGGCAGCTGCGGGGTCCGCCTCTGATCAGCACTGGGGCGAGCTGGGTGGTGAGCCTGGAGGGGGCGCCGCCCGGGCGCTATCCGTTCGTATGCCTGAGCGAGGGCTGTCGGGGCGTGATCGTGGTGAGCTCCGCGGCGGCTCGCTGAACCGGAGGGGCGTGGCGGCGCGCTCTGGCGGTCTGCGGCGCGCGGGTCGTATACTCCGACCATGGCACGCATTGCCCTGATCCCGGGGGACGGCATCGGCGTCGAGGTCGTGCGGGAGGCCGCGAAGGTCCTGCGCCGCATTGCCGAGACGGGGTCGCTCTCGCTGGAGCTGGATGAGTGGGACCTCGGCGCGGAGCGTTACCTGCGCACGGGCATGGCCGTCACGAATGCCGAGATGGCGCGCCTGGAATCGGAGTACGACGCCATCCTGCTGGGTGCCCTTGGGGATCCGCGAGTCCCCGACAACGCGCACGCCCGAGACATCCTGCTGGGCATGCGGTTCCGCTTCGATCTCTATATCAACCTGCGGCCGGTGCGGCTCTTCGATGCCGCGTTCTCTCCGCTGAGGAGCGTGCGGGTGGAGGACGTGGACATCGTCATATTCCGGGAGAACACGGAGGGGGTGTATGTCGGTGTCGGCGGCACGTTCAAGGGCGGCACGGCGGACGAGTTGGCGATCGAGGAGGACCTGAACACGCGGAAGGGCGTCGAGCGGATCGTGCGGGCGGCCTTCGAGTACGCGAGCACCCGGGGCCGCAAGCGGGTGACGCTGGCGGACAAGGCGAACGCAATGCGCCACGTCGGCGGGCTGTACCGGCGCGTGTTCGCCGAGGTGGGCGAGGAGTATCCGGGGATAGCGCGTGATGCGATGTACGTGGATGCGCTGGCGATGGACCTGGTGCTGCACCCGGCGCGCTACGACGTCATCGTCGCCTCCAACCTCTTCGGCGATATCCTGAGCGACCTGGCCGCCGGGCTCGTCGGAGGCCTCGGGCTCGCGCCGTCGGCCAACCTGAACCCGGCGCGGCCGGGCCTGTTCGAGCCGGTCCATGGCTCGGCGCCCGACCTGGCGGGCCAGGACCGGGCCAATCCCATGGCGGCGATCCTCACCGCGGGGCTCATGCTGGAGCACCTCGGTCACGGCGAGCAGGCGGTGCGGATCGAGCGCGCCGTGCGGGCCTCGATTCACGCCGGCCACACCACGCCCGACCTGGGCGGACGGCTCGGCACGGCGGCCGTCGGCGACTGGATCTCGGACGAGCTGGGCGGCGCTCCGCGCTGAGCGCGGCGCCCGAGCGGCCGAACCTTCCATCCACGCGGGGGTTGTACCCCGCGAGCCATCGAACTCAAGGGAGCCGGTATGGGCACGCAGGGCAAGGACGCGGACATCGTCTTCCTCTCGGGGCGCCGGACTCCGTTCGGCGCATTCGGCGGGACGCTGAAGACTTTCACCGCCACGGACCTGGGCGCCATCGCGGCGCGCTCCGCGCTGGAGACGGCGGGCGTTCCGGCGGACGCGGTGGACCAGGTGATCTTCGGGAACGCGCTGCAGACCTCCTCGGACGCGATCTACCTGGCGCGGCACGTGGGGCTCCGGGCAGGCACGCCGGTGGAGGTCCCGGCGCTCACGATCAACCGGCTGTGCGGCTCGGGATTCCAGGCGGTCGTGAGTGGGGCCGAGCAGATCCTGCTGGGGGAGGCGGAGGTCTGCCTGTGCGGGGGGGCGGAGTCGATGAGCCAGGCGCCGCACATCGTGCGCGGCGCGCGCTGGGGCGAGCTGCGCCTCGGCGAGGCGGGCGGCTTCTTCGAGGACCTGCTGTGGCAGGCGCTCACGGACCCGCAGTGCGGGCTCTCGATGGCGCAGACGGCCGAGAAGCTCGCGGAGGAGTACGGCGTCACGCGCGAGGAGGCGGACGAGCTGGCCTACGAGTCGCAGGCACGCGCACGGCGCGGCTGGGAGGAGGGCCACTACGACGCCGAGGTCGTGGGCGTCCCCGTCAAGACGCGGAAGGGGGAGGTCGAGTTCAGGGCCGACGAGCACATGCGCCCGGACACCACGCGCGAGCAGCTGGCAGCGCTGCGTCCCTACTTCAAGAAGGACGGCCTGGTCACGGCGGGCAACGCCAGCGGCATCGGCGACGGCGCGGCGGCGACGATCATCGCCAGCGCGGCGTGGGCGCAACGCAACGACGCCCGCCCGATCGGGCGGCTCGTCTCCTGGGGGATCGCCGGCGTGCGCCCGGACATCATGGGAATCGGCCCGGCGCCGGCGGCGCGCAAGGCGCTGGAGAAGGCGGGTCTGGGGGTGGACGCCATGGATCTGGTGGAGGTGAACGAGGCGTTCGCCCCGCAGTACGCGGCGGTCGTTCGCGAGCTCGAGCTGGACCTCGCGAAGACGAACGTGGACGGCGGCGCGATCGCGCTGACACACCCGCTGGCGGCATCCGGCGCGCGCATCACCATTCACCTGCTGCACGAGCTGCGGCGCCGTGGCGCCCGTTACGGCCTGGGCAGCGCCTGCATTGGCGGAGGCCAGGGCATGGCCGTCGTGGTGGAGGCTCTCTAGGAGAGGTGGTCCGACGATGGATCTCTTGACGCCGTTCATCCTGCCGATCGCGGCGGCGGCCGTGGCCGTGGTCATCACGAGCCTGCGCGTGCTGCGCGAGTACGAGCGCGGGGTCGTCTTCCGGCTCGGGCGGCTCACCCGTCCGCGCGGGCCCGGCCTGGTCTTCCTCGTGCCGCTCGGTATCGAGCGCATGGTCAAGGTGCCGCTGCGCATCGTCACCATGGACATCCCGCCGCAGGACGTGATCACGCGCGACAACATCTCCGTCAAGGTGAACGCGGTGGTCTACTTCCGCGTGCGCGACCCCGTGAGGGCGATCGTCGAGATTCAGGACTACCTCTACGCCACCAGCCAGCTCGCGCAGACGACGCTGCGCAACGTGGTGGGGCAGGCGGAGCTCGACCAGCTGCTCTCGGACCGCGAGCACATCAACAAGATCGTGCAGAAGATCATCGACGAGGGCACCGACGCCTGGGGGATCGACGTGGTATCAGTGGAGATGAAGGACATCGACCTGCCGCAGGAGATGAAGCGCGCGATGGCGCGGCAGGCGGAGGCGGAGCGGGAGCGGCGGGCGAAGATCATCGCGGCGGAGGGCGAGTACCAGGCGTCCGCCAAGCTGGCCGAGGCCGCCCGCATCATCGGCAAGTATCCCGCGGCCATCCAGCTCCGCTACCTGCAGACGGTCACGGAGATCGCGACCGAGAACAACTCGACCACGCTGTTCCCGATCCCGATCGACCTGTTCCAGCCGTTCATGAAGAAGCTCGCCGAGCAGGCGGCACCGGTCGATGATGCCAAGGTCGAGGCGGAGATCGCGCGCGCGGAAGAGGAGGCGGACCGCGCCCTCGCGCGCGCCGAGCCGGAGAGCGAACTGCTCATGGCGCCGCGCGTCCCCGCCGGGGACGTGACTGGCATGAAGCTTGACCCTCGGCGCGAGCACTCCGACAGGGAATCTTCCTGACGTCGCGGGGGGCATGAGGTACCGCATCGCAACCATTCCGCTGCTCGGCCTCGCGCTGGCGGGCTGTGGCCGGGCGCCGGCAGTGGAGGACGGTGGCGGAGCGGCCCCGGGCGCGCCCGCGGCCTCCCGCGCCGCGGCCCCTTCCCTCGAGGGGGTCACCGACGGCGGCGGCCGCTTCACCCTGGCCGGCCTGCGGGGCGCGCCTGTCGTGCTCATCTTCTACCGCGGCGCCTTCTGCGGCATCTGCGTCGAGCGGCTCGCCGCCGCGCAGCGGTATCGCGCGGACTACGAGGCGGCAGGCGCGAAGCTCGTCGCGGTGACGCCGGAGCCGGCGGACAGCCTGCCGGGCACGCGCAAGCGGCTCGACATCGATTTTCCGCTGGTCTCCGTGCCGCCGGCCACGCTGCAACGGTGGGGCGTCTGGCGCGAGGGCGAGCCCGCGCCGAGGCCGGCGGAGTTCGTGGTGGACGGGCGGGGCGCGGTGCGTTTCGGGCACGTCGGCCGCACGGCCGCGGACCGGGTGAGCGACGAGACGCTGCTGGCGGTCGTTCGCGCGCTCGGCCAGGCGACCGCCGCCGCGCGCTAACGGCGCGGGGGTTCGCACGGGGGCGCGCGGCGCTTATCTTCAGGTCGTGTCGGATGAATCCCGGGAATCGTCGAGAGAAGGCGCCCTGACGCGCCGCCAGCTCGAGCTGGTGATCCGCCGGGCGGCGGAGCTGTCCGCCGCGGAGGCGGACGCGGACGAGCGCATCTCGGAGAGCGAGGTGATGCGCATCGGCGCCGAGCTCGGGCTGCCCGCGCGCAGCGTGAAGCAGGCGCTCTTCGAGCTCCCCGTGGAGCCGCGCCAGCCGGGCCCTCTGGGCCGCATCTTCGGCCCCGCCTCCCTCGAGATGGCGCGAACGCTGCGCGCCGATCCGGCCGCCACGAGACGCACGCTCGAGGAGTACCTGGTCACGCGAGAGTACCTGCAGGTCCGTCGGCGGCGCGGCGAGCACGCCTGGCTCGAGCCCGCGGACGACACGATCTCGTCGGTGGCCCGCGCCCTGACGCGTCCGTCCCGCCGCTACTCCCTCGCCCGCGCGAGCCGCGTCATCACGGCCGTCCGCCCGCTGGAGGCCGGATCAGTGCACGTCCGGCTCGACATCGACCTGGTGGACCAGAGGAGGTCCTCGATCCGGGGCGGCCTGACCCTCGGCGCGATGCTGGGGCTGGGAGTGGGCGGAGGTGCGGGCGCGCTCATCCTGGTGCTCGCCGGACTGCCCGCCGCGCCGATCGCCGTCGCGGGCGCCGCGGCGGCCGCCGTGACCGGCTTCGCGGGCGGGCTCGCGGGTGGCGTTGCGCTCATGGCCTCCCGCTTCCGCCGCCGCCTGGCGGCGGCGCGGCTCGAGCTGAACGGCCTCCTCGATCGGCTCCAGCTGGGCGAGTCGCTCGACCCGCCGGCCTCCCCCTTCTGGCGACGCCTCCGCCTCCGACTCGGAAGTGGCCGCTCCACCTTCGGTTGAATTCCGCTGCCCCCATCCCCACATTTCCCGGCTCACGTTCGTTCGGAACCAATGGAGGAATCTATGGCTGAGATCCGCACGGTCGGCGTGCTCGGGTGCGGGCTGATGGGCAGCGGGATCGCCGAGGTCGCGGCGAAGGCGGGTTTCACGACCCGCGTGCGGGAGGTGGATGAGGCAGCCGCGGAGCGGGGGCGGGGCGCCATCGGGAAGAGCCTGGAGCGCGCCGTCTCGAAGGGAAAGCTGGCCGCGGAGGACCGCGCCGCGATCCTCGGCCGGATCGAGCTGACGACGGCGCTGGAGGACCTGAAGGGCGCCGACATCGTCATCGAGGCGGTGACGGAGGACCTGGCCGTGAAGAACGAGATGTTCGCCGTCCTCGATGGCGTGTGCGGACCGGAAACCATCTTCGCGAGCAACACGAGCTCGCTCACGATTGCCGACATGGCGGCGGCCACGAGCCGGCCGGACCGCGTCGTGGGGCTCCACTTCTTCAACCCGGTCCCGGTGATGAAGCTCGTGGAGGTGGTGCGCACGATCGCCACGGGGGAGGAGCCGTACCGGCGCGCGTTCGACTTCGCGCGCTCGCTCGGCAAGGAGCCGGTGGAGGCCAGGGACACCTCCGGCTTCATCGTGAATCGGCTGCTCGTGCCCTACATGCTGGACGCGATCCGCGGGCTCGAGCAGGGGCTGGGCAGCATCGAGGACATCGATCGGGGCATGACGCTCGGCACCGGGTACCCGATGGGGCCGTTCACGCTGGCCGACTTCGTCGGCATCGACACGCTCTACCGGATCGCCGAGATCATGTTCGACGAGTACCGCGAGACGCGCTTCGCGCCGCCGCCGCTGCTGCGCCGCATGGTGGCCATGGGGCGCTTCGGCAGGAAGCGCGGCAAGGGGTTCTACGACTACTCGGGCGAGAAGCCGGTGCCCGCGCGGCTGGGCCTCTGAGAGGGCGGCGTCCGGCGCGAGGCAGCGCGCGCGACGACGCGGCAGCGGGAGCGGGCGCGGCCGCTCAGTAGAAGTAGAAGGCCGCGGCCAGGATCACGTACACGGCCAGCAGCTGAGCCCCCTCGAACCAGTTCGTCTCGCCGTCGCGCGCGATGATGTTGACGATGGCGGTCGCGGCCGCGACCGCGACCACCTCCATCGGCGTGAAGACGAAGTCCATGCGCCGGCCGAAGAGCAGCGCCACGAACACCAGCACGGGCGCGACGAAGAGCGCCACCTGGGTGCTGGAGCCGATGGCGATGCCGAACGCCAGGTCCATCTTGTCGCGCGCCGCCATCCATACCGCCGACGCGTGCTCGGCCGCGTTGCCGATCACCGGCACCAGCACCACTCCGACGAAGATCTCGGAGATGCCCGTCGCCGCGACGGCGGCCTCGGTGGTCGAGACCAGGAGCTCGCTCATGATCGCGATGCCCACGGTGCTCGCCGCGAGCAGCGCGACCGCACCGCGCAGCGAGCCGGCCGGGGCGCCTCGCGCCGCCTCCTCCCCCGCGTGCGCGGGAGCGCCCAGCAGCGCCGCGTGGGTGCGCAGCGTGAAGACGAGGCTCGCCCCGTAGGTTGCGATCAGCACGCCCGCCACCGCCACCGATAACTCCCAGGTCCGCGGCCGCACCGTGCCCGGATGCGCCAGCACGAACAGCGCGGGGATCACGAGCGCGGTCACGGAGAGCATCAGCATCGCCGACGCCATCCCGGCTGCCCGCTCATTGAAGGACTGCGTCCGGAAACGGAGCCCCCCCGCCAGCAGCGCGGCGCCCAGCACGAGCAGCAGGTTGCCGATGATGGAGCCCGTCAGCGACGCCTTCACCAGGTCCACCAGTCCCTGGCGCAGCGCGAGGATCGTGATGATCAACTCCGCCGCGTTGCCGAGTGTCGCGTTCAGCAGCGCGCCGAGGGTGGCCGAGGTGTGCGCCGCGAGGTCCTCTGTCGCCCTGCCCAGCACGGCAGAGAGTGGAATGATGGCCAGCCCGGACGCGGCGAACGTCCAGGCGGGCGGCGCATCCAGCCAGTGGAGGAGGAGCGCGATCGGAAAGGCGAGGAGCAGCGGATAGAGCCAGCGCATGGCGGCGCTAGGGCAGCTCCTTCCCGCGGTGCAGGGCGTGTGTGTAGGCCTGGTACGCCGCCGGGTGCGCCAGGAAGTCCTCCACCCAGAGCTCGAACGGCGGCAGAACGAGATGGTGCTCCAGCTCCTGCACCACCAGCATCGCGAGCTGGAGTCGGTCGCTGCCGACGAAATCGATCTCGCGACCGTCGAGCAGGCGCTCCACCAGCGAGCGGAAGGTCTCCGGCTCGATCAGCCACACCAGGTGCGCCACCTGATCGAGCCGGTACGACTCGTACACCGATCGCAGCTGCGCCAGCGTGACCGCCGAGCGGTCGGGCGCCGGCAGCGGAAACGGCTCCGGCGTCCGCCTGCGAAGGATCTCGCGGAACCAGCGGTGCATGTCCGGAGACACCCCACGCCGCCGCTCGGCCGCGTGCAACGCCGACTCCAGCAGCGCCTGCAGCAGCGGCCGCCCCAGCCCGCGCGCCCGCGCGTCCACCTCCGACTCGTCCGACTCCACGAAGAGCACCGCCGTCCGGACCTCCGACGGCGGACCGGCGTGGCGGAAGGCGAAGTACCCGCGGCACGCGCCGTCGCCATCCATGTAGGTGGCAAGGTAGGCGGTCCATCGCTCCCCCTCCCGCTCCAGGAAGCAGAACGACCGGCGCCGCTCGCGCATGCCGTGAGCATGTCGCGGCGGACCCGCCGGCGCGGCGGGGAAGGCGTCCTCATCCGGGGTCGGGAGCATCGGCGCCAAGCAAGACCGTGAGACAGCAGAGCCGCGCCTCGCGCCGGCCGGAATCGCACCGCGCGGGCGGAGCGCTCGCGGTCCCGACGGCACCGTCCGCCGGCCACGATCGCTCCCGCCCACGCTAGCGGGGGCGGGAGCGCGGGTCAAGCCGCACCGGGTTTCGGGTCGTCCCCGCAAAAACCTCGAATTTCGGGGAGCGCGCGGCGCCCCTCCACCGCCCGGCCAGGGGTTCTGAAAGCGTAGTGCCGACAACGATTTCGGGCGTGTGGCGCGACGCTCCCCGATGTCACGGCTCGGCCTCAAAGCGCACGAGTGGACTTTCGGGTTGCGCCATAAGATGTTGTATTGCAACAACATCCATGTAACGATTTGCGCGGCAGGTGGTTACGGAAAGGCTTGACGCGTGTCGGCCCTCCGTCTATCTTGTGGGCGCCGGTCGGGGACAGCGTCGAAGGGCGCGTGCGGGTCCTTTCGGGGTGTTCGCAACCACACAATTTAACATATTCTTTCGGATGCGCGAGGCTGATCCTATGTGGGACACGTGTGCCGTGGAGTTGCGGGTCCGCTTGCCGAAGACGGTGGCGGCCGAGGTGGAGGAGGTACAGCGGCGCGATCCGGAGATGCTCAGCAAGATTGTGTTGTATGCCTTGACACGCAGGACCATCTACGACCACCTCCTGGCTCGTTCCGAGCGGCGCATCGAACCGTAGACCACCTTGACGCAGCGGACGGGGGCGACGTAGTCTCGTCTGCAGGCCGGCCGAGAATGGCCGGGAGCTGCTCTGAGGCAGGGGCAAGGCTGTACGATCTCGAGGCCGCCACTCAGGCGGCGCCCCCTCACCTCAAGCCGGAACGATGATCGCAGATCCCGCCGCTGGCAGAATTCTGCGGGCGAAATATCTCGATTGGTGCTCGGCGCGGGTTGCCGACCAGTTCCTCGAGCTGACGCCGGACGAGATCTACGAGCTCGCGCACGAGGCGATCGCGGCGGAAGCCGGGGGCGCGGGCGTTGGCGTCTCGGATGGTGAGCCGAACGGGTCGGCCGGGACCGATGAGGACCGGGTGGCGTCGTACCGGCAGCTCGTCCAGCGGGCGACGGAGGCACTGAGCGCGCGGATCGACCTGCCTTCCTTCGAGGAATGGTCGACGGCCTACGCGGAGGCGCCGGAGGACTTCGACCGCGACATGCTGGGGTTCTGGAAGGAGGAGGGGGGCGGCGAGGATTCCGGCGAAGACTGAGCGGCGGGCGGAGCGGAAAGGAAAGAGGCGGCGGCGATCGATTCGATCGCCGCCGCCTCTCCGCATGGCGGGCGCCGCCCGGCTCAGGCGTGGTGTCGCTTGACCCGGTACTGGTGCCAGAGCGTGCCGACGATCGCGGCGCCGCCGGCGGCGCCGAGCAGCACCCCCACGAGCGCCCAGGCGAGCGCCCAGTCCGGACGATGATTGAGGCCACCCTGGATGGAAGTGACGAGGCACCAGGTGGCCATGGCCAGCCAGAGCACGCCGACGGTGAGGCCGGCGCCCACGGCGAGGGGATTCACTCTGGCGTGTTCATCCGCCATCTCTTCGACTCCTCTGCGTTGGCCGGTTCCGCGGTGCCCAACGAACGGGGCAGCAATATAGGAGCCGACCGGGAAGGGGCAAGGGATTGCGGCCCTCGCCCGCAGGGGGCATCCTACTGCACCGTCTCCGGAGATGCGACGGCGTTCGGTGCCGACCGAGCTTCGGAAACGGTCCACTGTCCGGTGATTGGCCCCGAACGAGGAAGAACTGGATGACGGTCAACATTCCGCGGATCCCGGCCGGGGCGCGAGTGCGCGTCCGGCGCGGCACCGCGCCGATCGAGGCGGACCTCCTGGGGCGGTCCGGCTCGGTGATCGAGGCGAGCGAGTACCAGGTCGAGAAGCTCGGCGTGGTGCTGGACGGCGAGGATGAGGTGCGCATGTTCGCGCCCGAGGAGCTCGAGGTGCTGCAGGAGGACCTGCTGCCGCCGGAGCGCCAGCAGGCAAAGCTGCGCCGCGCGCTTCCCTGAGCGGCCGGCCGGGCCACGGGGCCGCGGCCGCCAGAATCCCAACCGGCCGGGTGCCTTCCAGCGCCCGGCCGGTTTCGCGTGGGGGGAGGAACGATACGTGCAGAACACGCCCGCCGTAGACCCCGCTGGGAGGAAGCCGATGAGCGAGGAATCGACCGTGGAGGACGCCGCCGCCCGGCCCGGCTCGGTAGAGGAGGCGCGGCGGGCGGTCGAGGCGACCCGCACCCGGATCTCCGACACCCTGGACGCCCTGGAACACCGGCTCGACGCCAAGAAGCAGGAGCTGAAGGAGCGGGCGAACATCCTGCGGCCGATCCGGGCGCGGGTCCGCGACCGGCCATGGGTCGCGGTCGGAATCGGACTCGCCGCGGGGCTGGTCCTCGGCCTGCTCACGGCCGGACGGCACGGCGACGAGGACGATCTCGAGCTCCGCGACGCCGACGAGCGCCGGGCCCGGCGCGCCTGGCGTCGCAACCGCCGGCGCCACCTCGCCGCCCGGCGCGATCCCGATCCGCTCGGCCCCCTCGCCCGCTCCCTCTCCGGCGCCGTCCGCGACGGCCTCGGCGAGCGCCTCCGTCGCCGGGCCGCCGGCTGAGCCCGTAGCGCCGCGCCGGGGCCGAGTGGCCTTGTGGACCACTAGAACGGCAGGTCGTCGTCCTGCTCGAACGGCGTCGAGGACGCGGCCGGCGCGCTCCGGCGACGCGGCGCCGGGCTCTCATCCGTCCCGCCTCCACCCGGTCCGCCCTGGCCGAGCATGACCATCTCGCGCACAACCACGTCGGTCCAGTAGCGGACGTTGCCCTTCTCGTCCTCCGTCTGCGAGTACTCGATCCGGCCCTCGACGTACAGACGGTCCCCCTTGTGGACGTACTGCTCCACGAGCTCCGCGAGCCGGTCCCAGAACGTGAGGCGGTGCCACTCCGTCTTCTCCTGCTGCTGGCCGCTCCGATCGCTGAAGCTCCGGTTCGTGGCGAGCGAGAGCTTGGCCACGCGCGTGCCCGACGGCGTGGAGCGCACCTCCGGCTCCGCGCCGACGTTCCCGATCAGCATCACCTTGTTGAGCGAACGCGCCATTCTTTCCGCCTTTCCATGGCTTGGGGAGCGGTCCTGGTCCGGGTCATCTACCCCCTGGCGAGCGCCAGGTTCGGTATCCCTTCGGGTATCTATCCCGGGGGCCGTCGGACTCCGACGGCCGCTGGCGCCAAGATGGGCCGGGACGCGGGGCGGCGCCATGGCGTGGCGGGCCGGTCGGGTGGCATGGCCCGTGCGCCCGGGGGTGGCGGCGGGGGGAGAGGAGCGTCGGTGAGGAGCGAGCGAGCGGAGGACACGCGAACGGAGCGGGCGGAGCCGGGTCGGCCGGGCTGGACGGTGGGCTTCGTGGCGCGCCTGGTGCTCGTCGCGATTCTGCTGTGGGCGGTCGCGAACGCGCTCTGGCTGGGCCGCGAGGTGGTGTTCGTGGCGTTCTTCGGGGTGCTGGTGGCGTCGTTCCTGTCGATCTTCGTGGATTTCCTGCATGACCGGTTGCTGCTTCCCAGAGGTGTGGCGGCGCCGCTGGTGCTGCTGGCGTTCGTGGGCGTGCTGGTGGGCCTCTTCTACCTGGCGTGGCCGAGTCTCTCGGAGCAGATCGGGCAGCTGCGGAGCACGCTTCCGAAGTCCGTCGACGCGGTGAGCGGGTGGCTGCAGGAGGAGTACGACCGGCTGACGGGGACGTTCGGCACGCCCAACCCGCAGATGGCCGCGCAGCTCCGGCTGCGCCTGAACACGGAGGCGGCGAACCTCCTTTCGGGGGCGCTGCCGCTGCTGAACACGGTGATCGGGGGGGTGTTCGGGCTGCTGATCGTGGTGGCCTCGGGCCTCTACATGGCCGTGGAGCCGGGAGCCTACATGCGAGGCGTACTGCGACTGGTGCCCGCGCACGTGCGGCCACGGACGGAGCACGCTCTGCAGTCGGCCGGGGTCACGCTGCGGCACTGGATGCTGGGGGCGGCCACGGCGATGCTGATCGTGGGCACGATGGAGGGGATCGGGCTGTGGGTGATCGGGGTGCCGGCGGCGCTCGCGCTGGCGGTGATCACGGGGCTGCTGGAGTTCATCCCGATCTGGGGCCCGGTGCTGAGCGCGGTTCCGGCCGGGCTGGTGGCGTTGATCATCTCGCCGGCCAAGCTGGTGTGGGTGCTGCTGCTGCACACGGGCATCCAGCAGGTGGAGGCCCACGTGATCCACCCGCTCGTCATGCGCGAAGCCGTCAAGCTCCCGCCGGCGCTGACCGTGACGTTTCAGGCGCTCATGGCGGTGCTGTTCGGCTTCATGGGGCTGCTCCTGGGCGTGCCGGTGCTGGCGGCGCTCTACGTGATCGTGCGGGAGCTGTACGTCGAGGACGTGGCGGACGAGCAGCGGGCCGTGACGGTCGAGACCGCCTGAGCGGGACAGGCGCTGCGCCCGGGGCCGCGGAATCGTCGCCGGGACGGCACTCGCCAGCGGGGTCGAGGTGGCGGACAGGAGGATGGCGCCGCGGCCATGCCGGGCCGGCGGCCGGGAGCCGTCAGCGGATCCTGGCCGCGAACGCCTCCATCAGCCTGCGCGTGATCGGCCCGGGCGTGCCGCCGCCGACGGCGCGGTCGTCAACGCGGGTGACCGGCATGACCTCCGTGGTCGTTCCGGAGAGGAACAGCTCGCTCGCGTCGGCGAGGCGCTCGAAGTAGATCGGCCCCTCGCGGGCGGGGACGTCGAGCCCGGCGGCCAGCTCGAGCACGAGGCGCCGGCTGATGCCGTCCAGGATGTAGTTGCAGGCGGGAAAGGTGAGCAGCTCGCCGTCCAGCACGCCGAAGAGGTTCGAGTGGGAGCCCTCGATGACGACGCCGTCGCGAACGAAGAGGGCCTCGAACGCGCCCCGCTCGTGCGCCTGCTGGTTGGCCAGGACGTTGGGGAGCAGGGCGACGGACTTGATGTCGCAGCGGCTCCAGCGCGTGTCGGGCACCGTGATCGCGGCCACGCCGTCGCTGAAGTACGCGGGCGGGTGCTCGCTGAACGGCCGGGCGGCCACGAAGACGGTCGGCGTGGCATCCGGCGGGAACGCGTGCTTCCGCGGCGCGGCGCCGCGCGTGACCTGGATGTAGATGGTGGCGTCGCCGCCGCGCAGGGCGTTCTCATCGAGCAGCCGCTCGGCCACGCCGGCGAGCTCATCGAGGCCGGGCAGCGCGATGCGCAGGGCGGCCAGCCCGGCGGCCATGCGCCGGAGGTGCGCCTCCATCATGAAGACGCGGCCGCGGTAGACGCGCGCGACCTCGTAAACGCCGTCGGCGAAGAGGAAGCCCCGGTCATCCACCGGGACCTTCGCCTCCTCGTACGGCAGGAATTCACCGTTCAGGTAGACCTGCATTCGCTCCTCGCTTTGCTCCTCGCCGCCGGTCCGAGCGCAGGCGCTCGCGACAGCCGGGGACCCGTTGTCCGCGCGCGCCGCGGCCGCTCCATCGCGGCCATCCAGGGCTCCTCGGGCGCGCATGCCCGGGGAGAATGGGGGCGGGCGCAGCCGTCGTCAATCGGTGCGTTCGACGGTCATGAGGATCCGGCCGCCGCCGAAGATCCGGGTGTCGCCGGTGGACTCGGAGACGACGAACGAGATGCAGCGCGTCGTGGCCGTGATTCCGGCACCGGCGCGGTGGCGAGCGCCGAGGCCAGGTGGGATCTGCTGCTCTCCCGCGGAGGTGTCCTCGAGGTAGCGGCCGGCGGCCAGGATGGTGCCATCGCTGCGAACCACGAAGGCGCCGTCCATGCCGGAGAACTCGCGCACGGCGCCCCGGGCGAGCGGGTTCAGGATGGAACAGGCTTCCTCGGAGTGGCCCGCGAAGGGGTTCAGCACCAGTTGCCTCGAACGGCCGAGCACGGCCTCGTGGTCGCCGAGGGTGACGAGGAGGCCGACCGGCTTGCCCTCCTTGCCCTCCTTGCCGAGCTCGATGCACAGCCCGAACAGGGTGTCGAAGACGGCGGGATCACCGAGTTCGCGCAGGATCGACAGCGGTGCGCCCGCCTGGCCATCGAGGACGTCGTTCTCGTCGCGGTCCAGGTCGACCACGGCCACCGTGTCCAGTTCGCACGGCCCGTGGGCGCTGGTGCCGGAGATGATGACGACGCACTCGCCCGGGTTCAGGAGTCCGGCGGCGAGGCCTTCCATGAGCGCGACCTTGGCGCGTCCGCGACGGCGCAGGCGGACTTGCGGCAGCACGACGACTTCGCCTCCGTCCGCCGCGTGGCCGTTGCGGCGGGCCGTGGTCGTCGCGATGACGCGGCGTCCCGGATCGAGCCTGTCCTCGAGGTAGCGGACCTCCTCGGGGAGCCCGCCGGCCAGGAGCACGGCATCGGCCCCTGCTTCCCTCGCCACGACCAGGGCGCCGTCGATGATCGCGCGATTCCGGTCCAGCACGCGTCTCCCCCGGGTTCGGGTCTCCTCCCGTCTACCATGGCAACTCGCGGGCCGCCGCCCGCGGCCGGGGCGTAGGGATCCAAACGGCGTCGTCGAGGATACTACGTCCGGCGTTTCGGCGAGGTCTCCCTCATCCGGGGCACACGCATGCGCATCGCGCTGGTCAGCGAGTTCTACTACCCGCATCTGGGTGGCGTCACGGAGCACGTGCACAACCTGGCGGCCCAGCTGCGGGCGCTGGGGCATGAGGCGCTGATCGTCACGTCCAGGGTTTCCGGCCCCCCGCCGGACGATGATCCCCACGTCCGGCGGCTGGGGACGAGCCGGGTGGTCTATGCCAACGGCTCGTTCGCGCGCCTGACGGTCGGCCGGCACCTCGTCGCCCGGCTCGAGGCGCTGTTCCGCGACGAGCGGATCGACGTGGTGCACGCCCACGGCGGACTGGTGCCGACGATGTGCCTGCTGGCGCCGCGGGCTGGGCGCCGGGCGGGGATCCCGGTGGTCGGCACGTTTCACTCCTGGTTCCCCCGCTCCATGACGTACCGCGCGCTGCGGCGGCTGGGGCAGCGGGAGATGGATGGCTTCTCGGCACGGATCGCCGTGAGTCAGCCGGTCGTGGACGCACTGACGCGCTACTTCCGCTCCGATTTCGACGTGATCCCGAACGGCGTGGACGTGAACTACTTCCACCCGAACGGGCGGCGGCCGGAGGACGCGTTGCGGCGCGGGCCGCACCTCCTCTTCCTGGGCCGGCTCGATCCGCGCAACGGGCTGGAGACGATGCTGGATGCCATGCCACGCATCCTGCAGGCGCACCCGAAGGCGGAGCTGCTCGTGGTCGGAGACGGCCCGCTGCGTCGCCACTACGAGCGCAAGGCGCGCGCGCTCGAGCGGGCCGTGCGATTCGTGGGGCGCATCTACGAGGAGCGGGCGGAGTACTATGCCCGCTCCGACCTGTACGTCTGCCCGACCCAGCGTGCCTCCTTCGGCATCACGCTGCTCGAGGCCATGGCGTGCGGCACGCCGATGCTCGTCTCGGACATCACGGGATTCCGCGAGCTGGTGGACGGCGGGGGCGAGGCGCTGCTGGTGCCGCCCGGCGACCCGGAAGCCTGGGCCGCCGGCGTGAACCGGCTGGTCGGCGATCCCGCGCTGCGCGAGTTCATGGGCGCCGCGGGGCTCGCCAAGGCGGCGACCTACGCATGGCCGCTGGTGGCCCGGCAGGTACTCGGCGTCTACGAGCGGGTGCTCTCCTGATCGGAGGGGCCGCGGGTGCGGGACTCGCCGCGCTCGGCGCCGCCGGCGCCTGGGGCGCCTACCGCCAGAACTCCGCCCTCTTCGGCCCCGTAGTCGGGCGCGGCGCGGCCGATGCACCCGTTCTCTACCTCACCTTCGACGATGGTCCCGACGCGCGCGCCACGCCGGCGATCCTCGACACCCTGGCCGCCGCGGGCGTGAGCGCCGCGTTCTTCATGGTGGGTCGCCACGTGGAGCTGCGGCCTGCGCTCGCGCGCGCCGTCGCGGAGGCGGGCCATGCGGCGGGCAACCACACCTTCTCGCACGTGAAGCTGCACGTACACGGCCCCGGCCGCATCCGCCGGGAGCTGGAATCGGCGCACCGCGCGATCGCGGCCGCGACGGGGCGTGAGCCGCGAATGTTCCGGGCGCCGCACGGCTTCCGGAACCCCTTCGTCGCCAGGGAGACGCGACGGCTCGCCTACCGCACGATCGGCTGGAGCTTCGGCGTCTGGGACACGGCGCGGCCCGGCGTCGAGGCGATCCGGGCGCGCGTGCGCCGGCGGCTGCGGCCCGGGGCCATCATCCTGCTGCACGACGGGGACGGCTACGATCCGGATGGCGACCGCATGCAGACGGCGCACGCGCTTCCGGGCATCCTCTCGGATGCCGCCGACGCGGGCTACCGCTTCCGGCCGCTGGCGGATCTGTTGGCGGAGGCTGCCGCCGGCGGCACGGGCGTTGCCCCGCCCGCGCCCGGCACGGCCAGCGATTCCCCGAATCCCACGGAGCCATGACGGGCGGCAGCTTCCTCTCCCGACTCCCCACCCATCGACGCACCCTGAAGAACGGCCTCGTGGCGGTCGTGCGCGAGGATCATTCGGCGCCCGTCGTCGCCATCGTGACCCACGTGCGGGCGGGCTACTTCGACGAGCCAGACGAGATCGTGGGGATCAGCCACGTGCTCGAGCACATGTACTTCAAGGGGACGGAGCGGCGCGGCGTGGGCGAGATCGCCCAGGCGACGAAGGCGGCCGGCGGCTACCTCAACGCGTCCACCAGCTACGACTACACGAGCTACTACACGGTTCTTCCCGCCTCCTCGCTGCCCATGGGCCTCGACATCCAGGCGGACGCGCTGCGCCACTCGCAGCTCGACGCGGAGGAGCTGCAGAGGGAGCTGCTGGTCATCATCCAGGAGGCACGGCGCAAGCTCGACAACCCCTCCGCCGTGGCCACCGAGACGCTCTACGAGGAGATGTTCGACGTCCACCGCATGCGTCGCAGGCGGATCGGCACGGAGGAGGCGCTCTCCCGCCTCACGCGGGCGGACGTCTGGAACTATTACCGCGCGCTCTACCACCCCTCCAACCTCGTGCTGGTGGTGGCGGGCGACGTCGATCCGGACGCTGCGCTCGCCCTCATCGAGCGGCACTACGGCGACATGCCCGCCGGCGTCCCCGCCCGTGCGCCGGCGCCAGAGGAGCCGCAGAGGCGGGGATTCCGGTTCCGCGAGATCTCCGGCGACATCGTGGACGACTATGCGGAGTGGGGCTGGCGCTCCCCCGGCACGCTGGACCCCGACACGCCTGCGCTCGACCTGCTCGCGGTGGTGCTCGGGCAGGGCCGCGCCTCCCGCCTCTACCGCGGCGTCCGGGAGGCGGGGCTCGTCACCGCCGTGGGCGCGCAGAACTTCACGCCCACCGAGATCGGCGTCTTCGGCGTGGGCGCGGAGCTGCCGCATGCCCGCGTCACCGAGGCGCTCGAGGCGATCGCCGGCGAGGTGGCGGCGGTGCGCGAAGGCGTGCCGGAGGCGGAGCTCGAGCGCGCCCGCAACGTCCTCGAGGCCCGTATGCTCCGGCGCACGGAGACCGTCGAGGGCCAGGCCAGCCTGATCGCCCACTGGCAGGCGCTCGGGGAGTGGCGCCTGGCCGACTCGTACCTCGAGCGCGTCATGGCGACGACGGAGGACGACCTCCGCCGCGTGGCCGCCCGCCACCTCCGCCTCGACGATGCCACCGTCCTCGTCTACCGCCCGAACGATGCCGAGCCGCTCGGCTGGACGGGCGACGCGCTGCACGCGCTGCTCGCGAAGGCGGCGGCGAGGCCGGCGGCGTCCGTCGCGGCCCCCGCGCCGCCCGCGCCCGCCGTTGCGCCGGCCGCGGCTCAGGCCTCTACGGCGCGCGCCGGCCGGCTCGCGGATGGCGTCCACTTCTACGAGCTCGAGGGCGGGACGCCGCTCGTCGTCCGGCCCCGGCGGTCCGCGGCGCTGGTCTCGATGTCGATCACGCTGCGGGGCGGCTCCCTGGCCGAGACGCCCGACGACACGGGGCTCACCGCGCTCCTCGCCCGCGTCTCGCTCAAGGGCACCGAGACCCGCTCCGGCGCGGAGCTCGCGGCGGCGACGGAGTCGCTCGGCGGGTCCATCTCCGCGGCGGTCGGCGCGGACCTCACGAGCTGGGGGCTGTCCGTGCCCGCGCGACACTTCGAGCGGGCGCTGCCGCTGCTCGCGGATCCCGTGCTCCACCCGACCTTCCCCGCGGCGGAGGTCGATCGCGAGCGCGGCGTCATGGCGAGCGAGCTGGAGCGCTCGCGCGACGACATGTTCCAGTATCCGGCCCGCCTCTTCCTCGAGGCCGCGTTCGGCCCACATCCCTACGGCGCCTCGCTGGAGGCGGCGGAGGCGGCGCTCGCGCGCTTCACCACAGAGGACCTCGTGCGCTGGCACGAGGCGGAGGTGCTCGGCGGCCACCCGATGGTGCTCGTGGTCGGGGACGTCGAGCCGGAGCGGGCGGCCGCGGTGGTGGGAGCCGTGCTGGGCGGGATCAGAGGGGGGGCGGACCGGCCGGCTCCGCCACGCGCGTCCTGGCCGGCTGCGCCGGTCGAGCGCGCGGCCGGGCGGGAGAAGGCGCAGACGGCGCTCATGATGGGATTCCCCGGTCCGGCGCGGAACGATCCCGAGCTGCCGGCGATGCGCGTGCTGTCGAACGTGGTGAGCGGGCTGGGCGGGCGCTTCTTCGAGGAGCTGCGCGGCCGCCGCTCCCTGGCGTACACGGTCACGGCGTACCCGATCGCCCGCTGGCTGGCGGGCGCGTTCGTCGGCTACATCGCGACCTCCCCCGAGCGGGAGGCGGAGGCGAGGGAGGGGCTGCTCGCGGGGGTGCGCGAGCTGCGCGAGGAGCTCGTCACGGAGGCCGAGCTCGAGCGGGCTCGCCGCTACACGATCGGCGCGTGGCAGATCCGGGCGCAGACGAACGGCGCACAGCTGCGCGATCTGGCCGGCGCGCTGCTCCTGGGGCGAGGCCTCGAGGATCTGCGCGTGTACGAGGCGGAGATCCGGGCGGTTGACGCGGAGGCGGTTCGATCGGCCGCGCGCCGCTTCCTCGATCCGGACCGGCTCGTGGAGGGCGCGGTCCGGGGCAGGGGCGGGGGGCGATAGGGCACTGCGGTTTGCCGCGCCTGCCGTGGCCGCCCTATTATTCGCGGCGGCCGCGCCGCGGCCCACCGCCACCCTCACCGCCGCACCCTCATGGCCGACACCTACGATTTCCTCGACGTCGGGATGGATGACGGGATCGCCGTCGTCACGGTGAACCGTCCCGACAAGCTGAACGCGCTCAACGCCGACACCGTGGCCGAGCTGGACGCCGCCTTCCGCGCGCTGGCCGCGGATGCCGACGTGGGCGGCATCCTCGTGACCGGCGCGGGAGAGAAGGCCTTCGTCGCCGGCGCCGACATCGCCGAGCTGGCGCGCATGGGCCCGATCGACGGGATCGGCGTCTCGCGCGCGGGCCAGGATGCGTTCCGCTTCCTGGAGACCATGGGCAAGCCCGTGGTGGCCGCGGTGAACGGCTTCGCGCTCGGCGGCGGGCTCGAGCTGGCGCTCGCGTGCCATCTGCGCCTCGCGTCGGAGAACGCCCGCTTCGGGCTGCCGGAGGTGAAGCTCGGGATCATCCCGGGCTACGGCGGGACCGTGCGCCTGCCGCGCCTGGTCGGGCGCGGCCGCGCCCTCGAGATGATCCTCTCCGGCGCCATGATCGACGCGGCCGAGGCGCACCGAATCGGCCTCGTCAACCAGGTGGTGCCGCAGCCGGAGCTGCTGGAGGCCGCCCGGGGCATGCTCCGCACCATCCTCGGCAACGGGCCGATCGCCCTCCGCCTCGCGATCGAGGCCGTGGACTTCGCCTACCACGCCACCACCGAGGACGCGCTCCGCCACGAGGCCGACCTCTTCGGCCTCCTCGCCGCCACAGAGGACATGAGAGAGGGGATGGGCGCTTTCCTGGAGAAGCGGAAGGCGGAGTTCAGGGGCCGCTGATCGGGTGCGAGTGCGGGTCCGGGACCAGTCGGGATCATGGCTGGCCTCGCGCGCGCGCGCGGGCTAGATTGCAGGTACCGATGAGCACCGCCCCCGCGTCCGTGGCGTGCCGCATGTTGCGCCTGCGCCAGTTCCGCAACTTCGAGGCGCTCGACCTGGCGCTTCCCGCGGCCGGCGTGGCCCTCATCGGGGAGAACGGAGCCGGGAAGACCAATCTCCTCGAGGCGGTCTACTACCTCGAGATCTTCCGCTCCTTCCGCGGCGCGCCGGACGAGCAGCTCGTCCGCTTCGGCGCCGATGCCTTCTTCGTCCGCGGCCAGCTCGCCATGCGCGATGGAGCGGACGGGGAGCACGAGCTCGCCGCCGGGTTCGAGAGGCGGACGCGCCGGAAGCGGGTCGCCTTCGATGGCGCGGAGCCGGAGCGGCTCGGGGACGCCCTCGGGCGGGTCGGTGCGGTCATCTTCTCGCCGTCGGACGTGACGCTCATCTCCGGCTCGCCCGGCGAGCGGCGCCGCTTCCTGGACATCGTTCTCTCGCTCAACCGACCGGGATACCTGGGCGCGCTGCAGCGCTACCGTCAGATCCTGAAGCAACGGAACGCGATGCTGCGCGACGGCGCGCCCGCGGCGCTGCTGTCGGCCTGGGACGCCGGGCTGGTCGAGTGGGGTGGACGCCTCATCGCAGAGCGCGCGGACTGGGTGGCGGCACACGAGGAGGGGTTCCGCCGGCGCTACGCGGCCATAGCCGGCGGCCAGGGAGCGCGGCTCGCCTACGAGCCGGCCGTGCCGCTGCCGCCGGGCGGCGGGGTGCCGGAGGCGGGGGCGGCGGCCGCCGCGCTCGAGGCGGAGCTGGCCCGGGTGGGGTCGCGCGAGCGGGAGCGCGGGATGACCATCGTCGGGCCGCACCGCGACGACCTCGCCTTCCACCTGGACGCGGCCGGCGAGGATACGCCGCTCCGCGACTACGGCTCGGGCGGGCAGCAGCGCACGGCGGCCATCGCGCTGCGGATGGTCGAGGCGGCAACGATCCGGGAGGCACGCGGCCGGGAGCCGCTGGTCCTGCTGGACGACGTGTTCGCGGAGCTGGATCCCGGCCGCTCGCGGCGGATCCTGGAGCTGCTCGAGGAGGAGGAGCGCGGGCAGGTGCTCCTGACGGCGCCGAAGGCCACGGACCTCGAGCTGCGCCACGGCTCGCTCGAGCACTGGCGCATCGCGGGGGGAGAGGTGAGCACGTGAGCGGCAGGCGGAAGGGGCCGACTCCGCTGGAGGAGGCGCTCGAAGGCTATCTGGCCGGCTCGGGGCTGGCGGAGAAGCTCGCGGCGGCCAGCGTGGTGCCGCAGTGGGCGGAGCGCGTCGGAGCCGGCATCGCCGACGTCGCCAAGCCGCTCAGGGTCTCGGATGGGACGCTGCTGGTGGCGGTGCGCTCGAGCGCCTGGCTGATGGAGCTGCGCCTCATGGAGGCGGAGATCCTCCGGCGGCTGAACGAAGGGCGGGAGCGGGGGCGGATCCGGCAGATCCGGTTCGTGATGGGCGACGGTTGAATTGCGGAAAAACCCGCGCCGGTCCGGTTCGCCGGGCGGGCCACGAAATCCATTGGCACGCGGGCACACGGCGCAGGGGCGGGGGTAGTAGTAGAAGGCTCGATTTCTGAGTTGAACCAGCCACGGGAACCATGGCGAAAAACCAACCGAAGCAGGGCGGCTACAACGCCGAGCAGATCCAGGTCCTGAAGGGGCTGGAGGCGGTCCGGAAGCGCCCCGGGATGTACATCGGCTCGACCGGTCCGCGCGGCTTGCACCACCTGGTCTACGAGGTGGTCGACAACTCGGTCGACGAGGCGCTGGCCGGCTACTGCACGCACATCGAGGTGGCGGTCCGCCCCGACGACTCCATCACGGTGGCGGACGACGGGCGAGGCTTCCCGGTCGATCTGCACCCGACGGAGAAGCTGCCCGGCGTCGAGGTCGCCATGACGATGCTGCACGCGGGCGGCAAGTTCGACAAGAGCTCCTACAAGGTGTCGGGCGGGCTGCACGGCGTGGGCGTGAGCGTCGTGAACGCGCTCTCCGAGTGGCTCGAGGTCGAGATCCGCCGCGACGGCCATCTCTACCGGCAGCGCTACGCGCGCGGCGTGAAGCAGACGGACCTCGAGGACCTCGGCAAGGCGAAGGGAACCGGGACCACGGTGTCCTTCAAGCCCGATCCGGAGATCTTCCCGGAGCCCGGCTACAACTTCGACACGCTGGCCAACCGCATCCGCGAGCTCGCGTTCCTCAACCGCGGCCTCACGATCACGCTCACGGACGAGCGGGTCGAGGGCGACGCCGAGCCGCGCGTCGAGCGCTACCACTACGAGGGCGGCATCATCGAGTTCGTCGCCTTCCTGCGCGGCACGCGCAAGCCGCTGCACCCGGAGCCGGTGTATCTCGAGGCCTCCCGCGAGGAGGCGGAGATCGAGCTCGCGCTCCAGTACGACGACGGCTACAACGAGAACACCTTCACCTTCGTCAACAACATCAACACGCACGAGGGCGGCACCCACCTCACCGGGTTCAAGGCCGCGCTCACGCGCACGCTGAACGACTACGGCAGGAAGAACAACCTGCTGAAGAAGGACCTGGATGCGCTCTCGGGCGATGACGTCCGCGAAGGGCTGACGTGCGTGCTGTCGGTGAAGGTCAAGGAGCCGCAGTTCGAGGGGCAGACCAAGACCAAGCTGGGCAACTCCGAGGTGCGCGGCGCGGTCGAGCAGGTGGTGAACGAGAAGCTGTCCACCTACCTCGACGAGCACCCCTCCGTGGCCAAGGCCGTCATCGAGAAGGCCATCAGCTCGGCGCGCGCCCGCATCGCCGCGCGCAAGGCGCGCGAGCTCGTGCGCCGCAAGAACGCCCTCGAGAGCAGCGTGCTGCCCGGCAAGCTCGCGGACTGCTCGATCAACGACCCGGCGCTGTGCGAGATCTACCTGGTCGAGGGCGACAGCGCGGGCGGCAGCGCCAAGCAGGGCCGCGACCGCGGCTACCAGGCCATCCTGCCGCTGCGCGGCAAGATCCTGAACGTGGAGAAGGCGCGCCTGGACAAGATCCTCTCGAACGAGGAGATCCGTACCATCATCGCGGCCGTCGGCACGGGCATCGGCGAGGACGAGTTCAACGTCAAGAACGCGCGTTACGGCAAGATCATCATCATGACCGACGCCGACGTCGACGGCGCCCATATCCGCACGCTGCTCCTCACCTTCTTCTACCGCCACATGCAGCAGCTGATCGAGGAAGGGATGATCTACATCGCGCAGCCGCCCCTCTACCGCGTGGCCAAGGGCAAGGAGGAGTACTACGCGTACACGGAGGACGAGCGCGACCAGCTGGTCGAGCGCTTCTCGCCCAACGGCAAGGGCGATGGCGGCAGCCGCGGCGTGAACATCCAGCGCTACAAGGGGCTCGGCGAGATGAACCCGGACCAGCTGTGGAAGACCACCATGGACCCCGAGACGCGCACCATCCTCAAGGTCACGCTCGAGGACGCGGTCGAGGCCGACGGCATCTTCTCCACTCTCATGGGCGATGACGTCGAGCCCCGCCGCAAGTTCATCGAGGACAACGCCCAGTACGTGAAGAACCTGGACGTGTGAGGGCGGGACCTCGGCATCGCAATCTCGCGGACCGGCGGGATCGGGAGGCTATCGCGTCACCTCGGATCCCGCTTCGGCACGGGAGCGGAAGCCGCCGCGCGTTGGGCCCGCGCCTCGATGATCTCCGAGACGATGACCTGCGCGAGCGGGGTCAGCGCGAAGGCGATCAGTCCCGGATCCGGGCGGTCGCCGTGCAGCGACGACGCGAGCGCGAGACCGGCTCCCCCGACGAGCGCCGCCGCCGCCACCTCCCCCGTCAGCGAGCCGTGGCCGTGATTGGCCAGGTGCACGAACAGAGGCGCGACCACGGCGCTACCGGCCAGGGCGCCGATCGCGATCCCCCAGGTGAGCCCGCCGTCGGGGTCACGATCGAGCAACGCGCCCACGCTGCCGCCCGTGAGCATCCCCAATACCGCGCCGCTGACGCCGCCGATGGTCATCCCCACGTAGTACGGCTCGGGGCCCACCACGCTGTCGGCCCGGAGCTTCCGCTCCACCTGCTGGCGCCGCGCGAGGACGAAACGCTGTGGCGCCAGCCGCTGCGCCGACAGCGGCGCCGCGGCCACCAGTCCGACCAGCGAAAGCACGCCCGCGATCGGGCGATGAGCTCTGTCGCGCATCCCTGATCCCTTTCTCCTGAGGCGGCATTTCATCGCGGTCGGTGCCGGGCACGATCGACAACGCGGGCGCCGTGGAGCCCGGCCCGGGGGCCGCCGCCCGCCTCGGCCCCGCCCGGCCTCAGCCCTTCCGTGCCAGCAGGAACTCCGGCCCGACACCCGCGAACATCGCGAGATGCTCCTCCGGCACGCCGGCTTCCCGCGCGTACCGCTCCACCGGACGCGGCTCCACGCGCGCATCGCCGAAGCCGGCCCGGCGGGCGAGCTCGAGCAGCTCGGCGCTCTCGTAGAACCGGAGGTGCGACGCCATCGGCTCCGGCGCCGCCGGGGTGCCGCGCAGGGCCGGATCGCTGCCGAGCGCCATCAGGCGGCCGCCCGGCGCGAGCACCCTGCGCATCTCGGCCAGCACCGCCACGGGATCCGCCAGAAACCCGAGCACGCCGTGCATGGTCGCGCAGGTGAATGTGTCGTCGGGGAATGGAATCGCATCGGCTGACGCCTCGCGGACCTCGAGGCGCCCCGCCGCGACCGCGCCCGCGTTCACTTCGCGGGCGACCCTCACCATCTCCGGGCTGTGGTCGATGCCGGCCGCGCGGCAGCCACTCCGCAGCGCATCCGTCAGAAACGCGCCGCCGCCGCAGCCCACGTCCAGCAGCCTGTCGGCAGGGCTCAGCGAGAGCTCCGCGAGCATGGCCCCGAACATCGGCCGGTGATAGAGCGGATTCGCGTAGACCGCGCGCGACTCCGCCCCCGACGGCCGCCGCGCGCGACGATCCGTGATCCACGCGCCGAGCGGGCCGGGCGATGCCGCCGTGAGGAATGGGGCCCCCACCGCCGAGGCGAACCACCCCGCCACTTCGGCCGGTCTCCCCAGCAGCCCGAGCCAGCCGCGCTGCTCGAGCGTCACCCGCGCGCCGCCCGCGACCGCCTCCGCACGGATCCGCAGCTCACCGGTCCGGGCCGGCTCCCACGACGCCGGCGACCAGCGGAGCTCGACCGACTCGCCCTCCTGCCAGGCGACGACCCGCCCCACCTCCGCACCGGCCAGCGTGACCCGCCCGGCCCGTCCGGGCTCGAGCGCACCCCCCAGCCGCTCGAGCGCGTGGCCGAGCTCCTCGACCACCGCCTCGAAGGCCGGCGTCCGCCCCATCGGCACCTCGATGGCGACGCTCGCCACGCCGGCCGGCGCCGCGCCCGGTGAATCGACTCCCGTGCGATCCTCGTCCATGCGTCCTCCGTTGGAGATCCGGCCCGTCCGGCGCGCGCCCGGCCCGCCGTCGGGGCGGCGCGGGGCGCGCAGCGAGGTCGGTGGCCTATGGCCCGGCGTTTCCCACGTAGACCGGCGCGATTCCCTTGTCGCCCATGAGAGCGTTCAGCGCCGCGACATCCCGCTGCTGCATCTCGCGCCATTCCGCCAGGCGCGCGTCGAGCTGGCGGCGCAGCGACTGATAGACGGCCAGGTCCTGCCGTGTGGGGGCGTCGTCGGAGCCGCCGACGGAGCTCTCGAGCCCGACCAGCTTTGCGTTCAGCTGGATCGGGTAGTTCATGAACAGCCACTTGGCGGCCTTCGCGCGGTACTGGAAGAAGTGCGTGGACAGCGAATCGGCGCGCACGTCCAGCGCGTGCACCGAGTCCACGACTTCCGCCATCCCCACCTCGCCGGGCAGCCGCTCGCCGATCCCCTGGAGCTGCTGCCGTAGCCCGGCGATCTGGTTGAAGGCCTCGTGGTCCTCGGTGAGCGCCTGCTCGATCTTGCTCATGAGGTCGAGCTGGGCGGCGAGGTCCGCGGGCGTGGCGGTGATGCGCGGATCGAGGCCCACCGTGAGCGGGCGCGCGTAGGCCCTGCCATCGACCGTGAGCCGCACAGTGTAGCGGCCGGGCAGGACCTTCGGCGTGGTCGGCCCGCCCGCCTCGAAGATCGGGCCGCCGGGCACGCGGAGCGGCGGTGGCGGCGCGTAGCCGAGGTTCCAGACCACGCGGTCGAGTCCCGCCTTTGCCGGGATGGTGTCGCGCCCGTCCACGCCCTTCCGGCTCGACATGCGGTCGACCACGGCCCCGGCGGAGTCCAGCACCTCGAGCGTGATCGGGCCCGCGGGCGTGGACCTCAGGTAGTAGTCGATGATGGCTCCGCCGGGGGCGTTCGCGCCCGCCGTCGCCGTGGCGTCTCGCGGGCCACCGCCGAGCGGGGAGCGCATGGCATCCGCCGGATGGAAGAGGTAGGCCGCGGAATCGGCGAGCGCCGCCGTCGCCTGGCGGAGCGGGGTGGCATCGTCCAGGATCCAGAAGCCGCGCCCGTGCGTGGCCAGCACGAGGTCGTTGCCGTGGACGGCCAGGTCACGCATCGAGGTGGGCGGCAGGTTCAGCTCGAGCGACTGCCAGTGCTCGCCGTCATCGAAGGAGACGAAGACGCCGCCATCCCCGCCGGCGTAGACGAGCCCCCGCCGGGCCGGGTCCTCGCGCACGAAGTAGATGGGGCCGTGGAGCCCGTTCGCGACGAGCTTCCAGCTCTTGCCGCCGTCGTGCGTGCGGAAGACGTACGGCGCGTCGTCCCCGCTCATGTGTGCGTTCACGGCGGCGTACGCGGTCCCCGCGTCCCTGGTGGACGCATCGATCCCCTCGACGTGCGCCCAGGCCGGGAGCGCCTTCGGCGTGACGTTCGTCCACGCGGCCCCGGCATCCCGCGTCAGCTGGATCAGCCCGTCATCCGTGCCCACCCAGATCTGGCCGCGCGCAACGGGCGAGGGCGCGATGGCGTAGATCACGTCGTAGTACTCGGCGCCCACGTTGTCGAGCGTGACGGGGCCGCCGGAGAGGCGCTGCTTCGTGGTGTCGTTGCGGGTCAGGTCCGGAGAGATCGCGCTCCAGCTGCGCCCCCCGTCCATTGACTTCAGCAGGAGCTGCGAGCCGGAGTAGAGCGTGTACGGCTCGTGCGGGTCGAAGGCCAGCGGGCTGGTCCAGCTGAAGCGGTACCTCACGGTGGAGGCCGGGTACCCCTCGGTGTTCTCCGGCCACGGCGTCACGTCCTGCGCCTCGCCCGCCGGGCGGCTCCAGCGCGTGAGGTCGCCGAAGTAGGAACCGGCGAAGACGGTATCGGGCGCGCCGGGGACGGGGAGCACGTAGCCGCTCTCGCCTCCGGCGACGTCATACCAGTCCTGCTCGCCGATCCCGCCGCGGCTCACCGCGCTTGCGATCGAGTAGGTGCCGCGGTCCTGCTGCGCACCATAGACGCGGTAGGGCACCTGGCCGTCCGTGGCCACGTGGTAGATCTGGGCCGTCGGCTGGTTGGATTCCGTGCTCCAGTGCTCGCCGCCGTCGAGGGAGATGGTGGCGCCGCCGTCGTTGCCCTCGATCATGCGCTCGGGCGCGCCGGGATCGATCCAGAGCGCGTGGTTGTCCACGTGCGGCGGGTCGAGGCGGGCGATGCTCGCCCCCCCATCGCTCGAGCGCCACATGTGGAAGTTCAGCAGGTAGACGGTCGTGGGATCGCGCGGGTCCGCCTTCACCTGGAAGTAGTACCACGGCCGCTGCCGGATGCGCTGGTCGGCGTTTACGAGCCGCCAGCTCTCGCCGGCGTCGTCGGAGCGGTAGAGCCCGCCATCGTGCGCGTTGATCAGGGCATACGTGCGGCGCCCATCCGCGCCGACGGAGACGGCGGTCCTGCCCCAGACGCCGGCGGGCAATCCGTGCCCCTCGAGCTTCGACCAGTGCTCGCCGCCATCGACGGAGCGGTATAGCCCGCTGCCGGGGCCGCCGTCCACGAGCGACCACGGCGTGCGCCTGACCTGCCACATCGCCGCGTAGACGATGCGCGGGTTCATGCGGTCCATGGCCAGGTCGATGGCGCCCGTGCTGTCGTTCACGAAGAGCACCTTCCGCCAGCTCGCGCCGCCGTCGGCCGAGCGATAGACGCCGCGATCTGAGCCCGGGGCGAACACACTGCCCTCCGCCGCCACGAGGATGCGGTCCGGGTCGCGTGGGTCCACCAGGATGCGCGCGATCTGGTGGCTGCCGTCCAGCCCGATGTGGGTCCAGGTGTGGCCCGCGTCGGTCGAGCGGTAGACGCCGTCGCCGGAGGCCAGGTCCGTGCGAGGATCCGGCTCGCCGGTGCCGGCGTAGACCACGTTGGGGTCCGACGGCGCGACGGCCAGCGCGCCGATGGTCTGGACGCCGGGGCCCTTCCAGCTCGGCGTCCAGGTCTGCCCCGCGTCCACGGTCTTCCAGACGCCGCCGTTCACGGCGCCGAAGTAGAAGGTCGAGGCGTTGCCGGGCACGCCCGCCACGGCCTCCACCCGGCCGCCCTGGAACGGGCCGATGTTTCGCCAGCGCAGGCCGGAGTAGAGCGCGGCGGGCACCTGCTGGGCGGGAAGCGGGGTGGGACGCAGCAGGGGGGCGAGTGCCCCGCCCAGCGCGAGGGCGGCGGCGAAGGCCATCACACCTCCGCGCGCGTGGCGCCGGCGTCCGGCCCCGGCCGTACGCCCTCGGGAGCCGGGGCTCCGGCGCGCTCGAGGTATGCCTGCCGCTGCCGCCTGCACTGCCGCTCCGACGTGCATCGCTCCGCCTCCGCGTGTGGAGATCAATGGCGTGACCGTGCCATACTCGGCGCCGAACGTCGCCGGCGCCAGTCGAGCGCTCCCTCCGCGCCCGGTCTGCCGCCGTTCGTCAGGCGCGCCCGCGACACCTACATTGGCCGCCGTGGAACGGGAAACGAGCGGCGGAGGTGCGCTGGGCTTCTGGTCCGCGGCCTCGATCGGCATTGGTGGCATGGTGGGCGGCGGGATCTTCGCCGTCCTCGGGCTGGCGGTCCGGCTCGCGCGCGGGGGCACCCCCGCGGCCTTCGCGCTGGCAGGGGCGGTGGCGCTGGCCGCCGCCTACAGCTATGCGCGGCTCTCCGTCGCCTTCCCGAGCGAGGGCGGGACCGTGACGTTCCTCAACCGCGCGTATGGCGCCGGCCGCGTCACCGGAACGCTGAACGTGCTGCTGTGGATCAGCTACACGGTGATGCTGGCGCTGTACGCGTACGCGTTCGGCAGCTACGGCGCGAGCTTCTTCTCGGCCGCGGCGCGGCCGCTCGCCAGGCACCTGTTGATCACGGGCGTGATCGTGCTGCTGTCGGTGCTGAACGCCGCCGGCGCGAAGCGCGTGGGCGAGGCGGAGAACGTGATCGTGGCGGTGAAGCTGGCGATCCTGCTCTTCTTCGTGGCGGTCGGCATGGGCGGCGTGTCGTGGGCGCGGCTCGCGCCCGCGGCGTGGGCCGGGCCGGTCCAGCTCGCCGCCGGTGGCATGATCATCTTCCTCGCCTACGAGGGGTTCGAGCTGATCGCGAACACTGCGGCCGACGTGCGCTCGCCGCAGACGACGCTGCCCCGCGCCCTCTTCGCGTCCGTGGCCTTCGTCATCGTCCTCTACATCCTGGTCTCGGTGGTGGCGGTCGGCAGCCTGGCGCCCGACCGGATCGCGGCCGCGCAGGACTACGCGCTGGCGGAGGCGGCGCGGCCGCGGCTGGGGCAGGCCGGCTTCACGCTCATCGCGGCCGCGGCGCTCCTGTCCACGGCGTCGGCGATCAACGCCACGCTCTACGGCGCCAGCCGCGTGAGCTACATCATCGCGAAGGACGGGGAGCTGCCGGCGGTGCTCGAGCGCCGGATCTGGAGGCAGCCGCTCGAGGGGCTCGTGCTGACCGCCGCCGTGACGATCGCCGTGGCCAACCTGTTCGACCTCTCCAGCATCTCGACCATGGGCAGCGCCGGGTTCCTGCTCATCTTCGCGGCGGTGTGCGGCGCGAGCTGGCGGCTGTACCGGGAGGCGGCGAGCAGCCGCGCGCTCTCCGCGCTGGGCGTCGTGCTGTGCCTCGCGGCCCTCACCGCGCTGGTCTGGCAGGTGGCGCGGACGGCGCCGGCGCGGCTCTGGGCGCTGGCCGCCATGCTTGCCCTGGCGGCGGCGATCGAGGTGGGCTACCGCGCGGCGACAGGGCGGACGGTGCGGGTGCGACTCGCGCGCGGCGCGGGCGGCGGTTCCCGGGCCGCCTGAAGGCGCTTCAGCCGTGCCCGCGCACCGGGTGCGGCTGGTAGGGCTCCTCGAGCCGCGCGAGCTCCTCCGGCTCCAGCTCGAGCTCGACGGCGCGGATCGCTGCCTCGAGGTGGGGCAGCTTGGTGGCGCCGACGATCGGCGCGGTGACACCGGGCTTCGAGAGCAGCCAGGCGAGCGAGACCTCGGCCGGCGAGACGCCGCGTTCCTTCGCCACGCCCTCGACCACGCGGATGATCTCCGCGTCGCCCGGGCCGCCGTAGAGCTTGTGGCCGTACTCGTCCGTGGCGGCCCGGGTCGTGGAGGTGCGGTCCTGGAGCGAGGTGCGCGCGCCGGCCAGCAGCCCGCGCGCGAGCGGCGACCAGGGGATCACGGCGATCCCCTCGGCGCGGCAGAGGGGCAGCATCTCCCGCTCCTCCTCGCGGTAGAGCAGGTTGTAGTGGTCCTGCATGGAGACGAAGCGGGCCCAGCCGTTCCGCTCCGAGAGGCCGAGCGCGCGGGCGAACTGCCAGGCCCAGCCGGAGCTCGCGCCGATGTAGCGGACCTTGCCCGCGCGGACGAGGTGGTCGAGGGCGGCGAGCGTCTCCTCGATCGGGGTCGTCGGATCGAAGCGGTGGATCTGGTAGAGGTCGATCGTCTCGACCCCGAGCCGGCGCAGGCTCGCCTCGCACGCCTGCACGATGTGCTTGCGCGAGAGGCCGCCCATGTTCGGCGCGTCCGAGAACGGGAAGAAGACCTTGGTTGCGAGGACGATCTCGTCCAGGTTGCCGAACTCGCGCAGCGCGCGGCCCGTCACCTCCTCGCTCACGCCGAGAGAGTACATGTCGGAGGTGTCGAAGAAGTTCACGCCGGCCTCAATGGCGCGGCGGAAGAAGGGCCGGGCGTCGGCCTCGTCGAGGACCCACGGCCGCCATTGGGCGCTGCCGTAGCTCATGCAGCCGAGCCCGATCCGGGAGACGGTGGCGCCCGTGGCGCCGAGCTTCGTGTATCGCATGGACTGAACGTAGGGCCCGGCGCGGACGCGAGAAAGCGGTGGGCTCGCCGTCCGGCGGGCCAACCCCTCTGCCCGGCCGGAGCCCTGAGCGGCGGCGTCAGCCCGTCCAGCGCCACGAGTCCAGGATGCGCCCGAGGCGCGGGCCCATCCCGTCCGCCATCTCCATCGGGTACTGGATGGCGACGAGGAAGTAGCGCCCCCCGTGGCGGCCGAGCGCGACGATCCCCAGCGCGCGCGGCGCCCCCGCCGGCTGCGCCGCCCGGAGCTCGGCGAGCGCCAAGACGTAGTCCGGCGGGCTCACCTGCCGGGAGGGGCCGCCGCCCATGGCGTCCGCCGCCTGGCGCGCCCGCGCGCGCGCCTCGGCCGCGTCGAGTCCCGCCGGCAGCGCCACGACGGCGAGCCCGGCGCTGGGCCGGAGCCGTCCGGCGAAGCGCGCCGAGATGCGGACCGTGTCGCCCACGACCGAGGCGACCATGTCCTCGGGGATGTAGACGCTGAAGGGGAGCGGGAAAGCCGGCGGCGAGCGGAGGAGCCGGAACATGAACGGCTCCGTCATCGCCTCGATTCGGAGGCTGTCGTTCAGCACGGCGGGGCGCGTTCCCCGGGGAGCCGGCGTAGCCGGCGGCAGCGCTGCCGTGTCGCGGCGCGTGGCGGCGGAGTTGGGTCCGGTCCGCCCGCAGCCGGCCAGGGCGAGGAGCGTCAGGGCCAGGGCGGCGGTCTTCCGCTGCATCGGTTCCTCCCTCCCGTCGGGGGGCCTCCGGGGCAGGCGTGCCAGAAGAATGCCGCGCCGGCCCGGCCGTGCGCTTCGCGTCCGCGGGGCTCCGCCGGCGGCGCTGGTACGGGGGGTGCACCCGACCGGCTGGTGGGATCCTTCAGCCGGAGCGAGGGCATGAGACCGAGAATCGAGCGGGACGGAGAGACGTGGGAGGCGCGGATGGACAGGCACGATCCGCATCCGGGCGTGCGCGCCGTGGTCTTCAGCTGTGTCAGCAACCCGCAGCGCGCCTACCACGTGGTCGAGGTGTCTGAGCGGGACGTGCCGGACGAGGAGGGGCTGGGCTCGCTCGGCGACGACCGCCTCGGCTCCCTCTTCGACCGTTCCGGCCCGATGGACTACGTCCACGACAGCGGCGCCGACCCACCCCAGGAGCTTCGCGAATGAACCGATCCGAGCCTCTCGACGCTATCCCACCCCTGGCCGGCGTGACCACCCACGCGGCCGCAGCGCGCGTCGGCCTCTCCGTCGAGGAGAATGTCCGCCGCCTGCTGCGCTACCACTGGGTGGAGCGGCGCCTGATGGGAATCGCGCTGGCCCGGCTGGCCGGTACGCCGGAGTGGGAGGTGAAGGGCGCCTTCTCGCTGCACCAGTGGCAGGACGCCGAGCACACGGAGGCGCTGCGCCGGCGCATCCACGAGATGCGCCACCCCGTGCCGCGCCTGGATGTGGCGCCGGACCCCGCGCTCGAGGCGGCCCTCGCCGAGCTCGAGGCCGCGCCCGGCACGGTGGAGCTGCTGGCGGCCATCTACGGCGCGCTCCGGCCCGCGCTGGCGACCGCGTACCGCCGCCACATGGCGGAGACCAACCCGCTCGTGGACCACCCGACCCGCCGCATCCTGCGCTTCGCCCTGCTCGAGGAAGAGGAGGCCATTTCGTGGGGCCGCGCCGCGCTCGCCGCGCTCGCGGCCCGGGGCGCGCAGACGGCGGCGCGCGCGGCGGACTGGGAGCGCCACGTGCAGGGCTGGCTGCAGGCGGCCGGCGGGGTCGACGGCCTGCCCCCGGACGGACGGGACCGGGCCCGGGGGGCGGACCCGCCCCCGGAGAACCGCGTGGCGACGTCGCCGGCGCCGCCGGTCTCGCGCGTGGCCGCTGCGCCCGCGCCGAGCTTCCAGCCCCGTCGGGACGCCCGTTTCCGCGGGAGCTACAACTTCGTCTTTCCGCCGCACGCCCTCGCCCGCATGGCCCATATCCCCGCCGACGAGCGGAACCTGGCGCTCCTCTGCAAGCGGCTCCTCGAGATGGACGTGCCGGAGATGATGGCATCCTTCCTGTCCGAGGAGAGGGACCGGCCATGGCAGTTCCAGCTCGACTACGCGCGCCAGCTCTGGGATGAAGCCCGGCACTCGATGATGGGCGAGGTCGCCCTCGAGGCGCGGGGCGTGGATTGGAGGCGCATCCCGCTCAATGTCGGCTTCTCGCTGCGCTTGAACCTTCACGCGGACCCGCTCGAGCGCGAGATCCTCCTCTTCGCCATCGAGCAGAGCCTCATGCCGGCCGAGACCGGCAAGCGCTCGGAGCGGGACACGGCGGAAGCCGCCGGCGATGCCCTGTCCGCCCATTTCCACGACTACGACTGGGCCGACGAGGTGCTGCACACGCAGATCGGCCGGCGCTGGCTTCGCGACGCCGGCATCTCGCCGGCCGAGGCCGCCGAGCGCGCGGCCGCCATCCACGCGCGCACCTGGGTGGCGCTCGACGGCTACCGCGACCGGGAGGAACAGAGCGCCGCGTGGTGGGATGCGCTCGTGCGCGCGGTGCTCGGGCGGCCAACCGCCGCGCGGGCGCAGGAGCTGGAGGATCCCAGCGTGGTGGCCGAGTAGCGGGAGGGAGGGTGTGTCGGGTCGCGCGGAGCGGCGGCCGGGAGCTCCCGGCCGCCGCGGACAGCTCAGATCAGCCCCTCGTACATGGGGTTCGTGACCACCTCGCCGTGATCCACGATGACCCGGTCCCACGGGAAGATCACCTTGGCGGCGGTCTCCATGGCGTAGTAGTCCGGGCGGTACTTGCCCGCCTTCGCGAAGTTCGTGGCCGTGCGGATCTCCGCAGCGCGGACGTTCCGCATCGCGTTTACCGCCATGCGCAGCGTCGTGCCGGTCGTGCAGATCTCATCCACGACCAGCACCCGCTTGCCGGCCGCCTGCGCGGGCGCGGCCGAGAGGATCGCCGGCCGCTCCCGCACCTGGTCCGCGCCCGCGCGCCGGCTGATCTTCATCGAGAAGAAGTCACACTGCAGGATCGAGGCGATCACCGCGCCGGGGATGACCCCCGCCTTGGCGATGCCCACCACGATCTGCGGGTCGTAGCCGCTCTGCGCCACCTTCAGCGCGAGGCCCCGGCAGAGCTCGCCGAAAACGTCCCAGTTGAGCTCGAGGACGCGGTCCTGCGGCTCCTGCATACGCTTGGGCGCGACGTTGGGGAGAGGCATCGGCAACCGTCCTGGCGCGGGTCCGGGATGATGTTCCGAAGATAGCGCGACCGCAGCCGCGATGAAAGCCGCTCCGGCGGCCGGGCTGCCTTTCAAGACCCGGGCCGCACCGCTTGACGCCGCGGCTGCGGGCGGCCCATCCTGAGCCATGCCCGATCAAGCGCAGATGCGCGCCGACCGCGCTCTGGACGGGGCGCTCGCCTCCGCCGGCCTGGAGGATCCGCGCCCGGAGTGCCGCGCGCGGCTGAAGCGGCTCAGGGCCGCCGACGCGGAGGCGTTCGCGGCCGCCAGCCGTCACTACGAGGAGGTCCTGCTCCCCCGCCTGGCGTCGGGCGAGTCGGATCCCGTGGCCGAGTGGATCGAGTACGGCCGCGCCCTCGCCGAGCGGCTGGAGGGCCCCGGAGCCGTCTACCAGATCGATGCGACCGGGCGCGCCGCCCCCTACGCGGGCGATCCCGCCGGCCACGTCGTGCTGCACCTGCCCGAGCGCGGCGCGGCCTCCGTGCTCTCGCGCCCAGCCGAGCCCGCCGCCCCGCAGGCCGCCACCATCAAGCTGCTCGTCGAGGGGCGGCGCGAGATCTAGCGAACGGCGCCCGGAGCACCGGGCGAGCCGGTACCCCGGGCGCCGGGCCCGCACGAGTCGCCCGCGCCGCTCAGCCCTTGGCCATGCTGTCCAGGAAGTCCTTGTTCGTCTTGGTGCGCCGGATCCGGTCGAGCAGGAACTCGAGCGCCTCGGCCGGCGGCATGTCCGCCAGGAAGTTGCGCAGCAGGTAGACCCGGTTGAGCTCGGTCTCGTCGAGCAGCAGGTCCTCCTTGCGGGTGCTGGACCGGTTGATATCGACGGCCGGGAAGATCCGCTTGTCCGCGATGTGGCGGTCGAGCACGACCTCCATGTTGCCCGTGCCCTTGAACTCCTCGAAGATCACCTCGTCCATGCGCGAGCCGGTCTCGATGAGGGCCGTCGCGATGATCGTCAGCGAGCCGCCGCCGTCGATGTTGCGCGCGGCGCCGAAGAAGCGCTTCGGCTTGTGCAGCGCGTTGGCATCGACGCCGCCGGAGAGAATCTTTCCGGAGTGCGGCACGGTCACGTTGTAGGCGCGCGCCAGGCGGGTGATAGAGTCCAGCAGGATGACCACGTCGCGGCCGTGCTCGACCAGGCGCTTCGCCTTCTCGATCACCATCTCGGCCACCTGCGTGTGGCGGTCCGCCGGCTCGTCGAAGGTGGAGGAGATCACCTCCGCCGGGACGTGCTCCTCCATGTCCGTGACCTCCTCGGGACGCTCGTCGATGAGGAGCACGATCAGGTGGACTTCGGAATGGTTCTCGATGATGGAGTTGGCGATCTTCTGCATGAGGATCGTCTTGCCCGCCTTCGGCGGCGAGACGATCAGGCCGCGCTGCCCCTTGCCCAGCGGCGACATCAGGTCCATGAGCCGCATCGACAGGTCACCCGCCTCGTTCTCGAGCAGGAGCCGGTCCTCCGGGTAGCGCGGCCGCAGGTTGTCGAAGGCGATGCGGTGCTTCGCGCGGTCCGGGTCGTCGCCGTTCACCTGCTCGACCTTCAGCAGCGCGAGGTAGCGCTCGCCCTCCTTGGGCGGCCGCACCTGTCCCAGCACGGTATCGCCCGTGCGCAGGTCGAAGCGCTTGATCTGGGACGGGCTGACGTAGATGTCATCCGGGCCGTACAGGTAGTTCCAGTCCTGCGAGCGCAGGAAGCCGTAGCCCTCGGGCAGGATCTCGAGGACGCCCTCGCCCCGAAGCACCACATCGCTGTCCAGGAGGTTCTGCTCGATCCGGAAGATCAGGTCTTGCTTTCGCAGGCCGGAGTAGTTGGAGATGTTGAGCTCCTCCGCCATCTCGTGCAGCTCTGCGATCGATTTGCTCTTCAGTTCCGTGATGTCCACGTAGTGCCACTCCGTACGTACGCTGGACGGTGGGACCGGCAGAGCTGCCAGCGCCGTCCAAGGGTCATTGGCTTACATCTGGGAAACGAAACGATAGGCCGGGACGGGGCGCGGTGCGCCCGTTCCTCCAGCAGCGGGAGGCTCCGTATCGTGGATAATGGAGACACTGTATCACTGCGGCCGGTTCGGGTCAAGAGCACTGTGCGGCTCCGCCGCCGGGTGCGGCGCTGGTCGCGGGGTCCGGGGTCGGCCGCCCGGCACCCGCGGAGCGATGCTGAAGTGGGATCGCGGGCGCCATTCGCAAGTTTCGTACTCGACGCGGGCACGGCGGCCCTGTCGGGAACCGTGATTTTTTCGGGGCGGGCCCGTTACGATTGTTTGGGGAATCGCCCGCGGCGCCCCGGCCGCGGCGAGAGGCGAGCGCGGTGCGGCCGGGTGAGTTAGGCCGGTGCGCGGGCGCTCCCGCCGCCCGAAAGAAAAGGTGTGCTTGACAGCGGCGTGACAGCGGCGAATTTTCCGGATTCTGAGGTGAGTGCATTTCAAAAGGTTTGGCGGAGGCGCGGATGGCGCGACACAATCGGGAAGGGCGCGGTTCGGACCAGCGGGGGTTCGATTACGAGATCAGCTACCAGCCGGACTGGCTCCAGCACGTGAAGGTGACGCGCAACCTCGAGAGCGGCCGGCAGTCGACGAAGACGCTGTTCCGCAATCCCGGCGGGCGGGAGCAGTCGCCGGGGTCGAAGGTCCGGACCCGCGTGGTATCGGCGGAGCAGCAGGTGGACGTGGAGATCGTGATCAACGATCCGCGCGGGATCGTGAAGCGCATCATCGTGGAGACGCTTCCGCCCGGGAGCTCGGCCGAAGAGGGCACACTGACGTTCTCGATCGACGACGAGCTCCCACCACCGCCGCCGCCGCCGCCCGGCGGATAAGCGGAGGCACGCGTGAGCCTGCTCCTCTTCCTGCGGATCGTCACGCTTGCGGTCCGCTGCGCGCTTGCGGGCGGGCTCCTGCTCCTGGTGTTCGGGCGCGCGCGGAAGATGACGGCGGCCGCGCGCGCGGCGTGGTCCGTGAGCGCCATCGTCTATGTGGCGCTCGCGCTGGACAACGCCATGGTCGAAGCCTTCTCCGCGCTCGCCGTGCGCGACGCCGCATCCGCATTCCGGGCGCTGCAGGACCACTTCTACAACGGCGCGTATCTGGTGAACGCGCTGCTGAGCGCGGGCCTTCCCCTCTCGCTCCTGGCCGTGTACCGGGGGAGGCCGCGCACGGGGCTGCAGCTCCTGCTGCCCGCCGTTGCGGCGCTGGCCGTCGTGGGGATCGCCACCGGCGTGCTCGGGCAGCGAAGCGTGCTGCTCGGCTGGACCCGCATCCTCTCGTTCGTCGGAGTGGCCGGATACCTGGGCTTCTGGGCCATGGCGGCGCTCGGGCGGCTGCACGGGCTGGACGTCTACTTCGCCGGGTTCCTGGCGGTGCGCACCGTCTTCGTCCTGCTGCTGCCCGTCCAGGAGGCGTTCTTCCAGATCATCGGCCAGGCGCCGGCGGCGTACTTCTGGGATCTCTCCGAGTTCCTCCAGCTGGCGACGGGGGCCGCGCAGGCGGTGATCGTCGCCGCGCTGCTCGCCAGCCTGGCCCGCGGCACCGCGGTGCCGGCCGTGGGCACGCCCGCACCGGTGGGCTGATCCCGGCGCGTCCGCGCCGCCGCGTCGTGGACACAATCTCATTCCCGGACCCGGACCGGCCGTGGACGCGATCGAGCTGTTCCTGAGCCCTCCCCTCGGTGGGGACGCGCAGCTACTCTTCCTGGTCAACATCCTGCTCGTGCTGCTCATCACCGGCTTCTCGGCCGGAGTGGCGGTCGTGCTGGTGCGGCGCAGCGTGCGCCAGCGCGTGGAGGCGGAGCGCCTCGCGGCGATGGGCACCGCCACCGCGCGCATCCTGCACCAGGTCAAGAACCCGCTGCAGACGCTGCTGCTGAATGCGGAGATGCTGCAGGCGGGCCATGCGCTGCAGGATGCGGAGTCGCAGCGCGAGGCCACCGAGACCATCGTGGGGCAGGCCACCCGGATGGTGGAGCTCCTGAGCGAGCTCTCGGCGTACGCGTCCGGCACCACGCGCCGCCTGCACCTTTCGCCGATCGAGCTGAGGGAGCTGGTGGGCCGGGTGGCGGAGGACATCCGCCCGACGGCCGAGCAGGCCGGCATCACGCTCGGGGTCGCCGCGCCGGACTCGCTCGTTGCGGATGCGGACGCCTACTTCCTGCCGCAGGCGCTGGAGAACGTGCTGCGCAACGCCTGCGATGCGCTCCGCGAGGCGCCCAGCGCGGACCCGCGCCGGATCGAGGTGACGCTCAGGCGACGCGGGGATGAGGCGGTCGTGGAGGTACGCGACACGGGTCCCGGGATCGAGCCCCAGCGGATCGCCGCGATCTTCGAGCCGTTCGTCACCAGCAAGCCGAAGGGGATGGGACTCGGGCTGCCGATCTGCCGCGAGATCCTGGAGGCGCACGGCGGGCGCGTCGAGATGCGCTCGAGCGTCGGGAAGGGGACGACGGTCGCGCTCGCGCTCCCGCTCCGCGCCGTTCTGGCTGGTGGACCGCATCCGAAGTAGCGCTGGCGTTCGGTGCTCGCCGTACTCCGGATCCGCTCCGCTAGAAGAAATAGCGCAGAGGATTCTTCTTCGACTCGGTGATCAGCGAATCGAGGCTCGCCCGCGTGGTGGCCATCGCGTGGATGAGCGCGGAGTCCGCGCGCAGCCGGTGCAGGGTTCCGAGCGAGTCACCGAGCATCGCGCGCACGGAATCGAGCCGGACCGACACGCGGGCGAGGTCCTGTCGGAGCCGGCGCCGCTCGGGCGCGGAGCTGGTCTCGAACCGGGTGGCGCGTGCCTGGGCCTCGCTCACCTTCCGCTCCACCGCCCGGAGCGTCCTGCCCAGCTCCGCGCGCGTGGTGTCGGCGAGGAAGCGCTGAAGCGGACCGCCGCGCAACCCTCCCATGAGGGCGGCCATGTCGCGGCGCGCGGCGCCCGCCCGTCCCGCCACTCGCGCGTACCGTCCCAGCGAGCGCGCCAGCCTGCCCCGAAGCGGAGCGGCCTCGGCGAGCAGCGAATCCAGCGAGCTGCGGACCGCCGCGGCGCGCTTCATGAGCTCCGCCGGCGCGAGGTTCTGCTGCAGCCGGAGCGTGTCGCCCGGCTGCAGGACGGGCGAGCCGGGCGAGCCCGGAACGATCTCGATGAGAGCCGGCCCGACCAGCTTCTCGGAGGTCAGGCGGACCTTCGAGTCGCGGCGGATCTGCGAGCGGACCCCGGTCCGCACGGCTACTACGGCGGCCACGCGCGGCGTCGTGTCGCGTCCCGGCGCAAGCACGGCGATGGAGCCGATGGTGCCGGCATTCACGCCTGCCACCCATACGTCATCGCCCGGGCGCAGCCCGGAGCCGCTGGGCAGGACCACGACGAGCTCGTAGGTATCGCGCAGCGCGGCGGTGAGCTGGTCGAGGAAGAGCACGGCCGTGGCCAGCGCGGCGAGCCCGAGGATGAGCAGCCAGCCGACGAGCGTGCGGCGGCCCTGGCGTCGCTGAGTGGCCATACTATCTTACCGCCTCCTCGCACGGGAGCGCTCGGGTCGGATGCTGCGACTGGGTCATATAGAGTTCAGCAACTGCTTCCCCGTGCACGCGGCGCTCCTCGACCGCGGCGCACCGCCGGGAATCCAGATCGTCGAGGGGATCCCCTCCCGCCTCAACACCCTGCTGGCCGGCGGCGACATCGACGTCGCGCCGTCCTCGAGCATCGAGTACCCTCGCCACGCGACCGCGTATCGCCTCTTCCCCGACCTCGTGATCGGCTCCAACGGCCCGGTCCAGAGCATCCTCCTCGAGAGCGACCGAGCGCTCGACGAGCTCCACGGCGCCGAGGTGGCGCTCCCGAGCGCATCGGCCACCTCGGTCGTACTGTTGCGGGCGCTGCTCGAGCGCGGGCACGGCGTCACACCACGCTACCGCTGGTTCGATCAGGCGGCCGAGCCCGATCCGATCGCGGGCGGCGCGGCCGCCGCGCTGCGGATCGGAGACGTCGCGCTGCGCGCCCGCTTTCCGGCGGGGCGCCGCGTGGTGGATCTCGGCGCGGCGTGGACGGAGTGGACGGGCCTGCCGTTCGCGTTCGCGCTCTGGCAGACCTCCGCCCGCGCTTCCGCCGACGCCGAGCTCTCGGCGCTCCACGAGGCGCTGCTCGAGTCCCGGGCCTGGTTCGCCGCCCACGACGCGGAGCTCGCCTCCCGCTGGGCCGCGCGCTTCCGCATCGAGGCGCCCACGCTGCTCGCGTACTGGCGCTCCCTGACCTACACGCTGGATGCCGCCATGCGCGCGGGGCTGCACCGCTTCTACGAGCTCGCCGCGGAGCTGGGCGAGGCGCCGGCGGCGCCCCCGCTGCGCTGGATCACCGCTCCCCGCTGACGTCGCCGTCGCCGGGGCGGGGCGCCGCATCGCCGAGGTTCGGCCGCTCCCCGAGGTCGCGGCCGCCCATCCCCGAGCCGCCCGCCGTGTGCCGGCTGAAGCGCTCCAAGGCCTCCGTCGCCGGGTCGGTCACTCCGCCGCCGGCTCCCTGATAGCGCTCGTAGCCGCTGCGCACGATGTCGGCGACGTCGTCCCACGGCGTTGCCGGCGCGAGGCCGCTCCAGCTCTCCCGCAGCCACCCGGCCACCTCCTCGAAGGGGCGCTGCGCGAAGCGGTCGCGCGCCTCGAAGCCGTGCCGGAACGCCCGCTCCACCTGCTCCTCCGGGAGCTGCCGCGCCTCGCTCCAGCGCCGCTGGAACCGGGGGTCGATCTCCTCGTAGCGGAGCCGCCGCTCCTGCCCCTCATCGCCGGCCATCCGGGCCCTCCTTGCCATCGTTTGCATGTGACGTCGGCCCTTCGGAATGCAAGCCACGGGCCGGGATCGGGGTGGTGGCGCCCCCGCCCGTTCGGTATCATTAGCGCCATGGGCCGGGACTGGACCGCTCCTCTGGCGTGGGTCGGGCGATCCGCGACGAACATGGCCGCCGGCTTCGGCCGGTTCGGGCACTTCGTCGCCATCTCCGGCAAGGGGGTGGCCGACGTGGCCACGTGGGGCCCGCTGCTGGTGGTGCAGATGGCCCGGCTCGGAGTGGATTCCCTCCCCATCGCGGTCTTCATCGCTGCGTTCACCGGGATCGTCCTCGCGCTGCAGGCCTCCTACACGTTCACCGGCATGGTGCCGCTGTACTTCGTCGGGGTGCTGGTCGGCAAGACGATGATCCTGGAGCTGGGGCCCGTGCTCACCGGGCTCGCGCTGGCGGGACGGGTGGGAGCCAACATCGCGGCGGAGATCGGCACCATGCAGGTGACCGAGCAGATCGACGCGCTCGAGACCCTGGCCTACGACCCGATCTCCTACCTCGTGGTGCCGCGCGTGCTGGCCGGGCTGTTGATGTTTCCGGTCATCGTGATCTTCGCCGATGCCGTCGGGATCGCCGCGGGCTGGCTCACGGCGATCAACCTGCTCGACCTGTCCACGCCCGAGTTCCTGCGCGGGCTGCGGCTCTTCTTCTCGACGTACGACGTGCGCTACTCGCTGATCAAGGCCGCGTCCTTCGGGCTGGTCGTCACCGCGCTGGGCTGCTTCTTCGGCTTCGCCACCAAGGGCGGCGCCGAGGCGGTGGGCCGCTCCACCACGCGCGCGGTGGTGGCGAGCAGCATGATGATCCTGGTGCTGGACGCCTTCTGGGCGGCCACCCTCCTGTGAGCATCCGGCTGGAGGGGATCCGCAAGGCGTTCGGGCCGAAGGTCGTGCTCGACGGCGTCTCTCTGGAGGTGCGGGATGGCGAGACGCTGGCGGTCATCGGCGCGTCGGGCTCCGGCAAGTCGGTGCTGCTCAAGACGATCGTCGGGCTGCTCGTCCCCGATGCGGGCACCGCGGAGGTGGATGGCCGGCAGGTCGCCTCGCTCACCCGTTCGGAGCTGTACGCGCTGCGGCGCGACGTCGGCTACGTGTTCCAGTTCGCCGCCCTCTTCGACTCCATGTCGGTGGCGGACAACGTGGCCATGGGGCTGCGGCGGATCCCGGGGCTCGCGGAGGCGGAGATCCAGCGCCGGGTCGCCGCCTCGCTCGCGCTGGTGGAGCTCGAGGGATACGGCGGCCGCATGCCGGCCGAGCTGTCCGGCGGGCAGCGCAAGCGCGTGGGGCTGGCGCGCGCGATCGCGACGCGGCCCAAGTACCTCCTCTACGATGAGCCGACGACGGGGCTCGATCCGGTGACCACCGCGGTGATCGATTCGCTGGTGCTGAAGATGGCCGCGGAGCTGGGAGTGACCAGCATGGTGGTGACGCACGACATGAAGAGCGCGTACCGCGTCGCGAACCGTATCGCGATGCTGTTCGAGGGGCGCATCCGTTTCGTCGGTACGCCCGAGGAAATCCAGCGCGCCGGGGATCCGGTGGTGCGCGGCTTCATCGAGGGGCGCCCGGACCTGGCGCAGGAGGCGGTGCCGTGAGCCGTCGCAACGAGGTAACGGTGGGACTCGTGATCGTGCTGGGGATCGCGGTGATCGTCTTCGGCACGCTGTTCATGAAGGGGAAGCGGCTCGGCAGCGAGGAGGAGACCCTGCGCGCCCGGTTCCGCGAGGTGGGCCTGCTCTCGAAGGGCAACGCGGTCATGATGCGCGGCGTGCCGGTCGGCAAGGTGGAGAGCATCGAGCTCGAGCCCGGTGGCGACGGCGTCATGGTCGAGATGTCGGTGAAGGCCAACCTGCCGCTGCCGAAGGACCCGGTCGTGCTGCTCTCGCCCAAGTCGATGTTCGGCGACTGGCAGGCCGAGATCTTCCCTCGCTCCGCGTTCCCGCAGTACCAGTACGCGGAGTCGCCGGACAGGAGCGTGCTGCCGGGGGCCACGCTTCCCGACATCACGCGCCTTACGGCGGTGGCGGACGAGATCGCGCGCAACCTGGCCGTGCTGACGAACCGCTTCGGCATGGCGTTCACGGAGGAGACGGCCACCAACATCCGGGACGCGATCGACAACATCCAGGAGGTCAGCGGCAAGCTCACCGCGCTCGTGGATGCGCAGCAGAAGACGCTCGACGAGGTCGCCTCGAACCTGCAGACCACGAGCAGGTCGCTGGGCGAGGCGGCCACGACCGCGCGCGACCTGTTCGCGCAGATCGACACCGCGGTCGCCCAGGGACAGCTGCGCTCCACCCTCGCCAGCGCGCACGCGACGAGCATGCACCTCGACTCCATCTCGCGCTCGCTGCTCACGGCCAGCCAGGAGCTCAAGTCCACCATGAGCAAGGCGGACACCGCCTTCACCGCGATGGCCGGCGTGGCCGGCGCCATGCAGCGCGGCGAAGGCACGCTCGGGCTGCTGCTGCGCGACAGCACGCTCTACCGGCAGCTGGTCCAGACCAACGAGCAGCTGCAGGTCCTGCTCGCCGACCTCCAGAAGAACCCGCGCAAGTACATCAATCTGCACATCTTCTGAGCGATGGCCCTCCGCGCCAGCTGGCTGCCCGGGTCTTGCATGGGATTCGGGCGATGAGCCTCATCGTGCAGAAGTTCGGGGGCACCTCGGTCGGCTCGCCCGACCGGATCCGCGCGGTGGCGCGCCGGATCGCGGGTGAGCGGCAGGCGGGCCACGAGCTGGTGGTCGTCGTCTCCGCGATGGGCGACACCACGGACGACCTCGTCGCGCTCGCCGCTCAGGTGACCAGCGAGCCGCGCCGGCGGCATCCGCGCGAGCTGGACATGCTGCTCACCGCGGGCGAGCGGATCGCCATGGCGCTGGTCGCGATGGCCGTGCGCGACGCCGGCGTCGAGGCGATCAGCATGACCGGCTCGCAGGCGGCCATCATCACCGACGACGCGCATACGGGCGCCCGCATCGAGGAGGTGCGTGCGACACGCGTGCGCGAGGAGCTCGGGGCCGGGAAGGTGGTGATCGTCGCCGGCTTTCAGGGCGTCAGCCGGAGCCGGGAGGTCACGACGCTCGGCCGCGGCGGCTCCGACACGACGGCGGTCGCGCTCGCGGCGGCGCTCGGCGCCGACCGCTGCGACATTTACACGGACGTGGACGGGATCTACACGGCCGACCCGCGGCGCGTCCCGGCCTCGGCGCGCCTGCCGCGGATCGAGTACGCCGAGATGGTGGAGCTTGCCAGCGCCGGGGCGCAGGTGATGCATCCGCGCGCGGTCGAGATCGCGGCGCGCTTCCGGGTGCCGTTGCGGGTGCTCTCGTCGTTTCGCCACGACGGGGATGGAGGAACGCTCATCGCCGGTGAGGAGCACATGGGCACGCAGATGATGGAAGGGATGGTCCTGACGGGGCTCGCCTCGGAGAGCGACTACGCGCGCCTCTCGCTCTGGGGGCTGCCGGCCGACATGGCCGCGACCGGCACGATCCTCAGCCGGCTGGCGGAGGCCGGCGTCAGCCTGGACATGCTCTCGCAGCTCGACCAGGTCGATGGACGACGGCAGCTCCAGATGTCGGTCAAGGGCGATCAGCTCGCCGCCGCGCGCCAGATCTGCGAGCGCTTCGTCGAGGAGCTCGGCGGCCAGGGCTTCGGGGTCCGGACCGGCCTCTCCCGCATCGCTCTCGTCGGCAGCGGGATGAACGAGCGCGTGGGCGTGTACGCGCAGGAGTACCGCGCGCTGCAGAAGGCGGGGATCGAGGTGTTCGCGCTCTCCAGCTCCTCGATCTCCATTGCCGTGCTCGTCGAGGAGGAGAAGGAGGCCGACGCCCTCCGCGTTCTGCACGACACCTTCGACCTGGGCGAGGCGCGGTGAGGCTCGCCGTGCTGGGCGCCACCGGCGCCGTTGGGCGGACGATGCTGCGGGTCCTGGAGGAGCGGGGCTTCCCGGTGGACCAGATCGTGCCGCTCGCCTCGGAGCGCTCGCGCGGCAGCCGGCTCTCGTTCGGCGGTCGTGAGTGGGAGGTGGGGGTGCCGGCCCCGGGGGTCTTTGCCGGCTGCGACATCGCGCTCTTCTCGGCGGGCGCGCAGCGGAGCCGGGAGTGGGCGCCGCGCGCGGCGGAGGAGGGCGCGATCGTGATCGACAACTCCTCGGCGTGGCGGATGGACCCGGAAGTGCCGCTCGTGGTGCCGGAGGTGAACGCGGATGCCGTCGTGCGCCGGCCGCGCGGGATCATTGCGAACCCGAACTGCTCGACGATCCAGGTGGTGGTGGCGCTGGAGGGGGTGCGCCGTGCGGCGCCGCTGCGGCGGGTCGTGGCCACGACCTTCCAGTCGGTGTCCGGCGCGGGGCAGAAGGGGATCGACACGCTGCGCGCCGAGCTCGCGGGACGGGTGCCGGAGGCGTCGCCGTTCCCCGCACGGATCGCCGGCAACGTGATCCCGTCGATCGGGCCGCGCCGCGCATTGGGGTGGAACGAGGAGGAGGAGAAGATGCGCGGCGAGACGCGGAAGATCATGGATCTGCCGGGGCTGCCGGTGGCCGCGACGTGCGTGCGCGTGCCGGTCGAGGTCGGGCACGCGGTGGCGGTCACGGCGGAGCTGGAGAGGCCGGTCCCGCTCGAGCGCGTCCGCGAGTGCCTGGCCGGCATGGCGGGGATCGAGCTGGCCGAGGGGGACATGGATCCGCTCCCGCGGGACGTCGCCGGCCGCGACCTCGTGCGGGTCGGCCGGCTACGCGCGGACCCCGACATTCCCGAGGTATTGCACTTCTGGGTCGTCGCGGATAACCTGCGGAAAGGGGCGGCAACCAACGCAGTGCAGATCGCCGAAAGACTGCTTCGTGTCTGAATCTTCGAGTTCGCAGCGCCGCGGCCGCGGAGGCCGGAACGGGCGCGGCGGGACCCGGCGCGCCCGCGTCGAGACGAGCGCGGGCGGCGTGGTGTACCGGCGCGGCGATGCGGCGCTCGCCTTCCTGCTGATCCGCGATCCGTACGAGAACTGGGGCTTGCCGAAGGGGCACGTCGAGGAGGACGAGACACCCGGGCAGGCGGCGGCGCGCGAGGTGGCGGAGGAGACCGGCCTCTCCGACGTGGAGCTGCGCGCGGAGCTGCCGACCATCGACTGGTACTTCCGCGCGAGTGGCCAGCTCGTGCACAAGTTCTGTCATTTCTTCCTCATGGAGTCGGCTTCCGGCGAGCCCCGCCCGCAGGTGGCGGAGGGGATCACCGCCTGCGTCTGGCTGCCGCTCGACGAGGCGGTCTGCACCGTGACGTACGCCAACGCGCGCGAGGTGCTGCGCGCGGCCGCCACGTACATTCGCACGGCCGAGGCCGGCGACGACGCCGCCTGACGCCTCCCACACCGCAGCCGGAGATCCGGCGGACCCATGGAACCCAACACGGCCGAGCCGCGCGACATCACCATCATCGGGGGTGGACCGACGGGGCTCTTCGCGGCCTTCTACGCCGGGATGCGCGGGGTCAGCGCGCGGATCGTCGATTCCATGCCGGAGCTCGGCGGCCAGCTCGCGGCCCTCTACCCGGAGAAGTACATCTACGATGTGGGCGGGCTGCCGCAGATCCTGGCGCGCGACCTGGCCGCGCGCATGGTCGAGCAGGGGCTCCAGTTCGGGGCGGACGTGCGCCTCGAGGAGCAGGTCGCGGAGCTGATCCGCCAGGACGACGGCGGCTTCGTGCTGACCACGGACCGCGGGCGCTACCCGTCGAGGGCCGTGGTGATCGCCGCCGGGAAGGGCGCTTTCGCGCCGCGCGTGCTGGAGTGCCCCGGCTACGACCGCCTGCTCGGGCGCGGGGTCCTGCACCACGTCCGGGACCCCGCCGTCTACGCGGGGCAGCGCGTGCTGATCGTGGGTGGCGGGGACTCCGCGGTGGACTGGGCGCTGAACCTGAAGGATCGGACGAGGCGGCTCGTGCTGATCCACCGCCGGGAGGGCTTCCGCGCCCACGCGCACTCGATGGAGCAGATGCGCCGCGCCGTCGAGGGCGGGCAGATGGAGCTGCTCACGCATCGGGAGGTGCGCGAGCTGCACGGCGAGGACCGGATCACGCGCGTTACGATCTTCGACAACCGGAGCGATGAGGACGAGACGCTGGAGATCGACGCCGTGCTCGCGCTGATCGGCTTCAAGCCCGACCTGGGGCCGATCTCGCGCTGGGGGCTCGAGCTCGAGCGCAACTCGATCCGCGTGGATCCGCACATGGAGACCAGCATTCCCGGCATCTTCGCGGCAGGCGACATCGCCGCCTACGAGGGCAAGCTCGAGCTCATAGCGACCGGGTTCTCCGAGGCCTGCATCGCGGTGAACTATGCCGTGCACCACATCGACCCCAAGGCGCGCGTGAACCCCGGCCACTCCACCAACCTGAAGATCTTCAAGGATCGGGAGGAGGCCGCCGAGGCGGCCGCCTCGGAGTAGCGGCCCGGCGGCATGCGCTTCCATGTCTTCGGCGCGGGGTGCTACGGCACCTTTTACGGCACGCAACTGCTGCGGGCCCGTGCCGCCGGAACCCTGGACGTGGACGGGATCGTGCTCGTGGACCACGGCCGCCGGCCGCGGGCCGCGGCCGAGCTCGGCTCGGAGGCGGGCCTCTCCATCGAGCGGGCCGGCTGGGACGACTACCTCGACCGGCTGCTCGGGACGCTCGACCCCGAAGGCGACGACCAGCTCGTCACGCCGCCGTTCACGCCGCATCTGGCCGTCCGCTGGCTGCTCCGCCGCGTGGGCGAGGAGCGGCCCGCCTGGCGCTGGCGGACCGTCCCCTTCCAGGCCATGCCCGGCACTCCCTTTCAGCAGCAGTCCGCGGACGGGCCGCTCCTGGTGTCCCACGCGGACTGGATCTGCCCCGTCCACTGCATCGAGCCCGCCACCTGCCCTCACACCGGCGGCCCCCGCTTCTGGGACCTCGACCGGACCGTGCGCGGGTTCGCGCGCGAGCTCGCCGGGGTCGGGCAGCGGGTTGAGCAGGTGCACCTCTTCCACTGCCATCACATCGCCTGGGGCGTGGGCGCCTACCGTGCCGCGACGCTGCTCGAGGCCCGCGCGCGGATCCTCTCGGCCGTGGACGCTCTCGCGGCGCCCGCGCCGCGCCCGCTCCGATTCCTCGTGGGCACGGTTTCCCACTGCCACGGCGCGCTGCACCTGGTCGTGGCCACAGGTGGCACGGTTCCTGTATCCGATCCTGAGGCCCTCGAAGCGGGCATTCCGGATGACCCCCTCTCGGCGGAATCCGCCCCATGAGCGAAAACGCGAAGAAGACGGTGCTCCTCGTGGAGGACAACGAGGACAACCTCGTCGTCTACCGGACCATCCTCGAGCACGTCGGCTACCGGGTCGTGGAGGCGCGGGACGGGGAGGAAGGGATGGCCCGCGCGCGGGAGGGATTGCCGGATCTGATCCTGATGGACATCTCGATCCCGAAGCTCGACGGCTGGGAGGCCACGCAGCGCCTCAAGGCGGATCCGGCCACCCAGGCGATCCCGATCATCGCGCTCACGGCGCACGCGCTCGAGGAGGATCGGCAGAAGGCGCTGCAGGCGGGGTGCGACGGCTACCTGGCCAAGCCGGTCGAGCCACGGCGGGTCGTGCAGGAGGTGGAGCGCTTCGTGGGGCCGCCCGGCGGCTGAGAGCGGCGCCAGCGGGGTGAAGGCCGAGACCCGCCGGGCTTTCTCGCCCGGCGGGTCTCGCTCATCGGGCGGCGAGGCGAGGCCGACGCGAGTGCGCCGGCGGCCCTACCAGGCGGTGAAACGCTCGACCGCGCGGAAGGTGGCGAGGGTGGCGGCCTCCTCGACGGAGCGCGTGGGCTCGACGGAAAGGATGCCGGAGAGGAAGAGCACGCGGCGGGCGGAGCTCGCCTCGATCGAGACGACGACGTAGCGCCGGGAGAAGAGCTCGGCGATGATGACGCCCTCGAGCCCGAGGCTCGCGGGGCTGGCTTTCTCCACCGCGGCGAGGGTCGCGCGTGCGGCGGCGCGGGCGCGGCCGGTCTCCGTATCCAGCTCGCGGGCCTCGCCCTCGAAGCGCTCGCCCAGACGGAGCAGCCGCACGCGGCAGGTCACGTGGCTGTCCGCCCGCTCCACGCTGACGCCGTCCAGGATGAGGAATCGGGCCTGCCAGCCGGAGTCCTCTTCAGCGGGGGCGGGGGCCAGGGCCTCATCGAGGCGGCCGATGCGGATGTGGTCCTCCTCGGCCTGGATGCCGTTCCGTCGGAGCACCTCGGCCGCGGCCCGCTGAATGGCGAGGACGGATGCGCCCGGGGTAGCGGCGATGTAGATCTCGCGCGCCTCCGCGCCACTCCTCAGCCAGACCGCCGCGGCCACCACGCCGGCGAGCTGCTCGAGCTCCTCCGCGATGCGGCCCTCGACGCCGGGCGGCGGCTCCGGCGGGCGGCCCGTGGGCTCCGTCACGCGCACACCCGGGGCAGGCGCAGGACGAAGCAGGCGCCGACGCCGGCCTCCGGCGCCTCGATGGCGAGCGCTCCTCCCATCCGGCTGGCCAGGTCCCGGCAGAGCCGCAGCCCCAGCCCGAAGCCGCGCGGTCCCGGATCACCCGGAAGCGGCAAGGTGTCGCCCTCCAGCGTGTCGAGCAGGTTCGGCGGCACGCCGGGCCCGGTGTCCTCGATGACCACCACCACCGCGCTCTCCTCGTGCCGGACCGTCGCCGTGATGGCGCCACCGGCCGGCGTGGCCTCGATCGCGTTGCGCAGCAGGTTGTGCAGGATCTGGTGGACCCTGCCGGCATTGGCGAGGGCGGCCGCGCCCTCGCACCGGGCCGGCGCGGCGATCGCCAGGGACAGGCCGTGCATGTCGGCGAAGGGGCGCACGGCCTCCACGGCCTCGGCCACGACCGCCGACACGTCCGTCGGCTCCGGGCGCAGCTGCAACCCCGCCTCGTTCTCGACCCGGCCCGGCTCGAGCGCCTCCTCCGCGCGAAGCATCACGGCATCCGCGGCCTTCATGAGCGGCGCGAACCACGGCGCCTTGCGCAGCTCCGAGCGGCGCAGCACGAAGCCCCAGGAGAGAAACGCGTGCGCCGCGTTGCGCAACTCGTGAATCGCGTAGCGCCAGTACCGCTCGCGACGCTCCATTCGCTCGCGGAACGCCGCGTGCGCGGCCTCCGACCGCCGCAGCCGATCCTGGAGCGCGAGCGCGGCGGTGCGCGCGCCATCCTCCACCTGCGGCACCCCGGCGGAGTGCGGCGGCGGCATCGACGGTCCGGCGGCCGCGCGAGGGGGCCGCTCCCGGGGCGGCGCCGCTTCCGGCGCGATCGCGTGGGGCAGGCCGATCGTGGTGGTCGCCGCTCCGCTTGTGGCGCTCGTGCCCCGGGGAGTGGGTCCCGAAGCGTCGTCGCCGAAGGAGACGGATGTGGTCAACCACAGGCTGGCCAGGCGGGCGGCGCGGCGGAGCCTCGGCCGCAGCCGGTCGAGGTCCTGGCCGTCGATGCCGGCATCGGCATGGTGGGCAAGGTGGCTGAGCTCGCCCGCGAGGGCGCGCGTGAGGCTGGACGTCGCCGGCGGGCCGGAGGTGGCCGCCGGGACGGCGGCGTCCTCCTCCCCCAGGAGGGCGGCCGCGGAGCCCTCGAAGCGCGAGAGGCGCCCGGCGATCTCGCGGGCCGCGCGCTCCACCGCCTCGGCGCTCGCCCGCAGCGAGGGGTCGCCGCCGGCGCGCTCGCGCAGCCGGGCGGCCTCCGCGAGCAGCGCCTCGAGCGAACGCTGGACCTCTGCGCGCAGCTGTGCGCCGAGCCGCGACGTCAGGCGCCGCAGCTCCGCCGCCGGGGCGTGCGCCTCGGGCGAAGAGAGGTTCTTGGGACCAGCGTCGGAAGCCATCACCCGGTTCTCTGCAAGAAGCGAGAGGTGCGCCGGCTGGGATCAGGTCGGCAGCTCCGCCCAGCGGTTCGTCGCCTGCAGCGACGCGAGGATCGCGGCCTCTTCGGGAGAGCGGGAGAGCGGAGCGCAGCCCGTGAGGGGAACGGTCTGGCGGCCGTCGATGCCTCTCGCGGCAATGAGCACGTAGCTATGGCCGTGGGTCTCCACGACGGCTGTGCCCTCAAGTGCCGCATCGTCAAGTCCGCGCGCGGCGGCGAGCGCCGAGAAGAGCGCACGAGCGGCGGCCTGCGAGCGCCCTTGCACGGTGTTCGGACCCTCGCCACTGCCGGTGAACTCGTCGTCCGGCCCCCGCAGCACCACGCGGCAGTGCGCATCGTGCAGCACCTGCGACCGGGCGTCGTAGCGCACGAAGACGAGCCGCTCCGGGGCCGGCTCCTCCGCGCGGTCCGGAGCGTCGGCCGGAGTCTCTTCCAGCGCGCCCGGCTCCGCGTCGGAGCGCACCTGCGCGACGCTCACGATGCGGCGGTCGATCTCCATTCCCATCCCTGCTGAAAGCGCCGATTCCACGTTCCGCACCACCTGCTTCGGGTGCAGGCGCGGCGTCGACAGCACGTGGATCTCCTGCACCCGTCCCTCCCCGCCGGCCAGGACACGAACCGAGACCACCCCGGCGAGGGAGGACAGGAACCGCTCCACGCGGTGCTCGAATGGAGATGGGGAAGTTACCGTCATGACTCCGGTTCCAGTCGCTTGGAACCTAGCATTGGCACCCCCGCAACGCCAGATCGGCCTCGCCGCGGGCGTTACCGCCGCGGGGCCGGGAACCGCCGGGAATTGGGGGGTGGGGCCCGCGTTGCTCCCCCCGAGCCACGGGGCTTATCATACGGAGTCGGCGACGCCGCTGCCGGCGCTCGCCCGGGAATCCTCCACGCGGGAAGACACATGTCGGAGCGAAAGCGCGAGACCATTGCGATCATCGGGTCCGGGCCCGCCGCCTGGACCGCCGCCATCTATGCGGCGCGCGCCAACCTGGCCCCCATCGTCTTCGAGGGCGAGCCGTCGCGGACGCTGCTGCCGGGCGGTCAGCTCATGTTCACCACGGAGGTGGAGAACTACCCCGGCTTTCCGGAGGGCATCACCGGGCCGGAGCTCATGGAGAAGCTGCGCGAGCAGGCGCTGCGCTTCGGCACCCGAGTGGTAGCGGAGGACATCGCGCGCGTGGAGTTCGGCAAGCACCCGTTCACGCTCCACCCGAGCTACAGCGAGCCCGTGGATGCGGTCGCCGCGATCATCGCCACCGGCGCCCGGGCCAACTGGCTCGACGTGCCGAACGAGGAGCGGCTGGCGCAGAGCGGCGGCGGCGTTTCGGCGTGCGCGGTTTGCGACGGCGCGCTGCCGCTCTTCCGGGACCGCGTGCTCGCCGTCGTGGGCGGCGGCGACTCGGCCATGGAGGAGTCGCTCTACCTCACGAAGTTCGCCCGCGAGGTGCTGGTGATCCACCGGCGCGACCAGCTGCGCGCCTCGCCGATCATGGCGCAGCGGGCGCTCGAGAACCCGAAGATCACGATGGTGTGGAACACGCGCGTGATGGAGGTCCTCGGCTACGACCACATTACCGGGCTCAAGCTGGAGGACACGAAGACCGGCGAGTGCCGTGACGTGGAGGTAGGCGGGCTGTTCGTGGCGATCGGCCACACGCCCAACACCGGCTTCCTCGACGGACAGCTGGAGCTGCACCCGTCCGGCTACATCAAGACTCCCCAGCCGTGGCGCACGGCTACCAGCGTCCCCGGCGTGTTCGCCGCCGGGGATGCGATGGACAGCTACTATCGCCAGGCGATCACCGCCGCCGGCACCGGCTGCATGGCCGCGCTGGAGGCGGAGCGCTGGCTCGCACACGAGGGGCTCGGCGAGTCGCCGGTGCTGGAGACCGCGGAGGCGCCCTGAGACGGCGAGCTGCGAACTGCGGGTGGGGGAGGGGGTCGTGCGGGCGGCGCCGCGCGGGGGCGCCGGAGGTTCGCGGCTTCCCGGATCGGGCGGCTTCCCCGCCCCGAGCGGCGGGTCACTCGGGAGCATAACCCGCCGCTCGCCGTCCTCCGGCGCGCGCGTGGCGGCTCGTACTGGCCAGACCGGCAGAACTCGCCGCTCGTTCTCGCCGGTTTCATCAGTGGCGGATTGGGACGGCCCTGGGTGCGCAATCGGACTCTCGTTTGCGGAACGCCGGCGAGTGGCGGGTTGCGCAGATCGCGCCGTTCGTGCAGGAGCGGCCAGGAGTGCCGGCACTCGAGGACGCCGCCGGGACCCTACGCGATGCGCGTGCCGGGGATCGGCGCGGCTCGACCGGGCTCCCCTCACCCGCCGTTCCGCCTTCGGCGGCCGAGCAGGGGGCCGAGGATGGGGCGGCCGGACATTTCTGCACGACCGTGCCGGCGTTCCCGGATGCCCTGACACTTCGAGTCGCCGTGCGGAGCATAGTCCCCGACGGTTCGGCGCCGCATCGACGCGGCGGGACCACGGCGGCCCTTTCCGCAAGGGCGGTCCGCCGCATTGACGCGGCGGGACTTTGGTGCGCACGGCGCCCGTTTCCGCAGGGGCGGTCCGCCGCCCATGGGTGATCCGGGAGTTTGGTCCCCCTCCGGCCCCTCGCTGTAGGGTGCGGGCGGGGTGCCGGGGCGGGCGCCTCAGAACGCCTTCCTGATGCCCTTCCAGATGCGGCCGGGCAGGCTGCCGGCGTGGTGCAGGTGGCAGGACTCGCGGGGTTCCGTGCCGGGCAGGTAGTACTCGACCCGCACCACGTTCGCGGGGCAGTGGGAGGTGGCCAGGAGGCCGCTGGTGGTGTCCACGGGCAGCGCGACGAGATCCGTCGGTGGGAGCCAGGGCGCGGGGTTGGGGCGGGTGCGGTAGGCCTCGCGCATCATGCGGCCCCAGACGGGCGCGGCGAGGCGGCCGCCGCTGCCGCCGGCGACGATCGGCCGGGGCCGGTCGAAGCCGAGCCAGACGCCGGCCACGAGGTCGGGCGTCATGCCGATGAACCAGGTGTCCCGCCCCGCGTTGGTAGTGCCGGTCTTTCCCGCGGCCGGCAACCAGAAGCCCTGTTGCCGCACGGCGGTACCCGTTCCGCGATCCACCACATCCCGCAACAGGCCGAGGGTGATGAACGCGGCTCCCTCGTCGAGGGCGCGAGCCCGCGGTGGGGCGGCGCGCCAGAGCACCCTGCCGTGCTTGTCCTCTACGCGCTCGATGAGGTGCGGCGCTACGCGCCAGCCGCCGTTGCCGAACGCGGCGTAGGCGGCCACGAGCTCGATCGGGCGGACTTCCGCGGCGCCGAGGAAGATCGCCGGGTAGGCGGGGATCGGCGTGGTGAGCCCGAGCGCGCGCGCCGTGTCGATGACCCTGGTCGTGCCGACGGACTCGCCGACGCGCACGGCCGCGAAGTTGGAGGAGCGCGCGAGCGCATCGCGCGCGGAGAGCGAGGTCACGGAGTCCGGCACCTCGTCGTCCGGGCGCCAGGGGGCGGAGCCCGCGCCGGCGAGCGCAACGGGCGTGGTCTCGATGCGGGTCGTCGCCGTGAGGCCGCTCTCGATGGCAGTCTCGTAGACGATCGGCTTGAACGCGGAGCCGGGTTGGCGGCGCGCCTCGTAGACGCGGTCGAACTGCGAGTGCGTGAAGTCGCGCCCGCCGACGAGCGCCCGGACCGCGCCGGTGGCGGGGTCGAGGGCGACGACCAGCCCCTGGAGGTAGGGTGACCCGTCCGCGGACGGGTCGGGATCCGCGTCCGGGGGCATGACCGGGTGCCGGTAGCGGCCGTAGCGGCCGGCCTCGATGGAGGCGATCTGGTCGACCAGCGCCCGGCGCGCAGCGCGCTGGAGCGCCGGATCGAGCCCCGTGTAGACGCGCAGCCCGCTCACATCCGCCTCTGGCCCGAACCGCTCCCTCAGCTCGTGCCGGATCCCGGCGACGAAGTACGGCGCGGGACCGGCCGCCTCCGGCGGCGCGGCGAGCCGCAGCGGCGCGAGCCTGGCCCGTGAGGCGGCGACCTCGCCGATGACGCCCTCGCGCGCCAGCACGTCCAGCACGGTGTTGCGGCGCTCCACGGCACGGGCCAGGTGCTTCCGCGGGTTGTAGCCCTCGGGGTTCTTGTTGAGCCCGATGAGCAGCGCGGCCTCCGGCAGCGTGAGCTCGCGCGCGGGCTTGCCGAAGTACCCCTCCGCCGCCCGCTCGACGCCGTAGAGCCCGTTGCCGAGGTAGATCTGGTTCAGGTACAGGTTCAGGATCTGGCGCTTCGGGAACTCCCTCTCGATGCTGACGGCCATGGCCAGCTCGCAGGTCTTGCGGCGAAAGCGCGCCGACATCGGCAGCTCGTCCGGGAAGAGCTGCCGCGCGAGCTGCATGGTGATCGTGCTGAATCCCTCGCGCAGGGAGAGGTGGGCGAGGTCGTGCGCGGCGGCGCGGCCGATCCCCCGGACATCGATGCCGCGGTGCCGGAAGAAGCGGCGGTCTTCGACGGCCACGAAGCCGTCGCGGAGCACGGCCGGGATCTCGCCGAGCTCCACCGCGACGCGCCGCGCGGGCGAGAGCTCGGCCACGATGGAGCCGTCCGCGGCGTAGACGCGCGATGCCTCCGGCGGGCGGTAGGTGCGGAGCGTCCCGGGGGACGGGCAGCCGAGGGCGCGCGGCGCGACGAACGCCGCGAGGAGCGCCAGGAGCGCCGCGCCGGCCGCGCCGCCGAGCAGGAGAGTCCGCTTCACGGGTCGGTCGAGCCGCTAGACCAGGAGCCGTCCGCCGTCGAGCACGAGCACCTCTCCCGTAGCGAAGTCGCTGCCCAGCAGGAAGAGCAGCGCCCGGACGACTTCCTCCGGCGAGCCGATGCGCTTCAGCGGCGTGCCCTCCCAGCTCTCGCGCAGCTGCTCGGGCGTGCAGTCATCCGGCGGCAACACGGTTCCCGGCGCGATGCAGTTGACGCGCACGGCGGGGGCGAGGGCGCGCGCCAGCACGCGGGTGAGATGGACGAGGCCGGCCTTGGAGACCGAGTGGGCCGCGAAGGACGGCCAGGGCTGGAAGGCGGACAGGTCCGCCAGGTTCACGATCGCGCCGCCGTGCTCGCGCAGGAGCGGCGCCGCCGCGCGGGCCAGAAGGAACGGCCCCTTCAGGTTGACGGCCATCGTGCGGTCCCAGGCCTCCTCGGGGAGCGCCTCGAGCGGCGCCTCGTGGAAGGTGGAGGCGTTGTTGACGAGCACATCGAGGCGGCCCATCGCGGCGCGCGCCTCCCGCACCAGCCGGTCCACCTCCTCGCCCCGCCCCACGTCCGCCCGCACAGCCAGGGCACGGCGCCCCAGCGAGCGGATGGCATCCGCCGTCTCGGCGGCCTCCTGCGGGGAGGCGTGGTGGTTCACGACCACGTCCGCGCCGGCACGCGCCAGCCCCAGCGAGAGCGCCCTTCCGAGGCGTCTCGCGCCGCCCGTCACCAGTGCCACCCTGCCCTCGAGATCCATGCGCGAAACCTAGTGGCGGGGCAGGGAGTGAGCAATTAAACTCAGCCCTGCCGTGGGCAAGGAGGAGCGGATGGGGGACCTGGGCGGCAGGGCCGCCGTGGTGACGGGCGGCACGAAGGGGATCGGGCGTGCCATCGTGGAGGCGCTGGCCGGTGCGGGCGCACGCGTCGCGCTCGGGGCACGCACCGCCGCCGACGTGGCGAAGGCGGCGGCGGAGGTGGGCGAGCGGACGGGCCGGCCGGATGCGGCGCTCGGCGTCGCCTGCGATGTGCGCTCCCCGGCCGACTGCGAGCGGCTGGTCTCCTCCGCCGTGGACGCATTCGGGCGGCTGGACATCCTCGTGAACAACGCGGGGGTCGGCGTGTTCGCGCCGGTCGCCGAGATGAGCATCGAGGACTGGGACCGCTGCCTCTCGACCAACCTGGACGGGCTCTTCTACTGCTGCCGTGCCGCCCTGCCGCACCTGCGCCGCGCCGGCGATGCCTGGATCGTGAACATTGGCAGCCTGGCCGGGAAGAACGCCTTCCCGGGCGGGGCCGCGTACAACGCCAGCAAGTTCGGGCTGATCGGCTTCAGCGAGGCGCTGATGCAGGAGGTCCGCCACGACGGGGTGCGCGTGAGCTACATCATGCCGGGCAGCGTAGCGACGGACTTCAGCCATCCCACGGCGGGCACGGACGACTGGAAGGTGCAGCCGGAGGACATCGCGCGGATCGTGATGGACCTCGTCGCCTTCCCCGGGCGGACGCTGCCCAGCCGGATCGAGGTGCGGCCGTCGCGGCCGCCCAGGAAATGACGGATCCAGGCGACGGGGCACGGCCGCCGGCGCGGCGTGCCGCCCGCCGCCGGTGACTCGAAACGCCAGGCGCGAGGAGGCGGGATGAGCGATAGAGCCTACCGGGTCGAGCGCGACTCGCTCGGAGAGATGCAGGTGCCCCAGGACGCGCTGTGGGGCGCGCAGACCCAGCGCGCGGTCGAGAACTTCCCGATCAGCGACCTCCGCTTCCCCCGCAGCTTCATCGCGGCCATGGGACTGATCAAGCTGGCCGCGGCCGAGACCAACATGGAGCTCGGGCTGCTGGACGAGCGAATCGGCGGCGCCATCGTGCGCGCGGCGCAGGAGGTGGTGGATGGCGCCCACGACGCCCAGTTCGTGCTGGACATCTTCCAGACGGGGAGCGGGACCTCGACGAACATGAACGCAAACGAGGTCATCGCCCACCGCGCGGCCAAGCTCCTCGATGGCGAGCGCATCCATCCGAACGACCACGTCAACCTCGGGCAATCCTCAAACGATGCGATCCCCACCGCGATGCAGGTCGCCGCGGCCACGGCGATCACGCAGGACCTGATCCCGGCGCTCGGCACGCTGCGCGACTCGCTGACCGCCAAGGCGAAGGAGCTCGACGGCTACGTGAAGTCCGGGCGCACCCACCTGATGGACGCTACGCCGGTCCGGCTGGGCCAGGAGTTCGGCGGCTTCGCAAGCCAGGTGTCCCATGCAGTGCGCCGCCTGGAGCACGCGCTCGACGACCTCGTCGAGCTGCCGCTCGGCGGGACGGCGGTCGGCACCGGCATCAACACGCACGAGGAGTTCGCCGGCCGCACCATTGCGCGGCTGTCGAGCGCCACCGGCCTCGAGTTCCGCGAGGCGGCGAACCACTTCGAGCGGCAGGCCACGCGCGATGTCGTCGTCTACGCACACGGCGCGCTGAACGCGCTGGCGGTCTCGCTCAGCAAGATCGCCAACGATCTGCGGCTGCTGGCCAGCGGGCCGCGCGCGGGGCTGGCCGAGATCACGCTGCCGGCCATCCAGCCCGGCTCGAGCATCATGCCGGGCAAGGTCAACCCCGTGATCCCGGAGGCCGTGACCATGGTCTCGGCCCAGGTGATGGGGAACCACACGACGATCACCGTGGGCGGGCTTGGCTCCTACTTCGAGCTGAACGTCATGATGCCCGTGATGGCGCACGCGCTGCTGCAGTCGATCGCGCTCTGCTCGCGCGCCGCCGCCGTCTTCGCCGAGAAGTGCATCGACGGCATCACCGCCAACGAGGCACGGCTGAAGGAGCTGCTCGAGGGGAACCTCTCGCTGGCCACGGCGCTCGCGCCGAGCATCGGCTACGACGCGGCCGCCTCGCTCGCCAAGGAGGCGTTCAGGAAGGGCACGACCGTGCGCGCCCTCGCCACCGAGAAGGCCGTGCTCCCGCCGGAAGAGCTCGACGCCGTCCTCGACACGCGGGCCATGACGGAGCCGGGGATCCCCGGCTCCTGAAGCGCGAGCATCAGTCGGCGAGCGCACCCCCCAGGCCGGCCTCGGGGGCGGGAACGGAGTCGGAGACGAGCACGCGCTTGCCCTCGTCGTCGACGGTGAAGGACATCCCCTCGCTGCGCGCGACCACGAGCGAGGTGAGCAGGTCGCCGGTGACGTTGGGCACGGTGCGCGACATGTCGAGGAGGCGGTCCACGCCCAGGATGAGGGCGATGCCGCCGCCCGGGATGCCGACCATCTCCAGGACCATCACCAGCAGCGGGATCGAGCCGCCGGGGACGCCGGCGGCGCCGATGGCGGTGAGGATGGACATGCTCACCACGACGAGCTGCATCGGCAGGCTGAGGTGGATCCCGAAGACCTGCGCCAGGAAAAGGACGGTCACGCCCTCGAAGAGGGCGGTGCCGTTCATGTTCATGGTGGCGCCGAGGGGCAGGACGAAGCCGGCGATCTCCGGCGGCACGCCGAACTCCTCCTCCGCGGTCTGGATGGTGGTGGGCAGCGTCGCGCTGGAGCTCGAAGTGGAGAAGGCGGTGATCATGAGCGCCCTGGCGCGGCCGAAGAACCGGCGCCAGCTGATGCCGGTGAGGAAACGGGCGAGCAGGCCGATGGTGACGAACTGGTGGATGGCCAGGGCGCCGAGGACCACGACCACGTAGAGCCCGAGCGAGCGGAGCACGTCGAAGCCGAAGCGCGCGGTGACGGAGAAGATGAGGCCGGCCACGCCCAGCGGCGCGAGACGCATGGCCATGTCGATCATCTCGGATGACCGCGTCGCCGACGCCCTCGAGCACGCGCAGCACGGGCTCCGCCTTCTCGCGCGGCAGTCGGGTGAGCGCGATGCCGAAGACGAGCGTGAAGAAGATCAGCCCGAGGAGATCCCCGCTCGCCATGGCCTCGATCGGGTTCTTCGGCACGATGTTGACGAAGGTCCCGACGCCGAACCCGTTGGTCGAGGCGGCGCCGACGCGGGCGGCGGCCTGGCTGGCATAGGTCTGGAGCAGCCCCGCGCGGACGCCCGGATCGAGAGAGGCGCCGGGCTTGAAGACGTTCACGGCGGTGAGGCCGAGCACGACGGCGAAGCCGGTCGTGAGCACGAAGAAGCCGATGGTCTTGCCGCCGACGCGGCCGATGCGGCGCAGGTCGCCGAGGTTCGCCACGCCCAGGGCGAGGGACGTGAAGACCAGCGGCACGACGACCATGAAGAGCATCCGCAGGAAGATCTGCCCGACCGGCTGTGCCACGTGATCGACGGTCCAGAGCAGGCGGGGCGAGTCTCCCCAGAAGATGTTGGCGGCCACGCCGGCGGCCGCGCCGCCGATCAGGCCGAAGAGGATCTTCGTGTGCAGCGGAACGCGCCGCTTGCGGGGCTCGGACTCCATCGAATCACTCCGCGACAGGGTGCGGCTCGTGCGGAGCCGGACCGGGGTTCAACGAATGTCGGATGACCCGGCGCAGGCGCGCCGGAGCGGGAGAGAACGGAACGGCGGGAGGGTCAGACCAGGCGCGCCGGGCAGAGGAGCCGCTCGAGGGTGGCGATGTGCCGGGACAGCTCCTCGCGCCGCAGACGGTTCAGGGTCCAGAGTCCGTTCTTTCTCCGCTCGATCACTCCGGCGCCTTCCAGGACGCCGAGGTGGTGGGAGATGAGGGAGGGCGAAAGCCCGAGCGCCTCACCGATCTTCCCGCACGGCAGCTCCGCGTGCTCGACCGAGAGCAGCTCCACGATGCGAAAGCGGTTCTCGTCCGAGAGCGCCGAGAGGACACGCACCACGTCCTTCGGCGTCAGGCTGCGTTCCGCTGCGTCCACGTCTCCTCCAGACCCCCACGTCCCGGCTTCGTTCGAGCGGGTGACGGGCGTGTATACCCGCGGTCCGTTCGAGGGGTCCGGCGTCTTCACGCCTCCGGATGCCCGGCGACGAACAGCGGCAGAGTCCGCCGCACTTGCTCGCCCGCGAGCAACTCGAAGTGGTACTGCCCCGCGTGCGGGAAGACCACCTTCTCCAGCGCCAGCACCAGGCGAGTCTGTGCCGGCGCCGCGCCCGGCTCACGGTGCGCGACGTCGGTGTGGCCCTGGATCGTGAGCACCTTCTCGCCCGCCTCGTCCAGCAGGTCGGCCCGCAACGGCTGCTCGCCCGCCTCGTCGGCGTCCCAGCCGATGAGGAAGACGACCATCATCCTCTCCTGCAGCGCCGGGAACCCGGCCGCGCTCAGCTCGTTGAAGACGCCGGTCACGTCGAGCTTGCCGTCGTCGCGTTCCTTCACCTCATCGGCGGCCAGCGAAAGGATCAGCTCCATGGGGGCGGGAAGATGCCCGGCGGGGAATGGAGTGTCAACCGGGCCGCGCGCCGTGGGCACGGGTCTTCCGGGACTCACCGGGCCGGGAACGGTGGGACCGGGAAACCTCGCTCGAGAGAAAGCGGAAGGCGCCCATGTCCAGGTTGCTGGCCGGAATCGTGATGCTCTCGCTCTGCGCCGGCGCCGCGTGCGGCGACCGGGACACCCGCGGCCTCGTCGTGGGGCCGCTCGCCCCGAGCGCGGCCGACCTGGTCGGCACGTGGACGGGCCAGGAGGAGATCTCGCAGGTCGGCGACCTCGCCTGGAACGGCACCACCACCGACCGGCGCGGGTTCAGCTTCACGGTCGGGCTGTCGCTCTCGTCCGACGGCCGCTTCCGCCTCACGAGCGCCGGCTTCCCCGCCGACGGCCCGCGCGTCTGCACCGGCGCCTTCTCGACGCGAGGATCCACGATTCAGTTCCTGCCCGCGGCGGCATGCCCGGCCCTGCCTCTCACGGCGTTCGAGCTGACCGGCCTGCTGGGAGGCGATCTGCTGCTCGAGGCGGCGAGCCCGCAGGCGCCGGGGGCCGGGACTTCGGGCGGGGCGGACGTCCAGGTGAGAATGCAGGTCCGGCATGACTGAGCCGGCGAGACCCGCGGGCGACGGTGGCCGGACGCGGCTCCTCGTCGCCTTCTCGCACCCGGACGACGAGGTGGGCGCCGCGGGCGCCATCGGCGCGGAGCGTGCCGCCGGCCACGACGTCACGCTTCTCTGGCTCACGCGCGGGGAGATGACGGAGGCGCTGGGACCGCTCGATACGGAGGAGATCGCGCGCCGCCGCGAGGCGCAGGGGCGCCGGGTGGCGCAGATGCTGGACTGCGAGGCCCGCTTCCTCGATTTCGAGGACACGCGCGTGGAAGCGACGCGGGACGCCGCCCGGCAGCTTGCGCACGTGCTGGCCGAGATCCGGCCGGACGGGCTGCTGACCTGGGGCGACGCCTGGCGGCACGGGCCGCGCCACCCCGATCACCAGGCCACGGGGCGGATCGTTCGGGATGCGGTCACGCTCGCGCGCATCGCCCGTGTCGTCAGCCCCACGCCGCCCCACCGTGCGCCGGTGCCCGTGTTCACGATGCGCGGCGCGCACTCGCAGGTCACGCCGGTGGCGGTCGATGTCTCGGCGCACCGGGACGTCGTGCTCGAGGTGGGCGCATTCTACCGCAGTCGTGTCGGTTGGCCGCCGGAGGGATGGCTCGAGCGGCGACTGGCGGAGTGCGGCGCGCGCTGGGGCGTGGCCGCGGCGGAGGAGTACGAGGCCTGGGAGACGCCCGGCGGGCTGGCCGCCTCGCTGCTCTCTCAGCCGGCCCGGTAGTCAGGCCGGTGGTAGAGGCGCTCGCCGGCCAACCGGCGGTCGAGCGCGGCGCGCAGCTCGTCTTCCTCCGCGCGCGTGGGGGCACCGGATCCGTGGCGTGGAAGCGCGCCCAGGTCGGCGCGGCTGAGCTCGGGGGTGCGCAGGACGTGCGCATCCGGATCCCGGCGCAGGTACCCCGCCGGCAGCAGGTACGGCGCGGCGTGCTCCGGCGCGATCCGGAGGTAGCGCACCGCGCGTGCGGCGGGATCGGCGATCAGCTCGCGCACCGTGCCCGCCTCCTCTCCGCCGGCCGCGCGCACGGGCCAGCCGCGGACGTCGAGCGCCGGATCCGCCACGGCGAACTCCTCGAGCTCCGAGAGCGGCGCCAGGCCGCTTCGGGTCCCGCGCGGCTCGGCCGCCTGGACGATCGGCTGCTCGATGCCGCCGTAGAGGCGCCGGTGGTCGAAGGCCGGGTGCGCGTAGTAGCGCGCCCCCGCGAAGAGCCGGCAGTGGGCGTGCACGATCGCCTCCTCGAGGCCCTCCGCCAGGCGCTCATCCACGCAGGAGGTCTCCGGGTCGTAGAGCGGGATCAGCGCCAGCTCCTCGCGCGTGGCGGCGCGCAACCGGACCTCCGCCCCCCTATGCTTGCGCACGATCCGCGTGTGCCCCACCGGCACGAGCACGTGCCGGGGCGCCCCATGCAGAGCGAGATCGAGGTAGCGCAGCAGCCCCGTGTCCGCTTCCGAGAGCGCACCGTAGACCTCGCCGAAGAACTCGCCCGCCACATCGGCCACGGGGGTGCCTGCCAGGTCCGCGACCGCGTGCAGCTCCTTCGCGCGCCCGTTCCCCTCCGACTCGTTCAGCTCCATTCCGAACCCCTTCCGTGAAGTCCGCGAAGCGGTGCAATCCGCGTTCCTTGACAGCCCGCGGCGGCGCCCGTTACGTTGCCGGCCGCCGTCGCGCGAGAGCATCGCGAGACGCCGCCGCAGGACCTCGGCGCGTGGCGCCGACGTGGGATTTGATTCGGCAGCTTGTGCCCCACGTTAATCAAGGCACTAAAGAGCCGGAGGCCCGCTGCCGAGCTTCCCGGCGCCGGGCGTTTTCTTTTTCTGGGGGCTTCGATGTCGCGAGAGTACGTCCTCACCAGCGAGTCGGTCTCGGAAGGACATCCCGACAAGGTCGCCGACCGCATCAGCGACGCGGTGCTGGACGCGCACCTGCGGGCCGACGCGGACGCGCGCGTCGCGTGCGAGACCCTCGTGACGCGCAACTACATCTGCGTGGCGGGCGAGGTGGGGAGCGCGGCTCCGCTCGCGCCGGAGGCGATCGAGGCGGCCGCGCGCGATGCGGTCCGCGACATCGGCTACACGGCGGCGGACGGGCGCTTCTCGGCGGACGACGTCGAGGTGCACGTGCGGCTGCACGCGCAGGCGGGCGAGATCGCCCGGGCGGTGGACAAGGCGGACCGGCGGGCGCAGGGGGCGGGCGACCAGGGGATGATGTTCGGCTACGCGACGGCGGAGACGCCCTCGCTCATGCCGGCGCCGATCACCTGGGCGCACGCGCTCACGCAGCGGCTGGCCGCGGCGCGAAAGGGCGGCGAGGTCGGCTGGCTCCGCCCGGACGCCAAGAGCCAGGTCTCCGTGCGTTATGTGGATGGCCGGCCGGTCGAGGTCACGCGCGTCGTCGTGTCCACGCAGCACGCGCCCGAGGTCGAGCCGCAGGCGATCCGCGACTTCATCCTCGCGGGCGTCGTGCCGCAGGCCGTGCCCGGGCTGCTGGAGGTCCCGGACTGGGAGGGCCGCGTGCTCGTGAACCCGTCCGGCTCGTTCGTCGAGGGCGGCCCCGCCACGGATACCGGCCTCACCGGCCGGAAGATCATCGTGGACACCTACGGCGGCGCCGCCCGCCACGGCGGCGGCGCCTTCAGCGGCAAGGACCCCTCCAAGGTGGACCGCTCCGCCGCCTACGCCGCGCGGTGGGCGGCCAAGAACGTGGTGGCGGCGGGGCTGGCGGAGCGCTGCGAGATCTGCGTCGCGTACGCGATCGGCGTGGCGGAGCCGGTCGCGATCGGCGTGGAGACCTTCGGCACGGCGAGAATCGCAGAGCCGGAGATCCAGGCATGGATCCGCTCCCACTTCGACCTCACCCCGCGCGGCATCATCGAGCGCCTCGAGCTGTTGCGCCCGATCTACGCGGTTACCGCCGCGTACGGCCACTTCGGCCGCGCGCCCAACGGCGCCGGCACCTTCCCCTGGGAGGCGCTGGTCGTGGAGTCCACCGCCCCCGTCTACGCCTGACGCGCGCGCGCCGGGCGAGAGCGGGGCGGCCGCGATGCGCTACGAGCGCGCCACCTCGGCCGGGGTGATCGTCTTCATCCGCGAGCGCGGCGCCTGCGAGTTCCTGCTCCTGCTCTCCCGCCTCACCAAGCGCCGCCTGTGGGAGTTCCCGAAGGGCGGCGTCGCTGACGGCGAAACGGTCTTCGAGGCGGCCATGCGCGAGCTAGAGGAGGAAACGGGCCTCGCCGCCGCCGACGTTCGGCTCGTGCCCGGCTTCGAGGGGAAGGAGAACTACCGCTTCAGCGTGGAGGAGCGCGGAGACCGCGTGCTGATCCGCAAGCGCGTGGTGTACTTCCTGGCGGAGGCCTCCCGCCGCGAGGTGCGCCTCTCCGCGGCCGAAACCTCCGAGCACGCCTGGCTGCCCCTACAGGAAGCCCGCCGCCGCGTGCGCTACCGCGAGCGACGCGAGATGCTCGATCGCGCCGCCGCGGCGGCCGCCTGCACGAGGACGCGCTAGCGTCGCACTCCCGTGCGACCACTCTAGTCCGAGATCACCTCCCGCAGCCGCCACGCCAGGGCGTGGTGCGACAGCGCCATGGCCTGGCCGAGCACGTCCGTGTAGAAGCCCCCGCTGAACGGCGGCACCACGTCGTTGCGCAGGTGGCCGTGCGGGCCGACGAAGAGCAGCCGGCCACGCCAACCATTGGCTACGCACCACGCCTGCAGCAGCACCCGCCAGCAGGTGCCGTCCAGCTCCAGCTCACACACGTCCAGCAGCTTCGCGCGGCTGCCTCTCGCTTCCGCCGCCGCGCGTACGGCCACATCCGGAGTCCGCCCCGCCACGCCCGCGCCGGCGTCGGGTGCCTCGCGCACGCGCACCAGCCCCGTCCACCCGCAACCCGGGCACCAGCGCCGCTGGAGCTGCCGCCTGCGCCCGACCGGAATCCAGCGCAGCGGTCGGAACAGCAGTTGAAACGTATCCTCCGAGCAGCCCGGGCAGCGTCTGCCATTCGGCAGCCCGCGGTAGCTGACGACCAGGCTGACCAGGATCGGGGCGAGCACCACGAGGGCGATATAAGCAGCGAGGAATGACACCGGTTACACTCTCTCCAGAGCCAGCGTTGTACGCTTCGAGGGGGGCAAGAAGCATACCCTCCACCGGCCCTCGCTCGCGCCCCCCGACGCCCCGCGCGGGGCCGCCGGAACGGCGTGGGCACGGGGAGCGAAAGCGCCAGTTTTCCGATGTATTGTGGAAGCCGGTCTTTCTCATTACGTTTTCCGCCGCGATCGGGGAAAGACATGATCTGCGCTGGCCGTTCCCGGCCCGGCTCCGGCTGGTAGCCGGCGGGAATTGCTTGACACGCATCGCGGGAAAGTACATCATTCGCGGCTGTTGTCGCTCCCGCTGGGCGGGAGCTGGATCGGCGGGCGCGCCGCCGGTTCACGGAGCGCGCAGTACGAAGGCGCTGCGGCTCCTGTGCGACCTTCATCGGAGAGGTGGGTATGAAGCGCTCGTTGCTGTTCGTGGTCGCGGCGTCCCTGGCGTTTGCGGCCTGCCAGAAGAAGGCGGAGAACACGGAGGAGACGAGTCCTGCCGTGGAGACGACTCCGGCCCCGGCGCCGGCGCCCGCGCCGATGGACACGATGGCGCATGACACGATGAACATGAGCAGCACGACGAGCAGCATGTAGTCGGCGCTACGGCGCGGCAGTTGGAGGACGCGGCGCGCGGTCGGGCGCCGCGTCCTTTTTTCACGTCACGGGAGGGGTGGTGGCGGAGTCGGTCGGGTGCTCGCGGTCGTAGCGGGCGCAGGACGCGGCGACGAACTCCTGGGCGCGCTCGCGGCTGCGCCAGCCGAGGGCGCGGGTGCGGACGCCCTCGAGCTCCTTGTAGATGGCGAAGAAGTGCTCGACCTCGCGCAGGTAGTGGGAGGCGACGTCATCGAGCTCGTGATACTCGCCGTAGAGGGGGTCCTGCACGGGAACGGCGAGGATCTTCTCGTCGAGGCCCTTCTCGTCGCTCATCTCGAAGGCGCCGAGCGGGCGGACGACGATGAGGCACCCGGTGAACGTGGGCTCGGTGGTCATCACGAGGACGTCGAGCGGGTCACCGTCGTCGGCGAGTGAGCGGGGAATGAAGCCGTAGTCGCCCGGGTAATGGACGGCGCTGTAGAGCAGCCTGTCGAAGCGGAACAGGCCGGTGGCCTTGTCGAGCTCGTACTTGTTGCGGCTGCCGCGGGGGATCTCGATGATCACGTTGACCTCGTCCGGCACCGAGGTGCCGGCGGGCAGGTCGTGCCATGGGTTGAATGCCATGCCGCCTCCTCGTTATTCCGGCTGGCCGCGACGTGCGGCGCAGCCCGTTGCCGGCGCACCGGCCGGCCGGGTATTCTACGCCTTCACGGTCCACGCCACGAGATCCAGGTTCAGGATGTCCACCGACGAGCTGGGGGCGCACGTGTCCACGGCGGGCGGCGTGCCGCGTGCGCCGGCGCGCGCGGCGGAGCTGGACGCCGCGCGCATGCAGGTCTTCACCAAGCAGCCGAACCGCTGGGCAGAGCCCGAGCTCGACGAGGATGCCGCGGCCGCCTTCCGGGAGGAGCGCCGACGCCACGCCATTGCGGCGGTGGCGGCCCACGACTCGTACCTCATCAACCTTGCCAGCCCCGATGCGGCGCTGCGCGCCCGCTCCCTGACCTCCTTCCTCTCGGAGCTGCGGCGCTGCGTCGCCCTCGGGATCGAGCATCTCGTGACCCACCCGGGAAACGCCACGGACGGGGACCGCCAGGCCGCCCTGGCCCGCAACGCCGAGGCCATCGAGAGCGCCCTCGAGGAGGTGGGCGGCGGCACGCAGGTCCTCCTCGAGACGACCGCCGGCGCCGGCAGCGTGCTCGGCGCCAGCTTCGAGGAGCTCGCCGCGCTGCGTGACCGCATCCGCCCCGAGCTGCGAGACCGCGTCGGGATCTGCCTCGACACCTGCCACGTCTGGGCCGCCGGCTATGACCTGGCCGGCGACTACGACGGCGTGGTCGCCCGGTTCGACGACGTCCTCGGCCTCGAAACGCTGCGCCTGTTCCACCTCAACGACTCCGTCGGCGCCCTCGGTAGCCGGCGCGACCGGCACGCGGGCATCGCCGAGGGCGCGCTGGGCGAGACCCCGTTCCGCCGGCTGGTGACCGATGTCCGCTTCCTGCACGTGCCGAAGCTGCTCGAGACCCCGAAAGGCGACGATCCCGTGGCCGCTGACCGGCGCAACCTCGCCCGCCTGCGCCGGTACCGCGCCCCATGAGCCGCGCCTCGCTACAAAGACGCGAAAGTGCGAACTATTTTCCTGCCCGCGCGCCATTCCGGAGAATTGTGGAAAATCGTAAGTCTGTGCTGTCGAATGACTTGCCTGAGACGGGCCGGTCTGGCCCCGGTCCTGCTTCTACGCCCCGGCACAACACGGTCGCCGCGGCGAGCGGGAACTCCGGGGAGAGCGCCGCGGCAAAGGCGGGCGGTCATCGAAGTCGATGGCCGTCCCGTCTTTTTTTGTATCCCGGTCGTCGTGCGCCGGTGTGGGCGGCGGGGCTGCTGCTCCTGGCGTGGGCCGGGCCGCTGCGCGCCCAGGGCGTGGCGGTGGAGGCGCGCGTGGGGGTGGCGGCGTTGACACCGCTCGTGCGGGACGCGATCGCGAGCAGCGTGCTCGTGGACTCGCTTCTGCCGCCGGGAAGGGAGGTTGCGGCCGCGAGCGTCGCGGTGGTGCCGTCGCCCGTGGTGACGCTGGTGTTCCGCCAGGAGAGGCGCCGCCCGGTGGTGCTCGAGGCGGAGCTGGGGTGGACCTTCGGGCGGGTGCGCGCTGGAGGGGGCGCGGGCGGGTACAGCCTCGGCACGGTGGGCGTCGCCCAGGCAGCGGTCGCGGCGCGCTGGCAGGCTCGCGCGCGCGTGCACGCAAGCGCGGGGGCTGGCGTTCTCTCCTATCGGGGCTGGAGTCGCGGAGTGTTCAGGGGAGCGCCGAGCTACGAGCCGATGCTCGAGGCCGGCGCGGGGCTGCGCCTGCCGGCGGGGGACTCCCGGTTGACGCTCGAGCTGACGGTCCAGGGGCATCCGTTCCATACGGCGGCGCTCGCGGATGCGGGTGAGCGCAGCGGCGGCGTTCTCCGGGGTCTCCTCCAGGCGGGCATTCTCCTCGGAGGTGGGCGGTGAGCGGGCGGGGACGGCGGTGGCGGAAGCGGCCGGCTGGCCCGCGGCGCACCCGGGCGTGGCGCGGTCGGGGCGGGGTGTTGCTGGCGGCCGGCGTCCTGCTGGCGGCCGGATGCGATGCGCCGGGGGTGCCCGGCCGGACGCGGGCCTACGGCTTCACGACGGAGTCGCCGCCGCCGCGCGTGCTGCACTGGCCCGTGGGTCGGACGATCCGGGTATACGCGACGAGCTCGGGCGGTGAGGCCGGGGAGGGCGGCTTGGAGGCCGCGCTGGGCGGGGCGATCGAGCTCTGGAACCCGGCCGCGCTCTATGGGGAGTTCCGGTGGACGGAGGTGGGATCGGCCGCGCAGGCGGACGTGGTGGTGGCGTGGTCCGATGCGACGCTGCCCGTGGACGTGAGCGACTGCGCGCCGAACCTGCGCGGCGAAGGCGTAACGACCTTCTGCCTGACGGCGGACGGCGCGCACCTGGTCGTGCTGCCGCAGAAGGCGGGCGGCGGAGGCCACACGGAGATGGTCATCACGCTGTCCGCCGCGATGCGCGGGGACGCGGCGCGCACCCGCCGCACGCTCGCCCACGAGATGGGCCACGCGCTCGGCCTGCTCCGCCATTCGCCCGATGCGACGGACCTCATGTACGGGAACCCCGTCGTGGACGCGCCGTCGACGGTGGATCGGGCGAGCGTGGAGATCCTCTACCACACCCCTCCCGACATCGTGCCGTGAGGCCGGCGGAGGGGGCGGGGATGGCCGGTTCCGCCATTGACTCCGGGCCCCGGCTCCGCTAGGTTGGACGCGAGGTTGGACGTGCTTGGAGGGCTCATTTTTGGGCCGACAGCAAGGAAAGATGGAGCCGACTCCCGTGCCGGACGTCATGCCCCGTCAGGGGAAGGCGGAACGCTCGGGGAGGTTACCAGTCGTGTGACGACTGGGCTCCAAAAAATACCCTCCGGTACGTCAAAGGGAGCTGGCTCGCGGGAACCCCCCGGGCCAGCTTCTTGTTTTGTGGCACCGCAGATGGTTCACGGTGCCCCGCTTTCCGCTCCTGCCGCGCCGGCTGCGAGTGCCGGCGCCGAGGCTGGAAACGCCGGCCTGGCGCGGCGGGCGGCACCTTGCGGCCCCCCCGGCGGGCACTCACCTTCCGGTGCCGTTGAAGCGAGGGAGAGGTGTGCATGGCACGTGTACGGATCACGCGGCGGCTGCACTTCAGCGCCGCGCACCGGCTGGGTCGCGAGGACTGGCCGGCGGAGCGGAACCGGGAGGTGTTCGGGCTGTGCGCGAGCCCGAACTGGCACGGCCACAACTACGAGCTCGACGTGACGGTGGAGGGTGAGATCGATCCGGAGACCGGCTTCGTCCTGGACCTGAAGGCGGTGCGCGAGCTGGTGGAAGCGCGGGTGATCGAGGCGCTGGACCACCGGAACCTGAACGTGGACGTGCCTTGGCTGGAGGACGTGAACCCGACGACGGAGAATCTGGTGGTGGCGATCTGGGGTCGGCTGGCGGGAGCGATGCCGGGGCGGGCGCGGCTCGCACGGCTGGTGCTGTGGGAGACGCCGCGCAACTACGTGGAGTACGAGGGTGCCTGAGTCCGAGCCGGATCTTTCGGGGGCGTCGTTCGAGGCGCTGGTGGCGGAGATGCTGCGCCGGCTGGGGGAGGATCCCGGGCGGGAGGGGCTGCGCAGGACGCCGGAGCGGGTGGCGAAGAGCCTGGCGTGGCTGACGCGGGGCCACGGCCTGAAGGTGGAGGACGTGGTGGGGGACGCGATCTTCCGCGAGGAGCACCAGAACATGGTGCTCGTGAAGGACATCGAGATGTACTCGCTGTGCGAGCACCACATGCTGCCGTTCTTCGGCAAGGTGCACGTGGCGTATATCCCGAACGGGCGCATCGTGGGGCTGTCGAAGGTGGCGCGGATCGTGGACGTGTTCGCGCGCCGGCTGCAGGTGCAGGAGCGGATGACGGAGCAGATCGCGCAGGCGCTCTGGGAGGTGCTGCAGCCGGAGGGGGTGGGGGTCATCGCGGAGGCGTACCACCTGTGCATGATGATGCGCGGCGTGGAGAAGCAGAACTCGAAGACGCTGACGAGCGCCGTGCGCGGGGTGTTCCGGGAGGATCTGCGGACGCGCGAGGAGTTCCTGCGGCTGTGCCTGGCCAATGGCATCGTCGGCTGAGGGGCCGCTCGCCGGCCGCGGCGGGCTCATCACGGGCGGATCGAGCGGGATCGGCCTGGCGGCGGCGCGGGTGCTGGCCGGGGCCGGTGCGCGTCTGGTGCTGGTGGCGCGAGGCAGGGCGCGGCTGGAGGCGGAGGCGGCGAGGCTGGGGGCCGCGGCCGCGGCGGCCGACGTGGCGGATGCCGGTGCCGTGGCGCGTCTGGCCGGGCTCGTCGAGCGGGCGCTCGGAGGCACGCCGGACTTCGTGGTGAACGCGGCGGGCGCGTTCGAGCTCGCCGCCGTGGCCGAGGCGACCGTCGAGAGCTTCGATCGCCAGGTCGGCGTGAACCTGCGGGCGCCGTTCCTGCTGGCGCGGGCCTTCCTGCCGGCGATGCTCGTGCGCGGCTCCGGGCACCTGCTGACCGTGGGCTCCGTTGCGGGCCGACAGGGCTTCCCCCACAATGGCGCGTACGCCGCGAGCAAGTTCGGGGTTCGAGGCTTGCATGCGGTGCTGGACGCCGAGCTTCGGGGCACCGGCGTCCGGGCGACGCTGGTGGAGCCGGCGGCCACCGACACGCCGCTATGGGATGGAGTGGAGGCCGGGGTGCACCCGGGCCTGCCGCCGCGGGAGGCGATGTTGCGTCCGGAGAGCGTGGCCGACGCCGTGCTGTTCGCGCTGACCCGGCCGGCGGAGGTGGACCTGCGCGTGATCGTCGTCGAGCGCACCTGAGGATCCGACATGTTCATCGTGAGCGTGGAAGCCAGCTACGACAGCGCGCACTTCCTGAGGAAGTACAAGGGCAAGTGCGAGCGGCTGCACGGGCACCACTACGTCGTCGAGGTGGCGCTCGCCACGACGGAGCTCAACGAGGCGGGGATCGCCTTCGACTTCGTGGACGTGAAGAAGCACCTGCGCGCGCTCGCGGAGCGGCTGGACCACGAGAACCTGAACGAACTCGAGCCCTTTACGGACCTCGAGCCGTCGGCGGAGAACCAGGCCCGCTACTTCTTCGACGAGCTCCGCCGGCGGCTGCCCGAGCCGATGGCCGGCGCGCTGGTGTACGCCCGGGTGTGGGAAACGCCCACACAGTGGGCCCAGTACTCCGACCGGACCCTGTTCCTCTGATGTCAAAGCGCCCGAGTGCCGCGCTCCCCCTCCTCGCCGCCGCCCTGCTCGCCGCCTGCGGCGGCTCGCCTCCCCCGCAGCGTCCAGGTCCGGGCCGCCCCGGGGCGGCGCAGCGGGCCGCGCCGGCCGAGCTCCCACCGCTGCCGGACACCACGGTCTGGGGGGTGCAGGTGCTGGAGGTCCGGCGCGGCCGCGACTCCGCGATCTGGGCCGGCACCTACGGCAAGGGGATCTACGAGCTGCCGAAGGGCGCGACGCAGTGGCAACAGATCACGGCACGCGCGAAGGACTCGACCAGCCTGTCGTGGGACTTCGTCAACTCCTTCGCTTTCCCGGCCGGCGGGGCGGTCTGGTACGGCACGGTCGGCAACGGCTGGGGCCGCTCCACGGATGGCGGCAAGACCTGGCGCAACTGGTCCCTCGACCAGCTCGGGCCGCAGTGGCAGTACGTGGCGCCCGACGGGATGCGGGCCACGGGCGACACGGTCTACATCGCCACGGCCGACGGGCTCAGGCTCACCTCGGACGCGGGCCGGACCTGGCGCTGCATCACCGGCCCGCCCGTCCCCGGCCAGGCGGCGGCGAAGGACGGCTGCACGGAGCGCCTCACGACGCTGCCCACCGAGTACCTGCTCGCGCTCGATGTCGGGCCGGACGGAGCCCTCTGGGTCGGCAGTCTGCGCGGGCTCTCGGTGTCGCGCGATGGCGGCCGCAGCTGGCACACGTTCACGAGCGCCGAAGGGCTGCCGGAGCAGAGGATCCGCGCCGTGCGCGTGGCGCGCGACTCGAGCGTCTGGGCCGCGAGCGCCCACCAGGTCTATTACGCGGCCGACATGTCCAAGCCGAAGTTCGAGCCGAGCCCGTTCCAGGTCCCCGGCTACGACGCTCTGCCCGGGGCCGTGCGCGCGCTCACGCAGAACCCGTACGGCGGCCCGCCGGCGCTGGCCACATCACGCGGGCTCGCCGTGGCCCAGCCGGATAGCACCTACCATCTCTACCTGGGCTCCGGCGACCTCTACCACCCCGCGGCCGACGTCTGGGCCGGGGTCTGGCTCGAGGGGAACCTGCTGCCGATCAGCGCCACCCACATCGGCCTCGCCGCGATGCTGCCGATCCGGCCGCGCCCGTGGGACCTGCTCCAGCCACCGGCAGGCGCGCCGCCCACCCCGCCGCGCCACGACTGGTTCGACCGGCCCATCGAGCCCGCGGAGGGAAACCCCTACATCGACCAGACCTACCGCTACGGCTCGACCATGGGCGGCAACTTTCAGCAGCACCAGGGCGTCGAGTTCAACAACCCCGCTGGGACCCCCGTGCACGCCATCGGCGACGGCGTCGTGATCTATGCGGGCAAGGCCGAGGCGGGCGCCAACACCGTCGCGATCCGCCACGACCGCCGCTGGGAGGGGCAGTACGTCTTCAGCGTCTACTACCACAACACCAGCCTCGACGTCAGCGTCGGCCAGCACGTCACGGCCGGGCAGGTGGTCTCGCACGTCGGCAACACCGGGCGCGCCACCAACGACCACCTGCACCTCGAGGTCCACGTCTCGCCCTCGGCCGACTCGGCCCTCGTCGTCGACCCGGAGCAGCGCTTCCCGCCCCACACCGTGAACCCGCAACTCTGGATCCACCCGATGCCCGGCACCGGCACCGTCGCCGGCCGCGTGGTGGATGCCGCCGGAAGGCCGGTACCGGGGGCGCATGTCCACGGCCTCGTCCTCGGCGAGCCCGCGGAGACGCCCTTCTCCTTCGCCGAGACCTACCAGGACAAGGCCCACCCCGACCCCGCCTACGACGAGAACTTCGCCGTCGGCGACGTCCCCGCCGGCAACTACCTGCTCGGTGTCGAGGTCGCCGGCGCCATCGTCTGGCGCACCGTCACGGTGGCCGCCGGGAAGGTGACCTGGGTCGAGCTGCGCCCGCCCGCCTCCTGAGGCGCGGCGGCCGCAGGTCGCCCCCGCAGGTGCCGCTCCGCCTCCACGCCTCCGCCTGTCGGAGGTCCGGCCCGTCGCCGAGGCATGTCCGGATCCCGGACAACTCCACCTAAATCATTGTAGCCAAGCGGCTTGCGGCGTATCGGCGCCGCACCCGTCCGGAATCCGTACATCTCGGTCTCCGGCCCGGTTGCCGGGAGCGGAGCGTAAGCTCCGGAACGACATGGAGTTCCGCCACACGTCCGGACAGGCACGCGGCTCGCATGGAGGGAGGCCGATCGAGCGACCCGCAAGTGCGGTCTTGCCGGAGGTGAGTCGATGCGGAGCTGGGGACTGGCGGTGGCGCTCTCGGCCGCGTGCGTAATTCCGGCCGGGGCGCAGACGGAGGCGCGGGCGAGGGCGACGATCGTGGTCCCGCCGGTGCTGCGGCTGCAGGTCCTGCCGGGTACGGGAGTGCCCACCACGAGCGTGGCGGGCGGCGCGCGGGTCGAGGAGGTCGCGGGCGCCACGGAGCTGCGGGTGAGCGCGAACCGGCGCTGGAAGCTGATGGTGACGGCCGCGGGCGCGGCTTCGGAGGGATCGCCGGACGAGGCGGCGGCCTCGCTGTCGTGGCGGGCGCGGGCCGAGGCTCCGGGTGAGGTGAGCGAGGTGGTGGAGGGCTTCAGGCGGGCGGGTCCCGCTCCGCTGGAGGCGGCGCGGGGGCGGCGGGGGCGTGACATCGTGCTGCTGATCGACGAGCGCCGCGTGATCGATCCGGCCGGCGCGGCGCCGCGGGGGGTGGGCCTGACCTACACCCTGCTTCCCAACTGACGCCGAGCGGCGCGTCTCGTCGCCCCGGCCCTGGATCTCCGTGGAGATGCGGGGCCGTTGTGCGTTCGGGTCAGGGGATGGCGGCTTCGCCCGGCGCCGGCGGCCGCATGCGGATGTCGATGCGGCGGGTGGGGGCGGCGACCTCGTGCTGGAGGGTCCGTCCGGTCTCGATCCGCAGGTGTAGCGTCACCGGCGGGAGTGGGCGCCCTCCGTTCGGGCGGGCGGAGATGCGGACGTCGTAGACGCCGACGGGGAGGGCGCGGAATTCGATCGTGCCGTCGTCGTCGGATACGGCGTCACGGCGGCGGCCGGCGGCGTCGATCAGCGAGACGAGCGCCCCGGTCGCGGCGGGCTCGGCGGGGTCGCGGGCGGCATTGCCGTTCTCGTCGAGGAACAGCGTGAGGCGGAGCCCGCCGGTCGGGACGATGGGGATGTCGATGTGACCGTGGCCACGGAGCGCGGCCGCGGGCGGTACAATGGTGCCGGGGGGCAGCGAGCCGGCATCGATCTCGAGTGTGTGGCCGCGGCCGACGTCGGTGGAAAAGGCGAAACGGCCGGCGGCATTGGTGGTCTGGCGGACGGGCCCGAGCTGGAGCGTCACGCCGGGGACGGTCGGCTCTCCGGGGTCGCGGCGGCCGTTGCCGTCGCGGTCCTCGAAGACGCTGCCGGCGACGAGCGGCGCCACGGGGACGGGCAGCGGGAGCGGGAGTGCGCGGCGGATGCCGATCGAGGTGCGCCAGCGCGAGCCGGCGGGCTGCCAGGGCTGGTACTCGGCGCCGACGACGATGCCCGTGCCCTCCGCGACGTGAATGGTGGTGCCGCTCCAGAAGCTGAAGGACCGACTCACGGGCATGTCGAGCCGTGTCCCGGTTCCGGCCTCGAGGTCGAGGTGGGCGAGCGTGAGGGAGCCGCCCACGTCCAGGCGGGTGAGGGGCGCGCCGAACTCGTCGTTGTGGGTCAGGGCCAGCCAGCCCCACGCGCGAGACGTGTAGAGGTAGGCGTCGGCCCGGTAGTTCTGGAGCGGACGCGGGGCGCCGTCCGCGATGAGCTGTCCGACCTCGGCGGTGCCGTCGAGGCGGAATGCGCCGAGGCCGCGAGAGGCGAAGGCGCTCAGGGTGCGCCTGTCGGTGGCGCGGAAGAGTCCGAGACCCTGCGTGCGCCGGTAGTTGCCGAGCAGGTCGAGCTGTCCGTCGCTGCCGTTCACGCGCAGCCCGAGCGAGCCGCCGCGGGAGCGCGGGTCCTGCGGGATGCCGAGCAGGGGCGTGGAGCTCGAGAAGACCCAGCCCTGCACGGCGAGGGGCCCGTCCACGCTCGCCATGCCGGAGAGGTAGGCCTCGTTGCCGAGGCCGCCCGCGCCGGGCAGGGCGGCGGGTGTATGGCGCAGGCGCGCCGTGAGGCCGTAGCCGTCGCGGCGGAGCGCGTAGTCGAGATTCAGCGCGGGGCCGGTGGCGACGTGGTCCCGATCATCCGAGAGGCGCTGCAGCGCCAGCTCCGCGGTCAGGTGCCCGGTCGGGGACTCCGGCACCCGGAGCTTGACGCCGACGCTGCGGGTGCGGTCCGTCCCCGCCCCGGCGGTCGGACGCGCCATGTCGGCGAGGGACAGGTCGAGGCCGCCGAGGGGGGTGGTCGTGCCCACGGAGAGGCCGGCCAGATGTCCCCCGGCCGGGCTCTGGAACAGGAGGGGGCGGGCCAGCAGGACGGAGGCGGTGTGGGCGCCTTCTGCCAGGTGCAGGTCGAGCCCCCGGCCTTGCGCATAGGTTCCGGTGAGCACGCGGTCGCGGACGTAGACGTCGCCGAGCGCGGCATCCCAGCCTGCGTGCTGGACGGCGAGCCGCATGCGCGGTCCCGCGAGCACCTGCCGGAACGCGGCCGGCTGGCCCTCCTCCGGGAGGTGGCGGAGATCGAGGCTCAGGCGGGTGCCGGGCACGACCTGCCCCGTGCCGCTGAGCGAGAACGCCGCACCGCCGGCGAGCGGCGAGCGGCCATCCAGCGCGGAGCCGACGAAGAGGGTAGCCGGGAGCTGCGCGAAGCCCGGCAGGAGCCCAGCGGGGTGGACCACGCGCACGAGCGCGCTGGCGTGGCTCTCGGCGCCGCCGGTGCGGATGGAGAGGGAGGCGTTGCGGGCATCGCCTGGAGTGGCGCGACGCGGGACGCGCAGCCCGATGGTGCCCTCGGCCTCCTCTCCCGGCGCGATGGCGATCGGGGTCGGGGAGAGGTGCGGGGGGTCCCAGTCGCCCGCGCTAAGCCCGGCCAGCAGGACAGTATCGGTCGCGTTGCCGAGATTGCGGATGCGGTACCGGAGCCGGATCTGCCCACCCGGGCTGGTGGCGGCGGGCTCCGCCGCGAGCGCGGCCGCGATCCGGCGGCGCACGGCCACGCGCACGACGAGGTCGGCGGAATCCGCCGCGCCGTCCGGCAGGGTCAGGAACACTCGGGCCGCGCGCAGCGCTCCGGCGCGCTGGTCGCGCGGCAGGCCGAACGTGATCGGCACGAGCAGCGTATCCGTCCCGCCCTCGAGCGCGCCGTCCGCCGGCCCGACCAGGCGAACGCCGGCGGCGGGCTCGATGTGATAATGGATGCGTCCGGCGGCCCCGGCCGTAGTGAACGCGACCGCGCCGGTGGCGATCGAGCCGGGCTGGACGACGTGCGGTTCCTGGGCGCGGATCGGCGTGCCTGCCAGCAGCGGGAGGAGCAACATCGGCAGGGCGCGTCGGCGGGGCACGGGCCGCTCAGAAGGAGGCGGTGAACAGGACGGGAGTGCCGTAGCTTCCCGGCACGTCGGCGGCCCAGGCGAGCGCGACACGGAAGTAGATCACGACGCTCGCCGAGCTCTTCTGACTGGTGACGAGCTGATCCGTCGTGGTGATCGGCGTCCAGCTCGCGGAGGTGCTCGGACGCCAGAGCAGGGTCGAGAGGGGCTTCCCGTAGCCGCCCAGGTCGGGGGTGCCCGCACGGACGCAGAGATACCAGGTGCGGCCGCCGTTGGGCGGCGTAACGGTGACCGAGACGCCCGACTGGTCGACATACCCGAGGTTGAAGTCCGCGGCGGTCGGAGAGGGGAAGGTGACCGCCGCCGGCGCGATGGATACCCCGAACGAGCCGCCGTTCCCGGCGCCGCTGCCGCACTGGGCGGCGGCGGGCGTCGTGGTCGCGGCGAGGAGCAGCAGGACCGCGGCGAGCGGGGTGGACGCGCGGCGTCGCATCACGGGATCCTGAAGACCGCCTGCCCGCCCGCGAGGTAGTCGGCGCCGAAATCGAGGATCGGGACAGCCAGGTACTGGCCAGGGGGCAGCCTGCCGCCGACCGGCAGCGCGAGCTCACGGCTGTGCTCCGGGAGGACGCTGAACGCGTCCACGTCCACGGACTCGAGAACCTTTCCGGCAAAGCTCCGGATCTCCACCCTGCCCTGTGGCCGGAGCGGCGCCTCGCCGCGGTTCGTGAACCGCACATGCACCGTGAGGGCGCTGCCGCCCGGCACCACGGAGACGGTGTCCACCTGTCCATCCAGCATCGCCGTGGGCGGAACGCCGTAGACTTTCACGCCGATCCGCTGGCCGACGCTCATCCCCGTGGGGGCGCGCGTACGGCTCTCCACGAACACGAGCGACCAGCAGGTCCGCGTCCCCGGGGCCATGCTCACCCGGATGTCCTGCTGCTCTCCGGGCCGCAGCGTGGCCCCGTCCGGATAGACCGACAGCCGGGCCGCGCACGTGCGCGGGTGCCTGCCGATCGGGAGGAAATCGTGGTCGCCGGAGAGGGTCTGGTCGAAGTCCGCCGTGTAGAAGCGGAGCTGCATCTCGCCGCTGCCCTGGTTCTTCACGTGCACCGTCGCCGTGGACGCGGTGTCGCTCGCGAACTCCAGGATGACCGGGTCCACCGAGAACTGGGCCCGCACCGGCGCGGCCAGCAGCAACAGCGCCAGCACGCTCGTCAGCACTCCACCCGCACCCGGGCCCGGGTGGGTACCGCGGGTCCCGTGGCAATACCGCTTCGCAGCCATCATCAGCTCGTGGGTTCGGGGAGAGAGTCCGATTCCGTCGGCCCGGCACCGGGCTCCGCCGGCGCCGGAGGCGGCGGAGTCCCCCGGGGGGAGACGCCGCCCCGGCGGTCAGCCTGCCACGACCGTGTACGTGATGCCCAGGGTGTAGGTATCCGGCGCATCCGTCGAGTAGTCGAGCAGCATCTTGTAGTTGACCGTGGCCGTGCCGACGCCCTTCGGCGCGCTCGTCACCACGTCCGCCCCCGACGTGCTCACGCTCCCCCAGCCGCTTCCCGCATCCCACTGGAGGTCGCTGGCCGGCTTGATGTCGTTCACCGGGTCCACGGATGCCGTCATGTTCGCGGCGTCCGCCTTGATCGTGACCGTATGAGTGACGTTCCCGGCGTGCGTCACCGTCGCGCTGGTGCTCGACGTGATCTCGCCCGCGTTGAAGTCCGCGGCCGTCGGCGAGGAGAACGTCGGGTTCCCGGTGGCGAGCCCGATGTAGAGCACCTGGCCGATGGTGATGCTCGACGTGGCGGTCGCCGTCGTCTGCGCCGCCGCGGCGCCGGCGCCGAACAGCACGAGCGCCGCGAGGAAGGTGGTGACCCGCTTGGACATTGTCCTGGTCTCCTGGGCACGAGGGGGGTGCGGCAGCGACGCCGCCTGGGGCGAATCGCCCCGATTCTGCGTTTTCGGTTCGACTTTGGCACGGCGCACAATGCAGACGACGGTCCAAAGGCGACTCAATGCGCTAACCAACTGTACGGCCATCTCTTAGTTGGTTGTCGCCGCCGGCGCATGACGCGGAGACCCGGCAACATTTTCTTCACCGGCATTCATAAATTTCCGTCCGAAGTCCGTCGGTCGCCCCTGCGCGGACGCGGGCGCCGGTCCCGCCGGGGCTGGTCCGTCCGGCGGCGCGAGCCTACGTTCGCGGCCATGCATCTGGTGCTGACGGATGTCCTGACGTGCCCCCGGTGCGGGCCGCGGTTCGGTCTGATTCTGCTGGCGGATCGGGTGATCGAGCGCCGGGTTCTGGAGGGGGCGCTCGGCTGCGCGAACTGCCGGGAGCGGTACCCTATCCGGGGCGGCTTCGCGGACCTGCGGCCTCCGCCGGCGCCGTCGCTGTCGGAGGTGGTGGCGCCGGTGGCGGAGGGCGGCGAGGCGGCGGTGCGGCTGGGCGCGCTGCTGGGCCTCCGGGAAGGGAAGGGGTTCTGGCTGCTGGCCGGGGAGGGCACGCGGCACGCGCCGGCGGTGGCGGCGCTGGTGGAGGGGGTCGAGGTGGTGGCCACGGACGCGGCGCTTGCGGGCTGGCCGGAGGAGGCGGGGGTGAGCCGGATCGCGGCGGGCGGGGAGCTCCCGTTCCACGATCGCAGCCTGCCGGGGGTGGCACTGACAGGGGGGGCGGCGGATACGCTCCTGGAGGAAGGGGCGCGGGTGCTCGGCCCGCTCGGGCGGCTGGTGCTCACGGGTGCGCCGGCGGACGCGGAGCGGCGGCTCGGAGCGGTGGGGCTCGGGGTGCTGGCGCGGGAGGGGGAGACGGTGGTGGCGGGGCGCGGTGGTGGTGGTCGGTAGCGGGTCCGGGGCGGCTTCCGGCGCGTTGCATCCGCGCCGGTGACGGCTCTATCTTGGGGCGTGCTCCCGGGGCCGTGCCCGGACGACGTTCATCCCGCCTCCCCAGACTTGCCCATGGCCTTCCTGAAAAAGCTCTTCGGCGGTCGTGACCCGGAAGACGTCGACTATTACCGCGAGGGGATGGAGCTCCTGAAGGTGTCGAAGTACCACGAGGCGTTGACGTCGTTCCGGCTGGCGCAGCGCGACGCCCCGGGCGACGACGCGATCGCGCAGCAGATCGCGATCACGTACACGCGCATCGGCATGACGGACGAGGCGATGAAGACGTACCGGGGCGTGCTGGACCGGAAGCCGAACGCCCCTGGCGCGCACTACGGGCTGGCGTTCCTGATGCTGCGGGAGGGCCGGCCGGAGGAGGCGGTGGACCATCTGCGCGCGTTCCTGGAGAACGCGCCGGCCGGGGGGGACGCGGAGCGCCACATCGAGCACGCACGTGAGACGCTGGAGAAGCTGACGAGCGGGCCGGCGGAGGCATCGACCGAACCGGACGGCGGGTGAAGGTGGCGGACACGGCCGTGGCGCTGACGTGGACGGGGGCGGGGCTGGCGTTCGAGGGCGGAGCGCCGGGTGGGCCGGTGGTCACGGTGGATGGCGGGGGCGCCCGGCTGGGGCCGTCGCCGATGCAGACGCTCCTGCTCGGGGTGGCGGGGTGCACGGCGGCCGACACGGTGGAGATCCTGACGAAGATGCGCGTGCCGCTCGAGGGGCTGGCGGTGCGGCTGGAGGGGGACCGTGCGGCGGAGCCGCCGCGCCGCTTCACGGCGTTGCGTTTCGTGTACGAGGCGCGCGGCCTGCCAGCGGCGGACGAGGAGAAGCTGCGGCGGGCGGTGGCGCTATCCCACGAGACGTACTGCAGCGCGCTGCATTCCCTGCGGGCGGACATCGGGATCACGATCGAGGTCGTGCGGCGGTAGCTCCGCGGGGCGAACCGGCAGCCGGGAGGATGCATGGCGACGCGCACGGCGGGCCGCAGCTACGCGGCGAATCCCGCGGAGGTCCCGCGCGGCACACTGACAGAGCTGTTCTTCCACGCGGTCGAGACCTGGGACGGGGCGGATGCGCTCCGCGAGCGCGCGGGCGAGGAATGGCGGGCGATCTCGCACGCCGAGGTGCTCGCGCGGGTGCAGGCGATCGGCGCGGGGCTGGAAGGGCTGGGGATCAAGCGCGGCGACCGTGTCGCACTTCTCTCGGAGAACCGGCCCGAGTGGGCGCTGGCGGACTACGCCGCCCTGTGCATTGGGGCGCTGGACGTGCCGATCTACGCGACGCTGCCGCCGCACCAGATCGCCTACATCCTCGAGGACTCGGGCGCCCGACTGGTGTTCGTCTCGAGCCGGGCGCAGCTGGCCAAGATCCTGGAGGTTCGCCAGGACCTGCCGGCGCTGGAGCGAATCGTCGTGTTCGACGCGCTCGAGACGGCGGAGCCGGGCGTGCTCACGCTGGCGGCGCTGGAGGCGGAGGGCCGGGAGGGGGGCGCGGCCGCGGCCGAGTTCCGGGCGCGTGCCCTGGCGGCGGACCCGGACGAGGTCTGCACGCTGATTTACACGTCGGGCACGACCGGTGAGCCGAAGGGCGTCATGCTGACGCACGACAACCTGTTCTCGAACGTCGAAGCGACCGGATCGGTGGTTGACATCGGTTCGACGGATGTGGCGCTGAGCTTTCTGCCGCTCTCGCACGTGCTGCAGCGGATGGTGGACTATCTCCTGTTCTATCATGGCTGCGCGATCGCGTACGTGGGCTCTTTCGACCTGGTGCCGCAGGCGCTCGTGGAGGTGGGGCCGACGATCGTGGTCTCGACGCCGCGGGTGTACGAGAAGTTCTACGCGCGGGTCTTCGCGGCGACGGGGATCCGCCGACGGCTGGTGCTCTGGGCGCGGCGGGTGGGCGATGCCTGGGCCACGGCGGTGCTGTCGGGGCGGAAGCCCTCGCTGTCCACGCGGCTGAGGCACGCGGTGGCGGACCGGCTGGTGTTCTCGAAGCTGCGGGAGCGGATCGGCGGACGGCTGCGCTACTTCATCTCCGGCGGGGCGCCGCTCTCGCCGCAGATCGCGAAGTTCTTCTACTCCGCGGGCGTGCTGATCCTCGAGGGCTACGGCCTGACGGAGACCTCGCCGGTAACGAACGTGAACACGCCGGACTCGCTGCGGATCGGCACGGTGGGGAAGCCGGTGGCGGGGACGGAGATCATGATCGCGGAGGATGGCGAGATCCTGGTGCGAGGGCGGCAGGTGATGAAGGGCTACTACGGGAGTCCGGAGGCGACGGCGGAGGCGATCGATCCGGAGGGCTGGCTCCACACGGGCGACATTGGCGAGATCGACGCGGACGGCTATCTCCGGATCACCGACCGCAAGAAGGAGATCATCGTCACCGCGGGCGGCAAGAACATTGCGCCGCAGCCGGTGGAGAATCTGGCCAGGGCGAGCCGTTACGTCTCCGAGGCGGTGATGATCGGGGACCGCCGCCCCTATCCCGTGCTGCTGGTGCTTCCGGCGCTGGACCCGGTCCGCCTGTGGGCCAGGCAGAACGGGGTGCGCGCGCGGACCGATCGCGAGCTGCTGGAGGATCCGCGGGTGCAGACGCTGATCGAGCAGGATGTGTTCAAGCGGTTCGGCGAGCTGGCGCGCTACGAGACGCCGAAGAAGATCGCGATCCTGGAGCACGAGCTCAGCATCGAGCAGGGCGAGCTGACGCCGACGCTGAAGGTGAAGCGGCGAGTGGTGGAGGAGCACCTCTCGGCACTGATCGAGCGGATCTACGAGCAGGCGTCCGCGGTGGTGACGGAGTGAGCGGTGCGGCCGGCACGAACGTCCGCCTGGCGCTCATGACGGTGCCGGACGCGGACACCGCGGAGGGTATGGTGCGCGCGCTGGTGGAGGAGGGTATCGTCGCCTGCGGCAACATCCTGCCGGGCGTGCTCTCGATCTATCGATGGCGCGGTGCGGTCGAGCGCGCGGCAGAGGTCCTCGTCCTGCTGAAGACGACCGAGGCACGGGTGGTGCGGCTGCTCGAGCGCGCCGCGGCGCTCCACCCGTACGAGGTGCCGGAGCTGCTGGTTCTTCCGGTGCCGGCCGGGCACGCCCCGTACCTGGACTGGGTGGCCGAGAGCGTGGGGCCCGAAATCGGAAGGAACACCGAGGAATGACGAGGAAGAGGCTGCGGAGGATGAGCGCGCGCGAGAAGGCCGGAGTGGTCGAGCCGACGGCGGAAGGGGCCGGCGACGGAGACGCGGAGGTGGCAATGGCCCACAACGAGGTGCCGGCGGAGCAGCTCGATGCGCTTGCCGGCGGCAGCGAGTCGCGTGACCGGGAGGGCGCCGATACGGCGGAAACGGGCCGCGGCGGTGACGATCCGGATGAGGCTGATGCGCCGGTGGAGGAGCCGGCGCAGCCGGCGGACGCGGCTCCCGGGGGCAGGGAGCGGGTCCGGGACGCGGAGCCGCGCGGGGCCGGCGAGGAGGTGGAGGTGGGGCTCGCCGCGGAGGATCCGCGCTTCGTGCGGGCGCGCGAGCTGGAATCGGAGGGGGATCTCGGGGCGGCGATCGCGCTGTACCGGGAGCTGCTTTTCGACGATCCTCGCAACCTGAAGGCGCGCAACAATCTCGGCGTCATCTACGACCGGCGTGGGGACCACACGCTGGCGCTGGAGCAGTTCGAGGCGGCGCGGGACATCGATGCCGACAACGTGGACGTGCTGCTGAACGTTGCCGCGGCACTGGCGGCGCTGCGGCGCTACGACCCGGCGGAGAAGGAGCTGCGGCGGGCGCATCGGCTGGAGCCGGGCCGCGCGGACGTACACGCGAGCATGGGGATCCTGAGCTTCCGGCGGGGGCTGTACGGCCAGGCGGAGCTGGAGCTGAAGCGGGCGCTGGACCTGGATCCCGGCCACGCTACGGCGTACTTCTACCGCGGCGAGTGCCTGAACCAGCTCGGGCGGGTGGACGAGGCGCTGCGCATGCTGGAGCGCTCGGTACAGCTCCACCCGCACAACCCGCGGGCGTACTTCACGATGGGGATCCTGTTCGATCGCAAGCACCTGCCGCAGCAGGCGGCGGCGATGTACCGGAAGGCGCGGGAGATCACGGCGGCGTGATCGAGATCCGGCTGGGAGAGCTGGCCTCCACGGAGGCGATGGCGATGCTCCGTCCGGTGTCGGCGGACTGGTCGGCGCCCACGCCGGCGATGCGGCGGCTGGAGCAGGTGGCGGGGCCGGGGCTGGAGGCGCAATGCGCGCGGCTCGGCGAGCTGCCGGTGGGGTCGGCGGTGATCACGCCGGCGGGCGGCCTCGCGGCGGAGTTCATGGTGCACGCGGTCATCCGGTCCCCGGAGGAGGCGGTGACCGTCTCCGGCGTGCGGCGGGCGCTGCGCAACGGGCTCCGGCGGCTCGCGGAGTGGGCGATCGCGGAGGTGGCGATGCCGCCGCTCGGGACCGGTGCGGGGAACCTGGATGCGGAGGAGTCCGCCGCGGCAATGGTCCCGGTCCTGGTGGAGCACGCGGCGGCGTCGGGCTCGCCGGCGCGGGTGGTGATCGTGGTGGAGACGGAGTACGAGCGGCAGGCGTTCGAGCGGGAGCTGCGGCGGGTAGTGGGGGGCGGGCAGGCGGGCGGGCCGTCGGGCGACCTGGAGGGCGCGGCGGCTCCCGTGCGCCCGGACCCCTCGGACGTGGATTCGACCCTTTCCTGAGCCTCACCCACATTCCGGGATGGCGATGATGGCCCCTCCGACGCGACGTCAGGCGCTCGGCATCGGCGTGCTCCTCGCCTGGGGCGCCGTCGTCGGCTTTCACATCCGGCGCGAGTACTTCAGGCCGATGGACGTGGTGCTGGCGCAGGGCGCGCGCGCGCTCGCGCCGGGGGCGCAGTTCTACGTCGTGCGGATGAACGGGCACGCGATCGGCTACGCCAGCTCGAGGCTGGACACGGTGGCGACGGGGTTCCGCTTCGACGACCTGCTGGCGCTGGACGTGCCCGCCCTCGACACGCTCGCGCGCGCGGTGGCGCGCACGCGCGTGGACCTCGACCACTCGCTGCGCTTGCGCGCCTTCGGCTTCGAGCTGACCTCCGGGATGGGCCGCTTCTCGGTCGTCGGGGAGACGCGCCGCGATTCCGTGCTGAGCGTCACGGTCAGCGGCGGGGGGGTGCCGCAGCGCTCGGTGCTGCGGCTGGATCCCTCGGTGACGCTGGACGCCGCGTTGCCGATGCGCCTCGCGACGGCGGGGCGGCTCGCGGTCGGCGGCCGCTACCGGGCGCGCATCTTCGATCCGTCCGTGCTGGCGGTGCGGGAGGCGACGGTGCGCGTGACGGCGGCGGACACCATTGTCGTGCCGGACAGCGCGGCGCTCGCGGGGGCGCGCTGGCGCGCCGCGGGGTGGGACACGGTTCCGGTGTGGCGGGTGGAGGAGGAGATGGGCGGCGTGTCCGTCTCGAGCTGGGTGGACGTGGATGGGCGGGTCGTGCGGGCGGAGAGCCCGCTGGGCTTCACGATCGAGCGGACCGCGTACGAGCTGGCGCGGCAGGAGTGGCGCGAGGCGGAGGCGGACCGCACGATCGCGGCGGGGTACGGCCCGCTGATCGAGTCCACTGCGATCGCGAGCAACGTGGACCTGGGGGCGCCGGGAGCGACGAGCCGGCTGGCGGTCCGGCTCACGGGCGTCGACCCGACCGGCTTCGACCTGTCGGGCGGGCGCCAGCGGCTGCACGGCGACACGCTGTTCGTGGTGCAGGAGTCGGCGGCGGAGCTGCGGGCCGGCTACACGCTGCCGTACCACGGCGGGGGCGTGCCCGGCGCGGCGCTCGAGTCCACGCCGCTGATCCAGTCGGCGGATCCGGAGATCGTCGCGCGGGCGAGGAGGATCGCGCGCGGCTCGGCGGACCCGGCCGACGTCGCATTGAAGCTGAATCACTGGGTGTACGGCTCACTGGCGAAGCAGATCACGCCGAGCGTGCCGAGCGCCGTGCAGGTGCTCCGGGAGCGCCGCGGCGACTGCAACGAGCACACGGTGCTGTACGTGGCGCTGGCGCGCTCGCTGGGGCTGCCGGCGCGGACGGCCGTGGGGCTCGTGTACCTGCGTGGCCGGTTCTACTACCACGCCTGGCCGGAGGTGTGGCTGGGCCGCTGGGTGGCCATGGACCCCACGCTGGGCGAGGCACCGGCGGACGCGGCGCACCTGCGCTTCCTGGTGGGGGGGCTGGCGCGACAGATGGAGCTGATCCGGCTGCTCGGCCGGCTGCACCTGGAGGTGGTCGGATGATCCGGCTCGAGGGGCTCACCAAGCGCTACGGCGGCTTCACGGCCGTGCATCCGCTGGACCTGCACGTGCCGCGCGGCGAGATGTTCGCCTTCCTGGGGCCGAACGGTGCGGGGAAGACGACGACGATCCGGATGATCGCGGGCGTGCTCCGGCCCACGGCGGGGCGCGTGCTCGTGGCGGGGAGGGATGTGGCCAGGGAGCCGATCGCGGCCCGGCAACACGTCGGCTACATCCCCGACCGGCCGTTCCTGTACGAGAAGCTGACCGGGCTGGAGTTCCTGCGCTTCGTGAGCGGGCTGTGGGGACGGACGGGGGCGGCGGTGGAGCGGCGGGCGGGGGAGCTGCTCGACATGTTCGAGCTGGTGGAGTGGCGGGACACGCCGATCGAGAGCTACAGCCACGGCATGCGGCAGAAGCTGCTGATCAGCTCGGCGCTCGTGCACTCGCCGGACGTGATCGTCGTGGATGAGCCGATGGTCGGGCTGGATCCGCGCGGGGCGCGGCTGATCAAGGAGCTGCTGCGCGCGTTCACGGAGCAGGGCGGCACGGTGTTCCTGTCCACGCACACGCTGGAGGTGGCGGAGGCGCTGTGCAGCCGGATCGCCATCCTGTACCAGGGCCGCATCCGGGCGATCGGCGGCATGCCCGAGCTGCGCGCGGAGGCGGCGGCCGGGGCGGTGGGGCTCGAGGAGGTCTTCCTCAGGTTGACGGAAAGCGACGGCGTGGAGGCGCTGGTGGCATCGCTCCGGGCCGCGGCGGGCGGAGCGTGAGCGGCGGCGCGGTGGGCATGGGCACGCTCGGGCTGGTCGCGCCGAAGGTGCGGGAGGCCAGGCGGCGCATCCGCGAGTCGGCGACGCTCGCGCGCGTGCTCGTGCTGGGCACCGTCGGCTTCCTCTTCTGGACGCTGCTCTTCGCGCTGGTGTTCCGCCTGCTCCAGTACTTCCGCGGCGCCGCGGGGCTGGGTGAGGTGCTGGCGGCGAAGCTGCTCGGGCTGATCCTGCTCGGCTTCCTTTCGATCCTGGTGATCTCGAACGTGATCAGCGCGCTGTCCTCGTTCTTTCTGGCGCGCGACCTGGAGCTGATCGCGGCCGCGCCGCTGGACGGCGTCCGGGTCTACCTCTCGCGGCTCGCCGAATCGGCCGTCCACTCGTCCTGGATGGTCGCGCTCGTGCTGGTGCCGATCCTGGCCGCGTACGGGCGCAGCTACCACGGTGGCGCGGCCTACGTCGCGGTGTGCGCGGCGGTCCTCGCGGCCTTCTTCCTGATCCCGGCGGTGCTCGGCGCGGCGGTGACGCTCGTTCTCGTGAACGTCTTCCCGGCGCGGCGGGCGCGCGATCTGCTCGCGCTGCTGGGGCTGTTCGGCGCCGCAGCCGCGGTGCTGCTGGTGCGGCTGGTGCGGCCGGAGCAGCTCGCGCGGCCGGAGGGCTTCCGAAACCTGGTCGACTTCATCGCGGCAATGCAGACGCCGCGCTCGGTGTGGCTGCCCAGCCAGTGGGCGGCGGACGCGATCCTCGCGCCGCTCGGCGTGGGCGCGGCCGCGGGCGATCTCTTCCCGCTGCTGCTGCTCGCTTCGACGGCCGCCGCCGTCCTCGTCCTGGGCGCGTGGCTGCACCAGCGGCTCTACCTTGAGGGGTTCAGCCGGGCGCAGGAGGGCGCCGTGCTGCGCCAGCGAGCGGGCGGCAGGGGGCCGCGGCTCGAGCGGATGCTGATCGGGCTCGGCCCGTCCGCCCGCTCGCTCGTGGCCAAGGACATCCGCACGTTCTTCCGCGACACCACGCAGTGGTCGCAGCTCATCCTGCTGGCGGTGCTGGTCGCGATCTACGTCTACAACGTGAGGGTGCTGCCGCTCAGGACGGGCGTCGCCGTGGGCTTCCTTCTCGTGAACCTGGTGTCGTTCCTGAACCTGGGGCTGGTGGGCTTCGTGCTCGCGGCGATCGCCGCACGCTTCCTGTTCCCGGCCGTCAGCCTGGAGGGCCGAACGCTATGGCTGCTTCGCTCCTCGCCGCTGGAGCTGCGCACGCTGCTGTGGACGAAGTTCTGGGTGGGCGTCACGCCCCTGCTGGTGCTCGCGCTCGCGCTGACCGCCGCCACCAACGCCATCCTCGGGGTCGGCGCCTTCATGATGATCCTCTCGCTGGCGACGGTGGCGCTCATGACGTTCGCGATCGCGTCCCTCGCGCTCGGCTTCGGAGCGCTCTTCCCCCGCCTCGAGAGCGACAACGCGGCCGAGATCTCGACGGGATTCGGCGGGCTGCTGTTCATGATGGTGGCGACCGGCTATCTCGCGATGGTGGTGGTGCTCGAGGCGTGGCCGGTCCACGCCGTGCTGCGCGCACGCGCCGTCGGCCGAGCCCCGCCGTCCCACGAATGGGCCGCGCTCGGCACGGCTCTCGCGCTCGCCCTCGCCGTCTCGGCACTCGTGGTGGTGCTGCCGCTGCGCGCGGCGGCGGCGAAGATCGAGGCGCTGGCCGGCTGAGGAGGCGGGAGTGAAGCTGAGCGCCGCGGCGCGGTGCCGTGGGCGCGGGCGGTGGCGCGGCGCGGCAGGGAGCGCCGGCGAACGGACACGGAACGGGAGCGGGAATGCACGAAGATCTGTACGACGACCTGGAGCTGGCGCTCGAGGCGGCGCTGGCCGCGGGGCGCGCGGCGGCCGCGTGGTTCGGCGGCGCGCTCGAGGTCCGGCACAAGGGCCCCGACCAGCCGCTCACGGAGGCGGACCTGGAGGCGAACCGGGTCCTACGCACGAGGCTCGTGGGGGCGCGGCCGGAGTACGGCTGGCTGTCCGAGGAAACCGCGGACGCGCCCGAGCGGCTGGACCGCCGGCGCGTGTGGATCGTGGACCCGGTGGACGGGACGAAGTCGTTTATCGCGGGGGAGCCGGAGTTCAGCGTCTCGGTCGGGCTGGTGGAGGACGGGGCGGCGGTGCTGGGGGTGGTCTACAACCCGGCGACGGGGGAGGTCTACTGGGCACTGGCCGGGGAAGGAGCGTGGGCGGGGAGGGCGGTGGTGCAGAAACAGGGTGGGGGTAAGGGTAAGGGTATGGGACAGGCAAAGGGTGAGGGTGAGGGTGAGGGTCCGGGTGAGGGTCAGGGTGAGGGTGAGGGTGAGGGTCCGGGTGAGGGTGAGGTCTCGAGCCCGGGGGGGAAGGCGGGGGTGGCGGCGGGGTTGGGGGGCGTGCGGCGGGTGAGGGTGACGGCCGGCGAGGGGAGGGTCATGCTGGCGTCGCGGAGCGAGATCGGGGCGGGGGAGTTCGATCCGTTCCGGGAGGGGTGGCGGCTGGTGCCGCTGGGGAGCACGGCCTACAAGCTGGCCCTGGTGGGGGCGGGGGAGGGCGACGCGTTCGTGAGCCGCGGACCGAAGAGCGAGTGGGATGTGTGCGCGGGCGGGCTGATCGTCGCGGAGGCGGGCGGCCGCGCAACGGACCTGCGGGGCGAGCCGCTCCGCTACAACCAGCGCGATCCCCGGGTTTACGGGATCCTGGCCACGAACGGCGACCTGCACGCAGCGGTGCTGCGGGCGGTGGGCGAGATGCCGCCGCCGGCGCGGCTCTCCGAGCGGCGGAGCGACCCGCTCCATCCGGGACTCGACGAGGAGGAGGCGTGATGTCGTGGAACGCGAGCTCGGGCGCGCGCGTGGCGCTCCGGGTGGGGGTGCTCCTGCTCGTGGTCGGAATGGCGCTCTGGATCCTCGGGGTGCTGGTTCCGGGGGTGCTGCTGGCGGGGATCTATCTTGCGGCGTTCTCGCTCGTGGTGCTCGCGGCGGCGGGGGTCGCCCTGGCGTTCGTGCCGGCCGCGGACGAGGCGGTCGAGGCGGAGGAGGGCCAATGAGCGGCGAGACGTTCCGCTTCCACCATGACGTGGAGGTCCGCTTCCGGGACCTGGATCCGATGGGTCACGCGCACCATTCCCTCGCCCTGATCTACTTCGAGGAGGCACGGACGGCCTACTGGCGCGAGGTGGCGGGCGGCGTCGCCGAGTCGATCGACTTCGTTCTTGGCGAGGTGCTGGTGCGCTACCACGCGCGCACCCTCTTCCCGGGCCGCCTGCGGGTCGGCGTGCGCACAGCCCACGTGAGCGGGCGCAGCTTCACCATGGAATACGAGGCGAGGCGCGCCGACGGCACGCTGGTCAGCTCGGGCCGCACCGTCCAGGTGATGTTCGACTACGCGCTCGGCGGCTCGAAGCCGGTGCCGGGGGAGCTGCGCTCACGACTCCTCGAGTTCGAAGCCGGAGCCCCGGGCGGGATGGCCGTTCCGGACAGCGTGCCGGCTCCTCCAGCGGGCGAATCCGGCCCCTGAGCCGGCTTCTCCTCAGACGTTTCCTGCCGCCCGGCCGGGCGCCCGGATCCCGGCGCAAAAAGGTCTGTCCTCCCGAAACAATTGCCGTCCACGCTCGCCTCGCCGGCGCCATGCCGGCGTCGGCCGACGTGGCGGTAGCGGTTGTAATTAGTTGTCATAAAATCAGATACGGGAGCAGTTGGGTGCGGATGGCGGCGCGGGCGGATGGGGTTCGGAAGTTGCTCCCGCGTCTGGTGCGAATTCGACGAAACGCGCGAGCCTGGGGTGGCGCGGCGCCCGCAGTCGGGGCGCGGCGAAGGCCCGGACACGATCCCGGACGCGCGCCGGTCCGAGACGGATCCATGACTGACGACAGACGGGGGGACGGAACGGTCCACCCCGGAATCCTGAAGACGTGTGTGCTGGGCTTCCTGGCGGGCGCCGGCGCGGGTGCGCTGATCCTGATCGGCATGCAGCTGGTCCTGGGCAGTCCGGTGGCCGAGCCCCGAACGGTGCTGACGGTGCTGGGCTCCGTCGGGATGGCGGGACTGGCGATCGCGGCGAGCGGCCCGGGGCCGCTGGTGGAGTATGTGTCGGGCGCGCTGGCAGAGCCGGGCGCGGAGGCGTGGCGCGAGGCGCTGGCGGTGACGGGAGCGGTTCTCTGGGAGGCCGACGCGGAGAGCGGCACGATCCTGTACGTTTCGCCCGAGGCGGCCACGCTCTTCGGCTATCCGCTGAAGGACTGGGACGCGGCCGTTGACCCGTGGGAGTGGCTGGTCGATCCCTACGACCTCCGCCGCGTCCACGAGGCGCGCGCGCACGCGGCCGGCGGCACGGAAGCGGTGCGGCACGCGTTCCGCGCGCGGAACTCCGACGGCGACCCCCTGTGGGTGCACGAGAGCGTGCGTGTGGTGACGGATTGCGCCGACGGGCGCTCCCGTCTCCGGGGCGTGCTGACCGACGCGACCGCGGAGCAGCGGTGCGCGCGCGCGCAGCGGAGCGCGGAATCCGTGCTGGAGGCGCTCGTGGGAACGCTGCCGCTGGGCGTGGCCGCCGTGGATGGCGATGGCTACGTGTCGCTCTGGAACGACGCGGCGGCGCGGATCCTGGGCTGGAAGGCGGACGAGGTGCTCGGTCGGACGGTCCCGTGCCTGCGGGGCGCTTCCGGTTATCTGCTCTTCGGGCAGGTGGCGGGCAGCGCGGACGATCCGGTGCGTGCGGGTGCGCGGCGCGTGCGGCTGGAGCGGCGAGACGGCGTCATGATCGACGTGGCGGCATGGAGCGCACAGCTCGCGCCGGAGCTCGGCGGCCCCGGCGGCGCGCTGGTGGTTCTCTACGACCTGGGCGACCGGCGGGAGGCGGAGGCGGAGCTGGCGCGCATGGAGGAGCGGGTAGCGTGGCTCGAGACGGAGCTCCGCGAGGCCGGCGAGGCGCTCGCGCTGGCGGCCGAGGACCGCGATTCGATGCCGCGGTCGGCGTAGGCGCTATCCTTCCGCGAGAAGCGCGGCGGCCTCCGCCCGGAGCCCGTCGAGCATGCGGTCGACGTTGACCGTCGTGGTGCGCGGGTTGATGAGCGTGACCCGGAGCGTGCGCCGGCCGGCGAGCGTCGTGGCCGCAATGAAGCCGCGCCCGGCCGCGATGTAACGACCCCGTAGCGCGTCCTGCAGCCGGTCCAGCTCTTCCCCTTCCTCCATGCCGGACGGCCTCCAGCGGAAGCACAGGATGTTCGATTCGGGGCGGTGGAGCGCCTCGAAGTCCGGCGCGTCCTCAAGCCGCTCGAAGAGGTGCGTCGCCAGTCCGCACGTGTGGTCGTAGAGCTCCCCCAGGCGACGCGTCCCGTAGTGCTCCAGCGCGATCCAGAGCCGCACCGCGTCCGAGCGTCGCGAGCACTGGAGCGTGTAGCCGCCCATGTCCGGAGGCGGCTCGCCGCCCGCCTCGCGGTGGAAGAGGTACGGCGCGTCCTGCCGGAAGGCCCCGAGCAGCCACTGCGGCTCTCGCACGAGGACGACCGAGGTGCTCATCGGCTGGAACATCATCTTATGCGGGTCCCACGCGAGGGAGTCGGCGCGCGCGAGCCCCGCCAGCCGCGCGCGGTGGGCGGCCTCGCGAGAGAGGAGCGCCGAGGCGCCGTGCGCGCCGTCCACGTGCAGCCAGACGCCGTGCCCGCCGCACAGGTCCGCGAGCGCCTCCAGGTCATCGAAGGAGCCCATGGCCGTGGAGCCCGCCGTGGCGACGACGGCGAGCACCGTCCGTCCTGCCGCGTCCGCGTCGCGGAGCGCCGCCTCGATCGCGGCCGGGTCCGTGGCCCCCTGCGCCGTGGTCCGCACGGCCACGACGTTGCCGGCGCCCAGCCCGAGAATGCCCGCGGCGCGCGCCACCGAGTAGTGCGCCTGGCTGCCCGTGATGAGGAGCGCGCCGGGCGGCATTCCGTGTGTCCAGGCGTCGGGGAACACCCGGGCGCGGGCCGCGAGGAGGCCGGTAAGGTTGCCCGCGCTGCCGCCCGACACGAACGACCCCGCCGCTGCCTCGCCGAAGCCGGCGAGGGCGGCGAACCAGCGGATGAGGGCGTGCTCGAGCGGCGTCGCGGCGGGGGACATCTCCCACACCGCCTGCGACTGGTTGAGCATCGAGACGAGCGCATCCGCGAGGGCGGGCAGCGGCAGCGGTGGCGCGACCTGCTGCGCCATGTACATCGGGTGCGCGAGGCGCAGACTCTGGTCGACGACGTTCTCGCGCAGGTCCGCGAGCATCTCGGGCCAGGGGCGGCCCTCCTCGGGGGGCGGGCCGAACAGGGCGGCCAGCTCGCTGGGGCGGCGACGCGTCTGCACGGGCGAGTCGAGCGGCCGCGAGATGTGGCGGAGCGCCTCGTCCACGAAGGCGTGGCCGGCGGCGCGCAGGTCATCGAGAGCGTCGTATTCTTGCATGGGGGTCCGTGTCGGCGGCGAAGGTGCAGGGTGCGGCTGAACACGAGCGTGGGTCAGGGGCGGCCGCCACGCGCCTCGAGTGAGGCCCGGACGTTCGGGTCGGCGCCGCCGTCGAGCAGGAGTCGCGTGAACGACGCGTCGTCGGGCCGGGAGTCACCGAGCTCTCGTCAGCACGACATGCGTCGCGGCGGCGGTCGGCACATGGGTGGTGCACTCATAGCCCGATGCCACGAGATCGAGGCCGTGAAAGAGATGCTCGCCGGACCCGAGCAGCCTCGGCGCGATCGCCACGTGCAGCTCGTCGATGAGCCTCGCCTCGAGGTACTGGCGGATGGTCGCCACACCGCCGCCGATCTCCACATCCTTTCCCTCAGCTGCCGCCGTCGCTCGTTCCAGCGCCTCGCCGATACCGCCCGTGATGAAGTGGAAGACCGTGCCGCCCTCCATTTGGATCGGCGGGCGACCGTGGTGCGTCAGCACGAATACCGGGCCGTGGTACGGCGGGTTCTTCCCCCACCAGCCGCGCCAGTCGTCATCGCGCCACGGGCCACGAATCGGGCCGAACATGTTGCGTCCCATGATCCACGCGCCAATGCCCTCCCCAAAGCGCGCCGCGATGTCGTCATCGACGCCGGTGGTGCCGCCAGTCTTGCCATTGATGCGCTGGAACGTACGGGTCGGGATGAACCACTCGTGCAGAGCTTCACCACCCACGCCGAGGGGCTCCTCTCGAGTCTGGCGTGGGCCGGCGCCGTATCCGTCGAGCGAGATCGTAAAGTTGTGCACGCGCACACGAGGCATTGCTTCCTCCCGAGGCTGTCCAACGGAACAGGGTTCAGCGGCGGAACGCGCGGCCGGCGCCGCCGAGTGCTACTCGCCGGGCTGCCACTCCGTGGTGATCGGCTCCTGCACGATCGTCTCCTCGCCTGGGGCGAGCGTGTAGCTGTCACGTGTGCTGATCAAGGAGTCTGCCGCCCGAGCTCCTGCGCGAGCCCGATGAGAATTCCTTCGGGACCGCGGATGTAGCAGAGCCGATACATGTCCTCGTACTGGACCACTTCGCCGACAAGCTCCGCCCCGCGCTTGCCGAGCCGGGCGAGCGTATCGTCGATGTCGTCCACCGCGAACATGACGCGCAGGTAGCCGAGGGCGTTCACCGGGGCGCCGCGGTGATCCGCGACCGCGGGCGGCGCGAGGAACCGGGACAGCTCGAGCCGGCCGTGACCGTCCGGCGTACGCATCATGGCCATCTCGACGCGCATGTCGCGCAATCCGGTGACGCGACCTGCCCAGTCTTCTTCGATCCGGGCGCGGCCCTCGAGCTCGAGGCCAAGCTCGGCGAAGAACTCAATGGCGGCGTCGAGGTCTTCCACCACGATGCCGACGTTGTCCATACGCTTGACCGTCATGATGCCTCCCCGGCGTCCAACGTAGCGTCGTCAGCCAGCGCTCGCTTTGAGCCCCGGATAGACCTCGACCTCGCTGCCCACGGCGACGAAGCATGAACGGGGTGGGCCGGAGAGGATCTCGGCGAACCCGGGTCCGTAGAGTAGAGCACCGGAAGAAGCACGATACACGGGGTCCAGACCCTGCCAGACCTGCCAGGATGGATGGACGACTCGATACTCGAGCGTGCTGCCGTCGCGCTGCCGGGTGTAGCCCCAGTAATGCTCCGTGATGAACTCAGCCTCCGACCCTCGGACCAACGTGGACGCCGGGCCCTCCGCCCTTCCCTCCAGCCGGTGTGACTCACCCTCCAGCGACCAGGCGTAGGAGAGGACCCCGCCCGAATGGGGATCGAGCCTGACCACGTGCGACATTGAAGCGGTGGAGTAGGGCTCGTTGTAGATCAGGCGTGCGGCCCAGGCGATCGCGCGTCGAGGCACCACTTCGCGGACGAACACCACCGCGCGACGAACCTCGCCGCCAGGCCGGCGACGCCGAACGTAGAAACGGAGGTTCACCTCGGTGAAGTTGCGGTGACCCAGGATCGGCACCCCTCCGACGCGCGTGTCGAGGAACCGGAATCCGACGAGGCTGACGACATGCTGCCCATCCCAGCAATCCAGCTCGGTCCCCGCCGGAACGAGCGGGGTCAGCAACTCGATCGGGCAATCGTAGTTCAGGAGTAGCAGGCTCTCCCAGCGTGCCGTGAGGAATGGTCGTGTCATCGGCTCCGTCCAGCGCCGTCCAACGTCGTGATAGGCTGCGGGCGAGCGACGTAGCAGCGACGCAGGCGGCGCACTTCGCCGACGAGCACAGGCGGCTACGGTAACGCGGGTGGCTGCCAGGGTACGTCGCGCACCGCGCTGGTTCCGGTCGATTGCATGCTAGCGGCCTACCGCGGTGGGCCGTCGCCGCGCACCGTGCCGTCCGAAGGCAACTTGCCATCCAGCAAGGCCCGGATTGCCGACTCGACCTGCGGCCACGGGGTGGCGCGTGGGCTGGCGATCTCGAAGTGGCCGACGCGCGGGATGACGATCAGGCGCACCGGATCGCCGGCGTTCGCGGCCGCCTGCGCATAGGCCTCCACGAGCGGCCGGGGCACGAACTCCTCGTGTTCGCCAATGACGAGTACCTGCGGGATCCCGAGCGGGAGCAGCTTGATCGGCGAGGTCTGCGCGTAGCGCTCCGGCACCGTCGCGGGCGTGCCGCCGAGCAAGCCGGTGATGACCGTGTCCCGGCAGAGGGCCTGGTATCGTGGGATGTTCGCCGTCATGTTGACGGGTCCGGCGAGGTCGATGACACCGCGCACCGGGAGAGGGCTTGCCGTGGAAATGGGGCTCCCCGTCGGCACGCGTGCGCGCGCCGCCGCCCACATGGCCAGGTGTCCGCCAGCCGAATGCCCGACAATGACAACACGGCTGAGGTCCAGCGCGTGCTCGGCGGCGAGCACACGCAGGTGATCGACGGCATGTCCTACGTCCAGGTACGTCCCCGGCCACCCACCGCCGGGTTGGCCGAGCCGGCGATACTCGATGTTCCAGGTCGCGATGCCGTCCGCCTTGAGCGCATCGCCCATGGCTGCCAGGTCGCGGGCGGTCGCGTAGGCCGCCTCGAAGCAGCCGCCGTGAATGAGGACCACCACCGGATGCGGGCCCGGACCGGCCGGCACGCGCAATTCGCCGAATTGACTCGAGTCACTGCCGTACGCGACTCGCTCGTCCGGCGGCAAGCTCGGCAGCGCTTGGAGTTCGCCGGGTGTCATCAGCCGCGCAGGACTTGCCGCCTCCCCCTGCGGCGGGTGCGCCTTCGAGACGCATCCGGCAGCCGTCGAGAGCACGAGCAGCGCCATCGGAACCACCGACCACAGGACGCGAAGCTTCATTGGGCGCTCCACTGCGATGTCTGCCTTCAGGTAGGTCAATGCTGATCGCCGCGCCCAGTGCTTCGGTGGCTGTGCGATAGCGGTCTCCACGTGTGCGCTCCCGGTTTTCATTTCGCCTGCGTCCCCAGAGGGGACGGTGGTCACCTAACGCCCAAGGTAAGCCGGGAGCGAGTGAAACGAGATGCCCTGGCGAAACCGCGCGCCAATGCACCAGGGTGCGGCCGGCAGCGAGCCAACGCGCCGGTACGTGCTAATGAGCACGCCACGGACTTGATGGCGGCGTTCATAGCGTCTGCGAACGGAACGCCTTTGAAGATCACGTGGACGACGACCGCCAAGCCGGGGGAGACGCTGTCTCCTGCGCCAGCTGGACCGCCCCGCGCCGCCGCATCACCGGAACAGATACCCCGTCAGCGCGGACAGCAGGCCGATCATGGCGCCGAGGAGGTAGCCGAGGTGGACGATGAGGCGGAGCTCCTTTTCGGTGACGTTGCGGATGAGGGCCTCGAGCTTGGCGGTGGGGAAGGCGAGGATGCGCTCCTCGACCTTGCCGGCGATGTCGACCCTGCCGGCGACGGCGGGGACCTGCGCCTGGAGCCATCCCCAGAGCGGCTCGGCGAGGGATCGCTCGATGCGCAGGGCCGCGTCCTCGCCGAGCAGGTCGATGGGGCGGCCGATGCGGCGGTCGAGGGCGCGGTCGAGCAGGCGGCCCGTGGTCTCGCGGTAGACCTGGCGCGCGCGCTCGGAGCGGGCGGCGGAGACAAGCGCGTCGGCGATGCGGTCGGGCGGGACGTGGCGGAAGAGGTCGCCCCAGGTCCGGTGCTCGGCGGACGCCAGCGTCGCCTTCAGGCGCTCGATGAGGAAGGCGCGCGTGTGCTCGTCGCGCGCCACGCCGAGGACCCAGCCGGAGACGGTGTCCTTGGCCTCCTCGACGCTCGGCTCGCCGGGGCGGCCGAGGGTGGCGTTGACGGGCCGGCGCAGGAAGTCGACGATGGCGTCGTTGACGCTGCGGGCGGTGGCGTCGCGCATCTCGGGCTCCTGGAGGAGCTCGGAGATCTTGCCCGCGCCGTCGCGCTCGATGGCCGCGAGCACCTTGTCGATGGTCTCGGGGGTGATGACGAGGGAAGCGACGAGGCGCTGGTGGAAGCGCAGGTCGCGCATGAACCGGTTGAGGATCTCGTGCAGCACGCGCTCGAGGCGCTCGTGGACCTCCGGCCGCTCGAGCATCCCGCCCAGCCGCTCGAGCGCGAGCGGCAGGTAGCCGCCGATGGCGCGCTCGACGGCGGAGACGAGGCCCTGCGGCAGGAGGTCCTGGAAGGTGCGCCCCGGCCGCAGCAGGCGTTCGGCGCTGCGGTCGAGGTAGTCCTGGATGGCGCGCTGGAAGCCGTCGCCGCCGAGCACGTCGGCGACCCAGCCGTCCGCGCGCGCCGCGAGGTCCGCCTGCCGCTCGGGGGTGAGCAGCTGCGCGAGCGGCCGGTCCCGCAGCTCGTCCGCGAGATCCCGCGCCCAGCGGTGCGCCGCGCCCCGGAACTCCTCGTCCGCGAGGTATTCGTCCAGCCGCTCGAGCAGCCCCTCGGCCGCGCCATCCAGCACGACACGCAGCTCGGCGAGGAGCGGAGCCGGGAGCAGCTCCGAGAGCGAGCCCCACTCGCGTTCCAGGACGCCCTCGAGGAAGGCGGACAGCCGCTCGTCGAAGGCCTCGCGAAAGCCCGGCTGCCCGACCGTGCGGGCCAGGTCCTCGGAGGTCAGGAGCTGCGTGCCGACGGTGCGGCCGACGGCCGCGGCGAGGCGCGCCTTGTTCTTCGGGATGGCGCCCTGGAACAGCCGGAACGGCCGGCCGAAGACGTTCGGCGGCTCGTACGGGTGGAACAGCATCCACACGGCGACGGCGTTCGTCACGCCGCCGGCGATGGCGCCGAAGAGGATCGAGACGGCGGTCTGCGCCGTGGAGACCATACTCGGGACTCGGGACTCGGACTCGGGATCGGGTCCGGCGCGCGGGGTCCGTCCCGCGCACGGGCGGGCGAAAGGTACCACGGGCCCGCCCGTGAATCGAGAGGCGGCCGCGCACCCGCCCGGGCTCGCCTCTAGTCGCGCTCGCCGCTCCGGGCCGCCCGCGGCGTGGTGCGCGGGCGGCGGTGGGGCTCCTCCTCGTCGCGCCGCTCCTTGGGCTCGGGGCGGCGGCCCTTCTTCCCGCCGCGCGAGGACGCGATGGCGGGGAGCAGCGCGAGCTTCACCACGTCGTCCATGCGGTTGACGTAGTGGAACTCGATCTTGTCGCGCACGTCGTCGGGGACATCGCGCAGGTCGCGCTCGTTGTTGCGCGGCAGGATGATCTCGCGGAGCCCGGCGCGGTAGGCGGCGAGGACCTTCTCCTTGACGCCGCCGATCTCGAGCACCTTGCCGCGCAGCGTGACCTCGCCGGTCATGGCGATGTCGTGGCGGACGGGGCGGTTGGCCAGGCTGGAGGCGATGGCGAGGGTGACGGCGATGCCGGCCGAGGGGCCGTCCTTGGGGATGGCGCCCACGGGGAAGTGGACGTGCACGTCGTGGTCGGTGAAGATCTCCTCGCTGATGCCGAGCGCATCGCCGCGGCTGCGGACGTAGGAGTAGGCGGCGTTGACGGACTCGCGCATGACGTCGCCGAGCAGGCCGGTGATGATGAGGCGGCCGGAGCCGGGCATGCGGAGCGCCTCGATGAACATGAGCTCGCCGCCGGCGGCGGTCCACGCGAGGCCGGTGACGACGCCGATCTCGGGGGCGCTCTCGGCGGGAGTGGCGACGTAGCGGGGCAGGCCGAGGATCTTCTCTACGCGGTCGGGGTCGAACTCCCAGGTGCCCATCTCGCCCTGCGCCTTCGCGCGGGCGCGGGTGCGGAGCAGGGTGGAGAGGGCGCGCCGCATGGCGCCGAGGCCGGCATCGCGGGCGTAGCCGCGGGCGAGGAAGAAGAGGACGGGCTCGGAGAAGGCGACGTCGCCTTCCTGGAGCCCGTGCTCCTCGATCAGGCGGCCGAGCAGGCGCCGCTCCGTGATGTCGACCTTCTCCTCGGGGGTGTAGCCGGCGAGGCGGATCTCGACCATGAGCTCGCGCAGCTCGCGCGGGATGCGGTAGAAGTCGTGCGCGGTGGCGATGAAGAGGACGTCGCTCAGGTCGAAAGGCAGGTCGAGATAGCGGTCGGTGAAGGTCTCGCGGCCGTCCCAGGTGAGCACCTCTTCCATGGCCTCGATCGGGTCGCCCTCGACCTTGCCGAGGCCGATCTCGTCCATCTCGTGGAGCAGCAGCACGGGATCGCGCACGGCGGCGTCACGCAGGGCCTGCGCGATCTTGCCGGGCTGCGCGCCGGGGCGGGTGCGGCGCTGGCCGATGAGCTGGGCCTCGCCGCGGTTGCCGAGCTCGAGGGTCGCGAGCGGGCGGCCGAGGCCGCGGGCCAGGGCGCGCACGAGCGAGTTCTTGCCGCAGTCCGGCGGCCCCACGATGCAGGGGATCGGCCCGCGCAGGTCGCCTCGCAGCTTGGCGACGGCGAGGTAGTCGAGCAGCCGGTCCTTGGGCTCTTCGAGGCCGAGCAGCTCGCGGTCCAGCTCCTCCTTCACGCGCTTGAGCGAGAGGCCGGACGCGTCGCCGGCGGCGTGCGAGCGCCAGGGCATGCGTAGCAGCCATTCGATGGCGTTGCGGCTGTCCGTGGCCTCCGCGCTCGAGCCGGCGCCGCGCAGGTGCTCGACCTCGATGCGGGCGTCCGCGGCCACGCGCGCGGGCAGATCGGCCGTCTCGATCCGGCGGAGCACCTCGATGGCCTCGCGCTCGACCGGGTTGACCTGCCCGAGCTCCGCCTGGAGCCGGTGGATCTCGAGGCGGAGCTCCTCCGCGCGGTCCGCGGGGCGCGCCCGCGGCTCGGGCGTCTCCGGCGCCGCCTCCGCGGCGGCGGCCGCGGCGTTCTGCTGCTCCTGGATGCGGTGGACCTTCTCGAGCTGCCGCTCGAGCTCGTCCTCGATGTAGCGGAGCCGGTCCTCCACGGAGAGGCGGCGCAGCACCTCCTCCTTCCCGGCGACGCTGAAGTTGGCCAGGTTCGCGACCAGGTCCGCGAAGCGGCCCGGATCGGCCACGTTCATGCGCAGGATGCGCGGCACCTCGCGGGGGATCCGCTCCACCTCGGCGGAGAGCGCCTCGAGGGTGATGAGGATGCGCGCGATGTGCGTCTCCGCCGTCCCCTCCGGCGCGGGCTCCTCCCGTGCCGCCTCGACGCGGGCCATGAAATAGCCCTCCGTCTCGGCGACGCCGCTGAGCCGGATCCGCTGCAGCCCCTGAAGGGTGCCCTGCACGGTGCCGCCGGGGAGGTTCAGCCGGTCCGAGAGGCGGGCGGCCATGCCGATCTTGCGCAGCCCCCTGGCCTCGATCGGGTCGTCCGGCCCGCCGGGCGCCACGACGAGGGCGAGGAGCAGCGGGTCGGCGGGGTGGGCGGAGAGCATTTCGAGGGAGCTCGACATGCCGATCTGCACGCCGACCGCGCCCATCGGGAAGACGACGGTGCTGCGCAGCGGCAGGACCGGGAGGCGGCGGGGAAGCTCTGGGAGTCTGGTGGGTTTCGTCATCGCTCAGGGGATCCGGTCGTAGAGGGCGGTGGCCGCGCGCGCGAGCGCCTCCACCACCGCGTCTTCCTCCGCGGTCCGGAGGCGCCGCCCCCGCACGATCCAGCGCCCGCCGATCATCACGTCCGTAACGTCCTGGCCGGTGGCGGCGTAGACGAGGTTCGCGGCCACGTTGGAGTGGCCGTCGCGGTGCACCGCCGGCTGCATTCGCAGCGTGCCGAGGTTGACCAGGACCAGGTCCGCCAGCCTGCCTTCGGCGATCATCCCGGCGCGCCCGGAGCCGTACAGCACGCGCGCGCCGTGCCGGGTCGCCATGCGCAAGATCTGCTCCGCCGGCATGGCCGCCGCGCCCCAGCGGAGCTTCTGCACGAGGCCGAGCTGGCGCATCTCCAGGAACATGTCGTTGCCGTTGTTGCACACGGCCGCATCCGTGCCGAGCGCGACGGTCGCGCCGCGCTGCAGGTAGTCCGCCACCGGGGCGATGCCGTCGGCGAGCTTGAGCTCCGCCGCGGGCGAGCTGAGGACCGGTGCCCCGCGCGCGGCGACGAGCGCGCGCTCCTCCTCGTCAACGTGGACGGCGTGGGACAGCAGCATGCGCGGGGACAGCAGCCCGCGCGCCTCGAGCAGCCGGATCGTGCTCGCGCCGAAGCGCTCTCGCGCCAGAGAGATGCGGTGCTCGGTCTCCGCGGCGTGCATGACCAGCCGATCGCCGCGCGCGTGGGCGATCGCGGCCGCGGCGAGCTCCGCCTCCGTGAGCGCCTCCTCCGCGTGCAGCCGGTAGACGTGCGGCACGACGGGGTCGTAGGCGCGGGCCCCGAACCCGGGATCGCGGATCGTGACCAGCCCGCGCAGGCCGAGCGCGGGGATCTCCTCGCGGGCCACCTCGTCCGCGCCGAGCGTCACGCCGTAGGTGCCGACGCCGGTGGTGCCGGAGAGCAGCGAGTCCGCCAGCGCGGCGCGGATCGCCGCGCGCTGGATCCACCGGCCATCCGTCGCGGAGAGCACGCCCAGCGCGCCGTCGAAGGCGTCCGCCTCCTCCCAGTCGTGCAGCCCCAGCTCCTCGACGGCCCCCTTGAGCACGTGCAGCTCGGCGTGCAGGTGCGCGTTCACGAGTCCCGGCAGGAGCACCCGGCCGGTGCAGTCGATGGCGTCGGCGGCGGGGAAGCGCGCACGCATCGCGTCGGGCTCGCCCACGGCCGCGATGCGCTCGCCCACCACGACGACCGTGAGCGGCGCGATCGTGCCGGCGTCGTCGCAGGCGACGACGAGCGCCCCCTCGAGCCGGGCGACCGCAGGGGACAGGGCGGTGCCGGGAAGCTCAGGCATCACCGGGGTCGTCGGCGGGTGCGTCGCCGTCCAGGCGGAGCAGGCGGGCGGCGGTGCCGCGCAGGATCCGGCGCAGGGCGTCGGGCGCGAGGCCGAGCCCGGCGATGGTGCGGACGTTCTCGCCGGGCGAGCGGGGCATGGCGGGGAAATCGCTGCCGAAGACCACCTTGTGCGCGATCCGCTCGAGGCGGGGGAAGAGCTGGAGCAGCCGCTCGGGGACGAGGCCGGTCACGTCGATGTAGACGTTCGAGTGGTGCGCGGCCAGGAAGCCGCAGGCGTCCGTCCACAGGCCGCGGCCGCCGTGGGCCATGACGATGGCGAGGTCGGGGAAGTCCACGGCCACGTCATCGAGGTGGATCGGGTCGCAGTACTTCATGCGCGTGCCGGGGATGACGGAGCTGCCGATGTGGAGGAGCAGCGGGAGCCGCAGCTCCTGGCAGGCCTCGTAGATCGGGTAGAGGGCCGGGTCGTTCGGGTAGAAGAACTGGTAGGACGGGTAGAGCTTGAGCCCGACGGCGCCCGCGGCCGCGTAGTCGCGCAGCAGCCGCGCGGGCTCGGGGTCGGTCACCGGATCGACCGAGGCGAACGGGAGGAAGAACTCGGGCACCTCGGCGCAGTACTCGAGCACGCGCTCGGTGCGGACGTTGCCCGAGGTGGCGGGGCAGTGCTCCGGCAGCACGACCGCGCGGGAGATCCCCTGCCCGCGCAGCAGCTCGGCGGTGTAGGCGGGCTCGCGCAGGCGATCGCCATGCTCGGCCAGCGCGCGCGAGACGCCGCGGATGAATGCGCGCGTGCCCGGCGCGAGGTCCTCGGGGCGGTAGGGGTGCGTGTGGAAGTCGATGACGTCCATGCGGCTCAGGCGCGGTCCGCCACCGGATTGCGCGCCGCGGAGGCCGAAGCGGTCGCGCCGGTCCCTGCCTCGCCCGTCCGCCGCACCGGCGCCGGCGGGGCGGAGGGCGGCGGCGGGGTGGCGGGAGCGGTGCCGGAGCTGGAGCCGGAGCTTGCCGCGCCGCGGGCGAGCGCGCGGTCGAGGCGGCGGAAGAAGCGGCGCAGGCGGCGGGCGTTGGCGCCCAGGTCGGCCCGCGCCGTGCGGGAGGCGGAGCGGGCGTCCACGCGCGTCTGCGCGTTCTCGTCGAGGGTGACGCGGATCTGCACGTCGGCCAGACGGTGGAACAGGCGGCTGGTGGTCTCCGCCCGGATGACTCCCTCGAGGTCGTCGGCGCCGACGACGCGCCAGCCGGGCGGCTCGGCCGCCAGCGCCAGCGCGGCGCGCCAGACGCGCTCGAAGGGAATGGCGTAGGTGCGCCCGCGGAGCCGCGGATCGGGGGAGGCCGCCTCGGTCCGGGCGGCGTTTTCCGTAAGGCCGCGCCACGGCGCGGGGAGGCTCACCCCGCCGGCTCCAGGGCGTAGACGGCCGTGACGGAGGCCGTGACCTCGAGCTCACCGGGCAATATCGGCGTGGGTGCTGCCATCTCGGCGCGGGCGGCGAACATGGGCCGCGGCGGGGGCGCCGCGCCGCCCGTGGAGAGATCGAGCAGCTCTCCCAGCCGCTGGCCCGCGGCGCCGGCAACGGCCTCGGCCTCGCGGCGCGCCTGCGCCACGGCGGCCTTGAGCGCGTCGGTGCGCGCCGCCAGCGGATCCGCGAGCTGGAAGTCGATCCCCATGACGCGGTTCGCGCCGCTCGCGACGACGGCGTCCAGGAGCGGGCCGACCTTCTCGACGCCGGAGACCACCACGCGCACCGTGTTCTGCGCGCGGTAGCCGACGATCCTGGGCGGGGTGGTCTGCGGCCCGGTGCGCTGCTCGTATTCGGGGGAGAGGTCGTAGCCGACCGTGCGGATGTCCTTCTCCGCGAGCCCCTGTTTCCGGAGCGTGGCCATGAGCGCGTTCATGCGCTCGGCGTTCTGCTGGACGGCGGCCTTGGCGGTGGCGGCGTGGGTCTCGACGGCCAGCGAGACGGCCGCCTGGTCGGGCTGGCGCTGGACGCTCGCGGTCGCGCTGACCGTGACGGTGCGCGGCGGGCGCCGGGCGGCGGCCGCGCCCGCGCCCGGCTGCTGGGCCGCGGCGCCGGCGCCGCCGCCGGAGAGGGCGAGCGCCAGGACGATGAAAGCGTGTCTCCTCATGATTCTCCCTTCGCGGCCTCCAGCTCCTCACGCCGCTCCGCGACCTCGACGTCGTGTCCCGCGCCGACCACCTGGGCGTAGTTGACGAGGCTCACGAAGACGACGCCGCCGGCGATGTTGCCGAGCGTGACCGGGATCTGGAACCGCAGTAACCAGTCAAGGTAGGTGATGACCCCCTGGTGCGCGAGAAAGAGCACCTCCACGGCGCCGGCGATGCTGTGGCTGAAGCCGGCGAGCTGGATGAGGAACGCCGCGATCCAGACGAGGACGATCTCCGCCAGCGCGCTCTCGCCGACGTGCAGCGTCCAGACCATGATCGCGATGAGCCAGCCGCCCAGCAGTCCGCGCACGAACTGCTCGCCCCAGGCTCCCTCGTACGCCGCGCGCGCCGCCGCGACCAGCCAGCCCAGCTCGATGTGCGGCGCGATCCTGAACTCCGCCAGCAGCAGCGAGAAGAGGAACGCGCCGAGCAGGTTCGATGCGAGCACGACGCCCCAGAGACGCAGCGTGTTCAGCAGGTTCTCGCGCGTGAACTCGTCGAGCACCAGGAGCACGGGCGTCAGCGTGTTCTCCGTGAAGAGCTGTGCCCGGGCGAGGATGATGATGATGAATCCCACGGGATACGCAACGGCGGCGAGCAGCGCGCCGGAGCCGCCGGCGCCCGCGATGCCGAGCACGGCGGCGACCGCCACGAAGCTGAAGCCGATGTTGAGCCCCGCGGACAGCCCGGAGAAGGCGAGGCCGAGCGAGGAGCGGTCGAGCTCCGCGCGGGCGGACGCCATCACGCTGTTGAAGACCTCGTGCGCCGTCGCGCGCGCCATTCGTGCCTCCGCCGCTCGATTGACGCCCCGCCGGCGCGCCGCCATCTTCGGCGCGGCACGCCCGCCCCCCGGGGCGCGGGTGAGGAAGCAAGAAGCGGACGCGGGGCCACTGGGGCGCTGGAATCATCCGTGCGTCGGGGGCGGGAGCCGCGCCGCGGCCGCGGCGCCGGGAACGATCGCGCACGCTCGGAGGCTGTTCGTGAAAGTCATCATTCCCCTGGCCGGGAAGGGCACGCGGCTGCGGCCGCTGACCTACCACACGCCGAAGCCGCTGCTGCACGTGGGCGGCCGGCCGGTCATGAGCTACATCCTCGACGACCTCCAGGCGCTGGACGTCGAGGAGATCGTCTTCATCACCGGCTACCTGAAGGAGTCCATCGAGGACTACATCCGCGACAGCTACCCCGGCTTCCGCCCGCATTTCGTGGAGCAGCCGGTGCAGAACGGCACCGCCGGCGCCGTGAAGCTGGCGGAGGACCGGATCGACCAGGACGTGCTGATCATCTTCGTGGATACCCTCTTCGATGCCGACCTCACCCTCGCCCGGCGGCTGCCGGAGGACGAGGCGGGCGTGATCTGGGCGCGCGAGGTCGAGGATTACCAGCGCTTCGGCGTCATCGTCACCGATGACGATGGCTACATGAAGCGCATCGTCGAGAAGCCGCAGGACCCGATCTCGAAGCTGGCCAACATTGGACTCTACTACATCCGCGACTGGAAGCTCTTCTACGAGGGCGTGAACCACACGCTCGAGGGACCGCCCGGGCCGTCCGGCGAGTTCTACATCACCGACGCGTTCCAGTACATGATCGACCACGGCGCCCGCATCCGCGTGGGCGAGGTGGCCGGCTGGTACGACTGCGGCCAGGTCGGCACCCTCATCGAGACCAACCGCCACCTGCTCGAGACCGGCCGCGCCCAGCCGCCGCTCGGCGGCGAGAACGTGCGCGTGCACGCCCCGGTGCGGGTCGAGGAGGGAGTCACGCTCGAGAGCTGCGAGATCGGGCCGAACGTCACCCTCGAGAGCGGGTGCGTGGTCCGGGACTCCACGCTGCGCGACTGCATCGTGGGCGGCGAGACGACCATCGAGGGCTGCGCCCTGCACGACTCGCTGATCGGCGCCTCGGTGCGCATCGAGCGGGTGGCGGGCAGCGTGACCGTGGCCGACCACAGCGTGCTCGTGGGGGACTAGTACTCAGCCATCATGATTGTGAGGACTAAAGTTCCGTGCTATATTGTTGGCCCATTCTGTCGGACCCCCAGCGAGGAGGGCAGATGGCCAAGAAGTATATCGTGGACCTCACGGACGACGAGCGGGCCGAACTCAAGCGCCTGCTCCAGGGCGGCAAGGCGCGGGTGCGCCGGGTGAACCGCGCGCGCATCCTGTTGCTGGCCGACGAGGGCGTGACCGACAAGGCGATTGCGGCCGCGCTGCACCTGGGGAAGTGCACGGTGGAGCGCACGCGGCTGCGCTTCGTCGAGGGCGGTTTGGAGCGGGCGCTCAACGATCGGCCTCGGCCGGGCAAAGCCCGGCTGCTGGACGGCAAGCAGGAAGCCTTCCTGGTCGCGCTGGCGTGCAGCGCGCCTCCGGAGGGGCGCGTGCGCTGGACCATGCAGCTCCTGGCCGACAAGCTGATCGAGTTGCGTGTGGTGGACGCGATCACGGACGAGACGGTCCGACGGCTTCTAAAAAAAACGACCTGAAGCCCTGGCAGAAGGAAGCGTGGTGCATCCCGACGGTGAGTTGGGACTTCGTCTGCCGCATGGAGGACGTGCTCGACCTCTACCAGGAGCCCTACGACCCCCGGCGCCCGGTGGTGTGCTTCGATGAAGTGCCCTACCAGCTCATCGGGGAAACCCGCCTGCCGGTGCCGGCCGCTCCGGGTCGGCGCCAACGCGTCGACTACGAGTACGTGCGCCGCGGGACCGCCAACCTCTTCCTGCTCGTGGAGCCGCTGCGAGGCTGGCGGCATGTGGACGTCACCGCCCGTCGCACGAATGCGGACTTCGCCCAGCAGATGCGCGCACTGGTCGACGTGCATTGCGCGGACGCCGACAAGATCCGCGTCGTGCTCGACAACCTGAGCAGCCACACGGGCGCAGCCCTGTACGAGACCTTCGAGGCCGCCGAAGCGCGCCGTATCCTGCGCAAGCTCGAGTTCCATTACACGCCCAAGCACGGGAGCTGGCTCAACATGGCCGAAATCGAGATCTCGATCCTCGGTCGCCAGTGCCTGCACCGCCGCCTTGACAACGTCAACCGGCTGCGGGCCGAGACCCTCGCCTGGGAGACCCCCCGCAACGCCGTCCGAGCTCCCACCACCTGGCGTTTCACTGTCTCCGATGCGCGATCCAAGCTCCACCGCCTTTACGCATCATGACCACTGTGGCGCGGTACTAGGCCGCGTGCCGCTGCGCGAGGAATGGGAGCGGAGCGGAGCCTGGCTCTTCAAGCAGCGGAGCCATTTCCCGCTGCTGCTGATCGCGCTGATGCTCGTCGAGCTGTGGCTGGCGCCGCCGGCGCGGCTCGCGCCGTGGGCGGAGGCCGCCTGGTCCGGCTTCTGCCTGCTGCTGGCGTTCCTCGGGCTCCTCATCCGCGCCCACGCCGTGGGCCACGTGCCCGCCGGGACCTCCGCCCGGCAGACGCGCGCGCCCGGCGGCGGGTCCATCAACCAGACCGGCTTCTACTCCGTGGTCCGGCACCCGCTCTACCTCGGCAACTTCCTGCTCTGGGCGGGGATCGCCGCGTGGGTCCGCTCCTGGCGCTTCGAGCTGATCGTGATCCTCGTCTTCTGGATCTACTACGAGCGGATCATGTACGCCGAGGAGGAGTACCTGCGGCGCAGCTTCGGGGAGGCGTACGAGCGCTGGGCCGAGCGGACGCCCGCGTTCCTGCCGGACTTCTCGCGCTGGACGCGGCCCGAGCTGCCGCTCTCCTGGCGCGTCGTGATCCGGCGCGAGCACTCGAGCTTCTTCGCGGCCGTGGCCACCTTCACCGTCGCCGTCTATGCCCGCGACCTCTTCCTCGACGGCCGGATCTCGCCGCACCCGGGCTGGACCGCCTTCTTCCTGGCCGGCCTCGTCCTGTTCCTGGCGGCCGTGTTCCTCACGCGCCGGACCGCGCTGCTGCACGTCGAGGGGCGGTAGGCGACGCTTCCGCCGCCCGTTGCCGGCGCGCCGCGGGCCGCCGGCGCGGGGGTGGCGGCGTCCGGTCGGTCCCGGGCGCGGGCTACCGGCTGCGCCCCTCGCGGCCGCGGGCGGCGACCGCTCACCCCGCCCCGGCCAGCCCCGCCACCCCCAGCACGGTGAGCAGCGCCCGCTCCACGCCCTCTGGGCCCTTCTCGTTGCTGTACCACTCCTCGGTGGTGTGCGTGCCGCCCGCTTCCCCGCCGGCGCCCATGGCGATGGCCGGGATGCCGAGCGCGATCGGCAGGTTCGCGTCGGTCGAGGAGCCGACAAGCTCGGTGGACTCGCCGACGAGCAGGGTGGCGGCGCGGGCGGTGGCGAGCAGCGGGGAGTCCGCGGGTGTCTCGCCGCCGGGCCGGTCGCCGATCAGCTCGACGTCCGGCTCGAGCACGGGCGTGCCCCTGCGGCGGTGCGCGTCGGCCTCGGAGAGCGCGGAGGAGAGAGCGTCGCGGATGCGCGCCTCGAGGGTGTCGATCGGGGCGGGGCCCTCGCTGCGGATGTCGATCTCGCACCAGGCCTCGTCGGGGATGGCGTTGACGCTCGTGCCGCCGCCAATGCGGCCGATGGTGAGGGAGGTGCGCGGCCGGTGCGGCACGCTGGTGCGGGCGATCTCCGCGGCGGTGAGCGCGAGCGCGTGGATCGGGTTGGCCAGGCCGTAGTCGGCCCAGGAGTGGCCGCCCGGTCCGCGGATCACGACGCGCAGGCGCCGCGAGGCGATGGCGCGGCTGACGATGCGCCTGAGCCCCGTGCCGTCGAGGCTGATGAACGCCTCGGCCCGCCGCCACGGCGCGCCCTCGCGGAAGAGGTGCTTCACGCCGCGCAGGTCGCCGACGCCCTCCTCGCCCACGGTGCCAACGAGCACGACCGGGCGCGCCGGCGCGAGGGCGGCGCCGGTCATGGCACGGCCGACGGCGAGCATGGCGGCCAGCCCGCGGCAGTTGTCGGAGATGCCGGGCGCCAGGATGCGCCCGCCCTCGCGGCGCACGCGGATCGGGGTTTCCTCCGGGAAGACGGTGTCGAGGTGAGCGGCGAGCAGGACGGGGCTGGCCTCGCCGGAGGCGGGCCCCGGCAGGCGGCCGAGCACGTTGCCAACGGCGTCGGTCACGACGTCCAGCAGGCCGATCTCGCGGAACCGCTCCGCCAGCCGGCGGCCGCGCTCCTCCTCGCCGAAGGGCGGCGCGGGGATGGCCACGAGCTCGAGCATGTCGGCGAGCGTCTCCTCGTCGCCGGCGTGCGCCAGGCGCCGGGCCTCCGCCACGGCGGGGTCCGCCTCGAGGGCGGCCAGGGGGTTCGCGTCCGGCCTCCGATCCCTGACTGAGCTCATCCCGATCCCTTTCCCGGCGGCGGGCGGCGCCCAGGCCGCGGGTCGCTCCCGCGGCGCGAAAGGCGCCTCGCCCGTTTGACAAGGTAACGCGCCGCCGGTCATCTTTCGAAGGCGATGCCCGCCCCTCCAGGAGCCGCCTGCCATGCAGCACGACGATCTGATCTACGACTGGAACAGCGCGCCCGGCGCGTTCGACTACACGCGCGTCGGGCGGATCGAGCTGGACGACGAGACGCTGCGCGACGGGATGCAGTCGCCGTCGGTGCTCGACCCGCCGATCGAGGCCAAGCTCGAGATCCTCAACCTCATGGTCGCGCTCGGCATCCACACGGCGGACATCGGGCTGCCCGGCGCGGGGCCGCGCGCCGTCGCGGATGTGCGGGCGCTGGCGCGGGAGATCGCTGGCAACCGGCTGCCGATCGGCGCCAACTGCGCGGCCCGCACGGTTCGCGCCGACGTGGAGCCGATCGCCCGCATCTCGCAGGAGACCGGCATCCCGATCGAGGCCTGTACGTTCATCGGTTCGTCGCCGATCCGCCAGTACGCCGAAGGCTGGACGCTGGACCGGATGCTCCAGGCGACGGAGGACGCGGTCACCTTCGCGACCGCCGAGGGGCTGCCGGTGATGTACGTCACGGAGGACACGACGCGCGCGCGGCCGGAGGTGCTGAAGCGGCTCTACACGCTGGCCATCGAGTGCGGCGCCCGGCGCATCTGCATCGCCGACACGGTCGGCCACGCCATCCCGGAGGGCGTCCGGCAGCTCGTCCGGTTCGTGCGCGAGGAGATCGTCGCGCCGACCGGGAAGGACGTCGGGATCGACTGGCACGGCCACCGCGACCGCGGCCTCGGCCTCGCCAACACGCTGGCTGCCATCGAGGCGGGCGCCCAGCGCGTGCACGGCACGGCGCTCGGCATCGGCGAGCGGGTCGGCAACACCGAGATGGACGTGCTGCTCGTGAACCTCAAGCTGCTCGGCATCCACGACCACGACCTGGCGCGCCTCTCCGACTACTGCGAGGCCGTCTCCCGCGCCACCGGCGTGCCGATCGCGCCGAGCTACTCCGTCATCGGCGCGGACGCGTTCCGCACCGGCACCGGCGTCCATGCCGCCGCCATCATCAAGGCGCGCCAGAAGGGCGACGAGTGGCTGGCCGACCGCGTCTACTCCGGCGTGCCCGCCGCGTTCTTCGGCCGCCGGCAGGTCATCGAGATCAGCCACGTGAGCGGCATGTCCAACGTCAAGCACTGGCTCGCCGAGCACGGCTTCGATGCCGCGGACGAGGGCCTCTGCCAGCACGTGTTCGACCTCGCCAAGCGCACCGACCACGTGCTCAGCGACGCCGAGGTCCGCGCCTGCTGCGCGGAGTACGCGGAAGGGGCGGGCAACGGAGCCGGGCGCGACGGAGAGGTCGCGCGGGGCGACGGCGACGGCGCCGCGACGCACTCGCCCTCCACCCCCGCGGGCGCCCCCTGATGGCCGCGCAGCGCTGGGTCTTCCTCGCCGACCCGAAGAGCTACGGCTGGGCCGAGCTCGTCCGGGAGAAGCGCGCCGTCTGGGACGGCATCGCCGGAAGCGCCGCGCAACGGAACCTGCGCAAGGTCGAGGAAGGCGACGCCGTCCTCCTCTACCACACCGCCCCCGACAAGGCGCTCGTCGGCACCGCCACCGTCGCCCGCGGCCCCTACCCCGACCCCACCGCCCCCGACCGCGCGGTCGTGGACCTCGTGCCCGAGGCCGCCCTTCCCCGTCCGCTCCCGCTCGCCGAGCTCAAGGCCGATCCCGAGCTCGCGCAGATGAGCTTCGTCCGCATGCCGCGCGTGGCCGTGCAGCCCGTCACCGACGAGCAGTGGAAGCGCGTGCTGGCGGCCGCGCGTGTGAGCTGAGTCCCCCCCTCGCCCTCACCCTCACCCTGTACTCACCCCAATCCGCATCCCCACCCTCCCCCTCCCCCTCCCCCTCTCCCTCCCTCACCGCCAGCCGAGCCAGTACAGCAGCCCCGCCACGGGTAGGAAGATCCAGTAATCCCGGGGCATGATCCACCACCAGGAGCGGGCGTGCCAGGGGATCTCGGCGCGGCGGAATCGGCGCAGCCCCCAGGCGGGGTTGAAGATGAACCAGAGGAAGTCCTCGAGGATCCAGAACAGGATGACGAAGGCGAGGATCCGCGCCTCGAGCCGGAGCATCGGCCGCACGCCCACGAAGTAGGCGAGGTGCGCGAGGAGCAGCACGAGGACGTGCATGAAGAGGTGGTAGCCCGTGATCGGGCGGGCGCCGAGGAAGCGGCGGGTCCAGCGGTTCTCGAAGCGCCAGGTCGGCAGCGCGCCGGCCCAGCCGTGGCCGTCCTCGATCTGGATCTCGAGGAGCGCGAAGGCCGCGGAGGTGGCGAGCAGGCCGAGGAGGAAGAAGGCGTGCGGCAGCATCGTCGCCTGAGGCTCCGTGGCGGGGGCGAACCGGGGCGCGGCGCCCGCGGGCCGCGGCGCGTGCGGCGGCGGCAAGGTAAGCGGAGGGGCGGGTGGGAGCCAGGGGTTCGGGGGATCGTTTCCGCTCGACCGCGCAACGTTTTACCGCACCGTGACCCGTCCGTGATGGCCGCCGGCGAGATTGCGGACGAACCGGGAGCCGGGGAGGCGACCATGACGGCCGATCGAGGCATCCTCATTGTTTCGGGCAGCGCGGGCACCGGGCACGTGCGGGCGGGCGAGGCGCTGCGGGAGGCGTTCGCGGCGGAGTCGCCGGGGCGGCCGGTGGAGCACGTGGACATACTGGCCCTCGCGCCGCGCTGGCTGGCGGCGGCGTACGGCGGCGGCTACGAGTTGATTGCGGCGCGGGCGCCGGGGCTCTGGGCGGAGATCTACGCGTGCACGGACGGCCGCGGGCCGGACACGGCCGCCTGGGGCGGGGTGGCGCAGCGGGTGCTGTTCCGGCGCTTCCGGCGGCTGGTCCGCTCGGGCCGCTGGGAGGCAGTGGTGTGCACGCACTTCCTGCCGTGCCAGCTCGGTGCCGGGCGGCCGGGAATGCCTCCGTTCTCGCTGGTGGTCACGGATCTCACGCTGCACCGCTACTGGGTGCAGCGGGGCGTGGCGCAGTACTTCGTCGCGCTGCCGGCGCTGGCGCGGGAGCTCCGGGCGCGGGGCGTGGCGGCCAGCGTGGACGTCACCGGGATCCCGCTTTCCGCGCGGTTCGCGGCGAGTCCGGACCGGGAGTCGGCCCGGCGGGCTCTGGGCCTCGAGCGGCGCGGGCCCGTGGCGCTCGTCATGGGAGGCGGCCTCGGCTTCGCCGTCGAGGAGGCCGTGGACGCGGCCCTCGCCTCCGGCGTGCCCGGGCTGCGGGTGCTGGCGGTGTGCGGCCGCAACGATGCGGCCCGGCGGCGGCTGGTCGCGCGCCGGGCCGGCCCGGCGCTGACGCCGCTCGGGTACGTGAAGGACATCGACCGGCTCATGCGCGCCGCGGACGTGGTCGTGACCAAGCCCGGCGGCCTCACCACGAGCGAGGCGCTGGCGGTCGGCACGCCGCTGATCCTGACCCGCGGCGTGCCCGGCCACGAGGAGGGCAATGCGGCGGTCCTCATCGGCGCCGGTGCGGCCATCGCCGCCCCGGATGGCGACATGCTGCGGGCGATGCTCCGGCGCTTCTTCGCCGAGCCGGCGCCGGGCCGGGCGCTCGCGGCCCGCGCCGCCGCGCTCGGACGGGCGGACGCGGCGGTCGCGGTCGCGCGCCTTGTGCGGGCGCGCGCGGATCGCGCCGTCGCCGCCTGAGGCGCGCTTGCCCGGGATCGCCGTCCACCTCCACCACGCGGCCGCGCTGCTGGAGGCGTGGCGCGCCGGCGGTCGCGCGGCGCCGTTCGCCGCGGGCGACGAGCGGGCGGTGCGGGCGTTCCTCTTCGGCGCCCTTGCCCCGGACATGGGGCTCTATCCAGGCGGCGCGCACTTTCTCTCCGATCTCGTCCACACCCACCACAGCGGCGACCTGTGCCGCGCGCTCATCGATGGCGCGCGCACCGACGTCCAGCGCGGCTACGCCTGGGGCTGGCTCACGCACGTGCTCGTGGACGGCGCGCTGCACCCGGTGGTCAACGCCGACGCTCGTGCGCTGCTCCGCGCCGAAGCCCGGGTGCCGCCGGACCCCCACGCCTTCGAGGATGCCCACCTGCGCGTCGAGCTGGGGCTGGAGGTCGGCTACGTGGCGGGGACGGGCGCACTCGGCCGGGCCGCCGCCGGAGCGCGGTTCGGCAGCCTCGAGGCCCGCTTCCTCGCCGCGGTGCTCCGCGACGTCTATGCCCTCCGCATCGCGGCGCGCACGATCCTCGCCGCGGGACGCTCACTGGCCCGCTGCATCCGGCCCGTGCTGCTGCTCGAGCGCCGCCTGGCGACGGGAGCGCCGCCGCCGGCCTGGCCGGGGCGCAAGGTGCCCCGCCTGGTCCGCGTCGTCCTCGGCCCGGTACGACCATCTCCACGTCTCGCCGCCGCCGTCTCGGCCCATCTGCGCGCCTTCCCCGAGCTGCTGGCGCACCACGCGGCTGCCGGGCTCGACACGCTGCCGAACAGGGACCTGGACACGGGAGAGCCGGTGCGGGCGCTGTCGTGGACGGCGGTGCGGGGGAGGGCGGTGGGATAGGGGCGGGCTCCGGGCTCGGCGTTCGGGACTCGGGGCTGGATCAGTGGAGCAGGGAGCCGGCGAGGAGGGCGGCGGCGGAGAGGAGCCATCCGGCGAGGACGTCGCCGGGATAGTGGACGCCGAGGTAGCAGCGCGAGAGGCCGACGGCCAGGCCGAGCACGAGGACGGCGACGGCGGCGGGGAGCGGCAGCCGGGCGGCCAGGGGGAGGGCGAGCGAGAGGGCGGCGGCCGCGTGGCCGGAGGGGAAGCTGAAGCGGTCCGGCGGCTCGATCAGCGAGGCGATGCCGACGGGGAGGCGGGGGCGGGGGCGCGTGACCGTGCGCTTGAGGAGTTGCACCAGCGCGTGGGAAACGGCGAGCGCGAGCGCCGCCGGCACGCCCGCGGCGCGCCATGCCGGGTTGGCAAGCAGCGCGAGCGCCGCCGGGATCGTAACGGCGGCGTCCCCCAGGTGGGTCCCGGCGCGCACCACGCGGTCGAGCCAGGGCCGCCGCCGCAGCACCAGGGCGTGCAGTGCGCGTTCGTCGTGGGCGCCGAGGAACAGGAGCAGGGTCATCATCCGGTCGCCTCCATCCGGGTCCACCGGAAACCTCGCCCGCTCCCGCAACTCCCCCGCGACGCCCCCGTAAATTCCCCGTAACGCCACGCCATCCCTGCCCGTAAACCTGAACGTGCCTTTGAACCTGCCCTTGAACCTGCCCTTGAACCTGCCCTTGAACCTGCCCTTGAACCTGCCCTTGAACCTGCCCCCTGCCTTCCGTGTCTGCCTTCAGTTGATGCCCGCCCCCGTGCCCGTGCCCGTGCCCGTCAACGTGGACATGAACGTGCCCCTGCCCGTGCCCGTGCCCGTCCGTCGTCCTCCGTGATCCAACCGTTACCTCGTCATGACGAATGCTTGACGCCGGCGCGGTAATGCTTCCACCGTACGGAAGTCGGTGTACGCGCGCGGCGGGCCGGGGGGGAGCGGGCGGCGGACTGGAGGGTACTCAGGAGCGAAAATGGAAACCGGGGCGAAGTCGCCGAAGGTGCTGGTGGTCGAGGACGAGCGGGACATCGCGGCCCTCGTCGCCTTCCACCTGACGAAGGAAGGGTACCGGGTACGGACGGCCGGGGGCGGTGCGGAGGCGCTGGAGGCGGTGTCCCACGAGCGGCCGGACCTGATCCTGCTGGACCTCATGCTGCCGGGGTTCGGCGGGTTCGAGGTGCTGACGGAGCTGCGGCGGCGCTCTGAGAGCGCGGAGGTGCCGGTGGTGGTGCTGACGGCGCGGCGCGACGAGGCGGACCGGATCAGGGGGCTGGAGCTCGGCGCGGACGACTATCTGACCAAGCCGTTCAGCCCGCGCGAGCTGGTGCTGCGGGTGGCGGCGGTGCTCCGGCGGGCGCAGGCGCCGCCGGTCCCGGGCTCGGGGCGGGTGCTCCGCGCGGGCGCGGTGGCGGTGGACCTGAACGCGATGCGCGCCACGGTGGCGGGCAGGGAGCTCGACCTGACGCCGACGGAGTTCCGGCTGCTGGTCACGCTGATGGAGCGGCGTGGCAGGGTGCAGAGCCGGCAGCAGCTGCTGGAGTCGGCGTGGGACATCCACGCCAGGATCGAGACACGGACGGTCGACATGCACGTGCAACGGCTCCGCTCGAAGCTCGGGGAGAGCGCCGCCCTGATCGAGACGGTGCGCGGCTTCGGCTACCGCTTTCGCCCGCCAGGCGACGGGGCATGAGGCCGCGCACGCTGCGGGCGCGCACCGTCTTCGTCCTGGGGACGATCCTCGCCGGGGCGGCGGCGACGGGGGCCGCGCTGGTCACGGCGGGGATCGCGCTGCGCGCGAGCCTGTCGCAGCTCGACCTCTCGCCGCGCGCCATCGCGGACATGGTCGCCGCGACCCGGGGCGCCATGCTGATCGGCGCCGCCGTGGGGGGAGCGCTCGCGGTCGCGGCCGCCGTGTTCCTGGGCGGCCGCTTCTCGCGCACGGTGCTGCGGATGCGGGCGGCGCTGCACGGCGGCGCCCGGGCGGGGCACCCGGAGACCGTGCTCTCCTCGATCGCGGAGCTGAACGCGCTCGCGCGCGCGGCCTCCCTGGTGGCGGGCGACCTGCGGGCGCGGCTCGCGCTGGCGGACCGGCAGCGCGAGGAGATGGCGTCGCTGGTGGACGCGGTGGGGGAGGGGATCGTGCAGCTCGGCCCGGACGGGCGCGTGGTGCGCGCGAACGCGGCGGCGCGAGCGCTGCTCAGCTTTCCCCCGAGGGCGGAGCGCCAGCCGATCGCGTCGCTGGTGCGGCACGCGGAGCTGCGCGAGGTGCTCGAGCACGCGGTCCGGACCGGCGCCGCAGAGGCGCGCGAGGTGGCCTGGGACGCCCGCCGCCTGCTCGTGCTGGCGCGGCCGCTCGCGGCGGCGGCGCCGCAGGCGGGCGGCACCGCCGTCGTGATCGTGGACCTCACGGAGCTGCGCCGGCTGGAGGGCGTGCGGCGCGACTTCGTCGCCAACGCGAGCCACGAGCTGAAGACGCCGCTCACCTCGATCCGCGGCTACGCCGAGACGCTCATGGAGGATGACGCGCTGCCGGCCGAGACGCGCCTGCGCTTCCTCGACACCATCGCGCGCAACGCGGGCCGGCTCCAGCAGATCGTGGACGACCTGCTCGACCTCTCCCGGCTGGAATCCGGCGGCTGGCGGCCGGAGCTCGAGCCGGTGGACGCCATGCACATCGCGCGCGACGCGTGGGCGCCGTTCCGCGAGCGGGCCGCGCAGGCAGACGTCGAGGTCATCGTGCCCGCCGCGCCCGCCCGCGTGCTCGCCGATGCGCGCGGGCTAGGCCAGATCTTCACCAACCTCTTCGACAACGCGCTCCGGCACACGCCCCCCGGCGGGCGGATCGAGGTGCGCGTCTCGCGCGATTTCGGCGACGCCACCCTGCTCGCCGCCCGCCGCGCCGCGCGCGCCGCGGCGCCCGCGAGTGGCGTGGCCGCCGGCGCGGCGTGCGTGGTGCTCGAGGTCGCTGATACCGGCTCCGGCATCCCCGGCGACGCGCTGCCGCGCATCTTCGAGCGCTTCTACCGCGTGGATCCCGCCCGCTCGCGTGCCGAGGGCGGCACCGGGCTCGGGCTCTCGATCGTGAGGCACATGGTCGAGAGCATGGGCGGCGAGGTGGGCGCCGAGAGCCAGCTCGGGCGCGGCACCACCATCCGCCTGCGGCTGCCCGCGCCCGCTCCGCCCGCCGAGGCCGTGACACACGCGTGACGAACCTCCGGCTCCCGACGTGACGGAGCCGCCCCAGATTCCGGGCGTGACCCGATCCCTTGCAGGAGGTTCCGCCCCGTGAAGCGCTCGCACCCCACCGTCTGCACCGTCGTGGCCCTCTCCGGAGGCACCCTGGCCGCCCGGATCTCCGGCCGCCTCGACGCCGGGCTGGCCGGCTCGGTCGCCGGGCTGCTGCGCCGCCGCAGGGGCGTGCGGCGGGTACTGCTCGATGCGTCCGGCCTCGACGGGATCGACCCGGTCGGCGCGCAGATGCTCTCCAGCGCGCTCGAGCGCGAGCAGGCCGAGGGCGCGCAGGTGGAGATCCACGGCCTCGCCGCGGCCTTCCTGCGGCTGCTGCGCCGCCACCCGCTGCGAGCCTTCTGCGACCCCGACGACGCCCTCTTCACGGACCCCGACCTCGCCCTCTCCTTCGAGCTCCCGGCCAGCCGGCACTGAGGCGCGGCTTGCGGCGCCGCCGCCGTTCCGCCATTCATCGCCAGACGACGAGGACGGGACGAGGACCGGTCCGCCGAGCGCCAGTCGATGGAGTCTTGCGCGGGGCGCACGTGATCGTCAGCCTCCGGGGCTTCGGACGGCGGCGGCGGGAGCCGATCCCGTCGCGGCCGCGGCATTCGATCGAGGGGAGGAGCACAGGGTGGCGACGCGGCAGGACGACGACACGGGGCCGACCGCGCTCGAGGCGATCGACCTCTCCGTATATTACGGCAGCACGCAGGCGGTGAAGTCCGTCTCCATCGCCATCCCGGAGCGCCGGGTGGTGGCGTTCATCGGGCCGTCCGGGTGCGGCAAGAGCACGCTGCTGCGCTCCTTCAACCGCATGAACGACCTGATCCCGGGCGCGCGGGTGGAGGGGAGCATCCGCTTCGACGACGTCGATCTCTACGACCCCGCGGTGGACCCCGTCGAGGTGCGGCGCCGCATCGGCATGGTCTTCCAGAAGCCGAACCCGTTCCCGCGCTCGATCTACGAGAACGTGGCGTTCGGGCCGCGCGTGAACCGGATGCGCGTGGACCTCGATGCGGTGGTGCAGCGCTCGCTCGAGCGCGCCGCGCTCTGGGACGAGGTGAAGGACCGGCTCGGCCAGAGCGCGTTCTCGCTGTCCGGCGGGCAGCAGCAGCGCCTCTGCATCGCGCGTGCGCTCGCGGTCGAGCCGGAGGTGATCCTCATGGACGAGCCCGCCTCCGCGCTCGATCCGATCGCCACGCAGAAGATCGAGGACCTCATCTTCGAGCTGAAGCAGGAGTACACCGTCGTCATCGTCACGCACAACATGCAGCAGGCCGCCCGGGTCTCGGAGCTGACGGCGTTCCTCTACCTGGGCGACCTCGTCGAGTACGGCGCCACCGAGGCGCTGTTCACGAACCCGCGCGAGCCCCGCACCGAGGCGTACATCACCGGGAGGTTCGGATAATGCCACAGGCGCAGCGGCACTTCCACGTCGAGCTGGACAAGCTCCAGTCCCGCCTCGTGGGGATGGCGGGGCTGGCCGAGGAGATGGTCAAGCTGGCCGTCCGCGCGCTGCTCGACCGCGACCCCGAGCTGGCCGCCGAGGCGATGCGCCGCGACCGGGCCGTGGACGCCCTCGAGGTCGAGGTCGAGGAGCTCGCCATCCAGCTGCTCGCCCTCCAGCAGCCGATGGCCCGCGACCTCCGCTTCATCACCATGGCCATGAAGATCGCCAACGACCTCGAGCGCGTCGGCGACCACGCCGTCAACATCGCCGAGGAGGTCGAGTACATCGCCGGCGCGGCCCCCTTCCCGCCGCTCCCCGAGATCGAGGAGATGGTCCGCCTCGCCACCGAGATGCTCGCCGACTCGCTCGATAGCTTCATCCGCCTCGACAGCGAACTCGCCCGCGACATCGGCCGCCGCGACGACCGCGTCGACGAGCTGCACGACAACGTATTCCGCATCCTCCTCACCCACATGATGGAGGACCCGCGCAAGATCACCGCCGGCATGGACTGGTTCCTGGCCTCCCGCAACCTCGAGCGCATCGCCGACCTCGCCACCAACATCGCCGAGGACGTGGTCTTCCTCGTCGAGGGCCGCACCATCAAGCACCGCTCCGAGCAGCGCGAGGCCGAAGCCGCGTCCCCGGAAGAGCCGCAGGAGTAGAACCGCGGCCCGCTCGGGCTGCACGACGCGCCGCTCGCCCTGCTCCGGCGCGCGAGTGGCGACTCCTGCTCGCGATCCCGGCCCAACTCGCCACTCGTTCTCCCCGGCCTGATCGAGCGGCGCCTTGGGACCGCCCGGCGTGCACGATCCGATTCTCGCTTCCGGCGCGCAGGCGAGCGGCGGGTCGTGCACGGTCCCAGGACGCGACGATCGCGGGATCCAGGCGGCACCCCCACCCGCAGCATGCCGGTCGGATAATGTCCTGGGACGCTACCCGGCTCGCGGTTGCTTGACAGGGCCATGGCCAGGCGGCATCCTCGAATGCTGTCCCGGGTTACCCCCGCCGCCGGCGGTGGGGGCCAGGCCTTTCGAGGGGGAGCGGACTTGACGCCACACGGCCGGCGGGAAGGCGGCGAGGACGGCGGCAACGGCACGGTCTCGGAGGTTGCGGACCCCGCCGTGGAGCAGTTCCTGGCCGAGATGGTCGAGACGCGGCCACAGCCCGCGCAGGGGCAGGGTGGGATGCGCGGGCTGTGCGCGATCGTGACCGGCGGCGCGACCGGGATCGGCCGCGCGATCGCGCTGGAGCTCGCGCGCCAGGGCGTGCACGTCGCCTTCAACTACATCGATGACCGGGACGGGCGCACGGAGGAGGAGGCCGAGCGCACGGCCGCGGAGCTGAGGCGGCTCGAGGTGGCGGTGTTCTGCCGCGAGTGCGACGTGCGCGACGCGGGGCGCGTGGAGGCCTTCGTCGCCGACGCGAAGACGGCGCTCGGCGGGGTCCAGATTCTGGTCAACAACGCGGGCGTGGCACAGGACCGGGCGCTTTGGCGGATGACGGATGCGCAGTGGAGCGACGTGGTGGACACCAACCTCACCGGCACGTTCCACATGATCCGGGCGGTGGCGCCGCTCTTCCGGGCGCAGCAGTTCGGCAAGATCGTGAACGTCAGCTCGGTGCACGGGCTGCGCAGCGAGTTCGGGCTGGCCAACTACGCGGCGTCGAAGGCGGGGATCCTCGGGCTCACGCGCTCGGCGGCGGTGGAGCTCGGGCCGTCGAACGTGAACGTCAACGCGGTGGCGCCCGGCTACATCCGGACCACCCGTCTGACGGCGGGCGTCTCGCCGGAGGTGCTCGATCGGGCGCGGGACCGGAGCGTGCTCGGCCGGCTGGGCGACCCGCAGGACGTGGCGGACGTGGTGGTGTTCCTGTGCTCGGAGCGGGCGCGCCACATCACCGGGGCGGTCATTCCCGTGGATGGCGGGCACCTGCTGTAGTGGAGATTCCCGAAAGACGATCGGTGCGACGGATATGGGCTACAAGCTGCTGGAGCTGGCCATTGCCGAAAGACACGCGGTGCTCACGCTGGACCACGAGCCCCGCAACATGCTGACGGGCGCGATGGTGCAGGAGATCAACCGCGCGCTCGACGAGATACGCGACAATGTGGAGCTCGAGGTGCTCGTGCTGCGCGGCGCGCGCGACACCTTCAGCGACGGGCTGGACCTGGGGGAGTTCGGGAAGGCCCGCGTGCGCCGGCTGCTCGGGCTCTACCACCGGGTGTTCGAGTCGCTGCGGATGATGGACCTGGTCTCCATCGCCGCCGTGGAGGGTCGCGCCGCGGGCGCCGGCTGGGAGCTCGCGCTCGGCTGCAACCTGATCGTCGCCGCCGAGAACGCCACGTTCCAGCTGCCCGAGATCACGCACGGCATCTTCCCCACCATCGCCACGACCGTGCTGCCGCGCGTCGCGCCCCGCCGCAAGGCCATGGAGTGGATCCTCACCGGCTGCGAGGTGGGCGCGCGCGAGCTGCTCGGCTACGGGCTGGCCAACCGCATCTTCGCGCCCGGCCGCTTCGACGAGGACCTCGACGCGTTCGTGCGCGAGATCACGAGCAAGAGCGGGCCCGTGCTCCAGCTCGCCAAGCAGGCGCAGTACGCCGCCTACTACGCCTCCTACGACGAGGCGCTGCCCAGGGTGAAGTCCCTCTTCCTGCGGCAGCTGCTCGAGCTCGAGGACGCGCAGGAGGGGCTGGCCGCCTGGCGCGAGGAGCGCACGCCCGAGTGGAAGAACCGCTGAGCTCATCCAGGCGACGCTCCCGCCGCCGCCCTCGCGCGCGGCCGGCCCGCCTCGCGGCGGCCGCCGCGCTGGCCGCCGCCCTCGCGGCGTGTGCGCCCCGGACCGCCCGACCGCCCTCCGCCTCCGATGCGCCGCCCCCCGCCCCCGACCTCTCCGGCGCCACGGTGATGATCGTGCCCGCGCAGAGCGGGGCCGGGGGCGGCGGCCGCCGCCTCGCCGCCGACTTCGACGCCGAGGCCGCCGACTGGCTCGTGGATGCCGCGCCGAACGTGCACTGGGTCGGCGCCGCGAAGGTCGAGGCGGCGCTCGCCCGCAACCCCGCCCTGGCCATCGACCCGCACGCCCTTGCCGTCGGCGACTTCGCCCGGATGCGCCTGCGCAGCATAGGCGACCCGCTCTTCGGCGACCTGCGCCGCATGGCGGCCCTCGTGGACGCCCGGCTGGCGCTCGTGCCCGTGCGCATCGCCTTCGTTCCGGTGGACTCCGCCCACGGCCGCCTCGAGGCCACGGCCGCGCTCATCGACACCTTCGGCGGCGATGTGCTCTGGTACGCGGTCGTCGCCGGCGAGGTGCGCCCGGAGCCGGACGGGCGCGCCGTCGCCACCGCCGCCCGCGCGCTGGCACGCGCGCTGCTGCCCGCCTCCGCGCGCCACTGACGCCGAGAGCCCGGCCGGCCGCGCACCGGCTCCACCGCATCCCCGGAGAGCGCCGATCATGCCCACGCCCGTCACCCTGATCCCCGGCGATGGCATTGGCCCCGCCATCACGGAGGCCACCGTCCACGTGCTGGAGGCCGCCGGCGCCGACATCGCGTGGGACCGGAAGCTGGCCGGCATGGCGGCGCTCGAAGAGAAGAGCTCGCCGCTGCCGCAGGAGACCATGGACTCGGTCCGGCGCACGCGCGTCGCGCTCAAGGGCCCGCTGACCACCCCCATCGGCGTCGGGTTCCGCTCGATCAACGTGGCGCTCAGGAAGGAGTTCGACCTCTACGCCAACGTGCGGCCCGCGCGCACGCTGGTGCCGGGCGGCCGCTACGAGGACATCGATCTCGTGCTGATCCGCGAGAACACGGAGGGCCTCTACGTCGGGGTCGAGCACTACATCGGGGTGGGCGAGGACGCGCACGCGGCGGCCGAGTCGGTCATGATCATCACCCGCTACGGCGCCGAGCGCGCCGTCCGGTACGCCTTCGACTACGCCGAGAAGCACGGCCGCGAGAAGGTCACCCTGGTCCACAAGGCCAACATCCTCAAGTTCACCCAGGGGCTCTTCCTCGACGTTGGACGCGGCGTCGCGAAGGAGTACGAGGGCCGCGTCGCCTTCGAGGACATGATCGTCGATGCCGCCGCCATGAACCTCGTGCTGAACCCCTACCGCTTCGATGTCCTCGTCATGGAGAACATGTTCGGCGACATCCTGAGCGACCTCATGGCCGGCCTCGTCGGCGGCCTCGGCCTCGCCCCCGGCGGCAACATCGGCAAGGATGCCGCCATCTTCGAGCCCGTCCACGGCTCCGCGCCGGACATCGCAGGAAGGGACATCGCCAACCCCGGCGCCATGATGCTGGCCGCCTGCATGATGCTCGACCACATCGGGCAGGGCGACGCCGCCCGCCGCATCCGCCGCGCCCTCGAGGACGCCATCCTCGCCGGCGAGGCGACCACGCCGGACCTGGGGGGAAAGGGGACGACGGGGGGGTTCGGGGAGGCGGTGGCGCGGGCGGTTCGGTAGGGTCCTGAGCCAGGGGGCCGGTGGCCGGGGTTGGGGTTTGGGTGGGCGTTTTGGTTTGGTTTTGGTTTGGTTTTGGTTTTGGTTTGGTTTTGGTTTTGGTGGGCCTGACCCGGTTTCGTGGACAGGTGAGGTGGGCGCCGGGTGTTGGCGCGCCCCGCATCTTCCGTCGATCTCAAGAACGCGTGATCCTGCCCTGGCCTCCGGTGGGCGGCCAGTTGCTGGACTCGGGAATCCGGCCGCGGCTGCGGCCCCAGGGTCCCGAGGTCAGTCGCCGCCCCGGAAGGTCAGGCCGCCTCGAGGTCAGTCTTCGAGAAATCCTTCCCCACGAACAGCAACGGCTCCCCCGAGAGGCGGGCCGCGGCGTAGGTCAGGCAGTCGCCGAAGTTGAGCGCGGCGGGGTGGTGGCCCTTCCCGAAGCGGCGGAAGCCCTCGACGGCTTCCCGCCAGTGGATCTCGCCGAAGGGGATCTCCTGGATGCCGAGCTCGTCCAGCACCCGCTCCAGCAATCCGCGGGACGCCTCGCCCAGTCGGGAATGGAGCACGATGCCGGTCTCGGCCAGCGTCGGCGCTCCGGCGGTGACCGCGTCTGCTGCCTCCACGCGGTTGATGAGCTCCTGATAGCCGGGCTCGCGGAAGATGACGGCCAGGAGCGCGGAGGAATCGACGATCACACGCCCTCGGGGCCGTAGCCGAGGATCGCCTCCCGCTCCGCCTTGTCCGGGGCGCGGCCGAGCTGGTCCGGCGGCACACGCGCCCAGACCTCCGTCTCCAGGAAACGCAGCACGCGCTCCCGCCGACCCGCGTCCGTGACCCGGCTCCGCACGCGCGCATACCGTTCGTTCAGCGCCCGGCGGATCGCTTCGGTCTTCGTCTCTCCGGTGAGGCGAGCGAGCTCGGCCGCGAGCCGCTCCACCTCCGGGTTCTTTATGTTCAGTGCCATGGTTACACCTCTACACCAATCTTACACCTATGGACGCCTGCGTCAACGGGGGGCGCCGCGGGGGTCCTTGTCCCGCGGGTCCTTCGGGACGGACGGGGGGTCAGGGGCGAATCCGGTTATTGGTTTTGGTTTGGGTCTTGGTTTGGTTTTGGTTTGGGTTTGGGTTTGGGTTTGGGTTTGGGTTTGGGTTTGGGTTTGGGTTCAGGGGCGTGGGCCGGTGGACGGAGGACGGGGCCGGGCGAGTCGGGATTGCATCTTGAGCAATGGCAGGAGCAGCTCTCGGGCCCGGGACGTCATCTCGCTGGGGAGCAGCCGGCGACGCTCGCAGAAGAGGAACGCGGCTGCGGTTTCCGCGCCGGAGCCGCGTGCGATGGAATAGAAGTGTGCCTGGTCGGCGGGTGTTCTGCGACCGGTCGCTTCCGCCGTGTTCAGCATGGCCGAGAGACTGCAGCGCCCGATCTGGTGGGCCAGGTGCGGCCGAACGGAACGGAGCCGCGCGAAGGCCTCGTCCCCGAGAACCGCAACCTCCAGTGCGACCCTGAACGCCTCCAGCCCCTCGAAATCGTAGCTCTCCATACCCCCGAGCATATCCCTCGCGCCCGGGCGCGCCCATAGCAGTCCCGGCCGCGCACAACCAAAACCAAAACCAAAACCACAACCACAACCATGCCTCGCCGGCGAGCTCGGCCCCCCCCTACCTCATCGCCGTCCCGATCGGCCCCACCTTCCCCACCATCGCCCGGTTGAACGCCGGCAGGGTGGTGTCGATGAACGCGTGGTACGCCGTCTTCGCCTCGCCCAGCTTCCGCTCGAGGTCGGACAGGATGGCGAGCGACGCGGCGGTGGGCGCGTGGTCGGCGCCGCCGGAGACGTCGCCGCCGCCGGAGCCAACCTCGGCGTTCAGCCAGACGAGGTTCAGGTAGAGGGCGTAGGGCTCGACGAACCACTTGTCGTCGCTCTGCATGCTGGAGCGGGAGAGCAGGCGCAGCTCCACGTCCATGGCCTGGCGGTCCAGCGCGGCGAGCGCGCTGTCGGTAGCGGTGTCGTTGCGGTGGCGGGAGCGCGCGTCCAGGATGTGGCGGCGCACGATCTCGAGCGTGTTGGCCATGTCGGCCACGGTGTCGATGGCGTTGCGGATGCGGAGCTGCGCGGCGGTCGAGGCGGCCAGGTCCTCCGCGGATGCGGCGATCGCGGGCGCCTTCACGACCTCGAGCGGCTCGGTCAGCGTGCCGCCCGGGGTGGTGAGCCGCACGGTGTAGCGCCCCGGCGGGGCGATCGGGCCGGTGCGCTGCGGGCCCTCGATGCCCCAGTGGGTGACGGGCCGGGTCGCCTTCCCCTTGAAGCGGGGCTCGTCGAAGACGTGCGGGTTGTCGGGCGCGGGCGTGCGCATCTCGACCTGCCGGGGCGGGTCGTAGCGGAGGTCCCAGGTGGCGCGGTTGAGGCCGTCGTGGGCCACGAGCGGCATGGTCCGGACCGGGGTGCCGCCGGCGTCCAGCACCTCGACCTTCACGGGGGCGGCGGGCGCGGCCGGCAGGGCGAAATCGACGTACGCCTTGCCGTCGCGGGCCTGGCGCAGCGCGGGCGCGGGCGCGAAGAGGCGGGCGGCCGCGATCGGGGCGGAGACGTCGCCCTGCTCGAGCGGCGTGACGTCGCGCAGCACGTAGATCCCGCGGCCGTAGGTCGAGGCGACGACGTCGTGCGCCGGCTTCGCGACCGCGATCCACGTGACCGGCGCCGCCGGCAGCCCGTCCTGGAGCGCGGTCCAGTGGCCGCCGTCGTCGCGCGAGTAGAAGAAGCCGTGCCCGGTGCCGGCGAAGAGCAGCCCCTGCCGGTTCGGGTCCTCCGCCACGGTCATCACGTACGAGAGCGGGTGGTCCGCGGGCAGCCCGCCGCTGATGCGGGTCCACGTCTTCCCGAGGTCCGTGGTCCTGTAGATGTACGGCGTGGGGTCATCCATCAGGTGCCGGTCGACGGCCACGTATGCGGTGGCCGAATCGAAGGGCGAGGGCTCGATGCGGCGCACGGTGCCCCACGGCGGCAGGCCCTCGAGGCCGGCGGTCACATTGGTCCAGTGCCCCCCGGCGTCGGCCGTGTACCAGACCTGGCCGTCGTTGGTGCCGGCCCAGATGAGCCCCTTCCGCACCGGCGACGGCGCGATCGCGAACACCACCTCGCCGTAGAACTGGCCCAGGTTGTCGCCGATCAGGCCGCCCGAGGAGACGATGCGGCTCGAGTCCTTCGTGGAGAGGTCGGGGCTGATCACGCTCCAGCTCTGCCCGCCATCCGTCGTGCGGAAGACGACCTGGCAGCCGTAGTAGACGGTGCCGGGGTCGAAGGGGTCGATGGCCAGTGGCGGCGTCCAGTGGCAGCGGTACTTCAGCGCGTCGGGCGGCGAGTCGAGGGTGTGCATCCACGGGCTGACGGAGCGGGCAAGACGCGTCTTCGCGTCCCAGCGGCTGACCTCGTCGCCGTAGCAGGTGGCCCAGACGATGTCGGGGTCGCCCGGCTCCGGCAGCGTGAAGCCCGACTCGCAGCCGCCGAGCCCGTGCTGCCAGTCGCTCTGGCCGCCGCCGCCCAAGTTGCCGAAGCGCCGCCGCGGGTTCAGCGCGGGGACGTTGTCGGGCAGCTCGGGCGAGTCGCTCGGTCCGCGCATGGTGCCATTGTCCTGGCGGTTGCCGTAGACCCAGTACGGGCGGCGGTCGTCCACGGCCACGTGGTACATCTGCGCGATCGGCAGCGCGGCGCTGGTGAAGCGCCGGCCGTGGCTCGTGGTGATGCCCATGCCGCCGTCGCCCGTGACGGCGAAGTGGTCCGGGTTGTCGGAGTCCCACCAGACGTCGTGGCAGTCGCCGCAGCCGCCGCGGATGGTGGTGAAGGTCTCGCCGCCATCGGTCGAGCGGTGCAGCGAGCTCGAGGCGACGATGAGCTCGTCCGCGTCCGTGGGCGAGACCGCCAGCCGCACGTAGTAGCCCGCCCGGCCGATCAGCGTGCGGTCCCAGCTCACCACCTTCCAGTGCGCGCCCGCGTCATCCGAGCGCCACACCGAGCCCTGGTCCGGCGTCTCGATGAGGGCGTAGACGCGGTTCGCGTCCGAGCGCGCCACGGCCACGTCCACCTTGCCGACGGGGGAGTGCGGCAGCCCGTCCGCGAGCCGCTTCCAGGTGGTGCCGCCGTCGCGCGACATCCACACGCCGCTGCCTGCCCCGCCGCTCTTCTCGGCCCACGGCCGCATCGAGATCTGCCAGGTGCCGGCGTAGAGCACCTGCGGGTCGTTCGGCTCCATGGCCAGCCCCGAGCAGCCCGTATTGGCGTCCACGAACAGCACCCGCTGCCAGCTCCTGCCGCCATCGGTCGTGCGGTACACGCCGCGCTCCTGCTGCGGCGCCGTCGTGCGGCCGAGCGCGCAGACGTAGACGATGTCCGGATCCCACGGATGCACCACGATCCGCCCGATGCGGCCGGCGTTCTCCAGCCCCATGTGGGTCCAGGTCCTCCCGCCATCGACCGACTTGTAGACGCCGTCCCCCGTCACGTCCGCATCCCGGATCGTCCACGCCTCCCCCGTCCCCGCCCACACGATGGCGGGCGCCGACGGCGCCACCGCCAGCGCGCCGATCGCCTGGACGGGCTCCTCGTCGAAGATCGCCGCGAACGTGCGGCCGCCGTCCGTCGTCTTCCACACACCCCCCGATGCGGCGCCGGCGTAGTAGGTGTCCGGGTCGCCGGGCACCCCCGCCACGGATGCGATGCGGCCGCCCGCCGCGGGTCCAAGGAACTCGAAGCGCAGCGGCCGGCTGGTCGAATCCGGCCCCTCGCCGCGGCGCTGCGCGCGGGCGCCCGCGGGCAGGAGCAGGAGGCCGAGGGCCAGCGCGAGGACCGGGGCGGCCGGCGCGAGCGGGCGGATCGTGGACGGCGGGCGAACGGCGGGCGTCGAGGCGAGGGCGTGCGGCGCCGCTCGCCGGCGGCGGGTCGGGACCAAGTCGGCCTCCGTGCGTGCGGGTTGCAGTCGTGCGTGCTGCGGATGGGCAGGTGCGGACCATGATGTGGCGGAGGCTCGTCGCCGCGCAACCGGCGACGGGCGTGTGGCCACCAACGCCGGCTCCGGGCGGACGTGGCTGGCCGGAGCGTGAGAACGCGAGCAGGATCGAGGAATGGAGGCCGCCGCGGGCAACGGGATCCCGAATTTGATCGGAATCCGAGACGAACGGCGTAGTGGGCGCGGCGGAGCCCCGACGGGACCCCGATCCTGCTCGCTTTCCGAGACAGATCGGGATCCCGCCGGATCGGGATGCGTCGAGTGCGCGATTTTGCTCGCGCGACCGTCAGGCCGCAGCTGGACGCCGGAGCTCACCCGGCGGTGTGCCGCGAATCCGAACGACGGTGCGGCGCCGGCCGGGCTCTCGTCCGTGGCGTCAGGACTCGACCAGGATCAGGTAGCGGCCCTTCGCCCAGAAGCGCTGCGCATCGGTGATGTGCAGGGCGTCGCCGTGGAACCGTCCCTTGTCGTCGGGCGTGTTCGAGAGCGCCGACTGGTCCTGCGGAGTGACGATCTTGTAGGCGCGGGTCGAGTCCGGCAGCTGGATGTCCATGGTGGTCCGCATGTCGACCGGCGTGAAGTAGTTCGGGTCCATGTCGCTTGCGGGGACGAGCACCTTGCCGCGCTTGCCGAAGATGAAGAGCACGCGGCTGCCGCCGGTCTCCTTCACGATGCCGTGCTGGAGCAGGTCCTCCTTCGTGCCGACCACGTAGTAGACGGTTGCAGCCCGCTTCGACAGCGCCTGGACCGTGTCGCCGAGCTGCTGGTTCGTGCTCGCCAGCTTCGTGTTCTCGCCCGAAAGGCGGGTGTTCTCCTGCTGCAGGCTCGCGATCTGCTCCGTCAGCGCCGCGATCGTCGCCTTCTGGTTCGTCACGGCCGCGCGCAGATCGGCGAGCGAGTGGCGCAGCGAGCCCTCCTGTCCGCTCAGCTTCTTCGCCCGCGCCTCGCTGCGCGTGAGCGCCGCCTGCGTGCTGTCCAGCCGCGCGCTCAGCACACGGATCCCCGCCAGGATCGTGTCTGGATTGGCCGGGGTCGCGATCCGCTCGCCACTCTGCCCCGCGAGCGGGGCCCCCTGCACTCGCGCGACCTCCGCGCCGATCTCGCTCATCATGCGCGCGTTCGTCGCCACCTCCGACATGAGGCTGTCCGTCTGGGACGCGGCGGCCTGCAGATCCGCGATCTGCTGCTTCGTCTTCGCCGACTCGCACGCCGCCGCCGAGAGCAGCAGCGCGGCCAGCACCAGGATCCGGGGGGGGAGAGCGTTCCTCGGCATCGTCACTCCAACGCTTTGAGGGTGGGTGGATGGCAGCAAGATAGCCGGGGCGCCGTGCCCGGACAATTGGGCGCGGCCCGCCACAGCCCGGTCCGATCCCGGCGCGCCGGACCACGGGCGGGGGCCGTGCGTCGGGAGGGGGAGCGCCCCTCGCGGGGCCCGGAGCGCGGTGCTAACTTGGGGCCTCGAAACGACCTCAACCGGATCAGCGGTGCTCACATGGCTGCCTTCAGCGGAATCGACTACTTCGATCTCGACTCGCTCCTCTCCGAGGAGGAGCGCATGGTGCGCGACACGGTGCGGACCTGGGTGGACGAGCAGGTGCTGCCGGTCATCGAGGAGGCCTACATCGGCCGGCACTTCCCCACCGAGCTCATCCCGCAGATGGGCGAGCTGGGGCTGCTCGGCGCGAACCTGCCCGAGGAGTACGGGTGCGCGGGGCTGAACAACGTCGCCTACGGGCTCATCATGCAGGAGCTCGAGCGCGGCGACTCCGGGCTCCGCTCCTTCGCCTCCGTGCAGGGCGCGCTGTGCATGTACCCGATCCACGCCTTTGGCAGCGAGGAGCAGAAGCGCGCCTACCTGCCCGACATGGCCGCGGGCAGGGTGATCGGCTGCTTCGGGCTGACGGAGCCGGACTTCGGCTCCAACCCGGCCGGGATGATCACCACCGCCCGGAAGGACGGCGAGGGCTGGGTGCTGAACGGCGCCAAGATGTGGATCACCAACGGCTCCATGGCCGACATCGCCATCGTCTGGGCCAAGACCGGGGAGCTGGACGACCAGGCCTCCATCCGCGGCTTCATCGTGCCGACCGACACCCCCGGCTTCGAGGCCCGCGACCAGAAGGGCAAGCTCTCGCTCCTGGCCTCCGACACGAGCGAGCTCGCGCTCCAGGACGTGCGCGTCGGCCCCGACGCGCTGCTGCCCTCCTCCGGCGGCCTCAAGAGCCCGCTCATGTGCCTGACGCAGGCGCGCTACGGCATCGCCTTCGGCGTCGTCGGCGCCGCCATGGGCTGCCTCGACGAGGCGGTCCGCTACGCGAAGGAGCGCGTCATGTTCGGCACGCCGATCGGCGCCAAGCAGCTCCAGCAGGCGCGCCTGGCCGAGATGCTCACCGGCATCACGCAGGCCCAGCTCCTCTGCCTCCAGCTCGGGCGCCTCAAGGACCGCGGCACCATGCGCCCCCAGCAGGTCTCCCTCGCCAAGCGCGCCAACTGCGACATGGCCTGCGACGTCGCCCGCGAGGCCCGCCGCCTGCTCGGCGCCAACGGCATCCTCGTCGAGTACTCCGCCATGCGCCACATGGCCAACCTCGAGTCCGTCTACACCTACGAGGGCACGCACGACATCCACACCCTCGTGCTGGGGCAGGACCTGACCGGGTTTTCGGCGTTCTAGACGCTCCGGGCGGTAGGCGCGAGGCGCTCGGGATGCGCGGCGCGGGATTGGGGGGTGCGGTGAGGGCGGGCTGGGTGTTCGGCGGAAGGCGAGCAGAATCGCGCAGCCGAGGTCGCGCGGGCCGTCCGTCCGCCGATTCGTCTCGGATACCGAGCAGAAGTGGGATCCGGCGACGTCGCCGGCGCGGCCGCTGCGCGTTTCCTCTCGGATACCGAGCAGAATCGCGATTCCGGCGCCGGCGGCGGGCTCCATTCCCCGTTTTCGCTCGTTGCGCCGCGCCACTGCCCGCCGCATCCCGAACCCGGCCCCGCACCCGCACCCGCACCCGCACCCGAATCCGTACCCGTACCCCGGGGACCCATCCGCCGCCCGAGGCATACACAAGTAGTCAAGCCATCCTCGAGCCGACGAAAGGAAGGCCCATGGGACTGACCACACTGACGGAATCCGAGAAGCGCTGGAGGCGGATCGCGAAGCGGGCCGTGGAGCAGGGCGAGGAGTGGGAGCCCTGCCCCGAGTGCCTGCGCTATCACCCGGCGGGCGCCGAGGTCGACTGCAAGGACCCCGCGACGCAGCTGCCCACGCCGCCGGATCAGCTCGTCGGATGATGGGCTGCTAATTGATTGCAGGCACACGAGTTGCACGCTTCATGGCACGGGTGGGCGCCGGTGCCCGCCCGGACGGATCCGCCTCACAGAACGGAAGGAGCCAGCCCATGAAGGCGCGCGAGATCATGACCGGCGACCCGGCATGCCTCACCCCGGACGATACCGTCAGCCGAGCCGCGCAGCTCATGCGCGAGAACGACTGCGGCGCCATCCCGGTGGTCGACGACCGGACCGGGATGCACCTGCGGGGCATCATCACCGACCGCGACCTGGCGATCCGGCACACGGCGGAGCGGCACACGGACGACTGCCGTGTGGGTGACCACATGACGACCGAGCGGCTGACCTGCGTTCGGCCGGACGCCGACCTCTCCGAGGTCCTGCGCTCCATGGAGCGCGACAGGGTGCGCCGCGTCCCCGTGGTCGAGGACGGCGACCGCCTGGTCGGCATGATCGCCCAGGCCGACGTGGCCCTCGAGCGCGACGGCGGCAGTGATGTCGGCGAGCTCGTGGAGGAGATCTCCGAGCCGGAGCCGTAGGCGTCGCCGCCGCTCCATCTCCCCACCAGAGTGGAGGAGTGGGGGAGTGGGGGACCGGGCGACGATTGCGGTGGCCGCGCGTGCATCGGCCTGGAGCGCTCGCGGCCGCCGCGCCTCCCGCCGCGCCTCCCGACGTTCTACAGAGGGCGGCGGTAGCCGCGAGGGGCGCCTGGCTCGGAGGCGCTCGTGGCCCGGCACGTCGCCCGGTCCCCCGCCCGGATGGCGGTCGCGGGGATGTTTCCGCGGCCCGGAAACGTGCGTCCGCCCGGCGGTTCACCCACTCCCTGTCGAGGGCGTCCGCACCTTGACATGGCCCCTCTCCCCGGATAACTTTTCACGGTTGGAACGAGCAACCCCCGCAGCCTCGCGGAGCGTCGAGCAGCATGGACGCCGGACCGCGGGGTTTCGCGTCTAAGGGGGGCGGGGGGGCGGGGGGTCCGGAGGCGGGGGGCGTCGCCCGCTCCACACAAGCGCCCGTAGCTCAATTGGATAGAGCATCTGACTACGGATCAGAAGGTTAGAGGTTCGAGTCCTCTCGGGCGCGCTGCTGTTTGACAGGACGGGAAGCGCAGCGGATCGCGGCCGCCGATGCGGCGGTCGAGGAAAGTCCGAGCTCCGCAGGGCAGGGTGCCGGCTAACGGCCGGGCGTGGCGACACGACGGAAAGTGCCACAGAGAACAGACCGCCGATGGCCCCCTCGGGGGCACAGGCAAGGGTGAAACGGTGGGGTAAGAGCCCACCGCGTCTCCGGCGACGGAGGCGGCACGGCAAACCCCACCCGGAGCAAGGCCAAGCAGGGATGAGGCGCGGCCCGCGCCGTCGCAGCCGAAAGGCTGCTGGAAGTCCCGGGTAGGCCGCTCGAGGCGGCGGGCAACCGCCGTCCCAGAGAAATGATCCGCCCCGGCGGCTCGCCTTCAGGCGACGGCGCCGGCGACAGGACTCGGCTTATCGCGCTTCCCGTCCGCCCCTTTGTTCGCGCCCGTAGCTCAGTTGGATAGAGCGCGTGCCTCCGGAGCACGAGGTCACAGGTTCGAATCCTGTCGGGCGCATGTGTAAACGGAATCCCTACCAGGACTTGCCTGGTAGGGATTTCGTATTTCCGGCAGACGCGGTTTGGGCGTTGTAACGTTCCGTGTAAGGTAACCCGGCGGTGGCGTTCTTCGGCACGAGGAGGGACCCTTCGAGCATCACCGCCAGGGACGCGCAGGCGTGGACGGCGGACCTCTCGACGCGTCCGGGCCGCCGGGGCAGGCTCCTCTGCTATGATGAGGTCCAAGCAGGGGTTGGCGCTGGAGTACAGCGGTTCGGCCGTTTTCAGATGGAGCGGCCGAACCGATGTCACCATGCAGGATTACTGATAGTCGGAGGGGGCACTATGCGTGCCGCGTTTCGCCTGACGGCCGTGCTGCTGGCTGCCTTCACGGCGTGCTCGAGGGGCACGGAGGTGAGCGGTTTGGATAGCGTGAGTTTTTCCGCGCATGCAGTGGTGGTGCCGGGACCCCCGCCTGCCCTTCGAGCGACGTTGACTGCGACGAACCTGGGCGGCTCCACCGTCAGCCTCGAGTTTGGCCTCTGCCCGACGGATCCCGTGCTTGTGCGAATATACGAGACGCCGGAAGGCGGCGCTGGTCTCGTTTGGGATGCTGGAGTTGCGTACGCTAATGCGGTGTGCGGCGCAGGATTGAAATCGGAGAGGCTCGAGCCGAAGCAGTCGAGCGCATTTACTGCGACAGTTCCGCTGCAGATGATTCTCGGCGACACGATCAAGTCGGGCGAGTATGCCATCGAGGTGGAGCCCACATTCCTGGACGTGCCCAAGAATCCCGTGTCAGCGGGCACGGTACTGTTGCCGTAGCTGGCAGAGTCGCCACGGCAGCGTCGCTCCGGGTCATCCAGTCGGGGTTGCTCGGTGCGGCGGGCGCCACGCGGCTTCCGCGGCGAGGCGGGCCGCGGCTCAGCGCGCGCACCCGGCGAGCGCCAGGGCGTCGCCCACCGGCCGCTCGCCGTCCCTGTCGGACGGGTGGCTCACGACCGAGCCCCGCACCACCATGGCCGAGGAGCCGCCGCCGTCGAGGTTCAGTGCCTCGGCCGCGCCCAGCTCGCGCATCAGCGCGGCGAGCTCGGGAAGCGACATGCCGCTGTAGGACTCCTGCCGGCCATCGACGACGACGAGGAACGTCCGCGTTCCGTCCGCGCTCCAGCCGATGGCGGAGCGGGGATGCCTCGTTTCGCCGAAGGATGGACGCACCTCGCCGCCGTGCTCGACGGGCTGGCCGTTCCGGAGCAGCACCGGGAACCCGCCCACCACCTCCCGGGCGACGTCGCCGGCGGGAGAGAGCACGGCGGTCCACCAGCGTACGCGCTCGCCCGGGCGATGCCGCTTCGCCCACGCGCGGGAGCCGCCGCGCAGCACGAGCAGGGCGCGGCCGGCGGGCACGTCCGCGCGCCGCGCCGCGGTGTCTTCGGCCGCCGGCAGTGCCTCGGTCGCGGCGCTCCGCCCGCCGCCGGCGCGCTCGTCGCCGGCCGCGTCGTCCAGCCACAGCAGCGTGGCGGCGGAATCGCCGAGCGTCGCCTTCCCGACGCGCGTGGTGAACAGCGTCGCCCCATCGGGAGCCGGGTGGTAGGCGGTGGTCCGTACAGGTGCCCGGTTGAGCGAGCTGAGGCGGAGCGTGTCGCCTCCGGCGACGATTCCGCCGCGAAAGCCCGGCGTCCCGATCGTCGCGCGCCTTCCCGTCAGGATCCACGCCGGCCACGACGACGGGCCGATCCACGGCAGCCCCTCGTGCACGAAGGCGTTCACCGGTGTGCCCGCCGGGATCGCGAAGAAATCCCCGTTGACGGCGGCCAGATCGCCGGCGCCGAGGGAGGAGGTGGTGGCACGCGAGTCCACCCCCGGCATCTTCCTGGCCTCCCAGTCGGCCGCGCAGACGCGTCCGTCCACCTCCAGCACGTTGATGCCCCACGGCCCGGTGGACCGCCACGCGTAGACGTAGCGGACGCCCGGTGCCACATCGCGCACGCGCAGCGTGTCCGCATCCGCCAGCGCCCGCCGGGCCGCGGATTCCGCCGGAACCGCGCCGCCGCGACTGGCCGGCAGCGAGCAGGCGGCGAGGATTCCGAGCGCGCCGAGCGGGAGCAGCCGCCGCGCGCCGAGTAGGAGCAGCCGGCGTGTGTCGAGGGCGAGGAGCCGGCGCGCGCCCAGGGCGAGGAGTCGCCGTGCGGCGACCGGAACCAGCCGCGCTGCGCCGAGCGCGAGCAGCCGGCGTGAGCCGAGCGGAACCAGCCGGCGTGCGCGGACGAGGAGCCGCCGTGCGCCGAGCGGAACCAGCCGGCGTGCGCCGAGCGCGGGCAGCCGGCGTGCGCCGACGGCGAGGATCCGGCGTGCGCCGACCGGGTGCAGCGCCCGCGCGGACGGTGCGATGGGACGTTGCACGGATCGGCTCCGTGTGAAGCGCTCGGTGCTCGCATGCGCCATCGGGTGCGCCTTTCATGGATCGTTGAGGCCGACGACGATCGTTGCGGGCCAAGGTCCTGCCCACGGACGCCAGAATGTGGGCGAGGTCGCCTCAGGACGCCACCGCCGGCGTCAACCCCCACCCTCCGGGACGCCTGGAGACGCCCGGGCGCGCGTCCACGGTGACCCTGCCTCCACGAGGTGCCCCGGCTTTCTCTCGCCGGACGCGGCGCTCGGTCAGCACACGTCGGCCGATCCAGGCATGGCGGCGCCCCGGCGGCGAGGCGACCGTGCGCGGGGGAGGTGGGGGGCGCGGCGCGGGGCGGGCGTCTGGCGGCCGATCCCGCCATGGCGGTGCCGCGGTGGCGAGGCGACCGTGCGGGGGAGGTGGGGGGCGCGGCGCGGGGCGGGTGTCTGGCGGCCGATCCCGCCATGGCGGTGCCGCGGTGGCGAGGCGACCGTGCGGGGGAGGTGGGGGGCGCGGCGCGGGGCGGGCACCCGGGCGCCGATCCCATGGCCGGCACCGCGGGCGGGACGGGGGCAGGAAAGTCCCCACGGATCGGTCGTGAAATCGACGTTTGGGGAGTTGACAACGAATAGCGCGGCAAAGTCCCCAATGGTTCCCATGGACCTGAGGTCCGTGGGGAGTTGACAACGAATAGCGCGGTCAACTCCCCAACCGTCTCCGAGCCGGGGTACGCGTGGGGAGTTCACCGCGCCCGCCGCACGCAACCGGGGCGTCGGCCGGCGACGCGGGCGCCCGCCGAGGACCGGCGCGCCCGCCGGGCACCAGCGCGCCCGCCGAGGACCAGGGCGCCCGCCGAGGACCGCCGCGCCCGCCGGGCACCAGCGCGCCCGCCGAGGACCAGGGCGCCCGCCAGGACCCGGGCGCTCCCGGGCACCGCGGCGCCCGCCGGGGCCACCCGCGGAGCGCGCCGGATCGACAATCCGAACACCGGGAGGCTCGATCGCCATGCACGCGCCGCCAGGGCCACGGAACGCGGAGGAGATCGTCGCCGTGCTGGCCGGGCGGCAGCACGGGGTCGTCGCCCGCAGCCAGTTGCTGGCCGGAGGCGTGAGTGCCGATGCGATCGATCGACGCGTTCAGGCGGGGCGGCTGAGAGCGTTGCATCGAGGTGTCTACCTGGCGGGACCGACGGCGCCGCCGCTCGCGGCGGAGATGGCGGCCGCGCTGGCGTGCGGACCCTCGGCGGTCCTGAGCCACGGGACCGCGGCGCGGCTGTGGCGCATCCCGGGCACGGCTGCCGCCGGGCCGATCGAGGTAATGGCACGCGCAGGCGACCCGAGAAAGCCGGGCCTGCTGGTCCGCCGTGTGACCACCCTCCGCGTCGACGAGGTCACCACCCTCGACGGCATCCCGATCACCACTCCCGCCCGCACCCTCTACGACCTTGCCGGCGTGCTGGATGGGCGAGGACTCGAGCGGGCGCTGGCCGAGGCGCTCGCGCTCCGGCTCACCACGCCGCAGGAGCTCCGGAGGCTGCTGGCGCGCCACCCGCGCGGGCCGGGATCGCCGGAGCTGCGCGCGCTGCTGGACCGGGGCGAGCCGGCGCGGACGCGGTCGGAGGCGGAGGAGCGGCTGCTCGACCTGGTCCGCCGGGGGAAGCTGCCGGAGCCGGAGGTGAACGTCCGGGTTGCGGGGCACCAGGTCGATCTCCTGTGGAGGAAGCAGCGGCTCGTGGTCGAAGTCGACGGCTTCGCGTTCCACTCATCGCAGCTGGCGTTCGAGCGGGATCGGCGGCGGGACGCCGAGCTGATGGCCGCCGGGCTGCGCGTGATGCGCGTGACGTGGCGGCGCCTTCAGGAGGAACCGGACGCGGCGCTGGTCGATCTCGTGCGGGCGCTCGGGACGGGCGGGTGGGGCTGAGGATTCCACGCGGCCCGCGGACTCGCCGTCATCCTCCGCCCGGCTCGAGCTGCTCCAGAACGCGGCAATGCGCGCTGCGCTCATCGAACCTGGCCAGCACCTGACGCGCCGCGGGTGGCACGACGGCCGCCTCGTAATCCTCGCCCGCGAAGAGTCGCACCGCATCGAGATCGTCGAACCACATCAGCGTCGTGAACTCGCTGCCATCCGACAGATCGCGACGCAGCACATCGATCCGGCGGAACCCGGGAATGTTTCGCTCGGCGATCCCCACGATGATCTCGCTACGGAGCAACCGTTCGTACGTGTCTGAATCGGCCGGTGTGGTCCAGCCACGCCAGATTCGGCATATCATGGAGCACCTCTTCTTCGCTGCGGGGGATAGGACCCGTGTGCGTGTGCGTGTGCGTGTGCAGGTGCGAACCCGTGTGCGTATGCGTGTGGGTGTGACAGTGCCCGTGCGTGTGCCCGTGTGCGAACGCGTGTGCCCGTAAGCGTGCCGGGCGTAGCGTGTGCCCGCGCCCGTCCCCCGTGCCCGTGCCCCGTGCCCCGTGCCCGTGCCCGTGCCCGTGCCCGTGCCCGTGCCCGTCCCCGTCCCCGTCCCCGTCCCCGTCCCCGTCCCCGCGCCCCCGACCCTTTTCGGCACCCCCTTTTGCGCCTGCGCGACCCGCGTGCGGCCGCGCGCGAGCGCAAGCCGGTCGCGCAAGCGTGCCGGGCGTGAAGACACGGCACGAACCACCGCACACGCACACGCGCACGCACACGGGGGCGAACCGTCGCCGGTCGCCCGCCGGTCGCCGGCCGGCGGAGCCCACGTGAGACGGCGACGAGCCGAGCCACAAGACCCTTCCGCGAACAGCCCCGCCGGGCGCATCTTGGCAGTCCTCGCCGGGCCATGCCGCAGCGTGTCAGCGGTCGCCCGAGTGTGCTTCCCACCCGACGGTTGGAGCAGCGGATGGCCAATGTCGCCGGGAAAGCCTTCGCCATCACCAACACCACGCCCATGGCGCCGTGGAAGACGGTCTTCCTGCGCCTGGTGTTTTTCGTGATCGGGCGCCTCGGCGTGCCGAAGAAGGACCAGCAGAACCTGGCCAACCTCTCGTTCATCCATTTCGCCCGCTGGGTGATCATTCCGCGCGGCCGCTTCCCGCGGCTCGACCCGTCGCAGCCGGAGGAATCGCTCCACTACGACTACCTCCTCTTCTGCAGCAACTTCAACGGCAGCTGGGAGCAGTACATCGACGCCTTCTCGGAGGTGATCCCCGGTGGCATGAACAACATCTGGCGCTGGTCCACGAGCTATCCGGGCTCCCGGCCGATCACGCCGTTTCTGGCCTACATCGCGCAGAACCAGTACGACAACGACTACTACTACAACGCGACGCCGGGCGCGACCACCAGCGACATCCGTCACGCGATCGACCTGCAGGCGCGGCTGGACGCCTTCATCCCGGCCAGCCGGGGCCTGTCTCCCGAGGAGTTCGAGCGCGCGTTCTACGCCTTCGTCACCTCGGTCCAGGGGTCGCTGTCCACGACGGGCCCCGAATGCGGTGGCGGTGGCCCTCGATGCGAGCACCGAGCCGACGCTCACGCCGTCCGCCCCGCCGCCGGCCTGAGGCCCCATGCCCGATCGCTTCGGCCAGGCCTACGCCCTCACGATCCTCTCCCCGATCATCGGGGGCCACACCCGCGGGTCCGTGCACGCGACGGCGATCCGCACCGTCCTCTCACAGCTCCCGCAGGGCGCCGGGAGTCCGCTGGCCGCCATCCCGACGCTGCACGTGTGCCGCTTCGTCGTGCTGGACGACGTGCGGAACCAGGGCATCCCGGCCAGGGAGGATCACCTCCGGTCGAAGTACCTGGTCTTCACCGCCGACTTCGACGGGGACCTCCCCGCCTTTCTCGTGGCCCTGGCGATGAAGGCGGGCGACCTGGTCGACGCGCTCTGGGAGCATTGCGTCGGCTTTCCGGGAACGCGCGATCTCGAGGCGTTCCGGCGCTACATGGGCCGCTGCCGGATCACCTCGACCTTCGCCTTCGGCGCGTATGCGACGACGCCGCTGTCGGGCGTGCTGCGGGCGCTCGACACCCAGCGGCGGCTGATCGACTTCCTGCGGCACCATCAGGGCGCGCCGGCGGCGGATCTGCAGCGCGCCTTCAGCGCCTTCGCAGAAGACCTGCAGGGCGCCGCACCGCCAGCGCCGGGGACGATATGAGCGAACTTCGGCTCGACCTGGCCGACATCCAGGGGAACATCATCCGCGGCTACCGCTCGAGGGTGGCGCGCTACGTCTTCCTGCGGTTCGATGACGCCGCGAAGGCGCGCAGCCTCGTCGAGGCGATCACCCACGAGGTCACGACGTCGGTGGAATGGGACGGCGGGAAGCCGGCCTCCACGGTGAACGTCGCCTTCAGCTACCCCGGGCTGCAGGCGCTCGGCCTGCCGCCGGACGCCCTCGAATGCGTTCCCCGCCGACTTCCGGCAGGGATTTCGCGCGCGCGCGCGCACGCTGGGCGAGGTCGGGCCGAGCGACCCGAGCAGGTGGGAACCGCTCTGGCGCGACGAAGCCGTGCACTGCTTCGTCATGATCGGCGCGAGGGATCCGGATGCGCTCGCGGCCCGCGTCGCCTGGCTCGAGGACCTGCGCCGGACGTCGGGTGGCGCCACACTGGTCGGGAGCCAGGATGCGGGCGCCCTGGTCATCGGCGGGAAGCCGAGCAACAAGGAGCACTTCGGCTACTCGGACGGCTTCGGGAATCCGCACATCGCCTCGACCGGACTGCCGCCCAGGCCCGGCGGCGGCAAGCCGACGGACCGCGGTTGGGAGCCGGTCGCGGCGGGCGAGTTCCTTCTCGGCCACCGCAACGAAGCGGGCGAGATCGCGCACACCCCGCCGCCGATCAACCTGTTCAGGAACGGGACCTTCGTCGCGTACACCAAGCTGCACCAGAACGTGGGCAGCTTCCGGCGGTTCCTCGCCGAGGAGGGAGCGCGCGTTCCGGGCGGCCCGGAGCGACTCGCGGCGAAGATGGTCGGGCGCTGGCGCGACGGGACGCCCCTCGCCCTGTCACCCGATCACCCCGATCCATCGATCGTGGCGGACGCCGACCGCGTGATCGACTTCCGCTACGCCGCCGACCCCGACGGACTGCGCTGCCCGCTCGGCTCCCACATCCGCCGCGCCAACCCCCGCGATGCCCTCGGCTTCGGCACCTCGCTGACCGCCGGCCGCCGCATCATCCGCCGCGGGCTGCCGTACGGCCGGTGGATCCCGGCCGACGAGCCGGGCGATGACACCGGCGAGCACGGGGTGATCTTCGTCGCGCTGTGCGCCTCGCTGCAGGAGCAGTTCGAGTTCGTGCTGCAGCAGTGGCTCAACTACGGAAACGAGTTCAGCCAGGGAAACGACACCGACCCCCTCATGGGCAGCCGGGCGGCCTCGGACAAGATGGTGATCCCGGGCGACGCCAGCGCGCCCGGGGGCCACCGGCCACACGTCTGCTTCGGCCTGCCCCAGCTCGTCGAGATGCGCGGCGGCGCCTACTTCTTCATGCCGAGCATCACGGCGCTCCGCTGGATGGTGCGCGCCCGGGACGTGCTCGAGGCGCGGCTGATCCGCTTCGACGAGACGGGCGTCGGCGACGACACCCTGCCAATGCCATCACCCGGAGGTGCCCCCGTGCATGAGGCGATCATCTCGCGCATCGAGGCGATCGAGGCGAAGATCGGCCGGCACGCGGCCGCGCTCCCGCACGAGATCGCCCACCTCGTCGATGAGGAGCTCGGCGCCCTCGGCACGGAGCTGCACCACATCGAGGACGGCCTGAAAGCGTGGGCGGTGGCGCACCCCGAGCGGATCTTCGCGGTGCTGCGCCGGCTGAAGCCGATCCTGACGATCAAGGACCTCACCCTGGTCACCCGGTTCGAGGACGTGCAGGAGGTCCTCTCCCGCGACGCGGTCTTCCAGGTGCCGTACGCCGACAACTTCGCCGAGCTCACCGGTGGGCGGAACTTCTTCCTGGGGATGAGCAACACGCCGGAGTACCAGCGCGACGTCTCCAACATGCGCATCGTGGTGCGGCGGGACGACATCCCGGCTCGCATCGCTCCGTTCGTCGCCACGACGGCGGACGCGATCGTGGCGGCGGCCCCCGGGCGCATCGACGTGGTGCAGGAGCTGGCGCTGCGCGTCGCCGGCGAGTTCGTGGCGGACTACTTCGGCACGCCCAGCCCCACGCCCGGCGCCTTCGCCACGGAGGCCGGGCTGATCTCCGGCTACCTCTTCCTCTCCGCCGCCAACCTGCGCGCCGGGGCGCAGCAGGCGGCCGGCCGGATGCTCACCGCCCTGCGCGCCTCGATCGCCGCGCGGAAGTCGGCGCGCGGCCCGCGCGACGATGTCCTCGAGCGCTGCCTCGTGCTCCAGGATGCCGGCGTGCCGGGGATGGACGACGAGACGCTCGCGGTGAACCTCTTCGGGCTGGTCGTCGGTGCGATTCCGACCACCGCGGCCATGGCGGCGCGCGCCATCGACGAGCTGCTGCGCCGGCCCCGCGAGCTCGCGCTGGCGCACGCCGCCGCGGCCAGGGGCGACAGCGGCACCGTCGCGAGCTACGTTTCGGAGGCGATGCGGTTCAACCCGCTCGGCCCCGGCGTCCCGCGCATGGTCCTGGCGGACTACACCATCGCCCGGGGCACGCATCGCGCCACGACCCTGAAGGCGGGGACCAGGGTGCTGGCCGTGCTGCAGTCGGCCACCTTCGACGGCGACCGCATCCCGTCGCCGGAGGAGTTCCGGGTGGACCGCCCGGCCCACGAATACATGCACTTCGGCTACGGCATGCACACCTGTTTCGGGCAGTATATCAACATGGTGCAGATCCCGCGCATCGCGCAGGCCGTCCTCGGCCGGCCCAACCTGCGGAGGGCCGCCGGAACGGACGGCACGCTGCAGATGGACGGACCGTTCCCCTCCCACCTCGTCGTGGAGTTCGATCCCGCGCCGAAGGGCTGACCCAACGCCAATCCGGTTCGCAATGACCCACAAGCCGTCCTTCATCTCCGAGCTCCGCCGCCGGAAGGTGTTCCGCGTGGCTGCCGCCTATGCCGTCGTGGCATTCGGCGTCCTCCAGGCCGTGGATCTGGCCGTCGCTCCGCTGCGCCTGCCCGCGTGGACGATGACGCTCCTCTGGGTCCTCGCCCTCGCCGGGTTCCCTATCGCCGTGACACTGGCCTGGGCGCTCCAGGTCACGCCGGAGGGGGTGCGGTGGGACGAGGGGCCGGCGGACGCCGGCGAGGCGGGGGCGGAGACGTCGCACGAAGTGCCTGCAGGCGACGTCGCCCCCGCGGCTCCTGCGCGCGCGTTCGCCGCCGGCCGGCGCTCCCGCCGCGCCCCATGGTTCGCGCTCGGCGTCGCGGTCGCCCTTTCGGGCGCGTGGCTCACGGCGGCGCGGCTGCACCACGAAGGCGCGGAGCTCGACCGCGGGCTGGTCGCCGTGGTGCCGTTCCGGGTCGCGGCCGCGGATCCCTCCCTCTCGTATCTGCGGGAAGGCATGCTCGATCTCCTGGCCGCCAAGCTCACGGGCGAGGGCGGGCCGCGGGCGGTCGAGCCGCGGACGCTGCTCGCGGCGTGGCGGTCCGCGGGCGGCTCCGGCGCGGACGACCTCGACCAGGACGCTGCGCTCGGCCTCGCCCGCCAGCTGGGTGCGGGCGGGCTGCTGGAGGGCACCGTCGTGGGGTCGGCGTCGCACCTCACGCTCTCCGCCTCACTCCTGGACGCCCGCGGCGGCGGGACCCGGGCGCGGGCGAGCGTGGAGGGAGCGCCCGACTCGCTTCCGGCGCTGGTGGACCGGCTGGCGGGGCAGCTCCTGGCGGGCGGCGCGGGGGAGGACGCGCGGCATCTGGCGGCGCTCTCGGCCACCCCGCTGCCGGCGCTGCGCGCGTACCTGGACGGCAGCGTCGCCTACAGGCGTGGCGCCTACCAGAAGGCGCTGGCGGACTACAACCGGGCACTCGAGCTGGACTCGACGTTCGCGCTGGCGGCGCTGGGCCGCCTGGTGGCGGGGAACTGGGTGATCGACCAGGAGACCGGGGCGCTGGTGCAGCCGGCGTGGTCGCTGCGCGACCGGCTGAGCGGCCGCGACCGGGCGCTCCTGGACGCGATTGCCGGCCCACCCGGGCCGCACGGCGAGGGGCCGCGGCCGCCGTCGTATGCGGACGCGATCGAGGCCGCGCAGCGCGCGGTGCAGGCGGCGCCCGACCGGCCGGAGGCGTGGAACGTCCTGGGCGACCTGGAGTTCCACGACGGAGGCTACCTCGGGCAGGCGGATGCGATCCGGCGGGCGGATGCGGCCCTCTCGCGCGCCGTGGAGCTGGACTCCAGCTACGCGGTGCCGCTGATGCACCTGGTGGAGGTCTCGATCCGCGAGGGCGACATCGGACGGGCGCGCCGGCTGGCGGACCGCTTCGCCGCCATCAACCCCGAAGGCGACGTCGTCGCGTTCGTCCGCTGGCGCGTCGCGCTCGCGGCGCACGACACCGCGGCGCTCGCGCGGCTGCGGGCGGAGTTCCCCAGGACGTCGATCCAGAGCCTGCTCCGGATCATCGGCACGGCGGAGCTGGAGGCTGCGGGCCTGGAGGACGCGCGGGCCGCGGTCGAGGCCGGGCTGGCACGGACCGGAACGCCCAGCGAGCAGCTCGCGGTTCGCTCGGCGGCGGCCCGGCTGGAGCGGGCCATGGGGCAGCCGGCGCGGGCAGCCGCGATCATGGCGGACGCGCCCGCGCCCGCGCAGGGCTTCCAGGACTTCCAGGTGCTCTCCGACGCGGTCTTCTCCGATGGGAGCGCGGCGGCGGCCGACAGTGCGCTGGCAGCGGTCTGGCCGCAGGTGGCGGGGAGCCCGCCCGCGTCACTCGACCTCATGCGGCGATGGGTCGCGCTGCGCACGGCCGCCGAGCTCTGGCGCATCCGGCGCGGGAACACCTCGACCGCCGCGGAAACCGCCGCTCGGCTGCGTGCGGCCCGCGCGGGCTCAGGAGCCTCGCCGGTGACGGAGATGCTGGCGGAGGCGGTGGACGCCACGGCGGCGGTGGCACGTGGCGCGCCCGATGCCCGGGCGGCGCTGGAAAGGCTGGACCGCGATGTGGCCGCGGGGCAGATGGCCGGCCCCACGCGCCAGCTCAACCTGCTCGCCGCCCGCCTCTGGGAGAAGCTCGGAGAGCCGAAGCGCGCACTGGCGGCGGTGCGCCGGCGCGAGTACCACCACCAGGTCGTCGGCTACCAGGCCGACCTGCTGCGGGAGGAAGGCCGGCTGGCGGCGCTCACCGGGGACCGCCGCGGCGCGATCGAGGCGTACCGTCGCTATCTGGCGCTGCGCACCGACCCGGAGCCCTCCCTCGTACCAGAGGTCGAAGGCGTGCGCCGCGCGCTGGCGCGGCTGGTGGGCGAGTAGGAGGCGCGTGATGATCTGGCGCCGGCCGGCCGTCCAAGCCGGGCAGGATTCCGCGCGGATACAGCAAGCCGCGACACCCACATGGATCAGGAGATTGATGGCGCCGCTTCCGCAGGCGCGTACGGCAAGCCCAGCTTCTTCAAGATGGCCTTGAATCGTGGATCGCCACGCAACGGATCCAGGGCCGGCAGCCACATGAATCCGGAGGCGACCCCGTTGCGCCTGGCCGCGTAGGTGTCCAACTGATCGAATGCCCGGTCCCTGTCGCCGAGCAAGGCCAGGAAGGTGGCATGAATCAGCGCATCCGCACGCAGATCGGCGTTCGCAGGCGCGGCCTCCAGACTGCGCAATGCCGCGCTGCGTTCGGCAGGATCGGCCATCCCGCGAACCAGCAGGACCTTGGCATCCACATCCACGCCCAGAGTCCGCGCCATCGCGCGAAGCTGCGTTTCGGCATCAGCGTAACGCCCGAGGTGGACGTACAGCACCACCGCGTTGATGCACGCCGGGTAGAAACCGGGGCGGGCGGATAGCACGCCTTGAATCTGCGCCACGGCATCGGCATCACGATGCAATCCCATCAGAACGGAGGTTCGGACTGCGCCGATGACCGCGGACAGAGGATCAAGCCGTTGCGCGCGTTCGATCTGGCGCAAAGCCGCCTCGAGCTGCCCGGTCGTTTCCAGGAACTGCGCATACTGGTCGATCGCCTCGACATCCGCCGGGGCCACGCTCAATGCATGGCGAAATGCGCTGTCGGCTTCCGCCCATTGTATGCGGTACCCATACACATTACCCATGGCGACCAGCGCCGACGGCATATCCGGATCGATCCGAAGCGCGCTTTGCGCGGCCGTTTCGGCACGCTCCATCGCCGTATCGACATCCACGAACACGTAGCCCGGCAGCAGTTGTTCGGCCTCGGCCAACCCACCCCAGGCCTGGGCGTAGCGCGGGTCCAGCTCGACGGCCTGGCGGAACGCCGCGATCGCCTCGCGCAGGCCGGGTCCGCGCGCAGCCAGCAGGGTCAGCCCCCGCAGGTAGAGCTCATGCGCCTGCGGATTGGCCGTGTTGCCCGAGACTTCCGCGCGCCCGGTGCTCAACTGAACGCTCAGCTTCTCCGCGATCGCGTTCGAAATCTCATCCTCGACCGCGAAGATATTGGTCAGCTTGCGATCGAATTTCTCCGACCACAGCTGGTAGCCGCTGTGCGCATCCACCAGCTGCGCGGTGATGCGCACCTGATCCTGCGCGCGTTGCACGCTGCCTTCGAGCACGGTCGCCACGCCCAGGGTTTCACCGACCTTGCGCAGATCCTCGTTCTGGCCGTTGAACTGAAACGCGGAGGTGCGCCCGGCGACTTTCAGATCGCGAACCTGCGCCAGCGCGTTGAGGATCTCCTCGGTGATGCCGTCGCTGAAATACGCGTTCTTCGGATCGCCACTCAGGTTGGCGAACGGCAGCACCGCGATGGATTTCGCCGGCGCAGCCCGGGCCATGCTGCCGCCCGCACCCTTGTGGAGCACGAAGGTATTGGCCAGCAACAACACCACCGCGAGGGCGAGCACGGCTATGATCCAGCGATCGAGTTTCCTGCCGGTGCGGCGGGTGATCGATTCGTTCAGGGCGACCTCGCTCTCACGCTTCAATCCTTGCGGCGTGAATTCGTAGAACCAGGCGAAGGCCAGCGCGAACGGGAACCCGATGACCGCAGCGACCACGATCCAGCGAACCACCCACTCGGCAATGTGGAAGAACGGAAAGACCTGGGTCGCAATCTGGACCAGCAGCCACGCGCTCGCGGCGTAGAACGCACCGGCGCGCAGCACATTGCGCCGCTTGAGCTCGGCGGAGAAGGACGACCCGCTCATTGCGTCGCCTTCGATCGTGCCGCGGCGTCGCCGTCTGCGATCAACCTCTGAACGCGCGGGTCATTGCGGATCGGATCCCATACCGGACCGGGTTTGAGCATAGCGGCAGTCAGCGCACCCGAATAGGGGATTGCAGGCGTGCGACGAGGTCGGCATCCAGCGGATCCGCAGTGACCTGACCCCGGATGGACGGCCCCGCCGTCTCGGGCGCCACTCACCACAGCGTCAGGATCGCCCAGCTGCCCACCTCCGGCGGGGATCAGCCGGTGCCCGTTCGAGAGCGCCGTCGCCCCCCAGGCCAGACATTCACTGGATACGAGCGTTGAACGATGCCGCGAACGTAAGCGCGACATCCGTGTTCGCAAGAGTTGCGTTTGCATCCAGCCGTCCGACGCAGCGCGTCTCGGAGCACTCATCCAGTGTCAGAGTTCCTGATCGGGCTACGGCGATCTCGACGTATTCCTTGGTCCGCCGATCGAACATGTAGAACACTGCCTGAACCGGTCCGGCGGCTCCGACGCTCAACGTTCCAGGTGGAGGCGCCGCAGGAGGTACAAATGCGATCTCGAGGCTGTAGAAGAAATCGGGACTCTGCGTAAGCAGATTCACGTTTCGAACCGTGCCCGCAACGTCTCCAGGAATCAGCTGCGCGTCCCCGTTGAGATCCAGGCTGGTCGCGCCTCGAATCACCAACGTGGATTTCCCCGGCATGACTCCACCGGGCGCCGTGACATCCGAACAGCTCGCCAGCACCAGCGCGGTACAAATAACCGTCAAAACCCGCATAAGCAGATAGAACTCACTTTCAGAATCCTGGCCACGGCCCTTTCCTGAGCGAGAATGACTTCCTCGCCGCGCGCTCACTACGAAGATAACACCTCGCCGATCTCACCGCAGTCTGACCTCGTGCTGCTCCAGCCATTCCTTCCGCTCCTCGTAGTCCGGCAGGACTCGCTTCACCAGACCCCAGAAGGCGGGCGAGTGATCCCGATGCTCGAGGTGGCAGAGCTCGTGGACCACGACGTACTCGAACACCGGCTTCGGGACCCGGGCGAGCTTCCGGTCGAGTCGGATCACGTTGTCGCGGCCGCAGCTTCCCCAGAGGGTCCACTGGTCCTTGATCCGGAGGCCGCGGGGCTCCAGGCCGTGGGCCGCGCCGCGCCGGCGCACGACCTCCCAGGCGTCCTCCGTGAGCCGCTCCTCGAGCCAGCGCTCGACGAGGCGTCGCACGACCTGCTCCCGCTGGTCCCGAGGCAGGTCCCGGGGCAGCTCGAGCTGGAAGGCGGTGCGGTAGCTGAGCGACGGCCGGTCCGAATCCGAGGTTCGGATCCTCAGCTTCAGGTACCGCCCCCGGAACAGGATCTTCGCGCCCGAGTGGAACCCCTCGGGGGTGTCTCCCCGGAGCCGTTCCACCTCTTCCCGGATCTCCTGCGTCCTGTCGTGGAGCCAGCGGCGCTTCCGCTGGACGAATCGCTCGACCTCCTCCGCGGAGGCGTCATCCGGGACGATGACCTGCACGCCTCCCGGGGTCACCTCGATGCGCTTCCGGCCGGCCCGGGCGCTGCGCCGGACCTGGTAGCGGATGACGCGCGAGCCGATCACGATCTCGCCCATCACGCCACCTTCACGTAGTGCCGGAGCGCGTACTCCTCCACGCGGGCGGCCACTTCCTTCACCTCCTTCAGCCCCGCCCGGTGCGAGCGATGGCGGACCTCCTGGCGCAGTTCCTTGCGGAGCTGGTCCTTCAGGTGCCAGCCCGCCGGCGCCTTCTCGTCGCTGGCGTAGATACCGTCGATGTCCGCCGCGAGCTCGGCGAGGCCGCGCACCGGGGCAGCCTCCGGATAGGACGCCCTGCCTTCGGCGACGCGTCCTCCCGCGGACACGCTCGCGTCCGCGGCCTCCAGGGATTCGAGGATCTTGAGCACACCGTACGCGCGCTCGTTCAACCCCGAGCTCTCGTGGGCCCGGTCCTCGTCCTCGAGGTCCTTCGCGATGTCCTGGAATTCCTTCAGCGCCTCGGCCGCCGCGAGCTGGCCCTCCTCGAAGCGCCGGATCACCTCGAGCACGCGCTCGGAGAACTTCTGGTAGCGGAGCGGGTTCTCCTCGACCTTGTCGTACGTGATCCGCTTGAGCTCCGTCGCCTTCCGGATCGTGGCGCGGCGGAGCTCCCGCGCCGGCCTGTCGCTGTCGAAGTCCGTCCAGAAGTCCGGATCGGTGAGCTGGCGGAGCTTCACCACGGTCCTGATCCCGGTTACGTCCAGGTGCTCCTCGAGAAGGCGGCGGATCTTGCCGCTCACGCCGCTCAGGTCGGGCGGCGGGTCCTTCTCGATGATCGGCGTCGCATACTGGATGAAGCCGACGATCCACTTCAGGTCGTGTCGGTACTCGAGGATCGCCGGATCCGGGCTCAGGCTCTCGTAGGCCTGGACGAACGCGTCCGCCTTGCGCCGGAACGTGTACCAGACGTCCTCCGTGCCGAGCGCGGCGACGAGGGCGTCGTAATCGGCGCTCATGTCGCCGGTTCGTTTCGGCACCATGGCGAAGACCTCGCGGTGCGCCTTCCGCAGCGCGTCCCGCTCGACCTCCAGGTCCTTCATCACGTTCTCGACGTCCTCCTCGCGGTACGCGGCCAGCGCCTCGTCGAGCTTCCGCGTGATGCCGATGTAGTCCACGATCAGCCCGAACCTCTTCTTCGGCCCCGACACCCGATTCGTCCGGGCGATGGCCTGCAGGAGGTTGTGGTCCGTGAGCGGGCTGTCCAGGTACATCACGCTCTCGGCCGGCGCGTCGAAGCCGGTCAGGAGCTTGTTGCAGACGATGAGGAAATGGGGCGGCGCGCCCGGCTTCTGGAACGCGGCGATCGCCTGCTTCTCGCCGTCCTCGTCGAGCGCGTAGCGGCGCAGGTCCGCGCGGACATCGTTCACCCAAGCGTCCTCGCTGGGCATGGCGTCCCACTGCGCCGAGGAGTAGACGGGGACCGACATGGCCGCGGCACGACCCAGCGCCTCGTGCGCCGTCAGCCCGTCCTTCCGGAGGTGCTCCGCGATCACCCGGTCCAGGGCCCGCTTGTAGAGGATGATCGCCTCGCGGTCGATGGCCACGATCTGCGCCTTGTAGCCGTCGGGGAGAGCGTGCCCCTTGAAGTGGGTCCAGATGTCGAACGCGATGAGCTCGACGCGCCGCGGGTGCTTCGCCAGCTCGGCAATGGTCACGCCCCGCTTCTTGATCGCCTCCAGCCGCTCCTCGGACTCGTCGGCGAACCAGCTGTCGAAGAGAATGTCGATCTTCGCCGGATCGACGTGCCACTCCGCCTTTCGTGACGTGTAGCGGATCGGCACGGTGGCGCCGTCGGCGACGGCGTCGTCGATACTGTACCGGTCCAGGTACCCCTCGCCCGGCGGGCTGAAGTTCTGGAAGGTGTCCAGGTCCTTCTTCTTCACCGGCGTGCCGGTGAAGCCGAACAGGCGCGCATCGGGGAAGGTGGCGCGCAGGAACGCGCCGAGATCCTTCTCCTGCGTGCGGTGGGCCTCGTCCACCAGTGCGATCCAGTTGCCGCTGTTCTCGACCGGCGCCTTCGAGCCCTCGAACTTGTGGATCGTCGAGAGCACCGTGAGCCCGGCGACGCCGCTGTGGATCGTGCGCCGGAGCTCCGCCATCGACCCCATCGGCTTCGGGTTCGGGAGCCCGCACGCCTGGAACGTGGCCGAGATCTGCCGGTCCAGGTCCTTCCGGTCCGTGATGACGAGGATGTTGGGGCTGGCGAGCGCGGGGGTGTCGAGCGTGCGGTGGAGCTTCAGCTTCAGCACCGAGAACACCATGGTGAGCGACTTCCCGCTCCCCTGCGTGTGCCAGATCAGCCCTCGCCGCTTCTCGGCGTCCTGCGCCCGCTCCACGATTCTATTCGCCGCCCGGAACTGCTGGTAGCGGCACATCTTCTTCACGATCCGGCCGGAGTCGCCCTCCCGCTCGAACACGATGAAATGGGCGAGGATGTCGAGCAGGCGATGCGGATCGAGGAGCGCCCACAGCGTCTTCTCGAAGTCGTCGGCGAAGTCGGCCTCGCTCCGCGGCCATGGGTCCCGCCATGTCCCCCAGTACGCCCAAGGCGCGCCCGTCGTGCCGAACCGCGTCTCGTGCCGGTCCGTGACGATGTTGAACGCGTTCGAGTAGAAGAGCCGCGGGATCTGCTCCTCGTACTGCCGGATCTGCTCGTACGCCATGTGGAGCTTGCCCGCGCCCGGCTTCTTCGCCTCGATCACCACCAGCGGGATCCCGTTCACGTAGACGACGAGGTCCGCGCAGCGGGGGTGCTCCGACTTCACGTGGAGCTGGTTCGTGACCGTGAAGCGGTTGTTCGTCGGATGGAGGAAGTCGATCAGCCGGATGGTCTGGTGCGTCGCCTCACCAGGCACGGCGCGCGAATACTGGCCGCGCAGGACCTCGATCCAGCGCTCGTTGTCGGAGACGTTGAGCAGGTCGTGGTAGACGCGGCCGGCCATGTCGGCATCGAGGCCGTTCAGTTGCTGGACCGCATCGATTATATGTTCCCGGAGGAGCACCTGGTTCAGCCCGTCGCGCGCGAGCTCGTTCTGCGCGGCCGGAAGGTAGTCGTAGCCGAGGCCCGTGAGCACATCGATCGCGGGCTTCTCGACGAGGCCGAACTCGGGGCCGGGCATCGCGTCAGTCCGTCTGGACGCGGACGCGCCCGGTGAGGAGGTCCTGCATGAGACCGCGCTTCATTTTCTGCCATGCCGCAAGAGATCGTTCACTGCGAACTATCACGTCCTTAATGGCCGCGATTCGCTCGACTATCTCCTCTTGCTCGGCTCTCCGCGGCATCGGCACGATCGTCTCCCGGATCTGCTTCAGGCTCAACTGCGGATATGCCAGCCCGGTAACGATCGTCTCGAACCGATTCCGCTGTCGCTTCGTCTGCAAAGCGAGATGCACAAAATCCTGAAAAAGCTCGCGGGCCTCTACGCGGACACGTGCGAGATGCTGGTTGATATTCCCTCGTTCGATCTCCTCCGGAACCTGCCCGACTCGGCCGACGTTGCCCGTAATGGTGACCAGAACGTCGTCGCCGCGGATCTCCGATCGTGACATCGATGCATGGGCGGGTTCGGGTATGCGCTCCGACCCCCTCAGCTGAAAACCCTCCTCTGAGACGCATTCGCTCCGGAGAAAGAGGACCCCGTCGTCACCACTCTCGATCCACTGGTAGCCGTAGGTAGTCGGCGTGGCACCCTTGGTGATGTGGGCACAGACATCGCCCAGCGGCACCAGTTCCCATGATTCCGGGATCTCGCCGATCTCCGTCTTCTTGAACCGGGTGTGCCCGATGCCGCGGGTCATGAGCGCCTGAAGGAGCCCCTGCTTCACCCGCTTCGTCTGCTCGATGACCTTCCCCGTCGCCGCGATGGCGTCATCGACGCTGGAGAGGATGGCGGCGATCTTCCGCTGTTCGGGGAGGGGCGGCACGAGGAGTTCGAGCGCCTGCAGATCCCGCGAGTAGATGTGAAGGATGGAGCTGCCCTGGCCCACCGACTGCTTGTAGGCAGTCGCCGCGGGACCGTTCGAGGCGTAGCCGAGGAAGAGCGGATCGAGCTGTCCGTTCGGTCGGAAGATGACCAAATCCCCGCTTGCGTAAGCAGGCGCGGGGCCGAGGAAGACGGCTGACTTTCCGATCTCTTCCGCCGTCTCCCCCGCTCCCGCGAAGAGGACGTCTCCGGGCCTGAGCGGCGTGTAGTTCTCAGCCTTCTCGGCAGGTACGAACGATCGGACGCTCCGCACCACCTCGTTGTGATGCGTGTAGAGCTCGCCGTAGCGGATGACAGGCATCCCAGACGGCTCGTCGTCGCTCTTCGGCCCGCCCCGGCCCTTGTGGAGCGTGCCAAGGCGTTCGAGGGGCTGTGCCGTCCACCCCGGAGGAATCTCAGCCAGCATACCCCATCTCTTCCAGGTACCCGAGCATCTTCGCCTCCGCATCGTCCCGCTCCGCCATCAGCGTCTTGAGCGCCGCCAACTCGGCGGCGACGTCGATCTCCTCCTCCGGCTCCGTCGTATCCACGTACCGGGGGATGTTCAAGTTGAAGTCGTTCGCCTCGATCTCGTCGAGGTCTACGACGCGGCAGAACCGCTCCTCGTCCTTCCACGCGTGGAAGGCGCCGGCCATGCGCGCGATGTTCTCGTCGGAGAGGTGGTTCTGCGCCTTGCCCTCGACCAGCTCGTCGGCGCCGTGGATGAAGAGCACCTTCCCCTTCCGCTCCGCCGGCTTCGCCCGGTTCATGACTACGATGCACGCGGGGATGCCGGAGCCGTAGAAGAGGTTGGGGCCGAGTCCGACGACCGCTTCAACCAGGTCCTCCCGGAGCAGACCCTCCCGGATCCGCCCCTCCGCACCGCCGCGGAAGAGGACGCCGTGCGGAAGCACGACGCCGAGCATGCCGTCGCTCTTGAGGCTCGCCACCATGTGCTGGACGAAGGCGTAGTCGGCGTACGACTTCGGCGGGCACCCGAACACGTCGCGGCCGAACTTGTCCCCGTTCTTCCACTCCTTGTAGCCCCACTCCTTGAGCGAGAACGGCGGGTTCGCGAGGACCCGGTCGTAGCGGCGGAGCGTGTTCGACGGCGTGAGGTTCTTCGGGTCGCGGAGCGTGTCGCCGCGGGCGATGTCGGCGTCGTCGATGTCGTGGAGGAAGAGGTTCATCTTGCAGATCGCCCACGTGTTCAGGTTCATCTCCTGCCCGAACAGGTGGAGCGACTTCGCGTTCTTCCCCTGCCGCTCGAGGTTGTGCACGGTCTCGAGGAGCATGCCGCCCGACCCGCACGTGGGATCGTAGACGTGCATGCCCTCCTCCGGCCGGATCATCTCGACGATGAGCCGGACCACCATTTTCGGCGTGTAGAACTCGCCACCCTTCTTGCCGGCGTCGTCGGCGAACTGCGCGATCAGGTACTCGTACGCGGCGCCGAGCACGTCGGCCGGCACGTCCTCGTTGCGGAGCCGGTGCTGGTCGAAGTGCTGGAGGAGCGCCTCGAGGACGGTGTCCGGGAAGCGATCCTTGTTGTTGAAGTCCACGTCCTGGAAGACGCCGCGGAGGCGCAGGTTCGCGTCCTCGATCGCGTGCAGCGCGTTATTCAGGGATGCCCCGATGTCCGTGGTCTCTTCCCGGACGTCTTCCCAGAAGTGGCCTTCCGGGATATCGAAGCGGTGCTCGTCGGGGTCGGAGGCGAGGAGCTCGTCGCCGTCGTACATCTCGAGGCGCGCCTCGTACTCCTCGCGCCAGACGTCGCTCAGGCGCTTGAAGAAGAGGAGGCCGAAGATGTAGTGCTTGTAGTCACCGGAATCGATGCGGCCGCGCAGGATGTCTGCGGCTCGCCAGAGGTGCTTCTCCAGCTGTTGCTGCGTCAAGGCCATGTCGCTTCGTCACGTTTCACGGATGGTGGAGGGGCGGGGAAGCGGTGCACCGGAGGCAGTGAGTACTGCTGGGGACTGCCCCACCGATGCTCCTGCTCCGGCCGCCGGAAACAAGGGGAACCTACAATCCAGGCGCGGCTACCGCACGCGGTCTATGCCACCGCGACGCCTCTCTCGGATTGGCGCGCCCGCGGTGGCTGTTGCCAGCCGGCTAGCGCGGAACGACAACGTCGGGAGCCCTGCGTGCGTTGGTGCATGGGGCTGCAAGGCCGACCGCGCGGTCACGACCATTTGAAATCCAGGTAGTGCGACAGCTTACCAGCAATGCGGTTGTTTATCCGGCGGATATGGTAGAGGGTCGCGCTCTGGATCGATTGCTCGCCTGCCGGAAGGTCGACCTGCTTCGGCACATCTGGCGAAGGTGGTTCGTGTTCTTCAGGCGCTAGGCTCCTTCCTTACAGGCTTGCCCTCGGCGTCCGTGTAATGGACCTGGTCTCGAACGATCAGAATGCCCGCCACGATAAACCCGCTGGCAATCCAAATCCAGCCGAGTATCTGGAGGACCGCTCCGATGACGCTGCTCGGCGCCTTGCTGAGTTGCTCTGCGAGTGACGGGTAGAAGACGAGCAGGTTGAGGCCGGTCAAGCTGAAGAACGCCAGCGACAGGGCAGCGAATATGTAAGGCCCGATGCGCCAGCGGATGGGCCGCCGCAGCAAAATCTGAGCGGAACTCGTCTTCACGCCCGTTCGGTCGTGGAGAAATTCCCGTTCACGCTCGCGATAACCCACGTGCCAGCGCACGTACAAGGCCCGGGCGTGCTCGGCGAGCAGATGAACGAAGGCGACCACCCCCAGAATGCAGGCAAATGCCGGGAACGCTACCGTCCAGAGGCCGAAGAAGGTGCGTACCTCGGAGCTCGTGTAGGGAAGTGCCGCGACCGCGAGTACCGCGACGACCCACCGGATCGTTGCAGCCCAAAAGAACTCGTGCCGGTAATGCCACTCCTCCCAGCTGCCAAAGCCATCATCGATCTCTGGTGGCGGGCGCATACGAAGCGCTCCCGGTTCGTTGTTGTTAGCTAAAGGACCACTTTCGCCTAACGTCTGATCAACGACTTTCGGTGAAGCGCAACTCAATCCGGTGCTTTCGCGAATCGCGCTCCTCCCCGGGGGCTGATCCCCTCAAGAAGATCGTTCACCAGCCGATCGCGCGGCGTCATTCTCGAGGCGTTGGGAGGCGCCGGTGCTAATAAAGCTTCCGTTAGCAGGCTTGAAGTACCGCCGCAAGATTGACCTGACACCTCCACCGCGCAAGGTGAGCCTCATTTGGGGATTGTGCTTGCTGGTTTCGCCGTGCCCGAGGCATTGACCGGCGAAAGGAACGCCCAGCACAGCATCTGGATCAAGGATCAGTACCGGATCTGTTTCCGAAGCCAGCACGCGCGCGCTCGACCGCCCCGCGGCCCGCGCCCCCTCAGTCGCTCCCCGCCCCGCCCCCGAACAGCCGCCGGTCGGCGTACTTGAGGTCGGCGGGGTCGTAGTAGCGGCGGACCCAGCGGTCGGTGGTCGAGAGGAACCAGCCGGCGTCGGCGGCGGCCTTCGTGGTTTCGGCGGCGGGCTTCGTCGTCTTGCCCTTGGTGGTGTAGCGGTCGAGGAAGTTGAAGTGGTCCACGAGGGTGACGGCCTCGATGGCGAAGGCGGTGGCGACGTCGCGGTCGTGGATGGCGAGGAGGTTGTCGCCGTTCAGGGTTTCGCCGCCGTTGGCGAGGTTGGAGGAGCCGCAGTAGACGACGGCGTCGCCGCGCTGGAAGCCGCACACGACGAACTTGTGGTGGACCTGGTGGCCGAGGCCGATGCGGTGCACCTCGTGGAAGGGGGGCGGCAGCATGGTGGAGGCGGGCTTGCCGGTGACCAGGAGGCCGGTCTTCCGCCCGGGCTTGTAGAGCGCGATGCCCTCGGTCGTGTCGGAGATGCCGAAGCTGAAGATCGTCTCGTTCGCGTGCAGGTTGCGGAGCGCGGTGTAGACGGGGCTGGTGCCGTTGTCCACCTGCATGACGGCGAACAGCACGTTGCCGTCCGGCTTCTCCTCCTCCTTCGCGATGCGAGCGGCCACGGCGTCGAGGATCTCCGCGGCCCGCTCCTCCTCGTGCGGGGAGAAGGTGATCTCGGTCTTCGGGACGTGGCCGTCGAACGCATACGTCGCGGCGGAGAGGGGCGAGGCCCGGAAGGCCGCCCTCTTCACGCCGTCCCGCCAGCTCTCCTCGAACACCTGCGCGTAGAGGCGGGTCACGGCATGGTCGGCGAAGACCATCACGTCGTTGGAGTTCACGTACAGGCCGGTGATGGAGAAGTTGGTGGAGCCGGTGAGCACCCTGAGCGGGCCGGTCCTGCCGGAGACGATCATCACCTTGTCGTGCGCGTACCTGCCGAAGTGGCCGCGCAGGACCGCGGCCGGCGCCGTGGCCACGGCGGTGAACCTCGCCTCCACCTGGTCCTCGGGCTTCGGCTTCGACTTGCTGTGGTGCAGCGCGGCGTTGTCGAGGATGAGCCGGGCGCGCCCCTGCCTGGCCAGCTCGAGCACGATCTCCAGCAGGTCCGGCTCGTTCAGGTCGTAGGCGAACATGTCGAGCCGCAGCGTCTTGCGGGACAGCACCTCGCGGAGCAGATGGAACACCCGCTCGCGCGCGGTGAAGCCGAGCCACTCGTACTGGTCGGCGTAGGTGTAGTGCTCGCCGTCGGCGTTCACGCCCGACTCCTGCGAGGTGTCGAACAGGAGCTCCTTTCCCGGCGGGCGGATGCGGGCGTTGCGGCCGTAGTGGTTCACGAAGGCCTGGGACTGCGTGAACCCGCGCGCGAAGCCGAGGGCGAGCTTTCCCTTCTCGAAGGGCACGACGTCGGTCGGCACCGTGCAGCCGAGGCCCGGATCGAGCGGCAGCATGGAGCCGTGGCCGTCGACGTAGCGCGGCGTGACGGTGTAGCGGTAGCGCCCGAGGAACGGCCGGGTCCCCTGGTGCGCCACCCCCGGGATGTGCACCCAGCGGAAGATGTGGAGGGGCGCGTTTACGCTCGAGTTGGGCGGCTCCGTCGGGTCCTGCGCGTGGTGCGACGGCGTCCTGAACTGGAGCTGGTTGTAGAGGTAGTAGGCCGGCCGCCCGTCGGGCTCCGAGCGGATGGTGAAGCCGGCCAGGTTCGTCGTCGCCTGTTTGGCGAGGTCGAAGGCGAGGAGCGTCTTGGCGTCGCCGCGGTAGGCGGTGACGGTGAGCGGGCCTTTCGTTCGGCGGGTGGCGGCCATGGGGAGCTCCGCGTGCGGGGGGCGTGCTGGCCAAGGATGCGGACGCCACCGGGGGCGGGCAATGTTCCCGACGTCGAGGCCGGCCGCCGCATGGCTCCCGGGCGACGTCCCCGCCCGCGCGTCCCGCGTGGCCGCGCGGCCGCGGCGCGCAGAAACCCCGGCCCGCCAGACGGGTATCTCCCTGCCATGTCCCCATCCAGCGCTTTCTCCGGCTTCCATCCGGTCGTCGGCCAGTGGTTCGCCGACCGGCTCGGCGAGCCCACGCCCGCCCAGGCGCGCGGGTGGGAGGCCATCCGGGGCGGCGGCGACGCGCTGATCGCGGCGCCGACCGGCTCGGGGAAGACGCTGGCCGCGTTCCTCACCGCCATCGACGACCTGCTGCGCGAGGGGCTCGAGGCGGGCGGGCTTCCGGACGAGACGCGCGTCGTCTACGTCTCGCCGCTGAAGGCCCTGAGCGCCGACATCCACAGGAACCTGGCCGAGCCGCGGCGCGAGATCCGGGCGCTGGCGCGCGCGGCGGGGCTCCCCGACGTGCGCATCACGGCCGCGGTCCGGAGCGGCGACACGACGCAGGCGGAGCGGGCGATGATGCTGCGCACGCCGCCGCACATCCTCGTGACCACGCCGGAGTCGCTGTACCTGCTCCTCACGGCGGCGCGGGGCCGCGAGATGTTGCGGACGGCGCGCACGGTGATCGTGGACGAGATCCACGCGGTCATCGAGTCGCGGCGCGGCGCGCACCTCGCCCTCTCGCTGGAGCGCCTCGACCACGTGGCGGGCCGGCGGCTGCAGCGGATCGGCCTGTCGGCGACGCAGCGGCCGATCGAGCGCGTCGCCGAGTTCCTCTCCGGCACGTCCGCGCCGGCGCCGTGCTCGGTGATCGACGAGGGGCACGCGCGGGAGCTGGACCTGGCGCTCGAGCTGCCCGAGTCCGCGCTCGAGGCGGTGATGTCGGGGGAGGTCTGGGACGAGGTCTACGACCGGCTCGCGGCGCTGGTGCGCCGGCACCGGACGACGCTCGTGTTCGTGAACACGCGCCGGCTGGCGGAGCGCATCTCGCGCCATCTCGGCGAGCGGCTCGGCGAGGGGGCCGTGGCGGCGCACCACGGCAGCCTGGCGAAGGAGGTCCGGCTCGACGCGGAGGAGCGGCTCAAGGCGGGGCGGCTGCGGGCGCTCGTGGCGACGGCCTCGCTCGAGCTCGGCATCGACATCGGCCACGTGGACCTGGTCTGCCAGATCGGCTCGCCGCGCCGCGTCGCCACGTTCCTGCAGCGGGTCGGCCGGTCGGGCCACACGGTCTCCGGCACGCCGAAGGGGCGGCTCTTCCCACTCTCGCGCGACGACCTGCTCGAGTCGGCCGCGCTCTTCCGGCTGGTCCGGCGCGGCGAGCTCGACCGCATGGTGATGCCGCAGGCGCCGCTCGACGTGCTGGCGCAGCAGGTGGTGGCGGAGACGGCGGCCTCGGACTGGGCCGAGGACGACCTCTACGCGTTGGTGCGCCGCGCGACGCCGTACCGCGACCTCGAGCGCGCGCGCTTCGACGCGGTGCTCGCCATGCTCGGCAGCGGCTACACGACGCGGCGGGGACGCCGCGCGGCGCTGCTGCACCGGGACGCCGTGAACCGGCGGCTGCGCGGCCGGCGCGGGGCGCGGCTGCTGGCGCTCACGTCCGGCGGCGCGATCCCGGACAACGCGGACTACCGCGTCGTGGTGGAGCCGGAGGGCACGATCGTCGGCACGGTGAACGAGGACTTCGCGGTCGAGAGCATGGCCGGCGACATCTTCCAGCTCGGCAACACGTCGTGGCGGGTGCTGCGCATCCAGCAGGGCGTGGTCCGGGTGGCGGACGCCGAGGGCGCGCCGCCGAACATCCCGTTCTGGCTAGGCGAGGCGCCGTCGCGGAGCGATGAGCTGAGCGCCGCCGTGTCGGAGCTCAGGGCCGACATCGACGCGTGGCTCGAGGAGGCCGGAGCGGGGACGGAGCAGGCGATCGCGGCCGTGGCCGCGCGCATCGCGGCGGAGACCGGCGTGCCGCCGGCCGCGGCCGAGCAGCTCGCCGCGTACCTGGCGGAGACGAAGCGGCTGCTCGGGGTGGTGCCGACGCAGCGTCGCCTCGTGCTCGAGCGCTTCTTCGATGAGGCGGGCGGGATGCAGCTCGTGCTGCACGCGCCGTTCGGCGCGCGGGTGAACCGCGCCTGGGGGCTCGCGCTGCGCAAGAAGTTCTGCCGCACGTTCAACTTCGAGCTGCAGGCCGCCGCCACCGAGGAGGGCGTGCTGCTCTCGCTCGGGCCGCAGCACTCCTTCCCGCTGGAGGACGTGTTCCGCTACCTGCATCCGAAGAGCGTCCGCGACGTGCTCGTGCAGGCGGTGCTGGACTCGCCGCTCTTCCAGACGCGCTGGCGCTGGAACACGACCATCTCGCTGGCCGTGCCGCGCCAGCGCGGCGGGCGGCGCGTGCCGCCGCCGATCCAGCGCATGCAGGCGGAGGACCTGCTCGCCGCCGCGTTCCCGGATGCCGCGGCGTGCATCGAGAACATCGCGGGTGACCGCGAGGTCCCGGACCACCCGCTCGTGCGCCAGACGCTGCGCGACTGCCTCGAGGAGGCGATGGATCTGCGCGGGCTGGTCGCGGTGCTAGAGGCGATCGGCGCCGGCACCGTCGAGTGCCTTGCCCGGGACGTGCCGGAGCCCTCGCCGGTCTCCTCGCAGATCCTCAACGCGCGGGCGTACGAGTTCCTCGACGACGCGCCGCTCGAGGAGCGCCGGACGCAGGCGGTCTACACCCGCCGGGCGCTCGAGCCGTCCGGCGCGCGGGACCTCGGCGCGCTGGACGCCGCGGCAATCGAGCGGGTGCGGGCGGAGGCCGGGCTCGACGCCCGGGACGCCGACGAGCTGCACGACTTCCTGCTGCTGGCGGGCGCGCTGCGCGGGTCGGACATGGATCCTGCCGCGGAGGCGCTGTTCCAGGAGCTGGCCGGCTCGGGGCGCGCGGCGGTCGTGTCCGTGGACGGGGCGGCGCTGCTGTCGGCGACGGAGCGGGTGCTGGAGCTCGTCGCCGTGCACCCCGGCGCCGTGGTCGAGCCGGCGCGGGTGCTCGAGATCGCGCGCGGGTTGGCCGAGCCGCCCGAGCGGGAGGAGGCGCTGCGCGAGCTGGTGCGGGGCTGGATGGAGGTGGCCGGGCCGACCACGGCCGCCGGCGTCGCGGAGCATTTCGGCGTGGTGGCGGGCGACGTGGAGGCGGCGCTCGTCGCGCTCGAGGCCCAGGGGACGGTGCTGCGCGGCGCGTTCACGCCGGGAGCGAGCGGGCGGGAATGGTGCGACCGGCGTCTGCTGGCGCGCATCCACCGCTACACGCTGGACCGGCTGAGGGCCGAGATCCGGCCCGTCGAGCCGGCCGACTACATGCGCTTCCTGTTCCGCTGGCAGCGGGTGCAGCCCGGGAGCCAGGCCGCGGGGCCGGAGGGGCTGGCGGGCGTGATCGAGCAGCTCGCCGGCTTCGAGGTGCCGGCGGGCGCGTGGGAGGCGGACGTGCTCGCCGCGCGCGTGGAGGACTACTCGCCGGCGGCGCTGGACGCGCTGACGTTCGGCGGGCGCGTCGCCTGGCTGCGCCTCCGTCCGCCGGCCGGCGACGGCAACGGCCGGCCGCGCGGCCCGCTGCGCTCCACGCCTCTCGCGCTGCTGCCGCGCGGCGCGGCCGAGCCGTGGCGCGAGGCCGTCGATCCGGAAGGCGAGGGCGCGGCCCTGTCCTCCGACGCCATGCGCGTGCTCGAGGCGCTGGGCGGGCGCGGCGCATCGTTCTTCGCGGAGCTCGTGGCGGCGGCGGGGCTGCTGCCCACGCGCGTCGAGAGCGCGCTCGCCGAGCTCGTGGCCGCGGGGCATGTCACGTCCGACGGCTTCGCCGGCGTGCGCGCGCTGCTCACCCCGGCGCAGAAGCGCCCGCGCCTGGAGTCGCCGGCGCGCGTGGTGGAAGGCGACGGGGCCGCCGCCCTGCCGCCCCGGCGCAGGCGGTCGCGACGCGCGGACGCGGCGCCGTACTCCGTGGAGACGGCCGGCCGCTGGTCGCGGACGTCCTCCGCGCTCGAGGCAGGGCCGAGCGCCGGCGCGGAGCCCGCGCGCGCCGGGGTGCTGCGCGCCGAGCGCGCGGAGGCGCAGGCGCGCGCGCTGCTGCGCCGCTGGGGGGTGGTGTGCCGGCGGGTGGCCGCGCGGGAGTCCGCGGCGCTGCCGTGGCGCGAGCTGGTGCGGGCGCTGCGCCGGCTCGAGGCGCGCGGCGAGGTGCGCGGCGGGCGCTTCGTCGCCGGCTTTGCCGGCGAGCAGTTCGCGCTCCCGGAGGCCGTGGGGCTGCTCCGCTCGATCCGCGACGAGCCGCCGGACGGCCTGCTCCTCGGCATAAGCGCCGCGGATCCGCTCAACCTCACCGGCATCACGACGCCGGAGGGCCGCGTGCCGGCTCTGGCGACGAATCGCGTCGTCTACCGCGACGGCGTCCCCGTGGCGGCCCTCGTGGCCGGCAAGCTCGAGCGCCTGCAGCCGCAGGAGCTGCCGGCGACGCGCCTGCTCGCGCCCGCGCTGACCCGCCGCGTCCCGCCCACCCTGCGCCCCTATGCGGGTCGGCCCCGCCGCCGCCCGCGCTGGCTGGCCGAACAGGAGACGAGCCCGTGAGCCCCTCCCGCCCCGAGATCCGTCCGCTCACGCCCACGCTGGGCGCCGAGATCCTGGGTGTCGAGCTGGAGCACCTCGACGACGCCACGGCCGAGCTCATCCGGGATGCGCTGACGGAGCACCTGGTGGTCTTCTTCCGCGACCAGGACATCTCGATCGAGGCGCACAAGGCGCTGGGCGCGCGCTTCGGCACGCTGGACGTGCACCCGAACGACCCCGGGCTGGACGGCCACCCCGAGGTCATGGTCATCCACGCGGACGAGCGCTCGAAGCGGGTGGCGGGGCAGACCTGGCACTCCGACGTCTCGTGCGCGCCCGAGCCGCCGATGGGCTCGATCCTGCGGCTGTTCCGCGTCCCGCCGAGCGGCGGAGACACGCTCTTCGCCAGCATGTACGCGGCCTGGGACGCGCTGTCGGAGCGGATGAAGGCGTACCTCGAGGGGCTCACCGCGATCCACGACGGCGGGCCGTACTACCGCGAGGTGAACGCCATCATCGGACGCGACGATGGCGGCCGCGCCTACCCGCGCGCCGAGCACCCGGTCGTGCGCGTGCACCCGGTGTCCGGGCGGAAGTGCCTGTTCGTGAACTCGATGTTCACGACGCGCATCGTGGGCGTGCCGAAAGCCGAGAGCGACGCCGTGCTCGACTTCCTGTTCCGGCACGTGCAGGACCCCGAGCTCCAGTGCCGCTTCCGCTGGGAGCCGAACTCGATCGCCTTCTGGGACAACCGCTGCACGCAGCACTTCGCGGTGTGGGACTACTTCCCGCACACGCGCTCGGGGTACCGGGTGACGGTGCGCGGCGAGCGGCCGGTGGGGGCGGTGTAAGGCGCCACGCCTTCCGCGTGCTGCAGGAAGTGCACCGGCAGCAGTTCGGCCTCGTGGTCGTGCGCGGCCGCCATTACGCCCCCATCTCGCGCTCGTGGAGCAGCATCCACGACGTGCCGAAGCGGTCGCGCAGCATGGCGAAGCGGTGGGCGAAGAAGGTCTCCTCCATGGGCATGAAGACCTCGCCGCCGTCGGAGAGCAGGGCGTAGACGCGCTCGGCCTCCTCGCTGCTGTCCAGGCTGAGCGTGAGATAGGCGCTGCGCATGGGCTCGGCCTTCGGGATGTCGGCGCCGAGGAGCACGCCGTCGCCCAGCTCGAGGCGGGCGTGAAGCACGGCGTCCTTCATCTCGGGCGGGACCCGGCTCGGGTCGGGCGCCTCGCCGTGCGTCGTGAGCATGACGATGCGCGCCCCGAGGTGTTCCGCGTAGAACTCGAACGCCTCGCGGCAGTTGCCGTTGTAGTTCAAGTAGGTGAAGAGCCGCATGGGGATCGCCTCCAGCGTGGGGCGGAGCGCGCGGGCCCGTGGCGAGGCGTCGTCAGGGCGCCGCGTCCGCGTGTCGGGTGCGGAGCCGTGGCCCGGCTCCAGTGATGCGACGAACGGGACGCGGCGGGATCGACTGCGTCGCGGAGCATTTCAGCGTCCCGGCGGACGACGTGGAGGCGGCGCTCGTCGCGCTCGAGGCCCAGGCTCCAGTGCCGCTTCCGCTGGGAGCCGAACTCGATCGCCTTCTGGGACAACCGCTGCACGCTTGCCGTCACATCTCCCGCCGTCCACATTGCCCCAAGGTGATCGCCCGGCCGTGGTCGCCATCGCCATGCCCTCTTGCTTCGCAGCGAATTGTTCCGGCTCAAGCTCTTCGGCAGCGCCTCCATCGAGAGTCCCGACGGTCCGTTGACCGGTCGCGCGGTGCAGCGGCGGCGCCTGGCGCTGCTCGCGCTCCTCGCCCGGGCGCGCCAGCGCGGGCTCACGCGCGACAAGCTGATCGGCTACCTGTGGCCCGACTCGGACCCGGAGCGGGCGCGCCGGCTGCTGTCGGACTCCGTGTACCGAATCAATCAGGCGCTGGGTGGAGAGGGCATCGTCGCCGTGGGCGACGAGCTGCGGCTGGATCCCGCGCGGCTGCCGAGCGATGCCTGGGAGTTCGCCGAGGCGCTCGAGGCGCGGGACTGGCGGCGCGCGGTCGTGCTGCACGCGGCGCCGTTCCTCGACGGCTTCTTCCTGACGGGGGCGGACGAGCTCGAGCGGTGGGTGGACGCGCAGCGGGAAACGCTCGCGCGGGAGCGGGCGCGCGCGCTCGAGGCGCTGGCGGAGGCGGCGGAGCAGGCGGGCGAGGGTGCCGAGGCGGTCCGCTGGTGGCGGCTGCTGGCGGCGCAGGACCCCTACAGCTCGCGCGTGGCGCTGCGGCTCATGCGGGCGCTCGACCGGAGCGGAGACGCCCCGGCGGCGCTGCGGCACGCGCGGGTTCACGCGCTGCTGCTCGAGGGGGAGCTGGAGCTCGAGCCGGACGCCGAGCTGCTGGCGTTCGTGGAGGAGCTGCGGGCGCGGCCGCGGGCGGCGGAGGCGCCACCTCGCGGCGACGTGGCGGCCGCGGGCGCCGTGCCCTCGGGGCCGGCCGCGCCCGTCCGCGCGCCGCCACCGGTCGCGCCGCCACCGGTCGCGCCGCCGCCGGTCGAGCCGGAGCAGGCCGAGGGGAGCAGGCCCGAGGGGAACGCCCGCGAGAGCGGGTCCGGCGAACCGAGCCCCGCGGCAGCGCCGGCTTCCGCCGGGGATCGGCCGCGCGCCGGGAGGTCGCTGGTACCCCGCGTCGCATTGGCGGCGGCGGTGCTTGCGGTCGTGCTCGTTGCCGTGCTGGGCAGCCAGCTGCTGAAGCGCCGCGCGGCGCCGCTACTCCGGCTGGGGCGCGTCTCGCAGGTGACGAACGACCCCGGCCTGGAGCTCGACCCGGCGCTCTCGCCGGATGGCAGGCTCGTGGCGTACTCCGGGGCGGGTGGCGTCCTGATGGTCCGCCAGCTCGGCGGAGCGGAGCCGATCCGCGTCGTCCACGACGGCGATGGCAAGGGCCGCTGGCCCGCGTGGGTGCCGGACGGGCAGCAGCTGGTGTTCATCGACGGTCGCGGCATCGAGAGCGTCCCGGCACTGGGCGGTCCGCGCCGGCTGCTGGTCGCCGGGACGGACCTCGACCGGGGCGTGACCACCGCCCCGGACGGACGGTTCTTCGCCTACGTCTCCCACGACTCGATCTACGCGGCGCCGCTGGATGGCGCCGCCCCGCGCGCGGTCGCGACCGGGTGGGAGGTGCACTCGCCGGCGTGGTCGCCGGACGGGCGCTGGATCGCGTTCGTGTCGGGGAACGTGCAGTACATCAGCACGGCGGACCTGGGCAACGGCGCAACGAGCAGCGTCTGGGTCGTGCGCGCGAGCGGCGGACGACCGGTCCGCGTGACGAGCAACGACTTCACCAACGTGAGCCCCGCGTGGACGCCGGGTGGGGCACTCCTGTTCGTCTCCAATCGCGATGGAACGCGGGATGTCTATCAGCTGAGCCTGGCGAAATCGGGGAGCCCCGCCGGCGCGCCGGTGCGCCTCACGACGGGCCTGAACGCGCTGGGGATCGCCATGTCGCTGGACGGCTCCCACCTGGCGTACGCGAGCTTCAGGGAGACATTGAACGTGTGGACGCTGCCGGTGCCGGGGAGTCGGAGCGGCGGGCTCTCGGTTTCCAGCGCCCGCCCCGTGACCACGGGAGACCAGATCATCGAGAACATCGGCGTGTCCCACGACGGCCGCTGGCTCGCGTTCAGCTCCGACCTGAGGGGGACGGTCGAGCTGTACCGGCTGCGGCTCGACCCGCTGTCGTCGGAACCCCAGCAGCTCACCACCGACACCACGCCCGCCTACTGGCCGTCCTGGTCGCCCGACGACCGGCGGATCGCCTTCCACGCCTTCCGCGGCGACCGCCGCCAGGTCTTCACCATGCCGGTCGAGGGCGGCGGGCCGGCCATCCCGGTGACCGATGGCTCGCGGGACGAGCGCTCCCCCGAGTGGGCGCCGGACGGCACGCGGCTCATGCTCCTCGCGAGCTGGGGAACGCACCCCGAGATCGACATCGTGAGTCGGCTCCGCGACGGCCGCTGGTCGGCGCCGCGGCCGCTTCGGGTGGTCGTCGGCAAGGACGGCGTCGCGCCGACGGGGCTCTCCGCCTGGTCGCCCGATGGACGCTGGATCGCGTGCGCGTGCGGCCTCGGCGGCATTGTGGTCGTGCCCGCCGGCGGGGGCCCGGCGCGCCGGCTGCGCAGTCCGTACTCGACGGCGGGGTGGGCGTTTCCGCAGTGGTCGGAGGATGGCCGCACGGTCTTCTACATCTCGCCGGATGCCCCCGGACGGATCGGGCGCATCGTGGCGGCCCCGGTCTCCGGCGCGCCTCCCCGGGTGGCCGTGCGCTTCGACGACCCCACGCGACCGTGGCACCGCTACGGCTTCCGGGTGCGCAACGGGCGGTTCTACTTCACCCTCGGCGATCGCGAGAGCGACATTTGGGTGGCGGAGGTTGGAACGAGGTGATGGACCAGCGCGATGCGTCGGACCGAGGGAGGACCTGAGTGGCCGCGGTGAGCGCGGGCCTGCTCCTCTTCCGGCGGGCCGCGGCGGGCCTCGAGGTGCTGCTGGTGCACCCGGGCGGGCCGTTCTGGGCCCGGAAGGATGCGGGCGCGTGGTCGATCCCGAAGGGCGAGGTGGCGCCGGGAGAGGATCCGCTGGCGGCGGCGCGGCGGGAGCTCGCCGAGGAGACGGGCTGCGCGCCGGAGGGCACGGCGCTGCCGCTCGGCTCGGTGAGGCAGAAGGCCGGCAAGCTCGTGCACGCCTGGGCGGTCGAGGCCGACGTGGACCCGGCGGCGCTCCGCAGCAACGAGTTCACGATCGAGTGGCCGCCGCGCTCCGGCAGGATGCGCTCCTTCCCGGAAGTTGACCGGGCGGAATGGTTCGACCTGGCCGAGGCGCGCCGCCGGATCCTGGCCGGTCAGACGCCGCTGCTCGATGCGCTCGCGGAGGTGGTCGGGGACGAGCGGTCCTGAGGGGCGGTTCGCTCGGCGCCCGGGCCGGTCCCTCGGCGCCCGGGCCCGGCCCTCGGCGCCCGCGTCCGCCCGTCAGCGCTCGGGTCCGCCCGGCCCGAGCGTACGCATCGGCACCGGCGGGTCGCGGTCCACGCGCTGGACGGGGAACGTCCCGAGCGGGTTCGAGCCGTAGACCAGCCCCGAGAGCGCGCCCTCCTCGGAGCCGAGCAGGCGGTCGAAGACGTTCCAGCGGGGGAGGCCGTACGCCTCGGGCTCGAGCAGCGCGAAGACGAGCCGGCCGAGCGGCTGCGCGGTGCTGATGTAGTAGGCGCCGGCGGGCACGCTCAGCCGGGCCGCGTCCCAGGCGCCGCGCACGGCCAGCAGGTGGTGCCCCTGGAACTCGTCCCCGCCCCACGCGAGGCTGTCGATCCGGAACACCTGGCCGGCGCCGGTCCAGGCGGCGAGCAGCCGCCGCACCTGGATGCCGTGCAGCCGGAGCAGGGCGGCCGTGCGCCCTTCCGCGGGCGGCAGGATGTAGCCGCCCGGCAACGTCTGCGTCCGCGACGCCACGAAGCGGTCGTAGACCGGCAGGCGGAGCGTGTCCAGCCGGTCCGTCGGCTCGAGGCGGGGCCGCCCGGAGGGTGTCGTGCCGGCAGCGCGCATGCGGCGCAGCACCACCGGCTCCGTGCCACGCCGGGCGGGCGTGAAGTCCACCGCGAGCGCGGGGCGGGCGACGTCGCCTGCACCCTCCAGGGTGGTGCGCCGGTCCGCCTCTTGTTCCAGGCGACGGATCTCGTCCGCGTGCGCCGCGGCGTACTCGAGCACGGTGACGACGAAGTCGTGGGTGACCTTGATGCGGGTGCGGAAGTCGGCGTGCGAGTAGGCCTCGCTGAGGATCGCGATGCGGCCGCGCAGGCCCACGTAGTTGGTGCCGTACCACGCGAGCGGCGAGTAGGTCGTCCACGCCTCCGGGTGCAGCGGGTCGCGCACGTTGCCGTAGGGGAAGACGGGCTCGCCGTACTGGCGCTGCATGGTGGCGCGCACGGCGGGGAGCAGCGTGTCCTGCGCGAAGGCGATCGGCCCCGGCGGCCCGTTCGGCTCGAGCGGCGGCGAGTAGGTGAGCAGGTAGCCGTGCAGCGTGCCGTCGGTCGTGTGCAGGTCCATCATGAGCGCGGGATCCCACGTGTCGTAGATGCGCTCGAGGGAGGCGCGCGTCTCGGGCGCCTCGGCCTTCAGGTAGTCGCGGTTGAGGTCCAGCTTCAGGCCGTCGGGGCGGAGGCCCACCAGCGGCGGCCCGTCCTGCTCCGACCGGTTCTCGGCGACGGGGCCGAGGGCGTCGTTGCCGTCCGCGTTGTAGACCGGCGCCACGAGCAGGATCAGCTTCGAGAGCAGCTCGCGGCGCGGGCCCGCCATCTCGCGCAGCAGCTCCTGCACCGCCTCCTTCCCCTCCACCTCGCCGCCGTGGATGTTGGCCTGGATGTAGACCACGAGCTTGCCGGAGCGGGCGGCCTCGCGGGGGCTCGTCACGCGCGGGTCGGAGGCGATGGCCAGCAGGAGCGGACGGCCCTCCGCCGTGCGGCCCATGCTGCCGAGCGTCACCGGCGCGCCGGCGGCGAGCAGGCTGTCGAGGAAGACGGCCACCTGGCGCGTGCTCGAGGTGCTGTCGTAGCCGGTGCGCTCCGGCACCGTCCGGGGCAGGCGCTGCGCGAGCACGTGCGCGGGCGACGTCGCCAGCATCACCAGGCCGGCCAGGAGGGCCGCTGCCTTCCACCGCGGGGTGCGCATGGTCCTGCCCTCCACCAGCGAGGTTCCGGGGTTGCCCGGGGCGGAGGGTAGGGCTCCGGGCTGCGGGAGGCAAGCGACGGCGCGGCCCGGCGCGCGTCGCCCGCCCCGACTTCCGCGCCGCCGCGGACGGCCATGGATCCTCGCGGCGCCTGGTGCCGTATAGGGGGCCGGCGCCCGCTGGCGCGGACGCCCGGCCCGGGCCAGGTTGCCCGGCGTCCATCGCACCGAGTGGGATCCGCGAACGGAGAGGCACGACCCGCCATGACAACCACCTCCCCCGCGCCGGCGGGCCGCAGCTTCCGGCAAGGCTGGCTCCCGCCGCTGCTGGGCCTGGCCTTCCTGCCGGCGCCGGCCGCCGCGCAGCACCTCTACATGCCGCGCACCTTCAAGCAGGCGGTGGCGAAGGGCACCCGGACGCTCAGCGGCGAGCCGGGGCCGCGGTACTGGGAGAACCACGCGCGCTACCGGATCACGGTGAGCGCGATGCCGCCCGACCGGCAGATCACGGGGAGCGAGGAGATCGTGTACCGGAACGACAGCCCGGACACGCTGCCGAGCCTCGTGATCAAGCTGTTCGAGAACTTCCACCGCCCGACCGCGGCGCGCGGGGGGGCGACGTCGCCCGACTTCCTGACGTCCGGCACGCACATCGACCGCTTCGCCGTGAACGGGCAGCCGCAGGAGTGGAAGGAGAGCGGGCGGTCGGTGACGTGGCAGTCCGTGAAGCTGCCGCAGCCGCTTGCGCCCCACGACTCCGTGCGCCTCGCCTTCGACTGGCATTACGACGTCTCGAAGCGGGCGGGGCGGGAGGGGATGCTCGACTCCACGACCTACTTCCTGGCGTACTTCTACCCGCGCGTCGCCGTCTACGACGACGTGGACGGGTGGGACACCATGGAGCACACCGGGCACGAGTTCTACAGCGACTTCAACGACTACGACGTCACCGTGCGCGTGCCGGCGAACTACGTGGTGTGGGGGACGGGGATGCTCGGCGACGCGGCCGCCGTGCTGCAGCCGGAGCCGCTCGCGCGCTACCGGAGCTCGCTCACCGCCGATGGCACGATCCACGTGGCGACGGGGGCGCAGCTCGCCGGCGGGCAGGTCACGAAGCCGGACTCCGTCAACGCCTGGCGCTTCGAGTCGCGCTACGTGCCGGACGTGGCCTTCGCGCTGTCGAACCACTACGACTGGGACGCCGGCAGCGTGCTGGTGGACGAGGCGGCGCACCGGCGCGCGAGCGTGCAGGCGGCCTACGACGACAGCGCCGAGGACTTCCACTACATGGTCGGCTTCGGGGAGCACGCGCTGGACTGGTTCTCCCACAACTGGCCGGGCGTGCCGTACCCGTACCCGAAGAGCACCATCGTGCAGGGAAGCGCGGACATGGAGTATCCGATGATGGTGAACGACGGCTCCGTGCCGGACACCAGCTTCTCGCGCTTCGTGGCCGACCACGAGATCGCGCACACCTACATGCCGTTCTACATGGGCATCGACGAGACCCGCTACGCGTTCATGGACGAGGGCTGGGCGACGACGTTCGAGTATCTCATCAACAGCGCCGACATGGGGCTGCCGAAGGCGACGTCGCTGTTCCGGAGCTTCCGCGTGAACCGCTGGATCCACAACCCCTCGCCGCTATCCGACCTGCCGATCGTGACGCCGGCGGACGTGCTGGGCGGGGTCGCCTACGGCGACAACGCCTACGGCAAGGCGGCGCTCGGCTACCTGGCCATGAAGGACCTGCTCGGCGACCGGCTCTTCAAGCAGTGCCTGCGGGCGTACATCGCGCGCTGGAACGGCAAGCACCCGCAGCCGTGGGACTTCTTCTACACGTTCGACGGCGTGGCCAGCCGCGGCCTGGACTGGTTCTGGCGCGACTGGTTCTTCTCCAACGGCTACATCGACCTGGCCGTCCGCGGGGTGAAGAAGACCAGCGGCGGCTATACCGTGAGCCTCGAGAACGTCGGCGGGATGCCCGCGCCCGTGAACCTCGTCCTCACCTACGGCGACGGCACCACCGAGACCGTGCACGAGACCCCCGCCATCTGGGCGCCCGACCAGGCCAAGGCCACCGTCACCGTGCATACCGGCAAGACGCTCCAGTCGCTCACCCTCGACGGCGGGATCTGGATGGACGCCGACACGTCGAACGACCGGTGGACGGTGAAGTACTGAAGTGCGTCTCGCATCGGCCTGCCCGAGCCAGCGACGGCCGGGGCCGATCGGTGCGCCCGGCCGGACTGAACGGACGGGTCGGGGGCGGGGCTCGGGCTCGGGCTCGGGCTCGGGGCTGGGGGCTCGGGGCTCGGGGCTCGAGGGGGCTGCCGCCCGGCCGCGCCGGCTTCCGTTGGCGGAGGCGCGCGGCGCGCCGCGGGCTCACGACTCCCCGCCGGGCCCGACCCGCCGCCGCCCCCGCCCTCTTCCCCGCGCGGGCGCGGGTCCAGCGCGTCCTCGCGGCTCACCATCTCCTCCCTCTTCCCCGCGCGGGCGCGGGTCTAGCGCGTCCTCGCGGCTCACGACCTCCTCCCTCTTCCCCGCGCGGGCGCGGGCGCGGGCGCACCGACGCGCACTGCGGCGATCCGGCTGACCTCTTCCCCGCGCGGGCGCGGGCGCGGGGTGCGGACGTTGCTGGCGCAGGGGGCGGACCCGCTCTTCCCCGCGCGGGCGCGGGCGCGCGTCGTTTCGGTTGCCCGCAACACTGCGGCCGCCTCTTCCCCGCGCGGCCGCGGACCGGGGTGGACGTCGTCGAAGCCGCGCGGGCGCAGCAGACTCTTCCGCGCGCGGGCGCGGGCCGGGGCGGGGACGGTGGCCGCCGCGGCGATGAGCAGCCCTCGTCCGCGCGCGGGTGGGAGCCGGGGCTGGCGCGGGCACGGTCATCCAGGCCGGCAGCCCCTCGTCCGCGCGCGGGTGGGAGCCGGGGCTGGTGCGGTTCGCGCGGGCGGCGGCTGCGTGCGGCGGCCGTGAACTCCCCAGCCGTACCCCCCCGCGAAGGCGTTTGGGGAGTTGACCGCGCTATTCGTTGTCAACTCCCCAAGCGTCGGAGGCCGATCGGAACGATTGGGGACTTTGCCGCGCTATTCGCAGTCAAGTCCCCAAGCGTCCATTCCGCGACGGAAGGGTGGGGACTTTCCTGCCCTCGCGGGCGGCAGAGCGGCTCATCGGCCCACAACAGCGCTCGCGGCGCGATCAAGATCGCCCAATGGACGGGCGCCAAACCGCCCAGATCCCGAATCATCCCGGAAATCGAGCAAGATGGCGGTCGCGGTGTCGCCGAGAGGCGGCCACTGCGCCTTTCTTCTCGAATCCCGATAAGAAGAGGGGTTCCGATCCTCACGGAGAGGTCCACACCCCGATCTTGCTCGCTCCCCCCGGCCCGGGTCGGCCCGTCCTCGAGCCCGCCCGCGAATCGCGCCGTGCTTTTCGCGCCGCCCCTGAGTTCCCCCGGACCCCTGGATGCTACGGGGCGGGGGCGCGAAAGCGGAGGTGGCGGTGGAAGGGGGCAACGGCGGCGCCGTCAGGCGCAGGGGGCGGACCCGGCGTCGCCATGACGCCAGCCGCCAGGCCGATCCGGACGCCGGTCCCCAAGCCGAGTTGCGCCGCAGGCACACGTCATCCCGGAAGTCCCCCCCCAGGGAGGGGGAGACGCGGCGGTACAAGGGTGCGGTGGGGCGGTGCGGCACGACGGACTGCGGCACGACGGACTGCGGCACGACGGACTGCGGCACGACGGACTGCGGCACGACAGACTGCGGCACGACGGACTGCGGCACGACGGAACTGCGGCACGACGGACTGCGGCACGACGGAACTGCGGCACGACGGACTGCGGCACGGGGTGCGGGGGGAGGGTCCCCGAGGCTGGCGGCGGGGTTGCGCTCAACCGGGTGGCACCCTCCCATTCCCGCATCCCGCCCCCCCCAAACACGCATCCCGCTACCAGCCGGCATACTCCCGGAGATAATCGAGCATTGCCTGCCCGATCGGGCTGCCGGGCGGGATCTCGAGCGCCGCCGCGGGCTTGGCGAAGGGGGTCGGGTCCTTCACGAAGCGGTCGATCTCGTTCACCATGAGGGCGGCCTGGGCGCGGTCCTGCTCGGGCGCGCCGGGGGCGGCGGCGGCCAGGCGGCGGCGGAGCGCCTGGACGCGGTAGAGGACCTGGGCACGCACGTCGGGCATCGGGGCGCCCGCGCCGAGGGAGAGCAGGTCGTGGAGCACGACGTCGCGGACGGTCCGCTGGACGGCGCCGTCGTAGCCCGGGCGGGTGCGGGCGCCGAACGTGGCCTGGACGAGCGTGTCCAGCACCTGGGCGAGCCCGGGCAGCGAGGCGTCGAGCGCGTGCTGCTCGACCAGGCGGGCGGCCCGCTGCGGCTGGAGCAGCATGGAGACGGTCAGGTCCGCGGCCACGCGGGCCGGCGCGACGGGGTCGAAGGCGAGGCCGGTGTAGCGCTCGAAGAGCTCGCGGTGCGCGGGATAGAGGAACGGGCGGGGCGGGAGCCGGTCCACGATGGAGCGGGGCAGCGCCAGCACGGCGGGCGAGAGGGTGTGCATGAGCGCGGCCAGCGCCTGGTGCTGCTCGGGGCCGGGGACACGCCGCATCGGCGTCTGCCCGTCGCCGCGGAGCGCGTAGTCGTAGGACTCGCCGCCCACGACCTTGGCGGCGGCCTCGACCTGGTAGCGGTGGAACAGGTAGATCGGTACGAGGGCCTCCTCCATGGTGGCGACGGGCATGCCCTGGCGGATCGAGGTCTCGCCGAAGCGGTCGAGCGCCGCGGCGCGCACGCGGATCAGCCGCTCGAGCTCGGCGGCGGCGTCGGTGCCGTTGTCCCAGAGGTGGACCCGGGGGTGCACGGAGCCGGTCGGCCGGGCGTCCTGGTCGGTGAGGAAGGTGATGCCGTGCGCGCGCGCATCGGCCAGGATGGCCATGCGCGCGGAGTCGTCGTTCACGCCGGGCGGGAAGACGGAGTAGCCGTAGGCGATGGTGACCTTGTCCCAGGCGCCGATCCCGCTGGCGTAGGCGTCCGAGAGGTCGAGCGAGCCGTCGGGCGCCAGCTTCACGTCCATGTACGGGTAGTCCATGACGGAGGCGCGGCCCTCGGTGCTGGCGATGTAGTTGTGGGCCAGGCCGAGGGTGTGGCCGGTCTCGTGGGCGCCGAGCTGGCTCATGCGGGCGAGCACCATGCGCGCGATGCGGGCGGTGTCGGCGTCGTCGCCGTGGTAGGGGCCGATGAGGCCGCGGCCGATCAGGTAGTCCTGGCGCGCGCGCAGCGAGCCGAGCGTGACGTGGCCCTGGATGATCTCGCCCGTGCGCGGATCCACGATGGAGCCGCCGTAGCTCCAGCCGCGCGTGGCGCGGTGCACCCACTCGACGACGTTGTAGCGGATGTCGAGCGGGTCGGCGCTGTCGGGCAGCATCTCGACGCGGAAGGCGTTGCGGAAGCCGGCGGCCTCGAAGGCCTGGTTCCACCAGCCGACGCCGCGCAGCAGCGCGGAGCGGATCGGCTCCGGCACGCCCGGGTCCAGGTAATAGACGATCGGCTGGACGGGCTCGCTCACGGCCGCCGCCGGGTCCTTCTTCTCGAGCCGGTGCTTGGTGATGAAGCGCTCCGTCATCGGGTGCCCGAGCGGCGCGGCGTAGTTGTCGTAGGTGATCCCGAAATAGCCGGCGCCGGGGGTGTTCCTGACCTCGTGGAAGCCGGGGCCCGGCAGCTCGACCAGCTCCACGCGCTCGCGCAGCGTGATGGCCGTGGGCGTCGGCGTCACGTCGCGGACCCAGCGCCCGGGCGCGTCGCCCTCGTAGGTCAGCGTCGCCTCGATGACGGTGTTGCGGGGGAACGCCCGCGTGTCGGGCAGGTAGATGGCGCTGCGGTCGCGGTCGAGGTGGTAGGCGCCCTGGTTCGAGCGCTTGAGCGCGCCCACCACGTCGTGCACGTCGCGCACGGCGAAGTCCGTGGCGTCCACGAGCACCCGCCCGTCCGTCTCCGCCGCCACCTTGAAGCCCCAGATGACGGAGCGCGCGAACGACTGCTCGATCGCGCGCCGCTCCGCCGCATTCTCGGTCTCGGCGCGGTAGTCGAGGTTCGGCTGCACCATGAGGATCTTCGGCCCCGAGCGGTGGAACTCCACCAGCTTCTCCTGCCCCTCCTGGCCGCGGTCCAGCCCGATGTCGTTGGAGCCCATGCCCCACGGCAGCGCCTCCACGTAGAGGTACTGCCGGTCCAGGTGCGGGATCTCCAGGAAGACCCTGCCCGTGGCCGAGTCCCAGTACAGCGGAAACAGCCCGTCGCGCTTCTCCATGCCGCGCGTCTTGTCCGCAATCGAGGGAGGCGACGAACTCGCCCCCGCGCCCTGCGCGGAGAGCGCCGGCGGCGCGGCGAGCAGAGACGTCGCCAGGAGGAGCAGCGGGACGGGACGCAGGAGGGCGTGGCGTTCGGGCATCGTGGCCTTCCGTTGTTCGGATGGGTTCGCGGCGGGACAGCCGCACGCCAACGTAAGCCGTGGCGGGTGCGCGGGCAAAGGGGCCGTCACCTGCCGAAAATCGTCCGCATTGACACGAACGCCCGCGCGTGTAATTCCTGAAAGCCTGCGACGACGTACCGGACCCCCCAATGCGTCCCCCCACAAAGGAGGAGCACAATGTCCGATCCCGCTCGCCCGACGACCCATCGGCGCGGCTTCATCGGGCGCCTCGGCGCCGCCGCCGCGCTCGGCTTCACGGGACTCGCCGGCTTCGCGCCCGCCACCCACGGGCGCACGAAGCCGGGCGTCACGAGTCCGCTGCGCGGCGCGGCCGACCCCTCTCTGGATGCGTGGCTCGAGCGCATCAAGGGCACGCACAAGATCGTCTTCGACTCGCCCGCGCCCCACGGCGGGCTCCCCGCGGTCTGGCCCCGCGTCTACCTGCTGACGCTGGACCAGACCTACCCGGGCGCCGCCAAGGACGCCACGGCCGTGCTGGTCCTGCGGCACGAGTCGGCCGCGCTCGGACTCCAGGACGCGATGTGGGCCAAGTACCCGTTCGGCGAGGACCTGAAGATCGAGGAGAACGGCAAGCCCGCCAGGCGCAATATCTACGCGGACATCAAGGGGCTGCCGCTGCCCGACATTGGCGTCACCCGCCTGATCGACACCGGCGTGCTCGTGGGCGTCTGCAACATGGCGCTCACGGTCGACGCCGCGGCGGTCGCCAAGAAGACCGGCGGCGACGCGGCCAAGATCCACCAGGACTGGGTCGACCACCTGCTGCCGGGCGTCCAGCTCGTCCCGTCGGGCGTGCTCGCCGTCGGGCTCGCCCAGGAAAAGGGCGCCAACTACTGCTTCGCCGGCTGAGGCGGTAAGCGGGCGGCGCCTGACCCGGCGCCGCCCGCCGCGCGTCTCAGGGACCCGCCGACCCCGGCAGCACCCGCCGCCGGGTGCGCGCGCCGAGCCCTTCCGCGAGGCCCAGCGCGGCCAGGCCGATCAGCAGGTGGACGACCGCGATCACCCAGTGCCCCGGCCCGGGGTGCAGCGTCCGCTGCACGAGGCCGAACGCCGGCATCACCAGCGCCCAGACCGCCAGCACCAGGACCTGCCCCGTGCCGACCCCCGCCCACGCGCCCAGCCCCGCCAGCGTCCACATGAGCAGCACGAGCAGGAAGCCGAGCATGATGTGGATCCCCACCAGCCCCGCGGCCGTGCCCGTCCAGATCAGCACGCCCAGCACCAGCAGGGCCAGCCCGTCCAGCCGGATCAGCATCCGCGTCGCCGTCACCACCGTGTTCATCGCCGCTCTCCATCCTGGTTGACTCCGTCCGCGGCGGCGGACCGGAGCACGTTCCGCCGTCCTGCCGCGACGGGTGCCTCGTTCTACGTGCCCGGACCGCCGCGCGCAACCGGCCCTGGCGCCGCGGTGGGACGCGAATACGTCCCATCACGGGGACACCCACGCGGCGCGGCCCCATCCTCGCGATTGACGGGAACCGCTGCCCGGCAAGGAGTCCCAGCAGCGCCAGGCGTCTGGCACCCGGCCTGCTTCCCCATGGGGCGGGCAGTCTCGAGATCCATCCGCGCCGAGAGGTGATCATGCGCGTCTTCAATCTTGCCGCCGCCGGGCTGTGCGCCGGCGCGCTCCTGTCTCCGCTCCCGCTGCTCGCGCAGCGGGCGGGCTCCACGGTGTCGGTCAACCGCGGCTCGTTCGAGGTGGCGCCGTTCGCCGGCGTCATGCTGACGCAGAAGTTCGCGCACTACTCCGGCGCGGAGGTGGGGCCGGCGAGCACGGGCGTCTACGGCGTGCAGGCCGGGCTGCCGCTGGCGCCGAGCGCGTCGCTGCTGGGCGGGTTCGCCTACTCCGGCGGCAACCTGGAGGCCGGGATCCCGCTCGTCGGCGGCATCGGCGTCGGGCAGAGCAAGGCCTATATCTACGAGGCCGCCGTCCAGCTGCGCGCCGATTCCTGGGCCGCGCAGGGGAAGCGGCTGATCCCCCTCGTCCAGCTGGGCGGCGGGGCCATCCATCGCGACATCGCGGTGTCCGGGCTGCACGCGCGCACGACCGATTTCATGGTCAGCGGAGGCCTGGGGGTGGACGTGCCGCTCACGCAGAGCCTCGCGCTCCGGCTGTTGGCCAAGGACTACATCGCGAAGGCCGACTTCGGCACGTACGACCTGGGTCCGTTCGGCGTGCTGGACGCCAAGACGAAGGACCTGAACAACGTGGCGCTGACGGCGGGACTGCGCTTCACGTTCTGACGCAGGGCGCGGCGCTCAGGATTTTTCACGGCGGGAAGGTTCGGGCGAGGCGCGGGTGTGCTCCGCGCCAGAGTGGGAGAGTGGGAGACCGGGCGACGATGGCGGCGGCCGAGCGTCGCCGGGCCAGAGCGGGACCGGGCGGACGCACCTTCAGGCGGCATCCGCGCGTTCCGCCCGTCCCGCGCCGTTCCGCCTGTCCCGCGCGGTTCCGCCTGTCCCGCGCGGTTCCGCCCGTCCCGCGCCGTTCCGCCGGTGCAGCGCGCGATTCCGCCCGTCCCGCCTGTCGCGCGCGATGCCCCTTGTCCGGCGCGGTCCGCTCTGCCCGGGCGGCGGCCGCCTGAACGCGGCGCGCGCCGGGATCGGCGCCGCGCCTGGCAGCCGGAGGGACGCGCCCAGGCCAGCCGCATCCCCCACTCCCCCACTCCCCCACTCTCCGCCCTCCCGGCGCCCGGACCCAAACGCGACGACCACCCGGCCGGACGCCGCGGCGCCGCCTCAGCGGCGGCCCTCGCCCTCGACGATGGTGAGCCGGTCGGGCGCGTTCGGCACCACGCACAGGAACTCGAACGGGCCCTCGACCACCTCGTAGCTGTGCGGCGCGCCGGCCGGGATGTAGAGGGTGTCGTCCGGGCCGACGTCGTGGGTGGCGGCGCCGATGGTGATCCGGGCCCGGCCGCGCAGCACGTACTGCTCGTGCTCCACCTCGTTCGTGTGGAGCGGGATCCCGCCACCCGGCTCCATGGTGAATCGCCGCAGCACGAAGTTCGGCGCGCCCTCGCCCGGGCCGACCAGCACCTGCATGCGCGTGTCCCGCCCCGCCGCCACCTGCTGGCCGGGCACCCCGGCCGCCGGCCGCACCACGCCCGGGGCCCGCTCGCCGCTCTCGCTCATCCGTGCCTCCTTCACCTGTCGGTTCCGTGCAGCGGCCGCGCTCAGCTCAGCTCCACGCTCGCCCGCACGACCAGGTCAGGGTCCTCCTGGACCCGCCGCTCGAACGTCAGGAAATCGTAGTAGCCGCAGCGCCGCTGGCCCGGGAAGTCCCGGCACACCTCGGGCCGGTGCTCGTAGACGGTGCAGCGGCGGGTCTTGCGGTCGAGGAACTGGCACGCGCTGCCGAAGATGCGGTCCCGCCGGTGGCGAAGCACCCGCTCGCCGTCCTCGTAGCCGGCCTTCGTCAACTTGCGCCGCGCCTCCTCCGGCGAGAGGCCGAACCGCTCGCCGAGCCGCGCGATGTCGGACTCCGTGACGATGATGCGGGGATAGCTGCAGCAGTAGGCGGTGCATGCCTCACAGTCGTACAACACCTTCAGTTTCCTGCCCATGGGCTCCGGGGGGCACCGGGTGATGCGATGGGACCGGCAGCGCTCATCTTAGGGCCGGTCGAGGGGTGCGGGCAACCGGGCGCGGGGTGCGGCGCCCATCCCCTCGCGGCGCGCACTGCGGCGTGGTAGCTTGTGTCGTATACAATCCCGTACACGTACACCGAGGGTCGACGCCATGCCACTGCGCCATCGTGCCACAACTGCGGCCGGACGGCCACGCGTCCACACGTTCGTCGCGCTGCTGCTCGTCGTGGGCACGCTCGCGCCGCTGCGTGCGGCGGCACAGTCCACGTTCGAGGCGAGGCTGCGGGAGATCACGTCGCGGCCGGAGTTCGTGCACTCGCTGTTCGGGGTCGAGCTGTACGACCTGGACGCCGGGCGGGCGGTTTTCTCGTTGAACGGGCCGATGCTCATGACGCCCGCATCGACGACGAAGCTGCTGACGATGGGGACGGCGCTGAAGGTGCTGGGGCCGGACTACCGGTTCCACACGAAGGTGTACCGGACGGGCCCGGTATCGGGCGGGGTGGTGAAGGGGGACGTGGTGCTGGTGGCGAGCGGGGACCCGGACCTGTCGAACCGGATCCAGCCGGACGGCACGCTGGCGTTCGAGAACGAGGACCACGCGTACGACGGCAGCCCGGACACGAAGGCGGTGCCGGGCGATCCGCTCGCGGTGCTGCGGGAGCTGGCGGGGCAGCTGCGGTCGGCGGGGATCAGGAAGGTGGCGGGGCACGTGGTGGTGGACGTCAGCCTGTTCCCCGAGGGGGCGCGGGAGCTGGGCAGCGGGGTGGTGATCTCGCCGGTGGCGGTGAACGACAACCTGGTGGACGTGACGATCGGACCGGGCGGCTCGGAGGGAGCTCCGGTGACGCTGTCGGCGTCGCCGAAGACGGCGTACGTGCGGTTCGTGAACGAGGCGACGACGGCGGCGGCGGGCACGCGGCCCGAGATCCGGTGGTCGAAGGATGAGGTGCAGCCGGACGGCAGCCGGGTGGTGACGGTGACGGGGCACTTCCCGGCGGGGGAGCACGCGTGGCTGTTCAGCTACGCCGTGCCGCAGCCGAGCCGCTACGCGGAGGTCACGTTCGCGGAGGCGCTGCGGGATGCGGGTATCGAGGCGGCGCCGCGGGTGGCTTCGGCGCCGGTGGACGCGGCGGCGCTGTCGCGCTCGTACACGGCGGGGAACGTCGTCGCGGAGCACGTCTCGCCGCCGCTGTCGGAGGAGGTGAAGGTCACGCTCAAGGTGAGCCAGAACCTGCACGCGAGCACGATGCCCTACATCCTGGGCGCGGTGGTGAAGGGGGAGCACAAGGATGCGGAGCAGGCGGGCTTCGACGTGGAGCGGGAGTTCCTGACGAGCGCCGGGCTCGACCTGACGGGCGCCTCGCAGGGCGACGGCGCGGGCGGCGCGCAGTCGGCGTTCTTCGCACCGGACTTCATGGTGCACTACCTGGCCTACATGGCGAAGCAGCCGGACCTCTTCCCCGCGTTCCACGCGGCGCTGCCGGTGCTCGGGCGGGACGGCACGCTGTGGAACATCCAGACGGAGTCGAGCGCGGTCGGGCAGGTGCACGCCAAGACGGGCACGTTCAGCGCCTGGGACAAGCTGAACAAGCGGCCGATGTTGACGGCCAAGGGGCTTGCGGGCTACATGACCACGGCGAACGGCCGCCACCTGGCCTTCGCGTTCTACCTGAACCGGATGCCGGTCACGCTGGACGCGCTGGACGCGATCACGAAGATGGCCGGCCAGACGCTGGGCGAGATCGCCGTGGCGGCATACGGACTGCCGGTCGCGGCGGAGACAGGGACGAGATAGCGGCTCGGGATGCGGGGCTCGGGGTGCGGGCTGCGTGGCTCGGAGCTCGGAACCACGGAGGCGGGTCGGCGCCAGGCGCATGCGCTCCATGGCGGACGCGCGTGCCGCCGGCCGCTCCGGGCCGGCCGAGCCCCGAGCCCCGAGCCCCGCGCCCTGGCCCCCGAGCCCCGGCCTCGAGCCCCGGCCTCGAGCCCCGAAAAGGGAGGTCCCCATGGACGAGGAAGTCTTCAACCTGGAGCTGCGGCGCTTTCTGAAGAAGTTCGGCATCACGGCGCAGCGCGAGATCGAGCGGGCGGTCCGCGAGGCGCTGGAGGCCGGCACGCTCGAGGGCGGAGAGACGCTGGGCGTGCACGCGCGGCTGGAGCTCGACGGGCTCGCGCCGGAGATCCGCGTCGACGGCAGCATAGCGCTGCGCTGAGGCGACGCGGCGACCGCGCGGCGCCCTGCGGGGCGCCGGGCCGCTTCCTCGCGCCGCCAGCCTCGTCATCCGGACGCGCCGTGGGAACGGCGCTTCGGTGTCACGACGCCAGCCGACCGTCTCCGAAGTAGCGATGGCATTCGCCGGTGCTCACCGCACCAGGGACGCGGTCCGCTAGTAGGGCCGGCGGGCGCGGCTCCGGCCGTGGTGCAGCGCGGGCGAGAAGACGAGCGCGAGCGAGATGCGGTTGACGTCGCTCTTGGACGGCTCGTCGAAGGTATCGCCGGACGTGACGCGGAAGGAGTCGTTGCCGTCGAAGGGGTTGCCCAGCCGGTCCGACGTCGCCTCCAGGCGGAGGGCGAGGCCGGGGGTGGCCCGGAGCTGGACCCCCACACCGACGACGGAGCCGAAGCGCGTCTCGCGGCTGCCGGACGCCCCGCCGGCGATCTCGTCCGCGGCGTTGTTGAGCGACCAGAACCCGGCGGCGAAGCCGGCCACCGCGTAGGGCGCGATCGGGCGCCGCTGGTCCACCACGAACTGCAGCACGTCCCCGCTCACCACCGCCGCGTGCAGATCGGCCAGGTTGTTCCGGTCGAGCCGCGTCGAGCCGGTGCCGGTGTCATCGCGGAACTCGAGCGTCGCGGGCGCATAGAGGAACGACGCGCGCACCGCGGTCTGCTTGCCCACGTTCAGGTCGAGGCTGCCGGCGAATCCGGGCGACGCGCCGGCCTTGAGCTCGCGGTCCCCGCCGGTGACGTGCTGCTCGAGGAAGCGGCCGAAGGTGAACATCCCCCCCATGACGCCGACCGACACCCGGCGCAGCGGCGCCGGGCGCTCCGACTCCTCGAACCTGTGGCCGCGCCCCTGCGCGACCGCGCTCCCGGCCAGCGCGGGCAGAAAAACGAAAAGCGCCGTGACGGCGCTGCGGTACCGTAGCCTCATCGTCCCTCCCGTGTGCGTCCCTTTCGGGGAGCGCACGCTCCCCGGGCACGGATCGCGGAGCAACTTCCACGCCGGAGCGGACTTGCGGGGTGCGCGCCGGCGCATCGGGCCCGCGCGGGCAGGAAAATCCCCGCCAGCATGGGGGGTCCGCCGTGCGCGCCGACGCATCGGGCCCGTGAGGCAGGAAAGTCCCCACGCATTGGTGGTGGAATCGACGGTTGGGGAGTTGACAACGAATAGCGCGGCAAAGTCCCCAATCGTTCCCATGGACCTGCGGCGCCTGGGGAGTTGACAACGAATAGCGCGGTCAACTCCCCAACCGTCTTCGCGCCGGGGTGCGCGTGGGGAGTTCACCGCGGCCGCCCACCATCGCGAAGGAGGGACTCACGAGGCGTTCCGCCCTGGAGCGGCTGAGTGCCTTGCTACCCGCAGTCGCAGTTGTCAGGTCTCGAAGCCCTCGACGAGCTGCTTGAGCTGGTCGGCGGCGGCCTGCAGCTGGGACGTGGCGGCGGAGAGCACCTCGGTGGAGGCGGACTGCTCCTCGGCGGCGGCGGAGACCTCCTCGGCGCTGGCGGCGTGGGACTCGGCGGTGCCGGCCACGGCGCCGACGGCGGTCTGGATGCCGTCAATGCCGGTCCGGTTGCGCTCGGCGGCGGCGGCCACGCGGGCGGCGGCCTCGCGCACGCCCTCGACGGCGGTCATGATCTGCTCGAGGGCGGTGTCGGCGTCGCGGGAGACCTGCTCGACGCCGGCCACCTTCTGGGTGCCCTGGCCCATGGTGGCGACGACGCTCTCGATGCGGGAGCGGATGGTGCGGACGTTCTGGGCGACCTGGCGGGCGGCGCGGGCGGACTCGTCGGCGAGCTTCTGCACCTCGGCGGCGACGACGGCGAAGCCGCGGCCGTGCTCGCCGGCACGGGCGGCCTCGATGGCGGCGTTCAAGGCGAGCAGGTTGGTCTGGCCGGCGATGGCGGAGATGGTCTCGACGAACTCGTCGATCTGTCCCGATGCGCGCTCCAGCTCGCCGACCTCGCCGGCGGAGCTCTCGACGACCTGGCGCAGGTCGAGGAGCAGGCCGAGGGCGGAGGAGACGCGCTCACGGCTGCGCGAGGCGACGGCGTGGATCTCGACCCCGAGCGCCTCGACGCTGCCGGCGGCGCGATCGATCTCGCCCGCGCCGATGGTCATCTGCTCGAGGGCCTCGCGGGTGCTGCGCAGCTCCTGCGACTGCACCTCGGCGCCGTGGGTGATCTCGAGCATGGCGGCGGCGACCTCCTGGCTGGAGGCGGAGACCTGCTCACTGATGCTGGAGACGTCGGAGGCGGAGCGGGCGATGTGGTCGGCGGTGCCGATCGTCTCGCTGACAATGGTGCGGAGCTGCTCGGCGGTGAGGTTGAAGGCGTGGGCGAGGGAGCCGAGCTCGGCGGGCATGGGGCCCTCGATGCGCATGCGCAGGTCGCCGCGGCCGAGCCGGGTGGCGCCGTCCAGCAGGACGGCGAGGGGGGCGTCGATGCCGCGGATGGTGAGCCACATGACGAGCGCGGCGGTGAGCAGCGCCACGAGCAGCATGCCGACGAGCACGGCCTGCCGGTGGTGGGCGCGGGTGGTCAGGGCCCCGGCGGCGGTGGCAACCTTGACGGACTGGCCGCGTGTGATGCCGAGAATGGCGTGGCGGACGTGCTGGGCCTCCTCGCGGGCGGTCACGGCCATGGCGTTGGCCGCGCCCCTGTGGCCGTTGTCGAGCTGCGCCATGGCGAGCGCGTAGTCGACCTCCATCTTCGAGTGCAGGTCCTCGACGGACTCGATCTGCGCCAGCTCGCTGGGGGTGAGCCCGGGCAGGGCCTTGTAGCGGCGGCGCATGTCCTGGGCGCGCAGGCCGGAGGAGCTGAAGCCACGCTCGGCCACGCTGTCCTGGCGCGTGAGGTAGCCCTCGGCGGCGTCGATCTGGTCGAGGATCAGCGCCTCGAACTCGCTGCCGATGCTGCTGCTCTGCTGGAGGCTCGCGAGGCTCGCGTCCAGCTCGCGCACGAGCTGCCCGACCGTCACGTACCCGATCAGCGTCGCGGTGGCGAGGAGGCCGAGGAGCAGGCCCGCGCCGGCGATCAACCGGCCCTTGATCGTTGCCAGGAACAACGGCATCCGCCTGCTTCGCTCGGGCGCGCTCATTGTGCCCCCTCCGCGAGCTGCATGGCACCGCCCCGGATCACGCCGATCGCGAACTGCTTCCCCTGCGGGTCGCCGTTCTGGTCGAAGCGGATGACACCGGCCGCGCCGAGGTATGGCGGCGAGCCGCCGGGCCGGCCGACGGCGGCCAGGTAGTCACGGATCGCCTTGCGGTCGGGCCCCGCGGCCGCGGCGGCGCGCGCGAGCAGGCGGACCGCATCGTAGCCGAGCGCCGCGAAGGAATCCGGAGGCCGGCCGTAGGCCGCCTGGAAGGCGGCGGCGAACTTCGTCGCCTCGGTGGATTCCTGTGGATGATAGAGCAGCCCGACCATGGTGCCGTCGAACGCGGAGCCCATGGTCTTGAGGCCCTCGAGGCCGTCGCCCCCGATGAAGCGCGCCTCGAGCCCCACCTTGCGCGCCTGCTCGATGATGCGCGCGGCGCCGTCCTGGAGGCCGGCGATGAAGACGAGCGGCAGGCCCTCGCGGTGCAGCCGCTCGAGGTACGGCGTCAGGTCCTCGGTGGTCTCGAGGTAGGGATCGAGCTCGAGCACCGCGCCGCCGTGGGCGCGGAACGCCGCCGCGAAGGCGCCGGCCAGGCCGCGGCCGTAGTCGTCGTTCTCGTAGAGCACGGCGGTGCGGCCGCCGCTGACGCGGGTGGCGTAGGCGGCGAGCGCCACGGCGTTGGAGGAGTCGCTCGAGGCGACGCGGAAGATCCAGGGCCCGAGCGTGGAGATCACCGGGCTGGTCGCGCTCGTGGCCACGGCCGGCAGCCCGCCGGCGTACACGGCGCCGGCGGCCGTCGTGGTGCTCGAGTTCACGTGGCCGACCACGGCCACGACCTGCGGGTCGGCCAGGAAGTCGGACGCGACCTGGATGGCCTGCTCGGGGTTGGCCTGGTCGTCCTTCTCGCGCAGCTCGAGCTGCCGGCCGCCGATCCCGCCGGCGGCGTTCAGCTCGTTGGCGGCCAGCTCCGCGCCCTGCTTCATCGAGGCGCCGTAATCGGTCTGGAAGGGGCCGGCGACGCCGAAGACGACGGGGCCGTTCCCGGCCGCGCACGCGCCCGTGGCGAGCGCATACACGAGCGCGAGCGCCGACGAGCCACGCAAGGCGCGGCCGCGCAGGGATCCATCAGCGGACATGGCACTCACCTACGTTGAGTGGGCCACCTGGGGGATCGCGGGTCGGCGGCCGTGGATTCGGGGCGGCCGCCGGCTTCCTCGCACGGCGCGGCGGCCGGCCACCATCGAACAAGCTATGTCATTCCCGCGCTTCGGAAAAGGTCCATGCGGCCGGGCCGGTGGCGCAGCGCTGCGGCCCGGGGTCGCGGCACGCATGGTGCGCCATGGCCGGTGGGGGCGCGAGGCCGACCGCGGGCTGCCGCGGGCAGGCGCCGGCGCGGTCGGATCGTTCAGGGAAGGGAGACATCGTGAGATCGGGACGACTGCTGCGCGCGGCGGCCGGGTTGCTGCTCACCCTGGCGGCAGGCGCGTGCGCCTCAGCCCGGGGCGGCGCCGGGGCCGCGTCGGCGGGCAGCGTGACCGTCGACGTGCGGAACAACCTGACGCCGCCGACCTCCGTGAGCGTGCGCGTGGTGCCGGAGAACGGCGTCGGCACGCTGCTCGGCAGCGTGGGGCCGTCGGGGACCGCGCGCTTCTCCTTCGACCCCGCGCTCGCGACCGGCCGCTATCGGCTGGTGGCGCGGACCACCGCGGGCACGGACATCGACTCGAACCCGTTCACGCTCGGGGAGGGCGAGGTCGCGACGTGGGACATGCAGGCGAACCTCGTCACGGTCGGCAGCTGAGGCGGCGCCTGCTTGCGCCGGGGCGCCGGGCGAGGTAAACATCCGCCGGACGCCCCACACAAAGGATGACCGCATGCGACGACGCATCTCCGCCATGCTGGCCGCCGCCGCTCTCGCCGCTGCCGCGCCTCCGCTCGCGGCGCAGCGCGCGCCCGCGGCCGCGCCGGCCGCGCCGATCTCGGCGCGCGAGATCGATGCCCACCTGCGCTTCCTCTCCTCCGACCTGCTGGAGGGCCGCGCGCCCGCCACGCGCGGCGGCCGCCTCGCCTCCGAGTACATCGCGAGCCAGCTCATGGCCTGCGGAGTGAGGCCGGCGGGGGAGAACGGCGGCTACTTCCAGGACGTGCCGATCGACGTGGTGACGGAGCGGCCGGCGAGCATCCGGGTCGCGGCCTCGGGCAAGGCGACGGCCACGCTGCGCGATCCCGAGGACGTGGTCGTGTGGGCCGGCTCCGCGGCGCCGCGCGGCGTGGCGAAGGGCGAGCTGGTGTTCGTCGGCTACGGGATCCGGGCGCCGGAGTACCGCTGGGACGACTTCAAGGGCGCCGACCTCGCCGGCAAGGTGCTGCTGGTGCTGGTCAACGATCCGCCCGCCACGGCGGCGGAGCCGGACCTCTTCGGCGGGCGGGCAATGACGTACTACGGGCGCTGGACCTACAAGTTCGAGGAGGCCGAGCGCCAGGGCGCGGCCGGGATGCTGATCGTCCACACCACGGAACGGGCCGGCTACCCGTGGCACACGGTGGTCGGCTCGTGGTCCACGCCGCAGCGGATGCTGCCGCGCGATCCAGCACTGCCGCCGCCGCTGGGGGTGCGCGGCTGGATCACGGACAGCGCGGCCACGGCGCTGCTGGCGCAGGCGGGGCTCGACCTGGCACGGTTGCGCTCCGAGGCCGGCACGCGCGGCTTCCGGCCCGTGGACACGGGGATCGCGATGGAGCTGAGCCTCGAGAGCGACGTGGCGCACATGAAGTCGCGCAACGTGCTCGGCATCGTCCGCGGCAGCGACAGGCGCGTGCGCGACGAGGGCGTCGTGCTCAGCGCGCACTGGGACCACCTCGGGATCGGCCCCGCCGTGGACGGCGACTCGATCTACAACGGCGCGCTGGACAACGCCTCGGGCGTCGCGGACCTGCTGGCCATGGCGCGCGCGGCGGCGACGTCTCCGGCGCCGCGTCGCTCGCTCTTGTTCGCGTTCGTTGCGGCGGAGGAGTCGGGGCTGCTGGGCTCCGAGTACCTCGCGCGGCACTCGCCCTTCGGCGTGGCGGGGCTCGTGGCCGACGTGAACATCGATGGCGGCAACCTGCTCGGCCGCGTGAATGACCTCTCCGTGCTGGGCGCGGACAGGAGCTCGCTCGGGGCGACGCTCGCCAAGCAGCTGGCCGCCGCGGGGATGCGCATTTCGCCCGACGAGCACCCCGAGCAGGGGCACTTCTACCGCTCCGACCACTTCTCCTGCGCGAAGGTCGGTGTGCCGAGCGTCTCGATCGGCGCGGGCACCGACTTCGTGGGCCGCCCCGCCGGGTGGGGGAAGCAGCAGGACGAGGACTACACGGCGCACCGCTATCACCAGCCGTCGGACGAGTACCGCCCGGACTTCGACCTGTCCGGCGCCGTGCAGCTCTCGCGCCTCGTGCTGCGGCTCGCGGACACCGTGGCGGACGCGCCCGGAATGCCCACGTGGAGGGCCGGGGCCGAGTTCAAGCGGGCGTCCACTTCCAGCGAGCGATAACCGCCCATGCGACTGCTCCCGAGGGACGAGCACTTCTTCGCGATGTTCGCGGAGCTGTCCGCGCGCCTGACCTCCTCCGCCGCGCTGCTGGACCAGCTGTTCAAGGATCCCGCGCGGCTCGCGGAGCACGTGGCCCGGATCAAGGAGGTCGAGCACGAGGCGGACACGGTGACGTACGAGATCATCACCCGCCTGAACAAGACGTTCGTCACGCCGCTGGACCGGGAGGACATCCACCTGCTCGCCTCGCGGCTGGACAACGTGATCGACCTGCTGGACGGCGCCGCCCGGCGCGCCGCGATGTTCCGGATCACGGAGACGAAGCCGGCGGCGGGGAAGATCACGGAGATCCTGGTGGAGGCGGCCGCCTGCATCGGGGTGGCGGTCGCCGACATCCGCAAGCCGCGCATCGTGGTGGAGCAGAACCGTCGCGTGAAGCGGCTGGAGGAGAAGGGCGACACGGTCTACCAGGACGCCGTCGCCGCGCTGTTCGAGGGCTCGCCGGACCCGCTCGAGGTCATGAAGTGGAAGGAGATGCTGGACAAGCTGGAGGACGCGCTCGACGCCTGCGAGGACGTGTCGAACATGCTCGAGAGCATCGCGCTGAAGCACAGCTGAGCCGTGGTCACCTACGTCCTGGTCATCGTCGCCGTCGCGTTCGTCTTCGACTTCATCAACGGCTTCCACGACTCCGCCAACTCGATCGCGACGGTGGTCGGCACGCGCGTGCTGTCCCCGCTCGCCGCCGTCGGCTGGGCGGCGATGTTCAACTTCGCGGCGGCGTTCACGGTCGGCACCGCCGTGGCCAGGACGGTCGGCTCCGGCATGATCGACGTCAGCATCGTGACGCCGAGCGTGGTGCTGGCGGCGCTGATCGGCGCGATCATCTGGAACCTCATCACCTGGTTCTTCGGCCTGCCGTCGAGCTCCTCGCACGCGCTGATCGGCGGCTACGCGGGCGCCGCCATCGTGAAGGCCGGCTTCGGCGCGATCATCCCCGCCGGCTGGACGAAGACGCTGCTCTTCATCGTGCTCTCGCCGGTCATCGGGATGGTCCTCGGCTTCGCGCTGATGGTGGGGACGTTCTGGACCTTCCGCGGCTTCTCGCCGCGCGGCGTGGACCGCATCTTCCGCCACGGGCAGCTGGCCAGCTCCGCGCTGTTCTCGTTCTCCCACGGCGCCAACGACGCGCAGAAGACCATGGGCGTCGTGGCCGGGCTGCTCGCCGCGAGCAGCACGTTCTTCGCCCACCAGACCGGGCCGCTCGCCCGGCTCTACAACCCGGATCCGGCCGTCATCCCGTTCTGGGTCGAGGTGATGGCCTACACCGCCATCTCGCTCGGCACGCTCTTCGGCGGCTGGCGCATCATCCACACGATGGGCACGCGCATCACCAGGCTCCGCCCCGTGGGCGGCTTCTGCGCCGAGACCGGCGGCGCGCTGAGCATCCTGCTCGCCACCGTGTTCGGCATCCCCGTGAGCACCACCCACACCATCTCCGGCGCCATCGTGGGCGTGGGCGCCACCAACCGGCTCTCCGCCGTGCGCTGGGGCATTGCCGGGCGGATCGTCTGGGCGTGGATCCTGACCATTCCCGCCGCCGCGCTGTTCGCGATGCTGGCGTACGAGGTGCTGGCGGCGACGGTGATGCCGTGAGGGGGCTCGGCGCTCGGGCCCGGGCCCGCACTGGGGCTACGGAGGTGGGGCCTGGGTGGTGTCGGAGGGCGGCGGGATGCAGGGGTGGGGCAGCAGCCGGACGGTCCAGGCGGTGTCGGTCGCGACCGTGACGCGCGTGGGCGGGGCGGAGGCCAGGATGGTGCCCGCGGCGCGGTGCAGCGGGCCGGCGGTGTCGCGGGCGGGCAGCCCGACGCATGCCGCCGTGCCGGGCACGGCGGCCACGACCGCCGCGGCGCCGGCGAGCGCCGGCAGCCAGTCCACGCCCGAGCCGAAGGGGGCGCTGATGGCGGTCGAGTCGAGCGAGCGGAGCCCCACCGCCACGCTGTCGCCGGTGCGGGCGGAGAGGCCGCGGCCGAGCACCTCGGCGGCGGCGGAATCCGCGGCTCGGCCCCAGTAGGCGACGTCTACCCGCACCATCCCCGAATCCACCGAGAGCGTCCACGCCTGCACGCGTCCGAGCGAGCGGACGGGCCACTGCTGGCGGAGCGCGCCATCCACTCGCCGGCGCAGCTCGGCCAGTGGCGCCGCGCCGGCCGCGCCCGCCGCCGCGGGGACCGCGGCCTGGACCGCGCCGCGCAGGGCGTCCACGTCCGCCACCGCCATCACGGTAACGGTGGGGACGACGTGGGTGGCCGCGGCGATCCGGCTCCCCAGCCAATCCTCCATGGCCTGCGCCTGGCCGGGCGCGGCGACGACGTAGACGTCCACGGTCACGCGGTGCGACTTCACGGCCACGGTGGTCTGCACGGCGGGGTGGCGGCCGGTGGCCTCGGCGATGAGGCTGGTGATGGCGGCGCGCGAGCGGACCTCCCACGCCACCTCCGCGAGGGCGGCCCCCAGCGGGTAGAGGAGGGCGGCGACGAGGACGATCGGGAGCGAGATGCGCAGGAGTCGGCCGTAGCGCGACGCGAAGATGGTGCGCACCCGGGCCATGGCGCGGTGCATCGGCCCACCCGGCCGCTCCTCGGCGAGCGCCGCGTCCTCCCATTCCGTCGCATCGATGGTCTCGAAGCCGAGCAGCCAGAACGAGGCGGCGGAGACGAAGAGGATGGCGGTGAAGTCGGTGAGGAAGAGGAGCGCGGCGCCGCTGGCGATGGAGGCGTCGCGCACGCCAAGGCCGAAGCCGAGGGTGCAGAGCGGCGGCACGAGCGCGATGCCGATGGCGGTGCCGGCCGCGGCGCTGGCGGTGGCGGAGCTGCCGCGCACGGTGGTGAAGGCGGCCGCGACGGCGACGAGAATGGCAATGAGCAGGTCGAGCGTCGTGGGCGCGGTGCGCGCTGCGATCTCGGCCGTGACCTGGTGGAACGGGAGCACCAGCGTGAGGAGCGCGGCGCCGCCGGCCACGGCGACGAAGCTGCCGAGCACGCGGAAGAGGGAGCGGACGGTGAGAGCGGGGGAGCCCACGACGAGCGCCATCCCGAGCTCGACGATGGGGCCCATCACGGGCGCGATGAGCATGGCGCCGATGACCACGGCCGTGCTGCCGAGGGCGAGGCCGAGCGTGGCGATTCCCGTGGAGACGAGGGTGAGCAGCCAGAAGCCCACCGTGTCGCGCCGGTCCTCGAGGAACATGCGCTTGACCACGGCCGGCCGCTCGGAGGGGCGCAGATGGAGGAGCCGAAGCGCCGCGGCGTGCACGCCGCGGCGCTTCGGCTCCTTTCTCGCCTCCGCGCCGCCGATCGGGCCGTGCATGGCCGGCGCTAGCCTCCGAGCACCTTCTCCAGGCCGGCGTTGGCCGCCTCGATCTGCGCGGCGTAGGCATCGAGCGCCTTCGCGACGCGCGCGGCCTGCGCCTGGGCGACGGCCTGGTCGGGCACGTCCTCGACGGCCTCGCGGATGCCGGGCATCGTCTTGACGCCGTAGCCCGTGTAATAGCCGGGCGCGTAGATGAGGTGCTCGAACCAGGGCCGCTTCGGCAGGCCGGCGTCATCGCTGAGGCGCTGCTCGGCCTGGCCGAGGGTGAGGTTCACGGCGGCGAGCTGCTTCGCCCGGGAGGCGAGGGTCTTCGAGGAGACGCCGCCGAGGCGGGCCATCGTCGCCTCGTAGGCGCTGGCGGCGCGGTCGAGGTGGTCGAGCGCCGAGCGGACGGCCGAGAGGTCCAGGCCGGCCGTCTTCGGCTCCCGCCTCGCCTCCTTCGCGATCTGGTCGGCGTACCCCCGGTAGTAGTGCGCCGCGCGGGTGAAGTCGAAGGGGAGCACGGGTGCGTCGGCCATCCGCAGCAGCGCCGTCGCCATGGTCCGGGCCTCGGCCGTCTCGTAGCCGAAGGTCGGGTCGAGGAAGCGGGTGTAGAAGTCGTAGCTGTCGTAGATGGAGTGGTAGATCCCGGCGTGCTCGCCGCCGCCGTAGGCCATGTTCAGCGACGGGATGCCGAGGTGGTCGATGAAGACGGTGTAGTCGGAGCCGGAGCCGAGCGCGCCGACGGCGAACATGGTGTCGCGGTTGACCACGGGGGTGGCGGCGGTGTCGTGCGCGGCGGCCTCGCCCCGGCGGCCGCGGTCGCGGCGCTCGAGCCGGCGGTCGATGGCGGCATCCAGCACGCTCTTCCCGGTCTTCGGATCCTTCACGTCGCGGGCGACCTGGCGCACGAAGGTCTCGAGCGAGTGCGAGCCCGCGGCGCCGAGCCAGCCGCGCGAGTTGGTGTCGCTGTTGAAGTAGACCACGGCGTGGTCCCTGAGCTCCTGCGCGTGCTTCTCGGCCCACTCCGTGGAGCCGAGCAGCCCCCACTCTTCGCCGTCCCAGGCGGCCAGGATGATGGTGCGCTCGGGCCGCCAGCCGGTCTTCAGGAGCCTGCCCAGCGCGCGGCCCGTCTCGTCGAGGGCGACCTGCCCCGAGAGCGGGTCCTCGGCCCCGTTCACCCAGGCGTCGTGGTGGTTGCCGTAGACCACCCACTGGTCGGGCGCAACGCGGCCGGGGATGCGGGCGATGACGTCGTAGAGCGGGCGCTCGTGCCAGTCGAACGCGAGCGCCAGGTGGACCTTGGCGGGGCCGGCGCCGATGTGGTAGGTGATCGGCAGCGCGCCGCGCCACGATTCCGGCGCGACCGGGCCGCCGAGGTTTTTCAGGAGGGGCAGCGCGTCGCCGTAGGAGATCGGGAGCACGGGGATCTTCTCGATCGTCGTCGCCTGCGAGATCTGGAGCATCCTGCCCTGGCCGGGCTGCATGCCGGGCTCGGAGGCGAAGCCGGGGGAGAGCGGGTCGCCCGGGTAGGTGGGCATGTCCATCACGCTGCCGCGCTGCACGCCCTGCCAGGGACGCATCGGCCCCTTCGGGTAGATGTCGTCCACCCAGTAGCCATCGTCCTTCGGGTCCGAATAGATGATGCAGCCGATGGCGCCGTGCTCGGCCGCGACCTTGGGCTTGATGCCGCGCCACGAGCCGCCGTACTTCGCGATGACGATCTTCCCCTTCACGCTCACGCCCAGCGAGTCCAGCGTCGTGTAATCCGCGGGCACGCCGTAGTTGACGAAGACCAGCTCGCCGGTCACATCGCCGTCGGGCGAGTAGAAGTTCGCCGTGGGCAGCTGGTTGGCGTCGTTCGAGTCCTTGTCCTCCGGGATCGCCGGCTCCTTGAGCACGGCCGTGTACTTCTCCGGCGCGATCAGCTCGAGCGTGCGCGAGGTCGGGCGCGGCATGAGCGCCTCGAGCTCCTCGATGTGGGCGTCCAGGCCGTAGGACTTCAGGCGCGCCAGGATCAGCTCGGCCACGTGCTTCGAGCGCTCGGTGCCCGCCTCGTGCGGGTCCTCGCTCAGGATCCGCAGCTGGTCCTTCAGCGTGTCGGGCGAGGGGATGGAGCGCGCGAGCTGCTCGTGCTGCGCCTCCGTGGCCAGGGCATCGGTGGGGAAGCCGCGGATCGGCTGCTGCGCGGCGGCCCGGGGAGGGGCGGCCAGGACGCACGCGGCGCCGAGCGCCAGGATCGAGGGGAAGGTCGGGCGCGGCACCGCCGCATGCGGCCGGAATTGCTTCATCGTTCCTCCGGGTCGGGGTCTCGGGATCGGTGGCTCAGCGATGAGCCGGAGGGCAGACGGGAAGCGGGTCGGCGCGCACCTGCTCGGGCAGCGCCAGCCCGCGCCTGGTCGTGATCAGGATGACGCCGTTGGCCGCCTGCGGGCCGTAGCGGGCGGCCGCCGAGGCGCCGCGCAGCACGCGGATGCTCTCGACGTCGTTCGGGTCGATCTCCGCGATGCGGTCCGCCAGCTCCTGCGCCGGCGAGCCGAAGCGCGCGTCTGCCGCTCCGGTCGTCGGCGGCTCGGCGATCATCACGCCGTCGATCACGAAGACGGGCGAGGTGCTCCCGGTGATGCTGTTGACGCCGCGGATCTGGATCTGCGAGCCACGCCCCGCCACGTTCGGCCGCGTGACGCGGAGCCCCGGCACGAGCCCCGCCAGCATGGTCTCGATCGAGCCGGCGGGCGGCCGGCGCAGCCGTGCCACCTCGATCCGCGCGACGGCGTTGCCCTCGGAGCGCTCGATCGGCGGCGCCGCCTGCGCCGTCACGACCAGCTCGGGGAGCGTGGCCACCACCCGCGAGTCGATCTTCAGCGTCACGTCGCTCTGCGACGGCGCGAGCCACACGCGCCCCGTCCACCCCGGCACGCTCAACTCGAGCTCCGTGGCCCCGGCGGGTGCCGCCAGCGCGAACTCGCCGTTCTGCGTCGTGCACACGCCCACGTCCCGCCCGACGACGTGGACGCCCGCATTTCCGAGCGGCGCATCCGTCCCCTGGACGACGATCCTCCCGCTGACGATCCGCTCCTGCGCCGCCGCGAGGCCGGCGCACGCCAGGAGCGCCACGGCGACGGCCGGGGACAGCACGAGTCTGGTCATGGGAACCTCCCGCGGGGAATACGGCCAAGATGGCCGGGAGCCGGGCCGGCGTGCAAGGGCGGCCCCGCTGGCGCGACGCCGGGACGGCCGCGACATTGCGGCCGCCACCGCCCGGCGGCAGGTCCCTTGCATGCCGCCGGCGCGAGCCCCGAACGGGAGAGCGAATGGAGCCGTTTCTGTACGGGAAGGCCGTGATCCTCGGCCTCATCGAGGGCGCCACGGAGTTCATCCCGGTGTCCTCGACGGGGCACCTGATCCTGGCCGAGCACCTGCTGGGCTGGGAGGATGCACGCGCGGAGACGTTCGCCATCTTCATCCAGCTGGGCGCGATCCTGGCCGTGGTCTGGTTCTACCGCCGCATGCTGTGGGACGTGGCGCTCCACTGGATGCGGAGCGCCCGCGACCGGCTCTTCCTGTGGAACCTGTTCCTGGCCTTCCTCCCCGCTGCCATCGTCGGGCTGGCCATCCACAGCCTAATCCTGGAGTACCTCTTCAACCCCGTCACCGTCGCGCTCGCGCTCATCGTGGGCGGGATCGGCATCCTGCTCGTCGAGCGCTACCGCCCGCCGCCCACCATCACGGCCGTCGCCGAGATCCGGCCGCGCACCGCGCTCGGCATCGGCATCGCCCAGGTGCTCGCCCTCTTCCCCGGCGTCTCCCGCTCCGGCGCGACGATCATGGGCGCCCTCGTGCTCCGCTGCTCCCGCGTCGCCGCCACCGAGTTCTCCTTCTTCCTGGCCATCCCCGTCATGTTCGCGGCCACGCTCTACGACCTCTACAAGGGCCGCGCCGGCCTGCACCCCGGCGACGCCGGCGTCTTCGCCGTCGGCTTCGTCGTGGCGTTCATCTCCGGGCTCTTCGTCGTGCGCTGGCTGCTCCGCTACGTCGCGAGCCACGATTTCCGGGGGTTCGCGTGGTACCGCATCGCCTTCGGGGTCGTGATCCTCGCCTACTACTGGGTGGTCGGGGGGTTCTGAGGGGGCGCTCGGGCGCCGGGGGCTTCCGGCCGCCGGGGCCTTCCGGCCGCGGGGGGTCGTCGGCGCCGGGGCGGCTTCCGATCGCGGGGGTCGTCGGCGCCGGGGGGGCTTCCGATCGCGGGGGTCTTCCGCCCGCCGGGGGTCTTTCAACCACCGGGGCCGACCGCCGGGGGCCTTCCGATCGCGAGGGGTCTTCCGGCCGCCGGGGGTCTCCGGCCGCGGGGGTCTCCGGCCGCGGGGGTCTCCGGCCGCGGGGGTCTTCCGGCCGCCGGGCGATTCGGGGTTCAAGAACCGCCTTGAAACCGAGGGCTCGAAGGGAACGGAGGCAACGGAGAACGGCGTTGCCGCCGAGGCCGAGGCGCGCATCGAGGAGCGCGCATTCTGCGCACAGGCTCGAGCCGGGCGGCAGGCCGAGGGGCTGGCACGTCCCCACGCATCGCCCGGCGTACGCCGGATCAGCGGCGTGAGCCGGCACAACCCGCCACTCGGGGCCGATCGGGAAGCGGGTGGTGGGTTGGGACGGGCCCACGAGCCTGAGGCGCCGCTCGATTTCCGGCGCCCGGACGAGTGGTGGCTTCTGCTGGCCAGGGGTGCAGAACCCGGCCGCCGCTCGCGCCCGTTTGACGAGTGGCGAGTTGCGCACCCGGCGCCGCCTGAACGTCGCGTCGGACCCCAGCGGAACGCCCGTTTGACGAGTGGCGAGTTGCGCACCCGGCGCCGCCTGAACGTCGCGCCGGACCCCAGCGGAGCGCCCAAGTGACGAGTGGCGAGTCGTGCACCCGGCGCCGCCCGATCGTCGCGTCGGACCCCCCTGCGGAAAGGCGCCCGAGTGACGAGTGGCGAGTCGTGCACCCGGCGCCGCCCGATCGTCGCGTCGGACCCCCCTGCGGAAAGGCGCCCGAGTGACGAGTGGCGAGTCGTGCACCCGGCGCCGCGCACGCGGCGGGCGCACCGGGCGCCGGCGGCATCGCGCGCGCCGCCGCCGGCCCGATCATGCGACCTGCGGCGCGAGCGGTGCCGCCTGGAGGAACCGCACGCAGGCGTCACAAGCTGTTATGGATCCGACAGGCCCGGCAGTCGAAGCGCGTCCGGTGTCAAGCTGACCCGGGCAGTCGAGGCACGCCCGGCAGTGGGCGGTGCCCGGAATCCTCCGTTCACTCGTCGCCTGCCACGTAGCGCCCCTGGGGGCCGGGCCGGTCGAGCATCTGGAGCACGCGCTCGAGGGCGTTGCCGGTCATGATCTGGCGATGGATCCGGTGCGGATCGAAGCCCGAGGCGTATGGGCTGGGGTCGGGCGAGCCGGCCACCTCGAGCACGGCATCGTAGTGGTAGTGGATGGTCCGGCCGGTCTTCGGGTCGGTCCAGGAGCCCGCCCAGGCCAGCGCGCGGTTCTTCGGCCAAACCCCGAGCGGCAGGGCGAAAGTGCGCACCTTGTAGCCGGGCACGGCTGAGTCGATCGCCATCTGGCCGCGCGCGATCTGCTCCTGCACGACGGCATCGGAGTACCTGTTCAGCTGCGCGTGCCAGAGCGTGTGGTTGCACAGCTCGAACCCCTTCTCGTGCAGGAAGCGCACCTTCTGGAGCCGCCAGGCGCTCTTCTGCCCCTGGATCCCCTTGTCCCCGAAGAAGGCGTGGCCGGCGGCGGCGGCGGGCAGCATGCAGAACACCGCGTGGTCGCCCCAACCGGGGTGCGACGCGGAGAAGTCGAGCCAGATCCCCACCGCGGACGTCGGGTCGATGACGAGCCGGCCGTCCTTCTCGAGGTAGCGGAACTGCGAGGGCGGCGCATCGTCGAAGGTGACGACGACGGGCGAGGTGCCGGCGGGCAGCTCGATCCTGCGGTCCACCACGTCCGACATCGTCACCGGCCGGAAGCCGTCCTGATAGAGCGTCTCGAGGTCCTTCCGGAATCGCGCTGGCGGGCGCTCCCACTGGCCGGTCACGCTGTCGCGGATGATGTGGTACTCGAGGACGGGGATGCGGCCCATCCGGTTCGGCGGCAGCGAGGTCGTCGGGCCGATGGAGTCGCTCGAGGCGACGCGCCCGCCGCGTGCCGCCACGGCGGCGGCGGGCGTCGTGGCCGGGGCGGCTGCCGGGCTGTCGGCGGCCCCGGGTGCCGGCGTGGCCGCGGCGGCGGCGCCAGCGCTGGCAGCATCGGCGCGCGGGCTCCGCGAGCATGCGGTGCAGAGCAGGGTGCTGGTGAAGGCGGTCAGGAGAAGGGCGCTGCGGTTCATCGTTCCTCGTTCGATTCGGCGGGTCGGCGCCGGCCGGGCGGACGGCGCGGGGCCCGGATGCGCGGTGATACCCCGGACGGGCGGCGGGTGGCCCACCCCGTTCCGGGACTTCGGTGCCACGACACTAATCCCGTGGCTGGGCGCGGCGCTCGGTGCGGACGTGGACGGGCCAGAGGGCAACGGGCTCGTCGAGCTCGTCGGCCAGCGCGAGCAGCAGCGGGTGCATGGAGGGGAAGCGGGCCTCGGGGTCGGCCTGGAGGCAGCGCATGATGGCGGCCTCGAGCGCGGGCGAGATCGCCTCGTTGAAGCGGCGCGGCGCGGGTGGCGCGGTCCCCGCGAGCTGCGGGTGCTGCCGCTCCTCGCCCGAGCGGGGCTCCTTCTCCGTGTAGACATCCTCGAAGGGCCAGCGGCCGGTGGTCGCCTCGTACAGGAGCGCGCCCAGGCCGTAGACGTCGGCCGCGGGGCCGAGCGGCTCCTTGCGGATCTGCTCGGGCGCCATGTAGGGCGCGGTGCCGTGCCGGCCGCTGGGCCGCCGGTCCGGGTCGATCGGGCGCGCGGCGTCGAAGTCGACGAGAACGGGCAGCGCATCGCGGAACAGCACGTTGGCCGGCTTCAGGTCGAGGTGCAGCCAGCCGTTCCGGTGCAGGTGGTAGAGCCCGGCGCCGATGTGGATGGCGATGCGGACGGCATCCGCGGTGCCGAGCCGCCGTTCGGGGCGTGCCTCGAGCAGCTCGAACAGCGAGGGGCCCTCGACGTACTCCATCAGGATGTAGGGCAGCCCCTCGTGGTCGCCGCCCCCGAAGCTGCGGATCAGGTTCGGGTGGCGCATCCGGGAGAGGATCCGGGCCTCGCGGCGGAAGGCGGCGGTGGCCGGCCGGTCGCCGTGCATCTCGGGCGCGAGGATCTTGCACGTGAAGGCGCACCAGTCCCTGGCGCTCCACACCTGGTAGAGGTGGCCGAGGCGGCCGGGCGCGAGATGGCCGATCACGGTGAGGTCCCCGGCGATGCGGTCGCCCACGCCGTACGGGTAGCGGCGTCGCGGCTGCAGCCCGCCGGTGGTCTCGGGGGGCGTGAGCAGGCCGAGTCGCCGTGGCCGCGCGGTGCGCGGCAGGCTCACGGCTCCTCCACGATGGTCGCGAGCAGCGAGGTCACCCGCGCGCGGATGGCGTGGAGCGACGCCGGCTTGGCCATGTAGGAGTCGCAGCAGCCGGAGGCGAGGACGCGCTCGGGGTCGCCTTCCGAGGCGAGCGCCGTGAGGACGAGGATCGGCACCGGCCGGGGCGCCGCCTCCTGCTTGATCCAGCGTCCCGTCTGGACGCCGTCCATTCCGGGCAGCTGGAGGTCCAGGATCACCACATCAGGCGACTCCGCGCGCGCCAGCTCGACCGCGTCCTCGCCTCGCCGCGCCGCGAGCACCTCGTGCTCCTGCGAGAGCAGCTCGCGCAGGATCGCGAGCAGGTCCGCGTTGTCCTCCACGATCAGGATCTTCGCCATCCGGCCTCCTCTCCCTTCCTCAGGAGCCTGACGGCCCGCCCGACGGTCCTGCGGGCTCGCCGTCCCCCGCCGCGCCCACCCCCGCCCCGGGGATGAGCTCGTCCAGCGGGACCGAGATACCGCTCGTGCGCGCGCGCTCGATCAGCGCATCGAGCCGGTTCGCGTCGATGTCGTCCAGCGAGTAGCCGCGCGCCTCCAGCGCATCCGCCACCTGCGCCCGCACCGGCTCCTTGCGGCGGTGGTACACGTCCGGATGGATCTGGAGCCGCCCCTTCCACACCTCCGCCAGCCGGTAGCTGACCTCCAGCGGGATCGGCGTGTCGAGCCGGACGGTCCGCGTCATCTGCGGGTGCGCCAGCAGCCGGTCCACGTCCACCGCGCCAGGCGCACCAGCCCGCTCGACCAGCCGCGCCAGGCGGATCGCATCCGCGTTCTTCATCCGGACGCAGCCGTGGGAGGCTGGCTCCGCGATGTCGCCTACATCCGCGGTGCCGTGCACGTAGAGCAGGTCGCTGAAATACATCTTGACCCGCCCCATCGGGTTGTGCGGCCCCGGCGGTTCCGGCGGCTGCCCGCGCGCCCACCTGCTGTCCGGCGGGTGCCACCAGGGGTTCCACACGATCTTCCGGATCCGATAGCTGCCCGGCGGGGTCTCGTGACCGGGCCGGCCGATGGTCACGTTGAAGAATTCCACCAGCTTGCCGTCCCGGTAGACGTCCAGCCTATACGCCGGCACGTTGACGACGAGCCGCAGCCGGGGCGTCGCGCGGTGCAGCGCGCGTCCCAGGAAGCCGCCGTGCAGCGATGCGTTCACGCCCGCCCCGCCCAGCGCGATGGAGAGCGCCGCGGCGAGGATGGCGAGTCGTCGTTGGTTGCTCCGCAATGTCCCCCTCCTCGATGCCACCCGTTTCTGTGGCAAGCGACGTGCCTCGCTTGGGGGCGGGGGGGGTGGGAATCTATCCCGCGGGAACGGCGGCGAGGGTCGTGCGGACGCGGTCGAGCGCGGCGCGCAGGTCGTCCTCGAGCAGGCCGTAGCCGATGCGCAGGTAGCCGTCCATGCCGAACTGCTCGCCGGGCACGACCAGGACGGACTGCTCGACGCGCAGCCGCTCGGCCAGCTCGCTGGAGCTCACGGGCAGGGCGTAGCGGGTCCAGCAGATGGCGCCCGCGTCGGGGGCGCGGTACCGGAAGACGCCGGCCTCCTCCATCCAGTGCTCGAGCACGGCCAGGCTGCGGTTTAGGATGGAGCGCGTGCGGTCGAGGATCCTGGGGCGGACGAGCGGGTCGAGGGCGAGCGTGGCGAGGCGGTCGGTGAGCGCGCCGGTCGAGATGGTCGTGTAATCGGAGCGCGCCCAGAGACGGGCCGCCATGTCGGCCGGGGCCACGGCCCAGCCGACCCGCAGCCCGGGGAGGCCGTAGGCCTTCGAGAGCGAACCGGTGGCGACGACGCGGTCGTACTCCGTCCACAGCGAGGGCGTCTCCGGGCCCGACAGCTCGGCGCCCGTGTAGACCTCGTCGGCCAGGATCCAGGCGCCGGTACGCGCGGCGGCCTGCACCAGCGCCCGCCGCGCCTGCATCGACAGCACGGCCCCCGTCGGATTGCTGGGGTTGGTCACGATGACGAGCTTCGTCCCGGCGACGATGGCGGCCGCGATCTCCTCCTCGGCCGGCTGCCAGCCGGCTTCCTCGCGCAGCCGGATCGGGTGCACGTGGGCGCCGATCATCTCGGCCAGGCCGTGGGTCTGCATGTACGCCGGCAGCACCATGGCGACGTCGTCGCCGGGCTCGACGAGCTGCCACACCGCGGCGAAGTTGGCTTCGGCGCTGCCGTTCATGACCACGACGTTGGCCTCCGTGGCGCCCTGGTAGAGGGCCGCGATCTCCTCGCGCAGGGTGTCGGAGCCGTTCGACTGGCCGTAGCCGATCGGCGTGTCGTCGATGGTCGCCTGGCCGGCCAGGTCGAGGAGCTCGCGCAGCGTGAGCGGATGCACGCCGCTCTCGGACAGGTTGAAGCCCACGCGGTTCTCGTGCGTGGACTGCCAGCGCTCCATGGCGAAGGGCTTGAACGGACCCATGTCGGCATTCTCCGGCTGGAGGTGGTCGCTGGCGGGAAGGTAGCGGGATTGTCCCGAGAGTGGGAGAGTGGGGGAGTGGGGGATGCGGCCGGCTTCGCGGCGTCCCTCGGGCTTTTCCGGGCGCGGCGCCGTGCGCGGCGCGCGCGGGTCCGGCGCCGGCGTCGGCATCGTCCGGAACACGCGCGCCGCGCCGCCGTCCGCGGAACCCGCGCGCGCCAGCGTCGCCGTCCGCCGAACGCGCGTACGCCGCGGACCGCTTTCGGGTCCGGGCGGCGCGCGGTGCGCCTCCGGAGCCGCCCCGTCCCCCACTCTCCCACGCCCCCACTCCGGCCGTCTCGGCGCGCGATGTGCGCGCGCCCGAGAGAGCCCCGCGCGGGAGTGCGCTCGCGATCACCCGGCCAGTAGCGGCCGCACCGTCGCCCGGGTAGGTTGCGCGCACAACGGGTGGCAGAGAGTCAGCAGGGGAGAGGCAAGCGCATGGCGATCACGATACCGGACGATCTGGTCGAGCGGGGGACCACGAAGATCGTGTACCTGGTGATGGATGGGCTCGGCGGACTGCCGGACCCGGCGAGCGGGAAGACGGAGCTGGAGGCGGCGGAGTCGCCGAACCTGGACGCGCTGGCGGAGCGCGCGGCGCTGGGGCTGATCGAGCCGGTGGGGCCGGGGGTCACGCCCGGGAGCGGGCCGGGGCACCTGGCGCTCTTCGGCTACGATCCGATCCGCTGGAACATCGGACGGGGGGTGTTGTCGGCGCTGGGCGTCGGCTTCGATCTCAGGCACGGCGACATCGCGGTGCGGCTGAACTTCGCCACGCTGGACGAGGACGGAAACATCGTGGATCGGCGGGCCGGTCGCCCCTCGGACGCGGAGAACCGGCGGCTGGTCTCCAGGCTGAGCGAGGGGGTCGAGGCGCCGGAGGGGGTCGAGGTCTTCTTCGAGCCGGAGAAGGAGCACCGCGCGGTGCTGGTGGTGCGCGGCCCGGGGCTGTCGGCGGAGCTGGCGGACACGGACCCGCAGGAGACGGGGGTGCCGCCGCTGCCGGTGCGCGCGCTCTCGGGCGACGCGGTCCGCTCGGGCGGGCTCGTGCAGTCGATCCTGGACGAGGCGCGCCGGGTGCTCCAGGACGAGCCGCGGGCGAACGCGCTGCTCGCGCGCGGGTTCGCCGCGTACGAGCGCTACCCGCTCTTCGCGGAGCGCTACCAGCTGCGCTCGCTGGCCATCGCCCGCTACCCGATGTACCGGGGCGTGGCGCGGCTGGTCGGGATGGACATCCAGCCGCCGCCGGCGTCCGATGCGGCCATCGTCGAGGCGCTCGCCGAGCGCTGGAACGACTACGACTTCTTCTTCCTGCACTTCAAGGCGATCGACTCGCGAGGCGAGGACGGGGATGCGCCGGCGAAGTCGGCGGCGATCGAGGGGGTGGACGCCCTGCTGCCGGGGATCACGGCGCTCGAGCCGGACGTGCTGGTGGTGACGGGCGACCATTCGACGCCGGCACCGATGCGCTCGCACTCGTGGCACCCGGTGCCGCTGCTGCTCGCCTCGCGCTGGACGCGCTCGCGCGGGCAGGACGGCTTCGGCGAGACCGCGTGCCGGCGGGGGGAGCTCGGCATCTTCCGCTCCATGCACCTCATGACGCTGGCGCTCGCGCACGCGGGCCGCCTGGCCAAGTTCGGCGCCTGAGGAGCGGCCCATGGCGGATCTCGAGGCCGTACTGAAGGAGGCGCTGGCGCTGGGCGACGAGGGGCGCTGGGAGGAGATGGCCCGCCTGCTCGCGGGCGAGCTCCAGAACCATCCCGACGAGCCCTACCTGCTCGTCTGGCTCGGCGTGGCGGAGCGCGAGGTCGGCAACGACGGCGCGGCGTACGAGTACTTCAAGAGCGCCGTGGCGCAGGCTCCGGCGGACCCGCAGCTGCTGGCGGTGGCCGGCGCGGGGCTGGCGGCCTTCGACGACCCGGATGCCGAGCCGACGCTGCGGGCGGCGGCGCTCGCGGGGCCCGAGCTGGCCATCACTCGCCTCCAGTACGGGGCGTACCTGGCGCGGGAGGGGCTCTTCGACGACGCGCTGGAGCACCTGCGCGCGGCGGTCAGGCTGGAGCCGGACGACCCGGTGGTGCACGGCGAGCTGGCCGTGGCGCTGGCGCTCAAGGGCGACCTTGCCGGCGGGGCGGACGAGATGGAAACCACGCTCGCGCTGGCGCCCGACGACTCGTGGACGCGCGTGCTGCTCGGCCTCGTCTACGTCGACCTCGGCCGCGCGGAGGAGGCGGCCGAGATGCTCGTGGAGGCCTCGGAGACCCGCGCCGACGACGCGGAGGCGCAGCTCCTGGCCGCGCTGGCCGCCGCGGCGCAGGGATGGGACGAGGCGGCGCAGACCGCGCTCGCGCGCGCCGAGTACGCCGTCGAGGGGAGCGATGTCGAGATGTGGCGCGAGGCGGACGAGCGCATCCTCTCCGGGCCCGAGGCCGCCGCGGCCATGCTGCGCGAGGAGATCGGCCCGTCCATCCTCCACGAGCGGCTGACGCAGCCGCTCTGATGGCCGGCCGGGGAATGGATCCGTGCACGCCGCGCCGCCCGGCGCCCGGCACTCCGCCGTGCGGATCGCGCTGCTGACCGCGGCCTGCGTGGCCACGCTCTGGCTGGCGACGCTGGGCCTCGTCCTGCTGGCCGGCCTGCCGCGCGCCCCCCGCCGGGCCGACGCCATCCTCGTCCTCGGCGCCGCGCAGTACAACGGCCACCCGTCGCCGGTGCTCAAGGCCCGGCTCGACCACGGCATCGCGCTCTACCGCGCCGGCTGGGCGCCCCGCCTGCTCCTGACCGGCGGCGTCGGCCGCCACGACACGCTGAGCGAAGCCGAGGTCGGCCGGCGCTACGCGCGCGCGGCGGGCGTGCCGGAGGGCGCGATCCTGGTGGAGCGGCGCGGGGTCACCTCGGCGCAGTCGGTGGTGGACGCGGCGGCGCTCCTGCGGGCCCTCGGCCTGCGCCGGGTGCTGCTGGTGAGCGATCCGTTCCACATGCTCCGCGCCGAGCTGCTCGCGCTGCGGGCGGGGCTGCTGCCGTACGCGGCGGCCACGCCCACGAGCCGGATCGAGGCGGCGCCGGGGATACGCTGGCGGTACGTGCTGCGCGAGAGCCTGCTCTTTCCGGCCACCGCGCTGCTGGGGGGGAAATGACGGGCCCGGGGATCGCGCACTCGGAGCGGACGCTCGCCAACGGGCTGCGGCTCCTGGTGCACGAGGACCGCTCGGCGCCCCTGGTCGCGGTCAACCTCTGGTACCACGTCGGCTCGAAGGACGAGCGGCCCGGGCGGACCGGCTTCGCGCACCTGTTCGAGCACCTCATGTTCGAGGGGTCGGCCAACGCGCCGCCGGGGGTCTTCGACCGGCTGCTGGAGGCGGCCGGCGGCGTGAACAACGGCTCGACCACGCCGGACCGGACGAACTACTGGGAGACGGTGCCGCCGGGCGCGCTGGAGCTGGCGCTCTGGCTCGAGTCGGACCGCATGGGCTGGCTGAGCATGACGCAGGAGACGCTGGATGCGCAGCGCGACGTGGTCATGAACGAGCGTCGCCAGAGCTACGAGAACCGCCCCTACGGCCTCGCCTTCGAGACGCTGCTGGCCGCGCTCTACCCGCCCGACCACCCGTACCACTGGCCGACCATCGGCAGGATGGCCGACCTCGAGGCCGCCACCCTGGCCGATGTGCGCGCCTTCTTCCGGACCTACTATGCCCCGAGCAACGCCAGCCTGGCCGTGGCCGGCGATGTGGATGGCGCGGACGTCGAGCGGCTCGTCGAGGCCGCCTTCGCGGACATCCCGCGTGGCCCCGCGGTGCCCGGGGTGAGCGTCCCCGCCGCCGCGCTGGACGCCGAGCGCCGGCTGGTGCTGGAGGACCGCGTGCGGCTGCCGCGGCTCTACCTGGCGTGGCACTCGCCCGCGCAGTACGCCCCGGGCGATGCGGCGCTCGAGGCGGCGGCCGCGGTGCTGGCGCAGGGCAAGGCCTCCCGCCTCTACCGCTCGCTCGTCTACGAGCGGCAGGTGGCGCAGGACGTGAGCGCCTTCCAGGACGCGGGGCTGCTCGGCTCGAGCTTCATGGTGGTCGTCACCGCCCGGCCGGACGTGCCGCTGGAGCGGATCGAGCCGGAGGTGCGCGCCACGCTCGCGGCGCTGGCGGAGGAGGGCCCCGCGGCGCGCGAGCTGGAGCGGGCGCGCAACCGGATCGAGACCGAGTTCGTGGACGCGCTCCAGCACGTGGGCGGCTTCGGCGGCAAGGCCGACCGGCTCAACCACTACGCCTACTACACGGGCGACGCCGGGTACGCCGAGCGAGACCTGGCCCGCTACCTCGCCCTCGAGCCCGACGACCTGCGCGCTGCGCTGGCGCGCTACGTCGCGGCCGCGCCCGCCGTGGCGCTGAGCGTCGTGCCCGAGGGGCGGCGGGAGCTGGCGGCCGCGTGAGCACGACCCGTCCGCCCCGCCGCCCCGCCCCGCCGCCTCCCGCCGCGACGCCGCCGCGCGTGCCCGCCATCACGCGACACCGCCTGTCCAGCGGGCTCGAGGTGCTGATGGCGGAGCGGCACGAGCTGCCGGTCGTGGACGTCGAGCTGATCGTGCGCGTGGGGGCCGGCGCGGACGAGCCGCGCGTGGCGGGGCGCGCCAGCCTGGCCGCGGACCTGCTCGACGAGGGCGCCGGCGCGCGCGGGGCCACCGAGCTCGCGGACGCCGTGGACGTGCTCGGCGCCACGCTCGAGACGGGCGCCTCCTGGGATGCCACGCACGTGGCCATCCACGTCCTGGCCGGCCGGCTGGACCCGGCGCTCGCGCTCATGGCGGACGTCGTGCGCGCGCCCGCCTTCGCGGAGGCCGACGTGGCGCGCAAGCGCGACGAGCGGCTGGCGGCGCTGCTGCAGGAGCGGGAGGAGCCGCGCACCCTGGCCATCCAGGCGCTGCAGCGCGTGATCTACGGCGAGCGGCACCCGTACGGCGCGCCGCTGCACGGGACGCCGGAGAGCGTGGCGGCCCTCGACCGGGCGGCGCTCCACGGCTTCTGGTCCGCGCACGTCCGGCCGGAGGACGCCTTCCTGGTGGCGGCGGGGGATGTCCGCCCGGACACCCTGCTCGCCCGGCTGGAGCGCGCGTTCGGCGGCTGGCGCGGGGGCGGCGCCCCCGCGCCGCCGGTCCCGCCGCCGCCGCCGCCCGGGGGCCCGGCCGTATACGTGGTGGACCGCCCGGGCGCGCCGCAGTCGGAGATCCGGGTGGGGCACGCCGGCGTGCCGAGGAACACTCCGGACTACTTCCCGCTTCTGGTGACGAACACGGTGCTGGGCGGCGCGTTCACCTCGCGGCTGAACCGGGTGCTGCGGGAGGAGAAGGGCTACACCTACGGCGCGAACTCTCGCTGGGAGCTCCGCCTGGGGGCCGGCCCGTTCGTGGCGGGCGCGGCGGTGTCCACGGCCGCCACGGAGGATGCGGTGCGCGAGTTCGCGCGGCAGATCCGTCGCCTGAGGGAGGAGCCGCCGGCGGGCGAGGAGCTGGAGCGGGCGCGGCGCTACCTGGCGCTGGGGCTGCCGCGGCGCCTCGAGACGACGGGCGACCTGGCGGCGCGCTGCGCGGAGATCGGGCTGTACGGACTGGAGGATGACTATCTCGCATGCTACGTTGAGTCCGTCGAGGCGGTGACGGAGGCTGATGTGGCGCGGGTGGCCGGTTCTCACCTCTATCCGGAGCATCTGGCCATTGTGGTGGCGGGTGACCTGCAGAAGGTTGAGGGAGGGCTGGCGGGGCTGGGGCTCGGTCCGGTCCGGGTGGTGGAGACGGGGTGAAGCGGGAGGCGTCGTGAGCTGGAGGGGAGGCAGAGCGTGATCGAGATCCCGATCGAACGGCACCGGCTGGACAACGGCCTGCGCGTGGTGCTCTCGCGCGAGGCGTCGTCGCCGGTGGTGGCCATCAACCTCTGGTACGCAGTCGGCTCGCGCAACGAGCGTCCCGGCCGCACGGGCTTCGCGCACCTGTTCGAGCACATGATGTTCCAGGGCTCGGCGCACGTGGCGGAGTCGGGGCACTTCGCGCACATCGAGAAGGCGGGCGGTTCGCTGAACGGCTCGACCTGGCTGGACCGGACCAACTACTTCGAGACGCTGCCCTCCAACCAGCTCGAGCTCGGCCTCTGGCTCGAGTCGGACCGCATGGGCTGGCTGGTGCCGGCCATGACCCAGGAGAAGCTCGACAACCAGCGCGACGTGGTGAAGAACGAGCGCCGCTGGCGCGTCGACAACCAGCCCTACGGCGACTGGGACGAGCGGCTCCAGGCCATGCTCTACCCGCCCGAGCACCCCTACCACCACTCCGTCATCGGCTCCATGGAGGACCTGGACGCGGCCAGCCTCGAGGACGTCGAGCAGTTCTTCCGCACCTACTACGCCCCCAACAACGCGGTCCTCACGCTGTGCGGCGAGATCGAGCCCGCGCGCGCTCTCTCGCTCATCGAGCGCTACTTCGGCGAGATCCCCGCCGGCCCGCCCGTGCCGCCGATCCCCGGCACCACCGCCGTGCCCGTGCCGATGGGCGAGGAGGTGCGCGCCGAGGTCCGCCAGGACATCTCGCTCGCCCGCATCTACGAGGCGTACCGGGTCCCCGCCTACGGCGACGCCGGCTTCTATCCGGCCACGGTCGCCGCGAACATCCTGGCGTCCGGCCAGGCCTCGCTGCTCTCGCGCCGCCTGATCCGCGGCAAGCGCCTGGCGCAGGACGCGGAGGCGTTCGCGTTCCCGATCGTGGTCGGCGCCGCCATGCTCGCGCTCTGGGCCACGGCGCGCCCCGGCGTGGAGCTGGACGCGCTCGAGGACGCGCTGCACGAGTCGATCGACTCGCTCCGCGAGGCCTCCGACGACGACGTCGCCCGCGCCGTCAACCTCATCGAGGCCCGCCAGCTCGCGGACCTGCAGCGCGTGGACGAGCGCGCCGACCAGCTCTCGCAGCACACCAGCCTCTTCGACGATCCCGCGCGCGTGAACACCGAGCTCGACCGCGTGCGTGCCGTCACGACCGACGCCGTGCGCGACTTCGCCGCCCGCTTCCTCATCCCGGACAACCGCGCCGTGCTCCGCTACCTGCCCGAGAACGGAGGTGCCGCGTGAGCGCCCTCGACCGTTCCGCGCCACCCGCGCCCGCGGCCGTGCGGCCCTTCTCCTTCCCCTCCATCGAGCGCCGCCGCCTGGACAACGGGATGGGCGTCCTGGCCGCGCGCCACGGCCGCCTCCCCCTCGTCACCGCCACCCTCGTGCTCGATGTGGGCGCCGCCGCCGAGCCCGCGGGACAGGGAGGCGTGGCGCACCTGACCGCCAACGCGCTGGACGCGGGCACGCTGGAGCGCAGCGTGGACCAGCTGGCCTGGGCGCTCGAGCTGCTCGGCGTGCAGTTCGGCGTCGAGGTCGGCTGGGACGCCACGGTCGTGCGTATCGTCGTGCCGCGCGAGCGGCTCGAGCCCGCGCTCGCCCTCTTCGCCGAGATCCTCCAGCGGCCGGCGTTCCCCGAGGGCGAGGTGCAGCGGTTGCGCGACGAGCAGCTGGCCGACCTGCTCCAGCGCACGAAGGAGCCGCGCGCCCTGGCCAGCGACATGGCCGCCCGCTTCATCTTCGGCCGCGACCTGCCGTACGGCCGCCCGCTGCTCGGCACGCCCGCCGCCGTCGAGCGCCTCGGCCGCGCCGAGGTCGAGGCGTTCTACCGTGCCCACTACCGCCCCGATGCGGCCAGCCTGCTCCTCGTCGGCGACATTGACGCCGACACCGCCGAGCGCCTGGCCGCCGACAGCTTCGGCGCGTGGAGCGCCGCGGGCGCCCACGCCCCCGCCGAGTACGAGGTCGCGCGCGCACACGAGGGCGCGACCGTCTTCATCGTGGACCGCCCCGGCTCCGTGCAGTCGGAGATCCGCATTGGCGATCTCGGCGTCGAGCGCCACCACCAGGACTACTTCCCGCTCCTGGTCATGAACTCGATCCTCGGCGGCGCCTTCACCAGCCGGCTCAACCTCAGCCTGCGCGAGAAGCACGGCTTCACCTACGGCGTCCGCAGCGGCTTCGCCTTCCGCCGCCGCCCCGGCCCGTTCGTCATCCAGACCGCCGTCGCCACCGAGGTCACCGCCCGCGCCGTCGAGGAGGCGCTGCGCGAGGTGAAGCGGCTTCGCGACGACGGCGCCTCCAACGACGAGGTCGCCGCCGCCCGCGACTATCTGACCGGCATCATGCCGCTCGAGCTGCAGACCACCGAGCAGCTCGCCGCACGCCTGGCCGACCTCGTCATCTACGACCTGCCCGACGACTACTTCGCCGAGTACCGCCAGCGCATCGCCGCGGTGAGCCCCGAGGACGTCGTGCGCGTGGCCCGCGAGCACATCGTGCCCGACCGCCTCGCCATTGTCGTCGTCGGCGACGCCGGCCGCATCCGCCCCGAGCTCGAGGCGCTCGGCGTCGGCAGCGTCCAGGTCCACACCCCCGAACGCCCGGAAACAGCACCGTGACCGAACCGAACGGCGAGCCCGGCCGCATCGACAGCCGGCCCGTCTACGACGGCCGCATCGTTCACCTCTCCGTGGACACCGTCCGCTTCCCCGACGGCTCCACCGGAGAGCTCGAGATGATCCGCCACTCCGGCGCCGCCGCCGTGCTGCCGGTCCTGAGCGATCCCGCGGGAGAGGATCCGCACATCTTGCTCATCCGCCAGTACCGCTACGCCGCCGACGGCTACCTGCTGGAGGTCCCCGCCGGCCGCCCCGACCGCCCCGGCGAGCCGTGGGAGACGTGCGCGAGCAGGGAGCTCGAGGAGGAGACGGGCCTCGTCGCCGGCACGCTCACCCGCCTCACCACCATCCTCACCACCCCCGGCTTCACCGACGAGACCATCCACCTCTTCCTCGCCACGGATCTCACCGCCGGCACCACCGCCTTCGACGAGGACGAGTTCGTCGAGCCCGTCCGCCTGCGCCTCTCCGAGGCCCTCGACATGATCCGCAATGGTGAGATCCGCGATGCCAAGACGATCTGCACCCTCCTCTTCGCCGCCGGCTACGTGCTGAGCTCCCTGCGCTAAAAAGAGGTCACAATAAGCCCGGTCCCGTCCTCGTGAGTGGACGCCGCGCGCGCGGGCCCGCCTCCGGCTGCGACGATGCAACACATTGCACTGGAACAGCTTAGGGAGCGGCTGGCGGTTGGGCCGTGCAGGGAATGGAACCTGCTCCCTCGCTCGGGCGTCGGTGGTGCCGGACCCTCCCCGGATGCACCGCCGCCCTCTAGCCCTAACGGGGGAAGTCATGGCGAAGGCCCTGTCGATGCGCGCGAAGCGAACCGTCCAGAGCTACTCGGAGCGGGTGGCGGATCTGGGCGACAGCGAGCTGGTGGCGCGTTTCCTGGCGGGCGACACGCGCACGTTCGGCGAGCTGATGAAGCGCTACAACGTACGGCTGGTGAACTTCATCTACCGTACGATCGGGGATCGGGAGCGGGCGGAGGACCTGGTGCAGGAGACGTTCATCCGGGTGTACCGGCACCTGCACCGGTTCGACCAGTCGAAGAAGTTCTCGACGTGGATCTACACGATCGCGGGCAACCTGGCCAAGAACGAGCTGCGGAACCGCTCGCGCAACCCGCTGGTGCTGTTCCAGACGATCAAGAAGAACTGGGACGCGGACCACCGGCCGCTGGAGTGGGAGGACAACACGTACCGCCCGGACGACCTGTTCCGGAAGCGGCACCTGAAGGAGACGATCGACCGCGCCGTGGCGCAGCTCCCCGACCATCACCGCGTGGTGTTCGTGCTGCGCGAGATGGAGGGCAAGACGTACGAGGAGATCTCCGAGATCACGGGGGTCAACCTCGGCACCGTCAAGAGCCGGCTGAACCGGGCGCGCAACAACTTCGCCCAGATCGTGGCGCCCATGCTGGACTGAGCGGCGCCACCGCAGGACAACGGGCCCGAAGCAGTTCCTTCCAAAGACCGGGTCCGTCCTCAGGCCTCGTCGGAGTCGTGACCGGCGAGGCCTTTCCTCATGGTGGGGCGTCGAGCGCGCTGTGCGCCATCAAGTCCCCACGCGTCCCGCCCGCCGGCGCGGAGCCCTGATGGGCGCGTCGGGGGTCCCGGGACCGACGGGGCCGCTCAGGCGAAGCGTTTCCGGGCGCGCTCCGCGGCCTTCAGGCGCTCCTGTTCGCGGTTTCGTGGTGGCGCGTGGGTCTCGAGCGATCGGATGAGCCGCGTCGCGGCAGCGGCCACTTCGTCCACGGCACGCTCGAACACCGCCTGGTTGGCCCGCGACGGTTGCTGAGCGCCACTCAGCTTGCGTACGAATTGCAGCGCGGAGGCGCGGATCTCGGCGTCAGTTGCCGGGGGGTCGAAGTTCGCGAGCGTTCGGATGTTGCGGCACATGTTCGTCTCCCGGTCCGAAAGGGTCGGGCCCGCTCGCGCGACGGGATCGCGCCGCGGCCGGACGGGGTGCGGTCACGGGACATAGTGGGGCGGTGCGGGACCGCCGGCCAGTGGCCCGGAGCGGGAGGCGCGGTGAGCACCGATCCGCCACCCTCACCCTCATCGTCGGGCGGATGGCCTCGCCCGTGCCGGGCCGGCGGAACCTCGCGGCGGGTGCTCCAGTACAAACGCCGGGACGAATCGCACCGGGACGGATGCCCGGCCGCGCGGGTGGACGCGGGGCGGGACGGTGCGCAGATTGGAGTGCGATGAACTGCCGCGAATTCCTGGATCGCTATTCGGAGTTCCTCGACGGCGAGCTCGATTCTGCCGGCGAGGCGGTCTTCCGCCGGCACGTGGAGGGCTGTCCGTCGTGCGCCCGCTACGATGACGTGGTGCGGCGGGGCGTGTCGTGCCTGTGCGAGCTGGAGCCGGTGGAGCCCGGCCGGCCGGCGCGGCTGCTGGAGGTGATCCGGGAAGCGGAGTCGCGGCCGGTGCCGCGCGCGGCCGCCGTCGGCGCGCTCGGCGCGCTGGCCATCGCGGGCGTGCTGGCGGCCATCGCGTGGAGCCCGCTCCTGCAGGATCTGCGCGCCGACCTGGGCGCGGTGCGCGACGGGGTGAGCCAGCGGCCGGCGCAGGCCGCGGACGCGACCGGCCGCGTTGCGGTGCCGGGCGGACGGGCGCTGCTCGATGGGCCCGTGGATCCGACGCCGTTCCAGCCTTCCTCCTTCCCGGCCGAACCGTTCGAGGCGGCGGCTCCCGACCTGGGCGCGGTTGCGCCGGGTCCGTACTCGCCGCTGCCGCTGGAGCCGCCGGACTTCGGGCGGCCGAGCGTCCTGCACGACGCCTCCGCCGTGTACTCCCACCCCATCGAGTAGCGCTCCCCCGGTGCCGCTGGTCCGTCCCGATGCCCTGCTGCGCGCCCTGGAGAAGGGGAAACGCGGCGGCGTGTTCTTCCTTTTCGGGGACGAGGAGTACCTGAAGGAGGCGGCCGTGTCCGCGCTGGTGGCGGCGCACCTCGACCCGGGCACGCGCGACTTCAACTTCGACCAGCTGCGGGCGTCCGACGCCGATCCCGAGACGATCGGGTCCGTGCTCGCCACGCCGCCGATGATGGCCGAGTGGCGCGTCGTCGTGCTCCGCGACGTACAGGCGCTCGCGGGGTCGGCGCGCGCCCGCGCGGCCGTGGAGGCCGCCGCGGCGAAGCCGCCGGCCGGGCTCGCGCTGATCCTGGTGGCGCAGATCCCCGACCGCTCGCGCGCCAGGTTCTACGAGACCCTGAAGAAACAGGCGCAGTCGGCCGAGTTCGCGCCGCTGTCCCCGGCGGACGTGCCCGGCTGGCTGATGCAGGAAGCGGAGGCGCGCGGGACCCCGATGGACACGGCCGCGGCCCGGGCACTGGCGGCGGCGATCGGCACGGAGCTGGGCGTGCTCGGCCGCGAGCTGGACAAGCTGCGCGAGTATGCGGGTGACGCCGGCCGCATCACGGTGGCGGACGTGGAGGCGGTCGTGGGCGTGGTGCCGCGCCAGAATCGCTGGGAGTGGTTCGACCTGGTCGGCGACGCGCGCTTCGCGGACGCCAGGCACGCCCTGCCCGTGCTGCTCGAATCGAGCGGCGAGTCCGGCGTGGGGCTGGTGCTCGGGCTCGGCACCCATTTCCTCCGCCTCGCTCTCGCCGCCAGCGGCGGCCAGCGCGCGCTCGAGTCGGCGCTGCCGCCCCACCAGCGCTGGCTGGCCGGCCGGATCCTCAAGCAGGCGCGCCGCTGGAGCGTCGGTGCGCTGCAGGCGGCCCTCGAGGACCTGCTGCGGGCGGACCGCCTGCTCAAGTCGGCCTCCCTGACGGACCGCCAGATCATGGAAGAGCTGCTGCTCCGCATGCAGGTGCGGGGCACGCCGGCCATGGCATCGTGATGGTGATCCCGACGGGCCGCGGGGGGCTGCGGCGCGTCCCGCATCCCGTATCCCGCGGCCTCCATCGCGCTGGCTTGCCTCTTGCGCCCCGCACTCGCGGAGTGCTGATTGGACTTCCCAGCCGACACGGAGAGGGTGCGGGTGCCGCGGACGATCCTCGTTGCCGAAGACGAAGCGCTGAGTGCGATGGCGCTGGTGGCCCAGCTGGAGGCGCTGGGGCACCGCGTCCTGGGTCCAGTGCGCGAGGGTCTGCAGGCGGTCGAGCTCGCGGGTCGCGAGCCCGTGGACATCGTGCTCATGGACGTCGGCATGCCGCGCCTCTCGGGGCTGGCGGCGGCGCGGCGGATCTTCGCGGACAGGCCGGTGCCGATCGTGCTGCTGAGCGGCTACAACGACCCGGAGCTGATCGAGGAGGCGGCGCGGATCCCGGTCGTGGACTACCTCGTCAAGCCGGTCACACTGGAGCGCCTGGCGGAGTCGCTCGAGGAGGCGGAGTCCCGCTTCCGCGAGTGGTGCGCGGACCCGAGCAGCGCCGAGCGCCTCGGAAAGCGACTGCTGGCCGGCTCGCTCCGCGGCGAGCCTTGAGTGGCGCCTGCCCCGCCCGTTCCCCCCATCGAGCTGATCCCGATCGGAGCGGTCGAGCGTCCGCTCCTCACGCGCCTCGCCGGCGCGCTCGCGGAGGCCATCCGCACGGAGGCGAGCGTGGGCGAGGCGCTGGAGGGGGCCGACGCGGCGTTCGACGCCGGGCGGGGGCAGCACGCGGCCGCCGCGCTCGTGGACCTGCTGGTGGCGCGGGGCGGCGCGGCGTGGCGGCTCGGCGTGGCGGGCTGGGACCTCTTCGATGACGGGCTCGCGTTCGTCTTCGGGCAGGCCACGCTCGGCGGCTGCTGCGCCGTCGTGGCGCTGCCGCGGCTCCGCCGGGACGCGGATGAGGCGCGCTTCTTCGAGCGGGTGCTGAAGGAGGCGGTGCACGAGCTCGGGCACGTGGCCGGGCTCGGCCACTGCCCCGATCCGGCATGCGTCATGAGCTTCTCGCGGTCGCTGGCCGAGGTGGACGCGAAGGCGCTCGACTTCTGCGCCGACTGCCGTGCCGGAAGGGTCGCCACAGAGGGTTAGGCGGGCTTGTGTGCGGGGCGGCGGGCGGCTTACCATTCGTGCGATGACGGCTCCCACCTCCCCCCCGCGACAGCTGTACCTGGCCTGGGTCGAGGAGCAGATCGAGGACTACAAGGCCACGCTCACGCGTGACGAGCTGATGCAGATCGCGGACGCCGCCGTCCAGCAGCTCTTCGAGACCCCCGACGAGCAGTACCCCCTGACCGAGATCCTTCTCCGCGACGCCGTGGACGCCCTGCTCTTCAAGCGGCTCAAGCTCCCCAGCTTCCGCCAGTGGCTGCGGCAGCGCGGCGCCGCCGGGGGTCCGACGGGCGCGTCGGGCGCCGCCGCCGAGGACTGACGTGGGCGGGCGCGACATCGCCATCGTGGGCGGGGGCCCGGCCGGGCTGGCCGCCGCCTGGCGGCTCGCCGGGGCCGGCGCCGCCGTGACCCTCTATGAACGGCGCGAGACGCCCGGCGGGCGGATGCGGACGGACACGCTCGACGGTGTCCGCCTCGATCCCGCCGTGCAGCTCCTGGGCTCCTACTACACCGAGACCTTCCGTCTCGCCCGCGAGGCCGGCGCCGCCGATCTGCTCGTGCGCTCGCCGGGGCGCGACGCCCTCTGGCGCGGCGGCCGGGCGCACCCGCTGACCTACGGCTCCGTGCCCAGCATGACGCTCTCGGGCGCTCTGCCGATGGGGCTCAAGCTCCGGCTCGGCACCCGCTACGTCTCCTTCCTCCAGCGCCACGCCGCGGAACTCGATGCCAACGCGCCGGCGCGCGCCGCCGCCGCCGGCCTGGACCGCGAGTCCATCGCGGCGTGGGGGCGGCGCGAGATGGGCGCGGACTTCGTCGAGCTGCTGGTCTACCCGCTGCTGGCCGCCTACTACGGCGCGGTGCCGGAGGATGCGAGCGCCGGCTTCTACCATGGCCTGGCCCGGGCCGGCATGGACGTGTCGCTCCACGCCGTGAGGGGTGGTGTGGGAGAGCTGCCGGCGGCGCTCCTGCGCGCGCTGGAGCGGCGCGGCACGCGCTTCCGCGGTGGGGTCGCGGTAGAGGGGGTCGAGGTCGCGCCGGACGGCGTTCGCGTGCGGACCCCGGAAGGCGACGTCACCCACGACGCCCTCGTGCTCGCCCTGCCGCCGCGGGCGGCCGCGGCCCTCGACGGGCTGCCCGAGCCGGCGGCGCGCTGGCTGGAGGGCGTGCACACCGCGCCGGCGGTCTCGCTCGCGCTCGTGCTGGAGGGCGAGACGCCCGTGGACTGGTTCGGCCTGTCTTTTCCCCGCACGGAGCCGCCCGGCGAGACCCTGGTGGCGGCGTGTGTCGAGGAGCGGAAGGGGGCGGGGCTCGTGCCGCGCGGGTCGGGCGTGATCGTCGCCTTCCCCGCGCCGGCGCTCGCCGCCACGCTGTCGGACGCCGAGCCCCAGGCCGCGCTGGAACGGATGCGGCCCGCGCTGGAGCGGGCGTTCCCGGGAATCGGCGGCCGGATCCGGCGCGCCAAGCTCTACCGGATGGCCGATGCGGTCACGTTCTACCCGGGCTACCTCGAGCGCCTGCGGGCGTTCGTCCCCTCGATCCTGCCCGAGCGCCTCGCCCTGGCCGGCGACTACCTGGTCGCGCCCACGGTGGAAGGCGCCGTCCGGAGCGGCCTCGCCGCCGCGGACCGGGTCCTCGCGGTCCCGCCCGCCAGCGGCCGTCCCTGACCCGGGGATTGCCCCCGCCCACCGCCCCGCCCGACGCGGGGAAACCCCGCTGCGTGGTGGGGAGGGGATCCCGGGGGAGGGTGGTGTGCGGTTGTGGCGAGAGGCGTCAGAGCCGCACCACCACCGTCTCGGCGATCTTGTCGTGCAGGCCCTGGCGGTTGCGGTCCCAGAGGATCTGGAAGAAGCCGCCCAGCCCGGTGATGATCGAGGCGGAGTAGCCGCCGAAGCGCTCGAAGGAGGCCCACCAGCCCATCGGCTCGCCGTCCAGGCGGCGGACGCGCATCCCCATCAGCTTCTTGCCGGGGGTCTGCCCGTTCATGAGCGCGAGGAAGGCCGTGAAGTAGAGGCCGGTCAAGCCGAATCCCAGGCCCGCCTTCCTGAGCAGCCGCGCCACCTCGGCGCCCATGTCGGCCAGCGTGTTGACGAGGCCGACGCCCTTCGGCTTCTGCTTCTCGGCGTCGAGCTGCTTCTCGAGCGCCGCGTTGCTGCGCTCCAGCCGGGCCGTCCGGCCGCGCAGGAGCGAGAGCGATTCGGCCGCGAAGGCGGAGCCGAGCCGGGGGGCGAGCGCGCTCGCGGCTGCCGTGTCGCGCGCCTCGAGCCGGGCCACGTAGCGGCGGGCGAGGGAGTCGCGCGCGCCGGCGGCGCCGGCGGCCATGCCCGTGTCGGGCGCGATCCCGGCGCGCTCCGCGAAGGCCCGGCGCAGGGCCGCCACCGCCCGCGGCGGCAGGCCGCTGCCGTCCTGCTGCAGCAGCTCCGCGCGGGCATCCGCCATCTGGTCGGCGCTCATGCCGCTCCGCTTCAGCCGCTCGACCAGCCGGTCCGCTGCGCGCTGCGCCTCCCGCTCCGTGTCCGCCTTCTTCAGCGCCAGCGCGTCGCCCACGGCGCCGATGGCGCCGAGGCCGGTGAGGTTCACGCCGGGGACGCTCTGCCCCTGCGTCGCCTCATCGACCGCGGACGCGGCATCCTCCTCCGCCCGGTCCCGCCGCCACCGGCCCCAGTTGGACACGATCACCGCGAAGACGACGAACGCCGCGCCGAAGCGGATGAAGTTGCGCACCCACGGGCGCCGGCGCCCGCGTTTCTCCCGCGAGGACGCCCACAGCAGCACGCCCGCCGCCGCGAGCGCGAGCAGCACGCCGCCGGCGTTCACCAGCAGCGCGATGAGCAGCAGGTCGATCCCCATGGCGACGGCGCGCCGCCACGGCCCGGCCAGCGGCGTGCCGAGCAGCTCCGGCGCCACCGCGAAGGAGGCCGGCGTGATGTGGGTCCTGGGGTCGGGCGTTGGTGCCATGCGGGCGAGCCAGTGGTAAAGGTGCGGCTCAATATAGCAGGATGCTCGCTGTTCCGAGTGGGTGAGGGTTGGACCCGTGTGCGGGTGCGGGTGCGGCTCCGCCCTCGTGTGCGTGTGCGTGTGCGCGCCACCTGCGCGCCTCCCGCTGTTGCGGGCGCGGGCCCGTGCCCGCGGTTCACGCGGTTTCGTCTTACGTCCCCGTGCTTCCTACCACCGCCTCAGGCCGCAAGCGCAAGCGGATCCGGCAAGCGGGATGCGGGCACGAACCTTCGCACACGCACACGCACCCGCACACGGGTTTCGGAGCCGCCACCGGCCGGCGGAACCCACGTGAGACAGCAAGGAGCCATATAACGGGATGCTGATGGGGTGCGGGGTGCGGGGCTCGGGGCTCGGGGCTCGGGGTCGCGCGGGGGGCGGTCCCGAACTCCTCGTTGGCGGCGCGTTTCGGGAGGTGGCGCGGAGAAAGGGGCGCCATGCACCCCGAACGCCGCTCGCGCGGGTCGAGCGGGTGAACGGGAGCGGAGAAGCGGGCGCATGAGGCCACCAGCTCGCGTCCGGCCGCGGACGGGGGCCACGGATGCGGAGTTGCGGGTGCTGCGGGAGCCGGCGGGGCCGCGAAACGCAACCGGCCAGGCGCGCGGGCCCCGCAGGGTGCGCACCCGGCAGGGTGGCCGGGCCGACGGCCCCTCCGGGAGCCGCGGGCGCGGAACGACGAGCCTCAGTCCCAGCGCATCTCGAGCCGGGTCCGCTTACCCTGGCGCAGCACCTCCAGCGGCAGGCGGTCGTGGCGCTTGGAGGCGACGATGCCGCGCAGGTCGGGGATGTCGCGGACGGCGTGGTCAGCGGCGCGGACGATCACGTCGCCGGGACGGAGCCCCGCGCGGGCGGCGGGGGTGCCGGGCGCGACGCGCAGCACGAGCAGGCCGCTGCTGGTGCCGAAGTAGTGGCCGAGCGAGGCGTTGAGCGGTGAGAGCTCGGCCCCGGCGACGGCGTGCTCGCCGATCCCGAAGGCGAAGGCGAAGCCACCGGGCTCGGTTTCGAGCTTCCGGAGGTAGAGGTCTGGCACCGTCGCGTTCAGGTGCTCGCCCAGGCTGTCCAGCCGGAAGTGGAGGCCCTGGAGCGCGTGGTTCAGGCTGTCGCTCCAGTGGAAGTCGATGGTGTCGGCGCGGAGCGCGCCCGTCCGGCCGTCGCGGAAGAGCATGACCATGCCGGAGTCGCCGGTCTCGACGCGGATGCGCGGCAGTCGCAGCGAATCGAGCTGCACGCGCGCGGAGTCGAGGTAGACGCGCAGCGCGCGCCGGATCGAGTCGCCATCGACGGTGATGACGTTCCACGGTCCGGGCTCGCCGCGGCCCATGGCCAGGGGGCGGGGCTCCGAGACGGCGACGAGGCGCCGCTCGCGGCCTGCGCGACGGATGTCGAGCCGGACGGTGTCGCCGGCCTGGAGCGAGCGGGCGACCGAGCCCACGAGGCGGGGCGTCGCCGTGAGGCCGTTGAGCCGCATGATCGTGTCGCCACGCAGGAGGCCGGCCCTGGCGGCGGGCGAGCCGTCCACCACGCCCTGCACCAGGATGCCGCGCGCTTCGTCGGGGGAGGCCCAGCTGTTGATCGAGAAGCCGAGCCAGCCGGGGGTGCCCCGGCCGGAGGCGACCCGGGTGCGTGCCTGTGCATCGAGCGCGCGCGCCGGCAGGAGGCTGCCGGCCGCCAGCAGCAGGGCGAGGAGGATCAGGGGGCGCGTGCGCGTGAGTTCGTTCCGCATGGTCATGCTCCGCATCAGTACCAGGTGTCGCCGCCCGCTCGGGCGATCTGCTTCAGGGTGGCATCGCGCTGGGCGATGGCGGTCAGGTGATAGCCGTTGATGACCGGGTCGGCGGGCGCCTGGTTGAGCGCGGCCCGCGTGGTCAGGACGATGCTCTCGAGCGCCGCGACGCGCGCCACCGGGTCGCCGCCCGCGGGTGGCGGCGCGACCTCCGCGTAGCGCGAGAGCGCCCGCATGTAGCGGCTCTCCGCCAGTCGTACCGCCCGCTCGGCGTCCTGCGGCGTGCCCCGGCCGGCGGCGTCGGCCGGGGCCACGGCGGCACCGGCGTCGCCCGGATCGGCCGTGACGGCGGCCGCGGATCGCGCCGCACCGGCGGGGGCGACGCCGGCGCGCACGGCCGCCGCGCCGGCCACGCCGCCGAGCAGGAAGATCCCGATCGACGCCGCGGCCCGGATGACCCACGGGTGGCGCGCGGCCCAGGGGCGCGGGGTCGGCGCCCGCTCCGCGTCAAGCCGCGCCGCGAGGCGCTCCCACCCCTCCGACGGCGGCGCGGGGTCGGGCAGCGCCGCGAGCGCCGCCGCCTGCTCGCGCAGCGCCTCCAGCTCGGCCCGGCACGGCGCGCACGCCCGCAGGTGCTCCGCCTCGGCCGGCCCCGGCGGCTCGTCCACGAGCCGCGCCAGCGATTCCAGGCTCAAATGCGACATACCTCTTCTCCGTTGCTCGCCTCGGGCGCGGGGCGCAGCATCCGCCTCATGTGGGCCCGGGCCTTGAACAGCTGACTCTTCGAGGTGCCCGGCGCGATGCCGAGCAGTGCCCCGATCTCCTCGTGCGTGTGTCCCTCCACGTCGTGCAGCACGAGCACCTCCCGCATTCCCTCCGGCAGCCGCTCGAGCGCCCGCTCCAGCCGCGCCCGCAGCAGCCCGTCGCCGGGAACCGGCGGCGAGGCGAGCGTCGGGTCGAGCGGCTCCTCGCGGCCCCGCCGCCGCTCGCTCCGCCGGCGCGCGTGCAGCGCCGCGTTCACGGCCACGCGGTGCAGCCACGTCGAGAACTTCGACTCGCCCCGGAACCGCGGCAGCGCCCGGAACGCCCGGATCCACGCCTCCTGCGCCCAGTCCTCCGCGAGCGCATCCTCCCCCGCCAGCCGACGTACCACGGCATAGACGCGTGGCGCGTGGCGCCGGTAGAGCGCCTGCATCGCGTCGCGGTCGCCCTCGCGGGCCCGTGCCAGCAGTACCTGTTCGTCCGCTGCGGTGCTCATGTGCTCCCTCTGATGCCGTGGCCGCCCGCCAGGGTTGCCCGGCATGAATCCGACGGCGCCGTCCTCGCCGGCATTCCCCTTGCTCCTGTTCCTTTCCTCCGACACCGCCGGACACGGCGAGGGTCCCGAACGCGAGACGAGAGGTGTGGCCGATGTGGCAGAAGATCGAGGCCGAAGGGTGCGAGTGGGAGGTGCGCCCCGTCACCAGTGAGACGGAGGCGAGCGGCGCGGAGATCGCCGAGGCGCAGGAGGTGCTCGAGTTCCGCACGAGCGCCGCGAACCGGCCACCGCGCCGCGCCGCGGTGCCCGCCGGCTCGCTCGAGGACATGGACGAGGACGCGCTGCGCGCCGCCTTCGCGCGCGCCCGTCCGATCGGCGGCGACCATTACGGCCGCCCCGGCAAGGTCATGACGGACCTGCGGGAGGAGTAGGCCTCCCCTCGCCCGCCCGTTCCCGGAGTGGGAGAGTGGGGGAGTGGGGGATGCGGCCGGCGCGCGGCGCGCCGGGCGGGGCGCGAGGCCCCGGGAGCCGCGTAGCCCGCGCCGCTGGCCCGTGGTCTCCCACTCTCGCCGTTATCGCCCCGGTGCAGAACGGCCGGCCGGGCGCTATCTTCCGGGCCGTACCTCAGCCGAGAGCCAGGATGTCCATTCTGCTGAACAGGAAAGGCGCCGCGTACCTGGAGTGCACGCGGTGCGGCGAGCACTACGAGAGCGAGCGGCCGTGGCGGCTCTCGCCGTGCTGCGAGAAGCCGCTCTACGCGCGCTACGACCTGGACGCCATCCGTCCGCATTTCCGCCCCTTCGACCTGACCGGCCGCGCGCCCACGCTCTGGCGCTACGCCGAGGTGCTGCCGGTGCGGGAGGCGGCGTTCCGGCTCACGCTGGGCGAGGGTTTCACGCCGCTGCTCGCCGCGCCGCGCCTCGCCGCGGAGCTCGGCGTGGAGAAGCTGTGGGTCAAGGACGAGGGGCAGAACCCGACGGGCAGCTTCAAGGCGCGCGGGCTGGCCATGGCGGTCGCGCGCGCGCGGGAGCTCGGGGTGGGCGAGGTCGCCATCCCATCCGCCGGCAACGCGGGCTCCGCCACGGCCGCGTACGCGGCGGCCGCCGGGATGGTGGCGCACGTGGTGGTGCCGGAGGACACGCCGTCGCCGATCGTGCAGGAGATCCGCTCGCTCGGCGCCGACCTCCAGCTCGTCCCCGGGCTCATCACGGATGCGGGCGCTCGGGTGGCGCAGGGCGCGGCCGCGCACGGCTGGTTCGACCTCTCCACCCTGAAGGAGCCGTACCGCGTGGAGGGGAAGAAGACCATGGGCTACGAGCTGTTCGAGCAGCTCGGCGGCCGGCTGCCCGACGTCATCATCTACCCGACCGGCGGCGGCACGGGGCTGGTCGGGATGTGGAAGGCCTTTGCCGAGATGGAGGCGCTCGGCTGGATCGGCGCCGAGCGGCCGCGCATGATCTCCGTCCAGGCAGCGGGATGCGCCCCGATCGTGCGCGCCTGGGAGCGCGGCGAGGAGGCCGCGGAGCCGTGGGCGGACGCCCACACCTACGCGGCCGGGCTGCGCGTCCCGCGCGCCGTCGGCGACTTCCTGATCCTGCGCGGCATCCGCGAGTCGGGCGGCGCCGCCATCGCCGTCTCCGACGAGGCCATGGCGGATGCCGTCCGCCTGGTCGGCCGCACCACCGGCGTCTTCGCCGCGCCCGAGGGCGCCGCCACCGCCGCGGCGGTGCCGCTGCTGCGGGAGCGCGGCCTGCTCGACGCGCGCGAGGAGGTCGTCCTGTTCAACACCGGGAGCGGTCTCAAGTACACGACTCCGTGACGCCACGCCCGGCACGGGCCGTGCACCGCGCGGAGGGCGAATGCAGCCCATAGCGACGCGAATCGGAGCCCGCATCCAGCGGCGCATCGGCGTGGTACTCGTCGTCCTCGGGATCCTTGCCGGCGTCTACGTCCTCCTGCCCCACGCCGGGGTCCGGCCCGCGCTCGCGCTCGTCGCGCTGGACGCCAGCGGCCGCTTCCAGGACACCGCCCGCATCCCGCTCCAGTGGGCGGACACCAGCTTCACCGGCAGCTACGGCGCCACCGCCCGCGTGCCGCTCGTCCTCGCGCTCCTCAACACCGGCAGCAGCCCCGCCACGCCGAGCTCGCTCGAGCTGAGCGTCCCCGGGCGCTACCGCCTGCTCACCAGCGATGGACAGGAGCTGCCGCACCGATTCTCACCCACCAGCCCGCTCGTCCGCTACACCGTGGCCGCCGGCCTCCGGACCACCCTCGAGCCCGGCCGCCTGCCGGTCGTGCCGCCCGGCCTCGACACCCTCTGGCTCGAGCCCGTCGTGCCCGCGCTCTACTGCGTGGCCGGCGCCGACTCCGTCCCCGACTTCATCCCGGCCACGCCGCCCGATGCCGGCCTGCTCGCCAACATCGAGATGTTCTACTCCTTCGTCGGAGCCGATCTGCGCGGGCGCCAGACCGGGCTTCTCGACATCCGCATCGACAGCAGCCTGGTGCGCGCCCACGCGGCGCCCACGCCGCCAATCTTCGACACCGACGTCGCCAACGCCGGGCAGCCGCTGCCCCAGATGGGGACGCTCCGCTTCGCCGGCACCGCCACGGCCCGGTGCGGCGCCCCCGAGGACCCCCTCGTCGTCAGCACCCAAGTCTGGCGCACCGGGAACGGCGGCCGGTTCCTCGTCCTCTTCGTCGATCGCAAGCCCCGCAAGTACCTCTTCGACCTCGACGGCGACAGCACCGTGGACCTCGAGATGTGGGACCCCGACGGCGACGGCCGCTTCGAGTCCCGCCGCCAGGCCCGCTTCGCCATCCCCGCCTTCCTCCTGCCGCCGCCGCCGGCGCCGCCGCTCGACCCGGCCATCTTTGCCAGCCTGTCCCCCGACTCGGCCGCCCGGCTCGACCGCTTCTACCACGCCCGCGCGACGCCCTACCTCTTCCCGCCCGCGCCCGACACCCTCGCCGCGGACTCTGCCGCCCTCGACCGCTTCCGCCGCCCCGCCGAAGGCGTGGCCGCCGCGGCGCCCGAGCAGCCCGGTGCCGGCCTCCGCTCGCCCGCGCTGCCGCCCGGCGTCCACCTCCTCGGCCACCCCATCGACAGCCCCGCTGTGCGCACGCCGCACCGCGGCCGGGACAGCATCCCGCGCTGAGCTTCAAACACATGTTTTGGGCGGTACGGTTGTTGCCACTACCATCCGCCGTCGATCGCGCCCGGCACGCCCCGTGGACGGGCCCGCGCGCGCGATCAGGAGACCGCGATCAATGAAGGACTGCGAGGGACCCATGAACCGGAAGCAGAGGGACCACCTGGAGCGACGGCTTCTGCGCGAGCGGGAGCGCGCGGTGCAGGCGTTGGTGCGGCTGGACGAGTCGGCGCGGGCGGCGTCGGGGGACGAGGATGGCGACCTGACGCGGACGCCGTTCCATCCCGCGGACGAGGGGACGGACACGATCGAGCAGGAGACGGAGTTCGTGCTGATGAGCAAGGAGGGGCGGCTGGTCTACCAGATCGACGAGGCGCTGCGGACGCTGTACCGGAACCCGAAGGCGTACGGCGTGTGCCGCGACTGCGGCCGGGCGATCGCCTTCGACCGGCTGGACATCATCCCCTGGGCCGGGCTCTGCCTGGACTGCCAGCGCGCCGCTGAGGAGGGCCCGTTCCGCCGTGTTGCCGCGTAGAGAGGCGCGGTGGCGGAGCAGGGCGCACGGGGAACGACCGGGTTCGGATTCCGGGGCTTCGCGCCCGGGTTCGGGTTCGGATTCGTTCGCCGCGCAGTCGTGCCCGCCCGCTCCGCGTGTCCGCCGCCGGCCGCGCCGCGCCGGACGCCTTCCCCCGCATTGAGCGAGGCCGCCTCCCGCACCCGCGGCGGTGAGGCGGCCGGTTGACTCCGGTGCCGGCCGACGTAGCTTCACGACCCTGGATTCCTCGCAACTCCGACCTGACTTGGGATCGATCTTCCTCGCACTGTTCGCGGCGCTGGCGGCGGCGGCGGGGTTCGTGTTCACGCGCGACCTGCTGCGCCGGAGGCGCGGACGGGGTACGGGTGTGACCGACGACGTGCTGCGGCAGATCGAGGAGCAGGGGCGGGTGGAGGTGGACGAGCCGCTGGACCTCGAGGAGATCCGGGACGAAGAGGACCGCTTCTGGGGGGAGCCATGGGACGAGCCGGACGAGTGGTGAGGTGTGCGGGGGCGCTGCTGGCGCTGGCGTTCCTGGCGGCGTCGCCGGCGGCGGGACAGCGCCCGGCGGCGGCGCGGGCGGGGAGCGGGCGTGCGCCCGCGTCGCCTGCCTACGACGTGCTGATCCGGGGCGGCACGGTGATCGACGGCACCGGCGCTCCCGGCTATGCGGCCGACGTGGCGCTCGAGGGAGGCCGGATCGCGCGGGTCTCGCGCACGCCGCTGGACCCTGCGCTGGCGGCGGAGGTGGTCGACGCGCGCGGGCGGGTGGTGACGCCCGGCTTCTTCGATGCGCACGCGCACATCGAGCAGATCGACCGGCGGCCGCTGGTGGAGAGCGAGATCCGGCAGGGCGTGACGACGGTGATCTACGCGGCGGACGGCGGCATGCCATGGCCGTTCGCGCCGTTTCTCGCGCGGCTGGAGAAGCAGGGGATCGGGCCGAACGCGGCGTTCTTCGCGGGGCACAACACGGCCCGCGAGCGGGTGATGGGGACGGCGGACCGGGCGCCCACGGCCGCGGAGCTGGCGCGCATGGAGGCGATGGTGGACACGGCGATGCGCGCGGGCGCGATCGGCCTGTCGAGCGGGCTGCGCTACGTGCCGGCCACGTACGCGACGACGGACGAGGTGATCGCGCTGGCGAAGGTGGCCGCGCGCTACCACGGCATGTACAGCTCGCACATGCGCGACGAGGGCGCGGGCTCGATCGAGGCGGTGAAGGAGCTGATCCGGATCGCGCGCGAGGGCGGGCTGCCGGGACAGATCACGCACCACAAGCTGATGGGGCAGCCGCAGTGGGGCGAGAGCGTGAACACGCTGGCGCTGGTGGACTCCGCGCGCGCCGCGGGGGTGGACATCACCCTCGACCAGTACCCCTACGACGCCACGTCGACCTCGACCGCCGTGCTGTTCCCGTCGTGGGCGCTGGCCGGGGGGCCGGACTCGCTGAAGGCGCGCCTGGCGCGCCCGGCGGCGAAGGACAGCATCGTCGCCTCGATCAAGGCGACGATCGTCGAGGAGCGGGGCGGCGGCGACCTCTCGCGCATCCAGATGGCCAGCGTGCCCTACCATCCGGCGTGGAACGGGCTCACCTTCGCCGACATCGCGAAGGAGCGCGGGCAGGCGCCGACGCTCGACTTCGCCGCGGCGCTGGCCATCGAGATCCAGACGCACGGCGGCGCGAGCGGCGTATGGCACGTGATCGACGAGACGGACCTCGAGCGCATCATGCGCTACCCGTGGACCATGGTCTCCTCGGATGGCGCCATCGGCGTGCTCGGCCACGCCCACCCGCACCCCCGCAACTACGGCGCGCACGCCCGCGTGCTGGCCGAGTACGTGCGGGACCGGCACGTGCTCACGCTGGAGGAGGCGGTGCGCAAGATGACGTCTTTGCCGGCGTGGCGCTTCGGCCGGCCGGAGCGCGGCCGGATCGCCGAGGGGCTCGCGGCCGACCTCGCCGTGTTCGATCCCGCCCGCGTGCAGGACCGCGCGACCTACGCCGACCCGCACCGGTTCTCCGTCGGCATCGACGATGTGTGGGTGAACGGCGTGCGCGTGCTGCGCGACGGCTCGCTCACGGGAGCACGGCCCGGCAAGGTGCTGCGCGGCCGGCAGCCGGTCCCGGCCATGCCGCCCATGCCGGTGCACCCCTGACATGACCGGCCGGTAGTCACGCACGCCCTGCCGCGGCACTCCGCTGCCGCGACACCCGGGAGGAGAGGAATGGCGACGGAGATCCGATTCCAGGCGACGCCCAACCCGAACGCCGCCAAGTTCATCGCCAGCAGGCGGCTGGTCGAGGGCAACCGGCCGCGCTCGTTCGCCACGCCGGCCGCCGCCGCCGGCGACCGGCTGGCCTCGGCGCTTTTCGCGCTGGAGGGCGTGGTCGCCATCTTCATGGTCGAGGACTTCGTGACCGTGACCAAGTCGGCGGACGCGACCTGGGCGGAGCTCACCCCGCACGTCACCACCGCCATGCGCGAGGCGCTGGATTGAGCGAGGCCGGGCGGCGTTGGCGGCCGGGACCGGGTCGTCCCGCTCGCGCCCGGCGCCGTCGCGGCCCGCCCGGCGGCGTGCGTCTGCCGATCGTGCTTGCGGCCTGGTGCCGCTCCGCCCGTCCGTGCCCGCCCGCGCTTCTCGCGCCCGTGCTCCTCGCCCCGGCACTCTTCGCCCCCGCGCTCGTGCTGGCCCCGGGCGGAGCGGCCGCGCAGGGGATCCAGACCTTCGTGCCCGATACGCTGCCGGTGCCGCCCGGCGCCGCGTACTGGGTCGGGCAGGCCTCGGACCTCGCGGTGAACGCGCTCGTCGGCGGTGCGGCGGGCGGCCTCCTCCAGCTGCTGCGGGGCGGCTCGTTCCGCGATGGCTTCGCCCGCGGCGTGCTCGGCGGCGCGGTGATCTACGGCGGCAAGCGCGTTGCGGCCCAGCGCTTCGACGGCGCGGGGCTGTTGGGGCGGGAGCTCTCGGCCACGGGCGCCTCCATGGTGCGGAACGCGGGCGAGGGGCGTGGGCTGCTGGAGAAGGTGATGCTGCCGGTTGGCCCGGTGAACTTCTACGTCGAGCCGGCCTCGCCGTGGCGGGTGCGCGCGCACCTGGATGCGGTGGCCGCGGGGTGGATCCTCTACGGCGCCACGCGCCCGGAGCTCCGCTTCGACGCCGGCCGCTCGCTCTCCGCGGGCGTGCCCGTCTTCCTGGCGCGCGACAAGCTGATCAAGGCGGGGAAGAACGTGGACGCCGCCGGCCTCGCGGAACCGGGCATGGTGATGGTCAGCGATGTGCCCGTCTGGGGGCCGGTCTTCGACACCCGCACGAGGGCTCACGAGCGGGTGCACGTGCTGCAGCACGATGCCGTCTTCCTCACGGTGATCGACCCGGTCCTCGACCGGCTGCTCCCGCGCGTGCCGGGCGGCGCCTGGCTGGACCGGCGCGTGGACGTGAACCTCTCGGAGCAGCTGCTGCAGGCGCTCGGGCCGCTCTTCAGCCGCCACGATGCCCGCCCGTGGGAGGTCGAGGCGGACTATCTGGCCAAGCATCCGTGAGGCGACGCCTCCCCCCGCTCGCGCTGGCGTCGCTCCTCGGGCTGGCCGGCTGCGTGACCTTCGTCGACCCGTCGCTGCCGAAGCCGGGCGCCGCGCTGCTCACGGCCACGGTCCGGCTGCTCTCGCCGCACCAGGCCAGCCTCGAGGCGGATCTCCGGCCCGGGCTCGACGCCGCGCACGAGTTTCGCGCCGTGCCCGATGACACCATCATGGTGCTCGGGCAGCCGGTCGCGCCCACCACCACGTACCGCTCCGGCGAGCGCAGCTACAACGCGACGCTCGAGACCGACAGCATCCCGGCCGTCGTCACGCTCACCGGCCCCGCCGTGGCGGAGGTCGAGGCCTCGCCGCCGTCGCTGCGCTGGTACACGGTGCAGAAGCTGGATCCGGACACGATCCGCGCCCCCGCGGGCGGCGACGTGATCTTCCACGTCGCGCCGCCGCCCCCGGGGTCCACGCCGGAGCCCACGGTCCGGACGTGGCAGCTCGAGCTGCGCGGGCCGGCGCACAGCATCCGCATCGGCGGCGACGGCCTGCCACCGGAGGAGATCCGGGTGCCATCCCAGTTCGTTCCCGCGGCGGAAGGAGACCAGGTGTTCGTGACGCTGCAGCTCTTCGAGTCCGTGTCGCTGATCCTCTCGCCCGGCGACTACCAGGCGCTGCTCGGCCTCGACGAGCGGCTCCACTGGACCGTGCTCGTCACGCCGGGCGCGGGAGGCGCGTCGTGAGCCGGGCCGTCCCGCCGTCCGCGCACGCCGAGCGGCGCGCCCGCGCGCTGGAGGCCGTGGGGCCGCGCGCCGCGATGGTGATCGCCGCGGCGCCCGAGCTGCGCGTGGGCCGCGACCTCGAGCTGCGCTACCGCCCCGCCCCCGAGCTGTACTACCTGACCGGGTGCACGGAGCCCGAGGCCGTGCTCGTGCTCGCGCCCGAGGCGGAGCAGCCGTTCACGCTGTTCGTGCGGCCGCGCGACGCGGAGCGCGAGCGGTGGAGCGGACGCCGGCTCGGGGTGGAGGGCGCGGCCGAGCGCTTCGGCGCCGATGCCACCTGGTCCGTGGTCGAGCTGGACGCCCGGCTGCGCTCGCTCGTCGCGGGCGCGGACACCCTCTACGCGCGCCTCGAGAGCGGCCGCCCCGACGTGGACGACATCCTGCGCGACGTGCTCAGGCGCGCCCGCCTCTCGCGCCAGCGCACCGGCACCGGCCCCGAGGCGCTCGTCGATCCCGGCGCCGTGCTCGACGAGATGCGGCTGGTCAAGGATGCCCACGAGCTCGAGCTCATCCGCGAGGCCGCCCGCATCAGCGCCGCCTCCTTCCGCGAGGCCGCCGCCGTGATCCGGCCGGGCGCCGGCGAATACGAGGTCGAGGCCGCCCTCGAGGCCGCGTTCCGCGGCCGCGGCGCCGACGGCTTCGCGTTCCAGACCATCGTCGCCTCCGGCGAGAACGCGGCCTATCTGCACTACGTGGACAACGACCGCGCCATGCAGGCGGGCGAGCTCCTGCTGGTGGACGGCGGCGCCGCCTACGGCCTCTACGCGGCCGACCTCTCGCGCACCTTCCCCGTCTCCGGCGGCTTCACCCCCGACCAGCGCGCTCTCTACGAGACCGTGCTCGCCGCCCGCGATGCCGCGATCGCCACCATTCGCCCGGGCGCCACCCTCGAGGAGGCGCACCACGCCGCGCTCGAGGTGCTGGTCGGCGGCATGATCGACGCCGGCCTGCTCGAGGGCACCGTGGACCAGGCGATCGAGGAGGCGCAGGCGCTCCGCGCGTGGTACCCGCACCGCACGTCCCACTGGCTCGGCCTCGAGGTCCACGACGTGGGCGGCTACAGCCGCGACGGCGCGCCCGTCCCGCTGCGCCCGGGGATGGTCCTCACCATCGAGCCCGGCCTCTACATCCCCGCCGACGCCGAGGCCGCGCCCGCGCACCTGCGCGGCACCGGCATCCGCATCGAGGACGACCTGGCCGTGACGCTCACCGGCGCGGAGCTCCTCAGCGCCGCGCTGCCCGCGGACCCCGAGTCGCTCGAAGCCATGATCGGCGGCGCCGACTGACGCCGGCTCCCGGGTACGTACCTTGCGTTCTTGACACGACTTGCGCGTCTTTTCAGCCCGCGCCGCTCAGCCGCGCGCGGGGATCCCGGGTAACGGTTCGCATGGGCTCGGAGCGAGAGGAAACGATCCGACGGCTGGCGGCGCACAACGCCGCCGCGCAGGTGCTGATCGAGGCCGAAAGCGTGCAGGCCATGCTGGACGGCGTGGTCGAGGCGGTCACCGAGAGCCTCGGCTGGGCCGTCGGCGTCTACTGGGCGCTCGAGGAAGCCCCGGCGCGGCTGGTGGCGCGCTCCATCTGGCGGCGAGGGGACGCGGCGCGGCTCGATGCGTTCGAGGCCCTCACGCGCGAGTCCACCTTCGAGCGCGGGGTCGGCCTGCCCGGCCGCGTCTGGGCCGCCGGAGAGCCCGCCTGGATCCCCGACCTGTCCGCCGACCCGAACTACCCGCGCGCGGCCGCGGCGGCTCGCGCCGGACTGTCGAGCGGCTTCGCGTTCCCGGTCGCTCTCGGCGGCGAGTTCCTGGGCGCGCTCGAGTGCTACACCGAGGCGCCGCGCCAGTCCGATCCTGAGCTGCTCGAGACCATGGCCGCCGTGGGGGCGCAGATCGGCCTCTTCACCCAGCGCCGCCGCGCCGCGGACGAGCTCGCCGCGAGCGAGCGGCGCTACCGGCTGCTGGCCGAGACCTCGACGGATGTCATCATCACCATCGACGCCTCGAGCACCATCCTGTCCGTGAACCCAGCCGTGCGGCGGGTCTTCGGCTACCCCCCGGAAGAGCTGGTCGGGCAGCCGCTCACGATGCTCATGCCGCCCGAGATGCGCGAGCGCCACCTGCGCGGGTTCCGGCGCTACATCGAGACCGGCCGCCGCAACATCCCCTGGGACGGTGTCGAGCTGCCGGGACTCCGCCGCGACGGTACGCACGTCCCCCTCGAGATCTCCTTCGGCAGCTTCGTGCAGGACGGGGTCCCGGTGTTCACCGGCATCATCCGCGATGCGAGCGAACGGATGCGGCAGCAGGAGCGGCTGGAGCAGGCCGCGGCGGAGCTCGAGGCCACCGTCGACGAGCTCGAGCGGCAGCGCAAGGCGGCGCACGTCGCGCGTGTCGATGCGCTGGATGCTGCGGACTGGTCCCGCTTCCTGGCGGAGGCCGGCCGCCGACTGGCCGGCTCGCTCGACGTGGACCGCACGCTCCGAACCCTGGCCGAGCTCGCCGTTCCCCGCCTCGCCGACTGGTGCGTGGTCGACGCCCTGGAGGAGACGGGAGAGGTGCGCCGCGTGGAGGCGACGAGCGCCGACCCGGCGCGCGCGCCGCTCGACCGCGAGTTGCGCCGCCGCTGGGTGCCCGAGCACGGCGGCCGGGGCGCCATCGCCCGCGTGCTCGCGACCGGAAAGGCCGAGGTCCAGGCGGAGGTGGACGCCGCCGTGCTCCAGGACCTCGCGCAGGACGACGCCCACCTCGCCGCGCTCCGCGACATCGGGCTCCGCTCGCTCGCCATCATCCCGCTCGTCGCGCGCGAGCGCGTGCTCGGCGCCATCACCGCGGGCAGCACCGATCCGGAGCGCCGCTACGGCCCCGTCGAGAGGACGCGCCTCGAGTCGCTGGCCGGCCGGGCCGCCCTGGCCGTGGACAACGCCCGCCTCTACGAGGAGGCCGTCGTGGCCGACCGCGCCAAGGCCAACTTCCTCGCCGTCATGAGCCACGAGCTGCGCACGCCGCTCACCGCCATCATGGGGTATGCCGACATCCTGACCGCCGGCATCTCCGGCCCCGTGACCGAGAAGCAGCAGGGCCAGCTGCGGCGCATCCTCCTCAGCGCGCGCCACCTGCTGCACCTCATCGACGAGGTGCTCGCCTTCGCCCGCACTGAGGCCGGCCGCGAGCAGATCGCTCCCGAGGACGTCGACCTGGGCGTGCTCCTCGACGAGATCGACAGCCTCATGCGCCCGATCGCCGAGGAGAAGCGCCTGCGCTTCGTCGTCCACGGCCCCCAGAGCGACGGCCTGATCCGCACCGATCCCGGCAAGGTCCGCCAGATCCTGCTCAACCTCCTCTACAACGCCGTGAAGTTCACGCGCGAGGGCACCGTCTCCCTCGAGGCCTCCCATGCCGGCGACGACATCGTCTTCGAGGTCCGCGACACCGGAATCGGGATCCGCCGCAATCACCTCGCCCGCATCTTCGAGCCCTTCTGGCAGGTGGAGGACCCCGGCACCCGCCACCAGGAGGGCACTGGCCTCGGCCTCAGCGTGGCCGCCCGCCTCGCCCGGCTGCTCGGGGGAAGCATCTCGGTCGTGAGCGAGCCCGGCGCCGGCTCCACGTTCACCGTGCGCCTCCCCTGCCGCGTGCCCCTCGGGGTGTGAGAGAGCGGAGGCGCTCCGCTACCATGGGCGCGGGAGCCGGGCCGCGGGGCTCGGGGCTCGGGATCGGGGCTCGGGATCGGGATCGGGATCGGGATCGGGATCGGGATCGGGATCGGGATCTGGCTCGCGCCCGGGGCGCGGGCTCGGGGGCGCGGGCTCGGGGACGCGGGGCGCGGGCTCGGTAGCGGGCTCGGGGTTGGGGACCGGGGCTCGGGGGGCGTCGAAGGCTCCGAGGCGTCAGAGGACTCGGGCGTCGGAGGGCTCGGGCGTCGGAGGGCTCGGGCGTCGGAGGGCTCGGGCGTCGGAGGGCGCGGGGAAGTCCGAGGGCTCGGCGGAGCCAGAGGGCTCGGGCGTGCCGGAGGACTCCGAGGCGTCAGAGGGCTCGGGCGTGCCGGAGGACTCCGAGGCGTCAGAGGGCTCGGGTGTGCCGGAGGACTCCGAGGCGTCAGAGGCTCTTGAGGCGTCGCACCGCGGGTGCGTATGCGTGTGTTCGGGCTGCCCACCTTCTTCCTCCACGATCCAGGCCGACGCCGTGCGGCTCACCTTCCGGCTCGGCGGCCCGCGCACCCCTCCGGGCGCCGCGGGCCATCGGCCGCACCGGGGCGGGGGACCTCATCCCTGCACAACCCGCCACTCGTCCTGGCTGCGGAAACGAGAGTCGGATCGGGCAGGCAGAACCGTCCCGATCCGCCACTCGATGAAGCCGGAGAAAGCGGGCGGCGAGTTGGGCCGGCCTGGGGTGCACGAGCCGCCCCTCACGCGCCGGAGGTTGGCGAGTGGCAGGCTGTGCACCCCGCGACCCGCCGCGCGCCACCGCGACCCCGCTGCCCTGCCCCGACCGCAGCAGGTCCCGCGTCCCGACCTCGTCCGTCGCCGTGTGGGCGTGGCATCCCGATGCGCCCGCTGCCGGACAGGGTGGTGCCGCGGGGGGGTCCGTTCCCTCCGCTCCCTCCGGGCCCTTCGTGTCGAGCCGTGGCCGTTTTGCCGTTCACGTTTCCGTCGATGATGTCTGACCGACGAGCCGTCAGAACCTGACGGATCACTGCTCGCTTGTTATCCCGTCGCCTGCAATGCCGACTCCCGAGAAATGCCGGCGTGGCAGTGGGTTGACCCGCGTGGGGGGCACCCCTACATTCGTGACGATGAAGGGTTGAACCGGCGGAGGGATTTGCAGGCCGCTTGCTACCGCCGGACGACGACCGCGAGGGAGGGCGCACCCAGCCCGGCACGCTCGCGGCGTCGTCGCACAAAAGCTAAAGTGCCGGGATGAAGGATCCGCCCCAGGGCGACCCCCGCACTTTCAGAGTGGCCGGGGGTTTTTTGCTGGCCGGGGGCGCCGGCCGCGGGTGCGGGCAGTCTTCCAGGGAGCAGGCGGGGATGCGCGAGAGCCGGTATCTCGATGTGCTGAAGGAGCGCGTGCTGGTGTTCGACGGCGCCATGGGGACGAGCATCCAGGCGCTGGGGCTCGCGGCCGCCGACTTCGGTGGTCCGGGCCTGGAGGGGTGCAACGACCACCTGGTCTTCTCCAGGCCGGAGGTGGTCGAGGGCATCCACGCCTCGTTCCTGGAGGTCGGCTGCGACGTGGTCGAGACCGACACCTTCCGCGCCAACCGCCTCACCATGCGCGAGTACGGGCTCGAGGACCGCATCGTCGAGATGAACCGCGCCGCCGCCTCCCTGGCCCGGCGGGTGGCGGATGGCTTCGCCACGCCGGAGCGGCCGCGCTTCGTTGCGGGCAGCATCGGGCCGAGCGGGTTCCTGCCGAGCACCTCCGATCCGACGCTCGGCGCCACCACGTACGGCGAGCTGGCGGAGGTGTTCCGCGAGCAGGCGCGGGGGCTCGTCGAGGGCGGCGTGGACGTGCTGCTGATCGAGACCAGCCAGGACATCCTCGAGGTCAAGGCGCAGGTGACGGGGATCCGGCGGGCGCTCGCGGAGCTGGGCACGTGGCGGCCGCTGCAGGTGCAGGTCACGCTGGACACCTCCGGCCGGATGCTGCTGGGCACGGACATCGAGGCGGCCACGGTCATCATCGAGGCGATCGGCGCCGACCTGATCGGGCTCAACTGCTCGACCGGCCCCGAGCACATGCGCCAGCCCGTGCGCTGGCTCTCGGACAACACGCGGCTACCCATCAGCGTGATCCCGAACGCCGGCATCCCGCACAACGAGGCCGGCTGCGCCGTCTATCCGCTCACGCCGGAGGCGCTGGCGGAGGCGCACGGCGAGTTCGTCGAGCAGCTCGGCGTGAACGTGGTCGGCGGCTGCTGCGGCACCACGCCGGAGCACCTGCGGCAGGTGGTGGAACGCGTGTGGGGGAAGAAGCCGCGCACGCGCGACGTCGCCTACGTGGCCCGCGTCGCCAGCGCCATGACGGCCACGGCGCTCGCGCAGCAGCCGGCGCCGACGCTGATCGGCGAGCGGGTGAACGCGCAGGGCTCGCGCGCGGTCAAGCGGCTGCTGCTGGCGGAGGACTACGACGGCATCCTCGAGGTCGCGCGCGGCCAGGTCGAGGGCGGCGCGCACCTGCTGGATGTGTGCGTGGCCGTGACCGAGCGGCAGGACGAGGCAGCGCAGATGGGCGCGCTGGTGAAGCTGCTCGCGCAGGGGGTCGAGGCGCCGCTCGTCGTGGACACCACCGAGTACGACGTCGTGCGCGCCGCGCTCGAGCAGTACCCCGGCCGCGCGATCGTGAACTCGATCAACCTGGAGAACGGGCGGCAGCGCATCGAGGCGGTGCTGCCGTACGCGGTGGAGCACGGGGCCGCCGTCGTCGCATTGACGATCGACGAGGAGGGGATGGCCAAGACGGCGGAGCGCAAGCTCGAGGTGGCGCACCGCATCCACCAGATCTCGACCCAGGAGTACGGCCTCGCCCCGGACGCGCTCATCTTCGATGCGCTGACCTTCACGCTCGCCACCGGCGACGCCGAGTTCCGCCACTCCGCGGTGGACACGATCGAGGGGATCCGGCTGATCAAGCGGGAGCTGCCGGGCGTGCTCACCTCGCTGGGCGTCTCGAACGTCAGCTTCGGGCTGGCCCGCCACGCGCGCGCGGTGCTGAACTCCGTGTTCCTGCACCACTGCGTCGAGGCGGGGCTCGACATGGCCATCGTGAACCCCGCGCACATCACCCCTTACGCCGAGATCGACGCCGAGCAGCGCGCGCTGGCCGACGACCTCATCTTCGACCGCCGCGAGGATGCGCTCGCCCGCTTCATCGCCTTCTACGAGTCCCACGAGGCCGAGGCCGAGGAGGCGGTCGATCCCACGGCGGAGATGGAGCCCGAGCAGGCCATCCACTGGAAGATCCTGCACCGGAAGAAGGACGGTGTGGAGGAGCTGGTGGAAAGGGCAATCGGGAAGCAGCGGCGAATTCTGGATCCGGAATCGGAACGGATCGAAAGCGAAAGCGAAGGCGAAAGCGAAAGCGTGAACGGCGGGGCCGGCGGGCCCGGCCCCACCCACCGCGCGGCCGTCCACGTCCTGAACCACGTGCTCCTCCCCGCCATGAAGGAGGTGGGCGACAAGTTCGGCGCGGGCGAGCTGATCCTGCCGTTCGTGCTGCAGTCGGCGGAGGTCATGAAGCGCGCCGTCGCCCGGCTGGAGACCTTCCTCGAGAAGGTCGAAGGCGAGACCAAGGGCAAGGTCGTCCTGGCCACGGTCTTCGGCGATGTCCACGACATCGGCAAGAGCCTGGTCGGCACCATTCTCTCCAACAACGGCTATACCGTCCACGACCTCGGCAAGCAGGTCCCGGTCAACACCATCATCGAGCGCGCCCAGGAGGTCGGCGCGGACGTGATCGGCCTCTCCGCGCTGCTCGTCTCGACGTCGAAGCAGATGCCGCTGTGCGTCCAGGAGCTGCACGCGCGCGGCCTCTCGTTCCCCGTCATGGTCGGCGGCGCGGCCATCAACCCCTCCTTCGTGCGCGCCGCCTCCTTCGTGGATGGCGACGCCGGCGCCCTCTACGCCCCCGGCGTCTACTACTGCAAGGATGCGTTCGAGGGGCTGGCCACGGTGGACGCGCTGCTCGATCCCGGCCGCCGCGAGGGCTTCATCGCCGACCGGCAGCGGGATGTCCGGGAGGGCGTGGCCCGGCGCGCCGAGCTCCAGGCGCGCGCCCGGGCGGGCCGGCCGGCGCGGGACGGCGGCGGCCCCTCGCGCGATGTCGCCATCCCCAGGCCGCCGTTCCTCGGCGTCAAGGTGCTCGACCGCCCTCCGCTGGCGGAGCTCTACGAGGACATCGAGCTCAACACCCTCTACCGCCTGCACTGGGGCGCCAGGAACGCCAAGGGCGAGGAGTGGGAGCGGCTCGTGACCGACGAGTTCGAGCCGCGCCTGCGCCGCTACCGCCGGGAGGTCCAGGCCGCCGGCCTGCTCGCGCCGCGCGCCGCCTACGGCTTCTTCCCCGCGGCCTCGGCAGGCGACGATCTCGTCGTCTACGCTCCCGGCGACGCCGGCCGCGAGCTCGCGCGCTTCCCCTTCCCACGCCAGGCCGACCGCGACCGTCTCTGCCTGGCCGACTACTTCGCGCCCGCCACGAACGGGGCCCCCGACATCGTCGCCTTCCAGGTCGTCACCATCGGCGACCGCCTGCTCGAGCGCTCCGCCGCCCTCATGAAGAGCGGCGACTACGGCGAGGGCTATTTCCTGCACGGCTTCGGCGTGCGCCTGGCCGAGGCCGCCGCCGAGTGGCTGCACCGCCGCATCCGCCGCGAGCTGGGGATCCCGGAGGACCGCGGGCTGCGCTACTCGTGGGGCTATCCCGCGTGCCCGGATCACCGCCAGCACTTCACGCTCTTCGAGCTGCTGCCGGCGAGGGAGCGGCTGGACATGGAGCTCACCGAGGCCGGCGCGCTCGTTCCCGAGCTGAGCACCGCGGCGCTGGTGGTGCATCATCCCGAGGCCAAATATTTCTCGGCGTAAGCGGACGAGTCTGTCGGGGCACGCTTTCGCTTTCGCTTTCGCTTTCGAAACGGGGGCGGGGGGAGGGTGCCCTCCGCGGGCGAAGGTGAGGCGGGGCGAGGCCCCCCTCGCCCCCGGGAGGCGGTAGGGTGCACGCTGCCATGTTCGACACGGGAGTCAACCATGCCCACGTTCTTTCACGAGAAGATGGATGTCTACCGCGCCGCGATCGAGTTCGTGGCCGTGGCGAACGCCCTCGTGCAGCGGCTGCCGGCCGGGCACGGCTACCTGGTCGACCAGCTCCGGCGCGCCGCGACGTCCATGGCCCTGAACATCGCCGAGGGCGCGGGCGAGTTCAGCAAGGCGGACAAGGCGCGGTTCTTCCGCTTCGCGCGTCGCTCGGCCACGGAATGCGCGGCGGTGCTCGACGTCCTCGAAGTGCTGCATCTCGCGGACGAGACCGAGCTCGGGTCCGGGCGCGAGCTGCTGGACCGGATCGTGGCGATGCTCACGGGACTGCTGGGGAAAGGGAAAGGGAGAGGCGAATGAGCGGCGTGTGCCAGAATCCGGGCGCGGCGTCCGTGCTGGGGTGGGGCCGCCGAACCGCCGAACCGCCGAACCGCCGAACCGCCGAAAGCGAATGCGAATGCGAATGCGAATGCGAATGCGAAAGCGTGAACTGCTGAGAGAGATGGCTGATGCCTGAGCTCAGCTTCCTCGACCTCCTCTCCGACGCTCGGCCCCACGTCTTCGACGGCGCGATGGGGACGATGCTGTACCAGAAGGGGGTCTTCATCAACCGCTGCTATGACGAGCTGAACCTGCGCGATCCCGATCTCGTGCGGCAGGTCCACCGCGAGTACGTGCGGGCGGGGGCGGAGCTGCTGGAGACCAACTCGTTCGGCGCGAACCGCGTGAAGCTCGCGCAGTACGGGCTCGAGGCGCAGGTGCGCGAGATCAACGCGGCGGCGGCGCGGGTGGCGCGGGAGGCGGCGGGCGAGCGGGCGCTGGTGGGCGGCTCGATCGGCCCGCTCGGGATCCGCATCGAGCCGTACGGGCCGACATCGCTCGCGGAAGCGCGGGAGTTCTTCAGGGAGCAGGCGGAAGGACTCCTCGAGGGTGGCGCGCAGTTCTTCGTGCTCGAGACCTTCAGCGACCTCGCGGAGATCCACGAGGCGCTGCTCGCCGTGCGCGAGGCGTGCACGTTTCCGGTCGTTGCGCAGATGACGGTGCAGGAGGACGGCAAGACCACGTACGGCACGACGCCCGAGGTCTGCGCGGTCCGGCTCGACGAGTGGGGCGCCGACGTCATCGGCTTCAACTGTTCCGTCGGTCCCGCGGGGATCCTCGATGCGATCGAGAAGGCCGCCGCGGTCACGCGCAGGAAGCTCTCGGCGCAGCCGAACGCGGGCATGCCGCGCGAGATCTCGGGCCGCAAGATGTACATGGCCTCGCCCGAGTACGTGGCCAAGTACGCGCAGCGCCTCATCCGCGCCGGCGTCAAGTTCGTGGGCGGCTGCTGCGGCACCACGCCCGACCACATCCGGCAGATAAGCGACGCCGTGCGCTCCCTTTCGCCGCGCACCGTCTCGACGCACGTCGGCCGGCCCGAGTCCGCCGCCCCCGACGTGGCCGTGACGCCGCTGGCGGACCGCTCGCGCTGGGGGCGGAAGCTCGCCGGCGGCGAGCTGGTCACCACCGTCGAGATCGTGCCGCCCAAGGGGATCAGCCCAGCGAAGATGCTGGCGGGCGTGCGGCTGCTCGAGCGCGCGGGCATCGACGGCGTCAACGTGCCGGATGGCCCGCGCGCCCAGATGCGGATGGGCGCGCTGGCCACCGCCGTGCTCATCGAGCAGACCGTCGGCATCGAGACCGTGCTCCACTACTCGTGCCGGGACAGGAACCTGCTCGGCATGCTCTCCGACCTGCTCGGCGCCCACGCGCTCGGGCTGCGCAACCTGCTCGTCATCACCGGCGACCCGCCCAAGATGGGGCCGTACCCGGAGTCCACGGCCGTCTTCGACATCGACTCCATCGGCCTCACCAACCTGGTCGTGCGGCTGAACCACGGGCTCGACCCGGGCGGCAACCCCATCGGCGAGCCGACATCCTTCGCCATCGGCGTCGGCGTGAATCCCGGTGCCGCCGACCGCGAGCACGAGCTCGAGCGCTTCTACTGGAAGGTCGAGGCCGGCGCCGAGTACGCCGTCACCCAGCCCGTCTTCGACGCCGACCAGCTCCTCGACTTCACCGCCGAGCTCGAGAAGCGCGGCATCTGGATCCCGATCGTCGCCGGGATCTGGCCGCTCGTCTCCGCCCGCAACGCCGAGTTCCTCGCCAACGAGGTGCCCGGCGTGGTCGTGCCCGAGGACGTGCTCGTCCGGATGCGCCGCGCCAGCGAGAGGGGGAAGGAGCACGCGCTGGCCGAGGGCATCGCCATCGCCCGCGAGATGTTCGAGCGCGTCCGCCCCGCCGTGCGCGGCCTCCAGGTCAGCGCCCCCTTCGGCAAGGTCCCCTTCGCGCTGCAGGTCTTCGACGGCGTCGAGGGGATCCGCAGCGATGTCGGCGAGGAAGTGCTGGACCCCGGGGAGACGCTGGGGTTCAGGCCGCCGGCGAGGTAGGGAGGCCGGCGCCGACTACTGGCCGCCGATCTCGTGGGCGGGGCGCAGGTCACACCGGGTCCGTGTCAAAGCGGTCGGCAGGCTGACGCGCCCGCGAAGGTTCGAACGCGAGTGGAGCCCGGAAGGCTCAGGGCGCGCCCGCCCTCACCCCTTCCCGTTCCAGCGAATATGCCCGCATCTGTCCCCGCCCCGCGACGTCGATGATGCCGCGGTTCCGGAGCGCGAACTCCTCCTTGATCAGCCCGTAGCAGGCGCTCGAGACGATGATCTCCCCGCGCTCGGCGCCCAGCGCCATCCGGCGCGCGAGGTCCACCGCGTCGCCCCAGACGGAGTACGCCAGCCGGTCCCGCCCGATCACCGCGCCGTGCAGCGCGCCCGTGTGCAGCGCCGAGCGGCAGGGCAGCCCGTGCGCCTGCGCGTGCTGAGCGAACGCCAGCGCGGTCCGCGCGACGCGCTCGGCCGCGCCCGGGACCGCGTCGGGGAAGCCGGCCGCCACCAGCAGCCCGATCCCGTGCAGCAGCACCGTGGCGCCGTGTTCCCCGGCCACGGCGTAAGCCGCGTCGATGAGGGTCTCCACCCGCCCGGCCCGCTCGCGCGGATCCGTCGCGGCCACGGCCTGGTCGATGTCGATGAAGCAGACGGCCGCGCTCGTGCTGCTGTCCAGGGACTGGACGGTGCCGGCCCGGAGCCGCTGGAGCAGGTACGCCGGGAAGGTCCCGGCAACGAGCCGCTCGATCTCCCCACCGGCCTCGCGCGGCGCGGCGCGCGCGCTCGTGGCCGCGAGCGTCGCCTGGATACGCGCGTCCAGCAGCGTCGGATGGAAGGGCTTGCTCACGAAGTCGGCCGCGCCGATCTCCAGGCAGCGCACAATGCTGTCCACCTCGTCGAGCGCGGAGATCATGATGACCGGGATGTCGCACAGCCGCTCCGAGCTCTTCATGCGCCGGAGCACCTCGATCCCGTCCATGCCGTCCATGAAGACGTCCAGCAGCACGAGGTCGAACGGCTGCTCGTCGAGCGTGCGCAGCGCCTGCTCCCCGCCTTCCGCGGTCGCCACCACGTAGCCCTTGCGGGCGAGCTGCCGGGCGAGCAGGTCGCGGTTCATGGCGCTGTCGTCCACCACCAGCAGCGAGCCCTCCCGGTCGGACGCCGTCTCCGCCGGCATCGCCCGGATCTTGGCCAGCACGCCCTCGGCCATCGAGGCCGCGCGCGCCAGCCCGGAGGTCTCCGGCGCCGCCGTCGCCACGGCCACGATGTCGCTGGACAGCTCGAGCAGCTTGCGCGAGGCCGCCAGCACGCGCTCCAGGTCGCGGGCGCGCGGCTCGTTGCCGTCCTCGCGGCTGATCTCGATCAGCAGCTCCGTGTAGCCGGTGATGGCGCCCAGCGGGTCGCGCAGGTCGGCGCGGACCTGCTTGCCGTAGCTGCCCAGGTCGCGGCCCTGCTCGGCGGAGACGCGCTCGGGGTCGAGGCTGCGCTCGATGAGCGTGAGGATGTCGCGGCCGCAGTGGAGGATCCGCTCGAGGTCCGCGGCGGCGATGTCGTCGCCTTCGTCGCGCGCGTCCTCGAGGAGCATCTCGGTGTAGCCGAGGATGGCGTTGACCGGGGTCCGCAGCTCGTGGCGGACGAAGCCGATCGATGCGCGCCGGACGCGCTCCGGGTCGGGCGCCTCCTCCACCAGCTCGATCGTCTTCGGCGCGGTTCGCACCCGGCCCGCCACGGGCGCGCCGCCCGTCGAACGGGCGGGCAGCGCCGGCCCCTCGGCGGCGGCCGCCGTGCGCGTGATGCCCGCCGGGCCGATGTCGAAGATCCAGGCGAGCACGAGCACGATCGGGAAGCCGAGCAGCAGCAGCACGACCAGCAGCTTCTGCAGCCACATGTACTGCGGCGGGAGGACGGCGTTCAGGATGTTGCCGCCGACCTCGATCACGCCCGCGGCCACCGCGAGGTAGGCGACCGCCGACGTGTAGATGCGGCGGCGCTTCGCCTCGCGCAGAAACGCGCGGATCGGGGCGAGGGGCGTCCCGGTCACGTGGGCCTCAGGCGCCGAGCTTCTTCAGCTTGGCGACAGCGTCGTTGTGGACCAGCGCGGCGTCGATCGAGTTGAAGTAGTAGCTTGCGACCTTCTGGTAGTACTTCCGTGCCTCGGCCGTGCGCCCGACCTGCTCCAGCGCCACGCCGTGGTAATAGTTGGCGTACACGACGTCCAGAATCCCGTTGAACCCGTACACGTTCGACGTCGTGACCGGCGCCTGGTCGAACTCGCCGAGCGCGTCGGAAGCCTTGCCCTGCTCGAGCAGGATGAGCGCGCGCAACAGGTGGGCGGGCCGGTCCTTGGTCTGGGACTGGTCCGAGGCGACGAGCCGCATGTACTCCGCGGCCCCCTTCTCCGCACCCGCGTAGTCCTTCTTCGCCAGGCCCAGGTAACCCGCCTCCAGCGCCATCTGCGCCTGCAGGCGACGCCGGAACGTCTCCGTTCCCAGCTCCTTCGCTACCACCGACGCGAGCGAGTCCGCTCTCCCGTAAGCACGCTCGGCCTCGGGGAGCAGGCGGTAGTGGACGGCCACCGAGATCTGGGACAGGGCCAGGTAGAGCTTGTCCCCGGCCGGGTCCGGAACCTTCTCGTCGTCCACGAACCTGTAGAGCGAATCGAGCTCCGCGTAGCCGCCGCGCCCGTTCCCCTCGAAGAGGTAGACGTTGGGCCGGAACGTGATGTAGCCGAACTTGTTCCCCGGATCGGTCTCCCGCGCCACGGCGGCCTCGTAGTCCGCGCGGGCTTCCGCGTAGTGTCCCAGGAACGAATTGGCGTGCGCCCGCTGCTGCAGCCCGAGCCCCTGCGTGGGATTGAGCTCCGCCTCCTTGGTATACGCCTGCGCGGCCTCGGCCAGCCGCCCCTGTGACCGCAGCGAGCTACCGAGGACGCGGTACGCCGCCTCCTCCTGCGGCTCGAGCTCCACCGCCTTGCGCGCCATCTGCTCGCCCCTGGCGTATTCGTACGGCTCGTTCTGCACGAGCGAAGAGCTGAGCGCGGCGTACGCCGGGGCAAAGGCCGGCGCGACGGCGATCGCGCTGTCCAGGTCCACCCGCTGCTGGGCGATGTTGCCGAGCAGCGAGTCCTGCTGCGACAGCAGCATCCAGGAGCGCGGGTTGCCCGGCGTCTGCTTCACGAGCTGCACGGCGAGCGCGCGGCCGCCCTGCTCGTCGCCGGCGCGGTCCTTCTGATAGACGTGGATGATGAGGCGCTCGATCGCGCCGGCACCGGGCGCGAGCTGCACGGCCCGCTCCATATGCGCGCTCCCTTCCTCCGCGGTCGGCGCCGCCAGCGCCGCCCAGAGCTGGGCCGTGGCGAGCGCCGAGTCCGCGGCGACCGCGCGGTCGAAGTGCTGCTCCGCCTCGGGCCACCGCTCCCCGTCGTACTCCCGGATGCCGTCCGTGACCTCCTGCCGAGCCTGGGCCGAGGAGGTCGTGACCGGCCAGAGAGCGAGGGTCTGGTTCGTCCGCGCCGTCTTGTCCTGGGGCATGCCGTTGCCGCACGCCGCCAGCACCAGCGCGACGATGGACGACCCGATCACCTGCCGTGCGTGCTTCATTCGCCTCCGGGGGAAGAGGTGTGGCCGCGCGTCGCCGGTGCCGGTCGCGAGCGGAGTGATTTGGGAAGGATAGCCTATTAAGATGACCGGCGCATGGTCCCCGAACAAGAGCGATGATGTAAGAAGCTTGCCGGAAGGGCGGGCGTCGTCGATCTTTACGGGTCATCTCCAAATCCCTGGTCGGCCGACCCAGCCGGTGACGCGCCTCGCGCCACCCGTCAAAGGATCGCATGCCCCGGTCTCTGCGTCGTGGTGGTCTCAGGCTTCTGCTAGCGGTCCTCTTCCCGCTCGCCCTCGGCGCCGGCGCCGACCGCCTGCACGCCCAGTCCCCGGCCGGCTCGCTCCTCTCCAGCCAGCTGATCTCCGCGCGCCGCGTGGAGGCGGAGGGCGTCCCGCTGGACGGGCGCTGGGAGTTCCGGCTGGGAGACAATCCGAGCTGGTCGCTGCCGACCTACGACGATTCGGACTGGACTCCGCTCGACCCTTCCCGGCCGCTCCCCGACAGCGTGAGGGCCCGGGTCCGGCAGCTGGAGAAGAGCGGCGTCCCGGCCATTGGCTGGTTCCGGCTGCACATCGAGCCGGAGCGCATGCTGATCCGGCAGCCACTCGCCCTGCAGTTCGCCAATCGTGGCGCCGCGGAGCTGTTCCTGGACGGCCGCAAGCTGCGCGATCTCGGCGATCTCGACCGCGCCGGAGGCCACGCGGCCATCGAGGTGCCGCTCCTGCCGATCCCGATCCTGTTCGACAGCGCCTCGGCCCTGCTCGCCGTGCGCTACCACCTCGGCTCCGCGCTCGATGTGGCGCGCAGCGCGCCCGACAGCGCGCTCTTCCGGGCCGGCGTGCTGCCCGGCGCGGCGATCGCGGGCGTCGCCCGGGCGCAGCGCTTCGACGGCGCCCTCCTGCTCGGCCTGTTCGGCCTGTTCCTGGCCGTCGGCGCCCTCTACTTCGTGCTGTACCTGCTGCTGCGGAAGCCCGTCTCGAACCTGCACTACGCGGCGTTCGCCGGCCACTTCGCCGTGCTGCTGCTCATGCTGTACCTGGCGCACGGCAGCGGCTCGTTCCGCGTTCGGACCACGCTCGAGTTGGTCGGCGGCGTCTCCTGCCTGCTCGGGCTGCTCGCGCTCGTGAGCTTCCTCTACACCATGTTCTACCGGCGCATCCCGCGCGCCTTCACCGTTCCGCTGGTCCTGACGGTGATCGGCCTCGTGGCCGTGCTGGTGGTGCTGCGGCCGCACGCGGGGGCAGGGTCCGGACGGGTGTGGAGCCGCGTCGGCTTCCTGGCCATCCTCGGCCTTGCCGCGGAGGCCGTCCGCGTTCTCGCCCTGGCCGTCTCGCGCCGGACGGAGGGCGCGGCCATGCTCGCCGCCGGCCTGGCCGTGACGCTCGCCGGCTTCGGCTACTACCTGCTGGGCATCTTCGGCGTGGTGCAGATGGCGCCGCACGCGCTCTGGCTGGTCTACTTCTCCTCCCTCGGCCTCGCCTTCGCGCCGTCGCTCTACCTGGCCTACGGCTTCGCGCGTACCGCGCAGGGCTTCGAGCGCCTGTCGAACGAGCTGTCCGAGAGCAACCGCTCGCTCGAGGCCAAGGTCGGCGAGCGCACGGCGGCGCTCGAGCAGCAGATGACGCGCGAGCGCCAGCGCGCCATGGAGCAGCAGGCGCTCATCGACACCATGGCCGACCTGTCGGGGCAGCTCGAGCTGGCCCGCCTGCTCGACTCCGTGCTCGAGCGCGCCGTGACGCTGATGGACACGGCCGGCGGCGAGCTGGCCATCGTCGACGAGGCCAGGCAGGAGCTCGTGGTCATGGCCAACCAGCACATGCCGACCTCGACCGTGGGCATGAGGCTGGGCATGCACGACGGCGCCATGGGCCACGCCATCCGCGGCCAGAAGCAGCTGATGATCCCGGACTACCATGCCTGGGAGGGCCGCTCCGCCCAGTACGAGGGTGTTGACTCCCATGCCATGGTCGTGGCCCCGCTGCTCATCGGGCAGCGGCCCATGGGCGCCATCGCCGTGTGGCACCACGATCCGGAGCGCCAGTTCTCCGAGGGCGACCTCCGCCTGCTCAACATGTTCGCCCAGCAGGCGGCCGTCGCGATCGAGAACGCCCGCCTCTACACCGAGGCGCAGGAGCAGCGCGAGTACTTCGAGTCGGTGGTCGTGAACAGCCCCGTCGCCATCGTCACGTGCGACCTCGAGTCCAGGATCCTGTCGGCGAATCCCGCCTTCGAGCGGCTCTTCGGCTGGACCGAGTCCGAGATCCACGGCCGGGACCTGGATGCCCTGATCACCGACGAGGCGATGCACGAGGAGGCGGCGGCCATCACGCAGGCGGCCACTGGAGAGACGGTGCACCGCATCACGCGCCGCCGCCGCAAGGACGGCGAGTGGGTGGACGTCGAGGTGCTGGCCGTCTCCGTGTTCGTCAACGGCGAGCCGCGCGGACTGGTCGCGCTCTACCACGACATCACCGACCTCATCCGCGCGCGCCGCGAGGCCGAGGCCGCCGACCAGGCCAAGAGCCAGTTCCTCGCCAACATGAGCCACGAGCTGCGCACCCCGCTCAACGCCATCATCGGCTACAGCGAGATGCTGATCGAGGAGGCCGCGGACGCGGCCGACGACGTCTACGTCCCCGACCTCCAGAAGATCCACACCTCCGGCCGCCACCTGCTCGGCCTCATCAACGACATCCTCGACCTGTCCAAGATCGAGGCCGGCCGCATGGAGCTCTACCTCGAGACCTTCGAGATCGCCGCCATGATCGACGAGGTCGCAAACACCATCCGGCCGCTCATCGAGAAGAACGAGAACGCGCTCGCCCTGGATCTCGCCCCCGATCTCGGCCGCGCCAGGCTCGACCAGGTGAAGGTGCGCCAGATCCTCTTCAACCTGCTCTCCAACGCATCCAAGTTCACCGAGCACGGCACCATCTCGCTCGCCGCCGCACGCACCGGCGAGCAGGTCACGTTCCGCATCTCCGACACCGGCATCGGCATGACCGCCGAGCAGATGGCCCGCCTGTTCCAGCCGTTCACCCAGGCGGATGCCTCCACCACCAAGAAGTACGGCGGCACCGGCCTCGGGCTGACCATCACCCGCCACTTCTGCGAGATGATGGGCGGCACCATCGAGATGGCGAGCGAGCCCGGCCAGGGCACCAGCTTCACCGTACTGCTCCCCATCGACGCCGAGACCATCCGGCCGGCCCAGCCCGCCGGGGCGCCCCGCGAGATTCCGCTACCACAGGGCGGCGGCGGCGCCACCGTGCTCGTCATCGATGACGACCCCACCGCCCGCGAGATGCTCGCCCGCATGCTCGCCCGCGAGGGCTACAACGTCCGCCTCGCCGCATCGGGCGAGGACGGGCTGCGCGCGGCGCGGGAGGAGCACCCCGACGTCATCACGCTCGATGTGCTGATGGCCGGCCTCGACGGCTGGGGCGTCCTCTCCCGCCTCAAGGGCGACGCCGCCACCGCCGACATCCCGGTGGTCGTCGTCACCGTCATCGACGACCGAAACCTCGGCTTCGCCCTCGGCGCCGCCGACTATCTCACCAAGCCCGTCGAGCGCGACCGCCTCGCCGATGCCCTCAGGCGCGTGCGCGCCGATGGCGCCGCCGGCCCGGTGCTCGTCGTCGATGACGACCCCGACGTCCGCGAGATGCTGCGCCGCACCCTGGAGAAGGACGGCTGGCGCGTGGTCGAGGCCGAGAACGGCCGCGTCGCCCTCGACCGCATGCTCGACCACACCCCCGCGGTCGTGCTGCTCGACCTCATGATGCCCGAGATGGACGGCTTCGCCTTCCTCGAGGTCGTCCGCGCGCGCGGCACCCACGCCATGACGCCCATCATCGTGCTGACCGCCAAGACCCTGACCGAGGACGACCGCCAGCGGCTGAAGGGCGCCTTGCGCGTCATCCAGAAGGGCGAGAGCTCCGCGGCCGACCTCATCGAAGAGCTGCGCAGGGCCGTACACGCAGGAAGGCGCACCGCGCCCGCGGGCGGCGCCTGAACCACGAGCCGGAGAGCCGGGGAATGCCGAAGATCCTGCTGGTCGAAGACAACGAGATGAACCGCGACATGCTCTCGCGCCGCCTCGAGCGCAAGGGTTACCACGTCGTCGTCGCCGTCGATGGTGACGATGGCATCGCCCGCGCCCGTAGCGAGCTGCCCCACCTCATCCTCATGGACATGAGCCTCCCCGTGAAGGACGGCTGGACCGCCACCCGCGAGATCAAGGACGACGCCGGGCTGCGCGACATCCCCGTCATCGCCCTCACCGCCCACGCCATGGCCGGCGACAAGGACAGGGCTATCGAAGCCGGCTGCGACGACTACGACACCAAGCCCGTCGAGTTCGCCCGCCTGCTGTCCAAGATCGAGGCCCTCATCGGAACCGCCGCCGGCGGCTGAGCTGGCGCGAGGCGGGCTGACGCCAGGCCGCGGCGTTGGCGCTCGCCGGGCCGCCGCGCGGGCGCGACGTCGGCATCCGGGCGAGGCTGCAAGAACAGCAGTGGTCACGGAGGAAACGGAGGACTCGGAGGACACGGAGCGGGCGGGTCCGGGAACCGGTGCGTCCGAGGGCCCGCGGCCCCGCCAGCTTCGGGCCCTCTCGTTTTCCTTTCTCCGACGCGCCCGGCCCACCCCACACGGGAGGTACGACCCGCACTCCTGGAGCGGTGGCGGGGGAAATAGGAAATCCGTTCTCCGTTCCCTCCGTCTCCTCCGTTCCCTCTGTGTCAAAAGGCAGTTGGGCGCCTGAGTCGCGCGCGGCTGGAAGTACCCCCGCAACGTGCGGCCGAACGTCGCCCGCGCAACGTGCGGCCGGACGCCGCCTCGAGAGGTCGCTCCCGCCGCACGCATTCGTTGGCCGGCCCGCGAATCTCTTGCCCTCCCCCTGTCACGAACGTATCAATGTAAACGTTTACATCGCGGGACGAAGCCCGAACCCGTGCAGCGGAGGCTCAGCCACGAAACCCTCGGTCACCATACGGGACGTCGCCAGGGAGGCGGGAGTCAGCGTGGCCACGGTGTCGCGGGTGCTCAACGACAGCGGTCCGGTGCGGGAGGAGACGCGCGCGCGCGTCTGGAGCGTGGCCAAGTCGCTCCGGTACGTGCCGAACGAGGCTGCGCGGACGCTGATCCGCCGGACGACGGAGACGCTCGGGGTGATCCTGCCGGATCTCTACGGCGAGTTCTACTCCGAGGTGATCCGGGGGATCGACCAGGGGGCGCAGCGGCACGGCTACCACCTGCTGCTGTCGGGCTCGCACAACGACCACGGCGAGATCACGGCGGCGTTCCGGGCGATGCACCGTCGGGTGGACGGTCTGGTGATCATGTCGCCGGATGCGGATCCCGCGGCGCTGGAGGCGGAGCTCCCCCCCAGCCTTCCGGTCGTGCTGCTCAACTGTCCCGCGGGGCGCCGGCTTCTGGACTCGATCATCATCGACAACTACGGCGGGGCGGTGGCCATGGTCCGGCACCTGCTGGCGCACGGCCGCCGCCGCATCGTGTTTCTCACGGGTCCGGCGCGCAACCACGACGCGGCCGAGCGGCAGCGCGGCTACCATGACGCGCTGGCGGAGGCCGGGGTGCCGGCCTGCGCGCTCGAGCTCGCGGGCGATTTCACGGAGCGCTCGGGGCACGCGGCGGCCCTGGCGCTGCTCGAGTCGGGGCCGCTGCCGGACGCGCTGTTCGCCGCGAACGACGCGATGGCCGTGGGTGCGCTGTCGGCGCTGGCGGAGGCGGGAGTGGCCGTGCCGGGGACGCTGGCCGTCGTCGGCTTCGACGACATCCCGATCGCGCGCTACCTGACGCCGCCGCTGACGTCCGTGCGGGTGCCGATCGCGGAGCTCGGGGAGCGTGCGCTGTTGCGGCTGCTGGAGGCGGTGCGGGCGGGCAGCGAGCACGTGCGTCGCCGGGAGGTGCTGGCGACGGAGCTGGTGATACGGAGGTCGTGCGGGGCCGCCGCGGCGTGAGCGCGCGGCCGGCTGCGCGGCGTGAGTTGCGGTTCTTGGATTCCAGGATGGATTCCCTCAACGGAGGTCGGCCATGAGGACGATGAGGATCATGCGACGCCAGTGGATGGCGCCGGTGACGGGTGCGGTGCTGTGCCTGCTCGCGGCGCTCCCGGCCGCGGCGCAGACCAGCACCGCGACGATTCGTGGAACCGTGCGGGATGAGGCGGGCGCTCCCATGCCCTCCGCGGAGATCGTCGCGGTGGACACCGCGAGCGGGTATCAGCGTCAGGCCATTGCCGGCGCGAACGGGGCCTACGCTCTGTTGGGGCTGCGGCCCGGGACGTACCGAATCACGGTGTCTGCGCTGGGCAAGGCGACGGAGTCCCGGACGCTGCAGGTAATGATCGGGCAGAGCCTGGTGGCGGACTTCCAGCTGTCGACGCAGGCCATCGTGCTCCAGGGAATCACGGTCACGGGGCAGCGCGCCATCGAGACGCGCACGTCGGAGGTCGCGACCAACGTGAGTCCCGAACAGATCCAGCAGCTGCCCAGCCCCACGCGCAACTTCCTGGACCTCGCGCAACTCACGCCGGGCGTGACCGTCACGGAGGACCGCATCAACAGCCAGCAGTTCCGTACGTTCTCCGCGAACGGGCAGAGCCCCAACAACGTGAACGTCTTCATCGACGGGACCAGCCTGAAGAACGATCTGACGGCCGGCGGCGTGGCGGGGCAGGACGCGAGTCGGGGCAATCCGTTCCCGCGCAACGCGATTCAGGAGTACCGCGTCATCACGCAGAACTTCAAGGCCGAGTACCAGAAGTCCTCGAGCGCCATCATCAGCGCGACCACAAAGTCCGGCGGCAACACCTGGTCCGGTGACGTGCTCGTCGGCTTCCAGAACAAGAACCTGATTCAGCTCGACACCTTCCAGCAGGCGGACAAGCGGGCCAACCCCTCGACCTTCCAGAAGCCCGACTACTCCCGCACGCTGACCGCGCTCAGCATCGGCGGCCCGCTGATCAAGGACAAGGCGCACATCTTCGTGTCCTACGAGGGCAACTACCAGAACCGGGCGAACCGGGTGACCTTCCCCACGATCCCGACGGGATATCCCGCGCTCGGCTCGATCGACTTCAACCAGTACCTGGGCTCCTTCACCTCGCCGTTCCGCGAGAACCTGTTCTTCGGCAAGGCCGATTACTCGGCCGGCCCTTCCTCGACGTTCGAGCTCAGCTTCAACAACCGCCACGAGACCGATATCCGCGACTTCGGTGGCGCGACGGCATTCACCGCGGCGAACAATTACCGGCAGGACGTCTCCATCGGTCAGCTCGCGTACAAGTACTTCCGCGGCTCGATGGTGGACGAGGCCAAGGTCGACTACACGCGGTGGCGCCGGAATCCGAGCCCCAATGAGCCCGGGCAGCCGGAGTTGCAGTACGAGTTCCCCGCAGGCAACGCGATCCTCGGAAGCGCGCGCAGCACGCAGGACTTCATCCAGTCCTCCGTGGGGTTGCGCAACGACCTCACCTACTCGGTCGCGGACTGGGGCGGGCAGCACGTCTTCAAGACGGGCGCGAGCGTCGATTTCGTGAAGTATGACATCAACAAGGACAACAGCGGGACTCCGCTCTTCCACTTCAACGCGGACTACGGGTACGCGACACCCTACCTGCTCGAGTACGGCACAGGGAACCCGTTCCTCAAGGCCAACAACACCGAGTTCGGAGTCTACGCGCAGGATGACTGGACGCCGGTCGACCGGCTGACGCTGAACCTGGGCCTGCGCTGGGATGTCGAGACCAACATGCTGAACTCGAACTACTCGACGCCCCAGGCCAGCGCCGACACGCTGCGCGCCTACAACAGCCAGCTCATCACGCCGCTCGACCTGAACCGCTACATCCGGACCGGGAAGAACGCGACCTTCTACGGCGCGGTCCAGCCGCGGCTCGGCTTTTCGTACGCTCTCGACAGGAACCAGCGCACCACGATCTTCGGCGGCTGGGGCATCTACTACGACCGCATCGGGTTCGACCTGTACGGAGTCGATCCGGTGCAGAAGATCAGCCACCCGGTCTACACGGTCAATTTCGCGCAGCCCGGCACGACGCCGACGGGGAACCAGGTCGCCTGGAATCCGTCCTATCTCACGGCGAACCGTGCCGTGCTGGACCAGCTGGTTCACACCAGCGGGCAGCCGGAGGCCTGGTTCATCCCGAACGACCTCAAGCCGCCGCATTCCATCCAGACGGCGATCGGCGTCCGGCAGGCGATCTCGAGCTTCCTGGTCACGCTCAACTACTCGTATGTGCACGGGATCGACCTGCCGATCCTCAACTGGGCGAACTTCGGGCTCAACCCGGACGGCACCTGCTGCGCGTCCTTCAACGTCGGCGAGCACGGCTTCAGCAACTTCATCTACGCCTCGAACCAGAAGCAGACGTGGTACAAGGGGCTCGAGGGCAAGATCCAGCGGCCCTATTCGCGGGCCGGGGACAGCAGGTTTGGCTGGGGCGCAGGCCTCGCCTTCACGTATGCCTGGCGCGACGTGGCGGGGGCCGACCTCCTGAACGACGACTTCGCCTTCCCCAACGCGGCGAGCATCCCGAGGCATCCGTCCAATGATGAGCGGTATCGGCTCGTCGCCAACGCCATCACCGACATCCCCTACCTCTGGGGGATCCAGGCCTCCGGCCTCCTCACGCTCGGCGGCAAGTACACGCTGGACGTGGGCTGCCCCGGCCGCTTCTGCGGTGTCGGGACCACCGGAAACGCCTACCAGCGCGGCGGGTTCAGCGTGCCGGGCACGTTCCCGTACCAGAACCTCGACCTGCGCTTCCGCAAGGACCTGTACGCGTTCGGCTCCAGCGTGAAGTACGGGCTCACGCTCGACATCTTCAACGCGCTGAACCACAACAACTACGGCTGCTACCAGACGGGCAACCGCACGGACGCCAACTTTGGCGTGCCGACCTGTCTCGTCACCGACGCGCGCCACTTCCAGCTGGGCGCGGAGGCGAACTTCTAGCGGCGGAACCGAGCTCGGCGACCCGGCGGGGCGTCGCCCCCGTCGAGTCGGTGCCGCCCGGGCGCGCAACGGTCTGGTGCGTCCGGGCGGCCCGCGTTCTGCGGGCCGCGATAGACTGCCCGCACCGCTGCCTTCGCGCCCCAGGAGCCGGATGCGACCATCGCGCGCCGCCCAGACTCTCAGCTTTGCTTTCGTGCTCGCCGTCTCGGGGCTGGCCGCCTGCGCCCGCACGGCCACCACCCCCACCACGCCGGCGCCCGGCCCGCTCCCGCCCGGGGCCGATGCCTTCCTCCAGGACCTCGAGCACCGCACCTTCGAGTTCTTCTGGGAGCGGTCGAACCCCGCCAACGGACTCACGCCCGACCGCTGGCCGACCCCGACCTTCTCGAGCATCGCCGCGGTCGGATTCGCGCTGACCGCCTACCCGATCGGCGTCGAGCGCGGTTGGGTCTCCCGCGCCGACGCCGACGCCCGCGTGCTCACCACGCTCCGCTTCCTATGGACCGCGCCCCAGGACTCCACGACCGACGCCGCCGGCTACCACGGCTTCTTCTACCACTTCCTCGACATGCAGACGGGCCGGCGCTACCAGAAGATCGAGCTCTCCTCGATCGATTCCGCGCTGCTCTTCGCGGGGGTGCTCGCCTGCCAGCAGTACTTCGCGCAGGCGACGCCGCCCGAGGACTCGATCCGCGCGCTCGCCGACTCGCTCTACCGCCGAGCGGACTGGGCGTGGTTCTCGCCGCGGCCGCCCGGCGTCGCCATGGGATGGACGCCCGAGGCCGGCTTCCACGCCATGGACTGGCACGGCTACAACGAGGCGATGATCCTCTACATCCTGGCGCTCGGCTCGCCCACCCACCCCGCCGCGGACGGCGCGTGGGACTACTTCACGAGCACCTACCGCTGGGGCGCCTACTACGGCCAGGAGCACCTCGGCTTCGCGCCGCTCTTCGGGCACCAGTACTCGCAGATCTGGGTCGATTTCCGCGGCATCCGGGACGCCTTCATGCGCGCCCACGGCATCGACTACTTCGAGAACTCGCGCCGCGCCACCCTCGCCCAGCGCGCCTACGCCACGGCCGACCCCGCCGGCTGGACAGGCTACGGCGCCGACATCTGGGGGCTCACCGCCTCCGATGGTCCCGGCGACTTCACCGCCACCATCGACGGCCGCAGCCGGACCTTCATGGGCTACGCCGCGCGCGGCGCCGACTTCACCGAGGTCCGCGACGACGGCACCCTCGCCGCCACCGCGGCCGGCGGCTCCATCGCCTTCGCCCCCGAGATCGCCGTCCCCGCGCTCATGGCCATGAAGGACCGCTACGGCGACGCCCTGTATTCCACCTACGGCTTCCTCGACGCCTTCAACCCCACGCTGCGCGTGCCCGGCGCCACGGCGGGGAGGACGGATCCCGCGCTGGGCTGGTTCGACACCGACTACCTCGGCATCGATGAGGGCCCGATCGTCGCCATGATCGAGAACTACCGCAGCGGCCTCATCTGGAAGCTGCTGCGGCAGAACCCCTACATCGTCCGCGGCCTACGCCGCGCCGGGTTCACGGGTGGCTGGCTGGATTCGGCGCCGGCGGGAGGTGGGTGATGCGGCGCCTCTGCGCCGCGCCGGGGCGCGGCCAGCTGGCGCGAGAGTGGGGGAGTGGGGGCGCGCGGCCAGCCTCGCCTCGCCGCGCGAGCCGCCCGGCGCCACGCGCTTCGGGACGCCCGTCCACGCCGCGCGCTGGTTCGGCGGCGGAGACCACGTGGGCCGGTCCCGCGCTGACGCGGCGCGCTGGTCCGCCCGGCGGGACCACCCGGGCCCGTCGGGCGCCGCGGCGCATGGCCCGGCCCCTGGAGCGTTGGGCGGAGGCGGGGAGGCCCTCGGAGGACCGAGGACTGCCGTCCGCGAGGCAGGTGGCGGGGTGGGTGGTGCGGAGGTGGTTGCGGTGGGCCGAGCGTTCCGCAGGGCCGGAGAGGGCCTCCCCACCGCAGCAGCCGCCCGGCAGGAGGCGCGGGCCGGAATCTGTTCGGGCCGCTCTGCTGCTCCTCGCACTGCTGGGCCTCTCCGCCTGTTCCCGCCCCGGCCGGCCCGCGCCCGGCCCGGTGACGCTGCGGTTCTGGGCGATGGGGCACGAGGGCGACGTCGTCGCACCGATGGTGCGCGAGTTCGAGAAGCTGAACCCGGGGATCCGCGTCGAGCTCCAGCAGATCCCGTGGACGGCCGCGCACGAGAAGCTGCTCACCGCGTTCGTGGGCGAGGCCACGCCGGACGTGGCGCAGATCGGCAACACGTGGATCCCGGAGTTCACCGCCATCGATGCGCTGCTGCCGCTGGACTCGCTGGTGGCCGCGTCGCCTACGCTCCACGCCGCCGACTTCTTCCGCGGCATCTGGGACACCAACGTCATCGGCGACAGCGTCTACGGCATCCCCTGGTACGTCGACACGCGGCTCGTCTTCTACCGCACGGACCTGCTCGCGAAGGCCGGCTACCCGAGCTTCCCGAAGACGTGGGCGGACTGGCTGCGCGCCATGGAGCGGCTCAAGGCGCAGGGCGGCGCCGGCCGCTGGGCGATCCTGCTGCCCATCAACGAGTGGCCACAGCCGATGATCATGGGCATGGCGACCGGCGGCACCGTGCTCGGCGACAGCGGCCGGTACGGCGCTTTCGAGTCGCCCGCCTTCGAGCGCGGCTACACCTTCTACGTCGACCTCTTCCGCCGCGGGCTGGCGCCGGCGGTCTCGAACAACGACATCTCGAACATCTTCCAGGAGTTCGCGCGCGGCACCTTCGCCATGTACATCAGCGGCCCGTGGTACATCAGCGAGTTCCGGAACCGCCTGCCCGACAGCCTGCAGACCCGGTGGGGCACCGCGCCGATGCCGAGCCCGGACACGAGCTGGCCCGGCATCTCGATGGCCGGCGGCTCCTCGCTCTCCGTCTTCCGCCATTCGCGCCACGCGGCCGCCGCGTGGAAGCTGATCGAGTTCCTGTCCCGCCCCGACCGGCAGCGCCAGTTCTACCACCTGACCGGCGACCTGCCGCCCTCGCTCGCAGCGTGGCGCGACTCCAGCCTCGTGGACAACCCCTACGCCCACGCCTTCTGGCTCCAGCTCCAGCGCGTGCGCCCGCTACCCAAGGTCCCCGAGATCGAGCTGATCTCGAACACTCTCGCCGACTACGGCGAGAAGATCATCCGCGGTGGCATGCCGGTCGATGCCGCCATGAAGGCGCTCGACAGCGATGTGGACGCCGTCCTCGCCAAGCGCCGCTGGATGCTGGCGCGGCAGTCCGCCGGAGGCGCGCGTTGAACCCGACAATGGCCCACTCTTGTCCTTGCGCCGCGGCGACGGGAGCCGCGGGCGAGAGTGGGGGAGTGGGGGAGTGGGGGAGTGGGAGCCGATCCGGGCGCCCGCATTCGCCGGCGGATCTCCGCGGCGCTCGTGGGTGCGCCCGGGCATCCGGGTCCGGCGCGGGCGAGAGTGGGGGAGTGGGGGAGTGGGGGAGTGGGAGCCGATCCCGGCGCCCGCATTCGCCGGCGGATTTCCGCGGCGCACGTGGGTGCGCCCGGGCATCCGGGTCCGGCGCGGGCGAGAGTGGGGGAGTGGGGGAGTGGGGGAGTGGGAGCCGATCCGGGCGCCCGCATTCGCCGGCGGATTTCCGCGGCGCACGTGGGTGCGCCCGGGCATCCGGGTTCGGCGCTGCGGCTGCGGCTGCGGACGAGCGTCCCGCGTCCAGCCGCGCCCGCGCGCCGCGGCGCGCCGCGCCGCCTGTCGCCCCCGACGAGCGTCCCACGCCCGGCCATGCCCGTGCGCCGCGGTGCGCCGCACCGCCTGTCGCCGGGTCGGGCCGGGAAGCCCGAGGAAAGATCCACGCGCCGACCGAAGATGTCCCCAAACACTCCGGCTGCGGCGCCGCCCCCGCGATGCGTCCGCCTTTCCGGGAACCCGCAGCGGAGGTGGGTGGGCGCACCGGCGCGGCTGTCAAATGTCCCGAGCGGCGTAGCCGCGAGGGCATTTCCTGCCGCGCCGGTGCGCCCGCCCACCGACGCCGCGCCGGCAAGCGGAACCGCCCGGAGCCGGTGCGCCGCCGCCGCGCCCGTGAGCCGCGCCGATGACCGAAGGCTCCCGCGCCGAGCACCTCGCCGACTCCGCGCTCGCCGCTCCCGCGCCGGCGCCGCGCGGACGCCGGCGTCGCCTGGCGGAGCCAGGGGCCGGCAGCGCCGGGTGGTGGTTCGTCGCGCCGGCGCTCGTCCTCATCGGCGTCTTCTTCTTCCTGCCGATCGCCGCCTCGTTCCTGCTCAGCTTCAGCGACTTCGACATCTACGCCGTCGCCGACCCGCACAACGTCCGCCTGGTCGGCCTGGCCAACTACCTGACGCTGCTGCACACCGGCGACTTCTGGCTCGCGCTGCGCAACACCCTCGAGTTCGCGCTCATCGGCGGTCCGCTCACCGTGGCCGCCTCGCTCGGCGCGGCGCTGCTCCTGAACGCGCCGCTCGTCCGCTTCCGCGGCTTATTCCGCACCGTCTACTTCACGCCCTTCGTCACCACGCTCGTCGCCGTCGCCATCGTCTGGCGCTACCTCTACCACGCGAAGTACGGGCTGCTCAACTACGGGCTCGGCGCCTTCGGCATCCCGCCCGTAGACTGGCTCGGCAACCCGCACACCGCGCTGGGCGCCATCATCGTCATGGCCGTGTGGAAGAACTTCGGCTACAACATGCTCATCTTCATCGCCGGGCTGCAGGCCATCCCGCGCGATCTGTACGAGGCCGCCGAGCTGGATGGCGCCGGCGCCGTGCGCCGATTCCGCCACGTCACATGGCCGATGCTCGGGCCCACCATGCTCTTCGTCGGCGTGGTCACCATGATCGGCTACTTCCAGCTCTTCGCCGAGCCGTACGTCATGACCTCCGGCGGCCCGCTGAACAGCACCCTCAGCATGGTCCTCTACATGTACCAGCAGGGATTCCGCTGGTGGCGCATGGGCTTCGCCGCCGCCATCGCCTTCATCCTCTTCCTCATCATCATCGCCTTCACGCTCGTGCAGGTGCGGCTCCAGCGCTCGGAGGCCCCGTGAGGCGACGTCTTCCCGGCCTCCTTCTCTACACGCTCCTCGTGCTCGGCGCGATCCTCTGCCTGATCCCGCTCGTCTGGATGGTCTCCGCCTCCCTCATGCCGACGGGCGAGGCCAACACGTACCCGCCGCACCTGTTCCCGCGCCACGTCACCTTCGCCCACTACCGCGACCTCTTCACCCGCCTGGCGCTCGGCCGCGACTTCCTGAACAGCACCCTCATCGCCAGCGCCGTCACGCTGTTCTCGCTGGTCGTGAACTCGATGGCCGGCTACGCCTTCGCCAAGCTCCGCTTCCGCCACCGCGACCGCGCCTTCCGCGCCCTCAGCGCCGGGCTGCTCGTGCCCGTCCAGGTCTCGATGCTGCCGCTCTTCCTGCTCATGAAGGAGCTCCACCTCATCAACAGCTACGCCGGCGTGATCCTGCCCGGGCTGGCCAGCATCTTCGGCATCTTCCTCGTCCGCCAGTATACCATCGCGCTGCCCGACGACCTGCTCGACGCCGCCCGCATCGACGGCGCCTCCGAGTGGAGGATCTACACGGCCATCGTGCTCCCCGTCATCGCGCCGATCCTCGCCACCCTCGCCATCTGGACCTTCCTGGCCACCTGGAACGACTTCATGTGGCCCCTCATCGTGCTCAGCGACGCCGCCCACTACACGCTGCCCGTCGCCCTCGCCAACCTTTCCGGCGAGCACGTCATGGACACCGAGCTCATGATGGCCGGCGCCGTCCTGACCGTCGCCCCCGTCCTCGCCGTCTTCCTCGTGCTCCAGCGCTACTACATCCAGGGCATCATGCTGGGGAGCGTCAAAGGGTGAGCGGGCGCCGGCCCCGCGTCGGGTGGGGGAAGGGGGAGGCGGCTTCCGCCGTCCTGCTCCTCGCCGGCGTCCTGCTCCTCCCTGGCCCGTCCGCCGGCCAGCAGCAGCCCGCCGGGGCCGCGACGCTGGATGCCTTCACGACCGTCCAGGCCTGGTCGCCCCACCCCTCGGACGGCGTCACGCTGGAGATCACGGCCGACACCGTGGACGGCGTCCCCACCATGCGCCTGGACTTCGATTTCCACGGCCACGCCGGCTACGCCATCGCCCGGCGCGCGCTCGACCTGGACCTGCCGGAGAACTACGAGTTCACCTTCCGCGTCCGCGGCAGGGCGCCGCCGGAGAACCTCGAGTTCAAGCTGATCGACGCGAGCGGTGAAAACGTCTGGTGGGACGACCGCCTGCTCTTCCACTTCCCGGAGGCGTGGCGCACGCTGATCACCCGCAAGCGCCAGATCCACTTCGCCTGGGGGCCGGCCGGCGGCGGCGAGATCCGCCACGCCGCCAGCATGGAGCTCGTCGTGACCGCCGGGACGGGCGGCAAGGGCACCGTCTGGATCGCGGACCTGGTGCTGCGCCCGCTGCCGCCGCCGCACCCCTACACCCGCACGCCCACCGTCCAGGCGACGGCGTCGCTGCCCGGCGCCGGCCCCCGGAACGCCCTCGACGGCGACACCGCCACCGCCTGGCACGCGCCCGGCGGCCGCGAGACGCTCACGCTAGACTTCCTCGAGCGCCGCGAGTTCGGCGGCCTCGCGCTCGACTGGGGCGAGCCGCACGCCGCCGACTACGATGTCCAGCTCTCCGGCGACGGCGCGCGCTGGGAGACCGTGGACTCCGTCCGTCAGAGCGACGGCGGCCGCGACTGGCTCTATCTGCCGGACTCCGAGGCGAGATACCTCCGCCTCGTCCTGCTGCGGCCCGCGGCGAGCGCCGCGGCCGCCCCGAGCCCCGACCCCCGAACCACGAGTCCCGGCACCTACTCCCTCCGCGAGCTCACGGTCGAGCCCGTCGCCTTCGGCGCTTCCATCGACACCTTCTTCGAGGGCATCGCCCGCGCCTCGCCCCGCGGCCGCTTCCCGCGCGCCTACCTCGGCCTCCAGACGTACTGGACCGTGGTCGGCGCCGCGGCCGACCGGCGCGAGGCGCTGCTCGACACCGACGGCCGCCTCGAGACGCGCCAGGCCTCCTTCTCCATCGAGCCGTTCCTCCACGCCGATGGCCGGCTCCTCGGCTGGGCCGATGCGGCCACCGCGCAGTCGCTCCCCGATGGCGACGTGCCCGTGCCGTCCGTCCGCTGGAGCGCCGACTCGCTGGGGCTCACCGTGACCGCCTTCACCGCGGGCGACACCGGCGGCTCCACCCTCTACGCCCGCTACCGCGTGGAGAACCGCTCCCGCCGGCCGCGCCGCCTCACCCTGTTCCTCGCCCTGCGCGCCTTCCAGGTGAACCCGCCGTGGCAGTTCCTGAACACGCCCGGCGGCGTGGCCGAGGTCACGGACGTCGCCCGCCACGGCCGCACGATCGAGGTCGATGGCGAGCGCCGCCTCGTCCTGCTCACGCCGCCCGACAGCTTCGGCGCCACCACCTTCCACATGGGCGCCGTCCCCGACTGGCTCGCACGTGGCACCGTGCCGCCCGCAGATTCCGTCCACGACCCGTTCCACCATGCCGGCGGCGCGCTCGGCTATTCCCTTTCGCTGAGACCGGGCGAGGCGAGGGACGTGTGGATCGCCGCGCCGTTCTATGCGGATGCGCCGGTGGCCCCCGGCGTCGCCGCCGCGGGACTCGGCGAGGCGGCGGCGACCGGCGCGAATCCAGGTGCCCCGACTCCCTCCGCCCGCGCGCTCGCGCCCGCCGACTCCCTGCTCGCCGCCACCATAGCCGCGTGGCGGACCCGGCTCGGCCGCGTCCGGATCGAGCTGCCGGGCCGGGGCGCGGCGCTGGCGCGTGCCATCCGCGCGAACCACGCGTACGTCCTGATCGACGCCGATGGCGCCGCGCTCCAGCCCGGCTCGCGCGCCTACGCCCGCGCGTGGATCCGCGATGGCGCGCTCATCTCGAACGCGCTGCTCCGCCTCGGCGACGTGGCGCCCGTGGCCGCGTTCATCCGCTGGTACGCGCCCTACCAGTTCCCGGATGGCAAGGTGCCGTGCTGCGTGGACCACCGCGGCGCGGATCCCGTGCCCGAAAACGACAGCCACGGCGAGCTCATCCACCTCATCGCCGAGTACGTCCGCTTCACGGGCGATACGGCGCTGGCGGCGGAGGAATGGGAGCACGTCGCGGGCGCCGTCGCCTACATGGACTCGCTCCGGGCGAGCCAGATGGGACCGACCGAGCGGGAAGGGGAGGGGCGGAAGTTCTTCGGGCTGCTGCCCGCGTCGATCAGCCACGAGGGCTACTCGGCGCACCCGGAGCACTCGTACTGGGACGACCTGTGGGGGCTCGTCGGCTATCGCGACGCGGCGTGGCTGGCCGACACGCTCGGCCGGCCCGGGCTCGGCCGCGCCATCTCGCTGAAGGCCGACACCTTCCAGGCCGACATCCTGGCCTCCATGCGCCTGTCGATGCGGGAGCACGGGATCGACTACATCCCCGGCTCCGCCGAGCTCGGCGACTTCGATGCGACCTCGACCACCATCGGTCTCGAGCCCGCGGGCGGGCTGCCATGGCTGCCCGAGCCCGCGCTGCGGAACACCTTCGAGCGCTACTTCCGCTTCGTCCGCGCGCGCGCCGCCGGCGACACCGCGTGGGACGCCTACACGCCGTACGAGTGGCGCGGCGTCGGCGCGTTCGTGCGGCTGGGCGAGCCCGCGCGCGCCCACGCGCTGGCCGATTTCCTCATGCGCGGCCGCCGCCCGCCCGCCTGGAACGCGTGGGCGGAGGTCGTCTGGCACGACGCGGCCCTGCCCCGCTTCATCGGCGACATCCCGCACGCCTGGGTCGGCACCGACTTCATCCGCTCCGTGCTCGACATGCTGGCCTACGTCCGCGCCCGCGATGGCGCCCTCGTCCTCGGCGCCGCCGTGGACGCCTCCTGGCTCGTCGGCCCCGGCCTCCGCATCGAGGGGCTGCGCACGCGCTACGGCTCGCTGGATCTCCGCATGACCCGCTCGGGCGACGTCGTCCACGCGACCCTCGCCGTCCGCGCCGCACCCGCCGGCCCCTTCCGGGTTCCGGCCGCCGGGCTCCTGCTGCGCCCGCCCGAGATCGGCCGGCCCCTGGCCGCCGCGCTGCTGAACGGCCGGAAGGTCGCGCTGGAGGATGGGTATGTGCGCGTCCCGCCGGGCACGCGGATGCCGGCGGTGGTGGAGCTGAGGTACCGGTGATGAGAGTGGGGGAGTGGGAGAGTGGGGGAGTGGGAGCCGCTTCCGGCGACCGCAAGCGCGCGCGGATTTCCGCCGGCCTCACCGGGCGAAGCATCGCCCGCGGCGCGTGGCGGCGGCCGCGGCGCGCGCCGAAGCGCGAGAGTGGGCAAGTGGGAGAGTGGGGGAGTGGGAGCCGATCCCGGCCTCCGTACGCGCCGGTGGATTTCCGCGGCGCCCATACGCCGGTGTGTCCGGCGCCTCCCACCGCCGCCGACGAGCGACCCGCCCTTGGCCGCGCCCTCTCGCGTCGGTGCCCCACACGCGCCCCCGCCGAGTCCGGCCGGGACCCCCGAGGCAAGATCCACCTGCTTGCCAGTACCGTCCCCCTCAACACGCGCCGCGGCGCCGGCCTGGCGAGGGATCCGACGCGCGTGGTGGCTGGAGCGGAGGCGGGCGGGCGCCCCGGAGGGGACATTCGCCGACCGCAGCGGCGGAGCCGCGAGGACGGTGCTGGCCCCGAGGGGGCGCCCGCCCGCCTCCGCGGTGCCGGCTCAATCCGCCAGGACGGCTCCGTTCGTCCGGACGACGTCGGCGTAGAACCGCCCGCTCGCCTTGACGGTCCGCTCGAGGGTCGTGTAGTCCACGTGAACGAGGCCGAAGCGCTTCGAGTAGCCGAGGCTCCACTCGTAGTTGTCGAGCAGCGACCAGGCGAAGTAGCCGCGCAGGTCCACGCCGCGCCGCATGGCCTCGCGGCCGGCGCGCAGGTGGTCGCGCAGGTAGGCCACGCGCAGCGGGTCGTCGATCCGCCCCTCGACCGGCCGCGGCGGATCGTAGAACGCGGCGCCGTTCTCGGTGATGTAGGTCGGCGGCGCGCCGTAGCGCTCCCTGACCCACACGAGCACGTCGGTGAGCGCGGGCGGGTAGACCTCCCAGCCGGTCTCGGTGTAGGCGCTCTGCGGCTGCCGGACACTGGAGGCGCGCACGGGGGGCGCGGCGGGATCGTCGCGTGTCACGCTGCGGGTGTAGTAGTTGATCCCCAGGAAGTCGATCGGCCGGCGGATGGCGTCCAGGTCCGCCGCCGCCACGTCCGGCCACGCCTCGCCGAAGATCTCCGCCATCTCCTCCGGGTAGTGCCCGAGGAAGACGGCGTCCAGGTACTGCCGGTTCATGTAGGCGTCCGCGCGCCGCGTAGCCGCGCGGTCGGCGTCGCTGTCGGAGGCCGGGTACTTGGGCTCGAGGTTGACGACGATGCCGATCTCGTGCCTGCCCTCCGCGCGGTACGCGTCCACGGCCGCGCCGTGCGCGCGCAGCAGGTTGTGGCTGGCGCGCGGGGCCTCGAACAGGTTGGCGTGGCCGGGCGCGAGCGCGCCGCGCAGGTAGCCGCCATCGCTCACCACCCACGGCTCGTTGAGCGTGGCCCAGAGCCGGACGCGGTCGTCGAGGGCGCGGAAGACCACCTGCGCGTAGTCGGCGAACCAGCCGGCCACGTTGCGGTTGAGCCAGCCGCCGCGGTCGTCGAGCGCCGCGGGCAGGTCCCAGTGGTAGAGGGTGACGTTCGGCGTGATGCCGCGCTCGAGCAGCGCGTCCACGAGCCGGCTGTAGAAGTCGAGCCCCGCCTGGTTGACGCGCCCTGTCCCCTCCGGCAGGATGCGGCTCCAGGAGATGCTCAGGCGGTAGGCCGTGAGGCCCAGCTCGCCCATGAGGGCGACGTCGCGCTCCCAGCGGTGGTAGTGGTCGCACGCCAGGTCGCCAGTCTCGCCGTCCCGCGTGCGGCCGGGCGTGTGCGAGAAGCGGTGCCAGATGCTCGGCCCGGCGCCGTCGGCCAGCGGCGAGCCCTCGATCTGGTACGCCGACGTCGCGGCGCCCCAGAGGAAGCCGTCGGGGAAGCGCGCATCTTCGCTCATGCGGGGGAGGGCGTATGGCAGGGGTGAGGCTGGACGCGGTCAGGAAGGTCTATGAGAACAACTTCGTCGCCGTCCACGATGCCACCTTCGAGGTGCGGGATGGGGAGCTCATGGTGCTCGTCGGCCCCTCGGGCTGCGGCAAGAGCACCCTGCTCAGGATGATCGCGGGGCTCGAGCGCATCACGGCCGGCACCCTGATGATCGGCGAGCGCGTGGTGAACGAGCTGCCCGCCCGCGATCGCGACATCGCCATGGTCTTCCAGAACTACGCGCTCTACCCCCACATGTCCGTCCGCGAGAACCTGGCCTTCGGCCTGAAGCTACGCAAGTTCGCGCGCGCCGAGATCGAGGCGAGGGTCGCGCGCGCGGCCCAGATCCTCGGGCTCGAGCCCGTCCTGGACCGCCGCCCCGCCCAGCTCTCCGGCGGCCAGCGACAGCGCGTCGCCGTCGGCCGCGCCATGGTCCGCGAGCCGCGCGTCTTCCTCTTCGACGAGCCGCTCTCCAACCTCGATGCCAAGCTGCGCGTCCAGATGCGCCGCGAGATCGCCGCCCTCCATCACCGCCTCGCCGCCACCATGGTCTACGTCACCCACGACCAGACCGAGGCCATGACGCTCGGCGACCGCGTCGTCGTGCTGAACGCCGGCCGCGTCCAGCAGATCGGCACTCCGCTCGAGCTCTACGACCGCCCCGCCAACCTCTTCGTGGCCGGCTTCATCGGCAGCCCCGCCATGAACCTCATCCCCGGCCGCATCGAGCGCGACGGCGCGCCCCGCTTCACCGCCGCCGAGGGTGGCCTCGAGGTGCCGCTGCCCGCCCCGCTGGCGCAGGCCGCGCGGGCCGCCGGCGCCGACGAGGTCGTGCTCGGCATCCGCCCCGAGGCCATCGCGCTCGCCGCCCCCGGCACGCCGCCGCGCCCCGGCGCCGCGCGGGTGAAGGCCCGCCTCGAGCTGGTCGAGCCGCTCGGCAACGAGACCATGATCGAGGCGACGACCCCGGCCGCCTCCCTCGTCGCGCGCCTCGAGCCCGCCCCCCTGCCCCCTCCCGGCAGCGAGATCGAGCTGGAGCTGGATGGGGAGAGGGCGCACCTGTTCGATGGAGAGAGTGAGCGGAGGATCGGGTAGGGGAGCGCACTGAGGGACCAGACAGCTCGGCGGGGCTGGCGCGAGGGGCGCGGCGTCGGGCATCGCGGGGCTGGCGCGAGGGCGCGCGTCTGGGCGAGGGTCGGGCAGCCGAACAGCGATGTTACCCGAGGAAACGGAGGAACGGAGGCAACGGAGCCGGCGGGCGCCGCTACCCGGGCGAGCGCCGCCTCCCGGCATCCGCACGACCCCGCCCATTTCTTTCATCCGTCCGCCGCGCCCGGGAATGCGGCCGGCCGGGCGGTGCGGGGAAAAGGAAGGATCCGTTCTCCGTTGCCTCCGTTCACTCCCTGACAAGCAGTTGGAAGGTCGAATCGCCGCGCGGGTGAGCCCCCGCGAGCGCGCAGGTGAGCCCCCGCGAGCGCGCAGGTGAGCCCCCGCGAGCGCGCAGGTGAGCCCCCGCGAGCGCCCGGGTGAGCCCCCCGCGAACCCTCTCCGTTCCCTCCTACAGCCCCAGCCAGTAGCTGAACTTGACCAGCAGCACGTTCGTTCCGGGTGCCGAGAAGAGCGCCCGCGCGTCGTGGGAGAAGCGGAACGAGCCGTCGCTGTCATCGATGGAGCGGCCCTGGCTCCACACGATGAAGAGCGTCGAGCCCGGCCGGTACTCCCAGCGCAGTACCGCGTTCGAGCGCAGCTCCCGCACCCCGAAGTCCGGTTGGTCGAAGCTGAACGCCCGCGCCCCCGCGCCGGGGTCCACGGTGTAGCTCTCCGCGCCCGGGTCGTAGTGGATCTCGGAGGGCGCGTAGGTGTGGAAGCGATCCGAGAACGCGGCCGCGCGCGGGTCCACGATCTGCCGGAACCGGCTGTAGCGGCCCGCGCTCACGAACGGCTGCGCGTAGAGCTGGAGCGAGAGCGTGGGCGAGAACGTGTAGTTCAGCCGGGTCGTGAGCGAGACCGTGGTCTGGCGCAGGGAGCCGAAGACGTAGCGCGCGCCGCCGGGGGTGTCCGCCTCGGCCACGTACTGCCAGGCATCGCGGTTCCAGTCGATGCTCGGCCCCAGCGAGAGCTGCACGTTGCCCGACGGCCGCACGCTGATGTTCGGCGACAGCCCGCCCGAGCGGCCGCCGGTGCCGTCCTCGCGGTTCAGCCAGCCGCTCAGCGAGACGCTCACCGGGTTCCGGTCGTCGCTGTAGACCCATGCGTTCAGGCTCGTGCGGCCGGGCGCCTGGATCGAGGGGCCGCCGCGCAGCGCGCCCGTCTCGATACGCGCCATGTTCCGGTTCACTCCGAGCCCGCCGCCCCAGTTGCTGAGCAGAGTGAAGTGGCCGTTCACGTTCAGCTCGCGGTCGAGCGGATCGCCGCCGAAGTTCCAGCCGCCAAACGCGCTCGCGTTCACGCGCCAGTCCCGCAGCAGCGGGCCGGGGCGGTACTCGCTGTAGGAGCCGTAGAGGCCCGAGATCACCAGGTCGGCGTTCTGCTGGTAGCCGAGATCGTTCACCTCGAAGCCGGGCGAGCGCACGTTGCCGATGAAGCCGCCGCTCCAGTGCCCGCCGCCGGTCCTGGCCACGCTCAGGTCGGCCGCCCACCCCGCCAGCGAGGTGCGCGTCGGGTCGTAGTGCAGGTAGCCGGCATCCGGCCGCTGGTAGTAGTGGGTCGAGGAGCGCTGCGTCTGCGCGATCGCGGAGTCGCTGCCCAGCACCTCGCTGCCCAGCAGCCACCCCGTGACCTCGTAGTTGCCGCCGCCCCAGCGGTGCCGCACGTTCGCACCGCCGGAGTACGCCGCGCTGCGCAGGAAGTCGAGCGAGGGGTCGTCGAGCCGGCGGTTCGTCGCCGTGAACACGCCGCCGACGGCGCTCTGCCCGTCGCTGGACGTGCGGATCAGCCGCGCCACGCCGTAGTTGGTCAGCGGCTCGACGGGAATCCTGCCGAGCCGTCCGCCCTGAGGGCCGGCCGTGCGCGCGTTCTCCTGCCCGGTGACCGCATCCAGCACGCCGACCGACCAGCCGCTCGCCGTCTTGCCCGACAGCTTGGCCGCGCCCAGGATCGTCGTCGAGGACGGCATGCTGCTGAACGCCGCGCTGTCCGGCACCGGCCCCTGCGGCGAGCGGCCGATGCGGCGCGAGTAGAAGAGCTGCTCGTTGCCCATCGAGCCGTCGCCGAAGCCGATGCCGAAGCGGAAGATGTCGGCGCCCTCCACGAAGAACGGCCGCTTCTCCGGGAAGAAGGTCTCGTACGCCGACAGGTTCACCACCGACGGGTCCGCCTCGACCTGCCCGAAGTCCGGGTTCACCGTCGCGGTCAGCGTCAGGTCCGGGCCGAGCCCGTACTTCACGTCCGCGCCCGCCGTCGTGGACAGGTCGTTCGCGCTGTGGAACGGATCGCCGGGGTCCGCCGGCGCGCGCGTCAGCCGCGCCACGCTGTACGGCACCACCTCGAGCCGCCGCGGAGAGGCCAGCCCGCTGAGCCCGTGCAGCTCGCCGAACAGCGAGACCACCCGGTCCACCTCGCGCGGGATCGGCGCCCACACCGCCTGCTCGTTGTAGCGCGCGATCGTCCGCTTGAAGTCCACCCCCCAGACCAGCTTGCCGTCCTCGCCCCGCTCCTTCAGGTTGAAGCGCAGCTGCGACAGCGGGATCCGGAACTCCGCCGTCCAGCCGAGCGAGTCCACCCTCGCCGCGCCGTCCCAGACGGCGTCCCAGCTCACGTCGCTCTTCGTGTCGTCGTACAGGAAGACGTCCTGCTTCACGCCGCTCGGCGTCAGCGCGAACGCGTAGCCCGTGCGGTGGTCGTGGTAGCTGTCGAAGGCGACGAGGAACTGGCCCGAGTACCCGACCTCGTCCCGCCGCGTCAGCTGTGCCGCGATCGAGTCCGGGTGCGGGTCGTACATCCGCGCCGCCACGTAGATCGCGTCCGCGTCGTAGGCGATACGGACCTCGGTGCGCAGCGTCGCGGCGGCGCCCGGATCCGGCTGGATCTGCGTGAACGCGTCCGCCACGCGGGCGTCGGCCCATACCGCGTCGTCCAGCCGGCCGTCGATGACCGGCGCCGACGCGTGCGCGGGGATCCGTTCCGCCGTCATCTCGCGCGGCGCGTTCCGCTTCGGCGCGGGACGAGCGGCCGCCGGCGCGGGTTGTGCCGCCAGGCGCTCCGATTTCTGCGCGGAAAGGCCGCCGGCGGTGAGGAGGGCGAGCGCGGCGGCCAGCGGCCAGGCCCGACTCGGCCGGGCCGGGAACATCGTCGCGTATCTATTCTGCATGCGCGTCTTTCGTTCTCGATGATCGGGTGCGGAGCCCGCCCGCGGGCTCGCGTTTCCCTTACGTAGATACCGATGGGAGGTTTCATGGTTGCACCCGCGCCCGAGCTCGTCCGGTGAGCCGCCTCGCCTTCGCCCGCGGCCACGGCCTGGGCAACGACTACATCGTCCTCGACGCGGCCGCGCTGCCCTGGCCGCTCACGCCCGCGCGCGTGCGTCGCCTCTGCGACCGCCACCGCGGCATCGGCTCCGACGGCATCCTGCTCGGCCACCTGGACGGGCCGCCGTTCCGCCTCGAGATCTTCAATCCCGACGGCACCACGGCCGAGAAGAGCGGCAACGGGCTGCGCATCTTCGGCGCTTTCCTGCACCGCCGCGGCCTCGTGGCAGGCGACGCCTTCACCGTCCGCCTCCCGCGCGACGAGGTCACCATGACCATCCAGGCCGCGCCGGCGACCGGCATCCTCGACATCACCGTCGAGATGGGCCGCGCCGACTTCCGCGGCGAGGCCGTAGGCTTCACGCCCGTGCCGGGCGAGGCGCTGCGTACACCGCTCGAGCTGCCCGACGGCGAGGTCCTCGAGGTCAATCCCGTCTCGCTGGCCAACCCCCACTGCGTCGTGCTGCTCGACGGCCCGCTCGACCGCGCCGATTTCCTGCGCCGCGGCCCGCAGCTCGCCACCCACGCCGCCTTCCCCGCCGGCACCAACGTCCAGCTCGCCCGCGTCCTCGGCCCCGACCGCCTCCAGGCCTGGATCTGGGAGCGCGGCGCCGGCGAGACCCTGGCCTCCGGCTCGAGCGCCTGCGCCGTAGCCGCCATCGCCACCCGCCTCGGCCTCGTCTCCCGCGGCGACGAGCTCACGGTCGAGATGGAGGGCGGGAGCGTGAGAGTGAGGGTGGCCGACGACTACTCCGTGCGCCTGCGCGGCGATGTCGAGATCATCCTCGAGGGGGAGCTGACGGAGGAGCTCACGAGCCGGCTCGCCGCGGAGTAGAACCTGCCCCTGCCCCTGCCCCTGAACCTGCCCCTGAACCTGCCCCTGCCTTCCGTTTCTGCCTTCCGTTGATGCCCGTCCACGTGAACGTAAACGTGTGCCCGTGCCCCCCCAGTTCCCCCCGTTCCCGTCCCTTTTCCCCCACCCCCGGCACAGTCGCTCCACGGACCTTCCAGCAGGCGCGCGATTCCCCTGGCGCCTGCCCTCCGGGCGTGCAACTTGCGGCACCGCAATGAGATGCTTTGGCTTTTGAGTCGGGGGCCGGATGACGAGACTGAAGCGGCAGCTCGTGCTCGTCGTGGAGGATGACCCCCACGACCGCGAGATTTACGGGCGGGTCCTCTGGTACAACGGCTTCGACGTCCTCTTCGCCCACGACGGCGTGGAGGGGCTCGAGATGGCGCAGGCGCACCATCCGGACCTGGTGCTGCTCGACCTGATGATCCCGCGGCTCGACGGACTGCAGTTCTGCGGGATCCTGAAGGACGATGAGGCGACGTCGGACATCCACGTCATCGTCCTCTCGGGCCGCCCCGAAGCCGAGATGGGCGCCGCCGCCCGCGAGGCCGGGTGTTGCCGCTACCTGGAGAAGCCGGTTTCCCCCGTGCGCGTGCTGCACGAGGTCGAGTCCCGCATCGGCCGTCCTCCGCCGGCCACCTCGTCCACCCGCCCGCGCGGTCCCGACGCCGATCACGACGACGGCCACGGGGGCGCCCTCTCCGCCGACTGATGTGCTCCCGCCCGGAGGTCGAAGCGCGACCCCCGGGCCCCGAAGCCCGAGCCTCGGGCCCCGGGCCCGCCGTTACGTCTTCACCCTCGCCTGCAGCCCCACCCCCGCAACGAAGAACACCAGATTCGGCAGCCATGCCGCCAGCAGCGGCGGGATCGAGCCGCCCGCGCCCATTCCCCCGGACACGCGGAGCAGCATCATGTAGATGACCGTGATGCCGAGGGAGATTCCGATGCCGTAGGCGGCGCCGCCGCGCGCGGAGCTGTTGGCGAGTGGCGCGCCGAAGAGGATGATGATGAGGGTGGCCACGGGGATGGCGATCTTCTGCGCGCGCTTGACCATGAGCTGGAACGGCTTGCCGCCGGAGTGGCGCAGGATGTCGATGAAGCGACCGAGCTCGCGGTAACCCATCTCGTCGGGGGACTTCGGGATGGCGAGCAGCTGCTCGGGCGTGGCCGTGAGGCCGACGGGGTGCAGTGTCTGGAACTCCCAGCTGCGCTCCTGGCCCGGCCCCACGAACAGGCGCAGGTAGCCCTCGCGCAGCAGCCAGCCGGCGCCCTTCGCGTAGTAGGCGCTGCTGGCGAAGACGCTGACGCCGGGGACGCGCGGCTCGTCGCCTTCCCGCTCCATGGAGAGGCCCTCGATGCGGCCGGCGGCCACGTCGAGGCGGCGCACGGCGTAGACCTCGCCGTCGGGGGCGCGGTAGACGAAGTCGGTGCGGGCGGCCTGGGCGGGGCCGCGCTCGCCCATGACCTCGGCGCGCTTGCGGATCCCGATCGGCACGAGCTCCGAGAGGCCGAAGCCGGCGCCGGTCAGCAGCACCCCGAGCAGCAGCAGCGGCAGCGTCAGCCGGTGGAAGCTCACGCCGCCCGCCTTGGCCGCGGCGATCTCGGAGTGCCGCGTCATGTTGCCCACGGTGAAGACCGTCGCGATGAGGGCGGCCACGGGGAAGGAGAAGAGGATGAACTGCGGCATCTGGTAGACGTAGCCGAGCGCGACCTGGCCGGGACTGAGGCCGCGGTCGAGGTAGTGGCCGAGGTTGTCCACCAGGTCGCCGATCACGAAGAGCAGCGGCGCGCCCAGCACGAACACGATGAAGATGCGCGTGAACTCCCGGCTCATGTAGCGGTCGAGCAGGCGGAACATCACGCCGCTCTTCCGCGGCCGAGCAGTACCCGCACCGGGTGGAGCGCGGCGCCGCGCAGGGTGTGCAGCAGGTCGTCCCAGCCGCCGCCGCGCGTGGTCGAGGCCTCGTGGCCGATCCGCACCAGCCCCCACACGCTCGCGGCGAGGAAGAGGATGTTGGCCGCCCACATGGCCCAGAACGGCGCCAGCAGCCCGTTGTCCGAGAGCGTCTCCCCGCCGATCAGCCCCACGTAATAGATCCCGAAGATCGACAGCGAGATCGCGATCACCATTCCCATGCCGCCGCGCGGGAAGCGCACGGCCAGCGGCGCGCCGATCAGCACGAACACGATGCACGCGAAGGGGATCGCGAACTTCTTGTGGTACTCCACCTCGTAGGAGTTCAGGCGGTCCTGCAGCGCGCTCTGCCGGTCGCGGAGCACGCGCAGCTCGAGCGCCGTCTGCCGCACCATCTCGTCCTCCGGCCGGTAGCGCGGGTGCTCCGGCTGCGCCGGAGGCGTCGCGTACACCGGCGGCGGCGGCCGCCGCTCGACACCCTGCAGCGCCAGCGTGACCGCGCGCCCCGAGCGTGCGGCCGCGTCCTGGCCCACGCGCGCGAGCTCCTTGCGCGCGCTCTCCGCCTCGGCCCGCAGCTCGGCGAGCCCCATCTCCCGGTCGCCGCGGTAGCTGTCGCCGCTGTGCTCGAACTGGTTGCCCACGTCCTTCAGGTCGAGCAGGTAGCTGTCGAAGCGGGTCCGCTGGAACTGGTCCGGCTGGCGCGTGCTCAGGTCGTGGACCCACCCCGAGCGAAGCTCCAGGAACAGATCCGTCCGCTCCCGGTTAAAAGCCATCCGCCCGCTGTCGGCGTACACCGTCCGCGCCTTCGCCGGATCGCTCAGGTCGTAGATCACCACGTCCTTCAGCCGGTTCGTGCCCGCGTCGATGTTCGCCGCCTGCAGGTAGTAGCGCGAGCGCATGTCGCCCGAGTCGATCTCGTTGATCACCTGCTCCTTGAGCTGCAGCGTCGGAGTCTTGCGCGCGATGTCGAGCAGCAGGTTGGCCAGCCGGTGGTTCGCGTTCGGCAGCACCTGGTCGTTGAACCATACCATGAAGACTGCCAGCAGCACGCCGGCCCCGAGCACCGGCACGAGCAGCCGCAGCAGGTTGACCCCGCTCGCCTTCATCGCCGTGATCTCGTTCTCCGCCGTCAGCTGGCTGAACGTGTACAGCACCGCCACCAGCACGGCCATCGGCAGCGTCAGCGCCACCACGTGCGGCACCGAGAGGCCGAACACCTCGACGAATGCCGACGCCGGGAGCCCCTTGCCCGCCAGGTTCTCCAGCTGCCGCGCCACCGTGTTCACCAGCAGGATGCTCGTCAGCGCGATCAGCGCGAACAGGAAGGGCGCCACGTGGGCCCTCAGCAGATAGCGTGTCAGGATCCGCACGGGCTCACGCGGCTCCCTGTTCCCGACGTCTGCATCGACGGACCGATCCGGCGTTGAGAGGTGTGTAAACAGTTAGTATATTTACGGCTTCCGTGAGCGACAACCCTCGACCCCGCGCCCCGCTCGGCGCCGCCGTCTCTTCGTGAATGCCGGGGGATGCTGCCCCCGTTCCTGGATTGGTATGCACGCACGCTGGCTTTTGATCCCCGCGCTGCTCCTCGCCGCCGCGGCACCCGCCGCCGCACAGGGCACGCCCGACTCGGCCCGGGCCCGTCCGGCGACGGACTCGCTTCGGCTACCCGCGCGCGCGGACTCCAGCCTGCTACCCGCGCGCGCGGATTCCAGCCGCCTGCGCGCGCCGGCGGACTCCCCCGTCGCAAGGCCCGACTCCGTGCTCCGCGCCCCGCCCGCCGATTCCCTCCCCGCCGCCGATTCCGTCACCGCTGCCGCGCCCGACACCGTCTTCCTCGGCCTCGAGTCGCTCGCCCACCTCTTCGCCGTCCGCCTCTCGCCGCCGTTCTGGACCGACATGCTGCGCTTCCGCCCGCGCTTCGAGGACTGGTCGGGTGGCTGGGCGCGCCACGCGCGTGCGCAGCTCACGAGCGGGCTCGAGGAGCTCTGGCGCACGGTCGGTCTCGACTCCGCCGCCCTTGCCGCCGCCGCGGATACGGGGAAGGGCGGCCCGGGCAGGCCGCCCGGCGGGCCGACGATCTCGCCGCCCGCCGGCGTGGCGGGGGTGCCCGGCGCGCCTGCGCCCCGGCAGCTCGTGCTGCCGCCGTCGCTGTCCCAGTATGCCGATGTCGGCATGATCATCACCGGCCGCGGCGAGATGGGCGGGGCGTGGAACCGCTACCACCCGTGCGACCCGGGGCTGCGGCTCGACTGCAACCCCTCGCTCTTCCCGCAGCTCAAGCCGGACCTCCAGTTCGGGCTGCGCGTGGGCGGCACGATCTCGGACCGCATCCATCTGGACGTGGACTACGACCAGCGGCGCGAGTTCGACGCGGCCAACAACATCAACGTCTACTATCAGGGGCTGCCCGACGAGATCCTGCAGCGCCTCGAGGTGGGCGACGTCTCCATCCAGCTGCCGCAGTCGCGCTACCTCACGCAGGGCATCCCGGCCGGCAACTTCGGCTTCAAGGCCACCGGCCAGATGGGGCCGATGGACTTCCAGGCCGTGTGGGCCCAGCAGCGCGGCGATGTCTCCAGGCGCGAGTTCCGGCTGAACGGCAACCAGGGCAGCGCCGGGCTGGTCCAGGACCAGTCGATCGTGCTGGACGACGCCAGCTACGTGAAGGGGCAGTTCTTCTTCCTGCTGGATCCCGACAGCCTCGCCGGCGCGCCGCACGTGAACATCCTCCAGCTCCGGCTCGAGGATGCGCCCGCCTCGCTCCGCCCCGCGGGCGGCAGCGCCATCCAGGTCTACCGCGACGAGCGGCCGAGCGCCGCCAACCAGCAGCAGCAGGCGCAGCTCGGCTACTTCCTGGCGGACGCGACGACGCCGGACGGCAGCCTGAAGCACAGCGGCCAGTTCCGTCGCCTGGTGCAGGGCGAGGATTACATCGTGCACTCGAGCGGGCTGTGGATCGTGCTGCGCCAGCCGCTGCGCGACGACGAGGCGCTAGCCGTCTCGTACGTGACCGCCGCCGGCGACACCGTGGGCGCGCTCGACGCCGAGAACTCGCCCGCCGGCGTCACGCCGACGCTCCGGCTGCTGCGCGGCCCGACCACGATCCACCAGCCGGGAGCCGCGACCTGGAAGTACGAGATGCACCAGGTCTACCGGCTGGACAGCTCGAGCGGCGTGGACCCCTCGAGCGTGAACCTCACGATCTCGCTGGGCGAGCTGTCGGGCGGCAAGACGTTCGCCCAGGTCGGCGCCGACCAGGTCACCTACCTGCGCCTCTTCGGGCTGGACGAGAACGCGCCCGCCGACCAGATCGACAACGCGCAGATCTACCAGCCCGCGGCCGACAACGGCTTCGGCGGCGGCGCGGCGGGCGGCGGCGGCGGCGGCGCGCCCACCGTCGGCGGCACCTTCATCGTCTTCCCCACGCTGCAGCCCTTCGAGGCGCCGCCGCCCGTGCCGGCCGCGGGGCTGGACAGCGCGCAGTCGCGCGCGGCGCTCGGCACGGACGCGAACAGCGACATCTACGAGAACCCCGACCCCGTCACGCGCGAGTCGAGCAGCCGCTTCCGCCTGAGCTTCGACTACCGCGTCAAGGTGGACGGCCTGGTCTCGACCTTCAGCCTGGGCGCACTCGGCATCCGGGAGGGCAGCGAGAAGATCACCATCGGCGGCAAGCCGCTGGCGCGCGGCACCGACTATACCATCGACTACGACATTGGGCAGGTCACGCTGACCAACCCCGAGTCGCTCTTCGGCACCACTCCGGACGCGCAGATCCAGGCCACCTGGGAGCAGAAGTCGCAGTTCCAGATCGCGCCCACCAGCGTCTTCGGGCTGAACACGAAGTACGCGCTCGGCAAGCGCGGAGAGCTCGACTTCATGGGCCTCTACCAGGCCCAGCGCTCCATCAACGCACGCCCCCAGCTCGGCAACGAGCCCGGCTCCATCATGCTCGGCGGCGTGAGCGGCCGCATGGACCTCGGCGGCCGCCTGCTCGACCGCGCGCTGGCCCGGCTGCCGGGGCTCCGGCTGAACGGCGCCTCCAGCGTCAAGCTCACCGGGGAGCTGGCCCTCTCCTCGCCCAACCCGAACCGGCAGGGCGCCACCTACGTGGACGACTTCGAGTCCACGGACCAGATCTCGCTCTCCCTCGACCGCCCCGTCTGGCGCCTCGGCTCCAGGCCCGCCGACCTCACGGGCGCCGGGGCCGTGCTCCCGCCCGTGCTCGACGCGGCCAGCGCCATGCGCCTCGTCTGGCAGCACGACTATCGCACCAGCGATGGCGTCATTGCCGGGCTCCTCGACCCGACGACCCAGATCGACGACAGCATCAAGGTCGTCGGCACCTCCGGCGCCGGCGGCGAGCCCGTGCTCTACATGACCTACGGCGACTCGGCCATGACGCCCGGCGCACGCCGCTGGCGCTCCCTGACCACCGTGCTCTCGACCACCGGCCGCGACCTCAGCCGGAGCGAGTACCTCGAGTTCTATGTCGCCCACACGGTCGGCCAGGATGCCGCCCTCATCCTCGACCTCGGCACCGTGGGCGAGGATGCGTTCTACTACGACGCGCAGGGGCAGGTCACGGGCACCTACCCCGATGGCACGCCGTGGGGGCAGGGCACCCTCGACCAGGAGGTGAACGTCGCCCGCCACGAGGTCTGGAGCGCCGTCTCCGATTCGCTCGGCCTCTGGAACCAGGACTGCCACGCCGCGCCCGGCCAGACCTACCCGCTCGGCGACCCGCGCGCCGACTGCACCCGCGGCAACGGCATGCTGGACAGCGAGGACCTCGACGGCAACGGCGTGCCCGACCTCTCCGACGGCGCCTATTTCCGCTACGTCGTGCCGCTCGACCGCATGACGCCCTACCTCGTGCGCGACACCTCCATCACCGGCACTCACTTCCAGCTCTACCGCATCCCGCTGCGCGGCATGGATGCCATCCCGATCGGCGGCGCGACCGAAGGCACCTGGCGCTTCATCAAGGACCTGCGCATCACCGTGGCCGCCACCGTCGGGGAGAGGCCCGGGCAGGTGTTGCTTGCGCGCATGAACATCATCGGCTCCCGCTGGGCCAAGCGCGGGGTGAGCGGCATCGTGGACGGCCTCGACCGCACGGACCCCGGCGCGCCTGGCGACGCGGCCGGCTTCCGCGTCGGCCCCGTGAGCCGCGTGAACGACAGCGGCTACGCGAGCCCGCCCGGCGTCACCGACCAGCTCCAGGACCCGACCAGCGCGCTCGGCGTGAGCAGCGTCGAGATCAACGAGAAGGCGCTCCGGCTGAGCGTCACGGCGCTCCAGCCGGACAGTCGCGCGGAGGTCTACTACCGCTACCCGCAGCAGCCACGCAACTTCCTGAGCTACCGCCAGATGCGCGTGTGGGCGGTGGCGCGGCAGGGCAACTGGGGACCGAGCGGCGACGAGCAGCTCCTCATCAAGGTCGGCAACGACGACGCCAACTACTACCTCTACCGCACCCGCCTCGCCGCGCCCGTCCCGGGCGCGGGCGCGAAGGCGTCCGACTGGCTGCCCGAGATCGCCATCGACTTCGAGCCCTGGTTCGAGCTCCGCGCCGCCGCCGAGGAGGCCCTCATCCAGCAGCCCGACCGGACCGCCCCGCTCGTGCTCTGGAGCGCCGACAGCACCTACGGCGTCGTGCTCCAGGACCGCGCCCGCGCTCCGAACCTGGCCGCCGTGCGCGAGCTCTCCTTCTCCATCTACAACGGCGGCATCGCGCCCGAGCCCGCCGAGGTCTGGATCGACGACGTCCGCCTCGGCTCCGCGCTCACCGACCCCGGCTTCGCCGGCGCCGTGAACCTCGATGTGCGCGGCGGCGACTTCATCGCGGCCACCGCCTCCTACTCGCACCAGGGCGCGCTCTTCCACCAGCTCGGGCAGGGAGCGTCCTACCAGCGGTCCGCCGACATGGGGCTCAACGCCCGCGCCGAGCTCGGCCACCTCGCCCCCACCGGCTGGGGCATCGAGGCGCCGCTCACGGTGAGCTACGCCCACACCGGGCTCGACCCGATGTTCCTCCAGCAGAGCGACGTGCTGGCCAACCAGCTCTCGAACCTGCGCTTCACCGGCGCCTCGCGGACCCGCGTGGACCTGGCGCTCCGCCGCACCACGCCCGCGTCCAACCCGTGGCTCGGGCTGCTCCTCGACGGCACCGCGCTGCGCCTCGGCTACAGCGCCGCGAGCAACGGCAACATCACCTCCCTCTCCCAGGCCGGCGGGCTCGACGCCGCGCTCACCTACGACCGGAAGATCGACGCCCACGAGCTCGACATCACCCCCGGCTTCGTGGACGGCCTCGTCCACGCGCTCTTTCCCGCCTTCCTCGAGAAGAGCCAGCTCTTCAAGGAGCTCACCGGGGCGAAGCTGCGCTGGAGCCCCGACGCGATCTCCTTCTCCACCAGCTACTCGAACCAGCAGAGCCGCGCGTACCGCTATAGCACGATCCTCGCGCTGCCCTCCGACACGCTCGTGGCGCCCGTCGAGTCGCCGCGCATGGGGCTCCAGAACACCGCCCGCCTCTCGCTGCGCCCCTTCGAGACCATGAGCGCGTCCGTCTCCGTCAACAGCACACGCGACCTGCTGCCCGCCGACCGCGCCACCACCGCGCCGCTCCAGCGCCAGGCCATCCGGGATGCCCGCGGCAGCGTCGGCGGCCTCGACATCGGGTGGGAGACCGCGCGCAACATGACCACGAGCTTCGCGTTCCGCCCCCGCGTCGCCTCCTGGCTCCAGCCCGGCCTCTCCTACTCGGCCCACTTCGGCACGGCCCGCAACCCGTCCTACCTGCGGATCATCGCCGACGGCGCCGACAGCAGCGCCGCGCTGCAGCGGCAGTTCCAGGCGGACCGCACGCTCAACCGCACGCTTCAGATCGACCCGGGCGGCCTCATGAGCACCCTGTTCGGCGCCCGCCGCGACTCGACCGCCGGCCGCGCCTCGCGCGTGCTGCGGAGCATCGGCTCCGCCGTCCGCCCGATCGACCTCACCTGGATCGACGGCCTCGGCTCCCAGTTCGAGCGCGCCGACGGCGACCCCGGCACCGGCTACCAGCTCGGCCTCGGCGGGCTGGGCGGCTTCCGCGTCATCGGCCAGGACACCGCCGTCTCCACCAACCAGCGCAGCGCCTTCCGCGCCCGCACCGGCCTCGCCCTGCCCTTCCAGACCCAGCTCGCCCTCTCCTACGACGGGTCCGACAACAGCTACCTCGACACCCGCGGCGGGCAGCGCACGCAGCACCAGGCCACCTGGCCCGACATCCAGCTGCAGTGGGGCAGCATCCCGATCCCCGGCTTCGCCCGGCCCGTCTTCCGCCACCTCTCCATGACCACCGGGTACCAGCACACCGACCAGCGCAACGTGCTGGGCGGCGCCGGCCTCGTCCTCGAGGGCGGCGCCGGCGGCCCCGGCGGCGGCGGGGCCGGCGCGACCCGCGCCCAGGTCCGCAGCACCGTGCAGAGCCGCTACCCGCTCCAGCTCAGCCTCGGCGTCGGCACCATTGGCACCGCCACCTACACCGGCTCCATCACGCACGGCAGCACCGCGGACCCGACCGGCAACGCGCAGGAGGACCAGACGAACCACACCGTCCAGCTCTCCGGCGCGTTCAGGGCACCCCCGATGTTCCGCGACAAGCTCAAGAGCCCGCTGCACGTCTCGCTCTCCCTCTCCCAGCAGGGGGAGCGCTCGTGCCGCTTCGTCCAGACCACCACGGAGAGCTCCGGATGCGTCCCTTACGTGGATTACATGAACCGCCGCATCGACCTGACCTTCGACACCATGCTCTCCGACCTGAACGTCGGCGTCCAGATGAGCTACAACTCCCGCCAGAGCCACATCGGCACCCTGAACGGGACCAGCCAGTTCCAGCTCGGCATCTTCGGCCAGTTCGACCTCTCCGCCGGCCAGCTCCCCTCGGACCTGCCCCATTGAGCAGGCGACGCGGCGCGCCGCCCATCGCCGGCCCGCTCGAGCTGCGACTGCGACCGCGGGCGCGGGTGGGAGCCGTCCGCGAACGCCGACTGCCGCGCTGGATCCGCGGCGGGCTCGTCGCCTGCATGCTGCTGTTGGTCGGGATGGCGCTGCCCGCGTGCGAGCGCTCCGGCGGGTCCGCCGGGTCCGGCGGGTCGGGCAACGCCCAGGGCGCGGAGACGGCGGCGGGGAAGCCGCTCGTGGCGCCCGACTTCAGCGGCGCGGCCGCCGAGGACCTGATCCGGCAGCAGGTCGCCTTCGGCCCGCGCGTGCCGGGCACCCCCGGCCACGAAAAGCAGCTCCAGTGGATGGTCGACTACCTGAAGACGCGCGCCGACACCGTGCAGGTGCACAGCTTCGACGCGCAGGCCGCCGGCAAGACGCTCCACCTCTCCAACGTCTTCGCCCGCTTCAACCCTTCCGCCCACGACCGCGTCCTGCTGCTCGCCCACTGGGACACCCGCCCCACCGCCGACAACGAGACCGACAGCGCGAAGATCAAGCCGATCCAGGGCGCCAACGACGGCGGCAGCGGCGTCGCCGTCCTGATGGAGCTTGCCGATGTCCTGAAACGCCATTCCCCGCCGATCGGCGTGGACCTACTCTTCGTGGACGGCGAGGACTACACCGGCGACATGTACCTCGGCTCGACACACTTCGCCGCCAACATGCCGCCCGGCTACAAGCCCCTCTACGGCATTCTCGTGGACATGGTGGGCGACCAGAGCCCCGTCTATCCGATCGAGCCCACCTCGGAGCAGCAGGCCCCCGAGGTCGTCGACCGCGTCTGGCGCACCGCCGAGCAGCTCGGCTTCGGCCAGTACTTCCCCCGCACCGAGGGCATGGCGATCGATGACGACCACATCCCCCTCAACAAGGCCGGCATCCACACCATCGACATCATCGACTTCGACTACGGCCCCGGAAACGCATACTGGCACACGCTCGAGGACACCGTCGCGCATACCTCGCCCGTCGGGCTGGAGGTCGTCGGGAAGGTGCTGGGCGCGCTGATCTTTGCAGGAGGATGACGGCCGGCCGGGTCTTTCCGGCGGGATGACGGCCGGCAGGAGCTCCGGCCAGGCGGGTGGCCGTGCCCCGGGTGGGCCGGGGTTTGCTGGTGGGGGGTGGGTCGGGCCGCTTGTTCGTCCGCGCCGGCGAGAGTGGGAGAGTGGGAGAGTGGGAGAGTGGGAGAGCTGCCGGGCGGGGCGGGGGCGCGGGCTGCGGAGGCTCCGCTCGGCTGCGCCGGGTTGCCGGCGCGGTGCGGGCGCTCACGGCTGCGCCGGGCTGCGGTGCGGTGCAGGCTGCCACGGCTGCGCCGGGTTGCCGGCGCGGTGCAGGCTTGTGGTCGCCGGGAGCGCTGGCAGGCGGGTTGAATCGGGCCGACGCGGGTCCGAGGGAGGGGGAGCCGCCGGAAACGTTCGGCGCCCCGGCGAAGCCGCCCGGCTGCGAGCGCTGCGAGGCCCGGGCACGTTCGGCCCCGGCGAACGTCGCCCGGTCTCCCACTCTCCCACTCTCTGCGTCCGCGCACGACAACGCCCGGAGTGAACGCCAATGCCTCAGGACAGATGGCAGGGCCGGATCCTCGACCACCGGCAGCTCCGCGTCTACCGTGAGTCGCGCGATGCGGCCATGGCTCTCTTCGAGGCCAGCCAGCACTTCCCGCGGGATGAGCGTTACGCGCTGACATCCCAGATGCGTCGCTCGTCCCGCTCCGTCTGCGCCAACATTGCCGAGGCCTGGCAGAAGCGACGCTACCCCGCCGCCTTCGTCGCCAAGCTGACCGAAGCGGCGGGCGAGGCCGGGGAGACGCGGGTCTGGATCGAATTCGCGGAGCTCTCCGGCTGGATGGATGCCGAAGCCGCGAAGGCCCACGACGCCCGCTACGACGGCATCATCGCCGGCCTCGCCGTGATGTCCGCCCGCCCAGGCCAATGGAAGATCCGGTGAACGCGCGGCCTGAATCTTCGCGATCCCGCCCTCCCACTCCCCCCGCCAGAGTGGGAGAGTGGGCGAGTGGGAGAGTGGGTGCTGCGCCGGGCAGGGCAGGATGCCGGCGTTTCCGCGGCCCTCGTTGCCCGCGAAGGCAGTTCGGAGTCGGAGGCGGGCGCCCCTCCCGCCCTCCCACTCCCCCCGCCAGAGTGGGAGAGTGGGCGAGTGGGAGAGTGGGTGCAGCGCCGGGCAGGGCGGGATGCCGGCGTTTCCGCGGGCCTCGTTGCCCGCGAAGGCAGCTCGGAACCGGAGGCGGGCGCCCCTCCCGCCCTCCCACTCCCCCCGCCAGAGTGGGAGAGTGGGCGAGTGGGAGAGTGGGTGCAGCGCCGGGCAGGGCGGGATGCCGGCGTTTCCGCGGGCCTCGTTGCCTGCGAAGGCAGTTCGGAGTCGGAGGCGGGCGCCCCTCCCGCCCTCCCACTCCCCCCCGCCAGAGTGGGAGAGTGGGCGAGTGGGAGAGTGGGTGCAGCGCCGGGCAGGGCGGGATGCCGGCGTTTCCGCGGCCCTCGTTGTCTGCGGAGGCCGTTCGGAGTCGGAGGTGTCGCCCGGTCCGGAGGAAGGGCCCTGCACGTGCGGTACCCGGCACGGTGCGAGGCCCGGTCGCGGTCGGCCGCCGCGAACGTCGCCCCGGTCTCCCACTCCCCCACTCTCCCACTCTGGGGGAGGGAGTGGGCGAGTGGGAGAGTGGGTGCTGCGCCGGGCAGGGCAGGATGCCGGCGTTTCCGCGGCCCTCGTTGTCTGCGGAGGCCGTTCGGAGTCGGAGGTGTCGCCCGGTCCGGAGGAAGGGCCCTGCACGTGCGGTACCCGGCACGGTGCGAGGCCCGGTCGCGGTCAGCCGCCGCGAACGTCGCCCCGGTCTCCCACTCCCCCACTCTCCCACTCTGGGGGAGGGAGTGGGCGAGTGGGAGAGTGGGTGCAGCGCCGGGCAGGGCAGGATGCCGGCGTTTCCGCGGCCCTCGTTGTCTGCGGAGGCCGTTCGGAGTCGGAGGTGTCGCCCGGTCCGGAGGAAGGGCCCTGCACGTGCGGTACCCGGCACGGTGCGAGGCCCGGTCGCGGTCGGCCGCCGCGAACGTCGCCCCGGTCTCCCACTCCCCCACTCTCCCACTCTGGGGAAGGGAGTGGGCGAGTGGGAGAGTGGGTGCAGCGCCGGGCAGGGCAGGATGCCGGCGTTTCCGCGGCCCTCGTTGCCCGCGAAGGCAGCTCGGAGTCGGAGGTGTCGCCCGGTCCGGAGGAAGGGCCCTGCACGTGCGGTACCCGGCACGGTGCGAGGCCCGGTCGCGGTCGGCCGCCGCGAACGTCGCCCCGGTCTCCCACTCCCCCACTCTCCCACTCTGGGGGAGGGAGTGGGCGAGTGCGAGAGTGGGTGCAGCGCCGGGCAGGGCAGGATGCCGGCGTTTCCGCGGCCCTCGTTGCCCGCGAAGGCAGCTCGGAACCGGAGGCGCGCGCCCGGTCGGAGAAACGCCGGTGCACGTGCGGTACCCGGCACGGTGCGAGGCCCGGTCGCGGTCGGCCGCCGCGAACGTCGCCCCGGTCTCCCACTCCCCCACTCTCCCACTCTGGGGGAGGGAGTGGGCGAGTGCGAGAGTGGGTGCAGCGCCGGGCAGGGCAGGATGCCGGCGTTTCCGCGGCCCTCGTTGTCTGCGGAGGCCGTTCGGAGTCGGAGGTGTCGCCCGGTCCGGAGGAAGGGCCCTGCACGTGCGGTACCCGGCACGGTGCGAGGCCCGGTCGCGGTCGGCCGCCGCGAACGTCGCCCCGGTCTCCCACTCTCCCACTCTCCCACTCTGGGGGAGGGAGTGGGCGAGTGGGAGAGTGGGTGCAGCGCCGGGCAGGGCAGGATGCCGGCGTTTCCGCGGCCCTCGTTGCCCGCGAAGGCAGCTCGGAGTCGGAGGTGTCGCCCGGTCCGGAGGAAGGGCCCTGCACGTGCGGTACCCGGCACGGTGCGAGGCCCGGTCGCGGTCGGCCGCCGCGAACGTCGCCCCGGTCTCCCACTCCCCCACTCTCCCACTCTGGGGGAGGGAGTGGGCGAGTGCGAGAGTGGGTGCAGCGCCGGGCAGGGCAGGATGCCGGCGTTTCCGCGGCCCTCGTTGCCCGCGAAGGCAGCTCGGAGTCGGAGGTGTCGCCCGGTCCGGAGGAAGGGCCCTGCACGTGCGGTACCCGGCACGGTGCGAGGCCCGGTCGCGGTCGGCCGCCGCGAACGTCGCCCCGGTCTCCCACTCCCCCACTCTCCCACTCTGGGGAAGGGAGTGGGCGAGTGGGAGAGTGGGTGCAGCGCCGGGCAGGGCGGGATGCCGGCGTTTCCGCGGCCCTCGTTGTCTGCGGAGGCCGTTCGGAGTCGGAGGTGTCGCCCGGTCCGGAGGAAGGGCCCTGCACGTGCGGTACCCGGCACGGTGCGAGGCCCGGTCGCGGTCGGCCGCCGCGAACGTCGCCCCGGTCTCCCACTCTCCCACTCTCCCACTCTGGGGAAGGGAGTGGGCGAGTGGGAGAGTGGGTGCAGCGCCGGGCAGGCCGGGATGCCGGCGTTTCCGCGGCCCTCGTTGCCCGCGAAGGCAGCTCGGAGTCGGAGGTGTCGCCCGGTCCGGAGGAAGGGCCCTGCACGTGCGGTACCCGGCACGGTGCGAGGCCCGGCCGCGGTCGGCCGCCGCGAACGTCGCCCCGGTCTCCCACTCTCCCACTCTCCCACTCTGGGGGAGGGAGTGGGCGAGTGGGAGAGTGGGTGCAGCGCCGGGCAGGCCAGGATGCCGGCGTTTCCGCAGGCCTCGTTGCCTGCGAAGGCCGTTCGGAGTCGGAGGTGTCGCCCGGTCCGGAGGAAGGGCCCTGCACGTGCGGTACCCGGCACGGTGCGAGGCCCGGCCGCGGTCGGCCGCCGCGAACGTCGCCCCGGTCTCCCACTCTCCCACTCTCCCACTCTGGTGGGAAAAGGGGGAGGCGTGCGCCCGGTCGGAGAAAGGCCGGTGCACGTGCGGTACCCGGCACGGTGCGAGGCCCGGTCGCGGTCGGCCGCCGCGAACGTCGCCCGGTCTCCCACTCTCCCATTCCCCCACCCTCCCCTGAACCGGCGATGAGCCTCTCCAGGGACGAATCCCGCGCGGTCGGCTTCGTGCTGCTCCTGCTCGTCCTCGCCGGCGCGGGGCGGCTCGTGCTGCGGCCACCCGTGCCCGTGCCGGACCTGCCCACCGTTGACCTCGCCAGAATCGAGCGCCAGAGCCAGGCCGCGGCCGAGAAGGACCGGCGCGCGGCTCGCCCGCTCGGCAGCACGGAGAAGATCAACGTCAACGCCGCCCCGCCCGAGCAGCTCGATCGCCTCCCCGGCATCGGGCCGACCCTCGCCCACGCCGTCATCGCCGCCCGCGAGAAAGACGGCCCTTTCGCCGGCAGCGACGACCTCGGCACCGTCCCCGGCATGAGCGCCGGCCGCATCGCCCGCCTCCTGCCCCACCTGACCTTCGGCGCCTCGCACGGCCTGCCCATCCGGACGCACGCGGAGCTCGCGGCGCGGTCGGGCGACGACGGTGCATCGAGCGGCCGGGTGGCGAACGGTCGGGCCGCGAGGGCGGAGGTGACGGAAATCGTGGAACCGGGCCGGTCCCGGGACGCCGCAGCGTCGCCGCAATCGGAGCCCGGCTCCGCCGCGAGCCCGGCCTCGCGCGGTCGCGTCGCCCGAAGTCGCCCCGCGTCCGCGCGTCGGGCGGGAGGGCAGGGCAGGGATCCCGCGGCTCCAGCCGCGCTGGTGGACCCGAACACCGCCTCCGCCGCCGACCTCCAGAAGCTCCCCGGCATCGGCTCCGCCCTCGCCGCCCGCATCGTGGCCCTGCGCGAGAAGTCCGGCCCCTTCCGCACCGCCGAGGACCTCCTCAAGGTCAACGGCATTGGCCCCGCGAAGCTGGCCAAGCTGAAGCCATTCCTGAGCCTGGACCGATGATGGAAGCAAGAGTGGGAGAGTGGGAGAGTGGGTGCTGTGCCGGGCAGGGCAGGGTGCCGGCGTTTCCGCGGCCCTCATTGCCTGCGGCGGCCGTTCGGAGTGGGAGAGTGGCGTCGCCCGGTCCGGAGGAAGGGCCCTGCACGTGCGGCACCCGGCACGGTGCGAGGCCCGGTCGCGGTCGGCCGCCGCGAGCGTCGCCCCGGTCTCCCACTCTCCCACTCTCCCACTCTGGGGGAGGGCGTGGGAGAGTGGCGTCGCCCGGTCCGGAGGAAGGGCCCTGCACGTGCGGCACCCGGCACGGTGCGAGGCCCGGTCGCGGTCGGCCGCCGCGAGCGTCGCCCCGGTCTCCCACTCTCCCACTCGCCCACTCTTGCCGCGCGCGCACACGCGCATACGACGCAACACCTTGACCTATGCCCGCCCCTCTTGGTATACTGAGACCTCCCCGAAATGCCTCCACCGAAGGCAGTTCAAGCAACAGACATGTCCAGCACCGCCACCGTAACGGCCGACAGGCTTGGCGACATCCTTCTCCGGGAAGGCTTCATCACCGCGGAGCAGCTCAAGGCTGCGCTCGATGATGCCCGCCAGAACCGCACGCGCGTAGGCTACGCCCTGATCAGGCTCGGCTACATTGGGGAGGAGGACCTCACGCGCATGCTGGCGCGCCACTACCGCGTGCCGGCCGTGGACCTGAACCGCGTCATCATCGACCCCAAGATCATCAAGCTGGTGCCGCCGGAGCTGGCGCAGAAGCGGCAGGTGCTGCCGCTGCGCCGCGTGGGTCGCGTGCTCACCGTCGCGATGGCGAACCCCACGGACGCGGGCGCCATCGACGACCTCAAGTTCCTCACCCGCCACGACATCGAGCCGGTCGTGGTCGGCGAGTACACGCTCAAGAAGCACCTCGACCGCTACTACGAGGTGGCGGACGACAAGCTGGCGGAGCTGCTCGAGGAGATCGGCGGCGGCGGCGACGACGTCGAGGTCGTGGAGGAGACGGAGGAGGAGGTCAGCGTTGCCGCGCTCCAGGCGCAGGTTGACGAGGCCCCCGTCGTCAAGCTCATCAACGGCATCCTCACCGATGCCGTGCTGCGCGGCGCCTCCGACATCCACATTGAGCCCTTCGAGAAGGAGCTCCGCATCCGCTACCGCATCGACGGCGCGCTCCAGGAGATCATGAAGCCGCCGATGAGGATGAAGGCGGCGCTCAACTCGCGCGTGAAGATCATGGCGTCGCTGAACATCGCGGAGCGGCGGGTACCGCAGGACGGGCGCATCAAGCTGAAGATCAAGCACCGCGTCATCGACTTCCGCGTCTCGACGCTGCCCGTGATCTTCGGCGAGAAGATCGTGCTCCGCATCCTGGACAAGGGCAACCTCACCCTCGATCTCGAGAAGTTCGGCCTCGAGCCCAAGGCCGAGCGGGACTTCATGAGCGCCATCATGAACCCCTACGGCATGGTGCTCGTGACCGGCCCGACCGGCTCCGGCAAGACCACCACGCTCTACTCCGCCCTCTCCAAGGTGAACACCGAGGAGGTGAACATCATGACGGCGGAGGACCCGGTCGAGTACAACCTCTACGGCATCAACCAGGTGCTCGTCCGCAACGAGGTCGGCATGACCTTCGCCGCCGCGTTGCGCGCCTTCCTGCGCCAGGACCCCAACATCATCATGGTCGGCGAGATCCGCGACATTGAGACCGGCGGCATCGCCATCAAGGCCGCGCTCACCGGCCATCTCGTCCTCTCCACGCTGCACACCAACGACGCGCCGTCCACCATCACCCGCCTCATCGACATGGGCCTCGAGCCCTTCAACGTGGCCGCCGCGCTCAACTGCGTGACCGCGCAGCGCCTCGTGCGCCGCATCTGCAGCGCCTGCAAGCAGGCGACGCCCTATCCCGACGTCTACCTCGACGCCGCCGGCATCACGGGCGAGGACCGCACCATGACGTTCTACAAGGGGAAGGGCTGCGACCAGTGCGCCGGCTCCGGCTACAAGGGCCGCGCCGGCCTCTACGAGGTCATGGCCATGTCCCCCGAGCTGCGCCGCATGATCATGCACGGCGCCAGCTCCGACGAGCTCCGCGACCAGGGGCTCCAGGAAGGCATGCTCACCCTCCGCATGGACGGGATGCTCAAGGTCTCGCGCGGAGTGACCACCCTCGAAGAAGTCGTCAAGGAGACCGCCGCCGGATGAGTACCACCCAGGTGCCGACCCAGCAGCAGCAGGGCCAGGGGATCAACCTGCGCGCCCTGCTCGAGGAGATGATCCGTCGCGACGCCAGCGATCTCCACATCACCGCCGGCGAGCACCCCAAGCTGCGCATCGACGGCCATCTCACCAACGCCTCCGCCGACTACGTGCTCTCGGCCAAGGACACGCTCCAGATCGCCTACTCGATCCTCACCGACGCGCAGAAGAAGCGCTTCGAGCTCGAGGACGAGCTCGACTTCTCCTTCGGCATCACCAACCTGGCCCGCTTCCGCGGCAACGTCTACCGCCAGCGCGGCTGCGTCTCCATGGCCGTCCGCCAGATCCCCTTCTCCATCAAGACCTTCGACGATCTCGGCCTGCCCGCCATCGTCGCCGCCCTCGCCGAGAAGCCGCGCGGCCTCGTCCTCGTCACCGGACCCACCGGCTCCGGCAAGTCGACCACCCTCGCCGCCATGCTCGACAAGATCAACCGCGAGGAGAAGGGCCACATCCTCACCGTCGAGGACCCCATCGAGTTCGTCCACAAGCACCAGGGCTGCATTGTCAACCAGCGCGAGGTCGGCGCCGACACCAAGAGCTTCGGCGCCGCCCTCAAGTACGCGCTGCGCCAGGACCCCGACTTCGTTCTCATCGGCGAGATGCGCGACCTCGAGACCATCCAGGCCGCCCTCACCATCGCCGAGACCGGCCACCTCGCCTTCGCCACCCTGCACACCAACTCGGCGGCCGAGACCATCAACCGCATCATCGACGTCTTCCCCTCCAACCAGCAGGCCCAGGTGCGCGCCCAGCTCGCCTTCGTCCTCGAGGGCGTCGTCACCCAGACCCTCATCCCGCGCGCCACCGGCACCGGCCGCGTGTGCGCCTGCGAGATCATGATCTGCACCCCCGCCGTGCGCGCCTGCATCCGCGACGACAAGGTGCACCAGATCTACTCCACCATGCAGGCCGGCAAGAAGTTCGGCATGCAGACCCTCAACGATGCGCTCTACCAGTTCTTCATCGCAGGCGACATCACCCTGGAGGAGGCGCTCCAGCACTCCTCCGACCCCAACGAGCTGCTCCGAATGACCGGCCAGCCCCTCCCCGCCTAGCCGCGTCGACAACGGACCCCCGAGACGAGGATCATCGGATGCCGACGTTCACCTACTCCGCACGCGCCACCACGGGCGAGATCCAGAACGGCGAGATCGACCTCGCCAGCCGCGACGATGTCGTCCAGCTGCTGCGCAAGCAGCGCCTCATCCCCGTCAAGGTCGAGGAGAAGAAGGCCGGCGCCCTCAACCTCAGCTTCGGGACCGGCGTCTCCACCCGCGACCTCGTCATCTTCACGCGCCAGTTCGCCACGATGATCAACTCCGGGCTGCCCCTCGTGCAGTCCCTCGACATCCTGGCCAAGCAGAGCGAGAACAAGCACCTCCAGAAGGTCATCGAGGAGATCCTCTACGACGTCGAGTCCGGCCAGACCCTGGCCGACGCCATGCGCAAGCAGGAGAAGGTCTTCCCCGCCCTCTACACCAACATGGTCGCCGCCGGCGAGGCCGGCGGCATCCTCGACACCATCCTGCTCCGCCTGGCCACCTTCCTCGAGAAGGCCGACGCGCTGCGCCGCAAGATCAAGGGCGCCATGATCTACCCCGCCGTCGTCATGTCCGTCGCCGCCGGCGCCATCGCGATCCTGCTCATCTTCGTGATCCCGACCTTCCAGACCATGTTCGCCGACGCCGGCATCGCCCTGCCGCTGCCCACCCGCATCGTCATTGGCATGTCCGCCTTCCTCCAGGCCTACTGGTGGGCCGTCGCCGCCGCCATCGCGGGCGCCATCTTCGCCATCCGCGCCTACTACGGCACCGACAACGGCGAGCTCGCCATCGACAAGATGAGCCTCCACATCCCCGTGCTCGGCAACATGCTGCGAAAGTCCGCCGTCGCGCGCTTCACCCGCACCCTCGGCACCCTCGTCGCCTCCGGCGTCTCCATCCTCGACGGCCTCGAGATCACCGCCAAGACCGCCGGCAACCGCGTCATCCACGACGCCGTCATGGAGAGCCGCGCCTCCATCGCCGGCGGCGAGACCATCTCCGAGCCGCTCAAGAAGAGCAACGTCTTCCCCCCCATGGTCGTGCAGATGATCAACGTCGGCGAGCAGACCGGCGGCCTCGACGAGATGCTCAACAAGATCGCCGACTTCTACGACGAGGAAGTTGACGCCGCCGTCGAAGCCCTGCTCGCCGCCATGGAGCCCGTCATGATCGTCGTGCTCGGCGTCGTCGTCGGCGGGATGATCGTCGCCATGTACCTGCCGATCTTCGACATGGTGAACGCGGTGAAGTAGGGGGTGTGTGTCCCTGAACGTCACTTGATTCGTTGCGGCCGCGTCAGTTGATTCGTTGTTTTGTGGGTAATTGATTCGTTGTCGCTCGGAGAAAGGCCAGCTACGGTGGGCCTTTCTCGTGTTTTCGGAGTCACGAAATCGGACGGAATTGACCGCGCTGGCCGGCCCGGTCCGGCGATCGCCGGCGGCCTAGACGGCCGTTATCGGGCCGAAAAACAGACACCATGATTGTCCCGGCGCGCGAGTCATACTATCTCCGAAGCAGCGAACCCCTTCACTCGGTAGCTGCGGGGTGATCGGGTGGTGGAGGGCCGACCCGGCCGTGCTGGTGGTGGATGAGATCGGCTACCTCCCCGTGAGCCGCACCGGAGCCATGCACTTCGTCCAGCTCATGACCCGGCGCTACGAAATGGCTTCCACCGTCCTCACGTCCAACAAGGACTTCGAGGACTGGGGCGAGATCTTCGGTGACGAGGTCATGGCCGCCGCTCTGATCGATCGGCTGCTCCACCACTGTTACGTCCTCTCGATCCGCGGCAACAGCTACCGCATGCGCCCACCACACCGACCTCTTCCCCGTCCTCACCCCGGCGCCTGAGGGGGAGGACTCTCAACGACGACGGAGAGGGAGCCGCCGGCAGGTGTCGACGCCCTGCGGCTCGTCACCCCCTCCGGGTGGGGCATGTTCAGCCGCCATTGACTCGGTTCCGGCTTCTCGCTGGGGATCCACGTCTTGCGGTAGCGATCCCTTCGGGGGCATTCTGTGCCTGAGCCTGGCCTATGCGACCGGTTTGCTGCGGAGTCAATGCTCGGCCTCGGTCTACGTATTCCCACCTCCGGCCGGATATTGCGCACACAGTGGCTTCACGGTCATGCTCCCTGCCGCGCGCATTTCCCGTTCTTCCCACCTGAGAAGATTGACGTGACAGACGACTCGATGTCAGCGCTCGCTCAACCGCCCGATTCTACCTCTCCACATCCGACTCCTCTCACCAAACGCAACCGAAAGGGGCAGCTCTACGGCCGGACGGCGGAGACAGACCTTCAGATCCGGACCTGCCTTGCCCTCTCTACAGATGAACTTCTGTCTCGGGCCAGTAGTGTCCGGTCACAAGTCGAAGAGTGACAACTGGTTACGACTTTGGGTCTCTTGGAGAGTATAGGCGTCCGCCGTAAGTGCTTGCTGCAGCGGCACTTTCGCGAGCAGAGTGATGCTCAGGATCTTTAGCAAAGTGTAGAGGTCGCGTTCGGTCTGGAGCTGCTTCCGGACGACCGCCACGAGGACGTAGACGGAGATGGCGATCCAGATCTGAGTCCGCACCGCGTTGGGCGTTGTGCCATAGAAGGCTTTGATCCGGAGGTGCTGTTTGATCCACTTGAAGAAGAGCTCGACCTGCCAGCGCTCGTGGTAGAGGTTGGCGGTCGTAAGGGCCGGCAGCTGAAAGTCGTTCGTGAGGAAGACGAACCCGCTGCCGCTGAGCACGTCACGATAGCTGATGCGGCGCAGCGGCTCCGGGTAGCGCGCGGCGGAATGGAACGTGTCGAGGACGATCGTTTGATCGCAGCGCAGGCCGGTCGAGTGGTTGACCGGGCGGGAGTACCGGCGGTGGGAGGGCGTATTCTCCGCGACTTCGATCCCCCGAACCTTGATCGAGGATCTGGCGCGGACACTCCACTGCAGCGCAGCCGCGGTCGCCGAGCATCTGAGCCTCGAACCCACGTTGGCTGCCGGCGCGAACTACCGGTCCGAGCAGGTACCGACCGTCGGCGGCCAGCAAGACTTCTTTGAGGCGGTCCGCACTGATCCATCGATTGCGCTGGAGGACCGCGACCGATGGATCACCATCGCACAGGCGCAGCGTGAGGAGTAGACGATGGGTCCATAGGCAGAGCTTCGGCCGAGGGCCCGGGAGAAGCACGGGGAGTTGCTCGCCAGGGCGGGTGGAAACTCGTCCGCTCAAGCCCTGCTCACGGCCGCGGCAGAGATCACCGGCCTTGCGGCGGTGCCTCTACCTGCTGATGACCCGCTACTTCACGGTGTGAACCACCCCGGGTTTGCCGGAGGCCCCAGATCTTGAGAGGATGGGGTCATGAGCAAGCCGAAGCGGTACTCCGCAGAGGTCCGGGATCGGGCGGTTCGGATGGTGCTTGCTTTCGGCGGCCCGTCAACGGATCTTCGCTTGACATGAAAGACAAGACCGGACTGCCGAAGGTCAACCGCCTCGAATCGCTCAAGTCGGCTCGGCTCGAGCACTACCTCGAGGCTGCGAGCGAGTACGTGCGCGCAGCCGAAACGCTTGCAGCCGGACCGAAGAAGAGCGCTCAGATTCGCCTCTCCCGGACCCTCGGCGAGGTGCTGCTGAACGACCTGGCGGATTCCATCCCTCACCTCGCGAAATCCGGCAAAGCGAGCGAGACGAAAGTTGCCGGGGCTCTTCGTACCGTCCAGGCGGACGTCTCGGAGGCCCACCGCCTGGACGGCCTGCGACTCGCCGTCGAGATCAAACCCGTCAACCTCGCGGTTGGCCGCGCCATCTGGAACCGGTTCGGAGACATCCGGACGTTCGCGGTCAACATCCATCTAAAATTTCCGTTCGCCGTGGTCGGTGGCGTTCTCGCCCTCCCCAGCTACGAGGAAGCTGCAGCCGGGCGCAAGAAGTTGACGCTACCGCTGATCGAGCGCGCCGTAGAGCGGCTGAGGAGAGCGGGCGGGCGTGAAAGCGAAGCGGGTGCGCCGCACCTCCTCGAGGCGATCGGCGTCATTGTCTACGATCCGGATGCCTATTCCGGTGATTCCGTCCACGAGTTCCGGAGGAAGCCGTCCAGCGGTTCCGGCGCAAGCCGTCCACCCGTTCCGGTCCATGCCGTCCACCCGGTCGGAGCGAAGCGACGCTGGCGTGTTCAGGACTCGGCGACGGCGGGGGTCTGATTCTTCTTCCGCCGCATGGATGCTCCTTTCAGGGTGATGGTGTGGGCGTTGTGGACGAGCCGATCCAGGATGGCGTCGGCGAATGTGGCGTCTCCCATGACCGCGTGCCAGTGCTCGACGGGCAGCTGGCTGGTGACGAGGGTGGCGCGTCGGCCGTAGCGGTCTTCGAGGACCTCGAGGAGATCACGGCGCTCGGAGTCGGTGAGTGGAGCGAGGCCGAAGTCATCGAGGATGAGGAGTTGGGTCTTGGCCAGGCGGTCGAGGAGCTTGGCGTAGGAGCCGTCGGCCCGGGCCAGAGCCAGCTCTCCGAGGAGCCGGGAGAAGCGGTAGTAGCGGGTGGACAGGCCCTGGCGGCAGGCGCTGTGACCGAGGGCGCAGGCCAGGAAGCTCTTGCCGGTGCCCGTGGCGCCGGAGATCAGGACGCTCTGGTGGTCGCGGATCCACTGGCCGCTGGAGAGGCGCAGGATGAGGGATCGCTCCAGTCCTCGAGGGCTTCGGAAGTCGAGGTCCTCGATGGCGGCTTGAAGATGGAGCTTGGCCACCTGGAGGAGCCGGGTGAGGCGCCGGTCGTCGCGGAAGGTGATCTCCCGTTCCAGGAGGAGGGCCAGACGGTCGTCGAAGGCGAGGCTCTCGACGTCGGGCATGCGCATCTGTTCTTCCAGGGCCTGGGCCATGCCGGTGAGGCGGAGCTCGTGGAGCTGGTCGAGGGTCTGGTGCGTCAGCATGAGAGGGCTCCGTTGGCGGCGGCGGCGTAGTAGGTCCCGCCGCGCAGATGTTCATGGTTCTGGGGCAGGGCGAGGCTCGCCTGCTCTTCCAGGGGGAGGCGGTCGAGTCCGCTCTGGAGGATGGACTTGACCGAGCGGTACGAGACGCCGCCGATCCGCAGCGCGCGGGCGCAGGCGGCCTCGAGCCGTTCGGGAGAGTGTCGATCGCCGAGCCTCAGGAGACCGAGGCAGGCGCGGTAGCCCTGCTCCGGGTGCGGCTTGCTCTCGAGGATCTGCCGGGCCAGCTCGCCCGTGGCGGGCCCGGTCTTCTCGGCCCAGGCGACGATTCGCGACGGCGTCCACTCGAGATGCTTCTGGTGCGCCTTGGGCCGGTGTCCGGGCTCCGTGCTGAAGCCACCCTTGCGGTGGCTCCGCAGATGCGCCGCCACCCGGCGGCCGGAGTGCAGGATCTCGACGCTCGTGCGGGTGATGCGCACGTCCACCTGCTGGCGGACGAGGGTGTGGGGCACGCTGTAGTAGTGGCCGAGGACATCGATGTGGTAGTCGATGTTGACCCGGGCCTTCTTCCAGCGGGCAAACTCGTAGCGCTGCTCGGGGAGCGGCAGGAGCGCCGGCCGGTCCAGCGTCTCGAAGAGCGAGCGGCGGCTGCCCTCCAGCTTCTGGAAGGGCCGGTCGTTCAGGAGCTCCAGCAGACGAGCGATCTCCCGGTTCAGCTCGGCCAGGCTGAAGAAGGTCAGCTTGCGGAGCCGGGCCAGGATCCACCGCTCCACCAGGAGCACGCCCGCTTCCGCCTTCGCCTTGTCCCTCGGCTTCCGGACCCGGGCCGGCAGCACGGCCGTGCCGTAGTGCACCGCCAGCTCGTGATACGTCGGGTTCAGGTCCGGCTCGTAGTAGCAGGCGTGGCGGACCCCTGCCTTCAGGTTGTCGGGGACCGTGAGCTGCGGCACCCCGCCGAAGTACTCGTACATGCGCACGTGCGCGCCGATCCACTCGGGCAGCTCCTGGCTCCAGCACGCTTCGGCGTAGGTGTAGTTGCTGGCGCCCAGCACCCCGACGAAGATCTCGGCCTCGCGGATCTCCCCGGTGCCCCGGTCCACCACCGGCACCGTCTGGCCGGCGAAGTCCACGAAGACCTTCTCCCCGGCGCGGTGCTCCTGCCGGAGCACCAGGTCGAGCCCGCCCCGCCACCGCCGGTACCGCTCGCAGAACTGGCTGTACTGGAGCCCGTACGGGTGGTCCTCCTTGTACTCGAGCCAGAGCAGCTGGAGCGTGACGCCGCTCCGCTTCTTCGACTTCAGCTCCCGGTGCACCTCCGCCCAGTCCGGCAGCGGACGCGCCACGTTCGACGGCTGCGGCGGCGGAAAAAGCCGGGCCTCGAGCTCCGCCTCCGTCAGCCCCTCCGGCAGCGGCCAGCCCAGCTCCGCCGCCTCGGCCCGGTTCAGGTACTCGCGGACCGTGCTGTGCGCGATCCGCAGGCTCCGGGCGATCGCCCGGTTCCCATGGCCTGCAGCCTTCAGCCGCAGCACCTCCTTGATCTTCCGCATGGACAACCTCTCCGCCGCCATCTCTCCTCCGGGTTCAGGACCCGCACAAGGTGGCGGCTGGTCTGGTTCAGGTCATCCAGCGTCGGCTTCGCTCCCCCAAGGGTGGACGGATTCCGCCGGAATGGCAGGACGGAATCCCCGGAATCGGTGGACGGATTGCTCCGGAACGGGTGGACGGAATGGTCCGGAATCGGTGGCCGGCTTCGACCGGAATCGGTGGCCGGCTTGGGCCGGAATACTCAACTTCTGCTCCTCACCCCGTTTCTGGTCCATTACAAGCGAGAATTTTCGAGCTTCTCAGGGCCTGGGGTGAACAGAGCGCCGGCCGCGAAGTCGGCCGGCGTAGAGCGGGCCAAGCTCCCGTGTGGACGGCATGGACCGGAACGGGTGGACGGCTTGCGCCGGAACCGCTGGACGGCTTCCTCCGGAACTCGTGGACGGAATCACCGGAATAGGCAACAACGGCGGTTCGGGGCTGCCGACCCGGGTCGGGACGGACGGGTTCGGGTTCGGGTTCGGGTTCGACGCGGAGGGTCCATCGGGTAAGCCAGGATTCCGGCGCCGCCGGTTGCCGGGGTGGGGCGGGTTCACTGCCGGCCCCGCGCCGCCCTACCCCCGCCCGCCCCGCCCGCACCCCTCTCCCTCCCCCCCGCGGCGAGGGCGGGGTGGCGGGGGTGGGCGGGGGTAGGGCGGGGTGGGCGGGGAATCCGTGAACCCGCCGCCCCCGCAAACCGTCCGGGCGAGCGTCCGGGTCACCCCGGTGAGCTGCCCGGTCGAACCCGAACCCCAACCCCAATCCCATCCCGGCCGTCCCGCCGTCTCACCGTTGACCCGATCCATCGCACGGCCTGGACCGCCGCTCGACCCGTGAACCTATACTTAGGTATTGACCTTAGTATCGTTCGGTGCTAGACTCCCTCGTCGGATCACGCAGCCCAACCGGATCGAGTGGTGTCGAGATGGCTCCATCCGCGGTCGCCGACGACGTCTTTCATGCCCTGTCCAACCCGACTCGGCGGAGAGTTCTGGAGCAGCTGTCGGTCGGACCGGCCACGGTCAGCGAGCTGGCGGCACCGTTCGACATGAAGCTCCCCTCGTTCGTGCAGCACCTGGCGGTGCTCGAACGGAGCCGGCTGGTGAGGTCGAAGAAGCGGGGGCGGGTGCGGACCTACGAGATCGTACCCGAACGGTTCGAGCGTCGCCGAGGACTGGCTGACCGAGCGGCGTCGGTTGTGGGAAGCCCGGCTGGACCGGTTCGACGAGTACGTCAAACAACTCAAGGAGAAGGAGTCCGACCCATGAGCAAACACTTCGCGATCGATCCGAAGCTCGATCTCGTCTTCGAACGGTTCATCGACGCGCCCGCGGCGGCTCGTCTGGGAAGCGCTGACGAAGCCGGAGCACCTCAAGGAGTGGTACATGCCCCGGGCCTGGGGGCGTGTGTCGCGTGCCGAGATGGACGTGCGGCCGGGCGGCGTCTTCAGCATCGACATCGCGCTGGCCGACGGCCAGGAGGTTCCCAACCTGGGCTGCTTCCTGGACGTGGTTCCGATGGAGCGGCTCGTCTGGACCTCCATGCTGTTCCCCGGCTATCGTCCGGCGGTCTTCGACGACGTTCCGATCACCGCCATCATGACGATGGAGAGCGAGGGAGCCGGCACCCGCTACGTCTTCACGGCGCTGCACCGGGACGAGTCCGACCTCGAGAAGAACAAGGCGTCGGGCTGGCAGGAGGGGACCGAGATCGCCCTCGACCAGTTCGTGGAGCACGTGATCGCGATGAAGGCAGGGAACGGGATGACCGCCGCCGCCTCGCGCTCGACCCCGAGCTGGTCTGGCTCGCGCACGAGCACGAGCCGTGGCGACCCCGCACCGTCCAGGCGATCCTCGTGTGGGGAATTCCCCGACGGCACCGCGGAGGTTGTCCTACAGCAGGGCGGGGCGGGGAAGCGCAACGTATGTGGAGCGGCGCCCGCAGGCACCTCATGGGCGCCCGGCTCCCGGGACGGCAGGAATGGCCCGCATCCGATTCGGTGTCGCGAAAGCCGCCCGCATCGCGCTCCTCGCCCTGGCTTACGCCGCGGGCGGATGCAGCGACGCGACCGGTCCCGACGGCCGCGCGTACGTCGGCCGCTTCGATGACCTCTGGCGGCACTTCGACGAGACGTATCCCTACTTCCCGTACAAGGGCGTGGACTGGGAGGCCGCGCGGGCGGAGTACCGACCACGGGCGGAGGCAGCCACGAGCCAGGCGGAGCTCAGCGATCTCGTGCTCGAGATGCTGGCGCCGCTGCGGGACCTTCATGCGAGTCTCTACCGGCCGGATGGAGCGGCCGTCCCGACGTATGCCCCGTCCATCGCGCGGAACTGGGACCGGGATACGTGGCTGGCCTACGTCGCCACGGCGGGCTGGCACACGACCGCGGGCAGCGGATGGGGGTGGGGCCGCTTCGGCGATGTCGGCTACATCGTGATCGGCGACTGGAGTGGAGAGCACGTGCAGGCGACGGCGGTCGACGTCGCGCTGGACAGCCTGCGTGAAACGCGGGCGATCGTGTTCGACGTCCGCACCAATCCGGGCGGCAACAGCTCGATCGCGTACGCCGTCGCCGGCCGGTTCTCGGCGACGGCGTGGATCGGCGGCTACGTCCAGTACCGGAACGGCCCCCGTCACGATGATCTCGGGCCGCTGATGTCGGAGCCGATCTCGCCTCGCGGCACGTGGCAGTACCTGAGACCCGTGTACCTGCTCGTCGGCCGCGGAGACGCGAGCAGCAGCGAGGGCTTCATCTCCGCCATGCGCGAGCTGCCGAACGTGCGCGTGCTCGGAGACACCACGATCGGCGCGAGTGGCAACCCCGTGCGCTTCGACCTCGGCGAGGGATGGCAGTACTCGGTGCCGCGCTGGATCGCCTATACCGCCGACAGGAAGGTGATCGAGTGGAACGGGATCGCGCCCGACGAGGTGGTGCCCTGGTCCGCGGACGACTTCGCCCGGAAGTACGACCCCGTTCTCGAGCGCGCGCTCACCGAAGCCGGCGGCAGCCCTTCAGCGGCGAGGCCGTAGACTCCCGCGCTCCGAGCCGGCACGGAAGGCGAAGCCGTCGCATGTTCTCGTTCCGCGCGCCACCGGCGGGAACCGATCGCCACGTCGCCGGATTCACCGTTCGAGCACCCCGAAATCCGTGAGCCTCAGCGCCTCGCCGGCCCACCCTCCTCGAGATCCGGAGACGAGCATCGTGAGCAGAGCGGGCTTCATCCTGGGCATGATGCTTCTCGCGTGGACCGGATCCACCACCGAGGTGGCGGCGCAACGGAACCCGCCGGCCAGGCCCGTGGCCATCCCCGACAGCGTGACGCCTGAGCGCGTCCTCGCCGGCAGCGAGATCTTCAACAACGGCAGCTGCATCGCCTGCCACGCCGTCGCCGGCGTGGGCAGCGGCCGGTTCGCGCCCAGCCTCGCCGACGTCGAGTGGCTGCACAGCGACGGAGACTACGATGGCATCCTCCACACCATCTTCTGGGGCGTGAAGAAGGAGGAATTCAAGGCCGTCACTCCGCGGCGCTTCGAGATGCACCCGAGCGGCGGCATGCCGCTCACACGGGAGCAGCAGAAAGCAGTGGCGGCGTACGTGTGGACGATCAGCCGTCCGCAAACCAACGTCCGCGTGGCGGCGCAGCAGGAGTTCCTGAGGCTGGCGCGCGCCGGGCAGGTCAAGGAGGCCGTCGCCCTGTTCGAGAAGGAGCGCAAGGCGACGCCGGACCACCTCCTGCTGCCAGAGAACGGGCTGAATCGCTTCGGCTACGCGATCCTGCCCCGCGACGCGGTGGAGGCTGTGGTGCTGTTCGAGCTGAACGGGCGCCTGCACCCCGACTCCTGGAACGTCTACGACAGCCTCGGGGAGGCATACGCGGCGGCGGGACGGAGGGAGGACGCGATCCGCGCCTACCGCCATTCGCTGCAGCTCAACCCGGAAAACCAGAACGCGGTCGAGAAGCTGAAGCATCTGGGCGAGCGACCCGGGGGACGCCGATGGGGCGTCCCCGGGGCATCGGCCGGGACTCGTCCGACTCAGGACGGGACGGAGCAGTCGGGAAGGGCGCCGTGGGTCTGCTCGACGTAGATAAGGGCGAAGGGCCCGAGGCCGTGGACCTGGATCTCGGTGCGGCCCCGGGCCCTCACGTAGTGGCTCTCCCCGGCGGGCGCGGTGAAGAAGCCGTCCTTGCCATATGCCGTCATCCCGCTCTCGTCGTAGTGCTGCCCGAAGCCGAAGAGCAGGGTGCCGCTCAGCACGGTCACGTTCTCGTCCGTCGGGTGCCAGTGCGGGTTGACGACGTAGCCGTCCGGGAGCAGGAGGCGGACGGTCCAGACCTTTCCGGGCGCGAGGGGGTTGCCTTCGACGACGGCCAGCTTCGCTCCCGGCGCAAAGCAGGGGAGCGCGTCGCCCCACTGGATCCCCTGGCCGTTGACGAGCGCGTGATCACCGCCGGTGCTGGCGGCCACGTCGGCGCGCGGCGCCTGCGCGGCGGTCGCCTCCGGGGACACGCTGTCGTTGCAGGCCAGCAGCGCGAATGTCAGGGTGAGCGCCGCCGTCGCGGCGCGTGCGGGGATGGGCATGATCCTCCTCCTGTGGGAATGACCGTCACTGTGGCTGGTACCTGTGACATACGGAATTCCCGCGGGGAACCGGCCAGGGTTCTTCTGATTCCTTGACTCGGGGGGTCGTAAGCGCGCAGATTCGACCAACTTGCGGGATGCACGCGGGAGCGCGTGCCCGTCACCCGTCCCTTCCGTGATCGTTTGATGCCTGCCCGTCCTCCAGCCGGTCCCGGTCCGTCCGACGCCCTGTTCGCCGCCGCCTACACGGAGCTGAAGCGGGTGGCGCGCCGGCACCTGCGCGTGCGCGGTCAGGCGAGTCTGACGACCACGGAGCTGGTGCACGAGGCCTACCTCAAGCTCGGCCACGGCGACGGCACCTCGTGGGACAGCCGCGCACATTTCTTCGGCGCCGCCTCGCGCGCGATGCGCCAGGTCCTGGTGGATCTCGCGCGGCAACGGCGGGCGGCAAAGCGCGGCGGCGCCTGGCGGGCGGTCACACTGTCGGATGGAGATGCCGCGCTCGAGGTGCAGCTGGATGAGATTCTCGCGCTTGACGCGGCTCTCGATCGGCTCGATGCCGTCGAGGAGCGGCTGCGTCAGATCATCGAGCTGAGGTTCTTCGGCGGCGCGTCCGAGCAGGAGGTCGCCGGGATGCTCGGCATCTCAGAGCGCACGGTTCGGCGTGACTGGCTGCGCGCGCGCCTGTTTCTCGTCGCCGAGCTCGACGTCGCGACGGAGCCCCATGGACGTTGAGCGCGCGCGGCAAGTTCAGCGGGTCCTGAAGGCGGTGCTGTCCGCCGATCCCGGCGAATGGGCGCAGGCGCTGGGGACCGCCTGCGCCGGCGACGCGGAGCTACAGCGGGAGGTGGCGGGGCTGCTCGCGCGCGTCGATCGGGCGAGGAGCTTCCTCGAGACGCCCGTCGCCGAGATTGCGGCGGCGTTTCTCACCGAGTCCGAGTCGGCGGAAACAGCCGCGGGCGAGGAAGGTCGTCGCATCGCTGCATACAGCATCGTGCGCGAGCTGGGACGCGGCGGGATGTCGCGCGTCTATCTCGCGCGCCGCGCGGACGGTCAGTACGAACAGCAGGTGGCGCTGAAGCTGCTGCGGCCGGGCTTCGATTCCGAGCTCGACGTCGTCCGCTTCCGCGCCGAGCGTCAGATTCTCGCCTCGCTCGATCATCCGAACATTGCACGCCTGCTCGATGGTGGCGTCACCGATGATGGGCTCCCCTACATCGTGCTCGAGCACGTGCGTGGTGAACCCATCGAGCGCTACTGCACGGCCGGCGAGCTGCCGGTGCGCGCGCGCCTCGATCTCTTCCTCGGCGTGCTGGATGCGGTCGAGTACGCGCATCGCGGCTCGGTCGTGCACCGGGACCTCAAGCCCTCGAACATTCTGGTCCGAGACGACGGCACGGTGAAGCTGCTGGATTTCGGGCTGGCGAAAATGCTGGAGCCCGGTCCCGGTGGCGGGGCGGCGCCCACGCGCACGCAGATGCGGTGGATGACTCCGGAATACGCGGCGCCGGAACAGGTGAGTGGCGCCCATGCCACGAAGCGCACCGACGTCTATCAGCTCGGCGCCGTGCTGTACGAGCTGCTGGCGGGCCACACGCCGTTCGGAGATCGCGCGCGCACGACGCACGAGCTGGAGACCGCCGTGCTGGAGGAGGATCCCTCGCCGCTTCCTGCCGCCGTCGATCGCGACCTCGCCGCCATCGTCTTCAAGGCGCTGCGCAAGATGCCGGCGGAGCGCTACGCATCCGCCGGCGAGCTGGCCGAGGACCTCCGGCGCTACCTCGGCGGGCAGCCCGTGCGCGCGCGGGACCAGACGCTCTGGTACCGCGCGCGGCGCACGATCGCCCGCCGGAGCGGCCCGCTCGCGGCCGGAGTCGTGGCCACGGCCGTTCTGCTCGCGGCGTTCCTGGCGTCACGGCCGCGATCGGCCGTCGAGAAAGCGGGCGGCGCCCATGCGCTCGCGAGCCCGAGCGGTCAGACGCGCGATCCGGGCGCTCTGGAGCTCTACCGGCGGGCAAGGGACCTGTGGAGCACGCGCAGCAAGGACGCGCAGCAGCAGGCGATCACGTTCTACCTGAAGGCCATCGAGCGCGATTCCACGTTCGCGGACGCTTACGCCGGCCTGTCGGATGCGTATTTCACGATGTACCAGCTGCGGTTCTCGATCGGATCGGAGCAGGAGAGCTACAGACGCGCGAAAGAGGCGGCCGAGCGGGCGATCGCGCTCGACGACAGGTCGCCAGCGGCGCACAGCGCCATGGCCACCGTGTTCTGGTGGCAGAAGAACTGGCCGGCCACCGAACGCGAGTATCTGCGCGTCCTCGAGCTCGACCCGGAGCAGGCCACCGCCCGCGCATGGTACGCGATGCTGCTCTCCGGGATGGGGCGGCTGCAGGAAGCGCTCGAGCAGAGTCGCCGCGCCGACGAGCTGGACCCGTACGCGATGGCCATCAGCATCACGTACGGCTCGGCCCTCTACTTCAACCGGGAATACGATCGCGCGATCGCACAATTCAGGCGCACGCTCGAGATCAACGACGCCTGGGCACCGGCGCACGCGCAGATGGGCTACAGCTATTCCGAGAAAGGCATGCACGATCTCGCGATCCGGGAGGTGTCCAGGGCGTACCGGCTGGTGCCGAATTCGGAGCATTCGGCGGATCTCGCCATGGTGTACGCGCGCGCGGGCCGGAAGGCCGAAGCGTTGCCGTACCTGGAACGCGCCAGGACGGGTGAGATCGCAGCCGTTCCGCTCGCGCGCGCCTACGCGGCGCTGGGCGAGCCTGACAGCGCGTTCGCATGGCTCGACCGCAGCAACTGGCAGTGGCCGAACCGCGCGGTTCTCGCCGACCCGGCCCTCGATCCGCTGCGCGCGGATCCGCGCTTTGCGCGGCTGACCGCGCGCGTGCGGCGCGAGATGGGGCTCGCGGTGGACCCCGGCGCCGGGACGCGCGGGCGCACGGTCACGGATTCTGGGCGATGAACCTCTCGATCGCCCGCCGGGCGTCATCTCCCCGTCTCAGGAGAAGATGACCTCCATCCAACGTCACCAGATCGCACCGAGGGATCCTCGCGGCGACTGCACGCGCGCCGGCGATGGGCGGGGCGGGATCATCCACGGCGTGGACGATGAGGGTCGGTGCCGCGATTCGCTCGAACGGGATGTCCTCGATCGAAGGTGTGGAGATTCCGTTGTCGAAGAAGACGCCGTGGCTCCTCCGCGTGATGGGAAGTGCGGCCTCGAAGGCGTTCTTGTACAGGAGGTCATGTTTGAACACGGGCCCCGGCGTGGGGGCGACGCGGGCACCGGGCACGACCGATGAGACCAGGATCAGGCCCTGCGTCCGCTCGGGGCTGTCGATGGCGAACCACATGACCGAGGGGCCACCTGCGGAGTTTCCGAAGACGAACGCGCGACGGATGTCCAGGTGGTCCAGGAGCTCGAGGTAGGCGCTCGCCTGCCGCTGCGCGGAGGCATGTTCGGGAAGCCAGGACCTGAGGTAGCCGAATCGCGATACGTAGAGGAAGCGGCACCCATTGGGGAGGATGCGGAAGTCCCGGGCCAGGCGAATGCCCTGGTCTACCCCGCCGGTAACGCCGTGGCACACGAGTACCGTCGGTCCCGCACCCTCCAGGAGGTACTCGATGTCGCCGAACGTGGATTCGTAGACGGAGCTCGGGACGCTCGCGAGCCGCGCCCTCGCGACAGCCAGATCCTTCCGGAAGCTCATCCGGCGAACACGGCGGGTTCCGCGGCAAGGGTTTCGGCGCGCCGGAAGAGGATGGCGAGGATCCCCGCCATGTCCCCGCGCAACATGTGCGGTGCCACGTACGTCAGCTGGCCGTAGTACACCGTGCCGGTAAGGAGGGCGTAGATGGTCGCGAACGCCAGGGCCGCCTGAGTCCAGACCTTCCACTCGGCAGCAGTCGCATGGTGGACGGCCCCAGCTGCATGCTTTCCTCCGGCGTGAAGGTTCCCGGCTTCGCCAGCGGGGGGATGCCGCCAAGGTAAGGACAGCGAGGGCCCGCGGGCGTAGGGAGGTTCGGGGACGTTCGCGTGGGAGATCTCCCCACGGCCGTGATGCCCTCGCGCAGATCTCGATCGCATGATCGCGCTCCGTTGAACGACTCGCCCGGAACCGTGAGATGCTGACGCGCTTCTTCGACGAGAACGATCTACGGAAGATGGTCGAGCGTGCCGGCGCCACCTCGCCTCGGAGCGCCGGGGCGGCGTGGGACGATACGGCTCACCGGCGCAGGCGGAGGCCCCGTCTCTCGAAGGCCATATTCCGCGTCGTGAAGCGGAATCCGGCCGGCTCCCGGCCGCCACCGCCCCGCGGTGCGGCCGTGACGCTCGGCGGCTCCTCGCCCGCGGCCGCGCTCCGGCGGCGCTGACCGGCGGGGCTTACCGCGCCAGATCGCGTCCGCGCTTCCACGCGGAATGACGGAGATGCGCAACGCCCGCAGCGATTTGCTCGCTGCGGGCTTCGCCGGCGGCCGCTCAGGGGAGATCAGGGCCGGTCGTAACCGCTCGCGCTCAGCTCCAGGCGGTAGGAGCGGGGGTCGTGTGTGAAGAACAGCCCGCCATGGCGGGTGGCGCCGGCCGGGACGAAGCGCAGCGTCGCGCTCCGCTTCTCGATGGTCGCCGTGTCCGCTTTCAGCTCTCCGTCCACCTGCACCGAGGCCGCCGTGGCCCCGCCCGTGTTGCGAGCGGTGAAGGTGACCACGTAGCCGCCCTCCATGGCCGTCACCGTGTCTCGCCTGATGGTCACGTGCGGCGGTGTGTGGGGAGCCGACACTCCCAGGTAGACCAGGTAGGCGATGAGCGCCAGCACCAGGGCCGTGCTCATCCCGGCGACCACCCATTCCCAGACCGAGGTGCCGCCAGCGCCGCTCTGGCGCCTGCCCTCGCCGCCGTCGGCCGGACCGCCACGCTCGCCCCCACCGCCGCGACGGTTGTCGCTCCGGTGGCGGGGCTCGTTCCCACCGCTCCGGTCGCCGTGATCGTCCCGTTCCGTCATGGTCATCTCACACCACCAGTCGGGCGGCCGCCGCGCCCAGGCCGGCGGGCAGGCCCAGCACCACCGATCGCAGGACCACCCACTCCAGGACGCTGTTCTCCATGCGACCGAACACCCACAGCAGCACCCCGCTCGTCACCAGGGCGATTACGTACCCGGGCACCGTGTATCGGAGCAGCAGGCTCCACCAGCGCGTGTCGGAGCCACCGTACGGGGCGCCGCGGAACTCCATGGCGTAGACGAACGCGTGCATGACCACGATCGTCAGGACCGCGGTCGCGAGGACGTGGACGGGCCGCGCGATGTAGGACAGCAGGTTCATCTCCTGCGTCGGCGCGACGTTGAACGCCACGTAGATCGACCCCGCCAGCATAAGGAACAGCTCGGCCGTATAGGCCCCGCCATGGATCTGCGGCTCGCCCGACGATCGCTGCTCCTTCTGCCTGGCCTGGCTCCCGGTGTCGCCGAGCTGGCTGCGAGCCAGGGAGGCGCCGATGCCGGCGGGGAGCGCCTGCACCCCGATCCTGCCGGCCACGTCCGACAGCGGGTCGGTCCCGCCGATCACGCCGATTACGGTCAGCAGCACGGCACTGGAGACCAGGCCGATGCCGTACGCCGTCAATCCCCCCAGGAGGGCCTCGCGGAACCCGTTTGATTGCTGGATTCCCGAGATGGAGGCGAGCCCCACCAGCAGCGGCATCCCGAACAGCAGCAGCGCCGCCAGCCGGAGCGGGCTCATGTAGAACCCGAGCCACCACATTTCCATGGTCATGTACAGCGGGAGCGAGAAGAGCAGCGCGCCGCCGAAGCCGCGGGCTATGCCCTTCCAGTAGTGGCTCGCGTCGCGTCCGCCGCTCATCGCCCCGGCTCCCTCGCTCGGCCCGGGGCGGCGGCGGACGGGACGTCGTCGTAGCAGAGGTAGTGGAGGAGCCGGGCGTGTTCACGGTCCCAGTCCACGTCCTCGCCCGTGTCCCGTCCCGGCAGCAGGTGCTGGGGGACCTCCCGGATGTACTCGTCCACGGCACGGCGCAGCGTGCGGAAGGGGGAGCGGCTGCGGAACCAGTCCCGCTCGGGCGAGGCGGCCTCGAGCTCGTGAAGCCATCGGATGAGGCGGCCCACCTGCACGGCAAGGGCATCGCGGGGGTGGGGATGCCGGAAGTACTGGAGGATCGGGTACTGGCTGTTGGCCCGGTTCGCCCGGGAGAGCTGCTGTGCCACGTGGCGTGCCAGGGTGAACGACCACTGGAGCTCGGTGGGGTCCGGGTTCCGCCAGTCCATCGGATCGGCATCCGCCAGCGCATGATCGATGGTGGTGGCGAGGGCCATCTGGGCCGACAGCTGGGTGTAGATCGAGAGGACGTAGGTGATCCCCACGGAAAACAGACCGAACCCGAGGAACGCCTCAAACACGGCCAGCAGCCGGAACACGCCGGCGCGGGGGACGATGTCGCCGAGGCCGAGGGTGGTCGCCAGGTAGCCGCTGTAGTAGAACGAGTCGAGCCAGCGCGCTCCCCGGTTCTCGGGCGAGAAGGCGAACGAAAGCACGAAGGGGTAGTGGATGAGCGTGAAGCCGACGACCAGGAGGAGTAGCCAGGCCACGGGGGTGAGCGCCGCGATCACCGGACCGCCGACGGACAGCACGCGCTCGCGCGTGCGCCCGCCGCAGCCGCCGACCCGTCGCGTAGCCCGCCACACCGTGCGGCTCTGGAAGCGGGTCAGCGGACCGGCATGCGCGGTGGGGTGGAAGACGGTGAAGAAGACATCGGTCAGCACGAGCCCGACGAGCAGAGAGCCAACCACCACGAGCAGGACGGCCACGACTCAGCGGCGGCGGCGCCCGCCGCGTTGCGCCACCAGGCGCGTGAGGTCCGACTTGTCCATGTCCAACCTGCTCTCGTCGTGGGATGGTATGGCCGGCGCTGACCCCGTCCAGAGCGCAAGAAGCGAACCCGGACCGGAGCCAACCCGAGCTCGCGCCGACGTCCGGTCGCCTGGGCGCGCCGTGCGCTACGCCGCAGCAGGCGGTCCGAACCAGGTGGTCAGCGCGTCGGAAAGCCCGACCGTCGTTCCGTCGCCCACCCAGGCCACGTATCCGTCCGGCCGAATCAACACGGCCGCCGGCGGGGTGACCTCGCCGATCACGGGAAGCTCCCACCTGCCCTCGTACCTGGCCTCCAGCGACTGAACGCGACCTGCCCATGGACTGATGTCGAAGCCGCCGGGCTCACCGAGGTCGAGGAGCACCGGCCGGGCATCGTGCAGGAGGGAGAAGAGGCGCAGCGGGCCGTCGGCGGCGACCAGGTCGAGATCGGGCACGCGGCGCCCGAGCAGCGGGTGTCCCACGCCGAGATCGTAATGAATGTCGAGGCCGGACATCCTGGCGGCGAGCCGCTGGCGAGGCTCGTCCATGCCGAGCAGCTCGGTGACGATCTCGCGCAGCGCGTTGGTGCGGTCATCCGTGCGGAGCAGCGCGACCTGCGCCATCGTGTCGCGCAGCACGCGGGCAGCCACGGGGTGGCGCTCGGCATGGTACGTATCGAGGAGGCTTTCCGGCGACGTCTTCCCGACGACACGGCCCAGCTTCCACCCGAGATTCACCGCATCCTGCACGCCGATGTTGAGGCCCTGTCCGCCCACCGGGTAATGGACGTGCGCGGCGTCGCCGGCCAGCAGCACCCGTCGCTTGCGGTAGGAAGCCGCCTGCCGAGCCATGTCGGTGAATCGCGAGATCCAGGTGGGACTGTGGACGCCGTAGTCGGTCCCGTACACGGCGACGAGCTCGTCGCTGAGATCGCGCAGGGTGGGTTCGCCGGTCCGGCCGAGGCGCCGTTCGGTCACGAGGACTCGCACCGGCCCCCCATCCGCCAGCCTGCTCAGCGAATGGATGCCGCGGGCGTCGCGGCCCAGGCCCCATTCCGGCTCCTCGGCCAGCTCGACCTCGGCGATCAGGTTGCTGGTCGTCGCCTCCCACCCGGGGAAGTCGATGCCGGCGGCCTTCCGGACCAGGCTGCGTCCGCCGTCGCACCCGACGAGGTAGTCCGCCCGCAGCGACTGGCCGTCGGACAGCTGGACGTCGACGCCGGCGTCGTCCTGCCCGAAACCGGTCACCTCACGCCCGCGATAGATCGGCACCGCCAGCTCGGCGACCCAGGCGGCGAGAATGCGCTCGATGTGGGTCTGCCACAGCGCGAGCCCGTAGTTGTGCCGCGTGGGAAAGTCGCTGATGTCCAGAGGGATCCAGGCGAAAGCCGCGACCTGGGCCACCTTCCCCTGCGACAGGAAGCGATCGGCGATTCCGCGCTGATCGAGGACCTCGATGGTGCGTGCGTGCAGCCCGCCCGCGCGCGAGCCGACGAGATCCTGGCCGGCGCGTCGCTCCACGATGGCGACATCCACACCCGCCAGCGCCAGCTCCCCCGCCAGCATCAGCCCCGTCGGACCTCCTCCGGCGATCACCACCTCATGCTCGATCATTGCGACTCCCGTTTCCGTCGGTCCCAGCGTCTCTCATGGATCGTTCGGCCCCGAACAGTGCGGCACGACCGCCGTCTTGCCGCAAGCCCCCGGGTGCGCTATCCCTCCCTGCCGGGCAACCGCGGCGGCGGCGCCGAGCGCGCCCGGCCGGCGGCTGTGCGTGTGGGCGGACCTTTCTGCAGGGTCCGGGTGGGCGGCGGGACCACTATTGACGTTTCGACGCGGGACAGGCAGAGTCTCGCATTCGCGTGACCAGTACTCTACCGAGCGGAAGGAGGGGCCATGTACGCGGTTTTCACCGAGGTGGACGTGCCCGGGGGGGCGTCGCAGGACCAGGCGCGGCAGACGTTGAACGACACGGCCATCCCGATGGCCAGGTCGCAGGGCGCCTCGATGGGGTTCTGGCTGAGCCCGCAGGGCGGTCGCGGCATTGGGGTGATCGTCTTCCCGGACGAGTCGGCGGCGAAGGCGATGGCGTCGATGCTCAGGGTCGGCGAAGCGCCTCGCGGGGCGCCGGAGGGCGTGAAGTTCCGCACGGTCGAGGTGCGCGAGGTCGTCGCGAGCTTCTGACCGGTCGGGGCAGCCCGGCCGGCTCAGCGTCCCGCCATCTCCCTCACCCTCGCGATGGTGCAGGGCCCGGGGGCCGGCTTGTCGGGGCGGCAGCGCTCGATGCGGGCGAAGCCGAGGGCGGGGCCGGCGGGTTAGCGGCGCGGCGCTCGTCACCGCTCCGCCGCCGCCAGCTTCCGGCGCAGCTCCTCGCGCCAGTTGAGCACGACGATCGCCTCGCGGCTTGGCGTGGCGGCCCGAACCGCCACGAAGCCCTTGCCGTCCGGTCGCAGGTCGATTTCACCGGGGCCGTCCGATTCGGCGAAGCCGTCGCCGCGGGCGCGCACGGCGAGCGCGGGTGTGAAGGACAGGGAGGCGACGCGCAGCCGGCCGCCCCGGGCCGGGGGCTGGTAGTAGAGCCGCCGCCCGTCCGGGGACCACATCGGGAACGCGCCGCCGCGGGCCGAGACCTGCACGCGTCCGCCGGGGCCCGGGAAGGGCCGGACGTACACCTCCGAACGGCCGGTCTCGTCCGAGTCGTACGCGAGCCATCGGCCATCGGGCGAGAGGCGCGGGTCCTCGACGTTGAAGTTGGACTCGAAGAGAGGGGCGCCCTGCCATTGCCCCGCCTGGGTGCGCGTCAGTCGCCAGAGGCCGTGGCGCAGTGTGCGCAGGGAGGTCACCTCTTCGGCAAGGCTGGCGCCGTCCGGCGTGAAGGTCGGGCACCAGTCGAAGACAAAGCCTTGCGGGAGGGTGTACAGCCGCTCCTCCGGTCCGCTTGCGTCAGCTGGAACCCACCACAGCTCCCTCCTCGCCTGGTACGTGCCGTTCGGCGACACCGGATACACGATGTGCCGCCCATCCGGCGTCCAGCCCGGAAATGTTGCGGACGCGCGGGCAGTGGCTCGGGACAGCGCGCCCGAGGCGATGTCATAGATCCAGTCGGTCCCTCTCCCCTCCAGCGCGATCCGGGTGCCGTCCGGCGAGAAGCGCGGCGTGGCGTAGGGTCCCTGCGGAGCCGAATCTCGCGTGAGGGCGCCACGCTCGTCCAGGAACACCAACCGGTTCCGGCCGCCGCCGCGGAGGTAGACGAGCGAGCCGTTGTCGGACAAGGAGGATCCGACCACGTCGCTCACCAGCGGCACCGCGGGCCCGGCGACGCGCCAGCGCCGGAGGTCGAACGGCACGGCGGCCAACCCGATCGCGCCCCCGCCCTGCCGCACGGCGATGATGAGGTGGCCGTCGAGGTAGCCGTTCACGAGACCGTTCAGGTCGAGGGTGGCGCGCTTGCCCGAGCGGAGCGATGCTACACCGACGCGGTCGGCACTGGCGGCGGAGTAGCTGATCCCGAAGAGAACCGTCTGGCCGCCGGGGAGGAAGTGCGGCTCCAGGTAGGTCTTCTCGCCTTTAGCGTTGTCGACCGCGATCGCCAGCTCGGGTGTGCCGCCGGAGGCCGGGACCCGGAACAGGCCCCTTAGCGAGCCGAAGACGATCACGTCGCTGCTCCCCCAGGCGCCGCCTGCGACATTGGGCGCCGGCGCGACCGTGACGGCTCCGCCGGATACGACCGGGACCTTCTTCAGGACGTAGCCGCCCGGCTCTCCGACGAAGAAGCCCACCCACTGGCCATCGGGGGAGAAGAAGGGCCCGAAGGCGCCTTCGGTGCCGGCCAGCTGTCGCGCTTCGAGTGCTCCGAGCGGCCTGTAGTACAGTGCGGCCTGCTGTCCGGTGTCCGTCGTCGCGACGTAGGCGAGCGCCGTCCCATCGGGCGAGAACGCGACCGGTAATCCCCGGGTCACGAGGTGCTGATCCGGAGGAAGCGACAGCGCGAAGCGCACCGGCGCGGCGGCGGGGGCGTGCGTGGCGCGCCAGGACACGCCCGCCAGCGCGAGGAGCGCGACCGCCGTGACTGCCCATGGCGCCGCCTGCCGGGCCCGGGCCACCAGGCGGGCGCGCGCCGGCACCGCGGTCACGGAATGCCCCGCGTGGCCCGCGTACCGCACATCGAGACCACTGCCGTCTCCCGCCAGGGCCAGGGCGAACTCCCGGGCCGTCGCGAACCGATCCGCCGGCAGCTTCTCGAGCGCGTGCGCCACCGCCGCCTCGAGGTGGGGCGGCACGCTCCTGCGCTGCGCCACGAGCGAGGGCGGGTCGGAGGTGATCACCTGCGCGAGAATCGACTGCGCGGTGGGCCCGGTGAATGGCGGCACGCCGGCCAGCATCTCGTAGGTGATGGCGCCCAGGGCGTAGATGTCGGCGCGCGCGTCGATGCGGCGCTCCCCCGTCGCCTGCTCGGGCGCCATGTACTGCGGCGTGCCGAGCGAGAGCCCCGTTGCCGTCAGGCGCTGCGTGCCTGCGTGCTCGACGGCGAGGGCGATGCCGAAGTCCGCCACCGCCACGTGACCGTCGTGGAGCAGGATGTTCTCGGGCTTGATGTCGCGGTGCACGATGCCGCCGCGGTGCGCGTAGTCGAGGGCGTCGGCCGTCTCCGTGGCGATCCGGACCGCCTCCGCGACCGGCAGCTGCCCCTCCCGGTCGAGGCGGTCGCGCAGGCTCTCCCCGGCCACGTACGGCATCACGTAGTAGAGAAGCCCGTCGGCGCTCCCGCTGTCGAAGAGCGGCAGGATGTGGGGGTGCTGGAGCCCCGCCGTGAGCTCGATCTCCTTGAGGAATCGCTCGGGCCCGAGCACCGCCGAGAGCTCGGCGTGCAGCACCTTGATGGCCACCTTGCGGTGGTGCCTGAGATCCTCGGCGAGATAGACGCTGGCCATCCCGCCGGCGCCGAGCTCGCGCTCGATGGCGTAGCGGCCCGTGAGCGCCGCGTGCAGCTCTTCGGTCACGCTCATGGACGGTGGCCTCCCGTCGGATTCCTCATCCTGCCTCATGGCCGCTCATTTACCTCGCCCAGATTCGGAATGGAGCCGGATCAGCGTCCCCACCCGCGGCGGCCTCGGGGCGCGCGCCGGCGGGGGCGGCTCGTGAACGGCGACTCTCAGGGGGAGCGTTCGACGGCTGCTCCGGCAGCTTCGCGGCGCCATCAGGAACTCTACCGTCATTGTGGTCAATGAGGGGGCGAAGGACAATGTTCGTCGGGACGCGGGGCGCGGGACGCGGGATGCGGGTGCTGGCCGGTGGGTGGCGATCGCCGGACGCCGAAAAATTCCCCGCGCCCCGGCGCCGCCCCCTCAGCGCGCGGCGATCTCCCTCACCCTCGCGATCGTGTCCGCCTCCGCGGCGGTCTTGTCGGTGCGGTAGCGCTTGATGCGGGCGAAGCGGAGGGCGAGGCCGGCGGGGTAGCGGGGGCTCGTCTGGAGCCCCTCGAACGCGACCTCCACGACCAGCTCCGGGCGCACGTGCACGACATGCCGCTCGCGCCCCAGCTCGCGCGCGAGCAGCTCCCGCGTCTGCCACTCGAGCACGCGGTCCGTCATCCCCTTGAAGGTCTTTCCGAGCATCACGAAGCCGCCGCCCCCGGCATCGCGCGCGCCGAGGTGCAGGTTGCTGAGCCAGCCCTTGCGGCGGCCGTGTCCCCACTCGGCGGCGAGGACGACGAGGTCGAGCGTATCGGCGGGCTTCAGCTTGAGCCACGCGCCACCGCGGCGCCCGGCGTCGTATGTTGCGTCGAGCGCCTTGGCGACGAGCCCCTCGTGGCCCGCGCGGCGCGCGGCGCGCAGGAAGTCGGCGGCGGCCCCGGCGTCGCCTGTGACGAGCCGCGGCACGCGCTCCCGCGGAGCGACCAGCGCGTCCAGCGCGGCGAAGGGTTCCTCGGACGGCTGGTCGATGAGCGAGCTGCCATCGACATAGAGCAGGTCGAAGAAGAACGGCGAGAGCGGCAACTCGCGGCGCATGCGGTCCACATCGAGGCGGCGGCCGAAGCGGCGCATCGTCTCCTGGAACGGCCGCGGCCGTCGGTCAGGCGCGAGCGCGACGGCCTCGCCATCCAGCACGAGCGACGAGGCGGGGAGCGCGCGCACGGCTTCCACGAGCTCCGGCGCGGCGTGGGTCACCTCGTTCAGGCGACGGCTGTAGATGCGCACCTCGTCGCCCTGCCGGTGCACCTGGATGCGCGCGCCGTCGAGCTTCCAGTCGAGCGAGGCGGTGCCGAGCCTCGCGAGCGCGTCGTCGGGATCCTCGGCGGTGGAGGCGAGCATCGGCTGGACGGGACGGAAGAGCCGCACGCCGAAGGAGTCCAGCGCGTGCACGCCGCCTCGCCGGGCCGCGGCCGCCACCGTCGGGAGGTCGCCGGAGAGCTGGAGGGCGCGCCGGACCCGCGACGCCGCCACGCCTGTCGCCTTCGCCACCGCGTCGGCGACGAGCGATTCGAGCGCGCCCTGCCGCAGCTCCCCGAGGACGAGACGGGCGAGGAAGTCCTGCTCCCGAGCGGTCGCGCGGGCGAGGAGGGCGGCGAGGAGACGGACGCGCTCCGCCGTCGAGCCCGCGCCCTCGAGCGCGGCCATGCGCGCGAACGCCGCGTCCACCTCGGACACCGTGACTTCAGGCGACGTCGCCGCGGCCGGCGGCCACGCCTCCCGCACCGCCGCCGGGCCGAGCCCGATCCTTCCCTGGGGCAGCGTGCCGCTCAGCCAGGCGACGGCGATCGCCTCGTCTTCGGGCGTGGCGCGGCGGAGCGCGTCGGCCAGGATCGCGATCTTCTCGTTGCGCGAGGAGGTCGCCGCGGCGCGGTCGGAGGCGTGGACCAGGTCGGAGAGGAGCATGGTTGGAAAACGGAGAAGGCCGCGGCGGGGCCGAAGCCCTCGCCGCGGCCGGCCCGCTCAGATGGACAGGAGGCGGTCGAAGAAGGCGCGATAGCGCTTCAGCGCCACGCGCAGGTCCTCCGTGGAGACGGAGTCGCCCCGGTCCCATTGCTGCTCCAGGCGGGCACGCTCGCCGCTGAAGCCGTCGGTCAGGCGCTGGACGACATCGACGACGAGGCCGTCGGCCTGCTCCACGGCGACGCGAGGCTCATCCACGAACTCCGTCTGGATGCTGTCCCAGCGGGCGCGCAGGCTGGCCGCCTCCTCGTCGGCGAAGAGCCGACCGGCGCTCCCGGAGGGCTCGGAGCCGGGCTCCGCGACGACGTCGCGAGGCGCCGCCCGCCCACGCGAGATCCCCCTGCGGGACTCGTCGAAGCGGCCGGAGGGGTCGAGAGGATCCCCTTTCCCGACCCGGGTCTCCTCGCGCTCCCGCCGGGGCGCGGCAGGCGCGGCGCCGGCGGCACCGAGGGGCTCGTCTCCGGCGCTCCATTCGGCGCCCTCCGTGTCGTAGAATTCCTCCTCGCCCGGGGTCGGGCCACGCGACGTATCGTCACGCTGGCGGTCTTGATTCTCGGCCACTGTTCCCTCCCTCTGCTCGGGTCGGTCCTCGAGTAAGGGCCTCGAAGACTGCGGTAGCTTTGCCGGTCCATCAGTCTGGAAAATGGGGCAAGCCGTGTGCCCCGGCGGGCGGGGACGACCGCTCCGCGGGGACCTCTCCTCAGCCGTGCTGCCTCTCTGCCTCGGCTGGTCCGGACTCTCGACCGTGCCTCGGCGGGAGCGTCTTGCGCAGCGCCCGGTGGCTTCAGCCGGTACCTCTCCGCCGCCGCGCGTAGTGCCGTCGCGCCTTCGCGCGGTTGCCACAGTCCTTCATGTCGCACCAGCGGCGGCTCCGGTTGCGGCTGAGATCGACGAACAGCCAGTTGCAGCCATCGTTGCCGCACTGCTTCACGCGCCCAAGCTCTCCCTCCGCCAGCAGCTCCGCCGCCGCCCATGCCGCGGGCCAGAGCAGCTGCGCCAGCGGCTCGTCGCCTTCGCCCCAGCCCCACTCGAAGCCGCGCTCGCCACCCCGCAGCCGGCGGTGCGACCCCGCCTCCTCCACGTACTGGTTCAGCACCGCCACGTCGGCGGGCGCGGGCGAGGCCGCCACCGCCACGGAGGAGAGCACCCGATAGATGGCCTCGCGCAGCTCCAGCGTCCGCGCCAGCACCACCGCCGCCTCCGCCGGGCGGGCCTCGGCCTCCGCGCGCAGCCGCGCCGCCCGCTCCGGCCCCAGCACCCCCGTGCGCTCCGCCCACACCACCACGTCCGCATACGTGTGCAGCTTCTCGTGCACCTGCGGCCGCTCGCGCGCGCTGGCCGTGTTCGCCAGGTCCAGCGCGAGGTTGCCGCCGACGGGCATGCGCGAGGCGAGGAGCGGAGCGGCGGCGGCACGGCGGGGCGGCGTGCGAGGGGTGGTGCGACGGCTGGTTCGGGCGTGGGCGCGCGGATGGGTGTTGTTCGTCGAGTCGACGGGCGAGATGCACGCGCACCTGGTGGGGCACGTGGCGGCGGAGTACCCGACCGGGCCGGCGGTGGCCGCGGAGGCGGATGGCAATGCGGGCGAGCGGAGGCCGGCCGCATGAGGGGTTGGGTGGAGGGAAGGGGGCCGGCACCGTCGTGGGTGGCGGCGCTGTTGGCGAGGCGATCGAGGCGTACGAGCCCGGAACGTTCGGGAGGCGAAGCCTCCTCGGGCCGCCACGAACGGGAGGTCGCGGCCGCCCGCGGCCTCGAAGTCTGTCGCGTCCGAGAGGGCGGCCCCTTCGCCGACGGATCGCGCTCCTGCTCGGAGGGCGCCCGAGCCGCGGGGCTGAGCCGCACTGGCTCGCGGCCGGCGTCGTGATCGCCGGCGTGGTGGTGCTCACGCGCGGTGAAGGCGCCCGGCGGCGGGCCGCCGGGTGCCCTGGCCCGGCGCCATGTCGGCGCGCTTTACTCCGATCCCACGGCACATCGCGCGAGGCGAGTGATGCTGGACGATGTGATCGGCCGCCCGCCGCGCCTGGATTCTCGCACCGTCCCTCAGCTACCTCCGCCCACGGATCAGTACACCTCGAAGCGCGCCACTGCGCTCGGAGCGGGCCGGCGGCGGTCGGGGTCCCTGGCGCGCGCCTCCTGGATGCGTGCCATGCCGGCGTCGTACTGCTCCCGGGTGTCCCACACCATCACCGTCAGACGCCGGCCTGTGTCCCGATCCACCAGCCACCAGCCGTGCAGGCCAACCGCACCGCGAACATCGGACACCTCCCCGCTTGATGGAATCCCGGCCTCCGGCCAGGCTGCCGGAAGGACCGTGCACTACAGGTGAAAGTCGATCACCTCGTTGAACCACTCGACGCGCGACGGCTGGGCGGCCCTGGCCTCCGCGAGCGCGGGGCCGAGCTGCGACTCCATGAACCTCTGCTGAAACTCCCTGGACTCCCATACCTCGACAACGATCAGCTTGTCGCCCGATTCGCCGGCGATCGAGCTGATGAGGCCTTCCGGCCTGACCTCGGGACCGGGCACGCCGTCCCATCCCAGGATCCGGTTCACGCGCGGGTAGATGCTGGCGGCACCGGCTGCCGCGAACTCGATGACGATGACCTCGGCCATGATCGTTGCTCCTGATCGCAGGGGATGGTTACCGGCCACCGGCGCAATGCTACGCCGATGTACTTGACATGTCAAGTATTTTGGCTAGACTCCCCGTATGGCCGAGAGCTATGAGCGCTGGATGCCCGCCTGGCTGTCCTTCGTCCGCACCCACAGCCGGCTGTGGGATGAGCTCGAGGCGCAGATGCGCAAGGAGCACGGGCTCACCATGGCCCGCTACGACGTGCTAGCCCAGCTCGTCAACGCGGGGGGACGCCTCGGGCTGAGCGAGCTCGCTTCCTCCATCATGCTGTCGCAGTCGGGGTTGTCGAAGCTGCTCGACCGCATGGCGGTGTCGGGCCTCGTTCGGCGCGACCCGGACCCCCGCGATGCCCGCTCCGCCTTCGCCACGGTCACCCGAAGGGGCCGGTCCCTGGCCGGGGAGGCCCGCCAGGGGCACCACGAGCTCCTGCAGCGAGTCTTCGGCGACGCGCTCGATGATCGCGACCTTGCGGACCTCGGTCGCATCATGAAGCGGCTGAGCGCATCGCTGACGTAGGCGGCCCGAAGCTCGTACCAGTCAAATCGCGCGCTCTGGCTCGGCCTTTCGGCCTCTGCTCTGATCGCCCGGAGCGGCGCCTCCGTCTCTCCCGCGTCGCTCGCGTCGCTCCGGCTACGGCGTCGGCTTCATGGCGGTGCGGCTGGAGGATGGCCGCGTCGCCTTCGGCCATGGCGGCAGCGTGGCCGGCTACACGGCCGGGATGCTCTACGACCGCAAGGCGGGTGTTGGGGTCATCGTGCTGCGCAGTGCCGGCGGCGGGAAGGGAAGCGCGACGGGGCTCGCCATGCGGATGCTCGAGACCCTTGCCGCGGCCGCCCCGGTGGCGCCAGAATCCGTGCGTGCCGGTCCCATCCCCCCAAGCAACCGGAGGTTCCCATGAAGCGAGTCCGCCTCTGCGGCCTGGCCGCGCTCCTCGTCCCGGGCCTGCTCGCCGCGCAGCAGGCTCCCGCGTCGGGATCGAATCCGACGACGGAAGCCGCGCAGGGCATGAGCAAGCATTTCGGGCAGAACCTCATGAAGGCGGCCGACGAGGTGCCGGCCGCGAAGCTGTCCTACAAGCCGACCCCGGCCCAGATGAGCTTCGGGCAGATCTGGGCGCACCTGGCCCAGGCCAATCGCGGGATCTGCGGCGCGATCGGCGGGATGAAAGCGGCGCCCGTGCCGGAGCGGAAGGGAACGGAGAGCAAGGACGTGCTCGTCGGTGAGCTCAAGGACTCCTTCGCCTTCTGCGACAAGGCGCTGGCCGCGGCCGACGACAGCAACCTCGGAGAGCAGGTCGACCTGGGGTTCATGAAGGGCACACGCGCGCTGGCCCTGTTCATCTACGTCGAGGACCTGGCGGACCATTACAGCCAGGTGGCCAACTACATGCGCCTCAACGGGATGCTTCCGCCGACCGCGCAGCGGTCCAAGCCCGCGAAGTAGCGGCGGGGCTTCCCATGGCCACGGCCCCGACGGAGGGGCCGCGGCTCTGGGGTCGCACGCACCGGACTGACCGACCCGCGATCCCGAGCCTGCCGGCGTGCCTCTCTCTCAGGGAGGCGCGGAGATTCGCGGAGTCCCGCCCCCGAGATCCGGCCAGTCCTCCCCCAACCGAGACTCGCCATGAACACACGTCGCCAGTTTCTCGCCCGGGCACCGCTCGGGCTCGCCGGGCTCCTCGCAGCGTGCAAGGGCGCGGGAACGTCCTCCCCGGCCGGCGGCGCCGAAGCGGCGTCCGCTTCGGCGGTGGACACCACGCCGGGTGCGACGCCCGCCTTCAACACCTCCGACGCCGTGGGGCCGCCGGTCTCGCCGGCCACGTTCGCGGAGGCGGAGAAGCTCGCGCGGGTGAGCATGACGGACGCCGAGCGGCAGATGATGGCGGCGAGCTGGCGCACGTCGATGGCGGGGCTGGTCGAGCGACGCACGGGGCCGCGCAGGCTCGCGCTCGAGGACTCGCTCGCGCCCGGCACCACCTGGGACCCGGTGCTTCCCGGCATGAAGGTGGGACCGGCGCGCGACCGCTTCGTTCGCTCCACGACCGAGCCCGGAGCGCTCCCCTCGGCCGACGCGGACATCGCGTTCGCGCCGGTCTGGCGGCTGTCGCGCTGGATCGAGCGGCGGCAGCTCACGTCCGAGCGGCTGACGCGCCTCTATCTCGACCGCCTCGGCCGTCTCGATGCGAAGCTGCACTGCGTGATCACGCGCACGGACGACCACGCGCTGGCGCAGGCGAAGCGGGCGGACGCCGAGATCGCGGCCGGGCGGTATCGCGGGCCGCTGCACGGGATCCCGTGGGGCGCGAAGGACCTGCTCGACACGAAGGGGATCCGGACGACGTACGGCGCGACGCCGTTCAAGGACCGCGTGCCGGACGCGGACGCGGCGGTGGTGGCGCGGCTGGACGCGGCGGGCGCGGTGCTCGTCGCGAAGCTGAGCATGGGCGCGCTGGCGCTCAACGACATCTGGTTCGGCGGGCAGACCATGAATCCGTGGGTGCCCGAGGAGGGTGCGGGCGGCTCGAGCGCGGGGCCGGGCTCGGCGACGGCGGCGGGTCTCGTCGCCTTTGCGATCGGCAGTGAGACGCAGGGCAGCATCATCGACCCGTGCATGCGCTGCGGGGACACGGGGCTCCGGCCGACATTCGGGCGCGTGCCGCGCACGGGCGCCATGACGCTGTGCTGGACCCAGGACAAGCTCGGCCCCATCACGCGCAGCGTGGAGGACACGATGCTGGTGCTGCACGCGATCGCCGGACCCGATGCAGGCGACGTGTACAGCCGTCCGGCCCGGCTCGACTTCGACGCGGGCGCCGCGGTGCGGGGGCTCCGGGTCGGCTACTTCCCGGCCTGGATGAAGGAGCCGCCCGCCACGCAGGTGGACCGGGATGCGCTCGGGCTGCTGCGAAGGGCGGGGCTCGAGCCGGTCGAGGTCTCGCTGCCCGACTGGCCGTACGATGGCCTCAACGTGCTGCTCTTCGCCGAGGCGGCGGCCGCGTTCGAGGAGCTGACGCTCGGCGGCCGCGACCGCGAGCTCACGGCGCAGGTACCGGACGCGTGGCCGAACCTGTTCCGCGAGTCGCGCTTCCTCTCCGCCGTTGACTTCGTGCAGGCGGACCGGCTGCGGCGCAAGGTCGCCGCCGAGATGGACCGCCTCATGGGGCGGGTGGATCTGCTCCTCGTCCCCTCGCTACGCGACGAGATGCTCGTCATCTCCAACTTCACCGGACACCCCTCGCTGACGCTGCGCACGGGCTTCGTGGAGGTCGCGAAGGCCAGGAGCGACTGGGCGCCCGACCCCGCGCACCCGCTGCCTACCTTCTCGCCGCCGCGCCGGGTGCCCTACGGCGTCACGCTGGTCGGCCGGCTGTTCGACGAGGGCACCATCGCACGGGTAGGGCTGGCGCTCGAGCGGGAGGCGGGGGTGGGCGAGGAGCGGCCGGTGGTGGAGGCATGAGGCGGCACGACCAACTGCTGCGGCACGACCAACTGCGGCACGACCAGAGGCGACCGGGCTCTCGCTCGACATGTAGTTAGCGCGTCTCGTCCACCAGCCGCGCCAGCTCCGCGCGCACCCGCTCTACCTCCGGCCGGACGGCCGGCTCGGGGTCGCTCTGCAGGTACAGAAAGTGGCGGTACGCCGCGATGGCGCCGTCGCGGTCGCCGGTCAGGGCGGCGAGGCGGCCTTCTTCGCGGAGGTGGGCGGAAAGACGGGGCGGGCCGTTGACGTTGATCGGGCGTCGCCGCACGGCGCGCAGCGCGCCGTTCCGGTCCCCGGCGGCTTCCAGCAGACGGGCGGCGGCAAAGTCGGCCTGCTCACTGAACGCGGTGGAGGGCCCGGTCGCGAGCAGCGAGTCGAGGCGCTCGAGGCGGGCACGGGCGTCCGGTCGCTCGAGCGACTGCGCGCGCCAGGCCTCGAGCAGCTCTGCGCAGAGGCGGCTTCCGATGCTGTCGCCGGCAGTCCGGGTGCCCGCGGCGTCGCGCCGCTGCGCGATCTCGGCGTCGCCCGGCGGCTGGCCGTGCGCGAGGCGCCACTGCGCGAGGGTGCAGCCGTCGCTCCAGCGCGCGCCGGAGCCGGCGCCTGCCGCCGCGGCACGGGCGGCAAGCTCGCGGGCGGCGGCCGCGGCGGCGGTCGTGTCGCCTCCCCAGAAGAGGGCATCCGTGATGCGGACGCGCAGCGGGACGCTCGCATCGTCGGGTGTGCTCAGGGAATCCGTGAGCCGGAGCGCGCGCGCCGGCTGTCCGGCGTTCAGCGCGTAGTCATGCAGCGCCCTGAAGGCGAAGGCCCGCTCCTGCGGTGATCGCGCGCGGGGCACGAGGCGGCTCGCGATCTCGGGGGAGATGCTGTCGCCGGCCGCGAAGAGCTCGCCGAGCATGAGATACGTGGACAGCTCGTCCAGCCCCACGCGGTCCAGGGAATCGCGGACGAGGCGCGCGGCGGCGGGGTCGCCGAAGATTTCGCCGCTCTCCCAGCGGGCGAACCACAGGTAGAGTCCCTTCAGATCCCTGCGTTGCGCCGTGTAGCGGCGAAAGCTCGCCGTGTCCCGCGTCATGGCCGCGATGTCGGCGAGGTGCCCGAGGGCGGCGCCGAAGGTCGGATCCAGCCGCACGCAGTGCTGGAACGCATCGGCCGCCCGCTCGAGGGGCCGGTCGATATCGATCAGGCGCCCGTCGTGGAGCAGGAGATCCCCCAGCTCGAACCACGCCTCCGCCCGGTCCGGCATGCGCCCGACGGCATCCTGCCAGCCGGCGAGCCGCTCGGCGAGTGAGGAGCGGCCGGGATAGCGCGGCCCGGCGACGGCCCCGAGGAAGGCGAGGTCGCGCGGATCGAGTCGGTCGCGGAAGCGCCAGGTCCGGGCGAGCGCCTCCGGGTCGTTGCTCTCGGATACGCCCCACCGCGTCGCCTGGTAGATGCCCAGTGCCGCCAGCGCGAAAGTGGAGTCCAGCTCGACCGCGCGCCGGAACGACTGCTCCGCGTCCGCGAAGTCCGCCCGCCGATACAGCGCCTGCCCGTCGAGGTACGCCCGCAGCGCCGGGAGCGACGTGCTCGTGAGCGAGGCGATCCGGTCCCGTTCCTCGCCCGCGCCGATGCTGAGCAGCGAGGCCGCGAGCCGATCGACCAGCGCCGGGATCGAGTCCGGCGGCCCTTCGACGCTCACCGGCTGGGGCGTGTCGTGATCCGCGACCCCATAGAGCGAGGCGCTCAGCACGACCCGGCCAGGCGTGCTCACGAGCTCGCCCAGGATGAGGCGGCCGGCGTGGAGCCGGCGGGCGAGGACGCGCGCGGAGTCCGGGGGCAGGTCGTCGTCCTCGGAGCCGACCATCTGCCGCCACGCGCTCACCAGCGACCGTGGATCGACCGCCCTCGGCCCGCTTTCGCCGCCCAGCTTCGTGGCGAGAAGATCGAGCATTCCCTCGCGCATGTAACGCAGTGACGGCTCAGCTCCCGCGACCCGGAACGGCAGCACGGCGACGACGTTCGGGTCCAGGGAGCCGCCCCCGGCCGGAGGCGAGAAATGCCGCCAGATCACCCAGCCTCCGGCGACGAGGGCGAGCCCGCCGATGCCGGTGGCGACGCCGCGCGCGAGGCGCCCGGTGGAAGCTGGCGCGCCCGGCGTCGCATGCGCCGCCGGCGCGGTCCGGCGCACACCTTCCGGCGTGATGTCGAACGCCCAGGCCAGGACGAGCGCGACCGGCAGGCCGAGGATCACGAGTACCGCGAGCAGCGTCATGGTCCAGCCTGGCAGGTGCAGCGCCGGCACGAGCACGTCCGCGCCCTGGAGGACGCCGAAGGCGACGGCCAGATAGGCGATCGCCACGCGGTAGACGCGCCGGCGCCGCAACTCGGCGAAGAAGGTGCGGAGACCTTGCATGGTCAGGGGTTGGGAAGCGGACTCGGGTTCGGGTGCCGGGGAATCAGGACCGGGATCGCGCGTGGCCTCGCAAGATCGTGGCGCGGAAGGCCCGCCGCAATCCTGGCATCGCAGGATCGTGCGAGAGCGGCGGGTGCTGAGCAGGACGCAGCGGCCACCCGGCAGCATGGGTGGAAGGTGTTCCCGGTGAGCTGAGTCTGGAGTGGCTGGATCTCGCGGCTGGACCTTCACGCCGGGGGTGAGGTCCGCCAGGACCGGGTCGTCACCGCCGCCCAGGGGCGAGGTCGTGTCCATCTCGAGGAGGGCCTGGAGGCGCTCTCCGAAGTGGCGCAGCACGGACAGGTTGGTGCCGAGCTCCGCGTTGGCCGGGACCCCGTCGCTGCCGGAGGTCGGGATTCCGAAGCGGGCGAAGGTCTCCACCTCCCAGGCGGCCTTCTTGTAGCCGAGGTTGAGAAACGGCTCGACCGACGTCAGCGCCCTGGCCGGCTCCCCCTCGGTGCGCAGCGGTACGGCGAGCCCCGCGCCGTAGCCCAGCAGCAGCCCGTGCTCGGCGAACGCGAAGTTGGCGAACTTCAGGTCCAGGTCCAGCTCGCTGAAGGACTCGCCGCCCGTGGCGGCCTGCCCGACCAGGCGCTCGCCCGAGGGGACGCCGGTGGGCGTGGGTGCCGCGGCGCCGCCGATCTGGCGGGACGCGCTCACCCGGGGTCCCGTGAGCCCGGCGGGCGCGGAGGCGGGGTTGTCCCCGGCGCACCCGGCTGCGAGCGGCAGCGCGAGCGCGAGGGCGAGCAGACGGGGGGGGCAGTGTCGTGCGCATAAGACCTCCGTGCAACGAGGAAAGAAAGGACCGCGCCTGATGCGGCCCCGGGCGGGCCGGATGCAGAGGGCCCCGCACGCGCCGCGTGCGGAGCCCCTCGCCTCTGGTCTCGCCGGCCAGCCCGCTGGTCCGGCCGGGGCCAACCTGGCCGGCGACCGCGCGCGTGTCAGCTTTTTCCCCGACCTTTCAGGCTCGGGAAGGTCGGTCTTCCACTCCGCTCCGCGCCGGAACCGCTTGCAGGGGGCGGGAATCGGCGCCACTGTTGTGGCCATGGGTGTCTGGGGCACGAGTCTCTATTCGGGCGATTTCGCGATGGACCTGCGGGCGACGATTGGCGCGGTCGCCCGGCTGCCGTTCGACGGGGGCGAGCTGCTGGCCCTGCTGCGCGAGCGGGAGCCGGCGGCTGTGGCTCCGGGGGATGAGGACCACACCACCTTCTGGCTGGTGGTGGCCGACCAGCTCGCGAGGCGGGGGATCGACTGCCCCGAGGCGCGGGCGCGGGCGCTCGCGATCATTGACGGAGGCGAGGACATCTCCATGCTCGAGCGGCTCGGCATGGGCGCCGGCGACCTGAGGAAGCGGGGTCGCATGCTCGCGGAGCTGCGGACCCGGCTCGCCGCCGGCCCGGTCGCGGGGAAGTCTCGCAGGGTGCTGAAGAAGCCCCAGCCGCTGCTCTTGGACGTGGGCGACGTGCTCGTCTACCCGACCTGCGAGGGGCAGTGCGTCAACCCGTACTTCGCGTCCCGCGAGCGCCAGAGGGTGCGCGGCCCGGTGCGGCCCGGCACCTGGCCGACGATCGACGGCATCGAATCCCTGCTCGGCGGCTGAGGAGGCATCATGGCACGGACGCTCGTGATCGGCGGGACCCAGTTCATCGGCCAGGCGCTCGTGGAGCGGCTGCTCGAGCGCGGCGACGACGTCGTCATCATGCACCGCGGCGCGGGCACGCCGTTCGGCGATCGCGTGGGCGAGATCCGGTGCGACCGCAACGACATCGCGGCGGTCCGCTCCGCCCTGGAGGGCACCGCGTTCGACCTCGTCTTCGACAACGTCTACGACTGGCAGCGCGGGACCACGGGCGAGCAGGTGCGCGCCGCCGCGGAGGCGGCATTGCCCGGTCGTCGCTACGTGTTCACCTCGAGCATCGCGGTCTACGGCGTGGGCGGCGAATACGACGAGGATGCGCCGCTCGTTCCGCCGAGCGATCCGAGCCCGTACCGGGCGCAGAAGGCGGACAGCGAGCGGGCCCTCTTCGAGCTCTCGCGCCGCGGCGGCCTTCCCGTCAGCACGCTCCGCCCGGCGTTCATCTACGGGCCGCACAACCCGTTCGAGCGTGAGGCGTTCTTCTGGGACCGGCTGCTGGCTGAGCGCCCGATCATCGTGCCGGAAGACGGCTCGCGTCCGATGCAGTGGGTGCACGTCCACGACGTCGCGCGCGCGGCGGTGCTCGCGGCCGACGAGGATGTCGCGATCGGCCACGCCTACAACCTGGCGGGCTACCCGCCGATCGCGCAGGACGATTTCGTCCGGCTGCTGGCGGACATCGCCGGCAGGCCCGCGGACCTCGTGCACATCCCGCGGGAGCGGCTCGAGGCGGCCGGCGGAGGACTGGCCGCGCCGCCCTACTACTTCGGCGCCTACCTGGACCTCCCGCCGCTCGTCGTCCGCAGCGACCGGGTGCGCGCGGAGCTCGGCCTCGAGCTCACCCCGCTCGACGACGGGCTCCGCGACACGTACGCCTGGTATCGCCGGCAGCAGCGGCCGCGCCCCGATTTCTCCTGGGAGGACCAGGTGCTCGAGTCGGCGCGCTGAGGCGGCGCTTCAACGCGGGCCGACGAGCGGATCCGTCAGGGCCGGTCCCGCCAGCTGCGTGAGCGCGAGCCGCAGGAACTCCCGGGACTCGGGGCCGAAGATCGGCACGTGGCCGCCGCCGGGCACGATCCAGAGCGCCGAGTGCGGGATGCCGCGGTAGAGGTCGAGCGCGATCTCCACGGGGAAGAACTGATCGCGGTCGCCGTGGATGACGAGGGTGCGGGCGCGGATGGCGGCGAGGGAGTCGCGGGTGTACTCCATGTCGCCGTGGCTGTCGGCGATGCCGGCGAACTCGCGCACCAGCTCACGCGCCTGCGCCACGCCTCGGCGTGCGCAGGCGACGAAGTGCTGGTACACCTCCGGCGGCAGCCCCCCTTCGGCGATGCCGCGCCCGATCACCCGCGCCTGCTCGGGGAAGTGCGTGGTGCCGCTGACCAGGATCATGGCCTCGACCCGGTCCGGCTGCATCGTGGCCAGGTGGAGCAGCGTCATGGCACCCGAGCTCAGGCCGATCGCCCTCACGCGCGCGATTCCCAGGCTATCCAGCAAGGCGACGATGTCGCGGGCCGACTGCCGGTGCGGGGTCCGTTCGGCGGTTGTGTGCGGCTGGCGCACAAGAGAGCCAGGTCGTCGCCCGCGGCCGGGTATGTTCGGCGGTTGTGTGCGGCTGGCGCACAAAGAAGCCAGGTCGTCGCCCGGGGCCGGGTCCGTTCGGCGGTTGTGTGCGGCTGGCGCACAAGAGAGCCAGGTCGTCGCGTCGGGCCGGGCGCGTTCGGCGTTGTGTGCGGCTGGCGCACAAGAGAGCCAGGTCGTCGCGTCGGGCCGGGTCCGTTCGGCGGTTGTGTGCGGCTGGCGCACAAAGAAGCCAGGTCGTCGCCCGCGGCCGGGTCCGTTCGGCGGTTGTGTGCGGCTGGCGCACAAGGAAGCCAGGTCGTCGCCCCGGGCCGGGTCGGTTCGGCGGTTGTGTACGCCGGACCCGACCCGGATTCGGTGGTCTCAGGGACTTCGATGTCCTCGAGCGGCGGATTGCAGACGCGCCCGCGGCGGACACGTCGCGCCGCACACTCGCCGGGGCACGGCGCGCGGCCAGACTTGCGCGCCCGCGGCGGACACGTCGCGCCGCACACTCGCCGGGGCACGGCGCGCGGCCAGACTTGCGCGCCCGCGGCCCGGCGTGCCATCACCGTTGGGCGGCGGGGCCCCTCGCACGGTGCAGGGCGAGGGCGATCTGAACGGCCGTCGCCAGCGCGTCTTCCGTGATCTGGCGCCAGGACAGCCGCACGACCGTGATCCCATGGGCCAGGAGCCAGGCATCCTTGCGACGGTCGCCCTCGAAGCGAGGCCGCGACGAGTGGTACCGGAAGCCGTCGATCTCCACGGCGATGCCCTTCGTTCGCCAGAGGAAATCGACCTCGTAGGCGCCGATCCGGACATTGGTGGCAGGCCGCGGCAGCCGCGCCTTTATGGTGAGAGCGAGAAACTCCTCCTCGGCCGCCGAGCGGCTGAGCGCCGGGTCGCCGTCCGCCTCCAGCAGTGCGCGCAGCACGCCGCTTCCGGGACGACGCGGGTGCCGTTCGAGATGGCGCAGCAGCTCGCCATGGGCGACGAGGCCTTCCCGCTCGGCCCGCGCCAACGCCGCCTCGAGCTCCCGGCTCCCGACTACGCCGGCCAGATCGATCAGCGTGCGCGCCGGCGTGGTGATCGGGATCTGCTGCCAGGTCGTCCGCTCGTCCGGGTCGAGCCGCGCCACATGGTGGACGAGGATTCCGGGGCGACGCCTCCCTTTCTCGCTCGTCGTCGTGATCTCCACTCGCGAGGGTTGCCGCGGCCTCGGCTCGGCGGCCGCGGGAACCCAGATCCCGGCGGCGCTGAGATGGCTCACGACGGACTCGGAGCCACAGGCCAGGACTGCGGCCATCTCCGCCGCGAATGGCGCCGTGAGCGGGCCGAGCCGGTAGACGCCCCGGTGGATTTGCCGCAGCCGCCCCGCCCGAAGTCGCCGGCCCACGGCCGACGACGACAGACCCGCCGTGACGAGCTGCCCCCGCGTGACGAGTCCGTGCTGCCGGGCGGCGACATCCGCCACGCGGTCCTCGAGATCCCGGCTCGGACCGGTATTGCCCGCTTCGCTCATCGTAATCAGTCCTCCCGGAAGGGCCGCGGCGAACGGTCACGTCGTGCCCCGCTCCATCCCATGTGCGCCGGGCGCATCCGATCGCCGGATGGTGGCGGCCGGGGGCGACGGTTCGGCTGTTGTGTGCGCCGGGCGCATCCGATCGCCGGATGGTGGCGGCCGGGGCCGACGGTTCGGCTGTTGTGTGCGCCGGGCGCATCCAATCGCCAGATGGTGGTGGCCGGGGCCGACCGTTCGGCTCTCTTGTGCGCCGGGCGCATCCAATCGCCGGATGGTGGCGGCCGGGGCCGACGGTTCGGCTGTTGTGTGCGCCGGGCGCATCCAATCGCCGGATGGTGGTGGCCGGGGCCGACCGTTCGGCTCTCTTGTGCGCCGGGCGCATCCAATCGCCGGATGGTGGCGGCCGGGGCCGACGGTTCGACTTTTTTGTGCGCCGGGCTGGCGCCACGATCGGGCTCCCGTGTGCGCCCGCCGGACGCCACGATCGGGCTCCGGTGCGCGCCGCCGCGCGACTCTCGCACGCGCCGCCCGCTCGCCACGCGAGCATCGCCAGCGCGGCGGGGCAGGTCCATGGCGCAATGGGCAGGCGGATGCCCTATTTTCCTCCGTGCGACGAAGCCCCCACAGCCTGGACCCCAAGGAGCGCTCCCCGTGCCGATTCGCCTCTCCCTCCTCGCGCTCGCGCTCGCCGCCAGCGCGTCCGGCTGTGCCGCGGCGGCCGCCGTGCCGGCGCGCCCCCGGTCCGTCCGCTCCACACCCCTGCCCGCCGACCCGCCCGTCCGCTCCACACCCCTGCGCGCCGGCACCCCGGTCCGCTCCACACCCCTGCCCGCCGACACGCCCGTCCGCTCCGGGCCCCTCCCGGACTGGGACAACCCGGCGGTCGTGCACCGGAACACCGTGGCCCCGCGCGCGAGCTTCACTGCGTACGCGACGGAGGCGGAGGCGCGGGCAGCGCCGCTCGCGCCGTTCTACCAGAGCGAGCACCCGACCGAGGCGCCGTGGTACCGCTCGCTCGACGGGCGCTGGAAGTTCCACTGGTCGGCGCGGCCGGCGGACGCGCCGGCGGGCTTCTACCGCACCGATTTCGACGATTCCGCCTGGCCCACCATTCCGGTCCCCTCCAACTGGGAGCGGGAGGGCTACGGCGTGCCGATCTACGTGAACATCAAGTACCCGTTCCACCCCGACGGCCGGCCGACGCCGCCGGAGCTGCCGCGGGACCGGGACCCGGTCGGCTGCTACCGGCACGCGTTCCCGATCCCGGCCGACTGGGACGGGCGCGAGATCTACCTGCACTTCGGGGCGGTCAGCTCGGCGTTCTTCCTGTGGGTGAACGGCCGGATCGTGGGCTACAGCCAGGGGAGCAAGACGCCGGCGGAGTTCGACGTCACACGCTTCGTGCACGCCGGCGCGAACATGCTTGCGGCCGAGGTCTACCGCTGGAGCGATGCGAGCTACCTGGAGGACCAGGACTTCTGGCGGCTGAGCGGCATCACGCGCGACGTGTACGCCTACGCCCGCCCGCGCGTGCACGTGCGCGACGTCTTTGCCCGCGCCGGCCTCGCCTCGAACTACCGCGACGGGCGGCTCGCCGTGGACGTCGTGGTGGGGAGCGATGGCGTGGACGGCGCGCCCGGAGGCCCGGGCGCACCAGCCGGCGCCTCAGCGCCTGGCAACCCCGGCGCACCAGCCGGCGCCGGCGCGGCCGGGAAGCGGGTCGGGGACGCGAGCGCATCGCCGGCGCGGTACGCCCTCGTCCTGAAGCTCTGGGACGGCCGCCGCGTCATCGCCGAGGAGCGGCGGGGCGTGACGCTCGCCGCGGGTGACACGGCCACGGCGCACGTCGAGCGCGCGGTGTCGCATCCCAGGCTGTGGTCCGCGGAGGCGCCCAACCTCTACACGCTCACCGTGACGCTGGAGGAAGCAGGCGCGAAGGTGCTGGACGGGCCTGGCAAACCGGGGCTGGAGGGGCCCGGCGGAATGACGCCGAACGTGCCTGCCGGACCGATGGGCCGGGGCGCCGGCGGCCGCACGCTGGAATCGCTCGCCATCCGGGTCGGCTTCCGCTCGAGCGAGGTGAAGGGCGGCCGCTACCTGCTGAACGGGCGGCCGATCTACCTCAAGGGCGTGGACATGCACGAGCACAATCCCGTGACGGCGCACGTGCAGGACGAGGCCACGATGCGGCGTGACCTCCGGCTCATGAAGGAGTCGAACATCAACGCGATCCGGCTGTCGCACTACCCGGAGCCGGAGCGGCTCTACGAGCTGGCGGACGAGTACGGGCTCTACCTGGTGGACGAGGCCAACCTCGAGTCGCACGGCATGGGCTACGACCCGGACGTCACGCTCGCCGACAAGCCCGAGTGGCTGCTCACGCACATGGACCGCACCGAGCGGATGGTCGAGCGGGACAAGAACCACCCGTCCGTGATCATCTGGTCGCTGGGCAACGAGGCGGGGGACGGCCACAACTTCCTGGCCACCTACCGCTGGATCAAGGCGCGCGACGGCACGCGGCCGGAGATGTACGAGCGGGAGGGCAAGCAGTCGAACGTGCGCGAGCGGCACTCGGACATCGTGGATCCGATGTACCCCAGCGTCGCCTACCTCGAGCGCTACGCGACGAGCGACGCCGACCGCCCGCTCATCATGTGCGAGTACGCGCACGCCATGGGCAACAGCACCGGCGATCTCCAGGAGTACTGGGACGCGATCGAGCGCTACCCGAAGCTGCAGGGCGGCTTCATCTGGGACTGGGTGGACCAGGGGCTGCGCGAGCACGACTGGAACGGCCGCCCGTACTGGGCGTACGGCGGCGACTACGGCCCGCCCGGCACGCCGAGCGACGGCAACTTCAACATCAACGGCCTGGTCTCGCCCGACCGCACGCCGCACCCCGGGCTCCACGAGGTGAAGAAGGTCTACCAGAACGTGAAGCTCGAGGCGGTGGACCTCGCCGCCGGCACGATCCGCGTACGCGACGGCTATTTCTTCACCCCGCTCGCGGGATTCGAGCTCCACTGGCGCATCGAGGGCGACGGGGTGGCGCTGGACTCCGGCGTCGTCGCGAAGCTCAATGTGGCCCCCGGGGGGTCGCGCACCGTGCGGCTCGGCTACACGCTGCCGCGGGAGGCACGGGCCGCCCCGGGCGGAGCGCGCACGATCCGGCCGGGCAACACCGTGCCGCGCGCCGAGCCTGGCCGCGAGTACTTCCTGGACCTCGCCCTCGTCCGCCGCGCCGCGGACGGGCTCGTCCCCGCCGGCCACGTCGTGGCGACGGAGCAGCTGCAGCTGCCGGTGCACGTGCCCGCGTCGCACGTGGCGGTCTCCGGGCTCCCGGCGCTCTCGCTCGCGAAGAGCGACAGCGACGCCGTCGTCGCAGGAGGCGACGTCACCGCCCGCTTCGACCTGCGCGACGGAACGCTCGCGTCGCTCACCTATCACGGCACCGAGCTGCTCCGCCGGGGGCTCGAGCCGGACCTGTGGCGGCCGGCCACGGACAACGACTGGGGCAACGGGCTGCCGCGGCGCGCGCGCGCGTGGCGCTACGCCGGGCGGGATCGGACGGTCACGGCCTCGCATGTGGAGCAGCCGGCGCCGGGCGAAGTCCGCGTGACGATCGAGCAGGACCTACACGACGAGGCGGGGCTGCCCGTGGCGCGCTTCGCCACCGTCTACAGCGTGCTCGGCTCCGGGGACATCCTCGTCGAGGACGACCTCACGAAGGCCTCAACGGAGCTGCCCGAATTCCCGCGCGTCGGGACGAGCCTGATCCTGCGGGGCGCCTTCCGCAACATCGAGTGGCTCGGGCGAGGACCGTTCGAGAACTACCGGGATCGGAAGACCGCGGCGTTCGTCGGACGCTATCGGAACACCATCGACGACTGGTACTTCCCGTATGTCCGCCCGCAGGAGAACGGCAACCGCGCGGACGTGCGCTGGGTGGCGCTCACGGACAGCGCGGGTGTCGGGCTGCTCGCGGTCGGCGCGCCGCTGCTCGAGGTGGAGGCGCACGACGAGCTGCCCTCGGATTTCGAGTCCCCGGGTGCCGGGTACGTGGACCGCGACGAGACGGTGAACCGCCACACGAGCGACGTGGTGCCGCGCGACCTCGTCTTCCTCGATCTCGACCTGCACCAGTTGGGCGTGGGCGGCGACAACTCGTGGGGCGCCCAGACCCACGACGCCTACCGCCTCCTCGCGCCGCGCTACCACTGGCGCTTCCGACTGCGCCCGTTCGACGCGCGGAAGGAGTCGGCGGAAGCACTGGCCCGGGAGGAGATCGAGGCGGGAACGACCGCGGCCGGCGCGGCCCGGGGTGTCACTCACTGATGCGGGGCGCTTGCATTGTGCATGCAGCCGCAGTAGAGTATCACCATGAGCAAGTCCATCACGATTCGCGACGTGCCCGATGAGACGCGCGACGAGCTGGCGGCGCGGGCCGCGGCGAGCGGCCGCTCGCTACAGGAATACCTGCGGGCTCAGTTGGTGGAGATGTCGCGCCGGCCGGATCCCGAGCTCCTGATCGCACGGATTCGCGAGAGGAAGATGCGGACGGGGACACGACTTCCGCGGGAGCGGATCCTGTCCTACAGGGACGCCGAGCGCCGGTGAGCCTGGTTGTCGATGCGTCTGTGGTGGTGGCGGCCCTCATCGACAGCGGAGCCGATGGGGTGTGGGCCGAGGCGGTTCTTGCGAGCGAGCGCCCATCGGCGCCGCACCTGATGCTCGCGGAGGTCGGGAACATCCTCCGGCGGGCGGCGCTCGCGGGCGACGTGTCGGCCGACGCGGCGTCGCTCGCTTACGCCGACCTCCTCGTCCTGGACCTCGACCTGCTCCCATACGCGCCGTTCGGGGAGAGGATCTGGGCGCTCCGGGCGAATCTCACGACCTACGACGCGTGGTACGTCGCGGTCGCCGAGGAGCTGGGCGCGAAGCTCGCGACGCTGGACATCCGGCTGAGCCGGGCGGCCGGCCCGCGCTGCGAGTTCCTCGTGCCGGGGGAAGCTTCGGCGTCCGGCTGAGAGCTGCTTCGTGGAGCCGGGCCGCGCGCGAGGGACCCGAGCCGAGGTGCTTCGCCGGCGGGCGACCGCCGCTCGTTGCGCGGCGGTGGGGCCGGCCGCATCTTCGACCCGTCACCCGCTGACGCCGCTCCATCCATCCGAGACTTCGCTGGAGGCCTCATGCCGCTCCTCCCCCGCGTCCCGCGCGCCTACCTCCTCGTTCTCCTCGCCGCGCTCGCCCTTCCGGCCGTGGTGTCCGCGCAGGCCAGCGGCGAGGCCGGGGCGTCGCCCGGCACGACCACGGTCGGCCCGGCGCACGGCACCGTTATCGTGGTCGGCGGCGGCGCGCTGGGGCCGGAGATCTACGCGCGGTTCATTGCCGCGGCGGGCGGGCGGGACGCGCTGATCCTGGACGTGCCGAACGCGGGTGGCGGCGCCTCCTACGGCGAGGATGCGGGAGGCGCGCGGGCGCTGCGCGCCCACGGTGCGCGCAACGTGCACGTGCTGTTCACGACGGATCGGAAGGTGGCGGATTCGGACTCGTTCGCCGCGCCGATCGGGCGCGCCGGCGGCGTCTGGTTCGAGGGCGGGCGGCAGTACCGGCTGGTGGATGCGTACGCGGGGACGAAGACGGAGCAGGCGTTCCACGATCTGCTGGCGCGGGGCGGGGTAGTGGGCGGCTCGTCCGCCGGCGCCACGATCCTGGGCGACTTCCTCGTCCGCGGCGCGCCGTCGAACGACAACTTCATCATGGACTACCCGGGCTACGAGAAGGGCTTCGCGTTTCTGCGCGGGGTGGGCATCGACCAGCACGTGGTGGCGCGCGAGCGGCTGCCGGACCTGGCCGACTCGATCATGCCGCGCTACCCGCGGCTGCTCGGCATGTCGGAGGACGAGGGCACCGCGTGGGTGGTGCGGGGCGACACGGCGGTGATCGTCGGGCGCAACAAGGCCTTCGTCTACGGCGGCAACGACCCGACCGATCCGGGCAAGCCGTTCCTCACGCTCCACCCCGGCGACCGCTACGATCTGGCGACGCGGCACGTCACCCACCGCGCGATCGATGACTCGCCGCTGACGCAGGCCTTCGTGGACAGCCTCTTCGCCGGCTACGCCGACGCCTCGCGCGGCGGCGCGACGGTGCTCGCCGCCATGGACGGCGAGGTGTTCGTGGACGCGTCGTACGGCGTGCCGGACCAGGAGCGGCTCATGCCGACGACGACGCTGCCGCAGTTCCCGCTCGGCCGCATGTCCGCGGTGTTCTCCGCGCTCTGCGCCCAGCTGCCGCCGCCCGCGGCGCCGCGCGGGGCGGGGGGCGGGGGCGCCGCGGCGGCGAGTGCGGCCGCCCGGGCCGCCGCGGCGCGGAGAGCGGCCGCCGCGCAGGAGCGCTGGCAGGCGATGAAGCCGCTCGGGCGCTGCCTCGCGCGCGAGATCGGGCCGCCGATCGGGCTGCACCGGACCAGCGCGGACACGGACGGGCAGGTGAGCTCGGATGTGGACGAGCTCTACCGGCTGGAGCTCGGCCTCGAGAGCCCGGCCACCTGGCGCGGCGTGGACGCGACGAAGGGCTGGACGGCCGAGACGCTGGACGGCATGACCGTGCTCGGCGCCTACGGCATTGAGGGCGGCCGCCGGGACGCCTTCCTGCGCATCCCCGGTCGCCGCGCGGTGGTCATCGTGCTGACGAACGACGCGGCGGCGGACGCGAAGGGGCTGGCGGAGCAGGTCGCGCGGCGGATGCTGTCGTCGCCTGCGGGGCGCTGAGCCCGCTTCGTAGCTGGGCGACGCCCCGCGTTGGGCGCGGCCTTTACCTCGCGGGGAGCGCCCCGGCTACTCCACCCGGATGGGCACCCTGATGAGCAGACGGCGCTGCCTCCCGTTGGCGCGCACCTCGAGGCGCAGCATCCCGCGCTCGTGGGGCGTGTACTCGAAGTCGTAGGTCTCCCCCATGGCGACGATCTGGCCCGCGGTGCGGGGAACCCGTGCGGACGCGGGCCGGTCGAAGCCGTCCTTGGCGACGGGCAGCCAGCGGACCACCATGGGGTCGCTCTGCAGGGTGAGGGCGCTGTCCGGCCGGGCCGTGAGCCAGAACCACGGGACGGGGTTGGTGGTGGCGAGATTGATGAGGCGGAGCCGGGCGGTGCGGCCGACGTGCAGGACGACCGTGTCGGGGTCGGGCTGGCCGTCGATCTCCAGCGGATGCGCGCGGCTACGGACGGCGCCCTTCAGGAAGAACACGTGATCGTCGGGCGCGGGCGTGGCGCCGGGGTCGCGCACGATGAGCGCGCCCTCCAGCCCGGCCGCCTGCTCCGGCACATCATCAATGTGGGCGTGATACATGAAGGTGCCCGAGCGCGACGGCGCGAAGTGCGCCACGAAGGAATCGCCCGGCGCGATCGCCGGCGTCAGGTGGTCGCCTTCCCCGCTGAAGCCGGGCACGCCGTCATAGTAGCTGTCCTGGATCTCGATGCCGTGCCAGTGGACGCTCGTGGGCTCGGCCAGGCGGTTCAGGATCGTGATCGAGACCGGCTCGCCACGGGTCAGGTCGAGCTCCGGGCTGAAGTCCCGCCCCGTGTCGGTCCGGCGGCCGTTCTCCTCGAGCACGAAATGCATCGACGGCACGGAGTCGGGGCCGCGGCCGAGCGGCGCCGGGCCGGTGACGGCGACGAGACGGAGCCGCCGTGCCGGCGCCGCGAGCGAGGTGGGGCGCGCACCGGGCCGCTCCGCCACGAGCGTCCCGATCACCAACCCGACCATGCCCCGCAGGTGCGGGTCGCCCGGCGCCGCGGACACGGAATCGGGCTGCAGGTGCAGCGCGAAATGGCAGTGGAACAGCCAGTTGCCGGGCCGGTCGGGCGACCAGGTCATGGACATCCCGGAGAACGGCGTCATCAGCTGCGTCACGACCATCTGTCCCGGCGCGGGCCGGCCCTGCCGGTCGGCCTCGGGTCCGGCGAAGGCGTCGACGCGGTAGTAGAAGCCGTGCAGGTGCATCGGGTGGACGTCGTTGGTGGCGTTGATCACCCGCCAGTGCAGCGAGTCGCCGACCGTGGCGTGGATCCGCTCCGTCGCGGGCCAGGAGAGGCCGTTTATGGTGAACACCTCACGCCCGACCGGAAACGCGGGGCTGACGACCTTCACCGTGTCCAGGTAGGCAGTGGCCTCGGAATCGGGCGCCTCCATGATCACGAAGACCCGGTCGCGCGCCGGTGCGACGACGGCTGCCGTGTCCACCACCAGGGCGCCGGCCAGGAGTCCGGCCACTTCCGTAAGCCGGTTCACGCCGGCCGGCGTCGTGGCGCGGTAGACGAAATTGCCCGGCACGCTGGCGCGCGTGGTCAGCCGGCCCACGCCACCGGGCGCGACCACGACCGAGTCCATGGCGGTCATCCGGTCCGGGCCGCCCCGGACGACGGCGGGGATGAAAAAGGTGAGCGGAGTCTCGAGCGTGTTCCGCACTGACACGCGGATCTCCGTTCCCCGCGGGACCCGCAGAAGCGGCCCCGGGACGAGCGGCGCTCTGCCCGGCTCCGAGAAGGCCTCGACCGCCATTGCCGGGCGAGCGGGCCCGTTAATCTGCCAGGCACTCCGCCGGGCCTCGAGCGCGACGGTCAGCACCCCGCCCCGGAGGCGGCCGGCCGGCTGGAGATTGCGATTGGGACTGACGGGCGGGAGAGCGCCGCCCGGCGCGGGCCGCGCGCCGCCGGCGAGGAGCAGGGAGAGCCCGAGTATCGGGAGCGACGACGCATGGAACGCGGACATTGGCCTTCCTCCGGGAGGTTCGTCCCCGAATCGGCAGGGAGCGCGGCGTCGCGCGTGCGGATGGGCGCAGCAGGAGATCGTTGCATCCGGCGAGGATGCAACGGGAAATATACGCTCGCCGAGATTCGCCGTGAAGAGTGATTTCCGCCCGGATGCACGGTGCGGCCGCGGGGCTACTTCAGCCACGCCGAGTACGCGGTGCTGAACGCCGCCACCCCGTCGGCCATGCACTTCGCGAGGTCGGGCCCGGCGGGGCAGGAGGCGAAGGCGTTGTCGGCGGCCTCGACGAAGAGGGCGACGCGGCCGTCGCCTCTTACCTCGATGCGCATGAAGCCGGGCGAGGAGCGGCGGAAGCGCATGCGCGAGTCCCAGCCGATCCTGGTGCGCTTGCTCGCGCTGCCGCTGACGAGCGCCCAACGCGGCGCGTTCACGGCCGTGTCGCGGAGCACCTGGAGCGAGTGGTCGTGGCCGGCGGCGAAGGCGAGCGGCGCCCCGGTGCGCGCGAAGACGCCGAGCAGCCCGTTGTGGAGCTCCTTGAACGGGATCGAGTTCAGGTCCTGGAGCAGGGCGCCGGACTTGTAGAGCAGCCACTGCACGCCGAGGCCCTGCCAGAAGGGGATGAGCCCGCCGTGCGGTCCACCGGAGGCGAACGGGTGGTGCGCCGCGAGGATGACGGAGCGCCCGCCCGCGGCGCGTATCGCACCCTCGACGGCCGCGAGCAGCGCGCCCTTCGGCTCTTCCTCCGCTTCGTAGAGCCACCACGCGGTGTCGAGGAGCAGGAGGCGCAGGTGCCGGCCGACATCGACCGCCACCGGTCCGCCCTCGCCGGCGGCAGGGCGCAGCCAGGCGGCGATCCCGCGGGCGCGCGCGCGGTCGATCATGGCCTGGAGGTTCTCCAGCCGCTGGATCCCGGCCGCGCCGGGTTGGTTGCCCCAGTCGTGGTTGCCGGCGACGAAGTACGCGCGGGCTCCCCGCCGCCGGGCGACCGGTCCCGAGACCGCGTCCAGCTGGGCGGCCAGGTGCGTCGAGTCCGCGGCGAAGAGCGGGTCCCACGGCGCGTGCACGCCGGCGGGGTAGACGTCGTCGCCGAGATAGAGCACCACCACGGCCGAGTCGCGCGGCAGCCGCGCGGCCCAGCTCTCGACCTCCTGGCGCAGCCGCGCGATCAGCGGTGTGCTCTCCGCCACCGACTCCCCGGCGTCCCCCGCCAGGAAGAGCACCGCCTCGACCCGGTCCGGTGACGGCGCCTCGATCGGCTGCCACGGCGGAAGTCCGGAATGCGACGTCACGCACGCCGAGGCCGCGAGCGCCACGAGTGCTCCGGCGGCCGCGCCCGCCCGCGCGCGCATCAGAAGGGCACCCGGACGGCGATCGGCACGCGCGCGCCGGACAGGCCGAGCGGTCCGCCGCCGCCGTGGCCGATCGGGTACAGCACGCCGATCGTGCTGCCGGCGATGAGGCCGAGCCCGGCGCCGATCGCCGCGCCGGCCCACTTCCCCTCCGGCGGCGACCAGGCCAGGTGCCCGACCAGGGCGCCCAGCGCCGCGCCGAGCACGGTGCCGGCGGCGCCGTAGCCCATCACGCCCCACAGCCGCGGCGGGTCGAACCAGCCGAGCGCCGCGCCCGTGGCGCCGCCGGCGAGCACGGGGATGGAGCCCCATCCGAGCACGTCGCTGATGTTGGCGACGTAGTGCCCCGTCCGCGAGCCGGCCACGACCACGCTCAGCGTGATGTAGCCCCCCGCCGCCATCCCCGTCGCGGCGCCGAGCCCCGCCGCCAGCACCTGTCCGCGCAGCTCGCCGCGCGCGCCGCCTGCGAGCAGCGTCCCGGCCAGCAGGAGCGCCGCCCACCCATGCCTCGCCCGTCCCACCATGCCTCCTCGCTCGAGCCCGTGCCGAACCACGGCCGGGGCCTTGTGCAAGGGGCGTGCAGCAAGGTGCAGGAGAGGTGGGGCGCTTTGCCGCATCACTGGTCCGCCGGCGTGGCGGATTGCCCGCCGCGGCGCAGCCAGGCACGATGGCGGGATCTGCAAGTAGCGATAGAGACTACACTTCCAGGTGTGCAGCCGGGCGGCCCGATAGGTGCCGGCTGCTGTCCTCGGACGCGCCGAGCCGGCCGATCTCCGCGGCCGGCGGCGCGGCGCTCGTCGCCCACCCGCCCCCGGGGGTGCTCGAGCCGCTCTCCCCGGGGCGCGCGCTGCTGGCGCTCGGGCACTCCACGCCGGAGCTGCTCCGGCGGGTGCTCTGGCCATGGTCGCTGCTGCGCAGGTCGTTGTCGATCCCGGCGGGGCTCGACTTCGGCGACCGGCGCTGGCTCGAGGTGGAGCTGCCGGCGGGCAACGGCGTGGGCACGGCGCGCGCCATTGCGCGGGCGTACGCGGCGCTGGCCGCGGGCGGCGGCGAGATCGGGATCACGCCGGAGACGTTCGCCCGGCTGACCGCGCCGCCGGACGTGAAACGTCTCCGGGACGAGGTGCTCGGCATCCCGAGCTACTTCTCGCTCGGCTTCCTGCGGCCCGGGCCGGACGCCCCATTCGGCTCCAGCCCGCGTGCGCTGGGGGCGCCGGGCGCCGGCGGCTCGTTCGGCTTCGCCGACCCCGACGCTCGCCTCGGCTACGCCTACGTGATGAACAAGCTCGACTTCTGGCTGGTGGACGACCCGCGCGAGACGTCGCTCCGCGACGCCGTCTACCGCGCGATCCGTCGCCTCGACCGGCCGGCGCCGATCACCGTCCGGCGGGGGATGGCGCTGGTGGTGGAGGACCGCTAGGTTCGAGTCTCGCGCTGCGGGAGCCGGCGGCGGACTTCAGGCGAAGCGCCGCCGGCGGCGCTCGGCGCCCTTCCGCGGGCGCGGCCGGAGCTCGCCTCTCTCTCTGGCGTCCGCCCTGCCGCATGCGTTACAATTCTCTCGTCCCCCACGCCATATCCTCGCCTCGTCGTGGCTGCCCATGATCTCCTGGCAGGTGCTCAAGGATCGCAAGCTGGCGCAGTGGGCCCTGGCCTACCTGGCGGGCGCGTGGGTGGTGCTCCAGGTGCTGGACCTGCTGGCGCAGCCGTTCGCCTGGCCGGTCCTGGTGCTGCGGGCGGCGGTGGTGCTGCTCGGGGTCGGCTTCTTCGCGGTCCTCGTCGTGGCGTGGTACCACGGCGAGAGGGGGACGCAGCGCGTGAGCGGCCCGGAGCTGCTCATGCTGGCCGGGATCTTCGTGGTGGCGGGCGCGGCGGTGGCGTTCGTGAGCCGCGGGCGCAGCGGTGCGCCGGCCGCGGCGGCGGGGCGCGACGCAACGGCCACGGCAGCGGCTCCGGCCGCCGCGGCGGAGCAGGGCTCGATCGCCGTGCTGCCGTTCCTGGACCTGAGTCCGAAGCACGACCAGGAGTATTTCTCGGACGGGCTCGCGGACGAGCTGCTGGACGCGCTCACCAGGCTGCCGGGGCTGCGCGTGGCGTCGCGCACGTCGGCGTTCGCGTTCCGGGGGATGAGCGTCTCGATCGACTCGATCGGCCGCGCGCTGCGGGTCGGCAACGTGCTCGAGGGGAGCGTTCGCAAGGAGGGCGACCGGGTCCGCATCACGGCGCAGCTGATCAGCGCCGGCACGGGCTACCACCTGTGGAGCGAGACGTACGACCGGGAGCTCAAGGACGTCTTCGCCGTGCAGGACGAGATCAGCCGCGCGATCGTGAACGCGCTCGCGCTGAAGCTCTCCGGCGGCCAGGCGGCGCGGCTGGTGAAGGAGGGGACGAGTGACCCGCAGGCGCACGATCTCGCGCTGAAGGGTGACTACTTCGCCCACCAGGGGAACCGGGCGGCGCTCGCGCGCGCGGTGGACCTCCTGGGCCAGGCCATCCGGCGCGACACCACGTACGCTCGGGCCTGGGCCGAGCTCGCGAACGCGTTCAGCCAGCAGGCGTATGCGCGCTACGGTCCGCGCGAGGCGCTGGTGGCGAAGGCCCGTGAGGCGGCCACGCGCGCGCTCGCGCTCGATTCCACGCAGGCCTCCGCGCAGTTCGCCCTGGGGCGTCTTGCCTGGCAGCAGGACTGGGACCCGCGAGCGGCGGAGGCGCACTACCGGCGGGCCATCGAGCTGAATCCCGGGCTGGCGGTGGCGCACAGCCAGCGGGGCTGGGTCCTCATGGACATGGGCCGGACCGCGGAGGCGCTGGCGGAGGCGAAGCGGGCCACCGAGCTGGACCCGGTCTCGGCGGGAATGCTGAACAACCTCGGCGGAATGTACAACTACGCCGGCCAGGCGGAGCAGGCCGTGCAGGCGTTCCGCGCCGCCATCGCGCTCCAGCCGAACAGCTCGGTGGCGCTCGCGAACCTGGCGGCCACGCTCTCGGTCGCGGGCCGGCACCAGGAGGCGATCCGGACCGCCGAGCAGGCGCGCGCCCTGGATCCGCAGGACCAGTACACGCTCGCCGTGCTGGCCTACGGCTACGCCCGGGCGGGACGCCGGGCCGACGCGGAGCGGGCGCTCGCGGCGCTCCAGTCGCAGCCCGAGCCCAGCCCCTACCTGGTGGCCACGGCTTACGCCGGGCTCGGGGCAGCGGCCAAGGTGTTCGAGTTCCTCGAGCGCGCGGTGGCGCAGAAGGACGAATCGGCGCTGGACCTCGGCGTCGATCCCGTGTTCGACCCCTACCGCGGCGACCCGCGCATGCGCCCGCTGCTGGACCGCATCCTCGCGCATTGACGGCGCGTCAAATGTCGGACTCCAGCGCCGGTCCCCGGGTCCTGCGGCGAGGAAGGAGAGCGCACGCGGCCCGGAAGTAGCCCCTCCACTAGCTCCCGGGCGCCTCCTCGGGTTCCCGGAGCAGCCGGAGCGCGGTGGGGCGCACGAGCCGGTAAGTGATGTAGGAAGCGCCGAGGAGCGCGCCGGACGTGACGCCGACGCCGAAGAGCTTGATCCATTCGACAGGCCAGATGGCGGCCCAGACCACGTTCAGGATGGCCTGGACGAAGTTCTGCACGAGCCACGAGATGATGCCGCCGAGGTTCGGCCGGAGACCGGGCAGGGACGCGATGTCGCCCACGAGGTTCGCACCCTCGAGGTAGAGGAACGTGAGCATGGCGACAAAGCCGTAGAAGCCGCCGCCGCGCGATTCCCACACCTCGCGGACGTGGCGGCGCAGGCGGTGGCCGGTGTGCTCGACGATGGCGTTCATGGATGCGTCCTGGTGAACGGCGCGCCGCCTTCATCGTACCACGGAGCGCGCCGTGGTTGCATGGCGGCCGGGAAAAACCCATTGCATTCTCTCTCCCGCCCCGATCCCTACGCAACCAGAGCGGGTCTGGTGTCAGCCGAACGTGCCGCCAGGCCCACGAGCATGAGCCGCGACACAGGCACGTCCGTCAGGCGCCAGCCGATGGGGTCGGCCAGCAGGAACGCGAGCAAGCCGGCGGGAGCCGTTGTCGTGCCACGTCTCCATTGCCACCCCGGGCGGACCCGGCACATCTTCGTCGAGCCTGCGGCCGCGACCTGCCCCTGCCCGTTGCGACACACGACGCACCAGCCTCCCCGTCCGCAGGATCCACCCGCGACGCCGCGCGCCGAGCTCGCATCGGCTTCACGCCGGCGCTGCCATGGCGGGTTCACGCTCCTCTGACCCGGAGGTGTTCATGCGGAGCGGCCTCGGGCGGCTACACCGCACGGCGTGTGCGGGCGTGCCCCATTCTCACGGGAGGTGATCATGCTGACCACCGCGGAGCTGCGCACGGCCTGGGCGCCGCCCTGCGACCCCTCGACGATGGTCGCCGTGGAGCTGGTGCAGGGCGTAAGCGTGGAATGCCACGCGAGCGCGGCCACGGCGGTTCGGGCGCTCGGCCGCGTCCTCGAGGCCCACGGCTACGCCGTGCGCGCGGGTGACACCGGCGCCTACAACTGCCGGCAGATCACCGGCGGCACGGGGCACAGCCTGCACGCCTTCGGCATCGCGATCGACATCAACTGGAACACCAACCCGTACCGCGCGGACAACGTGCTGGTCACGGACATGCCGCGGGCGATGGTGCGCAGCGCGCAGCGCATCCGCTCCGGCAACGGTGTCCAGGTCTGGGGCTGGGGCGGGAACTACCGCAGGCTCAAGGATCCGATGCACTACGAGATCGTGTGCACGCCGGAGGACCTGGCCACCGGGATCGACTGGGACACGGTGAAGCAGGCGCTGCCCCGGGCCGAGCCGCCGCGGCGCTGGCCGGTCGTGTGCCGCGGCGACCGCGGGCCGGCGGTCGAGAAGCTCCAGGGGCTGCTCGGCATCGTTGCGCCGGGCGACCCCGGCTTCGGCACCTTCGGCCCGCGCACCGAGGCGGCGGTGCGGGCATACCAGAGGGGCCACGGGCTGGATGTGGATGGCCGTGTCGGTCGCCAGACCTGGACCGCGCTGCTCTCGGCACAGCCGGCGGTGGGGCCGGCCGAGCCGGGCCCCGTGAAGCGGCAGGGCGCGAGCGCCGCGGCGCCTGGCTAGCGCTCGGGCCGGTCCTTTGCGCGCGCGCCAGGCTGACGCGGCCGGCACCGCCGAGGCGTACGCCGCGCGCACGCTGGACCGGGGCGGGACGGGGTTTGAGGCCGGATCCCGCCGGCGCTACCTTCCACGCATGACCGAGCCCCGCCGCATCGGCATCCTCGGCTACGACGCCGTCCAGGCGCTCGACGTGATCGGGCCGTCCGACGCGTTCAGCGTCGCGCGCGGCGAGGAGGGCGCCGCCGGGTCGCCGTACGAGGTCGTCGTCCTCGGGCTCGACGGGCCGAGCTTCACGGCGGAGTCCGGCATCGTGCTGCAGGCGCACCTGACCCTCCCCGCCCCGGGCGTGCACCTCGACACGCTGATCGTTCCGGGCGGGCGGGGCCTGCGCGGCACGGACGCGCAGGAGAGGGCCGCGGCCTGGATCCGCGCGCGGGCGCCCGGGATCCGTCGCATCGCGTCCGTCTGCACGGGCATCTACGGGCTGGCCGCCACGGGACTCCTCGATGGGCGCCGCGTCACCACCCACTGGCGCTACGCCGCCGACCTCGAGCGTCGCTTCCCGCGGCTGCGGGTGGACGCCGATGCGCTGTACCTGAAGGACGGCCCCTTCTACACGTCGGCGGGAGTGACCGCGGGGATCGACCTGGCGCTCGCCCTGATCGAGGAGGATTTCGGCCCGCGCGCCGCGTTGGCCGCCGCCCGCGAGCTGGTCATGTTCCTCAAGCGGCCCGGCGGACAGAACCAGTTCTCGGAGCCGCTCCGCTTCCAGGCGGACTCCGCCGACCGCTTCGCCGATCTCGTGGCCTGGATCCGCGGGCACCTCGACGGCGACCTGTCCGTCGCCGCGCTCGCCGCCCGCGTGTTCCTCAGCCCGCGCCACTTCTCGCGCACCTTCCGCCAGGCCTACGGCACCACGCCCGCCGCCTTCGTCGAGCGCATGCGCCTCGATGAGGCCGGCCGCCGCCTGTGCTCTTCCGGCGCCGGCATCGACCGCGTGGCCCGCTCCGTCGGCTTCGCCTCCGACGATGGCTTCCGCCGCGCCTTCGAGCGGCGCTTCGGCATCTCCCCCCGGAGCTACCGCAGCAGGTTCGGATCGGCGTAGGCGCGGGGCGCCGCCGCGGGCCCCCCGCCGCCGCGCACCGCCCGACGCGGGGACGCGGGGCAATCCCGCGACGACGCGCGGAGAATCCCGCGCCCCGCATCCCGTCCCGGATGTCCGATACGGTCGGGTCGCCGTCCTTTGACGCGGCCGCCTCCGCCGGCAGCTTGGTGGGGAGTCGATGACGTCGCCGCGCGGGCAGGGGGCCGGCGGGGGGCGCGCCTTTGTGGGCGGGAGGGCAAGAATGATCGGACAGGGACTCGCGCACGGGCTCCGGAGCCTCCGTCGGGCGCCGGGGTTCTCGCTCCTGGCCGTCGCGACACTGGGGCTCGGGATCGGGGCGAGCGCGGCGATCTTCGGCATGGTGAACGGCGTGCTGCTCGGCCGCCTTCCCTATGGCGCGGGGGCGCGGCTGGTGCACGTCGAGCATCCTTCGGCGGAGGCCGACGATGCGCGCTTCTCGATTCCGGAGATCGCGGACCTGCGGCGGGAGACGCGGGCGTTCGACGCTGTGGTCGAGTACCACTCGATGGCGTTCCAGCTGTACGGCCGCGGGGACCCGCAGCGGGTGCAGACGGGCGTGGTCTCGGACGACTTCTTCGAGGTGTTGGGGGTCCGCCCGCTCCAGGGCCGCCTCTTCAGGCCGGGGGAAGAGGCGGTGGGCGCGCCGCCGGTGGTGCTGCTGTCGTACCGCTACTGGGTGGACGCGATGGGCGCCGACCCGCAGGCGGTGGGCTCGACGTTCATCATGAACGACCGGGTGCACACGGTGGTGGGGATCCTGCCGCCGCTTCCCACCTATCCGGACGCGAACGACATCTGGATGCCGGCGGGGGCGTGTCCGTTCCGCTCGGCGCCGGCGGCCATGGCGTCGCGGACGGCACGGCTGCCGACGGTGTTCGCGCGCCTGAGGCCGGGTGTCTCGCTGGCCGCGGCGCGCTCCGACCTGGCCGCGATCGACGCCCGCATGCGGGTGGACCATCCGGAGGCGTACCCGGCGGCGGAGCGGCTGCGCTCGAGCGTGCGGCCGGTCCGCGAGGAGATGACGGCGGGCGCGCGGCCGGTGCTGCTGCTGCTCTTCGCGGCCGCGCTGTTCCTGCTGCTCGCGGCGGCGGCCAACTTCGCGAGCCTGACGCTGGCGCGGCAGACGCGGCGGGCGCGCGAGCTGGCGATCCGGGAGGCGCTCGGGTCTGGGGTGTGGCGCCTCTACGGCCAGCTGGCCATCGAGAGCCTGCTGCTCACGACGGCGGGCGGCGTCGTGGGCCTGGCTCTGGCCGGTGCGAGCGTGGGCCTGCTGCGCGCGCTGGCGACGGGGCTCACGCCGCGGGCTTCAGAAATCGGCGTGCACCCGGCGGTCCTCGCCTGGACGGTTGCCACGTGCGTGGTGGTCGGGCTCGTGGTGGCGGCGGTGCCGTTCCTGCGGGGGGCCCGCGGCGGCCACGTTGTGGATCGGTTGCGGCAGGGCAACTCGGCGGCGATGGGCTCGCGGGGCGAGGGCCGGCTGCGGAGCGCGTTCGTGGTCGCGCAGGTCGGCGTCGCCTTCATTCTGCTGATCGGGGCGGGCCTCGTGGGCCGTAGCCTGCTGGCGCTGGAGTCGGTGGACGGCGGCTTCGACGCGGGCCGCGTCGTCACGGCGCGGCTGCCGCACAACTTCACGAAATATCCGACGAACGCGCTCCTGCGGCAGCTCGGGGACCGCCTGCTCGCGCGCATGGCGACGATCCGCGGCGCGCGCGCCATCGCGATCAGCAGCACCTTCCCGCTGAACGGCGCGGTGGGCGGGACGGTTCCGTTCCGGATCCGGGGGGAGCCGACCGGCTCCGGCGCGGCGATGCCGAGGACGGCCTACACTTCGGTGAGCCCCGGCTACTTCGCGGCGCTGGGCATGCCGCTGCTGCGCGGCCGGCTCTTCACGGCGGCGGACCGCGATACCGTGAGCCCGCCCGTGATCGTGAGCCGGCGGCTGGCGGCAAGGCACTGGCGCGGCCGCGACCCCGTCGGCAGCGCGGTCACCTTCGACGACGGCAGGACGTGGAACCAGGTGATCGGCGTGGTGGGCGATGTGCGCCAGGAGGGGCTGGCCGAGGACATCACGGACGAGGTCTACGTCCCCGCCTCGGCGCTGCCCCCCGCCGACATCCGGGTGCTGATCCGGGCCACGGGGCCGACGGCGCCGATCGTCGCGCAGCTGCGCGCGGCGGTGCGCGACGTCGATGACCACGAGCCCGTCTCGGCCGTGCGCACGCTCGACGAGGTGCGGGCGGCGCAGCTGCTCGAGCCGCGGCTGCGCTCGGCGCTCGTGCTCGGCTTCTCCGCGCTGGCGCTGATCCTGGCCGGCGCCGGCCTCGCCGGCGTCGTCGGCTACACGGTGAGCCAGCGGATCCCCGAGATCGCCATCCGGCTGGCGCTGGGCGCCGACCGGCGTCGGATCCTCCTGCTCGTCACCCGCGACGGCATTGGCGCGGTGGCGGTGGGGGTAGTGGTCGGCGCCGCCCTGGCGCTGGCGCTGGGGCGGTTCATCCGCGGGCTCCTCTTCGGCGTGCAGCCGGGCGACCCGCTGACGTACGCGCTGGTGTGCGTCCTCCTTCTGGCGACGGCGGCGCTCGCCTGCGCGGTCCCGGCGCGGCGCGCGCTCGCGGCCGATCCCGCACAGGCGCTGCGGGCGAGCTGAGGACCGGGAGGGCCGGGCCGGGCGCGCGCGCCGGAAGGGGCGACGGGGGCGCTAGGCCTTTCCGCCTGCGTCCAGCGGCAGCCGGACCTGGAAGCGGGTCTCGCCGGGGCGGGAGTTCACGCGGATCTCGCCGGCGTGGCGGCGGGCGACGATGCGGTGGGCGATGTCGAGGCCGAGGCCGGTCCCCTCGCCGACGGGTTTGGTGGTGAAGAACGGCTCGAAGATGCGGCCCAGGTTCTGGGGCTCGATCCCGGGGCCGTCGTCCACGAACTCGACGAGCACGTCCTCGTGCTCGCGCGCGGTGCGGACGTGGATCCGGCCGCCGGGCCGCACCGCGTCGATGGCGTTGTCGAGCAGGTTGGTCCAGACCTGGTTCAGCTCGCCGGCGTAGGCGTTCACCCGCGGCAGGTCGGGCGCGAAGCTGCGCGACAGCGTGATCCCCTTCTGGCGCAGCTTGTGGGCGAGGACGGTGAGCGTCGTCTCGAGCGACTCGCGCACGTCCGTGGCCGCCTTGCTCGGCGCCTGGTCCATGCGCGAGTAGGACTTGACCGCGGCGACGAGGTCGGAGATCCGGCCCGTCGCCTGCTCGATGTCGCGCGCCAGCGCGCTGGCGGCGATGAGCGCCTCCGCCCACGCGAGCGCGGCGGGCAGCGCGTGCGCCGGGACCGCGGCCGCGACCTCGTCCAGATCCGCGACGGCGAGCCCGCGCTCGACGAAGGTCGCGCCCAGCCTCTCCGCCTCGTCCACGCCGCGGGCATCCAGCCACTCCACCAGCTCGTCCTCGAGGTCGGCGTGCTCCAGGGTTCCCGCCGGCGCGGCCCGGCCCGGTTCGACCGCGTGGGAGACGAGACGGTCGAGCGCGGCGCACGGCTCCGGCCCGAGGCGGGCTGCGGAGAGCACCGTGGCCAGCGCCGGCACCCGGGCGAGCTCGCGGCCGAGATCGGCGGCGGCGCGGCGCGCGGCCGCGGCGGGGTTGTTCAGCTCGTGGGCGAGGCCGGCGGAGAGCTTGCCCAGCGCCATGAGCGTCTCGCGGTGGTGCTCCTCGCGGGCGTTCTCGCGCACGCGGTCCGCCATGGTCGTGACGAGTCGGGCCTCCAGCACGGGGATGCGGTGCAGCATCTCCGGGAACGCCGCGGCCGGGAAGAGGAGCGCCCGCGTGGGCAGTACCGCGCGGCTCGTGACGGGGAAGGTCCGCAGCCGCGAGAAGGGCAGCATGCCCCCCACACCCCCCGCCTTGACCACGAAGACGCGGCCGTCGGACGGCGGTGTCTCGCGCGTGGCGCGCAGCTCTCCCTCCATCACCGCGATCATGACATCCGCGGCATCGCCCTCCCTGATGACGGCGTCCCCGGCCGCGAGGGAGACGAAGCGGCCCGTGGCGGCCAGCCAGTCGAGGTCGGCCTCGGCGAGGTCGGCGAACACGCCGACGTGACGCAGCTCCTCGGCGCCAGGCGTGCCGCCGCTCACAGCTCCGCCAAGTACTGGTGGACGAACGACACCGCCATGGCGCCCTCGCCGACGCCCGAGGCGACGCGCTTCATGGAGCCCCTGCGCACGTCGCCGGCGGCGAAGATGCCGGGCACGCTGGTCTCGAGCAGCAGCGGGTCGCGCTCGAGCGGCCAACCCTTCGGGTGTCCGCCGTCGGGGCTCAGGTCGCGGCCGGTCGGCAGGAAGCCGCGCGGGTCGCGCGCCACGACGCCCTCCAGCCAGTCGGTCCGCGGCTGCGCGCCGATGAAGATGAAGAGCCCGGCGGCGGGGACGCTCTCCGTGCACTCGTCGCGCCGGTCGCGGAGCACGAGCCGCTCGAGGTGGCCGGCGCCCTCGGCCGCGGCCACCTCGATCTGTGTCCGGACGGCGATGTTCGGCGTGGCGCGGAGCTGCTCGCGCAGGTAGAGCGACATGGTGCCGGCCAGGTCGTGGCCGCGGACGAGCAGGATCACCCGGGAGGCGAAGCTCGAGAGATACATCGCCGCCTGGCCCGCGGAGTTGCCGCCGCCGACGACGTAGGCGTTCCCGCCGGCGCATGCCCGCGCCTCCGTCGTCGCCGCGCCGTAGTAGATGCCGGCGCCGACCAGCCCGGCCAGGCCCGGCACGTCGAGCGTGCGGTAGGAGACGCCCGTCGCGATGAGCAGCGCGTGGCAGCCGACCTCCGTGCCATCCTCCATGACGACCGTCCGCAGCGGGCCCTCGACCCGCAGCCGGACCACCGACTGCGGCGTCAGGATCTCGACGCCGAACTTGCGCGCCTGCGCGACAGCGCGGCGCGCCAGCTCGCCGCCGCTCACGCCCGCCGGAAAGCCGAGGTAGTTCTCGATGCGCGAGCTCTGGCCCGCCTGCCCCCCGGGCGCCTGCTCCTCGACGAGCAGCGTGCGCACGCCCTCGCTGGCCGCGTACACGGCCGCGGCCAGGCCCGCCGGGCCGCCGCCCACGATGACGAGCGAGTAGAACGGCCGCTCCGCGTGCGTGCGCAGCCCGATCCGCTCCGCCACGTCCTGCAGCCCCGTCCCCGACAGGTGCGTGCCGTCCGGGAAGATCACCATCGGCAGCGGCTCGCCCGCGAGCCCCGTGGCCGCGAGCAGCTCCGCCGTCTCGGGGTTCTCCTCCACGTCCAGCCAGCGGTACGGCACCTGGTTGCGCGCCAGGAAGTCGCGGATCTTGTGCGCCTCGGGGGACCAGCGGTGGCCTACCACGCGCACCCCCTCGAAGGGCGGACGGAAGCGGCTCTCCCACTCCTCCAGCAGCTCGGCGATCACCGGATAGAGCTTCTCCTCCGGCGGGTCCCACGGCTTCTGCAGGTAATAGTGGATGTGCGCCGCGTTGATCGCCTGGATCGCGGCCTCCGTGTCCGCGTACGCCGTCAGCAGCGCCCGCTTGGCGTCCGCGTACACCCCGCCGGCCTGCTGCAGGAACTCGACGCCCGTCATCTCCGGCATGCGCTGGTCGGCGACGAGGACCGCCACGGGCTCTCCCCGCCGCTTCAGCGTCTGCAGCGCCAGCAGCGCCTCGGCGCCGGAGCCGGCCTCGATCACACGATAGCCGTGCCGGTACTCCCGGCGTAGGTCGCGCGCGATGGCGCGCAGCACCTGGGGGTCGTCGTCGACGACGAGGAGCGTCGGTCTGGACATTCGGCCTCGGGGACGGGGGACGCGGGCGCGCTGGAAGGCAGCCGTCCGGCGGGCGCCCGAAGCGCCCGCACCGCGCCGGCAGCGCATGCGGCTCGGGGCGCGGGATGGTCTGCGCGATCGGAGCGCTGTAGGGGGAAGGCGTCGCCGTCAAGATGGCGGCGGGGAGGAAGGCGGCGCAACGGTGACGCGGGGGCGCCGCGGAGCGGGGCGGTCGCACTCAGCGCACGCGGAGCTCCCCGCGCAGGCGGATGTCCTTCGACGAGGCGCCGACCATCACCCGGAAGCTGCCCGGCTCGACGACCCAGCGCCCGTCCCGCGCGAGCAGCCGGAGCTGCTCCCGCGACAGGGTGAACCGGACCTCGCGCGCCTCGCCCGGCGCCAGGTGCACGCGGCGGAAGCCCTCGAGCTGCAGCACCGGCCGGGCGACCGATGCCAGCTCCTGGTGCACGTAGAGCTGCACCACCTCGTCGCCGGCGCGGGTGCCCGTGTTGCGGACGACGCAGCGCACGACCGCGGTGCCGTCGGGCGCGACCGAGTCCGGCGTGATGGCGAGGTCCGAGAACGCGAACGTCGCGTAGCTCAGCCCGAAGCCGAACGGGAACAGCGGCTCGCCCGTGAGGTCCACGTAGTCGTCGCCGCGGCCCGTCGGCTCGTGGTCGTAGTAGAGCGGAAGCTGGCCCTCGGCCACGGGGAAGGTGATGGGCAGCCGGCCGCCGGGGTCGCCGTCGCCGAAGAGGATGTCGGCGACGGCGCGGCCGCCCTGCTCCCCCGGGTACCACGCGTCGAGGACGGCGCCCACGCGCTCGAGCCAGCCCGACATGGTGATGGCGCTGCCGCCGATCAGCACGACGATGGTCGGCGTGCCTGTCGCGGCTACGCGCTCGATCAGCTCCTCCTGGTGGCCCGGCAGGGCGAGGGAGGCGCGGTCCCGGAACTCGCCCTCCTCGATGCCCGCCACGACGACGGCGGCACCGCTCCGCCGGGCCAGGGCGGCGGCGCTGTCGATGGCCGCGGGCCAGGCGTGCGCCACGCCGGCGTCCCATACCAGACGGACGCGCGCGCGCCCCGTCGCCTGGTGGTACTCGAGCCGCAGGTCGTGCGTGCTCCCGGGCGCGAGCGCCACATCGGCCAGGTGCGCCCCGTACGAGCGCGGGCGCCAGTCGTCGATCAGCAGCCGGCCATCCAGGTACAGCCGCCAGCCGTCGTTCCCCTCGACGCCGATGCGCCGCACCTCGCCGCCGGGCGGGCCCGTGACCCGGCCGGTCCAGCGCACGGAGTACCAGCCGTGCGGGATGCCCGGGCCCGGCGAGGCGAGGGTCCACTGGAAGGCAATCTGGCTGTCCGCCCGGACGAGCTTCGGCGAGCCCTCGAGCCGCGGGTTGTCGAAGTACTCGCCCCGAAGGCCCCTTTGCGGCTGCCGGTCCACGCTGGCGGTGGAGTCGGCGGAACCGGCGGACGTGAGCCGCGCCGCCGGGATGGCCACGTACTCCGGACTCTCGCGGCCGGGGCCGGGCGCGTACCGCACCTCCGTGGCGGGGCCGAGCTTCTGCCGGAGGGCGTCGAGGATGGAGACCGGCTGGACGCCCGGACCGCTGTAGCCGCCGAGCCGTGCCTCGACGGCATCCGTGCCGATCACGGCCAGCGCGCGCGTGGCGGGCGAGAGTGGCAGTGTGCCGTTCTCGTTGCGCAGCAGCACGATGGACTCGCGCGCCGCCTCGAGGGCGAGCGCGCGGTGCTCCGGGCGGCCGTTCCAGTAGGCGGCGCTGTCGGGGTCCACGTACGGGCGCTCGAAGAGGCCGAGCCGGAACTTCAGGCGCAGCACGCGCGCGACGGCGCGGTCGATCACGCTGTCCGGGACCAGGCCGCGTCGGAATGCGGCCAGATAGGGGCGGTGCTGCGGATACGACGACTGGAAGATCACGTCCAGGCCGGCCTCGAGCGCGTCCCGCGCCGACGTGGCCGTGCTCGCCTCCGTGTGCTGCAGCACCGTCGGCCCCGCGGTGGCCGCCGCGTCCGAGATCACGATGCCGCGGAAGCCCCACTCCGCGCGCAGCACGCCCGTGAGCAGGGCACGGTTCTGCGTGGCCGGCACGCCGCCCACGGAGTTGTAGGCGCTCATGACCGCGCTGGCGTGGGCGTCCACCAGCGCGGCCCGGAACGGCGGGAAGAAACGCTCCTCGAGGACGCGGCGGTCGTAGTCCACCGGGTAGCTGTCGCGCCCGCCCTCGCCCACGTTGGCGACGAAGTGCTTGGCCGTCGTCGCGACGCCCGCGCGCTCGAACGAGCCCACGAACGCCCGCGCCATCGCCGAGGCCAGGACGGGATCCTCGCCGTACGTCTCCTCCACGCGCCCCCAGCGCACGTCGCTAGCGATGTTCAGCACGGGCGAGAGCACCTGCCGGATCCCGCGGCTGCGCGTCTCGCGCGCGATGGCGCCCGCCACCCGCGCGACCAGCGCCGTGTCCCACGTGGCCGCCAGCGCGATGGCCTGCGGGAACGCCGTGGCGCCGGGGCGCACCAGCCCGTGCACGGCCTCATTGAAGGGGATGATCGGGACGCCGAGCCGGGTCCGCTCGACGAAATGACGCTGGATGCTGTCGATCCGCGCGGCGTCGGCGCGGGCGAGGCTGGCGGCGGCGGTCCCGGAGCCAGGCGGGGTCGTGCCGCGGGCTTCGGCCGCGCCGCGGGCTTCGGCCGTGACGGGCGCCTCGGCTGTGCGTCGCGTCTCGGCAGTGCCGCGGCTAGCGGCGCGATCGCCGGCGCGCACCGGGTCCGAAAGGTCCTGCCGCGGTGCACCCGCCGCCGGCTTTCGCACGGCCGGGATCTGCAGGCCGAAGACGCCGTGGCCGTAGTCGTGCGCCGGGTCGTCCAGCTCGCCGGGGGTCATGAACAGCTGCCAGAACTTCTCCTCCAGCGTCATGCGCCCGAGGAGGTCGCGCACGCGTGTGGCGATGGGGAGGTGCGCGTCGCGGTAGGCTGCGGAGGGCGGCGGCCGCCGCGCGGCCTCGAGGCGGTGGCGGACCGAATCCGGCCGCTGCGCGACGGCGGGGCGGGGAGCGGCGAGGAGGGCGCCGGCGACGAGGACCGCGCCGAGGCTCCGCGCCGTCCCGCCGATTCGCCTCGCCGCCGTCACGATCATGCCGGTCTCCTCTCCGGGGTCGCAGGTGTCGTGCGCTCGTCCGCCGTTCGCCGCCAGGCCGCGCGGGCGCGCCCCCCCAACCGAGCCCCACCACGCCCCGTGCCTCACGAGCATGCCGGTCTCCTGTTCGGAGGGGGTGCGGACCGGATCGGCGCGGTGGCTTCCGCAGGAGTTCTACGGTCGGCCGGCCCGCGCCGCCAGCCCGGGGGGGCGACCTACAGGCCGGAGCGCCTTCGCCGCCGGAAGGACCTGGCGCCTGGCTCCGGACCGCTGCCCCGTCGCGGGTTCGCCCGCGGCGGCGCGAGGGACGGCCGATCCGCGCGGCGGGCGAGCAGGATCGGCGAGCGGACCTCGCCGCGAGGATCGCAACCGCCTTCTTGATCGGGATTCGAGAAGAAAGGCGCATCCGCCGCCTCTCGGCGACGCCGCGCCCGCGATCTTGCCCGGTTTCCGAGATGATCCGGGATCTGGACGGCGTGGCGCCCGTCCGTTGCGCGATCCTTATCGGGCCGCGAGTGGGTGCCTGCGGCGTGGCGCCCGTCCGTTGCGCGATCCTTATCGGGCCGCGAGTGGGTGCCTGCGGCGTGGCGCCCGTCCGTTGCGCGATCCCTATCGGGCCGCGAGTGGGTGCCTGCGGCGTGGCGCCCGTCCGTTGCGCGATCCTTATCGCGCCGCGAGTGGCTTCGTGGCCGGCCGGCGGGTCCGCGGCGCATCCTGCCATGGGGTTGCCCCGCGTTCCGGGCGATCATGGGCCCCACCGGCCGCACCGGACCCAGTCGCACATCGCGCCGGGCTGGTGCGGGCGGTCCGAGCCACCGGGCAACCCTGCGGGTGTGAGCCATGGATATCGAGACCGAAGAGCGCGTCATGGCGCTGGCCGCCTCGCAGCACGGCGTGGTGAGCCGGGCGCAGCTCCTCCGGGCAGGCCTCTCCTCCGCGGCGATCGGTCGTCGGATGCAGTCCCGCCGATTCCGGCCGCTTCACAGCGGGGTCTACCTCATTGGACCGTTCGAGGCGCCTCATGCGGCCGAGATGGCGGCCGTCCTGGCGGGCGGCACGGGGGCGCTGCTCAGCCACCTCTCCGGCGCGGTGTTGCTGGGCGTGCGACCGCGCCCCGAACGCCCGGGGCCCCTCGATGTCAGCGTCTTCCGAAGCGCGCACGCGGGCCGCGCCGGGATCCGGCTGCACCACGTGAAGGCGCTGGCGGAGGACGAGCGCGCCGTCGCCGAAGGCATTCCGGTCACGTCCCCCGGCCGCACGCTGGTGGACATCGCGGCTCTCCTCGGGCGACGCGAGATCGAGCAGAGCGTGGCCGTCGCGGAGCGGCAGAAACTGATCACGAGCGACGAGCTCGCCCGCCTGCCGGCGCGATACCGGGGGCGCCCGGGCATGGCGGCGCTCCGGGACGTTCTCGGTGATCTGGACGGCCCGGCGTTCACGCGCTCCGGAGCCGAGGAGCGTCTCCAGGACCTCGTGCGCGTCGGCCACCTGGCGCGCCCGCACCTCAACGTGGCGATCGGGCCCTACGAGGTGGACGGCCTATGGCCCCGGGAGGGGGTCGCTATCGAGATCGACGGCTGGCAGCACCATTCGTCCCGGGCCCGGTTCGAGGGCGACCGCCGCAAGGACGCGTGGCTGCGCGCCCGCGGCATCGAGGTCATCCGCGTGAGCTGGCGACGGCTCACGCGAGAGCCCACCGCCGTGGCCGTCGAGATCGGCCAGATTCTCGCCCTGGCGGGGGCGCGCAAGGCAGCCGCCCCCCGGCACCGCGCACATCGGGCATAGGCCGCCCGTCAGGCCCGGCCGCCGGCACCGCGGGATGAACCTCCGATCGGGCCGCCGTCGCGGGTTCGCCCGCGCGGGCGCGACGGACAGCCGATCCGCGCGGCGGGCGGCGAGCAGGATCGGCGAGCGGACCTCGCCGCGAGGATCGCGACCGCCTTCTTGATCGGGATTCGAGAAGAAAGGCGCACCCGCCGCCTCTCGGCGACGCCGCGCCCGCGATCTTGCCCGGTTTCCGAGATGATTCCGGATCTGGACGGCGTGGCGCCCGCCCATTGCGCGATCTTTATCGCGCCGCGTGGGTGCGTGCGGTTCGGCGCCCGCCCATTGCGCGATCTTTATCGCGCCGCGAGGGTGGGTGCGATTCGGCGCCCGCCCATTGCGCGATCCTTATCGCGCCGCGAGGCAGCCGGACAGCCCTCAGGCCAGGTTCATGCGCCGGAGCAGGGCCTGGAAGCCGGGGTGGGAGTGGAGGGTCGTGAAGAGGAACGAGCCCTTGATGCCGTAGACCCCACCGGCCCGCTCCTCGTAGGCGCGCTCGAGTGCTTCGACGGCGCGATCCGCCTCGCCGAGGCCCGTGTAGATGTAGGCCATGTGGTACGGCGAGACGTAGCGCTCGCGGGCCATCGCCTCCAGCCGGCCGAGGGCCTCGCGCGCCTGCTCGGTCCTCCCCACCATGCCGTACGCCTGCCCGAGCTGCGCGAGCCAGGCGGCATTCTCCGGCGACAGCGCGACCGCCCTCTCCAGCTCCGCCAGGCCTTCTTCCGGCAGCCCGTTCTTCAGGTAGGCCCAGCCGAGGGTGGCGTGCCCCCGGTCGTAGCGGGGGTCGAGCTCGATGGTGCGCCGGGCCGCCTCGAGCGCTTCCTCGTAGCGGCCGGCGCGGATCAGGGCGGTGGCGAAGTCCGCCCGGTGCGCCAGCGGGTCGAGCTCCTGCGCTCGACTCTCCATCGCGACGGCCTCCTCGTGCCGGCCGAGGGATGAGGCCATACGCCCGTAGAGGTCCCACGTATCGGCGCTGCTGGGGCTCAGCTCGAGGGCGCGCCGGAACTCGCGCTCGGCGCCCGGCCAGTCGAAGGCCGACACGACCTTGAGCTGGCCGAGAACGCAGTGCGCCTCGGCCAGCCCATCGTCGAGGGCGAGGCCCTTCGCGGCCGCCTCGCTGGCCCGCCGGTATGCCTCGCCCGGCTCCAGCATCCCGGTCTCCCCCAGCTCGGCGTACGCCATCGCAATCCCGACGTAGGCCGGGCCATAGCCCGGGTCCCGCTCGATGGCCCGCTCGAAGTAGTCGATCCCCCCGCGCAGTCCTTCTTCGGTGAAGTGGACGAAGCAGATCCGGCCCTGGAGGTAGAGCTGGTAGGCCTGCAGGTCGCGCGTCGGCTCCTTCCGGATCCGCGCCCGCTCGTCGGCCGAAAGCTGCGCGCGCAGGGTCTCGGCGATCCGGAGCGCCACGTCCGTCTGGATCGCGAACACATCGGTGAGCCGCCGGTCGTAGGTCTCCGCCCAGAGGCAGCGGCCGGTCTCCGCATCCACGAGCTGGGCGACGATGCGCACCCGGTCCCCGGCGCGCCGCACGCTCCCGGCCAGGAGGGTGGCCGCCCCGAGCGCCGCCCCGATCTCGCGGGGGCTCTGCTCCCGGTCCTTGAAGCGCATGCTCGAGGCGCGCGAGATCACGCTCAGCGCGCCGATCCTCGACAGGTGGGCGATCACATCTTCCGTGATCCCGTCGGCGAAGTACTCGTTCTCCGGATCCGCGCTCAGGTTCACGAACGGCAGCACGGCAACCGTGTGCCCGGCGGGGCCGGCCGGTGGCCTGGGCGAGGGGGAATCTGCGCCGGTGGGCACGGCCATCGGCGCGGCGGCGGAGGCTGAGGCGGGCCGCACCGGCGGCGTCCCGGCGAGTGCGGCGGCATCCGCGCGGGCGGCGCGGGCCTCGTCGCCGGCCGGCACGCCCGCCCGCGGCGCGGCCCGCAGCGCCTCGACGAAAGCCAGCAGCTCGGCATCCGGCTCGAGGCCGAGCTCCTCCTTCAGCATGAGCGAATGCACGCGCGCGTGCCGGAGCGCCGCCGCCGCATCGCCGTCCGCATCCAGCGCCCGCATCAGTCGCAGCGCCACCCGCGAGCTGTAGGGATCCTGAGCCGCCAGCATGCGCCACCAGCGGACGGCCTCGCCAGTGTCGCGGTCGCGCTCGGCCGCCTCCGCGAGCGCCTCGAGCGCGCGCCCGCGCTCGCGCGCCAGCCGCTCGCGCTGCGCGTCCACCCACCGCTCGAGCTCGTCCGCGCCGGTCAGGAAGAAGCCGTCCAGGAACGGCGCCACGTAGACCTCGGTGACGCGCCGCCACTCGCCTCGCTCGAGCGCCTCGAGGAACTCCCATGCATCGCTGGGCAGCCGCTCGGGATCGAGCCGGAGGTCGTCCCCGAAGGCGACGATGGCCTCGCCGCCCACCGCCTGGTTGATCCGGTAGACCGAGTCCGAGAGCAGACGGCGAGCCCGCTCCGGGTCGGCATCCGGCCAGAGATAGCCGATCAGCTTGTCGCGCGTGAGCCCGCGCTGGCGGGCCAGGCCGAGGAGCGCCAGCAGCGCGAGCCGCCGCCGCTGCACGGGCCGGCCACTCAGCGGGCCGTCGGGGCCCTCGATGGTGGCGCTGCCGAAGAGCTTGAGCCGAAACAAGATGCCATGGGCGAGAGGGTGGCGAGAACGGGACGACAGCCGGGCGATGGCGCGGCTGCAATGTGCAGCGCGACGCAGAGGGACGGCAAGTGGTCCCTCATCCTTCAACCATGGGGAGGTCTTGTGATGGAATCGAGAATGCTGGATCGGGAGACGGCCGCGGGGCGGCGCGCGGGGGGCAGCGGCCGGGCGGGCGCAGCGGCCGGGCGGATCGCGCGGGCCGGAGCGGCCGGCGCGCTGGCGCTCCTGCTGGCGGCCGCGTGCGACCAGCCGATCGACGCGCCCGCGGCGCAGCGGGGCCCCGCCGGGCAGGTGGCGTTCGACATGGGCAGCAGCGGCGGGTCGGCCACAGCCAACCGCGACCTGGCCGCGCTGCGGCAGGTGACGGCGCGCTTCCACGACTTCCAGGCGGCGCAGGACGCGGGCTGGACGGTGGAGGTCACCAACTGCATGGACAACCTGCCGGCCGGCACCATGGGCTACCACTACGGCAACCCGACCTACGTCAACGACCCCGTGCCGGACGCGCGCAAGCCCGAGCTGCTCATGTACGCGCCGCAGAAGAACGGGCGCATGCAGCTGGTGGGCGTCGAGTACATCATCCCCTACACGCTCGTGCCGGCCACCGATCCGGCGCCTACCCTGTTCGGCGGTGTCCCCTTCCACCACAACGACGCCTTCGGCATCTGGGGGCTGCACGCGTGGGTGTGGCAGGAGAACCCGAGCGGCGTCTTCAGCGACTGGAATCCCACCGTGACCTGCCAGTATGCGGGCAGCGATGTGACGCACCTCGGCGCCTCCCAGTGACCTCGACCCGAACCAGGAGAGTACCATGCCCAAGTACATCATCGAGCGGGACCTGCCGGGCGCCGGCCAGCTGTCGGCGGAGCAGCTCGCGGCCATCTCGCAGCGCTCGTGCGGCGTGCTGAACGAGCTCGGTCCCAGGATCCAGTGGGTCCACAGCTACGTCACGGACGACAAGATCTACTGCATCTACGTGGCGCCCGACGAGGAGATGGTGCTGAGGCACGCCCGCGAGGGCGGCTTCCCCGCCGACGTGATCGCGCGCGTGCACCGCATGATCGAGCCGGTGACGGCCGAGGAGGCGACGGTCGGCGCCTGAGCTGGCCGGACCGGCCGGAGTGAGCCCCGGCCGGTCGCGGCTTCCGAGCCGGCTCCGGCAGGGACGGTGGCGCTCGGGCCGCTCCCGCGGGGGGCCGGCGGGGCGTGGGCGACGATGCGCCCCCGGTCCCCGCGCGCCGCACGCTCCATCCACTACCGCCGTCGCCCCCAGCCTCGCGCCGATCTCGCGCAGGCGCGGCCCCCGCTCCTTGAACGGCATGACGGCCACGGCCGCGCGGCCGGGAGCGCGGGCGGGCAGCGCGCGCGCGGCCGCGGCGGGCTCGGCGTCGCGGAGCGAGCGGGCCGCAAACACGCGGCGTCGCACGAGCTGCTTGAGGAACGAGCCTGCCCCCTGGCGACGAGGGATACGGGCCACTCGCTAGAACGTGACCTGGATGCCCGAGCTCAGGATCCGGTCCGTCTTCTCGAAGCCCGGCTCCGGCAGGTTGTCGAAGTGGACGGTGTAGGACAGCCGGAGCGCGATGGCCGTGGACAGCGGGGCCACGAGCGAGGTCTCCGAGTTGATCCGGTAGTCCGCGCGGGTCTCGAGGTTGGGGAGGATCTCGGCCGCCTCCGCGACGAAGGCCTTGTCCGTGAGCATGTGCTTGTACGTGCCCGCGAACCGGCCGGCCACGAAGCTCTCGTCCAGCCCGGTCGTGCTCCGCTGCTGCGTGAAGGCCGTGCCGACCTCCACCTCGAGCGTGTTGCGAGCGCCGGCCAGCAGGTCGTAGGACAGGCCGAGCAGCTCCTCGAAGCGCCGGGCGATCCCCGCGAACCGGTTCCGCTGCCACGTCCCGCCCGCGAAGACGCCGAGCCGGCGCGAGAGCATCCGGTCCAGTCGCGCGCCCGCGGCGTAGGCGCCGGCCGTGGTCGAATCCCGGGAGCGGCCGTACACCGCGGCCGCGGTCTGCTCGAATTTCCAGAGGGAGTCGCGCGAGACGGCCGCGAGCTTCTCATCGGCGCTGAGCGTTGTCAGCTCCGTGTTGCCGGAGGCGTTGACGAACCCGAGGTTGCCGGTCACGTGGACCGGGTGGGGCGTCGCCTGGGCGTCGAGCCTGAAGGGCGCCGCCCCGAGGCCCACGACTCCGAGCGCCGCCAGGGTGAGCGCGCGCGTGCGCATTCTGTCTCGCGGTCGCATGCTGGCATGCCTCCTCGCCGAGCGGGAGCGGGGTCGAGCCGGGCGGGCGCCGCACGCGCGATCGCCGCGCGCACACCGCTTCCTCGGCCGGAGAATGGCTCCCGGGCGCGTGCGGCCGCAAGATCGCGCCGCGCCCTACGGCTCCGCGCCGGCACGCGGCGGCGTGATCATGATGTGGGCGCCGACGGTGCCAGGGAACATGAGCCAGGGCTCGCCCGGCTCGCGGGCCGCCGTGGCGATGCCGGTCAACTCCGTGGTGGCGCCGGGCGTGTAGATCACCCAGCGCAGGTAGGGTTGGTCCACCGTCTTCGTGGCCGGATCGTAGCCCTTGCCGTCGAGCACGTAGAGGATGCGGCCGTACGGCAGCTTCAGCTTCCCCTCGCGCACCTCCTTCCAGCGCACCTCCTCGCGCTCCTTCCCCTTGATGCCCTGCCGCAGCAGCTCGCGGCCACGCGCCATGAACGGCTCGAGCGAGCGGTGGTAGCAGGCCACGCTCCAGTAGCGGTCACGCGGGTCGTCCGCCAGGCAGACCAGCGCGTTCGTGCCCCGCCGGAGCGTGACCACGCGGCCGTCGTCGGTCCAGCCGAGGACGGCCGCGCCCGCACGCATCGGCTCGGGCGCCGCGAGCACGGCCGCGGCGATCTGCTGGACGGGCGGAGGCGCCTGGGCGCGGACGGACGCGGGACCGAGGACGGCCGCGGCCAGGGCGGCCGCGGCGGCGCGGCGGCGGACGGGCGCGAGGACGCCCGCGGCGCGGTGCGCCAGGGCGGCGCGCCGACGGAGGGCGGCACGGAGTACGGGGACGCAGGCGGCCTTGGACATTGGCTGGGCTCCGGGTTGCACGGGGGGGTTGGCCTAAGGGAAAGATCGTGGGCGGTGAGGAGTTGGGCCAGGGGCCTCTCGGCCCGCGAAACCCGCTGCCGCCGGTCCGCCGGAGCGCCCGCATCCTGGCGCGGCGGTCGGGGGTAGCTGCACCTTCCATTTTTCGGGCGGCTTCACCGACCTCATGCCGGAGCGCCGATGCCGCAGCGCGACTTCATTCTGAGGGAGATCGAGCGGCTGGGGCGGATCCTGGCGGCGGTGCGTGCCCGCCTCCTCGGGGGCGCCACCACGCGCGAAGCGGTGCGGCGCGACCTGCACGCCGCGGCCGAGGCCGCGGGCGTGGACCTGGAGCTCGCCCGCCGCGTCACCCCCGAGACGCTGCTCCTGCTCGTCGGCTCCGGTCCGCAGGCGGATCCCACGCGGTGCTGGTTCCTCGCCGAGTGCTTCTACCTCGAAGGCCTGGAGGCGCACCTCTCAGGCGACGACACGGCGGCCGCGAGCCTCCTCGCCCGCGCGCGCTTCCTCTACGGCGCCCTCGCCTCCGGCGCCGTCCCCCTGGTCGAGCTGCCGGAGACCGCGGCCCGCCTGCGCGAGATCGACGCGCTGCTGGAGGAGGGCGGCCCGTGACTCGCCGCGTTCCGCGACCCCGGCGCGTACGGGATCTCGCTCGTCGCGCTCGACGAACCCGGATGACGGGTCCGGTGAGGGCGCGCCGCTTGCCCGGCGGCTTCCCGCGTGCGACGCTTGCACCGCCGCGCCGCCCGCCGCACTATGCCTCCATGGCTTCCCAACGTCCGATCCCGGCGCACCTGCACACAGTCACCCCCCGGCTCGTCGTGCGCGATGGCGCGGCGGCGATCGAGTTTTACCGCCGCGCGTTCGGCGCCGAAGAGCTCGGCGAGCGCTTCGCCGCCCCCGATGGGCAGCTGATCCACGCGGAGCTGCGCATCGGCGACTCCGTCGTGTTCATCACCGAGGAGGGCGTCGGCCCCGATCCCACGCCCATGGCCGCGCCGCCCTCGCTCGGCGGCCGGGTCAGCGCGATCATGGCCACGTACTGGGAGGACGTGGACGCGGTCTGGAACCGTGCCGTCGAGGCGGGCGCCGAGGTGGTCTACCCGCTCGAGGACCAGTTCTACGGCGACCGCGCCGGTCGGCTGCGCGACCCGTTCGGCCAGCAGTGGATGATGAGCCAGCACATCGAGGACGCGACCGCCGGCTAGAAGTGCCCTCGACTCGCGCCGCCGCGCCCTGCGGCGCCGCCTTCATGCCTCCGTCCGCGGGGCAGGAAAGTCCCCACGCGTCGGCCGTGAAATCAACGCGTGGGGACTTGACGGCGAATAGCGCGGCAAAGTCCCCAACCATTGCCATGGAGTTCCGGCCCGTGGGAACCGCCTCTGCGCCGGGGTACGGCTGGGGAGTTCACGACCGCCGCCGCACACATTCATGGAGCGCTCGCGGCCCGGCTAGCTATCGCGCGACCTCGTCCGGGCTGCGCAAACGTGTAGCTCGGTGCGGGAATCCCTGCGATTGCGCTGCGGCCCGCCCGAGATAACCCCGGGGCGTCCGACCGTTGTCTCCGGCCGGAGGGCCGGGCCACGGGCTCGGCGGCGTTCGGCGCCTGCGGCGGCGGCTACCTCCGCGCCCCGACCTCGCTCGGCGCCGGCGCCTGAGCGCGGCGCCAGGCGGCGGGCGTCGCGCCGACCACGCGCTTGAAGGCGCGCTGGAAGGCGACCTCGGACCCGTAGCCCACCCGCCGCGCGACCTGCGCCGTGCTCAGGCGACGCTCGCGCAGAAGCCGCCGCGCCACCAGCATGCGCCAGGTGGTCAGGTACCGCATCGGCGACTCCCCGACGAGCGCGCTGAAGCGCTGGGCGAGCGCGGAGCGGGACAGGTGGGCCTCGCGGGCCAGCGCCTCGACCGTCCACGCACGTTCGGGCGCGGCGTGCATGAGCCGGAGCGCGCGCCCGACGTCGGGATCCCGCACGGCCGCGAGCCAGCCGGTGCCGTGCGCGGGCAGCCGCTCCATCACCCGCCGCAGGATCGCCACGAAGAGCAGCTCCGTGAGGCGCGCCAGCATCGCGGGGGCGCCAGGCCGGTCCGCGCCGGCTTCGCGCACCGTGTGCTCCAGCATCGCCCGCAGCCACACCTCGCCCTCGGCCCGGCCGCCGGCGCCGTCCAGCGGCTCGGCCGCGGGTCCGCCGCCCAGCATCTTGCCGCTCGCCCGCACCAGCAGCATCTCGGGCAGCGCGCCCATGAGCGGGGCGAAGCGCTGCTCGCACTCGAGGTAGCCGCACACGAGGCGGGTGGCCGGGCCGTCCCGCCCGTGCTCGACGTGCGGCACGTCCTCCAGCGGCAGCCGCGCGAGCAGCCCGGCCACGGGACGCGGCGCCAGCCCGGGCTGGCTGGCCATGAAGTGCGCGCTGCCGTGCGGAAACAGCACGATGCTGCCCGCCCCCACCTCGACGGGCGCGCCATGGTCGAGCCCGATGTGGCAGCGTCCCTCGGCGACGACGTGGAAGAGAGAGATGCACTCCGTGCGGAGCCGGAGGAGCCGGCCGAGCTCGGCCGTCGGAGGCGAGGCCACGGCCCAGGGCCCGCGCAGCCGGGCGGTGAAGAAGAGGGCGCTCGTCAGCCGCGTGACGCGCAGCACATTGGAGAGAGGGTCCATCGGCGCACCTCCAGGGCCGCGCCCCGCCGGGATCGTGGAGCCCCGGTCAGGAATGGCGGAGCCCGGATCATGGCCCGGGCGCCGTCGCCTGCGGAGCTTGAGCTCCGGGGAGCGGCGCGCGAGGCGACGTCGGGCCACTCGCGCGCCGGGCCCGCTTCCGCGCGGGACCCCGGAGCGCGCCCGCGCGTCACATTGACGGAGGAGGAGGAAGCATGGCCAGCCGCACGGATACGCACAACCCGCCGGTCGACGTCCGCGCCCGCCAGGACCCGCTGCGCGAGCGCTACCGCACGGCGCCGGAGGAGGCCCGGATCACCGACCGCGGCCGCACCGTCGAGGGCGAGCTCGCGGATCCGCTCCACGTCTGGGCCGTGCCGGGCAGTCAGGACTACGGCGTCCGGTGGACGCTCGGGATCCACAGCGCGGTGGCCGGGCTGCACGACGCGCCGAACCCCGGCGATCTGCTGTGCATGGCCCTCGCCGCCTGCATGGACAACGTGATCCGCATGATCGCGAACCGCCACGGCGTCGCGCTCGAGGCGCTTTCCGTGGATGTCACGGGCGACGTCGATGTCCGCGGCACGCTTCGCGTCTCCGATGACGTCCGCGTCGGCTTCCAGGGGATGCGCTGCCGGATCCGGGTGAAGCCCCGCGAGGGAACCGATCCGGAGCTGGTCGGGCGGCTCCTCGTGGCCGCGGAGCGGAGCTGCGTCAACCTCGACACGCTGCGCCGCGGCGTCGAGGTCGATGTGCGGCACGAGGTGGAGTAGGCGGCGGAGGCCGGGCGAGCGAAGAACCGGCGGATCGAGCTGTTGCGCGTCGGATCAGGCGTGCACGCCGATGTCGCGGAACGGATTGAAGCGGACCCGGTTGGCCGGGATCTGCCCCAGCTCTCGCGTGAGCCCCGGCATGGTGGCACGAAAGCGGTCGAGCCAGGTGGAATAGGGCGGCTGCCCCAGGACGGCTGGATCACGCAGCGTCCAGAATCCGTGGTTGCCCAGCGGAGGACGGTTGTTCTCGGATGAGTAGACGGAGGCCACCAGAGCGGCGAAGTACTCTTCGACGTTCTCGAACGACGCGATGTGAGCCTGACGCTGCAGCCCGTTGATCTGGCGGTAGGCGTGACAGAGCTCGTGCAGCAGGACCTCGTCCGGCGTGGACTGCACCCTCCGGTCCCGCGCCCACAGGCTCGGGCTGAAATGCACCTCGCTGACGCTGCCGCCGCCCGCCCTCCTGCCATGTCGATCGGCGCCGGCCGGGTTGAGGGGGTCGGCGTAGGCGTTCTGCCCCATGTCGTGAACGTCGGCGGCGCCGTACGGCACGATGCGGACGAGCCGCGGCGCGCTCTCCAGGTGCCGTAGCAGGATGCTTCCCACGGCCCGGGTGCGGATGATGGAAAGTACGGCCTGGACGCCCGCTCGGTACTGGGCCTGCTGCGCCGCGGTGCCGCGGCTCGCGATCTCGAGTGCCATGATCTCTGCTCCTCTCGAGGTCTCCGCGGCGGTCGAAGATCGCCGCGGGGGTAGCGGGGGCGGGCCGGGTGCCACCGGAGGCGAGGCAGGCGGCCAGCAGGGTCGTTCGGATCCAGCGCGGATGAGTGCCTGGAGCTGCGTCGGCGGGAATGCCATCTCTCGCACTATGGGTCGCCAGCGGGGGCGAGTCAAGCGCCGCGAACGCCGTAACCCTTGACTCATGGCCTGTCGCGCGCCATACAGCAGCGCTGCCCAGCCTGCAATCCAGCCCATTCAGGAGGTCCCCATGCGGAGGATTCCGCCGCTCGCGCTCGCGCTCGCCATGGCGCTCGGGGCGTGCCAGGAGGCTCCCGGTCCGCTCGCGCCGGCGACGACGCGTGCGCCGCGGGCGGCCGTCGGCGCCGCGAGCGCTGCGGCGCGGCTGATCCCCGACGACTACATCGTCGTCTTCCGCCCGGGCGTGCGCGACGTGGCCGGCCTCGCCCGACAGCTCACGGCCGCGCGCGGCGGGACGCTCGGCTTCCTCTACCAGCATGCGCTCCAGGGCTTCTCCGCCCACCTCTCGGCGCAGGCCGCGGCGGCGCTCCGCAACAACCCGAACGTGGCCTACGTCGAGCAGGACCAGGTGGCCACGGCGTCCGGGACGGAGACCGGCGCCACCTGGGGCATCGACCGCATCGACCAGCGCGCTGGACTCGACGGCACGTACTCCTGGAACGAGAACGGCGCGGGCGTGACCGCCTACATCATCGACACCGGCATCGACATCGCGCACCCCGACTTCGGCGGCCGGGCCCGCATCGGGGTGGACGAGATCGGGGATGGGCGCGACGGCTTCGACTGCGACGGGCACGGCACGCACGTCTCCGGCACGGTCGGCGGCACGAAGTACGGCGTGGCCAAGGGCGTGAGCCTCGTGGCGGTGCGCGTGCTGGACTGCAGCGGCAACGGCTCCTTCGCGGGCGTCGTCGCGGGCGTGGACTGGGTCACGGGCGATCACCGGGCGGGGAGCCCCGCGGTCGCGAACATGAGCCTCGGCGGCAGCTCGAGCTCGGCGGTTGACCAGGCCGTCGAGGCCTCGATCGCCGACGGCGTCGCCTACGCCGTGGCCGCCGGCAACGCGGGTTGGGACGCCTGCTACTATTCCCCCGCCGACGCGCCCGACGCCATGACCATCGGCGCCACGGGCTCCAACGACCAGCGGCCCTACTGGTCCAACTACGGCAGCTGCGTGGACTGGTTCGCGCCCGGCGTGAACATCACCTCCGACTGGCCGGGCGCGAGGATCAACACGATCAGTGGCACCTCCATGGCGACGCCGCACACCACCGGCGTCGCGGCCCTCTACCTCCAGGCGAATCCGAGCGCCATGCCGAAGCAGGTGCGCGACGCGCTCTACGCCGCCACGGACAAGGGGATCGTCGGCGCATTGAACAGCGCCAACGGCGACCTGCTCTACACGCCGCCCGCCGGCTGGGGCTCCACGCCGCCGCCGACCAACCAGCCGCCGAACGCCGACTTCGGCGCGAGCTGCGCCGACCTCTCCTGCCAGTTCACCGATTGGAGCAGCGACAGCGACGGGACGGTCACCGCCTGGAGCTGGGACTTCGGCGACGGGACGAGCTCGGGCGCGCAGAGCCCGTCCCACACGTACGGGAGCGCGAACACCTACACCGTCACGCTGATGGTCACCGACGATGACGGCGCGTCCTCGACGACGACGAGCCACGACGTCACCGTGACGAGCCCCGGCACGCCGCCGCCCACGGTCATCACGCTGACGGTGAGCGATGGCAGCCACGGCGCGTGGACGACGGCCAACCTCTCGTGGAGCGGCTCGTCCGCCGCCTCCATCGACGTCTACCGCGACGAGCCCGGCGGCACCGTTGACTTCCAGCTGATCGCGACGACGCCGAACGACGGCCAGTACAGCGACAAGATCGGCAAGAACATGCGGGGCACGTGGACCGATACCTACAAGGTCTGCGAGGCCGGCACCCAGGTCTGCTCGGACCCGAAGAGCATCACCTTCTGAGCGACGGCCAGCCCGGCGCGTCACGACGCGAGAGGGCCCGACGGGATCCCGCCGGGCCCTCTCGCGCGCTCACCTGCCGCCCGAGTGCCGAGCCCCCGCTCCTACGGCAGCCGGAACACCGTGAGCTGCGGCTTCACGCTCGCCGAAAGCGGCGCGCCGCCGGGCGCGCTGAAGGTGATCACCACGCTGTCGGCCGAGGTGGCGCTGTTGACCGTGTAGTAGTCCATCGAGCCGGGCACGAGCGAGGCGCTGATGGTGCCCGTGGCCGGGAGCGGCCGCGGCAGGATCGGGAACTCGTACGGCACGCTCGCGCTGGGCCCGGCGATGGCGAAGAGGCGGCCATAGAGCTGCCGCAGGTTGCGCGTGGTAAAGCGGAACTCGGGCGGGATGTCGGTGCGCGCCACGCCGGGCAGGCTGTCGGTGTAGAGGGCGGCGCCGAAGTCGCCGAAGAGGGTCGTGAACGGCTGGCCCGCGGCGGCCTCGATGTTGGCGATGCCGGTCCTCGACGTCTCCTCCAGCGCGTGGTAGAACGGCGCGCCGCCGTTCCGGTCGCCGAGCCAGTGGAGCAGCAGCCAGTCGCCGGCGCGCCAGGCGAGGCCGATCTGGTCGTCGGTGTGGAGCGTGGTGCTCGTCGTGTCCGGCGAGAGCAGGTAGTCGTACGAGGTGACCAGCAGCTTGCCGATGAAGGCCTCGGCCGAGTCGGGGAAGATCTGGTCGGGGTTCGAGCGCCCGGACGGCGGCGGGAACCTGTCCTCGTAGTACCGGGCGCCGAGCTCCTCGGCCATGAGGCTGAGCCCCTCGTCCAGCCAGCCGTCCTCGGCACTGCCGTGATGCACCAGCACGTGCTGCGAAAAGTTGATCATGTGCTGCACCTCGTGCAGGAACGTCGGCCCGAGGCCGCTCGTGACGTCGTCCACGGTGTGCGTGCAGCTGACCGTGGCGCTCGGGTCCGGCACCAGCGCGTAGAAGATCTCGCCCTGGTTCGAGGTGGTGTCGCTGTTGACCAGGTCGTTGCCCGTGAAGAACCCGGCCACGTACCCCTGGGAGGCGCAGCTCGACGACGACGTGAGGCCGTTCACCACCGGCGTCAGCAGCATGATGAGGCGTGCGTTGGCGTCCGTGTCCGACGGCGGGCCGAAGGCGTTCACGTCGATCGGATAGAGCACCTGGTCGAAGGTCTTCCCGAACTCGGAGAACTGCGTCTGCGTGAAGCCGCCGGGCGGCGCCAGCGTGTCCTCGTAGATCAGGATGTTCGTGCCGATGTAGGCGAGCCGCGCCTCCACGGCCTTGAAGCTGACGGACGTGGAGCTGAGGGTCGAGATCACATGGAACTCTCTGATGCTGCCGAGCGTCGGCGGCGGGCTCGCCTGGACGTCGGCGCGCACCGTGGCGGCCCCGGCCGGAGCCGCGGACCGGTGCAGCGGGAGCGCCCGCAGCTCGGCGTCGAAGCGGCGCTGCGCCGCCCCGGGGCCGACCGGGCCCGAGAACTCGGTCGCGCCCGGCGCGAGGTCGGCGGCGATCGGCGGCCGCGGCGCCGGCACGCGCGCCGTCGTGACGCCGACGCCGGTCGCGCCGATGGTGTAGGCGGTCGAGCGGTTGGCCACATCGCCGACGGCCAGGTTCGGCACCACCAGGTAGGTGGCGCCGCCGCCCGGCAGGGTGACCGTCGTGCCCGTGCTGCAGTCGAGCCGCGCGCCCTGGAGCGGACCGAGCTGGACGGAGGCGCCGCCGGCGCACGGGGAGCCCGCCTCCGGCGGCGGCATGACGCCCGTGCCGTTGTCGGCGCTCGCGCAGGCGGTGGTGAGCGCCGCGACGGCGGGGAGCAGCGCCCCGACGCTGCGTGCGAGGGCGCCGCGCCGCGGGCGGCGCGCACTGGCGGTGAGGGTGTGGGTCCTGTCGGGCACGGGTCCTCCGGAGGATCGGATCGGGCGCGGTTCCGCAGCGACGCCGGGTGAGCCGGGCGGTGCGTCGCCTGGCCCGCCCGGCGCGGCGGTCTGGCATATACCGGGCCGGCAACCGGAAAGGTCCACCGGGCGCCGGCCTCTTGCGCGCCGCGCCCCCTTGCAGGAAGATGCCGGAGTCCCTCCGCCGCAAGCACGACACGCCGTCCCCTGGCAACCCGCACAGGCTCGAGGAGGTTCCCGATGCGCTCGTCGAGGATCCGTCCGATTCGCCACGCGATCCTGCTCCCGCTCGCACTGCTCGTGGCCGCGTCTCCGGCTCGCGCGCAACGGCGCGCGGCGCCGGCCGCGGGGTCCGCGGCCGCGGCGGCGTCGGGCGCGGAGACGTCGCCTTTCGCGCCGCTCCACTACCGCTACATTGGCCCGGTCGGCAACCGCGTGGATGCCGTGGCCGGAGTGCCTGGCGACCCCGAGACCTACTACGCGGGCGCGGCCTCCGGCGGCGTGTGGAAGACCACGGACGGCGGGATCACCTGGACGCCGGTCTTCGATGACGAGCCGGTGCAGTCCATTGGCTCGCTGGCCGTGGCGCCAAGCGATCTCAGCATCGTGTGGGCGGGCACGGGCGAGCCGTTCATCCGCAGCCACATCTCGATCGGCTGGGGCATGTACCGCTCGCTGGACGCGGGGAAGACCTGGAAGCGCATGGGCCTGGAAAAGACGGGCCGCATCTCGCGCGTCGTCATCGATCCCACGAACCCCGACATCGTGTTCGCGTGCGCGCTTGGCACCGCCTACGGCCCGCAGCAGGAGCGAGGCGTCTACCGCACCACCGATGGCGGCGCTAGCTGGACGCGGGTGCTCTTCTCGGACGAGAACAGCGGCTGCTCGGACCTGGTCATGGACCCGACCAACCCGCACGTCCTCTATGCCGGCACCTGGCAGGTGCAGGTTCACACGTGGGGCCGCGACAGCGGCGGCCCCGGCAGCGGCATCTTCAAGTCCACGGACGGGGGCACCACCTGGAGGCGCCTCACCGGCCACGGCCTCCCCGAGCGGCCCTTCGGCAAGGTCGGGCTCGGCGTCGCGCAGACGGACCCGGGCCGCGTCTACGCCCTCATCGAGACCGGGGATGGCGTGCCCTGGAACGCCCAGCCCACGGACAACGGCGAGCTGTGGCGCAGCGACGACGGCGGCGCCAGCTGGAAGGTGGTCAGCTACGATCGGCAGCTGGGCGGCCGCACCGCCTACTACAACCGGCTGGCGGTCTCGCCGGATGACGAGGACGAGGTCTACTTCATGGCCGCCTCCTTCAGCAAGACGCTGGACGGCGGGGAGCACACCGTGGACATCCCGCGCAGCCAGCAGCCGGGCGGGGACCACCACAACATGTGGATCGACCCCGGCAACGGGGACCGCATGATCGTGGCGGACGACCAGGGGCTCGGCATCACCACGAACCGCGGCCGGAGCTGGATGCGCGTGCAGCTGCCGATCGGGCAGATGTACCACGTTGAGGTCGGCGGCGGCACGCCCTACATCGTCTGCGGCAACCGGCAGGACGGCCCCTCGCAGTGCGGCCCGAGCGACAGCCGCTCGGGCGGATTCCGCGGCCCCGGCCGCATCCCGCGCGGCGACTGGTTCAGCGTGGGCGGCGGCGAGAGCGGCTGGGCGACCCCCGACACCGTGGATCCCGACATCATCTGGTCCACCGCCTCGGGCTCCGGCTCGCGCGGCGGCATCGTCGTCCGCTACAGCCGCAAGGCCCGCCAGTACCAGAACGTCGAGGTGTGGCCGATCAGCACGGGCGGCTATCCCGCGAAAGAGGTGAAGTACCGCTTCGTCTGGGACGCGCCGTTCGAGATCTCGCCGCACGACCACAGCCGGATCTACACGGGCAGCCAGTACCTGCACGTGAGCACGGACGGCGGCAGGAGCTGGCAGATCATCAGCCCCGACCTCACGCGCGACGACACCACCCGCATGGGCCTCTCCGGCGGCCTCACGCCGGACAACATCGGCGTCGAGTACGCGGGCGTGATCTACCGCATCGCGGAGTCGCCCGTGCAGGCCGGGCTCATCTGGGCCGGCACCAACGACGGGCTGCTGCACCTGACGCGCGATGCCGGGAAGACCTGGGCCGACGTCACGAAGAACATCCCCGACATCCCGGAGTGGGGGACGATCTCGAGCATCGCGCCCTCGCACTTCGACGCCGGCACCGCGTTTATCGCCGTGGATGCCCACCAGCAGGACGACCGCGGGACCTACGTCTACCGCACCGCGGACTTCGGGAAGACCTGGAAGAAGATCACGGCCGGCATCGAGCCGGGCCCGCTCGGCTACGTCCACGTCGTCCTCGAGGACCCCGTGCGGCGTGGCCTCCTCTTCCTCGGCACGGAGAACGGCCTCTACGTCTCCTTCGACGACGGCGACCAGTGGCGGCCACTCCAGAACGACCTGCCGCACGCCCCCGTCGACGGCCTCACCATCCAGCCGCACTTCCACGACCTGGCCGTCGCCACCTACGGCCGCGGGCTCTGGATCCTGGACGACATCTCGCCCCTCGAGCAGCTCACCCCCGACGCGCGCACCGCCGCCGTGCACCTCTTCGTCCCCCGCGACGCCTGGCGCTTCCGTCCGGTCACCAGCTACATGGCCGACAACCAGGACCCGACCGCCGGCGAGAACCCCGAGTACGGCGCGGGCCTGACCTACTGGCTCGCCGCCTCCGCGGACCGGGGCGCGAGCATCGCCATCGTCGACGACGCCGGCAAGGTCGTGCGCACGCTGAAGGGTCCGGCGAAGGCCGGGCTGAACCGCGTCTGGTGGAACCTGCGCGAGACCCCATCCAGCCGAGCCGTGATGCTCAACCCGCCGCTCTACGACGACGCCATGGAGATCCCGGAAAAGGGGATCACCGCGCCCGGCTTCGGCGATGTCGCCATCCTCGCCCCGCCCGCCCGCTACACCGTCCGGCTCGCCGTGGCCGGACAGACGCTCGAGCAGCCCCTCACGGTGCGCAAGGACCCCCACTCGCTCGGCACCGAGCAGGAGATCGCCCGGCAGACGGCCCTGCTCGAGAAGATCCGGGCCGATCTGGACCACGCCGCGCGCATGTACAACGCCCTCGAGTCCGCCCGCCGGCAGCTCGCGCGCTACGCGACGCTGGCCGAGGGCGCCACCCGCGCCACGGATGGCGACGCCGGCGGCCCGGCCGCGCCGGCGGACTCCCTCGCGCGGCAGCTCGAAGCAGCGGAGGGACTGCTGCAGGACCTGCGGCTCAGCGGGCGGGGACAGGACGGCGTGCGCTGGCCCGTCCGCATCGGCGGGCAGCTCGATTACCTCGCCGGCCAGGTGGCCGAGTCCGACTTCGCGCCGACGACGCAGCAGCTGGCGGCCTTCCAGGAGCTGGACGGACGGCTTCAGGAGGCCGCGAACCGCTACGAGGCGGCGAAGGAGCGCGTCGCCCGCTTCAACCAGTCGGCCGCCGCCGGTCCGATCGTGATGCAGTAGACATCCCGCACCCCTCACGCAAGGGAGGCGAACCATGCTGCTGATCCGCGACCTCATGTACCTCAAGCCCGGGAAGGTCCGGCCTATGGTGGAGAAGCAGACGAAGGACGTCGAGGACGCCCTCCGAGGCTACCACGAGCTCGTGGACCACGGCCGGCGCGAGATCGACACCATCGAGGAAGGCGCGTGAGGGGCGCCGCGGCGGCGCTCGTCGCGCTGGCGCTGGGCGGCTGCGCCGCCGCCGGAGGACCGGCGCACCAGGGCGGCACGGGTCCGGCCGCGGCAGGCCGCCCCGCGGCGGCCGGTAGCGGCGCCGCGCCAACGGCCACCGTGCCGGCCATCACGACGGCCGACCTCCAGACGCGGGAGCGGCTACTCGCGGACGACTCGATGATGGGCCGCGAGAGCGGCAGCCGGGGCGACTACCAGGCGGCCGCCTACGTCGCGGCGGAGTTCCGCCGGCTGGGGATCGAGCCGGCGGGCGAGGATGGCTACTTCCAGACGGTGCCGCTCTGGGTCCTGACGCTCGATCCCGCCTCGCGGATCGAGGCAGGCGGCGCGGCGCTCGAGCTCGGGCGCGACTTCGTGCCGGTCCCGAGCGGGCCGCCCCGCGTGCTGGACGGCACCGAGGTGGTGTACGGCGGAGCGGTGACGGACAGCGCGCGCTGGATCCAGCCCGCGAGCGCCGCGGGCAAGCTCGTCGTGCTCGATGTCCCGCCCGGGGCGCCGCTGCGCGGCGCCCTCGCCGACGCGGCACGCTGGACGGGCGCGGCCGCGCTCGCGGTGCCGGTCCTCGAGCAGCTGCCGCCGGAGATCCTCGCCCGCTTCTCCAGCGGCCGGCCCGTGCCCGACTCCGCGGCCGATCCGCGCACGGTGCCGGTCCTGCTCGTGACGCGGGCCGCCGCGCGCGCGCTCCTGGGCGCCGATCCGGCCACGCTCGAGCCGGGCGCCGGCGGCGCCGCGGTGCGCGGCCGCTTCGGCTACCTGCGCCGGCCGGTGGCGTTCCCGGCCAGGAACGTGATCGGCGTGCTGCGCGGAAGCGATCCGGCGCTCGCGGGCGAGTACGTCGCCTTGAGCGCGCACAACGACCACGTCGGCTTCGACCACGCCCCGGTGGACCACGACTCGCTGCGCGCCTTCAACCGCGTGGTCCGGCCGATGGGCGCAGACTCGCCGCCGCGGCCGGCCACGCCCGAGGAGTGGACGCGCATCCATGCGCTCCTCGACAGCCTGCGCCAGGTGCACCGGCCGCGGCTGGACTCGATCAGGAACGGCGCCGATGATGACGGCTCGGGGACGGCCTCGATCCTCGAGGTGGCCGAAGCGATGGCGGCGGGCCGGCGGGCGCGCCGCTCGATCCTCTTCATCAGCCACACGGCCGAGGAGGCCGGGCTGCTCGGCTCGCGCTACTTCACCGACCACCCGAGCGTCCCGCTCGACTCCATCGTCGGCGAGATCGACCAGGACATGGTCGGCCGGGGCAAGACCACGGACGTACCCGTCATCGGCAAGGCGGGCGGCCCCACGTACCTCGAGATGATCGGCGCCTACCGGATGTCGAGCGCGTTCGGCGCGGTGCTCGACTCCGCCAACGCGCGCCTGCCGTTGCCGTTCGTCTTCAACCTGCAGTATGACCAGCCGGGCGATCCGCTGAACTACTTCTGCCGCAACGACGCCTACAGCTACGCGCGCTTCGGCATCCCGACCGTCAGCCTCTCGCGCGGCGAGCACCTGGACTACCACCAGGTGACGGACGAGGCGCAGTACATCGACTATCCGGACATGGCGCGCGTGGCCCGCCTCGTCCTCGACATGGCACGCACGCTCGCCGACATGCCCTCGCGTCCCGCCCTCGACCACCCCAAGCCCGCCGACCCGAACGGTCCCTGCCGCCAGTGAGCGGCGGGGCGCCGGCCGCGGCACGTTCTCGCGAGCGGGACAGCGGTGGAGGGCCGGAGGGAGGCTATTGGCGTTCCGCCACCAGCGGCGCGTCCTCCGGCACCACGCCGTAGCGGGCGGACATGCCATCCACCATGTGCTCGCCGAAGTGGCAGTGGAACAGCCAGGTGCCCGGGTTGTCCGGCACCATGTCGGCGGTGACGGTGACGAGTGGCGCGCCGAGATCCAGCACGTCCGTCCGGTCCCCGTGCACGAGCACGGTGTTGCCGTGCCAGTGCGGCGAGTGGTAGTCGTCAAAACCCGTGCCGGACATGACGTACCAGCGCACCCGCTCGCCCACCTTCATCTGGAGCGAGGACAGCGGCAGGTTGCCGTACATATAGCCGTTGATCGTGTGATAGTTCTCGGCCGCGTCCGCCGCGAAGAGGCGTGGCCCGTGGGGCCCCACCTTCGTCGTGTCGCCGGTGTAGCGCTCGAGGTTGTGCTGGTAATAGTTCGACTCGTCCTCGTTGATGGCCGCGAACAGAGTGACGAACTCGCGGTCCACGTCCTTCGGCGAGCCGTCGGCCCGGGCCATCCCCCGCCGGGTCACGAGGATCGCGCCCACGAGACCCGACTGGAAGTCCTTCAGCTCGTGCGTGTGCGAGTGGTACGGCCACACCACGGAGCTCGGGTCGTTCGGCCCGGGCCCCGCCCGCTCCGGGATCGGCCACACGTAGCGGTGCGTCCCGCCCGGCGGCACGCCGTCATCCGCCTTGTCGGCGCCCGAGGTGCCGTCGCTGTAGAGCGCGCCCTCGGAGGCCTTCGCGTAGAAGACGCCGTGGGGGTGCATGCCGACCGGGAACTTCGTGTTGTTGCGGAACACCACCACGAGGGTGTCGCCCACGGCGCCGCGCAGCACGGGGCCGAGGATGCCCAGGTGCCGCCACTTCGGGGGGCGCGGCTTGCGCGTGGTGAACGTGCTGTCGGTGTACTCGTGGTAGACGGCCTTTCGCATCACCCGGGCCAGCGTGTCGGGCGGCCCGTTCACGATCTCGAACGGCTTCTTCGGCAGCGGCTGCCCCATGGTCAGGTCGCTGCCGGCGGGCGCGTAGTCCCAGTCCAGCTCGTCGGCGGCCACGTAGTAGGTCCGGCTCGCGCCGCCGCCGGGGGGGACGGCGAACCAGGCCGTGAGGCCGGCCGCCGCGAGCGCGGCTACCGCGAGCCACAGGGTCGTGCGTCGGTACGGCCGTCCGAGAATGCGCATGCCGCCTCCTGGCGAGGGGAACCCGCGTCCGCGGCCGGAGGGGCCGCGGGCGTGGAGGACTGCGTCGCGCGCCGGCGGAACGCCGCCGGAATGCCCGACATTGCGATGGACCCCGCCGCGGCGGCATCGCACATTCATGCGAGCAGTCTTGCGTCGATGTGGGGGAGTGGGAGCCGTCCACGCGGTCCCGTGATTTTCCGTCCGGGCCGGCGCGGCGGGTCAAGGTAGGTGGGGTGCGCCCCGCGGCGCAACGATGGCGAGGCCGCTTCCGGCGGGCGACGTGCGGCGGCGTGCGCGCTCTCCGAAACGCTCGGCCCTGAGACGGAGCAGCCTCCAGCCGATGCCCTCGGCGTCGACCGGGCCATCCGCCTCGGCCGCGAACACCGTTGCGCTGCCGGGGCCGGGGCGCCATTGATTGAGCCGGCCGTCCGGCGCACGCGCGTCGAGCCCGCTCCGCCTGGCCGCGTCCCGCTCACCCCGGAGGGTTTCATGTTCAAGGAATTCAAGGAGTTCGCGGTCAAGGGCAACATGCTCGACATGGCGGTCGGCATCATCATCGGCGCCGCGTTCGCCACGGTCGTGAAGTCGCTGGTCGATGACATCATCATGCCGCCCATCGGACTCGCGCTCGGCGGCGTGGACTTCTCGAACATCTTCATGGTGCTGAAATCCGGCACCCACCCCGGCCCCTACGCGACGCTTGCTGCCGCCAAAGCCGCCGGCGCCGTGACCGTGAACCTGGGCGTCTTTCTGAACGCGCTCATCTCGTTCGGCATCGTCGCGTTCGTGGTCTTCATGGTAGTCCGCAGCTTCAACCGGCTGAAGAGGAGGGAAGAGGCCGCGCCCGCGCCGCCCGCCCCGCCCGCGCCCAGCGCCGAGGAGAAGTTGCTCGCCGAGATCCGCGACCTGCTGCGCGGCAGGGTGGCGGCCGGCTGAGTCGGACTGCCCCTCCGCCCCCTTCCTCCCTCCCCCCGGCGGCCCGGAGTGGGGGCGGCGGCCGGCCCCCTTCGCCCGTGCCCGCGCCCGGCCGTTCGGACCGGCAGTCCGCCCGGCGGGGCGCGAGGCCTCGCGAGCCGAGCGCCCGCCAAGCCGGCCCAGGGTCCCCCACTCATGCGTCCGGCACGGTCGAGCCTGCCTGGCCGCAACCCGGCCGCCTCGACATCGCCGGCCCGGGATCTCCCACTCTCGCGGCCGGGCACCCTCGAGCCCCGCCTGGCCGCAACCCGGCCGGCCTCGACAGCGCCGCCCCGGCCCTTCTTGCGCCCCTCGCGCGGTTCGCGCATGATCGACGCCTCCATCAACCATCGGGAGGCCGACGTGATCCAGGCGCCCTTCTTCGAGCAGGTCAACCGGCACTTCGACCGCGCGGCCGCGCGGACGCGGCATACCGCGGGGCTGCTGACGCAGATCCGCGCGTGCAACGGCGTCTACCACTTCACCTTCCCGCTGCGCCGCGACGACGGCTCGATCGAGGTGCTCCACGCCTGGCGCGCGGAGCACAGCCAGCACAAGCTGCCCGTGAAGGGCGGCATCCGCTACGCGCCCACGGTGGAGGAGGACGAGGTCAAGGCGCTGGCGGCGCTCATGACCTACAAGTGCGCGCTGGTGGACGTGCCGTTCGGCGGCGCCAAGGGCGGCGTTCGCATCGACCGCTCCGGCTACTCGGCCGCCGAGCTCGAGCGCATCACCCGCCGCTACACCTTCGAGCTGATCAAGAAGAGCTTCATCGGTCCCGCCACCGACGTCCCGGCGCCCGACTACGGCACCGGTCCCCAGGAGATGGCGTGGATCGTCGACACCTACCAGGCGATGGCGCCCGACCAGGTGAACGCCGCCGGCTGCGTCACCGGCAAGCCGGTCTCGCTCGGCGGCGTGCGGGGCCGCACCGAGGCGACGGGGCGCGGCGTCTTCTACGGCGTGCGCGAGGCCTGCGGCGTGGCCGCGGACATGGAGCGCCTCGGCCTGGCACCGGGTCTCGAGGGCAAGCGCGTCGTCGTGCAGGGGCTCGGCAACGTCGGCTACCACGCCGCGAAGTTTCTCGCCGATGGCGGCGGGGTCGTGGTCGGGCTGGCGGAGCGGGAGGGCGCGATCGCGAGTGAGGACGGGATCGATGTCGATGCCGTTGTCGCCTACCGAAAGGAGACCGGCTCGATCCTGGGCTTCCCCGGCGCCCGCGACCTGCCGGAGAGCGACGCCGCACTCGAGCTCGACTGCGACATCCTGGTCCCCGCCGCGCTCGAGAACCAGATCACGGCCGAGAACGCGCCGCGCGTCAGGGCCAGGATCGTGGCCGAGGCCGCGAACGGCCCCGTCACCGCCGATGCCGCCGAGATGCTCCTGGGGCGAGGCACCTTCATCATCCCCGACATGTACCTGAACGCCGGCGGTGTGATCGTCTCCTACTTCGAGTGGATCAAGAACCTCTCGCACGTCCGCTTCGGCCGCATGGCCAAGCGCTTCGACGAGACCAGCAACTCGCGCATCCTCAGCGCGGTCGAGGCGCTCGTGGGACAGCGCTTCGATCCCGCCGTCATCGAGCAGGCGGCCGCCGGGCCGAGCGAGCTCGCGCTCGTGGTTTCCGGCCTCGAGGACACCATGACCACCGCCTACCACGAGATCCGCGACATCTCATTGCGCGAGAAGGTGGACCTCCGCACCGCCGCCTACATCAAGTCGATCGACGCCATCGCTCTCTCCTACGAGCAGCGCGGGATCTTCCCGTAAGGGCCGAGGCAACGGAGAACGGAGAACGGCCGTTGGAGCTTGCGTCTTCCCGGCAGCATCGAAACCGCCGCGCCCGGCGTGGAACCGCCGGGCCGGCGTCCTTCCCGCTCAGCCGCTCACGGAGAAGCGCCAGGCCGTGCGCGTGTGGTAGAGCTGGCCGGGCCGCAGGATCGAGGCGGGGAACTCCGGCCGGTTCGGCGAGTCGGGGAAGTGCTGCGTCTCGAGCGCCACGCCGGCGTGGCGGCCGTAGGCGACGCCGCCCTTCCCCTTGAGCGTGCCGTCGAGGTAGTTGCCCGTGTAGAGCTGGAGCCCGGGCTGGTCCGTGAGGATCTCGAGCGTGCGCCCGCTCGCCGGCTCGTCGAGCCGCGCCGCGAAGCGGAGGCCGCCCTCCTCGCCCGCAGGCTCGAGCACGAGGTTGTGGTCGTAGCCGTGGCCGTGGCGGAGCTGGGCGTCGTCCCCGTCGATCCGCTGGCCGAGCGGCGTGGGCGCGCGGAAGTCGAACGGGGTGCCCGCGACGCTCCGCAGCTCGCCCGTCGGGATGAGCGTCGCGTCCACCGGCGTGAACGACTCCGCCGAGATCCGCGCGACGTGGCCCAGCACGCTGCCCGCGCCCGCGCCGGCCAGGTTGAAGTAGCTGTGCTGCGTGAGGTTCACCGGCGTTGCGCGGTCCGTCGTGGCCTGGAAGTCGAAGACGAGGCGGCCATCGTCGCTCAGCGTGTAGCTCGCGGTGGCTCGCAGCGTCCCGGGGTAGCCCTCCTCGCCGTCCGGGCTGACGTAGCGGAGGACCAGGCCGCGCCGGCCCCGCGCCTCGAACGGCTCCGCGCTCCACAGGCGCCGGTCGAAGCCCCGCTCGCCGCCGTGCAGGTGGTTCGGCGGGTCGTTGCGGGCCAGCGTGAAGGTCCGCCCATCGAGCGCGAAGCGGCCGCCGCCGATGCGGTTGGCGTAGCGGCCGATCAGCGCGCCGAAGTACGGCGACACGCTCGTGTACGGCTCCAGCGAGTCGAAGCCGAGCACGACATCCACCGCGCGGCCGTCGCGGTCCGGCACCTCGAGCGACTGGATGATGCCGCCGTAGTCCAGGACGCGGACGACGATCCCCGCCGGGTTGCGGAGCGTGTGCGCGTGGACGACCGTGCCGTCGTCGAGGGTGCCGAAGGGATCGGGCATGTCCGGAATGAGAGCGGACGGCGGGGGCACGGGCAAGGGGAACGGGCACGGGCACGGGCACGGGGAACGGGCACGGGCACGGGCGAGCGGAGAGTTCCCGGGCGCAGCGACCTCGCGGTGCCGAGACCGCGCCGCGCCGCGCTGCGGAGGCCCCGTGGCTCGGCAGACGTCCAACGGCCGGACACGAGCGAACGGAGGAAACGGAGGAAACGGAGGCATCAGGGCCGGAAGACGCGGCGGATGCCGCCGGCGGCGAGGGCTTCGACATCGAAGTTGAAGAGGAGGCCGACGTGGAGGTCGGCGAGACGAAGATAGGTGAGGAGTTGGCGGACATGGATCGGGGCCAGCGCAGCCGCGACCTTGAGCTCCACCACGACCGTGTGCTCGACCAGGATGTCGATGCGGTAGGCGCGCTCGAGGCGGAGATCGCGATAATCGATCGCCACGACGGCCTGCCGCTCGACGCCGAGCCCCAGGTGTCTCAGCTCGGCCGCCAGGCACGCGCCGTACGTGGACTCCAGCAGCCCGGGCCCGAGGTGCCGATGCACCGTGATGGCCGCGCCGATGATCTTCCCCGTAAGAGGATCCACCTCGCGACGCTCCACTCCGTTCCTCCGTTCCTCCGTTTCCTCCGTGACGGTTCGTTATGAAGTTGAGGCCGCCCCCGAGCCAGAGGAATGTCTCGATGAGCCGGAGGAGTAGGCGGATGAGCCGCGACGAGCCGCAAGGCGGCCCCGAGGCAGAGGAATGCCTCGCTGGGCACGCGCCCGCCGAGCGCTGGACCCGCCGCGAGCTCCTCAGGACCACCCTCGGCGCCGCCGCCGCGTGTGCCCTGCCCCCGGGCCTCCTCGGTACGGCGCCCGGCGATCCGAGGTCCCGTTCGCGTCTCGAGCCCGCCTCCTCCTCCGCGCCCGGCTCCCCCCGCCGACGCCTGCTCCTCGACTTCGGCTGGCGCTTCGCGCTGGGCCACGCCGATGACCCCGCCCGCGACTTCGGCTACGGCCGGAAGAGCGCATTCGCCAAGGCGGGCACGCTCTTCGAGCCCTCGAAGCCCGACTTCGACGCGGCCGCGTGGCGTGAGCTCGACCTGCCCCACGACTGGGCGGTCGAGCTGCCGTTCGTGAACGACCCCGAGCTCCGCGACTCCGGCTTCAGGCCCCTCGGCCGCCGCTGGCCCGACACCAGCATCGGCTGGTACCGGCGCGAGATCCGGCTGCCCGAGGCCCTGGCCCGCGGACGGCGCCTGGCGCTCGAGTTCGACGGGGTGTTCCGCAATGCCATCGTCGCATTCAACGGACACTTCCTCGCGGGCAACATGAGCGGCTACGCGCCCTTCCGCGTGGACCTCACCGACGTCTTCGACCCGGCCGCGCCCAACATCCTCGTCGTGCGCGTGGACGCCACCGAGCACGAGGGCTGGTTCTACGAGGGCGCCGGCATCTACCGGCACGTGTGGCTGGTCGAGACGGGCCCGGTGCACGTCGCGCCGGACGGCGTCTTCGTCCACTCGGCGGTGGAAGGCGACGACGCCCGCCTCACGATCGCGACCGAGCTCGCCAACGACGCCGGCGAGACCGCCGACTGCCGCGTCACCCACACCGTGCTGGACGCGGCGGGGAACACGGTCGCCACGACGGCCGCCGAGCCCGCGAGCCTGCCCGCGTGCACCGGCCTCACCCTGACGCAGGAGGCCCTGGTGGCGCGGCCGGCCCTCTGGTCGCCCGACTCGCCGGCGCTCTACCGCCTGGTCACCACCGTGGAGGGCGTGGACGGCGTGCTCGACCGCGTCGAGACCACCTTCGGCATGCGCACGATCCGCTTCGACGCCGAGCGCGGCTTCTTCCTGAACGGCCGGCGCCTCGAGTTGCGCGGCACGTGCAACCACCAGGACCACGCGGGCGTCGGCGCGGCGGTGCCCGACCGGCTGCAGGCGTACCGGATCGAGCGCCTGAAGGCGATGGGCTCGAACGCCTACCGCGCGGCGCACAACCCCCCGGCCAGGGAGCTGCTCGACGCGTGCGACCGGCTGGGCATGCTGGTCGTCGACGAGACGCGCATGTTCGAGCCCGGAGCGGAGGGGCTCTCGCAGCTCGAGCGCATGGTGCGGCGGGACCGCAACCACCCGAGCGTCTTCTGCTGGTCCATCGCCAACGAGGAGCAGGCCGATCAGTGGAACGAGCGCGGCGCCCGCATCGCCGCCACGCTGAAGCGGGCGGTGCTGCGCCTGGACCCCGGCCGGCCCGTGGCCGCCGCCATGGACAGCGGCTTCGGCACCGGCATCTCGACCGTCATCGACGTGCAGGGCTTCAACTACCGCGACGCCAAGACCGACGCGTTCCACCAGCGGTTCCCCGCGAAGCCGTGCATGGGAACCGAGGTCGCGAGCGCCCTCTCGACGCGCGGCATCTACACGACCGACAAGGAGCGCGGCTACCTCTCCGCCTACGACGTGAACCACCCGTGGTGGGGCAGCACCGCCGAGGACTGGTGGGCCCACTACGCCGCGCGCGAGTACCTGGCCGGCGGCTTCGTCTGGACCGGCCTCGACTACCGCGGCGAGCCCACGCCCTACGACTGGCCGTGCGTGAGCTCGCACTTCGGCGTCATGGACACCTGCGGCTTCCCCAAGGACGCCTTCTTCTACTACCAGGCCATGTGGGGCGGCGCCCCCGTGCTCCACCTCTTTCCCCACTGGAGCTGGCAGGGCAGGGAAGGCCAGCCGATCGACGTCTGGTGCTACACGAACCTCGATCGTGTCGAGCTCCTGCTGAACGGCCGCTCCCTCGGCGCGCGCGACGTGCCGAGATACGGCCACGTGCAGTGGACCGTGCCGTACGCGCCGGGCACGCTTACCGCGCGCGGATACCGCACCGGCTCGCGCAAGCCGGCGCTGATCGCGCGCCGCGAGACCACCGGGGCGCCGGCCCGGCTCGCGCTCCGCCCGGACCGCGCCCGCATCGCCGCGGACGGGCAGGACGTGGCCGTCGTGGAGGTGCGCGTCGAGGATGCGCGCGGCCGCCTCGTCCCCGTGGCAGGCGACGAGGTCGCCTTCCGCGTCACCGGCGCGGGGAAGCTCCTCGGCGTCGGCAACGGCGATCCCAGCAGCCACGAGGCGGACAGGGCGATGAAGCGCAGCGCCTTCGGCGGCCTGTGCTGCGCGATCCTGCAGGCCGGCCGCGAGCCCGGAACGCTGACTCTCGAGGCGGGCGCGCCCGGGCTCGCCGGCGCGAAGACCGCCATCGCCTGCGAGCCGGCACAGCGGCCGATGACGGACGGAGTATAGTCAGTGGAGTGTGGTCTCCGGCTTGCACACGGCCCTGCGGGTGCCCCCATGGACGGGCACCCGGGTGCTCGGCCGGAGAGGGCGGCATGTCGAGGCAGGCGTGGATGGCGGAGAGGGAGGAGGCGTGGCGCGGGATCCGCCGCCGGGCGGGGACGGCTGCGATCGCGGTCGTGTGCGCCTGCCTGCTCGCGGCGCCCGGGAGCCTCGATGCCCAGGCCGTCGCGCGGCCTACGCCCGATCCCGCCGCCACCGCTCACGCCGACCGGGCCCGAGCGGCCGCGGCACGGCGGCAGCCGCCGCCGCCTGAAGCGTACGCCGACCTCCTCAGCCTGCCGCCGGTGCTGCGGCCGTTCGTCGGTGCGTACGTCGGCGGCGGGGGCGGGACGGGCGTGGGCGGGCTCGTCGGCGCGGGCATCTACCGCGGCCTGCTGAACCCGGCCACCGGGCTGCTCGGCCTGCAGCTCGAGGGGGCGATCGGCACGGAGACGAACCGTGCCGGGCCGCGGGGCGCCCTTATGGCCGGCGTCCGGAGCCCGATCCTGCGCCTCGGCATGGGAATCGAGGTGGACCTCCCCGATGGCCAGGCCTCGCCGTACTTCTCCCTCATGCACCCGCTCGTGCGCGGCGGATTCCTCCTGCCGGGCACCATGCTGCACGCCACCTGGACACCGGCGGGGGCGGAGCGGCTGCGGATCGGCTTCGTGCTGCCGGTCGGCCAGCGGCTCAGGGGTGAGGACCGCCCGAAGGGCGACCGCGTGCACCTCGCCGAGGCGACGCCGCCCGTCCCACCCGCGCCGCCCGCCGCCGACCCGCTCCGGGCGGCCGCCGCGGACCTGCGTGCCTGGGCGCTGCGCGTCGGGGCGGTCGTGGTTCCATACCTGAGGCGGGCGGGAGGCGGCACCCCGCCGGCGGAGGTGGTGGACAGCCTCGCGGCGCTTGGCCGGCTCGTGGCCGCTTCGGGCGGCGCGGGCGCCGTGCTGGCCGCCTATCACCACGCGTTCGACCGCGCGTTCTCCGTGGCGCTGGATCCCCGCGCCGCCGGCGTGACGCCGCGCGGCCGCGCGCGTGCCGACTCCATGCGGCTGCTCCTCCTCGCTCGGGTGCTGCTGCCGTACGACCGCCTGCTCGGGCAGAAGCGCGAGCCGGTGTCGCTGGCGCCGTTCGCCGCCGCGCTGCTCGAGCCGTTCGCGGGCCGGCGGGTGGTGCGCGCGGAAGCCGGCGAGAGCGGGCCGGCATCCGGCGGCGGCCTCGTCGCCGGGACGGACGACCTGGCCCGCACCGGCTGGCTGCTGGCGCGCCTGCTCGACGCGGTCGGCGAGGTGGCGGCCGAGCAGCAGCGGCGCTGGGGCGACTGGCGGCTCGTCTGGCTGCCGCTCCAGCTCGCGCTGCGCGAGGAGGACCATTGCACGCAGGAGCAGGTTGACCGGCTGATCGAGCGCGCCACGGGCGCCGCCTTCTCCGACAGCAACCACGTGGCGTACGCGCGCAACTCGCAGTTCCAGTGGGAGCTCGACCGCTCGATCCACGAGGCGCGGACGTACCACGTGCTCTGGATCCACGACTTCCACGGCGTGGACCAGCACGGCGTGGCCGACTCCGTGGCCTTCCGCATGGTGGCGTACGGCTACCTGGACGCGCTCATCCGGCGCGTGCGCGCCTACGACGCGACCGGCGTGCTGCCGCAGTTCCACATCTTCCTCGACCAGTACTACTTCGAGGCGCACCGCAGCCGGCTCTGGATGCCGGTGCTCACGGATCCGCTCTCGCGCGGCTCGCGCCTGCGTGGGGCGCCGCGCGCGTGGGCGGCCGTGATCGACAGCCTGCAGGGCGAGCTCAGGCGGGCGGTGGCGGCCTCACGGCGGCTGCAGACGGAGGCGCGCGGCCACGGCGCCGACTGGCTGCACGACCGCGTGGCCGTGCACGTCCACGTGACCGACCAGCAGGATCCCTCCTTCTGGAGCCCCGACATCCTGCCGCTGGTGGGCCTCCCCGACAACGCGCTCCGCGACCACCGCAAGCTCGCCTTCTACGACCTCACGGAAGGCGACCCCTACCGCGGCATGCTCATCATGAGCGGCATGGGCGTCGGCGAGGACTACGCCGGGCCCGAGTGGGAGGACCGCGCCGTGCTGCTCCAGGGCCCCGCGGCGCTGCCCGTGAAGGAGGCCGCCTCGCGTCTGCTGCTCCGCCAGGGCGTGAAGCCGGACCAGCTCCCCTCGTTCCTGCGGCCCCCCGGCGACGCCGCCGCCGTTGCGGACCCCGCGCCCGTACCCCGCTTCGACCTGACGCCGGCCACCGTGGTCCAGCTCCACAACCGCGTCGGCTACGGCTTCAAGGCCGCCACCATCGCCAAGGCCATGCTCTACTCGCTGCTGCCGCCCGGCTCCGTGCTCCGCATCCCGGATTCGCTGTGGAGCAATCCACTCTGGGCCTCGCTCCTCGTGGGCCGCGCCCTCGACGGCGGCCGCGTGCTCGTCATGGCCCCCTCCGTCCGCAACGCCCCCGCCCCCTACGGCGGCGCCATGGCGCTCGCCGAGGCCACGCTCTCGCATCTGCTCTTCGCCCGCCGGACCCTCGCCCCCGCCATCCACGGCGCTGGCGGGCTGCTCCGCGTCGGGATCTACGACACCGCCATCCCCGTCGTGGACCTGCCCGCCCGCATCGACACCGCGCTCGCCCGCCGCGCGCGGACGCCCTGGCTGCTCGCCCTCGAGCCGTTCTCGACCGCGGTGGTGGACTCGCTGCACGCCGTCGCCGAGCGGCTCCGCGCCCGCGGCTTCGAGCCGCCCCGGCCGGCCGACCCCGGCGAGCATCCGAAGCTCCACATGAAGGCCCAGTTCTTCGCGTCCGCCGAGGGGTGGGACAACCTCTTCGCCGACCCCGCCTGGGGCCACCTGCTCGCCGCCTACTTCCGCGGCCGTGCCCGGATCATCGAGAACCGGCTCCAGTACCTCGGCTTCTTCCCGCTCGAGCAGGCCGCCGACTCGCGCGCCGCCGGCGGCGGACTCTTCCAGACCCAGGTCACGCGCGACAAGCCCGATCGCGTCATCTACTACCTGCTCCAGGGCTCCCACAACGAGGACTACCGCTCCGCCCTCCTCGACGGCGAGGCCGTGCTGCTGATCTCGCACTTCGGCGCCGCCATCGGCATCGGCGACTTCGCCCTCCTCCCCGACCTGTGCGTCTGGGTCGAGACCCCCGAGGAGCTGCACCGCTACATCCCGCGCCCCGGCCGCCTCGGCCGGGGGATGGCGAGGCGCCTGAGAATCATGTATTGAGGAGGGCGGACGCGCGTTGGGGACCGCCGCGGAGCCCGGAATTCGAATCCGAGAGGCACGCGAGCAAGATCGGGGAATGGAGATCGTCGCCGGCATCGACATCCCGAATTTGATCGGAATCCGAGAGGAATCGCGCAGTGGCCGCGGCGGCGGCCCGGCGAGATCCCGATCTTGCTCGGTATCCGGGAAAGATCGGGATTTGGCCGGATGGGGATGCCTCGACTGCGCGATTGTTCTCGCCCGACCCGTCGGGCCACAGCCTGACGCCGGAGGTCGCGCCCCGGGATGTGCCCACGAATCCGAATCCAGCGGCGCGGCCGCGCAGTCCAGGGGCGGAGCCCCGGAATCCGAATCCGGCCGCGCGGGCCGTGACGGCACGCTCGGGACCAGCGCCGGCGCGGTGTGCGGGCGCCGAGCCGAGCCCGGAACCGCTCAGAGCGCCGGCGCCGGCAGACGTCCGTCCACCACGAAGCGCTCCCGGAGGAAGGAAAGGGAGCGTCGCGTGAAGTAGTCCCGCTTCCGCAGCTCCACCCGCCCCCGCGTCGCCGTGCAGTGCCACGTCTCGAAGGCGTGCGGCGCACGGCGCCCGAACGCCGCCGGATCCAGAACCCCGACGTTGACCCCCTCCGCGTCCCGCGCCGATGGGTAGCGGAACGCCTGCACCCCCGCCTCCCGCATCGCCGCCCCGAGCGCCTGCGTGGCCTCGTACGAGGTCGGCGAGGCGATCTGCGCGTGCCAATCCGAGAAGCAGCCCGCGACGAGGTCCGCACCGACCTCCGCCCGCACCCGCGCCCGGAACGCCGTGAGCTGCGTCTCCACACCGTCCAGATCCGCCGCCGTGCCCTCGAGGAAGAGGAGCCGATAGTACGCCACCTCCGCGAACGCCGCTGACAGCGTCTCCGACCCGTACCAGAGCCCCCGCTCGTGCCGGCCCCCGAAGCGCGAGCCGTGGCGGAGCGGCGGATAGCGGAACGGCGTCGCCAGCAGGTAGTGCAGCCGGCCGCCCGTGGGATCCGGCGGCTTCACCCGCTCGATGAGATCCTCCAGCAGCGCCTGCTCCGCGTCCGTGTCCACCAGCTTCCGCGTCGAGACCAGGTGCTGCGCCTCCACCACCCGCCACGGCTCGAGCGCGAGCGGACCGACCTCAGAGCCGCCCGCGCATCGCGTCCAGATACTGGACGACATCGACCAGTCCCTCCACCTGCCGGATCCGCTCCGCGGGCACCCCGCCCACGTGCTCGTTCCGCGCGTGCAGCCACGCCCGCGCCCGTCGCTCGTCCCCGCCCACCAGCGCATCCAGGCTCCGGAACAGCCGCACCAGCAGCAGGGCCAGCTCGCCCTCCTTGCTCTCCGGATCCAGCGTGCGGCTCCCCCTGAGCCGCGAGATCGACGCCTCGCTCGTCCCCAGCACGACGGCAAGCTCCCGGTTACGCAGCCCCAGGCGCGCCGCCGCGGACCGTACGGCCTTGGTCAGCACGGCGCCGGGCTCGGGCGCGGCGGCGGTGGCGGCTCCGGGCATGTCTGGATCCTCCTGCAATGGATTCGCCAATCACTTGCAGGTGAAATATGGGGCCAGGGATTGGCCGACGCAAGGAGAGAGTGGGAGAGTGGGAGAGTGGGAGAGTGGGAGAGTGGGAGAGTGGGAGAGTGGGAGACGGGCTGGCGGCGAGGCTCGCCTCGAGCGCGGGGCCGGGAGCCGTTTGCCGCGTGCGCGGGATCCGGGCGGCGCGGTTGCAGACGCGCCGCGCCGATCGCGGCGGGTGCCGGGCTCGGCGCCGCGGCGGGAGCGTGAGGGACGCGGCGAGGCCCGCCGCATCCCCCACTCCCCCACTCTCCCACTCTGGCGCAGCGCCGCCCCCGGCGGCGCTGGCCGCGAGGTGGGAGAGTGGGAGACGGGCTGGCGGCGAGGCTCGCCTCGAGCGCGGGGCCGGGAGCCGTTTGCCGCGTGCGCGGGATCCGGGCGGCGCGGTTGCAGACGCGCCGCGCCGATCGCGGCGGGTGCCGGGCTCGGCGCCGCGGCGGGAGCGTGAGGGACGCGGCGAGGCCCGCCGCATCCCCCACTCCCCCACTCTCCCACTCTGGCGCAGCGCCGCCCCCGGCGGCGCTGGCCGCGAGGTGGGAGAGTGGGAGACGGGCTGGCGGCGAGGCTCGCCTCGAGCGCGGGGCCGGGAGCCGTTTGCCGCGTGCGCGGGATCCGGGCGGCGCGGTTGCAGACGCGCCGCGCCGTTCGCGGCGGGTGCCGGGCTCGGCGCGGCGGCGGGAGCGTGAGGGGCGCGGCGAGGCCCGCCGCATCCCCCACTCCCCCACTCTGGCGCAGCGCCGCCCCCGGCGGCGCTGGCCGCGAGGTGGGAGAGTGGGAGACGGGCTGGCGGCGAGGCTCGCCTCGAGCGCGGGGCCGGGAGCCGTTTGCCGCGTGCGCGGGATCCGGGCGGCGCGGTTGCAGACGCGCCGCGCCGTTCGCGGCGGGTGCCGGGCTCGGCGCCGCGGCGGGAGCGTGAGGGACGCGGCGAGGCCCGCCGCATCCCCCACTCCCCCACTCCCCCACTCTGGCGCAGCGCCGCCCCCGGCGGCGCTGGCCGCGAGGTGGGAGAGTGGGAGACGGGCTGGCGGCGAGGCTCGCCTCGAGCGCCGGGCCGGGAGCCGTTTGCCGCGTGCGCGGGATCCGGGCGGCGCGGTTGCAGACGCGCCGCGCCGATCGCGGCGGGTGCCGGGCTCGGCGCCGCGGCGGGAGCGTGAGGGACGCGGCGAGGCCCGCCGCATCCCCCACTCCCCCACTCTCCCACTCTGGCGCAGCGCCGCCCCCGGCGGCGCTGGCCGCGAGGTGGGAGAGTGGGAGACGGGCTGGCGGCGAGGCTCGCCTCGAGCGCGGGGCCGGGAGCCGTTTGCCGCGTGCGCGGGATCCGGGCGGCGCGGTTGCAGACGCGCCGCGCCGTTCGCGGCGGGTGCCGGGCTCGGCGCCGCGGCGGGAGCGTGAGGGACGCGGCGAGGCCCGCCGCATCCCCCACTCTCCCACTCTCCCACTCTGGCGCAGCGCCGCCCCCGGCGGCGCTGGCCGCGAGGTGAGGGACGCGGCGAGGGCCGCCGCATCCCCCACTCCCCCACTCCCCCACTCTGGCGCAGCGCCGCCCCCGGCGGCGCTGGCTTGCGGCTTACTCGCCGGCGGCGAGTCCGCGCACGGCGCCGACGAGGAGGCGCACCTTGGCGGCATCCTTCGATGCGGACGCCTCGCCGTCGAGCTGGGAGGCGAGCTCCATGAGCGCCTGGCGGCGCGCGGTGGCGGAGGCGTTCTCGGCGCCGGTCAGGCTCTTCCGGACGGCGGCGATCCTGTCGGTGGAGAGGCCGCCGGAGCGCGCGAGCTGGTCCACGTAGGCGCGGGCCAGGGCGAAGGTGGCGGGCCAGACGTAGTGGGGCTGACCCTGGACGTTGAGGTAATCGAGCTTGACGGAGCGGGCGGCGTCGATCTCGTTCTGGGTGAGGAAGGCGCTCGGCTCGAGCTCGAAGACGTCGAGGCCGCGGGCGATCTCGGAGCTGTAGATGGCGCCGTTGTACCAGTATGCGGACCAGGAGCCGCCCATGGCCATCCTGGTCCCGTCCACGGGGCCGCGGTCGAAGAAGGCGATCTCGCGCGCGTGCGCGGCGTCGCCGAAGTCGAAGACGGAGATGCCGCCCTGGTACCAGGCCTGGACCATGATGTCGCGGCCGGGGACGGGGATGAGCGAGCCGTTGTGGGCGACGCAGTTCTCGAAGGAGGTCTGCGGCGCGGGCAGCTTGTAGTAGCCGTGGAACTTCATCTCGCGGTTGTCGAGCGTGAAGATGGCGTCGGCGCCCCACTCCCTGGGATCGGTGGCGCGGCACTTGGGGGCGCCGCCGCCGCCCCACTCGTCCGTGAACAGGACCTTGGTCCCGTCGTTGTTGAAGGTGGCGGAGTGCCAGTAGGAGAAGTTGGCGTCGGAGACGGCGCCGATGCGCTTCGGGTTCACGGGATCGCTGATGTCGAGGAGCAGCCCGTAGCCCTCGCATGCGCCGCCGGCCAGGCCGATGGCGGGATAGACGGTGATGTCGTGGCACTGGGTGGGGCCGTGGTCGGCCCGGCCGGCCATCATCTTCGCGACCATGGCGTCGAGCGTGCTGCGCAGCGCCGCGCTGTCCTCCGCGCTGGGCGCACCGCTGCCGCCGCGGGCCTTCATGATACTGTCCAGCATCGGGTCGGTCATGCGGGCGGGCAGCACCATCGACTCGCCCATGACGTTGACGACGAAGGCGCCCGCCGCCTTGGCCTTCGCCACCGCCTCCTTGTCGGCGGGGGCCATGCCGTGGCGCGGCGGCGCGGCCAGGTCGTTGAAGATGCGCGGCGAGCTCACGATGGCGGCCTGCTCGGGGTGGGCGAGCGGCACCTTGATGACCTCGATGCGGAAGAGCGCGGTGTTCGGGTCGTCGGTCGGCATGCCGCTGGAGCAGCCGGGCAGCTCCTCGGACGGCCGCACGGGCGCGGAGCCGGACACGTAGATGTAGACGTTGTCCGGGTCCTTCGGATCGACCAGCAGCGTGTGGGTGTGCGAGCCGCGGCAGGTCTGCACGTTGCCGATGTACTTCGGGTTGTGGATGTCGCTGATGTCGAAGATGCGGATGCCGCGCAGGCGGTCGGGGCTGACCGTGGTCTTCACGCCCTCCGTGCCGCAGTCGAGCCGGCCGCCGAGCCCCTCTCCGGAGACGAAGAGCAGGTCGTGGTAGACGGAGACGTCGCTCTGCGACGCGGGGCACACGAAGCCCTCGGCGAGCGTCGGGTGCGCGGGGTCGGAGATGTCCCAGACCTGGTAGCCGTTGTAGTTGCCCTGGATGGCGTACCGGCCCGTGAAGGCCAGGTCGGAGTTGGTGACGCCGATGAAGTCCTTGGCCGGCGACATCTGCGCCATGACCTTCAGGTTCCAGGCGGCCTCGCCGGCATCCGTGAGGCCGGGCGCGAGTCCGACGCGCGGGTCCGGGCTCGGCGCGGCCTTCGAGAGGTCGGCGCCGGGCGTGGGGCCGGAGGCGGTGTTCGTCGCCTGGGATGAAGCGCAGGCGGCGGCACCGACGAGCGCTGCGGCGACGGCGAGGGCGCGCAGCCGGGGCGCCCGGAAGGCGGCGGCCTTCCCGGCCCTGGAGCGGAGCGGAGCGACGGAGTCCATGACACGGTTCCTTTGCTGGGGGGTGTGGGGCCCGCGCCGGATCGGGTTCGGTGCGATCACGGTGCCCGGCCTCCTGCGGAGATCGCGTCGAGCATGCGCTGCATGCGGGCGATCTCGGTCTTCTGATCGATCTGCACGTCGTTGGCGAACTTGAAGACGAGCATGTCCTGTCCGGCGCCGTCGGTGCCGAAGAGGTCGTCCACCATCGTGAGCGCGCCGCTGTGATGCTGGATCATGTACTTGAGGAACAGGCGGTCGAACTCCGTGCCGGTGGCGTGGTCGAGCTCCCGCATCTGCTCGTCGGAGAGCATCCCGTGCATGTGCATCGGCGGCTTGCCGTCGATCAGCACGCTGGCCGTGTCGAGCTGGACGTCCGGCACGTGCCTGCCGCGCTCGGCGAGCCAGTGCTGCATGAGGTGGATGTCGTCCGTCTGCGAGTTCATGATGCGTGCGCACAGCGTCCGCACGGAAGGACTCGCCCCGTGGCTCGGCGCCCACTCCGCCATGACGAGCGCCTGCGCGTGGTGGTGGATCATCCCGCTCATGAAGCGGACGTCCGCGTCCGTGTAGTGGGAGAGCGCGCTGTCCATGCGCGCGTGGTAGATGGCCTCGACCTCCGCGTTCGGCGCCGGCGAGGGGGCGGCGCGCGGCGCGGGGGAGGATTTCGCGCCGGAGGCGACGGCGCCGCCGCAGCCGACGGCGGCAATGCCGAGGACGAGGGCGACGACGGCTCGGGGCGTACCTGGAAGTGCGCTCATACCATTCGACGGTTCGAGAACGGGGGTCGGCGCCGGGAAGGTGGGGCGCCGGCCGAATGATAACTCGTACGTGGGGCGGGCAATAGGGGTTTCACGCGCATGCACCGGTCCGTGCCGCCGGGCGGGACGCGCCGGCCGCGGCCGCGTTGGCGGTCTCCAATCCGTTGCTGGTACCGACCTTGCGCGCTTTCCGGGTGGAGGCATCCGCCTCCCACACGGCACGGACCGACGACGGAGGAGAAGCCATGATTCGATCGAGCCTGCTCGTGCTGGCCGCGGCGGCCCTGGTCACGGGCGCCGGGGCGCTGGAGGCGCAGCAGCCCGCGCCGGCGGGGACGCTGACCCTGGACCGTGCGCGCGCCATCGCGCTCGCGAAGGTGCCGGACAACCAGGGCGTGGAGTCCGCCAAGCTGAAGACCAGGGATGGAGTGCTGGTCTGGGAGTTCGACATCGAGACGCCGGGCTCCGGCCACCAGGAGGTCCGGGTGGACGCGCATACCGGCGCGATCGTCTACAGCAAGCACGAGGACGACCTCGTGGGGACGGCGGTGAACAAGGCCGAAGGGGCCGCGAAAGAGGCCCGCAAGGAGGCCGAGAAGGCGGGCAGGGAAGCGGAGAAGACGGGCAAGGAAGCCGCGAAGAAGGCGGACCGCGTCTTCAGCAAGGAGGACATCGAGAAGATGCACCCCGCCATCTCGGAGGAGCACGCCGTGGCGATCGCGAAGCACGCGGTACCCGGCGCGCCGGTGAAGGACGTGGACCTCGAGACGGAGGACGGCGTGCTCGTCTGGGAGATCGACCTGGACACCGCCCCCTCGGGGCACGAGGAGGTGCTGGTCAACGCGAACAGCGGGAAGGTGCTCAGGAAGCGGCACGAGGACTGACCTGCGCCGGGTGAGGGGCGGACCGCTTCGCCCCTCGCCCTGCCGCCGGCCGCACTGCGGGCCCGCGGCGAGGATTGCCGCTCCCTGCGCGTGGAATGGAGCGTCGCCCGGGCGGCTCGTCCTTGGCGGCGCCCCCGCCGCATGGTATCTTGTGAGGCACACCCCATCCGCCGTATCCCCCTGAGCCGGGCCTGCCCCCATGGCGTTGAGCGAGCTCTGGTCGGAGTTGCGCCGTCGCAAGGTGGCGCCTCTCGCGCTCACTTACGTGATCGTCGCCTGGGTGCTCATCCAGGCCGCGGCCACCATCTTCCCGGCGCTGCTGCTTCCCGGCTGGGCGGTCACCTTCGTGGTGGTGCTGCTCCTGCTCGGCTTCCCCGTCGCGCTCCTGCTGGCCTGGACCTTCGACGTCACGCCGGGCGGCGTCCGCCGCACGCCGCCCGCGGGGGCCGGGGAGCATGCTGCGGCCACATCGCCTGGGGGATCCGGAGGAGGGGTGGCGACGCTGCCCCCGCCCGCACCCGCGGGGGCGGATGGCGCGCCGGCGGCCGAGCGCTCGATCGCGGTGCTGCCGTTCGTGAACATGAGCGACGACCGGGAGAACGAGTACTTCAGCGACGGGATGACGGAGGAGATCCTGAACGCGCTGGCCAAGGTGGAGCAGCTGAGGGTGGCCTCGCGGACGTCGTCGTTCACCTTCAAGGGCAAGGATCTGGACGTGCTCGAGATCGCGCGCCGGCTGCGCGTCGAGTCGGTGGTGGAGGGGAGCGTGCGCAAGGCGGGGAGCCGGATCCGGGTGACCGCGCAGCTGATCAGCGCGGCCGACGGCTACCATCTCTGGTCGCACACCTACGACCGGGAGCTCGAGGACGTGTTCCGGGTGCAGGACGAGATCGCCCGCGCGATCGTGGAGGCGCTCAAGGTCGAGCTGGTCGGCGAGGAGGAGCGCCCGCTGGTGGCGCCGGTCACCCACGACGTGCGGGCCTACACGCTCTACCTGAAGGGGCGCTTCCTGTTCACGCGCTTCAAGGAGGCGGACCTGCGCCGCAGCCTGGAGCTGTACCGGGAGGCGCTGGCGCTGGACCCGGAGTACGCGCGGGCGTACGCCGGCATCGCCGACACGTGGATGCAGCTGGCCGACGACTGGGTGGCGCCGGAGGAGGCCTACCCCGCCGCCAAGGAGGCGGCGGAGAAGGCGGTGGCGCTGGACGACGCGCTCGCGGAGGCGCACACCGCGATCGGCAAGGTGCTGGGCTGGTTCGAGTGGCGGTTCGACGCCGCGGAGCTGGCGATGCGCCGGGCGGTGGCGGCCAACCCGCGCTACGCCGATGCGCACTGGGGGCTCGGCAGCATCCTGCCGCCGAACGGGCAGCTCGAGGAGGGCGTGAGGGAGATGCGAACCACGCTCTCGCTGGACCCGCTCTCCCCGATCGCCAGCTACTGGCTGGCGCGCTACCTCTACTTCCAGCGGAAGGTGGACGCGGCGGTGGAGGAGCTCGCTCGGGCCGTCGAGCTGGATCCGACCTCGTTCCGGCCGCTGCTCATCCTGGGCCAGTGTCAGCTGCTGCGCGGCCAGTCGGCGGAGGCGCTCGCCTCGTTCCACCGCGCGCACGAGGTGAGCGGCCACGTGCCCTCGGCCGTCCCGTTCATCGCCCGCGCCATGGTCGCCACGGGAGACGTGGAGGGCGCCCGCGCCCGGCTCCGCGAGCTCGAGGCCGGCTCCCACTACGTCCGCGCGGAGTACCTGGCAGCCGGCTACGCGGCGACGGGGGAGCCCGACCGCGCGTTCGCGGCGCTCGAGCGCGCGCTGGCGCAGCGCTCGTCGGGGCTCATCTACCTGCACGTGGACCCGTCCTACGATCCGCTCCGGGCCGACCCGCGCTACGCCGGCCTGGTGTCGCGGATCGGGCTCAGGTCGGAAACCTAGCCGGCCTGGCCGGCGAAGGCCGGATGCACGTTCTGCTCGAAGCGCGCCCCACATCCCCTCGCCCCGCACGAAGCCGGAGCAGACCGCGGAGCTGTGGACGCCCGTCCCGCGCAGCTCCTCCTGGAGGCAGTGGTTGAAGCCGACCACGGCATGCTTCGTAGCGCCATAGAGAGACAGGTACTGTTCGTCTCCACGATCGCGTCAACCTGTGCCGGCTCGGTCGTGTGCAGCCGTCCACCGTACGCCGTGCTCGCGTTGCTCACCAGAATGTCGACCGGCCCGAGCTCGGCTTCCGCCCGCGAGACCAGCCTCTCCCGCGCCGCCGGATCGCGGAGGTCCGCCGCGACCGGGACCACTCGCACTCCCGCGCCCGCGAGCTCGGCCGCCACCCGCTCGAGGCGTGCCCCCGAGCGGGCGGCCAGCACCAGGTTCACCCCCTGTGCCGCCAGCGCCCGCGCGATCCGGGGTCCGATCCCGTACGACGCACCGGTGACGATCGCGTTCCTGCCGCGCAGATGCCTCAACTCGAGCCTCCTGGTCGGGTCGTCTCTAGCCCGGGCGCCGGGCTATGGATGGATGAAGAACAGGACCAGGGGAAGGCGTGCCGCGTTGGGCGTGGGCTTGGGGTTGCTCTGCCCGTTCCGCTGATCCGTGTGCAGCACGCTGGCGACGATGATGCCCCCGACGAGGATCGCGGCCCCGGCGACTGCGCCGGTCTTGGGCCAGCTCAGGCGCTGGAGCTCGACCTCATCCAAGTCGCCGGGGGCCAGGCGCACGTTCTGCCGGAGCGCCGCTCCGCCGCCGGCCGGGGCGCTGGCCACCTGGAGCACGAGGGTGTCGCCGTCGGTGGCGAGCGCCTCTCCGCGCAGTCGGTCCACGGGGTAGCCGAGCGCCTGGCGCAGCTCGCCGGCGCGGTCGGCCGCGATGTGAACGCGAACGCGCGCGCCCGGCTGAACGTCTCCCGGCGGGACCTGCGCGTAGCTGAAGCAGCCCGCCACCAGCGGGCCGAGCAGCGCCGCGCCGACGGCGCGCAGGCGCCTCCTGTTGACCGACGACATGGAGTCTCCTTTTCCGGAACGAGAGCGGGGGCACGAGGCCCCCGCTCCGGTGCTCCGGTCCGGTCCGTAGCCCGGGCCGCGCGCTTCGTCACGGAATGTTCGGGTTCGCATTGACCTCTTCCTGGCTGACCGGCACGCACCTGTCGCGGCCGCTCAGGTAATCGTAGTGCTCGGGGCCGCTGGCCGCGAACCAGCGGCGCATGTCCCAGAGCTTGCGGTTCTCCAGCCACACGGTGGCCATGCGCTCGTAGTGGAGGTCGTTCCACGCCGCCGTCATGTCGGCCGCAACGGGGAGCGGGTCCATGCCGTAGACGGCGCGGGCCTGGTTCATGAGCGCGTAGGCCCCGGCAATGTCGTTGCCACGCAGCGCGGCCTCCGCCCGCAGCACCAGCATCTCGGTCCCCTTGGTCAGCGGCACCCCGCTGTCGTATGAGTCGTACTTGTTCTGCTGGTACATCGGCGTCGAGCCGTTGGCGCCTCGCGCGACGCTGCCGTCGGCGTTGTAGAGGATCGTCCAGGGCACGCGCGGATCGTCCGGATGGTCCTCGAAGACCGTGCTGTAGACGGAGTACTCGTAGCGCGTGTGCGTTTCGTACGCGAGCCGGTTCTGCATCTCGGTCGAGATCGGCGCGTCGAACATGAAGTCATCCGGCACCTGCATGGCATCCTGCACGGCGCCGTCCCAGTCGCCCTGCCAGGCTCGCACCGTGGCTCGCCCGCCGTAGGCGGCGGTCACGGTCTCGTCGTCGCCCGCGGCCTGGCCGATCTGGATCGCCTGCGTGAACTCGTCCTGCGCGCGCTGGAAGTAGACCGTGTCCGGCTGCTCCGCGCCTCCATCGATCACCGCGGCGCAGACGTTCTCCCCCAGCAGCCGGTCGCCGAACCCTTCCCACATGTAGGCCTGCGCCGCGTAGGCGCTCTTCGCGAACGCATCGGCCGAGCCGGACAAGATCTCCTCCTTCATGCGCCGGACCCCGTCCTCGGCGACCCAGCGGGCCCGCTCCATCTCGCCCCACTCGCCGTTCACCTCCTCGGGCAGGATCTTGCCCCGGGCGTTGTCGCCAAAGTCGTAGCTGCCGGCGTGCCAGAGATCGCCGGAGAACAGGGAGAGGCGCTCCAGCGACTGGTTCTCGCCCTCCGCCACCGCCCAGGACATGCCGGCCACCAGCCCGGACAGCGCATCCTTGGTGTTGAGGTCGGTGTCGGCGATCCGGCCGGGGCTCACCACGTCGAAGAGGCCATGGCAGGCCCCGAGCGGCAGGACCACGGCGAGGATCAGCACGGACAACGGCTTGCTGTGGTTGCTCATCGCTTTCCTCATTTCGGGCCCCCTCACCAGCTGACGCGGAAGGAGAGCGTGAACAGGCGTGCGCTCGGGATCTGGTAGTAGTCGCGGCGGCCGTAGTTGCCCGCCAGCGTGACATTCGGTCCCGTTCTGGTCGGAGAAATCCATGACCTCGGGATCCGCCCCCCGGTAGGGGCTCCACGTGTACAGGTTCTCGCCCGAGAGGGTGACGGAGGCATTGCTCGCGAACTTGAGCAGCCCGGGCGGGACCTGATAGGTCAGCGACACGTGGCGCAGCTTGGTGAAGTCCGCCTTCTGGATCCAGTAGTCGCTGTTCGGGCTCATGCCGACGCCGGTGATCGCGCACTGCGCGCGCTGGAGGGCGGTGACGTCATTCGAGCGCGCTCGCGTTCCCGTTCTTGTAGTAGTCGATGATCTTGGCTTGCACATCGTAACACGGGTGCCAGACGCCGCGGCGCTCGTTCTGGTAGGCGGTGTAGTTGGGCAGGTAGTGGCCTGCCTGGCGGTCGACCAGGGCATCGAGTGTGAGGCGAGATCCCAGCTTGAGGGTGGTCCCGATGCCGAAGTGCCTGGTCGGGTACACTGGTCCGATCACGGTATCGGAGACGATGACGGGGTCGGCGAAGGCATTCGGGTTCAGGACCAGATGGCCCTCGTAGACCGGCGCGGTCTGACCCTCGTCGAAGTAGGAGAGCAGCCCCGAGTAGACGCGGGTGTGGGTGGCCGGGTCGCCGTCCAGGTCCAGCACCTTGCTCTTCTGCAGGTCCATGTTGCCGCGGATGCTCCAGTCGATCGCGCGCGTGCGGATCAGGCCGAGCGTGGACTCGATCTCGAGCCCCCTGTTCACCATCGAGCCGACGTTCGCGAGACGGCCGGAGAGGAAGCCGTTGCTCGGCGGCAGCGTCTCGTTGACCAGCATCTTGAACGTCTTGTCGTGGTAGTAGGTCATGTTCAGCCCGAGGCGGCCGTTCAGCAGGCTGGCGTCGAAGCCGCCCTCCGTCTCGAGCGTGCGCTCGGGGCCGACATCGGCGTTGCCGACGTTCTGCGGGGCGAAACCGGCCTCCGAGTTGCCGTCCGAGACCGGCTGCCAGGTGCGCAGCTTCGCGAACGGGTCCGGCGCCTTGCCGGACTCGCCGATGGCGCCGCGCAGCCGGAACGTGTCGAACCAGTTGGTCGGCCACCAGTCGTAGTCCGAGAGGACGTAGGAGAGGCTCAGCTTCGGGTAGGTCTGGAGCCCGAGCGCCGAGCCGAACGCGCTGTTGCCGTCCACGCGGATGCCGGCCGTCAGGAACAGGCGATCCTTCAGGCCGAGCTGCTCCTGCCCGAAGAAACCCGCGTTCGTGATGGCGTAGGTGTGCTCGTTGCGGTACGTCAGGTTGGCGCCGGAGGTGAGGGTCGGACGGCCGGGGCCGGCGAAGTCCTCGATGTCCGTTTCCGTCCAGTCGTGGTCGTCGCGGAAGATCTGCCCGCCCCAGGAGAGGGCCGAGGTCAGATTCGCCGCCCATGAAGTCGTTGCTCAGCGTTCCGGCGTAGTCGAGCGAGAGCTTGCGGTGCCAGGTGTTCTCCGGCCAGTAGTAGCCGCCCGGCGTGTAGAGGCTGCCGTACGGCCGGGTGGACTCGTTGTTGACGTAGAGGTAGTCCCAGCCGACGACGAAGCGGTTCTGCAGGTTCGTGATCGGCGTGTAGCGCAGCGTCAGCCCCGTCGTGTAGTGGTCCTTCCGCGTGAAGAGCTCCGAGTCGAAGAGGTACTGGTTGGTCACGCACACCATGGACGCGCCGCCGGGCCCGGTCTGCGGCACGCCGGCGCAATCGTCGCCCTTGCCGCCCTTGAGATAGCCGCCGAAGCCGCGGCCGACGTCGAGCAGGAAGCCGTTGGCGTCGTTGCCGTCCTCGGTCCAGCGCGTGTGCACCCGCTGGTACGCGCGAGTTCAGCTGGATCGTAAAGTTGTCCGTGGGCGCGAAGGAAACGTTGGCGCGCAGCCCGCCGTCCTTGTTGCGCTGCGTCGGCAGGTAGCCCGACTGGTCGTTGTAGTTGCCGGACAGGTAGTACGTGATCGACTCGCTGCCGCCGCGCGCGGAGAGCGAGAGCCCGCTGCGCGGCCCGAGCTCGTTCCAGTGCCCGCTCGGGCCGGGCAGGTCGGGTCCTGGAAGTAGACGCGGTCCCCGTAGCCCGCCGTGCCGTAGCGCGTTGAACGTGTCCAGCCCGTACATCTGCGCCGTGGTTGTTGCAGTCCACGAACAGGTTCGATGGGTCGTTCTTCGCGCCGAACCGCGGCGCGGCCGACGCCGCCGGCCGTTCAGCTCGGCGTTCCACTGGGTGCCGCCCGTCTGCCCGCTCTTCGTGAAGATCTGGATCACGCCCGCGGCCGCCTCCGTACCGTACAGCGTGGTGGCGGCGGCGCCCTTCACGACCTCGATTCGCTCGATGTCCGCGGGGTCGATGTCCTGGAGCGGGCGAGGTCGACTGGTGGCTGTCCCAGCCGGCGCGCGTCGGCAGGTTGTAGATGCGAACGCCGTCCACGTTGATGATCGGCGCGCTGTTGGATGCCACGGAGTGGACGCCGCGGATCTTGACCGTCGAGGCCGCGCCCGCCTGGCCGCTGTTGGCCATGACGGTCACGCCCGAGGCGTTGGCCTCGAGCGCCTGCGAGGCGTCCGCGACCGGGCGCCCCCTCGATCTCGGCGGCGGAGATCGAGGCGATGCTCGTGCCCAGCGACTTCTTCTTGACCGCCGCCGCCGTGCCCGTCACCACAAGCTGCTCGAGCGAGACCGCGGTCTCGCGCGAGCTGGAAGTCGGCCGTCGTGGCCTGCCCCGCGGTGACCGTGATCGGCTTCGAGCCCGTCCGGTAGCCGAGAATCTCGACCCGCAGCGTGTACGCAGCCCGCAGGCACGTTCAGGATGACGAAGCGTCCGTCCTGCTGCGTGAGGGTGCCCAGTCCCGTGCCCTCCACGACGACCTGGGCGCCCGCCAGCGGCTGCAGACTCCTGGCCGCCAGCGACGTGGCCCTCCACCCGTCCCGCCTGCTGCGCGGAGAGAGGGACGGCGGAGGCCCAGGACCGCCGCGGCGAGCGCGGCGATCCCGGTCCTCGACATCCTTCGGCGGCGTCGCGTTTGCCGGCGTCTGGGTCGCGGTGTTCTTCACCCTCGTCGGTGCCCGCGCTCTGGGCGACCACCACCCCGGCCAGTACCTGCCCTTCTGGGCCCACGCGTGCCACGAGGGGAGCGAGCGCGCGTGCCGCTACGCGGGCCATCTCACCCTCACCTACTGCGAGAACGGCTCGGGCTGGGCGTGCAACGAGGCCGGCGTGGCGGCCGTGCGCAGCGGCGGATCCGCCGGCGAGCTCTTCTCGCACGGCTGCGAGCTGGGGTTCCCGACCGCCTGCCACAACGTCGCCACGCCGGCGCCGGCCCCCGACCGGCTCGTCCGCTCGGCGCCCCTCGTGGCCGACCTGCCCATCGTGCTGCGCGGAACCAAGCCGCCCCTGCGCGAGCGCCGGCCGACCCGGCTCTACGCCATAGCATGCCAGGAGGGGTGGCCGGGCGCCTGTCAGGGGACTCTCGCCGAAGGGCTGTAGGCCGCGCGGCGCAGGCTCCGCCCGGGTTCACGCCACCGTGCTGACGCTGGACGCGGTCGTCCGCAGCTCGGCGAACGCGCCGACGGCCTCCATGTCGAGCGCCACGCCCACGCCCGGCGCATTGCCGTTCAGCACGCGCTGGACCTCGGGCGAGGAGTTCAGCGCGCGCACGTCGTCCGTGACCGGCGGCGCGCCGCCGTCCAGCCGCTCCATGAAGTAGTCCTGCAGCGCGGGCCACTGGAGCGCGACGATGGTCCAGAGCGCGAGCTGCTTCCGGCGTCCGGCGTCGCGCAGGTCCACGCCCGCCAGGATCGCCAGGTCGCGGTGCACCGCGTAGGCGTTCACGAAGCGCTTCATCGAGCGCGGATTCGCCCCGACGAGCGGCGCGAACGGGGCGAGGAACGCCTCGGTCCCCCGCTCGACCTCCACGTTGGCGAGCAGCTCGACGGCGACCTCGCGCCGCATCTGCCGGACGAGCGGGTCGGCCTCGGGGGCGGCGGCGCGGGAGAGTACGTCCTCGAAGCCGTCGCCGGCGCTCATCTCCCGGCGCACCCGGCTCTCGACCTCCGCGATGCTCTCGCGCGTTTCGGCCGGCGCGCCGCGGATGAGGAAGTCCCAGTAGCGGTGCTTGAGCTCGTCCGAGATGCGCGGCATGGAGACGGAGAGCTGGAAGCACTTCTCGAGGAACAGCGAGCCTAGCCGGCGGCCGGGCTCGACCACCGTGTCGGAGAACTCGCTGTAGGCCTTCTCGAAGGAGGTGTCGAGCCAGCGCCGGTCCGCGGCCACGACGTAGACGGCGCGCGAGCTGCTGAACAGCGTCTGGATCCCCTCGAGCAGCGTCACCACGTAGCCGCGCTGGCAGCGGTCGAGGTCGTCGATCACGATCGCCACCGGCCGCTCGACCGTGCGCAGGATCCCGTCGAAGTGCAGTGCCACGCGCGTGAGCGGGTCGTTGGCGGAGTCCACGAACGACTGCGCCGAGCGGGCCGAGCCGGCGAAGAGCGCCCGCGCGAACGGCACCAGCGCCGTGACGACCGCGCCCACGAGGCCGATCACCTTCCCGATGCTGTCCGCGTTCTTCGCCATGCCGGGCAGCCCCACGCCGCGCGAGACCGAGACCAGCAGCCAGTAGACGGCGGCGGCGGCGGGCACGAACACCGCCAGCGTGATGAGCAGCTCGCGCCGGCCCACGGCCAGCCGCCACGCCCATTCCCGGGCGCGCAGCCGCCACGCACGCCGCCGGTCGCCGTACGCGGCCAGCTGCATGCGGCTCTGCCGGTACACCGCCTCGAGCAGCGGCCACCACGGCGGGTCGAGCCGCTGGTTCTTCCAGGCGTTGAAGTCGATGACGATCCAGCCGCCGCCGTTCCCGCCCTCGCGCGCGCCGCCCTCGCCCTCCGCCGCGCCGCCGTCCCGCTTCATGCCGGACTGGAGCTCCTCCCTGAGCAGGTTCAGCAGCGACGTCTTGCCCGCGCCCCACGGCCCGTGCAGGTGCAGGATGAAGCTGCTCGAGCGCGGCGACTGCACGTTGTCCGCCCAGATCCGGTTCAGCCGAAACGCCAGCCCGCGCGCGAAGCCGCGCCGGCCCAGCCGGTCGGTCGAGGCCGGATCGTCCAGATGCAGCGGCGCGGGGTCGGGCGGCACGGCGTTCGCCCGTTCGCTGGCGGGGCGCAGCAGCGTCTCGAAGGGCTCCTCGATCTCGCCCTCCACGGCGGCGAGAAACCCGCTGGCGGCGAGGATGGCGCCCAGCTCCTGGTCCAGGCGGGCCAGGCAGACGATGAGCAGGCGGCCGTGCAGCGGGATCACGTCTCCGGCCGCGCTGCGGGCGTTCGGCCGGAGCAGCGCCCGCGCCGCGTCGATCCACTCCGATGCCGGACGTTCGACGGTGAACCGTTCCGTGGCCGTGAGGCCGAGGACCCGCTCCGCCAGGCCGCCGCCGTACTCGCGATGCGCCTCCAGGAGCTCGCGCACGACGCGCCAGGCGCTGACGGGGCCCTCCAGCGCGAGCGAACGCTCGGCGCCCCGCACCGACTCCGTCGGCGGGAACCCGGCGACCGAAGCCGTCACCTCGTCCTGCGCCTTCGCCTGCTCCTGCACCGCCTCCTGCGCGAACTCGCGGGGCGGCGCGTTCTGGTAGGATCCCGGCGGCTCCTGGAGCTTGCTCATCCGGGCCGGACCCATCGGCGGAGCCTCACCGGCGGCGTCGCCGTGAGGCGCGTTGGGCGGCGGGTTCGGCGGCGCGTTCGAGGCGAAGCGGGGATCCGGCCCGGTGGCCGGCGCCTCGGGCGGCGGGCCGGCACGGCTGCCAGGATTCTGTGGAGCGGTGGCCATCTGCGATCCTCGGGATGGGGGAGGACGCGCGAGGGGAGCGTGAAAGGTAGGCCGGCGCGCGCGATGGGCGCAATGAAGTCGTCCGGCCGCCCTGCCGCCCTTGCGCGGCTGCCCCCGCCGGGCGCACTTATTGGCCCGTTCTCCACCGATCCGGCCCGACCGGCCGGCCATCCGCCCCGCTCGAAGGAGAGACCGTGGCCTCAGGTCCGCGCGGCCGCCGCGCCCTTCCGCTCCTCGTGCTCGCCGCGCTCGCCCTCTCCGCGGCGGCCGACCGCGCCTGCGCGCAGACGCCGCTCCGCCGCACCGAGATCCTCTGGGATACCTGGGGCGTGCCGCACATCTACGCCCGCAGCGACGACGAGAATGGGCTACGCCTTCGGCTGGGCGCAGGCGCGGGGCCATGCGGACGCGATCCTCCAGCTCTACGCCCTGGCGCGCGGCCGGGCCGCCGAGTACTGGGGCGAGCGCTACGCGGCGTCCGACCGGCTCGTGCGCGCGCTCGACCTCCCCGCGCTCGGCCGGAGGCAGGCCGCCGGCCTGCCGGCGCCGCTCCGCGGCTACGTCCAGGCGTTCGCGGACGGGTTCAACGACTACGCGCGGGAGCACCCGGAGCGCATCGCCGACTCGCTCCGGGTAGTGCTGCCGGTCACGGCAGGCGACGTGCTCGCCCACGGCGACCGCGCGCTCTTCACGTTCGTCGCCGCGACCGGGAACCAGCCCCCGCTGGTGGGCCTCGCGGGCCTGCCGCCCGAGCGGCCGCGCGCACCGCCGGGGCCGGGCGGCGCGGGCTCCAACACCTGGGCGATCGGCGCGAGCCGCTCCGCGAGCGGCCACGCCATGCTGCTCCAGAACCCGCACCTGCCGTGGGACCCGCCGCTCATGCACTTCACCGAGGCACAGCTCGCCTCGCCCGGCGGCGAGGTCTACGGCGTGACGCTGATCGGCCTGCCCGAGATCGCGATCGGCTTCAACCGCGATCTCGGCTGGTCCCACACCGTGAACACCATCGACGCGCTCGACACCTACGCGCTGCACCTCGTGTCCGGCGGCTACCGCTGGCAGGGCGGCGTGCGCGCCTTCGAGGTGCGGGCGGACACGATGCGGATCAAGGGCGCGAACGGAAGGCTGCGCGTCGAGCCGCTGGTGCTCCGCGGCGCCATCCAGGGGCCGGTCATCTTCCGGAACGACACGCTGGCCATCGCCGTGCGGACCACGGGGCTCGGCGCCGACAGCGCCCTCGAGGAATGGTGGGACATGGGACGCGCCCACGACCTGGCCTCGTTCCAGGCGGCGCTGCACGAGATGGGGCTGCCGATGTTCAACGTCTCCTACGCCGACCGCGGCGGCCACATCCTCTACTTCTACGCCGGCCGCGTGCCCGCCCGCTCGCACGGCGACTTCGCGCTCTGGCAGGGCACCGTCTCCGGCGACTCGGCCGCCAACCTGTGGGCCGGCTACCTGCCCTTCGACTCGATGCCGCGCATCGTGGACCCGCCGGCCGGCTTCATCGAGAACTCGAACTCGCCGCCCTGGTACGCGACGCTGCCCCGGGCGCTCGACCCGCGCGCCTTCCCGCCGTACCTCGCCCCCGACTGGCTCGACATGCGCGAGCAGCGCGGGCTCCACATGCTGCTCTCCGACTCGAGCATCACATACGACGATCTCATCCGCATGCGCTACTCGAACCACATGGACCTCGCCGATCGCGTGCTCCCGGCGCTGCTTCCCGCCGCGAAGGCCTCGGCCGACTCCGTCACCCGCCGGGCGGGCGAGGTGCTGGCCGCGTGGGACCGGGCGGCGGACGCGGACAGCCGTGGCGCGGTGCTCTTCGAGGCGTGGACGCAGCAGGTGTTCCGCGGCCCGCCGTGGGCGCCGCATCCGGCCGGCTTCGCCAGGCCCTGGAGCCCGGACGCGCCGACCACGACGCCGACGGGGCTGGCCGATCCGGCCGCGGCGGCGGAGACGCTCGGCCGCGTGGCGCGGAAGGTCGAGCGCCGGTACGGCCGGCTCGACGTCGCCTACGGCGTGGTTAACCGGCTGGGGGAATACCCGGGCAACGGCGCGCCCGGCGATCCGTTCGGCATCTTCCATGTCATCGGCTACGCGCCCGTGCCGGGGAAGAAGACGGCGCAGGCCGTCGTCGGCGAGACGTGGATCGCGGCCATCGAGTTCGCGCCCGAGGGGCCGCGCGCCACCGCGCTCCTGACCTACGGCAACGCGACGCAGCCCGGCTCCCCGCACGTCCGCGACCAGCTGAAGCTCGAGTCGGAGAAGAAGATGCGCCCGGTCTGGACGACCCGCGCCGACGTGGAGGCGCACCTGGAGAGCCGGACCGAGGTGCCGACGAGGCCCTGAGAGCCGCCCCCGCATCCTGAACCCGGGTCCCGAGCCCGAGTCCCGAACCCCGGAGCCGCCATGCCATCCCCGTCCCGAACGCCCGCCCGCTGGCAGCGCTGGCTGGTCTACGCCTCATTCCTGGCCACCGCGGCGGTCGCCCTCTGGGTGCCGCTCTACGACCGCATCGAGCCGAGCATCGGCGGCGTGCCGTTCTTCTACTGGTTCCAGGTGGTGTGGATCGCGGTGGCCGCGCTGGCGACCGCCGTCGCCTTCCGGCTGGGCGTGTAGGGGGCCGCCATGAACTGGATGGCGACGACGGTCTTCGTCCTGCTCTTCGCGCTCGTCACCGTGCTCGGCTTCGTGGCCGCCCGGTGGCGCCGCGGCGACCTGAACCGGCTGGACGAGTGGGGGCTCGCGGGGCGCCGCTTCGGCACGGTCGTGACCTGGTTCCTGCTCGGCGGCGACCTCTACACAGCCTACACGCTGATCGCCGTGCCGGCGCTCGTCTTCGGCGCGGGCGCGATCGGCTTCTTCGCGGTGCCGTACACGCTGCTCGTCTACCCGTTCGTGTTCCTGGTCTTCCCCCGCCTGTGGTCCGTCTCGCACCGCCACGGCTACATCACCGCCTCCGACTTCGTAACCGGCCGCTTCGGCAGCCCCACGCTCGCGCTGGCCGTCGCGATCACGGGCATGGTGGCGACGCTGCCCTACATCGCGCTCCAGCTCGTCGGCATCGAGGTCGTCATCGCCGGCCTCGGCTTCCACGCCACGGGCCTCGCCGGCGACGCCCCGCTGATCATCGCCTTCGCGATCCTCGCGGCGTACACGTACAGCTCGGGGCTGCGCGCGCCCGCGCTCATCGCGCTCGTCAAGGACGTGCTCATCTACATCACCGTGATCGCCGCCGTGATCGTGATCCCCGCGCACCTGGGCGGCTACGGCGCCATCTTCGACGCCATCCCGCGCGACAAGCTGCTGCTCGCGCCGCCCGCGGCCGGCAGCCTGGGCAGCTTCAGCGCCTACACCACGCTCGCCCTCGGCTCCGCGCTCGCCCTGTTCCTCTACCCGCACGCGGTGACGGGCGTGCTCAGCGCCAGCAGCCGGCGCGTGATCAAGCGCAACATGTCGCTCCTGCCCGCCTACTCGGTGGTGCTCGCGCTGATTGCGCTGCTCGGCTACATGGCCTTCGCCGCGCACGTCGATGCGAACCCGGCCTACGCACCGTACTTCGAGCGCTACGGCCCGAACTTCGCCGTGCCGGCGCTCTTCCTCGACCAGTTCCCGAGCTGGTTCGTGGGCGTGGCGTTCGCCGCCGTCGCCATCGGCGCGCTGGTGCCAGCCGCCATCATGTCCATCGCCTCCGCGAACCTCTTCACGCGCAACATCTACCGCGACTGGTTCAACCGCTCGCTGGACGGCGCCGCGGAGGCCCGCGCCGCCAAGAACATCTCGCTCGTGCTGAAGCTGGGCGCGCTCGCCTTCATCATCGTCCTGCCCACGAAGTACGCCATCCAGCTCCAGCTGCTCGGCGGCGTGTGGATCATCCAGACCCTGCCCGCGCTCGTCGGCGGCCTCTTCACACGCTGGTTCCACGCCCGGGCGCTCACCGCCGGCTGGCTGGTCGGCATCGTGACCGGCACCGCCATGGCCGCCGCGCAGGGATTCCAGAGCTCGATCTACCCGCTGCACATCGGCGCCGTGACCATCCCCGGCTACGCGGCGTTCTACTCGGTGATCCTGAACATCGCGGTCGTGCTGGCCGCCACGCTGCTGCTGGACCTCCTCGGGGCGGAGCGCGGCGCCGACGAGACGGCGCCGGAGGACTACCTGGTCGAGCGAGAGGAGGCGGGGCTGCCCGCGGGGATGGAGCCGGAGGTGGTGGTCTGACCATCGGCCCCGCGGGCGGGCACGAACGAAGACGTACCGGGTGGGGACGGTGCCTGCTCGGCCGCGTGGGGAGCGTGCCTGCTTGGCCGCGTGGGGAGGGTGCCTGCTTGGCCGCGTGGGGAGGGTGTCTCGCCCGCGCGGCGTGCGCGCGCCCGGGTGAGGGCGAGCACCAGCTCCCCGAGCTCCGCGAGCGTTGCGGGCCGCGGGCCCCCGGCGGTAGAGGGCGCTGAGGGCCTGCAACGCCGTTCGCAGGGGGCGCGCGGAGGAACGGGAGCGGACAGGAGGGCGAATAACGGCACGAACTCCGGTCTTGCCGTCGGGCCGCGGCGGACGCCCGCAGGTCGCACACCGAGCGGCGCGGACGCGAACCGCGGCCGCCCCGCCCGGACGGGCCGCTCCCGCCGCAGCACGTGGCCCCCGCGTCCCGCCCGCCGCTGCCCCGGGCCCGCCCGCCGCTGCCCCTGTACGGGCTCGAGATCTCTCTCGAGTGAGCCGGGGCGCACAGGATCGCCGAATCTTCCCGGCCACGTCCGACGGTTTGGCTCTTGTGTGCGCCGGGCGCACAGGATCGCCGAATCTTCCCGGCCAACGTCCGACGGTCTGGCTCTTGTGTGCGCCGGGCGCACAGGATCGCCGAATCGTCCCGGCCACGTCCGCCGGTCTGGCTCTTGTGTGAGCCAGGCGCACATAATCGCCGGACCTTCCCGGCCACGTCCGACGGTCTGGCTCTTGTGTGCGCCGGGCGCACGCAAACGCCGAGGGCTCCGGTCCCGGTCCGACGGTCTGGCTCTTGTGTCCGCCCGGCGCAACTAATCGCCGAGGGCTCCGGTCCCGGTCCGACGGTCTGGCTCTTGTGTGCGCCGGGCGCACAGGATCGCCGAAGCTTCCGGCCACGTCCGACGGTTTGGCTCTTGTGTGCGCCGGGCGCACAGGATCGCCGAACCTTCCCGGCCACGTCCGACGGTCTGGCCCGTCGGCGCGCCCGTCCCCCTGCGCGCGCCCGGCGGCTACCGGTCCGTCAGCGCCCCGAGAAACGCGATGATGTCCCGGATCTCGCCCGGAGACAGGGCCGGGCCGTCCCCCGCCGGGCGGTCGAACGGCCCATCGAGCGTGTCCACGTTGCCGCGGTAGCGGGGCGGCAGATCGTCGTAGCGCGCGACGCGGCCATCGGCGCCGCGGGGGTAGATCCGCCCCGGGTCGCCTTCCCGGAAGGCGTAGAACTCGAGCACCCGCTCGAGGGTGTGGTAGACGCCATTGTGGAAGAACACCCGCCGCGTGGCCACGTTGCGCAGCGACGGTGTGCGGAACATGCCGCAGTAGCGCGTCTCGTGCGCGAGGTCGGTCCGGAACGGGCCGCACAGGCCGAGGTCGAAGTGGCCCGCGTCGCGGTTGGCCGGCAGCGAATCGTTCCGCGGCACGCCGAGCGCCTCGTACTCGTAGTCGCTGAAGGTCGGCGGCCGGCCATCCGGACCGGACCGTGAGGTATGGCAGGCCGCGCAGTTGCCCTTCCGCGGGTCCTCGAACAGCGCGAGCCCGCGCGCCTCCGCGGGCGTGAGGCGGGCCTTCCCCTCCAGGTACGTGTCGTACTTGCTCGAGTACGGGTGGAACGCCGCGTCCTCCAGCTCGAAGCGCGCCACCGCGAACATCGCTTCGTCCAGGAGCCGCCGCGGGCTCGCGAGGGTCTGTCCGCCGACCAGTCGGGCGAGCGCCTGACCGTAGAGCGCGCGGAGCCGCGCCGCGAGCGCGGCCGTGTCGGCGTTCGCCATCTCGACCGGGCTGAACAGCGGCCCGAGCGTCTGCGCCTGCAGCGTGCCCGCGCGGCCGTCCCAGAAGAGGCCGCCGCGGGGAATCGCCGGAGGGGCGGCGGGCGGGGAACCGGCGGTCTTCCTGGGTCTCGCTGCGGGGCCGCCCCTGGTGCCACCGGCGCTGGCTCCTCGCGTCGGTGCGGCGAAGAACCCTCCCGCGCCGGCCGCGGGCGCGCTCATCCCCTCCGCGTCCGCCGCTTCCGGCCCGATCGAGAAGGCCGGCACCCGGTCGAGGTAGCGCAGGCTGGGCACGGCGCGGGCGCCCTGCCGGCGGAGAGCCGGTCCTCCTGCCTGCACCGCGCGACCGTCGGGCGGTCCGTAGGCGTGATCGGGGCTGTGGCAGGAGGCGCAGGAGAGCGCGCCGGAGCGCGAGAGCCGGGGATCGGAAAAGAGCGCGCGGCCGAGTGTGGCCATGGGCGAGAGCGGCCGGATGGCCGGGCGGATGAGGCGGCCCGGGTGGGGGTTCAATCCGATCCTCGCCTCCGCCGCGTGCCCGCGCGTGCAACCGAAGAGCACGATTATGGCAACCAGGCCCCCCCCCGGCCGCCTCGTCGCCGGCAGGAAAATCCATTCCCCAAAACCAAAACCAAAACCAAAACCAAAACCAAAACCAAAACCAAAACCACTACCCCCCTCACATCACTGCGGCAGCTTCCCGGACGGCGTGGCCACGGGCGTGCCGAGCGTGTCGTCCAGGAATAGCGCGGGCGCGTTTCCCCCGCCGCTGAAGTCGAACAGCTCGTCGATCGGGTTGGCGGTGGCGTCGAACGACCCGCCGCCCAGCCGCTGGCCGTGGAGCCAGTTGTCCTCGACGAAGCGGAGCACGGACGACTGGGTGAGCAGCGTGTGATCGACGTAGTTCCGCTTCGCCCACGGCGACACGACCAGGAACGGCTGCCTCGTGCCCGGGCCGCAGCGGCCGTTCACGGGCCCCGTCGCGGCGACGCCGGGGAGCTGCGGCGTCCTGCCACGCTCGCCGCACGCGCCCAGCGCCGTGAGGCGGTCGGCCTTCGGGTCGAAGGAGGCGTTGCCGACGGGCGCCATCTGGTGGTCGTACCAGCCGTCCGAGTCGTCGTAGAGGATGATGACGGCCGTGCTCTTCCACTCCGGGCGCTGCATCAGGAAGTTCACCGTTTGCACGAGGAAGGTCTGCTCGTCGAGCGGATCCGAGTAGCCGGCGTGGCCGTCCTGGTAGGCGGAGGCCTTGAGGTAGGTCACCGCCGGGAAGTTGCCGGCCTTCACGGCATCGAAGAAATCGTGCAGCCCGTACTGGTGGTTGGCGGCGTCGCCATTGTGGCCGATCATGGCCACGGACGTGGGCCGCGCGTGCGTCGGGTTGGCGGTGGAGCCGTAGTACTGGAACGGCTGGTGGTGCGGGATGTAGTCCGGCGGCGCCGCATTGACCACCGCGGAGAACGTTCGGCGGCGGCAGCCGTTGCCGTCGCCGTTGCCCGCGATCGTGGTGTCGAAGCCACCCTCGAACCATCCCCAGCTCACGTGCGCGGCCGAGAGCAGGTCGCCGATGTTGCGCCCGGCCATACGGACCGTGTTGGCGGTGTCGGAGCAGATGTCGCCGGCAGGATCGACGTCGCCGGTCATCGTCTTTCCGCCCTGCCCGTCCGGCACGAAGTACCAGGTCCCGCTGCCCTGGACCACCTCGACCCCGTTCGTCTGTCCCGCGATGAGGTTCAGCGCGCCCGGCGTCGAGGGGCCGTACTGGTCGCCGTACGCGTTGTCGCTCATCGCGAAATGCTGCGCGTAGCCCCAGAGCGCCGTGACCGTGTTGCCGTCGAAGTAGCCCATCACCATCCCCGGCGTCGAGAACGCGCCCGTGCCGCCCGCCATGCCGCGCCCCGTGTAGTCCGGGAACAGGTCGGCCCGGCCGGCGTCGTAGGCCATCTGCTCGAGCGTGTAGTCGTGCGACTGGTCGGAGGTGGCCGCCTGCGAGCGGTCGATGCGGAACGGGCCGGTGGCCGCCGTTCCGTTGGCGGGATTCATCGCGTTCGGGTTGTGCGTGAGCAGCGAATCCGTGAGCCCGTTCACGCGCGGCGTACCGGGCAGCGCCGTGAACGCCGGCTCGCCAGGCGGGTTCGTCGCCTTCGGGTAGGTGCCGAAGTAGTGGTCGAAGGAGATGTTCTCGCCGTAGATCACCACGAGATGCTTGATCGGCGTGGCGGTCTCGAGCGACCCGGCGGACGGCGCCTCGTGGCCGCACCCGGCGAGGAAGACCGCGAGCGTGGCCGCGAGGCCGAGCGCGGCGCTGGGCCACCGCGTCGTCGGGTTGCTGGGTTCCATCTGCGGGACTCCGGGGAGGTGGATGTGGGTCTGTCAATCTCGGCGTCGGCCGACGCGGCGCAAGCCGGCCCCGCACCGAGACCGTAACCGACGACATGGACCCAGCAGGCGACGGTGAGGCCGCCCAGTCCGCCGACCCCGCGCGGCGGCGGGCCCTGCACTCTAGCCTTGCCCGGCCGGCGACGGCAACGGGCGGCGGTCGAGCAGTACGGTCCCGAAGACGTGATATACAATGTCCGCTGAAAAATGCGCGATCATCGCCGCTTCGAGCCCATAGGTCCAGAACAGCCAACCGCACAGGAGTCCAACTGGAGCATTGAGAAGCAGAGTCCGCGTCACCATCAGGGGCGGGATCTTGCCGAGAATGTTCTTCAACGCCGGCAAGTGTCCGATGCCGAACACGATCGCCATGACGATGTTCACGAGCCACAAGCCGGCAGTCGTCGGAGCGCCCGCCGGACCATGCCAGACGAAAGCCAGGAGCCACGCGAGGCCCGAGAGCCCGAAGAGACGCATCAGGATCTCTTCGTTGATCCCGCCATAGAACGAAGCGAGGAAGTTGTCACGCACCGTGGCGCGGCGCGTTGCCTCGAGAAGCGCTTGCGGCCAGTAGGGCAGGAAGAGCAGGTCGGCGCCCAGGAGGACGACTCCGGCGAGCGTGCCTGTAAGGCCGGCGACCGTCGCCATGTTCGCGATCCCCTGCACACTCGCCCCAGCGAGGCCCGCCTCGAGATACGGAGCGCCGAGTCCGATCGCATGCGCAGCGAGCAGTCCGACTCCGACGGCGACCGCAGAGAGCACGGCGGTCTGGAGGAACGACAGCAGCACGAGCGTTGGAACCGAGAGCCTGGGCCGCTTCTCCTGTCCAGGCTTCCCCAGAAGCTTCATGACGTAGGGCAGCACCGCCGCGCCGCCGAGGAGCGTTGCAGCAAACAGGACACCGAATTCAGGCCAGAAGACTGTCGTCATTCGCCTTCCCCTCGGTTTGCGCTTGCGCTTGCCCTTGCCCTCGCGCTTGCCCTTGCCCTTGCCCTTGCGCTTGCGTTTGCGTCAGTACAGCCCCACCTGCCCCTTCACCGAATCGATCAGCTTGTGAGGATCGTAGCCCACGCCCTGCCTGAACACGATCTCGACGTTGCGCACGTCCGAGATGTTCGTGGCCGGATCGCCGCGCACGACCACCAGGTCCGCCTGCTTCCCCGCCGCGATCGAGCCCGCGCGGTCCGCGCGTCCGAGGTAGGTGGCGCCGTTGAGCGTGCAGATGCGGATCGCCTCGAGCGGCGTGAAGCCGGCCTCGACCAGCAGCTCCAGCTCGCGCTGGTCGGAGAAGCCCGGGATCACGCCGCCGAAGCCCGTCGGGTCCGTCCCGGCGACGAGGAGCCCGCCCGCCTTCGCGAACGCGTGCTCCATGGCCATGTCCTGCTTCAGCAGCTTCGGGTAGATCGAAGTCTCCTGCGCGTTCACGCGCGCCCGCCCCTGCTCGAAGCGCTCGCGCAGGATCGGATCGAGCACCTCCAGCCCCGGCGGCTCGGGACGGCCGGGCGTGAAGGTCTCGAACACCGTGAGCGTGGACGTGACGGCCACGTGGTGCTGGACGAGGTCGCGGATCAGCGAGCGCGCGGCGTCGCCATCCGGATCCGTGGCGGCGAGCGCCTTCATCCCCTCCGCCTGCCCCGGGCAGACGTCCGGCTTCTTGTCCGGCACGAAGTCCGTCGCGACGAAGAAGCCGTGCTCGAGGTCGTCGATGCCGAGCGCCGCCGCCTCCCGGTAGGTCACGGAGCAGAGGTGGCCCGTGACCTTCAGCCCGCGGCTGTGCGCCTCCTTGATGGCCGCCCCGAGCTCGGCCCGCGTGACGTGCATGTACGCCTTGAACGACGTCGCGCCCGCGTCCGCCCAGAAGTCCACCATGCGACGCGCGTCCGCCGCGTCCTTCAGCGCGTGCACCTGCGGCAGCCCCAGCCCCGGTCCCTCCAGGTACGGCCCCGTCGCATCGATCCACGGGCCCGGCAGCTTGCCCTCGTCAATGGCCTGCTTCACCCCGATGTCGCCGTAGCCGTTCATGTTGCCGGTCGTCCGCATCGACGTGACGCCGCCCGCCAGGTACAGCCGCGTGAAGCTCATGGCCTCGTTGCCGTAGACGCCCGGCCCCGTCGGATAGAACAGGTGCTCGTGCAGCATGACGAGCCCCGGCATCACGCTGCGCCCGGAGAGGTCGAGGACCGCGGCGCCCGCCGGCACGGGCGTCGTCGCCTGCGGCCCCACCGCCGCGATCCGCCCCTCCCGGATCACCACCGTCTGGTCGTCGCGCGCCGGCGCCCCCGTCCCGTCGATCACCCGCACGTGCGTGAGTGCGACGACGGGCGTGTCCACGCGCGCGAACGCCCGCACCGGCGGCGACAGCCTCGGGCGCTGCGCGGCGAGGGGGAGGGCGCCGAGGAGGGCGGTTGTGGCCAGGGCGAGGGTCGAGAGCGCTGGGTGTCGGTTCATCGCTTCGGAGTCCGTTCGAGGGTGTCCGGGGTGGCGCCTCGTCGGCGGTCGCTCGGCCTTCGTGGCGCGCGGTCGGCTCGTCTCGGGATCGTCTCTCGCGGAGACGCGGAGGTCCCCGGGGCCGCGTAGCGGCAGCGCCCGAAATATAGGGTTCCCGGGCGTCGACGCACGCCTCTCTTCCTATTGACATCCAATAGGTCGCGCGGCAACTTCCTGTTGGATGGTCAAGGGGGCGCGGGCCGGCGCGCGGGGCAGACAGCACGGCCGCCAGGAGGGAAAGGCGGAGGCAGTGGGCGAGGAAAAAGCGGAGCTGCTCCAGGGGACGCTCGACCTGATCGTGCTGAAGCTGCTGCGGGCGGGGGCGGCGAACGGGTGGGACCTGGTGCAGTCGATCCAGGTGGTGTCGCGGGGGATCCTGGACGTGAACTACGGGTCGGTGTACCCGGCGCTGCGGCGGCTCGAGGCGCGCGGCTACGTCCGTGCGGAGTGGCGTCGGTCGGAGAACAACCGGCGGGCGCGCTACTACGAGTTGACGAAGGCGGGGCTCCAGCAGCTGGAGCTGGAGCGGGCGTCATGGGAGCGGTTCTCGGAGGCGCTGGGGCTGATCCTGGGGAGCGGCTGATGTGGAGACGCATGGCGGTCTGGCTGCGGGCGCTTCTGCTGCGCGGCCGCGCGGAGGCGGAGCTGGACGAGGAGCTCCGCTATCATCTGGACCGGGAGACGGAGCGCAACCTGGCGCGGGGTCTCGGGCCCGAGGAGGCGAGGCGGGCGGCGGAGCGTGCGTTCGGCAACGTCGCCTGGTTGAAGGACGGGATGCGCGACGCGTGGGGGCTGGGGTGGTGGGAGGCGCTGGTACAGGACGCGCGGTTCGCGCTGCGCGGGCTCCGGCGCACGCCCGGGTTGGCGCTGGCGGCCCTCGCCGTACTGGCGCTCGGGATCGGGGCGAACGCCTCCGTGTTCGCGGCGCTCGAGGCGACGCTCCTCGCGCCGCCCCCGTACCGGGACGCGGACCGCCTCGTGCTCCTCGACCTCACGGAATCCTCGCGCGTCCGGCCGGCGCCGCCCCGCTCGATCCCGTGGTCCTATTCCGACTACGAGATCCTGGCCGCCGGCCGGGCGCTGCCGCTCGTGGGCTCGGCGGCCTACGGGGAGCGCTCGGTGACCCTCTTCGGGGTCGGGGAGGCGGCCTACTTGCCGGTGGAGCTGGTCACGCCGGGGTACCTGCGGGTCCTCGGGGTCGCGCCGGCCCTGGGGCGGGGCTTCGCGCCGGCGGACGACGCCGAGGGGGCCGCACCCGTCGCCATCCTGGAGCATTCCCTCTGGCGAGAGCGGTTCGGCGCCGACCCGGCGGTGGCGGGGCGCGTGGTCACGGTGGACGGGCGCCCGGTCACGGTGGTCGGCGTGGCGCCCCCGGGGTTCCGCGGGCTGGGCGGCCGCGCCCGGCTGTTCCTCCCCGTCCGCGCCGGCGCCGCGCTCATCGCGCCGGCGCTCACCCGCTTGGGGGGCATCCACTGGCTGCGGGTCGTGGGGCGGCTCGCGCCGGGCGCATCGCTCGCCTCCGCCGGCGCGCCCATGGCGGCGCTGGGGCGGGCGATCGACGAGGCAGCCCCGGCGGGCGATCCCACCCTGGTGCAGGGGGCGGCTGCGGAGAGCTACGTCGCGGCTCGCGTGAACCCGAAGGCGCGCCGGACGGTACTCGTGCTGAGCGCCGCGGCCGCGCTCCTGCTGCTCGCCGCCTGCGCCAACCTCGCCGCCCTCCTGCTCGCCCGCGCCAGCGGGCGGGCGCGAGAGTCGGCCGTGCGCGTGGCGCTCGGCGCGGGCCGCTGGCGCGTGGCCCGCGGCTTCCTCCTGGAGGCGCTCGCGCTCTCACTGGCCGGAGCGGGCGCGGCGCTGCTCCTGGCGCGCTGGGGCGCGCGCGCTCTCGCCGCCGCGTGGCCCGCACGCTTCCTGAACGGGAGCTGGAGCGTCCGCGGGCTCGATCTCGGCGCCGTGAGCGTGGACGGCCGCGTCGTCGCATTCGCACTGTTCGTCGCGCTGCTGACGGCGCTTCTGCTTGGCGCGCTGCCGGCGCTGGCGGCGAGCCAGGTGAGTCCCGCCATTCAGCTGCGCGCCGGCGCCGGCGGGGAATGGCGGGGGCGGCGGGGTGTGGACCTGCGCGGCGGCCTCGTGGCCGTGGAGGTCGCCCTCGCGCTGGTGCTGCTCGTGGGCGCGGGCCTCCTGCTGCGCTCGCTCCGCCAGCTCCAGTCGGTTGACCGCGGCTACCGTTCCGGCAATCTCGTGACGTTCGCCTTCGACATCCCCGGGACGAGCCGCTGGGCGGGCGACGTCGCGGGCTTCAACGAGCGCTACCTCGAGTGGCTCCGGGCACTACCGGACATCCGGTCGGCCGCGGTGACCTGCGTCGCGCCGCTCGGCGGACACTGCGTGATCACCGGCGTGCGTCGGGCCGGGGGGCGCACGTGGGACGAGGGGAGCCGGCCGCGCATCGGCGTCAACTACGTGAGCGATGAGTTCTTCCGCACGCTCGGCGTCCCACTCCGCCGTGGCCGCACCTTCGGCCCCCGTGACCGGAAGGGCTCCCCGCCGGTGGTCGTGCTGAGCGAGACGGCCGCGCGCGAGCTCTTCCCCGAGGGCCACGCTCTGGGCAGCCCGGTGGCGCTCGGCCTCGACCTAACACCGGCGGACCGCGGCGCCACCGCCGAGGTCATCGGGGTGGTGGGCGATGTGCTCTACGATCGGCCCGAGAACGGCGTGATGGCGGACGCGTACGTCGAGCAGCGCCAGGAGCCCGGCGCAGGCCGGATCGTCGCGCGGACCCGCGGCGAGCCGCTGAGCGCCATTCTGAGCGCCCGTGCGGCGCTCGCCGCCATCGACCCGGGCATCCCGATCCACGACGTGACCACCGACGCGCAGTGGGAGGCGACGGCCACCGCCGACACCCGCGTGCTCGGCGCCCTCCTCGCCGCGTTCGCCGCGCTCGCGCTGCTCATGGCATGCATGGGCGTCTGGGCCGTCGTGTCCTACGCCGTGACCCGCAGGACCCCGGAGCTGGGACTCCGGATCGCCCTCGGGGCCGAACCGGGCCAGGTCGTGGCGCTGGTGGTGCGCGGCGGGCTCATTCCCGCTGCCCTGGGGGCCCTGGCCGGGGGCGCCGCCGCATGGGGAGGAGCGCGGGCGCTCCGGAGCTTCCTCTACGACGTGGCTCCCACGGACCCGGGCACGTTCGCGCTCGCTGCCGCCGTGCTCCTCGGGGTGGCCGCGCTCGCGGCGTGGCTCCCCGCCCGCCGCGCCACGCGCGTGGACCCGATGGAGGCGCTGCGAGCGGAGTAAGGCGCCCGGACCGCCGGTCCGCGCCGGCCCTGCGGTCTCGCGGCCGCCGGCATCCTGCCGCCTCCGCGATCTCCCGTCCGCCTATTGCGTCGCGGTCGCGCTCTCGCCGCCGTACTTGTGGAACCACGCCAGCGCGTAGAGTGCCTTCTCGACGAGGTTGCTCGGCTTTCTCGCGATGTCGTGGCCGGCATCCGGGATTCGCACCATGGCGGACGGGATCTTCCTCAGCTGCAGCGCCTCGTAGAACTGCTCCGCCTGCTCGTTCGGCGTCCGGTAGTCCTCCTCGCCCGTCATCACCATCGTCGGCGTCTTGACGTTGCCCACGTACGTGATCGGCGAGCGCGCCATGTACTTCTCGAGGTTGCCCGGCTCCCACGGCAGCCCCGGCATCCAGTACTTGCCGAAGTGGAGCGCGCCGTCCGCGGTCAGCACGAAGCTGTACCAGTTGATGACCGGCTTCTCGACGACGGCCGCCCGGAAGCGGTCCGTGTGGCCGACGATCCAGGCCGTGAGCACGCCGCCGCCGCTGCCGCCGGTGACGTAGAGGTGGGTCGGGTCGACGTAGCCCTGCTTCACCACGTAGTCGACGCCGGACATGAGGTCGTCGTAGTCGTGGTCGGGGTAGTCGAGGTGGATGATGTTGCCGAACGCCTCGCCGTAACTCGTGCTGCCGCGCGGATTCAGGTAGATGACGACGTTGCCGTCCGCGGCGTAGAGCTGGTCCTCCGCGCTGAAGCGGTCGCCGTAGTTGGCGTACGGGCCGCCGTGGATCTCGAGGATGAGCGGGTACTTCTTCGAGCCGTCGAAGTGCGGCGGCTTCATGATCCAGCCCTGAATCTCCTTGCCGTCATAGCTCGACTTGACGGTGAACTCCTCGACCTGCGCGAGCGTCTTGTGGCCGAACAGGTCGCTGTTGAGCTCGGTGAGGCGGGTGGCCGCCTGGCCGGCGCGCCCCACGGCCACGTCCGCCGGGTGGTCCGGCAGGCCGTGCGTGAACGCGTAGATGCCCGCGGGCGAGACCGAATAGCTGCCACCGGAGTACGGCCGGCCGATGTCCAGGCCGCCCACGTGGTCGGCCAGCTTGCGCACGTCGTCGCTCTTCAGGTCCACGAAGCCGATCTTCGTGTCGCCGTGGTCGTCGTACTGCACGTACAGGCCGCGCCCGTCCCGGCTCCACACCGGATGCGACACGCTGCGGTCGAAGCCGGCGTTCACCTCCCGCTTCGCGCCGCCGTCCGCGTTCATCACGTACAGGTGCCGGACCTGGTAGCCCTGGATGCTGTCATCGTAGCCGATCCAGGCGATCTGCTTGCCGTCTGGCGACATCACCGGGTCGGCATCGGGCCCGTCGCGGTCCGTCAGCGCGCGCGGCTCGCCGCCCGCCAGGGAGACCTCGTAGACCTCGGTGTTCGAGCCGGCGTAGCGCCACGCCGTCGTGCGATCGGCGGAGAAGAGCAGCGCCTTGCTGTCCGCCGACCATGACGGCGTGCCGTCGTTGTGCTCGCCGAAGGTGACCTGCCGCGGCGTGCCGCCCTCGACGGGGAGCACGAAGACGTGGTTGAAGCCGTCCGGCAGGTAGCCCACCTCGTCCTGCCGATAGTGCGGCTTGTCGATGTACTTCCATGCCGGCCCCCAGTTCGCCCCCTTCGGCATCGCCGGCATGTGCACGATCGAGGGCTCCTTCTCGGCGACGAAGCTCGAGAACGCGATCCACTTCCCGTCCGGGCTCCACGTGATCCCGCGCGGGCCCGCGCCCGTCATGTGCGTGAGCTCCGTCTCCTGCCCCGTGTCCATCCAGCGCAGCCAGATCTGCGCCCCGCCCTCGCCGCTCGACGTGTAGATGAGCCTCGAGCCGTCCGGGCTCCAGCGCGGCGAGCCGGCGCTCCGCTCCCCGCTCGTCAGCGCGCGCAGATCGCTGCCGTCCGCGTTCATGAGCCACAGGCTGCCGCGCGTCCGGTCGTGCATGATGTCGTAGCCCGAGCGCACGAAGACGACCTTCCGCCCGTCCGGCGAGATCTCGGGGTCCGCCGCCCACTCGAGCTGAAACACGTCCAGCGGCTGGAACAGATCGGACTCCGAGGCGACGACGGCGCCGCCCGCCTCCCCCGCGTCCGCCGGCAGCCCCGGCTGCGCCGCGTCCGCGGCCGAGGGCGTCCGGAGCGCGGCCGGCGTGGCCGCGCTGGCGGTCGGCGCGGGACGGGCGCTCGGTGCGCCGAGCGCCGGCGTCTGGGCCGCGGAGGCCGTGGCAAGCGCGAGCGGCGCGAGGAGCGCGACGAGGGCCGGGAGGGCGCCGAGCGCGAGCGGGAGCGCGCGCCGTGCGGCGACGCGCTGCAAGCGGTTCTCTGGCATGGTTGGCTCCAGGAGTGAGGTGAGGCGTTCAGAGTAGCAGAGTCGACGGGCGGAGGGCAAGAATGGAGGCGCGGGCCCGGCCCGCCGGATCCTGCGGCCCGCGGCGACGCTTCAGGTGCGCAACGCCGTGGAGCCCGGCCGTTCGTCGTCGCTCGGCTCGTCCGCCCGCGCCTGCATTTGCCGCCTACGTTCCAGGCCGTCGAGGCCGCTGTTTCGCCGACACGGACTTGATGATCAGCCGGCCCTGCGCGGGATCTGCCATGCACCCCGGCGCGTGAGCCAGCGCTGCCGCCAGCAACGCCTGCACATCGCTCTGCTCGAGCATCTCGGCTCGCTCCAGTACGATGTGGCGCGCCTTCTTCCCGGCTCCCCTGAGCAGCCCCTTCGGATCTGGCAACCCGGCCCCGTTCAGCAGGAAGAACAGGCTTACCCAGCGCGGGTAGACGGCGATCGAGAAGACCGCATCCGACGTTCGCTCGGTGGGGCTGAAGCCGATGGCCAGGGCGTTGTAGTTGTCATAGACCAGCTGCACCGCGCCGGGCAGCCGCGCCTTCATGCGTGCCAGGGCGTCACGCGTCCGGTCGGCAATCTCCGGCTGGAACCGGTCGATGAACCCGTCCAGCTCTCTCTCGGCGCTGCTCGTGTCAGCCACGGTTGCCCCGCCCGCGGCGCAGGCCGCCGCAGCGTGAGCCCGATGGCAGCGACGTGCCCCGCCGGACCATCTCTGCGCCAACCATGATCTGCTCCTCTCCCTAGAGGTGCGTGCCGATCGGGCGCAGGAGCTCGTTGACGAAGGCGTGGACGTCCTCGTCGGGCCGTGCCCGGCCGAACTCGCCGCTCTCATCCTCGATGTAGCCGTCGAGGGAGGTGATGGCCGGGTAGATGAGCTTCGACATGGGCTCAGGCCCTCTCATGTGATCGTTCCCGGAGCTGCCCCGGCGCGGGCGACGCCTCCGCCACGCTGCCCTCGGGCATGGCGCGCGCGAGCAGGAGCGCCGCGCCGGCGAACATGAGCGTGTCCGCCAGGTAGTTGAAGCCGGCCACGCTCGCGCGGTCCACGACCGCGATGGGCACGTAGACGACTGCCTCCACGCACAGCACCGTCACGCCCAGCCACGTTGCGGCCGCGCGGGGCCACCTCCCCAGCAGCAGCAGTGTGCCGGTCACGGCGTAGGCCACGCCCGCCGCGTACGTCCACAGGACGCGTCCGTAGACCCAGCCGGGCGTCACACGGTTCAGTGGAATGCCGGGAACGTAGTTGCCGTGCAGGAGCTGCTCGACGCTGTAGAAGAGCACGGCGACGGCGATGAAGTACCGCGCCACCGTCGCGAGCGCGCGAGCCCCGCGCTCGCCGCCCGGCTCTCGGAGGCCGGCCGCCAGCGCCAGTGCGCCGCCGCTGAACGCCAGCTCCCGCAGCGCCAGCGCCAGCGCGAACCGGCTGCCGGGATTCTGCAGCCAGGCCGGGGCGTCCATCAGCACCACGAAGAGAAAGAACGTTGCGCCGACGAGGCCTGCCGCGAGGCGCGCGCGGACCCCGGTCACGATGCTCAGCGCGGCCCCGATGAAGCACGCTCCCACGAGGTACGCCCAGAGGTGGTGCCACGGAATCCAGCGCGGGATGAGGGACGCGATCGTCGCCGTCAGCGTGAAGTGCTCCGTGCCGAAGCCGGCAAGAGGCGCCGCGTAGAAGAGCGGCCCGAGCAGCAGCAGCCTCTCGAGGCCGCGCCGCTCTCGCCAGGTGCCGCGCCGGTGGAGCGTGAGCAGCCCGAGGGCCACGACCAGCCCACCGGCCGCGTACGCCCAGATCACGGTCCCGGGAATCGCCGCCGGAGCCGACCTCACGACCCGCCGGGGGGCCGCGGGCGAGACCTATCCGTACGCATCCGCACCATTGCGCTCACCGCCACTCGACCACGCCGTCGCGGACGACGCGGCCCGCGCAATGTGAATCCGCCTTCGAGAATCGCGCACCCCGAACGTTATTCCCGCCGGGCCCAGGCGTCCATAGCGGGATGGACCGCACCAGCACGACCCGAGCATGCGCCGACACGCGCTCTCATAGAACGTTCCAGGCGTTCCCGACACCCCGCAGCGGCGCGAAGCGAAGCGCAGGGGTGTCCGCGAAGCGGCAAGCGAGCGAACGCGAGCGCAGCGGGAACGCTCGTGTTGTACGCCGTGCGCCGTAATCCGTTTGCTTTGAGCCCGTTGCTTACGAGCTGCCGTCGCCGTGTCCCTGGGCACGCGGGGTGGCAGCGGCGCGCTTATGGCAACGGCCGCGCGGTGTCGCCACGGCGGCCGTGGAGCAAGTTCGCCGCCATCTGCTGCCATGCAGCGGTGTTCAGATATGATAGACCGATTCGGGCGGCACCTGTGCGGGCTCCGGCTCCGGGAGCCGCGCGCGGACGCGGAGCCAGAGGGCCCCGGGTAGAAGAAGGACGGCTGAGTATTCCGACCAGCAGATCGGTGAAAAGGCCAGGGCCGCCACGAGCACAGCGGCGCATTGGACATCCGTGCTCCGATTACGGGTCATCCAGCCCGTGACGAGCGGGGCCGTCACGCCCGCGCCGAAGAGCCATATCCTTGCGAGTAATGGAAGGGGACCACCGGTGTATTGCCACCCGAGGTGGCGAGCCAGTCGCACCACGGCAAAGCTGACGGAGACGTTCGCGTAGAAGAAACTCCCCTGCGCGCTCTCCGGCATGGAGTAGCGGAACCAGTTGACCATCGCCTGAAGCAGCCCTGGAGCGCCGAGAACGCCGATTCCTAGAGCGGCGAGGGCGAGCGCGGCAACGGAGGCAGAGATCAGAGTCCGTCGTCGATCTCGAACGGCTGCCACCGCCAGAGGCCAGAACCCGAACAGCTTCACTGAGCCTGCCATCAGAAACCCGGCGCCGCGAAATACCGGGAACGCGATCGCGAGGGAGTAGAGAGCCCAGAGAATGGGCTCCGGGTTGCCCATGGACATCGCCCCAAGGGCCAGCGGGCTAGCGAAGACCGCCCCCGCGGCCACCCCGACGTCCAGAGGCCGCACGCGCCCGGTTGCAATGCGTGCCAGCGCGATCGCGTAGACGAGCACGGCGAGCAGGTCGGCAACGTAGAATAAGCGGGTGAACGCCGGGAAATCTCTGTCCGCCGCCCACGAAACTGCCGCCGGCAGAAACGGCGGGTAGGCCAGGCGATCTCCAACCAGAGCGGGCCTCAGCGGAGTGTAACCGCTCGGACCCGGGTAGAGGGGCTTGCCGTCCTGGATCCGCCGCGCAGCCACGTGAATGGGCACGGTGTCTCGATCCCATCCGGTGCGGCTCCAGTTGGCCCGGAGGAACATGATGGGTGCGACAAGGGCGACCAAAAGGAAGAACAGGCGCAGGGCGAAGCGGTACAGCTCGCCGCGGGTTTGAAAGCGGCTTCCCGGCGGATACGGTGCGCTCAGTACGGAGCGGATGGTTTCGGCCATGAAGGAGGTTAGCAGAGACAAAGTCGTAGGCCAATTGAGTCAGAGTATGAGGTCACGTTAATAGGTGTGTAAACGGCGTCAGGCGGCGGCCCTTTCGGACTGACTGGTGACGGGGATGCCGTCGACCTACTTTGCGCCCGCGGAAACGGCAGCGAGCAGGTGTGCGGCGTTGAGCCGCCGGAACGTCTTCTCCGCTACGAGGAGCAGCTTCCAGATCAACGCCGTGGCGTTCTCGACCCGCGTGTAGCGCTTTGCGGCCGTGGTCCTGAGCCGCACAGAGGCGAAGGGCGACTCGACGATGTTGGTGGTGCGCAGGTGGACCCAGTGCTCGTGGGGGAAGGAGAAGAAGGTGACCATCCGCTCCCAGTCCCGCTTGAGCGCCGCCATCGCCTTGGGGTAGAGCCGCTCGAACTGCTTCACGCACCGGTCACGCGCTTTCTCGCACTCAGCCCTGCTCTCGGCGTACATCATTCCTCTCAGGTGCTGGCGGACGGCCGCCTGCTGCTTCCTCGGAACCTGGTCCAGCACGTTGACCATCTTGTGATTCCAGCAGCGCTGCTCCTCGCACCGCGGCCAGATCTCGGCGCCCGCGGCCCAGATGCCCAGGTGGCCGTCGGCGACCAGGAGTCGGGGCGCGTTCATGCCGCGGGCCTTCAGGTCGCGCAGTACGCCCAGCCACGACTCGCGCGACTCCCGCTGCCCGCTCTCCACGGCGAGCACGACCTTCTCGCCCTCGCGGGTCCCACCGATGATCACCAGGAGCGCCGCCTTGCCGTCGTCGATGCCGGCCTTTACGTACAGGCCATCCGCCCAGCAGTACACGATGTCGAGCTCGGCCAGCGAACGGCTCCGCCACTCCTGGAACTCGAGCTGCCACTGCGCCTTCAGCCGAGCGATCGAAGCAGCCGAAAGGGGAGCAGCGTCCCCCAGCAGCCCCCTCAGCGCGAGCTCGAAGTCGCCGAGCGCCAGCCCGTGCAGGTAGAGCTGGGGCAGGAGATGGCTGACTTCCTCCGTGCGCCGCTTGAACAGCGGAAGGATTCGGCTCTCGAACCGCTCTTCCAGCCCTCGGACCCGCGGGCGCCGAACCTTGATCGTGCCGTTCGACAACGCCAGCCTACGCGCCTTGCCGTAGCCGTTCCGCTAGACCGGCTCCGATCCGGGCTCTCGCCGCTCCGACTTCCGCCGGCCCAGGAGCCCTTCGATCTCTTCCTCGAGCAGCCGCTGGACGAATACCTGAACCTGCTCGCGGGCAAAGCCCTCCAGCTGTCCCCATATCACGCTTGACGACGAGGACGCTTCCTTGGTTACCTTTGACACGGCGGTGGCTCCTTTCGTGCCGGCACGAGGCCCGTGGTTGATGGCTCAACCGAAAGGTGTCACCGCCTTCTGCTCGTTTCCACACCTTCTGGAGATACCTCTTTGCTTTGGAACGCCAACACTTGGCCCTAAGTTCTGGCTCGAACCGCTGACGCTGGCCTCGTCCTATGCGTTCTCCCCCAAGGAGCTAAACCGAATCCGCGGGGTAATCCAAGCCAATCTCGCTCTCATCCGTGAGGCGTGGAATGAGCACTCGCGTGGTCCTGGCGCCTATCGCAGGCTACGCCGGAGCAACGCGGCAACTATCGCCTCATTGGTGCCGGCCAGGGCATCCACTGGCCCGATGTGGACGAGGACATCAGCGTGCACGGCATGCTCTACGGAATGCCTGCCCCACCCGCTCGCAAGTAGATTCCCAGCCTCCGGTCCTGTTCGCGTATGCTTCTGCGCCTATCCGCCAGGGTAGGCGCATGGCGTATAACGTCTATTATCTGCCGTTAGGCTCGCCGCTGGCCGGTCCGGCAACGCCGCCGTGTTGGAGATCAAGAGATCGATTCCGCTACGTTTGACGACCTTTCGCGACATCCAGCGCTCAGCGCTACCCTGAACGGGAGCGTGATACTCAACCGAGATCGGCTGCAGGCGCGACCGGTCGAGGCAACGATTGCTGAGAATGTGTCAATGCTCATAGCGCTGTAGCGCCAACCTTACCGCGGCACCAGCGTTGACGATGCCACCGCTCACCGACAGGCTGCGAAAAGGAACCTTTTCGTTGGTGCCGGGCTTGTTCACCAGCACGTCCGGCTTGAACGCCGATTGCAGGATCAAGTCTTTAAGCTGCACAGCCGAGAGGTCCGGAAAGTAGGAAAGCAGCAGCGCCGCCACACCCGAAACAAACGCAGTAGACATGCTGCTGGCCGATTTGTAGTCATACCCTCCGGGCACTGTCGAATAGATATCGCTACCCGGCGCGAAGATATCTACGGTGTGTGCTCCAAAGTCGGAATAAGGGTGCGCGAGTCGTTCGTCAAACTTCGCTCTGCTCCAGCCAACCGTGATGAAATTCTTTGCCCTTCCGCCGGTGCAGAAATCAGCTGTCGGATAATGTGGCACGGAATCGTCGTTCTGTCCGTCGTTGCCGGCGGCGTGGATGATCAGAACATTGTTCGCCTCCGCATACCGTACTGCATCATCAACGACGCACTTGTACTGCGACAAGATCTTCGAAAAGCTCATGTTGATAATGCGTGCGCCGTTATCAACGGCGTACCGGATCGCATTGGCGACATCCTTGTCGCGCTCGTCACCGGCAGCGGTAGTCGCAACTACAGGCATGATGAGTACATGGTCAGCGACACCCATTACACCGACACCATTCGTGCGATCCGCTGCGACGATGCCGGCCACGTGAGTGCCGTGCGTAAGCTGCGGAGTCAGCCTCATGGAACGGCTTCCATAGGATTTCTCGGTCGGATCTGTGGCATGATCACCGATGATCCGGCTCGGATCATATTCTGCGTTGTATGCGAACTCTCGCTCGTCCTCGGTCAACTCACCCTTCAGTTTCTCGAGGTATGCCTGTTTCGCTGTGCGGTATAAATCCAGCTGCCGTCTGACCTCCGGGATCATACCGCCTGTGTCGGCGGCCTCGAATCGGCCTCTCCATTGTGCATAGATTCGCGTTGATTCCATCTGGTCGTTCTCGGCGAGTTCACCGTCGGGCGAAGAACGGAAATTCCAGCCGTGCACATTGTTGACATAACCATTGTGATCGTCGTCTATATGATTGCCCGCGATTTCCCGCGGGTTAGTCCAGATGACTCTTTTGAGATCCGGATGCTCGATGTCGAACCCATTGTCGATGATCGCGACAATCACGGTTGTGTGCGGCCTGACCCCGAGATGAGCATACGCCTTGAAGAGACTGATGCCCACGACGGAGTCAGAGACCGGATCAAGGTAGGCCCAGTCGTGGGGTGCGCTTTGCGCGAGCGTGCGTCCCTGCCGGCAGAAGCTCAGGATGACGAAGAGGATGATGTACCGTGACACACGAGTCATTTTGCACTGCCGGCTGGTGAGATCCTGGTTACGTCGTCTTGGGACCAGAGTACTCTCGTGAAATATAGGGGTCAATGACGGGCGCTTTCTGAGGAATCGTCCCTTTGACTTCATGCGACGATGAGAATGCTCTCTTGCGAAGCAATCGGTACCCAAAGCGCGGGGAGGAAAAGGAAGGCGATTGTTTTGTCCCGCTTCACGCTTTAATCATTCATTCTTGCCGGCCAATGGCGCTTAACGTTCTTTGAGTTGCGACGCCGGCGCGTCCTCACGTCCCGACGAGGCTGCGATCGTCAACGATATCTACCGCCGCTTCCAACAGCACCATTTCAGCGCCGGTGTTCTCCGGAGCGGCCGAAGGCCGCGCAGGCGCAACTCTCTTGTTATGTGATTTCGCGTGCTCGCGCGCGGCCATGCCCCTCATCCGTTCCCCTTGTTTCCCGCGATGCGCTCCTGAAGAGCACTGGCCAGCGCGCTCATTCCCCCGCCGGTCCAGGTGGGGCAAGCAGTGATACTGCACGGCTGCTGATGTGCGCCATGCGGTTCTCTTGTTCGCGGGCCCACCTGGGTAACGCCACCACGCTTCCCGCGATCAGGCTACCGCCGATCAGAGAGAAGAACGCCGGAACGGCGAATCTGACGCCTGGGTCGTCCTTGCCGAGCAGAACAACGAGGATTAGGAGGGCAAATGCCAAGAAGAAACCTCCTAGACCGATCCCGCCCACCGCCGTCATCCGCGAATCCGCCAATCGCAACCGATGTCCTGTCTCGGTTGGCTCGACAAACGCGTGCACAGTCCCCTGTGACCACTCTCGCAGACCACCATACGAGGTCGCGACGCCCTTTCCGCCAAACGTCGTGCGCAACTCGGCGATGAGCAGCTCCCACTCTCGCTCAGATGGGCTACGAGGGAGGGCCACGATGCTACCGACGGAAGTTGGCAATCCGAGGGTGGTGCCTCGAGGCACCGATATCCCATGCGCTTCGAATGCCGCGACTGCCTGCGTGATACGACCTTCAGGCAACCCAACCTCGCGCCCCACCTCCTGCAACTCACGAAGGGTCAAACCATCGATCACAGGAAGAGACTCTGCAGGAGCGTCTCCCTCATCGATGGCTAGATCGAGAATCTGCCGGATTTCGTGATCCTGATATCTGCGCTCCATGTCGAAGCACTCGACTCCTGGTTGTGGCAGCCCGCCGCCGTGACTGGCGACTCTGGGCATTCATGCTACTGGGACCTCAACCTACCGTCCATGGGCTCCATGCACGACCCAAAGCGATTTCACATAACGTCTATTAGCCGAAGCCGCGTCACGACGGACCTATCAGCCCTGCGCAGCCTCCGCATGGAGCTTCAGCCCAAGTGCGCCGACGACCTTGAGTATCGTATCGAAGCTAGGCGTGCGCTCCCCAGATAAGGCCTTGTAGAGGCTCTCCCGCGACAGGCCTGAATCGCGAGCCGCTTGGCTCATACCTCTGGCTCGAGCAATGTCGCCCAACGCCTTGGCGACAAACGCCGCATCACCGTCCGCCTCCTCGAGACACGCCTCCAGATACGCGGCCATCTCTTCCGGCGTCCGGAGGTGCTCCGCTACGTCGTACCGGCTCGTGACAGTCTTCGCCATGATCCTACTCCTCCAGATTGCGCGCCAGGCGGAGAGCCGCCTTGATCCTGCCGTATTCACGAGCGGGTTAGTGGAGGGGTTGTGTAGGGCGTAAGCGCCCATGGCGCATCTGCCTGTGTGACCGTAAGATGGGGGTGCAAACCAAACCATCCTTCCGGACCACACGACAAACACGCCATGGGTGAAGAACAAGGTACACTTTTCCGGCTGGATTTCAACCGTTCGATGGGCGTGGAGGCGCGACCGGAGCGGCTGACCTCGGACGCGGGCGCGGTGCTGTTGCGTGCGCTGCTGGAGCGGCTGGGCTTCCCGGCGCTGGTCCACCACCACCTGCACGACCCGCGCGACCCCGCGCGGATCACGCACGACTTCCTCGAGCTGATGCTCACGCAGGTGCTCCTGCTGGCGCAGGGATGGACGGACCAGCGGGATGCGGACCTGCTGCGCGCCGATCCGGCGCTGCGCGTGGCCGTGTCGCGGCGCCGGGGGACGGCGCCGGTGCGGGGTGGGGCTGCGGGCGCGGCCTCCGGGCTGGCCTCTCAGCCAACCCTGTCGCGGCTCCTGGCGGTGCTGGCCGACCCGGGAAACCGGCAGGGCCTTTCCACGCTCCTGCTGCGGGGTGCGGAGCGGCGGCGGGGCCGGAACGCGCCGCGCGTTGCGGAGGTCACGCTGGATCTGGATTCGCTGCCGGTCGAAGTGCACGGGCTGCAGCCGGGCAGCTCGTGGAACGCGCACTATGGCTGCTGCTGCTACCACCCGCTGGTGCTGCGCTGGGAGTTGGGAGACTTCCTGGCGGCCGAGCTGCGAGAGGGAAACGCGCACACGGCGCAAGGCGCGCTGGGCTTTGTGGTCCCCGCGGTGCTCTGGGCGAAGACGCAGGCGGAGCAGGTGTGGCTGCGCATGGATGCGGGATTCCCGGAGAACGAGTTGCTGGCCACGCTGGAGGACGAGGGCGTGCGCTACGTGGCCCGGCTGCGTGGGAATGCACGCCTGGAGAGACTCGCGGCGCCGTACCTGAAGCGGCCGCCTGGACACCCGCCGGCCGAAGGTCGGATCTGGACGCACGAGCTGACCTATGCTGCCGGGCGCTGGGACCATGCGCGCCGGGTGGTGCTCGTGATGCTGGAGCGCTCGGACGAGCAGGGGGAGCTGTTCCTCGACCATTTTTTCCTGCTCACGAACGCGAGCACCGAAGAGGTAGACGGCCCGGCGCTGCTGGAGCGCTACCGGGCGCGGGGAGAAGCCGAGCGGGAGTTCGGGGACTGGAAAAGCACGCTGGCGCTGGCGCTCTCGTCGGCGCCGCGGCCCAAGAAGCACTACCGCGGGCGGAGCGTCGCCACGCCCGAGCCCGACACCGACAGCTTCGGCGCCAACGAGGCGCGCCTGCTGCTGAGCCTCATCGCGGCCAACCTGCTGAGAGCTGGCGCAGAACTGGTCTCGTGCGGCGAACGTCAGGTCATGACCCGCCAGCGCTTCCGCCAACTCGTGCTCAAAGCGGCGGGACGCGTGCTGGTGAGCGGCCGACGACTCACGCTCGTCATCGACGCGGGCCGCGCGCACCTGTGGCAGCGCTTCTGGCGAGAAATGAGCCGGCGCTACTCGGCCCGCGGCTCCCCCGCCGCCCTGGCCCTGCCCACTCCAGCGTAGGCCTTCTCGGGCGGGGAGCGATCGGAGCACGGAGCCGTCGGCGGCGCGCCGGGGGAAAGGGGGGCTGTCCCCGTAATCAGCCCGGGCGCCACGCACGCCGCCGCCGAATTCCAAATCACGCGCTCAATCGGCTCAACCTACGCGTGGTGAATACGGGAGGTTGATATCTCTCGCCCGTGTGCTCTTGTCCCCTCCGGCCAACAAGATGATCAGCTTCTGCCCACGCTTTCTGTAGTACACCCGATATCCTGGGCCATAATCCACTCGTAGCTCCGAAACCCCTTCGCCAACCGGTTGGACATCCCCGGGGTTGCCCGCCGCAAGGCGCTCGATTCGCGCCAGCACACGGGCTCGCCCCCGGACGTCCTTCAGCCCGTCGATCCAGCCAGCAAAGAGCTCCGTCTTGCGTACTTCGATCATAGCTCAAGTGTATCCTACCGACTACATGCCGTCAACCGCCCCACCTTGGACCTGGTCCACCCTGTCCTCCCGCTTTCGCGGTTTCGGCTAACGTTTCCAGGTTGGCGACCCGCCGCACTACAGCCTCCAGCGCGCGGCCGCCTTCGAAACTGCGACAGACTCACCAGCTGCCAGACGGCCGCGGCGGGTTCTCCGGCGCGGCCGCAGGCCGCGCAGGCACCAACCGTTTGTTATCCGCCGGCCCGCAAACCCGGAACCTCTCGCTCCACGACACCCACGCTCTCCTTGAACTGCCCACCCCGGCACGGGTATCATCTCCTCCCAAGGAGGATCGATGACCGAACTACTCAAGAAGGCCTTCGACGAAGCATCCAAGCTCCCCCGCGAGCAGCAGGATGCAATCGCTTCTCTGCTTCTCGAGGAGCTCAAGTCCGAGCGACGCTGGGATCGCGCGTTCGAGGGCTCACAGGACGCGCTCGCCCGACTCGCCGACGATGCCCTCGCCGAAGACGCTCGCGGTGACACCCGGGAGCTCGATCTTTCGGATCTGTGACCTCACGCACCACCGCCGCGTTTCGGAAAGCGTTCGCCTCACTTCCTGAAGACGTCCAGGACCGAGCCCGCGAGGCCTTCCGCCTCTTCTCCGACAATCCTGCCCATCCGAGCCTTCAGTTCAAGCAGGTTCACACGACGGAGCCGATCTTCTCCGCACGTATCACCCTCCAGCACCGGGCTTTGGCCAGACGCCGCGACGATGTCTGGATCTGGTTCTGGATCGGTTCCCACGGCGATTATGACCAGCTCCTGAAGCGCCTGTAGCTCTGAAGCGGATGCCGGATAACGTCTCCAGGTTGGCGACCCGCCGCGCCGCAGCCTTGAGCGCGGGAATCACAATTCGAAACGACACCGACCTCACCAGCTTCTTGTCACGGCTACGGCGGGTTCTCCGGAGCTCGCGAAGCGAGCGCAGGCGCCGACCGTTTGTTATCCGAGGGCAGCCGCTCCTACGCCTTGACTAAAGGGACTCTGCCCTATTCCACCATTCCTCATTCACAGCGGCCGGTTGCTCAATTTCTACGACCACTACATCGCCGTCCCCTGCTGCAAGAGTATCGCGGAGCTTGTGCGGGGACATCACTTCGAGTCGGAGCCAGTAGGGCCGCCCGGGAACCTCATGCTGACTGGGCCGCACGATCACACCGCGAAACCCAGCTCCGGCGGACCCCGCCATACGAACCCGGCAGCGCCTGAGCTTGATGCACTCTTGGTGATGGGCATACTCATCGTTGGAAATCACACCTGTGACGGCGAGCAAAGGGTAGTGTTCCTCTAACCCCACGTTGAAAGTGCCTTCACAGACCGAGGGCAGCCCACTCCGAGCCGCGATCAGGTCTTCAATCGGACGGAGGTTCTTGGTGGCCCCTCCGCCACCCTTGATGACCTGCGTATTCCGGCCCAAGCCGGCCACCGATTCCGGTCGAAGCCGGCCACCGATTCCGGAGCATGCCGGCCGGGTATTCCGGAGCATTCCGGCCACCCCCTGCGGAGCGTAAGCGGCGCTGGATGACCTGAATCCGTCCGGCCGTCACTTTCCTGCCGAGTTCTCTCGAACCCGGAGGCGAGATGGCGGCGGAAAGGTTGTCCATGCGCAAGACCAAGGAGGTCCTGCGGCTGAAGGCCGCGGGCCAGAGCAATCGAGCGATCGCGCGCAGCCTGGGGATCGCGCGCAGCACGGTGGCGGAGTACCTCAGGCGCGCCGAGGCGGCCGGGATCTCGTGGCCGCTGCCGCCTGGCTGGACGGATGCGCAGCTCCAAGGGCTGCTCTTCCCCTTGCCGCGGCCGTCCAGCATCGCGCGGCCACTGCCGGACTGGGCCGAAGTGCACCGCGAGCTGAAGGCGCGCAAGCGCACCGGCGTGACGCTGCAGCTTCTCTGGGTCGAGTACAAGGAGCGCGAGCCGGACGGGCTGCAGTACAGCCAGTTCTGTGAGCTCTACCGCCGGTGGCGGGGACGTCTGGACCTGGTCCTGCGCCAGGAGCACGTGCCCGGCGAGAAGGTCTTCGTGGACTTCGCCGGCCAGACCGTCCCGGTGGTCAACCGCACGACCGGCGAGATCCGCGCGGCCGAGATCTTCGTGGGCGTGCTCGGCGCCAGCAACTTCACCTACGCGGAGGCCTGCTGGAGCCAGGAGCTGCCCCAGTGGGTCGGGGCGCACGTGCGCATGTTCGCCTACTTCGGCGGCGTGATGCGTCTGATCGTGCCCGACAATCTGAGGACCGGTGTCAAGCATGCCTGCTACTACGAGCCGGATCTGAACCCCTTCTCGAGCGCGAGATCACCTTCCGCGAGGACCGCCGCCTCACGCGGCTCCTGCAAATGGCCAAGCTCCGCTTGCCGGCCGTGCCCGAGGACATCGACTTCCGCAGCCCTCGCGGCCTCGAGCGCGGCCTCGTCCTCCGGCTGGCCGGCTGCCAGTGGATCCGCGACCACGAGAACGTGCTGATCTCCGGTGCCACCGGGAACGGCAAGAGCTATCTCGCGTGCGCCCTCGGCCACAGCGCCTGCCGGCAGGGTCTGTCCACGCGCTACTACCGCTTCTCACGCCTGCTCGGAGAACTCGCCCTGGCCCGCGCCGACGGCTCCTATGCCAAGCTCCTCGAGCGCCTGGCCAAGGCCCAACTGCTGATCCTGGACGACTTCGGCCTCGCGCCCCTGAAGGACTACGAACGCACGGACTTGCTCGAAGTCCTCGAGGACCGCTACGGCAGCCGCGCCACCCTCGTGACCAGTCAGCTCCCCTTCGACCACTGGCACGACGTCGTGGGAGACGCCACATTCGCCGACGCCATCCTGGACCGCCTCGTCCACAACGCCCACAGAATCACCCTGAAAGGAGCTTCTATGCGACGATCGAAGAAACGACACGCAGACACCGAGGCCGCAGCCTGAAAGCACCAGCGTCGCTTCGCTCCGAGGCGGGTGGCCGGAATGCTCCGGAATCAGCGGCCGGCTTGCCACCGGAACGGGTGGCCGGCTTCGACCGGAGTCGATGGCCGGAATGACCGGAATACGCAATGACCACGCCCTCGATCAGATCGATGCTTTCGTTCATAGCGTATCCGCGGCTGCTTTCGGATAACGTCTGGCGGTTGCCGACGCGGCCCCCAGCGCCGCGTCCCGCCGGCCCGTGTTCTCAGCCTACGACTTCACTTCACCCGGCGGGCAAGCCGCTGAAGGCGGCGCAGCGGCCACCGCTCTGTTATCCGGAGTGCGCCCCTCCGCCTCCAGCGGAAGGCGGGCGCGGCCCGGAACTCAGCGCCGACAAACGCTTCGACTCCGGCCGGGCTCTCGACGCCGCGGATACAGGAACGATGCGCCCGGCGCCTCACCAGCTGCTGCCTCGCGAACCCGGTGTGCCAGGATCATCGATTGCACCGGTCCCGCGAAACCGCTGGATCCGGGGCGGGGAGGGGAACAAGAGGTTCACTCCCCAGCGCACCAGCGCATTCCGGATAACGTTTCCAGGTTGGCGACCCGCCGCGCCGATACCTCCAGCCCGAGATCACCTTCGAAACTACCCTGATCTCCCCAGCTTCTAGTCACGGCCGCGGCGGGTTCCCCGGAGCGGCCGCAGGCCGCGCAGGCGCCAACCGTTTGTTAAGTGCCGTCACGACCAGCCAGCTCCAGGGCGCTGACCGAACGGGCGGTTCTGCTGTTCCTACAGCAACGCCAAGAACTCGTCCACCGACAACCCACCCTGTCGGATCAACGCCCGCAGCGTTCCCTTCCGCAGCTCTTTGTGGTCCGGAATCGTCAGGCGGCGATGAGGGGGTTCCGCCTGTCTCAGTATGATGTGACTTCCTCGCTGGCGATCGACAACGTAACCGATCCTGCCGAACGCCTTCACTGCCTCGCGTCCTGAGACGACTGGCAGTTCGGCCACCTAGACCTCCACGATCTCCTCGTGAATCGAGGGAGGCACCGGTTCCTGGTGATCCTCGAGGCTCTCCAGATAGCCCGCGATCGCCTCTCGGATGTTCTCAAGCGCCTCCTGCCGAGTCTCACCCTGGCTCACACACCCTGGGAGCGCCGGCACCTCGGCCACGAAGAACCCGTCCTCGTCCTGCTCGATTAGCACCCGATACTTCATCGAAGTCCTCCCGTTGGTAACCGCCCCAATCTAATGCATGAGGCGAACCCACGTGATGGCACTTAACGTCTGGCGGTTGCCGACGCGGCGCCCAGCGCCGCGTCCCGCCGGCCCGTGTTCTCGGCCTACGACTTCACTCCACCCGGCGGGCAAGCCGCTGAAGGCGGCGCAGCGGCCACCGCTCTGTTATCCGGAGTGCGCCCCTCCGCCTCCAGCGGAAGGCGGGCGCGGCCCGGAACTCAGCGCCGACAAACGCTTCGACTCCGGCCGGGCTCTCGACGCCGCGGATACAGGAACAATGCGCCCGGCGCCTCACCAGCTGCTGCCTCGCGAACCCGGTGTGCCAGGATCATCGATTGCACCGGTCCCGCGAAACCGCTGGATCCGGGGCGGGGAGGGGAACAACAGGTTCACTCCCCAGCGCGCCAGCGCATTCCGGATAACGTTCAGCGGTGCCCGACGCGGCGCGCAGCGCCGTGTCCCGCCGGCCCAAGTTCCTGATCACAGTCCCTGCACGCTTTCGGGCGGGCAAGGCGGCGCAGCGGTCACCGCGCTGTTATCCGGAGTGCGCCCCCCCGGCCGGCAGCAGCCATGCGCTCCTTCGAAACCGCACCGGCCTCACCAGCAGCGCGGCGCCTGCCTGGCACACCGACTCCTCGAGCGGGCTTGGCAGCGCATGGCGGCCCGACCAGCACCCTGTCCAGCGAAGTCTCCCGGCCGCGATTGTCCACTACGCCCGCGAGCGCAAAAACCGCCGGCTCGGGGTGGCAGGGGGGGCACCCACGCTTGCTCTTCAGCGCACCAGCGCATTCCGGATAACGTTTCTAGTGTAGCGTCCGACAAATAGCTTGACACAAGGAGGCGCCGGGCGTATCCTTGCGCCATGGCGCGACCTGTGTCCAAGATCGAGATCACCGACGCCGAACGGCAAGAGCTTGAGCGGCGTGTGAAGGCGCCCAGCGTGTCCAAGCGCGACAGCCTTCGTGCCGCCATCGTGCTGCGGCGCGGGCGCGGTCTCGGCCAGGTGCAGGTGGCGCGGGAGCTGGGCGTGAGCGCCGCGTGCGTCAACAAGTGGTCCCAACGCTTCGAGCGCGAAGGCCTGGACGGCCTGAAGGATCGAAAAGGACGGGGCCGGCGCCCCTCGATCCCGGCGCACAAGGTGGAGCAGGTCATCACGCGGGCGACTCGGCCGCCCAAGCCGTGCACGCGTTGGAGTGTGCGCACAATGGCCCGTGAGGTCGGGATCTCGCCGGACAGCGTGCACCGGATCTGGCGGGCAAACGAGATCAAGCCGCACCTGACGCAGACGTTCAAGCTGTCGAACGATCCGCGCTTCGAGGAGAAGTTCTGGGACGTGATCGGGCTGTATCTCGATCCGCCCGAGAGGGCGCTGGTCCTGTGTTGTGACGAGAAGAGCCAGTGCCAGGCCTTGGAGCGCACCCAACCGGGCTTACCCCTCGGCGTCGGGGAGATTCGCACCAAGACCCACGACTACACCCGCCACGGCACCATCACGCTGTTTGCTGCACTGAACTACCTCGACGGCAAATTGATCGCGCGCACGGAAGAGCGTCACACGCACGTCGAGTGGCTTCGCTTCCTCAAGCAGATCGATCGGGAGACGCCCAAGGATCTCGATCTACACCTCGTCGTGGACAATTACTGCACGCACAAGCAAGAGAGCGTAACCCAGTGGCTTGCGAAGCATCCGCGCTTCCACCTTCACTTCACGCCGACCAGCTCGTCCTGGTTGAATCTCGTCGAGCGCTTCTTCGGAGAGCTGACGCAGGACGTGATTCGGGAGGGCAGCTTCTCCAGCGTACGCGAGCTGGTGAGTGACATCGAGAGCTACTTGGCCGAACGAAAGCTCCATCCCAAGCCGTACCGGTGGCGAGCCAAAGGCGAGGACATCTTGCGCAAGATCCAGCGTGCACGCGAGGCGCTCACCGCAGTACGCTCGGAGTCTTGTTAAATCAACTCAATTGGCAGACACTACACTAGGTTGGCGACCCGCCGCGCAACAACCTCCAGCGCGCGATCACCTTCGAAACCTCACGAACCGCACCAGCTTCCAGGCGGCCGCGGCGGGTTCTCCGGAGCGGCCGCAGGCCGCGCAGGCGCCAACCGTTTGTTATCCGCCGGCCCGTTCGACCTATTTGAGGTCTTCTATCGAGAGGTCCGCGTCCTTCATGATCCGGCTCAGAAGACCGCGACCGAGGTCCTTGGACTTATGCACGGGGACGGTGACGCGGCGTCCGTCCGTGTGGCGGAGGATGAGGTGGGATCCTGATTGCCGAACTCGCTCAAAGCCATGCCGCTCCAGGAGCCGCACCACTTCTGGCGCGGTCATGGAAGGCAGGCGCGGGTTCATACCGCGATCCGTACCCTCGTGCTGCCCACCTCCTGGTGGATTGCTTCTCCTCGCTCGAGTCGATCCTCAAGGTGAAGCCGGATCGCGTCCTCGATGAGATCCCGAGCCTCTCGCTCCGTTTCGCCTTCCGTGTAGCAGCCCTGCAAAGCGGGTACGATAGCCACAAATCGGCCATCTTCGTCCCGCTCGATGACGACGGTGAACTCGTAGGTCTTCATGGCGCTCCTCAAGGATCTTGATGCCTACAAGATAGCATCCCAAGGGCTGGCGGATAACGTTTCTAGGTGAGCGACGCCGAACCGGAGGCGCCGCATCGCGGCGCTGAGGATTCGGTGTCCCGAAGGGCCGGAGCGGCGAAGCCGCGAAGGCGCTCACCGGTTGTTATGTGAAGTGGCGCCGTCCGGGTTCAGCCCAACTGCTGGAGAAGCGCCTGGACCTGTTGTTTGAACGTCGGGAGCCGCTCTTGAACCGTCTCCCACGTCAGTTCAAGATCCACCTCGAAGTAGCGGTGAATTAGGACGTCTCGAAGTCCGGCGATACGCTTCCACGGAATCTCTGGATGCGCCGCCCGGAACTCCGGGCCGACGTTCTTCACAGCCTCGCCGATGATCTCGAGGCGCCGAACGACGGCATCCTGTGCTTGGGAATCGTTGAGGAATGCCGCCGCCTCCATCCCGCGCGTGTACCGTTCGATCGCCTCGATGCTCTCGAGGACATGAGCGAGATAGGGTAAGACGTCCGGATCCTTCACAGGAGCGGCACCTGGTCGGCGAGGATTCGCTCCCGCAGGAGCGGATGCAGCGATCGGTAGGTGACCACCTCCGTCTCGGTCCCGAGCAGCTCCGTGAGATCCTGCTCAAGGCCGATGAGGTCCAGGAGCGTTCGACCTTTCTCGAACTCGACCAGGAGATCGAGATCGCTCTCGGGTCCGGCATCCCCGCGAGCGCGGGAGCCGAACACGGCGGCTTTGACGACGCCGTGCTCACGCAGCTTGGGGGTGATCCGCTCCTGGAGCTGCCTCAGTTCGTTGCTCATGCTCTCAATCTACCAACGCCAGCGCCATTTCACATAACGTTTCCAGGTGAGCGACGCCGAACCGGTGGCGCCGCAACGCGGCGCTGAGGATTCGGTGTCCCGAAGGGCCGGAGCGAAGCCGCGCAGGCGCTCACCGTGTGTTAGAAGACGTGCCGGCCATGACGCTGACCGCGTCATTCCAAGGCACGTTACCGGATCTCGGCGCTGGGCCGTTTCCTCGACCTTCGGGCCCGCACTTTTGTAAGGAGCACCTCGGGGTGCTGCTCCGCTACCTCGAGGAGTCGAAGCGTAGGGCCGTCGGGTTCCCTCTTCCCCTGTTCCCAAGCGCGGACTGTCTCTGGACTCACATTCAAGGCCGCAGCGAAGACAGGCTGGGACAATGCCATGACATCCCGGATTCCCTTGATACGTTCCGGCACGTATTGAGGCGGAGGTGCCACCCTCGTTTCCGCAGCCGTGTGCTTGGTGACACGAGCCGGGGGTGCCTCACCGCGCTCGATCTGCACCGCCTCTCTTGCGGACTCGATGAGCACCTGCCCGAACGTACCCTTCCTCCGTGCCTTGGTCACCGTTCTTCCTCCAATGCCTTTGCCAGCTTCCGAAGTTCGTTCTCCTCGGTGCGGGTGAGGGTGTCCTTCACCCCCTTCGCGTACACGAGGAGCAGGTAGATCCGGTCACGTCGATCGAGGAGATAGTAGATCACCCGAGTACCGCCGCTCTTCCCTTCACGCCGGCTGGGTCGAGCGAAGCGCACCTTCCGGAAACCGCCAGTGCGCTCAATCACCTTGCCATGTCGTGGATCTCCCAGCAGGAGCAACTCAAGCTGCCTCCGGTCCTCTTCGGACAGGAGCTTCTTCGCGGAGCTCTCGAAGCTGCGGGTTGCCACGAATTCGATACGAGCCTCCCGGCTTCAACGTCCTCCGTACTATAGTACTCAGTACCACCGCCCGTCAACCCGGCATGTCTTCTAACGTTTCCAGGTGAGCGACGCCCGCCGCATGGGGGGTGTCCCGTAGGGGCGTAGCGGCGAACGCCGCTTAGCCGCTCACCGTGTGTTATGTGAAGTCGCCCCTCTGCCCGGCTTCAATCGTGCTATCCGCCTACTCTGTCGCGATTCGAAGACTTGTATCGAGGAATCTTCTTCAAGATGTCGGCCTCGGCCTCTCGAGCGTGGTACAGATCCCATCGCAGCTGAAGGTTCATCCAGAAGTCCGTCGACGTGCCGAAGTAGGTCGATAGCCGCAGTGCAGTGCTCGGGGTCACTCCCCGTCGTCCGTTCACGATCTCGTTGACCCGCTGATACGGGACTGCGATCGCGTCGGCAAGCTCCCGCTGCGTCAGCTCCATCGGGCCGAGAAACTCCTCGAGGAGCATCTCCCCCGGGTGCGTCGGTCGGCGATGGGTCGGTACTCGGACCATAGTATGCCTCAATGGTAGTCGACGACTTCTACGTCTTCCGGTCCTGCGTCCGTCCATCGAAAACAGATCCGGTACTGGCTGTTGATTCGGATGCTGTGCTGACCGCGACGATCTCCCTTCAAGGCTTCCAATCGATTCCCTGGCGGAACTCGTAGGTCGTCCAACATCCCGGCCGAGTCGACCGCATCGAGCTTCACCGACGCCTTCTGCCACAGCGACAGTGGAAGCGCTTTCCGAGCTGCCTTCGTCGAACGACCGTAGAACAGATCCTCGGTCGCCGCATCCCGGAATGATCGAATCATCTAGCATGATAGCACGGCACCCATGCTACGACAAGTCAGGTGGGGTCTCTCAACCGCAGCGGGTTCAGCGGCCTCCGGGCGATTTCACATAACGTCTCTCGGTTACCGACGTGGCGCGCAGCGCCGTGTCCCGCCGGCCCATCTTTTCGGGCTTGGACTTCACTTCACCCGGCGGGCGAGCCGCCGAAGGCGGCGAAGCGGTCACCGCTCCGTTATCTGGAGTGCGCCTCTCGCGTCCTGCCACAGCCGTGCACTCTGGAACGGTCGCAACTCGCCGCCGGCGACCTGCACGTGCCCCGCTGCCGAACCGCACCGGCGGGGCCGACGCACGGCGCCTCACCAGCTCCTGCCTCCTCTGACGCATCCCGGCCCGTCAACGTCCATCGCACCGCGAGCGCAAAGCCGCTGGAACCGGGGCGGGGCGGCGGAGCACATCATTGCTGTTCAGCGCTCCAGCGCATTCCAGATAACGCTTGTAGGTGAGCGACGCCGAACCGGAGGCGCCGCAGCGCGGCGCTGAGGATTCGGTGTCCCGAAGGGCCGGAGCGGCGAAGCCGCGCAGGCGCTCACCGTTTGTTATCTGATGTGAGCCGCTGCCGGGGCTGGCCCACCCGCTGGGGAAGTCAGGCCGCCCTGAGCGGCGCCAATTCCGATGGTTCCGGGCGTCCCAGGCCGAGTCGGTCGAAGACGGCGTGGATTTCGTCGAGGGTGACGAATCCCGGCGAAACGATTTCAATCCCGAGCGGGGTGCCATCGGCCGCGTAGTCGATGACGAGGTCGGGACTGACGTCTTCGGTCCGTGCACTCTTCTGGCCCGGCTTCGCAGCCAGGTAAATGTAGGCGGCAAAGGGCTCGCCTTTGCGGTAGGTCACTTGGACGGTGAGAGTTTTCATCGGCGGGCGTCTCGAAGGTAAGCGGTGACGATCAGAAGCACCTGTTCATCAGGATCGGGCTCAACCACGACGATCCACGGCGCGCCGCCCGAGCGGGTGCGGACCAGCCACCGCCTCGGATTCCGGCTCTGCTCCAGATCCAATGCATCCTCGAGCATCTCGCGCAGATCGACCTCGGAGAATCCACGCTCCTCCATGCGTGCTTCGACGTGAGCCGTGAACGCGAGCTCCCACTCCCACCACTCGGGTCGCTCGAATCGCTCGCTCGGGCTCATCCGCCAATCTAATCACGTCGTGCGGCTCATGTCAGATAACGTTCTTAGGTGAGCGACGCCCGCCGGAGGCGGGTGTCCCGCAGGGCCGAAGCAGCGGAGCTGCGCAGGCGCTCACCGTTTGTTACGCGCCGTACGACTTCCCAGTGCCGAGGAGGACTTGGCGACCACTGTAGGTGACCACTCGCCGCTCTTCACCTCCGCCTCCCTTGAGGCAACACGATCCCGCACATAGGTGAGAAGATTCAGCTTCGCTGGGGCCGAAGCAACCGACGTCATAGCACCCAGCACAACATCCACGAGCTGCAGCAGGTCCGATCTCTTGGAATCCATCGGCCGGAAGTCCGCAATCTGCTTCCGCGTCACTCCGTAATCACGAGCGGCCGCGGCGTTGATGGCGTAGTAGACCTGGCTCCAGCGATATCGCTTGCCTGGCTTGTCATCCACCTGCACCACATATCGCGAATGCGACCGCATGTGCATTCTCAGGAAAACGTAGTAGGCCTTGAAGAAGCGTGCATTCTCAGATCGGCCAAACGCCGTCCAATCGTGGCGCTTGCGGACTTTGAGGTGATAGAGCCTCGTGTACTGGCAGTTCAGGAATACATCCACGAAGGCCTTGTACGCATCCAGCATCCCAAGAGATACCTTCGTCCACTTCATCTCGGCTCGGAGCCCGTATTCGTGACGGACCCGCAATAGCCCTTCCGCAAGGATCCGGGCTCGTGCTGGCGACATCTGGAGCGCACCAAGATCGAACGACGGTCCAGACCCGATACCCGTCTCATCGCAGTACAGGTGATACCAGTTGCTCAATGTAAGACCCCACTTTTCACCCGCAGTATGGCGCGTAACGTCTCTCGGTTACCGACGTGGCGCGCAGCGCCGTGTCCCGCCGGCCCATCTTTTCGGGCTTGGACTTCACTTCACCCGGCGGGCGAGCCGCCGAAGGCGGCGAAGCGGTCACCGCTCCGTTATCTGGAGTGCGCCTCTCGCGTCCTGCCACAGCCGTGCACTCTGGAACGGTCGCAACTCGCCGCCGGCGACCTGCACGTGCCCCGCTGCCGAACCGCACCGGCGGGGCCGACGCACGGCGCCTCACCAGCTCCTGCCTCCTCTGACGCATCCCGGCCCGTCAACGTCCATCGCACCTCGAGCGCAAAGCCGCTGGAACCGGGGCGGGGCGGCGGAGCACATCATTGCTGTTCAGCGCTCCAGCGCATTCCAGATAACGTTAAGCGATTGCCGACGTGACGCAGCGAGGAAGCGAGTGAGCAACGCGATCTCGCGCCTGAGCGGAGTCATGTCCCGTCCGGCCTACCTATTAAATGCCGCGTGGTCTCAATCCCGGCGGGCTCTGCGGCAATTGTCCAGTTATAGGACGTTTTCCATCGTGCGAATGTCTCGCGTGGCCGGCTATAGATCCCAGTAGTATCCCCAGTCGTACCCGTCCGTCATCCGAAGCCGCTTGAATCCCATCTGGCGAAGCAACTGCTGGAACTCCCCGGTTACTAGCTTGTGACTCCACACGTCATTGAACAGGACGAATTCAAGTTTCAGCGTAGTCGCGTCGTCGCCGAGTGCGGAAACCTTAATATCAAGAGCGTCGTCGAGAAATTTGTTTCTCAACGTCGCCGCATAGGCGCGGCGAAGCGGGATGCCCGCCTTCCTAGTGTCACGATCTATAGACGCCGATATCAATGTGCGCAAAGACTTGATCGCGGCGGATTGTGTGGAAGTAAATGGAGTGTCTGCAAGTGATAGGAAGGTCAACGCGTCTCCCCTGGATTCAGGACGCTTCGACGCGTCTCGCGCGTCTGCAATTCGCATCGCGACAACGCGTTCATGGAATTTGGGCTCAGCTGGCGTGAGGCCAGTCGTGCGTGTGATATGGTCATACCTCATTGAATCGCGTCGAGACAGTGAGCCTAATTGTGAGGCATTACCGGCGGCCCAAACACTGTCGGGATTGACCGACGGGTTCACTCTAGAGTGCGACATCACGCTTGATGACGGGGTGGAACCGGACCCGCACGTATTGATTAGAGACGTCATAATGACCATAAGAACGATTAGTCCTAGGCAGCCGAGGCATCCCTGTTTCGCGGAGATTCTCGATCCTGTCGGATTTTTAGCTCCGCAATTCGGGCATGAATTGGCCTCGGTGCTGATCTTATGCGAGCACTCGCGACAGGGTTTCAAAGCCATCGATGACTTTCCTTGCTCAGATGGGAGACCAACGTGGAAAATGTCCTATAACGTCTGGCGGTTGCCGACGCGGCCCCCAGCGCCGCGTCCCGCCAGCCCGTGTTCTCAGCCTACGACTTCACTTCACCCGGCGGGCAAGCCGCTGAAGGCGGCGCAGCGGCCACCGCTCTGTTATCCGGAGTGCGCCCCTCCGCCTCCAGCGGAAGGCGAGCGCGGCCCGGAACTCAGCGCCGACAAACGCTTCGACTCCGGCCGAGCTCTCGACGCCGCGGATACAGGAACATGCGCCCAGCGCCTCACCAGCTGCTGCCTCCGAACCCGGTGTGCCAAGATCATCGATCGCACCGGTCCCGCGAAACCGCTGGATCCGGGCGGGGAGGGGAACAAGAGGTTCACTCCCCAGCGCACCAGCGCATTCCGATAACGTTTCCAGTTAGCGATCCGCCGCGCCATACCTTCAGCGCGCCATGCCTTCGAAACTGCATCACCTCACCAGCTTCCAGACGCTGCGCATTCTCCGAGCGCCGCAACCGCGCAGCGCCAACCGTTTGTTATCCGCGTGTTCAACCTCACCCTGAGCTCCTCACTTCCACCTCTCCAGTGCCTTATCTCTCTCACATAAAACCACAGAATCACAATCTCTCGTTCGTCAGCCGTAAACAATCTTGTAGAACGAGCACCAGCTTCCAATCAAGCGTCCACCACTGAAACTAAGCCAATTCTGCTGAATCTATTCAACGCAGCATCAAGCACTCGCACAATTCAGCGCCATCTCTATCTACCCGAGTACCACTCTATCGCCTCCAGCACATCCAACGCGCCAAAACCAACATCAACTCCCGTTCATCCGTATCTCTCTCACAACTCCCGCCGAAGCTGCTCCCAGATCGCGAGCCCGATCCGCACAATGCTCCTCCATACACGCCGAGCTTCCTGCAACTGAGCCTCACTGATCGAGACCCCCTCCGAGTCAGCGACCTCTCTCTCCCACAGTCATATGAGCTGATCCGTTCTGCCACCGACAGCTCCAGCAGCTCCTTGATCGGAACCTTCGACACGCGACCTCCTTCGTCCGGCGTTCTCCCTAACTCTATCTGCTACAGAAGCGCTGCCTGGAACATGCCGGATAACGTTTCAGCGTTACCGACACCGAGCCGAAGGCGAGGCGTCCCGGAGCGAAGCGGAGGGCAAGGCGCACCGCAGGTGCGCCGCCGCGGTAACCGTCTTGTTATGCCGCGTTGCCTCGGGCGCCTGCCGTGCCTGCACGCCTCGGCGACCCTTCGCGATCGCTCCACCAATTTCATCCTGGGTCGCGCCCGTCGCGAACAACCCCTTCAGGAGCAGATCCACGGACACTGTGGGATCACTCGCCTCCATCTTCGCAACTCGGGACTGACTCGAACCAATCCGCTTCGCCAGCTCGACTTGCGACAATCCCTCCTTCGTTCGCCGCTCCCGCAGCTCCTCGCTCAGGCGGAGTTTGAGCGCGACGAACGCCGCCTCAGCGTCGTCGAGGTTCAGGAACTCCTCGGCAGAGCCAACCTTCCAACCAGCCGCCTCGAGCCTCTTCCTCTTTCCCTTATCCATCCTGCTCCTCGTCTATCCGATCGTACGCCTTCAGCCGCCTCTTGCACACCTCGATCGTGGCCCTGGGCGTCTGCTGAGTCTTCTTGCTGAACACCTCCGCGATCACGATCGCATCGGGATCGATCCGGTAAATGATCCGCCACGTGTGATCCTCGTCTCGAATCCGTAGTTCGTGACATTGGGAGCCGATCACCGGCATCGGTCGAGAGTGCGGCAGCCCAAGCGTTTCGCCGTTCTGTAGTCGCCGCAACAGGACCCCGGCCTCGATTCGCGCGCCTACGCTGAAGGGAGGCGTCTTGACCTCCCCATGCATCCAGACCAGCGGCTTCTCGCTCGATCTCACGGTTCAATCTATGTCATACCTGACATGATCACAACCGGCGAGGGCGTCTGCACCACCAACCCGAGGCAATGATCGCATAACGTTTCTAGGTTAGCGACCCGCCGCGCAACAACCTCCAGCGCGCGATCACCTTCGAAACCTCTACGAAACGCACCAGCTTCCCGGCGGCCGCGGCGGGTTCTCCGGAGCGGCCGCAGGCCGCGCAGGCGCCAAACGTTAGTTAAACGCCGGCCCGTTCGACCTATTAGAGGTCTTCTATCGAGAGGTACGCGTACCTTTCTTGATCCGGCTCTAGAAGACTCGCGACCGAGGTCCTTGGACTTATGCACGGGGACGGTGACGCGGCGTCCGTACCGTGTGGCGGAGGATGAGGTGTGGATCCTGATTGCCGAACTCGCTCAAAGCCATGCCGCTCCAAGAGCTCGCACCATCTTCTGCGCGGTCATGGAAGGCAGGCGCGTCATACCGCGATCCGTACCCTCGTGCTGCCCACCTCCTGGTGGATTGCTCATCCTCGCTCGAGTCGATCCTCAAGGTGAAGCCGGATCGCGCCTCAATCAGATCACGTAGCCTCTCGCTCCGTATCGCCTTCCGTGTAGCAGCCCTGCAAAGTCGCAGTCACGATAGCTCACAAATCGGCCATCTTCGTCCCGCTCTATGACGACGGTGAATCTCGTAGGTCTTCATGGCTCTCCTCAAGGATCTTACATGCCTCAAGCATCCCAAGGGCTGGCAGATAACGTTTCCAGGTTGGCGACCCGCCGCGCCTATAACCCTCAGCGCGCGACCACCTTCGAAACTACACGATCCCTCACCAGCTTCTAGACCGCCGCGGCGCGTTCTCCGGAGCGGCCGCAGGCCGCGCAGGCGCCAACCGTTTGTTAACCGCCTTGTTCTGTCTGCACCTGTAGTCCCTCAGCCTCTTCTCTGCCATCTCTTCTTATCACTCCTCTAGTGTTAGACCTTAAGCACAACTATCTCCTTTTCTTATTCTTTGTAGAGAACTTCGTATCGAAATCTTCTAAGCACCGCCCGCCGCACTTGTCTGTGTACAACTGTAAACTGTAGCGGATTTCTCTGTATCGCCGCGAACGCGGCATCGACTATTCGAACGAACTCTGCTCCCAATCCCCTCGAACGCTCAGAATACCAAGCCGCAGCCTCATCTAGTTCTGCTTCTGCCTGAGGCGGACAACGAACTCGCTACTCACCCGTACTTCTTGTACAGCCGCTCACGAACCTCTTCCCAGGCACCGCTATCCGTATCCGCCCTGTGCTCCTCTAACCGGCGATCCAGCTCGGCCTTCTGTGCCTCAGAGCGGAAATCCCTCCGTCCCAGCATGCTATCCCAGAGATCTTCGACCAGCTGGATTCGCTCCCCACACAACTTCAGCAGTTCCTCGATCGTACGCTCGCCATGGAATCTCCCTTTGTCGTTATCACCCCAAATCTGCTACAAAAGGCCGAGCGGAACATGGCGGTTTTTTCGCGGTTACCGACGCGGCGCGCAGCGCCGTGTCCCGCCGGCCCATGTTGTGTTGCTAAACGCCGCCACCGCTCCCCCGGCGGGCAAGCCGCCCAGGCGGCGCAGCGGTCACCGCTCTGTTATCTGGAGTGCGCCTCTCCTGTCCGGCCGAAGCCGTGCAACCCTGGAACGGTCGAAAGTTCAACGGCGACGCCCCTAATCTCTCTCGCTGCCGAACCGCAGCCGGCGCAAGCACGGCGACTCACCAGCTCCTGTCGGTCCGACCCGTCCCGGCCGGGGACGTCGATCGCACCGCGAACGCAAAGCCGCTGGAACCGGGGCGGGGCGGCGGAGCACATCATTGCTGTTCAGCGCTCCAGCGCATTCCAGATAACGTTTCGTTACCGACGCGGCGCGCAGCGCCGTGTCCCGCCCCCTCGTTTCGCTTGACTTCACTTCACCCGCGCAGCCGCCAAGCGCGCAGCGGTCACCGCTCCGTTATCTGGAGTGCGCCTCTCCCGTCCTGCCACAGCCGTGCACTCTGTAATGGCCGCAACTCGCCGCCGGCGACCTGCAGGTGCCCCGCCGCCGAACCGCACCGGCGGGGCTGACGCACGGCGCCTCACCAGCTCCTGCCCCCTCGGACGCATCCCGGCCCGTAACGTCCATCGCACCGCGAGCGCAAAGCCGCTGGAACCGGGCGGGGCGGGGACCACATCAGCTGTTTGGCGCTCCAGCGCATTCCAGATAACGTTTCGCGGTTACCGACGCGGCGCGCAGCGCCGTGTCCCGCCGGCCCATGTTGTGTTGCTAAACGCCGCCACCGCTCCCCCGGCGGGCAAGCCGCCCAGGCGGCGCAGCGGTCACCGCTCTGTTATCTGGAGTGCGCCTCTCCTGTCCGGCCGAAGCCGTGCAACCCTGGAACGGTCGAAAGTTCGACGGCGACGCCCCTAATCTCTCTCGCTGCCGAACCGCAGCCGGCGCAAGCACGGCGACTCACCAGCTCCTGTCGGTCCGACCCGTCCCGGCCGGGGACGTCGATCGCACCGCGAACGCAAAGCCGCTGGAACCGGGGCGGGGCGGCGGAGCACATCATTGCTGTTCAGCGCTCCAGCGCATTCCAGATAACGTCTCTCGGTTACCGACGTGGCGCGCAGCGCCGTGTCCCGCCGGCCCATCTTTTCGGGCTTGGACTTCACTTCACCCGGCGGGCGAGCCGCCGAAGGCGGCGCAGCGGTCACCGCTCCGTTATCTGCAGTGCGCCTCTCGCGTCCTGCCACAGCCGTGCACTCTGGAACGGTCGCAACTCGCCGCCGGCGACCTGCACGTGCCCCGCTGCCGAACCGCACCGGCGGGCCGACGCACGGCGCCTCACCAGCTCCTGCCTCCTCTGACGCATCCCGGCCCGTCAACGTCCATCGCACCGCGAGCGCAAAGCCGCTGGAACCGGGGCGGGGCGGCGGAGCACATCATTGCTGTTCAGCGCTCCAGCGCATTCCAGATAACGTCTGGCGGTTGCCGACGCGGCCCCCAGCGCCGCGTCCCGCCGGCCCGTGTTCTCAGCCTACGACTTCACTTCACCCGGCGGGCAAGCCGCTGAAGGCGGCGCAGCGGCCACCGCTCTGTTATCCGGAGTGCGCCCCTCCGCCTCCAGCGGAAGGCGGGCGCGGCCCGGAACTCAGCGCCGACAAACGCTTCGACTCCGGCCGGGCTCTCGACGCCGCGGATACAGGAACGATGCGCCCGGCGCCTCACCAGCTGCTGCCTCGCGAACCCGGTGTGCCAGGATCATCGATTGCACCGGTCCCGCGAAACCGCTGGATCCGGGGCGGGGAGGGGAACAAGAGGTTCACTCCCCAGCGCACCAGCGCATTCCGGATAACGTTTCCAGGTGAGCGACGCCGAACCGGTGGCGCCGCAACGCGGCGCTGAGGATTCGGTGTCCCGAAGGGCCGGAGCGAAGCCGCGCAGGCGCTCACCGTGTGTTAGAAGACGTGCCGGCCATGACGCTGACCGCGTCATTCCAAGGCACGTTACCGGATCTCGGCGCTGGGCCGTTTCCTCGACCTTCGGGCCCGCACTTTTGTAAGGAGCACCTCGGGGTGCTGCTCCGCTACCTTGAGGAGTCGAAGCGTAGGGCCGTCGGGTTCCCTCTTCCCCTGTTCCCAAGCGCGGACTGTCTCTGGACTCACATTCAAGGCCGCAGCGAAGACAGGCTGGGACAATGCCATGACATCCCGGATTCCCTTGATACGTTCCGGCACGTATTGAGGCGGAGGTGCCACCCTCGTTTCCGCAGCCGTGTGCTTGGTGACACGAGCCGGGGGTGCCTCACCGCGCTCGATCTGCACCGCCTCTCTTGCGGACTCGATGAGCACCTGCCCGAACGTACCCTTCCTCCGTGCCTTGGTCACCGTTCTTCCTCCAATGCCTTTGCCAGCTTCCGAAGTTCGTTCTCCTCGGTGCGGGTGAGGGTGTCCTTCACCCCCTTCGCGTACACGAGGAGCAGGTAGATCCGGTCACGTCGATCGAGGAGATAGTAGATCACCCGAGTACCGCCGCTCTTCCCTTCACGCCGGCTGGGTCGAGCGAAGCGCACCTTCCGGAAACCGCCAGTGCGCTCAATCACCTTGCCATGTCGTGGATCTCCCAGCAGGAGCAACTCAAGCTGCCTCCGGTCCTCTTCGGACAGGAGCTTCTTCGCGGAGCTCTCGAAGCTGCGGGTTGCCACGAATTCGATACGAGCCTCCCGGCTTCAACGTCCTCCGTACTATAGTACTCAGTACCACCGCCCGTCAACCCGGCATGTCTTCTAACGTTTCGCGGTTACCGACGCGGCGCGCAGCGCCGTGTCCCGCCGGCCCATGTTGTGTTGCTAAACGCCGCCACCGCTCCCCCGGCGGGCAAGCCGCCCAGGCGGCGCAGCGGTCACCGCTCTGTTATCTGGAGTGCGCCTCTCCTGTCCGGCCGAAGCCGTGCAACCCTGGAACGGTCGAAAGTCGACGGCGACGCCCCTAATCTCTCTCGCTGCCGAACCGCAGCCGGCGCAAGCACGGCGACTCACCAGCTCCTGTCGGTCCGACCCGTCCCGGCCGGGGACGTCGATCGCACCGCGAACGCAAAGCCGCTGGAACCGGGGCGGGGCGGCGGAGCACATCATTGCTGTTCAGCGCTCCAGCGCATTCCAGATAACGTTTCGCGGTTACCGACGCGGCGCGCAGCGCCGTGTCCCGCCGGCCCATGTTGTGTTGCTAAACGCCGCCACCGCTCCCCCGGCGGGCAAGCCGCCCAGGCGGCGCAGCGGTCACCGCTCTGTTATCTGGAGTGCGCCTCTCCTGTCCGGCCGAAGCCGTGCAACCCTGGAACGGTCGAAAGTCGACGGCGACGCCCCTAATCTCTCTCGCTGCCGAACCGCAGCCGGCGCAAGCACGGCGACTCACCAGCTCCTGTCGGTCCGACCCGTCCCGGCCGGGGACGTCGATCGCACCGCGAACGCAAAGCCGCTGGAACCGGGGCGGGGCGGCGGAGCACATCATTGCTGTTCAGCGCTCCAGCGCATTCCAGATAACGTTCAGTTTACGAATTTCGTGATGGCGCGTACTTGGCGAATTTCGGTAAGCGGCGTCCTCGGCGCCGTTGTGCGCCCATTCGTGGGCGAGGGCGTCCGCAAGCGCCCCCTCCACCCGCAGCTCACTCCCCCAACGTGTCCAGCGGGCTACGGATCCGGGCGATCTGGCGCTTGCTCACGTGCGTGTAGATTTCGGTCGTCCGCGTGCTCGAGTGGCCGAGCAGCTCCTGGATGTAGCGGAGGTCCGTGCCCGCCTCGAGCAGGTGCGTCGCAAAGCTGTGGCGCAGGGCGTGGACGGAGAACCGCTTCTCGATGCCGGCGCGGACGCGCGCGCGCTCGATCACCTTCTGGAACGAGCGGGCGGTCAGGTGGCGGCCGGGGCGGGCTCCCGGAAAGAGCCACTGGCTCGAGCCGGCGGACTTACGGGCCTCCCGCACTGCCGTGAGCGCGCGGTCGGACAGTAGAGTCTGCCGATCTTTTCTGCCCTTGCCTCCGCGAACGTAAATCATTCGTCGGTCTTCGTCCAGATCCATGAGTTTCAGGCGTACCGCTTCACTGACGCGGAGACCCGCGGAATAGGTGACGAGCAGCAGTGCCCGATGTTTCGGATTTCGAATCGCGGCGATGAGCCGGCGGATCTCCTCGCCGCTCAGTACCGCCGGCAGCTTCCGGTCGCGCTTTGGCCTGGGCACGGCCTCCGGATCGAGCTCCCGCCGGAGCACGTGGATGAAGAAGAAGCGCAGCGCGCTGACGGCCTGGTTCTGGTACGCCGCGGACACGCCTCGGGCCTGCAGGGCGAGGAGGTACGCACGCACGTCCTCCGACGTCGCCTCGCCGGGCCGCCCGCCGAGATGGCGGGCGAATCCGGTCAGGTGGCTTCGATACGCCTTGATGGTGCGCGGGCTGTAGCGGCGGATGCGGAGCTCCTGGAGGAGACGCGCGCGGAGAGAACCGTCGTCGTCGCTTTCGGGAAAGATCTCAGCCAGCCGGGCTCTGCTCTCGGGGGTGTTGGGGACGGTCCAGCGACCCTCAGTCGGGTTCCAGCGGCGGCCCGGGATCGCCCGCACCGCCGCGACGGCGGCGCGGTCGAACGCGAACCGGACACCCAGCAGTCCCTTTCCGAGAGCAACGATTTCCGCGTCCATGCCGTACACGGAAACCTGCGGCGAGGGGCGGCGACATAGCCAGACCGGACATCGGTCAGTCCGTCAGCTCCCGTGCCCCTGCGCTACTCCTCCTCCGCCCCCACCCCCGCGCCCCGTCGCCTTCAGAGCCTTGACACTTCCACCACGCCCGTGCGCATATTGACAGGTCCCACGCCGCAGCCTGCGATGTCCACAACCCGGAGTCGAGCCATGCGCCGATACGCACGCTCCCAGGCCACTCTCGCCGCGGCGGCCCTCGCCGTGGTGTGCGCGGCGCTCGCGCCTGCGCGGCCGCTCGCCGCCCAGCGCCGCGGTCCCATGACCGACGAGCAGAAGGCGCACCGCTGGGAGGTGGAGCACGAGCTCGAGAGCGTCGCGGTGATCGGCCGCAAGGTCATGGTGCCGATGCGCGACGGGAAACGCATGGCGACGGACGTCTACCGGCCGAAGAACGCGACCGGAGCGGTGCCGATCATCTTCGTGCGCACGCCGTACAACTTCAACTACTGGGACGTGCGCAACGGCGTGCCGCGCGACATGAGCCGGGAGCTCGAGGCGGTGAAGCGCGGCTACGCCTACGTGGAGATGAACGAGCGCGGGCACTTCTTCAGCGAGGGCAACTACGACATCCTTGGCCCGCCGCGCACGGACGGCTACGACGCCGTCAAGTGGATGTCGACGCAGCCGTGGGCCAACGGGAAGGTGGGGCTCGTGGGCTGCTCGTCGACGGCGGAGTGGCAGATGGGGGTCGCGGCGACGTCGCCTCCCGGGCTGGCGGCGATCAACCCGCAGGGCTTCGGCGCGGGCGTGGGGCAGGTGGGGCCGTACTGGGAGCAGGGCAACTGGTACCGGGGCGGCGCGGTGCAGATGCTGTTCATCGCGTGGCTGTACGGCGAGCAGAACCAGGTGCGGCCGATGTTCCCGGCGAACACGTCGCAGGAGGACCTGATCCGGGCCTCCAAGGCGTTCGACATGGCGCAGCAGCTGCCGCCGGTGGACTGGTCCGAGGCGCTCCGGCACCTTCCGGAGGACAGCATCATCGCGGCGGTGGACGGCCCGCACGGGATCTTCGCGGACTCGATGCCGGTGGCGACGGGCGGCGACATGATCGCGCGCACGCCGGGGGACTCCGCCTGGTGGCGCGGCGGCCTCTACCACGGCTCGATGAAGATCGACGTGCCCGGGCTGTGGTTCACGTCCTGGTACGACGTCTCGATCGGCCCGAACCTGGCCACGTACAACCACGTGCGCGAGACGGCCGACCCGGAGGTGGGCAAGGAGCAGTGGCTCATCATCGCGCCGACGCTGCACTGCTCCTACACGCGCGCGACCGAGAACACCGTCGTCGGGGAGCGCAGCGTCGGCGACGCCCGCTTCGACTACAACGACATGACGTACGGCTTCTTCGACCGCTTCCTCAAGGGCGAGCAGCACACGGTGCTCGACACCATGCCACGCGTGCGGTACTACACGATGGGCGAGAACCGCTGGCATTCCGCGGACAGCTGGCCTCCCGCCGGCGCGCGGCCGCAGACCTTCTTCCTCACGAGCGGCGGCAAGGCCAACACCCTTTCAGGCGACGGCGCCCTCGCCGCTCACGCGCCCTCCGCGGACCACCCGGACGCCTTCACCTACGATCCCATGGACCCGGTGCCCTCGCACGGCGGCAACGTCTGCTGCACGGGCAACGCCGTGCAGGGCGGCGCGCTCGACCAGCGGAAGATGGAGGCGCGGCCGGACATCCTCGTCTACACCACCGATCCGCTCAAGGAGGGCGTGGACGTGACCGGTCCGGTGACCGTGAAGCTCTTCGTCTCCTCGGACGCAAAGGACACCGATTTCACCGCCAAGCTGATCGACGTGGCGCCCGACGGCACGGCCTACAACCTGGACGAGACGATCCAGCGCATGCGCTACCGGGACGGCTACGACAGGCAGGTGTGGATGCAGCCCGGCAAGGTCTATCCGGTGACCCTCGGCCCGATGAACACCAGCAACTACTTCGCGCCGGGCCACCGCATCCGGATCGAGGTGTCGAGCAGCAACTTCCCGCGCTTCGACCGGAACCTCAACACCGGTGGCCACAACTACGACGAGGCGCACGGCGTCGTGGCGCACAATGCCGTCCACCACTCGAAGAAGTACCCGTCCACGATCACGCTGACGGTGGTGAAGCGGCCGGACATCTCGACGCAGTGAGGCGTTCAACGGACGGCTCGGGGTCGGGGTTGGGTTCGACACGGCCGCCTCCGCAAGATCCGTCATCCGCAGCGCTGGTCCTCCGTCCGCCGTGGCGCGCCCGGTCCAGCGCCGCCGCTCCCCGGGCTCCCCGCCGGGGGCTGCCCACCGACCTCGAATCGCGATACGTTGGGAGGACGGCTGCGCACACGAAGACGCGGAGGACGGTCCATGGCTGGAGGGGCGGGAACGAAGCGGCGGGGGACGGCGGTGGAGCAGCAGCGGACCTCGTTCCCGAAGGAGCGGATCCGGGTGCTGCTGCTGGAGGGAATCCATGCGGCGGCGGTTGAGCGGTTCCGCGAGGAGCATTTCCAGGTGGCCGTGCTGCCGGGCGCGCTCGCGGGGCGGGAGCTGGCGGAGCGGCTGGCGGACGTGCACGTGCTGGGCATCCGCTCGAAGACGGAGCTCTCGGAGAGGGCGCTCGCCGCGGCCGACCGGCTGCTGGTCGTGGGCGCCTTCTGCATCGGCACGAACCAGATCGACCTGAAGACCGCCGCGGCCGCGGCGGTGCCCGTCTTCAACGCGCCGTTCTCGAACACGCGCTCCGTGGCCGAGCTGGTGCTCAGCCACTGCATCTCGCTGCTGCGCGGTGTGCCGGAGAAGAACCTCGCCGCGCACGAGGGGCGCTGGCTGAAGAGCGCGGAGGGGGCGCGGGAGGCGCGCGGGAAAACGCTGGGCATCGTCGGCTACGGCCACATCGGCAGCCAGGTCTCCGTGCTGGCCGAGGCGCTCGGGATGCGCGTGCTCTACCACGACATCGTGGCGAAGCTGGCGCTCGGCAACGCCCGCCCCATGCGTACCCTCGAGGCCCTGCTCGAGCAAAGCGACGTCGTGACGCTGCACGTCCCCGGCACGCCGCAGACTCACGGCCTCGTGACGCGCGAGCGGCTGGCGCGGATGAGGCCGGGCGCCTGCCTCATCAACTACAGCCGCGGCAACGTGGTCGACCTCGAGGCGCTCGCCGATGCTCTTCGCTCCGGCCACCTCGCGGGCGCCGCGGTGGACGTCTTCCCGCGCGAGCCGAGGGCGCAGGGGGAGCGCTTCGACTCGCCGCTCCAGTCCATCCCGAGCGCGCTGCTCACGCCCCACATCGGCGGCTCCACCCTCGAGGCCCAGGAGGCGATCGGACGCGAGGTCTCCGAGAAGCTCGTCAAGTTCGTGAACAACGGCTCGACCACCTCCGCCGTCAACCTCCCCGAGGTCGAGCTGCCCGTCCACGACGGCGTGCACCGCATCCTGCACTTCCACCGCAACGTGCCGGGCGTGCTGCAGCACGTGAACGAGATCTTCGCCGAGCGCGAGGTCAACGTGCTGGCGCAGTACCTCATGACCGACTCCCGCATCGGCTATCTGGTAATGGACGTGTCGCGGAAGGTGGACCGCGCAATGGTTGCCGCGCTCGGCGGCGTGCCCGGGACGATCCGGACCCGCATCCTCTACTGACGGGTCGTCCCGTGCCGCTCGAGCCGTGCGCGCGCTGTGGCGAGACGGATCCTCGCCGGATGACGGCCCTCATGAAGGTCTTCTTCGGCCATCTCCTCGAGCTGCCCGCCGACCCCGGCTACTTCTATCTCTGCCCCGCCTGCTACGACGAGCTCATCGAGCCGGTCCTTCCCGAGGTCCTCGAGCGCCTGCGTCCGCCCGGCACCGCTCCCGCGCCCGGCGATGCGGCCCAGCCGGAGCCCGGGCGGGAGCCCATGGACGGAGAAGAAAGCGCGGACGAGGGCGGCGGAGCGACGGCGCCCGGCGCGGACGAGACGGTGTAGGGCGGCGCCCCACACCCATCGCGTGGGCTCCCCGACGCCGGGGCGCTGGCCGGGGCGGTATCCTCCCCTCGCGGGATTCCGGAAACCGTCAACGGAGCGATACTGCTCATGGACATACTGGGAATCGTGGTGGTCGTGGTCTTCGCCCTGCCGGCCCTCGGCATGCTCGTGACGATGCTGGCGGGCGGCTGTCTCTTCCTGGGGCGCTGCCTGAGCGCGGGCGGCGCCGCGGTGCTGCACGGCACACTCGACATCCTGCCCGGCGAGTGGCACGCCGTGCGCCGGGTACTCCGTGCGCTGCTCGAGCTCGACCCGGTGGCCGGCCGCTTCGAGGCCGAGCCCGAGGGCTGAGCGCCGGCGAGCCGCGGGCCTGCGGGAGGCACGACGTTGGCCGACACCACGGGGCTCGACCTCGCGCGCGTGATCCAGTTCTCCGTCGCGCCGATCGTGCTCGTCTCCGGCGTGGGCCTCATCCTGCTCGTGCTGACCAACCGCCTCGGCCGCATCGTGGACCGCGCGCGCGTCGTGCAGCGGGCCCTCGCCGACCGCCGCGCCGCGCCGGGTGCCGCCACCCCGGACGCCCACCGCCCCGAAGCCGAAAGCGCCCCGGCCTCCGGCGACGAGCCCGCTCCGGCCGAGGCAGCAGCCGAGCTCCGCGTGCTCGGCCGCCGCTCCCGCCTCATCCTCGTCGCCATCGCCTGCTCCGTGGGGTGCGTCCTCGGTGTGGCCCTCCTCATCATCGTCCTCTTCCTCGGCAGCCTCGCCGGCCACGTGCTGGCCGGCTTCGCCAGCGCGCTCTTCGCCGCCGCCGTCGCCGCCATGACCGTCGGGATGGTCGCCTTCCTCGCCGAGATCCTGCTCACCGTCCGCACGCTCCGCCTCGACGCCGAGGTCCGCTGACGGAGCGGCATTCGCTGACGCCCCCGCCCGCCGTTCCGACGAATCCGAATCCAGGGCGCACCCCCGGAATCCGGTCGTTCCCGCCATGGACCCGGGCGGCGGCAACAACGCCCGGGAGGCTTGTCCCTCCGAGCAGAATCGGCAAGCCGAGCCCGCCTTGATGCTCCGGATCCCGCTTTTTCTCGGAAATCGAGCAACATCGGCCTCGCGCCGTCGCGCCGAGCCAACCGGTGCGCCTTTCGTCCCGGATACCGATCAAGATTGCCTCCCGGTCCGCCGCCGGGAGCTCCACTCGCCGATTCCTACCGAGCCGCCATGCCCGCTGCCGTTCCCGGCGACTTGCAGGCCGCGGCGCCGAAGAACTCTTCCGATCCGCCGGTTTGGCTTTCGTCCGCCTGCCTGCGTCAGCCGGCGAGCTCGCCCGCTCCCGGCTTGCCGCTGCCGGACTCCCGTCCGATCTTGGCCGTCCACGTACCCGTGCCCCTGGCCCCTGCCCGTCCAGCGCGGTCGAGGAGGCGGCCGGGGGCCCGCGCTTTGCGGCGACGAACGCCCATGCTGATGCTCATCTCGGACTTCGCGATCCGGCGCCCGATCGTGACCATCGTGACGATGATCGCGCTGGTGGCGTTCGGGCTGGCGGCGCTGGCCAGCCTGCAGACGGACGAGTTCCCGGACATCGAGGCGCCGATCGTGTTCGTGGGCATCGCCTATCCGGGCGCCTCGCCGGACGTGGTGGAGCGGGAGGTGGTGGACCGGGTGGAGGACCGGATCGCCGGGATCAGCGGGGTGGACAAGATCAACTCGTCGGCGGTGGATGGCTTTGCGCAGGTGACGGTCACGTTCGTGTTCTCGAAGCCGATCGACCAGGCGACGCAGGAGGTACGCGACGCGCTCTCCGAGATCCGCAACCAGCTGCCGGCGGAGTCGATGGAGCCGATCATCCAGCACTTCGACCCGAACCAGATGCCGATCGTCTCCCTGACGCTGACATCGAAGACGCTGACGGCCGCGCAGCTCACGGCCCTGGCGGATCCGGGGATCACTGGCGACCTGCGCTCGATCCCGGGCGTGGCGCAGGTGAACGTGGTGGGCGCGGACAGCGCGGAGATGGACGTGGCGCTGGAGCCGGCGCGCCTGCAGGCGGCGGGTGTCAGCGTGCAGGAGGTGGTGCAGGCGCTCGCGACGCAGAACCTGGCGGCGCCGGTGGGGAGCGTGAACGGGCCGCTGCAGCAGCGCGCGATCCGGCTGGAGGGGCGGCTGTCGAGGCCGGAAGAGTTCCTGAACATCGCGGTGGCCACGCGCGGCGGGCAGCTGGTGCGGCTGCGCGAGGTGGCGGACGTGCGGGAGACGCATGCGGAGCCTCGCTCCTCCGCGCTCTACAACGGGCGGGAGGCCATCGGGCTCGACATCATCAAGGCGCGCGAGTACAGCACGACGGAGGTGAGCGATGCCGTGAAGGTGCGGATCGCGCAGATCGAGAAGCGGCTGCCGGTGGGCACCACCATCGAGGTGGTCCGCGACGCCGGCGTGCGCGTGAGCCAGTCGGTGCGGAACGTGGAGGACGCGCTGATCGAGGGCGCGCTGCTGACCGTGCTGGTCGTCTTCATGTTCCTGAACTCGTGGCGCTCGACCGTCATCACGGGCCTTGCGCTGCCGGTCAGCGTGCTGGCCTCCTTCATCGCGGTGTGGGCGTTCGGCTTCACGTTGAACACGATGTCGCTGCTCGGGCTCTCGCTGGCCATCGGGATCCTCATCGACGATGCGATCGTCGTGCGCGAGAACATCGTGCGCCACATCGAGATGGGCGTGGACCACACCACCGCGGCCTACGAGGGGACGGACGAGATCGGCCTCGCCGTGGCGGCCACGACCTTCTCCATCATCTGCGTCTTCGTGCCCGTCGCGTTCATGTCGGGGATGGCCGGGCAGTGGTTCAAGCCGTTCGCGCTGACCATCGCGTGCGCGGTGCTGGTCTCGCTGTTCGTCTCCTTCTCGCTCGACCCGATGCTGTCCGCTTACTGGGCAGACCCGCAGCTCGAGCGGCACCAGCTCCGCAACCCGATCGCGCGCACGCTCGCCCGCTTCAACGCCTGGTTCGACCACCAGGCCGACCGCTACAAGGGTGTCATCGCGTGGGCGCTCGACCACCGCGCCGCCATGATCGGCATTGCCGTCGGCTCCTTCATCCTCGCGCTCGTGCTGCAGCGCGTAGTCGGCGGCTTCGAGTTCGTGCCGCAGAGCGACCGGAGCGAGCTCAACATCGCCATCGAGACGCCGCCCGGCTCCAACCTGGACTACACCACCATCAAGGCCGAGGAGGTCGCGCGCCTGGTGCGCGGCTTCCCGCAGGTGGCCTACACCTACACGACCGTCGGCGCCTCGACCGGCGCCACCGTGTGGGACCAGGGCAACGTCTACGTGCGCCTCGTGCCGAAGGCGGACCGTTCGATCGGCCAGGCCGCCCTCAGCGCCCGCATCCGGGCCCGCCTGCGCAGCCTCGCCGGCGTCACCGCCTACACCTACGCCAGCGGCTTCGGCGGCAACCAGAAGCAGGTCCAGCTCCAGGTCACGGGACCCGACGCGAACCGCCTCACCGCCCTCGCCGAGCGGCTCGCCGCGGTCGTTCGCAAGGTGCCCGGCGCCGTGGACGTTGGCCTCTCCACCAAGGGGCAGAAGCCGGAGTTCGACGTGCACGTGAACCGTGCCCTCGCCTCCACGATGAACGTCAGCCTCGCCCAGGTCGCGCAGGCCCTGCGCGCCGCCTTCGCCGGCGTGAACGCCGGAACCTGGGTCGATCCCGACGGGCAGACCCGCTACGTCGAGGTCCGGCTCGCCCGCCGCTACCGCGAGAACGCCGGCGACATCGCGCAGCTGCCGATCGTGGTGGGCGGCGGCGGCACGGCAGGCGCGGGCGGCACGGCAGGCGCGGGCGGCGCGGGCGGCGCGGGCGGCGCGGGAGGCGCGGGCGGCGCGGCGGCGGGCGGCGTCGCCGGAGGCCCGGAGACTATCCCGCTGCGGCAGATCGCGACGATCACGCCCACCGTGGGCCCGGCGCAGATCGATCACTACCAGCGCGAGCGGGTGGTCACGGTGGGCGCGAACACGGAGGGCCGGCCGCTGGGGGAGGTCACGCAGGCGATCAGCGGGCGGCTGCGGCAGGTGCCCATGCCGCCGGGCTACAGCGTCTCGTACGGCGGGCAGGTCGAGAACCAGCAGGAGGTCTTCCGCGATATCTTCCTGGCGCTCGGCATCGCCGTCATGCTCATGTACCTCGTGCTGGTGGTGCAGTTCGGCTCCTTCCTGGACCCGATCGCGATCCTGATCTCGCTGCCGCTCTCGCTGATCGGCGTGGTGATCGCGCTGATCGTCACGCGCGACACCGTGAACCTCATGAGCCTGATCGGCGTGATCCTGCTCATGGGCATCGTGGTGAAGAACGCGATCCTGCTCATCGACTTCGCCAAGTGGTCGAGCGAGCGTGGCGGGGCGACCACGCGCGACGCCCTCATCGAGGCCGGCCGAATCCGGCTGCGGCCGATCATCATGACCACCCTCGCCCTCATTGCCGGCATGCTCCCCGTGGCGCTCGGCGCGGGCGAGGGCGCGGACTTCCGGGCGCCGCTGGGGCGCGCGGTGATCGGCGGCGTCATCGCCTCGACGATGCTTACCCTGATCGTCATCCCCACCATTTACGAGATCCTCGACGACTGGCGCGAGCGCGTGCTCGTCCGGCTCGGCCGCGCCCGGCCGCACGGGGAGCCTCATCCCGCTCCGGCCCCGGGCGACGACTGAGGCGCCGCCCGCCGGCGCCCCCGCGCTCCCCGGCGGCCGCGGCGCACGCGGCCCCGACTCCCTACAGAGTGAAGGGGTTTTCCCGCTGGTGTGTCGGCGCGCGCAGACCTAGCGTGGTGGGACCGGCGCGGTGCCGCATTCCGCGGCCATGCGTGCCGGTGCCGCCGATCGGGAGGGCGCTCAGGCATGACATCAGTCGTATTCGGTCAGGCCGCGGCGGCCGCGGAAGCGGTGGCGGGGCGGCCGCTGGACCTGACGCGGCACTGGACCGGCATTGCCGGGCTGGCGCTCTTCGTCGTCGCCTATCTCCTGGTCATGAACGAGGAGAAGCTGCACCTGCGGAAGTCCAAGCCGGTGCTGCTGGCGGCGGGCATCATCTGGGGGCTGATCGGCGTAGCGTACGCGCTGCGCGGCGACACCCTGACCGCGGCGGCCTTCGCGCGCCGGAACCTGGAGGATTTCGGCGAGATCTTCCTGTTCCTGCTCGTCGCCATGACGTTCGTCAATACGATGGAGGAGCGGCTCGTCTTCGATGCGTTCCGCTCCTGGCTGGTGCGGCGCGGCTTCTCGCTGCGCGCCGTGTTCTGGGCCACGGGGCTGCTCGCGTTCTTCATCTCGGCGATGATCGACAACATGACCACCGCGCTGGTGGTCGGGACCGTCGCGCTGACCGTGGGGAAGGGTGACCGCCGCTTCCTGCCACTCGCGTGCATCAACATTGTGGTGGCGGCCAACGCCGGGGGCGCCTTCTGCCCCTTCGGCGACATCACGACGCTGATGGTGTGGCAGGCCGGGCTGGTGGGCTTCTGGCAGTTCTTCCGGCTGTTCGTCCCCTCCGTGGTCAACTGGCTGGTGCCCGCCGTCATCCTCTCGCTCGCGCTGCCTGCCGGGAAGCCGGCGGCGGACGCCGAGCGCGTGCGCATCCGGCCCGGTGGCCTGGCCGCGGTGGTGCTGTTCGCCGTGACCATCGTCATCACGGTCACCTTCTACAACCTGCTCGGGCTGCCGCCCGTGCTCGGGATGATGACCGGGCTCGGGCTGCTGAACATGTACGGCTTCTGGCTGCGCCGGCGGGCCTTGCTCGAGACGGCGCCGATCGCGGGCGCCGCACCCCTCGAGGTGGATGCCGCCGGCGCCGGCGGCGCCTCCCCCGAGCGCGTGTTCGACATCTTCCGCATCCTGCAGCGCGCCGAGTGGGACACGCTCATGTTTTTCTACGGCGTCATCATGTGCGTCGGCGGACTGGCCACGATCGGCTACCTCGCCGGCCTCTCCCGCGCCCTCTATACCGGCGTCGGCGCCACCCCTGCCAACGTGGTCGTGGGCGCCATCTCCGCGGTGATCGACAACATCCCCGTCATGTTCTCCGTCATCCGAGATGCACCCCGCCATGCCGCTCGCGCAGTGGCTGCTCGTCACCCTCACCGCCGGCGTGGGCGGCTCGATGCTCGCCATCGGCAGCGCGGCGGGGGTAGCGCTCATGGGGCAGTCCCGCGGCGCCTACACGTTCCGCTCGCACCTCCGCTGGACCTGGGCCGTGGCGCTGGGGTATGCCGCCGCCATCTGGGTTCACCTGCTGCTGAACGCGTAGCGAAGACGAGCCCGGCCGCCACCCGGCCGGCCGGGCTCCCGCGCGCCAGCGGGCGCGACCGGCCCGCGGCTGGCACGCTCCTTCCCGTGGCCGATGTGACGATTCGCTGCGCTCGCTCGTCGCCCCTTCAGGAGGGACGCGGCGCGGAGCGTGGCGAGGACCCCGGATGGCAGCAGAGGGAGGACGTATGCAGGAGCGGGTGCACCGCGTGCTCGACGGCGAGCTCGACGCGGACGAGCTGAGCGCCGAAGAGGCGGCGGAGCGCGAGTGCTACGAGGAGGCGATCAATGCGGCCTTGCGGGCCGTGCCGGGGGAGGTGCCTTCCGATCTCGCGCCTGCCGTGATGCGGCGCATCGAGGTGCTGGCGGCGGCGGCGCACATGAGCGTGGACCGTGTGCACCGGCAGAAGGACCGGTGGCACCGGGAGTCGGCGTGGCGGGAGGCGCTCGCCTGGTTGTGGGCGCCGCGCGCGCTCTCGTTGCGGCTGCGGCCGGCGTACGCCCTGGTGGGCGCGGCCGCGCTCCTGGCCCTGCTGCTGGTCGGCCGGCGCGGCCCTGCGCGCGCCGCGGCGCCGGCCGCGAGCGTGGCCGCGCGGGTGTTCGTGCACTTCCGGCTGGATGCGCCGGGCGCGAAGGATGTCGCGCTGGCCGGCGATTTCACCGGCTGGAAGCCCTCGATCTCGTTGCACCAGGTCGCGCCCGGGATCTGGTCGGTCGAGATTCCGCTCGACCCCGGCCTCTACGACTACTCCTTCGTGGTGGATGGCCGGCGTTGGGTGGCCGATCCCGTGGCGTCGCGCGTGGAGGACGGGTTCGGCGGGTCCAACAGCCGCATCGCCGTGCTGCCGCCACAGGCCGGGGACGCGCTGTGATCCGGGGCGCCCGGCTCCTGCCCGCCGCCACCCTGCTCGCGCTGCTCGCCGCCGCCGGCGGCGCGCGCGCGCAGCGGTGGAGCGTCTCGGCGCGAGCCGGCCGCATGACCTACGACGGCGCCGCGGCCACCGGCGCTTCGGCCGGCCTGCTGCTCGGCGCCGGCTACACAGACCGCGCCGGCTGGCTGGATCTCTCCGCCGGCATCCCGCTGGCGCAGGGCGACGCGCTCTGGGGCGGCGGCGGCGTGGGCCGCCGCCTGGCGCTGCGGCCCGGCCCGCTCATCCTCGGCATCGACCTGGCCGGCAGCGGGTTCGTCGAGCAGCAGCGCGTCACCGAGACCACCACGCCCTTCCCGTTGCCGGGGCCGCGGCGCGCCACCACGTCGGACCGGACGGTGCACGGGTGGGCGCTCGCCGGAGAGGCCCTGCCGGTCGCCGGCGTCGCCTTCGGGCCGGCCCGCCTCGAGGCGCGCTACGGGCTGTCCCGCTTTCACGCCGCGCTCGACTCGACCGACCGCTCCCGCAACGTCCGGCTCGGGGATGCCGCGCTCGTGCTCACGCCCGTGCCCACCGTCCTGCTGCGCGCCGAGGCCCGGCGCTACGACGCCGCGGAAGGCGTGTCCGCGTACGGCGGCGCCGCGGCGGCGGTGGCGCTCTCGCGGCTGACGTTGCGCGGCTCGGTCGGGAGCTGGCTCTCAGGGCCCGGGTCCGGTGTCCCCTGGTCCGTAGGCGCCGAGCTGGCGCTGAGCGACCGCGCCGGCGTCATCGCGAGCGCCGCCCGTGACACCTGGGACCCGCTCTACGGCATCCCCGCGCACACCTCCTGGGGGATCGGGCTGAGCTACCGACTGGGCGCTCCCGACACCCCACCGGCGCCGGTACCCGCCGCCTACAGGAACGGCACGGCGCTGATCGCGCTGCCGGTCGATGACTCGCCCGAGCGGCCGCGTATCGCCGGGGACTTCAACCACTGGAAGCCCGCGCCGATGCAGCGGGATGGCGGGCGCTGGATCTACCGCGTGCCGATTCCGCCCGGCGTCTATCACTACGCTTTCGTTCACGCGGACGGCACCTGGTTCGTGCCCGCTTCGGTACCGGGCCGCACCGACGATGGCATGGGCGGCGAGGTGGCCGTGCTGGTGGTGCGCGGATGAGCTTCGCCCGGCGCCATCCCGACCCGGAGCGCGGCGGTCCCGCGCCCACGGACGCCGAGCTCGTCGCCCGCGTGCGGGCGGGCGAGCGCGAGTGCTACTCCACGCTCGTGCGGCGCCACCAGGATGCGCTGTACCGCCACGCCCGCGGCATGGGGCTCGACCACGACGCGGCGCTGGACGTCGCGCAGGACGCGCTGGTGAAGGCGTACACCGCGATCGAGGTGTGCCGCGATCCGTCGCGCTTCCGCGCCTGGATCCTGCGCATCGTCCGGAACCGCTGCCTCGACTACCTGCGCGACATCCGCCGCTCCCACGTCCCGCTGGACCTGCAGCCGGAAGGCGACGTCGCCCTCGCCGTGATACCGGCCGGGGAGGATGATCTGCGCGAGACGCTCGCCGGCGCGCTCGACGCGCTGCCGCCGCTGCTCCGCGATGCCTTCCTGCTCAAGCACCTGGCCGGCTACGCGTACGACGAGATGGCGGACATCGCCGGCGTCACGCCGAGCGCCATGAAGATGCGGGTCCACCGGGCCCGCGAGGCGCTGCGCGCCCGGCTTCTCGAGGAGGATGGGCTGCCGATGTGACGCCGGCGGGGCGCTCGATCGTCTTGATGGTTGAGGACCGAACGGAATATCTGGAAGGGGAGGTACCATGACACGCACGACCCTGCTGCTCGTGGCGAGCCTGGCCGTTCCGGCCGCGCTCGCGGCCCAGGAGCCCTCGAGCGCCAAGACATCCTCGGACGCGACGGCCACCACCAGCGCCACGGCACCCCGCTCCCAGGCGCAGGCCCGGATCCAGGCCATGATCGAGGGCGCGGCCAAGGCCGGGATCCCGACGTCGCTCCTCGAGAGCAAGGTGGCGGAGGGTAAGGCCAAGGGCGTCTCCGAGGACCGCATCGCCGCGGCCGTCGCGGCCCGGCTGAACGGGCTCCAGCACGCGCAGACCGTGCTCTCGCGGGCGGGCGTCCACGGCGCCACGGCCGGCGACCTGAGCGTCACCGCCGACGCCCTCCAGGCTGGCGCCCACGAGGATGCGGTGGCGCACGTGGCGCGGACCGCGCCCGCCGACCGCCGTGCCCTGGCCACCGCCACCCTCGGCACGCTCGTTCAGCTCGGCTACGCGTCCGACGTGGCGATGGCGCGCGTGGACGCCGCGCTCGCCCACGGCACCGCCGCGCTGGCCAACCTGCGCGCGGAGGCCGTGGCCGGGCTGCACGCCCACGGCGCCGGTGCCCACGGCCACGCCCACCTCGATCTGTCCGGGATCGTCCACTAGAGCGGGCGGGGGGCCGAAGACGCCCCGCGGCGGCCACGTCAGCGCCGGCGCGGGGCGAGCGCCCGGGCGCGTGCCGCGTCGATCTGCCGAACCTCCTGCGGGTCCGCCTCCTCCATCAGCTCCTCGAAGAGCTTCGCCGCTTCCTCCCACCGCTCGGCGGCCGCGAGCGCCTCGGCAAGGCGCAGGCGGGCTTCCGCCGGCCTCCGCCGCGCGCCCGGCTCCGCCGCCGCGGCCTCGTCGAGCAGCCGCTGGACCAGCTCGGCCTCGCGCGGCAGCTCCTGCCCGATCCACGTGCGGCCCGTGTCGTCCAGCTCGATCGCCGACCAGGGGCCCAGCGCCGGGTCGAGCCAGTGGAGCACCGTCTCGGCACGCCGCAGCCCCAGCCGCGTGAGCGGCCGGAGCGCCGGCCGCAGAAGCGGCTCCGCGAGCGCCGGTCGCCGCCCCGCGATCGGCGCCACGGCCGAGAAGAGCAGCGCCGCGGCCTCCTCATCGTCCGCTGGCGCCGCGGCCGCCAGCGCCTCGATCGCCTCCCTGATCTCCGCATCCGCCACGGGCGCGGAGCCCGTCCAGAGGCGCCACTGGATCCGGCCCACCCGGGCCCGCGCCTCGTCCTCGCGCGTGGCCCGCGCGTCGCGCCTCCGGTCGCGCCAGTGGATCGGGACCAGGCCGATCGCGAGCGCCAGGAAGACGCCCGGCACCGCGTAGTACGCACCCGCCAGCACGAGCTCGTCGGCCCGCTCGAGCCACCCGCCCGCCGCGGCGAACGCGCCCCCCAGGAACAGCGCGTACATCAGCGCCACCGCCGGCTGTCGCGAGCGGAAGGCGTGCGGCAGCACCGCGGCGGGGCCGACCAGCAGGACGACGAGGGCGGCGCGCAGCGCGAACGCGGGCAGCGCGGCGTGCGCGCCGCGCGCCTCGATCCACGCGAGGACCATGGCAAGGACGCCGGCGAGGATGGCCAGGATCGAACGCTGTTCACGGGCGGGCATGAAACCTCCGCGGGCGGCGGGCCCCGGGGGAGGGAGCGGAATCGGGGCCGAACCGTCATCGAAATTGCTGCCGCCTGGGCGCGGGGGTCAAGGCTGACGCGGCCCCGCTCGGGGGCGGTCGGGCGCCGCTTCGCGGCGCCGCCGGCGGGGCCGGCATCTTGACGCGGGGGACGGGGGGACTTCCGTTACGACAGGGTGCGGGTAGGGGTATGGCTGAGGGTGTGGGTGGGTGAGGGTGAGGGTGAGGGTGAGGGTGAGGGTTTACTGGTGGGCCGGGGGCGTTGAAGGGGGGAGAGCCATGAGATTCCAGGCGGAGGATCTGATCGAGCTGCTCGACATGGAGCCGATCGAGTACAACATCTTCCGCGGCCTGAACCGCGACATCGGATCCGGACGGGTTTTCGGCGGCCAGGTGCTCGCGCAGTCGCTCGTGGCGGCCCGCCGCACGATCGAGGAGGACCGGCCGGCGCACTCGATGCACGGCTATTTCCTGCTCCCCGGCGAGCTCGCGCTGCCGATCGTCTACTTCGTGGACCGGCTGCGCGACGGGAAGAGCTTCACCACCCGGCGCGTCACGGCCATCCAGCACGGCCGCGCCATCTTCAACATGTCCGCCTCCTTCCAGAAGCTCGAGCCCGGCGTCGAGCACCAACAGCCGATGCCCGACGTGCCCGCGCCCGAGACGCTCCAGTCCGAGGTGGAGGCGATCCGCGCCATGGCCGACCGCATCCCCGAGGCGCTCCGGCCCGTCCTGACCCAGGACCGGCCGATCGACTTCCGCCCCGTCTCCATGGTCGATCCCTTCGACCCCGAGCCGCGCCCGCCGCTCCGCCACATGTGGATCCGCGCCATCGGAGAGGTCGGCGACGAGCTCCTGCACCACCAGGCGATCCTCGCCTACGCCTCCGACTACGGCCTGCTCGGCACCGCGCTCCTGCCCCACGGCCTCTCCTTCCGCCAGCCGAACGTCCAGGTGGCCACTCTCGACCACGCCCTCTGGTTCCATCGCCCCTTCCGCGTGGACGACTGGCTGCTCTACTCCATCGACTCGCCCGCGGCCGCCGGCGCCCGCGGCTTCGTGCGCGGCAGCATCTTCACCCGCCAGGGCGTGCTGGTCGCGTCCGTCGCGCAGGAGGGGCTCGTCCGGGTCTGGTCCTGAGCGACTCGCCGGACCCGCTGCGCCGGCGCGGTCCCGTCGCGCGGCGGCGGCAGTCGCGGCCCGGTCGCCCGTGAACGTCTGTTTAGGGCCGGCCGCCGCCACGCTTGACGGCTGCCGCGACCGGCGCCATCATTCGCTGTCGGCCCGGCCGGTTGCACGATCCCGCTTGCCTCCCCGCAAGTGCTTCACCCGGCCCTCGTCGCGGCTGACGAAACCGAACCAGCCACACCGTTCGTTCCTCTCATGGAGGTCCACGCACATGCGTGTAACCGCGCTCGTCGCAGCGTCGGTTGGCCTGGCCGCGTTGTCCGCCTGCTCGGACTCGACCCAGCCGCTGACCGATCCCACCCCCCCTCTTTCCGCCGCGGTGCAGGTCCAGCCCGGCTGGATGAACGCCCACGTCCACGTCATGCCGACCCGGGCGCAGGCGGCGATCGACTTCAACGCCGCGCATGGCGCGAGGCCGGGCGGTGGGGGCGGCGGGGGCCACCACAGCACCAGCAACGGGATCGACTACCACGGCGGCCCGGTGCTCCATTCGGGGACGAAGGTCGTGGCCGTGTACTGGGCGGGTAGCACGATCTACAACGGCGGACCGGCGCCGGGCGCGACCGGCAGCGCCTCGCAGGACGGCTCGTTGATCGGCTACTTCCTGAGCCACCTGGGCGGCTCGCCGTACTTCGGCATCAACAGCACGTACACGGATGGGTCCGGCGGGAGCATCGCGAACTCGGTGACGTACAGCGGCTTCTGGGCGAACAACACCAACGCGCCGTCCGGCTCGCAGAGCGTCTCGGACGGCCAGATGATCGCCATGCTGCAGAGCGGCTTCGACTCGGGCAAGCTCAGCTACGACGCGAGCACGCTGTACGCGATCTTCACGGCGGGGAAGGTCAATCTCGGCGGCGGCTTCGGCTCGCAGTACTGCGCCTACCACGGCTGGGCCACGGTCAGCGTGAACGGGCAGTCAAAGACGGTGCTGTACGCGGCCATGCCATACGACTATGCCTACCCGAGCTCCTGCTCGGTTCTCGGCAGCGCCGGCTCCGCCAACAACGACTACGGCGCGGATGCCGAGGTCAACACGCTGGCGCACGAGACGGAGGAGACCACGACGGACATGAACGGCAACGCGTGGTACGACCGTCGCGGCTACGAGAACGCCGACAAGTGCGCATGGACGTTCGGCACCACCTACACGTCCAACGGCGCGACGGCCAACATGAGGCTCGGCACGAAGGATTTCCTGGTCCAGCAGAACTGGGTGAACGCCAGCGGCGGATACTGCGCGTTGAGCTCGTGAGCTGATTGCCGCCATACCCAGCACCGCGAACGCCGCCGGCCTTCCAGGTCGGCGGCGTTCGCGGTGTTTGCCGCTGCCGGGTCGGCGGCGGAGCGGACCCCGTCCCTGAAACGGGCCGCTCGACCGGACCGTAGGGATGGGCGGGACGGCGGGTTGCGCGCCGGGCCCGCCGCGCGGAGCTTCGGCCCCGCAGCGTCCACCTCCACGGGAGCGCACCCTCTCATGCGATTTCTGCTCCGCCTGGTCATCAACGCGGCCGCCCTCTGGGTGGCCGTGGCCATCGTCCCGGGCATCGAGTACTACGGTCACGGCCCCGGGCTGCTCGGCGTGGCCCTCGTGTTCGGCATCGTCAACGCCGTCGTGCGGCCGCTGCTCGTGCTCCTGACGTGCCCGCTCGTCGTCCTCACCCTCGGCGTCTTCCTCCTCATCCTGAACGCGCTGATGCTCTGGCTCACGAGCGCGATCTCCACCGCGTTCGGGCTCCAGTTCCACGTGGCCGGGTTCCTCCCCGCCTTCGTCGGCGCGCTCGTCGTCACCATCGTGAGCATCGTGCTGACCCTCTTCGTCGGCCGGGAGAAGAAGCGGGATTAGGAACGGCGGAATCCGTTCTCACGTGCGGAGCACTCCCCGATTGGACGCTGGCCCGGCCGGACAGGCTGCCCGAGCAGCCTGCCCGGGCCCGCGGGAAGGGCTCAGCAGCCGGAGACGCCCACGGCGTGGAACATCCCGTCGTTTCCCTGCGCCGCGTCGCGTGCCATCGGAATCGTCCACATGGTCGGGTCCTGCAGCATGTTCAGCGCACCCGCGGCGGCCGCATCCGAAGCGTCGCACTTCCGGGCCGGGCCTTGTGAGCCCGGCTGGACATCCAAGCTGACCGAAGGATGCTGGCCGGCGAGGACGTTGCCCGGACCCACCGGATCGGAGCACGCGCCGAGCACGACGAGGGTGCTGAAGCCTGTGACCAGCAGGAGCGTGCGGCTTGTCATCGGGATACCTCCTGGTTGTGTGCAATCTCGCCCCGTCGCGGCATGCGTCCGCCGGCCGGGGCGAACGGGCCGGAGGATTTCTCCGGTCCTGGAAGCCGGGATTGTCTCGACTCTGGCCCGGCAATGATGGCCATCACCTGTCAACCAGTTGTCAACTCGTTGTCGGACAAGAGCTTTTGCCTCGCTACGGAACTTCTCTCGGCGGATGCCCTGCCCGGAGCGGTCGCTGGGCACGCGGCGGTGCAAGCGCATGCTGCTCGCGGCCAATCGGGCTCGGGTCGAGCTCCCGGTAGCGGCCGCTCCCGTCGCGCACCGCCACGCGCGGTCAGGGCCCCTGGGGCGAACTGCCCCACAGCGGCCGAGCGGGGCGCAACGCCCCGCGGCCGGAATTCCGCGCCACGGTGCGCAGAAACCGGCCGCGCGAAGGCGCCGGCCGCGGGGGCGCGCCGCGTGCACTGGGAGGCCTCGGCGCCGGCGGCCGTCGGGAATGGACGGCCCCGCCGGGAGCGGCGGAGCCCGGCGCGTTCGCATTGGAAGGAGCGGGAGGATGGCGACGCGGTTGAGCGCGGCTCCGGCGGAGCGCCGGCGGAGCTTCCATGGGGTGAGCGCGGCGATGCGCCGGCTGATGGACGAGGCGCCGGCCCATGCGTACGCGTGGCTGGAGGCAACGAGCGGGCTGGAGCAGGCGTCGGCGCTGGACGCGAAGACGTCGGCGCTGGCGGGCGCGGCGGTGGCGGCGGCGCTGGGGCTGGAGGACGCGATCGGGGAGAAGGCGGTGGTGGCCAGGCGGGCCGGGGCCAGCCGGCGGGAGCTGATCAGCGCGGTGCTGCTGGGTCTGCCGGCGGCGGGTGCGCGGGTGGTGGAGTCGTTGCCGGCGGCGCTGGACGCCTTCGACCGGGCCTGAGCCGGCCGGAAAGCCTCGCTTCCCATCCCTCCGCTGTCGGGCGGGGCCCCGATAGGGTCCCGACCTGACGCACGGCCCCGAATCCCTTACCTTGCGTCCCGGTGCGGCCGAAGGCGGTGCGCGGGTGCGCGTCGCCGGCCGCTGCGGTGACCCCATGCGGAGCGAGACGAATGGCCTCCTTCCGGGCCGTGTTCATCGCGGTCGTGGCGGCGACGGCGCTCATTCTCGGCGCGCTGCTGATCAACAGTCGGCGGCCGGCGATCGAGCGGGCGCAGCCGCGACCGGAGCTGGTGCGCGCGACGGGCAAGTGCGCGTCCTGCCACCGGGAGGAGACGGCGGCGATCGTGCACGAGTACGAGCTGAGCCGGCACGCGGCCGCGGGCATCACCTGCCTGGACTGCCACGGCGCGGCGGATGGCCAGGAGAAGCTGGAGCACCGCGGCTTCGTGCTGGCGCGGACGGTGACGTCGCTGAACTGCTCGAGCTGTCACGCGCGGGAATACCGGGAGTACGTGCGCAGCCGGCACGCGGCGCCGGCCTACGCCGCGATCCTGGGGGACTCGGCGTTCACGCCGGAGCAGATCCAGCTCGCGGAGGCGCACAATCCGGGGGCGGTGAAGCGGCCGCCGAACGCGCTGGCGGCGCTCGAGGGCGGCGTCGCGTTGCGCGCGGGCTGCGTCTCGTGTCACTCGATCGGCAGGCCCAACGCCGACGGCTCGATCGGGAGCTGCACGGCGTGCCACGGGCGGCACCAGGCCTCCGTCGCGCTGGCCCGGCTGCCGGAGACCTGCGGGCAATGCCACATGGGGCCGGACCACTCGCAGCTCGAGATCTACACGGAGTCGAAGCACGGCGTGCTGTTCAACCTGCTGCGCCCGCAGATGAACCTGTCGGCGCCGGCCGGCCGGCTCACGGCGGAGGACATGCCGGTTCCCACGTGCGCGACGTGCCACATGAGCGGGCTGGGCGGCACCGGCTCGACGCACGACGTGGGGCAGCGCCTCTCCTGGTACCTCTTCGCGGAAGTCTCGACGAAGCGGCCGAACTACCTGCGCGGCCGCGAGGCGATGATGGCGGTGTGCGACCAGTGCCACACCGAGCCCCACACGCGCCGCTTCTTCGCCCAGGCCGAGCAGGTGCTCGTCTCCGTCAACGCGCGCGTCCGCGAGGCGCAGGGCGTGATGAGCTCGCTGCGCGGCGCGGGCCTGCTGGGGGCGCCCTACTCGCGCCCGATCGACTTCGACTACTTCGACTACTGGCACTATGCCGGCCGGACGGCCAAGCACGGCGCCTTCATGGGCGGCGCCGACTTCGTGCAGTGGCACGGCAACTACGAGCTCACGCGCGGGCTGGTCGAGCTGCGGGCCGAGGCCGCGGCGCTGCGCGCCGGGCACGGAGCGGAGCGTGCCGGGGCCGGCCGCTAGCCCGGACCGGCTCCTGGCCGTCCGCGCCCATTTTCCGGGCGCGCTGCCGCTCGTCGTCGAGGCCTTCGCGGCGGCGAACCTCGCCTTCCTGACCCTCGACATCTTCCTGGCCCACTCCGCGAACGCGTTCCGAAACCCGGCCGAGTGGATCCCGCTCGCCTTCGCGCCCGCCGGCGCCCTCGCCCTCTTCACCGGCCTCGTGATGGTGCGCCCGTTCCACCGCGGTGCGGGGCGCTGGATCGGACTGGTGGTCGGCTGCGCCTCGATCGCCGTGGGCGTGGCCGGGCTGGCCTGGCACCTCAACGGCATGTTCTTCCACACGCTCACGCTGCGCGGCCTCGTCTACTCCGCGCCGTTCCTGGCGCCGCTCGCGTTCACCGGGCTGGGATTCCTCGTGCTGCTCAACCGCATGGTGCCACACCACAGCCTGGCCTGGGCACAGTGGGTCCTGTTCCTCGCCCTGGGCGGCTTCGCCGGCGACTTCGGCCTCGCGCTCGTGGACCACGCGCAGAACGGCTTCTTCAACCCCGCGGAGTGGCTGGCCGTGGGTTCCGCCGCGCTCGCGGTGTCGTTCCTGTTGCTGCCGATGCTGCGGCCGCAGTCCGCGCTCTTCTACCGCGTGACGCTTGGCGTGATGGCGCTCCAGTGCGCCGTCGGCCTGCTCGGCTTCGGCCTGCACGTGTGGCCGCTGCTCGAGCCATCGCCCGCCACCCTGCGCGAGCGCGTGCTCTACGGGCCGCCGATCTTCGCGCCGCTCCTCTTCGCCGACATCGCGCTGCTCGCGACGATCGCCCTGCTCGGCCTGCACGCCAGGGGCTACTTCCCCGAGCAGGCGACGCCCGTCTCCGCGCCGCCGCCGGCGTAATCATGTTCGGGGCGGGGCGGCATGACGCGGAGGGCTCCGTCAGCCGCGGGTTTCGAGTCCCCGGATCCGGTTGAGGAACGCGGCCAGCTCGTAGATGCGGAACGCGGCGAGCTCGCCTGCCTCGTGGCGCTGGAAGGCGTCCAGCCCGTCGCGCTCTAGCGTGGCCATGATCTCGCGCAGCGCCTCCGCCATGTTGCGCTCCCCGTCCAGCGCCCGGCCGCGCGCCCACGCGATCGCCTCGCCCATGGCGCGCGTCTGCCCCGTCTCGACGATCTGCTCGACCGCCGAGAGCTCGACCTCCTGCGTGCCGAAGAGGATCCGCTCCTCGGAGCGCGTGCGCAGGTGCACGTCGTGGCGGCCGCGGCTCGGGTCGAGCGAGGCGGGGAGCGGCACGCGCGCCGCGACGTCCCGCCAGGGACCGCCCTCGTGCGCGCGGCGGGTCGGCTGCTCGCGGGCGATGCGGCGTGCCTGCGCCGTGACCTCGGCGGGGACGTAGTCGCGCATCGCGATGACGGTGTCGGCCACGTCGAAGTAGTCGCCGCTGCCGCCCACGACGAGGAGGGTCGAGACGCCGAGCTCGTCGGCCAGCTGGCGGGCGCGGTCGATGAAGGGCGTGATCGGCTCGTGCTCGTCCGCGATCAGCGCCTGCATGCGCGCGTCGCGGATCATGAAGTTGGTGGCCGAGGTGTCCTCGTCCAGCAGCAGGCAGGCGCAGCCGACCTCCAGCGCCTCCGCGATGGCCGCCGCCTGCGAGGTCGAGCCGCTCGCGTTCGCGGTCCGGAACGCGCGCGTGTCGCCGCCGCCGGGCAGCCGGCCGATGAAGTTCGAGATGTCCGTGCCCGCCACCGCCCGCCCGTCCTCCGCCCGCACCTTCACCGCGTCCGCCACCGCCACCACCCGCTCGCGGCCATCGCCCGGGACGTGGTCGTAGACGCCGCGCTCGATGGCGCGCAGCAGCGTGGACTTGCCGTGGAACCCGCCGCCCACGATGAGGGTGACGCCCGCGCGGATGCCGAGGCCGGCGACGTCGCCTGCATTGGGCGCGTGGAGCGTCACGTGCAGCGAGTCGGGCGCGCGAAAGGGGACGGCATCCTCGAACGGCAGCGGCCGGTCGTCGATGCCGCTCCTGCGCGGCAGGTGCGCGCCATCGGCCACGAAGGCGACGAGGCCCTGCTCCGCCAGCGCCGCCCGCAGCGCCCGCGCGTCCTCCACGCTCTCCACGTGCAGCCGCAGCGCATCGGCGTCCAGCGACTCGAAGAGCAGCGCCGCCTCGACGGCGGCGGGCACATCTCCGGTGAGCAGCTCCGCCGCCTCTCGCCCGAGGATGCGACGCCCCCGCGCCGGCAGCCCCGCGCGGAAGCGGGCCTCCACGGCCCCGTCGGGGCTCACCGCCATGGCGGCCCGGACGAGCACCTCCTGGCCGGGGCGGAGGACGAACAGCTCGCCGCTCTTCCCGGAGCCGCGGTCCGACGCGCGCCGCCGGAGCGCCGCCTCCAGCGCCCGGTTCAGGAAGTCCGCCGCGGCCGTGCGGCGGGCCTCGTTGCGCAGCGCCCACTCGGGCAGCGCCGCGGAGTCCGCCGGCACGAGCGCCCGCAGCCGGCTCGGCTCGGCGAACGGGTCGCCCTGCACGTGGTCGATCGACAGCGTGAAGCGGCCGGCGTCGTAGCGGCCCTTCACGTCCTTGTAGGCCTTGTAGCCCTTGCCGTCCAGGCGGCGCAGGGCGGCGGCGAGGTCTTGCAGGTCGGGCAAGGCTGTTCCTCGGGCTCGTGGTGCAGGGCGCAGGGAAGGGGTGCAAGAGGAAGGCCGGGCAGCGGGCACGCGTGGCCGGCGCGTGCCGGGCTATTCGGGGGGACGGCGCAGCCGCGGCGGTAGCGTGGCGGGTGGGAGACCGCTGAATTCGAGATCGACGAGTGTCTTGATCTCGCTGTAGCCGTTCACGCTCCTGCCGCTGATCTTCACGTGGTGCAGCCGTTCGGTCGTCCGGATCCGCTGCGGCACGAGGAGGCCGGGTGCGATCTCGTGGAAATCGCCCTGCAGCCGGACGTCGGAGAACAACAGCCCGTGCGGGAGGTTGACGACGTAGAAGACCGCGCGGCGGAGCACAAGGGTCGTCTTGTCGAGGAGGAGGAACCCGCGCACGTCCGGGCCCCGGATGCTGGACAGCGGTACGATATCCACGCGGTAGACGGGTGTCCCTTCGAGCGTTTCGGTGCCGCCGTAGCGGAAGCAGTGGCTGGCCTGGAACGTCGGGTCCGACAGTGCGTAGGCGGAGGGACCCCACAGCATGTAGGACGTCCGGCCGCCGGGCGCCTCTCTCCGGACGAGCGCGCCGCCGGGCTCGTACGCACTCTGCGAGCCCTGCACGACCGTGTCCCTCCGGGTGGCCACCGCGACGCTGTCGTCCAGGTACGTACCGGCCCGGGAGAAGCGCTCCCTGAATGGGAACGACTCCGCGAAAACGTGGAACCGGGTCCCGTTCTTCCTCACCTCATCGGCGAGGGCCGCCACGCTCGCGCTGCTGGCCGAATCCGTGAATCCGCTCCGCGTGCACTCGCGCGCCTCCCCCTTCGCCTCGACGGCCGCCAGCTCGAGCGGCTGCCGCTGGAGGCGCAGCTCGACGAAGCCGCCCGCCCCGCCGCCCTGCAGCGTCGTATCGGCGCTGCTGTAGCCGAGGTATTCCGCCCGCACGGTGAACGGCCCCGGCGGCTGCGCGAGCTGGAACCGCCCGGCCGCGTCGGTGAGCACCTGGCGATTGGTGCCGGGGAGCTCCAGCACGGCGAAGGGTAGCGGCTGGCCCGATTCGGCCGCCAGCACACGGCCTCGCAGCACCGCGGAGTCCGGCTGCTGCGCCAGCGCGGCGGTGCCGTGGAGGCCCACGGCGGCGGAGAGCGCCCCGGCGGCGAGAAGCGGGAAGCGGCGGGAGGAGGGCATACCGTTCGTCCGATAGAAGAGCCGGCTATCTATATAGCTCCGGGCCGCGGAGACGGACAACGCCCCGACGCCGTGCCGCGCTACCAGCGCGCGGGAGCGTCGGGGCCGGCGAGTCCGCTAGTTCGACGCGGGCGGTGCGCCCTTCGTCGCCTTGAAGGGGACCTTGTCGCCGCGGGGCGTGGTGTAGGTGCCCTCGATGGCGTCGCCCTTCAGCGTGCCCTCGTAGACCATCTTGAAGGTCCGCTCGCCACGGCCCATGGTGACGGTGAACGCCACCTTGCCGTCCTTGATCGAGCCGTCGGAGATGGCGACCTCGCCCATGCGGGCCTCGAGGCTGCCGGTCAGCTCGCTGCCCTTCTGCACGAGCGTGAGCTTCGAGGTGCGCTCGCCGCGCGGGGTGGTGGACGTGAGCGTCCACGCGCCGGACGCGTCGGCCGGGGCCTGCTTGGCGCCCTGTGCGGCGAGGGGCGCCGCGGCGAGGAAGGCGAGGGCCGCGGCGGCGAGGGTGGTGCGGATGCGGGTCATACGTGGCTCCTGGGTTGCTGCGTGGGTACGACTGCACAGCGGGAACCAAGTATATACATCTGGAGCGGCCCGGATGTTTGGGGGGTGCGGCGTGGGACACGAATCCCGGGCGACGCCGCAGAAGCCAGGAGGCGCAGCGCCCGGAACCCGCCATCCGGTGACTTCGGTTCGTGGATCGGGTGCTGGCAGGAAGCGCGGCAATCCGGTCGTTGCGAGAAAGATCGGGAGGCGGAGGTGGGCCAGATGCCCGTCATGCCGATCTTTCCCGGAAACCGAGCGAGATTGCGTTCGCGAGGTCGTGCCGCCGCGCCCGGTGCGCGTTTCTTCTCGGAAACCGATCGAAAGCGGGATCCGGGCCGCCGAGATGAGGTCCACTTCTCGATCTTGCTCGACAGTGGAGGGGGTGGTGAAGGCCCCGGGTCGCGACCCCGGTTCATCCGCCACAGCCGGGAGAAGCCGGATTCGGGTCCCGCGCGGGCTGGATTCGGATACGGGCTGCTTCGGCGCGTGGATTGCAGGGCGAGAGGCTCTCTCGTGGATGGGAGGAGCGATGGCGGACCACGTGTACAAGCACGTCGAGCTCACGGGGTCGTCGGCCGAGGGGGTGGAGGCCGCGATCCGCAACGCGGTGGAGCGGGCGTCGAAGACGCTGCACAACCTGCGCTGGTTCGAGGTGACGGAGACTCGCGGTCACATCGAGGGCGGCTCGATCGTTCACTGGCAGGTGACGGTGAAGGTAGGCTTCACCCTGGAGGATTGAGGCCGAGGTTGGAGACGGTTGGCGTGGCAGGCATGCGCAAGCCCGATCGGACGGGCCGGCTGGCCACGCTGCCGAACGCCCTCTCGTTCGTGCGGCTGGCGCTGGCGCCGGCGTTCGCACTGGCGCCGGGGGATGCGTCGCGAGGTGGGGTGCTGCTGGCGGCGGCGGCGACGGAGTGGCTGGATGGGCGGCTGGCCCGCCGGTGGGGCCAGACCTCGCGTGCCGGCGAACTGCTCGACCCGGTGGCGGACCGTGTCTTCGTGCTGACGGCGCTCGGCACCTTCCTGGCGCTCGGCCGGCTCGAGCTCTGGCAGCTCGCGCTCCTGCTGCTGCGCGACCTCTTCACCGCCGCCGGCTACCTGGCCGTGCTGCTCCTTCGCCTGCCGCTGCATCTGCGCTCGCGCCGGCCCGGCAAGTGGGCGACGGCGCTCCAGCTCGCCGCCCTGGTGCTGCTCCTCGTCCGCCCAGCCTGGTTCGCGTGGTTCCTGCCGCTGGTCGTGGCAGTGAGCGCGTGGGCCGTCATCGACTACGCACGCGCTGGGGTGGCCGGGCTGCGGGAGGCGGGCTGGCGGTAGCCCTTCCGCCACGCCGCCCCCGAACGGGGGAGTGGCGGAGTGGGGGGACCCCGGGCCGCCGGCGCTGCGCCTGGCCGGGGTGCCGGGCCTGGCGCGCTTCGCGGGCCCGGAAGGCTCCCGCCGCCGCGGCGCCCGCGCCCGCCGTGAAGGCGGCGCCCGGCGGGCTCCTGGCCCGGCAACGCGCGGTCCCCGCAATCTTCGCCCACTCTCCCACTCTCCCACTCTCCCACTCTGCCTCTTTGCCCCCCGCGCACCCGCGCCATACCCTTAGCCGAGGGCCCGAGTCAACGGCCCGGCACCCAGGGGGCACGCAATGGACGAATCTAAGCGCAAGAAATACATGAAGCGGTCGATCGGCGGGCACGCGCTGAGGCCCGAGACGCTCATGATGAGCTACGGCTACGACCCGCAGCTCTCGGAGGGCTCGGTGAAGGTGCCGATCTTCCAGACTTCGACCTTCGCCTTCAAGTCGGCGGAGGACGGCAAGGCGTTCTTCGAGCTGGCGTACGGGCTGAGGGAGAAGGGGCCGGCGGAGGAGCCGGGGCTCATATACTCGCGCATCAACAACCCGGACCTCGAGGTGTTGGAGGATCGGCTGGCGCTGTGGGACGAGGCGGAGTCGGCGCTGGTCTTCTCGAGCGGCATGGCCGCGATCGCGACCACGCTCTTCTCCTTCCTGCGCCCCGGCGACACCGTGCTCCACAGCCAGCCCGTCTACGGCGGGACCGAGTTCCTGCTGCACAACATCCTGCCGCAGTTCGGGGTGAAGCGGATCGGCTTCGCGGCGGGGGAGCCGGGCGCGCTGGACGAGGCGCTCGCGGCGGCGGAGGGGCGGGTGGCGATGATCTACGTCGAGAGCCCGGCCAACCCGACGAACGCGCTCGTGGACATCGAGGCGTGCGCCGCCCGGGCGGCGGAGCTGGAGGAGGGAGGCGCGCGGCGGCCGATCGTCGCCGTGGACAACACCTTCCTCGGGCCGCTCTGGCAGCAGCCGCTGGCGCACGGCGCGGATCTGGTCCTCTACTCGCTGACCAAGTACGTGAGCGGGCACAGCGACCTGATCGCCGGTGGCTGCCTGGGCGCGGAGAAGCACATCGCGGTCGTGCGCGGGATGCGCACGATCCTCGGCACCATGGCGAGCCCGTGGACGGGCTGGCTGCTCATGCGCTCGCTCGAGACGCTGAAGCTGCGCATGACGAGTCAGATGAAGAACGCCCGCTACGTGGCCGAGTTCCTGGCCGACCACCCGCGCGTGAAGAAGGTGAATTACCTCGGGTTCCTCGAGGAAGGCGACGGCGACCGGCTCGACGTCTACCGGCGCCACTGCCACGCGCCGGGCTCGACCTTCTCCTTCGAGGTGCACGGCGGCGAGGCGGAGGCGTTCGGCGTGCTGAACCGGCTGCACCTCGTCAAGCTCGCCGTCTCGCTGGGCGGCACCGAGTCGCTGGCCGAGCACCCGGCCACCATGACGCACGCCGACGTGCCCCCGGAGGCGCAGCTCGAGATGGGGATCACGCCCGCGCTGATCCGGCTCTCGGTCGGCATCGAGCATCCGGAGGACGTCATCGCCGACCTGACGCAGGCACTGGGGTAGCGGTTTCGGCGGCCGACATGGCGCCCTTGACCTGCCCGAGCCTGGCCGGCATCCATACGGCCGCCGACGCGCGCCCCCCCGGGCGCGGCGAGAGGTCGGCACGATTCAGCTGCGTTACCGAGCCGAGCGCGTCCCTGCTACCGACGGAGGTATCCATGCGGTCGATCCGCAACGCATTCCTGCTGGTCAGCTTCCTGGCCATGGCGGGGTGCTACCACGCCATCATCGAGACCGGCCTGCAGCCGAACGGCCAGGTCGTGACGAAGCCGTGGGCCAACAGCTTCCTCGACGGCCTGGTGCCGCCACCCATCGTCGAGACGGCCTCGAAGTGCCCCAATGGCGTGGCCAGGGTGGAGACGCAGCACAGTTTCCTGAACGAGGTCGCCACGGTCATCACGTTCGGCATCTACAGCCCCATGACGATCACGGTGCAGTGCGCGGGCGGGCGGACGGGGATGGTGCCGCGCGACGGCGCGGGCATGGTCGAGGTCCCGGCCGGCGCCTCCCGGAGCGCCAGGACGGCGGCCGTGAAGCGGGCCGTGGATCTCTCCCGCTCGAGCGGCGAGCCGGCCTGGCTGCTCTTCGAGTAGGCCACACGGTAGCGCGCCCCGAGCGGCGTTCTCGTCCGCCGCTCGGGGCTGCGCGGACACTCGCCCCCCTCACCGCGCCTGCGTCCGCGCCACCGCCACGTTCCTGTAGACCACTCCACCCTTCATCACGAAGACCACCCGGCGCACGGCTGTCATGTCCTTCAGCGGGTCGCCGGCCACGGCGATCACGTCGGCGTCGTAGCCGGGCGCGAGCGTGCCGATCTCGTCGCCGAGGCCGAGGGAGCGGGCGCTCGTCGAGGTCGCCGAGGTGAGCGCGTCCATCGGCGCCTGGCCGGCCTTCTGGACGCGGCAGACCAGGTCCTCGGCGTTGCGGCCGTCGGCGCCGGCCACGGCGTCCGTGCCGTAAGGGACCTCGATGCCGGGCGTGGCCAGGGCCCGTCTCACGCCGTCCACGGCGAGGGGGATCGCCTTCTCCATCGAGGCGAAGCCGGCGTCGTTGTAGTTGCCGATGCCCTGGTAGTTGGCGCGGTGGTCGAGGTAGTTCGTGAAGACGAGCGAGCACTGCGGGTCGAAGAGCGTGTGGGTGCGCGCCATCAGGGCCAGCGTGCTGTCGGCGACGAAGATGCCGTGCTCGACCTCGGTGCAGCCGGCCAGCGTGGCGGCACGGACGGCCGCGTCGCTGTGGGCGTGGACCAGCGTCCTGAGCCCCAGCGCCTTCGCCTCGCCACACGCGGCGGAGAGCTGGGCGTCGGACCAGGTCCGGGCGCCGCCGTCGCGGATGCTCTTCGAGGCGAAGATCTTGATGAAGTCCGCGCCCTGCTTCTTCCGCTCGCGCACGATCTCGCGCAGGTGGTCGGGCGAGAGGGTGTCGCTCGAGAGCGGCTGGAGCGAGGTCAGAATGCGGGGGCCGGGAAGCCCCTGCGTGGCGATCCAGTCGCGCAGGTCGGCGTCCTCCGGCGAGCCGGGGCTCTGGATCGTGGTGAAGCCGGCCATGAGGGTGGCATACGCGTTGGCCGCGGCGGAAAGAAGCTCCTCCTGCGGCGTATCGCCGTCGCGGCGCGTGTGGAGGCGGCCCTGCCGGTTGAAGTACCAGGCGATATGGGCGTGCACGTCGATGAGCCCGGGCAGGAGCGTGGCGTCCCCGAGCTCGTAGTCGGCCGCGCCGGCGGCGCCCGCGCGCACGCCCGTGATCTTCCCGCCCGCCACGGTGAGCGTGGCATCCCGCACCAGGTGGCCGCGGCCGTCGATCAGTCGCGCGGCGTGGAGGGTGACGGGCCGCGGCGCGGCCGTGCCGGCCTGCGCGCTCGCGGCGGCGGGCACGAGGAGGAAGGCGACGAGGGCGAGGCGGCTACGTCGCATGGAGCGTCTCCGGCGTGGGAGTGGTCACGGCGCCCGCGGGCGCGGGCGACCGGCGCGGCGTCGCGGCCGCCGTGGCCGGCGCGGCTCACGGTCTGACGGTCACGTGCATGGCCATCTGCACGGCCGGCGTGCTCCGGAGGCTCACGATGACCAGGGTCATGCCGGGCTTCCGGGCGAGCACCACCGCGTGGGTGGAATCGAGCGGCTGCACGGCGGCGATGCTCGTGTCCGGGCTCTCCCAGTCGATGGCATCGTCGGCCGTCGAGGAGAGGCCGAGCAGCGTGACCGCCAGCGTGTCCCGCCCGCCCGCGATCACCGTGTCGGCGCGCGGGCTGACGGTGAGCGAGGGCTGGGCCGTCTCCGGCGGAGCGGCGGGCGTCGCGGGCGGGTCCGGCGCCGTGGGCGCGACCCCGTCGATGCAGCCGGCGAGCGCGGCCGCGAGCAGGAAGACGGCGAGCGGAGCGCCCGCGCGACGGACGGCGGTGGGGAGAGGGCCGGCCAGCGGCCCGCGGAGCTTCTTCACTCTGCGTTCTCCGGTTCTGATTCATTGCTGCCGGCGCACCGATGCGGCGGGCGCGGCGTATCTCGAGCGGAGGGTGGCGCTTACGAGCCGACCGCCGCCTCCACCGCCCCCAGCTGCTTCGCCAGCTCCTGGTACCGCGTGTACGCATCCTGGCCGGGGCGGTAGTCGGCGCGGTCGAGGATGCCGTAGAGGTAGGCGATCTGGTCCACGAGCATCGGCTGCGGGTAGCTGCCCGGCGCGGTCTCGAGGCGGGCGCGGGCGGCTTCGAGCCGGGTGCGGCGGCCGCCGGTGGCGGTGCGCAGCTCGGCCTTCACGCGCGCCAGGTCGGCCTCGGCGCGGCCGAGCAGGTCGCGCACGCTCGTGGCCAGGCCGTACTGGGCGACGAGGTCGGCCTGGCTCACGCCGGAGCGGGCCACACGCGGGTCGAGCTTCACCGTGAGCGGCTTCTCCTGCGTGGTGCCGGCGGCGGTGAGCCGGACCGTATAGCTACCCGGCAGCGCCATGGGACCGCGGCGGCCGAAGCGGCCGGGCGTGGTCTTCCACGGCACGGGCAGGCGCAGGTCCCAGAAGACCCGGTGCGCGCCGGGGCCGGTCTCGAGGCGGGGGGTGCCGGCGGCGGGGTCGGGTGCCGCAACCCCAGGCGCCGGGCCGCCGCGCGCGCGCGAGGAGGGCGCCCCCTGGCCGCCGCCGGCGCTGGCGGCGCGCGACGGGGCGGCCGCGCCCGCATCGCCCGCCGCGGCGGCACCCTGCTCGCTCGAGAAGCTGCGGACCACCTGCCCGCTGTCGTCCAGGATGTCGATGCGCACGGGACCGTTCGCGGCGCTGCCGCCGAGGCTGTAGTCGATGGCGGCGCCGGGTGGCGGGTACCGCGGGTCGGCGGGGCCGTTGCCGAGCTGGGCATACCGCATCCGGTATGCGAGCGCGGGCGCGAACAGATGCGCGGCGGCGTCCGCTACCTCCGGCGTGAGCTCGCGCAGCGGCGCGATGTCGTGGAGCATCCAGAACGAGCGGCCCATGGTGGAGATGACGAGGTCGCCGTCCTTCACTCGGAGGTCCGTGACGGGCGTGGCCGGCAGGCCGAGCTGGAGCGGCTGCCAGCGGGCGCCATCGTCGAAGGAGGCGTAGATCCCCATCTCGGTGCCGGCGTAGAGGAGGCCGGGGCGGACGGGGTCCTCGCGGACGACCCGGGTGGGCTGGTCCTCCGGGATGCCGTTCCTGCCGTTCGTGAGCAGCGTCCAGGTGCTCCCGTAGTCGTTGGTTCGGTAGATGAAGGGCCGGAAGTCGTCGAGCAGGAAGCGGTAGTAGGCGATGTACGCGCTGCCCGGCCGGTGCGGCGAGACGCCGATGTTCTGCACGCGGCCGCCGGGCGGCATGTCCTTCGGCGTGACGTTCGTCCAGGTCTTCCCGTCATCGCGGGTGACGTAGACGAGGCCGTCGTTGGAGCCGGTCCAGATGACGCCCTTCTCGAGCGGGCTCGCCTCGATCGCGTAGATGGTGCTGTAGACCTCTTCGCCCGTGATGTCGCGGGTGATCGGGCCGCCGGAGACGCCCTGGGTGCCGGGCGGGTGGGCGGTGAGGTCGGGCGAGATGGTCTCCCAGTGGCGACCCTCGTCGGTCGTGCGATGCAGGTACTGCGAGCCGTAGTAGACGGTGTTCGGGTCAAAGGGGCTGACCTCGATCGGCGAGACGCGCTGGAAGCGGTACGGCAGATTCTCGGGCGGGGTGCCGTACATGGAGACGTCGCCTACATCGTACTCGCGCTCCTGGCCGGTGCGGCGGTCGTAGACGCTGAAGCGGCCCTTGCAGTTGTCGTAGACGATGTCGGGGTCGCCGGGCTTGGGGATGGCCGGCCCGGTCTCGCAGCCGCCCACGGCCTCCCAGAGCTGGACGGGGTCATCGACGCGGTAGTCCATGGGCGGCAGGCTGGGGACCATGACCGTGGTGTTGTCCTGCTGCGCCGCATACAGGCGGTACGGGAAGCGGTCGTCCAGGTGGACCTGGTAGAGCTCGGCCGTGGGCTGGTTGTACTGCGTGGACCAGGTGCGGCCGCCGTTCAGGGTGACATTCGCGCCGCCGTCGTTCGACTGGATCATGATCCGCGGATCGGCCGGATTGATCCAGAGCGCGTGATTGTCCCCGTGCGGTGTGCGCAGGCGGTGGAAGGTGCGCCCGCCGTCGGTGGACTCGAAGAAGGGCTCGTTGTTGACGTAGAGCACGTCGGCGTTCTTCGGGTCCGCGGTGATGCGGTCGTAGTACCAGGGGCGGTGGAGCAGCTCGAAGTCGTGGTTCAGGTGCCGCCAGCTGGCGCCGGCGTCGTCGGAGCGGTAGACGCCGCGCGCGGTGTCCACGGCCTCGACCAGCGCGTAGACGCGATTCGGCATGACGTCCGGGATCGACAGGGCGATCTTGCCGACGAGGCCGGTGGGCAGCCCCTTCGTCAGGTGCGTCCAGTGGTCGCCCCCATCGGTGCTCTTGTAGATGCCGTCCTCCGTGGAAGAGCCGCTGATAATCGTCCACGGCTTCCGCTGCGCGCGCCACATGGCGGCGTAGAGCACGTCGGGGTTGGACGGGTCCAGGGCCAGGTCCACTGCGCCCGTGCTGTCGGAGAGGAAGAGCACGCGCTGCCAGTTGGCGCCGCCGTCCGTGGTGCGGTAGACGCCGCGGATGTCGCTACCGGCGAAGGCATGGCCGAGCACGGCCAGGAATACGCGGTCCGGGTTCTTCGGGTCGATGCGCACTGCGCCGATCTGCCCGGCATCGCGCAGACCGACGAATTTCCAGGTTTTCCCCGCATCCATGGACTTGTAGACGCCGCGACCGGTGGAGACGTTGCTGCGGATCGCCTCGGAGCCGGTGCCGACGTAGACGATGTCCGGGTTCGAGCGGGAGACGTCGATGGCCCCGATCGAGCCGACCTCGATCTGCCCGTCCGTGACGTTACGCCAGGTCTGGCCGTAGTCCTCCGTCTTCCATACGCCGCCGCCGGTGGAACCCATGTAGAAGGTCGCCGGCTCGCTCGGGATGCCGGCCACGGCGGTGACCCGCCCGCCGCGCGCGGGCCCCACATTCCGCCAGGTCAGCTGCCGATACAGCGCGGGGCTGTAGGCGACGTTCCCGCCGCCCGTCCCCTGCGCGGAGAGAGCGCCGGCGGCCGGGAGTGCGGAGGCGGAGGCGGCGAGCAGGATGCTCGCGCGGAGCTGGAGTGCGCGCATGGCCGGTTCGCGGTGCGTGTGGTGGCAAAGGGGTGTGCCTGGGCAATGTGGGGGATCGGCGGGCGAACGGCAAACGTTTGATGCCACTCCGAGGTTTGCGCCGGGCGACGGGACGGCCCACACTGCCGCGGACGGCGGAAACGCGGTGAGCATCCTCCACAGGGGGGCGGAGCATGACGGAGCGGGTGGATCTCGGCGGGCAGGTCGCGCTGGTGACGGGGGGCGGGCGGGGGCTGGGGCGCGCGTACGCGGAGGCGCTGGCCGCGGCGGGGGCGCTGGTCGCCCTCGCCGCGCGCGACGAGGCGGAGCTCGAGGCGGCGGAGCGGGCGATCCAGGAGGCGGGCGGGCGCTGGCGGTGCCGGCGGACGTGACGGACGAGGGGGCGGTGGAGCGGCTCGTCGTCGGGGTGGAAGCGGCGTACGGGCCGATCGGGCTGCTGGTCAACAACGCCGGGACGGTCGGGCCGACTGGCCGCTCGTGGGAGGTGGACCCGGCGCTCTGGTGGCACACGCAGGAGGTGAACCTGCTGGGCTGCTACCTGTGCGCCTGTGCGGTGCTGCCCGGGATGGTGGAGGCGGGCCACGGGCGGATCGTCAACGTCTCGAGCGGCGCGGCCATGAAGGCGGGTCCCGGCTGGTCGGCGTACGCCACGTCCAAGGCCGCGCTCACGCACTGGAGCGAGGACCTGGCGGGCGAGCTGGAGGACACGGGCGTCGTCGCGTTCGCCTACAACCCGGGCTTCCATCGCACGGCGATGACCGAGCACCTGGCGGAAGGCGACGATGTCGACCCCGAGGTCCGCGCGCGCTTCCACGACCGGCTGGCGCGCGGCGCCGACGCCCCTCTCCCGCGCGCCGTGGACGGGCTTCTCTTTCTCGCGTCGGGCCGTGCGGACGGGCTGTCCGGGAGGCTCATTGGCGCGGAGGACGACCTCGAGGCACTGGCGGCGCGGGCGGAGGAGCTGACGGCGGCCGACGCTTTCGTGCTCCGGCGCTCGGACGGGTGAGGCTCGCCATCGAGGTAGCGGCCGCGCCGCCCATACCGGGGCCGATATGGGCGAAGGCACGGGCCAGCGCGGGCAGCGCGGCATCGACTGGTAGCGCGCCGCTACCCGGGGCGGGGCCGCTCATCCGGCGGCGGCGAGCTTGCGCGCCAGGCGCGGAAGCCGCACAAGTAGCACGGCACCGGGAATGGTGGGCGGCGGGCGGGGAAGTCGAGCGAGGAGGCGAAGGAACCGATGGCGAGAGAGAGCGATCTGGGGACGAGCAGCCTGGCGGTGAAGATCGGGGTGGCGGGCGCGATCGGGCTGGGCGCGGTGGTGAGCGGGCTGCTGATCTCGCGGCGGGGTCGCCATCTGGTGAAGGAAGCCTGGCAGGGCCGGCGACGCACCCGCATCGAGGACCGCGTGCTGGATGCGCTCTGGGGCGATCCGGTTCTGGGGCGCCGGCCGCTGGACGTGGAGGAGGTGGACGAGGGCGTGGTGGTCGTGTCGGGGATGGTCCGCAACGAGAAGGAGCGGCGCCTGGCGCTGGCGATGGCGACGCGGGTGAAGGGGGTCGTGAAGGTGGAGGACCGGCTCGAGTTGGAGTCGCCGGAGAAGCGGCGGGAGCGGCGTCGCGACCGGCGCCACGTGGAGGCGCTCAGCCGCCGCATCCGACGCCGCTCGGTGGAGCTCCGAGGCCCGCGGGAGTAGGGTCCGGCCGGAGCCTCAGGCCGTTTCGGAGCCGGCGAGCAGGGCCCGCACGCGGGCCTCGAGCTCGCGGGGCGTGAAGGGCTTCTCGAGGATGGCGGCGTCCGCGGGCAGATCGTGGCGCGCCACGGCCTCCTCGCCGTATCCGGACACGAAGAGGATCGGCAGGGTGGGCCGCATGGCGCGGGCGCGGCGGGCGAGCTCCACGCCGTCCATCCCGGGCATCACGAGATCGGAGATGAGCAGGGCGATGGCGCCGTCGCGGGCGTCGTCGCGGGCGAGGATCTCGAGCCCGAGCGCGGGCGTGGGCGCGACGATCACGTGCCGGCCCGCCTCGCCGAGGATGCGGCCGACGAGCCGGCGGACGGCGTCCTCGTCCTCGACGAGCAGGATCGCCGGCGTGCCGGAGGCGGGCGGGGCGGCGGCCCCGGTGCCGTTGCGGGAGCGCGGCAGGGCGAGCGGCTCGCGGGCGCGGGGAAGCAGGATGATGAAGGTGGTGCCGGCGCCGGGCTCGCTCTCGACGGTGATCTCGCCGCCGCCCTGCCGGACGATGCCCTGAACGGTGGAGAGGCCGAGGCCGGTCCCGCGGTTCGGTCCCTTGGTGGTGAAGAACGGCTCGAAGATGCGGGCGCGCAGGGCGGCGTCCATGCCCGGGCCGGTATCGCGGACGCGCAGCCGGACGTACTCGCCGGCGGGGAGCTCGACGCCGTGCGCGGCCGGGTCGCGGAGCGAGAGGCCGTCCACGGCGATGTGGAGGCGGCCGCCGTCGGGCATGGCATCGCGGGCGTTTACGGCGAGGTTGAGAATGATCTGGTCGAGCTGGGCGCCGTCGGCCTTCACGTGGAGGTCGCCCTCCCCGAGGATCGTCTCCAGCTCGATGTTCTCGCCGATCACGCGCCGGAGCATCCGCTCCATCTCCTGCACCGCCGCGCCGAGGTCGACCATCCGGGGCTGCCCGACGCGCCTGCTGGTGAAGGTGAGGAGCTGGCGGGTGAGCCCGGTTGCGCGTGTCGTCGCCTCGCGGATCTCGACGAGGTCGGAGCGCATCGGATCGGCCTCGGGCAGGTCCTCCATCAGCAGCTCGACGTGGCCCCGCACGGTGGTGAGCAGGTTGTTGAAGTCGTGCGCGATCCCCCCCGCCAGCCGCCCGACCGCGTCCATCTTCTGCGAGCGCTGGAGCATCTCTTCCGAGTGGCGCGTTGCCTCGCGCGACTCGCGCGCCGTGGCCCGGACCTCCGCCAGGAGCTGCTGCACCCGGCTGTCCGCCGCGCGGATCCAGTCGCGCTCCGCGAGCAGCTCTGCCAGCTGCGGCCGGAACGTCAGGTACGACGACTCCGCCACGTAGTACGCGTCCAGCCGCGTCGTGAACAGCTCGCGCGGGTCGCGAACCTTCGCCGGCGCCACGCCGACGATGCGCGTGATCGGACTGTGCTCCCGAACATCGGCCACGTAGGCCGCCGCGGCCGCGGCACCCAGGTCCGCGAACAGCACGTCCACGTCCACCTCCCCGATGCCGTCGGCCAGATCGCCCGTGGCCGCCGTCTGGAAGCTTTCCATCCGCAGCTCGCGCGCGAGCCGCTCCCGCGCCGCCGCGTCGCGCACGAAGACCAGCGCCCGCCGGCCCCTGCCAAGCAGCCCGACCGGCGGCGGGTCCACGCGGCGCGGCGCGAACCGCGGCGCGCCGCCCTCCCACACCGTCGGCCCCGCTTCCGGCGGCGCCGGCGGCTCGACCGCTCGCGCGGCCACGCGCAGCCGGTCGCCGCCCTCCCGCACGCCCTCCTCCAGCGCCCGCTCCGCCGCGTCCAGGAGATCCGCCACGCCCCGTTGGCTCGGCCGGTAGCAGGCCACTCCCACGCTCACCGGCAGCGGCGGATCCGCCGGCCCCTCCTCCCGCAGCACCGTGCGCGCCCGCCGCGAGAAGCCGAGCGCGCCCTCCTCGTCGCAGCCCCCCAGCAGGCAGAGGAACGTCCGCTCATCGTAGCGCGCCGTCACGTTCATGCGCCGCGTAATCGAGCCCAGGCGACGCGCCGCCGAACGCAGCGCCGCCGCCAGCCGCTCCGCGGACCTCCCCTCCGCCGCAACCTCCACCCGGAGCAGCACCACCGACAGCGGCCGCCCACGCGCCGCCGCCGCGATCTCCCGCTCGAGGTGCAGCTCCGCGTAGCGCCGGTCCGGCAGCCCCGTCTGCGGATCCAGGTGCGCCGCCGGGTCGCGCTTCTGCCGCTCCGCGCGCACGCGCTCCACGAGCGCCCCCGCCCCGAGCGTCGCCGCCACGTAGACGAGCACCACCGCCCAGAGCGTCCGCGGTGGCGGATGCCCCGTCAGGTGAAGCACCAGATAGGTCAGGGAGAGCACCGCCATCCCGAACGCCAGCGCCGTCGCCACGCCGCGCAGGCCGCGCTCATAGGCCAGCAGGAACCCCGGGACCAGCGCGAGCAGCCAGAGCAGCGCCTCGTAGTCCGCCAGCGCACGCGGGAGCAGCGCCGCCGCGGCCATCGGGACCGCGAGGACCGCGAGGGAGATGAGGAGCTCGCGCAGGCGCGCGCTCCGGCTCGTCGCCGATTCAGTCATGACCTCTCGTCGGCCGGGTAGGGATGTGTGCGTGTCGTGGCGCGAGGAACCGATCGGCGAGGGGGAGCCAGCGGGCGCCGCGGTACGGAGCGCAAGATTGCGCGGGGCGCGTCGAGATGCAAGGGCGTATCCGGGCGCGTATACAGAAAATCGGGGTGGTGCTCCGAGTGGGACGCCGGTTGGCCGGAGCCGCCTATCCGCCCGCCATGAGGGCGGCCAGCCCGGGGCGATCGAGGTCTGCGCGCACATGACGGGCGGCCACCACGCCGTGGCGCAGGATGACGAACCGATCGCCGACGGGGTGGGCGTGGTCCGGGTTGTGGGTGACGAAAACGACGCCGAGGCCGCGCTCGCGGGCGCGCTCGATGAGGGAGAGGACGAGGCCGGCCTGGCGCACGCCGAGGGCGGCGGTGGGCTCGTCGAGGATGAGGATGCGGGCGCCGAAGTGGACGGCGCGGGCGATGGCGAGGGCCTGCCTCTCCCCGCCGGAAAGGGTGCCGACGGGCTGTTCGGCGTCGGCGAGCTCGATGCCGAGGGAGCGCATCTCGTGGAGGGCGGCGCGGCGCGCTGCCGGACGGTCGATGCGGCGCAGCGGCCTGCGGCCGCGGGTCGGCTCGGCGCCGAGCACGAAGTTGCGCCACACGCTCATGAGAGGGACGAGCGCGAGGTCCTGGTAGACGGTGGCGATGCCGTGGTCGCGGGCGTCACGCGGCGAGGCGAGGAGCACGGGGCGGCCGTCGATGAGGATGCGGCCGGTGGTCGGCGGGTGGACGCCGGAGAGGAGCGCGATGAGGGTGGACTTGCCGGCGCCGTTGTCGCCGAGCAGGCAGGTGACCTCTCCGGCGCGGACGTCGAGGGAGGCGTCGCGCAGGGCGACGATGCTGCCGAAGCGGCGGGAGACGTTCTCGACGCGCAGCAGCGGCGGCGCGTCCGCGGCGGCCCGGGGACGCGCGGCGTCGCCGGGCGGTTGCGGCGGGCTCGTCGCCTCGGGGGGAGTCACGCGGCCTCCAGCGCGCGGGAGCGGATCCAGCGGTTGAAGAGGACGGCGGCGACCAGCACGCCGCCGAGGAAGACCTGGAACCAGTCGGCGTCCACGCCGGTGATCACGATCCCCTGCTGCACCATGCCGTAGATCAGCGCGCCGAGGGCGGCACCGAGGACGGAGCCGTAGCCGCCGGTGAGCAGCGTGCCACCGATGACCACGGCGACGATGGCGCGGAACTCCTGCGTCTCGCCGCGCAGCGCGTCGGCGCCGCCGTAGCGGACGGCCTGGAGGAAGGCGACGAGGGCGGCTGCGAGCGCCGTCGCCACGAAGAGGGCCACCTTGACGCGGCGCACCGGAACGCCCATGGCGCGCGCCGCCTTTTCGGCGCCGCCGGCGGCGAGCACCCAGTTGCCGAAGCGGGTGCGGCGGAGCGCCCAGGCGCCGGCGAGGGTGGCGGCGATCCACCAGAGCAGCGCGACGTCGAAGCCGGGCGCGGGCTCGCTGCCGAGGAGCAGGCGGGCGGAGGCGAAGCCGCGCGCGCTCTCGAGCCCGCCGAGCTGGGTCCGGCCCGTGAGCAGCCGCGTCCCGGCGATGGTCAGCCCGCGCACGATGAAGAGGGTGCCGAGCGTGACGAGGAAGGAGGGCAGTCCGGTGCGGACGACGAGGAGGCCGTTGGCGAGCCCGATCAGCGCGGCGAGCGCGAGTGCCGCGGCCATGGCCGGCCAGACGCCCCAGCCGAAGCGGGTGGTGAGCAGCATCACCGCCATCCCGGCGGCGCCGATCGTCGAGCCGACGGAGAGGTCGAACTCGCCGCCGACCATGAGCAGCGCCACGGCGGCGGAGAGGATGCCGAGCGGCGCGGCGGCGTCGAGCACGGCGGCGGTGCCGGGCAGCGTGCGGAACGGCGCGCCGGCCGCCACGGCGAACAGGAGCCAGACGAGGAGCGCGCCGGCGGCGGCGCCGATCTCGGGATGGCGGAGCAGGCGACGGTGCGGCGGCGCGCGCCGGGGGTCGGCCTCGGGCATCGTCGCCTAGCGCAGCCCGCGCCGGGACAGGTCGATGACGCGCGCGGCGTCGGCCCTGGTGACGAAGCCGGGGCCGGTCGGGATGATGCCGCCCGCGCCGGGGAGCGCCCCGGTCTCCAGGTATTTCGTGAGCAGGACCACGGGCAGGTAGCCCTGGAGGTACTGCTGCTGGTCCACGGCGAAGAGCATCCGGCCGTCGCGGATGGCCTCGAGCACGCGCGGCGAGAGGTCGAAGGTGGCCAGCCGCACGCTCGCGGCGGCGCCGGCCGAATCAGTGGCGCCCGCCTGTGGGGCAGCGCCGCCGGAGCCAGCCGGGGCGGTTCCGGCGCCGCCTCTCCGGAGCGCGGCGAGCGACGGCTCGGCGGCCGTGACGGAGAGCGTCAGGATGGCGTCGATCGAGGGATCCGCGGCGAGGGCGCCGGCGATCCGCTGCTGCGTGTCGGCCGGGTCGGCGAGGTCAACGGCCAGCACGCGCGTGGTACCGCCGGCCGCCGCGAGCGCCTGCTTCAGGCCGTCGCAGCGGCGGTCGAGCGCCGCGTTGCCGACCTCGTGGTTCACGCACAGGACGTGCTTCGCCCCGGCCGCCGCGAGCCGCTCCCCCGCGAGCTCGCCCGCCTGCCGCTCGCTCTGCCCGACGTGCAGCAGGACGCCGAGCCCCCGGTAGACGTCTCCGCCGGAATTGATGGAAACGACCGGAATGCCGGTGGCCACCGCGGCGCGGATCGAGCGCGAGAGGGCGGTCGGATCGGGGATCGACACCACGAGCGCGCTCGGCCGCGAGGCAACGGCCGCATCGATCAGCTGGCTCATGGCCACCATGTCGAAGCGCGGCGGCGCCTGGTACTCCGCGCGCACGCCCAGGTCGCGCGCGGCATCGCGGACGCCGTTGGCCACCACCGACCAGAACGGGTCGGAGGACTGCCCGTGGGTGACGACGATGATGCGGATGTCCTTGCGCGCGGAATCGGCGCTCGCCGTCCCGCCCGCGCGCCGCGCCGCTCCGCCGCCGGAGCAGGCCAGGGCGAGCGGAAGGGCGAGGAGGATGGCCGCGCGCCGGACCTGGTGGGGCGGGGGAGGGGCCGGCGTCGGGGGCACGGGCATGCGGGCTCCGGGTGCAGTTGCAGAGGGTCGGATCAGGATAGATGGGCGGGGCGGGAGATGCCAGATCGGCACGGGTGGGTGAGACACGCGCCGGATTGCAGGCCGCGTCGCGTTGCTCGTTTCTCGCAGAAGCGGCGAGAGAAATCTCGCAGTGTGTGCCGGCCCGACGCTCGCGATCGAGGTTTCGCTCGCCTGGCGGGACGAATCTCGCAGGAGTCGGGTGCGGGGCGTGTCGCGTACGAGATCTCGCTCGCCTGGCGAGATGAACCTGGATTGCGCTCGCCGGGAGGGCGGAGGTTACGAGAAATCGCTCGCTGCGTGGACGCCGGAGGCCGCCGCAGTCGGGCTCCCGGACGCGGGGACGCGGGGCAACACGACGAGCGGGACCGGCGGAACACGCGGGGACGGGCGGCGCCGCGTTCCACGGCGGGGACCGGGTGGCGGGCGGGCCGGGCGCGCGATCACGGGATGGACGTCGCCCCCCGTCCCCGCGTCGGGCGGGGGCGGGGGGCGGGGGTGTCCGCGGATGTGGCGTCGGCGGTCAGGACACGCGGCGCCGGGACTCGACCCACTCGGGGCGCTCGGTGCGGGTCTCGAGCAGCTCGTCGAAGAGCGCGCGGTAGTGGATCAGGGCCTGCCGCAGATCCTCCGTCGTGGTCTCGCCGCGACGGCTGCGGCCGGCGATCTCGTGCGCCGCGTGGTAGTGCTCGACGACGAGCGGGTGGTCGACGGAGACGTCCGCGGCGCGCTGGTCGAAATCGGCCACGGGATAACCGCGCGTGCTCAGCAGCTCGCCCACCAGGTCGTCGGCCTCGGCCGTCGCGACGAGCGGATCGTCCACGAAGCGCGCCTGCACCCGCTGCCACTCGGCGCGGAAGTGCGCGGACTCGTCGGGCGTGAGCGCCCGGATGCGGAGCCGCTTCACGCGCTCCTCGCGGAGCTCGAGGTCCTCCTCCGCGTCCGTGCGGCTCCCGGCGACGTCGACGGTCCGGTCGTACTCCGGCCCGAAGCGGTCCCGAAGATGACGGCGTCGGCTCGCCCGGACCAGGGCCCAGGCCACCAGCGCCACGATGATGATGGCGGCGACGAGCACCGCAATGAAGATCGCCCAGCCCTGAGGTGTCATGACGGATCTCCTGTCGAGGTCCATGATCGTGTAAGTCATTGGTTTAGAGGCAGTTTCCGTGCCTGAACCGCGCCTCCGGGGACGGGCCGGAGCGGTGCACGCAGCGCGCGCGTGCGGAGAGCATTGCGGCCGGGCGACGGCGCGGCTGTGCACGCCAGCGTGCGGGGGTCCGCCGCGGCGCTTGCCGGCGCGGCGGCCGCGGGCCTAGCTTGGCGGCGCTCCCCCTTCTTTCCCGCTCGACTGGAGACGACCCATGCGTGTCCCGCTCCGCGCGGCCGCCGGCCTCGCGCTCGCGCTGCTCGTGACGCTCCCGCCCGCTTCCTTCCCGCTCGCGGCGCAGCAGGACGCCACGCTGGGGCTGCTCCGGGAGCTCTCGGAGGCGCCCGGCCCGTCCGGGCTGGAGGGGCCGGTGCGCGCGCTGGTGGTGGGTCGCATGAAGCCGTATGCGGGCCACATCGAGTACGACGGCCTCGGCTCGGTGATCGCGACGCAGGGCACGGACGGGCCGCGCGTGATGCTGGGTGCGCACATGGACGAGCTGGGCGGGATGGTGCGGCGGGTGCGGCCGGACGGTTTCTTGAGCATGCAGATGCTGGGCGGCTGGCTGGACCAGGCGCTGGTGGACCAGCGCTGGACGATCGTCGGCTCGAAGGGCGCCGTGCACGCGGTGACGGGGATCCGCGACATCCACGTCATGCCGGCCGAGGAGCGCGGGCGGGTGTTCGCCCGCGGCAGCCTCTTCCTCGACGTCGGCGCGCGCTCCGCCGCCGACGTGGCGGCGCTCGGGATCGCGCCGGGCGATGCGGTGGTGCCGGACGCGCCGTTCCAGGAGCTGAACGGCACGGGCCGCTACCTCGGCAAGGCGTGGGATGATCGGGCCGGCATGGGCGTGCTGCTCGAGGCCATGCGGCGCATGGCCGCCGACGCGCACCCGAACCGCATCTTCTACGCGGCCACCGTGCAGGAGGAGGTGGGGCTGCGCGGCGCGCACACGGCATCCGAGGTGATCAAGCCGGATGTCGGCATCGCGCTCGAGGGCGGCGTCAGCGGCGACGTACCCGGCGCGCACCCCGAGGAGACGCAGGCCAGGCTCGGCGGCGGGCCCGGGCTGTTCCTGTACGACTCGTCCCAGATGCCGAACCAGGCGTTCGTCGAGCTGGTGAAGCAGGTCGCGGCCGCGCACCACATCCCGCTTCAGCTCGACCTCGTCCAGGGCTACGGCGACGACTCCGCCGAGATCCAGAAGTCGAACGGCGGCGTGCCCACCGTGAACATCGTCGTGCCCGTTCGCTACACGCACGCGCACAACGGCGTCATGGACAGGAAGGACTTCGACCAGACGGTCGACCTCGTCGTGGACCTGCTGAAGGCGCTGGACGCGGGGGCCGTGCAGAAGCTGCGCAGCTTCGCGCCGTGAGCGGGGCGCCGCGCAGGGGCCGGGGCACAGTGCCTTCTTCCCCACCTCTCTGGCCCCTTCCGCCGCCTTGCTGCCCGCGGTCAGCGTTCCTTAACTGAAGGGTAGACACCGCGCTGCCGGGGATTGTCCCCATGATGCGCGGTTCCCCGGGGCGGGCACCGAACGTGCGTCGCCGGGGAACGCCGGATCGAGAGGCGGGGCTCCCCCGTTTCGGGCCGGCGGGAAGTGAAGAGGCGGACGCGCCACGGGCGTGTCCGCCTCGCGTCGTTCATGGAGGCGGCGCGGCCGGCGCAACGCCGGCCTCCGGTGCTTCCGCGCCCGAGGAGGGCTCTCGTGTGTCTTGCCATTCCGGCCAGGGTCCTGAAGCTCGTGGACGAGGAACGTCGTCTTGCGCAGGTGGACATCGCGGGGGTGCACCGGAACGTGAACGTGGGGCTGCTGGACGGCGAGTCCGGGGGGATCGTCCCGGGCGACTGGGTGCTCGTGCACGTGGGGTTCGCGATCTCGAAGGTGGATGAGGCGGAGGCGGCGGCCACGCTGGAGCTGCTCCAGCGCATGGGCCCGGAGTACGAGCAGGAGGTGGTGGAGGTTCGCGCCAGCGTGATCGAGTGATGGCGGGGCTCGGGGCGGGGGGCGCGGGGCTCGGCGGCCACCGGCCGGGTGCCGCCGCGGCGCGGGGTGGCGGCAGCGCGCCGGGCGGGAGCGAGTGGCTTCCGCTGGCGCCGCGGGGGCCGGCGCTCTGCTGCGGCGACCACTGCGTCACGTGCTCGGACGAGGGTGTGGCGATGCGAGTGCTGGCGGTGGCGGACGAGGGGCTGGCGCGCTGCGTGGACGAGCAGGGTCGGGAGAGCGAGGTGCTGACGGGCATCGTCGCCTGCGTGGTGCCGGGAGACGTGCTCCTGGTGCACGCGGGGGCGGCGCTGCTCAGGCTCGTGGCGGCCGAGGAGGTGGGCGCTTGAAGTTCGTGGAGGAATACCGGGACGCGGAGTTGGGGCAGGCGCTGGCGCGGGCGATCCTCTCGACCGTGGAGCCGGGACGCCACTACAAGGTGATGGAGGTGTGCGGCGGGCACACGCACACGATCTACCGCTACGGGGTGGACGACCTGCTGCCGGCCAACGTGGAGCTGGTGCACGGCCCCGGCTGCCCGGTGTGCGTGATCCCGATGGGGCGGGTGGACGACGGCATCGCGGTGGCGCGGCGGCCGGAGGTGATCTTCACCTGCTTCGGCGACATGATGCGCGTGCCGGGCGGCTCGGGCAGCCTGCTGGACGCCAAGGCCGCGGGGGCGGATGTGCGCATGGTCTACTCGCCGCTGGACGCGCTGCGGATCGCGCGGGAGAACCCGGACCGCGAGGTGGTGTTCTTCGCCATCGGCTTCGAGACGACGGCGCCGTCCACGGCGCTCACGCTGCTGCGGGCCCGCGCCGAGCGGCTCGACAACTTCTTCGTCTTCTGCAACCACGTCACGATCCTGCCGCCGCTCCGGGCGCTGCTGGAGAGCCCGGACCTCCGGCTGGACGGCTTCATCGGGCCGGGACACGTCTCGACGGTGGTCGGGGCGCGTCCCTTCGAGTTCATCCCGCGCGAGTACGGCAAGCCGGTGGTGGTCTCGGGCTTCGAGCCGCTGGACCTGCTGCAGGGGGTGGCGATGGTGCTCAGGCAGCTGGCCGACGGCCGCTGCACGGTCGAGAACCAGTACGCGCGGGTGGTGCCGTACGACGGCAACCCGCAGGCGCTGCGGGTGATGTCGCAGGTGTTCGAGCTGCGGCCGCACTTCGAGTGGCGCGGCCTCGGCTTCATCTCGCAGAGCGGGCTCCGGCTGACGGAAGCGTTTCGCGACTTCGACGCGGAGGCGCGCTACGAGGTGCCGGGCGTGCGCGTAGCCGACCCGAAGGCCTGTCAGTGCGGGGAGGTGCTGAAGGGCGTGATCAAGCCGTGGGAGTGCAAGGTCTTCGGCACCGCGTGCACGCCGGAGCACCCGATCGGCACGTGCATGGTTTCGAGCGAGGGGGCGTGCGCCGCCTACTACAACTTCGGCCGCTTCGCCCGCCAGCGGGAGGCCGTGGTATGAGAGCGCCGGCGCAGGCGGACGCGCGCGAGCGGGAGGCGCTGGCCAGGATCGCGCGGGTGCGCTCGATGCCGCCGCGTTTCCGCGACGGGCGCATCACCATGGCGCACGGCGCGGGCGGCAAGGCGACGCAGACGCTGATCCAGGGGCTGTTCCTGCCGGCGTTCGCCTCCGATGCGCTATCCGAGATGGGCGACGCCGGGCTCCTCACCGTCGAGGAGCTCGGCCTGGCGCTCACCACGGACAGCTTCGTGGTGCGCCCGCTGCGCTTCCCGGGCGGCTCCATCGGCGAGCTGGCGGTGAACGGCACGGTGAACGACCTGGCGGTGGCGGGCGCCCGCCCGCTGGCGCTCACCCTCTCGCTCGTGCTCGAGGAGGGCCTCGAGGCGGAGGCACTCGAGGCGGAGGTCGAGGCGGTGGCGCGCGCCGCCGCGGAAGCGGGCGTGGCCATCGTGGCCGGGGACACGAAGGTGGTCGAGCGCGGCCACGCGGACGGCATGTACATCTGCACCGCGGGGCTCGGCCGGGTGGACGCGCGGGCCACCCTCTCGCCGGGCTCGCTCCGGGCCGGCGACCGCGTGCTCGTCTCCGGCCGCATCGGCGACCACGGCACGGCCATCATGCTGGCGCGCGGCGAGTTCGAGCTGGAGGCGCCGATCGAGTCGGACACCCGCTCGCTCTGGCCGGCCGTGGATGCGCTCCTCGCGGCGGTCGGCCCCTCGCTGCGCTGCATGCGCGACGCGACGCGCGGCGGAGTGGCCTCCGTGCTGAACGAGCTGGCCACCGCGTCCGGCGTGGCCATGGAGGTGCGCGAGAGCAGCATCCCGCTGCACCCGGCGGTGGCGGGCGCGTGCGAGCTGCTCGGCATCGACCCGATGTACGTGGCCAACGAGGGGAAGATGGTGGTGGTGGTGGCGCCCGAGGCGGCGGACGCGGCCGTCGCCGCGCTGCGCGCCGTGCGGGGGTGCGAGGAGGCGGCGGAGATCGCGGAGGTGCTCCCGGACCCGCCCGGCATGGTGCTGGTGAAGAGCGGGTTCGGCGGCAAGCGGATCATGGACCTGCTGGTCGGGGACCCGCTGCCGAGGATCTGCTGATGCACGAGCTGGCGCTCGCGGAGTGCGTGATCGACTCGGTGCTGCGGCACGCGGCGGGCCGGCGGGTGAAGCACGTGCAGCTCCAGGTCGGCCGGCTGCGCGCGGTGGTCCCCGACGCGCTGGAGTTCAACTGGGAGCTCGTGGCGCAGGGCACGCCGGCGGAGGGCGCGGCGCTGGGCATCGAGATCGTGGAGGCCGTGGGCCGCTGCCGCGCCTGCGGCGTGGAGGGCGCGCAGCCGGAGTTCCCGCTCCGCTGCGCCGCGTGCGGCGCGCTGGACGTGGAGGTCGTGAGCGGGGAGGAGCTGCTCATCGACTGGCTGGAGGTGGAGACGGAGGCGGCGGTGCCGATGTGAACGGCGAGACTGCGCAACGGCGGGTGTGGGTGGGGTGGGCGTGGGCGGCCGCGAGCAGCACGCAGGGATTCTGCTTTACCGAAGGGAGGTCGGCGTGAGTGGTCAGGCAGGGGGCGCGAAAGGGATGGACGAGATCTACATCCTCTGGACGTCGGAGGGGATGAGCTGCGACGGCGACTCCGTGTCGGTTACGGCGGCCATGCAGCCGCGGCTGGAGGACGTGCTGATGGGGCTGATCCCGGGCCTTCCGAAGGTGCACCTGCACAACAAGGTGCTGGCGAAGGAGACGGGGGACGCGTTCATGGAGCCGTTCTGGAAGGCGTACCGGGACGAGCTGGACGCGCCGTTCATCCTGGTCGTGGAGGGGTCGATCCCGAACGAGAACATCCACGAGGAGGGCGGCTACTGGTCCGCCATGGGAAACGACGAGGATGGCAACCCGATCCTGCTGACCACCTGGCTCGACCGGCTGGCGCCGCGGGCCTGGGCGGTGGTCGCCATCGGGACCTGCGCCACCTACGGCGGCATCCACGCCATGGCGGGCAACCCGACGGGCTGCATGGGACTCTGTGACTACCTGGGCTGGGATTTCCGCTCCGCCGGCGGGCTGCCGGTGGTGAACGTGCCGGGTTGCCCGGTGCAGCCGGACAACTTCATGGAGACGCTGACGTGGGTGCTCTACCAGGCGGCTGGGCTCGCGCCGGTCATCCCGCTGGACGAGCAGCTCCGGCCGACCTGGCTCTTCGGCAAGACGGTGCACGAGGGCTGCGACCGGGCGGGCTACTACGAGCAGGGCGATTTCGCGCTCGATTACAACTCGCCCAAGTGCCAGGTGAAGATCGGCTGCTGGGGCCCGGTCGTGAACTGCAACGTGCCGAAGCGCGGCTGGATGAACGGCATCGGCGGCTGCCCCAACGTGGGCGGCATCTGCATCGGCTGCACCATGCCGGGCTTCCCGGACAAGTTCATGCCGTTCATGGACATGCCGCCGGGCGGCACGGTCTCGAGCAACACCGTGCACATCTACGGCACCATGATCCGCAAGCTGCGCGGCATCACCAACCTGACGGTGAACAGGGAACCGAAGTGGAGGCACAACCGGCCGGAGCTGACCACGGGCTATTCGCCGCGCTACCCGCAGGGCTGAGGAGGACGAAGAGATGGCGACGACGACGGACAGCGAGATCATCAAGCCGGAGCGCGGCGAGCTGGTGGACATGGCCTGGGACCCGATCACGCGGATCATCGGCAACCTCGGCATCTACACCAAGATCGACTTCTCGAACAACGAGGTCGTGGAGTGCAGGAGCACGTCCTCGCTGTTCCGCGGCTACAGCGTGTTCATGAAGGGGAAGGACCCGCGCGACGCGGGCTTCATCACCAGCCGCATCTGCGGCATCTGCGGGGACAACCACACGACCTGCTCGGTCTACGCGCAGAACATGGCCTATGGCGTGAAGCCGCCGCCGCTGGCCGAGTGGATCATGAATCTGGGCGAGGCCGCGGAGTACATGTTCGACCACACGATCTTCCAGGACAACCTGGTCTTCGTGGACTTCTGCGAGCAGATGGTGAAGGAGACCAATCCGTCGCTGCTGGACAAGGCCAACAGCACCGCCGCGCCGCACGCCGACATCCACGGCTTCCGCACCATCGGCGACATCATGCGCGCCTTCAACCCCTTCGAGGGCAGCATCTACAAGGAGGCGCTGCAGCTCTCGCGCACCACGCGCGAGATGTTCTGCCTCATGGAGGGCCGCCACGTCCACCCGTCCACGCTCTACCCGGGCGGCGTCGGGACCGTGGCCACGCCGCAGGTCTTCACGGACTACTTCACCCGGCTGATCCACGTGCTCGACTTCGTGAAGAAGGCGGTCCCGCTCAACGACGACATCTTCGACTTCTTCTACGACGCCCTGCCGGGATACGAGGAGGTCGGCCGCCGGCGCACGCTGCTCGGCTGCTGGGGCTCCTTCATGAACCCCGACGCCACGGACTACAGGTACGAGAGCATGGCGGAGTGGGGGCGCGAGATGTACGTGACGCCCGGCGTCGTCGTGGATGGCGAGCTGGTCACGACCAGCCTGGTCGACATCAACCTCGGCATCCGCATCCTGCTCGGCAGCTCCTTCTACGACGACTGGCAGGACTCGGGCGAGGTGTTCGTGAAGCGCGACCCGCTGGGCAACCCCGTGGACAAGCGGCACCCGTGGAACCAGACCACGATCCCCAAGCCGCAGAAGCGGAACTTCGACGGCAACTACAGCTGGGTCATGAGCCCGCGCTGGTTCCACGACGGCGAGCACCTGCCGCTGGAGACGGGCGGCGGCGCGCTGGCCAGGCTGTGGGCCACGGCGCTGGCCGGCCGGGTGGACACGCCGTTCCTGAAGGCCACGGGCAACAGCGTGCAGATGCACTTCCCGAGGAGCGCCGCCTTCGGCGAGATGGATTTCGAGTGGAAGGTGCCGCAGTGGGCGAACACGATCGAGCGCGATCGCGCCCGCATCTACTTCGTCGGCTACGCGGCCGCCATGGCGCTGTTCTTCTATGACAAGGCCATGGCCGAGATTCGCGCCGGCCGCACCAAGACGTTCGAGGGCTTCGAGGTCCCCGACGAGGCGATCGGCTGCGGCTTCCACGAGGCGGTGCGCGGCGTGCTCTCGCACCACCTGGTCATCCGGGATCGCAAGATCGCCAACTACCACCCCTACCCCCCCACGCCCTGGAACGCCAGCCCGCGCGACTCCTTCGGCACGCCCGGGCCCTACGAGGATGCGGTACAGGGACTCCACATCTTCGAGGAGAACGGCAGGGACGACTTCAAGGGCATCGACATCATGCGCACGGTGCGCAGCTTCGATCCCTGCCTGCCGTGTGGCGTGCACATGTACCTCGGCGGCGGGAAGACGCTGAAGACCGTGCATTCCCCGATGTTCGGGGCGCAGCACGGATGAGCGGGGACGGGGGGGCGGCGGAGGCGCGGGGCCGTGTCCGCAGGGTCGAGCGCGCGCTCGAGGCGATCGACGGCATGCCGGCGTCGCAGCGGGAGCGCGCGCTCGAGGCCCTGCAGGCGGTGCTCGAGCTCTACGGCGGCTGCCTCGAGCGGGTCCTCGAGCGGCTCGAGGCGCCCGACTCGACCGTCCGGCCCGCGGACCTCGCCCGCGATGAGCTGATCGGACATCTGCTCATGATCCACGGCCTGCATCCGCTGGGGTTCGTCGATCCGGCCGAGGTGCCGGGCGGCCCCGGCGGCCCGCCGCTCGTGAAGCTCGAGGCGGGACGGAACGGGGCCCACCGGTGACGCCCGCGTCGCGTCTCGCGTCGCCGCGTCTTGCCGCGCTGGCCTCGGGGCGAATCCCGCCTGCGCCCGCCGCAGGCGACGAGCTGGCCGGCACGCTCGCCCGGCTGCGCGGCCCCGCGCCGGCCGGGGGCTCCCCGGGCGGGCCGGAGGTGGACGGCACGCTGCGCTGCGAGCTGTGCGCGCAGCCGATCGCGGAGCGGCACCGCCACCTGGCCGACATCGGGGCGCGCGAGCTGCGCTGCGTGTGCCGGGCATGCTCGGTGCTGTTCGATTGCCGGGAGGCGGCCGGCGGGCAGTACCGGGTGGTGCCCGACCGGGTGCTGGCGCTGGAGGGGTTCGACCTGCCCGCGCCGCTGTGGGCGGCGCTGGCGGTGCCGGTGGACATGGCCTTCTTCTTCCCCGACAGCGCCGCGGGGCGGGTGGTGGCGTTCTATCCGGGGCCGGCGGGGGCGGTGGAGTCGCAGCTGGGGCTCGACCGCTGGGACGAGCTGGCGGAGCGCAACCCGGTCCTGCGCGAGCTGGATCCGGACGTGGAGGCGCTGCTCGTGGACCGCACGCGCGGCGGCGAGCGCTACTGGCTGGTGCCGATCGACGTCTGCTACGAGCTCGTCGCGCTGATCCGGGCGCACTGGAAGGGGCTGGCGGGGGGAAGCGAGGTATGGGAGCGGCTGGCCGCGTTCTTCGACGCCGTCTCGGCGCGCGCGCGGCCCGCGCGCGGCGGCACCCGCCGGAGCGTGGAGCAGGCCGCGGGCTGATCACGGGAAGGAGCGGGAGCATGGGTACACGCACACGGGACAACCTGCGGGTGGGGCGCGCGGACACCACGCCGACCCGGCCGTCGCACGTGCACGGCGTCGCGGAGGGGAACGCGCTTGGCAACTACGAGGCCATGGACGGCCACCTGCCGGACGGCCGCTCGACCGCGCGCCGATCGACGGGGATCAACGCCGACTCGAGCAACGCGATCCTGCCCGAGATGCCGAACCTCTCGCCGGCATGAGCACGCCGCTGCGGCCGCGCCCGGCCGTGCCGCCGATCCTCGCCCCCGCGCCGGCCGGCCGGCCCGTGCCGGGCGGGACCGGGCCGCCCGACCTGAGCTTCCGCGTCGGGAGCGCGCGCGTCGTCGAGTTCGCGGCCGCGCCCACGCTCGAGTTCGCGCTGCTGGTGGACGCGGCCGGCGCCGAGGTGCGCTCGCTCGCGCTGGACGCGCAGATCCGGATCCGCGCCCCCGAGCGCGCCTACGAGGATCCGTCCCTGCCCGGCCTGCGCGAGCTCTTCGGCGAGCGCCCGGACTGGGGCCGCAATCTGCGCAGCCTCTTCTGGGTCGACACCAGCCGGGTCGTGCCGGCCTTCACCGGCGCCGCGACTGTCGCCCTGCGCGTCCCGTGCGGCTACGACTTCGATGTCTCCGCCTCGAAGTACCTGAACGCCGTCCGGGAGGGCGAGATCCCGCTGGAGTTCCTCTTCAGCGGCACCGTCTTCTACGCCGCCCCGGACGGCGCCCTGCGCGCCGCCCGGCTGCCGTGGGACCGCGAGGCGCGCTACGCCATGCCGGCCGCGCTGTGGCAGGAGCTCATGGAGAGCCATTACCCGAACGCGGCGTGGATCCGCATGCGCCGCGACCTGTTCGACCGCCTCGACGCGCTTCGCGCCGGCCACTCGCCGCCCACGTGGGATGCGACCATCGAGGCCCTGCTCGAGCGGGACGAGACATGAGCGGTGCGCGCGGGAGCGGTGGCGCCGCGGAGGACGCCGCGGCGCGGCCGCCGCGCCGCGGCCGCCAGGCCGCCGGGGCGCACCCGCGCGGCCGACGGCACCAGGGCGAGCCGGCGCACGGCGCAACGGACGCCGTTCGCGCAATCGCGCGCGCCGTGCTCTACGAGGGCTACATGCTCTGGCCGTATCGCACGAGCGCGCTCAAGAACCAGCGGCGCTGGACGTTCGGCGGCGTGTTCCCGCCCGGCTGGACGGCGCGCGGCCACGAGGACGACGCCTGCTGCATGCAGGCCGAGCTGCTGGTCGAGCTGCCGGACGACCCGGGCGCCGGGCCCCCCGCCGTCAACCTCTCGGTGCGCTTCCTCCAGGTGGTCGAGCGGCGCGTGGCCGAGCGCGACGGGGACACGCTCCGGTTCGTCGATGCGCTGGAGGTGGGCGGCGAGCGCTACGAGCGCTGGGAGGAGGCGCGCGAGCGCGACGTGTCGCTGCGTGGCCTGCGCGTGGGCCGCGCCGCCTCGCTCGAGCGCGAGATCCGGATCCCGCCGGGCGAAGAGCGGGAGCCGATCCCGGGCGCGGGAGGCCGCCCCGCGGGTGTGCTGGTCCGGGCCTGGAGGGGGCTCGAGGGGCGCCTGCGGGCGTACGCAGAGCCGGCCGGCGCGCGGTTGGCGCGGGTGCGCGTCGTCGCCGAGAACGTGACGCCCTGGGACGGCGAGAACCGCGAGTCCGCGCTCCGGTCCAGCTTCATCTCGACGCACATCGCGCTGTGCGCCCGCAGCGCCCGCTTCGTGTCCATGACCGACCCGCCGCCGGCGCTCGGAGAGGCGGTGGCGCGCTGCGAGAGCCGCGGCTGCTGGCCCGTGCTGGTGGGAGAGCCCGGCAGCCGGAGCGAGATGCTCGCCGCGCCGATCATCCTGTCCGACTATCCGCGCGTCGCGCCCGAGAGCCCCGGCGACCTCTTCGACGGCGGCGAGATCGACGAGCTGCTCGTGCTGAACATTCTCGGCCTCACGGACGCGGAGCGGGAGGCGATGCGCAGCGCGGACCCGCGCACGCGCGAGATTCTCGAGCGGACAGAGGCGCTCACGCAGCGCCAGATGATGGGGCTTCACGGCACGTTCCGGGATGTCGGCGGGCTGCGGGCGCCGCCGCGTGCGCCGGCGCGGGAGGCTCGCGATGCGGGCTGATCCGCAGGGCTTCTGGGAGGACATGGAGCGGCCCGGCCCCGAGAGCGTCCAGGTGGCGGGCGTCGAGCTCCGCCGGGGCAGCCGGGTGAGGCTGCGGCCGCGTCCCGGCGGCGACATCATGGACCTCGCCCTGGCCGGGCGGGTGGCGATCGTCGAGGGGATCGACGAGGACGAGGGCGGCCTTCTCCACGTGGCCGTCACCGTCGAGGACGACCCCGGACGCGACCTCGGGATGGCGCGCCAGCCGGGGCACCGCTTCTTCTTCCGCGTGGAGGAGATCGAGCCGCTCCCGCCGCCGGCGCGGATCCTCGTGGCCGGAATCGGCAACATCTTCCTCGGCGACGATGGCTTCGGCAGCGCAGTCGCCGGCCGGCTCCACGACCGCGCGTTGCCGGCCGGGGTGGTGGTCCACGACTTCGGGATCCGCGGCATGGACCTGGCCTACGCGCTGCAGGACTACGACGCGGTGATCCTCGTCGATGCGGTGCCGCGCGGCCGTACGCCCGGCACGCTCTACGTGATCGATGCCGGCGTGGACGCGGATGGTCCGATCGGCATCGAGACGCACGGCATGGATCCGGTCCGCGTGCTGGCCTTTGCCCGCGCGCTCGGCCCGCTCCCCAGCCGCCTGCTGGTGGTGGGATGTGAGCCGGCGGTGGTGCCCGACCCGGACGCGGACGAGGTCCTGGCCGAGCTCAGCGCGCCCGTTTCCGCCGCGGTGGACGCCGCGGCCGCGCAGGTCGAGGCGCTCCTCGGCGATCTTCTCCAACAGGAAGGGTGACCCATGGGACGGCAGGACGAGACCGAGCACGAAGGCAACGGAGGACGGAGCTGGATCGGCTGGCTGCTGCTCGTCGGCGTGGGCGTGCTGCTGGCGAGCGGCGTGCGCAAGGAGCTGCCGGCGATGCGCCGGTACTGGAACATGGAGCGGATGTAGGCTGCACCGAGGAGGAGGCGAGATGGACCGCAACGAGCTGCTGCTCGCGTGGCTGCGGGACGCCCACGCGATGGAGGAATCGCTGATCCCGATCCGCGACACGCTCGTGAAGAACGCGGCCATGGCGACGACGTGAGAGCCGGCGCCGCACCGCCGACCGCGCTCGCGTCGCCCGCGGAGCTCCAGTCAGCCGGGACGCTGCTCGACCGGCGCGTCCAGGAACGCGCCGTCGCGGGGCGCCGCTTCTTCGGCGCGGAGGCCGGGCGGCTGGCCCGGCTCTGCCACGCCATGGCCGAGCGCTTCGCCCGCGGCGGCCGGCTGGTCGCGCTCGCCGCGACGCCCGCGGCCCGCTCCGACGCGCGCCACGTCGCCGTCGAGTTCGTGCACCCCGTCATCGTCGGGAAGCGCGCGCTCCCTGCGCTCGGGCTCGCGCCGGAGGGCGGCGACATCGCGGCGCAGGCGGACGCCCTCGTCGCCTCCGGTGACATCGTGCTCGCCTTCGGGACCGATGCGGGGCCGGCCGAGGCGCGAGCCGCGCTGAACGCGAGCGTGGCTGCGCTGCGTGCGCGCGGCTGCCTCACCGTCGACTTCGCCGCGGGCGGCGCGGCGGAGTGGAGCTTCGATCCACCGGCCGCCGATCCGTTCGTCCGCCAGGAGATCGTCGAGACGCTCTACCACGTGCTGTGGGAGCTGGTGCACCTGTTCTTCGAGCACCCCGGCCTGCTCGAGGGAGGCGGCGCGCGCACGTCTCACGACGCCGGCGGCGCCAGCTTCCTCTACCCGTTCCTCGCCCAGCAGGAGCACGACCTCGACGCCGTCCTCGATGACGTGCGCCGCTCCGTGGTCATGAAGTCCGATGAGGTCGCCGCGCTGCGCGCACGTACCGTGCACCGGTCCGCGGCCGGCCTCGTGGACGCGGCCGCCACCCTCCGCCGCGCGCTGGACGGAGGCGGCACGCTGCTCGCCATCGGCAACGGCGGCTCGGCCACGGACGCCATGGACGCCGTGGCCGACCTGCGCGATCCGCCGCACGGCTGGCCCGCGCGTGCCGCGCTCGACCTCACCGAGGACGCGGCCATCCTCACCGCGCTCGCCAACGACATCGGCCCCGACGCTCTGTTCGCCCGCCAGGTGATCGCCTGGGGCCGCCCGGGGGACGCGCTCCTCGCCTTCTCCACGAGCGGCGACTCGCGCAACGTCATCGCCGCCCTCGAGGAGGCGCGCCGGCGCGGGCTCGCCAGCGTTGCCTTCGTCGGGTACGAGGGCGGCCGTATCCTCGCCGACGGCCTCGCGGACCACGTGATCCTCTCGCCCTCGCAGCACATCCCGCGCATCCAGGAGGCGCAGGCCACCGCCTGGCACCTGCTGCGCGAGCTGATCGAGGCGGGCTGAAGGCCGGCGGCCGAGGGGCCCTCGGCGAAGCGACCCCGCCACCACCGCCCCTTGCGTGCGCACCGGCCGGCACCGCCCTTTAGCGCGACACCCGAGATCCGCCCCGCAGGAGGTGCGCTCCGTGAGCTCCGCGTTCCGAAGCTGGTCCGCCGTCCGTCCGTCCGGCCCTGGCCTCTCCGGCCGTCGCCGCTCCGCTCGCACCGGCGCGCGAGCCCGGCGCGCCCTTCCGGCCGCGGGACTGGTCGCCGCGCTCGCCGCGCTCGGCGTCGCGCCGCTCGAGGCACAGCGCGCCGCAACGCCGCCCGCGGGCCTCGATGCCGAGGTCGCCCGCGCCATGAAGACGTTCCAGGTGCCGGGCCTCGCCCTCGCCATCGTGAAGGATGACCGCGTCGTGCTGACGAAGGGCTACGGCGTGCGCACGCTGGGCGAGGCCGCGCCCGTGGACGCGCACACCCTCTTCCAGATCGCCTCCAACACCAAGGCGTTCACCACCGCTGCGCTCTCCATGCTGGTGGACGAGCGGAAGCTCCACTGGACCGACCACGTCACCGATTTCCTGCCGTGGTTCCAGCTCTCGGACCCGTGGGTCACGCGCGAGTTCACGGTCGAGGACCTGCTCACGCACAGGAGCGGCCTCGGCCTGGGCGCGGGGGACCTGCTCTGGCTCAACTCGACCTACGGCCGCGAGGAGATCATCCGCCGCATGCGCGCGATCCCTCCCGAGACCAGCTTCCGCAGCGCGTACGCCTACGACAACGTCCTCTACGTGGCGGCCGGCCAGATCATCCCCGCCGTGACCGACACCATCTGGGACGCGTTCGTGAAGGCGCGGATCTTCGAGCCGCTCGCCATGACGGACGCCAACACGAGCGTCACGGCCTTCCGGCCCGGCATGGACGTCGCCACACCCTACACCCTCCGCGACGGCAAGCTCGTCGTGGTCGCGCGCGACACCGTGGACAACATCGCGCCCGCCGGCGCCATCAACGCCAGCGTGGCGGACCTCTCACGCTGGCTCCTCGTTCAGCTCGATTCCGGCCGCATCGCGGGCACGAGCCGCCGCCTCTGGAGCGCCGAGCGGACGCGCGAGATGTGGACGGGCCGCACCCCCGAGCCGATCGGCACCACCATCCCGCAACTGGAGCCGTACCAGCCGCAGTTCCAGGAATATGCCCTCGGCTGGAACGTCCGCGACTACCGCGGCAGGAAGATCGCGCTCCACTCCGGCGGCCTCGCCGGCATGATCTCCCGCACCGTCCTCGTCCCCTCGGAGAAGCTCGGCGTCGTCGTGCTCACGAGCTCGGAGTCAAGCGCCTCGACCGCGGTGGCGTTCTGGGTGCTCGACCGGTACCTGCGGGCGCCGAAGACCGACTGGATCGCCGCCTTCGCCGCCGCGCGCGACTCCTCCATCGCCCGCGCCGCGGCCGTCGAGCGCCGCCAGGCCGCCGCCCGCGACTCGACGGCCGGCCCGTCGCTGCCCCTCGCCCGCTACGCCGGGCGCTACGAGGACGCGATGTACGGCCAGGCGACGATCCGCCTGGAGGACGGCCGGCTCGTCCTCCGCTTCAGCCACTCCCCCGCCTTCGTCGCCGACCTCGAGCACTGGCAGTACGACACCTTCGTGGCGCGCTGGCGCCGCCCCAGCATCCCGGACGCCTTCGTGACCTTCGCGCTCCGCCCCGACGGCTCGATCCGCGACGTCACCATGAAGGCCGTCTCCCCGCTGGCCGACTTCAGCTACGACTACCAGGACCTGAGGTTCGTGCCGGAAGAGGCGCGCGGGAACTGAACGGCGGGAGCGAGCCGGCCTCGCCCGCACGGCCCGCGTTTCTTTCCGTGGAGGTCCCATGCCCTACAGCTACGAGCCATTCCTCGAGGCGCTCCCACGCGACTGGTACGCGGACGACCCCCTGCTCGGCCGCATCCTCGCCCGCCACCGCGGCCCCGATCCCGCGGCGGACGCGGCCCACGGCGCCTGGGGCCGCGCCTGTGCCGGCGGGCTGGCCGGGCTGGCCGAGGAGTCGGCGCGCCCGGAGAACGCGCCGCGGCTCGAGCCTTTCGATGCGTACGGCCGCCGCGTCGACGCGGTCGTGCTGCCCGCCTCCACCCGGCGCGCCCTGGCGGAGGTCGAGGGGCGCGCCCACCTCGGCGCGGTGCACGGCGATCCGTTCGACTTCTACGCCGCCTGCTATCTGTACCAGCAGAACGGGGAGGCGGGCGTGGGCTGCTCGATGGCCTGTACGGACGGGTTCGTGCGCGCGCTCGAGGCGCTCGGCGACCGGCCCGACCACCGCGAGGCCGTGTCCCGCGTGCGCGGCTCCACGCCCGAGCGGGTGTGGCATGCCGCGCAGTTCGTGACGGAGCCGCAGGGCGGCTCGGATGTCCCCGCCAACGAGACGCGCGCCGAGCCGGACGCCGAGGCGTACCGGCTGTTCGGCACGAAGTGGTTCTGCTCCAACATCAACGCGGACTACTTCCTGGTGACGGCGCGCCCGCCGGACTCGCCTCCCGGCGGCCGCGGCATCGGCCTCTTCCTGGTCCCCGCCTTCCTCGACGGCGAGGCTGTGCGCAACGGCTGCCGCATCGAGCGGCTGAAGGACAAGCTCGGCACGCGCGAGCTGGCCACCGCCGAGGTCACCTTCGAGGGCGCCCGCGCCACGCCCGTCGGGCCGCTCGACCGCGGGCTCGCCAACCTGCTCCGCTACGTGCTCACGCCCTCGCGCTTCGGCTGCGTCAGCGTGGCGGCGGCCACGCTGCGCCGCGCCGAGCGGATCGCGCGGACGTATGCGGGCCGCCGCGTCGCCTTCGGGCGCCCCATCGCGGATTTCCCGCTCGTGGCCGAGACGCTCGACACGCTGCGCCGGGAGGCGGACCGGGCGGCCGCGGCGCTCTTCGATCTGCTCCGGTTGTGGCGGGTGGAAGACGCGGACTTCCGCGTGCTGCTCTCGCTGTGCAAGCCGGTGCTCACCCGCCGCGCCACGATGCTCGTCCACGACGCGATGATGCTGCTCGGCGGCAACGGCATCGAGGAGCGCTTCTCGCCGCTGCCGCGGCTCTGGCGCGACGCGGTGATCATGGAGACGTGGGAGGGGCCGCACAACGTGCTGCTCACGCAGGCGCTGCGGGACCTCGGGCGCTACGGCGTGGACGCGGGGGCGTTCGCCACGCGTCTGGCCGGCGAGGCGCGGCCGGAGCTCGCAACGTCGCTGGCGCGGCTGCTCGCGGAAGGCGACGCGGCGGCCGCCGCCGTCCCGTTCGCCGCGCTGGCTCCGCGGCTCGTGGACGCCTTCGCGGACCGTGCGCTGACGGAGGCGAAGGGTGGCGCGTGACCCCGGCATTTTTGTGCACGAAGCTTGCAAAATCGAGCGGGCAGAACGGATTTGCGGAGGACGACGCGTTGGACAGGACGACGGAAACCGAGGTCGAAACCGTCGTCTCCGGCCGAGACGGCGAGGCCGGGGACGAAGACAAACCGCCGAGACCGGGGCCGGGTGGCACCGAACGGCCGCTACGCTTCCGCGCCGCCGGTTCAATGGGGCCGTCGGACGCGGCTTTCCTGGCGGAGGCCAGTCGACTCCTCGCCAGCTCCCTCGATTACGAGACGACGCTCGCCACGGTGGCCGAGCTCGCGCTGCCCCACCTGGGTGCGTGGTGCTTCGTGGACATCATCGAGGATGACGGCCGCATGCGCCGCCTGGCGGTGGTGCACCCCGATCCGGAGAAGCAGATGCTGGCGCGCAGCCTGGAGGACGGCTGGCCGCCGGAGCGCGAGGATCCGATGGGCGTGCCGGCGGTGGTGCGTACGCGCTGCTCGCGCGTGATCCCGCGTGTCACGGACGGGATGCTCGTGAACGCCGCGCACAGCGAGGAGAACCTGGCGCACCTGCGGGCGCTCGGCATCGGCTCGCTCATGGTCGTGCCGCTCGTCGCGCGCGGCGTGGTGCTCGGGGCGGTGACGTTCGTCATGCCGGAGAGCGGCTACCACTACGGTGAGTCGGACCTTGCGCTGGCGGAGGACCTGGCCACGCGCAGCGCCATCGCGGTGGACAACGCGCGCCTGTTCCGGCAGGCCCAGCTCGCGCGCGCCGAGGCGGAAGCCGCCAACCAGGCCAAGTCGCTGTTCCTGGCCACCATGAGCCACGAGATCCGCACCCCGATCAACGCCATCACGGGCTACGCCGAGCTCCTCGAGATGGAGCTGGCGGGGCCGCTGACGGCGGAGCAGCGGGCGCAGGTCGAGCGCATCCAGCTGAGCAGCCGGCACCTGCTCGGGCTCGTGAACGAGGTGCTCGACCTGGCCAAGGTCGAGTCGGGCCAGATGAGCGTGGAGCACCAGCGGGCCATCGTCCCGGACGTCGTGCTGGACGCGCTGGCGCTGATCAGCCCGCAGGCGGCGGAGCGCGGGATCCTGGTCGAGAACCACGGCGGGGACCCCGATCTCTGCTACGTGGGCGACGAGGATCGCGTCCGCCAGATCCTCGTGAACCTGCTCTCCAACGCGGCGAAGTTCACGCCCGCCGGGGGCCGGGTCACCGTCCGCTGTGGCGCCGCGGCGCGCCCGGGGAACCGGACGCGCCTGCCGCGCGACGGACGCTGGGTCTTCATCGAGGTGGAGGACGATGGCGATGGCATCGCGCCGGAGGAGATACACGGCATCTTCGCGCCCTTCTACCAGGGCACCTCGGGCCTTACCCGCCGCGAGGGCGGAACGGGTCTCGGCTTGACCATCAGCCGTCAGCTCGCCCGCCTCATGGGCGGCGACCTGACCGTGCGGAGCACGCCCGGCCAGGGCTCCTGCTTCACGCTCTGGCTGCCGGCCTCCCCCGACGCCCTGATCGATCCAGAGCACGGACTCGGAGCCGATCCCGACGTCGAGCTCCAGGGCCTCGCCACCGCCGCGCGTCGCCTGCTCCGCTCCCTCGACCCCATCATCTACGGGCTCGGCCGACGCCTGCGCGCCGATGACGGCATGCCGGCCATCGCCGGGGCGCCGGAAGCCGAGGTCGTCGGCCACGCGGCCGGGCTCGTGACCGGGCTCGCCCAGGCACTCATCCTGGTCGGCGAATCCGGCGGCACCTCCTCGCCGGGGCTGCGCGACGCCAGCAAGGTCCAGCGCCTGACGGCGGAGCTGCACGGAGCGCAGCGTTGCCGCCAGGGGTGGCGCGAGGAGGCGCTCGAGCGCGAGTTCGGCCACTTGCGCGAGGAGCTCGAGGGCGTGCTCCACGGCCCCGGCACCGAGCCGGCGCGGCGCATCCTGGCGCGGCTCCTCGAACAGGTCGAGCGCCTCAGCCGGCGCGGGTTCCAGCTGGCCGAGGCGGCGGGGCGGATGTGAGCGCCGTGCCGGGCGCCCTCAGCTTCCGGGTGCCTGCGCGGCAGCGGTCGCGGCCACGGGCGCGGCGGCTTCCACCGGCTCGCGAGCGGGCTCGGGGCTGCCGTCGCGGCTGTCGCGCACCATCCGGGAGTAGAGCGAGAGGCTCGGGTCGAAGACGAACTTGAGCAGCAGCCTCGTCCACGAGGTGTGGGAAGTCAGCTGCTTGTAGTACTCGGGCGCGGTCCTCTCGAGCTGCGGCAGCCGGTTCCACGGGATCGAGGGGAAGTCGTGGTGCTCGTTGTGGAAGCCGACGTTGAACGCCAGCAGGTTCATCCTGCCGTAGTAGCTGTAGGTCTCCTGCTCGTCCTCCACCAGCCAGTGCCGCTGGATCCAGCGGGCGCCCACCGGATGCAGGCCGACCGAGAAGAAGACGGACGCGAGCAGGTACAGGAACGCGGTCGGTCCGAGCAGCGCGATGATGACGATGTCCACGGCGAAGATGATCGCCATGTTCACGGCCACCCATCGGTCGATGAGCCGCATGCTCGTGATGCGGAAGGGCCGGAGCATCTGGAAGAGGGGGAAGAGCAGCAGCCAGGCGGCCTTCCGGATCGCCGAGTTCCCGACCAGCCGCGCCTCCCACTCACTCGGGATGTCCGCGTCCAGTTCGTAGACGCCCTGATAGGAGTGGTGCTTCAGGTGGTAGCGCTTGAAGGAGACCGATGACGGGATCACGCTCGGCACGTTGGCCAGCATACCCGCCAGCGTGTTCAGCACCGGCTTCCGGAAGAGCAGGTTGTGCGCGCACTCGTGGACGAGCACGAAGAGCCCGTGATCAGCCACCGCGCCAATCGTGTAGGCCACGAGCAGCAGCGCCCACCACGGCTCCGCCGCGAGCCAGTACGCCAGCACGAGCTGAAGCGCCACCAGCAGCACGATCAGCCCGAACGAGTACGGGTTCTTTCCGATCTGCTGCCGCACTTCCGGGTGCTCGCGAAGGATCGCCTGGGTGCGCGCCTTGTGCGGCTCCGGAGCGTCGGAGTGTGAGAAGCTCGTGGGGCTCTTCGTGGCAGCCATTCGCGTTCTCCGTGGGGTGCGGTCCTGGCGTGTTCGGCCGGCAAGCCCGGCGCGGTCTCGGCGCGGCGGCGGGAGCGAGCTGGCTGCGCGCGGCGCATGGTCCATGCCGGACGCGCCGGCGCCGGTTGACAGCGTGGAGGGAGCCGGCCGTTAGCGCGTCGTGCGGAACGCGTCTCTTGACAAAGCCGACTCCCGGGTGCGCATTAGCTTCGCCCTCCACTGCCGTTGCCGCAAGCCCCGAGCCGCTCGAGGGTGAATCATGTCCACCGTCAAGGCCGTGCTCGGCGTCGCCGATTCCGTGCTCGACGCCATCCCCGCGAAGCAGCTCTGTGATCCGGGTCTCGGCGCGAAGCTGCTCGCCGTCCCGCTGGGCGAGGGCTTCGCCTTGCCCCTGGACCTGCCCGCCCCGCCCCTCGCCGGCCAGGCGGTGTTCCGGCTCAGCGCCGGGGCGGCGCTCGAGGTCCAGCTCTTCAACGCGGCCGACGACCACGACGACGATGGCGTCCTGTCCGGCGCCGCCGGCGATCCGCCACCACCCATCGCCTTCCACGCCGACGCGGCCTGGCTCAAGACCGGCGTCACGGCGAGCGTGCGGGCGAGCGGCGGCACCAGGCTCGCCGACCTCGGCTTCGACGTCGAAGCCGACGCCGCCCTGATACTCGCGAGCTACACGTGCCGGGCGTGCACCGAGCAGGCGCCGGCCGCCACGCGCGCCGCGCTCACGAGCCCACGATTCGCATTCCGCGTGGAGGACGTGCTCGCGCTCGGCCCCGAGGACGCGCTCCTGCTCGAGGTGCCCGGCTCGATCCAGGCCAGCCTGAAGCTCGCCTGGTCCGATGTCCTCTCCGGCGCCATGCACGCCCTCGCCCCGCTCGTCTCCGCGCCCACGCTCGTTCCCATCCGTGTCGCCGCCAGTGCGACGCTGGACGCGTCCGTAGCCGTGCGCGACCGCTTCCTCGTCGTCTTCTCCGGGGTCGCCGGCACGCCGGGCCACTATCGCGCAGCCGTGCGCAAGGCGCGGTCGACGACCGCCTCCGGCGGCGCGGGGCTGAACCTCAGCGTCTCGCTGCCGGACCCGGCCGCGCTCGGCATGGTGCTGGACTCCGTCGTCGAGGCCACGCTCGGCAAGGCCGTCCGCGACGCGCTCGCCGCGGCGACCGGCTCCCTCACCGACGCGCAGCGGCGACTGCTGGAGGGGATCGCTCGGCGGCTCGGCCTGCCCACCGGGGACGACCTCGTGAAGACCGTCAAGGACCACGTGAGCGGCGCGGTCGAGGACGCGGTCAAGGGAGCCGTCGCCCTCGGCTTCAGCTACTCCTACCAGCGCATCGAGAGCACCTCCAGCCTCCTCCAGGTCGTCATCCGGGGCGAGGCCCCGCTCCGGCATTACCACCCGCATCTGCTGCGCGGCCGCCTCGGCGTCGTGCTCGACGCGCTGCGGGCCGGCGAGGTGGGCCTCGATCTCGAGACCTTCCTCGGCCAGAAGAGCGTCGACAGCCGGAGCAGCTTCGGGCTTTCCCTCGGCATCGGCCGCTGGAAGTTCTCGGGCAAGGACCGGCGCCGGACGACCCGCCTGACGGACGCCGACGCGGCCGGCCACCAGCGCGTCTCCTTCACCGCCGCTCGCGGCTACGACGGTAGCTGGCCGGGCGGCCACGTCGACTGGTCCGGCACGCTCGCCGCCAGGATGGACGGCTTCTCCGCCGGCCCCGTGCCGCGCTTCTCCGAATACCGCGCGGGCCTGCTGCTCGTCTGGGAGGGCAGGGCGGGGAAGTTGCGCTCCGACCTGCGTGCCCAGCTCGACACCGCCCTCATCTGGGGCGCGCTGGGCCCCGCCGACCCGCCCGACGTCGAGAAGCAGCTCCCGGGCGCCGAGGAGAAGTCGTTCACCACCAGCCTGCAGCTCCGCATCGACCACGGCGCGCTTCGCCGCATGTGCGACCATCTGCTCACCGGCGGAGCTCCCGGCTTCGCCGGCGCCCTCGCCGCCGCCATGCCGCTCCTGGACACCGACGAGCCGCTGCGCGCCGACGTCAGGTTGCGCCGCACCTACTACACGCCTCTCTGGGACGCCTACCTGCGCGACCCCGGCCACGAGGCCCAGGACTACGCGGGCGCCGCGGGGAGATACTTCCGCAGGATCTCGACCGCGCTGGCCGCCCGCGAGGGCCGCTTCCAGCCGCCCGACCCCTACACCTTCGGCGGACTCATCGACCTCGATGGGGACATCGCCGGCGCCTGCGCCTCCTTCACCAGCGGCCTGCGCACCCTCGCCGAGGCCTTCTCCCGCGACGAGCCCGACAACGGCATGCTCGAGCGCATCGTCGGCCAGCTCGCCGCCCTCTGCACCCAGTCGCTCTTCATCCGTGCCGCCGGCGTCTACCTCGTCGACCTCGCCGCCGCCGCCGGCGTGGCCGGATTCCTCTCCCGAAGCGTCACCATCACCGCCGGCGACGACACCCTCATCCTCGGCCACAACGACTGAGCAAACCGTCCGCCGAGCGTAACAGGACGCGCACGAAGAGAGGGGCCCGGGCGATTTCGCCCGGGCCCCTCCGTCCCGCTCCCGCCACGTCTGCGCGCGACGTCAGTGCTTGTGCTGCACGTCCACGTTGTTGCCGACCACGCCGCCCAGCACGCCGCCCACCACGCCGCCGATCACGGCACCCTTCACGCTGTGCGTCGCCAGCCCGCCGACCGCCGCGCCCGCAGCCGCGCCGATCGCCGCGTCACGCTTCGTGTGCTTCACCGTCCGCGTCGGCGCGGGCGCCGAGCTCCGCGAGCTGTACGTGTGACGCGTCGAGCGAGGCGTGCTCACCGGCCGCGCCGCAGGAGCCGGCGCGCTCGCCGGCGAACCCGACATCGCCTCCGCGAACTGCGAGTCCAGTCCCATCTCCGCCGGCGACACCACCGCGCCGGACTGCGGTAGCAGCGCGTCCTGGTTCAGGACGTCGCGCGCCTGGTCCTTCCGGCCGCAGCCCGTCATGCCGACCACCAGAGAGGACACCACCAGTGCTCTCGTTAGGACACGCATGCCGCTCACCTCCATCCAAAGACACCGCCCAACCGGCCCCCCCAGAGCCCGCTTCCCCCTCTGCCGGGCCGAAACTCCGTCCCGCGTCCGCCGTGCCGTCGCGCCCCCTCAGGTGCACGATCCGGACCACCCCCGTCGGACTCCTGTCGTATGCCGTAACCTTATGCTATAAAATAACATAAGTGGCCCTTTCCGCCAAGGGCCAGCCCCGCCCGCAGCCCGTCCTTTCAATACCGGTAATGGTCGGGCTTGTACGGCCCCTGCACCGGCACGCCGATGTAGTCCGCCTGTGCGGGGGTCAGCTCGGTCAGGTGGACGCCGAGCTTCTCGAGGTGCAGCCGGGCGACCTTCTCGTCGAGGGCCTTGGGCAGCATGTAGACCTTCCTCTCGTAGCTGTCGGCGCGGTCGTGCAGCTCGAGCTGGGCCAGGACCTGGTTGGTGAAGCTCGCGGACATGACGAAGCTCGGGTGGCCGGTGGCGCAGCCGAGGTTCAGCAGCCGGCCCTCGGCCAGGATCATGACGGAGTGGCCGTCCGGGAAGACCCACTGGTCGTACTGCGGCTTGACGTTGACGTGCTCGATGCCGGCGATCCTGCGCAGCCCGGCCATGTCGATCTCGTTGTCGAAGTGGCCGATGTTGCCGACGATGGCCTTGTCCTTCATGCGCCGCATGTGGTCGGCGGTGATGATGTTGAAGTTGCCGGTGGCGGTGATGAAGATGTCGGCGCTCTCGACGACGTCGTCGAGGGTGGCCACCTGGTAGCCCTCCATGGCGGCCTGCAACGCGCAGATCGGGTCGATCTCGGTGATGACCACGCGCGCGCCCTGCCCGCGCAGCGCCTGCGCGCACCCCTTGCCCACCTCGCCAAAGCCGCACACCACGGCCACCTTGCCGCCGATCATGACGTCCGTGGCGCGGTTCAGCCCGTCGATCAACGAGTGGCGGCAGCCGTAGATGTTGTCGAACTTCGACTTGGTGACCGAATCGTTCACGTTGATGGCGGGGAAGAGCAGCGTGCCGTTCCTCGCCATCTCGTAGAGCCGGTGCACGCCCGTGGTGGTCTCCTCCGAGACGCCGCGGATGTCCGCCGCGATGCGCGTCCAGCGCCCGGCGTCCTCCGCCTGCACGCGACGCAGCAGCTCGAGGATGACGCCCCATTCCTCGGGCTCCCTCTCCGCATCGAAGGCCGGCACCTCGCCCGCCTTCTCGAACTCCGCGCCCTTGTGCACCAGCAGCGTGGCGTCGCCGCCGTCATCCACGATCAGCGTCGGCCCGCCGCCGTCGGGCCAGGCGAGGGCCTGCTCGGTGCACCACCAGTACTCCTCCAGCGTCTCGCCCTTCCACGCGAAGACCGGCGTGCCGCGCGGCTCCTCCGGCGTGCCGTCGCGCCCCACCACCACCGCCGCGGCCGCGTGGTCCTGCGTCGAGAAGATGTTGCACGAGACCCAGCGCACGTCCGCGCCCAGCTCGACCAGCGTCTCGATCAGCACCGCCGTCTGCACGGTCATGTGCAACGAGCCCATGATTCGCGCTCCCTCGAGCGGCCGCTCCCCCGCGTGCTCCGCCCGCAGCGCCATGAGCCCCGGCATCTCCTGCTCCGCCAGCCCGATCTCCTTCCGCCCCCACTCCGCCAGCCCCAGGTCCCGGACCCGGAACGGCGGCCGCTCGGTCACCGTGCCGGCCCCGTTCCCCGCGATTCCCGTCATGGCCATCCGTCTCCTCCCGCTTGAGCTCCCCTGAAGATCCGATCACCCGACCTCAGCCCACGCCCCGACGCCGCGCCGTCGCCGCGAACAGCAGCGGCCCCTTCGCCCCCGCATCCGGAGGCAGTCCCACGTACGCCGCCAGCTCCAGTCCTGCCGCGCCCAGCCAGCCCTCCAGCTGCTCCGCCGGAAACCCAAGCCACACGTGCCCCATCCGCTCCCGGTATTCCTCCCGCTCGTGCGGCAGCATGTCGATGACCAGCAGCCGCCCGCCAGGCTTCAGCGCCCGCGCCGCCTCCGCCAGCGCCGCTCGCGGCTCCGGCAGGTAGTGCAGCACCAGCGACAGCACCGCCGCGTCCAGCTCGCCGTCCGCCACCGGCAGCGCCTCCAGCTCCCCCACCCGCAGCTCCACGTTGCCCAGCCCCTGCAGGCGCGCCTCCGCCGCCGAGAGCATGCCAGGCGACGCATCCACCGCCACCACCCACGCCACGAACGGCGCCAGCGCCGCCGCCAGCACCCCCGTGCCGCACCCCAGGTCTCCCACCACCCAGCTCCCCTCCAGCAGCCCCAGCAGCCCCACCAGCGGCCCGCGCTCCCCGAACAGCTCCTCCCGCAACGCATCCCACTGCCCCGCCGCCGTCCGGAAGAACTCCTGCGAGCGCGAGCGCCGTTCCGCCAGCACGCTCCCCGCCCTTACCGCATCCGCCTCCGCCTCCACCGCCACCGCAGCCGAACCCCGCACCACCTGCCACAACCGCTCCGCCTCCGAGCCCGGCTCCGGCGCCATCCGGTAGCGCCGACTCGTGCCGTCCGCCCGCGACGCCACCCACCCCTCCCCCGCCAGCACCTTCAGATGACGGCTCACCGTCGACTGCGGCAGCTGCACCACCGCGCACAGCTCGCCCACCGTCAGCTCGTGTCGCTCGAGCACGAGCAGCAGCCGCGCCCGCGTCCCATCGGCCAGTGCGCTCATGCGCTCGAAGACGTTCGGTACCACCGTAGGGCTGGCGATCGCTCCCTCCTTCATCCGTTGATCCGGATAATATGATGGAAGGTCCGGGCACCGGCAAGGTACGGCGTGCACCTCTCCGTCGAGGCCGCCCGACTCCAGTGGCGGCGCGATCAGAGATGGCGCAGTGGACGGGCGCCAGACCGTCCGGATCGAGAAACATCTCGGAAATCGGGCAAGATCGCGGTCGGGGCGTCGCCGAGAGGCGCCCGATGCGCCTTTCTTCCCGAATGCCGATCAAGAAGGCGGTTACGATCCTCACAACGGGTTCGCTCGCCGATCCTGCTCGCCCCTGCGCCCGGCCCAGCGGGTGCGCGAGGCCGTCGGAAGGAGCAGGGAGAGCAACGAGTCGGCCGAGGAGGCCGCTGTCGGTCTTGGTCCCGGCCTCCGACGCCGCCATTCCGGGCGCCGGGCTTGCGCGCCTCCCGGCGCGCCTCGCATCCTGCCCCACCTCCACCCGACCCAGGAGCAGACCCCGATGCGTCCCGTGCCCGCGCTGTCCGCCGTGGCGACACTCGTCCGCGCCGTGAAGGCGGCTGTCCCCGTGCCGTTCGCCCTTGCGGCCCTTCTCCTCGCCGTGCAGACGCCCGTCCCCGCGTGGGCGCAGCGCGCGAGCGGCGGCGCGCCGCTCTCCCTTCTGGGGGCCGACACGGCGCGCACGCCGCCGGCGCTCCGGGGCCTCCGCTGGCGGCTGGTGGGCCCCTTCCGCGGCGGGCGGGTGGATGCGGTGGCGGGGGACCCATCGGACCCGCGCGTCTTCTACTTCGGCGCGGTGGATGGCGGCGTGTGGAAGACGGAGAACGCGGGCGAGACGTGGCGCAACGTGACGGACGGGAAGACGTCGCTCGCGTCGGTCGGCGCGGTGGCGGTGGCGCCGTCGGATCCCAACGTGGTCTACGCGGGCGGCGGCGAGTCGGATCCGCGCGAGGACATCACGTACGGCACGGGGATGTACCGCTCGACGGACGGCGGCGCGACGTGGACGCACCTGGGGCTGGAGGACACGCGCCACATCGCGGCGATCCGGGTGGACCCGGGGGATCCGGATCGGGTGTGGGTGGCGGCGCTTGGGCACGCGTTCGGACCGAACCCGGAGCGGGGCGTCTACCGGACGACGGACGGCGGCAAGAGCTGGCGGAGGGTGCTGTTCGTGAACGACAGCACGGGCGCGATCGACCTGGCGCTGGACCCGAAGAACCCGCGCGTGCTGTACGCGGCCATGTGGAAGTTCGAGCGCATGCCGTGGGGCTTCAGCGCGGGCGGCGGGCGGAGCGGGCTGTGGAAGAGCACGGACGGGGGCGACACCTGGGGCGAGCTCTCCTCCGTGCCGGGGCTGCCCGATGCGCCGCTCGGCCGGATCGGCGTCGCTGTTTCGCCGGTGGACCCGAGCGTCGTCTACGCGAGCGTGGAGGCGGCGGATTCGGCGGGCGGGATCTTCCGCTCGCGGGACGGCGGCGCCACGTGGCGGCGGATGAACGCGGACCAGAAGTTCATGATCCGGCCGTGGTACTTCTCGGCGGTGACGGCGGACCCGGGGGACGTGAACACGGTGTGGGTGATGAACCTGGGCACGTGGCGCTCGATCGACGGCGGACGGACCTTCGAGCGGGTGCGCACGCCACACGGCGACTGCCACATCCTGTGGATCGATCCGGCCGATCCGGACCGCATGATCGAGGGCAACGATGGCGGCGCCACGATCAGCCTGGACGGCGGCGAGACGTGGAGCACGCAGGGGAACCAGCCGACGGCGCAGTTCTACCACGTCACCACGGACGACCAGCTCCCCTACCGCATCTACGGCGCGCAGCAGGACAACTCGACGGTCTCCATCGCGAGCCGCTCGGACGCGGGGGCGATCACGACGTCCGACTGGTACTCCGTGGGCGGCGGCGAGTCGGGCTACATCGCGCCCAAGCCTGATGACCCGAGCACTGTGTTCGCCGGCAGCTACATGGGCACGATCACCCGCTACGACCACCATACGCACTCGGACTTCGACGTCTCGTCGTGGCTCAACAACTCCGACGGCTACACGTCCGCGCAGGTGAAGTACCGCTTCCAGTGGACCTTCCCGATCGTGTTCGCGGCGCACGACCCGAACACTCTCTACGCCACCTCCCAGTACGTGCACCGCACGACGGATGGCGGCCGGAGCTGGAGCGTGATCAGCCCCGACCTGACCCGCCACGACACCGCCACCATGGGACCCGTCGGCGGGCCCATCACGCTCGACATGACGGGGACGGAGTGGTACGCGACGATCTTCGCGTTCGCCCCGTCGCCCGTGGATGGGAACGTTCTCTGGGCGGGAAGCGACGATGGGCTCGTCCACGTCAGCCGCGACGGCGGCGCGCACTGGGCGGACGCGACGCCGCGGGACATGCCCGCCTTCACGCGCGTGAGCATCATCGAGCCCGGCCACCACGACGCCGGCACGGCCTACGCCGCGGCAAACCGCTACCAGCTCGACGACTTCCGCCCCTATTTGTGGAAGACCACCGACTTCGGGCGTACCTGGAAGCGGATCGATGCCGGCATTCCGGTCGGCGCCTACACGCGCGCCATCCGCGAAGACCCCGTGCGCTCCGGGCTGCTCTTCGCCGGGACCGAGACCGGCGTCCGGGTCTCCTTCGACGACGGCGCGCACTGGGCCCCCCTCCAGCTCAACCTGCCCCAGGCCTCGGTCCGCGACCTCGCCGTCCATGGCAACGATCTCATCGCCGCCACCCACGGCCGCGCCTTCTGGGTGCTGGACGACATCACGCCGCTACGCGAGTGGAGCGCCGCCGTGGCGGCGGAGCCCGCGCACCTCTTCGCGCCCGCGCCCGCCATGCTCTACGCCGGCCGCGGCCGGGGCCGCGCCCGCGGGGCGGGAGAGAACCCCCCCTACGGCGCCATCATCGACTACGCCCTGGGGAAGGCACCCGCGCACGAGGTGCGTCTCGAGGTCCTCGACTCGGCCGGCCAGGTGGTGCGCCGCTTCCCGGCCGGCGGCGGGCGCGCGACGGCGGCGGTGGCCGCGGAGAAGGCCGCGGCCGGCGGGAGAACGCCAGGCGGCGTCGCGGCGGACACGCTGAAGGCTTCGGCTACGCGGCCGAACGCCCGTCCTCGCATCGAGCACGACTCGCTCGCCTTCGAGCCCGCCGACTCGGTGCCCAGCCGCCGCGTCGGGCTGAACCGCTTCGTGTGGGACCTGCGGACGCCGGACGCGAAGGGCGTGAAGGGGATCGTGGAGGACGAGGGCATGCTCACCGGGCCGCTGGTCCTGCCCGGCACCTACTCGGTGCGGCTGACGGTGGACGGCGCGAGCGAGACCCGTCCCCTCGTCGTCCGGCCCGACCCGCGCGTCGCCGCCACGGCGGCCGACCTGGCGGCGCAGCGGCGGCTGGCGCTCGGGATCCACGACGCGATCGACTCCGTGTCGGCCGCGGTCGGGCGGATCGGCGCCATCGAGACGCAGCTCCACCACTGGACCGAGGCGACGAAGGGGCGGCCCTACGCCGCCCGCGTGGATTCCGCCGCCACGGCGGTGACCGATACCCTCGAGGCGCTCCGCGGCGCGCTCGTGTGCGTCCACTGCCACGCCGGCGAGTCCACGCTGGCCTACCCGATCCAGCTCTACAACAAGCTGCTCTCGCTGAACCAGATGGTGCTCTCCGCGCAGGCGGCGCCCACCACGCAGGACGGGGAGGTGTTCGGCGAGCTGTCCGCGGTGCTGCAGCGCCGGCTGGCCGCGCTGCGGGCCCTCGAGGGCGGCCCGGTGGCGAGCTTCAACGCGCTGCTCGCCTCCGTCGGTGCGGCCGGGGTGATCGTCCGATGAGGCCGCGCGCGCCCGGGGGCCTGCGGGCCCGGCTCAGCGTCGCCCTGCTCGGCCTGGCGCCCGGGCTCGGCTTCGGGCTCGCGCCGGCCGGGCTCGCGGCGCAGGAGGCGGCGCCCGCCCAGGATAGCGGCGTCTACGCGGACCCGGAGCTCCGCGCGGCGCTCGCGCTGGTGGACGCGCACATGCACGCCTTCCGCGAGGAGCAGCGGCTGCCCGGGATGTCGGTCGCCATCGTCTACGGCGACAGCGTGGTCTTCGCCCGCGGCTACGGCTACGCGAACGTGGAGAAGAAGGTGCCGGCCACGCCGGAGACCGTCTACCGTGTCGCCTCCATCTCGAAGTGCTTCACGGCCACGATGCTCATGCAGCTCCGGGACGCGGGGAAGGTCCGGCTGGACGACCCGGTCCGGGAGTACCTGCCGGCGTTCCGGCTCGCACACCCGCGCCCGGGGGCGCCGCCGATCACGCTGCGGGAGCTGGCCACGCACACTTCCGGGCTCGAGCGGGAGGTGGACGTCCCGTACTGGCGCGACGACGCCTTCCCCACGCGCGACAGCCTGCTCGCCATGCTCTCGCGCGAGGCGCCGCCGTTCCCGCCGCAGCACGCGCACAAGTACTCGAACGTGGGCTTCTCGCTGCTCGGCTGGGCGCTCGAGCGCGCGGCGGGCGAGCCCTACGCCGAGTACGTGCGGCACCACATCCTGGAGCCGCTCGGCATGCGCTCCAGCGCCATGGCGCTCACCCCGCCAGTCCGGGCGCACCTCGCCACGGGCTACGTCGGGCCGACGGCGACGCGGCCGCTCACGCCCGCCCACGCCGAGGACTTCCGCGGCCTCGTCCCCGCCGCCGGGCTCTACACCACGCCTCTCGACCTCGCCCGCTTCGCCATGCTCCAGATGGAGGATCCCGCGGATACGACGAGCCCGGTGCTGCGCGGCTCCTCCGTGCACCAGATGCAGACCGTGCAGTGGATGAGCCCCGACTGGAAGTCCGGCCAGGGCATCGGCCTCGCCCTCTGGCGCACGGCGGACAACACGCTGGCCGTCGGGCACGCCGGCTACGTGGGCGGGTTCCGCTCGCAGATGTCGATCGTGCCTTCGGCCCGGCTGGCCGCCATCGTCATGACCAATACCGAGACGGATCCCGCGCCCGCGGCCACGGACGCCATCGAGATCCTGCTGCCCGTCCTCGAGCGGATCGAGGCCCGCCGCACGTCCACGCAGTGGAAGACGCCGCCGGTGGCGTGGAACGACTATCTCGGCACCTACCGCTGGGAACCCACCGACGAGGAGTACGAGGTGAGGATCATCCAGAAGAAGCTCGTGCTCTGGTCCACTGACGCGCCGGCCGCCAGCTACGTCGTGCTCCAGCCGGATCCCGGACACCCGGACGCCTTCATCCAGGTCGGGGGCGGCAGCGCGGGCGAGCCCGTCCGCTTCACCCGCGACGCGTCCGGCCACGTCGACGGCATGTACGTGAGCGCCGACCGCTTCGAGCGGGTCCGCGGCTGATGCGGCCGTTTCCACCGCCCTGCCCGGCCCCGCGAGTGGGGGAGTGGGGGAGTGGGGGAGTGGGCGATGCTCTTCGCGGGCGAGAGTGCCCGGCGTGCGAGGCTTTGCCGGCGCCGCGGCCCTGCCCACTCCCGCGCCCCGCGTCCCCCGTCCCGCGTTCGGGATCCTCTACGTGCTCCCGAGCCGCTCCAGGGCCCGCTGCGCCGCTCTGTTCTTCGGGTCGAGCTCGAGTGCCTTTTGGTACGCCTGAATCGCCTCGTCCTTCCTTCCGGCCGCCTGCTGGACCTCGCCGATGCCCACGTAGGTGTCCGCATCTCGCGGGTACTGCGTGAGGTTGAGCTGGAGGAGGGCCAGCGCGTCGTCGGTCCGCTTTTCCCGGGCGAGGCCGAGCGCCATCTCGACCAGCGTCGAGGGGCCGAAGTCGTACATTCCCCGGCCGTAGTACTTCTCCCGCAGCTCCTGGTAGACGGCGGGCACCGCGCCCACCCCCTCGGCCGCGATGATGCGCCCCAGCGTGTCCGCCAGTGTCTGCGGCATGGGCCGTCCGCGATGGCAGGTGTAGCAGTTCACGCGCACGAGCGAACTCTCCGGCTCCGGGATCTGCGGCAGCACCTTGCCGTTCAGGTCCCGCACCATCTCGAGCATGAAGCGCGCGCGCCGCTTGGTCAGCTTGTCGTCCTTCGCGAAGTCCGGCCGCCGCTGCCCCTTCTCCTGCACGTGACAGAACGTGCAGCGCACGCCCAGGTCATCCGTGAAGTGGCGCATCACCGCGAGCAGCCGCTCCCGCGAGATGTCCTTCGGCAGCACCTTGAGGTTCGTGAACGTGTCGGGCTGCTGGGCGGCGGCGGGCGCGGCCGTGCCGAGGCCGAGGACGGACGCGGCCAGGCCGAGGAGCAACCCGCCCGAGGCGACGATCCCCGGACGGCGCCTCCGTCTCGCCGCACCGTCTCTCGCGCACGGCGCCGGAGGGCGCGGCCCGGCGGTGCGGCAGACGCGCGGGTCTCGACCGGGGAGCGGCATGGCGATCTCCTCTATCGGGTGTGTGCGGCCCGGGCGGCCGCTGGCGGTGTCCCTGTGACGGCCCCTATGAATGCGCCGCCAACCGCAGGAACGCAATCGGCGACCGGGACGGTTTCCATCGAGCTCCCGCCCGAAGGGGCGGCAGGGCGCGGCCGGCGTGCCCGGAGCGCCCTCCCGCCGGGCGACGCCCGCGGGGCGAGGCGATCGTGCGCGGGCCAGACGAAGGCGCCGCTGCGGCTCACGATCGGATTCAACCGCGCGCGCCAAGGCGATCCTGCCCAGAGGAAGGGGGGGAGTGCCTGGCCCCGCGAAGACAGGAAAGTCCCCACGGGTCGGTCGTGGAATCGACGTTTGGGGAGTTGACAACGAATAGCGCGGCAAAGTCCCCAATCGTTCCCACGGACCTGGGGCCCGTGGGGAGTTGACAACGAATAGCGCGGTCAACTCCCCAACCGTCTCTGCGCCAGGGTACGGGTCGGGAGTTCACCGCGGCTGCGCGCAGGGGCCGGCGCCGCAGGGGCCGACGGCGGCGGCGCCCGCCGCATACAAGGGCCGGCGTTCGCGGGGCGTCGGCGGGGGACCGCCGCACCCGCCGCACACGAGGGTCGGCGTTCGCGATCGGCGCGGCCTCCGGGACCGCCGCGGCCGCTGTGGCCGCCGCGGCGCGCGCCGAGCCAAGGATGCGTACACCGGGGTTGTCGATGGCCGTGGCGAGCGTCGGCCTCAAGTGAGCGCCTACGGGGGGGAGCCCCGGACTCCGAACCCGTGGTTGCTCCGCAGTGGTTGCCTGCCGGCGCCAGCGTCTGGAGTGCACGACCGCTGCAACCCCCTCGGCCGAATCGGTGCTGTCATGGAAGCACCGGCCAGTGCGTTGAGCTTCCCGCGGGGCGTGCGCACGTGCGCCCGGCTGCTGGAGCGGGATGGTTACGCGGTGCTGACTGCTTCTCGCCGTGCTGGCGCTGCCGATCGGGGCATGCAGCTCGACCCCGACGGACCTGCCGGGGCCGAGACGCCGCCCGGATTGAGCTTCAGCGTGGCGGGGACGCGCTTCGCCGTCGGTGACACCGTCCGCGTGACGCTGGGAAACGGCTCGCAGCAGGCGCTCGGCTACAACCTTTGCTCGTCGGCCCTCGAGCGGCGGGAGGGCGAGGGCTGGATCGCGGTGCAGAAGCTCCCGGACGGGGCGATATGCGGGGCCGAGCTCGATGTGCTGCGGCCGGGAGCGTCGGCCGTCGGCCTCCAGCCGGTCTATTCGTTCCTTCGGTCCGGTACATACCGTTTCCGGGCGCGCGTCGAGTGGCCGCTCGACGATGGCGACGCCACGCTCACGAGCAACGCGTTCCGCGTCCTCGCGGACTGAGGCGGGTCGGCCGCTCCCGCGAGAGATCCTTCCGCTGCCGATATCATTCGAGGCGTCCCGGCGCCGCCCGCCCTCACTCCAGCTTGAGCGCCGTGTTCGGCGCCACCCTCGCCGCGCGCCGCGCGGGGATGACGCACGCGAGGGCGGCGGTGCCGGCAAGGACCAGCGCGATCGCCGCGAAGACGGCAGGATCGCGGGGATTCACGCCGAAGAGGACGATGGCCAGGAGGCGCGAGAGGCCGAGGGCGAGGAGCAGCCCGAGCGCGAGGCCGATGGCGGCCTGGGTCATCCCCTGCCGGAGCACGAGACGCAGCAGGTCCTCGGCGCGGGCGCCGAGCGCCATCCGGATCCCCATCTCCCGCGTGCGCCGGCGCACGGAGAAGGCCATCACGGCGTACAGCCCGACGGTGGCCAGGAACAGCGCGGCACCGCCGAAGAGCACGAGCATCGCGCCGAAGACGCGCACGAACCAGAGGCGCGCGTGCACGGCGTGGTCGAGCGCGTCCACCCGGTAGATGGGCAGGTCGGGGTCGAGGCCGTTCACGGCGTCGCGTACGGCCCCGGTCATGCTGGTGGGCGAGCCGGCGGTCCGCAGCAGGATGTGCGCGCCCTCCGCGGGCTGCTGCGCGAGCGGCAGGTAGATGGCGTCGGGCGCATTGTTCGGCGCGCCGGCCTGGTTGGCGTAGGCGTCCGGCACCACTCCCACGATGGTGCGCCAGACGGAGTCCGCGGCGCCGGGGCCGAGCCGGATCCGACGGCCGACGGCGCCGTCCGGGAACTGGCGCCGGGCGAGGGAGCGGTTGACGAGGGCGACGGGGAGGGCGGCGGCGACGTCGCCTTCGGCGAAGCTCCGGCCCGCGAGCGGCCGGAGCGCCAACGTGCGGAGGAAGCCGGGCGAAACGGTGACGGAATGCACGACCGGGTGATCGCCCTCGCGGGCGTAGGCGTGCCCCTCGACGGTGATGGCGTCGTAGCCCGCGCCGAGACCGGGCGCTGCCGTAGCGAGGGAGGCGTCGCGCACGCCGGGGATGGCGCGCAGGCGGGGCACCAGCGCGTCCCAGAAGGCGGTGCGCGCGGCGTCGTCCGGGTAGGTCGAGGCGGGCAGCGTCAAGCGGGCGTCGAAGATGTGGTCGGCGGGCATGCCGAGGTCGAGGGTACGCAGCCGCGCGACGCTCTTGACGGCGAGCCCCGCGCCGACGAGCAGCCCGCAGGAGAGCGCCACCTCGAGCATCACCAGCCCGCGCGTGAGCCGGCCCAGCCGCAGGCTGGAGCCGCCCCTCGACTCGTCCTTCAGCACCCCTGCCACGTCCGCCCGCCCCGCGCGCAGCGCCGGCAGCGCGCCGGCGAGCACCGCGGAGGCGACGGCGAGCGCCAGCGTGAACAGGAGCGGCACCGCGTCCAGCCGGAAGTCCAGGTAGAAGGGCGGGTTCGTGCCGGCGATGGCGGCGCGGAAGGCTCGCACTCCGGCCCAGGCGATGCCGGTCCCGAGCAGCGCGCCGGCGAGCGCCAGCACCAGCGCCTCGGTCAGGAACTGCGTCGCGATGCGGGTCCGCCCGGCGCCGAGCGCCGCCCGGATGCCGATCTCGCGGGTGCGCACGAGCGTGCGGCTGAGCAGCAGGTTGGCCACGTTGAAGCAGCCGATGAGCAGCACCAGGATGACCGCGCCGAGCATCGTGAAGAGCAGGTGCCGCTCCGAAGGGCCCATGTAGTCCTCCAGGATGGGTGCCACCCGCGCCGCGAGCCCCTTCTCCTCGGTCGGGTGCTCGAGCGCGATGCGCCGCTGGATGCCCGCGATCTCCGCGTTGGCCTGCGCGAGCGGGATGCCGTCCTTCAGCCGCCCGAACACCTCCAGCATCGGCCCGGCGTCCCAGCCGACGCGCAGCGGATCATCGCGGAGGGGCAGCCACAGCTCGTTGTCGTCGGGGAAGCGGAACCCCGCCGGCATGACCCCGACCACGGTAGTCGGCACGCCGTTCGCCCGGATCGTCCGCCCCACCATGCCCGCGTCCGCGTGGTAGCGGTCGCGCCAGAGCGTGTACGCCAGGATGGCGACGGGGGGTGCGCCGGGCGCCTCGTCTGCCGCCGAGAAGTCGCGTCCGAGCATCGGCCGCACGCGCACCAGGCCGAACGCGTTCGCGGCGACGTACGCGCCGTCCGCCCGCACCGGCCGCTCCGTCCCGCTCACGTTCACCGTCGCGTCGTACCAACCGGCCAGCCCCTCGAAGGACCGGGCCCGGGCGCGATACTCCGCCAGCTCGCGCGTGCGCACCGGCAGCCGCCCGCTGCCGCGCGCGACATCCACGCGCATCACCGTGATCAGCCGGTCCGCCCGCTCGAAGGGCATGCCGCGCCACAGCGCGCCGTACACGATGCTGAACATGCCAGCCGTAAGCCCGATCCCCAGCGCGAGCGCCAGCACCGCGATGAGGGCGAGGCCCGGGTCGCGGACGATGCCGCGTGTGGCGTGACGGAGGTCGTTGAGCATGCGCTCTCCCGAAAGGGGTCTTCCGCCCTACGCGGTCGCGCGATATCGGGTTTCGGCCGCCGCCGGCGCGAACTCTCGCGGGGTGCGCAGTGTACCCGGAGCTCGTGGACTCGGAACGGCACTCCTCGGACGGCTTCAGCATGCGACGCTTGCTCACGCTCCTCGTTGCCCCGCTCGCCCTCGCCGCGTGCGACCGCTCACCAGCGGCGCCCGAGGGGACCATGCCGAGCGCCCTTGCGTTCGTGGCCGGCGCGGATCAGTCCGGACCGGCGGGGCGGCCGCTGCCGGACTCGCTCACCGTGGTCGCGACGGACGCGGCGGGACGACCCGTGCCGGGCGTCGTCGTCCGGTGGTCCGTCGTGGATCTCGAGCCGAACGCGCCCACGCTCGGCGCGGCGGTCGCCCCCGACAGCACGCGGACGGACGCCAGCGGGCGGGCCAGCGTCGAGGTCATCCTCGGCCAGCTCCCCGGGCGCTACTCGGTGGCGGCCACCGCCACGGCGGCGCCCCCTGGCGGCGGCGAGGTGCCGGCGATCGTCCAGCACGCCGAGGTGGCGGCCCTCGTGGGGCCGCTCGCCCGCCTCGCGCCGGATGCCCGCTCGATCCCCGTGGGCAGCGTCGTCCGGCTCGCGGCGGTGGACGCGTTCGGAAACCCGCTCCCCGATTCCGCCACCGGGTGGAGCACCGGCGACCCCGCCATCCTGAGCGTGAGCCCCGACGGTACGGCCACGGCCGGATCGCCCGGCGGCACCACCGTCACGGCGCGCGCCGGGGGCGTCATCCTCGACGTGCCGTTCACCGTGCTCGCGCCCGCGGCGCTGCGCTCGCTCGCGGCGGGGGACGCGCACGCCTGCGGCCTGGACGCCGCCGGCGCGGCCTGGTGCTGGGGACGGCGTGGCCCCTGGCTCGGCAGCGCGGACACGCTCGCCGGCTGCTACTACGACACGCGCGGGCCGGCGCTCCAGGGCGACCGCTGCGCGCCGCGACCCGTGGCGGTGACCGGCGGCCTCTCCTTCACCGCCCTCGCGGCCGGCGGCGTGCAGACGTGCGGGCTCGTGCCGGCCGGCGTGCTCTACTGCTGGGGCCGCGGCCAGACGACGGGAACCGGCGCCGCCTACGATGTGGACCACCCGGTCCAGGTGGCGGGAGACGCCCGCTACGTGGCCCTGAGCGCCGGCGCGGACCACACCTGCGCCCTCGACGACGGCGGCGCCGCGTTCTGCTGGGGCGCGAACGCCACGGGCCAGCTCGGCGACGGCACCTTCGAGGACCGCGCGCTCCCGACCACCGTCGCCGGCGGGCTCTCGTTGACCGCCCTGACCGCCGGCGCCGTCGTGACCTGCGGCATCGCGCAGGGCGGCGCCGCCTGGTGCTGGGGCGACGACACGCACGGCGAGCTCGGCAACGGCGCCACCGTTTCCGGCTCCCCCAGCGGCCTCGCCCGCCCCACCGCGGTGGCCGGCGGACTCTCCTTCACCCGCATCTCCGCAGGCGGCGGCCACGTCTGCGCCCTGGCCGCGGACGGCGCGGCATACTGCTGGGGCCGCAACGACGCCGGCCAGCTCGGCGACGGCACCACCACCCCACGCACCGCCCCCACGCCCGTGGCCGGCGGCCGCGCCTTCACCGACATCTCGGCCGGCAACGCCTACACCTGCGCCGTGGCGGCCGACGGCGGCGCCTGGTGCTGGGGCGACAACCGGAGCGGCCAGCTCGGCACCGGCGACACCGCCTCCGTGGCCGTGCCGGCGGCGGTGGCCGGCGGACTACGCTTCCGCGCGGTCACGGCGTCGCTCGAGACGAGCTTCGTCCCCAACACCCCGGCCGCCTTCACGTGCGGCACTACGACGGCAGGCGAGGCGTGGTGCTGGGGCTGGAACGCGCTGGGCCAGCTCGGCGACGGCCTCTTCACCCTCACCCCCCGTCCCGCCCCCGGCGGGGTCGCGCCGCCGTCGTGAGGGCGACGGGCGCGCGACCCGGGAGCCTTGGTCGAGCGGGCGCCGAGGGGCTCGCCCGGCCGGTTGGCTCCGTCTCTGCGCGTGCACCCGCGTCGTCCGGTCGGGGGGCGTGCAGAACCCGCCACTGGAGCGAAGCGGCGGCGCGACTGGCGAGGTCTGCACGCCAGGAAGGCACAACCCGGCCGGCGATTTCCCGCGCTGGATCGAGTGGCGGATCGCGACGGCCATTCGTGCACAGGTCGGATCTCGATGTCATGGCCGCGACGAGCGGCGACTCGCGCCGGTTCGCCGCGGCGAGCGGCGACCTGTCCAGGTCCGGGGCCGAGAGTGGCCGGCCAAAGGCAACCTTCTGGCGCCGAAGATTCGACGACGGCGACGGCTCTCAGGGGCGATCACGCGCTGCGAAGCGCCCGCAGTCCCGGCCATCCGCCCGCCCCGGCGGCTCACCCACTCTTCGGGCGTCCCCGCGAAGCTCCGCATGCGATGAGCTCGCCCTGCCGCGGCGTCACCCACTCACCCACTCTCGACGCCCTCGGCTCCCTCGTCGCCCTCGTCGCCCTCGCCGCCCTCGCCGCCCTCCCCCCACTGGCCCGTGCACGGGCGTGGTCCTAAATTGAGACAGCCAACCGTGGTCGGCCCCGCCTGCATCGCCGCATCCGATGCCGACACGTCTCTCCCACGTTCCCCGGGGGTAGCCGTGCAGCACCACATGGCCTTCTGTTCCGCATGCGACCGCCCCGTGCCGGTCGCGCTCAAGCCCGGCGCCGCGCTCCACGAGCCGGCCATCGCGGACGACGCCATCGGCGTCATCTGTCTGGTCTACGGCGTGAGCTGCACCGGCGCGTTCTGTCCCCTCTTCTCCGTTCCCGGCGACGACGCGGCCGAATCCGCCGTGGCGGCGGCCGCCGCCGGGCCCCGAGGCGCATGAAGCCGAGCGACGTCTCCGACCCGCAGTACTACCACCGCGTCGTCGACTGCCAGTGGGCGTGCCCCGCGCACACGAACGTGCCGGAGTACATCCGGCTGATCGCGCAGGGCCGCTACGCGGACGCGTACATGCTGAACCGGGAGTCGAACGTGTTCCCGGGGATCCTGGGCCGCACGTGCGACCGGCCGTGCGAGCCGGCGTGCCGGCGCGGACGGCTGCAGGAGGAGCCCGTCGCCATCTGCCGGCTGAAGCGCGTGGCCGCGGACCTGAAGGGGGATGTCACGGACCGGCTGCCGAAGGCGCCCGCGCAGAAGAACGGGAAGCGGGTGGCGTGCATCGGCGCGGGGCCGGCGTCGCTCACCGTCGCCAACGACCTCATGCCGCTCGGCTACGAGGTCACGATCTTCGAGAAGAGCGACCGCGCGGGCGGGCTCATGTGGTCGAACATCCCGCGCTTCCGGCTGCCGCCCGAGGTGCTCCGGGAGGAGATCGGCACGATCATCGACATGGGCGTGGACCTGCGCCTGAACACGCCGGTCACCTCGCTCCGGGCGCTGCTCGCGGAGGGCTGGGACGCCGTCTTCATCGGCAGCGGCGCGCCGCGCGGCAAGGAGCTGGACCTGCCGGGTCGCTGGGACGACCGGGAGCACGTCCACATCGGCATCGACTGGCTGGAGTCGGTGGCGTTCGAGCACAAGGACTCGATCGGCGAGCGGGTGCTGGTGATCGGCGTCGGCAACACGGCCATGGACTGCTGCCGCACGGCCAAGCGGCTGGGCGGCGTGGACGTGAAGGTCATGGCCCGCAAGTCCCGCCCCTACTTCAAGGCGTCGCCCTGGGAGCTGGACGATGCCGAGGAGGAGGGCGTGGCGATCGTCGAGAACCACTCGCCGACGCGCTACGTGGTGGAGGACGGGCGGCTGGTCGGGATGGAGTTCGAGATCGTGCGCTGGCACGAGGACGAGAAGGGGAAGCTGCGCTCGGAGACGCTCGAGAGCGTGGTCATCCCGTGCGACGACGTCATCGTCGCCATCGGGCAGGAGCCGGCGTTCCCCTGGATCGAGGACGACGTCGGCATCGAGGCCGACCGCTGGGGCGTCCCGGTCGTGGACCGCGTCACCTTCGAGACCACGCGGCCCGGTGTCTTCGCCGGCGGCGATGCGGCGTGGGGCCCGGAGAACATCATCTGGGCGGTGGCGCATGGGCACGAGGCGGCGATCTCGATCCACAACCGCTGCCAGGGGGTGGCGCTCGACGCGCGGCCGGCCTACGGCATGAACCTCGTCAGCCAGAAGATGGGGTTGCACGAATGGAGCTACAGCAACGACTACGACCCGGTGCAGCGGGCCTCGATGCGCCACGTCGAGCTGCGGCGCCGCTTCGAGGGGCTCGGCGTCGAGGTCGAGATGGGCTTCGACCTCGAGCAGACGGTGAAGGAGGTCGAGCGCTGCCTGAACTGCGACATCCAGACGCACTTCACCGACGCGCTCTGCATCGAGTGCGACGCCTGCATCGACGTCTGTCCGCTCTCCTGCCTGACCATCACCTGGGACGGCGACGCGGAGGCGAGCCTGCGCACCCGCCTCACCGCGCCCGCGGAGAACCTCGAGCAGCCGCTCTTCGCCTCCGGGGAGCTGCCGCAGACCGGCCGCATCATGGTCAAGGACGAGGACCTCTGCATCCACTGCGGCCTGTGCGCCGAGCGCTGTCCGACGGCTGCCTGGGACATGCGCCGGTTCGACCTGCGCATCCCCTACGCCGGCCGGCCGGCCGCCTCCGCCGACGGCTCCCCCGCGCCCCTGGCGCATGCCTGACGATTCCCACGGAGACCCTGGAATGAAGCAAGGCGCCTCGCGCGTCAACGACTTCGCGCTCAAGATCGCGACAGTCAACGGCACGGGCTCGGCCAGCGCCAACGGCCTGCTCATGCAGTCCATCTTCCGCATGGGCATCCCGGTCAGCGGCAAGAACCTGTTCCCCAGCAACATCCAGGGGCTGGCGACCTGGTACGAGATCCGGGTGAACGGCGAGGGCTGGACGGCCCGCACGGAGACGTTCGACCTCGTCGTCGCCATGAACCCGGCCAGCTACGCGCGCGATGCGGCCGAGGTGACGAGCGGCGGCTGGCTGCTCCACGACTCGACCCGCCCGCTCGACGCCGCGCTCCGGCGCGAGGACGTGACCCACCTGGGGATCCCGCTCGCCGAGATCTGCAACCAGCGCTACGCCGGCGCCCGCGAGCGGATCCTCATGAAGAACATCGCCTACGTGGGCGCGCTGACCGCGCTGCTCGACGTGGACATGGAGGTGGTCGAGACGCTGCTCACGGAGACGTACGGGCGCAAGAAGTCGCTCCTCGACTCCAACTTCGACGCCGTCCACCTCGGCCGCTCGTACGCGCAGGAGCACTTCGACTGCCCGCTGCCGATCCGCCTCGTGCCGCTCGACCGCACTCGCGAGCACGTGGTCATCGACGGCAACACCGCCGCGGCGCTCGGCTGCCTGTGGGCGGGCGCCACCGTGGCCGCGTGGTACCCGATCACGCCGTCCACCTCGCTGGTCGAGGCGTTCAGCAACTTCTGCCGCAAGTACCGCCACGACCCCGGGACCGGCCAGGCCCGCTACGCCGTGCTCCAGGCCGAGGACGAGCTCGCCGCCGCCGGCATGGTGCTCGGCGCGGCATGGGCCGGCGCGCGCGCCTTCACGGCCACGAGCGGCGCCGGCATCTCGCTCATGAGCGAGTTCCTGGGCCTCGCCTACTACGCCGAGATCCCCTCGGTCTTCTTCGACATCCAGCGCGCCGGCCCTTCGACCGGCATGCCGACGCGCACGCAGCAGGGCGACCTGCTCTCCATCGCCTACGCCTCCCACGGCGACACCCGGCACGTGGCGCTCTTCCCGTGCGACCCGCGCGAGTGCTTCGATTTCGCCACGACCGCCTTCGACCTGGCCGAGCGGTTCCAGACGCCCGTCTTCGTGGTCAGCGATCTCGACATCGCCATGAACGACTGGGTCGTGCCCAAGCTCTCCTGGGACGACGCCTACCGCCCAGACCGCGGCAAGGTGCTCGGCCCCGCCGAGCTCGAGACGATGCAGCAGTTCTACCGCTATCTCGACGTTGATGGCGACGGCATCCCCTACCGCACCATCCCCGGCGAGCACCCCCGCGGCGCCTACTTCACCCGCGGCTCGGGCCACGATCGCTTCGGCCGCTACACCGAGGACGCCGCCGCCTACACGGACGTGCTCGACCGACTGCTGGTCAAGCTCGCCAGCGCAGCCGAGGCCGTGCCGCCTCCCGAGATCGTGCCCGCCGGCGACGCCGCCCCGCCGCTCGCCGGCGACGCCGCGGCCAACGGGGCGGGAAAGCCCAGCGCTTCCGGAGCGGCCGCGCCCGCGCCCGCGGCGCCGCTCGGCCTCATCACCATCGGCGGCTGCCGGGGCGCCGTGCTCGAGGCGCAGGCGCGGCTCGCGGAGGCCGGCGTCGCCACGGACGTCATGCGCATCCGCGCGCTGCCGTTCGGCCCGGCGGTGCGCGCGTTCCTCGAGGCGCACGAACGCTCGATCGTGGTCGAGCAGAATCGGGACGCGCAGCTCCGCTCGCTCCTCATCATCGAGGCCGGCGCCCGCCCCGAGCGGCTCGGCTCCTCGCGCCGCTACGGCGGGCTGCCGCTGAGCGCCTCGTCGGTCGTGGAGGACGTGCTGGCCGCGCTGGGACTCGCGGCCACGCCGGACGGGCAGTCCGCCGCCGGAGCCCCCGCGGCCGCCGGCGACGGCGGGGCGCCGGCGGCCGGAGGCGGCATCGTCGCATTGGAGACTCAACAGGCGCCCACCGGCAAGGCCGGCGGAAAGGAGATCGAGGCTCGATGACACACATCGCCAAGCCGAAGGTGCGCCACCCGGCGCTCCGGCAGAACTCGCTCGGCCTGACCCGGCGCGACTACGAGGGCAGCATGTCCACGCTGTGCGCGGGCTGCGGCCACGACTCCATCACCGCGGCCCTCGTCGATGCCTTCTGGCAACTCGAGCTGGCGCCCTACCGCGTGGCCAAGTTCAGCGGCATCGGCTGCTCCGGGAAGACGACGGCGTACTTCCTCTCCGGCGCGCACGGCTTCAACGGCGTCCATGGCCGCATGCCCTCCCTGGCCACGGGCGCGAACGCAGCCAACCGCCAGCTCACCTACGTCGGCATCTCCGGCGACGGCGACTCGCTCTCCATCGGCATTGGTCAGCTCTGCCACGCCATCCGCCGCAACGTCAACATGCTGTACGTGATCGAGAACAACGGCGTCTACGGGCTGACCAAGGGGCAGTTCTCCGCCTCCGCCGACATCGGCTCCCGCTCCAAGAAGGGCGACGTCAACCGCCAGCACCCGATCGACCCCGTGCTCCTGGCGCTCACCCTCGGCGCCAGCTTCGTGGCACGCTCCTTCAGCGGCGACAAGGCCCAGCTCGTGCCCATCCTGCAGGCCGCGATGCGCCACCCCGGCTTCGCCCTCGTGGACGTCATCAGCCCCTGCGTCAGCTTCAACGACCACGAGGGCTCCACCAAGAGCTACCGCTACACCCGCGAGCACGAGGTCGAGATCGTCGAGGCCGACTTCGTCCCGCTCCGCCGCGAGATCACCACCAGCTACGGCGAGGGCGAGGTCCGCGAGGTGAGGATGCACGGCGGCGAGATCGTACGCTTCCGCAAGCTGGCCGAGGGCTACGACCCCACCGACCGCGACCGCGCATACGCCTACGTGCGCGAGCGCCAGGATGCCGGCGAAGTGCCCACCGGGCTGCTCTTCATCGACGAGGCCACGAGCGACCTGCACGCCACCATCGGCACCGTGCAGGAGCCCCTCGCCGCGTTGCCGTTCGAGGCGCTCTGCCCCGGGGCAGGCGCGCTCGAGGAGCTGATGGGGCAGTACCGGTAGCCGGACGGCGTCCAGAAGAGCTCACGCGAACGCGGGTCGCGGAAAACCCGCACCCGCGCCACAAGAAACCCACTTCTCACGCCCATGGCCTCCTCGCCCCTTGCCCCTCCGGCCCGACCCGCTATATCGTGATGCGATATAGACGGGCCCTCTCACGAGGCGAGGACGACATGACGGAGCCCTCCCGCGATCCCGCCGGGTTGCTGCCGCTGAGCGAAGCGGTCTTTGAGCTGCTGCTGGCGCTGGCGGATGCGGAGCGCCACGGCTACGCGATCATGCAGGAGGTGGAGGCGCGCACGGGGGGGCGGGTGCGGCTGGGGCCGGGGACGCTGTACGGTGCGATCAAGCGGCTGCGGGAGGACGGGCTGGTGGAGGAGGTGGAGGGGCGGGAAGGGGACGCGGACGAGCGCCGTCGCACGTACCGGCTGACGGCGTTCGGTCGGGAGGTGGCGGCGCTCGAGGCGCGGCGGCTGGAGCGGCTGCTGGAGGCGGCGCGCGCGAAGCGGCTGCTGGCGGAAGGAGGTGCGGCGTGAGGGCGGCCGCGTGTCGTCGCCCGGCGGGGGAGCGGCTGTACGGGGCGCTGCTGTACCTGTATCCGGCGGGGTTCCGGGCGGAGTACGGCGGCGAGATGCGGGCGGCCTTCGGCGAGTGGCGTCGGCGCGCGGCGCGGGGGGAGGGTTCCGGCCTCTGGAGGCGGGTGCTCGGCGACCTGGCCCGGAGCGTTCCCGCCGAGTGGTCGGCGGAGCTGGGGCGCCGGCGCCGGGCGCGCAGGCGGGGGTGGGACGCGGGCGCGCCGCGGCCGCCGTACGGGGCGGCGGTGCTGGCGGGTCTGGCCGTGCTTCTGATCTACGCGGTGACGCTGGCGCCCGCCACGGGCTTCTGGGACTCGGGCGAGTATCTGACGGCGGCGCACTCGCTGGGGATCGCCCATCCGCCGGGGAGCCCGCTCTTCGTGCTGCTGGGGCACGCGTGGGAGAGTCTTCTGGCGGGGACGGGGCTCGTCGCCGCCGTGCGGCTGAACCTGTTCACCGCTTGCCTGTCCGCGGGGGCGGCGGGCTTCTGGTTCCTGGTGGTGGACCGGACGCTGGCGGGCGCGGGCGGCGACCGGCTGCTGCGCAGGTTGGGTGCGGCGGCCGCCGTCGCCATCTCGGCAACGGCGTTCACGGTGTGGAACCAGTCGGACGTGACGGAGAAGGTGTACGGCATCTCCTTCTTCACGACGGCGCTTGCGAGCTGGATGGCGCTGCGCTGGCGGGACACCGGGCGGCGGACGGAGCCGCTGGTCGGGCTGGTGTTCCTGGTCGCGCTCACGGCCACGAACCACCTCAGGGGCGTGCTGGTGGTGCCGGCGCTGCTTCTCTTCGTGTGGCTGGTGGACGGCGGCGCGCTGCTCCGCCCGCGGCTCTGGATCGGCGGCGCGGCGCTCGGGGCACTCGCGCTCTCGGTACAGCTCTTCCTGCCGATCCGCGCGGCCGAGCGGCCGGTGCTCGCGGAGGGGGAGCCGACCTGCGCCTCTGCGGCGGGCGCCGTGGCGAGCGTGTACACGTGGGGCGCCGCGGGCTGCCCGGCGCTGTCGGCGGAGATCCGGCGCGAGCAGTACGGCAAGCCGTCGATCCTGCTCGACCCGACGGTCTACCCCGGGCAGGTCGTGCCGCGGAGCGCCGCGCTCCTGGCGTCGCAGCTCGAGAATTACATCCAGTACTTCGACTGGCAGTGGGCGCGCTCGGTGGCGGGGCACCGCGTGCTGTTCGGCGGCGCCCGACCGCTCGTGACACTCGTGTTCCTGCTGCTCGGGCTCGCCGGCGCGTGGACGCACCGCAGGCGGGACGCCGCTGGCGCGGCCTACCTGGCGACGCGCTTCCTCACGCTCTCGCTCGGCCTCGTCGTGTACATGAACTTCAAGTACGGCTATGCGATCGGGCGCGACCGCGTTGCCGATCCCGCGTTCCACGAAGTCCGCGAGCGGGACTACTTCTTCCTGATCGGCTTCAGCGTCTGGGGCCTGTGGGCGGGCATGGGCGTGGCGACGCTCTGGCGGCGCGCGGCGGAGTGGCTCGGCGGCCGCCTGGCGTGGCCGCGCCTCGCCGCGGCGCCGCTGCTTCTCGTCGCCCTCGTGCCGCTGGCGCTCAACTGGCGCTGGGCGTCGCGGGCCGACGACTACACCGCGCGCGACTGGGCGTACAACGTGCTCATGAGCGTCGAGCCGTACGGCGTGCTCTTCACGAACGGCGACAACGACACCTTCCCGCTCTGGTACGCGCAGGAGGTCGAGGGCGTGCGCAGGGACGTGACGGTCATCGTCTCGAGCTATCTGCGCACGCCCTGGTACGCCCGGCAGATCCGCGACCTGACCCGCCCCTGTCCGGCGGGCGTGGACCCGACCGCGACGCCGACGCGCATCCTCTGCCAGCGGCCCTTCGAGCGGGGACAGCTTCCGCCCGCGCTCGTGGAGGCCGGCTGGACCCGCTCGCTCCGGCCGCCGCGGGACTCGGTCGTGCGGCTGACGGACGGCGAGATCGACCGGATCGCCGGGAGCGCCTTCGTCGCCCCGGAGACCATCCGGCTGCACGCGGGCGCCATAGACACGACCATCGATGCCGGCACGCAGCTGCTGCCCGAAGACCTGTTCACCGCGGCCATCCTCGAGGCGGCGCTGGGCGAGCGGCCGATCCACTTCATGCCCGGCTCGCCGGCGGTGACCAAGCTCGGGCTCTTCGCGCACACCGTCCGCGAGGGGATCACCTGGAGGATCCGGAACGCGCCCGCGTCGAGCACGGCGCCGGGCGTGGTGCCGCTCCCGGAGACTCCGCTCTCGCCGGTGGCCGGGGCCGCCGTGGACCTGCCGCTGACCGACACTCTCACGTGGGACGTTTACCTGCGCCGCGGCCGCATCCTCGACGCCGCCACGCCCTGGCCGGACGCCGCCTCCACGAACATCCCGATGCAGTACGTCTACACGCACGCCGCCGCCGCCCAGGCGCATGCCGCCCTCGGCGACGCGGCGGGCGCCGAGCGGCACATGCTGCGCGCCCGCTGGTGGCAGTCGATCGGCGCGGAGTAGACGGCCCCGCTTGCGCATGCTCCCACCGCGGGCTTATGGAATGGGCATGGAACGCATTCCCGCGGCAGTCGATCGAGCGGAGGGCGAGCGCTTTCGCCGGCGCGCGGAGCGCGACGCCGCGACCTTCCCGATCGCCGACTCCGAGGTGCGCGGCCGCTGGCGCATGCTCGCGCTGCTGGCGGCGGCCGAGCTGCTCGGCATGTCGCTCTGGTTCACCGCCAGCGCGGTGGCGCCGCAGCTGCGCGTACAGTGGGGGCTCAGCGCGCAGCAGGCGGGATGGCTGACCACGGTCGTGCAGCTCGGCTTCGTGGGCGGCACTGCCCTCGCCGCCTTCCTCAACCTGGCCGACCTGGTCGACTCCCGCCGCTACTTCACCGCCTCGGCGCTTGCCGCGGCGGCGGCCAACGGAGCGCTCGCGCTCGGCCCGGCGTACCCCGCGGCCCTCGTCGCACGCTTCCTCACCGGGTTCTTCCTGGCCGGGGTCTACCCTCCCGCGATGAAGATGGCCGCCACATGGTTCCGCGCCTCGCGGGGGCTCGCCATCGGCACGATCGTGGGCGCCCTCACCGTGGGGAAGGCGACGCCGTACCTCGTCCACGCACTCGAGGGCGCGAGCCTGTCCGGCGTGGTGCTGACCGCATCGGCGGGCGCCGTGCTGGCGGCGCTGTTCGTCGCCTTCGGCTACAGTGACGGGCCGTATCCGTTCGCGCAGCGCCCGTTCTCGTGGCGGCTGGTCGGTCGCGTGCTCGGGGACCGGGAGACCGCCGCCACCATCGCGGCATACCTCGGGCACATGTGGGAGCTGTACGCCATGTGGGCGCTCGTCCCACTCTTCTACTACGAGACGTTCCTCGCGCGCGGCGCGTCGGAGGTTGCCGCCACCACCTGGTCCGGCGTGCTCGGCTTTGCCGTGATCGGAATGGGCGGGGCCGGCGCGGTGGTCGCCGGCGCGTGGGCCGACCGCTGGGGCAGGGAGCGCGTGGCCATGGCCGCGCTGGCCGTGAGCGGCAGCTGCGCGCTGGTCACCGGCTGGCTCGGAGCCGCACCCTACGCGTTGCTGGCGGTCCTGGGCCTCGTCTGGGGATTTGCCGTGGTGGCGGACTCCGCGCAGTTCAGCGCGATCACGACCGAGGTCGCGCCGGCGCACGCGGTGGGCACGGCGCTGACCATCCAGACGTCGCTCGGCTTCGCGCTGACGGCCGGCTCGATCTGGCTGACCATCGCGATCTCGGCTCGGTTCGGATGGGGGCCGGCGTTCAGTTTGCTCGCGGTCGGCCCGGCGTGGGGGATTCCCGCGCTGCGGCGGCTGAAGAACATGCGTGTGGAAGACGCGCCGGAGGTGGTCGAACGCGGCGCCTGACGCCGATCGCCGGACAACGATCCTCCATAGGCCTTCCCCCTGCCCCTGCGCGTTCCCGCGCCCCTGCCCCTGCCCGTTCCCACTGGCCCTCTTTGCCCGTCTTCCGTGCCCTGCCCGTGACCGTGCCCGGTCGTCCGCAACACGGATCGCCGAGCTCTCGAAGTCCGACGGGCCAGCGCGGCCTCCCCCGCCCGAACTGGCTGTGACCTCCCGCTCCGCTCGATCGTCCTCCCACCGAAAGCGCCGATGCCGGCCTGGCAGCAACCTGCATCACTGGAGGCTTCATGCTTCGCATCTCCCGGCTCGCGCCGCTGGCTCTCGTGCTCGCGTTCGCGGCGTGCCAGGACGTCTCTCCGACGGCTCCGCAGAGCACGACGCACACCAAGATCGGTACGGGCAAGGGGTTCACGCTCCTGCTCACGGACGCGCCCGGCGACTTCCAGTCGGCGGTCGTGACGATCTCGCAGATCACGCTGCAGGGGAGCGGCGGGGGTGTGCCGCTGCTGGAGCAGCCCTACACGGGTAATCTGCTCGACCTGCAGAACGAGGTCGCCACGCTGGTGGCAGGCGCCGACATTCCGGCAGGGAGCTATTCGCAGCTCCGGCTCGTGCTCAGCGGCGCCTACATCCAGGTGGAGACGACCGATGGGTCGAGAGTGTACGCCTCCTCGCCCGACTACGCGGGGCTCCCGGCCGGAATGGCCGTTGACGGGACGCTCCAGATGCCGAGTCTCGGGACGAGTGGACTGAAGATCGATCTGCCTGGCGGCAAGTTGGACATCGGCGACGGCGAGACGATCGTGATGATCGACTTCAACGCCTCGCGGAGCTTCGGTCATGAGGCAGGCAAGTCCGGCCGCTGGGTGATGCACCCGGTGGTGAAGGCGACGAACGTCACCTTCGGCGGCAATCTGCTGGCGCAGCTGCAGCTCGGCACCGACGTCACGCTGCCGCAGCTCGACGGTCAGGATGTGACGCTCGGCGCGTTCACGGCGGTGCTCACGCCTGCCGGCGGCGGCACGCCCCGGGAGCTGACGCTGACGGACGCAGACAGCGACGGTATCTACGAGGCGCTGTTCAAGGGGCTCACGCCCGGCGACTACAGCCTGTCCTTCACGGGCCCCAACGGCCTGCTCGTGACATTCTCGCCCGAGCTCCCCGTGACCGTGACGGTGGCGGAGCGCGAGACCACGACGGAGACGGTCACGCTCGCGTCCGCGGCACTCCCCGCCTCGGTCACGGCGACGCTGAAGCTCGGCTCGGGCGTCACGCTGCCGTCCATCGGCACGCCACCGGCCGCGGTCACGCTCTCGCAGTTCATGGCCGAGCTGACGCCGGATGGAGGGACGGCGATCCAGGTGGCGTTCGCCGACAGTGACAGCGACGGCACGTTCACGGCTTCGTTCCCGGGCCTGGCCGCCGGGAGCTACTCGCTCAACCTCGTGACGCCCGCGGGCGTCAACGTCACGTACGATCCGGTGCCGCCCGTCTCGATCGATCTGGTCAGCGGCGCCGCAGACTCGACCAACTTCGTCATCACCGCCGCGAGCGCGCAGTAGGGATCGCCGCTCCGCGGAGGATCCCTCCGGACGCCTCCGCTCCGAAACGGCCCGCAGGCAGTACCCTGCGGGATCCGTTTCGAGGCGGAGGCGATTTCGATCCGGCGGCGTCCGGCGGTATCCGGCGGCATCCGACGGCGCGAGATCGGTGCCCTTCTGGACCTGGCGGATTCGAGCGGGCGGGCTTTAGCTTCGCCCCGGTTCTTCGGCCCGGATCCGCCCGGCCGCGCCGGTCGTCCGATTCGTGCGGCCGGGGGGCACCGATGCAGGCGACTGCGTCGCCTCGCCCTGCCGGACCATTAACCACGCCGTGGACCGCGCGGACTCCGGTGATATCGTCTCGCTCGGCCCGGGTACCTACCGCGAGGGGGTGCGGGTGAGCAAGCGCGTGGCGCTGGTCGGGCATTACGCGACGATCGGTGCCGCGGGGCAGGCGTCGCCTGCCAACGGGGTGTTCGTCCACGGCCCCGCCGCCGCGGGGACGCTGGTGTCCGGCTTCACGATCCGCAACGCCGGGCTCGAGGGCATCTTCGTGCTGCAGACCTCGCGCGTGCGGATCGAGAACAACGTCCTCATCGGCAACGACGCGTACGGGCCGAAGCACCCGCGCTGCATCCATCACCAGTCCGACTGCGGCGAGGCCATCCACCTGCAGAGCGTGACGGGGTCGGTCGTGCGTGGCAACACGGTGCGCGACAACCTGGGCGGGATCCTGCTCACGGACGAGAACGGGCCGACGGCCGACGACACCATCGCCGGCAACATCGTCGCCCACAATCCGAATGACTGCGGCATCACGCTGGCTTCACACTGGCTCGATACGACGGCCACCTCGGCGGTCGCGGAGGGCGTGGCGGGCGTCTACCGGAACGTCGTCGTGCACAACACGGTGAGCGAGAGCGGCGGCGCGGGGATCGGCGTTCTTGCGGCGGGCCCGGGTGCCGCGGCCTGGGGCAACATCGTCTCGCAGAACACGTCCACGAAGAACTTCTTCGCGGGGCTGATGATCCACGCCCACGCCCGGGCGCAGAGCGTGGACGGCAACGTCTTCTCGGACAACATCCTCGAGGGCAACGGCACCGACCTGGAGAACCCCGCCGACAAGGCACCGGCGGGGATCAGCCTGTTCAGCGCCAGGGTCCCGATCCGCGGCACCGTGATCACGGGCAACCGCATCCGCGGCGAGCACTACGGCATCATCGCACTGAACGCGGTCGGCCTCCCGGACGCCTCGAGGAACACGTTCGACTCCTCCGTGGCCGTGGCCATGGCGCTACACTGACGCGGACGCGGAGGCGGGCTCGGACGCGGAGGCGGCCACCGGGAGGGTGACGCGGAAGACCGTCCGCCCGGGGCTCGACTCCACCTCGATCTCGCCGCGGTGCTGGTCCACGACCCGGCGGACCAGCTCCAGCCCGAGACCCACGCCGCGGCCCATGGGCTTCGTGGTGAAGAAGGGGTCGAAGATCCGGGCGCGGACCTCCTCGGGGATGCCCGCGCCATCGTCCTCGACCTCGACCGTCACGCCGCCGTCCACCTTCCCGGCCGTGAGGCGGACCGTGCCGCCGCGGCCTGCGGCGTCGATGGCATTGTCGATGAGCGCGTGCCATGCCTGGCTGAGCTCCCCCGCCACGCCGGGCACGGCAGGCAGGCCGGCGGGGAGAGTGGCCTCGATCGTGACGCCCGATGCCGTCGCCTTCTCGCGCAGCAGGGCGAGGCTCTGCTCGATGCCCGCGCGTACGTCCAGCGGCTCGGGGTTCAGGGCGCGATCCATGTGGGTGAACGCCTTCACGGCCGAGACCAGGTGGAGGATCCGGCCCGCCCCCTCTTCCATGTCAAGCGCCATCCGGTTGGCGGTGAGGCGGGAGCCGAGCCAGCGGAGCGCGGCGGCGCGCTTTGCGGGGGCCAGGCCGGCGGCCAGGGCGCGCAACTCATCCAGCTCGATGGTCGTATCGGCGAGCGCGGCCGCGCCGTCCGGGTCGGGATCGTCGAGCCACTGCGCGATCGCATCCTCGCGGTCCGCGCGTGCCAGCGGGCTCCACGGCCGGGCTCCACCGGACGCCGCGAGCGCCTCGATGCGGTCAATGGCCGAGAGCTCCGCCTCGCTCAGCCCCAGCCGGGCCAGGGCGCGCGCCGCGCTGCGGCTCGACTCCATTGCGTCGAGCAGCGCCGTGACGCTCCGCGCCAGCGCGGACGCGGGGTTGTTCAGCTCGTGGGCCAGGCCGGCGGCCACCCTGCCCAGCGCGAGCGTTTTCTGGTCCTGGAGGTCCGAGGACGTGAACCGGCGTGCCCGGTCGATCATCACGTGGACGAGACTGGCGGTGGTCTCCGGACAGGCCTGCGTCAGCGCCGGCACGTCCTCGCGGGCCACCACGAACAGGTCCGTGTCCTCCTCCGCCACCGCGTCGCCGGGAGAGGCGCCCAGGCGCGAGTACGGCAGCGTCCCAGTAACCTCCCCGGCACGCCATTCCATGACCTTGCGCCGGCCGTACGCCCGGTCGACGCGGATGGCAACGTGCCCCGAGAGCACGATGTACAGCCCATCCACCTCCTGCCCCGCGCGCACCATGAACTCGCCGGCCTTCAGCGGACGGAGCGTCCCGTGCGCCTCCAGCCAATCCAGCTCGCGCTGCGGGACCCGCCCGAGCAGGGCATGGGCGCGCAGGCGCTCGGAGACACTGGCGGTCTGGCTCAGCTGGTCCTCCGTGGGCATGTGGAGCGACGGATCCGCCGAGGACGGTGGGCTCCCTCTAGCTAAACGCGGACGGCCCCGCGAGCAATGGTCTCCGGGACGGCGGAGCCGTCTCCCGCTTCCACCGGCTCGTGCGCGAGATTTGCCGGCCTGGCGTGCTCGTCATTCCGCTCACGTCCCGCTCCGCCGCGGCCGGCCACGCGCTCGCGAGGTTGGTGTCGCCCAGCGCTACTGGAGCCGTTCTTGCCGAACGGCTTGCCAGCCAATGCGATGGGGCGCAGCGGGCGCGCCGTATCGGACGGGGGCCACAGGTGGGGGGAGAGCAATGGAGGCGTCAGGCAAGAGCGGTCAGGCGGGTTACGCCGCCGGGCCGAAGGGGGGGCGGATGGAGCGGGGCCCGGTGCAGCGGACGGCGGCGGACGACAAGCGGCTGCGGCGCGACATCGGGATCGTGGGGCTGCTGTTCACGGCGGTGGGCTCGATCATCGGGTCGGGGTGGCTGTTCGGGGCGCTCACGGCGGCGCAGATCGCGGGGCCGGCGTCGGTGATCGCGTGGGCGATCGGCGGGGTGATGATCATCCTGATCGGGCTCTGCTACGCGGAGCTGGGCACCATGTTTCCCGTGTCGGGCGGGGTGGTGCGCTTCCCGCACTACAGCTTCGGCTCGTTCGCGAGCTACACGCTCGGGTGGATCACCTGGCTGGCCGTGGCCTCGACCACCTCGATCGAGGTGGAGGCGGCGCTCCAGTACGCCACGAACTACGTGCCGTGGCTCCAGACGCTGAAGGGCGGGGTGCCGGTGCTGACCGCTCCGGGCTTCGCGGTGGCGGCGGGGCTGCTCGCCCTCTTCAGCCTGATCAACGTGGTGGGGATCCGCTGGTTCGCGCGCCTGAACAACGCGCTCGTGTGGTGGAAGCTGGCGATCATCACGGTGGTCATCATCGCCTTCTTCGTGACCGTCTTCCACCCGGCGAACTTCACCGCCGCGGCGGGCGGTGCGGCCGCGGCGGGCGGCGCGGCCGCGGCCACCGGCGCGAACGCGGGCGCAGCCGCGAACGCCGGCGCGGGCGGCTTCATGCCGTACGGCTGGGCGGGCGTCTTCTCGTCCATCGCCACGGCGGGGATCGTCTTCTCCTATCTCGGGTTCCGACAGGGGGTCGAGCTCGCGGGCGAGACGCACGACCCGCAGCGGAACGTGCCGATCGCCATCATCGGCTCGGTGCTGATCACGGGGGTTCTCTACATCGCGCTGCAGACGGCGTTCATCGGCGCGCTGCCGCCGGGGGCGCTGCGGAACGGCTGGGCGCACATCGGCACGAGCTTCACGGGGCGGCTGAGCGACGTGGCCGCGACCTACGGCCCGCTGGCCGCGCTGGCCAGCGTGCTGGGGCTCACCTGGCTGGCGATCCTGCTCTACATCGATGCCTTCATCTCGCCCGCGGACACGGGGCTCATCTATACGACGGTCACGGCCCGAATCTCGTACGCCATGGGCCGGAACGGCAACGCGCCGCGGGCGCTGGCGAAGGTGAGCAAGCGAGGCGTGCCGTGGGTGAGCGTGATCGTGACCTTCGTCGTGGGCCTCATCTTCTTCCTGCCGTTCCCCGGCTGGCAGAAGCTGGTCGGCTTCGTCACCTCGGCGACGGTGCTCTCCTTCGGCTCCGGCCCGCTCGCGCTCGTGGCGCTGCGGCGTCAGATCCCCCGGCAGGTGCGGCCGTTCCGGCTGCCCTGGGCGCTCGTCGTCGCCTATCTGGCGTTCCTCTCCTCCAACCTGATCGTGTACTGGTCGGGGTGGGACACGGACTGGAAGCTGTTCGTGGCCGTGCTCATCGGGTACGTGGTGCTGGCGCTTCACGAGGCGACGAACCGCGGGCGCACGCCGCCGCTGGAGCTGCGCTCCGGCGCCTGGGTGCTCCTCTGGCTCGCGGGCCTCGCCCTGATCAGCTGGCTCGGCTCCTATCCGGCGCCCGACGCGCATGCCGGCAATCTCGGCCTCTTCGACTTCGGCTGGGCGATCCTGGTGATCGGCGTGTTCTCCGCGTTCGTCCTGTGGGTGGCCACGCGCCTGCGGCTGCCGACGGAGCGCGTCGAGGCGCACCTGGGGGAGCCGGTCGTGGTGGCCGAGTCATCCCTCCCGGAGTGAGGGCACCGGGCGGCCAGTTTCGGGCTCCAGCGCGCCCGGATCGGGTCCGCCCGGCGCCTGCCCGGCTCAGAGCGTCTTCAGGAACTCCACCAGATCCGACTTCTGTTGCGCCGACAGCCCCAGGCCGAAGAACGCATCGTAGCGACCGACCACCGCCGCCAGCGTCGCGGCGGAGCCGTCGTGGAAGTACGGCGGGTGCCGCAGCAGGCCCCGCAGCGGCGTCGTCCGATAAAGGCCCGTCGAGCCACGCTCCGCCCACGTCGGCTCGACCGGGACCTCGGCGGGTGCGTGGAGCCGCGGCGCATCGGTGTAGGTCGGCGGCACGTGGCACCCGGCGCACCCGCCGGGCCCGGAGAAGACCACGCGCCCGCGCGCTGCGGCCGCGGCGTCGAACTCGCCGGCGCCGGCCGTGGGTGCGTCCAGACTGAGCTGGTACTCGCGCAGGGCCGCAAGTTTGGGCTGGACGAGATCCGGTCCTGCGGCCGAAACGTGGATCCCGAGCCGTGGATCCGAGAACGTCCCCCGGCCGTGCATCTGCGTGACCGCCACGTACGCGTTCCAGTACGACACCGGCCCTTCGCCCGTGTACGTCTCCAGGGCCACGTCGTGGAGACCGTACGCCGGCGGGATCAGGACGGGTCCGTCCATGCGCCCGTCGAGATTGACGCGCGCGTCGTAGAAGCCGGGACCCCAGGTCGCCAGGTACTGGCCGAAGGGGCTCGCGGCCGGGATCGCGGGCGAGGCGCCGACGATGGCGCCGACCCGGAGATCCCGGTTCGGCCAGCCGTCCAGGCGATGACCGATCCCGGGCGCCACCTCGTCATCGACCGTCGAGTGGCACAGCGCGCACGTGATCCCGATGCTCGTGACGTGATCCCCCTGCACCGTCGCTCTGACTCCCACCACGGCATCCAGCGACAGCAGCGCTCTCGTCGTCGCGGGGTCGTTCAGCAGCGCCGGGTTGGAGAGAACGGCAGCGAGCACCTGCGCCGGCACCGCATCCACATCCACCTTCAGGCCGAGCGCCAGCGCGTCCACCGGCTTCAGCTGCTCCACCACTTCGTTCAGGCGCAGCGTGTCCGTCCAGAAGCCCGCGTCGCCGAAGTCGTCGTAGCGGAAGATCCGTTTCCCTCGCCGCACCAACTCGGGGCTCAGGGGCGCCCTCATCGTGCCGGACCCCATGTCGTAACGGACACCCGCCGCCACGGGGTCCCGGTTGTCACAGCCGAAGAGCACCACCGCGAGGCCCAGGGCCCCGAGGGCCGCCGCGCGGCGGGTGCCGCCCCTCACGACCCCGCTCCCTTCGAGAGGCCCGACCGGATCGCCTTCGCACGGACCAGGTGGGCCGCCACCGCCGTCCGGGCATCCTGCAGGAGCTCCTTGAGCTCCGCGTTGTCCGCGTTCGGGATCAGCGTCTTGTCCAGCGCATCCAGCACCGCCTGATGATACGACACCTCCCGCTCCATGTACGCCCGGTCGAACGCCGCGCCCTTCAGCCCCTCCAGCTTCTTTCGCGCCTCGGCCGCTCCCGACTGCAGGCTCCGGCTCGTCGCGTTGTCCTCCGGCGTCAGCTTCAGCTTCGCCGCGAGCGCCGCCGCACGCTTGTTCACCGCCGTGTGGTCGCTCACCATGGTGCTCGCGAACGCACGCACCTGCTTCGAGCCGGCCCGCTCCAGCGCCAGCTTCGCCATCGACACATCGATCGCGTTCGCCGTCACCGCAATGTGCGCGATCACCGCGTCGCTGGGACCCGGCGACCCCTTCGCCGCCTCCGAGTGCCCCTGCGCCCCGACCCCCGCCGGGAAAAGGCTCGACACCGCCGCCATGCCCAACACCGCCGCCGCGTGAATGCTCCTTCTCATCTCCGCCTCCTGGAAATTCGGGTGGTCTGCCGTAGCGCCCGGATCCGGCTCTCGGCTGGGAGCCAGGATGGCGGCTCATCTCCGCTTTGTCAATAGTTTAATTGAGTAAGTTGACTTCTCCGTGTCGCGGGGCTACTCTTGCCCGGCGGCCCGGCGGCCCGGCGGCCCGGCGGCCCGGCGGCCCGGCGGCCCGGCGGCCCGGCGGCCCGGCGGCCCGGCGGCCCGGCGGCCGCGCCCCGGCGCGGGCGGAGTCGGGTCCAGGGAGCTCCGGCGAGGTCCAGGAGGAAGGATGAAGAGCTGGTTCGAGGTGCTGGTGGGCACGACGCGGGGGCAGCTGCTCGCTCTGCTGCGTCGGTCGGAGCGGTCGGTGGGGGATCTCGCCTCGGCCCTGCGGATCTCGGGGAACGCCGTGCGGGGGCATCTGGCCGCGCTCCAGCGCGACGGCTTCGTGGAATCCGCGGGCGTGGAGCGGCAGACGGGGGGCAAGCCAGCGGGGCTCTACGGTCTCACGCCTGAGGCGGAGGAGCTGTTTCCGAAGGCGTACGCGTACGTCCTGGGCGCGCTCGTCGCGCTTCTGGAGGAGCAGCTCGAGGGGGGCGAGCTGGAGCGCATGCTGGCGGAGGTCGGCCGGCGGGCGGCGGTGGAGTGGCGGGCCGGGCCCGCGGGGGGGCGCCTCCTGCCCGCCCGCGATGACGCGCGGGAAGGGGCGGACCGCGCGGCGGAGGCGCTCCGGGATCTGGGCGGTGAGGTGGATGTGGAGGCGATCGAGGACGGCTGGCGGCTGGTCGGGCACGGCTGCCCGCTTTCTGCCGCGGTGGGCGAGCACGAGGCGGTGTGCGCCGTCGCGCGCGCCATTGTCCATGAGCTGAGCGGCCGCGAAGTGCGCGAATGCTGCGATCGCGGGGCCCGCCCGCGCTGCCGCTTCGAGGTGGTCGCGGCGTCGGCGTAGGCCGCGGAGCGGTCACCCGTCGTCCGCGTTCCCGCCCAGTACCTTGCGCGCGCCCTGCCAGAAGCCGCCGCCCTTGATGTGCGTCTGCACGCCGACGTAGAGGTGGTAGCGGGGACGCTCCTCCACCGCGCCCGCCAGCACGGGCTCGAAGGCCGCCATGACGCCCACGTGCTCGGTCACGTCGCGCCGGACGCCGGCGTCGCACACCAGCTCGTCGGGAGCGAGCGCGCGCGGGCCGCTGGCGTTGCATTCCGCCAGGAGCTCGAGCGCGGATGTCGCGATCCAGCCGACGACGACGCCGTAGGCGGCCTCGCGCGGCTCGCGCGGGCCGAGCCACGCCCCCGCCTCCGCCGCCACCTCGAGCCGGCCGCGTGCGTGGGCGGCCTCGAGCGGAACGAAGAAGGCCCAGGCGGAGTCGCCTTGCACGCGCGCGGCGTGGCGCGCCTTCAGCGGGACCTCGGAGGAGCGGCGGTCCCCCCCTGCGCCAGAGCGGGGAAGGCGGCCCCGAGCAGGAGAGCCGCGGCCGCGAGCAGGAGAGCGGCGGCGGCGAGCGGGGAAGCGGCGGCGAGAGTGCGAATTTCGGGACGTCGCATGCGCCCTCCTTCCGTGTGACGGCGCGGCCGGGCGGCCGGCGGCCGGGCGCGGCTGCGATTCCACGGTAGGACAACGCAAGGGATGGCGCCGGTGGGCGGTTGCGCTCGCGGACCGGGAGCGAGCATCCTGCGCGGGCAGGCGCGCCGTTGGGCGCCATCCTCTTCGACCGACCGAGGCTTGCGAATGGACGTGATGGACGGACGAGTTGACCCGGCGCCCCGTAGACCCGTGGAGACGAGGCCGGACCGCTCTGCCGAGCCGCGGATCCGCTGATGGGCGCCGTCCTCCCCTGGCTGCGCATCGCGGCCGTCGTCGCCGTCTACCTCGCCGTGGCCGCCGGGGCGGCGGCTCTCGTGCGCCGGCGCGGTGGGGACCTGCGAGACGTGCGCGGCCGCACGTCGCATTTCCTGCTCATGGTCGGCGCGGCTGCCAACGCGCTGGTCCTCGCCCTCACGCTGGTCGTCCTGGGCGTGTGGGACGGGCGCGCCGTTTCCGCCCTCGGCCTGCGCTTCGACGGCCGCGACCTGGCCTTCTCGGCCGCCGCCGCGCTGGTCAGCGCCGGAGGCGCGGCGGCCTTCGTGACCGGCCTGGCCCGCGGGCGGCGGCTCGGCGTCCGCGCCCGCGGGCGAGAGGTGGGGGAGGGCGCGCGGCTTGCGGCCGCCGCCGGTGTTCTCGCGCTGGTGGCCGCGCAGGAAGAGGTGCTCTACCGCGGCTACGTCACGCTGAACCTGCTGCCGTTCGGCCCTGGCGCCGTGCTCGCGGCCGGTACGCTCATCTTCACGGCGATCCACTTCCTCACGAACCGCGTGACGCCGGCGCAGGTGGCGAGCTGGCTCGCGGGCGGGCTGCTCCTCGGCTGCGCGTACCTCGTGAGCGGCACGATCTGGGTGCCCATCCTCCTCCATCTCGCGATGGACCTCACCAACGTGCTGGTCTTCGCCATCACGGGAGAGCTCTCCCTGGTCGCGCTGTCCCGGCCGGTGACGGTGGGCGAGCGCGCCGCGTTCCGTGTCCTCTCGGGGGCCGCGACACTGCTCCTCCTGCTCGCCTTCTATGGTTCCTGGCTCGCGCCGCGGTGGAGGTGAGCGAGACGATCGGGATCCCTCCTACGGCTTCGTCACGCCGAGCCCCGTGACGAGCCCTTCCGTGTTGTGCGCGAAGCGGATGCCGTACACCCCGTCCGTGGACTTGAGCTTGCCGGGCCCCACCACGTCCGACTTGGGGTAGCTGGCCACCACGGTGCCGTTGATGGCGCACTCGACCCTGTCGCCCTTCACCGACAGCGCGATGTCCTGCGTCACGGGCTGGCCGGCGCCGGCCGCCCTGTGCACCGCCGCGTTCTTCTCGCCGCCGCCGTTCAGGTGGAACGACTCCGGCCCGAAGCCGCGCACGATGAAGCTGCCGTTGCCGTACGCCGCGCAATACAGGTAGCTCCGCTGGTCCGTCGCCATGTCGTTGCCGCCGATGAACACGCCGTAGGGGTGCGGATGGTCGTTCAGGTTCATGTACTTCGGCTCGCGGAACGTCGCGTGGACGGTGTAGTCGCCCGTGGCCGTGTTGGCCGCCTTCCAGTAGGCGACGGCGGGGCCCGTCGTCACGTGCAGCGCCTCACCCTCCTTCGCGAGCTTCGCGCTCGACAGGGTCTGCCCCGAGCGTGCCGCCCGGGCGTCGATCGCGCCGGTCCAGCCGGGAACGGAGATGCCGCCGGCCGCCACCCCGCGCGAGGCGTCGGCCGGCTTCTGGGCGCAGGCCAGGCCGGGCAGGAGCAGCGCCGCGGCGAGCGCGCATGCGGAACCGCGAGTGAGTCGCATGGTGGGTTCTCCGGGATGAGAGGAATTGCCAACGAAAGGATAGGGGGGCGCGCTGGGGAAGGGAAGCGGGAGGAACTCGACCCGCCGCGCGGCGCTGTTCGACCCCGCGCCCCCTACCGCGCCTCGAACTCGACCGGCAGCGCTATCCAGACCCGGACCGGCGTGTCCCGGTTCATCGCGGGGGAGAAGAGCAGCCCGTGCGCGGCCTCCAGCGCGGCGCGGTCGAGGGCGCCGTTGCCGCTCGATCTGCGCAGCCGCGTCTGGAGCACCCGACCCGCCGTGTCCACCTCGATCCAGACCAGCACGGCGCCGCCGATGCCGGCGTCGCGCAGAATCGCCGGGTAGGCGCGCCGGAAGAGCGCCGCCGCCCGCGCGGGATCCTTCAGCCGCGGCTCCGCCGTGCGGACGATGAACGGGTCCACCGCGTCGCCGGTGCGGCCCGCGGCACCGGCGGCCGCCGTCGCCCCGGCGGCCCCCCCGTCCGGCATGTCGTAGCGCGCCGGCTCCAGCGTGGCGCCGGGAACCGGGATCGGGATCGTCGCCGGCGTCACGATCGGCGCCGTCGGCAGCGCGATGCGGCTCGCGGCAGACGGAAGGGTCGGCCGCGGCGCGGCCTGGGCGCTCCGGGGCGCGACTGGCGCGGTCGGCAAGTAGACGGGCCTGACGGTCTCCGTCGGCTGCGGCGGCGCCGCGTGGCCGATCGAGAGCGTCGCCCACACGAGGGCCGTGAGCAGGGCGGCGTGCAGCAGCACCGACGCGGCCGTCGATGCGGCGCCGGCCCCGGCATCGCGATCCGGGCGGCTGGCCACCAGGTGGCCCAGGAGGGGCGGGGCGCCCGCGGGCGCGGGCAGGCGGCGTGCGATCATGCGAGCCTCCTCTCTCGAGAAGCCGGTCGGCCCGTGGCGAGGTGCGGGCGGGGGAGGGAATCGCGCCGGCAGGGGCAGCCGGCCGCCGCCCCTCTTCCGATTGAACACCGGCCGGGCCGTGCGGGTTTCGTGCCGCGTTGCGCAGCCGGTGCGGAGTCGGCCGTGGAGGCCGGCGCGGAGTCCGGGGGTGGATCGGGCTGCCCGCGTGCACGACCCGCCGCTCGACGCCGTCGCGCCGCCGAGTGGCGGCTTGCGCACGCACGGCCGGCCCGATCCGCCGCTCGTTCGAGGGGGGCGGGCCGACTGAGTTGGCTGCCCGCGTGCACGACCCGCCGCTCGACGCCGTCGCGCCGCCGAGTGGCGGCTTGCGCACGCACGGCCGGCCCGATCCGCCGCTCGTTCGAGGGGGCGGGAACGAGCGGCGGCTTCTGCACGCGCAGGCCTCCGAACTCGCCGGTCGTTTGTCGCCTCGCGTCGACTGGCGGGTTGTGACGCCCGGCCCCGCCCATGTCTCGTGAGCCCGCCCCCAGGCCGCGCCCCAGCCCGCGCCCAGGCAACCCCCGAGTCCCCCGAGGTTACCTGGGAGCGCGCTCCGAGAGCCCACCCACGTGCCCGCCCCGAGCCCGCCCATGTGCCTGCCCCGACCCCGTCCCGCCCCCCTCCGAGCCCGCCCATGTGCCTGTGCGCGGTCCACCTTGACACCGGGCCGTCACGCCCCTAAACTGAACCGTATGGTTCAGCATTACGGCGCCCTCGACTCCGCCTTCGGCGCCCTCGACTCCGCCTTCGGCGCCCTCGCCGATCCGACGCGCCGCGGCATCCTCGAGCGACTCGGCGAGGGCGAGGCCTCGATAAGCGAGCTGGCCGACGGCTTCGCCATGACGCTGACCGGCGTCAGGAAACACGTGCGGGTGCTGGAGGACGCGGGGCTGGTGGCGACGGAGAAGGTCGGGCGGGTGCGACGCTGTCGCCTGGGGCCCCGGCGGCTCGAGGCGGAGACGGCCTGGATGGAGAGCTATCGGCAGATGCTGGAATCCCGCCTCGACAGTCTCGGGGCATTCCTTGAGCGCACGAAAGGAGAATCCACATGAGCACGCCCGCGAAGGCAGCCGCGAACGAGTCGACCCTCACGACGCCCACGGACCGGGAGATCCGAGTCGAACGGATCTTCGATGCGCCGCGCGACCGGGTCTGGCGGGCGTACACGGAGGCGAAGCTCGTGGCGCAGTGGTGGGGGCGCGGCAATCCGGTGGAGATCGAGCGTATGGAGGTGGAGCGCGGCGGTCACTGGCGCTACGTGGAGCACGCCGGCGGTGAGGCGCACGGGTTCGAGGGTCGCTACCGGGAGGTCACCCCGCCCGAGCGGCTGGTGCAGACGTTCGAGTGGGACGGCATGCCGGGCCACGTGGCGGTGACCACGGCCACGTTCGAGGACCTGGGCGACGGGCGCACGAAGGTGGTTACCGTCTCGCTGTTCCACACGCCGGAGGAGCGCGACGGCATGCTGAGCTCCGGCATGAAGCAGGGCATGGACGAGAGCTATGCGGCGCTGGACCGGCTGCTGGCGGGGATCGGCTGAGGCGGATGCGGGATGCGGCGCGCGGGATGGGGGATCGGGGCGCGCGCCCGTCCGCCCTCCCCGCGAGTCGTTCCCGCGTCCCGCGCCCCACAACCCGCATCGCAGGAGCGCGAAGCGGCCGCCCGCGGGCGGGGCAGCGGTGCCCGCGCACGAAGCGGCCTCATGGCGACGCGGGGTCGGCGGCGCGCCGGGCGCGGTGCGGACACCCGGCGTCGCCCCGCCCCGCGATGGGCTCAGGTCGTTCGATCGGCGAAGTTGTCGATGCAGAACTGCTCGACGGTGGCGGCATCGTCCGAGGCGAACGACAGGCTCCGGAACTGGCCCAGATACGCGTCACCGGCCGTGAAGTAGCTGCAGGTCGTGTCGTCGCCGTTGTTCGAGGCCTTGCTCCCGGCCTGGATCGTAACGTTCTCGACGGTCGTGCCGTCCGCGTCCGTGACGGTCTCGCCGGTGAAGGTGAACTTGTCGTTGAAGTGGTCCTGCGTTCCGCCCCTGTCGAAGCTGGGCGCGATCGCGGCCTGCGGGGTCGTCGGGCTCGCGTCCTGGCAGGCGCCGAGTGCGAGACCGGCCAGCGCGATGGCGAGCCACTGGATGGTGGGTCGTGCTGCGTTCATTGGTTCCTCCCGGGTATCGGCGTCTCCCCGCCCGGCACGGCCGAAAATTCCGAGGCCGGCGCTTCCGGCGGGGTCCCGCCGGCGGATGGATTTCACCGCGGGCGTCTGTTCGGCCAGTCCCCTTTTCCCGAGGACTGCCGGCCTCTACGAGGTCGGAAATGGAGTGAGGGAGCCGGAGGGTTCCCGGGAGGGCGCGAACCCCTGGCAACTGCCGACTGCGGCACGACCGACTGCGGCACGACCGACTGCGGCACGACCGACTGCGGCACGACCGACTGCGGCACGACCGACTGCGGCATGACCGCGGCACGACCGACTGCGGCACGACTGGACTGCGGCACCACTGGCACCGGCACGACCGAACTACGGCACGACGAACGTCGGAAATGACGGCGGCGTTCGATCGGCCGCAGCCGGCAGTGCCGCGTCCGCCGTAGTCCGCAGTGCCGTCGTCCGCAGTGCCGTCGTCCGTAGTGCCGTCGTCCGCAGTGCCGTAGTCGGTAGTGCCGCCGTAGTCCGTAGTGCCGTCGTCCGCAGTGCCGTAGGCGGTAGTGCCGCCGTTGTCCGCAGTGCCGTCGTCCGCAGTGCCGCAGTCGGTAGTGCCGCCGTTGTCCGTGCCGTTGTCGGCAGTGCCGCAGTCGGCAGGGCGGTCGTCGGTCGCGTGCCGTAGTCGGTAGTGCCGTCGTGGGTAGTGCCGCAGTCCGTAGTGCCGCAGTCCGTAGTGCCGCGGTCGGCAGGGCGGTCGTCGGTCGTAGTGCCGCCGTCGGTAGTGCCGCCGTTATCCGTGCCGTCGTCGGTAGTGCCGCAGTCCACAGTGCGGTCGTCGCCGTTGCGCCTCCCCCCCTCGGCGGACCGAGGAGGCTCCGACCCCTGAGGATTGTCCTTGACTCACCGCCCCCCTAAACTCCACCGTTGGACCAAGTCCCCAGGGCAGCGCGGCGCTGCGCGCCAAAAAGGACTCTCCGTCCCTCTCTCTCCGGAGCTGCAGTCATGCCCAGTGTATCCGTGACCGTCAACGGGACGCGGTACTCCCGTGAGGTCGATTCCCGCACCCTCCTCTCCGAGCTGCTGCGCGATGATCTCGGCCTGACCGGCACCCACGTCGGCTGCGACACCAGCCAGTGCGGCGCGTGCACGGTCCTGCTGGGCGGGCGGTCCGTGAAGAGCTGCACGACGCTGGCGCTGGAGGCGGACGGCGCCGAGGTCATGACCATCGAGGGGCTGGCGACGAACGGGACGCTGCACCCGATGCAGGCGGCCTTCCGCGAGCACCACGGGCTGCAGTGCGGCTTCTGTACGCCGGGGATGGTGCTCAGCGCGATGGAGCTGGCGTCGCGGGGCGCCGAGCCGAGCGACGCGGAGGTTCGCCACTGGCTGGAGGGCAACTTCTGCCGGTGCACGGGCTACCAGAACATTGTGCGGGCCGTCCAGGCGGGCGCCCGGGCCATGGCAGGTGGAGCATGAGCGACACTGGCATTGGCGCCTCCGTGCGGCGCAAGGAAGACGCCCGGTTCCTCACCGGCCGCGGCCGCTACACGGATGACATTGTCCGGCCGGGGCAGCTTTACGCGCATTTCGTCCGCTCGCCGCTCGCGCACGCGCGCATTGCCTCGATCGAGGCGGAGGCCGCGGCCGCGGCGCCGGGCGTGGTCGCGGTTCTCACGGGCGCGGACCTCGCCGCCGACAAGGTGGGCGGGCTGCCGTGCGGCTGGCTGATCCACAGCCGGGACGGCTCGCCGATGGTGGAGCCTCCGCACGCGGCGCTCGCGGCGGACCGCGCGCGCTACGTGGGCGACGCCGTCGCCATGGTGATCGCGGACACGAAGGCGAACGCGGCCGCGGCGGCGCAGCTGGTCGAGGTGGACTACGAGGACCTGCCGGTGGTGGCGGATGTCCGCTCGGCGCAGGCCCCGGGCGCGCCGCTCGTGCACGACGCCGCGGCGGGCAACCTCTGCTTCGACTGGGAGATCGGGGACCGCGCGGCCACTGACGCGGCCATGGCGAAGGCCGCGAAAGTAGTGACCATCGACCTCGTCAACCAGCGCATGATCCCGAACGCCATCGAGCCGCGCGCCGCGCTGGCGGAGTACGACTCCGCCTCCGACCAGACGACGCTCTACGTCACGAGCCAGAACCCGCACCTCGCCCGGCTGCTCGTGGCCGCGTTCGTGTTCGGGCTGCCGGAGAGCAAGGTGCGCGTGATCTCGCCGGACATGGGCGGCGGCTTCGGCTCCAAGATCCCGCTCTACCCGGAGGAGATCGCCGTGACGTGGGCGGCGCGGAAGCTGGGGCGCCCCGTGAAGTGGACGGCCCGGCGGACGGAGTCGTTCCAGGCGGACGCGCACGGGCGGGATCACGTGACGCACGCGGAGCTGGGCCTGGATGCGGACGGAAGGTTCGTCGCCTTGCGGGTGGACACCAGCGCGAACCTGGGCGCCTACCTCTCGACCTTCGGCTCGGTGATTCCGACCTACCTGCACGGCCCGCTGTTCGCCGGCTGCTACACGACGCCGGCGATCTACCTGAACCTGCGCGGCGTCTTCACCAACACCGCGCCGGTGGACGCGTACCGCGGCGCCGGCCGGCCGGAGACGGCGTTCATCATCGAGCGGCTGGTGGACATGGCGGCCCGGGAGCTCGGCATGAGCCCGGTCGAGATCCGGCGCAAGAACTTCATCACCGAGTTCCCCTACCAGACGCCGGTGGCAGTCGCGTACGACACCGGCGACTACCACGCCACCCTCGACCTGGCCCTCGAGCTCGCCGACTACGCCGGCTTCGAGGCGCGCCGGGCGGAGGCGAAGCAGCGCGGCAAGCTGCGCGGCATCGGCCTCTCCACCTTCATCGAGGCGTGCGGCCTCGCGCCGTCCGCCCTGGCCGGCGCGCTGGGCGCGCGGGCGGGGCTCTACGAGTCGGCCGAGGTGCGCGTGAACCCGACCGGCTCCGTCACGGTGTTCACCGCCAGCCACAGCCATGGCCAGGGGCACGAGACCACGTTCGCGCAGCTCGTCTCGGACCAGCTCGGCGTGCCGATAGACCAGGTCGAGGTGGTCCACGGCGACTCCGACCGCGGTCCCTTCGGCATGGGCACCTACGGCTCGCGCTCGCTCGCGGTCGGCGGCAGCGCCATCTACAAGGCCATGCAGAAGGTGATCGAGAAGGGGAAGAAGATCGCCGCGCACATGCTCGAGGCGTCGGTGGACGACATCGAGTACGAGCACGGCACCTTCCGCGTGGCGGGCACGGACCGCACGAAGTCGCTGGGCGAGGTCGCGCTCACGGCGTACGTGCCGCACAACTATCCGGAAGGCCTCGAGCCCGGCCTCCACGAGACGGCCTTCTACGACCCGCCGAACTTCACCTACCCGGCGGGCGCGCACGTGGCGGAGGTCGAGATCGATCCGGAGACCGGCGTCGTGGAGCTGGTCGGCGTCGCCTGCGCGGATGACGTCGGGGTGGTGGTCAACCCGATGATCGTCGAGGGCCAGATGCACGGCGGGCTGGCGCAGGGCATCGGGCAGGCGCTGCTCGAGCACGGCATCTATGACGAGAGCGGGCAGCTCGTGACCGGCTCCTACATGAACTACGCGATGCCGCGCGCGACGGACTTCCCCGAGTTCAAGCTCGGTGGCACGGTCACGCCGTGCACGCATAACCCGTTGGGCGTCAAGGGGATCGGTGAGGTCGGGGCAATCGGCGTGCCGCCCGCGGTTATCAACGCCGTGGTGGACGCACTCGCCCATCTGGGCGTGCGCCACGTCGAGATGCCCGCCACCTCGGAGAAGATCTGGCGCCTCATCCACTCGGCCTCCACACCGGCCCCGGCGGGCTCATAGAGGAGATCACGATGCAGAGCTTTCATTACGAGCGACCGGTGTCGCTGAACGAGGTGCTCGCCTTCCTTCGCGGCGCCGAGGGCGCCAAGCTGCTGGCGGGCGGCCAGAGCCTGATCCCCGCCATGAAGCAGGACCTGGCGGCACCGGCCGGCCTGGTCTCGCTGCGCGATGTGGCCGAGCTGCGCGGCATCCGCGCCGCCAACCTCCACGTCGAGATCGGCGCCATGGCCACGCACGCGGAGGTCGCCGCGTCGCCGGAGGTGCGCAAGGCCATCCCCGCGCTCGCGGCCATGGCCGAGGGCATCGGCGACGCGCAGGTCCGCAACCGCGGCACGTTGGGCGGCTCCATCGCCCACGCGGACCCGGCGGCCGACTACCCCGCGGCCCTGGTGGCCCTCGGCGCCACGGTGGTGACGGACCGGCGCGAGATCCCCGCCGACGACTTCTTCCGCGGGCTCTTCACCACCGCGCTGGAAGGCGACGAGGTCGTCGTCTCCGTTCGCTTCCCGATCCCCGAATGCGCGGCGTACGCCAAGTTCGCGAGCCCCGCGTCGAAGTTTGCGCTGGTCGGGGTCATGGTGGCGCGCGGCGCGGACGGCGTGCGCGTCGCGGTCACCGGCGCCGGCCGCTCGGTGTTCCGCCAGGCCGAGATGGAGGGCGCGCTGGAGGGCAACTTCGCGCCGGAGTCGCTGGACGGCATCGTGCAGAGCGCGCAGGGCCTCAACTCCGACCTGGAGGCGAGCGCCGAGTACCGGGCGCACCTGGTCGGCGTGATGGCGCGGCGCGCCGTCGCCGCATGCCAGTAGGCGCGCCGACCTCGGTCGACGAGACGCTCGAACTCCTGGCCGGCGGCGCGTACGTCGCCGACCGGGGGCTCGCCACATCGCTCTACCTCTCGTTCGCGCTGAAGCGTCCGCTGTTCCTGGAGGGCGAGGCCGGTGTGGGCAAGACGGAGGTGGCGCGGGTGCTCGCGGCCAGGCTCGGGCGACGCCTCATCCGGCTGCAGTGCTACGAGGGGCTGGACATCGCCTCGGCCGTCTACGAGTGGAACTACACGCGCCAGATGGTCGAGATCAGGATCGCCGAGGCGGCCGGCAATGCGGATCCGGAGGACCTGGCCGCCGACCTGTTCCACGCCCGCTTCCTCATCCGCCGCCCGCTGCTCGAGGCGCTCGAGCCGCATCCCGAAGGGCCGCCCGTGCTGCTCATTGACGAGCTCGACCGCGCCGACGAGCCGTTCGAGGCCTTCCTGCTCGAGGTGCTCTCCGACTTCCAGATCACGATCCCCGAGATCGGCACCATCACGGCCGCCGAGCCGCCCATCGTCGTGATCACGTCGAACCGCACGCGCGAGATCCATGACGCGCTCAAGCGACGCTGCATCTACCAGTGGATCGACTACCCGGACGCGGCGCGGGAGCTGGAGATCCTGCGGGCGCGTCTGCCCGGCGCGGAGGAGCGGCTATCGCGCGAGGTCGTCGCCTTCGTGCAGCGGCTGCGGCGCGAGGAGCTCTTCAAGCCGCCCGGCGTGGCCGAGTCCCTCGACTGGGTGCGCGCGCTCATGGCGCTCGACCATTCCGCGCTCGATCCCGCCACCGTGGACGCCACGCTGGGCGTGCTGCTCAAGTACCAGGACGACGTCGAGCGCGTCCGCGGCGAGGCCGGCGCCCGGCTGCTGCGCGAGGCCGAGCGGGACGTGGACACGGTCACCGCCGGATGACGGAAACAGATCCGCCAGGCGACGCGCCCGCGTCGCCGCCACGGGGCGATTCCGCGGCCATCCCGCGCGGCCGCGCGCCCGGCGCCCTCCTCTTCAATCTCACTCGCTTCGTCCGGCTGCTCCGCCAGGCGGGGCTTCGCTGCGGTTCCGGCGCCGCGATCGACGCGACGCGCGCGCTGGAAGCGGTCGGCCTCGCGCGCCGCGACGACTGCTTCTGGGCGCTCCACGCCGTGCTGGTCACGAGGCATGAGGAGCACGAGGTCTTCGCCACCGCCTTCGACCTCTTCTGGCAGGCCCCCTCCGCCGGCGGGTTGGACCTCGCCGCCCTCCTCGCCGAGGCCGCGGCGCGCGTCGCGCGGCCGCCCGCGCCGCGGCCGGGCGAGCGCCGGCTCGGCGCGGACGATGCGCTGCGGCAGCGCCGGCCCGCCGCGCCCCCGCGCACCCGCCCCCCCGTCGACCGCATCCTGGCCTGGTCGGACCGCGAGGTCTCCCGCACGCGCGACTTCGAGCAGATGAGCGCCGCGGAGCTGGCGGCCGCGGAGCGGGCGGTGCGCGCGCTGGCGCCGGCGCTGCCGCGTCGCCGGACACGGCGCTGGCAGGCGTGGCCGCACGGCGAGCGGGTGGACCTCAGGCGGACGCTCCGGGCGTCGCTCCGGTCCGGCCACGGCGCCATCCCGCTGGAGCGAAGCCGCCGCGGCAGCCGGCCGCTGGACATCGTGCTGCTGCTCGACATCTCCGGCTCCATGGAGCGCTACGCGCGCGTGCTGCTGCACTTCGCCCACGCGCTCACGGCCGCGGGCGGCGGGCAGGTGCACACGTTCCTCTTCGGCACGCGGGTGACCAACGCGACGCGGCAACTCCGGCACCGGGACGTGGACGCCGCCATGGCCGAGATCGGCAGGGCGGCGAGCGACTGGTCCGGCGGCACCCGCATCGGCGCGAGCCTGGCGATCTTCAACCGTCGGTGGTCGCGGCGGGTGCTGGGGCGAGGCGCGGTCGTGCTGCTGATCACGGATGGACTGGACCGCGAGGGCGCACAGGGCATCGCGCGGGAGGCGGCGCGGCTGCGTCGCTCGTGCCGTCGGCTTCTCTGGCTGAACCCGCTGCTCCGCTACGACGGCTTCGAGCCGAAGGCCGCCGGCGTGCGCGCGCTCATCGGCGAGGTTGACGAGATGCGGCCGGTGCACGACCTGGCGAGCGTGGCGCAGCTGGTGGAGGCGGCGGGCGGGTGGTAGGCGTTCGCGGTGCTGGCGTCAGAGTGGGAGAGTGCGGGGCAGCACGCGTGAGAGCGGCTCGGGATGCGTGCTGCCCTCGACCGAATAATTCCGGCAAATCCCGCTCTCGTCCCGGCAAGGCTGCATGCGTGCAGCATTTTCCCGACGCGCGGCCGCCGCACGCCTCCCTATTCCACCTGCGGCCTGAACCAGGCACCGACGCCCGGGCGGAAGAGCAGGAGGAGGATGATGCCGAAGATCACTGCATGTACGGCCAGCTTGGGGCGGTCCCCGACGCTGTTGGCGACGTGAAACGCCATCCACGCCGCGAGCAGCCAGCGCGCCCAGTTGCGGCCGTAAAGGAGGAAGGCGCCGCCGGTCAGCGCCACGAGGCCGAGGGCGACGACGACCGCATCGTCGCCGGCGAATCGGGCGGCGGCGCCGGGTCCGGCGGTGCGGAAGAGAGGCGCAAACCCGAGCCAGGCGTCGAAGCAGCCGAGCGCGAGGAACAGCACCCCGACGGCGAGGACGGACCAGGGCGGCCTGCGGGCGGTCGGCATCACCGTCCGCCGAAGAGGCGCCGGAGCCTGGTGCGCAGCGCCCGCAGGAGCAGACCGACCAGGCCGACGGGCTTTGCGGGGCGAGCCGGCGGCGGCGACGCTGGCACGCCCGCCGGGCCCCCCGCCGCGATGCTGTTTGCCGGACCCGCGGCTCGGCTTGCCACCGATCCGGCCGTCGCGCCGGCTTCTGCCTCCCCGCCTTCCGCCACCCCGTCTTCTGCCGCGCCGCCCTGCGGGACCTCCCCCTCCAGCCTCGCCGACAGGCAGGTGGCGAACTCGTCGAGGACCTCCTCCATGACGGCGTCCACCATGCCGCGGCCGAAGGCGACGATCCTGCCGGCGAGCTGCACGGCGGCGTCGACCCGCACCTCGCTGCCGCCATCCCGCGGCGCAACCTCGGCCGTCATGGTCATGGAGACCATTCCGGCGCCGGTCTTCTCGCGCCCCTTGGCCTCCACGCGCAGCCGTCGCGCGGCGTCATCCACCTCGACGAACTCGGCCGTTCCCTTGTAGGCGACGGCGAGCGGTCCGACCGCCACGCTCACCGTGCCCTCGTGGCGGCGTCCGTCCTCGGAGGACGAGACGAGGGTCGCGCCCGGGAGGCAGCCGACGATTCGCTCCGGCCGGACGATGTAGCTCCATACGGTGTCGGGGGGCGCGTTCACCGGGACGGTCCTGGAAACGTTTACGTTGGCCATGGCGCCTCCCGGCGCAGCCGCTCGAGGTCCTCGACCGTGTCCACGTCGCGAAGGATGCCGGGATCGTCCACAGGCACCTCGCGGATGAGGGCGGGATGGAGCTCCGTGAGGATGCGGGCGCCGCGGTCGCCCTCGAGCGCGACCATGTCCGGGAAGAAGCCGGCGCCCCAGACCACCGGGTTGCCCCGCCGCCCCTCGTACACGGGGATGCATGCCACGCGCGGCCGCGCGCGCGCGGGCGTGGCGGCGGCCGCGGAAAGGCGCGCGGCGGCCTCGTCGCCAGCGGTCGCAGCGGGGGAAGCCGATTCCAGCGCGGCGACGAGCGCGCGGACGGTCCCGTCCTGGACCCAGGGCATGTCGCCGAGCAGGATGGCGGCGGCGCGGGTGCTGGCGGGGAGGGCGCTCACGCCGCGGGCGAGGGAGGAGGCGAGGCCGCGGGAGGGATCCCGGTTGGTGACGAGCACGACGGGCAGCCCACCGAGCGCCTGGCGGACGGGCTCGGCACGCGCGTCCGCGCCGACCACGACGAGCACCGGGTCGAGTCCCGCGGCGAGCGCGGTCTCGGCGACGCGGCGGACCATCGGCCGGCCCTCGACGGGGACGACCAGCTTCTCGACGCCGCCGGTGCGGCGCGAGGAGCCCGCGGCGAGCACGACGCCCGCCGTCCTCGCCACGGCGCCCGGGTGCCCCGCAGGGATCACCACGCCCGGCACCGGGTGCCGACCGCGGCGGAGGCCGCGGTCACGCTGCCCCCTCCTGGCGCAGCGTCGCGACGATCTCCGCCATGATGGCGAGCGCGACCTCGCCCGGCGTGCGGGCGCCGATGTCGAGCCCGATCGGCGCGTGGATCCGCTCCAGCGCCTCCTCGACCACGCCCGACTCACGCAACCGGTCGAGCCGGGCGGTGTGGGTACGGCGGCTGCCGAGCGCGCCGACGTAGAAGGCGTCGCTCGCGAGCGCCTCGGTGGCGGCCGGGTCGTCGAGCTTGGCGTCGTGGGTCAGGATGACGACGGCGGTGCGGTGGTCGGGCGCCAGCTCGCGCAGCGCCGGGCCGGGCCAGGCGTGGACGATGCGAACGCCGGGGAACCGGTCGTCGGCCGCGAAGGCCTCGCGCGGATCGACCACGATGGTCTCGAAGCCGACCGCCGTCGCGAGCGGGATGAGCGCCTGCGCGAGGTGCACGGCGCCGATGATGACCACCCGCACGGGCGGGTTGTGCGGGCGCAGGAAGACGTTGCCTGCCGGCATCTCGAGCACCTGCGCCAGGTCCGAGCGGAGGGCGACGCGGACGGCGTCGGGCGGGAGCGCGGAGAGCGGCGTGGGGAGCACGGCGCGGGCGGCGTCCGGCGCCGGCGTGTCGGAGGGGCCGCCGGACGCGGGCGCGCCTGCGTCGCCGGAACGGAGCAGGGCGTGGGGGCCGCCCGGCAGCGTGGTGGCCATCACGACGGCATGGCCGCTCTCCCGCGCGCGGATCAGCTCGTCGAGCATGCCGTCCGGCAGCCCGCCGGGCCCGATCGGCTCGATGTGGATCCGCACCTGGCCGCCGCAGGCGAGCCCCACCGCCCAGGCGTCCTCGTGCGTGACTCCGTATTCGACCAGGCGCGGCGTCGCGCTCTCCATGACCACCTTCGCCTCCTCCATGACCGCCGGCTCGACGCAGCCACCCGAAACGGACCCGAGGAACTCGCCCGTGCCGCAGACGACCATGTGCCCTCCCGGCGGCCGGGGCGCCGACCCCCAGGTCTTCACCACCGTGGCCAGCGCGACCCGCCGCCCCTCCGCCCTCCACGCCGCCGCGCGCCTCAAGATGTCCGTGGTACCGCTCTCCATCATGCCGCTCCCAGTCGTGCCGCCGTAAGCTGTGCCGCCGTAAGTCGTGCCGCCGTTGGTCGTGCCGCCGTTGGTCGTGCCGCCGTCAATTCGTGCCGCCGTAAGTCGTGCCGCCCTAAGTCGTGCCGCCGTAAGTCGTGCCGCCGTAATCCGTCCCCCTCATCCTGTGTGTGCCTCCACCGCCTTCAGCTCCTTCCCGAGCGCCGCCACCGACCGGATCACGAGCGCGAGAAGCGTGAGCGTGGGGTTGGCCGTACCGATGGTGGGGAAGGCACCGCTTCCCATGATGAACAGGTTCTTGTGGTCGTAGCTGCGCATGAAGCTGTCCGTGACGGCCGTGGGATCCGTCGGTCGTCCCATGCGGTGCGTGCCGACGATGTGGCCGGAGCCGTAGAAGGGAAGGTACTTCGTCGTCCCGTTCACCTCGATGGGGAAGTAGCCGAAGCCGTACTTGAAGACCGGCAGCGGTCCGGGCTCGACGGGCGGGGAGTCGAGGAGCCCGGTGCCGTCCGTGGCGCCCATCTTCTGGAAGACCGCCTGCGCGCACTGACGCGCGGCCTGGAGCCCCGCGGTGCAGTACTCGCCGAGCTCGTACTGGATCCGCGGGACGGGCAGGCCCAGGCCGTCCTTCCGGTCCGGCGAGAGCGTCACCTGGTTCTGGTAGAGCGGCTCCTGCTCGACCAGGAAGCCGAGCCGGAACTGGCGGACGAGACGCTGGTTCAGCGCCGTCCGGAGTGCCGCGCCGAACAGGCCCTGCGACCCGTCCGCCGGCTTCGCGAGCTGGATCGCGCTGGTGTATGGCTCGTTCATCGCCCAGCTCCAGCCCTCGTTGCCGATGTCCACGCGGAAGCCGCCCCGCTGGCTGCGGAAGGGGCCGTCGCGCAGGCTCTCGATGCCGGAGCTCACGCGCGGGCCGCGCAGCGAGTAGACGGGAGCGGCCGCCGCGGCCCAGCTGAGCTGGAGAGGGTGATCCATCAGGTATCGGCCGACGGAGCCGCTCGTGTTGGCGAGGCCCGTCTCGAAGCCCGCCGTGGCCGAGTTCAGCAGGATCTTGACGTTCTCGATGGCGTGCGCGGCCAGGATGAAGAGCTTCGCGCGGACCGAGCCGACCGTGGTCGGACCGCCGGACGGCTGGACGTACTGGACGTAGTCCAGCGAGGTGACGGCCTGGCTGTCCGGGTCCACCTGGAGCCGCGTGACCACCGTGCGGTACTGGATGGTGGCGCCGGCGTTGCCCGCATCCTCGAGGAAGAGGGTGGCGTCCCACTTGGCCTGGATCGGACAGATCGGGATGCAGCTCGTGTTGCCCTGGCAGGCGGGCCGCCGCTGGTCCGGATCGGTCGAGTTGCGGCCCTGCGGCAGCGAGAACACCTGGACCGGCTTGCCGTCGAACTGGAGGTCTCCGAGCAGCGAGGAGATCTGCTGGTCCAGGTAGCTCTGCGCTACGATCCCCTGCGGGTAGCTGTAGCCGGGCGAGAAGGTGAGCCCGAGGCGCTCCTCCTCCCCAACGCTGCCGGAGACGCGCAGTGCCTCCTCCGCCTTGCGGTACCATGGCTCGAGATCGTCGTAGCCGATCGGCCAGTCGGTGCCGTGGCCGTAGAGGCTGCGCAGTCTGAAATCCTCGGGGAGCAGGCGGTAGGCGACGCCCAGCCAGTGCCAGGTCGTGCCTCCCGCGATCCGCTCGTAGGAGGAGCTGAACGGCTGCGGGCCGAGCTGCTCGAGGTACGACCGCTGCGGGTTGCCAATGTCCAGCACGCGGAACGACGGCGCGTTCAGCTCGCTCGGCGGCGGGCTGCCCGGGTACGGCGGGTAGGGCGCGTTCGTGGTCTTGGCTTCCGCCTCGTAGAACTTCTGGATGTAGCGGTTGCGGTCCTGGGCCGTGGGCGCCGGGCCGGCCTCGAGGACGAGCACGCCGTAACCCGCCGCGGCCAGCTCGCGGGCGCAGTAGCAGCCGGCGATCCCGGCGCCGACGATGACGATGTCGTAGACCTGGTCGGTCGTCGCCATGGGGCTGCCTCCGGGAGTCAGCGGGCCGGCCCGGCGCCGCCGGGCGCGGGCGAGGACGGCGGATAGAAGGGACCGGGATCGGGCGGCGGCGGTGCGCCCCAGGAGCCGTAGCGCGTCTCCGTGTAGCCGGGCGGGTGGGACTGGCCGACCTGGAACGCCAGGCCGCGCGAGTAGGCGAGTCCGGGGACGATGTCCCCCTGGCCGTCGCCCGGCGGGTAGATGTTCGGCCAGGCGCCGATCACCGGCTGGTCGTACCAGGCGCTCAGGTACCAGAGCCACAGGATGGTCCGGCACAGGGCCGGGATGGATCCATCGCCCGCCATGAGGCGCTGTCCGACCAACGCATTCAGCCGCCCGGCATCCCCCGCCGCGTCCGCCTTGCAGGCGGCGTACGCGTCCAGCACCGCGCGCAGGGCGGCCTCGCCCTTCTTCTCGAGGATCACCTTCTCGTAGGCCTCCGCCGCGTCCATCTGCCACGGATCGTTCTTCAGGTCGTAGCCCGTGAGGGCGGAGGACAGCTCGATGAAGAGATCGAACTCGGCGTCGCTCATCGCTTCGGCTCCGTGGCCTGCATGAACACGTAGCTGTAGTCGGAGAACTTGGCGCCGCCGCTCGCGGAGTCGCCGAAGATGGTCGCGCGGAAGTGGCAGTCCATGCAGCTCGAGGCGCGGCCGTAATTGCCCTGGTCGTAGGTTTCGAGGACCGTGTTGGCCAGGAACTGCGGATACGGCGCGCCGAGGTGCAGCGTGTCGGAGGGGACGCGCGGGTGCTGCACGCCCACCAGCCGATAGTACCTCCACGGCGACGCCGGGCCCGCCGCCGCCAGCGCGGCCTGCCACCGCCCGTTCACGGCGACGGTGCCGCTGTCGATCGGCGTCTCGCGCACGACCTGCGTGGGCACGCCCGGCCGGTCGGGCACCCACGGCCGGGCAGGCATCTGGTTCACGCGGTCCGCGCAGTTGCAGGCCGGATCCGAGAAGGAGGGGTGGAGCGCCGTCCCGGCCGCCACCTCGACGTTGTCCACCTGCTCGAACGTGGCCCAGATCCACTGCGGGTAGGCCCGTGTCTTGTGCGTGATGTGGAAGCCGACGAGCCCGAGCCGCTGCTTGCGGCACGACGCGGTGATCGGCGGCTGGGTGGAGGGCGGCGTGTAGACGTAGGCCACCATCGTGTGGTAGCGCCGGACGGAGTCCCGTGCCGTGAGCACCTTCCATGCGGACTTGAGGATCACGGCGCCCACGTTGCTCGTGCCGTCCTGCCCGGCGGGGAAGCTGATGGCCGTCGTCCGCCGGCGCTGCACGTCCTTGCGGTAGAGCGTGTCGTCCACGATGTAGTCGAACGCCGGCTCGTTCACGTGGATCGCGTAGCGCGCGAAGTTGCTGTCCTGGTCGATCACCGGCCCGGCGAACGGCTCCACGAACTGCGCCACCACGCTCGAGACCTTCGACGTCATCGAGAGCACCGGGAGCGCTCCGGCGCCGAGGTTCCGGCAGGCGGGGGGTGGCGGCGCGTGCTGGCCCCACGGCAGCGGTGCCGCGCCGCCGGGAAGGAAGACCTCGCCCGTCTCGTCGTAGTGCTCCCACACGGTGGGCGCGTCCCCCGAGGCCCCGATGACGACCGTGCTGTCCGGCGCCCCGTCCGCCGTGGCCGGCCAGCTCAGAGCGACGAAGCTGCGCCAGGCGAAGTCGTCGAAGGCGCGCTGGTCGCGCGGCGAGGCGCCGGCGGGCATGTCCGGCGGCAGGCGCCAGCTGAGCCCCGCGGCCGCCGCGGCCGCGCTGGCGGGGCGCTCCGCCCGCGGCCGCGCGGCGGCACCCGCCGCCACGCCGCCGCCGGCCTCGCCCGGCCCGCCGCCGCCGGCCCGCCCCGCGCAGGCGAGGGTGAGGAGCCCGGCCAGCAGGCCGGCGAGCCGGGCCGGCCGCCGCCCCCGCGTCGCCGTGCTCATCCCTGGTCCGCCCAGAAGGGCCGCGACTCGATCACCGGCGACGCCGACTGTAAGAGATCACCGGGACGGCGGAGGCGCGGCGGCGGGATAGGCCAGCACGTTGAGCTCGGCCTCGGTCGTGGCCTCGACGAGGCTCTCGAGCTGCGAGCCGTAGGTCATCGGGTTGAGCCCGACGGCACCCTGCCCGTCCGCGAAGAGGGCCGGCTCGAAGCCGGTGCCCGCGAGCGCGTTGCCGAGCGTCTGCGGGTCCACGCGGTAGTAGACCGTGAGCCAGGTCAGCGACCCGTAGTAGAACGCGTACCCCCAGTCGGCCGGGATCGGCGGAGGGAGTCGCCCCCCTGGTGTGGACGTGGGCATGGGAGGGCCTCGGCTCAGAGATCAGTGAGTGGGATCGCGCGCCTCTGCGGCCACGCCGAGCTCGACGAGCAGGTCGGCGAAGCGGGGGTGGCGGCGCAGCTCGGGCGGCCAGGGCAGGAGCTTCACGCGGACCATGTCGCTGACCCGGTCCTCGAGTCCCTCGTAGAGCGCCTCGATCGTCTCCTCCACCTCGCCGAGGCCCGCGTGGATGAGGGCGCGGTCGAGCGGCGAGATGTAGGTGTCGGCGCCCGGGTTCTCGAGGGCGTGGAGCAGGGTGCGGGCCTCCTCCGTCCGTCCGGCGACGGCGAGCGCCTGGCCCAGGTAGCCCCGGGCGAGGACGCCGTGCGAGAGCTCGACCGCCTTCTCCAGCGCCTCGATCGCGGCTCCGAGGCGGTGGTGGTGGGAGTGCAGGTTGCCGAGCCGCCAGTAGGCCAGGGGATAGCCTGGGTCGAGTTCCAGCGTCTTCTCGATCTGCGCGTGCGCCTCGGCGTAGCGGCCCGCCAGGAAGAGAGCGTAGGCGTAGTGGTCGTTGATGATGAGGGAGAGCGGGTCGAGCTCGACGGCCTTGCGTATGGAGGTGAGGGTCTCGTCGAAGCGCTCGCGCACGAGCAGGTACCAGCCGTACCACTGGTGCGCGCTGGCGTAGGAGGGCTTGAGCTCGATGGCGCGCTCGAGCGAGCGGGCGGCGTCCTCGTAGCGGCGGTCGAAGAAGAGGAGGGCGTAGCCGAGCGACGCGTGCGCTTCCGCCAGCTCGTCGTCGAGGGCGAGGGCGCGTGCCGCCGCCGCCTTGGCGCGGGGGTAGGTGTCGCGTGGCGCCTGGATGTTGTAGTAGCCGAGCACGTTGAAGGTGTCGGCCAGCCCCGAGTACGCCAGCGCGTAGTTCGGGTCCAGCTCGATCGCCTCCTGGAAGTGCGTGTTCGCAAGCTTGAAGCCCGCGGCGGTGCGCTTGTTCCAGTAGAAGCGGCCCCGCAGGTAAGCCTGGTAGGCCTCGGTGTCGTGGGTCTCGCGGCGCAGGAGCCGCTCGCGCTGCTGGCCCGTGAGCCGCAGCCGCAGCGAGCGCGCGATCTCTTCCGCCATCTCCTCCTGCACCGTGAAGATGTCGGAGAGCGGGCGGTTGTAGTGCTCTCCCCAGAGCTGCGACTCGGTGACCAGGTTGATGAGCTCGGCCTGCGCGACCAGCACTCCGCCCCTCTGGTGCACACGGCCCATGACCAGCGCCCGCACGTTCAGCTCGCGCGCGACGTCGGCGGGCACGAACTCGCGGTTCTTGAAGCGGAACGCGGAGGCGCGCGGCACGACGCGGATCCCGGAGATCGTCGCCATCTTGTTGATGATGGATTCGGTGATCCCGTCGGAGAGGTACTCGCTGTCCGCGTCGCCGCTGGGGTTGGAGAAGGGCAGGATCGCGAGCGAGTCGATGATGTCCGACGCCCCGGCCGGGTACGCGGGCGCCAGGGCGACGGCGACGGAATGCGCGGCCGCGGGCGGCACCCCTCTCGACGCGGCCGAGCCGGCGGCGGTGCCCGCCGGCAGGCGGGGCTGGGCGCCCGGCTCCACGGCCCCGGCGGTCGGGTCGGCCGCGTCGTGGGGAGCATCGGCGGTGCGCCTCACCCCGTCCGGCGTGAGGTCGTAGATCCACGCCAGCACGAGCACGATCGGGAAGAGGAACAGCACGACCACCACCAGCATGCGGAAGGTCCAGCCCGGCAGGAGTAGCGCCGGCAGCACCAGGTCCGCGCCCTGGAGGACGGCGAACGCGACGACCAGGTACGCGAACCCGACGCGCAGCACGTTTCGGCGCTTCGCCTCCTCGAGGAACGTGAACAGGCTGAAACTCTGTTTCGGCATGGCCCCTGGACGGAAGACGGCAACCCCGCGCGGGACGGCGGCATCCGCCGCGGTCCCGTCAGATCTCGTTCGCTATCGTATGCCAGCACCGGCCGAAGCCGGAGAACGACTGGTGTGGAGCCGGTCAGGAGCTCGGTTGCGGGTGCCTGAGACCCATCCTGGCCAGGAGCCGCTCGAACCTCGGCTCGTCCTTCAGCCGGTCGAAGGAGGGGTCGGCGTCCACCAGGAACATGAGGAAGTCCTTCGTCCTGAAGCCCTCCTCGAGGGCCCCCAGCGCGTCGGAATCCGCGCCAATCAGCGCATCGTACTGCGCCTGGTTGTACGGCGAGAGCGTCCCCGCCGCCGCCATCCGCTCGAGCGCCGCCGCCGCGTCCGCCCGAGCGCCGGGAGTGGCGGCGCCCACCACCCGCGACCACGGCTCCGGGTCCGTGCCCGTCACCTCCGCCAGGTGGCGGAGCGTGCGCAGCGCATCGTCGCCCCGCCCGGCCAGCAGGTACGTCACCGACAGGTACTGGAGCGCGAGCGGCAGGTCCGGCTCGAGCTCCAGCGTGTGGAGCAGCTGCCGCGCGGCCGGGCCGTACTCGTTCACGTACATGAGGTGGTTGCCCCACACCTCGTTGATGATCACGGAGCGCGGGTCCAGCGCGAGCGCCCGCCGCTCCTGGACCGCCGCCTCCTCGTGTCGGCCGAGCGCATCCAGCAGCAGGGCGTACCACTCGCAGGCCGTGGCGTAGCTCCCGTTCAGCGCGATCGCCTGCCGGAACGACGCCTCCGCCCCCTCCCAATCCCAGTCGTAGGTGGTCTGCACGAACGCCAGCGCCGCGCGTCCGCCAGGCTCGAGTCCAGCGCCAGTGCCGCCTTGGCCGCTGCCCGTGCCCCGGGCATCGCGCGCTCGGCCGGCACCCGCGCGTACAGCGGGAGGAGCACGTAGGTGTTCGCCAGCCCGGCCAGCGCCATCGCGTAGCCGGGGTCGCGCGCCACCGCCTCCTTGAAGTACCGGGCCGCCTGCAACAGGTCGTCCCCGGTCCGGCGATTCCAGTGGTAGAGCCCGAGCAGGTACAGGTCGTGCGCTTCCAGCGACGAGGGCGGACGGCCCGTCAGGTCCCGCGGCTCCGACCTGAGCTCCACCTGGAGCGCCCGCGCCACCGAGCGCGCGATCTCCGCCTCCACCGAGAACAGACTGTCGGGCTCCAGCGCGCGGTCGAAGGTCCGCGTCCACAGCTGCGTATCGGCGCCCGCGTCCACCAGGCTCACCGTCACCCGCACCCGCGACGCCGCCCGCTGAACCGTGCCCTCCAGGATCGAGCCGACCCCGAGCTCCCGCGCGATCGCCTGCGCCCCCTTCGTGCTTCCAAGATAGCGGAAGGAGGACGTCCGCGACGTGACCCGGAGCCCCGGAACCCGCGCCACCGCGGCGCGGATCTCGTCGCTCACACCCTGGCTGAAGTACGCCTGGCCGGAATCGCCCGTCACGTTCTGGAAGGGCAGTACGGCCACCGCCGTGGCGGGAAGCCCCACGCCTCCGCCAGGCGAGCGCCGGGAACCGGCGCGGCTCCGGTACGCCCACAGTCCGGCGCCCATCAGGATCAGGGCGAGCAGCAGCACGGTCTCCAGCCGAGGAATCCGGAACGGCGGCGTGCGCGGAATCCCCATACTTCGGTTTCTCCTGGACCGGCGACCCGTTCCCGCAACGAGCTATCGAAGAGCCCGCGCGATCCTGGAAGCGTATCCGGGCGAATGTGCGGACTTGTATTGGGTACACTTAAAGGTGATTCGCGGGAACGGATGGCGCAAGCTCCCCGCTGTAGGGCGCCGGACCGCGCGATCGCGGCCGGCGCCCCGTTGCCTCCCGCGCGGTGACTCCGATCAGGCGGCCGCCTCCGACCTGGCGGCCTGCTTCACCGCCTCCACCTCAAGCTCGATCCGGACGCTGTTGCCCACCAGCAGGCCCCCGGCCTCGAGCGCCTGGTTCCACTCCAGCCCCCATTCCCGGCGGTCGATCTCCGTCCGGGCCGTGAACCCGGCCCGCTCGCCGCCCCACGGATCCTGACCCGACCCGTGAAACTCCGCCTCGAGCTCCACCTCCCGCGTCGCCCCCCGGATCGAGAGATCGCCCACCACCGTGAACCGCTCGCCCGGCCGGAAAGCCGCCCCTTCCACCCGCGTGCTCCGGAACGTCAGTGTCGAATGGCTCGCCACATCCAGGAAGTCCGCGGACCGCAGGTGCGCGTCCCGGTCCGCCACGCCCGTGTCGATGCTCGCCGCCTCGATCTCCACCTCCACGGACGACGCCGCCGGGTCCGCATCGTCCGTCCGGATCGTCCCGCTCACCTCGGCGAACCGGCCCCGCACCGTCGTGAACATCAGGTGCTTCACGGCAAACGCCACCGCCGTATGCGTCGGGTCGATCTGCCAGATCGTCTGTCGCTCGATCATCTTCTGCCTCCACTCGGCTTGCTGGTTGCGGCCCGGTAGATCCGGGGCGGGCCGCGTCCCCCGTTCCCTCGGCTCAGAGTTTCTCAGTTCTGAGATACTACACCACAAGAAGACGCCGACTCAGCGCGCGGTTCCCGGCGGCTTCGCGGCGGCGCTGCGGCCGAGCTTCCGGAGGAGCGCGATCGCGTCCCGCTTCTCCTCATCGGAAAGGCCGGAGAGGGCACGCTCCAGGCGGGTGGCGTGCTCGGGGAAGATCCTGCCCATGAGGGCCTCGCCCTCGCCGGTGAGCGCCGCGTAGGTGGCGCGGCGGTCGGAGGGGCAGGCCCGGCGCTCGAGGAGGCCGCGAGCTACGAGTCGGTCGGTGAGGTAGGTGATGCCGCCGCTCGAAACGAGGATCTTCTTCTGCACGTCGCCGAGGAGGAGCGGCCCCTTGTGGAAGAGCGCCTCCAGGACCGAGAACTCGGCGGGCGTGAGCCCGTGGCTGGCCACGGAGGCGCGGTCGTGGGCGGCCACGGCGCTGGCGGCGCGGGAGAGGACGACCCAGAGCTTGAGGCTGGGGTTGTTCTCGTTCTGCAGACGTCGGGAGTCGTCGTCCATGGTCCTGGTCCGTGGCGGTATCTTAGCTCTAAGGTAACGCTGATGGTGTGTGGTGTCCAGCATCGGCCGCCGGGCCGGCCGCGTCCGGCAGCGCCGGCGTGGTATGTCCCGGCGCGCGGCGGCGGAAGCGGGAACCTGCGGCGCTCCAGCTCCAGCCGAGCCTAGTACCGCGCCACAGTGGTCATGATGCGTAAAGGCGGTGGAGCTTGGATCGCGCATCGGAGACAGTGAAACGCCAGGTGGTGGGAGCTCGGACGGCGTTGCGGGGGGTCTCCCAGGCGAGGGTCTCGGCCCGCAGCCGGTTGACGTTGTCAAGGCGGCGGTGCAGGCACTGGCGACCGAGGATCGAGATCTCGATTTCGGCCATGTTGAGCCAGCTCCCGTGCTTGGGCGTGTAATGGAACTCGAGCTTGCGCAGGATACGGCGCGCTTCGGCGGCCTCGAAGGTCTCGTACAGGGCTGCGCCCGTGTGGCTGCTCAGGTTGTCGAGCACGACGCGGATCTTGTCGGCGTCCGCGCAATGCACGTCAACCAGTGCGCGCATCTGCTGGGCGAAGTCCGCATTCGTGCGACGGGCGGTGACGTCCACATGCCGCCAGCCTCGCAGCGGCTCCACGAGCAGGAAGAGGTTGGCGGTCCCGCGGCGCACGTACTCGTAGTTGACGCGTTGGCGCCGACCCGGAGCGGCCGGCACCGGCAGGCGGGTTTCCCCGATGAGCTGGTAGGGCACTTCATCGAAGCACACCACCGGGCGCCGGGGGTCGTAGGGCTCCTGGTAGAGGTCGAGCACGTCCTCCATGCGGCAGACGAAGTCCCAACTCACCGTCGGGATGCACCACGCTTCCTTCTGCCAGGGCTTCAGGTCGTTTTTTTTAGAAGCCGTCGGACCGTCTCGTCCGTGATCGCGTCCACCACACGCAACTCGATCAGCTTGTCGGCCAGGAGCTGCATGGTCCAGCGCACGCGCCCCTCCGGAGGCGCGCTGCACGCCAGCGCGACCAGGAAGGCTTCCTGCTTGCCGTCCAGCAGCCGGGCTTTGCCCGGCCGAGGCCGATCGTTGAGCGCCCGCTCCAAACCGCCCTCGACGAAGCGCAGCCGCGTGCGCTCCACCGTGCACTTCCCCAGGTGCAGCGCGGCCGCAATCGCCTTGTCGGTCACGCCCTCGTCGGCCAGCAACAGGATGCGCGCGCGGTTCACCCGGCGCACCCGCGCCTTGCCGCCCTGGAGCAGGCGCTTGAGTTCGGCCCGCTCGTCGTCCGTGAGGTCCACGATATACTTCTTGGCCATCTGCCCTCCTCGCTGGGGGTCCGACAGATGGGCCAACAATATAGCACCGAACTTTAGTCCTCACAATCATGATGGCTGAGTACTAGTGCCCGTCGGGCTTCGGCGCGGCCTTGAGGCCCTCGCGCGGGCGCGAGCGGTCGGCCGGCGCGGGCCGCTTCGCCACGACGGGCGGCTTCGACTGGAGGAGCTTCTCGACCTGCTGGATCCCGGCCTCGAGCTGCGGGTTGACGCCGCGGGCCTGGGCGGCCGGGTCGTCCGGCACGACCACGTCGGGATCCACGCCGTGGTCCTCGATGACCCACTTCCCGTCCGTGCTGTAGATGGCGAACGTCGGGACGGTCACGCCGCCGCCATCGACGAGCGAGGGGACGCCGCTGATGCCGATGAGCCCGCCCCAGGTGCGCGTGCCGACCAGCGGGCCCACGCCGCGGGCGCGGAAGTAGTAGGGGAACGCGTCGCCGCCGGAGCCGGCCCAGCCGTTGATGAGCATGACCGAGGGGCCGTTGTGCGCCACGGGCGGCCATTGCCAATCGTGGCCGTCGCGTACGGCCCAGTAGTTGAGCACGGGCCGGTCGAGCAGCTCGACGAAGCGGTCGGGGATCTGTCCGCCGCTGTTGAAGCGCTCGTCCACGATGAGCCCCTCCTTGTCGAACTGGCCGTAGAACTGCCGGGCCAGCTCGTCCTGCCCGTCGATGCCCGTGCTGGGCACGTAGATGTAGCCGACGCGGCCGCCGGTGACCTCGGCCACGCGCTCGCGCTTCTTCTGGATCCACTCGAGGTTGCGCAGCCGGAGCTCGTCCGTGAGCGTCTTCACGAGTACTGTGCGCGCGCCGTCGGCGGAGGGGCGGTCGTTCACGAGCAGCTCGACGGTCTTTGCGCCGAGCCCGTCGAAGGCGGCCCAGGGATCCTCCGCGGGGTCGAGCGTCCGGCCATCGACGGCCAGGATGTAGTCGCCCTCCTTCACGTTCACGCCCGTGGCATCCAGCGGCGAGCGCACCTCGGCCTCCCACGACGCGCCGCGTACGATGTGCTTCACGCGGTAGGCGCCGTCCTCGAGCGAGAAGTCCACGCCCAGCAGGCCCACGCTGCGCGAGGGCGCGTGCTCGACGTCGCCGCCGAAGCGGTAGGTGTGCGAGGTGTTCAGCTCGCCGATCATCTCGCCGATGACGAAGTTCAGGTCCTCGCGGGTGCGCACGTCCGGCAGCAGCTTCGCGTAGCTCGCGCGCACCGCCGCCCAGTCGGTGCCCTCCATGCCCGCGTCGTAGTAGTAGTCGCGGTAGAAGCGGTAGACGTCGGAGAAGATCTGCTTCCACTCCGCGCGCGGGTTGACCGTCACCTCGAGAGAGGCCGTGGCGAGCGGCTTCTCGATCTTCTGCTTCGGCTTGAGATCGAGGATGGCGTAGCGCTCGCCCGCCGAGACCAGCGCCTTCTGCCCGTCCGCCGAGAGCTCGTAGCCGCCGATCCCGTCGACGACCGTCTCCTCCTTGCGCTCGCCCAGGTCCCAGTAGGCGAGCTCGCCGCGCGGGGCCCGCTCCCCGTCCGGCGCGGCGGCCGCGCCCGCGCGCGGCTCGCGCAGGTAGACCACCCGGCCCCTGGCGGCGGCCAGCGTGCCGTAACTTCCCGCCGGGATGGGAAGCTCGACCGCGCGCGTCTCGAGCCCCGCGAGCTCGATCTCCACAGGCGCAGGCGACGCCTTCTCCGGGCCGCCCGGGGCGGCCCCGCCCTTCTTCGCGGCGGCCTTCGCGCTGCCCCCGCCGCCGGTGGCCGAATCCGCCGCGGCCTTCTCCTCGTCATCCTTCGGCGCGATCGGGGAGCGGATGTCCGGGCGCAGCGAGGCGGCCATGATGACGGTGGCGTTCGGGTACACCCAGGTGCCGTCGTAGCTGCTGTAGACGGGCGCCATGTCCTGGTTGGACAGGTAGTAGAGGTACTTTCCCTCGGGGTCGAAGACCGGGCTCGACGCGGAGTAGAAGCCCGACGTCGCCTGGGCCGGGGTGCCGCCACGCGTGTCGTAGAGGAAGACGGCCTCGCGGCGACTGGGCAGGTCGCGCTGGTAGGCCAGCCAGCGCGAGTCGGCGGACCAGCTCGGCCGCCAGCCGGCCGCGGCGCCGTGGGTGTAATAGTTGGCGTGGTCGATCACGCGGTCCCGTCCGCTCGGCACGTCGAGCACGTGGATCTTCATGGCCTGGTCGATGAACGCCACGCGCCTGGAGTCCGGCGACCACCACGGATGGTAGCGGAACCCGGCGCCGAGGTGCGTCGCCGTTCGCTCCGCGCCGGTGCCATCGGCGGGGCGCAGGGCGAGCTCGTATTCGCCGCTCCGGTCGCTCCAGTAGGCCACGCTCTTCCCGTCCGGCGACCACGACGGCGAGCGCTCGGCGACGCCCGATGTGGCCGTGAGGTCGCGCACCACGCCGTCCTTCTCCGGCACCGTGAAGACGTCGCCGCGCGCCTCGAGGAGCGCGCGCTTGCCGGTGGGCGAGAGCCAGTACGACTCGATGGAGTGGCCGACGTTCTCGACGCGCGGCCGCAGCGACGCCAGGTCGGTGACCACGTCAATCTTCACCTCGTGGGTCTTCTCCGTGGCGAGGTCCAGCAGGTAGAGCCGGCCGCCGGCCTCGAACACGATGTCGGAGGGGCCGATGGACGGGAAGCGCACGTCGTAGTAAGCGAGGTCCGTGACCTGCCGCATGGTGCCGCCAGCCGGGTCCATGGCCCAGATCTCGTAGCGCTCGTCGGGGCCGCGGTCGGAGAGGAAGTAGAGGGTCGAGCCGTGCCACATCGGGGAGGTGTAGTTGGCCTGCCCGTCCGTCAGCTTGCGCGCCGTCCCGGCCTTCAGGTCGAACAGCCAAATGTCCTGCATGAGCCCGCCGCGGTAGCGCTTCCAGGTGCGGAAGTCGCGCGTCCCGGGCGTGTAGGCGATCCGGGCGCCGTCCGGCGAGAGCGCGCCGAACTCGCCGTACGGCATCGGCAGCGCCCGCGGCAGCCCGCCCGCCCGCGGCACCAGGAACAGCTTGTTGAACCGGTCCTTCTCGCTGGTCATCGAGGAGGCGAAGAGAAGCTGCTTCCCATCCGGCGACCACTCCACCATTCGGTCGGGCGCCGGATGGTGCGTCACGCGCGCCGCGACCCCGCCGACCGCGGGTATCGTGTAGACGTCCTCGTTGCCGTCGTAGTTGCCGCTGAAAGCGAGCGTCGCGCCGTCGGGCGAGAAGCGCGGGAAGCTCTCCTCTCCCGGCGCCGTGGTTAGCCGCGCCGCGGTGCCGCCGCTCTTCGGCACGATCCACACATTGCCGGCGTAGACGAAGCCGATGCGGTCGGCCGAGACGGCCGGCATGCGCAGCATGCGCGCGTCCACCTGCGCCGCCAGCGAGGCGGGGAGGAGCAGCGCGAGGAGGCACGGAGGCAGTGAGATGCGGGCGGGAGTGCGCATGGGAGCCCCGGGAGTGGCGGGTGAGTAATGAAGGCGTTTCAAGGTAGCCATGGGTATTGGCGGCGACCAGATGCTCGATGAGGGGAGTGGGGGAGTGGGGGATGCGGCCGGCGCCGGGGCGCTCCTCGAGGAGCCGGGCGCGGCGCTGGTGCCGGCGTACGCCGGGGTCGCCGGCGTTTCCCGGCCGGTGCGAGCGGCGCCGATCTCCTGCGTCCGCCGGGGGGGACCGTGATCACGATTACGCCAAGCGCCCCCTTCGCGGCTCCCGCGTGCGCCGGGAGCCGCTCTCGGGCCCGGCACCCGCGCGCTCCAGGAAGAGGGCCCCGTCTCCCACTCTCCCACTCCCCCACTCTCGCCGCGAAGCGGCCGCGCCCTGCTCAGCGCAGGACCTCCAGCAGGTCGCTGAAGCCATCGGTCCACACGCGCACGCGCCGGTCGCGCGGGCCGGCGGGCGGCGTGGTCCGGGCGCGGATGCGCGCGAGGAAGGCCTGGTTGCGGGTCAGCAGGTACCAGGTGCTGTGAGTGGCGGCGATGGTCGGGTCCGCGGCGCGCTGCACCTTGACGACCTCCATCCCGAGCGCGCGGCCCATGCCGCGGATGACCGGTCCCAGGTCGAGGTAGAGGTTGGTCGCGTGGATGGCCAGGATGGCGTCGTCGCGGAGCGCGGTGCCGTAGAGCGCGGCGGCCTCACGGGTAAGCAGGTGGACGGGGATGGCGTCGCCCGAGAAGGCGTCCACGGCCACGACATCGTAGCGGTGCTGGCTGGCCGGCTCGGCCATCTCCACGCTCGAGCGAGAGCCGGCCGTCGCCGAGCACGACGTCGGTCGAGGCGGGCGAGTCGCGGAGGTAGGTGAAGTAGCGGCGGGCGAAGCGCTCGACCTCGGGGTCGATCTCCCAGAAGCGCAGCGTGTCTCCGGGCGACGTGAGCGCCGCGATCGTCCCCGTGCCGAGGCCGATCACGCCGATGCGGAGCGGGCGCCCCGCGGCGCGCGCCGGGTGCTCGCGGATGGCGAGCGCCACGCCGCTGCCGGGCGCGTAGTAGGCGGTGGGCAGGTTGCGCCGGGCGGGGTCGAGGATCTGCCCGCCGTGCAGGATGTTGCCGTGCATGAGGATTCGTGCGGCCCAGCGCGTGCCGCGGCCCATCTCGAGTACGCGCAGCTGGCCGTAGAAGTCGCGCGCGGAGGCGATGGAGCCGCGCGCGCGCCGCTCCAGCGGCACGGCGAAGGCCGCTCCCGCCAGGACCAGGATGGCAAGGAGCGGTGCCCAGGCCAGGCGACGGGGACCGCGCCGGAACCGGCTCTCCGGGTCCATGAACAGCGCCGCCAGCAGCAGCGCCCACGAGAGCAGCAGGAAGAGCGGCAGCTCCCAGAAGTCGGGGAATACGAGCGGCGCGCCGAGCGCCACGAGCGCGCCGCCCACGGCGCCGCCGGCGGAGATCGTGAGGTAGAAGGAGGTCAGGCGGGCGGGCGCGGGAGCCCGCCGCGCCAGCTCGCCGTGGACCACCATGCACGCCACGAGGAGCACGAGCGAGGCGGCCACGACCTGCTTCAGGATCGGCACCGCAGGCCCGCTCTTCAGGATCAGCGCCATCACGAACAGGCCCGGCGGGAGCAGGGGCGCCCAGAGCAGGCGCCGGTACGCCCCGCCGAACGCGCCGATATAGCTCAGCAGGTAGAGCACGAGCGGCAGGACCCAGAGGAGCGGCACCGCGGCGATCTCCATGGTGATCGCGTTGGTGGTGGCCAGGAGCAGCCCCGATCCGCACGCCGCGAGCGCGAACCAGAGCGCCCGCTCGGCAGCCGGGACGCCTGCGGCGGGCGCGGAAGGCTCGGCTGCCGCCGGCGTCGCCTGCCGTTCCGGCGACGCCCCGGCCGCGGACATCCCGGCGGCTTCCGCGCCGGGCGCCGAGACGGCCGAATCCTCCATGGCGCCGGCTCCCGGCGCGCGGCGGCGGAGCGAGAGCGCGGCGCACGCGGCGGCGAACGGCAAGTACGCGGCCGACCAGGCGAGCGCCTGCGCCCGCACTCCGAGGAGCGGCTCCAGCACGAACGGGTAGAGGAGCAGGCCGACCAGGGAGCCGGCGTTCGAGACGGCGTAGAGGCGGTAGGCGGCGCGCCCGCCGCCCGCGCGGCCGTACCAGTCGTGCAGCAGGGGAGAGGTGGCCGAGAGCACCAGGTAGGGCACGCCGACCGTGGCCGCGAGCAGCGCCAGAACGTGCCACGCGGGGGCGAGGGCGCCGGCGGGCTTCCATGCCGCCGCCGGCAGGATCGGCAGCCAGGCGAGCGAGACCGCGAGCATGCCCGCGTGGAGCCAGCCCTGCCGCGGACGCGGCAGCCGCGCCGTGGCGTGGGCGTATGCGTATCCCGCCAGCAGCACCGTCTGGTAGAAGACCAGCGAGGTGGCCCATACCGCCGGGACGCCGCCGAACCACGGCAGGATCGCCTTGGCGATGAGCGGCTGCACGAGGAAGAGCAGGGCGGCGCCCACGAAGGTAACGAGCGCGTACGCCCGCCGGTCGGGCAGGCGCGTGGCGGCGGACGGCACGGCGGCCGCCCTGGACGGGTGCAGGTCGAGGTCGGGCATCGTCGCCGTGGATGGTCGGACAGGGAAACCGGCGGAGCGGCCGCTCAACGCTACTCCCCCGGCCGCGCGGGATCAAGGGAAGAGCGCCGCGGCACGCACGTTGAAGGGGTGGGCGCCGGCGCGGGACCGACCCGTGCCGCGTGAGCGCGCGTCGGCGCGCATCGCGGCGGTGCGGGCGGGCTCCGCACGATCCGGGGATGCCGGGGAGGACGACATGCGGCAGGAGGGGGGATGGGCGTCGGCGCGGGTGGCGCGGGGGTTCTTCGTGAGCCTGCGGGAGGGGTGGCGCGAGGCGACGCCGGAGGGGCGGCGCGCCTGGCTCTGGACGCTCATCGTCGGCGGCGTGCTGCTGTGCATCCTGCTCGCTCTCGTCGCCTCTGCCGGCGCGCACTACATCGGCGGTGGGCCGATGCCCGGCGAGGCCGCGCTCGACCGGCGGATCCTCGCCCGGGTGCCGTTCTCCTTCAACAACGCGCTCTGGCTCCAGACCTTCGGCACCGACATCCCGCTCGTCACCGTGCTCTTCGCCACGATGCCGCCACTCGCCCGCCGGCATCGGACCCTCGACTGCCTGAGCATCCTGGCCGCCTACGTCATCGCCTACGGCGCCACCAACGTGGCCTGGCTGGTCTGGGCGCGGGCCCGGCCCACGCTCGTCCTCGGCGGCGCGGCCGCGCCGGGCTTCTCCTCCTTCCCTTCCGGCCATACCGCCAAGAGCTTCGCCGTCTACAGCACGCTCGCCCTCATCTGGGCGCGCTCGACCCGCTCCGTCCTCGAGCGGATCGTGGCGTTCACCCTGGCGCTGCTGATCGGCGCCTCCGTCGGTCTGGGCCGGCTGCGTCTCGGCGCCCACTGGCCCAGCGACATCGTCGCCGGCGCCATCGTCGGTCTGCTGACGTTCCTGATCGTCGCGATCGCGCTGCGGGCGGGGGGTAGGGCGGGTACGCGTGGCGGTGTCCGGGAGGTGGGCAGGGCCCGCGCGGCGCCCGGGTGATTGGGGGTGGGGAGTGGGGGAGTGGGGGACGCGGCGGGCCGCGAGGCGTTCCTCCGGTTGCCGGGCGCGGAGGAAGTTAGAGTGGGGGAGTGGGGGAGTGGGGGACGCGGCGGGCCGCGAGGCGTTCCTCCGGTTGCCGGGCGCGGAAGACGATCCCGGCGCTCGCCCCCACGTTGGACCTGCCTACGCCGGGCGCGTCTCCCGGGCCGAGTGATGCGCGGCGCTCGCGGAAGTCGGCCCGTCCCCCACTCTCCCACTCCCCCACTCTCGCCGTTCGTTGGGCCGAGTGATGCGCGGCGCTCGCGGAAGTCGGCCCGTCCCCCACTCTCCCACTCCCCCACTCTCGCCGTTCGTTGGGCCGAGTGATGCGCGGCGCTCGCGGAAGTCGGCCCGTCCCCCACTCTCCCACTCCCCCACTCTGTCCCGTGCCGGGCGCTATCCAGCCTGTGCCGCGCTCCGGTCCGCGATCTCGATCGCGATCTCGGGCGGGTGCTGCAGCGTCGCGTGGGCGGGGCAGCTCCGGGCGACGCGCTCGATCAGCGGGCGGTAGCTCTCCGGCACACCGTCCGGCAGGACGACCTCGACCTCGTAGCGGCCGATCCGGCTCGGATTGGCCGCGCCCAGCGCCACGACCTCGGTCCGCATCCCCTCGGTCGGCAGGCCGCGGGAGGCCAGAAAATGGTGCACGTAGAGTGCGATGCACGTCCCGAGTGCCGAGCCCAGCAGCTCCAGCGGCATCACCGCCGCATCCCCGCCACTCGGCGCCGGCTGGTCCGTCATCACCTTGTGCCCGCGGATCTCCGCCGAGAACCTCATCGCGCCCTCGTGCCTCGCCACCAGCGTCGGCACCCTGGCCCCGTATCCATGCGCCATGTTCAGCCCCTCCAGTATCGTCCGATGAACCCTCTCCCTCACCCCCACCCGGTACTCACCCCAATCCGAATCCTCACCCTCACCCTCGCCCTTCCACCGGTGTCGAGACCTCCCCGCTCCACTCGATGAACGACCCGTCGTACAACCTGGCCTCGTATCCGAGATATCGCGCCACGAAGTAGAGCCAGCTCGCCTGCATCCCGGTTCGGCAGTACGTCACCACCATTTTCCCCGGCGCCGCGCCGGCCGCCACAAAAAGGGCGCGTAGCGCCTCCGTGTCCCGCAGCCGCGGCGCCTGCGCGCCCGTCAGCGTGCGCTCCCAGTACAGATTGCCCGCCCCGGGTATGTGGCCGGCGCCAACGACCCCGTGCCCGGCCTCCGCCCCGGTGTACTGCGCCTCCGGGCGCGCATCCAGGAGCGCGACGTGCGGGTCCCCGAGGTGCGCCCGGACCCAGGCCAGATCCACCATTCCGCCGGGCCCGGGGCCCAGCCCGGTCCGGCCCGCGCCGCGCCTGGCCGGGGCGGCCCCGCGAGGCGTGAAGCGGACGCCGTGCGCCGGGGCCGGCGCGGCCGTGGACACCCGCTGCCCCGCCTCCCGCCACGCCGGAAGCCCGCCGTCGAGGATCGCCGCGCGCGCGCCGTGGCCGAGATAGTCCAGGGTGAAGAACGCCCGCGCCGCCGCGAGCGGCGCCCCGTAGAGGATGACGCGCGCGCCATCGCCCACGCCCGCGGCCTCGAGCGCGGCCGCCAGGGCCGGCGCCGGCGGCAGCTCGTTCGGCACGCCGTCGCGTTCCGTGACGATCGAGGACAGGGCCAGGAAGCGGGCGCCGGGCACGTGCCCGGCGGCGTACTCGGCCGGGTCCGCTGCCACGTGCAGCACGACCACGCCCGGATCCGCGCGGTGCGCCGCGAGCCAGCGCGCCGAGACGAGCAGCTCGGCCCGCAACGGCGGCCGTGCCGCGCCCGCCGCGTGTGCCGGACCCGGCCGCACCGGGACGGGCGAGAGCGCCGCCGCGGCCCCCGCCGCCGTCATCACCGTGAGGGCCGTGAGGCCCGCCAGCAACCGTTTGTTCGCTCTCATCCCGCCTTGCCTCCGCGTGTCGTGGCCGTCGCGCCGCCCGGGCTTCCGGGGCGGGTCCGGCCGTGTCTTGCGTCGTCGGGCCTCCTCAACTATATTGCCATGTACTCATATAGGCAAGGCGGCGCGCATGGAACAGCACATTGAGATGAGCCCGACGCTGATGCGGCTGGTGGCGGAGCGGTTCAAGGGGCTGGCGGAGCCCGCGCGGCTCGAGCTGCTGGCGGCGCTGCGGGCGGGCGAGCAGACGGTGACGGAGCTGGTGGAGGCGACGGGGCTGGGGCAGGCGAACCTGTCGAAGCATCTGCGCCAGCTGCACGCGCTGGGGTTCGTGAGGCGGCGCCGGGACGGGCTGCACGTGCGCTACGAGTTGGCGGATGATGGTGTGTTCGAGTTGTGCGACCTGATGTGTGGCCGGCTGGCGCTGGAGGCGGAGGCGCGCCGCCGGCTGTTCGAGAGCTGAGGAGCGACGAGGACGGGATGGCTGAAGTGGACCACGCAGCCCGCGCGCGGCGCGCGCGGGAGAGGAAGGAAACCGTGCGCTCGAGGATCACGATGGAGGTCGTTGGCGCCGTGGCGGCGTTGGCGCTGGCGCTTCCGGCTGCGGCGCAGCAGGCCGCCGTACCGGCGGCGCGAGAGTCGTCGGGGCCGGGCGCGCCGGCGGCGGCGGGGCGGCAGGCTTCGGCCGTGGTCGCGACGGCGCCGGCCGCGCCGCTTCTCACGCTGGAGGCGGCGCTCGCGCGGGCGGACGGGGCGGCATATGCCAACCGCGTGGCGGCGGGACGGGCGGAGGAAGAGGGGGCGCGGCCGGTGGCGGCGCTCCAGGGCATCCTGCCGACGCTGCGCTTCGAGGCGGGTTACATGCGGACGACGGACCCGATCGGCGCGTTCGGCGTGGCGCTCCGGCAGCGTCGCATCGAGCAGGCGGACTTCGACCCGGCGCGGCTGAACGACCCGGCGGCCACGACGAACCACACGGCGGGTGTCGTTGTCGAGCAGCCGGTTCTGAACGCGGATGCGCACATCGGTCGGTTGGCGGCCGGGCACGCGGCGGCGGCGGGGGCGGCATCGGAGAGGTGGACGCGGCTGGGGACGCGGGTGGACGTGGTGCGGGCGTACTACGGCGCGGTGCTGGCCGCGGAGCAGGTGGCGACGCTCGAGGCGGCCGCGGGGGCGGCGCACGCGCACGTGAGGCAGGCGGATGCGCTCGTGGCGAATGGCCTGGCCACGAGGTCGGACGCGCTGCTGGCCTCGGTGAAGGCGGGCGAGGTGGACGCGAAGCTGGTGGGGGCGCGGGGGGACGCGCGGCTGGCGCGCAGTCAGCTGGCGCTCGTCATGGGTGCGCCAGGCGACGTCGCGTTCGCGCTTCCGGCGCGGCTTCCTACGCCGGCGGCGATCCGCGCGCTGGTGGCGGCGTCGCCGGCTGGGCCGTCGGCGGCGGACCTGGAGGCGGCGGCTGGGGGGGGCGCGGTCCCGGCGGGGCCGTCGGGCCCCGCATCCGATGCGGCACTCCCGGCGAGCGCTGCCGCATCCGCGGCGGCGCTCGCGGGCGTCGAGGGGCGGGCGGACGTGGTCGCGGCGCGCGAGGCGCTGGCGGCGGCGCGGCTGGACGTGCGGCGGGCGGAGTCGCTGCTGCTGCCGCGGGTGAACGCGTTCGCGCGCTATGACTGGAACGCGGCCGGGTGGTCGTGGGGGGAGAAGCGGAACTGGACGGTGGGCGTGATGGCGTCGTGGTCCCCGTTCGCGGGCGCCTCGCAGGTGGCGGAGGTGCGGGCGGCGGCGGGGCGGCGCGCGGCGGCGCGGGCGGGCGCGGAGGAGGCGGCGGCGGGCGGTCGGCTGGAGGCGGAGCGGGCGGAGAACGCGCGCGAGGTGGCGCTGGCGCGGCTGGCCATCGCGGAGCGGGCGGCCGCGCAGAGCGCGGAGGCGCACCGCATCGTGACGAAGAAGTACGAGGGCGGCCTGGCCACGGTGCTGGAGCTGCTCGACGCGGCCGCGGTGGAGACGCGGGCGTCGCTGGCGCTGAGCGGAGCGCGCTACGACGCGATCGTGGCGGAGGCGGAGCGGCTGCGGGACACGGGGCAGGACCCGGCGGTCCTCTCGAGGCTGGACACCCTTGACGATGGGACGGAGCGATGATGAAGACGACGACCGGCGGAGCGCTGCTGCTCGCCGCGCTCGGGCTGGCCGCGTGCGGGGGCGGTGAGCGAGGGGCCCCGGCGGCGCGGGCGGATGCAGGCCCGCGGGGCACGCTCTACACGGTGCACTTGACTCCGATGGCGGCGACGCTCGAGGCGTCGGGCACGGCCGCGCCGATCGCGGAGGCGACGCTCGCCACGAAGCTGATGGGCACGGTCACCGAGGTGCTCGTCCACGAGGGCGACCGGGTGCGCGCGGGCCAGCTGCTGCTGCGCGTCGACGCGCGCGACCTGGCGGCGAAGGCGGCGCAGACGGAGGCGGCGCTCGGCGAGGCGGAGGCGGTGCGCGCGGAGGCGGCCACGCAGGCCGGTCGCATGCGCGCGCTGTACGGCGAGCAGGCAGCCACGAAGGCGCAGCTCGATGCGGCGGAGACCGGGCTGGCGCGCGCGGAGGCGGCGGTGGCCACGGCGCGGGCGAGCGGGGCCGAGGTCGCGGCGGTGCGGGACTATGCGGAGGTGCGCGCGCCGTTCGCGGGCGTGGTGACGGAGCGTCACGTGGACGCCGGCGGCTTCGCGGCGCCGGGCGCGCCGCTGCTTGTGATCCAGGACGCCTCGCGGCTCCGGGTCACGGCGAGCGCGCCGCCCGCGGACGTGCGCGGGCTCAGGCGCGGCGACACCGTGGCCGTGACGCTCGAGGATGTTCCGGCGCGCGCCGTGATCGAGGGCGTGGTGCCGGCGCCGGGCGGCAGCCTGGCGCGCGTGAACGCCATCGTGGACAACCGGGAGGGCCGCTTCGCCGCGGGGAGCGCGGCCTCGCTCTCGTTGCCGCGCGACGAGCGGCCGGCGATCACCGTCCCGGCGGCCGCGCTGGTGCGGCAGGAAGACCTGACGGGCGTCTACGTCCGGTCCGCGTCGGGCACGGAGCTGCGCTGGGTGCGGACGGGAAACGCGGCCGGCGATGCGGTGGAGGTGGTCTCGGGCCTGCGCGACGGCGAGCAGGTGGTCGTGCCGGCGCGGCCGGCGGGGGTGTCCTGACATGGGCATCTCGGGCCGTATCGCGCGGGCGTTCCTGCACTCGAAGCTGACGCCGCTGGTCACCATCGCCGCCCTCGCCGTGGGCGTGCTGGCGCTGGTCGCCACGCCGCGCGAGGAGGAGCCGCAGATCTCGGTGCCGATGATCGACGTCGTCGATGCGCTCCCCGGCGCGACGCCGAAGGAGACGGAGAACCTGCTGGCGCGGCCGATCGAGCGGCGGATGTGGGAGATCCCGGGAGTGGACTACGTCTACTCGACCGGCGGCGACGGCTTTGCGCTTGTGACCGTGCGATTCAAGGTGGGCGAGGACCAGGACCGGAGCGTGGCGGCGGTGCGGGCCAAGCTCGCCTCGGCCGTGGAGGAGCTGCCGGCCGGCGCGCTTCCGGCGCGTGTCCAGCCGCATTCGATCGACGATGTGCCGATCCTCACGCTCACGCTGCACTCGGCGCGCTACGGCTCGAACGAGCTCAGGCAGGTGGCGCTCCACGTGGAGGACCGGATCCGCACGATCCCCGATGTGGCGCGGACGTTCGTCGTCGGGGGCGAGCCGAAGGAGCTGCTCGTCGCCATCGATCCGGCGCGGCTGGCGGCGCGCGGCGTGACGCCGGGCGAGGTGGCGGCGGCGCTCGCGGGCGCCAACGCGCGGCTCCAGGCGGGCGAGCTGGCGAGCGCCGACCGCGTCTACCGCGTCGATGTCGGCGCGGCCCTCGCCACGGCCGCCGACGTGGGCGGCGTGGTGGTCTCGGCACGCGGCGGCGCGCCCGTGTACGTACGCGACGTGGCGGATGTGCGCGCGGGCTTCGGCGATCCGACGAGCTACGTCTCGCACGCGCCGCGGGGCGGCCAGCCGGAGCAGGCGGTCACGATCGCGGTGGCCAAGCGGAAGGGCGCGAACGCCACGCGCGTGGCGGAGGCGGTGCTCGCGCGCGTGCGGCAGTCGAGCGCGCGGCTGATCCCGGCGGACGTCGGGATGGCCGTCACGCGCGACTACGGCGAGACGGCGGCGGACAAGGCGCGCGAGCTGATGCTGCACCTGGGCATCGCGACGCTGTCCGTGACGCTCCTCATCGGCCTGTTCCTGGGGTGGCGCGAGGCGATGGTGGTGCTGGTGGCCGTGCCGGTCACGCTCGCGCTCACGCTCTTCGCCTACTACGCGCTCGGCTACACGCTGAACCGGATCACGCTGTTCGCGCTGATCTTCTCGATCGGCATCCTCGTGGACGACGCGATCGTGGTGGTGGAGAACATCTACCGGCACATGAAGATGGGGGACCGGCCGCCCGACGTGGCGGCGGTCGAAGGCGTGGACGAGGTGGGCAACCCGACCATCCTGGCCACGTTCACGGTGATCGCCGCCATCCTGCCGATGGCCTTCGTCTCCGGGCTCATGGGCCCGTACATGAAGCCGATCCCCGTGGGTGCCTCGGTGGCAATGCTCGCCTCGCTGGCGGTAGCGTTCATCGTCACGCCGTTCGTCGCTTTCCGGCTGCTGCGCGGGCACGTGGGCCGCGAGACGCGGCCGCACGACCGGGCGCACGAGCCGGAGGAGCGGGGCCGCTTCGCGCACCTCTACGCCCGCATCATGCTGCCGCTCATGCGCGACCGGCGCCGGCGGCTGGCGTTCTACGGGACGGTCGGCGGGCTGCTCGTCGCCTCCATGGCGCTCGTCGCGTTGAAGGTGGTGCAGGTGAAGATGCTGCCCTTCGACAACAAGAGCGAGTTCCAGGTGGTGCTCGACCTGCCGGAGGGCACGACCCTCGAGACCAGCCAGGCGCTGGCCGCCGAGGTGGCCGCGTACGTCCGCGGCGTCCCCGAGGTGCGGAGCACCGAGGTGTACGCGGGCACCGCCGCGCCGTTCAACTTCAACGGGCTGGTGCGGCACTACTTCATGCGCCGCGGCGCCAATGTGGCGGACGTGCAGGTGAACCTGGTCGCGAAGGGCGACCGGAGCCGGCAGAGCCACGCCATCGCCGTGGCGGTGCGGCCGGGGATCGACTCGATCGCGCGGCTCTACGGCGCCAGCGCGAAGGTGGCCGAGATCCCGCCCGGCCCGCCCGTGCTGTCCACGCTGGTGGCGGAGATCTACGCGGCCGACGACTCGGCGCGGCTCGAGGCGGCGCGCCAGGTCAGGCGGGTGTTCGAGACGACGCCCGGGGTCGTGGACGTGGACTGGACCGTGGAGGCGCCCGAGGCGCGGCGCACGTTCCGCGTGGACCGCGTGCTGGCGGCGCGGGCGGGGGCGAGCGTCGAGCAGATCTCGGCGACGCTGGCCATGGCGCTCTCCGGCGCGCCGGTCGGCATCGCGCCGTCGGAGCGGGCCAGGGAGGGTGTGGCCATCGTGCCGCGGCTGGCGCTGCCGGAGCGCTCCTCGGTGGACGCGCTGCTCTCGATTCCCGTGGCCACGGCCATGGGCCCGCAGCCGCTCGGCCGCTTCGTGCGCGTCGTGGACGGCGTGCGCCAGAGCGTGCGCATGCGCAAGAACCTGCGGCCCACGATCTACGTGACGGGCGACGTCGCCGGCAGCATCGAGAGCCCGGTCTACGCCATCCTGGCCATGAACCGGAAGCTGGACGACATCCGCGTGGAGGGGGCGAAGATCGCCCGCTACAACGCGGTGCAGCCGGACCGGCTGGACGAGACCGCCATGAAGTGGGATGGCGAATGGCAGGTCACCATCGAGGTGTTCCGCGACCTCGGCCTCGCCTTCGCCGCCGTGCTGGTGCTGATCTACGTGCTGGTCGTCGGCTGGTTCCAGTCCTTCAAGGTGCCGCTCGTCATCATGGCGCCGATCCCGCTCACGCTGATCGGGATCCTGCCCGGGCACGCGCTGACGGGCGCGTTCTTCACCGCCACGTCGATGATCGGCATGATCGCGCTGGCCGGCATCATCGTGCGCAACTCGATCCTGCTCGTGGACTTCATCCAGCTCGCGCAGGAGCGCGGCCGGCCGCTGGCGGATGCCGTGCTCGAGGCGGGCGCCGTCCGCTTCCGGCCGATCGCGCTGACCGCCGCGGCCGTCGTGCTCGGCGGGCTGGTCATGATCCTCGATCCGATCTTCCAGGGCCTCGCCGTCGCGCTCATCAGCGGCGCCGTCGTGGCCACGCTGCTCACCATGGTCGTCGTGCCGCTGCTCTACTGGGAGCTCGGCCGCCGCCAGATTGCGAGGGAGCCCCGCCATGAAGATGCTGCTGATCATCTACAGCGGGTCCGAGCCCCGGCTGGTGCCGACGCTGCTTGACGAGCATCGCGCCGACGGCTGGACCGAGCTCAAGCAGGCCCACGGCGCCGGCCACACCGGCAGGCGCGAGGGCACCCGCGCCTGGCCCGGGGATGCGTCCGTCTACTTCAGCATCCTGCCCGAGCCGCGCGTCGAGGAGCTGACGGCCGCGCTGCGCCAGGAGGCCGCGCGGCTGGACGAGGGAGACCGCCTGCACGTGGCCGTGCTCCCCACCGAGACCTTCTTCTAGGAGTCCGACCCATGTGCGACGACCGCGTCATCCGCCGCTTTGCCGGCGTCTTCGTCCTCGCCTCCCTGGCCCTCGGCTGGTGGGTGAGCCCCTGGTGGTTCCTCTTCACCGCCTTCGTGGGCACGAACCTGCTCCAGTCGAGCTTTACCCGCCTCTGTCCCCTCGAGCGGATCCTCGGGCGTGCCCGCCTGTTCGGCTGCGCGGCCCGTGAGGGAGCGCCGCGGAGCTGAGTTCGAGAGTGGGGGAGTGGGGGAGTGGGAGAGTGCGGGACGCGGCGGACCGGCCGGCGTTCCTCCGGTTGCCGGGCGCGGAAGACGAAGCCGGCGCGCGCGGGACGAGGAAGCTAGAGTGGGGGAGTGGGAGAGTGCGGGACGCGGCGGACCGGCCGGCGTTCCTCCGGTTGCCGGGCGCGGAAGACGAAGCCGGCGCGCGCGGGACGAGGACTTGCGGACGCCGGGCGCGTCTCCCGGGCGCGGTGACGCGCGGCGCTCGTAGAAGTCGGCCCGTCTCCCACTCTCCCACTCGCCCACTCTCGCCGTTCGGGTGACGCGCGGCGCTCGTAGAAGTCGGCCCGTCTCCCACTCTCCCACTCGCCCACTCTTGTCGTTCGGGTGACGCGCGGCGCTCGTAGAAGTCGGCCCGTCTCCCACTCTCCCACTCGCCCACTCTCGCCGTTCGCCCGGCCCGGGTGACCCGCGGCGCTCCTCGGCATCGCATTGCGCCAACGCCCGCCCGCACCCATCCTGCCACCGGCAGCCCTGATCCCGACCCCTCTGACCCCTGATCCCCGTCCATGCCCGTCATTGCCCTCGATATCGGCGGCACCAAGATCGCCGCGGCCGCCTTCGACGCCGCGGGGGACCTGCAGGTGCGCGAGGAGGCCGGGCTGGAGGGGCGGGAGGGCAAGGCGGTCGGGGCGCTGGCGGTGGAGCTGCTGCGCTCGGTCGCGGCGGCGCTCGAGGCGGATGGCGCGCCGCTGGAGGCGGTGGGGGCGGGCGTCCCTGGCGTGTTCCGGGCGGCCACGGGCACGGTGTGGGCGCCGAACATCCCCGGCTGGAAGGACTACCCGTTGCTCGGCGAGCTCCAGGCGGTCGCAGGCGAGGGCGTCGCGGTACGCGTGGACAGCGACCGCGCGTGCTGCATCCTGGGCGAGGTGTGGCTGGGGGCGGCTAAGGGTGCCCGGGACGCCATCTTCCTCTCGGTCGGCACCGGGATCGGCGCCGGCATCCTCGTGGACGGCCGGGTGTTGCGCGGCCGCTCGGACATTGCGGGGGCGATCGGCTGGATGGCGCTCTCGCGGCCCTGGCTCGAGCCCTACCGCGACGTGGGCTGCCTCGAGTACCATGCCTCGGGCCCCGGCCTCGCCACGGTCTCGCGCCAGATGGCGGAGGTCGTGCCGAACTACGGCGGCACCCTGGCGCGCGGGGCGGCCTCGCTCACGGGGCGCGATGTCTTCGCCGCGGCGGCGAAGGGGGATCGGCTGGCGGCGCGGGTGATCGAGGACGCCGTCGCCTACTGGGGCATGGCGGTGGCCAACCTCGTCAGCGTCTTCAACCCCGAGAAGATCGTGTTCGGCGGCGGCGTTTTCGGCCCGGCGGTGCGCTACCTGCCCGAGATCCGCGCGGAGGCGGAGCGCTGGGCACAGCCGCTGGCCATGCGCGAGGTGGCGCTCGAGCCGGCGGCGCTCGGCGCGGATGCGGCGCTGGCGGGCGCGGCGCGGCTCGCGCTGAACGCCGTCGCCTCGGGCGAGGACTAGAGTGGAGCGACCCGGTCCCGGTCCCGTGGCCGTGGCGTACGACCGGCGCCGTGTCTTCGCCGCCGCGTGTCTCGCGATGCTGGCGTTCGGGGTGGTGCTGACCGCGCTCGGCTCGCTGCTTCCCTCGCTGATCGGCCGCTTCGGGCTGGACCGGAGCGCGGCCGGCTCGCTCTTCGCCGTCATGAGCCTGGCCATTCTCGCCGGCTCGGTGGTGTTCGGCCCGATCGTGGACCGCTACGGCTACAAGGGACTGCTCGCCGCCTGCATCGCCCTCATCGCGATCGGCCTGGAGGGGCTCGCCTTCGCGCCCACACGAGCGCTGCTCGTACCCGCGATCCTTCTCGTCGGCTTCGGCGGCGGGGTGGTGAACGGCGGCACGAACGCGCTCGTGGCCGACATCAGCGGGGAGGGGAAGAGCGCGGCGCTCGCCGTGGTGGGCGTCTTCTTCGGCATCGGCGCGCTCGGCATGCCGTTCGTGCTGGGGGTGCTGCTCGGCCGCGCGGGCTACGGCGCGGTGGTGGCGGGGATCGGCGCCGTCGTCGCGCTCCCGGCGCTGTTCGCGGCCGCCATCCGCTTTCCCGCGCCCAAGCAGCCCCGGGGGCTCCCGCTGGCGCGGGCCGTCGGGCTGCTGCGCGATCCCGCGCTGCTGCTCCTCGGCCTCATGCTCTTCTTCGAGAGCGGCGTCGAGATCACGGCCGGCGGCTGGACCGCCGCCTACGTGCAGGAGGGACTCGCCCTCCCCGCGTCGCGGGCGCTCTTCTTCCTCTCGCTGTACTGGGCGGGGATGACGGCCGCGCGGCTGGCGCTCGGCGCCGTGCTCCGCCGCGTGGCGCCGGCGCCGGTGCTCTTCGCCTCGATCGCGCTCGCCGCCGCCGCGGCGTTCCTGCTGATCGGGGCGACGGGGGCCCCCGCCGCCGCGGTCGGCGCCGTGCTGCTCGGCGCCGGCTTCGCCGGTGTCTTCCCGATCGTGCTCGGCTACGTGGGCGAGCGCTACCCGGAGATCTCCGGCACCGCGTTCAGCCTCGTGACCGTCATGGCGCTGGCGGGTGGGACCGTGCTGCCGTGGGCGACGGGGGTGCTCGGCCAGAGGGCGGGGCTGCGCGCCTCGTTCCTGCTCATCCCGGCGAGCCTCCTCGCCATCGCCGTCCTCTTCACGGCCGCACGCCGCCGGCTCGTCGCGCAGCCGGCCGCGGCGTCCTCCTGAACACCGAAGCGAAAGCGACGCAATGCTCGCCGACGACTGGCTGAAGGAAGCCCGCGCCGCCCTGGACCGGATCGAGGCGACGCAGCTGGACGCCATCCGCGCCGCCGCCACCACCATGGCGGACTCCATCGCCGCGGGGCGCTGGGTCCACACGTTCGGCTGCGGCCACGCGACGCTGCCGGTGGAGGAGATGTACCCGCGCATCGGCGGGTTCGTCGGCTTCCACCCGATGATCGAGCTGCCGCTCACCTTCTTCACGCACATCACCGGCGAGATGGGGATCCACCAGTTCCTCTTCCTCGAGCGCGCGGAGGGCTACGGCCGCGAGATCATGAAGGCGTACGACTTCGACGCGCGCGACACGATGTGGATCTTCTCCCACTCGGGGCTCAATCCCGTGAACATCGACATCGCGCTCGAGGCGCGTGAGCGGGGAATGAAGGTGGTCGTCGCCGGCTCCGCCGCCGCGTTCGCCGACGAGCCGCCGCGCCACTCCTCGGGCAGGAAGCTCTTCGAGCTCGCCGACATCGTGATCGACAGCCGGGTCCCGGCCGCGGACGCGAGCGTACCCGTCGCCGGGCACGTGGACCGCCTGGGCCCGCTCTCGACAATGGCGTTTGTCACCATCGTATGGATGACGATCACCACCGTGGGCGAGCTGCTCGTCGAGCGCGGTGAGCACCTCCACATTCACCCCTCACACAACATCCCCGGCGACACCACCGCCCGCGAGCGGCTGGATGCCGCGCTGGCGGAATACAAACGGAGGTTGTAGGAGCGGTTCGGACCTCCTCCGGAAATCGGGCAACGGCTGACTGCGGCACGACCAACTGCGGCACGACCAACTGCGGCACGACGGACTGCGGCACGACGGACTGCGGCACGACGGACTGCGGCACGACGGACTGCGGCACGACGGACTGCGGCACGGATGACTGCGGCACGACGGACTGCGGGCCGGATGACTTCGGCACGACCGACTGCGGCCCGGCATTTGACGCTAGTGGGATGGCCGCCCGATCGCGGCCCCGCCATCCTTTGGAGCGTCCTGCTCGTGCCGCCTCGAGCAGTTGCCGCCTTGAAAACGTCCCGGCTTTCCAACCCTGGTGTGGGGGGGTAGCATCCAAGCCCTGAGGAACCGGTGCGCGCCGAATTCCGACCAATGTCCGCGAGGAGAGGAAAGGGAGGGGCGAGAAATGCTCGTGCGGTTCCCGGATCTCCGCCACGCCGTGCGCGCGCTGCGCCGGAGCCCCGCGTACACGATCGTGGCGCTGCTCACGCTGGTGCTCGGCATCGGGGCGAACGCCGCGGTGTTCAGCATCGTCGACCACGTGCTGATCGCGCCGCTCCAGCTGCCGGCGTCGGATCGGCTGGTCGAGCTGCGGGAGATGAGCGGCAAGGGGCGGTCGATGCAGGTGGCGTGGCACAACTTCGAGGACTGGCGGCGGGACGCCACGCGGCTGGAGTCTGTCTTTGCCCATACCCGGCCGGCGGAGACCACGCTGCTCGGGCTGGGGCAGCCGCTGCGCGCGTCGATGACGGAGGTGAGCGACGGCTTCCTGCGCACGCTGGCGGTGCGTCCGGCGCTCGGCCGCGGCTTCGTGCCCGAGGACCACCGCTTCGGCGCGGATCCGGTGGCCCTGGTGAGCGACGCGTTCTGGCGCACCGAGCTCGGCGCCGCGCGCGACCTCTCGGCCGTCCGGCTGGACGTGGGCGGCTTCCGGATGCGCGTGGTGGGCGTGATGCCGCCGGGCTTCGACTATCCGCACGGCGCGGAGGTCTGGGCGCCGCTCGAGCTCGAGGAGCTGGGCGACTCGCGCACCTCGCACAACTTCATCGCGGTCGGCCGCCTCGCCGCAGGCGCCACGGCGGCGCAGGCGAAGCAGGAGCTCGATGCCATCACGCGCCGCTTCGCGACGGAGGACCCGGGCGAGCTCGCGGACCCCGGCGCCGCGGACTACTTCCCGCGCGCGGTGGCCGTGCGGCCGCTCCGCGAGGCGCTGGTCGGCGACATGCGGCGGCCGCTCTGGATCCTGCTGGGCGCGTCGCTGCTCGTACTGCTCGTGGCGTGCACCAACCTGGCCAGCACCACGCTGGCGCGCGGCACGGGGCGCGAGCACGAGTACGCCATCCGCCACGCGCTCGGGGCCGGCCGCGGACGCATGGTCCGCGTCGTCGTGACGGAGGTGCTGGTGCTCGCGCTCGCCGGCGGCCTGCTCGGGCTGGCGCTGGCCTTCGGCCTGCTGCGCGTGCTGCCCGCGCTCGCGCCCGCCGGCCTGCCCCGGCTCGCGGAGGTGCGGCTCGACGGACGCGCCGTGGCGTTCACCTTCGCGCTCGCGCTCCTCGCCACCTCGCTGGCCGGGCTGCTGCCGGGACTGCGCGTCTCGGGCAACGCCATCCGCACGCTGCGCAGCGGCGGCCGCGGCGGCGACGAGCCCCGCCGGCAGAGGATCTGGAAGGGCCTCGTCGCCGTGGAGATGGCGCTTGCGCTCGTGCTGCTCGTCGGCTCCGGCCTGCTGCTGCGGAGCTTCCGCTCCGTGCTCGAGGTGCGGCCCGGGTTCCGCACCGAGGGCGTGCTCACCGCCACGCTCGATCCGCCCGCCTCGAAGTACGGGGACGCCGACGCCCGGCGCGTCTACTACGAGGCCGTTGCCGAGCGGCTGCGCGCGCTGCCCGGCGTGGCCGCGGCGGGGCTCGTCACGGCCGCGCCGATGGAGGGCGCGAGCAGCCAGGGGCTCGTGCAGGTGGCCGGCGGCCCTCGGCCGAACGCGAGCGGATACTACCAGCTGGCCGACGCGGGCTACTTCCGCGCGCTCGACATCCCGCTCCTGCGCGGCCGCCTGTTTCAGCCCGCCGACGCCCCCGGCGGCGACCACGTCGTGCTCGTCAGCCACGCCTTCGCCGCGCTGGCCTGGCCGGGCGAGAATCCCATCGGCAAGCGCATCACGGCCGGCGGCATGGACAACTGGTGGGACAAGGAGAAGTGGGCCACCGTCGTTGGTGAGGTAGGCGACGTGCGCCAGGCCGACCTCACCGCGCCGCCGCAGCCGATCTTCTACTTCCCGTACCGGCAACGCCCCTTCCGCTCCTGGACCATGACCGCCGTGCTGCGCCCCGCCGCGGGACCGCCCGCCGCGCTCGGCCCCGCCGTGCGCGCGGCCGTCCGCGACGTGGACGCCGACGTGCCCGTCCGCCTCCAGACGATGCGCGCCCGCCTCTCCGGCGCGCTCGCGGCCCGCCGCTTCATCATGCTCGTGATCTCCGGCTTCGCCGCCCTCGCCCTGGTGCTGGCCGGCATCGGCGTCTACGGCGTCGTGGGCTACGCCGTCGAGCGCCGCCGTCGCGAGATCGGCATCCGCCTCGCCCTCGGCGCCGAGCCCCGCGCCGTGCGCCACATGCTCCAGCGCGAGTACCTCGCCGCCGGCGCCGCCGGCGCCGTCGTCGGCAGCCTCGCCGCCATCGGACTCACCCGCGCGCTGGCCGGGCTGCTGTTCGCAGTCGCGCCCACCGACCCGCTCACCTTCCTTGCCGTGCTCGTGGTCCTCGCCGCAGCCGGCTGGCTGGCCAGCCTCGTGCCCGCGCTCCGGAGCTCCCGCATCGAACCCGTCGAGATGATGCGCGGCGAGTAGATCCCCGGGTGGCCGGCCTCGCACCCCGCGCGTTCCCGAGTGGGAGAGTGGGGGAGTGGGAGACCGGGCGACGATTGCGGGGGACTCGGGTGCGGTGCCTCGCACCCCGCGCCGGCGACGCGGGGCGCCGTCCGCATCCTCCGCGCGACGCCCGCATCATCGCGGTCGCGTCGGGCTCCTCCCGGCGCCGGGCGGTTCGCGAGGCCCGGCATCCGGCCGGCCCGCCCACGCGCCGTCCGCGCCATCGCGCCCTGGGCCCCTCGCGGCGCGGCGCAGCTCGCGAGGCCAGGCATCCTGCCGGGCAAGAAGAAGCCGGCCGGGGGTCCCCCACTCCCCCACTCTCCGCATGTAGGCCGAACCCCCACACGAATTTCATCCGATGGCGGACACCGCCCGGCCCGGCGAGGCTTTATCATGTCGGCATGAGGAAATCGCCTGAACGGGAGGTCGCATGATCTCACAGACCGCGGAGCACGCGCTGCGCGCCGTGCTCTTCCTGGCCCGCCAGCCGGCCACCCAGCCGGTGCCGGCCGCGCGCGTGGCCGAGGCGCTCGGCGCGCCGGCCAACTATCTGGCCAAGACGCTGCACCAGCTCGCCAAGCACGGCGTGGTGGTGGGCACGCGCGGGCCGACGGGCGGATTCCGGCTGGCCGTGGCGCCCGAGGCGCTGACGGTGGCGGAGGTCGTGGAGGCGTTCGACGCGCCGGTCGCGGCGCCGATCTGCCTGCTCGGCGGCCGCCCGTGCACGAGCGAGGACCCGTGCGCCGCGCATGCGCGTTGGCGCGCGATCACCAACGAGACCGGCGCGGCGCTGCGGCGCACGACGCTGGCCGACCTGATCGGCGAGGCCGCGGGCGTGGAGGCGTGAGCGCCGGACGCGGCGGAGCGAAGTGAACCGGGCGGCGGCGTCGTCGCCTCGAGAGAAGGGACGGAGGACATGACGCAACAGACTGCGAAGCGGACGAGCTGGGCGCTGGCGGCGGTGTTCACGGCCGCGGCGGCGGCGGGTCTCGCGTTCACGATGCGGGGTGGCCCGAGCTGGACCACGGCGCGGATCCCGACGGTGGAGCTGCCGGCGGTGAAGGGTGTGGAGGTCGCGCGGCTGGTGGACCCCCCCAGCGTGCCGGCGCCGATCACGCGCGACTACGCGACGCGCGTCGTGGTGAAGCTGGACGTGATCGAGAAGAAGATGCGGCTCGCGGACGGCGTGACGTACGATTTCTGGACCTTCGGCGGGACGGTGCCGGGCAAGATGATCCGGGTCCGCGAGGGCGACCTGGTCGAGCTGCACCTGCGCAACGCGGCCACGAACGCCATGCCGCACAACATTGACCTGCACGCCGTGACCGGGCCGGGCGGTGGCGCGCACGCGACGATGACGCCTCCGGGGCAGGAGACCGTCCTCACGTTCCGGGCGCTGCACCCGGGGCTCTTCGTCTACCACTGCGCCATGACGCCGGCGCCGGTGCACATCGCCAACGGCATGTACGGCATGATCCTGGTCCAGCCGAACGACGGGATGGAGCCGGTGGACCACGAGTACTACGTCATGCAGGGCGACATGTACACGAAGGGTGCGTTCGGCGCGCCGGGGCTGCAGCAGTTCGACATGCAGAAGGCGCTGGACGAGCGGCCGACCTACGTGGTCTTCAACGGCGCCGTCGGCTCGCTCATGGGTGCCCATGCGCTGAAGGCGCAGGAAGGCCAGACCGTGCGGCTGTTCGTCGGCAACGGCGGCCCGAACCTGGTCAGCTCCTTCCACATCATCGGCGAGCACATGGACAACGTCTACGAGGGCTACGACTCGCCGGCCCAGCACAACATGCAGACCGTCCTGATCCCGGCCGGCGGCGCGGCCACGGTCGAGCTGCGCACCGAGGTGCCGGGCGACTACACGCTGCTCGATCACTCCATCTTCCGCGCCTTCTTCAAGGGTGCCATGGCGACGCTGCACGTGGACGGCGCGCCGAACGTGGCGGTCTTTCACGCCGGGGGCGCGCGCTCGCTGGCCGGTGAGTGAGGCCCGGGCTCGGGGTTCGGGGGCTCGGGGCTCGTGAGGCGTGGTGCGGGCTGCGGGATCCGATGGGCACGGCAACAGCGGGAGGGATCGGCATGACGGGTAGGGGTCGGGCGCGCGCGATGCGCGAGCGGCCGGAGGTCTGCCTCACCGTGACGGAGGTTGACGGGGCGCGGGCGGAGCGCTGGTCGAGCGTGCTCGTGCGCGGGCGGGTGGAGTGGATCGAGGACGCGAACGGCAGGCTGCGCGTCTTCGAGCTGCTGCGCAGCCAGTTCGACGCCTCCGCGCCCCGCCTCAGGGAGCCGGGCCGCGCGCTGCAGGCCCCGGTGTTCAGGATCCGGGAGAGCGAGCGTACCGGCCGCACCAGTGGACCGGGCGCGGAGCCCGGCGGCTGACGCGGCGGGTCCGGGCCAGCGGCCGCCGGCCGCCGGCCGCTCCTTCCGCTCCTTCCGCTCCAGCCCGCCGCCTCGCCGGCCGCGTGCGTCGGCCCCGTCCTTGCCAGCCGCGCTGCCGGGTGCTAGCGTTCAGACTGTTTCCACGACTCGTTCGCCGGTGCGGCCATGTCCAGCTTGGTCCCGCAACAGGGCAACCCCGCCGCCGCCGGCCCCCTCCCCGATCCGCGGCAGACGCATCACCCGACCGAGGCCACCGAGGCGCGTCTGCGCGAGGTGGAGGCCGAGCGTGAGGCGCTTCGTGAACGGCTCGAGACGGAGTTGCGCGCGAGCGAGGACCGCTACCGCGCCCTCTTCGATTCCATCGACGAGGGCTTCTGCATCGTGCGTGTGATCTTCGACGATGACGGGCGCCCCGTGGACTACCGGTTCCTCGAGGTAAACGCGTCGTTCGCCGCGCAGACGGGCCTCGCGAACGCCATCGGCCGGACCATGCGCTCGCTCCGGCCGGACCACGAGGAGCACTGGTTCGAGATCTACGGCAGGGTCGCCAGGACCGGCGAGTCGCTACGCTTCGACAGGCCGGCGGCTGCGCTGGGGCGGTGGTACACGGTGTACGCGTTCCGCGTGGGCGAGCCGGACGAGCACCGGGTCGGCATCCTGTTCAACGATGTCACCGCGCAGCGGCGGATGGAGCTGAGCCGCGACGCGCTCGCGGAGCGGCTCGCCTCCGACCTCGCCGCGACGGAGCGGCTGCACGCGCTGAGCACCCGCCTCGTGGAGGCGGGCGAGCTGCCGGCCGTGCTGGAGCAGATCCTCGAGGCGACGATCGCGCTGCAGGGCGCCGCGTTCGGCAACATCCAGCTCTACGACCGGGACACCGACTCGCTGAGGATCGCCGTCCAGCGCGGCTTCTCCCCGCGCTTTCTCGAGCATTTCCGGGTCGTGGACGTCGCGGAGACGTCCGCCTGTGGGCGGGCCCTGCGCGCCCGCGTGCGCACCGTCATCGAGGATATCGAGCTTGACCCGGAGTACGCGCCGCACCTGGACGTCGCCAGGGGTGAAGGCTACCGGGCGGTGCAGTCCACGCCGATCATCGATCGCGACGGCGCGCCGATCGGCATGCTGTCCACCCATTTCCGGGAACCGCACCGGCCCTCGGAGCGGGACCTGCGCCTCACCGACCTCTATCTCCGGCTGGCGGCCGAGCTGATCGGGCGCGCCCGGCACGAGGACGCGCTCCGCGAGGCCAAGGAGGAAGCGGAGCGGGCGAGCCGCGCCAAGAGCCAGTTCCTCTCCACGATCAGCCACGAGCTGCGCACGCCGCTCACCGCGGTCATCGGGCTGGCCGACCTGCTGCGGCGGGAGGTCGTCGGGTCGGTCACGGAGAAGCAGAGAAAGCACCTGGACCGCATTTCCGCGAGCGCCTGGCACCTCGTGGCCATCATCGATGAGATCCTCACGTTCACGCGCTCGGAGGCCGGCAAGGAGGAGCCGCGGCTCGCCAGTGTCGATGTGGCGGCTGTGGCCCGCAGCGTCGTCGAGATGCTCCTGCCGGAGGCGGAGACGCGCGGGCTGGCGCTCCGGCTGGGCGGGGCGGAGGCGCCGCTCCCGGCCATTACGGACGAGGGCAAGCTGCGCCAGATCCTGGTGAACCTGTTGGGGAACGCGGTCCGCTACACCGACCGGGGCGGCATCGATCTCACGCTCGCCGCGCGGCCCGAATGGCTCGAGGTGCGCGTGCACGACACCGGCGTCGGCATTCCGGCCGCGCGGCTGGAGGACATCTTCAAGCCCTTCGTGCAGGTGGATGGATCGAGCCGGAGGAAGCGGGGCGGCACGGGGCTGGGCCTGGCCATCTGCCGCCGCCTCGCCCGCCTGCTGGGCGGCGACATTGGGGTCGAGAGCGAGCCAGGCGCCGGCAGCACCTTCACGCTGCACCTGCCGCGCGGGGACGCCGGCGCGGAGTGAGCGCCGCGCCGGCTTGCCCGCCCCTCGCGGGCCTGCCATCTTGAGCGGCCGCGCTCCACCCCGCATGCAGGAGGCCGCAGATGGACACAGGAGCCACGGACACGAAGTTCGCCGGGATCCGCGATTCATCCGTGCGACTGAAGACCGGCAAGGGGTGGGACGAGTGGTTCACGACGCTGGACCGCGTCGGCGGCACGGGCCTCGGCCACGGCGCCCTCTCCACCTACCTGCGTGACAAGCACAACCTGCCGGACTGGTGGAGCCAGATGGTGGCCGTGGGCTACGAGCAGGCCCGCGGGCTGCGCGAGAAGGCCCGCTAGCCTCCCACCGTCGTCACCCCGTCCGGCCCCCGATCCAGCCGTAGGTGTGCCCGACCCCCATGATGTCCCTGCCGGTCGGCCAGATCGTCTCTCGCCAGTCCGAGGAGCTCCCGCCCGGAGGTCGCCGCCGCTGCGCCGCTACTTTGCCGGTCCGCCGGTGCCGACGTCGCTGCCGTGCCCACCGGCGGCGCTGAGCGCGAGGCGGGCGGTGACGGCGAGCGCGAGGAGGCCGGCGGCGAACAGCGCCGAGCGGGCCGGCGAGAGCTTCTTCACCTCGACGCCGGCCACGTTGGCGCGCGGCAGCGTGACCGTGGCGTCCTCGCCCGATTGCTCGAAGCCGGAGGCGGAGACGACGCGCGTGGCGGAGAGCACGAGAGTGCTGTCGTCCATGCGGACCAGCTCGCCGTAGACATCGCGCGCGTCGTTGGCCGTAAGGTGGGTGAGGCGGACGTCGGTGGCGGTGTCGAGGGTCACGCGGAGCGATGCGGCGCGGGCGGGCGTCGCCTGGCCGAGCGGCGCGTAGGCGAAGCACCCGGCGAGGACCGTGGTGCAGAGCAGCAGCGCGGCCACGGCGCGGCCCAGGCTCGCGAGATCGGGGGTACGGCGGCTCACGGCATCGGCTCCACGAGATCGGTCACGGGCGGTCCTCGGAGGGAATCTCCTGCTCTCCGACGCGCACCAGGTTGGTGGTCAGCGCCCAGGTGACCCGGTCGCCCGAATACGCGCTGAAGGGACCGGAGGTAATGTCGCGCCCGCCCGAGACCTCCGCCAACAGGCGCATGCCGCTGCGGCCCGCGGGGTTGGAGAAGCGGAGCACGCGCGAGTGGGAAGGAGGCACGTCGCCGAGCAGCACGCGGTCGCCCGTGTCGAGCAGCACGCGGACGAGGACGGCGGCGGGAGGCGCGAGGTCGTTCTCGACGACGACCTCGATCCGGCCCGCCTCGCCCGGACGGTGGACCCCGGGCGCGCATGCCGCCAGAAGCAGCAGCAGCGCGACCGGGGCCCGGGCCGCCCGCTCCAGGAGGGAGCGGTGCGTCATTCAGCGTCCTACTGGCAGGAGGCCGGGTCGTTCGTGTTCCGCGCCGGCTGTGCGTCCGCCGACGGGATGTTGGGATTGGTCTGGCGCTCCGTCTCGCCGTAGTAGAGGCGGCCGGGGATCGTCTTGCCGCCGTAGCTCTGGACCGCTGGCAGGCAGGTCCGCTTGTAGTCGTTCCAGACGTCGGGGTTCAGGAACTGGGCGATGTACTTCTGCGTCATGATCTCCTGGAGCAGGTCCGCGCCGCTGAGCGCGTCCGCGTTGTCATCCGGGATGGTGATCCCGAAGTGCGCCTCCTGGCAGGCGATGCCGGCCTTGAGCGCCGAGCGCGCCGTGCCCATGTCGCCGTTGTCGTAGGAGGCCTCCGCGAGGATGAACTGGTTCTCGGCGCAGCTGACCATCGGCTCCTGATAGGCCGGGGCGCCGGCGCCGTCCGTGCTGAGCGTGGAAACGTCGCCCGTGGCCTGCCCCGGGTCGGCGCCCACGTAGTCCCCGCTCGTGGACTTGCCGAAGTAGATCGCGAGGCGTGGATCGCCGCGGTCCTTCAGCAGGTTGACCATGTACGCGCCGGCCGAGATGTAGCCGGAGCGGTCGTTCTGGAACTGGTACCACAGGTTCGCCTCCGTCTGCGCCTGCGAGTGGACGGTCATCCAGTTCCCGGACGCGCTCATGATGCCCTGCTGCGCGTTCGAGGCCGCCTGCTGGAGGCAGTCCCCGCCGCACGCCGTCGAGGCGGCCGCCACGCCGGCCTTCTGCGCCTCGACCCAGTGCATGTAGAGGCGGGCCTTCAGCGTGTGCGCCACCGCCGTCCACTTGGCGGCGTCGCCGCCGAAGTTCATGTCCACGGTGGACGGTCCAGCGCCGCCGCCGGCGAGATCGGTGATGGCGCCGTCGAGCAGCGTCTGGAGCGCGGCGTAGACGTCCTCCTGCTTGTCCAGCTTGGGCGTGGCGATGGAGGGGTCGGCGGCCTCCGAGTAGGGAATGTCGCCCCAGATGCTGGCGCCCATCCCGATCATGTAGGCTTCCTGGATCTTGAGGATGCCCGCGTACGCGCTGCGGTTGGCGCCCTCGGCCGCCTGTTCGGCCGTCTTCAGGTCGACGAGGCCGCCGCCCGTGTACATGGAGCTGAACTCGCCGTTCGCATCGCCCTCGCTGAAGATGTACTCGCCGAGGACGGTGAACTGCCGGTCTGTGCCGGCCATCTGCTGGGTCCACATGGAGGGCAGCCGGCTGAGCTGCCCCTCGGTCATGAAGAAGGTGTTGAGCTGCGCCGAGACGAAGAGCTGGTTGACGCTCGCGTCCGGCACGGCGTTCGGGTTCGTCCCGGTGGCCTCCACGTAGTTGCACGCCGAGAGCATCGGGGCGATGAGGGCGGCGGCCAGGAGGCCGCGGCTCCACGAGAGTCTATGCATGTTCATGGCTCCTTTGCCGTTCAGCGGTTCAGGCCGACCGTGAAGATGAACGAGCGCGTCTGGGGGTTGTTGAAGTAGTCGAGCCCGCGGCCGATGCTCTGCCCCGTGAGGTTCGACTCCGGGTCGATTCCGGTGTACTTCGTCCAGGTCTTCAGGTTGCGCCCGCTCGCGGTCAGGTCCACGCTGGTGAGCCCGAGCCGACCCAGGAAGCCGCCGTTCAGCGTGTACGTCACGGAGATGTCGCGCAGCTTCACGAAGCCGGCGTTCTCGACGTAGAGCGCGTCGCCGCCGGTGAAGCCGCTGCCCACGTTGTTCTGGAACCAGTTCTGGTCGAAGACGACCTGCTTGTCCACGCCCGGGCCCGCGGCCGGCTGGCCGATGAACTGGCCGAACGTCTGCGTCACGCCCGCGCCATGGTAGGGAACGGTCCAGCCGGCGGCGCCGAAGTAGCTGAGCGCGCCGCGCGTGCCGTTCCACATGAGCCCGCCGTGCTTGATGTCGAGCAGGCCGGAGACGGTGAGCTTGTGATAGAGCGTGATCGTGCTGCGGATGCTGCCGAGCCAGTCCGGTGTGGGGTCGCCCTGCACGCGGTTGGTCGGATCGAGCACCGGGTAGCCGTCGGTGGCGACGTACATGGCGCCGGCCGGCGCGTTCGGGAAGAGCTGGTCGATGCTGTTGCCGTCGGCGTCGTGGAGCCCGCGGCCGAAGCGGACCATGTCCTCGCTGTACAGCACGCCGAACGGGTGGCACTTGATGGCGCCGTTGACGGTGTCGGGGGCCACGAGCGCGGCCTGCATCTCGCCGCCGCCGAAGCCGTTCAGCCCGATTGACTGCGCGCCCTTCAGGTCCGTCACGCAGCTGCGCGTCATGGACCACTGCGCCCCGACGCTCCACGAGAAGTTCTTCTTCTGCACGGCCTGGAAGTTGACCTGCGCCTCCCAGCCGTGGTTGTTCCACGCGGCCGCGTTCTGGTACTGCGAGAAGTAGCCGGTGCTGGGCGGCACGGGCACGCGCAGGATCGCGTCGGTCGTGCTGTTGTGGTAGTAGGTGACGGACGCGGCGAGCTTCTGGTTGAAGAAGGCCAGGTCCGCGCCGGCCTCCCAGCTGGTCTGCCGCTCGGGCTTGATGTCGGGGTTGCCGAGCGTGCCCTGGCTGAAGACGCCCTCCTGCCCGTTGTAGAGGCTGAAGAGCCCGTTGTTGACCCAGCCATCGGCGAAACTGCCGGTGGTGTACGCGTTCACGTTGGAGAAGACCGGTGGCTGCCGGCCCGCCACGCCCCAGGACGTGCGCAGCTTGCCGAAGCTCAGGAAGCCGAGGTTGTCCTGGAAGAACGGCAGGCGGGTGAAGGTCCACGCCGCGCCGGCGCCCGGGTAGAAGAAGTGCTTGCCGGAGCCGCCGAAGGTGGAGGAGCCGTCGAAGCGGCCGGTGCCGTTCACGGTCAGCTGGTCTCCCAGCGTGAGCTGCCCGGTGGCGAAGTAGCCGTCGGTGCGGATCCGGTACTTGTACTCGTTGCCCGTGTTGTTGACGGCGAAGTTGGTCTCCTCCGTGCCGGTGATCAGGGTCGTGCCGGTCACGCCGTTCCGGCGGTAGATGTCCTGGTTGAGGTTCTGCCCCACCGTGAGGCTGCCGGAGACGCCGGAGCTCAGGTTTCCGGTGGCGGTCGCGGTCAGGTTGCTGTCGAAGATGTTGTGGATGAAGGTGGAGCGCAGGATCTCGCCCTGCGGCGCGTTGTCGGAGCTCTTCGGGAAAATGGAGGCCCGGTCATCGCTCGAGTAGTCGGCGCCGAGCAGGTAGCTGACCTTGAGCCAGGTCGCGGGCGTGTAGTTCAGCCCGATGTTGCCGAAGGAGCGCCCGACGTCGGAGGTGGTCGGCTCCTTGTAGGCGACGAAGAACGGGTTGTCGTAGCCGTGCGACTCCGTCAGCCTGGCCGGGTGCGGATCGCGGTAGGTCCGCTGGATCCCCGTGGCCGGATCGAGGTAGGGCAGGTTGTTGAAGTCCGGCGGGGTGCGCAGCGCGCCGAGCTGGATGCCGCTGATGTTGGAGCCCTGCTGGACGAAGGTGCCGCTGCTGGCGGTGTAGGCCAGGTTGCCGGTGGCCTGGAGGTCATCGAGGAAGAAGTGCGAGCCCTTGAGCCGGACCTCCGTCTTGTTGTAGTCCTGCGGGCCCCTGATGATGCCGGGCTGCACGTCGCGGCCGAAGGAGAGGTAATAGGCGGTCCGCTCGCTGCCGCCGGAGAGCGACAGGTTCGTGTTCCAGATCTGAGCGTCCTGATAGATCTCGCCCGCGTGGTCGTAGACCGGCGTGCCGGCGTCGAGCAGCGGTCCCCAGGAGGAGGACGTGCAGCTCGTCGTGCACGAGGAGTTGAAGGAGCCGTGCGAGCCCTGGCCGTACTCCGTGTTCAGCGCCGGGATGTTCGTCACATGGTTCACGCCGAACGAGGTGTTCAGCGAGGCGCGGCTGGTGTTCGGCGCCCCCGACTTGGTCGTGATCAGCACCACGCCGTTCGCGGCGCGCGAGCCGTAGATGGCCGTGGCCGCGGCGCCCTTCAGGATCTCGACCCGCTCGATGTCGTTCGGGTTGATGTCGGCCGCGCGGTTGGTCACCACGGTGCCGGCCACGCTCGAGTCGAGCCGGTCGCTCGAGTTGTCGATCGGGGTGCCGTCCACCACGAAGAGCGGCTGCGTGCCGCCGCTGATCGAGGCGGCGCCGCGGATCTGGATGTAGGAGCCTGCGCCCGGGTCGCCGCCCGAGCTGGTCACCTGCACGCCCGGCGCCTTGCCCGCGAGCGCCTCCACGACGTTGCTCTCGTTGCTGCGGACGATGTCGGTGGACTTCACCGTGGCTACGGACGAGGCGAGTCTCTCGCGCGTGGTCTGCGTGCCCTGGCCGGTGGCGACCACCGCCTGCAGCTGGAGCACATCCGTGGCGAGCGCGAAGTCCTGCGTGACGGTCCCTCCCGACAGCTCGACGCTCACCGTCTGCGACTTGAACCCGATGCGCGTCGCCGTCAGCGCCACGGCCTGCCCGGTGGCCCGCGACGCGGGCACCAGCAGCGAGTAGCGGCCGTCCCCATCCGTCAGCGTGCCGAGGTTCATCGCCTTGATGTATACGCTGACGGCCGGCAGCCCGGTGCCGGTCTGGTCCACGACCCTGCCGTGGATCGTGGTCGGCTGCTGCGCGAGTGCCGCGGCCGGCAGCACGATGCCGACGACCGCGAGCCACCATGGGCGGAGCTTCGGGATCATATGCACTCCTGGATGGGGGGATCCCTGGAGCCTCCCCCACGGAGGCCCCGCGACTTCCGCGCGGAAGCACGCCGCCGCCCCGGCGAAATGCTTGCCGGCGGCGGCTCGGGGCGTGGCCGGCTCCCCTTCCGCGGCTGCGGCCGGTGGTGCACGGCGACCCCGCCCGCGCGACTCCCGAGCGGTGAATGCATGAGGCCGCGCCGTCGTCGGCGCGGTCGATCGAGCGTATTGGGCCGGCCGAAGGGGGCGGCCGGTTGGGTGGTGTATCGCGGTCCAGTGACGACCGTCCGGCCGTGCCATCCACCGACGTGCGGGTCGGAGGACGGTCGTTGCCGACGTGATACAAACGCATGGGCGGGCGCAAACGTGACAGCGGCGCGGCCACGCCGCAAGGCCCCGAGGGGACCTTCGCCCGACCCCACGCTGGCGGGGTTCTTGCTCCCGGCGAAGGGGTGCGGCGGGCGGCGTTCGCTTCGAGGGCGGACGCCGCCCGCCGCGCGTTTCACGAACCGGGGGGAGAGGCATGAAGCGACGCACACTCCACGTCCTCGGCCGCGCGCTCGGGCGCTGGCCGGTCACCCGCGAGATCCAGCAGTCCGGCCTCGGCGACGCCGCGGTCAGCGAGCGCACCCGCGCGCTCCACTCCCGCCTGCGCGACGCCGAGACCACGGCGAGTGTGTGCCCGTACTGCGCCGTCGGCTGCGGCACGCTGGTGCACACGAAGGACGGCCAGATCGTGGACATCGAGGGCGACCCGGCGAGCCCGATCAACGGCGGCACCCTCTGCCCGAAGGGCGCGGACACCTTCCAGTACACCGTGAACCCGCAGCGGCTGACGAAGGCGCTCTACCGGCGGCCGTATGGCACCGAGTGGGAGGAGGTCGAGCTCGAGTGGGCGACGGACCGCATCGCCGAGCGCTTCCGCGAGACGCGCGAGCGCACGTTCCGGCTGAAGGACGAGCGCGGCCGCACGGTCAACAACACGGAGGCGATCGGCTTCCTCGGCGGTGCGGCGCTGGACAACGAGGAGAACTACCTCATCAAGAAGTTCTGCGTGGGAGCCGGGGTCGTCTTCGTCGAGAACCAGGCCCGCATATGACACAGCGCCACGGTCCCCGGTCTGGGGATCCCGATGGGGCGCGGCGGGGCGACGACCTTCCTGATGGATCTGCAGAACACCGACTGCATCCTGATCATGGGCTCCAACTTCGCGGAGTGCCATCCGGTCGGGTACCGCTTCGTCATGCGCGCCAGGGAGCGGGGCGCGCAGGTGATCCACGTGGACCCGCGCTTCTCGCGCACCTCCGCCACGGCGACGAAGTACGCGCAGATCCGCGCGGGCTCCGACATCGCGTTCCTGGGCGGTCTGATCCGCTACGTCCTCGCCAGCGAGCGCTGGAACACCGACCCCTTCTTCCGGGAGTACGTCGGCCACTACACGAACGCGGCCGACCTCGTCCACGAGGACTTCGTGGATGCGGCCGAGAACGGCGGCCTCTTCTCCGGCTGGAACGAGGAGGAGCAGCGCTACGACTTCCGCACCTGGCAGTACGAGGGCGAGGAGCGCGTGCTGTCCACGCCGGACGGCGGCGAGGAGGATGTGAGCGAGGTTTCCGGGCCCCAGGGCCTCGGGCCCCGCACGGGCCACAGCAAGGGAGGACCGCCGCCGAAGGATGAGACGCTCCAGCACCCGCGCTGCGTGCTCCAGGTGCTGAAGCGGCACTTCGAGGCCTATACCCCCGAAAAGGTCGAGGAGGTCACCGGCATCCCGTCCCACCGCTTCATCGACATCGCGGAGACGATGCTCGCCAACTCGGGACGGGAGCGCACGTGCGCCGTCGCCTATGCGGTGGGCTGGACGCACCACACGGTGGGCCCGCAGATCATCGCGACGGCGGCGCTGCTCCAGCTGCTGCTCGGCAACATCGGCCGGCCGGGTGGCGGCATACAGGCGCTGCGCGGGCACGCCACCATCCAGGGCTCGACCGACATCCCGACGCTCTACGACCTGCTCCCGGGTTACCTCCGGATGCCGGACGACACGGAGGCGCACGAGACGCTGGACAGCTTCGTCGCCAACGAGTCGAGCGCGGAGGGGCTGTGGGCGGACACGCGCAAGTACATGGTGTCGCTGCTCAGGGCGTGGTATGGCGAGAGCGCCACGGCGGAGAACGACTGGGGGTACGTGTGGCTGCCGCGCATCACGGGCGACCACTCGCACCTGCCGATGTTCGTCAAGATGCACGAGGGCGAGGTCGAGGGGCTCTTCCTCATGGGACAGAACCCGGCGGTGGGTGGCCCGAACGCCGGCTTCCAGCGCGAGGCGCTCGGGAAGCTGAAGTGGCTCGTGGTCCGCGACTTCTTCCCCATCGAGAGCGCAACGTTCTGGAAGGATTCGCCGGAGGTGAAGGCCGGGCGCATGCGCACCGAGGACATCGGCACGGAGGTCTTCCTGCTCCCGGCCGCCACGGTGCCGGAGAAGGACGGCTCGTTCACCAATACGCAGCGCCTCATCCAGTGGCACCACAAGGCGGTCGAGCCGCCGGGCGACGCGCGCTCGGAGACCTGGTTCATGGACCGGCTGGCGACGCGGCTGAAGGGCGACGTCGCCTCCTCCACGGACCCGCGCGACGCCGGGCTCCGGGCGCTCACCTGGGACTGGCCGCGGAAGGGGAAGCACCGCGAACCCGACACCGACTATATCCTGCGCGAGGTGAACGGCTTCCACTGGGCGCCGGAGTGGGATGGGCGCGCGCAGCTCACCACCTACAAGTCGCTCCAGGACGACGGCTCGACCGCGTGCGGCTGCTGGATCTACTCCGGCGTGCACACGGGCGAGAACCGCGCGGCCTCGCGCGATCCAGGTGACGGCTACGTGGCGCCCAACTGGGGATTCGCCTGGCCGGCCAACACGCGCATGCTCTACAACCGCTGCTCGGCGGACCCGCAGGGCCGGCCGTGGTCGGAGCGGAAGAAGTACGTGTGGTGGGACGAGGAGAAGGGGGAGTGGGTCGGCAAGGACCACCCGGACTTCGCGAAGTCCAAGCCGCCCACGGCAGAGGAGGACCGGTCGAAGGGCGGCGTGCAGGCGCTGGCCGGCGACGCGCCGTTCGTGCTAAAGCCGCACGGCAAGGCCTACCTGTTCTTCCCCTACGGCATGAAGGACGCGCCGATCCCCACCCACTACGAGCCGTGGGAGAGCCCCGTCCACAACGCGATCTACGCGCGCCAGGAGCGGAACCCGATGACCAAGACCTGGCCGGTCGAGGGGAACCCCTACCACGGCATCGCCAACCCCGACTACCCGTACGTGCTGACCACCTACCGCCTGACGGAGCACCATACCGGCGGCGGCATGACGCGCTGGAACAGCTGGCTCGCGGAGCTCCAGCCGGCGGCGTTCGTCGAGATCAGCGAGGAGCTGGCCGCGGAGAAGGGAATCGAGCCGGGCGCCTGGGTCACGGTGGTGACGGCCCGCGGCCGGGCCCAGGCGCGGGCGCTGGTCACGCGCCGGCTGCGGCCGCTCGAGGTCGGCGGCAAGCGCATCCACCAGGTCGGCTTCCCCTGGCACTTCGGCTACGAGGGGCTGGCCACGGGCGGCAGCGCCAACGATGTCACGCCGATCGTGGGCGAGCCGAACGTCACAATCCATGAGGGCAAGGTGTCGACGTGCGATCTGCTGCCGGGGCGGCACGGCGAGGGGCACCTGGCGGGGGCGCAAGCGCAAGTGCAAGCGCAAGGCGTGCGGGGCTCCGGGGGGGGCGGGGAGATGGAGCGGATCCAGGCGGAGACGGGCCGGATGGAGCGTGGCCGCAGGTTGACGAAGCTGCGAGGGCGGGCGGGCGAGCCGGGTCCCGCCGGGACCGGCGCCGGGGGCGGGGCAGGGGAGGGGGAGGGGGAGGCATGAATCCGATCGAGGACTTCATCGCGCGGGAGAGGCGGCAGCCGGGGGTCACGGAGCGGCGCGTGAGGGGCGCGGCAGCTTCGGCCGCGACCGTGGTGACCTCGGCCCCGGGGGGGGCCGGACCTGGCACGCAGCAGGCGGAGCTCACGGCGGGGACACGGATCACGCCGGGGCGCGCGTACGGCTTCTTCACGGACACGACCATCTGCATCGGCTGCAAGGCGTGCGAGGTGGCGTGCAAGCAATGGAACCAGCTGCCGGCGGAGCCACAGCAGCTCACCGGCCTGTCCTACGACAACACGAAGAGCTTCTCCGCGACGACCTGGCGACACGTGCGCTTCATCGAGCAGATGGAGCCCGGTCGGTTCGACGGTGCGGGAGCGGCGGGAGCGGAGGCGGGCGGGCGCCCCGGAGCGGCGATTCGACGACCGGAGCGGCGCAGCCGCGAGGACGTTGCTCGCCGCGGAGGGGCGCCCACCCGCCGGAGCGCTCCAGCCAGCAACCAATCCGTCGAGGCGCTCCGCGCGAACCTTCCCGCCGAGTTCGAGCCATGGGGCAACTTCACGGGGAGCGAGCAGTGGGCGGACCCGGCGTCGCGGTGGCTGCTCATGTCGGATGTCTGCAAGCATTGCGTCAACGCGCCCTGCCTGGAGGCGTGCCCGACCGGCTCCATCATCCGCACCGAGTTCGACAGCGTCTACGTGCAGCAGGACGTCTGCAACGGCTGCGGCTACTGCCAGTCGGCGTGTCCGTTCGGCGTGGTCGAGGTCGACAAGCGGGGCGACGGCAAGGCCCACAAGTGCACGCTCTGCTACGACCGGCTGAAGGACGGGCTCGAGCCCGCGTGCGCCAAGGCGTGCCCCACGGAATCGATCCGCTTCGGCCCCGTGGACGAGCTGCTGGAGCGGGCGCGGGAGCGGGTGGCGGAGCTTCGCGCGCGCGGCATCCCGGCCTACCTCTACGGCTCGGGCGAGGTGCTCGAGGACCACTGCGACACCTCGGAGCTGGGCGGCCTGAACTGCTTCTTCCTGCTCGTCGACCGCCCCGAGGTCTACAACCTGCCGCCGGTCGCCAGGCGGCCGTCCGGCCACACGCCGAAGGGGCTTCTGACCGGCCTGCTCACCGCCGCGGCGCTCACCGCCACCACGATGCTCGCCTTCCACTCGGGGAGGGACGGATGAAGCAGGCGACGCCGCGCGCACCGCTCGACGCGCAGGTCACCGACCCGGCCACCGAGGGTCCGCTGGCGGACGGCGCGCACCGCGATTACCACGGCATCCCGCCGGTGAAGCCGGCGCCCTTCGAGGCCACCTACATCCCGACCTACTTCTGGCTCGGCGGCATCGCCGCCGGGGCGTGGCTGGCCGCCACCGCCGAAGATCTGGCGGGCGAGGACGACCGCGACGTGGTGCGCGCGGGGCGGTATCTCACGCTCGCCTCCGTCGCCGGCGGGACGGGACTCCTGATCGCGGACCTGGGCCGCCCCGAGCGGTTCCTCAACATGCTGCGGGTGTTCCGGGCCCGCTCCGCGATGAGCCTGGGCGCGTGGGGACTCTCCACGTTCGGTGCGTACTCCGGGATGGCCGCGGCGCTGCAGGGCGCGGAGGACGGGCTGCTCGGCGAGCGCCCCGCCCTTGCCCGGCTCTCGCGCGGACAGCTCGGCCGGCTCGTGCACCTGGCCGGGCTCCCGGCCGCGCTCTTCGTGGGCAGCTACACCGGCGTGCTGCTCTCCTCCACCTCCACGCCGAGCTGGGCCGCGCGCACGGGCGTGCTGAGCCCGCTCTTCGCGGCGTCCGCGGTGTCCAGCGGGCTGGCCGCCGTGACCGCCGCGCTCTACCTGGCGGACGACCCGGCGCCACGCACCGTCCGCCGCCTGGCCCGCGCCCACGCCGTGGCCGCCGCCGCAGAGACCGGCCTCCACCTGGCCGACCGCCGGGTGGCGGCGCGCCTGCCCTCGCACGCGCAGGCGTCGAAGCCCCGGCGCCTGGCCGAGCTCGCCATGCTCGCGGCCGGCATGCTCGCGCCCGTCGCGCTGGCGGGCCTCGAGGCATGGGCCGCCGGCCGGGCGGATCGGATGGAGCGGGAGCCCGGGAGCGGAGAGCCGGCGGCGCGGGCGCGCGGCTTCGGGCTCGCCGCGGCGGGCCTGACGCTGGCCGGCAGCCTGGCGCTTCGCTTCCTCACGGTCAACGAGGGCGAGCGCTCCGCCCGCACGCCCGCGGACACCTGGACGTATGCCGGCGGCGGGGAGGACGGGGCGGGGGGCGCGCCGCCACGCGCCGGGCGCGGCGGCGCGCCGTCGTCTCGCCGGGCGCCGTGGGGCGCCGCCGTGCATCGCGGCGCGGACGCCCGGAAGGAGGGCTGAGCAATGAGGCGACGGAGCAGGAAGCGCTACGATGGGCCGCCGGTCCCACCGCCGCCGCAGCCCCACGCGGGCGAGGTGGCCGGGTGGATCACCATCGTGCAGGAGGACCGGTTCCGCCTCATGGACGACGAGGGCCACGGGTACCTGTTCGTGACCCGGAAGCGCGCCGCCTCCCACGAGGACCTCGAGCGCTGGCGGGACCGGCGGACGCCGCTGGCGGTAAGGTACTACGGCGTGCCGGATCTCGGCGCGGTGGCGAGGAAGGTCGAGCCGGTTCGACCCCGCCCTGTCTCGCGGTTGGGCGCGGGCTCGAGGACGGGCTGAGTCGGGCGCGCGGGCGAGCAGCATCGGCGAGCGGACCTCTCGGTGAGGATCCGGAACGCGTTCTTGCTCGGTATTCGAGAAGAAAGGCGCACTGGCCGTCTCTCGGCGCCGCCGCGACCGCGATCTTGCTCGATTTCCGAGATGATCCGGGGTCTGGACGGGTGGGCGGGCGTCCATTGCGCCATCTCTGATCGCGCGGCGCGATCCGCGGCGCCGGAGCGGACGAAATCGACCGATCGGCCCCTGCCCCTGCACCTGCCCTGCGCGGCGCCCGGCCGCACGCGCCGCGGCTACAGCCAGCGCTTGCGGCGGAAATACCACACGAGCCCGAGGGCGATGACGAGCATGACGAGCCACGTCGCCGCATAGCCGTAGCGCCAGCCCAGCTCCGGCATGTTCCAGCGGGACGCGTGGGTGTCGAAGTTCATCCCGTAGACGCCGACGATGAAGGTGAGCGGGATGAAGATGGTGGCGATGATGGTGAGCATCTTCATCACCTCGTTCATCCGGTTGCTCACGCTGGAGAGGTAGACGTCCACGAGGCCGGACGCGATCTCGCGGTAGTTCTCCAGCAGGTCGATGACCTGGATGGTGTGGTCGTAGCAGTCGCGCAGGTAGATGCGCGTCTCCTCCTCCACCAGCTCGTGCTCCTCGCGCAGCAGCACCCCCAGCGCGTCGCGCAGCGGCCAGATGGCGCGGCGCAGCGCGAGCAGCTCGCGGCGGATCTCGTGGATCTGCCCGATCACCCTGGGCCCCGGGTCCGCGACGACGGAGTCCTCGAGGTCCTCCAGCCGCTCGCCGTACGCCTCCAGCACGGGGTAGTAGTTGTCCACGATGGCGTCGATGATGGCGTAGGCCAGGTAGTCGGCGCCCCCGACGCGGATCCGGCCCCGCCCCTGCCTGAGCCGCTCCCGCACCGGATCGAGGCAGTCGCCCTCGCGCTCCTGGAACGTGACGAGGAAGCCGCGGCCCAGGAACATGCTGACCTGCTCGCTGCGCAGCCCCTCGGCGTCGAGCAGCGCCATGCGCACCACGATGAAGAGCGTGTCCGGGTACTCCTCCGTCTTGGGCCGCTGGTAGACGTTGAGGACGTCCTCGAGCGCGAGCTGGTGCAGCCCGAAGACGTTGCCCACGCCCTGCACGAACTCCGCGTCGCCGAGGCCATCGATGTTGGCCCAGACGGTCGGCCAGCCGGTCAGCCAGGGGCGCAGCGCCTCGGGCGAGTCCAGCGTCGCCTCCTCCACGCGCTCGGCATCGTACGCCAGGACGCGGAGGATCGGGGGAGGCGCCTCGGGGTCGCTGACGAGCGTTCCCGGGGGCGAGCCGATGGCGGTGCGGCGCCGGATCCGGAGCAGCGCGCGCGCGGCGCGGCCCGGCGCGAGCAGCACCTTGCCGGCGCGCGCGGGGGTGGTCAGCGTTTCGCGGAGCCGTCGTGAGCCGGGCATATGGGGTCGGGTTCGGGTTCGTCGAGGCTGGGCGAAGATGGGTGCGAGGCGGCGGGTGGCGCAACGACGCGAGAGTGGGGGAGCGGGAGAGCGGGAGCCGCGGCCGGCTCCAGCGCGCGCCGCGGGTCACCGGGCGCGTGTGCCGCGCGCGGCCCACGTCGGCCCGGCGCCGACTCCGCCGGCGGCCCCCTCAGCGCGCCGGCATGGTCGCGAGGCCGGGCAGCCCGGCGCACCCAGCGCGGCGCGCCCGGCGTCCCCCGCTCTCCTGTCCGGGGAGGACACAGCCCGCCCGGCCGGGCCCGGGCCGGGCAGACACCTGCCGGATCGAGGTCCCCCACTCTCCTGTCCCGGCACAGCCGGGCAGAGACATGCCCGCCCGGGGAACCGCAGGGGCTACCCGCGCTCCTCCAGGCGCGACTCGGGGGCGGCGGCGCGGTCGATGCGCTCCTCGGCGCGGACCCACAGGTGGAAGACGATGCCGCTCGCCACCACGAGCAGCAGCATCCCGGCGGTCAGCATGAGGCCGCCGGCCAGCTCCTGGTCGCTGTTGGGGGTGGTGCCCGGGATCGGCGGCGCGAGCTCGTAGGTCCGGTAGACGGGCAGGTGAGAGAGCAGCAGCCACGAGGCGATGCCCTTGTCGGGCAGGCCGCCGCCGAGCAGGTAGACGAGCGCGAGCGGCGGCGAGAGGCGGGGGCGAGGGTAGCCGGGAGAGAGCACGGGCCACCAGAAGAGGACGCCCGCGAAGATCCAGGCCAGGTCGAGCGCCATCGACCCGAGCTGGGTGCCCATGAGCGCGTCCACGACCGGCGGCGCGTGGGTGCCGATAATCAGGACCGTGAAGACGATGAGGGCGACGAGAGGCTGCGTCAGCGCGCGCCAGACCCGCAGGACGCGGCCCGGGACGCCGGCCGCCGGACCGGCGCCGGCGTCCACCGCGAGGCCGACGCCCGCCCCGGCGCCGGCGGCGGCTGCGTCGCCCTGGGGTAGTCCCAGCACGAGCAGCGGCGTGGCGGCCAGCACGATGATGATGAACTGCACCATGTGCGCACTGGCCAGGTAGCCGGCGCCGAGGGTGCCGAGGGGCCAGTCGAGCCCGATCCAGAGGAGCCACAGCCCGCCCACCGCGGCGAGCTGGTGGCGCGTGTCCGTGGGCCGGCGGACGTGGCGCCGGTGCCAGAGGCGGGCGTAGAACGCGCCGGCGGCGGCGATCATGAGCCACACGCCCGGGTAGGCGCGCCAGCTCCAGCTCCAGGCGACGCCCTGCGCCGAGCACCACCACTGCACCGTCACGATCCGGCCGCCGCCGGGCCCGCGGCCCACGCCCCCTGGAGCAGCGCCGGGAGGTCGTGCTCCCAGTCCTGCTGGCGGGTGCCGAACGGATAGATCACGTGCGCCAGGCCGTCGGGCGTGAAGGCGACGACCTGCGCCGCGTGCCCCACCCCGTAGCCGCCGCTCCCATGGGAGGCGCTGTCCTCCACCGCCACCGCCACGTGCAGCGCGTGCTCGATCCTGGCCACCTCGGAATCGCTGCCGCGCAGGCCCACGAAGCGGGAGTCGAAGTGGTCGAGCCAGCGCCGGAGCACCGCGGGCGTGTCGCGTGCCGGGTCAACCGTGATGAAGATCACGCGCGTGCGGCTCGTCACCTCGTAGGGCATCGTCCGCAGGACCGCCGCGATGTTGCCCATGTGCACCGGGCAGACGTCGGCGCAGTGGGTGTAGCCGAAATAGACGAGCGCCAGCTTCCCCGCCGTCTCCCGGCGGAAGTCGAACGGCCGGCCGCGCGTGTCGGCCAGCGTGAAGTCGGGCTTCATGAGGGGGGTGCCCAGCACCGTCCCGCGCAGCGCGGCGGGATCCTCGGCCGCGCGGCCGCGCGCGCACGCGGCAGCGCCCGCCGCAGTCGCGAAGAGAAGCAGGACGGCGGGCGACATCCGGTTGCGCGTCAACATCTTGTCCATTTCCGGGCATTGGAGTGCGGGAACACGGAAATCTAGCGGGAGGCGGGCGTGCTGCACAGGCCGAGCCGCTCGCGGACCGTGAGGCGCGGTCCCGCGTCCCGCATCCCGGCGTCGGGCGCTTCCCCACACCTTTCGCGTGATCCGCCCGACAGCATCGGGCGGCGCCATTCCGGATATTGGGCTCGTGAACCGGAACGGGCCGCGGGCCCGCGCGCACGCAAGGGAGGCAGCCGATGATCAAGCCGAGCACGACGGAACCGGGCGCCAGGCCGGCGTTCGTGCCTCCGCGCGATTTCTCGCAGTCGCCGTTCGTGGTGATCTGGGAGACGACGCGGGCGTGCGACCTGGCGTGCAAGCACTGCCGGGCCGAGGCCGTGCCGGAGCGGGACCCGCGCGAGCTGTCCTTCGAGGAGGGGAAGCGGCTGCTGGAGAAGGTGCGCGAGTTCGGGCCGTGCGTGTTCGTGCTGAGCGGCGGCGACTCGCTGAAGCGGCCGGACGTGGTGGAGCTGGTCGAGCACGGCGTGAAGCTGGGGCTGCGCATGGCGATCACGCCGGCCACGACGCCGCTGGCCACGCCCGACATGCTGCAGCGGCTGAAGGATGCCGGGCTGTCGCGGCTGGCCGTGAGCCTGGACGGCTCGACGCCGGAGATCCACGATGCGTTCCGTCGCGTGGACGGCTCGTTCCAGTGGGGGCTCGACATCCTGGAACAGTCGCACCGGATCGGGCTGTCGACCCAGGTGAACACGGTCATCGCGCGCCACAACCTGGACGACTTCGACAACCTCATCGCCCTCATGTCGCGGCTCGGGATCGTGTTCTGGGAGGTCTTCTTCCTGGTGCCGATGGGCCGCGCCCGGCCGCAGGACGTGGCGAGCGCGGAGGAGTTCGAGGCCGTCTTCGAGCGCATGTACGAGATCTCGAAGAGCGTGCCCTTCGACCTGCGCGCCACCGCGGCGCCGCAGTTCCAGCGCGTGGTGCTCCAGCACAAGGTGGCGGAGCGGCGCGCCGGCGAGCGGACGGACGCGGCGGACGTGCTGACGGACGGCGTCGCCTTCAGCCAGGCGGACGGCATCGGGCGCGCCCGCAGCGTGAACGATGGCGACGGCTTCATGTTCATCAGCCACACCGGCGAGATCTTCCCGTCCGGCTTCCTGCCGATCCCGGCCGGCAACGTACGGACGCACGACCTCGTGGACGTCTACCGCAACTCGCCGCTGTTCACGGCGCTCCGCAACCGCTCCCTCATCAAGGGGAAGTGCGGCTCCTGCGAGTACCTGAACGTCTGCGGCGGAAGCCGCGCGCGGGCCTTCGCCGTGACCGGCGACTTCCTCGAGGCCGAGCCCTTTTGCGCCCACATCCCGGCGAAGTACCGCAAGCTCGTCGAGGCGGGCGTGGCCGAGCCCGTGGAGGAGTACTTCGAGCGGCGCAGCCGCAGGAAGCGCCGGCTGCCGGTCGTCTGACCTCGCGTTCTCCCACTCTCCCACTCCGGCATGACGCCGGCCGCAGCGGCCGCCACCAGCCGCCCGGCGGGCGAAACCCGGCGCGCCTTCGCGCGTAGATACGCGTAGATAGAGGGTCGCCGACCACCTCACCGGAGCCCGCATGACCCGGCCCCTGCACTTCTCCGCGGCGTTCGCGCTGCTCCTTCTCGCGGCCGCGCCGCTCGCGGCCCAGAATCCGGATTCCGCCCGCGCGCGCCGCGGGGCGGCCCGGCCGGGGGCGCGCTCCGCCGACTCGACCAGCGCTTCCACCGCTTCCGCCGACTCGACATTCGCCGCCAACCGCCGCGCAGCGCGGGCCGACAGCGCGGACCGCGCCACGGCGTACCTCGATCCCGAGGCGCGGCGGCTCGTCGCCCTGGGTCGCGGCCGGCGCTACACCGTGGACCGCTCGATCCGGGAGTACCGGGCGCTGGTGAAGGAGCGCATCTCGATGGGGCTGCGCACGCTCGGCTTCGACCACCTCTTCTACCGCCGGGAGACTGCCGGGCGGATCGACTGGAAGCGGGAGGGCCGCTCCACGATCCAGGTCCTCGGCGCCCGCGAGGTCGTGCCCGCCGTGCTGAAGAAGGCGCAGATCCCGGACGACCTGAAGGAGTTCATGCCGCATTTGGCGTTCGATCCGGCCGAGAGCCAGATGATGCTCGGCTGGACGGACGGCGGCTTCGTGCGCCACCCGCTCGCGCCCGGCAGCGAGCACTGGTACCGCTTCCGCACCGGCGACACGACGACGATCCGCCTGCCCGACGGACAGGCGATCCGCCTGATCGAGCTGAAGATCCTGCCGCGCGTGCCGGACGTGCACCTGATCACGGGCTCCTTCTGGCTCGAGTCGCGCTCGCACGCCGTGGTGCAGGCCGTCTTCCGCCTCGCCCGCGAGTACGACCTCGAGCGCGATGCCGATTCGCCCGGCGACCGGAAGGACGCCGAGGACATCCCCGGCATCCTCAAGCCGATCCGCGCCGACGTCAGCTACGTCACCATCCAGTACGGCCTCTGGGACCTGCACTGGTGGATGCCCCGGCTCGTCGCCTTCGACGGCGTGGCGCAGGTCGGCAAGATGATGACGCTGCCGCTCCACTACGAGCGGAGCTACGCCGAGTACCACGTGGAAGGCGACACGGCCGCCGCCGGCCGCCCGTCTCCCGACCTGCTCGGGCTGCCCGAAGTGCCTCGCCCCGACTCGCTCGGCAAGTGCCCCGAGGGGTTCCGCATCCGCGTCAACCTGTCCCGCGACCAGCGGCGCGAGGAGCGCGAGGAGCGGCGGCGGGAGCGGAGAGGCGAGGCGCCGGACAGCGCCATCGTCGCCCACGAGAGGCGCAGCGGGACGTGCGTCCCGGCGGCCGTGGTCGTGATCCCCGACTCCTCGAAGCTGCTCACCAGCGCGGAGCTGCCGCCCACGCCCTACGGCCCGGACGAGGCGCTCGTCTCCGCGCCCGAGCTCGAGCAGCTCGGGCAGCGGCTGAAGGGCATCGCCGAGCCGCCGTGGCACGTCTCCCGGCCGACCATCGGCTGGGGGCTCGGGCGCGCGGGGATGGTGCGCTACAACCGGGTCGAGGCGCTCTCGATCGGCGCGAAGGGCGACCTCGACCTCGGCCGCCTCTCCGCGGACGGCTCCGCCCGCATCGGCGTCGCCGACCTCGTGCCGAACGCGGAGATCGGCCTCACGCGCGACGCGCGCACCATGCACCTGCGCCTGGCCGGCTACCGCCGCCTCGCCCTCTTCGATCCCTCGACCCGGGCGCTCGGCATCGGCAACTCCGCCAACGCCCTCCTCTTCGGCCGCGACGACGGCGACTACTACCGCGCCCTCGGCGCCGAGCTCGCCATCGCGCCGCCCGCGACGGGCACGCAGTGGTACGCGCTCAGGATCTACCGCGAGCGCCAGCGCGGCGCCGTCGCCAATACGGACTTCTCGCTGCGCCACCTGCTCGGCGCCGAGGCCGCCTTCCGCCCGAACCTCGCCGCCGCACCCGCCACGGAGACCGGCGCCGCCCTCACGCTGCGCGCCGCCCACGGCCAGAACCCCGTCGGCTGGCGCTGGGAGGGCGAGCTCACGCTGGATGGCGCCGGAGGCACGTACGATTTCTTCCGCCCCTCCGCGCTGCTGCGCCTGGACCTGCCGCTGCCGGGTCCCTTCGTCGGCTCGCTCGCCGGCGCGGCCGGAACCTCGACCGGCACGCTCCCACCGCAGTCGCTCTGGTACCTGGGTGGCCCCGCGTCGATGCGCGGCTACGCCGGCGACGTACGGGGCGGGCAGGCCTTCTGGCGCGGCCGCGCCTCCGTCGCGACGGACCTGCCGGCCGCCCGCGTGGGCCTCTTCAGCGACCTCGGCTGGGCCGGCCCGCGCGACGCCTGGGCCGCGACGCCGCCGCTCCTCGCCTTCGGCGCCGGCGCCAGCTTCCTCGACGGCCTCGTCCGCTTCGACATCTCCCGCGCCGTGAAGGCGCCGACGGGATGGCGGGTGGATCTGTACGTGAGCGGGCGGTAGGGCCGTTCGGCGAGAGTGGGGGAGCGGGAGAGTGGGAGACGGGGTTGCCTCCTCTCCCGGCGAGCGTGTCGGGTCCGAGAGCCGGGCCCGGCGTGCGCCGGCCGCCCGGGCCGTGCGCGCCGTGCGCGCCGCCGGCGAGGGCACTGGAGGGGGGTCGGCCTCGTCGCCGCGTCCGGCGACCCGAAGGCGCCGCGGAGCCCGCCGCATCTCCCACTCCCCCACTCCCCCACTCTCACCGCCGGCGGCCGCGCCGCCGGCGGTTCGCCCCTTGCGTCGCGTCCCGCAACGGACTCGAACGAGGGAAACACAATGGACAGCTTCGGCGCCTGCTCGACGCTCGGCGTGGCCGGGCGCGAGTACGAGATCTTCCGGCTCTCGGCGCTCGAGGACGCCGGTTTCGCCGTCTCCCGCCTGCCGTACTCGCTGCGCATCCTGCTCGAGAACCTGCTGCGCCACGAGGACGGGATCGTGGTGGCGCGAGACGACATTGCGGCGCTGGCCGGCTGGGATCCGGACGACCCGCCGAGCCGCGAGATCGCGTTCACGCCCGCGCGCGTCCTGCTGCAGGACTTCACCGGCGTGCCCGCCATTGTGGACCTGGCTGCCATGCGGGACGCGATGCAGAAGCTGGGCGGCGATCCCGGCCGCATCAACCCGCTCCAGCCGGTCGAGTTGGTGATCGACCACTCGGTGCAGGTGGACGCCTACGGCACGCCGGCCGCGCTCTCCATCAACATTGACCGCGAGTACGAGCGCAACGCCGAGCGCTACGCCTTCCTGCGCTGGGGCCAGAAGGCGTTCAAGAACTTCCGCGTGGTCCCGCCCGGCACGGGCATCGTGCACCAGGTCAACCTCGAGTACCTCGCCCGCGTGGTCTTCTCAGGCGACGAGCTCGCTGATCACGCACCGCCCGCCCGCCCGCCCGCCTACCCCGACACGCTCGTCGGCACCGACTCCCACACGCCGATGGTCAACGGCCTCGGCGTGCTGGGGTGGGGCGTGGGCGGCATCGAGGCGGAGGCGGCCATGCTCGGGCAGCCGGTCGCCATGCTCCTGCCGCGCGTCGTCGGATTCCGGCTGGACGGCGAGCTGCCGGAGGGCGCGACCGCCACGGACCTGGTGCTTACCGTCGCGGAGCTGCTGCGGAAGAAGGGCGTGGTCGGCAAGTTCGTCGAGTTCTACGGGCCCGGCATCGCCGGCCTGCCGCTGGCCGACCGCGCCACCATCGGCAACATGTCCCCTGAGTACGGCGCGACGTGCGCCATCTTCCCGCCCGACGCCGAGACGCTCCGCTACCTCCGCTTCACCGGCCGCCCCCAGGAGCACGTGGCGCTGGTAGAGGCGTACATGAAGGAGCAGGGGCTATTCCACACGCCCGACGCGCCCGAGCCCCGCTTCAACGACACGCTCGAGCTCGACCTCTCCACCGTCGAGCCCAGCATCGCGGGGCCGAAGAGGCCGCAGGACCGCATCCCGCTCTCCAGGGCGCGGACGGCGTTCGAGGAGGCGCTGCCCTCGCTCAAGCCGGCGTCCGTGGCCGGATCCGGCTCCGGCGGCTCCCCGGGCGGCCCCGCGCAGTCCGGCGGGACCGAGAGCGCGTCGCCGCCGCCGCCCGTGTCCGGCTCCTCCGCGCCCGGCGCGCGGACGGAAGGGCCGGGAGCCGGACGCGGAGACGTCGCCTCCATCGAGGAGGCCCGCAGCGGGCGGCGCATCGACCACGGCGCCGTCGTCATCGCGGCCATCACGAGCTGCACCAACACCTCGAATCCGTCCGTCATGCTGGCCGCGGGGCTGCTGGCCCGGAAGGCGGTCGAGCGCGGGCTCAGCGTGCCCTCCTGGGTCAAGACATCCCTCGCCCCCGGCTCCAAGGTGGTCACCCGCTATCTCGAGCGCGCCGGGCTGCTGCCCGACCTCGAGACGCTCGGCTTCGACGTCGTCGGCTACGGCTGCACCACGTGCATCGGCAACAGCGGCCCGCTGCCGGAGGAGGTGTCGGCCGAGGTGCGGCGGCGCGGCCTCGTCGTCTGCTCGGTGCTCAGCGGCAACCGCAACTTCGAGGGGCGCATCCACGGCGAGGTGCGGGCGAACTACCTGATGTCGCCGCCGCTCGTCGTCGCGTACGCGCTGGCCGGCCGCATGGATCTGAACCTGTACGAGGAGCCGCTCGGCACGGACCAGCAGGGGCACTCGGTGTTCCTGCGCGACATCTGGCCGAGCCGCCACGAGGTGCAGGAGGCGATCGAGCGCTCGATCGAGAGCGACATGTACCGCTCGACCTACGCCGAAGTGTTCAAGGGCGACGAGCGGTGGGAGGCGCTGCCGGTCCCCGAGGGCGAGCTGTACGCCTGGAACCCCGACTCGACCTACGTCCGCCTGCCGCCGTTCTTCGACGGGATGCCGAAGGAGGCGCCCGAGATCATGGAGGAGATCTGCGGCGCGCGCGTGCTCGCCTATCTCGGCGACAGCGTGACCACGGACCACATCTCGCCCGCCGGTGCCATCCGCCCCGACGGCCCCGCGGGCCAGTACCTGATCGCCCACGACGTGCAGCCGCGCGAGTTCAACTCCTACGGCTCGAGGCGCGGCAACGACGAGGTCATGATCCGCGGCACCTTCGCCAACGTGCGCATCCGGAACCGGCTGGCTCCCGGCGTGGAGGGCGGCTTCACCACCCACCTGCCTACCGGCGACGTGACCACGATCTACGATGCCGCCATGCGCTACCGCGACGAGGGCACGCCGCTGCTCGTGCTGGCGGGGAAGGAGTACGGCTCCGGCTCCTCACGCGACTGGGCCGCCAAGGGCACGTACCTGCAGGGGGTGGTGGCGGTGCTCGCGGAGAGCTACGAGCGCATCCACCGCTCGAACCTCGTCGGCATGGGCGTGCTGCCGCTCCAGTTCCAGTCCGGCCAGAGTGCCGATGGGCTCGGCCTCACCGGCCGCGAGACGTTCGACCTCGAGGGCGTCGCCCGCGCCATCGCCACCGGCTTCCACCACGGCCGTGTCGTCCGGGTGCTCGCCCACCGCGAGGACCGCCGGACCGTGGAATTCGAGGCCACCGTCCGCATCGACAGCCCGCAGGAGGCGCTCTACTACCGCCACGGCGGAATCCTCCAGTTCGTGCTGCGCCAGCTGCTGCGCGGCCGCGACGAGGCGATCGCGCTCTCCGCGGGCGCCGCCGGCGGCCCGCAGACCGACCGCGCCGAGCAGCCGACGGACGCGGAGGTGCACGAGGCATCCGAGGAGTCGTTCCCGGCGAGCGACGCGCCGGCGTACTGACCCGCCGTGCCCCCCGGCCCCCGCGGCCCGCCCCCGGCCACCAGAGTGGGGGCGCCCGACCCGGCCGCCCCGCCCGAGAGGGGGAGAGTGGGTGAACATCGCCGGGGGCGAACGTGCCGGGCTGACGGAGGCGTCCGCCGGGTGGGTGGGGGAGCCGGCGGCGGCCGACGGCTCGTGGCTTCCCGTCACCTCCGGGTGCGCAGCACGATGGCCCCGCCGGCGGCGCCCGCGTCCATGCCGAAGCGGATCTGGGCCGCGGTGGCGGAGATCAGCTCGATGCTGTCGAACCCATCGACCTCGAGCCCGCGCAGATACGAGATGGCGCCGCCCATCCGCCTGCCGTCCACGAAGATCGGCAGCATGTCGCAGAACTGAGCCCGCAGGTGCGGCGGTGCAATCAGCCGCTGCACCCGGTGGCTGGACTCGATGCAGAACCCCGTCCCCACCTCCTGTCCCGTGTCGAAGCGCCCCTCGCGGATCGAGATTCCCGGAAAGCGACGGATCACGTCCACCACCCGGGCGCCGCGCACACGCGCGGCCTCGAGCTCCGCGCCCGCCACGACGTCGCGCCGCTGGCTGCGGGTGGCCTCGGCGGGCCCGGGCGAGGCGTTCACCCGAACGGTGTCCAGGGTGGCAGCCGGGCTGGCGGCCGCAGGCAACGCGGTGGCCGCGGCCCCACCCGCTCGGCTTACGCGAAGCACCCTGCCGCCCTCCTCCCGGATGGTCGCGATCGGGCGGTCGGTCGCCAGGCGGGGGGACGCCGCCACGCGCGCAGGGGCGAGCACCGGGGTGCGGATCCACCACCGCCGGACGTAGAACGCGCCGTCGGGAAGCGCCTCCAGCTCCACGCGACCGCTCGCGCCCTCGACCGGGACCGCCGGGTCGAGTCCGACGTAACGGAACTCCAGCGACCGGAGCGCCGCGGTCCTGCGGTCGAGCCAGAACGTCCCCTCGATGTCGGCGACGTCGCGCCCGCCGACCGGCGCGAAGCCGAGCCCCACCAGTCCGGCGGCCGCCTCGTCCCGCCCCTCCGTCAGCCGGAGGCAGTGCGTTCAACAGGAACGCATCCGAGAGGAGCACCTCGGGCGTGGGAGCGAAGAAGTCGTAGCCGCCGCCCGGCGCGGCCCGGACGTAGCCCCGCTCCGCCAGCTCCTCCGCGGGCCGGCTGACGAAGGGCCGCTCGGCGAAGTCGGCGGCCAGCGGCCGCCTCCTCTCATCCAGGATGCGTCCGCCGTCGGGCGCGGTCGTGCGGGTGTAGAGCTCGCCGTCGAAGCGGTAGAGCGGTGCGGCGGCGGCGAGCGTCGTCGCCTCGAGCGCCTTCCTGGCCTCCTGCCAGACGCGCTCGACGCCCGCGCGGTCATCACGGTCGCGGGTGACGCAGCGGCTTTCGGCCGACGCGGTGATCGCCTCGAGCGACACGGGCTGGACGAGGACGGCGAGCCGGACGATCAGCGGGTGGACGCCGTCGGCGGCCATGGCATCGGAGGTGGTGCTCTCGTAGCCGATCCGGTCGGCGCGGAGGCGGTAGACACCGGCGGCGGGTGCACGCAGCAGGAACCCGCCGAGCGAGTCGCTCAGCGTGCGTCCGAGCGGGTGCCCTGCCGGGTCCAGCAGTACCACGATGGCGCCCGCGACGGGGCGGCCCGTCTCCGCCTCGGCGAGCGAGCCGTGGATTGCCTGGGCGGCGAGAGGGCCGGCGCGGGCAGCGAGGAGCAGAGACGCGCCGAGGAGCAGCTTGCGCGCCGAGCGCAGGCGGCGAGACGCGCGCGCTATGGGAAACCCGGTCGTGCTCATGGCTTGAACGTGGAGAGGGGCCTCACGCGAAGGTGCGGTGCGGCGGACCCGGGGACAAGGCGGCAGCCGTCGCGCGGGCATCCGGCCGCCCCCTGTCCCCTCGCCACCGTTGTGCGGCGAGATTGTCCTGCATGCATCGACGCCGGTGGGGAAGCCGCCCCTGGATTCGGATTCGGATTCGCTTATCTTCCCGCCCCATGACCTACCACGATCCCGCCGTGATGCCGAAGGGCTTCACCTGCATGAGCCGCAACATTGGCGTGAAGCGGAAGGGCCGCGACCTTGCGCTCTTCCACTCCGAGGTCCCGGCCGCGGCCGCGGCCGTCTTCACCCGCAACCGGGTCCCCGGCGCGCCGGTCGTTGTCGGCCGCGAGCTGATCCGCGCCGGCCGGCTACAGGCCATTGTCGTAAACTCGAAGGTCTCCAACGTCGGCACGGGCGAGGAGGGCATCGCGCGCGCGAGGCGCATGGGCGCGGCGGCGGCGCGGGAGCTCGGCATCGATCCGTCCCTCGTGCTCATGTCCTCCACCGGCGTCATCGGCGTGCCGCTGCCGATCGACCGGATCGAGACAGGGCTCGCCGGTGCCCGCGACGCGCTCCAGCACGATCCGCTCGAGGGCGCGCTCGGCATCATGACCACCGACACTCACCCCAAGGCGCTCTCGTGCTCCGTCGCTGGAGCGACGCTCACGATCGTGGCCAAGGGCTCCGGCATGATCGAGCCGAACATGGCGACGATGCTCGTCTACATCTTCACCGACGCCGACTTCGATGCGGACGCGCTCGACCGCATGCTGCGGCGCGCCGTGCACGTGTCCTTCAACATGCTCTCGGTGGACGGCGACACCAGCACGTCCGACACCTGCGCCATGCTGGCCAACGGCCTGGCCGGCGCGGTGGAGGAGGAGGCGTTCCAGGAGGTGCTCACCGCCGCCTGCATCCGCATGGCCGAGATCCTCGGCCGCGACGGGGAGGGCGCGACCAAGCTGCTGCGCGCGACGGTGACCGGCGCGAAGGACGAGCGCGAGGCGCGGATCGTCGCCAAGTCCCTCGTCAACTCGCCGCTGGTCAAGACCATGGCCTTCGGCGCGGACCCGAACCTCGGCCGCATCCTCATGGCCGTCGGCAAGTGTTTCGACTGCCGGATCGACCCCGCCCGCCTCGGCGTCTGGCTGAACGGCGTACCGGCGTACGTGGAGGGCCGCGGGGTGGACTTCGACGAGGCCAGACTGCGCGCTCTGCTCCGCGGCGACCCCGTGGACATCGCGGTGGACCTCGGCGCGGGGGAGGGAAGCGCCACCGCGTTCGGCTGCGACCTGACCCATGGCTACATCGACGAGAACGCCGCCTACGTTTCGAGCTGAGCCAACGGACACCCTCATCCTCGGCGCCGGCCCGGCCGGCCTCGCCCTCGGCGCCTGCCTGCGCCGCAGCGACGCGGACTTCGAGATTCTCGAGGCCGGGCCCGCCGTCGGCTGGGCGTGGCACAACCACTACGACCGGCTCCACCTGCACACGGCCCGCCGCCACTCCGCGCTGCCGTTCATGCCGTTCCCGGAGAGCTGGGCGCAGTACGTGCCGCGCGCGCTCTTCGTCGAGTACCTCGAGCGCTACGCCGCACACTTCCGGCTGGGGCCCCGCTTCGGCGAGCAGGCAACGCTGGTGCGCCGCGCCGCGGACGGGCTCTGGGAGGTGGAGGGCAGGAGTGCGACGTCGGGCGAGCGCACCCTCCGGCGCGCCGCCGCGGTCGTGGTCGCCACCGGCTACAACCACGAGCCGCACATCCCGCACTGGCCCGGAGAGCACGCGTTCGGCGGGACGATCGTGCACGCCCGCGAGTACCGCAACCCGACGCCATTCCTCGGCCGGCGCGTGCTCGTCGTCGGGTTGGGCAATACCGGCGCCGAGATCGCGCTCGACCTGGCCGAGGCGAGCGTGCCGGTCACGCTGGCGGTGCGCGGGCCCGTGAACATCGTGCCGCGCGACTTCCACGGCCGCTCGACCCAGGACACGGCCGTCCGCATGAGGCGGCTGCCCACGCGCATCCGCGACCTGGTCGGCCGCGCCATCGCGCGCAGCGTCCTCGGCGACCTGCGGGACATCGGGCTGCGCACGCCGCCCTACGGTCCGATCACCCAGATCGAGCGCTACGGCAAGCTGCCTGTCATCGACGTCGGCACCGTCGCTCGCATCCGCGCAGGCGACATCGCGCTCGCGCCGAACCCGACCGGGTTCTCCGCCGACGCCGTCCGCTTCGACGACGGCTCCGTCCGCCCGTTCGATGCCGTGATCCTCGCCACCGGCTACCGCAGCGGCCTGCCCGCCCTCCTCGAGGCCGAGGGCGTGCTCGACGCCGCCGGCTACCCCGCCGGCGATGGCGGCTGCGCCGTGCCGGGCCTCTTCTTCCTGGGCTTCGCCCGGCCGAAAGCGGGGATCCTGCGCGAGATCGCGCTGGGCGCGGCCCGGGTCCGTGATGCGGTGCTCGCCTACGTCTCGAGCCGCCGGACGCCCCGGCGCTAGGCGCGGCGCCCCTCAACCCGTATACTCACACCCGCCCGGAACTCTTCCGCTCCGGCCGTGTCCCTTCACCCTTGCGGCAGGTCACCGATGACGGCTCGACACGGGCGGGCGCTCGCCCGCGCCTTCCTCTCGATCGCGGGGCTCGCGTCGTGCGGCCCGGCAGCCTCCATCGACGCGGCGCCCGCGCCGCCGCCTCCGGCGCAGGCGGGGCCGATCCCGGCGCAGGGCACCGCCGCGACGCTCGACGTCGGCAACTGGAACCTGGATTGGTTCGGCGCCACGGGGAACGGCCCGACGGACGAGGCGCTGCAGCTGAGGAACGTCGCCACCGTCATGGGCGGGGTGGACCTCGACCTGTGGGGGCTCGAGGAGGTGGTGGACCGGACGCAGTTCCGTCGCCTGGTCGGGGCGCTGCCCGGCTCGTGGGCAGGCCTGCTAGCCAACGACCCGCGCGTGCGCAGCGGGCCCGCCTACTACAGCGGCTTCGGCGACAAGGAGCAGAAGGTCGCGCTGGTATGGCGCACGGACGAGGTCACGCTGGACAGCGCGCGCGTGATCCTGGGCGCCTACGACCACGCGTTCGCCGGCCGGCCTCCCGTCGAGTTCCACCTGCACGTGTCGATCGGCGGCAGGAGCGAGCCGCTCATCGTCATCGTCCAGCACGCCAAGGCCGGCGCCGACGCCGGGAGCCTCGCCCGCCGGGACACCGCCGCGGCCGCGCTCGAGCGGTACCTCGGTGCCACGTGGCCGACCGCGAAGGTACTCGTCATTGGAGACTTCAACGATGACGTGGACGCCTCGATCCACCAGGGTGCGCCGTCGCCGTACCGGAGCTTCGTCGAGGACAGCGCCGACTACCGCTTTCCCACTGCCGCCATCTCCGCCGCCCACATTGGCTCCACCGTGAAGTACCCGGACGTGATCGACCACCAGCTCGACTCGAACGAGATGTTCGCCGACTACGTGCCCGGCTCCGCCGAGGTCTTCCGCGCCGACCGCTACATTGCGGACTACGGCGAGACGACGAGCGATCACTATCCGGTCATGGCGAGGTACCGGGTGAAGTAGGCAGCTCGGGGCTCGGGGCTCGGGGCTCGGGATGCGCATCCCGCGTGGCGCATCCCGCGTCCCGCATCCCGCGTCCGGGTCCCTCACTCCGTCCGCAGCGCCATGACCGGCTCGATCCTCGCCGCGCGCCGGGCGGGCAGCCAGGTGGCGAGGAGCGCCACGGCGGCGAGCACGAGCGCCGTCGCCGTGAAGGTCAGCGGATCGGTCGCGCTCACGCCGTAGAGGAGACGGCGCAGCACGCGCGTGGCGCCGAGGGCGCCGAGCACGCCGATGCCGAGTCCGATGGCGACGAGTGTCATGCCCTGGCCGAGCACGAGCCGCAGCACGTCGGCGCGGCTCGCCCCGAGCGCGCTGCGCACGCCGATCTCGTAGGTCCGCTGCGCCACGTTGTAGGAGATCACGCCGTAGAGGCCGAGCGCCGCGAGCAGCAGCGCGATCGCGCCAAAGAGGGTGAGCGCGCCGGCCAGGATGCGGGCGACGAGCACCGCCGTGGACTCGTGCACCAGCCGCTGCATGGTGCGCACGTCGTAGACGGCCTGAGCGGGGTCGAGGCCCCAGATGGCGCGCTCGGCCGGGGAGACCAGCGCCAGCGGGTCGTGCGTGGTGCGCAGAACGAACGTCATCGACGGGTTGGCCCACGGCAGCTGCGCGACCGGCAGGTAGATCTCGGGGCGGGGCGGGTCATCGAGGCCGCTGAAGCGGACATCGCCGATCACGCCGGCGATGGTGCGCCAGCGGATGGAGTCGCCGTCGTACATCATGTGCAGGCGCCTGCCGATCGGGTTCTCCGCGCCGAAGAAGGCGCGCGCCGCGGTGCGGTTGATCAGCACGACATTGGGGCTGTCGCCGGCGTCGCGCGCGTCGATGTCGCGGCCGCGCAGGATGGGGATCCCCATCGCCTCGAGGTAGCCGGGCGTGAAGGCGATGGTGCCCGCGTGCAGCGGTTCCGGCGCCGCGCGGCCCTCGATCTGGAAGTCGCCGTAGTTGTTCGTGCCGGCGAGCGGCATGAAGTCCGTCCCGCCCGCGGCGTCCACCCCGGGGACGGCGCGCAGCCGCTCGAGGAGCGCCTGCCGGTAGGCGCCGATCTTCTCGCGCGTGTCGTAGCGGGCGCCGGCGGAGACCCGCAGGGTGAGCAGGCCCCGGATATCGAAGCCGGGGCTCCGGGACATCAGGGCCGAGAGGCTGCGCACGACCAGCCCCGCGGAGACGAGCAGCACGGCCGCGAGCGCCACCTCCGCCACGACCAGCGCCGCGCGGCGCCGCCCGCGGCTGCGGCTGGCCTGACCCGAGCGCCCGCCGATGAGCTGCGCCAGGTCGGGACGCGCCGCATGCAGCGCCGGCAGCGCGCCGAACACAAGCCCCGTCAGCAGCGCGAGCCCCACCGTGAAGGCCAGCACGACCGGGTTCAGCCCGAAGTCCGTCGGCACCCCCGCATCCGCGGGAATGGCCGAGGCGAAGAGGCGCGTGCCCCACAGCGAGACGAGCACGCCTCCCGCGCCGCCGAGCGCCGCCAGCACGAGGCTCTCGGTCATGAACTGCCGCAGTACCCGCCAGCCGCCGGCTCCGAGCGCCGCGCGCACCGCCACCTCGCGCTCCCGCGTGGTTGCCCGCGCGAGCAGCAGGTTGGCCACGTTCACGCAGGCGATCAGCAGCACCAGCCCCACCGCGGCCAGCAGCGTCCACAGGAGCAGCCGCGCCGTCTGCCCGCCGTACATCGCCTCCCGCAGCAATGTCAGCTTCGCGCTCAGCTGCCGGTCGGCGTCCGGGTACTCCCGCTCGAGGCGCGCCGACAGCGCGTCCATCTCCCGCTGCGCGCCCGCCAGCGTGGCGGCCGGACGCAGCCGGCCGATCACCTGGAGCCCGCCGTTCGAGCGGGGCCATGTGCTCCCGTCCACCCGCAGCGGGACGTAGACCTCGAGCCCGGCATCCGGGAACGAGAACTTCTCCGGCATGACGCCGATCACCGTGTACGAATCGCCGGACAGCATGAGGGTGCGCCCGATCACGCCCGCCTGCCCGCCGAAGCGCCGCTGCCAGAGCCCCCAGCCCAGCACCACCACACGCTCCGCGCCCGGCGCGTCCTCCGCCTGTGTGTAGGTCCGCCCGAGCGCGGGGCGGACGCCCAGCAGCGAGAAGAGGTTCCACGAGGCCCGGCTGCCGCGTACCCGCTCCGGCCGCCCTTCCCCGGCCAGCGTGTAGCTTCCACCCTGCAACCACGCCACGTCCTGGAAGGAGTGGCTCATGGCCCGCCAGTCCGCGGCGTTCGGGTAGGACACCGACCAGCTGTCCCCCCGCCCGACGTACGCCCCCGACAGCTTCACCAGCCGCTCCGGGTGCGGGTAGGGCAGGGGATTCAGCACGAGCGCGTCGATCACCCCGAAGATCGTCGTGTTCGCCCCGATCCCGATCGCCAGCGTCGCCACGATGAAGAACGCGAACGCCGGCGCGCGCCGGATCTGGCGCAGCGCGTAGCGCAGATCCTGCAGCACGGCATCCATGGCTCGCTCCGGATCTGTGAAGACCTCCCCCTCCTTCGACAGACCGAGCCCGCCGAGGGTTGGTACCGCCGCCACCCGCGCCAACATCTTCCGCGTCCGAGAAGTCCCGCGCAATGCGCCCGGCACGGCCCCGCTCTCCCGGATCCCCTTCCAGAGTGGGCGAGTGGGCGAGCGGGGGCCGGGGAAGCCGCATGGCGCCCGTTACCTGCCGGGCCCGAGAGCCGGGCCGGGCGCGCGGCGGCTGCGACGCGTCGCGTTCAGGCGCGCGGGCCCGCCCCCGCCCCTCCCCGCCGGAGCACCCGCGCGCCGCGACGCTCACCGCGCCCGGTCAGGTCGGTCCGCCAGGAAGCCCGCCGCTCCCCCGCTCTCCCCCGCTCGATTGCGGCAGGGGGCTTGCAGTGTCACTCCCATAACAGCATGTGGCGCCGTGACATAGAGCAGGAGGATCCAAGCATGGCAGGCGAACGCTTCAAGACCACCGACCACGACCGCATCCGGCAGTGGACCGAAGACCGCGGCGGCTGGCTCGCCACCGTCAAGTCCACCCATACCGAGGACGACGCCGGGATCATCCGCCTCGACTTCCCCGACTACAGCGGCGAGAAGAGCCTCGAGCGCATCCCCTGGGAGGAGTGGTTCGAGAAGTTCGATGGCAGCGATCTCGTGCTGCTGTACCAGGAGACCACGTCGGAGGGGGTGAAGAGCAACTTCAACAAGCTGGTCAGCCGCAGCACCGCCGACGAGGACGACAGCTCCGAGTGGACGCGCGGCGAGACGGCCGGCAGCGCGCGCGGCGACTGAGCTCGGGCGTCGGGACCCGGGCTCCTGGCGCCATGTCCCCGGTAGCGGGTACGCATGCGCGGGCATTCGCGAGCGGCGGGCATCCCCGTCCCGCCGGCTGCGTGAGCGCATGCGTGCCCGTGACCCTCCCTTGACCCGCCCGCCGCCCGCCCCGAATCTTCCGGTTCCCGACCCTCTCCCCCTGCGCCGGAGGTGCCCCTGCCGTTCCTCAGCCTGCCGCTCCGGCGTCCGCCCGGGGAGCGCCGCGAGGCCGATGCCGCCGAGGCGCCCCCGAGCCGGGGATCCTCCGGCTGGACGACCAGACGCTCCGCGACCTCGAGATCTTCCAGGGCCAGGACGGCGCCGCCGGTCTCTTCGAGCTCCTCGACCGCACCCGCACCAAGGGCGGCACCAAGGTGCTGAGGGCGCGGTTTCAGCGCCCGCTCTCCGACCCCGCCCGGATCCGCACCGTGCAGGCGTCTGTCGCGCACCTTGCCGCCCACCCCGCCGCCATGAACGCGCTGCCGGGCGAGGGGCTGCTCGTCGCGGTGGCGGAGTACGTGCACTCGAACCTGCCCTTCCCCGACACCGCGAGCCGGCTCACGGCCGTGCTCGACGGCTTCGAGCTGCGCTTCTGGGATCCCAAGTCGCACCGCCGCACCGTGGTCGGGATGCGACGCACCGCGCGCATGGTCTCCATGCTCCGCATGCTCGTCCGCCACCCCGAGCTCGCCGACCCGCCGGGCGAGCTGGGCGCGCTCGTCCGCGAGACCCGCGAGCTCGTCGCCCGGCCGGGCCTCGACGTGCTGCCGCCCGAGGACCGCGGCGACCCGCCCTGGTGGCGCCTGCTCCGCATCGACCGCGTGCTGCGCCACGAGGAGCGCGCCACGATCGAGCGGCTCATGCTGCTCATCTTCGAGATGGACGCCATCACGTCGATGGCCGAGGCCACGGCCGACATGCGCTTCGTCCTGCCCGAGGTCTGCGACGGCCCCCTCGCCCTCTCCGCCGAGAGCGTCTACCACCCGTTCCTCGAGCGTCCCGTGGCCAACCCGCTGCACCTCGACCAGGAGCAGCGGCTGCTGTTCCTGACCGGGCCGAACATGGCCGGCAAGACGACGTACCTGCGCGCCTGCGGCATCGCCCTCTACCTGGCGCACGTCGGCATGGGCGTGCCCGCCCGCTCGTTCCGCTTCTCCCCCTGCGACGACCTCTTCACCGCCATCACCCTCGTGGACAACGTCCGCCAGGGCGTCAGCTTCTTCCGCGCCGAGGCGCTCCGGGTCCGCGAGGTCGCGCAGGCGCTGGCGGATGGACGCCGCGTCGTCGCCTTCCTCGATGAGCCTTTCAAGGGCACCAACGTCAAGGACGCGCTGGACGCCTCCCTCACCATCTTCGACCGCCTCTCGGCCGCCCGGGACAGCCTCTTCCTCGTCTCCTCCCACCTCATCGAGGTCGCCGAGCCGCTCCAGGCGACGGGGCGCGTCCGCTGCGCCCGCTTCGACGCCGCCGAGCGCGCCGGCCGCCTCGACTACGACTTCACGCTGCGCCCCGGCATCTCGACCCAGCGGCTCGGGCAGCGGGTGCTGGAGGAGGAGGGCGTGTTCGAGCTGCTGGGCGAGAGCGTGGAGCGGAGAGGGGGAGGTAGGGGGCTAGGCTACGGGCTCGGGATGCGGGATGCGGAATGCCCACTTCGACGCGGCCGGGGTCGCCGCGGGCCTGTCCCTGCTGCGTGGCGACACGCTGCCGCCGGAGAGCGCGAGTGACGCGTCCAGGAACCCCGAACCCCGACTCTCGAACCCCGAATCCCGGATCCCGAAATCGCGAATCCCGAAGCCTGATCCCTAATGATGGAACAGCCCCTTCAGCTTCTTCTTGAGCTTGTTCTTGGCGTCGTCCTTGGCGCGGTCCTCCATGACCTTGTAGGTGGCCTGGAGCAGCTGGTTGTCGGGGTTCTCGTGGACCAGCGGCAGCGCCTTCTCGGCGGCCTCCGTGTACATCTTCCGATCGAAGAGGTCGAGCGCCTCCGAGAGACGTAGCTCGTCGTCCAGCGTCTTCGAGCCGGTCCGCCTCCTGCTGCTTGCGCAGCCGCGCCGAGTCCTCGGGCGAGAGCGCCACCCCCAGCCCCTTGATGAGCTGGTGCGCCAGCCGCTGCTGGAGATCGAAGAGGTCCTTCTGATCGCCGGTCACCTCCGCCGCCTTCACGACCTCGCCCGTCTCGACCTGGATCACGCGCGTGTCCAGCCGGATCTTCGGGTCGAGCGCCAGGATCGCGCCGGCGACGACGTACTGCGCGCCCACCAGCTTTCCCGCCTTCGCGGCCGTGCTCTGGTCGAAGAAGCGCGAGTGCTGCACCTCCATCTCGTGCGTCAGGTCGGCGAGGTGCTCGCGCTCCACCAGCTGGATCTGCTGCACGCTCGACAGGTCCGAGATCATCATGTCCGCGATCCCCTTGCCGAGCGGATCGTAGTGGCTGTCCCCGGAGTTGTTGTCGAAGTTGAGCACCGCCACCGTCTTGCGGGCGCTGTCGCCGCGGAGCGGCCGGGCCCCTCCCCACACGTGCACGGGCGCCGGCGGGCCGGCCGGCTCCGCCCGCGAGGGCGGCAGCGGCCCATCCGCCATGGCCGGCAGCGCGAGAAGCGAGAGGCAGAGCGCGAGCAGTGCGGTGGGCGAGGACATCCGGTACCTCCGATATGCCTGGGGGGCCGCGGATGCGCGCCCCGCGGTACGCCGAGAGTTAGGAGGGAGCCGGCCGCGCTGTCAAGGCGCCGGACGCGCGCCCCCCCCGGCGCGGCGTGCGTGGCGCCCGGTCGCACGCCCCGCGGCACGCCGCTTCGGTTGCCGCAAGAGGCGCCGTTCCTAGATTTAATGGGTACGGTCCGGCGACAGCCGGCCCACCGACCTCGAGGTCACGCTTGGCGCCGCCTTCCCCCCGCGTCGTCGCCGCGCTGCTTCTCATGTGCGGGGCGGCCCCCCTCTCCGCCCAGGCTCCCGCGGCCGCGGCATGCGGCAGCCGCGCCACCGCCGCGTGCGCCGCCTACCTCCGCTCCCTCGACCGGGAGAGCACGCTCCCCCCCGACAGCGCCTGGACGGGGCTCCGCTACCTGGCCGACAGCACCGAGGCCGCGCGCTGGTTCGCGCTCTCGGATGTCGCCGCAAGGCGCGCATTCCTCCGCCGCTTCTGGAGCCGCCGTGCCGCGCAGGCGACGCTTCCGCCCGAAGCCCGCCGGGCCGAGCACATCCGTCGCGTGCGAAAGGCCGAGCGCTGGTACGGCCGGCCCGACCGGATGATGGTGGCGCCACGCCAGCAGGCGGGCGGGCTCATGTGGGTGACCGGCTTCGCCGCCCGGGCGGTCACGCCGCCCCCCGGGCGCGACGCCGAGCGCTACGTGCGCCACGAGGTCCACATCGACGACCGCGGGCTCGCGCTCATCCGCTACGGCGAGCCGGACGAGATCGTGCCGTGCCGCCCCCACGATGGCGAGGTCTGGATCTACCGCAACGGCGGCCGGCCGGTGCTGCTCACCTTCGCGCCCGCGCTGAACCCGTCCGGCGATGCGTTCTCCGGTCTCAAAAGCCTGCGCGACTACGTCCTCGCCGCGGGTCCGGATGAGCTCGACCCCGGCGCCTGCGCGAACCGGGCGGAGCTCATCGGCCGCCTCGCGGATTACGACGGCCGCTACCGCCGCCTCTTCCTGCATGGCGGCAACAACCTCGCCCGGCTCCAGGACGATCAGGCCCTCGACCAGCTCGGCCAGCGCACCGCCGACCACGTGGCCTCGAGCGAGAGCGCCGCGCCCCGCTTCGCCGAGACGCTTCCGGCCGCCTTCGAGCTCCTCGATTTCGCCTCCGCCTCGCCCGACTTCGAGCGACGTCACCCTCGCCATCGCCGTTCCCGCGCAGGCGTTGCGCGTGCCGGGCGGCTCCGGCGGGGGAGGCGAGTACGCCGTCCGGGCCGTGCTCTCCGTCCTCGATTCCGGCCGCATGGTGGCGAGCGTCGACACGCTCGCGCGCTTCGCTTCCGCCACGCTGCCCCCCGGTGCGCTGCTGGAGCTCGATCTGCCGCTCCGCCTGGCCGCCGGGCCCCACGTGTACGCGCTGCGCGTGCAGGCGCCCGGCGCCGCCGTCGCCCCAACGGCCGACCGGCCCGACCGCGGCCCCATCCTCGCCGGCGCGGGGTTCGTCCGCGGCGACACGGTGGCGCTTCGCCGGATGCGCGTGCCGGGCCGGCTGGAGCTCTCCGCGCTCGCCCTCGGCGTGCCGGGGCCGGCCGGCCGCTGGACCAGGGGCGGCGGCCCGCCGCTCACCCTCCTGCCGAACCACGCGCTCCCCGCCGCGCAGCGCCGGGTCGTCCTCTACTACGAGGCCTACGGCGCCTCCGACGGCGACGGGCTCGCCACGACGATCACGGTCGAGCGCCGCGGCGGCCTCCCCTTCAAGCGCCACCGCCGCCTGGAGATCCGCTTCGAGGACGAGCAGCGCGGCGCCGACGACCGCAGCCGGCGCAGCCTCGACCTCTCCGCGCTCGAGCCGGGCGCCTACACCCTCACGGTGCACATCACCGCCGGCGACGGCCGGACGGCCAAGCGCAGCACGCCCATCCTGCTGCGCTGACGGTGCGTTGCGCGATGGCCGCGCCGAACCGGTCGCGCGCCGAGCCGCTCGCGCGCTGCCCGCGCCGAACCATTGGGCCGGCGAGAGGAGGAAAGTCCCCACGCGTCGGCCGTCGAACCGACGGTTGGGGACTTGACCGCGAATAGCGCGGCAAAGTCCCCAACCGTTCCAGTCGAACTCCGAGGGTTGGGGAGTTGACAACGAATAGCGCGGTCAACTCCCCAACCGCCTCTGCGCCAGGGGACGGGTGGGGAGTTCACGACTCCGCGGGGCGGCACACGACGAAGCCGACGGCGCCGAACGTGAGCGGCGCCAGCACCTCGTGTCACCGACGTCGCCACCGGCCGGCACGAAGCACGGGACGGGGTGCTGCGGGTCCGGTGACGAGGTTGACGCGGTCTGTACAGAGTAGTAGACTTGTGCAGGTCATGAGCGGAGGTAGGAGAATGGCTGGATCCGGGAAGGGGGCTGGGAAGGATTGGCCCGCCAGGGTCGCGGAGGTCGCGCCCGCGTATGCGGCCGAGAGGGCGGCCGCAGAGCCATCGACGAGGAAGAACCTGAGGCTGCACCAGTCCAAGATCGATGCGGCGCGGAAGGCGCTCGGCACGGCGACGGAGACGGAGACGATCGAGGCGGCGCTGGACCTCGTCGTCTTCCGCGACGAGCTGGTGAAGGGTATCCGTGCGATGCGTGGCGCGCCGCTGGAGGACCTCTTTGGCGAGGGCTGAGTGCGGCCATGCGTGCTGGACACGAACGTCTATATCCGGGCCGCGCGGGAGGAAGCCGCGGCGCGCGAGCTGGAGGCGTTCACCATCGCGGCGGCGCCCTGGCTCTGGCTCCACTCCGTCGTGGCGCTCGAGCTTCTGGCCGGTGCCATCGCGCCCGGCCTCGAGCGGCGCACGCGCCGGGCGCTGATCGAGCCGTTCGAGCGCCGCGGCCGCGTCGTTACGCCGAGCCATGAGGCCTGGACGCGCGCGGGTGCGGCGCTCGCGAGGCTGGTCCGCACCGGCAAGCGGAGCGCCGGCGCGGGGATCACGCGCTCCTTCCTGAACGACTGCCTCATTGCCGCCTCCGCCCGCGAGCACGGCTTCGTGCTCGTGACGGAGAACGCCGCGGATTTCGAGACGCTGTCGGAGGTGCTGCCGGTCGAGATCTCGGCGCCGTGGCCGGGGCTGTGGTGAGCGGGCGTCCCCTGCGCCGCCAGGCCGGGAGCCGCCCCCCCGCTCAGCGCGTCTCCACCCCCGGGGCCACCGTGACCTCGACCTGCCGCGACTGCGACACCGCCCCGTACGACAGCGTCACCGTGTACGTCCCCGCCGGCACGAACAGCCTCCCCTCGCCGCCGTAGGGCGTGAGCACGTCCGCGCTGGGCTTGAGGTCCCACCACACCCGGCCGAGCCCCGGCGTGCCGGGCGCCGAGAGGTTGGCGACGGGCACACCGTTCGCGTCCTTCACGCTGATCTTGACCTCCTTGCCCGTGTAGCCCTTCACCCAGAAGTCGAGGGGGATGCCCTCGGGCGGGTTCTCGCCGCGGTAGACGGCGCCGCCGTTCCAGTCGCTGAATCCGGCCTGGCGCACGACGGCGTGGCCGGCCGGCGGCTGGAAGAGGTAGGCGGCGGAGTCGCGCACGGCGGGCGTGAGCTCCTCGAGCGGGCGGACATCGTCCACGACATAGAGCGAGCGGCCGTGCGTGGCGATGACCAGGTCGCGCGTCGCGCCCTGGAGCTCGATGTCGTCCACGGCCACCGTGGGCAGCCCGCCGAGCTTCGTCCACGTGGCGCCGCGGTCGGGGCTCGCATACAGGCCGAACATGGTGCCGGCGTAGAGCAGCTCGGGGTCGAAGCGGTCCTCGTAGACGACCTCGACGGGCCCGTCCGCGGGCAGCCCGGCGGCGATGGAGCGCCACGTCTTGCCGCCGTCCTCCGTGCGCCAGAGCATGGGCCGGTCGTCGCCGTCGCGGTACGCGTTCACCGCGAGGTAGGCGACGTCGGGCGAGGTCACGCTCGGCGCGATGCGCTGGATCCAGTGCCCCTTCGCCTCCGGGGGCAGCGTCGCCGTCAGGTCGGTCCAGTGGGCGCCATCATCGTGCGTGAGCCAGAGCTTGCCGTCATCGGTCCCGGCCCAGAGGAGCCCCGCCTGGCGCGGTGATTCGGCGAGCGCGTAGACCACGCCGTAGGTCTCGGCGCCGCTCCCCGTCGCCATGATGCGCTCGAGGTTCTGTGTCGAGAGGTCGGGGCTGATGGCCTGCTCGTGCTCGCCGTTGTCCGTCAGCTTGAAGACGCGGTTGCCGCCCAGGTACATGGCGTCGGGGTCGTGCAGGCTCGCGATCAGCGGCGAGTTCCAGCCGAAGCGGTACGCGGGCTGTCCCTCCGCGGGCGTCGGCTGGAGGTACTTCTCCTGGCCGGTGGCCAGGTCGTAGCGGTACACGCTGCCCTGCTGGCTCTCCGTGAAGATCTGGCTCGGCTTGCGGCCGAAGACGCAGTAAAAGCCGTCGCCGCCGTCGATGGCGGTCCAGTCGGAGTTGCGGATCCTCTCCTTCGAGTCCGTCTGGCTCGGGCCGACCCAGTTGATGTTGTCCTGGAGCCCGCCGCAGATGCGGTAGTGCGGCTTCATCGAGTCCACCGAGATGCGGTAGAACTCGCCGCCCGCGAAGCGGTTCAGGTGCGCCCACAGCCCGCCGCGGTCGTAGCTCTCGTAGAGGCCGCCGTCGGTGCCGAGGAGCAGGTGCTTCGGGTCGCGCGCGTCGATGAGGAGCGCGTGGTTGTCGGGGTGCACGTGGCTGAAGCGGTCCTCGCGCCACGTGCGCCCGCCGTTCTCCGAGACGTGGACCATCGAGTCCAGCACGTAGACGCGCGAGGAGTCGGTCGGGTCCACCCGGATCTGGCTGAAGTAGAAGGCGCGCGCGTCGAGCGGGCTCGCGCGCGTCCACGTCGCGCCGCCGTCCGTGGTGCGGAAGACGCCGCCCTCCTTGCTCCTGGACTGGTCGATGTTTATGGCGCCGCCCGCGTTCGTCTCCACGATCGCGTAGATCACGCGCGGGTCCTTCGCGTACACGGACAGCCCGATGCGACGCGTCCCCGACGGCAGCCCGCCGCCGAGCTTCGTCCACGTCTCGCCGCCGTCCGTTCAACTTGAAGATGCCGCCGAGGTCCTTGCCGTCCGTGGCGGCGGGGCCGGCGGTGAAGGACCAGGGGCGGCGTCGCCGGGCGTAGAGCGCCGCGTACACCGTGCTCGGATGCTGCGGATCGATGGCGACGTCACCCGCGCCCACGCGGTCGTCGTAGGGCGCCGCCGCCGCGAGCACCTTCTTCCACGTGGCGCCGCCGTCCGTGGTCCTGTAGAGCCCGCGCTCCTTGTTGGGCACCCACAGGTTGCCCATTGCCGCCACGTACGCGGTCTTCGGGTCCGTCGGCGAGACGGCGATGCGCGCGATCGTGCGCGTCCCCTCGAGGCCCACGTGCTTCCACGTCGAGCCGCCATTGGTCGAGCGCCACACGCCGTTGCCCCACTGCGAGCTGTTCCGGTCGTTCGCCTCGCCCGTGCCCACCCACACCACGCTCGAGTCGCTCGGCGCCACCGCCACCGCCCCGATGGAAGCGACGGGCTGGTCGGCGAAGACCGCGTCGAAGGTCGCGCCGTCGTTCGTCGTCTTCATCACCCCGCCCGTGGCGAGGCCGACGTAGAAGGTGCGGGAGTCCGAGGGGTCGAGCGCGATGTCGCTGATCCGGCCGCCCATGATGGCGGGACCGATGGCGCGGGCGTGGAGGGCGGAGAGGGCGAGCGAGTCGAGCGGTGCGGGCGTCGCGGCGGGCGCGGCCCTGCGGCCGCGTTGTGCAAGTACCGCCGCCGGCGCGGCGAGGAGCAGCGCGGCGGCGAGGATGGAGCGTTGGGTCATGGGGCGGGCCTCTCGGCGCTGGGGGGCTGCATGCACGGGACGGCGCATGGTACGGCCGCACGGCGCGCGGGGCAATTCTCCGCGCGCGGCGCCCGGGTGGTGTGACGCCCGCGGGCGTCGGGCCTGCCTGTCGTGACGCTCGTCCGGCGCTGGCATGGTCTCAGCGGGGCACTTCCGGAGTGCGCGAGACGCGCGGTGTGCACAAGCCGGATCACGACTGGAGGGAGGCCGAAGAGAATGTCGGAGGCGTTGCAGGATCGAGGTGGGACCCGGCGCGAGTTCGTCAGGCGGCTGGGCGCCGGCGCCCTCGCGGGCGTGCTCGGCGGCGCGGGCTGCAGGCGCACAGGGACGGCGGCCGGTGCGCGAGGCCCGAGCCGGGGCGCGGCGGCGGGTGCCGGTGCGGCGCCGGATACGGCCGCAAGGAAGCAGTACACGCTCACGGCCAAGCGTGTGGCGGCGGATCCCACGCGTCTCCCGCCACCGGTCGGGGGGCGAGGTCCGAAGCGGGTGGAGGTCACGCTACACGTGAAGGAGGTGGTAGCTCAGATCGAGGACGGCGTCGCCTTCCGCTACATGACGTACGGCGGGCAGGTGCCGGCTCCCATGATCCGGGTGCGCCAGGGGGACACGGTGCACCTGACCCTGAACGCCGCAGCGGACAACCAGTTCCCGCACAACGTGGATCTGCACGCCGTCTACGGCACGGGCGGCGGCAGCGTGGCGACGAACGTCGCGCCAGGGAAGTCGGCCTCGGTCGAGTTTCAGGCCATGTACCCGGGCGCGTTCATCTACCACTGCGCGGTGCCGAACCTGGACTTCCACATCAGCTCGGGGATGTTCGGCATGATCGTGGTCGAGCCGCCCGGCGGGCTGCCGCCCGTGGATCGCGAGCTCTACCTTGGCCAGCACGAGATCTACTTGAAGGGAGCGGCCGGCGCGCCCGGGATGCGCACCTTCGACTTCGATGCCATGCGCGCCGAGGACCCGACCTACGTGCTGCTGAACGGCGAGAAGGACGCGCTGACACCGAGCCGCTGGGGCTCGATCCAGGCCCGGCGGGATGAGACCCTCCGCATCTTCTTCGTCTGCGGCGGCCCGAACCTGTCGAGCCACTTCCATCCCATTGGCAACGTCTGGACGAAGGCCTGGCGCGCCGGCGCGGTCATGAGCGCCCCGGAGCGCTACGTGCAGACCATGGTCGTGCCGCCGGGCAGCTGCGGCGTTTTCGAGATGGAGCTGCCGGTCCCCGAGACCATCAAGCTGGTGGACCACGCGCTGAGCCGCATGGTCCACAAGGGCATGCTCGGCCTGATCGAGGTGGTGGGCGCGCCGCGGCCCGACATCTTCAACCCGCGCCCGGGCGCCACCACGTGAGCAGACAGGAGCGCTCGGCGCCTACCAGATCCTCACACGCGAGCCGGGCGCGAGGTAGAGCTTCTCCCCGGGCTGCACGTCGAAGGCCCGGTACCAGGCGTCGAGGTTCCGCACCGTACGCGCGCGGTACGGGCCCGGCGAGTGGCCGTTGGTGAGCAGGCTCTGGCGCAGCGCGGGCTCGCGGAACTTCGTGCGCCAGACCTGGGCGAAGCTGAGGAAGAACTGCTGGTCCGGTGCGAGGCCGCCGACCACCGGGGCGGGTCTGCCGCCGAGGGAGGCCTTCCAGGCGTCGTAGGCGGCGGTGAGCCCGGCCAGGTCGGCGATGTTCTCGGTCAGCGTGAGCTTGCCGTTGATGGCCACGTCGGGGAGCGGCCTGTAGGCGTCGTACTGCCGGACCAGCGCCCGGGTGGCGGAGTCGAAGTGCGCCTTGTCGGCCTTCGTCCACCAGTTCCTGAGGCGGCCGTGGGCGTCGAAGTTGGCGCCCAGGTTGTCGAAGCTGTGGCTGATCTCGTGACCGATGACCGCGCCGATCGCCGCGTAGTTCATGGCGTCCGTGCGGGCGGGATCGAAGAACGGCGGCTGCAGGATGGCGGCCGGGAAGTTGAGCGCGTTCATGGCCGGCATGTTGACCGCGTTCACCGTCTGCGGCGTCATGGACCACTCGGCGCGGTCGGTCGGCCGGTGCAGCTTGCGGATGTTGTTGTCGTACGTGAAGCGCTCGAGCCGCTCGGCGTTGCCGTACGCGTCGCGCGGCTTCACCACGAGGGGGGTGTAGCCCGGCCAGACGTCCGGATAGCCGACGGCGGCGCGGATCGTGCGCAGCTTGGCCTTCGCCTCCGCGCGCGTGCTGGGCGCCATCCAGGTGAGCGCGTCGATGCGCGCGTTGTAGGCGCGGATGAGCCCGGCCACCATGCGCTCCGCGTTCGCCTTCGCGCTCGCCGGGAAGTAGCGGGCGACGTAGCGTTTCCCGACCGCGAATCCGAGGGCGGCGCTCGTCGCCTGGACGGCGCGCTCGGCGCGGCTGGCCTGCTCGGGCGCGCCGGAGAGGGTGCGGCCGAAGAAGGCGAAGTGCTCGCGGTCGAACGCCGGCGGCAGCACCGTCGCATGGTGCTCGAGCGCGTGGTACGTGAGGAGATCCTTCCAGCTCCCGAGCGGCTGGCTGGCCACGAGCGCCGCGATCCCGGTGACGGCGCTCGGCTGCCAGGCGACGAGGCTGTCCAGGTCCGCCAGCCGCGCCGCCGCGAAGAACGCGGCCCAGTCGAACCCCGGCGCCTTCACCGCGAACTCCGTCCTCGCCCAGTGGTTGTTGCCCTTCACCACGTCCCACGAATCCTCGGCCTTCCAGTGGGTCTTCGCGATCGCGGTCTCGAGCGCGACGATCGAGTCCGCCTTTGCCGCGGTCCCGACGATGCCCGCGAGCCCGAGCATCCGGGCCACGTGGGCGCGGTACGCCTCGCGGATGGCCGCCATCTTCGGCGAGGGGTCCAGGTAATAGCCGCGGTCGGGCATCTCGATGCCGCCCTGCAGCAGCGCCGCAGAGTTCTTCGCCGGCTGATCGAAGTCCTGGTCCACCCAGAGGCCGAAGAGGTCGTCCGTGTGCAGCCTGCCGTCGTTGATCACGTCCACGTCCGCGCGCAGCGTCGAGCCGATGAAGCGGGCGAGGGCCGTGCGGTCGTGAATGGCCGCGATGCGCGCGAGCAGCGGCCGGATCGGCTGGAGCCCGCGCGCCTTGATGGCCGCCGTGTCCAGGAACGCCGTGTAGTAGTCGCCGATCTTGCGCAGCTCCGAGCCGGCGGGCGCCTGGGCCGCGCTCGCCGCCGCGGCCGCCCGGACGATGGCCGTGACCTGGCTGTCGGCGCGCTGCGCCGCGATGCTGAAGGAGCCGAAGCTGCTGCGGTCGGCGGGGATCGCCGTGTTCTCCTGCCACCGCCCGTTGGCGTAGCGGTAGAAGTCGTCGCCGGGGCGGACGGTGGTGTCCATGCCGGCGGCATCGAGGCCGGGGATGGGTCGGTGTTGGGCCGCGAGCGGCGCGGCGGAGGAGAGGGCCAGGGCCGCCAGCAGCAGGGCGGGGAGGTGAGTCGTGCGGATCGACCGCGAAGCGCTGCGGATCATGTGAAACCTCGTTCGCATGCGGGCACGCATGCGCATGCGTTCACGTGAACGGCGGGCGCGCCCCCGCCACGGCGAACGCACATCGGCTCGCTTCCAGGTTTCCGGGTTCGGCTTGCCGCGGATGGTAGGGCCGTGGCGCGGGGGAGGCAATCAGGCCCTCCGTTCAGAACACGCCGATCTCCGCGCCCAGGTCCCAGAAGAAGTAGTGCTGGTCGCGGCCGAGGAGGCGCTTGAACTCCGTATTGAACGCTTTCATGTACCGACCACCCGCGCGCACGTCGAACCGTCGCCCGAGCCTCACTCGCGAACCGGCATCGGCTTCCAGCGCCGGCGTAGTCCCGCTCAGGAAGCGCGATCTGTAGGGGCCTCCGAGCAGACTGCCATAGGCCGAGACCGGGCCGTGAAGCGTGTGCCAGGCTCCTGCGCCGGCCATGATGGCGGTCCCTTCGAAGCCGCATATCAGCGATTCGGGGACGGTCTGATAGCACCCTCCCGTATTCACCACGCGTAGGTTGAGCCGATTGAGCGCGTGATTTGGAATTCGGCGGCGGCGTGCGTGGCGCCCGGGCTGATTACGGGGACAGCCCCCCTTTCCCCCGGCGCGCCGCCGACGGCTCCGTGCTCCGATCGCTCCCCGCCCGAGAAGGCCTACGCTGGAGTGGGCAGGGCCAGGGCGGCGGGGGAGCCGCGGGCCGAGTAGCGCCGGCTCATTTCTCGCCAGAAGCGCTGCCACAGGTGCGCGCGGCCCGCGTCGATGACGAGCGTGAGTCGTCGGCCGCTCACCAGCACGCGTCCCGCCGCTTTGAGCACGAGTTGGCGGAAGCGCTGGCGGGTCATGACCTGACGTTCGCCGCACGAGACCAGTTCTGCGCCAGCTCTCAGCAGGTTGGCCGCGATGAGGCTCAGCAGCAGGCGCGCCTCGTTGGCGCCGAAGCTGTCGGTGTCGGGCTCGGGCGTGGCGACGCTCCGCCCGCGGTAGTGCTTCTTGGGCCGCGGCGCCGACGAGAGCGCCAGCGCCAGCGTGCTTTTCCAGTCCCCGAACTCCCGCTCGGCTTCTCCCCGCGCCCGGTAGCGCTCCAGCAGCGCCGGGCCGTCTACCTCTTCGGTGCTCGCGTTCGTGAGCAGGAAAAAATGGTCGAGGAACAGCTCCCCCTGCTCGTCCGAGCGCTCCAGCATCACGAGCACCACCCGGCGCGCATGGTCCCAGCGCCCGGCAGCATAGGTCAGCTCGTGCGTCCAGATCCGACCTTCGGCCGGCGGGTGTCCAGGCGGCCGCTTCAGGTACGGCGCCGCGAGTCTCTCCAGGCGTGCATTCCCACGCAGCCGGGCCACGTAGCGCACGCCCTCGTCCTCCAGCGTGGCCAGCAACTCGTTCTCCGGGAATCCCGCATCCATGCGCAGCCACACCTGCTCCGCCTGCGTCTTCGCCCAGAGCACCGCGGGGACCACAAAGCCCAGCGCGCCTTGCGCCGTGTGCGCGTTTCCCTCTCGCAGCTCGGCCGCCAGGAAGTCTCCCAACTCCCAGCGCAGCACCAGCGGGTGGTAGCAGCAGCAGCCATAGTGCGCGTTCCACGAGCTGCCCGGCTGCAGCCCGTGCACTTCGACCGGCAGCGAATCCAGATCCAGCGTGACCTCCGCAACGCGCGGCGCGTTCCGGCCCCGCCGCCGCTCCGCACCCCGCAGCAGGAGCGTGGAAAGGCCCTGCCGGTTTCCCGGGTCGGCCAGCACCGCCAGGAGCCGCGACAGGGTTGGCTGAGAGGCCAGCCCGGAGGCCGCGCCCGCAGCCCCACCCCGCACCGGCGCCGTCCCCCGGCGCCGCGACACGGCCACGCGCAGCGCCGGATCGGCGCGCAGCAGGTCCGCATCCCGCTGGTCCGTCCATCCCTGCGCCAGCAGGAGCACCTGCGTGAGCATCAGCTCGAGGAAGTCGTGCGTGATCCGCGCGGGGTCGCGCGGGTCGTGCAGGTGGTGGTGGACCAGCGCCGGGAAGCCCAGCCGCTCCAGCAGCGCACGCAACAGCACCGCGCCCGCGTCCGAGGTCAGCCGCTCCGGTCGCGCCTCCACGCCCATCGAACGGTTGAAATCCAGCCGGAAAAGTGTACCTTGTTCTTCACCCATGGCGTGTTTGTCGTGTGGTCCGGAAGGATGGTTTGGTTTGCACCCCCATCTTACGGTCACACAGGCAGATGCGCCATGGGCGCTTACGCCCTACACAACCCCTCCACTAACCCGCTCGTGAATACGGCAGGAGCACAACACTCCGATCCCTTGCCGCACGTGATAGACGTGGGCGTCGAGTGACCAGCCGGCGGGCCCAAAGAAGGTGAGAGAGCCTCCGTAGAACTTCGACGGACTCGGTCCCGACCCTCTACCGAACTGTCCCCCGATGGAGAGGCTCGCCCTGCCCGGAACCTGCCCAGCAAGTAGCGAGGGGCGTGTCGTTGTGACGAGCGCTGCGAACGCGAGACCCAGTCCGAGCCTGGTGGTCCATACCATGGGTGGCTCCTTACCCGAAGTTGGCGCTGCGGCCCGTTAACAGCCCGTCTCGGAATTGCACGTCGCGACGCCCAGTTCGTAGCGCCCATCACCAAACTACCGGTCTGACGCCGCATCCGCGATTGCTCTTGCGCGCGGTTGCGCGCGGCCCGCTCGCGCGCCACACTAGCAGCGGAGCCGCGCGCAGCGTGCAGGGCGGCGTGGTCCGGCCGGCGCGCGGCCGCACCGGAGGAGTGCGCGCTCATGTCCGATCCCGTCACCGTGGATCGTCTTCTCTTCGCCTTCACGGTCACCTACCACTACCTGTTCCCGCAGCTCACGATGGGCCTGGCGCTGCTGCTCTTCATCCTGAAGACGGCGGCGTGGCGCACGGGGAACGAGCACCTGGACCGCGCGGCGCGGTTCTGGGCACGGATCTTCGCCATCAACTTCGCGGTCGGGGTGGTGACGGGGATCCCGATGGAGTTCCAGTTCGGCACGAACTGGGCGACGTTCTCGCGCGCGGCCGGCGGCGTGATCGGGCAGCCGCTCGCGATGGAGGGGGTCTTCGCGTTCTTCCTCGAGTCGAGCGTGCTCGGGCTGTTCCTGTTCGGCGAGCAGCGGCTCAGCCGGCGCGCCCATTGGGCGACGTCGCTGCTCATCTTCATCGGCTCGTGGCTGTCCGGCTTCTTCATCATCGCGACGGACGCCTTCATGCAGCACCCGGTCGGCTACGTCACGGGGCCGAACGGCGCGCTCGCGCTGGCTAGCTTGGGCGGGCTGTTCGGCAACCCGTGGCTGCTCTGGGAGTACCTGCACAACATGGTCGGGGCGGTGATCACGGGCAGCTTCGCGGTGGCCTCGATCGGGGCGTACTACCTGCTCATGCGGCGGCACGAGAGCTACGGCCGGACGTTCGTGCGCCTGGGCGTGGTGGTGGGCGTCGTCGCGAGCCTCGTGCAGCTCTACCCGCTCGGCGACCGGCAGGGGCGGCTGGTGGCGGACTACCAGCCCGTCACGCTCGCGGCCATGGAGGGCCTCTTCCACACCGCGCGCGGCGCGCCCGTCGTGATCCTCGGGCAGCCCGACGTGCAGAAGCACACGCTGGACAACGAGCTGGCGGTCCCGCGCGCGCTCAGCTTCCTGACCTACCGCCGCTGGGAGGCGGAGGTCCGTGGGCTGGAGGACTTCCCGCAGGCGGACTGGCCGGACAACATCCCGCTCGTCTACTTCGCCTACCACATCATGGTCGGGCTGGGCACCATCTTCATCGCGATCCTGGTGATCTCGGCGTGGATGCTGTGGCGGGGCACGCTGTTCGACTCGCGCGGCATGCTGTGGGTGCTGCTGCTCGCGCTGCCGTTCCCCTACATCGCCAACACGGCGGGCTGGATCACGGCCGAGGTGGGCCGCCAGCCCTGGATCCTGTACGGCCTGATGCGCACGTCGGGCGGGATCTCGACCACCGTCTCCTCGGGCAACGCCACGTTCACGCTGCTCGGCTTCATGGGCCTCTACATGGTGCTCGGCATGCTCTTCCTGTTCCTGGTCGGGCGCGAGATCGAGCACGGCCCGGAGCCGGAGGAGGCGGGCGGCGGCGCGGGCGGCGGTGGCGGCGGTGGCGGCGGCGTCGGCCGCGTCGCCTTGCGGGCGGCGTACGCGGGCGGCCGGGATGCATCGCCCGAAGGGAGGGCCTGAGCCATGCTCGAGACCCTGTGGTTCTGGCTCGTGGCCATCATGATCTGCGGCTACGTGGTGTTCGACGGCTTCGACCTCGGCGCCGGCACGCTGCACCTGCTGCTCGCCCGCACCGACGCCGAGCGGCGCCTCGTGCTCCGGACCATCGGCCCGGTCTGGGACGGCAACGAGGTGTGGCTGCTCGCCGCGGGCGGGACGCTGTACTTCGCGTTCCCGGGGCTCTACGCCTCGAGCTTCAGCGGCTTCTACCTGCCGCTCATGATGGTGCTCTGGCTGCTCGTGCTGCGCGGCATCTCGATCGAGTTCCGCAGCCACCTGCGCGCGCCCGTGTGGGCGCCGTTCTGGGACGTCGTCTTCACCTTCGCGAGCGGGCTGCTCGCGCTCTTCCTCGGCGTCGCGCTCGGCAACGTCGTGCGCGGCGTGCCGCTCGACGCCGACGGCTGGTTCTTCGAGCCGCTCTGGACCCACTTCCGCGTGGGCGAGCGCACCGGAATCCTCGACTGGTACACGCTCATCATCGGCCTGGCCTCGCTCCTCTCCCTCGCCCTCCACGGCGCGCTCTGGGTCTGGCTCAAGACCGAAGGCGACGTGGCCGCCCGCGCCCACCGCGCCGCGCGCATCCTCTGGCCCCTCGGCTTCCTGGCCGTCGGCGTCGTCACCGCCGTGACCTGGGCCGTGCAGCCGATCGTGCCGCAGCACCTGGACGCAGCGCCCGCCGGCTTCATCCTGGCCGCGCTCGCCCTCGCGGGCCTCGGCGGCGTGGGCTGGGGCGTCGCCCGCGAGCTCCCGAGGCTGGCGTTCCTCTCCTCCGCCGCCTACCTCGTCGGCATGCTCGCCAGCGTGGCCTTCGGCCTCTACCCGTACGTGCTGCCGGCCAACACCGACCCCGTCTACGGGCTCACGATCCACTCCGTCGCCGCCCCGGCCGCCGGGCTCCGGATCGGCCTCATCTGGTGGGTCCCCGGGATGATCATCGCCGTGGGCTACTTCGTGTACGTGTACGCGCATTTCAGGGGCAAGGCCAAGCTGGAGGGACAGGGATACTGACTGCGGGATGCGGGCTCGGGGCTCGGGGCTCGGGGCTCTTGGCTCGGGGCTCGGGGCGGACGTTTCTGCACATTCGGCGCGATGTCCAGAGGCCGCGCGCATTTCGGGGTGCTCGGCGGACCAAACTCCCGGCGCGTCGCGCGGCACCAGCGGCGCGCTGGGACTTTGGGCTGTATAGGCGCCATTTCTGCGCGCGGGGCTCCGCCGCCTCGACGATCTGGATGTTTGGTCCGCCTCACCCGCGGTTTCAACGAATCCGAATCCGAATCCAGGCGCGCAGCGCCGGAATCCGAATCCGGCGGGTCCTTTCAGGAGCTCGGGGCTCGGGGCTCGGGGCGGACGTTTCTGCACATTCGTCGCGATGTCCAGAGGCCGCGCGCATTTCGGGGTGCTCGGCGGACCAAACTCCCGGCGCGTCGCGCGGCACCATCGGCGCGGTGGGACTTTGGGCTGTATGGGCGCCATTTCTGCGCGCGGGGCTCCGCCGCCTCGACGATCTGGATGTTTGGTCCGCCTCACCCGCGGTTTCGACGAATCCGAATCCGAATCCAGGCGCGCAGCGCCGGAATCCGAATCCGGCGGGTCCTTTCAGGGGCTCGGGGCTCGGGGCTCGGGGCTCGGGGCTCGGGGCGGTCCCGCATCCCGCATCCCGCATCCCGCATCCCGGCCGTTCTGGAACCGCCGGCGTTTCGAGGCGTATCAGCCGATCCAAGCCGAGCAGTCCCCAGCGATGGACGATCGATGATGATGACAGCCCGCCCCGGGCGCCCCGGCCGCGTTCGCGACAGCTTCCGCCCCGCCCGGGTTCTCCTGCTGCTGGCGCTGGCCGTGCTGCCGGCGCTGGCCGCCTGCCACCGGACGCATCCCACCGACATCGCCTACAGCGTGCTGAAGGAGCGCATCGCCGCGGGCGACGTGGCGGAGATGCGGCTCTCGCCGGAGCGCATCGAGGCGGTGCCGACCGCCGCGGCCCGGCAGGCCGGCGCGCCGGCGCTCTGGTCCTCGCTGCCCGTGCCGGGTGACGCGGCGCTGGTGCCGCTCATGGAGGCCCACCGCGTGACCTACCGCGGGCTGGACGGCGGCCGCCCGGAGCTGCCCGTGGTCGTCGGGATCCTCCTGCTCGGCGCGATCCTGCTGCTCGTCATCCTGCGCTTCCAGAAGCTCAATCCCGCGCCCGGCATGTCCGGCGTGGGGCGCGTGAAGGTGCGCGACTCGCGCGTGCAGTCGTCCACCGGCTTCGAGGATGTGGCGGGGGTGGACGAGGCCAAGGAGGAGCTCGAGGAGGTGGTGAAGTTCCTGCGCGAGCCGGACCGCTTCGAGGCGCTGGGCGCGCGGGTGCCGAAGGGGGTGCTGCTCGTCGGTCCGCCAGGGACGGGCAAGACGCTGCTGGCCCGGGCGGTCGCGGGGGAGGCGGGGGTGCCGTTCTTCTCGCTGTCGGGCGCGGAGTTCATCGAAGTGTTCGTGGGCGTGGGCGCGTCGCGGGTGCGCAAGCTGTTCGAGCAGGCGAAGGGGCGGGCGCCGGCGATCGTGTTCATCGACGAGCTGGACGCGATCGGCAAGACGCGGGGCCCGGCCGGCGGGATGGGGGGCAACGACGAGCGGGAGCACACGCTGAACCAGCTGCTGGTGGAGCTGGACGGCTTCGACTCGCGCGACGGCCTGATCGTCATGGGGGCGACGAACCGGGCGGAGATCCTGGATCCGGCGCTCCTGCGGGCGGGCCGCTTCGACCGGCAGGTGCTGGTGGACCGGCCGGACGGCCCGGGCCGGGAGGCGATCCTGCGGGTGCACGCGCGCAAGGTGAAGCTGGGCGAGGATGTGGACCTCTCGGAGGTGGCGCAGCGGACGCCGGGCTTCGTGGGCGCGGACCTGGAGAACGTGCTGAACGAGGCGGCGCTGCTGGCGGCGCGAGGGGAGAAGCTGGCGGTCGGCATGCCGGAGCTGGACGCCGCGATCGACCGCGTGGTGGCCGGGCTGGAGAAGAAGACGAAGCGGGTGAACGAGAAGGAGCGGCGCATCGTCGCCTACCACGAGGCGGGACACGCGATCGTGGCGGAGGAGGCGCCCACGGCGGAGCCCGTGCGCAAGGTCTCGATCGTGCCGCGCGGGCTGGCGGCGCTCGGCTACACGCAGCAGACGCCGGAGGACCGGCACCTGTTCCAGGAGGAGGAGCTGCTCGACCGGCTGGCGGTGCTCCTGGGCGGGCGCGCGGCGGAGCACATCGTCTTCCGCCAGCTCTCCACGGGCGCGAGCAACGACCTCGAGCGGGCCACGGCGCTGGCGCGCCGGATGGTCTGCGAGTTCGGGATGTCGGCGGCCGTCGGGCCGGTGGCGTTCCTGCGGCAGCAGCCGGCGCCCGGGAGCGGGGGGCAGGAGGGCGGCTGGAGCGAGCAGTCCACGGCGCGGATCGAGGCGGAGGTGGAGACGCTGCTCGGCGGCGCGTTCGACCGGGCCTGCGCTGTGCTGGAGGCCAGACGCGGCGTGCTGGACGATCTGGCGGAGGCGCTGCTCGCGCGAGGCACGCTGGATCGAGCCGAGCTGCTGGCGGTGCTCGAGCCGGCCTGAGCGGGCGGGAACGCTGGTACGCGCGTTGCACGTTCCATGAGCGGGGTCGATGACCCCCGACTCGAAGAAACGGAGGTGCAACGATGTGGAACGCCTGGCTGACTGGAATCCTCGGAATCTGGATGGTGATCGTCCCGTTCCTCGGATTCACGACCATAGGCAACGCCTGGAACGCCTGGGTCGTCGGCGTCGTCGTCGCGATCATCGGCTTCGCCATGACGGCGAGGCGGCCGTGGCAGGGCTGGATCGCGGGGATCGTCGGCGTGTGGCTGTTCATCGCCGGCTTCATCCCGGGGCTGCGCTTCGGCGCGGGTCTGTGGTGGAACGACATCCTGGTCGGAATCGTCTTCATCGTCACCGGGTTCGCGGCTGTCGGCGGCCGGCGTCCGGTCGAGACGACCGTCTGAGGCGGTCCGCCGATTGCAGGAACGAGCGGCCCGGGACCGGCTCACGCAGCCGGCCCGGGCCCTGTTCATTGCGGATGGCGGAAGGGGCGGACGGTGGCGTACGGCTGGGTGATCGGCGTGCTGGGCGCGTGGCTGCTGGTGGAGCCGTTCCTGGTGCTCGTGCCGGTGGCGAACGCGGTCGTGGATTGGGCGGTCGGCGGTGTCGCGCTGGTGGCGGGCATCGCGCTGGCGGCACGCGGGCCGCGCGCCGCGTGGCAGGGCTGGGTGGCGGCGCTGGCGGGCGCGTGGCTCATCGCGGCCCCCTTCATGCCGGCCCTCATCGACCGGCCCTGGTCCTTCTGGAACACACTCCTGTCGGGGATCGTTCTGTGTATTGCCGGCTTCGCCGCGGTCGGCGAGCGGCTCACCTCCAACTCCGGGGGCACATGACGGAAAAGGTCGTCCGCTCGGACGCCGAGTGGAAGGAGCGGCTCACGCCGGAGCAGTACCGCGTCACCCGCCTGAAGGGAACCGAGCGCCCGTTCACCGGGGAGTACTACGACAGCAAGGACCCGGGAGTCTACACCTGTGTGTGCTGCGGCGCGCCGCTCTTCGATGCGGAGACGAAGTACGACTCCGGCACCGGCTGGCCGAGCTTCAGCGCGCCCGTCGAGGAGGACGCCGTGCGCACGGAGCGCGACCCCAGCCTGGGGATGGAGCGGACCGAGGTGCTGTGCGCGGCGTGCGACGCCCACCTCGGCCACGTCTTCCCCGACGGGCCCGCGCCGACCGGCCTCCGCTACTGCCTGAACTCCGCCGCGCTCGAGCGGGTGGAAGACCCTGAGGGCTGACGTAGAAACCGCGGGCGGCGGTATGGGTGGGGGAAGCGCGGGGGAACCGCACGGGAAGCGCGGGGGAACCGCACGGGAAGCACGGGGGAAGCACGGCGGAAGCACGGCGGAAGCACGGCGGAAGCACGGGTGGGGGCGCCGCGATCGGCGACTCTGCAGAACCCGCCCCTCGCCGGTGGTCCGGAATCGAAAGTGGGATCGTGCAGGCAGGGCCGTCCCAACCCGCCCCTCGATGAAATCGGAGAGAACGAGCGGCGAGTCGGGCCGGTATGGGGTGCACGACCGCCCCCTCGTGCGCCGGAGGGTGCTGAGCGGCGGGTCATGCACCCCCAGGCGACACCGCGCGCGCCGGCGAGGCGACACCGCGCATTCATCCCGAGGCGACACCGCGCGCGCCGGCGAGGCGACACCGCGCATTCATCCCGGAGGCGACACCGCGCGCGCACCCCGAGGCGACACCGCGCGCGCCGGCGAGGCGACACCGCGCGCGCACCCCCAGGCGACACCGCGCATTCATCCCGGAGGCGACACCGCGCGCGCCCCCAGGCGACACCGCGCGCGCACCCCGAGGCGACACCGCGCATTCATCCCGAGGCGACGCCGCGCGCGCATCCCCAGGCGACACCGCGCATTCATCCCCAGGCGACACCGCGCGCGCCCCGAGGCGACGCCGCGCGCGCATCCCGAGGCGACACCGCGCGCGGCCGCCGAGGTATCGGCCCGGGCGGCCTCTCCCGCTGCCCCGCCCCCACCCGCTTCACCCCCCCCGGCCTCTCCCGCTTCAACCGCCCGCCCCCACCCGAGTTTCGCGGGTCACCCCTTCAGCAGCCCATCGGTCCGGGCGGCCATGATGAAGTCGTTCCGGTGCAGGCCGCGGATCTTGTGGGTCCACCACGTGACGGTCACGCGGCCCCATTCGGTGAGGAGCGCGGGGTGGTGGCCGGCCTCCTCGGCGATGCCGCCGACCTGCTCGGTGAAGGCGAGCGCCTGCGCGAAGTCCTCGAAGGCGAAGGCCCGCTCCAGGCGTTCGATCCCGTCGCGCTCGACCACCTGCCAGGCCGGGATCTGCTTCAGCAGCTCCGCCTTCTCCTCTTCGGTGACGCGTGGGGAATCCGCGCGACACGCCTCGCACACTGCCGCCGCGAGCTGGGTCGTCATGTGGGCCTCCTTGTCGGTGCCGGCCGTCTGCCGGACCTGAACGAATAGCGGCCCGCGCGGCGCGCTGCAAACGGGGGAGCCCGGGTGCCGGAGCCGGCGTTGCCGGCGGCGCCATGCTGGTGGCCGGCGGCGCCGTGCCGGTGGCGGGCGGCTCGGCGCTCAGCACGCGGCGGGGTGCGCGGGCGGCTCGGCGCTCAGGACCGGGCGGGATGCGCGGGCGGCTCGGCGCTCAGCACGCGGCGGGGTGCGCGGGCGGCTCGGCGCTCAGGACCCGGCGGGCGCCGGCGAGCTTTCGGCGGCGCCGTCGCCTGGCTCGTGCAGGAGGACGCGGCGCACGGGGTAGGAGCCGACGATGCGGCCGTGGTGCTCCTCCTTCGCGGTCTCCTCGGCGAGGGCGAGGAGCAGCTGGGTCGAGGTGGCGCGGCGGGCGCGCGCCGAGACGAGGTAGCGGACGGTGAGGTTGGCCCACGAGTCGGTCATGGAGAGGTAGACCTGCGGGTCGGTGGCCACCTCGTAGCCGAGGCCGCGCTCGGCGAGCAGGGCCGCGTAGCGGGCGGCCGGCTCGCGCATGGTCTCGCCGACGACGCGGCTCGCCACTCCGGCGATGACACGCATGGCGTAGCCGAGGTCGCTCTCGTTGGCCACGCCGATCGTCACCTCGTCCCAGACGTAGGGGAAGTCGCGCGTGTAGTTGACGACGTTGGAGCGCAGCACCTCGGAGTTCGGGAAGGTGACGAGCGCGCCCGTCGGCTGCGCGCCCTGGACCGGCTTGTCGGGGCCGCCCGCCTCCCAGACCGTGGTGGTCAGGAAGTCGATGCGGTAGACATCGCCGAAGACGTCGCCCACCGCGATCCGGTCGCCCACCCGGAAATGGCCGCGGAACGAGTTCAGCAGCCACCCGGTGAAGCTCTCGATCGGCGCCTGGAGCGCCCAGGAGAGCGCGAGCCCGAACAGCCCGACCGAGCCGAGCAGGGCCCGCGCGTCGCCGGCGATGACGCTGAGCGCGGTGCCGAGCGCCAGCAGCCAGATGCCGATCACCGCCAGCGCGCTGAAGGCCTCCGCCCGCTGCCAGCTGCCGAGCAGGGCGCGCAGCAGCGGGCGCGCCACCCGCGCGAGCAGGGCGGCGAGCACCAGCACCACCAGCGCGATGGCCACCTTCGGCAGCAGGCCGAAGAAGCCGACCGCCAGGTCGCGGATCGTGTGCGTCGCCTCCGCGACGGAGCGCCCCGCCTGCGACGCGGCCGTGTCCGCGATGCTGCCCGCCGATGTCGTCCCCGCCGCCGGCTGCTGCGCCCCGCCCGTCCGGCTGGCGGCGCCCGCGGCCGTATCCCGCGCCGCGCTGTCCTGCGCGGCCGCCCCCGGCACCACCAGCCCGCCCGGCGGCGCCGCGCCCGACGCCGCCGGGCCGCCCCAGAGGAGCAGCGCCATCGCCGTCGCCGCCACCGCCAGCGCGGAGCCCTGCCGGAACGGTTTCAGGCGACGCTTCGCCTCCGCCCGGTACTCGCGCACCCCCGTCAGCCGCGTGGCCCGCGTGGTACGCGTGCCCGGCGGGCGCGCGCCACGCGCGCCATAGGTCGGGCGCGTGGCCCGGCCGGCGAGTCGGGTGCGAGGGTCTGGCATCGGCATCGCGCCAAGCTAACGCGCGCGGCGTGGGGCGGCGAGGTGTGTTCTCTGCGGCCTGAGCGCGCCAGGGGTGCACCGGCCGGCGAGGGCGCACCGGCACGCCGGGGGTGCAGGGGCGCAGCGGCGCCGGCGTGCGCCGCGCGCGGCGCCGCGCCGGGCAACCTGCGGTGCGCCTCGTCGCCGGCCGCATCCCCCGCTCTCCCACTCTGGCGCTTGCCCCCCACACCCGGGGAACGTTTCCTGCACGCTCAGCGTCGCGCAACGCATGCAACCGGAGGGGAGCAATGGAGTCGGATTCGATCCTGCTCGATGCGGCGAAGGGCGCGCTCGCGGGCGCCGCTGCGACGTGGCTGATGGGCAAGGTGACGACGTACCTGTACGAGCACGAGAATCGCGTGGCGCGGCACGACGAGGAGGCCGCGCGAGGCGGGCAGACGGCGTATGCGTCGGCGGCGCAGAAGGCAGCGGGGCTGGTGGGCAAGCGGCTCGACCACAAGACGCGGGAGTCGGCCGGCATGGCGGTCCACTGGTCGCTGGGCGCGGCGGGCGGCGCGGCCTACGGGATTCTGCGCCACCGCGTGCCGGGCATCGACGCGGCCATGGGGCTCGGCTTCGGGCTGGGCTTCTTCCTCGTCTTCGACGAGCTGCTGCCGCCCGCGCTCGGGCTCACGCCCGGGCCCACGGCGTTCCCGTGGCAGACGCACGCGCGTGGACTGGCGGGGCACCTGGCGTACGGCCTCACGGCCGAGACGCTGCTCGAGGCGACGGACCTGATCACGAACGGCGTCGGCTGACCACGCCGGCCCGTTCCGGCGCGGGCACGGCCGCCCGCGCCGAGTATCCCAGCGGCACCGCCAGCGCAGGGCGGACAGAGGAGGCGCAATGACGCACCACAAGCACGACGAGCGCACGAAGAGCGACCGCAACCGCCGCGGCAAGGCCCCGAAGCCGGGCGACAAGGACTACATCGGCCATCCCTTCGAGACCGACCGGGAGGCCGTGGAGGAGGGCCAGGAGCGCGAAGGGACCAATCTCGATCTCGGCGAGGAGCGTAGCGAAGAGCAGAAGGAAGAAGCGGAGAGGGCGAAGCCCGACTGAACGCGGGCAGACACGGGTGAGCGAGACGGCGGGTGGGGGGTCCCACCCGCCGCTTCGATTTTCCGCTTCCACCCTCGCCCCGGTTCCCCGGTCCGTCGAGGGTCAGCCGGTCTCCCCGCTCTCCGGCGCCTCGTGGCCCTCATGGCGCTCGCCCGACTCCGCCTTTTCCTTCGACGGCCCCTCGTGCTCGATGCCGACCAGCTTGCCGGTGTTGGCGTTGATGTTGACTTCCTCGATGCCCGGCTGCCCCGGCACCTTGAGCTCGAACGAGTAGATGAGGAGCCCCTTCTCCTGCTCGACCTCCTCGGCCGTGATCTTTCCGCCGGGCACCTTCGCGAGCGCCAGGGCGCGCGCCCTGGCCTCGGGGAACTTCGGCTTCGGCTTCTGCGCGAAGACGGCGCCCGCGGCCGCGAGCGAAGCGCCGACGGCGAGGCTGGTGATGATCCGTGCCTTCATCAGTGGTTCTCCCTGGTCTGTTGAGTGGGCGGGCGTCGGGCCCGCAGGAGAGCCGCCCTCCGGCTCCCTTCGCATTCATGATAGCGGGGTGTACCTTTCACTTCGATTACGGGAACGGGCGCCGCGCGTGCAGGTAGAAGTATCCATGCCACAACGGATTTCGGCCGGTCCGGCGCGATGAGAATCCTGCTTGTCGAGGACGACGCGGAGCTGCGCGAAGTGATCGCCTCCGGCTTCGCGGAGGAGGACATCGACGTCGTGGAGGCGGCGACGGTGCGGGACGCGCGGATGCGCGCCGCGCTGGGCAGCTTCGACGTGATCGTGCTGGATGTGATGCTGCCCGGGGGCACGGGCTTCGAGCTGTGCCGCTACCTGCGCGAGCGCGGCGAGACGGCGCCGATCCTCATGCTCACGGCGCGCACGGCAGTGGACGACCGGGTACATGGGCTCGAGAGCGGCGCGGACGACTACCTGACGAAGCCGTTCGCGTTCCGGGAGCTGCTGGCGCGGGTGCGGGCGCTGGCGCGTCGCCCGCCGGCGCTGGCGCCGGCGGAGTTCCGGCTCGCGGACCTGACCGTGGACCTGCGCGCGCACGAGGCGGAGCGGGCGGGGCGGGCGATCTCGCTCACGGCCAGGGAGTGGCAGCTCCTGGAGTTCTTCGTCCGGCACGCGGACGCGGTGGTGGACCGGGCGGCGATCACGGCGTACGTCTGGGACGAGAACCACGACCCGTTCACGAACGTGCTCGAGGTGCTGGTGCGGCGGCTGCGCGCCAAAATCGACGATGCCTTCGAGCGGAAGCTGATCCACACCATCCGCGGCGCGGGCTACCGCTTCGGCCTGTGAACGACGCGCTCGCCCGGCTGCGCGTGCGGCTGACCGCATGGTACGTGGGCGTCTTCGCAGCCATCCTCGCCCTCTTCGCGGTGGCGCTGCTCGGGGTGCTGACGCGGCAGCTCCGGGCGCGGCTCGACGACTCGCTGCAGGACGCTACGGTCGAGATCACGCGCGCGATGCGGATCCGCGAGCTCGAGGGGCCGCGCGGCCACGACGGCGTGCCCGTGGACGCGCTCGACGAGCTGCGCATCCCCGAGCGCCGGCTCTACGTCTTCGATGCCGCGGGCAGGCCGATCCACCCGACGAGCGCCGAGCCGTGGATCCGACGGTTGGCCGCGCGCGCGCTCGCGGATGGGCCGGTCGTCTCGACCGAGGAGGCGGGCGAGGTGAACTGGCGCGCGTACGCGCGGCCGTTCACGCTCGCGGGGAAGCGCTACGCCGCGGCTGCCGTGGCGGACGAGGTCGAGGTGGCGCAGCAGTTCGGCGGGCTGCTTCCCGCGTTCGGGCTGGCCGCGCTGGGCGCGCTCCTCCTCGTGGCGCTCGGCGGCGGCTGGCTCGCGGGCAAGTCCGCCGAGCCGGTGGAGCGCTCCTTCGCCCAGATGCGGCGCTTCATGGCGGATGCCGCGCACGAGCTGCGGACGCCCGTGTCCGTGCTGCGCGGCCGGGCCGAGGTCGCCCTGCGCCAGCCCAGGGACGCGGACGCGTACGCCGAGGTGCTGCGGCGGGTCGAGGTGGATGCCCGGCGGCTCGGCGGGCTGGTCGAGAACCTGCTCACCCTGGCCCGCGCGGACACCGGCGACTGGCCGCGCGCCCGCGAGCGGGTCTACCTGGACGACCTGCTGCTCGATGCCGCCACGGACGCCCGCGTGCTCGGGGCGGGGAAGGGCGTGCGCGTCGAGGTCGGCGCGCTCGAGGAGGCACCCGTGGCCGGGGATCCCGCGCTGCTCCGCCAGGCGATGATGATCCTGCTCGACAACGCCGTGAAGTTCACGCCGCCCGGCGGGAGCGTCACGGTCTCGGCCGGCCGCGTGGACGGGACGTCCCGCGTCCTCGTCGAGGACACCGGCCCGGGCGTGCCCGGGGCCGCGCTGCCGCACGTCTTCGAGCGCTTCTACCGTGCCGACGCGGGCCGCTCGCGCGAAGAGGGCGCGGCCGGCGCGGGGCTCGGCCTCTCGATCGCCGAGTGGATCGCGCGCAGCCATGGCGGCGAGGTGGCGCTCCGGCCCGGCTCCGCGGGAGGCACCATCGCCGCGCTCTCCTTCCCGGCCGCGTGAGGCCGGCCCGCCGCAGCAACCCCGCCGGCCGCTGTAATCCTGGTGAAAGGTTCGCCACCCAAATTGTTCGGGCTCGTGCGCGGCCGTTCGGGCGGGCCGTGGCCAGCCGAGAGCCGGCCGGGTCCGCTCGGCGGTCCCGTAGCCTGTACGCCGATTGGCGCGCCGCTGCACGTCGCGTTATGGAGGCGCCTCTGAACCGTCGCACTCTGCTTCAACCGACCATCTCGCTTGCGCTGGGGGCAGCCCTGCTCGGCGCCGCTCCGCTCGCCGCTCAGGTGCCGGACAGCAGCGCGCCCATCACCCTCGAGACGGCGCTGCGGGAGGCGGAGCTGCGCAACGCGCAGCTCCCCGTCGCCAGGATGGAGGTGCAGGCTGCGATCGCGCGCGTCCAGCAGGCACACGGTGCACTGTACCCGAGGCTCTCCATCGCGAGCGATATGCACACGGGTGCGCCGCAGGACTACGCCGGGACAGAGGCGTTTCCGAGGGTGCTGGGGCAGACGCCGCTGTACGAGGGGGGCGAGCTGCGCGCCGGTCTTGCGCAGGCACGGGCCGAAGCGAATGCGCTCGGCTTCTCGTACCGCATGAGCGTGCGAGACGTGGACCGCGCCGTCCGTAGCGGCTACAGCCTTGTGCTGCGCGCGCAGGCGGGGCTGAGCTTCCGGCAGCGCGGTCTCGAGCGGCTCGAGGCCTACCTCCGGGTGATCGAGGCACGGCGCGCCGCCGGCCAGGGTGTCGGGTCGGATCTGCTCCGCACCCGCCAGCGCGTGGCCGCCGCGCACGCCAACATCGCGGCCGCGCAGCGTGAGCTCGAGGATGCGCGGATGGAGCTGAACGAGCTGCTGGGCCTGGCCCCTGACTCGGCGCTCGAGCTTTCGGCTCTGCCGGCCCCCGCGCCACCCGCTCCCCCGGTCGATTCGCCCTGGGTCACGGTGCCGGACGTCGCGCAGTCGGAGGCGCAGATCCGGGCCGCCGCCGCCGGCGTACGCGCTGCCCGTGCAGGGCGCAAGCCGCACCTCGACTTCGAGGCGGACATTGGCGCGCAGCCATTCGTCGGCTCCGACGTCGCGCTGTTGAACGGCGGGCGCGGCGCGGGTGCGGAGGTAATGCTCGCCTTTTCGCTGCCCTTCTGGGACGCGGGGATCCACCGGGGCCGGCTAGCCGAGGCCGCCGCGGACATGCAGCGGGCGCGGGACCGGGCGGTCCAGACACGTCGCCTCGTACGCCTGAGCTGGAGCCGTGCCTGGGCGGACATGGCCGGCTTCTATCGCGAGTACGAGGCACGCACCGAGGCGGCCACGGCGGCGCAGGATGCCTACCTCGAGGCCGAGAGCCTCTATCGCGGCGGGCAGGGCAGTGCGCTGGAGGTGCTGGATGCATACGACGCCTGGATTCAGGCGCTGCAGGATCGTCAGGATGCCATCTACGGCTACAGGGCCGCGGAGGCCGACCTGATCCGGTGGGGGTCCAGGTGATGCGAGTCGCACAGGGCGTGGCCGCCGCGCTGTTCGCTGGGGTCATGACGGGGTGCGCGGGGGGTGATGGGCATGCGACGGATCAGCCCGCCGCAGACACGGCGGCCGCGGAGGCACCAGCCGCGGCAGCCACCCCTGTCCAGATGGCGCGCGCCGAGCGGGCATTGCTGGACCTGACCGTTGGTGGGCCGGGCCGGACGGAGGCGCGCAGGCAGGACCGCGTACGTGCTCCGTTCCCCAGCCGCCTCGTCTCGCTGCGCGTCACGGACGGCGACCGGGTCGCCTCCGGTCAGATTGTGGCGCAGGTGGTGTCGAAGAACAGCCAGGCCGCGCTGGAAGGCGCCCAGGCGATGCTGAGGGACGCGCGCACCGGTGCGGATTCAGCCGATGCCCGCCGCGCCATGGCGACCGCGCGCCGGAACCTGGTGGTGCAGCCGCTGCACGCGCCGGCCGCGGGCATGGTGCTCTCCCACAGCGCCGAGGAGGGCGATTACCTCGATGAGGGCGAGGTGCTGCTCACGATCGCGGAGGCCGGCGCCGTGTTCTTCGATGCGCAGGTGGCGCAGACGGATGTGGCCCGGGTCCAGCCGGGGCAGCGCGCCACGGTCGACATCCCCGCGATCGGCGCCACGGGCGCCTCCGCGGTCGTGCACGGCCTGCTGCCTTCGGCCTCCAGCCAGAATCTGAGCGCGCCGGTGCGGCTCGACTTCTCGCCGCCGCGTCCCGATCTGTCCATTGGGCTCTTCGGCACGGCCCGGATCGTCGTCGCCGAGCGGCGGAACGTGATCGTCGTACCGGACGCCGCGGTGCTCGCGAACGATGTCACGGGCACAACCCGCATGGCCGTGGTCGGAGCGGACGGGCGTGCGCACTGGATCGACGTGCAGGCCGGCCTGCGCGACGGCGCGCGCGTCGAGATCGTGTCGCCCGCCATTGCGGTCGGCGAGAGGGTGATCGTCTCCGGACAGGTCGGACTGCCGGACGGTACGCGTGTCCGGGCGATGCCGTGAGTATCGTCCATCACGCGCGCCACCGCGCCGCGGCGGTGTTCGGGCTGCTGGCGCTCCTCGCCGCGGCTGGCATCTACACCTCCCTGCGCCTCCCCTCCAGCATCTTCCCGTCCGTCACCTTCCCGATCGTGAAGGTGATCGCGGATGCGGGCGAGGAGCCCGCCGCGCGCATGATGCCGACGGTGACCCGCCCCCTGGAGGAGGCGATCCGCCGCGTGCCGAGCATCCTGCTCGTACGCTCGATCACCTCCCGCGGCTCGACCGAGATCTCCGCGCGCTTCGCCTGGGGCACGGACATGCAGGTCGCGCTGCAGCGCGTGCAGGCGGAGACGCAGCGCGTGCGCCCGGACCTCCCGCCGGACACGCGCATCGATGTCGAGTGGATGAACACCGCCATCTTCCCCATCCTCGGCTACTCGCTGAGCTCCGACAGTCTCTCGCAGGCGCAGCTCTGGGATCTTGCCGAGTACACGCTGAAGCCCGCGCTGCTGCGCATCGAGGGCGTGTCGGAGGTGCAGATCCAGGGCGGCCGCCAGCGCGAGTTCAGGGTCCGGCTCGACCCCCGCGCCCTCCAGGGACGCGGGCTTTCCGCTGCCGACGTGGTGGACGCGATCCGCGCCGACAACGACGTGCTCTCCGCCGGCCTCCTCGAGCAGAATCACGAGCTCTACCTGGTTCTGGTCAATGGCCGCGTCCACGGGCTCGATCAGCTCCGCGGCCTGGCCGTGCCCGCGCCGCACGGGCCGCCGGCCACGCTCGGCCAGCTCGGCACCGTCACGGTGGCCGACGAGATCTCCTACATCCGCACGACCGACGACGGCAGGCCCGCCGTGCTCGTCAACATCGTGCGCCAGCCTTCGGCCAACACGCTCAACATCGCCGATGCGATCCAGCAGACGCTCCGGGACCGTCCCGACCTGATCCCGCGCGGCGTCCGCTGGTTGACCTTCTACGACCAGGCTCGTTTCGTCCGCAGCTCCGTCAACGGGACCCGCGACGCCATCTTCATCGGCGTGGGACTCGCCGCCGTGATCCTGCTGCTGTTCCTGGGCAGCTTCCGCCTCGCGCTCGTGGCCGTGGCGACGATCCCGCTCACTGTAGCCGTGGTCGAGCTCGCGCTCGGGGTCGCCGGCCAGAGCGTCAACCTGATGACGCTCGCGGGCGTGGCCGCCGCGCTCGGCCTCATCGCCGACGACGCCATCGTCGTCATCGAGGACATCGAGCACCGCCGCGCCCTGCGCGAGCACGACCCGGCCGATGCCGCCGTGCGTGGTCTCTTGCCCGCGCTGATCGGGTCCTCCCTCTCGACCACCATCATCCTCCTGCCCTTCGCCCTGCTCCCGGGCGTGACCGGAGCCTTCTTCAAGCCGCTCGCGCTCACCATGGCGCTCGCCCTCATCGTCTCCTTCTTCGTGGCGACGTTCGTCGTGCCCACGGCCGTCGCCCGCTTCGGCGCCACGCCTGCGGAGCCTGGGCAGCATGGGGAGCAAGCGGAGCATGAGGAGCCGGGCAGGCCGGGCGAGCCGATGCCCGAATCCTCGCAGCCCGCCGGCGGAGTCCGGGGCTGGCTCCATCGGCGCGCGCGCGTGCTGGGCGATGGCTACGAGCGCGCCGTACGCGTCCTCATGGCGCGGCCGCTGCTCGCGCCTGTGGCGCTGCTCGGCCTCGTCGCCTTCGGCTGGCTGCTCTACGGCCGCATCGGCACCGACTTCCTGCCCGCGATGGATGAGGGCTCGATCATCCTCGACTACTGGACGCCGCCGGGCACCTCGCTGACCGACACGAACCAGATGCTCGACCAGATGGAGAAGGTGATCCTGGCGCTGCCGGATGTGGCCGGCTACTCGCGCCGGACGGGCACGCAGCTCGGCTTCTTCATCACCGAGCCCAACCGCGGCGACTACGTCATCAACCTCAAGCCGCGCCGCCAACGCCGGCCCGTCGACGAGGTGATCGACGATCTGCGCGCCCGGCTGGCGCAGCTCGAGCCGGCCGTGCACACGGATTTCGGGCAGCTCCTCGAGGACAACATCGGGGACCTGACGGGTGGTGAGCCCCAGCCGATCGACATCAAGATCTTCGGCGACGACCCGGCCGTGCTCTCCAGGGATGCGCGCCGCATCGCGGCGGTCATCTCCCATGTGCCGGGCGTCGAGGACATCTTCAATGGGATCACCATTGCCGGCCCGGCGCTCGATATCCGGATCGATACGGCCGCGGCGGCGCGTTACGGCTTGACCACACAGGACGTCCACGCTCAGATCGAGCCGGCCGTGCTCGGCACCGTGGTTGATCAGGTCCGCATCGGCGACCGCATGTACGACCTGCGCGTGCTCGAGCCGCATGCCGGCCCGCTTGCCGACGTCCGCCTCCGTGCTGGCGATGCCCTGATCCCGCTGGGCGCCGTGGCCACCATCCGGACCGGTGAGCCCGAGGCCGAGATCGACCGCGAGAATCTCAAGACCTACCTTGGCGTGACCGCACGGCTGTCCGGCCGCGATCTCGGCGGCGCCGTGTCCGACATCAAGGCCGCCATTGCTCGCCAGGTCGATCTGGGACCGGGGGTCTCGCTGGAGTACGGCGGGCTCTACCAGCAGCAGCAGAGCTCCTTCCGCGATCTGCTGTTCGTCCTGCTCGGCGGCCTCGTGCTGGTCGGCATCGTCGTGCTCTTCGAGTTCGCCGACTGGAGGGCGCCCATCGTCACCGCGTTGTGCGCGGCCGCCGTGCTGCCGGGTGTGCTCGGCGCCCTCATGCTCGCCGGCATGACGCTCAACATCTCCAGCTACGTCGGCGCGATCATGATGGTGGGCATCGTCGGCGAGAACGCCATCTTCGTGATCCACGAGGGCCGCGAAGCGCTGCGCGCCGGACTCGCCCCCACCGAGGCGTGGGCGCGTGCGTCGCGGCGCAGACTGCGACCGGTCGCCATGACCATCCTCGCCACCGCCTTCGCGCTTGCGCCGCTCGCGCTCGCCCTTGGCGAAGGCGCCCAGCTGATGCAGCCGCTGGCCGTAGCCGTCATCGGCGGGTTCGTGCTGTCGGGACCGATCGTGCTGCTTCTGCTTCCCGGGCTGTACCGGCTGCTCGACCCGAGGGGCCGCCTCGCGAGGACGCACGGCTTCGAGAACGTGCACTAAGAGCCGGCTTCCGAGGGCCTGTCGCTTGCATGCTCCCGCGGGCGCCGGCCCCCCTCTCGGAGCTGCCGATGCAACAGGCCCTGCAGTCGCTGGGATCGATGGTGCACTGGAGCGCCTCGCAGAACGCGCTCCTCACCTCTCTCGTCATCATCCTGGCGCTCACGCTGCTCCGCTGGGTGCTGCTCTTCGTGGTACGGCGCCGCACCCCCGACGTGCGGCTCCGCTACCACTGGCGAAAGATCACCGCCTACGTGGCCGTGGCCTTCGGCGTCTTCCTGGTCGGCCGCGTCTGGTTCGAGGGCTTGACCTCCGTCGCCACCTTCCTCGGCCTGGTCGGCGCCGGGCTGGCCGTCGCCCTGAAGGACCCGGTCTCCAACTTCGCCGCCTGGCTCTTCATCCTCTGGCGCCGCCCCTTCGTGGTCGGCGACCGCATCCAGCTCGGCCAACACGCGGGCGATGTCGTCGACCAGCGCGTCTTCCAGTTCACCATCCTCGAGATCGGCAACTGGGTCGGCGCCGACCAGAGCACCGGCCGCATCATCCACATCCCCAACGGCCAGGTCTTCTCCGAGCCGCTCGCCAACTACACCCGCGGCTTCCCCTACATCTGGAACGAGATCCCCGTCATGGTCACGTTCGAGAGCGACTGGGAGGCCGCCAAGGAGATCCTGCTCGGCATCGCCCGCGCCCAGAGCGACCACCTGACCGCCGACGCCGAGCGCCGCGTCCTCGCCGCCAGCCGTCGCTTCATGATCTTCTACTCCACCCTCGAGCCCACCGTCTACACGAGCGTGGCCGACAGCGGCGTGGTCCTCACCGTCCGCTATCTCTGCGAGGCCCGCCGCCGGCGCGGCACCAGCCAGGCCATGTGGGAGGAGATCCTGCGCGCCTTCGGCGCGCGCGAGGACATTGACTTCGCCTACCCGACCACCCGCTTCTACGACAACGTGACAGAAGGGAAGCGCGAGGCCCGGGCGGCCCCGGACGAGGGAATGGGCGTCGCCGGCGAACCGCCGGGAGGACAGGGGAGGTGAAACCCGCCGGCAACCCCCCGAGCCCCGAGCACCGAGCCCCCGATCCCGGGTCTCACCGCCGGCGCGGCGCGGCGCCGTCGTCGCCTGGCGCCGCCTTCTCCGCCGTGAAGATCCGCTTCGGGATCATCACGTGCACGCCCACGTTGCCGTCCACCAGCTCCGTCACGTCCATGTCCGCCGCCACCGAGCACAGCATGTAGGCGTCCGCCCGCGAGAGGTGCTTCGTGGTCGCCAGGAAGCCGATGGCGTTCGACAGCGCGATCTTCGCCGCCCGCACCAGGTCCCGGTCCATGCCCATGGCGATCCAGTGCGTGGGCGTCTCCGCCATCGGCCACTCCAGGTGCATGTCCTTCCGCACCCGGATCCGGAACGTCCCCACCAGCGAAGTCTCCAGCGCCGTGATGTCCACCTCGCCGTTGCCCTGGCCCGCGTGCCCATCGCCGATCTCCAGCAGCGCGCCCGGCGCCCACACCGGGATGTAGAGCGTCGTCCCCGCCACCAGCTCCTTGTTGTCCAGGTTGCCCGCGTTCTTCCACGGCGGCGCGCTGTTCCAGCGGCCCATCGAGTCCGGCGGCGCATCCCCGATCGAGCCGAAGAAGGGGCGCAGCGGGACGTCGATCCCCGGCGCGAAATGCGCCACCCCCGCCTTCGCGTCCAGCGGGATGATCTTCATCCGGCGCTGCCCCGGGAACGCCTCCGGCAGGAAGCCCGATGTCGGCCCGAACGCGTTGTAGGCATACGGGATCGCCAGGTCGATCTTCTGGATGTCCACCTCCAGCACGTCCCCCGGCTCCGCCCCCTCCACGTAGATCGGGCCCGTCAGGATGTGCCCGCCCGGCCCACGGTCCACCACGCTGTCCACGACCGCGCGCAGCGCCGGCTCCACCTCCGACGCGGGCACCCCCGCGCCTTCCAGCCGCTCCGGCGTCGACGTGATCAGCGTGTGCACCCGGATCACATCGCCAGACCGGATCCGCAGCACGGGCTTCGCCCGCGCCGAGTAGTAGCCGTAGGCGACGGTGCGCGGCGACGGCTCCAGCGCGATCACTTTCGCCGCTCCCGCCTGCTGCGCGGCCAGGGCCGCGGGGGAGAGGAGCGCGATGAGAGATACTGGCAGCGCGAGGGCGCCGGAGAGGAGGGCGAGGACCGGAAGAGCGGCGAGTCCTGCCAGGCGGCGGACCGAGCCGAGGTGGCCGCGGACCCGGGCCGCACCGCGCGCCCGGACGCGCGCCGCCGACGCGGCGTCGGGAAACGTCGCCTGATGCGGAACGACTGGCCGGGCGCGTGCGGCGGAGGGCGCGCCGGCGCTGATGCGTGCGGAGGACATGGCGGCTCCGGGCTGGAATGGGTCGGCTCGAGGCGGACGCCGAATCTTGCGGCGCCCGCGCGATGCCACGCAAGCCGGAGAGCCGCCAGCCCGGGACTCGGGTGCGCCGGACACGCAAGGCGGTGAGCGCCGTGCGGGGCTCGCCTTCGCGGCCGCCCCCCTCTCCTATTGACATCCGATACGAGACGCGGCTACGTTCCTATCGAATGGCGATACGAAGAGGCGCGGCAGGCCGGACCGTGGACGCCGGCGATCCGGCGGGGACGAACCATGGCAGGGGAGAGACGAGATGCCCGGCGATAGCACACCCTCGATCCTGCAGGGGACCCTCGACCTGCTGGTGCTGAAGGCGCTCTCGCTGCAGCCGCTGCACGGGCTAGGGGTGGCGCGGCGGATCGAGCAGATCTCGCGGGGCACGTTCCAGGTAGGGGCGGGCTCGCTGTTTCCGGCGTTGCATCGGCTGGAGCGCGCGGGGGCGGTCGAGGCTTCGTGGGGCGCGTCGGAGAACAACCGGCGGGCGAAGTTCTACCGGCTGACGGCGGCGGGCGAGCGCCGGCTTGCGCGGGAGGCGGGGGAGTGGCGGCGGATCGCCGCGGCGATGACGGCGGCGCTCGAGGCGGGGTGAGGAAGGGGGCGGTGGGCCGCCGTGGAGCCCGGCAGCTCGGGTCGCCGCGCGGCCCCGGCGAGCTGGGGAGTGGGATCGCGGCGGATCGCCGCGGGTCGGACACGGCGGGTTGAGGAGGCTGGATGTCGCTGGCATCGCGGATCCGGAGCTTCGTCGGCGTCACGGTGGGTCGTGCGCGGGCGGAGCGGGAGCTGGACGAGGAGGTCCGGTCCTATCTCGATCTCCTCATCGACGAGAAGCGGGCGGCCGGGCTCTCCCCTGCGGCGGCGCGGCGCGCGGCGCTGCTGGAGCTGCGCGGCGCGGAGCAGGTGAAGGAGGCGGTGCGGGACGCGCGGGCGAGCGCCGTGCTGGACGGGCTCGTGCGGGATGTTCGCCACGCGGCGCGGGGGCTCCGGCGGCAGCCGGCCCTCGCCGCGACGGCGCTGCTCACCCTCGCCGTCGCGATCGGTGGCGCCACGGGTGTGTTCAGCGTGGTGGATGCGGTGCTGCTGCGGCCGCTGGCCGGTGTGCGGGCGCCGGAGCGGCTGGTGACGTTCTCGCGCGTCCAGCCGTCGGGCGTCTACGACAATTTCAGCCTGCCGGACTTCCACGACTATGCGGCCGGCGTGCCGGCCCTCGAGGCGCTGGCGGCGCATGTGGGGGCTCGCGTGAACGGGGGGGCCGGCGGGGGCGGCGCGGCGGTCCGCCTGCGCGCCGATCTCGTGACGGGCGGCTATTTCGCGGCGCTCGGCGTCGAGCCGCGCCTGGGCCGCCTGCTGGACGCGCGGGACGACGCGCCGCCGGGCGAGAACCGCGTGGCGGTGCTGGGCGAGGGGCTGTGGCGGAGCGCGTTCGGGGGAGCGCCCGACGTCGTGGGCCGCACGATCCGCGTGAACGGCGCCGCGTTCCGCATCGTGGGCGTCGCGGGCGGCGGCTTCACCGGCACGGCGACGGGCTACCCGATGGACCTGTGGCTGCCGCTGTCCGCCCGGCCGGTGGCCATGCCGCGGTTGTCGGCGGGGATCGAGGACGACCGGGCGGCCGGCTGGATGCAGCTTTTCGGCCGCCTGCGCCCGGGCGCCACGCTGGCGGACGCGCGGGCGCAGCTCGCGGTGGTCTCCGCCCGGCTGGCGCGCGCGTACCCGCTCACGAACGTCAACCGGCACGCGGCGCTCACGGCCGGCCTCGGCCTCTATCCCGACCAGCGCGAGGAGGTCGCCGGCATGCTGCGGCTGCTGCTCGGGGCGGTGGCGCTGGTGCTGGTCATCGCGTGCGCGAACGTGGCCGGGCTGCTGCTGGTCCGCTTCGGCGCGCGGCGTCGCGAGATGGCGGCGCGGCTGGCGCTGGGCGGCGGGCCGGGTCGCCTCGTCCGGCAGGCGCTGATCGAGGGCCTCGTGCTCTCGCTTCCTGCCGCGGCGCTCGGGCTTCTTCTGGCCCGGTTCCTCTCCCGACTGGCGACGGCGGCGCAGCCTCCCTCGTCGGTGCTCCACGAGCTTCGCGTGCCCCTCGACCCGCGCGTGCTCGCGTTCGCCCTCGCGGCCGCGGTCGCGACCGGGCTGGTCGTGGCGGCGCTCCCGGCGCTGCGCGCCGCGCGGCTCACCCCCATGAGCGTGCTCCGGGAGGGCGGCCGCGGCGCCGCGCCGCGCCGCTCGCGGCTCCAGCGCGCGCTGGTGGGCGGCCAGGTCGCGCTCTCGTTCGTGATGCTCGTGACCGCGGCCATGCTGCTGCTCGGGCTCTACCGGATCGTGACCGCGCCCGCCGGGTTCGAGACACGCGCTGTCGCCATGGTCTCGGTGGATCTCGGCACACAGGGCTACTCGCCGGAACGCGGCGCGGCCTTCCTTGGCGAAGCGCTCGCGCGCGCGGCGGCGCTTCCGGGAGTCCACGCCGCCAGCCTGGCGACCGGCGTGCCGCCGACCGACTGCACCTGCGGCATCTCGGTGTTTCACCCCGGCGAGGTGCCGCCGCCCGACGTCTTCCACGGACGCGCGCTCGAGCTCGGGCTGCGGCCGGCATACGCGGTGGTGGCGCCGGGCTTCTTCGCCACCCTCGGCATTCCGCTCGTCCGCGGGCGCGACTTCGCCGCCGCCGACCGCGCGGGCGCGCCCGGCGTCGCGATCGTGAACGAGGCGCTGGCGCGCCGCCTCTGGCCGGGGCTCGACCCGATCGGCCGGCGCATCGTCGTGCCACCCTGGAACGGCCCCGCCGGACCGCCCCTCGAGGTGGTCGGCATGGCTGCCGACAGCCGCTGGCGCTCCCTCACCGAGCCGGCGCCCCCCGTTCTCTACGTGCCGCTCGCCCAGAACTACGACGGCCGCGTGATCCTCGTCGCGAGCGGTCCCGCGCCGGCGCGGGTGCTCGCCTCGCTCCGCCGCACGGTCGCGGCGCTGGATCCCGCCCTGCCCACCTACGCCGAGGCGACGATGGCGCAGCACCTGGCGGCATCGCTGTGGCAGCAGCGCATGGCGGCCACCTGGGTGATCCTCTTCGGCATCGCGGCGCTCGCCCTCGGCGCCGTCGGACTGTACGGCGTCCTCGCCCAGTCGGTGGCCGAGCGCACGCGCGAGCTGAGCATCCGGATGGCGCTCGGCGCCACACGCCGCGAGCTGACCCGGCTGGTGGTGGAGGAGGGCGCCGTGCTGGGCATCGCCGGGCTCGTCCTCGGCCTGCCGGCCGCGCTGCTGCTCGGCCGGGTGGTGAGCGGGCTGGTGGTCGGCGCCGCGCGGCCCGGGCCGGCCGCCATCTCGGCGGTGGCCGCGCTGCTCGCGCTGGTGGTCCTGCTCGCCGCCTACCTGCCCGCACGGCGCGCGGCGCGGCTGGACCCGGCCGACGCGCTGAGATACGAGTAGGCCCGAACGAGGACCTCCCGGTGGATTGACGGTCGGCGTCCGCCGCGCCGGGCTGGACTCGGCCGGGAAGGTGGTGGCGCTGACCGCGTTCGGGGTGCGCGCGGGGAGCGGCGGGGGGGCGGTAAAGGTTGGTGCCCCGGCACGTCGCCCCCGGCCGCTATGTCTCTGCCCCGCGCCCACTGGCACCGTCGGAGCAGAATGGCAGTATCCGGCGGAGCGCCGGCTGGGTCGCGCTGCCCGCCGCGCTCGCCCGCAAGTCCCCGGCGGCGGGCCGCCTGCTTGCGTGGCAATGGATCTTTCCGGCCACACGCCTTTACACCGACGCCGCGCCGGACAGCGCCGCCGCCACCACCTGCACGAGAGCGCCGTGCAACCCCAGTGACGCAGGCGGTGCGGCGTAGCGGCATCGCGAAGAGGGCATCCTGCCACTCCTTCCGCCACTCCTTTGCCAGCCACCTCCTCGAAGACGGCTACGACATTCGCACCGTGCAGGAGCTGCTCGGGCACCGAAGCGTCAAGACCACGATGATCTACACCCACGTCCTGAATCGGGCGCCTCGAGGGGCACGCTCGATCCGAACTCGACCGCCTACCGGAAGACGATCTACCGCGAGTATACTGACGACACCTTCCGGACTCTGAAGCTGCGATCCTGGAGGGCACGGCTCAGCTTGGTGAGGACGTGTTCGCTGACGACGACCTCATGCTCGGCGAGAGCGACTTGAAGGACGTCCTCGCAAATGCCCCTAGTTGCGACAGCGGAGGCCAGGACGTTGGTGTCGAGGAAGACCCTCACGAAACGTCGCGGAAGACGTCCTCGTCGGTCAAGTAGCCCTGGGCCTCCGCGAAGGGCATGATCCTGCGGCGAAGATCCTCGACCTGCGCGATCGCCAGCTGACGGCGGAGGGCGTCGCGGACGAACTCGCTGCGCGTGCGCCCGGTCCGCTTCGCGGCGCGCGAGCATCACGCGCCGTAAGAAGGCCGTGAAGCTGACGCGGTACCGTGGGCAGGCTTGACCCCGACAACACGGGCCGCGCAGCTTACGGCCAAACCGTTAGCCGCTGCGAGGTACTCGGCGACAAGCGACCATCCAGCGGGATGCCGAACTCGGAGCAAAATCGTATGGGACTTCTAACCTTCAGCCTCAACGTAACCCTGGACGGCTGCGTCGACCACCAGGAGGGAATCGCCGACGACGAGACACACGCTTTCTTCACCCGCCTCATGGATGAGAGTGGGGCGATGCTGTGGGGCCGCGTCACCTACGAGATGATGGAGGGCTACTGGCCGGCGGTCGCTCGCGGCGACGAAGAGGCACCGCCAGCGATGCGCGAGTGGGCGGTCAAGTTGGAGGCCAAGCCGAAGTACGTGGTGTCGTCGACGCGAACGGACTTCCCGTGGACCAACAGCCACCATATCGCCGGGGACTTGCGCACGAGCCTGCAGAATCTCAAGGATGCGACCCCTGCCGGCGTGCTCCTCGGTAGCGGCAAGCTCGCGACCGAGCTGGACCGGCTGGATCTGATCGACGAGTACCAGTTCCTTGTCCATCCCAGGATTGCCGGGCACGGCCCGACCCTTTACCAGGGCGGGCTACCCAGCACGCGATGGCTCGAGCTGATCTCGTCGACGCCGCTCCGCAACGGCGCAGTCGCTATGCACTACCGGCGCGCGTGCGGCTAACAACACTTCCAGGCCCGCAGGCCGGAAGCCGGCCAAGCGCACGGCGGCACAGGGCAGGGCTGCCACCGCGCTGCCGGGAGCCATGACCGGCAGGCCAAGGCCCGCGGAGGCTGCGGTCGGCGACAAGCCGGTCTTCGCCTACATCGCCAGCCTGCCCGGGCCGCAGCGCGGCATCGCGGAAAGCGTCGATGCTCCGGCGGCCAAGACGCTTCCCGGCCTGCAGCGCTCCGTGAAATGGGGCATGTCGGCCCGATGTTGGCCGCGAAGGCGAATGTCACGTCGGAGCGCCTGCCCGGAGCGCGGATAGTCGAACACGAAGCAGACCGGCGCGCTTTGACGGAGCGTAGACATAATGCGCGCCGAACAAATCATCCGAAACGTGCGCGCCGCCATGAAAGCGGGTCAACACGTCCTCCTTTGCGAGATGCAACGTCCTGAAAGGGTTTCGCAACACCCGCTGTTTTCGCTGGATCTCACGATGATGCTCATAGCGCTGGCCGCGCCGCTCAGCGTCCTCGGTCCGCCGCACCCCGGTCGCTTCCACCACGCACCCCTGGCACACGCTTTGTCCGATCTCGGTCAAGCCGGTAGATTGGTGATGTGAGCTACGAGTTCGAATGGGACGTACCGCCGCCGGGCCGCCGCTGCGCGCGGACCGGTCCGAGCCGGCAACGCTGCTCATTGTCGATGGTCGCCGCTACCTGATCGACTGCGGTATCGGCACCGCGCGACGACTCTTGAAGGCCGGCATTGCCTCGGAGACGATCGGCACCATCTTCTTCACGCACCTGCACGCCGATCACACGCTCGGCCTGGCGGATGTCCTCGCGAACGACTTTCAGCAGAAGGACGCAGCCGACGCGGCTCACACCATCAACATCTACGGCCCGCCGCAGACGAAGGCCCTGGTTAACGCGGCGTACCGGTACATGAGTATCCCGTATGCTGTTTTTGCCGCCGAGGCCGGTGGCCCACAAGGCGGCGTGCCGGCAACGAGCCCGTTCGCGGTTCACGAGATCGGCGAGGGTGTCGTCTGCCAGGACGACAAGATCAGGGTCGTTGCGGTAGGAAATACGCACTACGCCCTGATGCCGCGCGCGATCATGAAATCGTACGCCTACCGGTTCGAGACGCCGCATGGCACGATCGTGTTCACCGGCGACGCCGGACCGAGCGATGCGGTGGCCCGACTCGCCGGGGGCGCCGACGTGCTCGTGTCGGAGGTGGAGAACTCCGTGGCCATCGGTGAGTTCGTCGATCGCATGGCGCGAAAGAATCACTGGTCGCCGGCGCGCCGCAACGAGTTCGAGGCGCACATGACCAGGGAGCACCTCGACATCAGGGACGTGGGTCGGATGGCGGCCAACGCCGGCGTGAAGGCCGTCCTGCTCTACCACTGGTATCCGACCGTGGCAAAGGAAGCAGCCCTCACGACCCCCACCACGGCAGGGAGTTGAGATGGACCCACGCCTGAACGTGGTTACGCTCGCGGTCCGGGACCTGGACGTCTCTCTGGCGTTCTATCGAGACGGGCTCGGCCTGCCTGGCAAGATCATCGGCACAGAATACACGGACCCCGTTAGCGGAGCTTCGGGCGCCTTGGCGCTCTTCGAGCTGCAGGGCGGTCTGATCCTCGCGCTCTATCCTCGCAGCGATTTCATCAAGGATGCGGGAGCCCCTGACACCCCGCCGAGCCAGGTGGAATTCAGCCTGGGCTACCTGACGAAGAGTCGAAAGGAAGTGGACGAAATCATCCGACAGGCCACCGCAGCGGACGCTCGTGTCGCCGAAGCGCCGCGCGAGAGGGCTTGGGGGATCTACTCAGGCTACTTCTCGGATCCTGATGGGCACCTGTGGGAGATCATCTTCAACCCGGCAATGCCCGCTCAAGACTAGTCGTGTGATAATGCGCTGCGGGTATCCGGGTTCGTCTGCCAGATCTCCCTCTGAACACTCCTGGAGTCCCCGATCGAGGGGCCGAACAGTCAAAGGCACTGGAATGGCAAGCCAGAAAGCTACCGCGATCTACATAGTCTTGATGGCAGCCGTGATCGTCGCGGTCGATTTGTTGTTCTTCAAGAACCGGTTCTGGGAACGGCTGACGGTGAACGCAGGAATCGTCCTGGTGTTCGCGGCCTTCTACTTCAGATTCCTGAAACGTCCATGAGCAAAGCGGAGGATGGGTGTGGCTCAGCCGCCGGCCCCGGCGCTTTCCCCGTGCCCGCCACCGCGGCGAGGTGGCGCACTTCACGATAGTCAACGCGGACCGGCGCGAGGGCGCCGATCCGTCCACTCCCTGACGACTCAGCCCGGAGCCTCCATGCGACGCCTCCGCCGCACCCCCTCGCGCGCCGCCGCCCTGCTCGGCGTGTCCGCCCTGCTCGGCGCGATTGGGCCGCTCGCGCCCCTCCGCGCCCAGCTCCCCGCCACGCCGCTGGAGCGCAAGGCTGCCGTCGAGCGCTCGCTCCTGCGCGCCGTCGAGATCGAGAGCGGGGGCGCGCCCGGCTACACCCTCGCCGAGCGAATGGAGCATTACGGCGTGCCCGGCGTGAGCGTAGCCGTGATCCACGACGGGAAGATCGATTGGGCCGGCGGGTACGGGCTGGCCGACGTCGCCTCGGGGAGGAAGGTGACGGTGCACACCCTCTTCCAGGCCGCGTCCATGAGCAAGCCGGTGGCGGCGCTCGCGGCGCTGAAGCTCGTGCAGCGTGGCAAGCTCTCGCTGGACGAGGACGTGAACCGGGTGCTCACCGGGTGGAAGGTGCCGGTCGACTCCTTCACCCGGAAGCAGCCCGTCACGCTGCGCGAGCTGCTCACGCACACGGCCGGACTCACGGTCCACGGCTTTGCCGGCTACGCCGCGGGCGAGCCGGTGCCCACGGTCGTGCAGGTGCTCGAGGGCGCGAAGCCGGCCAACTCGGCGCCCGTCGTGGCGGACATCCAGCCGGGCACCAAGTGGCGCTACTCCGGCGGCGGCTACACGGTCATGCAGCTGCTCGTGACGGAGCGCTACGGCCGACCGTTCCCCGACATCATGCGGCGCGAGGTGCTGGATCCGCTCGGAATGAGCGAGAGCACCTACGAGCAGCCGCTCCCCGCGGCGAAGCGGCCGCTCGCCGCCACGGGCTACCGCGCGAACGGGAATCCGGTGAAGGGGATGTACCACACGTATCCCGAGATGGCCGCGGCCGGGCTGTGGACCAACGCCTCCGACTACGCGCGCTACGTCATGGGCATCCAGGCGACGGCGCGCGGCGAGCGCTCGCCGGTGCTCTCGCGTGCCATGGTGGACACCATGCTCACGCCCGGCCTGGGCGGCTGGGGGCTCGGGCCGCAGGTCGAAGGCGCCGCCGACTCGCTCGTCTTCGAGCACGGCGGCGCGAACGAGGGCTTCCGCAGCCACTTCGTCGCCTACGTGCATCGGGGCGAGGGCGTCGTCGTCTTCACCAACAGCGACGCCGGCGGCGCGCTGGCGGGCGAGATCGTGCGCGCCGCAGCGCGCGTCTACGGCTGGCCGGGCATCCGGCCGCGCGTCGTGCACGTCGTCGCGATCGCGCCGGACGCCCTCGACGCCTTCGCCGGAACGTACGAGATTCCCGACGCCGGCGGCCCGAAGGCGGAGGTCCGTCGCGACGGCGACCACCTCGTGCTCTCGCTCCAGGGGCAGGAGCAGCCGCTCGCGCCCACGGCCGCCGACAGGTTCGTGGGTCTCGACTCGGGCCAGGAGATCACGTTCGAGCGCGATGCGTCCGGGAACGTCGTGGCGGCGCGGACCTTCGGGGTGCGGGCGAAGAAGGCGCAGGACGCAACGAGCGGTTCCAACTCTCATTGATCGGAGACCGTCATGGCGAAGAGGAAGCAGACGTTCCAGCGGGCAGCGGCCAAACGGAAGGCCGCGCAGCGTGCGCGGGCGGCCGAGCGGGCCCACCGGGCGGCAGCCGCAGCGGCGGTTGCCGGCGCGGAGCCGGCGGCGGACGCGGCAGGCACCAGGGCGGAGCCGGAGGCGGAGGCCGAGGCGGAGGCGGAACCCGCGCCGAAGCCCGGCCGGAAAGGGAAGCGCACGGCAGAGGCGTGAGCCGGCGCGCCGCCCCTCGGGAGGGCGAATCATGGACCGCTGGACCTCCCCCAACCAGGAGCCCACGCATGGGACTGTTCTGGGATCTCTACCAGCAGACGCAGATCTCGCGGCAGGGTGAGCGCTCGGCGACGATCGAGGCGCGGCTCGAGCATCTCGAGAATCAGGTGGACCACCTGACCGCGCTGCTCCACGAGATCGTGGGCCGGCTGGAGAAGCACGTGGGCGTGGACCTCGACGAGGACGGCCGGGTGGGCTGAATGCCGGCCCTCGAGCTTTCCATCGAGCCCGGCTCCGGGCGCAGGGTGGCCGCGTTCTTCCTGGCGACGATGCCCGCCGTGGCCGCCCGGCCCGCCGCCGCTGCGGCCGTTCGGGCACCGATCGCGGCGCCAGCGATTTTGGGGGGCGGAGCATGACACACGTTCTCCCGTCCATCGACCCCTCCGCGCCCGCCCGGGAACGACGCCGGCTCAGGCGCTGGATCCTCGGCGTCGTGGCCATCGCGTTGCTGGTGGCCGCTGCCGCGGCGCAGGAGATCGGCAGCGGTGCCGTCTGCTACCTGCCGCCGCGGGTCCAGCCGGCGGTCAGCGCCGTGCTGTATCTCGGCCTCGAGGCGCTCGCGCTGGCGGCTGGCTTCGGCCTGCTGGCCTGGGTGCTCCGGACGTGAGACGACCACGCCAGCGCGGCGCTGCTCCGGATCGAGGCCGCGCCCGGCCTCTGGGTGGTCGTCCGCGCCATCCGCGCCGATTCCACCAGCGCGGACCGGCTGGCGCGGGTGCTCCAGACCGTGCGGCTCGAGCGCCTCGGCCCGCGCAGGTAGCGACGCCGGGGCCGGAGCGGCGGGGCGGGTGGACGTTGACCCGCCGGGGGGGCGGCTTCTATGATTGTCCCGACTCCCTGCTCCGGCCGAAACCCGCGGCACCCCTTTCTTGCAGCTACCTGATGGAGGAGCGATGGCCCTGCCACTCGCTCGCCCGCCGAGGCGGCTCTGCGCCCTGACGGACGCGGATGGCTGATTCCGCGAGCCTCACCGCGGCCCTCGCGGGCCGCTACGCGATCGAGCGCGAGCTCGGCGCCGGCGGCATGGCGACGGTGTATCTGGCCGAGGACCTGCGGCACCACCGGAAGGTGGCGATCAAGGTGCTGCACCCCGAGCTCTCGGCGATCCTCGGCCCCGAGCGCTTCCTCAAGGAGATCGAGCTCACCGCGAGCCTGCAGCACCCGCACATCCTCCCGCTGTTCGACTCGGGCGAGGCGGGCGGGCTGCTCTTCTACGTGATGCCGTTCGTCGAAGGCGAGACGCTGCGCGCCCGGCTGGAGCGGGAGCGCCAGCTGCCGGTCGGGGATGCGGTGCGGATCGCGACCGAGGCGGCGGACGCGCTCGCGTACGCGCACGAGCGCGGCGTGATCCACCGCGATGTCAAGCCCGAGAACATCCTCCTCCAGAATGGCCACGCGCTCGTCGCCGATTTCGGCATTGCCCTCGCCGTCGAGCAGGCCGGCGGCCAGCGCATGACGCAGACCGGGCTCTCCCTCGGCACGCCGCAGTACATGGCGCCGGAGCAGGCCATGGGCGAGCGGAACGTCGATGCGCGCGCGGACATCTACGCGCTCGGTGCGGTGACGTACGAGATGCTGGCGGGCGAGCCGCCGTTCACGGGGCCGACGGCGCAGGCGGTCGTGGCGCAGGTGCTCACGGCGGAGCCCAGGTCGCTGGTGGCGCGACGCCGGAGCGTGCCCGAGCACGTGGCGGCGGCGGTGGCGACGGCGCTCGAGAAGCTGCCGGCGGACCGGTTCGCGGATGCGCGCGCCTTCGCGGTCGCGCTGAGCGACCCGAGCGGCGCCGGGGTCCCGGGCCGTGCGGCGAGGCCGGCGGCGCGCGGGGCGGCCGCCGCTGCGGTCTGGCGCCGCCGTGCCCTTGCCGCCGGTGGGGTGGCGACGCTCCTCGCCCTGACTTTTGCCGGCTCCTTCCTCGTGCGGCGCGGGCGCCCGGCGACCGCGCCGCCGCTCTCGGCGACTCTGGGCGCGCCGGCGGAAGCGCCATTGGAGCTGCACTACATCGCGCTGTCGCCGGACGGCCGGCAGCTCGCCTTCGTGAGCAGCGTCGCTGCGGACGGGGGCCGGATCTGGCTGCGCCGCATGAGCGACGGCACGGCGCGCCCCCTCGAGGGGACCGAGGGTGCCGTGCAGCCCTTCTGGGCGCCGGACGGCTCGGCGGTCGCGTTCTTCAGCGCCGGGTGGCTACGGGTTGCGCCGGTGGCCGGCGGCGGCGTGCAGCGGCTTGCGCCCGCGCCGAACCCGGCGGGCGGCGCGTGGGCCCCGGGCGGCACGATCCTGTACTCGCCGGTCTTTGGCCGCTTCATGCGCGTGCCGGCCGCCGGCGGCACGCCGCGCCCGGCGACGAGCCGCGACCCCGGGAGTCTCGGCGATCGCGAGCCGTCCTTCCTCCCCGACGGCCATCACTTCCTCTTCTGGCGCTCCGGCGACGGCACCGGGACCCTATGGCTCGGCGATCTTCGGACCGGCGCCACGCGCGCCCTCGCCCGGAACGTCACCAGCCCGCGCTACGTCGCCCCCGGCTACCTGCTCTTCTTCCAGGGAAGCGAGCAGGCGGTGCTCGGCGCCCCCGCGCCACTCATGGCGCAGCGCTTCGACCCCTCGCGCCTCGCGCTGCTCGGCACGCCGGTGGCGCTCGCGACCGTCGAGCGGCCGGACCAGGCCGCCGTCGTGACGGCGGCCGGCGACCTGCTCCTCGCGCGGGAGCCGCTGTCTGGCGCCGCCGGACACGCCCGCATCTTCTGGATCGACCGCGCCACCGGGCGGCGCACGCCGGTGCTCGGCGCCGGCCCGACGTGGACGTTCCGCATCGCGCCGGACGGGCGGCGCGTCGCCTTCGGCGGGGACGGCCTCTGGGTGTACGATCCAGTGCGCGATGTGGCGGTGCGCGTCCCCACGGCAGCACCTTTCCCCTCCGCGCCTGTGTGGTCCCCCGACGGTACCCGTGTCGCTGTCGTGAACGGGCCGGGCGTGCTGGTGGTGACGGTGGACGGCAGCGCGCCGGAACGCTCGATCCCGCTCAGCGGGAACAAGTGGACCGACCCCGTGGACTGGTCGGCCGACGGCGCGATCTACTACGTGCTGGAGCCGGACGTGGGGCGCCCGCAGTGGGAGCTCTGGCGCGTCTGGCTGCAGACCGGGCGCCGTGAGCGCCTGCAGACCGGGCCAGGCAACGTCCTCGACGCGCGTGTCTCGCCGGACGGACGGTGGATCGCGTGGGAATCCGACCCGAGTGGACGCCGCGAGGTGTACCTCGGCCCCGCCGCCGGCGGCATGGCGCCGGTGCGTGTCTCGAAGGACGGCGGCGGGAGCCCGCAGTGGCGGGGCGACGGGCGCGAGCTGTTCTTCATCGGCGGCGACGGCCGGATGCGCGCGGTGAGCGTGCAGCTCGGCCCCAGCCCGGTGATCGGGGAGATGCGCCTCCTTGCCGATTCGGTGGTGCAGCCGTCGCCCTTCCTCACCGACCCGTTCCAGCCGACGCGCTTCGCCGTCGCGCCGGATGGCGCCCGCCTGCTCGTGCAGCTCCCGCCGGAGCTGTCGTTGCGCAGGCTGACGCTGCTTCAGGGCTGGCAGGCGCGTGTCGAGGAGGCAGGGCGGCGGTGACGAGCATACCGCTCTCCGCTCGCCTCCCCGCTGGCCTGCGCCGGCACTCTCCCCTGCACGGCGGAGGTCCCGCATGACGGTGGCCGCCGACGGCCTCGCGCGCCTGCGCCCCGCGCTCGAGGGACGCTACAACCTCGAGCGCGAGCTCGGTGCGGGCGGCATGGCCACGGTCTATGTCGCCCAGGACGTCAAGCACCACCGCCAGGTCGCGATCAAGGTGCTGCACCCCGAGCTCTCGGCGATCCTCGGCCCCGAGCGCTTCCTCAAGGAGATCGAGCTCACCGCCAGCCTGCAGCACCCGCACATCCTCCCGCTGTTCGACAGTGGAAGCGCGGACGGCCTCCTCTACTACGTGATGCCGTTCGTCGAGGGCGAGACGCTGCGGACGCGACTGGAGCGGGAGCGCCAGCTGCCGGTCGGCGATGCGGTGCGGATCGCGACCGAAGCGGCGGACGCGCTCGCGTACGCCCACGAGCGGGGTGTGGTCCACCGCGACATCAAGCCCGAGAACATCCTGCTCCAGAACGGCCACGCGCTCGTCGCCGATTTCGGCATTGCCCTGGCGGTCGAGCAGGCCGGCGGCCAGCGCATGACGCAGACCGGGCTGTCGCTCGGCACGCCGCAGTACATGGCCCCCGAGCAGGCAATGGGCGAGCGCGACATGGGCCCGCGCGCCGACATCTACGCGCTGGGCGCGGTGACGTATGAGATGCTCGTCGGACAGCCGCCGTTCACGGGACCGAATGCGCAGGCCATCGTGGCGCAGGTCCTTACAGCCGAGCCACCCATCCCCAGCACGCACCGCAAGAGCATCTCGGAAGCGATCGACGACGCCGTCACGATCGCGCTGCAGAAGCTCCCCGCCGACCGTTGGAGCACGGCCCACGAATTCTCGGCGGCACTCGCGGGCGACGCACCCGGGCGGCTCCGCGGTGGCGGGCGTCGCGCGCACGCGGGCGGAGCTCTGGCGAACCAACGCGTCCACCGCGCACGGCGAGCAGCGCTCATAGCCTCCGGCATTGCCGCCGCATGCGCGATCCTCGCCGTTGCCGCGGTGGTGGCCTGGCGGCGCGCCGCCGCATCACGCAACGGCGAGGTCACGCGGTTCAGCATCCCGGTTGCGGCGCCGGATCACGCCGACGAGACGGTAATCCTCGCCATCGCGCCCGACGGCCGGACCCTCGCCTACACGGACCGGAGCGCGTCCGACCGCGCGGGGATCTACGTTCGCCACCTGGACCGTGCCGAGCCGGTGCTCCTCGCCGGCACCGCCGGGGCGAAGGCACTGTCGTTCTCGCCCGACGGCGCCTCGCTGGCCTACACCACAGGCGCGCACGAGGTGCGCACGATCCCGATCGCCGGCGGGACCCCCGTGCCCATCGCGCACACCGCTTCGTGGGCCGACGGGATCGACTGGGGCGACGACGGCTACGTCTACTTCATCGACACCGACAGTCTCGTCGTCGCGCGGGTGCGGGCCACCGGCGGCGCGACCGAGAGGATCGCTACACTCGAGCAGTCGAGGCTGCCACTGGGATTCCGAGCCCAGCGCAGTCCGAGACTCCTTCCCGGGGGGACCGCGGTCGCGTTCTCCATCTATCGCGGCGACGGACGCGAGGGGGACATCGAGGCGGTCGATCTCCGCACGCGCAAGACGCGACAGGTCGTGAAAGGATCCTACGTAGTCGGGGTCCGCGACGGCCACCTGCTTTTCGTGACCAGCGACGGTACGCTCCAGGCGATTCCTTTCGACGAGCGACACCTCACCACAGGTGGAGCGGCGGCACCCCTCCTCACGAACGTCTACACCGGTGAGGGGACGGCCGAGGTGGCCCTCGGTCGTGATGGCACGCTCACCTACGTGCGCGCGCTTCCGCCCACCGCGCAGCTCGTGTGGGTGACGCGCGACGGAGTGGAATCGCCGCTCGGCGCGCCGATAGACAGGCCAGTCAATGCCATCGCCGTGTCGCCGCGCGGCGACCGCGTGGCGCTGAGCGAAACCGATGAAGCGGGCGCCGTCTGGCTGTACGACATCGCGAACGAGACACTCTCGCCGTTCGCGCGCGAGGCGGGTCAGGTCAACAATCGCCCCGCCTGGTCGCCGGACGGCTCGGGCATCGTGTTCCAGTCCGACCGCGGAAACGCGACAGGCGTCAGATCATTGTGGCTCAAGCCCGTGGACGGTCGCGATACGGTCCGGCTCTTCATCTCCTCCCCGCGCCACGCTCAGGAAGTGAGCTGGGTCGCCAGCACGCCGTGGGTTGTCTACCGCGATGGGTACGATGACGCGCGTACCAACCGCGACCTGCGGTACTCGCACCCCGGGTCCGACACCACCACGCACACCTTCCTCGCCACCCAGGCCGACGAGCTGAATCCGGCGCTCGCGCCCGACGGTCACTGGCTGGCGTACACCTCGAACGAGACCGGCCGCGACGAGGTGTACGTAGCCGCATTTCCCGGCCCCGGCGCCCGCACGCAGGTTTCGACCGATGGCGGCACCGGCCCCCTCTGGTCACACGCCGGGCGTGCGCTCTTCTACCGCGCCCTGGACGGGCGCTTCATGGCCGTGGACGTGAGCGCCGGCACACGGCTCACGGTCGCAAACCGTCGCGCGCTGTTCAGTGCGCTTCCCTACGTGACGGACCGATTGCACGCGCCATACGATATCGCCGCCGACGACCGACATTTCCTCTTCATCAAGCCGCCGGCGCAGCCCGCGCTGGATGTGGTGCTGCACTGGTTCGACGAGGTCGCGCCCCGGCTGCGGCACGGCCGGTGAGCGGCGTTCGCATTGACTTAGTCCATTGCCTTAGCTAACATCGATCCCATGAAGCTTCACAAACCGAACATCTACAACGTGCACCAGGCCAAGACGCACCTGTCCGAGCTGCTCCAGCGCGTTGCGGATGGTGAGGACGTCGTCATCGCGAGGGCGGGGGTCCCGGTGGCCCGGTTGATTCCGCTGACGCGCCCGGACGAGGCCCGGCCCCTGGGCACGGAGAAGGGCCGCATGGTCGTGGCCGACGACTTCGATGCCCCACTGCCGCCGGACATGCTCGGGGCATTCGAGTCGTGAGATTGTTGCTCGACACGCAGGTCTGGCTCTGGATGCTGGCGTCGCCCGAACGGCTGTCCAGGAAGGCCCGTCCACTGGTCGTCTCGGCCGATAACGAGCTCCTGCTGTCCGCCGCCAGCGGCTGGGAGATCGCGATCAAGTACGCGCTGGGCAAACTGCAGCTCCCGCAACCACCTGAAGTGTACATTCCACCGCTGATAGCCCGGACCGGCATCACGCCGCTCCCGGTGTATCACCGGCATGCCCTGCGCGTGGCATCGCTCCCCGCCCTCCACCGCGATCCGTTCGATCGACTCCTCATCGCGCAGGCGCAACTGGAGGGCGTCCCGATCCTGACGGCCGACCGCACCTTCCACCTGTACGAAGTCGAGGTGCTACCTGCATGATTCGCCGCGCTGGCCCCGCCACGCGAAACGCGCGCTGAACCTCGCCAAGCTCCACGGTAACGGATGGGCGGCCAGCAGTGACGAGCGTCATCCCTCCCCGGTTCGGCGCCGCCCTCGCGGGCCGCTACGCGATCGAGCGCGAGCTCGGCGCCGGCGGCATAGCCGCGGTCGTGTGGCTGGTGGCCAGCGGCCGTTCGTCCTAGCTTTCGCGCATGGCTGAAGAGGACCGACGCAACCGGGCCCGGGACTGGTCGGTCCGGATCCGGCCGCTGGCCGAGCCGGAGCCGGACGATCTCGCCGATTCGACAACCGCCGAGGAGCGGCTCGCACTCGTCTGGACCCTGTCGAAGCGCATGTGGGAGCTGACGGGGCGGCCGTTCCCCGCCTACGAGCGATCGCAGATTCCCGTCCGGGTGTTCCGCGGCCAGTGAACGACGACTGGTTCGACTTTCTCGCCGCGCTGCTCGACTCCGGAGCGCGATTCCTCGTGGTAGGTGCTCACGCGCTCGCCGTTCACGGGATTCCGCGAGGGACGCAGGACCTGGACGTCTGGATCGATCCGGTTCCCTCGAACGTGAGGCACGTCTGGCGAAGCCTCGCCGAGTTCGGGGCGCCGCTGGAGAGTCTTGCGCTCACGCCAGAGGACCTGACTCGCCCTGACGTAGTGGTTCAGCTCGGTCTCCCACCTCTACGCATCGATCTTCTGACGGGCCTCTCCGGGGTTCCGGATTTCGAAACGGCATGGCGCGGCCGGGTTGAGAGGTCGGTCAGGGACCGGAGGGTCCCCTTCCTGGGCCGACGCGAGATCGTGGCGACCAAGCGCGCCACGGGACGGCCGAAGGACCGCGCCGACCTGCACGCCCTCGGGGAATCGCCGGACGAACCGGCGGGATAGTTGCGCGGGATCCCGCCTCCGCCCCCCGGCGGCACGCCCCCCCGGCCAGGGGGCGCCCCCACCCCTTGACGGATCAATGGCAGTTGATGTATACTCCCCTTCGATCCATCAATCGCCATTGATACGGAGGCGGGGAATGAGCGCGGACGTGAAGGCGGTGGTCAAGCAGAAGTACGGGGAGGCTGCGGTCCGGGCGGCGGCGGGATCGAAGGGGACGTGCTGCGGGACGTCGTGTGGCTGCGGTCCGGACGCCGCGGATCCGATCACGCGGGACCTGTACGATGCGGTCACGACCTCGTCGTTGCCGGAGATGGCGGTGCTGGCGTCGCTGGGTTGCGGGAACCCGACGGCCCTGGCGGAGCTCGCGGAGGGTGAGGTGGTGCTGGACCTGGGGAGCGGCGGTGGGATCGACGTGCTGCTGAGCGCGAAGCGCGTGGGCCCGACGGGGAAGGCGTACGGGCTCGACATGACGTAAGAGATGCTGGAGCTTGCGCGCCGGAACGCGGCGGAAGCGGGCGCCGAGAACGTGGAGTTCCTGGAGGGCGACATCGAGAACATCCCGCTTCCCGACGAGAGCGTGGACGTGATCATCAGCAACTGCGTGATCAACCTGTCGGCGGACAAGGGGCGGGTGCTCCGGGAGGCCTACCGGGTGCTGAGGCCGGGCGGGCGGTTCGCGGTGTCGGACGTAGTGGTGCGGGGGGAGGTGCCGGCGGAGGTCCGGCGCAGCATGGAGCTCTGGGTGGGCTGCGTGGCGGGCGCGCTGGAAGAGCGCGAGTTCGAGCGGCTGCTGCTGGAGGCGGGCTTCGAGGCGCCGAGCATGGAGCCGACGCGGATCTACGAGCCCGAGGATGCCCGGTCGTTCCTGAAGGAGGCGGGGCTGGAGCTGGACGGCTTCACGGAGGCGGTGGAGGGTCGTTTCATGTCGGCGTTCGTGCGGGCGAAGAAACCGGTCGGGGCATGAAGTGAAGTACGCGCTGATCAGCGACATCCACGGCAACCTTCCCGCGCTGGAAGCGGTGCTGGCGGACATCGAGGCCCGCGAGGAGCTGGCGGGCGTCTACCACCTCGGGGACCTCGTGGGGTACGCGCCGTGGCCGAACGAGGTGGTCGGGGCGCTGCGGGAGCGGGCGATCCCCGGCGTCGCCGGGAACTACGACTCGACGACGGCCGGCGACTACGAGCACTGCGGCTGCAGGTACGAGGATCCGCGCCAGGAAGAGCTGAGCCACCTCAGCTACGAGTGGACCCGGGCGCACGTGACGGCCGAGACGAAGCGCTGGTTGGGAAGCTTGCCGTTCCGGATCGACATCCGGCCGCTGGGCGGCCACACCGCCGGCCCGCGGCTCCTCCTCGTGCATGGCAACCCGGTGCTGAACACGGTCTACTGGACGGAGGATCGCTCCGACAGGTTCTGCCTGCAGATGGCGGAGCATCTCGGCGCGAAGGCGGGCGACGCGGTGGCGTTCGGCCACACGCACAAGCCGTGGCACCGGGCGGTGGAGGGGATCCACTTCGTCAACACGGGGTCGGTGGGACGGCCGAAGGATGGCGACTGGCGCGCGGGTTACGTGCTGGCGGAGCTGGACGGGGAGGACGCGGGCATCGAGCTCGTCCGCGTCGAATACGACCTGGGGCGGGCGACCGAGGCGATCCGGGTGAGCGAGCTTCCGGACGAGTTCGCGGGATACCTGGAGACGGGCGGCATGCCACGGGCGCACGCGCCGGACGCCCGCTGACGGGCGCCGAAGGCGGGGAGTCATGGACCAGGGAGCGGGGCACACGACGGAGCAGCGGAGCGTGGGGCGGCGGATGTCGTTCCTCGATCGGTACCTGACGGCGTGGATCGGCCTGGCCATGGCGGCCGGCGTGGGGCTGGGTTACCTGTGGCCCGAATCGGTCACGGCCATCAACGATGCGACGCAGGTGGGGACCACGTCCATCCCGATCGCCATCGGGCTGATCCTGATGATGTACCCGCCGCTGGCGAAGGTGCGCTACGAGGAGCTGGGCGACGTGTTCCGGGACTGGAAGGTGCTCGGGCTGTCGCTGGTCCAGAACTGGGTCGTGGGGCCGCTGCTCATGTTCGGGCTGGCCGTCCTGTTCCTGCGCAACCACCCGCAGCTCATGGTGGGTCTCATCCTGATCGGGCTGGCCCGCTGCATTGCCATGGTGATCGTCTGGAACGAGCTGGCGGAGGGCGACAACGAGTACGCGGCGGGGCTCGTCGCCTTCAACTCGATCTTCCAGGTCCTGTTCTACTCGGTCTACGCGTGGGTCTTCATCACCGTCGTGCCGCGGTGGCTGGGCCTCGAGGGCACGGTGGTGGACATCAGCATGGGGCAGATCGCCGAGAGCGTGCTCATCTACCTCGGCATCCCGTTCCTCGCCGGAATGCTGACCCGCTTCGTCCTCGTGAAGGCGAAGGGGAAGGCGTGGTATCACGAGCGGTTCATCCCCAAGATCAGCCCCGTCACCCTGGTGGCGCTGCTGTTCACCATCGTGGTGATGTTTTCGATCCAGGGGCAGGCGATCCTGGAGCAGCCGTCGCAGGTGGTGCTGGTGGCGGTCCCGCTGCTGATCTACTTCCTGGTCATGTTCGCCGTCACGTTCTTCACGAGCCGGGCGCTGGGGGCGAGCTACCCCCGGACGGCGACGCTGTCCTTCACGGCCGCGTCGAACAACTTCGAGCTGGCCATCGCGGTGGCCGTGGGGACGTTCGGCATCGCCCACGGGGCGGCGTTCGCCGCCGTGATCGGCCCGCTGGTGGAGGTGCCGGTGCTCATCGCGCTGGTGACCGTGGCGCTGTGGTGGAAGCGGAAGTACTTCCCCGCGCCGGAGGCCGATCTCGACGCGCGCCGGCTCAGCGTCCTCCCGCCGCTCGAGCGTCCCCCTTTCCGAGCATCCGGTTGAAGAAGTCCGCTGGAGGATGTTGAAGCCCGCTCCCGGCTCTAGCGCTCGATCGGGAGAGCACCGAGCCCCCGGCCCCGCAGCTCCCGGTTCACGGTGGCGAGCTGCTTCGACAGGGTGGCGTCGAGGTCCCGGATATGGCCCTGGAGCTCGCGCTCGAGCTCGCTGTACACCCGCACCTGCGCGTCGGTCGGACGGGCGTTCCCCGTCTCGAGGCTGCGCCGCAGGGCGGCCAGGCGGTTGTCGAGCCGGATCGGGAAGTTGAGGGGATCCTCCACGGCCCGGTTCCGGATCTGGTAGAGCGCCTCCTCGATGACTGCCTGGCTCTCGACCAGGGCACGGGCCGCGCCGGCCAGGGCGGGCGCCCTTGCGCGCGCGGCCTGGATGGCCGCGTCCGCTTCCTCCCGCGTGACCCAGGACTCGCCCGCTCCGCCCTGGCCCGCCGTGGTATCCGCGGCCAGCAGCGAGTCACTTCCGGTCACCTTCGCCAGGCGCTCGAGCAACTGGCGGCGGAGCGAGCGGATCTGGATTACGGCCCGGTGCGCGAGGTCCGTGGCATCCCGGATCTGCGAGGCCAGCGCGAACTCGGCCTGCAGGTCGGCCGCCGTCACGCCCTCGAGGCGGGGATCCACGAGCACGCGGAAGGGCTGCGTCTGGCTGTGGCCGTCAACGCTCAGACGCGCCTCGAAGGGGCCCGGTGGCGCCAGCGGGCCCTGCGTCGTGCCGTTCCAGATCACCATTCCCGGGAATTTCGTGGCCGGCGCGTAGCGCAGGTCCCAGGCGAAGCGGTTGAGGCCGGCCTTCGCGGTGGGCGCGGGCGGCCGGCGCGCCTCGTCGCTTTCAGCGGTCGAGTCGGGCTTTGCCTCGGGCGTGGGGCCGGCGAAGGTGCGGACGACCTTCCCGGCGCCGTCCAGGATCTGGATCGTAACGGAGTCGGCCGGCGCGGCGAGCCGGTACTGGAGGACGGCCGACCCCGCACCGCTTCCGCTCCCCAGCGTGCGACGCACGGCGTCGGCGGGCCGGTAGAGGTGGACGGCCTCCGCCGCGACGGATGCGCCGGTCTGGCGCAGCGGGCCGATGTCGTCCATGACGTAGAAGCCGCGCCCGTGGGTGCCGAGGACGAGGTCGCGCCCCTGCACGACGAGGTCGCGGACCGGCGTGTCCGGCAGCCCGCCCGCCGCAGTGTCCGCCCGGGCCGGCCGCAGCGGCTGCCAGTGGGCGCCGTCGTCGGGCGAGATCCAGACGCCGTGCTCGGTGCCCACGTACAGCAGGCCGGGCCGGACCGGATCCTCGCGGATGACGCGGGTCGGCCCGCGGATCCCCTGGCCGATGCGGGTCCAGCTCTTCCCGTAGTCGTGGGTCTTCCACAGGTAGGAGCCGCGGTCGTCCATCTGGTAGCGGTTGGCCGCCAAATATGCGGTCCCGGCATCGTGCCGCGAGGCATCGATGATGCTCACGCGCGTGAACTTCTCCATGTCCGGCGGCGTGGTCTCGCTCCAGTGGGCGCCGCCGTCGCGGGTGATGTGCACGCGGCCGTCGTCGGACCCCGCCCAGATCGTCCCCTCCTCGATGTACGAGGGCGCGATCGCGAACACCGTGGCGTAGATCTCCGGGCCGTTCATGTCCATCGTGATGGGCCCGCCGGTCGGACCCAGGGTCTGCGGCTCGGCGTAGGTGAGATCGGGGCTGACCTTCTGCCAGCTCTGCCCCTCGTCGCGCGTGCGCCAGACGTGCTGCGAGGCGATGTAGAGGCTGGTCGAGTCGATCGGATCGATCACGATCGGGAAGGTCCACTGCCAGCGCTCGCGCAGCGCGCTGGCCGGCTCGCCCGAGAAGAAGCGCGGGTCGGGCTGGATGTCGCGCACCTGGCCGCTCGAGCGGTCGTAGCGCGTCATGATCGCGCCCTGCGTGCCCGCGTAGAAGACGCCCGGGTGCTTCAGGCTGGGGGTCACATACCCGCTCTCGCCTCCCGCCACGGCGTACATCCAACTGCCCGCTCCCGTCCCCGGCTCATGCAGGTTCTCCCAGTCGTCGCTGGGCACGCACGCCGTGGAGTTGTCCTGCTGCGAGCCGCACACATGGTAGGGGAAGTCACTCGTGGTCGAGACGTGGTAGAACTGCGCGGTGGGGATAGCCAGGCCGGTCCACGACTTGCCGCCGTTCACGGTGATCGCCCCTCCGCCGTCGCTGCCGTTGATCATGCGCTCCGGGTCGTTCGGCGCGATCCACAGCGCATGGTAGTCGCCGTGGGGAGTGTCGACGCGCTTGAAGGTCACGCCGCCGTCGCGGCTGCGGAAGAAGCTGACGTTGCCCGCGTAGACGGTGTTCCGATCGACAGGATCGCCGTAGATGTCGCTGAAGTAGAAGGCGCGCTGCCGGATCTTCCGCTCGGCGTTCACCATCGTCCAGGTTGCCCCGGCGTCGTCGGAGCGGAAGAGGCCTCCCGCGGGCGCCTCCACGATCGCCCACACCCGGCTCGGATCCCCGCCGGAGACCGTCACCCCGATCCGGCCGATCGGCCCCGCGGGCAGGCCAGGGCGGCCGGTTAGCTCCGTCCAGTGGTCACCTCCATCGGTAGTCTTCCACAGCCCCGAGTGGGGGCCACCGTCCCACAGCTTCCAGGGCGTGCGGTACACCTGCCAGATGGACGCATACAGCGTCTTCGGGTCGCCGGGCGCCATCGCCAGGTCCACCGCGCCCGCGCTGTCGGAGACGAAGAGCACCTTCTGCCACGTCCCGCCTCCGTCCCGCGAGCGGAACACCCCCCGCTCCGGGTTCGGCCCGTACGGGTGCCCCAGGGCGGCCACGTAGACCAGGTCGGGATCCGCGGGGCTCACGCGGATGCGGGCGATCGTCTGCGTGCCCTCCAGCCCGAGGTGCACCCAGGTCTTGCCGCCGTCCCTGGTCCGGTAGATGCCGTCGCCCTGCGTGATGCTGCCCCGCAGGGCCGCCTCGCCCATGCCGATGTAGACCCCATCCGGATCGGACGGCGCGACCGCCACCGCGCCGACCGAGCTGCTCGTGACCTGCCCGTCCGTCATCGGCTTCCACGTGGTCCCGCCGTCGGTCGTCTTCCACAGGCCTCCACCCGTGGCGCCGAAGTAGTACTCGTCCGGGCGTTGCGCGCTGCCCGCCACCGCCAGCGAGCGGCCGCCCCGGTTCGGCCCGATGCCGCGCCACGAGAGGCCGGCCAGCAGCGCGGAGTCGAGGGCCGCGGGCGCCTGGAGGCTCCCGTAGTCGAGACGTCTCGCGCCGCTCTGCTGCGCCCGTCCCGGCGCGGGCACGCAGAGCGCCGGCGCGATGGCGGCGGCGAGGAGGAGGACGGCTGGGCGTCGCATCGACATGGCGGCTCCTCTAGGCTCGCGGATCTCTGCATGGGGGCGGCGCGCGCCAGCATCCACCCCGCCGATCGGCCGGCACGGCGGCCTCTCGCCTGGAGGACCGCTCGCGCCGAAACTCCGCTCCATGTATTCCCCGGTCCTCGGTGTGCCGCCCGGCTACGTGCGCGGCGGCCCGGATCGAGCGCCTCGGCCGCCGGAGATGGGACGCGCAGCGCAGCACAAGCGCCCGGAGACCCGGCGCGCCGTCTCGCCGTCAGCGTCCCGCCGCTCGACTCTCGCCTCGTTTCAGCATCCGGTCGAAGAAGTCCGCCGCGGCGCGGTAGGCGGCCAGGAAATTCCGGTGCAGCAGGAAGTCGTGGACCTCGTCGGGGAAGATGAGCTGCTCGACGTGCACGCCCTCGCGGCGTAGCGGCTCGGCGATGTCGATGGACTCGGTGAACGGGACGTTGCGGTCGTCGTCGCCCTGGATGAGCAGCACCGGTGAGCGCCAGCTCGCCACGTCGGCGGCGGGCGAGGAGGCGTAGGCGCGGTTCGCGATCGCGGGCGTGATGGTCGAGTCGTAGGACGGCATGAAGTTCCTGATCACGGGGTTCCAGTCGTGCACGCCGTGCAGGTCCACGCCGGCCTTGAAGAGGTCCGACGCGCGCGCGAGGGCCATCGCCGTGAGGTAGCCGCCGTAGCTGCCGCCCCAGACGCCGATCCGCTCCGGATCCACGTCCGGCCGGGAGCGCAGGTAGACACCGGCGCCCATGACATCGTTGAACTCGCTCGCGCCGTCGGCGCCCGAGTTCTCCGCCTCGCGGAACCGCTCGCCGTAGCCGATGCCCGTCCGGTAGTTCACCGACAGCACCACGTAGCCGCGGCTCGCCAGGTACTGGTTCATGGCGTAGGCGTTGTGGTAGTAGCGCATGTGGTGGAACCCGAGCAGCATCTGCCGGCGCGAGCCGCCGTGGAAGAAGAGCACCGCCGCGTGCTTCCCGCCCCGCGCCGCGTCCTTGGGCAGGAAGAGCTGCCCGTGGATGCGCATCCCGTCCGCCGCGCTGAAGATGACCTGCTGCGGCGTGACGAGCGCGGACGGGGCGGGGAAGTCCTTCGGCAGCGATGCGGCGGCCATCCAGCGCGGCTCGTCCGCCCCGAGCTTCACCACCGCGTGCGCCGGGTGCGTGGCGTCCGACGCCAGGAAGGCCAGCCCCTTGCCATCCAGCACCGCCACCGGCGCCCACTCGATGCCGGTGCCGGGCGTGATCTCCCGCGGCGGGCCGCCGGAGACGGAGACGCGCCAGAGGTGGCGGCGGTCCACGTCGCCCTGGTTCGAGTCGAAGAGCACCTCGCGGCCGCCCGCGCCCATGGCGACGTACTGCACCTCGAACTCGCCGGGCGTGAGCAGCGTCGCGTCACCGCCCGCCGCCGGCACCGACCACAGGTGCAGCCAGCCGTCCTTCTCCCACGGGAAGACCAGCCTCTCGCCCGCGCCCCACATGAGCTGCGCCTCGCCCGCGTAGCCGTGGAACACACTGCCCATCCCCGCATCCGCCGTCCAGATCGTGCGCGCCTCGCCCGTGGCCGGATCGCCGACGCGGATCGACCACGGCAGGTCCACGCGGTACGGGATAAAGGGGATCTCGCGGTGCGTGCTCGGGATCGACAGCCACGCGATCCGGCTCCCGTCCGGCGACCACGCCGGCTGCATGCTCGCGTCCACCGTCGGCGCCATGTAGGTGATCGTGCCAGCCCCGCTCGCCCGGATGCCGATGAAGGAGTGCGCCTTCCGGTGGCTCGTGAACGCCAGCCGGCTGCCGTCCGGCGACCAGACGAGCGAGCTCGCGCCGCCGCGCGTGTGCGCCAGCTGCTTCGGCTCCGGCTTCTCCCCCAGCGAGGCGCTCCAGAGCTGGCCGTGCTTCACGTAGGCGACCAGGTCCCCCTTCGGGCTCACCGCCGGCGCCGCACCGTCGTCGAGCTTCCTCGGCTCCCCGCCCGCCACGGCGACGACCCAGATCGCGCGCCCGGCGCCGTCCACGTCGCTCGTCGGGTTCGGGATCTCGCCCGCCCCGTTCGGCGCACCGCCCCGAACGTAGACGAGCCGGGCGCCGTCCGGCGTGAAGCCCAGCCCATCGATCTCCTGGCCGTCGTCCCGGTCGTAGCGCGTGACCTGCCGCCCCTGGAAGTCCGGCGCCGCAGCCACCCACACGTTCCGCCGCCCCTCCGCGTCCTGCACCCACGCCACCGCCCGGCCGTCCGGCGAGGCGACGAGCTCCGTCGGCATCGGGTCCGAAAGGATCTGCACCAGCGTGAAGCGCTGCTGTGCCGCGGCGGCCCGCGGCCCGAGCAGGACGGCCGCCGCGAGCAGGACCGCACCGGCGTGGCCCGCCGGAGGCAGGCCGGGGAAGCGCCCGGCGCGCCGCGCGGGCCGGGAGTCGGAAGCGTCCGGCATGCTGGCTCCTTCGTGTTCGGTCGGGTGTCCCGCGCCGATCGCGCGCGGTCTGTATACAATGCCCGCCCTCACCCGCCCGGCGCAAGCACGACCGCGAGGCCCGAACCCCAGTCCCGAACTTCGATTGCCTCTCTGGCAGGGATGCTGCGGGATCCGGGAACCCGTCATCCGGCCGGCGACGCTCGGCCGCGGAGACGTCGCCTGCGGTCGATGGAGGGACAGTGGTCGGGAGCGTTCGGTGGATTGGCTGAAGCGGTTCCTGCGCGGCATCGGCGCCAATCGGGTGGTGCTCGCGCTGTCGACGGCGCGGATGGTGGACTCGATGGGGAACAGCATCCTCTTCATCCTCATCCCGCTCTACGTGGGGCGGCTGCCCTCCCCGTGGCTGCATCTGCCGGAGCCGGTGCTGGTCGGGATCCTGATCTCGGTCTACGGGCTGATCGTGGCGTTCTCGCAGCCGCTGGTGGGGCGGCTGATCGACACGGTGAAGCGGCCGAAGCTGATCATCCAGGTGGGGCTCGTCGTGATGGCGGCGGCGACGTTCTCCTTCATCCTCGCCGTTCGCTACGTGGATCTGCTGGTGATCCGCACGATCCAGGGGGTGGGGGTGGCGCTGACCGTGCCGGCGTCGCTGGCGTTGATGGCGGCCGGCACGGAGCGGAGGACGCGCGGCGGCGCGATGGGCGTGTTCACGACGATGCGGCTGGTCGGCTTCGCGATCGGACCGATGCTCGGTGGCTGGCTGCACGACCGCTTCGGGTTCGACACCGCCTTCATCGTGGGGGCGGTGCTCATTGCGGGCGGGTTCGCGCTCGTGCAGCTGCTGGTGCGCGAGCCGCCGTTCGAGGAGGAGGAGGCCGAGGCGGCCGGCGGGAAGCGCTTCTTCAGCCGGGAGCTGCTGACGCCCGCCATGCTGGGCCTGGCCTTCGCCACCTTCGTCATGGCCGCGTCCTTCACGCTCATGGTGCCGCTCGAGAAGGAGTTCAACCGGCGGCTCCAGGAGAGCGCCCTCGGCTTCGGGATCGCGTTCAGCGCGCTCATGGTGAGCCGGCTCTTCCTGCAGATCCCGCTCGGCCGCCTCTCCGACCGCATCGGGCGCCGCCCGCTGCTGCTCGTCGGCCTGCTGCTCATGGCCCCGACGACGGCGCTGCTCGGCCTCGCCGCCAATACCGTCCAGCTCGCGCTCATCCGCGTCTTCCAGGGTGCCGCCTCCGCGGGCGTGGCGGCGCCAGCGTTCGCGCTCGCCGCCGATCTGGCCAGCAAGCGGGGGCAGGGGCGCCAGCTCGGGCTCGTCACCATGGGATTCGGCCTCGGCATCGCGCTCGGGCCGCTCCTGGCCGGATTTCTCGCCGTCGTCTTCTTCGAGCTGCCGTTCCTCGTCGGGGGTGTGCTGTCCCTGATCGGCACCGCCGTCGTCTGGATCTGGGTGCACGACCCGGAAGAGGGGGCGGGCGAGGCGGGGGCGCGCATGGCGGCCGACTAGGCTGGATTACGGGCGCGGCTCCCTCTCGCCGGGGGCGCGGATGTCGCCGCCCGCCTCGGCCTCCGCGCCGCCGATGCGGCATTGGCCGGGTTTTTGCGCTTCGCCCAAACGGGACGCGACGCGACGTTGCTTGCGTGCTCGTCTCGGCGCTGATAGACCACGCAACGCTGTGACCACAATGGGAGGTGGGAGCATGATGAAGTCCACTCAATTCCGGCGGGCGACGCTGCGGCTGGGCGCGCTCTCGCTCGTTGCGCTGCTGTCCGCCTGCGGGTACGCCAAGCGCAAGGACGTCAACAACCAGATCGCCCAGTTGCGCTCGGAGATGCAGGAGGCCGACAACGGCCTTGGCAGCCGCATCGACCAGAACGAGCAGCAGGACGCCGCGCGCGACGCCGCGCTGCGCCAGGACCTGGACGCGCTTCGGGACACCTTCAACACGAAGATGACCAAGCTCGAGGGCCTCATCGCCTTCGACGTCCCCGTCCACTTCGACTTCGCCAAGTACGCGCTGCGCCCCGAGGACACGGCGGTCCTCGACCGCTTCGCCGGCGTGGTCAAGGCCTACTATCCGGACGCGGTCGTCACCGTCGAGGGCTTCACGGACCCGGCCGGCAGCCGCGCCTACAACATGCGCCTCGGCCACAACCGCGCGGATGCGGTCAAGGACTACCTCACCAGCAACGGCGGTCTCGACGCCACCCACGTGCGCATCGTGAGCTACGGCGAGACCCACAACCGGCTCGTCGATCCCAAGGCCGCCGGTCCCGGCGACGAGGGGCTCATCAACCGCCGCGTGACGCTCGTCATCGACTACCGCGGCAACAGCGGCGCCATGGTGTCGGTCACCAACTAGCCCGTCCGCGGGCCAGCTGGGCCGAGGCCCCCCGGCGCGCCCGCGCCGGGGGGCCTCGCCCCATCCTGCACCCGGCGGCGTGGGGGTCAGTGGCGCGGGCGCGGCTCCACCTGTTCCGGCTCGACACGGGGCGCGAACGGACGGCGGCTCGCACAGTGGCGCGCGGCCGCGAGTTGGACCCCGGCTGAGGCGGAGAAGGCGCCGGCAGCGCCGGCGCGCTTGCGATGGACCTTCGTGGACTGCAGTATTGCAGGCGCGAGCGCCGCCGGCGGCCGGGTCGGGCCGGCGTCGGTCCACCGCCTTTCCGACCTCGCTGGTTCCCACGTCCGCAGCGCGGGTCCTCCGCTGCCGGGCGACCCGGCTCCTCACGGCAGCTCCGATCGGATCCCCTCATGGCCGGAGGCACCCGTCCGCGCGGTGCCCGGCCACGTCCCGTCGATCAACGAAAGGAGGAGCCAGATGGCCGAGATCAGGATCCGCACGAATGGCGGTGGTGAGCGAGCTTTGGAGGATGCAGTGGTGGAAGAGCTGCGCGGGAGCCTGCGCGGGAGCCTGCTCGCGCCGGACTCGCCCGGCTACGACGAGGCGCGCGCGGTGTGGAACGCGATGATCGACCGCCGGCCGGCGCTGATCGCGCGCTGCGCGGGCGCGGCGGACGTGGTGCAGGCGGTGCGGTTCGCGCGTGCGCACGATCTGCTCGTGTCGGTGCGGGGCGGCGGTCACAACATCGCGGGCAGCGCGGTCAGCGAAGGCGGGCTGATGATCAGCCTGGCGGGGATGCGCGGCGTGCGGGTCGATCCCGCGGCGCGGACGGCGGCCGTCGAGGGCGGCGCCACGCTCGGGGACGTGGACCACGACACGCAGGTGTTCGGGCTGGCGACGCCGCTCGGGATCAACTCGACGACGGGTCTGGGTGGCCTGACGCTGGGCGGTGGCTTCGGCTGGCTGAGCCGGGCGTACGGCCTGACCGTGGACAACCTGCTGTCGGCGGACGTGGTCACGGCGGACGGCGAGCTGGTGCGGGCCAGCGGGACGGAAAATGCCGACCTGTTCTGGGCGATCCGGGGCGGCGGCGGCAACTTCGGGATCGTGACGCGCTTCGAGCTGCGCCTGCATCCAGTCGGCCCGATGATCCTCTCGGGGCTGGTGGTCCACCCGCTCGATGCGGCGGCGGACGTGCTCCGCTACCACCGCGATTTCATGGCGCGTGCGCCGGAGGAAGCGTCCTGCTGGTTCGTCATGCGGCAGGCGCCGCCGCTCCCCTTCCTGGCGCCGGAGTGGCACGGCCGGGAGATCCTCGCGCTGGCCATGTGCTACGCGGGTCCGATCGAGGATGGAGAGCTGGCGCTGGAGCCGCTGCGGACCTACGGCTCGCCGATCGCGGACGTGGTGGCGCCGCACCCCTACGCCGCCTGGCAGCAGATTCTCGACCCGCTGCTCACGCCCGGCCAGCGCAACTACTGGAAGAGCCAGGACTTCCGCGAGCTGAGCGACGGCCTGATCGAGACGCTCGTGGAGGCAGCCCGCCACATCCCGGATCCGCAGACCGAGATCGCGATGGCGGTGCTCGGCGGGGCGGTCGGCCGGGTGGAGGCGCAGGCCACGGCGTACGCGCACCGCGACGCGGAGCTCGTCATGAACGTGCACGGGCGCTGGGCCGACCCGGCCCGGGACGAGGCCTGCATCGGTTGGGCGCGCGAGCTCTTCCAGGCCGTCGCGCCGTTCTCGACCGGCGGCGCATATGTCAACTTCATGACGCAGGAGGAGGCCGAGCGCGTGCGCGCCGCGTACGGCGTGAACTACGATCGCCTGGCCGAGCTGAAGACGCGCTTCGACCCCGCCAACGTCTTCCGCTCCAACCAGAACATCCGGCCGGCCGTGCCGGCCTGAACGATCCGGGCAGAGGATCCCGGTGATCCATCGCAGCACGGGCATTGCCTTCGCGCCGGCGGCGCGGCCGCGCGGCGCCGCGTTCCGGCTGCTCGTCTCGCTCTCGTTCGCCGCCTGCGCGAGTGGTGGAGGGCAGCGGCGGACCGGGGCCGCGCGGGTGCCTCGCGCGGGGCCGGCGCACGGCGCGCCGATCGTCGCCGGAGGCGGAGACACGGGGCCGGAGAGCGTGCGGCGCTTGGTGTTGCCGGCGGGTGGGCCGGACGCCGGCATCGTGATCGACCCCGGGGCCGGCCCGGACGGGAGCTTCCCGCCCGACTCCGGCGAGCCGGCGGTCGCGCCGGGCGCCGACACGCTGCGCGTCCCCGGCCTCGCGCAGCCGGTCGAGATCCGGAAGGACCGCTGGGGCATCTCCCACATCTACGCGCGCTCGGAGCCCGACCTCTTCTTCGCGCAGGGCTGGAGCGCGGCGCGCGACCGGCTCTTCCAGTTCGAGCTCTGGCGCCGCCAGGCCACGGGAACGCTCGCCGAGGTCCTCGGCCCCCGCGCGCTGGAGCGCGACATCGGCGCGCGCCTGCACGAGTTCCGCGGCGACCTGCACCGGGAGCTCGCCTGGTACCACCCGCGCGGCCAGAAGATCGTGGACGCGTACGTGCGGGGCGTGAACGCCTACATCGATGAGGCGAATGCCCACCCCGAGACTCTGCCGCTGGAGTTCCGCATGCTCGGCATCCGGCCCCGCCACTGGACGCCGGCCGTCGTGATCTCCCGGCACCAGGGCCTGCTCGGCAACATCGGCGAGGAGCTCCGCATCGGCCGCGAGGTGGCCGCGCTCGGGCCGGAGAAGACACGCGAGATCAACTGGTTCCAGAACGGCCACCCGAAGCTCGCGCTCGACTCCGCCATCGATGGCTCGCTCCTTTCCGCCGACATCCTCCGCCTCTACGAGGCCTTCCGCCGCCCGGTCGACTTCCGCCCCGAGGATGTCGCGCCGGCCTACCGCGCCGCCGCCCGGGCCGGCGGGCTCGAGCGCCTGAACACCGATGCCCGGGCCCTCGCCACCGCCCCCGCGCCCATTGGCGCGCCGCAGGCGACGGGGCGGATCCCGCCGGCCGGCGCCCACGCCGCGCCGGGCGCCTCCCGCGTCCTGCCCGACGGGGGCCTGGAGGACCCCGGGGCGGCCCCCTCGGAGCCCGCGCTCGTCGCCGCGGGCGAGGCGATCGGCAGCAACAACTGGGTGGTCGCCGGCAGGCTCACGGCCACGGGCAGGCCCTTCATGGCCAATGATCCGCACCGCGTGCAGCAGGCGCCCTCGCTGCGCTACTGGGTGCACCTGGTCGCGCCCGGCTGGGACGTCATCGGCGGCGGCGAGCCCGTGCTGCCGGGCGTCTCGATCGGCCACAACCGCTACGGCGCCTGGGGGCTCACGGTCTTCGACCTCGATGGTGAGGACCTCTACGTCTACGAGACCAACCCGGCCGACCCCGAGCAGTACCGCTACCGCGGCGCCTGGGAGCGGATGAAGGTGATCCGGGACACCATCCCGGTGAAGGGCCGGGCGCCGGTGGTGGTGGCGCTGATGTACACGCGCCACGGCCCCGTGCTCTACGAGGACACGTCGCACCACAGGGCGTACGCCCTGCGCGCGGCGTGGCGCGACATTGGCGCGGCGCCGTACCTGGCTTCGCTGCGCATGGACCAGGCGAAGAGCTGGGAGGAGTTCCGCGCGGCGTGCAGCTACAGCCGCATCCCCGGCGAGAACATGGTCTGGGCGGGGGTGGATGGCACCATCGGCTGGCAGCCCGTGGGCGTGGCGCCTGTTCGCCCGAACTGGAGCGGGCTCGTCCCCGTCCCGGGCGACGGGCGCTACGAGTGGGCCGGCTACCTCCCGATCCTCCAGCTGCCGCACGTCTCCAACCCCGACAAGGGGTTCTGGGCCACGGCCAACCAGAACGACGTGCCCGCCGGCTACGCCCACATGGACGCGGTGGGCCACTCCTGGGCCGATCCGTTCCGCGTGGACCGCATCGATGAGGTGCTCGGCGCCGGCCGCCGCTTCACCCTGGAGGACATGGAGCGGCTGCAGCAGGACGTGGTCTCCGTGCCCGCCCGCCGGCTCGTCCCGCTGCTCGCCGGCGTGCGTCCCGCCGACCCGCGCGTGGCCGCGGCCGCCCGCCGTCTCCTGGCCTGGGACGACCGGATGGACACCACGTCCGTCGCCGCCACCATCTACGCCCTGTGGGAGCGACGCCTCGCCGCGCACGTGCGCGACGCCCTCGTTCCCCCCGCCGCCCGCGCGCTCGTCCCCTACGTGTCGATGACGCGCGTCATCGAGCACCTGCGAAATCCCGGACCGGAGCTCGGCGCCGCGCCGGCCGCGGCGCGCGACACCCTGCTCGTGAACGCGCTCTCCGAGGCCGTCGCGGCGGTGACCAGGCGGTACGGCGGCGACCTCGACGCGTGGCGTTACGGCCGCTATCACCACGCCCTGCTGCACCACCCGATGACGCACGCCGTGGACAGCGCCACGCGCGCGCGCCTCGACGTCGGACCGCTGCCGCGCCCCGGCTACGGCTACACGGTCAACGCCACCAGCAACGGCGAGAACCAGACGTCGGGCGCCTCGTTCCGCATCATCGCGGACGTCGCCGACTGGGACCGCAGCGTCGGCACCAACGCGCCCGGACAGTCGGGCGATCCCGCCAGTCCGCACTACAGCGACCTGTTTCGCATGTGGGCGACGGGCGGCTATTTCCCCGTGGCGTACTCGCGCTCCGCCGTGGAGGCGGTGACAGAGGCCGTGACGGTGCTGGAGCCGGGAAGGATGAAGTAGGCTCTCAGAACCCCACCATCCTCGTCACCTTCAGGGCCACGGAGCGCTCGAGCAGGGCGCTGGCGCGCGTGTCCCGGCGGTCGGTGTAGACGAGGTAGATGTCGCTCAGCGGAGCGTGGCGGAAGTCGAGGCGGGCGCTCTCGACGAGCTGGGCGGAGGCGGCGTCGTACTGCACGAAGGCGCTGCCGAGCAGCCGGGTGGACCACTCGTAGCGGAGCGTCGCCCCGGCGATGTCGGCGCGGAACGCGGAGCCCGGCAGGTGCACGTCGTTCCGCTCGCCTGAGAGGCGGAGATAGACGTTGTAGCGCGGCCGCCAGGTGGCGGACAGGGAGGCGGAGCGGCGCCGGCCGCCGTAGAGTCCGCCGGCGTGCAGGCCGATGCTGGCGGAGAGGGCGCGTGCGCTGCTCGAGGAATAGGAGACGCTCGCGGTGCGGAAGGTGAACTCGCCGACGGGCACGGTATCGCCGGGGAAGATCTCGAAGGGCTCGTCGATGCGCTCGAGCTCGTCGCGGACCGAGACGCTGGCGTAGGACGCATCCATGAAGGTGGCGCCGAGCGATGCCGTCGCTCTGCGCGTCTCGAGGCCGCCGTCGAGGCCGGTGATGTAGTCCATCTCGACGTAGGGGTTCAGCTCCTGGACCCAGGAAGCCGCCGGGCGAGGGTGCGCGCCCACGGTGCCGTACACCTGCCGCATCGCGGTGCGGCGGATGAAGCCGACGCCGGGATCGAAGTGCTCGCCGACCCGCTTCACCAGGCTCGAGACGTCCCACAGCCGGTCCCGCCACGCCACGCCCAGCTTCTCCGCGCTTCCGTCGGAGAGCGTGCCGGGGGCCGCGCTCCCCGCCACGTAGCCGTTCACCACCATGTGGCCGAGCAGCCGCAGGTTCGCGTCCGCGCCCCAGCTCCGGTTGTAGCCGCCCGCCGCCTCGCCGGTGGCCTCGCGGTCGATCAGCATGAGCCCCACGTCCGAGCCGCCCAGGATCTCCCGCCGCACGCGCGCCACGGCGAAGTTCTCCGCCGGCCCGTCCGCGCTGGCGCGCGTCCGCATGTCGAGGAACCCGAGGCCGAACCTCCCCGCCCGCCCGCTCACGCGCCCGCCGCCGAGGATCGGCAGCGGCCGCCCGTCGTCGTTCAGCCCGATGCGCCGCGAGTGGAAGAGGGTGAAGTCGTGGGGCGAGGCGCCCAACCGGTAGCTGCGCTCGGAGACGTCGCCGAAGGCGAAGTCACCGGCGTTCTCGATGAAGAACTCGCGTCGCTCGGGGAAGAAGAGCGAGTACTGCGTCAGGTTCACCTGCGCCTGGTCCAGCTCGACCTGCGAGAAGTCCGTGTTGTAGCTCAGATCCAGCGTCATTCCCGGCGTCAGGCCGTACTTCACGTCGCCGCCCGCGGCGGCGCTCCGCCCCGCCGCGCCAGCCGGGACCTCCCCGCCGCTCGACGTCCGCGCCAGCACGTACGGCTTCACCCTCAGGTTCCGCCCCTGCACGAGTCCCTGCAGCCCCACGAGCGTGCCCGCCTTCGACATCCGGTGGATCACGTCCTGCCGGTCCAGCGGCGCCCAGTACGTCGTCTCGTTCGCCCGACGGATCCGCCGCAGGAACTGGATGCCCCACCGCTGGTTCGCCCGCCCCGGATCGAAACGCAGCGTCGTCAGCGGGATCGCCATCTCCACCACCCACGCGCTGTCGCTCACCGTCACCTTCGTGCGCACCACCCCGTCCCACGCCCCGATCACGTTCCGGCTGTCGTCGAAGGTGCGCTCGTCGTGCACCGCCCCGCCCGGATTCACGAGGAACAGGAACGAGTTGCGTCGGTCAAGGAACGTGTCGAGCGTCACCCCGAAGAGGTCGCCCGCGCCCGTCTCGAAATCGTGCTCCAGTCCCGCGATCATGATGTCGTGCCGCGACGACTGGTAGCAGATGGCGCCGATGTAGAGCGCGTGCGGGCCGTACAGCACCCGCACCACCGTCGGCTCGCTGGCCGGATCGCCCGTGTGCGGCGACTGCTGCACGAACCCGCCCACCGGCGCGGCCGCCGCCCACGCCGGCTCGTCCAGCCGGCCGTCGACCACCATCTCCGCACCCGCGGGCGACGCCACCACCTCCGGCCGCGGCGCTCGCTCCGGGTCCACCGGCGCCGAGCGCCCCAGGTGCGCGGGCGGCGCGGACTTCGCCCCATCCACCGCCGTGTTCTCCTGCGCCCGGAGCGGCGCCGCCGCCCACGCCAGCAGCGCCAGCGCGCCGGCCGCGAGCAGCCGCGCTCGCCCCGCGCTCCGCTCGGGAGTCTCGGTCATCTCATCCTGTTCCGGATCGGCGGCCCCCCGCTTCGCGTCGTGATGGAGGCCGGCTTGGCTGGATCGCCCTACTCTCGCGCTTCGCGGCGGGGGATGCAAGGCCGTGTACAGAACGCATGTGGGGCTCGGGAGGATCGAGGGCGACGGGGTTGCCGGCAGGAGCCGGACGGCGCACACTAGGGGAACGAGCCGCCGGCCGGGCGGCCGCTTTCCCTCCTCGAGACAGGTTCCGATGCCGGAGATCCTCGCCGTGTCCCGCCGGCGCTCCGCCGCCGATGGTGCAGTGGGCCGTGCCGCCCCCGTCCGCCCCGCCCCGCTGCGCACGCTGCTCCTGACGGGTGCGCTCCTGGCCGCCGGCGGCGCGCCGGCGTTGGGACAGGGCCCGGCAGTGGGAGGTCCGGCAGCGGGAGGCACGCGCGCGGCGCACGGGATGGTCGTGTCGGCTTACCCGCTGGCCAGCCGTGTGGGCGTGGACGTGCTGCGGGCCGGGGGCAACGCGGTGGACGCGGCCGTCGCGACGGGGTTCGCGCTGGCCGTGACGCACCCGAGCGCGGGCAACATCGGGGGCGGCGGGTTCATGGTGATCCGCTTACCGGATGGGCGCGCGACGACGATCGACTTCCGGGAGAAGGCGCCGCTGGCGGCGCGGCCGACGATGTTCACGGACTCGGCGGGCGAGTACTCGTACCGGCTCCACCACGGGAGCGCGCTGTCGGTGGGCGTGCCCGGGACGGTGGCGGGGTTCGCGCTGGCGAGCGGCAGGTACGGCCGCTCGAAGTGGGCGGCGCTCGTGCGGCCTGCGGTGAAGCTGGCGCGCGATGGGTTCCCGCTCACGTCGTCGCTCGCGCGCTCGCTCGAGTATGGGGTCCGGGCCATGAAGGACCATCCGGCCAGCGTACGCACGTTCTCGCGGGACGGCGCGCCGTACGGCGCGGGGGAGCGCTTCCGGCAGCCTGCGCTCGCGGCCACGCTGGAGCGGATCGAGCACGGCGGGCGGGACGGCTTCTATCGCGGCGAGACGGCGCGGCTCGTGACGGCGGAGATGCGGCGCGACGGAGGGCTGATCACGGAGGAGGACCTGGCCCGCTACCAGGCCGTGGAGCGCGCGCCGATCCGGGGCACCTACCGCGGCTACGACATCATCTCGATGCCGCCGCCGTCGAGCGGCGGGATCGCAATCGTGGAGATGCTGAACATCCTCGAGGGCTACGATCTGAAATCCCTCGGGGCGAATTCGGCGGGCTACCTGCACCTGCTGACGGAGGCGATGCGGCGCGCGTTCCGGGACCGCGCGGCGCTCGTCGGCGACGTGGACTTCGCGACGGTCCCGATCGAGCGGCTGACGAGCAAGGCGTACGCGGCGGAGCTGCGGAAGACGATCGACGCGGAGCACGCGACGCGGTCGCAGCCGGCCGACGTCGCCGCGGACCACGAGAGCCTGGAGACGACGCACTACTCGGTGGTCGACGCCGAGGGCATGGCGGTGTCCGTGACCTACACGCTCGAGCAGGGTTACGGCTCGAAGATCACCGTGGACGGCGCGGGCTTCCTCTTGAACAACGAGATGGGCGACTTCAACGGCAAGCCGGGCCTGACCACGGCCGACGGGCTCATCGGCACCGATCCGAACCTCGCCCGGCCCGAGCAGCGGATGCTGTCCAGCATGTCGCCCTCGATCATCGCCCGCGACGGCAGGCTCGTGGCCGTGGTCGGCAGCCCCGGCGGCCGCACCATCATCAACACCGTGCTCGAGGTGATGCTGAACCTCATAGACTTCGGCATGCCGATCCAGCAGGCGGTGGACGCCGGGCGCATGCACCACCAGTGGCTGCCGGACGTCATCCATCTCGAGGACGGCGCCGTCCCCGCCGCGACCGTGGCCGAGCTGCGGCGGATGGGGCACGCCGTCGAGGTCGGCGGACGGCAGGGCGTGGCCGACTGCATCGCGATCGACCCCGCCACCGGCGCGCGCATCGGCGCCGCCGACCCGCGCGACCCGGACAGCAGCGTGGCCGGCTACTGAGCCGTCGACATGGTTGCCAAGCCGGACGGCTCCGCTCAATTTGGGGCTTCCCGACCCGACATTCCGAACACGATCCCCTGTGCGCGGCGCCCCGTCGCCGCGCCGCGCCGCCGCGGTCCGGCGCTTCCCCAACCCGGAGAGACCCATGCGCGTGATTCAACGCCCGGCCCTGCCGGTGCTCGCCCTGCTCCTCGCCCTGGCGGCGCCCGTGCCGGTCGCGGCGTGGCAGCAGGGCGGCGCGGAGAAGGCTGCGCAGGACACGGCGAAAAAGGAGAAGAAGGGGCTGCCGCTCGAGGCGGCGCGCACCATCTCCTTCACGACGGACCAGGGCACGTGGATGTCGGTGGACGTCTCGCCGGACGGGCAGACGGTGGTGTTCGACCTGCTTGGCGACCTCTATACGGTGCCGATCGCGGGCGGCAAGGCGACGCGGCTGACGAGCGGTCTGCCCTACGACGCGCAGCCGCGCTTCAGCCCCGATGGCAGGACGCTCGTGTTCGTCTCCGACCGGGACGGCGGCAACAACATCTGGACGATGTCGCTGGACGGGAAGGACACGGTCCAGGTGACGCACGGGAAGGATTTCGACTACGTGTCGCCGGAGTGGACGCCGGACGGTGAGTACATCGTCGCCTCGAAGGGCACACGCATCGCGCAGCTCTGGATGTTCCACAGGGATGGCGGCGCGGGCGCGCAGCTGATCAAGGAGCCGGACAACCTGAAGACGCTGGGCGCGGCGTTCGGCAGCGACCCGCGCTACATCTGGTTCGCGGAGCGGGAGGGGGACTGGGCGTACAACGCGATCTACCCGCAATACGAGATCGCGGTCTACGACCGGCGCACGGGGAAGCGGACGGTGATGACGGACCGGGTCGGCTCGGCGCTCCGGCCCACCCTCTCGCCGGACGGCCGGTGGATGGTCTACGGCACGCGGCTGGACGCGAAGACCGGTCTCATCCTGCGCGACCAGGAGACGGGGAAGGAGAGCTGGCTCGCCTACCCCGTCCAGCGCGATGACCAGGAGTCCGTGGCGCCGCTCGACGTGCTGCCCGGCATGAGCTTCACGCCCGACGGCAAGTTCGTGGTGGCGTCCTACGGCGGCGAGCTGTGGAAGATCCCGGTGGACGGCAACGCGCCCGTGAAGATCCCGTTCACGGCGGACGTGGCCGTGGCGATGGGCCCGCTTTCCCACTTCGAGTACCGGGTCGACACGGCGCCCACGTTCACCGCCCATCAGATCCGCGACGCCGTCCCCTCGCCCGACGGCAAGCGGCTGGCGTTCGCGTCCATGGACAAGCTCTACGTCATGGACTACCCGGACGGCACGCCCCGCCGCCTCACGAGCACGGGGACCGGCGTGGTCGAGGCGCAGCCGGCGTGGTCGCCCGACGGCAGGCAGATCGCCTACGTCTCGTGGTCCGACCGCGATGCGGGCTACATCTGGAAGGTGGCGGCGGGCGGCGGCACGCCGCAGAAGCTGACCCCCGAGGGCGCGCTGTACCGCGAGATCGCCTGGTCGCCGGACGGCCGGCGGATCGTGGGCGTGCGCGTCGCCGCGCGCGAGTTGCACGACGCGATCGGCTCCTTCCGCGGCGGACTCGGCGCCAGCTTCATCTGGGTGCCGGCCGCGGGGGGCGAGGTGAGCGTGATCGCGCCCGCGGCGGGGCGCGGGGACCCTCACTTCACGAGCGACCCGGACCGCATCTACGCCTACTCTCCCCGCGACGGGCTGGTCTCCTTCCGCTGGGACGGCACGGACGAGCGCGGGATAGTGAAGGTGACGGGGAAGACGGTGCCGGGCTCGAAGCAGCCGATGCTGGCGGACGAGGTGATCCTGGCGCCGAAGGGCGACCAGGCGCTGGTGCTGCTCGACCACGAGCTGTACTCGATCACGGTGCCGATGATCGGCGGCGAGACGCCGACGATCTCGCTCGCCGACGCCTCGAAGGCCGCCTTCCCCGCCAGGCAGCTCTCCGTGGTGGGCGGCGAGTTCCCGGCCTGGGGCACGGATGGGCGGACCGCGCACTGGTCGATCGGCAACACCCACTTCGTCTATGACCTGGACCGCGCCAAGGCGTTCGATGACAGCGTGAAGGCCGCCGCCGCGGCCGCGCCGGCGGGCCCGAGCCAGGACAGCGCGGGCGCGAAGAAGAAGCCGCCGCGCTACGAGCCGGCGTCGCACGAGATCAGGGTCACGGTGCAGCGCGACATCCCGAGCGGCGTGGCGGTGCTGCGCGGGGCGCGCGTGATCACAATGAAGGGTGATGAGGTGATCGACGACGCCGACATCGTGATCCGTGACAACCGGATCGAGGCCATCGGAGCGCGCGGCTCGGTCACCGTCCCGGCCAGCGCGAAGGTCATCGACGTCGCCGGCAAGACGATCATCCCCGGCTTCGTCGACACGCACTACCACCCGCAGTGGCTGATCCCGGAGATCCACAGCTCGCAGGCGTGGCAGTACCTGGCCGAGCTGGCCTACGGCACCACGACGACGCGCGACCCGCAGACGGCCACGACGGACGTGCTCACCTACGAGGACAAGGTGGCGGACGGCGAGATGATCGGCCCGCGCATCTACTCGACCGGCCCCGGCGTGTTCCAGTCCGAGATGATCTCGAGTCTCGACGACGCGAAGCACGTGCTCGAGCGCTATGCGAAGTACTACGATACGAAGACGCTCAAGATGTACATGACCGGCAACCGCGAGCAGCGCCAGTGGGTGATCATGGCCGCCAGGGAGCTGGGCCTGTCCCCGACCACCGAGGGCGGCCTCGACTACAAGCTCGACATGACCCACATCATGGACGGCTACGCCGGCGTCGAGCACGCGTTGCCGATCGAGCCGAAGTACAAGGACGCGGTGCAGCTGCTCGCGCAGTCGGGCACGGTCAACTCGCCCACGCTCATCGTCTCCTACGGCGGGCCCTTCGGCGAGAACTACTTCTACACCAACACGGACGTGCACGACAACGCCAAGCTGCGCCACTTCACGCCGCACGAGGACATTGATGCCAAGACCCGGCGGCGCGGCTCCGGCAGCGGCGGCTCGCCCGGGCCCGGCGGCTGGTTCATGAAGGACGAGTACGTCTTCCCGATGCACGCGAAGTTCGCGAAGGACGTGGTGGACGCCGGCGGCAGGGTCGGCACCGGCAGCCACGGCCAGCTCCAGGGGCTCGGCATGCACTGGGAGATGTGGATGATGGCGACGGGCGGGATGACGCCGATGCAGGTGCTCCGCAGCGCGACCATGTCGGGCGCGTGGGCGATCGGCCTCGACCGCGACGTCGGCTCCCTCGAGCCCGGCAAGCTGGCCGACCTGCTCGTGCTCGACAAGAACCCGCTCGACGACATCCACAACACCGACTCGATCCACTACGTCATGAAGAACGGCCGCCTCTACGACGGCGACACGCTGGACGAGGTCTGGCCGCGGCAGCGGAAGCTGCCCGCGCTGCTGTGGCACGAACCGGAGCCGAACACGGCGGCGGGGATCCGGTAGTTCCGGCGGCTCTTCCCGCCGGTGTTCGAGAGTGGGGGAGTGGGAGAGTGGGGGATGCGGCTAGCGCCGGCGGCCCGTGACCTGGCCAGGCGCGGAGACCATTCCGGCGCCGCGCATGCTCGCCCGGCTCGTAGCGCCTGAGGCGCCGCGCATGCCTTCCTGGCGCGGTGAGTTCCGGCACCGCGCCCGGCGCCCACTCTCCCACTCTCGCGCAGAGGGCGCCGGCGAGCGCAGGCCGCCGGCGCCCTCCCGCGCGTCGTGACGCCGAAGGACTACTTCTTCGCCGCCCGCGCCTGCACGTTGGAGTTGAAGATGTCCGCGGCCGCCTTCCACGACCCGTCGGCGCCGCGCTTCCAGACCACGACGTACTTGCCGTGGTCCAGCTGCTGGCCGGACCCGCCCTTGAAGGCCCACGTGCCGTGCTCCCACGCCATGTCGCCGGCCTTCGCGACGTTCACGTCGGCCGGCTGGAACGACAGCGTCATCGAAGTGTCCGCGAGCATCCCTCCCATCAGCTTCTGGATGGCGTCGCTGCCGGAGGCGGCCTCCATGTTGGGCGGCATGATCATCCCGTCCGAGGCGTAGAACGCCGCGAACGCCTGCGCATCGTGCCGGCCAGCGGCGTCCGACCACTGCTGGTCGAGCGAGCGGATCGAGTCCGCGATCGCCCCGGGGTTCGCCGCGGAGGCGCTGTCGGCCGGGCTCCCGGCCTGCTGCCCGGCTTGCGGCCCGCAGCCCGCGGCGAGGAGGACGGCGGTGGCGAGGATCAGGGGTGGGCGTCGCATGTTCGGTCCTCCGGGTTCGAGAGTGGGTGCGGGCGGCGTGCGCCGCCCGGTCCGCGCCGCCGCCTCGGGCGCGGAGGTGCCTCGCGGCCGCGGCCTCATCTTGGGAGGTCGAGGCGCGCGAGCAGGGCGTCGAAGCGCGGCGTGCCGTGGAGCGGGCGCAGGAGAGGATCCTCCCTCACCGCGAAGAGAAGGTAATCGTGGTTGGCCGCCGCACGCTCGAGCCAGTCGAGTGCCACCGCCGAGTCCCCGAGCATCGCGGCCCAGGTGGCCAGCTGATACGGCTTGAGCGTCCGCTGCAGGGCGGTGTCGGAGAGCGCCGCGAGCCCGGCGGCTCGCGCGCTGGGGTCGGACAGTCCGCGCACGAGCGACTCCGCCTGGGCGGGGTCGACCTGCACCGCGGCGGCCCAACGCCGCTGCGCCGCCCGCGCGCTGTCGGGCCGGCCCGCGAGCGCTTCCGCCTGGGCCAGGAACCCCAGGGCGAGCGGCAGCCCCGGCTCGCGCTCGAGTGCCTGGCGGTAGCCCGCGGCCGCGGCCCGCGGCCGGCCGACGAGCGCTTCGTGCAGCGCGGCGGCCACCATGATGATCGCGGACATCGGGTCCGCCGTTCGCGCGCGCTCGTATTCCGCTGCGGCGGAATCGGGACGCCCAAGCTCATCCAGCAGCTGCGCGCGCCACTCGTGCGCGGTGGCGTAGGAGGGATCGAGCGCGATCGCGCGGCGGAACTCCTCGTCGGCGCCCTTCCAATCCCAGCCGTAGATCATGCGAACGCTGGCCAGCGCGGTATGCGCCTCGGCCAGCGTGCTGTCGAGGGCGAGCGCCTGTTCGGCCGCGGCGCGGGCGCGGGGGTACGCCTCCTCGCCCGGCACATCGGCGTAGAGCGGGAGCAGCACGTACGCCGAGGCGAGGCCAGCGTAAGCGCGCGCGAAGGACGGGTCGGCTTGCGCCGCGCGCTTGAAGTAGTCGATCGCCTGCCGGATCTCCGGCCCCGTGCGCCGGTTCCAGTGGTAGAGCCCGAGCAGGTAGAGGTCGTGCGCGGGCACGTTCGCGGTGGCGGCGCGGGGCGGCGCGCCCGTGAGCTTGACCTCCAGCGCCGTCGCCACGTCGTGCGCGATCTCATCCTCCAGCGCGAAGATGTCGCCCAGCCCCTGATCGTAGCTCTGCCGCCAGATCTCCCTGCCGGTGCCGGTGTCGACCAGCGCCAGGTCGATCCGTACGCGCTGCCCGGCGCGCCGCACGCTCCCCTCGAGCACGCTGCCGGCGCCGAGCTTGGTGCGCACGTCGCGCAGGTCGTCCGTGCGCCCGCGGAACGCGAACGCCGAGCTGCGCGCCACGAGCGTCAGCCCCGGCACCTGCGCCACCGCGTTCATGATCTCGACCGTGATGCCGTCGCTGAAGTAGGCATCTCGCCGGTCGGGGCTCAGCGTCTCGAGCGGCAGCACGGCGATCGTGCGTGGCGACGGAGGCGCCGCCGCGCCGCGGGTGAGCGCCTCCCGCTCGCGCGTCGCGAGATCCGCTCGCGCGCGGAAGATCCGCGCTCCGGCGCCGAGCACGAGCAGCACGAGGAGCGATCCCGTGACCGCGATGCTCCATCCCGGCCGCCTCCGCTCCGGCCCCTCATCCGGCTCCCCGCCCGCCACCAGCCATGCCACGCCCAGCACCACCGGCAGCCCGAGGAGCACCAGCGCCAGCATCGCCCGCGCGGCCCAGTCCGGCGCGCCCAGGATCGGCAGCGCCGCGGCCGCCGTCTGCACCAGGAACCAGCACACGATGGCGTACGCGCCCGCCGCCTGCAGCAGCCGGCGGCGGTGGATCTCATGGAACAGGCGGTCGAGCACGGAGCCGGAACCACTCATTGCGACGTCGCCTTCCCGCACGATGCGGCCAGCGGCGCGGCGACCGCGCCGGCGCGACGCCGCTTCAGCTCCGGGCGGTGCCTGGATGGATTCATCTGGGATTCCCGTTGGGAGCGACTCGAAGATGCCGCCCGCCCGAACGCGGAACAAGGGGGCGTCCGCGCCGGCGCGGACGGCCGCGCCCTGAAACTCCTGTGGCACCATCCCCGTATGGTTGTCCAGCGGGGCGGTCCGATGGGGGCCGCCCGGAAAAGGGACCACGATCCCCAGTGCAGAGGGGTTCTCATATGACTCGGACGAGCACGATGGCACACCCGGTGGCCAGCAGGGCCGCGACCGCGACCCGACTCGGGCTGCTCGCCGCGCTCGTGGTCGGGCTCGGCGTCAGCGCGGCGCTGTCCCACCGCCCCGCGGCGGGGGCGCAGGCGCACGCCGGGGCGGACACCAGCGTCGAGACGGTTTCGAGCACGCGCCCGCGCACGACGTCGCAGCACGCCGTGCTGCGCGCCGATCCGCACCCCGCGCCGGAGCCGTCGGGGCGCTGAGCCGCCCCGGAACGGAAGCGCCAGGACGAGCCGGCGTGGGGCCCCCGGGCTCCGCGCCGGCTCCGCTTTTCGGGCCCGCTGCGAAGGTCGATGCCGCGGGGGCCGGGCGGCGGCGGGCGGCGCCCGATGCAACGTTCCGTCGCCCGCGCTCATCCAAGGCAGTGACGGGGGTGGAGCGGCGGGCGTTCGGTTCCGGAATCGGGCGTCCGGGATCGGGCAGGACCGGATGGGGCGACCGATCGGGAGCGAGTGCCGTAACCACAAGGGAATATTGACGTTGTGGAAAACGCGCTCCCGGGCATGGAACTGGAATGGACGGATGGACGGCGGCGCCCTGTGTCGGCGCCGACGGCATGTGAAGGAGGCGGCGAGATGACGAGAGATGAGGTTTCCTCGATGGTCCTGCACAACGCGCAGGCGCTCACCCGGCTCGCGATGCTCACGGCGCTCGTCGTCGGCCTGGCGGTCGATGGGCTGCGCGCGCACGGCCCGGCCCGCGCCGCCGCGCGGGCTGTGCCCGCCACCCTCCAGACCGCGCCCGCCGCCATGCGCTGGACGCCCGCCCCGGCCGCGCCGGCGCCGGCCGAGCCGCCCGCCGCGGCGAAGATCCCGGCGCCGCCGTGCCCGCGCAACCGGGTGCTCGACAGGGCGGTGGTCTCGCCGGCCACCTCCCTCTGCGCCGGCGCGTCGCGGCCGCGGATCCACGCCGTTGCCCAGGAGCCGGCGGAGCCGGAGGCCGGGACGACCGGCTGAGGCGCCCCGCCGCCGCGCACCCCGCGCGGCGCTCCCCGCCCGGCGCTCCGCGGCGCCCGGAAAGTTGCCCGTCTCCCACTCTCCCCCTCTCCCACTCCTGCCGTTTGACGTCCGCCACGCGGCCCCCTAGCATTCTCGTCATCCGACCACAAGCGTCCGTGCGGCAGCCGCGGGCGCGCTTTGTGACCGCGGCGCCGCAACCCCCTTCCGAGCCGGATCGGGCGGGGCGGCCGTCGCGCACGAGAGGAGCGACATGGCCAACCGGACGGCGAAATTCCACACCAGCGCGGGCGACTTCTCGGTCGAGCTCTTCGAGGCCCGCGCGCCCCGCACGACGGGAAACTTCGTCGAGCTCGCGGGCAAGGGATTCTACGACGGGCTCACCTTCCACCGTGTGATCTCCGGCTTCATGATCCAGGGCGGCGACCCGAAGGGGACCGGCACCGGCGGGCCGGGCTACAACATCCCCGACGAGTTCCACCCCGAGCTGCGCCACGACTCCGAGGGCGTGCTGTCGATGGCGAACGCGGGGCCCGACACCGGCGGCTCACAGTTCTTCATCACCCTCGCGGCGACGCCGTGGCTGGACGGACGGCACGCGGTTTTCGGCAAGGTGGCGGACGGCATGCAGGTCGTGCGGGCGATCGGCCAGGTGGCCACGGGCCCCAACGACCGTCCCATCGAGCCGGTGGTCATGGAAACGGTCACGATCGAAGGCGCCTGAGGGGCGCGGAAGGTCCGGAATGCATACGTCGATGGAGGCACTGCTGGGCGAGGCCAGGGCGAGCGGCCGCTCTCTCCCCGAGGTCGTCCTGGCGGAGGAGGTGCGCGAGAGCGGCCAGGACGCCGACGCCATCCGCGAGCGCGTGCGCCGCACCCTCCAGGTCATGCGCGCCGCCATCGATGAGGGCCTCGTCGGCGATGTCCGCTCCCCCTCCGGCCTCACCGGCGGGCGCGCGAAGCGGCTCTTCGAGAACGGCCCCCGCCTCCTCGGCGAGCGCGTCACCATCACCCTCGCCCGCGCCATTGCAACCCTCGAGGTGAACGCGGCCATGGGCCTCATCGTGGCCGCGCCCACCGCCGGCGCCGCGGGGGTGCTCCCCGCCATCCTCGCCACCGTCGGCGAGGTGCTGGGCGAGGACGATGAGCGCCTCGTGGACGCCATGCTCGTCGCCGGAGGCGTGGGCGGCGTCATCGCCCACCGCGCCTCCCTGGCCGGCGCGCAGGGCGGCTGCCAGGCGGAGACCGGGTCCGCCGCCGCCATGGGCGCCGCCGCCGTCTGCTGGCTCGCCGGAGGCGACGACGCCCAGGTCTCGACCGCCGTCGCCCTCTCGCTCCAGGGCATGCTCGGCCTCATCTGCGACCCGATCGGCGGCCTCGTCGAGATCCCCTGCATCTACCGCAACGCCTCCGCCGCGATGCAGGCGATCGCCGCCGCCGAGATGGCCCTCGCCGGCCTCGACTTCCCCGTCCCCGCCGACCAGGTCATCGACGTCATGGGCGAGGTCGGCCGCAAGATGCCCGTCGCCTACCGCGAGACCGCACAGGGCGGCCTCGCCGCCACACCCGCCGCCCGAAAGCTGGTCCAGATCCAGCCCGCCCGGCAGCCGACCGGGATCAGCGGATGAGCATGGTCAACCTCTTCGACATCCTCGGGCCCGTCATGGTCGGGCCGTCCTCCTCCCACACCGCCGGCGCCTGCCGGCTCGGGCTCATGGCCCGCGCCATCCTCGGCGGCACGCCCGAGCGCGCCATCATCCGCCTGCACGGCTCCTTCGCCGCCACCGGCGAGGGGCACGGCACGCACCGCGCGATCGTGGGCGGCCTCATCGGCCTCCCGCCCGACGACCTCCGGCTCCGCAACGCCTACGACGAGGCGAAGGACGCCGGCCTCGACTGGCGCTTCGAGAGCATCGACCTCGGCGCCGAGGCCCACCCCAACACAGCGCTCTTCGAGCTCGAGCGCGGCGGCGAGTCAGCCGCCCTGCGTGGCGCCTCCGTCGGCGGTGGCCGCATCCAGGTCACCGAGGTCGACGGCTTCCCCGTCGCCCTCGGCGGCGACTACAACACCCTCGTCCTCCTCGCCCACGACCAGCCCGGCACCATCGCCGCCATCACCGGCGCCTTCTCCGACGCCGGCATCAACCTCGCCACCATGCGCGTGGATCGGACCGGCCGCCACCAGGATGCCCTCATGACCATCGAGGCCGATGCCCCGGTCTCCGACGCGCTGCTCGAGCGCATCCGCGGCTATCCCTGGCTCAGATGGGCGAGGCGGGTGGAGAAGATCGCGTAGCGCGGGATGCGGGATTGACTGCGGGTGCTACATCGATCATACTACTGACATGAGTAAGCGGCTGCAGGTGGTTCTGGACGACAAGGAGTACCGCGAGATCGAGCGGGTGGCGCGGCGGCATCGCCTCACCGTATCGGAGTGGGTGCGGCAGTCGCTCCGGCGCGCGCGGCGGGAGGAGCCGTCGGTGGAGGCGGGGCGGAAGCTGGCGGCCGTGCGTGCGGCGGAGGCGCATCGGTTTCCGACGGCGGACATTGATCAGATGCTGAAGGAGGTCGAGCGGGGCTACATGGACGGCGGGTCCTGAGGGCGATGGTCTTCGTTGACTCCAACATCCCGATATACCTGGTGGGCGCGCCGCACCCGCACAAGGCGGCGGCGCGTCATCTCGCTCGAGCGTGCGATCGGCGCGGGCGAGCGGCTCGTGACGAGCGCCGAGGTCCTGCAAGAGATCCTGCACCGCTACACCGCCATCCGGAGGCGCGACGCGATCCAGCCCGCCATGGACGCGCTGCTCGGCGTTGCCGACGAGGTGTTCCCGGTCGAGCGGGAGGACGTCGAGCAGGCCAAGAAGATCCTTGATGGGCTCCCCGACCTCTCCGCCCGCGACGCCCTCCACGTGGCCATCATGCGCCGCCGCGAGGTGGGCCGGATCCTCACCTTCGATACCGGCTTCGATGCCGTGGCCGGCGTGAGCCGGGTGGCCCTGTAGCTCGCCGGGTGCGGCGTGGGGGACGGCAGCAAGGCGGCCGAGGACTCAGGCGCGCAGAACCTCGACCCGCAGATCGGGGATCCGCCGGAAGTGGTGCTCGTCCGCCGGGCCGACCAGCACGCCGAAGCCGAGGTGCAGCGCGGTGGCCGCCACCGCCAGATCGTTGGCGCGGATCATTCCGCCCGCGCGGTGCAGGTGCGCGAACGCCGCGGCCCACCGCTGCGCCGCCTCGGCGCCGAATTCAACGACGGGCGCCAGGTTGGCGATCGCCTCCACCTTTGCCCGCCGCGCCGCCGCCCGCACGGGCGTGTCGGCCAGCTCGACGCCGGCCAGCAGCTCGGCGTGGACGACCGCCGGAATCGCGACGGGCTCGTCCGCCAGGTCCCCGAGCGCCTCCTCCCACCGGCCCCCGGCGCGCTCGAGCGCCACCAGGGCGCTCGTGTCGATCAGGAGTCCCACGCGCGCTCGGCCGCCCGGTCCTCCGCCGCGACGCGCTCCAGGTCCGCCGCGAACAAGGAATCCGCCGTCGCCTCCGCCCACGCCCGCGCCAGGGAGGCGAGCGCGGCGGGCCGCGTCCCCAGCGGCCCGATGCGCGCGACGGGCTCTCCGTTGCGCTCGATCACGAAGGACTCCCCGCGGTAGCGGATGCGGCCGAGGATGTCGCCGGCGTTGCGGGCGAGGTCGGTAGCCGACAGGCGGTGCTCCATGCACGTATAATACACAATCGCGCAAACAGCACAAGCCCGCCTGGCCCGGGGGCGCCGTGGGTCCTGGCCGCCCGCAATCGCCGGCGGAGCTGAGCGCATCCGCCACGCCTTTTCGACGGCCGTGGCCGCCACGTCCGGCCGCGCCTCCGGGATCTCGTGCCCGGTCTCGGGGAGCCGCATGAGCACGGAGCCGGGGATGGCGTCGTGCAGCCGCTCCGCGTCGTCCACCACCAGGTCGCCGTCACCCTGGGCGATCACGACGGGGACGCGAATGCTGGCGTAGCGCGGGACGTAGCGGCCGAGCTCCCGCGAGGCCGCGGCGTCGTCCTCGGCGGTTGCGAGCACATCGCTGGGGCGGAGCGCGAGCGTGGAGGCCAGGCGCTCGGCGCGCCCCGGCACCGGGTTCGGCGCGTAGGCGCGTGCGGCGGCGGCGCCGGCCAGGTGGCGGGTGAGCGGCAGGAAGACGGCGTCGCGGAGCACCGTGCCGACCACGGGCCTGCGCAGCAGCCGGAACCAGGGGGTCTCCGGGTAGGGGTAGGCCGCGGGCGCGAGCAGCACGAGGGCGGAAACGTCGCCTGGATAGCGGAGCGCGTAGACCAGGGCGAGGATGGCGCCCCAGGAGTGGCCGACGAGGACGGGGCGGCGCGCGTGGATGCGGCGGAGGAAGTCGTGCAGCAGCGCGGCCTGCGCGGCGAGGCTCATGTAGGCGTGCGGCCGCGCGCTGTAGCCGTGGCCGGGCCGGTCGAGGGCCACCACGCGCGCATCCTCCTCCAGGCGCGGGACGAGCGCGGAGAAGTCCGTGAGGAAGCCGGGGTTGCCGTGCAGCATGACCACGGGCCGGCCGGCGCCGCGGTCGATGTAGTGGATGCTCGTGCCGTCCAGGCGCAGGAACAGCCCGCCGGGCGGGAACTCCGCCTCCCCGATCCGCGCCTGGAGCAGCGTGTCGAGCGCGCCGCCGAGCAGGATGATGCCGACGGCCACGACGGCGAGGAGGACCACGACTCGCAGGCGCGGCCGCGGGAGCTTGCGATGTCGGGTTCTGGCGCTCATGCTGTCTCCGTTCGACCCCCACGCATCCACCGGAACGGGCGGACGTCCGCCCGGGGAATCTCGACATGAACAGGATCGAAGGGAAGCTCATCCTGATCACGGGCGCCAGCTCGGGCATCGGCATGGCGTGCGCGCGGCACTTCGCCGCGGAGGGCGCGCGACTCGCGCTCTGGGCCCGCCGGCTGGACCGCCTCGAGGCGCTGGCCGCGGATGTGGTAGGCGACGATCGCGCCAGCGTGTTCCTCGCCCGCGTCGATGTCCGCGACCGCGAGCAGGTCGCCGGCGCCGTGGAGCGCCTCGTCGCGGAGGCCGGCGTGCCCGACGTGCTCCTGAACAACGCCGGGCTCGCCGCCGGCTTCGACCTGCTCCACGAGGGCGACCCCGAGGACTGGGACCGCATGATCGACACGAACGTGAAGGGGCTCCTCAACGTCACGCGCGCCGTGCTGCCGCACATGGTCGAAGCGGGCCGCGGCCACGTGATCAATATCGGCAGCACGGCGGGGCACATGACCTACCCCCGCGGCAACGTCTACGCCGCCACCAAGTACGCCGTGCGCGCCCTGACGGAGGGAATGAGCCTCGACCTGGCGGGCACCCCCGTGCGCGTCAGCAGCGTGTCCCCGGGGCTGGTGGAAACGGACTTCAGCGTCGTGCGCTTCCACGGCGACGAGGAGCGCGCCCGGTCCGTCTACAAGGGCCTGGAGACGCTCACCGGCGACGACATCGCCGACATCGTGGTCTTCGTGGCGGCCCGGCCGCCGCACGTCAACATCGCGGACGTCGTCGTCCTGCCAACGGCGCAGCGGAACGTGTTCGTCGTGCACCGGGAGAGCTGATTCCCAGGACCCGCGCGCGCCGGCGGGGGTAGACAGGCGGGTTCCACCCCCCCAACCAGCAACCGGCCGGGCGCATGGCGGACGAGAAGCGGAACGGGAAGAAGAAGGTCGACTACAGGCGGGCCTGGCCGGAGGCGCGCGAGCTGATCTACGAGCACCGGCGCTCGATGGTGCTGGGGCTCCTCGTCATGGTGGTGAACCGGCTGTCGGGGCTGGTGCTGCCCTACAGCTCGGGCTACGTGATCGACACGATCATCGGCAAGAGCCGCGCGGACATGCTGGTGCCGGTCGCGCTCATCGTGGGCGGCGCCACGGTCGTGCAGGGGCTCACGGGCTTCGTGCTCTCGCAGGTGGTGAGCGTGGCGGGGCAGCGGGCGATCGCCAACATGCGCAAGCGCGTGGAGGCGCACGTGCTGCGGCTGCCCATCCGCTACTTCGACAAGACGCAGACCGGCATCCTGATCTCCCGGATCATGACGGACGCGGAGGGGATCCGGAACCTGGTGGGCACCGGCCTCGTGCAGCTGACCGGCGGCGTGGTCACGGCCGTCATCGCCATGGGCGTGCTCTTCTGGCTCAACTGGAAGCTGACCGCTTTCACGCTGGTGCTGCTCGGCATCTTCGCGGTGATCACCTCCTACACGTTCAAGCGGCTGCGGCCGATGTTCCGCGAGCGCGGGCAGATCAACGCCGAGGTGACGGGGCGGCTCTCGCAGGCGCTGGGCGGGATCCGCGTGCTCAAGGCGTACGTGGCGGAGCGGCGCGAGGACCGCGTCTTCGCGCACGGCGTGCACCGCCTCTTCCGCAACGTCGCGCGCACGATCACCGGCACCTCCGCGGTGTCCGCGATCTCGACCGTGATCGTGGGGATCAACGGCGTGGTGCTCATCATCGTGGGCGGCCGCGCCGTGCTGGGCGGGACCATGACCCTCGGCGACCTCGTGCGCTACGTCTTCTTCGAGGGGCTCATGGTCGCGCCGCTGGTGCAGATCTCCTCGATCGGCACCCAGATCACGGACGCGTTCGCGGGCCTCGACCGCATCCGCGAGCTCCGGGACATGAAGACGGAAGGCGACGAGGACCGCGGCCGGCTCGCGCTCGAGGACCTGCAGGGCGACGTCGCCTTCGACCGCGTCACCTTCGAGTACGACCCGGGCGTGCCCGTGCTCCGCGACGTCTCCTTCCACGCGCCCGCCGGCACGACCACCGCGCTCGTGGGCCCGAGCGGCTCCGGCAAGAGCACGCTCATCAGCCTGGTCATGGCGTTCAACCACCCGCTGCGCGGGCGGGTCCTGGTCGATGGCGGCGACCTGGCCGAGCTGCGCATGGCCGACTTCCGCCGGCACCTCGGCGTGGTCATGCAGGACAACTTCCTCTTCGACGGGACCGTGGGCGAGAACATCGCCTTCGCGAGCCCCGGCGCCAGCCACGCGGAGATCCGCGCCGCCAGCCGCCTCGCCCACTGCGACGAGTTCATCGAGCGCTTCGAGAAGGGCTACGACACCGTGGTCGGCGAGCGAGGCGTGCGGCTTTCCGGCGGCCAGCGGCAGCGCGTGGCCATCGCGCGGGCGGTGCTCGCCAATCCCCGCCTCCTGATCCTCGACGAGGCCACCTCCTCGCTCGACAGCGAGAGCGAGTCGCTCATCCAGGACGGGCTGCGCCGGCTGCGCCAGGGGCGCACGACCTTCGTCATCGCGCACCGCCTCTCCACCATCATGAGCGCCGACCAGATCCTGGTCATGGACGACGGCCGCATCGTGGAGAGCGGCAGCCACGACGAGCTGCTCGAGCGCGGCGGCCTCTACCGCCGCCTCTACGACAAGCAGTACCGCCTCGAGCGCAACCGCTTCATCAACCCGGGCGAGGACCCGGACGCCGGGGCGGAGAGCCCCGCGTCGAGCGTCCAGGTGTCCGCGGGCGATCTGTAGGTAGCGTCAGCGTCGCGGTTCGCGGCCGGCGCGGGCCGCCTCCGCAGCGCGGCGGCGGGATGACGAGAGTGGGGGAGTGGGGGAGTGGGGGACCGCGGCCGGCCTCGCCGCGTCCCTCCCGTCCCCGTGCGCGGCGACGATCCCGGCGCGAACCGAGATCCGCCGCGCCGGGACACGCTCGGCCCGCGCGCCCGAGGTTACCGGTCGGACCCGCGCACGCCGCGAGCGTCTCAGTCACCCGTCCTGACCCCGTCCCGAACACCCAAACCCTTCAGCATACCCCCCGCAGCTCCATCGCCTCAGGTGCGCTCGACCGCCTTCTATCCAGCCGGATTCCGCGCTCGATCCCGGCGGTGATACGCTTCCGGGTTCGGCCTCAGTCCCGGCAGGAGCCGCTCAGGGCCCCATAGAGCGCGATTCCGCCATCGGTGCGGCCCTCGGTACGGCTCTGGGCCTTCAACAGGAGCGAGACCATGAGCCGTTTCGAGAAGCGCCGCCGGGCCCAGCGCGGCGTCGCCGTCGCCGGAGTCGACGCAGGCAAGAGGAAGCACGCGGGCGGACTACGAGCGGGCGCTCCAGAGGAACCCGAACACGCCGAAGAAGAAGGTGCTGGTCGCGATCGCGCGGAAGGCGACGCGCCTCATGTTCGCGCTCGCGAAGGAGCGGCGGCTGTACACGATGGAACCGCCGCGGTAGGTTGGGGGAATCAACACCAGGGGAGGGCCGGCTGGCGCGGTGCGCGCCGGCCCTCCTACACGGGGTGATGGAGGTCTTCGTGGAGCCGGTGCTTCGTGCCGGGGCCGAACCCCTTGGAGCATGATGAAGACCCACGAGATCCACTCGCTCACCGACTTCCAGCGCAACGCCAAGGTCTTCGCGGAGCGGCTGAAGGAGACCGGCCTTCCCGAGGTGTTGACGGTCCATGGCGTCCCGGAGCTGGCCGTTCAGGACGCCAAGGCGTACCAGGGCCTCCTCGACCGCCTTGACCGCGCGGAGGCGCTTCTCGGCATCCACCGCGGCCTCGACTCCATGCGCCAAGGGCGTGGCCAGCCGCTGGACGAGGCGTTCGCTTCGCTTCGCGCAGCTCGGAGTCGGCGAGCCGGTCGAGTAGTTGCAGAACTACGAGGTCGTCATCGAGAACGAGGCGAGGGCGAACATCGTCGAGACCCACGCGTACCTGCGCGCCAACGTGTGGCCGACCAGCGTCGCCGACGAGTGGGTCGCCGCTCTGCACCACGTGATCGGCACCCTCTCCGAAATGCCGTTCCGGTGCGGCCTGGCACCGGAGAACGACTGGCCGGGGACTGGAGCGTAGCTCACGCGGACAACAGAGAAAAGGAGGGGCTGGCTCTCTGCTGAGCCAGCCCCTCCCGGTCAAGAAGCTGAATCCATATCGATGTTTCTGATGCTTGCGGTCGTGCTTGCGCTGCACGCCACACTGAACCATGTGGGCGCGTGCTACTGGTGCAGGTAGAAGTCCGTAAGCCCGATCGATAACCCGGCCATTAACGCAAAAATCAAATACGGGGCCGCAGTGTCGAGCCGTGGCGAGGCGGCAATGTCAGGAATTCCAAGCACGGCAAAAGCAACAATGAAAACCGCAGTCCAGGCCACACAAGGCCAAATCGGGCCACGCTTCCGCCGAATTGGTAGGACGAAGTAAAGAGTACCTCCTCCAGCTAAACCCATTAGGACAAGCTCGAGGAACTCACTCCAGTTGCTGACTGCGTGCTCAGGTTGCGCTTTCAGAGCAATCCAATAGATAACGCCCACAATGCCACCGACCGTCAGGAAGACGAGAAGAAGCGACAGCCGGCTACGCCGTTCAGTCACGAGCGCATCCTTTGTTACCTTAGTGTCCGCTATTCATAAGGCACGATGTAGTCGTCTCGGCGGCATCGACTGCGAGATTGACTATCGGCGTAGCCTTGGCAACGCTGTATGCGATCGTCATGCCCCGCGACCAACCGTAATCGGCTGCCAAGCTGCTCCCGCCGAGCAGCACCGAGCGAACGTATGTACGTGCGAACACAGCCGGGGCAAGACCAGTCGCTCGCGCACCGAACGGCAACGCTTCAGATGCCGTCTCTGCACCAAGATACGCCCACAAACTCCGTTCAAAAGTCAGTATGGTCAGGCCGCCCGCTGTGAAGGCGAAGTTGATGCCGAGTTGTGCGACGTCAGCAATGCACTGGTTGGTCGGGCTCGGCCCGCTGTCGGTGCTTGGGACCCTTTGTTGTCTCCGCCCCCACAGTTCGGACAAGGACTCTGCGTACTTCCGCCGCCCGGACGCCGCGGTGCGCCAATACCAGGCGGTCCAGCGGAGGACTCGGGCGGTGCATGCCGGCAGTCGTCAATCTCGACGCCTCCGTCAGAAAACTTGAAGGTCGGAACCCCATTCTTGCAGGCGCCGAACGGATCGCGCGCATCCACCGGATCGTTCCCCACGTACGCATACGGGTTGATCCCGCCCGCCAGCCCGATCGGATCCTGGCTCACGAACCGCGCCAGACTCGGGTCGTAGTACCTCGCCCGGTCGTAGTAGAGCCCGGTCTCCGTGTCCAGATAGCGCGCGGCGTAGTGCAGCGGATTGGTGACGCCCTCGCTCGCGAGCTCCGATTTGCCGAAGGGCTTGTAGCGGTACTGGTTCACCACCGAGTTCGTCGAGCTGACCAGCCCGAGCACGTTGCCCGGGAAGTCCGTCGCATAGTAGTACACCGCACCGCCGGAGACCATGCTGTGCGGCCGGTCCACGCCCGGATAGTACGTGTACTCGCGCAGCGGCTGCCCCGAGCCGTCCAGCTCCATGAACAGGTTCACCCCATCGTAGACCGCGGTGGTCGTGGTGCTGCCCACCGTCTTGCGCACCCGCCGCCCGAGGCCGTCGTAGCCGAACCTCACCATGGTGCCGTTCGCGTTCACGCTGTCGAGCTGGCCCAGGCTGTTCCAGTAGAGGGTCTGGCTTACGCCGTTGCCGCTCTTCGACGTCAGGTTCCCGTCGGCGTCGTAGCCGAGCGTGTAGCCATCGAAGGCGGTGAGGCGGTCGCCCACCTGCACGCTCGCGCCGGAATCCGTGCGGTTGCCGACCTTGTCGTAGGCGTACGAGGTCGTCCCCTTCCACGTCACGCCGCCGCCGGTGCAGTTGTTGAACCCGGTGTCGTTGCTGAAGTTGCACGTCATGCTGGTGTAGGCGCTGTCGCTGAGCTGGGCCAGGCGGCCCAGCCTGTCGTGGAGGAACGCGCGGACGCTGTCCTCCGCCACGTTCATGTGCCGGTCCACCTGCCCCGCCGTGTTGTAGCCCAGCTCGAGGCCCAGCGCGCCGTTCACGGTGGTGTTGCTGTAGGTGACCTGCGCCGTCTCGTGCGTGGAGGGGAAGCTCCTCGTCACTACGAGCCCGTTCGGCAGCGTGTACGTGTCCGCCAGCAGCTCCGCGTTGTAGCCCACCGTGGTCAGCCCTCCCGCCAGGTCCACGAGGCTGTCGAGCTGTTCGTTCACATCGTAGCCGTAGACGATCTGCCGGGTGAACGGGGCGGTCATCTTCAGCGTGTACCGCACCCCCTCGAGATTGTTGTAGAGCGACGCCAGCACGTAGCGTGTCCCCCCGCGCCAGGTGGCCGCCGTCGCGGGCCGGCCGGCAGGGTCGAAGTAGATCGTGTCCGTGCTTTCCGCGTTGGACGCGGCGACGAAGCCGCCGAGCGGGTCCGTCGCGAAGGTGCTCGTCCTCCCGTCCGCCACGCGGGTCGTGAGGTCGTCCAGCGCGTCGTAGGTGAAGCTCACGCTCTGGCCCCGCCGGTTCACGGCCGTGGTGCGGTTGCCGTTCTTGTCGTAGCCATAGCTCGAGACATGGCCGGTCGGATCGGTCCGGCTGGTCACCCAGCCGAGGGCGTTCGCGCCGTAGAGCACGCTATCCGCAGCGGCATCGCGCACCTTGGTGAGGTAGAGGTTGTCGTAGCTGTAGGTCGTGGTGTCGTTGAACGTCAGGCCGACCCTGCGGCTGACGCGGTTCAGCGCGTCGTAGGCGAGGGTCGTGACAGCGCCGTCGGGCGCGGTGAGCTGCGAGATCCGGCCATAGGCGTCCGGCGTGTAGCTGGTCACCCGAGCACCGATCGTCCCCTGCTGCATGTTCTGGAACCCCGTCGCGGCGTAGGTGAACGCGCTGCGGTGGCCGGCGGGATCGATGACCACGAGGTCGCCCGCGGCTGTCGTAGGCGCTGTCGACCGAGGCCTTGGTGCCCGTGGGACCCACGCGCGTGCTGTCCACCGTCTTGCCCGAGGCGGCGAAGAAGCTCGTGACCTCCAGGGTATTGCCGTAGACGTGCTGGACGTCATGATAGCTCGACGTGTAGCTGACGTGGATCGTGCGCCCGGTCGTCGCATCCGCGACCTGAGTAAGGTCGGCGCCCGACCAGGTGTAATTCACCGTGTGTCCAGACGGCGCAACCGTCCGGGTCACCTGGGACGCGGCATTGCGCGCGAGCTGCGTCGTGCGCCCGAGCGGCTCCTCGATCCGTGTTGGAGCTCCGAAGCGGTCGAGCGCGTAACTCGTGGCGTAGCCGCGCGGGTTCGTGATGGTCGCGCGTAGATTCGCGGGGACCCGGCGTGGCGCGGGACTCGAGCTCGTGCCGGTCCCGGCCGGGGGAAGGGCTGCACTGAGCGCGGAGACGAAGGTCGTGACCGGCCGCACGTTCGTACCGTTGACGGCGACCGCTGGAGCCGTGTCCGCGGCCATCTTACCGCTACCATCGTAGGCGAACCCCCAGCCACCGCCGCGGCGGTCGGTCCGGTGCAGCATGCGGTGGGTGGAATCATACGTCGCCTGAAGCGCGTTCACGCCGTCGGCATCCTGAATTGCCGTCATGTTCCAGGCGGTCGGATCGATCGCGACCGTGGCGGTGCGCGCCGGACTGCCGGCGTCCGAGATCGAGGCAAGGCGCAAGCTCGAGCCGCTGCCGGTGTACGCAAAGGTGATGCTCTTGCCGGCGGGATCGGTCGTCGAGGTGAGCGTTCCGGTCGTACCGTTCCATGTGAGCATGGTCTGGTTTCCGAACCGGTCGGCCACCGACGTCAGGCGGCCGTTGGAATCATAGCTGGCGGTGGTGCCGTCGGGGGCGGTCCGTGTGTAGGAGCTGCCGTTCCCCCCCGTCAGTGTTGTGAAATCCCCCGGCGGCGGTGTGTAGGTACACGTGGCGGAGCAGGACCCGCGCGCGAAGTACTCGGCGGCGCCGTCGCCATCCACGATGAGCGCGGAGCCGTCCGCCTGTGCGTAGATGCGCTGAACTCCGGCGAGTGACCAGCCGGCCCCGAGGACGCTCGCGCTCTCGTTCACGACGAGAACGCGGACCGGCGCCCTCGACTTCACCCGTAGGCGGGAGTGTCCATTTCTACACCGCTGCACCTGTCCAGCTTACAACCGATCGTGACACGGGATAACCACGTGATTCAGGGTGCCCCAGATCTCCACCAAGCGGCCGACCCACGCGAAGGGCACGCTGTAGCGCCGACCCTCGAGGGAGACCAGGCAGTCCCGCTGGACCTTTCGGCTCACTACCACGTCGAAGGGATCGGCCATGCGGGGCATGGGCTGGAGAAACGCCCGCTCGACCTGCCAGGCCTCCCGGACGGAGGTGCCGGTCACCGGGCACTCGAGCCGATCCAGGAGCGCGTCTGCGTCGGCGTCCAACCGGTGCTGAAGCTCCTCCAGGCAGCCGGCACCGCTCCGAAGCGTACGTCCGAACGCGCCCCGGAACGTGCGCACCGACCGCTCCGTCTTCCCCTTGTCCGATCCCTTCCGAGACCGGCACGGGTCAACCTCGAAACCGCAGGTGCGGGCGAAAATCTCGTAGGACCGGTTCAACACCGCATTCCCTCCCGCCCCGGAGGCCACGCCGGTCTTCAGATTGTCGATCCGGATCCAGAGCGGGACGCCCCAATAGCGCCGGAACAGCTCGAGATGCCCGGTATGCCACGCCAACTGACCCTGATCCCAGCTCGCCCAGCAGAGGCGCGCCCGGCTATGGGAGAGCGTGCCCACGAACGCCTGGACCTTCCGGCGCTTGCCGCCGATCGGCACTCGCACCTCGAACCAGTCGTGTTGCGCCTGCACCCCCGGGGGCGTCTCGACTCGCCGCAGCGCCCGCACCTTCGGCCTCCCATGGCGCCGCCGGAGATGGCGCACGACTGCCTGATAGCTGCCTCGGTAACCGTGCTCTCGCACCAGCGCGTCATAGATCTCCCGCACCTGGCACGGCCGGCCCCAGTCCTCTCTCAGCCGCCCGTCGTTCAGACGCTCCTGGATCGCCACAACGGCTTCCTCATAGCCGTCCATTGCGGTGGGCTGGTGCGCGCGCCCGTCCGCTGTCCGCTCCCTCGCCTTCGCCAGCCGGTATCGAAGCGCTCCTTCCGTCACCCCGAGCTGTTTCGCGAGCTGGCGGACCGACGTCCCTCGCTCCTTCATCCCTTTCGCCACGGTGATCTGCTCCTCGCTCAGTTTCACGCGTTCGCTCCGGGTCGGTGTCGACCCGGAGTGGACCCGCTCCGGCGGGTCCCGTCAACTCAGGTGCGTAAAACTGGATGTCTCCAGAGAAGCAATCTGGCGGTGTCTCCTACATCCCAGGAAAAGCTGGGCGAGGCCGTGGGCGTCTCTCAGCGCGTCATCGCCTACTACGAGGCCGACAACGCCCAGCCCCCGGGACCCATGCTCCCCGACCTCTGCCGCGCCCTCGGCGTCAGCGCCGACGAGCTCCTCGGCCTGAAGCCTGTGCGCGATGAGGTGGCCAGTCCCCGCGCCGGTCGGCTCCTCGAGCGCCTGCGCGCTGCTGCCGATCTGCCCCCCGCCGAGCAGCGCGCCATCATCACCTTCGTCGAGGCCCTCCTCGACAAGCGCGGCCTCATGAACGCCTCCTGATACGAAGAGCCCGGCCAACCGGCCGGGCGAGGTATTTTCAGAAGTTGTGGATCGCGTGACTTGATGGGGTGAAAAAAGGCGGCGTATCCTTCCGCGTTGGTTCGTTCACCGAAACGCGAAGCCCCGCTGGCCGGCGGGGGGAAGGAGACGCCACCCATGCTGAAGCTATTCATGGACGCCCCTGCGGAGCAAGCGGGGGGGCTGGAGTTCACGCTGGACGAGCTCGCGCGTGAGGGCGCGCGGCGGATGCTGGCGGTGGCGCTGGAGGCGGAGGTGGCCGCCTACGTGGAGCGCTACCGGGGCGAGCGGGACGAGGCGGGACACGCGCTCGTGGTGCGCAACGGGAAGGCGCGGCCGCGACGCGTGACGCTCGGGGCCGGGACGGTGGAGGTCGCCGCGCCGCGGGTGAATGACCGACGGGTGGTGGAGGGGACGCGCCAGCGCTTCACGAGCGAGATCCTGCCGCCGTACATGCGGCGCAGTCCCAAGGTGGCGGAGGTGCTGCCGGTGCTCTATTTGCGCGGGCTCTCGACCGGGGACTTTCAGGAGGCGCTGCGGGCGCTGCTCGGAGCGGAGGCCACAGCGGGGCTGTCGCCGAGCGTCATCAGCCGCCTGACTGGAGCTTGGGAGGAGGAGTACCGGGCCTGGCGGCGGCGCGATCTCTCGGACCGAGACTACGTCTACGTCTGGGTGGACGGGGTGCATTTCCGGATCCGGCTGGAAGAGGACCGCCTGTGTGCGCTCGTCGTGATCGGAGTGCGCCCGGACGGGACCAAGGAGCTCGTGGCCATCGAGGACGGCTACCGCGAATCGACGGAGAGCTGGGCGGCGCTCCTGCGCGATCTGACGAGGCGCGGCATGCGCCCTCCCGTCCTGGCCGTAGGGGATGGCGCGCTCGGCTTCTGGGCGGCCGCGCGCGACGTCTGGCCCGACACGCGGGAGCAGCGCTGCTGGGTGCACCGGCTGGCCAACGTGCTGGACAAGCTGCCCAAGCGGCTCCAGCCGAAAGCGAAAGCGCATCTGCGCGAGATCATGAACGCGGAGAGCCGCGCGGCGGCCCAGGAGGAGATTGAGCGCTTCCGCGAAGAGTACGGCGCCAAGTACCCCAAGGCGGTGGCGTCCCTCGTGCGCGACCAGGACCAGCTCCTGGCCTTCTTCGACTTCCCGGCCGAACACTGGAAGCATCTGCGCACCACCAATCCGGTGGAGAGCACCTTCGCGACCGTGCGGCTCCGGCAGCGGGTGACGAAGGGAGCGGGCTCGAGAACGCGCGGGCTGGTGTTCGCCTACAAGCTCCTGGACATGGCCAGCCAGCGGTGGCGGCGCCTCGACGGCGCCCACCTCCTCCCCCTCGTTCGGGCGGAGGTCCAGTTCACCGACGGCATCATGCAAGAGAGGGAGGATCAAGAAGGGCGGAGGAGCGCCGCCTGATCACCCCAATCCACAACATTTGACAATAGCTCCGGCCGGGCTCCCCGCAGGGCGTGCACGAATGCGGGTGATTGGCCCGCGTTAGCGGTGACCGAGCCAGTCAATAGCTGCTTCAATGAAATTTCCCCGCTCGTTCGGTTCACCGTCCGGGCCCAGTCCGTTTTCAACCAGCTCGTCGGCGAGAACCCCTCGCATCTCCTCTCTGTCGTCCTCTCCGAGTGGCTGCCGGCGCAACGCGCTCAGCAGTACAACGGGGTCCTGGAGGCGCGACCGTAGCACCTGCTCGATCAGGTCGGAAAGGAACTTATCGGTCATCGCATACCGACGTGTCACGGCTGAATCCTCCATGCAGCGCTATTGCGCGCCCAGGCGGTTATGACCTCACCTGCTTTGTTGAGAATAACCGTAGCATTCTCACCGACGTATGTCACGGCGCCCTTGGCTTGCTGAATCGTCCGTTGTGGATTTCTCACCGCATCAATAATAGATTCGTTCGAAACACCAACTCCTTCTCTCCCCATTGCTTGCTCTAATCCATGCTTGGTGAACCCGGTAATTTTGCCAGCAACGGCGCCGCCGCCAGCGCCAAGCGCGGGCACCACAGGAGGACCTGAGGCACTGCAGACTCCGTTGTGACATTCCACACCCTCAATGGCGTTCCCAATGGCGGCGAAGGCCTCGAGCCCGGCGCCCAGGTTCACCGCCCAGTCTCGCCCGGTGCTTGCACCCCAGTTCGCCAACAGTTGGTAGCAGGATGCGTCTGAGCCGGTGAAGGGGCACAGCCCAAACGGGTCGGTATAGCTGGCCGGGTCGTCCCCGTTGTAGCTGTACAGGTTGAGCCCGCCGGCGTAGCCGATCGGGTCCTCCTGCGTGAACCGTCCCAATCTCGCATCGTAGTAGCGGTTGCGGAAGAAGGCGCCGGTCTCGTCGTTCGAGTCGCCGTTGCGCGCCGGGGCGAAGCTGTAGCTCTCGCGGATGGCGCCCGACTGCGAGCCCCACGTGCTCCACGCCATGTATTCCTGGCCGGACGAGTTCTCGATGCAGTTCTCGCCGCCCGGACCCTGGAAGCTGAAGAGCCGGCCGCCGAAGGTCACGAAGTACGCCCGGTCGTCCGTCCCGCCGAGCGGGCAGGCGGCGGTGCCGTACATCATGAGGGGGTCGTCGAGCCCGGGTCCGTCCACGAACTCGACCGTGCCGTGCTCGATCACGTTCTGACCGTCGTAGAACGTTTCCACGCCCGAGTGGGCGTACGCGCCGCGGATCCGGCGCCCAGACCGTCGTAGCGGAAGAAGGCGGTATCGGGGTGAGTGCCGGAGAGCTGGCCGGCTGCGCTGTAGTAGCGGTGCCAGGCGTAGGAGGTCCCGGCGTAGTTCCCCTGCTCGAGCGTCTCGTTGCCGTTCGCGTCGTAGGTGAAGGCGAGGGTGTGCGGGCCGGAGATGCCGCTGTAGTAGCGGACCCGCCGGATCGTCTCGTTCGACAACTCATCCATCCGGTAGAGCACGCTTTCGCCGCAGATCGTTCCGCGCGGGCAGAGGTACTCCTTCACGCGGTTGCCCGCCTCGTCGTAGACCAGGCTGTCCAACAAGGCGACGGTGCCGTTCTTCTGGAGATCCCTGTAGCGGATCCGAGCCCGGACGTCATACGCCCGGGCCGTCAGGGCCTCGCTCAGCTCCGGCTGGGCGAGGCCGCTTCGTTTTGCGATATCGCCGCGAGCGTTCGCGGCTACGCCCTCTTCTCGCTAAAGCGCGCGAATCCGCACAACCTCAGAACCCGGATTCGGAAGGTCCTCCGGTTGTCGACATACGACAATTGCTCCCGGCTGCCCGGTGTCTGCCGCGATGTAGAGGCGCTGACCTGACGGGTCGCGAAACATTGCAACATCATCCACCTCGACAGACCCAATCCCCGCGGGCGCATCAACGGCGACCCTGCGGCGCAGCAAGTAAAGATGGTGGTGTCGCCCGAGAAATGCACTCCACATTTCGTTTGATTCCTCATACGACGGAGGTCGAAACCTCTTGTCGGCTGAGAAGTCCGGTGCTCGCACGCCGAGCCGAAACACTTCCAGCTTCTTCGTCAACTCAACCGGCTCGGATGTAATGACGAACTCTGCGCCGCCCCGAACTCGAACGCGGCCAGTGCGCGCGGAAGCCAGAGAAGGCCGCTGAACCGGCCTCAGCATGTCAACAGCACTCCACGAGTCAAGTGCCATCAGTTCGAGGTTGGCCAACGTTGACGCGGTGACGGCGCAGAGATAGTGAGTCAGCATCACCACAAGTCATTGAAGTGGATGGTTTCTCGACCGAGCGGCCCTCGGGGCAGGTCAAGCCGAGTCGTGCCGTCCGGGTTCATACGAATCTGGGTGCCATTCGGAGAGAAGCGGCGCACTCCACCATTCCCCAGGGGTTCCTGAATGAGCGACTGCCCCTCTGTGAGGTTCCTGAAGATGCTCTTCGCCACTGCCCGCCCGCCCGGCAGGTCAGTGTTGATTCGGTTGCCGGCGCGAACAGGATTGCGCCCGAGCAGGTTATCCGAGGATAGCAGTTCCTCGCCCTCCGCGGACATTCCCTCACTCAGGACCACGGCAGCGGCTTGAGCCAGCTCGGCTCCGTGGGCACGGCCGAATTGACGGAGCGCCGCCCCGAATCGCGCCAAGCCGGGCAGCAAGACGCCGGGCGACCGACTGACCCCGAGTAGGGACTGGGCCTGCAAGCATTGCGGCATTGGCTGGCAGAGCCCAAACGGATCCGTATAGCTCGCCGGGTTGTCCCCGTTGTAGCTGTAGAGGTTGAGCCCGCCGGCGTACCCGATCGGGTCTTCCTGTGTGAACCGCCCCAATCTGGCATCGTAGTACCGGTTGCGGAAGAACGCGCCGGTCTCCTCGTTCGAGTCGCCGTTGCGGGCGGGGGCGAAGCTGTAGCTCTCGCGGATCGCGCCCGACTGCGAGCCCCACACGCTCCAGGCCTGGAGCTCGTTGCCGTTCGTGTCCTGGATGCAGTTCTCGCCCCCCGGGCCCTGGAAGCTGAAGAGCCGGCCGCCGTGGGTGACGAAATACGCGCGCTCGTCGCTCAGGCTGCCGAGCGGGCAGGCGCTGTTGCCGTACATCAGGAGCGGATCGTCCAGCCCGGGCCCATCCACGAACTCGACCGTCGCGTGCTCGATCACGTTCTGGGTGTCGTAGAAGGTCTCGGCGCCCGAATGTGCGTAGGCGCCGCGGATCCTTCGGCCCAGGCCGTCGTAGCGGAAGAAGGCGGTGCCGGCGGCCGTGCCGGACAGGTGCCCGGCGGCGTCGTAGTAGCGGTGCCAGGTGTAGCCGGTCCCGGCGTAGGTGCCCTGCTCGAGCGTCTCGTTGCCGTTCGCGTCGTAGCTGAAGTTGACGCTCTCCGGACCGGAGACGCCGCTGTAGTAGCGGGTCCGGCGGGTCACCTCGTTTGAGAGGCCGTCGAGCTGGAAGAGCACGCTGTCGGCGCACAGGCTGCCGCGGGCGCACAGGTACTCCTTCACGCGGTTGCCGGCCGCATCGTAGATCAGGCTGTCCATGGAGGCGTAGGTGCCGTTCTTCATCTGGTCCGTGTAGCGGATCTTCCCCCGGTGGTCGTAGGCCCAGTGGCTGACCCACGTCCCTCCGTTCGTCTCCCTGCCCCGGTTCACGACCGAGTCCGGCCGGCCCGCGGCGTCGTAGGCGAAGGTGAGGTCCACGGGGGTGTAGCCCGTCGTCGCATTGACCGAGACGACGCGCGCGAGCTGCCCGTCCGTGGTGTAGCCGTAGCTCGTCTTGGTGCCGTTGGGCAGCGAGACCGTGTCGCGCCGGCCGAGCGCGTCGTAATGGAAGGAGATCACCTCGCCCGCCGGCGTCTGGATCTGGCTGACGAGCCCGCCCGGGCCGAAGATCGAGGTGTAGGTCCCCTTCGGCGTGGTCAGCGTGTGGCGGCCCGCCCACTGGTAGGCCGACGTGTACGTCCGCGTCGTTCCCGACCACTTGTGGAGCTGGACGCTCGAGGCGAGGGTGCCCTCCCGGTTGAAGGTGCGGGTGACCTTGGAGCTGTCCTCGTCGAGCACGGTCGGGTTGCCGGCGGCGTCGTACTGGAGGTTGATCGTGGTGCCGCGCACCCCGAGGACACCGCCCTGGTAGGTGTTCGAGAGGGTCCGCTGCTTCGGCCGGTTGTCGCCGTCGTAGTGGATCGTGACGGTGCTGCCGTCGCGGTTCGTGCCCAGGGTGAGGTTCCCGGCGAGGTCGTAGGCGTGAAGCTGGGTTGCGTTCTTCGCGTCGATCATCGCGGTGTCCTCGCCCAGGGCGTTGTACTGCCAGATCCGGGCGAGCAGGCGCGGGTCCGAGGCGCCGACGCGGTTGCCGTCGGCGTCGAAGGTGAAGCGGCTGGGGCGCTGATAGACGCCCTCGTACTGATCGATCTCGGTCTCGTTGCCGAGCAGGTCGTGCACGAACGTGGTGCTGTCACCGGCGGGGTTGCTCACGCGGCGCAACAGCCCGTAGGCGTCGTAGCCGTAGCTCGTGGTTTCGCCGCCGGGCGTGGTGCTCGAGAGCAGGTTGCCGGTGCCGGAATCGTCGTTGCCGAGCATCGTGGTGAGATCCTGCACGCCGGCGCCGTAAACGGGCACGGAGTGCTCGGTCGCGCTCGCCACCTGGCCGCGGCTGTTGTACGTGAAGCTGGTCTCGTGCCCGCGCGGGTCCACGACGTTGTCCAGCGTGCCGTCCGTGGCGTTGTAGGTATAGGTCGTCAGGTCGCGGCTGGTGCCATCGCGGGGCACGCTCACCTGATATGGTTTGTCTCGTGCCGCGGTCGAGTAAACGTACGTCACGGAATCCGCGCCGGCGCTCGAGGTGAGGTCGGCAGCGTAGGCGACCCGGCCCGAGCCGTCGTAGGCGGTCGTGGTGGTGCGGCCGTTCGGCCAGTCGACCTCTCTGGCCAGCAGCGGGAAAGCGGCGTCGTACTCGAGCACGGTCCGGTGCCCGACGGCGTCGATGACCGTATCCGGTGCGCCGAAGCGGTCCAGGTAGAACTTCGTGATCTGCAGGGTGTCCGTGCGCGGCCCGTGCACCTCGAAGTCGGCGCTCGCGGCCGCGTAGCTGGTGTTGAGGCCGCTCGAAAGGGTGGCAAGGCCGCGGCTCTGGAGAGGAGTAAACGTCGTGACCGGCGTTCCGGCCGTGACCTGCGGCAGGGTGTCGGCGGCGAGGAGCGCCGTCTCGCCCGTGTAGGCGTACTTCGTCGCGTGTCCGAGGCGCGAGGTCCAGCGCGTGAGGAGGTGTCCGCTGTAGGTCAGCGCGATCGCGGAGTCGGGCCGGTCGGGGAGGTAGAAATCGGTCAGATTCCCGGAGGCGTCCACGGTCACGTTCATGGCCCGCGCGGCGGGATCCGTGATCGCGCTCAACTTCGCGCCCGTGCTGCCGTAGGCGAAGCTGTAGGTCTTGCTCTGGTCCCAGGGCGAGATCCGCACCTGTGAGAGTCCAGTGCCCGCCCCACCGGTATAGCTGTACTGGACCTTGTTGCCGACTCGATCTTGGACCCAGGTCTCCTGCCCCGCGGTGTTGAAGTAGATCTGGGCGCCGTCCAGGAGGCGGCGCCGGAAGTGCGTCGTCGAGCTGCCGCTCGGGTCGACGGCGGTCTCGTAGAAGATCGTGTCCCGATAGGCGCCGGCCGGGGCGCAATACGCGTTGTTGCCGATCGACTCGTACACGGCGGCGCTGCCGTCACCCTCGACGAGCATGACGGCCGTGCCGGAGCGCTGGTTCGGATAGAGCGCCTCGACGCCGGCCACGCTCCACCCGGCTCCATAGAGGCTGCCCGAGCGGTTGACGACCACGAGGTCGCCGCTCTGGCTGGTCTGACAGCCGCCGCAGACCGTGTTCGCATAGGCATCGGCCACGGAGAGCGTGTACGCGTGCAGGCCGGTGCCGAGACCGGCCGCGGCCGCGTCGAAGCCGACGGCGATGCGGCGGGCGGCGCCGCCGGGCGTGAAGCCCGAAGCCGAGAACCAGCGCACGGCGCGGGTGGTCCCGTCCACCACGAGCGTCGCGCGCACGCTGTCGGGCCCCTGGAGCCCCGAGGGAACGCTCACGTTCGCCAGCACGATCGGGTAGGGCTTGGCCGTGCCGCTGGTGTAGACGAGCCCGAGGGCGCGGTCCCGGTTCATCGTGCGGTAGGCGGGCATCTTCTGGGCGAGGAGCAGCTCGCCGCACTGGGAAGCGCCCGCCGGGCCGGCGCCCACGGTCACGCAGGAACCGCGGTCGGTGAGGGAGCCGGGATTGACCGACGAGACATCCACGGTGGGGGCGCCCTGCGGATTCACCTGCTGGAGGTTGACGTAACAGTTCGTGTACTCGGCGGGCGGTGGGAGGTTGGGCGAGATCCGTGCCGGCGAGGCGCCCTGGGTGGCGACGCTGAGCGTCACGTATCCGCTGCTGGGGCTCGAGCCGACCGCGTACGTGATGCTCACATTGGCCGAGCCGCCGGCCGGGATCGTGATCGAGCTCTGAACCGAACAGGATGTGACGGGCGCGACGAAGGAGCAGCCCAGGTCGTACGTCGTGGTGGGATTGCCGCTGTTGTCGATCTGGAACGTCGCGCCGTGGCCGCCCGTGTTGGGCGGCACGGTCATGGGCGAGTTGGTTGCCGTGACGGTCGGCAGAACGTCCCGGTGGGCGCGCCCCGCGACGCCCGGGCCGCCCGTGGCGGCCGAGGCGGGGCGCGCCGCGAGGAGGAGGATGGCCCCGAGCGTGAGGATCCGGATCCCGCCGTAGACGCTGGCCCGGCGTCGAGCGATTCCCTTTGACATGATGGCGCTCCCTGGTGGAGGGATGAGCCCGGGGGAACGAAGCAGGCCGCTTCCCCGGCTGTGGCGCCATCCTATCTATCGCGTTTCCACGAGCGGTCGAGGTTCCAACGTCCAGACCAGAGGTTCCAACGTACAGGCCGCCGGGGCCCGCGAGGCTCACCACCCGTGTACGTTGGAACCTCTCCGCAGGACGTTGGAACCTCGCGCCCCGGGGGGGCCGCCTTACACTGGAGAGCCAGCGGGCCGGAGCATGGGGAGGCCCGAGCTTCCACTCCAGAGGAGGATGTCTCGATGGCTCGCGCACGCAGGGCGTTTCGCGTGATGGCCGCTCTCGCGGAGAGCAACCACGGCAGCGGACGGCTCGCGCGAGCCGGGGCGCTCCTGATCGGCGCGGCGGCACTGCTGGGGTTCTCGCCGAGCCGTGTGCACGCGCAGCTCGAGCTGCTCGACATCCACGCGAACACGGCCCCGGTGGGCGAGCCGTTCCGGGCCCAGTTCCTGGTGACCGGCGCCGTGCCGGCCGCGCCGCTCGAATTCTCGATCCAGGGGCTGCCGCCCGGCGCCGAGTTCGACCGGCAGCACGGGGTTCTCCAGTGGACGCCCACCACGAGCGACGTGGGCGGCCATCCGATCGTCGTCTCGGCGAACCAGGCCGGCGTTGGCACGGCATCGCGTGCCTACGCGCTGCTGGTCGAGCCGGCCGAGCACCCGCCCGTGCTCACGCCGGCCGGAGACCGCAGCGTCGCGTTCGGCAGCACCGTCGAGATCAGGGTCAACGCGCGAGATCCCGATGGCGACGCGATCTCCTATGCCGCCTACGGGCTGCCCGACCTCCCGCCGCAGTCCAGCTTCGATCCCGCCAGCGCCACGTTCCGCTGGACGCCCGAACCCGGGATGGTGAAGCCCGGCACCTCGTTCCGCGTGCGCTTCCAGGTGCGCGATACCCGAGGCGGCAGCGCCGAGGACACGGTCCGGCTGCTCGTGACCGACCAGCAGTTGCCGCCGGCTTTCGCCGCGCGGGCCGAGGCGGTCGATCTGTACGAGGGGGTGCGCTTCACGCGCGCGTTCCCGGCGCGCGACCCGAACTCGGATCCGATCGCCCTATTCGGCCGTGGGGCTGCCGCCGGGCGCGAGCTTCGACCCGAGGACCGCGCGGCTCTCCTGGGAAGCGCCCGAGACCTTCGTGCCCCCGGGACAGTACGCCGCATCCGTGCCGATCACCCTCACCGCATCCGACGGCTTCGGCTCCGGCGCGCTGGCCCTGACGCTGCGCGTGCTGCCGAATCCGACCGACCCGGTCAAGATCATGGCGACCCGCTACGAGTTCATCACGCGCGGCATATCACAGGATCTGGTCAGGATGGACTCGCTCGAAGGCACGTATCGGGCGGAGGCCGAGCGGCGAACGCGGCGGAAGGACGTCGTCCACTACGTGGTGATCGGCGTGAGCACGCTCGCGGGCGGATTCCAGCTCGCCAGGTCCTCCGCGACCCGGAGCTTCGCGGCCGGGCTCGGCGCGCTCCTGATCAGCTCCCTCGAGCTGCTCGCCCGGTCCCTGCCCACACCCGACGAGCCGCTCAAGAGATCCGCCGAAGTGGCGCCGATCCGGGCAAAGCTCGAGCAGGCCTACGCCTCCTTCAAGGGACTCTACCCCGCCAGGCCGCCCGATGCGGAGCTCCTGAACGACAGCTTCCGCACCGCGGTCGACGGCGTCCTCAGCACGAGGCAGGCCGCCCTTCAGGACCTGCTGGGGTTGAATCTGCATCTGAGCCCTTGAGGCCGTGGTGCTCCAGCCAGAGGTCCGCGATCCGGGAGCCGGCGGGTCCGGCTCTGAGATCGGAAAGCGACGTACCGAGCCGAGAGCGCAGGGACTTCCGCAGCGCCGTGGCATCGGAGAACCCCGCCATGTACGCCGCGTCCTCCACGTTTCCGCCTTTCGAGATCAGGGACAGGGCCGGCAGCAGCCGGAAGAAATACTGGCATTGCTCGACCGCGGGCAGACCGGCGGCCCGGAGCAGTTGATACAGGCGGGTGCGGCTCAGCGCGAGTCGCGCGGCGAGATCGGACGGGCTGCCGCGGACGCCCTCGCCTCCGCGGGACAGGAGGCGGAGCAGGCGGACGACCGCCTCGTCCCGGATCCCCAGGCGCCGCACGATGTGGTTGGCCACGTCCTCGGCGGATCCGCCAAGCAGGTCGTGCAGACGGTCCCCGAGGTCCGCCCTCCGGAAGAGGAGACGCACGCCGAAGCCGTACAGCGGGTAGACGCGCTCGACGAGCTCCCAATTCGGCTCGCGCAGGTAGACCGCGCTGGGGACCAGCAGTCCGCGCCGGTGTAGCGCTCGCAGGGTGTTGCGGGCGTTCTCATCGATGAGCTCGCCCGCCGCCACGAACGCTGCCGGCGGTGCAGGCGAGGTAAGGGACGCCACCACTTCGCTCCACCCCGCCGCGAGCACGATCTCCGCCCGCGGACGGACGGCTTCGTCCAGTTCGCCGGACGCACTGCCCGTTGCGCCCAGAAGGGCGAGGAGCTTGAGAGGACGCCAGTGGCCGGTGCTGCGCAACGATCTCCACCCGCGGAGCGGAGAAGCGTGCGTCCGCGCTCACGGATCGAGCGCGATCCGCCCGCCTCTTCGCGGTCGGTGAAGGACCGTCCCAGCCCGGGGGAGTGGACCAGATCCGGTCCGGCGCCGCGTTGAGGGGATCTGGTCTGCTTCGGATCCAGATGGCGGCGAGTTGTAGAGTGTGGCCGACTGGATCGGAGTAGCAACCGGGAGTCTGTCAGGAGTCTGTCAGGAGTCTGTCAGGAGTCTGTCAGGAGTCTGTCAGGAGTCTGTCAGGAGTCTGTCAGGAGTCCATGCGAATACACTCGTGTATACGCCGGCGGCACTACCCCGGACGACGCAGGCCCGCGCCGCGAAGGATCGGGGACACCGGGCCGGGCGCCCCTCTCGCTCCGCTCAGTGCCCTCTCCACCCTCCCCGCCTCCGCCCCGCCAGCCGGCGCCGCACGCCGGGGACGCGGCGGAAGTAATCCTCGCCGTAGACGTCCGCCGACTGCTCGGCCAGCTCGGCGGCCCGCCGCGCGCGGCGGCGGGCGCGGCGCCACAGCTCCCAGCGGCGCATCTCCGCGGCGGGGCTCTCCAGCATCGGGTCGTGCTCCTCCCACGCGCCCGGATTCGACGCCTCCCACATGCGGCGCTCCTCCTCGCGGAAGCGCCGCCACTCCGTGGGCCATGGGATCCTCACCACCGCGATCGTCGACCGGCTGCTCCACCACATCCACATCGTCCCATATCGACGGGCGCAGCTACCGGCTGCGTGAACTCGACGGGCTCCTCAAGCCCGGCTCCACTCACGCCAGGAAAGGAGGTGCCGCCGTCAGCTAACCCGCTCGGCCGCGTGCGCAAATCTGGGTGTCGCCCAACTGCGTAGATTTGGGGGTCCCTTTACAGGTGTATATGGAACCAGGCCAACGGCCCCGGTTACTCCGCCGCCCACGACCAGAGTGCCGCCAAGGCCCAAAAAGTGGACGCGATTGCATTGCGGACCTTGCTCAATGTCCTGGGGCGGGCACAGCCCAAACGGGTCGGTATAGGAGGCGGCTTGTCCCCCGTCGCCCGGTGCCAGGCCAGCGCGGCGCCGCGGCGGGCGGCCACGCGCGCCAGGCCCGCGGCGGCGCCGACGACGGCGCCCCAGAGCAGGGCGGCGGGCCAGTCCACGTCCGACGCGACCGGGTTTCTCGGCGCATCCTCGCCCGTGGCCGCGCGCCAGCCGGCGCCGATCGCCTTCCGCGTCGCGATCGCGGCGCCCGCGGCCGCGCCCGCGCCCGCCAGCATCCACAGCGTCTTCCTCGAGCGATCGTCCATCTCTCTCCTCTCGCGGCTGTCACGGCCAGGCTTGGACGGCGGGAGCGGGTGGGTGGAGCCCGCGCGCTGGCCCCCCGCTCGGAGCCGGCGCAGCCCGCGAACGTCTCTCGGGCCCGGCGCTGCGCGGTTCGCCCGGCAGCTGCCCCGTCTCCCACTCTCCCACTCGCCCACTCCGGCCGGGCGGAGAGGTGGAAGGGCAAGACCAGTGCCCGGCGCGACGATTGCGTGCGCCGTCGCGGGACGCGGCCGCCGGCGCACCGGTCCACCGGCCGGCGCGGGACACACGACCTCCATTCCGGGACATGCTGGAGACGCTCCTTCACGGCGTTCGTGTCTATGGCGCGGCCATCATCTTTCTGGTGGCGCTCGTCGAGGGCATTGGCGTGCCGCTCCCCGCGGAGACGGTGCTCGTGTCCGGCGCGGCGTTCTCCGCGGCGGGGCGGCTGGAGATCGGCTGGGTGGTCGCGGCCGCCGTCCTCGGCGGTGCGCTGGGCAGCGCGATCGGCTACTGGATCGGGCTGCGCGGGGGCGAGCCGTTCGTGCGCCGGTTCGGGGCCCGCCTGCGCCTCGGCACCGAAGTCCTGCCGCGGACGCGCGCCTTCTTTGACCGCTACGGCCCCGCCGCGATCGTTGGCTGCCGCTTCGTCGCCGTCCTGCGCTCGTACGTCGGGCTGATGGCGGGGGTGGCACACATGCCGTTCAGGCGCTTCATGGCCTACAACGCCCTCGGCGCCGTGGTCTGGGCGGGCGTGTTCTCGGGGCTCGGCTACGGCTTCGGCCGCACGCTGCCGCGCGTCGAGCGAGGCACGGCGGCGGCGATGCTGACGGTGGCGCTGCTCGCCACGCTCGGGGTCGCGCTCGTCATGGTCGCGCGCGCCAGCTGGAACGCGCGCGAGACGATCTGGCGTACGGTCGAGGGATGGTGGCAGCGGCTGGCGGGCTCGGCCACCGCGCGTCGCCTGGCGCAGCGCTACCCGGGTGCGCTCCAGTTCATCGTGCGGCGGCTGACGCCGGGCGCGTATCTCGGGCTGCACCTGACCATCGGCATGGTCGTGAGCCTCGGAGCGCTCTGGCTCTTCGGCGGGATCCTCGAGGACGTGGTGGAAGGCGACCCGCTGACCCGCTTCGACATCGCGCTCGACCAGCGGCTGCACGCGTCCGCCAGCCCCGCGGGCCTCGCCGTGAGCCGGCTCCTCTCGGACATCGGCTCCTTCCCGTCCATGCTGGTGCTGGCGGTGGTGCTCGCGGCCGCCTTCGTCCTCGCCCGGCGGCGCCTGTTCGCGCAGGTATGGGTCGCCGCCGTCTTCGGGGGCGGACTGCTCAACCTCGGGCTGAAGGACATCGTGCGCAGGCCGAGGCCCGTCTTCACCGACCCCTTCGCCGTCGTGCCGAGCTGGAGCTTCCCGAGCGGCCACGCCATGGGCTCGCTCATCGCCTTCAGCATGATCGCCTACTTCCTGTTCCACCGTGTCCGCTCCGGCGCTGGCCGGGCCGCGATCATCGGCGCCGCCGCGCTCCTCATCCTCGGCATCGGAGCGAGCCGCCTCTATCTCGGCGTCCATTACTTCAGCGACGTGGTCGGCGGCTACGCCGCGGGCATCGTGTGGGTGGCCGCGTGCATCTCGGGCGCGGGAGATGGTGCGGCGCCGGCGGGCGTCACCCCCGCCCGGCCGTTGACGGCGGCCCCCTTCCCCGGACGCCCGCCCCCGCCCCGCCGCACGACGCGGGGACGCGGGGCCACACCGATGCGGCGATCGCGCCCGGAACCTTCCGGGCGGCCGCGGGCGCCAGTGGACCGCGACTTTGCCGAGCGGTCACGGCGCGCGATCACCCTCGTGGTGTGGCCCCGCGTCCCCGCGTCGGGAGGGGAAGGGCGGGGGGCTCGGGCGGGGGCCGGGCCGGGGGAGGAGCGCCCGCCGCAGCGGAACGCCCGCCGACCAGCGCCGCCAGACCACCAGCGCGGCCAGCCAGACCTCGTCCCAGGAGAGGTAGAGCAGGGTGAGCGAGATGCCGGTCGTCACCAGGCAGAGGAAGCACCAGCTGCCCACGATCGCGCCCTGCGAGACCGTGAGCGCGATGCCGCTGGCGGCCACCGACACCGTGGCGAGCCCGTAGAGCAGGACGATCCACGGCGCCGTGCGGTGCCTCTCCCTGCCGCCGGCCAGCACCAGCACCAGGTCGAGCAGGTACCCGCCCGCGCCGAGCAGCGCGTCCGGGACCGGGAAAAGATGCGAGAGGTCCGACTCCAGCACCGCCGCCGTGCCGCCTCCGAAGAACGGGTCCCACACGGTGTCCCAGAAATGGACCTGATAGCCGCCCAGGTAGAGCCCGACGCCGAGCGCGAGGAGCGCCAGCAGCGCCTCCGGGATCCGCTCCCGCCATGCCGAAGGGTTGTAGGCCCACTCCGCCGTGACATCCCATGCGACGTCGCCGTCCCGCACCTCGCGCATGTCTGCCTCCCGCACCGCGGCCCCTTCCCGCTCGATTCGCGGAAAAACAGGCGCAAGAGACAAACCATCCTCGCGGCGGCGCGCGCCTTGCCCGTCGACGCCCGCATGGTCGGCGTCTTCGATGTGGCCGAACCCGGGATGTGGATCCGCGTGCTCTCCGCCGCGGGCGCCTTCTTCTGCGCGGCGCTCGCGCTGGCGCACGCCCGTCTCCGGTGGCGGGCGCACGGCGAGCGCTTCGGCGGCGTGAGCTCCGCCGACGGCGTGGCGGGCGGGCTTCGCTGGGCGGCGGGCTTCGGCCTCGTCGCCTGCGGGATCTGGGGTTGGACGCTCGGCTGGCCGGTGGCGCTCTACCTCACGCTCGGCTGTCTCGGGCTGGTCGTGCTCGCGCTGGCGCTCCTGCTCGCGGTGGCGGGGACCGCCTCGTAGCGCCGGGCGGCCCGCCCGCCCGCGGCCGTGGGCTCCGCCTCAGCGTTCCAGGATTTGCTCCCACACCGTATGCCCGAGAGACGACACGCCGCCGATCCCGGTGCCGCGCGCGCCGTTGCGCGCTCAGGCGTCGGCGAGCAGCCGGCGCACGGCCTCTCCCAGCGACTCGATCGAGAACGGCTTCGGCAGGAAGGCCATGCCGTGGGCGAGCATGCCGAGCGCGGCGGTCTCGTCCGCGTAGCCCGAAACTATGAGCACGCGCAGCTCGGGGTAGGCCGCCAGCAGGCGAGTGGCGAGCTCGCGCCCACCTATGCGGGGCATGATCTGGTCGGTCACGAGGAGCGAGATCGAGGGCCGCTCGCGCTCCACCAGCTCCAGCGCCGCCTCGCCGTCGGCGGCCTCGAGCACGGTGTAGCCGAGCCTCTCGAGCACCCGGCGCGTGACGCGGCGCACGCCGTCCTCGTCCTCGACCACGAGAACGGTGGTGGCCGCGGAGCTGCCCGGTGCCGAGGGGGGCGCAGCCGGCATTGGCCGGGGCCGGTCGGCGTGCGGCAGGAGGATCCTGAACGTGCTGCCCACCCCTGGCGCGGACTCCACCGCGATGAAGCCGTCGCTCTGCCGGATGATGCCGTAGGCCATCGAGAGGCCGAGCCCGGTGCCCTCGGGCGGCGGCTTGGTGGTGAAGAACGGCTCGAAGATGCGGAGCCGCGTAATGTCATCCATGCCGATGCCGGTGTCGCGCACGATGGTCTCGGCGTAGTCCCCGGCCGGGATGGTGACCCCCGCCACGCTGGTGTCGGCGGCGAACGCCACGCGACGCGTGGACATGGCCAGCGTCCCGCCGCCGGGCATGGCGTCGCGCGCGTTGACCGCCAGGTTCAGCAGCACCTGCTCGAGCTGCCCCGGGTCCACGCGCACGGCGCCCGTGTCCGGGGCGAGCCAGGTGAGGATCTCGATCTGCTCGCCGAGGGTCGGCCGGAGCAGCGCCGCCGTCCGCTCCACCACATTGTTCAGCGGCAGCACCTCGACGCGCAGCACCTGCTGCCGGCTGAAGGCGAGGAGCTGCCGGATCAGCGAGGCGGCGCGCTCCGCCGCCCGCTGGATCGCGGCGATCTCGGCCGAGGCGCCGTGCACGTCGCCGATGTACTCCGTCAGCAGCTCGGCCCCGCCGATGATCGCGGTCAGCGCGTTGTTGAAGTCGTGCGCGATCCCGCCGGCCAGGCGGCCGACCGCCTCCATCTTCTGCGCCTGCTGGAGCTCCTGCTGCAACTGCACGCGCTCGGTGACGTCGCTGATCGTGCAGATGCGCACCGGCCGGCCGTCCACGATCGTGTCCCTCGACCAGACGTCCACGCGGAAGATCGAGCCGTCCTTGCGCCGGTGCCGCACGGCCGTCGCCTTCCAGAAGCCGTGCGGCATCTCCGACAGGATCCTGCGCGCCTCCGACCGGCCGTCCGGCGGCCGCACGTCGAGCACCGACATGCCGATGAACTCCTCGCGCGTGTAGCCGTACTGTGCCACCGCCGCATCGTTCACCGCGACGATGCGCCATGACTCCGCGTCGATCATCAGCACCGGGAGCGCGACGCCCTCGTAGATCTCGCGGTACCGGTCGCCGATGGACGACGCCTCGTCGCGTTCCGACGCGGTCCGCTCGGACGCGGGGTCGGGCCGATCTGTGGACAAGGACGCCTCGTACGCTCGTGCCGGGGGAAGGGGTATGAGGCAACGTTACGCTCTCGCCGCGTCACCTGTAAAGGCGATGCGCTCCGCGACAGCACCTTGCCCCCGCCGCGCACGCGTGCCCATCCTTGGGCGCCGCGCGACCGGCGCGCGGGCCGCCTCACCTGCCGGAGACCGATGGACGGACCCGACGACAGATCGGCGCCGCCGGCCGCGGATCGCGCGCCCGCCCCGGCAGCGCGTCGTGCGCCCGAGCCGCAGCAGGGAGAGGACCCCTACGCCGCGCTCCGCTTCCCGGACTTCCGCCGCTTCGTGATCGGCAACTTCGTCGCCAGCCTGGGCGTGCAGATGCAGACCGTGGCGGTCGGCTGGGACCTCTACGACCGCACCGGCTCCGCGCTGGCGCTCGGCGGCGTGGGGCTCGCGCAGGTGCTGCCGATCTTCCTGCTCACGCTGCCCGCGGGCCACGTGGCCGACCGCTTCACCCGGCGCAAGGTGCTGATCTTCGCGCAGGCGGTCATGATCGCGAGCTCGCTCGGGCTGGCCGCCGTGAGCCACGCCCGCGCCTCCATCGCGCTCTTCTACGCCTTCCTCGTGCTGAACGGCATCGGCCGCGCGTTCCACTCCCCGGCCAAGGACTCGCTCGGCCCGCAGCTCCTGCCCGTGCACCTGCTGGCGAACGGCGCCACCTGGCGGAGCAGCCTGTTCCAGCTCGCGGCGATCCTCGGGCCCGCCGCCGGCGGCGCCGTGATCGCCGTGTTCCACGCCGCCGCGCCGGCCTACCTGCTCGACGCCCTGGCCGCCGCGCTCTTCGCGCTGCTGATCTTCCCGGTGAAGCCGCGCCCGTACACGCCGCGCCCCCACGCCGGCGCGCTCGAGACGGTCATCGCGGGCGTGCGCTTCGTGCGCTCGACCCGCGTCCTTTTCGGCATCATCACCCTCGACATGTTCGCCGTGCTGCTCGGCGGCGCGGTGATGCTGCTGCCGATCTTCGCCAAGGACATCCTCCGCGTCGGCCCCACCGGCCTCGGCTGGCTGCTCGCCGCGCCCTCCGTCGGCGCGCTCGTCGTCGCGCTGCTGCTCGCGCACCGCCCGCCGCTCGGGCGCGCCGGCCGCTCGCTGCTCTGGGCGGTCTCCGGATTCGGCGTGGCGACGATCGCGTTCGGCCTCTCGCGCTCCTTTGCCCTCTCCCTCTTCTGCCTCGCCGCCGTCGGCGGCTTCGACATGATCAGCGTCGTGATCCGGAGTACCCTCCTCCAGGTGCTCACGCCCGATGACCTGCGCGGCCGCGTCGCCGCCATCAACTCCCTCTTCATCGGGACCTCCAACGAGATGGGCGGCTTCGAGTCCGGCGCCACGGCCGCGCTCTTCGGACCCGTCGTCTCCGTCGTGGCCGGCGGCATCGGCAGCATCCTCGTCGTGCTCGGCATCGCCTGGCTCTTCCCGGAGGTGCGCGGCTTCGGCTCGCTGCGCGGGGACCGATGAAACCCTGGTCGGCCTCGCGTGCCCCCGCACTTGCCGGCGTGCCTCTGTCTCGCGGAGACGCGGAGGTCCGCACAGGCGCTGGAAACCCCCGCGCCCCGGCGGGCGTAAGGTTCGCGACCGCCACTCCGTTCCCGAACCGATGAGCGCCATGCGAGCCCGTGCAATCGCCGCCGTCCTCGCGATCGTCCCTGTCTTCGCCCTTCCCGCCGCCGCCGCCGCCCAGGCCGGCGGGTCGATCGACCTCGGCATCCAGCACGTCGGGCTGAGCATCGGCAACTCGCCCCGCTGGACGGGAGTCCGCATCAACTGGGTCGACCGCGGGGTCGAGCGGGTGAGCGGGCTGAACATCACGCTCTGGCGCCCCGACGAGCACCCCACCGGCACCTTCACGGGCATCTCGCTCGGGCTCGCGCCCGCCGGCGCGCGGCTGCGCGGGCTGAACCTCGGGCTCGGCGGCCCCGTGGGCGAGCTGGAGCTCTCGGGGCTCAACCTCGGCCTGGCGGGCGCCGTCTCCAACGGCACCATGCGCGGGCTGACGGTGGGCGGGCTCGGCGTCGTCGCCGAGAGCGGGATGGACGGGATCTCCCTCGCCGGCCTCGGCCTCGTCTCGAACGGCGGGATGCACGGCATCAACCTCGCCGGGCTCGGCATCGTCGGCAACGAGGACGTCCAGGGGATCAGCCTCGGCGGGCTCGGCGTCGTCTCGCAGGGGCGCATGCGCGGCATCAGCCTCTCCGGCCTCGGCACCGTGGCCGAGGGCGACATGGAGGGGATCGGCATCGCCGGCCTCGCCACCGTCTCGCAGGGCGCCACCGCCGGCCTGAGCGTGGCCGGTCTCGCCACCGTGGCGCAGGGCGGCTTGAGCGGGATCGCCATCGCCGGCCTCGCCACCGTGTCGGGCGGCGACATGACGGGCGCCAGCCTCGCGGGGCTGGCCGTGGTCGGGCAGGGCCGGATGCGCGGCGTGAGCGCCGCCGGCCTCGCCGTCGTCGCACAGGGCGACGTGACGGGCGTGAGCGCGGCGGGGCTCGCGGTCGTCGGACAGGGCGACGTCGCCTGGCTCACCGCCGCCGGCCTCGGGATCGTGGCGCAGGGCGCCGTGCGCGGCGCCGCGCTCGCCGGCTACAAGATCGACGCCGGCGCGGTGCACGGCCTCGGCGCCGCCGGCTGGGTCAAGACCCGCGAGCAGGCCGGCCTCACCCTCGCCGGCTACAACGACATCCGCGGCGTGCAGCGCGGCCTCGCGATCGGCGTCTTCAACTCCGCCCGCGAGCTGCACGGCGTGCAGATCGGGCTGCTCAACCACGCCGCGAACAACCGCCCGCCGCTGCGCTGGCTGCCCGTACTGAACCTGCATCTGAAGTAGTGGGCCGGGACACGCACGCGCCGATCATCGGGCGCGAATGCCGCCGAACCCGAACGAGCCCCGAATCTCCGGCCCCTTCTGGCACCACCCTTGCTCCCACTTTCCCCCGGAAGCAACAAACGAAACCAGGACCACGGGGGCTCTCATGACCGGAGCGAGACGCGGCGTACTGGCGGCGGCGACGCTCGCGACGCTGGCGAACTTCGGCCTCGCCGGCTGCGCGCTCAACAAGACGGAGAAGGGCGCGGCCATCGGCGCGGGCGCCGGTGCGGCCGCCGGCGCCGTGATAGGACACGTGACGGGCAACACCGCCCGCGGCGCCATCATCGGCGCGGCCGTGGGTGGCGTGGCCGGCGCGGTCATCGGCCATCAGATGGACCAGCAGGCCAAGCAGATCGAGGCGACGGTGCCGGGTGCGACCGTCACCCGCGTGGGCGAAGGGATGGTGGTGAGCTTCCCCTCGGGGCTGCTCTTCGACTTCGACTCCTCGGCGCTGCGCGCCGCCGCGCAGGACAACCTCCAGAACCTCGCGGCGAGCCTGAAGCAGTACCCGAACGAGAACGTCCTCATCATCGGACATACTGACTCGGTCGGCACCGAGACCTACAACCAGTCGCTCTCGGAGCGGCGGGCGCAATCGGCCGCCGCCTACCTCGAGTCGATCGGCGTCACGCCCTCACGCGTGGCGACGAAGGGGATGGGAGAGACGGACCCGATCGCGTCCAACGCGACGGACGCGGGCCGCCAGCAGAACCGTCGCATCGAGGTCGCGCTCTACGCCAACGAGGCGTGGAGGCAGCAGGTCGAGGCGGCGAATCCGGGCGGCTGAACGGCCGGAGCCCTCACTCCGCCTTTAGCGTCCTCAGCGGGTCCGTCCTCGCGGCGCTCCACGCGGGCAGCGCGCTGGCGGCGACGGCGACCGCGAGCAGCGTGAGCGCCACGCCGCCGAAGACCAGCGGGTCGCGGGGCGAGGTCTGGAAGAGGAGCGGCGCGAGCGCCTTGCCGGCCAGCAGCGCCGCCGCCGCGCCGATGGCGACGCCGGCCAGCGCCACGCGCGCGCCCTCCCCGACCACCAGCCGAACGACCGCGCCGGCCCCGGCGCCGAGCGCCACGCGCACGCCGAACTCGTGGCGGCGCTGCGTGACCGCGTAGGCGAGGACGCTGTAGAGCCCGACGGCCGCGAGCAGGAGCGCCATCGCGCCGAAGATGGTGAACATGGTGGCGCCCAGCCGCCACGGGCGGATCCCCGGCGCGACGAGGTCGGCAAGGGTGTGCACGTCCGCGTAGGGTAGGCCGGGCCGCACCGACTCGAGTGCCTGCCGGACCGGGAGTGCGAGCCCCGCCGCGGGGGTCGCCGTGCGCAGGAATACGGCGCGCGGGCCGAGCCAGTCCGGCGCCTGGGTGAAGGGGACGTAGTAGATGCCGGTCTTCTTCGGCTCCATCTCCTCGCGGTGGATGTCCGCGGCCACGCCCACCACGGTCGTGCACGGCTGGGGCGGCTCGCCGATGCGCACGCACTTGCCGATCGGATCCTGACCCGGCCAGACCGTGCGCGCGAAGGTTTCCCCCACGATCGCCACGCGCGCCGAGCCCTTCACGTCGCCGGCGTTGAACGGCCGGCCGCGCAGCACCCTCGTGCCGACCGTGGCCAGGTAGCCGGGGGAGACGGAGTAAACGTACGGCCCGGCGTCATCGAACCTGGGCAGCGAGTCCCGCCCCTCGACCGAAAGGTGGGCGCCGTAGCTGCTGCGGAACGGGATGGTGCGGCCGATCGCGGTGCGCGTGACGCCCGGGACCGCGGCCAGCCGCTCGCGCGCGGCCAGGTAGAAGGCGTCCTGGTCCGCGGGATCGCGCTGGAGGCTGGCGCCCGGGTTCACCCACGCCACCAGCACGTGATCGAGGTCCATCCCCAGGTCCTGCGACGTCACGCGGTGCAGGCTGCGCACGAACAGCCCCGCCCCCACCAGGAGCAGCGTGCAGAGCGCGGCCTGCGTCACCAGGAGCGCCGTGCGCGTGCGCGAGCGCCTGTGCGTCCCCTCCCGCACCCCCGACTTGAGCGCCGCCGAGAGGTCCGGGCTGCTCGCCTGCAGCGCCGGGACCAGGCCCGTCACGATCCCGGTGAAGAGCACCGCGCCCAGCGCGAAGAGGAGCACCGGCCCGTCCACCGGCGCGCCCTCCCACGCCACGTCCAAGAGCAGCAGGCGCCGCAGCGCCGCCGCGCCCCACCAGGTCAGTGCCAGCCCGGCCGCCCCGCCGGCCGCCGCCAGCACCAGGCTCTCCGTCAGGAGCTGCGTCACCAGGCGACGCCGCCCCACGCCGAGTGCCAGACGCACCGCGATCTCCCGGCGCCGCGAGATCGCGTGCGCCAGCAGCAGGTTCGCCACGTTGGCGCACGCGATCAGCAGCACGACCAGCGACACGCCGCCCAGCCACGCCGCGATCTTGGCCTCCGGCGGGGCCTCCGGGCCCCGCGTCTCGAGCACCGGACCGAGCAGGATCTTCCCGGGGCCGAACGCACCATCGGAGCCCTTCCCGGCCGCCACCTGCTCCTCCCGCCACGCCGCCCGGCCCGCGCGGTACGCCGCCGTCGCCTGCGCCTCGGCCACGCCCGGATCGACGCCCGGCTTCAGCCGCCCGATGATCGAGAGCCAGTACCAGTTGCGCGAGTGCGACCACTCCTCGATCGCGATCGTGGCCGTGCCCAGCGGGATCCACAGATCCACCCGCTCCAGGTCCGGTCCCGTGAAGCCGCGCGGCGCCACGCCGATCACCGTGTACGGATCGCCGTTCAGGCGGATCTGCTGCCCCAGCGCGTCGTTCGCGCCGCCGAACCTGCGCTGCCACAGCCCCCACGACAGCACCGCCACGCGCCGCGCGGCCTGAGGGCCCGCCTCCGCGGCCGTGAAGAAGCGGCCCAGCACCGGCTTGGTCCCCAGGACCTCGAAGTAGTTCGCCGTCGCCTCCACGTCCGTCAGCTTCTCGGCGGACGTGCCGCTCCCCAGCGAGAGCGACCCCCGCGAGGACGCCGCCAGCGCCTCGAAGCCGCGCGCGCCGTCCCGCACCGCTTCGTAGTCCGGATACGACGTGCGCTGCTGCGTGTATTCCTCCCCGCCAAAACGGACCTTGAAGTAGATCCGCCGCACCCGCTCCGGATTCGCGATATGCGGCGGCGGCTCCAGCAGCACCCGGTCCAGGATCCCGAACATCGTCGCGTTCGCGCCCACGCCGATCCCGAGCGTCAGCGCCACCACCAGCGCGAGGCCCGGGCGCTTGCGCAGCCCGCGCAGCGCATGCCGCGCGTCCTGCGCGAGCGCCCGCCACCACTCCGCCCGCCGCTCCGCTCCCACCCGCTCCCGGTCCAGCCGGCGAAGCTCCGCGCGCGTCGCGTCCAGGTCCGAGAAGCCGGCCAGCGCCTCCGCGCGTGCCTCCTCCTCGGTCCGCCCCGCCGCCACCAGCTCGCGCACACGCTCCTCCACGTGGAACGCCAGCTCCGCGTCCACGTCCTCGCCCACCCGCGAGGCCGACGCCGGAAGCCGGAAGATCCGCCGCAGTCCGGGAAATCCATCCATGGATCGCCTCCGTGTCACCCGTTTCCGTCCCGCCTACCGCCGCCCGTAAAGCCCGGAACACCGCCGCCGCGTATCGTTCCCGCAGCGCCGACTTCGCCGCCGGCTGCCGCCCCGACACCTCGGGCCCGCCAGGGGAGGAAGACCCCACCGGGATGCGGGATGACGCATCCAGCCCGCGAGGGCAGGCAAGTCCCCACCGGCATGCGGGATGACGCCAGCCCGCGAGGGCTGGAAAGTCCCCACGGGTCGGCTGTGGAATCGATGCTTGGGGACTTGACTGCGAATAGCGCGGCAAACTCCCCAATCGTTCCCATGAACCTGCGGCCCTTGGGGAGTTGACAACGAATACCGCGGTCAACTCCCCAGCCGTCTCTGCGCCCGGGTACGGGTGGGGAGTTCACCGCTGCGCGCACGCACGGCTGCGCCCTTGGATCGAGACCTCCCGGTGCTCGTACGCTTGGTCCGGCGCGCTTCCCGGCTCATGCCGTCCGCAGCACCCGGAACACCGCCGCCGCGTACCGCTCCCACAGCGCCGACTCCGCCGCCAGCTGCCGCCGGCCCGCGGCCGTCAGCCGGTAATACTTCGCCTTCCGGTTGTTCTCCGAGAGCCCCCACTCCGAGGCCAGCCAGCCCCGCTTCTCCATCCGGTGCAGCGCCGTGTACAGCGCCCCGTCCTCGATCCGCAGCTCCTCGCCGCTCGTGTCCAGGATCCACCCCGCGATCGCATACCCGTGCCGCGGTCCCCACATGAGCGTCTTCAGGACCAGGAGGTCCAGCGTGCCCTGGAGCAGGGCCATGTTGGTTTCGGCCAGCTCGCGCCTCCCTTTCTCGGTACAGCGGATCGGCACACCCGGCCCACCCGACGAATCGGCGCCCGGGCATTGGTCGGCGCGGCGGGGGAGTCTCGGGCGCGCGTCGTCGCCTTCCATGAAATGTTCAGGGGAAAGGATGCATGACGGCGACCGTGGAGTCAAGTGCATGTGCGCCTTTCCGCGGACAAACGCGGGCCGCAGGTTGTCTGTACTCCTTGCTGTCCCATCCAGCATCCCTCACCGGAGAGCTTCTCATGGAACCGCGGCGTCCGTCTCGCCCATCCCGCGCAGGATCGCTTCTCGTCGCGCTCGTCCTGGTCCTTCCCGCGGTCCTGCGCGCGCAGGGCGCGGGCTACCACGTCACGGCCCGCTGGGCGGTAGGCGGGGACCAGGGGTTCTGGGACTACCTGTACGCGGACGCGGCGGCGCGGCGCCTGTACGTGTCCCACGCGGACCGGGTGCACGTGCTCGACCTGGACACGGGCAAGCCGGTCGGCGAGATCGCGAACACGCAGGGGGTGCACGGGATCGCGATCGCACCGGAGCTCGGGCGGGGCTTCGTGAGCGACGGGCGTGCGAACCAGGTGACGGTGTTCGACACGAAGACGCTCGCCACCACCGGCTCCATCGCCACGACGGGGCAGAACCCGGACGCCATCCTCTACGACCCGGCGACCAGGCGCGTCTTCACCTTCAACGGACGGAGCGGCAACACGACCGCGATCGATGCCGCCGGCGGGAAGGTCATCGGCACGCTCGCCCTGGGCGGCAAGCCGGAGGAGGCGGTGGCCGACGGCACCGGGCGGATCTTCGCGAACATCGAGGACAAGGGCGAGATCGTCGCCTTCGACGGCCGGACCTTGAAGGAGGAGGCGCGCTGGTCGATCGCCCCCTGCGAGGAGCCGAGCGGGCTGGCGCTCGACAACGCCCACCACCGCCTCTTCTCCGCCTGCGGCAACGGGATCCTGGCCGTGAGCGACGCCGCCGGCCACAAGCTCGTCACCACCGTCCCCATCGGGCGAGGCGTGGACGGGGCGGCGTTCGATCCGGCCACCGGCCTCGCCTTCAGCCCCAACGGCCGCGACGGAACGCTCACCGTCGTCCACGAGGATTCGCCCGACAAGTACTCCGTCGTGGCGACGGTGCCGACCCAGGCCAGCGCGCGTACGATCACGCTCGACACCCGCACGCACCGCGTGTTCACGCCCGCCGCGAGGTTCGGCCCGGCCCCCGCCGCCGCGCCCGGCCAGCGCCGCCGGCCGCCCATGATCCCCGGGTCCTTCACCGTGCTCGTCGTGGGGCCCTGAGCCCGGGAAGGCGGAGCGGTGCGCCCATGATCCCGGGCCCTTTCACCGTGCCCGTCGTCGCGCCCTGAGCCCGAGGAGCGGAGCGGTGCGCTGAACCCCCGGCGCCCCGCTCCGCTGGCGGCGCGGAGCCGCCCGCGCTAGTTTCTGTATACAGGGGTGGACGCAGAGGACCTCGCGAGGGAGCGCGGTATGAGCTGGACCCCAGGCCTACGGAACACGAGAGCGGCGGCCGCCGCTCTCGGTCTCGCCCTGCTGGCGGCCTGCGGCGGCGGCGAGCCCACGGGCGTGACGAAGACGGCTCCGCCGCCGGACACGACGCCGACCACCCCGGCGGGAAGCGACTCGATTCCGATCACGGGTCCGGCATCGCCGGGGATGGAGAGCTACGACCGGATCATCCCGGCGCTGATGAAGCAGTACGGCATCCCGGGGGGCGCGGTGGCGGTGGTGAAGGACGGGAGGCTGGTGTTCGCGCACGGTTACGGCTGGGCGGATGTCGAGGGGAAGGTGAAGGCCGAGCCTGATGCGCTGTTCAGGGTGGCGAGCCTGTCGAAGCCGATCACGGCAGCGGCCGTCATGAAGCTGTACCAGGACGGGAAGCTGGACCTCGGCGACCGCGCGTTCTCCCATCTCTCCGACCTCGAGCCACCGGCGGGCGCGACGGAGGACCCGCGCCTGAAGCTCATCACCGTCGAGCAGCTCCTTCAGCACTCCGGCGGCTGGGACAGCCAGCAGAGCTTCGATCCGATGTTCCGGCCGCAGACCGCGGCGGATGCGGTGGGCGCGCCCGCGCCGGCCAGCGCGGAGACGGTGATCCGCTACATGCGCGGACAGCCGCTCCAGTTTGATCCGGGCACCCGGTACGCCTACTCCAACTTCGGCTACGACGTCCTCGGAAGGGTGATCGAGCGCGTCACCGGCACGCCGTACGCCGACTGGGTCCGGCAGAACATCCTGGCGCCCGCCGGGGTGCTGCACATGGTGCAGGGCCGCACCCGCCTGTCGGAGGCGGCGCCCGGCGAGGTCCGCTATTACGCGGTGCCGGGGCAGGGGCTGAGCTACCAGACGACCCAGTCGGTCTTCCCGGGCGAGGGCTCGGTACCGACGCCGTACGGCGGCTTCTACCTCGAGGCGATGGACTCGCACGGCGCCTGGGTGTCCTCGACCATCGACTACCTTCGCTTCCTGGGCGCCGTAGACGGCCGCGCCGACCGGCCGGACCTGCTCTCCGCCGCGACGCTCCAGACCATGACGGCCCGGCCTTCCGCCGCCAACGCCACCTGGACCGGCAGCGCCTACTGGTACGCCATGGGCTGGCTCGTCCGCCCATCGAACGGCGACGCCAACTGGTGGCACAACGGCAGCCTCCCCGGCACGAGCACGCTGGTGGTGCGCGCCTGGAACGGCCTCGAGTGGGCCGCCTTCTTCAACGCCCGCACCGAGAGCCCCGCCGGCGACCTCTTCGCCGCCGACCTCGACGCCGACCTCTGGACCGCCTCCCAGCAGGTCACGAGCTGGCCGACCACGGACCTGTTCGGGACGTTCCACTAGCCGCGCCGCATCCGGGAGCCGACTCCGGCTCCGCCGGCCGGCGGAGAGACAGGATGTCCCGGCCGCCCCGCACCCCGCGGTGCGCCAGGACATTGTGCGACGCCGCGCCCGCCGGACCCACCCGCCCGGTGATGTCCCAACCCGTTCCACCGCTTTGGATTGCGGGTCTCGAGGCGCGCGCCCGGCCGGGTGGCACGAGGCGCGCGGCCTGGAGACCGGGGCCGCGATGCCGCGCCCCGCCTCCCCGGGCATCGTGGGCGGCGGCCGCGGGACAGCCGGCGGTGTCAGCGGAGGATAGCGTCGTGAGCCACGAGCTGGTGCTGAGGACGATGATCGTCGCCGCCGGGATAGCGGCGGCGTTCGCCTTGACGGATGCGGCGGGGCGGGCGGGAGGTCCGGGCCGCGAGGTCTACGAGGGGAGGGGCCGCTGCATCTCGTGCCACGGCGCTGCGGGGAAGGGGACGGAGCTGGGCCCGGACCTGACGGACGAGGCTTGGAGCCACGGGGACGGCAGCGCGCCGGCGATCGCGGCGATCGTCCGCCAGGGCGTGCCCCTGCCGGCCGGGCACCCGCGTCCGATGCCGCACACGGGCGGTGGTCAGCTCACGCCAATGGAGATCGATGCCGTCGCCGGCTACGTCCACGAGCTGGGCCATCCGGGCGGGGGCGCCGTCTCCGCTGCGGATCCGGCCCTTCCCCTTCCCCATCCTCAGCCGACGCCGGGACGCGGGGCGACACCCTGAGGAAGGCTGGCGAGCCGGGCCGCCGCGTCGAGGGACGCGGTCGTCCTTCCTTCACGGCGTCGCGGCGGGCTCGCCGTTCGCTCGGTCGTCCCCGGGTACCGGGAACCAGCGCAGCCGCTCGAAGTCGGCGGGCAGGGCGAGGCGGGGCGGGGGGTCGGCGGCCCACGCGTCGCCTGCCGCGGCAAGGATCCGCTCCGCCTCCTCGAGGTAGCCGTCGCGCTCGGCCTCGGACGCGATGAGCGGCGGCGCGGCGTCACGGACCACGCAGCGCCCGTCCCGGTAGGCGACGTCGCCCAGCCGGATCCCGGCGTCGGGCCGCGCATGCCGGTGACGCCACGCTCCGGTGTGCGGGTCGAAGGCGTAGGCGGGGAGCAGCCGCCAGCCCTCGCGGGCGAGGAGGTCCACGGCGCGGATGAGGAACTCGGCCTCGGCGGCGTCGATGAAGTAGTTGAAGTTGATGCGCGTCCAGCCGGGCTTCAGGCCTTCCCATCCGTCCAGCACGACGCGCATGAGGGCATCGATCGTGGCGGGCGAAAGGTGGAGCAGGCGGATGCCGTAGGGGCCGGCGCACGAACAGCCGGAGCGGGACTGGATGCCGAAGAGGTCGTTCAGGAGCGCGCCGACCAGCTCGTGGTGCAGCCAGCGGCCGCCGTGACGGATCCGGAAGGAGACGATCGCCAGCCGCTCGGCGTCCGGGTGGCCGAGGATCTCGAGCGACGCGTTCGCGCGCCACGCCTCGATGGCGCGCCGCACGAAGGCGCGCTCCCGCTCCTCGATGGCCGCCCCACCCACCGTCGCGCGCAGATGGAAGACGAGCCCCGCGCGGATCGACTCCACGATGGCCGGCGTGCCGCCCTCCTCCCGATGCTCCGGGTCCTCGATGTAGCGGTGCTCCGTCTCCGTGACGAAGCGCACCGTCCCGCCGCCCGGCTCCGACGGGACCGGGTTGCGGAACAGCTCGCGCCGCGCCAGCAGGATCCCCGGCGTGCCGGGACCACCCACGAACTTGTGCGGCGAGAGGAAGACGGCGTCCTTGTAGTCGAGCGGATCGTCGCCCGCGCCGTGCATGCGCACGTCCCGGTACGGCCCCGCGGCCGCGCAGTCCCAGAACGACAGGGCGCCGTGGCGGTGCAGCAGGATCGAGATGGCGCTCACGTCCGAGCAGATCCCCGTCACGTTCGACGCCGCCGAGAAGCTGCCGATCCGGAGCGGCCGCTCGGCGTAGCGCACGAGCGCCGCCTCCAGCTCCTTCAGGTCCACCTGCCCCGCCGCCGTCTCCGACACGCACACCACGTCCGCCACCGACTCCCGCCACGGCAGCTCGTTCGAGTGGTGCTCGTACGGGCCCACGAACACCACCGGCCGCTCCGACTCCGGGATCCGCGACGACAGCTCGTAGCGACGGTCCAGCTCCCGCGGAAGCCGCAGCCCCAGCACCTCCACCAGCTTGTTCACCGCCGCCGTCGAGCCCGAGCCGCAGAAGATCAGCGCGTCCTCGGGGCGCGCCCCGCACGCGGCCTTGATCAGGCGACGCGCATCCTCCCGCAGCCGCATCGTGCGACGCCCCGTCTCCGACGTCTCCGTGTGCGTGTTCGCGTAGTACGGAAGGACCTGCTCGGCAATGAACTCCTCGATGAACGACAGCGCCCGCCCCGACGCCGTGTAGTCCGCGTACGTGATGCGGCGCGGGCCGTAGGGGCCGTCCAGCGCCCGTTCGCGGCCGATCACGCTACACCGGATGGTCTCGAGCAGGGTGGCGGTCTCGGGGGTCACGCGGGCACGCTCCGGTCTGCGGTCACATCGAAATGTCTCGGGTGGGGCGGGCGGCCGCAAGCGGCGGTGGCCGCACGCCTTGACACTCGACAACACGGGCGCCTACTGTTGTCGAACGACAAGGTGTGACGACCCGCCGGACCCTGCCGCCCCGGAGATCCCATGAGGGAATGGGCCCATCGACTGCTGCGCCGCTGGACGGCGCTGACCCGCGCGGAGACGCTGGACCACGAGCTGGCGGAGGAGGTACGGCTGCACATCGAGCTGGAGACGGAGGACCTGGTCCGGCGCGAGGGGGTCTCGCGCGAGGAGGCGCGGCGGCGGGCGCTCGTCGCCTTCGGGGGCGAGGAGCGGACGCGGGAGTCGCATCGGGACGCGCGCGGGGTGCGCTGGCTGGAGCACCTGCTGGAGGATCTGCGCTACGCGCTGCGGGGCCTGCGCAAGCAGCCGGGGTTCGCGCTGGCGGTGGTGCTGACGCTGGCGCTGGGGATCGGGGCGAACGCCGCGATGTTCGGGGTGGTGGACCGGCTTCTCTTCCGTTCTCCGCCGCTGATGAAGGATGCGGCGCGGGTCCATCGTCTGTACTTCGCGAGCACGTACCGGGGGAAGGAGTTCGCGGGGGCGGGCGCGCCGTACGCCCGTTACGTGGACATCGCGCGGGATGCGCGCACGCTGGAGCGCGCGGCGATGTTCACGAACCGGAAGCTCGCGGTCGGTGCGGGCACGGAGGCGCGAGAGCTGAACATTGGGGTGGTCAGCGCGAGCTTCTTCGGCTTCTTCGACGCGCCGCCGGCGCTGGGCCGCTACTTCACGGTGGCGGAGGACAGTCCGCCAAACGGGACTCCGGTGGCGGTGCTGGGCTACGGCACGTGGCAGACGCGCTACGGCGGCCGGCGTGATGCGCTGGGCTCGAAGGTGCGGATCGGCGCCACGACCTACACGGTGATCGGCGTGGCGGCGAAGGGATTCGTGGGGCTCTGGCCGGACGCGCCGCCGGCGGCCTTCATCCCGATCACGGCCTATGGCGCGGAGTCGGCCGGGACGTTCCTGCGGGATGAGAGCTGGTGGCGGACCTACCACTGGACGTGGGCATCGGTGATGGTCGAGCGGCGGCCGGGCGTCTCGCCGGCGGCCGCGACGGCGGACCTCACGCAGGCATACGTGCGCAGCTACCGCGCGCAGAAGGCCACGAGCTCGGGACTGCCGCCGCTGGCCGAAGGCCGGCCGCACGCGGTGATCGCCTCGATCCTGAGCGAGCGCGGGCCGAACGAGTCGAGCGAGGCGAAGGTGGCCACGTGGGTGAGCGGGGTGGCGCTGATCGTGTGGCTGATCGCGTGCGCGAACGTGGCCAACCTGCTACTGGCGCGGGCGCTCAGGCGGCGGCGCGAGATCGCCGTGCGGCTGGCGCTCGGCGTGAGCCGCGTGCGGCTGGCCTCGCAGCTCCTGACGGAGAGCCTGCTGCTCGCGCTGGTGGGCGGCGTGGCGGGTGTGGGGGTCGCGCAGTGGGGCGGGGCGCTGCTGCGGGCGCGCTTCCTCTCGAAGGAGACCACCGCCACGGTGGTGCAGGACCCGCGCACGCTCGTGTTCGCCGGCGTGGCCGCGCTCGTGGCGGGGCTGCTCACGGGGCTCGCGCCACTGGCACAGGCGCGCCGGATCGACCTGACGCGGGATCTGCGGGGCGGCGCGCGTGAAGGCCGCTCCCACCGCTCGCCGGCCCGGGTCGCGCTGCTCGTCTTCCAGGCGACGCTCTCCGTCGTGCTGCTCGTCGGCGCCGGGCTCTTCGTGCGCAGCCTGGCGCGGGTGCGGGCGGTGCCGCTCGGCTACGACGCGGCGCGCGTGGCGGAGGTTGACCTCAACATGCGGGGCGTGGACCTGGACAGCGCGAAGGCGGTGCTGCTGCGCCGGCGCCTGCTCGAGGCGGCGCAGGCGCTCCCGGGTGTCGAGCACGCCACGCTCCAGCTCACGACCCCGTTCTGGAGCATGTGGAACACGGATCTGCACGTGGCCGGCGTCGACTCCGTGGCCAAGCTCGGCGAGTTCGACCTGAACGCCGTGAGTCCCGACTATTTCGCGACGATGGGCACGCGGCTTCTCCGCGGCCGGGGCATCACCGAGGACGATCGCGCGGGCGCGCCCGGCGCGATGGTCGTCAGCCAGGCCATGGCGCACAAGCTGTGGCCGAAGGAGAATGCGATCGGGAAATGCGTGCAGGTGGGCGCCGACACCGTGCCGTGCACGTACGTGGTCGGCATCGCCGAGAACATCAAGAACAGCAGCCTCGACGACGACCCATCGCTCTTCTATTACCTGTCCGCGGCGCAGTTCCACCCGCAGCAGACGGGCCTCTTCCTGCGCACCCGTGGACGGGCGGGCGACGAGCGCGAGGCGATCCGCCGCGCGCTCCAGCCGCTCATGCCGGGCGCCGCGTACGTGAGCGTGACGCCGCTCGCCGAGATCCTCGGCCAGCAGACCCGGTCGTGGGAGGTCGGGGCCACCATGTTCGCGCTCTTCGGGCTGCTCGCCCTGCTGCTCGCGGCCATCGGCCTCTACGGCGTGATCGCCTACGACGTGGCGCAGCGCACGCACGAGCTGGGCGTGCGCGCGGCGCTGGGCGCGCGCGTCGGCCACCTCGTCCGCCTCGTCCTCGCCCAGGGGCTGCGCGTGGCCGTGACCGGGGTCGCGCTCGGCCTCGGCATCGCGCTCGTGGCCGCCCGCTGGCTGAAGCCGCTGCTCTTCGAGGAGTCACCCCGCGACCCCGTGGTCTACATTGGCGTGGCCGTCGTGCTCCTGGGCGCATTGGTGCTCGCGAGCGTCATTCCCGCCCGTCGCGCGGCGGGGGTGGAGCCGATGCGGGCGCTGCGAACGGACTGAAGGGGAGAGAGAGGAGCGAGCGGGCGAGTGGGTGATGTGCCGTGCGGGGCGCGGCGGGGCCGCGAGGGCAGGAAAGTCCCCACGCATTGGCCGTAGAATCGACGCTTGGGGACTTGACTGCGAATAGCGCGGTAAAATCCCCAAGCGTTCCCGTGGACGTGCGGCCCGTGGGGAGTTGACAACGAATGGCGGGGTCAACTCCCCAACCGTCTCCGCGCCGGGGTATGCGTGGGGCGTTCACCGCGGCCGCCGCACGGATGCGCCCATGGTGGTCGAGACTCCGGGCCTCCTGCGGCGGGAGCGGCGGGGGCGGGGGAGTCGGGCTCTCCCGCCCGGCGCGGCTCAGGCGTTGAGCTTCTCGAGGAACTTCTGCCTGAACTTGGCCACCTTGGGCTCGATGACGAAGCGGCAGTAGGCCTGCTCGGGGTTGTTGCGGAAGTAGGTCCGGTGGTATGCCTCGGCCGCGTAGAACGGCCCGGCCTGCTGGAGCTCGGTGACGAACGGCGCATCCCAGAGGCCCTCCGCCTGAAGCTCCGCCATGACGTCCTCGGCCGTACGCCTCTGCTCCGGGGAGTGGTAGAAGATGGCGGAGCGGTACTGCGTCCCGACGTCGGCGCCCTGGCGGTTGGGCGTGGTGGGGTCGTGGATGGTGAAGAAGACCTCGAGCAGCTCGCGGTAGGAGAGGCGCTCGGTGTCGAAGTCGATGCGCACGGCCTCGGCGTGCCCGGTGTCGCCGCCGCAGACTTCCTGGTAGGTGGGGCTCTCGACGTGTCCGCCGGTGTACCCGGACTCCACCGCGAGCACGCCCCGGAGCTGCTCGTAGACGGCCTCGAGGCACCAGAAGCACCCGCCGGCCAGCGTGGCGGTCTCCCGCCGGACTTCCTCCTTCATCGCTCCTCCTCGTTATCGGGCTGGCTTGGGTCGCCCGCAGAGCCGCCGGGACGGCACCGTCCCCGGCGCCTGGACCCTCAACGCTCGTCCGCCTCGCCCCCGTGCTCCGCGCCCTCTCCGTCCAGCCGGAACTCGTAATGGAGCAGCGGGTCGATCTTCCAGCCGTTCGCCTCGTAGAGCGCCCGGGCCGGCGCGTTGTCCGTGGTGGTCTCGAGAGTGAGCGCCCGCGCGCCCGTCTCCACCGCGTGCCGCCGTGCCCGCTCGAGCAGCGCCGCGCCCACGCCACGGCGCCGGCCCTCCGGCGCCACGAAAAGGTCGTTCAGGATCCATACCCGCCCGAGTCCGACGGAGGAGAAGCCGGGGTAGAGCTGCGTGAACCCGACCACGCGGCCGTCCAGCAGGGCCAGGAAGACCACGGACTCCCGCGCGCCGAGGCGGGCGGCGAGGAACGCGCGCGCGGCGTCGTCGTCGCGGGGCTGATGATAGAACGCGCGGTACGCCGAGAACAGCGGCACGAGCGCGTCCAGATCGTCCACCTCAGCCCGCCGGACCGCGACCGCCGGCGTGCCCGCTCGCGGCACGTCGCCGGACTGCGCGCCGCCGCTCACGCTCGCCTTCCATGCCGGGAGGGGTACACCCCGCTCACCGCCGCTTGCGCCCGGCCAGCAGGTCGAGCAGGCAGCGGACCCGCTCCCTGCGGGTGTCGCGGCGGCGCGCGGCGAGCACCCACGCGACCAGCTCGCCCTGGCGCGCCGCCGGCAGCGCATCGAGCGCGGCGCTCGCGCGCGGCGCCGCGGCGAGGGCGCGGGCGAGGTCGGGCGGGAGCGAGGGCCGCTCGGGCTCGGCGGACTCCCGGAGCACGAGCCGGGCGCGGTCGCCCACGTCCACGCCCGCGTCCCGCCGCATGGCCGCGTTCACGTAGAGCTGGTGGCGGCCGCCGCCGGCCGGCATGAGCGTGGCCCGGATCGGCGTACCGTTGAGCGTCCCCTTCACGCGCACGGGGCCGTGCCGCCCGAGCGCGGCGCTCACCCGGGCGGGCACCGCCACGCAGGGGTTCCGCCCCACCCGCTCGACCGGGGCGGAGAAGCGGAACGACGCGGGCTCCTGGCGGGCTGCCCGTCGCGGGGTCACGGTGCCGCCGGCACGAGTCCGAGGCCGGCCTCCTCGACCCGGGCACGGAAGCGGGCGAGCGGGCCCTTCCATACCGCGTCGCGGCGGGCCATGGCGGCGGCGAGCGCCGCCTCCGCCTGGCGCGCTCGCGCACGCTGGTTCGGGGTGGGCGCGGCAAAGCCCGCCGAGATCATGCGGTAGGCCCCGCGCAGCACGGCGAGCACGGCGTCGCCCTGAGGCGCTAGCCCCTGCACGTGCTGCGGGCCGGCGAAGGCGATCTCGAGGGAGTCGAGGGAGCGGCCGAGCGCGCGGCCGGCGTCCCCGAGCGCGCGCGCCTGCGCGTCCTCGCGGCCGTGGACCCGGCGCAGCACCACGTCCACGCTGCCGCGCGCGTCGCGGATCGTGCCGAGCGCCTTCGTCGCCTGCTCGAGCGCGCCGCCGAGCGCGACCAGGGCGTCGTAATTGGCGCGGCGGTCCGCCACGGAGCTCCGGACGCGCGGATCGAAGACGACCGCGACGGGCGTGCTCGCGGTGGCGTCGCCCGCGTGGACGCGCACGGTGTAGGTTCCCGGCGGCACCTCCGGGCCATCCATGGCACCGCGCTGTCCGCCGGCGTGGAAGCCGTCGCGGCGCAGGTCCCAGACGGCGCGCACGAGTCCGCGCTCGGCGCTCGCCTCGAGCGTGCGGACCACGACGCCGGTACTGTCGGCCACCTCGAGCTTCGCGGAACGCGACGAGTCGGCGGCGGGCGCGTCGCCATCATCAGCGGTGGTGGCGGCGGGCGCCCCGAGCCAGAAGCTCAGGAGGGCGCCGTAGGGGCGGTTCTCGCCGAAGAACATGCCGTCCCCGGTGGAGCGGTAGCCGAGGGGCTCGGCCTGCTCGTGCTGGTAGGCGGTGGGCGCGGGGAAGACAGTGAGCGGCCGGCGGGCGATGCCGGGATCGGCGGCCAGCGCGCGCAGCGGCCGGATGTCGTCGAGCACGTAGGCGGCCCGGCCGTGGGTGCCGATCACGAGGTCCGCCTCGCGCGGCTGGATGACGAGCGAGCGCACCGGCACCGTGGGCAGCCCGTGCGTCCACTTCTGCCAGCGCCGGCCGGCGTCGAAGCTCACGAACAGCCCGAACTCGGTGCCCGCGAAGAGCAGGCTCGGCCGCGCGGAGTCCTGGATCACGGTATGGACGAAGCCGTCGAGGCCGTCGGTCCCGAGGCGTTCCCAGGTGCGGCCGTAGTCGGCGGTGCGGAAGATCCAGGGCGTCCAGTCCCCGCGCCGGTGGTCGTCGAAGGCGACGAGGGCGGCCGCCGCGTCCGTCGTCGAGGGCTCGATGTGCGACACCCACGTGCCCGCGGCGGGCCCGCGGATGCGGTTCCGCAGGTTGGTCCAGTGGGCGCCGCCGTCGCGCGTGAGCTGCACGTTGCCGTCATCCGTGCCGACCCAGATCTCGCCCTTCGCGGCGTGGCTCGGCGCGATCGTGATGAGGGTGGTGTGGTTCTCCGCGCCCGATGCATTGAGCGTGAGGCCGCCGCTCTCGTCCTGCTTCTGCTTGTCCGGATCGTTCGTCGTGAGGTCCGGCGAGATGGTCCGCCACGTGTCGCCGTGGTCCGTCGTCTCGTGCAGGAACTGGCTGCCGTAGTAGACGGTGCCGGGCGTGAACGGGTCGGCCGCAATGGCCGCGTTCCAGTTGAAGCGGAGCTTCACGCCGTCCGGGCCGGTGGGCTGGACCAGGGTCCGGCCGCCGGTCACGCGATCGAAGCGGTAGAGCTCCCCCTCCTGCGAGGCGCCGTAGAGGTAGCGCGGGTCGGACGCGTCCACGACCGAGCCCATGCCGTCCCCGCCGCCCGTGCGCTGGAAGTCGTAGTTGCGGATGCCGCCCGTGTGCCAGACGCTGCTCGGCCCGACCCAGCTGCCGTTGTCCTGGAGCCCGCCGTAGATGTCGTACGGCAGCGCGTCGTCCACGCTCACGTGGTAGTACTGGGCGAGCGGCAGGTCGGCCACCCAGCGCCAGCTGGCGCCCCGGTCCACGGAGATGCCGACGCCGCCGTCGTTGCCCTGGATCAGCCGCTGCCCTCGCGGCCCGATCCAGACGACGTGCACGTCGCCGTGCACCTTCCGGCTGGGCACGACGGTGCGGAAGTGGTGCCCGCCGTCCTCGCTCACCTCGAGCGTCTCGCCCACGCGGTAGAGCCGGTTCTCGTTGGCCGGATCCACCTCGATGCGCGAGAAGTAGAAGGGGCGGGGGTCCACCTCCGGCCCCTGCTCGACCGTCGTCCACGTCCGTCCGCCGTCGTCCGAGCGGACGAGCGCGCTCGACTTCGCCTCCACGAGCGCGTAGGCCACGCCCGGCGCGGAGGGCGCGAACGCGAGCGCGATCCGGCCGAGCTCCCCCTCCGGCAGCCCGTCCGCCGCGCTCTCCCGCCGCCACGTCCTGCCGCCGTCCCACGACTCGTAGAGCCCGCTCCCCGGCCCGCCCGACCGGAAGCCCCACGGCCAGCGCCGGTACTGCCAGAGAGCGGCGAGCAGGTGGCGGGGGTTGGCGGGATCCATGGCGAGGTCCGCCGCGCCGGTGGTGGAGTCGCCGGGCAGCACATGGTCCCACGTCTTCCCGCCGTCGCGGGTGCGATAGATGCCGCGCTCGCTACCGTTGCTCCAGGCCGGTCCGAGCGCCGCCACCCAGGCGACGTCGGCGTCCCCGGGATCCACGCGTATGCGCGCGATCCGCTCCGACTTCCCGAGGCCGAGAAAGCTCCAGCGCGCGCCGCCGTCCACGGTCCGCCACACGCCCCGGCCCACCCCCATGCTGTTGCGCACGCCCGCCTCGCCCGTCCCCACCCACACCACGTCAGGGTTCGACTGGCTCACGGCCAGCGCCCCGATCGAGGACGCGTCCTCGTGGTCGAACAGCGGCCGGAAGACCACGCCGCCATCCGTCGATTTCCAGACCCCCCCGGTCGCGGCGCCGACCCAGATCACGCGCGGGTCCGACGCGACCGCGTCCACCGCCTCCACCCGCCCGCTCATCCCCGCCGGGCCGATGCCGCGGGCGTGCATCCCGCCGAGCAGCGCGAGATCGGGCTGCTGCGCGGCTGCCGCCGCGGCCAGCGCGGCGAGGGCGAGGACGAGGGCGAGCCCGGCAACGCGGCGATGTGCTCCGGCGCGCGGCGCGGGCCTGGAGCTGAATCGGCCAAGGAAGCGGGACGTCGGCGGAGCGGCCGGCGGCCCGGGAGAGAGGGCACGGCACGGTGCGGGCGCGCTCATCACGGTACGGCTCCGGGGCGGCGTGAACGGATCGGCGGGCGCGGTGCGGGCGCTTCCGGGCATGATAGGGGGCGGCGCCGGACGAGGCCAGTCCGCCGTTGCCGGCCGCGCCGACGGGCGCGATACTCAGGGCCGTTTCCGACACCGATGGCGCGAGCGGGGAGGAGCCCGATGCGAGGCGGCACCAGGGCGGCAGGCGAGTGGACGGCGGCGGAGCGCGCGGCGCTCGACGGGCTGCGCACGCCGGAGGACGTGCAGGCGTACCTGGACTCGATCCCGTACAACGACGAGATCACCTGCCGCTCGCCGCGCCGGGTCCTTCGCGATCGGCGGGCGAACTGCATGGAGGGCGCGCTCTTCGCGGCCGCGGCGCTCGAGCGCCACGGCCGGCCGCCGATCGTCGTCGACCTGCGCGCCGTGCGCGACGACGACCACATCATCACCCTCTTCCGCGAGCGCGGGCGGATCGGCGCCGTCGCCAAGTCCAACTACACGGGGCTGCGCTGGCGCTCGCCCGTCTACCGCACCCTGCGCGAGCTCGTCCTCTCCTACTTCGACTTCTACTTCAACGTGCGGGGCGAGCTCACCCTGCGCGGCTATACCCGGCCGCTCGACCTGCGCACCGCCCGCTTCGGCGACTGGCGCCGGCGCGAGGACGACCTCGACGACATCGGTGAGCACATGGACACCCTCCCGCTCACCGTCCTCGTGACCGAGGGCGACGCCGCCCGCCTCCGCCCCCTCGACCGCCGGCTCTACGACGCCGGCCTGCTCGGCGCGAACCCGGCCGGGCTGTACCACGGGCCGGAGGTGCAGGAGTAGCAGACCCCGAGCGCCAACCCCCGAGCCTTGACCCTCACGCGGCGTCAGGCGCCATCGTGGCGCATCATCCGAACGGGAGCGCCCAGATGCAGCACGAGATCTACCCGATGCCGGCCTTTGCCACGTTCGCCGTGTCGGACCTCGAGACAGCCACCCGCTGGTACGTTGACGGACTGGGCTTCGACGTCATTGCCCGCCTCGAGATCCCCCAGGGAGCCCCGATGCTGGTCCACGTCCGCCGCGCGAAGTATCAGGACCTGCTGCTGGTGCCGCGGCGCGGCGACGCGCCCGCCACGCCCGGCGCGGGCGTGCGCGTCTCCTTCTCCGCGGACGCGGAAACGCTCGGTGACCTGGCCGAGCGCGCCCGCGGCATGGGAGGGGGAGTGGTGGAGGGGCCGGCGCCGACCGCGTGGGGCACCATCGACCTCGTGGCCCGCGATCCCGACGGCTACGTGGTGGTGCTCACGGCGAGGGGTACGCCCAGTCCCGTGATGACCGAAGCGCTCGAGCGGGCCGGCGCGGAGTAGCCGCACGGGCAGACCGCGTGGTGGCGGCGATGCCCACCCTCGGCTCGACTGCGGCAGGCCGGCGCTCCCTCCGGCTGCGGCCCATACTCCTTGACGCCGGGCGACGCCGATGGAGGATTGGGCTGTATTCCGGACCGTATCCAGACCAGGAGGGGGCCATGGACACGCAAGACGTGGCGGGGGACACGGGCGGCACCACGGCGTCCGGCGGCATCGCGACGGCGCCCGCCGTGGCGCCAGCGGCCGCGCGACCGGCGGGCGACGGCTGGGTGGGTCCCGCGGCGGCGCCGCCGGCCGGACCGCCGCTCAGGCCGATGGGGCTGGGGCTGGCGCTGCTCTTCTTCGGGATCCCGTCGGCGGTGTTCAGCCTGTTCCTGCTGGTGGGGATTCCGTGGCTGCTCGGCCGGGGAATGTCTCCCTACCACACCTTCCTGATCACCTTCAGCACGCCGCTGGCGCTCATGCTGGCGGCGGCGGTCGTCGCCTATCGGCTGGAGGGGCGGCCGTGGACGTGGCCGGCGTTCCGGGACCGCATGCGGCTGCAGCGCATGAGCGAGCGGGACTGGCTGTGGACGCTGGCGCTTTGCCTGTTCATCGCACTCGTCTCGCCGATACTGGCGCGGTGGGCGCAGGTCTTCGCGCCGGTGGTGTTCTACCACCAGCCGGCGGCGTTCGCGGATTTCATGAAGAACTTCGCGACGGCGACGACGTTCCAGGGCGTGCCGTACAGCTGGGGGCTCTTCTTCATGTACACGATCATCATGCTGGTGCTGAACATGGGCGGTGAGGAGTTCTGGTGGCGCGGCTACATCCTGCCGCGGCAGGAGCTGGCGCACGGCGGCTGGGCCTGGGTGGTGAACGGTACGCTGTGGGCCATGTTCCACGCCTTCTACCACTGGAACCTGGCCAGCCTCGTTGGCATGCTTCCGGTCACGCTGGCGATCGCGTTCGTGGCGCAGCGGACGAAGAACACGTGGCCCGGGTTCATCGGGCATTTCGTGGGCAACTTCGGCGTGCCGCTGCTGATGCTGAAGGCGCTCTTGTAGGCTGGTCTGGGGGGCGGCGCGCCGGGGGCTCCCCTTCGCGACCGCCTTCGCAACAGCAGGGTCGCTCCGGGGAGCCCCCGGCCCGCCGCCGGGCCGTGCCAGGCCGCCCCCGCCCCGGGAGGCCACCGCGGCGACCGCCTTCGCAACGGCAGGGTCGCTCCGGGGAGCCCCCGGCCCGCCGCCGGGCCGTGCCAGGCCGCCCCGGCCCCGGGAGGCCACCGCGGCGACCGCCTTCGCAACAGCAGGGTCGCTCCGGGAGCCCCCGGCCCGCCGCCGGGGAAGTTGCCGCGCCGAGGCGAGCCTCCCATCTTCCCGCCCGCATCGACCTCCATCCCGAGGAATAGAAATGCCTCGCCGCTCGATCCTGGCCGTGCTCCTGCCGCTGGCCGCCGCCGCGCCGACGGCCGCCCGTGCCCAGCAGCCCCACTCTCCCGACAGCGTGAGCGCGGCGGCGTATGCGCGCGCCGAGAAGTTCCTGTCACAGAGCACGGTGCCGCTGGTCACGGGCACGGTGGTGCGCCCGACCTGGCTGGCGAGCGGCCAGGCGTGGTACCGGACGCGGGTGGCGCAAGGCGAGGAGTACGTGGTGGTTGACCCGAAGCGTCGCTCGCGGACGCACGCCTTCGACCAGGAGAAGCTGGCGGCGGCGCTGTCGGCGGCGGCGGGGACGAAGGTCGAGGCGCACCGGCTGCCACTGGTCGAGCTCGAGCTCCCCGCGAGCGGGCAGACGGCCACGTTCTTCGTGCACGGCACGCGCTACCGCTGCTCGATCCACGAGGCGCGCTGCGAGCCGGCGGACACGTCGCGTGGCGGCGGCTCCCGGAACGAGGTGGTCTCGCCCGACGGCACGAAGGCGGCCTTCATCCGGGACTGGAACCTGTGGGTGCGCGACGTGGCCACGGGGAAGGAGACGCGGCTGACGCAGGACGGGGTGGAGGACTACGGCTACGCCACGGACAACGCGGGCTGGATCCACAGCGACCGGCCGATCCTGCTCTGGTCACCCGACTCGAGGAAGATCGCCACGTTCCAGCAGGACCAGCGCGGCGTGGGGATGATGTACCTCGTGCACACGCGAGTCGGGCATCCGAGCCTCGACGCGTGGCACTACCCGCTGCCGGGCGACAGCGTGGTGGCCATGATCCATCGGGTGATCATCGATGTGGACGACCCGCAGGGTCCGCGGCTCATCCGGCTGCGCATGCCGCCGGACCAGCACCGATCCACCATCTGCGACCACGTGGCCTGCCGCGGGCAGGACTTCTCGGACGTGGAGTGGAGTCCCGACGCCTCGAAGCTGTTCTTCGTCTCCACCTCCCGCGACCACAGGGAGGAGACGCTGCGCGAGGCCGATGCCGCCACCGGCCAGGTGCGCGATGTCCTGAAGGAGACGGTGCCCGACTTCTTCGAGTCCGGCTACAACATGGTGAACTGGCACGTGCTGCCGGGCTCGAGCGAGGTGATCTGGTTCTCGCAGCGCGACGACTGGGGCCACCTCTACCTCTACGACCTGGCTACCGGGAAGCTGAAGCGCCGCATCACGAGCGGCAGCTGGCCCGTGCTCCAGGTGCTGCGCGTGGACCCGAAGACGCGCACCATCTTCTTCCTGGGCGCCGGCCGCGAGCCCGGCGACCCGTACTTCCGCCACTTCTACAGCATCCGGATGGACGGCACGCACCTGAGGCTGCTCACGCCGGACAGCGCGGACCACGAGGTGTCGCTTTCCCCGGATGGCAAGACCTTCATCGACACCTGGTCCACGCCCACCACGCCGCCTACGAGCGTGCTGCGCGACGCGGCCGGCGGGCAGGTCCTCGTGAAGCTCGAGAAGGGCGACGTCTCCCGCCTCGCCACCACCGGGTGGAAGCCGCCGATCCCGTTCACCGTCAAGGCGCGCGACGGCAAGACCGATCTCTACGGGCTGCTCTTCCGCCCCACCGACTTCGATCCGTCGAAGAAGTACCCGGTCGTGAACCACGTCTACCCGGGCCCGCAGACGGGCAGCGTGGGCACGCGCCAGTTCGTGCCCGCGCGCGGCGACGCGCAGGCGCTGGCCGAGCTCGGCTTCGTCGTCGTCGAACTCGACGCCATGGGAACGCCCATGCGGTCCCATTCCTTCCAGGCCGCCTACTACGGCGACATGGGCGACAACGGGCTGCCGGACCAGGTCGCCGCGATGAAGCAGCTCGCCGCCCGCTTCCCCTGGATCGACCTCGACCGCGCCGGCATCTACGGCCACTCCGGCGGCGGCTACGCGACCGCCGACGCCATGTTCCGCTACCCCGACTTCTTCAAGGTGGGCATAGCCGAGGCCGGCAACCACGACAACCGCGACTACGAGGACGACTGGGGCGAGAAGTGGCAGGGGCTGCTCGAGACGCACCCCGATGGCACAACCAGCTACGACAACCAGGCCAACCAGCTCGTGGCCCGCAACCTCAAGGGCAAGTTGCTGCTTGCTTACGGCACCACGGACGACAACGTACCCCCGTATAACACGCTCCTCGTCATCGACTCGCTCATCGCCGCCAACAAGGACTTCGACCTCATCCCCTTCCCCAACCGCCACCACGGCTTCGGCAACGAGCCGTACATGGTGCGGCGCCGCTGGGATTACTTCGTCAAGAACCTCCTAGGCGCCGAGCCGCCGCACGAGTTCCGCATCCAGGCACAGGAGCGACCCCGTTAGGACTCTGCCGGGAGCAGGCCCACCTGCCCGCCGACACCGCGCCGGATGCTGCCGTACCGGAACCGGGACGCCGCTGTCCGCCGCCGGACGCCGTGCTCCCGGCGATGGACGTGGAAGCTCAAGCGTCGCATGGAGTTGACTCCTGGCACGCAGCTGGCCATTGGATTGCGGGCAAGACCCCTGGAAACTCGTGTATCCACTCGCGCGTACGGTGACCCGCCCGACGGGAGACCGCATCGCACGACGCGGCGGAGGAAGCCGTGATCGAAGCCATCGTCCGGGACATCCGCTTCGCGCTGCGCCGGCTGAGGAAGAGCCCGGGCTTCGCGCTGATCGCCGTGGCCTCGCTGGCCCTGGGGATCGGGGCGAACACGGCCATCTTCAGTCTGGTGGACGCGATCATCCTGCGGAAGGCGCCGATCCCGCAGCCGCAGCGGGTGGTCGATGTTTCTACCAGCACGCAGGACTACGCCTACTTCCCGTTTTCCTACCCCGAGTACACTGAGCTGCGGCAGGCGACGCAGGGTGTGTTTGCTCGCATCTCCTACACGCAGTTCGGCATGGTGCCGCGGGACCTGGCGGATCGCGCCGCGACGTTGCCGGTGGAGATGGTCAACGGGGACTACTTTCCGCTGCTGGGGTTGCGCCCTCGGCTGGGACGGCTGCTGGGCCCGGACGACGACGCGGCGGAGGGGGCGAGTCCCGTGGTGGTGCTGTCGTACGACTACTGGCAGGACTCCTTCGGCGGCGCGAGCGACGTGGTCGGCAAGCAGATCCGGCTGTCGGGGCGGCTCTACACGATCGTGGGCGTGGCGCCGCAGTCGTATACGGGGACGATCCGCGGCATGATGCCGATGCTCTACGCCTCGATCCAGATGACGAACGCGTTGCAGCCTTCACCCTACGACGAGTTGAAGGCACGGGACGACCACGACGGCTTCGTGAAGGCCCGGCTGGCGCCGGCGGTGGGGATGGCGCGGGCGCGCGTGGCCGCGGCCTCGTTCGAGCGCATGGAGCAGAAGGACCACCCGTCCTTCTGGCCGGCGAGCCGCCGGATCGACCTCGTTCCGCTGAGCTCGGTGGCGGTCAACCCGCTGATCGACCGGGTGGTGGTGCCGGCCGCCGCGCTGATCATGGTGCTGGTGGGGCTGGTGCTGCTGATCGCGTGCGCGAACCTGGCCAGCTTCCTTCTGGCGCAGGCGCGGGACCGGCAGCGGGAGATTGCCATCCGGCTGGCGCTGGGCGCGGGCCGCGGCGCCATCGTCCGGCAGCTCCTCACCGAGACGCTGGCGCTGGCGGGGCTCGGCGGCGTGGCGGGCGTGCTGCTCGCGCGCTTCCTGCTCGACTGGCTGCTGCACGCGGACCTGCCGTTCCCGCTGCCGTTCCACCTCGACGTGCCGATGGATGGCCGAATCGTGGCGTTCGCGATCGCCGCGTCCGCGGTGTCGGGCGTTCTCTTCGGCCTGGCCCCCGCGCTGCAGGCCACGCGGCCCGGCGTGATCGATGCAATCAAGAACGAGAACACGGGCGGCGGTCCCGCGCGCTGGCTGACGGTGCGCAACGCGCTGGTCGTGGGACAGGTCGCGGTCTCGCTGGTCCTGCTGATCGCGGCGGGACTGTTCCTCCGCTCGCTCCTGGCATGGCAGTCGGCCGATCCCGGCTGGGGCTCCCGACCGACCGCCATGGTCACGCTCATGATCCCGGCGGACCGATACCCGGCAGCCCGCGGTCTTGCCTTCGCCGATCGACTGCGCGATGAGCTGCGCGTGCTGCCCGGCGTGGGAGCGGTCGGCTACGCCTCGCAGATTCCGCTGGATCCCATGAGCAGTGGCCAGCGCATGATCACCGTACCCGGCCGCGAGCCGCCGCGCGGGGAGACCGGCTTCTCCATCTTCGACGCGGAGGTGGACAGCGGCTACCTGGCCGTGGCGGGGATCCCGGTCCTGCGCGGTCGCGGCTTCGGTGCGGGAGACGTGGCAGGCGCGCCCCGAGTCGCCGTGATCACGCAAGCCATGGCGCGGCGCTTCTGGCCGGGACAGGATCCCGTCGGCCGGGTCTTCCGGATGGACACCAGCGCCGTGCACGTCATCGGCGTGACCCGCGACGTGAAGGTTCGCACGCTGGGCGAGGCGCCGCAGCCGTACATGTTCCTCGCCGCGGCACAGGAGTCGGTCGGCTCGCTCACCTTCCTCGTGTCCACCCGTGGCGACGCGGCGCCCCTGGTCGGCCGCGCGCTGGCCACGGTGCACGACGCCGACCGGGACGTCCCGATCTTCCGAGCCATGACGGTACGCCGCTTCCTGGCCTCCCTCATCCTGCCCGCGCAGCTCGCGGCGCTCGTGATCGGCGCGTTCGCGCTGCTCGCGCTCGTCCTTGCCGTGATCGGCATCTGGGGCGTCGTCCGCTACGCCGTGTCCCGTCGGACGCGCGAGGTCGCGATCCGGATGTCGATGGGGGCGAAGCCGGCCGGCGTGATCCTGCTGCTCATGCGCCATGGTGTGGGACTGGTCGGCGTCGGCGCGGTGCTGGGGCTGCTGCTCGGGCTGGCCGGCGCGACGGTACTGCGCTCGTTCCTCTTCGGCGTGAGCGCCTTCGATCCGCTGACGTTCGTGGCCGTACCGCTGCTGCTCATGGCTGTCGGCGTGGCCGCGTCCTATCTGCCGGCGCGGCGGGCCAGCCGGCTGGACCCGGCGCGCGTGCTGCGCGCCGAGTAGCGCGCTCCCTCGAGGGGAATCGAGCGTCATGGGAGCCATCAACCGCGACATCCGCTTCGCGCTGCGCCGGCTGAAGAAGAGCCCGGGGTTCGCGCTGATCGCCGTCCTCTCGCTGACGCTGGGGATCGGCGCGAACACGGCGATCTTCAGCCTGGTCGATGCGGTCATCCTGCGGAAGGCGCCGATCCCGCACCCGGAGCGGGTGGTGGACATCGCCTCGAGCACACCGGACTTTCCGTACACGCCGTTCTCCTACCCGGAGTACCAGGATCTGCGGCAGGCGACGCAGGGGGTCCTCTCGCAGGTCTCCATAACCGAGCTCGGCGTGGTGTCGCGCGACCTCGGCGACCGCGCGGTCACGCTGCCGCTCGAGATGGTGAACGGCGACTATTTCCCGCTGCTCGGCCTGAAGGCCCGGCTGGGGCGGCTGCTGGGCCCCGCCGACGATGTGGCGCAGGGCGCGAGTCCGGTGATCGTGCTCACCTACGACTACTGGCAGGAGGGCTTCGGCGGCGCGCCGGACGTGGTGGGCACGCAGATCCGGCTGTCGGGGCGGTCCTATACGGTCGTGGGCGTGGCGCCGCAGTCCTATGTCGGGGCGATCCGGGGGGTGATGCCGGCGCTCTTCGCGCCGATCCAGATGGTGAACCAGCTCGAGCCGGCGCCGGACGACCAGCTGAAGGAGCGCGGCAACCACAGCGGATTCATGAAGGGGCGGCTCGTGCCCGGCGTGAGCATGGCTCGCTTCCGGGCGGTGGCGGAGAACTTCCAGCGCACGGAGCGACAGCGCCACCCGGGCGAGTGGAGCGCCAGCCGCACGGTCTCGATCGTGCCGCAGACGGACGTGGCGGTGAACCCGATGCTCGACCGGGTGGTGGTCCCGGCCTCGGCGCTGATCATGGCGCTGGTGGGGCTCGTGTTGCTGATCGCCTGCGCGAACCTGGCCAGCTTCCTGCTCGCGCAGGCGCGGGACCGGCAACGGGAGATCGCGATCCGGCTGGCGCTGGGCGCGAGCCGCGGCGCCATCGTCCGGCAGCTCCTGACCGAGACACTGGCGCTGGCCGCCCTCGGCGGAGTGGGGGGCGTGCTGCTCGCGCGCTTCCTGCTCGACTGGCTGCTGCATGCGGACCTGCCGCTGCCGCTGCCCATCCGGCTGGACGTGCCGATGGATGGCCGGATCGCGGCCTTCGCGATCCTGGCCTCCGCTCTCTCCGGGATCCTCTTCGGGCTGGCGCCGGCGCTGCAGGCCACGCGGCCGGGAGTGGTCAACACCATCAAGAACGAGAACACCGGCGGCGGCCCCGCGCGCCGGCTGACCGCGCGCAACGCGCTGGTGGTGGGGCAGGTCGCGGTGTCGCTGTTGCTGCTCATCGCCGCGGGGCTGTTCCTGCGCTCGCTGCTGGCGTACCGCTCGGCGGACCCCGGCTGGGGCGAGCAGCCGGCCGCGCTGGTCACGGTCATGGTGCCCGCGGACCGCTACCCCGGGCAGAAGGCGGCGGCGCTCATGCGCCAGGCCACCGCCGCCCTGGCGGCGTTGCCCGGCGTGGAGGCCGTGGGCTACACCAGCAACGTGCTGCTCGACCCGGTGAACAGCTCCTCGCGCCGCATCAACGTGCCCGGCACCGAGCCGCCGCCCGGCGAGAGGGGCTTCGACACCTACTACGCCGCCGTGGACACGGGATACCTGGCGGCGGCGGGGATCCCGATCCTGCGCGGCCGGAACTTCGGGCCGGGCGACGTGGCCGGTGCCCCCCGCGTCGCCGTGATCACCGAGGCGATGGCGCGGCGCTTCTGGCCGGGGCAGGACGCGATCGGCCAGGTCTTCCGCACGGACACGACCGTCCTGCACGTCATCGGCGTGGCCCGCGACGTGAAGGTCCGCTCGCTGGGCGAGTCGCCGCGGTCGTACATGTTCCTGGCCGCGGCGCAGAACGCGGTCGACATGCCCAGCTTCATCGTCCGCACGCGCGCCGGCGCGGCGCCGTTGGTCGCGCGTGCCCTCGCCACGGTCCACGGCATGGACCGCGATCTCCCCGTGTTCCGCGCGATGACCGTGCGCCGCTTCCTGGCCTCGCTGATCCTGCCGGCGCAGCTGGCCGCGGTCGTGGTCGGCGCCTTCTCTCTGCTCGCGCTGCTGCTGGCGGTGATCGGCGTGTGGGGCGTGGTGCGCTACTCCGTCTCGCGTCGCACGCGCGAGGTGGCGATCCGCATGTCGGTGGGCGCGGAGCCGGGTGGCGTGATCCTGCTGCTCATGCGCCACGGCGTCGGGCTGGTGGCGGTGGGAGCCGGGGCGGGCCTGCTCCTGGGCCTGGCCGGGGCGGGCGTGATGCGCTCGTTCCTCTTCGGCGTGAGCGCCTTCGACCCGGTGACCTTCGTGGCCGTGCCGCTGCTGCTCTTGGCGGTAGGGCTCCTGGCATCGTACCTTCCCGCACGGCGGGCCAGCCGCCTCGACCCGGCGCGGGTGCTCAGGGCCGAGTAGGCGACGCTCCCGCCGCACGTCCCGCCGCGAGCCTCCCGCGCGGCTCGCGCCGGGATCCACGTGTCCAGGCTCCCCCGACCCGGAAGCGACTCCATGCAGGAGCATCACCTCGAGGTCACGCGCACGGCCCGCTACGTCACCCTGGGCGAGGGGCTGGCGGCGCCGAGGCAGGCGTGGTTCGTCCTGCACGGCTACGCCCAGCTCGCCCGCTCCTTCATCCGCGGGTTCGAGGGCCTCGACGACGGCAGCCGCCTCGTCGTCGCGCCGGAGGCGCTGAACCGCTACTACGTCGGCGATCCGTCCGGCGCCCACGGCCCGAACACCCGCGTGGGGGCCACCTGGATGACGCGCGAGGACCGCCTGACCGAGATCCAGGACTACGTCCGCTACCTGGACCGCCTCCGTGATCAGCTCTTTTCGCGCTACGCCGCCGCGCCCCGCCTGACCGTGCTGGGCTACTCGCAGGGCGTGCACACGGCCTGCCGCTGGACCGCCCTCGGCAGCACCCGCCCCGCCCGGCTCATCCTGTGGGGCGCCGACCCGCCCTCGGACCTCGACCTGTCCGCCGCCGCGGCCGCGTGGCGCGGCACCCGAATCCGCATCGTGGCCGGCGAGCGCGATGGCTCCTTCAGCCCCGCCACGGCCGCCGCCGCGCGCGACCGCCTCTCCGCCGCCGGCATCGACGCCGAGCTGGTCATCCATCCCGGCGGCCACGTCGTGCACCGCGAGACGCTGGAGCGGCTGGCCTCCTGAGAGGCCGGCCCGCCGCGGCCCTCGAGGGGCCGGACGCCTCGCTCCCCGCCACCTCCGCCGCCCCGGCCGGCGATGCGACGCGCGCGGCCTAGATCAGCGCCATGACCTCGGCGGGCGGCTCCGGGGCGGGGAAGTCGGCGTAGACGGGGTTGGACAGGTAACGCTCGCCGAAGTCGCAGATCACGCTGACGATCAGCTTGCCCTCGTTCTCCGGCCGGGCGGCCACCTGCAGCGCGGCCCACGTGATGGAGCCGGAGGAGATGCCGGCGAAGATCGCCTCCTCGCGGGCGAGGCGCCGGGTGGTGTGGAAGGCGTCGTCGTTGGTGACGCGGATGACCTCGTCGTAGATGGCGGTGTCGAGCACCTGCGGGATGAAGCCGGCGCCGATGCCCTGCTGCTTGTGGGAGCCCGGCTCGCCGCCGGAAAGGACGGGGCTCTCGGCCGGCTCGACCGCCACGACGTGGATGGACGGCTTCTTCTCCTTCAGGAACCGTCCCGCGCCGGTGATCGTCCCGCCCGTCCCGATCCCCGCCACGAAGATGTCCACGGCGCCGTCGGTGTCCGCCCAGATCTCGGGGCCCGTGGTCCGGTAGTGGATGGCGGGGTTGGCGGGGTTGGAGAACTGCCCCGGCATCCAGCCGTTCTCGCCGAGCGCCTCCAGGATCTCCTGGGCGCGGTTGATCGCGCCCTTCATCCCCTTCGCCCCCTCCGTCAGAACGAGCGTGCAGCCGAGGGCGCGCAGCAGCGCCCGCCGCTCCAGCGTCATGCTGTCCGGCATGGTGAGGATGGTGGCGTAGCCGCGCGCCACGGCGGCGAACGCCAGCCCGATCCCCGTGTTGCCGCTGGTCGGCTCGACGATGACCATTCCCGGCCGCAGCGCGCCGCGCTCGATGGCGTCGTCGAGCATGGCCGTGCCGATGCGGTCCTTCACCGAGCTGTAGGGGTTGAAGCCCTCGTGCTTCACGGCGACCCTCGCCGGCAGCCCTGCGCCGAGCCGGTTCAGCCGGATGAGGGGTGTGTCCCCGATGGTGGCGGTCATGTCGTCGTAGATGCGTCCGCGAGGCATGGGTCCTCCCTTTCGTAACGGGTGAGAGCGCTCCCCCTCTGGAACTCAGGAGGGCGCGGAGTGCGTTCCCTGCGCGCCTCTCTCTCGCGGGCCTCGGCTCAGCGGCGTGCCTGTCTCACGCGGAGGCGCAGAGGAGCGGAGCCGCGGAGGTTCGCGGCGGCGGAAGCGAGCCTGCCCGTGGAAGCGGCCACGCGGCCGATGCTTCCATGCCCTGTTTTCCCGACCGCCACCCACCCCGCGAATGGTCACCGGCCGGCCCCCTCGACACCCGAAGCGGAAACCGCTCGATCAGATTCCGACAGGGGCGGGAGCGTGGCAAATGAAAATGTCGCTTGCTCATCCCGGCGCGATCGGCGGGCGAGCAGGCCTGCATCTCCCGCGCCTCCGCGCGCCTCTGCGGCTCCGCGTGAAATGATCCTAGAATTCGCCGATGAAGCCGATCTCGGGGGTGAGCTCGTAGCCGAGCTGCTCGCGGACGGTGCGCTGGGCGAGGTCGATGAGGGCGCGGACGTCGCCTGCGGTGGCGCCGCCGAGGTTCACGATGATGTTGGCGTGCTTGTGGAAGATCTCCGCGCCGCCATGGAGGCGGCCCTTGAGGCCGCACTGGTCGATGAGCCGGCCGGCGCCCACGCCCTCGATCTTCTGGAAGATCGAGCCGGCGCAGGGGTAGAGCCACAGGTCGGGGTGCTTGTCATCGCGCCACTTCAGGTTCTCGCGCATCACGTGGCGGAGCTCGGCCTCGGGCGCTGGCTCCAGCCGGAACGTGACGTCGAGCACCACGTCCGGCCGCTCGTGCAAAATGCTCGTGTCGTAGCCGAAGCGGAGGTAGTCCGCGTCCACGGTGCGGCGCTCGCCCCCGGCCGTGAGCAGCGCGCAGCTCTCGACCACCTCCGCGATGAAGACGGTGCGCTCGCGCGCGGGCGGGGGCGAGAGGAAGTGCAGGTTCTGCCAGATGGCGCCGCCCACCGTACTGGGGATGCCGACGTAGTGGTGCAGCCCGCCCAGCCCGCGCCGGACCGTGGCGACGATGAGGTCGTGGAAGATCTGCACGCCGGCGCCCGCCCGCACGCGGTCGCCGTCGAGGAACTCGATGCCGCCGACCTCGCTGCGGATCACGAGGCCGCGGAAGCCGCGGTCGCCGACCAGGATGTTGGCGCCGCTGCCCAGCAGGAAATGGGGCACCTCGAGCTCGCGCGCCGCCAGCACGGCGCCGGCCAGCTCGTCGGCGCTGCGGGCGCGGTAGAGGAGGTCCGCCGGGCCGCCGATCCTGAAGGTCGTGTAGGGCGCCAGCGGCACATCCCGCTCGAGGCGGTCCTCGCCCAAGCGCGCCGCGAGGGCGCGCACGGTGGCGGGGGAAGGGACGGGCATCGGGCTCCTTGCGTGTGGGCTCAGGGGCGCGCCGGCGCGTCCGCGGCGGGCGCCGGCTCGCGCAGCGCCGGCCACAGGATCCGGCCATCGAGCGGCTCGGTCGGCGTCACCCGCAGGACCCGTGCGAGAACGGGAGCGGGAGAGCGGGGCAGTGGGGAGACCGGGCGGCGATTGCGGCGGCCGGGCGTCCCGGGCCTGGCCTCGCTCGCGGCGGTTCACGTCCGCTGGCGGTGCCGGGAACCCGGAGCGATCGGCCGCGGGCGTCCAGCGGAGCCGAGGTCAGCCGCCGGAACGCTGCCTCGCCCGGCGCTGCTCCCACTCCCCCGCTCGCCCACTCTCCCACTCTCGGCGCGGGGAAGGGGCGGCTCCGGGGCAAGCCGAGGATCTCCCGACACCGCCGCCGGGGAACGCCCGACAACCGGGCCCGCGTGGATGGCCTAGCTTGGCGGGAGCGGGCGCCAACGCAGGAGAGGGCCGTGAGAGTTCCATCGCGAAGGAGGCATGCGCCGTGAGCCGCCGGCTGCCGGCCATGGATCGTCGCCGCGGGGCCGTGCTGTTCCCGGCCGCCGCGCTGGCGTTCATCCTGGTGGGCACGACCCTGCGCTTCCTCCCGGGGCTGGAGCGGTGGGGCCACCTTACGCTCGAGGCGGGGCTCATCCTGGTCGGCGCGCCGGTGGTCCTGGGCACGCTGCGCGGGGCGCTGCGCGGGAAATTCGCGGCGGACCTCGTCGCTTCCCTGGCGGTGCTGGCGGCGGTGCTGCTGAACGAGCCGCTCGCGGGCCTCGTGGTGGTGCTGATGCAGACGGGCGGCGAGTCGCTCGAGCGCTACGCGGAGGGCCGTGCCTCGCGGGCCGTCCGCGAGCTCGAGGAGGCGGCGCCGCGGCACGCGCACCGGGTGCGCGACGGCGCGCTCGAGGACGTGCCGGCCGACGCGGTGGCGGTCGGCGACCTGCTGCTCGTCCGGCCGGGCGAGCTGGTGCCGTGCGACGGCGTGGTGGTCGATGGCCGCTCGCACGTGGACGCCTCGCGGCTCACGGGCGAGCCGATGGGCGTGCCGACCGAGGCGGGCGCGCACCTGCTGAGCGGCAGCGTGAACGGCGAGGGCTCGCTGCGGCTGCGCGCCACGGCCCTCGCCCGCGAAAGCCAGTACGCGCGCATCGTGGAGCTCGTGCGCACCGCGCAGGAGAGCAAGTCGCCGCTCCAGCGCCTGGCCGACCGCTACGCCGTTTGGTTCACGCCCATCACGCTCCTCTTCTGCGGCTTGGTCCTCCTGCTCACGCACGACCCGGTGCGGGTGCTGGCCGTGCTCGTCATCGCCACGCCCTGTCCACTGATCCTGGCCACGCCCGTGGCGATCATCGGCGGCATCAACCGGGCGGCGCGGCGCCAGGTGATCGTGCGGAACGGCGGCGCCCTCGAGCAGCTGGCGGGCGCCACCATCGTCGTCTTCGACAAGACCGGCACGCTGACGATCGGGCAGCCGCAGGTCTCCGGACTCGACCCCGCACCCGGCTTCAGCGCCGACGAGCTGCTGCGCCTGGCCGCCACGGCCGAGCAGGCCTCCAGCCACCTGCTCGCCCGCACCGTGGTGGCCGCCGCCGAGGCGCGCGGCATCCGCCCGGGCGCCGGGCTGCACGTCACGGAGTCGCCGGGTCGCGGGGTGGAAGGCGACGTGGCCGGCCGCCGCGTCGCCGTCGGCTCGCTGGGCTACATCGCGCTGCTCGCCCCCGACGCCGTGCCCACGCTCACCGCGCTGGGCGAGACGTGGACGGGGCTCAGGGCGTACGTGGCCGTGGATGGAGGGGCCGCCGGCATGATCCGCTTCGCGGACCGCCTGCGGCCGGGGACGGCCGAGGTGTTCGCCGACCTGCGCCGGCTCGGGATCCGCCGCACCGTCCTGCTCTCCGGCGACCACGCGAGCCACACGCGCGCGATCGCCGACGAGCTCGGCATCGAGGATGCCCGGGGCGAACTGCTCCCCGAGGACAAGGTGGCCGCCATCCGGGACCTGCGGCGCGGCCACGACGGCGTGGTCATGGTCGGCGACGGCACCAACGACGCCCCCGCCCTCAGCACCGCCGACGTGGGCATCGCGCTGGCCGGCCACGGCGGCGGGATCACCACCGAGGCGGCCGAGATCGTGATCCTGGTGGACGAGCTCGACCGCGTGGTCGAGGCGCTGCGCACCAGCCGGCGCACGTTGCGCATCGCGCGCCAGAGCATCTGGGTCGGCCTCGGCCTCAGCGCGGTCGGGATGGTGTTCGCCGCCTTCGGCATGATCCCGCCCACGGTCGGCGCGCTGGCGCAGGAGGCGATCGACGTCGCCGTCATCCTGAACGCGCTGCGGGCGAGCGGCGGCGGGAGGCAGGCCGCCGGGTGAGCCGGGCTCATCCGGGCGTCCCGACGGACGGGTTGGGGTTGGGGTCGGGGATCGGGATCGACACGGCGGGCCGCCCGGGTGCGCGTGCTTCCGGCGGGGAACGTCGCTGGCGCGCGGAGGGCTCACTGCGAACCCCACCCCGCGTCGGCCGGCTACCACCCTGAACCTACCTTCGGCCCCCTCGGCCCCTCGACCGCCGCCCCGGAACCCGGCCGCACCACCTCCGGCAGCCGGGCGCCAGGGTGACCCGGAACGCCCGGGTCCGACGATGTTCTCAGCCGGCCCGCCGTCCATTCTGGCAGAGCCGGACGAGCATCGGCACGATCCTGAGCAGCAGCCGGCGAGGCGCGGGATCGATCGGCAGCCCAAGGCGCTCGAGGAGCAGGAGGATCGCGCCGCACTCCGTCGCCGAGCGCAGGGCCATCCGGTAGAAGCGTGCTTTCTCCTTCGGGCTGAACTCGCCGGCGCCCTCGGCGATGTTCAGCGGCACCGACGTGGATGCGCGCCGGAGCTGGTCCGCGAGCTCGGCGCGCCCGGGCGCGATTCGCTCCACCACCTGATCGATCAGCACTGCCAGCTGGATCGCCGCCTGGAACACCTCCAGCCGTTCATGATCGAACCCATCTCTCGGAGTCATGCCGGGCCAATCGGGCAGAGCCAGGAGTCGTCCGCGGATCGACCGCGCGGCACCTCGCCGCCCCGCCGCCCGCCGCTTTCCCCGAACCTGGCGCCGCCTGCGGGGCGGCGGAATGTCTGGACCGGTCGCCCCGCCGGTGCGGACGGGTGCCGGGCGGAAGCAGGGCGGCGGCGGCGCGGGGTTGCCGTGAGCGTGCGGCGCGCCGGCGAGCAGCGCAACCGGAGATCGGCGTACCCGGGCAGCCGCCGCCATCGATCCCGAACCCCGACCCCATCCCCAACCCGTCCGTTCAGCCCCCGCGCGAGAAGGCGCAGGATCAGTCCGACCCGTCGGCTGGTTTTAGTTTTGGTTTTAGTTTTGGTTAACGGTGCGGAAGGGTCGGGGGTGGAAGCAGGGCGGCGGCGGCGCGGGGTTGCCGTGCAGCGTGCGCGCGGCGGCGAGCAGCCGCCACCGGAGATCGGCGTACCCGAGCAGCCGCCCTCGCCGATCCCGAACCCCGACCCCATCCCCAACCCGTCCGTTCAGCCCCCGCGCGAGAAGGCGCAGGATCAGTCCGCCCCGTCGGCCGGTGCGGAAGGGTCGGGGGTGGAAGCGGGGCGGCGGCGGCGCGGGGTTGCCGTGAGCGTGCGGCGCGCCGGCGAGCAGCGCAACCGGAGATCGGCGTACCCGGGCAGCCGCCGCCATCGATCCCGAACCCCACCCCCATCCCCATCCCGTCCGTTCAGCCCCCGCGCGAGAAGGCGCAGTCGAGGCCCTACCGTCCCGCCGCCGCCCGCTCCCCCGCCGCCACCCGTCGCAGCACAGGCTCGAGCACCTTCCAGACGTTCTCCGCCACGATCCTGTGGCCGGCCGCCGTGGGGTGCATGTGGTCCGGCTGGTTGAGCCGGGGGTCGCCGGCCACGCCGGCCAGGAGGAACGGGATCAGCGCGGCGTCGCTCTTCCGCGCCAGGTCCGGGAAGATGGCGTGGAAGCGGGCGGTGTAGGCGGGGCCGAGGTTGGGCGGCGCCTCCATGCCGGCGATCACGACGCGCAGCCCGGGCACCTTCGCGCGGGCGCGGCGCACGATCTCGAGCAGGTTCTTCTCCGCGGCGCCCAGGTCCTGCCCGCGCAGCATGTCGTTCGCCCCGAGCTCGAGCACCATGACCTTCACCGGCCCGCGCAGCACCCAGTCCACGCGGCGCAGCCCGTCGGCCGTCGTCTCGCCGCTCACGCCGGCGTTGACGACCCGGAAGTCCAGCCCCGCGGAGTCGATCTTCTGCTGCACGAGCGCCGGGTAGGCCTCCGCCGGCGCCACCCCGAGCCCGGCCGTCAGACTGTTGCCGAGGAACAGCACGATGGGCCGCGCGGTATCGGCCGCGGCGTGTGGTGGGGCGCCGCGCGGCGGTGTAGCTTCAGGGGCCGTGGTGGCGGCGGCGGATCCGGCGGCCGGCGGCGCGGTCGTCGCCTGCGGCAGGGTGTCGGCTGTGGCCGGGCCGCCGCCGGGCCGGGCGGGCGCGCCTCCGCCGCACGCGGCCAGGAGCAGGAGCAGGGACGGGAGGAGCCGCTTCGCGGGGAGGATCGAGATCGGCATGATGATCGTCGTCAGGGGGTTGGAGCAGACCTACACGAGCGGCGGACGGCCGCTCGTGGTGCTGCACGGGATCGATCTCGACGTCGAGGCTGAGGCGTTCCTCGCCATTGTCGGCCCGTCCGGCAGCGGCAAGACGACGCTGCTCGGCCTGCTCGCCGGGCTCGACCGTCCGAGCGCCGGGCACGTCGAGCTGGCCGGGCGCAACCTGGACGCCATGAGCGAGGACGAGCGCGCCCGCTTTCGCGCGACGAACGTCGGCTTCGTCTTCCAGACCTTCCACCTGCTGCCCACTCTGACGGCAGTGGAGAACGTGCTGGTCCCGCTCGAGCTGGCGGGCACGGGCGGCGCCCACCCGGCCGAGCGCCGGGAGCGCGTGACGGCGCTGCTCGAGCGCGTGGGGCTCGGCGGGCGGCTCGACCACTACCCGGCCCAGCTCTCCGGCGGCGAGCAGCAAAGGGTGGCGCTCGCGCGGGCGTTCGTCAACCGGCCGAAGATCCTCTTCGCGGACGAGCCGACGGGCAACCTCGACTCGGAGACGGGCGCGCGCATCATCGACCTCATGGTCGAGCTGAACCGCGAGTACCGGACCACGCTCGTGCTCGTCACTCACGACCAGGAGCTCGCGGCGCGGGCGCGGCGCGTGGTCCGCATCTCGAGCGGGCGCATCGTCTCCGACGAGCGCAAGGACGGCACGTGAGCGCGCCGTTCGCCCTCGTGCACGCCTGGCGCGAGACGCGCGCCAGCGCCCGCCGGCTCGGGCTCTACATGGGCGCGATCACCCTCGGCGTGGCCGCACTCGTGGCCATCAACTCGTTCCGCGCCAACGTCACCGCCTCCATCCAGGGCCAGGCCCGGGAGCTGCTCGGCGCCGACCTGCGCCTGAGCTCCAGCTCGCCCTTCCCGGCGAGCGTAGCCGCGCTCGTGGACTCCCTCTCCGCGGCAGGCGACTCCGTGGCGCGCGTCACCGGCCTCGTCTCCATGGCGCTCGCGCCCCGCACCGGCGCGACGCGGCTCATCCAGCTCCGGGCCGTCGAGCCCGGCTGGCCATTCTACGGCGACGTCCCCACCGAGCCCGCCGGGCTGTGGTCCCGCTTCCGCGCGAGCGGCGACGCGCTCGTCGATCCCGCGCTCCTCGTGCAGCTCGGCGTCCGCATCGGCGACACCCTCTCCATCGGCCAGAGCCGGTTCCGCATCGCCGGCACGGTGGACGCCCCCGCGGAGATCGGCTTCCAGACCGCCGTGGGCCCGCGCGTCTTCATCGGCTCCCGCCAGCTGGCCGCCACCGGGCTCGTCCGCTTCGGCACCCTGGCGCGCTACGAGGCGTACGTGCGCATGCCCGCGCGCGCCACCCAGGACGCCTTCACCGCCGCGCACCGCGACCTCCTGCGCGAGCAGCACGTGGGCGTCACGACGGCCGAGGACCGGGCGGAGAACCTGACGGAGGACCTCGGCAACCTCTCCCGCTTCCTGGGGCTCATCGGGCTCACCGCGCTGCTGCTCGGCGGCATTGGCGTGGCCAGCGCGATCCACGTCTTCATCAAGGAGAAGATCCCGACCGTCGCCGTGCTGCGCTGCCTGGGCGCCCGCCAGCGCACGGTCTTCGGCGCCTACCTGCTCCAGGCCGCCGCCCTCGGCCTGGCCGGCTCGGCCGCCGGCGTGCTGGTCGGCATCGCCGCACAGGCGGCGCTACCCGCCGTGCTGCGCCCGTTCCTGCCCGTCGATGTGGGCTTCTCGCTGAACGCGACGGCGATCGTGGCCGGCCTCGTCGTGGGCCTCTGGGTCGCCGCCATCTTCGCGCTCATCCCGCTGCTCTCGATCCGCGACGTGACCCCGCTCCAGGCGCTCCGGCAGGGCTTCGAGCCGGCGGAGCGGGCGCGCGACCCGCTGCGCGGCGTCGCCTACGGCGCCCTCGCCGCGAGCATCCTCGCGCTCAGCATCTGGCAGGCGCCCACGTGGCGCACGGGGCTCGCGTTCGCCTGCGGGCTCGCCGTCACCGTGGGCGTGCTCTGGCTCGTCGCCCTCGGCGTCGTGCGCGCGACCCGCCGCTTCTTCCCGACGCGCGCCCGCTACGTGGTCCGCCAGGGCGTCTCCAACCTGTTTCGCCCCCACAACCAGACCGTGGCGGTCACCCTCTCGCTCGGCTTCGGCGTCTTCCTGATCGGGACCATGTACCTCGTGCAGCGGAACCTGCTCGACAAGATCCGGCTCCGCGACGACACCATGCGCGCCAACGTGCTGCTCTTCGACGTCCAGCCCGACCAGGTGCGCGGCGTGGACAGCCTCTTCACCGCCCGCGGCGCGCCGCTCCACGAGATCACGCCGATCGTGCCCGCCCGCATCGCCGCCGTGAACGGCCGCAGCGTGCAGCAGATCCTGGCCGACACCACCATCCACCGGCACCGCTGGGCGCTCCGCCGCGAGTTCCGCAACACCTACCGCGACACCATGACGGCCACGGAGCGGATCACCGCCGGCCACTGGTTCCGCGGCCCCCACCGCGCCGGCCAGCCGGCCAGGATCTCAGTCGACGAGGGAGTCGCGCAGGAGCTCGGCGTCGGCCTCGGCGACACCATCACCTGGAACTTCAACGGCGCGAGCATCCCCTCCGTGGTCACCAGCCTGCGCCACGTGGACTGGGGCCGCTTCGCGCCCAACTTCTTCGTCGTCTTCGAGCCGGGCGTCCTCGATCAGGCGCCGCAGACCGTCGTCGCCCTCGCCCGCATCGCCGATGCCACCCGCCGCGCCGAGGTCCAGCGCGACCTGGTCCAGCGCTACCCGAACGTCTCCGTGCTCGACCTCCAGATGCTCCAGCGCACGCTCGACTCCATCCTCTCCAGAGTCGCGCTCGCCATCCGCTTCCTCGCCCTCTTCAGCATCGGCGGCGGCGTGCTCGTGCTCATCGGCGCCCTGGCGACGTCGCGCTTCCAGCGCACCCGCGAGAGCGCGCTGCTCAAGACCCTCGGCGCCAGCCGCCGCCAGATCCGCACGGTGCTCCTCACCGAGTACCTCGCCCTCGGCGTGCTCGCCGCCCTCACCGGCAGCGCGCTCGCCGGCCTCGCCGGCTGGGCCCTCGTCAGCCGCTTCTTCCACCTCCCGTTCCGCCTCCCCGTCCCCGGCCTGCTCCTGCTCTGGGCCGGCGTCGCCGCCCTGACGGTGGCCGTCGGCCTCTTCAACAGCCGCGACGTGCTCCGCAAGGCGCCGCTGGTCGTCCTGCGGGAGATCTCGGAGTAGCCCGCGCCGCCGCGGCGCTCGCCCCGGCGGGGAGTGGGAGAGTGGGGGAGTGGGGGAGTGGGAGAGTGGGAGACGGGCCGACGCCGACGCGCGCCGCGCGTTCCCGGGCCCGGCAGACCCGGCCGGCGTGCGCAGGTGCCACGGTGCGCGCGAGCGCCGGGATCGTCTTCCGCGCCCGGCAACCGGAGGATAGCCGCGCAGCCGCCGCGTCCCCCACTCGCCCACTCCCCCACTCGGGGGGGCGGAGGAAGGGGGAACGGCTACCGCCGCCCCAGCGCATCCAGCAGCTTCGAGTGGATCGCGCCGAACCCACCGTTCGACATGATCAGCACGACCTCGCCGCCGGCCAGATCGCGGGCGAGCCCCCGCACGATCTCGTCGGGGTCGGGGGTATACGCGGCGGGTGTTCCGCCGGCCTCCCAGGCGGCCACCATGGCGTGCGGGTCGATGGCGGTCTCGCGGGTGTAGCGCTCGGGGTGGAAGAGCCCGGCCATGACGATGCGGTCGGCGGTGCCGAGCGCGGCCTGGTAGTCGGCCTGGAATTCCCGCCGCTGCGCGGTGTAGCTGCGCGGCTCGAAGACGGCCACGAGGCGGCGGCCGGGATAGCGCTGGCGCACGGCATCGATCGTCTCCCGCACGGCTGTCGGGTGGTGCGCGAAGTCGTCGATCACCGTCACACCGCCCGCCTCGCCCCGGACCTCCAGGCGACGACGAACGCTGCGGAACGTGCGCAGCCCGTCGCGCACGGCGCCGGGATCCGCGCCCACGGCCGTGGCCGCGGCGATGGCGGCCAGGCAGTTGCGGACGTTGAAGGCCCCCGCGAGCGGCGTCTCGACCTCGCCCCAGACGGCGCCGTCGTGCAGCACCGTGAAGCGCGTGCGCTCGGGCTCGAAGACCACGTCGCGGGCGAGCCAGCGGGGCTGGGGGTGGAGAGACGCGAGAGTGGGGGAGTGGGGGAGGGGGGGAGTGGGCGACGTTCGCGGCGGGATCGGGTTCGCGGCGCGAGCAGCCCGCTCGGCGGCCGAGCCGGACGCGGACTCCGAGCCGGACGCGGACTCCGGGGCGGACGCGGACCCCGGGGCGGACGCGGATTCGGAGGCGGAGCCGGCGGGCGGCAGCGCCGCGTCGCCTGAGGGGGCGTCGATGTCGAAGCCCTGGACAGGGGCGAACGAGCGGGGGGCCAGCGCGCGGACCGCGGGCGAGTCCCAGCCGGCCACGAGCGTGCCGTTCGAGGGGATCAGGTTGATGAAGCGCGCGAAGGCGAAGCGGTAGGCCTCCGTGTCGCGGTAGATGTCGGCGTGGTCGAACTCGATGTTGGTCACCACCGCGGTGTCCGGCAGGTAGTGCCACATCTTGGGGCCCTTGTCGAAGTAGGCGGTGTCGTACTCGTCGGCCTCGATGACGAAATAGGGCGCATTGGTCAGGCGGAAGGACGTGCCGAAGTTCTCCGCCACGCCGCCGACGAGGAAGGACGGGTTCAGCCCGGCGGTCTCGAGGACCCAGGCCAGGAGCGAGGTCGTCGTCGTCTTGCCGTGCGTCCCCGCCACGGCGAGGGAGTGGCGGCCGCGGATGAACTCCTCCTTCAGCGTGGCCGCAGCGGACGTGTAGCGGAGCTTCCGGTTGAGAACCGCCTCGAGCTCGACGTTGCCGCGCGAAATGGCATTGCCCACGACGACGACGTCCGGCGCGGGCTCCAGATTCTCCGGCGCGTAGCCCTCGCGGTACGGAATGCCGAGCTGCTCGAGCAGCGTGGACATCGGAGGGTAGACGTTCTCATCGGAGCCGGTGACCGTGTGGCCCGCGGCCCGGAGCAGCCCGGCCAGGGAGGCCATGGCCGTCCCGCCGATCCCGATCAGGTGGTAGTGCGCCACCATGTCATCCCCTCCCGCACGCGACCGTGCTCGATCTCCTCGCGCACCCCGGCCGCGACGAGGAGCGGAGCCGGCAGGAGCCGCGGAGCGCCCTCGAAGTGTAGCGGCCGGAGCGGCAAGGGGTCAACGTGATCGGAGCTGGAGCGGCCTCCGGGCGGGGGAACCCGGCGGGTGGCCCGTGGGTTCCACCCTGCATGCCCGCTCCACGACACCACTGGGTCGTCCGCCTGACGCACTGGGTGAACGCGTTCGCGCTCACGCTGATGGTCGGGAGCGGGCTGCGCATCTTCAACGCCTATCCCGCCTTCGCGCGACGCGGCGGCACGTTCTGCTGCTGGCCGTTCCACGGCGGGGCGCCACACTGGATGACGTTCGGCGGCTGGCTGGCGGGGGCGCGCAACTGGCACTTCGCGGCCATGTGGCTGCTCGTGCTGAACGGGCTCGTCTACCTCGGCTTCGTCTACCTCCACGGCGAGTGGCGCGACCTGGTCCCCCGTCGCGGGCACCTGCGCGACTCCTGGGAGATGGTGAGGTTCTACCTCTTCCTGCGGCGCCGCCACCCGCGCCAGGGCAAGCACAACGCGCTCCAGAAGACCGTCTACTTCCTGCTCCCCTGGCTCGGCGCCGCGGCGGTGATCACCGGCATCGCCATCTGGAAACCGGTGCAGCTTGCCCCGCTGACCGACCTGCTGGGCGGCTACGTCTGGGCCCGCTACTGGCACTTCATGGTCATGGTGGCGCTCGTCGCCCTCTCCGTCATGCACGTCTTCATGGTCTTCGCCGTGGACCCCGGCTCGCTGCGCAGCATGATCACCGGCGGCTACGACGAGAGCCGCTCGCCCGAGGCGCTGGACGCGCGGCCGTTCCTGCGCCGCCGCCCGGCCGACGCGCCGGCCCTCTGGCCTTCCCGCGCGCCGGCGAGGATCGATGCGGCGGGAGCCGCGGGCACGGATGCACCGGCTGCGGCGGCCACGCCCGATGCGTCGGCCGAGGCGGGCGCGGCGGAAGCGCCGGCTGGATCGGCGGTGGCGTCGCCTGCCTCGGAGCTGGACGGCGCCAGCGGAGACGACGGGGAGGAGCTATGAGCCTGGACCGGCGGCGGTTCCTGGCGGCCGGGGGCGCGCTCTCGGCGGCGTTCCTGGCGGCGTGCGACGCTCACGGTCCGCGCGCGGCGCGGCGGCTGCTGCGCTGGGCGGAGCGGCGCAACGAGGGGCTCGAGCGCGGGATCTTCCACGAGGGGTCGCGGGACTACGCACCCGAGGGCGCGTTGCCGGCCGGGCGCGCGTTCCCGGTCTACTACATCTCGGACCGGATCCCGATCTGGGACGAGTCCGTGCGGGGGGAATGGGCGCTCGAGGTCGGCGGCGCGGTGCGGCGGCCGCTGCGGCTCACGCTCGACGACCTGCTCGCGCTGCCGTCGGTGTCGCAGCGCGTGGACCACTATTGCGTGGAGGGGTGGACCGCCGTGGCCGTTTGGCGCGGCGTGCGCGTCAGCCGCCTCGCCCGCCTCGCCGGCGCCACGGCGGACGCGCAGTACGTTGACTTCGTATCCTTCGACAAGGGGTACCACGAGAGCTGGGACATGCAGAGCGCGATGCACCCGCAGACGCTCATCGCCTACGCCATGGACGGCCGCTTCCTGGGGCCGGCCCACGGCGCGCCCGCCCGCGTGCATTCGCCGATCAAGCTAGGCTACAAGAACACCAAGTACCTGACCCGCGTCGTCTTCCTGCCGCATCGCACGGGCGGCTACTGGAGCGATCAGGGCTACGAGTGGTACGGAGGAGTCTGAGGGGGCAGGATCCTGGATCCCAGCCGCCTCACGCGCTCCACCTCCACGGGATTCCCCGCCACACCGTCGCGCTCGAACGCGCTGCCCACGATGGCGCCATCCGCCACTGCCATGAGCGCCGCGGCGTTTTCCGGCGTGAGCCCGCTGCCGATCCAGACCGGCGCCTCGGGGACGGCCGCCTTGACGGCGCGGAGCCGGGCGAGGTCGGGCTCCTCCCCCGTCGCGGGGCCGGAGACGACGAGCCCGTCCGCGAGCCCCCGGTGCCACGCGTCCCGCGCGGCCCGGGCCGCGTTCAACCCCGCGGGCGCTACGGCGTGCTTCACGAGCACATCCGCCAGGATGGCGACGTCGGCGCCGAGCGCCGCCCGCCGCCGCAGCGTGTCGTGCGCCAGGCCGGCGATCCAGCCCTGGTCCGTGAGCAGCGCGCCCGTGTGGACGTTCACCCGGATGAAGCGCGCGCCCGTGGCCACGGCTATGGCGAGCGCCGCCGCGGCGTCGTTGCGCAGCACGTTCACGCCCACCGGCAGCGAGACCGTGCGCACCACCTCGGCCACGGCCACCGTGAGCGCGGCCACGGTCTCGGGCGGCACGGCGCCGGGGTGGAACGGCAGGTCGCCGTAGTTCTCGACCAGCACGCCGTCGACGCCGCCTTCGGCCAGCGCGCGCGCGTCCTCCTGGCGCGCGCCAGCACGTCGTCCATCGAGCCGCCCCAGCCGGGAGAGCCGGGAAGCGGCGCCAGGTGCACCATGCCGACGATCGGCTTCCCCGACGGCCAGGTCTCGCGCAGCGAGATGAGCCGCCCGCCCGCGCCGGAGCCGCTCACGCGTCCCCGCCCGCGCGCCGGGTTTGACTTCGGGACCACCCGACCGGTATGTAGCACGCCATGATCGAACCTTTCCGCTTCCGGCTGGCCTCGCCCGCGCCCGGCCCGCGCTGCCGGCCCGGGCCCGTTGAAGGTGTAGGCGATCGCCGGGGCGCGCGCCAGACCAGCGGTGGTCGCGCTCGCCCGCGGAAGGCGAGCCATGGCTGATCCGGCCGCGTCGCCCGCTGTCGCGGCGGAGGGGCTCACGCGCGCGTTCGGCAGCCTCGTCGCCGCGGACCGGCTGAGCTTCGAGGTGCCGGCGGGCGTGGTCTTCGGCTTCATCGGCCCGAACGGGGCGGGGAAGACGACGACGATACGGCTGCTGCTCGGGCTCCTCGAGCCGACCGGCGGGCGCGCCCGGGTGCTGGGCCTCGACACGCGCACCGGGGCCGGCGAGATCCGCGCGCGCTCGGGCGCGCTGCTCGAGCACACCGGGCTCTACGAGCGGCTCAGCGCGGCCGACAACCTGGATTACTTCGGCCGCATCTGGCACATGCGGCGGGAGGAGCGGCGGGCGCGCATCCAGGCGCTGCTCGAGCACTTCGGGCTGTGGGAGCGGCGCGGCGAGATCGTCAGCCGCTGGAGCCGCGGCATGAAGCAGAAGCTGGCCGTGGCGCGGGCGCTGCTGCACCACCCCGCGCTCGTGTTCCTGGACGAGCCGACGGCCGGCCTCGATCCGATCGCCGCCGCCGCGCTGCGCGAGGACCTCGCCGCGCTGGCCGCCCTCGAGGGGACCACGATCTTCCTCACCACGCACAACCTGACCGAGGCCGAGCGGCTGTGCGCGAGCGTGGCCGTGATCCGCGGCGGCCGCCTCCTCGCGGTGGGCCACCCGGACGAGCTGCGCGCCCGCGGCGCCGGCCCGCGCGTCGAGATCGTGGCCCGCGGCGTGGACGCCGCCGCGCTGGCGACGCTCGAGTGCCTCCCGGCGGTGCGGCGCGCGCGCCTCGAGAACGGCCGGATCGTCGCCGAGCTGGCCGATGGCGCCACGCCCGCGCCGCTCGTGGCCGCGCTGGTCCACGCGGGCGCGGAGGTCGATGAGGTGCGTCGCGGCAAGGCGTCGCTCGAGGAGGTGTTCCTCACGCTCATGGAGGAGGGGGAGGGGGGAACGCCGTGATCCGGGACGTGGCCACCGTCGTCTGGAAGGAGATCCGCGAGCTCGTGCAGCTCGAGCCGCACAACCGCCGCGGGCTGTACCGCATCGGCATGATCGTCCTCATCCTCGGCGTGCTCTACCCGCTCCAGATGGGGCCGGCCTTCGTGCGCTCGTGGGCCGGCGGCGCCTTCGTGGCCTTCGCCGCCACCTTCCAGGTCGCCGGCCTGGTGCCCGACACCTTCGCCGGCGAGCGCGAGCGGCACACTCTCGAGACCCTGCTCGCGACGCGGCTCCCCGATCTCGCCATCCTGCTCGGCAAGACCGTCGCCGTCACGCTCTACGGCATCGGTGTCGGATTCGCGATCCTGCCCACCGCTCTCATCGTCGTGAACCTCTCCCACCGCGACGCCGGCCTCGTGCTTTACTCGCCCCGCGCGCTCGCCGCCGCCATCGCCTTCAGCATCCTCGGCGCAGGCTTCACCGCCGCCGCCGGCGTCCTGATCTCGCTCCGCGCGACCACGGTCAAGCAGGCGCAGCAGGTGCTCACCACCGCCGTCATCGCCGTGCTCTTCCTGCCCGTGCTCGGCGTTGGCCTGCTTCCGCCCGCCTGGCGCCTGGCGGGCGCCGCGTGGGTCGCCGGCGTCGGGCGGAACCGCCTGCTCGAGCTCGCCGCCGCCGCGCTGCTCGTGATCGACCTCCTCCTCTTCGCCGCGGCGGCCGCGCGGTTCCGCAGGGCGCGGCTGATCCTGGAGTAGGGGAACGCGGACGGGCACGGCCACGTCCACGGAGAAAACGGACGGGCAGGGGCCACGGGCACGGGAACGCGGACGGGCAGCTCCCGCAGGCAGGCGGGCAGGGGCACCGGCACCGGGACGGGCAGCGGAACGATGGCGGCGGACCGGTTCCCGTTCCGGTGGGCGTGCCCCTTCGCATGCCCCTGCCCGGCTGCCTGCCGTTTCTGCCCGTCCGCGTGCGTCTGCCCGTGACCCGTGCCCGGCCTCTCAACGGACGGGCAGGGGCCACGGGCACGGGAACGCGGACGGGCAGCTCCCGCAGGCAGGCGGGCAAGGGCACCGGCACCGGCACGGGCAGCGGAACGATGGCGGCGGACCGGTTCCCGTTCCGGTGGGCGTGCCCCTTCGCATGCCCCTGCCCGGCTGCCTGCCGTTTCTGCCCGTCCGCGTGCGCCTGCCCATGACCCGTGCCCGGCCTCTCAACGGACGGCCAGGGGCCACGGGCACGGGAACGCGGACGGGCAGCTCCCGCAGGCAGGCAGGCAAGGGCACCGGCACCGGGACGGGCAGCGGAACGATGGCGGCGGACCGGTTCCCGTTCCGGTGGGCGTGCCCCTTCGCATGCCCCTGCCCGGCTGCCTGCCGTTTCTGCCCGTCCGCGTGCGCCTGCCCGTGACCCGTGCCCGGCCTCTCAACGGACGGGCAGGGGCCACGGGCACGGGAACGCGGACGGGCAGCTCCCGCAGGCAGGCGGGCAAGGGCACCGGCACCGGGACGGGCAGCGGAACGATGGCGGCGGACCGGGTGCCCGCCGGGGTTCCCGTTCCGGTGGCCGTGCCCCTTCGCATGCCCCTGCCCGGCTGCCTGCCGTTTCTGCCCGTCCGCGTGCGCCTGCCCGTGACCGGTGCCCGGCCTCTCAACGGACGGGCAGGGGCCACGGGCACGGGAACGCGGACGGGCAGCTCCCGCAGGCAGGCGGGCAAGGGCACCGGCACCGGCACGGGCAGCGGAACGGCGGCGGACCGGGTGCCCGCCGGGGTTCCCGTTCCGGTGGCCGTGCCCCTTCGCATGCCCCTGCCCGGCTGCCTGCCGTTTCTGCCCGTCCGCGTGCGCCTGCCCGTGACCCGTGCCCGGCCTCTCAACGGACGGGCAGGGGCCACGGGCACGGGAACGCGGACGGGCAGCTCCCGCAGGCAGGCGGGCAAGGGCACCGGTACCGGGACGGGCAGCGGAACGATGGCGGCGGACCGGGTGCCCGCCGGGGTTCCCGTTCCGGTGCCCCTGCCCCTTCGCATGCCCCTGCCCGGCTGCCTGCCGTTTCTGCCCGTCCGCGTGCGCCTGCCCGTGACCCGTGCCCCGTTCTGTTCCGTGCTCGGTTAGGATCACCTGCACCCGAACGCTCACCCGGTGTTGGGGGACGGTGGGCGGGGCCGCCCGCGAGAGCTCCCCGCGTCGATCTGCTGCATCAGGCGCACGAGCATGGAGATGACCCGGACCAGGTGGTCACGGAGTGGCAGGACCTGCTCCCGGGTCAGGGTTCGCTGGTTCACGAGCAGATCCAGGGTAGCGGCGCATTCCGTGGCCGACCGGCGTGCGATCCGATAGAAGCGCGTCTTCTCCCGCGCGGAGAACTCACCCGCACCTTCGGCCAGGTTGAGGACCACCGAGGCGGAAGCGCGCTTCAGTTGGTTGACGGTGTCGCCCCGCGCCCGCATGCTCCGGAGCAGCCCGCGAATCTCCTTATCGAATCGGAGCGCGATCCCGTAAACCTCGAGCCGTTCGTGATCGAGTCGAACCATGCCGGCCAAGCTGGCCGGCTTTCCGGGGCACCAGAATACCAGAATGCGCCGACTCCCGTTCCCGTGGGCGTGCCCCTTCGCATGCCCCTGCCCGGCTGCCTGCCGTTTCTGCCCGTCCGCGTGCGCCTGCCCGTGACCCGTGCCCCGGTCTCTCAACGGACGGGCAGGGGCCACGGGCACGGGAACGCGGACGGGCAGCTCCCGCAGGCAGGCGGGCAAGGGCACCGGTACCGGGACGGGCAGCGGAACGATGGCGGCGGACCGGGTGCCCGCCGGGGTTCCCGTTCCCGCGGGCGTGCCCCTTCGCATGCCCCTGCCCGGCTGCCTGCCGTTTCTGCCCGTCCGCGTGCGCCTGCCCGTGCCCCGTGCCCCGGTCTCTCAACGGACGGGCAGGGGCCACGGGCACGGGAACGCGGACGGGCAGCTCCCGCAGGCAGGCAGGCAAGGGCACCGGCACCGGGACGGGCAGCGGAACGATGGCGGCGGGCCGGGTGCCTGCCGGGGTTCCCGTTCCCGTGGGCGTGCCCCTTCGCATGCCCCTGCCCGGCTGCCTGCCGTTTCTGCCCGTCCGCGTGCCCCTGCCCGTGACCCGTGCCCGTTCTGATTATGCCTGGATCCTGATCCTCGCATCCACCCCCGTCACCCCGGCCGGCGTGGCGAGCAGCGGATTGACGTCCAGCTCGCGGATCTCGGGATGCTCCCCGACCAGCTGGGAGATGCGCTGGATGACCTCGATGATGGCGTCCATGTCGGCGGCGGGCTCGCCGCGGATCCCCTCGAGCAGCTTCACCCCGCGGATCGAGCGGACCATCTCGAGCGCGTCGATGTCGCTCACGGGCTGGATCCGGAACGCGATGTCGCGGAGCGCCTCGACGTAGATCCCGCCCAGCCCGAACATGAGCAGCGGTCCGAACTTCGGGTCGTAGGTCATGCCCACGATCGTCTCCCGCCCGCCGCGCGCGTATTGCTGCACGAGCACGCCCTCGATGCGGGCGTCGGGCACGGCGTCGCGCACGCGCTTCATCATCGCGTCGAACGCCTCGCGCACCTCGTCGGCGGTGCGCAGGTCCACGACCACGCCGCCCACGTCGGTTTTGTGCACGATGTCGGGCGAGTGGATCTTGAGCACCACGGGGAAGCCCTGCGCCTGCGCCTCCGCCGCGGCGTCCTCGGCGCTCGTGACCACGCGGTAGCGGATGGTGGGCACGCCGTACGCCGCGAGCACGTCGAGCGCGTCGGTGCCCGACAGCATGCCGTCGCCACCGGCGCAGCGCTCGAGGATCGCGGCGACGGTTTCGCGGTTGACGTCCTCGAAGTGGCGCACCCGGCCGGCCGGCCGCTCGAGCCAGCGGCGGTGGCGGGCGAGGGCGGAGAGCGCGCGGGCGGCGGACTCGGGGAATATGTAGGCCGGGACGCCGGCCTCCTTGAGCTCCGCGCGCCCGGCCGGCAGCCCCTCGCGTCCCATCAGCACGGCCAGGATCGGCTTGTCGGGGATGGCGTCGCGCACCTGCACGATGGCCTGCGCGACCTCCTCCTGCCGGATCCCGAGCGGCGGCACGAACGCGGCGATGGCGGCGTGGATGCCCGGGTCGCGGAGCACCGTCTCGAGCGCGTGGCGGTAGCTCTCCGGCGTGGCCGAGGCGATCATGTTGACCGGGTTGCGGACGCTCGCCTCCGCGGCGAGCCCCTCGCGCAGCCGCGCCTGCGTCACGTCCGAGAGCTCGGCCACCTCGAGCCCGCCCGCCTCGCAGGCATTGGCGATGATGATCCCGGGGCCGCCGGCGTTCGTGACGATGGCCACGGAGTCGCCGGCCGGCAGCGGCAGCGTCCCGAAGGCCATGGCCAGGTCGAAGAGCGCCTCCACGCTGTCCACCCGGATCACGCCGCACTGCGCGAGCAGCGCGTCCGTGGCCAGGTCGAGCCCCGCCAATGCCCCCGTATGCGACGATGCCGCCCGCGCTCCCGCGGCGCTGCGCCCGGACTTCACCACCACGATCGGCTTCGTCTGTGTCACCCGCCGCGCGATCTGCGTGAAGCGGCGCGGGTTCCCGAAGCTCTCCAGGTACATCAGGATCACGCGCGTCAGCGGGTCGTGCTCCCAGGCCTCGAGCAGGTCATTTCCGCTCACGTCCGTCTTGTTGCCCACCGACACGAAGCCGTGGATCCCGATGCCGTACTCCGCCGCGTAGTCGAGGATCGTCACGCCCATGGCGCCCGACTGGCTCATCATGCTGACGAACCCGCGCGGCGGCATGGTCGGTGCGAACGTCGCGTTCATGGAGACCGCGGGATCGGTGTTCAGCACACCCATGCAGTTGGGGCCGACGAGCCGCATCCCGTAGCGGCGCGCGCGCTCCGCCAGCTGGCGCTCGCGCTCCACCCCCGCGCCGCCGACCTCGCGGAACCCGGCGCTGATGACCACGAGCCCGGCGACCCCTTTCTCGCCGCAATCGTCCACGACGTCCAGCACGAGGTCCTTCGGCACCACGATGACCGCCATGTCCACGCGCGCCGGGATCGCCGTGACAGTTGGGAACGCCGCGACGCTGTGCACCGACGTCGCCTTCGGGTTCACCGGGTAGACCGCGCCCTGGTAGCCGTGGCGCAGCAGGTTGTTGACGATCTGCCAGCCGATCGTGCCCGGCGTACGGCTAGCGCCGACCACCGCCACCGATGCGGGTCTCAGGATGCTGTCGAGCGAGGATGCCATCGTGCCTTGCGGGGTTCGGGTGACGGTCGGCTCCGCGCGGGAATGTGGCCCATGCGCGGCGCCCGGGCCACCAGGGAATCCCCCCACGCCGTGTCGGGGGATCCTCCAACCCGCGAGCTCCGGCGCATCCTCCTATTCCTGTGCCCCGCACGGATCAGCAGCGTTCCACGCGGCCGGCCGGATCCTCCGCCTGGGCCTGCTGGTGGCGGGGGCGCTCGTGGTCGAGATCAGGTCGGGGGACCGCCTCGCCCCGGCGCGCTGGAAGCAGGTCCTCGTGACTCCGCTCCCCGCCGTCTCCGCGTGGAACGCCCTTGCGAGGCGACCGGAGCGCCGGGTCGTGACAGTCTTTCCCCCTACGCCGCGTCGGGGGATCCTCCAATGCGCTCGCGCGCGCGAAGCTCTACTCTGGCAGCGTTGCTGGCCGGCCGCTTGCGGTCGTGACGCCCAGGACGACCCATGCGACAGGTGGATTCGAGATGAGTTCAAGGCTGCGGATCGGAGCTCTCGCGCTCGGCGCCCTCGCGGCCGCCGCTCCCGTGGCGGGGCAGGGGATCGCCATCGGCCCGCAGAGCGCCTGCCTCAGCGGCCGCGTCGATGCCGGCGTGGCGCTGCCCTGCGGAGACGGCTCGACGGTGTTCTACAACCCCGCCGGGACGGCGGTGATGCCGGGTGCCCTGAGCGTCGGCGGCAGCGCCATCCTCTCCTCGAACCACTTCATCTACGACTCGACCGGCGTCACGGCGCGGCGGCCCACGCAGACCGCGCTGGTGCCGAACGCGTACGCGATGGCGCGCCTCGCCCGCGGCCGGCTCGGCTTCGGGCTCGCCGTGAACGCGCCGTTCGGCCTCTCGCTCAGCTGGCCGCTTTCCTTCGAGGGCCGCTTCGCGGGGTACGACAACAGCCTGCACTCGATCTTCGTGCAGCCGACGGCCGCCTGGCAGGTCGTGCCCGGCCGCCTCGCCGTCGGCGCGGGCCTGGACGCGATCTTCACCTCCGTCAGCATCGAGCAGCGCCTCGACCTGGCCGACCAGGTGGCCGCCGTCATCAACGGGGCGCCCGTCACCTTCGCGCAGCTCGGCGTGCCCTCCGGGACCGATTTCGGCGACGTGACGCTGGCCGGCCACGCCACCAGCCTGGCCGGCAACTTCGGCATCCTCGCCCGACCGACCGACCGTATCTCGCTCGGCCTCCGCTACGAGACCGCGACCACCGTGAAGGTGAAGAACGGCACCGCCGTCTTCCGCCAGGTGCCCACCAACCTGACGCTCCCGCCCAACAACCCGTTCCAGCTCCCGGCCGGCACGCCCGTGGACGAGCTGCTCGCCTCCCAGTTCAAGGGGCCGCTCGCGGACCAGGCGCTCGCCACCAGCATCGCCCTGCCCGCCGTGCTCGTGGCCGGCCTCGGCTTCGAGGCCGCGAACGGGCTCCATCTCGCCGGCGACTACACCTGGACGGGCTGGTCCCGGCTCGAGAAGGTCGCGCTCGACTTCCAGACCGCGCCCGACGAGGACCTGGTCTTCGACTGGCGCAACACCGGCACCTGGCGCGTCGGCGCCGACTACGCGGCCACGGCGGCGCTCGCGCTCCGCGCCGGCTTCTCCTACAACGACGCGGCCGAGGGGCCGGGCGGCGTCTCGCCGCTCCTGCCCGAGGGTCCGCGCAACGAGTACACCGTCGGGTTCGGCTACGACGTCGCCCCTGGCTTCACCGTGGATGCCTATTACCTCCTGCTCCTCCAGGCCGACCGGCGAGGACGGCTGCGCGTGCGCACATTGGTGGACGCGGTCCCGCCCGACCGCGGCGTGTTCACCTCGACGGGCAACCTGTTCGGCCTCTCGCTGACCTGGCATCCGGGCGGTGCCCGGTGAGTCGGCCGGCGCGGGCGGGGGCGCGCGGACGACAGGGCGGCCCGCGCACGGGGGCACGCGAACACGGGAGGGACGAGATGAGCAGGCAGACGGGCCGGGCGCTCCGGCGCGTGGCGGCGGCCCTCGCGGCCACCCTCCTGGCCGGCTGCGCCAGCGACGAGGCCGTGATCGCGCCGCAGTCGGCGGCGGCCGCCGGCCTGTTCCAGCGCTATGTCGCGCTCGGCAACTCCATCACCGCCGGCTTCCAGTCCGGCGGCATCAACGACAGCACGCAGGAGCGGGCCTACCCCGTGCTGCTGGCGCGCATGGCGCACGCGCAGTTCGGCGTCCCGGCGCTGGCCATGCCGGGCTGTCCGCCGCCGCTGGCCGTGCCGCTGGGGCCTGATCGCGTGGGCGGCTCGTCCGCCCCCGAGTGCTCGCTGCGCGCCACGCCGCCACCGGCCCTCGTGCAGAATCTGGCCGTGCCGGACGCGGCCATCGCGGACCTGCTGGACAATGGAGGCCCGGAGAGCAGGGCCAACGCGCTGACCACCCTGATCCTGGGCGGCCGCACGCAGGCCGAGGCCATGGCGGAGGCGCGGCCGACGCTGGTGTCCGTCTGGGTCGGCAACAACGACGTGCTGGACGCGGCCGACGCCGGCGATCCCGCGCTCGCGACGTCGCTTTCCAGCTTCCAGGCGAGTCTCGCCCAACTGGTGACGGCCATCCGGAACACGCCCGCGCAGGATGCCGTCCTGATCGGCGTCATTGACCCGCTGCTCGCCCCGTTCCTGCAGCCGGGCGCGTTCTTCTTCGCCGCATTGCAGGCAGGCCTGCTGCCGAAGCCCGTGAGCCTCGACTGCTCCGCCTACGACCTGCTCGGCCGGCCGAACCCGCTGGCGCAGAACATCGTGTCGTTCGCCGCAGTGACCGATGCATCCGTCCCGGCGATCAGCTGCGCGCCCGACGCGCCCCACGTGCTCTCGCTCGCCGAGGTCGGTACGATCGAGACGCGCGTGCGGGACTTCAACGCCGCCATCGAGTCCGCCGCCAACGCCAACGACTGGATCTACATCGATCCGAACGCGGAGCTCCTCGAGCCGGCGCTCGCCGATCCCTCCCAGCTCCGCGACTGTCAGGGCCTCGCCGCCGCGACCACGCCCGACCAGTTCCAGGCCGCCGTCGAGAGCACCTGCCCCGGCCCCGCGGCGCCGAACTTCTTCGGCTCCCTCGTGAGCTACGACGGCCTGCACCCGTCCAGCGCCGCGCAGCAGATCATCGCCAACCGGATCGCCGCCGCCCTCGACGCGAAGCACGGGCTCGCCCTCACGCAATGAACTGCGACTGCGGGTGGGGGTGGGCGTGGGCGCGAAAACCCGGCTCGCTGACCCGTCGCGGCTCGTCTAAAGGCCCGGTTGGCCCCGCCCTCCCGATCGATTAACTTCGGCTCCTCGCTGTCTCACGTGGGTTCCGCCGGCCGGCGGCGGCTCGAAACCCGTGTGCGTGTGCGAAGGTTCGTGCCCGCATCCCGCTTGCCGGATCCGCTTGCGCTTGCGGCCTGAGGCGGTGGTAGGAAGCACGGGACGTAAGACGGAACCGCGTGAACCCCGGGCACGGGCCCGCAACGCGGGAGGCGCCCAGGTGGCCCGCACACGCACAGGGGGGCGGAGCCGCACCCGCCCCCGCACAGGGGTCTAATCCTCACCCACTCGGAACAGCGAGGAGCCTTAACTTCAGACCCATGACCTCAACGACGACACACCAGGCACTGGCCCGCTTCTACCCCGAGGATATCGAGGCTGACATCCAATGCACGTAGTTGTCGTCGCCGGTGCCCGCCCCAATTTCATGAAGGTCGCGCCAGTGCTGCGTGCGTTATGCGCGCGCGGGCATGAGGGCGTGTTCGTCCACACGGGGCAGCACTACGACGCCACCATGTCAGACACCTTCTTCCGGGACCTCGACCTGCGCGCGCCCGACTATCACCTCGGCGTGGGCTCCGGTTCCCATGCCATTCAGACGGCACGCATCATGGAGGCGTTCGAGCCGGTCCTCACTAACGTGCGGCCCGACTGGCTCGTCGTCGTGGGCGACGTCAACTCCACCCTCGCCTGTGCGCTGGTTGCCTCGAAGCTGAGGGAGGAGATCGGCGTCCGGATCGCGCACGTCGAGGCGGGGCTCAGGAGCGGGGACTGGCGCATGCCAGAGGAGGTGAACCGGGTCCTGACGGACCGGCTCAGTGATTTGCTGCTCACACCTAGCCGGGACGCGCTGCCCAATCTCCTCGGCGAGGGAATCCCGGAGGCGCGCGTCGCCTTCATCGGCAACGTCATGATCGATACGCTGTTGGCGCGGCGGGAGGCGGCGCGACGAACCGATATGCCCGGCGCGCTGGGCCTCGATCCCGGGGGTTACGTGGTCGTGACGCTGCATTGCCCGTCGAACGTGGACGCGCCGGGGCCGCTCGCGCGCGTGCTGGCTGGTCTCGGCGCTGTCGCCTCCGAGCTGCCGGTGGTCCTGCCGCTGCACCCGCGCACGGCCAGGAGGATCGAGGCGTTCGGCCTGGGGCAGGCACTGGCGCCGATCCGCGCGACCGAGCCGCTCGGCTACCTCGAGATGCTCTCGCTCACGGATGGCGCGGCCGTCGTGCTCACGGATTCCGGTGGGATCCAGGAGGAGACCACGGCCCTCGGGGTTCCATGTGTCACGTTGCGCGAGGCGACGGAGCGCCCCGTCACGATCCAGGTCGGCACCAACCGCCTCGCCCCCTGGCCGCTCACCGTCGATGGCATCCTGGCCTCCTTCCGCGAGGCCCGGTGCGCGGGACGGGTGCCGGCCGGCAGCCGCGCCCCCGAGGGCTGGGACGGCCACGCGGCGGAGCGCGCCGTGGAGACGCTGGAGGAGCATTCGGAGCCGGAGGCCCGGAGCCGCTGAGCGGCGCCCCCGATTCTGTTCGCGAACGGCCCGGCTCGAGATCGGCGCGCATGACGCGCCGATCTTGTGTCGGGCGGAGCCACGCCCGCGGCGGCTGGAATTTCGGATGGGCGCGTTCGGACAGCGCGGTGGCACGTTCCGCTATGGAGCACCGGCGCCGCCGGACGTATATTTCGGTCCATGGAGGACACCGAAATCCGCGCCGCCTTCGAGCGCCTCGAGGGCTATATCCTGGCCGTCTACAACGATCACGGCGCCGAGCTGCGCGCGCTGCGGGCCCTGGCGGAAGCGAATGCTGCACGGCTCGAGTCGAATACGGCACGGCTCGAGTCGAACTCGGAACGGCTGGACGGGCATGGCACCGACCTGCGCGCGCTCCGCTCCGCGGTCGAGGCGCTGGGCAGCGAGGTCGGCGAGCTCCGCTCCGATCTGCGGGAGTTCCGCCGCTAGTTCGGGTCCTTCCGCCAATGGCGCGTCCACCCCTTCGCCGAGCTCCGCTCCGCCTGAGGTCGGTGCCTCGCCGTGACCGCGCCGCGCCGCCCGGGGTAGAACCCGTGTCCCCCATCCCGCACACCGCCCACTGAGGACCCCGATGAGTCGCTCCCGCTGGCTGCCGCTGCTCGGCCTGGCCGCTCTGCCCCTGCTCGCGGCCGCGCCCGTTGGCCGCGCGGCCGCTGCCGCGGTGCGGCCGGCCGAAGCGGCGGCGGGATCGCCTCCGCATGGGGGCGCCCCCCATACCACCCACGCGCGGGCGCCTTCGCCGCAGGCGCCCGCGCTCGCCGGCACCTTCGTCTGGGACTCTGCCGCCAGCGACGATGTCGAGAAGGCCATCAACGACGGCACGCATCACATGAGCTTCATCACCAAGCCGTTCGCGCGCAAGCGGCTGCGCGCCACCAACGTGCCCTACCGGCGGGTGGTGATCCGCACCGACTCGACGGCGGTCAGCGTGCAGACCGACCAGCGAGCGCCGCTTGTGACCCCGGCCGATGGCACCCCGATCCAGTGGACGCGCCCCGAGGATGGCGAGGTGCTGGAGGTACGGTCGGAGTGGGAGGACGGCGCGCTGCGGGAGAGCTTCAAGGCCGGCGACGGCACACGCGTGAACCGCTACTCGCTCGACCCCGACGGCACCACCATGCACCTGCACGTCACCATCACGAGCCCCCGCCTGCCCGGGCCAATCCAGTACACCATGGCATATCGCCGCGCCCGCTGATCGGCAATAGCGCCAATGTGCCTGTTGGGCAGTTGATGCTCGCGCGACGGCAGGTTATGGTGGACGTACGCATGAGCGTACGGGTTCACGGAGGAAGCCATGAGGCGGAAGCACCAAGAACGCGCAGCGGTCCTCCCAGTGACCACGGCTCGCGCGCACCTCTACGATCTCGTGGACGATGTCCTCGAGGGGCGCTCCGCGCGGATCGAGCTGTCCCACCGAGAGCACGAGGAGCACGTTGTTCTGCTTCGCAAGAGCGAGATCGCGGGCCTCGAGGCCGACCTGGCGGCGTTGCGCGCCCGAGTTGGCCCTCACCCCCGTCCACTCCGTGGCCTCGGCAGTTTGCGTGTGGCACCCGACGATGTGCTCGTCGACGTTCGTCGGAAGCAGGCCTCCTTGGCTGCCGAAAAGCGCGCCTCGATCAAGTGAGTCGCTCTCCGGCGACCGCAGGCACCGACACGCACGCGCTCATCTGGTGGGTCACGAACGCGAGCAAGCGACTAGGTCGGAACGCGAACGCGTTCTTCGACCGGGTTGACCGCGGCGCGGCGGTCGTCTGCATCCCTACCGTCTGCCTTGTGGAGTTGGATGAGGCGGTGCAGGGCGGCGAGGTCGACCTCGGCGAGTCCTTCAGCGCCTTCGTCGAGCGGCTCGAGACAACCCCGTCTCGATACAGAGTCGTGCCACTGACCACCGAGATCGTACTTCGCTCCCACGAGCTGTTCGCGATATCTGAGCGGTGTGATCGCTTGATTGCGGCGACGGCGGTGGCCCTGGAATACCCTTTGGTCACGCGGGATCCCGAAATCGTCGCGGCAATCGCCGGCATTCACGTGTGGTGATCGGGTAAGACGACGGGTGGGGGAGCGCCGGAATCCGCGCTCGCCCACCCGTCGTGCTCCCGTAGTGCCTCACCCCCACCCGTCACCCCCATCCCCACCGGCAGTTGCAGTTACCACCCGGGCGCGATCTGGAACCCGAAGTGCCCGCCCTTCACCGGCCGCTGGAACGGGTAGGCCCAGTAGACCTCGCCGATCAGGTAGCCGAGAATGTTGAAGCGGGCGCTCACGCCGGTGCTGAACACGGGCACGTGGTCCTCGGTGTTGCGCGCGAACTCGAACTTGACCGGACCCGTGTTGTCGAGGCCCCATGCCACGCCGCCGTTGACGAAGGCGGAGAGGTCGGTGGGCAGGAACGGGAACTTGATGAGCCCGTACTGCTGAACGCCGAAGAGGGGCACGCGCAGCTCGAGGTTGGCCACGGCGATCCTGGAGCCGAACAGCCGGTTGAACTGCGGGCAGGAGTTGCTGCTGCTCGAGCTGCCGGTGCACTCCGCGCCGCTGAAGTTGCTGTACTCGTAGCCGCGGACGAGCGTGGGATATCCGAGGAACAGGGGCTGGAGCGCGCCGTTGCTCTCCTCCGCCAGCTTGGTCTTCGTGTTCTCGAAGTAGCGGCCGAACTCGAGGCCGCGGATCGCGAAGGTGAAGGGCTGGAAGAAGAAGTAGTGGCGGTAGTCGCCGTAGAGCGTGGTGAAGGTGTAGGTGCCGGTCGTGGGCGTGGCCTCGAAGCGGTAGCGGCCGCCGGCCACGGGGGACGTGAAGCCGAAGTAGGAGTAGTCGCCCACGAACGCGGCCGACGCCTGGACCAGGCTGAGCCCCTGCAGGTTGCCCCAGAACGCGGTGGTGTCGTTCTTGAGCTGCTGCTCCCCGATGATCGAGTTCCCCTGCAGGAAGAACTGGCGCAGCTCCGTCCCATAGCTGTAACGCGTGAACTGGCCGGAGAACTCCCAGCGGCGGGTCTGCGAGATCGGGTACTGCGTGAGCAGCCCGGCCTGGTCCACGTACACCCGCAGCAGGTGCTGCCGGATGATTCCGTCCGCCGGGATGCCGTTCACGCTGCCCGTTGTCGGGACGATGTCCGTGTAGCCGGTCAGGTACGGAATATGGCCCGCCACTCCCGCCCAGTTCCAGCGCTTGGCCGAGTTCTCGTAGAAGAACTGTCCGCCGATGTCCTGCACCTGGCCGTTCGCCTGCACGGCGACGCCCAGCGTGCGGTTGCCCAGCAGATCGCCGAAGTAGGCCGACGCGCCGCCGCCGATCATGGTGCCGAACGAGCTGGTGCCGACGCCGAGGGTCGGCTGCCCGATGTACTCGAGCGCGAGCCCGGGATGGTACGTGTTCACCGCGAACGTGGTGTCCGCCGGCGGCAGCCCGGTCTCGGCGTCGCGAAGGTATTGCATGACCAGGCTCGTCGACATCGCCTGCACCGGCGGCAGCACCCCGGCCGCCACCTGCGGCCCGGTCGTCGTCACCGGCGTCCCCTGCGCGTCCGCGGCGGCCCGGGAGTACACGTCGAAGCCGGAGTTCTGGAACGCGGTGAACATCAGGTCGCCGCTCTGGCTGGCCACCGTGATGGCCGGCGAGAGGTCGGTGTTCCCGCTCACCCCCGTGGCCAGGCGCGTCACCTGGTAGATCTGCCCCGTGCCCAGGTCCGTGCGGTACACGTCCTGGAAACCGTCCGGATTGGCCACGTAGTAGATGCTCTTGCCATCCGGCGAGAACTGCGGGTTGATGTGCGTGGCGCCGGCGAACCCCGGCACGAGCCGGACCTGGTGCGTCGAGACGTCGAAGAGCGCGATGTGCAGCGGCTCGTATTTCAGCGTGCGGAAATCGGTGCCCTCGGAGCGGTCCGTCGCGAAGGCGAGGGTGCGGCCGTCCGGCGACCAGTCGGGATCCAGGTCGCCATACTTGTCGTTCGTCAGCTGCGTGACCTGCCCCGAGCCCATGTCCAGCATGTACAGGTCGCTGATCCCGCCCGCGGAGCCCGAGAAGGCGATGCGCGTGCCGTCCGGCGACCACGCCGGGCTGTTCACCTCGCCCACGCCCTTGATCTCGTAGTTGCGCTCGATGTTGCCCGAGGCGACGTCCACGATCGCGATCTGGTCGTTCCCCTCCGCATCCACGATGAACGCGAACCGCTTCCCGTCCGGCGACCACGAGCCGGCCGAGTTGATGAAGCTGATGGCGTCGAAGTGAGGGTCGTTCAGCGGGCTGGTCAGGTGCCGGATGATCTTCCCCGTGTGCGCGTCCGCGAGCAGCAGGTCGATCGAGAACAGGCTGCGCACGCCGAAGAACGCCACGTAGCGCCCGTCGGGCGAGAGCACCGGCCCCAGGTTGTTGTCACCCACCTTGCCCTCTCCGAGCACGCGCTTGCCCGCGTCGTCCGGGCGGGTCCGCCCCTGGATCAGCGGCAGGTACTCCTCGCGCACCGCCGTGATCCACTGCTGCCCGAGCTGCGCGCTCGTTACCCCGAGCACCCGCCGGATCGCGCCCTCCGGGCCCTCCCGCAGCGCGAAGCGGTACACGTCCGTCACCGCACGGTCGCCCCACTTCCCGCCGATGAACGCCCACAGCGCCTCGCCGTAGCGGTACGCCAGGTACCCCGAGTACGTCGGCGAGCTCAGCTCCTTCAGGCTCGGCAGATCCCCCCGCAGCGCCGCATCCCGCATCCACAGCGCCGTGAGCGGGTCGTCCCGCCCCTTCGAGAGGTACTCCGCCATCCCCTCGATCATCCACAACGGCAGCCGCTCCATCGCCGCCAGCCCGCCGCCGCCCCGCGCGCTCGCCACGTCGAACTGGAACACGTGCGCCATCTCGTGCCCCAGCACGTGGTCGTCTTCCTTGTAGATCCCCGAGAACGGCATGATCAGCCGCGTCATGAGCGGCTCCGTCACGCCCCCGGTGCCCACGTCGATCAGCCCGCCCACCGCGTTCGTCTGCTCGAAGTCCGGGTGGTCGGCGTAGAAGATGATCGGCTTGACCTCGCTCAGGTTGTGCTGGAACTCCCTCGAGAGCCGCGCATTCCAGCGCTCCGCCATCCGCGCCGCATCCTGCACCAGCTCCCGTTCCTCGGGATAGAAGTGGATCTTGTAATGGGTGGTGTGCAGGACCAGCCAGTCGAAGTCGTCGTACTGGACCTTGTTGCGCCCGAACTGCTGCGCACCCGCCGAAACCGTCAGGCACAGCAGCGCCGCCAGCGCGAGCCCCGCCTCGCGCAGCCCCCTGGAGAGCAGTCTCGTCCGGAGCGACATCCCGACCCCCTCATGTGTAAGTTTGCCCACCACCACCACACCCGGATCCGCCCCGCCCCACCCCGTTCCCCGAGCCCTCCGCCCCGTCCCGGGCCGCCGGCCCCGTGGCGAATGGGCCGAGCGCGCAAGGCGTGTACCACCCCCCTGATCGGACGCGTATGAGCGTGGAACACCGCGGAAGAACGCGGTGTTCCGGGCGGCTGGCTTCCCGGCCGCGCCCCTCCCCGAGAGTGGGGGAGTGGGGGAGTGGGGGACCGCGGCTACCCGCGCTGCGTCCCTCCGGCCACCGTGCGCGGCGACGATACCGGCGCACGCCGCGTCCCTCTGGCCACCGTGCGCGGCGCCGATCCCGGCGCGCGCGGGCGACGATTCCCGGCGCGCACCGCGGGCCGCCGCGTCGCGCCACCGTCGCGCAGCGCGCCGTCGCGGCGCGGCCGTGGAACCGCGCACGCCGGTGAGCGCTCCCGGCCCGGCCTCTCGCGGCGCGCATCGCCGCCAGCCCGTCTCCCACTCCCCCACTCCCCCACTCCCTGTTGGAACTTGCAATCGCGAGTCTTGCAGTTTGCAAAAGCGGGTGCTACGTTTTTGGTTCCCAGCCGGACGGCGGCCTTCCCCGGGCATGCTCCCCAAGTGATTGTCGCAAGCGAGAGGCGATGATGCATTCGCTGCGAACGCTCAGGTGGCTGTATCTCGGCCGCCTCACGCTCGCCGCCGGGATCTTCGGTGGTGCGCTGCTGGTGTGGCCGCGTACGACGCCGCTGACGACGCTGGTGGCCACGCTGGTGCTGCTGCTGTCGATCGTGGTGACGCTGGGCAGTCTGTGGCACACGCAGCTGCGGGGCCGCCTTCCGGGCCGGAACTTCCTCTACCTCCAGGTGATCTTCGACACGCTCGTGGTCACGGCCGTGGTGCACATCACGGGCGGGGCGCGGAGCGAGTTTCCACCGCTCTACATCCTCGTGATCGCGGCGGGTGCGCTGCTGCTGCCGCTGCCGGGCGGGATGCTGATCGGCGGGCTGGCGGGGATCCTGTACGTGGCGGACATCGCGTGGCTGCAGCCGGACCCGGCGACGGGGAGCGTGCTGCTCCAGCTGGCGCTGTTCGCTGCGATGGCGCTGGTGACGGCGGCGCTCGGGGACCGGCTGCGGCGGACGGGCACGGCGCTGGGGGCGGTGGAGTCGGAGCTGGAGCAGCTGCGGCTGGACACGTCGGACATCCTGCAGGCGATCGACACGGGGCTGGTCACGGTGGACGCGGATGGGCGGCTGGTGTACCTGAACGAGGCGGGGGAGCGGCTGCTGGGCATCCGGGAGCGGACGTGGCGCGGGGTGCGGGTGGTGGACGAGCTGGACCGTGCCGCGCCGGGGCTGGGTGGGGCCGTGTCCTACACGGCGACGCGGCGCACGCCGATCCACCAGTACGAGATCCGGATGCCGGTGACGGCGGAGGCGGGGCCGCGGGTGGTGGGGGCGCGCACGACGATCCTGGAGCGGGAGGGGGTGCCGTGGGTGACCGCGGTGTTCCAGGACATCACGGAGGACAAGCGGCTGGAGGAGCTGGCGCGGCGCGCGGAGCGGCTGCAGGCGGTGGCGGAGCTGGGCGCGTCGCTGGCCCACGAGATCAGGAACCCGCTGGCCTCGATCCGGAGCGCCGTCGAGCAGCTTGGCGGCAACCGGCTGCAGGAGCGCGACAGGGGCACGCTGCGCGGGCTGGTGCTGACGGAGTCGGACCGGCTGTCGCGGCTGCTGACCGAGTTCATGGATTTCAGCCGGCTGGAGCTGCGCCGCCGCGGCGGGGTGGACCTGGCGGCGCTGGCGCGGCAGGCGATCGAGCTGGTGGAGCGGCACCCGGACTCGGACTCGGTGCGCCTCGAGTACGCGGCGGGCGCGGGCGCGCTGCGGGTGGAGGGGGACGAGGACCTGCTGCACCGGGCGATCTTCAACCTCGTACTGAACGGCGCCCAGCAGGCGGGGCAGGGTGGGGTGGTGCGGGTCGAGCTCGACGCGCCGGCGCCGTCGGAGCTTCCCGCCGGCGTCGTGCTCGCCGAGCCCGTGCGGGTGGTGGTCTCCGACTCGGGACCGGGCGTGGCCATCGAGGATTCGACGCGCATCTTCGACCCCTTCTTCACCACGCGGAAGGGTGGCACCGGGCTGGGTCTCGCGCTGGTGCACCGGGCCGTGGTCGCGCACGGCGGCGCGATCTTCGTCGAGTCGGGGCGCGAGCGCGGAGCGCAGTTCACGGTCTACCTCCCGGGGCAGGGAAGGGCGGGAGTGCGAGAGGAGCCGGCCGGCGTGCCGGCGGCGGCGGGGGTGCCGCGCTGATGGCGATGCGGCCGCGCGTGCTCATCGTGGACGACGAGCGCTCGATCCTGGACACGCTCGAGATCCTGCTCCGGGGCGAGGGTTTCGAGGTGGAGGTGGCCGGCAGCGGGCACGAGGCCCTTGCCCGCCTGGGCGAGGCGGTGCCGGACGTGGTGCTCACGGATATCCGCATGCCGGGCGTGAACGGGATGGACGTGCTGAACGCGGTGCACGAGCGCGACCCCGAGATGCCGGTCATCCTCATGACGGCACAGGCCTCGCTGCAGTCCGCCGTGCAGGCCGTCAACCAGGGCGCCTTCTACTACGTCCAGAAGCCGTTCAGCAACGACGAGATGATGGCGCTGCTGCGGCGCGCCGCGGAGGCGCGCGCGCTGGCGCGGGAGAACCGGGCGCTGAAGCGCGAGATCCGGCGCCGCGACACCACGCGCGCGAGCCGCCCCGTCGGCCGCAGCCGCACGCTGGCCGAGGTGCTGCGGCTGGCCGAGACCGTGGCGCCCACGGACTCGACCGTGCTCATCACCGGGGAGAGCGGGACGGGCAAGGAGATCCTGGCCCGCTACATCCACCAGCTCTCGGAGCGCGAGACCGGCTCCTTCGTCTCCATCAACTGCGGCGCGCTGCCCGAGAACCTGCTCGAGTCCGAGCTCTTCGGCCATGTGAAGGGCAGCTTCACCGGCGCGGTGAAGAACAAGGAGGGGCTGCTCTCGGCGGCCCGTGGCGGCACCTTCTTCCTCGACGAGGTCGGCGAGATGTCGCCCGCGCTCCAGGTCAAGCTGCTGCGGGCGCTGCAGGAGCGCGAGATCGTGGCCGTCGGCGCCACCGCTCCGCAGCCGATCGACGTGCGCGTGATCGCCGCCACGAACCGCGACCTCGAGACGGAGATGCGGCGGGGCGCCTTCCGCAGCGACCTCTACTACCGCCTGAACGTCATCACGCTGCACCTGCCGCCGCTGCGCGAGCGGGACGACGACATCCGTCTCCTGGCGGACCACTTTCTGGCCCGGCTCGTGGAGCGCCGCGGCGGCGAGGCGCCGCCGCTCGCCCTCGCGGAGGAGGCCGCGGACGCGCTCGCGCGCTATGACTGGCCGGGCAACGTCCGCGAGCTCGAGAATGCGCTCGAGCGCGCGGCGATCCTGTGCCGGAACGGCGTCATCGGGCTGGAGGCCCTGCCGCAGCGGGTGCTCGAGCCGCAGCGTGCGCCGGTCGTCTCGGAGCGGCCTGCGGAGACGCCGACGCTGGAGGTCATCGAGCGCGCCTACATCGAGTGGGTGCTCAGGTCGGAGGGTGGCAACAAGGCTCGCGCGGCGGAGGTCCTGGGCATCGACCCCTCGACGCTCTACCGCAAGATCAACCGCTACGGGCTGGCTGAATCATGATCCGTTGGAACGATGTCCGGCTGAGCGTCATCATGCCGGTCTACAACGAGGAGCAGACGGTGGCGCGCGCGGTGGGACGCGTTCGTGCCGTCCCGCTCGATATCGAGATCGTTTGCGTCGATGATGCCTCCCGCGATGGCACCCGCCAGGTGCTCCAGTCGCTGCTCGACCGCGACGTCATCGACGTACTCGAGGTGCACCCGGAGAACCGCGGCAAGGGCGCCGCCGTGCGCACCGGGATCGCGCGCGCCACGGGGGACATCATCGTTATCCAGGATGCTGACCTCGAGTATGACCCGGACGACCTGCCCCGCCTGATGGAGCCCATCCTGGACGGGCGCGCCGACGCCGTCTTCGGCAGCCGCTTCCTGGGTGGACCGCACCGCGTGCTCTACTTCTGGCACAGCGTGGGCAACGGCCTCCTCACGCTCGTCTCCAACATGCTCACGGACCTGAACCTGACGGACATGGAGACGTGCTACAAGATGGTGCGCGCCGATCTGCTCGCCTCGCTCCCGCTGGTCTCGAATCGGTTCGGCATCGAGCCTGAGCTGACCGCCCGCCTCGCCCAGGCGCGCGCCCGCATCTTCGAGTTGCCCATCAGCTACAGCGGCCGCACCTACGCGGAGGGCAAGAAGATCAGCTGGAAGGATGGCGTGGCCGCCTTCTGGCACATCCTGCGGCACAATCTGCTCGCCCCGCGCGCACGGCCGTTCCGCGCCGCGGGCGAGGAGCGCGCGCTCGAGACCCGACCGAAGGCACCGCGCACGACCCTCGAGGCTCGCTCCGCGTCGCGTTCGGTCGAGCTCAATGATGGCGATGGTCCCGCCGCCGACGCCCGCGATCGGCGCGCCCGCCCGGCACCCGCCCCGCCCGGCTTCCACCCGTGAGCCAGGACGCGCGCATCACGCCTCCCGTCCCCACGGGAGCCGTCGAGGTCTCCGTCGTCATCCCGTGCCGCAACGAGGCGGCGACGATCGCCGGGTGCGTTCGCGACGCGGTGACGGTCATGGCCGACGCGGGTTACGCGGGCGAGGTCGTCGTCTGCGACAACGGCTCGACGGACGGCTCCGCCGAGGCGGCGGCCGCCGCGGGCGCCATGGTCGTCCGGCAGCCGATCCGCGGCTACGGCGCCGCCTGCCTGCGCGGGCTCGAGGCCGCGGGCGGGCAGTACCTCGTGCTGGCCGATGGCGATGGCACCTACGACCTCTCCGCGCTTCCTCGCTTCATCGAGCCGCTGCGCGCCGGCTACGAGCTGGTGCTCGGCACCCGCCGCGACGGGCTCATGCTGCCGCGCGCGATGGGCGCCCACCACCGGCACCTGCTGGAGCCGGTGCAGAACTGGCTCTCGCGCCGATTCCTCCGCTTCAAGGTCTCCGATGTCCGCTGCGGCATGCGCGCCGTGCGCCGCGACGTGCTCCCCCGCCTCGACCTGGGTGCCACGGGCATGGAGTTCGCCAGCGAGATGCTGCTCGAGGCGGCGCGCGCGCGCCTCGAGGTGGTCGAGGTGCCGGTCCGCTTCGGCCCGCGGCCGGCGGGGACCCCCCGCCGCGCCATGGGCGATGGCTGGCGCGTGGCGCGGCAGCTCCTGCTGCTCAGCCCGACTCGCCTCTTCCTGATCCCCGGCATGCTGCTCCTCGGCATCGGGATGCTCGCCGAGCTGGCGCTGCTGCCTGGGCCGCTACGCCTGGGCCCGCTGCGCTTCGACTACCACTTCATGTTCGTGGGCGGCGCGCTGGCGATGTTCGGCTTCCAGCTCATCCTGCTCGGGCTCTACGCGAAGACCTACGCGCTCGTGCACGGGCCCGGCGTGGACGACCTGTGGATCCACCGCTTCCACCTGCACTACACGCTCGAGCGCGGCGTCACGCTCGGTGGCCTCCTCTTCGGCGCCGGGCTCGCCATCAACATCTACATCCTCTCGAGCTGGGTGACTTCGGGTGCCGGCTACATCTTCGCCGTCCGGCCCGCCCTCCTGGCGCTCACCCTCATGGTCCTCGGCGCCGACGTCGTCTTCGCCTCCTTCTTCCTGAGCGTGCTGCGCTCTGCGGGCTTCGGCAGGATCTGATGCCCCGGCCCTCGATCTCGGTGGTGCTGCCGGTGAAGGACGGAGGCCCGGTGTACGCCCATCTGCGCCGCCACCTCGAGCACGTGCGCGACCGCTACGACCTCGAGGTGCTCGTCATCGATTCCGGCTCGAGCGATGCCACGGCCGAGGACTCCGAGCGCGCCGGCTTCCGGGTGCACCGGATCCCGCCCTCCGAGTTCGGCCACGGCCGCACGCGCAACCTCGGCGTCCGTCTCGCCTCCGGCGACATCGTCTGCTTCATCACCCACGACGTGCTCCCGTGCACGCCCGACTGGCCGCTGCGCTTCGCCGCCGCGCTCGAGGATCCGGCCGTCGCCGGCGTCTACGGCCGACAGGTCCCCCGCGACGCGAACACCATGGAGATGTTCTTCGTCGCCCTGAACTACCCGGAGACGCCGCTGCGCTTCGACCCGCGGCCCGGCGGGCATCACCCGCGGCCGGGGCGCGTGCTCTTCTCCAACGCCTTCAGCGCGCTCCGCCGCGACGTCGCCCTCGCCGTGCCGTTCCCCGAGGAGGCGCCCTACACCGAGGACGTGATCTGGGCGCACCAGGTGCTCCGCGCCGGCTACTCGCTGCGCTACGAGCCCGCCGCCGAGGCGCTCCACGCCCACAGCTACACCATGCGCGGGCTGTTCCGGCGCACCTACCTGATCGGCCACGCCCTAGAGAGCTACGGCATCGACGGCGGCGCGACGCTGCGCGAGTCCGCGCGCTTCCTCTCCGGCGAGATCGTCTACTTCGTGAGGCAGGGCCACGTGCACCGGCTGCCGCAGCTGCTGGCGTACGAGTTCGTGCGGTGGGCGGGGTTCCAGGCGGGGCGGCGGACGCGCACGGTGGAGCGCGGGCGGGTGAAGGAGCCGGAGAAGCGGAGCGCCTGAGCATGCGCGTCCTCCTCTACGGCATGCAGTCCAGCGGCGCGTCGCTGGTGGCGTTCTGGCTGGCCCAGGCGGCCGACACCGTGGGCGTGGTCGATGTGCACAACGGCGAGCTCGTGCCGCCTCTCGACGCCCCCGGCGCGGCGCACGTCGTGGCCAAGTGCGTGGTGACCACGCGCTACGCCTTCGACGACCACGCGCGCAGCTTCCATCCGGACCGGACGATTCTGGTCCTGCGCGATCCGGCGCAGAATTACATGGCGCTCGCCCGCAAGGAGTACGCGGAGCAGGGCGGACCGGTGGACGAGAAGTTCGCCCGGCTGGAGGCGTGCTACCATGAGCGCGCCCGCTTCGACCTCGTGCTGCGCTACGAGGACTTCGTGCGGGAGACCGACGAGACGGTGGCGGCGCTGCGCGGCATTGGCGTGAGCGCCGACGAGGCGTACTACGGCTTCCCGCGCGGCCAGGAGGAGATCCTCGCCTTAAACAGCCGCCTGAGCCCCTGGTGCGCCGACCACTACCGGCGTGGCTGGGGCTTCGGCAACGTCCAGGGCCGCGACGTCCGGAGCGCGCCGCTCTTCAAGTACACGACCCGGCGCGTGCGACGGCGCGTGCGGGATCTGTGCCCGGAGCTGTCCGCGTCCTTCGACGCCTACTACGCCGACCGCATCCCGGCCGGGACGCGCTACCTCCTCGCGGCGTGGCACGACCTCGCGGTGCGCGGGACGCGCGCGGCGCTCGTCCGATCGGCCGCGCAGGCGGCCGCGTCGCGCCGCTGGATCGGCGCACTTCTGTTCGGTGACGGCAATGGCTTCCGCGGCTGAGAAGGTGTTCGCCGGCGTCTCGTACCTGGCGCTGCGGCAGGTCGCGAGCGGCCTGGCCGCACTGCTTTCTGCCGTGCTGCTCGTGCGTCACTTCGGGCCGGCGGGGTTCGGCGTCTACATGCTGGCGCTCGGGGTGGTCGGGCTCTGCGCCATCGCCACGGGCAGCTCCGAGGAGGCGCTCCGCCGGTTCCTCCCCGAGCGCGTCGCGCGGGGCGAGCACCGCTCCGCGCGCCACCTGTTCGCTTTGGTGCTTTCGGCACGACTCACGCTCGCCCTGCTGGTGGCCGGCGCCCTCTTCTTCGTGGCGCCCGTGTTGACGCGTGACTACGCCGGCGGCGTGCTGCCGGCGTTCCTGCTCCGCGTCGGCGCGCTGCTGCTGTTCGCGCTCGCCGCCGAGGCCGTCGCGGCCGGCACCTTCCTCGGGCTCGGCCGCTTCGGCATGCCGGCTCTCTTTGGTCTGCTCTCCAGCGCGGTGGCCCTGCTGCTGGCCGTGCTCACCGTCGTCCTCGACCTGGACCTGCCGACCTTCTTCGCGCTCAGCATGGGGCTGCACCTCGCCGCGGCCGGCGCCTTTCTGGGTGCGGCCGCCCGCGCACTCGCGGCGGCCACATCGGGACCTGCCGCAGCTGCCCCTGCGCCCCGCGAGGACCTCGGCCGGCTCTGGCGCTATACCTGGCCACTGTGGGGCAACTCGGCCGCAGAGCTGGCCTACCGTCATGCCGCCCGGGTGATCCTCGGCGCGCTCGCGCCGGTGGCCGTGGTCGGCTACTTCTCGCTCGCCAAGAACCTGATCGAGCAGGTCTCGGGGGTGCTCGGCCAGTTCCGCGTGGTGCTCGTGCCGACCCTCTCCGAGTGGAGCGAGGCCGAGGCCGAGCCGCGCCTCGGGGCCGCGCTCGCCGCGGTGGCCGCGTGGGTGGGGCCGCTCGGGCTCCTCGCCGGCCTCGGCCTGTTCGTCCTCGCGCCCGATGTCATCCAGATCGTCGGCGGGGCCGGCTTCGCGCCCGCGGTGCCCGTGCTCCAGATCTACGCCTTCCAGCTGCCGTTCCGACTCATGACGAACGTCTGGGGGACGTTCTACTACGTCCGCGAGCGCACGCCGGTGCTGCTCCGCCTGATGGTGCTCCGGCTCGTGCCGATGCTCCTGCTGATGCCGGTGGCGGTGGTGGCGGCGGGCGCCGCCGGCGCGGCGGCCGTCGAGGTCGCCTACTTCGCGGGCGGGCTGCTCCTCTTCTGGGTCCACCTGCCGCGCATCTCGACGATCCCGCGCCGCGCGCTGGCCGCGCCGCCCGTGCGCCTGGCGCTGCCCGCCGTGCTGACGGTTGCGCTCCTCGCGCTTGCCCCGGACGCGCGGCTCTGGCGCTGGCTCCTCGCCGCCGCCCTGCCGCTGCTGCTCCTGGCCACGGGCTCGCTCGGCGCGGACGGCCTACGCGCCCTCGCCGCCGCGCCCGGCGACTCGGTGCCGGTGCGCTGGGCGCGGCCGCTTGCGAAATGGTGGCTGGCGCGAGCACGCCTCCCCCTGGACTGGGATCTCCGTTAAGATGACGCCCTGATGCCGGTGGGAAACTCCGTATCCGGGCTCGAAGGCGCCTGCGGCGTGCGCACGGCCCCTGGACCCGTTCTGCTGCGGGGAGCTACCCAATGACGCCCGTGAGCTCCGTCCGGCGCCTCCTCTCGTGGGTCGGCGATCGGGTCCCGATTCGGCGGCTGCTGCGCCTCGATCCACTCCGCACGAAGCGGCTCGGCGAGCTCAGGTATTGGCAGGCGCGGAGGGAACGCGAAGGTGTGCTCGCGAACGGCCACTATGCCTTCCTCATGACGCGCCCCTTCGGCATCGAGCGCGACCTGTATGACGGCGCACGAGTGCTCGACCTCGGTTGCGGACCCCGGGGTAGCCTCGAGTGGGCCACCGGCGCAGCGGTGCGCGTGGGCCTCGATCCGCTGGCGTGGGAGTATCGGCGGCTCGGCAGCACCGAGCATGCAATGGATTATGCCGCCGCGTCCGCGAGCGCGATACCGTTTTGCGATGCCGCCTTCGACATTGTCGTCTCATGCAATGCCCTGGACCATGTGGACGCTCTCGAGCCCACGGTCAGTGAGATCCGCCGCGTGCTCCGCCCGGGCGGGCATTTCCTCCTAATGGTGGACATCGGGCGTCCGCCCACGCTGCTGGAGCCCGTGCGGCTGTCCTGGGAGAGCGTTGCGCGTCTGTTTTCGCGCGGATTTCGTCCGTTGCGCGTACGCCATCTCGCGCACGGCGAGGCGGGAATGCTGGGGAGCGTGCGGGCTGCCCGGCGGGTCGATCCAGCCGTCTGCGGCCAGGGGATCTTCGTGGCCACACTCCTCCGCGAGGCGCGCTGAGATGCGCGGCCCGCCCTTGCGTATCTGCTTCGTCGTCTCGCGTTTCCCGACGGTGTCGGAGACCTTCGTCTCGAACCAGGTCGCGGGGCTGCTCTCGCTTGGCCACGACGTGAGCGTCCTGTCGGACCGGCCCGGAGACTGGACGTGCGACCCCGCGCTCGCCGGGCTCGGCCTCGAGCGCCGCGTGACCTTCGTCCACCACGGGGCCGCACCTGCTTCGGCGAGCTCCGATCCGGCCGGCGAGCTGTCGGCGGAGGACGCCGCTCCGGCCGCCCGTGCGTGGCGGAGTCTCGCGCCCCGGCTGCCGGCCGCGCTCTCGATCCCCCGTTACGCCCGCGCCCTGGGGTTCCGCCTGCGCCGCTTCGACGTCGTACACGCCCACTTCGGGCCGAGCGGGCTTCGGGCCCTGATGCTACGCCGGGCCGGGCTGCTCCGTGGCGCCCTCGTCACGACGATGCAGGGCTACGACATGGGCCGGTTCGTCCGCGAGCACGGCCCGGACGTCTACCGTGGCCTCTTCCGCGACGGCGATCTCTTCCTGCCCGTCGGCGAGCACGGTCGCGAACGGCTGGTCGCGCTGGGCTGCCCACCCTCCCGCATCGTGGTGCACCGCATGGGCATCGACCTGGCCCGCTTCCGCTTCTCGCCGCGCGAGCCCACGGCGGACGGCGTCGTGCGCCTGCTCAGCGTCGCGCGCCTCGTCGAGAAGAAGGGAATCGACCTCGTGCTGCGCGCCCTCGCCGTGCTCGGCGCCGCCGCGCCGCCGGTCCGCTACGAGGTCGTCGGCGCCGGTCCACTGCGGGAGTCGCTCGAGGCCGAGAGCCGCCGTCTCGGGCTCGACGGCGTCGTCGAGTTCCGTGGTGCGCTGCCGCACCCCGAGGTGGCGGAGGCGATCCGCCGGGCGCACCTCTTCGTCCTGCCCAGCCGCACCGCGTCCGACGGCGACGAAGAGGGGATCCCCGTCGCTCTGATGGAGGCGATGGCGAGCGGCACGCCGGTGCTCTCCACGGCGCACGCCGGCATCCCCGAGCTCGTGCGCGACGGCGAGACCGGCGTGCTCGTCCCGGAGGGCGACGAAGGCGCGCTCTCCGCCGCGCTCACCGCCCTGATCACGCACGCCGAGCGCTGGCCGGTGCTGGGCCGCGCCGCGCGGGCGAGGATCGAGGCGGAGTTCGACGTCGCCGCGCTGAACCTCCGGCTCGCGGAGCTGTACCGAGGGGTGGCGGCCGGCCTCGCGCCGGCGGAGGCGGGATCGTGATGACGGCGGCGTTCACGCGCTCCGCGGGGGCCGGCCCCGTGGCGGTCGTGCCGCTCGTCTCGGTCGTGATCCCCACGCGCGACCGGGCGGCGCTGCTTGAGCGCACGCTCCGGTCCGTGCTGGGCCAGACGCACGAGCGGCTGGAGGTCGTGGTGGTCGACGATGCATTCCTCGGACGACACGCCGGACCGGCTGGCGCGGCTGGCCCGCGACGACGCGCGCGTCCGCCTCGAGCGGCTCGACCGCGGTGTCGGTGCCGCGGCGGCTCGCAACCGCGGCATCGCGGCGAGCAGCGGCGTGTGGGTGGCGTTCAGCGATGACGACTGCATCTGGGTGCCGGAGAAGCTGGAGCGGCAGCTCGCCAGCGTCGGCCCCACCGACGTGGCCGGCTTCTCGCCCGTCCTCGTCGTCGGGCGCGACGGTGGCGAGAGCACGATCGGCACCCTGCCACCCGGCGCGGACGGCTTCGAGGATGCCCTGTTTAAGCACGGCCTGCCCGGGCCGTTCGCGTTCCTCATCCGGCGCGACGCGCTGCTGCGCGCGGGCGGCTTCGACGAGGCGCTGCCGCGGCTCCAGGACTTCGACCTCTGGCTGCGCCTCTGGGGCCTCGGCGGCTTCGCGTACGTGCCGGAGCCGCTGGTCACGACCCGCTGGCTGGCCGGCGGCATCTCCACCCGCACGGACGCGCTCGTGCGCGCCGGCGAGATCCTGCGCGGCAAGTACGCCCGAGAGCCGGGGATGAACCGGCACCGGCGCTCGCTCGTGTTGCGCGGCGTGGCGCACACGCTCATGTGCGAGGGCGCCTACGCGCCGGCCGTCGCCTCGCTCGCGCGCTCGCTCGGGCTGGAGCCGTCCTGGCGCGGGCTCGCCTCGCTGGTCTGCGGCCTCGCCGGTCCACGCGTCTACCTGGCTGCCGCCGCCCACGCGGCGCCCCGCCGAGCGGAGGCGTAGCCGTGCCCGCTCCGGGACCGCTCGTCTCCGTCGTGATCGCGACCCGCAACCGCGCCGCGCTCCTGCCGGCCTCCGCCCGCAGCGTGCTCGCCCAGAGCGCCGCCGACCTGGAGCTGATCCTCGTCGACGATGCGTCCGACGACGCCACGCCGGAGGCGATGGCCGCGCTCGCGGCGGCGGACCCCCGCGTGCGCATCCTGCGCCTGCCCCGCCGCGCCGGGCTCGCGGGGGCGAGGAACCGGGGGATCGAGGGCGCGCGCGGCGAGTACGTCGCCTTCAACGATGACGATGACCTGTGGCTGCCGGACAAGCTGGAGCGGCAGCTCGCCGGCTTCCGTGTCTGCCCGGAGGCGGCGCTCGTGTACAGCCCGATGATCGTGGTCGGCACCGACGGCCGCGAGCGCCGCGTCGGGGCGAATGCGCGCGACGGGCACGCCGCCCTCCGGCGGCTCCTGCGCGGCAACTTCATCGGCGTCCCGTGCGTGCTGGTCCGGCGCGAGGCGCTCGTCTGCGCGGGCTGCTTCGACGAGGAGCTCCCCGCCCTCGAGGACTGGGACCTCTGGATCCGCCTCGCTGCGGCCGGCGGTCTCCACCACGTGCCGGGGCCGGTGGCGCGCGTCTTCCGCACGCCCGGCAGCCTGCTTTCGCGCCGCCCCGCGATGGCGAGTGCGTGCGAACGCCTGCTGGAGCGCGCCGCGGCCGCCCTGCCGACCCCCGGGCGCGTGGCGCGGGCGGACCTGCACGAGGCGGTCGCCCACGAGCAGATCCTGCGCGGCTCTGCCCGCCGCGGCCGCGCCGCCCTGCGCCTTGCCCTGCGCCTCGATCCGGCGCCGCGGCGCCTGCTCAAGGCGGCGGCCGCGCACCTCGGCCGCGGCGCCTACCTCCTCGGGATCCGCCTGTGGGAGGCGAGCGTCAGCCCCGGCTCCGCCCCGCGCCCAGCGCGCGGTACAGTGAGAGGTATCGCTCCGCGGAGTGCTCGATCGTGAAGCCGGACGCCCGTTCCAGGGATGCGCGCTGCCACCCGAGAAGCGCCTCCTCGCCCGAGGACACCCGCGCGAGGGCGTCCGCCAGGGCGTCGGGATCGGCCGGAGGCACGAGCAACCCGTTCTCGCCCGGCGCGACGAGCTCCGGCAGGCCGCCCATCCCGCTGGCCACGATGGCGAGGCCGTGATGAAGCCCTTCCAGCACCGAGATCGGGAGGTTCTCGTACCATTCCGACGGCACGACGAGCACGTCCGCCTCGAGCAGCGCGCGCCGCTTCTCCTCGCCGGCGAGGCGGCCCACGAACCGGACGTCCGGCGCGGCCCGCACCTCCGCCTCGAGCGGACCCGCGCCCGCGATCGTGATCTCGACGGACGCGGCACCAGCCCGGCGGGCCGCCTCCAGCAGCGTCCGGATCCCCTTGTGCGGCACCAGCTGTCCCAGGAAGAGCGCCCGGACGCGACCCGGCCGCCGCGCCGCGCGGTGCGCCCGAACCTCGGCCGGCGCGACGGGCACGCGGATCCCGCACGGGATCACCTCGAACCGGTGCGCCGCAAGCAGCCCGCGCGTGCCGTACCACTCGGCGAGGAAATGCGAGGGCGAGACGAAGCGATCGACGCTCCGCGCCGCCCGCAGCGTGACCATCCCGCGGGCGACGCAAGGCGCGCAGCGTCGCGTGCAGATGCGGCCGTCGTGGAGCAGCGTCTGCCGCACGCAAGCGTGCCAGAAGTCGTGCAGCGTCTGCACGACGGGGACGCCCGGCAGCTCGCGCCGCAGCGCGCCGTAGAGCGCCGAGGACAGCCCGCCCACCTGGTGCAGGTGCACGAGGTCCGGCTCGAAGCGCACGAGAGCGCGCACGGCCGCGGCGGCCGCGGCCGGGTTGTGCAGGTCGCGCAGCTGCCACGCCGTCCGGCGCACGGCGGAGGGAGCCCCGGCCGTAGGCGGCCAGTACAGGTTGCGGTTGCGGCGCCGGTGCACCCCGATGCCGTCCATTTCCTCGTCCACTTCGCGCTCGCCCGTGCAGAACACCTCCAGGCTGTGCCCGCGGGCGGCGAGCTCTTGCGCGAGCGCCTCGATGAAGACCTCCGCGCCGCCGATCCTCGCAGGAGCGTAGAAGGAGCTGACCTGTGCGATGCGCAGAGGACGTGGGGAAGCGCTGTCCGGGAGGTTCATCCGGCCAAAGCTACCCGGCCGAAAGCGACGCGTGCAAGGTCGCACGCGCCCCTGGCCCGCCCCTATCCGGAGCCGGGCCCATGAGTGATCCCCTCCGCATCGCCGTCTACCACAACCTGCCCTCCGGCGGCGCCAAGCGCGTCGTCTACGAGCAGGTCGCCGGGCTCGCCGCGCGCGGCCACACGGTCGATGTCTTCGTCCCCGGCACGGCCGAGGAGCGCTTCCGGCCGCTCAGGGAGGTGGCACGTGGCGTCCACGTCTTCCCGCACCCCGAGCCGCCGGACCGCGAGCGGATGCTCGCCGGTCTGCCGGCGCCCCTCGACGCGCCGCGCTGGCTCGCCTTCCTCGCCTCCATGCGACGTCTCGAGCGCCGGATCGCCGGCGCGATCGACTGCGGGGGGTACGACGTCGTGCTCGTCCACCCGAGCCGCTTCACCCAGGCCCCGTGGGTCCTCGGCGCGCTGGCCACGCCGGCCGTCTACTACTGCCACGAGCCGCTCCGCGCCGCCCGGGAGCCGCGGATCGCCCGCCTGCCCGTGCGGCTCGCGCTCCGCCTGACCCTCGCCCGGACGGACCGGGCGCAGGCGCGTGCCGCCGCCGTCATCGCCTCGAACTCGCGCTTCACGGCCGGCGCCGTCCGCGCCGTCTACGGACGCACGGCGCGCGTGGCCTATCCCGGCGTGGACGCGGCCCGCTTCACCCCCGGCGCCGGGCCCGCGGGGGACTACGTCCTCACCGTGGGCGCGCTGCACCCGCTCAAGGGGATCGACTTCCTGATCGGCGCCCTCGGCCGCCTGGCGCCGGCGGATCGGCCGCCGCTGCGGGTCGTGAGCGACCGCGCCCGCGCGGCCGAGCGGCTCCGGATCGAGCGGCTCGCCGGGCGGGCCGGGGTGGCCCTCCAGTTGATTTTGGGCGCCAGCGAGGACGACCTGGTCTCCCACTACCGCGGCGCGCGCGTGGTGCTCTACGCGCCCCACCGCGAGCCGCTCGGGCTCGTCCCGCTCGAGGCCATGGCCTGCGGCCGTCCCGTCCTCGCCGTCCGGGAGGGCGGCATCCCCGAGACCGTGGTGGATGGCCGGACCGGGTTCCTCGAGCCGCGCGACGAGGCGCGCTTCGCCGCCCGCCTGCGCGCGCTCCTCGCCGCCCCCGCCGGGGCCGACGCGGTCGGCCGCGCGGCCGCCGGGGCCGTGCGCGCCGAATGGGACTGGCCCCACTCGATCCGCGTGCTCGAGGGCGTGCTCGCGGAAGCCCTCGGCGGCAGGGCCGAAGCCCCTCCGGCCGCCGCGGTCCCGAGCGTCGGGAGGGCCTCGTGATCGGGCATCCCGTGACCCTGCCGCACGGGAGCGCCGCCGCTACGCCTCCCGGGTGGAGGCGCGCTCTGGCCCGCCATCCGGCGCTCGCCATCGCCGCGCTCGCCATCCTGCTCCGCCTGCTCCTCTTCCTCGGGCGCGGGGACTACATCGCCTTCGACGAGGGGTGGTACCTGCTGCTGGCGCGCAGCCTCTGGGCCGGGCACGGCTACACGCTCTCGGGGCTGCGCCACACGGCGCTCTCCCCGCTGTTCCCGATCGCCGCCGGCGGGGTCGCCCGCCTGGTCGGCAGCCTGGTGTGGGGCGGCCGGATCGTCGCCGCCGTCGCCTCGGGGCTGCTGGTGCTCCCCTGCTGGAGCATCTTCCGCCGCCTGGCCGGCCGCCGCACGGCGCTCATCTCCTGCGGCATGGTGGCCGTGCTCCCCTCGCTCGCGCCCTTCGTCGCCCCGTACTGGATCGGCTGGGACCTCTGGGTCGGCGCCGGGCCGCTCGGCTACCTGTTCCTTCTCACCGGGATCGCGCTCGTCCTCGCCGCGGGCGACGGCTGGGGACGGTGGGCGCTGGCGGGCGGCGCCTTCGGGCTCGCCTTCCTCGACCGGCCGGAGGCGATCCTCGCCGCCGCCCTCGTGGCCGCGGCGAGCCTCGGCCTCGCGGCGCGCCGCCGCCGCGCCGTGCTCGGCCGCGCCGCCCGGCTCGTGCTCCTGGGCGCGGTCTTCGGCCTCGTCACGGCGCCCTACTTCCTCTACCTTCACGACGCGCTCGGCCGCTGGGCCCTCACCGGGCGCGGCGTGGCGGTGGGCATCCACGCCGTGGCCCGCACCGCCACGGAGGGCGCCACCACCGGCGAGCGGACGATCGAGCAGATGCTCTGGGAGGGCGAGGACCACCCCTACGCACGGCAGCTGTACCGGCTCGACCCCTCCGACACGCGCATGGCCAACGCCTACTGGGGCGTGCCGCCGAGGGAGGCGTCTCGTTCGTCGGGCGAGCGAAGCGCCGGCGCGGTTGTCCGCGCCGACAGACCCCTGCCCGCCGCGCCCGGGGTCCTGGCGTCCGCCGCGCCACGCGCCGCCGCGTCCAGCACGCCCGTCCTCCTCCAGCGCGCGCTCTACTTCATCCGCGCCATGGGCGTCGTCGCGCCGTGGTTCCTCTGGCCCTTCATCCTGGCCGGCGTGCTCGCGCCCGGACACGGCCGGCGCCGCGAGCTCGTCGCCTTCGCCCCGCTCGCCGTGACGGCCGTGGCCATCGGCTTGCTCGTGGCCATCGATCCGCGCACCCAGATCATCCTCGCGCCGGCCCTCGCCTGGTACGCGGCGCGCGGGCTCCGGCTCGGCGCCGTGGAGCTCCGGCGGCGCTCGCGCGGGCTCGAGGTCGAGCGCGGCTTCCAGCGGCGGCTCGTCGTCGCCGTGACGCTCCTCATCCTCCTCGGCACGGACGCGCGCCGGCTCTATCTCTCGCTCACCGTCGGGTCGGTGGGGCAGGTCGTGGCGAAGGTCAACCACGAGGTGGGTGTCGCGCTGCGCGGCATGGTGCCGCCAGACGAGCCGGTCATGAGCTGGAGCCCGGCCGTGGCCGTCTGGGCCGACCGCGACTGGCGCGTGCTGCCCACCGCGTCGCTCGAGCGCGTCATGCGCTACGCGGGAGCGGTGGACACCCGCTGGCTCGTGTTCTCTACGGTGAACCCCGCGCCGCTGCCGCGCGCGCGGATGCCGCGCGCCTTCCTGCTGCTGCACCTGGGCGCGGGAACGGCGGCGGCGCATGCGTGGAAGCTCGAGGTCACCGCCATCCACGACCAGTATGCCGTGGGCACGTTCGGCCCGGAAGCAGGCCCATGAGGCCCGACCTGTTCCGCCTGCACGCCGAGCTGGAGGCGCGCCACTGGTGGTTCGCCGGCCGCCGCCGCATCATGGCGCGCCTCGTCCGTGCCGCCGTGCCGCCGGATGAGGGGGCCCTCGTCGTGGATGTCGGCTGCGGAACGGGCGCCAACATCGCCGCCCTCGCGGACGGCTATCGCTGCGTGGGGATCGACACCTCGGACGACGCCATCGCCTTCGCCCGCGAGCGCTTTCCCGGCGTCCGCTTCGTCCACGGCTTCGCCCCCGCCGACATCGAGGAGGACGTCGAGGAGGCCTCGATGCTCCTCTTCATGGACGTGATCGAGCACGTCCCCGACGATTTCGCGCTCGTCTCCGACGTGCTCTCGCGCACGCGCCCGGGCGCGCACGTGCTCATCACCGTTCCCGCGGATGAGCGGCTGTGGAGCCAGCACGACGTGAGCTTCGGCCACTACCGCCGCTACGATGCCGCGCGTCTGGCCGCCGTCTGGGACGGGCTGCCCGTACGGCCGCTGCTCCTCTCCTACTTCAACACCCGCCTGTACCCCGTCGTGCGGACGGTGCGCGCCCTCGGCCGGCTGCGCGGCCACGCCAGCGGCCGCGCCGGGACCGACCTCTCGCTGCCGCCCGCGCCGCTCAACGCCGCGCTGGAGCGCGTATTCGGCGCCGAGGCCGGCGTGCTGCTCGACACCCTGAACGGACACCGCGTCTGCGGGTATCGTGCGGGCGTCAGCCTCGTCGCGCTGCTGCGCCGCGAGGCCGGGGAGATTCGCCCGCGCGAGCGGCCCTCCACCATCGCGCCCGACCTCCACGACCCCGCCGCCGTCGGCGGGCCCGGAGCGGAGCATGCCTGAGGTCACCATCGTCGTCCCGTGCTACAACGAGGCCGAGCGCCTGGATGCGTCCACCCTCGAGGCGTTCGCCCGCGCGCAGCCGGACGTCTCGTTCCTGCTCGTGGACGATGGCAGCCGGGACGCCACGCTTACCCTGCTGCGCGAGATCGCCGCGCGCCTGCCCGACCGGTTCAGCGTGCTCGCGCTGCGCGAGAACGTCGGCAAGGCCGAGGCGGTCCGGCAGGGCGTCCTGACCGCCGCGGGCGCGCTTCCCCGGTACGTCGGCTTCTGGGACGCGGACCTCGCCACCCCGCTCGACGCGCTCGCGGACTTCCGCCGCGTGCTCGACCTGCACCCGCACATCGAGCTGGCCATGGGCTCGCGCGTCCAGCTGCTCGGCCGCCAGATCGAGCGAAGCCGCATGCGCCACTACCTGGGCCGCCTCTCCGCCACCGCCATTTCCCTCATCCTCGGCATGCGCGTCTACGACACCCAGTGCGGCGCCAAGCTGTTCCGCGCCACACCGGCCATGCTCGACGTCTTTTCCGCGCCGTTCCGCACCCGCTGGCTCTTCGATGTCGAGATCCTCGCGCGCATGATCGTGGCGCGCCGCGCGGCCGGAGCGCCTCCCGCGGAGGGCGTCGTCTACGAGATGCCGCTCGTCCGCTGGCGCGACGTGGCCGGCTCCAAGCTCCGCTCCCGCGACTACGCGCGCGCCCTCCTCGGCGTGGCCACCATCTACTGGACGACGCTCCGGCCCGGCGCCCGCTCCCCGGCCCCCGCGGGCGCGCGGGAGACCGCCGCGCCGCGGCCGGGAAGGGAGGCGGAGCGCCGGTGACGGAGGAGCGGGTCGTCCTCGACGCCCCGGCCGCCGCCGGGCCGCGGCTTCCCGCTCGCCTCGGCCCGCGCCTCCACGCGGCCGCGCTGGCGCTGATCCTCGTCGTGTGCGGCGTCGCCATCGTGGGCGCGATGCGGCACACCTCCACCACCTTCGACGAGATCCTGCTCCCCTCCGCCGGCGCGCGCGGCTACGCCACCGGCCGGTTCGACCTGGTGCTCGACCATCCGCCGCTCATGCAGTACGTCTATGGCCTGCCGGTCTACCTCACCCATCCACGCATCCCGGCGGAGCCGGCGGGCGGCTGGCGCTACGACTTCCGCTACATCTACGCCCAGCAGTTCTACTGGGGCGTCGGCAACGACCCCGAGCGCCTCGCCTTCGTGGCGCGCCTCGTGGCCGCGGCCATCGCGCTCCTGCTCGTTGTGGCCGCCTACGCCTTCACCCGCCGCCGCTTCGGCCCCGCGGAGGGGCTGCTCGCCGCCGGCCTCGTCGCCTTCCTCCCGGATGTGCTGGCCCACGGCGGCATCTCCTACAACGACGTGCCCGTCGCCCTCGCGTTCCTGCTCGGCGTCTGGGCGCTGGACGGCGCCGCCCGCCGCCCCACGCTCGGCCGCGTCGTCGCGGCCGCCATCGCCGTCACCCTGGCCGTGGGGGTCAAGTACAGCGCCATCGCGCTCGCGCCCGTCGCGCTCCTGCTCATCCTGGCCGAGGGCTTCTCGCGCGGGCTCGACCGCCGCTGGCTGCTTCGCGTCGCCGTCGGCGTGCCGGTCGCGCTCGCCACGAGCTACCTGGTCCTGGTCCTCGTCTTCCGCGGCGACGTCCACCTCGCGCAGTTCCGCTGGGGGCTCAACTTCAACATCCGGCACGCCCGCCTCGGCCACGGGCGCATCCCGGCCTTCCTCCTCGGGCACCGCCACGTGGGCGGGTTCTGGTACTTCTTCCCCGTGGCCTTCCTGTTGAAGACGCCCGTGGCGCTGCACGTGCTCCTCGCCCTCGCGCTGCTCGGCTTCGCCCGCCGCCTCGGCGCCGCGCGCGCGGCCGGCCGCGTCGCCGTGAGGAAGGCGCTCGCCTCGCCGCTCCGCGCACCACTCATCGGCGCCGCCGTCTACCTCTTCTTCCTGCTGCGCGCGCACCTCGAGATCGGGTTCCGGCACGGGCTGCCGCTCCTGCCGCTCGCGTGCATCGTCATCGCCGCCGGCGTGCTCCGCCTCTGGCGCTCCGCGGGGCGGGAGCTGAGGGCGGGAATCGTCCTCGTGTCTCTCTGGTACGCCGCCTCCTCGCTGTCCTTCTACCCGGACTACATCGCCTTCACCAGCGCCTACGCGCCCTCCCGCGACCGTGGCGATGAGGTGCTCATCGACTCCAGCCTCGACTGGGGGCAGGGCCTGCTCGAGCTCCGCGACTTCATGCGCGCCCACCAGATCCCGCGCGTGTACCTGAGCTATTTCGGCTCGGCGCAGCCCGCCGGCTACGGCATCGACTACCTGCCCCTGCCGAGCTTTTTCCGCCTGCTGCCCCTCCCGGGCCACGGCCCCGACCCGCGCTGGGTGGCCATCTCCGCCACCAATCTCCAGGGCGTCTATCTGCCCGGTGATCCGTTCGCCCGCTTCCGCCGGGTCCAGCCGGACACCGTGCTCGGCCACACCATGTTCCTCTACCACATCCGTGACTGAGGCCCCGCTCCCCGCGCCGAAGCACCTGCCGCCCGCACGGCCGCGGCTCCGCGCGCTCGGCCCGGACGCGCGCGCCGCGCTCCTGCTCGCGCTCGCGGTCGTCGCGCAGTACGCCCTCGCGCTCCGGAACGTCTTCGCCTACGACGACGTGCCGATCATCGAGAGGGACCCGCGCGTCCACTCCCTGGGCCGCATCCCCGAGCTGCTCACCCAGCCGTACTGGGGGCCCCACGCCACCGGGCTCGGAATCTGGCGCCCGCTGACCAACGTCTCCTTCGCCCTCGACTGGGCCGTCTCCGGCGGCAGTCCGCCCTGGTTCCACTTCCTGAACCTGGTCTGGCACCTCGCCGTCTGCTGGCTCGCCTACCGGTTGCTCCTCCGCCTCTTCGCCGCCGGCCCCGCGCTCTTCGGCGCGCTCGTCTTCGCCGTGCACCCCGTCCACGTCGAGGCCGTGGCCAACGTCGTCGGCCGCGCCGAGCTCATGGCCGCTGCCGCCGTCCTGGGCGCCTGCCTCGTCTGGACGCGCCTCCCCGACGCCCACGCCACGCCAGGCGACGTGGCCGCCGCCGCCTCCCTCTACCTCCTCGGGCTCCTCTCCAAGGAGAGCGCCGCCGTGCTGCCGGCGCTCCTCTTGCTCCTCGATTTCGCTATCGGCCGCTGGGACCTGCGCCCCGCCCGGCTCCGCGCCTACCTGCGCGTACGCGGCCGGGCGTTGGCCGCGCTCGCGGCGACCTTCGGCCTCTATCTCGCCGCGCGCCTCGCCGTGCTCGGCCGCGTCGGGCCCGGCATCCTGGATCCCACGCTCGAGGTGCTGCACGGCCGCGGGCTCCGCATGATCACCGCGCTCCAGGCCTGGCCGATCTGGCTCCGGCTCGCCCTCTTCCCGCGCACGCTGCTCGTCGACTACGCGCCGCGCATCACCATGCCGCTCCACGGTTGGACGCCCGCCGCGCTGCTCGGACTCGTCCTCCTCACCGCCCTGCTGGGAATCGGCGCCGCCGCGCTCGTCGCCCGCCGCCGCCGCGCGGTCCTCGCGCTCCTCTGGTTCCCGACCGCCATCCTGCCGGTCTCGAACCTCATCATCCCCGTGGGCGTCCTCGTGGCCGAGCGCACGCTCTATCTGCCCTTCTTCGCGCTCTCCCTCGGCGCCGCCGCGCTGGCGGAGGCCGCCGTCCGCGCGCCACTGCGCCTGCGCCGCCCCGCGCTCGCCGCCGGCATCCTCGTGCTGCTCGCGCTCGGCGTCCGCTCCGCCCTGCGGGTCCCGGAGTGGGAGGGCACAAACCGGATCTTCGAGGCCCTCGTCCGCGACCGTCCCGACGCCTTCCGCGGCCACTGGCACCTCGCCCGCATGGCCCGCGTCGACCATGCCGATGCCCGCTCGGCCGCCGAATACGCCCGCGCCATCGCGCTCTGGCCGTACCGCGAGCACCTCATCTGGGAGGCCGCGGACCTGAGCCACAAGCGCCGGCACGACACCTACGCCCTGGCGCTCGCCCGCTGGGGCACGGAGCACTGGCCGCGCAGCATCTCCCTTTATCGGGTCCTCGCCGGCAGCGCGCTCGACCTCGGACGCCCCGCGCTCGCGCGCGGCGCCGTGCTCGCCGGGCTGCGCGTGAGCCCCGCGGACACGGTGCTCGCCCGCATCGGCCGCTCCGTCGGCGCTCCGCCGCCCGGGAGGTCCCATGACTCCTGACGGGCCCGACACGGGCGTCGGTTCCACGTCGCGCCCCACCGCCGCCGCCGCGCTCGTGGCGCTCGTGGCGGGAGCCGCCTACGCGCTCTCGCTTCGTAACGCTTTCGCCTACGACGACGTGGCGGTGATCGTGAACGACCCGCGCGTTCACGCCCTCGCGTCGTTCCCGCGGATCTGGACGCTACCCTACTGGGGCGCGAACGGGGCCGACATGGCGCTCTACCGCCCGCTCACGACGCTCGGCTTCGCCGTGGACTGGGCGCTGTCCGGTGGCTCGCCGGCTTGGTTCCACTTCACGAGCCTGCTATGGCATGTGGCGGCATCCGTGCTCGTCTTCCTGCTCCTGCGACGTTTCTTCTCCACCCGCCCCGCGCTGGTCGGCGCGATCCTCTTCGCCGTCCATCCGGTCCATGTCGAGGCCGTGGCGAACGTCGTGGGCAGGGCCGAGATCATGGCTTCGGTCTTCTTCCTGGCGGCCTGCCTGGCCTGGACCGCGGCGCCGGGGTCGGGCCCGTCCGTCCGGCGCACGGCCGCCGTGACGCTCCTCTTCGCGCTCGCGCTACTCTCGAAGGAAAGCGCCGTCATGCTGCCCGCGGCGCTGCTGCTTCTCGACGGCGCGCTCGGACGCTGGCGCCCGGGCCGTGCGAGTCTGGGGGCTTACCTGAAGGCGCGCGCTGGCGCGTATGCCGCCCTGGGCGCCGCGGTGATCGCCTTCCTTGCCCTGCGCCTCGCCGTGCTCGGGCACCTCACCGCCAGGCAGGTGAACCCGCTCTTCGATGTCGTGACCGCGACCGGACCCCGCCTGCTCGTCGCGCTCGGCGTCTGGCCGAGCGTGCTGCGCCTCTTCTTCTTCCCGCGCACGCTGCTCGCCGACTACGGTCCCCGCATCTTCATGCCGCCCCACGGATGGAGCGCGAGCGCCGTGCTGGGCCTGCTGCTGCTCGCGGCCGTTCTCGCCGGCGGCATCTACGCGCTCGTCCGAGGCCGGGGGCGCACCGCGCTCGCACTCCTCTGGGTGCCGCTCCTGATGCTGCCCGTCTCCAATCTCCTGTTCCCCACGGGCATCGTGCTCGCGGAGCGGACGCTGTATCTGCCGCTGTTCGCGCTGGCGGTGGCCGCCGCCGGCCTCGACCGCGTGCTCCGGCGCAGCCAGGTCTCGCGCGCGGTCCCGCGATTCGCCTTTGCCGTCGTCGCCCTCCTGCTCGTGGCGAGGACCGAGCTGCGCATTCGCGACTGGCACTCCACCGAGAGCATCTTCATCGCCGAGCTGCGGGACCGGCCCGACGACTTTCGCGCGCACCTCTTCCTCGCCCGCTTCGCACGCAACGACGGCGATCTGGGCCTGGCCGAGCGCGAGTACGCCCGGGCACTGCCGCTCTGGCCTTACCTCCCCTGGGCGCCGATCGAGGCCGCCGAAACCTCCATCGCGGCCGGCCATCTGGATCGTGCCCAGGCGCTCGCGGGCCGCGCGGCCCGGCGCTGGCCCGACCATCCCGAGATCCAGCGCGTCCTCGCCGCCACCGCCCTCGACCGCGGCGATACCACGACCGCGCGCGCGGCGCTCCGGGCCGGGCTGCGTCTCGCCCCCGGCGACGACCTCATGACGAAGATGGCCCGCGCCATCGATGCGAAGCTTGCGCGCTGACTTCCGTACGTGGCCATCGCGCCTCGCTGTGTCGCTGGTGGCCGTCCTCGCCGCGACCCTGGCGACCTACGCCAACTCCCTCGCCAACGGTTTCGCGTACGACGATGTCTACATCATCGCCGGCGACCCCCGCGTCCATACCCTGCACCACCAGGCCACCCTCTGGCTCACGCCGTACTGGTTCATGAAGGGCGGCGGGCAGCTCGGCCTCTACCGCCCCCTGACCATCTTCGGCTTCGCGCTCCAGTGGGTGCTCGGCGGCGGGGCGCCGTGGGTGTTCCATCTCGTTAGCGTGCTGCTCGCCGCCGCCGTCGCCGTGCTGGTCCTGCTACTCCTCCGCCGCCTGGCCGGCCCGGACGCCGCGCTCTTCGGCGCCGTCCTGTTCGCCGTCCACCCGCTCCACACCGAGGTCGTCGCGAACGTCGTGGGCCAGGCCGAGCTCATCGCTGCCGCCGGCGTGCTCGGGGCCTGCGTCCTCTGGCTCGGCCGGCCCGCCGGCCTGCGCGTCCCGCCCGGCCGGCTCGCGGCCGTCGCCGCCCTCTACGCGCTCGCACTCCTGGCCAAGGAGGGCGCCATCGTGTTGCCGGCCCTCCTCCTCGTACTCGACCTCGCGCAGGGCCGGATCACCTTCACCCGCAGGGAGCTGGAACACGCCGCCCGCCGGCTCGCCCCGGCTTTCGTCGCGCTCGGCGCCGTCGCCGCGGCGTACCTGCTCCTGCGCGTCCACGTCCTCGGCGCCGTCGCCGGCGCCGATGCCGGCCCGTGGTTCCCGTTCCTGCGCGGACCGCACCGCGTGCTGACGGCGCTGCGGGCCTGGCCCGAGTACGCGCGGCTCCTCTTCTTCCCGCTCGACCTCTCGGCCGACTACTCCCCCGCCGTGATCCTGCCCGTGACCGCCCTCTCGCCCATGGTGCTCCTGGGTGGATTCCTGTTGATCGCGACGGTTGCGCTCGCCGCGCTCACGCCGCGTCAGCCCCGGCTCGGCCTGCCGGCCGCATGGTTCCTCGTCGCCGTGCTCCCCGTCTCGAACCTGTTCTTCCCCATCGGCGTCATCCTCGCCGAGCGGACGCTCTTCCTCCCTTCCGTGGCTGTTGCCGCCGTGGCGGCGTTCGCCTGGGAGGCACTCGCCGCCGCCCCCGCCCCCCGGACACGACCGCTCCGGGCCCTCCTCCTCCTCGTCCTGACCCTCTGCGCGGCGAGGAGCATCGTGCGAAACCCCGACTGGGCCAGCACGAAGGCGCTCTTCGCCGGCCTGCTCCGCGATCACCCCGAGTCCTACCGCGCCCAGTGGTCGGCCGCCTCGCGGGCCGCCGCGGCCGGCGACAGCGTCGCCGCCACGCGGCACTGGGATCTCGCCTTCATGCTCTATCCCGACGACGGCGAGTTCCTGACCGAGTTCGGCATGTTCGAGGTCGGGAGGGCGCGGTACGGGCGGGCCATGGCGCTCCTTCAGCGCGCCGACTCCGTCCAGCCGGGCAACCCGGGCACCGCCCTCGTCCGCGGCCTGGCCTTGCTGAAGACGGGCAGATTCGAGCAGGCGCTGGCCCGGTTCGATCAGTCTGAGCGTTTGGGCGGCCCCACGCCCGGCCTCCTCGACCTGCGCGCGGAAGCGCTGCGCGATCTGGGCCGCCACGCCGAGGAGGCCGCCACGCTCGGGCGCGCCCTCGCACTCCCCGATGGCGATGGCTGGAAGCGCTGGTTCATGCTCGGCCGCGCCTACACCTCGCTCCGCGACGGCGCCGCCGCCCGCGCCGCCCTCGACAGCGCCCGCGCCCGCTCACCCCGGGACTCCGCCAGCGCCGACCGCATCCGCCGGGCGGAGGCGGAGATCCGGTGGCCGTGAGCGCCGTTGCAAACTGCGCCGGTATTGCAGAATGCAAGGGGAGCGCGCCCGGAGTGGCGAGCGCAGTCAATCGGCCGTGCCAACAGAAACCATTACGTTCCAATGACTTCTGTGGATCGAGACGGCCACGCGCGGAAGCGGTTCGCCTCTTGCCACTGGAAGCCGTGGTCGCCAGCCCTATCCGGGCAAGAGTCGTCCACGCCCCGACACTCATTCAAGGAGCAACGATGCTCAAGGTACGGCAGGGCTTCACGCTCATCGAGCTGCTGATCGTGGTCGTGATCATCGGCATCCTGGCCGCGATCGCGATCCCCAAGTTCAGCAAGACGCGCGAGAAGGCGTACTTCTCGGCCATGAAGTCGGACCTGAAGAACCTCATGTCCGAGGAGGAGATCTACTACAACTCGAACAACGCCTACTCCTACACGACCAGCCAGGCCAGCCTCGACTTCTCGCCCTCCTCGGGCGTGACCGTCGCGGGCAAGGCCGACGCCACCGGGTACGCCTTCACGGCCGTGCACGCGGCGCTGGATGCGAGCACGCAGAGCTGCGGCGTGTTCTACGGCGGCGAGGTCTCCGGAGACGCTGCTCCGGCCACGATCGCCGGTGTCGTCACCTGCAAGGGCGAGTAACCGGGCACACCTGCTGGTTCTCGCGTGATCGGGGCGGCGGCATGGTGCCGCCGCCCCGCTTTTCGTCCGACCGGTCTCATCTCGCCCTGAAGCCACCGGTCTCGATCCGAACTGCCGACGGAGGCGCTGCGTGACGGAGCCAGTCTCTCAGGTGCTGCGGGGCCGTGTGGCCCCGCCCGCCCCCCGCGCTGCCGTCGAACGCCCGTTGCGGTCGATCCGGCCGGTCCCGGGAGCTCCCCGGGCGGGCCACCGGGATTCCGCGTCGGCCGCCGGGCCGCTCGAGCTCGCCCGCCGGCTGAGCGCGGCCCGCGCCTTCTGGCTGGTCGTTACCGCCGCCGTCTGCCTGTTCGCCTACGTCGCCCTCTTCGCGGTCCCGATCAACCACGACCATGCCTGGCTGCTCTACGTCGCCCACCGGGTCCTCGGCGGCGCCGTGCTGTACCGCGACGTCATCGAGGTCAACCCCCCGTTGATCGTCGGCTTCGCGCTCGCCGTGGAGGGGGCCGCCCGCGCGCTCGGCCTCTCGGACATGGTCCTGTTTCCCGTCTTCGTGGGACTTGTCGCGGCCAGCGCGTTGCTGGCCACAGCACTGCTGCTGCGCCGCCTCTCCCTCGGCGACGCCGGCCGCCGCCTCCTCGTCGCATTCGCGGCCTTTCTGCTCTTCCCCTTCGCCGGGCGCGAGTTCGGGCAGCGCGAGCACCTGATGTTCGCCCTCTTCCTGCCTTACCTGGTTCTCGCCGCCCTGCGCGCCGAGCGGCGCGACATCTCCCCGCGCGCGGCCGTCGGCATCGGCATCGCTGCCGGCCTCGCGGTGGCCCTCAAGCCGTATTTCCTGCTGGTCCTGCTGCCCGTGGAGCTGTATCTGCTCGCGACGAGCGGCTGGCGGCGCGCCGTACGCCGCCCCGAGTGCCTCGCGGCAGCGGCCGCGATCGGACTCTACCTCGTCGGCGTGCTCGTCCTCACGCCCGCCTACCTGGGCATCGCGAAGTTCGCCTGGGCCACGTACGCCGGGTTCGTTCCCGAGCCTTACAGTTGGCTGCTGCTGAATTCAAAGGGCGCCCTCGTTCTCGCCGCGGCCCTGGCCGCCGTCCTCGTGCCGGGCCGGCCCGAGCTGCGCCACCTGCGGCGTCTGCTCCTGCTCGTCATGCTCGGGTTCCTGGCCGCGCTGCTCTGGGAGCGCAAGGGTTGGGACTACCACTGGCTGCCCGTGCTCTCCGCCGCGCTGCTGCTCCTCGTCGTGGTGCTCGTCAACGCCCTGCGCCGTCTGGGCGAGCGGCCCCGGATCGCCACGCACGTCGCTGCCGCGCGCTCGCTCGCGTTCCTCGGCATTGCCGCCGTCATGCTCGGCTCGGCCGGGCAGCGCGCCCGTCACCCGGCTCCGGTCGGCTACTACGCCGGCTACCCCTACTACCTCCCCGCCATGCTCGAACTCGTCGAGCGCGATGCCGGGAAGGGGCCGATCATGGTCCTCTCGACGCAGCTCCAGGCCGGGTTCCCGCTCGTGAACCTGACCGGCATCGGCTGGGCCACCCGCTTCAACTCCCTCTGGCCCCTGGCGGGCTTGTATCCCGAGGTCACCGGGCAGCCGGACCCTTTCCCCTATCATGACCCGGCGCACACGAGCCCCGCGGAGCACTGGCTCGCGGACGCCTACGTCGAGGATTTCCTGCGCGCCCGCCCGACGCTCCTCATCGTCGACCGGGTCGGCCCATCGCGGGCGATGGCCCACTTCGACTACCTCCAGTACTTCCTCCGCGACCCGCGCTTCGCCGCGGAGTTCAGCGCGCACTACCACCTCATCGCCCTCTTCCGCATGTACGTCATCTTCCAGCGTGTGCCGACCGCCGCGGCCACGGCCAGGAGCGCTTCATGATCCCGCGCCCCTTTGAGCTGGCTGCCCGCCGCTCCGCCTCCTTCGCTCACCCCCGGGCGGGGGCGGCCCGCCATCCCGCCGCCGCGCGCGATCACGAGCCGCCGTGCCGCGCCGGGTTCACGCTCATCGAGCTGCTTCTCGTCGTCGTCATCATCGGTATCCTCGCCTCCATCGTCGCCGGCAGCTTCACGAAGGTCCGCGAGCGCGCCATGCTGGCCACGCTCCAGAACGACCTGCGCGTGCTCTCCATCCAGCAGGAGATCTACTACGCCTCCAACGGCATCTACGCCTCCGATCCGGCGGTCGCCAACTTCCAGCCGAGCCCGAGCGTCACGCTCAGCATCACCTACTCCGCTCATGGTGGCTGGGCCGCGACGGCGGACCACGCGGGCTATCCCGGCCATCAGTGCGGCATCTTCATCGGCAACGCCCCCTCGGGCGTGGCGGCCCCCGCCACCACGGACGACATCATCGCCTGCAACTGATTCGCTGCCGGCCCCGATGGCCAGGGACTCAAGGATGCGCGCTTCCTCGCCCCGCGTGCCCGTCCGCACTCCTGTGGAGCGAGCGATTTCTCGCCCTGTCCGCGCTTTCGATGCGCGCCATCCAGCTTCGTCTCGCTGAGCGAGATGGATATCGTATGCGACCCGGCCCCCGCACCATGCGTACGAGATTCCTCCCGCCAGGCGAGCGAAATCTCGATCGCGAGCAGCGCGCCGGCGCCCATTGCGCGATTTCGCTCGCCGCTTCGCCGGCGCCCATTGCGCCTCATGGCTGTTCGTGATCCGGCTGCGAGCTCTGCGAGAGAGAGCCTCGCCGGCGGATCGCCCGCGCCGGCTCCGCGATCTCGCGCTCGCCGGCAAGTGTCGAGCTCGAGATCCATGGATCGCGACGAATAGCCGCTCGGGCGCCGGACACGATCCCGCGTCCCACGTCCCGCAAACCGGCAATCCTTGCCAGACCCCTTGCCTCGGCCCCATCTTCGCGTTGGGGCAACCTTCTCCGGATGGCATGAAACCACCACTGCCGACCCTTCGCCGGGAGCTCGTCGCCGCGCTCGCGCTGGTGTTCGTAGGCGCGCTGCTGGTCGCCGCGACGGCGCTGCTGTTCCTCGTCCCCCGCCTCGAGAGCGCCGGGGAGCGGGTGTTGTACGTCGGTACGCTGATGGCGGCCGACCTCGCCGTCTTCCTCTATTTCGGCCGCTACCTCGTTCAGCGCCGTGTGCTCACGCCGATCCAGCGTATGCTGGCCGCGGTCGAGAACATCGCGCAGGGGGAGTACACGACCAGGCTGCCCCAGCCGGAGACCGCCGAGATGGCGCGCCTGGCCGACGCGGTGAACGGCATGGCCGAGCGCCTGATCAACCACCAGGACGCGCTCTCGGCCAACATCCGCTCGCTGGAGGAGACCAACCGGCAGCTGACCGATGCCAGGAACGCCATGGTGCGCGCGGAGAAGATGGCGTCCGTCGGCCGCCTCGCTTCCGGCATCGCGCACGAGGTCGGGAATCCGCTGGGCGCCATCCTCGGCTATCTCGGGCTCGTCGGCAGGGGGCTGGACAGCAAGAAGAAGGAGCTCATTGTCGCCGCCGAGCAGGAGGCCCGGCGCATCGATCGCATCGTGCGGGGCCTGCTCGACTACGCCCGCACCCGCGATGTGAAGACCCGCTCGATCGATGTGAACGGCGTCATCGGGCAGACCCTCGAGCTCATCGAGACCCAGGGGCGCTTCACCGGCATCCAGGTCAGCACACAGCTCGGCGCGGACCTCCCTGCCGTCGAGGCCGACCCCTACCAGCTCCAGCAGGTGCTCGTCAATCTGCTCGTCAACGCCGGCGACGCCCTCGCCGGCCGCCGGGAGCGCAGCATCGAGATCCGCTCCGCCACCCGGGTCCATTACCCGCTGCCGTACAGGCCCGCGCGCCGGAAGGACGATCCGCCCGGCATCGACTACTCGCACCGCCGCCGCCTCTTCGCCTCCGGCCGGCTGCCGCAGGAGGATCCCTTCACGCCGGGTGGCACGGTGGTCGAGATCACGGTGGCCGACAACGGCCCCGGTATTCCCCCGGAGCTGCTCGACCAGATCTTCGAGCCGTTCGTCACCACGAAGGAGCCCGGCAAGGGCACCGGCCTCGGCCTGGCCGTCTCCGCCCGCCTCGTGGACAACATGGGCGGCACCATCCGCGCCGAGTCCCCTGAGAGCGGGGGTGCCCGCTTCACCATCGGGATCCCGGCGCTCGAGCAGCTCGCGGACCGGGAAACGACCGGTGCCCCGCTGGCGGAGACGTCGCCTGCGGGAGCACGGGGCTGAACGCTGGGTCCGGGCCCGCCGCACGGAGCGGCCGACGGCCCGGCGACCTCCTGACGAAGGGAGTGGACACATGAGAACCGGCAGCTGGATGATCCGCGCCGCCGCCAGCACCGTCCTGTCGACGCTCGGCTGGTGGGTCGGCGCGATGGTCGGCACCTTCACCGCCTACGTGCTGGCCACCATCGCCGGCGGCTACGGCATCTATCTCGGCGGCAGAATCGCCAGACAGCTCTTCTAACCGGGCTCGGATCTCTCCCCATGACCGTACTGATCATCGATGACGAGCCGGGGCTGAGGCAGACCGTTTCCCTGATCCTCGCCGAGGAGGGCTATGATGTCATGGTCGCCTCCGACGGCGAGGATGGCCTCGCCCGCGCCGTCGAGGCGGATCCTGACATCATCCTCTGCGACGTGCGCATGCCGCGCATTTCCGGCCTCGAGTTCGTCGAGCGCTACCGCGCCGGCGGCGGCGCCGGGCTGGTCATCGTCATGACCGCCTACGGCAGCACCGAGCTGGCCATCGACGCCATGCGCCGCGGCGCCTACGACTACCTGCCCAAGCCCTTCAGCCCCGACCAGCTCATCCTCACGTTGCGCAAGGCCGTCGAGCGCGAGTCGCTGCGCCGCGAGGTCCGTCGCCTGCGCGAGGAGGTCCGCATCGATCGGCGCTACGGCGAGATCATCGCCAAGTCGCCCGCCATGACCAAGGCGCTCGAGGTCGCCGCCAAGGTCGCCCGCCACCCCTCCAGCGTCCTGATCACCGGCGAGAGCGGCACCGGCAAGGAGCTCGTCGCCCGCCTCATTCACAACGAGAGCGACCGCTCCGGCGGCCCCTTCATCCCCGTCAACTGCGGCGCCATCCCCGAGAACCTCCTCGAGTCCGAGCTCTTCGGCTACGTGCGCGGCGCTTTCACCGGCGCGGATCGCGAGAAGCCCGGCCTCTTCGAGGCCGCCGAGGCCGGCACCATCTTTCTCGACGAGATCGGCGAGATGCCGGCCGCGCTCCAGGTCAAGCTCCTGCGCACCCTCCAGGAGCGCGACATCCGCCGACTCGGCGACACCAGGAGCCGCCCCATCGACGTGCGTGTCGTCTCCGCCACGAACAAGGACCTCCCCGAGGAGATCAAGGAGGCCCGCTTCCGCCAGGACCTCTTCTACCGCATCGCCGTCGTGCCCATCCACCTCGTGCCGCTACGCCAGCGCCGCGAGGAGATCCCGCTCCTCGCCGCCCACTTCCTCGAGGCCTACAACCGCAAGCTGCACCTCGACGTCAAGGGGATCGAAGGCGACGCCATGCGCCTCCTCCTCGACTACCCCTGGCCCGGCAACGTGCGCGAGCTCGAGAACACCATCGAGCGGACCATGGTCCTCTGCGATGGCCCCCGCATCACCGCCGATGACCTGCCCCCCGGCATCCATGCCCCCGTCATCCTCACCGAGGCGACGCTTGCCGACGACGAGCTCTCCGTCAAGAAGCACGGCGCCGTCCTCGAGCGCACCCTCATCCAGAAGGCCCTCGAGCGCACCGGCGGAAACAAGACCCGCGCTGCCGACCTCCTCGAGCTCAGCTCCCGCGCGCTCCTCTACAAGATCCGGGAGTACGGTCTGGACTAGCCGATCCGAACCACCGGCCGCCGGTGGGAGTGGGCCTGAGCATGGGGGTGGCGGAACCACGGCGGACCTGCTCGCCGGCCCCTGGACTCCGTCCCGTCCCGCCCGCCGCTCAACGAATCCAAATCCAGCGCAGCGGAATCCGAGTCCGAAGCCGGCTCTTCCCGGCCGATGCCGTGCGCTCGAATGGAGTTGCCTGTCGGCGCTACGCGGGCGGATTCGCTCGAACGAGGGCCGGCTGGTCCCGGGCGCTGCCCGCACTGGCCCAGCGCCCGTGCAACGCCCGGAAGTAGCGGGCCCGCGAAAGTAGGAAAGTCCCCACGCGTCCGCCCTGGAATCGACGCTTGGGGACTTGCCTGCGAATAGCGCGGTAAAGTCCCCAATCGTGCCCGTGGGCCTCCGGTCCTTGGGGAGTTGCCAACGAATAGCGCGGTCAACTCCCCACGCGCCCCGGGGCGCGTGGGGAGTTCACGGCGCCCGCCCTGCCGCCGCCCGCCCGCGCGTGCCGCCCCGGCCACCCGCTCCGGCCGCCTTCCGCCCGCGCATCCCACACACAGGCCACCCGCCCGCCCCTTGCGACCCCTGCCCGCCCGCGCATCCCGCCCCCCGCCCCGGCCCCCCCTTCCGCCCGCGCAGCCCACCCAAGCCACCCGCCCCGGCCGCCCGTCCGCCCCCGCTTCCGCCCGCGCAGCCCACCCAAGCCACCCGCCCCGGCCGCCCGTCCGCCCCCCCTTCCGCCCGCGCAGCCCACCCGCCCCGGCCGCCCGTCCGCCCTCCCTTCCGCCCGCCCGCGCATCCACCCCGGCCACCCGCCCCGGCCCCCCGCCCGCCCCTTGCGACCCCTGCCCGCCCGCGCAGCCCGCCCCCGCCCCCCGCCCCGGCCCCCCCTTCCGCCCGCGCATCCCACCCAGGCCACCCGCCCCGGCCGCCCCCCCCGCCCCCCGCCCCCCGCCCCCGGCCCCCTCCGCACCCCATCGTCTCGTCCAGCCATGGCTCCGCCCCATCCGGCATTGCACCATTGGGCCCATGCGCGCACCCGACCGTCCCGGAGTCTCGCTCGTCGAGCTGATCTTCGCGCTCATCGTCATGGCCGTCCTGCTCGGGCTGGCCATGCCGCCCCTGCATCGCGCCGTTGACGTGGTGGCCTCGGAGACGGCCCGTGACGCGCTCGCCGCGTATCTCGGCCGCACCCGGCTCGCGGCCGTGGCGGCGGGCGGCGCATTGCTCGTCCTCAATCCCGCCACGGGGACGGCCCGCATCGAGGTTGTCCGCGGCGCTTCGCCGCCGCCGCTGCGCCTCGCCGGGGACTACGGCGTGCGCATGAGCATGGATGGCTCGGCCGGCCGTCCCGTCGTCCTCCGCTTCGACGGACTGGGCCTCGGGCAGATCGCGAGCCGCACGATCCGGCTCCGCCGGGGCGCCGCGGAAGCCGGCCTGACCATCTCCTCCTACGGGCGGGCACGCCGGTGGTGACGCGCGCGCGGGGTCGCGGCGGCTTCACGCTGGTCGAGGTGGTCTTCGCCCTGGTGCTCCTCGGCATGGGCGCGCTCGCAGCGGCGGCGGCCGGCGGCTGGGGGGCGAGGCACCTGCGCGCGGCCGAGACGGAGACGCGCGCGGCCACGTTCGCGGCCGCGCTGCTCGATTCGCTGGTGGCCGAGCGGGATCCGGCCCCCGGCGAGCGAAGCGCCGGCGGCATCGCGGTCCGCTGGTCCGTCGCCCGCGGCGAGAATGGCGTCCTGCGGGTGCGGCTGGACGCCAGCTATGGCGTGGGCGCGGAGCGGCGCTCCCTGAGCTTCGACGTGATCGGCGCCGTCTCGGCGCCCCGGCTGGACGGCGCGCGATGAGGCGGGGCACCTCGCTGCTCGAGCTGGTCGTCGCGCTGGCGCTCGGCACCTTCGTCTGTGCCGCCGTCGCGGGAATCCTGCAGGTGCAGCTCCGGTTCTCGCGCGCCACCGCCGAGAGTGTCCAGGATGCCGAGGCGGTCCGCACCGTCGGGCACGTGCTCGGCGGTGAGCTGCCCTGGCTCGATCCCGCCACCGACATCCGCGCCCTGGGCGCCGACTCGCTCGCCGGCCGCTGGTTCCGCGGCGGCGGGATCGTGTGCGCCGCGGAGGCGGGAGCCGCCGTCGTCGCCTATCACGGCATGCGCGAACCCGACCCCGCGAAGGACTCGGTGCTCGCCGAGGCGGCGGCCGGGGAAAGCGCGCAGGCGCTCGCCGGGGCCGCTCCCGCGCCCGGCGCGTGCCCGGTGAGCCTGGCGGACCCGACGCACCCGACGGACTCGGCGGTCGCCCAGCGCTGGAGCTTGGCGGCGCCGCCGCCCCCCGGCACCGTCGTGCTCGTGTTCGAGAGCGGCACCTACCTGCTCGCGTCGGGGGCGCTCCGCTACCGTCGCGCGCTGGGAGGCCGGCAGCCGCTCACCGCCGAGCGGCTCGACACGCGTGACGCCGGCTTCGACTCCGTCCCGGGTGGCGTCCGGGTCCGGCTGCGGCTGCCGGCGGCCGGCGGCGTACCCCGGATGCCCCCGCCCGACCTCTACATCCCGTTCCTGAACGCGCCGCCGCCGGACACGCCCGCGGCGCCGGGCATTCCCGCAGGTGGAGGCGGCCGGTGAGCAAGGCCGTGAGCAGGCAGCTCGGAAAGCCCGCCGGCAGGCCCGGCATCGTCCTCGTCATCACCGTGCTGGCGCTCACCGCGCTGGCCCTGCTGATCGGCGCCTTCGTCTTCGTCGCCGCCGAAGAGGTGCTGGTGGCGCACGCCCGGACAGCCACACTCCGTGCGCGCGCCGCCGCGGGCTCCGCCGCTCGCGCCGCGCTCGCCGGCTGGAGCACCAGCCGCTACCGCACGCTCGCGCCCGGGCAGCAGATGCCGGCGCCCGGGATCGCGGCGGCGCCTCCCGACCAGGCAGCCGTTTCCGTCGAGCGTCTCGGGCCCGGCGCCTTCCTTCTCCGCGCCCGAGGCGAGAGCGGCGAGAGCGGCGAGAGCGGACGGGCGCGCGCGCTGGCGGGCGTGCGGGTCCGAGCACTCGAGCTGCGCGAGCTCCTCGCCCCCTTCCCCGCGGCCCTCACCACCGGCGCGCCCATCGCGACCGCGGCCGGCGCCCGCGTCGATGCCACCGCGCCGGCGGCCGGTATGGCGACGGCCACGTGCGACCCTGCCAGCGCCGCCGATACGCTCGCCGCCGTCTTCGGCGGGCCCCTGCATCCCGCGCTCGCGGCGCCGGACGCCGCGCTCGTCGATGCGGCGCCCGGCACGCTGCTGGGCGAACCGCTGCTGCTCGTCGACCCCGCGCTCGCTCCGACCGCCGCCGCCCCGGCGGATGCGCCGGGCGGCGGCGGCCTCGGGCCGCTCACCTGGAACGACATCGGCCGACTGGCCGATCGTACCGAGAGCGGCACACTGCGGCCCGCGCCGGTCGACGACGGCGCCACCTGCCTCGCCACCGCGCCCGCCAACTGGGGAGCGCCGCTCGACCCGACCGCGCCCTGCGGCGCCTACTTCCCGCTCATCTTCGCCCCGGGGGACCTGGTCATCGACGGCGGGGTCGGGCAGGGCGTGCTCGCGGTCGGTGGCAGGCTCGTAGTCCGCGGGCGGGCGCGGTTCTTCGGCGCCGTGCTCGTCGGGGCGAGCCTCGAGATCGACGCGGGCGCGAGCATCGAGGGAGCCGTCCGCATCGCCGGCGTGCCCGCCTCCCCCGCCGCGGGGGCGGCATCGGATTCCGTCTCGCCGTCCAGCATCGCGGGAGCGATCGCCTACCGCGCCTGCCCGCTTATCGAGGCGCTGCTGCGCTCCGCTTTCGACCGCCCGCTCCGGCCCTCGGGCCGCTGGTGGATCCCGCTCTTCTGACGGCATGGCGCTCGAATGACGTCGAAAAGAGTACCGGGAGCCGATACAATTTTTCCGGCGGGCAAGCCGGACTCGTACCGCAAATCGTTGTCGCGGTGCGCCTTGGCCCCGGGCACGGAACTCGTATGCCCGGCCCGGCAAGCCCCCGGCCGGTATCCATCCGCGCCGGGCGCGCCGATTTCCGGAGGTGAAGATGATCCGATCAGCCCGACGCGCGTGGAGTCTGCGCCCGACGGCACCCGGCGCGACGCGCCGGCGGCCGCGTGGCGTGCGCGCGGGCTTCACCATGATCGAGCTCCTCTTCGTCCTCCTCATCTCCACGGTGCTCCTGGGGATGGCCACCTCCGGCTTCGAGTCTGCGCAGCGCTCCACCGCCGCGCACGCCGCCCGCGACTCCTACACATGGCTCGCCAACAGGGCCCGCAGCAACGCGCTCGAGCGCGGCGAGACCGTAACCATGACGCTGAAGCCGGACAGCGCCCTCGCACGGATCACGGATACGTCCGGAACCATCGACGTCATCTACTTCCGCACCCAGTACGGTACCGCCGTCTCGACGTCGGACAATGCCACTGTCGTGGTCTGCTACGGTCCGCGCGGGTTCGCCCTCTCCTCCTGCTCCAACGGAGACCTTCCCCAGACCGTGACCTTCACGCGCGCGGATCAGGCCTACAGCGCCCGTGTCCAGGTTCTCGGGCAGGTCGATCGCCTATGAGTCCGGCCTCGCACGACGGGCGCCAGGGGTTCACCCTCATCGAGGTCATGGCCGCGATGGTCATCCTGACCGTCGGGCTTCTCGGCCTCGCCGCATCCTCGACCTTCATGAGCGTCCAGGTCCGCGTCGCCGGACTGCGGTCGCATCGGATGGCGGCCGTCGCCGAGGCCGCCGAGAGCATGCGCCTCACCAACTTCGACGGCATCGTGAACCGCGCCGCCGGCAGCGCCGTCGCCTACGACGGCTACAATGTCTGGTGGAACGTGACCAATGGGGCGAGCGTGAACGGGCAGGTCAACTTCAAGAGCGTCGCCTTCATTACGCGCGGACCCGGCTACGTCCTCGGCCACGGCTGGAGCACGACCGCGGCCGACACCTTTGTCGTCAGCTTCTTCCGCCCGTTCGGATCATGACCGCCCGCCGCGCCGGCTTCTCGCTCGTGGAGCTCCTGATCGTCGTCGTGCTCGGCGCCGTGGTCATGAGCGCGGTCTACCAGACCCTCGCCGTCCAGGAGCGGACCAGCCGTCAGCTCAATGCCGTCATCACGACGCAGCAGACCATGCGCACCGCCGTCCAGGTCCTTGCCGCCGAGCTCCGCCAGTCGAGCGCCAATGGCGGCGACATCGCCATGGCCTCCACCGACTCCATCCGGTTTCGCGTCCTCGAGAAGGTCGGCTTCGTCTGCACCACCGACGCGACCGGCCCTTCCATCGACGTGCACCGCATGGGCACCCTCGACTTCGCGAAGGACGACAGCATCCTCATCTTCGCCGACCATGCGCCCGACACCGGTGGCGATGACGCCTGGAACGTGACCGGCGTGGCGAACACGCCCTCACACACGACCTGCTCGACGAGCTGGCCCGGGACCACGGATGATCGCATCGGCGGCATCTCCGGCAGCGCGCTCTCGGGCGTGCTCGAGGATGCGCCCGTCCGCTCCTTCCGCTGGGTCACCTACGGCCTCTACCAGATCGCCGGCCAGTGGTCGCTCGGCCGGCGCATCGCCGGCGATACCGCCGTCGCGCTGATCGGTCCGCTGGCGCCCCCGGCCCAGAACGGCCTGGTGCTCGGCTACCTCGACGCTAGCGGCGCGGCCACGATCAACCCGGCCAACATCGCCCTCGTCACTATCACCGCCAAGGGCCTGACCCCCGGAACCGGGTCGTCCAGCGCACGCGTCTACGCCGACTCGCTGACCACGCAGGTCTACCTCCGCGGGAACTGAGAGCATGGCCATGGACACCAACCTCCGCCCCGTTCCCCCGCGCTCCGCCCGCGACGGCTTCGCCCTTGTCGGCGCGCTGCTTGCCCTGGTCGTCGTCGGCGCTCTCGTCACGGGCGGCTTCTACGCCGTCAACCAGGAGAGCACCACCGCCAGCAGCTCGCGCAATGCCGACGAGGCCGGCTACATCGCCGAGCAGGGCCTGAATAGGGTGCTCGGGACCATGAGCGCCAACGACTTCAACTCCCTCGCCCCCTACACCACCGTTGGGCCCGACACCGGCTACGTCACGACCGGCGCGGACACGCTCGGCCTGTACGTGTACACGATCCGGAAGTTCGCCAATCGCCTCGCCTACGTCGGCTCGAGAGGCGTCCTCATGCGCCACGGCCAGCCGATGAGCGCCGCCCACTCGCTCGCGACGGTGCTCCGCACCATCAACGTCAGCTTCCCCGCCGACCGTGCCGTCCAGACCTACGGCTCCCTCGACCTCGGCGGCAACGCGACCATCTCCGGCGCCGACACCATCCCCACGAACTGGAACGACTGCACCAGCAGCGGCACCAAGGCCTCGATCGTCGCCAAGGACACGACGCTCATCACCGACAAGGGCAGCTCGGTGATCGTGGGGCCCATCCAGCAGGACACCGCCCTCGACAACTCGAGCTTCTTCTCCTACGGCGACCTCAGCTATGACGACCTCGCCGCCATGGCCACCATCAGCTTGCCGGCCGGTATCACCATCACAAGCACGGGTCCCCTCCTCACCGCCAGCGGCGCGTGCGACCACAGCGTCAAGACCAACTGGGGCGCACCCACCGATAGCACGAACGCCTGCTACATGTACTGGCCGATCATCCACGCCCAGGGCGATCTCCACATCTCGTCCAGTACCACCGGACAGGGCGTCCTCCTGGTCGACGGCAACCTCGATATGACCGGCGGCTTCAACTTCTACGGCGTCGTGATCGTCAAGGGGAGCATGACCACCAGTGGGACCGGTGCGCATCTCTACGGCAGCGCACTGCTCTACGACGGCGGCGTGCTCTCGGAGACGAGCACTGCGCTCGGCAATTCCGTCGTGAATTTCTCGAGCTGCGCCATCAAGCGCGCGCAGGAGAACCTCACCGGCGTGGTGCGTCCCGTGCCGCTCGCGACCCGGTCCTGGTTCGACCTTTCCGCCGTGGGCGCCAGCTGATCATGAGTTCGCTCTTGACACCCTCGATGGGGGTAGCTAAGGTGGAATCTCCACACGTTGGTCTCCCCCGACATTCTTCAAGTCCGGGAACAGGACTGGTCCGCTGATGGGACGATTCGGCCGCAGCAAGGTGTCCGCGGGGCTGGACATTGGGAGTGGCTTCGTCAAGCTGGTCGTCATCGACCACTCCAAGCCCGAGCCCGAGATCACGCAGATCGTGACCAGTCCGCTCGTGCCCGACGCCATTGTCGAGGGCGAGATCATGGATCCGGTCCTCGTCGCCGAGACCGTGCGCTCCGTCATCGAGAGCGCCGGCCTGAAGAAGAAGGAGGTCGTTGCGGCCGTCGGCGGCCACGATGTGATCATCAAGAAGATCCAGATGGATCGGATGAGCGACTCGGACGCCAAGGAGGTCATCCGCTGGGAGGCCGAGCAGCACGTGCCCTTCGACATGGAGAGCGTGCAGCTCGACTACCAGATCCTCGATCCCGACGGCGAGGGACCCCAGATGCAGGTCCTGCTCGTCGCGGCCAAGCGTGAGCTCATCGAGAACCGCCTGAGCCTGCTCGCCGACGCCGGCCTGCGGCCCACGGTCATCGATGTCGAGGCCTTCGCCCTCCACAACGCCTTCGAGCGCAACTACCCCGAGCCGACCCGCGGCCTCGCCGCCCTCGTCAACGTGGGCCACGAGACCACCAACATCGACCTGCTCTCCGACGGCGTCCCCGTGCTCGTGCGCGACGTCCCCTTCGGCTCGCGCCGGCTGCGCGAGGCGCTCCAGCGCGAGCGCGGCCTCGCCGCCGACCAGGCCGAGGCCGCCATCCAGGGCAAGGGCGAGGCGGTCGACCTCGCCGGCTTCCTCCGCGAGCGGGTGGACGAGCTCGCCGTCGGCATCGAGCGCGCCGTCGCCTTCGTCCTCCAGCAGGCCGGCAACGGCGCCGGCGCCCGCGGTCTCGTGAAGGTTTACGTCTCCGGCGGCGGCGCTCGCGTCCCGGGGATGGTGGCGGCCCTGGGGACGCGACTCGGCGTCCCCGCCGAGTCCGCGAGCCCCGTCCAGCGCGTGGCCGTGCGGCCCGAGGTCGCGCAGTCCATCTCCCTGGACGAATTCGCGCCCATGCTGATGCTGCCGATCGGCCTGGCCCTCCGTAATGCCCGGTAGCACGAACGCGAGGCGACCGCTTTGATCGAAGTCAATCTGGTTCCCGGTGCGACGAAGCGCCCCGTCCGACGCGGCGCACGCGCAGGCCGTTCCCTGCCGAAGCTCGGCAGGCTGCCGCAGTTCGATCGCGTGCTTGCCTTCGTCATCGCGGCCTGGATCATCGGACCCGCCGTCGTGGGCTGGATGTTCTTCGGCCCGCGCTCGGAGAAGGCCGCCCTCGAGCTCACGCTCGACCAGGCGCGCCAGGACTCCGCCCATTACGCCACCATGATCCTCGCCAACCGACGCCTCCAGGCCCGGCGCGACACCATCGCCCAGAAGCTCCAGATCATCCAGCAGATCGACGCCGATCGCTATGTCTGGAGCCACATCCTGAGCGAGGTCAACCGCGCCTTGCCGGCCTACACGTGGCTGACCGCCCTCTACGCGACGGAGGGCGACTCCACCAGCCGGCGCCCGACATTCCGCATCGAGGGCCGCACCGGAAACACGTTTGCCCTTACCGAGTTCATGAAGGATCTCGAGGCTTCGCCGTTCATCCACGGCGTCACCCTCACCTCGACCGAGCTCGTCAAGGAGGGCGGCAAGCTGTTGCACGCTTTCGCTCTCAACGCCCGGTACGAGGCGCCGCCGCCGGACGCGATCCAGACGGTGCCCCTCTTCACACAGGAGCAGTAGATGGCGTTCCTGCCGCAGGACCCGAAGAAGCAGCGCCTCATCCTCATCGGTGCGCTGCCCATCATCGGACTCTTCGCCTACTGGTACTTCCTGTACGGCAAGAGCACGCAGGAGGTGCAGACGCTGCGCGAGCACGTCGAGGGCCTGGCTGCCAAGAACGCCCAGGCCAAGGCCGTCCTCGCCCAGGGCGGCAACGACCTCAAGCAGAAGCTCGCCCTCTATCAGGAGCACATGCGCCGGCTCGAGCAGCTCATCCCCACCAGCGAGGAAGTTCCCGAGCTGCTCCACGTCATGACCGAGCGCGCCGACGAGGCCGGCGTCGAGCTCTCCCTCGTCCGACCCGAGGCCGAGGTGCCCGGCGCCTACTACGACAAACAGACCTACGACATGAGCGTCTACGGCCCGTACGCCAACGTCGGCCGGTTCCTGACCGCCGTCGGCTCGCTCCCCCGCATCGTCACGCCGCTCGAGGTCAACCTGCAACCCCGCCCGGAGAGGGAGAAGAACGGGCTCCAGCGCCTCGAGGCCAAGTTCAAGATCGAGACCTACGTGATCCCGGCGCCCAAGGATGCGCCCCCGACCGTCGAGAAGCCGAATGCCCAGACCTAGCATTGCTGTCCTGGCCACGCTCGCGCTCGCGGCCGCCGCGCCGCTCGCCGCCCAGAGCCCGCCGGGGCCCGCCCCCAGACGCGTTGCCGTGATGGCCGGCAAGGAGCCGGGGCCGGAGCTCGCCTTCGACCGCGAGGTGTTCAGCTACCCCGCGCCCGGCCGCGACCCATTCACGCCGCTCGTCGGACGGTTCGATATCGGGCCCCGCTTCGAGGACCTCTCGCTGCGAGGGATCATCTACTCGGACGCGCCCGGGCGCAGCGTCGTGCTCCTCGCCGATGCCGGCTCGAAGAAGGTCTACAAGGTCCGCAAGGGTGATCTCCTGGGCAACGCCCGCGTCATCGAGATCGACCAGGACCGCGTCATCTTCGCGGTCAACAACTTCGGCGTCGTGCGACGGGAAACGCTCGACCTGAAGCCCAATAACGCGGAAGGAGAGAAGGAATGAGTCTCCTGCTCGCGGTCATGATGGCCGCGCTCACCGCCCTGACCACGGTCACGGGGGTCAGCATCACGCCCGCCGACGGGCAGACGCAGGTCGAGATCCGCGTCAGCGGACCCGTCAGCGTCGAGGACCAGCTCTTCGACGCGCCCGACCGCCTCGTGGTCGACATCACCGGCGCCCGCCAGGGCCTGCCGGAGACCCGCTACGCCGAGGTCGGCCGCGGCGGCATCAGCGCCGTCCGGGCCAGCCAGTTCCGCGCTGGCGTCGTGCGCATCGTCTTCGACCTCGACCAGAAGGTCAGCTACACGCTCGAGCGGCAGAGCGACAGGATCGTGGTTCGCTTCCCGAACCCCGCGGGCGCCTTCCAGCCGTGGTCCACCGGCCCCGCCGTCATCCAGGCGGCCAACCGCTCGGCCGCCCCCGACGCCTCCGATCTCGCTCCGGCTCCGGCCGCGGCCCGTCCCGCCGCGCCGCCCGCCCGTGCGCCGGTCCGCAACCCTGCGCAGGACAAGCCGCTCATCACGGTTTCCTTTGACGCCACGCCCATCCTCGACGTCCTCACGACCTTCGCCGAGTTCTCCGGCAAGAGCATCGTGGCGGGCGAGGGGGTGACCGGCACGGTGACCGCGGAGATCAAGAACAAGCCGTGGGACACCGCGCTCAACGCGATCCTCCAGGCCCACGGCCTCGCCGCCCAGGAGATGGAGAGCGGGATCATCCAGGTCGAGAAGATGGAGAAGCTGCGCGAGAACGAGAAGAACGAGGAGCTCGTCACGCGGCAGTTCCGCATCAGCTACATCCCCGTCGACTCCATCGTCACTGCCATCAAGGGCCTGCTCTCCGACCGGGGCAAGGTCACCACGAGCCGCAACACCAACACGATCGTCGTCTCCGACGGCCGCTCGGTCATCGAGCGCCTCGGGCCCATGATCCAGCAGCTCGACGTGCGCACGCCACAGGTCACCATCTCGGCCAAGCTGCTCTTCATCGACCGCACGGCGCTCGAGGGGCTCGGCATCGTTTACGACCTGAAGGATTCGCGCGGCAACCAGCTCAACAGCGTCAACCCCGGCTTCGCCGACAAGAACGGCAACGGCGTCCTCGAGCCCGAGGAGCAGACGAACCAGAACGTGGTCCTGCTCGGCGGCAACTCGGTCGCCGCGCTCGGCAACGCGGCGTCCCGCGTCGCCTCGCCCACGCTCCAGCTGCTTACTTCACTCGTGCTCGGGCGCCACTCTCTCGTCGCCTTCGTCGAGGCGCTGCAGACCCTCAGCCTGAGCGACATCCAGGCCACGCCCGTCCTCACCGTCATGGACAACCGCGAGGCCAACATCCAGGTCGGTGAGCAGACGCCGATCCGCGTCATCGACGCGGGCGCCGCCACCGGCGCGGCCGGCGGCGCCAACGTCCCGCGCGCCAACGTGCAGATGAAGAACACCGGCGTGATCCTCAAGGTCACGCCCCACGTCACCGGCGATCAGATCCTCCTCGAGCTGCACGCGGAGCGATCCAACATCGCCCTGGCTCCCTCCGACCTCGGCGTCACCTTCCAGACGCAGCAGGCGGAGACCCAGGTGCTCGTCAACGATGGCGAGACCGCCGTCGTCGGCGGCCTCACCATCATCGAGAAGAGCAAGGTCCACGCGGGGATCCCGCTGCTCATGGACCTGCCCGTGATCGGCGGCCTCTTCCGCAACACCACGAACAGTGAGACCAAGCGCGACCTCCTCATCATGGTCACGCCTCACATCCTCAGGCAGGGTGAGTCATGATGCCCGCCCAATCGCGCCGCCGCCGCCGTCTTGCTCCCGCCGCCGTAGCAGCCGGCGCCGTACTCCTCGGCGCCTGCAACGGAGACAATCTGTTCCGTCTGGCGGTCTCGGCCAGCGCACCCGAGATCACGGCCATGACCGTCCCTGAATCCGCCGCCGCCGGCGCTACCTTTACCGTCCACGTCGAGGCGACGGGGAGCCGCCCGATCGTCGCACTCAACATCGTGCTCAGCTCGGCCGTCCAGAAGAACATCCCGGTCGCCATCGACCCGGCCGCCACTGGCCTCACCCAGGACGTGTTGGTCGGGCTCCCCGGCGCCGTGGCCGACAGCATCCTCGTGGTGACCGCCACCGTCACCGACACGACGGGCGCCGTGAGCGAAGCCGTAACCCGGCAGGTCCGGATCACGGCCGCGGTGGCCGCCGCCTCCGCTGCCGCCGCGCGCCGGCCGGGAGCATCCCCTCGCCCATTCGCGCCGGCGCTCGTCCTCGGGCCGCCGGCGGCGCTCGCCTCCGTACCGCCGCCGCCGGCGCGACCACCCGGGGTGGCGCGCCCCGGCGCGGGAGCGTTATATAGGCGTGGTTGACAGGCGAGGAGCCCGGTTTCGGCCGGGCTCTTTTTGCCACGCGAGCCCCGAACCCCGAATCCTGCGTCCATGCACTTCCGCTTCCACACTGCCGGCGAGTCCCACGGGCGCGGTCTCATTGCCCTCGTCGAGGGCGTCCCCGCCGGGCTCTCGCTCCTCGCCGAGCGCGACATCGACCCCGAGCTCCGCCGCCGCCAGGGCGGCTACGGCCGCGGCGGCCGCATGAAGATCGAGCGCGACCGTGCCGAGCTCATCTCCGGCGTCCGCTTCGGCGAGACCCTCGGCTCGCCCCTCTCCCTCGTGATCTGGAACCGCGACTGGGAGAACTGGCGCGTCGCCATGAGCCACGAGCCGCCGCCCGCCGATGTCGATCCGGACCTGCTCAGGCGCGTCCACCTGCCACGCCCGGGCCACGCGGACCTCGTCGGCGTCCTCAAGTACGCCCGCGATGACGCCCGCGACGTCCTCGAGCGCGCCTCCGCCCGTGAGACCACCGCCCGCGTCGCCGCCGGCGCGGTCGCGAAGCGGCTGCTCGCCGAGCTCGGGATCAGCGTCGGCAGCCACATCGTCTCGCTCGGCGGCATCGACGCGCCTCTGCCCGAGGGCGGCTACCCCGACGACATCGACGCCGTCGCCGACGAAAGTCCCATCCGCGTATTGGATCGCTCCGCCGAAGCACGCATCATCGATGCGATCGACGCCGCAAAGGAGGCCGGCGACACCCTCGGCGGTGTCTTCGAGGTCGTCGCCCGCGGGCTGCCGGCCGGGCTCGGCAGCCACGTCGCCTGGGATCGCAAGCTGGATGGCCGCCTCGCCGGTGCGCTCATGTCCATCCAGGCCATGAAGGGCGTCGAGATCGGACTCGGCTTCGAGGCCGCGCGCCGCCACGGCTCCGAGGTCCACGACGAGATCGAGCGGGATGCCGCCGCCTTCGAGCGAGGCAACCTCCCGGGGACCGGTGGGTACAAGCGCCTGTCGAACAACGCGGGGGACTCGAGGGCGGAATGACTACCGGCGAGCCCCTCGTGGCGCGCGTGGCCATGAAGCCGCTCTCCACGCTCATGCGGCCGCTGCGCAGCGTGGACCTGCGCACCGGGAGCCGTGCCGACGCCATCCGCGAGCGCAGCGATGTCGTGGCGCTGGCCGCCGCCGGCGTCGTCGGCGAGGCCATGGTCGCGATCGTGCTCGCCGATGCCGTCCTCGAAAAGTTCGGCGGCGACTCGATGGCCGAGCTGCTGCGGAACCACCGCGGGTACATGGAGGGACTCGCGGCAAGACGGCCGGAGCTCGCGGGGCCCGGCGGTGCAGGCGGTTGACCCGCGCGTCCAGCGCATCGTCCTCGTTGGCTTTATGGCTTCGGGAAAGAGCACGGTCGGCCGCCGGCTGGCCGCCCGCCTGGGTTGGGACTTCGCCGACTTCGACGAGGTGATCTCCGCCCGGACCGGGCTCTCCGTGGCCGAGATCTTCGCCGGCCCCGGCGAGGCCGCGTTCCGCTCGCTCGAGGCGGAGCTGACGGCCGAGCTCGGCTGTCGGACCGCCATCGTGCTCGCGCCCGGCGGTGGCTGGATCACGCAGGCCGGGCTGCTGGAGCGGCTGTGCCCCGGCAGCTTGCTGGTCTGGCTGCGCGTCACGCCGGAGGAGGCCGTCCGCCGTGCCTCGGCGGATCCCGTGCGCCGGCCGCTCCTGGCCGGTCCGGATCCACTGGCACGCGCCCGGATGCTGATCGAGGAGCGCGAACCGTACTACAGCCGCGCCGACGCCGTGGTCGACGCGGCCGGCGCGGACCCGGAGCAGGTGGCGCGCAGGATCGCGGAGCTGGTGGCGGTGGACGACGGGTGAGGACCCAGAGCAGGAGTCGAATGAGCAAGACGGCTGAAAAGACGCACCTCGTGATCGTGGAGTCGCCGGCCAAGGCGCGCACGATTGGAAAATATCTCGGGCCCGGCTACCGGGTCCGTGCCTCGGTGGGCCACATCCGCGACCTGCCCGAGCGCGAGCTCGGCGTAGACGTGGAGGCCGGCTTCGAGCCGCGCTACGTCACCATCCGCGGCAAGGGCAAGATCATCCAGGAGCTGCGCCGTGAGGCCAACACCTCCGACCAGGTCATCCTGGCCACCGACCCCGACCGCGAGGGCGAGGCCATCGCCTACCACGTGGCCGAGCAGCTCGGCTACGACGGCAACGGCCAGGGCCGCTTCCGCCGCGTGCTCTTCCACGAGATCACGCGCGACGCCGTCCGGCGCGCGCTCGACCATCCCGCCGAGCTCGACATGAAGAAGGTCGAGGCGCAGCAGGCCCGCCGTATCCTCGACCGCCTCGTCGGCTATCAGGTCAGCCCGCTCCTCTGGAAGCCGATCCGCCCCGGCCTCTCCGCCGGCCGCGTGCAGACCGTCGCGCTCCGCCTCATCGCCGAGCGCGAGGCCGAGATCCGCGCCTTCGTCGCGCAGGAGTACTGGTCCATCACCGCCGAGCTCGAGAAGGACGAGCAGGGCTTCGAGGCCAGGCTCCACCACATCGACGGCAAGGCCTTTACCCTCGAGAACGAGGGCCAGGCCACCGGCGTGCTCCACGACATCGACGGCGTGCCCTTCGTCGTCACCGAGGTCAAGCGGCGCGAGCGCACCAAGAACGCGCCCGCCCCCTTCACCACCTCGACGCTCCAGCAGGAGGCCGCCAAGCGCCTCGGCTTCTCCCCGCAGAAGACCATGCGCGTGGCCCAGCAGCTCTACGAGGGCGTCGAGATCGGCGGCGAGGGCTCCGTCGGCCTCATCACCTACATGCGTACCGACTCGACCCGCGTCGCGGCCAGCGCCGCCGGCGCCGCCCGCGACCTGATCCGCGGCGACTTCGGTGACGCCTACCTGCCCGCCTCTCCCCGCCTCTGGCAGGGGAAGCAGCAGAAGGGCGCGCAGGAGGCCCACGAGGCCATCCGTCCCACCGAAGCCTCGCGCCGCCCCGACGCCATGCGCCGCTTCCTCGACCGTGACCAGCAGCGGCTCTACGAGCTCGTCTGGCTGCGCTTCGTCGCCGCGCAGATGGCTCCCGCCATCTACGACACGACGACGGCGGACTTCGACCTCGCCGGCTCGAGCGGCCGCCGCTATCTCTTCCGCGCCACCGGCTCCGTCATGCGCTTCGACGGCTTCACCCGCCTCTACCAGGAGGCCCGCGAGGACGGCGACCACCGCACCCTGGACGACCTCGCGCCGCTGCCGCCCCTCGAGGAGCGCGACCCCTGCCGCCTCCTCCGCATTCTGCCGGCCCAGCACTTCACCCAGCCGCCGCCCCGCTTCACCGAGGCGAGCCTCGTGAAGGAGCTCGAGCGCCTCGGCATCGGCCGCCCCTCGACTTACGCGCAGATCATCGCCACCATCACGGACCGTGAGTACGTCGAGGTGAAGCAGAAGCGCTTCTTCCCCACCCCCCTCGGCGAGACCGTGGCGCAGGTGCTCGTGCGCGTCTTCCCCGACCTCTTCAACGTCGGCTTCACCAGCGAGATGGAGTCCGAGCTCGACCGTATCGAGGAGGGCGAGCTCGATTGGCGCCAGGTGCTCGAGGCCTTCTACGTCCCCTTCCAGCGCCAGCTGGCCGACGGCGAGAGGACGAGCGACGCCATCGTGAAGGAGGTCGTCGCCGGCGACGCGGGGGAATGCCCCGAGTGCGGCGAGGCGCTCGTCGTCCGCTGGAATCGCTTCGGCCGCTTCCTGGCCTGCTCCGGCTACCCGGAGTGCCGCTACACGAAGTCGCTCGACGAGAAGGAGCGGGCGGAGCCGAAGCCCACCGGCCTCACCTGCCCGAAGTGCGGCGCGGAGCTCGTGGAGCGCCAGGGCCGCTACGGCCCCTTCATTGCCTGCAGCAACTACCCGGAGTGCAAGCACACGCAGCCGGTCACCATCCCCGGCCTCGTCTGCCCCGAGTGTGGCCAGGGCGAGATCGGCGAGAAGAGGACCCGCCGCGGCAAGGCCTTCTGGGGCTGCACCCGCTACCCCGACTGCAAGTGGTCGAGCTGGGACCGCCCCGTGCCCGGCCCCTGCCCGGACTGTGGCGGGCCCTTCCTCGTCGAGAAGAGCACCAAGGCGCGCGGCGAATTCCTCAAGTGCCCGTCCTGCAAGGGCGAGTTCGCGCCCGAGAGCTTCGCCGCGGAGAAGGGGTAGCGCCGTGGCGGCGCTGAGCGTCGTCGGCGGCGGGCTGGCCGGCTGCGAGGCGGCCTGGCAGCTCGCCGCCCGCGGCCACGACGTCACCCTCGTCGAGATGCGCCCCGTCCGCGCCACGCCCGCCCATCGGACCGACCGGCTGGCGGAGCTCGTCTGCACCAACTCCTTCAAGAGCGAGGACCTGACCAACGCGCACGGGCTCCTCAAGTCCGAGATGCGCTCGCTCGGCTCCATCCTCCTCGCCGCGGCCGACGAGTGCCGCGTCCCCGGCGGCACGGCGCTGGTCGTCGACCGCGAGCGCTTCGCCGGCCGGATGACCGAGCTCGTGGAGGGCCACCCCCGCATCGCCATCGAGCGCCGCGAGGTCCACGCGCTGCCCGAGGGGCCGGCGGTCGTCGCCACCGGCCCGCTCACCTCCGACGCGCTCACCGCGGCAATCGCCCGGCTGCTCGGAGACGACGGCCTCGCCTTCTACGATTCGATCGCCCCGATCGTCGCCCGCGACGGCCTCGACCTGGACATCGCGTACTTCGGCTCCCGCTACGGCAAGGGGGATGGCGACGACTACCTGAACTGCCCGCTCGACCGCGACCGCTACGAGGCCTTCCTCGCCGCCATCCGCGCCGCCGACGTCTACCCGGGCCACGACTGGGAGGACATCCCCTTCTTCGAGGGCTGCCTCCCCGTCGAGGTCCTCGCCGAGCGCGGCGACGACACCCTGCGATTCGGCCCCATGAAGCCCGTCGGCCTGCGCGACCCCCGTACCGGCCGACGTCCCTGGGCCGTGCTCCAGCTCCGCCGCGAGGACCGCACCGGCCAGATGTGGAACCTCGTCGGATTCCAGACCCGCCTCCGCACCGGCGAGCAGCGCCGCGTCTTCCGCATGATCCCCGGCCTCGAGAACGCCGAGTTCCTCCGCTACGGCTCCATCCACCGCAACACCTACCTGAGCTTCCCCGCCAGCCTCGCGCCCGCCGGCGCACCGGCCGCCCGCCCCGACCTGATCTTCGCCGGCCAGCTCACCGGCGTCGAGGGATACACCGAGTCCGCCGCCTCCGGAATCCTGGCGGGCGTGAACCTCGACCGCCTCGTGCGCGGCCTCGACCCCGTCGTTCCGCCGCCCACCACCATGCTCGGCGCCCTGATGCGCTACCTGGCGACGACCCCGCCCGCCCGCTTCTCGCCCATGAACTCCAACTTCGGCCTCCTCGACCCCCTCGCCGAGCACGTCCGCGACAAGCGTATGCGCCGCGAGGCGCTGGTCGAGCGCGCGAGAAGTGATTTCGCCGCGTGGATGGAGGAGACCGGAATCCCTGCCCCCGCCCCGTGCCCGTCCGTTCAAAGCCCGTTAGATTGAAGACCCGTGACCAACAGCCCGCACCAGGACATCGCCGACTTCCTCCGCCACCTGGAGGATGGCCGCCAGCTCAGCCCCCACACCGTCGCCGCCTACCGCCGCGACCTGGCCGAGCTCGCCGCGTTCCTCGATCAGCGCGACGGGGCGGGGAAGTGGGGCTGGGGCGACGTGGACCGCCTCGTGCTCCGCGCCTTCCTCGGCCACCTGACCCGGCGCGGGCTCGCCCGCAGGAGCATTGCGCGCAAGCTTTCCGCCGCCCGCTCCTTCTTCCGGTTCCTGCACCGCGAGGAGCGTATCACGGGCAACCCCGGCCGCGCCGTCCGCTCCCCCAAGCTCCAGCGCACCCTCCCCGGCTGGCTCACGCGGCCGCAGATCGAGGCCGTCTTCGCGCTTGCCGAGACCCGCGCCGCCGAGGGCAACTTCCGCGCGCTCCGCGACCTCGCCATCCTCGAGACCTTCTATTCCACCGGCATGCGCCTCTCCGAGCTGCGCGGCCTCGACTGGAAGGACCTCGACCTCCTCGGCGACCAGGTCAAGGTCCGCGGCAAGGGCCGGAAGGAGCGTATCGTCCCCCTCGGCTCCGCCGCCGTCCGCGCCCTTCGGCGCTACGAGCTCCGCCGCGCCGAGGTCGCCCGAGGCGACGCCCCCGCCGCCGACCGCGACGCCGTCTTCATCTCCGAGCGCCGCCGCCGCCTCACCGCCCGCCGGCTCCAGTCCATCGTGGGCGGATTCCTCGACAGTGTCGCCGAGGACGCCGACGTCTCCACCCACTCGCTCCGCCACTCCTTCGCCACCCACCTCCTCGACGCCGGCGCCGACCTCCTCGCCGTCAAGGAGCTCCTCGGCCACGCGTCGCTCTCCACGACGCGGATCTACACGCATACGTCCCGGGAACACCTCAGGAAGGTCTACGACAAGGCGCATCCGCGCGCCTGATCCCCCGTGTGCGGGTGCTCCTGCGTGTGTGCCTCCCGTGCCCGAATCCCGTGCGCGCGGACAGAACCGCGCGTCTCCGCCGCCGCAGCCACGGTGAAATCATCCCTCGCCCATCTCTTTTCTGCCACTGATCCCCCGCTCGCAGCAGGCGCCACGAACTATCGTGACACCCGCCACACTCGTGTCACGGATCTGTCGCAGCACCATGTCGCGCCGGGATTCTTCTTGACATTACGGCCGCGTGACGGCCACGGGACGGCAGCGTGACGAGGCCGCCTTAGACTCGCGCCGTGAACATGTCCGTCCGGCGCCTCGGCCGAGGCCGCGACGGGCCCGCAGTCCGGTGCATGGAGCGCCCGCTTCGAATGCCGGTCGGAGATCCGACCGGCGCCTTCGAGCGGGCGTTTTCTCGGCCCTTCCACGGGAGTAAGCGCATGCCTCCACCCGTCTGAAGTAGACCCATGACCAGCGGCCGCGGCGGAACCCGGCCGCAGCAAGGCGTTCCCCAGCTCCCCGACAAAGGCACCCCGGCCGCGAGGCCGGTCCGCAAAGCCAGGATCTCTCCGAGATCGCCCGGCTGCCGTGGGAGAGCCCGCGGAGGCTGTCCCCGCCTCCACGGAAACCCTTGGCAGCCAGGAGAGATCCGATGTCGAATCCTTCAGGAATCACCAAGCGAACGCGCTGGCTCTGGCGTTCCGCGACGCTGGCCGTCGTCGCGGCCGCCGCGGCAGCGGCGTTCGCCTGCTCGGACCGCCCGACCGCCCCGAACCCGCGGGCGGCGCCGCCCCAGTTCGAGGCCTTCAACAGCGGCTGGGACCTGAACCAGGACAACACGCCGACGACGACCACGCCCTTCACGCTGACGATCACGAGCAGCGGCGGCTACGCCGGCCTGTGGACGTTCCCGAGCCCCTTCAAGGTCGGGACCGGCCTCCTGAACCCGTTCCTGCGCGTCCAGGCCAGCCCGACGGAGACCGGCTTCAACACCGACAACGGCTCCCCGCTCGATGACAAGTCCGGGACTCAGGCGCTGCCGCTGAACCACGTGCCGACCATCAAGGTCGGCGCCAACTTCTACCGGCAATTCATCCTGGACGCGAACGAAAACAACAACGCCGCGGGGGACTGGCGCATCTCGGTCAACACCTTCGACGTCTACGTCTGCAAACAGACGGCGACCGACCACCCCGACCAGTACACGCTGCGGTCCCAGTTCCGGTCGAACACCGACTGCGTCAAGGTCTACGACCTGAACAACAAGACCGGCTTCGCCACGGACGCCCTGACCAGCGGCAGCGGCAAGACGCTCGACTACAACATCCTGATCCCGGAGCAGGCGTTCCTGGATGCCTTCAGCGCGCTCAGCTTCGAGCAGACCCAGTGCCCCTACAACGGCGTCACCTCCGCGCCCTGCGGGCTCTGGATCATCGTGGATACGCACCTGGGCGGCTTCGGCACCGACTCGAACGGCCACTCCTGGGCGTCGGACGCCACGTTCGAGGAGTTCTCGACCATCAAACAGCCCTTCGTCGCCGTCACCAAGACGGCCCTCCCGCACTTCACGCGCACGTACACCTGGGACATCGCCAAGTCGGTGACGCCCACGACCATCACGCTCTTCGGCGGCCAGGCCGACACCGCGGCGTACACGGTCGTCGTCACCAAGGACAGCACCGACGGCAACTGGAACGTGACCGGCCAGGTGAGCATCAACAACACCTCCGGCGCGACCGATACCATCACGGCGGTGACGGATCTGCTCGAGCCGGGTGACATCCCGATCACCCTGGACTGCCACGTGTCGTTCCCGTACGCGCTCGCCACGGGCAACTCGCTCCTCTGCGACTACTCGCACACGTTCGCGAGCAACCCGGGCACGACCAAGTACGTCAACACCGTGAACGTCGAGCAGGCCGCGGCGGTGACTTCCGCCAAGTCCGACACCTTCACCTTCGTGACCCCGGACACGCTGAAGAACGCCACGGTGAACGTCACGGATACGAACCCCAGTCAGAACCACAGCGGCTTGACCGGCAACCAGACGTACCACTACAACTTGGTGTTCACCTGCAACGCGGACCAGGGCCAGCACAAGAACATCGCCAGGGTCATCGGCGACAACAGCACGGTCCTCGACTCCGACTCCGCCACCGTGACCGTGAACTGCCTCGACGTGGTCGTCACCAAGACGGCGAACACGTCGCTGCAGCGCACCTATCACTGGGACCTCACCAAGACCGTGACGCCCTCGTCGTGGGCGCTGTTCAACGGCGACGATGGCACCTCGGCCTACACGGTCTCCGTCGTGCCGGCCGCCACGCCCTTCACGGATGACGGCTTCACGGTGAACGGGCATATCTACATCAAGAACCCGAACACGCTGCCCGTCTATATCCAGTCGATCAGCGATTCGATCAGCGGCGGGATCGTCGGTACCATCTCCACCTGCCAGCTGAACAGCGCCGGCGGCGACATCTCCGGGTCCTTGCCCTACACCCTGCCGGCAGGCGACTCGATCGACTGCACGTACTCGAAGTCGCTGGCGGACGGCACCACGCGGACGAACACGGGCAGGACGACCGCCAAGCCGACGTCCACGGGGCAGTCCAAGAATTTCAGCGGCACGGCGTCGATCAACTTCGCCGGCGCGCAGCAGACGACGGTGAACGAGACCGTCACCGCCAAGGACAGCTACCAGGGCGGCGTCGAGTCGACGCTCGGGACGACGACGTACCCGAACACCGGCACCTTCCATCCGACGTCGCGGACGTTCACCTGCGGCACGGACGCCGGCTCGCACAAGAACATCGCCACGCTCTACGGCGACAACGCGGCGGTGCTGGACAAGGACTCGGCGACGGTCGCCGTGACCTGCTACACCCTCGCCGTGACCAAGGACGCGGCCACGACGTTCACGCGGCTGTGGAGCTGGACGATCGACAAGTCGATCGATGAGTCGTGCTTCCTCACGCTGCCCTCGGGTGGCGACTCGTACGACTCGAGCACCCACACGGCCACCATCCAGCAGGGCGAGACGCTCAACGTCTGCTACAAGGCCTTGCTCACGGGTACGTCCAGGGACAGTGCCTGGAACGTGACCGGCAACACGACCAACATCAAGATCCACAACAACCACCCGACCAAGGCGGCCACGCTGACGGGCGTCATCGACACGATCAGCGGGACGCCGGTCATCAACGCGACGGTCAACTGCCCGTCGCTCACCGTGCCCGCCGGCGGTGACCTGACCTGCACGTACGCGGCCGACCTGCCGGACGGCACGTCGCGCACGAACACCGCCACGGCCACGCAGCAGAACTACTCCTACACCTCCGAGCTGACCCCGAGCACGAGTGGCACCACGAAGTACTCGGGGCAGGCCAGCGTCACCTTCTCGAGCACGCCCACCTCCGAGATCGACGAGTGCGTGGACGTGAACGACGTCCTCAAGAACGCGGGCGTCCAGGTCGGCTCGAAGACGTTCGGGACGTGGTGTGCCAGCAGCGGAACGACGCACACGTTCAGCTACAGCTACACCTTCGGCCCGAACGACATCCCGGTCCAGTGCGGGCCGAACCGGTTCGACAACACGGCGACGTTCACGACGAACGACACCCAGACGTCGAACTTCGATGCCGAGTACGTCAACATCCAGGTCGAGTGCGTCCAGGGTTGCACGCTCACCCAGGGCTACTGGAAGACGCACAACGAGCTCTTCAAGGGCGGCGCCAGCAAGAAGGCGGACCCGGCCTGGTACGCGAACGTGGATCTCAATGGCGACGGTACGCCGGACCTCCAGCTCACCGGTCCGGGGACCACGTTCTTCTACAGTGGCCAGAGCTGGTTCGACGTGTTCTGGACGAACCCGCAGGGCAACGCCTACTACATCCTCGCGGACCAGTACATGGCCGCGGTGCTGAACGGCGTGTCCGTCCAGACCCCGCCGGCGGCGGTTGCCCAGGCTCTGCAGGACGCCTACAACCTCTTCAACAACCCGGCCAACACGCCTACGACCATCGGTGCGCTGAAGGGGAAGAACGGCAACGCCACGCGGCAGCAGTGGATCGACCTGGCGGGCATCCTCGGTAACTACAACGAGGGCCTGGCCGGGGTGCCGCACTGCACGGAGAACACTGGCAGCTGAGCGCCCGTTGCCGTAGCGACGGGCCCATGGCCTGAACCCTCAACCGGAAGGGGCGGTGGTCTCCACCGCCCCTTTCGCACATCTTTGAGAGGCGCCCGGCGCAGCGCGGACGCCCCCCGCTCGGGAATCGACGGCTTTCGAAATCGACGGTGAGCATATGAGCATTCTCGGACAAACCCCAGTCTGCCTGCCTGTCCCCACCTCCCGGAGTTGGGTGCTGGGACTGGCGATCGCGTTCCTCGCGGTCGTGCCGGTTCACGCCGGAGCGCAGTCCGCCGAGGACTCGGCCGGGCGCGGAACAGGGGGAGGCCCGCCCGCCGTCCTCGCGCGGATCGGTGGCCGCGCCGTCACGCTGGAGGACGTGCGGGCCCGCTCCGGGGCAGAGCTGGACCGTCTGCGGATCGGCTACGAGCGCGAGCGGCAGAAGCTGATCGAGGCGACCCTGCGCCAGATCCTGCGCGACAGCCTCTTCTCCGCCGAGTCCGCGAAGCGGGGCAGGACGGTGGACGAGCTCGTCCTCGCCGAGGCCGGCGGGTCGCTCGACCCCACCGAGGTCGAGATCGCCACCTGGTACCAGGAGAATCCGGATCGCATCCAGGGGCGCCCGCTCGTCCAGATGCACAACGCGATCGCGGCGTTTCTGCGCGACCAGCGTCGCGAGGCTGCCTCGCATACCCTGGAGGACCGCCTCTTCCGAGAGGCCGGCGTCATGATCGAGCTCCAGCCCTACCGGGTACCGCTGGACCTGGACGGGGCGCCGGCGCGCGGCAGGGCGGACGCGCCGGTGACGCTGGTTGAGTTCTCCGATTTCCAGTGTCCCTTCTGCGGAGGCTTCTTCGGCACGCTCGAGCAGGTCCGGAAGGCGTTCGCCGACACGGTCCGGATCGTCTATCTGCAGTTCCCGCTGAGCTCCATCCACCCGAACGCCGAGAAGGCCGCGGAGGCCTCCCTCTGCGCGAACGAGCAGGGGAAGTTCTGGCAGATGCACGACCTCATGTTCCACGAGCAGGACCGGCTCTCGGTGAGCGAGCTGAAGGAGAAGGCCGCCCGTCTCGGGCTCGATGCGGCGGCGTTCGAGGGCTGCCTCGACTCCGGTCGCCAGAAGGGCCGCGTCGAACGGGACCGGACGGAGGGTCTGCGTGTCGGCGTCAACGGGACGCCGGCCGTCTTCATCGACGGAATCTCTGTCGAGGGTGGGGCAGTCTCCTTCGATGTCCTCTCGAGGATGATCCACGAGGAGCTGCGCCGACGCGGGCCGTGACCTCCGTGCGTAGCGGCCCCGCTGCGGCCGGATCGCGCGCTCCCCCGCGCGCCGCGACGTTGGACCCCCGTGGGCGGGCACGAATCGGCCCCCGGACGCCGGCGCGTCCGGGGGCCTGCCCTTCAGTACCGAGTCGGCGCGCCTAGAACGAGACGCCCACGTCGGCCGAGCAGATGCCGGCCGTCTCGCAGACGCGCACCAGGTGCGAGGTCTTCCCGCGGTCACTGGTCTGGAAGGTATACGCGCCCGAGTTCTTGACCGTGGCGAGGACCGAGCCGTCCAGGTAGACGTCCACCTTCGTGGTCTGGGCGCCCGTCCAGTTCAGGCTGATCGATTGCCGGCCCTTCTGCCGCGAGCTGGTGGCGCTGAGCAGGACCCCCACCGTGACGTCGTGGGAGGCGGCCGTGCTCGCGCCGGCATTGTCGGTGACGGTCAGCGTCACCGTATACCTCCCGCTGGTCGGGAACTGGTGCTGGATCCCCGTCGATGTCTTCGTCACGCTGGAGGCGCCATCGCCGAACTGCCAGCTCCACTGCGTGATCGTACCGTCGGGATCGCTGCTCCCGTCCTGGAAATCGCAGGCCAGCGCGACGCAGGCCGCATCGAACGCGGCCGTCGGCGGCGCGTTCGAGGGCGGCGGTGCCGTTCCGATGGTGACGTCCTGTGACGCGGTGGAGGAAACGCCCGCATCGTCACGCACGATCAGCGTCACGTGATACGTGCCCACCGCCGCGTACGTGTGCGTCGGACTGGGCGAGATGTCGCCGGTATGATCGCCGAAGTCCCACTGCCAGCCGACCACGGACCCGTCCGCATCGCTGCTCCCGTCGGTGAAGGTGCAGCTCCCGCCCCCGCAGGAGGCGGTGAAGCTCGCCGTGGGCGGAATGTCGCCGCCCGTCCCGTCGGCGCCGTCGTTCCCCGTGTAGATGAGGTCGTTGTAGGCGGAGAAGCCGCCGCTCACCACGCCCTTGGTCGTCGAGCCGGCCAGCCCCGCGGCGACCTCCGCCGGGGTCGCGGTCGGGTGTGCCTCGAGGTAGAGCGCAGCCGCGCCCGTGACATGCGGCGCGGCCATCGATGTCCCGCTCTTCACCGTCGCGTCGTTGTCTCCCGTGAACGCGTCGGAGGTGATGTTCACGCCAGGAGCGAACACATCGACACAGAGTCCCCAGTTCGACCAGCTCGCGCGCGCGTCCGTGCTGTCCGTCGCGCCGACCGTGTACGCCTTCGGTACACGGGCCGGCGAATAGTCGCACGCGTTGGCCGTGCTGTTCCCCGCCGCCACGACCACCGTGATCCCCGCGCCGATCACGTGCTGCACGGCCAGATCCACCAGCGAATCACCCGAGCCGCCGAGCGACATGTTCACGGCCGCGGGCGCGCTCGCGTGCGTGGCCACCCAGTCGAGCCCCGCGAGCACCGTTAACGTCGTTCCCATGCCGCTGCAGTTCAGCACGCGCACCCCGACGAGGCTCACGTCCTTCGCCACCCCGTACGTCGCCCCGCCGATCGTGCCCGCCACATGCGTGCCGTGCCCCTGGCAGTCCACGCCGTCGCCGCCGAACGCGTCGTAGCCGAACACGGCGCGCCCGCCGAAGTCGTGGTGCGTATAGCGGATCCCCGTGTCGACCAGGTATACGGTCACACCGCGGCCCGTCTGTGTGTACGTGTAGCTCCCATCCAGCCCGCTCCGCTGATCGAGCCGGTCGAGCCCCCAGCTCGGCGCCGGCTCCACGCCCTCCGTCGAGAACGGCCGGTCGGGCTGGATCGACTTCACCCGGGGATCGTGGAGCAGGCGTTGCTCTATCGAGGCGGAGGCCTGCGTGGCAAACCCGTTCAGCACCCGCTTGAAGGTGTAGCGCCGCGCCAGACCGTAGCTCGCGGCAACCTGCTCCGGCCGGGCGCCCGCACCCAACACCACGATCACCCCGCCGGCGCCGTCCGCCAGCGGAGCCGCGTCCGGGCCGATCACCGAGGCCTGGATCTCCTCGGTCATGGTGGGCGACTGAACATCCTGGCAGGCCGCCAGGGGGATCAGGGCCAGGAGCCAGACCTTGCGCATCATGGCGAGCCTCCGAAAAAGGAAACGGTGGCGGGCCTCCGGTGTTGCCGGGCCGCCACCGCTTTTTGAGCGGATCGGGGCGCCCGGGGAGCTACCGCCCGGGCGCCGGATGTCACGCGCTGCGCCTACAAGAGCCGTACCCCACCCCGTCACCCGGCAAGCTTCCCCGCGGCCAGAGTGCCTGCAATGCGTTTACTGTCAACGGATTGCGCCCCGTGATATGCGCTCCGCGACCACTCGGCCGCACCTGCTCTGCCTCCTCTCCAGCACCGCGAATTGTTCCCGGCGCGCGAACTTTTTTCTCCCCCTTCCGACCGAGCCCTCCCCTGGCCGCACCGTCCCGCAGCCGTCACTTGTCCCCGAGAAGCCTTGAGTTTCCGTCACTTGCACTCCAGTTTCAATCTGGGTTCGGCTGTCCAGTCGGCGCGGCACGCGGTCCGTGAGCCGCCCGGTCCCATCCCAGGGCCACGAACGGATGTTCAAGCTCCACACGCTCGGCGCCATCGAGCTCCTGTCTCCGAACGGTCAGACGCTCCGGTCCGTGCTCGCGCAGCGGAAACGGCTGGCGCTGCTCGTCTATCTGGCGGTGAACCAGGACGTGGGCCTGCAGCGCCGGGACCACCTCGTCGCCCTGCTCTGGCCCGAGCTCGACGACGAGCGGGCGCGCCACGCGCTCCGGCAGACCCTCTATTACCTGCGGAGCCAGCTCGGGCCCGACGTCATCGTGTCGCACGGGGACGCGGAGGTCGGAGTCGGCGGGCTCTGGTGCGATGTCCCGGCGCTCCGCCAGGCGACAGAGGAGGGGAGGCCGGCCGAGGCGGTGACGCTGCGTCGCGGTCAATTCCTCGAGGGCTTCCACGTGGACGGCATCTCGCAGGATTTCGAGATGTGGATCTCGGAGATCCGGCGGGAGGTGACGGAGCGGACCAGCGCGGCCGCCTGGCAGATGGTCGAACGCTGCGAGCGGGCGGGAAGCGGGGCCGAGGCCGCCGAATGGGCGCGTCGCGCCGTGCGGCTGAACCCGCTCGAGGACAGCACGGTCCAGCGGCTCATGAAGGTGCTGGACCGGCAGGGCGACCGTGCGGCGGCCGTCGTCGCCTACGAGGATTTCGCGGAGCGGCTGCGGGCCGAGTACGACCTGGCTCCGGCGCCGGAAACGCGCGCGCTCCTGGAATCGCTCCGCGACCGCGCACACGCCCGGGGCGTCGCGGTCAACGCCGCGGAGCCGGACTCGGCCCCGGTGGGCATCGACCTCGCCCCCCGCCGCCGGGCGACGCCGCGTGCGGCCGCGGCCGCCGCCGCGGGCGAGTCCGCGCTGGCCCTGCCCGAAGCGGCGCCCGAGGTTCCCGCCGCGGCGCCGGAGGCCCTCGCCGCGGCGCCGGACGCCGGGACGCCGGGGGCGGATGAAGCGGCGGGCTGGCGCCGTCCGCGCCTTCGCCGGCTGCGCCTCCTCGCCCAGAGCATGGTGCTGCTCGCCATCGGTGCCTCGGCCGGGCCGCTGCTCGTCCGATGGACCATGGCCGGCGGCGCGCCCGACGCCGGCCACCGCGTCCTTGTCCTCCCCTTCACGGTCCGAGGCGGCCCCGACCAGCAGTTCCTCGCCGAGGGGCTGGTGGACCTGCTCAGCAGCGGGCTCGATGGGGCGGGGGACCTCGTCAGCGTGCCGGCGCCCGCCGTGCTCTCCTACCTGCACAGGATCGGCTCCACCCCGAGCACCCCGGGGGAGCGCTCGAGCCTCGCGCGCCGTTTCCACGCCGGGTTCGTCGTGGGCGGCGACGTGGTCGCGGTCGGCGACCGCCTGCGGGTGACCGCCTGGGTCTTTCGCGCCGACCAGGCGGGAACCCCGCTCGTCCGTGCGGACGCGGAGGGGAGTCGGGATGAGGCGCTCGCTCTGGCCGACCGACTCGTGATGGAGCTGGCGGCGGGGCCGGAGAATTCTCCCGGCTCGCATCTGGCGCGCATCGCCTCGGCGAACACCTCCTCGCTCCCCGCCATGAAGGCGTACCTGGACGGCGAGCAGAAGCTACGGCGGGGCGAGGTCGCTGCGGCCATCGACGCGTTCCAGGTCGCCGTGCGCGAAGATTCCACCTTCGCACTCGCCTACTACGGCCTCAGCGTGGCCGCGAGCGCCGCCTTTCAGGCTTCGATCGCGGATGATGCCGCCGCCCGGGCCGCGCGCCACATGGACCGCCTTCCGGAGCGGGAGCGCGACCTCCTCCTGGCCCGGATCGCCTATCGCATCGGGGATGCCGCGACGGCCGAGCGGATCACTCGCGAGCTGGTCTTCCACCATCCGAACGATGCCGAGGTCTGGGCCCAGCTCGGGGAGGCCCTCTTCCACCTGAACCCGCTGCGGGGGCGGCCGATCGCGGAGGCAAGGGATGCGTTCGAGCACGTGCGTGAGCTCGATCCCGGCGCCAGCGAGGCCACCTACCACCTTGCCCAGCTCGCCGCCATGCGGGGCGACCTGCGCGCCGCGGCAAAGCTTGCCGAGGGCGCGCTCGCCCTCAACCCGGCGGCGCATCGCGCGCCGCAGCTCCGCCTGATCCGGCGCGCCGCGGGCTGGGGCGGCGCGGTCGACTCCGCCTTCCTCGCGAGCGATCTCCACGGGCAGGACGACCTGACCATCGTGAGCAGTGCCTACACGTTGGGCGTGTTCCTGCACGATCCCGTCGGCGCCGAGCGCGCGCTCGCCCTCCTGGACCGCGAGGCCGACTCCCCCGCCATGCGCGCCTTCGAGCAGATCCTCCGCGCCCAGCTCGAGATGGCCCGCGGCCGCTGGCGGAGCGCGCGGGTCCTGCTCGACCAGGCCGCGCGCGCCGAGCCGGCGCGCGCCGAGCAGTACCGGGCCCTGCTCGCCCTGGTGCCCTGGTTCGGTGGCGGTAGCGACGAGGTTGCCGCAGTCCGGGACCGGCTCGCGGCGGCCGGGCCGCAACTGTCGGCCGGTGCCCCCGTGGGCGGGTGGTCGTGGGCGGACGTCGATGCCCGGATCTCCTCGCTCACCGAGCCGTACCTCGAGGGTGGCCTGGCCGCACGCGCCGGCGATGGCGCCGCCGTGGCCCTCGCGCTCGATACGCTCGAGGCGCGCTCCCGCGTGCCGACGCCAACCACGCCGTACGCCGGGCTGATCGGCACCGCGCCCGTCACGGCGGCGCTCGATGCCGCGACCACGCACCCGCGGCGTCCCGAGCTCGGCGGCGTCTACGGCAATCTCCTGCGCGGCGCCGCCCGTGGCCGCACCGCGACCGTTGACCCCGTGCCCAGCGGCTTTCCCGACGTCTCCCCCGAGGAGGCCGTGCTCTCTCCCTTCTTTTCGCTCCCGGCCGCCCGCTACGCCCACGCCATCGCGTTGAGGTCGGCCGGGGACCTCGAGGGGGCGGCGAGCTGGTTCGCATCGCTCGGGGAGCTCTCGATCCCCGACCTGGTCTACCTCGCGCCCGCCCACCTGCGTCTGGCCGATCTCGACCTGCGCCGCGGCCGCCGCGCCGCCGCCGCCGAGCACTACCGGGCCTTCCTGGCCCTGTGGCACGACTGCGACCCCGAGCACCGCCCGATCGTCGACGCCGTGGCCCGAAAGCTCCAGACCCTCGCCGCCCGCTGATCCCGTTGCCACAACGCTGGCGTTCGGGTCCGGATCGGCCCGGAAGCTCCCGGCGTGACGTGGACACCCGCGTGCGGCCTCAATCCCCGACGCGCCCCTCGAAGAACCTCGCCCGGTAGCGAACAATCGGTGGAGGCCCCAGATTCCCGGGGCGGTCAGCCATCCAGGACGCGAAGGAGGAGGCAATGCCGGAATTCCACGGCACGACGATCGTCGCCGTTCGCCACCGCGGCCGCGTGGCCCTCGGCGGCGATGGCCAGGTCACCATGGGCGACACCGTCATGAAGGCCTCCGCCAGCAAGGTCCGCAAGCTCGCCGACGGCCGCATCCTGGCGGGCTTTGCCGGCTCGGTGGCCGATGGGCTCACGCTCTTCGAGAAGTTCGAGGAGAAGCTCGAGCGCTACCCGGGCAACCTCGCCCGCGCCTGTGTCGAGCTCGCCAAGGACTGGCGGACGGACCGGTTTCTGCGGCGCCTCGAGGCGCTGCTGGCGGTCGCCGACCGCGAGCGCCTCTTCCTCATCAGCGGGGACGGGAACGTCATCGAACCCGATGACGAGATCGTGACCATCGGCAGCGGCGGCGGCTACGCCCTGGCCGCGGCACGGGCGCTGAAGGAGCACTCGGACCTCAGCGCCGCCGAGATCGTGCGCACGGGGCTCCGGATCGCGGCCGCGATCTGCATCTACACGAACGAGAACGTGACGGTGCTCGAGCTCGAGCCGTGAGCCGCGCGCCTACCATGGATACGGACGAAGGGACCGAAATGCGGGCAGCGGGGACGGAGCCGGGCGCGCCGGAGGCGACGCCCGAGGCGTCCGAATGGCTGGACCAGCTGACGCCACGGCAGATCGTGGCGGAGCTCGACAAGTACATCGTGGGACAGGACAAGGCCAAGCGGGCCGTGGCCATCGCGCTGCGCAACCGCTGGAGGCGCCAGCGTGTCGAGGATGATCTCCGCGAGGAGATCATGCCGAACAACATCATCCTCATCGGTCCCACGGGCGTGGGGAAGACGGAGATCGCAAGGCGCCTCGCGCGGCTGGCGGGTGCGCCTTTCGTGAAGGTGGAGGCCTCGAAGTTCACCGAGGTCGGCTACGTCGGCCGCGACGTCGAGTCCATGGTCCGCGACCTGGTGGACGTGGCCGTGAACATGGTGCGCGACGAGCGCGAGGACGAGGTCGAGCAGCTCGCGGAGCAGCGCGTCGAGGACCGGCTGTTGGACCTGCTTCTGCCCCCCGTCCCCGAGGGCGGCGCGCAGGCCGAGCCCTCCGAGCCGCGCTCCCGGCGCGCCTTCATCGTATCCCCTCACGGCGACGCGGAGGAGCGGGAGCCGCCAGAGGTCGCCCTCGATGAGGAGGATGAGCGACACCGGATCCAGGAGCGTCGCGAGCGCACGCGCGAGAAGCTGCGCACCCTGCTCCGGGATGGGAAGCTGGAGGAGCGCACGGTTGACGTGGAGGTCTCCCAGACGCCCAACGTCGAGAACATGATGCTCCCGATGGGTGGCATGGACGGGATGGACATGAACTTCACGGAGATGCTCCAGGACATGTTGCCGAAGAAGACCCGGCGGCGCACCGTGAGCATCACCGAGGCGCGCCGCATCCTGGTGCAGGATGAGCTGGACAAGCTGGTCGACATGGACGAGGTCGTGAACGAGGCGCTGGATCGCACCGAGAACACAGGCATCATCTTCCTGGACGAGATCGACAAGATCGCCGGGGAGCGCGGCGGCGCCGGACCGGATGTCAGCCGGGAGGGCGTCCAGCGCGACCTGCTCCCGATCGTCGAAGGCAGCACCGTGCAGACCAAGTACGGCATGATCCGCACGGACCACGTCCTCTTCGTGGCGGCCGGCGCCTTCCACGTGGCCAAGCCCAGCGACCTGATCCCGGAGCTCCAGGGCCGCTTCCCGATCCGCGTCGAGCTCCAGGCGCTCACCGAGACGGATTTCGTCCGCATCCTCCAGGAGCCGAAGAACGCCCTGCTGCGCCAGTACGAGGCCCTCGTCGCCTCCGAGGGGGTCCAGCTCGGCTTCGACGACGAGGGCGTGCGCGAGATCGCGCGCATCGCCGCACAGGTCAACGACCGCACCGAGAACATCGGCGCCCGGCGCCTCCACACCGTGCTGACCACGCTGCTCGACCAGATCCTCTTCGATCTCCCCGAGTCCGGCGGCGCCGCCATCCAGATCGATGCCGCCACCGTCCGCGACCGGCTGCAGCGCATTGCCGATGACGAGGACCTGCGCCGCTACATCCTCTGACCGTGACCACGCCGATGCCCGAAAAGCGCGACTTCCTCCAGATCCCCGACTTCACGACCGAGGAGCTGTACACTCTCCTCGCCCGCGCCCGCCGCATGAAGAGCGGCAAGGAGCGCGGGATGCCCCTCGCCGGCCGCACGCTCGGGATGATCTTCGAGAAGAGCTCCACGCGCACGCGCGTCTCCTTCGAGGTGGGCACCTACCAGCTCGGCGGCCACGCGCTCTTCCTCTCCTCGCGCGACATCCAGCTCGGCCGCGGCGAGCCGATCGAGGACACCGCACGCGTGCTCTCGCGCTACCTCGACGCCATCATGATCCGCACCTTTTCCCACGAGGGCGTCGAGCGGCTCGCCCGCTACGCGTCCGTCCCGGTCGTGAACGGGCTGACGGACCTGCTGCACCCCTGCCAGGTGATGGCCGACGTGCTCACCGTGCAGGAGGAGCTCGGCGAGGATCTCCGGCCCCGGCGCGTCGCCTGGGTAGGCGACGGGAACAACATGGCCAACTCCTGGCTCAACGCCGCGTTCCGCTTCGGCTTCGAGCTCCGCCTGGCCTGCCCCGAAGGCTACGACCCGGATCCCGACATCCTCGAGCGTGCGCAGGGGGCGGCGCGGGTGCTCCTCACCCGCGACCCCCGCGAAGCCGTCGAGCACGCCGAGGTCGTCAACACGGATGTCTGGGCTTCGATGGGGCAGGAGCAGGAGGCGGAGGAGCGCCGGCGCGCCTTCCGCGGTTTCCACATCGACGAGATGCTGATGGAGCGCGCCGATGCGCGCGCGATCTTCCTGCACTGCCTGCCGGCCCACCGCGGTGAGGAGGTGGCGGCGGAAGTGATCGAGGGGCCACGCTCGCGCGTCTTTCAGGAGGCGGAGAACCGGCTGCACGCGCAGAAGGCGATCCTCGTCGAGCTGATGGCACACTGAGAGAGGACGGAACCATGGCGGCTGAGAAGCGGACTCCGCTCTACGAGGAGCACCAGGAGCTGGGTGGCAGGATGATTCCCTTCGCGGGCTACGAGATGCCCGTGCAGTACCCCACCGGGATCGTGGCCGAGCACACGGCCGTGCGGCAGCGCGCAGGGCTCTTCGACGTCTCCCATATGGGGGAGCTGGAGGTCCGTGGCGAGGGCGCGCTCGACCTCGTGCAGTACGTCACCACCAACGACGCATCGACGCTCGAGGTCGGGCAGGCGCAGTACTCGGTCATCTGCCAGGAGGACGGCACCGCCCTCGACGACTGCCTCGTCTATCGCTTCCCCGACCATTACATGGTCGTGGTCAACGCCTCGAACCGGGACACCGACCGTGACTGGATCGCCGGGTTCGCCGAGGCGAAGGGCGCGACCCTTACCGATCGCTCCGACGAGACCGCGCTCCTCGCCCTCCAGGGCCCGGCCGCCCCCGGCGTCCTGGACCACCTGGTCGATGTCGATCTCGACGACCTCGCCTACTACCACTTCGTGCAGGGGAAGGTGGCCGGCCGCCCGGCCGTGATCTCGCGCACGGGCTACACCGGAGAGGATGGCTTCGAGCTCTACATCGACACCGACGATGCCGTGCCGCTCTGGCGCCGGATCCTCGAGGCCGGCGCCGCCGCTGGCGTGATCCCGGTCGGGCTCGGCGCCCGGGACTCGCTCCGCCTGGAGGCGGGGCTCATCCTCTACGGCAACGATCTGGACACCAAGCACACCCCGCTGGAGGCGGGGCTCGGATGGGTGACGAAGCTCGGCAAGGGGAACTTCCTCGGTGCCTCCGCGCTGCGCGCGCAGAAGGAGAGCGGCGTGGCCGAGAAGCTGGTCGGCTTCGTGCTCCACGACCGCGGCTTCCCCCGTCACGGCTACGAGATCCGCTGGGACGGCGAGTCGGCCGGCACCGTGACGAGCGGCCTTTACAGCCCCTCGCTCGAGAAGGGGGTCGGGATGGGGTACGTCCCGGCCGCCGCGGCCGCCGTCGGCACGCCCATCGAGGTGGTCGTCCGCGATCGCGCCATGCCCGCCGAGGTCGTGAAGAAGCCCTTCTACACCAGGGGCTCCGTCCGGCGCTGAAGGGGGTCAGCCGACGTGCAACCGATTCGCATGGGCATCCTGACCGTCTCCGATGGCGTGGCGGCCGGGGCGCGCGAGGACCGTAGCGGCGAGGCGCTCCTCCGCTGGGCGGAGCGGCGGCAGCTCCGCGTCGCGGAGCGGGCCGTCGTGCCCGACCAGGTCGGCGCCATCGTGGCGACGCTGGCCGCCTGGGCCGACCACGGCGAGGTTGACGTCGTCCTCACCACGGGAGGCACCGGCTTCACCACCCGCGATGTCACGCCGGAAGCCACGCGCGCCGTTCTCGAGCGGGAGGCTCCCGGCATCGCGGAAGCCATCCGCGCGGATGGCCGCGCGGGGACGCCCTACGCCGCGCTCTCGCGGGGACTCGCCGGGCTGCGCGGCCGGACCCTCATCGTGAACCTGCCTGGCAGCGCCGGCGGCGTGCGCGATGCCCTCTCCGTGCTCGACCCGCTCCTGGAGCACGCCGTCCAGCTGCTGCGCGGCATCGAAACCGAGCGCCACACCGAGCCGAATGCCTGAGACCGTCATCGTGACCACGACCGACCTGGAACCGGCCGTGCGGTTGCGCGACGCCTTCCAGGAAGGTGGGCTGCGGGTGGAGCTGCTCACGACCCACGAGACGGTAGCCGACGTGGCGGAGCCAGTGCTGCTCGTCCTCACCGGCGGAGTGCACGATCGGCGCTCGCGTGCCCTCGTGGCCGCGGCCGGCGAGCGCGATGTGCCCGTGCTCGCCCTCGCCTCCGACCCGCTCGAGGCCACCCCGGAGGCGGCGCACCGCCTCGGCATTGGCGAGGTGCTCGCGAAGCCGATCGACATCCAGGAGGCCGTGCTCGTGGGCCGCCGACTCATCGATCGCGCCCGCTTCCGCGCCATCACCGGGATCGTCGGCGACACGGAGGCCATGCGAGAAGTCGTCGAGCGGGTCGTCCAGATCGCCCCGGTCGCCGCGACCGTGCTGATCACCGGCGAGAGCGGCACCGGAAAGGAGCTCGTCGCCCGCGGCATCCACGCGCTCTCGCCGCGCCGGCACCAGCGCTTCATTGCCGCCAACGTGGCCGCGTTCCCCGATACGCTGCTGGAGTCGGAGCTGTTCGGTCACGAGAAGGGGTCCTTCACGGGCGCCGTGGCGCAGCGCAAGGGCTTCTTCGAGCTCGCCCACAGGGGCACGCTCTTCCTCGACGAGATCGGGGAGATGCCGGCCGCCACTCAGAGCAAGCTGCTACGCGTCCTGGAAGAGCGCGAGTTCATGCGCGTCGGCGGCGAGGAGTCCATCAGCGTTGACGTCCGCGTCATCGCGGCCACCAACCAGGACCTGCGTCACCTCGTCGAGCGCGGCAGCTTCCGGCGCGACCTCTACTATCGCCTGAACGTGCTCTCCATCCACATGCCGCCACTGCGCGACCGCGTGCACGACATCCCGATCCTCATCCAGCGCTTCATCCGTTCCGCCAGCGCGGAGCACGACCGGCCACAGGTCTCGATCTCTCCGGCGGCCCTCGACATCCTCATGCGTTACGACTGGCCCGGAAACGTCCGCGAGCTGCGCAATCTCGTCGAGTCGATGGTCGTCCTCTCCCCCGGCCGGACGGTCGAGCCGAGCGACATCCCGCTCGCCATCCGTGACGGCCGGGCCAGCAGACTCCTCCCGGTCCACGTCCCCACCCCGCCCGTAACCACCGGCGAGGGCACGGCCCCGGAGCTCGAGTTCATCTTCCACACGATGCTCCAGATGCGCATCGACATGGAGGAGCTGCGCCGCCAGTTCGACGAGTTCCGACACAGGCAGGAGGCCGGGCGGCCGCCCCTGGCGCTCCCCGCCTATTCCTACCCGTTCGTCGCGGAGGGGGCACGCCACCGATCCGCCGGCTCGATCGAGGACGCGGTCGTTCACGATGAGGCGGAAAGCGGAAGTGGAGAGGACAGGGAGGATGAGGGCGTCGTCGTCTTCCGCCCGGGCATGTCCATGCAGGACATGGAGCGCGAGGCGATCATCGCCGTGCTGAAGGAGGTCCACGGCAACCGTCGCCGCGCCGCCGAGATGCTCGGCATCGGCGAGCGAACGCTCTATCGCAAGATCAAGGAGTACGGCATCCCGCTCTGATCGACGGCCGGCCCCGCCGCCGAGGCGGACGGCGCGGGGCCGCCGTGGGATCAGTCCTTCGTCCCCGCGCTGTCCGTCTTCGCCCTCGCCAGCACCTTCGCGCGCTCCACGTCCAGCGTCTGGATGATCCCGGTCCACGCATCGCTCTGGACCATCTCGTAGCGCACGCTGAGAGGCTGGCTCAAGTCCACGTCGGGGTCGAACGCGTAGATCGCGAGCTGCGACTCCTGCTGCCCCAGGCGCTGCCGCCCCCAGCCGGGCGTCACCGGGATGATCGCAGCGGGACGGAGCACCTCTCCCTGCTGCTGCAGCTGCAGGTCCTCCGGCTGGTAGGTCACGTCCGGCTGATAGCTGAACAGCGTCACCATGAACAGGGTTGGGCGGTCCATCATCGCCTGCTGGGCCGCCTGACCGCGCCGGCTCTCCGCCATGGCGTGCAGTCGCTGGTAGGTGTCCGGCGCGGTCAGCCGGATCACGTTCTCGTCCAGCGGTGTCGCCTTGATGAGTAGCGCCCCGCTCCGCAGCTGGATCGTGATCACGTCCTGGCGCAGGGTGCCGTATCCCGCGGGCACGAGTGCGGGCTGCTGCGAGGAGGCGGCCGATGCGGAGTCTCGCACCGGCGACGGTCGTGGCGCGGGAAGCGCCGCGGCGCCCGTACAGGCCAGGCACGCCGCCGCCGCGATGGCGAGCGTCCACTCTCGAGCTGTCTTCAAGGCTCACCTCCAGGGGCGTGAACGAGCGCGGACAGCGCTTCCAGCAGCACCTCCCGCCCCTCGCCGGTTCGCGCCGAAAAGGGGATCACCTGCTCCGCGTCCGCGCCGAGCTTCTCGGTGATACGCCGGACCTGCTGCGCCCGGTCCGACCGCGTCAGCTTGTCGATCTTCATCAGCACGAAGATCACCGGCAGCCCGAGCTCGGCCAGGTACCCGATCATCTTCGCATCTTCCACGGTCGGCCCGTGCCGCGCGTCGATGAGCTGCGCCACGCCCCTCGGCGCTGGTGTCCCGGCCAGGTAACTCTCGATGAGGGGTCGCCAGCCGCCGCGCACCTCCAGCGGGACGCGGGCGTAGCCGTACCCCGGCAGGTCGACGAGGGCGAACTCCACGCCCTCGCCGTCCCTCGCCGCCCGCACCACGAAGAAGTTTATCTCACGGGTCTTGCCCGGTGTGGACGAGGTGCGCGCCACCGGGGTACGCGTCCGGCCGAGGAGCCGGTTGATGAGGCTGGACTTGCCCACGTTCGAGCGGCCCGAGAACGCCACCTGCGGCAGCGTCCCCGTCGGTGGACGGCCGCCCGGCCTGGCCAGCGCGCCGGCGAACTCCACGGAGCGGATCGCCACCGCCCCGCTCGCCCGCGCGCCGCTCACGCCTCCTTCTTCTTCGATTCGGGGTGCAGCACCAGCAGGGGAGGAATGCCGCTCGCCACGCACTCGACCGTGATCACGACCTCGCGCACGTCCTCCCGTGAGGGGATCTCGAACATGATGTCGCGCATCAGCTCCTCGAGCACCGCCCGGAGCCCGCGTGCCCCCGTGCCGCGGTCGAGCGCCTTCGCGGCCACCGCCCGCACGGCGTCGGCATCGAAGGTCAGCCGGATCCGCTCCAGCTCGAACATCTTGTAGTACTGCTTGAGCAGCGCGTTCTTCGGCTCCTGCAGGATCTTGATCAGCGCTTCCTCGTCCAGCGAGTCGAGCGTCACCAGGACCGGCAGGCGGCCGACCAGCTCGGGGATCAGCCCGAAGCGCAGCAGGTCGTCCGGCTCGATCGAGCGGAACGGGTTCTCCCGATCCATCGCCGGACCGCCCGGCGCCCCGCCCGCGAAGCCGATCCGCCGCTGCCCCGCCCGCTGCTCCACGATCTTCTCGAGCCCGTCGAAGGCGCCGCCGCAGATGAAGAGGATGTTGCGCGTGTTGATCTGGATGTACTCCTGCTGCGGATGCTTCCGGCCGCCCTGCGGCGGCACGGAGGCGACGGTGCCCTCGAGGATCTTCAGCAGCGCCTGCTGCACGCCCTCTCCGGAGACGTCCCGCGTGATGCTCGGGTTCTCCGACTTGCGCGCGATCTTGTCGATCTCGTCGATGTAGACGATGCCGCGCTCGCAGTCCGCGATATTGAAGTCGCTCGCCTGCAGCAGCCGGACGAGGATGTTCTCCACGTCCTCGCCCACGTAGCCGGCCTCGGTGAGCGTGGTCGCGTCGGCGATCGTGAACGGCACCTGCAGCACCCGGGCGAGCGTCTGCGCGAGCAGCGTCTTGCCGACGCCCGTCGGGCCCACCAGCAGGATATTCGACTTGTCGATCTCGACGTCGTCCAGCACGCCGTGATGGTTCACTCGCTTGTAATGGTTGTAGACCGCCACCGAGAGGCTCTTCTTCGCCTCCTCCTGGCCGATCACGTACTCGTCCAGGATGTCCTTGATCTCACGGGGTGTAGGTACGCGCGGTACCGCTTCGGCGGCTTCGCGCTCCTCCTCCTCCGCCAGGATCTCGTTGCACAACGAGACGCACTCGTTGCAGATGTAGACCGAGGGCCCCGAGATGAACTTCTTGACGGAGTCCTTCGATTTTCCGCAGAAGGAGCAGCGGAGGTGCTTTTCACTCGGCATGGGACGCACTTGGCTGCGGGAATGGGCGCTCGCCCGGGCACCGGCGCCCGGACGGCTTCAGCGGCGGATCAGGTCTTGGCGGGACCCTTGCCGGCGCTCGCCTCCACCACCTCGCCACGATGCTCGACCACGTGGTCGAGCAGGCCGTACTCCTTGGCCTCCACGGGACTCATGAACCGGTCCCGGTCCACGTCCTCGGCCACCTGCGCGGGAGACTGGCCCGTGTGCTTGGCCAGAATCTCGTTCAACCGCTCCCGCGCGTACAGGATCTCCTTCGCCGCGATCTCGATATCCGCCGCCGTCCCCTGGCTGCCGCCCGAAGGCTGATGGATCATGATCCTCGAATTCGGCAGCGCGCTCCGCCCGCCCCTGGTGCCCGCCGCCAGCAGCACCGCGCCCATCGACGCCGCCATCCCCATGCACATCGTGTTTACTGGCGCCGTCAGGAACTGCATCGTGTCGTAAATCGCCAGGCCGGCATAGACGGAGCCGCCGGGCGAGTTGATGTAGAGGCTGATGTCCTTCTCCGGATCCTCCGCCTGGAGGAAGAGAAGCTGCGCGATGATGATGTTCGCGACCGTTTCGTCGATCGGCGTGCCGAGGAAGATGATGCGGTCCATCAGCAGTCGGCTGAAGATGTCGTAGCTTCGCTCGCCGCGGCTGGTCCGCTCGATCACGTAAGGCGGGTAAACCGGCATTCGTTCGTCCGTTCCTCTCGTCGTCCCTCTGCATGCGCCCGCGTCCGCGGGCGCCCCCTCACTCCACCGTTGACAGCGACTTCAGGTAGCCGAAGACCTTGTCCTCCGTGATCTCGTCCTCCAGCGCGTGCAGCTGCCCCGACTTCTGCAGCTGCTGCCGGATCTCCGGGACTGTCCGCTCGTAGCGCGCGGCCAGCTCCGCTAGCTTCGCATCCAGGTCCGCCGCCGTGGCGGCAAGGCTCTCCATCTCCGCGACACGCTCCACCAGCAGCATCCGCTTGAGCGCATGCTGCGCGGCCGGGCCCGCGCTCAGGCGCGCCGCCTGGATCTGCGTCGGGTCCGCGCCCTCGCGGGGCCGGATCAGCCGGTTCAGATACTGCTCGACCATCGCGCCTGGAACCTCGAAGGGGTTCGCCTCGATGAGGCGCTCCACGAGCGCGCGGCGCACCCCGGTCTCCGCCTCGGAGTCGGACTCCCGCTCGAGGTCCTCGCGCACCCGCGCCCGCAGCGAATCGAGATCCTCGAAATCGCCGACGCCGCGAGCGAACTCGTCATCGAGCTCCGGCAGCTGCGGCCGCCTGGCCTCGAGCAGCTTGATCCTCGCCCGGTGCTCGTGCGGCTCGCCTTCCCCCTCCTCGTGCACCAGTGAGAGCTCCCTCTCCTCGCCCGGCCGCAGCGAGAGGGCCGCCTCTTCGACCTCCGGCCTCGCCTCCTCCTCCCCCAGCACCAGCCGGTACTGCCGCGGCGACGGGGCCGCCTCACCTTCCTCGCCCTCCAGCGGCGTGATCTCCACCCGGACCATGTCCCCGAGCGCGGGCGCCTCGTCCTCCACCGGATGCCAGACCGCGTGGTCCTCGCGCAGCCGATGGAGCACCTTCCCGACGTCCTCGTCCGTCACCGGCGAGCGCTCGCGCTTCACCTTGAAGCCGCCCAGCCGCCCCAGCTCGAGCTCCGGCCGGATCTCGAGCGCCACATCGAACGTCAGGTCCGCGCCCGTCTCGTAGCTCAGGTTCTCGACCGAGCCCTGCGTGATCGGCTGCAACCCCTGCTGCTCGATCGCCTCCCGGTAGGCCTCCTCGATCACCCGCTCGACCGCCTCGTTGTCGATCGCGCCGCCGTAGCGCTTCTCCAGCACCGACGCGGGAACCTTTCCCTTCCGGAACCCGGGAAGGCGCACCCGTGCCGCGAGCCGGCGGGCCACCGCCTGGCGCTCGCGGGCCACCCGCGCCGCCGCTACGGTGATCGTCAGCCGGCGGGACCACGCCGCGGGCTCCTCCACGCTGACTTTCAGATCGTTGTCGGACAGGTTCGTCGCCATCTCGGCTCGTGGCTCCCGGAATCCTCGATGCGAAAGGGGGGACTCGAACCCCCACGGGCGTACCCACGAGATCCTAAATCTCGCGCGTCTACCAGTTCCGCCACTTTCGCCGACCGTGTGGAAAAGTTAACGGAAGCGCCAGGGCGGATCAACCGATTACGGCAGCCGCACGTTCGCGATGTGCGTCTGCCCGCCCGGCCGCTCGACCAGGATCGACACGATCTGTCCCGCCCCGGCCTTCGCGAGCGCCACCCGCACATCGGCGGCCGTGTGGACCGGTACGCGATCGATCGAAACGATCCGGTCGCCGTGCGCGAGCCCCTTCCGGCTGGCGGGGCTGAACGGCGTCACGTGCGCGATCACGACGCCGCTCGCCTGTGCGAAGCCGAGCTGCCGCGCGGCGGTGGCCGTGAGGTCGGAGACGTCCAGCCCGAGCGAGGCGTCCGCCTCGGCCGCCGTTGGCTCGGCCACCTCGGGCGCCGGGCTCGGCAGCGCCGCCTGCGTCAGCCGGACCCGGAACCCCCGCCGCTCGCCATAGCGGATGACGTCCACCTGGACGTCCTCCCCCGGCTGGCGCTGCGCCACCACGCGCTGCAGCTGGCCCGGCCGCTCGACGGGCGTGCCGCCCACGGCCACGATGACGTCGCCGCGCTCGAGGCCCGCCTTGCGCGCGGGCGAGTCCGCGGCGAAGTCCTCCACCAGCACGCCCGAGATGGAGGGCAGCCGGTAGACCTCCGCGTCCTCGGGGCTCACCTCCCCGATCGTGATCCCGAGCAGGGCCCGCCGCACCGTGCCGTGCTCGACCAGGTCCTTCATCACCCGGCGCGCGAGGTTCGACGGGATGGCGAAGCCGTACCCTTCGCTGTACCCGGTCGTGCTCGCGATCGCCGTGTTGATGCCGATCACCTCGCCGCGCAGGTTCACCAGCGGTCCGCCGGAGTTGCCCGGGTTGATCACCGCGTCCGTCTGGATGAAGTCCTCGATCGCGAAATTGCCCGACGTGCTCTGCCCCAGCTCCGAGCGAAGGATGTTGAGCGGCCGGCCCTTCGCGCTGATGATCCCGCCCGTCACCGTGAAATCGAGAGTGCTCGCGTCGCCGAAGCCGGGGTTCCCGATCGCCAGCACCCACTCGCCCACGCGCGCGTCGTCCGAGTCGCCGAGCCGTACCGTGGGCAGCGAATGCGCATCGATCCTCAGCACCGCCACGTCCGTCGTGGGGTCGCGGCCCACCACCCTGGCCTCGAACACCCGCCGGTCCTGCAGCGTCGCCGTGATGCGCTCGGCCCCCTCGACGACGTGGTTGTTGGTCAGGATGTAGCCGTCCGGCGAGACGATGAACCCGGACCCGCCCGCGATCTCAGGCACGCTGCCTCCGTCCGGCGTCGGCGGGAAGAAGTCGTGGAATCCCGTGCGCCGGCCGGTGCGCGAGCGCGGCGCGCTCTCCGCCTGGATCTGGACCACCGCCGGCGTCACCGACCCCGCAATGGCGACGAATCCGTCGCTCACCTCACCGGCCTGCCGCACGTCCCGGGGGCGCGGCAGCGCCGTCTGCAACAGCGCGGCCCGCTCCGTGTCGTGCCGCCAGGCCACACCGCTGGCCAGGCCGAGACCCGACACGAGCAGCAGACCCGTGGACAGGACGATGCCGGTTCTGGAAAGAAGAGGTCGGATCATCGGGGGGTGCGGGTTAGGGGTGCGCGAGAACACCAGAAATCTACTATTGCCGACAGTGAAATCCTAGCCCCGGAGCGGCTTGCGCGGCTTGCGCGGGCCGCAGGCGCGGTCCCCACAATGCGAAGAGGGGCGGCTCTCGCCGCCCCTCTCCAGAGCGCCGGTTGGCGCCCTTCGCCTCACTTCTCCTCGTCCACGATCTCGTAGTCGGCCTCGACCACGTCCTCCTGCTCCGGCTTCGACGCCTCGGCCGTCGGCTCCTCTGCGCCGCCGCCCGGAGCTCCCTCCGTCGAAGCCTGCTGCTGCGCCGCCTGGGCCTGGTACATGGCCTGTCCGGCCGCGCTGAACGCCTGCATCAGCTCCTCCCGCGCCGCGGTGATCTCGCCGAGATCGTCCTGCTTCAGCGCCTTGCGGGAGCGCTCCAGCGCGCTCTCCAGGCGGCTCTTCAGGTCCGCCGAGAGGTTCTCGCCCCACTCCTTCGTGTCCTTCTCCACCTGATAGACGAGCGAGTCGAGCTGGTTGCGCGCCTCGATCCGATCCTTGCGCTGCCGGTCCTCGTCGGCATGCGACTCGGCATCCTTCACCATCCGGTCGATCTCGTTGTCGGAAAGGCCGCTCGACGCCTCGATCCGGATCTTCTGCTCCTTCCCCGTCGCGCGATCCTTCGCCGCCACGTGCAGGATCCCGTTCGCGTCGATGTCGAACGTCACCTCGACCTGCGGCATGCCGCGCGGCGCGGGTGGGATTCCCGTCAGCTGGAATCGGCCGATCGTCTTGTTGTCGATCGCCATCGGGCGCTCGCCCTGCAGCACGTGGATCTCCACCGTGGTCTGGTTGTCCTCCGCCGTGGAGAACGTCTCCGTCTTCTTGGTCGGGATCGTCGTGTTGCGCGCGATGAGCACCGTCATGACTCCACCCAGCGTCTCGATCCCGAGCGAGAGCGGCGTGACGTCCAGCAGCAGGACGTCCTTCACATCCCCCGCCAGCACGCCGCCCTGGATCGCCGCACCGACCGCGACCACCTCATCCGGGTTCACGCCCTTGTGCGGGTCCTTGCCGAAGAAGTCCTTCACGATCTGCTGGACCTTCGGGATCCGCGTCGAGCCGCCGACCAGGATGACCTCGTCCACCTGCCCCGGCTCCAGCCCCGCGTCCTTCAGCGCCTGCTGCATCGGCGGCAGCGTCCGCTGGACCAGGTCGTCCACCAGCTGCTCGAACTTCGCCCGCGTCAACGTCAGGTTCAGGTGCTTCGGCCCCTCCTGCGTCGCCGTGATGAAGGGCAGGTTCACGTCCGTCGAGGCCGTGGTCGACAGCTCCATCTTCGCCTTCTCGGCCGCCTCCTTCAGGCGCTGCAGCGCCATGGCGTCTTTCGACAGGTCGATCCCCTGGTCCTTCTTGAACTCGTCCACCAGCCAGTCGATCACCCGCTGGTCGAAATCGTCGCCGCCCAGGTGCGTGTCCCCGTTCGTCGCCTTCACCTCGAACACGCCCTCGCCCAGCTCCAGCACCGAGATGTCGTAGGTCCCGCCACCCAGGTCGTAGACGGCGATCACCTCGTCCTTCTTCTTGTCCAGCCCGTACGCCAGCGCAGCCGCCGTCGGCTCGTTGATGATCCGCAGCACGTCCAGCCCGGCGATCTTGCCCGCGTCCTTCGTCGCCTGCCGTTGCGAGTCGTTGAAGTAGGCCGGTACCGTGACCACCGCCTGCTTCACCTCCTGCCCGAGATAATCCTCCGCCGTCTGCTTCATCTTCTGCAGGATCATCGCGCTGAGCTCGGGCGGTGTGAACGTCTTGTCCACGTTCGGAACATGCACCTGAACCCGGTCCTGCGCATCGCACCGGACCTCGTACGGTACCTTCGAGCGCTCCCCCTCCACCTCCGAGCACCGCCGGCCCATGAAGCGCTTGATGGAGAACACCGTGTTCCTCGGGTTCGTGATCGCCTGCCGCCGCGCCACCTGGCCGACCAGCCGCTCGCCGTCCTTCGTGAACGCCACCACCGACGGCGTCGTCCGGCCCCCTTCGGCATTCGGGATCACCACCGGGTCGCCGCCCTCCATCACCGCGACCACCGAGTTCGTGGTGCCCAGGTCGATGCCGATCACCTTGTTCGCCATGTCGTCTCCTTGGCTCGCCAAAATACCCGCCCCCGATCGGCCCCGCGAGGTGCAACGCGCATGCCACCCGCAAGCCGAAAAAGCGCGCCATTCCGGCGCGAAAACCCGGGTGCGGCTGCCAGCGTGGCAGGGCCGGCCACGGCGCCGAGGCGCGTTGACATGCCGGCCCGGCCGCGGCTATTCTGCCCGGCCCCCGCTGAGGAGAGGCCCTTGATCCCGCTCCGCGACGAGAATCCGACGCTGCGCACGCCGTACATCACGGTGCTGCTGATCGCGTTGAACGTGGTGGCGTGGCTGTACATCGAGGGCGCGGGCGTGTCGCCGGGGCTGCTGGCGCAGTCGGTATGCCGCTTCGGGATGATCCCGGCGGAGGTCACGGGTCGGACGGGCGGCTTCGGCGGGGTGGTCCTGGGGGGCGCGCCGTGCCCGTTCGGCGGGTTGACCTGGGCGGCCATCCTGACGAGCATGTTCATGCACGGCAGTTGGATGCACCTCATCGGCAACATGTGGTTCCTGTGGCTGTTCGGGAACAACGTGGAGGATTCGATGGGGCGCTTGCGCTACCTGGTCTTCTATCTTCTGGTCGGGGTGGTGGCGGCGCTCGCGCAGGTTTACTCGGGTCCGGCCTCGCCGATCCCGACGGTGGGGGCCTCCGGCGCGATCAGCGGGGTGATGGGCGCCTACCTGGTGCTCTATCCGCGCGTGCGCGTGCAGACGCTCTTCTGGATCGTCATCTTCGTCCGCATCATTCCCATTCCGGCTTGGTTCATCCTGGGCGAGTGGTTCGTGATCCAGCTGCTGTCCGCGCGCGGCGGTCCGTCGATGGGCGGCGGGGTTGCCTTCTGGGCGCACGTCGGCGGCTTCATCACCGGCGCGGCGCTGGTCAAGCTGTTCGAGAATCCGGAGCTCGTGGAGCTCCGGCAGCGGACGTTCACGCCGCGTCCGCCGGATTCCTATGGGTGGTGAGCGTCACCCTGACAACGCGGAGTCGAGCTGGATGATGAAGTCCAAGCCTGGTCCCGGGCTCCTGGCCCTGTGGCTCCTGGGAGCCCTGTTGCTCGCCTCGGGAGCTTACGCGTCCGTGGCCGGGCGGTCCCGGGGCCCCGTTCCGCCCGTGCAGGCGGCCGACTCGACGGCGTCCGCCGCGCAGGGCCCGGCTGCGGCCGCGCCCGCGTCGCCCGATACGGGGGCGCCCGCGGGCGCCGTGCTCACGCCGGCCGCCGGACAGGGGCCGCGGAGCGCGGCGGAGGCGGTGCGGAATGCGCGCGAGCAGATCGCGACCCCGTTCTCCGAGCGGCTGATCTCGGTGCTCGGGATGTTCGTGATGCTCCTGATCGGGTGGCTGCTGAGCGTGGACCGGCGCGTCATCCAGTGGCGCGTCGTCCTCTGGGGGACCGGGCTCCAGCTCCTGTTCGCGGTCTTCATCCTGAAGACCACCGTCGGAGCGCGCATCTTCGCCGTCGCGAACGATGTCGTGATCTCGCTCTACGACTTCACCATCCAGGGCGCCAGCTTCCTCTTCGGCAACCTCGTCTGGAACAACATCCCCGTCGGCACGGGCGCGGCCTCCGGCAACGGCGCGTTCACCGCCACGAGCGGGATGGTCGCGAACGCGGGCGCGAGCTTCGCCTTCAACGTGCTGCCCACGATCATCTTCTTCTCCTCGCTCATGACCGTGCTGTACTACTTCGGCGTGATGCAGGCGATCGTGCGCGGCTTCGCCTGGGTGATGCAGCGGACCATGCGTACGTCGGGGGCCGAGACGCTTTCCGCCGCCGGCAACATCTTCATGGGCCAGACGGAGGCCCCGCTCCTCATCAAGCCGTTCGTGGCCACCATGACGCAATCGGAGCTCATGGCCGTCATGAGCGGCGGCTTCGCCACCGTCGCGGGAGGCGTCATGGCCGCGTATGTGGCCATGCTGCACTCCCGCTTCCCCGACATTGCGGGACATCTCATGGCCGCGAGCGTCATGTCCGCGCCCGCGGCGCTCGTCTTCGCGAAGCTGATGCTTCCGGAGAAGGAGGAGCCGGTGACGCGCGGCCAGCTCGGCGCGGTGATCGACTCGCCGGACGTGAATGTCATCGACGCGGCCGCGCGTGGCGCCGGCGAGGGCCTCAGCCTGGCGCTGAACGTGGGCGCAATGCTGCTTGCCTTCATCGCGCTCATCGCCCTCATCAACGCGCTGCTCTCGAGCGTGGGCCATGCGACGCACCTCACCGCCATGCTCATCGCCCACGGCTGGCTGCCCGCCGGCGGAAAGCTCACCCTCGAGGCCATCTTCGGCTGGCTGCTCGCGCCGATCGCCTGGGTCATGGGGGTGCCGTGGAAGGACGCCACGGCCATCGGCTCCCTGCTCGGCATCAAGACCGCGGTGAACGAGTTCGTCGGCTATCTGCAGCTGAGCGACATGCTCACCGCGGGCGTGAACCTGTCCCCGCGGTCGGTGATCATCGCGACCTACGCGCTGTGCGGGTTCGCGAACTTCAGCTCGATCGCCATCCAGATCGGCGGGATCGGCGGCCTCGCCCCCTCGCGCAGGAGCGACCTGGCCCGGATCGGGTTGCGCGCCATGATCGCCGGCACGCTCGCCTCGTTCATGACGGCCACGATTGCCGGCATGATCATATGACCGCGGGCACGGATGCGGTGACTTTCCTGCGGGCGCGGCTCACGCGCCGGGCGCGCGTGGGTCTCATCCTGGGCTCCGGCCTCGGAGCCCTCGCCGACCGGCTGGAGGATCCGGTGCGCGTCCCCTTCGGCGATATCCCGGGCTTTCCCGCCGTCACGGTACAGGGCCATGCGGGCGTGCTGGTGGCCGGCCACCTCGAGGGGGTGGAGTGCGTGGCGCTCCAGGGCCGCTACCACATTACGAGGGCCATCCCGCCGGCGCGGTGGTCGCGCCGCTGCGGGTGCTCGCCGGGCTCGGGGTGACGACGCTGGTGGTCACGAACGCGGCGGGAGGCCTGAATCCCGCCTTCCGGCCGGGCGACCTCATGATCCTCGACGACCACGTGAACCTCATGGCGCGAAGCCCGCTCGTCGGCTTCCCGCTGCCGGGGGAGCCGCGCTTTCCGGACATGTCGCGGCCGTACGACCGCGAGCTCCGGCGCAGCGCCGAGACCGTGGCGCTCGAGCAGGGCATCCGCACCGTCCGCGGGGTCTATCTCGCCGTGTCCGGCCCCAGCTACGAGACGCGCGCCGAGATCGGCATGTTCCGGCGGATGGGCGCGGACGCCGTGGGCATGAGCACCGTCCCGGAGGTGATCGCCGCCCGCGCGGCGGGGCTGCGCGTGCTCGGGATCTCGCTCATCACCAACCTGGCGGCGGGGCTCGCGCCGGCGCCGCTGGCCCATGAGGAGGTGATCGCAGCCGGGGCCGAGGCGGCCGCGCGCTTCGCCCTCCTCGTGCGCGGGGTGCTGCGCGTCCTCGCCGACCAGCCGGAGCCCGAGCCGGGCACGCCCTGAGCGCCGGCACGCAGCCGTTCCCCGGGTGGCCCGCGCTCACCACCGCGCCCCGGCCCGGTCTCGCCCCACCGCCTTGTCGAAGCCGCCCGCCGGACCGACATTGCGGAGGTACCCGAACCCGATGGCGTGAGCGGAGCTGACGAATGGCGAGAACGGCGCGGATCGCCGGCCGCACCCTGGCAACCCTCATGCTGGCGGCCACCAGCGCCGCCGGCTGCGAGCGGCGGTCGCCGGCGCGAGGCGCGCCGGGCGGGGAGCCGCAGCGGGGCGGCACCGCCGTCGTCGCAATCCCGGGCGACCTGGACTTCCTCAACCCGCTCGTCAGCGGCGAGAAGTACACGCAGGAAGTCAATCGCTACCTCCTGTTCGTCCCGCTGGTCCGCTACGCGCCGGACCTCTCCCTCGCGCCGGCGCTCGCGGCGTCGTGGACGATGGAGGCGGACACGGCCGTCGTCTTCCATCTGCGGCACGACGTGCGCTGGACGGATGGGGCGCCCGTGACGGCGACGGACGTGGTGTTCACGCTGGAGCGCGCGCGGGACCCCCGAACGGCGTACCCGAACCCGGAGTACTTCGACGCCTGGCGCGGCGTCCAGGCCGTGGACTCCTTCACCGTCCGGTGCGGCTTCGCGCCGCGGGCGGAGCCGCTGGCAGGCCTGCCGTTCCTGCCGATCGTGCCGCGCCACCTGCTCGACAGCATCCCGCCGGACCGGCTGCGCCAGGCGGAGTTCAACCATCATCCCGTCGGCGACGGGCCGTTCCGCGTCGCCTCCTACCAGCCCAACGACCGCTGGGTCTTCGCGGCCAATCCCGACTTCCCGGTCGCGCTCGGCGGGCGGCCCCACCTGGACAGGGTGGTGCTGCGAATCATCCCGGAGAATGCGGCGCAGATGACGGAGGCGCTCACGGGCGGCGTGGACATGATCATGTACCCGCGCCCGGGACAGCTCGACCGGCTGCGCGAGAGCCCGGAGCTGCGTGTGGTCGAGCGGCCCTCCCGCCAGTTCACCTTCATCGCCTGGAACGGCCTGCGGACCCCCTTCGGCGACGCCCGCGTGCGCCGCGCGCTCGCGCTGGCCATCGACCGGCAGGGAATGATCCGCGCGCTGCACGGCGGCTACGGCACCCCCGCCGTCGGCCCGATCGGGCCGTTCCATTGGGCCTACGACTCCACCCTGAGCGCGCTGCCGTACGCACCCGACTCGGCGCGCGCCCTCCTGGCCGCCGCCGGGTTCCGCGACCGCGATGGCGACGGCGTGCTCGAGCGGCCGGACGGAAAAGCGTTCCGCTTCGACCTCACCTATCCGGCCGGCAACGACCTGAACCGCGACATGGCCGAGTTCGCCCAGGCCAACCTGGCCCGCGTCGGCATCGAGCTGCACCCCAGGCCCACCGAGTTGCGCACGCTGCTCGCCGACGTGACCTCTCCGAAGCGCCGCTTCGACGCCGTGCTGCTCGGCTTCGAGTCCGATTTCCGGCTGAACCTGCGCGATCTCTTCCACTCGAAGGGGATCGCCGGGCCCTTCCAGCTCGCGTCCTACGGCAACCCGGCCGTGGACAGCATCCTCGATTCGGCCCCCCTGCTGCCCGACCGCACGCAGGCAAGGCCGCTCTGGCACCGGCTGCAGCGCATCCTTCGCGACGAGCAGCCCTGGACGTTCCTCTACTACTCGCCGGACCTGATCGCGGTGAACAAGCGGCTGCAGGGCGTGGACATGGACATCCGCGGGACCTTCGTCTCCGTCTCGCGCTGGTGGATCCCCGCCGACGCGCGGCGCACTGCAGCGCCCGACACGGAGAGGAGATGAGCACGCAGCTTCCCGGATGGGTGGGCATCATCGTCGCGCTCGTGATCGGCGCGCTCGTGCGGCTGCTGCGCCTGCCGATCCCCGCCCCGCCCACGCTCTACGGCGCGCTCATGGTGCTCGGCCTCACGGTCGGCTATCTGCTGACCAACTGGCTGCTCAGCCGCTGATCTCGAGCGACGCGGGACCCGGCACCATGTGGTTGAGCGGCCCGTGGCCGGCGCCCAGCCCGGGCGCGGCGCGCAGTGCCCGGTCCACGTACGCGATCGCCTCCTCGATGGCGGCGTCCACCGGCCGCCCGCGCGCCAACCCCGCCGCGATCGCGGCCGAGAGGGTGCAGCCCGTGCCGTGCGTGCTCCGCGTCCGGACCCGCTCCCGCCGCCAGACCCGGACCCCGTGGCGGTCGAGGAGCAGGTCCGTGAGCCGGTCGCCGGACAGGTGGCCTCCCTTGATCAGGGCGGCGCTCGCGCCCCGGTCCACGAGCGCCGCGGCCGCGCCGCGCATGCCCGCCTCGTCGCGTGCCGGAATTCCAGTGAGGAGCTCCGCCTCGTCGAGGTTGGGCGTGACCAGGGCGGCCAGCGGGACCAGCTCCTCCAGGATCGCCCGCACGCCGTCGGGATCCAGCAGGCGGTCGCCGCTGGTGGCCGCCATCACGGGATCCAGCACGTACGCGCGAACCCCCGCGTCCCGCAGACCCTCCGCCACCGCCCGGACGATCGCCGCCGTCGCCAGCATCCCGCTCTTCACCGCCGCGGGCGGCAGGTCCTCCAGCACCGCGTCCAGCTGCAGGCGCACGAACTCCGGCGCGACGGCGTGCACGCCCGCCACACCGCGCGTGTTCTGCGCGGTCAGCGCGGTCACGACGCTGGCGCCGTAGACGCCGAACGCCTGGAACGTCTTGAGGTCCGCCTGGATGCCGGCGCCGCCGCCGCTGTCGCTGCCGGCGATGGTCAGTGCGATCGGGAGCATCGTGCGATCGTCGGTTCGGGAAACGGTTGCCGGAAAGGTAAGGCGGAGGCTCGGACGAGGGGAATGCGCGCGGCGGGCGCGGCGCGGGAGGCCGCGCCCGCACGAGCGCTGCTGCTACTGCCCGTTCGCTCCCGGTGGTGGCGCCGGGTACTGCGCCATGCGCGCCTTGAACGTCTCGAAGGCGCGCGTATCCGTGGTCAGCGAGCGCAGCCGGCTGGCCGGAACCTGCGAGACGAGCTGCTGCGTGTCCGCGATCCGCTGCTCCTCCGTGGGGTGCGTCGCGAACCACTGGTCGAAGAGGCCGGGCTGGCTCTGCCTCATCTGGAGCAGCTTGTGGAAGAACGTGACCAGCCCCTGCGGGCTGATCCCTGCGGCCGTGGTCAGCTTCACAGAGGCGGCGTCCGCGTTCGATTCGTCCTGGCGGCTGTAGTGCGCGAACACCGCCGTACCGCCCACATTGACCGCAGTCTGCGCCAGCGCGCCCGGCTGCTGTCCGAGCAGGACCGACGCCAGCGCGATTCCGATGTTCGCTCCCTGGAGCCGCTGCTGCTGCGTCACCACGTCGCGGTTCTCCACGTGCCCGATCTCGTGGCCGACGACTCCCGCCAGCTCCGACAGGTTCGAGGCGTGCTCGATGATGCCGCGGTTGATGTAGACGTAACCGCCCTCCAGCGAGAAGGCGTTCACGACGTTGCTGTTGACGATGAAGAAGTGGAACGGAATGTTCCTCTGGCCGTGGCTCGCCAGCTGGTTGCCGAGGCCGTTGATGTAGCGGTCGAGCGCCGCATCCTGCACGATCGGAAGCTGCTGATTCACCTGCGCCGCTTCCTGCGCTCCGGCCTGCACCTCCTGCTGGGTGCTCACCGCGCACCCCGTGCCGAGCGCCGCGGCGCCGGCCAGCAGGCCGACACTCGCACCCCGGCGGAGCCGTCCATTCGTCTTGAACATAAGTCCTTCTCCCCTGATACCGGTTCGCGGAGGAGTGGGGCAAGACGTGTTCCACAAAGGAGTTGGATGCTGAGCTCGGCGGAAGCGAAGATCGTCAGGGGCCTGCGCCGCCGCAAGATCCGCGAGGCGGAGGGCCTTTTCCTGGCGGAGGGCATCCGCGTGGCCGAGGAGCTCCTTGCTTCGGGGGTTGACCTCCGCCTGGCCGTCGCGGCGCCCTCTCTGGAGGACACCCCGCGCGGCGCCGCGCTGCGCTCGACCGTGGCGGCGCTGCCGGCGTTCCGCGAGGTCGCCGAGTCCGAGCTCGCGCGGCTCGCCGACACCGAGGCGCCGCAGGGGATCCTGCTCGTGGGCGCGATCCCGAGGACCGAGCTCGAGGCGCTGGAGGTCCGCGGCTCCGCCGTCATCCTCGTGCTGGACGGGGTACAGGATCCGGGCAACGTGGGAACCCTCGTGCGCACGGCGGATGCGTTCGGCGCGCTGGCGGTGGCCGCGCTGCCCGGCACCGCGGATCCCTGGAACCCGAAGGTCGTGCGCGCCGCCGCGGGCTCGCTCTTCAGGGTTCCGGTGCTCCAACCGGACCGGACTGCGCTGCTCGAGTGGCTGGGAGCGCGCGGTTTCACGCTCTGCGCCGCGAGCGCGCAGGGCGAGCCGATCGAGGCGCTTCCCGCCTCGCGGCGGGTGGCCCTGGTGCTGGGAAACGAGGGCGCCGGCGTGGACGCGGCGCTCGCGGCGGCGGCGGACGCCGTCGTCGCCGTGCCGATCCGCGGCGGTGCGGAGTCTCTGAACGTGGCCGTCGCGGGCGCAATCCTCCTCTACCTTCTCACGCGCAACCGGTGGGGCTGATGCCGCGAGTGCTGCTCTGGATCTACGCGGGGGTGCTCGGCGCCGTCGTCGGCTCCTTCCTCAATGTGTGCGTTTCCCGCTGGCCCGCCGGGGAATCGGTGGTGCGGCCCCGCTCGCGCTGCCCGGGGTGCGAGGCGGGGATCGCGTGGTACGACAACGTTCCGGTGCTCAGCTGGATCGTGCTGCGCGGCCGCTGCCGCAACTGCGGGATGCGCATCTCCGCGCAGTACCCCCTGATCGAGCTGGCCACGGCCGCGCTCTGGCTCGCCGCCGTCGTGCGCTTCGGCCCGAGCGTCGAGGCGCTGCGCACGGCGACCTTCCTCACGCTGCTCCTCGGCATCGCGCTCACCGACGCGCGCCATATGCTGATCCCCGACCAATTCTCCCTTGGCGGCATGGCTCTCGGGCTCGGATTCGCCGCTCTGCCGCGGGGGTACCCGTTTCTGCACGCGCTGCTGGGCGCGGGGGTCGGCTACTTCTTCCTGTGGGCGGTCAAGCTGGCTGCGGAGAAGGCGCTCGGGCGGCCCGCGCTCGGCGTGGGGGACATCCACATGATGGCCATGGTCGGGGCGTTCGTGGGCGTCTCGGGGATGCTGTTGACGGTGCTGCTGGGGTCCGTCCTGGGGCTTGTGATCGGTGTGCCGCTCAGCTGGTGGCGCGGGCGCCTCACGCTGCTCGGCACCTACCTGCCCCTCGGCACCTTCCTCGCCCTGGGCGCCGCCATCACCTATACCTGGGGTGGCGCCATGATCGCGTGGTACCTGCGCACCATGGTCGGCACACCCTGACCCTCCCTCAGGGGTCGCTGCAGTCGCGCATGTAGCCGCAGACGGGGCAGAGGATCTTGCAGTGGGAGTTGTACATCTCCGCTGCCGCAGCGCTCGCACACGATCGCGTCGGCAGGTGCGCCGGCGCCCACCTCGGGCGGCCGCCCGGGCCCCGCCGGCGCTCTTCCCGAAGGCGACGCCTCCTCCGGCGCGGCCTCGCGCCCCCGCCGGCCGTCCGGCCCCTCCGGCGCCGGGCCTGCCCCTTCAGTCCCGCCGCGCATCGAAACGCTCCGCTCCGAACGCCGCGAGCGCGACCCTCGGCGCCTCCCCCGTCAGCACGGCGGCGATCACGTCCGCGGTGATGGGTGCGAGCAGGATGCCGTTGCGGAAGTGGCCGGTCGCGTAGACCACGCGCCGCTCGTCGGGATCCTCGCCGAGGATCGGCAGATCGTCCGGGGTGCCCGGCCGCAGCCCCGCCCACGCGTCCACCAGCGGCGCGTCGGCGAGGGCCGGAAGCAGCCTGAGGCCGAGGTCGAGCAGGCCGCGGATCCCGCCGGCCGTCGGCTGCGGCCGGAACCCCGCGCGCTCCGACGTGGCGCCGATGAGCACGCGGCCGTCCGCGCGCGGCACAACGTAGCCGCCGGCGCCCCAGATGGGCCGCCCGAGCGGCGCAGGCACCACCCGCACCACCGCCATCTGGCCGCGCACGGGCTCCGTCGGCACCGCCCGGGCAAGCCCCTCGATCTGGCCACTCCAGCACCCGCCCGCGAGCACGATCCGGTCCGCCCGGACCGTGTCGCCGTCCGCCAGGCGAACTCCCTCGCCGTCGATCGCCCGCGCCGCCCCATTCAATCTGAAGCGCACGCCGGCCCTGGCGGCTGCGCCCCAGAGAGCCTGCGCGAGCCGGCGGTTGTCCAGCACCTGGTCCGCCCTGTTGAGCGCGGCCAGGCGCACCTCGGCGGAGAGCGCGGGCTCGAGGCGCCGCGCCTCGGCCGCCTCGACTACGCGCACGGGATGCCCCCGCGCAGCCTGCCCCTCCACCATCGCGCGCAGGTGCTCGCCCTCCGCATCGTCGAACGCCGTGAAGAGCGCGCCGGCGATCCGGTGCCCGACGTCCACGCCGGTCGCCTCCCGCAGCTCGGCGACGAACGCCGGGTACAGCTCGAGGCTCGTCGATGCCAGCGCATCCACCGGCGTCGCAGCGACGGAGTGGCCGGCGGCGGAGAGCATGCCCGCGGCCGCCCACGTCGCCTGCCTCCCCGGGGTGCCGCGTTCCAGCACGGTGACGGAGAGGCCGCGCTGCGCGGCGCGCCAGGCCACGGCGCACCCGATCACGCCGCCGCCGATCACGACGACATCCACGCTCCGCTCACTCACCGCGTCCGATCCCCTGCTGCAGGTAGCTCCTCGACAGCGCGACGTAGTGCGCCGCGCTCCCCCCGATCCAGTCGGCCGCGGCGCCGGAGAGCTGCTTGCGCACCCGCGCCGGCGCGCCCGCCACCAGCGTTCGGGGCGGCACGTGCATTCCCGCCGGGACGACGCTGAGCGCGGCCACCAGCGCCTCCTCGTCGATCACGGCCCCGTGCAGCAGCACGCTGTTCATGCCGATCAGGGCGCCGCGTCGGATCTCGCAGCTCTCGAAGGCGGCGCCGTGTCCGATGGTGACGCCGTCGCCGACCAGGGTGGGGCCGCGGGCGCTCACGTGCAGCACGCAATTGTCCTGAACGCTGGTGCGTGCGCCGATCCGGATACCGTGTGTCGGGTCGTCACCCCGCAGGACCGCACCGAACCAGACGCTCGATTCCGCGCCCACGTGGACGTTGCCGATGATCACGGCCGTCGGGGCGAGGAACGCGCTCGGATGGATCGTGGGCGCGATGCCGTTGAAGGGAAGGAGGTGCGCCATCATTCGCGCGCGAGAATCCGTCCGAGCCGACCGGCGTCGATGTTGCCCCCGCTGATCACGAGCACCGCGGGTCCGCGCACGTCGAGCCGCCCGCCGAGCACCGCCGCCACCGGCACCGCGCCCGATCCTTCCGCCACCACGCCGTGGCGCCGGTAGAGCTCCCGGATGGCTTCCTCGAGCCCGGTCTCCGGGATCACGACCATGCGGTCCACTACCCGGCGCGCGCGCCTGTAGCTCGCCTCCTCGACCCCGCCGTGCAGCCCGTCCGCGATGGTCTCGCCGAGCGTGCCGAGCACCGCGCGGCCGGCCTCGAAGGACGCGGCCATCGAGCACGCGTGCTCAGTCTGCACTCCCGTGACCCGGGCGCCCGGGCTGGCCGACTTCAGCACCGTGCCCACCCCCGCCACGAGCCCGCCGCCACCCACCGGCACGACCACCTCCGCCAGGGCGGGCAGCTCCTCCAGGATCTCCAGTCCGACCGTGCCCTGGCCCGCCACGATGGCGGGATCCGAGAACGCGTGCACGTAGTACGCGCCGCTCGCCTCGGCGAACTCGTGTGCCGCCGCCGCCGCGTCATTGTAGATGCCCTCCACCATCCGCACCTCGGCACCGAGCGCGCGGATCCGGCCGACCTTCAGCTCCGATGCGCCAGCGGGGACGAAGACGGTGCACCGCGCGCCGAGCGAATCCGCGGCCAGCGCCACCCCCTGGCCATGGTTCCCGGCCGAGGCGGCCACGAGTCCCCCGGCGCGCGTGTCGTGAGCGAGGCCCGCAATGGCGTTGTAGGCGCCGCGTGCCTTGAACGACCGCGTCCGCTGCCAGCATTCCAGCTTGAGGTAAACGGCACAGCCGGCGATCTCCGACAGCCAGGGCGAAGCCTCGAGAGGCGTGCGGTAGGCGAAGCGGGCCAGCCGGCGCCGGGCGAGGTAGACATCCTGAAGCGTCGGATCCACGGGTGGAGCGGCGGGCGCCGCCGGTGCGTCCGTCGAGCTCATTCGCCCGCCGCCCGCCCGGCCGCTCCGGAGCCGCGCGAGGGCCCGACCTGGGGCGCCGGTCCCTGCAGCGGGGGGCGTCTGCCGCCCGGCGCGCCGCCCTCCGCCTGCCGCGGGCTGTCAGATCCGGCCACGCGTTCCGGCGGCTCGCCGCGCCGGCTGCCCCCGCCGCCGCCCACCGCCTCCGTGCCGCCGATCGTGGCCGGAGGGCCGCGCCGCTCCCGAGCCGTCGGCCCATCGGCTGAAGGGCTCGAGGACGCTTCGGCGCCGGCCCCGGCCGGTGCCTCTTCCGCGGTCCCCGGCCCGGCACCTGCGGCGGCCGCTTCGCTCGCGCCGGCGCGGTGCACGCGGGCCCGCAGCACCTGGGTCTCCGTGGCCTCGAGAACCTCGATGCGGACCCCGTCCCGCTCCAGCGCCTCGCCCGCGTCCGGCACCCGGCCCAGCTCGTCGAGCAGATACCCGTTCAGCGAGCGGTGCTCCAGCTGCGGCAGCGACGTGTTGAAGAAGTGGTTGATCTCCCGCAGGTCCGCGTCTCCGGCGGCGAGCAGCTCGTGGCGCGAGATGCGCACGATCGGCTCCTCCTCCGGGACGTCCGTCTCGTCCACGATCTCGCCGACCAGCTCCTCGAGCACATCCTCCAGCGTCACCAGGCCGTCCGTGCCGCCGTACTCGTCCACCACGATGGCCAGGTGGATGCGCCTCGTCTGGAAGTCGCGCAGCAGCTTCGTCAGCGCAACCGATCCCGGCACGATGAGCGGCTCGCGCGCGAGCTCCCGCAGCGGCACATTGCGCTGCCCCGTCACGAGCGCCTGATAGGCGTCGCGGAGGTAGAGCACGCCGGTGATGTCGTCCACGCTTGCCCCGTAGACCGGCACCCGGGAATAGGGCACCGTGCCGAGCTGCGGAGCGATCGCGGCGAGCGTGAGCGAGTCCTGCCAGGCGAAGACGTCCACGCGCGGCGTCATGATGTCCCACGCCCGCCATTCGTCCAGCCGTACGGCCCGCTCGATCAACTGGCGCTCGTGCTCCTCCATCACTCCCCCCCGCCATGGCCGAGCGCCGTCAGCTCGCGCAGCTCCGTCTCCGGCAGGCCGGAAAAGCCCATCGGGGAGCTCTCCGGCAGGAAGTGCGCGAGCCGCTGCAGCACGGCCAGGAGCGGGGAGAGGACGCGCGAGAGGAGCACCAGGGAAGGAGAGAGCGCCAGGGCGAGCCGCGCGCCGCGCCGCACCGCGAAGCGGATCGGGACCAGCTCGCCGCCGAGCAGGATCAGCAGCGCCACCACCGCGACCACCAGCGCCACGGCCACGCCGTCGAGCGTGAATGCCAGGTAACCGGCGGCCAGCGCCGCGGCCACATCCGAGACCACGTCCCCGAGACGCAGCAGGATCAGCGTCCGCTCCGGCTCGGCACGGAGGCGCTGCAGCGACCGGCTCCCCCGGCGTCCCTCCTCCGCCAGCGTCCGCACCCGGCTTTCCGGTACCGAGAAGAGCGCCGCCTGCGCGGCGGTGAAAAAGGCCGAGAAGCCGATTGCGACGACGAGAAAGACGATCAGCGGCAGCATGCCGCGTCCCGGATGGGCGAGCGCCGCTCGTCGCGTCTTCGGTCTACGTCCATGCCCGGCTCAGCTGGATCAGCTCCTGGACCACGTCCTCCGGGCCGCGCCCGTCCGCTTCCGCCTGGAAGTTGGTCACCACCCGATGGCGCAGCACCGCCGGCGCCACCGCGCGCACATCCTCGAGGTTCGGCACGCCCCGGCCATCCATGGCGGCCCGCGCCTTCGCCCCCAGCACCAGGTACTGCGAGGCTCGGGGGCCGGCCCCCCAGCTGGCGTAGCGCCGGATCGGCTCCGGCGCCTCCGCATCCTCGGGCCGCGTCGAGCGTGCCAGGCGAACCGCGTACCCCACCAGCGACGGCGGCGCGGGTACCCGCCGCACCAGCCGCTGCAGCCGCACCAGCTCCGCGCCGCTCAGCACCGGCTGCACGTTCGCCGTCGCCGAGCCCGTCGTCTGCTGCGCCACCCGCTCCTCCTCCTCGCGCGTCGGATACCCGATCCGCAGCTCCAGCATGAAGCGGTCGAGCTGCGCCTCCGGCAGCGGATACGTGCCCTCCTGCTCGATCGGATTCTGCGTCGCCAGAACGAAGAACGGCCGGTCCAGCGACAGCGTCTCCCCCGCCACCGTCACCGCACGCTCCTGCATCGCTTGCAGCAGCGCCGCCTGCGTCTTCGGCGGCGTCCGGTTGATCTCGTCCGCCAGCACCACGTTCGCGAAGATCGGGCCCCGGATGAATCGGAACGCCCGCTTCCCCGTGGACCGGTCTTCCTCCAGTACCTCCGTGCCCGTGATGTCCGACGGCATCAGGTCCGGCGTGAACTGGATCCGGCTGAACGCCAGGTCCAGCGTATCCGCCAGCGTCGAGATCAGCAGCGTCTTGGCCAGACCCGGCACGCCGACCAGCAGCGCGTGCCCATCCGCGAGCAACGCGATCAGCAGCCCCTCCACGATCTCCCGCTGCCCCACCACCCGCTTCGCGATCTCCGCCTCGAGCACCCGCCGGCTCTTCGCCAGCTGCTCCAGGAGCGCAAGATCCTCCTCCCCCTCCGAGCCCGTCGCCCGCGCCGCCGTCGCTTCCATTGCCTTGCGGTCCCTCCCACCGATCCGTCGTCCGAAATCCGCCGCGGGCGCCGCGTCCGTCCGCGCGCACCCTGGCCTGCCGCAACCGCTTCCGCCGTGCTACCCCGCCGCACACGCACCGGTCCCGCCGCCGCCCGCGTGAGCGGTCGCGCGGCCCACCGCGCCCGCGCGAGCCCGGCGGCCTCCATGGCCAGAAGTCGTTGGGTGGCCCCGGCTTCGCAAGATAGAGACCGACTTTTCCGGCCGTCAAGCGGGCCCGCTTGCGAAAAAATTCACAAGCGCATAGCTTCCATGACTGCCGTGTGGATCCTGGACGGGAGGTTGCGTGCCGAAACCAGGCGAGCGGCCAGGGAGGCCATCGTCGAAGGCGACGCTCGCCCCCGTGGCGGAATACCTCGGCTACGGTCTGACGTTCGCGTTGAGCACGGCCCTGTTCCTGTTCCTCGGTTGGCTGGTGGATCGCTGGCTGGGGACGTTGCCGCTGTTCCTGATCGTGGGGGCGTTCGTGGGTGCGGGCGCCGGATTCTACAGTCTCTACTACCACCTCGTCGTGGAGCCGAAGCGGCGCGGGGGGAAGGGGGACAAGGGGGAAGGGGAGCATCCATGAGGGCCGTGGGCGGCTACGCGGCGGTGGGGGCGGTGTTGCTGGCGGTGGTAGTGCTGGGACTACGGCCGCTGCTTGGGGCGGCGGCGGGGGCCGCGGTGGCGTGGATGGCGGTGCTCGCGTGGGCGGTGCAGTTGGTGGCGTTCGCTCTGCTGCGTGCCGCGCGGCGCGACACCAGGCTCTTCCTGACGGCGTGGGTGGGAGGCACGGTGGTGCGGCTGGGGCTGCTCGGGGTGGTGGGATTCTGGGTGATGAGGTCCAGGGCGGTGCCGGCAGCGCCGGCGCTGCTCGCGCTCGCGGGCTCGCTGTTCGGGCTGATGCTGCTGGAGCCGGTGTTCTTCCGGATGGAACGACAGGGGTCATGATCTTCTCGGTTTTGGCGCTGCTGCAGCAGGTGTCCGGCAAGGAGCCGACGCTAGGCGAGATGATCATGCACCACGTCACGGACTCGCACGAGATCGAGCTTCCGGGCGGGGCGGTCTGGCATCTGCCGCGGTGGCGGCCGCTGCACTTTGGCGGGGTGACGTTCGACCTCTCGCCGACGAAGCACGTGATGTTCCTGCTCCTGGCGGCGGTCCTGGTGGCGGTCGTGATGATCTGGACCGCGCAGGTCACGCACCGGAAGCAGCCGCATCGGGCGCCACGGGGTCTGGCCAACGTGCTCGAGGCGTTCGTGATCTTCATCCGCGACGAGGTGGCGCTGGCGAACATCGGGCACGGTGGAGAGCGCTACGTCCCGTACGTGTTGACCCTGTTCTTCTTCATCCTGTTCGCGAACCTGCTGGGCCTGTTCCCGTGGGGGGCGACGGCGACGGCGAACCTGTCGGTGACCGCTGCGCTGGCGATCCTGTCCTTCATCCTGATCGAGGTGTCGGGGTTTCGGGCGCTGGGGCCGCGAGGCTACGCGAAGACGATCTTCTTCGCGCCGGAGGGGATGGGTCCCGCCGGCAAGGCGATCATGCTGGTGATCATGACGCCGGTGGAGATCATGGGGAAGTTCGCGAAGCCGTTCGCGCTGGCGATCCGGCTCTTCGCGAACATGAACGCCGGGCATTTCGTGATCCTGTCGCTCATCGGGCTGATCTTCATCGCGGCACCGATCGCGCATTTCGTGCTGCCGGTGGTCGGTCCGATCCTGATGGCGGTCGCCATCATGCTGCTGGAGATCTTCGTGGCGTTCCTGCAGGCCTACATTTTCGCGATGCTGACGTCGGTCTTCATCGGGCTGATCCGGCACGCGCACTAGCGGAAGGGGCGAGCGCGCCCGTCCCCGAGGAGGCGCGCCTTCGGGCGGCCGGCGCCAGGCGCCGCCCGTCGTAACGTATCCGGCCGGATGGCCGGAGAATGCCGTGCCGCCCGCGGGGCGGGGAAGCGGTGGCCGCGGCGCCGGGAGTGGGAGCCCGGCCGTCTGCGGAGGGCGCAGCGTGCTGAATCCCGGGAACCTCCTGGAGGGAAGATGGTGCACAACGTGGTGGCCATGTTGCAGGGCGCGGCGCAGACGACGGCGCCCACGGTGGAGTTCGCCAAGAACAATCTCGCCATTCTCGGCGCGGGAATCGGCGCCGGTCTCGCGGTGATCGGCTGCGGCATCGGCATCGGGCTGATCGGTGGCCGCGCGGCGGAAGGGATCGCGCGACAGCCGGAGGCGGCGGGCACGATCCAGACGGCGGCGATCATCCTGGCGGCGCTGGTGGAAGGCGTTGCGCTCTTCGCACTCGTCATCGAGCTGCTCTACAAGATCCTTTAACGAGCCGGCGGTCGGAGCGGGGGCGCGTCGTCGCCCCCGCGTCCGGCCGAAGGTCGTGAGGCAAGGGACGGACGCGGATGATCATGATCTCGATGGCGCTCCAGGAGGCCGCGGAGCCGGCGGCGAGCGGGGGCCTCTTCACCATCAACGGCGGGTTGATGATCTGGACGATCGTCATCTTCCTGGCCCTCGTCGTCGTTCTCGGCCGATATGCCTGGGGCCCGATCCTGGGCGCCCTGGAGGCTCGGGAGCGGCGGATCCGCGAGATCCTCGAGGCCGCGGCGGCGGACCGGGAGGAGGCGGCGCGCGTACTCGCGGACCACCGGCGGCAGCTGGCGGAGTCGCGCCAGCAGGTACAGCAGCTGATTGCCGAAGGCCGACAGGACGCGGAGCGCGTGCGGCAGGAGATGCTGGAGCAGGCACGCAGGCAGCAGGAGGAGATGCTGGAGCGAGCCCGCCAGGACATCGAGCGGGAGCGGGAGCGGGCCATCGACGACCTGCGCCGGGAGGCGGTCGAGCTCTCGCTGGCGGCGGCGTCGCGGCTGATCGAGAAGCGGCTCGGGAGCGAGGACGACCGGCGTATCGTGGAGGAGTACCTGAGCCGGGTCGAGGCGGCGGACGGAGCGGGGGCGAGTTGAGGTGAGAGACACCACGATTGCCGAGAGCTACGCGGAGACGCTCTTCGAGCTGGCCCTGCGCCACGACGCGCTGGAGCCCTTCGCCGCGGCGTTCCGCGAGCTCTCCGAGCTGCTCGAGCGGGAGCCGCGCGTCCGCGTCTTCCTGGAGACGCCGAAGGTCGAGGCGGCGACGAAGAAGCAGGTGGTGGCGGAGGCGCTGCGCGGCCGCGTGCCGCCACTGTTCCTCAACTTCGTGCTGGTCGTGATCGACAAGCGCCGCCAGCGCCTGCTGCTGCAGGTCGGCCGCGCGTACGGCGCGCTGCTCGATGCGCACCTCGGTCGCGTGCACGTGCAGGTGACGTTCGCGCGCGAGCCCGACGAGAGGCTGGAGGAGGATGTGACGGCCGAGCTCTCGCGCGTCCTCGCAAAGAAGGTCGTGCCGCACGTGCGCGTGAATCCACACATCCTGGGAGGGGTCGTCATCCGCTACGGCGACCGAGTCATGGATGGGTCCCTGCGGCGCCGCCTGCTGTCCATGCGGCGACAGCTCATGGCGGCGGCCCTGCCGCTCACCCGAAACGCCTGAGAGACGAACGGAACTATGGCGAGCACCGAGGCGCACCTGCGCGCGAGCGAGATCAAGGACGTCCTCCTGCGCCAGATCGAGCGCTACGAGGAGGACCTCCAGGTCGAGGAGGTCGGTGAGGTCCTGGAGGTCAAGGACGGCGTCGCCCGCATCTACGGCCTGACCGGGGCGATGACCAGCGAGATGCTGGAGATCACCTCCTCCCATACCGGCGAGACCGTCACCGCCCTTGCCCTGAACCTGGAGGAGGACAACATTGGCGCCGTCGTCATGGGCGACTGGACGCACCTCCACGAGGGCGACACGGTGCGCCGCACGACCCGGGTGCTCGACATCCCGGTCGGCGCCGCCTACCTCGGCCGCGTCGTGGACTCGCTCGGCAACCCGATCGACGGCCAGGGCCCCGTTGACACGAAGGACCGGCGCTACATCGACATCGTCGCGCCCGGCATCGTGCAGCGCCAGCCGGTGAAGGAGCCGCTGCAGACGGGGCTGAAGTCGATCGACTCCATGATCCCGATCGGCCGCGGCCAGCGCGAGCTGATCATCGGCGACCGCGGTACCGGCAAGACCGCCGTGGCCATCGACACCATCCTGAACCAGAAGGGTGGTGACGTCATCTGCGTCTACTGCGCGATCGGGCAGCGCGCGGGCAAGGTGGCCACCGTGGTGGAGCGGCTGCGCGAGGCGGGCGCGCTGGACTACACCATCGTGGTCGCGGCCAATGCCAGCGACCCGGCGCCGATGCAGTACATCGCGCCCTACGCCGCCACGGCGCTGGCCGAGTACTTCATGTGGCAGGGGAAGCACACGCTCTGCATCTACGACGACCTCTCGAAGCAGGCTCAGGCGTACCGTCAGATCTCGCTCGTGCTGCGCCGCCCGCCGGGCCGCGAGGCGTACCCGGGTGACGTCTTCTACCTGCATTCGCGGCTGCTCGAGCGCGCGTCCAAGCTCTCGGACGCCAACGGCGGCGGCTCGCTGACGGCGCTGCCGATCATCGAGACGCAGGCGGGCGACGTGTCCGCCTACATCCCGACGAACGTGATCTCGATCACGGACGGGCAGATCTTCCTGGAGTCCGATCTGTTCTACGCGGGCGTGCGGCCCGCGGTGAACGTCGGCATCTCCGTGTCGCGCGTGGGCGGATCGGCGCAAACCAAGGCAATGCGCAAGGTCGCCGGGCGGCTGCGCCTCGACCTGGCGCAGTACCGCGAGCTGGAAGCGTTCGCGCAGTTCGCCACCGACATGGACAAGGCGACGCAGCAGCAGCTGGCCCGCGGCGCGCGCACCGTGGAGGTGCTGAAGCAGCCGCAGTACGCGCCGATGCCGGTCGAGGACCAGGTCATGAGCATCTATGCCGTGACCAACGGCTATCTGGACGACGTGGCGGTGGGTCACGTGCGGCGCTTCGAGCGCGAGCTCCACGAGTTCATGCGCGCGCAGCGGCCCGAGGTCGGGCAGGCGATCCGCTCGAGCGGCCGGCTCGAGGAGGACACCGAGGCGCAGCTCAAGGCCGCGCTGGAGGAGTTCGGCGAGCGCTTCGCGGCGGACATGGGCGCCGACGCGGCGGAACGGGAGCGGGAGCGGGAGGACGCCGTGGCCGGCGCCCGCGAGGCGATCGCCGCCGGCGCGCGCCGCCCCTCGGATGGTGCCGCAACCGAGCCCTCGACGGCGGGGAACCCGGAGGCGTAGGTGGCCAAGACCCGCGAGCTCCGCCGGCGCATTCGCTCCATCGAGAAGACGCGCCAGATCACGAAGACCCTCGAGATGGTGGCCACCTCGAAGCTGAAGCGGTCCACCGACCGGGTCCACGCGGCGCGGCCCTACGCGGAGCGCCTCGCACAGGTGATCGGGCGTCTGCTCGATCCGGAGCTGCGCGAGCGCTATCCGCTGCTGCGGCAGCCCCGGCAGGTTCGCCGCGCGGCGATCCTGCTGCTGACGTCGGACCGCGGCATGGCGGGCGCGTTCAACGTGAACCTGATCCGCGAGGCGCGCGCGCTCATCGAGCGCCTGGAGGGCGAGGGCGTCGGCGTGGAGCTGCACGCCGTCGGCCGCAAGGGCATCAGCTTCTTCCGCTTCTCCGGCCGGCCGCTCGCCAGCGCACGAACCGACGTCGGCGACCGGCCGTCCGCCGAGGACGCTGCGGCGCTGATCGAGCCGCTGGTGTCCCGGTTCGAGTCCCGCGAGGTGGATGCAGTCTACGTCGTCCATGCCCAGTTCCGCTCGGCGATGTCCACGCCGCCCGGCGTGGTGCGCGTGCTGCCGGTCGCCGAGCCGGAGGGCGGGAAGGGGGGCGGCGCCGTGCAGAACCTCATTCTCTCGCCGTCGGCGGACGAGATCCTGAACCGGCTGCTGCCGCTGTACGTGCGCAATGCCATCTACCGCGCGCTCGTGGAGACGGTGGCCGGCTTCTACGGCGCCCAGCGCACGGCCATGAAGAGCGCCACGGATAACGCGGGCGACATCATCGACGCGCTGCGCCGCCAGTACAACCGGCTGCGCCAGGGGCAGATCACGCAGGAGATCGCCGAGATCGTGGGTGGCGCCGCGGCGCTGGAATAGGAGAGCGTGAGCAACCGATCCGATAGAGGAGAAGCCCGCATGCCCGAGAAATTCGGCAAGGTGGTGCAGGTCATCGGCCCCGTGCTCGACGTCGAGTTCGAGGCCGAGGAACTGCCCGAGATCTACAACGCGCTGGTGATCCAGCAGCCGGCCGGGAACGGCGATATCGCGGTTGACCTGACCGCCGAGGTGCAGCAGCACATCGGGCGCAACCAGGTGCGGGCGGTGGCGATGTCCTCGACCGACGGAGTGGTGCGCGGCATGCCCGTGCATGACACGGGCGCGCCGATCTCGGTGCCCGTCGGCGAGCCGGCGCTGGGGCGCATCCTGAACGTGCTCGGCAACCCCGTAGACGAGCAGGGCGAGATCGGCCCCGAGAACGAGCGCTGGCCGATCCACCGCGACGCGCCGAAGTTCACGCAGCTCGAGCCGAAGACGGAGATCTTCGAGACCGGCATCAAGGTCATCGACCTCATCGCGCCGTACGTGAAGGGCGGCAAGACCGGCCTGTTCGGGGGCGCCGGCGTGGGCAAGACGGTGATCATCCAGGAGCTCATCAACAACATCGCCATGCAGCATGGCGGCCGCTCGGTCTTCTGCGGCGTGGGCGAGCGCACGCGCGAGGGCAACGACCTGTGGCTCGAGATGAAGGAGGCCGGGGTGCTGCCCAACGTGGCGCTCGTGTACGGCCAGATGAACGAGCCCCCGGGCGCTCGCCTGCGCGTCGGGCTGTCGGGACTCACGATCGCCGAGTACTTCCGCGACGTCGAGAAGCAGGACGTGCTGCTCTTCATCGACAACATCTTCCGCTTCACCCAGGCGGGCTCGGAGGTCTCGGCGCTGCTGGGCCGCATGCCCTCCGCGGTGGGCTACCAGCCCACGCTGGGCACGGAAATGGGCGCGCTCCAGGAGCGGATCACTTCCACGCGGGACGGCTCCATCACCTCCGTGCAGGCCATCTACGTGCCGGCGGACGACCTGACGGATCCGGCGCCGGCGACGGCGTTCGCGCACCTGGATGCGACGACGGTGCTCACCCGCGCCCTGACGGAGATCGGGATCTACCCGGCGGTGGATCCGCTCGACTCCACCTCCCGGATCATGGACCCCCAGTTCGTGGGCGAGCGGCACTATCGCGTGGCCACCGAGGTGCAGCGGACCCTGCAGCGCTACAAGGAGCTCCAGGACATCATCGCGATCCTCGGCATGGACGAGCTCTCCGAGGAGGACAAGGTGCTCGTCGGTCGCGCCCGGCGGGTCCAGCGCTTCCTCTCGCAGCCCTTCTTCGTGGCGTCGCAGTTCACCGGCCGCGAGGGTCGCTACGTAAAGGTCGAGGAGACGGTGGAATCCTTCGAGCGCGTCGTCGCCGGCGAGTTCGACCACCTTCCAGAGCAGGCCTTCTACATGGTCGGCGGCATCGACGAGGCGGTCGAGCAGGCCCACACCATGGAGGGCTGAGCCATGGCGGACCGCCTGAGCGTCTCCGTGATCAGCCCCGAGCGCACGATCTTCGAGGGCGAGGCCGACATGGTCGTGGCGCCCGCGTGGGATGGCGAGATGGGGATCCTGCCGCACCATGCCCCGCTGCTCGCGCTGCTCGGCAGCGGGGATCTGCGGGTCCGCCAAGGCGACGTCGAGCAGCGCTTCTTCGTCTCGGGCGGGTTCCTCCAGGTCGCTGCCGATGTCGTGACCGTGCTGAGCGAGCGGGCGGAGCCGGACTGAGAATCGGCGAGTAGCGTAAGCGCCGGCTGGCCTTCTTGTTGCAGCCCCCCCGCGTTTCCGCTGCCAACGAGCTCAACCGGAACACGGGATCGGATCATGAAACCGACGACCCTCGCCCTGCTCGGGATGGCCACCGCCCTTGCGCTGGCGCCGGGCCGCGCCTTGGCCCAGGCGTGGGACTCCCCCAGCTTCCTCTCGCCCTGGGCCACCCGCGACCTCGGCTTCTACTACGTGCAGCCGGATGAGGGATACGACTGGGGCGCCGTCGCCATGTGGCGGACCCCGGCGAGCACCGTCAACCTGGATCTGCGCGGCGGGCTCATGCACGTCGATGGCCTGGATCGGAACGATCTGCTCATCGGCGTCGGGCTCTCTGCTCCGATCGCGACACTCGGGGCCGCCACGGGGCTGCCGCTCGACCTGGCCTGGACGGCTGGTGCCGGCGCGATCTTCCCCGCCGACTGGACCTTGCTTCGCGTGCCGGTCGGTGTCAGCATGGGGCTCAGGATCGGCCGTCCCGGAGACGATTTCCGGCTTCTGCCCTACGCCCATCCGCGCATCGCGCTCGCGGTCGCCTCGGCTCGGCACGGCGAGGGCAGCAGCCACACGGAGCTTCAGGGAACGGTGGATCTGGGGATGGACCTGATCATTGGAAACGATGTCGCCTTCCGGCTGGGCGCGGCCCTCGGCGACGCGGGCTCGGTCGGGTTCGGGCTCGCATTCGGCCTGGGCCGGGGACCGCTGCGCTGAGCCCGGGAAGAGTGGTGGGGGGACCGACCAGAACGTGCACATAGACCTGCACCTGCACACGAACGCGTCCGATGGGGCGCTCGCACCCGCGGCCGTGGTGGCGGCCGCCCGCGCGGGTGGACTGGACGTCATCGCCATCTCCGATCACGACACCGTGACCGGGCTGGCGGCGGCGCAGGCGGCCGCCGTCGGACGCGTGGAGCTGATCCCGGCGATCGAGCTCTCCAGCACGCTCGACGGGCGCGAGCTCCACATCCTGGGATACTGCGTGGACCCCGCCGACCCGGCCCTGCTCACCTACACGCGGCGCGCCCGGATCCGGCGCATCGAACGGATGCACGGCATGCTCGATCTCCTGGAGGGGGTCGGTGTTTCCGTCGGGTTCGATGCGGTCATCGCCGCGGCGGGCGACGACGAGGCGCACGTCGGCCGCGCCCATCTCGCGCGGGTGCTCGTCGAGCGCGGCCACGTGCGTAGCTTCGGCGAGGCGTTCGAGCGCTGGATCGGCGATGCCGCTCCGTGCTTCCTGCCGGTGGCGCTGCTGACGCCCGAGGCGGCCGTCGCTCTCCTGCACGGCGCGGGCGGCCTCGCGGTGTGGGCCCATCCTCCCGCCGACCTCTTCGGGAACGCGCTCGACGATCTCGTCAACTATGGCCTGGACGGCGTGGAGTGCCTGCGCCCCCGGAACACCGCGGCCGAAGCGGCCGGCTTCACGGCGGAGGCGCGCGGGCGCGGCCTCATCGTGACCGGCGGCTCCGACTGGCACGGCGAATGGCATGGCCGGCTGGGCGAGTTCTTCGTGACCGAGGAGGACGTCCCCGAGCTGCTGGCTCACGCCGGCGTCGGCTGAGGCGCCGCCGCCGGTGCTCGCTCCCGGCGCTCCGGCGCGGCCCGGGCACAGCCCGTCCCGCGTCCGCCTCTGGCCCGGTGCCCTTACGCCCCCTGCAGGACCGCTCCCTTGAGGTAGCTGCTCTCCGGGATCTGGAGCACGACCGGATGATCCAGCGCCTGCCCCCGCTCCTCGATCCAGCGCACCGGCCGCCCGCTGTCCGCCGCCGCCGCCTCGAGCATCGTCCGGAAAGCCGCCGTCCCCACGTGGTACGAGCAGCTGAAGGTGCACAGCACTCCGCCCGGCGAGAGCAGCCGCAGCGCACGCAGGTTGATCTCCTTGTAGCCCCGCAGCGCACGCTCCACCGTGTCCCGGCGCTTCGCGAATGCCGGCGGATCGAGTACGATGATCTCGTAGCGCGCGCCCGCAGCGTCCTGCGCCCGCAGGAACTCGAAGACGTTCGCCTCCACCAGCTCGACGGCTCCCGTTCCGCTCAGGTGCGCGTTCTCCCGCGCGCGCGATAGCGCCTCGGCCGACGAGTCCACCGCCGTCACCGAGTCGGCGGCGCGCGCCAGGTGGAGGGCGAACGAGCCGTGATAGGCAAAGCAGTCGAGCGCCCGTCCGCGCGCCAGCGACCCGGCACGCACCCGGTTCTCACGCTGGTCCAGGAACGCGCCCGTCTTCTGCCCCGACCAGGGTGCCGCCAGGTAGTGCACGTCGCGCTCGCGGACCTCGACCGTCTCCGGAACCGTTCCGGAGAGCAGCTCGACCGAGCGAGGGAGCTCCTCGTAGGTGCGCACTGGAACATCGTTGCGCGCCAGGATCCCCGCCGGCTCGAGCCGCTCCCGGAGCGCCGCCACCACCTCTTCACGGAACGCCTCCAGTCCCGCAGAGAGTAGCTGGACCACCAGCACCTCGCCGTAGCGGTCCACCACCAGAGAGGGCAGCCCATCCGCCTCCGCGTGTGCCACCCGGTAGGCCGTGGCATCCGGCGCAAGCGCCGCCCGGTACGCCGCCGCGGCCCCGATCCGCTCGCTCCAGAACGCGGCGTCGATCGGCCGCTCGACCGCGGTCAGCATCCGCAGCGAGATCGTCGAGGCCGGACTCCAGAGCGCCATGCCGATCACGGCGCCCCCGGGATCGACTACCCGGACCGCTCCCGCCTCGCCCGCGGGCGGGACCACCACGTCGCTCCGGTAGATCCAGGGGTGTCCGCGGCGCCAGCGTTCCGCTCCGCGTCGGCTCACCCTGGCCGTGTCCATCTCCACCCTCCTCCTGCGTGACCTCCTGGCCTCGGGCCGGAAGCCTACCGGGATGGCCGGGATGATGCCAGCGTCGCCGCGCCTCCCACCGCCGTGTAGGCTCGCCCGGCGCAGATCCTTCGGCTCGCCGGCAAAGCCTTCTCGGATGCGCGCCGGTGCATTCGCCGGCCGGTACCGGCGCGGATCCTGGCGCGCCGCGTGTGGCCGGCTGATCGCCCATCCCGCGCTCGCGGTGCCCGGGCCTGGATCGGCCTCCACACCCTGCGCCGGGTGGTGCCTCCCGGGCGGCGGGATTCCCTTGACGAGAGCAGCGTGCTCGACTACCTTATAATGCTCGGCGCGAACGCGGCGCCGCCCGCTGTTTGACAATTTGGGTTGAGAGGGTCTTGTAGAGCGCTGAGAGGTGTGTTGCCGAGGTGTGGCCGTTGTTTTTGGCCGAGCTGGCGGGTGCTCCTGCGGGGGTGTCTGCTGGTGGGGGCCGAGAGGAACAGGTCAAGCGCGGTAAGGGCACACGGGGGATGCCTAGGCGCGGGCAGGCGAGGAAGGACGCGGCAAGCTGCGAAAAGCCGTGGGGAGGGGCACGCACCCTGTGATCCACGGATGTCCGAATGGGGAAACCCGGCGGGTGTCACGACCCGTCACCGCCTTTGGGCGGGGCCAACCCGGGGAACTGAAACATTCTCAGTACCCGGAGGAAGAGAAATCAAGCGAGATTCCCTGAGTAGCGGCGAGCGAAAGGGGAGGAGCCCAAACCGTGGGATTTTGGTCCTGCGGGGTTGTGGGGCTGGTGCGGGGAATTCCCGCCCTTACACATGGACGTGAGCCGAAGTGGCCTGGAACGGCCCGCCGCAGGAGGTGAGAGCCCTGTAGGCGAAGCGTCTGTGTGGGGGTGGCACCGGTACCCGAGTAGGTCGGAGGAACCGAGGAGCTCCGACTGAAGCTGGGGGGACCACCCTCCAAGGCTAAAGACTCGCCCGCGACCGATAGTGCACGAGTACCGTGAGGGAAAGGTGAAAAGAACGCCGGGAGGCGAGTGAAATAGAACCTGAAACCGTGTGCCTACAAGCGGTGGGAGCCTTTCGTGCCTTTTCGGAGGTATGGGGGGTGACTGCGTGCCTTTTGCATTATGATCCGGCGAGTTGCTCCTCGCGGGCGAGGCTAAGGCGTTCAGCGTCGGAGCCGAAGCGAAAGCGAGTCTGAACAGGGCGAAGAGTCCGTGGGGGCAGACCCGAAACCTTTGCGATCTATCCATGGCCAGGCTGAAGCTCGGGTAAAGCCGAGTGAAGGGCCGAACCGTTGTGGGTTGAAAACCGCTCGGATGAGCTGTGGATAGGGGTGAAAGGCCAATCAAGCTGGGAGATAGCTGGTTCTCCCCGAAACGTATTTAGGTACGGCCTCAGGGGGTATCTCCGGGAGGTAGAGCACTGCATGGGCGAGGGGGGTTCACACCCTACCGACCCCAAGCAAACTCCGAATGCCCGAGAGAGGGATCCTGGGAGACAGGGCACGTGCGATAATGTGCGTGCGCGAGAGGGTAAGAACCCAGACCGTCGGCTAAGGTCCCGGAGTGCAGGCTTAGTGGAGAAGGAAAGGATGTGAATCTGCTCAGACAGCTGGGAGGTTGGCTTAGAAGCAGCCATTCCTTTAAAGAGTGCGTAATAGCTCACCAGTCGAGTGGATTTGCGCCGAAAATGGTCGGGACTGGCAAGCCTGCCACCGAAGCCACGGATGGGGGGTCTTCGGGCCTCTCATGGTAGGGGAGCGTCCCCAGGGCATGGAAGCGTTGCCGGGAGGCGGCGTGGAGCGCTGGGGAGTGAAGATGCCGGAATGAGTACGCGCGAATGGGGGGGAGGATCCCCCACACCGAAAGCCTAAGGGTTCCGGAGGCAGGGTCATCCGCTCCGGGTTAGCCGGCCCCTAAGCCGAGGCCGAGAGGCGTAGGCGATGGGAAACGGGCAAAGATTCCCGTGCCGGGAGAGGTGCGTCTGACCGCAAGGGGGGACGCGGAAGCAGAAGAGCCGTCGGGTGCTGGACGTCCCGATGCAACGGGGTAGCCTGGGTGGGGAGGCAAATCCCCCCGCCTGAAGGTGAGACCGGACGCCGAGCGCAGGAATAGTCCTGCCAAGGGCTCTCGACGCAGGCCGCCGAGAAAAGCCTCGTGCGGGAGTGCCTCTTTCGACCGTACCGTAAACCGACACAGGTAGGCGAGGCGAGAAGCCTAAGGTGCTCGAGTGAGTCATGGAGAAGGAACTCGGCAAAATGTCCCCGTAACTTCGGGAGAAGGGGAGCCTGCAGTAGGTGAAGGGGCCACGCGCCCCGGAGCCGAGGCGGGCCGCAGAGAATCGGCCCAAGCGACTGTTTAGTAAAAACACAGGTGGCTGCGAAGTCGAGGAGACGCCGTATAGCCACTGACGCCTGCCCGGTGCCGGAAGGTTAAGGGGAGGGGTCAGGGACCTTCGGGTCCCGAAGCTCTGAACCGAAGCCCCGGTAAACGGCGGCCGTAACTATAACGGTCCTAAGGTAGCGAAATTCCTTGTCGGGTAAGTTCCGACCTGCACGAATGGCGTAACGACTTGGGCGCTGTCTCCTCCATGAGCTCGGCGAAATTGGAGTATCGGTGAGGATACCGATTACCCGCGACAGGACAAAAAGACCCCATGCACCTTTACTGTAGCCTGCCGCTGCGTTTCGGCGCTGCGTGCGTAGGATAGGTGGGAGGCTGTGAAGCGGCTCCTCCGGGAGTCGTGGAGCCAACGGTGAAATACCACCCTCGTGACGTGGAAACCCTAACGGAGCCCTGTGAAGCCAGGGTCCGGACCCCGGCAGGTGGGCAGTTTGACTGGGGCGGTCGCCTCCTAAAGAGTAACGGAGGCGCGCGAAGGTGCCCTCAGCGCGGTCGGCAATCGCGCGACGAGTGCAAAGGCAGAAGGGCGCCTGACTGCGAGAGCGACGGTTCGAGCAGCTGCGAAAGCAGGCCTTAGTGATCCGGTGGTTCCGAGTGGAAGGGCCATCGCTCAACGGATAAAAGGTACGCTGGGGATAACAGGCTTATCGCCCCCGAGAGTTCACATTGACGGGGCGGTTTGGCACCTCGATGTCGGCTCATCGCATCCCGGGGCCGGAGAAGGTCCCAAGGGTCCGGCTGTTCGCCGGTTAAAGCGGTACGTGAGCTGGGTTTAGAACGTCGTGAGACAGTTCGGTCTGTATCCGTCGCGGGCGCAGGAGTGTTGCGGGGAGCCGTCCCTAGTACGAGAGGACCGGGACGGACTGACCTCTGGTGTACCGGCTGTCCCGCCCGGGGCAGCGCCGGGTAGCTAAGTCGGGACGGGAGAACCGCTGAAAGCATCTAAGCGGGAAGCCCCCCCCAAGACGAGCACTCCCAGGGCGCAAGCCCTCAGAAGGGCCGTTCGAGACGAGGACGTGGATAGGCGGCAGGTGCAAGCGTGGCAACACGCTCAGCCGAGCCGTACTAATCGCCCGAGCGGCTTGGCCGTTCCTGTTGGACTTGAGCGCTGCAGCTCGGCACACACGCCGGGCGCACTACGAGACCCGCTCGACCCGAAGCCTCGGGTCGGCGGCAATGGCGCGGGGGTCACACCCGTTCCCATCCCGAACACGGTCGTTAAGCCCCGCCGCGCGGATGGTACTGCCCGGGAGACCGGGTGGGAGAGTACGTCGTCGCCGGCCTCACCTTCCAGAGCCCCGGACGCCCCAACACTGGCGCGCCGGGGCTCTGACGCATCCTGGCCCCACCGCCCCTGCCCGGCCGCTCCCTGGCGGCCCGCCTCGCCACCAGCCGGTGCGGGAAGTCCGGCGCAGTCGGGCCGGGCGGGCGGGAAGTGGCGCGAGGCAGTGGGGCGGCCTATCTTTGCACGGATCCGACGGTCCTCCCGTTCCGCTCACCCGGCATCGCATGACCCCCGACCCGCAGACGGCTTCGGCGCTGAAGGTGCTCGTCGTGGATGACGAGGCGCTGCTGGTGCGCACGTGTGCCCGGCTGCTCGAGCAGGAGGGGTACGCGGTACTGACGGCGACCCGTGGGCAGGAGGGGCTGGAGCTGGTGCGGCGGCAGCGGCCGGAGATCATGCTGACTGACCTGAACCTCCCGGACATGGACGGGCTGGCGCTGCTGCGGGAGGCGCGCGCGGTGGATCCGGATCTGCTGGTGATCATGATCACGGCGTTCGCGACGGTGGACTCGAGCATCGAGGCGATCCGGGCGGGGGCGTACGACTATATCCCGAAGCCGTTCACGGCCACGCAGCTGCAGGTGCTGATGGGGCGGGCGGCCAACCGAGTGCAGCTGGCGCGGGACAACCGGCGCCTGCGGGGGCAGCTCCAGGAGCGCTACTCGCTCGAGAACGTGGTGGGTGGCAGCGAGGCCATGCAGCAGGTTGCGTCGGTGGTTTCGCGGGTCGCCCCGACGGACGCGAGCGTGCTGATCAGCGGCGAGAGCGGGACGGGCAAGGAGCTGATCGCGCGGGCGACGCACGTGCGCAGCCGGCGCTCGGAGCGGCCCTTCGTCGCCGTGAACTGCGCGGCGTTTCCCGAGAACCTGCTGGAGTCGGAGCTGTTCGGCCACGAGCGGGGGGCGTTCACGGGCGCCGAGTCGCAGAAGCGGGGGCTGCTCGAGCACGCGTCGGGCGGCACCTTCTTCCTGGACGAGATCAGCGAGATGCCGCTGGGACTCCAGACCAAGCTGCTGCGGGTGCTCCAGGAGCGCTCGATCCGGCGGGTCGGGGGCACGGCCGAGATCCCGATCGACATCCGCGTCATCGCGGCCACGAACCGTGACCCGAGTGAAGCGGTGCGCGCGGGGGTGCTGCGCCAGGACCTGTTCTTCCGCCTGAACGTGGTGCCGGTCCGGATCCCGCCGCTGCGCGGGCGTCGCGAGGACATCCCGCTCCTGGCGCAGCACTTCCTGCGTCGCTACGCCCAGGAGTACGAGCGTGACGGCGCGGCGCCGCTGCGGCTCTCGGGTGAGGCGATGCGGGCGCTCGTCGCCTTCGACTGGCCGGGCAACGTGCGGCAGCTCCAGAACGTGATGGAGCGGGTAGTCTCGCTGGCGCTGCCGGGCGAGGAGCTCGGGGTCGAGGACCTGCCGGAGGAGATCCAGCGTGGGCGCGGCGCCGGTCAGCCGCTGCCGGTGCGGATGGACGGGCCGTTCCACGATGCCAAGAGCGAGGCGATCGATGCGTTCGAGCGTGCCTACCTGCGGGAGCTGCTCGAGCGCCACCACGGCAACATCTCGCGTGCGGCCCGGGAGGCGGGAATCGATCGCAAGACGATTCACCGCCTGCTGAAGAAGCACGCGCTGAGCCCGCGCGCGCTGCGGAACGAGTAGCCGTCTTCAGCCCGCTCGCCGAGGGAAGGGGGCGAGCAGGGCTTCCACGACCTCGCCCGGCTGCGTCGCGGCCATGACGGCGCGGATCACGGCGACGCCGGCGGCACCCGCGGCTGCCACCTCCGCCACGTTCGCGGGCGTAATGCCGCCGATGCCGATCACCGGCGCGCGCACCGCCTGCACGACACGCCGCACGCCCTCCGGACCGATCCGCTCCTCCCCCACATCCGCCTTCGACGTGGTGCCGAAGACCGCGCCACAGCCGATATAGGCGGCGCCCGCGCTCTCCGCGGCGCGCGCCTCCTCCGGCCGGTCGGTCGAGTAGCCGAGGTGCAGGGCGGGCGGGGCGACGGCGCGCGCGGCCGCGACCGGCAGATCGTCCGGCCCGAGGTGGAGGCCGTCCGCAGCCGCGGCGAGAGCGACATCGAGGCGATCGTTCACGAAGAGCAGCGCGCCATGCCTGCGGGTCAGCACGCGCAGCGCACGCGCCTGCTCGAGGAGCGCGCCGGCGCCGGCGCCCTTGTGACGGAGCTGGATGGCCGGAGCCCCGGCCTCGAGGCATTCGGCGGCGACGCGCAGGATGCCGCGGGTGCCCGCCGCGACGGGATCGGTGATGACGATCAGGCGGAGGTCGAGCATCACCGCCCGGAATCGGCCGCCGCCCGCCACGCCTTTCGTGCGGCCGCCTTGGCGATCTCGTGCTGGCGCAGCGAGCGGGTGAACACGTGACTCCCGTCGGGAAGAGCCACGAAGTAGAGGAAGTCGGCGGCGGCCGGGTGGAGCGCGGCGTCCAGCGCCCGGGCGCTAGGGGAGGCGATGGGGCCGGGGGGAAGGCCCTTGTGCGTGTACGTGTTGTACGGGTTCTTCGCCGCGCTGTCGATGGCCGCGTAGAGCAGGCGGTCGCGGTGCCCGCCGAGCGCGTACTGCACGGTCGGATCGGCCTGGAGAGGGTAGCCGAGCCGGAGGCGGTTGTGGTAGACGGCGGAGATGATCGGCATCTCGCCGGGGTGCTTGGCCTCGCTCTCGACAATGGAGGCGAGGGTGACCACGTCGCGCTCGCTCATCCCGGCCGAATCCGCGGCCGCCTGCCGGGCCGGCGTCCAGGCCCGGTGGAACGCGTGGACCATCCGTCCGATCATCGCATCCAGCGGCATGCCCACCGGCCACGTGTACGTGGCGGGGTAGAGATATCCTTCCAGCGTCGGGCCCGGCACGGCGTATCTGCGGGCGCTCGTGGTGTCGCGCAGGATCTTCAGAACCGAGTCGGCGGGAACGCCGGAGATGCTGGCGAGCCGCGGCGCCAGGCGCGCGGTGGTCCAGGCCTCGGGGACGACCAGCCGATCCGTGAGCCGGCGGCCGTTGACGAGGTCGTCCAGCACCTGCTTCCACCCCGTATCGCGCCGGAAGGCGTACGTCCCGGCCTCGACCCGAGAGGCCGCGCCGCTCAGGCGGGCGTACAGGCCGAAGAGCGGCGGAAAGCGGACGATGTGGTGCGCGGCAAGGGAATCCCGGATGGTGGAGAACGGCGCGCCCTCCGGCACCACGACCCGCGTCTCCGGGCCGCGCCCGGCGCCGCCGCAGCCGGCCGCGGCGAGCAGGAGGGCGAGCGCGGCCACGCCGCGGCACACCCGTGCGGCGACGGCCGCGCGGAGGCGCGGCGCCCGGCCGCGCCCGGGGGCCGTGCCCAGGAGTTGTCCCGCCCCTGCGTCAGCCCCGCGGGATCGCATTGAGATGGGCCTGCAGAATGAGGATCGCCGCGGCCGTATCGACGCGGGACTTCTCCTCACGTCTTGCTTTCGGCAGGCCGAGCGAGCGCACGGCCCGCTCGGCGCGGACCGAGGTCATGCGCTCGTCGACGAAGGTGATGGGCAGGCCGGTGCGCTCGGCGAGCCGGTCGCCGACGGCGCGGACCTCGCGCGTCCAGTCGCTCTCCTCGCCTGCCGGGGTGAGGGGCAGCCCAATGACGAGCGCGACGGCCTCCTGTTCGGCGGCGATCCGCGCCAGCGCCGCGACGGGCGGCCGCTTGCCACGGCGCCGGAGCAGCGTGGGCAGGGGCTGCGCGATGGTGGCTGTGGGGTCGCTCACGGCCAGACCGATCCTGCGCTCACCGTAATCGACACCGAGGATGCGGGCCACCTACACGAGGTCCGCGACCGACCGATCGACGTCCTCACCCGCGCAGAGCGCGTCGTAGACCGCGGAGAGCGCCTCCGGACCGCCGAAGAGGAAGCGGCAGTGAAGGTCGCCGCGCGCGCGGCACTCCGCCTCGAGGACGGCCAAATCGGCGCCGGCGGTGCGCCCGAGGATCCGGGCCAGCATGCCGGTGGTGAAGAAGCAGCTCGGGCGTCCGGCGCTGCCGGCGGCCTCGGCTTCCACCCAGTCGCCGCTCTCGAGGGCGCCGACTCCGGGGTGGAGCGCGTCGTGCTCGAGGTGGCCCCAGCCGCGGGTGGCGAAGAGGTCGTTGAGGCGGCGCCAGAACGCGGCCTCACCGAGAGCGCCGGTGCCGCCGTCCGGTGCCGCGCCCGCGCCGGCGTCGAGGATCTCGAAGAGAGCGTCGCCGGCGGCGTGGCCAGCCGCCTGCAACACGCGCGCTGCAGCATTGGCTCCGATCTCGGCGAGAAGCGCCTCGCGCAGCGCCGCGAGGGACGCCACGGGGAGCGCGAGCTCGGGCGTCTGTGATCCGGGATTTCGCATTCAGCTCCTCTCGTCGTTCTGGGCCTCGACTCGGGCGAGCTCGAGCAGCGCGGCCTCGTCGATGACGGGTACACCCAGCTCTCGCGCCCGATCCAGCTTCGAGCCCGGGTTCTCGCCGGCCACAACGTAGTCGGTGGTTCCCGCGACGCTCCCGGTGACCCGCCCGCCGTGGCGCTCGATGAACTTCGCCACATCCTTGCGTCCCATCGAGGACAGCGTCCCGGTGATGACGAAGGTGAGCCCATCGAGCGGCGTGTGCTCCGCCCGCTCGACCGGCTCGGCCATCGTCAGCCCTGCGGCCGCGAGGCGCTCGAGGAGCGCGCGGTTGGTGGGCTCGCCGAGGTACGCCGCGAGCGCCTCCGCCGTCGTCTGGCCGATGCCGTGCACCGCCGCGAGCTCCTCGACCCCCGCCGCGAGAAGCGTCTCCATGCTGCCGAACCGGCGCGCCAGCAGCTGGGCGGCGTGGGCGCCGACGTGCCGCACGCCGAGGGCGTACAGCAGGCGCGACAGCGGCAGCGCGCGCGAGCGCTGAATCGAATCGACGAGGTTGCGCGCGGAGATCTCCGCGAAGCCGTCCAGCGGCAGGAGATCCGCCTCGCCGAGGGCGTAGAGGTCTGCCACGTCGTGGACGATGCCGCGCTCCAGGAGCTGCTGGACTGTCCGCTCACCGAGGCCGCGAATGTCCATGGCGTCGCGCGAGACGAAGTGGACGATCCCCCAATAGATCCGGGCCGGACAGGAGCCGTTGGGGCAGTAAATCATCACCTCGTCGGGCGGGCGCTCCACGGGCGTGCCGCAGACGGGGCAGCGCTCCGGGACGGAGACGCTCCGCTCCCGGCCCGTGCGCTTCTCCGTGAGGGGCGCCACCACCTGCGGGATGACCTCGCCGGCCCGCTTGACCAGCACGAGGTCGCCGATGCGCAGATCCTTTCGGGCAATATCGTCGAAGTTGTGGAGGGTCGCCAGCTTGACCGTCGCACCCGCGATCTCGACCGGTTCCAGCACCGCGTACGGGTTGAGGGAGCCGGTGCGCCCGACGTTGATCTCGATGGAGCGGAGCCGGGTCGTGGCGAGGTCGGGCGCGAACTTGTAGGCGATGGCCCAGCGCGGATCTCGTTCGCCGACGACCCCGAGCTCGGGCCAGAGCCGCAGCGGCAGCACCTTGACGACAACGCCGTCGATGGCGTAGTCGAGGGCGCCGCGGAAGCCCTCGACCTCGGCGGTGAAGCGTAGCGCGGCGTGGAGGTCGGCGCAGACGGCGCGGCGCTCGTTGGTCGGGAGCCCCCAGGCCGCGAGGGTCTGGAGCACCTCGTCCTGCGTGGCGGGGAGCGTCTCGGGCGCATCGGGGTCCACCTGGACCTGGTAGCCGAAGAACGCCAGCGGCCGGTCCGCGGTCACGCGCGGGTCGAGCTGCCGGAGCGCGCCGGCCGCGGCATTGCGCGGGTTCGCGTACGTGGGCTCGCCGGCGGCGGCGCGCCGCTCGTTCAGCTCGCGGAAGCCGGAGAACGGCATGTAGACCTCGCCGCGGATCTCGATCCGGCGTGGCAGGGGGGCGGCGTCGCGGAGGCGGAGCGGGATCTGGCGGATCGTGCGGATGTTGCGCGTGATCTCCTCGCCCACGAAGCCGTTGCCGCGGGTGGCGGCGCGGACGAGCACGCCGTCCTCGTAGAGGAGGGAGACGGCCGCGCCGTCGATCTTGAGCTCGGCGACGTAGCCGGCCTCGCGGACCTCGCGCACGATGCGCGCGTTGCGATCCTCCCAAGCCGCGAGCTCGTCGGCGCTGAAGGCGTTGTCGAGCGAGTACATTGGGGCCAGATGTCGGACCTTCTGGAACTGCTCGCGGGGCTCCGCCCCCACGCGCTGGGTGGGCGAGTCGGGGGTGGCGAGCTCGGGGTGCTCGGCCTCGAGCTGGCGCAGCTCGCGCAGCATCCGGTCGTACTCGGCGTCCGGTAGCGTGGGGGCGTCCAGCACGTAGTACTCGTGGCTCGCCTGCTCGAGCGTCTGCCGCAGCTCGGCCGCGCGTCGCGCCGCGGCGGCCAGATCACCGTGACTCACGGAGGGTCCTTGCGCTCGGAGTGGTTCGGGTGCGGCCCGTCAGGGGCGAATGGTCTCTGCGTTCTCGAGTCTGTCGTAGCGGACGACGAGGTTGCGGCCGCCCGCCTTCGCGGCGTAGAGCGCCTGGTCGGCGCAGCGCACGAGCGCGCCGGGCGTATCCACCTCGGCGTGCGGGTAGGTGGCGATGCCCGCCGAGACCGTCATGCGGATGGAGCGGCCGTTCACCCGGAAGGGGCGTCGCGCCACGTCGCGGCGCACCCGCTCGACGAAGACCTCGCCATTGTCGATGCCGGTTTCGGGAAGGACGGCCATGAACTCCTCGCCGCCGTAACGGCCCAGGCGGTCGATCTCTCGCGCGGTCTCGCGCAGGATGTCGGCGAGTCCCTGGAGCACGCGGTCGCCGGCCTGATGGCCGTGGGTGTCATTCACGGCCTTGAAGTGGTCCAGGTCGAACATCGCCAGCGTCAGACGCTCGCCGGTCCGCTGGGCCCGCTCCCACTCCTCGTGCAACAGGCCGTGGATATGGCGGTGGTTGTAGAGTCCTGTCAACCCGTCGCTGATGCTCAGCCGCTCGAGCTCGCGGTTCTTCTCCTCCAGCTCGTCCTGGAGCCGCTTGATGCGCAGCATTGAGCGAACGCGCGCCTCGAGCTCGGGGAAGTTGATCGGCTTGGTCAGGTAGTCGTCGGCGCCGGCATCGAGACCGGCGACCTTGTCCTCGGTGGAGTCCCGCGCCGTGACCAGGATGATGGGGATGTAGGGAAGGTCGTCATTGTTGCGGAGCCGGCGCGCGATCTCGTAGCCGTCGATGTCGGGGAGCATGACATTGAGAAGGATGAGGTCGGGAGCGTGGAGACGGACCTTGGCGAGGGCATCCTGGCCGTGGCTCGACTCGACCACGTCGTAGCCACGAAAGCGCAGCCGCGTCCCGATGATCTCCACGTTGTCCGGATTGTCATCGACGACGAGGATGCGCGGCTCCCTGCCATTCTCCTGGAGACGTGCCTCGGACTTCATGCGCGCTCGTTCTCGACCTTTCCTCCCGGGCGGCCGGGGGCGGCGCGGCCGGAGATGGTGTTTGCGGGACGGGCCTCCGCGGCCGGTCCGCTATCGTGCTGCGATTGCACGACTCGTGCCCCGCACGGTTCCGCCGCGCGGGCGCGGCAGCGATGCCGGACCGGTTTGACGGGGGCGGCGGCCGCGCCCTATGCTTGAAGTCCGCGGCCGAGAGCCGCGGCCGTGCGGCATACGCGTTGCGTCCCGCGCAGGCGAACCTCATAGCACCCGTGAAACCGGGGTGGCCCAATGTACTACGAGGACCGCAGTGCAAGCCTGAGCTTCCTGACCGGCCTGCTGGTCGGCGCGGCGATCGGAGCGGGCACGGCCCTGCTGCTCGCGCCGCAGAGCGGCAAGCGAACGCGCCGTCGCCTGGTGAAGGCGGCGTCGGACGCGCGTGAGGAGGCGGCCGGCCGCTGGGACGAGCTGACGGACGACGTGGGCTCGGCGGTGCGTGCTGGACGGAGGCGGCTGAAGCTGTGACGGAGCGCGCGGCGAGCCCGCGCATCCAGCGGCACGGCCGGGAGGAAATGGGCGCGCTCTTCCGGGAGGCGTTCCCGCGCGAGCGCTTCGTCCTGGTCAGCAACCGCGAGCCGTACGAGCACTACTGGGCAGAGGAGCGCGACGAGATCGAGTTCCAGCGTCCGGCCGGCGGCCTGACCTCCGCCCTGGATCCGGTGCTGCAGTCGGTGGGCGGGGTGTGGATCGCGTGGGGGAGCGGGGACGCCGACGCGGACGTGGTGGACGAGGCGGACCGGATCGGCGTTCCGCCGGAGTCGCCACACTACACGCTACGTCGGCTGTGGCTCGACCAGCGCGACATCCACGACTACTACCTCGGCTACTCGAACGAATTCCTCTGGCCGCTTTGCCACTTCCGGCCGGCGCTGACGCGCATCCGGCACCGTCACTGGGAGCGCTACGCCGAGGTGAATCGCCGCTTCGCCCGGGCCGTCCTCGACGAGGTCTCCGATGGTGCCGCGGCGGTATGGTTCCAGGACTACCACCTCGCGCTCGCGCCGGGGTTCGTCGGCGCCGAGCGGCCGGACCTCACGCTCGCCCACTTCTGGCACATCCCCTGGCCGCCGATCGAGATCTTCAGCATCGCGCCCCAGGCGCCGGATCTGCTGCGGGGGCTTCTCGCCAACGATCTACTCGGCTTCCATCTGACCTCGTACGGCGATTACTTCCTGGAAGCGGCCGAGGCGATCGTGGGGGCGGAGGTCGAGCGTGAGCGGCGCGCGGCGCGTCTGGACGGGCACACCTGCTTCGTACGGGCGTTCCCGATTTCGATCGACGTGGAGGCGCGCGAGGCCGTGGCCCGCGGCCGGGCCACGCAGGCTCAGCTCGCACGCGTGCGAGCCCGCTACGCGGGCGACGGCGGGCAGTTCGGCATCGGGGTGGATCGCATGGACTACTCCAAGGGGCTGGAGGAGAAGCTGAAGGCGCTCGAGATCCTGTGGGACGAGCACCCCGAGCTGCGCGAGCGCTTCACGTTCGTGCAGGTGGCGGTGCCGAGCCGCACGGACATCGAGGCGTATGACTGGCTGAACGAGAAGCTGGACCGGCTGGTCTGGCAGATCAACGACCGGTACGGCACGGGCGGCTGGCGTCCGATCCATCTGCTCAAGGAGTCGCTCTCGCGGGATCGACTGGCCGCCCTGTACCGCGCGGCGGACGTTTGCGTGGTCAGCTCGCTGCAGGACGGCATGAACCTCGTGGCGAAGGAGTTCGTCGCCAGCCAGGTTGACCATCGGGGCGTGCTGCTGCTGTCGCGCTTCGCAGGCGCGGTGCGGGAGCTGGACGGCTGCATTGAGTTGAATCCTTACGACGTCGAGGGTACGGCCGAGCGCATCCGCGCGGCCCTGGAGATGCCCGCCGGCGAGCGGGCGGAGCGGATGCGGCGCATGCAGGGCTCGATGCGCAGCATCTACGACTGGCTCGCCGAGTTCTTCCATGCCTGGGGCGCCGCGGCGCGAGGCGAGGACCCGCCCCTCCACATCCACGGCTAGACGCGGACCTTCGGTGAGCGAGCCGACGTCGTTCGTCCCCTACCTGACCATCCAGCGGAAGCGGGACGGCTCGGCGCTGGCGCCGGCGGAGCTACGCGCGTTCTTCGAGGCGTACCAGGCGGGGCGGCTGCCCGACTACCAGATGTCGGCGCTGCTGATGGCCATCTTCCTGCGCGGACTCGGGGGCGCCGAGCTCGAGGCGCTGGTGGAGGTCATGCTGCGGTCCGGCGCCGTCGTGGACCTGTCGGGTGTTCCCGGGCGGAAGGTGGACAAGCACTCGACCGGCGGCGTGGGGGACAAGGTCTCGCTCGTGCTGGCGCCGCTCGTGGCGGCGTGCGGAGTGGTGGTGCCGATGATGAGCGGGCGCGGACTCGGCCACACGGGCGGCACCCTCGACAAGCTGGAGAGCATTCCGGGCTTCCGGACGGACCTCTCGCTGCGCGCGTTCCGGGAGCAGCTCGAGCGCGTCGGCTGCGCCCTGATCGGGCAGACGGACGAGATCGCGCCGCTGGACCGTCGTCTCTACGCGCTCCGGGACGTGACCGGCACGGTGGAATCGATCCCGCTGATCGCCTCGAGCATCATGAGCAAGAAGCTGGCGGAGGGGATCGATGCGCTGGTGCTGGACGTGAAGCGCGGCGGCGGCGCGTTCGTGCCGGACCTGGAGCGCGTGATCGAGCTGGCCCGGACCATGATCGACATCGGCACGCGCTACGGCCGGGAGGTGGTGGCGCTGGTGACCGCGATGGACCGTCCCCTCGGCCGCGCGGTCGGGAACGCTCTGGAAACGGAGGAGGCGATCTTCGCGCTGCGCGGGGAAGGGCCGCCGGACCTGCTGGAGACGACGCTCGCCGAGGCCGCGGAGATGCTGCTGCTGGGCGGTGTGGCGGGCTCCGCGGCCGCGGCCCGGGCCACGGCGGAGGCGGCGCTTGCGGACGGAGGTGCGCTCGAGAAGATGCGCGAGATCGTCGCCGCGCAGGGGGGCAATCCGGCGGTCCTCGATGATCCCGCGCTGCTCCCGCAGGCGCCCGTGCGGCGCGTGGTCACCGCGGAACGCGCGGGGGTGGTCGCGCGGGTGGACGCCAGGGCGGTCGGGCAGGCCGCGGTCGCGCTTGGCGCGGGGCGGCGCACGCTCGAAGCGGCGATCGACCCGGGCGTGGGCTTCCACATCACCGCGCGGCCGGGTGTGGAGGTCGCCGCCGGCGAGCCTCTGGCGACGGTGCACGCGCGCACCGAGGAGGATGCGGCCGCGGGCGCCGCGGCGCTGCTCGCGGCGCTGGACATCGTGGCGCCCGGGGATCGTCTCCCCGCGCCGCTGCCGCTCGTCTCCCACCGCATCACCGCGGCGGGGGTGGAGGAGCTCAGAACTTGAACTTCGGGTTGACCTTCGGCTTGATGCGGGTGGTATCACGGAGCGAGTCGAGGGGCAGCCCGAGCATCCCGCCGAACAGCCCCGGCTCGTGGCCGGTGCAGCCCTCGGTCGGCTCGGTGCCCGGTATGAAGATCTCGGTATAGGCGCTGTCGGCCGCGCAGAGCGGCGTGGCGAGCTTGCCCGTCTCGCTGTCCACCTGCCTGGTGATGAGCCCGGCCGGCATTGGCCAGTCCTGCTCCGTCGGCTTGGGCAGGAGCGGTGGCTCGTCCTCCCCGGAGCCGAAGTAGACGGAGCGCGCGAACTGTCCCCAGACCGGTCCGGACAGCGCGCCGCCCTCCGCGCCGTGGAAGATCGTCTGCGGGCGGTCGAACCCCATCCAGACGGCGGCTAGCAGGTTGGGCGTGGTGCCGATGAACCAGGCATCCGTGTAGTCGTTCGTGGTGCCGGTCTTGCCCGCCACGGGGATGCTGTAGGGAAGGTTGCCGCGGTCGGGGTCGCGCACCGCATAGCCGGTCCCGTGGTCCACGACGCCACGCATCATGTCGCGGATGATGTAGGTGGTCATGGAGTCGAGCACGGGGCGCCGCTCGGGGCGCTCCTGCCAGAGGACCCTGCCCTCCGCATCCTCGACCCTGAGGATTCCGAACGGCTCGGCGTGCACGCCGCCGTTGGCGAAGGCGGTATAGACGCCGGCCATCTGGAGCGGCACCACGTCGGCCGAGCCGATGGCAATGGAGGGGTAGGGGGGCACCTGGGTCGTGAGGCCCATCCTGTGCGCGTACTGCACGACCGTCTCGAGGCCGACCTCCAGCCCGAGCTTGACCGCCACGACGTTGATCGAGCGCTTCAGCGCCTCGCGCAGCGTCATGGGCCCGTGGAACTCGCCATCGGAGTTGCTGGGCGAGTAGATCTGGCCGTTGCCCTGGTCGAGCATGAGCGGCGCGTCGTAGATCACGTGCGAGGCCGGGATGCCGCTGGCGATGGCGGCCGAGTAGAGGATCGGCTTGAAGGAGGACCCCGGCTGGCGGTGCGCCTGGACGGCCCGGTTGAACTTCGAGTCGGTGAAGTCGCGCCCGCCGATGAGCGAGCGGATCTCGCCCGTGGCCGGATCCAGGGCGATGAACATCCCCTGCAGATAGGAGGCCTCGCCCTGCTCCTTCCGGTCCTTCTCCGCCATGACGCTGTCATAGGTGGGATGGTGGAAGCGGGGATCCTTCTCGACCCGCTTCCAGCCGTCGCGCATCGCTTCCTGGGCGCGCTTCTGCATCTCGAGGTCGAGCGTGGTGTAGACGCGGAAGCCACGGCTGTAGAGGTCGGAGCCGAAGCGCTCATCGAGCTGGTCGCGGACCCATTCCACGAAGTAGGGGGCGAGCTGGCCCTCATCCGTGCCGTAGGGGTGGTCCGGGAGCGGCTCCTGGCGGTACTTCGCGGCTTGAGCGTCGCTGATCACGCCCTGGTCAGCCATGACGCCGATGACGAGATTCCGGCGGGCCAGCGCTCGCTCGGGGTGCCGGAAGGGGGAGTAGTAGGCCGGTCCCTTTGCCAGCGCGACGAGCAGCGCCACCTCGGCCGGGTCCATGGCGGAGGCGGGCTTGCCGAAGTAGCGCTCGGAGGCCGTCTGGATGCCCCACCAGCCGTGGCCGAAGTTGATCTGGTTGAGGTATGCCTCGAGGATCTGGTTCTTGGAATAGACGTCCTCCAGCTCGAAGGCCACCTTCAGCTCGCGCAGCTTCCGCGTATAGCGCTGCTTGAAGCCGATGTCCTGCTTGAACATGTTGCGCGCGAGCTGCTGCGTGATGGTGCTCCCTCCGCCGGTGAAGCCGCTGAAGATGTGGCCGTGCACCACGTTGCCGAACAGCGCACTGGCCGTGCGGATCCAGTCGAAGCCGTGATGGTGGAAGAAGCGGCGGTCCTCGACGGCGACGAACGCCTTGGGCACGTAGGGCGGCAGCTCGGCGATCGAGACTGGCGTCCGGCGCTCCAGGCCGAGCTCGGCGATGAGCTTCCCGTCGTGGTCGAGGACGCGGGTGGCCTGCTTCGGCTGATAGGTGTAGATCTGCGCGATCGAGGGGCAGTCGCGGCACACCGACTCCCAGCTGCCCCACGCCACGCCCACGCCCAGCCCGAGCAGGCCGAGCGCGCCGATCACGAGGCCGCCCAGCAGGCGCGGCCGGCCGCGCAACGCGGTCAGGAGCGTCTTCAAGCCCTTCACCAGATTCCTCGCCCTTTCGCTCGGGGACATCCTCCGCGCCCTGCTACCCCGGGCCGACGGACCGGGTTTCGAGCTCGCGGAGCAGCGCGCCGAGCTCTGCGTGCAGCGCGGCGTTGCCGGCCAGGATGGCACCGCCGCCCAGCACACCCGGGTCTCCCGCGAGATTGGTCACCAGGCCGCCGGCCTCGCGCACGAGCAGCGTGCCGGCCGCAATGTCCCATGGCGCCAGGACGAGCTCCCAGAACACGTCCAGATAGCCGCTGGCCAGGTGGCACAGGTCGAGCGCCGCGGAGCCGCCTCGGCGCAGGTCGGACGCCGTCCGGAGCACCGCCTCGAACTGCCGGACGTACAGCCGGATGCGGTCGGGCGCCTTGAAGGGGAAGCCGGTGCCGACGAGGGCGCCCCGCAGGCGCTCGAGCGTCGAGACGTGCACCGGCCGGCCGTCCTTGCTGGCGCCGCCCCCGCGCACGGCGGTCCATTCCTCGCCGCTGGCGCTGGACAGGACGACGCCCGCCACGAGCTCGCCCCGGTGCGCCACGGCCACGGAGACGCTGTACATTGGGTAGCCGTGGAGGTAGTTGGTCGTGCCGTCCAGCGGATCCACGATCCACAGCCACTCGGCCCTCTCCGGCGCCTCCAGGGCGGCGGCCGACTCCTCGGCGAGGATGGCATGCTGCGGAAAGGCCGCCCGGATCCTTCCCAGGATGACCGCCTCCGCCTCCCGGTCCACGAAGGTGACGTAGTCCGAGATGCCTTTCTCCGTCCAGTCCCGCGCTGGGACGCGGCCGAAGTGGCTGCGATGCACGGTGGCCGCCGCGCGCGCGGCGGCCACCGCGGTGTCCAGAAGAGGGCGTGGATCCATGGGCTTCCGAGGCTTGCTCCGGGTTCGCGGCATGGTAACTTACGAGCCATCGAACCGAAAGCTACGGGAAGGGTCAATGTCGCAGAGGCGCGTCTTCAGCGGGATGCAGCCCACGGGCGAGGCGCATCTCGGGAACTACCTCGGTGCGCTCCGGCAGTGGGTGAGGCTGCAGGACGAGATGGAATGCATCTTCTGCATCGTGGACCTGCACGCCATCACGATCGGCTACGAGGCGGCGGAGATGCCGGCGCGCATCTTCGACCTGGCGGTGAGCTTCCTCGCCGCGGGGCTGGATCCCGACCGCTGCACCATGTTCCTGCAGTCCGAGGTGCCGGAGCACTCGGAGCTCGCATGGATCTTCAACACGGTCACACCGCTCGGCGAGCTGGAGCGGATGACGCAGTTCAAGGACAAGGCGGCCGGCATGGAATCCGTGCCGGCGGGGCTGCTCAACTACCCCGTGCTGCAGGCGGCAGACATCTTGCTCTACCGAGCGGATCGGGTTCCCGTGGGCGAGGACCAGGTGCAGCACCTGGAGCTCACGCGCGAGATCGCGCGGCGCTGGAACCGGCAGTACGGCGAGCTCTTCCCCGAGCCCGAGGCCGTGGTCTCGGATGCGGGGCGGATCCGCGGGCTGGACGACCAGGCCAAGATGAGCAAGTCGCGCGGCAACACCGTGGGAATGCTGGACGCGCCGGAGGAGATCCTGGCGCGGGTCCGCACGGCCGTGACGGACCCGCAGCGCGTGCGGCGGAGCGACCCGGGGCGGCCCGAGGTCTGCAACGTGTTCACGCTGCACCGCTTCTTTACCGCACCGGCGCGCGTGGCCAGCATCGACGTGGAGTGCCGGGCGGCGGGGATCGGGTGCGTGGAGTGCAAGGCCCTGCTGGCGGAGAGCATCGCCGGCGCGTTCGCGCCGATGCGGGAGCGGGCCGGCGAGTACCGCGCCCATCCGGAGCGGGTGCACGAGATCCTGGGCGACGGCGCGGCGCTATGTCGGGCCCGGGCGTCCGAGACCATGCGGGAGGTGCGCGACCGGATGGGACTCAAGCGTTGAGTGCCGTGGAACGGGAGGAGCCATGACGGACCAGGCGGCGGGACGGGAGCCGGAGGAGCGGCGAGGCGAGACGAGCAGCGTCGAAGGGCTGCGGGCGCACCAGCTCCGCGCGGAGGCCGGAAGCGAGACGCCGGGCCGCGTCGGCGAGCCGAGCGAGGGGATCCTCGTTGAGGTGTGCGTGGAGTGCGGCCGCGAGTACACGTTCGACGAGGAAGAGCCGCCGGAGGACCTGACCTGCGAAAAGTGCGGCAACACGGTCTTCCGCTCCTTCTTCACCCCCACGGGCTCCGACGACGTGGAGGAGGACTACCGCGAGGCGACGGAGCGTGACCTGGCCACGGACGACTCGCCCTCCGATGTGACCGCGTCGGACATCCGCGACCTCGACAACCTCTGACGATGGCCGATCCCCGCTTCAGCGGCTCCGGTGTGGCGCTCGTCACGCCGTTCGACGAGCACGGCGTGAACGAAGCGGCGCTGCGCCGGCTGGTCCGCTTCCACCACGAAGAGGGCACGGACGCCCTCGTCGTCTGCGGCTCCACGGGCGAGGCGGCCACCATGTCGCCGGCGGAGCAGCGCCGGGCGGTCGAGATCGTCGTGGACGAAAACGACGGGCGGCTGCCGGTGATCGCCGGGTGCGGCGGCAGCGACACCGCCCGGGTCGCGGAGCTGGCCCGGCAGGCGGGGGCGGCCGGCGCCGACGCGCTGCTCCTCAGCGCTCCGCCGTACAACAAGCCCACCCAACGCGGCCTCCTCGCCCATTTCCGCGCGGTCATGGAGGCGGGCGGGCTGCCGGTCGTGATCTACAACGTCCCGGGCCGCACGGCGGTGAACATCCTGCCCGCGACCGTCGCGGAGCTGGTGGACGGCGGGGAGGTTGCGGGCGCCCACGTGCTGGGCGTGAAGGAAGCGTCCGGCGACATCTCGCAAGTGGCCGAGCTGGCACGCCTGGTGGGCGACCGGGTGGCGCTCTGGAGCGGCAACGACGACCAGGTGGTGCCGATCCTCGCGCTCGGCGGCCGCGGGGTGATCAGCGTGCTGGCGAACATCGCGCCTCGCGAGACCAGCGCCATGGTCCACCACTTCCTGGACGGCGACACGGCCGCCGCCCGCCGCCTGCAGCTCCGCTACCTGCCGCTGATCGCCGCGCTCTTCGCGGAGTCGAACCCGGGACCGGTCAAGACCGCCGTGGGCATGCTAGGCTTCGAGGTCGGCGCGCTGCGCCTGCCGCTGGTCGCGCCGACGGACGCGACACGGGCCCGGCTGGTGGAGGCCATGCGGGGCGTCGACCTGCGGGCGACGGGCTGAGGTGCCCACGCGCATCGTCATCTCCGGCGCCGGCGGGCGCATGGGGCGGCTCCTAGCCACGCTCGCCGCCGCAGCCGCCGACCTCGAGATCGCGGGCGGGCTGGAGCAGGGGGCGCGCACGGACGAGGAGGCGGCGGCGCTCGGCTACCCGCGCATTCTGCCGCTGCGGGAAGGCGACGCGCTGCTCGGCGACGCCGATGTGGTCCTCGACTTCTCGGCGCCGGAAGCCACGCGGGCGCTGGCCACCGATCACGCCGATGCGCTCGCGGGGCGGGCCCTGCTCGTCGGGACGACCGGCCTGGGGGCAGACGAGGAGGGGGCGCTGGAGCGTCTGGCACAGCGCTCGGCCGTCCTCGTGGCGGCGAACTTCAGCATAGGCGTGAACCTGCTGCTCGGCCTGGCGGAGCGTGCCGCTCGCGCGCTGCCGGCGTCCGGCTACGACGTGGAGATCGTCGAGACGCACCATCGTCGAAAGGTGGACGCGCCGAGCGGCACCGCGCTCGCGCTGGGAAGCGCCGTGGCTGCGGGGCGGCAGCAGAGCCTCGGCGACGTGCGGCGCGACGGCCGGAGCGGCCGGACGGGCGAGCGGCCGGAGGGCGAGATCGGCTTCCACGCGCTGCGCGGAGGCGATGTGGTGGGAGAGCACCGGGTCCTCTTCATCGGGCGGCGCGAGCGCCTCGAGCTCGCGCACGCGGCCGCGGACCGCGCGCTGTTCGCGGAGGGCGCGCTGCTGGCGGCGCGATGGGTGGTCGGGAAGAAGCCGGGCAGGTACGGGATGGCGGAGGTGCTCGGGCTGTAGGGCGCGACATCGAAGTCGCGAGGGTGGGGGGGGCCGGGGCCGCGCCGGAGCAGGAGGGGGCATGGACTACCAGGAGATACGGGATCTCATCTCGAACGCCCGGAAGCGCACGCCGGTCACGGTGCTCGTGCGGCATGCCGAAGGCTGGCGGGCTGAGCCGGAGGAGGACGTGCAGGTCTTTCCCACGGGGGCCGGGACGACGATCCTGGTGGGGGAATGGGAGCGGATCGGGGCGCTGCTGGAGGGCGGCGGCGAGCAGATCCTCTACCACCACGTGGACGCCGATCGGCGCAACTCGGCCATCCCGATGCTCGACCTGCGCACGGTGAACGCACGCATCGAGCCCGGCGCCGTGATCCGGGACCGGGTCGAGATCGGAGAGCGCGTGATCGTCATGATGGGCGCGGTCGTCAACATCGGCGCGGTCATTGGCGCGGGCACGATGCTCGACATGAACTGCGTGGTGGGCGCCCGCGCGCAGGTGGGCAGGGATTGCCATATCGGCGCGGGCGCGGTGCTGGCCGGCGTGCTGGAGCCGCCGAGCGCGCGACCGGTGGTGGTGGAGGACGAGGTGCTGATCGGCGCGAACGCGGTGGTGCTCGAGGGGTGCACCGTGGGGACGGGGAGCGTGGTGGCCGCGGGTGCCGTCGTGACGGAGGACGTTCCGTCGAGCGTGGTCGCGGCGGGGCAGCCCGCCCGCGTCCTCAAGCAGGTGGATGAGCGCACGAAGAGCAAGACGGGCCTTCTGAAGGAACTTCGACGCCTTAACGACTAGCGCGCCGGACGGAGCCGGTCCCGTGGCTCACGGGCTCCGGGCGGGGCGGGGGGGAGGCCGCGATGATGCTGGCTCCACCGACGGACTGGCTGTCCGCCGCCGGCTGGCTGCGACTGGATCTGCTCGGCCGGCTGCTGCTGGCGGCGGTGCTGGGCGGAATCGTGGGGCTCGAGAGGGAGCTCAGCGGCAAGCCCGCCGGCTTCCGCACCAACCTGCTGATCTGCGTCGGCGCGGCGCTCTTCACCGATCTCTCCATCCAGGTGGCCCGGATCGCCGGCGGCCAGGTGACGCCGGGCGACCCGACGCGCATCGCCGCGCAGATCGTGAGCGGCATCGGTTTCCTCGGCGCGGGGACGATCCTCCAGATGCGGGGGAGCATCACCGGCCTGACGACGGCGGCGACGCTGTGGGTGGTGGCGGCGATCGGCATGGCGGTGGGCGCGCACGAGTACGTCGAGGCGGTCGGGACCACGCTGCTGGTGATCATTGCCCTGCTCGCGCTGTACCGGGTGGAGGAGGTGCTCCGGCGGCACCGGGCGGCGCACCACACGCTCGAGGTCACCATGCTGCCCCAGCCCGAGCTCATCCCGCGCCTGGAGGCGCTGCTCCGCGAGCACGGCTTCCGGGTGGAATCGGACCGCATCGACAAGTCGCCCGATGGGCTGTCGGTCTCCTACTCCGTCAGCGGGACGGCGGACGCCTGGGAGCGCGCGATGCCGGCAATGCTGGAGATCCAGGGCGTGCTGCGCGTGAACCGGCTGTAGTGGCGCGGGGGGGGCCGGGCGGCTTTTCGGCGGCGCGTCCGTTCCCCGGCCGGCAAGCGCGCGGCGTCGTCGCCGCGAGGGCGGGCACAGTGGTCGGCGGGGCCGGGATGCGCTAACTTTGCTGCGCCCGCACCGGCCGGCCAGAGGCCGACGGCTCCCGTAGGAATCCCCCTCACCGCGTGAGCGATGATCGAGATCTTCAAGGCCGCGATCCAGCGCGGCGCGTCCGACCTCCACATCAAGTCCGGCGACTTCCTGCGCGCGCGCATCAACGGCGAGCTGGTGCCGATGACGCAGCAGCGGCTCGGGCCTGAGCAGATCAAGCAGATCGCGATGCAGCTGATCCCGCACCAGAAGGACAGGGACCGCATCGACGAGCTGTGCGACTACGACTGCTCGTGGGGGCTTACGGGACTGGGCCGGTTCCGGGTCAACATCCTGCGCCAGCGCGGGACGCTCATGATCGTGATGCGTGTGATCCCGATCGAGATCCCGACCTTCGAGCACCTGCAGCTCCCGCCGGTGCTGGGGCGCATCTCGCAAGCGGAGCGGGGGGCGGTGCTCGTGACGGGGGTGACCGGCTCCGGGAAGAGCACGACGCTGGCGGCCATGCTCGGCTACATCAACGGCACGCGCCACAAGCACATCATCACGCTGGAGAATCCGATCGAGTTCCTGCACCGGGACAACCAGAGCTCGATCACGCAGCGCGAGATCGGTACGGACACGGAGTCCTTCGAGATCGGGCTGCGGGCCGCGCTTCGCGAGGATCCGGATGTGATCCTGATCGGCGAGATGCGCGACACGGTCTCCATCGAGACGGCGCTGAAGGCGGCGGAGACGGGCCACCTGGTCTTCTCGACGCTGCACACGCAGAACGCCGTTCAGACGATCAACCGCCTGGTGGCGGTCTTTCCTCCCCACGAACAGCTCATGGTGCGGATCCGCCTGGCCGAGTCGCTGGTGGCCGTGGCCAGTCAGCGGCTGCTGCCGCGCAAGAGCGGGAAGGGCCGGATCGCGGCGTGCGAGATCATGATCTGCACCGGCGCGATCAAGGATATAATCGCCGACCCGGACCGGCACGCAGAGATGTACGACCTGATGGAGGACGGCAAGGAGCAGTACGGGTCACAGAGCTTCGACCAGCACCTGTGCGAGCTCGTCGAGGCCGACATGGTCTCCTTCGAGGTCGCGAAGGCGGCGGCCAACAATCCGTCGGACTTCGAGCTGAAGCTGAGGACGCTTGCCTGAGACGCTCGCGTGGCTCGGCGGCGTCTTCGTGCCGGTGACGACGCCCTTCGATCCGGTCACCGGCGACCTCGCGCCGGTGAGCTTCCGCGAGAATCTGCGCAGGTGGGCGGAGTCGTCCGTGGACGGCATCGTCCTCTACGGCTCCACCGGCGAGGGCGCCCTGCTGGACGAGGACGAGAAGGTGCGCCTCCTCGAGTGGGCGCGCGACGCGGTGCCGGGGCCGATGCCGCTCGTGGCCGGCGCGGGTGCGGAGTCCACGCGCGCGACGGTCCGCCTGGCCACCCGGGCCGCGGAGGCGGGCGCGGACGCGGTGCTCGTGCATCCGCCGGCCTACTTCGGGGCGTCGCTCCCGCCGGCGGCGCTGCGCGACCACTTCCTGGCCGTGGCGGATGCCTCGCCGGCCCCGGTGATCCTCTACCATATCCCGAAGTACACGCACGTGACGCTGGAGGCCGGACTGGTGGCGGAGCTGGTGCGGCACCCGAACGTGGTGGGCCTGAAGGATTCTTCCGGCGACCTCAAGCGCTTCGCCGACTACAGCACGGTATGCGCCGATGCCTGCCGGCTGTTCATTGGCAACGGCGCATCGCTCTATGCCGCGCTCGAGCTCGGCGCGGCGGGAGGCATCGTGGCGGTGGGCCTGCTCGCGCCCGGCGAATGCGGGGCCATCGTGCGGCATTTCCGGGCCGGCGAGACCCGCCGCGCGGGCGAGATCCAGGAGACGATCGCGCCGGTGCACCGGGAGGTCGTGGCGCGCTTCGGCGCCCGCGGCGTGAAGGCCGGGCTCGACCTCATCGGCTACACGGGCGGTCCGCCGCGCCCGCCGCTGACCTCCCTCTCGGAGAAGGAAACGGCCCACGTGGCCCGCGTGATGCAGGAAGCGGGGCTCCTGCGCCCGTAGGCCACGCGACCGGGAGGAAGGCAGCGGCATGCGCTTCGGCACGGAGAACCTCGAGGATCGGGTCCACCCCAGCCCGCCGGCCGAGCGCGCCTCGATCCGCGATGTGCTCGTGGCGTGCGCCAGGCCGCGGCTCACCGGCAGCGCGGGCGCCGAGGAGGTCGGCGCCGACCTGCGGGCCCGCTTCGAGAAGCTCGGCTACACGGTCCACGAGCTCCCCTTCGGCTTCTCCTCCATCCCCGGCCGCTACGCGGTGTCCGCCGCGGGCGCGGTCCTGGTCATCTCGGCGCTCGGCGCGGCGTGGCTTGCGGCGCTCCACCGGGGCGGTTCGGCCCTCGCCGTGCTCGCGCTGGCCGGCGGGCTGCTGGGTCTGCTCGCCGTCTTCTCGCCCAGGCTGACCCGGCTTCCCTGGGGCCGGCTCGAGGCCGCCAACTGGCTCGTGCACCGGCCGGGCGCGCGTCCGCGCTACATCATCGCGGCCCACCGCGACAGCAAGTCCCAGCCGGTGCCGCTGCACGTGCGCGCCGGCGGCGTGGCGCTCGCGCTGGGCGCGTGGGGCGCGCTCGCGCTGCTCGGCCTCGTCGCGGCGCTCGGCCCGGCCGGCTGGGCACTCGGCCCAGCCGCCTGGCTGCTCGGCGGCGCCGGCGTGGCGGCGGGGCTGGTGCTCCTCTTCTCCTGGGCTGGAAACGCGTCGCCGGGGGCGCTGGACAACGCGAGCGGCGTCGCGGCGCTGGTGGCACTGGCCGCGCGGGAGCGCGACCGGGACGACGTCGCCTTCCTGGTCACGGAAGGGGAGGAGCTCGGGCTGGTCGGCGCGCGGGCGGCGTGCCGGCAGCTGCCTCCGGTGTTCGGGGTCATCAACCTGGATGGGCTCGACGACCGGGGCGAGTTCCACATCATCGAGCGGCACGGCATCCGGCGGCGCGGCTACGCGCCGCACCTCGTGGCGGCGCTGCTCACGGCCGCGGAGGCGCTCGGGATCCCCGCCCGCCGCCGGCACCTGCCGCTCGGGATCCTGCTGGACCACGTGCCACTGGTCGAGGCGGGCTTTCCGGCCGTGACGGTGATGCGCGGCGACGGCGGCTCCCTCCGACGGGTCCATCGTCCCACCGACCACGTCGCGCAGCTCACGGGCGAAGGGTGCGGGACCACCGTGGCCCTGGTGAGCGGGGCACTGCGGGCGCTCCGGGCCGAGGCCGCGCGCGCCTGAGCCGCGCGTTGCGAGGCCCCTGGGCGGGGGCTACTCTTCCGGCATGAACGGCTATCGCTGCCTCGTGGTCGTCGGCACGCAGTGGGGCGACGAGGGGAAGGGGAAGATCGTCGACGTCCTGGCGGCGCAGGCCGACATCGTCGCCCGCTACCAGGGCGGCGCCAACGCCGGCCACACGGTCCACGTCGCCGGCGACCAGTTCATCCTGCACCAGATCCCCTCCGGCATCCTGCACCCCGACAAGCGCTGCCTGCTCGGCAACGGCGTGGTGCTCGACGTGCACCAGTTCTTCGAGGAGCTCGATGGACTGGAGCAGCGCGGTGTCGACGCGGAGCCCCGCCTGGGGGTGAGCGGCCGCGCGCACCTGCTCCTCGAGTACCACAAGCGGCTCGACCAGGCCAGCGAGCGGCGACGCGGCGAGGCCAGGATCGGGACGACCGGCCGCGGCATCGGGCCGGCCTACGAGGACAAGATCGCGCGCCGCGGCATCCGCGCCGCCGATCTTCGCGACGCCGACCGAGCCCACGCCATGGTGCGGGCCGCCACCGAACGGACCAACGAGCGGCTGACGGCGCTCGGCGCGGAGCCGCTCGATCCGCAGGCCGTCGCCCACGACGTGCTCGCCGTGCGCGATCGGCTCCTCCCGCTGATCACGGACACCGGCCGCGAGATCACGGGCGCGCTGCACGACGGTGCGCACGTGCTGCTCGAGGGCGCCCAGGGCGCCCTCCTCGACGTCGACCATGGCACCTATCCCTTCGTCACCTCCTCGAACACGACGGCCGGCGGCGCGTCCATCGGCGTCGGCATTGGGCCCACGGCGATCGACGCCGTGCTCGGCGTCGTCAAGGCCTACACCACCCGCGTGGGCGCCGGACCGCTTCCCACCGAGATCCCGCCGCCCCTGGGCGACCAGCTCCGTACGTTGGGCGGCGAGTTCGGCGCCACCACCGGACGCCCCCGCCGCTGCGGCTGGTTCGACGCCGTCGTAGTGCGCTACGGCGCCCGCATCAACGGCCTCACGGGCCTCGCCATCACCAAGCTCGACGTGCTCGACTCCTTCGCGGAGGTCAAGATCGCCGTCGCCTACGAGCTCGGCGGCGAGGTGCACGAGGAGTTCCCCGACGACCTCTCGGTCCTCGAGTGCGCCCGGCCGATCTACGAGACCCTCCCCGGCTGGCGCACCTCCACCGCCGAGGCGCGCGGCGAGGAGGAGCTGCCGGATGCCGCGCGCGCCTACCTGCGGCGTCTGGAGGCCCTCACCGGCGTGCCGATCTGGTACATCTCGGTCGGCACCGCCCGCGAGCAGATCATCCCCGTCACGACCCGCTGAGCCGCCCCGCGCCGTCCATGGCCGTCGCGATCCGGCGACGGAGCCCGTCGCGCCTGGCCGTCGCGCCGCCCGTCTCCGATCATCGCACCCTTGAGCGGCGCGCGCCCATGGGCTAGATTTACGGGCTCGATTGCGGTCGGACGGCAGCGGGAAAGGCGATGTTCGAGGAACTCTCCGAAAAGCTGGACGGAGTTCTCGGCCCCTTCAAGCAGCGCGGCATGCTCACGGAGTCGATGATCCGGGAAGGACTCCGTGAGGTCCGGCGGGTGCTGCTGGAGGCGGACGTAAACTACAGGCTGGCCAGGGATTTCCTGGAGCGCGTGGAGGAACGTGCTCTGGGCGAGAAGGTGCTGAAGTCGGTCGCGCCGGGGCAGCAGATCGTCAAGATCGTGCACGACGAGCTGGTGCACCTGCTGGGTGAAGAGAAGGATGGGCTCAGGATCGCGCCGATCCCGCCCACGGTGATCCTGCTCGCCGGGCTGCAGGGCTCCGGCAAGACGACGACGGCGGCGAAGCTGGCCAAGCGGCTGGCGCGCGAGGGCCGATCTCCGATGCTGGCGGCGCTGGACGTGTACCGTCCGGCGGCGATCGACCAGTTGGAGGCGCTGGGGGAACAGGTGGGCGTGCCGGTCTATACGGAGCGCGGCACGACGGACGTGGCCGGGCTGGCGCGCCGGGCGGTCGAGAAGGCGCGGGCGGACCGCAGCCGGGCCCTGATCCTGGACACCGCGGGGCGGCTGCAGATCGACACCGACCTGATGGATGAGCTGAGGCGGGTCCAGGCGGCGGTGGAACCGACCGAGAAGCTGTTGGTGGTGGACGGGATGATCGGGCAGGAGGCGGTGCGGATCGCCGAGGGGTTCCATGAGGCGCTCGGACTGACGGGCGTGATCCTGACCAAGATGGACGGCGACGCACGTGGCGGCGCGGCGCTCTCGATTCGGGGGACGACGGGGGTGCCGATCAAGTTCCTCGGGGTCGGCGAGCGGCCGGATGGGCTGGAGGTGTTCGATCCGGCGCGGATGGCCGGCCGGATCCTGCAGCAGGGGGACGTGGTGGGGCTGGTCGAGAAGGCACAGGAGGCCTTCGACCAGGACGAGGCGCGCCGGCTGGAGCGCAAGGTCTCGAAGGAAGGGAAGTTCGATCTGGAGGACTTCCTGAGCGTCATGCGGCAGATGCAGAAGATGGGGCCGCTGGAAGGGCTCCTGAAGATGGTGCCGGGCGTGAGCTCGAAGATGCTGAAGGGTGCCAACGTGGATGAGAAGCGCATCCGGCACGTGGAGGCGATCGTGCTCTCGATGACGCCGCAGGAGCGGCGCAGGCCAGAGATCCTGAATGGTTCGCGCCGGGCGCGGATCGCGCGCGGCTCCGGCCGGCCGGTGTCGGAGGTGAACCGGCTGATGGAGCAGTTCAAGCAGATGCAGAAGATGATGAAGCAGCTGCGTGGGTTCGGAGCGGGTCGTGGGGGCCGCATGCCGCGGATCCCCGGCCTGGGATTCTGAACCGCGCGAGACGCAACCCGAACCGCGAAGACCATGTCTCTGAGGATCCGACTCCGGCGTGTGGGCCGGAAGAAGCAGCCGAGCTACCGCATCGTCGTGACGGACCAGGCGGCGCCCCGCGATGGTGCCTACATCGACAGCGTGGGCTTCTACAATCCGAGGCGTCAGCCCGCGGCGCTCGAGATGGACATCGCCAAGGTCGATGCCTGGCTCGAGAAGGGTGCCGAGCTGAGCGACACCGCCGCCTCGCTGGTCCGGAAGGCGCGCAAGGGCGGGGACGCCAGGGTCGAGTTGCGGCCGGCGGGCGGAGGCGCGGTTGCGGCGGAGCCGGCCGCTCCCGAGGCGGTCGAGCCCACGGCGGAGGCGCCCCTGGCAGTGGAGGCGGCGACGCCCGAGGCCGAGGCCGAGGCGGCGCCCGGCGAGGCGAAGCGCACGCGGAAGCCGAAGGCGGAGGCGGCCCCGGCCGCGGCCGAAGCCACCGACGAGGCGGGCGCCGACACCGCGCAGCCGGCCGCGGCCGTCGAGCCGGCGGCGGCGCCCGCGCCGGCTGGCGAGGAAGCCGCGGCCGAGGAGCCGCAGGCGGAGTAGTCGATGGCGGGCGGCGGGCCGGGCGTGCCCGACCATCTGGTGGTCGGGCAGGTGACGAAGCCGCACGGGATGCGCGGAGAGGTGTTCGTCTGGCCGCTGACGGATCGGCCGGAGGCGCTCTTCGCCCCGGGGCGCCGGCTGCTCGGGGGAGACGAGGAGGGGACGCTGGGGGCCGAGCCGCAGGCGCTGGTGGTGGAGCGGGTGCGGCCGTTCAAGCGTGGGGTGCTGGTGAAGTTCGAGGCGCTCGAGGACCGCGCGGCGGTGGAGCCCCTCTCCCGACGCTACCTGCTGGTTCCGGCAGCGGAGGTGGCGCCGCTCGAGGAGGGCGAGGTCTTCTATCACCAGCTGCTCGGGCTGGAGGTCGTGACGGCGGAGGGCGAGGCGGTCGGGCGGGTGCGCGAGGTCTACGACACGGAGCCGGCGCACCTGCTGGAAGTCCGTGGGGAGACGGGGAAGCAGCACCTGATCCCGTTCACCGAGCGGATCGTGCGCAAGGTGGACCTGGACGCGGGGCGAGTGGTGATCGAGCCACCCCCCGGGCTGCTGGAGCTGTAGGCGGGACGGGACGGGCCCGTGCGCATCAACATCGTGACGGTGTTCCCGGAGTTCTTCAGCGGCCCTCTGGCGCTGAGCATCCCGGCTCGTGCGGCTGCGGCGGGCCTGGTGGAATACCGGGTGGTGGACCTGCGGGCCTACACGCACGACCGGCATCGGACCGTGGACGACTATCCGTTCGGCGGCGGTGCCGGGATGGTGCTGAAGCCGGAGCCGTTCTTCGAGGCGGTGGAGGCGCTGGCGCCGGCGGGGCGGGTGATCCTGCTGTCGGCAAGGGGCCGGCGCTTCCGCCACGAGGATGCGGTTCGGCTGTCGCTGGAGCCGGAGCTGACACTGCTCTGCGGGCACTACAAGGATGTGGACCAGCGGGTGGCGGATGCGCTGGCGGTGGATGAGCTGTCGCTCGGGGATTTCGTGCTGAGCGGCGGGGAGGCGGCGGCGCTGGCGGTGACGGATGCGGTGGTCCGCCTGCTTCCCGGCGCGCTCGGGACGCACGAGTCGGCGGCCTCCGATTCGTTTTACGACGAGGGCCTGCTCAGTCCGCCGTCGTACACGCGGCCGGCGGAGTACCGCGGTCTTGAGGTGCCGGAGGTACTGCTCTCGGGAGACCACGCGCGGGTGGAGGCGTGGCGGCGGGAGCAGGCGGAGCGGCTGACGCGGGAACGGCGCCCCGATCTCTGGCGGGAGCACAACGAGAAGCACGGCGGGAGCGCGTAAGGCAGGGTGGCCGGCGCTTCCGCGCGACGCCCAGGAGAAGAGCCATGGATATCCTACAGGAAGTCATGAACGAGCAGCTGCGGACCGACCTGCCGCAGTTCGCGCCGGGCGACACGCTGCGGGTGAACGTCCGGGTGCGCGAAGGCGACAAGGAGCGGATCCAGGCGTTCGAGGGCGTGTGCATTGCGCGCAAGAACGGCGGCGTGACGGAGACGTTCACGGTGCGGAAGATCTCGAGCGGAATCGGCGTGGAGAGGGTCTTCCCCGTGCACTCGCCGATGATCGAGTCCGTGACGGTAGTGCGACGCGGCCGGGTCCGCCGGGCCAAGCTCTACTACCTGCGCGAGCGGCGCGGGAAGTCGGCGCGGATCCGCGAGAAGCGCCAGGGCTGAGCGCCGCCTGCCATGGGCGGCCCGCGGACGGACGGCGTCCAGCGCTCGAAGCGGGAGCAGGCCCGCTTGCGGGCCGCGGCGCGCAAGCGGCGCGAGACGCTCCGGCTGAAGAAGCTGCTGTCCATGGAGCGCGAGCTCTGGGAGCGCGGCCTCGAGCACATCGCGGGCGTCGATGAGGCGGGTCGCGGACCGCTCGCAGGTCCGGTGGTGGCCGCGGCGGTGATCCTGCCGCCCGGCTTCGCCGTTCGCGGGGTGGACGACTCGAAGCGCCTCACGGCGGAGCGGCGCGAGACGCTGGCCGTGGAGATCCGCGCGCACGCCCTCTCGCTCGGGGTGGGCGCGGCGAGCTGCCGCGAGGTCGATCGGCTGAACATTCTGCGGGCCAGCCACCTGGCCATGGCGCGTGCCGTCTCCCGGCTCACGCTAGCCCCCCAGCACATCATCGTGGACGGCCTGCCGGTGCCCACCCTGGGCGAGCACACGGCCGTCGTGGACGGCGATGCGCTGGTGCATGCCGTGGCGTGCGCGTCCGTGGTGGCCAAGGTGGTACGGGACCGCCTGATGCACCGGCTCGCGCCGCGCTACCCGACGTACGGCTGGTGCACCAACGTCGGCTATGCGACGAGCGAGCACCTCGAGGCGCTGGCGAGCCACGGACCCACGCCGCATCACCGGAGGAGCTTCGTTCCGGTGCAGCTCTCTCTCGACCTGAACGCCTGACATGCACACCGAGCACCTTCAGAACGTCCACTTCGGCTGGGTGGTGGCCGGCTGGCTGATCGCTGCCGCGGCGACCTCCCTGGTCCTGATCATCCTTGCCGGTACGGGCATCCTGGGCCCCGAGGGTCTCGGCGCGTTCTGGAGCATCATCGCGGTGGCGCTGGGATTCTGGATCGGGGGGCTGTTCACGGGCTTCCGCTCGATCGACGCGCCGATCCTGCACGGCGTCTCGATCGGCGTGTTCTCCCTCGTCGCGTGGTTCCTGCTGAACGTGGCCGTGGTGTTCATCCTCCGCGGTGGCGCCGAGTGGCAGGCGTTGCCGCCCGCGCTCTCGGCCACGCTGCTCCTGCTCCAGATGGTGGCCGCGGTGGCGGGTGCGTGGAGCGGGCACAGGATCGCGCTGCACGGAGGTCCCGACCTGACCGAATAGCGCCCGGCGGCGCAGCGTGCGCGCGGGAGGACCCCCTGGCGGGGCGCGCCAAAGGGGTTGCCGGCGGGGGTGGCTGGTCCCCAACTTGCACGCACCGCCGCGGGCGCGGGTCCCGCTCTCTCTCTCTCCCGGTCCCAACACAGCGTCCAAGCAGATTGAATCGAACCCCGATCCGAGTCGGAGCGGCGCCGAGGCCGTGCGTCCGGAAGGGAGCGCGATGTCCGACGAACGAGTGTCGCTGCTTCTGATCGAGCACCGCTCCGGCGTGGCGCGTGTCCTGGAGGACGCGCTGAGCGAGGCTGTCGGGTCCTACGACGTGCAGCGCGTGTCGCGTCTCGAGGACGGGCTTGCGGCGCTCGCCGACCGCCCCTTCGACATGGTTCTCCTGGACATGGCGGTGCCCGATCACCCGGGCCTGGGCGGATTCGTGTTGCTGCGGTCCGCCTGCGACATCGCCATTGTCGTGCTGACGGTGGCGGCACGCGAGGCGGTGGCGTTGAAGGCGGTCATGCAGGGCGCCGATGAGTACCTGCTGCTGGAGCAGCTCTTCCCCACGCTGATCGTGCGGGCGGTGCGCCACGCGCTCGAACGGCACCGCGTCTCGATGCGGGAGCGGCTCGCGACGCGTGCATTGCGCGAGAGCGAGGAGCGGTACCGTTCCCTGTTCGAGCGGTCCCGTGAGGCGATCTACATCGCGCACCGCGACGGGCGCGTGCTCGACCTGAACGCGTCCGCGGCGGAGCTCCTGGGCGAGACCACCTCCAACGTGGCCTCCTGGTTCGTCGAGAGGGAGGCGCTGGAGCGCTTCACGGCCGGGCTGGAGGCGTCCGGCGCCGTCACGGACTTCGAGGCACGGCTGCGGCGGCCGGACGGTAACGCGTTCTGGGCGCTCATCTCGGCGGCGGCGCGGCGCTCGCCGCAGGGCGAGGTGGAGGGGCACCACGGGATCATCCACGACATCACGGGGCGCAAGGAGGTCGAGCGCGAGCTCCTGCACCACGCCTTCCACGACACGCTGACGGGCCTGCCGAATCGGGCGCTCTTCCTGGATCGCCTCGAGCATGCGCTTGCACGGGCCAGTCGCCGCCCGGACTACCTGTTCGCGGTGCTCTTCCTCGACCTCGACCGCTTCAAGATCGTCAACGACAGTCTCGGGCACCTCCTCGGCGACGCGCTGCTGCGACAGGTCGCCGCGGCGGTCTCCTCGTGCGTGCGCGCCGAGGACACCGTGGCCCGGCTGGGCGGCGACGAGTTCGCCCTGCTGCTGGACGGGATGGAGGGACCCGACGACCCGGAGCGGGTGGCCACGCGGATCCTGCACCGGCTCGGCCGCGCCTTCGAGCTGGAGGGCCGCGCCGTCTTCACGTCGGCGAGCATCGGGATCGCGCTGGGGTCCCGGCTCTACACGGCCCCGGGCGACCTCCTGCGCGACGCGGACATCGCGATGTACCGAGCCAAGGCCGGGGGCCGCGCCGGGTTCGCGACCTTCGACCAGGAGATGCACGCCCAGGCCGTGGACGTGCTCCGCCTGGAGACCGACCTGCGCATGGCGGCCGCCGAGCGACAGCTCGCGCTCGCGTTCCAGCCGATCCTCGCGCTGCAGCCACGCCGCCTCATCGGTTTCGAGGCGCTGCTGCGCTGGCAGCACCCCGAGCGCGGGATGCTGCTCCCGGACGCGTTCCTCGCCATCGCCGAGGAGACCGGCCTGATCGGACCGATCGGGCTATGGGTCCTCGAGGAGACCTGCCGCCGTCTGGCGGAGTGGAACGCGACCATCCCCGCGCCGGGCCTCGTCGCCTCCGTCAATCTCTCCCCGCGCCAGCTCCGCGACGCCTCCCTCCCCGAGCACCTCGCCGCCATCCTCGAGCGCACCGGCGCGCACGCCGACCACCTGCTGGTCGAGATCACGGAAGGCGCCCTCATGCACCGCGGCGGGGCGGGCATCACCGTGCTACGCAGCCTGCGCGACCTGGGCGTGCGCATCTGCATCGACGACTTCGGCACCGGCTACTCCTCCCTTGCCTACCTGCAGCAGTTCCCGGTCGACTTCCTCAAGATCGATCGCTCCTTCACGGCGCGCATCGGTGGCACCGACGGCGCGCGCGAGCTCGTGCGCACCATCCTGGCGCTAGCCCGCAACCTCGGCCTCGACACCGTCGCCGAGGGCGTCGAGACCGCCGAGCAGCTCGCGCAGCTCCAGCTGCTCGGCGCCCGCTACGCCCAGGGTTTTCTCTTCGCCACCCCGATGCAGCCCGAAGCCATCCCGGCCTACCTCGCGCTGCACCAGACGGCCGGCGTGCCCGCGCGTGCCGGTCGTCGCCTTCCATCTCATCAGCGTCCCACCCCCGGGGCGTAACGCCCCCGCGAGCCCGGCCGCCCCGGTCGATCTGTCCTCGTAAATTGTTCTACATCAATCCTTTATTTCCCACGGACCCGGGGTATGGAGTTCGCCCTTCACGGACGTGAACGGGGGGCGAGAACCAGCGAGGGGGCCGATGTCGGTGGGAACGGACCCGGGGAGCGGGCTGGACCGGCTGATCGAGGCGGAGCGTTCAACTCGGGGGCCTCATGGAGGCGGCGCGGGCCCGCGCGGCGGAGCGCGTCGCGGCGGCGGAGGCCGGGGCGCGGGCGCTGGAGACGTCGGCGGAAGCGGAGCTGACAGCGGCGGTGAGCGCGCTCGGGTCGCGGCTGGAGTCGGAGTGCGCGGCGGCCGTGGCGGCGGCGCGGAGCGAGGCGGCGGTGGTGGCGAGCTCGCTCGAGCGGCGCGGTGGGGCGCGGCTGGAGGCGCTGGCGGCGCTGGTGGTGGAGCGGGTCGTGGGTGAGGCGATCGGGGATGCGGCCGGAGCGGCGCCGGGATGATCATCCGCATGTCGAAGGTCCGGATCCTCGGGCGGCGGGAGCAGCTCGGCGACGTGCTGGGGGTGGTGCAGGAGATCGGGCTGCTGCATTCTGGCGCCGCCGCCGCGCGCGCAGGCGCTGGAGGGCGTTCGCTACACGGCGCGGCAGGAGCGGCTGATCCGGCAGCTGAGGCGCCTTCTCGGGGACGTCGAGGGTGCCATCCGGGCGCTGGGCGTCGATGTACGGGGGCGGGCTCGGTCCGGCGGCGGAGGCGGCGGAGCCGCGGAGCAGGCGCTCGACCTGCCAGGTGCGGCGCGGCGGGCGTGGGAGGTGAGGAGGCGTGCGGAGCGGCTGCTCGAGCGGCGGCGGGATCTCGAGGAGGAGCGGGCGCTCGTCGGGAAGTACGACCAGTTCTTCGGGGCGTTCGAGGCGATCATCGCGAGCGAGTCGAGGTGGTCGACGGCCACGGCGTACCACATCGTGCTGCGTGAGGGCGCGACGGAGGCGGCGGAGTCGCTGCGCACGGCGCTGGAGGGCGTGCTGGGAGACGGGTTCGAGATCCGGACGGCCGGGCTGGGGACGGGAGAGACGGGGGTGTTGCTCCTGCTGCCGGCGGCGGCGGGGCGAGAGGTCGAGCGGATCCTGCGCGAGGCAGGGGTGGAGGAGGTGCGGGCGCCGGCGGGGTACGGGGCGACGGTGGGCGAGGCGCTGCCGAGGATGCGGGAGCGGCTGGCGGAGATCCCGGGCGAGCTCGCCGCCACGGCCGCGGAGCTGACCGCGGAGCGAGCCGGCGAGACGGCGTGGCTGGAGCGCGCGCGTCGCGAGCTCCACGACCGGCTGACGGAGCTGGAGGCACTCGGGCAGGCGGCGCTGACGGCGCACGGATTCGTGCTGGAGGGCTGGACGCCCAGCCGGTCGGTGCCGGTGCTGGCGTCGGCGCTGCGCGCGGCGTTCGGGGAGGGAGCGGCCCTCGAGGAGGTGTCGCGGGAGTCGTGGTCGGCGGCGGATGCCCCGGTGGTGCTCTCGAATCCGCGCCTGTTCAGGCCGTTCGAGCTGATCGTGCGCATGATGCCGCTGCCGCGCTATGGCAGCATCGATCCGACGCCGTTCGTGGCGGTGTTCTTCCCGATGTTCTGCGGCCTCATGCTCGGTGACATGGGCTACGGCGCCGTTCTCGCGGCGCTGTCGCTCGTGCTGCACCTGCGGTCGCGGCCGGGGAGTACGCTGCGGCAGCTGTCGGAGATCGGCGGGGCGTGCGCGGGGTTCACGATCATCTTCGGCGCGCTGTACGGTGAAGTGTTCGGCGATCTCGGGATGCGGCTGCTGGGGATCCGCCCGCTGCTCTTCGACCGGGCCGAGGCGCTGCTGCCCTTCCTCGCGCTGGCGGTCTCGATCGGGCTCGTGCACGTGCTGCTGGGCCTGGTCCTCGGGATGCTGAGCCACCTGCGGCAGCGGGAGGGGAGGGCGGCGCTCGGGCGGGGGTTGTCCGCGCTGCTGGTCGTGCTGATCCTGCTGGCGTTGCTGGCCGCGACGGAGGTGCTGCCGCGCGCGTTCTATACGCCGGCGATCGTGACGCTCCTCGTCGCCTTCCCCGTGCTCGTCCTGGCCGAAGGGATCATTGCGCCGATCGAGCTCCTGGCGACGCTGGGGAACGTGCTGTCCTACGCGCGCATCATGGCGCTGGGCACGGCATCGGTCATGATGGCGGTCGTGGCCAACCGCATGGTGGGCACGATGGGCAGCGTGTTCGTGGGCGTGTTGTTCGCGCTGCTGTTCCACCTGGTCAACTTCGCGCTCGGGCTGTTCAGCCCGGGCATCCACGCGCTCCGTCTCCATTACGTCGAGTTCTTCGGCAAGTTCTTCAGCCCGGGCGGGACGCGCTACGAGCCGTTCCGGCACTGGCGGGAGACGGGGAGCACCGAAACCCGGGAGAGATCATGGAGTCCGTCTGGGTCACCCTGAGCGCGGCGCTGGCGGTGGGCATCCCCGCGCTGGCGACGGCGTGGGCGCAGGGCAAGATCGGTCCGGCGGGTGCCGCCAGCCTGGCGGAGAAGCCGGAGCTGAGTGCAACGGTGATCATCATGGTGGCGATTCCCGAGACGATGGTGATCCTCGGGTTCGTGGTGGCCGTGCTGATCATGCTGCAGGGTCGGAGTTGAGGCGTCGTGGCGCTCGAGGAGCTGCTGGCCGCGATCACCGCGGAGGGCGAGGCCGCGGTCGGGCGAGTGGAGGAGACGTCGGCAGCGGATGCGGAGCGGCTGGTGGCGGAGGCGCGCGTGCGGGTGGAGCAGGCGCGCGTGGAGGCGCTCGACGCGGCCGAGCGGCGCCTCGCCGGGATGCGGGAAGCCGCGCTCACGGCCGCCCGGCGGGAGGCCACGGCCGAGCTGCTGCGGATTCGCCGCTCGCTCCTCGACCGGATCCTCGCCCGTGCGGCCGAGCGGCTGCCGGAGGCACTTTCGGACGAGCGGTACCTGCGCGGCGCGATGGCGGAGGTCGTGGACGCCCTGGGCTACCTGGCCGACGGGGAAGGCGACGGGGGCGTGGTACGGTGCTCTCCCGCTCTGACCGTCCGGCTGAGCGAGGCGCTGGCGCTGGCCGGGCCGGCGCGCGGGCGACCGGTGCGGGTGGAGGCGGACGCCGGCATCGGAACGGGCTTCGTCGTGCGCTCCGGCGACGGAGTGGTGGAGGTGGACGGCACGCTGGAGGCGCGGCTCGCGCGGCTCCGCGCCGCGCTGGCCATCGAGGTGTTCGCGGCTCTGGAGGCGGAGCGTGAGTGATTGGGGGGCGCTGAATGCACGAGCGCGAGGCCTCGGCGCGCGGCTGCCATCGCACGCCCGCCTCGCGGCGCTGGCGGACATCCGCGAGCCAACGGCGCTGGCCGCGGCGCTGGCGGGGATGGGCGTCCCGGTCGCGGCGGAGGAGACGCGCAGGGACGCCCTCGAGCTTGCCGTGCGCCGCCGGGCGGGAGACGCCCTGGCCACCCTGGCGCGGTGGTCGCCGGAGGTTCCCGGCGCGGCGTCGGTGCTGTTCGAGGAGGAGGACCGGCGCAGCGTGCGAGCGCTGGTGCGCGGGGCGACGGCGGGAAGCGCGGCGGAGTCGCGTCTGGCCGGGCTCGTGCCGACGCCGCGCCTGCCGGTTCGGGCACTGGAGGAGCTGGCCCGACAGGCGGATGCCGCGGCTGTGGCCGCGCTCCTCTCGGTGTGGGGCAGCCAGTACGGGCGTGCGCTGTTGCCGCTGGCGGCCGGCGCGCGGCCGGATCTCTTCGCCCTGGAGCTGGAGGTGAACCGGACCTGGGCGGCGGGGCTTCGCGCGGGCGCGCGGCGCGGCGGCCGCGGTCTGCGGCGGCACGTGGCCCGGATGATCGACGTGGAGAACGCCGCCGCCGCGCTCACGCTGGCCGCGCGCCGGGAGGAGCCCGAGTCCGAAGGACTCTTCCTGGAGGGCGGCGCCCTGCTGGACGTGGCGTCGTTCTCGGTGGCGCTGTCGGCCGGGGTCGCGGAAGGGCCGCGGTGGGCGGCGCGGCGGCTGGCCGCGAAACTGGGCGGGGCGGTCGCCGCGGCGCTGCTGCGCCACGCGCTCGACCCCGCCGGGCTCGAGGTGGCGTTGCTGGCGGCGCGGATCAAGGAGCTCCGGACGCAGGCGCGCGTGGATCCGCTCGGCCCGTGGACGGTGCTGCTGTTCGGGCTGCGGCTTCGCGCCCACGTTCTCGACGTGAGGCGCCTCATCTGGGGCGGGGCGCTCGGAGCGCCGGCCAGCGCCCTCGCGGAACGGCTGGCGAGCGCATGAGCGACTGGAGCGTGCGGGCCGTATGCGCCCCCGAGATCGGGGCCGGCTTCGCGCTGGCGGGTGTCCCGGCCCTCGAGGCGGCGGATGTGGAGGAAGGCTCCGCGGCGCTGCGCCGGTTGATGGCGGCGCCGGGGATGGGCGTGCTGCTCGTGCAGGACTCGATCTACGATGCGCTCGCGCCGGAGGAGCGGCGCGAGCTCGGGCGCCGCACGCTGCCGATGGTGGTACCGTTCCCGGGCCCCGCGTGGGGTGCGGACGTCACGGGACCGGAGGCGCAGATCGTGGAGATCCTGCGGCAGGCGATCGGCTATCAGGTGAGGCTGCGTTGAGCGAGGCGAGGATCACCCGCATCGTGGGGGCGCTGGTGGAGGCGGCGCCGATGAGGGAGGCGGCGCTCTACGAGCTCGCGCGCGTGGGGGATCTCGGGCTGCTCGGCGAAGTGGTGCGCGTCGCTGGCGCGACGGGGACGCTCCAGGTCTACGAGGACACGACCGGCCTGCGGCTGGGCGAGCCAGTGGCGCGCACGGGCCTGCCGCTTACGCTCACGCTCGGTCCCGGGTTGCTGGGATCGGTACTCGACGGCGTGGGGCGCCCGCTCGGCCGGCTGGCCGAGCTGGGCGGCGATTTCATCGGCGCCGGCGTCGAGGCGGCGACGTTGGACCCGACCCGCCGCTGGCGCTTCGAGCCGGCCATGGAGGCGGGCAGCGGGGTCGGGCCGGGCGACGTGCTCGGCACGGTGGCGGAGGGCGCGGGGATCGAGCACCGCATCATGGTGCCGCCCGGCGTCCGGGGCGTGCTGGCGGAGCTCGCGGGGGCGGGAGAGCGGACGATCGCGGAAACGGTCGGCACGCTGGCGGACGGGACGTCGCTGGGGATGGCGCAGGCCTGGCCCGTCCGGCACCCGCGCCCGGCGGCCGCGCGAATCGCCTCGGGGCGGCCGTTCATCACCGGGCAGCGCGTGCTGGACTTCCTGTTCCCCGTGGCCGAGGGTGGCAGCGTGGCCGTTCCTGGGGGGTTCGGGACGGGCAAGACGGTCGTGGAGCAGTCGCTGGCGAAGTATGCGGACGCCGACGTCGTCGTCTACATCGGGTGCGGCGAGCGCGGCAACGAGATGGCGGAGGTGCTCTCGGAGTTCCCCGCGCTGGTGGACCCGCGTACGGGGCGCTCGATCATGGAGCGCACGGTGCTGGTGGTGAACACGTCGAACATGCCGGTGGCGGCGCGCGAGGCATCGCTGTACGTGGGCGCGACGATCGCCGAGTACTACCGGGACATGGGGTACCGGGTGGCGCTCATGGCGGACAGCGTCTCGCGCTGGGCCGAGGCGCTGCGTGAGATCGGCTCGCGGCTGCAGGAGATGCCGGGCGAGGAGGGCTATCCGACGTCGCTCTCCAACCGGCTGGGCGGGTTCTTCGAACGGGCCGGGCAGGTGCGCGCGGACGGCGCCCCGGAGCGCGTCGGCGCCCTCACGATCGTGGCGGCGATCTCTCCTCCCGGCGGCGACCTGTCCGAACCGGTAACGCAGGCGGCGCTGCGGGTCGCGGGCGCGCTCTGGGCGCTGGACGCGGACCTGGCGCACGAGCGCCACTTCCCCGCCATCGACTGGGAGACGAGCTACAGCCTCTACGGCACGGGCACCGCGGCATGGTTCGAGACGGAGGTCTCCCCCCGATGGGAGCCGCTCCGACGCGAGGCGCAGGCGCTGCTGCAGGAGGAGCGGGAGCTGCGCGAGATCGCGTCACTGGTGGGGAACGAGGCGCTGCAGGACCGCGAGCGACTCGTGCTCGAGGCCGCGCGTCTGCTCCGCGAGCTGGTGCTGGCTCAGAGCGCCTTCGAGCCGAACGACGCCAGCTCGGCGCCGGCCAAGACGTTCGAGCTGGCCCGGCTCGCGATGGAGTTCCACCGGCGCGGGCAGCGGGCCGTGGCCGCGGGGGCCCCGTTCGAGACACTGGAAACCACACAGGTGCGGCGGGCGCTCGGCGCCGTCCGCGATGCCGCCACGCGGGAGGACGTCGAGCGCGCGGCGGCGGCGGCCGACGCGGTGCTGGAGCGGGCGCTCGCGCGCGCGGCGGACGCGTCGCCGGACGAGGAGGGCGGGCCATGAGACCGGGGATCCCACGGACGTATCACGGCGCATCCGCCGCCGCGGGTCCGCTCCTGTTCCTGCGGAACACGCGCCGCGTGGCGCTCGGGGAGTGGGTCAACATCCGAATGGCGGGCGAGCGGGACCGGCGCGGCCAGGTCATCGACGCCGGCCGGGACGTCACGGTGGTGCAGGTGCTGGAGGAAACGCTCGGGCTCGCGCCCGCGCGGGCCGAGATCACGCTCACGGGCGAGGTCTCCACGGCGCTCGTCGGGAGGGACCTGCTGGGCCGGGCGCTGAATGGATTTGGCGCTCCCGTTCGACGGGCTGCCGGCGCCGCTCGGCGAGGCGATCCGCGCGGTGGCGGGCGCGCCGATGAACCCGGCGCGCCGGCTGAGCCCGTCGGATTTCATCGAGACCGGGATCTCCGCCATCGATGGGATGAACACCCTCGTGCGGGGGCAGAAGCTGCCGGTCTTCTCCGGGCCCGGGCTGCCCGGGCTGGAGCTGGCCGCGCGGATCGTCGAGGGCGCCCGCGCGCCCCGCGGCGAGCCGTTCGCTGTGATCTTCGTGGGGCTGGGGATCACGGCCCGGGAGACGCGCGCGTTCGTGGAGCGCTTCGAGCGCAGCGGCGCCCTCGAGCACGGGGTGCTCTATCTGAACGAGACGCGGGATCCCGCGATCGAACGGCTGCTCGCGCCACGGGTGGCGCTCGCGCAGGCGGAGTTCCTGGCCTTCGAGCGCGGGGTGCACGTGCTCGTGGTCATCGCGGACGTGGCGCACTACTGCGAGGCGCTGCGCGAGATCGCGACGGCGCGCGAGGAGATCCCCGGCCGGCGCGGCTACCCGGGCTACATGTATACGGACCTGGCGAGCCTCTTCGAGCGGGCGGGCGTGCTGCGCGGGCGCACCGGGTCGGTCACGCAGATCCCGATCCTCACCATGCCCGACGACGACATCACCCATCCCGTGCCCGACCTCACCGGCTACATCACGGAAGGACAGGTCGTGCTCGGCAGGGAGCTGCACCGCCGCGGCGTCTTCCCGCCGATCGACGTGCTGCCCTCCCTGTCCCGCCTGATGAACGCCGGGATCGGTCCCGAGCGCACCGTCCCCGAGCATCGGGAGTGGGCCAATCAGCTCTACGCCAGCTACAGCCGCGGCCGCGAGGCCCGCCTCATGGCCGCCGTCGTCGGAGCGGAGGGGCTCCAGGCCTCCGACCGGCGCGCCCTCGAGTTCGCCGACCGCTTCGAGCAGGAGCTCATCGCGCAGGGTGGGGGGCGGCGCAGCCTGGCCGAGACCATCGAGCTCGGCTGGACACTGCTCGAGACGCTGCCGCGCGAGGACCTCTTCCGCATCCGCGATGCGACCCTCGCCGCCCGGGCCGCCCGATGAGCACCGGCCGTGCCCCCGCGGCCACCCGCACCAACCTGCTGCGCGCGCGCCGGCGGCTCGAGCGCGTGGACAAGGGCGTCTCGCTGCTCCGGCGGAAGCGCGAGGCGCTCGTCACCGAGCTCTTCCGCCTCGCTCGCCCCGCCGTGGATGCCCGCGCCGCCATCGCCGAACGGCTGGCGGAGGCCTACCCCGCGCTCCTCGAGGCGCTCGCCGTCGAGGGTGTCGCCGGCCTGCGGGCCACCGGCTGGCCGGGGCGGGACCTCACGCTCGGCATCCGCGCGGCGCAGGTCTGGGGCACCCCGGTGGCCGAGATCGTCGAACGGCCGCCGCTGCTCCGCTCACTTGCCGGGCGTGGTACGGCGCCCGGCGCGACGGCCCCCAGCGCCATCGTCGCCGCCGACCACTTCGAGCGCCTCACCGAGCTGCTGCTCGACGCCGCTCCGAGGGAGACCCTGCTCCGCCGGCTCGGCGAGGCCCTCGCCCGCACGTCGCGCCAGATCCACGGGCTCGAGCGGCGCGTCGCCCCGGCTCTCGAGCGCGAGGTCTCGGTGGTGCGCAGGGCACTCGACGAGCGCGAGCGCGAGGAGCAGGTCCGGCTGCGGCGCCTGCGCGGGCGGCTTTCGCGCGGGCGTTGATCGGAGGCGGCGAGTCCGGCTAGATTGGCCCGAGCGGGCCGGTAGCTCAGCTGGCAGAGCAGCGGACTTTTAATCCGAAGCGCGTGGGTTCGAGCCCCACCCGGCCCATTCCTCCCCTCCCATCCCCTGACCTCACGACTCCGGGCGGCTGCCGGCCGCTTCACGGAGCTCGGCGGCGAGCGCGCGCAGCCGATCGGCGCGCCGCTCGAAGGATTCTGCAAGGCGAAGCATGTTCTCCGGCGTGGGCTCGCGCCGGCCGATCGACCAGGCGCGCACGGCATCGTAGCTCAGTCCCGCGTCCGCGGCGACGGTTCGTCGTGAGCACACCGTTCCCGCCACCGCGCGGCGGACCACCTCGGCTCGTCGTGCCATAGCGTTCGCTTCCCTCTCCCGCTGGATCCGTCGCCGCCGAGGCACCATAGGGTGACGTGAGGGCTCGGGAACAGGTCTCACCGCGGGTCAGGGAGGGGAAGGCCGGCCATTCTGTCCGATGCGGCCGCGACGGTGGCGCGGGCGGCGGTCAGGTGCGGCCGGCCGATGCGCGAGCGGCGTCGCTTTCGGGCCTGGGCGGGAACTCGTCGAGCTGCCAGGCGGCCTCGATGGCGGTCTGGTTGACGACGATGTCGCCGAGGACGACGTTCACGGGCTGCGCGGCGCGACGGCTACGGGTGAGGACGGCGTCGTGGAGTCCGACGAACGGACCGCAGGCCTCGAGGTAGTCGCCGAGGCGCTGGCGCTCGACATGGGTGAGGCCGCCGTGGATGAGGAGGCCGCCCTCGAGCTGGATCTCGACGGGCTTGGGCTCGGTGGCGGCGGCGGTGTTGACGAGGGGGACCTCGCCGCCGGGGCAGGAGGCCCAGAAGATCTGGCTGACCTTGAGGACGAGGTGAGGGAGCGGCGTGTCGCCGCTCGCCCAGCGCGCGTCGGTCAGGTTGATGTAGCCCTTCCGGTTGCCGAGGTAGGCGCCGAGGGAGAGACTGACGGCGAGGCTCGCGGAGCCCTCGACCATCCGGAAGTCACGCAGGAAGAAGCGCAGTCGGCGAGTCGCCTCGCTACGGGTAGGCTTGGCCAAAGCCGCCTCCATCGGGGGGGGATGATCTGTGGCAGGGGGAGTACAATAATGAGTAGTCACGTGCAGCCGGTTCCGCAACGGCGACGAGGTGCCGGGGTGGGGAACGGAGGTTGCAGCCGGCAGGGTGGAGCGTGGGGCGGCGGCGCAGGTTCGGAAGCGGGAATCGCTGGTGAAGGAGGCGCAGGATGGCGGAGCAGGGCGGCTGGTCGGAGGAGGAGTTGAAGGGCGAGCTGAACGCGCTCGCGCGGCTGGATCGGGACGCGGCCGCGGCGTGCGCGTGGGCATCCGAACGACTCTCGGAGCCGGCGTTGCGCACGGCCGCGGCGCGCTTCGGCGAGGAGCACGCCCGCCAGGCGGACGACCTGCTGCTGCTGCTGCGCACTCGGGGCGGGGAACCGGAGGCGCCGGAGCGCCCCGGGGGTGCGTACCTGCGGGGTGTGGAGCAGGCGGCCGAGGGGGGCGACGCGGCGCTGGTGGACGCGCTCCGGGCGGGGGAGCGCGTGGTGCGGGACCGATACCACGAGGCGGCCGCGCGGGCGCATCCGGAGGAGGTCGAGGCGGTGCTCCGACGGGCGATCGCCGACGAGGACCGCCACTACGGCTGGGCGGCGCAGGCGCGGACGGCGGTGGCTGGCGGGGTGGGCGGCGCGGCGCGGCGCGCGCGTATGGTGGAGGCGGTGGCGGCCGGGCGGCGCGCGGCGGAGGGGCGGGTCGTGGCCGCGACGCGGGCGCCGGGTCAGGCGGAGTCGGCCGGCGGGAACGACGAGATGGATCGAGCGCGGCCGGCCGGTGGCGCGCTGGAGATGGTTGACCGGGCGCGCGCCACGGCGGGCGCCGAGCTGGCCCGAGCGGCGGACGCCGTCGATCGGGCCGCGGAGTGGGCCCAGGCGCGGGGTGGTCCGGTGGCGGGGGCGGCATCGGTGGCGCGTCAGGTCGCCGGGGCGCTGGACGGGTCGGCCGCCTACCTTCGCGAGAGACGTCCGGAGGAGATGCGGGCAGACGTCGAGCGGGAGGTGCGCTCGAAGCCGGTGCGCTCGGTGCTGGTCGCCGCCGGCATCGGGTTCCTGCTCGGGCGGATCCTGCGGTAGTCGCGGTGGGCGCGGAGCGGGCGAGCGCAGCGGTAGCGGCCGAGGGAGTCGGCGCGAGACGGGGCGAAGATCGGCGTGAGCGCGAGGCCCGCGCGCGCGCCGATCGGTTGAGGGAGTTCGCGGAAGGTGCGGAGGTGCTGCCGGTGCTGGTGCACCCGGATCCGGATCCGGACGCGCTGGCCGCGGCCTACGCGGCGCAGGTGCTGCTCCGCGACCGCGCCGGCGAGGTGCCGATCGTGACCCTCGGCGCGATCCGGCGGCCCGAGAACCGGCGGATGTCGGAGTTGCTGCGCCTCACGGTGACGGAGGTGCGGGCGGAGGAGCTTTACGGCTTCGAGCGAGTGCTCCTGGTGGACCTGCAGCCGCGAGACGTCGAGACGGACCGGCTGCCCCGGCTCGCGGTGGTGGATCACCACCCGCGCATGGACGGAATCCGCCACGCCGAGGTGTGCGACATACGACCGGACTACGGCGCCTGCTCGACGATGCTGACGGAGTACCTGCGCGCCGTCGATCCGCGCCGCGTCGGGCAGACCCTGGCCACGGCGCTCCTCTACGGGATCAAGACCGACACGGACGGGCTGACGCGCGGCGTGAGCCCGCCGGACGTCCTGGCGTACGCCTTCCTGCAGCAGCGGGCGGACCTCGCGCTGGTGCACCGGATCGAGCGGCCGATGTACTCGCTGATGCTCATGCGCCGCTACGGCCAGGCGCTGGACGGCCTGGCGCTGGACAACGGTCTTGCCGCCGCGTACGCGGGGGTCCTGCCCCCGGACGAGGCGCACATGCTGGCCGACCTGGCTGACTTCTGCCTGTCCGTGGAGGGCGTATCGTGGGTCGTGGTGGCGGCACTGGTGGGGGAAGAGCTGGTGCTCACGGTCCGGCACCTCGGCGAGAGCCCCGGCGCCGGCGCACTGGCGGAGCGGCTGGCGAGCGGAGTGGGGCAGGGCGGTGGCCACGCGGCGATGGGCCGGGCGACGTGGCCGGCGGCGGTCGCCCGGGAGCGGCTCGGGCTCGCCGAGCGGGAAGCGACGCGCACCACGCTGCTGCGGCTGGCGCGGCGCTCGCTGGACGAGCTGCTGGGCGGCTAGTGGACCGTATCTGAAGTTCGGTGAGCACCGAGCCGGCGGAGCGGGCGCGAAGCGCAAGGCGCGAGGAGGAAGGAATAGCGGCGCTATTTCGACGACGAGCAACGCGACGGGTCGCGTCCGATCCGCCGGCGAATGCCATTGCTACCCGGATACGGTGCACTAGTACTCAGCCATCATGATTGTGAGGACTAAAGTTCCGTGCTATATTGTTGGCCCATCTGTCGGACCCCCAGCGAGGAGGGCAGATGGCCAAGAAGTATATCGTGGACCTCACGGACGACGAGCGGGCCGAACTCAAGCGCCTGCTCCAGGGCGGCAAGGCGCGGGTGCGCCGGGTGAACCGCGCGCGCATCCTGTTGCTGGCCGACGAGGGCGTGACCGACAAGGCGATTGCGGCCGCGCTGCACCTGGGGAAGTGCACGGTGGAGCGCACGCGGCTGCGCTTCGTCGAGGGCGGTTTGGAGCGGGCGCTCAACGATCGGCCTCGGCCGGGCAAAGCCCGGCTGCTGGACGGCAAGCAGGAAGCCTTCCTGGTCGCGCTGGCGTGCAGCGCGCCTCCGGAGGGGCGCGTGCGCTGGACCATGCAGCTCCTGGCCGACAAGCTGATCGAGTTGCGTGTGGTGGACGCGATCACGGACGAGACGGTCCGACGGCTTCTAAAAAAAACGACCTGAAGCCCTGGCAGAAGGAAGCGTGGTGCATCCCGACGGTGAGTTGGGACTTCGTCTGCCGCATGGAGGACGTGCTCGACCTCTACCAGGAGCCCTACGACCCCCGGCGCCCGGTGGTGTGCTTCGATGAAGTGCCCTACCAGCTCATCGGGGAAACCCGCCTGCCGGTGCCGGCCGCTCCGGGTCGGCGCCAACGCGTCGACTACGAGTACGTGCGCCGCGGGACCGCCAACCTCTTCCTGCTCGTGGAGCCGCTGCGAGGCTGGCGGCATGTGGACGTCACCGCCCGTCGCACGAATGCGGACTTCGCCCAGCAGATGCGCGCACTGGTCGACGTGCATTGCGCGGACGCCGACAAGATCCGCGTCGTGCTCGACAACCTGAGCAGCCACACGGGCGCAGCCCTGTACGAGACCTTCGAGGCCGCCGAAGCGCGCCGTATCCTGCGCAAGCTCGAGTTCCATTACACGCCCAAGCACGGGAGCTGGCTCAACATGGCCGAAATCGAGATCTCGATCCTCGGTCGCCAGTGCCTGCACCGCCGCCTTGACAACGTCAACCGGCTGCGGGCCGAGACCCTCGCCTGGGAGACCCCCCGCAACGCCGTCCGAGCTCCCACCACCTGGCGTTTCACTGTCTCCGATGCGCGATCCAAGCTCCACCGCCTTTACGCATCATGACCACTGTGGCGCGGTACTAGTCGTCCAGCTCATCCAGCTCGTCCAGCTCGTCCTCCTCATCGTACTCGTCGAAGCCCTCGCCTGGCGGGTCGAAGAGCTCGTCCTCGACCGGCTCGCCGAGATCCTCGGGCGTCTTGCCGTCCAGAATCGCCTCGATCACGCCCAGCGCGTAAGCCTCGGAGTCCTGGCCGGCATCACCACCGCGGATGTGCGCGAGCACCAGGCGCTCGCCGTTGGCGCATTCCAGTCCGACATAGGCGGAGGGGAAGGTCTCGCGCAGCCCGTGCAGCGACTCGGTGACGTGGGGCATTCCCGCGACGCCGAGCCGCGCATCCCCGCTCTCCAGCGCAGCCTCCACCCGCTCCCAGGTATCGTCAAGTGGAAACGCGGTCGAGGCGAGCAGCGTGGGCAGCCCCTTGATCAGCAGGGCGACGTCCAGCTCCACTTCCGACTGCAGGACGTCCACGCGAGCCGTGTGCAGCACCGGATACGGACCGGCGCGGAAGACGGGGATCGCCGAAGAATCCATCGACAGCTCCAGCACTGGTTGACGTTGATGGCGATGAGCCGCCGCTCCGGGAGCGGTGCGGTCCGGCGTCGAGCTTCTGTACCCAAGAACCCTGGGCGTGGTTTCACCGAGGAGTAACGTCCAAGATAGGGCGGGGCTCAAACGAGGTCCAGAATTCCGTTGAGCAGGCGCACGAAGCGGGCGCCCTCGCGCAGGATCCCGAGGGGGCCGAGGTCCTCGAGGGTCCCGCCGGAGTGGGCGAAAAGCGAAGTGACGGTCACCCCGCGCGAGATCCCGGGTGGGAGCCGCCGGTGGAGCCGGTAGCTCTCGGTGAAGGGAACCAGGCGGTCGTCGCGGCCATGGGCCAGAAAGGTGCGCGTCGTGACGTGTGGCAGGGCGGGGGTCGGATCGAACATCGGGTCCACGCGGATGGCGGCGTCGGCGAGCTCGCGCGCGATCTCGCCCGCCCGGTCCCTGTTGACCCTGTCGCCGGCGCGTGGCGCGAAGAGGTCGAGGAGCGGCCGACCCTCAGGCGGGATCTCCTCGCGCAGCCGCAGCTTCAGCGGATCGAAGGAGGCGTCGGCCGCGTAGATGCCCGCCTTCCCGGCGGCCACGGCGAGCTGGCGAAGCGCGTCGGCGAGCGGAGCGGCGGAGTCCACGCCTGGCACGGCCGGAAGGTAGTTGGAGCCCATGACCCAGCCGCCGTACGGGTCGGGGTCCGCGTGGTAATGGCGGCCGTCCAGCTCGTACTCCCCCGTAATCCCGAAGTGGAACAGGCTGTGGACGTCCGCATAGCCGCCCCAGGCGGCAATGCCGCTGATCCTCGCCGCGAGCGCCGGCTCGGCGGCGGCCACGAGCGCCTGGGTCGCGCCGAAGGAGAAGCCGATCACGCCGATGCGCTCCGCGTCCACATCGCCGCGCGCCGCGAGGACGTCGGCCGCCGCGGCGATGGAGGGGCCGGTCACGGCGGGAGCCACGCGCAGGTCGCGCCACTCCGGGATGTCCGGCACGCAGACGACGGCGCCGCTGGCCGCGACGGCGCGCGCGAAGGGCACGAGCGAGGGGTGCTCCCGTCCCGACCAGGTGAGGCCGTGGAGCAGCACCCAGGCCGGGAGGCGCCCGGAGCGGCGGGCGGGGCGGTACACGTCCGCGGGAAGCCGCCGTCGATCGCGGACGTACTCCGCAGCCTCGGCGCGCACCGCCTCGGGGCGGGGGCGGAGGTACTGGCGCAGGAACCGGATGGTGGATGCCATGGCGGGCGAAAGATAGGCGGGTTGCGGGGATCCGCGAGGGGGGAGCATCATCGGGGATGCGGGACGCCAGGAGCTCGAGGGTCGGGGATCGGGGTTCGGGGCTCGGAGCTCGGGGGCAGGATGGACGCTGGCTGCTGGAGGGCTGATGGCGGGACGTGATCGGCGGGAGTTTCTGAGGCGGCTGGGGCTCGGGGCGGGGGCGGCTACGCTCGCGTGGCCGAGGGCGCTCGAGGCGCTGGAGGCCGGGCTCGGGCGCGCAGGCGGCGGAGGTTGGCGGGGGCCGGAGGCGGGCGAGGATCTCTGGCGCGTCGTGCGGGAGGCGTTCCTGATTCCGGACGATCGACTCTACATCAACGTGGGCACGCTGGGCCCGCAGCCGCGGGTGGTGCTGGATGCGGCGGTAGAGGACATGCGGCGGGTGGCAATGACCTATCCTCCGGGCGTGGACTGGGACGCCTTGAAGGGGCGGCTGGGCCGGTTCGTGAACGGCGATGCCGAGGGGTTCGTCTTCCCGCGCAACACGACCGAGGGGATGAACTTCGTCGCGAACGGGCTGGATCTCTCGGCCGGGGACGAGATCCTGACCACGGACCACGAGCACATCGGAGGGCTGTGCTGCTGGCAGCTCGCCGCGGCGCGGCGGCACCTGACGCTCCGGCAGCTGTCGCTTCCCGTGCCGCCGCAAGATGGCGGGCAGGTCGTGGATATCTTCCGGCGTGCGATCACGCCCCGGACCCGGGTGCTCTCCTTCTCGCACGTGACGTTCACGACCGGTCTGCTCATGCCGGTTCGGGAGCTGGTCGCGCTGGCCCGCGAGCACGGGCTCGTGGCCGTGGTAGACGGCGCCCATCCCCCGGGGATGATGCGGGTGGATCTGCGCGCGCTGGACGCCGATTTCTACGCCTCCTCGCCGCATAAGTGGCTGCTCGCGCCGCAGGGTACGGGCTTCCTCTACATGCGCGAGCCGTGGCGCACGAAGCTGTGGCCGACGCTGGCGTCCGGCGGCTGGGACGACACGAAGCTGGGCGCGCAGCGATTCAACCACCTGGGCACCTTCGACGAGTCGCGGATGGCAGGGCTCTTCGCGGCGCTGGCGTTCCAGGAGGCGATCGGAATCGACCGTATCGAGGCGCGCGGCCGCTGGCTGCGGAGCCGCCTGGACGGCGCGCTGCGTGCGCTGCCGGGTGTCCACGTGGTCTCGCCGACGCGGCGCGAGCTGGTGGCCGGGATGGTGGCCTTCAAGCTGGAGCGCGTGCCCTCCCTGGAGCTGCAGAAGCGGCTGGCGGAGAAGGCGAACGTACGGACGCGCGTGATCGGCGAGTACGACTACGGCTGGATGCGGCTCTCGCCGCACATCTACAACTCGCCCGAAGAGATCGACCGCCTTGTGGCGATGATCGCGGAGGAGGCGTGAGCCGCGAGGCGGCGCCCGGGGCGGGGGCAGGCACGCCCACCGAGGTGACGGTCACCTTCCTGGAGATGCGGTCTCCGCCGGAAGGTGGCGCGCCGGCGGAGGCGGCGCGCGAGGATGTCGCGGTGGAACATGTGGTACGACCCGGCGTCGCCTTCTACCGGTTCCTCTACGAGGCGGTGGGGCGGCGCTGGTCGTGGTACGAGAGGACTCGCCTCTCCGACGCCGAGCTGGCGGCGATCCTGGCCGATCCGCTGGTGGAGGTGCACGTGCTGTATGTGGCGGGTCGGGTGGCCGGTTACGCCGAGCTGGACCGGAGGGAGCCGCGGCGCGTGGAGCTCGCCTACTTCGGGCTCGTCCCCGGCCACATTGGGCAGGGACTCGGCCGCTGGTTCCTTGGCGAGGCGCTGCGGCGGGCGTGGCGGACGGAGCCCGCGCTCGTCACGGTAAACACCTGCACGCTGGACCATCCGCGCGCGATCCCCACCTACGAGGCGGCGGGGTTCGAGGCGGCGGGCACGCTGACGAAACACGTCGTGCTGCCGTCCGGCTACGCGCCGGGGGAGCGGGAAAGGCCTGCCTGATCCCGCGCCGACCGGTATCCCACGCCCGCTCAGTAGCGGTAAAGCTCCTCGATGGCGGCGAGCACGTCGTCGGCGTTGGGGAGGATCTCCTCCTCGAGCTGGGGCGCGTAGGCCACCCAGGTGTCGAGGGAGGCGACGCGGCGGACGGGGCCGTCCAGCCACTCGAAGAGCTCGTCCGCGATGCGCGCCGAGATCTCGGCGCCGATGCCCCACGAGAGCGCGTCCTCGTGGGCGACGATGACCTTGCTCGTCTTCTTGACGGAGGCGCGGATCGTGTCCATGTCGAGCGGGCTCAGCGAGCGCAGGTCGATCACCTCGGCGCTAATGCCGTGGCGGTCGGCTGCCATCTGGGCGGCATCGAGCGAGCGCTTCACGAGCGCGCCGCAGGTCACGATGGTGAGGTCCGTCCCCTCCCGGACGAGCTTCGCCTTGCCGAAGGGGATCATGAAGTCGGGGCCGGGGTCGCGGCCCTTGTTGTAGACCTGTCGGTAGAGGTGCTTGTGCTCGAGGAACATGACCGGATCGCCGCAGCGGATGGCGGTGCGCAGCAGGCCGTTCGCATCCACGGCGGTTGAGGGCATGATCACGCGCAGCCCGGGCGTATGGGTGAAGAGCGTCTCTCCCGTCTGGGAGTGGTAAATCGCGCCGCCCTTCAGGTAGCCGCCGTAGGTGACGCGGATGACGACGGGTGCCGCCCAGGTGCCGCCGGAGCGGTAGCGCATGGTGGCCATCTCGTTGCGGATCTGCATCATGGCCGGCCAGATGTAGTCGAAGAACTGGATCTCGGCCACGGGCTTGAGGCCGCGCGTCGCCATGCCGATGGCGCGACCGACGATGTTGGCCTCGGCGAGCGGGGAATTGAAGACGCGGGCTGAGCCGAAGCGGCGCTGCAGGCCGTAGGTGACCTTGAAGACGCCGCCCTTCCCCTTCACCTCCTCGAGGTACTGCTCGCGGGAGACATCGGCGACGTCCTCGCCGAACAGGACGACGCGCGGGTCGCGGGTCATCTCGTCGCGGAGGCACGCGTTGAGGAGGTCCACCATGGTGGTCGCCTCCCCCTGCCAGTGCGGATCGTCCTCCGTGTCGAACGCCTCGCGGTCGGTCGGATCCGCGTCGTCGGAGTAGAGGAAGCGGAGCGCGGAGTCCCTGGGCGGCTGGGGCTGCTCGACGGCCCGGTCGGAGGCCGCCTTGACCGAGGCGAGGACCTCCTGCTCGAGCGCATCGAGGGCCTCCGCATCGGCGATGCCCTCGTCGATCAGGAAGGCGCGCAGCACGGCGATGGGGTCGCGTCCGGCCTCGGCCTGACGCTCCTCCTCGGGCTTGTAGGCGCGCTCGTCGTCGGACATCGAGTGGGAGTAGGGTCGGACGACGTGAGCGTGGATGAGCGCGGGACCCTTTCGCTCCCGGGCGTAGCGTACGGCGCGGCCGGCCGCCGCGTAGCTGGCCAGCACATCGCAGCCATCCACCTCCTCGATGCGGAGGTCCGGGAAGCCGCTGGCCAGCTTGCTCACGCTGCCCCCTGCGATGCCGACCTCCTTCGGGACGGAGATGGCATAGCCGTTGTCCTCGATGAGGAAGACGACGGGGAGCCTCAGGTTGCAGGCGCTGTTGAGCGCCTCCCAGAACTCGCCTTCGGCGGTCTGGCCCTCTCCGGTCGTGCAGAGCACGACCTCGTCATCGTCGAAGTCCTCGATGGCGGCGCGCATCTCGTCGACGAGGGAGGCGCGCCAGCCGGCCTCGGCGCAGCCGACGGACTGCAGGAACTGCGTGCCCGTGGGCGAGGAGGTGCTGGTGAGCCGGATGGAGCGCTTCCCCCAGTGGGCCGGCATCTGGCGGCCGCCGCTGGCCGGACAGGTCTCGGCGCCGACCGCCTCGAGCAGCTGCTCGTAGGTGGTCAGGCCGAGCGCGAGCGCCAGCGCGCGATCCCGATAGTAGAGGTAGAACCAGTCGCGGCCGGGCCGGAGGTGCTCCGCGACGGCGACCTGGATGCCCTCGTGCCCGGCTCCGGAGATCTGAAAGAAGATCTTGTTCTGCCGCTTGAGCAGGATCTCCTGGTCATCGGTGCGGCGGCTCTCGAACATGATGCGGTAGAGCCGCAGGAGGGTCTCGCCATCCAGCCCGCCGTGGCGTTTGCCCGGGCGGGCATTCTTCGCTTTCGTCGCCATGGGCCCCTGCTCGCATGAGAGTGAGGAACGGCCCTGGTATTATACCCGGCGGGTGAGCGGGCTGCCAACCCCGGGCACGGACACGTAGATGGGGAAATCCGTTTACAGGGGGGCCGGGAGCGGGTTAGATTGAAGGGTCCTCCCTGGAGCGCTCCCGAACGGTGAACCGAAGCGCGTCTCGCTGGCGACTGGTCCGGCGGCTGGCCCCGCGCCTGCTGCTCCGGCCGCGTGCGCTCGTACGGGCGGGCCGCGCCGGGTGGCGCTTCCGCGCGCGGGGCTGGTGGCGGCGCGCGCCATTCCTGCCCCTGCCGCCGGCGGCATACCTGGATTGGCGGCTGCACACCGCGTTCGGCGAGGAGCGCGAGCCCACGCCGGCGGAGGTGGAGCGGTACCTGAAGTGGGTGGTGCGGATGGGGAGGGACGCGCAGTGAAGGGAGTCAGCCCATGAAGAAGATCGTCTTCCTGGTGGTGATCGCCATTGGCGCGACGACGTCGGTGCCCGCCCTCCGGTCGCGGGCGGCGGCCACGCTCGGGCCGACTCTCGGTCCCTACCTCGATCGGGTGCTGAACCCGATCCGGGTGAACCTGGCCGAGCGGCGGGAGGAGATGCTGCTCCAGCGGCTGCGGGACGTACGGCGGGGCGGCACGGAGAACCCCAAACCGGAGGAGTTCCCGGCCTGGGTCAAGACGTGGGTGGCGGACCCGAACGCGTACCTGGACCCGTGGCACCGGGCCTACCAGCTGCTGGTGCGCGAGGACTCGGTGTTCGTCGTGTCAATGGGGCCGGACGGAAAGCGGGGCACGGAGGACGACATCAAGGCCGGGATCCCCGTCCCGGGGGCGTACTGACGGGCCGTGCTCCGGGTCGCGCTGACGGGCAACATCGCCAGCGGCAAGTCGACGGTGGCGGAGGTCTGGCGCCGGTTGGGCGCCCGCGTCATCGACGCGGATGTGCTGGCGCGGCGGGTGGTGGAGCCGGGCACGCCCGGCCTGGCCGCGATCGTGCGCGGCTTCGGGCCCGAGGTGCTGGACGCCCTCGGACGCCTGGACCGGGCCGCGCTGCGGCGGATGGTGTTCTCCGACGCCGGGGCGCGGCGGCGCCTGGAGGCGATCGTCCATCCCGCCGTGGCGGAGGCGCGCGTGGAGGAAGAGGCGGCGCTCGCACGGGCGGGGGTGCCGCTCGCGGTCGAGGACATCCCGCTGCTCTTCGAGATCGGCGCGCAGGAAGACTTCGACGTCGTCGTGCTGGTTGACGCTCCGGAGGCGGTGCGGCTGAAGCGGCTGGTGCGCGAGCGCGGCCTCTCCGAGGACGAGGCGCGCCGGCTGATCGCCGCGCAGATGCCTGCCGCCGCGAAGCGCGCGCGGGCGGACATCCTGATCGACAACGATGGCGCGCTGGACGCGCTGGAGGCACGGGCGGAGGAGGCATGGAAGCAAATCACGGGGCGGCCGGGCGCGTCCGGGTAGACATGCACCTGCACACGCGGCTCTCGGCCGATTCGCTGAACGAGCCCGAGGCGGTGCTCGAGGCGGCGGAGCGGCGGGGGATCGGCCGGGTGTGCGTGACGGACCACAACGAGATCGACGCCGCGCTGGAGCTCAAGGCCCGCCACCCCGACCGCGTGATCGTCGGGGAGGAGGTGAAGACGGCGGAGCGGGTGGACGTCATCGGGCTCTACCTGCGCGAGCGCATCCCGAAGGGGACGCCGGCGCGGGAAACGTGCGAGCGGATCCACGCGCAGGGGGGCATCGTCTACGTGCCGCACCCGTTTGCCGGGGGGAAGGGCGGCGGTGGGAAGCTCCTGCCGGTGATCGAGAAGCACGTGGACGCAGTGGAGGGGTTCAACGGGCGGATCCACGACCCGTCGCTGAACCGTCGCGCGGTCGAGTGGGGGCGCGAGCGCGGGCTGCCGCTGGGGGCCGGCTCGGATGCCCACACCCTGTTTGAAGTCGGCCGCACGTACGTCGAGGTTCCCGCCTTCGAGGATACGCCCGAGGGGTTCCTGAACGCGCTGCGCCACGGCCGGCTGCGCGGGACCTCCTCCTCGCGGACCGTGCACCTCGCCTCCACCTACGCCCGGCTCCACAAGGGGCTGCTGGGCCGATGAGCGCGCTGTCGCTGGACGTGCCGGAGAGCCGCCTGGCCGCCCTGGCCGGCCTCATCCGCGAGCTCGGCGCCGCGCGCGCCGTGGCGCTGACCACGCACGTGAACGCGGACGGCGACGGCGCGGGCTCCGAGGCCGCCGTCGCCCTCTGGCTGCGGGCGCGCGGAAAGCGCGTGGTGATCGCGAATCCGACGCCGTTCCCGGCGCTCTTCCGCTACCTGTTGCCGGACGACTCGGGGGTCGCGGTGCCGGCGCCCGGGCCCGAGCTGAACGTGACGGTGGCGGACGTGGACCTCTTCTTCGTGCTGGACACGAGCGAGCCGAAGCGTATCGGGCGGGTGGCAGGGCAGATCGGCGAGCGGCCGGTGCTGCTCCTGGACCATCATCCGAGCCACGAGAACACGATTCCCGCCCGCGTCGCACTGCAGGACCCGAGCGCGTGCGCGACGGGCGAACTCGTCTACGACCTGCTGGTCACGGCGGGGACGGCCGCGTTCCCGCCGGGCGTGCCGGAGGCGCTCTACGCCGCGATCGTGACGGACACCGGCTCCTTCCGCTTCGCCAACACCACGCCCCGGACGCACGCGCTGGCCGCCGATCTGCTCGCGCGTGGCGTGGATCCGGAGGCCGCCTACCGGCACCTGTACGGCTCGGTGCCGCTCAAGCGGGTGCACCTGCTGCGCGCGGCGCTGGACCGGCTCACGGTGGACGACGCCTTCAAGATCGCCTGGATCACGATCCCCTACGCGGTGATGGAGGCGTGCGGCACGACCTCGGAGGATCTGGAGGGCATCATCGAGCACGCCCGGACCATCGAGGGTGCCGAGGTGGCCGTCCTGCTGCGCGAGATGGCGGACGGCGGCGTGAAGGTCTCGCTCCGCTCCACCGGCGGCGTGGACGTGAACGCAGTGGCGCGGGGGCTGGGCGGCGGTGGGCACACCAAGGCGGCCGGCGCGCTCATCTCGGGGCCGCTGGAGGAGGCGGAGCGCCGGGTCCTCGTGGCCGTGCGCCAGGCCGTGGGCACGCTTGAGCGCGGCCCCGGGCCCCGGTAGATTTCCGTCATGAGCTCCGCCTACCGCGCACCCGACTTCTCGCTGCCCGAGCTGGCGGGCGCGCCCGACGCCCGCTTCGTCCCGGCGCCCGCCGACGGCGTGCTGCCCGAGGGCTTCTTCTCCACCACGAACCTGCCGACGTACGTCCGGATCTCGGGGGAGTGGCGGCTGCCGCGCACCCCGCGCATGGATGGCGGGATCGTCCTCGATCCGGACGGGATCCCGCGCGTCCTGGAGGGCCGCTACGTCCGCGAGGGCGAGCCCGTCGCGGTCGGGCTCGCCGAGGATGGGAGCCAGGGCATCTACGTCGATGCCACCGGCTTCCTCATCGAGGAACAGGCGGAGGGCGAGTTCCACTTCATGGGCTCCGACGTCAGCCGGGAGAAGCCGGTCGACTACGCCCTCATGGCCGGCCTGCTGCTCGCCGAGCGCGAGCGCGGCGGTCACATCGTCTGGGTGGTGGGTCCTGCCGTGCTCCACTCCCGCGGCCGCGACGCCTTCGTCTGGTTCATCCGCAACGGTTTCGTCCACGCACTGCTCGGCGGAAACGCCGTGGGCGTCCACGACATCGAGCAGGCGCTCATGGGCACCACGCTCGGCATGGACCGCAGCGGGCGCCCCGTCTCCGGCGGGCACGCCTTCCACATGCGTGCCCTGAACCGCGTGCGCGCCGCCGGCTCCATCCCCGCCGCCGTGGAGAGCGGACTGCTGACGGAGGGAATCATGCACGCCTGCGTCACCCAGCAGGTGCCCTTCGTCCTCGCCGGCTCGATCCGCGACGACGGGCCGCTCCCCGACACCGTCACGGACGTCGTCCGCGCGCAGGAGCTCATGCGCGACCACGCCGAGCGCGCCACCGCCGCCGTCATGATCGCTACCGCGCTCCATTCCATCGGCTTCGGCAACATGCTGCCCTCCTTCACGCGGGATGCCGACGGCACGCTGCGCCCCCTCACCACCATCGCCGTGGACTCCTCCGAGTTCGTCGTCAACAAGCTCAAGGACCGCGGCACCCACCAGGCCTTCGGCGTCATCACCAACGCGCAGGACTTCCTCCATGTCCTCCGCCACTTCATCGAGGTCACGGTGGCCGCCGCCGGCACCGCGGGCACCCCCGGCGCCGCCCTGAGCGGCGTCGCCGACTGAGCGGGATGAGCCAGACCGAGCTCCCGCGGCAGGGAGCGCCGCCCGGGCCCGATGCCGTTCGGACGGAGCCGCCCGAGGCGACGCCGCCCGCCGGGTCGGTCCAGGACCTCCTCGCCCGACTCCTCGCTCGCCTCTCGATCGAGAGCATCGACGAGATCTGGATCTTCCCCGCCCGGAAGCTCGGAGCCGCCGAGAGCACCGTCGTCGTCGTCGCCGCCTACGATCCGGAGGGGGAGGATCGCAGGGGCGTCCTCACCGCCCGCTACACCGTCACGCGAGAGAAGAACGGCTCCGCGTCCGTGACCGAGAGCGTGGTCGAGCAGGGGACCGCGCCGCACGACCGAGTCGGGCGCGTGGTCGAGGGCGTGCTGCGCCGCCTGGGCGAGGACCTGGACGCGCCCCCGCGCTACGCACGCGTGGCGGGCGAGCCGACGCGCTGGTCGCGTCTGCTGGCGGCGCTGCCGGCGCCGGAGCCGGCGCCGGAGCCGTAACATTGCGCCTGGCAGGGGCTTCAACTATTAATAATTATTGTTGATAGCGTGTGGGAAACGAGGAGGCCGATGGCGTACGTGCACCTGTTCCGGCGCTACCTGCGCGACCAGGGGCTGCCGGTGACGCAGCAGCGGGAGGCGATCGCGGAGGTCGTGTTCGGCTCGCCGGAGCACCTGTCGGTGGAGGAGATCGAGCAGGCGGTGCGGGAGCGGGGCGAGCGGATCGGGAAGGCGACGATCTACCGGACGCTGGAGATGCTGGTGCGGAGCGGGCTGGTGGCGGAGCACGACTTCGGCGAGGGCTTCAAGCGGTACGAGCACCTGTTCGGCCAGAGCCCGATCCACGAGCACCTGATCTGCACGGAATGCGGCAAGGTGTCGAAGGTGGAGACGCCGGAGCTGGCGCGGGTGCAGGAGGAGGCGGCGCGGCGGAACGGCTTCGCGCCAGCGCGCTATCGGCTGGAGATGTACGGTCTGTGCGCGGCATGCCAGGCGGCGGGCCGGACGCTGGAGTGGGAGGGCCTGACCTGCCCGATCGAGACGATCTAGGGAGTCGTGGCCATCCGGGGCGCCATCCCTCCCCCGACCGCGGTGTCCCTTCCGCTGCCCCTTCCCCTGCCGATTCCGCTGCCCCTGCCCGCTGCCTTTTTCTGCCCGTCTTCCGTGCCCCTGGCCGTGGTCCGTAGCCGTGGGTTCGCCGAACAGCGGCAGGGGTCACGGGCAATGGCACGGAAGAGGGGCATGAACCGGAGGCACATGAACCAGGCACGGGCAGGGGCACGGGCAGGGGCACGGGTGGGCCGGGCGGTGGGGTGGATCGGCTTTCCCAAGAGAGGTCCAGTCGGTAACTTGCGCGCCGTTCGCGAGGCACCCGTACCGGATGGAGGGGAATGACCTGGACGCTGGACGATGCGCGCCGGCTCTACAACGTGGAGGGCTGGGGGATCGGCTATTTCGGGGTGAACGGGGAGGGGCACGTGACGGTGCACCCGGACCGGAACCCGGAGCGTGGGATCGACCTGTACGACCTGGCCATGGACCTGGAGGCGCAGGGGTTGGGGCTGCCGCTGCTGCTGCGCTTCTCCGACATCCTGCGGACGCGGATCGAGACGCTGGCGGAGCGGTTCCGGGGCGCGATCGGGGAGTTCGAGTACGAGGGGCGGTACACGACGGTGTACCCGATCAAGGTGAACCAGCAGCGGCACGTGGTGGAGGAGATCGTCGCGTTCGGGGAGAAGTACGGCGTGGGGCTGGAGGTGGGGAGCAAGCCGGAGCTGCAGGCGGTGCTGGCGCTGACGGAGCGAACGGACCACCTGATCATCTGCAACGGCTACAAGGACGAGGAGTTCCTGCGGCTGGCGCTCATGGGGCAGAAGCTGGGCCACACGGTGCTGGTGGTGATCGAGAAGAACGGAGAAGTGGACACGCTGCTGAAGGCGGCGGACGAGATGGGGGTGGTGCCGACGGCGGGGGTTCGGATCAAGCTGTCGACGACGGGGTCGGGGCGGTGGTCGGAGACGGCGGGGGAGAAGAGCAAGTTCGGGCTGAACGCGTCGGAGCTGGTGCGGATGCTGGACAAGCTGCGCGCGGCGGGGCGGCTGGACATCCTGAAGATGGTGCACTTCCACCTGGGCTCGCAGATTCCGGACATCCGCAACATCAAGCTGGCCATGGCGGAGGTCTCGCGCTACTACGTGGAGCTGCGGCAGATGGGGGTGGCGATCGAGTACGTGGACGTGGGCGGCGGGCTGGGGATCGACTACGAGGGCTCGCGCTCGACGGCGACGGGGAGCGTCAACTACTCGATCCAGGAGTACGCGAACGACGTCGTGTACTCGCTGGCGGAGGCGTGCCGGGAGAACGAGCTGCCGATGCCGCACGTGATCAGCGAGTCGGGGCGGGCGCTCACGGCACATCACGCGCTGCTGCTGGTGAACGTGATCGACCTGGAGACGCAGATCGTGGAGCCGCCCGGCGAGATCGACGAGGAGGCGCACCCCCTGCTGCACGAGCTGGCGGCGACGTACCGGGAGATCGAGGCGGGGCGGCTGCGCGAGCTGTACCACGACGCGGCGTTCGCCAAGGAGCAGATGCACACGCACTTCAACAGCGGCACGCTCTCCCTGCGGGAGCGGGCGGAGGCGGAGCGCATCTTCCTGGCGGTGATGAACCGGATGGAGGCGCTGGCCGGGGCGGATCCGGAGGAGTACGCGGATTTCCTGCCCGAGCTGCGCGCGGCGCTGGTGGATCGCTATTTCTGCAACTTCTCCGTTTTCCAGTCGCTGCCGGACTCCTGGGCGATCGACCAGCTGTTCCCGATCATGCCGATCCACCGGCTGGATGAGGCGCCGAGCAGGACGGGCACGCTGCAGGACGTGACGTGCGACTCCGATGGCAAGATCGACAGGTTCGCGGGGCGGCGGCCGAAGCGGGCGCTGGAGCTGCACACCTTCGCGCGCGACGAGCGCTACGTGCTGGGGATCTTCCTGACGGGGGCGTACCAGGAGATCCTCGGAGACCTGCACAACCTGTTCGGCGACACGAACGCGGTGCACATCCGGCTGATCAACGGCGGCTACGAGGTGGGCGACCTGGTGCACGGCAACACCGTGACCGAGGTGCTCAACTACGTGCAGTACAGCGCGCAGGACCTGATCGCGACGTTCCGGCGCAAGGTGCAGAACGCGCCGGGGCTCACGCGCGCCGAGGCGAACGCCTTCATCGCGGATTACATAGCCGGCCTGGCCGGCTACACCTACTTGGAGCAGTGATGCACCTGCCCGAGCCGCTGAAGCACCTGGACTGGGAGCTGCCGCGCAACTTCCTCGGACTCGACGAGGCGACGAGCGCCTTCGACGATGCGCGCGTGGTGCTGCTTCCGGTTCCCTACGAGGCCACGACCAGCTACGGCGGCGGCACGGCGGGCGGTCCCGCGGCGATCCTCGAGGCGTCGCGCTACATCGAGCTCTACGACCAGGAGCTGGACGCGGAGCCGTCCGATGCCGGGATCTGCACCCTGCCGGCGCTCCACCTGACGGGCGCCGGGCCCGAGACGGCCGTGCGCGCGCTGCGCGAGGCGTACGACGCCGTGCTGGACGCGGCGCCCGGGAAGTTCGTGATCCTTCTGGGCGGTGAGCACTCGGTGAGCAGCGCCCCGATCCGGGCGTGGGCCGACCGGCTGGGGCGGGAGGACAACGCGGGCGGCAGCCGGCGGCTGAGCGTCCTGCAGCTCGATGCGCACACGGACCTCCGCCCCGAGTACGAGGGCTCCGCCTACTCCCACGCGTCGGTGATGCACCGGGTCCACGAGTCGGTGGACCTGGTGGCGGTCGGGATCCGCGCGCTGACGCGCGCGGAGCGTGAGCTCGCCCGCGACGCCGAGAACATCCACCTGTTCCTGGCCGACGACATCCACGATGGCGAGGCGTGGATGGACGAGGTGATCGGCCGGCTCGGCGACGACGTCTACATCTCCTTCGACGTGGACTGCCTCGATCCGGCGCTCGTCCCCGCCACCGGCACGCCGGAGCCGGGCGGGCTCGAATGGTACCCCGTCCTGAAGCTCCTCCGCCGCGTCTTCGCCGCGCGGAACGTCGTCGCCGCGGACGTCGTGGAGCTGGCGCCGATCCCGGGCTTTCCCGCCCCCGACTTCCTGGTGGCCAAGCTCATCTACAAGATGATCGGGTACCGCTTCGCCGCCTGAGCGGCCCCCTCACCCCCGCCCTCACCCTCCCGCCCCCTCTCCCTCCCCCTCACTCACCCTCACCCGAATCCTCACCCTCACCCGAATCCTCACCCTCACCCTCACCCTCACCCTCACCCTCACCCTCACCCTCACGGCCAGCCGAGCCGCCACCACCCTTCTCCCTCTCCCATCCCCGCGCCCCATAGCGGGCAAAGATGGGATGCAGATCGAGCGGGTCGCGGATGTGCAGGTCCTCCGGCAGCACGCCGGGCGGGGTCATGAGGAACGGCCAGAACTGGCGGCCGCCGAGCGCGCCGTGGGCGCCGACCTGGTCGTCGAAGCAGATGCAGACGTCCTCGGCGGGGTCGTAGGCGCCGAAGAGGATGAGGTCGCCGGCGTTCTCGAGGCGGGCCAGGTCCAGGATCGCGCTCCGCTCGAGCTCGCCGGAGCCGTAGCTCTCCAGCGGGTTGCGGCCGGCGAGCACCTCCAGGCGCCCGTCGGCGCTGAGGAGCGCGCGGCCGCGGTCGTTCTCGAGGTGGGCGCCGTCGGACAGGCGGGTGATGACCAGCCCGATCCCGCGGTGAGCGACGAGGAAATAGTAGAGGGAGCGGCGGTCGGGGTCGGCGCGGATCTCATCGAAGGAGAGCGGGCGCTCCGGCCGGGTCCAGTAGAGGTGGGCGAGGGAGGAGGAGTATGTGACGACGAGGTGGTGGTCGGTGGAGACGCGCACGGTTTCCGCCACGAGGGGGAAGACGCGGTAGTGGCTGCGCAGCCAGCGGCCGATACGCAGGCCGAGGTGGCGGGTCGGCGCGGCGGAGGTGGACGCCACCTCCTCGAGCTCGCGCACCAGCAGGTCGAGTGCCTCGGTGGCGGGGGCGTAGGCGCCGGTACCGGCCATGGTGTAGACGCCGTGCTTCACGGCCGCGAGCACGGTGTCGCCGAGGGTTTCGCCGTAGCGGATGCGGTAGGGGATGGCGGGCGTCTGGCCGTGGTCGCTGAGGATGAAGACGTCGTAGGGACGGCCGGGCAGGCGGCGCAGCATGCGGAGGATTTCACCGATGCGCGCGTCCAGGTATTTTAGGTTGAGCAGCGCGGTGCGGGAGGAAGGCCCGAAGTGGTGGGCGAACTCGTCGTATGCGTTGAAGGTGGTATAGATGACCGGGACGCCGGTGTAGATATCGAGGGTGACGGCGAGGGTCTGGAGCTCGCGCAGGATGACGTTGGTGCCGATGTGCATGAAGGGGAGGTACCACCAGTAGTAGGTGGCGGTCCCGCGCAGCTGGCTGATGAGGCGGTCCCGCTCCTCGAGGAGGTAGCTCCACAGGCTGGCGACGATCATCCGGAGCACGCGCACGGGGTGCAGCAGGAGCAGCAGGCCGAGGCGGGCGCCGCCCATCTTGTTGAACAGCGGTTGGCTCTTCCAATCCGAGAGAGTGAACGCGGACCGGGCGGCGCCGCCATCGTAGAGGTTGACGTAGCTCGATCCGCCGTCGAGCACGCCGTGGCGCGGCAGGCGATCGCGGATGAACTGCATGGAGGCGGGCTGCGAGCCGATGAGCACGCGCCGCTCCGTCTTCTCGTAGAAGCGGAAGGCCGGGATCCGGTCGCGGGTGCCGTAGAAGAAGGAGGCCTGCGCGGCCGGTGTGGCGCTGGGCAGGCCGGCGGGAAATCGGCGCAGCGTCCAGCCGTCGCGCTCGAGGAGGCGCTTCAGGTTGGGCACGTAGCCGCGCCGGAGGGCGCGCTCGAGGTCCTCGTGGGCCAGCGCGTCGATCTGGATGGCGATGAACCCCCGGCGGGCATCCTCACGCCGCCGTCGCCGGCGCCGTTCCTCGGCGAAGGGGAAGTACTTGATCCGATAGTAGAGGCGGTAGAGGGCGCGCCGGAGCCGCCGGGCCCTGCTGCCTCGTGGAGACGACATGGAATCAGTGTCCTTTGCGGTGGCCTTCGGGGCCGGCGTGCTCTCGTTCCTCTCGCCCTGCGTGCTGCCGCTGGTGCCGAGCTACCTCGGCTTCATCACGGGCATGTCGCTGGAGGAGCTGAGCGCCGGCGGGCGACGACGCGCGGCACTCACGCATGCGCTGCTCTTCGTCCTGGGCTTCTCGCTCATCTTCCTGGCGCTGGGCGCCTCGGCGACCTACGTCGGACAGATCCTCCTGCGCTGGCAGACCTGGATCGCGCGGATCGGCGGCCTGCTCATCATCGTCTTCGGGCTGCACCTGCTGGGCGTCCTGCGTATCGCCCCGCTCATGCGGGAGCGCCGCGTCCAGATGCAGAGCCGGCCGGCCGGCTACCTGGGCGCCGTGGCGGCGGGCGTGGTGTTCGGCGCCGGCTGGACGCCGTGCATCGGCCCCGTTCTCGGCGCGCTGCTGACCTACGCCTCGACGCGGGCGACCATGGCAAGTGGCATGCTGCTGCTCGGCGCCTACGCGCTCGGGCTGGCGGTGCCGTTCCTTCTGGCGGCGTTCGCGACGGGGACCTTTCTCGGCGCGTCGCGGCGGATGCGCACCCTGATCCCCACGCTGGAGAAGGTCTCGGGTGCCATGCTGGTGCTGGCCGGCGTGCTGCTGGCGAGCGGCACGTTCTCCGTGCTGTCCGCCTACTTCCTCAAGATGACGCCGGACTTCCTGCTGAAGCGGCTGTAGCGGGCGTCGCGCGCCGCTCAGCGCTGGAGCAGCTCGGTGATGCGGCGGAGCAGCTCGCGCGGGTCGACGGGCTTGGAGAAGTACTGCGCGCAGCCGGCCTCGAGGCACGCGCGCTTCTCGTCTGCGCCCACGCGGCCGGTGAGGGCGATGATCGGGACCTGCGCGGTCTCGCGGCGCGCGTGAAGCGCGCGGGCGACGTCGAGGCCCGGTCGGTCGGGGAGCCCGAGGTCGAGGAGGAGCAGCGCCGGCGCGTCGGCGGCCACCAGCTCGAGCGCCTCCCCCGCCGTGCCCGCCTCCTGCACGCCGTAGCCGGCGTCCTCCAGCAGCATCCGGTAGGCGTCGCGGAGCAGAAGGTCGTCCTCGACGATGAGGATCTTCGAGCGGGAGCTCGGCGCGGGCACGGCTCAGCCCTCCGCGGAGGCGCCGGCGAAGGCATCGTCGGCTTCACCGCCGCTCTCGAGGCGCTCCTCGAGGAGCTGGCGGCGGAGCAGCGAGGCGTAGAGGCCGCGGGCGGCCAGCAGCTCGGCGTGCGTGCCGCTCTCCACGATCCGGCCGTCGTCGAGGACGAGGATGTGGTCGGCGTGCATCACGGCGCTGACGCGGTGACTGATCACGATGGCCGTCCTGCCCGCAAGCTCGCGGCGCAACCCCTCGAGGATGCGGGTCTCGGTGTGGGTGTCCACGGCGCTCAGCGCATCATCGAGGATCAGGATGCGCGGATCGCGGGCGAGCGCGCGGGCGAGGGTGGTGCGCTGCCGCTGGCCGCCGGAGAGGTTCACGCCGCGCTCTCCCAGGCGGGTCTCGAAGCCGCGCGGGAAGCCGGCGATCGCGTCATTGAGCTGCGCGACGGCGGACGCGTCGCGGATGCGGCGATCGAGGTCGGCCGTGGCGTCCGCGCCGAGCGCGATGTTCTCGGCGATCGTCTCCGAGAAGACGAAGGCCTCCTGGGGCACCACGCCGATGGCGTGACGCAGCTGCACGAGCGAGAGCTCCGGCAGCGGCACGCCGTCGAGAAGCACCACACCGCCGCTCGGGTCGTAGACGCGGGCAATGAGCTGCGCGATCGTCGTCTTGCCGGCGCCCGTCGGGCCGACGAGCGCGACCGTCGAGCCAGCCTCGATACGGAAGGAGAGGCCGTGCAGCACGTCGCGCTCGCTTGCGGGATAGTGGAAGTGGACGCCCTCGAACTCGAGCGCGCCGCGCACGCGCGGCAGGCGGGTGGGCGTGGCCGGCTCGCGGACCTCGGACTCAGCGGCGAAAATGCGGTTCAGGCGCCCCATCGAGGCCGCGCCGCGCTGGAACAGGTTGATCACCCAGCCGAGGGCGATCATCGGCCAGGTCAGCATGCTCAGGTAGAAGCCGAAGGCGACGAAGTCGCCGATCGACACCGTCCCGGCGACGACCTGGCGGCCGCCGATCCACAGCACGATCACCATGCCGAGGCCGGCGAGCAGCATGAGCAGCGGGTTGAAGAGCCCGGAGGTCCGGGCGAGGGCCATGTTCTTCCTGAGGTAGCCGCGGTTCATCTCATCGAACTCGCGCTCCTGGGAGGACTCCTGGAGGTAGGCGCGCACGATGCGGGCGCCCGAGAGGTTCTCCTGGACCAGGGTCGAGAGCTCGCCCAGATGGTCCTGGATGGCCTCGAACTGCCGGTGGATCAGCCGGCCGAAGTAGATCATGGCGGGCGGGAGCAGCACCATTGGCACCAGCGAGATCAGCGTCAGCCGCGCGCTGATCCGCAGCATGAACGCGAGGGCGAAGGCCGTCATCACGATCGTGTTGACCAGGTACATCACGGCCGGGCCCGCGGCCATGCGGACCGCGCCGGTGTCATTCACGGCCCGGCTCATGAGATCGCCCGTGCGCGTACGGCCGTAGAACGCGGCGTCGAGCCGGATGAGATGGGCGAAGAAGTCGTCGCGCAGATCCGTCTCGACGCGCCGGCTCAGGCCGTTCAGGAGCTGCCGCATGCCGAAGCGCGCACCACCGCTCAGGACCGCGGCGCCCACCACGAGGGCGGCGTACAGCACGATCGTGGACCGCGTCGTGCCCGGGCGGCCCAGCGCGTCGATGGCCAGCCCCAGCAGCTTGGGCGCGAGCACGCCGAACGCGTTCGCAAACACCACGAACGTGAGCCCGAGCGCGATGCCGCCGCGGTAGGGGCGCAGATAGGGCAGAAGGGTGCGAAGCTGCTTCATCTTGGCGGCTGTCGACTCGTTCCCGGGTCCCCAAAGTCAAGAAAACAGGGCCGCGGCGAAGGCGTTCCGCCACGGCCCGCTCTGGCATGCACGTTGCACCTCGAAGCCTTCGGATTCAGCACGAAAAGGCCGTTCGCCCCGCTCAATGTACCCGCCGGGGCCGGTGGTTTCAAGCAGCCGAAAAACACGGAGGGGCCTCATGTCCCGCAAGATCATACCCGCGGCGCTCCTCATCCTGCTGCCGCTCGCGGCGCTGCCCGCCGCCTGCGGAAAGAGCCAGGACGAGAAGTCGGCGCTGAAGTCGGATGAGCTCGATCGCGACCTCAACCTGGCGCTTCAGAAGGACAGCACACCGGCCACTTTCGAGGACACCGCCCTGACCGGGACCGAGGCCGCGCCGCCGCCGGCGGCCACGCCACCCAGACCCGAGCCGAGGCCGCAGCCGCCGGTGCGCCGTGAGCCGGCGCCCCGCCGCACGCCCACACCGGCGCCGCAGACCCGGAGCACCGCGCCCACGCCACAGCCGGCCCCGGCGCCCGCGCCGGCGACGGCGTCGGTGGGTACGGGCACGAGCATGGCCGTGCTGCTCGACCAGACGCTCTCGACGCAGACGAACAACCCCGGGGACGCCTTCACCGCGCACCTCAGCCAGCCCGTGCTGGCGGGAGACGGCAGCGTGCTGATCCCCGCCGGGGCGGTCGTGCACGGGCGTGTGACAGGAGTGGACAAGTCAAACCACGTCGGACAGATGGCGGTCATGAAGATCGCGTTCGAGTCGATCTCATTCGACGGCCACACCTACCCGCTGCAGGCCACCGTCACCGAGGCGAACCCGCAGCGACACACTCGCCAGAGCACCGCGCAGCAGGCGGGCAAGGTGGCGGTCGGCGCGGCCGCCGGCGCGATCCTGGGGAAGGTGCTCGGCCACAGCACCGGCTCCACCGTGAAGGGCGCGGTCATCGGCGCGGCCGCAGGCACCGCCATTGCCATGGGCACGGCCGACGTGGACGCCGTCCTCCCCCAGGGCTCGCGTGTGGTCATCCGCACGGACGAGCCGATCGAGGTAGCGCGCCGCTGACGGCCGTCCGGTCCACGTCCTCCCGCCCCCGGCAGGGGAGCGGGTGCGAGGCCCCCGCGGGCCGGCTCGGCCGGCGCGGGGGCTTCGTCGTGCAAGGAATCGGGGGCTCGGGGCTCGGGGGGCGCGAGTAGCGGACGAGGAAGGATCTGCGGGTAGTCGGGCCGTCGGCGAGATGGATTCTTCTTGACACGACCGGGCGGGGCGAATAAACCTCAGGACGTTCCACCAACTCACGACGTCTCAGCGCATCCTTCGGACACCGGGCAGTGTCGGCGCCGCGCGCGCGCAAGCGGAGCACCGGCTCGGGGGGGCGGCTGCATCCACTCCGGTGTGCGGAAGTGCACACCTCCGCCCGCCGGGCGCCGGCGGAGCGGCCGGGGACGGGCGGAGGGGGCCGGATCCATCCCGAACAGGCAGGGGGAGGCATGCGTCAAGGGAGCGGCAGGCTGTTGGGGGTTCTCGCGGTCGCGGCGGGCATGCTCGGGGGTGGGGCGGGAGCGGCGCGCGGGCAGGCGGCGGGGGATACGTCGCCTGGGGCGAAGTGGGATGTCACGCGGGCGCGGGGCCAGACGCGCGACATCGACTTCACGACAGCCGAGGGCACGTGGATGTCGGTCGATGTGGCTCCGGACGGGGCGTGGCTCGCGTTCGACCTGCTGGGTCAGATCTACCGCGTGCCGGTGACGGGAGGCGAGGCGGAGTGCCTGACGGCCGGCAGCGGAGTGGCCGTGAACTACCACCCGGCGATCTCACCGGATGGCAAGACGATCGCGTTCGTCTCGGATCGCGGCGGGCAGGACAACCTGTGGCTGATGGACGCGGACGGCTCGCACCCGCGGGCGGTTTTCCAGGATGAGAACATCCGGGTGGTGGAGCCGCGCTGGACGCCGGACGGACAGTACATCGTGGTGCAGCGGCAATGGGCGGGCGAGGACCGCACGGCGGGTGCGGGGCAGGGCGGGCTGTGGCTCTACCACCGGGAGGGCGGGACGGGCGTGAAGCTGGTGGACGCGAAGGACGAGACGGGCGCGTCCTGGCCCTCCCCGGGGCCGGACGGGCGCTACCTCTACTTTCAGGTCTCGAACGGGCGGTACCCGCGCGACATCACATTGGGGGCGTGGCAGATCCGGCGGCTGGACCGGCGCACGGGGCGGATCCGGGAGATCACGACGGGCGAGGGGGAACAGCAGATCCGGGCGTCGAGCGGGGGAGCGATCGCGCCGGAGGTTTCGCCGGACGGGAAGTGGCTGGCGTTCGCGCGGCGGATCCCGGATGGCACGATCTCCTACAAGGGGCACCGCTTCGGCCCGCGCACGGCGCTATGGTTGCGGGACCTCGAGACCGGGGCCGAGCGGATCCTGATGGACCCGATCACGGAGGACAACGCGGAGGGGATCAAGACGCTGCGCGTGCTGCCGGGCTACCGGTGGGCGCCGGACGGCAAGTCGATCTACCTCTCGCAGGGCGGCAAGCTGAGGCGGGTGGACGTGGCCACGGGCTCGGTTGCGACGATTCCGTTCACGGCGCGGGTGCACCGCACGATCTCGGAGATGGCGTACGCGCCGGTGCAGATCACGGACGGGGCGTTCGAGTCGCATTTTCTGCGCTGGGGCGCGAGCACGCCGGACGGAAAGACGCTGGTGTTCCAGGCGGTGGGGCACATCTGGCGTGTGGCGCTGCCGGGGGGCACACCGCAGCGGCTGACGCCGGCATCGTTCACGGCGTTCGAGTACGGGCCGGCGCTCTCGCCGGACGGGCGGTGGGTGGCGTTCACGAGCTGGGACGATGCGGCGGGCGGCGCGAAGCTCTGGAAGGTGCCGGTGGGCGGCGGCGCGCCGCAGGCGCTCACGCCCGAGGTGGCGGAGTACGTGAACCCGGTGTGGAGCCCGGATGGCGCCTCGATCGTGGTGGCGCGCGGGACGGGGGAGACGGCGCACGGGCGGGGGCTGGTGGAGACGCCGTCGTACGACCTGGTGAGAGTGCCTGCCGGAGGCGGGGCCGGGACGGTCTTGGCGGCCGTGGACCAGCCGCTGGGGGCTGGGTTCTTCTCGAACAGCCGCAGCCAGATCGTGGAGCCGTCGTTCGGGCCGGACGGGCGGCTGTTCTTCCCGCGCCAGGAGAAGGTGAAGGGGAAGACGGTGACGGCGCTGGTGTCGGTGAAGCCGGACGGCAGCGACGAGCGGGAGCACATGACGTTCCCCTTCGCGGACGAGGCCGCGCCCTCGCCGGACGGGAAGTGGGTGGCCTTCCAGGAGGGGGACAACGTCTACCTGACGCCGCTGCCGATGGTGGGGACGGGCGGGGAGCCGGTGGACATCGAGAAGCGCCACGCGGACCTGCCGGTGCGGCAGCTGAGCACCCAGGGAGGCCTCTTCCCGCGCTGGCGGGACGCGTCGGCCGTGGAGTTCACGAGCGGGAACCACTTCTACGTCCACCACGTGGGTAGCGAGAAGACGGACACGTTCGCGGTGCACCTCATGGTGCCGCGGAACACGCCGAAGGGGAGCGTGGCCCTGACGCACGCGCGGATCATCACGCTCAGGGACCGTCAGGTGATCGAGGACGGCACGATCGTGGTGAAGGGGGCGCGGCTCTCGTGCGTCGGGACGTGCTCGACGGCGGGCGCGGACCGGGTGATGGACGCGACGGGGAAGACCATCATCCCGGGCTTCGTTGACATGCACGCGCACCATTACCGGGAGAGCCGGGGGATCGTCCCGCAGCACAGCTACGAAGAGGCGGTGAACCTCGCCTACGGCGTGACGACGAGCCTGGATCCGTCCACGTGGTCGGAGGAGGTGTTCCCGACGGCGGAGCTGATCGAGGCCGGCCTGGTCGTGGGGCCACGGACGTACAGCACGGGCGACCCGCTGTACCGGGGCGATGGCGCGCGGCAGAACTCGCTCACGAGCTACCGGGTGGCATACGACAACGTGGCGAGGCTGAAGTCGTGGGGCGCGGTGACGATGAAGCAGTACCTCCAGTCGCGGCGGGAGCAGCGGCAGTGGGTGTCGGACGCGGCGAGGAAGCTGGGGCTGAAGGTGACGGCGGAAGGGAGCGACCTGGCGTACAACCTCGGCATGATCATGGACGGGCAGACCGGCTTCGAGCACCCGATGAGCTACACCCCGCTGTACGGCGACGCGGCGAAGTTCTTCGGGCTGGCGCACGCCGTCTACTCGCCGACGTTCATCGTGGGCGGGCCGGGGCCGTGGAACGAGGAGTACTTCTACCAGTCGAGCGACGTCTGGAAGAGCCCGAAGCAGCAGCTGTGGATGCCGTGGCAGCAGATCATGCCGCAGCTGCGGCGACGGATGCTGCGCCCGGAGACCGACTACAGCTTCCCGTTCATCGCGCAGGGGCTGGCGGACGTGCGCGCCGCGGGCGGGTACGGCGCCATCGGCTCACACGGGCAGGCGCAGGGGATCGGCGCGCAATGGGAGGTGTGGATGGCGGCCAGCGCGCTGGGCCCGATGGGCGCGCTGGAGGTGGCGAGCGTGGATGGCGCGCACTTCCTCGGCGTCTCGGATGAGCTGGGCACGCTGGAGCCGGGCAAGCTGGCGGACCTGCTGGTGCTGGACGCGAACCCGCTCGACGACATCCACAACACCAACAGGATCCACTACGTCATGCAGGGCGGCGTGCTGTACGACGGCATGACGCTCGACGAAGTGTGGCCGGTGGCGCGGCCGTACGGCACGCGCTGGTGGCTGACGAAGCCGGAGCTGAGGGCGGACGACCGGGGCGTCGACTACTACGACCACGGAGCAGCGCCGGGCGGCGGACCAGGGCACTGAGGGAGGTGGGCGCGCGGCCGTGAAGAGGCCCGTGAGCCGAGGTGGCCCACGGGCCTTCGCACGTGGTATGCACCGCCGCCAGGGGTGAGGCGGGCGGGCGGGTCCCCGCTCAATAGCCGGCGGCCAGTCCTCCCGAGCGCGGGTCGGCGTGGCCGGTCCAGACGCCGCCAACACGGAGGAGCGAGGGCGCGTTGGCGACGCCGCCGCGGGGCTGGATGTGGTGGCCCATGGCCTCGAGGGCCTGCACGGTCCCGGCGGAGAGTCCGTCGCGCTCGTAGCCGAGCACGTCGGGCAGGTGCTGCATGTGGATGCGCGGTGCGTTCACGGCGGAGCCGATGTCCATGCCGTAGTCGAGCACGTTGGAGAGCACCTGAAAGGTGGCGTTGATGATGCGCGGGCCGCCGCGGGCGCCGGTGACCAGGAGGGGCTTGCCGTCCCTGCCGAGCACGATGGTCGGGGTCATGGCGGAGAGTGGGCGCTTGCCGGGGGCGATGGAGTTCACCTCGCCCTGGACGAGGCCGAACATGTTGGGCGCCCCGGGCTTGGAGGCGAAGTCGTCCATCTCGTCGTTGAGGACGAATCCTGCGCCTGCGACGCCCACGCCGGAGCCGTAGAGCTCGTTGAGGGTGGTGGTGGTGGCGACGGCGCCGCCGTCCGCGTCCACGACGTCGAAGTGGGTGGTCTGGGTGCCCTCGGTGACCTCGCCGAGGCCGGGCCGAACGTCGGTGGAGCGGGTTGCGCGGTCGGGCGCGATGGTGGCGCGCTGCTTCGCGGCGTAGTCCCTCGAGAGGAACATGGCGCGCGGGTCGTGGACGAAGTCCGGATCGCCGAGGAAGTGGTTGCGGTCGGCGAAGGCGCGGCGCATGGCCTCGGCCTCGTAGTGGAGCGCCTCGGGCGAGTGCCAGCCGAGCCCGCCCAGGTCGTAGCCCTCGACGATGTCGCAGATGAGGCCGAGGGTCAGCCCGCCGGAGGAGGGCGGCGGCATGGAGATGACCTTGTATCCTCGATAGTCGAACTCCACGGGGTCGCGCCACTCGGCGTCGTACCTGGCCAGGTCCTCGGTGGTGATGATGCCGCCGTCGCGCTTCATCTCGGCGGCAATGAGATCGGCGGTCGGGCCCCCGTAGAAGCCGGGTGCGCCCTTGTCGGCGATGCGCTGGAGGGTCCTGCCGAGGTCGGGATTCCTGAAGAGGGAGCCCTGCGCAGGCGGGCGTCCGCCGGGCAGGTAGATGGCGGCGGCGCTGGCGTTCTTCGCGAGCCGGGGCGCGGCCTCCTTCAGCGATGCGGCGAGCTGCGCGTCCACGCGGAACCCCTGTTCCGCGTAGCGAATGGCCGGGGCGAGGAGCTCGGCCCAGGGCAGCTTGCCAAACTTCCGGTGCGCCACCCAGAGCCCCATGACGGAGCCGGGCACGCCGGAGGCGAGCGGGCCGTTGATGGACAGGTCCGTCAGCTTGCCGGCGGAGTCGAGGTACATGTCGTGGGTTGCGGCGAGCGGCGCCTTCTCGCGGAAGTCCAGGGTGGCGCTGCGCCCGTCGGGCATGCGGATGACCATGAAGCCGCCGCCGCCGATGTTGCCCGCCTCGGGGTAGACGACGGCAAGCGTGAAGGCGGTGGCGACGGCGGCGTCCACCGCATTCCCGCCGCGCTTCAGGATGTCCACGCCGACCCGGGTGGCCAGCGGCGCATCGCTGGCCACCATGCCGTGGCTCGCGAGGGTCGGCCTCGGGTGCAGGGCGAAGGGCCAGGCGGTGGGCACCTTGCCGGCCATCTCGGCGGTGGCGCGCTGGACCGGCGTGGTGGTGTGCGGCCGCGCGCCGCAAGCGGCGAGCAGAGCGGCGGCGAGCAGGCCGGCCGCGGCGCGGCGGGCACGCGGCGGGAGCGTCGCATTCAGGATCACCATCCCAGTCTACCTCCCAGGCGGATCTGCGAGAACTTGTGCGTGTTGCTCTTCACGCCCTCGTGGTCGTGGAACGCCCAGAGCTGCCCCCACTCCAGGAAAAGCGCCGAGCGGGGCGCGAGCGCGAGCTGGAGCCCCGCGGCGGGGCGCAGCGCGAGGTCGTGGTCCCAGCGGCTAACGGGGGCCGGCATGCCCCAGAAGAAGAAGCCGGCCGAGCCCGTGAAGTAGAAGGCGACGGCACCGCCACCGCCGGTCTCGAGCCGGGCCGACGCCATGGCGGACGCGAGCCTGGCGTGGCCTGACGCGGTCGCAAGCACCGCCGCGCAAGTGACATCCGGCGGGCAGGTGGTCGTGATCTCGACCGGTATGGACGAGGCATAGGTGCCCTCGACACCGAGCGCGAAGCCCGGGGCCAGGGTGCGGTGCAGCGCGAGCCCGGGCCCCACCCCGGCGCCGAAGTCCCAGCGCGTCTCGGCTCGCCCGTCGATCGCCGGATCGGTGAGGGTGCCGGGGTCCGGGTACCAGACCAGGAACGCACTTGCCGAGGTCTTCGGGGGTCCGTTCGTCCGCCGCTGCGCCGCTCCGGGTGTGGCGAGGAGCGCGAGGGCGGCGGCGAGCGCGCCGCCCGCCGCGAGTCGGGACGTCATACGTCGCTTCATCGATGCTACGGATCCACCAGGGGAATCGGTCTCACGTTCCGTGAGCTTCGAGCGCGCGGACCGCGCAGGCGGCCAGCACGGCAGCGCCGCGCGGGAGCACGGCCTCGTCCACGTCAAAGGTGGGCGTGTGGTGCTCGCGGGGGCGGGCGGGCGCGCCGCCCAGCCAGAAGAAACAGCCGGGTGCCTCGCGCGCGAGGATGGCGAAGTCCTCCGCGCCCATCCACGGGTCCAGCGCTCCGAAGGCAGCCTCGCCCAAGGTCCCGATGATCGCCGCTCGTGCGAGGCCGGTGGCGCCGGGGTCGTTCACCACGGGCGGGTAGCCGGCGCGGAGCGCCAGCTCGCCGCGGCCGCCCAGCGCGTCGGCCACGGAGACGGCGCGGCGCAGCTCCCGCTCGAGCGTCTCGCGCACGGGCTCCTCGAAGTAGCGCAAAGTGCCGCGCAGCTCGACGCGCTCGGCGAGCACGTTCTCGGCGACGCCGCCGCGCACCATCCCGATGGAGATCACGCCCTGCTCGTCCGGCGCCAGCCGGCGGGCAACGGCGTTCTGGATGGCGAGCACGACGTGCGCGCCGAGGACGATGGCATCGATGCCTTCGTTCGGGCGGGCCGCGTGGGCGCTGGCGCCGAGGACGGTCGCGGTGAAGGAGACGGAGCCGGCCATGATCGGGCCGGGCTGGGCGAGGAAGATGCGCCCGGCCTCGAGGTGTCCGCCGATGTGGAGGCCGAACACGGCGGCCACACGCTCCATGGCGCCGTCGTCTGCCATCCGGCGGGCGCCGCTCTTGTTCTCGGCATCCGCGCCCTCCTCGGAGGGCTGGAAGAGGAGGCGGACGGTGCCCGCGGGCAGCTCTCCGCGCGCCTTCGCCTCGGACAGGAGGCGGGCGGCGCCGAGGAGCATGGCCACGTGGGCGTCGTGGCCGCAGGCGTGCATGACGCCGGCGACGGTGGAGCGGTAGGGGACGTCGCTCTCCTCGTGGATGGGCAGCGCGTCCATGTCCGCGCGCAAGGCGACGATGGGGCCGCGACCGTTCCGGAGCTCCGCCACCACGCCGGTGCGGCCGACGCCGGTGCGGACCTCGTAGCCGAGGGTGCCCGCGCGCTCCGCGGCCGTCGCTGCGGTGCGGGTTTCGTGGAAGGCGAGCTCGGGGTGTCGGTGCAGGTCCCGGCGGAGCGCCACCAGCTCGTCGCTCAGCGTGCTGGCGCGTTCCAGCAGCGTCGTCAAGGGCGGATCTCCCGTTGCCGGATTCGCGACGGCCCGGTTACCTTCAGGGCCCGCGCAATCTAGACGGGCCCAGGAACGTAAGGCAAGGCCGGGCAAAACGATGGACGAGGCGAAGCCGCTCGACCCGCGGCTCACGGAACAGCGCAACCCGCGCAGCACGAGGATCGACCAGCTGTCCACGCTGGAGATCGTCGACCTCATCAATGCGGAGGACCGCATGGTGGCCGCCGCGGTGGGGGAGGAGCGGCGCGAGATCGCGCGCTGCGTGGACCTGGTGGTGGAGGCGTTCCGCCGCGGCGGGCGCCTGTTCTACGTCGGCGCCGGGACGTCCGGCCGCCTCGGCGTCCTGGACGCGGCGGAGATGCCGCCGACCTACCGGACCGACCCCGCGCTGGTGCAGGGGATCATCGCCGGGGGCCGTGAGGCGCTCGTCCGGGCGCAGGAGGGCGCGGAAGACCACCCGGAGGATGGCGCCACGGAGATCGACCGACGGGAGGTGGACGAGAACGACTTCGTGCTCGGGATCGCGAGCTCGGGCACGACGCCCTACGTCCACGGCGCGCTCGCCCGCGCGCGCGAGCGGGGGGCGCGCACCGGGTTCCTGCTCTGCACCTATCCCCCGCAGGAGCTGGTGGACACGCACGACGTGGTGATCGCGCCGCTGGTCGGCCCGGAGGTGATCACGGGCTCCACGCGCATGAAGGCCGGCACGGCGACGAAGATGGTGCTGAACACGATCAGCACGTCCGCGATGGTGAAGCTGGGCAAGGTCTACGGCAACCTGATGGTGGACCTCCAGGTCACGTGCGAGAAGCTGCGCGACCGGGGCGAGCGGATCCTCGTGGAGACGACCGGCATCACGCGCGACGAGGCCGAGGAGCTGCTCGAGCAGGCGGCCGGCCACGTGAAGACCGCGCTCGTCATGGCGCGGCTGGGCGTCGAGCTCGCCGACGCGCGGCACCGGCTGGACGAGGCGGGCGGCGTGCTGTCGCGGGTGCTGGGGGACGTGCATGCGTAGGGGGACCGGGCGCCGATTCCGGCGGACTCCGGGGTGGGGGACCGGGCGCCGATTCCGGCGGACTCCGAATGCCGGGCCAGAGGGCTTCCGGGCGGTTTCCGGCCGGGCGCTGTGCACGGTGGCCGGCGCGGTCGGGGCGCCGCGCGGGGCGCGAGGCCCGGCGGCCGGCGTGCGCCGCGGGGCTGGCCCGGAGTCTGCCACTCCCCCACTCCCTCACTCGGGCCGGGGAGGGGTGGCGTGAGAATCGTCGGCCTCATGTCCGGCACCTCGCTGGACGGCATCGACGCGGTGCTGTGCACGTTCGAGGGGGGCTCGGAGGCGGTGCTCTCCTGGCGCCTGGAGGCCTTCCGGTCGGAACCGTATCCCGAGGCGCGGCGCGCGCGCATCCACGAGGCGATCGTGGCGGGCTCCGCGGCCGCGCTGTGCCGGCTGCACGCCGAGCTGGGGGAATGGCTGGCCGAATCGGCGCTCGCGGTGATCGAGGAGGCGGGGCTCCGGCCGGAGGACGTGGACGTGGTGGGGACGCACGGGCAGACGGTGTGGCACGAGCCGCCGGTCGCCGGTGTGCGGGGCGCCACGCTCCAGCTCGGCGACCCCGCGACCATCGCGGAGCGAACGGGGATCCCGGTCGTCTCGGACTTCCGTGCGCGGGATGTGGCGGCGGGCGGGCAGGGGGCGCCGCTCGTCCCGTGGCAGGACCGGGTCCTCTTCTCGGCGCCGGGCCGGCGCCGCGTGCTCCAGAACATCGGCGGGATGGGCAACCTGACCTGGCTGCCGCCGCGCGGCGAGGCGGGCCCGCTGCTGGCGTTCGACACCGGTCCGGGCAACGCGCCGATCGACGCCGCGGTGGAGCTGGCCACGGATGGTCGCGAGCGCTACGACCGGAACGGTGCGCGGGCGCGGCGGGGGAAGGTCGATCGCGCGCTCCTCGAGCGGCTGCTGGCGGCTCCGTTCTTCGCGCAGGCGCCGCCCAAGTCGACGGGGCGGGAGGTCTTCGGCCGTCCCTACGTGGAGGCCATCGCCCGCGAGGGAGGCGAGCCGGACGAGGCGCGCTGGGACGACATTGTCGCCACCCTGACCGCGCTCACCGCCTGGAGCATCGTGGACGCGATGCGTCGCTGGGCGCTGCCGCGGGGCATCGATGAGGTCGTCGTCTCCGGCGGCGGCGCCCGGAACCCGGTGCTGCTGGAGATGGTACGGGAGGGCCTCGCGCCGGTGCCGGTGGTGACTGGCGAGGCGCTGGGGATCGATCCGGACGCGAAGGAAGCGATGGCGTTCGCCGCGCTGGCGTGGGCGCACGTGCACGGGATTCCGGGCAACGTGCCGGGGGCGACGGGTGCGCGCGGGCCGCGCGTGCTCGGCTCCTGGACGCCGGGCGCCGCGGGGCGGCCGGATCCGCGCAACCGCTGACGAGAATCGAGACGCACGAGATGAAGCCGAAGCTGAACGTCCTGTCGAGCCTCCTCCTCCTCGCCGCGGCCTGCGCGCCGAAGCCGCCGCCGCCGCCGCCCGCCGCGGGGACCGCGGCTGCCGCCGCCCGCGCGGCGGACGGCGCGGCCGCCCCGTCCCCGGCCGGCGCGGCGGCCGCGAACGGCATCCCCGCGGCGAAGGCCACACCAGCCGCGAAGGCGGCGCCGGCGGCCGGCGGCGCCGAGGCGACGATCGGGGCGGCGGCGATCGAGGACGTCGCCCGCGGGGTGTCGCTGTCCGGTACGTCGCCCGAGGAGTCGGCGGCGGAGACGGCCGCGGGAGCGCGGCTGCGGGCCGCGTTCTCGTTGCCGTCCGGCTCCAAGGAGCGGCGGGCGGCGCTGGACGGGATCCGCCACGACCTGGGTCTGGACTACGGCGTGGCGCTCCGGCGGTTCGCGGGGCGCGCCGCCGAGCCGGCCCGGCTGCGTGCGCAGGCGCTGCTCGCGATGGGCGAGCTGGACCGCCCGCCGCTCGATGCGTTCGAGCTCGGGCTGGACGACCCGGCGCCGGTGGTGCGCGCGGCTTCGGCCGCGGCGCTCGGGCGGACCTTCCGGCCGGTGCAGCGGGTGAACCCGAAGGCCGTGCTCCGGCTGCTGGGCGGCGCGCTGAAGGACCGGGCGCCGGAGGTGCAGGCCGCGGCGCTTCAGGCGCTGTCGGACCGGGACGCAGGGCTGCTGCGCGGCTACCTGGCCGGGGGGCCGCGGGCGGACCTGGCGCGCGTGGCCCGCCAGCTCCTCGTGCTGGCGGAGGAGCGTGGCGCGCCGCTCGTCCCGGACGCCGCGGGCGCGCTCTCGCTCGAGACCTCGTCCGGCGTGATCCTGCGCTACACGTCCACCCGTCGCTTCGCGAAGATCGGCGCGTCGGAGGGCGTGCTCACGGCCGAGCGGCCGGGGAAGGCACCAGTCCAGCTGGCGCGCGCCGTGGAGGTCGTCGGCAACGTGCTCCCCGCCGCCGTCTCCGCCGACGGCCGGTACGTGGCCTACGAGGCCGCGCGCGCCATCCACGTGCGGGACCTGGAGGGCAGTGGCGACCGGACGGTCGGGCCGGGAATCGCGCCTCGCCCGGAGCCGTTCGGCGACGGGTTCATCTACCTGCGGCAGGTGAAGGAGACGCCGCTCGCGCGGGTGCGCACGGAGCTGACGTACGCGGTGCTGTCGTCCGCGTTCGCGCCGGCGGACGCCGCGCGCCAGGGCAGGCTCGGCGAGCTGCTCGCCACGCCGTCGATGACGCTGCACGGCAACTACTCGCCCGCGCGGTGGATGCGCGTGGTGGAGACGGGCGGCCATTTCGCGCTCGAGGGCGAGGGCGTGCGGACGTTCGCGCTGCCCGACCCGTTCGGCGACGCGGCGCCGTGAGCGGCGGCGTGGAGGTCTCGCGGCTGCTGTTCCCGGCGCTCCGCTGGGACCCGGCGGAGGGGTTCGGCGACCAGGCGGCCGCGATCGAGGCCGGGCTCGCGCGCGGCGTCGGGGGCTTCATCCTGTTCGGCGGGAAGGCGGACGCGGTGCGGGCACTGAGCTCCGAGCTGCAGTCGCGCGCCCGGGGGCCGCTGCTGATCGGCGCGGACCTGGAGCGCGGCGCCGGCCAGCAGTTCGAGGGCGCCACGCGGCTCCCGCCGCTGGCGGCGCTCGGATGGCTGGACGAGCTGGAGGTCACCCGGCGGGCGGGCGAGCTGACGGCGCGGGAGGCGCGCGCGCTGGGGGTCAACTGGGTGTACGCGCCGGTGGCGGACGTGGACCTCGAGCCGCTGAACCCGATCGTGGGCACCCGCGCGTTCGGGACGGATCCCGAGCACGTGGGGCGCCACGTCGCGGCCTGGATAGAGGGGTGCCGGGCGGGCGGGGCGCTGTCCTGCGCGAAGCACTTCCCCGGGCACGGCCGGACCGTGGCGGACTCGCACGCGGAGCTGCCTCGCGTGGAGCACGGCCGCGATCCGCTCGAGCTCGACCTGGCGCCGTTCCGGCACGCGATCGCGGCGGGAGTGGACTCGATGATGACCGCGCACGTCGCCTATCCGGCACTCGATCCGGGAGGGCTGCCGGCCACGCTGTCGGCCGCCATCGTCACGGGCCTCCTGCGCGAGGAGCTCGGCTACGACGGGCTTGTGGTGACGGACGCGCTGACGATGGAGGGTGTGCTCGGCGGCGGGGCGGGGGAGGCGCAGGCGGCGGTCCGGGCGATCGCCGCGGGCTGCGATGCGCTGCTCTATCCAGTCCGGCTGGATAAAGTGGCCGCCGCGCTCGAGGCGGCGCTGGGCGAGAGGATCCCGCGGGAGCGGGTCGCGCGGGCGGTCGATCGGGTGGAGGCGGCCGGGGCGCGGGTGGCCGGCGAGACGGGCGAGGCGTGGGGCGCCGCCGACGACCGCGCGTGGGCGCTCGGGGTGGCGGAGCGCACGATCGTGGATGTCCGGGGCGAGCCGCGGGTGGATGCCGGCAGCACTGTGGACGTGCTGACGGTGGACGACGATCTCGGCGGGCCGTACCCGCCGCCCTCGCGGGACGCGTTCCCGGCGGCGCTCCGGGAGGCGGGGCTGGACGCCCGGCCGGTGGCTGCGGCGGACGCCGGCCGGGCGCTCGTCGTGGCGGTCTACTCCGACATCCGGGCGTGGAAGGGTCGGCCCGGGCTCTCGGAGGCGTCCGTTGCGGCCGTGCGGGTGGCCGTGGGGGCGCGCCCGGAGGCGCGGGTGGTGCTCTTCGCGCATCCGCGGCTTGCGGCGCAGATGCCGGGGCGGCACGTGCTGGGTGCGTGGGGTGGGGAGGCGCTCATGCAGGAGGCGGCGGCGCGGCGGCTGGCGGGAGTCGCGTGAGCGCAGGCCGCGGCTCGCGCGGCGGCGGACGGGCGCCGTCGGGAAAGGATGGGGGAGCGAGAAGGACGCGCCGCCAGGGCGCCGGAGGTGCCGTGGCGGCCAGGCCGGACGGGGCGGGGCTCGCGACGCTGCCGCGTCGCATCCCGCCGCTCGCCCTGGCTGGGGGCCTCGTGCTGGTGCATCTCGCCGTGGCCGGGTGGGTGTTCGACCCCACGCCGTTCACGGGTGGGGACAACGCAGGTTACGTGGTGCTCGCCCGCTCGCTCCTGCAGCTGCACGCGTACCGCGACCTCTACGACCCGGCGCTGCCGGTCCACACCCAATACCCGCCCGTCTTTCCGCTGATCATCGCCGGGGCCTCGCTGGTGGGCATCCGCTCGTGGGTGCAGCTGAAGGTGCTGACCATCGGCTTCTCCGCACTGGCGGTGGGCTTCACGTACCTGTTTCTGCGTCGTCGCGGTCGGCCGTGGGTGGCAGTGGCGGCCGCGCTTCTGGTGGCGCTCGCGCCCGGGGTGCTGCGGCTCTCGCACCTCGAGCTCTCCGACGTGCCGTTCTGGTTCTTCACCATGCTGGCGCTGTGGGGGTGGCAGCGGCTGCCGCGACGGGGCGGGGGCCGGCTCGCCCTGGCCATCGCGGCGACCCTGCTGGCGTACTTCACACGTTCCGCCGGCCTGCCGCTCGCCGTCGCCTCGCTGGCCTGGCTGGCGTACCGCCGACGCTGGCGCCAGCTGGCAGCGCTGGCTGCGGTGATCCTGCCGCTGGCCTTCCTCTGGTGGCTACGGGCGCACCTGCACCATGGGGTGGACTACGCGCGCTATTTCCTGTACGTGGACCCGTACGACCCCGCGCGAGGCTTGATCGGCCCGCTCGACCTGGTGAAGCGGGTGGGGGACAACGGGAAGGCCTACATCGGCACGCAGCTGCCCATGCTGCTCTTCAGCCAGACGGGCGGTCTGTTCCTCGGTGTCTCGACGGGAATCGCGGTGTTCGCCTTCGTGGGGTGGCTGCGGCGGCTGCGGCGCCCGGCAGTGGCCGAGGCGTTCTTCCCGCTGTACGTGGGCCTGGTCTTCATCTGGCCGTCGGTCTGGGCGGGCGAGCGATTCCTGCTTCCCGTGCTGCCCCTCCTGCTGGCCTACACGGGGGAGGCCCTGGTGGCCGGCATAGGCCGGCTGGGGCGCAGCGCGGCGGCGCCCGTGGCCGCCGCGGCCACGGCGCTGGTGGTGGTGGTCATGGTACCACCGCTCGCGCAGGCCGCCCAGAACGGTCGCTACTGCACCGCGGCGTACCGGGATGGCCGGCCGATGGCCTGCCTGCCCGCGCAGTGGCAGGGCTTCTTCGAGATGGGCGACTGGTCCCGCACGCACCTGCCGCCGGGCGCGGTGGTGCTCTCGCGCAAGCCGCGCCTCTTCTATGTCTACAGCGGTCACCGCGGCCGCACTCTGCCGTTCACGCGGGATCCGGGCGAGTTCCTGGCGCGCGCGCGCGAAGCGGGCGCCCGCTACGTGGTCTTCGATGAGACCGACGCGATCGCGACCACGTACCTCCTGCCGGTGGTGCAGCAGCAGCCCGGCTGGTTCTGCCTGCTGCAGGGCTTCGGCGCGGAGACCGGCGCGATCCTGGGTATCCTTGCCGGGCCCCAGCGGTCGCCGCCACCGTCGCCCGGGGCGGGGGCGTCCCTGGAAGCATGCCCCGCCGGCTATGCCAGCGGAGCGGGTGGGACGCCCTGATCCAGTGACCGCGGTGAAGGGCGCCGTCATGCCGCCGGCACCGCTGCGGTCGGCCGGGCCACAGCGGCGCACGGCACCGGGTTTGCCGTCCGGTCAGCCGGCGCCGCACGGAAAGGCCCCGTGCATGGTGGCTGCGTCCCGTTCCCCGATCGCCGAGAGCCGATGAACGCACCAGAGCCGCAGATCCCGCAGGCGACGCGCCCCCCCGCAGCCGGTCCGGCCACCGGATCCAGCCCGCACCACTCCAGGGGTCCCGGGCGCGGACTGGCTGCGGCGGCCGCCGCTGCCGCGCTCATGCTCGGCGCCTGCGCCAAGGCGCCGCCGGCAGCGCCCGCGCCGCGGCCGACCGCCGCGGCCGAGAAGCGGGCGTTGCCGCCGATCCCGGTGCGCACCGGTCCGCTGTCGATCGACGTGGTGGCGCCGGGCGAGGGAGAGGCCCTGCCGGTCCGCGACTCGACGTTCATCTACGGCAGCGTCGGGACCGGCCAGGCGAGGCTCGCGATCAACGGCACGCCGGTGCCGGTCGAGCCGAACGGCACCTTCCTCGCCTGGCTTCCGGTCCCGTCCGGCGGCGTCTACCACCTCGTCGCCACGACGGGGGCGGACACGGCGCGGCTCGAGCGGAGCGTGAAGGTGCCGGGGCCGCCGGTCGCGCTCTCCCCGGACTCGGCCACGATCCTGACCGGCACCATCACGCCCGATGGCAGCTGGACGGCGCTGCCGGACGAGCCGGTCGAGGTTTCCTTCCGCGGCACGCCCGGGGGCACGGCCGCGCTGATCCTGCCCGACGGCCGCCGGGTGCCGCTCGCGCCCGCCGTGGTGTACGAGGGGCCGAACACGGGGAACGAGAACTTCGGCAATCCGGCCGGCTTCAGCGCCCGGCCGCAGCCGGGGGTGGCGCGCTACAGCGGCGCCTTCGGCGCGCGCCCGCTCCGGGGCGGCAAGCCCGGCGCGCAGCCGGCGCTGGCGACGGTGCCGGACACGGCGCGCGCCGCGACGCTCGAGCTGGTCGTGGGGACGGACACCGCGCGCGCGCCGCTCCCCCTCACGCTGGCCGTGGTCGCGGGCGGCGCCCGCGTGGGGCTGGCGGAGGAGGCGCCCTCGCCGGATCCGCACGGGCTCGTCGTCGCCCAGGCCACGACGGGCGGGCCGTACAACTGGTTCTTCCCGGACGGCACGCCGCTCACCCTCACGGGCGAGCGGCGTGGCTACTTCCGGGTGCACCTCGCGGCGCGCAGAGACGTCTGGGTCCCGACGGAGGACGTGAAGCTGCTCCCGATCGGCACGCCGCCGCCGTCCGCGCTGGTCAACACAGTGCGCATGACACCCACCCCGAAGTGGATCGACGTCCGGCTGGCCACCGGCCGGCGGCTGCCGTTCCAGGTGAAGGAGGGCGCGAGCACGCTCAGCGTCACGCTCTACGGCGCCACGACGAACACCAACTACATGCAGTACGGCGCGCTCGACCCGCTCCTTACACTGGCGCAGTGGAGCCAGCCGCAGGACAGCGTCTACACGCTGACGCTGCACCTCTCGCGGCCCGTGTGGGGCTACCTGGCGTTCTTCGCGCAGAACGGAGACCTCGTCGTGCGGTTGCGCCGCCCGCCCGACATCGATTCCGAGCACCCGCTGCGCGGGCTGCGCATCGTCGTGGACCCGGGCCACCCGCCGGGCGGCGCGACCGGGCCCACGCGCTACCGGGAGCGGGACGCCAACCTGGCGGTCGCACTGAAGCTCCGGCCGCTCCTCGAGAAGGCCGGGGCGCAGGTGATCATGACCCGCACCGACTCGAGCGCCGTGCCGCTCAACGCGCGCCCCACGCTGGCCGTGCGCGACAGCGCCGACCTGCTGCTCTCGATCCACAACAACGGGCTGCCCAACGGGGTGAACCCGTTTCCGAACACGGGCACGAGCGACTACTACTTCTGGCCGCAGTCCGCCGACCTGGCACGCTCGCTCGATGCCGCGCTGGTCGCGGAGCTCGGGACGAGAGACCTGGGCGTCGGCCGTGCGGACCTCGCCCTCGTGCGGCCCACGTGGATGCCCGCGGTGCTCACCGAGACCATGTTCCTGATGGTCCCGCGGCAGGAGGCCGCGCTGCGCGACCCCGGCGTGCAGGAGCGGATCGCCGAGGCGCATCTGCGCGGGCTCGAGGCGTTTCTCCGCGGCAGGGCGGCGGGGCGAGGGCCCTGAGGGGCACGGGCACGGGGAACTGCCGAAAGCGAAGGCGAAAGCGAAAGCGAAGGCGGTTTCCCGGTGCTCGCAGCCCGCAGCCCGCCCTTCCCCACCGGATTGTGCCCGAGCGGCGAACGGCCTAATCTGCCCGGGTCCCTGCCCGGAGCGTCCATGCGAGAACGCCGACTCACCCGACTCGCGCGCGTCCTGCCGCTGCTGGCGCTCCTGCTGACCGCGGCGCGGCCTGCACGCGCGCAGCTGCCGCCGAACCTCGGCTGGCGGACGATCGAGAGCGCGCATTTCCGGGTGACCTACGCACCGGGGCTGGAGCCGCTCGCGGTGCATGCGGCGGCGGCGGCGGAGCGGACGCGCGCGCGGCTGGCGGCGGAGCTCGGGCGGCCGCCGGAAGCGCCCGTGGACATCGTCCTCACGGACGCCGTGGACGTCACCAACGGCTACGCGACGCCGTTCCCGTACGACCACATCGTGATCTACGCGCGTCCGCCGACGGACGTGCCGAGCCTGGCCTTCACCGACGACTGGCTCGGGATGGTGGTCGCGCACGAGTACACCCACGTCGTGCACCTGAACCAGGCCGGCCCCTTCGGGCGGATGCTGCGTGGCATCTTCGGCAACGTGCCGTCGAGCTGGCCGATGTACCCGGTGGAAGGCGTGCCGAGCTGGGACCTCGAGGGACTGGCCGTCCTGGTCGAGTCGCGTGAGACGGGCGAGGGCCGGATCTGGGGCAGTTGGCACGACATGGTGCTGCGCACGGCGGTGCTCGAGCACCGACTGGACCCGATCGACCGCGCGAGCAACGATTCCCCGATCTGGCCGGCGGGCGACCGCTTCTACGTCTACGGCTCGATGTTCCTCGACTGGCTGCGCGAGACCCGCGGCATGAAGGTCGAGCGTGCCCTGGTGCGCGCGACCGCCGGCGCGGTGATTCCGCCCGAGCTCGCGTTCGACCGCGTCGCGAAGCACGCCATGGGCGAGTCTTTCAGCGCCGCCTGGGCCGACTGGACCCGCCACCTCGAGGCGAAGTACGGCGCCCTGGCCGACTCGCTCCGCGGCGCGGGCCTCACCACCCCCGAGCGGCTCACGGGCGCGGGCTACTACGCCCTCTACCCACGCGTCTCGCGCGATGGCCGGAGCGTGGCGTTCGCCGCGAGCGACGGGCGGAGCACGCCGGCCACGCGCGTGCTCGACGTCGCCTCCGGGCAGGTGCGGGACGTGAGCCGCAGGAACGGGCTCGATCCCGCGGCCTGGCTCCCCGGCGGCACCCTGCTCACGGCGCAGCTCCGCTACGACGGCCCCTACCGCATCTTCTCCGACCTCTACCGGCAGCAGCCAGGCGACGAGTCCCGCCTCACCTCCGGCGCCCGCCTCGCCCAGGTCGACGTGGATGCCGTCGGGCGCCGCGCCGTGACCGTGCAGGACGGCCCGGGCGCCAACCGGCTCGCCGTTTACGACCTGCCCACCGGCCGGCTCCGGCCGCTCGGGCGCTTCGCTCCGGACACGGCATGGGCGTTCCCCCGCTGGTCCCATGACGGCACGCGCATCGCCGCCTCGCGCTGGACCCGCGACGGCCGCTACGACGTGGTGGTCCTCGACACCCTCGGCACCGTCCTGCGCGAGATCACGCGCGGCCCGGCGCTCGACATGGCGCCGGCCTGGTCCGCAGACGACCGCTGGCTCGTGTTCTCCTCCGACCGCGACGGCGTTCCGAACCTCTACGCGGCGGACCTCGAGACCGCGGCACCGCGCGTGGCGGACAGCGTCGCCGGCGCGGCCCTGGACACAACCGCCGAACCCGCCGCGCGGCGCAAGCCGGGCGCCGCGCCCGGGGACACGGCCGCCCCCGTCGATACAACCCGCGGGAAGCGCCCCGGCCGGGGCGTGCCGCCCGGGCGGCCGCCCGCGCTCGCCGCCCTGCAGGACACGCTCGGTACCACCGCCGACACGGAGGTGGCGCCCGTAGTGGCGAGAGACTCGGCGGTCGTCCTGCTGAAGCAGGTGACGAACGTGCTCACCGGCGCCTTCTTTCCGGATATCTCGCCGGACGGCCGCTGGATCTACTTCGCGGGCTATCATGCGGACGGCTTTCACCTCGAGCGGATCCGCTTCGATCCGGCTTCCTGGCGGGAGCCCACGCCCGCCCGCATCGGCCGGCACGCCGCGGCGCCCGTGGCGGCGATCCGGCTGATCGTGCCCGTCCATGCCGACACGGCGGTGCTGCGCGGGCCGCACGCCTACTCCTCCCTGGCGACCGTGCTGCCGCACTACTGGGTACCGTTCGTCGGAGGCGATTCCGTCGTCGGCTTCTTCTTCGGCCTCTCCACGAGCGGGCAGGACCTCGTGGGCCGGAGTGCCTGGGCGGCCGGCGCCGGCTGGGACTTCACGCACCAGCGGCTGCGCGGCTACGCCGCCTACGACTGGGCCGGCCTCGCCAATCCCGTGCTGGGGCTGGCGGCATCCAGCGACTGGAGCCTGCTCGGCCGCGCCACGCTGCCCGACAACTCCGTGCGCGACGTCCTCGAGCGCGAGGATGTCTATACCGCCGATGCCACCCTCCTCTCCCGGCACTGGCGAAGCGCCGCCTCGCTCACCTTCGGCGGCCAGGCCGTGCACCGCCACCGCCAGATCGAGGACGCCCCCACCGGTATCGCGCTCCGCCACCCGAAGCAGGACCTGGCCGGCGGATTCCTCTCGGCCAGCTTCGCGAACTACCGCGTGCAGCCGTTCTCCATCAGCCGCGAGGACGGCGTGGTCGCCGCCGCGCGCCTCCTGCGGCGCTGGGATCTCGCCCCCGACTCCCTCTCCAACGGCGGATACCGGGAGGCCATCGGCAGGATGGCCGCCTACCGGGCCCTGCCCCTGCCCGGCTTCGCCCACCCGGTCCTCGCCGCGCGCCTCAGCGGAATCGTGCGCACCGGCCCCGGCGCCGAGACCGAGCCAGTCGGCGGGTCCTCCGGCGAGGGTTCCGGCACCCTCGGCGTCTCCCTCGGCGCCAGCCGCCTGCTTCCCGTGCGCGGCTTCGTGGCCGGGACCCGCCGCGGCACGCGCGCCTGGAGCGCCTCCCTCGAGTACCGCCAGCCTCTGGCCCTCGTCGGCCGGGGCCACGCCCTCTGGCCGATCTTCCTCGACCGACTCTTCGCCGCCGCCTACCTGGACGCCGGCAACGCGACGTGCAGCGCCGCCGAGACCGCCGCCTCCGGCGAGCTCGGCCCCTGCGCGCGCCCCTCCGGCAATCCCGTCCTCCTCGGCGCGGGCGCCGAGCTCGCCGCCGACCTCGGCATCCTCTTCGTGCCGCCCTTCGAGGTCCGCGCCGGCTTCGGCTTCCCCCTCCACGGCGAGCCCCGGCACCCCGCCCGCTTCTACCTCCAGTTCGGACCGTCCTTCTAGCCCCCCCGCGCCTCATCCATTCGTGGCACGGAACCTGTAACATACTGTACCACAGTAATTTATGGCCGCCTATGAAAGGAGCCGCCCCATGCCGAAACGCCCGGACCAGTATCGCATCGCGCCCGAGGAGGCGGGGGCCACCGACTACAAGAACCGACCGCGCGAGCCCGACGATCTCGAGCGCAACCAGCGTGGGGGCGCGCCCCTGGAGCGCAACCGCGAGGGCCCGATCCCGGGCCAGCGGGGCGGCAGCCGGAAGCCCGCGCCGAGCGAGGAGGTCCGCCAGGGGGGTGCGCGCGAGACCCCGCGCCGCGAGCCCGAGCGCCGGGAGGATCGTCAGCGCCGCGAGGGCCGCGAGACCGGCAGCCCGCCGCCCTCGCCGCGCCACGGCCCCGGGCACGAGGTCGAACGGGAGCTCCCGCGCCACGGCCGCGGCCGGGAGGTCGAGCGCGAGGTCCCCGACGGGCCCGAGCGAGCCACCGGCCTGAGCCAGGAGGAGATCGACCGCGGGCGCGGTCGGAACTTCGAGACCGAGTAGCTCCTCCATGGCGCCGATGCCTTCGCGGCGCGGGCCCCTGCCGGGGGTCCGCGCCGCAGTGTGTATCGGTCCGCGGTCCAGGGTGCGCCCGCCCCGCGGGGCTGGCCCTCGCACGGCGGGCAGCCCCGTCGGCTGGCGCCGCCCGACCCAGCTTCGGCCACGCCCGCCGGCCGCTGTGCACATCGTGGTGGAGTGGTGGTGGAAAGGGTGTTGAAGAGTGTAGAGAACCCCGCAAGCGGTTGAGCGGGAAGCGGCTCCGGGGGGGATGGAAATCCACATTCGGGGGTATCAGAGTTGCAGCGGGAAGACACCCTTGACCACAAGGCGTAGTGGACCTATCATGGACTCCCCCACAACATGTAGGGCGGTCCCGCACGGGCCGGGTGGTTCCGGAGGGTAGGCGAGAGGACTTGCCGAGCGGTGCTGCCGGGCACCGCCGACGCCGGGATAACTTCCGCACATTTCCGTCCCAGACTTCAAGAGTGCAGAGCGAGGGATCATGAGCCGCAAGCCCGAGGAGTCCGCATCCGCATCCGTGTCCGCGTCGGCGCTGGAGGCCGCCGTGGCGACCCTGCCGGACGACCTGCCGCCGGCGGACCTGTCGGAGAACGCGCGCATCGTGCTGGCGAAGCGCTACCTGAAGAAGGACGAGCAGGGGCGTCCGACGGAGGAGCCGGAGCAGATGTTCTGGCGGGTCGCGCGCGTGATCGCGCAGGAGGATGCGAAGTACGGGGCGAGCGACGGCGCGGTGGACGCGCTGGCGCGGGAGTTCTATCGGCTGATGACGCAGCGGCTGTTCGAGCCGAACTCGCCGACGCTGATGAACGCGGGGCGTCCGCTGGGGCAGCTGTCGGCGTGCTTCGTCCTGCCGGTGGAGGATGCGCTGTCGAACGGGCGGAACGGCATCTACGACACGCTGCGCTCGATGGCGCTGGTGCACCAGTCGGGCGGGGGGACGGGCTTCGGGTTCAGCCGGCTGCGGCGGAAGAACGACGTGGTGAAGTCGACGATGGGGGTGGCGAGCGGGCCGGTGTCGTTCATGAAGCTCTACGATGCGTTGACGGAGGTGGTGAAGCAGGGGGGGACGCGGCGGGGCGCGAACATGGGGATCCTGCGGGTGGACCATCCCGACATCCGCGAGTTCATCACCTGCAAGGCGGACGTGACGCAGGTGACGAACTTCAACATCTCGGTGGCGGTGACGGACGCGTTCATGGAGGCGGTGAAGGCGGGGGAGCGCTACGACCTCGTGAGCCCGCGCACGGGGGCGGTGGTGGGGCAGGAGGATGCGAACGAGATCTTCGACCTGATCATCCACGGGGCATGGGCGACGGGGGAGCCGGGGGTGTTCTTCGTGGACAAGGCGAACCGTTACAACCCGGTGCCGCAGCTGGGCCGCTACGAGGCGACGAACCCGTGCGGCGAGCAGCCGCTGCTGGCCTACGACGTGTGCAACCTGGGCAGCGTGAACGTGGGGGCGTACGCGAAGCGGGAGGCGGATGCCGCGTGGCCGTTCGAGGAGAAGGTGGACTGGGACGGGCTGCGGCAGGTGGTGCACCTGGCGGTGCATTTCCTGGACAACGTGATCGACGCGAACCAGTACCCGCTGGCCGAGATCCACGAGCTGGCGCACACGATCCGGCGCATCGGGCTGGGTGTCATGGGCTGGGCGGACCTGCTGGTCCGCACCGGCATTCCCTACAACAGCGATGAGGGCATCGAGGCCGCCCGCACGCTCATGCGGTTCGTGGACGAGGAATCCAAGCGCGCATCGGAGAAGCTCGCGGAGCAGCGAGGGGTCTTCCCTGCCTGGGACCGGAGCATCTGGGGGAGCGATGAGACCTGTGCGCGGGCCGACGATGGCTCGCGCATTCGCCCGATGCGCGCGCTCCGGAACTGCAACGTGAACACGGTCGCGCCCACCGGCACCATCTCGATCTTTGCGGACTGCTCGGGCGGCATCGAGCCGCTGTTCGCGGTGGCGTTCATGAGGAACCAGGCCGGCTCGCTCATGCCGGACGTGAACAAGGACTTCGTGCGCGTGGCGCGGGATCAGGGCTGGTTCAGCGAGACGCTCATGGCGCGCATCGCGAGCGAGGGCCACATCCACATGGATGAGGTGCCGGCCGACGTGCAGCGCGTCTTCGTCACCGCCCACGATGTGATCCCCTCCTGGCACATCCGCATGCAGGCGGCCTTCCAGGAGTACGTGGACAGCGCGATCTCGAAGACCTGCAACTTCGCGCACGAGGCCACACAGGCCGATGTGCGCGAGATCTACCTCCAGGCCTACGAGCTCGACTGCAAGGGTGTGACCGTCTACCGCGACGGCGCGCGCCCGCAGCAGGTGCTCTCCACGGGCAAGACGGCCAGGGAGGTGGCGGGCGGGCAGGGCGTGCGCTCGCCCGAGCTAGAGCACGAGGTGGCCGACCTGCGCGAGTACGTGAACAAGCTCGAGCACGAGTTGGACGAGACGCGTCACGAGCTGGAGGTCACGGAGGTGCGCGCCTCGCGGCGTCGCCAGAAGCGCTCCCGCCCCTCGAAGCTCGCGGGCACCACGCGGCGCATGCAGTCCCCGCTCGGCGACCTGTACGTCACGATCAACGAGGACGAGCAGGGCCGTCCCTTCGAGGTGTTCGCCACTCTCGGGAAGGCCGGCGGCGCGGCGATGGCCGACGTGGAGGCCATCGGGCGGCTGATCTCCCTGGCGCTGCGGAGCGGCATCCCGATCCGCGACGTCTACCAGCAGCTGCGCGGCATCTCCTGCGACCGCGCCGTCGGCATCGGCCCGAACAAGGTGCTGTCCGTGCCGGATGCCATCGCGCAGGCCATCGCCAACCACATGCGCGAGAAGGAGGGCGTGCAGCAGGAGCTGCCGATGCCGGGCGTGGGTGCGCCTGCGGGCGGGGCCGCGCCGGGGACGCAAGCGCAAACGCAAGCGCAAACGCAAGCGCAAGCGCAGGCGCAAGCGGAGCCGCAGTTGACCTTCGACTTCGACTACGACCCCGGCGAGACCTTCATCGGCACCTGCCCCGAGTGCTCGAGCGACCTCCAGTTCATGGAGGGGTGCGTGAAGTGCATGAGCTGCGGGTACTCGGAATGCGGGTGAGGCGGGCGGAGGCGGCCGCTGCCGAACCCCCGGCGCCTGGATGGATCGATCGGCGTGTAGGCTCGGGGCATTGAGGCACAGGCACCGGAGCTAGACAAGGGCGCGATGGGGCGCGTGGCTATTCGTCGTGCGCTCCGAGACGCCCGGCATGCCCGCCACCGGGGCCGACCCGCACCGCGGAGGCCGATGTTCACCGAGTCCGCAGAGCTGTACGACATTGTCTATGGCCAGTTCAAGGATTACGGGGCCGAGGCGGGGCGCATCGCGGAGCTGCTCGGGCGGCTGGTGCCCGGGGCGAGGACCGTGCTGGACGTGGGCTGCGGCACGGGCGAGCACGCGCGGCTCCTCGCGGCGGAGCACGGCTACGCGGTGGATGGGCTGGACATCGAGCCCGCCTTCGTGCGGCTGGCGGCGGCGAAGAACCCGGGCGGCCGGTTCGTGCAGGGCGACATGATGAGCTTCGATCTCGGGCGGCGCTACGACGCGGTGCTGTGCCTGTTCAGCTCGGTCGCGTACGTGAAGACGCTGGAGAACGTGGAGCGCACGCTGGCCGGCTTCCGGCGGCACCTGGCGCCGGGGGGTGTCGTCGTCGTTGAGCCGTGGTTCGAGCCCGAGCAGTGGCGGGTCGGCTCGGTCTACATCCACACGGGCGAGGCGGCCGGGGTGAAGGTGTGCCGCATGAGCCACTCGACGCAGCGGGGCTCGATCTCGGTCATCGAGTTCCACTACCTGATCGGCCGCGAGTCCGGGATCACGCACACCACGGAGACCCACGAGCTGGGGCTGTTCACGGGGGCCGAGCTGGAAGGGGCGATCGAGGGGGCGGGGCTGCGGCTCGTGGAGCACGACACGGCGGGGCTGGACGGGCGGGGGCTCTACATCGCCCGGGCGCCCGAGTAGATCGACCGGGGTTCATCTGCAGGCCGTACGCCTCCCAGGCCGCGAACCGCGGCACGCCCGGTAGCAGGTGATCGAGGATTTCGCCTGGACGCGGCGTGCCCTCGTACCCCGTCTGGCGTCGGCCGCGGCGCCGCCGCACATTGGGCGGGACGCCCCGGCCCCGCACGGCGGGGTGCCCGGCGGCAGGCCGCGCACGGCGGAACGGTGCACGCTGGCGAGCCGCCGGACGACGTCGCATTCCTCCTCCAACCGGTCCGAGCCCATGATCCCGGCACGCATCCGTCTCCGGCTCCTGGCCGGCGCCACGGCTCTCACGCTGGCGCCGCTCTCTCTGCATGCGCAGCAACGGCAGCGGCCGCGCACGGCGCAGCCGCGGCAGGCGGAGGACCCGCGCTACTCGCAGACGGAGAAGCCGCCGCTGCACGGCAGGCACTGGGTGGCGATCACCGGCAAGCCGCTCTCGGCCACGGCGGGGGCGCTGACCTTCGCGAAGGGCGGCAACGCGGTGGACGCGGCGGTGGCGATGCTCGCGGCCGGCTGCACGATGTGGGACACGCTCTCGTGCGGTGGCGAGACGCAGGCGCTGATCTACGATCCGCACACGAAGAAGGTGATCGGCATCGACGCGCTGGGGGTGGCGCCGACGGGGGCGACGGCGGCGTTCTACCACTCGAAGGGGTACCGCTTCCCGCCGGAGTACGGGTCGCTCGCGGCGGTGACGCCGGGCACGGTGGGCGGACTGCTCACGATGCTGGCGGAGTACGGCACGCTGTCGCTGAAGGATGTGCTGGCGCCGGCGATCCAGATGGCGGACGGCTACCCGATGGAGGCGCAGCTCTCGCGCACGATCGAGCACGACAAGGACTGGCTGAAGAAGTGGAAGTACTCGAAGGAGATCATGCTGCCGCACCTGGGCGAGAGCTACGAGGCGCCGGAGCCGGGAGAGGTCTTCGTGCAGAAGGACCTGGCGGCGACGTGGCGGAAGCTGGTGGAGGCGGAGCAGCAGGCGCTGGTGGCGGGGAAGACGCGCAAGCAGGCCATCTACGCGGCGTACGACCGGTTCTACAAGGGCGACATCGCCCGCGAGCTCGTGCGCGGCGTGCAGGAGGAGGGCGGCCTGATCACGATGCGGGACCTGGCCGACTGGAAGGTGAAGATCGAGGAGCCGTACTCGACGAGCTACAAGGGCATCCAGGTCTACAAGCTCCCGATCTGGCAGCAGGGGCCGGTTCTGCTCCAGGCCCTCAACATCCTGGAGAACGTGCCGGACATCGCGAGCTTCGGCTACAACTCGCCGCGCTACATCCACACGCTCTACCAGACCATGAACCTGGCGTACGCGGACCGGGATTTCTACTACGGCGACCCGTACTTCCCGCCGGAAGAGCCGGTCGAGGGGCTGCTCTCGAAGGCGTACGCGAAGTCGCGCTACGCGCAGATCGACTGGCAGAAGAACGACCCGGACGTGAAGCCGGGCGACCCGTACGCCTACCAGGGCGGTAGCAACCCCTTCAAGCGATACCTGGCCGCGTGGGATCCGCACGGGTTCGTGCCTGCCAAGGCCGCAACGCCCAGCGGTCAGCAGGACAGGGCACCGGGCGCGGCAAAGGACACCACAGGCGCCGCCGCCGCCGGCCGCTCACCGGCCGCGGATCACTACGCGGCCGCAGGGAGCGGGGCGCGCCGCGTGGGTGCGGGCGCGAGCCGCCTCGCGAGCGTGGGCCGCGCGGCGGATGCGTCGCCTGAAGGCGGCATGTCCGGCACCGCCGAGTTCCTGCCCGAACACGCCATGCCGGCGGACTCCTCGTTCGGTCGGGCCTTCTACGCGGGGACGACCTCGATCGAGGCGGCGGATGCGGAGGGGTGGGTGGTCTCGATCACGCCGAGCGGTGGCTGGGTGCCGGCGGTGATCGCGGGACACACGGGGATCGGGCTCAGCGAGCGGGCGCAGAGCTTCGTCACGCGCCCGGAGGACGGGCCGTACAACGTGATCGAGCCGGGCAAGCGGCCGCGGGTGACGCTCACGCCGACGATCGCGCTGAAGGACGGCGCGCCGTACCTGGCGTTCGCGGTGCAGGGCGGCGACTCGCAGGACCAGAATCTCCTGCAGTTCTTCCTGGACGTGGTCGAGTTCGGCATGACCGTACAGCAGGCCGTGGAGGCGCCGAACATCAACAGCTACCAGATGCGCTCCTCGTTCGGGCAGCACGAGAGCCGCCCGGGACACATGCTGGTGGCGACGTCGCTGCCCGATTCCACGCGCGCGGCGCTGCGCGCCATGGGCTACACGCTGCAGCTCGCGCCGCGCACGTCGGGGCCGATCAACGCGATCTTCTTCGACGTGAAGCACCACACGCTGTGGGGCGGCTCGAGCAATCATGGTGAGGACTACGGCATTGCGTGGTGAAGGACTCCCCAACGGCCATGGCCACGCACGTGGACGCGTTCACGAACAGGCGGCCGGGAGGCGCTCATGCGTCGGATCCGCTATCAGGTGGCGTGCAGCCTGGACGGCTACATCGCGGGGCCGCAGGGCGAGTTCGACTGGCTCGTGCAGGACCCGGAGATCGACTTCGGCGCCATCTTCGCGCAGTTCGACACGCTGCTCATGGGGCGGCGCACGTACGAGGCGCTGCCTCCGGGCGGCGGGCCGTTCCAGGGCATGAGGACCGTCGTGGTCTCGCGGACGCTGCGGCCGGAGGAGCACCCGGACGTGGAGGTCGTGAGCGGGGAGCTGGCGGCCCAGGTGGACGCGCTGCGCGCGGAGGCGGGCAGCGACATCTGGTTGTTCGGCGGTGGCGAGCTGTTCCGGACAATGCTCGAGCTCGGCCGCGTGGACACGGTGGAGCCGGCAGTGATCCCGATCCTGCTCGGCGGCGGGGTTCCCCTCCTGCCCTCGCCCGCGGTGCGGCGGCGGCTCACGCTGACCGGCCACCGCATCTACCCGAGCGGCATCGTGGCGCTCGAGTATGCGGTGGACCCCGGAAGTGAGCGCGGGCCGCCGGAAGAGGAGAGCGGCGGGGCGGGGGCGGATGTGACCGGAGCGGACGCGTGAGCGACGAGGAGCGGAACCGGGAGGCTTTGCCGACCGGCGACGAGCCGGTGTGGGCGGGGCGCAGACCGAGCCCGCGCGAGGAGCACGCGGCCGTGGTGGCCGAGCTGCTGCGGCGGGCGGAGGGGCTCGGGCCGGAGGCGTGGCGCAGGCCGCGCGCGCCGGGGAAGTGGTCGGCGGGGCAGGAGGTGCGCCACCTCGCCCTGGCCTACGCCGGGTTCGCGGGGGAGCTGCGGGACGGGCCGGACGTGACGCCGGAGACGTTCGCGGAGCGGATCCCCGGGATCCGCGAGAGCGCGCTGCCGCGGATCCGGGCGGGCGGCTGGTTCCCGGCGGGTGGACGATCGCCGCGCTCCGCCGTGCCGCCGGAAGAGCCGGGAGAGAAGGAGGAGGTGCTGGCGGCGCTCCGCCAGGGCGTCGCCTCCTACGAGGCCGAGTGGCTGACCGCGGCGTCGCAGAATTCGGGGCGGCACGTGCGACACCCGTTCTTCGGCGCGCTGACGCTGGAGGAACACTACCGCGTAGCGATCGAGCACACCCGGCACCACACGGGCGCGTTGCCCGAGCCGGGCGACGCCGGGGGTGGGCTCGCACGGTCCGGCGTGTCGCCCTAGATTCAATTCCGACCGTCCCCCGAACACATGGCCGGAGCCCGCCGGATGGGCCAGACACGAGTCAACCTGCTGCATCTGCTCGAGGACCTGCGCGACGCCTACCCGGGCTCGCTGCCGGCGACCATCGTGGCGGAGACGGTGGCGAACTCGCTGGATTCGGGGGCCGGGCACGTGGCGTTTCGTGCGGATCCGGCCGCGGCCACGCTCGCGATCGTCGACGACGGCGGGGGCATGACGCGGGCGCAGCTGCGGCGCTACCACGATCTGGCGGCGACGAGCAAGCGGCGTGGGCGCGGGATCGGCTTCGCGGGCGTGGGCATCAAGCTGGCGCTGCTGGCGTGCGAGGAGGTGATCACGGAAACACGGCGGGCGGGGCGGGCGTACGCCACGGTCTGGCACCTGTCCTCCCGCCACAAGGCGCCGTGGCGGTACGTCGACGCGCCGGGGCTGGTAGCGGGGAAGAGCGGTACCGCGGTGCGCCTCCGGCTGGAGAACCCGCTTTCGGAGCTGCTCGACGAGCGCTGGCTCGAAGCGACGCTGCGGGCGCACTTCGCTCCGCTCTTCGACGCCGCGTTCGACGGCGTGCTCGAGGACGCCTATCCGGTGGGAATCCGGTTCTTCCTGAACGGGCGGCCGCTAGAACGCAGGGAGGGCGACGCGGCGGCCGCGGGCCACGCCCCGCTCGTCGTGCGCATGCCGCGAAAGCGGAAGCCGTCGGCGGTGGGGTGGCTCGCGCGCGCGGACGAGGCGCTGCCCGAGGACCGGCGGGGCGTGGCGGTGAGCACGCTCGGCAAGATGATCCTGCGGGGGTGGGACTGGCTGGGGATCGCCCCGGTGGCGGCGGACCGGATCACCGGGCTGGTGGAGGCGCCGGCGCTGTCGGAGGCGCTGACGCTGAACAAGGCGGATTTCGTCCGAACCGGCACGCGCGGCGCCACCTACCTTGCCTACCGGAAGGCAGTACAGCAGGCCGTGAGCGACCAGCTCGCGGCATGGGGTGACGGGGCGGAGCCGCCGCCCGCCCGCCGCCCCCGGACACGGCCCATCGAGCGGGACCTGGAGCACATCCTGATCGATCTGGCGGACGACTTCCCCCTGCTCGCCACGCTGGTGGACCGGCGCCCGGGCGGTCAGCGTCGGATCCCGTTCGGCGGCGTGCGCGAGACGGGCGCGGAATGGTCGGCGGCGGCCGCACTGCAGGGCCGAGCCGAAGCCGACCGGCCGGGTGGCGGCGGTGCGGGCCCGGAGCCATCCGCGCCGGAGGGCGAGCCGGGGGCAGCGGAGCCGCAGGCGGCGACGTCGCCTGGCGAGGAGCCGGCCGGGCCGCCAGCCGCCACGCTGGGCGAGCTGCCCGGACGGGGCGGCCACAAGCGCCCGGGCCGGTATGGACTCGAGATCCGCTTCGAGTCGCGCCCCGACCTGCCGGAGCTCGGGCGGCTCGTCGAGTCGACCGTGTGGGTGAACGACGCTCATCCCGCGTGGCGCCGCCTCGCGGGCTCGAGGGCGGAGGGCTACCACATCGCGCTCACGGCGGCCATGGCGCTCGCGCCGCTGGCGGCCCCGCCGGGGGCGCTGCATGCGTTCATCACCACGTTCCTCGAGCGTTGGGGCGAGGCGGCGGAGGAGGACGGGAAGCTGCGGCCGGGGCGCGCGCGGCGTCGCGGAGCCCGCAGGTGAGCGGGGCCGGCGCGAAACGCGTCCTTCTCTCCTGGAGCTCGGGCAAGGACAGCGCCTGGGCGCTCCACGTCCTGCGCGGCCAGCCGGACGTGGAGGTGGTGGGGCTGCTCACGAGCTTCAACGAGGCGGCGGACCGCGTGGCCATGCACTCGGTGCGCCGCTCGCTCGTGGAGGCACAGGCCGCCGCGGCGGGGCTCGCGCTGTGGCCGGTGATGCTGCCGTACCCGTGTCCCAACGCGGAGTACGAGCGGCGGATGCGGGCGGCGGTCGAGCGGGCGCGCACCGCGGCGGTCACGCACGTGGCCTTCGGCGACCTGTACCTGGAGGATGTGCGCGCGTACCGCGCGCGGATGATGGAGGGGACGGGGATCGAGCCGCTGTTCCCGGTCTGGTGCTCGCCGGAGGCGACGCCGGCGCTGGCGCGGCGGCTGCTCGGGGCCGGGCTCCGCGCGGTGCTCACGTGCGTCGATCCGGCGCAGCTGTCGGCGAGCTTCGCGGGGCGGACCTGGGACGAGACATTCCTGGCCGAGCTGCCGGCGGGGGTGGACCCGTGCGGTGAGCGGGGCGAGTTCCACACCTTCTGCTCCGCGGGGCCGATGTTCGCCGGGCCGCTCGAGGTGCACGTGGGGGAGACGCTGACGCGCGACGGCTTCTGCTTCACGGACGTCCTCGCGGCCGGGCCGGCCGGCTAGAGTGGCCCGTATCCGCGCCGGCACTCGTGGTGTTGCGCCGGCGGCCGTCGCCTTCCATCCTCCTCTTCTCCCGATCGTGTTTCCCCAACCCTCGGAGGTCCGATGTCGAGCTCACCGCAGGTCGGCCAGACGGTGACGCTGCCCAGCCCGAAGCAGCAGCTGCTGGATTCCTACGCCCGGGAGCACGAGACGACGATGCGCGTGCTGCGCGCCTATCCAACGGACAAGCTGGAGCTGCGGCCGCACGCCAAGTGCAAGAACGCGCGCGAGCTGGCGTGGATGTTCGCGATGGAGCGCGCGTTCGCGACGATGGTGGTGAGCGGCCAGTTCGGGCAGCAGGCGCCGATGGAGCCGCCGCTGCCGCCCGAGTCGTGGGACGAGCTGCTCGTGAACGTCGAGCAGGCGTACCAGGGGTTCATGGCGATGCTGAGCGGCGCCGACGACGCCTGGTTCCTCGAGACCGTGCCGTTCCTGGCCGGCAAGGACAAGCCGATCCGGGTTCCGCGCCTCGGCTTCCTCCAGATCATGCTCGCCGACGAGATCCACCACCGCGGCCAGTTCTCGATCTACTTGCGCATGGCGGACGGCCGCGTTCCCTCGATCTACGGCCCGACGGCTGACGAGCCGTGGATGTAGGGCGCGCGCGCGCAGGGACACTTCTCGCGCTCGTGGCGCTCGCCGGCTGCGCCCCGGGCGCCGGCACGCCGCGGCCGGCGCCCGCCCGGATGCCGGCGGTTCCGGCGGCGGAGCTTCCGCCGGCGGTGGACGTGGTGCCGATGCCGCTCTCGGTGAAGATGGTGCCGGGGGACAGCTTCACGGTGGACACGGCCACGGCCATCGTGGTCGGAAGGGGGCAGGCGGAGGCGGCGAGGATCGGGCGGGTGCTGGCGCGGCTGATCGGGACGACGAAGGAGTCCACGCCGCGGGTGCTCATGGCGCCGGACACGGTGCCGCCGCACGCGATCGCGCTGGTGCTGGACACGGCCGCGGCGAGCCTGGGCGAGGAAGGGTACACGCTGGCGGTGGACACGGCGGGCGTGCGCATCGTGGCGCGGCGGCCGGCGGGACTCTTCCACGGCGTCCAGACGCTGCGGCAGCTCCTGCCGGCGCGCGTGGAGTACACGGCCGCGCGGCCGCGCCCGATGAAGGTGCCGGCGGGACGGATCACGGACGTGCCCCGCTTCGAGTGGCGGGGGATCATGCTGGATGTGGCGCGCCATTTCCTGCCGGTCGGGGATGTCGAGCGGTTCATGGATGTGATGGCGCTCTACAAGATGAACCGGCTGCACCTGCACCTGTCGGACAACCAGGGGTGGCGGATCGAGATTCCGTCCTGGCCGAACCTCGCCCGCTGGGGCGGGCTCTACGAGGTCGGCGGCGCGGAGGGCGGCTTCTACACGGACGCGCAGTGGAAGGAGCTCGTCCGCTACGCACGGGATCGCTACATCACGGTCGTGCCGGAGATCGACATGCCCGGCCACATTACGGCGGCGCTCAGCTCGTACGGGCAGCTCGCGTGCGATGGCAAGGCGCCGCCCCACTTCTTCGGGATCGGCGGCGCGCCCGGCGTGCTGTGCGTGGACAAGGACGTGACGTACCGGTTCGTGAACGACGTGGTCCGCGACATCGCGCGCATCACCCCCGGACCGTACTTCCACATCGGCGGCGACGAGGTGCAGGGGCTCACGCGTGCCCAGTACGAGGGCTTCGTCCAGCGGGTGCAGCGGATCGTGCATGACAACGGGAAGCGGATGATCGGGTGGAGCGAGATCGCGTCGCTGGACCTGCCGCCGTCGGTGATCGTGCAGAGCTGGATCCCGGACTCGAGCCGCGCGGCCGTGGCGCGCGGCTCGAAGATCATCCTGTCGCGCTCCGCCCATGCGTATCTCGACATGAAGTACGACAGCGCCACCGTGCTTGGGCTGTCCTGGGCCGGGCACCTCGACCTGCGGAAGGTCTACGACTGGGTGCCCGCCGAGCCGCTCCCCGGCGTGCCGGAGAGCTCGGTCCTGGGCGTGGAGGCGCCGCTCTGGTCGGAGACGCTCGGCACGCTGGCGGACTTCGAGTACATGGCGCTGCCGCGCATGCCGGCCGTGGCGGAGGTGGGCTGGAGCGCCCCGGAGCGGCGGGACTTCGAGAGCTTCCGCGCCCGCCTGTCCACGCACCTGGCCCGCTGGACGGCGATGGGGCTGAACCACTGGGGCGCGGCATCCCTGCGGTGAGGCTCGGGCGCGCGTAGCCCGCGCACGCGAGTGAGCAGGCGGGGCGGCTCGCCTACCTCCAGATGTCCAGCACGCCGCGCTGGTCGTGGTGGTTCGCGCTGCCCTCGGCAAGCGCGATCCGGCCGTCCACGATGATGGGGCTGTTCCAGTGGCCGGAGCCGGCGTCGAGCGTCGCGACGCGGCGGCCCCTCGCGGCGTCGTAGACGCGCAGTCCGTTGCCGCCGGGATCGTAGACGTAGAGCAGGCCGTCGGCGACGACGGGGCTCGTGCCGGCATCGCCGTTCTTCCACCTCTGCTCCAGGCGCCGCCCGCCGACGACCCACGCGGCGGTGCCGCCGCCGTCCGCCGCGAACAGCCAGGTCTCGCCAGCGTTCCGCCAGACCGCGGGGGCGGTGAAGAGGCGGGCTCCGGAAGGGGTCGGCACGCTCTGGAGCTCGCCGCCGCGGTGCGGCCCCGCGGTGCGCATGGCGCTCCAGTCGAGCAGCCGGATGACCTGGTCCTTGCCGCCCTGCGCCACGAGGCCGCCGCCGAGCAGGACGGGCGAGGTCGAGCCGACGTCGCGGTCGGAGGCGTCGAGCTCCTCCGTGTTCGAGGGGGTGTAGTTGCCGAACAGCCTCGTGGCATCCGGATCGAGCTCGAGCACGGCGTCGCCCCAGTCGGTGTTGCCGTTCCAGTGGCCGTCCCCGGTAGCGACGAAGAGGTCCCCCGTGACCGTATCGACGACGGCGCCGGCGCGTCCCCAGATTGCGGCGCCGCTCTCGGGGCAGGAGGAGGGATCGAGGAGAGCGGCCCGCTCGCTACAGAGGGCGTTCCAGACGTGCAGCAGCCCGCCGCTCGCGGCGTCGAGCACGGCGACGTGCCCCTGGTATGGCGGCGCGTCTCCGATGTAGCCGCCTGTTGTCGCGATCACGCGGCCGTGATAGAAGTTCAGGGGGGCGGCGATCTTCTCGCGGGCCGGCAGGGTGGTGATCGGCGTGCTCCAGGCGACGTGGCCGTCCGCCACCGCGAGCTTGCGGATCACGCCATCCGGGGCGGCGGCGTAGATGAAGTCTCGGCCGGGATCGGCCACCGGCGTCGCGGTCGTGATGCGGTAGGAGCCGGCCCAGCCGTCGTAGCCGGGAGGGGTGAAGCGCCACAGGACGGTCCCGGAGTCGGCGTCGATGGCGAGCGTCTTACCGTAGGTGGTGGTGACGAAGAAGACGTCGCGGGACGCGCCGCCCACGCTGACGCCGTGCAGGTAGATCGGCGAGGAATCCACGGTGCCGTCGAGCTGGACGGTCTGCTTCTCGAGCGAGGCCAGGCCGCTCGCGGCGATCCCGGTGCCGGTGACGACGCTCGTTCGGCCGGGATCGCGGCCGAAGCCGGGCCAGTCCTGGGGCGTGAGCGCGGCCGGCTGGCCGGCGGTGGAGTCGCCGGGCGCGTCCGGCGGCGCGGTTCCCGTGTCGCCCGGCGCCTCCCGGCAGCGGGGCAGCGCCGCGCCGAGGCAGACCACGCACACGGCGAAGGTGCGGGAGAGGGCGCTACGGAAGGGGCGCTGGCTGGTCATCGAAATGGACTCCAAGGTCCGGGGGCTCGCTTCTGCAGCAAGAATCGAACACGGCGGAGAGGGCGCGGGTTCCGGCGGTGGGGGTGGGCGTGGCGCGCGGGAGGCGTGGGATGGAGACGGAGATCCGGGGGCTCGAAGAGGGGACTGGGAGGAGAACGACAAGTGGCAGGGCGGTGACCTCAACAGGAGGCGATGATGGCGACCGGAACGATCGGCGTGCGGCTCCTCTCCATGAGCGTGGGGGCGCTGCTGGCGGGGGCGGCGGTCCCGGCGGCCGCGCAGCAGCAGGGACGCGGGCCCTCGCCGGCCATGCGGGAGGCGGCGCGCCTTGACCTCGAGGGGAAGACGAGCGAGGCGCGCAGGATCATCCAGGCTGCGATCGACTCCGCCGCCAACCCGGAGGCGAAGGCGGCGGCGCAGCGGCAGATGGCAATGTCCTACGCGTTCGATGGGGACTGTCCGAACACGCTGAAGTACGAGCAGATGGGGATCGACTACTGGAAGACGCGGGAGGCGGCGGCCCCGCAGGACGCGTTCTATCAGGAGGGCGAGCTGGCGGACGAGGGTGCGCGCGTGTGCATCGACGCCGGGGACCTGGCCTCCGCGGAGAAGTGGTACCGTCTCGGGTACGCGCTGGGGATGCGCGAGCCGGCGCCGATGACGCACCCGCAGGCGCTGTGGGATTTCCGGCTGGCGCACGCGCTGGGGCGGATCGCGGCGCGGCGGGGGGACAGGGCGGAAGCGGCGAAGCAGGTCGCCGCGGCGCGGCTGGCGCTGGACTCCGACACGGCCGTTGCGCGCCAGCAGGAGCGCTTCTTCCCCTACCTCACGGGCTATGTGGCGCTGTACACGAACGACCTGGCGCGCGCGCAGGCGGACCTGGAGAAGGCGGTCGCGCTGAAGGGCAACCAGCGGGACCCGTTCATGCTCACGCTGCTCGCGATGACCTACGAGAAGCGGGGGAAGAAGGAGCAGGCCGCGGCGCTCTACCGGAAGGCGTACGAGCTGGCGCGGGCGCACAACCCTCCATCGGCGTTCGTGCGGCCGTTCGTCCGGAAGAAGCTCGGGCTCGCGGCGCAGTGACGGCGCGGGTGCCGGGCGCGGGGGCGGAATGGGGCTGAGCCGGGAAGGCAACGTTGCCGCGCTGTACGACCGTTGGGCCGCACGCTACGACGCGGCCGCCAACCGCACGCGGGACCTTGCCGCCGAGGCGCTGCGCGCCATGTCGCCCGCGGCGGGGACGGTGGTCGAGCTGGGCTGCGGCACGGGCGGAAACACGGCGTGGCTCGCGCAGAGTGCGGGCGCCGTCGTCGCCATGGACTTCTCCGAGGAGATGCTCGTGCGCGCGCGGGCGCGCCTGCCCGCAGCGCGCGTGGGGCTGGTGCGGCAGGACCTCCGCGACGGGCTGCCGCTGGCCGATGCGTGCGCGGACGTGGTGGTGATCACGCTGGTGCTGGAACACGTGGAGCGGCTCGCGCCGGTCGTCACGGAGTGCGCGCGGGTGCTGCGGCCGGGCGGCGAGCTGCGCGTCTGCGAGTACCACCCGTACCGCCAGCTGCGGGGCGGGCAGGCCCGTTTCGCGTTGCCCGAGGACGTGGAGGAGGTGCGCATCCCGGCGTTCCTGCATATGCTGAGCGAGCATGTGGAGGTGGGCCTCGGGGCCGGGCTGGTGCTGGCCCACCTGGGCGAGTGGCGGGAGGCTGGTGCGGCACCGGACGCGCCGCCGCGGGTGCTCTCGCTGCGTTGGACGAAGCCGGACGCGGCGGCGTGAATCGCGCTCGCCGGCGCTGGTCGGGCGAACCGCGCTGGCCCGCGCAAGATGGCGGGCGATGGCCCCCGAACGGAAGAGGAAACGGATGAGGACGAGGCAGCGGCTGGCGGGCGTGGTGCTCGCCGCGACGGTGTGGGCGGCGCCGGCGGCGGCGCAGACGGGGGCGGGGCGGGATGGGCTCGCCGCGAAGGTGGACGCGGTCGCGCAGCAGGTGCTCAAGGCGACGGGCGTGCCGAGCGCGTCGGTCGCGGTGGTTCGGCACGGCAAGGTCGTGTTCGCGCAGGCCTACGGCGCGGCGAAGCTGGACCCGCGCGTGGCGGCGAAGCCGAACATGCGCTATGCGATCGGCTCGATCAGCAAGCAGTTCACGGCCGCGACGATCCTGCTGCTCCAGCAGGAGGGGAAGCTCTCGCTGGACGATCCGGTCTCGAAGTGGCTGCCGGAGTTGACGCGGTCCGACGAGGTGACGGTGCGGGAGCTGCTCTCTCACACCTCGGGCTACCAGGACTTCTGGCCACAGGACTACGTCCCGCCGATGATGCTCGAGCCGATGCCGCCCCAGGGGATCCTGGACCGCTGGGCCAAGCGGCCGCTGGACTTCGCGCCCGGGACGCGCTGGCAGTACAGCAACACGAACTTCGTGATCGCGGCCCAGATCGTGGAGAAGATCACGGGCGAGCCGTTCTTCCAGTTCCTGCACGAGCGGATCCTCGCCCCGCTGGGCCTCGCCAGCGCGGTGGACTTCGACAAGGGGAAGATGACCGCGGCGGACGCGTCCGGCTACATGCGCTACGGCCTGGGGCCGCTGCGCCCGGCGCCGGAGGAGGCGGCCGGCTGGATGGCGGGGGCGGGCGAGCTGGCCATGACGGCGGCCGACCTGGCGAAGTGGGACGTCTCCCTGATCGACCAGAGCCTGCTCAGCCCAGCGTCCTACAAGCAGCTCGAGGCGGAAGTGCCGCTCCTGAACGGCGTGGGTACCGGCTACGGGCTGGGCGTCGAGGTGGGAATGCAGTCGGGCCATCGCGTCATCTCGCACAGCGGCGAGGTGTCGGGGTTCACGGCGGAGAACATGGTGTTCCCGGACGACAGCGCGGCCGTGGTGGTGCTCACGAACCAGGACGCCGCGCCGGCGTCGGGCGCCATCGCGCGGGGCGTCTCGCGGATCCTGTTCAACACGCAGGACGCGCAGACGGCCGAGCGCACGGAGCAGGCGAAGCAGATCTTCGTCGGGCTGCAGCACGGCACGATCGACCGCTCGCTGTTCACGGCGGACGCCAACGCCTACTTCAGCGCGCAGGCGCTGAAGGACTTCCAGTCCAGCCTGGGGCCGCTCGGCGCGCCGAAGGCGGTGGTGCAGACGGGGCAGTCGGAGCGCGGCGGCATGCTCGAGCGCTCGTTCCGGGTGGTCCTGCCCGACCGGACGCTGCGGGTCTGGACGTACCAGATGCCCGACGGCAAGCTGGAGCAGTACCAGGTGGCGCCGCAGGGCTGACTCGGGGAGCCGACCGATGAACGACGATGGGCGGGCGAGCGCGCCGGTGCCCGAGCCCCGGGGGCTCGGCGGTGGACACGTGCCGGACCTCTCGGAGGTGCTGCTCGAGGGGGAGCGGGCGGTGTTCGTGGCGCGCGGCCGGGTCCGCACCACATGGCTGCCGCGGCTCGGCCGCTGGTTCGTGGTGGTCACGGACCGGCGGCTGGTCTGCCTCCAGGACCGCGAGAGCCCTACGCGCCAGCAGATCTACGTGGCGCTGCCGCGGATCGAGCAGGCGTTTCAGCACGGGGTCGTGCGCAGCAAGGTCCTCGTGAAGACGCGGCGGGGCACGCTGCGGATCGGCGGCCTGGGCCGGGCGGCCGGCGGCGAGCTGGTCAGCTGGCTGCTGGGCGGCGCTCGCTCGCCCGCGGCGCGCGCCGCGCTCCCGCCCCGCCGCCCGCAGGCCGGGCTTCCTGCGGGCGAGCCGGCGCTCGACCGGATCGAGCAGCTGGAGAGCGATCTCGCACGGCTGCAGGAGGAGGTGACGTTCCTGGAGGACCTCCTGCACGCGCGCCACGGGCCGCCGCCGGTGGCCCGGAGGGAGGGCGGCTGAGGGGACGGCACGCCGCGGCGCCGGCGGGCGCCTGCGGGGTGGCACCAGCTCAGAAGATGAACGCCGAGACGCCCAGCGCGAAGCCAGCGGCCCGCCACATGGCATTCCAGCTCCACACGTCGCTCCGCTCCGCGCCGGGGCCATCCGAGACATTGGCCGGGAGGATGGAGGGGGCAGATCGTCCTGCCGGTGCGCGCTCGCCTTCCCGGACCGCGGAGCCCGGCCCGATTCGGCGCGGCACGAAACCCGCCGTGGCGTTCCGGCGGTCGGCAAGGCAGGGGAGCATTGGGTGCGCCTGTCGTTGTCCAGGGAAAGGAGCGGACATGAGGATCTTCCTGGATCGCCAGGACGCCGGCCGGCGGCTGGCGGAGCGGCTGGCCACGTACGCGGGTCGCTCCGACGTCTGCGTGCTGGCGCTGCCGCGGGGAGGGGTCGAGGTCGGCGCCGAGGTCGCGCGGGGGCTCGGCGCTCCGCTGGACGTGCTTGTGGTGCGCAAGCTGGGAATGCCCTGGCAGCCGGAGCTGGCGATGGGCGCGGTGGCGGGGGGCGGGGTGCGGGTCCTGAACGAGCAGGTCGTGAGTGAGCTGGGCATCCCGGCGGCCGTGATCGAAGGCGTCGCGGAGGAAGAGCGGCGCGAGGTGGTGCGTCGGGAGCGTGCCTATCGCGGCAGCGCGCCGGCGCTGGACGTGCGGGATTGGACGGTCATCCTCGTGGACGACGGGATCGCGACCGGCTCGACCGCGCGGGCGGCGGTGCGGGCGTTGCGCGCGATGGGACCCGCGCGGATCGTGCTGGCCACGCCCGTGGCGCCGCCGGACGCATGCGCGCGGCTGGAGCGGGAGGTGGACGCGCTCGTCTGCCTGGCGAGCCCGCGCCCGTTCTACGCGATCGGTGTCTGGTACGAGCGGTTCCCGCAGCTCGATGACGCAACCGTCCGCCGGTTGCTGGCCGACGCTGCTCCAACCGAGGCGGGCATCGGCGCCTGAGACGCCACCACTCACGCCCCGCCGGCGATGAGGTGCGTCAGGAACCAGTCGCGCGCCAGCTCCGCCACGGTGTTCAGGGTGCCCGGCTCCTCGAAGAGGTGCGTGGCACCCGCCACCACCTCCAGGCGGTTCGCCGCGCCAAGCACGGCCAGCGCCTCCCGATTGAGCGCGAGCACCTCGGCGTCGCGCTCTCCCACCACGAGCAGCGTGGGAGCACGGACGCGGCGGAGCGCGCCCGCCGCCAGATCGGGGCGCCCGCCCCGGGAAACCACGGCGCCCACGGCCGCGGGCCGGTCCGCGGCCGCGATGAGCGCCGCGGCCGCGCCGGTGCTCGCCCCGAAGTAGCCGAGCCGCAGGCCGCCGGTCCCGGCGCCCGCCAGAACCCAGTCCGTCGCCCCCGCGAGCCGCTCGGCCAGCAGCGGGATGTCGAAGCGCAGCCCCGCCGTGATCCGATCGACGAGGTCCTCCTCCGAGGTGAGCAGGTCGAAGAGGAGAGTGCCGAGCCGCGCGGCCTGGAGCACCTCCGCCACGGCACGGTTGCGCGGGCTGAAGCGGCTGCTGCCGCTGCCGTGCGCGAAGAGGACGAGCGCCTCCGCGCCTTCCGGCAGCACCAACTCGCCCTCGAGCTCCACGCCCGCAGCGTTCACGACCACCTCGCGCCCCACGGGCACGGGTGGGGGTCCATTCGGCATCGTCGCCTCCCGCGGCGTCACCGCCGCGGCGGTGGCACGACCAGAGTCCCGTTCCACTCCCTCCCGTCCGCCGAGCTCGTCGCCCGCGCGGTCCTGCCCCAGGCACGGCGGCATTTTGCCGGCCACGCCGCCGCCGGCCGCCGGTCCGCCGGCGCGGATCCCGCACGCGCTTGTGCGCGTGGCGCTTACGGCGCGGCCGCAAGTTGCTCCGGCCGGCAGCGCTGGGGGTGCGGGTGAGGCAGGAATGTCCCACGGTGTCCTCAGGATCGCCCGATCGGGCGCCGCAGCGGGGCACGACGCGGCGGCCGGCCGGAGCCGCCGCCAGGCGGGGAAACCGCCGTGCCGACCGGCCCTTCGGGCGACGCCGGGCGTCGGGGTCCGGAGCTTCGCGCGGCGGCACGACTCTCTCTCTGAGCGCCAGGGGGTGGAGCGCTCCTCGGAGCCGCAGCGGGTCTCGGTCGAGGGAGCCGTGGAGCGGCGGAAGGGCGGTGCCGCGGAAGGAGGCGGGCGATGAAGGAACGGGGCGGCCATCGCGGTGCTCCGGCCGCGCCGCGCGCCGCGGTCGGCAGCTCGCTGGCGCGTGCGGCCGGGCTGGCGCTGGCGGCCGCGGCGGTGGCGGGCTGCGCCGGCGCGATCCCGGACGCGTGCGGGACGGCGGCGTTCGCGGTGGCCGCGAGTCCCTCCGCGCTTGGCGCGGCGGCGCCTGCCCGGGCGCAGGTGCCGCGGTTCCGCCTGCGCCTGAACATCCCGGCGTACCGGCCGGAGGCGTACGAGGGCACGCGGCTGGTGCGCACCTTCCCGGTCGCGGTGGGGATGCGGCGGTATCCGACGCCGAGGGGCGGCTTCGCCGTGACGCGGGTGGTGTGGAACCCCTGGTGGACGCCGCCGGAGCGGGCGTGGGCGGCGCGTGAGAGGGTGACGCCGCCGGGGCCCAGGAATCCGATGGGGCGGGTGAAGCTCTATTTCAGCCCCTACTATTTCCTGCACGGCACGCCGAGCGAGGCGTCCATCGGGAGCGCGGCGTCGCACGGGTGCGTGCGCATGCGGAACGAGGACGCGATCGCGCTGGCGCGGCTGGTCCACGCGCACGCCTCCGGCGACGTCAGCGCGGCCGAGCTCGACTCGCTCGAGGCGTTGCCGCGGGCGACGCGCACGATCGAGCTGGCGGAGCCGGTGCCGCTGGAGGTGGTCTACGAGACGGCCGAAGTGCGTGGCGACACGGTGGCCGTGCTGCCGGACGTCTACGGGAGGGGCACGGGGGTGGAGGACCTCGTGCAGGTCCTGGTGCGGGCCGGCTACGACGCGCCGCGGATCGAGATCGACTCCGTGCGCGGGCTCCTCCGGCGCGGCCGCGACTCCGTGGTGGCGGTCCCGATCGGTGCCTTGCTCGCCCCGCCCGCGCCTTCGGCGCCCGGGAGGCCGCAGCCGCCCGGGGCGCGGCAGTAGCGGCGCCCGGCCGCAGCCCGGCGCCCTTTACCGCTCCGGCGGCCGCCGCTTACATTGGCCCTTCCGCTCCACTGATTGCACCACAGATCGAGGTAGGGCCATGCCTCCGCTCGGCACCCGTCCGGCAGTTGATCCCGCCCGCCGTGAGCCGGCAGCGTCCGGGGCTCGTGGGCTGCTTCTCGTGCTGCTCCCGGCCCTGTTCGCGGTGATGCTCGCGGCGGCGGCGGCGGAGGCCCAGGGCACGCGGCTGCTGCGCGAGCCGACGCTCTCGGCCACGGAGGTGGCGTTCGAGTACGGCGGCGACCTCTGGGTGGCGGGCCGGAACGGCGGCGAGGCCAGGCGGCTCACGGCGACGCCGGCGATCGAGACGGACCCGCACTTCTCGCCGGACGGACGGTGGATCGCGTTCACGTCGAACCGGACGGGGACGCCGGAGGTGTGGGTGGTGGCGGCGGGAGGCGGGGAGCCGCGGCGGCTGACGTGGCACCCGTCGCCTTCGTTCGCGCGGGGGTGGAGCCCGGATGGCAGGGAGGTGCTCTACGCGTCGGACCGCGGCTCGGCGCCGGTGCCATACGCTCACCTGTGGCTGGTGCCGGTGGCGGGCGGGCCGCCGCACCAGGTGCCGGAGGCGATGGCGATGCGCGGCTCGTTCTCGCCGGACGGGAAGCGGCTGGTGGTGGACCGCGTGGACCGCTGGGACGTGGAGTTCAGGAACTACCGGGGCGGGCAGAACACGCCGCTCACGATCCTGGACCTCTCCGACCTCTCCGAGGTCAAGCTGCCGAACGAGCACACCACGGACACGTGGCCGGTCTGGCAGGGCGGGAAGGTCTGGTTCCTCTCGGACCGGGACTACGCGACGAACGTGTGGAGCTACGACGTCGCCACGAAGGAGCTGGCGCAGGTCACGCACTTCAAGGACGCGGACGTGAAGAGCCTGGGCGGCGGGGCGGCGGACGCGCTGGCGTTCGAGGAGGACGGCTGGCTGTGGCTGCTGGACCCGTCCACGCGGCAGGCGAAGAAGCTGGACATCGCGGTGCACGGCGACTTCCCGTGGGCCATGCCGCACTGGGAGGACGTGAGCCGGGAGATCGCCTCGTCCTCGCTCTCGCCGACGGGGAAGCGGGCGCTCTTCGAGGCGAGGGGCGACATCTTCACGGTCCCGGCGGAGAAGGGCGACGTGCGCGACCTGACGCGCTCGTCGGGTGCGGCGGACCGCTCGCCCATGTGGTCGCCGGACGGCAGGCAGGTGGCGTGGTTCTCGGATGAAGGCCCGGGATACAAGCTGCTGATCGGCGACCAGGACGCCCTCACGAAGCCGCGCCAGGTCCCGCTCGGCGATGAGACGAAGTACGCGTGGTCGGCCGCGTGGTCGCCGGACGGGAAGCACATGGCATGGGTGGACCAGCGCGCGCGCATCCACGTCATGGTTGTGGCCTCCGGCAAGCTCATGTCGCCGGACACCGATGGCACGATCCAGAACCGCGGCGGGCTCGGCCTTACGTGGTCGCCGGACTCGAGGTGGCTGGCGTACGCGAAGGAGTACCCGAACCACTTCCACCGCGTCGTGGTGTGGTCCGCCGAGACGGGGCAGGCGACGGCGCTCACGAACGAGCTCGCGGACGCCGTCTCGCCGGCATGGGACCGGGGTGGTCGGTGGCTCTACTTCCTGGCCAGCACGGACCTGGGGCTGGCCAGCGGCTGGGCCAACCTGAGCAACGAGCAGGCGCGGCCGACGTACGGCGCCTACGTGGCCGTGCTGCGGAAGGAGGACGCCACCCCGTTCGCACCGGAGAGCGACGAGGAGAAGGGGGTGGCGGCCGCCGAGGACTCGGGCAAGGCCGCGGCCGGGAGGAAGGCGGCGCCGGGTGCGTCGCCAGGAGGGGCGAAGTCGGACTCGGTCGCCCACGTGCGCATCGATCCGGACGGCATCGGCCGCCGCATCGTGGCGCTGCCGGTGCCGGTGCGCCGCTACAGCGCCCTGACGGCGGGCCCCGATGGCGTGGTCTTCCTCTCCGAGCGGGTCGAGAACGCGCCCGGGCTCACGGTCCACCGCTTCGACATGAAGAAGCGGAAGGAGGAGGACTTCCTGCACGGCGCGAGCGGCATCTCGGTCTCGGCCGACGGCCAGAAGCTGCTCTTCCGGCAGGGGCCGGCGTGGCACATTGTCGGCACGGCCGCGGCGCCCAAGCCGGGCGAGGGGAAGATCGACGTGGCGCTGCGGATGAAGGTGGACCCGGCCGAGGAATGGAAGCAGGTCTTCGAGGAGGCGTGGCGCATCGAGCGCGACTTCTTCTACGCGCCCAACCTCCACGGTGCCGACTGGCCGGCGGTGCACGCGCGCTACGCGCCGCTGGTGCCGTACGTTCGGAGCCGGGAGGACCTGCGCTACCTGCTGGACCAGGTGGGCGGCGAGCTGAGCGTGGGGCACAGCTTCACGGGCGGCGGCGACTACCCGGACGTGGACACCGTGCGGACGGGGCTGCTCGGCGCCGATCTGGCCGCGGAGAACGGGCGCTGGCGGATCCGGCGCATCCTCGAGGCCGAGGGCTGGAACCCGGGGCTGTCCGCGCCGCTCTCGGCGCCCGGCGTGCGCGCCTCCGAGGGCGACTACCTGCTGGCCGTGAACGGCGAGCCGCTCACCGCGGCGGAGAACCCGTACCGCCTGCTGGACGGCACCGCCGAGCGGCAGACCGTGCTCACGCTGAACAGCAGGCCTTCCCTGGCCGGCTCGTGGACGGTGACCGTGGTGCCGCTGCGGAGCGACGTGGCGCTGCGCCAGAGGGCGTGGGTGGAGGACAACCGGCGCAGGGTTGACGAGCTCTCGCACGGCCGGCTGGCCTACGTCTGGGTGCCGAACACGGCCGGCGCCGGCTTCACGTCCTTCAACCGCTACTTCTTCGCGCAGCAGGACCGGGATGGCGCGGTCATCGACGAGCGCTTCAACGGCGGCGGCTCGCTCGACGACTACATGGTCGACATGATGAGCCGGACGCTGATCGGCGGCATCACCAACGACGCGGCCGGCGGCATCGACTACCGGCTGCCGGTCGCGGGGATCCTGGGCCCGAAGGTGCTGCTCGTGAACGAGCGGGCCGGCTCCGGCGGCGACTACTTCCCGTGGGCGTTCCGGCAGCACAAGATCGGCCCGCTCATCGGCGAGCGGACGTGGGGCGGGCTGGTGGCCGCGTGCGTGCCCTACCCGCTCGTGGACGGCGGCTTCATCACCTCGCCGTGCAGCGGCGTCTTCTCCGGCGACCACTGGGTGGCGGAGAACCAGGGCGTGCCGCCGGACATCCCGGTCTACTACGACGCGAAGGACTGGGCCGCCGGCACGGACCCGCAGATCGCGCGCGCCGTCGAGGAGGCGATGAAGCTGCTGGAGACCGAGGGGGTCAAGGCGCCGCATCATCCTGCGTTCGTGGACAAGGCGAGGAGGCCGGAGTAGGGGCTCGGGGGTCGGGGCTCGGGCATGCGAATTCAAGTTCAGATCCGGACGGGTGGATGAGAGGGGGAGGGCCGCGGGAGCCGGAGACGGAGAGGACGGTCAGTGGCGCGGTGCCGTCCGGCCGCGACATCTCGGGCGCGAGCCACGCGAGGGTGCTCTTCCTCGACCTCGACCTGACGGAGGTCGAGGAGGAGGGTGCCAGCTTCGAGGAGTGTGTGTTCCGGCGGGTGCGGTTCAACGCCTCCGTGCACCGGCGGGCGGCGTTCGTGAACTGCTGGTTCGCGGGGTGCTCGTTCTACGACGCCCGCTTCACCGACTGCAAGCTGGTGGGCAGCCGCTTCGAGCGCTGCGGCTTCGAGGTCATGCAGGTGTCGGGCGGGAACTGGTCCTTCGTCGGCCTGGCGGGGGCGGACCTGCACAGCGCGTCCTTCCGCGGCCTCGTCATGCGGGAGGCGGAGCTGGTCGGCGCCGACCTGCACGGCGCCACGCTACGCGACGTGGACCTCTCCGGCGCCTGGCTGGACCGCGCCAACCTCGCCGGCTGCGACCTGCGCGGCAGCGACCTGAGCGCCGTGGATCCGCTGCGCGTGGAGCTGCGCGGCGCGATCATATCCATTGACCAGACGATCGTCATGGCCCAGGGGCTGGGACTGGACGTACGCCTGGAGGAGGAGTAGCGTCGCGTGATCCCTGCTCCTGCCGGGCAGCTACTTCCGCTCCCAGACCTGGTTGTCCCGGTCGATGTCCGGGTAGAGGCCGTCCGGGTCGATCACCACCTTCACGACGTCCGGCTTCCCGGCCACCGTGACCACGTGCTGGCGGGCGCCCGTGAGCCACACGTCCACGGGCACGTCCACGTGCTGGACGCTGCCATCGGCGCGGGTGATGGCCAGCGGCACGGGCATGGGAGCGAGGCCGCGGTCCTCGATGGTGATGGCGGTCGAGTCGCCGCGCGGCTGGACGGCGGCGATGGCCTGGTCGAGCGGCCAGCCGTGGTAGAACCAGGTCTGGAAGAACCAGTCGAGGTCGCGGCCTGCGGCGGCGCTCATGGTATTGAAGAAGTCCCACGGGTAGGGGTGCTTGCCGACCCAGCGGCGGCTATACTCGCGAAACGCGGCGTGGAACGTCGGCTCGCCGATCATGCCACGCAGGGCGGCGAGCACCTGCGCGGTCTTGTCGTAGTACATGATGAAGTAGACGTCGTCGGGGTAAAGGTTGCCGGACCACATGAGGGTGCGGTCGAGGCCGTCGGCGGCGGTGCGGACGTAGAGGCTGCGCTGGCCGGGCTCGGAGTCGTTGGGCCGGCCTCCGGTACGCGGCTCGCCGTAGAGCTGGCGCATGCCCTGGGCGACGTCGTACTGGGTGAATCCCTCGTCCATCCACGGGAACCGGGTCTCGCTGGATCCGACCTGCATCGGGAACCACATATGCCCTGTCTCGTGCATGAGGTCCCCGGCCAATGACAGCGTGTCCGCCCACGGCTGCATGAGGGTCATCATCGGGTACTCCATGCCGCCGCTGTCGAGGACTCCCTCCATGGAGGTCATCTGCGGCCAGGGATACGGCCAGAGGTACTTCGAGAGCTGCTCGATGGCGTTGCGGGTGAAGCGGGCGCCGCCCTTGGCCCACGCCGCGGCCGGCGGGTGGATCCGGTAGAAGCTGTTGATGGCGACGGTGTCCGGCGCCGCGCCGCCCTCGCCTCCCACGAGCGCGCGCGTGGCGTCCCAGATGTAGCGGTCGCTCGTGCCCCAGGCGAAGTCCCGCATGTCCTTCGTGGTGAAGTGCCACGTGGCCGTGGGACCGCCGGCGGTGAAGGCGTTCGCGGCGTCGCCCGGCGAGAAGACGCGAACCACCCGCCCGGTGCGGCGCGCCTCGGCCAGCCGGGCGCGGGTGGTGGGGGAAAGGACCTCGGCCGCGTTATCGAGCGTGCCGGTGGCGCCGACGGGCCAGCCGCGGGGGACGGTGAGTCGGATGTCGTAGTCGGCCGGGTCCATGTAGAACTCCGCCTCGAGCAGGTACGGGTCGGCCACCCAGCCGTTCACGTCGTCGTAGACCGCCACCTGGGGATACCAGTAGCCCATGAAGAAGAGGTGGTGCCCCTCGCGGCCCTCGCGACCATCGGAGGGCGCGGGCGGCGGCGAGTACGACCAGGTGAAGTCGAGGCGGACGCTGGCGTGGGGGACGAGCGGCCGGACGAGCGGGATCCACATCACGGTTCCATCCACCACATAGCGGTCGGCCGACTGGCGTCGCCGCACGGCTTCGGTGATCGGCACCGCCTCGACGCCCGTGGCGCGCGGCTGGATCTCGGTGCCGTCCACCGCCACGCGCTGGACGGCGACGCCGCCCGTGATCGGAGCCGGCGTGCGCCGCGGGTTGCCGGCGCGGAACGCGTTCTGGCGCAGGTGGACCGCGAGCGTGCGGAGCGTGTCCGGCGACTCGTTCGTGTAGGTCACCGTCTCCTTCCCGGTCAGGCGGGCGGCGGCGGGGTCGAGCGTCGCATCGATCCTGTAGCGCGCGTGCTGGACCCAGTAGCTCGGGCCCGGCCGGCCGGTGCGCGTGCGGGTGCCGCGCTCGACGGCGCGGGTGAAGCCCGGGCTCTCGTAGACAGGTCCCGGCAGCGGCCGGCCGGCGCGCGCGGTGGCGGCGGCGTCCAGGGTGGGCGCGGGACGACTCTGCGCGGCGAGCGGCGCGGCGCAGAGCGGCAGGACGAGCAGCGCGGCGGTCCAGACGGCGACGGTCCTCATCGGTCTCCTTCACGGATGCACGGGGGATGACCGCGGAAAATTTGGCGACCCGGGCCGCGCACGCAACTCCGAGCGGCGAGAGGCGGTGGCGGGGAGCGGTCGGTCCTCGGGGGACGGCGCCCGCGGCGTTGCGGCGCGCGGGTGCCGTGGCCAGCTTTGCGGCAGCGCTCTCGTTTCCCGAAGGATCGGAGGTACGCGATGTTCGCAGGGCACTACGGGCCGGCCTATGCGTCGAAGCGGGTGGACCCGCGGCCGCCGCTCTGGGTGCTGTTCCTGGCCGTGCAGCTCATGGACGTGATGTGGTCGATCTTCGTCATGACGGGCGTGGAGAAGGTGCGCATCATGCCGGGGTTCATGGCCATGAGCCCGCTGGACCTCTACTCGATGCCGTACACGCACAGCCTGCCGGGCTCCCTCTTCTGGTCGGCGGTGGCGTTCACGGCCTACCGGCTCTGGCGCGGCCAGGGATCGGCGCGCTCGGCGCTGGTGGTGGGGGCGGCGGTGTTCTCGCACTGGGTGCTGGACCTGCTGGTGCACGGGCCGGACCTGCTGCTCTACCCGGGAGGGCCGAAGGTCGGCCTGGGGCTGTGGAACCACCCGGCGGTGGAGTGGCCGCTGGAGCTGGGGATCCTGTTCGTCGGCCTCTGGATCTACATGAATGCGACGCGGCCGCTCACTCCCGCCGGGCGCTGGGCGATGCCCGTCTTCGGCGTCGTGCTCGCGGGGATCCAGGTGGCCAGCGCCTACGGCCCGCCGCCGCCCACGCCGGCGGCGGTCGCAACCACCGCGCTGTCGAGCTATCTCCTGCTCGCGGCGGTGGTGGCATGGCTGGAGCGGAAGCGCGGGCCGCGCGCCGCGCCGGCGCGGGAGCCGGCCGCGGCCGTGCCGGCGGGCGCCGCTTGAGGCGTGTGGAGGCCTCCGGGCAGGTTGCCGCCCCGGCGGAGCCGGCCGGCGGCGGGGCGCCCGCGGGCGTACCTGGCCACCGTGGAGGCGGCCGGGACGGTGCTCGGATGCGCGATCCGGACGCCGCCGCGGAAGCCGGTGCTCACGGAGCTGTCGCCGGCGGCGCTGCCGGCGCTGGTGGCCGACCTGGCGTCGGCCGATCCAGCCCTTCCGGCCGTGTACGCGCCCGAGGCCACGGCGGCGGAGTTCGCGCGCCTGTGGACGGCGCGGGTGGGCGGCAGGGCGCGGCCTGGCGCCATGTACCGGCTCTATCGGCTGGAGCGGGTGGTGGCGCCGGAGCCGGTGGCGGTCGGGGAGATGCGTGCGGCCGCGACGGCGCACGCGGGGCTCGTCGCCTCGTGGATGGAGGCGTTCGGAGGGGAGGCGCGCCTGCCGGTGGCCGATCCGCGCTTCGCGGCGGAGCGGGCGATCCGGAGGCGGACACTGTTCGTGTGGGCGGACGGCGCGCCGGTGGCGATGGCGGTGGTGGTGGGGGAGACGCCGAACGGCGAGCGACCTCTCCAACCCCGTCTCGAACGCGATCTATCCGCGCATCGGCTACGCGCCGGTCCGCGATGTCATGGACTACGAGCTGAGCGAGGACGATACCAGATGAGCGAGAACGCGGTGGTCACGGCCGGGCCGATCGGCCAGGCGGCGCTTTCGGACCTGGGCCGGGAGCTGGCCGGGACGCGGCGGGTGCTCGAGCGCATCCCGCTGGAGCGGGCGGACTGGCGGCCGCACGAGAAGTCGTACACGCTGGGCGACCTGGCGGTGCACGTGGCGAACCTCGCCTGGTGGGGCGTCATGACCGTCCAGCGGGATGAGATCGACCTGGCGGTGGTCGCGCTCGACCGCACGATCCCGGAGAGCGCTGAAGCCCTGGTGGCGCGGTTCGACAGGAACGTGGCGGAGCTCCGTGAGGCGCTCGCCACGCTCCGCGACGAGGCGCTCGAGGACACCTGGACGCTGCGCGTGGGCGAGCGGGTGGTGCTCTCCTGGTCGCGGCTGGACACGCTGCGCGCCTTCTGCGCGAACCACATGATCCACCACCGCGCGCAGCTCACCGTGTATCTCCGGCTGCTCGACGTGCCGGTGCCGGGACTCTACGGGCCGTCCGCGGATGAGCAGTAGCGCGTGCCGGCCCGGGGCCGCTCCGCTCCGGGCCGTGGGCTCACCGCCGCCGGCGGCGATACGCCGGGCGTGCGTGGCCGCTCTCGCCGCCGTGGTGCTGCTCGGCGCCGCGGGGCCGGCGGCGGCGCAGCGGCGCGGGGCGGCGGCGGCCGACAGCGCGGCGGTGCCGCCCCCGATCGGGGACCAGGCGTTCCGCATCCTCTCCGACTTCTTCACCTACGACGACACGCTGGCGCTGCACGCCGTGACGATCGACACGGTGCGGACGGCGGACTGGACGCGGGTGAAGTTCGCCTTCGACGGCTGGCGCGGCAGCCGTGTGCCCGGGCTGCTGGGGCTGCCGGCGCACGGGAAGGCGCCCTACCCCGTGGTGGTCGAGATCGACGGCGTGGGCGGCTGGAAGGAGCGCTGGTGGACGGCGGATTCATGGCCGCGGGGGAAGAGCGCGACGGACTCGCTGCTGGCGGCCGGCTACGCCGTCGTCGCGATCGACGCGCCGTACGCGGGCGAGCGGATCGAGGCCAACGACTTCCGCAGCGCGGAGGCCCTCATCTACTCGCCGACCATCGCGCGAGACATGGTGGTGCAGGCGACGATCGAGCACCGCCGGCTGCTCGACTGGATCGCCACCCAGCCGACGCTCGACACCGCGCGGGTCGGAGTGCTGGGGCTCAGCATGGGTGGGATGATCGCCTGGTACCTGGCGGCCCTCGAGCCGCGGGTGAAGGCGACGGTGGCGGGGCTCGCGCCGATCACCAAGGTCTCGCCGGTGCTCCGCATCGAGGACTTCGCGCCGCGAGTGCACTCGCCGCTGCTCATGCTGATGGGCACGAAGGACGGATGGTACACCCCCGCGCAGGCGCGCGACGTGTTCTCCCTCCTTGCCTCACCCGACAAGGATCTGCACCTCTACGACACCGGCCACCGCCTGCCCGAGGAATACGTGCACCGGGCCACGGAATGGTTCAGGCGGTTCCTGCGTTGAAGGGCACGTTCGTGCGGAGCGCACGAGTCAAGGCGGCACGACGTAGCGGCGGCACGACTTACGGCGGCACGACCTACTGCGCCAGGGCTTATCTGCGGCACCACTTAATGCGGTTTACTGCGGCAGGAGTTACTGGGCACCACCAATGTCGGGCACCGCTGACCTGGTGGTGGGACGAGATGGCGTCCCGCCGGGCGTGCCGCCGTTGGTCGTGCCGCCGTCAGTTGGCGCCGCAGTAGGTCGTGCCGCCGTTGGTCGTGCCGCAGTAGGTCGTGCCGTCGTTGGTCGTGCCGCCGTTTGGCTGTTTACTGGTACTGGATGTAGATCGGCGCCGGCTTGAGCGCGAGCACCTCGGCCGGCGTCATCATGCGGGAGTCGCCCTTGCGGTCGTTCTTGTAGAAGAGCTTGAATCCCTTCAGGTCGATCGGCGCGCGGGCGACGTAGTCGCGGTAGCTGGAGCGCTTGAGAGTGGGCGGTCCCCAGCCGTCCATGTCGAGCACGACCTGCACGCGAGGGTCGTTGTCCTGCACGTCCTCCACGTTCGTCACCATATGGTGCGTGAAGCGGTGCACGACCAGGATCTTGGGCGGCAGGTCGCGGGCCTGGACGAGCTTGGCCAGGAGGTCCACGGCGTAGTTGATGGTGCTCGCGTCCATTGTGCCGATCTTCTCGGCCGGCTTCACGCCGGGCGGCATGTTCCACTCGGGGTCGAGCGCGAGGTGCACGTTCGGCCGGAGCAGGTAGGGGATCAGCCGCGGCAGCTCCTCCTGTACGGTGCTATGCCCGGGCTGGATGTCGAGGAAGACCAGCCCATGGATGCTGTCGGCCCAGTCGATCACCTCCTGGATCACCCTGGCCGGAGCGCGCGTCCGATACTTCCCCTCCGGCCCAGGCGTGCCCGCGGCCGCGCTGACGATCACCTGGAGCGCCGGCACGACGGGCGTGGACGGATCCGCCTTCTGCCACTCGGCCACCGTGGCCTTCAGCCTGGCCAGCATCTCCTTCGGCGGCAGCTCGCCCAGGATCCCCATGCCCCTCGACAGCGGTGTCCCGTAGTAGGCCACGATGCGGCGTCGCGGCAGCACCGCCTCGCGCGCCAGCCGCTCCCGCTCCGCGGCCGGCAGCGCCGGCGGGGGCGGCCCCACACGCGCGGCCGCGGGCGCCGCGGGCTTCGGCTCGGCGGGCTTCGGCTCGACCGGCGCCGGCTTCGGCGCGGGCTTGGGCTCGGGCTTCGGCGCGGCCGGCCTGGGCGCAGGGGCGGGCGGCGGCGTCGGCTTCGGCTCCGCGGCTGGCTTCTTCTCCGGTGGCCGTGGCGTCGCGGTGCGCCCCGTGTCCTGCGGCGCGGTGGCCGCGACGGGCGCGGACTCTGGCTCCTCGGCCTTGGCTTTCGGCAGGCAGCCGGCGAGGGCGAGAGAGCCGGTAATGACGGCGAGCAGGAGCGGCGCGGGGACACGCGCACGGGACGGACGGTCCGGGAGCACGCGACGCGCTGCGGCGCGGGACATCGAAGGCACGGGGGGTCTCCTCTGGTAAAGCCGCGATCGACCGCATGGATCGTAGTACAAGGATCGTACCGCCGGTAGGGGAGGGGCCGGTCCGCAGGTTCAGGGGCAGGGCTCGAGCGCAGGAGTGGGGGCAGGGGCAGAAACGGAAGGCAGGGGTGGGTTCAGGGGGAGGTTCAGGAGGAGGAGGCGAAGCTGACGCCGACGGAGTCCGCGATGGCGCGGAAGCGCGGATCGGTGCGGAGCGGGGCGAGCAGCGGGTGCACCAGCAGGAAGGCGAAGTTCGCGTCGCTGCGGGCGGCGACGCCGGCGGCGCGGCGGCCCGGGTCGCGGACTCCGTCGATGATGGTGGCGGCGGCTGCCGCCGCCGTCGTGTCGTCGCGGAAGGCATGGGCCGCGGCGGCGCCGGCGTCCTCCCAGCGGTGGGTCTGGAGGTCGAAGAAGAGGGCGAGGAGCTGCCCGACCGCGAAGTCGGGGTTGCGCTCCGACAGCGCGGCGTTGGCGGCGCGGGCGGCCTCGAGCTGGCCGCGCAGGTCGAGCTCGTAGGCACGGCCGGCCAGGGCAAACGGCGAGAGGGGGTCGAGCTCGAGCGCGTGGCGGAACTCGGCGTCCGCCTCGTCCAGCCGCCCGAGCATGAGCAGCGTCTCGCCGTACCACTGGTGGGCGGTGGCGTACGCCGGCTTGAAGGCCACGGCGCGGCGGTAGTCCTCCTCCGCCGAGGGCAGGTCCCACTCGAGGTTCTGGGCGATCTGGCCGAGGGCGGCGTGCGCCTCCGCCACGCCCGCGTTCAGGGCGAGGGCGCGGGCGGCGGCCGCCGTCCCTCGGGCGACCGCCTCGCCCACCGGGAAGCCGCCGTAGGCGGGCAGCACGGCGTAGGTCTGCGCGATGCCCGCCCAGGCGAGCGCGTAGCTGGAATCGATCGCGACCGCCTGCTGGAACGCATCCAGCGCGAGGCGCAGGTTCGCGTTCGTGCGCTCGTGCCAGCGGGCGAGGCCGAGAAGATAGAGGTCGTGCGCGCGGACGTCGCGGGTTCCGACCGGCTCGCCCGCGGCCACGGCCGCATCCATGGCCGTGCCGCCGGCGAACTGCATGCGCAGCGCGCCCACGATGGCGCCCGCGATCTCGTCCTGCACCTCCAGCACGCCCTGCCGGGTGCGGTCGAAGTCGCGGGACCAGAGGTGGTAGCCGGTGCGCGCATCCACCAGCTGGGCGGTGATGCGGACGCGGTCGCCGTCCACCCGCATGCTGCCCTCCAGCACGCCCTCGACCCGCAGCTGCCTGCCGATCTCGCTGATGTCCTCGTTCTTTCCCTTGAAGGCGAAGGAGGACGTGCGCGCCGCGACGCGCAGCCCGTCGACCTGCGCGAGCCGGTTCAGCAGCTCCTCCGTGATGCCGTCGCTGAAGTACTCCTGGTCGTGGCGCGCGCTCAGGTCGATGAAGGGCAGCACCGCGGTCGAGCGGATCCCGCCGGCCGACGCGGGCTCTTCAGCGCCGGGGCGGAGGCGGGCGTACGCCGCGAAGGCGACGAGCGCCACCAGGATGCCGAAGCCGAAGAAGCCGAGCGAGCGGCGTGCGCCGCCCGCATCGGCCGGCGGGGGACCCGCGGCCGCCGGGGCCGCTGAGGCGGGCGGGAGGTCCGCGGTGGCGACGTCGCCTGACGGGGCAGCCGTTAACGCGGTGCGGCGTACGCCCTGGGGCGTGATGTCGAAGATCCACGCCAGCGCCAGGGTTACGGGGAAGCCGAGCAGCGCGAGCACCACGACCGCCGTGGCCGCCCACTGCGGCAGGCCGAGCAGCGGGAAGACCGTCGAGGTGACCTCCACCGCCGCCCACGCCGCGACGGCATAGGCGCCCACCACGCGAGGCACGTGGCGGCGCTTCAGCTCATCGAGCAGGTGGCGGAGGGTCATGCGCCTGAGGGCTCCCATCGTAGGTTCCAGGGCGAGGGCCGGCGCGCCGCGCGCCGCCATCCCGTTGGACAGTGCCGGAGGCGGATTCGTTCGTGCGCGGCTGCGTCGGCGGGTTCTCCGGCGCCCGCGGGGCGCGTCCGCCGTTCGGCGGCGAGTGTCCCGTCGTGCGCCGGGGCATGTCCCGCCGTCCAAAGGTGACGAAAATCTGCCGGGCGTCAATGGGTGATGGACGGGATGCGGGATGGGGATCGCGAGGGGGTGGTGGTGGTGACTGGTTGCCGGGGGGCGGGGGGAGTGCCTACTTTGCGGGTCCTGCCTGTATACAACCGTAGAAGGAGACTCCGCGATGGCCAAGTCGAAGGCCGCGGCGCGCGTCGGGCGCCGCCCGGTCCAGGGGGCCCGGCCCGGTGCCGTGCTGCCGCTGCTGCTGCTCCTCGCGGCGCCCGTGGCGGCGCAGCGGGGCGGCTCGTTCACGCTCGACCAGGTGCTGAGCTATCCGTACCCGCAGGAGGTGGTGGCGGCGCCGACGGGGGAGCGGATCGCCTGGGTCTTCAACGAGCAGGGGGTCCGCAACATCTACGTCGCGGAGGCGCCGGACTGGAAGGCGCGCAAGGTGACGCCGTACACGGAGGACGATGGGCAGGAGCTGACGAGCCTGTCGTTCTCGCCGGACGGCGCCACGGTGGTATACGTGCGCGGGGGGGACCACGACTCGAACTGGCAGGCGGAGGGCAACCTGCCGCCGGACCCGACGTCGAGCCCGGTGCAGCCGAAGGTGGAGATCTGGGCCGTGCCGGCGGCGGGCGGCGCGCCGAAGCTGCTGGCGGACGGCGATGCGCCGGTCGTCTCGCCGAAGGGTGACGTGGTGGTCTACGAGAAGGGGCGGGCGCTCTGGAGCATGCCGCTGGACGGCTCCTCGGCCGGCAAGCGGCTGTTCTTCTCGCGCGGCGGCGTGGACTCGCCGGTATTCTCGCCGGACGGCAGCGCGCTGGCGTTCGTGTCGAACCGGGGCGACCACTCCTTCGTCGGCGTCTTCCGGAACGACTCGACGCCGCTCGAGTGGCTGGCGCCGTCGACCGGCCGGGACCGCATGCCGCACTGGTCGCCGGACGGCAAGCGGATCGCGTTCGTGCGGATGGCCGGCGCGGGCGGCGCGCCGGAGCCGCTGCTGCAGCTGACGCCGCGGCCGTGGTCGATCTGGACGGCGGACGTGGCGACGGGCGAGGGGCACGAGGTGTGGGCGAGCCCGGCGACGCTGCGCGGCTCGGTCCCGACCACGGAGGGCGGACCGAACCTGGACTGGGCGGCGGGCGACCGGCTGGTCTTCCTCGCGGACCTGGACGGCTGGCCGCACCTCTACTCGATCCCCGCATCGGGTGGCGACCCGATGCTGCTCACGCCGGGGAAGGGGATGGCCGAGTACGTCTCGATGAGCCCCGACCGGAAGTACCTCTACTTCTGCGGCAACGAGGGGCCGCTGCCCACCGACATTGACCGGCGTCACATTGTGCGCGTGCCGGTGGACCGAGCGGCGCCGCAGGTGCTCACGGCGGGGGAGGGCATCGAGTGGACGCCGGCCGTGACGGGCGACGGCGCGAAGGTCGCCTTCATCGGCGCGGGCGCCAGGGAGCCGCCGCTGCCGAAGGTGATGGACGCGGCGGGCGGGAAGCCGGTGGCGGTCGGCGCGGACCGGATTCCGGCGGACTTCCCCACCGCCTCCCTGGTCGTGCCGAAGCAGGTCATCTTCCACGCCGCCGACGGCACCGAGGTGCACGGCCAGCTCTTCGAGCGCGCCGGCGGGCCGGCCCGGAAGCCGGGCGTGATCTTCGTCCATGGCGGGCCGCCGCGGCAGATGCTGCTCGGCTGGCACTACATGGACTACTACACGAACGGCTATGCCGTGAACCAGTTCCTGGCCAACCACGGCTACGTGGTCATGTCCGTGAACTACCGGCTGGGCATCGGCTACGGCCACGAGTTCCACCACCCGGAGCACGCCGGCCCGTGGGGCGCCTCCGAGTACCTGGACGTGAAGGCCGGCGGGAAGTACCTGGCCGACCTGCCGGAGGTCGATCCCCAACGCGTCGGCATCTGGGGCGGCTCCTACGGCGGCTTCCTCACCGCCATGGCCCTCGCCCGCAACTCCGACATCTTCGCCGCCGGGGTGGATCTGCACGGGGTGCACAACTGGGTCTCCGACGCGGGGCGCCGGCTCGGGGCCTCCGGCTACGAGCAGGGCGACCGCGCCGAGGCCGAGCGCGTCGCCTGGGAGTCCTCGCCCGTGGCCTCGATCGACAGCTGGACCAGCCCCGTGCTGCTCATCCAGGGCGACGACGACCGCAACGTCCAGTTCCACCAGACCGTCGACCTCGCCCAGCGGCTCCGCGCCCACGGCATCCCCTTCCAGGAGCTCGTGCTCCCCGACGAGATCCACGGCTTCCTGCGCCACGCCTCCTGGATCACCGCGGACCACGCGACGGTGGCGTTCTTCGACCGGCAGTTCGGGCTCGGCGGGAAGGCGGCGGGAGGGCGGTAGGCGCTTGCCGCGGGAGTGGGGGAGTGGGAGAGTGGGAGACGGGGCACCCTTTCCGGCGCGCCGCCGCTCGCCCGGCCCGAACGCGGTGCGCGGGGCGCGCAGGCGACGGCGGGGGCGGGGGCGGGATGGCGGAAGGAACGAGGCACACATGCGGGCGATTCCGGCAGGCTGAGCCAGAGACGGGTGCGGCGCGTCGGTGCTTCGCATGGAACGTGCAGCCGATCGTTCCGGAGGGGGCACAACAGAGGAGCGATCATGCGAAAGACGGAGAACTCACGGCGGCCTCGGCTGGCCGCGCTGTTGACGCTGCTCGTCGCGGTCGGCGCGATGACGTGGGCGTTCGCGGGCTGTGCGCACATGCCGTCGAACAGCAACCTGCCGAGCGCGAGCCAGGCGCCGGCATCCGCGGGCGCGGCGTTCGTCGTGGACGTGGTGAACCCGACGGACCAGACGATGGACGTGTCGTACAACACGGGCGGCGTGGTGACGGCGCTCGGCCCGGTACCACCGGGCGGGACGGTGCGGTTCACGATCCCGAACCACGGCTCTGACAGCTTCGAGATCCTGGGGAAGGTCCCCGACCAGCCGGCGCCGATCCACCACCAGGTGGACCTGAAGCCGGCCACACCGACCAAGGTGGTCATGAACAAGAACGAGGGGTAAACCTCTTCGAACCGGGGGGCAGGGAGAGTCGGGGTGGCGCCTCTGCAGGGACACGGCGAGTCCCCCGGTTCCCCCGCCCCCGCCCTCCCCCCCACCCTCTCCCCCACCCATACCCCCACCCCCACCCTGTTTTCGAGCCATGGAACGACCTGACATCCTGGTGATCGGGGGCGGCATCGTCGGCCTTGCCGTGGCGCTGGAGGCGCGACGCCGGATGGGGGCGGCGCGCATCGTGGTGCTCGAGAAGGAGGCCGGGTGCGGGCTGCACGCGAGCGGCCGGAACAGCGGGGTGCTGCACGCGGGATTCTATTACACGGCGGAGAGCCTGAAGGCGAGGTTGTGCCGGGAAGGCAATCGTCGCCTGACGGAGTACTGCGTGGAGCGGGGGCTGCCGATCCGGCGTTGCGGCAAGCTGGTGGTGGCGCGGGACGAGACGGAGCACGCGGGGCTGGACGAGCTGCTGCGGCGGGGGAAGGCGAACGGCGTGGAGCTCGCCGGGGTGGACGAGGCGGAGGCGCGCGAGATCGAGCCGCGCGTGCGGACGGCGGGGCGGGCGCTGTGGTCGCCGACGACCTCGTCCGTGGATCCGGGGCGGGTGGTGGGCGCGTTGCTGGCGGACGCGCGCGCGGCCGGGATCGATGTGCGGCTCGGGACTGCGTACACGGGGAGGGCGGGCGGCCGGGTGCGCACGAGCGGGGGGGACCTCGAGCCCGGCTACGTGATCAACGCGGCCGGGCTGTACGCGGACCGGATCGCGCGCGGCTGGGGCTTCTCGCGCGACCTCACGATCCTGCCGTTCCGCGGCCTCTACCTCCATTCCCGCCCCGGAGCGGCCACGCTGCGGACGCACATCTACCCGGTCCCGAACCTGGGCAACCCCTGGCTGGGGGTGCACTGGACGGTCACGGTCGAGGGTGCGGCCAAGATCGGGCCGACGGCCACGCCGGCGTTCTGGCGCGAGCACTACGGCGGTCTGGCCCGCTTCCGGGCGCGCGAGCTGGTGGAGGTGGCCGGGCGCGACGCGCTGCTGTTCCTCACCGACCGCTTCGGCTTCCGGCGCATCGCGCTCCAGGAGCTCAGGAAACAGTTCCGGCGGCGGCTCGTCCGCGAGGCCGGCGAGCTGGTCCGGGGCGTCCACGCGGCGGACTATCCGAGGTGGGGGCGGCCGGGGATCCGCGCGCAGCTGCTGGACACCCGCACGGGCCGGCTGGAGATGGACTTCCGCTACGAAGGCGACGACCACTCCTTTCACATATTGAACGCGGTCTCGCCCGCGTTCACGTCCGCCCTCCCGTTCGCCGAGCACGTGATCGACCGGATCGAGGCGCTGCGGGCCTAGGTGGACCGCCGGATCCCGCGCGCGGGGCGGCCCGGCGTCGCGTCCGGATCCGGGACGGCGGTGTCCGCCCGCGCGCAGCCCTGCTCGCTCTCCTGGCCTCCGAGTCCTTCCAACCCAGCATCTTGCAGCCTGGCACACGCCTCGCCAGCGAGGAGCGACGACTCCCGCTCTCCTCTTGCCCGGCACGCCCATGGACACGCTGCTCTACGACCTCCGTTATGCGGCGCGACGCACCAGGAAGGCGCCGGGATTCTCGCTCATCGTGGTGCTCACGCTGGCGCTCGGGATCGGCGCGAACACCGCCATCTTCAGCGTGGTGGACGCGCTGATCCTGCGGCCGCTGCCGTACCGCGACCCCGGCCGGCTGGTGACGATCGAGCACCACTATCCGTCGCTGAACGACCTGAAGGCGCCGGTCTCGGCCAGCGGGTTCCGGCACTACCGGGACGATACGCGCAGCTTCGAGTCGGTGGCGGTGTCAACCGGCTGGCAACCGAACCTCACGGGCGCCGGCGAGCCGGAGCGGCTGCTCGGCGCACAGGGCTCGGCGCGCTTCTTCGAGGTGCTGGGGATCGCGCCGGCGCTCGGGCGCACGTGGACCGCGGCGGAGGACGAGCCCGGCAACAACCAGGTCGTGGTGCTGAGCGACGGCCTCTGGCGGCGCCGCTTCGGCGCCGATGCGGGGATCGTGGGGCGGACGATCCGCCTGGACGGAGCGCCGTACACGGTGATCGGCGTGATGCCGCGCGGGTTCCACGGCTTCTTCAACCGGCGGGCGGAGCTCTGGCGGCCCGTCGCGCTGACGCCGAAGCAGTACGCGGCGGGCGCCACGAACGAGTTCCTGAGCCTCTCGGCACGGCTCAAGCCCGGCGTGAGCGTGGCGCAGGCCCGGCGCGAGATGGCCGCCTTCGCCGAGCGGCTCAAGCGGGACAATCCCGGCACCTACCCGCCGAAATGGGGGCTGCTGGTCACGACCCTGGACGAGAAGGCCAAGGGCGACGTGCGCGGCGCGCTGCTGGTGCTGCTCGGCGCCGTGGGGTTCGTGCTGCTCATCGCGTGCGCGAACGTGGCCAACCTGCTGCTGGCGCGGGCCTCGGGACGCGCCCGGGAGATCGCGGTGCGGACGGCCATGGGGGCGTCGCGCCGCGCGCTCATCCGGCAGCTCATGACGGAAAGCCTGCTGCTCTCGCTGGCGGGCGCCGGGCTCGGGCTGCTGCTGGCCTCGTGGGGGCTGCACGCGATCACGGCGCTCGGTCCCGCGGCCGTGGCGGGGATGGACATCCACGTGAGCGGCAGAGTCCTCGGCTTCACGCTGCTCGTGGCCGTGGCGACGGGGCTGCTCTTCGGGCTGGCGCCGGCGCTGCAGACCTCGCGGACCGATGTGCAGGAGACGCTGCGGGAGGGGCAGCGCGGCTCGTCCGAGCGGGCGGGGCGGAGGCTGCGGCGGGCGCTGGTGGTGGGCGAGGTCGCGCTGGCGCTCACGCTGCTCGCCGGGGCGGGGCTGCTGGTGCGCAGCTTCGCGCGCATCCAGGGGGTGGACCCGGGCTTCGATCCGCACCACCTGCTGACGTTCAGCATCGCGCTGCCGAAGGCGGGCTACCCATTGGATACCGCACAGATCGCGTTCTGGGACCGGACCCTCGAGCGGCTGCGCAGCACGCCGGGCGTCGTCGCCGTGGGAATGACCTCGAACCTGCCGTTCAGCGGCGGCTGGTCCACCGGCAGCTTCACCGTGGAGGGCTACACCCCGCCCCCGGGACAGCCGGGCCCGTGGGGCGACATCCGCGTGGCCAGCACGGGCTTCGCCCGCGCCATGCGGCTCCCGCTCATCCGCGGCCGCTTCATCGGCACGCAGGACCGGGCCGGCGCGGCGCCGGTGGTCGTGGTGGACCAGGAGATGGCGCGGCGCTACTGGCCGGGCGACGATCCGGTCGGTAAGCGGATCACGTTCGACTCGCCCTCCGACTCGGCCCACTGGATCACGGTCGTGGGGGTGGTGGCCCACGCCGCGCAGGAGGGGCTCACCGCGGAGCACAGGGTCCAGCTCTACTTCCCGCCCGCCGAGGCGGCCGCGGCTTTCGGCGGGCTGCCCTTCGAGACGTTCGCCGTGCGCACCGCCGGCGATCCGCTGCGCATGACGGCCACGGTGCGCCGGGCGATCGAGGACATCGATCCGGCGCAGCCGATCTCGGACGTGAACACGATGGACGCAATGATCGCCGAGTCGCTCGGGCAGCGGCGCCTGACCACCGTGCTGCTCGGCCTCTTCGCCGGCCTCGCGCTCGGCCTGGCCGGCCTCGGGATCTACGGCATCATGTCGCACATGGTGACGCAGCGCTCGCGCGAGCTCGGGATCCGGATCGCGCTCGGCGCGGCGCCGGGCCGGGTGCTCGGCCTCGTGCTGCGCGAGGGCGCCGCGATCACCCTCGTGGGGCTGGCCATCGGGCTCGCCGGCGCCTTCGGGCTGACCCGCCTCATCGCCAGCCAGCTCTTCGCCGTCCCGGCGACGGATCCCGTCACCTTCGTGGCGGTCTCCGCCACGCTCGCCGCCGCCGCGCTCCTGGCCACCCTCGTCCCCGCGCTGCGCGCGATGCGCGTGGACCCCGTGGAGGCACTCCGGCAGGAGTAGCGCGGGCGACCGCCCGGCGCCCCCGACCGCGCGCCTCTATTCCCCGGCGTTCAGCTCGATCGTGAAGCGGGCGCCGGGGCCGTCCGGCCGGTCCGCCACCCGGAGGTCGCCGCCAAGGAGACGGGCGAGGTCGCGGCTGATGGAGAGGCCGAGGCCGGTGCCCTGATGGGCGCTGGTGAGATTGCGGCCAAGCTGGATGAAGGGCTCGAAGACGCGGTCGCGCTGGCCGGGCGGGATGCCGGGCCCGGAATCGTCGACGTGGATGCGGAGCTGGTCGGGGCCGGCCTCGCAAGCGAGCCGGATCTCGCCGCCCGTGGGGGTGAACTTGCTGGCGTTCGTGAGGAGGTTGAGCAGCACCTGGCGGAGCTTCTCGCCGTCGGTGCGGATGACGGGGTCGCCGGGGCAGGGCTCGAGGGTATAGCGCTGGGCGCGCTCCTCGATCTGGGGCTGGACCAGCTCGCCCATCTCCTCCAGCAGCGGCACGAGGGCGGTCGGCTCGGCGATGGCCTCCAGGTGGCCGGCCTCGACCTTGGCGAAGTTCAGCACCTGGTTGATGAGGTTGAGCTGGAGGCGAGCGCTCGCGTGGATGCGGGCCAGTGACTGGCGCTGCTTCTCCGTGGTGGGACCGTGCACGCCCAGCTCGAGGATCTGCGTGTAGCCGGTGATGGCGTTCAGCGGCGTGCGCAGCTCGTGGGACATCACGGTCAGGAACTGGGCCTTGGCGCGGTTGGCCTCCTCGGCCTCCGCGCGCGCGGCCTGGGCGCGCTCGTAGAGGCGGGCGCGCTCGAGCGTCGCGCCGCACAGGTCGGCCAGGGTGCGCATGAACGTGACCGCGGCGTCGTCGAAGACGCGCGGACCCGGAAAGCTGAAGGCCAGCGCGCCGAGCACGCCGCCCTCGAGGTGGATCGGCACGGCCGCGAAGGAGCCGTGGCCGTCCGCCTCCAGAGATGCCGCGAGCTCCTCGTAGCCCGCCGCGCGCGCCCGCTCCAGCGATTCTACGAGCACCGGACGGTCCTCGAGCACGGCGTCGGAGGCGGGGCCGCCGGCGCGGAGCGGGAAGCTCGCGTAGCGTTCGGCGACCGCGCGGCCGAAGCCGGTGCGGGCCAGGGGACTGAACGCCGTCCGCGCGGCGTCCACGACGAGGACGGTGGCGGCCGCGGCGCCCTTGGCCTCCATGCCCTCCTCGATGACCAGCTGCGCCACGCGGGCGGGGGTGGTGGCGCTGGAGAGCGCGGCCGCGATGCGGTGCAGGTGCGAGTGGCGCTCGGCCAGCTGCTCGGCCGCGGCGCGGGCTTCGCGGGCGCGGGCGAAGAGGCGGGCGTTGTCGATGGCCGTGGCGGCGCGGGCGGCGAGCTCCTGCGCGAGGGCGAGGTCGTCCCGGTCGAAGCGCCGCTCGGACTCGGCCATGACGAGCGTGAGGGCGCCGAGGGTCACGCCGCGCGCGCTGAGCGGCGCGATGATCACGGACGCGAAGCCGATCTCGCGCAGAAGCTCGAGGTGCGCCTCGTCGCTCGCGACGGAGCGGAGCACGCTGTCCGTGACCTCGGGCCAGTACTCGGCCTCGCCCGTCCGCAGCACGTGCGACAGTCCGGTCGGCGCGTCCCAGTCGGTGGCGCTGTGGCGCCTGAGCGACTCCGCGACCTGCTCCTTCGCCGGATCCCTGTGGGCGACGGCCAGGCGCTCGAGGCGCGGCGGCCATTCGGCCGATTCGGGGTCGGGAAGCACGTCCACGGCGCACCAGTCGGCGAAGCCGGGCACCGCCGCGGCGGCGACGGCGGCCAGGGTGGCGGCGTAGTCGAGAGAGCCGGCGAGCGTGCGGCTCGCCTGGAGCATGAAGAGCATGCGCTCCCGCTCGGCCTCGGCCACCGCGTTCGCCGCCTCGAGCAGCGTCCGCTGCTCCTCGACCTCCTCGAGCAGGGTCTGCGACTCCTCCATCTGCTGCTCCAGCTCCGCGCCTTGCTGCTCGAGCTCCGCCGCGTAGCGGCGGGCGTCCTCCTCGCGGGCCTCGGCCTCCCGGCGCGCGCGCGACGCCGAGCCGGTCAGGGCGCCCACGAGCATGGCCACGGCGAGGAAGACGGCGAGCCGCAGGGCGTCATCCAGCCAGTGGAGCTCGAAGGCGCCGATCGGGGGGAGGAAGAGGTAGTCCGCCGAGAGCACGCAGAGGAGCGCCGCGAGCAGCCCCGGCCCGACGCCGCCGGCCCACGCGGCCACGGTCACGGCCGGGAAGAGAAGCAGGAACGGCGTGGGCGCGAGCGCCCCGCGCCCCAGCCAGCTCACGCCGGCGGCGAGGGCCGTGGCGAGCACCGCGACGGCGTACCGGGCCAGGGTCGTGCTGGCGCCCTCGCGCGCGACGCGCCGTATGCCTGCGGCGAGCCGGGGCCGGGTGGAGGGGCGGGGCGGCACCATCGCAGCGCCGGCTCCCGGCCGGGACCGGGGCATCGCGCCGGCACCGGGGTCGGTCACCTCGAGGGAGCCGGAGCCGTCGCTGCGGGGCAGGGTCATTCGCTCCCTGGGGCGTGGGTGATACAAGACACAAGGCGCGCGCACCCGCGGGTGCGTCGCGCCGTTACGGTCCGCCCGGATTCCGAAAGACGGGATGGTAGTCGCTGCGGGCTGGGTGGTCAAGCAGATCGTCGGCGCAGCGCGGCGGCTTGACGGGCGGGGCGGGAGAGGGGAAAATGGACCCCGTCGCATTCCCTCTCCAGCCGTAGCCCGCCACGTCCGGGAGGAAGCATGGAACGGAGGATGAACCGCCGCGAGTTCGTGGCGGCCGGCGCCGTCGCCGGCCTCGCCGCCGCCGCGCCGGGGGCGGCCCTGGCGTTTCCCGCGCCGACGGTCCACCGTCGGTCGGCGTCGCGGCCGGTGGTGATTGCCGCGGCGAACGGCATGGATTCGAAGGATGCCGATGGGCACACGTGCGTGGAGAAGGCGTTTGCGATGATCTCGGGCGGGGCGGATGTGCTGGACGCTCTCATCGCGGGCGTGAGCATCGTGGAGCTGGACCCGGCGGACCCCTACGTCGGCTACGGCGGGCTGCCGAACGCGGACGGCGTGGTGCAGCTGGACGCCTGCTGCATGCACGGGCCGAGGAGGCGGGCGGGCGGCGTGGCCGCGCTGGAGGGCGTGCGCACCCCCTCGCACGTGGCGCGCGACGTCATGAACGAGACCGACAACCTGCTGCTCGCGGGCGCCGGGGCGCAGCACTTCGCGCGCATGATGGGCTACACCATCGAGGACGACCTGAATACCGACCTCTCGCGCCGGCTCTGGCTCGAGTGGAAGCGGCGTACGAACCCGGACAGCTACCCAAACCCGAAGGAGCGCGAGGAGGCCGGCCGGCGGGTCGGGCTCGAGATGATCCGCGAGGGGCTGATCGACGCCGACCACTACTACGGCACCATCAACTGCGACGGCGTGAACGCCACAGGCGACGTGTGCGGCGTCACCACGACGAGCGGGCTGGCCTTCAAGATCCCGGGCCGCGTGGGCGACTCGCCGATCCTCGGCGCCGGCCTCTACGTCGACAACGACGTGGGCGCGGCCGGCTCCACGGGGCGGGGCGAGGCGAACCTCTACAACCTGTGCTCGTTCCTCATCGTCGAAAACCTCCGCCGCGGGATGCACCCCAAGGACGCCGGGCTCGATGCGCTGCGGCGGGTCCAGCGCAACACCGTCGAGAAGCGGCTGCTGAACGCGCGCGGGCTGCCGAACTTCGGGCTCAACTTCTATATCCTGACCAGGGCCGGCGAGCACGCCGGCGTGGCCATGTACCCGGGCCAGCGCTATGCCGTGGCCGACGAGAGCGGCGCGCGCCTCGAGCCGTGCGAGCCGCTGCTCCAGGGGAAGGAAACGGACTGAGCGGATGAGTGGAACGGCGTGGCGCCCCCGCATAGGCGCGATCGTCTGGACGGTCTTCACCGTCGTCTTCGTGCTGGCCGCCGTCAGCAGGCTGCTGAGCGGCGCCGGCAACCCGCTCCTCCCCGCCCTCGTGCTCGCCGGCGCGCTTCTCGGCGGCATCGGCATCTGGCGCGTGCTGGCCCGCGACGATGCGCCACCGGCGGCCCCGCCGCCGCCCTCCGCCCCGGGTGGGGGAGTGGGAAAGTCGGTGGGTGGGCGACGCTCGCCGCCGCCGAGCGAGCCCGGCCCGATCACGCCGCCCGCCGATTCCACGCGCGAAGCGCCCCCGCAGGACCGGCCGCCCGCCGGGGACGTCACGCCCGCCGCCAAGCAGGCGGATACCGCGAAGCAGGCGCCGCCGCCGGAGCCCGACGCCCCCGGCTGATGCACCGCGGGCCCGCTCGCCGAGCGGGCCCGCCTCCGCATCCCGAATCCCGAATCCCTAGTACACCGGCTCCGCCGCCTGCCAGCTTCCGCCGCCCGCCGGCACGAACAGCTGGTCGTAGGGCGCGTCGTCCCAGGCGAGGGCGCTGACCTGCAGGCCGTCCACGGTGCCGACGCTGCGCATGGAGCCGGCCGGCAGCGCGTAGCGCGGGAACGCCACCACCCACGTGCGGCCGGCGTAGCTGAAGCGCTTGTCGGTGTGGGCTTCGTACGGCTTCGGGTTCTTCGGATCCGCTGCCTGGTAGGCCCACTGCGGCGTGGGCGCGTTCTCGGCCTGGTCGTACGGCAGGTCCCTTGCGTGGCGCAGTCCCAGGTCCTTGCAGGCGGACATGCCGGCCGCGGCGGCGGCGAGCAGGGCGACGCGGACGATCCTGCGCATGCATCCTCCGGTGGTTCGGTTCGGGCGACGCGCCATTCTATCACGCCGGCCGGCTTCGCGCGAGCCCGCCTCGCCCCGGTTGACGCCGCCCGCCGCGGCGCGCATCCTTCTGCCCCCGCGGCCCCCCGGCGGACGGAGCAGGGCCGGCCGGCAGCCCAGAGAGAGGAGCTCCATGCGCGTCGCACTCGATCCGATCCCCATCGTTGTCGGCATCTACGCCTATGTGGGCGAGCTGCTCGCCCGCACGGCGCAGCGCCGGGAGGAGGGCGACGCCGCGGGACTGGCCCAGCGCTTCTCGCGCCAGCGCGGGAACAGCGACCGCGAGGTGCAGAAGATGGTGCGCACGCTGCACGCGGACGTGAAGGCGGCGGACAAGCTGCTGAAGAAGACGGGCGATGTGTGGAAGATCTCCCAGGAGACGGACCTCGTGGACCTGGTCGTCGAGCCGCGCGGCTCCGATGCCGCGCCCAAGGCGTACGTCCTGCTCCAGCTCGCGCAGGTGAGGGGCGTGCTCCAGGCGATCCGCGAGGCCGCCGCGGCGGTCGGTGAGGCGGAGGAGTCGCTCGAGGCGATCGACAGCGGCGCCGCCGCGCTCGAGGGCCGCTCCGGCGACTACATCATGCTCGGCTTCGACCCCTGGGGGACCTGAGCGCCGAAGGCGACGCGCCCGCCGCCCGCGTCCGGCGCGCGTTCTCGACCCGCGGCTGCCGCGCCGTCGCCGGCCGGCGCTCCTACTTCACCCGGACGGCGACGCTCCCCTTCGTCCGCTCCCACGCCAGGTCCAGCGTGCCGGCACCCGCGTCCGCGGGCGTGACCGCGATCGTGAACCGCTCGACGGGATCGGCGAGCCGCGTCACGGTCAGGGGGATGCGGGCGAGATCCTGCTCGGGGTGGTACTCGGTGCCCCACTGGCCGTGCTGGCTGTTGATGATCAGGGTCCAGCCGCTCTCGGTCGGGAGGCTGAAGAGCGAATAGGTGCCGGCGGGCACGAGCGTGCCGCCGATCTCGAGGTCGCGGTCCGTGATGAGCTGCGTGGCCGCGTTCGCCCCCGTCCGCCATACTGCGTTCCACGGCACGATGCCCCCGAAAACCTTCCGCCCGCGCATGGATGGGCGGCCGTAGTCCACGACGATGTGGGCGGCGCCGACAGCGGCCTCCGCGGTATCGCGGGGAGAGAGCTGCCCCGGCTGCGGGCGGGCGGCCCAGGTGGCCGCGACGTGCTCCACGTCCACGGCGGAGGCCGGCAGCACAGTGTACTTGTTGGTGGTCTCCGTCATGTCGAGGCGGCGGAAGCGGTGGCCGGCGTCCAGCGTGGCGTGGACGGTGCCCCAGTCCGGAAAGCCGAAGTCCACGCGGCCCGGGCCGCGGCGAACCACGGTGATCGGCAGGACCTGTCGCCCGGCCAGGGCTTCCAACGTCGCGCTATCGGCCTGCCCGGCGGCGGCCTGGCCGATGGCCACCTCCCAGAAGCCGAACAGGTCCTCGAAGAAGGGAAGCGGCCGCTCGCCGTGGGTGGCCACGGCGTAGCGCCGGCTGGCGGTGTCGCGGTGCATAGTGACCGTCACGCTGTCGCCGGAGTAGACGTAGTCGGCAGTGAGGTCGGGCGGGGTCCCGGGTGCGCCGGCGGTCAGATGGATGCGCTCGACGCGCCCGGCGGGCGAGAAGGACACGTCGTACGTCCGGATCTGCGCGCGCGGATTCGCCACGGCGCTGCTGCCGATGAGGCGGGTGGGCGTGCGGGTGTAGTGCTCGACGGCCACGGTGTCGAGGGTGCCCGTCCCGATCGTGGCCACGAACCCGCCCGCGGCCGGTGTCTGGGCACGCGCGGCGGGCCCGAGCGCCAGCAGGAGCGTGAGCTGGGCGGCCGCGGCGCGCATGGTGCTCCCGTGCATGGGACTCCTCCGGGCGAGGGGATTCTGGAAGGTAGGCGGGTGGTGGTGACGGGGCCAGCCGGGCAGCGCCATCGTGCCCGCCCCCCGGGAGTGGGAGAGTGGGAGACGGTCGGGGCGGCCGAGGACTGCCGGGGTGATCGGGCGGCCGGCGGTTCCGCGCCCGCGGGTGGTCGCGCCGCCGAGCGCGTCCGCGTCGGCGGTCGATCGGCTCGCCGGGCGCTCTGCGTCGGGGCCGATCGCCTGCCCGGCGCCGCTACACGGGTGGGCTCCGGTGCCGGCCGGCGCGTTGACCGGGGGCCGGCGGGAGCCTACCGTGGTGCTGTCTCCGATGGAGGATGCGATGCCCGCGCCGACCGACCCCGAGCGACCCGAGCCATTCGCGCCCACGCCGGCGCCTGCCCCCGCGCCTGCGCCGGCGGCGCGGGAGCGGGCGGTCGCGATGCTGACGCGCCGGTACGCGGCCGACGAGCTCGGCGAGGCCGAGCTGGAGTCGCTCCTCGACCGGGTCTACCGCGCGAGGACGCCCGCCGAGCTCGAGGCGGTGCTCGCCGGGCTCGCGGCCGAGCAGGCCGCTGGTGGTCCCAGCAACGCCGGCGCCGGTGTTCCGGCGCCGGCGCCGCGCGAAGTGGGGGCTTTCCTGTCGGGGCAGGAGGTGCGGATCACGGGCGTCGCGCCGCGGCACCTGCGCCTGCACGCCCGGCTCGGTTACGTGGAGCTCGACCTCACGCACGCGCGCTTCGAGCCGGGAACGACGGAGATCGAGGTGCACGCGTTCATGGGGTACGTCGAGATCCGGCTGCCCGCGGGCGTGCGTGTCGAGAGCGAGGGCCACGCGTTCGCCGGGTATTTCTCGGTGAGGGGCGGGCGCGGCGGGGCCGAGGCGGAGGACGTACCGGTGGTCCGCCTCACGGGCCGGGCCACGCTGGGCTACGCCGAATGCTACGTCGCGCGCGGCGGCGGGCGGCCGCCCGCCGCCGCCTTGCCCGGCGGCTAGCGGACCGTATCCGAAGTAGCGATGGCATTCGGTGCTCACCGAACTTCAGATACGGTCCACTGGTGTCGTGACAGGACACAGGCTTCGGCGATGGTGCGCCCGGGCACTGGCGCCGTCGCTTGTGGAGGCTCCCGCGGCCGCCTAACTTCCATGCCGGATTCCCGCTGCCCCAGCATCATCTTCATGCATAGACTGCTGACCGCCGCCGGACTGGTCCTGCTGCTGAGCGCCGCGCCGGCCGCGGGGCAGGCGCAGGCGCGCATGGACGCGCCGCTCCGCTTCCTGGCCTCGCGCGCGGCCGCCCCGCTCGCCGCGGAGCCGGGCCCCGCCTCGCGCGCGGAGGGCGCGCGGCCGGGTGCCGCCTCCCCCGGCGCGGCTGCCGCCGCGGTGCCGCCCTTCCTCGCCGCCGCCGCCGTCGAGACCGCCGGCCCGGGCGGCCGCGCGTACGTTCACGCGCTCGTGCGGGTGGAGGCCGGCGGGGTGGCCGTGCTGCGCGCCGCGGGGGCGCGCATGGGGGCGCGCGTGGGCGACATCGTCAGCGCGCTCGTCCCGGTGGACGCGCTCGGCGCGCTCGGCCGGACGCCGGGGATCCGCTTCATGGAGGCGGCGGCCCGGCTCGCGCCCGCGGCGCCGGCCACGGCGGCGGGACTGTCCGCGGCGGCGCGCGGCGGCGAGCGAGTGGCGCCGGGGCCGAGTCGGCCCGTCGCCGCCGGCGCCCCCGGTGGGCCGCCCGGCCCGGCGGCCCCGGCGCGCGCCGCGCTGGTGACGGGGGACGTCGTCGGGACGGACGAGGTCGGGGTGGGCGACGTGGATGCCGACGCGCTGCGGCAGCGGGAGGGCAGCCGGTTCCTGGGGCTCGCCGGGCAGGGTGTCGTCGTCGGCATCTACGACAGCGGGGTGGACCTCGCCCACGAGGACTTCCGGGACGGCGCCGGCGCCACACGCGTGCTCTACGCGTGGGACCAGACGGGGAGCGGCGCGGCGCCGGGCGCGGTCGGCGGCGATGTCTTCGACTACGGCGAGGAGTGCTCCTCGGCGCTGATCGACGCGGGCGGATGCGCGCTCGTGGACCGGGTGGGGCACGGCACCCACGTGGCCGGGATCGCGGCAGGCGACGGGGCGGCCACCGGCAACGGCGAGCCGGCGTACCGCTTCGCGGGCGTGGCCCCGGCCGCGGACCTGATCGTGGTGAAGGGCGGCGACGGCGCGTTCACGACGGACCGGCTGCTGGACGGCCTGGCCTACATCTTCGACCGCGCGGCGGCGCTGGGGGAGCCGGCGGTCGTGAACCTCTCGCTCGGCACGCAGCTCGGCCCGCACGACGGCACCACGCTCTTCGAGCAGGCGATCGACCAGCTCGTGGGGGCGGGCCGCATCGTCGTCACCGTGGCGGGGAACCAGGCGGTCAACGGTAACGAATCGCCGGCCTTCGTGCGTGCGCCGGTGCACGCGGCGGGCGCCCTCGCGCCCGGCGGAAGCGCCACCACCCACCTGGTGGTGCCCAGCTACACGCCGGGCTCCGGCGCCGTGGATGATGGCGCGGTCCTCGACCTCTGGTACGGCGGCGCGGACTCGGTGACGATCCGCGTGACCACGCCGGCCGGCTACAGCGTCGCCGTCGCCATGGGCGACACCGCCATCGTGGCCACGCCGGACGGCGCGATCGCGATCGACAACGCCTCGGGCGGCCGGGACCCGAACGATGGCGACCGCGAGGCGCTCATCACCGTGTTCGACGAGGACGCCGCGCAGCCGCCGGTGCCCGGTGCGTGGTCCATCACCCTCGACGGCGCGCACATCGCGGACGGCGGTGCCTGGCACATGTGGCTCGTGGGCAGCACGCTCGCCACGGCGACGGAGCTCACCTCGCTCGACCCCTCCGACAACCGCACCCTCGTCTCCTCTCCCGGCTCCGCCACGCGCGCGATCACGGTCGCGGCCTTCGCCTCGCGCGAGACGTGGACGGCCGCGGCCGGGCCGCAGACGTTCCCGTACCGGGAGCCGCTCGGCGACATCGGCTTCTTCAGCGATCCCGGGCCACGCCGCGACGGCGTGCTCAAGCCGGAGATCGCCGCGCCCGGCAAGGTCGTGGTGTCCTCCATGAGTCGGGATGCCACCCTCTGGGCCAAGCTGCCGAACTTCGTCGAGGCGGACGGCCGCCACGCCGTGCTCTTCGGCACCAGCATGGCGGCGCCGTTCGTGACCGGGGCGGTGGCGCTGCTGCTCGAGCTGCGGCCCGCGCTCACGCCCGAGGCGGCGCGCACGCTGCTGACCGGCGCCGCGGCGGAGGATGCCTTCACGCGCCACCCCTACACGGGCGAGCCGGAGGGCACGCCCAACGCGCAGTGGGGGTACGGCAAGCTGGACGTGGCGGCCGCCGTGCACGCGCTCGGGCCGCCCCCGGGGTCGCTGGCGATGGACGTGGCGGCGCTCGCCGCCCCGCCCGCCACCAGCACGCGGGCCGGCACGCTCGTCCCGCTCCTCGCCGTTCACCTGGTGGCCGACTCTGCGGAGGCGCAGGCCGTGACACGCCTGGGCTTCGACGTGACCGGCCGCGACAGCGCCGCCGTGGCGCTGCTCGTGCGGGACCTGAACGGCGACGGCGTGCCGGGGCCGGACGAGCCCGTGGACGCCGAGGTGGCCGCGCGTCTGGCGGGCGTGGGCCGCGTGACCTTCGCGCCCGCGGTGGTGGTGCCGGCGGGGGAGGCCCGCGACGAGCTGCTGACGCTGCGCCTCAGCGGTGCCTCCCCGAACGCGACGCACTTCGCCGCGCGCTACCTGCCCGAGGAGACCCGCTCGGAGGGGACGCTCTCGGGCGCCCAGAACCGGCGCACGGGCGCGGCGGGGCCGGTGGCCTCCGCGGACCGCGCCGCCTCCCTGCTCGAGCCCGGGGAGCGGGTGGCGCTCTCGGAGAACCCGGTGCGCGGGCAGCGGCTCATCATCAACTACGGCGTCACGCCGCGCTCGGTCGGCATCTACACCCTCTCCGGCCGCCGCGTCTGGGGAGCGGCCGGCTCGGCGCTCGGCGAGGGCAGCGTGGCGTGGACGCTCGAGAACGAGCGCGGCAGCGCCGTCGCCAACGGGCTCTACCTGCTCGTCGTGGAGCTGCCGGACGGCGCGGTCACGCGCAAGATCATGGTGCTGCGGCCCTGAGCCGCGGCCGCCCGGCGCGGCCGGGCAGGCACGAACGCGAGGAGGAGCGCATGACGTTCGAGATCCCGTCGGTCCCGTCGCATTCCGGCGCCGGGCGCGCGATGCAGGTGAAGTTCTTCAACGAGCGAGGGCTGGAGGCGCTGGAGAAGTCGGTGAACGCGTGGCTGGGCGCGCGGCCGCAGCGCGAGATCGTGGAGGTCCGGCAGTCGGTGATTCCCGGGAGCGGCGGCGCGGGGGACAGGGAGATCATCCTGAGCGTCTGGTACCTCGACCAGTAGGCCCGCGGAGGGGTAGGGGTAGGGGTACGTGGAGGTGGAGGGGCAGAAGGCAGAAACGGAAGGCAGGGGCAGGTTCAGGTGGAGGTGGAGGTGGAGGGGGCAGGGGCAGCGGCAGGGAGGCAGGGGGGTGAGAGGGGCGAGCGTGGAACCGCCGGAGGGCAGGAGCGGCCCGGGCGCGGTCGGCGGCGGCGAGCGTCGCCCGGTCTCCCACTCTCCCACTCTCCCACTCTGGAGTGGAGGCGGGGACGGAGATTCAGCCCAGCACCTTCATGAGCAGCGTGCCGGCGGCCTCGACCTGCCAGTGGCGGAAGCCGGGGAGGGCGGCCATCTGCTCCCGGGAGGAGGGGTGGGCGCGGGCGAGCTCCTCGAGCTGGGAGCGGGGCATGAGGAAGCCGCGGTCGAGGCCGAGCTCCTCGGCGGCTCGGTCGCGGGCACCCTTCAGGCGATCGAGCAGGGCGTCGAGCTCGGGGTCGGGCGGCGGGCGAGAGGGGCCGCGGCGGCGGACCGGCAGCTCGGTGTCCGGCAGGGCGCGCGCGCGGCGGACGGCGGAGAGCAGCTCGGGGCCGAAGCGCTCGACGTAGGAGCGGGGCAGGCCCTTCACGTCCTCGAGCGCGCCGCGCGCGGCCGGCATCTCGCGGGCGACGGCGAGCAGCGCGTCGTTGCCCATGACGCGGAAGCTCGCGCGGTCGCGGGCGGAGGCCTCCTCCTCGCGCCAGGCGTAGAGCTCGCGCAGCGCGGCGAGCTGGCGGGGCTTGAGCTCGCGCGTGCCCTTGAGGCGCAGGAACGCGTCGGGATCGTCGGGCGCGGTGGTCCAGCGCACGGTTTCCTGCACCCTGAACTCCTCCTCGGCCCAGCCCAACCGGCCCCTCTCCTCCAGGAGCTCCTTCAGCCGGTCGCGCAGCGCGGGTAGTGAGCGCGTGTCCTCGGCGGCGTACTCGAGCATGTCTCGGGGCAGCGGCCGCTGCGCCCAGTCGGCGCGCTGGTGCTTCTTCTCGAGCCGCAGGCCCAGGTGCTTCTCCAGCAGGTTGGCCAGGCCGAAGGCGGGCTCGCCGAGCATCTGGGCGGCGATCTTGGTGTCGAAGAGGGCGTGCACCTCGATGCCGAAGTCGCGCGAGAGGAGGCGCAGGTCGTAGTCGGCGTCGTGGAAGACGACCTCGGTGGCGAAACGCTCGAAGAGGGGGGCGAGCGGGTCTAGGTCGCCGAGCGCGAGGGTGTCCACGAGGAAGGTCTCGCGCCGCGTCGAGAGCTGCAGCAGGCAGATCCTGTCGTGGTACCTGTGGTAGCCGGCCGCCTCGGTGTCGGCGGCGACGAGCGGCTCGTTGGCCAGGCGCCCGGCCAGCGCCGAGACCTGTTCTTCGGTGTGAACGGTGTCCATGCGCCCCCGGCGCGTGCAAGGAGTCTGCCCGTTTGCGCCGCGTGCGTGGCGCGACTAGTGTTCCGGCGCCGCTCGAATGCCGCGTCCGGCCGGCGCCGCGGCACCCGAAGCACCGCACCGCTCACGAGGCAGGGAGGAGTTCCCGATGCGCGTGCCCCTCGCGCTCCGCATGCCCGCCGCCGTCGCCGTCGTGGCGCTCCTGGCGGGGCCCCGCGAGGCCGGCGCGCAGCAGCCGTTCTCGGCGCTGCGACCGGCGCTCGAGGCGAGGATCGCCCAGCACCACGGCGTGGTCGGCCTCGCGCTCATCGATCCGAAGACCGGCGAGACCCTGGCCATCCGCGGCGACGAGACGTTCCCGACCGCGAGCGTGATCAAGCTAGGGGTTCTGACCGAGCTTTTCCACCGTGTGCGCCTCGGCAGCATCCATCTCGACGATCCGCTGCTCATGCTGGCGGGCGATCGGGAGCCCGGCTCGGGAGTGCTGCAGTTCCTGCACGCGCCGCACGAGCTGACCGTGAAGGACGCGGCCACGCTGATGATCGCCGTGAGCGACAACACGGCCACCAATCTGCTCGTGAGCAAGCTCGGGATCCGCGCGGTGAACGCGCGCATGGACTCGCTCGGGCTCGGGCATACGCGCCTGTGGGCCAAGGTCTTCGAGCGCGCGCGCACGACCATCAACCCGGACTCGTCGGCGAAGTACGGCCTCGGCTCGACCACGCCGCTCGAGATCGCGAAGCTCATGGCCGTGATCTACGACGGCACGGCCGTCTCCCCCGACGCCTCCACGCAGATGGTTGACATGCTGAAGAAGCAGATGGCCGGGCAGATCGAGATTCCGCGCTACCTGCCCCCGGATGCGACGGTCGCGCACAAGACCGGCGAGACGGACGCGACGCGCAACGACGTCGCCATCGTGTACGCCAAGTCGCGCGACTATGTGCTGGCGGTGCTGACGAAGGAGAACCAGGACCGGAGCTGGCGCCTCGACAACGACGCCGCCGTGCTCATCGGTGACCTCTCGCGCATCGTCTACGAGGGCGTCGAGGGCACGGCCGCGGCGGAGCGCTGAGGGCGGAGCCCGGAGGCCACCGTGCTGCTCGTCCTCGCCGACCGGGTCCACACGCTGGATCGCGCCTCCGCGCCCGCGCAGGCGCTGCTCGTGCGGCGCGGCCGCATCATCGCCGGCGGCAGCCGGGACGCGCTGCGGCGCGAGGCGCCCGGCGCCGCGGTGCTCGACCTGCGCGGCACCACCCTCACTCCCGGCCTGACGGACTCCCACCTGCACCTGCTCGAGTGGGCGGTCTCCCGCCGCGAGGTGGACCTCGCCCGGGCCCGCACACCCGAGGCGTGCGCGGACGCGCTCGCCGGCCGCCGCGCAGGCAGCGGCGGCGCGGGGGCGGGCGGCGTCGGCGACGCGGCCGGCGCCGGCGATCGACCCGCGGCCGGCCGCGGTTTCCCCGGCGGCTGGCTCCTCGGACGGGGGTGGAATCCGCACCACTGGGGTGGGGGCTACCCGGACCGCCTCGTGCTGGACGCGGCGGTGGCCGACCGGCCGGTCGCGCTCCAGAGCCACGACATGCACGCGCTGTGGGTCAACACCCGGGCGCTCGAAGCGTGCGGGATCGGAGCGGACACGCCCGATCCCGAGGGCGGCCGGATCGTGCGCGACGCGCGCGGCGCGCCGACGGGCGTGCTGCTCGAGGCGGCCGCGCAGCTCGTAACGCGGACGGTGCCGGCGCCCGCGCCGGCGGAGGCTCGCTCGCTCGTTCTCGACGCGCAGGCGGCGCTGCACCGGCTGGGGATCACGGGTGTCCACTCGTTCCCGAACATCCACCTGACGGGCCCCGAGCCGCTGGCGCTGCTCGAGGCGCTGCGGGCGGAGGACCTGCTGCGGCTCCGGGTGCTCCAGCAGCTTCCGCTCGAGCGGCTCGACGACGCGCTCCGGCTGGGCCTCCGGAGCGGCTTCGGCGGCGAGTGGCTGCGCGTGGGCGGGGTGAAGATGTTTCTGGACGGCGCGCTCGGCTCGCGCACGGCGTGGCTGCGCGAGCCGTACGAGGGTACGGCGTCGGAGCGCGGGATCCGCGTCCTCGCGCCAGAGGAGTTCGAGGCGGCGGTGGCGCGCGCCGTGGCGGGCGGGCTGGCCACCACGGTGCACGCGATCGGGGACGCGGCCGTCGAGCTGGCCCTGGACGTGCTGGCTCGCGTGGGCGGGAGCGGGCTCGCGCTGCCGCACCGGATCGAGCACGTGCAGCTCTGCCCGCCGGAGCGCTTCGGCGACGCGGCGCGGGCGGGGATCGTCTGCTCGATGCAGCCGGCCCACCTGTGCACGGACTGGCGGGCCGCGGACCGGCACTGGGGCGAGGCGCGCTGCCGCGGCGCGTACGCGTTCGGCTCGCTCGCGCGGGCGGGCGCGACGCTGGCCTTCGGCTCGGATGCGCCGGTCGAGCCGGTGGATCCGCGGCTCGGGTTCCTGGGCGCCACCGCGCGGCAGGATGCGGAGGGCGGGCCGGCGGGGGGCTGGCACCCGGAGGAGCGGATCGGGATGGCCGAGACGCTGGCCGGCTACACCCGGGGCGCGGCGCGGGCCGCCGGGCTCCAGGTGACGCGGGGCCACCTCGCCGCCGGCGCCGATGCGGACTTCGCCGCGTGGGACCGCGACCCGCTCGAGGCGGCGGGGGCGGAGCTGCTGTCGCTCCGCTGCGTGGCGGCGGTGGTGGGCGGGGTGGTGGTGTGGAACGAGCGCGGCTGACGCCGCGGGACATGGACCGGTGAAGTGGGACGGGAGTCGGGGTGCGAACCAAGATCGTTGCGACCATAGGGCCGGCCACGGCCGAGCGGGACCGGATCCACGCGCTGGCGGAGCTGGGCGTGGACGTCGTGCGGGTGAACTTCGCGCACGGCGCGCACGAGACGCACGCGCAGGTGGTGGAGTGGGTGCGGGAGGCGTCGCGGGTGATGGGCAAGCCGATGGCGGTGCTGGCGGACCTGGGTGGGCCGAAGATCCGGATCGGCGCGCTGCCGGCGCCGCTCGAGCTGCGCGAGCAGCAGCACGTCACGCTGGCGCCGGAGGAGCAGGCCTCGGGCGACGAGCTGCCGACGACGTACGCGGGGCTCGCGGGGGACGTGGCGCCGGGAGACCGCGTGCTCCTGGACGACGGGCTCATGGAGCTGCGGGTCGAGGAGGTGCGGCCGCCGCGGGTGCTCGCGCGCGTGATCCGCGGGGGGCTGCTGAAGGAGCACAAGGGGATGAACCTGCCGGGCGTGCGCGTGAGCGCGCCCGCGCTGACGCCCAAGGACCTGACGGACCTGGCGTTCGCGGTCGAGCACGGGGTGGACTACATAGGGCTGAGCTTCGTGCAGCGGGCGGAGGACGTGGTGGACCTGCGCGGCCGGATCCCGAAGGGCATGCTGATCGTGGCCAAGATCGAGAAGGACACGGCGCTGGAGAACCTCGAGTCGATCCTCGCGGAGACGGACGCGGTGATGGTCGCCCGCGGCGACCTGGGCGTGGAGCTGCCCTTCGAGCAGGTGCCGATCGCGCAGAAGCGCATCGTGCAGTACGCCAACCTGTACGGCCGCCCCGTGATCACGGCCACGCAGATGCTGGAGTCGATGATCGAGAACCCGCGTCCGACGCGGGCGGAGACGAGCGACGTCGCGAACGCCCTCTTCGACGGTACGGACGCGGTGATGCTGTCCGGGGAGACCGCCATGGGGCGCTACCCGCTGCTCGCGGTCGAGGCAATGGTGCGGATCGCCGGCGAGATCGAGCGCACGCAGGCGTACGGCGAAGGGCCGAAATACGACGTACCGGTGCTGGACCACCTGCGCGCGGGCGCCACGCCCACCGAGCACGCCATCTCGGCGGCTACGGTGGAAGCGGCGAGCCTGCTGGGCGCGCCGGCGATCGTGACGTTCACGCGCACGGGCTTCTCGGCGCGGCTGGTCTCGAGCTACCGGCCGCCGGTCCCGATCCTGGGCGTGAGCGACCAGGAGCGGACCTACCGCCAGCTGGCGCTGGTGTGGGGCGTGACGCCGGTGCTCTGCCACGGAGAGGTGACGTACGACAACATGCTGGCGTGCGCGCGCGAGCGGCTGCTCGAGAGCGGCCTGGCGCACGAGGGGCAGCGGATCGTGGTCACGGCCGGAGTCCCCTTCCACGTGCCGGGGACGACCAACATGCTGAAGGTCGAGGAGCTGTGAGGCTCACCTTCCTCGGCACCGGGACCTCCTTCGGGATCCCGGTGGTTGGCTGCCGCTGCGCGGCGTGCACCTCGGCCGACCCGCACGACCGCCGCTCGCGGCACGGCGCGCTGCTCGAGACGGACGACGGCGCGGCCGTCCTCGTCGACACGCCGCCGGAGCTGAGGCTCCAGCTGCTGGCCGCGGGAGTGGACCGCGTGGACGCCGTCTACTACACGCACTGCCACGCGGACCACATCCACGGCATCGACGACCTGCGCGTCTTCTCCGTGCGCGGGACGGCGGCGCTGCCCGCGTACGCCGACCCCGAGTGCGCGCGGGTTCTGCGCGAGAAGTTCGGCTACATCTTCGACCGCGACTACCGCCCGCCGGAGGGCACCACGCGGCCGGAGATCCGGCTGCAGAGCTACCAGCCCTACGTCCCGCTTCGGGTGGCGGGGCTCGAGATGACGCCGCTCCCCGTGCCGCACGGCGACATGGAGGCGTACGGCTTCCGGGCCGGAGCGCTCGGCTACGTCACGGATGCCAAGTCGCTGCCGCCGCGCACGCTGGAGGCGCTCGCGGGTGTGCGCGTGCTGGTGCTGAACGCGCTCTGGTTCGGGCGCCCGCACCCCACCCACCTCAACATCGAGGAAGCGCTGGCGGCGGCGGCGGCCGTCGGCGCGGAGCGTACCTATCTGACCCACCTGACGCACCGTCTGGTGCACGCCGAGCTGGCCGCGCGCCTGCCCGCCGGGGTGGAGCCCGCCTACGACGGCCTCGCCGTCGAGATCTAGCGTCGTGACACCAGGGGGTCTCATGGAAGCCCGGATCGCTCTCGACTACAACAACATGCTGGCGCCGCGGCTGGGCGGCCGCGGCGTCGATCCCGGGCACATCACCGGGATGGCGCCCCGCTTCGCCGAGGCGCATGCGGAGGTGGAGGCGCGCCGCGCCGCCGGCGAGCTGGGCTTCCTCGAGCTGCCGTACCAGAGCGCGGTGGTGGAGCAGATCAGGGCGTTCGCGGAAGGGCCCGGCCAGGCCTTCGACACCATCGTCGTGCTCGGCATTGGCGGCTCCGCCCTGGGCACCATCGCGTTGCGCGACGCGCTGCTCGCGCCCGGCTGGAACGGGCTGGATGACGAGGCGCGCGACTATTTCCCGCGGCTGCACGTGCTCGACAACGTGGACCCCGCCACGATCGGCGCCTTCCTCGACCGCCTCGACCTCGGCCGCGCTCTCTTCGACGTGGTCAGCAAGTCCGGCGCGACCGCGGAGACGATGGCGCAGTTCCTCATCGTCCGCGACCGCCTCGTGCGCGCCTTCGACGACGAGGACGGCGCGCGCCGCCACCTGCTCTTCACCACCGACCCGGAGAAGGGCGTGCTGCGCGAGATCGCGCGCCGCGAGGAGATCGCCACGCTGGCCGTGCCGCCCAACGTGGGCGGCCGCTTCAGCGTGCTCTCCGCCGTGGGGCTGCTTCCCGGCGCGCTCGTGGGCATCGACGTCGAGGCGCTGCTCGCCGGCGCCCGCGACATGGTGGAGCGCTGCGCCACGGACGTGCTCGAGGAGAACCCGGCCGGCATGTACGCCGCGCTCCAGGTGCTCGCGGCCATGGAGGCGGGCGCCACCGTGCAGGTGATGATGGCCTACAGCGATCGCCTTTACGGCATGGCCGACTGGTTCCGCCAGCTCTGGGCCGAGAGCCTGGGCAAGCGGAAGAGCCGGAGCGGCGAGGACGTGTTCGTCGGCCCCACGCCGGTCAAGGCGCGCGGCGCCACGGACCAGCACTCGCAGGTGCAGCTCTACATCGAGGGTCCCTTCGACAAGACCATCACGCTGCTCGCCGTGAGCGACGTGGGCACGGATGTAGAGATCCCTGAGGTCTACGGCGACATCGACGCCCTCGCCTACCTTGGCGGCCACACGCTGGGCGAGCTGCTCGATGCCGAGCGCGGCGCGACCGCGCAGGCGCTGGCCCGACGCGGCCGGATGAACATGACCATCGAGCTGCCGCGCGTAGACGCCCACGCCCTCGGCCAGCTGTTCATGTTGCTCGAGATCGCCACCGTGTACGCCGGCGCGTTCCTCGGCATCGACCCCATGGACCAGCCGGGCGTCGAGCTCGGCAAGCAGCTGACCTACGGCCTCATGGGCCGCGCGGGCTTCGAGCGGCCCCAGCTCGAGGCGCCCGACCCGCGCCGGGTGCTGCGGTGACGCGGCCCCCCGCGATCGGCGCGTGATCGTCCATCTCGACGGCCGCTGGCTGGACGCGGCGGACGCGTGTATCCCGATCGACGACCGCGGGTTCCTCCACGGCGACGCCCTCTTCGAGACCGCCCGGCTGCACCGCGGCGGCTACTTCCGACTCGGGCGCCACCTCGAACGCCTCGCCGCCGGCGCGGCCGCGCTCGAGATCCCACTGCCGCCGGCCGATACGCTGCGCACCATCGCCGTCGGGCTGGCGGAGCGTAACGCCATCGAGGAGGCGGGGCTCCGCCTCACGATCACGCGCGGACGGCCCGGCGCCGGGCCCACCGTGCTCGGAACCCTCGCGCCGCTGCCGGCGGACTGGCGCGAGCGCGCCGCGGCCGGCTGGACGATCGCGACGGCGGCGGTCCGGCACCCGCCGCCCGGCCCGCTCTCGCGTCTGAAGACGCTCGGACGGCTGCACGGGCTGCTGGCACGGCTGGAGGCGCGCCGCGCCGGCGCCGAGGACGCGCTGCTCCTCTGCGAGGAGGGGGCCGTGGCCGAGGGGCCGAGCTGGAACGTGTTCTGGCGACGCGGCGATGTGCTCTACACGCCGGCCGCGGCGCTGGGGCTGCTCGAAGGCGTGACGCGCGCGGCGCTGCTCGAGCTGGCGCCCGGCCTCGGGCTCAGCGTCGAGGAGGGGAGCTTCCCGCGCGGCGCGCTGGACGGCGCGGAGGAGGCGTTCGCCACCATGTCCTCGCTCGGCATCGTGCCGTTCCGCTCGCTGGACGGCCGGGTGTTCCCGGCGGAGGCGCGGCACGCGGCCACGTCGCTCGCGGGCCCCTACTGGGCGCAGGTGGCGCGCGAGGCGGCGGCGGAGCGGGATTCGCGCGTGCCTTCCTGAGGCGCGGTGGGGGGAACGGATCGTGCAGCATCCTCGCCATCGACCCATGACCCAGACCCCGACTCCGAGACCGTGATCGGCCAGGCGACGCAGGTGAGTGTCCTGGAGGTGCAGGCCAACCGGCTGGATCTGGTCAGCCGGCTGGCGGACGACCTCGCGCACGAGATCAAGAACCCGCTGCACGCCATGGTGATCAACCTCGAGTTGCTGCGGCGTCGTGTGGAGGCGGACCGCGGCGCCGACGCGCTCGAGCGCGTCGGCATCCTGGAGACCGAGATGCGGCGGGTGAACGCCCTCGTCGAGCAGCTGCTGCGCGTGATCCGGCCGCCCCGCGACGAGGAGGCGGAGAGCGACCTGGCGGCCGCGCTCGAGGAGATCGTTCCGCTCGTGGAGGTGCTCGGCAAGCTCGCCCGCGTTGACGTGGAATACACCTCGCCGGGGCTGGGCCCGCGCGTCGCGATGGCGAAGCACGCGTTGCGCCACGTGGTGCTGAACCTGGTGCTGAACGGGCTGGATGCCGCGAGTGGGGGTGGGCGCGTGTCCGTGGCGGTGGTGGTGGGGAGCGGGGTGGCGCGCGTGCGGGTGGCCGATGACGGGCCGGGGATCGAGGCGTCGCTGCGGCAGCGGCTGGGCGAGCCGGGGGTCTCCTCGCGGCCGGGCCGGCGCGGACTGGGACTGGCGGTGGCGTGCCACCTGGCGGCGGCGGCGGGCGGGACGGTGCTGCTGGAGGAGGCGCCGGGGCTGGAGGGGCGGGGCGTCGCGTTCACGCTGTCGGTGCCGCTTGCCGGGCGTGCTTGACCGGGTCGTCGGCGGCGGTCAACTTTCAGGCGGTACCCACGGAATCTGCATGCGGAGCGTATGAGCCAACCCAAGCTGCTGATCGCGGACGACGAACGGCACATTGCCGAAGGTCTCCAGATGCTCCTCCAGGAGGAGGGCTACGAGGCTGACACGGCCGCGGACGGGAGGGAGGCGCTGGAGAAGGTGCAGGCGGTGGAGTACGGTCTGGTGCTGGCCGACCTGAAGATGCCGCGCATCGACGGGCTGGAGCTGTTCGCGAAAATGCGCGAGGAGAAGATCGACAGCGAGGTGATCTTCATCACGGGCAAGGGGACGGTGGCGGACGCGGTGGAGGCGATGCGCAACGGCGCGTACGACTACCTGCCGAAGCCGCTCGACCTGGAGCGGCTGAAGGCGCTGATCCCGCGGGCGCTGGAGAAGTACCAGGTGCGGACGGCCAACAAGCAGCTGCAGAAGCGGCTGGAGAGCCTGACGCGCTTCGGCGAGATGCTGGGGCAGTCGGAGGAGATGCGGGAGATCTACACGGTGATCGAGGCGGTCGCTCCGTCGGATGCGAGCGTGCTCATCGTGGGCGAGAGCGGGACGGGGAAGGAGCTCGTCGCCCGGGCGCTCCACCAGAAGTTGACGCGCGCGAAGGGGCCGTTCATCGCGCTGAACTGCGGCGCGTTCCCGCGCGAGATCCTGGAGAACGAGCTGTTCGGCCACGAGAAGGGAGCGTTCACGGGGGCGATCGCCGAGAAGCCCGGCGCGTTCGAGCTGGCGGACGGCGGCACGCTGTTCCTGGACGAGGTGGCCGAGATGGAGCCGGACGTACAGGTGAAGTTCCTGCGCGCGCTCGAGCAGCGCTCGTTCCGGCGGCTGGGCGGGAAGAAGGAGATCCAGGTGGACATCCGGGTGGTGGCCGCCACGAACAAGAACATCGACGACGCACTGAAGGACGGCGATCTGCGCGAGGACCTCTACCACCGGCTGGCGGTGATCCCGATGTTCCTGCCGCCGCTCAGGGAGCGGGGCGGGGACGTGCTGCTGCTGGCGGAGGAGTTCCTGGGGCGCTTCGGCGAACACCACGGCAAGAAGCTGGAGGGGCTCGGCGAGGGGGCGATCGAGTACATCGAGACGTATCGCTGGCCGGGCAACGTGCGGGAGCTGAAGAACGCGATCGAGCGGGCCGTGATCCTGGCGCGCGGCGAGCGGATCGAGGCCGCGGACCTGCAGCCGCGCAACGCGAGCATGGAGGAGCGGGAGGTCTACGTGCCGGTCGGCAGCTCGCTCGGCGACGCGGAGCGGCTGCTGATCCTGAAGACGTTCGCCTTCACGGGCGGGGACCACAGGAAGACGGCCAAGATTCTGGGCATGACGCAGAAGGACCTGAAGTCGAAGCTGACGACGTACACGAAAGAGAAGGTCGCGGCGACGTGAACCCCGCCGCACGCGCCGGAGCGTGCGTCCCGACAGGAGCGATTGCGACATGAGCGACTACGAGGAGCTACCCTACATCGTGGTGGAGCGGGAGACAGGCGGCTTCCGGGCGTTCGTTTGGGGACTGATGCTCGGGGCGGGGGCGGCGCTGCTGCTCGCGCCGCGCTCGGGGCGGGAGACGCGCGAGGGGCTGCGGGATGGCGCCCGCCGCGTCCGCGACCGGGCGGAGGACGCGGTGCGGCAGGTGCAGGACGCGGTCGGCGACACGGTGGAGAGCGTGCGGCGCCAGGTGGGCGGCACGATGGACGCGGCGCGCGATGCCCTCGACACGGGCCGGACGGCGGCGCGCGAGACGCGGGCGGACATGGAGCGTCGCATCCGCGAGACGCGCGAGACCTTCGACGAAGCGCGCCGGGCGTACACGGCGGAGGGGCAGTCCGATCTCGAGATCGAGGTCGAGCTGGAGGAGGACGACGAAGCCCGCGACTGAGGGGTCCGCCGCGGGGCGCGGGTGGCGCGGGGGGCAGGACTTCATCCGCCGGATCTGGGACAAGGCGGGCGCGGACGACATCTTCTTCATGGCGGCGGCGATCGCGTTCAACGTGCTCGTCGCCTTCGTCCCATTGATCCTGGCCGTGCTGGGGATGGCCGGCTTCATCCTGCGCCAGCAGGAGGGCAATCCCACCGGCAAGCTGCTCGACATCGTCCTGCGCAGCATTCCCCCCGTGAGCCCGCAGTTCGAGCAGTGGATCGCGCAGCTGCTGCACGGACTGGTGGACCAGTTCGACGGGCTTGCTGAGCATCGGCATGGTCGGGCTGATCTGGTTCGCCACCCGCCTGATCGGCACGCTCCGCTCGACGCTCAAGCAGGTGTTCGACCTGGCCCAGGACCGCGGCATCATTGCCGGCAAGATCTTCGACGTGAAGATGGTCTTCGCGGCGGGCGCGCTGTTCACGCTGAACGTCGGCCTGACGGTGGCGGTGGACGTGATCGCGGGCTTCGGGCTGCGCGTGTTCGGGTTCCAGCTCGACCAGCCGGGCCCGCACCAGGTCTACGTCGAGGCGGTGGCGTTCCTCTCCATCTGGGTCATGTTCGTGCTCGTCTACCGCTACCTGCCGGCGCGCCGCACCCAATGGCGCACCTCCATTGTGGCGGCCACCTTCACGGCGGTCCTCTTCGAGCTGCTCAAGCAGGGCTTCTCCTGGTACGTCACCAGCCTGGCGGACTACACCTCGATGTACGGCAACCTGGCCACGCTGGTGGTACTCGTGCTCTGGATCTATTACTCCGCCGTGGTGTTCATCCTCGGCGGCGAGGTGGCGCAGATCTTCGCGATGAAGCGGATCCGCAGACGGCAGAAGGAGCGGCTGGGATGAGGCGGACGTGGGCGCGGGCCGGGCAGGCGCTCGGCCTCGCGCTGCTGGCGCTCGCGCCCCGGGGCGCGGGCGCGCAGGACGGCACGGACGGCATTGCGCTGCGCTTCGGCGCCGCTGCGCCGGAGGTGGGCGCCGCCGCCGCCGCCGGGACCGTGCTCGACCGGGCGGCGCTCGAGGCGCCGGGCCGCTACGTAGTGATCCACCTGGCGGAGAACCGGGCCTACGTCCTCGAGGGGCGGCGGGTGCTGTGGAGCGCGCCCGTAGCCACGGGGACGGGGTTCCGGCTGGAGCACAGCCAGCGGGCGTGGAAGTTCGGCACGCCGCGGGGGGTGTTCCGGGTCGAGCGCAAGGAGAAGGACCCGGTGTGGGTGAAGCCGGACTGGGCCTACATTGAGGAGGGGCAGCCGGTGCCGTCGGCGGATGCGCCGGACCGCCGGCAGCCGGGGACGCTGGGCACGACGGCCCTCTACATCGGCTACGAGCTGGCGATGCACGGCACGGATCACCCCGACCTGGTGCTCCGGCCGGACCCCGCGGAGCGGCGCGTCTCGCACGGCTGCATCCGCTTCACGAACGAGGACGCGCGCGAGCTGTACTACCTGGTGGACGTGGGGACGCCGGTCCTCATCTACTGAGCCCGCCACGACTTCCGCGGCCCGCCGCCGCCGGATAGATTGATCGCACATGGCCAAGCCCAGCACGGACACGAGGAAATTCCTTGCCCGGAACAAGAAGGCGCGCCACGACTACCACGTGCTGGACACGTGGGAGGCGGGGATCGTGCTGACCGGGCCCGAGGTCAAGTCGGTGCGGGCGGGGAGGGCGAGCCTGGCCGAGGCCTTTGGCCGCGTGGACCGCGGCGAGGTCTGGCTGCACGACATGCACGTGAGCCCGTACGACCCCGCGAGCCGCTGGAACACGGACCCGGTCCGGCCGCGCAAGCTGCTGCTGCACCGCTCCGAGATCCGGCGGCTGATCGGTGCCGTGCAGGAGAAGGGGCTCACGCTCGTGCCGCTCGACCTCTACCTCAGCCACGGCCACATCAAGGTGACCCTCGCCCTCGGGCGGGGCAAGAAGCTCTACGACAAGCGCGAGGACCTGAAGAAGCGCGCGGCCGAGCGGGAGGTCGAGCGCGCCTTCCGCGCGGGACGATGATGCGAGCCCTCCTCCTGCTGGCGCTGCTGCTGCCCCTCTCCCTGTCCGCCGTGGCGCAGACGGCACGGACCGCCTCCGCGCACCCGACCATGGGCGCGGGGCGGGTCGTGGTGATCGATGCCGGGCACGGCGGCCGGGATGCCGGGCGGATCGGGCCGGACGGCGTGCGCGAGAAGGACGTCACGCTGGCGCTGTCGAAGCAGCTCGGCGCGGTGCTGCGGCAGCGGGGCTACGAGGTGCACCTGACGCGGGCGCGGGACACGCTGATCTCGCTGGCGGACCGGCCGCGCCGGGCGAACGAATGGAAGGCGGGGCGGGCGGCTTCCCTGTTCGTGTCGATCCACTGCAACGCCGGGGTCCCCGGCTCGCGCGGCTTCGAGACGTACTTCCTCTCGGACGCGCGGACGGAGGACGAGCGGCGGGTGGCGGAGATGGAGAACGAGGCGACTCGCTACGAGGACGCGGGCGCGACCACGGGGTCGGACGTGGACAGGATCCTGAACAACCTGCGCAACGACTACTACATCCACGCCTCCGACGACCTGGCGGAGATCGTCCAGCGGCGGCTGGCGGCCTTCGAGCCGGGGCCGAACCGCGGCGTGAAGCAGGCGGGGTTCCGCGTGCTCGTGGGCGCGTTCATGCCGGCCGTGCTGGTGGAGACGGCCTTCATCTCGGACCGGAAGGAGGAGCGGCTGCTCGCGGGCTCGGCATTCCAGGACAGGATCGCGCACGCGCTGGCGGATGCGGTGGACGCCTTCTTCCTGTCGCACCCGCGTCTGGTGCACGCGGGGGGTGGCGGATGAGCGCGCGGCGAAGCGCGGCCCCGGCCGGCCGCTCGCCGGGAGGCGCGCGGCTGCGCGGCATCCTCGCGGCGGCGCTCGTGGCGCTCAGCCTCCCGGCCTGCGCGTACTTCAACTCGCTCTACAACGCGCGCCGGCTGTACGGCCAGGCGCAACGCGCGGAGTCCAAGGGCGACCGCGCCACCGCGCGGACCGACTACGGGCAGGCGGTGGAGAAGGCGCGCAAGAGCCTCAAGCGCGCGCCCCACGGCCGCTGGTCGGATGACGCGCTCTACCTGATCGGCCGCTCGCAGTTCGCGCTCGCGCAGTACGACTCCGCGCGCGTCAGCTTTACGCGGCTGCTGCCGCTCGCGGGTGACCGCCGCATGCGCGCCGAGGCGCACGCCTACCTGGGCGCCTCGGAGGTGCGGATCGACGATGCGGCGGCCGGGCTCGTCCAGCTCGACTCCGCCCTCGCCGTGCTCGAGCCGGGGCAGCAGGCGACGGCGTTCGCGCACCTGTGGCGCGCGCGGGCCCGCTTCGCGGCGGACGATTCCGCGGGCGCCTGGCGCGACCTGGAGGCGGCGGCCGGCGCGCCCGGCACGCTCGGCCGGGACGCCCGGCTGGAGGCCGTGCGCCGCGCCGTGGTGGGCGGCGGGCGGGCGCGGGCGGCGGCCGCGCTGGGCGCGCTGTTCAGGGATCCGGATGCCGACGGCGCCGCCGACAGCATCGCGGCGCTGGCGCGGGCGGCGGCGGAGCGGTGGGGGGCGGATACGGCAAGGTCGCTGCTGGAGCCCGTCGGCAAGGCGCTCTGGACGGCGCGGCCGCGCTCGACGCTGCTGCTCGAGCGGGCGCAGCTCGCGGAGGAGGCGGGCGACACCGCATCCGCGCGGCGGGAGGCGCACGATCTGGCGCAGGCCGCGGACGCGCGCACGGCGGCGCGTGCCCGGGTGCGCCTCGCCCGCTGGGAGCTGGCCCGGGTGAGCGACCTGCCGGGGCTCGCGTCGGTCCGCGCCACCCTGCTGCCGGCCGTGGCCGACGCCGAGGCGCAGGCGCTGCTGCACGGCCTGAAGACAGTGGAGGTGCTGGCGGGGCTCGCGGCGTCCGGACAGCCGCTGGCGCTCTTCGAGGCGGCGGAGCTCGCCCGCGACGTGCTGGCGGCGCCGGTGCTCGCGCGCCGCTTCTTCACGTCCTACGCGGACCTGGTGCCGCGTTCGCCGTGGGCGGCCAAGGCGCTGCTCGCGGCGGCGGCGGTGGCGCCTGCGGGCGCGGCGAGGGATTCGCTGCGACGTCGCCTGGAAGGCTATGACGGGAACGTCTACCTGGCGGCGGTGCGGGGTACGGCGGCGGAGCCGGGCGCGTTCTCGGACGCGGAGGAGCGGCTGTCGGCGGCGCTCTCGGCGTTGCGGACGAACGCCGAGCACGAGGCGGAAGGGCGCGATGCCGGCGTGGCGCAGGCGGTGGCGGCGCTGGACAGCGTGAAGAAGGCGGCGGAGGCGGACAGCGTGCATTCTGGCGTGCGGCAGCCTCATGGACAGCCTGGCGCTCAAGGGGATCCGGGCGGACAGCGTACGCGGCGCGTGCCTGCGGCAGGACAGCGTGAAGCTGGCGTTCTTCCTCCGGGCCGACACCCTCGCCTTCGTGGACACGACGGCCGTGGGCCGCCTGAGAGCGCGCAGCCGGGACCGGGACACCCTCGGGCACTGACGGGAGGACGCTTGGAGCTCGCGCAGGAGCTGTTCGGGACGACCTTCCAGAACCCCGTGCTGCTGGCCAGCGGCACGTGCGGCTACGGCGAGGAGCTCTCGGAGCTGATCGAGCTCGATGCGCTCGGCGGGCTCGTGACCAAGGGGCTCACGCTGGAGCCGCGCGCGGGCAACCCCGCGCCGCGGGTGGCGGAGTTCGGCGCCGGGATGCTGAACTCCGTGGGGCTCGCGAACGTCGGGCTCGACGCGTTCCGCGCGGAGAAGCTGCCGTGGCTGGCGCAGCGCCTGAGGCGGGCGCGGGTGCTGGTGAACGTGGCCGGCGCGACGGTCGAGGAGTTCGCGCGGCTGGTGGCCGCGCTGGACGGCGAGGCCGGCTTCCACGCCTTCGAGCTGAACGTCTCCTGCCCGAACGTGAAGGAGGGCGGCGCGCTCTTCTCCGCGCGCGAGGACCTGCTCGCGGCGGTGGTGCGCGCCTGCCGCGCGGCCACGAGCCGGCCGCTGGTGGTCAAGCTCGCGCCGAACGTCCCCGACATCGGCCGCATGGCGGAGGTGGTGGTGGGCGAGGGGGCGGACGGGCTCACGCTGGTGAACACGCATCCGGGGCTGCTCTTCGACCTGGAGACGCGGCGGCCGGTGCTGGGGCAGGGGCCGGGTGGGGTGAGCGGGCCGGCGCTCCTGCCGATCGGGGTGCACGCGGTGTGGCAGGCGAGGCGGCGTGTGGACGTGCCGATCCTGGGCGTGGGCGGGATCCGCACGGCGGAAGATGCCATGCAGTACCTGCTCGCGGGAGCCTCGCTGGTGCAGGTCGGGACGGCCAGTTTCGCGGACCCTCGCGCGGCCGCGCGTGTATTGTCTGGACTCGAACGGCTCGGCCGGCGGCAGCGGGTGGCCGACGTCCGCGAGCTGGTCGGAGCGGCGCACGCCGGCGGGCGCGCGCCTTCCCCGCACAAGGCCGCGCATGCCTGAGATCATCGTCGCGCTCGACCTGCCGGAGGTCGCCCGGGCGCTCCAGCTCGTGAACCGCCTCGGCGACACCGTCGACTTCTACAAGATCGGCCCGTCCCTCTTCACGCGCGGCGGTCCGGAGATCGTGCACGCGCTGCGCGAGCGCGGCCGCCGCGTCTTCCTCGATCTGAAGTTCCATGACATCCCGAACACCGTCGCGCAGGCTGTGCGGGCGGCCGCGGAGCTCGAGGTCGAGATGCTCACGCTGCACGCGTCCGGCGGCACGGCCATGCTGCGGGCGGCACGGGAGGCGGCCGGAGACGATGGGCCACGGCTGCTCGGCGTGACGCTGCTCACGTCGTTCACGCCGGGAGACGTCGAGGAGGTCTGGGGCAAGGAGCTGCTGTCAATGCGCGAGGAGGTGGCGCGCCTTGCCGGGCTGGCCGCGGACGCGGGGCTCCACGGCATCGTCACCTCCGCGCTCGAGGCCGAGGTCATGAAGCGCCGCTACGGCGCGGACTTCCTGGTGGTGACGCCGGGGATCCGGCCCGCGGGCGAGCTGCAGGGCGACCAGGCCCGCATCGCCACGCCGGCGGAGGCGGTGCGTGCCGGCGCCGACTACCTCGTGATCGGGCGGCCGATCACCGGCGCGGAGGATCCCGTGGCCGTCGCGGAGCGCATCAACGAGGAGATCGCCGGCATGGTGGAGGCCGGTGAATGATGCGGCGCCCGCTGCTGCTCGCCGTCGCGCTCCTCCTGGCGGTGGCCGGCCCCCTGCATGCCCAGGAGCTGGAGCGCGCGCTCGACCGCTTCGCCAACGCGTGGGCGCACGGTGATGCGGCCGGCGTGGCGGCGTTGGCGTCCCGCTCGGGGCTGTCGATCGACGTGAACGGCGGCCCGGTCGGCCCGCTCGGCGCGCGCCAGGCGGCGGCCATGCTGCGGCGGATCTTCGACGACCGGGAGACGGTCACGCTGCGCGCGGGGCTGGCGCAGATCGTGGGTGGCGCGCCGCCGCGCGCGTTCGGCGAGCTGGCCTGGTTCACGCGCACGCGCGGCACCACGATCCCCGAGCACGCGACGGTGTTCCTGGCGCTCGTCCGGGAGTCGGACGGCTGGCGGATCACCCAGATCCGGCTGCTGCCGTGATGCTCCAGGCCGCACGGGTGCTGGCGGGCCGGGCGGCGGCGGCCGGAGCGGACACGGGGGGGCTGCGCCTGCTGCCCGGATTCAACGCGGAGCGGCTCGTCGCCGACCTCATCGCGACCGTCATCATCGTGGTCGTCGCCTTCGTTGCCTACCGGCTGACCAAGCTGTTCACGCACCGCCTCGTGATGCACCAGATCGAGGAGGAGGACCCGCTGGTGAAGCGGGTGCGCGAGCAGCGCGTCCAGACGATCGCCAGCCTGCTGAACAACGTGGCGGTGTTCAGCATCGCGACCATCGCGGCCCTGATGGTCCTGAAGCAGTACATCGACATCGCGCCGCTGCTCGCGTCCGTCGGCATCGTCGGGCTGGCCTTCTCCTTCGGCGCGCAGTCGCTCGTGAAGGACATCATCAACGGCACGTTCATGCTGATGGAGGGGCAGTTCGGCATCGGCGACGTGGTCCGCATCGGCGGCACGGCCGGCACGGTCGAGAAGATCACCCTGCGCACGACCGTGCTGCGCGACGTCGAGGGCGTGGTCCACATCATCCCGAACGGCGAGGTCACCATGGTCAGCAACCTGACCAAGTCGTGGTCGCGCGCCGTGCTGGACATCGGGGTGGCGTACAAGGAGGACGTGGACCGGGTGATCGCGGTGCTGCGCGAGCTGTGCGAGCAGCTGTACGGCGACACCGAGTGGGCGCCGCTGCTGCTGGAGGAGCCGGTCGTGCCGGGCGTGCAGGAATTTGGCGACTCGGCGGTGGTCGTGCGCGTCATGGCCAAGACGCTGCCGCTCAAGCAGTGGGACATTGCACGCGAGCTGCGCCGGCGGGTGAAGAACCGCTTCGACGCGGAGGGGATCGAGATCCCGTTCCCGCACATGACGTTCTACTGGGGGGACGGCCAGCGGCCGGAGCCCGCGGGCGATGGCGCGCTCGCGGGGCGGGGCGCGGCCGAGCCGGGGAGGTAGGGAGCGGACGATGGCGCTCAAGCTCTACAACACGCTCAGCCGCGCGCTCGAGCCGCTCGAGCCGCTCGAGCCGGGCCGCATCGGCATGTACGCGTGCGGCCCCACGGTCTACAAGCTGCCGCACATCGGCAACTACCGCACGTTCCTCTTCTCGGACCTGGTGCACCGCACCCTCGAGTGGAAGGGGCTCGACGTCCGCTTCGTCATGAACCTGACGGACGTGGACGACCGCACCATCAATGGCGCGGCGGAGGCGGACATCGCGCTGGACGCGTTCACGGAGAGCGTCGCCCGCGGCTTCTTCGAGGACCTCGAGACGCTGGGCGTGCGCCCCGCCGACGTCTACCCCCGGGCCACGCACCACATCGAGCAGATGGTCGAGCTGATCGGCCGCCTCCTCGAGCGCGGGCACGCCTACGAGGCCGGCGGCTCCGTGTACTTCGACATCTCCTCGTTCCCCGCCTACGGCCGCCTGTCCAGGCTGGACACTCGCGAGATCCGCTCCGGCGCGGGGCTCGAGCAGCGGGCGCGGGTCGCGGACGCGGACGACTTCAAGGAGGATGCGCGCGACTTCGCGCTGTGGAAGGCCTCCCGCGATGCCGACCGCCGGGTCGGCGCGGTCTGGCCGACGCCGTGGGGCGAGGGCCGCCCCGGCTGGCACATCGAGTGCTCCGCCATGAGCATGGCCGAGCTCGGCGACACCTTCGACATCCACGTGGGCGGCGAGGACCTCATCTTCCCGCACCACGAGGACGAGATCGCGCAGTCCGAGGCCGCCACCGGCGAGCCCTTCGTGCGCACCTGGCTGCACGTGAAGCACCTGACGATCAACGCCGAGAAGATGTCGAAGTCGCTCGGCAACTTCGTCACCCTGCGCGCGCTGCTCGAGGACGGCCGCAGCCCCGCCGCCATCCGCTACCTGCTCCTCTCCGCCCACTACCGCAAGGAGCTCAACTTCAGCGAGGACGGGCTGGATGACGCCGCGGCGGCGGTCCGCCGGCTCGTGGAGTTCGAGACCCGCCTCGAGAAGGCGACGACCTCGCCCGACGCGCCCCCCTCGCCGCTGCCCGCGCTCGCCGAGACCCTGCTCCGGGACTTCGAGGCCGCGCTCGACGAGGACCTGAACACCCCCGCCGCGCTCGCCGCCCTCTTCACGTTCGTGCGCCAGGGCAACGCCGCGCTCGATGCCTCCGGCAGCGTGGCGGCGGCCGAGCGCGACACGGCACTCGCCGCGCTGCGCCGCGCCGACGAGGTGCTCGGCGTGATCTCGCTCGCCCACGCCCACGCGCCCGGCGTCGACGAGGACTTCGCCGCCTGGGTCGAGGAGCGGCTGTCCGCGCGCCAGGCGGCGCGCAAGGCCCGCGATTTCGCCGCCGCCGACGCGATCCGCGAGGAGCTGACTGCCGCGGGCGTGGTCGTCGAGGATACGGCGCAGGGGGCGAGGTGGAGGAGGGGGTGACGCGGGATGCGGGATGCCGGGCTCGGGGCTCCCTGCGTTGACCTCTGAGGGCGGGGACGGGTAAGGTCTTGGCGTGCTGACGTAGCTCAGCTGGTAGAGCAGCCGCCTTGTAAGCGGCAGGTCGTGGGTTCGAGTCCCACCGTCAGCTCTTGCGGGAAAGAATTTCCCACCACTGCTCGAACCGAGGGGAGACGGCGGCACGTCCTCTTGCCAGGCCGGGACGGGCGCGCAAACTTCATCCCTGACAGGATCGTCCGGCCCCCTGGCCCGCTCGGATACAGAATGCAGTCCCTCTGATGCAGTCCCTCTACTGGTTCTCCCTCATCGTCGGCGGCGGGATGCTCCTCGTGTCGCTGCTCGGCGATCTGTTCGGCGACGTGCTTGGCGGACACGATGCGGACATCGGCTTCGGGGGGCACGACGTCGACTTTGCCGGCGGCGGCCACGAGGTCGAGCTGTCAACGGAGGGTGCGGAAGGCGACGTCGCCATCGGCGCCCACGCCCTGACGGACGCGTCCGGCGCCGCGGCGTCCGGCGGCCACGACGTGCAGGCGGTCCGCATCCTCTCGCTGCGCACCGTCACCTACTTTCTGTTCGGCTTCGGGGCGACCGGCGTGCTGCTCGCGCGCCTGGCACCGGCCGCGAGCCCGCTGCTGGTCGCGGCCGGCAGCGGGCTCTGCGGGGTGCTGGCGGCGGGCGTGAGCGTCGCCGTGTTCGGATGGGTCCGCTCGACGGAGGCCGGCGAGCGGCAGGGCGAGAGCAGCTTCGTCGGGCTGGCCGCCACGGTGGTGCTGCCCGTCGACGCGCAGCGCTCCGGCCGGATCCTGGTCCGGCGTGGTGCGCGCGAGTACGAGCTGCGGGCGCGGCCGTTCGGACGCGACCCCATAGCGACCGACGTCGGCAGAGACGTCGTGATCGTGGAGATGCGCGAGGGCACGGCCCTCGTCGCCCCCTTCGATGCACCCTCGGAGTAGGAGGATCGGATGCTGGAGAGCTTCGGCGTGGTGGCGGGACTGGTCGTGTTCGCGGCCGTGCTCGTCGTCATCTGGACGATCAGCAGCCTCATCATCATCGTACCGCCGAACCGGGCGGCGGTGATCACCGGCCGGCGTCGCACGCTGAACGACGGGCAGCGCGTCGGCTACCGGGCCGTCATCGGGGGCCGGACGATCCGGATCCCGATCCTGGAGAGCGCGCAGTACCTGTCGCTGGCGACGATCCCGCTGGAGATCACGGTCGCCAACGCCTTCTCGAAGGGGAACATCCCGCTGAGCGTGCAGGCCATCGCGAACGTGAAGATCGCCTCCGAGCCGGAGACCGACTTCAACAACGCCGTGGAGCGACTGCTCGGGAAGCTGCCCGACGAGATCGAGGGGCTGGCGAAGGAGACGCTGACGGGCAACCTGCGGGGCGTGCTGGCGACGCTCACGCCGGAGCAGGTCAACGAGGACCGCCTCATGTTCGCGCAGAACCTGGCGGAGGAGGCGGAGAACGATCTCAAGAAGCTGGGCTTCTCGCTGGACGTGCTGAAGATCCAGAACGTGAGCGACGAGGTCGGCTACCTGGACGCCATGGGGCGGAAGAAGACGGCGCAGGTGATCAAGGAGGCCGAGGTGGCCGAGGCGGAGAACCAGTCGGAGACGCGGCAGAAGAAAGCCGCCGCGGACCAGACTGCGGCCGTGGCGGAGGCGCACGCCCAGATCCAGATCTCGGAGGCGCAGACGCAGCTGAAGGTGCGCCAGGCCCAGCTCCGGCAGGAGTCGGAAACCGCGGACAAGATCGCCCGCGTCGCCGCCGAGCGCGCCGAGGTCGAGGCGCAGCGCGAGCTGCAGCAGCGGCGCACGGAGACGGAGCGGGAGCGCCTCAACGCCGATGTCATCACGCCGGCCGAAGCGGAGCGCACGGCCGCCGAGTCCCGGGCGAAGGCCACCGCGGCGCCCATTCTCGAGACGGGCCGGGCGCAGGCCCAGGTCCTCGAGCTGCTCTTCTCCACCATCCGCGGGGGCGGCGAACGCGGCTTCCAGGTCTTCATGGCCGAGAAGCTGCCGGGCCTGATGGAGGTCGCGTCCAGGGCCGTCGAGGGCATCGACGTCGACCGCATGGTCGTCGTGGACGGCGGCGATGGCGACGGCATCGCCAACGTCGCCAACCAGCGCTTCCGCGGCGCCCTCGCCCTCGTCGAGCAGCTCTCCACGGCGTTCGGCGTGGACGTCGAGGCGCTGCTCAGCGCGCGTGGCCGTCGCGCGACCGACGGCGCCGCCATCGTCGCGACGCCCATCCCGGATCCCGACGCCGCTGCGGTCCGGAGCGCGCCGAAGTAGCGAGCCCTCCAACCAGACCCGCTCGGCAGCGAACGAAGAGGAGCGGCAGCCCCCCGGACCGCCGCTCCTCTCCGCCTTCTCTCCCTCCTCGGCGCGTCCTGCCGGGGAGGGCCAGTCCCCTCGACCGGGTCGCGCCCGACGCCCGGCTTAGCCGCCGGCGGCAAGCACCGCTGACGTGATCGTGAAGTCCGCGTTCGCCGTGCCGCCACCCTCGACCGTCACCGTCTGCGTGACCGGCGAGGTCGTGAACGTGAGACCCGACGGGCCCACGATGTCCAGCGTGTAGGTTCCGGGCACCAGGTAGCTGTAGTCGGCCACGTACGTGCCGTTGCTGTTCGTGAACTGAACGATCGTGCCCGTTGCGGTCGAATCCGCACCCGCCGGCTTCAACTCAGCCGAGAAGCTGCCCAGCGTCGTCGTCACCGTGTCGATCATCGGCAGCGTGACCGAGTCCGGAAGCGCCAGCGTGACGTGCACCTTCCCCGCCAGCGTCGCCTCCGTGGCGTTCAGTGTCGGGTGCATGACCCACATCCCGGAGTTCCCCGCCTGGTGGCCGAACGTGTCCGCCACGTTGAAGTTGACCAGCAGCCCCGTCGTCTCATCCTCTGCCACTGTGAGGCCCCCGTCCGGCAGGTTCACCTTGATCCCGCTCTGCGCGCAGCTCGGGCACTTCAGCGTCCCCTCTACCGGGCCCGGCGCGTTGGCATACCCAGCCGTCGCGTACGCGTGCGTCGCGCCGTTCTCGTCCACCGTCTGGATGTACGCCCCGTCGATCACGAACCGCAGCTGCTGGTAGGTGCCCGCCTTCACGGTCATCGTGTCCACGAGCGTCGCCAGGTCGTTCGACAGCGTCAGCAGGTCCGTCGTCACCGGCGCCGGCAGCAGCTGCACCTGCGCCGAAGCGTCCGCCGTGTCCGCCGCGCTCCCCACCAGGTACACCTTCGAGATCGTCACCACCGCCGACTGCACCGTCGCCGAGGGCGCGTCCGTCAGCATGATCGAGATCCGCCCCGTTCCGCCCGTCGTCACAGCGTTGTTCTGATCGCCGCAGCCCGCCAGCAGCGAGGCACTCGTGACCGCCAGCAGCGCGATCGTGGTCAGTGTCCGGCCCATGGCAGCAAACCTCCAGTTCGAGAATCCGACCGGCGTCTGTAACACCCGCCTGGACAACCGGTTGGAGTACTTTGAGTCGTCGCCCCGGGGCGCACGAGTCGTGCCACCCTCGACCCCGCCACCCCGAGCCCACCCACCCCCCTCGCCCAGCTCGCGCCGGCCCCCGATCCGACCCCCCTCCCCGCTCGATGCCCCGGACCCCGCCGGCACCCCCCGAGCGCCGCCCGGCCTGCCCCGCTCCGACTTGAGACCCAGCGCCTCCAGCGCTATCTTTCCTCCCCGGCCGGCCCGCTCCGGCCGCTTTCGCGGGCGTAGCTCAGTTGGTAGAGCACGAGCCTTCCAAGTTCGGGGTCGCCGGTTCGAGCCCGGTCGCCCGCTCTCCCCCACCCCCGATCGGCCGCCCCGCCCCACGCGGGCCGGCCGATCCGTGCGGCCCCCACTGCTCGGGATCTCCCGGCGCAGGCTCCGGGGACCGGGGATCCCCCGGATGCGGCCGGAAGCACCCCGCGCGGACCCGGAGCCGGCCCCCCGAATGCGGAACGCGCCCGCACCGCGTTCTCTCGCGGCCGGGCGCGTTCCGTTCGGCTCCGCCGGAGCCTCAGCCGAGCACCTTCTCCAGGTGCGACTTCACGTCCTCGATCGACCCCTTCGTCCCCATGTCCGGCGTGTTGAACACCGTGTACCCCACCTTGTCCCCCTGCGGGATCACCGACGCCACCCGCTCCCCGTCCTTCAGCACCGTGTACCCCGTCCCCCACTGATTCTCCTTGAACTCCAGCATTCTTCACTCCGCGTTGAAGTTTCCCTGGGGCGCTCCCCCGCCCGCCCCGCCCGCCAATGTAACCCACTCCCCCTGTCCCTCCCACCCCTCCCGTCCGCCGCCTCACCCCCACCCCCACCCCCACCGTTTCCCGCACCCCCACCCCCACCCTGACCCGCGGTCCCGCCGTCCCGGGCCGTCCCAGCCCTTGACTCCCTCCCTCTCCTCCTATATCATTGCGGTCTGTCTCGGAGCCGGCCCTCGCGCCCGCCCGGGACCCCGGGGGCCCCGCCGGCCGTAGCGCCCGCCGCGGTCCCCGTCGCTCCGAGATGAACTGTCGCGGCGCGGGCGGAGGATGCCTCCTTCGGCCGCGCCGCGCTACGATGGCTCGCGTAGCTCAGTGGTAGAGCACTCCCTTGGTAAGGGAGAGGCCATGGGTTCAATCCCCATCGCGAGCTCCTGAACCTGGACCGGCGATCACTCTCGAGGGGAATCATGGGCAAGGCGAAGTTTGAGCGGACGAAGCCGCATGTGAACGTGGGGACGATCGGGCACGTGGACCACGGGAAGACGACGTTGACGGCGGCGATCACGCGGATCCAGGCGGCGAAGGGGCTGGCGGACTACGTGTCGTTCGACAACATCGACAAGGCGCCGGAGGAGCGGGAGCGGGGGATCACGATTGCGACGGCGCACGTGGAGTACCAGACGGAGAAGCGGCACTACGCGCACGTGGACTGTCCGGGGCACGCCGACTACGTGAAGAACATGATCACGGGGGCGGCGCAGATGGACGGGGCGATCCTGGTGGTGTCGGCGGCGGACGGGCCGATGCCGCAGACGCGCGAGCACATTCTGCTCGCGCGGCAGGTGAACGTGCCCTACATCGTGGTCTTCCTGAACAAGGTGGACATGGTGGACGACGAGGAGCTGGTGGAGCTGGTGGAGCTGGAGGTTCGCGAGCTTCTGTCGGAGTATGACTTTCCGGGGGACGAGATTCCGGTGATTCGGGGCAGCGCGCTGAAGGCGCTGGAGTCGGGGGATCCGGGCGCGGAGTGGGCGAAGTCGATCACGGAGCTGCTGGACGCGGTGGACGCCTACATCCCGGAGCCGGTGCGCGACACGGACAAGCCGTTCCTGATGCCGGTGGAGGACGTGTTCAGCATCACGGGGCGGGGGACGGTGGCGACGGGGCGGATCGAGCGGGGCATCGTGAAGGTGGGCGACGAGGTGGAGATGGTGGGGCTCGGGGCGGTGAAGAAGACGGTGGTGACCGGGGTGGAGATGTTCCGCAAGCTGCTGGACGAGGGGGTGGCGGGGGACAACGTGGGGCTGCTCTTGCGGGGCGTGGGCAAGGACGAGATCGAGCGCGGGATGGTGCTGGCGAAGCCGGGCTCGATCACGCCGCACACGAAGTTCAAGGCCGAGGTGTACGTGCTGACGAAGGAGGAGGGGGGGCGGCACACGCCGTTCTTCCCGGGCTACCGGCCGCAGTTCTACTTCCGGACGACGGACGTGACCGGCTCGGTCACGCTGCCGGAGGGGGTGGAGATGGTGATGCCGGGCGACAACGTGCAGATGCAGATCGAGCTGATCAGCCCGATCGCCATGGAGAAGGAGCTGCGCTTCGCCATCCGCGAGGGCGGCCGCACCGTCGGCGCCGGCGTCGTCACCGAGATCATCGAGTAGCGCGGCACGCAGTCGCACGCGCGCGCCTTGTACTCGGGAGCCGCGCGTGCGGGACACCCCCGGCGCTACTGCCGGCGCGCGCGTCGTCCCCGAAACCATTGATCGACACCTCGATCGACTCGACCCGCCGGTCGGCTCCACCCTGCGTGGAGCGCGCCGGCACCGGGCGCCGGCGGAACCGGCACGGCGCTTCGGGATATCATAAAGGCTGCACCGGATTCGTTCGGCTCCCGGCCCGGAGGTGAGACGTGCCCCGTGACAAGGTCATCCTGGCGTGCACCCAGTGCCAGGAGCGCAACTATTTCACGACCAAGAACAAGCGCAAGCATCCCGAGCGCGTCGAGTGGAAGAAGCACTGCCCGCGCTGCAATGTGCACACGCTGCACAAGGAAACGAAGTAATGGCGAATTCCCTCGCCCGCGTACGGTCCTTCACCCAGGAGACGGTGGAGGAGGTCAAGAAGGTCACGTGGCCCGACTGGCCCCAGCTCAAGAACGTGACGGCGGTCATCATCTTCTTCTCGCTCGTCGTCTCGCTCGTGATCTGGCTCATGGATGTCACTGTCCGCAACGTGCTCGGCGGGGTCATTACCCTGTTCACGCGCTGAGGTATGGTGGAAGACGCCCGCTGGTACGCGATCCAGACCTACTCCGGCCACGAGAACAAGGTCAAGAAGCTCATCGAGCACCGGATCGCGGAGGAGGCCGGCGAGACGCCCGAGGAGAAGGGCATCCAGGAGGTCATGGTCCCCACGCAGGACGTCGTGGAGATCAAGAACGGTAAGCGGGTCACCGTGACCCGCCGGCTCTACCCCGGATACGTCCTGGTGAAGATGATCGCGAATCAGCGCACCATGCACGTGATCAACAACATCCAGGGTGTCATCAAGTTCGTGGGCGCCGGCAAGGAGCCCCAGCCGCTGCGCGAGGACGAGATCAACAAGATCCTCGGCCTCGCCCCGGTCGAGGAGGAGCTCGAGCCGCGGGAGGAGATCCCGTTCCGCGCCGGTCAGGTCGTCGAGGTCACCGAAGGGCCGTTCAGCGACTTCACCGGAACGGTCCAGGAAGTCTACCACGACAAGGGGAAGGTGAAGGTGGAGGTCAGCCTGTTCGGCCGCCCCACCTCCGTCGAGCTGGACTATACCCAGCTCAAGGGATACTAGCGGGAGGCTTCGGGGAGGCAGGACGGCGACGCGTGCCGCGCCGCCTGAACCGCCTCCGCCCGGGCCGCTGAAACCGCGCGGTCGAGCCGGCGCGCCGCCGCCCCGACCGTAGATGAGAAAGGTTCCATGGCGAAGAAGGTCGTCGGGTTCATCAAGCTCCAGGTGCCCGCCGGCGCGGCCAACCCCGCCCCCCCCGTGGGGCCGGCGCTCGGTCAGCACGGCGTCAACATCATGGAGTTCTGCAAGCAGTTCAACGCGCGCACGCAGGGTCAGCCGGGGATGATCATCCCCGTCGAGATCACCGTGTTCGCGGACCGCTCCTTCACCTTCATCACGAAGACACCGCCGGCCGCCGTCCTGCTCAAGAAGGCCGCCGGCAAGGACAAGGGCTCCGCGGCGCCCAACCGGGACAAGGTCGCCTCGGTGACGCGCCAGCAGGTGCGCGAGATCGCCCAGCTCAAGATGCCGGACCTGAACGCCGGCAGCGTCGAGTCCGCCATGCGCATGGTCGAGGGCACCGCCCGCTCCATGGGCTACACGGTGGTGGACTGATGCCGGCGCACGGGAAGAAGTTCCGCAAGGCCGCGACGGCCGTCCCGGCGCGCGAGAATCCGCTCGACCAGCCGGTGGAGGCGCTCCGCCTGGTCAAGGAGACCTCGTTCGCGAAGTTCGATGAGACCGTCGAGGTCGCCGTCCGCCTCGGCGTCGATCCGCGCCACGCCGACCAGATCGTGCGCGGCACCGTCGTGCTGCCCCACGGCACCGGCAAGGCCGTCCGCGTCCTCGTCGTGGCCCAGGGCGAGAAGGTCCGCGAGGCCGAGGAGGCCGGCGCCGACTTCGTCGGCATGGAGTACATCCAGAAGATCAAGGACGGCTGGATCGACTTCGACGTCGCCGTCGCGACCCCCGATGTCATGGGGCAGTTCGGCCAGCTCGGTCGTATCCTCGGTCCGCGCGGCCTCATGCCGTCGCCCAAGGCCGGCACCGTCACCTTCGACGTCGGCCGCGCCATCACCGAGATCAAGGCCGGAAAGATCGAGTTCCGCGTGGACAAGACCGGCAACCTGCACGCGCCGATCGGCCGCGTCTCGTTCTCCGTCGAGGACCTCGCGGAGAACCTCGACGCCTTCATGGACAACGTCGTCCGGGCCAAGCCGTCCGCGGCCAAGGGCACCTATATCCGCAGCGTCACCGTCTCCAGCACCATGGGGCCGGGCGTGCGGATCGATCCGAACCTCTACCGCCGGGTGGCCGCCCGATGAACGTTCAGGAGAAGCAGGCCGTCGTCGATGGGCTGGCGTCCAAGCTGAAGGGCGCCGAGGCGTTCTACCTCACCGACTTCACGGGCCTCAACGTCAAGAACGCCACCGAGCTGCGCGCCCGGCTGCGCAACGCCGGCGTCGAGTACCTCGTGGTCAAGAACACCCTCGTCAAGCGGGCGCTCACGCAGCTCGAGCTGCCCGACGTCGCGGAGTTCTTCGTCGGGCCCACGGCGGTTGCCTTTACCGCCGATCCCGTCGCCGCCGCGAAGGTCCTGGACGAGTTCGCCCGGGCGCACGACAACCGCCCCGCCTTCAAGGCCGGCGTCGTCGAGCACCGCGCGGTTACGCCCGAGGAGATCGGGCGTCTGGCCAAGCTGCCGCCCCGCGAGCAGCTCCTGGCCCAGCTGGCCGGCGCCCTCCAGGCGCCGCTGGCCCAGATGCTCTTCGTCCTGCAGGGGAAGCTGAGCGAGTTCTCCGGTCTGCTCGAGGCGCTGCGTGCCGAGCGAGAGCAAGGCTGAATCCACCTTCATCCGTATCACAGGAAGACGCGACATGGCTAACAAGGAAGAGCTGCTCGACGCCATCGGCAACATGACCGTCCTCGAGCTGGCGGACTTCGTCGAGGCCTTCAAGGAGAAGTTCAACGTCACGGCCGCCGTCGCCGCCGCCGCCCCCGCCGCGCCGGCCGCCGCGCCGGCCGTCGAGGAGCAGACGGAGTTCGACGTCATCCTCAAGGGCGCTGGACCCAAGAAGATCCAGGTCATCAAGGTCGTCCGCGAGGTCACCAGCCTCGGCCTCAAGGAGGCCAAGGACCTGGTGGACAACCCGCCCAGGGCCGTCAAGGAGGCCGTTTCCAAGGATGAGGCCGAGCAGGTCAAGGCCAAGCTCGAGGAGCAGGGCGCCGACGTCGAGCTGAAGTAGCTCGCCCCGCGTGCGCGTTCCGTCCCGGCCGCCGGCCGGGACGGACGTCCCGCTGGCCGAGTGAAACAGCTGACGAAGGGTGCCCATGCTCCGCGCGAGCGAGACCAAATTTCACGAGATCCGGTGCGCACCGATCCCCCCGCCCCCGTCGGCGGTTCGGGGGGTTTGTGCGCTTGTTGACCCGAACGGGCCGCATGCGCGCCGCTTCGTGCGGCGCCGCCACGGCGCGCCGCGCACTCTTTGCCGCCCCGAGGGCCTGAGGAGGGAGAGCCACCTTGGCTACTAAGTCGACCAACGGCACGCAGCCCACTGTGAGCTTCACGAAGCTCTCGACCGGGATGCCCATGCCGAACATGCTCGATGTGCAGATCCGCGCGTTCCAGACGCTGCTCCAGACCGATGCCGCCGCCGCCGAACGCGAGGACGTCGGCCTCGAGCGCGTGTTCAATGAGGTGTTCCCGATCTCGGACGTGAACGAGAAGTTCTCGCTCGAGTTCGTTTCCTACGTCCTCGGCGAGCCCAAGTACTCCGTGGAGGAGTGCATCGAGCGCGACATGACCTTCGCCGCGCCCCTGAAGGCCACCTTGCGCCTCGTCGTCTGGGAGGACATGGAGGACGACGAGCGGCGGCCCAAGGACATCATCGAGAAGGAGGTCTACCTCGGCGATCTCCCCCTCCTCACGGAGCTCGGCACCTTCATCATCAACGGCTCCGAGCGCGTCATCGTCAGCCAGCTCCACCGCTCGCCCGGCGTGGTCTTCGAGGAGACCATTCACCCGAACGGCACCAAGCTCTTCAGCGCCCGGATCATCCCCTTCCGCGGCTCCTGGGTCGAGTTCACGGTGGACATCCACGACGTCATCTACGTCCACATCGACAAGAAGAAGAAGTTCCCCGCCACCGCCCTGCTGCGCGCCTTCGGCTACGGCGAGGACGAGGACGTGCTGCGCCTCTTCTACACCACCCGCGAGCTCGACCTCGGCGAGGCCGGGGAGGGCCGACTCCAGCGCCGCGAGGTGCTCGGCTCCCTCGTCGCCGAGGACGTCACCGATCCCGAGACCGGCGAGGTGCTCCTCGAGACCGCCCAGGAGCTCACGCAGGAAGCCCTCGGCCGCCTGCGCCGCGCCGGCATCGAAACCGTCAAGATCTTCTCCAGCGGCACCCAGACGCGCGGCGGCGAGAGCCCGCTGCTCAAGAACACGCTGAAGAAGGATCCCACCGGTAACGAGGAGGGTGCCCTCAAGGCCATCTACTCGCTGCTCCGGCCCGGCGACCCGCCGAACCTCGAGACCGCGCGCGTCGCCCTCGAGCGCATCTTCTTCAACCCCAAGCGCTACGACCTCGGACGCGTCGGCCGCTACAAGATCAACCAGCGCCTCGGCCTGGAGATCCCGCTCGGGCACACCGTCCTCACGCAGGAGGACTTCATCGCGATCATCCGCTACCTCATCGAGCTCCACGAGGGCCGCGGCTTCGTCGATGACATCGACCATCTCGGCAACCGCCGCGTCCGCAGCGTCGGCGAGCTCATCGCAAACCAGTTCTCCGTCGGCCTCTCGCGCATGGCGCGCCTCGTCAAGGAGCGCATGTCCATCACGACCGACATCGACAAGATCAACATCGATGACCTCGTGAACGCGCGCACCGTCAGCGCCGTCATCCAGGCCTTCTTCGGCTCCAGCCAGCTCAGCCAGTTCATGGACCAGACCAACCCCCTGGCCGAGCTGACCCACAAGCGCCGCCTGTCCGCCCTCGGCCCCGGCGGCCTCACGCGCGAGCGCGCCGGCTTCGAGGTTCGCGACGTCCACTACTCGCACTACGGCCGGATGTGTCCGATCGAGACCCCCGAGGGTCCCAACATCGGCCTCATCACGAGCCTGACTACCTTCGCCCGCATCAACGACCTCGGCTTCATCGAGACGCCGTACCGCAAGGTCGTCAACGGCAGCGTGACCCGCGAGATCGTCTGGCTCGACGCCAACACCGAGGAGAACGCCACCATCGCGCAGGCCAACGCGCCCATCGATGAGGATGGCGCCTTCAGGAACGAGTTCGTCCTCTGCCGGCAGCGCGGCGACTTCCCGCTCATGCCGCCGGCCGAGATCGATTACATGGACGTGGCGCCCGACCAGCTCGTTTCCGTCGCCGCCGCGCTCATCCCGTTTCTCGAGCACGACGACGCCAACCGCGCGCTCATGGGCTCCAACATGCAGCGCCAGGCCGTGCCGCTGCTCTACCCCAAGGCCCCCCTCGTCGGCACCGGCCTCGAGGAGAAGGTCGCCCGCGACTCCGGCGCCGTCATCCTCGCCCGCCGCGGAGGCACGGTCACGCGCGTCACCGCCGACGAGATCATCATCGACACGGGCGCCGTCAAGCCCGGCCAGTCCGATGAGCCCCTCGCCAAGCTGGCGCAGTACGACCGCTACAAGCTCAAGAAGTACTGGCGCACCAACCAGGACACCGCCATTAACCAGCGGCCCCTGGTCTACCAGGGCCAGCAGGTCCCGCAGGGCGCCATCATCGCCGACGGCGCGTCCACCGACCACGGCGAGCTGGCCCTCGGCCGCAACGTGATGGTCGCCTTCATGCCCTGGTACGGCCACAACTTCGAGGACGCCATCGTCATCAGCGAGAAGCTGGTGAAGGAGGACGTCTTCACCTCCATCCACATTCAGGAGCTCGAGCTCCACGTCCGCGACACCAAGCGCGGCATGGAGGAGATCACCCGCGAGATCCCGAATGTCGCCGAGGAGAGCCTCACCCACCTCGATGAGCGCGGCGTCGTCCGCATCGGCGCCCGCGTCAAGGCGGGCGACATCCTGGTCGGCAAGATCACGCCCAAGGGCGAGACCGAGCTCTCCCCCGAGGAGAAGCTGCTCACCGCCATCTTCGGCGAGAAAGCCAAGGATGTGAAGGACTCGTCCCTCAAGGTCCCGCCCGGGATGGAGGGCACGATCATCGACGTCAAGGTCTTCAGCCGCCGCATCGACGACCCGCTCCTCGAGAAGGAGCGCGGCGAGCGCATCGGCCAGTTCCGCAGCTATGAGCGCGAGGAGATCCTGCGCATCAGCGAGGCCCGCGACGAGGAGCTCCGCGAGCTGCTCAAGGGCCAGACCGTCACCCTCATGCTGCGCAAGGGCACCGTCGAGCCTTACCTCGACGAGGGCACCAAGCTGCTGGTCAAGGTCCTCGATGAGGTCGATCTTTCCGACATCGACCTCACCACGCTCAAGGTCCAGAACAAGGAGGCCAACGAGCGCATCCGCCGCCTCGTTACCGAGGCCAGGTCGCGCATCGAGCGCGTCCGGGAGAAGACCGAAGAGCAGATCGACAAGGTGTTCCAGCCCGACGAGCTCTCCCCCGGCGTGGTCCAGCTCGTCAAGGTCTACATCGCCGAGAAGCGCAAGATCAGCGTCGGCGACAAGATGGCCGGTCGCCACGGCAACAAGGGCATCATCGCCCGCATCGTGCCCGAGGAGGACATGCCCTTCCTCCCCGACGGCTCCCCCGTCGAGATCGTGCTGAATCCGCTCGGCGTGCCCAGCCGCATGAACGTCGGGCAGATCCTCGAGACTCATCTCGGGTGGGTCTGTCGAGATGCTCGGCTTCGAGGCCAAGACCCCCGTCTTCCAGGGCGCCTCCGAGGACGAGGTCGGCGCCCTGCTCAAGATCAGCGGTGCCCGCTGGGCCCACCGCGCCCTCGGCATTCGCACCGCCGAGTTCCCCGATTTCGGCGCGGAGGAGTCCGCCGCCTTCATCCGCGATCTGCACCAGGTCGGCGGCACCGCCGGCGAGCGGCCGCCGCTCGGTCGCAGCCTCGATGCCTACCTCGGCAAGGATGCCCCCGCCGACCTGCGCGGCAAGCTCGAGGTGCTGCGCGACTACCTCGCCGCCGCAGGCGACGAGCTGGCCGAGCGCTCCGGCGAGAAGCTGGCCACCTTGCTCCCCACCCTCGCCGCTCTCGGCAGGAAGAAGGGCATCAAGGAGGGGCTCGACGGGGCCGTCAGCGAGTTCAACGCCCTCGCCGGCTACACGCCCGCCGGCAAGCTGTGGCTGCGCGACGGCCGCAGCGGCCAGCGCTTCGACTACCCCGTCACCGTGGGCGCCATCTACATGCTCAAGCTGTCGCACCTGGTCGACGACAAGATCCACGCGCGCTCCATCGGGCCCTACTCGCTCGTCACGCAGCAGCCGCTCGCCGGCAAGGCGCAGTTCGGCGGCCAGCGCTTCGGCGAGATGGAGGTCTGGGCGCTGGAGGCCTACGGCGCCGCGCACACGCTGCAGGAGATCCTGACCGTCAAGAGCGACGACGTCGCCGGGCGCTCGCGCGTCTACGAGGCGATCGTCAAGGGCGAGAACCTGCCGGAGCCCGGCATCCCGGAGTCGTTCAACGTGCTCGTCAAGGAGCTCCAGTCCCTCGGGCTCTCCGTTACGCTCGGTCGAGAGGAGTAAGACACCAATATGATCGATTTCCCGCGCACCCGTGAGCCGCGCTCGAGCGACTTCGACTTCATCCAGCTCAAGATCGGCTCCCCGGAGGAGATCCGGAGCTGGTCCTACGGCGAGGTGACCAAGCCGGAGACCATCAACTACCGCTCCTTCAAGCCCGAGCGCGATGGCCTCTTCTGCGAGCGCATCTTCGGTCCCGTCAAGGACTGGGAGTGCCACTGCGGCAAGTTCAAGCGGATCCGTTTCCGCGGCCACATCTGCGACAAGTGCGGCGTCGAGGTCACTCTCTCGAAGGTCCGCCGCGAGCGCATGGGCCACATCGAGCTCGCCGTGCCCGTCGCTCACATCTGGTTCTTCAAGACGCTGCCGAGCCAGATGGGCTACCTGATGGGCATGACCCTGCGTGACCTCGAGAAGGTCATCTACTACGCCAACTACGTGGTCACGAACCCGGGCGCCCAGACCGACCGCGTCCGCTATCAGCAGCTGCTCGACGAGGACGAGTACTACGAGCTGCGCGTCAAGGCCCGCGAGGAGGGAGACTCCGAGTTCAAGGCCGAGATCGGCGCCGAGGCCGTGCGCACCCTGCTCCGCCAGCTCGACGAGCCGGAGCGCGACCTCGTGGACCGCAACAAGGACGGCCGCGGCATCGACCGCCTCGCCGACCAGCTGCGTGGCGAGGTCGCCACCGAGACCAGCCAGCACCGCAAGAAGCAGAAGCTCAAGAGGCTCAAGGTGCTCGACGCCATCCGCAACTCCGGCACCTCGCCCGAGGCGCGCAACAAGCCCGAGTGGATGATCATGGACGTCGTCCCGGTCATCCCGCCGGACCTGCGCCCGCTCGTCCCCCTCGACGGCGGCCGCTTCGCCACCAGCGACCTGAACGATCTCTACCGCCGGGTGATCAACCGCAACAACCGGCTCAAGAAGCTCATGGAGATGCGCGCGCCGGAGGTCATCCTGCGCAACGAGAAGCGCATGCTCCAGGAGGCCGTGGACGCGCTCTTCGACAACGGCCGGCGCTCGAAGGCGATCCGCGGCCGCGGCAAGCGCCCGCTCAAGTCGCTCTCCGACATGCTCAAGGGCAAGCAGGGCCGCTTCCGCCAGAACCTGCTCGGCAAGCGCGTCGACTACTCCGGCCGCTCCGTCATCGTGGTGGGGCCCGAGCTCAAGCTGCACCAGTGCGGGCTGCCCAAGGCCATGGCGGTCGAGCTCTTCAAGCCCTTCATCATCCACGAGCTCGAGAAGCGCGGCGAGGCCGAGACCGTCAAGCGTGCCAAGAAGCTCGTCGAGCGCGACGACCCCAAGGTGTACGAGGTCCTCGAGGAGATCATCAAGGACCACCCCGTGCTCCTCAACCGCGCGCCCACGCTCCACCGCCTCGGGATCCAGGCGTTCGAGCCCGTGCTCGTCGAGGGCAAGGCCATCCGCATCCACCCGCTCGTCTGCGCGGCCTTCAATGCCGACTTCGACGGCGACCAGATGGCCGTCCACGTGCCCCTCTCCTTCGAGGCGCAGCTCGAGGCGCGCGTGCTGATGCTCGCCGCCAACAACATCCTGCTTCCCTCCAACGGCCGCCCGGTCGCCAGCCCGACCCAGGACATGGTCATCGGCTGCTATTATCTGACCAAGCCGCCGCTCGAGGTGCAGGACGCCGAGGACACCGTCGCCCAGGCCCGTGCCACCAAGGACCGCCGCGAGCAGGCGCAGAAGCTGCTCGACGAGACCTACGAAGGCGCGCCTCGCTATGGCCGCTTCGCCGAGGCCGAGATGGCGCTCGCCCTGGGCACCGTCACCTACCACTCGCCCTGCTGGTTCTGGGTCGAGCGTCGCCGCCTGGAGGCCGATGCCGGCGAGGATGAGGTCCGCCGCGGCAAGTGGAGCCGGACCACCGTCGGCCGCGTCATCTTCAACTCCGTCGTCCCCGAGGAGATGGGCTACTGGAACAGCACCATGGGCAAGAAGGAGCTGGGGGAGATCATCTTCCAGGCCTACCGCCGCGTGGGGCTGCGCCGCACCACCGAGTTCCTCGATGCCCTCAAGGACTTCGGCTTCCGCTACGCCACCATGGGCGGCATCTCCGTCGGCCTCGCCGACCTCGAGGTGCCCACCGAGAAGGAGGAGATCCTCCGGGACGCCGAGGAAGAGGTGTCGCGCTTCCAGCGCGCTTACCACAACGGCGTGATCTCGAACGGCGAGCGCTACAACAAGGTCATTGACACCTGGACCCACGCCAACAACGACGTGGCCGACGCCATGGTGCGCCGCCTCGAGCGCGCCAACGGCGGCTTCAACCCGGTGTTCATGATGATGAACTCCGGCGCCCGCGGGAACCGCGACCAGATGCGCCAGCTCGCCGGCATGCGCGGCCTCATGGCCAAGCCCCAGAAGAAGCTGACCGGCGGCATCGGCGAAATCATCGAGAGTCCCATCAAGTCCAACTTCCGCGAGGGCCTCACCGTGCTCGAGTACTTCATCTCGACGCACGGCGCCCGCAAGGGCCTCGCCGACACCGCGCTGAAGACCGCGGACGCCGGCTATCTGACGCGCCGCCTCGTGGACGTGGCACAGGACGTCACGATCACCGAGGAGGACTGCGGCACCATCCTCGGCCTCGAGATCACCGCCCTCAAGGAGGGCGAGGACATCATCGAGCCGCTCAAGGACCGCATCGTCGGCAACGTCGCTCTCGAGGACGTCTACGATCCCATCGACGGCGAGCTCGATCCTCGAGGCCGGCCAGCTCATCGATGAGGTCGATGGCGAGGCCATCGAGGACGCCGGCATCCAGTCGGTCAAGATCCGCTCCGTCCTCACCTGCGAGGCCAAGCGCGGCGTCTGCCGCGCCTGCTACGGCCGCAACCTCGCCACCATGGGCACCGTCGACATCGGCGAGGCCGTCGGCATCCTGGCCGCCCAGTCCATCGGCGAGCCCGGCACGCAGCTCACGCTGCGCACCTTCCACATCGGTGGGACCGCCGCCCGCATCGCCGCGCAGACGCAGCGCAAGTCAAAGGTGGACGGCAAGATCAAGTTCGAGCGCATCACCTTCGTCGAGACGCCCGCCGGCGAGCGCATCGTCACCAGCCGCGAGGGCGAGATCGTGCAGTTCACCAGGGAAGGCGCCATCCGCAGCCGCCTTGCCGTCCCCTACGGCGCCACCCTCGCCGCCCAGGACGAGCAGGTCATCGAGGCCGGCGACATGCTCTTCAGCTGGGACCCCTACTCCGAGCCGATCGTCGCCGACTTCGGCGGCAAGGTCCGCTTCATCGACATCGTCGAGGACGAGACCGTGCGTGAGGAGCTCGACGAGTCCACCGGCCGCCGGCAGCTCGTCATCATCGAGGATCGCGAGAAGAAGCTCCACCCGATGATCGAGATCTGGGACAGGAAGGAATCCGAGAAGCTCCGCGAGTTCATCGTCCCCGTCGGCGCCCAGCTCACCGTCCGCCAGGGCGAGCCCGTCGAGCCCGGCACCACCCTCGCCAAGATCTCCCGCGAGGTCTACAAGACCCGCGACATCACGGGCGGCCTGCCCCGCGTCGCCGAGCTCTTCGAGGCGCGCCGGCCCAAGGACCCCTCCGTCATTACCGAGATCGACGGCAGCATCCGCTTCGGCGAGATCAAGCGCGGCAAGCGCGAGATCATCGTCGTCCCGATCGAGGGCGACGAGCGCGTCTACGAGGTCCCCGTCGGCAAGCACCTCCGCGTCCACGAGGGCGACCAGGTCCGCGCCGGGGACCGTCTCTCCGAGGGGCCCGTCAACCCCCACGACATCCTGCGCATCAAGGGGCCCCGCGCCGTGCAGGAGTACCTCCTCAACGAGGTCCAGGAGGTCTACCGCCTCCAGGGCGTCAAGATCAACGACAAGCACATCGGCACCATCGTCCGCCAGATGCTGCAGAAGGTCCGCGTCACCGATCCCGGCGACAGCGAGTTCCTTGAGGGTGAGCACGTCGATCGTGGCGAGTTCCGCGGTGCCAACCAGCGCATCATCGCCAAGGGCGGCACGCCCGCGCGCTCCGAGCCCCTGCTGCTCGGCATCACCAAGGCGAGCCTGACCACCCAGTCCTTCATCTCCGCGGCCTCGTTCCAGGAGACCACCCGCGTCCTCACCGACGCCGCCGTCCGCGGCGCTCGCGATGAGCTGATCGGGCTCAAGGAGAACATCATCATCGGCCACCTCATCCCCGCCGGAACCGGGGTCTACCGCAACACCGACATCGAGTTCATGATCCAGGGCCTCGAGCTGCCCCCCATGGAGTCCGAGACGGAGGCCCGGGCCCGCGAGCTGTTCCCCGGGCTCGCCGAGGCCGCCGGCGGCGCCGAGGAGGAGGCCGAGAAGGGCGCCCCCGCCGACTGACCCGCGCCCGCCCCGGCGCCCGCATCCGCCTGCTCCTGCAGGCGCCTACGGCGCCGCGGGCCCACCCGAATCGTGAAGCGCCGCTCCTTGACACTTCGAGGGGCGGCCTTTACATTTCCAAGTCTGTCCGGCCACTTTTTGCAGCGGCCGCTGCGGGGGCCTGAGTCCCCGCGTTTTTTCGCCCGGCAACACGCAGATCCGAGAGGCTCTAGGACGCATGCCGACCATCAACCAGCTCGTCCGCAAGGGGCGGCAAAAGGTCGAGAAGAAGGACAAGGCTCCGGCGCTTCAGGCGAACCCCCAGAAGCGCGGCGTCTGCACCCGCGTCTACACGACGACGCCCAAGAAGCCCAACTCGGCGCTCCGCAAGGTCGCCCGCGTCCGGCTGACCAACGGCTACGAGGTCACGGCCTATATCCCGGGCGAGGGGCACAATCTGCAGGAGCACTCGATCGTCCTCATCCGCGGCGGCCGCGTGAAGGACCTGCCGGGCGTGCGCTACCACATCATCCGGGGGACCCTGGACGCCAGCGGGGTTGGCGATCGCCGCCAGGGCCGGTCCAAGTACGGTGCCAAGAGGCCGAAGTAGCCATGAGCAGACGCCAGCGAGCGGTCAAGCGCGAGGTCCCGCCGGACCCGCAGTACGGGTCCACGACGGTGAGCAAGTTCGTCAACAACCTGATGCTGGCCGGCAAGAAGTCGACGGCTGAGGGAATCTTCTACGAGGCCATGCGCATCATCGAGGAGAAGACCGGGCAGCCGGCGATGAACGTGTTCAAGCAGGCGGTGAACAACGTCAAGCCCGTGCTCGAGGTCAAGAGCCGCCGCGTCGGCGGTGCGACCTACCAGGTGCCGGTCGAGGTGCGGCCGGAGCGGCGCAACGCGCTGGCCATGAAGTGGCTCGTCAGCTTTTCGCGCGGGCGTGGGGAGAAGTCCATGGCCGAGCGTCTGGCCGCGGAGCTCATGGCCGCCAGCCGCAACGAGGGCAGCGCCATCAAGCGCAAGGAAGACACCCACCGCATGGCCGAGGCCAACAAGGCCTTCGCTCACTACCGGTGGTAGGGGAATAGAGTTCGGGTATGGCCAGGAAGACACCGCTCCAGAAGCTCCGCAACATCGGCATCATGGCCCACATCGATGCCGGCAAGACCACGACCACGGAGCGCATCCTCTACTACACGGGACGCGTGCACCGGATGGGCGAGGTCCATGAGGGCGCGGCCACCATGGACTGGATGGAGCAGGAGCAGGAGCGCGGCATCACCATCACGTCGGCCACGACGACCGCCTTCTGGGACCGCTTCGACGAGCGCTATCGGATCAACATCATCGATACGCCCGGCCACGTGGACTTCACCGTCGAGGTCGAGCGTTCGCTGCGCGTGCTCGACGGCGCCGTCGCCGTCTTCTGCGCCGTGGGCGGCGTGGAGCCGCAGTCCGAGACCGTCTGGCGCCAGGCCGACCGCTACGGCGTTCCGCGCATCGCGTTCGTCAACAAGATGGACCGCGTCGGCGCCGACTTCTTCCACGTCGTGGACATGATCCGCGACCGTCTCGGCGCCAAGGCGCACCCGATCCACGTGCCGCTCGGCGAGGGCGAGCTCTTCACCGGCATGGTCGACATCATCCGCCGCGTCGAGCTCGTCTATGACGACGAGTCGCTCGGCGCGAAGTGGGCCGAGGGCCCGGTGCCGGATGGCCTGAAGGCGCGCGTCGAGGAGCTGCGCCACGAGCTCGTGGAGGCCGTGGTCGAGCACGAGGAGGAGCTGCTCGAGAAGTACCTGGGCGGAGAGGAGCTCACCGAAGACGAGATCCGGCGCGCCATCCGCAAGGCCACGATCGAGAACGCGATCGTGCCCGTGCTGTGTGGCACCGCCTTCAAGAACAAGGGCGTGCAGCAGCTGCTGAACGCCGTCGTCGATTACCTACCCTCTCCGCTGGACGTGGCGGCGGTCGAGGGGCATCTGCCGCACCACGACGACACCAAGGACACGCGCGCCCCCGATGACGAGGCGCCGTTCGCCGCGCTCGCCTTCAAGATCATGACCGACCCGTATGTCGGGAAGCTGACGTATTTCCGCGTCTACTCCGGCTCCATGGCCGCCGGCTCCTACATCTACAACGCCACGAAGGACAAGCGCGAGCGGGTCGGCCGCATGCTCCAGATGCACGCCAACCACCGCGAGGAGCTCGAGGAGGTCTACGCCGGCGACATCGCCGCCGCCATCGGGCTGAAGGACACCAGAACCGGCGACACGCTGAGCGACGCCGACCACCCGATCATCCTCGAGGCCATGCGCTTCCCGGAGCCGGTGATCAACGTCGCCATCGAGCCGAAGACCAAGGCGGACCAGGACAAGCTCTCGCAGGGCCTGCTCAAGCTGGCCGAGGAGGATCCCACCTTCCGTGTCTACACGGACCAGGAGACGGGCCAGACGATCATCGCCGGCATGGGCGAGCTGCACCTCGAGATCATCGTGGACCGCCTGCGCCGCGAGTTCAAGGTCGACGCCAACATCGGCCGGCCCCAGGTCGCGTACCGGGAGACCGTGCGCAAGCCGGTCATGAAGGTCGAGGGCAAGTTCGTCCGCCAGACCGGCGGCCGCGGACAGTACGGCCACGTCGTCATCAACCTGTATCCGGCCGAGCCCGGACAGGGCTTCGTGTTCGAGGACAAGATCGTCGGCGGCGTGGTGCCCCGCGAGTACATCGGGCCCGCCGAGCAGGGGATGAAAGAAGCCATGGAGAACGGCGTTCTCGCCGGCTACCCGATGGTCGACATCCGGGTCGAGCTCGTGGACGGCAGCTACCACGACGTCGACTCGAGCGGAGATGGCCTTCAAGATCGCGGGCTCGATGGCCCTGAAGGAGGGCGCCCGCCGCGCGAGCCCTGTGCTGCTCGAGCCCGTCATGGACGTCGAGGTCGTGACTCCCGCCGAGTACATGGGCGACGTCATGGGTGACCTCGCCAGCCGGCGCGGCAAGATCGGCGGCATGACGCAGCGAGGCGAGGCCCATGTGATCGGCGCCAGCGTGCCGCTCTCCGAGATGTTCGGGTACTCCACGACGCTCCGCTCCATGTCGCAGGGACGCGCCGTCTACTCGATGCAGTTCTCCCGCTACGAGGAAATGCCGAAGTCGAAGGCGGACGAGATCATCGCGAAGGTCCGGGGTTAGGGAGAAGAGATCATGGGCAAGGCGAAGTTTGAGCGGACGAAGCCGCATGTGAACGTGGGGACGATCGGACACGTGGACCACGGGAAGACGACGTTGACGGCGGCGATCACGCGGATCCAGGCGGCGAAGGGGCTGGCGGACTACGTGTCGTTCGACAACATCGACAAGGCGCCGGAGGAGCGGGAGCGGGGGATCACGATTGCGACGGCGCACGTGGAGTACCAGACGGAGAAGCGGCACTACGCGCACGTGGACTGTCCGGGGCACGCCGACTACGTGAAGAACATGATCACGGGGGCGGCGCAGATGGACGGGGCGATCCTGGTGGTGTCGGCGGCGGACGGGCCGATGCCGCAGACGCGCGAGCACATTCTGCTCGCGCGGCAGGTGAACGTGCCCTACATCGTGGTCTTCCTGAACAAGGTGGACATGGTGGACGACGAGGAGCTGGTGGAGCTGGTGGAGCTGGAGGTTCGCGAGCTTCTGTCGGAGTATGACTTTCCGGGGGACGAGATTCCGGTGATTCGGGGCAGCGCGCTGAAGGCGCTGGAGTCGGGGGATCCGGGCGCGGAGTGGGCGAAGTCGATCACGGAGCTGCTGGACGCGGTGGACGCCTACATCCCGGAGCCGGTGCGCGACACGGACAAGCCGTTCCTGATGCCGGTGGAGGACGTGTTCAGCATCACGGGGCGGGGGACGGTGGCGACGGGGCGGATCGACCGGGGCATCGTGAAGGTGGGCGACGAGGTGGAGATGGTGGGGCTCGGGGCGGTGAAGAAGACGGTGGTGACCGGGGTGGAGATGTTCCGCAAGCTGCTGGACGAGGGGGTGGCGGGGGACAACGTGGGGCTGCTCTTGCGGGGCGTGGGCAAGGACGAGATCGAGCGCGGGATGGTGCTGGCGAAGCCGGGCTCGATCACGCCGCACACGAAGTTCAAGGCCGAGGTGTACGTGCTGACGAAGGAGGAGGGGGGGCGGCACACGCCGTTCTTCCCGGGCTACCGGCCGCAGTTCTACTTCCGGACGACGGACGTGACCGGCTCGGTCACGCTGCCGGAGGGGGTGGAGATGGTGATGCCGGGCGACAACGTGCAGATGCAGATCGAGCTGATCAGCCCGATCGCGATGGAGAAGGAGCTGCGCTTCGCCATCCGCGAGGGCGGCCGCACCGTCGGCGCCGGCGTCGTCACCGAGATCATCGAGTAGCGCGGCACGCGCGAGAGAAAAGAGACTATGGCTGGCAAGATCAGGATCCGGCTCAAGGCGTTCGACCACGCCGTCATCGACCAGACCGCCTCGGACATCGTCCGCACGGCGGAGAAGAGCGGTGCGCGCGTCAGCGGCCCGATCCCGCTACCGACGCGGATCCAGCGTTGGACCGTGCTGCGCTCGCCCCACGTGGACAAGAAGAGCCGCGAGCAGTTCGAGCTGAAGACCCATAAGCGGGTCATCGACATCATCGACTCGCGGCCCCAGACGATCGACGCGCTCACCAAGCTGGATCTGCCGGCCGGTGTGGACGTCGAGATCAAGGTGGACTAGGGCGATGTCGGCACTCATCGGACGCAAGCTGGGGATGACCCAGATCTTCAAAGAGGATGGCAGCGCCGTGCCGGTCACCGTGATCGAGGCCGGCCCCTGCCCCGTGACGCAGGTCAAGACCGCGGAGACGGACGGCTATACGGCCATCCAGCTCGGCTGGGGCGCCCGCAAGGAGCGCCGCAGCACGCGCGCCGAGCGCGGCCACGCCGCCCGTGCCGGGCTGGAGTACGCGCCGCGTACGCTGCACGAGTTCCGCGTCGCCGAGCCCGAGGGCTTCGAGCCGGGCCAGCAGCTGACGGTCGAGCAGTTCGAGGCCGGCCAGCGAATCAAGGTGGTCGGCACGACGAAGGGCCGCGGCTTCCAGGGCGCCATGAAGCGCCACGGCTTCCGCGGACGCCCCGGCTCCCATGGGCACCCGAAGGCGCGCAACGTCGGCTCTCTCGGTCCTGGCACGAACCCGTCACGCGTGATCAAGGGCAAGAAGATGCCGGGGCAGATGGGCGGACAGCAGCACACGCTGCGCAACGTGCGCGTGGAGCGTGTGGACGCCGGGCGCAACCTGATCTTCGTCCGTGGCGCGGTCCCGGGGGCGCGCAACAGCCTCGTGTTCCTGAGGAAGGTATAATCGTGGCGGGCGCGGGAGATTCGACGATGTTCAAGGCAGCCGCCTTTACGGCCGAGGGCGAGAAGAAGTCGGCCGAGACGGAGCTTCCGGACACGCTCTTCGACGGCACGATCCACGAGGCCGCCATGTGGCAGACCGTGAAGGCCTACCTGGCCAACCAGCGCCAGGCGACGGCGGCCACGAAGACCCGCCGCTACGTGTCCGGCGGCAACAGCAAGCCATGGCGCCAGAAGGGCACCGGCCGGGCGCGCGTGGGCTCCACGCGTGCGCCGCACTGGCGCGGAGGCGGTAACGTCTTCGGCCCGCGGGCGAACCGGAACTTCCACGAGGCCGTGCCGCGGAAGGTGCGCTGGCTCGCGCGGCGCTCCGCCTACAACGCGCGGGCCCAGGACGGAGCGGTGCTGGTTGTGGATGCCCTCGACTTCGATGCGCCGAAGACGCGCCGCATCACGCAGCTCCTGGCCGCCGCCGGCACGAGCGGCAACGTGCTGATCCTGACCGACGGCCACAAGCCGCTCGTCTACCGCTCCGCCCGTAACCTTTCGGGCGTCCAGGTGCAGGCCTTCGGCACCGAGTCCGCGTATGACGTGCTCTGGGCCGACACGCTCATCATCGAGGAGCCCGCGCTCGAGCGCGCCGGGGAGGTGGCCCATGCGTAGCCCGCGCGAGGTCCTGATCCGCCCCGTCGTCACGGAGCGGTCCACGGACATGGGCGAGAATGAGGGCGCGTACGCCTTCATCGTCGCGCCCGAGTCCAACAAGATCGAGATCCGTAACGCCGTCGAGCGGCTGTTCGCCGTGCGCGTCGCCGACGTGCGGACCATGAACTACCGCGGCAAGCTGCGCCGCGTCGGCCGCAGCATCGGCCGCCGGCCCGGCTACAAGAAGGCGATCGTCAAGCTCGCCCCGGGCGAGCGCATCGACGTCTACGAGGGGATCTAGTCCGATGCCGATCAAGAAGTTCAAGCCTGTCACCGCGTCCAGCCGCTTCCGGGCCGTCGTCGAGCACGACGTCGTGACGCGACGGGGACCGGAGAAGTCGCTGACCGAGCCGCTCAAGAAGTCCGGCGGCCGCAATCACCACGGCCGGATCACCTCGCGCCGGCGCGGCGGTGGCGCGAAGCGCGTTTACCGCAAGATCGACTTCAAGCGCGACAAGATCGGCGTGCCGGGCAGGATCGCCGAGATCGAGTACGACCCGAACCGCAGCGCCAACATCGCGCTCGTCCACTACGCGGACGGCGACAAGCGCTACATCCTGCACCCCAAGGGGCTCGCCCCGGGGGAAACGGTGGTGAGCGGGCCCGGCTCCGACATCCGGGTGGGCAACGCCCTGCCCCTGGCGGAGATCCCCCTGGGCACGGTGGTCCACAACCTGGAGATGAAGCGCGGCAAGGGGGCACAGCTCGTCCGCACCGCCGGCGCCGGCGCCCAGGTGATGGCCAAGGAGGGCGACTACGTGACGCTGCGGATGCCCTCGACGGAGGTCCGCATGATCCACCGGACCTGCTTCGCCACGATCGGCCAGGTCGGCAACGGCGATCACAACCTGCAGACCATCGGCAAGGCGGGCGCGAGCCGCTGGCGCGGCCGCCGGCCCAAGGTGCGCGGCGTCGCCATGAATCCCGTGGACCACCCGCTGGGCGGCGGCGAGGGTCGGACGTCGGGCGGCCGGCCGCCCGTCTCGCCCTGGGGCAAGCCCGAGGGCAGGAAGACGCGCGACCACAAGAAGAAGTCGAACCAGCACATCGTCCGCGGCCGTAAGCGCGGCAAGGCCACGAGCTGAGGGATACGACCGAGCCATGTCGAGATCGATCAAGAAGGGGCCGCACATCGAGCCGAAGCTGCTGGGCAAGATCCAGCAGATGAACTCGAGGAACGAGAGGCGGGTCGTGAAGACCTGGTCGAGGGCGTCGATGATCTCCCCGGACTTCGTCGGCCACACCCTCGCCGTGCACAACGGGAACAAGTTCATTCCCGTCTACGTCACGGAGAACATGGTCGGCCACAAGCTGGGCGAGTTCTCGCCCACGCGGCTCTTCCGCGGGCACGGCGGCAAGCTGGCGGACAAGCGATCCAGGGCGAGGTGAGATGAAAGCTCGGGCAGAGTCCAGGCATATCCGGCAGAGCCCGCGCAAGATGCGGCTCGTCGCGGACCTCATCCGGGGTCGCGGCGTGGGCGAGGCGTACGCGCTGCTCCAGTTCTCGAAGAAGCGGGCTGCGGTGCAGATCGACAAGACGCTGCGCTCGGCCGTCGCCAACGCGCGGGCCAAGGCGGAGGACGCGGGCGAGTTCGTGGACGTTGACGACCTCGTCGTCAGGGAAGCCTTCGTCAACGAAGGCCCGCGCCTCAAGCGCTGGCGCGCCGCCGCCATGGGCCGTGCGGCGCCGATCCGGCGGCCGACCAGCCATGTCGTGATCGTCGTGGATCGTAAGGAGTAACATGGGACAGAAGACACATCCGCTCGGCTTCCGCCTCGGCATCGTCAAGCAGTGGAAGTCGCGCTGGTACGCCGAGCGCAACTTCGGTCAGCTGCTCCAGGAGGACGAGACGATCCGCAAGTACCTGCGGCAGCGTCTCTCTCACGCCGCGATCTCCGACGTCGAGATCGACCGGAAGCCGCAGAAGATCGTGGTCACGGTCCACACGGCGCGGCCCGGGGTGGTGATCGGAAAGCAGGGCGCCGAGGTCGACAAGCTGCGCGACGAGCTGGCGCACCTCACCAAGAGCGAGGTCTCGGTCAACGTCGAGGAGACCAAGCGGCCGGAGCTCGATGCCCAGCTCGTGGGGGACAACATCGCGCACCAGCTCCAGCAGCGTATCTCCTTCCGCCGCGCCATGAAACGCGCCGTGCAGTCGGCCATGCGCTCCGGCGCCGAAGGCATCCGCGTGCAGGTCGCCGGCCGCCTGGGCGGCGCCGAGATCGCGCGCACCGAGGGCTATCACGAGGGCCGGGTCCCGCTGCACACGCTGCGCGCCGACATCGACTACGCGCAATCGACGGCCAAGACGACCTACGGGACGATCGGCGTCAAGGTCTGGATCTTCAAGGGCGAGGTCGTGGAGGACCGCCGCGGGCGGACCTACTCCACGGGCAGCTGATAGGGGCAGGAGCCATGCTGGCGCCGAAGAGAGTCAAGTACCGCAAGCAGCAGAAGGGTCGCACGCGCGGCATGGCCACGCGGGGCAACGCCGTTTCCTTTGGCGATTACGGCTTGCAGACGATGGAGCCGGGCTGGATCACCAACCGGCAGATCGAGGCCGCCCGTGTCGCCATGACGCGTCACATCAAGCGTGGCGGCAAGGTCTGGATTCGCATCTTCCCGGACAAGCCGGTCACGAAGAAGCCCGCGGAGACGCGGATGGGGAAGGGCAAGGGCAGCCCGGAGATGTGGGTCGCGGTGGTCAAGCCGGGACGCATGATGTTCGAGCTCGAGGGCGTGCCCGAAGACATCGCCCGCCGCGCCTTCGCTCTGGCCGCCGCCAAGCTGCCCGTCAAGACGAAGTTCATCGTGCGCGAGCGCGGTGCGGAGGGAGGCAACGCGTGAAGGCCGCCGAGATCAGGGACCTGACGGAGAGCGAGATCGCCGACCGCATCGGCGAGATCCACGAGGAGCTGTTCCGGCTCCGGTTCCGCGGCGCCACCCAGCAGCTCGAAAATACGGCGCTGCTCAAGACGCTGCGCCGTGACCTGGCGCGCATGAAGACGATCCTGCGCGAGCGCGAGCTCGCTGAGCAGGCCCAGCAATGAGTCCGGATATGGCTGACGAGACGAGAGGGAGCCGCAAGACGCGCGTGGGAACCGTGGTGAGCGACCGCATGGACAAGACGGTCGTCGTCGCGGTCGGGCGCCAAGTCTCGCACCGGCTCTACGGCAAGAAGGTCGCGCGCACCAAGAGGTACTACGCGCACGATGAGGAGCGGCAGGCGCACGCGGGCGACAGGGTCCGCATCATGGAGACCCGGCCTCTGTCCAAGCTGAAGCGCTGGCGGGTCGTCGAGATCGTCGAGCGGGCGAAGTGAGGCGCGGACAATGATCCAGCAGGAGACCAGGCTCAAGATCGCGGACAACTCGGGTGCCAAGGAGGCGCTCTGCATTCGCGTCCTCGGTGGCTCCGGCCGCCGCTACGCGCGTGTGGGCGACATCATCATCGTCGCCATCAAGGACGCCATCCCGCACGGCACCGTCAAGAAGGGCGAGGTCGCCCGGGCGGTCGTCGTCCGCACCGCGAAGGAGGCTCGCCGCAAGGATGGCTCCTACATCCGGTTCGACGACAACGCGGCCGTGCTCATCAACGACGCCGGCGAGCCGCGCGCCACGCGCATTTTCGGCCCCGTCGGCCGCGAGCTGCGCGAGAAGCGGTTCATGAAGATCGTCTCGCTCGCGCCGGAGGTGATCTGATGACCCGCATGGTCATGGGCATGGGCACCGCCCGCCACAGTCAGAAGAAGCGCCAGAAGATGCACGTGCGCCGCGGCGATCATGTGCGCGTGACGCGAGGCAACCACGCCGGCATGGAGGGCACGATCCTGCGCGTCCTGGCCAAGGAGAATCGGGTGGTCGTGGAGGGCGTGAACCTGCGCAAGCGGCACACCCGGCCCAGCGATGCCAACCCGGAGGGCGGCATCATCACCTTCGAGGCGCCGATCCATGCCTCCAACGTGATGCTGCTCGACCCGAAGAGCGGCGATCCGACCCGGACACGCGCGCACATCGACGAGGGCGGCACCAAGGAGCGGATCGCGGCCAAGAGCGGCAACGCCATCCCGAAGCCGCAGGGCTAAGGAACGGGAGCAGATGAAGCCCAGACTGCAGAAGTACTATGAGGAGCGGATCCAGCCGAAGCTCATGGAGGAATTCGGCTTCGACAACCCGCTGCGGGTCCCGCGCATCGAGAAGGTGGTTCTGAACGTTGGCGTCGGCGAGGCGCCGAAGAACCCGAAGCTGCTCGAGTCGGTGCTCGAGGAGCTGGGAATGATCACCGGCCAGAAGCCGGTCGTGACGCGGGCGCGGAAGGCGATCTCCAACTTCGGCATCCGGCAGGGAATGCCCATTGGTGCCATGGTCACGCTGCGTGGCCCCAGGATGTATGAGTTCCTGGACCGGCTCATCAACGTGGCCATACCGCGGATCCGTGATTTCCGCGGCCTGCCGACGCGCTCCTTCGACGGCCGCGGCAACTACAACCTCGGGGTCAAGGAGCAGCTCATCTTCCCCGAGATCGAGTACGACAAGGTCGCGCAGGTGCACGGGATGGACATCGTCATGGTCAGCACGACCGACAAGGACGACGAGGCGTTCGCCCTGCTGCGCGAGCTGGGAATGCCGTTCCGGGGCGGCACGCCCGTCATCGTGTCCGGCGAAGAGCTGAGCGGCGCGGCCGTCTGAGCGCGCCGCCACACCGAGACGAGAGGAACATGGCCAGAAAGGCGCTCATCGAGAAGTCGCGGCGCAAGCCGAAGTTCGGCGTCCGCACCCGCAACCGCTGCACCCGTTGCGGCCGGCCGCGGGCCTTCATCCGCAAGTTCGGGCTGTGCCGTATCTGCTTCCGCGAGATGTCGCTGCGCGGCGAGATCCCGGGCGTTCGCAAGGCGAGCTGGTAAGAGCTGGATTCCCCAGTTCCTACAAGTCCGGCAGCGACCGGATACTATAGGAGAGATCACCGACATGATGACGGACCCTGTCGCGGACATGCTCACGCGCATCCGCAACGCAGGGGGGGCGCGGCACCGCCGCGTGGATGTGCCTCCCTCCAAGCTCAAGACCGAGATCGCGCGCGTCCTCAAGGAGCACCACTTCATCCACGACTACAAGCTGCTGGATGACGGGCGTCACGGCGTGCTCCGCCTTTACCTCAAGTACTACGAGGACCGGCCCGTGATCCGGAACCTGCAGCGCATCTCGCGCCCGGGCAGGCGCGCCTATTCCGGCGCCTCGGCGCTGCCGCGCGTCCGCGGCGGCCTGGGCATCGCGATCGTCTCCACGCCGCAGGGTCTCATGTCGGACAAGGAGGCGCGCGCCCGCAACGTGGGTGGCGAAGTCATGGCGCTGGTCTGGTGAGCGGAGAGACGAACTGATGTCACGCATTGGCAAGAAGCCGATCCCGATCCCGAGCGGTGTCACGGTGAGCGTGGACGGCGCGACGGTCCGGGTGAAGGGGCCAAAGGGCGAGCTCGAGCGCACCTTCCGCTCCGAGATGACGATCCGGATCGAGGACGGGCAGGTCCTCGTCGAGCGGCCGTCGGACGAGACGATGCACCGCGCCCTGCACGGCCTCACGCGGGCGCTCCTCGCCAACATGGTGCAGGGCGTCTCCGCCGGCTTCCGGCGCGCGCTCGAGATCATCGGCGTCGGCTACCGGGCGGAGAAGAAGGGTGGCACGCTGGTCCTGAGCGTGGGCTACTCGCATACCGTCGTATACCCGGAGCCGGCGGGGATCTCGCTCACGGCGCCCACCCCGACAACGGTGCTGGTCGAGGGGATCGACAAGGAAAAGGTTGGACAGGTCGCGGCGGAGATCCGGGCGGTTCGGCCGCCGGAGCCCTACAAGGGCAAGGGGATCCGCTATCAGGGTGAGCAAGTCCGGCGCAAGGCCGGCAAGGCGGGCGCCAAGTAGCCCGGGGACACGGACCATGGCATTCAGACAGAAGTCGAGAGATCGCGAGCAGCAGCGGCTGCGCAGGCACCGCCGCGTCCGCCGCAAGGTCGAGGGCACGGCGGACCGGCCGCGCCTCGTCGTGCACCGCTCGCTGAAAAACATGCAGGGCCACCTGACGGACGACGTCAGCGGCAAGATGCTCCTCGGCGTTTCCACCCTCGCGCCGGAGCTGCGCGAGCGGCAGGGCGAGGAGGAGGAGCTGAGCAAGACCGCCGCAAGCCGCGCTGCCGGCCGCCTGCTGGCGGAGCGCGCGAAGGCGGCCGGGATCACGGGCGTCGTGTTCGATCGCGGCGGCTACCTGTACCACGGGCGCATCGCCGCTTTCGCGGAAGGCGCCCGCGAGGGCGGCCTGGAGTTCTGAGGGCTGTGCCCGCATCGCGAATGGAGAGGCAGCGGAATGGCTAGAGACCAGAGAGGCGGGGGCGGCCGGCGGGGGCGGGAGCAGTCGGACCTCGTCGAGAACGTCGTGTTCGTCAATCGCGTCGCAAAGGTCGTGAAAGGCGGCCGGCGCTTCTCTTTCACCGCGCTGGTGGCGGTGGGGGACAAGAAGGGCAAGGTCGGCCTCGCGCTCGGCAAGGCGAACGAGGTCGCGGAGGCGATCCGGAAGGGGCTCGAGCAGGCGCGGCGCGGCATGGTCGAGGTGCCGGTGCAGTCCGGAACCATACCGCACGAGATCATCGGCAGGCAGGGCTCGGCCCGGGTGCTGCTGAAGCCGGCCGGCGCCGGAACGGGCGTGATCGCGGGCGGTCCCGTGCGCGCCGTGCTGGAGGCCGTCGGCATCAGCGACGTGCTCACGAAGAGCCTCGGCTCGGACAACCCGATCAATGTCGCCCGCGCCACGTTCAACGGTCTGACGGAGCTGGTGACGGCCGAGCAGGTGGCCGCGGAGCGAGGGATCACCGTCCAGGAGCTGGGGGTACGCCGTGGCTAGGAAGAAAGAGGCCGACGCGCCGCGGAAGCTGAGGATCACGCAGGTCAGGAGCGGGAACGGTCGCCCGGGCAAGCATCGGGCGACGCTGCGTGCGCTCGGGCTGCGGCGGCATCAGCAGTCGGTCATTCAGACGGATACGCCCGCGATCCGGGGCATGCTCTTCCAGGTCCAGCACCTGGTGGCCGTCCAGGAGGTCGAGGCAGGCGAGGAGCAGAAATGACGGACCTCAGCAATCTGCGCAGCCCGGACGGCGCCAACCGCCGCCGCAAGCGCATCGGCCGCGGCCCCGGCTCGGGGAAGGGCAAGACCGCCGGCAAGGGTCACAAGGGCCAGAAGGCCCGCACCGGCCATCACGGCATGCCCTCCTGGTTCGAGGGGGGACAGATGCCGCTCCAGCGGCGCGTCCCGAAGCGCGGCTTCACGAATCGGTTCCGCACGGAGTACGCGGTCGTCAACCTGCGCGACCTCGGCCGCATCGACGGCGACGAGGTCACGCCCGAGACCCTCGGCGCGAGCGGCCTCGTCAGCAGGGGCTCGAAGCTGCCCATCAAGCTTCTTGGAGATGGCGACATCGACCGCAAGCTCACCGTTCGGACCCACGCCGTGAGCGCGAGCGCCCGCGCCAAGATCGAGGCCGCGGGCGGCGCGGTCGAGCTGCTGGAGAGCTGAGCGCATGGCCAACCCGATTCCCAACCTCTGGAAGATCCCGGAGCTGAAGGAGAAGATCCTCTTCACCCTCCTGGCGCTCTTCGTCTACCGCATCGGCGCCCACATCACCGCGCCGGGCCTCGACGTGGGCGTGCTGCAGCAGCAGTTCGGCCAGCTCCAGGGCACCGTGCTCGGCCTCTACGACCTCTTCGTCGGCGGCGCCCTGCAGCGGGCGACCATCTTCTCCCTCGGCATCATGCCGTATATCTCCGCCAGCATCATGTTCCAGCTGCTGGCGGCCGTCTTCCCGACGGTCGAGAAGATGCAGAAGGAGGGCGAGGACGGGCGGAAGAAGCTCACGCAGTGGACCCGCTACGCCACCGTCGCCCTCTCCTTCCTTCAGGCGTGGGGCTACGCGGTGTTCCTGCAGAGCATGCAGGGGGCGGTGCGCTACCCCGGCTTCAGCTTCATGATCAGCACTGCGCTGATCATGACCAGCGGCGCGGTCTTCGTCATGTGGCTCGGGGAGATGATTACCGAGCGGGGGATCGGCAACGGCATGTCGCTGCTGATCTTCTTCAACATCATCGACCGCTTCCCCTCCGCCCTCGCCCGTACCTGGGAGGCGGTGACCACCAGCGTCATCAGCATTCCGGCCCTGGTAATGATCGTCCTGCTCATGATCGGGGTGGTGGCCGGTGTGGTCGCCATGACCATGGCCGCCCGCAAGATCCCCGTCCAGATCCCGCGCAAGGTCATGGGACGAGGCCGGATCCGCGAGGGCCAGAAGAGCTTCATCCCGCTGCGCATCAACTCGGCCGGCGTGATGCCGATCATCTTCGCGCAGTCGATCATCATCGTGCCGACGACGGCCGCCACCTTCGCCAACGTGCCGTTCCTGAAGATGATCGCCGATTACGTGCAGGTCGGCACGCCCGGCTACTACCTCGCCTACTCGATCCTGATCGTCTTCTTCACCTACTTCTACACGGCGATCATCTTCAATCCGGTCGATCTGGCGGACAACCTCAAGAAGCAGGGGGCCTTCATTCCCGGCGTGAAGCCGGGGGCGCGCACGGTCGAGTACATCGACTACGTGCTCAGCCGGATCACGCTGCCCGGCTCCATCTACCTGGCCCTGATCGCGCTGCTCCCGTTCTGGGTCAGTCAGGCGCTGGGAGCCCAGCTCTTCCTCTTCGGCGGCACCTCGCTGCTCATCGTCGTCGGCGTCGCCCTCGACACCGTACAGCAGATGCAGCAGCACCTCCTGCTGCGCCACTACGAGGGCTTCATGAAGAAGGGCCGCGTTCGGTTCCGCGGCCGGCAGCGATACATGTAGTGTAGTGTCTGCCAATTGAGTTGATTTAACAAGACTCCGAGCGTACTGCGGTGAGCGCCTCGCGTGCACGCTGGATCTTGCGCAAGATGTCCTCGCCTTTGGCTCGCCACCGGTACGGCTTGGGATGGAGCTTTCGTTCGGCCAAGTAGCTCTCGATGTCACTCACCAGCTCGCGTACGCTGGAGAAGCTGCCCTCCCGAATCACGTCCTGCGTCAGCTCTCCGAAGAAGCGCTCGACGAGATTCAACCAGGACGAGCTGGTCGGCGTGAAGTGAAGGTGGAAGCGCGGATGCTTCGCAAGCCACTGGGTTACGCTCTCTTGCTTGTGCGTGCAGTAATTGTCCACGACGAGGTGTAGATCGAGATCCTTGGGCGTCTCCCGATCGATCTGCTTGAGGAAGCGAAGCCACTCGACGTGCGTGTGACGCTCTTCCGTGCGCGCGATCAATTTGCCGTCGAGGTAGTTCAGTGCAGCAAACAGCGTGATGGTGCCGTGGCGGGTGTAGTCGTGGGTCTTGGTGCGAATCTCCCCGACGCCGAGGGGTAAGCCCGGTTGGGTGCGCTCCAAGGCCTGGCACTGGCTCTTCTCGTCACAACACAGGACCAGCGCCCTCTCGGGCGGATCGAGATACAGCCCGATCACGTCCCAGAACTTCTCCTCGAAGCGCGGATCGTTCGACAGCTTGAACGTCTGCGTCAGGTGCGGCTTGATCTCGTTTGCCCGCCAGATCCGGTGCACGCTGTCCGGCGAGATCCCGACCTCACGGGCCATTGTGCGCACACTCCAACGCGTGCACGGCTTGGGCGGCCGAGTCGCCCGCGTGATGACCTGCTCCACCTTGTGCGCCGGGATCGAGGGGCGCCGGCCCCGTCCTTTTCGATCCTTCAGGCCGTCCAGGCCTTCGCGCTCGAAGCGTTGGGACCACTTGTTGACGCACGCGGCGCTCACGCCCAGCTCCCGCGCCACCTGCACCTGGCCGAGACCGCGCCCGCGCCGCAGCACGATGGCGGCACGAAGGCTGTCGCGCTTGGACACGCTGGGCGCCTTCACACGCCGCTCAAGCTCTTGCCGTTCGGCGTCGGTGATCTCGATCTTGGACACAGGTCGCGCCATGGCGCAAGGATACGCCCGGCGCCTCCTTGTGTCAAGCTATTTGTCGGACGCTACAGTAGCGCCGCGCGTACACACGGCGAACGGCTCATGAACTTGATTCTCTTCGGGGCTCCCGGTGCCGGAAAAGGCACCCAGGGAGCCCTGCTCGCGGAACGCTCCGGCGCCCTGCGCCTCTCCACCGGCGACCTCCTGCGCGAGGCCGTGCGGCAGGGCACGCCGCTCGGCCAGCAAGCGCGCGGCTACATGGACGCCGGCGAGCTCGTCCCGGACAGCGTCATCCTCGGCCTCGTGCGCGAGGCCCTCGCCTCCCCCGCGGCCGAGAGCGGCGTCATCTTTGACGGCTTCCCGCGCACGCTGCCGCAGGCCCTGGCGCTGGACGGCATCCTGGCGCAGACCGGCAAGCCGCTCGACGCCGTCGTCGTCCTGGACGTCAACTCCGAGACCTTGGTCAAGCGCCTCGCCGGCCGGCGCTCCTGCCCGGGCTGCAAGACCGTCTACAACGTCCACTTCGAGCCGCCCCGCGTCGAGGACCGCTGCGACTCGTGTGGCGCCACGCTCGTCCGCCGCGACGACGACGCGCCCGAGACCGTCCGCCGCCGCCTCGACGTCTACGCCGCCCAGACCGAGCCGATCCTCGCCCACTACGAGGATAGCGGCGTGCCGGTCCTCCACGTGGATGGCGACCGCAGCGTGGAGGAGGTCCAGGATGCGATCGGGGGGGTGCTCGCCTCGTGATCTCCCTCAAGGCCCCGCAGGAGATCGAGGCCATCGCCCGCGCGGGCGTCATCCTCGCCCGGCTCTTCGAGACGCTCCCCGATGAGATCCGCCCCGACGTGACGACCGCCGAGCTCGACGCCTTCGCCGAGGACTTCATCCGCGCACACCCCGGCGCCGAGCCCGCCTTCAAGGGCCTCTACGGCTTTCCCGCCAGTCTCTGCATCTCGGTCAACCAGGAGGTCGTCCACGGCATCCCCAGCCGCCGCCGCAGGCTCGCCGCCGGCGACCTCGTCAGTGTCGATGCCGGCGTGCGCCTCGAGGGCTGGTACGCCGACGCCGCCCGCACCTATCCCGTGGGGGAGGTGGACGCCGAGTCCCGGCGCCTCCTCGACATCACCCAGGAGGCGCTCCGCCGCGGCATCGCCCACGCGCTCCCCGGCAACCGCATCGGCGACATCGGCGCCGCCGTCCAGGCGACCGCCGAGCAGGCCGGCTTCAGCGTCGTCCGCGACCTCGTCGGCCACGGCATCGGGCGCTCCCCCCACGAGGAGCCGAACGTGCCGAACTTCGGCCACGCCGGCCGCGGCCTGCGCCTCGAGGCCGGCCTCGTCATCGCCATTGAGCCGATGGTCAACCAGGGGCAGGCCGCCGTCCGCACGCTCTCCGACCGCTGGACGGTGGTCACCGCCGACCGCAAGCGCAGCGCCCACTTCGAGCACACCGTGGCGGTCCAGGCGGACGGCCCGAAGGTGCTGACGGCCCTGCCCGGGCGCCCTTGATCCGGCGGGAACGAAGGGGTATATTACAAAGCTGTCCAGTAACCCTACACATGGCGAGGCGCCATGAAGGTCCGTAGCAGCGTCAAACCGATCTGCGAGCACTGCAAGGTGATCCGCCGCGCCGGCGTCGTGCGCATCATCTGCAAGAAGAATCCGCGCCACAAGCAGCGGCAGGGGTAACCGTATGGCACGAATCGCAGGCGTGGACCTGCCGCGCAACAAGCGCATCGAGGTCGCGCTCACCTACATCTTCGGAATCGGCGCCTCGACGGCGACGAAGATCCTCGCGCAGACGGCGGTGAACCCGGACCGGCGCGTGCACGAGCTGTCGGACGAGGAGGTCAATCGGCTGCGGCGCGTGATCGAGAGCCAGCACAAGGTGGAGGGCGCGCTGCGCACGGAAGTGTCCATGAACATCAAGCGGCTCATGGACATCGGCTGCTACCGGGGGCTGCGGCACCGGCGCGGCCTGCCGGTGCGGGGCCAGCGCACGCACACGAACGCGCGCACGCACAAGGGCGCGCGGCGGGCGATCGCGGGCAAGAAGAAGGCGCCGAAGAAGTAGAACGGAGGCGCGTGCGGGCGCGCACGTGCGCACGTTCACGATCCAACAGTCGCGGAAGGCATTCGATGGCCAATCCGAAGAAGGGTGCCCGGACCAAGCGGGCGCGGAAGCACGTCGAGGCGGAGGGCATCGCCCACATCAAGGCCACGTTCAACAACACGCTCGTGACGATCACGGACATGAGCGGAGGCGTGGTGGTGTGGGGCAGCGCCGGGAAGGCGGGCTTCAAGGGGTCGAAGAAGTCCACGCCGTTCGCCGCCACGGTGGCGGCCGAGCAGTGCGGGCGGGAGGCGGCCAATCTGGGGATGAGGCGGGTGCATGTGCGGGTGCAGGGTCCGGGGAGCGGCCGCGAGTCGGCGATCCAGGCGCTGGCGGCGGCGGGACTCCAGGTGAAGTCGATCCGGGATGTGACGCCGATCCCGCACAACGGCTGCCGGCCGCCGAAGAAGCGGCGAGTCTAGGCACGCTGGACCGGGTGTAAACCGCCACGAACCGTCGGGCGGGAAGAAGCCTGAAGCGAACGATGGCTCGAGACGACAAAGGAGAAGACGGTTCATGGCCCGCTATACCGGTCCGGTCTGCAAGCTCTGCCGCCGCGAGGGGCAGAAGCTGTTCCTGAAGGGAACCAAGTGCTACACGGAGAAGTGCCCGATCGAGCGGCGCAACTATGCGCCTGGGCAGCACGGCCAGACGCAGGCGCGCCGCCGCAAGACGTCGGACTACGCGCTGCAGCTGCGTGAGAAGCAGAAGGTCAAGCGTATCTACGGCGTGTCGGAGCGCTACTTCAAGAATCTGTTCGAGGGAGCCGCGAAGCAGGCGGGCGTGACGGGCGAGAACCTGCTCGTCGGCCTCGAGTTGCGGCTCGACAACGTCGTTTACCGCATGGGGTTCGGCGCGAGCCGGAGCCAGGCGCGACAGCTCGTGCGCCACGGCCACGTGGAGGTGAACGGCCGGCGCCTCGACGTGCCGAGCGCGGAGGTGTATCCGGGTGACGAGGTGCGCATCGCCCCCGGCTCGAAGGACATCCTGCCGGTGCAGGCCTCGCTGGAGTCGAAGACGCGTCCCGACACCGTACGCTGGCTGGCCGTGGATGGGGGCACGCGCACGGGGCGGATGCTCGAGCGCCCGGGCCGCGCGGACATTCCGCTGGCGGTCCAGGAGCAGCTGATCGTGGAGCTCTACTCGAAGTAAGCACGGCGCGCGCGCCCGGAGTGAGGAGGGCGGCGCGGCGCAGGACGTTCTCGTATCCCGGCAAGCCGGGCATCCCTGATAGAGGGGGAGGTACACGTGGATCTTGATCTCACCGGGCTGGTACTGCCGCAGCGCGTCGAGGCGGTGCAGCGCTCCGAAGACGGTCGCCTGGCGCAGTTCGTCATGGCCCCGCTGGAGCGTGGCTTCGGCCAGACGCTGGGCAATACGGTGCGGCGCATCCTGCTCTCCTCGCTGCGCGGCTCGGCGGTGTGGGCGTTCCGGATGGACGGCGTGCTCCACGAGCACCAGACGGTGTCGGGCGTGGTGGAGGACGTGCACCAGCTCATCCAGAACCTGAAGACGCTGGTGCTCTCGCTGGAGGAGGAGACGGAGGAGGCCACGCTGGAGCTGCGCGTGGACAAGGCGGGAGCGGTGACGGCGCGAGCGATCGAGAAGACGGGGCCCGTGACGATCATCAACCCCGACCACCACCTGTTCACGCTGCAGGACGACCGCGAGGTCAACATGGTCCTGTACGTGAACAAGGGGCGCGGCTTCATCCCGGCGGAGCAGCACGTGATCCCGAAGGGGAGCCCGGTCGACCTGGTGCGGGTGGATTCGATCTACAACCCGGTGCTGCGGGCGAACTTCACGGTCGAGGAGACGCGCGTGGGGCAGCGCACGGATTTCGACCGGCTGACGCTGCTGGTGGAGACGAACGGCAGCATGTCGCCGGAGGACGCGGTGGCGTATGGGGCGGAGCTGGCGCGCAAGCACCTGGAGTACATGCTGCGCTTCAGCGGCCCGTCGGAGTCGCAGCCGCCGGTTCCGGGGGCGGTCCGGGTGCCGACGCCGCTGCGCGACCTGTTCCGGCGCCCGATCGAGGACCTGGCGGAGCTGTCGGTCCGGTCGGTGAACTCGCTGAAGAAGGAGAACATCATCACGCTGGGCGACCTCGTGCAGCGCACGGAGGACCAGATGCTGGGCATCGAGAACTTCGGCATCAAGTCGCTCGAGGAGATCCGGCAGTTCCTGAATGAGCAGAACCTGCAGTTCGGGATGAAGCTGGAGGAAGGCGAGGACGGCGAGATGTACCTCGTCGATCAGGAGCTTCCGGAGACGGCGAGCCTGGCCGAGCCGGTGGAGGAGGAGCAGGAGTCATGAGGCACCGCAAGAAGGGGCGCCATTTCGCGCGCACGGCCGAGCACCGCAAGGCCATGATGCGCAACATGGCGACCTCGCTGTTCCTGCACGGCCGCATCGAGACGACCGTCGAGAAGGCGAAGGAGCTGCGGCGCTTCGCCGAGCCGCTGATCACGAAGGCGAAGCGGGGAGACCTTCACGCCCGCCGGCTGGTGGCGCGCAAGATCTCGGACGCGGTCGCACTGAAGAAGCTGTTCGATGAGATCGGCCCCCGCTACGCGGAGCGGCCGGGCGGCTACACCCGGGTGCTGCACCTGGGCCACCGCACCGGCGACGCGGCCGAGGTCGCCCTCATCGAGCTGGTCGACTAGATTCGGGAAGCGAGGAGGAGCGATGGCTCGCGTCTGCTATATCTGCAACAAGGGCACGAGGTTCGGCAATAACGTCAGCCACGCGAACAACCGCACGCGTCGGTCCTGGCAGCCGAATCTGCGCCGTGTGCACATCCTGACGGAGGAGGGACCGAAGCACGTCCGGGTCTGCACGCGCTGCATCTCGTCGGGGAAGATCCGCAAGGCCTGAGCGGAGGCCGCGCGCTCCCGGCCGGGAACCTGGCGCCCGGCACCTCCGCGGTGCCGGGCGTTTTCAGTGGTCAGGAGGAACGATGCTCGCCAGCACCGGGGTCGTGGCGGGCGGGGCGGGAGCGGTCGCCGCCGTGCCCACCTTCCTGGGATACCTGATCTTCATGCTGGTCTCCGCCAAGCTCCTGGGCGAGCTCGCGGAGCGGCTGGGTCAGCCCGCCGTGGTGGGTGAGCTGCTGGCGGGCGTGCTGCTGGGGCCGTCCGTTCTGGGCCTGGTGCCGGATAGGGATCCGGTGCTGGGCCTTTTCGCCGAGATCGGCGTTGTGATCCTGCTGTTCGAGATCGGCCTCGAGACGAATCTTCGGCGCCTGCTGCGCGTGGGCGGCACATCGGCGGTGGTGGCGGTGGTGGGCGTTGTCGCGCCGTTCGCGCTGGGGCTCGTCGCGTTGCGCCTGCTTGGCCTGAGCGGCCTGGCGATGGTGGTGGCGGGCGCCGCGCTGACCGCGACATCGGTGGGGATCACCGCCCGCGTGCTCTCCGATCTGGGTCGGCTGCAGGAGCCGGAGAGCCAGATCGTGCTCGGCGCCGCGGTGATCGACGACGTGATCGGGCTGATCATCCTGGCGGTCGTGGGCAAGCTGGTGGCCGGCGTGGAGGTGACGGGGCCGGAGATCGTGCTGACGACGGCGATCGCCTTCGGCTTCCTCGGAGCCGTTCTGCTCCTGGGCAGGGTGCTCGTGCCGCCGCTCTTCCGTGGCCTGGCCCGCATCGGCAACGAGGATACCGTGGCCATGATGGCGCTGGTGCTGGCCTTCCTGCTGGCGTGGCTGGCGTACGCGTCCGGCTCGGCGCTCATTATCGGCGCCTTCGCCGCTGGGCTCGTCCTCGCGCCCACGCCGCAGGTGGCGACCGTGCAGCGGGGCGTCGTCCGGCTCGGACACTTCTTCGTCCCGATCTTCTTCGTCTCGGTCGGCGCCGCCGTGGACGTGCGCGCCTTCCTCTCCCCCAGGATCGCGCTCATGGGTGTCGCGCTGGTCGCGGTGGCCGTGGCGGGAAAACTGCTGGCGGGCTACGCCCCGTTCTGGTTCCGCGGCCGCAAGCTCGTCGTGGGCATCGGCATGATCCCGCGCGGGGAGGTCGGGCTCATCTTCGCGCAGATGGGTCTCGCGGAGGAAGTCATCGACCGGAACCTCTTCAGCGTATTGACGTTCATGGTGATGGTCACGACTTTCCTTGCCCCGCCGCTCCTTAAGGCCGTGTTCCCGTCCCGCGGCGGCCCGCGGCCGCCGCCCGCGGGCGTGGCCGAGATGATGACCGAAGCTTGAGGGGGGCTCAGTCGTGGGCTTGGTCCACTTCGTTGGTGCGGGACCCGGTGATCCAGCCCTGCTGACGCTGCGCGGGGCGGAGCTCCTGGGCCGGGCCACCCTCGTGCTGTACGACCGCGGACTCGACGCCCGCGTGCTGGCCCTCGGCGCAGCCGGTGCGGCGCTGCGCGAGGCCGGGCCCGGCGAGGGGCCGGACGACCGCGCCGCCTTGATGGCCGCCGCGGCCGAGGAGTCCGCCCTCGTGATACGGCTCTGTGCGGGAGACCCGATGGGCAACCCCGTCGCCGTGAGGGAGGCCATGCTGCTCCACGAGCGCGGCGTCGCGGTCGAGGTCGTCCCCGGGCTGCTCGCCGCGGCCGCCGCGCCGGGGTTCAGCGGCGTTCCGCTCGTGGCTCCGGATGGCGACGATGCCCCTGCCGCCTCCCTCGCGCTGGGCACCCTCGCGGACCTCGCCGGCCGCGGCGCCCACCTGGGGCTCCGGGTCGTCCCGACCGACCCGGCGGATCTCCCCGCCGTCGCGGACGCGCTCCTCGGCCAGGGATTCCCGGAGCACACCCCGGCCCTCGTGGTGTCCGGGAGCGGCGCCCCCCGGCAGCGGACGGTGATGGGCGATCTCGGCCGGATCGCGGAGCGGGCGGCGGCCGCGGCGCTCGCGGGACCGCTGTTCCTGCTGGCGGGTGGGCTGGTGGCGCACCGCGCGCGCCTCGAATGGTTCGAGGCGCGCCCGCTCTTCGGGCTGAAGATCGTCGTGACCCGTGCGCGGTCGCAGGCGCGGGAGTTCATGGCCGCGCTCGAGGCGCTCGGAGCGGATGTCGTCGCCTTCCCGGTCATCCGGATCGCGCCGCCGCCCGACCCGGGGCCGCTCGCGGCGGCCGCCGCCTCCGTGCGCGACTACGACTGGGTGGTCTTCACCTCGGTCAACGGCGTGGACCGCTTTCACGCCGCGCTGGAGGAGGCGGGCCGCGATGCGCGTGCGCTGGCGCGGGCCCGGATCGCCGCGATCGGTCCGGCCACGGCCGCCGCGCTGGAGACGTGGGGGGTGCGCGCGGACCTGGTTCCGGACACCTACGTGGCGGAGTCGGTGCTCGAGGCCATGGCGGCGCTCGGCTCGCTGCGCGGCGCGCGGGTCCTGCTGCCGCGGGCATACGGCGCGCGGGAGGTGTTGCCGGCGGGACTCGAGGCTCTGGGCGCGACGGTCGAGGAGGTGGAGGCGTACCGTTCCGTGCCGGACGCGGAGGGAGCCGCGGAGGTGCGGCGCCGGCTGGCGGCCGGCGAGATCGATATCGTGACCTTCACGTCGTCGTCCACGGTGACGCAGTTCGTGGAGGCCGTGGGCGGAAACTTGCATGGCGCCGTGGCGGCCTGTATCGGGCCGATCACCGCAAACACGGCCCGCGAGGCCGGCCTGCCCGTGCCGATCGTGGCGGAGACGCACACGATCAGAGGCCTGATCGCGGCGCTGCTGCGCCACTGCGCGCAGGAGCAGGAGGACCAGGAATGAGCGCCATCGAGGACGGCGGGCTGGCGGCGGGGGAGGTGGAGGCGGGGACGCGCGCGGAGGCGCTGCGGGCCCGCATCGAGGACGGCAGCGCGGTGTGCGGCATCATCGGCCTCGGCTATGTCGGGCTGCCCCTCGCGGCGGAGATCGTCCGGGCGGGCTACCGCGTGCTCGGTTTCGACGTCTCGGCGCGCGTGGCGGAGGCGCTAAACGCCGGACGCTCTCACGTGCAGGACGTGCCTTCGGAGGTGGTCGAGCGCGCCGTCGCGGCGGGCCGGCTCGAGGCCACGACGGACATGAGCCGGCTGGCGGAGTGCGACGTCATCGCGATCTGCGTCCCCACCCCGCTGTCGAAGACGCGCGACCCGGACGTCAGCTACGTCGTGTCCGCCACGGCCGCCGTGAAGGCGGCGCTGCGTCCCGGCCAGCTCGTGGTGCTCGAGTCCACGACTTACCCCGGCACGACGCGGGAGCTGATGCTGCCGATGCTCGAGGAGACGGGGCTCGTCGTCGGCCTTGACGTCTTCCTCTGCTTCAGCCCCGAGCGCGTCGATCCCGGCAACCCGACGTGGACCGTACGGAACACGCCCAAGGTCATCGGCGGCATTACGGTGGCGTGCAGCGCGCTCGGCACGGCCATCTACGGGCGCGTCATGGAGACCGTGGTCCCGGTGAGCTCGCCCGAGGCCGCGGAGCTCACGAAGCTGCTCGAGAACACCTTCCGATCGATCAATATCGCGCTGGTCAACGAGATGGCCCAGGCCGCGGACCGCCTCGGCGTCAACATCTGGGAGATCATCGACGCGGCCGCCACCAAGCCGTTCGGCTTCATGCGCTTCACCCCCGGCCCCGGCATCGGCGGCCACTGCATCCCGCTCGACCCGCACTACCTCGCCTGGAAGATGAAGACGCTCAACTACCGCACGCGCATGATCGACCTGGCGAGCGAGATCAACTCGGAGATGCCGCATTTCGTCGTGGACAAGATCCAGGACGCACTGAACCGGCACCGCAAGGCGGTGAACGGGTCCCGGCTGCTGGTCCTCGGCGTCGCCTACAAGAAAGACATCGACGATGTGCGCGAGAGCCCCGCGCTCGACATCATCCGGCTTCTCGAGGAGAAGGGCGGCGTCGTCTCCTACCACGACCCGCACGTGCCGGTCGTGCGCGAGGACGGCGAGCTGCGCGAGAGCATCGAGCTCACCGACGACGCGCTCCGTGCCACCGATTGCGTGCTGGTCGCCACCGACCACAGCGCCATCGATTACGACCGCGTGGCCCGGCTCGCGCCGCTGGTGGTCGATACGCGCAACGCCATCCACGCCCATGACGCCGGCCACATCGTGGGCCTCAGCGGCGCGGCCACGCCGGCCAGGTCGCGGCCGATCGAAGTCGCCACCGGCTGACCGCGCCGGCCGTGCCCCGGCCCCCCACGCGCCCGGGTCCCTACCTCCTCCCGCGCTTCCCCCGCCGGCTACGCGCCGGTACGAAATGTGCCTGCACGCGGATGCCGCGATCCACCCTCGATCGCCGGGGGCGGCGCCGGCCGCGGGCCGGTGCCGGGGCGTCCCGGAGTCGGCCACCAGCCGGCGGCAGCGCCGGCGTTCCTAAGATACGAAGCCGTTGGGCTAGGTCAGATACGCCCTGGGACTGACAGAGCCAAGGTGTACCCGTTCCCCCCGTCGCGAGGCCCGGAGCCATGGAATTTGCCGCAACCGCATCGGAGCTCACGCCACCGCCGGCCCTCTACGAAGCGCCACGCTGGTATGCCTGCTACACGAGAGCCCGGGCGGAGAAGCAGGTGTCCTCGCTGCTCGAGAACCGGGGCATCGCCAATTACCTGCCGCTGGTGCCGCGGGTCCGCCAGTGGAAGGACCGGAAGAAGGTCGTCGAGTGGCCGCTGTTCCCGTCCTACGTCTTCGGCCGCTTCACGCTGCGCGAGGTGCATCGCGTGCTGTCCACGCCGGGGATCGCGACCATCGTGCGGACGCGCGGCTTCCCCTCGCCGATCCCGGACGAGGAGCTGGCGAACGTGCGCCGCTTCGTGCAGGGCGCGGCGCAGCTCGGGGTCGAGCCGGAGCTCTCGCCGATGATCCGGGAGGGGCAGTGGGTGCGCATCACGGATGGGCCTCTGCGGGGTGTGGAAGGGCGGGTGATCGAATGCCGCGGGAGGAAGCGCGTGCTGGTGGGGCTGGCCGCGGTGGGGCAGGGGCTGCAGGTGGATGTCGATGGCCGGCTGCTGCGCCCGACGGCGGCACCCGGCTGGGCAGCGGAGGTGTGACGCGGAGCTCGGACCGGCGGTGCCCGGCGCATTCATGAGCCGCTCCGTCGGCATGGTGGCCGGAACACGGCAGTCCGCCGCCGCGTCGGCGCCGGCTTCGACGACCGCGGTCGAGGCGGTCGTGGCCGACGCCCGGACGGGTTACGACTGGGACGGCTGCCTGCCGGCGCGCGCCGGCACCCGTGGGTGGCGGCTCCGGCGAGTCGCGAAGCGGGTGCTCGATGCGGTCCTCTCCGCCGTGCTGCTGGTCGTGCTCTCTCCGGTGTTCCTCCTCGTGGCGGTGGCCGTGAAGCTGAGCTCCCGCGGTCCGGTGCTCTACCGCTGGAACGCGCTCGGGGAGCGTGCGCGTCCGTTCGTGACCTACAAGTTCCGCACGATGGTGATGGACGCGGACCGGCAGAAGCCGGAGCTGCTCGAGCGCAACGAGATGCGAGGTCCGGTCTTCAAGATGCGGACGGATCCGCGGGTGACGCCGCTGGGGCGGTGGCTCCGCAAGTCCAGCCTGGACGAGTTGCCACAGCTCTGGAGCGTGCTGCGCGGCGACATGAGCCTGGTCGGTCCGCGCCCGCCGTTTCCGGAGGAGTTCGCCGGCTTCAAGCCGTGGCAGCGCGCGAAGCTCGCCGTGACGCCGGGGATCACCTGCATCTGGCAGGTCAGCGGTCGCTCGGAGATCGCGGACTTCGACGAGTGGGTGGCGCTGGACCTGCTCTATATCGAGCACTGGAGCCTCTGGCTCGACCTGAAGCTCCTGCTGCGCACGATCCCTGCGGTCCTGCGCTGCCGGGGCGCGTACTGACGGGCGGGCCGCGCCGTGCGGATGCTGTTTCTCAACCACAACGTGCGCGGCACCGGCACGTTCCAGCGGGCGTTCTTCCTGGCGCGCGGAATGGCGGCGCGGGGGCACGCGGTGACGCTGGTCACGACCAGCCGGACGGCGCGCCTGAGGATGCGCGCCGAGCGGCGGGATGGAATCGAGCTGCTCGAGGCGCCGGACCTCCTGTGGAGCGGCGCCCGCCAGGGGTGGGGTCCGGTCAATGCGTTGCGCAGGATCGTGGCGCTCCGCGGCCGTGCCTGGGACCTGGTTCACGCTTTCGACTGCCGTCCGGCGGTCCTCGCGCCGGCCCTGGTGTCGGGGCAGGGCGCGGGGGCGCGCCTCGTCATGGACTGGGCGGACTGGTGGGGACACGGCGGCAGGATCGCGGATCGCTCCGGGTGGCTGGTCCGCACGTTCTTCGGCCCCGTCGAGACGTGGTTCGAGGAGGCGTTTAGGGGCCGTGCGGCGGCGACCACGGTGGCGAGCGGCGCGCTACGCGCGCGGGCGGCGGGGCTCGGACTGGATCCCGAGTGGATCCTGCACGTGCCGAACGGCTGCGACCCGGCGCTCCCCTGCATGGAGCGCGCGGAGGCGCGGGCGCGGCTCGGCGTTGCGGCGGACGGCGCCCTGTTGGCCTACCTCGGCCGATCGACGGCGGGGGAGATGGCGCTGCTCACGGACGGCCTGCGGGTGGTCCGGCGCCGTCACCCGGATGCTCGCCTGGTCCTCATCGGCGAGCCGCGCGTGAGCGTGCCGGCCGACCTCGAGCGCTCGGGCGCGGTGCTCCGCACGGGCTACGTGTCCGCGGAGGCGCTTGCGTTGTGGCTCGGCGCGGCCGACCTCGGCGCCATCGCGATGCCGGATTCGCTGGGGAACAGGGGCCGCTGGCCGGGGAAGCTGAACGACTATCTGAGCGCGGGCCGGCCGGTGGCGGTGACACGCGTCGGGGATGCGGCCTCGCTGGTGGAGGCGAGGGGGCTGGGATGGGTGGCGGATGCCGACGCGGAGTCATTCGGCGGCGCGGTCGCGCAGGCGCTGGACGACGCATGCGGCCGGGTGGAGGCGGGACGGCGGGCGAGGCTGCTCGCCGAGGGAGAGTTGTCGTGGGGGAGCGTCGTGGACCGGGTCGAGCGGTTCTACCGCCGGATCCCGACGGCGCCCGCGGGGGGCAAGGGGATGACGAGGAGACGAGCCGGATGGGCATGACGGTATCGGTGGTCGGGCTGGGGAAGCTGGGGGGCTGCATGGCGGCGGCCCTGGCGAGCCGCGACCTGGATGTGATCGGGGTCGACGTGGATCCGCGCGCGGTCGAGGCTGTGAACGGCGGGCGTGCGCCCGTGGTGGAACCCGGGCTGGCGGAGCGGATCGCGGCGGCAGATGGACGGCTGCGGGCGACGACCGACGCCCTGGCGGCGGTGCGCGCGTCGGACATCACGTTCGTGATCGTCCCCACGCCCAGCGAGGAGAGCGGCGCCTTCTCGTTGGAGCACGTGGCGGCGGCGTTGCGCGAGGTGGGCACGGCGCTGTCGGAGAAGGACGCCTACCACCTGGTCGTGGTCACGAGCACCGTGCTTCCCGGCTCGACGCGCCACGCGCTGCTGCCGATCCTCGAGCACGCCTCCGGCAAGCGGGCGGGGGCCGATTTCGGCCTGTGCTACAGCCCCGCGTTCATCGCCCTCGGCAGCGTGCTCCGTGACTTCCTCAACCCGGATTTCGTGCTCATCGGAGAGCTGGATGAGCGGTCCGGCGACATCCTTGCGGGGCTCTACGGCCGGCTGCTGGAGAACGATCCGCCGGTGAGGCGGATGTCGCTGGAGAACGCGGAGCTGACGAAGCTCGCGCTGAACACCTTCGTGACGGTCAAGATCACGTTCGCCAACATGCTGGCGGACCTGTGCGAGCGGATCCCCGGGGGCGACGTGGACCGGGTGACGAGCGCGATCGGACTGGACCGCCGCGTGGGGGAGGCCTACCTGAAGGGCGGGCTCGGCTACGGCGGGCCATGCTTCCCGCGCGACAACCAGGCGCTCGGCTTCTTCGCCCGGGCGCTCTCGACCACGGCCGCGCTTCCGGAGGTCACGGATGCGGCCAACCGGAGGTTCACCGAGCGGGTGCTGGAGCGGCTCCGGCCGCTCGCGGCGCGCGGCGCGACGATCGGCGTCCTCGGCCTCGCCTACAAGCCCGGCACGCCGGTCGTCGAGGGCTCGCAGAGCCTGGTGATCGCGCGCGAGCTGGCGCTCGCCGGCGCGCGCGTGCTGGGGTACGACCCGCTCGCGGGGGAGCAGGCCGCGGCCGCCCTGGGCGAGCTGGTCACGATCGTGGATTCCGCGGATGCCTGTCTCGACGCGGCCGAGGCCGTGCTGGTCACGACACCGGATGAAGCGTTCCGCGCCATCCGGCCCGACCGGATCCGCCGGAACGGCCACGGCGCGCTGCTCCTGGTGGACTTCTGGCGCGCGCTCGACCACCTGCGCGATGCGCCCGGGGTCGTGTACGTGCCGATCGGGCGCAACACCGGCGGCGCCGAGTCGATCGAGCGGCTCGAGGCGCTGTGGACGCCGGGACGGCCCGCCCGGGCCGCGCCGCGCGCCGCGCTCTGAGCGATGGCCGCCGACCGCCCGGCGCCCGGTCTCGCGCGCAACACCCTCTTCAACCTGGTGGCCCAGGCGACGCCGCTGCTCGCCGCGCTGCTGGCCGTCCCCGTGCTCACCCGGACGCTCGGCGCCGCGCGCTTCGGCGTGCTGGCGCTGGCCTGGATGACGCTCAGCCTGTGCGCCGAAATCGGCTTTGCCCGCGCCACGACGAAGTTCCTGGCCGAAGCGCTGGAGGGCGGGTTCGAGCGGCGCGCCTCCGGCATCGTCTGGACCGCCGTGGCGGCGCAGGCCGTCCTCGGTCTCCTGGCCGCGCTGGCGCTCTTCGGCCTTTCCGGGCTGCTGGCGGCCCGTGGTGGAGGCGGCGTGGGCATCGTGGCCGAGGCGCGGCAGACCTTCCTGGCCGTGGCGGCGATTCTGCCCGTCGTCTTCGTCACGGGACCGTTCCGGTCGGTGCTCGAGGCGGCGCGGCGCTTCGACCGCATCGCGGCGGTCGTGGTCCCCTCCGGCACGGCGACGTACCTGATCCCGCTCGCCGGCGCGCTCGCGGGCTGGCGGCTGCCGGCGATCGTCGGCCTGCTCGGGGTCGTCCGGCTGGCCGTGCTGGCCACCTACGCCGGCGCGGCCCTGCGCCTCGAGCCGGCCGTCCGCCGGCGGCCCGACCTCGCGCCGGCCGAGGTGCGGGCGATCCTCGGGTTCGGGAGCTGGACGACGGTCTCGAGCCTGGTCTCGCCGGCGCTCTCCTACCTCGACCGCTTCTTCCTCGCAACCCTCGTGTCCGTGGCCGCGCTCGGCTACTACGCCGCACCCTACGAGCTGGCCGCACGCATGCTCATGGTGCCGCTGGCGCTCACGGCGGCGGCTTATCCGGCGTTCAGCGCGCTCGGCGCGGCGCGGCGCATGGAGGCTGCGCGGCTGGCGGGGCGGTCCGTGAAGGTCCTGCTGCTCCTGGTCGGTCCCGTTGCCGTGACGCTGGTCGTGGCGGGACCGGACGTGCTGCGGATCTGGCTCGGTCCGGAGTTCGCCGCGCGCAGCGGACTGGCGCTTCGGATCCTCGCGCTGGGGGTGCTGGTGAACGCGCTGGCGCACGTGCCGTTCGTGCTGCTGCAGGGCTTCGGCCGCGCGGACCTGACCGGCAAGTTCCATCTGCTGGAGCTGCCGCTGCACGTGGGCTTCGCCTGGTTTGCGGTGCTGCACTGGGGTGTCGCGGGGGCGGCTCTCGCGTGGACGCTGCGCGTGACCCTCGATGCCGGACTGCTGTTCTGGGCCGCCGCGCGTCTCTTCCCCGCGGCGCGGGGGCTGTGGGCGGAGGAGCGGCTGGCGCATGCACTGCTGGTGCTGGGCGGGTTCGGGGTCGTGGCGGCCGGGCTGGCGAGGCTTCAGCCCGGGATGGTGCCGCGCCTCACGGGCGTCGGCGTCGCGCTCGTGACCTCGCTCGCGCTGCTCTGGCGCTGGGCGCTCCTCGACCAGGATCGCGCGGTGCTCGTCCGCGTGCTGCGGCCGCGTGATGCGCGCTGAGGCCGGCCGCGTCGTGCGGAGGACGCCCTAATGGAGTCCGTCCGGGAACGGGTGCTGCCGGATTCGCTGCCGGCCGTGGCCGCGCTGGCGGCGCTCTCGGCGATCGCGGCGGTGGGCCTGGTGCTCTCGCCCCTGCTCGCGCTGGGCGCGATCCTCGGTGGGCTGTTGCTGGTGGTCACGATCGTCTATCCGCTGCCGATGCTCGGCGTGATGCTCGGCATCGGCGGTGTGGACCTCTCGTTCCTGACCGGCGGATTCAAGTCCCTGCTGCGCGACCAGGGCGGCCTCGACATGAACGGGATCCGCCTGATCGCCATGGTGGTGGCCATTGCGGCGCTCGCGGCGGTGGAGCGGCGTGTGGAGCGGAGCTTCGCCGCGCCCTCGGCGCGCTGGTACCTGCTGTTCCTGCTCTATGCCGCCACGACGCTCCTCTACTCTGACTCGCGCCTGGACGGGCTGCGGCTCCTGCTCAAGATCGCCTATCCGCTGCTCGTCTTCGTGGCCGTGCTGTCCGTGGCCCGCACGCGCGCCGACGTGGACCGCATGGCGGACTGGATGCTGGGGGGCGCCGCTCTCGTCGCGCTGCTGCTGAACCCGATCTACATCATGTTCGGGGGGGTCGGCCCGGGTGCCGACGGCTGGCTCCGCGTCGGCAGCTTCGGTCTGCACGAGAATCCGTTCGCGTTCTATCTGCTGACGATGATGCTGTTCTCGTTCGTGCGCTTCGTCACGCGCCGCGACGTACGCTACCTGGTGCTGTGCGCGGTCCTCGCCGCGTGGCTCGTGGCCACGTTCACGCGCATCGCCTTCCTCGCCAGCGCGCTCTCGCTGCTCACGATCGGCGTGGTGGGCGCGCTCCGCACGCGCAACTACCGCTGGCTGGTCGGCGGCCTCATGCTGCTGGTCGCGCTCGCGATCCCCCTGGTGCCCGCCGTGCTGCGGCGCACGCTGGGATTCGTGCCGACGCCGGTGGAGCTGTTCCAGCTGCTCACCCACCCGCTCGCGCTGTACAACGCCGTCAACTGGGAGGGCCGCAACGTGCTCTGGCCGCTCGCCCTCCATCGCTTCCTGGCGCATCCCGTCTTCGGCGGCGGCCTCGGCTCGACGACGGAGCTCCTGCGCACGGCGCTCGCCGCCTCACACATCCGGGTGGTCCATAACGAGTACCTGCGCCTGGCCGCCGAGACCGGCGTGGTCGGCATCCTGCTGTTCGGCTTCGCCGTGCTCCAGTGGTGGCGGGTCGCGCTGGCGGCCGCCCGGAACCTGGACCGGTCGGTTCGTGAATTCGCGCTGCCGGCGCTGGGCGTGCTGGTGGCGTGGGCGGTCATCTCGATCACGGACAACGCGTTCGACTACTACGCACCCTTCACGCAGTACGTCGCGTTCTTCTGCGCCGGTGCGATCGTGGCGCTCCGCGCCGCGGACGAGGAGCAGGCCGGAGCGGCGGGGTCGAGCGTGGCCGTCGGCGCGTCCGTCCGCTCACCCGGCGCTGGCGCGCGGGAGGCACGGTGAGCGGCGCGGACCTGCCGTTTGGCGGGCTGACGGACCTGCACAACCACTTGCTCGCGGGTGTGGACGACGGCGCGCGCTCCGCGGAGGAGAGCGAGTGCGGGCTCGCCGCGCTGGCCCGCGATGGGGTCCGGCGGCTGGTGGTCACGCCGCACCTGTCCGCGGAGTTGACGGTGCGGGACGACGCGCTGGAGGCGCGGCTCGCCGAGCTGGACGCGGCCTGGGTCGCCTTCTCGGGCGTGACCGGTCGGGAGGTGGAGGTCGCGCTCCACCGCGGTGCGGAGATCATGCTCGACACCCCGGAGCCGGACTTCTCGGATTCGCGCGTGCGCCTGGCCGGCGGCTCGTACGTGCTGATCGAGTTTCCGCACGCGATGATCCCGCCCCACGTCAACCACGTGCTGGCGCGGATCGCCGCGAAGGGGATCGTGCCGCTGATCGCCCATCCGGAGCGCTACCCGCAGATCGCGGGCGACCCGGAGGTGCCGCTGACCTGGCGCGACCACGGCGCCCGGCTCCAGGTGAACGCCGGCTCGTTGCTGGGCTGGTACGGCAGTCGCGCGCGCGAGGCGGCATGGATGCTCCTCGAGCACGGGCTCGCCGACACCATGGCGAGCGACTACCACGCCCGTGGCCGCTCACCCCTGCCGGCGGCGCTGGAGGTGCTGGCCGAGGCCGGGGCCGACGGCCAGGCCGAGCTGCTCCTGCGCGACAACCCGGAGCGGATCGTGCACGATCGCCGGCTCGAGCCCGCGGAGCGGCTCGTGCGTCCGCGGCGGACCCTCTGGAACCGGCTGGTCCGCCGGTGAGAAGGCGGCTGGCACGCCTGGCGGCGGGGCTCGTCCTGGCCGGCGCCCTCGGCGGCTGCCGGGACGCCCTCGCGCCAACGGACCAGACGCCCCCCTTCTTCGCGGCCGTGAGCGCCGGAGGCGAGCACACATGCGGGCTTCGCGTGGGCGGCAGCGTCTACTGCTGGGGGAGGGGCGACAACGGCGAGCTCGGCACCGGGCAGGCCGGGAGAAGCGATACGCCCGTCCGCGTCCAGTCGGATGCCCGCTTCGCGACGGTCTCCGCCGGCGAGCGGCACACGTGCGCCCTGACGGACGAGGGAGACGCCTACTGCTGGGGGTGGAACTACTACGGCCAGCTCGGCGCCGGCTCGACCGTGGGCGTGACCCGTCCCTACCAGGTGGTGGGCGACCAGCGCTACGCGGACCTGAGCGCCGGCTGGACCGATACATGCGCCGTCACGCCCGGCGGCGAGGCGTTCTGCTGGGGCGCCAACGGGCAGGGCCAGCTCGGCGACGGCTCGCTCGACGAGCGGAGCGCGCCCGCGGCCGTGGCGGGCGGGCTGCGCTTCACCTCCATCAGCGCGGGCGCCTTTCACACCTGCGCGGTCGCGGTGGACGCGGCCGTGTACTGCTGGGGCGACAACGGCTGGGGCCAGCTCGGCGACGGCTCCACCCGCTCTTCGGCCGTGCCTGTGCGGGTGGCCGGCGGCGTTCGGTTCGTCGCGGTCAGCGCGGGCTACTCGCACACCTGCGCGATCGCCACCACCGGGGTCACGTACTGCTGGGGCAGCAGCGCGCACGGCGAGCTGGGCAACACCGTGTTCCAGCCGGCGGCGCTGCCCGCGAGCACGGTGCCGGTCCCGGTCTTCGGGGAGCAGAAGGCGACGAACGTGAGCGCGGGCACCTACCGGACGTGCGTGACGCAGGGCGGCGGCGCCCTCTGCTGGGGCGCGGGCCTCCAGGGGCAGATCGGCAACGGTCGCTACCTGGACTATGCGACGCCGCAGCGCGTGCGCCCGCTCGATGCCGCCACCTTCGCGGCGGTGAGCGCCCGCGGATCCACGCACAGTTGCGCGCTCTCGGGCGCCGGCGGCGCGTACTGCTGGGGCCAGGGCATGTTCGGCGAGCTCGGCGGGGCCGGCGTCTCGGTCGCCCCCCAGCCGGTCAGAGTGATCCTTCCGACCAGGGATTGAAGCCTTGCGCCGCCTCCACCTCCTGACCGCCCTCGTGCTTGCGGGCCCGCTGCTCTCTCCCGCCCTGCGGGCGCAGGCGGCGGACAGCACGGCCCCCGCGCCGGCGGCCGCGACCCACGCCGACACGGCGGCGGCCGCCATGCGGCTCCGCCCCGGCGATGTCGTGCGCCTCCGCGTCTGGCGCGAGGCCGACATCTCGGGAGACTACCCCGTGGATGAGCGGGGCGTCGTCGTCTTCCCGATGCTCGGGCCCCGTCCCGTCGTGGACCTCTCGCCCGAGACGCTCCGCCGGCAGCTCGTGGAGGACTACCAGAAGTACCTGCGCAACCCCTCGATCGACGTGACCCTCCTGCGGCGCGTGAGCGTGCTGGGCGCCGTGAAGCAGCCGGGGCTATACCCGGTGGATCCCACCATGACCGTGGCGGATGCGCTCGCGTTGGCGGGCGGCGCCCTGCCGGAGGGCGCCGGCGACCACCTCGAGCTGATCCGCAACGGGCGCCAGGTGGATGTGAAGATCGACGAGGCCACGCGCATCGCCGAGCTGTCCCTCCAGTCGGGCGACCAGATCTTCGTCCCCGAGCGGGGATGGCTCGCGCGCAACCAGGGCGTGGTCCCCGCGCTCATCACGAGCGGCGTCAGCCTCCTGGTGACCCTCCTGCTGCTGAGGCACCGGTGATCCGATTCCCGAATGAGCCGACTCCAGCGCAGGCGACGACCGGGCTCCGCAGCCTGCGCAACTTCCTGCTGCGCAATCGCGCCGTTTTCGTGGCCGTCCCGCTGCTGGTGCTGGGGCTGACGGCGGCGCTCGTCTATCTGGCGCCGCCGGTGTACGAGAGCAGCACCTCAGTGCGCATCGACGAGAACCGGTCGAACGTGCCGATCCTGGATGCACTCCAGACGATCTCGAGCGGCAGCCAGATCAGCACGGAGATGGAGGTCCTCGAGAGCCGTTCTCTGGCGGAGCAGGTGGTCGATTCGCTCGGCCTCCAGCTGAGTGTGCGAAGCCCCCGCCGGCTGCAGAGGACGCGGCTGCTCGACGCCGTGAAGGTGGACCCCGCGGCACCGGAGGAGGAGATCCGGCTCGAGCGGCGGGACGCGCGCGGCTTCGAGGCGGACCTGGACGGGCGCGCCCCCGTGTCCGTCGTGCCGGGGCGTCCCTTCCGAATCGGCGGTGTGACGGCGACGCTCACGCGGGCCGCGCTCGAACACCCGACGATCGTGCTCCACGTCACTCCGTTCCAGGACGCCGTCAAGTCGCTGCGGGACGCGCTCACGGTGGATCGGCCGGACCACGACGCGAGCATCGTGGTGCTCCGCTACAAGGATCACGACCGTCGGCTCGCCCGGGCGGTGCCGAACGTGCTCGCGGCGCGCTTCATCGCGTGGCGGCAGTCGAACCTGAGCACGCAGGCGCGCAGCACGGTGCGCTTCCTGGACGAGCAGATCGACACGCTGCAGGGGCAGCTGGCGGAGGCGGAGGACGCGCTGCGCGTCTTCCGCGAGCAGGATCACGTGATCGATCCGACGTCGGAGGCCAAGGCCGACATCGAACGGCTGGCCGACCTCGAGGGGCAGCGCGACCTCGCGGAGGCGGAGCGCGCCGCCATGGCGCAGACGCTGGACTCCGCCGTCGTCGCCGCACAGCGCAGCGGGGACCGCTCGCCGTACCGCAGCCTGATCGCGTTCCCGTCGCTGCTGAAGAGCCCCGCGGCGTCCGAGCTGCTCCGGTCGCTCGCCGAGGCGGAGGACGCGCGTAACCAGCTGCTGCTCCGCCGCACCCCGGATGATCCGGACGTGCAGCGCGTGACGGAGCGCGTGCACCAGCTCGAGGACCAGGTGCACGGTATCACGACGACGTACCTCGAGGGCCTGACCAACCAGGTTTCCTCGCTGGACGGCGTGCTGGCGCGCTTCGGCACGCAGCTCGGACGGATCCCCGCGACCCAGGTGCGCTACGCGCGGCTCGAGAGGCAGGCGTCGGTGCTGCAGGAGATCTTCTCGATGCTCGAGAAGCGGCGGAAGGAGGCGCAGATCGCGGCCGCGGTGCAGGACGCCAGCGTGCGGGTCGTCGATCCCGCGATCCTGGCGCTGCGGCCGGTCTGGCCCAAGAAAGGGCTGAGTCTCGCGCTGGCGCTCGTCGTCGGCCTGACGCTCAGCGCCGGAGCCGCCTTCACCCGCGAGCACCTCGACACCACCCTGCACACGCGCGAGGATCTCCAGACGCTCACCGGAATGCCCGTGCTCGGGCTCATCCCGCGCATCGGGGCGCCGGCGGCAAACGGCAACGGTGGCGGGCATTGGCGGCGCCCCGGCCGGCGCGCCGCGCCCCCGTCGTTCGCCTCCAGCCTGGTGGCCAGGCAGGCGCCCACCGGGCCGATCGCGGAGGCGTACCGGACGCTCCGCACCAACATCACCTTCTCGCGGCCGGAGCAGGCGCCCCACACGTTGGTCTTCACGAGCCCCACGCCCGGCGACGGCAAGTCGACGACCGCCGCGAACCTCGCCATCACGCTGGCGCAGCAGGAGCTGCGCTGCCTGCTGATCGATGCGGACCTGCGCCGCGGCGTGCTGCACCGCGTCCTGGAGACCACCTCCGAGCCGGGCCTCGCCGACGTGCTGCTCGGCCGGGCCACGGCCGCAGAAGTGATCCATTCGATCCGCCTGCCCGGCGCCGCCTCGCTCGACTTCATGCCGCGCGGGTTCCTCGCGCCGAACCCCGCCGAGCTGCTCGGCTCCGACCGCATGCGGGCGCTGCTCGAGACGCTGGGCGCCGACTACGACTCGATCCTGCTTGACGCGCCGCCTCTCAACCTCGTCACGGACGCGGCGCTGCTCGGCACGAACGCCGACGGAGTGATCCTGGTGGCGCGCGCCGGCGCGAGCGAGCGCGGCGCCGTGGCCTACGCCGTGGAGCAGCTCGCCGCCGTGAGGGCGCCGGCGCTCGGCGCTGTGCTGAACGACATCGATGTGCGCAAGGAGGGCTACTACGGCTCCTATGCCCCGACGTCGTCCTATTACGCGGCGGACCGCGGCGGCGACTGAGGCCCTCAGCCGCCGGTGCCGGTCGAGTCGTGTGCCGGCGGCTCCGCCACGCGCGCCGGCACGGGAGAGGACAGGATGGAGCCGGTGCCGAGCTGGCCGTACCCGGCGAAGCCCCAGCAGTAGAGCCCGCCGTCCGTCGCCACGCCGCACGTATGCAGCAGTCCGGCGCTCAGGGCGGTGAAGTGGAGCCCGCCGGCCACGGGCGCGGGCGTGGCCTGCACGACCGTCGCCTGGCCCGTCCCGAGCCGGCCGTAGTCGTTGCGCCCCCAGCAGTACGCGGAGCCGTCCGTGGCGAGGCCGCACGCGTGCTCCGCACCGGCGGTGAGCGCGGTGAAGGCCACGTCGGTCGCGACCGCCACGGGCGTGGCCGCGTCGGCGGTGGCGCCGTCGCCGAGCTGCCCCGCCTTCCCGGCCCCCCAGCAGTACGGCTTGCCTCCCCCGGCGATGGCGCAGGTGAAGCCCGGTCCCGCGGCGATCGCGGTGAAGCGGGCGGCGCCGCCCACGGCCACGGGCGTCCTCGTGCTCTCCGTCCGGCCGTCGCCGAGCTGGCCGTCGGCGCCCTGTCCCCAGCAGTACGCCTCGCCATCGCGCGTGACCCCGCACGTGTGGTCGCCGCCGGCGCTCAGGCTGACGAAGCGCAGCCCGCCCACGACCGCCTCGGGCTGGAGCAGGTTGAAGCTGGCGCCGACTCCGAGCTGGCCATCGTAGTTCCATCCCCAGCAGAAGGCGGTTCCGTCCGCATCGAGCGCGCAGGTGTGGGCGTCGCCCGCGGTGAGCACGCCGGCGAGCGTGTGGCCGCCGGCCGCGGCCACGGGTGCCCCGCTCGTCCCGGCCTTCCCCCAGGCGAGCTGTCCCACGTCCCCGGTCCCCCAGCAGTAGAGCGGGCCGGCCACGGCGATGGCGCAGGTGTGCCGGTCCCCGGCCGCGATCGTGCCGAAGCGCAGCCCGCCAGCGACGGGGACGGGGATGATGGCGGCGGCGGAGTCCTCGTCGCCGAGCTGGAGCTCGGCACCGCGGCCCCAGCAGTAGGCCGCGCCGGTGGTCGTGAGGGCGCAGGTGTGGTCCCGGCCGGCGGTCACGACGGCCCACGAGACGGGAGCCGGGGCCGGGGCGGCCGTCGTGGGCGCGGCGGCATCCCTGCCGCAGGAAAGGGCCAGCATCGACAGGGGAAGCAGGGCCCACCCGCCGGTCATTCTGTGCATGAGCGTCCTCCGACCCGCCGGGGTCGCATCCGGAGCCGAGCTTCGGCTCGTTCGAATCCTGCCGGGCGCGTGGTGCGCGCCCGGCATTGAGGGGAGGCATGGTCCGCCCGCTGGTCAGCATCGTCATTGACAACCGCGACTACGCCCGCTTCCTGCCCCGCGCCATCGAGAGCGCGCTCGAACAGCGGGGAGCGGACGTGGAGGTGGTGGTCGTGGACGACGGCTCGACGGACGGCTCCCGGGAGCTGATCGCCGGTTACGGCGATGCGGTCACCGCGCTGCTCAAGCCGCACGGCGGCCAGGCCTCCGCGCTGAACGCGGGCTTCGCGGCTTGCCGGGGCGACCTGGTGCTGTTCCTCGATTCCGATGACGCCCTCCTCCCGGACGCGGCTGTCGTCGCCGCCGCGGCGTGGCGGCCGGGTGTGGCCAAGGTCCAGTTCCCGCTGCTGCGCGTGGACGCGGAGGGGCGGCCAGCCGGGTTGCGGGTCCCGGGCGGGCGGCTTCCCCAGGGCGACGTCCGGCCGCTCATCCGCGCCTCGGGCCACTATCCCAGCCCGCCGATGAGCGGCAACCTGTTCCCGCGCGTCGTGCTGGAGAGGCTGCTGCCCATGCCGGAGCCGGAGTGGCGCGCCTCCGCGGATGCGTATCTCACCCTGCTCGCCCCGTTTCTCGGCGAGGTCGTCTCGATCCACCGGCCGCTCGGCTACTACCGGATCCACGGCGGCAACCTCTGGATGGCGGACTGCGTGTCCGCGGGCCGCCTGCGCGCGTTCCTCGAGTGCGACGAGCGGCGCGAGACTGCGCTGCGCGCCTTCGCGCCGGCGGCGGGGCCCAACGGAGCGGCGCCCCCGGACTGGCTCATGCGCAACCCGGAGCATCTCCAGGCCCGTATCGCCTCCCTCAAGCTCGATCCGCCCGGGCATCCCTATCCCCACGACCGCGTCGGGGTGCTCGCCGCGCGCGGCGCGGCGGCCGCGCTGCGCGACCGCTCCTCCCGCCCGCTCCGTCGCGGGCTCGGTGCGGCCTGGTTCCTGGCCGTCGCCGGCCTCCCCCGGCGGGCCGCCGCTCCCCTGATCGCGCAGGGGTATTCCGCGCTGCGCCGGCCTGCGCTGCTGCAGCGGCTGCTCGGCCACGTTCAGCCGAGCGCCGTCCCGTGAGCGGCGGGCCCACGGCGCCGCGCGTGCTCGGGGTGATCCTGAGCTGGAGGAGTCACCCAGCCGCCACGCGCTGCGCGGACTCGCTCGCCGCCTCGCGCGGCGTGCCGCTCGATTTCGTGATCGTGGACAATGGCAGCGAGGATGGCAGCGCCGCCATCCTGCGCGCCCGCTTCGGGGAGGGGCGCGTGCTCGCGCTGCCGGAGAACACCGGCTACGTAGGCGGCATGAACGCGGGGATCGAGCACTGGCTCGAGGGCAGCGATGCGCCCTACGCGCTGCTCCTCACCCGCGACATGACCCTCGCGCCCGACGCGGTCCGGGAGATGGTGCGCGCGGCGGACGCCGCGCCCGGCGCCGGCATCGTCGGTCCGGTCCTCTACTACCGGGACCAGCCGGAGCGCGTCTTCAGCGGCGGCGGTGCGCTGGAGATCCGGCGCGCTCGGGCGCCGCAGCTGCGGGCGGTGCGGGAGCCGCGCGACTACGAGGTGGAATGGGTGGACGGCTGCTGTATGCTGCTGCGCCGCGAGGCCCTGCAGCAGACGGGCGGGCTGGACCCGCGCTTCTTCATCTATTTCGAGGAGGTGGACCTCTGCCACCGCGTCCGCCAGGCGGGCTGGACCGTCCTCGTCGCGACCGCCGCCGCCGCCTGGCAAGAGAAGGACGCCGTGCCCTGGCACGGCTACTTCCACTACACGAACCGCAACCGCTACCTCTTCTTCCACAAGAACTTCGGCCTCTCGACCGGACGCGTGGCCGCCCTCGTGGCCCGCGATTCCGTGGCCATCTGGGTCTGGTTCGCGCGTGCGCTGCTCGTGCCCGCTCTGTGGCCGGAGATCCCCGTCCGCTGGCGCTGGGCCGTGCGCCAGATGCGCGGGGCAGTGACGGGCAGTCTGGCCCACGTCCTCGGCCGCTACGGTCCCTGAGCGGAGGGCTCGCCCCACGCTCACCGGCGGCCCCCCGCCCCGTTCCCGGGGAGAGCGGGGATCCAGCCGAGGCCGAGCTCGAGGCGCAGGTCGCGGTCCACGCTCGTCGCGGCCTGCTGCCCGTTCAGGTCCAGGAAGTCGCGGTTGTAGCGGGGGCGGTACGAGGCGCTCCAGGATGCCTGTATGGGCCCGAGGAAGACGACACCCTCGAGCCCGCCCACCAGCTCCACGTCGCTGCCCCGGTAGTCGTACCACGGAGCGAAGAGCGCATAGTACGCGTCGTCGTCGTGCGCCACTCGCCGGAACAGTAGGCCCACGCGGCCCCAGGCGGTGAAGACGTCGCCTCCCAGGGTCTCGGCGTTCGAGCCGGGGCCGATCGGCGCGCCGATGAGCTGCCCGCGCTGCGTGTAGGAGACGCCGTCGCCGTGGACGTAGAAGGTGACATCGCCGCGGCCGGTGCGCAGGCTGGCGGACGTGCCGAGGTGGGTGAGCTCTCCATAGATGCGGTACCACCGGCCGTCGCGCGGCACCACCGCCTGAAACCCGAGGGTGTAGCCCTGCGAGTGGTCCGGCTCGAGGCTCAGGTCCCGCAGGGTGGACCAGGAGTCCTCGCGCGCCCATTCGGCGTAGGCCTCGAGCCCGCTGCCCGGCGGCGCGAAGCGGGCGAACAGCTCGAGTAGCTGGTTGTCCATCCTCAGGTTCGTGGCGGCGTGGTGATAGGCATCCAGGATCTGCCGGGAGAGCGACAAGCCGCCCGCCGGGATCGCCTCCACGTACGTGCGCGCTCCTCCCACCGAGAGCGCGGGGAACGGGCGGGGCGTGAAACCGCCGACGAATCCCGCGAACAGGCGAGTGTCGTTCGTGGGATCGGCATCGAAGTACTTCGACTCGGACAGATGACCCCAGACCGCCCGCGCCTCGACGGTGCCGATCCCGATGCCCTTCGGACGGCCCGTCCCGATGAAGACGTGCGGGATGCCAGGCCCCGCGTCGCTCATGAGGATCGGCTCGAAGCGCGCGGGGCCCCACCACAGGTTCTCCGTGGAGGCCCCCGCGGCGAAGCCGGCCACGTCGAGGCGCACCGCGCTCTGCCCGGGATCGAGGCCGCCGAAGGCCCGGTCGCCGAAGCGCTGCGGCCAGTCGATGGTCGCGCCGTGCCGGAAGTACAGGTACGGCGAGTACCCGGGGATCGTGGACGCGGGGAAGGCGAAGGCGCGGTTCTCCTGGTAGGTGGCCATCGGGTCGAGCTGGACGGTGAGCGGGCCCGCGCGCGCGGTGAAGCCGAACGCGACGCTGGCGGACTCGCCCCGCCCCGCCCAGAGCGGCCCGTCAGCGGCCGGCACGGGATAGGCGCTGTTGTAGACGGAGTACAGCTGCACCGGCAGCAGGCGGAAGGCACCGGGTGGATGGAGCACGTCCTGCCTCAGGCGCGCGGCCCACGGGCCCGCGTCCGCGCTCGGCGCGCGGAGGCGGCGCTCCGGGTCCGAGCCGCGCAGCAGGAGCCAGGGGCGGGCGGGCGCGCGCCCGAGGAGCTCGAGCAGGCGCTCGTAGTCCGCGTCGGGCGCGCGCGGGTCGACCGACAGGGGCGGGGAGTCCGCCGCGTCGGCGTGCGCGGAGTCCGGCGCGCCCTGGGCGTGGAGCACGGTCCGGCCGGCCACCAGGCAGCCGATCGCCAGCAGGGCCAGTCTGAAGTTCATCGAGCGCGGTCCTTTTTGTGCGGGCGGGGCGCCGTGGGGCCGCCGATGGCCGGAGGCCGGGCCCCGGCCGCGGCAGCCCGCAAGCAAGGGCGGGGCCACAACGGAAAACAGTGAGGATGGGAGCGAGGGGGATGCGAGTTCTGGTCACGGGAGCGGGCGGCTTCATCGGCCATCATCTGGTGAACCATCTGGTGGAGCGCGGGTGTTGGGTACGCGGTGTGGACGTGAAGGAGCCGGAGTTCGAGCCGACGCGCGCACACGAGTTCCTGCGCCTCGACCTGCGCACGGAGAAGGCCTGCCTCGCCGCCACGCGCGGGGTCGAGCAGGTGTACGCGCTGGCGGCGGACATGGGCGGGATCGGCTACATCGAGTCGCACAAGGCGGTGATCATGCACAACAACGTGCTGATCAACGTCCACACGCTCGAAGCGGCGCGGCGGAACGGCTGTGCGCGGCTGCTCTACACGTCCTCGGCCTGCGTGTACCCGGGGTACCGGCAGGACCGGACGGACGTGGCGCCCCTGCGCGAGGAGGATGCCTACCCCGCAGACCCCGAGGACGGCTACGGGTGGGAGAAGCTGTGGACGGAGCGGCTGTGCCGGCACTACCGCGAGGACTACGGCCTCGAGACGCGGGTGGTCCGGTTCCACAACATCTTCGGCCCGCTCGGCACCTACCAGGGCGGTCGCGAGAAGTCGCCGGCGGCGATCTGCCGGAAGGTGGCGCTCGCGGAGGTCGAGGACACGATCGAGGTGTGGGGGGACGGGCGCCAGACCCGGTCCTACTGTTACATTGAGGACTGCGTGGAGGGGATCTGCCGGCTGATGGGCTCCGGCCACGCGGAGCCGATCAACCTCGGCCAGGACCGGATGATCACGATCAACGAGCTGGTGGACATCGTGGCGGACATCGCCGGCAAGACCATCCACAAGCGCTACGATCCGACCAAGCCGCAGGGCGTGCGGGGGCGCAACAGCGACAACCGCCGGCTGCGCGAGGTGCTCGGCTGGGAGCCGCGCGTCCCGCTGGAGGAGGGGCTGCGCCGGACCTACCGCTGGATCGAGGGACGCCTGCGCACCCCGGTCGCCGCGGCGGCCGCCGAGCTCAACGCCTGAACGAGAGGGTCCATGAAGGTCGCGATCATCGGCACCGGGTACGTCGGGCTGGTGGCCGGCGCCGGCTTCGCCGAGACCGGCAACGACGTGGTCTGCGCCGACATCGACGCGGACAAGGTCCGGCGGCTCTCCGCCGGCGAGATCCCCATCTACGAGCCCGGGCTCGAGCCGCTCGTGAGGCGGAACCTCGAGGATGGGCGGCTGCGCTTCACCACGGACGTGGGCGAGGCCGTGCGCAGCTCCGACACCATCTTCATCGCGGTCGGCACGCCGCCCGAAGAGGACGGCAGCGCCGATCTGCAGCACGTGCTGTCGGTGGCCCGCACGATCGGCGAGAACCTGGACGCCGAGAAGGTCGTGATCACCAAGAGCACCGTCCCCGTCGGCACGGCGGCCAAGGTGCGCGCGGTGATCGAGGAGCACACGACGGTCCCGGTCCATGTCTGCTCCAACCCCGAGTTCCTGAAGGAGGGGGCGGCGGTGGACGATTTCATGAAGCCGGACCGCGTGGTGGTCGGGGTGGACTCCGACTACGCCAAGCGCGTGCTCGAGGACCTGTACGCGCCGTTCGTGCGGACCGGCAACCCGATCCTCTTCATGGACATCGCGTCGGCCGAGATCACCAAGTACGCGGCCAACGCGATGCTCGCCACCCGCATCTCGTTCATGAACATGATCTCCCGCCTGTGCACCGCGGTGGGCGCCGACGTGGACCTGGTGCGCATGGGCGTCGGCACCGACGAGCGCATCGGCTCGGCGTTCCTGTTCCCCGGCGTGGGCTACGGCGGGAGCTGCTTCCCGAAGGACGTGAAGGCGCTGATCCGCACCCTCCGCGAGCGCGGCGTGGATGCCGGCATCCTGGAGGCCGCCGAGGCAATCAACAATGGGCAGAAGCGGCTGCTGCTGGAGCGCGTCGAGGCCCGCTTCGGTTCCGACCTCGCCTCCGCGACTTTCGCCGTCTGGGGCCTCAGCTTCAAGCCGGAGACCGATGACATGCGGGAGGCGCCCTCGCTCGTAGTGATACGCGGCCTCCTCGAGCGCGGCGCGCGCGTCCGCGTGCACGATCCGCAGGCGCTGGCCGAGGCGCGCCGCCATTTCGGCGACGCCGTCACATACTGCCGCAACTACTACGACGCCGCCGAGGGCGCCGACGCCGTGCTCGTGCTCACCGAATGGAAGCCCTACCGCCGGCCGGACTTCGAGCGCCTCAGGTCGGTGCTGCGTCGGCCGCTCATCCTCGACGGCCGGAATCTGTTCGATCCGGCGCGGATGCGGGAGCTCGGCTTCGACTACGTGAGCATCGGCCGCGGCGACGCGGCGCTGCGCCGCAGGGTCGTGGCGGCGGACTGAGCCGTCCGGGCGGCCGGCGCGCCGCCGGGAAGTACGCGGAAAAGGGCCGCGCGGCATGCCGCGCGGCCCTTTTCGCGAGGAGGCACCGCCGCTCAGAGCGTCCGGGCGACCGCCCCCTCGCGGCCGACCAGCGCGCGGAAGTACGGGATCGTCCGCTCGAGCCCCTCGCGGAGCGGCACCCGCGGCTCCCAGCCGAGCGAGCGGCGGGCGAGCGAGATGTCGGGACGCCGGAGCTTCGGGTCGTCGGCGGGGAGCGGACGCCGCCCGATCGTGGAGCCGCTGCCCGTCAGCTCGAGGACCAGCTCCGCCAGCTCGAGGATCGTGAACTCGTCCGGGTTCCCGACGTTCACCGGCCCGACCTCGTCCGAAAGGAAGAGGCGGTAGATGCCCTCGACCTCGTCGCTGGCATAGCAGAACGAGCGGGTCTGTGAGCCGTCGCCGTAGACGGTGATCGGCTCGGCCGAGAGCGCCTGCACGATGAAGTTGGAGACCACTCGCCCGTCGCCGGGGCGCATGCGCGGGCCGTACGTGTTGAAGATGCGGATGATGCGCACGTCCAGGCCGTGGCGCCGGTGGTACGCCATGGTCAGCGCCTCGGCGAAGCGCTTGGCCTCGTCGTAGACGCTGCGCGGCCCGATCGGGTTGACGTTGCCCCAGTAGCTCTCGGGCTGCGGGTGCACGTGCGGATCGCCGTAGACCTCGGAGGTGGAGGCGAGCAGGAAGCGGGCGTGCCTGGCCCGGGCCAGGCCGAGCGCGTTGTGCGTCCCCGCGCTCCCTACCTTCAGCGTCTCGATGGGCAGCTCGAGGTAGTCCACGGGACTCGCCGGGCTGGCCAGGTGGAGCACCCCGTCGAGCCGGCCGGGCACGTCGATGAAGCGGGTCACGTCGTGCTCCACGAGCTGGAAGCCCGCCTCGTCTTCCAGGTGCGCGAGATTGGCCGGGTCGCCGGTGACGAAATTGTCCACTCCGACCACCTCGTGGCCGTCGGCCAGGAAGCGGTCGCACAGGTGGGACCCCAGGAATCCGGCCGCGCCGGTGATCAGAACGCGCATGTGTGGACCTCTCTCGGGTTCGTGCCGGACCCCTCCGGCCACGCGGAAGTTAGACCCCTTCGCGCCGCGGGGAAAGCGCGCTGGCGGCGCCCGTACGCAGTGGCGCCCCGCGGCGTGGCGGCTTATCTTTCCTGCCCATGGAGCTCAACACCGACCAGTTGATCGATCGCGGCAGGCAGGCCTTCGAGCGACGCGACTACGCGGCCGCGCTCGCGGACTTCCGCGAGGTGCTCGACCGGCACGGCCACTTCGCGGATGTCCGCCACCTGGCCGGGCTGTGCCTGAGCTTTCTCGGCCAGCCGGAGGCGGCGCTGGAGGAGTTCGACCGCGCCCTCGAGCTGAACGGCGAGTACATCGAGGCGCACCTGAACCGCGCGATCACGCTGAACGAGCTCGGCCGCTACGAGGAGGCACAGCAGGCCTTCGAGGACGCCTGGCGCTGCGAGAGCCAGGCGGAGGGGCCGTTCCCCGCCGCGATCTCCGCCCGCCTCGCCAACGCCCATGCCTCGCTCGGCGACCTGTACCTCGAGGCGGGCGCGCCCACCGAGGCCGCGGACCAGTACCGCGTCGCCCTCCGGATGCGGCCGCGCTTCCTCGACATCCGCAACAAGCTCGCGCAGGCGCTCCTCCAGCTCGGCGAGCTGGAGGAGGCCGAGAAGGAGCTGCGCTTCGCGCTCGAGGGCAATCCGCGCTTCCTCGCCGCACGCCTGAACCTCGGCCTGGTCAATTTCCGCCGCGAGCGCTTCGACAACGCCGCCCGCCAGTGGGAGCAGTGCAGCGAGCAGCAGCCGGGCAACCCGCAGGTCCGGGCCTACCTGGCCATGCTCCAGCGCCGCGCCGCCGTCGCCCCGGGCGGTGAGGCGAGCTGAGCGCCGCGCGGCCCGGGCGCCTCGCCGGATCCCCGCCGTGACCCCGTCCCCGAAGCCGGTCGTTGGAGCAGGCGACGCCCCTGCCGCCGCCCGCCGTGCGCTCCGCGCGCGCGCCGGAGACCCGCCGTGCCCCGGCGCGTCGCGACGGACGGGGGGCTGGCGCGGCCTCGTCGCCTGGCTGGCCGTGATGGTCGGGGCAGCGGCGCTCCCGGCGTGCGGCGCGGAGCAGACGGCCGTGCAGCGCGGCGACCGGTTGTGGGCGGACTCGGATTTCGTGGGGGCGCTCTCGGAGTACCGGCTCGCGCTCAGCCGTCACCAGGATGACGCCGCGGTGCTGGTCCGGGTGGCGCACGCCTACGCCCGGACGGAGCGCCTGCCGCCCGCGCGCGATGCCTACGACCGGCTGCTCAGGCAGGACTCGTCCTACGCCGGGCAGGCCGTCTTCGACTACCTGCGCATGGCCCACGAAGCGCTGGCGCGCGGGGACAGCTTCGGGATGGCCAGCGCCGTCGAGGCCGCCCTGGCGCTCCGGCCCGGGCTGCCGCTGCAGGATTTCGCCCCCGCCCTGGCCCGCTACTACAGCGCGAACGGCGATCCGGACCGGGCCATGGCCTTCTTCGAGCGCGCGCTCGGCGCCGCGCCGCCCGACAGCGCCGGGCCGCTGCTCTGGGAGACCGGTGTGCTGGACGAGAACCAGGGCAGCTGCCGCGACGCCATGGGCTACTTCCAGGCGTACCTGAACCGCGCGCCGAAAGGGCCGCACGCGGACGAGGCCCGCTGGCACATCGGCAACTGCGCCTTCGATCTGGCGCGGCGCGAGATCCAGGCCGGCCAGCAGGACCAGGCGCTCGACGACCTCGCCACCACGCTGACGCTCGGCGTGCCGCAGAACCTGCAGGACCAGGCCTGGTTCCACCGCGGCGAGATCCTGCTCGCCGAGGGGCGCCGCGACGAGGCTCTCGAGTGCTACATGCAGGTGCTCGCGCTGAACCCCGCGCGCACGGGCCAGCTCGTGCAGCGCGCCCAGCGTCGCATCGACGAGATCCGCTTCGGCGCGCCCCCGGGCGCGCCGGTTCGACCCCAATGACGGTGCGCGGCCCCGGGCCGCGAGCGGGAAGGGTGGTGCAGCCGTGAGCGTTCCGTTGCTGGACCTGCGCGCCCAGTGGGCGGCGGTGAGGGGAGAGATCGAGCCCGCGGTGGCGGAGGTCCTCGATTCCCAGCGCTTCATCCTCGGCCCCCACGTGGAGGCCCTCGAGGCCGCGGTGCGGGAGGCGCTCGGCGCCCGCCACGTGGTGGCCTGCGCCAGCGGCACCGACGCCCTCTGGCTCTCGCTGCGCGCGCTCGAGCTCGCCCCGGGCGACGAGGTCATCGTGCCCGCATTCACCTTCTTCGCCACCGCCGGCGCCGTCTGGAACGCGGGCGCCCGGCCGGTGTTCGCGGACATCGACGCGCGCACCTTCAACATGGGCGGGGCGGAGGTCGAGCCCCACCTGACGGACAGGACCCGCGCCATCGTGGCCGTTCATCTCTTCGGGCAGATGGCGCCGATGGGGCCGCTCCTCGAGCTTGCGGAACGTCACGGGCTGGCCATCGTGGAGGACGCGGCACAGGCCATCGGCGCGCGCCGTCGTGTGGGCGGAGAATGGCGGGAGGCCGGCACCCTCGGCGACCTCGGCGCCTTCTCCTTCTTCCCCAGCAAGAACCTCGGCGCCTTCGGCGACGGTGGGCTCGTGACCGCCATGGCGGACGCGCTCGCCGAGCGCGTCCGCCTGCTCCGCGGCCACGGAGCTTCCCGGCTCTACCACCACGACATCGTGGGAACGAACTCGCGCCTGGACGCGCTCCAGGCGGCCGTGCTCGAGCGCAAGCTGCCTCACCTCGACGCCTGGGCCGGCGCCCGCCGCCGGAACGCCGCCTGGTACGACGCCCGCTTCCGCGCGCTCGACGCGGTGACGACTCCCGCGGCCGACGAGGACGCGCACCACGTATACAACCAGTACACCCTGCGCGCCCGGGACAGGGACGGCCTGAAGGCCCATCTCGAGGCGAGCGGTATCGGCTGCGCCATCTACTACCCGGTCCCGCTTCACCTCCAGCCCTGCTTCGCGGCGCTCGGGTATCGCCCCGGCGACCTCCCCGTGGCGGAGGCCGCGGCCGGCGAGGCGATCAGCCTGCCGGTTTACCCGGAGCTGACGGAGGCGCAGCTCGAGGAGGTCGCGTCCGCGATCGAGGCTTTCTACAAGGACTGATTCCGCGCGCGGACCGGGCGCCCCGGCCGTCCCATCCGGCCATGGCGTGGGCCCCACCGGCGCACGATCTTTGAAACGCTCGGGCCCGCCCGCGTGTAAGGAGGGGTGGATGTGGGGACCGGATCACGATTTCGAGGCGGAATGCGTCTGAGACTGACAGTACCGGCCGGGTTGCTGCTCGGCTTCGCGCTCGGCTGCGCGGGCGGCCCGAAGCTGGAGTCGCTCTCGCCCGATGCGCTCTTCGCCCGCGGGCTCAAGGAGTACCAGGCCCATCACTGGCAGAGCGCGATCGACGCCTTCGAGCGGCTCGCCCTGCAGTATCCCACGGCGCCGCGGATCCAGGAGGCGCGCTTCGACCTGGCACAGGCCTACGTGGGCAAGAAGGAGTACGTCACCGCTGCCGCGGAGTTCTCGCGCCTCGCGGACGACTTCCCGGCCGGCCCGTACGCCGATGACGCGCGCTTCGGCGTCTGTCGCGCCTACGACCGGCTCTCGCCCGACATCGCCCTCGACCAGGAGTACACCCGCTCCGCCATCGAGCACTGCCAGTCGCTGATTCTCTACTACCCGACCAGCGAGTTCGCGGATAGCGCCAAGAACGTCATCGCCACGCTCACCAACAAGCTCGCGCAGAAGGTGATACTCGGCGGCAACTTCTACTTCAAGCGCCACGCGTACGACTCGGCGCTGATCTACTACGAGGACGTGCTCAAGGAGTATCCCACGACGCCCACGGCGCCCGAGGCGCTCCTGCACATGGTCGAGACCTACCAGGAGCTCGGCTACACCGAGGACGCCCAGGCGGCCAGGGAGCGGCTCCTCAAGGAGTACCCGGACAGCCCGTCGGCGAAGCAGATCGCCGAGGCCCCGGCCAGGTCGCCGTGAGGCTCGCCGTCTTCGGGGGCACCTTCGATCCCCCGCATCTCGGCCACCTCATCGTGGCGCAGGACGCGTGTCTGGCGCTCGCGCTCGACCGCGTCCTTTTCGTTCCGGCCCACATCCCGCCGCACAAGCGGGAGAGCCAACTCACGCCCGCGCCGCTGCGGCTGGAGATGCTGCGCGCGGCCGTGGAGGACAACCCGGCCTTCGCGGTGAGCACTCTCGAGCTGGACCGACCGGGGCCGTCGTTCACCGTGGACACGCTGCGGGCGCTGCGGGACGGCTCGCCCGGCGCGGAGCTGTTTCTGCTGCTGGGCGCCGACCAGGTGCGCGAGCTGCACGCCTGGCGCTCGCCGGAGGAGCTGGCCCGGCTGGCCAGGCTGGTCGTCTTCTCGCGCGCGGGCGAGGCGCCCGAGACGCGGCTGCCGGTGGCGTGTACCGAGCTGCCCGTGACGCGCATCGACATCTCCGCCACCGAGATCCGCCGGCGCGTGGCGGAGGCGCAGCCGGTGCATTATCTGGTTCCGGCAGCGGTGGAGCGGATCATCGCCCGGGAGGGGCTCTACCGGATCGGGGCGTCCCGTGGGGTGTAGCAGCAACGGATAGAATTCTCACTCGACTGAGACACGTCTAGATGCTCAAGAACCTGATCACCTCCGTCTTCGGCGACCGGCACGAGCGGGAGGCCCGCAAGCTCCAGCCGCTGGTGGACGAGATCAACGCCATCGCGGATCGGCTCCAGTCGCTCCCGGAGGAGGGGCTGAAGGGGCAGACGGCGAAGCTGCGCGGGATCGTCGTGGAGCGCACGGGCGAGCTCCAGGCCCAGCTGGAAGAGCTTCGCGCCACGAAGCGTCGCACGGAGGACGCGGCCGACCGCGAGGCCCTCGCCATCGAGATGCGCGAGGTGGAGGAGGAGCTCAAGAAGGCGACCCAGGAGGTGCTCGACGAGATCCTGCCGGAGGCCTTCGCCACCGTGAAGGAGACCTGTCGGCGGCTGCTCGGTTCGCCCGTCCAGGTGACCGGCCAGACGCTCACGTGGGACATGGTCCCCTACGACGTGCAGCTCATCGGCGCGATCGGCCTGCACCAGGGGAAGGTGGGCGAGATGGCCACGGGCGAGGGCAAGACCCTCGTGGCCACGATGCCCCTTTACCTGAACGCGCTCGCCGGACGCGGCGCGCACCTGGTCACCGTGAACACGTACCTGGCGCAGCGCGACAGCGAGTGGATGGGCGCCGTCTACGGCTACCTCGGGCTCACCGTGGACTGTATCGACCTCCACGAGCCGGGCACCGCCGAGCGGCGGCAGGCCTACTACGCCGACATCACCTACGGCACGAACAACGAGTTCGGCTTCGACTACCTGCGCGACAACATGGTGCACGAGCTGGAGCAGAGAGTCCAGCGCGCGCACCACTACGCGATCATCGACGAGGTAGACTCGATCCTGATCGACGAGGCGCGCACGCCGCTGATCATCAGCGGGCCAGTCGGGGAGGAGCAGTCCGACATCTACCGCCGCTACAACCCCTCCGTCGCGAACCTCTTCCGGAAGCAGACGCGGATCGTCAACGAGCTGATCGCGCAGGCGGAGAAGGAGCTGGCGCGGGGGGGGGAGGATGGTGGCGAGAGCGAGGCGGACGTCGGCATGAACCTGCTGGCGGCGCGGCGAGGCGGGCCGAAGAACAAGCGGCTGCTCAAGATGTTCGCGGAGGACCCCGGTCTTCAGAAGCTCGTCAACAAGACCGAAGGCGAGTTCATGCGCGACAAGCGGCTGCAGGAGATCGACGAGATGCTGCTCTTCTCGATGGACGAGAAGGGGCACAGCGTGTCGCTCTCCGACGCCGGCCTCGAGGAGCTCTCGCCCGCCGACCCGGAGGCGTTCGTCGTGCCGGACCTCTCGGAGGCCGTGGGCCGCATCGAGCGCGACGTGGACCTCTCCGTGGATGACAAGCGCACGCGGATCCAGGCGCTGGAGGCCGAGTACGCGGAGAAGAGCCAGCGCATCCACGCCATCCACCAGCTGCTCAAGGCGTACAACCTCTACCTCAAGGACGAGCAGTACATCATCGAGGATGGCGAGGTCATCATCGTCGATGAGTTCACGGGCCGGAAGATGGCGGGCCGCCGCTGGTCGGACGGGCTGCACCAGGCGGTGGAGGCGAAGGAGGGCGTCGTTGTGCGGGGCGAGACGCAGACGCTCGCCACGATCACGATCCAGAACTACTTCCGGATGTACGAGAAGCTCGCCGGCATGACGGGCACGGCGGAGACCGAGGAGTCGGAGTTCCACCAGATCTACGGCCTCGAGGTGGCCGTGATCCCGACCAACCGGCCCGTCATCCGCGACGACCGCCACGACCTGATCTACCGGACCAAGCGCGAGAAGTTCAACGCCATCATGGATGAGATCGAGCGCCTGCACCGGCTCCAGCTGCCGGTCCTCGTGGGCACGGTCTCGGTCGATGTCTCGGAGACGCTGTCGCGCATGCTCAAGCGGCGCGGCATCCCGCACCACGTCCTGAACGCCAAGTACCACCAGCAGGAGGCGGAGATCGTGGCGGGAGCCGGCCAGCCGGGCGCGGTCACGATCGCCACGAACATGGCCGGCCGCGGCACCGACATCAAGCTGGGGGCGGGCGTGACGGAGTCGCGTACGGTCGGCTGGCTGCGAGCTCACGGTGTCGACCCGCTCGATCTGCCCGGGACGGCGGACCCGAACCGCACGGCCGAGCTCGAGGGGGCGGGCGAAGACTTCGAGGTGGACTGCGGCGGGCTCCACATCATCGGCTCCGAGCGTCACGAGTCGCGGCGCATCGACCGGCAGCTGCGCGGGCGCGCCGGCCGGCAGGGCGATCCGGGGGCGTCGCAGTTCTTCCTCTCCCTCGAGGACGACCTGATGCGCCTGTTCGGCTCCGAGCGCATCGCCGGAATCATGGAGCGAATGGGTGCCGAGGAGGGCGAGGTCATCACGCACGCCCTGGTGACGCGCTCCATCAGCAAGGCCCAGCAGCGCGTCGAGCTGCAGAACTTCGAGTCGCGCAAGCGGCTGCTGGACTACGATGATGTGATGAACCAGCAGCGCGAGGTGATCTACGACCTGCGCCTCTTCGCCCTCGAAGGCGGCGAGGACCTGACGGGCGAGATCTGGGAGATGGTCGAGAGCGCGCTCCGCGACAGCGTGGCGGAATACGTGGACGAGAGCGCACACCCCGAGGATTGGGACCTGGCCGGGCTCCGCAACCACCTCGTCATCGAGCACTTCATGGTGCTCGAGGACCTGCCGGCGGAGAACGGGCCCGACCACGATTTCACCGCCTTCGAGCAGGTCGAGGAGGTCGTGCTCGACCGGGCGCGCGCGGCGTTCCGCGAGAAGCTGAGGAGCTTCGGCGAGCACCGCGAGCGCCTGCTCGCGTGGATCATGCTCACCGTGATCGACGACAAGTGGCGCGATCACCTCTACGATCTCGACCACCTCAAGGCCTCCATTGGCTTCCGCGGCTGGGGCCAGACGGATCCGCTCATCGAGTACAAGAAGGAGGCCTACTCGATGTTCGTGGACTTCATGAAGGACATCCGCAAGTCCGTGGCGTCCGTCGTGTATCGCGCACAGATCGAGGTGCCTCAGGCTCCGCCGCGCCCGCAGCAGCATCTCATGCTGAGCGGCCCGAGCGATACGCCCGCCACGGGCGCCATGCCGGGGCTGCCGGAGCCGGAGCCGATCGAGAACGACGGTGGCGCGGCGCTCGCCGCCGGCTTGCGCGCGCCGGGCATGCGCCGTCGCTCCGTGGCCGCGGCTCTGGGTCCACGCGACGAGGTTGACGTGAGCCGCCTGCGCACCAGCCACGGCGAAGAGCTCGCCGGGGGCGGTGGGCAGAAGCCGGTGGTCGCCGAGGAGAAGGTCGGCCGCAACGACCCCTGCCCCTGCGGCTCGGGGAAGAAATACAAGAAGTGTCACGGCGCGGGCGCGGTCTGACGCTCCCGTCCCTCATCCTCCAGCCGCGGCCGGCCGCATGCCGACGTACCCGATCAAGGACTGGTGCGCCACCGAGCGACCGCGGGAGCGGCTGGAGGGGTACGGCGCTCCCGCGCTCTCCACGCGCGAGCTGCTGGCGATCCTGATCGGCAGCGGCACGGAAGGGCACTCGGCGGTGGACGTGGCCGCCGAGCTGCTGCGGGACGTGGACGGCTCGCTGCGGCGCCTGGCCTCATCGCCGGCCGCGCAGCTGCGCCGGGTGGCGGGGGTCGGCCCCGCCGTGGCGGCCCGTGTGTCCGCGGCGCTCGAGCTCGGGCGGCGGCTCGCACGCGAGGGCGCCGTCGAGCGGAACCGGATCCGGGGGCCGGAGGACGTGTACGAGCGCTGTGCCCCCGCGATGCGGGACCTGGCGCACGAGGAGTTCCGGGTGCTGCTGCTCGACACGCGGCACGCCGTCACGCGCGAGGCCCTCGTCACGCGCGGCACCCTGGACACCTCGCCGGTGCACCCGCGGGAGGTCTTCAAGCTCGCCGTGCAGGAGAGCGCGGCCGGCGTCTTGCTGGTCCACAATCATCCGTCGGGCGACCCGGCCCCCTCGCCCGAGGACCGGGCGGTGACCCGGCAGCTGGAGGAGGCGGGACGCCTCCTGGGCATTCCCGTGGTGGACCACGTCATCATCGGCGACGCCCGTTACGTTTCGTTCGTGCAGGCAGGACTCCTTCCACCGGTGTGAGCACGATGGCCACCGCCGCGCGTGATGCCCGCAGCACGGCCCTCGACGGCCTGCCGGAGCGGCTCAGGGACTCGATCGAGCCCTACGCCGACCGGTTGGACGTCGAGCTGATCGCGCGTGCCTACGCGGCGAGCGAGCGGGCGCACAGCGGACAGAAGCGCGCGTCGGGCGAGGAGTACATCGTGCACTGCGTCGAGGTGGCCAAGATCCTGGCCGACCTGCGTCTGGACTCCGCCTCGATCGCCGCGGGGCTCATGCACGACGTGGTCGAGGACACGCTGATCACGCTCGACGAGCTGGAGGCGGAGTTCGGGGAGGGGATCGGCCGAATCGTCGATGGTGTCACGAAGATCGGCAAGGTCCAGTTCCGCTCCACCACCGAGCAGCAGGTGGAGAACTACCGCAAGCTGCTGCTGTCGATGGCGCACGACGCGCGCGTCATCCTCATCAAGCTGGCGGACCGGCTGCACAACATGCGCACCCTTGAGCACCTGCGGCCCGACAAGCGGCGGCGGATCGCGCTGGAGACGCGCGAGATCTACGCCCCGCTGGCGCACCGGCTGGGGATGGCGCAGATCCGGTGGGAGCTGGAGGACCTGGCGTTCAAGCACCTGGAGCCGGAGCCATACCGTCATCTCGCGGCGAAGATCGCGGAGCGGCGGCGCGAGCGCGAGGACCAGGTCGAGGAGCTGCGCCGTCCGCTCGAGGATGAGCTGAAGCAGGCGGGGATCCCGTGCGAGGTGTACGGCCGGCCGAAGCACCTCTGGTCGATCCACCGCAAGATGGTCAAGCGGGGCCGTCCGTACGAGGAGATCTACGACCTCATGGCGATCCGCGTGGTCACCGACACGATCGCCAACTGCTACCACGCGCTGGGCGTGATCCACAACAAGTGGACGCCGCTGCAGGAGCGGTTCCACGACTACATCGCCACGCCCAAGTCGAACATGTACCGCTCGCTGCACACGACCATCTTCGGGCCGGGCGGGCGGCTGTACGAGATCCAGATCCGGACGCTCGAGATGCACCGGACGGCGGACCACGGGATCGCGGCGCACTGGCGCTACAAGGAGGGGGAGAGCCGGCCGTCGGACGAGGTGGACGAGACGCTCACCTGGTTCCGTCAGGTGCTCGAGTGGCAGCAGGAGACGCGCGAGCCGGAGGAGTTCATGGAGTTCCTCCGCATTGACCTCTTCCAGGACGAGATCTTCGTCTTCACGCCCAAGGGCGACGTGAAGCAGCTGCCGCGCGGCGCGACGCCCATCGATTTCGCCTTCGCCGTGCACACGGAGGTCGGCCTCCACTGCTCGGGCGCGCGGGTGAACGGGCGCCTCGTGCCACTCTCCAGGGAGCTCAAGAACGGCGACACCGTCGAGGTGCTCACCGACGCCCGCCAGCGCCCCTCCCGGGACTGGCTGGCCTTCGTCAAGACGGCGCGGGCGCGGCAGAAGATCCGCCAGTGGATCAAGCAGGAGGAGTTCGACTCCTCCGTCCAGCTCGGCCGCGAGCTGCTCGAGCGCGAGCTCAGGAAGCTGCGCAAGGAGCGGCCCGACGAGGAGGCGATGACGCGCACCGCCCGCGCGCTGAACCTGCCCGACTTCGACTACGTCTATGCCGCCCTGGGCCGCGGGGAGCTCGGCCCCGCGGCCATCCTGCGCGAGCTGTACCCGGGCGAGGACCCGACGCAGACGCGGCCGGCCTCCGCGTTCGAGCGCCTCGTGGACCGCGTGCGCGGCTCCGGTCGCGGCGTGCGCATCCAGGGCCTGGACAACATGATGGTCCGCTACTCACAGTGCTGCCAGCCGGTGCCGGGCGATGACGTGATCGGCTACATCACGCGCGGCCGCGGCATTTCCGTCCACCGCGTGGACTGTCCGAACGTGCTCAACCTGGGCGAGCACCCCGAGCGGCGCATTGAGATCGAGTGGCAGGCGGAGTCCGGCGACCGCTTCTTCGTGCGCCTCGTCGTCGAGGGCAATGATCGGCGCGGCCTGCTCTCCGACATCGCCTCCGCCATCACCGGCACGGGCACGAACATCCGCTCGGCCGAGATCCATGCCGTCGAGGGCGGCATGCGCGGCAACTTCGCCGTCGAGGTGCAGAACCTCGCGCACCTGAAGAAGGTCATCAAGGCCATCCGGCGCATCAACGGCGTGCTGTCCGTCGAGCGCAAGGAAAGCTTCGGAGAGTCCGACCTGGAGCGCTGATCCCGGCGCCCCGTTCACTCGCCCACCCGTTGCGACGGAGCGACGCATGCGTGTGCTGGTCACCGGAGGCGCCGGCTTCATTGGTTCCCACGTCGTGGACCGCCTCCTCGAGGCCGGCCACGAACCCACCGTCCTCGACAACCTCGATCCCCAGGTCCACGGCCCCGAGGCGACCTCGCCCGTCCACCTCCGGGCGCACCTCGACGCCGGCCGCATCCGCTTCGTCCACGGCGACGTGCGCGACCGCACCGCCGTGGCGGATGCCCTGCGCGAGGCCGACGCCGTCTGCCACCTCGCCGCCGCTGTGGGGGTCGGGCAGTCGATGTACGAGCCCCACTACTATGCCGACGTCAACGTGGCCGGGCAGGGCATGCTCATGGAGGAGATGGCGCGCGAGCCCGCGCGCTGGCGCCGCTTCGTCGTCGCGAGCTCGATGAGCATCTATGGCGAAGGCGCCGGCCGCTGCCCGAACCACGGTGTCGTCGCCCCATTGCCACGTCCCGAGGCACAGCTCGCCGGTGGCAGCTGGAACGTGCGCTGCCCGGCGTGCGGCGAGGCGCTCGCGCCCCTCCCCACGCCCGAGAAGAAGCCGCTCCAGGCCACCAGCATCTACGCCATCACGAAGAAGACGCAGGAGGAGCTCGCCCTCTGCTTCGGCGGGGCGTACCGGATTCCCACCCTGGCGCTCCGCTTCTTCAACGTGTTCGGCTCGCGCCAGGCGCTCTCGAACCCCTACACCGGCGTCGCCGCGATCTTCATGGGGCGGCTGAAGAACGGCAATCCTCCGCTCGTCTTCGAGGACGGCCGCCAGAGCCGCGACTTCATCCACGTGCACGACGTCGCGGACTCTGTTCTCGCGGCCCTCGAGGCGCCGCCCGCCCGCAGCGGCGTCTGCAACGTGTGCACGGGCCGCCCGGTCACGATCGCGGAGGTCGCCGAGCGCCTCGCCTCGCGCCTCGGCGTGGACGTCGCCCCCCGCCTGGTCGGCCGCTACCGCGCCGGCGACATCCGCCACTGCATCGGCGACCCCCGATGCGCCGAGGAGCTCCTCGGCTTCCGGGCGCGCCTGAGCTTCGACGAGGGCCTGGACGAGCTGCTCGCCTGGTCCGCCGGGCAGGCCGCCGAGGACCGGGTCGAGGCGAGCTTCGCGGAGATGGAGAGGCAGGGGCTGGTGAGGTGAACGGAGGGCGCAGGGCGCAAGAGGCAAGCGCAAGAGGCAAGCGCAAGGCGCAAGCGCGCCGGGGGGTGGGGGTCAGGCGGGGGGCTCGGGGGCGGTGTGGGTGCGTGGGTGAGCGGCGCACAGGCGGGTCAGCATCGGCACGATCCTACCGAGGAGCTCACGGCCGCGGTCGCGCGCAGCTGACTGGCCGAGCTCGAGGCGCTCCGCGACGGACAGGATCGCCGCGCACTCGGTAGCCGACCTTCGGGCGATCCTGTAGAACCGCCGTTTCTCCCCCAGGCTCAGTAGTGTCCGGTTATAAGTTGAAGAGCGACAACTGGTTACGATCGGAGGGGACTTCGGGGGTGTAGGCCGAACGCGTAAGTACTTGTGCGAGAGGGGCTTTCTCGAACGCATAGACGCTCAGGATCTGTAGAATTGTGTAGAGTTCGCGCTCGATCCGGAGCCGCTTGCGGACGATCGCGACGAGGACGTAAACGCTGATCGCGATCCAGATCTGCGTGCGCACAGCGTTCGCGCTCGTGCCGAAGAAGCGCTTGATCCTGAGGTGCTGCTTGATCCATTTGAAGAAGAGCTCGATCTGCCACCGCAGGCGGTAGAGCTCGGCCACGGTAACGGCGGGCAGCGCGACGTTGTTGGTCAGAAGGACGAGGTCCTGCCCGGACCCTGCGTCCTTGAAACGCACGCGGCGAAGCCGGTCGGGATAGGCCCTGGCAGACGGGGGCAGCGCAAGGCGGATGATCTGATCACAGAAGACGCCGGTGGTGCGATCGACGGGTCCTGAGGAGAGCCGGTTGAACTTGAGGTTTGCCTTGGCGCGAACGACGAAGGTGGCCCGGTGCTGATCGAGTCGGTAGAGGCGGGCGAAGTTGACGTAGCCGCGGTCCAGGACGTAGATCGATCCGGGCTCCGGGATGAGCGCATTGAGGATGCGCACATCGTGGGTGCTCGCGTCCGTGATCCAGGCGTAGGCGGGGATCCTGCCTGCCAAGTCGAGCAGTGTATGCAGCTTCACGCCGCCTTTGCTCGTACGAAACGAGGCCCAGGGGAACAGCGACAAACACAGGTCGATCGTGGTGGAATCCAGCGCGTAGACGGTGTTCGTGAGCTCGATCCCCAACGTGTCGTCGGCGTAGAGCCGACGCGCGTCTGCGATCAGGCGTTGAGCGAAATCGGCGTAGATGCGCCAGTCGCGATTCTCGTTCGCATCGGCGAGCGTGCTGCGAGAGAGCGGCGAACGGAAGCCAAGATGGTACAGCTTCTCGGGGGCCGCCCCGAGGGTGGCCTCGAGGTCCCGCAGGCTCTCCCGGTAGGTGAGCTGGGCAAAGGCCATGGCGAGGAACTGGTCCCGACACGAGAAACGTCGGACCCTCCGGTTGCCGTGGTAGCGGCGGATGCACCGATCGAGCGCGAAGCGAGATGCGTGGGCCATCACCTGTGAGAAAACCGTGCTTCCGGGATTCATGCGCCACTCCGGCCGGGGGGTCCGGGCAGGATAGCGGCGCAGCAGCGAAGTTCAAATCGGTGCGGCAACCAAAACGTCGTAACGCACCACGTAGCAATCCGTTACGGCATCATCATCTCAGCTTAACCGGACAGTACTGCCCCAGGCTGAATTCGCCGGAACCTTCCGCAATGTTGAGCGGAATCGAGAAAGCGGCGCAAGACAGCTGGTCGGCCAGCGCGGGTGCGGCTCGCCCGGCGGCGCCCGCGATCGTCTGCGCCAGGACCACGAAATCGAGTGAGACCTGGAACACGTCCAGGCGCTCGTGATCGAATCGCGCCCCTCGGCGTCCCGCCCTCTCGTTCTCCCGACACGCCTCGACCTTCTTCGGCTCCATTCGTTCGCTCCCGTGCTGGACGCCCCAACGCTGCCCCGAACACCGGGGCGTCGGAATGGCAGAGCACGCCACTCTCGCGCTTGCTCTAGCGCCTTGCGCTTGCGCCTTGCGCTTGCTCTTGCTCTTGCTCTTGCTCTTGCTCTTGCGCTTGCTCTTGCTCTTGCGCTTGCTCTTGCTCTTGCGTCTCCCCCTCGACCCCTCCCGCCGTTCCGGGGTAGATTACCGCATGTCCACCTTCGACCTTCAGCTCCCGTTCGCGCTCGCGGGGGACCAGCCGCAGGCGATCGCGGAGCTCTCCGAGGGGGTGGCGCGGGGCGACCGCAGCCAGACCCTGCTCGGCGTCACCGGCTCGGGCAAGACCGTCACCATGGCCTCGGTGATCGCCGCCTACGGCAAGCCGGCGCTGGTGATGAGCCACAACAAGACGCTGGCCGCGCAGCTGTACGGCGAGCTGAAGCAGTTCTTTCCCAGGAACGCGGTCGAGTACTTCGTCTCGTACTACGACTACTATCAGCCTGAAGCGTACGTCCCCTCCACGGACACCTACATCGAGAAGGACTCCTCGATCAACGAGGACATCGACCGGCTCCGGCTGCGCTCCACCTCCTCGCTGATGGAACGGGAGGACGTGATCGTGGTGGCGTCGGTCTCCTGCATCTACGGCCTGGGGGATCCGCGCGAGTACCGGCAGCTGATGCTCACGGTGGACGTGGGGCAGCACATCGGGCGGCGGGAGATCCTGCAGGGGCTGGTCGGCATCCAGTACAACCGCAACGACTTCGAGTTTCAGCGCGGCACCTTCCGCGTGCGCGGCGACACGATCGAGGTGTTCCCCGCCTACGAGGAGCAGGCCGTGCGCATCGAGCTGTTCGGCGACGAGGTCGAGCGCATCACGCGTTTCGATCCGCTCACCGGCGAGGCGATCACGCGGCTCCGGCGCGCGGCCATCTACCCGGCGACCCACTTCGTGACGCAGCGCTCGACCGTCGAGCGGGCGGTGCACCTGATCCGGGCCGAGCTCGAGGACCGGCTGCTCGAGATGCGCGCCGTGGGCAAGCTGCTCGAGGCGCAGCGGCTGGAGCAGCGCACGAACTTCGATATCGAGATGCTGCTCGAGATCGGCACCTGCCCTGGGGTGGAGAACTACTCGCGGCACCTGACCGGGCGTGCGCCGGGGGAGCGGCCGGCATGCCTGTTCGACTACTTCCCGGAGGACTTCCTCGTCATCATGGATGAGTCGCACCAGACGGTGCCGCAGATCCGCGGCATGTACAACGGCGACCGTGCCCGCAAGCTGACGCTGGTGGACTACGGGTTCCGGCTGCCGAGCGCGCTGGACAACCGGCCGCTCCGGTTCGAGGAGTGGGAGGAGCTGGTGCCGCATGCGCTGTTCGTCTCGGCGACGCCTGGGGACTACGAGCTCGCGCGCTCCGGCGGCGTGGTCGTCGAGCAGCTCATCCGGCCCACCGGGCTGCTCGACCCGGAGGTCGAGGTGCGGCCGGTGAAGGGGCAGGTGGATGACCTGATCGCAGAGATCCGCGAGCGCGAGGCCCGGCAGGAGCGGGTGCTGGTCACGACCCTCACGAAGCGGATGTCGGAGGACCTCTCCGACTACCTCAGGGAGATCGGGATCCGCGTGCAGTACATGCACTCCGACATCGACGCCATCGAGCGCGTCGAGATCCTGCGCGACCTCCGGCTCGGCAGGTTCGACGTGCTCGTCGGCATCAACCTGCTCCGCGAGGGGCTGGATTTGCCCGAGGTCTCGCTCGTCGCCATCCTGGACGCAGACAAGGAGGGGTTCCTGCGCGACGAGCGCTCGCTCATCCAGACGGTCGGCCGCGCCGCCCGCAACGCCGCCGGCAAGGCCATCATGTACGCGGACCGGGTCACCGGGTCCATGTCCCGCTGCATTGAGGAGATGGACCGGCGCCGCGAGATGCAGCGGAGCTACAACGAGGCGCACGGGATCACGCCGCAGACGATCGTGAAGAGCGTGGAGGAGCGCATGCTCGCCACGCGCGTGGCCGACGCGCGGCACCAGGCCCCCGCCCGGGTGGCCGAGCCACGGGCCAGCTACGCCCAGGAGGTGAACCTCGAGGAATGGGCCAAGATCCTGGAGCACCAGATGCGGGAGGCGGCGGCGGCGCGAGACTTCGAGCGCGCGGCGCTCCTGCGGGACCAGCTGATGGACGTGCAGGCGCGGCTCGGCCGGGGGAAGGCGGGCTCGGCCCCGTCGAAATGAACGAGCTCGAGCTGACGGCCTGGGGCGAGCGCATCGGCGCCCTCGTCGATGCGCCCGCCTTCCTCGCGCTGCGCGGGCCGCTCGGAGCGGGGAAGTCCGTGCTCGCGCGCGCGGTGGCGCGCGGCGCTGGCGTCGAGGGGCACCTTCCGTCGCCGACCTTCAACCTGCTGTTCCGCTACCACGGCGCGCGCGGGCTGGACGTCGCCCACCTCGACCTCTACCGGCTGGACGACCCGGAGGAGGTCTGGGAGCTCGGCTGGCGCGAGCTCGGGGATGGACCGGAAATCGTGCTCGTGGAGTGGCCCGAGCGTGCCGAGGAGCTCCTGCCGTCCGACCGTTGGGACATCCACCTCGACCCGGCCGCCGCGGCCGACCACCGCCGCGTCCACGCCGTGCGGCGCGGCACGCCACCCGACCTCCCCGGCATCCGCATCGCCCCGTGAGCCGCCGCGAACCGCCCCGCCCGCTCCTGGCCGTGGACACCTCCACCGCGACGGGAAGCGTCGCCGTCGGACACCCGGAGCGCATCCTGGCCGAGGCCGTCGTGGGCGTCAGCAGCCGGCACGCGGAGGCGCTGCTGCCCACCATCGACTTCGTCCTCGGCCGGGCCGGCGTCGCGCCGGACGACCTCGGCGGCGTCGTCGTCGCCGGAGGGCCGGGGTCCTTCACCGGGATCCGGATCGCGGGCGCCACGGCCAAAGGACTGGTGCGCGCGCTGGGCGTGCCGCTCTACGCGTATCCCGGGCTCCTCGGCCTGGCGGCCGCGCTCGGCGCGGGGCCCCGGCCCGTCTGTGCCCTCTTCGACGCCCGCCGCGGAGAGGTCTACGCCGCCTGCTACGCCTTCCCTCAATGGGCGGGGATCGAGATGCTGCTCGAGCCCGTCGCGCTGCCGCTCGACAGGCTGCTCGACGCGCTCGCGCCCCACGCGCCTCTCTACGCCGGCGAGGGCGCGCTCCGCTACCGGGAGAGGATCGCGGACGCCGGGGGGACCCTCGCGCCCCCCTACCTCTGCATCCCGCGGGCGGGGGCGCTCCTCTGGCTCGCGGGAGCCGATCCAGGCGCGGGGCGGGTCGAGGACCCGGCCGCGTGGGAGCCGGCGTACCTGCGCGAATGGAGTCCGGGCTCGTGATGAGCACGGCGCGCATCCGCGCGATGCGGAGCGATGACCTGCCGAGGGTGATGGAGGTCGAGCGCGAGGCCTACACCATGCCCTGGACCGAGGCGACGTTCCGCGGCCTGCTCCGGCGCCGCGACGCCGACCTCTTCGTAGCCGAGATCGAGGGCGAGATCGCTGGTTACGCCGTGTTCTGGGCCGTGCTGGACCAGGGGGAGCTGGGCAACGTCGCCAGCGCGCCCGACTTCCGCAGGCGCGGCGTCGCGCGCGCCCTCATCGATGCGGTGCTCGAGCGCGCCGCCGAGCGTGGCGTCCGCGAGGTGTTCCTGGAGGTGCGGATCTCGAACGACGGCGCCCGCCGGCTGTATGAGAGCTACGGCTTCGTCGAGGTCGGCCGCCGCCGCAACTACTACATGGAGCCACTGGAGGATGCACTCGTCATGAAGAAGCAAGTGGAGTCGTACTGACATGGCCGCCTTCCCCGAATACCGGCCCCGCCGCCTGCGCGGGAGCGAGACGCTGCGCCGCCTCGTGCGCGAGACCCACGTCACGGTCGATGACCTGATCCTGCCCCTCTTCGTGGTCCCGGGCGAAGGAGTGCGCCGGCCCGTGTCCTCGATGCCGGGCGTGGACCAGACCTCCGCCGACGAGGCGGTCCGCGATGCCGCCGAGGCGGCCGACCTCGGCGTCCCGGCCGTCCTCCTCTTCGGCATCCCCGACGAAAAGGACGAGACCGGCTCGAGCGGCGCCGACGCGCACGGCGTGGTCCAGCGCGCCGTCGCCGCCATCAAGAGGGAACTGCCCGAGCTGCTGGTCGCGACCGACGTCTGCCTGTGCGAGTACACCTCCCACGGGCACTGCGGGATCCTCCGTGACGGACGCGTGGACAACGACGCCACCCTCTCCCACCTCGCCCGGCAGGCGCTCAGCCACGCGCGCGCCGGCGCCGACATCGTGGCGCCGAGCGACATGATGGACGGCCGCGTGGCCGCGATCCGGCGTACCCTCGACGAGGAGGGCTTCGCCGAGGTGCCGATCCTCTCCTACGCCGCCAAGTACGCGTCCGCCTTCTACGGCCCGTTCCGCGAAGCCGCGGAGAGCGCGCCCGCCTTCGGCGATCGCCGCGCCTACCAGATGGACCCCGCCAACGGCAACGAGGCGCTGCGGGAGGTGCGCCTCGACATCGAGGAGGGCGCCGACATGATCATGGTCAAGCCCGCACTCGCCTACCTCGACATCATCTGGCGCGTCAAGCAGGAGACCGGCTATCCGCTGTGCGCCTACCACGTCTCGGGCGAATACGCGGCCCTCCAGGCCGCCGCCCGCCTCGGCTGGCTCGACCTCGACCGCTCCATGGAGGAGGCGCTCCTCTCGATCAAGCGGGCCGGCGCGGACATGATCGTCACCTACTGGGCCCGCGAGTTCGCCCGGCGCCGCCTCGCCACACCGGCTGCGGGGGCTGCATTCGATTGACACGGGCCGAGATGCGGCGTATCTTCGGTCATCTCCCCGGGCATCCATCCCGTGCTGAGCAGGATGAGCCGGAGCCTGAATTGCGCGATGCTGATCGGCCACGTGGGCGGCGAGCCGGAGCTCCGGACGACCGCTGACGGGGCTCGCGTGGCCAGCTTCTCGGTGGCCACCAGCCGGCGCACCAGGGGCCCGGCCGGCCCGGCGGAGAGGACGGAGTGGCACCGCATCATCGCCTGGGAAGCCCTGGCGGAGACGGTGCAGCGCCTCGTCCGCAGGGGAGACCGCCTGTTCGTCGAAGGGCGGCTCGAGCACCGCGCGTGGGAGGATGCCTCGGGGCGGATGCGTTACGCCACCGAGATCGTCGCGCGTGACCTGATCCTCCTCGGCGAGCCGCACGGCCCGCCCGCGGAGTCGGTCACGTGGCCTCCGGAGCCGGAGCTGCCACGAGCGTCGCTCGAGGACGATCTCCCCTTCTAAGGAGAACCCCGTGAGCCACGAGAGCGGAACCTTGAGGACGAGGATCCTGCCGGCGGCAGCCGCCTGCATGGCCCTGCTGGGCAGCGCGCCCCTCGGCGCGCAGCAGCCGAAGGCCGCGCCGGCGAACGGCCCGGCGCGGGAGCACGTGGTCCGGAAGGGCGACACCCTCTGGGACCTGGCACGCCAGTATCTGAACGACCCGTTTCTCTGGCCCGCGATCTACCAGGCCAACCGGTCGGTCGTGCGCAACCCGGACCTCATCTATCCGGCCGAGCGGCTGGTCATCCCGCCCGCCGGCCCCGTGATGGCGGCGGACGCGACGAGGGCGGCTCCCGCGCCGGCTGCGGCGGCGCCGGCCGAGGCGGCTCCGGCGCAGGCCGTGCCCATGGGCGTGGCGGCTGCCCCGGAGGCGCGCACGGTGTTCTACGATTCGGGCCAGGGCGCGGCGGGGATGGACACGGTGGCGAGCCTGGAGCGGCCGCTGGTCCCGGAGACGGAGTTCCAGTCGGCGGCGTGGGTGGCGGAGCCGGAGGCGCTGCCGGTGGTGGCGCGGCTTCTCCGGGAGGTGGATCCGAGCACGGGGCAGGATCGGCTGACGCAGTCGCTGCACCCGCAGGAGTCGGTGTTCCTGGGCTTCGAGGGCGGGCAGCGCCTGGAGGTCGGTCAGCGACTGCAGCTGGAGGAGGTCGGCCGGGAGATTTCGGGCTCCGGCCGGATCATCCAGCCGGTGGCGATCCTGCGGGTGGACAGCGTGGGCGCCGGGGTGGCGGTGGCCACGGTCGCGCGGCAGTTCGGGACGGTGATCCGGGGCCAGAGGGCGCTGGCGCTGCCGGCGTATCCAGGGGCGGCCGCGCGCGCGGAGCCGGTGCAGAGCGGGCCGCGGGGGACGGTGCTCGGGTTCCTGGAGGAGCAGCCCCTGTACGGCACGATGGACGTGGCGTTCGTCAGCCTCGGTCGGGCGCAGGGCCTGGCGCTGGGTGACCAGCTCGAGGCGTACGAGCCCTCGGAGCCCTCGCCGGGTGCGGAGAGCCGCACGCTCCCGCCGGTGGCGCTCGCGCGTTTCACCGTGGTGCGTGTGGGAGAGCGGGTCTCGACCGTCCGCGTCACGTCCGTCACGCACGCCGGGCTCAGGAGCGGGGTGCCGGTCCAGCTCGTGGCGAAAGCGCCGTGACGGCCCGGGGATCGGGGGCGTGACGGTGGTGTATCTCATGTCGGGCGCCTCACGGCGCCCGCATCTTTGGCGGATATGATCACGATTCTTCACGCCCTGGCTCTGGCGCTGTATGCGGGCGCCGCAGCGGTCCTGGTGGGCTCTCTCGCCGAAGGCCGGCGCATGGCGCCGCCCAGCGGCGTCGCCCTGCTGGGCGGCGGTGCGCTGGTGCACGCCGCGGGGCTGGTCCTGTACGTGACCCAATACGCGGAGCTGCCGCTGGTGGGGCTCGCGCCGTCGCTGTCCACGCTGGCGCTGCTCATGGCGGCGTTCCTGCTGGTGGCGCAGCTGTTCCGGGAGGCGCGGCCGCTCGGGCTGGTCATGATCCCGCTGATCGGCCTGCTGCTCGTGGCCGCGCTTTTTCTCGGACTGCACCCGACCGGCGAGCCGCTCGCGTTCCGCGGCCCCTGGTTCGCGCTCCACGTGGTGCTCGGCTTCATCGGCTATGCGGGCCTGGCCGTCGCGTTCGCGGCGGGGGTGCTCTACCTGATCCAGTTCCGCGAGCTCAAGGCCAAGCGCTTCGGGCGCATCTTCCGCTTCTTCCCGGCGCTCGAGACGCTCGACCGGATCAGCCGGCAGGCGCTGCGCATCGGCTTCCCTGCGCTCACGCTGACGCTGGTCCTCGGCTGGGCATGGACCGTCCGCTTCCGGCACTCCTTTGCCATCGCCAACCCGCAGGTCATCTGGGGTGTGCTCAGCTGGTTCGTCTTCCTCGCCGCGCTCGCCGCCGGCATGACCGGCGCGGGCCGGGAGCGCCGCGTCGCGCTCACCAGCGTGGTGGGATTCGTCGTGGTGGTGGTGGCCTACCTCGCCCTCAAGGTCGCCCTGGCCCAGGGGCGACTGTTCCTGTGAGCGGCCGGAGGGACGGCCCAGCGTGGCGCTGAAGGTCATCGGACTCAGCCACCGCACCGCCCCCGTGGAGGTGCGCGAGTGCTTCGTGTTCACGCCCGCCCAGGCGGGGGACGCGCTCGCCCGGCTCACCGGCAGCGGCGACGCCGAGGAGGCGGTGCTCCTCTCCACCTGCAACCGCACCGAGCTGTACATGCGGCTCGCGGACCCCGCCCTCGGCGTGCGGGCGCCGGCGCTGCTCGCGGAGCACGCGGGGCTCGCGGTGGAGGAGGCCGGCCGCTATTTCTACGCGTTCGAGGAGCGGCAGGGCGCGGAGCACCTGTTCCGCGTGGTCTCGAGCCTCGATTCCATGATCGTGGGCGAGGCGCAGATCCAGGGGCAGGTGAGGGGCGCCTACGAGCGCGCCGCGCAACTCGACGATGGCGGCAAGGCGGCCGGCGCGGTGTTGTCCAGGCTGTTCCAGACGGCGCTCTCGATCGGCGGCAGGGTGCGGGCGGAGACCCAGCTCGGCACCGGAGCCGCATCGATCCCCTCCGCGGCGGTGGAGCTCGCCCGCAAGATCTTCGGCGGGCTGCGCGGCCGCAGTGCCGTGGTGCTCGGCGCCGGCGAGATGAGCGAGCTGGCGCTGGAATGCCTCACGGCGGAGGGCGTGGCCGGAGTCGTCGTCGCCAACCGGACGGAGGCGCGGGCCCGGGCGGTGGCGGAGCGGGTCGGCTGCCGCGCGGTGCGCTTTGAGGAGCTGCGGCCGCTGCTTGCGCAGGCGGAGATCGTGGTGAGCGCCACGGCGGCGCCGCACGCGGTGCTGACGCGCGAGCTGGTGGAGGCGGCGCTGCCGGATGGGCCGCAGCACCCGCTGCTGATCGTGGACATCGCGCTGCCCCGGGACGTGGAGCCGGAGGTGGGCGAGATCCCGAACGTGTTCCTCTACCACCTCGACGACCTGAAGCAGATCGTGGACGCGAACCTCGAGAGGCGCGCGCTCGAGGTGCCGAAGGCGGAGCGGATCGTGCAGGCGGGGGTGGACGAGTTCTGGGCGTGGTACGCGGCCCGGGACGTCGTGCCCTTCATCCGCACCATGCGCTCGCAGGCGGAGGAGGTGCGGCGCGCGGAGCTGGAGAAGGCGCTGCGTCGCATGGCGCACCTTTCGGAGGAGGATCGACAGGCCGTGGACGTGCTCACCAGACAGCTGCTCAACAAGTTCCTGCACTCGCCCACGGCACGGCTGCGCGCCGCCGCCGCGAACGGCGGCGCGTCCGAGGTGCTCGACGCCGCCCGCTATCTGTTCGCGCTGGAGGGCGAGGAGGGGGAGGCCACCGGGGAGAGCGGCGACTCGTGAAGAGGGTGCTCGTCACCGGCGGCGCCGGCTTCATCGGTAGCCACGTGGCCGAGGCGCACCTCGCCCGCGGCGACCGGGTCTGGGTGCTGGACGACCTCTCCTCCGGGCGCGAGGAAAACGTGCCTCGCGGCGCCGAGCTGGTGCGGATGGACATCGCCGATGCCGCCGTGCGGGCGCTCTTCCGGAGCGTCGGCGGCTTCGACCTGGTGAGCCACCACGCCGCGCAGATCGACGTACGCCGCTCCGTGGCCGATCCAGCCATGGACGCCCGCACGAACGTCCTCGGCCTGCTCAACGTGCTGGAGGCCGCGCGCATCCACGGCGCCGGCCGGGTGCTGTTCATCTCCTCCGGCGGCGTTGTCTACGGTGAGCCCGAGGTCCGGCCGACGCCCGAGACCACGCCGAAGGCGCCGCACTCCCCGTACGGCGTCTCGAAGCTCGCCGCCGAGTACTACCTCCACTACTACCACGTCGTGCACGGCCTCGAGTACGCCGCGCTGCGGTACTCGAACGTGTACGGGCCGCGCCAGGATCCACACGGCGAGGCGGGGGTGGTCGCGATCTTCTGCAAGCGGCTCCTCGCCGGACGCCCGCTGACCATCTTCGGCGACGGCACCCAGACCCGGGACTACGTGTACGTGGGCGACGTGGTGCGGGCGAACGCACTGCTCGCCGACGCGGGGCTCGAGCCGGCCGCAGGGATCGACGACCGCGCGTTCAACGTCGGCACCGGGTGCGAGACGTCCGTGCTCGGCCTGGCGCGTGCGCTCATGGAGGCGAGCGGCCGCGCGACCGAGCTGGAGCACGCGCCCGCGCGGGCGGGCGAGCTCCTGCACTCGTCCCTGGATGCGGGCCGCCTGCGGGCGCTCGGCTGGTCACCCGCGACGCCCCTCGCCGAGGGGCTGCTGCGGACCTTCGAACACATCTCCAACGGTGGAGCGGAATGATCCTGGCCCTGCAGCTTCAGCAGCCGGCGACGAGCACGGCGCAGCTCATCTTCGGCGGCTCCATCTCCAAGCAGCTCGTGCTGGGCGTCGCGGCCATCTTCTCGCTGGTGAGCTGGGTGATCATTCTGTGGAAGGTCGGCCAGTTCCGGCGCATCCGCCGGCAGGCGCAGCGCTTCCTGCAGGCGCTCGAGCGAACGCAGCGCCTCGAGGACGCCTACAAGTCGGTGGTCCGGCTGCCGGAGACGCCCTACACGCGGGTGTTCCGGCAGGGCGTGAACTTCTTCACCGAGCTGCGGCCGAACGCGTTGCGGGAGGAGGCGCCCGCGGGGGAGCACCTCTCCGAGGCGGAGCTCCAGGCGCTCAAGATGATGCTGGAGAAGGAGCAGGACGAGCAGACGGACGATCTCGTGCGCGGGCTCCCCTGGCTGGCCGTGATCGGCGCCGTGTCCCCGCTGCTCGGCCTGCTCGGCACCGTGATCGGTGTCATGGACGCGTTCGTCGGCATCACCGCCCGCGGCTCGGCGAGCATCGCCGCCGTGGCGCCGGGGATCGCGGAGGCGCTCGTGACGACGGTGGCCGGGCTGGTGGTGGCGATCCCGGCGATCATCGCGTACAACCTGTTCGTCAGCCGGCTGAACGCGTTCGCCGGCGAGCTGGAGGGCTTCGCCACCGAGTTCATCGGCGCGCTGGCCCGTGAGGGGAGGCTCTGATGCGCTTTTCGAGGCGACGCGGCCGCCGCGAGGCGCTCGCGCTGAACGCCGACATCAACCTCACCAACCTCGTGGACGTGGCGCTGGTGCTGTTGATCATCTTCATGATCACTGCGCCCATCCTGCAGGGTGGCATTGACGTGCAGCTCCCCAGGGCGGAGGCGGCCGCCGTACCGGCCAGGCAGGGCGTGATCGTCAGCGTGCGCGCCGACGGCAGGATCTACATCGCGGACGTGCCGGTCTCCACGCCCGAGGAGTTTCGCCAGGTCTATCCCCGCTTCGTGCGCCAGAACGACATCCACCAGGCCTACCTGAAGGGGGATGAGCGGGTCCCCTACGGGCGGGTCCTGGAGGTGCTCGGGATGATGAAGAAGCTGGACGTGGCGGAGGTCGGGCTCGTCGCCGAGCCGGTGCAGCAGAAGGGCAAGTAGCGTGCGGCTCGCGTCCTCACCCGGCACGGACCTGCCCGCGGCGGTCCCGCGTCCCGGCCCGGGGCGGGCGGCGCTCGCCGGGTCGGTCGCGCTCCACCTGGCCCTCCTCGGCGCGGCTGTCTGGGCCGGCAGCCGCACCCCGGCACCGCCGCCGGCCAACTTCCTGGTGTACCGCGTGAACATCGTCTCGCCGCCGCCGCAGGCGCTGGGCATGGCGACCGAGCTGGCGCCGCCGCAGCCCGCGGCGCCGAAGGTCGAGAAGCCGGCCCCGCCGAAGCCGGCACCCAAGGTGGAGAAGCCGGCGCCGGCACCGGCGGCCAAGGCGCACACCGTGCGCGCGACCGAGGCGCCCCCGAAGAAGGCGGAGAAGAGCTCGCAGCCGAAAGCGGCCGCGCCCACCCGGGGCGCGCACCCGGACCCGAACGCGCCGGAACACGGCTCCGGGATCATGGTCCACATGGAGGGCGAGGAATTCGCCTACCCGGCGTACCTGCAGAACATCATCTTCCAGATCAGCCGCTATTTCCGATGGAACGGCGCGGCGGCCCTGTCCGCCGAGGTATACTTCGTCATCGAGAAGGACGGCAGCGTGAAGGATATCCGGGTGCTCACCAGCTCCGGCAACTACGCCTTCGACCTGCAGGCGCAGGGGGCCGTCGAGGCCGCCGGCAAGCGGAAGGAGTTCGGGCCGCTGCCGAAGGGGTTCAAGGGCACGGAGCTGCCGATCAGCTTCTACTTCCAGCCGCCGCGCTGATGCCGGCGGCACGCGAGCGAACGATGCGGCGCAGTCTGATTTTCCTGGCTCTCCTCATCCTGGCCGCCGCGCCCGCGGCGGCGCAGCAGGACACGAGCAAGGTCCCGACCGGCGTCCGGCTGGGCCTCACCTACCAGCCGCTGCCGCGCCCGGAGATCGCGGTCCGCCCCGTCGGTGGGCGCCCCGAGATCGCCGCGACGGCGACCGAGGCCACCGCGATCCTGCGGCAGGACCTCGACTTCAGCGACCGATTCCAGCTGCAGGAGATGGTGCCGGCCGCCCTCGCCTCCGGGGCCGTGGACTTCAAGGCCTGGAACAGCCTCGGTGTGGTCTACCTCGTGACCGGCGACGTCGTCCCAGCGCCCACCGGCGGCGATCAGCTCCACGTCGCCCTCTACGACATTGTCTACGGCACCGTCAAGCAGGCCGGGAACTTCCCTCTGCCGCCCGCGCAGTCGCCCGACTTCCGGATGGCCGTGCACCGCGCCTCCGACGCCGTTGTCCTCTGGGCCACGGGCAAGCCGGGCATGGCGGCATCGCGAATCGCCTTCGTCCGCCGGCGCGGCCCGGCCTCCTGCGCCAGGGAGGGGGAGGGCTGCACCTACGAGATCGTGACGGTGGACTCCGACGGCGAGGATTCGCGTGTCGTGGCGTCCTCCCCCTCGGTGCTCATGTCGCCGGCGTGGTCCCCCGACGGCGCGCGGCTGGCCTACCTGCGCGGCAAGGGCGGCCACTGGGACCTGCTCGAGCGGGACATGCGCACCGGCAGGGCCAGCGTCCTGATCAGCCGCGACCAGCTCCTGCTCACGCCCGCCTATTCCCCGGACGGCGGGCGCCTCGCCTTCGCCTCGTGGAACGGGCGGGGCACCGAGATCGACGACTACGACGTGAGGCAGCGCTGCTGCCTGCGCCGCCTCACCTCCGGCGTGCGTGAGGACCTCTCCCCGGCCTACTCGCCGGACGGGCGGCGGATCGCGTTCAACTCGGACCGCATCGGGCAGCTCCACATCTACGTCATGCCCGCCGGAGGCGGCGAGCCGGACCTGATCTCGCCGTACACGTACGGCGAGCCGGGCGAATACGCGGGCCCCGACTGGTCCCCCGAAGGGGCACGGGTCGCCTTCCACGGCCGCTCCCGGGGCGAGTACCAGATCATGATCGCGGACGCCGACCATCCGGGCTCCACGGTCCGCCAGATCACGGCGGCCGGCCGCAGCACGGACCCGAGCTGGGCGGCCGACGGCCGGCACCTCGTTTTTACCGGGGTGCGCGAGGGGGGGGCGGGGCTGTATGTTATCGACACGATCACCGGGCGGCAGCGCCCCCTCCTTCTCGGAGGCCGGTATCGCGTGCCGGCCTGGTCGCCTTCGCTGGCGGGCGGAGTGGCAGGGGCGGCCGGGCCGTGAGCAGTCTCGAAACCACCCCCAACTCGAGGAGATCCGATGATGGACCGCCGAGTCGTGCTTACCGTGCTTCTGACGGCCCTCACCGTGGGCGCCTGCGGCAAGAAGGCGCCACCCCCCACGCCCGCCCCGCAGGCGCCCGACACCGCCGCGGCCAACGCGCGGGCCAGGGCGGACTCGATCGCGCGCGCCGAGGCCGCGCGCCGGCAGAGGGACGAGGAGGCCGCTCGCGCCGCCGCGGCGGCCGCGCAGCGTGCCCGCGACGTGCTGTCGCAGGAGATCTACTTCGACTACGACCAGTCCGACATCCGCGATGACGCGAAGGCGACGCTGGACCAGAAGGTCGCCGTCCTGCGGGCGAACCCCGATGTGCACGTGCTCGTTGCCGGGAACGCGGACGAGCGCGGCTCGACCGAGTACAACCTCGCGCTCGGGCAGCGGCGCGCCGAGGCGGCCAAGGCCTACATCACGGGCTTCGGCATCGATGGCTCGAGGATCCAGACGGAGAGCTGGGGCGAGGAGCGGCCGGCGGACCCCGGCCACGACGAGACGGCCTACGCCCGCAATCGCCGTGACGTGTTCCAGGTGACCAGCGGTGGTGAGCAGCTGACCATGCCCGGGGGCGGGCGGTGATCGAGACCCGCATCGTGCGGCCGCTCGCGCTCTTCCTGGGCGCGGCGGCCCTCGCCGGGTGCGCGACCAAGCGCGACGTGCGGGACCTGCGCGCCCAGATCGCCGTGCTGGATGCCAAGCAGGATTCGCTCGCGCGGGTGGCCGAGAGGCGCCAGGCCATGCTGCTCGACTCGGTGCGCGCCGGCACGGACCTGCTGGTGCGGGTGCGCGGCGATCTGGGGCACCAGCTGCTGGATCTCGAGCAGCAGCTGGTCCAGATCCAGGAGCTGGTCGGCCAGAGCCAGCGCCGGCTCCAGGATCTCAACCAGCAGATGGAGGCCAACCGGGAGCGGCTGCAGGAGCCGCTGCCCGGGGACACGACTGGCGGCGCCCCGCGCAATGTCGCGCCGCCGCCGGCCGGCACGCCCGGGCCGGACGTGCTCTACCAGCTGGGCGCGGACCAGCTGCAGAAGGGCGCCGCCGCCACGGCGCGGAAGGCCTTCCAGCAATTGCTCGAGAGCTACCCGAACGATGCCCGTGCGCCCGACGCCCAGTTCGGCCTGGCGGAAACGTACGTGCTCGATCAGAAGTACGACTCCGCCTACGCCGCCTTCGACCAGGTGGTGGAGCTCTACCCCAGCTCCCCGCGCGCTCCGGCGGCGCTCCTGCGCGCGGGGGTGGTGGCCCAGGAGCACGGCAGCGCGAAGAAGGCCCGCGACTACTTCGAGCGCGTGCGGGCCCGCTACCCGAAGTCGGACGAGGCGACCGAGGCCGCCGCGAAGCTCAGGCGCCTGAAGCGCTGAGGATGGCGCCGCCATGCGCTGCCCCTACTGTCACGGGACCGAGGATCGGGTGGTCGACTCGCGCACGAGCCGCGAGGGCCGGGCCATCCGGCGCCGCCGCGAGTGCCTGACGTGCAGCCGCCGCTTCACCACCTACGAGTACGTGGAGGACCGCGCGGTCCACGTGCTCAAGCGCGATGGCGCCTCCGAGCCGTACGATCGCCGCAAGCTGCTGCGGTCCGTGCGGCTCGCGTGCGCCAAGCGGCCGATCCAGCAGTCGGAGATCGAATCGGTGGTGGATGGCATCGAGGACGAGCTCTCGCAGCTGGCGGAGGAGGAGGTGGAGAGCCGCGTCCTGGGCGAGATGGTCATGGAGCGGCTGAAGTCGCTCGACCACGTCGCCTACGTCCGATTCGCCTCGGTTTACCGGAACTTTCAGGACCTGGATGAGTTCTATGAGGAACTTCGTGACCTGAGCGCCCGTCGCGCCCGGGCGGCGCAGAACGAGGGCCAGGCCGAGCTGCCTCTTTGATCGATATGAAGTTCAAGCGGGGAGCCTCCCCCGATGAGATGCCCTTCCTGGACCACCTGGAAGAGCTGCGCTGGCGGATCCTGTGGAGCCTGGCGGCGGTGCTGGTGGGCACGCTCGTCGGCTTCTACCTCGTCAACCGGTTCGATGTCCTGGGCGTCCTCATCGCCCCGATCCGCCCCTTCCTCGGCGGCACGAGGCTGAAGTACCTGAGCCCCGCGGATCCCTTCTTCATCACGATCAGGCTGGCCATCACCGTCGGTCTGCTGCTCGCGTTCCCGGTGGTGCTCTATCAGGTCTGGGCCTTCGTCTCGCCGGCGCTCCACGGGCACGAGAAGCGATCGATCCTGCCCGCGCTCTACCTCGGGCTCGTGCTGTTCCTCGCGGGGGCATCGCTGGCCTACTTCGGCGCGCTGCCGCTCACGCTCCGCTTCATGATGGGCTTCCAGACCGGCAGCCTCGAGCAGAACATCGTCATCGACTCCTACCTCGGCTTCGTCCTCCAGTTGATCATCGGCTTCGGCGCCATCTTCGAGCTGCCGGTCGTGGTGCTGATCCTCTCCACCCTCGGCATCGTGAGCTCCCGGATGCTGGTGGCCATGCGCCGCTATGCGATCGCCATCACCGCCGTGGTGGCCAGCGTCCTGACGCCGGGAGACGCGGTCTCCCTCACCGTCTTCCTCATGGCGCCGCTGATGCTCCTCTACGAGATGAGCATCGCCCTCGCCCGGCTGGTCGAGCGGCGGCGGCGGAAGAGGGAGGCGGCGGCCGCGGCGCGCGAGGCCGCGCAGGGGCTGCCGGAGGGGATATGAGGAGCGCTCCGCGCACGGGCCGCGAGCGCCGGCGGCCGTGGGTCCTGCCCGCGGCCGCCGCGCGGCGTGCCGCCCTCGCCGTCGGCATCGCCCTGGCCGCGGCGGCTCCGCTCGCCGCGCAGCAGCCCACGCCTGTCCGGGCGGATACGGTGCGACGGACCCCGCGGCCCGACACGGCCGTGCGGCCGGCGGTGTCCGACACCTCGAAGCCGAAGACCACGCGCGAGCTGCTCCTCGACAAGCTGCAGCTGCTGGAGCGGCGCGATACCACGCCCGACAGCGTGCGGGTTCGCCAGGACTCCGCGGCCGCCGCCGCGGCGCAGCAGGCGCGCGCGACGCCGGCTCTCCCGGCGGCGCCCGGGGGTGGGGGCGGCAACACCCCGCAGCCGATCGCCCGCGACTCCATCATGGACGAGCTCCTGAAGATCCCCGGCTACAGCGCCGCCGTGTACTCGGGCTCGGAGGCCCGCTACCGGGCCGATAGCGCGCGTCTGGTGCTGAAGGGGCCGGCGCAGGTGGCGCAGGGCACGCAGGCCATGGCCGCGGACTCGATGCTGGTCTACAACCTGGACACGTCCGTGGCGTGCGGCTACGGCAAGCCGGTGCTGACCGGCGCCGGGCAGAGCGCGCCGGTGCAGAGCGAGCAGGTATGCTACGACGTGAACCGGAAGATCGGGCTGGCCCGGGGCGCGCGCACGCAGTTCAGCGAGCAGGGCACCTGGTACGTCCACGGCGACGTCTATCCCGTCGGCGACCAGCTGCTCTACGGCAAGAACGCCGAGTTCACCGACTGCAACCTCGAGGTGCCTCACTACCACTTCACGGCGCACGAGGTCAAGATCATCAAGAACGACGTGCTGGTGGCCCGGAACGTCACGCTCAGCTTCGCGGACGTGCCCGTCTTCTGGCTGCCGTTCATGATGCAGAGCACCAAGCAGGGACGGCGCAGCGGGCTCCTCATGCCGCGCTTCGACATCAACGACATCGCGCGCACCAGGCAGAGCTACAACCGGCGGCTCAGCAATCTCGGCTTCTACTGGGCGATCAGCGACCATCTCGGAAGCGAGCTGGCGGTCGACTGGTTCAGCAACAACTACACGGCGCTGCGTGGCAGCTTCGACTACAAGTGGCTGCGGCAGTTCCTCGATGGCTCCATCACGCTGCAGCGCTACTGGAAGCAGGAGGGCGGCAGCGAGCTGACGGTGAACGCCAGCAACAGCTGGCAGCCGGACGAGCGGACGCAGGTGCGCGTGGACGGGACCTATGCCTCGTCCAGCCAGTTCGTGCAGCAGCAGTCCTTCGATCCGACCGAGCTGAACCGCGACATCACCTCGAACGCCGGCCTCAACCGCCGCTTCGACTGGGGCTCGGTCAATCTCCAGCTCTCGCGCCGCCAGTCGGTCACGCAGGACAAGGTTGACTGGACGCTGCCGAGCGTGGGCCTCAACCTCTCGCCGGTCACGCTCTTCGCGGCGCCCGGGTTGCACAACAGCTGGTACAACAACATGACGCTGACGGGAAACGCCAGCGCGCGGTGGTCGAAGACCGACAACAGCAACTTCGCGGCGCACCCCGGCGCGCAGGACGCCCGCGCGCTGAGCGCCAGCGCGAACACCTCGCTGCGGGTGGGCTCCTTCTCGCTCTCGCAGACCGCGAACCTCGACAAGAGCACCCGGCTCAGCCGTCCCCTCTATGATTCGGTGGGCGTCGAGCTGCCGGACACGGCGCTGGCGGGGCAGCTCCAGGACCGGCTGACCTGGAGCACCTCGATCAACTACCAGCAGCAGCTCATCGGCAGCACGACCCTCACGCCGCAGCTGGCGCTCCAGGGGCAGGCGGTCCGCAACGACGTCTCGCACGGACAGCTCGTCTCCGCGCCGCTGCGCCTCAACTTCGGCGCCGGCCTGGCCACCAGCGTCTACGGCTTCTGGCCGGGCTTCGGCCCGTTCAGCCGGATCCGCCACCGCGTGAGCCCGACTCTCAGCTACAACTACTCGCCGGCGCCGTCGCCGGGCTCGATCAGTCCCCTGCAGGACAGCGTCTTCGGGGCGTCCGGCCTCTCGATCCGGCAGGTCAACGCCATCTCGATCGGGATCTCTCAGTCGATCGAGGCCAAGTTCAAGGAGAAGGCGAAGGAGGCGGGGGATACACTGGCGCCGGACACCGTGGCCCAGGACACCGCGGACCTGGGGACCCCCGGCGAACCGCGCCACCTCGAGCAGTCCCGCAAGATGAAGCTGCTCGAGCTGACCACGAGCGCCGTGGCGTACAACTTCGTGACGGACACGCTGGCATCTCAGCGCCTGGGACGCCGCGTCCCCTTTGGCTTCTTCGATGGCAATACCACCCTGACGAACACGGTGCGCTCCGACCTGCTGCCCGGCCTCTCCCTCTCTCTCGGGCAGGACCTGTTCCGGTCGGACACCACGGCGCCGCACGGCAAGATTTTCGATCCGCACCTGAGCAATGTGAGCATGTCGTTCTCGCTGGACGGCAACTCGTGGCTCTTCCGGACTCTCGGGCTCGGCCCCGCCAAGGACGTGAAGAAGCCGGTCCAGCAGGCGGCCACGCCGGCGGACACGAGCGCGCAGGCGATCTCGGCGCAGCAGGGGCTCTCCATCGTGGGCCAGTCCAGCGCGCAGGCCGACCAGCTCGGGCTCGCGCAGCGCTCCGGGCCGATCGGCGGCTGGCGCGCCTCGCTCAACTACTCGATGCTCCGCCCGCGCGAGGGCGGCGTCGGGACCCAGACGCTGCAGGCCAACCTCACCCTGCAGCCGACGGAGCACTGGAACGTCACGTGGCGCACCGGCTACTCCTTCAGCGACCACGGCTTCCTGGACCACGTCCTGACGCTCACGCGCGACCTCCACGAGTGGGAGGCACACTTCGACTTCGTGAAGGCGCAGAACGGGAACTTCAGCTTCCAGTTCAGGGTGAACCTGCGCGCCAACCCCGACCTCAAGTTCGACTACCGCGACCTGGGCGGCAACTCGTACCGCCGGGGTCTGCCCCCGTCTTGAGCCGTTCGCCCGGCCAGGCCGTGCGGCGCGGCCGGCGGCGCCTTCTCCCCTGCCCGCGGGGTGCGCTTGTCGCCCTCCGCGGGCCGGTCTATCTTCGCCCATCATGAGCGCTGTTGTCGAGTTGCACGGGGACCGCCTGCGCCTGGAGGAGGTGGAGCGGGTGGCGCGGGGCGTCGCGTCCGTCCGCCTCGCCTCCGCCGCGCGCGGGAGGGTGGAGGCCGCGAGGGCGGTGATCGACCGCGTCGTCGCGGAGGGACGCGTCGTCTACGGCGTGACGACGGGGTTCGGCGCGCTCTCGGAGGTGGTGATCCCGGTGGAGCGGATCGAGGAGCTGCAGCAGAACCTGATCCGCAGCCACGCCGCGGGCGTCGGGCCGCCGCTTCCGGAGGCCGAGGTGCGGGCCGTGACGCTCCTCAGGGCGAACGTGCTGGCCCTCGGGTACTCCGGCGTGCGGCCGGCGGTGATCGAGCTGCTGGCGGAGCTGCTCAACCGCGGCGTCACGCCGGTCATTCCGTCGCGGGGCAGCGTGGGCGCCTCCGGCGACCTGGCCCCGCTCTCCCACCTCGCGATGGTGGTGATGGGAGAGGGTGAGGCCGTCGTGGGTGGGGAGCGGCTGGAGGGTGGCGTGGCATTGCGGCGCGTGGGGCTGGAGCCTCTGCGGCTGCAGGCCAAGGAAGGCCTGGCGCTGAACAACGGGACGCAGGTGCAGACGGGTGTCGGCGTGCTCGCGCTTCTCGCGGCAGAGCGGGCCGTGGAGACAGCGGAGGTCTCTGGCGCCATGAGCCTCGAGGGGCTGCGCGGCACGCCGGACGCCTTCGACGAGGCGATCCAGCGCGTCCGGCCGCACCCGGGGCAGGGGACGAGCGCGGCCCGCCTGCGCGCGCTGCTGGCGGGATCGGAGATCCGGGAATCGCACCGCCACGGCGACCCGCGCGTGCAGGACGCCTACTCGCTGCGCTGCATGCCGCAGGTGCACGGCGCGGCCCGGCAGGCACTCGCCTACGTGCGGCAGGTGCTCGAGGTGGAAGCCAACAGTGCGACGGACAACCCGCTGGTCTTCGCGGAGGAGGGGCGGGTCCTGAGCGGCGGCAACTTCCACGGGCAGCCGGTGGCGCAGGTGCTGGACCTCCTCGCGATCGTGTGCGCCGACCTGGGCGCGATCAGCGAGCGGCGCATCGCCCGGCTAGTGGACCCCGCCCTCTCCGGGCTGCCCGCGTTCCTCACGCCGGAGCCGGGCGTCAACTCGGGGTTCATGATGGCGCAGATCGTGGCCGCCTCGCTGGTCGCGGAGCTCCGGCTGCGGGCCACGCCGGCGAGCGTGGACTCGGTGCCGACCGATGCGAACAAGGAGGACCACGTCTCCATGGGCATGGCCGCGGCGCTCAAGGCGCGCGACGCGGTGGGGCTGCTCGAGACCGTGCTCGCGCTCGAGCTGCTCACCGCGGCGCAGGCGCTGGAATTCCTGCGCCCGCTGCGCCCGGGGCGCGGCGTGCTGGCGGCGCGGGCGGCGGTCCGGGAGAGGGTCGCGCCGCTCGAGCGGGACCGGCCCCTGGCCGCGGACATCGCCGCCGTGGAGGGGCTCGTCCGCGACGGCCGATTCGCGGGACTCTGGCGGAACGGGGAGGAAGGGGCGTGAGCACCACGATCTTCACCGACATCGGACAGCTCGTGACCGGCCGGTCCGCGGGTCCGGAGAGCGGTGTCCTTCACGGCACCGGCCTCGCCGTGGAGGACGGCGTGGTGACGGATATGGCGTCCGACGGGGAGCTGCTCGCCCGCCATCCGGATGCGGACCGCGTGCGCTGCGGCGGCGGCGTCGTCAGCCCGGGACTGGTGGACTCCCACACCCATGCCGTCTTCGGCGTGTGGCGCGCGGCGGAGTACGCGCTCCGCGCCCGCGGTGTGCCGTACATGGAGATCGCGCGCCGCGGCGGCGGGATCAATGCCTCCGTGAAGGACCTGCGCACGCGCAGCGAGGACGAGCTGGTCGAGCTGACGCGGCCGCGGGTGCGCGAGATGCTGCGCCACGGCACCACGACGGCCGAGGTGAAGAGCGGCTACGGGCTTCGCACGGAGGACGAGCTGAAGATGCTCCGGGTCGTTCAACGCCTGGAGGCCGAGGGCCCGATCGACCTGGTGCCGACGTTCCTCGGGGCGCACGAGCTCCCGCCCGAGTACCGTGGCGGGCGCCGCGGCGAGTACGTGGAGTTGCTCGTGCGGGAGATGATCCCGGCCGTCGCGGCCGAGGGGCTCGCCCGCTTCTGCGATGTTTTCATGGAGCCGGGCGTCTTCACCGCGGCGGAGACGCGCCGGATCCTCGAGGCGGGCATGGATCACGGCCTCGTGCCGAAGCTGCACGCCGATGAGCTGGAGCCCTCGGGCGGCGCCGAGCTCGCGGTGGAGGTCGGGGCCGCCTCGGCGGACCATCTCGGCGCCGTGACGGACGCAGGGGTGCGGGCGCTCGCACGCTCCGCTACGGTCGCCACCCTGCTGCCGGGCACCCTGTTCTTCCTGGGCAAGACCCACTACGCCCCCGGGCGGCGGCTGCTGGACAGCGGCGCCACGGTGGCGCTGGCCACCGACTTCAATCCCGGCTCCTCGCCTTCCCCCAACCTGGCGCTCGTCATGACCATGGCGTGCTCGCAGATGGGGTTCGAGCCGCTCGAGGCGCTGGTGGCCGCCACGGCCGCGGGCGCGCGCGCGCTACGGCTGGAGGATGGCCGGGGCACGGTGGCCCCCGGCGTGCCCGCGGACCTCGTCCTCTGGGCCACCGCCGACCACCGCGAGATCGCCTACCGCTACGGTGTCAACCTTGTGCGCGGCGTCTGGAAGAACGGCGCGCGCGTGGAGTGAGCGATCCGCTTGTGAGACACATGGACCCTCTGTATCTTCGACGCCGATGAGCGCCCGCCTGCTGGAGGCGGTGCCCAACTTCAGCGAGGGGCGCAGCGCGGAGACGATCTCGGCCATCGTGGACGCGATGCGCGCCGCCGGGGCGGACGTTCTGGACTGGTCGTCCGACCCGGATCACCACCGCGCCGTCGTCACGGTCGTGGGCAGCCCGCAGGTCGTCGAGGAGGCGGGCGTCCGGGCCGCCGCCGTCGCGCTCGAGCAGATCGACCTCCGGCGCCACCAGGGGCTGCATCCGCGCATCGGCGCACTCGACGTCCTCCCCTTCGTTCCGCTGGTGGGCCTCGGAATGGAGGATGCCCGCGCCAGTGCCCGGCGCGTCGGGCGGCGGCTGGCGGAGGAGCTCGGGATCCCGGTCTACTTCTACGGCCAGGCGTCCGAGCCGCCCGGCCGTTCGCTCGCGACCCTGCGCAGGGGCGGCTTCGAAGCGCTCAACCCCGGCTGGCCCCCCGACCGCTCCCCGGATCTGGTGCCCCCGGGCTGGCCGCATCCCGGCGCGCACCCTACGGCGGGCGCCACGTGCGTCGGCGCGCGAGCGCTGCTGCTGGCCTGGAACGTGTTTCTGGCGGATGTTCCGGTGGCGGTGGCTCGACGCATCGCGCGGACGATCCGGGAGCGGGACGGCGGGTTCCGCGGCCTGCGAGCGCTGGGGCTGGAGCTGCCGCGGCGGCGGGCGGTGCAGATCTCGATGAACCTGGAGGACCTCGGGGCGACGTCGCCGCTGGCCGTGTTCCGGCGCATCGAGGCACTCGCGGCGGAGCACGGGGGCCGCGTCGTCGAGACGGAAGTCATCGGCATGGTCCCGGACGGGCTCCTGCTGCCGGCGGCGGCGGAGCGCCTCGCGCTGCCGGAGTCGGCGGCCGCGCGCCTGCTGTCGCGCCGCCTGGTTGACCACCTGGCGCGCGCCACCATGGATTCGGAACGGGAATGAAGTCGATCTCTAAGCTGAAGGACCAGGCTCGTCTGCACGAGCTGAACGAGGACTGGGAGAAGGCCATCGGCGCCTACCTCCAGGTCCTGCGCATGGGCGAGCAGTGGGAGGCCGAAGCCGACCTGGCGCTGTTCAACCGGATCGGCGACCTCTATCTCCGGGTCGGCCGCCCCGCCGAGGCCGTGTCCTACTACGAGCAGGCGGCCGACAAGTACGCCGAAGCCGGCCTCTACAACAACGCCATCGCGCTCTGCAACAAGGCGCTCCGCTACGTCCCGCAGCACCTCGAGCTGTACCGGAAGCTCGGCCAGTTCAGCGCGTTCCAGGGCTTCCATACTGACGCCCGGCGATGGTTCCTCGAGTACGCGGAGCAGAAGTTCAGGGCCGGGGATCTGGACGACGCCTTCTCCGCGCTCTCCGACTTCGCGCGGCTCTCCGAGGACCCGGAGGTCCGTGAGCTGCTGGGGCACAAGCTCCAGGCACACGGCCGCACCGAGGAAGCCGTCGAGGAGCTGACGCGCGCCTACGTGCTACGCGTGCGCGCCGGGGAGTCGGACCAGGCGGAGGCCATCCGGGCCGAGCTGCTCGAGATCGATGCGGCGGCGGCCGATGCCCTGGACACTGCCCTCCAGGAGCCGCCGCCGACGCCGGACGTGCCCGATGGCGGCGTCCAGGCCGACACGGCAGGCCTTCCCGGGCTCTCCAACATCGGGCTGGAGAGCGCCGCGGGCGCCGCCGGCCTGGCGGACGAGGGCGCGGCCGAATCCGGCGTGGAGGTGGGCGAGGATCTCGGGCTGGAGCCGACCGCGCTCGTCACACCGGAGGAGGAGGCGGCCCTCGCCGCCGAGGCCGCGGGGATCGACGAGGACGAGGACGAGGATGAGTACGACGGCGGATACGAGGAGGAGGACGAGTCCGAGGACGTGTACGAGGCGTCCGCGGTCCTCGACGACGACGAGGAGGAGTCGGGACCGCCGCTTCCCTTGATCGCGATCGACCACGAGGCGGATGCGAGGGCGCGGCTCGGGGCCGGGCTGGAGCCGGAGGATGAGGCGGAGCTCGAGGACGAAGAGGAGGCGCCGCCACTTCCGCTGCTCGGGACGGATGGATTCGAGGATGAGCCGCCCGGGATGGCGGAGCCGGACCGGCTCGCGGATGCGGAGGTCGGGGAGGCGCCGTCCGGCGCGCCCGCGCCGACGCCGATGGGGCCGGAGCCGCCCGACTTTGCCGGCGCGGTGGCGGAGGCGCGTGATTCCCTCGCGCGGGGCGAGCGCGCGGCGGGGCTGCGGGCGCTGGAGTCGCTGCACGCCGCGTACGCCCAGGCCGGCGACCTCGATCACGCGCTGGACGCGGTGGGTGAGCTGCTGAGGATCGATCGCGACAACGTGCGGGCCCACCAGCACGCCGTCGAGTATGCTTTCCGCACCGCGGACCGGCGGCGCATGATCGACGCCTACCTGGCGCTCGCGGACTGCCTGCGCCGGCTCGGGGAGCGGACCAAGGCGCGGGTCGTCTACCAGAGCGTGCTGGACCTGGACCCGGGGAACACCACGGCGCTGGAGGGCGTGCGCTCACCGAGCGGTCCGGCCGTCCGGGCGGGTGAGGACTACGTGGACCTCGCCAGCTTCCTCGAGCCGGAGGAGCCGCCCGGGGAGGCGTTGACGCGCTTCGTCGTCGCGGAGAAGACGCCGACCGGGGACGAGGAGCGCGACTTCGCGGAGCTGCTCTCGCAGTTCAGGGCCAAGGTCTCCCAGAGCGTGGGCGAGGATGATCCCGCGAGCCACTACGACCTCGGCCTCGCGTTCAAGGAGATGGGGCTGCTCGACGAGGCGATCGCGGAGTTCCAGGTGGCGTTGAGGGGTGGGCAGGAGCGGCTCATGGTGTACGAGGAGCTTGGCCAGTGCTTCATGCTGAAGCAGCAGTACAACGTCGCGCTCAAGGTGCTGCAGCGGGCGCTGCAGCTTCCCCACGATGCGGATGCCGAGCTCATGGGCGTCTATTACCACCTGGGGCGCTGCTTCGAGGAGCTCGGCAAGCGCGGCGAGGCCCGGGATGCGTACGAGCGCGTGCTGGGTGTGGATCTGCGCTTCCGGGATGTCGCGGAACGGCTGGCGCGGCTTTGACATGCGACGTGGGCGCCGATAGCTTTCCGGGTCCGCGACGAACCGGTTCCCGGTAGGGGTCGATGCTCCGAACGAAGCTGCCGAAGCTCGCCCAGATCCAACGCCCCGTGAAGGACGGGCTCGAAGCGGTCGTAGACGAGTTGCGCCGCATCGTGCGTACGGACTTCACCCCCATCGAGGAGGTGAACGAGCATCTGCTCTGGGCACGCGGCAAGCTGTTCCGCCCCACGCTCCTGCTGCTCTCCAACCTGGTCGGCGACCGCCCCGACTCGCGGGCCGTGGTGGTGGCGGCGGCCGTCGAGCTCGTCCACCTGGCCACCCTCGTCCACGATGACGCCGTTGATCATTCCGTGCTGCGGCGCGGCATGCCCACCGTCAACGCGCTCTGGACGCACCAGACCGCAGTGATCATGGGCGACTACCTCTACAGCCGGTCGGTCACGGAGCTCTCAAGGTTGGGGCGTCTCGAGTTGATCGAGGTGCTGTCGCGCGCGGCCAACGAGATGAGCGTCGGCGAGATGCGGCAGCTCGGCTCCTCCGACGCGCTGGCCTTCGACGAGGAGGACTACCGCCGGCTGATCGCGTCCAAGACCGCCTCGCTCATGTCCGCAGCGTGCGAGATGGGCGCCATCATGGGAGAGGAGACCTACCGCGGGCCGCTGGCACGGTTCGGGCACGAGCTCGGCATGGCGTTCCAGATCGCCGACGACCTGATCGATTACACGGAGAGCGAGGCGGTCACGGGCAAGCCGACCGGCCACGACCTGCGCGAGCACAAGGTCACGCTTCCGCTGATCATGGCGCTGGGGGCGATGGACGGCGCCGCACGCCGGCAGATCGAGGACTTCTTCGCGGATGCCGAGCCCGACGAGGATGGAATTGCGCGGGTGATCCAGCTGGTGCGCGAGCACGGCGGACTGGAGGCGGCCCGGGCTCGGGCCGGCGAGTACGGGGAGCGCGCCCTAGAGGCCATCGCCGCGCTGCCGGAGGGTGCGGCGACCACCGGGCTCGCGGATGCCGTGGCTTACGTGATCGACCGGCGCAGCTAGCGTGGCGACCCCGGGGGCCATGGAACCTCGAACTCCAAGGACGGTATCATGATCGGCCCGCGCAGGCAAAGCCTCACGCGGTCTCTGTGGACGCTCGTGGTCGGGCTCTTCCTCGGCGCGCTCTTCACCAAGCTCGCCGTGCTCTACATGCCGGAGAGCGCTGCGCGGGCATTCCTGACCACGGCGGTTTCCGCCTCACTCGGGCCACTGGGCATCGACCTGATCGCCGTCGCGTTCGTGATCGGGCCGCTGACACTCAACCTGAACGCTCTGAGCCTCGTCGGCATCCTGATCGTGGCGCTCGTCATGCGCTCCTGGCTCTAGGCACCTACGCGGAGAGAAGCTTATGTTCGGCAACATTGGGCCCGGGGAGATGATCTTCATCCTGGTCGTGCTCCTGCTCGTCTTCGGCGCCAAGCGACTGCCGGAGCTCGGTGGCTCGCTGGGCAAGGGGATCCGGGAGTTCAAGCGCTCGATGAACGACATCCAGTCGGAGATCAACCGCACGGACGAGCCGCCGTCGCAGCAGCAGACGCTCCGCCCCGCAGCCCAGGCACCGGCGGTCCCGCCGGCCAGCGAGGCCGCGCAGCCGGTCCAGCCGCAGCCGCAGCCGGTCGCACAGGAGAAGTCGCCGGGGGCCTGAGCCGGCGATCGGCCGACGAGTCAGAACGCGAGAGAGCGCCCGCCGACTCTTCGAGGGTCGGCGGGCGCTCTCTCGCGTCTTCGTCCCCGGGGGCGCTCCTGCCAGCCGGGAGCCCGGCGTATTCCCGGGGGCGGCCAGGCACGGGGAACGGATCGAGGGCGCGGGCAGCGTGCCGCGACCTCCGTCAGCGGATCAGAACTGCGCCTGCTGCGGCAGCGGCGCGTTCTGCTCGGACGCCTTGAGCACCTTCGCGCGGTTGTCCACGACATCCGCCTTCTCGCGCAGCGAGGCGAGGAACTCGTTCCAGCGCTGGTCGTTCATCGCGTTCATGAGCTGGGCGCGCTGCATGTCCTTCTGCTCCTCGAACGCCTTGCGGTCGGCGGGCGTCCGCTCCAGCGACTGGATGATGTAGAGCAGATCGTTGGATTCCACGAGCCCGCTCGTCTCGCCGGGCTTCAGCCCGAACGCGGTCCCGATGGCGGCATCGTCGCGGCCGAGGCCGGGAACGAAGTCGTTGCGCGTGAAGGGGCCCGCCTCCTGGACCTTCAGCGAATGGTTCTGCGCGACCGCATCGAGCGTACGGCCGGACTGCACCTCGTCGACCATCTGACGCCCGACCTCGCGCGCTTTCACGAGCCGCTTCTCCTGGGTCAGCTTGCCACGAATCAGCGGGGTGGCCTCCGCCAGCGAGAGGACCCCTGCCGGCGTGCGCGAATCCAGCTGCAGCATGTAGAAGGCGTTGTCGCCCTCGAAGACCTGGCTGACGTCCTTCGGGCTGGCATCATCGAAGACCCAGTCCGCGCCATCCTCCACGCGGCCGACCCCCGGGATCACCGGCACCTGCTGGTTCAGCTCGGTCGTGCGGGACTGGAGCCCCATCTCCCGAGCGGCCTCGGGGAGCGTCATCGTCTCGCCCAGCTTCTCGAGCGAGTCCGCCGCCGTCAGCAGGCGGTCCTCGTGCTCCTGCGAGGCCTTGATCGGGATCAGCACGTGGCGCACCGTCGCCTCATCATCCTTGCGGCTCTCCACCTGGATGATATGGTAGCCGAACTGCGTGAGCACCGGCTCGCTCAGCTCGCCCACCTTCAGCGACCAGACCGCCTGCTCGAATGCCGGCACCGTCTGCCCCTTGCGGATCACACCCAGCTCGCCGCCGCGCGCCGCCGAGCCCTGGTCCGACGACTCCGCCTTGGCAACCTCGGCGAAGTCCTTGCCACCCGTGATCGCCGCCCGCACCGAATCGGCCTTCGTCTTCGCCGCGGCCGTGTCCGCCGCGTTCGGCGACTTGTCGATCGCGACGTACTCGATTCTCGCGTGCGCCGGCCGCTTGAACTCGTCCTGATGCGCCTCGTAGTAGCTCTTGATCTCGCCGTCCGTCACCGTGATCGCCGCTGGCGGGATGACGCGCGCGGGGTCGATCAGGATGAAGCGCACCTTCGCGCTCTCGTGCTGGTCCTGGTAGCGACGCCACAACTCGCTGTCCGCCACGTAGCCGCCCGCCGTGACCTGGTAGTAGAGCTTGCTGCGCGGAATCATGTCGCGGTAGTAGCCCTCCAGCTGGAGCAGCAGCTGGTTGTCCACCGCGGGCGAGGCGAGGAACCGCTGGTACTTCGAGAGGTCGAAGTGGCCGTCCGTCTGGAACATTCTGGTTCTGCATGAACTCCGGCGGCGGCGACGTCCGCGCCGCTTCACGGATCTCCTCGTCCCGCACCCGGATCCCGCGCCGGTCGAGCTCCTGGTCGATCAGCTTCTGCATCACGATCTGCCGCCACGCCGCGTCCTCGAGCTGGTGCGTCATGGACGTCGACATCGGCGCCTTCTGCGTCCGCTGCTGCTGGTCGTACAGGTTGCGGTAGACGGTGTTGAACTCCTGGTACGACACCGGCTGGCCGTTGACCTCGCCGATCTGGCCGTTGCTCGCGCCGCTGCGCCCGGAGATGTCCATGCCCCAGCCGAACACCATGAGACCGACGAACGCCACCGAGGTGACGATCATGATCAGCTTCATCTGGTCTCGCATCTGACGCATCATAGGACGACAGCTCCCGCCGGCTCCGGCATTGAAAACGGTTGCGGTGGAACATGCCAATGTAACCGTCCACCCAGGGAGTTTCAACCCGCGTCGCTATGCGGAGTTCCCGGCATCCGGGGCGAGGGGGACGGCCGCGTTGACACTGCCGCGGAGGGCCCCCTATTTTCCCTCACTCGCCTTCCAACCTAGCCTGGTTTCCCTGGGAGTTTGGGCTGATGGCCGAGTCCCACCGCGACGAGATCGCGAAGCTCGAAGCGCTGTACGCGAACAACCCGGAGGGTCGGCTCTTCACGCATCTGGCGGAGGCGTACCGCAAGGCGGGCGATCTCCAGCGGGCGCGTGAAGTGCTCGATGATGGACTCCAGCGCCACCCCGACTACTCCAGCGCGTACGTGGTCCGAGGGCGCGTGTTGCAGGACCTCGGCGAGCGCGCGGAGGCGGAGCGGGCCTTTCTGCGCGTGCTGGAGCTGGACGCCGAGAACCGGGTGGCGGTCCGGGCATTGGCCGAGCTGGCCCGGGAGGACGGCCGGGCGGCGGAAGCCCTCGACTACTACCGCCAGCTCCAGTCGCTCGACCCGACCGACGAGGACCTGAACGCGACCATAGCGGCTATGGAGGCGGCGCCCGCCGCGCCGACGGTGACCGAGGAGCAGACGGCGCCCGGGACTGGTGCCGGGACCGCGCCGGCCGGGGAGGGCGCGCCGGGCCTCGCCGCTGACGAGTGGGGCTCGCCCGAGCTTCGCGAGCCCGTAGACACGGCCGAAGCGGCGGACAGCGCGGAGCCCGTGGCGGGGCCCGGCGCCGTCGGGGAGCCGGATTGGCCGCAGTCCGGCGGGCTCGGGCCGGGCGCGGACCTGGACGGCGAGCAGCCGCCGGGGCCATTGGTGGAGTCGGAGCCGGAGGGCGTGGGCGGGTTCGAGGCGCCCGCGGAGCCGGAGTCCCCGAGCGTGTTCGGGTCCGCTGTGGAGGCGGAATCTCCGACCGGGTCCGAGCCGCGGGCGGAGGGGGAGATGGCCCCCCCGGCCGGGTTCGAGCCAGCCCGCGAGAGGATGGAGGCGGAGCCCCTCGACCTGGATGCGGCGGCGTTCTCCTTCGAGGTGGAGGCGTGGGGGGAGGAGGAGGGAGGTACCGCGGCGCAGCCGCCCGAGGAGGCGTTCATGGTCGAGGGCCTCTCGCTGGCGGAGCCGACGCCGGGGGCCGGCGGCCCGGAAGGTGCCGGGGGACTCGCCGAGGCCGAGGAGGCGTTCGCGGAGAGCCCCGCGGTTCCGGAGCCTCGCGTTGGCGACGCCGTCGAGGAGAGTCGCGAGGCTCCCGCCGCGGCGGCGCAGGCCGAGGATGCCGGGGCGGGTACCGGCGCCGGGGTCGCGGACGGCGCGGCGCTCGGCGACGAGCCTCCGGCGGCGCGGGAGGATGAAGCCGAAGCCGCCGCGCGCGAGGAGATCCGGCGGGAGGCGGAGACGGCCGGGGCCGCCGAGCCCGAGGCGGAGTCGGCCGCTCCCGAAGCCGGTGCGGGGGAGGTGGGCGAGCCGCATGCCGCCGAGCGGGCGGAGTCCGCGCCGGCTTCCGGCGCGGTCGCGCCGGCGCACCCGCCCGTCAAGGAGCTGGAGGCGCCGGGGATGGTGGAGTGGGCGGACGCCGGGCCGGAGGAAGAAGAAGCCGCGGCCGCGATGACGACGGAGACGATGGCGGAGCTCTACCGTCGCCAGGGACTCCTGAGCCGTGCAGCCGACGTCTACCAGTCGCTGCTGCGGGACCGGCCGGACGACGCGCGGCTGCGGGCGCGGCTCGAGGAGATCGAGCAGGAGATGCGAGGAGACGCCGTGGCACCTGCGGGCGGCGCGGGCGGCGCGGAGCGCGACCTCTGGCGGGAGGCGGCCGAAGCGGACGCCTTCGGGGCGGCGCCCGCGATGGAAGAGCCGGAAGAATCCGCCACGCCGTGGACCGACCCGCGACCGGCCCCGGCGGCGGAGACCACGCCGTACGTATGGGCGGAGGCGGCGGAAGAGGAGGCGGGGCCGAGCATCGGTGCGTATCTTTCCGGGTTGCTGGAGTGGCGGCCCGCCGAGATGGGCTCCCCGGCCTCGCCCGGATCGGCCGGGTCTGAACCCGTGGCGGGGCTCCTGGAGGTGGAGGAGCCGATCGAGGTCGAGGCGCTGGAGGCGCCGGCCGGGGGCTGGGAGGAGGCCGAGCCCGAGGAGTCGGAAGCGGAGGAGGACGAGGACGGCTGGACGCCCTACGACCTTGGTGGGGCGACGGAGGCCGCGGGCAGCGCGGGCGGTGCCGAGGCGACCGGCGCCGGCGAGGGGGAGACGTCGCCGGAGGATGACCTGTCGTGGCTGTTTGGCGCGGAGGAGGCCGGCGAGGATTCGCCGGCCCCCGCGTCGCCCGAGTCGTCCGCGGGACGGGGGCCGCGTCCGGTGCCGCCGGCGGAGGTGGAGGCCGAGGATGACGATCTCGAGCTGTTCCGGGCGTGGCTGCAGAGTCTGAAGCATTGAGAATCGGGGTGGTCCACGGGCCCAACCTCAATCTGCTGGGCTCGCGGGAGCCGGAGGTCTACGGCGTGGAGACGCTCGCGGAGGTGAACGGGCGGATCCACGCGCTCGCGGAGGAGCTCGGGGTGGTGGTGGAGGCGTTTCAGGCGAACGGCGAGGGGGAGTTGATCGACCATATCCAGTCGGCTGCTTCGCGAACGGATGGGTTCCTGGTGAACGCGGGCGGGTACACGCACACCAGCGTGGCGCTGCGGGATGCGCTCGTGGGGGTCGGGCGCCCGTTCGTGGAGGTGCACCTGTCGAATCTTCACGCCCGGGAAGCGTTCCGTCGGAGATCGCTCCTGGCGTCGCGCGCGGTCGGCACGGTGAGCGGCTTCGGCGCGGAGAGCTACCTGCTGGGTCTGCGGGGTCTGGTTTCGCGCCTACGCGCGGAAGGGACCGGGGCGCGGGCCGACTCGGACTGAGGAGGAGGTCGTGGGATGCCGGGAAATGGCGAGCGCAAGGAAAGCCGCGGCAGGGCGGGAGGCGAGGCCGGACGCCGGGGCCGTGCGGGCACCGAGGAGCCGCGCAACGGGCGCGCGGCGGCAGGAAGCGGGGCCGGGGTGGCGGCCCGGCAGGGCAACGGGGCGACGGGTCGCGCGATGATCGACCTGGATTTTGTTCGCGGCCTCATCGAGGCGGTCGACGACAGCGGCATCGACTCGATCGAGATCACGCGGGCGGGCACGCGCATCCGGATCGCGAAGACGCCGCCGCCGGTGGCGGCCGCGGCGCTTGCGCAGCCGGGCGCGGCGCCGGCCACGCCGGCGAGCGTGGCGGCGCCGGCCGCGCCCGCGCCGGCGGCGGGGGGTACGCCTGCCGCGGAGCACGCCGCCGCGCCGGAGCCGGCGCGCTCGACGCTGGCGGAGGTGAAGTCGCCGATGGTGGGGACCTTCTACCGCGCTCCGGCGCCGGAGGCCCCGCCCTACGTGGAGGTGGGGACGCGGGTCTCGAAGGGGCAGACGCTGTGTATCCTGGAAGCCATGAAGCTGATGAACGAGATGGAGTCGGAGGTGGAGGGGGTGGTGCGCGAGGTCCTGATCGAGAACGGGGAGCCGGTGGAGTTCGGGCAGGTGCTCTTCCGTATCGAGCCGACGAAGAGCTGAGCGCGGGCGCGGAGGGGCCGCGTCCGTTCCCGCTCCGCCCCCGCCGTGCTGCGGCCGTGCGGGGGCGGCCAGCGTCCGGGGGCGGTGCACGAGGAAGCCGGAAGTCATGTTTCGAAAGATCCTGATCGCCAACCGCGGCGAGATCGCGCTGAGAGTGATTCGCGCCTGCCGCGAGATGGGCATATCGACGGTCGCCGTGTACAGCGAGGCGGACCGGGAGTCGCTGCACGTGCGGTTCGCGGACGAGGATGTCTGCATCGGACCGCCGCCGGCGCGCGAGAGCTACCTGAACATTCCACGCATCATCGCGGCGGCGGAGATCACGGGCGCCGAGGCGATCCATCCGGGCTACGGCTTTCTGGCGGAGAACGCGGAGTTCGCGGAGATCTGCGAGCGTATGGAGCTGGCCTTCATCGGGCCGACGGCGGAGCAGATCCGGCTGATGGGGGACAAGGCGGTCGCGCGGGAAACCATGGCGGCGGCCGGCGTGCCCACGGTGCCGGGCAGCCCGGGTGCGATTCCCGAGGTCGAGGAAGCCCTGGCGGCCGCGCGGGAGATCGGGTTCCCGGTGCTGATCAAGGCGGCCGCCGGGGGTGGCGGGAAGGGTATGCGGGTGGCGCACGACGAGGCGAGCTTCGCGGCGCAGTTCCAGATGGCGCAGAACGAGGCATCGGCGGCCTTCGGCAATCCCTCGGTCTACCTGGAGAAGTTCCTGGTCCGGCCGCGCCACATCGAGTTCCAGCTGCTCGGTGACACGCAGGGCCGGGTCGTCCACCTGGGCGAGCGGGAGTGCTCGATCCAGCGGCGCCACCAGAAGCTGATCGAGGAGGCGCCCTCGCCGGCGCTGACGCCCGAGCTGCGGGAGGCCATGGGGCGGGCCGCCGTGAAGGGCGCGGCCAACATCGGCTACGTGTCCGCGGGGACCATCGAGTTTCTGGTCGACCAGTCCGGCGCGTTCTACTTCATGGAGATGAACACGCGTATCCAGGTGGAGCACCCCGTCACGGAGCTGGTGACGGGCGTGGACCTGGTCAAGGAGCAGATCCGGATCGCCGCCGGAGAGCCGCTGAGCGTGCCGCAGGGGCCGGTGGAGCTGCGTGGCCACGCCATCGAGTGCCGCATCAACGCGGAGGACCCGGAGCGCAACTTCGCGCCCAGCCCGGGGACGATCACCATCTTCCATCCCCCGGGTGGCCCCGGCGTGCGGCTGGACACCCACGCGTATGCGGGGTACCGCGTTCCGCCGCAATACGATTCCCTGATCGGCAAGCTGATCGTGCACGCGCCCACGCGCGCGGAGGCGCTCGCACGCACGCTGCTCGCGCTCGAGTCCTTCATCATCGAGGGCGTGCACACGACGATCCCGTTCCTGAAGGACCTGATCCGCGATCCCGCGTTCGTGGCCGGGGAGTTCGACACGAAATTCGTCGACCGGCGCATGGCGGAGCGCGCCACGGCGGCCGCGTGAGGATCGAGGTCTTCTTCACGCCGGGCGAGCAGGGCGCCGGCGCGAGCACGGATGAGACCGTGGTCGTGATCGACGTGCTGCGGGCCACGAGCACCATCGTCGAGGCGCTGGCGAACGGGGCGCGGGCGGTGTTCCCCGTGACCACGGCGGACGAGGCCGTGCGGATCGCGCAGAACATCGGCCGGGACCAGGCGCTCCTGTGCGGCGAGCGGCGCAGCGTTCGCATCGAGGGGTTCGACCTGGGCAACTCGCCGCTCGAGTTCACGAAGGAGCGCGTGAGCGGTCGGCCGCTGGTCATGACGACGACCAACGGGACGGCTGCCCTCGCCGCGGTCGCGGCGGTGAAGAACACGCTCATCGCTTCGCTGCTCAACGTCGGCGCGGTGGCCGCGGAGGTGGCGGAGGCTGGCGGCGGCGGCGTCGCGATCGTGTGCGCGGGGCGGGAGCGGCGCTTTGCGCTCGAGGACGCGGTGTGCGCGGGAGCGCTCATCCGGGGGATCCAGGAGCGGCTCGCGGGACCGCACCGCTGGAACGACGCGGCGCTTGCCTCGGTCCAGCTCGCGCGCCGACACCTTCCGCGCATCGCGGCCACTCTGCGGCGCACGACGGCTGGGCGGCAGCTGATCGAGGAGGGCTTCGAGGCGGACCTTGCGTTCTGCGCCCAGTTGGATCTCTACGACCTCGTGCCCCACCTGCGCGACCGGCAAGTAACCCTGCAGTAGCAAGGCAAACCATGCTGACCTCCACCCAGCGACGCGAGCTGATCGGAGTCTCCCTCCTCTCGCTCGGGCTCTTCCTGCTCCTCAGCCTGGTGCCGCTCGGCCTGCTCGGCTCGGGCGGCGTGCGCCTCTTCGCCTCCGGCAACCTCATGGGCGTGCTCGGCCGCGCCGTGGCTCGCGGCGCGTTCTTCGTCTTCGGCGCGGGCACGGTGCTCCTGCCCGTGCTGGTGGCACTGCCGGGCGGGGCGTGCTTCGGGTGGCTGTCCCTGGAGACGACGTTCCGCTGGGCCGCGCTCCTGACCGCGCTCGCCGTGCTGGTTCCCGCCGCCCTCGCGCTCGCCACGCCCGAGCTCGCTCCCACCGGCGCCGCGTGGCTGGACCCGGAGATGGCCGGCTGGCTGGGTCGCACCGTGGCCGTGCCGCTGGTCGCGCTGCTGAGCTGGCTGGGCGGGCTGCTGGCGCTGCTCTTCCTCGGGATCATCGCCTCTGTGGCGACCATCGGCTGGAACCCGGCGCGGCCGCTCGCGCAGGGAGTGGTGCGCGCGGGCCGCGCCGTCGTCGCACGGCTCCGCCAGGGCGCCGCGGAACGGGCCGCCGCCGCGCTCGAGACGGCTCCGGCGGCGCCGGTCGAGCCCGGCGTGCTACCCGGCGCCGCGCCGGAGCCGGACGCGCCCGAAGGTGTCCTGGCGCCGATCCAGCGGGCCCTGGTCGGGCGGGCCAAGCGGCGCAGGGCCGCGCCGCCGACGGAGCATTCGCTCGAGGACTTCGGCGATCCGGACTCGCCGGACCGGCCGCCGGCGTCGCTGCTCGACCCGCCGGCGACGCGGGACGCCTCGCTCAGCGAGGCGGAGCTGGACCGGCTGGGCGAGGTGCTGATCCGGACGCTGCAGACGTTCAAGGTGGAGGGAAGCATCGGCGGGCGCACGACGGGGCCGGTGGTGACGCAGTTCGAGGTGGTGCCGGCGCCGGGGGTGAAGGTGAACCGGATCGCGGCGCTGGATGCGGACCTGGCGCTGGCGCTGAAGGCGCCGAGCGTGCGGATCGTGGCGCCGATCCCGGGGAAGGGGGCGGTGGGCGTGGAGGTGCCGAACCCGGAGGCGGAGGTGGTGGCGCTGCGCGAGATCCTGGAGGCGACGACGTTCCAGCGCAGCCGGGGCCAGCTGCCGCTGGCGCTCGGGAAGGATCTGATGGGTCGCGCCTACGTGGCCGACCTGGCGCGCATGCCGCACCTGTTGATCGCGGGTGCGACCGGGTCGGGCAAGTCGGTCTGCATCAACACGCTGATCACGAGCCTGGTGTACCGGCACTCGCCGCAGCAGCTGCGCATGCTGATGGTCGATCCGAAGATGGTCGAGCTGAGCATGTACTCGGACCTGCCGCACCTGCGGCATCCGGTGATCACGAACCCGCAGGACGCCGCCACGGTGCTCAAGTGGGCCGTGCTCGAGATGGAGCGGCGCTACGAGCTGCTGTCAGAGAACGGGGCGCGCTCGCTGGCGGAGTTCAACCGCCGGGCGTCGGAGGGGCAGCCGCTGCGGCGGCCCGAGGCCGCGGGCGACGACTCGGACCCGGAGCGCTGGGCGTATACGGACGGTCCGCTGCCGTTCATCGTGGTGGTGGTGGACGAGCTGGCCGACCTGATGCTGGCGGTGCAGGCCGAGATCGAGCGCCCGCTGGCGCAGCTGGCGCAGAAGGCGCGCGCGATCGGCATCCACCTGATCGTCGCCACGCAGCGCCCCAGTGTGAACGTGATCACGGGCCTCATCAAGGCCAACTTCCCCTGCCGCATAGCGTTCCGCGTGAGCGCGAAGGTGGACTCGCGCACCATCCTCGACCAGAACGGCGCCGATGCGCTGCTGGGCAACGGCGACATGCTCTTCCTTCCGCCCGGCACGTCGGATCCAGTGCGGATCCAGGGCGCCTTCCTCTCCACCGAAGAGACGGAGCGGCTGATGGCGTGGTACCGCCAGAAGGGGGCGGAACGCGCCGGACTGGAGGAGGACATCCTCGAGGTCGTGCGCGCCCACGAGGCGGATGCCGCGCGCGACGACGGCCCGGACGGCTACGACGACGAGCGCGACGCGCTCTTCCGGCAGGCCGCCGAGGTGTGCGTGCAGTTCCAGCAGGGCTCCACTTCGCTGCTCCAGCGCCGGCTCCGGATCGGCTACGGCCGCGCGGCGCGGATCATCGATCAGCTCCACAACGCCGGCGTGCTCGGGCCGCCGGACGGCTCCCGCCCGCGCGAGGTCCTTGTCGGGATCGAGTCGCTGGAGTCGATCTGCGGGGACGAGTAGCGCCGCGCCGACTCGGCCCATCTCCAGCGAGGAACGTGGGTTCCGGCGTCGTGTACCAACGGCCCGGGACCCTTCTTTTCGTCAGGGGAGCGATGCGCACGATCATCATCGTAGTCGCGGCCGGCGGGATCGCTGCGGGAGTCGCCCTGGGCGCCCGCGGCCACCTGCCACGTGCCGCCGATACAGAGGTGGCGCCCGCGCGGGCCGTCGTGCGCCCGGCCGCTCCGGCGGCGCCCCGGATGGGCGCGGCGGCCGAAAGGCCGGCGACTTCCGTCGGCCCGGACGCGGCCACTCGGGGCGGGCCGTCGAGCGCCGGGGAAGGCGTGGCCGGGGCGGGAGCGGGCCGGCCGCGGGCGCCCAGGGGCGCGGACCCGACGGCGTCGCCGGAGGCGGTCGCGCCAGCGGTGGAGCCGGTGAGGCCGGCCGCGCAGGCGACGGCGGAGAGCGTGCTGCGGCACGCGTCCGCCGCGTACCGGCGCGTCCGCTCGCTGCGTGCCGACTTCGTGCAGCGGATCGAGAACCCGCTGCTGGGAAGCACCACGACGAGCCGGGGCACGCTCTTCGAGCGCCGGCCCGACCGGCTGCTGCTCCGCTTCAGCGAGCCCGCGGGCGACGTGATCGTGGGCGACGGCCGCTTCTTCTGGGTCTACTACCCGAGCGTGGACCCGAAGCAGGTGATCCGCGCGCCGGCGAGCGCCGGCGGTGCGGGCGGCGTGGACCTGCAGGCGCAGTTCCTGGGCGACCCGGTGGCGCGCTTCGACGCGACACTCGAGGGCCGCCAGACCGTTGCCGGACGGCCGGCATACGTGGTGAGGATGGTGCCGAAGAAGCCGACGGGGTACCGCTCGCTCAAGGTGTGGATCGACGCGCGCGACTGGCTGGCGCGGCGCTTCGAGATCGCGGGCGAGAACGGGAGCCTGCGCCGCTTCGAGCTGAGCGACCTGCGTACGGACGTGCCGCTGAAGGATGCGCTCTTCCGCTTCACCCCGCCGCCGGGTGCGCAGGTGATCGACCGGCACTGAGCCCGGTCCCGGACGTGCCGCCCGCCGCCGCGCCCGCCGACCTGGCGCGTGCCGCACGCCGCGGCGCGGCGATTGGTTGATCCCGATGCAGCGGCCGTCTATATTCCCGCCCCCCGAGCGAGCCGGATGAAACGAGCCCGATGAGCCGACGGAACGCAACGCGAGCCGCACTCCCGGTCCTGCCCGCCGCCCTTCCCGACGCCTCCGGGCGGGGCGGGGACGCGATGGGCAGGACCGCGTCGCACGGGCAGGCACCGGGCGTCCGCGTGGGGCTGGTCACGCTCGGCTGCGACAAGAACACCGTGGACAGCGAGCGGCTGATGGCGGGGCTGCTCGCCGCCGGGGCGCGGGTCCGCGGTGGGGCGGAAGGGTCGGACGTGGTGGTGGTGAACACGTGCGGTTTCATTGACGTGGCGAAGGAGGAGTCCGTCGATGCGATCCTGGACGCGCTGCGGCTGAAGGAGGACGGCCGCGTGCGTGCGGTGGTCGCCGTCGGCTGCCTGGTGCAGCGCTACCGGGCCGAGCTCTCGGCGGAGCTGCCGGCGGTGGATCTCTTCCTGGGCACGGGCGAGGTGGAGCGGCTCGTGCCGGAGCTCCAGGCGCGCGGCATCCTCGAGGCGCCGCCCGCCGACGTGCCGACGATGGAGCGGCCGCTGCGCGTGCTCAGCACGGCCACGCCGCACACGTCCTATCTGAAGATCAGCGAAGGGTGCGACCACGGCTGCGCCTTCTGCGCCATCCCGCTCATGCGTGGCAAGCACCGCTCGGTCCCCCTCGAGCGCCTCGTGCGCGAGGCGGCCGAGCTCGCCGCCGCGGGCGTGGTCGAGCTCAACCTGATCAGTCAGGACACGACGTGGTACGGGCGCGACCTGCTCCGCGGGACCGGCGATGTCGGCGGCGGCGGGTACTTCGCGGGCAAGCTGCCGGGAGCCGCGGCGGCCGCCGGTCGCGCGGGCTCACCGGCGCCGGGGGGCGCGGGGCGGCCGGGCAGGCGGGCGGCGCTGCCGGCCGGGGTGGCGGGGCGGCGGGGGCTCCTCCCCGAGCTCCTGCGCGCGCTGCTGGATGGCACCGACATCCCGTGGCTGCGGCTGTTCTACATGTACCCGTCCGGGATCTACCCGGAGCTGGTGGAGCTGATGGCGGCGGAGCCGCGCATCGTGCCGTATCTGGACATGCCGATCCAGCACGGCGCGGACACGGTGCTCCAGCGGATGCGGCGCCCCGAGCGCCGCGCGACCATCCGCGAGCGGGTGGGCTGGCTGCGCGACGCGCTGCCGGAGCTCGCGCTGCGCACGACGGTGATCGTCGGCTTCCCGGGCGAGACGGAGGAGGAGTTCGAGGAGCTGCTCGAGCTGCTGGAGGAGCTGCGCTTCGACCACCTCGGCGCGTTCTCGTACTCCGTGGAGGAGGGGACGGCGGCGGCCCACATGCCGGACCCGGTGCCGGAGTGGCTGCGGCGCGAGCGGCTGGAGCGGGTGCTCGAGCTCTCCCGCGCCATCACGGCGGAGCGGAACGAGGCGCTGGTCGGGCGGCGACTTCGAATCCTGGTCGACTCCGTCCGCCCCGGCGCCGGGGTGGTGGGGCGGAGCACGCGGCAGGCGCTGGACCTGGACGGCGTGGTCGTGGTGCGGGGTGCCACGGGCGCCGCGCCCGGCGAGATGATAGATGTGAGGGTGATCGAGGCGTCCGAGGACGACCTCGTGGCGATCCCCGGCAACGCGGAGGGGGCGGGTGGCGCGGCATGAGGAGAGCGCTCGTCTGTTCAGACGGGCCAAGGGGCTGATCCCGGGCGGCGTGAATTCGCCGGTGCGGGCGTTCGGCCGGGTGGGCGGCGAGCCGTTCTTCGTGGACCACGCGCTGGGGGCGCGGGTCTGGGACGTCGATGGCAACGCGTACATCGACTACGTGCTGAGCTGGGGCGCGCTGATTCTCGGCCACGCCCACCCCTCGGTCGTGCGGGCGGTCAAGGACGCGGTCGAGCGCGGAACGAGCTACGGGATGCCGGCCGGCGCGGAGGTCGAGCTGGCGGAGCTCGTCGTATCGCTCGTCCCGTCGATCGAGATGGTGCGCTTCGTGAACAGCGGCACCGAGGCGACGATGTCCGCCCTCCGCCTCGCCCGCGGCTACACCGGCCGGGACCTGGTGCTGAAGTTCTCCGGCTGCTACCACGGGCACGGCGACTCCTTCCTCGTGCAGGCCGGCAGCGGCGTGGCGACGCTGGGGCTGCCCGACTCCCCCGGCGTTCCCTCCGACCTTGCCGCGCTGACGCTCACCGCTCCCTACAACGACCTCGAGACGGTCGAATCGATCTTCCGGGAGCACGGCGAGCGGATCGCGTGCGTCATTGTCGAGCCGGTCGTCGGCAACGCGGGCTTCATCCCGCCGGACGAGGGCTTCCTCCCGGGACTGCGGCGGGTCACCCGGGAGCACGGCTCGCTGCTGATCCTGGACGAGGTGATGACGGGCTTCCGGGTGGCGCTCGGCGGCGCGCAGGCGCGCTTCGGCCTGGACCCGGACCTGACCACGCTGGGGAAGGTGGTGGGGGGCGGGCTGCCGGTGGGCGCGTACGGCGGCAAGCGCGCCATCATGGAACGGGTGGCGCCCTCCGGCCCCATCTACCAGGCGGGCACGCTCTCGGGGAACCCGCTGGCGATGGCGGCTGGGATCGCACAGCTGCTGTTTCTGCGCGAAAGCGAGCCGTACGCCGATCTGGAGCGCCGAGCGAACCAGCTCCTGGACGCGCTGCTCGGCGCGGCCCGGGAGACCGGCGTGCCCGCATGGGGCGGCGCCCTCGGTGGGATGTGGGGTTTCCACTTCGTCGAGGGGCCCGTGCGCTGCTTCGAGGATGCGACGAAGGGCGACGCCGACTTCTTCGCGCGCTTCTTCCGCGCCGCCCTCGAGCGCGGGGTGAGCCTCGCGCCGTCACCGTTCGAGGCCAGCTTCATCTCGATCGCCCACGGCGACGAGGAGGTGGACCGCACCGCGGAGGCGCTCACGGCCGCGCTGCGGGAGGCCGTTGGGTGAGGCGGGCGGGGGCGCACCGGCTCGTGGCCCTGGCGGGCCTGCTCGCCGCGTGCCGGCCTGCCGGCCCGCCGGCCGGACGCGAACGCGCCCGTGGGACCGAGCCAATGGTCCGGATCGGGGTCCTCGTCGATTCCGCGCACGTCTCGCTCGGCGCGACGGGCGCCTTCGAAATCCGGGATGCCACCGGCCGGACGGTCTACCGCGGCGCGGCGGGGAGCTCGGTCTCGGCAGCGGCAGGTGCGGACGGCGCCCTCACGCTGAGCGGGCCGGGCGCGGCTGCCGTCGGCCCGCTCGCCGGCCCGCTGGCGGTCGTTCCCGCGGGGAACGGCGATGTGCTCCTCGCCGGACGCCCCTATCACGGGACGGCGCTGGTGCGCGGAGTGCCAGGCGGCGGCGTGACGGCGGTCAACGTGCTCGACCTGGAGCGCTACCTCCGCGGCGTGGTGCCGATGGAGATCGGGGTCCGCCCGGCGGCCGAGGTGGAGGCGGTGAAGGCGCAGGCCGTGGCGGCGCGGACGTACGCCATCGGCAACCTGGGCAAGAGCGCCGCGCGCGGCTTCGACTTCTACGCGGGGACGCAGGACCAGGTCTACGGCGGGGCGGCGCGCGAGGACAGTGTGGCGAATCGGGCCGTGGCGGAGACGCGGGGCGAGATCGTCACCTACCAGGACCAGCCGATCCTGGCCTACTACAGCTCGACCTGCGGCGGACGGACGGCGGCCATCGAGGACGCGTGGCCCTGGCGTGCGCCGCTGCCGTACCTGAAGTCCGAGTCGGACCGCATCCCCGGCACCGACCGCTCCTACTGCGACATCTCGAACCGGTTCCGCTGGACGGAGCGCTGGACGGGCGAGGAGCTGCGCGGCGTCCTGGGGAAGACCCTGCCGGACTACACCGGCGGCAGCGGGCCGGCGGCCGGCCCGGTGGGGGAGGTGGCGCTCGACGGGGTGAACGGATCGGACCGCGTCGCCCTGCTTCGGCTGCGCGTGGGGGGGACCACGGCCGCCGTGCGCGGCGACTCGGTGCGGTGGGTGCTGCGCCCCGCGGGCGGGAAGGGCCTCCTGAACAGCAGCATGCTGTTTTCGGTGAACGCGGACGTCCGGGGGGACACCGTCACGGCGCTCGAGGTGGGGGGTGGCGGGTGGGGCCACGGGATAGGGATGTGCCAGTGGGGCGCGATCGGCCGCGCTCGCGCGGGCCAGAGCTACCGCACGATCCTGGGCGCCTATTACCGGGACACGCGGGTGGAGCGGTTCTACTGACGAGGCAACGCCGGGAAGAGGAGGACGAGGACCGTGATGAAGCGACGTGTCACGCTGCTGCTCGCATTGCTGCCGCTCGCACTGGCGCCCGGCGGCGCCCGCGCGCAGGGGCTGGCCGACTACGACTACACGGACCTCGTGTTCCGCGGCGTCGGCCTCTCCTTGGGCTATCTCTGGCCGACAAAGGTGGAGGCCACGTCCGAGTACACCGTGCGGGTGGACCTCGGCTACCTCGGCCCCGGTGTCCGCATCATCCCCTCCATGTCGTACTGGCGCTCGGACATGCGGCAGAGTGAGCTCGGCCGCCTGGCGGACCGGCTGAACGCCCTGCCGGCGCTCCAGCGGCAGGGCGCACGCGTCACGCCGCAGGACCTGGGCCCGATCCGGCTGAGCGACGTCTCGCTCGCGCTGGACGGGCAGTACGTCTGGACCACGCCGGCGCGCCTGCTGACCTACGTCGACCTCGGCCTCGGCGTCCACGCGCTGAACGGACAGGGGCAGGCGATCAGCGACACGTTCATCGAGGACCTGCTGGATACCGTGACGGCCGGGATCAGCGCGGGGGGCGGCCTCGAGTACCCGGTCAACGATCGGCTCCGCTTCTATGGTGAGCTCCGCTACACCGTGCTGACGGACGTGCAGTATCCGGGCGTGCGGCTGGGCGCCGCGATCATGCTGCCCGGCCTGGGCTCCGAGACGCGGCAGGGGGCCCGGTGAGCGAGCAGGGCACGGTCCGGCTCGGGCTGCTGGGGACCGGCGCGATCGCGCAGGTCATCCACCTGCCGGTGCTCTCGCAGATGCGCGGGGTCGAGGTGCGGACCGTATGCGACGTGGACCAGCCGAAGGCCGCCTCCCTCGCCGCCCGCTTCGGGGTGCCGAACGCACTGCGGCGCGACGAGACGGTCTTCGAGGACCCCGAGCTCGACGCCGTCCTGATCTGCACGCCGAGCCACCTGCACGAGTCCCAGTCGATCGCGGCCCTGGAAGGTGGCAAGCACGTGCTCGTCGAGAAGCCGCTGGCGCTGACCCCGGAGGGGGCGCGCCGCGTGCTCGATGCCGCGCAGCGCAGCGGGCGCAGTGTGATGGTCGCGATGAACAACCGGCACCGGCCCGACGCCCTGGCGCTCAAGCCGTTCGCGCAGGGCGGCGAGCTGGGGGAGCTGTTTTTCGTGAAGGCGGGCTGGCTGAACCGGAAGGTGCGACTCGTCCGCCCCACCTGGCGGCACCGGCTGGCCACCTCAGGCGGCGGCGCCCTCATGGACCTCGGCGTCCAGATCCTCGACCTCTGCCTGTGGGTGCTCGACTACCCCGCGGTGGACCGCGTGGTGGCGCACCTGCACCCGGGCGAGGGCATGGAGGTGGAGGACTCCGCGGCGGTGCTGTTCACGCTGAAGGACGGCCCCGCCGTCTCGGTGGAAGTGACCTGGAGCCTGCTCGGTCAGCGCGACCGGCACTACCTCCAGCTCTTCGGCACGCATGGCTCGGCTGCACTCTCGCCGCTGGCGGTTTTCAAGGAGCTCGAGCAGGGCCTCGTCGACGTGACCCCGCAGCTGCCGATCGGGCAGGGCAATGCCTACACTGCGTCCTACCGGGCGCAGCTGCAGGAGCTGGTGGACGTCGCCAGGGGGGAGAAGCGCGCGCCGCTGCCCGAGGACCAGGTCAGGCTCATGCACCTGATCGGGCTTGCTTACGAATCCGCGCGGGAAGGCCGGGAAGTGCAGGCGTGACCCACGGCCGCCCCGGGTGGCTGGCCGTGGCCGGGGCGCTGCCGCCCGCCGGCGTGCGTGCCGCGCCGCTTCTCTCCGCCTCCCTGCTGGTCCTCTCGTTCCCGCCGTTCCATCTGATCCTCGCGCCGTTCGTGGCGCTGGTGCCGTTCCTCACGGCCGTCGAGGCGCTGCCGCCCGGCCCCGCCGGACGGCGCGCCGCCACGGGCGCGGGCTGGCTGCTCGGGACGGCCTGCTACGCCGCTCTGCTCTACTGGCTCCTTCCCGCGCTGCTCGCCACGAGCGCCCTGGCCGTACCCGGATTCCTCGCCGTCGTGCTCGTGCTCGCCGGCTTCACGGCCGCCTTCGCCGCGGGGCTGCACGCGCTGCGCGCGTCACGGCCCGCCGTTCCGCTGCCGCTCGCCGCGGCGATCCTGTGGACCGCGCTCGAGTGGGCGCAGGCCCATCTCGGCCCTCTATCGTTTCCCTGGCTCGGCCTGGGCACCGCGCTGGCCCAGGCTCCGCGCCTGGCCGCGGCCGCCGATCTGGTCGGGGCGCGGGGTTTGGCGGTGGCGCTCGTGCTGGTGAACGGCTGCGGCGCGAGCGCCATCATCGCCGCCCGGCGAGGGCGGTGGGCGGCGGCGCTCCGCCCGGCGCTCGGCGGGCTCGCGCTCGTGGCCGCGCTCGCGGCGTACGGCGCGTGGCGGGAGGCGACGCTCCGCCTCGTCCCCGCGGCGCGGGTCGCCGTCGTGCAGCCGAACGTGCCGGCCGCGGTGAAGGCGGATCCCGGCCGTGCCGTGCCGGTCTCCCTCTCGGCGCTCTCCCGCCTCACCGCCGCGCTCCCACGCGGGACGGCTGATCTCGTGGTCTGGCCCGAGACGGCGCTGCCCGCCGCCCTGGAGGATCCGGCCGCACACGGGATCCGTGACCGGCTGCGCGCGCTGGCCGCGCAGGTGGGTGCGCGAATCCTCGTCGGCGGCTACGGCCGCGCGGCCGGTGGAGGCCGCACCAACGCCGCATTCCTCGTCGCGCCAGGCGGGGTGCTCCCCCGCACGTACGCAAAACACCGCCTGGTCCCGTTCGTGGAGCGCGTTCCGTTCACGGGAGGAGCGGGCGGCCTCGTGCCCGGGAGCGGCGACCCCGGCTATCGCGCGGGCGGGAGCCGGTTCGGCGTCCTCATCTGCTTCGAGTCCGCGTTCGCCGACCGCGCCCGCGCCGAGCGCCGGGCCGGCGCCCTGTTCCTGGTGAACATCACCAACGACGACTGGTCCACCGGCCCGGCCCGGGAGGCGCGCACCAGCGCGTTCTGGCAGCACCCCGCCCACCTCGTGCTGCGCGCGATCGAGACGCGGAGCGGCATCGCGCGGGCGGCCAACACCGGTTTCTCCCTCTTCGTCGATCCGCTCGGGCGGGTACACGACCGGACGCGACTGTTCCGCGAGGCCGTGGCGGTCGATACCGTCTGGACCACCCCTGGCGCGACCCCGTTCGTGCGTTGGGGGGACCTCACGGGCAGCGGAGCGGCTATCCTCGCCGTCCTGCTGCTCGCGGCGGCGGAGTGGCCCGAGGGGGCGGGAAAGCCGCCGGGGCGGCGTCGCTTGCGCCCCTCCGGGAGCCCGTCCATCTTCCGGGCGCGGCGCCGGCCCGGGCGGTCGGACGCCTCCGAACGGCAGCCCCGGCCCGCCCCCATCCAGGAGCGTTCATGGCAGTCAGCAACTCGATCGCCTTCGCCCTCGCGCTGACCCTCGGCGCCGCGCTGCCCGGGATCGCACACGCGCAGGGGACCGTCCCGGCGCACCTCGGCATCGGCGCCGGCGTGGTGACGCCCAGCGGAAGCACGAACGAGCTCGATCCCGGCTACCGCGTGCAGGCGGCGCTCCAGTTCAACGTGCCGCTCTCGCCGATCGCGGTCCGGGCCGAGGGCTTCTACATGCGGCTGCCGCTGAAGAGCGCCGCCATCCCGCCGTGCGTGACGCCCGGCTGCACCCAGGCCACCTCCGGCCACGACCGGCTCACGGGCGGTGAGGCGAACGCGATCCTGCAGATCCCGCTCCTGCCCGGGTTCCCGCTCATCCCCTACGTGATGGGCGGCGGCGGTCTCTATAGCTACCAGATGGTGAGCGACGGAGCGATCAACCCGCCGGCGAAGACCAACTTCGGCTTCGACCTGGGGGCGGGCGCGATGCTGCACGTGGCCAAGGTCCGCGTCTCGCTGGACGCGCGCTTCGAGAAGATCAGGAACGCGCCCGACCTCGTGCCGGTCACCGCCATCTTCTGGTTCTAGTGCACCGTATCCGGGTAGCGATGGCATTCGCCGGCGGATCGGACGCGACCCGTCGCGTTGCTCGTCGTCGAAATAGCGCCGCTATTCCTTCCTCCTCGCGCCTTGCGCTTCGCGCCGGCTCGGTGCTCACCGAACTTCAGATACGGTTCACCGGGCGGCCCCGCCGCAGTGGTGCGGGCGAGGTTCCAGCGGCTTGATCGCAGCGGTGGATCCCGCTATATTTTCATGGTTTTGGGCCCTCCGGGGCCCGTTCCTTTTGAGACGAGGCGGTAGCGGCGATGAAAGCGGGAATTCATCCGGAGTACCAGACGGCCACGGTGCACTGCGCGTGCGGGAACAGCTTCGAGACGCGCAGCACGGTGAGCGACATTCACGTGGAGATCTGCTCGGTGTGCCACCCGTTCTACACGGGCAAGCAGCGGCTGATGGACACGGCCGGGCGGGTCGAGCGCTTCAAGCAGAAGTGGGGCGAAGCGGCCAAGCAGGCCGCGCCCGCCGGCGAGACGACGGAGTGAGGGAGGGCCGGGGCAAGCTCCCGGCCTTCTTGGCGTCATGAGCTGGGAGAATCGGATACCCGAGCTGCGGCGGCGGCACGCGGAGCTCGCGGAGCGGCTGTCGGACCCGGCGGTGTTCGCCGACCCGGCGCGGCTGCGCGACGTCGCGCGCGAGCATTCGGAGCTGGGGCCGGTGGCGGAGATGGCCGGGCTGCTGGAGCGGGTCCGGAGGGAGCTGGCGGAGTCGCGCGAGCTGATGGAGGCGGGAGGCGAGGCGGAGCTGGTCGAGCTGGCGCGCTCGGAGGTGGAGCGGCTGACGGCGGCGGAGTCGTCGCTGGTGGAACGGCTGCGCCGGCTGATGCTGCCGCGCGACCCGCTGGCGGACCGTGCGGCGGTGGTCGAGATCCGGGCGGGCACGGGCGGGGACGAGGCGGGGCTGTTCGCGGGCGACCTGTACCGCATGTACACGCGCCACGCGGAGCGGGAGGGGTGGGACGTGGAGCTGGTGGCCGCGTCGGAGGGTGAGGTCGGCGGGTTCAAGGAGGTGATCTTCGTGGTGCGCGGCAAGGATGCCTACGGCGCGCTACGCCACGAGTCGGGCGTGCACCGGGTGCAGCGGGTGCCGGCCACGGAGAGCCAGGGCCGGATCCATACGTCGGCCGCCACGGTGGCCGTGCTGCCGGAGGCCGAGGAGGTGGACGTCGAGCTCCGCGACGAGGAACTGCGCATCGATGTCTACCGCTCCTCGGGACCGGGTGGGCAGTCCGTCAACACCACGGATTCGGCCGTCCGCATCACGCACATCCCGACCGGCGTGGTCGTGACGTGCCAGGACGAGAAGTCGCAGCACAAGAACAAGGCGAAGGCGCTCAAGGTGCTGCGCAGCCGGCTGCTGGACGCCAAGCTGGCGGCGCAGGAGGCCGAGCGGGCGCGCGAGCGCCGAACCCAGGTCGGCACGGGCGACCGCTCCGCCAAGATCCGCACGTATAACTTCCCGCAGGGGCGCGTCACGGACCACCGCATTGGCCTGACGCTCTATCGGCTGCACGACATCCTGGACGGCGACCTCGACGAGCTCATCTCCGCCCTCAAGCTGGCCCGCGAGGCCGAGCACCTCGAGGCGTCCGGCGTCGCCTGAGGTGGGGGTGCGCGAGACGGCGCTGACGCTCGCCCGGAAGGCGGCGGACGTGCTCGCGGAGAGCGGGATCGCGAGCGCGCGGCTGGACGCGGAGCTGCTGCTCGCGCACGTGCTCGGCGTGCGGCGCCTCGACCTCTACCTGGCCCACGACCGGCCCGTGGACGCAGACGAGCTGGGCCGCTTCCGTGCGCTGGTCCGGCGCCGGCTGCGGCGCGAGCCGCTGCAGTACGTGCTGGGCACGGTGCAGTTCCGCGAGCTGGAGCTCGCCGTGGACCGGCGCGCGCTCATCCCGCGGCCGGAGACCGAGGTGGTGGTGGGGGAGGTGCTGAAATGGGCGCAAGCGCATGCGGACGCGCATGCGCTCACGGCGGAGGGGCAGGGTAGGTTGGAAGAGAGTGACCCGCGGATCCGCCAGGTGCGCCCGGCTGCCGTGGACATCGGGACGGGGACGGGGGCGATCGCGCTGTCGCTGCTCCGGGAGGGGCCGTTCCGGCGGCTGGTGGCGACCGACATCTCGGGCGAGGCGCTGGGACTCGCGGACGAGAACGCGGTCCGCTCCGGGCTGCGGGAGCGGCTGGAGTTGCGGGCCGGGGCGTTGTTCGAGCCGCTCCTGCCCGGCGAGGCCTTCGAGGTGATCGTCTCGAACCCGCCCTACGTGGCGGAGTCGGAGCGGGGTGGGCTCCAGCCGGAGGTCGTGGACTGGGAGCCCGCGGCGGCGCTGTTCGCGCCGGGCGGGGGGCTCGGGGTGCTGGAGCGGCTGATCGCGGGCGCGCCGGCGCACCTCGCGCGGCCGGGGCTGCTGGCGCTGGAGATCGGGGCGGGGCAGGCGGAGGCGGTGGTGGGCCGGGTCCGGGCGACCGGGCTGTACGAGACCGTCAGGGTGGCGCCGGACCTCACGGGTCGGCCGCGCGTGTTGCTGGCGTCCGTCGGCTCTCTTGCACAGGTGAAAGGAAAGAGTGACCATGCATGAAGGCATCTACGAGCGGGCGCAGGAGCTGGGGCGGGTGCTCGGCCAGACGGACGAGTTCAAGGCGCTGCAGCGCGCGCGCGAGGCGATCTCGGCCGATCGGGAGCTGACGACGCTCCTGAACTCGCTCGCGGACCTGGAGTCGCAGGTCGCGCAGGCGCTGCAGCAGGGCCAGGAGCCGCCGGCCGACGTGGGCGAGCGCTACGAGGCGTCGTTCTCCGAGCTGCAGGGCAGCGCGCTCTACCAGTCGCTCGTGGCCGGGCAGGCGAACTTCGACAAGATCCTGAAGCGCGTGAACGAGGAGATCAGCAAGGGCATGGAATCCGGGTCCCGCTCCAGGATCATCCTTCCGTCCTGAGGCCATACTTGGCACTTCCGCGGCTCGAATCGCTCCGCAGCTGGGCCTACGGCACGCTGCGTCCGCTCACGGACTGGCTGGTGCTGCGACGGGTACACCCGAACCTGCTGACCACGCTCGGGTTCCTCGCCACGAGCACCGCCGCGCTACTGTTCCACGAGCATCACGTGCGCACGGCGGGGTTCCTCATCCTGCTGGGCGGGCTGTTCGACATCCTGGACGGGCGGGTGGCGCGCCTGACGCGGCTGGGCAGCAAGTTCGGCGCGTTCTACGACTCGACGCTCGACCGGATCAGCGAGATCGCGGTCTACTTCGGAATGCTCTCGCTGTACAACGACTACCGCCTCCAACTCGGGGACGTGGGCATGATCTACCTGATCATGCTCGCAATGGCGGGGTCGCTGATGATCAGCTATACTCGTGCCCGCGCCGAGGCGCTGGGGCTGGACTGCAGGGTCGGCCTCATGCCGAGGGCGGAGCGCGTGGTGCTGATCGGGCTGGCCTCGCTCATGTTCGGCGAGGACTGGCGGGGGCTGGTGCTCAAGGGCGTGATCTTCGTCCTGGCCGTCCTGACCAACGTCACGGCCTTCCAACGGATGATCTGGGTCTATCAGCACGCGCGCGGCGTGCCGCTCGACGAGCTCGCTCCCGCGGCGCCTGCTGTGAACGAGGAGAACCATGAGTCGCAGCAATGAGATGCCGCCGGCCGACGGCCGGCTCGGAGTGCTGCTGGTCGGACTGGGCGCCGTCGCCACCACGTTCATTGCGGGGGTGGAGGCGGTGCGCCGGGGCCTCGCGCAGCCGATCGGCTCGCTGACGCAGATCGGCCACATCCGGCTGGGCAAGCGGACGGAGGACCGTAACCCGCTGATCCGCGACTTCGTGCCGCTGGCCGGGCTGGACCAGCTGGTGTTCGGCGCGTGGGACCCGATTCCGGATGACGCCTACGCGAGCGCGGTCAAGGCCGGCGTGCTGGAGTCGAAGCACCTCGATCCGATCCGGGACTTCCTCGAGGCGATCAAGCCGATGCCGGCGGTCTTCAGCACGCAGTACGTGAAGAAGCTGCACGGCGAGAACGTCAAGGCGGGCAGGAACAAGCGGGACCTGGCCGAGCAGCTGCGCGCCGACATCCGGCGCTTCCGGGAGGAGCACGGCTGTGACCGGCTGGTCATGGTCTGGTGCGGCTCGACGGAAATCTTCCTCGAGCGCTCGGAGGTGCACCAGTCGCTGGCGGCGTTCGAGGCCGCCATGGAGTCGAGCGACGACCAGATCGCACCCTCGATGCTCTACGCCTGGGCCGCGCTGCAGGAGGGCGTGCCCTTCGCCAACGGAGCGCCCGGGCTGACGGTGGACTTCCCGGCGATCTGGGAGCTGGCGCGCGCGAAGCGGGTGCCGATCGGCGGCAAGGACTTCAAGACGGGCCAGACGCTGATGAAGACGATCCTGGCGCCGGGGCTCAAGGCGCGCATGATCGGGCTGAGCGGCTGGTTCAGCACGAACATCCTGGGCAATCGGGACGGCGAGGTGCTGGACGACCCGGCCTCCTTCAAGACGAAGGAGGAGTCGAAGCTCAGCGTACTCGAGCATATCCTCCAGCCCGAGGTCTATCCCGACCTCTACGGCAACGTCTACCACAAGGTGCGGATCAACTACTATCCGCCGCGCGGGGACAACAAGGAGGGGTGGGACAACCTCGACATCTTCGGCTGGCTCGGCTATCCGATGCAGATCAAGGTCGACTTCCTCTGCCGCGACTCGATCCTCGCGGCGCCGATCGTGCTCGACCTGGCGCTTTTCCTGGACCTGGCGCAGCGGGCCGGGATGAGCGGCATCCAGGAGTGGCTCTCCTTCTACTTCAAGAGCCCGATGACCGCGCCCGAGCTCTATCCGGAGCACGACCTCTTCATCCAGCAGATGAAGCTGAAGAACACGCTGCGGCACCTGATGGGCGAGAAGGAGATCACGCACCTCGGTCTCGACTATTACGAGTAGGACGCCCGCGGCGGCTCTCGCCAGGCACCGGATGACGGAACAGGCCGCGTCGAACCGCCCCGAAGCAGAGGGCCGCTCGCGCGGCCTGTTTCTCGCCCTGGAAGGGGTCGAGGGGTCGGGGAAGACCACGCAGGCCCGGTTGCTCTGCGCCTGGCTGGAGGGCGGCGGCCATCGGGTGCTGCGGGTCCGCGAGCCGGGCGGCACCGCGGCGGGCGAGGAGATCCGGCGGGTGCTGCTGGAGAGCGAGGCCATTCCCGCGCGCGCGGAGCTCCTGCTCATGCTGGCGGCGCGGGCGGTGCTCGTGCAGGAGCGCATCCGGCCGGCGCTGGAGGCGGGCACCATGGTCGTGGCGGACCGCTACGACCTCTCGACACTGGCCTACCAGGCGTACGGCCGGGAGCTGCCGCTGGAGGAGGTGAGGCGCATGAACGCGTTCGCGACGGAAGGGCTGCGGCCCGACCTGACCGTCGTGCTCGAGGTGCCGGTGGAGCTCGGCGAACGGCGGCGGCGCGAGGCGGGGCGGGGCGATGACCGGATCGAGCAGGCGGGGCGGGCGTTCCACGCGCGCGTCGCGGAGGCATACCGATTGCTCGCGGGAACGGAGGCGGGCGTGGTGGTGGTGGACGGGCAGGGTGCCGAGGAGGTGGTGCAGCACGCGCTGAGGCGGGCGCTGCGGGAGCGTTTTGCCGAAACTTTCGGCGCCGGCGAGGGTTAGAGAAGCGAGGCGGGCCGGCGATTCGCGGGCCCCGATCCAGGTGGAGGTTCGATGAAGTTGAAGCGGTCCGTCGTCGCGCCCGTGGTGGTGGCGCTGGTGGCACTGGCGACCGGTGGCTGGTTCCTGCAGCGGGGGATGGGGGACGGTCAGAACGTCTACTCCGAGGCGCGGCTGTTCGAGGAGGTCCTGCACCACGTGGCGGACCGCTTCGTGGAGCCGGAGGACCCATCGAAGCTCTACCACATGGCGATCGAGGGGATGCTGCAGGAGCTGGGTGACCCGCACTCGGTCTTCATGACGCCGAAGGAGTACGAGGGGCTGCGAGTCCAGACGCAGGGGGAGTATGGCGGGCTGGGGGTGCAGATCCTGAAGCGTGACGGCTGGATCACCGTAGTGGCGCCGCTACCGGGGACGCCGGCGGACCGGGCGGGGATGCAGGCGGGCGATGCGATCATCGAGGTGGACGGCAAGTCGGCCAAGGGGTGGAGCGAGGACGACGCGATCGCGCACCTGCGCGGCCCGAAGGGCTCGCCGGTTGACCTCAAGGTAAAGCGGGTCGGCGTGGCGGAGCCGATCCCGTTCCACATCGTGCGCGAGGAGATCCACGTCCGGTCGGTGCCGGCGGCGTACGTGATGCCGGACGGCGTCGGCTACGTGGACCTGACGGTGGTGGCGGAGAGCTCGACGGACGAGCTGCAGGCGGCGATCGACAGCCTGAGGGCGCGCGGGATGAAGGGGCTGGTGCTGGACCTGCGCATGAACCCGGGGGGGCTGCTGGACCAGGCCGTCTTGCTTGGCGACCTGTTCCTGAAGAAGGGCGAGCTGGTCTCGGAGACGCGCAGCCGGGTGGCCGGGCAGAGCCAACGCTACGCGGCGAGCGGGGCGGACCGCTATCCAGGACTGCCGATCGTGGTGCTGGTGAACCCGTACACGGCCTCCGCGGCCGAGATCCTGGCCGGCGCGCTGCAGGACCACGACCGCGCCCTCGTCGTCGGCGAGACGACGTACGGGAAGGGGTCGGTGCAGACGCTCTTCCCGCTGGAAGGCGGCAATTGGCTGAAGCTCACCACAGCGCGCTGGTACACGCCGTCGGGCCGCTCCATCCAGAAGCCGTACGGGATCGGAGCGGACGACACGCTGAACGAGCCCCTCGGGCCGGACAGCACCCGGGAGCGGCCGGTCTACCACACCGACTCCGGGCGGAAGGTCCTGGGCGGGGGCGGCATCGCGCCGGACCTCATCGTACGCCCGGACACCGTCACGACCGTGGAGCGCGAATTCCTGCAGGCGCTCCAGCAGCACGGCTCGGAATATGGCGACGCGCGCTTCGCCTTCGCCGTGAGCTACGCCAACTCGCACCCGGGCTTGAAGCCGGGGTTCCAGGTCACGCCCGAGATGCTCGAGGAGTTCTACGCCACGCTGCAGAAGCGGGGCGTGAAAGTGGACCGGGCGGTGTTCGAGGGGGCGTCGCAGTGGGTGGCGCGCGACCTGGCGCTGGTGATCACGCGCTCGAAGTGGGGCGAGGAGAAGTACCGGGAGCGTCTGAACGCCGAGGACGAGCAGGTGGCGGCAGCGGACGAGCTGCTGCGCGGCGCGACCAGCCCGGACGCCCTGTTCGCGGCGGCCGCGCGCTACGGCGCGGCGCACCCGGAAGCGCTGAAGCCGGATACGGTGAACGTTCGGCCGCACGAGTAGCCGGGTTTCGCCGGAGCACGGGGAGGAGGGGCGCGGCCTTTCCTCCCCGTTTCCGTTTCTCGGAGGGGCGCGCCGCGCCCCGGCACGCGCGCGGCGGCCCACGACGACCCCGGGGGGAGGTGGACGTGGCGCTCGGCCCGGCCCGAGACGGCGGCTGTCATTGATCGGGCGGCGGGCGCCGGCCTGGCCGGCGGCGCGGGCGCGCGGCGAGGCGGCGCCGGACCCGCAAGTGGCGGGCTGGCTGGGCGGCGGAGAGCGCGCGCGGTACGGTCCCGCATGAGCGCACCGCCTGGCGTGGAGAGCCGGGCCAGCGGCAACCCGGCGCCGCGCGTTCCGCCGGGCATCGCCCTGCTGGTGGCGGTGCTCGCCATGAGCTGGGCGGGGCCGCTGATCCGGCTGAGCAGCGCGCCCGCGCTGGCCGTGGCCGCGTGGCGGCTGCTCTTCTCGACGGCCTTCATCGCGCTGGTGCTCGCGTGGCGCGGCGGCCTTCCGGTCCGGCTCGAGCGGCGGGAGTGGCTGCTGGCGCTGAGCTCGGGCGTGCTGCTGGCGGCGCACTTCTGGAGCTGGATCGCCTCGCTCTCGCTCACCACGGTGGCGAGCTCGGTGGTGCTGGTCTCGATGCAGCCGATCTTCGTGGCGGGGCTGTCGGTGGCGTTCCTGGGCGAGCGGCCCACCGGGACGCAGTGGCTGGGAATCGGCCTGGCCGTGGCGGGAACGGCGGTGATCGGTGGGGGCGACTTCACGCGCGGACGCGCGCCGCTCGCCGGCGATCTGCTCGCGCTGGCGGGCGCGGTCTTCGTTTCCGGCTACTACGTGATCGGGCGCCGGATGCGGCAGCGCCTGGACCTCTGGGTCTACATCGGCGTGGTGTACGGGATCGCGGCGGCCGTGCTGGCGCTGGCCGTGGCGATGGACCCGGCGGTGCCCTTCGTCGGCTACCGGGCTCGCGACTGGCTGATCTTCTTGGCCCTGGCCGCCGGACCGATGATGCTCGGCCACACGGGGGTGAACTATGCCCTGCGCTACCGACGGGCGTACGTGGCGAACGTGGCGCTGCTGGGGGAGCCGGTCGGGGCCACGATCCTGGCATGGCTGCTGCCCGGGATCCACGAACGGCCGCCGCTCGCGACCGTCGTGGGCGGCGTGCTGATTCTGGGCGGGATCGCGCTCGGCGTGCGGCGGCGTGGCGGCCGGGTCCCGGCGTGAGGCGCCCCATCCGGGCAGCACGATGGCCGGACCAACCATGGACTCCAGCGGAGCGAGCGCATTGATTCCCTCGAGCGGACGTGGCCGGCCCCGGCCCGGGCGGCGCGCAGGATGACGGGGGCGCGGGTGGAGGTGTGGCGCGGCGGCATCGTCGAGTCGGTGCACGAGGTGAGCGTCGCCGTGGCGGACGCCTCGGGTCGGTTGCGGGCGAGCGCGGGGGATCCGGCGCTGGTGGCGTTCGCGCGCTCGGCAGTGAAGCCGTTCCAGGCGCTGCCGCTGGTGGAGGAAGGCGTGGCGGACCGCCTCGGCTTCACGGCGGAGGAGCTGGCGCTCTGCTGCGCCTCGCACAGCGGCGAGGCGCGGCACGTGGCGGCCGCGCGGTCGCTGCTGCGCAAGGTCGGGGCGGGAGAGGAGGCGCTCGCCTGCGGGCCCCACCCGCCGCTCGGGCGGGCGGCCGCGGCCGAGCTGGAGCGGCGGGGCGAGGCGCCCGGCCGGATCCACAACAACTGCTCGGGAAAGCACGCGGGCATGCTGGGGCTGGCGGGCGCGCAGGGCTGGCCGCTGGCCGGCTACGAGCGCCCCGAGCACCCCGTGCAGCAGCGGATGGCGGCCGAGATCGCGCGCTGGACCGGCGTTCCGGCGGACGAGATCGCGACCGGCACGGACGGCTGCGGCGTGGTCACCTTCGCCCTGCCGTTGCGGGCGCTGGCCGCGGCGCACGCGCGCTTCGCGGCCGCGGCGCGGGAGGGGGAGCAGGGGCCCGCGCGCATCCTTCAGGCGATGGTGCGCAACCCGGAGTACGTGGGCGGGAGCGAGCGGCTCTGCACGGATCTCATGCGCGCGGCCGGCGGCCGCATCCTGGTGAAGGTGGGTGCGGAAGGCGTGTACTGCGCCGCCATTCCGGGAGCGGAGCTCGGGATCGCGCTGAAGGTGCTCGACGGCGCGACGCGGGCATCGGAGCCGGCGCTGCTCGCGGTGCTGCGGGCGCTGCACCTGCTGTCGGACGAGGAGATGGCCGCCCTGGAGCGCTACGCCCGCCCGGAGCTGCGGAACACGCGCGGCGAGCGGGTGGGCGAGATCCGGGCGGAGGTCGAGCTGGAGGCAAGCGATGGATGACGGAGAGCGGGCTCTCGTCGCGTTGTCCGCGGCGCTCGGGGCGGGAGATCCGGCCCGACGGGCCGCGGCGATGCGGGCCGCGGCGCGGCTGGCGGACCCGCGCGCGGCGGAGGAGGCTCTGCTCCAGAGCTACCTGTTTCTCGGCTATCCTCTGGCGCTGCGGGCGCTCGCCGAGTGGCGGGAGCGGACGGGACGCGAGGCGCCCGCGCCCGTTCCGGACGAGCCGTCGCAATGGCGGGAGCGCGGGGAGTCGGTGTGCGAGCGCGTCTACGGCGGCGCGTACGGGCCGCTGCGGGAGCGGGTGTCACGGCTGCATCCGGACCTCGCGCGCTGGATGCTGGCGGAGGGCTACGGCAAGGTGCTCGGCCGTCCGGGGCTCGCGCTGCGGGCGCGCGAGCTGTGCATCGTGGCGCTGCTGTCCGCCGTGGACGCGCCCGAGCAGCTGCACTCGCATCTTCGTGGCGCTCTGAATGTGGGCGTCGCTCCCCCGGAGGTGGACGAGGCGCTGGAGATCGCGGGCCGTGTGGTGGGGCCCGCGCGGGCAAGCGTGGCGTGGGGGGTCTGGGAGGCGGTGCGGGCCCGCTGGGAGTCGCGTGACGCGGATGAGAGAAGGGTGGATTAACGGATGTTCGTTGACTACGTGGAGATCGAGGTGGCGGCCGGGACGGGGGGCTCCGGCGCGGAGGCGTTCCGCCGCGAGATGGGAGTCGCGCGCGGCGGCCCGTCCGGCGGGAACGGCGGCAAGGGCGGCGACGTGATCCTGCGCGCCGACGCGCAGCTCGCGACACTGCTCGATTACCGCTATCAGCAGCACTACCGCGCGGAGCGGGGTCAGCACGGGCAGGGCAAGGACCGCACGGGGCGCGACGGCGAGGACCTGCTGCTGCGCGTGCCGCCGGGCACGGTGGTGCGGGACGCCGGGACCGGTGTGCTGCTCGGGGAGCTGATCGAGGATGGCCAGGAGCTCGTCGCGGCGAAGGGTGGCCGGGGCGGGCGGGGCAACGCCGCGTTCGCCACTCCCACCCACCAGGCGCCGCGCCGCTGGGAGCCCGGCGAGGAGGGCGAGGAGCGCCGCATCGCGCTGGAGCTGAAGCTGATCGCCGACGTCGGGCTGGTCGGGAAGCCGAACGCCGGCAAATCCACGTTGCTGGCGGCGGTCTCCGCCGCCACGCCCAAGATCGCGGACTACCCGTTCACGACGCTGGCGCCGAACCTCGGGGTGGTGCAGCTCTCCGGCTTCCGCACGTTCGTCGTGGCGGACATTCCCGGGATCATCGCGGGCGCCCATGAGGGGAAGGGGTTGGGGCTGCGCTTCCTGCGTCACATCGAGCGCACCCGCACGCTGGCGTTCCTCGTGCCCGTGGACGCCGAGGACCCGCAGGCCGAATACGAGACGCTGCGGGAGGAGCTGCGCGCGTACGCGCCGGAGCTCGAGGGCAAGCCGCATTGCGTGGTGATCACGAAGATGGACCTGCTTCCTGAAGAGGCCGCGCCGCCGCGGCTGGAGGCGCCGGAGGCGTGGGGCCGCTTCACCATCTCCGCCGTGGCGCGGCGCGGACTGCAGGAGCTGCTCGAAGGGCTCTGGACGCACGTTCGCGAGACCGTCGAGGCCGAGCGTGAGGAGGAGCCGGAGGTCTGGACGCCGTGAGCGGCGGCGTATCATCGAAGGCGACGCCTCCCGCCGCGGAGCTCGACGCGCTCCTCCACCTGCGCCTGCTCCCCGGCCTCGGCGACCTCCGCCTCGCCGCCCTGCTCGCGCAGCACGGCTCCGCCAGCGCGGCGCTCGCGGCCGGAACGCCGGCACTGGGCGAAGCCGCGGCGGTCGCGCGCGACAGCCGGCCGGTGCTTGAGCGGCTGCGCCGGACCCGCTCCCTCGTGGCCCGCCTCGGCCTCGAGGTGCTCGTGCGCGGCCGGCCGGGCTACCCCGCCGTGCTGGAGCACCTTCACGACCCGCCGGCCCTCCTCTTTGCGCGCGGAGAGCCGGCCTTCCTCGAGCGGCCGGCGGTGGCCATCGTCGGCTCCCGCCGGAGCACGGCCTACGGCGACGACGTGGCCCGCATGCTCGGTCGCGACCTCGCCCGCGCAGGCGTCGTGGTGGTCAGCGGGCTCGCGCGCGGCATCGATGCCGCCGCCCATCAGGGGGCGCTTCCCACCACGATCGCGGTGCTCGGCTGCGGGATCGACGTTACGTACCCGCGGACGAACGCGCGGCTGCAGGAGCGAATCGCGGCGGAAGGGCTGCTGCTCAGTGAGTTCATGCCCGGCGAGCCGGCCCTGCGGCACAACTTCCCCCGCCGCAACCGGATCATCGCCGCGCTGGCGCGAGGGGTGGTCGTGGTGGAGGCGGCGGCGGGCAGCGGCTCGCTGATCACCGTGGAGCACGCGGTCTCGATCGGGCGCGACGTGCTCGCCGTGCCGGGCCCTGTCGGCCGCTCCACCAGCGAGGCCACGAACGCGCTCCTCCGCGACGGCGCCCGGCTCGTGCTCGGGGTGGAGGACGTGCTGGACGAGATCGGGATCCGCCCCGCGCGCGGCATGGACGCGGCGGGCCGCGATGCGAATCCCGCCGTGGACGGGGGCCGCGCTCGCGCCAGGGTGGGCGCGGAGCCCGCGGCGGGAAGCTGTGCGCCGGCCCGGGGCGCGGTCTCGCGCGGTGCGGGCGCCCCGAATGGCCGGCTCCTCGGCGCGCTGTCGGAAGAGCCGGCGCACGTGGATGCGCTGGCACGGGGATCGGGGCTCGAGACGGGGGCGGCGCTCGCGGCGCTGCTCTCTCGAGCTGGAGGGCGCCGTGCGCCAGCTGCCCGGGCTGCGCTTCGCGCGGGTGCTGCCGCCGGATGGCGGCCCGGCCGCGATGGTGCGCACGCCGCTCGGCGAGACGGTGCGCCGGCCGCGGGATCGTGGCGGGCGCGGTGGCGCCAGTGGCGCCCGCAACCGGGGCGGCGCGCGGGGGTATGACGATCCGTGAGACCGGCCTATCTGTACATCCACGTGCCGTTCTGCCTGCGGCGGTGCAGCTACTGCGACTTCGCGGTCCAGGCGACGCGGGAGCCGCCGATCGTCGCGTGGCTGGACGCCATCGAGGCCGAGCTCGGCGGCGTGGCGGCATCGGAGGGGTGGGATGCGCCGCTGGAGCTGCGCACGATTTACGTGGGCGGAGGCACGCCGTCGCTGCTCCCGGTGGGCGCGATGGCTCAGCTGGCCGGCAGGCTCGTTCGGCACGCGCGGTGGAGCCCGGCCTCGGTCGAATGGACGGTGGAGGCCAACCCGGAGACGCTCACCCCGGAGCTCGCCATGGACTGGCGGGCGGCGGGCGTGAACCGGCTGAGCCTCGGCGCGCAGACCTTCCACGAGCCGACGCTGCGCTGGATGGGCCGGCTGCACGGGGTGGAGGGGCCGGGGCGCGCGATCGCCGCGGCACGCGCGGCGGGGATCGAGAACGTCAGCGTGGACCTGATCTTCGGCGTGCCAGACCGGCTCGGCCGGAGCTGGGCGGCCGATCTCGACCAGGCCCTGGCGCTGGAGCCGAGCCACATTTCGCTTTACGGGCTCACCGCCGAGGCGGCCGCGCCGCTCGGGCGCTGGGTGGCGGAGGGGCGTGAGCGGCTGGCGGACGAGGAGCGCTACGCGGACGAGTATCTGCTGGCCGCGGAGCGGCTCGCGGCGACGGGGTTCAGACACTACGAGGTCTCGAACTTCGCGCGCCCGGGCCGTGAGTCCGTCCACAACGGGGCGTACTGGCGCGGCGAGGCGTACCTGGGGCTGGGCCCCGGGGCGCATTCATTCCTGCCGCCGGTGCGCCGCTGGAACGTGCGCGACTGGGCGGCGTACCGGAGCGATATAGCGGCGCACGGCCGGGCGATGGAAGCCGAGGAGCGGCTGGACGATGCCGCGGCGCGGCTGGAGGGCGCCTGGCTCGCCCTGCGGACGCTGGACGGCGTGGCGGAGTCGGCGCTGGACGGAGCGCAGCGGGCGCTGGCGGCGCGGTGGGAGGTGGCGGGGTGGGCGCGTCGCCAACAGGGGCGGCTGCGCCTCACGCCGGCCGGCTGGCTGCTGCTCGACCGGCTGGCGCTGGAGCTGGACGAGGCCTCGGAGGCGGCGGGGGCGGCGGCGGAGTCGGTGACGGACGGGGCGGCGGCTTGACGTCGCGTGGCCGCGCGCGAAAACTTCTTTCTCCCGGAATGACGGACGCGAGCTGACGATGGGCATGGCGCCGCTCTCAAAGCGCGAGAGGCAGGTCCTGGAAGCGGTCATCCGGCTGTACGTGGAGAGCGCGGAGCCGGCGGGCAGCCGTACGGTCGCGCGCCGCTTCGGCCTGGACGTATCGCCCGCGACGGTGCGGAACACGATGTCGGACCTGGAGGAGAAGGGCTTCCTCTACCATCCGCACACGTCCGCCGGGCGGATCCCGACGGACCTGGCGTACCGCTACTATGTGGATGCCTTGATGCCCTCGGTGCGGCTGACGGCGCCGGAGCGGAAGCGGCTGCGGCGGGAGTTGTGGGAGGGGGAGGGCGGTGCGCTCGAGCGGTTGATCGGGCAGTCCACGATGGTGCTGGGGCTGCTCACCGGGGAGCTGGGCCTCGCCATTGCGCCGCGGCTGGAGGAGACGGTGCTCGAGAGCCTCGAGCTGCTCTCAGTCGCCAGCGACAAGGTGCTGCTGGTCCTGAAGCTGCGGAACGGCATGGTGCGGACGGTCTACGTGGACCTGTCGGGGTCCTTCCCGCCGGAGACGCTGCTTTCGGTGAACGTGGTGCTGAACGAGCGTCTGGGCGGCCAGACGCTGAGCGAGATCCGCGCGACGCTGCCGGAGCGCCTGCGCGACAGCAGCGCAGGGGAGGCGACGGAGCTGCTGAACATCTTCCTGCAGGCGGCCGACGACCTGCTGGATTTCGCGGAGACGTCGGAGGACGACCTGCATCTGGGCCGCACGAGCGTGCTCGCGAACCAGCCGGAGTTCTCCTCCGGCAGCCGGCTGCGGAGCCTGATCGAGCTCACGGAGCGGCGGGACCTGCTGACGGGGGTCCTCGCGGACCGCTCCCACGAGGACGCGAGCCTCAAGATCACGATCGGCGCGGAGCACGCGCACCCGGAGCTCGCGCCGTTCACGCTGGTGACCTCGCGTTACCACGTCGGCGGGCTGTCCGGCGTGCTCGGCGTGATCGGCCCCACGCGCATGCCCTACGAGAAGGTGGCGGCGATCGTGGAGAGCACGAGCGCTCTGATCTCCGAGCTGGCGACGCCGGCGTCGTCGCGCGCCCGGCCGACGGAGACCACCTGAACCGAGCCGGAGCCTGAACTGGAATCGATGCGAGACTACTACGAGATCCTCGGGGTCGGCCGCGACGCGGACGGCGAGGTCATCAAGAAGGCCTACCGCAAGCTGGCGCTCCAGTTTCACCCGGACCGCAACTCCGACGACCCGGGCGCCGAGGAGAAGTTCAAGGAGGCCACGGAGGCGTACGAGATCCTGCGCGATCCGGAGAAGCGGAGCGCCTACGACCGGTTCGGGCATGCGGGCGTCAAGGGCGCCGCCGCGGGAGCCGGGTTCGGCGGCTTCAACTTCACGGACGCGCTCGAGATCTTCATGAGGGACTTCGGCGGCGCCTTCGGCTTCGAGGACCTCTTCGGCGGCGCGAGCCGGCGCAGTGGTGGCCGCGGCGTGCACCGGCGGGGCTCCGACGTACGCGTGCGGCTGCCGCTCACCCTCGCCGAGGTTGCCAGCGGAGTGCGCCGCAAGCTGAAGCTCCAGGTGCTCGAGCCGTGCACGGCGTGCGGCGGTACGGGCGGCCACGAGGGCGAGCGCCCGGCGCGCTGCGCCACGTGCGGCGGCGCCGGCGAGGTGCGGCGGGTGCAGCGGAGCTTCCTCGGGCAGATGGTCTCCGTCTCGCCCTGCCCCGCGTGCGGCGGCGAGGGGCACGTGATCGACCACCCGTGCGAGGAATGCCAGAGCCGCGGCGTCGCCCCGCAGGAAAAGACGATCGAGGTCGAGATCCCCGCGGGCGTCTCCTCCGGCGACTACATCACGCTTCGCGGCACGGGCAACGCCGGCCCGCGCGGGGGCCCGCGCGGCGACGTCATGGTCGTGGTGGATGTGGAAGAGGATGCGCGCTTCGCGCGCGATGGCGCCGATCTGATCCTCGACCTGCCGGTGACCTTCACGCAGGCGGTGCTCGGCGCGGAGGTGGAGGTGCCGACCGTGACCGGCTCCGCGCGCGTCAAGATCCCGGCCGGGACGCAGTCGGGGCGGCTCCTGCGGATGCGCGGAAAGGGGCTGCCTCACCTGCGGGGCGGCGGCAAGGGCGACATGATCGTGCGCGTGCTCGTCTGGACGCCCACCGAGCTCACGGCGGAGCAGGAGGCGCTGCTGCGACAGCTCGCTCCCATCGAGACCGCGCCGCCGGCCCCTGGCGAGCAGCATGGGGAGAAGGGTTTCTGGAGCAAGGTGAAGGGGGCGTTCAGCGCCTGACCATGGATCCCGAACGCTGGCTGGTCGTGTCCGTACGCTGCCCCTCGGAGGAGCTCGTGGGCGAGCTCTCCGAGGGGCTCGTCGCGTCCGGGGGCGCGGCCGTCCAGGAGGCCGGCGGCCGGCTCATCAGCTACTTCATGCCGCCGGCCGATCCGACGAGCTTCATGGCCGGAGTCGTCGCGCGCCTCGAGGCGCTCGCACCCGGTCGAACGCTCGACCCCCGCTGGGAGTGGCAGGCGCAGGAGGACTGGGCCGCGTCCTGGCGCCGCGGGCTCAAGCCCCGCCGCGTGGGGGCCCGCCTGATCGTGGCCCCGAGCTGGACCCGCCCCGAGGCGCGCCCGGGCGAGATCGTCCTCATCATCGACCCCGAGATGGCGTTCGGCACCGGCGAGCACGCCACGACGCGCGGAGCGCTTCGCCTGCTGCAGGAGGCGCTTCGCGGGGGGGACCGCGTCCTGGATGTCGGGGCGGGCAGCGCCATCCTCTCGATCGCCGCGGCACGGCTGGGGGCGGACGAGGTGCGCGCCGTGGAGGCCGATGCCGACGCGCTGGGGAACGCGGCCGACAACATCGCCCGCAACGGCGTCGCGGACCGCGTGCGTCTTGAGCACGGGGTCGTGGATGCCGCCTTCCTGGCCCGACCGCGCGCGCCCCGGCAGGACGTGATCCTCGCCAACATCCTGAGCGGCGTGCTGAGGCCGCTGCTCCCCGCGTTCCACGATGCCCTCGTGCCCGGTGGCCGGCTGATCCTCGCAGGCATCCTGGAGGGCGAGGCGGATGACATGATCGAGGCGGCGGACGCCGCCGGGCTCGAGCTCCGGACCGAGGACCTCGAGGACGAGTGGTGGAGCGGGCTCTTCGAGCGAGCGCACGAGCCCGCCAGCGCCTGAGCCGCTCCCTCACCCGTCCTCTCCGAGCGCCGCGAGCAGCGCCCACGCCATGCGCGCCGCGCGCGCCAGCTCCGGCGCGGCGGCGGTGCGCTGCAACTGCGCGAGCGTGTCGACCAGCGGCTGCCCGAGGGCGCGCCGCGGCACCTGGCTCACGGGCGGCGCGGACGGGACAGGCGGCGCGGCGCGCGCCCGGCGGCGCCGAATGCGGTGGCCGGGCGTGGGCGGGTCCAGCGCCGCGACCAGCGGGCCGGCCGCCGCCGCGAGCGCCGCCGCGTAGCGCTCCTGCAGCGGCTCCGGCCACCTGTCCATTCCCGGCAGGGGCGGCTCCGGGTCGACCACGAGGAAACGGTCCGGGCGCGCGTCCAGGCAGGCGCGGAGGCGGGCGGGCACGGCGTCGTAGGCGCCGCGCTCCTCCTTCACCCGCCCCGCCAGACGCCCCAACGGAACGAGCGAGCCGTCCCGGCGGAGGATGCCGTAGAGGTACTCTTCGAGCGGCGGATCGGTACGGGACACGCGGACCTCGCTGGTGCGGGGAATGGTGGGGCGGGCTCGAATCGCGACGAAGCTCGGCCCGCGCGCGGGGCAGCGCCATGGCTCGATCGGTCTCGCGCCGCACCCGCTCCGCCCTTCCCCGGCGCCTGATGCGCCGTTAAGCTCCGCCCGACGGAAGCACCGCCACAGAGGAGGAGGAGCCGTGGCCAACCAGGAGTGCGTCTTCTGCCGCATCGCGGCGGGCGAGATCCCGGCCGACATCGTTCGCCAGGACGAGGAGACCGTCGCGTTCCGCGACCTGAACCCCCAGGCTTCCACGCACGTGCTCGTCATCCCGCGCCGCCACATCCCCTCCGTGGAGGCGCTCTCCGCAGCCGACGCCGCCCTGGTCGGCCGCCTGTTCCTCGCCGCGAAGGAGATCGCGAGCGCCGACGGCGTCAACGACAGCGGCTACCGCCTGGTCGTCAACGCCGGGCCCGATGCGGGCCAGTCCGTCGACCACATCCACCTGCACCTGCTGGGCGGGCGGCACCTCCGGTGGCCTCCGGGATGACCGCGACCCACGAGATGAAGCCATGAGCGAGATCACCGAACGGCTGCGCGCGGACCTGAACGATGCCCGCCGCGCCCGCGACAAGCTGCGCACCGAGTTGCTCACCATGACGCTCTCCGAGGTCCGGAACCGCGAGATCGAGCTGCGCCACGAGATCGGCGACGCCGACGCCACGGGCGTCATCGCGTCGGCGATCAAGCGCCGCAGGGAGGCCGCCGAGCAGATGCGCGCCGGAGGACGCACCGAGCTCGCCGCGAAGGAGGAGGCCGAGGCCGAGATCCTCGGTCACTACATGCCGCCCGCGCTCGCCGAGTCCGAGGTCCGGGCGATGGTCCGAGCGGCCATCGAGGACGGTGCCGACAGCATCGGCGCCGTCATGGGCCGCGTCGCCCCGCGCATCAAGGGCCGCTTCGAGGGCAAGGAGGCCAACCGCATCGCCCGCGAGGAGCTGGCCTGAGCGCGCTCCCGCCCGCCCGGCCGCGCCAGGTGGCGGGCGGCGGTCAGGGGCCCCGCGAGTACGGCTCCCTTGACGCCACCCACGCCCGCGCCTATCGTGAGTCGCTGATGCAATCATTGAAGCAGTTGCGCCCCCGCCGCCGCGTTCGGCCGGGGCGCCGGCCGCGGGGCCGCACCTCCGCGGCCGCCCGGATGGGGGTCGGCCGTCCGGGGCGCCGGGAAGCCCGAGAGGTGTGGGACCGCTCGGGTCCGGCGGTGTGAAGGGCACCGGCCGCGTGAATACCCCACCCGTGGAGGCTTCGTCCTCCCCGGGTGGGTTTTTTACGTCCGTGCTCAGTAGCCGCGGACCTCGCCGTCGCGGCGGGGGTCGGCGGCGCCGACCCAGCGGTTGCCGCGGCGGGCGATGACGTGGACGCCGCCGAAGACCATGTCGGTGGGGGGCGTGGGGATGAGGCGGTAGCCGCGCCGGGCGGCGTCGGCGAGCACGCCCGCGGCGAAGCCGTCCTCGACGCGGACGGCCGGGCCCGCGGTGGGGAGCACACGCGGCATGCGGAGCGCCTCGAGCGGGTCGAGGCCGTAGTCGAGGGTGTAGAGGATTGTCTCGACGACGGCGGGGGGAATAGCGGCCGAGCCGGGGGACCCGACGACCATCTCGACCCTGCCGTCGCGCAGGATGATGGTGGGCGAGATGGTGGAGGCGGGCACGCGGCCGGGGCCGAACGCGTTGGCGCTGGAGTCGCTGCGGGAGAAGTTCCACATCCCGCTGTTCAGGAAGAAGCCATCGACCCAGACGCCGCTACCGAAGTAGAGGCCGTTGGTGTAGGTGAGAGCGACGGCGTCGCCGTCGGCATCGACGACGGACATGTGGGTGGTCTCGCCGAGCCCATCATCTCCGGGGTTGCCGGTGGTGGGCGTGGCACGGGGCGCGGCGCGGGCGGGTCCGAACGGCTGGAGCGCGGCGCAGGCGCCGGTGGCCGCGACGGAGTCCTCGGCCCAGGGGTCGCCGGGCGAAAGGGCGGGGAGGGCGCCGTCGTCGGCCGAGCGGAGGGCGGCGGCTCGCGAGGCGGCGAAGCGGCCGGACGCGATGCCGGCGGCGGGGACGGCCGCGTGGTCGGGGTCGCCGACGAAGGCGTTGCGGTTGACGATTCCGACGCGCATGGCGCCGACGAGGCGGCGGAACGCCTCGGGCGAGCGGGTGGGCAGGCCCAGCGCGGGGAGGTGCTGCGCCTCGAGCAGGTGGAGCATCTCGATCACCTGCATCCCCGACTGCGGCGGCGGGGCAGAGAGGACGACGCGGCCCTCGTACGTTCCGCAGAGCGGGCGCCTCGGCCGGGCGTGGAAGGCGGCGAAGTCGGCGACGGTCGTGGGATTTCCGCCGTCGTTCAGCACGTGCACGATGTCGGCGGCGACGGGCCCGCGGTAGAAGGCGTCCGCGCCGCCGGCCGCGATGCGCTCGAGGGTGGCGGCGAGCTCCGGCTGCACGAGCGTCTGCCCGGCGTGGATCGGGTGCCCGTCGGGGAGGAAGATCCGTCGCGCGCCCTCGTAGGCGGAGAGCTTGGCGCTGTCCTCCGCCACGACACGGGCGAGGAGCGAATGGACCGGGAAGCCGTCGCGGGCCAGGCGGATGGCGGGCTCGAGCACGGCGGCGCGGGGCAGCCGTCCATACTTCTGCTGCGCGAGCAGCAGGCCCGCCACGCCACCGGGGATCGCGGCGCCCTTCGCGTCGGCGGGCCCCGCCTCGCCGCGCACCGGGCGCACGGGAGCGGAAGGCGCGGTGGAGTAGAAGTTGACGTAGACGGGGTGGCGCGTCGCGGCCGGCCAGATGAGGATGCCGCCGCCGGCGCCGAGGCCGCTCATCATCGGCTCGACCACGCCGATTGCGAAGGCGGTGGCCACTGCGGCATCGACGGCGTTGCCGCCCTGGCGGAGCATCCGGAGCCCGGCCTCGCTGGCCAGCGGGTGGGCGGAGGCGATCATGCCGTGGGAGGCGACGGCGCGCTTCCCCGTGTCCGGCGCCGGCGTCGCCGCCGGGCCGCGCGGGGCACAGCCGGCGAGGAGCAGGCCGGCGGCGAGCGCGAGGGCGGCGCGGCTCGGGACGTCACCGGTGGCGGGCGCGGGACCGCGGCGGCGCGGGACGATCGCGGGCATGGCAGAGGTCCGGTCGGGGTGGTGAGGCGTTGCGGCCGGCGCGGCTGCGGCGGCCTCTGCGGGAGGCTATCCGGCGAGCGCGGAGGTGTCAAGGCGGAGGGGGTGCCGAGGGGGCCGGGGGCGGCTATTCTTCCGGGGCGCCGCGCGGCGGCGGCCGCCGTCCGCGCCGGGGCTCCAGGGTGGGGGCGCGGTGTAGCATGACCCGAGGCTCCGCATGAATCGTCACGCACTCCAGGTCCTACAGCTTCCCGAGGCGCTCGACCTCGTAGCCGGTTACGCGTCCAGCCCGCTGGGCGCGGAGGCGGTGCGCGCGCTGGAGCCGAGCGACGCGCTGGCGTGGGTGGACGAGGAGCTGCGCGGCGTGGACCAGATGGTGGGGCTGCTGCTTCGCGTTGACGACTTCGTCATCCCGGCGCTGCCGGACCTGCGCGGGCCGCTCCGCCGGCTGGCACTCGAGGGCTCGGTGTGGGAGGGCCCCTGGCTGCGCGACTGCGCGGAGCTCATCCGCTCCTCCCGCGAGACCCGCCGCACGCTGCTCCAGCACGCGGACGACCATCCCCTGCTCGCCCGCCGCGGCGAGCGGCTCGTCCGGATGGAGGCCGAGGAGGCGGAGCTTCGCCGGGCCATCGACTCCGCGGGCGAGGTGCGGGATGGGGCGTCGCGCGAGTTGAAGCGGCTGCGCTCCGAGATCCGGGGCGCCCGCTCCCGCATCGTGGAGCAGCTCGAGCGCTTCGCCATCTCGCTGCCCGACCGCGTCCGCGTGGCCGATGCGTCAGTCACCGTGCGCGAGGGGCGCTACGTTATCCCCATTCGGCGGGAGGGCCGCTCCGATGTGGGCGGCATCGTCCACGACGAATCCGCCACCGGCGGGACGCTTTTCGTGGAGCCGCCACTCGCGATCGAGCTGATGAACCGGCTGCGCGGCCTCGAGATCGCGGAGCAGCGGGAGGTGCAGCGGATCCTGCGCGAGCTGACGGGTGGGCTGCGCCCGCACCGCGAGCCGCTGGCCGACGCGCTGGCCGCGCTCATCGAGCTTGACTCCCTGTTCGCCCGGGCACGCTACGCGCTGCACTTCAACGGCCGCCGGCCGACGTTGCTGGCGGGCGACGCGGAGGAGTATCGCGTGTTCGGGGCGAGGCACCCGCTGCTGCTCGCGGCGGAGCCCGACACCGTGCCGTTCGACCTGGTACTCGAGCCGGGGGAGCGCACGCTCCTCGTGTCCGGTCCCAACACCGGTGGCAAGACCGTGCTGCTCAAGGCGATCGGCCTCATCAGCCTGATGGCGCAGGCCGGCGTCGTGCCGCCGGTCGGGCCGGACGCGCGGCTGCCCCTCTTCCGCAACGTGTTCGCCGACATCGGCGACGAGCAGTCGATCGAGGCGAGCCTGTCCACCTTCTCCGCGCACCTGCGCAACCTCGCCGAGCTGCTCTGCGAGGCCGACCACGCCTCCCTCGTGCTGGTGGACGAGATGGGGAGCGGCACGGACCCCGCCGAAGGCGGCGCGCTGGCGCAGGCCATCCTGGTCGAGCTCACCCGCCGCAGTGCCATGACCATCGCCACCACGCACCTCGGGCAGCTCAAGCTGCTGGCGGGCGAGGAGCCGGGCGTGGTGAACGCCTCGCTCCAGTTCGACTCGCGCGAGCTGCGCCCCACCTACCGCCTGCTCAAGGGGCTGCCGGGCCGCAGCTACGGCCTCGCCATCGCGCGCCGGCTCGGGTTCCCGGACGCGGTGCTCGGGCGCGCCGAGGCCTTCCTGCCGGGCGAGGAGCGGAGCGCGGCCCAGCTGCTCCAGGAGCTCGAGGAGAAGGAGCGCGGGATGGCGGAGGCGCTCGCCGAGGCGGAGCGCGAGAGGGCGCAGGCGCTGGCGCTCCGGCGCGAGGTCGAGGAGCGCGAGCACGCCGTCCGCCAGCGGGAGCGCGAGGCCGAGCGCCGCGCGAGGCAGCAGGCGCGCGACGTCCTGCTGTCCGCGCGCGAGGAGGTCGAGGCGGCGATCCGGGACGTCCGCGAAGCGGCCGAGGCCGTGATCCGGGACGAGCGCGCTCGCCTGGCCGCCGCTGCCGCGGAAGCGGACGCCGGGACCGCCGCGGGCGATCTGCTGGACGAGGCGGCGCGCGGCGCGCGCCGGCGGGTCGAGGAGGCGGCGCGGCGCCAGGCGGAGCGAACGCCCGAGGTGTCGCTCGTGCGGGGGCGGAAGGGCCGGGGCGGCGGCCTCGAGGAGGGCAGCCGCGTGCGGGTGGCCGCCACCGGCGCCAGGGGCGTGCTGATCGAGCTGCGCGACGGACGGGCCACCGTGGAGACGGGTGGTGTGCGGCTCCAGGTGGCGGCGTCGGGACTGGAGCCGCTCGCGGCGGAGGAGGAGCCCCGGGAGCGGCGCCCGGTGGCTGCCGGGTGGAGCGCTCCCGAGGTGGACGCGAGCCCGGAGGTGGACCTGCGCGGGCTGCGGGCAGAGGAGGTGGCGGGGGCGCTCTACCCCGCGCTGGATGCGGCGATCCGGGCGGACCTGGCGTCGTTGCGGATCATCCACGGCAAGGGCACCGGGGCGCTCCGTGAGGTCGTGGGCGAGCTGCTGCGGGAGGATCGGCGGGTGAAGGCCTACCGTGCGGGCGGGCGGGGCGAGGGCGGGACGGGCGTCACCGTGGCGGAGCTGTCATGATCCCGGACTCGCTGGTCGAGGAGGTCCGGTCGCGGGCGGACATCGTCGAGCTGATCGGCGAGCAGCTGCCGCTGAAGAAGGCGGGGAAGGAGTACCGCGCGCTGTGCCCCTTCCACCAGGAGAAGACGCCCTCCTTCTACGTGGTGCCGGGCAAGGGGTTCTACAAGTGCTTCGGCTGCGGCGAGTCGGGCGACGTGTTCAGCTTCCTCATGAAGCGGCAGGGGCTGGAGTTCCAGGACGCGGTGCGCGCCGTGGCGCGACGGGTCGGGGTGGAGATCCCGGAGCCCTCGGAGTCGCGGCGGGAGGAGGACTCGCATCGCGCGGTGCGCGAGGCCGTCGCCTTCGCCGCCGACTTCTTCCGGCGCATGCTGCGGGACGACCTCGCGGGGGCGCGGGCACGGGCGTACCTGGAGGCGCGCGGGATCGAGGAGGCGGCGGCGGAGCGTTTCCAGCTGGGCTTCGCGCCCGACGCCTGGCGCGCGCTGCGCGAGGCGGCGGCGACGCACGGGATGGCGGACGAGGTGCTGCTCGAGGCCGGGCTGGTCAAGACGAGCGAGCGGATGGAGGAGCCGTACGACCGGCTTCGCGACCGGCTGATCTTCCCCATCCCGGACATAACCGGGCGGATCGTCGCGTTCGGCGGCCGGGCGCTCGGGAAGGCCGCTGAGAACACGCCGAAATACCTGAACTCGCCCGAGACGCCGATCTACCACAAGGGCGACCTGCTGTATGGTATCCACTGGGCGAAGGGCGCGATCCGGCGGGAGGAGTCCGCGCTGGTGGTCGAGGGGTACATGGACTACGTTTCGCTGGCCGCGCGCGGGATCGAGAACGTGGTGGCCGGCCTGGGCACGGCCATGACCGCGGAGCAGGCGGCACTGGTCGCGCGCTACACGCGCACCGCCTATCTGCTCTACGATAGCGACGCGGCAGGGCTGCGCGCCACGTTCCGGTCGGGGGATGCCCTGCTGCGCGCCGGGGTGCACCCCCTTGTCGTGACACTGCCGGTGGGCGAAGATCCGGATTCGGTCGTGCGCAAGGGTGGCGCCGCCGCGCTGCGGCCGCACGTCGAGGCAGCGGTGGACGTGCTGGAGCGGAAGCTTCAGATTCTGGATGAACGTCACTACCTCGAGGATGTCGAGGGGCTGCGGCGCGGGCTGGACCGGCTGCTGCCCACGCTGCGCGCAGTCACGGACCCGGCGCTGCGCGACATCTACGTGACGCGCGTCGCCGAGCGGACGGGGGTGCGGCCGGAGACGATCGAGCGCGAGCTCGGGCCCGGCGCCCCCTTCGGCGGCGCGCGCCTCGCCGCGCGCCGGCCGGATGTGGCGCCGCGCCGGGTGGTGCGCGAGGAGGAATGGGCCGCGGAGCGGCTGCTGCTCGTGCTGATGCTCGCCGACGAGGCGCGCATCCCGCAGGCGGCGGAGGCGATCCGGCCGGACGAGCTGCGCGACCCGGTGCACCGGCAGATCTTCGAGGCGCTGGTCGAGTACGGGCCACCGCAGGAGGACGGGGCCGGACTGGGCCTGACGCCGCCCGCGCTCGCGAGGGTCGCGGAGCTGCGGAAGGAGCCGCAGCAGATCACGGACGGCGACCGGACCTTTGCCGACGCCGTGGCGGACATCCGCACGGACGGGCTGCTGCTTGAGATCGACGAGATCTCGCGGCAGCTCGAGCTGGCCCCGGAGCCGGAGAAGGCGGAGCTGATGCGGCGCAAGCAGGAGCTCATGAAGAAGCGCGAAGGCGCGCGCCTCGGTTTCAAGGTGAGCCCACGCTACCGGCGGCACCGGAGCGCGGCTCGCCCGGACCGGTCAGGACCCTCAACAACGGACGCGTAATGCAAGAGGTTTACAGAGCACTGCTGGAGCTCCAGGAGCTGGACGAGAACATCGACGGGGCCGAGCGGAAGCTGGCGGAGTTCGCCCCGAGGATGGCAGAGCTGGACGCGCCGGTGGTGGCGCTGGAGCGGGACCTGGAGGGGCTGCGCACGCGGCTGGAGGAACTGCGCCGGGACGTGCAGCGGCTGGAGCGCGGCGCGAATCAGAAGCGGGAGCGGCTGAAGCTCTACGAGGATCGAATGGGCCGGATCCGCAATCAGCGCGAGGAGGCCGCGGTACGCACGGAGATGGACCTGGTGCGCAAGGCCGCGCTGGCGGACGAGCAGGAGGCGCTGGAGCTGATGGAGCAGGCCACGCGCACGGAGCTCAAGGGCGACGACGTGGAGAAGGAGCTCGGCCGGGTACGCGAGGATGTCGAGCCCCGGAGGCAGGAGCTGCTGGCCGGCCGGAAGGAGGCCGAGGAAGCGCTCGAGGTCCTGCGCGCGAAGCGCTCCAACCAAACGATTCGACTCGACCCGCAGGCGGCTCGCCTCTACGAGCGCGTGCACGCCGGCCGCAGCCGACGGGTGCTGGCCGCCCTCACGCACGACGGCGCCTGCGGCCAGTGCTTCAACGTGCTGCCGATCCAGCAGCAGGCGGAGGTCCGTGCCGCGCGCTCGCTCATGCGCTGCGAGGCCTGCGGCGTGATCCTCTACGCCGAAGACTCCTGACCCGCCCACCGGCGATGGCGCCCGCCCCATGACCGCTCCGGCCGCGCGTCCGACGCCTCCGACCCGGCTCTCGGTGCCGCGCCCCCGGTGGGTGGCGCGAGCGGAGGAGGCGGAAGGCGCCGAGGCGGCCGCTGCCCTCGCGCAGGTCCTGTCACTCCCGCTGCCTCTCTGCCGCCTGCTGGTGCAGCGTGGCCACCGCACGGATCCCGACGCCCGCAGGTTCCTGCGCCCCCGCCTCGATCAGCTCCTCGACCCGCTCCTCCTCGCCGATGTGGGGCCGGCCGCGGCCCGCCTCTCCCGCGCGCTCGATGCCGGCGAGACGATCCTGGTCCACGGGGATTACGACGTGGACGGGATCTGCGCGGCCAGCCTCTATACCCGCGTGCTGCGGCGGCTCGGTGCGAAGGTGGAGACCTTCGTGCCGCACCGCGTCGCGGACGGCTACGACCTCGGCGAGGGCGGCGTGCGGCGGGCCGTGGAGGTGGGGGCGGGGCTGATCCTCACCGGCGACTGCGGCATCCTCGCCCACGACGCCGTGGAGGCGGCGGGCGCGGCCGGGATCGACGTCATCGTGACGGACCACCACACGCCGGGGGCGACGCTGCCCGCGGCGGTGGCCGTGGTCGATCCGAAGCGCGCGGATTCCGGCTATCCGGAGGCGGTGCTGGCGGGCACGGGCGTCGCCTTCAAGGTGTGCCAGGCGCTCGCGCGGGCGCGTGGGCTGGAAGAGACGTGGCTCTGGTACCAGCTCGACCTGGTGGCGCTGGCCACCATCGCGGACCTGGTGCCGCTCCGGGGCGAGAACCGGGTGCTCGCGCGCGTAGGGCTGCGCGTGCTCCGCGAGACGCGCAACCCGGGCCTCGCCGCAATGCTGCGGGAGGCGGGGCTGGCCGAGCTGGAGGAGCTCGCGGCGGGGCAGGTAAGCCACGTGCTGGCGCCGCGGCTGAACGCCGTGGGCCGGATCGACGACGCGGCCATCGGCGCGCGGCTGCTGCTCTCGGAGGACGAGGCGGAGGCGGCTGCGCTGGCGGCGCGGCTCGGCGAGCTGAATCGGGAGCGACAGACGCTGGACCGCGCCACGCTGGACGAGGCGCTGGCTCTGCTCGCGCGGGACTTCGACCCGGAGGCCGACCGCGTGGTGGTGCTCGCGGGGGAGGGGTGGCACCCGGGCGTGATCGGCATCGTCGCGTCGCGGGTGGTGGAGCGGATCCACCGGCCGGCCGTCCTCATCGCGCTGAACGGCGCGGCGCCGAGGGCTCGTGGCAGCGCCCGCTCGATCCCCGGCTTCCACCTCTACGAAGCGCTGGCCGCGTGCGCGCCGCACCTGCAGCGCTTCGGCGGCCACGCCGCCGCGGCGGGGCTCGACATCGAGCCGGCGCGGATCGCGGCGTTCCGCGAGGCGCTGAACGCCCATGCCCGCGTCGTGCTCCCGCCGGAAGCGCTGGTCCCCGAGCTGGCGATCGACCTCGAGGTCCGATTGGCGGAGGCGACGTCGGAGCTGTGCCGCTACCTGCGCCACCTCGGGCCGTTCGGGGTGGGAAACCCCACGCCGGTGTTCGCGGCCCGGGGGGTGGCGATGCATGGCCCAGCGCGGATCGTGGGGAAGGACCACCTGAAGCTCGAGCTGCTGCAGGACGGGGTGCGGCTGGCTGCGATCGGGTTCCGCATGGCCGAGCGGGCGGACGAGCTCGCCGGCGGCCGCGCCCGGCTGGACGTCGCGTTCCAGCTCGTCGAGGACCGCTGGAAGGGCCGCTCCCGCCTGCAGGCCCGGCTGGTGGATCTGCGGCGGGTGGAATGAGGATCATCGCCGGGCGCTGGCGCGGGCACGTCATCCAGGCGCCGCCCGGCCGCCGCACCCGGCCCACGACGGACCGCGTGCGCGAGGCCTGGATGAGCGCGCTGCTCCCACTGCTTCCGGCAGCCGCCGTGCTGGACCTCTACGCCGGCTCGGGCGCGCTCGGGCTGGAGGCGCTTTCGCGCGGCGCGGCGCATGCCACGTTCGTCGAGCGCGCCGGCGGCGCCCTGAAGGCCCTCGCCGGCAACCTGGAGAAGCTCGGCGCCGCGGGCGAGGCGACCGTGGTCCGGGGCGATGCGCTGCGTTACGTCGAGGGGCTCGAGCCACTGGCCTTCGACGTCGCGCTGGCCGACCCGCCCTACGATGAAGCCGCCGCCGCCGCGCTGGTCGAGGCATTCGCGCGCCGGCCGTTCGCCCGCTGGCTCTGGCTGGAGCACCGGGCCAGGACGCCGCTTCCCGCGCTGCCCGGCGCGCGGACGCGCCGCTACGGCGAAACCGCCCTCACCTCCATCCCCGCACCGGAATGAGCCAAGAGAACCGGAGTGCCATCTACCCCGGGTCGTTCGACCCGATCACGCGCGGCCACGAGGACATCGTGCGGCGCGCGCTGACGTTCACGGACCGGCTCGTGGTGGCCGTGGCGCACACGGCAACCCAGAAGAAGGAGGGGCTGTTCCCGATCGCGGAGCGGGTCGAGATGATCCGCGACACGTTCGCCGATGAGCCGAAGGTCGAGGTGGCGGAGTTCACGGGGCTGCTCGTGGACTTCGCCCGCGCCCACCAGGCCCGCCTCATCATCCGCGGGCTGCGCGCCGTCTCCGACTTCGAGTACGAGTTCCAGATGGCGCTCATGAACCGGGAGCTCTGGGGCGAGATCGAGACCATCTTCCTCGCCCCGGACGTGCAGTACTCCTTCCTCTCGGCCTCGCTGGTGCGCGAGATCGCCGCGCTGGGCGGCGACGTGCGCGACTTCGTGACCCCCGCCGTGCACGCCCGCCTGTTGGCCGTGCTCGCGCGGAGCTCGCGGGAGGAAGAGAGGTGAGCGACTTTCTGGATACGCTGCACCTCCGCGCCGCCGCGCTGTGCCGGCGGATCGTGCTGCCGGAGGCGCTCGATCCGAGGACGCTCCGGGCGGCGCTCCGCCTCCTGCGCGGCGGCCTGGCACGTCCGATCCTGCTCGGTCCGGAGGCGGAGCTCCACCGCGCGCTCGACGCGCTGCGGCGCGAGGAGCCGGAGCCGGCGCCCGGCGCTGGCGTGACGGTTCTCGATCCGGCCACGGATCCGCGCGCGGACGCCTACGGCCTGGCGTACCAGGCGCTGCGCCGGGAGGCCGGGATCAGCCGGGCCGAGGCCCGCGAGGCGGTGGAGGACCCCCTCGTGTTCGGCGCGCTCATGGTGCGGGAAGGCGAGGCCGACGCGATGGTGGCGGGGGCGGTGCGGACGACGGCGGATGTGCTGCGCGCGGCGCTCCGGTGCGTGGGCACTGCGGCCGGGATCCGCACGGTCTCCTCCTCGTTCTACATGCTCGTGAAGGACTTCCGCGGCCTGGGTGAGGAGGTGCTGACGTTCACCGACGGCGGTGTCGTGCCGGACCCCACGGCGGAGCAGCTGGCCGAGATCGCGCGGGCGGCCGTGGAGGCGCGGCGCGCGATCGTGGGGGACGAGCCCCGCGTCGCCTTCCTGTCCTACTCCACCCGGGGCAGCGCGGAGGGCCCGAGCGTGCTGCGCGTGCGGGAGGCGCTGGCGCTGTTCCGCGCGGCGTTGCCGGACGTGGCGGCGGACGGCGAGCTGCAGGTGGACGCGGCGCTGATCCGGGACGTGGCGGCGCGGAAGGCGCCGGATTCCCCGCTGCGGGGGCAGGCCAACGTGCTCGTGTTCCCGGACCTGGATGCCGGCAACATCGCCTACAAGCTGGTGCAGCGCCTGGCGGGGGCGGAGGCGATCGGGCCGATCCTGCAGGGGCTCGCTCGGCCGGTGAACGACCTGTCGCGCGGCGCGTCGGACGAAGACATCGTGAACGTGGCCTGCATTGCGGGGCTGCAGGCGTAGCGGTCCGGGCGGGGGCCGCGGCGCCGGCAGATCCCGGGCCGCGGCCGGACCGGGACAAGGCATGGTCCTTGCCCCCGCCCGGGGACGGGCAACACACATCACAGGGGGCACCATGGGATTCGACGTGAGCAAGCAGGGCGAGGTGACGGTGATCGGCGTTGAGGGGCAGCTGATCGTCGGCAACCGCCAGGAGCTGAAGCAGAAGGTGCTGGAGGAGCTGGATGGCGGGGCGCGGAAGTTCCTGATCGATTTCGCGAACACGGGCTACATTGACTCGTCCGGGCTCGGCGTCCTGGTCAGCCTGTCGAAGAAGATCCGGGAGCAGGGCGGCGAGCTGCGGCTGGCCAACCTGAACGAGGACCTGCGCACCCTGTTCGAGCTCACGAAGCTGGACACGCTCTTCCACATCGCGGACAGCCGGGACGAGGCGCTGGCCTCCCTCTGAGGCTGTCGTCCGGGGCCGGCCGGCCCTATCATCGAAAGGAGGATCTCGTCCCGTTCCGCCGAGCCGTCGATGCCGCTGGATTACATCCTGGAGCTGCCGAACGACCTGCGCACGATCGAGCGGGCCGTTCATTACCTGATGGACCGGAGCCGCGACGCGGGCTTCGAGAGTGAGCGGCTGCGCCTGAACTTCCGGGTCAGCCTGACCGAGGCCCTGGCCAACGCCATGCTGTACGGCAATCGTCGCGATCCCGCCAAGCGCGTGCGCCTGGAGGCGCACCTCAGCCCGCAGCGCATCGTGGTCCAGGTGACCGACGAGGGCGGCGGCTTCGACCCCAGCAACCTGCCCGATCCCACGCTACCCGACAATCGCAGCCGCCCCGGCGGCCGCGGCATCTTCCTGATCCGCAAGCTGATGGACGAGGTGGTCTTCAACGAGCGCGGCAACTCCATCACGATGGTGCTCTCGTCCGGGCCCGCGCGGCGGCGCCGCCGGGGCCGGGCGTGACGGCGACGGCGGTGCCGACGCGCGATCGGCTGCCGCGCGGGGTGGCGGCGCTGCTCGAGGCGTTCCGGGTCGCGCAGCCAGGCGTGGACGTGCGGCTGTGGACCCCGCTCGACGGCGGCTGGACGCGGGTACAGCCATCGGGGGCGGAGGACGGCGCGCCGCCGGCGCCGGTGGGGCCGATGCGCGCGCTGACGCTGCCGGGCGGCGGGACGCTCGGGCTGGAGGTGGACGGGGAGGCGGACCCGATCGCGGCGCGCTTCCTCGGGGACGCGCTGCGCCAGGCGTTCGCCTACGAGGAGGAGGCGCGCTCCGCGGCGCACGAGCTGAGCGAGAAGTACGAGGAGATCAACCTGCTCTACTCGATCAGCGAGATCCTCGGCTCCGTGCTCACGCTCGAGTCGGCCGCCGGGCGTATCCTCACGGAGGTGGCGGATGTGCTGGGCGCGCGGCGCGCGTCGATCTGGGTCTTCGATCCCGCGGACGGCAAGCTCTACCCGCGCGCCGCCGAGGGGGAGGAGGCGCCGCGCCAGCCGATTCCCGTGGACGACCCGGATTCGGCCACGGCCTGGGTGTTCCGCGAGCGCCAGCCGCTGAATCTGGAGCGCGGCACGGCGCTGCCGCGCGGCACGAACCTGGACCCGCGGCCGCACGGGCGCGAGGCCTTCCTGTCCGTCCCGATCAGCTATACGCCGCCCGAGGGGGAGGCCCGCACGGTGGGCGTCATCACGCTGGTGGGGCGGCGCTCGAACGTGCGCTTCACGGCCGGCGACGCGCGCCTGCTGGCGGCCATCGCGAGCCAGGTCGGCGCCGCGCTGGAGACGCAGCGCCTCATGCAGGAGAGCCTCAGCCAGGAGCGGCTCATGCGCGAGCTCGAGCTGGCGCACGACCTCCAGCTGAAGCTGCTCCCCGACACCTCCGATTTCGACGGCACCGCGGATGTGGCCGCGCGCTGCGTCCCCGCCGAGTCGGTGGGTGGCGACTTCTACCACCTGTTCCGCCTCTCGGGCGACCGGCTGGGCGTCATGATCGGCGACGTCTCCAGCCACGGCTTCGCGGCCGCGCTGATCATGGCGCTCACCATGAGCGCCGTCGCCATCTCGGCCCAGGAGTCCGACCCGCCCGCCGAGGTGCTGCGCCGGGTCCACGCGGCGCTCATCGACGAGCTCGAGACGACGGAGATGTACCTGACGCTCTTCTACGGCGTGCTCGACCCGGCGCACGGACGGCTCGTCTACTCGAACGCCGGCCACCCGCACGCGTTCGCCCTGCGCCACGAAGGCGTGGCCCTGCGCCTGGGCGCCACCAGCCCGCCGCTCGGCATCGTGACCTTCCACGACTACGGCGAGGCGGCGGTGCCGTGGACCGACGCGGAGGACGTGCTGCTCCTGTTCACGGACGGGCTCTCGGACGCCTTCGGCAGCGGCGCGGCAGGCGAGGCGGCGCTGCTCGGCCGGGTCCATGAGCTGCTCGGCCAGCCGCTCGCGGAGGTGCTCGAGCGCGTGTTCGCGACCGCGGAAGGGGCGGAGCTCAGCGTGCCGCCCGACGATCGGACCGCCGTGCTCGTCCGCGTGTGACGTGGCCCGGCCCAAGCGGTCGCTCGGCCAGAACTTCCTGGTCGACCCGAACCTGCAGCGCAAGATCGTGGCGGCGCTCGGGGCGGGCGCCGGGGACGCGGTGCTCGAGGTCGGCCCCGGGCGGGGGGCGCTCACGCGCCACCTGGCGGGCAGCGTCGGCCGGCTGGTGGCGGTCGAGCTGGATGACGCGCTCGCGGCGGCGCTCGAGGCCGAGCTGGGCGGCGTGCCGGGCGTGGAGGTCGTGCACGCGGACATCCTGCGCTTCCGCCCGGAATCCGCCTTCGAGGACGTCGCCGGGTTGCGCGTCATCGGGAACGTGCCCTACAACATCACGACGCCGCTGCTGTTCCACCTGCTGGAGCGGCCGCGTCCCGCGGTCCTCGTGCTGATGGTGCAGAAGGAGGTGGCGGAGCGGATCGCCGCGCCGCCCGGGGGCCGCACCTACGGCGCGCTCTCGGTCGGCGTGCGCAGCGTGGCGGACGTGGAGCTGCTCTTCACGATCGGGCGCGCGGCGTTCCGGCCGGTTCCGGACGTGGACTCCACGGTGCTGCGGATCGTGCCGCACGCGCCGCCGCGCACGAGCCCGGCGGAGGAGCGCGATCTGCGCACGCTGGCCCGGGTCGCGTTCGGCTGGCGGCGCAAGCAGCTCCAGAAGACGCTGCGCAGCTCGCCCGAATACGGGCTGGACGCCGCGGCGCTCGGGCGGGTGCAGGCGGCCACGGGGCTGGAGCTGGAGGCGCGGCCGGAGACGCTCGCGCCCGAGCGCCTCGCCGCGCTGGCCGGAGCGCTGCGCGCGGAGGGGCTTCCGCGCCGCGACACCGAGGAGATCCCGGGCCACGGAGCCGCATGAGCACGGTGAGCACCGACGCGACGGAGGGGGTCCGGGCGGCCACGCGGCCGGGCCGGCTCTCCGTCGGCAGCTGGGTCCTCTACGACCTGGCCAACACGATCTTCTCCATGAACATCGTGTCGCTCTACTTCTCCATCTGGGTGGTCAACGTGATGGGGGGGCGGGATGCCGACTACGCGTTCACGACAAGCATCTCGATGGCCGTCATCTTCGTGAGCGCGCCGCTCCTCGGCGCGCTCACGGACCAGGCGTCGCGGCGCATGCCGTTCCTGGTGGCGTCCACCCTCATCTGCGTGGCGTTCACGCTGTTCCTGGGCGTGGGCGGGCTCGTCCCCTCGCTCGTCTTCTTCGCGATCGCCAACGTGGCCTATCAGGCCGGCCTCCAGTTCTACGACGCGCTGCTCCCCGACGTGAGCGTGGAGGAGAACCGCGGGATCGTGGGCGGCGTCGGCATCGGCATGGGCTACGTCGGCTCCTTCATCGGCGTCGCCGTCGGCACGGTCCTCCTCAAGGGCGTCGAGGGAATGCCGCACGCCGTGCAAACCGAGCGCTACGAGACCGTCTTCCGGGTCACCGCCGTGTTGTTCCTCGCCTTCGCCCTGCCATGCTTCTTCTTCGTGCGCGAGCGCGTGCGGCGCGCCCGGCGCTTCCGCCTGTCCTCGGTCGGCGCCGCCCTGAGACAGGTCGTGGGGACCATCAAGGCCAGCGGCCGCTACCCCGGGCTGCTGCGCTTCCTCGTCGGCCGCGCCTTCTACACCAATGCGGTCAACACCGTCATCGCCTTCATGGGCGTCTACGTCACCAACGAGGTCGGCTTCACGGCCAAGCAGGTCTCCTTCGTCCTGCTCACCGCCATCAGCTTCGCCGCCGTCGGCGCGTTCGGCTGGGGCAGGATCGTGGACCGGATCGGCCCGAAGCGCACGCTCGAAACGGTGCTCGTGCTCTGGTTCGTCGTCTTCGTCTGGGTCGCCGCCGTCGGGTTCTTCCACCTCCCGGGCGCCGTCTTCTGGCCGGCCGCCTGCCTGGCCGGCATCGCTCTCGGCGGCACCTGGACCGCGGACCGCCCCTACATGTTGCGCCTCACGCCGCCGGCCCGGGTCGGCGAGTTCTACGGGCTCTACGGCATGGTCGGCCGCTTCTCCGCCGTCACAGGGCCGTTCATCTGGGGATTCGTCGTGGACGTGCTCGGGCTCGGCCGGCCGGCGGCCGTGCTCACGCTCCTCGGCGGCGTCATCGCCAGCTTTCTGATCCTGCGCTCCGTCTCCGACGCCCCGCGCGACTGGCCGCCCGAGGAGCGGCTGCCGGCCGAGGCCGCCGCGTGAGCGCCGTCGGGCTCGCCGTCGCCATCGGCCTCGCCGCGGGCGCGGTCATCGCTCTGGCAGGCTCGCGCCGCCGCCGCGGGACGCCGCGAGAGCGGCAGGCGACCGCAGCCCCGCCGCCCGCGCCGCCCGGCCCCGGCTCCGCGGCACCGGCGGACGGAGCCGAGCACGCGCTCCACCCTTCCGAGCCGCTCCGGCTCCTCGCCCACGAGCTCCGGACGCCGCTCGCCGCCATCATCGGATACCACGAGCTGCTCGAGGACGGGCTGCTCGGCCCGATCGAGGGACGCGCCGCCGAGGCCGTGCACCGCATCGGCGGGGCCGCCGAGCAGATGCGCCACCTGCTCGACGGACTGCACGAGATGCTCATCCCGCCGGATGCCGACCCCGGCCTCGAGCCCGAGGACGTCTCGCTCGGTCCCGTCATCGCCGCCACCGTCGAGAGCCTCCGGGCCATGGCCGAGGGCCGCCGCGCCACTCTGCAGGCCGAGCTCCCGGCCGATCTAGGCGACCTGCGCACCGACCGGCCTCGCTTCACCGCCCTGCTCGACCTCGCCCTCGGCGCGGCCGTGCGCGCCTCCCCCGGCCGCGCGCTGGACCTCCGGGTGCGCGCGGATGGCGACGGCTTCGCCGCGGAGATCCGCGGCTCCGCGCTCGAGCCCGGCCGCGATGACGTCGCCCTGCAGGCGCGGGCCCGCGGGCCACTCGACAGCGGCGCCTCGCTCCGGCTGGCCATGGCCGCCCGCGTGGCGCGCTCGCTCGGCGGCCGCATCTCGGTCGAGCGCGACGGCGCCGGCACGACGCTCCACATCGAGGTTGCCCCACTCCCGAATTGACGCTTGCGTGCGGGGCGGGTAGCTTGTTTGTGAATGGTTTCACAATGGTCCGCGAGTCGAGCGTTTCCGCGATGAAGAAGGTATCGGAGTCCACCGTCGGGCGTCTGTCGCTGTACCTGCGGCTGCTGGGGGATGTGGAGGAGGAGGGGGCGGGCACGGTGTCGAGCGATGAGCTGGCGAGGCGGGGGGGCACGACCGCCGCGCAGGTGCGGAAGGATCTGTCGTTTTTCGGCACGTTCGGGAAGCGGGGGCTGGGGTACTCCGTGCCGGAGCTGCGGGAGGCGCTGCGGTCGATCCTGGGGCTGTCGCGTCGCTGGCGGGTGGTGCTGGTGGGGGCGGGCAAGATCGGCGGTGCGCTGGTGGGCTACCGGGATCTGCGGCGGCGGGGCTTCGAGATCGAGGCGGTATTCGACGCGGACCCGCGCAAGGTGGGGCAGCGGTGGCACGGCCTGGAGGTCAGGCCGGACGCGGAGATGGAGACCGCGCTGGCGCGGGAGGGCTTCGACATCGCGATCGTGGCGGTGCCGGCGGAGGTGGCGCAGCAGGTGGTGGACCGGGTCGTGGCGGGAGGGGTGCGTGGGATCCTGAACTTCGCGCCGACGAAGCTGGTGGTGCCGCCGGACGTGGCGGTGAAGAATGTGAACATGGCGGTGGAGATGGAGGGGCTCTCGTACGCGCTCGCGAACAGTCGTCCGGCGGGGAGCCGGCGGGGGGGTGCGCGGCGCGGGGGCGGCAACGGGCGGGCGCGATGAACGAGCAGCGGGTGCACGTGACGTCGGAGATCGGCGTGCTGGACGCGGTGCTGTGCCACTCGCCGGGACCGGAGCTGCTGGCGGTCACGCCGGCGACGCGCGAGGACTTCCTCTACGACGACATCATCGGGCTGGATCAGGCGCGACGGGAGCATCACCGCTTCAAGGCGATCCTGTCGCGGTTCGCGGAGGTGTACGAGGTCCGCGAGCTGCTGGAGGAGGTGCTGCAGCAGCCGGAGGTGCGTCCTTTCCTGGTGGAGCGGGTGATGGACGTGGCGCGCTCGGAGCCGCTGGGGCGGCGGATGCTGGAGCTGTCGTCGAGCGAGCTGGCGGGCGCGATCATCGAGGGTCGGGAGATGGAGGAGGGGGTGCTGCAGCGGCTGCTGAACGTGGAGAGCTACGAGCTTCCGCCGCTGCCGAACCTTTTCTTCACGCGGGATGCCGGCATGGTGGTGGGGGACGGGGTGATCATCGGCTCCATGCGCTACACCGTGCGCTGGACCGAAGAGATCCTGATGAAGACGCTGTTCACGTACCATCCGTGGCTGCGGAACGCGGGGCTCATCTACGACGGCAGCGAGGAGCGGCGGACGGGCTACACGCTGGAGGGGGGAGATGTCCACGTGCTGCGGCCGGACCTGGCGCTGATCGGACTGTCGGAGCGCTCGAGCCCGGGCGCGTTCGACGTGATCGCGGAGAACCTGGTGGAGCAGGCTGGCGTGCGCGACATCCTGGTGGTGGTGCTGCCGAGGGACCGGGCGATGATCCACCTGGACATGATCTTCACCATGGTCGATCGGGAGCACTGCGTGGTGTTCCCGCCCAGCTTCGTGGGCCCGACGCGCAGCCCCGTTCTGCACTACCATGCGGGGCGCCGGGGCATGCGGGAGATGCCGAACCTGTTCGCGGGGCTGCGGGAGGTGGGGCTGCCGCTCGAGCCGGTCTTCTGCGGCGGCTCGCGGCGTACCCACCAGGAGCGGGAGCAGTGGTCGAGCGGCTGCAACTTCGTGGCGGTGCGGCCGGGGGTGATCCTGGGCTACTCGCGCAACGAGCGCACGTACGAGGAGCTGGAGCGCGAGGCGGGTTACACGCTGATCGATGCCATCGACTTCCTGACGGGCGAGGCCGACATCGGGGAGGACGAGAAGGCGGCGATCCTCTTCGAGGGCTCCGAGCTGGTGCGGGGCGGGGGCGGCAGCCGGTGCATGAGCATGCCGCTGCGCCGGCAGGACGTCTGGTGAGCGGGCCGCTCTGGCGGGTGTTCGCCGGGCCCGAGCGCCCGGCGCTGCTCCGCTCGCTGGAGTACGTGGTCGTGGATGTCGAGACAACGGGCGGCTCTCCGGGCCGGGGCCACAGGGTGACCGAGTTCGCGGCCGTGCGCGTGGATGGCACCGGCCGCGTGCTCGAGGAGTTCGCCACGCTGGTGAACCCGGAGCGCCCGATCCCCAGCTTCGTCACGCGACTCACCGGCATCACGACCGCCATGGTACGCGAGGCGCCGCGCTTCCGCGACATCGCGCACGACGTGCGACGCCTGCTGGCCGACCGGATCTTCGTGGCGCACAACGCATCCTTCGACCGTGGGTTCGTCGCCATGGAGGTCGAGCGGGCCGGGGCCCGCGCCGAGGAGATGCGCGTGCTCTGCACGCTGCGGCTCGCGCGCCGGCTGGTGCCGGAGCTGCGCCGCCGCTCACTCGATGCGCTGAGCCAGCACTTCGGCCTGCTGAACGAGGCGCGCCACCGCGCCTGGGGCGACGCACGCGTGACGGCGGAGCTGCTGGCGCTCCTCATCGAGCGGGCGCACGAGCAGGAGGTCGCCTCCTGGGCCGACCTGCAGGCGCTCTTGAGCCGGCCGAAGCCCCGCACGCGGAGGAAGCGGACGGCCATGCCGACATCCATGGAGCCATGGGAGATCCCGCCGCAGTGACGCCCCTGCCGCTGCGGCGCAGCCGCCGGCTCGGGGCGCTGCGCATCCACGCCCTCGAGGCGGGGCTGCAGCGCCTGGACGGCGGCGCGATGTTCGGGGTCGTCCCGAAGCCGCTCTGGGAGAAGCGGATCCCCGCCGACACGCGCAACCGCATCCCGCTCGCCATGCGCTGCCTGCTGGTCGAGACGCCCGATGCCCTGGTGCTGATCGACACCGGGCTGGGCAACAAGGAGGGCCCCAGGTTCATGGAGATTTACGGCGTGGAGAACGCCGGCGCGGACCCCGGCCCGACCCGCCTGGAGGATGCGCTCCGCGACGCCGGCTTCTCACCCGAGGACGTGGACGTCGTGATCGCCAGTCACCTCCACTTCGACCACGCCGGCGGCAACACCCACGTGGACGAGGAGGGGCAGGTCCGGCTCTCGTTCCCGCACGCCCGCTACTTCGCCCAGCGCGGCGAGCTCGAGTTCGCGCGCACGAAGAACGAACGCGTCCAGGCCAGCTACCTTCCGCACAACTTCGAGCCCGTCGTCGCGGCGGGCCGCCTCACCCTGCTCGAGGGCGAGGGCGAGATCGTCCCCGGCATCCACGCGGTGCACACGCCGGGACACACGCCCCACCACCAGTCGCTCCGGATCCGGTCCGAGGACGAGACGGCCCTCTTCCTGGCCGACGTGATCCCCACCTCCGCGCACCTGCCGCTGCCCTGGATCATGGGCTACGACGTCGAGCCACTCGTGACCCTCGAGGCCAAGCGGGCCCTGCTGCCGCGCGCCCGCGAGGAGGGATGGCTCCTCGTCTTCGAGCACGATCCGGTCGTGCCGTGGGGACGGCTCGATCCGCAGTCACCGGAGCGGCCGCGGCTGCTGGAAGAGGAGGGGTGATGGGCGCACCGACGGGCATGAAAAGGTGGACGTTGGGCTGGGCCGTGCTGCTCGCGGCGAGCGTGCTAGCGGCGGGGTGCCGCGTGCGGCGGAATCCGCCGCGTGAGAGGGCCGTGGCGGGGCGCTACACGCCGCGGACACGGCAGATCACCGTGACGACCGTGCCGCTCCTCACGAAGGAGATGCAGAAGGTCTATCCCTTCCTGAAGCAGGACTTCTCGGCGACCGGCGTGCTGGCGGGCAAGGAGGTCTACGCCTTCTCGCCCTCGACGATCACGGTGGTGGCAGGGGACACGTTGCGGCTCACGCTGGTGAACCCGGAGGACGACGTGCACTCCTTCGTGCTGCCGGACCTTTACGTGCCGCTGCCGGGGGGAGCGCGGGTGGACACGACCTGGGTGGCGTCCTCTCCCGGCATCTATCCGTTCACGTGCAACGTGCCGGCGCACCTGCCGTTCATGGCGGGGCAGCTGGTGGTCCTGTCGGCGGATGCGGTCGGCGCGGGCGGGTCGCCGTCGCTGCTGGGGCGGTGAGCGGAACGGGCGGGGTCGCGGCGCTCGAACGAGCGTTCGACCCGCTCTGGCCCCAGGCGGTGGGGCCGCCTATAATGGCAGAGCCATGGCAGTTCGCGAGTGGCGGGTGCCTTGGCACAGAACCGGTTATGGCGAAAGGAGATGCATATGGCTGACCCGCGTCTCGTCCCGGTGCTGGTCGGCGGCGCGCGTACGCCGATCGGCAGGTTTCTCGGCGGGCTGGCGACGCTTTCGGCGCCACAGCTCGGGGCTGTTGCGATCCGCGCCGCGCTGGAGCGGTCCGGGATCGATCCGTCGGACCTCGATGACGTGATCGTGGGCAACGTCGTCTCGGCGGGGCTCGGTCAGGCGCCGGCGCGGCAGGCGGCGCTGGGTGGCGGGGTGCCGGACACGGTGGGCGCCATGGGCGTGAGCCGGGTATGCGGCTCCGGCCTCATGGCGGTGATGCTCGGTGCGCAGGCGATCAAGGCGGGGGACGCTCGCGTGATCGTAGCGGGCGGCATGGAATCGATGTCGAACGCGCCGTACTACGTGAAGGGGATGCGGCAGGGGGTGAAGTTCGGCAACCAGGAGCTGGTGGACGGGCTGATCGAGGACGGCCTGTGGTGCGGCTTCCACGACTGCCACATGGGCGGGCACGCGGAGTACACGGCATGGAAGGCGGGGATCACCCGGGAGGCGGCGGACGAGTTCTCGCTGGCGTCGCACCGCAAGGCGATCGCCGCCATGGACGAGGGCCGCTTCGCGGAGGAGATCGTGGCGGTGGAGGTGAAGTCGCGGAAGGGGACGACCGTGGTGGAGAAGGACGAGGCGCCGCGCCGGGAGACGACGCTCGAGGCGCTGGCCAAGCTCCCGCCGGCGTTCGCGAAGGACAAGCCGCCGGAGGTCGTGAACCCCGTGGTGACGGCGGGGAACGCGCCCGGGCTCAACGACGGCGCGGCGGCGGTGGTGGTTGCGAGCCAGGAGTACGCGGAGGCGCATGGGCTGCCGATCCTGGCGCGGATCAACGCGTACTCGACGGGTGCGACGCGGCCGCAGGAGCTCTTCTTCGCGCCGGTCCGGGCCGTGCGCCGGGTGATGGAGAAGGAGGGCAGGTCGATCGGGGACTACGACCTGATCGAGGCCAACGAGGCGTTCGCGGTGCAGGCGCTGGCGGACGGCAGGGAGCTGGGCTGGGACTGGGACCGGGTGAACGTGAACGGCGGCGCCGTCGCGCTCGGCCACCCGATCGGCGCATCGGGCACGCGGGTGCTCGTCACGCTGCTTTACGCCATGAAGAACCGCGGGGCCCGCACGGGGCTGGCCACGCTGTGCCTTGGCGGCGGGGACGCGGTGGCGCTCTCCGTGGAAAGGGTGTGACATGGACGCGATGAGGCTCCGGGTGCGTCGCGTCGCGACGCTCGAGCTGGTGGGGAGCCGGACCGCGCGGCGGGCGCTGGCCGTGGCAGTGTTCGTCGTGCTGACGACGCTGGGCGCGTACGCGGCCGTGCCGCTGCCCTTCACGGCGGTGCCGGTCACGCTGCAGACGCTGTTCGTGATCCTCGGCGGGCTCGTCCTGGGGCCGGCGCTCGGGGCGGCGGCGCAGGCGGCGTACCTGGGCATCGGGCTGCTAGGCGCGCCGGTGTTCTTCGCCGGCGGCTCGGGGCTCGCGCACGTGCTGGGGCCGACGGGCGGCTATCTCATCGCCTACCCGGCCGCCGCGTGGCTGGCCGGGATGCTGGGCCCGCGTGTCGCGGCGCCCGGGTCCGCCGCCACCATTCGCGCGGCGGCGGCGCTGTTCGCCGCGACGGCGCTCATCCTGCTGGGCGGCGCGGCGCAGCTGTCGTTCTACGTGGGCGGGTTCGGGCGCGCGCTGGAGCTGGGCGTCTTGCCGTTCCTCGTCGGCGACGGTCTGAAGATCGTCGCCGCGCTTCTGGTCGCGCGGCGGATTCGCGAGCGGACCCTCGGGTTTCTCTAGCCCGGGGGTTTTCTTCATGTCCGGCGAAGGGCTGCGCGGGCTGTTCGTGGCCGGTGGCCGGCTGCGCGCGTTCTGGCGCATCCTGCTCTGGGTCGCGGTGGCGTTCGTCGTCGCGCAGGTCCTGACGGTGGTCGCGCTCGTGGCCGGCGTGCGGCCAGGCGGCCCCGCGCTGCTGTGGACCGTGGGTAGCGAGGCGATCCTGTTCGGCGCCGGACTCGGCGCGGGGTGGCTCCTGCTGCGGTGGGTGGAGCGGCGGAGCCCCGGCGCGCTGGGCTTCGCGCTCACGCCGCGGACTCCCCGGGAGCTGGTCACGGGCTTCGCGCTGGGCGGTGGGATCCAGCTGCTCGCGGCGGCCGTGCTGGTCGCGGTGGGCGCGCTGCGCTGGAGCGGCGAGGCGGGCACGCCGGCGGCCTATCTGGCGGAGCTGCTGCGCGGCCTGGCCGTCCTGTTCGTAGCGGCGGCCGCGGAGGAGGTGGTCTTCCGCGGCTACGCCTTTCAGGTGCTGGTCGAGTCGCTGGGCCCCGTCCCGGCCGTCGTGCTGGGCAGCCTCGTGTTCGCGGCGGCGCATGGCGCCAACCCCGGGCTGGACGCGGTGGCCTTCGGCAACCTGGTGCTGGCCGGCGTCTTCCTCTCGCTGGCCTACCTGAAGACGCGCAGCCTCTGGTTCGCGACGGCGGCGCACCTCGGCTGGAACTGGGTGATGGGTCTCGCGCTGGACCTGCCGGTGAGCGGGCTGCGGCTGTTCGACACGCCGTACTACGATGCCCAGGTGCGAGGGCTCCGCTGGCTGACCGGCGGCGCGTTCGGGCCCGAGGCCGGCGTGGTGGGCACGCTCGCGTTCGCCGCCGGCACGGTGTGGCTGCTGGTGACGGGGGCGACGGGCGAGGCGCCGGAGATGCGGGCGCTCGGCCCCCTGGTCGATTCACGGATCTGACGGAGAGCGGGCATATGCGCACCATTGGCAGGGTCGCGGTGATCGGGGCCGGCACCATGGGCAACGGCATTGCCCACGTTTTCGCGCAGCACGGGCACGACACGACGCTCGTGGACGTGAGCGACGAGCGGCTGGAGAAGGCGCTCGCCGGGATCGGCGGCAACCTGGACCGGCAGGTCCGGAAGGGGACGGTCACGGAGGCCGCGAAGGCGGAGACTCTCGGGCGCATCCGCACCGCCACGTCGCTCGAGGGCGCGGCCGGCGCGGACCTGGTGGTGGAGGCGGTGCCGGAGAACCTCGACATGAAGGCCGCGCTCTTCGCGGAGCTGGACGCGCTCGCGCCGGAGGCGATCCTGGCCTCGAACACGTCCTCGATCTCGATCACCGCGCTGGCGCGGCACACGTCGCACCCGGAGCGGGTGATCGGGATGCACTTCATGAACCCGGTCCCCGTGATGCGGCTGGTCGAGGTGATCCGGGGCCTCCAGACTTCGGACGAGACGCTGGAGCGGGTCATGGAGCTGGCGCGGGCGCTGGAGAAGACGCCCGTGGAGGCGAACGACTTCCCGGGCTTCGTCTCCAACCGCGTGCTCATGCCGATGATCAACGAGGCCGTCTACTGCCTGATGGAGGGCGTGGCCTCGGCCGAGTCGATCGACACGGTCATGAAGCTGGGGATGAACCACCCGATCGGGCCGCTCGCCCTCGCGGACCTCATCGGGCTGGACACCTGCCTGTTCATCCTCGAGGTGCTGCAGCGCGACCTCGGCGACGACAAGTACCGCCCCAGCCCGCTGCTGCGGAAGTACGTGGCCGCCGGCTGGCTCGGCCGCAAGAGCGGGCGCGGCTTCTACACATACTAGCGCGGCGGGCGCGGCCATGGAGACGGCGATGGAGGACCCGGAAGAGATCCAGCAGGTCAGGGAGCTGGCGCGGCAGTTCGCGGAGGCGGAGCTGCGCCCACACACCGAGGTCTGGGACCGCGAGGCGACGCTGCCGCCAGGGCTGCTCGCGCAGCTCGCCGAGCTCGGCTTCCTCGGGATGCTCGTGCCCGAGGCCGCGGGCGGGATGGGCTTCGGGCCGGGCGCCTACGCCGCCGCCGTCGAGGAGCTGGCCTGGGGCGAGGCCTCCGTGGCGGTCGCGCTGGCGCAGGCGTGCCAGGCGTCGGAGCTGCTCCTCGCGCTCGGCTCGGACGCGCAACGGGAGCGCTGGCTGGCCCCCATGGCGGCCGGCGAGACGCTCGGCTGCGTGGCGCGTGCGGAGCCGGAGGCGGGCTGGGACCCCTCGGCGCCGGAAACGACGGCCGAGCCGGACGGCGGCGGCTGGGTGCTGCGGGGGCGGAAGGCATGGGTGGTGAACGGCGCCGCCGCGGACGTGGCCATCATCTTCGCGCGCGTGGCGGACGGCGGGCCGGGCCTGTTCCTGGTGCCGACCGACGCGGAGGGCTACCGGCCCGGCGCGCGGGAGAAGACAATGGGGCTGCGGCCGCTGGAGGTGGTGACGGTCACGCTCGCGGACGTGCGCCTCGACGCGGACGCGCGCCTCGCGGGGGCCGCTGCGGACGCCGCGCCGCCGGCGCGGAGCGCCGGCCTCGCCCTCCTGGCCGTGGCGGCGGAGGCGCGCGGAATCGCGCGCGCGGCCCTCGAGCACGCCGTCCGCTACGCCGGCGAGCGGGAGCAGTTCGAGACCAGGCTCAGGGACTTCGAGGGGATCCAGGCCAAGCTCGCCGGGATGGCGAGCCGGGTGGAGGCGGCCGGCGCGCTGCTCGAGCGCGCGTGCGCGCGGCCGGAGACGTCGCTTCCGGCAATGGCGAAGCTGTTCGCCAGCGAGGGGGCGATGTGGGTCACGACCGAGGCCGTGCAGATCTACGGCGGCTACGGCTACATGCGGGACTATCCTGTGGAGAAGCTGATGCGGGATGCCAAGGCCACCGAGCTGCTCGAGGCGAGCAGCGAAACGCTGCGGCGCCGCATCGCGCGCTCTCTCTACGGCGCGTGAACGAGATCCTTCCGACGCTGGAAGGCGCATCTGGAGACACCATGGAAATCTTCGATCTGATTGCGGAGCACGGGCACGAGCAGGTGGTGTTCTGGAACGAGCCGGTGGCGGGCTACCGCGGGATCATCGCGATCCATGACACGACGCTCGGCCCCGCGCTCGGCGGCACGCGCTTCTGGAACTACCGCAGCGATCTCGAGGCGCTGGTCGACGTGCTCAGGCTCTCGCGCGGCATGACGTACAAGGCGGCGGTGGCCGGGCTCAACCTCGGTGGCGGCAAGGCGGTCATCATCGGTGATCCGAAGACGCCGCGCCGCGAGCTGGTGTTCCGGGCGCACGGGCGCTTCGTCGAGTCGCTCGGCGGGCGCTACATCACGGCGGAGGACGTGGGCACGAGCGTCGAGGACATGGACTACGTGCACATGGAGACCGAGCACGTGAGCGGCATCGCCGGGCGGTCCGGGGATCCCTCCCCGGTCACGGCCTACGGAGTGTACCGCGGGATCAAGGCGTGCGCGCTGGAGAAGTACGGCGACGACTCCCTCGAGGGCGTCAGCTTCGCCGTCCAGGGGCTGGGCCACGTCGGCTACTACCTGTGCCGGCACCTGGCCGAGGAGGGGGCCACGCTGAGCGTGACCGACATCGACGAGGAGCGCGTGAAGCGGGTCGTCTCCGAGCTCGGCGCGGAGGCCGTGGCGCCGGAGGAGATCTACACGGTCGATGCGCAGGTCTTCTCCCCGTGCGCGCTGGGCGCGGTGGTCAACGACCGGACGCTGCCGCGGCTCGGGTTCGAGATCATCGCCGGCGCGGCCAACAACGTGCTGGCGGAGGAACGCCACGGGGACGAGCTCGACGCCCGCGGCGTCCTCTACGCGCCGGACTACGTGATCAACGCGGGCGGGCTGATCAACGTCTACGGCGAGCTGAACGACTGGACCGCGGAGCGGGCGAAGCGCAAGGCCGGCGAGATCTACGAGACGCTGCGCCAGCTGTTCGAGATCTCGAAGGAGCAGGGCGTGCCGACGCACGTGGCCGCGGACAAGCTCGCGGAGCGCCGCATCGAGCAGGTGGGTGCGATCCAGCGGACGTGGGTGTAGGAGGGAGACCGCGGGGAGGTGGCGGGGGGAGGTGGGGGTCGAATTCGCATTGGGAGGGTGGGGGTGAGGGTGGGGGTGAGGGTATGGGTAAGGGTGTGGGTAAGGGTAAGGTTCTGACGGGAGGAGCATGAGCGAGGCGTTCCTCGGCGCGCTGCGCGCCACGGATCCGGAGATCCACCAATCGATCCTCCAGGAGGCGCGGCGGCAGAACCGCTACCTGGAGCTGATCGCCAGCGAGAACTTCGTCTCGCAGGCGGTGCTGGAGGCGCTCGGCAGCGTGCTGAACAACAAGTACGCGGAGGGCTATCCGGGGAGGCGCTACTACGGCGGCTGCGAGTGGGTGGACGTGGCCGAGGAGCTGGCGCGGGCGCGCGCGTGCGAGCTGTTCGGCGCGGCGCACGCGAACGTGCAGCCGCACAGCGGGGCGCAGGCCAACATGGCGTCCTACATGGCGGTCATGAAGCCGGGGGACACGCTGCTCGGGATGAGCCTGACGCATGGGGGCCATCTCACCCACGGCTCGCCGGTGAACTTCAGCGGCCAGCTCTACAACGTGGTGGCGTACGGGGTGCGGGAGGAAGAAGGGCGGATCGACTACGACCAGGTGCGCGAGCTGGCGCGGCGGGAGCGGCCGAAGGTGATCGTCGCCGGCGCGAGCGCGTACCCGCGGGTGATCGAGTTCCACACGTTCGCCGAGATCGCGCGCGAGGTGGATGCCTTGCTCATGGTGGACATGGCCCACATCGCCGGGCTGGTGGCGGGCGGGGTGCACCCGAGCCCGGTACCGCACGCGGACATCGTCACGTCCACGGCGCACAAGACGCTGCGGGGGCCGCGCAGCGGGTTCATCCTGTGCCGCGAGGAGCTGGCCAGGGCCATCGACAAGGAGATCTTCCCGGGCATCCAGGGCGGGCCGCTGATGCACGTGATCGCGGCCAAGGCGGTGGCCTTCCGGGAGGCGCAGGCGCCCACGTTCGCGGCGTACGCGGCGCGCGTGGTGGAGAACGCGCGCGCGCTGGCGGCCACGCTGCAGGAGCGCGGCTACGACCTGGTGAGCGGGGGCACGGACAACCACCTGCTGCTGGTGGATTTGCGGGCCCGCGGAGAGCTCACGGGCAAGGCGGCGGAGGAGGCGCTCCACCGCGCGCTCATGACGGTGAACAAGAACACCGTGCCAGGCGAGACGCGCTCGCCGTTCGTGACCTCGGGGATCCGGATCGGCACCGCCGCGCTCACGACGCGCGGCATGGGACCGCAGGAGATGCGCCGCATCGGGGGCTGGATGGCGGAGGTCCTCGATGCGCCCGCGGACGCCGCGGTCGCGGAGCGCGTGCGCGGCGCCGTGGACGAGCTCTGCCGCGCGTTCCCGATCTATGAGGAGTACCCCCCGCCCGCCCCCTGACGCGCGGCGCGGGCGCCCTCCCGCGGGCGTCGCTCCCCTGGCGAATCACACCCTCGCCGACCAGATTCCACGGGTGGGCGCGCGCCCGCAGGGGCGCGCGCCGCTCGTGGGCCGAAGGGCGGGGGCCCGGCCCGGGCGGCCGCGAGGCGGCGCTCCGGGTCGCGCAAGCGGGCACCGGTGGAGTGAGCGATCATGGGCGGGATGATTCTCGACGAGGAAGTGATGGACCGGCTGCGGGAGCGCTATCCGCGCTACCAGGAGACGGCCTACCTCTTCGTGCTCTCCGCCCTCCACTACGTGCTCGAGCGGCTGCCGGAGCCCCGCCACATCACGGGCCCGGAGCTGGCCGGCGGGGTCCGCGACCTGGCGCTGGAACGGTTCGGCCCGATGGCGCGCACGGTGCTCGAGTACTGGGGCGTGTGCTCGACGGCCGATGTCGGGAAGCTGGTCTTCGCCCTGGTTGAGACGGGCATTCTCATCAAGCAGGATGATGACGACCCCGGCGACTTCGAGGACGTCTTCGACTTCGACGACGCCTTCGACCGGGACTACCCGTGGGGCGCCGATCTCTGAGGCTCCGCCCGCGCGGCCGTCCTCACCCCGTGGAGTGGGCGGCGGGTTGGCTGGAACGTGCTTTGCGTTGAGCCTGCCGAGGGCTCCGAGTCGAGGGAGCGGCCGCGGGCCCGCGGCCCAGGGGTCCCTGCAGAGGGGAGGGGAGAGAGATGGCGGTCGACAACGCACCGGCGCCGTTCCCGCAGTGCATGAAGTGCGGGAGCGGGCACATGCTTCCGCTGTCCGACTACGGGCGCGACGGGGCACCGATCACGTACAAGGCGTGGGTCTGCTCCAACCCCGACTGCGGATTCAACATCCGCATCGACAACGGCGAGATCAGCTTCGGTCGGACGATCGGCCAGAGCTACAAGTAGTCGGGGTCGGCTCGGGATCGGACGGGCGGCGGCGCCTACCGAACGGGCTTCTCAGGACAACTACGTGATGCGCGGGGAGAGCGCCTGGGCAGGGTCGGAGGTCTACGGCCGCGAGGATGTCGCGCTCCCCACCGCCGCGGAGGCGGCGGCGTGGGACCGCGCGGCCCGTGAGACGTCCGGCATCCCCGAGCGCGTGCTCATGGAGAACGCCGGGCGGGCCGCGGCTGAAGTCGTCGCGCGGCTGTGGCCGCGCGGGCCCGTGGTGGCCGCCGTGGGGGCCGGCCACAACGGCGGCGATGCGCTCGTGGCGCTGCGGACGCTCCACACGTGGGGCCGCGAGGTCTCCTACGTCCTCGCCTCCGACCGGTTTCCCGATCCCGCCCCCTTCCACGACCACGACATCCGGCGTCTTCCACGTGACCAGGCGGTGCTCGCCTTCGCGGGCGCAGCCGTGCTGCTCGACGGGCTGCTCGGCACGGGCGCCCGCGGCGCCGCGCGCGGCGCGACGGCGGAGCTGATCGCGGCGCTGAACGGGAGCGGCCGGCCGATTGTCGCTCTGGACCTTCCATCGGGTATCGATCCCAGCACGGGCGGCGTGCCGGGGAACGCGGTGCAGGCGGCCGCGACCGTGAGCTTCGGCGCGCCCAAGCTCGGGCTGCTGCTGCAGCCGGCGCGCCAGCACTGCGGCCGGCTGCTCGCGGTGGAGATCGGCTTCCCACCGCTGGCGGCAGATGGCGCCGGCGCGGCGGTGATCACGCCGGATTGGGCGGCGGCGCGGCTGCCGCGGCGGCCGGCGGACGCGCACAAGGGGACGGCGGGGCGGGTCGTCCTGCTGGTGGGCGGCGTGGGAATGGCCGGGGCGGCGGCGATCGCGGGGGAGGCGGCGCAGCGCGCGGGCGCCGGGCTCGTGCGGCTCGTCTCGCCCGAGGGCAACCGGCCGGTGCTCCAGGCGCTCGTGCCGGACGCGGTCTTTCGCGCCCGTGAGGAGGCGGACGCGCTGGACATGGATGGCGTCGCGGCGCTGCTGGCCGGGCCGGGGCTCGGCACGGACGAGGGCGCCGTGGCCGCGCTGCGGCGGGCGCTGGAGGGCGGACGCGGCGTGCCGACGGTGCTGGATGCGGACGCGCTGAACGCGATCGCGGCGGGGGCCTTCTCGCTGCCGGAGGTCGCGGCCGGGCGCCCGCTGGTGATCACGCCGCACCCGGTGGAGCTCGGCCGGCTCACCGGCCGGGCGGTGGGGGAGATCACGGCGGACCCGGTCGGCGTGGCGCGCGGGGTGGCGGAGTCGAACGGCTGCGTGGTGCTGCTCAAGGGGCAGCCGAGCGTGGTGGCGGCGCCGGGCGCGCGGGTGCTCGTGGCGGGGGTGGGGTCGTCGGATCTGGCCAGCGCGGGGATGGGCGACCAGCTCGCGGGGACGATCGTCGCCCTGCTCGGCGCCGGGGCCGACCCGCGCACGGCGGCGGCGCTCGGGCTCTTCTACGGCGGGCGCGCCGCCGACCTCGCGGACCTCGGCCGCTCCCTCTCCCCGCGCGACATCTCGGATGCGATGCCGGCGGCGCTGGCGGATCCGGGCCCGACCGTGCCGCCGATCGGGCTGCCGTTCGTGCGCTTCGAACAGCCGCCGAGGCACTGAGGCCCCCGACCGGTGGCGCACGCCTCCTTCCACAGGATTCTCGCCCTGGGCGCGGCGCTGGCGCTGTGCCGCGCGCCCGCGCGGGCACAGAGCGGCCGGTTGTGGCGCCCGGGCGAGCGGGTCGTGGTCACTCGTCTCTCCGACATCGGCGCGCTCACCCGCGATGACCGGAGGGTGTACGCGGCGTCGCCCGGCGGGATCGGGATCTACGACTTCGTCGATGCCGCCTGGGATGCGCCCGTCACGGCCGTGGACGGCTTCCCGGCGGGGGAGCACCCGACCGCGCTCGCGTACGAGCGGTTCGGCGACCGCGTCTGGATGGCCACGGCCGAGGGCGGGCTCTACACCTACACCACCGCCTTCGGCCGCTGGGACCGGAAGGCGACGATCCCCGCCGCGCCGGTCCTCGCGCTCGTCTTCGACACGACCGGCCTCGGCGGCACCCTCTTCCTCTACACCCGCGCCGGCTGGTTCGCGCTCCCGTCCGGCTCCTTCATCGCCGATCCCGTGCCGCCCGCCCGGGTGCCGGGCGGGGTGCAGGCCCGCGCCCGCGACATCCTGAGCGGCTACGCGGACACGGATCCCGCGCTCTCGGCCGCACTGGGCACGATTGGCGTGGACGAGCACATGCGCCGCTGGTCGCTGACCGCCGTGACGCCGGCGGAGGAGCCGGGGCGATACTGGGCCGGCACGGCGGGGGGAGGGCTCTTCGCCTTCGACTCCCGTACGCTGGAGAGCCGGCGGCTGCCTTACGGGCTGGAGAGCGTCGGCGCGTCGGCGCTGGCGGCAGACGGCGGCGGCATTTGGTTCGGTGGCGACGGGCGGGGCCCCGAGGCCGGCGTGGCGTGGGCGGACACCGCGCTCGGCACATGGAGGCAGTGGGATGCCCGTTACGACGGGGCGCCCGCGGGCGCCGTGCACGCCGTGCTCCCGCTCCAGGACGCCGTGTGGTTTGCGGCCGGCGACGGGCTCTACCGGCTGGATCGCGGCCGGGGCGGCTTCCACCGCATCCCGGACGCGGGGCCGCTGCCGCTCGACCGGGTCGGTGCGCTCGCCCCGGCGGGCGGCGGCGCGGTGTGGGTGGGCACCCGCGAGGGGCTGGCGCTCGTCGGGCCGGACGGAGAGACGCGCGGCGTCTCGCTGCGCGGCGCGGCCGTGAACCGGCTGCGCCTGGCCGGGGACACCCTCTGGATCGCGACGGACGCCGGGCTGTGGATGCTGCCCGACGCGCCCGCCCGGGCGGCGGCATGGCCCGCGGGCGCGCACGCGGCGGACAGCGCCGGTACAGCGCCGCGGGACAGCGTCGCCTCCGGTGGAGCGCGTGCCGGCACGGGGATCGCCGCGGAGCGGGGGCCGGGGACGGAGGACGCGGTGCCGCTTCGGGGCCGGATCCTGGACGCCGTGCCGGCGGCGGGGGCGCTCTGGGCGCTCGGACCGGACGGCCTCTACCGCCACGATGCGGCCGGCTGGCAGCCGGTCGCGGCGGCGGCGGTGGGCCGGCTCGGCCGCGGGCTCGCGCTGGCCGCGGCCGACGGGCAGCTCTGGGTGGCGGAAGCCGGCGGCCTGGCCCGCTGGGATGCGGCGCTGCGCACGTGGACCACGTACGCGGTCGGCCCCGACCTGCCGGTGGGCCCCGTGGTGGCCGTGCTTCCGGCCGGCGACGATGTCTGGGCCGCGACACCCGGGGGCGCCGTGCGCCTGCGCTGGAGACACTGAAGGGGGATACGCCGATGTCGGGACCCGCCATCCCCGGTCTCGGGCCGGGCGCCGAGTTCGACCTGATCCGCCGCTTCCTCGAGCGCGCGGCGGGGGACGGACCCGGCGTGCGGGTCGGTCCCGGCGACGACTGCGCGGTGGTCGGGGACGGCATCGCGATCAGCGCGGACCTGTCGCTGGAGGACGTGCACTTCCGCCGCGACTGGATCTCGCCCGGCGAGATCGGCTACCGCGCCGCGGCCGGCTCGCTCAGCGACCTGGCCGCGATGGCGGCCCGGCCGATCGGCGTGCTGGCCGCCATCGCCCTCCCGCCCGGTTACCTCGATGCCGGGGCGGTGGACGTGATGCGCGGGGTGGAGGAGGCGGTCGGCGCGGTCGGCGGCGTGCTCCTGGGCGGCGATGTGGTCCGCTCGCCCGGGCCGCTGGCCCTGGACATCGTGGCGGTGGGCCGCGCGGATGCGCCGGTGCTGCGCTCCGGCGCCCGGCCCGGCCACGAGGTCTGGGTGACGGGCCGGCTTGGCGGCGGGGCGGCGGCGGTGCTCGCCTGGCGGCGCGGCGAGCGGGCGCCGGAGGCCGCGCGCGCCGCGTTCGCGCATCCCGTCCCGCGCACCCGCGAGGCGTTGTGGCTGGCCGGGCAAGGCGTCCCGCGGGCCATGATCGACCTCTCCGACGGCCTGGGCGGCGATGCGGGGCACCTGGCGGCGGCGAGCGGCGTACGCATCGTGCTCGACCAGGTGGCGCTGCCGGTGCACCCCGGGGCCGCCGCCGTGGCGCGCGAGGCCGGGCAGGCGGCGCGGCTCGCCCTGTCGGGAGGCGAGGACTACGAGCTCTGCTTCACGGCGGAGCCGGGCGCGGTCGAGGCGGTCCGCGACGCGTTCGAGGCGGAGACCGGAACCCCGCTCACCCGCGTGGGCAGCGTGGGCGAGGGAGCGGGCGTGGTGCTGCGTCGCCCGAACGGGCGGCTCGAGGCGATCGACGGCGCCGGGTACCGCCACTTCGAGGAAGAGCGGACGTGATCCGCAGCATCTGGGTGTTCCTGAACCTGCTGGTGGCGACGCTCGTGCTGGGCTCGGGCGTGATCATCGCCTCGCTGCTGCACCTGCGGACGCGGCTCTACGACTACGCGTCGCGTGGCTGGGCGCGCTGGGTGCTGCGCGCGAGCGGGTGCCGGGTCACGATCGAAGGGCTCGAGCACGTGCGCCTGGACGCGCCGCAGATCTTCGCCAGCAACCACGTCTCCTGGTTCGACGTGTTCGCGCTGGCGGCGGAGATCCCGAAGCACTACCGCTTCGTGGCCAAGAAGGAGCTGGGCCAGATCCCGATCTTCGGCCGCGCGTGGAAGGCCGCCGGCCACATCTCCGTGGACCGCGGCGACCGCGCGTCGGCCATCACGTCCCTCGACCAGGCGGGCGCGCTGATCAAGCGGGACCACAGCTCGGTGGTCATCTTCCCCGAGGGGACGCGCGCGGAAACCGAGGAGCTGCTGCCGTTCAAGAAGGGCGCCTTCATGCTGGCGCTGCGGACCGGCGTCAACATCGTCCCGGTTGCGGTGCTCGGCACGCGCCGGATCCTGCCGAAGCACGGCTGGCGTGTGCGTCCGGGGCCGATTATCGTTCGATTCGGCGAGCCGATCCCCACCACCGGCTACGATGAGACGAACCGGGAGCGGCTGATCGGTCTCGTGCGGGCGCGCATCGAGGCCCTTCGGTCCGAGCCGCCCGCGCCGGCCGCCGGTTGAGCCGCGGCCGGCCGCCCAGACGATCCTTCCAACGCGAAGATGTCATGCCCGAGATCATAGCAGTGCACGCCCGCGAGATCCTGGACTCGCGTGGCAACCCGACGCTCGAGGCCGAGGTGCTCCTCGACACGGGCGCGTCCGGCCGTGCGGCCGTGCCCAGCGGCGCCTCCACGGGGGAGGCGGAGGCGCTCGAGCTGCGCGATGGCGACCCCGCGCGCTACGACGGCAAGGGCGTCCGCACCGCGGTCGAGAACGTCAACGAGACGCTCGGTCCGGCGGTCATCGGCCTGGACGCGATCGACCAGGTCAGCGTGGATCGCGCGATGATCGACCTGGACGGCACCCCGAACAAGGGCAAGCTCGGCGCGAACGCGATCCTCGGCATCTCCCTCGCCGTGGCGCGCGCCGCGGCGCAGGACTCGGCGCTGCCGCTTTACCGCTACCTCGGCGGGCCCCGAGCCACGCTGCTGCCCGTGCCGCTCATGAACATCCTGAACGGCGGCGCGCACGCGGCCAACAACGTGGACGTCCAGGAGTTCATGATCGCGCCGGTGGGCTTCGAGGTCTTTCCCGAGGCGCTGCGGGCGGGCGTGGAGGTGTTCCACGCGCTGAAGAAGGTGCTCGCCTCGGAGCGCAAGAGCACGTCGGTCGGGGACGAGGGCGGCTTCGCGCCGGACCTGGCCACGAACGAGGAGGCGATCGAGGTCATCCTTAAGGCCATCGAGGCCGCCGGCTACACGCCCGGCCAGGAGGTGCTGCTCGCGCTCGACACCGCGGCCAGCGAGCTGTACCGCGACGGCACCTACGTCTTCCACAAGTCCAGCGGCGAGAAGCGCAGCGCGGAGGAGATGATCGAGCTGTACGGCCGCTGGATCGAGAAGTACCCGATCGTCTCGCTCGAGGACCCGCTCGACGAGAACGACTGGGAGGGTTGGCGGAAGCTGACCGCCGCGCTCGGCTCGAAGGTGCAGGTCGTGGGCGACGACATCTTCGTCACGGACGTGGAGCGACTCGAGCGCGGGGTGGAGGAGCGCTCCGCCAACGCGATCCTCATCAAGGTCAACCAGATCGGCACGCTGACCGAGACGCTCGAGGCCATCGAGCTCGCGCGCAGGAGCGCGTTCCGCACGGTCATCAGCCACCGCTCCGGCGAGACGGAGGACACCTTCATCGCCGATCTGGCCGTGGCCACCCGCTCCGGCCAGATCAAGACCGGCAGCGCCAGCCGCACCGACCGCGTGGCCAAGTACAACCAGCTGCTCCGCATCGCCGAGGAGCTCGGCGACACCGCGGAGTACCTCGGGAGGCGCGCGTTTTGAAGCTCCGCTGGGCGCTCCTCCCGGTGCTGGGCGCGGCGGCGTACTTCGCCGTCTTCGGCGGACAGTACTCGCTCCTCGACCTGCGCCGCATCGAGCACGAGCGCCGCGACGAGGCCACCCGGCTCGTGAAGGCGCGCGCCGAGGTGGCCCGCCTGAAGGCGCGCGCCGACTCCCTCGAGCAGGACTCGGGCGCCATCGAGCGCCTCGCCCGGGAGAAGTACGGGCTGATCCGGGATGGCGAGCGGCTCTACCGCTTCGCGGCGCCCGACAGCGGCGCGCCCAGGCCCGCGGCCGATTCGGCGGCCGCGCCCGCGCCGGATCCGGCGCCGCCGTCTACCGGGCGGCACTGAGAAGAGGCGAAGCAGTCGAATCGTGGCACGAACCCTTTCAGCAGCGCTCCAGGCGAGCGCACGCCGCGCGCCGGGCGCGGCCCTCCTGCTCGTTCTCGGGGCGTGCGCCGACCGCAGCCCGACCTCTCCTCCGATCCAGCCGTGCCCGGCCGCGGCGGCCGTGCGTGCGGACGGCCGCGGCCTGGCCGGCGCCGCGGCGGCCGTCGCGCCGCCGGGCAGCCCGTACGACTCGATCTTCGCGGCTGCCGGGCGAGAGTTCAACGTGCCGGCGGCGCTGCTGCGCGCCATCGCGTGGGTGGAGACGCGCGACCGGATGGTGGCGGGGGCGGAGGGGCCGGGCGGGCGGCCCGCGGCCTTTGGCGTGATGGCGCTGCGCGGGCCACGGCTCGCGCGCGGCGCCGCGCTGGCGGGCGTGGCGAGCGAGGCGGCCGGGCGGGACGCGCGCGCGAACATCCGCGCGGCGGCCGCGCTGCTCGACGCGGAGGCGCGGGCGGCGGGGGTCGACCGGAGCCGGCCGGAGGCGTGGGCGGAGGTCGTGGCGGCGTTCAGCGGGATCGCGCTGCCGGCGGGGCGAGCCGCATACGCGCGCCGCGACGTGATGCCCCGCTTCCTCGCGGCCGCGGGTCCGCGGCGGAGCGCGGCGAGTGCGGCGGCGGGTGCCTCGCCGGAAGGCGACGTGGCCGACGATTGTCCCGCGCCCCCGCCGGATACGACCCCGCAGCCGGGCAGCGCGCCCGACGAGGCGGGCGCGCTCTGGCGACCATCGCCCAACTTCGACCTGCGGATGGCCGGAGACAGCGGCGTGCCGCGGATGGTGATCATCCACACCTGCGAGGGCGCATACACCGGGTGCTGGAGCTGGCTGGACGATCCCGCGTCACAGGTCAGCGCCCATTACGTCGTGAGCGAGGATGGCGGCGAGATCTCGCAGCTGGTGGCGGAGAAGAACCGCGCGTGGCACATCGGAGCGCGCTACGACTGCACGCTGAACCACGACGCGCTCTGCTGGCTGAACGGCGTCCAGAGCAACCACTTCACCGTCGGCGTCGAGCATGCGGGCTACGCCAGCCAGTCCTCCTGGCCGGCCGGCGAGATCGACGCGTCCGCTCGCCTGGTCTGCGACATCACCCGGCGCCACGACATTCCGCGCGACTGGCAGCACATCGTCGGGCATGGACAGCTCCAGCCGGAGAACCGGAGCGACCCCGGCGCCGGCTGGCCGTGGGTCCACTACGTCGGCCTCGTCCAGCGCGACTGCGGCGAGATCGTGGTCGACGACGGCAACGGCCGCAACGAGCCGGCCGACGCGCGCGCTGATGCACCCGCGCTCTGGATCGTCTCCCGCCAGACGCCGGGCTACTACGGCGACGGCTACCGCTGGGCCGACACCAGCCCCGACCGCGACGACCCGCTCGTCTTCTCCTTCCGGCTGGAGGCCGCGGCCAGCCGCACCGTCGATGTACGCTGGACCGCCGGCGACAACCGCACCGCAGCCGCGACCTTCAGCGTCGTCACCGCCGCCGGCGACACGCTCGCCACCGCGACCGTCGACGAGCGCACGGGCGGCGGCGCCTGGACGACCCTCGGCACCTGGGCGTTTCCCGCCGGCTGGAGCGAGATCCGGCTGTCGCGGCGGGGGGCGGCGGGGGCGGTGGTGGTGGGGGACGGGGTGAGGGTGAGGGGTTAGGGGCTCGGGGGGCTCGGGGCTCGGGACTCGGGACTCGGGGCTGGGGGCGGCGCAACAGCCGGGACGGGCGCGCGCGGACTGGCGCGCGCAAGGGACGCGAGCCGCCCGGGTGGCGCGCACACGCACACGCACACGCACAGGGGAGAGGCACCCAGCGCGTGTGCGGGTACGCGGTTGACCCGGGAGCCGTCGCAGGGCTATTTTTTCGTGCTTCGCGGGCGGGCGCGCGGAGGCAATCGGCAGGGTAGCTCAGCTGGTTAGAGCACGGCACTCATAATGCCGGGGTCGCGGGTTCGAGTCCCGCCCCTGCTACTGGACACTGGCTGCGGCACAACGGGTTCGGCGCTTCGGGCGCCGAGCCCGTTTTCCATCCCCGGCCGCAGTAGGAGCGGGGCTGTCGGTGGGCGGCGGAGCGCCCGCCTTAGGGACGGACCGTCGCCTCACGGCCGGCACTCGGCCGGAAATGCGGGAACGAGGCTCGGCGGCTGCCAGATGTGCAGCGAGAATTGCCGCCGCGGCAGGTCACGGCTGGCACGTGCAATGCGCCTCCCGACGGGTTGAGGCGAGGAGCGGTGCGGCGGCGCGGATTCGCCGCGCGACAGGCTCCCGCCGATCCCGGAACCCAGAGTGAAAGGAGCCAGTCATGCCAATCATCCGGCGGCTGAGCGGTGCGGTCTCACCCTTCGACGCGCTCTACGACGTGCGGCGCGAGGTGGATCGGCTGCTGAACGAGGGGGGCGTGCCCGGGCGCTCGGACAGCTGGAGCATGCCGGCGGAGGTGGTGGACACGGGGGAGGAGGTGCGCTTCATGATCGAGGCGCCGGGGCTAAAGCCCGAGGACATCGACATCACGCTGGAGAACAACGTGCTGACGGTGGCGGGGGAGAAGAAGATGGAGCGGCGGGAAGGCGAATCGGAGGACGACTACCGGCTGCTGGAGCGCCGCTACGGCCGGTTCGAGCGCAGCTTCATGCTGCCCCGGACGGTGGACACGGAGCGCGTGGACGCACGCTACGACAACGGCGTGCTGACGGTGAAGCTGCCGAAGACGGAGGAGGCGAAGCCGCGGCGGATCTCGGTGAAGGGCGGCTCGGGGGAGCGGCAGGTGGGCACGGGCGGGTGAGAGGGTGGCGGCGGACTGCGTCGCTTTCCGGAACGCATTATGCGGAAATGACTTCGATGTGTGGGTACAACCAGCCTCGCGGCTGGTGAGGAGGCCGGGCCGTGTTCTCTGGACACGGCCCGGATTTTCGTAAATGGGAGCGAGGAGGACGCATGTTGACCGCGATGCCAGGGAGAGACGAGACACTGCAGCTCATGGCCGGAGGCTCGGCGGCGGAATCGATCGGAGGCGCGGCGGCGGTGGTGCTGGCGATCCTCGGCTTGATCGGTGTGCTGCCCTACCTCGCGGCGCCGATCTCGACGATCGCGATCGGGGCCGCTCTGGCCATCGAAGGAGGCTCCATCGGGGCGAGGTACCAGCGGGTGCTGACGCGGGCGGCGGGTGGCGAGCTGGGGCGGACTGCGCTGCTGAGCAGCATCAGCGCGGAGTTCCTCGGCGGCGTGGCGGGGATCGCGCTCGGCATCCTGGCGCTGGTGGGGGTCCGTCCGCTGATCCTGCTGGCCTCCGCGGCGATCGTGTTCGGGGTGGCGCTGGTCCTGGGGAGCGGGATCACGGCCCGGCTGGACATGATGCGGGGCGCGTGGCCGGACATGAGCGAGGGCTACCAGCGGGCGGCCTACGAGGCGGTGCGGAGCGCGGCGGGCGCGCAGATCCTGGTCGGCCTGGGCAGCGCGGTGCTGGGGATCCTGGCGCTGATCGGGTTCGATCCCATGACGCTGACGCTGGTCGCGCTGCTGGCCGTGGGCGCGGCGATCCTGATCACCGGCCTTGCGCTGAGCGGGCGGATGGCGATCGCGCTCAGGCGCTAGCAGGCGTTCACGAGGTCACGCAGCGGCCTTGCGCCGGACGCCCCGCGACCGCAGGATCGGCCGCGGGGCGGCGCGCATCCGGGCGGCGCGCGGCATGTGGCGTGCGGCCCGATGATCGACAAACGACACCGGATCGGAGGGGAAGGGCATGGGATTCGACCAGTACCACGAGCCGCCGAACGAGCTGCCGCAGGAGACGCGCACCTTCGCGCGGATGGTGCTCTCGCTGATCGAGGAGGCGCAGGCGATCGACTGGTACGAGCAGCGGCTGGCCGTGGAGAGGAATACGGCGGCGGCGGCCATCATGCGCGACGCGCAGAAGGAGGAGTACAAGCACTTTTCCATGGACCTCGAGTTCCTGCTGCGCCGCAAGCCGCAGTGGCGTGAGATCGCGCAGGGGATCCTGTTCCAGGAAGGCGACATTGTGGAGCACGGCGAGGAGGCGGAGGAGGAGGCGGACTGAGGCGGCGAGAACCCCGGACGGACTCCGCGATGAATGCGACGGCTCTCCTCTCCCGCCTCGCGGCGGGCGCGCTCTCCCTGCTCGCGGCCGCGGCCCCGGCGGGCGCGGTGCGGCCCGGTCCCCGGCCGTCGAAGCTGCCGGAGTCGGGTGTGACGCGGGCGCTGGCGGCGGAGCGGGCGGCGGCGCTCCGGGAGCTGCGCTACGACGTCGTCATGCAGATCCCCGCGCGGCGGGAGGAGCGGATCCGCGGCCGCGAGACGATCCGGTTCCGGCTCGCGCGGGCCGGGCGGCCGCTGGTGCTGGACTTCAAGGAGCCGCGCGCGGCGGTGCTGTCCCTGGCCGTGGACGGCCGGCCGGCGGCCTTCGAGTCCGTGAACGGGCACCTCGTGATCGCGGCGGACGCGCTGGCCGAAGGGCCGCACGCCCTCGAGATCCGCTTCCTCGCCGGCGACGGCTCGCTGAACCGCAATCCCGACTACCTCTACACCCTCTTCGTGCCGGACCGCGCGTCGGTGGCGCTGCCGTGCTTCGACCAGCCGGACCTGAAGGCGCGCTGGACGCTCACACTGACGATCCCGGCGGCGTGGAAGGCGGTGGCCAACGCCCCCGTCGCCTCGCGCGAAGTCTCCGGCGGCCGGGCCACGCTCCATTTCGCGGAGACGAAGCCGCTGCCGACGTACCTGTTCGCGTTCGTGGCGGGCAACTGGAAGGTGGAGACGGCGGTGCGGGATGGGCGCACCTTCCACATGTACCACCGCGAGACGGACACGGCCAAGGTGGCGGCCAATCGGGACTCGATCTTCGATCTGGAGGCGGCCTCGCTGCGCTGGCTGGAGCGCTACACGGGGATGAAGTACCCGTTCGACAAGCTGGACTTCGTCCTGATCCCCTCGTTCCAGTTCGGCGGGATGGAACACGCTGGCGCGATCCTCTACAACGCCTCGAGCCTGATGCTGGACCGCTCGGCCACGCAGAACCAGAAGCTGGGCCGGGCGAGCGTGATCGCGCACGAGACCACGCACATGTGGTTCGGTGACCTGGTGACCATGCGCTGGTTCAACGACGTGTGGATGAAGGAGGTCTTCGCCAACTTCATGGCCGCCAAGATCGTGAATCCCTCCTTTCCGCAGGTGAACCACGCGCTGCGCTTCCTGCTCGCCCACTACCCGGCCGCGTACGCCGTGGACCGCACGGCGGGCGCGAACCCGATCCGGCAGCCGCTGGAGAACCTGAACGAGGCGGGCAGCCTGTACGGCTCGATCATCTACGAGAAGGCGCCGATCGTGATGAAGCAGCTGGAGTCGCTGGTCGGCGACACCGCGTTCCGGGACGGGCTGCGGACGTATCTGCACCGCTACGCCTACGGCAACGCCTCCTGGCCCGACCTGATCCACATCCTGGACGGGGCCACGCCGCTCGATCTGGAGGCGTGGAGCCACAGCTGGGTCGAGGAGCCGGGGCGGCCGCACGTCACGCTCTCGCTCGACACGGGCGCGGACGGGCGCGTCGCCTCGCTCCGGCTGACGCAGCGCGACCCCCTCGGGCGCGGGCTGCTCTGGCCGCAGCGGCTCGAGGTCGCGCTCGGGACGGACGGCGGCGTCCGCTACCTGCCGGTGCAGCTGGACTCGGCGAGCGTGGAGGTGCCGGCGGCGGTGGGGCTTTCAGCCCCGCGCTGGGTGGTGCCGAACGGGAAGGGCGTGGGCTACGGCTTCTTCGACCTGGACCCCGCGAGCCGCCGCTACCTGATCGCGCACGTCGCGGAGCTCCCCGACCCGGTGCTCCGGGGCGCCGCGTGGATCGGGCTGTGGGACGCCGTCCTGGAGGGGAAGCTGGACGCGGGGACGTTCCTGCACGGCGCCATGCACGCGCTCATGGCCGGCACGCCGGAGGAGCTCGAGGCGCAGCGCATCTTCGGCTACGTCACGGATGCCTTCTGGCACTTCGCGCCGGCGTCGGATCGGGCCGCGCTCTCGACGTCGTTCGAGCCGGCGCTCTGGCACGAGCTCGAGGCGGCGCCGACCACGTCGCTCAAGTCGGTCTACTTCTCCGCCTATCGCTCGCTGGCGCTGGCGCCGCCGGACGTCGCGCGGCTCACGCGGCTCTTCGAGCGGCGGGACTCCGTGCCCGGCCTGCCCCTCTCGGAACGGGACGAGACCCAGCTGGCGCTGGACCTCGCGGTGCGCGAGGCGCCGGGCTGGCGCGCCATCCTGGAGACGGAGCTCGGGCGCATCACGAACCCCGACCGGAAGGCGCGCTTCGCCTTCGTCATGCCGGCGCTCGACGCCGATCCGGCCGTGCGCGACTCCTTCTTCCAGCGGCTGCGCGATCCCGCCAACCGGCGCCACGAGCCGTGGGTGCTCGAGGGGCTCGCGTACCTGAACCACCCGCTGCGGGCGCGGCAATCGGAGCAGTACATCCGCCCGGCGCTGGACATGCTCGAGGAGATCCGGCGCACCGGCGACATCTTCTTCCCCAAGCGCTGGCTCGACGCGACGCTGGACGGGCACAGCTCGCCGGCCGCCGCGCAGGTGGTGCGCGCGTTTCTGCGCGAGCACCCCGACTACCCACCGCGGCTGCGGGGTATCGTGCTGCAGTCCGCCGACGAGCTGTTCCGGGCGGCGCGCGTTGCGCGCCGAGGGAACGGAGGAACGGAGCGAACGGAGGAACGGAGCGAACGGAGGCAGCGCGGCGGCTGAGCGAGCCACGCGATCGGGGCTCGGGGCTCGGGAGCCCCTGACCTCGAACGCCGGGGCTCGGTGCATGGACAGTGCGGCGGGGGTATTTTACTCTCAGGAAATACCCTCCGCGCGCGCCCGCGGCGCCGCCTCCGCGCGTCTCCCTCCTCACACCGGATGAAGGGCCATGGCGATCGAGCTGGAAGTCAACGGCACGAAGCACCGCCTGGACGTGGATCCGGGCCGGAGCCTGCTGGATGTCCTGCGCAACGAGCTGGACCTGACCGGAGCCAAGTACGGGTGCGGGGAGGGGCAGTGCGCCGCGTGCACGGTGCTGCTGGACGGGCGCGCGGTGCACTCCTGCATCACGCCCGTCTCGGGCGCGGCGTGGAAGAAGGTGACCACGGTAGAGGGACTGGAGCGGGACGGCAGGCTGCACCCGGTGCAGGAGGCCTTCCTGGCGGAACAGGCGCTCCAGTGCGGCTACTGCACGACCGGGATGATCATGGGCGCCGTGGGGCTGCTCTCGGCCAAGGCGGACCCGAGCGAGGCGGAGATCATCGAGGGGATGAACGGCCACGTATGCCGCTGCGGCACCTATCCGCGGGTGGTGAAGGCGATCCGTCGGGCGGCGGCCGGCAAGAGCGCGGCGGGGGAGGGGGTCGGGCGATGAGCACGGATACGCGCCAGCCGCTCGACACGCTCGAGCCGGAGCGCTACGAGCTGCGGGAGGTGGAGCTGCACGGGGCCGGGACGACCACACGGCGGGCGTTCCTCAAGGTCCTCGGGGGCGGCCTGGTGGTGGTCTTCGTCACGCGGGACCTGTTCGGCGCGCCGCGCTCGATGGGGGTGGCGCTGGAGAGCGGCTGGGGCGGGAGCGAAGCGCCGCCCGAGCTGATCAGCGCCTGGCTCCACATCGGGGAGGACGGCGCCGTCACCGTCTACACGGGGAAGGTCGAGATCGGGCAGGGGATCCGCACCTCGCTCGCGCAGGAGGTGGCGGAGGAGCTGCGCGTGCCGGTGTCCGGGATCCGCCTCGTCATGGGGGACACGGACCTGACGCCGTTCGACATGGGCACGTTCGGCAGCCGCTCCACCCCGCAGATGGGCACGCAGCTGCGCAAGGCCGCGGCGGCCGCCCGGGAGGTGCTCGTTGGGCTGGCCGCGGAGCGCTGGGGCGCGGCGCGCGAGGGGCTCGCCGCGGAGGACGGCAGGGTGGTGGACGGGAAGGGCTCGCGCTCGCTCGGCTACGGCGAGCTGACGGCGGGACGAAAGCTCACCGAGACCGTGCGCGACGACGCGCCGCTCACGCCCGCGTCGGCGTGGCGCGTGGCGGGCACCTCGCTGGACCGGACGACGGGGCGCGACGTGGTGACGGGGAAGCACCGCTACCCGTGGGACATGAAGCTGCCCGGCATGCTCATCGGGAAGGTGCTGCGCGCGCCCGCGGCCGGTGCCCGACTCGAGCGGCTCGACGCCTCGGCCGCCTCGCGGCTGCCGAACGTGACGGTGGTGCACGAGGGCGAGCTGGTCGGCGTCGCGGCGGCATCGATGCCGGAGGCGGCGCGCGCCCTCTCCGCGCTCGATGCCGCCTGGACGCGCACGCCGCAGCCCTCGCAGAAGGAGCTCTTCGACTACCTGCGCAGGACGCGGCCGAAGGAGGCGCCACGGCGCGGGGAGTTCGGCGGGCCCGGCGGGTTCGAGGAGGGCGACGTCGCCAGCGGGAGGAAGGCGGCGGACCACGTGCTGGAGCGGACCTATACGGTGGCCTACATCGCGCACGTGCCACTCGAGCCGCGCGCGGCCGTGGCGCGCTGGGACACGAGCGGCAAGCTGACGGTGTGGACGGGGACACAGCGGCCGTTCGGCGTGCAGGAGGAGCTGTGCGCGGCCCTCGGACTGCCGAAGGAGAAGGTGCGCGTGCGCATGCCGGACATGGGCTCCGGCTACGGCGGCAAGCACACCGGCGAGTGCGCCATCGAGGCGGCCACGCTCGCGAAGGCGGCCGGCGCGCCGGTCAAGGTGGCCTGGACGCGCGAGGAGGAGTTCCGCTGGGCCTACTTCCGGCCCGCGGGCGTGATCGATGTCGCCGCCGGGATCGCGAAGGACGGCACGCTCACCTCCTGGGAGCTCGACAACTACAACTCGGGCGCCGCCGGGATCCGCTCGATCTACACGGTGCCGAACCGCCGGCTGGCGTTCCACGCGAGCGACTCGCCGTTCCGGCAGGGCTCCTACCGCGCGCTGGCCGCCACGGCCAACAACTTCGCGCGCGAGATGCACCTGGACGAGCTGGCCGGAATGGTGGGACTCGATCCGCTCGAGCTGCGGCTGCGCAACCTCTCGGACCCGCGCCTGAAGGCGGCGCTGCACGCGGCCGCGGAGCGCTTCGGCTGGGGCGGCGCGAAGGCGGCGCCGGGCCGCGGCCACGGCATCGCGTGCGGCTTCGAGAAGGGTGGTTACGTCGCCACGTGCGCGGACGTCTCCGCAGGCGACGATGGCGAGGTCCGCGTCCACCGCGTGGTCACGGCGTTCGACTGCGGGGCCGTGGTCAACCCCGACAACCTCGAGAACCAGATCGTGGGCGCCAACATCCAGGGGCTGGGCGGCGCGCTGTTCGAGCAGATCGACTTCGACGACGGCGTGATCCACACGGACCGGCTCTCGGCGTACCGCGTGCCACGCTTCAAGGACACGCCCGTGGTCGAGGCGGTGCTGCTCGACCGCAAGGACCAGCCCTCCGTGGGCGCCGGGGAGACCCCGCTCATCGCGCTGGCACCCGCCATCGGCGCGGCCATCGCGGCGGCGAGCGGCGTGCGCGTGCGGCAGCTGCCGATGGCCAGGAGAGGAGTACGGAGGGAGTAGCGGCCGCGCTGCGCGGCAAAGGGCGGTATGCGCGCGGCCGGCGCTGCGGAGGTAGCTTGTCGGGATGCCTACCCGCACCGGCTCGCGCCGCTGGGTCCTGAGCGCGGCGATCCTCGGCTCCAGCATCACGTTCATCGACGGCACGGTCGTCAACGTGGCGCTGCCCGTGCTGCAACAGCGTCTGCACGCCAGTGTCGTGGCCGCGCAGTGGATCGTCGAGGCCTACGCGCTCATGCTGGCCGCGCTGATCCTCGTGGGCGGCGCGCTGGGCGATCGGCTGGGCCGCAAGCGCGTCTTCTCGGCGGGCGTCGTGCTGTTCGCCGCGGCATCCGCGTGGTGCGGGCTCTCGGGCGGGACCGCCGAGCTGATCGTCGCGCGCGCCGTCCAGGGCGTCGGCGCCGCGCTGCTGGTGCCGGGCAGCCTCGCGCTGATCAGCGCGAGCTTCGGCCCCGGGGAGCGCGGACGGGCGTTCGGGACGTGGTCCGGCGTCACGGCGATGGCGGCGGGGGCCGGCCCGGTGCTCGGCGGCTGGCTGATCCAGCGCTTCTCCTGGCGCTGGATCTTCTTCATCAACCTGCCACTCGCGGTCGCCGTGGTGCTGATCACGTGGCGGCACGTGCCGGAGAGCCGCGACGAGCAGGCGCACGGCCGGATCGACTGGCCCGGCGCGGCGCTGGCGACGCTCGGGCTGGGAGCGATCGTCTTCGGGCTGGTCGAGTCGAATCGGCACGCGGCGAGCGGCGTCTTCCTGCCGGTCACGCTCGGGGCCGGCGTCGCCCTGCTGGCGGCCTTTCTGCTCGTGGAGAGCCGTCGGCCGGCGCCGATGATGCCCCTCGAGCTGTTCCGCTCCACCACCTTCGCGGGCGCCAATCTGCTCACGCTGTTCCTATACGCCGCCCTGGGCGGTGTGCTGTTCTTCCTCCCGTTCGATCTCATCCAGGTGCAGGGGTACACTCCGCTGCAGGCGGGCGCGGCGCTGCTACCGTTCGTGCTCACCATGTTCCTGCTCTCGCGCTGGGCCGGTGGGCTGGTGGCGCGCTACGGCTCACGATTGCCGCTCGCGAGTGGGCCGCTCGTCGCCGGCGCGGGCTTCGCCTCCTTCGCGCTGCCGTCCGCGCACGCGGGCAGCTACTGGAGCAGCTTCTTCCCCTGCATCATGGTCATGAGCCTGGGCATGGCCGTGAGCGTCGCGCCGCTCACGACGACCGTGATGGGCGCCGTCGAGGAACGCCATGCCGGCGTGGCCTCCGGCGTGAACAACGCCGTCGCGCGGGCGGCTTCGGTCGTCGCGGTGGCGGTGTCCGGCGTGGTGATGCTGCACGGCTTTCGCACCGGCATTGCCGGGGCGACGCGCGTTCCCGCGGCGGTGCGCGCGATGCTGCTGGCGCGGAGCGCGGATCTGCTCGACCTGGGCGTACCGTCGGGTACGGGCTCGCGTGCCGGCGTCGAGGCGGTGGTCCACACCTCCTTCGTGCACGGGTTCCGGCAGGTCGCGCTCCTCGCCGGCCTGCTGGCAGGCGCGGGCGCGCTGGCGTCGTGGCTGATGATCCGGCCGGGTCCGCCGCGGGACTGAGGCATGTGGACGGGCCGGGAGACGGCGCGGAGCGGCTCAGACGCCGCCCGCGGGCCCGGACGCCGGCCGCGGGCCCGGACGCCGGCCGCGGGGCCGGCCGCCGGCCGCGGGGCTAGCGACCGGCCGCACGTTCAGCGCAGCGCGGATCAAACTTCCACTTCGCCGACAGGCCGAGAACGCCCCGGGAGAAATGGTCGCTATGCGGACCAAAGTCACGTCGCGCGGACGAGGGCAGCCGGCGCGTCGGGAATTTGGTCTGCCCAGCGGCCCGAAGTGCGAGCGGGCTGGCGCGGAGGCGACGATCGTGCAGAAAGGTCCGGCCGCCGCCGCCCCTGGTGGCGCGCACACGCACAGGGGAGCGGGGCCCCGTGCAGCCGCCTCCATCCGCCCAAGCGACGGCTCGCGGCGGCCCTGCCGCGTCCACCGTGCGTCAGCCGAAGCGGGCGCGGGCCTCTTCCAGCCGCGCGGCCGACCCGATGTCCACCCAGGCGGTGCCGTCGGCGCTGAACGGGAGGATGCGCTCGCCGGCGGCGGCGAGGCGGAGGTAGGCATCGATGATGGAGAAGGCGCCGGTCTCGGTGAGCAGCGCCGGCAGGAGCGGATCCGCGACGTGGATGCCGCAGAAGGCCAGCTTGCGGGGTGGTCCGAGCGGCGCGCGGACCTGGAGCGAGAGGTCGGCGCGGGCGTCGATGCGGCCGCACAGGCCGCCGTCGTCGAAGACGAGGTGGCGCGAGGTGTCTCGGCGCATGACGGCGAGTGTGGCGAGCGGCGCGTGCTCGGTGTGGGCGGCATGGAGCGCGCCGAGGTCCAAGTCGGAGAGCACGTCCACGTTGTGCATGAAAAAGGGCGCCTCGCGCCGGAGCAGCGGCGCGGCGCGGCGCAGTCCGCCGCCGGTCTCGAGCGGCCGGGGCTCCTCGCGCGAGAAGCGGACCTCGACGCCGAAGCCGTCGCGGGAGGCGACGAAGCGCTCGATGGCGTCGTCGTAGCCGTGGGTGTTCACGACGAGGCGGTCGGCGCCGGCGGCGATGAGGCGGCGGGCGACGTGCTCGAGGACGGGGCGGCCGCCCACCTCGATGAGGGCCTTGGGCACGTGGTCGGTGAGGGGGCGCAGCCGGGTGCCGAGCCCGGCCGCGAAGATCATGGCGTCCAAGCCCGCCTCAGGGCGGGCCGGCGTGGGAGGAGGCGCCGGTGACCTCGGGCGAGGATACGCGCGCCTCCTCGGGCCAGGTGGCGGCCTCGCGGTGCGAGAGCTTCACGTTCACCCCGTCGAAGCGCCCGCGCAGATGGCCGGCGAGCCGCTCCGCGAAATAGACGGAGCGGTGCTGCCCGCCGGTGCAGCCGAACCAGACGCTCAGGCTGGTGAAGCCGCGCCGCAGGTACTCGGCCACCTGGGCGTCCACGAGGCCGCGCACGTTCTCGAAGAACGCCTCCGCCTCCGCGGCGCGCTCGATGAAGTCGGCGACCGGGCGCTGCATCCCGCACATCGAGGCGTACTCGAGGTGGCGGCCCGGGTTCGGGATCGCGCGGCAGTCGAAGACGAAGCCGCCGCCGTGGCCGGTGGCGTCGTCCGGGTAGCCGCGCTTGTAGCTGAAGCTGCCGACGTACACCGTCAGCCCGGGGAACTCGGCCTCGGGCATCGCGCTCGACCGCCATTCCTCGACGATGCGGCGGAACACCCCCTCGAGTTGCGGCAGCGCCACCGGCAGGCCGGCGTCCAGGATGCGGGCGATGTTGCGCGCGGCGTACGGCACGCTCTGCAGGAAGCGCGGCTTGCGCTCGAAGAAGCCGCGGTAGCCGTAGGCGCCGAGCGCCTGCATGATGCGCACGAGGACGTAGCCGCGGTAGCGCTCCCGGAAGGCGTCCCGGTCGATCGCGACGTAGGCGCCGAGCGCGTCCATGTAGTGCTCCAGCAGCATGGCGCGCACGGGCTCCGGGACGTCCGCCTTGGCATCGTAGAGCAGCGAGGCGATGTCGTACTGTGGCGCCCCCCTGCGGCCGCCCTGGTAGTCGATGAACCACGGCGCCCCGTCGCGCAGCATGATGTTGCGGGACTGGAAGTCGCGGTACAGGAAGTAGTCCGTGCCGGTCTGGAGCAGGAACGTCGCGAGCCGGTCGAAGTCCTCCTCCAGCCGCCCCTCGTTGAACGGGATGTGGGCGAGCTTCAGGAAGTGGTACTTGAAGTAGTTCAGGTCCCACACGATCGACTGCCGGTCGAACGCCGCGCGCGGGTACGCCACGCTGTAGTCGATGACCTTTCCGCCCTCCACCTGGAAGCGCGGCAACACCTCGACCACCCGCCGGTAGATCCCGACCATGGAGTCCGGGAACGCCTGCTGCTCCCGGTCGCGCGCCTCCACCAGCGCGTCGAACAGCGTCGTGTCCCCCAGATCCTCCTCCAGCCAGACGCCCGACGCCTCGTCCGCGCCGTAGATCGTCGGAACCGGCAGCCCCGCGCCATGGAACGAGCGCGAGAAGGACAGGAATGCACGGTTCTCGTCGTGGTCCGGACCGATCGCCCCGATCGCGGTCTGCCAGTCCGTGCCCACCAGACGGAAGTAGGTACGCGACGACCCATCCGCCGGCAGCTCGAGGACCGCCACCGGCGTGGCACCGAAATGCTCCCTGTACAGCCTGACCAGTCGGTCTTGCATCACGCTCATGAGGGTCGCAAGGCCTCCTTCAGGGCAGCACGGTCCGGGCCAACGCGCGCCCACGCGCCACCCACCCCGCCGCCGGGCACCCGCACCTCCAGGTTCAGCCGGACGATGCACTCGAAAAGGTCCCGCGCGCACTCCGCCGAGACCGACGGCGAATGCGGGTAGAGCAGCGGAATCTCCCCGAGCCCGCCCAGCCGCTTGCGCGCCGCGCGCGTCAGGATCACCGGCTCCCACGCATCCAGCGCCGCCACCTCCTCCACCCGCTCCGCCAGCACTACGCGCATCCGCTCGGCGTGCGCCGGGTACATCAGCCCCAGCCGCTCCTCGAAGCGACGGTCCGCGATCACGAACGTCAGCGGCTTCGAGCGCAGGCGCCGCTCGATCGTCTCCGCCAGGTGCGGGTTCAGCGGCGCCCGCACGAAGGGCAGCCCCAGCCGCTCCGCCGCCGCCGCCGCCTCCACCGCGTGGTACGCCGTCGCCACCACCACGTCCGCTCCCTCCAGCTGCGGCACCAGCCGCTCCGGCGCCGGGCCCTCGGCATCCGCCCACACCCGGTAGGTGTCCAGGCCGAAATCCTCCCGCAGCTCGTCGCAGAGCGCCGTCAGCTGGTCCTCGTTCGACTCCACACACGCGCACGACAGCCGCCGCGCCGCCGTGCACCGCCGCACCATCTCCGGCAGCCCCGGCAGCGTCCACCGCCGCGTCCACGCCTCCGTCAGCATCCCCGCCAGCCAGCGCCACGTCTCCTGCAGCAGCTCGCCTCCCAGGCGCTCCTGCCCCGCCACGTAGATCCCCGATCGGCCCCGGATCTGCACCAACCCCTCCGACTCCAGCTCCCGGTACGCCCGCGCCACCGCCCGATGATCCACCCCCAGCTCCCGCGACACCTCCCGCAGGCTCGGCAGCCGATCCCCTCGACGCAGGCGACCCGTGTGCAGCCCACTCACCACGCGCTGCCTCAGCTGCTCCCTCAGCTCGTGCGCTCCCGCCATCCTCGGCCCTCCATCGCTCCCGCGGGGTCCGTAGCAGTTCCTGCCCGGACCGCCAATGTGATGGCTCGCAGCCGGTCGGTCAACGACGATCTGCTACGTCGAGCGGGAGCAGACGGGCGAACGTGCGGAGTCGAACCGGGATTCGAACGCGCCGGATCGACCCCGGGCCGTGGCACCTCGGCCAGGCGCGGGAGTGGTGGGCACGGTTCTGACGCTCGGGCGTCCGGCTGGCGCCGGTAGTGCTGGGGCGCGAGGGGCGCGGGGCTGCTAGATTTCCCGCGCAACGAGATCGCCGCCCGCGGAAAGCGCACGAGCTTCCATGGCGCCGCGGCGGTCGCCTACGGGATGGGGGGCGGATGCGCTCCATGGGGAGCATCCTGCGGGATGACGCGGTCGATGTGCGCGGCCGCGTTCTAGCGCTGTACGGGCTGCTGGGGGTGGGCAACCTGGCGGCGTGGCTGTGGGCGTTCTCGGCGTTCCGCCACTATCCGCTGCTCCTCGGCACGGGGCTTCTGGCGTACGGGCTGGGGCTGCGGCACGCCATCGACGCCGACCACATCGCGGCGATCGACAACGTCACGCGCAAGCTGATGCAGGAGGGGAAGAGGCCGGTGGGGGTGGGCTTCTTCTTCTCGCTCGGACACTCGACCGTGGTGGTGCTCGCCTCAGTGGCGATCGCGGCCACGGCGCTCGCGCTGAACACGCGGCTGGAGGGGCTGCGGGGGATGGCGAGCGTGGTCGGCACGCTGGTCTCGGCCGCTTTCCTGCTCGGGATCGCGGTGATGAACCTGGTGATCCTGGGTTCCGTCTACCGCGCCTTCCGCCGGGTCCGCGCCGGCGGCAGCCACGACGAGGCCGACCTCGATCTGCTGCTCACGGGCGGCGGCCTGCTCGCGCGCATCTTCCGCCCGCTCTTCGGCATGATCCGCCGCAGCTGGCACATGTACCCGCTGGGGCTGCTCTTCGGGCTCGGCTTCGACACGGCGACGGAGATCGGGCTGCTCGGGATCTCGGCGGTGGGCGCGGCGCGGGGGATGTCGATCTGGTCGATCCTGGTGTTCCCGGCACTGTTCACGGCGGGCATGTCGCTGGTGGACACGACGGACAACGTGCTCATGGTGGGGGCGTACGGCTGGGCGTTCCGGAAGCCGATCCGGAAGCTCTACTACAACATGACGATCACGTTCGTCTCCGTGCTGGTGGCGCTCGTTGTGGGGGGCATCGAGGCGCTCGGGCTGCTGGCCGGGAAGCTCGGGCTGCACGGCGGAGTGTGGAGCGCGATCGCCTCGCTGAACGGCCGCTTCGGCCTGATCGGCGCGCTGGTCGTGCTCGTCTTCGTCGGCACCTGGATCGGCTCCGCGGTCCTCTATCGCGTGAAGGGCTACGACACCGCCGGCGCGGGCGACTGAGGCGCGAGCGGTTCGGCGACGGGGAGGCTCCGCGCGGGGCCGTTCCGGCGGGGACGGGGCCGCCACTTCTGCGCCGCTCGCGTGTATACGGGTCCGTTGCGGCATCGTGGCGCCGCGGCTACACTTCGCGCCCCTCGGAGGCCGGACGGAGGCGTGTAGAGGCATGGAGCTGACAGAGGGAGTCGCAGGCATCCAGCTGCCGCCTCTGGCGCGGGTGCGCAAGCTGGTGGAGCGCGCGCTGGCCGAGGACCTGGGCTGGGGTGACATCACGACGGAGTCGTTCGTCCCGGCGGGCGTGCGCGCGCGGGCGAAGCTCGTGGCGCGGCAGGCGGGCGTCGTGGCGGGGCTGCCCGTGGCGGCGCTCGCGTTCGAGGCGCTGGCGCCCGCTGCGGCGATCGAGCTGCACGCCGCCGACGGCGACCCGGTCGAGCCGGGCGCGGTGCTGCTCACGGTGGGTGGCGCGGCGCGTGCGCTCCTCTCGGCGGAGCGGGTGGCGCTGAACTTCGTGCAGCGGCTCTCGGGGATCGCCACGCTCACGGCGCGCTACGTCCGGGCCGTGGAGGGCACCGGGGCGCGAATCGTGGACACGCGCAAGACGACGCCGGGGCTGCGGCTCCTCGAGCGCTACGCGGTGCGTTGCGGCGGTGGGCACAACCACCGCTTCCATCTGTCGGACGCGGCGCTGCTCAAGGACAACCACCGCGAGGCGCTGGCGGCGTCGGGGATCGCGCTCGGCGACGCGGTGCGGGCGGCGCGGCGTCGCCTGCCACACGTGGTGCGGCTCGAGATCGAGGTGGACGCGCTCGAGCAGCTGGCGGAGACGCTCGCGGCCGCGCCGGACGCGGTGCTGCTCGACAACATGCCGCCGGACGTGCTGCGGGAGGCCGTGCGACAGGTCGGCGGCCGGGCGCTCGTGGAGGCCTCGGGCGGCATCACGCTGGACACCGTGCGCGCGGTGGCGGAGACCGGGGTGGACCTGATCTCCGTGGGCGCGCTGACCCACTCGGCGCCGGCGTTCGACGCGGCGCTGGACTTCATCGACTGAGGCGGGACCGTGGCGATCCGGACGACGGATGTGGAGGAGATGCGCGAGGCGCTCGTGGCGCGGCTGCGGGACGTGGTCCCTGAGCCGGAGCTGGCCTGGAAGGCGGAGGTGGCCGTCGAGGTCAACCGCCTGAAGGCGGAGCGCGGCGCGGTGATCCTCGGGCACAACTACATGGAGCCGGCGCTCTACCACTCGGTGTGCGACCACGTGGGCGACTCGCTCGAGCTCTCGCGCGTGGCCGCCGAAGCGCAGGGTGACCCGATCGTCTTCTGCGGCGTCCGTTTCATGGCCGAGACGGCCAAGATCCTCTCGCCCGAGCGCACCGTGCTGCTGCCGTCGGAGCGCGGCGGCTGCTCGCTGGCGGCATCGATCACGGCGGCGGACGTGCGCCGGCTGCGCGCGCGCTACCCGGGCGTGCCGGTGGTGACCTACATCAACACGTACGCGGACGTGAAGGCCGAGACGGACGTGTGCTGCACGTCGGGCAACGCGGTACGCGTGGTCGAGGCACTGGACTCGGACACCATCATCTTCCTGCCTGACGAGTACCTGGCGAGGAACGTCGCGCGGGAGACCGGGAAGCGCATCGTCTTCCCCACGCTGGAGGCTGTGACGGACGCGCGCGCGGCCGATGCGCTGGCGGACGGCGTGGAGCTCGAGCTCGTGGGCTGGCGCGGCCGCTGCGAGGTGCATGACCGCTTCACGGTCGAGGATGTGGCGGCCGTGCGGGCGCAGTTCCCCGACGTGGTCGTGCTGGCGCACCCCGAATGTCCGCCGGATGTCGTGGAGGCCTCCGACTACTCGGGCAGCACCTCGGCCATGATCCGCTACGTGCGGGAGGCCGACGCGCCGCGCTACCTCCTGCTGACCGAGTGCAGCATGGCCGACAACATCATCGCCGAGTCGCCGGAAAAGGAGATGGTCCGGCTGTGCTCCTTCCGCTGCCCGCACATGAGCGAGATCACGCTCGAGAACGTGCGCGACTCGCTGCTCCACGACCGATGGAGGATCGAGGTGCCCGAAGAGATCCGCGTCCGTGCGCGCCGCTCGATCGACCGCATGCTGGAGATCGGCTGAGCCGAATGGACGCACGCGGCACCACGTCGGTCGAGGAGGTGGACATCCTCGTCATCGGCAGCGGCATCGGCGGGCTCAGCTTCGCGCTCCAGGCGGCCGGTGCCGGGCGCGTGGCGCTCATCACCAAGAAGCGGCGCGCGGACTCCAATACCAACTACGCCCAGGGCGGCATTGCCGCCGTCATGGGCGAGGACGACCGCCCCGCGCTCCACGTGCGCGACACGCTGGCCGCCGGCGCCGGCCTCTGCCACGCGGATGCCGTCGCCGCGCTCGTCGAGGAGGGCCCCGCCCGCGTGCGCGAGCTGATGGCGTGGGGCGCCCGCTTCTCGGGCGAGCCCGGCCGCCCCGCGCTCGGCCGCGAGGGCGGGCACTCGCGCCGCCGCATCGTGCACGCCGCGGACGCCACGGGGCGCGAGATCGAGAGAGCGCTGCTCGACGCGCTCGCCGCCACGGGCGCCGCCACCCTCTACGAGGACCGCCTCGCCCTCGACTTCCTGGTCGGCACCGATCCAGGGACCGGCGAGCGCCGCTGCGGCGGCGCGCTCGTCCTCGACCGGCACACGCGCGACGTGGTCGAGGTGCGCGCGGCCGTGACGCTGCTGGCGAGCGGCGGGCTGGGCCGGGTCTATCGTCACACGACGAACCCCGACATCGCTACCGGCGACGGCGTCGCCATGGCCTACCGCGCGGGCGCCGAGGTGGCCAACCTCGAGTTCGTGCAGTTCCACCCCACCGCGCTCTACCCGGCGGAGGACCGCGCCTTCCTGATCTCGGAGGCCGTGCGCGGCGAGGGCGCCGTGCTGCGCCGGATGGACGGCACGCCGCTCATGGAGGGCGTGGCGGGCGGCTCGCTGGCCACCCGCGACGTGGTGGCGCGCGCGATCGACGCCTCGCTCAAGACGACCGCCGACCCCTACGTGCTGCTGGACCTCTCGGCGATCCCGCCGGACGTCGTGGAGGCGCACTTCCCGATGATCGCCGCGGAATGCGCCGCGCGCGGGATCTCGCTCCCGGCGGACCCGATCCCGGTCGTGCCCGCGGCCCACTACGCGTGTGGCGGCGTGCGCACGGACGTGCACGGGCGCAGCTCGCTCGCGGGACTCTACGCCGTCGGCGAGGTGGCGTGCACCGGGGTGCACGGCGCGAACCGGCTCGCCTCGAACTCGCTGCTCGAGGCGCTGGTCTTCAGCCACCGCGCGGCGGAGAAGGTGGCCGGGGAGCTGCACGTGCGCGCCGTGGATGCGGCGGCGCCGTCGCCGCCCCGGCTGCGCGGCCCGGCCGATCCCGAAGCCGAGGCGCGCCTGGCCGCCTGGGCCGATGAGCTGCGCGGCTGGATGTGGGAGGATGCCGGGATCGTGCGCAGGGACGCCCGCCTCGCGCGCGCGGAGCGGCGGATCGTGCGACTGCGGCGCCGCGTCGAGGAGGAGTACGCGCGGGCTCCGCTCACGGCCTCGCTCGTCGAGCTGCGGAACCTCGTCCAGACGGCGCTCCTGATCGTCCGCTCCGCCCGCTCGAGGCGGGAGAGCCGCGGCCTGCACTACACCACGGACCACCCGGAACGCGACGACTCCCGCTGCCTGCATGATACCATCCTCCGGCTGCCGGGCGGCCGCGCTGCGCGGGAGCGGGCGGCGGGAGGGTAGGGCGGGCGCCTGCGGCGCGAGAGTGGGGGAGTGGGAGAGTGGGGGATGCGGCGGGCGTCGCGGGCCCGGACCGGTGCCGGGCGCAGCGCCGTTCCCGCGCCGCGCCGGTGCCGCGTCCCGCCGGTCCCGCGCCGTGCCGGTCCCGCGCCGGGCGTTCCCGCGCCGCGCCGGTTCCGCGCCGCGCCGGTCCCGCCCCCGCCGGTCCCCCACCCAGCGCGGGTTCGCGCCGCGTCGGCGAGCGGGCACCGCCCGGAAAAGCGACGCCCGGCAGCCGGATGGCCCGGTGAGCAGCGGCCCCCGCGAACGTCGCCCGGTCTCCCACTCTCCCACTCTCCCAACCCCGCCTCGCCCCGCGGCACAATTCCTTCATTCCCACGGCGGCAGCGCAGAGAAACGGAGGCGTATGCCGATCATCCCGCACGACTGGGCGAGCTTCTTCTGGCCGCGTGAGCCCCTGCTCGAGCACATCGTGCGGGTGTCGTTCATCTATCTGCTCCTCTACCTCGTCTTCCGCACGATCCTGCGCCGGGAGGCGGGGCGGATCGGGGTCTCGGACATGCTGGTCCTGGTGCTGCTGGCCAGCACGGTGCGGCGGGGACTCGTCGGCAACTTCAACACGGTGGGTGACGCGCTCGTTGCGGCGGCGGTGCTCATCTTCTGGAACTGGTTCCTGAACTTCCTCGCCTTCAGGAGCCGCCTCTTCCGGCGGCTGCTGCGCGCGCGGCCGAAGCTGATCGTGGCGGACGGCCGGATCCTCTACGAGAACCTCGCCAGCGAGTTCCTGACGCGACAGCAGGTCAGGGAGCAGCTGCGGCTGCACGGGGTGAATTCCCTGGACCAGGTCGAGGAGGCGTACCTCGAGCCGGATGGCCAGATCAGCGTGATCAGGGCCGAGCGCGGCTGAGCGTGCGGCCGGCGCGGACGGCCCGGCCCGTCTTCGCGCGCGGCGCCGCTCGCTGCGCCGCCCCGCCAGTCGGCGCCCGAAGGCGGGCCGGCCTCAGACCTTAAGCCTGTCTCCCTCGCGCGCGACCATCTGATACAGCACGGGCATGAGGAAGACGCTGATCAGCAGCCGGCTGAACAGCCCGCCCACGATCACGATGGCGAAGGGGCGCTGCGAGTCCGAGCCGACGCCCGTGGAGAGCGCGGCCGGCAGCAGCCCCAACGCGGCCACGAGCGCCGTCATCATGATCGGCCTCAGCCGCAGGACCGCCGCCTCGACCGTGGCGAGGGTGATGTCGTAACCTCCTTTTCGCAGCTCGTTGGCGTACGAGATGTAGACCACCGCCGTCTGGACGGAGACGCCGAACAGGGCGAGGAATCCGATGCCCGAGGAGACGGAGAATGGCGTGCGGGTGACGAGCAGCGCCAGGAGGCCGCCCACGGGCGCCGACAGGATCACGCCGACGACGGTGATGAACGGGAACTTGAAGTTGCCGTAGAGCGCGAAGAGCAGCAGGAAGATGGCGAGGATCGTGAGCGGCAGGACCACCACCAGCTGGTGCCGCGAGGCCGTGTACTCCGAGTACTCGCCGCCCCAGACCGCGCGGTAGCCCGGCGGCAGCTTGACCGCCTCCGCGACCGTGCGCTGCGCGTCCTGGACGGCGCTGGCGAGGTCGCGCCCCTCGACGGCGAACTGCACGCCGATGAAGCGGGCATTGTCCTGCCTGTAGATGAAGCTGGCGCCGCTCGACACGTCGAGGGTGGCCAGCTCGTGCAGCGGCACCTGCTGACCGTCCGGCGTGGGCACCAGGATGTTGCCGATCTGGTCGGGGTTGCCCCGGTACTCGGGCCCGAGCCGCACGACCAGGTCGTAGAGCCGCTCGCCCTGCTGCACGGAGGTGGCCGTGGCCCCGCCCACGGCGGCATTGATCAGGTTGTTCATGTCATCCACGCTGACGCCGTAGCGCGCCATGGCCGCGCGGTTGGGCGTGATCGTGAGCGACGGCTGCCCGAGCTCCTCCACCACGATGACGTGATTGATGCCGGGCACCTTCTGCATGGCCAGCTTCACCTGCTTCGCGCTCCTCTCCAGCACGTTCAGGTCCGGTCCGAAGATCTTCACGTCGAGGGCGCTCTTGAGGCCCGTCTCGGCCTCGTCCACCGCATCCTCGGCCGGCTGCGTGAAGTTGAACGTGATGCCGGGGAAGACGGATAGCTTGCTGGCGACGGCGTCGATCAGCTGCTGCTTCTTGTGATACGGGCCCTTCCACTGGTCGTACGGCTTCAGGCCGACGTAGAACTCCGCGTTGAAGAAGCCGGTGGGGTCGGTCCCGTCATCGGGCCGGCCGTGCTCCGACCCCACGTCGGTGACCTCGGGGAAGGAGCGCAGGATGGCGCGGACCTGCGGCACGATCTTCGACGACTCGTCGAAGCTGATCGTGTACGGCATGGTGGCCCGCACCCAGAGGGCACCCTCGTCCAGCTTGGGCATGAACTCGGCGCCGATCACGCGGAGCAGGAGGAGCGAGGCCACGAAGATCGCCGTCGAGCCGATCACCACCGGCCACGGCCGGGCGAGCGACCACTGGAGCCCGCGCGCATACTGGCGCTTGGACCACTCGAACGCCGGGTTCACCCGTTCCCGCACGCCGCCACGCATGAGCAGCGAGCAGAGCACCGGCAGCACGGTCAGCGTGACCAGCAGCGCGCCGATGAGGGCGAAGATGGTCGTGTCCGCCATTGGCTTGAACAGCCGCCCGGACGGGCCGGAGAGCACGTAGATCGGCAGGAAGCCGGCCACGATGACGGCGATCGAGTAGAGGATCGGCCGGTCGACCTCCGCGGCGGCGGCGGCGATGACGTGGCGGATGTCGTAGTCCGTGCCCTCGCGCGCCGCGAGCTGGCGGAAGATGTTCTCCACCATGAACACCGCGCCATCGACCAGGATGCCGAAGTCGATGGCGCCGATGGAGAGGAGGTTGGCCGGAATGTGGCGCAGGTCCAGGAAGATGAAGGCGAAGAGCAGCGCTCCCGGGATGGCCGCCGTGACGATCAGCCCCGAGCGGATGTCCCAGAGGAAGAAGACCAGCACCACGAGGACGAGCAGGATCCCGCGCAGCAGGTTGTCCGCCACGGTGTGCTCGGTCAGCTTGACCAGGTCGCTGCGGTCGTAGAACGGATGGATCCGCACGTCCTTCGGCAGGATCTTCTCGTTCAGCAGGCGGGTCCTGGCCTCGACGCCCTTGAGCACCGTCTGCGTCTGCTCGCCCTTGCGCATGAGGATGACGCCTTCCACGGCGTCGTCGCGGTCGTTGAAGCCGAACTGGCCGAGGCGGGGGGCGTGCCCCACGACGATCCGGCCGACGTCCTTCACCAGGACGGGGATGCCATCGTGGACGGAGACGACGACGTTGCCGATGTCCTCCAGCGTCTTGAGCCGTCCGAGTCCGCGCACGTAAAAGAACTGCCCGCCCTCGGAGTAGAAGCCGCCGCCGGCGTTCGAGTTGTTGGCGCCGAGCGCGTCCATGACGTTCTGGACGGTGAGGCCGGCGCCGGCCACGCGCGCCGGGTCGAGCAGCACCTGATACTGCATGGTCTCGCCGCCCAGTCCGGACTCGTCCGCGACGCCGGGCACGGACTTGTAGGCGCGGCCGATGACCCAGTCGTTCAGGTTCTTCAGCTGCATCGGCGAGCGGTCGGGCGAGTCGAGCACGTAGCGGTAGACGAGTCCGGACGGCGAGAAGAGCGGGTCGATGCCGGGGCTGACGCCGTCCGGCAGCTCGGCATCCGGTAGCCGCTCGAAGGCCTGCTGGCGCGCGAAGTAGCTGTCCGTGGCGTCCGTGAACGTGAGCCGGATGCTGGACAGCCCGTAGAGCGAGACCGAGCGGATCACCTTGAGCCCCGGCAGCCCGTTCATCTCGACCTCGAGCGGCACCGTGATCAGCCGCTCGACCTCCTCCGCCGCGTGGCCGGGCCACTGCGTTGTGATCTCCACGAGCGGCGGGGACAGGTCCGGGTAGGCGTCCACCGGCAGCCGCGTGAGCGACCAGAGCCCCGCGCCCGTCAGCAGCGCCGCGAGTAGCACCACGAGCACCGGCTGGTCGAGCGCGGTGCGCACGATGCGGTTGACGAACGAAGCCTCCTTCTCCGCCTGCAGCTCCTCCTGCTCCGCCAGCTCCGCCGGCGGCAGCACGGCATGGCCGCTCACTGGCTCTGCGCGAACTGCAGGAACAGCCCGCCCTCGCTGACGATGCGGTCACCCGCGTTGAGCCCCGCCGCGACCGGGTAGCGCGCGCCGACGCGCGCGCCGAGCACGATGTCGCGACGGAGGTAGTGTCCACCGCCCTGGTCCAGGAAGACGAACGGCTGATTGTCGTCATCGCGCAGCACCGACGAGACCGGGATGAGCAGCCCCCGATCCGTGGCCCGCGAGCGGATCCCCACCGTGACGTACATGTCCTTGCGCAGCAGATGGCCGGGGTTCGCGGCGACGATGCGCACCGACGTCGCCTTCGTGGCGGGATCCACGAGCGCGGCCACGTAGTCGATCGTACCCGGGAACGTATCGGGCGAGGCCGCCGTGGTGATGTCCGCGCGGTCGCCCACGCCCACGTGCGCCAGGTCCGTCGTGAAGACGTTGGCCATCACCCACACCTTCGACAGGTCGGCAATGGTGAAGCATGGCGTGGCCCCCGCCTGCAGGAGCTGCCCCGGCGTGATGAGCCGCTCGACCAGCGTGCCGGAGAGCGGCGCCCGGATCACACCCTGCAGCGCCTGACCGCTGCCACTCCCGGCCATTGCGCTGTCGGGGTCGATGCCGAGCGAGCGGAGCTGCTGCGCCGCCGCCTCGACGTCCGCCTGCGCCGCCAGTGCGTCCGTCTGCGCCTGCTCCACGTCCCGGTGCGCGATCGCGTCGTTCTTGAACAGCTGCTCGTCCTGGTCCGCGATGCGCCTGGCGTTGCGCGCCTGCGCAATGGCCTTGCGGTAGTCCGCCACCGCCGCGGCGAAGTCGGGCGAGGAAACGTAGGCCAGCGGCTGGCTGGCGCGGACCCGCGCGCCGGGCTCGACCAGGACGCGGGTGACAGGGCCCGAGATCGGGGCCAGCACCGAGGTGGACTGGTCGCCATCGAAGGCGACGTTGCCCGTGGTCTCGATCGTCGCGCGGTAGCTCACCGGCTGCACGACCTCCGACTTCACCCGCGCCTGCTGCTCCTTCGGCAGCACGAGGCTCATGGTGTCCGGCGCTGCCACGGCGGCATCCGTCTCGGGCGTGCCGCCGCAGCCCGCGGCCACGAGCAGGGCGGAGGCGGCCGCCACGGCGAGCGCGCTCTTGCTAATCATGGGAGCGGTCTCCTGAGGAAGTCTGCTCGAGGGGCCCGCCCACGGCGAGCTCCAGCTGGGATACGGCGTCGTTCGCGGCGCCCAGCGCGTCGGCGTACTGGCTCTCGGCGTCCAGCATCGCGCGCTTGGCATCCAGCACCTCCAGCGCGGAGGCGCCACCCAGGCCGTAGCTCACCGTGGCGATGCGGTACGCCTCGCGCGCGGCGGGGAGGAGTTGGGTCCCGATGTAGTCGACCTGGCGCAGCGCGGTGCTCGCGTCCGCGTACGAGGAGCGCACCTCCTGCTCGATCTGCGCGGACAGGTCCCGCGCGTCGGCCTCCAGCTCCAGCTCCCGATGCCCCGCCTCCGCCACCTCGCCGCGCTGGTGCTGCCAGAAGAAGAGCGGGAAGGAGATGCCGAAGCCGGTCGAGAACGAGTTCGGCGCGCCCGGCGAGCCGCTGCCCTCGACGCCCACGTCCAGGTCCGGCAGCCAGTACTCCCTTGCCAGCGTCTTCGCCGCGTGCGCACTCCGCCGCTGCTCGAGCAGCGCGCCGACCTCGGGTCGCGCGGCGTGCGCCCGTGCCCGGAGATCCTCCAGCGACGGCAGCGCCGCGGGGGTGGCCAGCGTGTCCGCGGCGGCCAGCGGCAGCCCGACGGCCCGCCCCAGAACGTGATTCAGCGCCGCGCGCGCGTTGGAGATGTCGCGCTCGCTCGAGATGAGGTCCGTCTGCACCTGCGAGGCGTCCACCTGCGCCTTGATCACGTCCAGCTTGGCCGCCGTGCCCGCCTGGAAGCGCGCCTGCGTGCGCTTGACGAAGTCCTGCGCGGCCGCGAGCGCCTCGGTCAGGTCCCGCGAGTGGCGCTCCGCCACGAGCAGCGCGTCATAGTCCTGCGCCGCCTGCGCGGCCACGAGCTGCCGCGCCTGCTCCAGCCCGAACTGCGCCGCCTTCGTGTCCGCGCCCGCCATGCGGTAGCGCTCGCGCAGCTTCGCGGGGAAGGGCAGCGTCCAGCCGAGCCCCAGCGTGTGCGAATGCGAGCCACCGAGCTGGAACACGCGCGTCTCGTCGTCGTAGCTGCCGGAGAGTGCGGGGTCGGGGAGCGCCACCAGCTGCGTCCCCTGCGCGCGGACCTGCGCCACCTGCTGGCGCGCCGCCTCGAGCTGTGGATTGTGCGCGAGCGCCCGCTGGACGGCCTCGGCCCGCGTCAGCGAGAGGACGCCCGCCGTGTCCTGCACGGCGCCTCCCGTCGCCGCGAGCTGGCCGCCGGCACACAGGCAGGCGAGCGCCGTGATGGCTGTGCTGAGCATGTGGGTCCCGTCTTCCGTGTCGGGTTGCGGCGCGGCCGCGCACGCCCGCCACGTATGTGCGGAAACGCGCGCGCGACCTGCGCAGGGGTGAGCACGCGCCTTCGCGTGCGCCGTCCCTTCTGTTGTCGGATGCGTTGCTGCCGGTGCTGCCGGTGCGAGGACCGGATGGTCCTCAGGCGGAGGAGGGCGGTGCGCGCGCGGCGCTGACGGAGAAGCGGGTGTTGGTGTGGGAGGCCGGGACCTGGGGCGGAGACACCGCGCGCTGCACGACGCGCGGGAGCGGCGCCCGCTGCACGTGCGCGGGCACGCCGCCCGCCTGAATGGCGATGCAGAAGGCGCACATCTCGGGATTGTGCGCCATGTGGTGCCGGCCCGGCCGCTCGACGTGAACCGGCAGATTCCGCGGCTCGTGCGCGTCCGCGATCGGCGCGAGAACGGACAGCCCCAGCTGCACGACGAGCGCGAGCAGCGCCGCGGCCGCGAATCGGGCCGGGAGGCGACGACGAAGGCAGGCTGGCACGCCCCTGTTACTCGTCCGTCCGCGCATGGTTCCCGAGCTGGATTGGACGTCTTGTTGCGTGTGGAGACGGGCAATGCATACAGGTCCGGATGCGATTCGTCAACCCGGCGGCGCCGTTCACCCCCCGGTTGCGACCATTCGCCGACGCCTGATTGCCGGCCCGCCGCCGGGGGCCGTATGCTGCAGCGGGTTTCCGCTCGCGTCTGTCTCCCGGGAGTCCAGCGCCAGATGACGCCGCAGGACCTCGGCGTGCTCGTTCACCTCCTCGGCTTCGTGGCCGGCGTGGTTCTCTACGCCATGCTGGGCGCCATGACGCTGCGCCTGCCCGGCCGGCCGCGTCCGCCAGAGGAGCGGCGGAGCGACCGGATCCCGCTCGCCACGTCGGTCCTGGGGCTGGTCTGGAACAGCGGAGCGCTGGTCCTCTACGGCGGCCGGGATCTCGGATTGCTGCGGCCGGAGCCGTGGCTGGGCGCCGTCGCCTTCTCGGCGCTCGGCTTTCTGCCGGCCGTGGTGGTGCACGCGTCGCTGGCCTCGCGCGGGTGGACGCGCTCCGGGCGGCTGCTCGCCGCCGCCTCCTACGCGCTGAGCGCCGTGGCGGCCACCCAGCAGATCCTCACCGCGCTCGAGCAGGCGGCGCCGCCCGCGCGCGGTGCACTCCTGCTGCTGAGCGTGGGATACGTCGTGATCGTGGGGATCCTGCTCATGACGCGGCCGCACGAGCCGCGCTCCCGGAAGGTGCTGACCGCCGTGGCGCTGGCGGCCTTCGCGGTGATGGCGCTGCACCTGAGTCGGCACGAGGTGGGGACCGACACGCTGCTCATGGAGCTGCTCGGGCACCACCTCTCGCTGCCGCTGGCGGTCGTGATCCTGTACCAGGACTTCCGCTTCGCGCTCGCGGACCTCTTCCTCAAGCGGGTACTCACGCTGCTCGCGCTCGTGGCGCTCTCGCTCTTCCTCTACACCTGGCTGGGCGCGCCCCTGCTGGAGCCGTACCTGGCACGCGATCCCGACCGGCCCCGCCTCGTCGCGCTGCTGCTCGCGCTCTGGATCCTGACCGCCCTGGCCTATCCGGTGCTGCGTGACTGGATCACCCGCTTCGTGGACCGCGTCGTGCTGCGGCGCACCGACTATCGTCAGACCGTGGGCCGCGTGAGCGAGGCGATCGATGCCCTGGCCACGCCGGCCGAGGTCCTGGACACCGTGTGCGCCGGGGTGGCCGAGACCTTCTCCGCCAGCCACGCCTCCTGGAGCGAGGCGACGGAGCCGCCGCCGCGCGCCCGTCGCCTGGCCACCGTGCCGGCCGCCGCACGCGGCCGGGAGGCGACCGTATGGATCCCGACGGCCGACCCGCCCTCGTTCCGCGTGACCGTGAGCCAGCTGAACGAGGGCCGCCGCTTCCTTTCCGACGACCTGCTCGTGCTCGAGGCGGTAGCCAACCTGGCGGGCCGCCGCATCGACGCCGTTCGCGTCGCCGAGGAGCGCTACGCCCGCGACCGGCGCGAGCGCGAGATCCTGCAGCTCGCCACCGAGGCGGAGCTGCGCGCGCTGCGGGCCCAGCTCAATCCACACTTCCTCTTCAACACCCTCACCACGATCGGGCACCTGATCCGCGAGGCGCCGGACCGGGCGCTGGACACGTTGCTGCGGCTCACCGGGCTGCTCCGTGCCGTGCTGAAGCGCTCCGACGGCGGCTTCGTCTCGCTCGATGAGGAGCTCCAGATCGTGCGCAGCTACCTGGCCATCGAGCACGCGCGGTTCGAGGAGCGACTCCAGGTCTCGATCGATGTGCCGGACGAGCTCCGTGACCTCGACGTTCCCCAGCTCCTGCTCCAGCCCCTGGTCGAGAACGCCGTGAAGCACGGGATCGCGCCGCTGGAGGCAGGCGGCCGGGTCAGCATCAAGGCACGTCTGGAGCCCGCCGAAGCTGCGGGGGCGGGCGAGCGCGTCTCGATCTCGATCGTCGATACCGGCGCCGGCGCGACGCCCGCCGAGCTGGCCGCGGGCCGCCGCAGCGGAATCGGCCTCGCCAGCGTCGCCCGTCGGCTGGACCGCTACTACGGCGACGGCGCGCGGCTGGACATCTCCAGCGCACCCGGTGTGGGTACGACCGTCCGGGTGGTATTGCCGGCCGGGCCGCGCGGGGTGGCGCACGCCCGGGCTTCGTCCGCGGCAGCCACGGCATGATCAGCCTGCGCGTGGTCATCGCCGACGACGAGCGGCCGGCGCGCGCGTACCTGGTCTCCCTCCTGAAGGCGGTGCCCGGCGTCGAGTTGGTCGGCGAGGCGGCGGGGGGCGCGGCGGCGGTGGCGCTGATCGAGGAGACCCGCCCTGACCTGGCCCTGCTCGACCTGCAGATGCCGGAGGTAGACGGGCTGGCGGTGGTGCGGCTGGTGAGGAAGCGGCTGCTGCCCCTCGTCGCCTTCGTCACGGCACACGACGAGTACGCCGCGCGGGCGTTCGAGCTGGAGGCGATCGACTACCTGCTGAAGCCGGTCGAACGGCCGCGGCTGCTGCGTACGCTGCGCCGTGCCCACGACCGCCTCGAGCACGCCGATGCGCGCGGCGAGGAGATCAGGCGCGTGCGCTCGGCCGCCGTCCGTGGCGCGGCGGCAGATGCGGGCTACCTGCGCCGCATCCCGGTGCGTGAAGGCGACGACATCATGATCGTGCCGGTGGACGAGATCGCCTGCGTCGTCGCGCGCGGCGAGGTGCTCCACCTCACCACCCTCTCCGGCAGGCGCCACCAGCTCAACCACCGCCTGAAGGACCTCGAGGCACGCCTCGACCCCGCGCGCTTCGTCCGCCTCTCGCGCGGGACCCTCGCGAACCTCGACCAGATCGAGCGGGTGAGCCCGATGCCGGGCGGCACCTACATTGCCACGCTGCGCGGCGGGCAGCGGCTGCAGGTCAGCCGTCAGCGCGGGCGCTCGCTCCGCGACGACCTGCTGCGGCTGTAGCCGCTCAGCCCGCTCCTGCCTCCGTCCATTCCTCGAATCCGACGGCTCATCCGCGTCCGCTAGGAGCGCTCACGCGCGCGGGCCTATGCTCACGCCGCCCGGCCGGGGGCGCACCCCGGCCCCCGCCCAACAGGGTGGGTGGAACCCCCTGGCGGAGACCGACATGAGCTCATCGCGAATCCTGATGCTCCCTGGCCTGACCCTGTGCCTGCTGCTCGCGGGTCCCCTGACGCGGCCTCTCGTGGCGGCGCCCGCCCGGCCGCCGGCCAACGCCGACCTCGAGGGCACCGTCCGCGACAGCGCGAACGGCGGTCCGCTGCCCGGCGCGGAGGTCGTCGTCTCGAGCGGGTCGCGCATTGCGGCCGATGTCGTGACGGACCAGTTCGGCCGCTTCGTCGTGCACGATCTCGCGCCCGGGAGCTACCGCGTGGCCGTGCACCTGATCGGCTTCGCCACGGCGGCCCGCACCGTCGCGGTGGGGGAGAGCGCGGCGCCTGTTCAGCTGGATCTTCGGCTGGTCGCGCAGGCCGTCAGCCTCAGCGCGCTGGAGGTCACGGCCAGGGCGCCGATCGCGGTGGACACGCGCACGGGCAACCAGGTCTACCAGCAGAACCAGTATCATGGCGCGCCCACCAGCACGACCTCGCAGATCCTGCAGCAGTCGATCGTCGGCGCGGCCCGCGCGCCGACCGGCGAGGTGCACATCCGGGGGCAGCACGCGGAGTACACCTATTACGTGGACGGTGTCCCGGTCCCGCCGGGCATATCCGGCAGCCTGAACGAGCTGTTCGACCCGGAGGTCGTGAACCGCATCGAGTTCCAGACGGGCGGCTGGGATGCCGAGTACGGCGGCAGGAACGCGGCCATCGTGCAGGTGCAGACGCAGATCCCGGCGGGCGGGTTCCACGTCCAGGGATCCACCTACGGCGGCTCGTACAACTCGGACGGCCAGACGCTCAACCTCAGCTCGAACGAGGGCCGCTGGGGCTGGTTCGTCTCAGGTACCCGGCAGGAGACGAACATGCGCGAGGAGCCGGTCGTCTTCGACACGGCCTCGCTCGAGCCGGTCAACTTCCATAACCACGGGCAGGATCTGTTCACCTTCGGCAAGCTCCGCTACGTCCCCACCCCGGCCGATGAGATGGACCTGGACCTGAACTGGTCGCGGACCGCCTTCGCCGTCCCGTTCGACTCGACGCAGGGGCTGCTCAACGACCACCAGCGCGACGTCAACAGCTTCGCCAACCTGAGCTGGCGCCACCGTTTCAGCCGTGCGGGGGCCGGCGGTGAAGGGGAGGCCGGCTCCGACCTCTTTGCCGCCTTCTTCTATCGCCACGGCAGTCTCGACTACATGCCCGGGACAACGGACGAGCCCAGCTTCATCTTCTACCCCGACACCGTGTTGTACAACATCAGCGAGAACCGCGGCTTCAACGTCTACGGCGTGAAAGCCGACTACCGCTGGAGCCCATCGCACGCGGCCGAGTTCAAGGTCGGCACGCAGTCCTCCGCCACCAGCGGGCGCGAGGATTTCGTGACCACGGACGCCGCCGGCAACCCGGGGCCCGCCTCCCGCTCCGGGCTGAACGGCCACGACCTCGGCTTCTACGGGGAGACGATGCTCACGCCGGTCGAATGGCTCCAGCTGCGCGCCGGCATCCGCTACGACAGCCACGCCGCGCCGTTCACCACCACCCAGCACCAGGTCAGCCCACGGCTCCGGCTGAACTTCTTCCCGGATCCGGCCAACACGCTCTACCTGTATTACGGCCGGCTCTTCATGCCGACCAACATCGAGGACCTGCGCGCCATCACCACCGTCTCCGAGGGCGGCGACACCACCGCCACCGCGCCCACGCTCCCCGAGCGCGACGACTTCTTCTCCGGCGGCGTGATCCACCGCTTTCCCTCCGGCATCGTCGCCAAGCTCTCCGCCTACCTGAAGAACAGCAGCCCCGGGATCGACGACAACACCGTGCCCGGCACCTCCATCGTCACCGACGTAAACCTTGCCGTGGTGCACATCCGCGGGATCGAAGCCGCCATTGAGGTGCGCCCGTCGGGGCCGCTCTCCGGCTACCTCAACTTCGCCATCAACCACGCATACGGGCACGGCCCGGTGACCGGCGGCTTCTTCCCCACGGACATCGCCGACGTGCCCGGCGGCTGGTTCGACCTCGACCACGACCAGCGCGTCTCGTCGGTGGCTTCCGCCGTCTACTCGGCGCACCGCTCCTTCCTCAGCGCCACCGGGATCTACGGCAGCGGCCTCACCAACGGCGCCGACATCGGCGCGCCGATCGGGCGCGGCCTCTTCGACTTCAACCCCGACATCCATGTGGATCCCAGCTTCGTCATGGACGCGGCCGCCGGGCACAGCTTCATCGTGGGCGCCGGCGTGCTCACCGCACAGCTCTATGTGAACAACGTCTTCGACAAGCACTACCTCCTGAAGGGCGCCTTCTTCAGCGGCGCCTCCGTGGGCCGCCCGCGCGCCGTCCAGCTGAAGCTCAGCGTAGGATACTGAGCCGCAGCCGGGACGCATTCCCGCCTCGACGCCGCGCCACCGCGGCGTCGAGGCGCTGCCCCCTCCGGATCGACGGCGTCGAACACCGTGCCGGCTCCGGAGCCGCGCCCTACATTGCCCGCGTGCGCCGGTGCGTTCAGGCCCGGCCGACCCTCGCACGCGGATGAGCCATGACACGCCCCCTCGTCGCCTGCCTGATCCTCGCGGGCACCGGCTGCGCCTCGACGCCGCCCGTCCCCCCGTCGTCCGCCGTGCCGCCCGCCGTCCGCGCCTCGGCCGCGCCGGCCGATACACCCGCCGACGAGCGCACCCCGGCGTTCCAGCAGGGGCCCTACATCACGTGGGGGCCGCTGCCGCCCGGGACCGCGCACGCGGAGCGGCAGCACCCGTACGACCTCCAGAACCAGGTGACGCACCTGCGGCTGGACTGGACGCGGCACGCCGTCGTGGGCACCACCACGTTGCACGTGCGGGTGACGAAGGGGCCGCTCTCCACGCTGGCGTTCGATGCCGAGGGGATGAAGATCGCTTCGGTGAAGGGCGCGAAGGGTCGCGCGCTCCGCTACGACTACGACGGCCACACGGTGACGGTGCACACGCCGAGCGCGCTGGCCGAGGGCGCGACGGCGGCGGTGACGATCGCGTACGAGGCGGTGCGGCCGAAGCAGGGCGCGTACTTCATCGACCGGATGCACATCCTGTGGACGCAGGGCGAGACGGAGCTGAACCGCTACTGGATCCCGACCTACGACTACCCGAACGACAAGACGCTCTGGGAGTTCTACATCCGCACGCCGACGGGGGAGCGCGCGCTGTCGAACGGACGGCTGGTGGACTCGACGCGCGTGGGCGGCGGGATCGTCTGGCACTGGAAGCTCGAGCACCCGGCGTCGAGCTATCTCATGTCGATGGTCATCGGCGACTACGCGGTGCTGCGCGACCACTGGAAGGACGTGCCGGTGGATTACTGGGTCTATCCGGACTCGGTGCAGGCGGGCTGGCGCGGCTTCGGCATGACGCCGCGCGCCATCCAGGTCTACTCCGACAAGACGCACTACCCCTACCCGTGGAGCAAGTACGACCAGTCGGTGACGCCCGACTATATCTTCGGCGGCATGGAGAACGTGACCGCCACCACGCAGCTCGACAACGGCATCCTGCACCCGCGCTGGGCGGAGCCGCAGGCGTACTCTGGCGGCCTCGTCGCGCACGAGCTCGGGCACCAGTGGTACGGCGACCTGCTGACCACGCGGACGTGGGCGCACATCTGGCTGAACGAGGGCTTCGCCACCTTCATGGAGCAGACTTTCCGCTACGCCGACCAGGGGAAGGACGAGGGCGACCTCGACCGCTACGAGGCGCAGGAGCAGGTCATCGCCGCGGACCGGAACGCGCGCCGGCCGATCGTCTACGACCGCTGGGTGACCGACCCGTTCGAGCTCTTCTTCAGCGGTCACATCTACCCGAAGGGCGCCACCATCCTGCAGATGCTCCGCCACCAGCTCGGCGATTCCACCTTCTGGGCGGCCATGCACCGCTACACCGTCGCGAACCAGTTCTCGACCGTCACCAGCGCGGACCTCGAGAAGGCCTTCGAGGAGGAGACCGGCAGGGACTTCTCGCGCTTCTTCACCGACTGGGTCTACAAGGCCGGCTTCCCCGTCGTCCGCGTCTCCTACCATTACGACGACGCCGCGAAGACCCTCGCGCTCCAGGCCCGCGAGGTCCAGCCGCGCGACTCGCTGACCGGCTTCTTCGACGTGGACGTGGACATCGAGGCGACGACGGAGGCCGGCCCCGTTCGCGGCGTGATGCAGGTGCGCGGCGGCGGCGGCCGGCTCACGCTGCCGCTGCCCGGCGCGCCGCGCGCGATCCGCTGGGACAAGGGCGGCTGGCTGCTCGACATCACCGACTTCCCCCGCCCCACCACCATGCTCGTCTACCAGCTCCGGCACGACGACGGGGTGATCGGCCGCATAATCGCCGCCGGGCTGCTGGCCGGGCGCAAGGACCAGCCCGAGGCCGTCGCGGCCGTGGCCGCGGCCGCCCGCGGCGACGCCTTCTGGGGCGTGCGCGACCGCGCGGTGCGGGACCTGGCCGGCCTCGCCCCGGACACCCTCGCCCGCGCCGCCCTGCTCGACGCTACACGGGATGCCGACGCGCGCGTCCGCGGGGACGCGACCGTCGCGCTGGGGAAGTTCCCCGCGGCCCCGGTCCAGGCGCGGCTGGCCGAGCTGGCCCGCGCGGACTCCTCGCTCTACGTGCGCGGCGCCGCCACCCAGTCGTACGCCGCCGTGGCCCCCGCCGCGGCGCTGCCCGTGATCCGCGCCATGCTCGACCGGGATTCCTGGCTCGACGTGCTGCGCGCCAACGCCATCGTTGCCCTGGGCCGCGTCGACCCCGCCACCGCCCGGGGGCTCATGCTCGCCTTCATCGGGCCCGGCCACAGCCGGCAGGCTCGACAGGCGGCCATCGGCTCGCTCATCGCCGTCTCGCAGGGCAGCGAGGAGATGCTCGCCAGGCGCCTCGCCCCGCTCCTCGCCGACGAGGACCTCTTCATCCGGCAGTCCGCCGCCGGCGCGCTCGGCCGGCTCGGCCAATCCTCCAGCATCCCCGCCCTCGAGGCGAGGCTGAAGGACGAGGCGGAGTTCCGGGTCATCAACGCGATCCAGGCCGCCATCCAGCGGATCCGCGGGAGTGAGAGCCCGGGGAGCTGACCGGCCCGCGGCACGTGGACTCGGACCGCGCTCGCGCCGGTCGCTCACCTCCGAAAGTTGATGCCACGAAGTAGGGTAAGTATCTTCAAAGGTGCCGGCGTCCCGCATCCGGGACGCCCGCCCGTGATTCCCAGTTTTCCTCCCCTCCGGGCAGTGACTCATGACCAGGATCCGCTTCGCTCGGGGCGCCGCGCCGGCGCTCGTGCTCGCGCTGGCGCTGGCCGCGCCGCTCCACGCCCAGCAGACGAAGGCGCCCGCGAAGGCGGCGCCGGCCGCCGCGGCCCGGGCCGTAAAGGGTCCCACCGTTGAGGGCATCACGCAGTACACGCTGCCGAACGGGCTCGAGGTGCTGCTCTTCCCGGACGCCTCCAAGCCGACGACGACCGTGAACATCACGTACTTCGTCGGCTCGCGATTCGAGGACTATGGCGAGACCGGGATGGCGCACCTGTTCGAGCACATGCTGTTCAAGGGCTCGACGCACCACCCGAACATTCCGCAGGAGCTGACGGAGCACGGCGCGCAGCCGAACGGCACCACGTGGGTGGACCGGACCAACTTTTTCGAGGTGTTCCCGGCCACGGCTGCCAACCTGGACTGGGCGCTCGACCTGGAGGCGGACCGGATGGTCCACAGCTTCATCGCGAAGAAGGACCTCGAGTCCGAGATGACGGTGGTCCGCAACGAGTACGAGATGGGCGAGAACAGCCCCTTCAACATTCTGATGGAGCGCGTGCTCTCCACGGCGTACCTGTGGCATGCGTACGGGCACTCGACGATCGGCGCGCGCTCCGACATCGAGAACGTGCCGATCGAGCGGCTGCACCGCTTCTACCACAAGTACTACCAGCCGGACAACGCGCTGCTCATGATCGCGGGGAAGTTCGATCCGGCGCAGGCGCTCGCGCTCGTGGAGAAGAAGTTCGGCGCGATCCCGAAGCCGAAGCGCACGGGCGCGGACGTGCTGGTCCCGACCTACACGGTCGAGCCCACGCAGGACGGCGAGCGCACGGTGACGCTGCGCCGAGTCGGTGATGTGCAGGTGGTCATGGCGGGCTACCACGTGCCGGCCGGCTCGAGCCCCGGCTTCGCGGCCGTGGACGTGCTCTCGGAGGTGCTCGGCGCCTCGCCCGCGGGCCGGCTCTACAAGGCGCTGGTCGACACCAGGAAGGCCTCGGACGTGGGCTCGGACGCCTTCCAGTTCCACGACCCGGGCATGCTCCTCGCCTTCGCCCAGGTCCGCAAGGAGGACTCGCTCGACAGCGCCCGCGTCGCGCTCGAGCAGGCGCTCGCCGACGTGGTGAAGACGCCGCCCACGGCGGAGGAGGTCGAGCGCGGCAAGGCCACCATTCTCAAGAACATCGACCTCACGTTGAACAGCTCGATGCGCGTCGGGCTCGAGATCAGCGAGTGGGCAGCGATGGGCGACTGGCGGCTGATGTTCCTGTTCCGCGACCGCGTGAAGGCGGTCACGCCGGCGGACGTGCAGCGGGTCGCGGCGGCGTACCTCAAGCCGTCCAACCTGACCCTCGGCGAGTTCGTGCCGACGGAGAAGCCGGATCGCGCGGAGATTCCCGCGGCGGGCGACGTCGCCGCGATGGTGAAGGACTACAAGGGGGACGCGCAGGTCGCGCAGGGCGAGGCATTCGATCCGTCGCCGGCCAACATCGATTCCCGCACCACGCGGCGCACGCTCGCCGACGGGTTCCAGGTCGCGCTGCTGCCGAAGAAGACGCGCGGCGAGACGGTGAACGCCGAGATCCTGCTGCGCCTCGGCTCGGAGCAGGCGCTCATGAACATGGGCGCGACGCCGGACATGGCGGCGGACATGCTCATGCGCGGCACGAAGGAGCACACGCGCCAGCAGCTGAAGGATGAGCTGGACCGGCTGAAGGCGCGCGTCAGCGTGAGCGGCGGCGCCACCAGCGCGTCGGTCCGGATCGAGACGACGCGTCCGAACCTGCCGGCCGTGCTCCGCCTGGTGGGCGAGGTGCTGCGCGAGCCGGCGTTCGACTCGACGGAGCTCGAGACGCTCAGGACGGAGGATCTCGCCCAGGTCGAGCAGCAGCGCTCGGAGCCGCAGGTGCTGGCCTTCACGGAGTACCAGCGCAAGGTGAGCCCGTGGCCCAAGGGGCACCCGCGCTACGTGCAGACGCCCGATGAGGCCGCGGCCTCCTACAAGGCGGCGACGCTCGCGCAGGTGAAGGACTTCTACCACCGCTTCTACGGCGCCGCTTCCGGCGCCATGGCCGTGGTCGGCGACTTCGACGCGGCACAGGTGGGCGCGCTGGCCGACAGCATGTTCGGCGGCTGGAAGGCGCCCGAGGCGTACCAGCACATCGCCGAGGCGTATCACGCCAACCCGGCCGTCGACGAGTCGCTCGAGACGCCCGACAAGGCGAACGCCATGTTCGTGGCCGGCGCGACCCTCGACCTGAAGGACACCTCCCCCGACTACCCCGCGCTGCTGCTCGGCAACTACATGCTGGGCGGCGGCTTCCTCAACTCGCGACTGGCCACCCGCATCCGGCAGAAGGAGGGGCTCAGCTACGGCGTCGGCTCCGTCATCCAGGCAGGCCCGCTCGACCCCGTCGGGCAGTTCATCACCTACGCGATCTACGCGCCCCAGAACGCGGACCGCCTCGAGGCCGCCTTCAAGGAGGAGATGCAGCGCGCGCTCGCGGACGGCTTCACCCCCGACGAGGTGCAGAAGGCCAGGGAGGGCTACCTCCAGTCGGCCCGCGTCGGCCGCGCGCAGGACGCGGGCCTGGCCGCGCAGCTCGCCACCGAGCTCCTCTACGGACGAACCATGGAGTTCACCGCGGCGCAGGAGAAGGCGATCGCCGCGCTCACGCCCGCGCAGATCGTAGCGGTACTGAGGAAGTACATCGACCTCTCGCGCCTCACCATCGTCAAGGCGGGGGACTTCAAGGGCGCGGCCGCCAAGGTGGCGCCGACCCCGAAGCCCTGAGCCCGGAGTCGCCCCGTGTCGCGACTGCGCCGGATCGTCCGCGAGCTGCACCGCCGCTCCCTGTGGCAGATCCTCGGCATCTACCTGGTGACGTCGTGGGGCGGCTACCAGGTGGTCTCGGAGCTCACGGACCACGTGGGGCTCCCCTCCTGGGTACCGGCGTTCGCCATCGTCCTGTTCGTGGTCGGGCTGCCCGTCGTGCTCGGCACGGCGTTCGTGCAGGAGGGGCTCCCCACCTTCCGGCCGCGTGATCCCACGCTGCTGCCGGGGCTGCAATCCGAAAGCGACACGGGGTGGGGCGAGCACCCCACGCAGGCGCCGCCCGCCGGGGCGGGGAAGCACCACGTCCTCCTGACCTGGCCGCGGGCCGTCCTCGGCGGCATCGTCGCCTTCCTGCTGCTCGGCCTGACGGCGGGCGGCTACATTGGGCTGCGCAACGCCGGCGTCGGCCCGTTCGGCTCGCTCGTCGCCTCCGGCGCGCTGCAGAGCCGCGACCGCGTGCTCATCGCCGACTTCCAGGGCGCGGGCGGGGATGCGGCCCTCGCCGCCGTGCTCACGGAGGCGTTCCGCGTCGATTTCGAGCAGACGCCGACGGTCACCGTGGTCGAGCCCGCGTACGTGCGCGAGGTGCTTGCGCGCATGGAGCGCGACTCCACCGACGCGCGCCTCACCCCCACCCTCGCCCGCGAGGTAGCGCGGCGCGGCGGGATCAAGGCCGTGCTGGCCGGCGAGGTCGGCCGCGCTGCGGGGACCTACGTGCTGACCGCCCGGCTCGTGAACGCCGCCGATGGCGCCGTCCTCGCCTCCTACCGCGAGACGGCCGCGGATTCGACCGCCCTGATCCCGGCGCTCGATCGGCTGTCCGGCGATCTGCGCGAGAAGATCGGGGATTCGCTGCGGAGCCTTCGCCAGGGCGACCCGCTGGAGGCCGTCACGACCACCTCGCTCCAGGCGCTCGAGCGCTACTCGCGCGGCGTCCGCGCCATGAACCGGAGCGACTACGACACTGCCATCCCGCTGCTCCAGTCGGCCGTCGCCCTGGACAGCACCTTCGCCATGGCCTGGCGCAAGCTCGCCGCGGCGTACGGCAACACGGGCGCCCCGCGGCGGCAGCGGCTGGACGCCTCCGCGCGCGCCGTGAAGTACCGCGACCACCTCACCGAGCGCGAGCGGCTCCAGGCCACGGCATTCGACGCCTACGTCCGCGGTGACTACGCCGCCGGCGTGGCCTCCTACCGCACGCTGCTCGAGCTCTACCCCGGCGACTTCACGGCCCTCAACAACATCGCCATCGCCTACGGCCTTCTGCGCCAGCCGGCGCTGTCTCAGGAGTACGCACGCCGGGCCGTGGCCGCCGATCCGCTCAATCCACTCGCGCTCGCCAACCTCGTGGATGGTGAGATCAACCTCGGCCGGTACCCGGTGGCGGATTCGATCTTGAGCGTCGTGGAGCGGCGCTCGCCGGGCAACGTCTCCGTCCTGATCCAGCGGATCCTGCTCGAGAGCGCGCAGGGCCACTTCGATGCCGCGCGAGGCCCCGCGGAGTCGCTGCTCGCCGCCGGCGGCGCCGGGCTCTTCGCGGCACCGGTGCACGAGTTTCTCTCGACGATTACGGCAGCGGAGGGCCGGCTCTCGGAGGCGCGCTCCCACGCCGCGGCGGCCGCGCGCCTCTACCGTGAGCGCGGCAATCTCGGCTCCGCGCTCACCGTCGCCGTGGTCGCCGGCCCGCTCGCGGACGCCCTCATCCGCGGCAACCCTGGCTCCGCCGGCAGCGCGCTCGACTCCGTCCTGCGCGCCCTGCCGCTGGACTCCGTGCCCGCACCGGACCGGCCCTACACGCTGGTCGCGGTGGCCTATGGCATGGCGGGGCGTGGCGACCGCGCCCGCGCCGTCCTCGACGAGCTCGACCGGTCCGGTCCCGCCGGCCTCCAGGGCGACGACCGGGCGGGCGTGCTCTCGGCGCGCGGCTGGACGGCGCTTCACGCCGGCCGGATCGCCGATGCCGTGCGCGACTTCCAGGCGGCAGATGGAGCCAGCCCCTGCCCGATCTGCAACCTGCCGGACCTCGAGCGCGCCTACGAGGCGGCCGGGATCCCGGACTCCGCCATCGCGGTGGGCGAGCGCTACCTGGCAACCCCCTGGGTCGACCGCATCTTGACGGATGCGACCGATCTCGCCCCGATGCACGAGCGCCTCTCCCGCCTCTACGACGCACACGGAGACCACGCGCGCGCCGCCGAGCACGCCGCTCGTTTCATCGCGCTCTGGGAGCACGCCGATCCCGAGTTCCAGCCGCGCGTCGCCGCCATGCGGCGGCTCCTCGAGAAGAACCGGCCCGACCGGTAACCGGAACCCCCCGTGTCCATCGGTGCCGTGGTGGTGCGGGATCCGCCGCCCCGGCACGACCTTCGCACCGCAGCACCATGTGGGCGTGGGCGGGCACGTTGCTGCTGCAGGAGCAGCGTATGGGAGACATCCGGGTCGGGGTGGCCGGGTTCGACTACAAGGACTGGCGCGGCCAGGTCTATCCCGAGCCGCGGCCGCGGGGATTCGATCGGCTCCGCTATCTGGCGGAGTACCTCGACGTGGTGGAGATCAACTCGAGCTTCTACGGCCCGCCGAAGCCCGCCACGGCCGAGCGCTGGGTGGAGCGTGTCGCGGAGCGCCCGCGCTTCCGGTTCGCGGCCAAGCTGTGGCGTCGCTTCACGCACGAGCGCGGCAGCGCCTGGACGCGCGCCGAGGTGCGCGAGGCGCGCGCCGGGTTCGCGCCGCTGCTCGAGGCCGCCCGCCTCTCCGCCGTGCTCGTGCAGTTCCCGATGTCCTTCAAGCACGACGGCGCCAACCGCGAGTGGCTGGAGGACGTGGTGGAAACCTTCCAGGACCTGCCGCTCGTGCTCGAGGTCCGGCACGCCAGCTGGAACGAGGCCGGCTTCTACGGCTGGCTCGCGGACCACGGCGTCGGGTTCGTCAACATCGACCAGCCGCTCTTCCATGAGTGCCTGAAACCGAGCGCCCGCGCCACGGCGCGCATCGGCTATGTGCGGGTCCACGGCCGCAACTACAGGGACTGGTTCCGCAGGGACGCCGGCCGCGACGCGCGCTACGACTACCTTTACACGCCCGAGCGCCTCCGCCACTGGGTCGAGCGCACGCGCGAGGTGGCCGCCGAGCCCGGCACGGAGAGCGTGGACGTCGTCTTCAACAACCACTACAAGGCGCAGGCGGTCGTGAACGCCATCCAGTTCGACGCTATGCTCGCCGGTCGGCCCGTCCCCGCGCCGCCGCCGCTCCTGGCCGCCTACCCCGACGCGCTGCGCAGCTATGCGACCGCGCAGCCCGCCACGGATCTCAGGCGGGCCGGCTGACCCTCCGGGAAACCGCGAACGGCGGGTGGGGCTGCGCCTCGGTCGCGGTCGCAGGACCGGGGCATTTGCGGGGTGGCGAGCCGCCGCGTAGAATGCGTCGAGAGCGGGTCCGCCCTTCCACAGCGAGCGCTTCCCATGAGCGGCGATCCCGAAGCGAGGTACACCCTCCCCGAGGCCTTCCTGGCCTGCCGCCGCATCCGGCTCGAGAAGCTCCTGTCCACGCACCTGGCGCCGCCGCCGTCGTCGGGGCTCGAGGCGAGCGTGCGGGAGCACCTGCTGGAACAGGCGCGCCAGCTCTACTGGGAGGAGCTCTCGTGGGAGCGGCTGACGGACGAGGAGGGGCTCAGGCGACGGGGGCTCGTCGAGCTGGCGTTCCCGGGGTTCCTCGCCTTCGTCGACGGGCTGCTCCTGCGCGAGGCCGCGCCCGACTCGCGCGCGCCGGCGCACCCGCGGCCCGAGGTGGCGGAGGACATCCTGCTCTTCCTCGCGGGGCGTGCCATCGCGCTGACGGGCGAGACCGCGCGCGAGCGCGCGGCGGAGCGGGACGCGGCGCTGCGGCTGATCGACCTGGTGCTCTACCGCCTCCACCGGCTGGACGTCGAGGAGGCGGACCGGCTCGCGCTCGTGTGGGCCGAGGACGAGGACGAGGACGAGGCGCCGTGAGCCGGCCGGCCTGGCCGGTCCTCTCGGGCGCGCCGCTCCTCGTGGCGCATCGCGGCGGGGCGGGGCTCGCGCCCGAGAACACGCTGGAGGCGTTCACGGCCGCGGCCCGGGACTGGGCCGCCGACATGATCGAGCTGGATGTGCGCGTGAGCGCCGACGGCGCGTGCGTGGTCATCCACGACGCGCGCGTGGATCGCACGACGGACGCGGAAGGCGACGTCGCCTCCTTCACCCTCGCGGAGCTCTCCGCCCTGGACGCGGGCTACCGCTTCACGCCCGACGGCGGGCGGAGCTTCCCGTTCCGCGGGCGCGGCGTGCGGGTCCCCACGCTCGACGAGGTCCTGGATGCGCTGCCAGACATGCGCTTCACGGTCGAGGTCAAGGCCGGGGCCGCGCAGCAGCCGTTCTTCGACGTCGCCCGGCGCCACGGCGCCGTGGACCGGATCGTGGCCGCCGGCCTGCACCCCGCGGAGCGCACGCGTTTCCGCGAGTGGCCGGGTGCGGTGAGCGCGTCCATGGACCAGATCCGCCCCCTCTACTTCGTGCACCGCCTGCATCTCGGCTGGGCGTGGGCGCCGCCCGTGGATGTGCTCCAGGTGCCGGAGCGCTGGGGCGCCTGGCGCGTGGTCACCCCCCGCTTCGTGCGCGATGCGCACCGGCACGGCATCGCGGTGCAGGTATGGACAGTGGACGAGCCCGAGGCCATGGCGCGCCTTCTCGACTGGGGGGTGGACGGCGTGCAGAGCGACCGGCCGGACAGGCTCGCGGAGGTCATGAGCCGGCGCCTCGGCCGTCCGCCGGCGCCCGCCGCGGGCGCGAGCGGTGGCGGCCGGCCTGCCGGTGCGCCCATGGAATAGAGCTTGCGCCCCGGCGCCTGTGCCCGAGCGCGACGCCGCACCCCCTCCCGGGTGCGGCGTTCTCGTTTCAGGGCCATCCGTTCGCCACGCGAGACACGCAGAGGAGGAGCCGAGATGCGTTACGATCCCGAGTACCGGTCCTGGCCGCGGCGGCGCCCGCGCGGCGCGCGCGGTGGCTACGATTCGCCTTACCCCGCCTCGCCGGGCCACGGCTGGGCGATGGGCTACGACGGCGGCGCGCTGCGCAGCCGGGGCTCGTTCGAGGCCGAGCCGTGGGACGAGCCCGAGCCGGACGAGTTCATCTGGGGTGGCGGCTACGTGGGTGGCCGCGGCTACGGCGGCACCAACCGGGACTACGAGGTGGGCTACCGCACCAGCGCACGGCTCAGCGCCCCGCACCGCCGCGACTTCGCGCGCACGGCCGAGTTCGACGGCGGCGCCGGGCTCGCCGCCACCGAGCCGGGGGCAGACTGGCAGCCGGTTCACCACTATCGACCGCAATGGAGCGCCGGCGAGGAGTACGGCCCGGCGCGCTACGGCTACGGGCCCTATTACGATCGGCTTCAGCGGCGCCGCCGTGGAGACGACGAGATCCAGGAGGACGTGGAGGACGCCCTCTTCTACGACACGTGGGTGGATGCGGACGCCATCCGGGTGGAGGTCGGCGAAGGCATCGTGACGCTCGAGGGCACGCTCCCGAGCTACGAGGAGGTCCGCTACGCCACCGACGACGCCTGGGATGTGGACGGCGTGCGCGGTGTCCGCGCCCGCCTCACCGTCGGCCAGCGGCGGCCCGGTGCCGATGAGGCGGAGACGGAGACTTCGGCGCAGGGCCCGGGCGAGCCTGGCGGGCGCGCGGCGTCGCGGAGCGGCGTCAACCGTGCCGCGCCCGGACGCGCCGAGGCCGGCGCGGGGAGCGAAGGAGAATCCGAGTAGGAAGGAAGGACCGCATGCGCTACGACTACGATCTCGATCTCGAGGCGCGCTTCCGCGAGCGTCCGTTCGGCGCCTCGCCCGCCGGTGCGGCCGGCTACGAGCGCCCGTACGCCTCCGGGCACGAGCCTCCGTATGGCGCGGGCTACGAGCGCTCCCGCACGGCCGACTACGAGCCGTGGGGGTACGACGCGCAATTCCGCCGCGAGCGGCTCGCGCGCCGGGCACGCCGGCAGGCCCGGTACCGTTACGCCGACTACGGCCTCGGGGGCTCCGGCAGGGTGCATACGCGCCGGCGCTAGGGCCGCCGGCGACCCTGGCGCGCGCACGCCGCTCCGGAATCGCGGCGCTCGCGTTATCTTCAGGCGACCCGGCCCACGGCTCCGCCCGGAAGGAATCGCCAGGATGCAGCGCCGCGGAACCCAGCGGATGACGGCCGGTGCGGCGGCGCTCTCCGCGCGCTTCCGCCGGCACCTGCTCGACCTGGCCGGTCCCGAGCTCGGCGGGCAGGCGCTGCTCGTCGCCCTTTCCGGCGGGCTCGACTCCGTGGTCCTGCTCCACCTCCTCCGCTCGCTCCCGCGCGAGGCTCGTCCCTCGCTCGTGGCGGCGCACTTCGACCACCGCATGCGGCCGGGCAGCGGCGCGGACGCCGACTGGGTGGCGGGGCTCTGCCGCGCCTGGCGGATCCCCCTCGAGCGAGCCGCCGCGCCCAGCGCGCCGGTGTCCGAGGCGGAGGCGCGCGCGCTGCGCTACGCATTTCTGCGCGCGGCGGCAGCACGGGCCGGCGCCTCGCTCATCGTGACGGCTCACCACGCGGATGACCAGGCCGAGACGGTCCTGTTCCGCGCGCTGCGTGGCGCCGGCCTCGTCGGCCTCTCCGGCATCGCGCCCCACCGCGGCGACCTCGTCCGGCCGCTGCTTCCCTTCACGCGGACGGAGCTCGAGGCCCACGCCCACGCGGCCGGGCTCCGCTGGCGCGACGATCCGAGCAATCTGGACCTTCGCTACGCGCGCAACCGGCTACGGCTGCGCGTGCTCCCCGCACTGGAGGCGGTGATCCCGGGCGCCGCGGGCGCGCTGGCCCGCTCGGCCGACGCGGCGAGGGGCGCGGAAGCCGCGTGGAGCGCGCTCCTCGAGCACGTCGAAACCGACGTCGTGGCGGCCCGCGCGGAGGGGGTGACGGAGGTTGCCAGAACCCGCTTTCTTGCGTATCATCCTCGCGTACGGGCACGCTGCCTCAGGCGCCTGCTGCGCCGCCACGGATGCGCCCCTGATCGGGCCGGAACCCGGGCGGCGCTTGAGTTTATTAGATCCGGTGGAAGTGGCGGCGCGGTCGCGCTTTCCGGCGGCCTGCGAATCGGGCGGGAGTTCGACCGCATCCAGATCCGCGGCGTCGGGCCCGGGGTGGCCGCGCCGGATCGACCCGTGCTCATCGCGCGGGCGGGCGGGGGCGAGGCCAACGCGCGGATCGGCGGCCGGCCGCTCGTCGTCCGCTGGAGCCTTTCGTCGAGAGGCGGGCATCGGCCCGGCTCGCGCGCCTTCGCCGTCGATGCTCTCTGCTTTCCCGTGGAGTTGCGGGGCTGGCGCCCCGGCGATCGGATCCGGCTCCCGTACGGCACGAAAAAGCTGAAGAAGCTGTTCCTCGAGCGACGGATCGGCCGCGCGGACCGGCGGCGGATCCCGGTCCTCGCGCATGCGGACGGCGAGGTGCTCTGGGTGGTCGGGGTGTCCCACGCGCCGGAGGCGCCGACGGCATCCGGCGGAGGGTTCCTGCGGATCACGGTGAAGGATGCACGACACGGCTGAGACGCACGCGCGGACGGGCGGGCAGGCGCTGCGGCGCATCGTCTACCCGGCGGAGCAGATCGCGCGCCGCGTGGCGGAGATGGGCGAGGAGATCGCCGCGGGATACGCGGAGGGGGAACCCGTGCTGGTGCTGGGGCTGCTCAAGGGCTCCTTCATCTTCATGGCGGACTTGGTGCGGCAGATCAAGCGGCCGATCCAGATGGACTTCCTGGTAGCTTCGAGCTACGGCGCTGGCACCGTCTCGAGCGGCGAGGTGCGGCTGCTCTACGACCCGGGCGCAACGCTGGAGGACAGGCACGTGCTGCTGGTCGAGGACATCATCGACAGCGGCACGACGATCAACCGGCTGATCCCGCTCCTGGAGAAGCGGGGGCCGAGGAGCATCGAGTTGTGCGCGCTGCTGCACAAGCGGATCGCGCCGACTCTGGCGCGCGAGCCGCGCTGGGTCGGCTTCGACGCGCCCCGCGAGTTCCTCGTCGGCTACGGGCTGGATCATAGTGAGAACTTCCGGAACCTTCCCTTCATCGCCAGCCTCTGAGCCGGCGGCGGGCGGCGGGTTCGCTCGAAGGATGTGTCGGTAATGCCTGATCGTGACGGGAATCGCGGGAAGAAGTTGCCGCCGGGCGGGGGCGGTGGCCGCTGGGCGAAGGTCACCAAGACGGCCTCGTTCTGGGTCCTGGTCATCCTCATCCCGATACTCATCATACAGGTCCTCTCGCCCAAGCGGGACCAGCAGGTCGAGCTGAGCTTCACGCAGTTTAGCGAGCAGCTCCAGGGCGAGAACGTGCAGGACGCGACCGTCATCGACGGCAAGCGCGTCGAGGGGAAGCTGCGCACCCCCGTCACCGTGGATGGCCACAAGTCGCGCGACTTCTGGACCCTGCTTCCCATCAAGGACAGCGAGCAGATCCTGTCCCTGCTCGAGGCCAAGAACGTCAACATCACGGCCGCCGAGCCGCGCCAGAACTGGTGGGGGTACCTGCTCGGCGCGCTGCCGTGGATCCTGATCTTCGGCTTCTGGATCTTCATGTTCCGCCAGATGCAGGGCGGCGGCTCGAAGGCGTTCCAGTTCGGCAAGTCGAAGGCGCGGCTGCTGACGGGGGACACCCCGAAGGTCACCTTCGCGGACGTGGCCGGCTGCGATGAGGCGAAGGAGGAGCTGAAGGAGGTCATCGACTTCCTGAAGGATCCGCAGAAGTTCAGCCGGCTGGGCGGGCGGCTGCCCAAGGGCGTGCTGCTGGTGGGCCCGCCCGGTACGGGCAAGACGCTGCTGGCGCGGGCGGTGGCGGGCGAGGCGGGGCGGCCGTTTTTCTCGATGTCGGGGTCGGATTTCGTCGAGATGTTCGTGGGCGTGGGCGCGTCCCGCGTGCGCGACCTCTTCGAGCAGGGCAAGGCCCACGCGCCGTGCATCATCTTCATCGACGAGATCGACGCGGTGGGCCGCCACCGCGGCGCGGGTCTCGGGGGTGGGCACGACGAGCGGGAGCAGACGCTGAACCAGCTGCTCGTCGAGATGGACGGCTTCGAGTCGAACGATGGCGTGATCCTGCTGGCGGCCACCAACCGGCCGGACGTGCTCGACCCGGCGCTGCTGCGGCCGGGTCGCTTCGACCGGCAGGTGGTGGTGGACGCGCCGGACGTGCGCGGCCGGGAGGGCATCCTGCGCGTGCACCTGCGCAAGATCCCGCTGGCCGGCGACGTGGACGTGAAGTCGCTGGCCAAGGGCACGCCGGGGCTGTCCGGCGCGGACCTGGCCAACCTGGTGAACGAGGCGGCGCTGCTGGCGGCGCGTCGGGACCAGGACAAGGTCTACAACGAGGACCTCGAGGACGCCAAGGACAAGGTGATGCTCGGCACCGAGCGCAAGAGCATGGTGCTCTCGGAGGCCGAGCGGAAGCTGACGGCGTACCACGAGGCGGGGCACGCCGTCGTCGCGATCAGGATCCCGGGGCTGGACCCGGTGCACAAGATCACGATCGTGCCGCGCGGCCGGGCGCTGGGCGTGACGGCCTCCCTCCCCGAGGAGGACCGGCACTCCTACTCCAAGGACTACATGATCGCGCGACTCGTCATGCTGTTCGGCGGCCGGGCGGCGGAGGAGCTCATCTTCGGTCCCGAGAAGATCACGACGGGCGCCGGCAACGACATCGAGCGTGCCACCGGGATGGCGCGGCGCATGGTGACCTCGTTCGGGATGAGCGAGCTGATCGGCCCGATGGCGGTCGGCGACGCCGAGCAGGAGGTCTTCCTCGGCCGCGAGCTGGTGCAGCGGCGCGAGATCTCCGAGCGCGTGGCGGAAGACGTGGACCGGGAGGTCAAGCGCCTCATCGACGAGGCGTACGATCGCGCGATCGCCGCCCTGAAGAGCAACCGCGATCTGCTCGACACCCTCGCCAGCGCGCTGCTCGAGCGCGAGACGCTGGACCGCGAGGAGGTCTACCTGCTCGCGGCCGGCAAGCCGCTGCCCGAGCAGAAGCCCGCCCGCCTGCCGCCGCCCTCCGCCGATGGCGGGACCGCGCCCGCGGACGAGCCGGCGCCGGAGGGGGAGACCGTCGGCGAAGCGACGGTCGCCGCGTCGGCGGGCGCCGAGCCCTCCACGGCACGCCTGCACGCGGACCCGGGGGCCGACCCGGCTTCCTGATGACGCCGGCCGGGGGGGAAGCGGAGGTCTGGCGCACGGCTCGCGGGCCGCTGTCCCTCGATCGGCCGTGCATCCTCGGCATCCTGAACGTGACGCCGGATTCGTTCTGGGACGGCGGCCTCCACGCGGGCGTGGAGGCCGCCGTCCGACATGCGGAGGCGATGCTGGAGGCGGGCGCCGACCTGATCGACGTCGGCGGCGAGTCCTCCCGCCCCGGCGCCCGGAGGGTGTCCGCCGAGGAGGAGCGGGCGCGCGTCGTGCCGGTGGTCGAGGCGCTCGCGCGCCGCTGGCCCGCGCTGGTGGTGTCCGTGGACACGGTGAAGGCGGAGGTGGCCCGGGCGGCGCTCGGCGCCGGCGCGGCAGTCGTGAACGACGTCTCGGGACTGCGCCTGGATCCCGCGCTGGGCGCCGTCGCGTGCGAGGCTGGCGCGGGCATCATCCTGATGCATTCCCGGGGTACGATCGAGACCATGGCCAGGTACGAGGAAGCCCGCTACGGCGCCGATCCGGTCGGCGAGGTGGTGGCGGAGCTCGCGGAGGCGGTGCAGCGCGCGCGCGCGGCCGGCGTCGCGGCTGAGGCGCTCGTGGTCGATCCCGGCCTCGGCTTCTCGAAGCGGACGGAGCACAGCGTGGCGGTGCTCGCGGGCCTCGCCCGGCTGGCGGCGCTCGGCCGCCCCGTGATGGTCGGGCCGTCACGCAAGCGGTTCGTGGGCGAGGCGGCGGGCAGCCTGCGGCCGGAGGAGCGGCTCGAGGGGACGCTGGCCGCGTGCGTCATCGCGTTGCTCCGCGGGGCCCGCCTGTTCCGCGTCCACGATGTGGGCGCGGTCCGCCGCGCGCTCGCGCTGGCGGAGGAGGTCCGAGCGTGCTCGTGAGCCCCTTCCTCGACCGCTACGCCTTCCTGCTGCCGGGCTTCAAGGACGTCATCCAGATCCTGATCGTCGGCGTCGGGATCTATTACGTGCTGCGGGTCCTGGTCCGCACGCGGGCGATCCAGATCCTGGTCGGGCTGGTGCTTCTCTTCGGGATCTACATCGCGGCGCGCGCGCTCGACATGGACCTGATCCGCTACATCATGGAGAAGCTCTTCCAGTACGGCGCCTTCGCGGCGCTCATCGTCTTCCAGCCGGAGCTGCGCAACGGGCTGGCCCGCCTCGGGCAGAACCGGATGCTGCGCTTCTTCAACCGGCTCGAGGAGAGCGTGGTGGCGGACGAGCTCGTGGAGGCGGTGGAGCGGCTGGCACGTGCCAAGATGGGCGCGATCATCGCCGTGGAGCGGCAGGTGGGACTGGAGGAGTACGCGGACACCGGCACCCGCATCCAGGCCAGGGTCTCGGCCGACATCCTGGTCAGCATTTTCCTGCCTTACGGCCCCCTCCACGACGGCGCCGTGCTCGTCTCCGGCGACATGATCATCGCCGCGGGCGTCATCCTGCCGCTCACCCAGTTCCCGATCCTCGACAAGAGCCTGGGCACCCGCCACCGCGCGGCGCTCGGCCTGTCGGAGGAGACCGACGCGCTCATCGTCGTGGTCAGCGAGGAGACCGCCCGCGTCTCGCTCGCCCAGCGCGGCCGGCTCGAGCAGGGCGTCACCCTCGACCGGCTCAGGGAGGCGCTCACGGGCAAGGCGCTCGAGGCCGGCGCCGCCGTGCCGGCCGAGCGGCGGTAGCCTCCCGCCCGCGCCTCCGCGAGAAACGATTACGCGAGCCCGCGGACACGGCGAGCCCCGCGCGGGCCTGGTGAGTCAGTCCGCGGGCTCCCCGAACCGCACGCCACGCCTTTCCCAGCCGAGCCCCGCCACCACTCCCGCGAGGATGAAGACGACGAGGGCGGTCACGGCCATGGAGCGGGCGTAGCTCATGTGCTGCGCGATCTCGGCCTCGATGAGCGGGATGACGCTCGCCAGCAGCGCCCCGCACTGGTAGGCGAAGCCGGGGAGGAAGCCGCGCACGCTGTCGGGCGAGAGCTCGGTGATGTGGGCGGGGATCACGCCCCAGGCGCCCTGCACCATGAACTGCATGAGGAAGGCGCCCACCCAGAGCACGAGCAGGTTGGGGGCGAAGGCCCAGACCGGGATGGCAAGCACCGCGAGCGCGAGCGCGCCGACGATGGCCCTGCGCCGGCCGATCCGGTCCGAGATCATGCCGGTCACGATCCCGCCGATGATCGCGCCCACCATGCTGAAGGCGGTGAGGGCGGCGCGCATCCGCGGCGTGAAGCCCCAGTCGCGCTGCAGGAAGGTGGGATAGAGGTCCTGTGTACCGTGGCTCACGGAGTTCATCATCCCCATGAGCAGCGTGATGAAGAGGAAGAGCTTCCAGTGCGAGGCGATCTCGCGGAACAGCTCGCGCCAGCTGGTCTTGCGCGTCCGCTCCCAGACTTCCGACTCCTTCACCTGGAAGCGGACGTAGAGCGCGAGCAGAGCGGGGAGCCCGCCCAGGAAGAACATGGGCCGCCAGCCGAAGCGCGGGAACACCAGAAAGTAGCAGCCGGCCGCGAGGAGGTAGCCGAACGCGTAGCCTTCCTGGAGCAGCCCGGAGAGGATCCCCCGCCGGCCCGCCGGTGCCTTCTCCATGGCCAGCGAGGCGCCGACGCCCCACTCGGCGCCCATGCCGATGCCGAACAACGCGCGCAGGACGAGGAACGCCGCGTAGCTGTGGACGAGCCCCGTCGCCACCTCGATGATGGAGAAGAAGACGAGGTCCATCATGAGGGGGACGCGCCGGCCGTAGCGGTCGGCGATCAGGCCGAAGATGAACGCGCCGACCGGGCGGAACGCCAGCGTGAGCGTCAGCGACAACGCGATCTGTGCGTCCGTCCTGCCGAACTCCGCCGCGATGGCGGTCAGCGAGAAGACGACGAGGAAGAAATCGAAGGCGTCGAGCGTCCACCCCAGGAAGCCGGCCGCCACCGCCGCGCGGTGGTCCGTGGCGGCACCGCCGGGCGTGGCCGTCTGGACGTGCGTCGTTTCCATGCGCGCTCTCCATGCCGGTCGGGCCGGCCGGCGGGCTGCGGGTGGGCCGGATCGGCAAACTTCGGCCGCTGCGCCCGCCCTCGCAAGCCTCCCCCCGACCCATCGGCCGTGCCGGCGTCCCGAACCCCGAGCCCCACATCCCGCGTCCCGCATCCCGCGTTGATCTTTCCCCAAACGACCCGTACAATTCCATCGCCATGTACGAAGCGAGGCTACGGGGGAGCCTACCCCACGTGCGAGAGCGCATCGAGGCGGCTCTCCGGCGGGTCGGCCGACGCGATGAGGTGACGGTCGTCGCCGTGACGAAGGGGCACCCGCCGTCCGCCGCGGCCGCTGCGATAGAGGCCGGACTGCGCGTTTGCGGTGAGAACCGGGTGCAGGAGCTCGAGGCGAAGGTGGAGGCGGTGGGGCGGCAGGCGGTGGAGTGGCACCTGATCGGTCATCTCCAGCGCAACAAGGTCGAGCGCGCGCTGCCGCTGTTCGACATGATCGAGTCGATCGACTCGCTGCGCCTGGCGCGCGCGCTGTCGGCCGGCGCCGAGGCGGCGGGGCTCGAGCAGGTGCGCGGCCTCGTGGAGGTGAACGTCTCCGGGGAGGCGACGAAGGGCGGCTTCGCGTCCGGGGCCGCGCTCGACGCCATTGCGGAGATCTGCGCGCTGCCGCGCCTGCGCATCGAGGGGCTCATGACCATGGCGCCGCTCGCGGCGGACGAGGGCGTCGTGCGGGCGACGTTCGCCGGCGCGCGCGCCCTCTTCGAGCGCTGCGGCGCCGAGCTGCCTGGCTTCCAGGCCGTGTCCCTCTCGATGGGGATGTCGAGCGACTTCGAGGTCGCGGTGGAGGAGGGGAGCACGCTGGTCCGTCTGGGGACCATCCTTTTCGGGGAACGGGTGACATGATCGATCTGACCCCACTCGAGGTGCGCAAGAAGAAGGGCGACTTCAAGCGCTCCATGCGCGGCTACGACGCCGAGCTGGTGGATGATTTCCTCGACCTGGTGGCCGACCGGCTGGAGGAGCTCGTGCGCGAGAACCTCGGCCACATCGAGCGGCTGGCGCGACTGGAGCAGCAGGTGAAGGACTTCCGGGAGCGGGAGAAGGCGCTCACGGACGCGCTCGTGACGGCGCAGGAGTACCGGGAGGAGAGCCACCGGCAGGCGGCCCGCGATGCGGACCTCCTGCGCCGCGAGGCCGAGGCCGCCGCGGAGGACATCCTCGCCCGCGCCCACACGGCGCGCGAAAAGGAGGAGGAGGCGTTGCGCCGGGTGCGCGCCCGCCGCGGCCACCTGATCCAGAGCTTCCGGGTCTTCCTCGAGCGGGAGCTGGCCGAGCTCTCGGTGCAGGAGGACTCCCTCGAGCTCGAGGCGCAGGCGGAGGCGGAGGCCGGGCAGCCGTGGGAGAGGCGCGCACACCGCCGGGCGGAGCCCGACCGGGGCGGGGAGCCTCGCCGCTTCGGCTTCGGCATGGAGCGGCGCGCCCGGCCGCCGACGGATGTGATCTCGGGAGCGCTCGAGGAGGACGAGGAGGAAGTGGAGCCGCTGGAGGGCCTGCAGCACCTCGAGGACATCGAGGAGATCGCCTCAGTGCTGGAGTTCGCGCCAGCCGATGACGAAACCGTCGGCGTCGCCGAGGGCGAAGCGGACGAAGCGGACGAGGCGGACGCGGCGGACGATGGCCTGGCTGCCGCGGGCGGGCCCGACAGCGGCGCGGAGGTCGGGCCGAGGCCCGCCGGCGCCCTGATGCGCAACCCGCCCACGTTCTCGCTGCTCGAGGGTGAAGCGGAGGTGGGCGGGGTGGCGGAGGAGGACCGTTGAGCCAGCCGGCCGCGGAGACACAGGCGCGGATGCTGGAGGAGGCGGTGGCGGCCGTGCGGGGGCGCACCTCGTGGGCGCCCGAGGTGGCCATCATCCTCGGCACCGGGCTCGGCGCGCTGGCGGAGGCGATCGAGCTCGAGACCTCGATACCCTACGCGGAGCTGCCGCACTTCCCGCTCTCGACGGTCGAGACGCATACGGGCCGGCTGTTGTTCGGCACCCTGGCGGGGCGGCGCATCGTTGCCATGCAGGGCCGGTTCCACCGCTACGAGGGCTACGGCCTGGCCGAGGTGACGTTTCCCGTGCGTGTCATGCGACGTCTCGGCGCCGCCGTCCTGGTCGTCTCCAACGCGTGCGGCGGGATGAACCCGCTCTGGGCGCCGGGCGACATCATGGTGATCGACGACCACGTGAACCTGCTCGGGGACAACCCGCTCATCGGGCCGAACCTGGACGCCCTGGGCGAGCGCTTCCCGGACATGTCGGAGCCGTACGACCGTGCGCTCCAGGCGCTGGCGGAGGACGTCGCCCTGGCCGAGGGGATCGCGCTGCGGCGCGGCGTCTACGTGGCGGTGGTCGGGCCGAGCCTCGAGACGCGCGCCGAGTACCGCATGCTGCGCTGGATCGGCGCCGACGTCGTGGGCATGAGCACCGTGCCGGAGGTCATCGCGGCGCGCCACGCCGGCATGCGCGTGCTCGGCCTCAGCATCGTCACGGACTCCTGCCTCCCCGATGCGCTCGAGCCCGCGAGCCTCGAGTCCATCATCCGCGTTGCCGGCCGGGCGGAGCCGAAGCTGACCCGTCTGGTCGAGGGCGTGCTGCGGCGCCTTTCCTGACAGTCAGAGAGTCCTGGTCCCGATGACTTATCCCGATTACCCGCCGGACACGCGCACCCTCGAGGAATCGATGCTCGAGGCGTGGCGTGCGGAGCGGCTGTTCCAGCGGACGCTCGAGGCGACGGCGGGCGCGGACGAGTTCGTGTTCTACGAGGGCCCCCCGACCGCCAACGGCCGGCCCGGCATCCATCACGTCATCAGCCGCACGATCAAGGACCTGGTGTGCCGCTTCCAGACGATGCGCGGCCAGCACGTGACGCGCATCGCGGGTTGGGACACGCACGGGCTGCCCGTCGAGATCGAGGCGGAGAAGAAGCTCGGCATCAGCGGCAAGCGGCAGATCGAGGAAGTGGGCGTCGCCCGGTTCAACGAGGTGTGCCGCGAGAGCGTCTTCACGTACAAGGAGGAGTGGGAGCGCTTCAGCGAGCGGATCGGCTACTGGCTGGACTACAGCGATCCCTACGTGACCTTCCACCCCGAGTACATTGAGACGGTGTGGTGGCTGCTGAAGCAGCTGCACGGCAAGGGGCTCGTCTACAAGGGCTTCAAGAGCGTGCCCTACTGTCCGCGCTGCGGCACGGCGCTCTCGTCCCACGAGGTGGCGCTCGGCTACGAGGACGTGGAAGACCCCTCGCTCTATTTCATCGCGCCATGGATGAAGGACGCCGGGGAGTACGACCCGGAGGGACGCTCATTCCTGGTGTGGACCACCACGCCGTGGACGTTGCCGTCCAACGTGGCGCTGGCGGTGCACCCGGAGCTCACCTACGCGGAGGTCGAGCACGAGGGGCGCCGGCTGGTGCTCGCGGAGCCGCGCGTGGCCGCCGTCTTCGGCGAGGGGACACCGATCCTCCGCCGCTACGCCGCCAGCGAGCTGCTCGGGCGGCGCTACAGGCGTCCGTTCGATCTGATCCCCGACGCCGGCGTGGCCGACGTCGCATGGACGGTGGTGCCCGGGGACTTCGTGACCGCGGAGGACGGCAGCGGGATCGTCCACCTGGCGCCGACGTTCGGCGCGGACGACTACGCGGCCGGACAGGAGCACGGGCTGCCGATGTTCCGGCCGATCGACGACGCCGGCCGCTTCGAGGAGGGGATCCCGCTCGTGGGCGGGGAGTTCGTGAAGGATGCCGACCCGTTGCTGCTGGAGGACCTGAAGGCGCGCGGGCTGGTGTTCCGCGCGAGCACGGCCGTCCACTCCTATCCCCACTGCTGGCGCTGCGGCAGCCCGCTCATCTACATGGCGCGCGACTCGTGGTACATCCGCACAACGGCGGTGAAGGATGTGATGCTGCGCAACAACGCGCAGGTGGCGTGGCATCCGCCGGAGGTGGGCACGGGGCGCTTCGGCGAGTGGCTGGAGGGAAACGTCGACTGGGCCATCTCGCGGGACCGCTACTGGGGCACCCCGCTGCCGATCTGGGTGTGCAGCGAGGACGAGAGCCACCTGGAGGTGATCGAGTCCTTCCAGCAGCTGGCGCTGAAGGCCGGCACGCTGCCCGAGCCGTTCGACCCGCACAAGCCGTGGATCGACGAGCCCACGTGGGCGTGCGAGTGCGGCGGCACGATGCGCCGGACGCCGGAGGTGATCGACGTCTGGTTCGATTCCGGCTCCATGCCGTATGCCCAATGGCACTATCCATTCGAGCACCGCGACGAGTGGAAGCGCCACTTCCCGGCCGACTTCATCTGCGAGGGCGTCGACCAGACGCGGGGCTGGTTCTACTCGCTCATGGCCATCGCCACCATGATGGGCGATGGGCCCGCCTACCGGCACGTGCTGGTGAACGACCTGATCCTCGACGCCGAGGGCCAGAAGATGTCGAAGTCCCGCGGCAACGTCCTCAACCCGTGGGACGCCATCGAGGAGTTCGGCGCCGACGCCATCCGCTGGTACCTGCTGACCAACAGCCAGCCGTGGGTGCCCAAGCGCTTCGACCCCGACGCGCTAGCCGAGGCGGCGAGGCGCGTCTTCGACACGCTCGCCAACACGTACCGCTTCTTCGCCCTTTACGCGAACCTCGAGGGCTGGACGCCGGGGACCGAGGATCCCCCGCCGGCCGAGCGGGCCGTGCTCGACCGCTGGATCCTGTCGCGGCTCTCCGCCCTCTCGGCCGGGGCCGGCGCCGCGCTCGGCGACTACGACCTGACGCGTGGCGCCCGCGCCATTGGAGACTTCATCGTGGACGACCTCTCCAACTGGTACGTGCGCCGCTCGCGCGGGCGCTTCTGGGGCAGCGCGGACGCCGCGGACACCCGTGCCGCCTTCCGCACGCTGCACGAGGTGCTCTGCGTCGTGGCGCGCCTCCTCGCCCCGATCGTGCCGTTCCTCTCGGACTGGCTGCACCGCGCGCTGACCGGCGAATCGGTCCACCTGCAGCTCTACCCGATGCCGGTCGAGGAGGCTGCCGATCCCGCCCTGGACGAGGGGATGGTCGCGGTGCGCGAGCTGAGCCGCCTCGGCCGCGCGGCACGGGAATCGGTGAAGATCCGCGTGCGCCAGCCACTGCGCATCCTCTACGCCGTCGCGCCCGGCGCGCACGAGCTCGCGCCCGACCGGCTGGCGGAGCTGCTGGCGGTGCTGTGCGAGGAGCTCAACGTGAAGGAGATCCGGCTGCTCGACCGTGCGGAGGAGCTCGTCACGCTGCGCGCCAACCCGAACTTCAAGACGCTCGGCCCGCGTTTCGGGAAGCGGACGCAGGAGGTGGCGACGGCGATCCGTGCGCTGCCGTCGGGGCGGTTGGAGGCGTTCCGGCGCGGCGAGGCGCTGACACTCGAGCTGGACGGCGGGCGCGTAGCTCTGTCCGACCAGGACTTTGCAGTACAGGAGGAGGCGCGCGGCGAGCTGACCGTTGCCTCGGATGCGGGGTACACTGTGGCGCTCGACCCGACGCTGGACCGGTCCCTGCGCCTCGAGGGGATCGCCAACGAGCTGGTCAACCGGATCCAGCGGCAGCGGCGCGACTGCGGGCTGGAGGTGAGCGACCGGATCCGGCTCGGCATCTACGGCGCGGGCGAGGTGGCCGAGGCGGCCGCGGCCCACCGGGAGGCGATCGGCGCCGACACGCTCGCCCGCGAGGTGACGGTGGCGGAGACGGCGCCGGCGGAGCCCGGCGGCTGCGCCCGCGAGACGGACGTGGACGGAAGTCCGGTGACCATCGTCGTGGAGAAGGCGTGACGCGGCGCGGCCCATCCCCAAGGCGACGGAACGGCCCATGCCCCTGAAGAAGAAGCAGCTCGACGCGCTCGAGGCGCGTCTCCTGCAGGAACGGAGTCGCGCGGTTCGGCAGCTCCGGCAGTACGACGACGAGTTCGCCAGCTCGCCGCAGGCGTCGGACGGGGACCTGTCCGCGTTCTCGCTGCACGCGGCCGACGAGGGGACGGACGCCATGGAGCGGGAGAAGGCGTTCCTGTTCGCGAGCGAGGAGGGCCGCCTGCTGTGGCACATCGACGCCGCGCTGCGCCGGCTCTACAAGCGGCCGAAGACGTTCGGGCGCTGCGAGACGTGCGGCGGCGACATCGCCTTCGAGCGGCTGGACGCGATTCCGTACGCCACCCGCTGCATCCGGTGCCAGACGGAGGAAGAGGCCCAGGCATGAGCACGGTGACGGACCTGACCGGTGAGGGCGAGGCGATGCGGTCGTGGAACGCGGGGAAGGTGCCGCTCTTCGTGGGGATCGTGGGCGGCATCGCGGTGCTCGACTTCCTCACCAAGATGATGGTGCAGCGGCTGTTCCGCCCGTTCGAGCAGGTGGACGTGGTGGGTGAGTACCTGCGGCTGACCTACATCCAGAACCCGGGCGCCGCGTTCGGCATCCACCTGGGCCCCTACTCCCGCCTGATCTTCCTCGTGCTCTCCGCCGTGGCGCTCCTGGCCCTCGCCGCCATGTACTGGTCGACGCCGATCGGCGACCGCGTGCGCCTCGTCGCCATCTCGCTCATCTGCGGCGGGGCGGTGGGCAACCTGCTCGACCGCGTGCGCTCGGCGCGCGGGGTGGTGGACTTCCTGGACGTCGGCGTGGGCAACCTGCGCTGGCCGATCTTCAACGTGGCGGACATCGCCGTGACCACGGGCGCCATCCTCCTCGCCCTGTCGCTGTGGAACGAGGAGCGGAAGAGTGGGCCCCCACCCGGGTGAGGCGGGCACGCGGCGGCTGCGCGTCGAGGAGAACGACGCCGGCGAGCGGCTGGACGCCTGGCTCGCGCGGCGCATCCCGGAGCTGTCCCGCTCCCGCATCGCCCAGCTGCTCGCCGAGGGCCGCATCCGCGTGAACGGCCGTACTCCGAAGAAGAGCGAGAGACCCGCCGCAGGCGACGACGTCGAGGTCGAGATCCCCGCGCCGGCCCCGGCCACGCTCGCTCCCGAGCCGATCCCGCTCGACATCGTCCACGAGGACGCGGACCTCCTCGTCGTGGACAAGCCTGCCGGCCTCGTCATCCACCCTGGCGCCGGCAACCGCGCCGGCACCCTGGTGAACGCGCTGCTCCACCACGTGAAGGACCTCTCCGGGATCGGCGGCGTGCTGCGCCCGGGGATCGTGCACCGGCTCGACCGGGACACCTCCGGGCTCCTCGTCGTGGCCAAGAACGACGAGACCCACCGCGCGCTCTCCGACGCGCTCCGTCGGCGCGAGGTGCGTCGCCGCTACCTGGTCGCCGCCTGGGGCCACCTGTCGGAGGACGAGCTGAAGGTGGACGCGCCGATCGGCCGCTCGAGCGCCGACCGCAAGCGCATGGCCGTCACCGAGACCGGGCGCCGCGCCGTCACCCGCTTCCGGCGTATCGAGCGCTGGCCGGCCGCCGACCTGCTCCGCGCCGAGCTCGAGACCGGGCGCACGCACCAGATTCGCGTGCATCTCATGCAGATCGGACATCCGGTGGTCGGGGACCGCACCTACGGCGGCGGCGCCGAGCGGGGGATGAGCGGGCCGGCGCGCGGCTGGGCCCGCGAGCTCGCCGCCCGCACGCCGCGCCAGTTCCTGCATGCCGCCGAGCTGCGCTTCACGCACCCCCGGACGGGCGAGCAGATGCGGTTCCGGAGCCCACTCCCGGCGGACCTGGCCCGGGTGGCGGAGTGGGCGCGGGACGGGAGCGGCTGACGCCGCGTCGCCTCAGTGCGCGATCCAGACCAGCTCGAGCGTGGCCATCGTGGAGTGCTCGAACCAGGTCGGGGTCGGGGGAACCCCGTCCGTCAGCCCAAGGAACCCGCGGCTGTAGCGCCCGGCATACGTGAGCGTCCCTCCCGCCTGGAACGGGCCGAGCAGCGCGACGGCGCGAGCGGTGGCGCGGAATTCCGTGTCGTGGCCGCGGAAGTCGTACTGCGGCGCGAACCTGGCGAAGTACGCGTCGTCGTCGTAGCGGATGCGGCGCAGCTCGAGGCCGGCGCGGCCGCGGCCGAAGAAGACGTCGCCTCCCAGGATCTCGGCCTGGGAGCCCGGCCCGATCGGCGCCCCGATGAGCTGGCCGCGGTTCGTGTAGGAGAGAGCGGCGCCGTGCGTATAGAAGGTCCGCTCGAACTGCCCGCTCCGCAGCGCCAGCGCCTGACCGAGATGCGTCAGCTCGCCGTAGAGGCGGTACCAGCGCCCGCCGCGCGCCACAACGTCCTGGAATCCGAGCGTGTATCCCTGCCCCTGGCCCGGCTGGTGGAGCAGCTCGCTCGCGCTCGGCCAGCCGTCCTGGCGGGCCCACTCCGCGTAGACCTCGAGGCCGGAGCCCGGCGGCGCGTAGCGGGCGAACAGCTCCACGAGCTGGTTGGTGGCCGTCCCCTGCGCGCGCTGGGAGGCGAGGAGCGGATCCAGCAGCTGGTGGCCGAGTCCCCGGCCGCCGGGAGGGAGCGGCTCGAGGAAGGTGCGGGCGCCGCCGAGGTAGAGGCCGGGAAAGGGCTCCGGCTGGAGGTCCAGCACGATGCCGGAGAAGAGCCGCCGGTCGTTGGAGGCGTCGTCGTCGAAGTACTTCGACTCGTGGAGGCGTCCCCACAGCGCCTGTCCATCGAGCCGGCCGATGCCGATGTTTACCGGATGGGACGTCCCGATGAAGACGTGCGGGATCCCCGGCGCCGTGGCGCTCATGAGCAGCGGATCGTAGCGTGCGGGGCCCCACCACAGGTTCTCCGTCGAGATCCCGATGGCGACGCCGCGCGCGTCCAGCCGCAGCGCGCTCTGGCCCGGATCCACCGTCCAGAACGAGGCCGGGCCGAACCGCTGCGGCCAGTCGATGGTCGGCCCGTGCCACGGGTAGGCGTAGGCGGAGTAGCCAGGGATCTCGTCCGGGACGAAGGTGAACGCGCGGTTCTCCTGGTAGGCCACGGTCGGATCGAGCGTGGCGGTGAGCGGGCCGTAGCGGAAGGAGGCCCCGAGCTCCAGGGCCGCCGAGCTCCCGCGGCCGGCCCACAGCGCGCCAGTGTTCTCGTTCACCGGGTAGGCGGAGTTCCAGTACCCGGCCACGCGGACGGGCAGCAGCCGGAAGGCCGCCGCGCCGGGCGGGGGCGCGAGGCGCGAGAACCAGGACCGCCACGGCCCGCTCCGCGCGGCCGCCGCCGCGAGCCCGCGCCCGGGCGCCGAGGCCCGCGCGATCAGCCACGGCCGCGCCGGCGCCAGGCCGAGCAGCTCCAGGAGCCGCTCGTAGTCGGCGTCGATCCCTGCCGGATCGACGGCGAAGCGCGCCAGCAGCGGCTCGGGCGTCGTGTCGGCCGATTGCCCCCGCAGCGGGCCCGCCCGGACGAGAGCGAGTCCCGCCACGAGCGCGCTCAGGCAGATCCTGCGCTTCATGCGTTCGCGCCGTCGTTTCGAGGGGGTGTGCGGGGATTGCCGGAGGGCGTTCCCCGGGCGCGATCCCGCCGCGCCGTCCCGGAGCCGCGCGCGCCGACCGCAGGTTGTGTTCCGCTCCCTTGCGATGACGCCCACCGGCGCACCCGTACTGCGTGCCGCGGCCCGTGGCCGCAGCCCGCAGCCCGCAGCCCGTCCGTCCTGCCTCGCGATTGACCGAACCCCCGTCCGGGCACTATCTTCCTCGGATCCAGCCCGGGTTCCCCGTCCGCGTTCGTGGACAGTCAATGGCTTCAACTCCGAGTGCCGCGGCGATGCCTGACGCTGCCCTCGCGGCCGCGCCGCGATGGGTGGTGTTCGCCTGTGACGGGTACCGTTTCGCGATTCCGCTCTGGCGGGTCCGCGAGATCGTGACCCCGCGGCCGTTCACGCGCCTGCCGGGCTGCGGCCCGGCGGTGTGCGGGCTGGTCGGGCTGCGCGGCCGGGTCATCACGGTGCTCGACTTCGGCGCCGCGCTGGCGCTCCGGCCGTCCGGTGGGATGGCGGACCATCGGCTCCTGCTGCTCGAATGGGAGGAGCGGTGGGTGGGGCTGGCGGTCGATGCGGTGCTGGCCGTGGCGAGCGCGGAGGCGGACCTGCCGATCGGGGCCGAGACGCTGCGCGCGCTGGACATCGAGCAGGAGCACGTGCTCGGGATCGGCACGTTCGCGGAGCAGCCGTTCCTGGCCGTGGATCCGGACCGGCTGCTGGCGCGGCTGCTGGGCTGATCGGTCGGGCCGCAAGGGGAGCTCGCCGAGACCGGCGCGCGCCCGGCCGCCGAGTGGCGGGCGCCGGGCCGCCGGTCCGCCGGAGCCGCGGACGAAGGGGCCGCTCGACGGTATGGAATCGCTTCACGACCGGGGGAGCAATGGCACGCACGGTACTGATCTGCGACGATGCGATCTTCATGCGCACCATGCTGGGCCAGATCCTGAAGCAGGCCGGGCTGCAGGTGGTGGGCGAGGCCGAGACGGGGGCGCAGGCGGTGGAGCGCTACCGCGAGCTGCTGCCGGACCTCGTCACCATGGACATCGTCATGCCGGACATGGGGGGGATCGAGGCGGTACGCGCGATCGTGAAGGACTTCCCCGAGGCCAGGATCCTCATGTGCAGCGCCATGGGCCAGCAGGCGCTCGTGGTGGAGGCGATCCAGGCGGGCGCCCGCGACTTCGTGGTCAAGCCGTTCCAGCCATCGCGCGTGCTCGAGGCCGTGCAGCGGGTGCTCGGGTGAGCGGAGCCCGATCCGGCGCCTGCCCGGCGCGCCTGCCGCGGGGGCGGAGGGGGCCGGCGTGGACCTGAGCCGCTACCTCGAGCTCTACCGCTCGGAGGCGCGCGAGCACCTGCGCGTGCTCTCGGACGGGCTGCTGCTGGTCGAGTCCTCCGGCGGCGTCGCGGGCGTCGAGGAGGCGTTCCGCGCCGCGCACACGATCAAGGGGATGGCCGCGACCATGGGCTACCCCCGGGTTGCGGCGCTGGCACACGCGCTGGAGGACCGGCTCGAGGGGATCCGCGGCGGCGCGCGCGTGGACGCCGCGCTGATCGACGAGCTGCTCCGGCGCTCCGATGAGCTGCGCGATGCGGTGGACGAGGCCAGCGAGGCGGAGGATTCGGAGGACGCGGCGCAGGTGGCCGCTGCGCCGCGGGATATCGCCTCCGGCAACGCCGGTGCCGAGGCCCACGGGCGCGGCGGCGCCCGCTTCGCCGCGGAGGCGGCCGCCGCGGCGGCGGCGCTCGCTCCCCCCGCTCCGCCCCCGGAGGGCACGGCGCTGGTGGTCCGGGTGCGCATCGACCCCGCCGCCCCGCTGCCTGCCGCGCGGGCGCTCATCGCGCGCCAGAACGTGGCCCGTGTGGCCGAGTTGCTGGGCAGCGATCCCGAGGACGTGACGGCGGGATTCGGCGGCGAGCTGCGCCTGTTCCTGGCCGGGACGCCGGATCCGCAGGCCGTGGAGTCCGCGGTGCGGCTGGCGGGAGACGTCGAGTCCGTCGCCTTCGAGGGACCGGCGGCGCGGCGGGCGGCGGCGCGGCGTGCGGAGGCGGCGCGTTCGCGGCACCTGCGCGTGGACCAGCGGCACCTGGACGCGCTGGCGGACGGGATCGGTGAGCTGTCCGTGCTGACGCTGCGGCTGCGCGAGCTGACGGACGGGGAGCCGGGGCCGGTGGCGGACCTGGCCGACCGGGTCGGCGCCCTGCTCGAGGGGCTGCAGGGCACCACGCTCGCCATGCGCATGGTCCCGGTGGACGAGGTGCTCGAGCGCTTCCCGCGCATGGTGCGGGATGCCGCCCGGGCGCTCGAGAAGCAGGTCGAGTTCCGCCTGGAGGGCCGCGACATTGAGCTCGACCGATCCGTGCTGGACGAGATCGCCGATCCGCTCGTGCACCTGCTCCGGAACGCCGTCGATCACGGGCTGGAGAGCGCGGCCGAGCGGGAGGCGGCCGGCAAGCCGGCCGCTGGCCTGCTCGTGCTGAGCGCCGTCCGGGAGCAGTCCACGGTGGTGATCCGGGTCCGCGACGACGGCCGCGGCGTGGACGCCGCCCGGGTCGTGGAGCGGGCGCGCGAGCTCGGGCTTGCCGGGCCGGAGGAGGCGGAGCCCGCCACGGGGGAGGCGCTGCTCCGGCTGCTCGCGCTGCCGGGCCTCTCGACGGCCCGCCAGGTGACGCAGGTCTCCGGGCGCGGCGTCGGCATGAACGCCGTGGTAGAGCGGGTGCGCGCGCTGGGCGGCAGCGTTGACCTCCGCACCACGCCTGGCGGGGGCTCCACCTTCACGCTGCGGCTGCCGATCACGCTGGCCGTGGCGTCGGCGCTCCGCGTGCGCGTGGCGGGTGAGGACTACGCGGTGCCGATGACGCACGTCTCGGAGGCGGTGGACCTGCTGGACGGCTCGCTCGCCCGGGTGCGTGGCCGCGAGGTCCTCCGGTTGCGCGGCGAGGTCGTGCCGCTGCTCCGTCTGAGCGAGCTGCTCGAGGCGCCGGCGGGCCGGGGCGGGGAGAAGGCGGCGCTCATCGCCGAGGTCGGAGAGCGCCGCACCGCGCTGGCCGTGGACGAGCTGGTCGCGCGCGAGCAGGTGGTCGTGAAGGGGTTCGATCCCGCCGTGGGAACGCTCCCCTTCTTCTCCGGCGTCACGCTGCTGGCCGACGGCCGGCCGGCGCTGGTGCTGGATCCCATGAACGTGATCTGAGCGGGGAAGGTCCGATGAAGGACGTCCGGGAGCTGGACCATCTGCAGCTCGACGGCTTGCGCGAGGTGGCCAACATTGGCGCGGGTCACGCCGCCACGGCGCTCTCCACGATGACGAGCCGGCGCATCGGCGTACGCGCCCCGGAGCTCCGGATCGTGCCGCTGGAGCAGATCGCGGAGCTGCTCGGGGACCCCGCGCAGCCCGTGGCCGCCGTGCTCATGCGCGTCCTCGGAGATGCGACCGGCCGGACCGTGCAGGTGTTCCCGGCCGCGACGGCGAAGCGGCTCGCGGAGATCCTGCTCGCGCGCGGGCCGATCCCGTTCCCCGAGGCGTTCGCTGAGATGGAGGAGTCGGTGCTCAAGGAGGTCGGCAACATCCTCGTCGGCGCCTACCTGAACGCCCTCTCCGAGTTCCTCGGCATGCTGCTCCTCATGTCCGTTCCGGCCATGGCCATCGACCAGGCAGGTGCCGTGCTGACCAGCGCGTACCTGAACTTCGGCGAGAACGAGGACTACGTGCTCTGCATCGACACGCGGCTCTCCATGGCCGATGAGGGCGAGCCTCTGAGCGCGCACTTCCTGCTCGTGCCCGATCGCGTCTCGCTCGACGTGCTCCTCCAGGCGCTCCGCCTCGCCTAGCGATGGAGCGCTCCCTGGCGCCGTCCGAGCTCATGCCGTGGGAGCTCGATGATCCGCCGCCGGCGCCCCCGCCCGCGCGGGCCTCGGCCGCGCCCGCCGGCGCCGACGCGCCGGCCGCCGAGCTCCCTGCCGCTCTCTCCGCCGCGGCGCCGCCCGCGCGCCCCTCGCCCCGCTCCGAGCGCGACCTGGAGATCCTGCGCGCGCTCGCCCGCCGCATCAACGCGAACGATGCGGGCGCGCACAACAACCTCGGCGTCGTCTACTACCACAAGGGGCTCTTCGAGGAGGCGATCGCCGAGTTCGAGCGCGCGCTCGAGCTGGAGCCGCGCATGCAGGTCGCGGAGCGCAACCTCCAGATCGCCTACTTCCACACCGGGTACTTCGAGCAGTTGGTGGGCGAGCTGCGCCAGCGCCTGGAGGACGCGCCCGACGACCGGGCCAGCCGCGCCCGTCTCGCCCGCGCCTACCTCTACGCCGGCGATCCGGGCGCCGCGATCCGGGAATGGCGCGCCCTGCTCCGCCTCGAGCCGGACGATGTCGAGGTCCGCCTCGCGCTCGCCCGCGCGGAGGCGATGCGCGGCGAGCTGGATGCCGCGCTCACCCTGCTCGGTGCGGCCGCGCGCGCGGCGCCGGAGGACGCCCGCGTCCAGTTGCGCCTGGGCGAGCTGCTCTACAACCAGGGGCTCGCCGCGGAGGCGCGCGAGGCGCTGGAGCGCGCCGTGGCGCTCGAGCCGGAGCTGGCGGAGGCCCATCACCTGCTGGCGTTCGTCTACGGCGACGTAGGCGAGGATGCCCGCGCCGCCGCCTCGTCCGCCACCGCCGAGGAGCTCAATCCGAGCTACGCCCGGGCGGAGAGGAACCTCTCGCTCGACCGCTACAGCCGGGCCCGCTACGAGGAGCTGGTGGGGGACCGCACCTGGCGGCCGGAGCTGGCCGAGGGCACCCTCGCGCACTACAACCTCGCCCTGGCCTTCCGCCAGAAGGCGCTCTTCGACGAGGCGGCGCGGGAGTTCACGCTCGCTCTCGACGGCGGCGAGGACGCGCTCCTGGTCGGACAGGCGCAGGCGGAGATGGCGCTGCTGCGCGGCAAGGGGCAGGAGGCGCTCGAGCGCTACACCCGGCTGAGCGAGGAGGAGCCCGGCAGCCCCAAGCTGTGGAACGAGCGCGGCGTGGCCGCGCACCACGTGGGTGACCTGGACGCGGCGGACGCCGCCTACCGCCGCGCGCTCGAGCTCGATCCGGACTACGCGCTCGCGTGGAACAACCTTGGCGTGCTGTTGCACCACGGCGGCGACGCCGGCGCGGCGGAGAGGGCGCTGCGGCGCGCGCTCGAGGGCGAGCGCGCGCCCGCCGACATCTGGCGCAATCTCGGGCTCGTCCTCGCGCGCGGTGGCGATCCGCGCGGGGCGGTGACCGCCTACCGCCGTGCCCTGGATCTGGACCCGGAGTCCGCCACGGCCTGGACGGGCCTCGGGACCGTGCTGCTGGAGGCGCGTCACCCGGCCGAGGCCAGGGCGGCGCTCGTGCGGGCGGTGGAGGCGGATCCGGAGCTGGCGGAGGCGCGCTACCAGCTCGCCTTCGCGCTTTCCGCGCTCGGCGACTACCACGGCGCGCTGCGGGAGACCCGGCTCGCGCTCGAGCTCGACCCGTACTATCCGGCGCCCCGCTTCCGGCTGCTCATCGACCTGCAGTTCGAGGAGGCCTCCGTCCTCGCGCCCGAGCTCGACATGCCCGAGCGGGTGGAGGTGGGCGGTGCGGTCGAGAGCTTCGAGTTCGACGCCGCGGCGCTGGACGGCATCTTCGGCGAGCTCGGCGCCGGCGCCGGACGCGCCGCGGGCGGCGCGGGCGAGGGGGCCGGCGAGGCGCTCGCGGCCGCGCGCGACGCGCTCGAGCGGGGCGAGCTCGAGCGCGCGTCCGCGGAGGCGCAGCGGGCGGTGGGCGCGGGCGCGGACCGGCTCGAGCTGCTGCTGCTCCAGGGCGAGATCTTTCTGCGCCGGCAGCTCGCCGGCGAGGCAGTGGATCGGTTTCGCGCGGCGCTGGCCTATCTGGAGGCGCTCCCGGAGGGAGGCGTTCCGGCGCCGGAGGGTGCGGAGCACGATGCGCTTCGCGGCGCCGCACAGTCGCTCTTCACCCTCGGCCGGCTGGACGAGGCGTGGCTCCACGCCGAGCGCCTGCACCGGGCGGCGCCGGACTCGGCCGACGCGCTCGGCACGCTCGGCCGGATCCTCTCGGCGGCCGGGGACCACGCCCGAGCGGTGGACCTGCTCGAGCAGGCGAGCGCCGTGGCGCCCGAGGACGCGATGCGGCTCTCGGACCTGGGCGCGGCGCGGCTCGCCGCGGGCGACGGCGCGGGCGCCGAGCGGGCGCTCCGCGGCGCCGTCGCGCTCGACCCGGGGGCGGTGGCCGCGCGCACGCGGCTGGGCCGGATCCTGCGCCTGAACGGCCGGCTCGCCGAGTCGGAGGCCGAGCTGCGCGCCGCGCTCGAGCTGTTGCCCAGCTACGGCGACGCGGCGCTCGAGCTGGCTGAGCTCGATCGCCTGCGCGGCGGCCCGCGCGCGGCCGTGGCGGTGCTGGCCGACCTGCTCGCCGTGGATCCCTGCCAGCTGGATGCGCTCACGCGGCTGGGCCAGCTTCTGATGGAGGCCGGCCGTGCGGAGGACGCGGCGCGTGCGTTCCGGCGCGTGCTGCGCTTCGACCCGGCCCACCGCCCGGCGCGCGCCGGGCTCGGCGCGACCGGCGCCGCCACGGGGTAAGGGCGCGCCATGGCGATCGAGGGACCGCTGGAGGAGCTGAGTATCCAGGATGTGCTGCAGCTGCTGGACCTGGCGCGGAAGACGGGCGTGCTGACCGTGCGCTCGGACCGGCTGAACGACGAGTCCATCGTCCACTTCCACAACGGCGCCGTGCTGTTCGCCGTGCGGCGCCGCTCGAGTCGGCAGCTCGGGCAGCTGCTGCTGCGGGCCGGCAAGCTGACGGACCGCGAGCTGGAGCGCGCGCTCGAGCTGCAGCGCCAGGACCCGTCGCGCCGGTTGGCGGACGTGCTGGTGGAGATGGGCAGTGTCTCGGTGGACGACATCCACCAGCAGATCCGCTTCCAGATCGAGGAGACCATCTTCGATGTGATGAGCTGGGAGCAGGGCTACTTCCGCTTCGAGGACCGGCCCGAGATCGGGCACCAGCGCGTGGGCGTCCGGGTCCGCGTGGACTCGCTGCTCATGGAGGGCGCGCGCCGGATCGACGAGTGGACGCGGCTCGAGTCGAAGGTGCCGAACGAGGAAGCCGTGCCGGTGCTCGCGCCCGTGGATGAGCGCGAGAGCGCGACCCTCGAGCTGCACCCCGACGAGTGGGAGGTGCTGGCGGAGATCGACGGTGAGCGCGACCTGCGCCAGCTCGCCGCCGCCGTCGGCAAGAGCAGCTTCGAGGTGGCCCGCATTATCTTCGGCCTCGTCAGCACCGGCGTGGTCGAGGTCCACGAGCGCCGCAGCCGGATGCCCGAGCGCAAGCTCTACGCGGCCGTCTCCGAGGTGGAGGCGCTGCTCTCGGGCGGGCAGCTCGAGGAGGCATCGCGCCGGGTGGGCGAGCTCGAGGCCACCTACGCCGAGCGCGCCGAGTTCTCCCTGCTCTCGGGGCGCACCCTGCTCGCGCAGGGCCGCATGCGCGCGGCCACGGAGGCATTCGCGCGCGCCGTCGGACTGGATCCGCTCTCGCCGACGGCCCACTATCGCCTCGGCTTCGCGGCCGTGCGGACCGGCGAGTTTGCCCGCGCCGTCGATGCCTGGACCACCTTCCTTCGGCTCTCGACCAATGCGCCGGGCCGGCGCATCGTGGAGGAGGCGCTCGCGGCGGTGGACACCCTGACCCAGCTCCTGACACAGGACACGGACGCATGAGCACACCCGGACCCGCGGACCTGCAGCACTGGAGCGAGCAGGTGGCGCGCGACCCCGGCTCGCCGGCCTTCCTGCCGCTCGCGCGCGCCTACCGGCGCCAGGGCCGGCATGACGCGGCGCTGCGCGTCTGTCTGCGCGGCCTCGAGAGGAACCCCTCGCACCTGGAGGCGCACGGGTTGCTCGCGCTCCTCTACCTCGAGGCCGGCGACCGGGAGCGCGCATCCGACGAGTGGTCGATCGTGCTGCGGCTCCAGCCGCAGGACTTCGACGCCCACCGCGGCATGGGTTTCTACGATCTCGAGCGCGGCGAGTACGCCGGGGCGAGGCGACACCTCGAGTCGGCCGCTTCCCTGCGCCCCGCCGATCCGGCCGTCCGCGAGGCGCTCGAGCTGCTCGCCCGCCGCGACGGTGCGGCCGCCGCCAGCGCGCCTCCCGGAGCGCCCGCGGCGCCCGCTTCGCCGTCGCCCGCCGCGCCCGCGCCCCACGCGCCCGCGCCCCACGCGCCCGCGCCCCACGCCGCGCGAAGCGCCGGCCGCGCCGGGGCGGACGTCGCGCCGCGGGACCCGAACCGCATCTTCGAGGCGCTGCTCGATGAGGCGCCGTTCATCGGCGCGCTCGTGCTCGATGACCAGGGCCTCGTGCTCGCGGGCACCGTGAGGGGCGGTGCCGGGATGGAGGCCACCGGCGCGATCCTGGGCGGCGCGATCGACGAGGCCGGCCGTACCGCCTCGCTGCTCGGCCTGGGCGAGTGGAAGGGGATCCTGCTGGAGGCGGAGGAGGCCATGCTGCACCTCGCGCCGCTCGGGCGCGGGCTCGCCGTCCTGATCGCCGTGAGCCGCAGCGCGCCGACGGGGTGGGTGCTGCGCGCGGCCGCCCGCGCCGAGCGGCTCGCCCGGAGCTACCTGGAGGAGGTCGTATGAACGCCCCGTTCGGTGGCGCCCTGGAGCGGCTGAGCCGCGTGCCCGGCGTGCGCGGTGCCCTCATCGTGGACGCGCAGGCCGGCGTTCCCGTCGTGGCCGAGCTCGCCGCCCGGGTGGACGGCGGTCCGGTGGCGGCGCTGGCGGCCTCGGTGTTCCGCCGGACCTCGCGGGCCGCGGACGCCGCGGGATTCGGCCGGCTGGACACGCTGCAGCTCGAGGCGGCGGAGGGGCACGTGGTCATGGCCGGCGCCGGGGAGCTCATGGTCGTGGCGGTGGCCGACCATGGCGCGCAGCTCGGGCTGGTCCGGCTCGAGGTCCACAGGGCGGCGGAGGGGCTCTCGTGAAGCGGGAGGACCTGGACCGAATCGTCGCCGCGCTCGGGGACCCGGTCGGCCGATTCGTGCGCGAGGCCCGCGTCCGCACCTGCCTGCTGGTCAGCGGCGCGGGGCAGGTGCTGGCGCAGCACGGCTTCACCCGCAGCTACGAGGTGGTGAACGTCGCCTCGCTCGCGGCCGCGGCGCACGCCGCCGCCGGAATGCTGGCCGGCATGACGCCGGCGGGCCGGTGGACGCATCTGCACCACGCCGGCCGCGACCGGCAGCTCTTCCTGGCGCCGCTCCGGGCGCCCGGAGCCGAGCTCATCCTGATCGCGATCTTCGACGACGATTCCTCGCTCGGGCTGGTCCAGCTCTTCTTCGAGCGGCTGGGCCAGGAGGTGCGCGGCCTCGAGGCGCTGCGCGGCGCCGGCGGCTCCCGTGACGCCGCCAGCTTCGAACACGACCTGGAGGCCGGCGTGCGGGTCGCGCTGCCGACCGATGCCGTGAGAGAGGCCTGATGTCGCTCGTCAACTACTCGACCCGGGAGATCACCTGCAAGATCGTCTACTACGGACCGGGCCGGTCCGGCAAGACGACGAACCTGCAGTACATCCACGCCCACGTGCCGGACGAGCGGAAGGGCTCCATGGTCTCGCTCGCCACCGAGACGGACCGCACGCTGTTCTTCGATTTCCTGCCGCTCGACCTGGGCGCCATCTCCGGCTTCCGCACCCGGCTCCAGCTCTACACCGTGCCCGGCCAGGTCTATTACGACGCCACCCGCAAGCTCGTGCTGCGCGGCGCGGATGGCGTCGTCTTCGTGGCGGACTCGCAGCCCGAGCAGACGGAGCAGAACCTGGAGAGCCTGCGCAACCTGCACGAGAACCTGATCGACCAGGACCTCGACGTACTCGACACCCCCCTCGTGCTCCAGTACAACAAGCGCGACCTGCCCGGCACCCAGGGCTGGGACGAGCTCGAGGACGCGCTCAACTTCCGTGGCGTCCCCGCTTTCCCGGCCATCGCCGTGACGGGCGAGGGCGTCTTCGACACGCTGCGCGCCGTGAGCGATCTCGTGCTGCGCAGCCTCTCGAGGAAGTTCCGTGCGGGCGCCGTGCCCGCCGCACCCGGGAAGTGAGCCGCGCCCGCATGAGTCCCCTCGAGCTGGATCCCCGCTTCACCTTCGACTCCTTCGTCATCGGCGCGGGCAACCGCCTGACCTGCGCCGCCGCCCGCCGCGTGGCGGAGGCGCCGGGCACGTCCTACAACCCGCTCTTCATCTACAGCGCGTCCGGGCTCGGCAAGACCCACCTGCTCAACGCCATCGGCCACCACGCCACCCGCATCCACCCCGAGCTGGCGCTGGTCTACGACACGCTCGAGCACTTCATGGACGGGCTCATCGCCTCCGTCGAGGCAGGCGACCGCGATGCCTACCGAACCCGGGTCGAGGCCGTCGACATCCTGCTCCTCGACGACGTCCAGTTCCTGGCCGGGCGGCACCGCGCGCAGGAGGAGCTGATCCGCGCCTGGGACGCCCTCTCCGCGCGCGGCGGGCAGGTCGTCCTCGTCAGCGACCGCCCGCCGCCCGAGATCGACGGCCTGGATGAGCGCCTGCTCTCGCGCTTCTCCGGCGGCCTCATCGTCGACATCATGGCCCCCGACTACGAGACCCGCGTGGCCATCCTCCGGCGCAAGGTCGAGGAACGCGGGCAGCGTCTCGCGGGCGGCGTGGCCGAGGCGCTGGCCCGCGTCGCCTTCGGCAACGTCCGCGAGCTGCAGGGCGGCCTCAACCGGCTGCTGGCCGTGCAAGAGCTCGAGGACCGGGAGGTCGCGCCCGACGAGGTCGGCCGCCTCTTCGGCGCCGCGGCCGGCCCGGGCGGTGCGACCGCCGCCGCCGGAGTCGTCGCCGCGGAGCCGGTAGAGGGCGAGTTCGACCAGTTCCTCGCCGACATCGCCGGCACCGTCGGCGAGGTGGTCGGCGCGGCGGGAAGCGCCGAGCGCCAGATCGGCAACGCAATCCTGCGCTGGGAGGGCGAGGGCTACCGCACCAACCGGCTCGAGAAGGCGCTCGCGCAGGTGCCGCCCGACGAGGAGGTCGAGCGCATCGTGCGCGCCTACGAGGCCGATGTCGAGCGGCTCCGCGAGGTTGCTGGCGAGATCGCATCGCTCGAGCCGGCCGCGCCCGAGCTAGCGCGCATGGACCTCTTCCGCGACCCGGACCGCCGCCCCGACGCCGAGGAGCTGCTCTCGCGCGTGCGCGAACGCGCCCGACCGCTCCCCGCGCCGCCGCCCGACCGCTCCTTCGACGCCCTCCGCCTCGGCGACTCCTTCGCCCTGCGCGCCGCCCGCGCGGCCGTCGAGGAGCCGGGGCGCCGCTACAACCCGTTCTTCGTGCACGGGCCGCGCGAGGGCCGCGCCGAGCTGCTCGGCGCGCTCGGCGCCGAGCTGCAGCGCGCGCGGCCGGACTGCGCCGTGGCCTACCTGCCCGGCGCCGCTTTCGCGAGCGAGCTCATCCAGGCGCTCGAGCACAACCGCATCGAGGCGTGGCGCGCCCGCTACCGCCGCGCCGGCGCGCTCATCCTCGACGGCGTGGATGCGCTCGCCGATACCGAGCGCGCCCAGGAGGAGCTGTTCCACCTCTTCGAGTCGCTCCAGCGCGCCGGCGCCCAGCTCGTCTTCGGCGCCGAGCGTCCGCCGAAGGCGCTCGCCGGCATCGCCGAGCGCCTGCGCACGCGGCTCGACAGCGGTCTCGCCGTCGAGGTCGCCGCGTCCGCGCCTGAAGCGGCTCCCGCTGCGGCGGCGCCGGCGGACCCGGAGGAGGCCGGCGCCGCGGCCGGGGCCGTGGAGGCGGAGGCGGCGCCGTCGCCTGCGGCAGGCGTGGCCGCTCGGAGCGCCGGCGTGGGCAAGGACGGCCGCGCGCCGTCCGGCGGCATCGTCGATGCCTGGTTCCTCAGCCGGGAGAAGCTGGTTCGGGACTGGCCGCTGGAGGATCTCATCGTGCAGGAGCTGGACTGAGCCGTGGCGATCAAGGGGAGCCTGAAGGAGGCCAGCCTGGCCGATGTGTGCCAGCTGCTGGCGATGGGCCAGAAGACCGGCTGCCTGTCGGTGACGGACCGGTCGCGCTTCGGGCAGGTCTACTTCGAGCGCGGCCGGATCACCTACGCGCACATCGTCAACCGCCGCGATCGTCTGGGGGACCTGCTGGTCCACGACGGCAAGCTGACGCAGGCGGAGCTTCGCGCGGTGCTCGACCGGCAGGCTCGCGAGCCGGACCGCCGCCTCGGCGAGCTGCTCGCCGAGGCCGAGATGGTGAGCATGGAGGACGTCACCAACTACGTCCGGATCCAGATCGAGGAGGCCGTCTACCACCTCTTCACCTGGTCGCGCGGCAGCTTCTTCTTCGAGGTGGACGAGCGACCAGAGGGCGCGGACGTACTGGTCTCGATCAACCCCGAGAGCCTGCTGCTCGAGGCCGCGCGCCGGATCGACGAGTGGAGCCTCATCGAGAAGAAGATCCCCACCCTCGACCTGCTCTTCGAGGTGGAGCGCGACCGGCTGCTCGCGGCCGGGGTGGACCTGAACGAGGAGCAGCGGCAGCTCGCGACGCTGCTCGACGGCACCCGCACCGTCCAGGAGATCATCGACGCAACCGGCCTCGGCGAGTTCGACGTCGGCAAGGCGCTCTTCGGCCTGATCCAGGCGGGATTCGCCCACCGCGTGGGCCGGCGCGCGGACGCCGAGTCGCCGCGGCTGCGCGAGAGCGAGGCGGCCGAACGGCGCAACCTCGGAGTCGCCTTCTCGAAGGCCGGCCTGCTCGAGGATGCCGTGCGCGAGCTCGAGCGCGTGCTGGAGCTGTCTCCAGGCGACGTCGCCGCCCGCTTCCACCTCGCCCTCGTCCGCCTGCGGCGGGGAGAGTACCGGGCCGGCATCGTCGGGCTCAAGCAGCTGGTGGAGGCGCGCGGGCCGCGCTACGCCGCGTTCGTGGACATGGCCTGGGCGCTCAGGCGGCTGGGCCGGCCGGAGGACGCGCTGCTCGCGCTCGAGGAGGCCGAGCGGCTGCGCCCGGACACGCCGCTGGTGCCGCTCTCGCGCGGGCTCGTGTGCCTCGACCTGGGCGATCCCGCGGCGGCGCTCGATGAGCTCGCGTGCTACCGCGCGCGGCTGCCCTCGACCGCCAGCCCCGCGCCGGTGTACTTCTATCACGCGGCCCTCGCCGCCGCCCTGGCGGGGCGCCTCGAGGAGGCCGCGACCCACGCTGCCGACGGCGTGGGCTCGCACCCATCCTCCGCGCTGCTGCTGCTCGTGGCGGGCGCCATCGCGGAGCGGCGCGACGAGCTCGACGATGCCGAGCGCTACTACCGCCTCGCCGCGGATGAGAGCCCGGCGCTCGCGCAGGCGCAGAAGGGCCTCGGCGACGTGGCCTACCGGCGCGGGCTGCAGGAGGAGGCGCTGGCCCACTACGCGCGCGCCACGGAGCTGGCGCCGGAGCTCGGCGACGACGTCTACGCGCGCCTGGGCAACCTTCACTACAAGCGCCTGGAGCGTGAACGCGCCGTCGAATGCTGGCGCCGCGCGCTCGAGCTGAACCCGGAGAACCAGGTCGTGCGCAACAACCTCGATATCGTGGCCCATGCCGGTTGACGGCGCCGTGCCCGGCGACGGGGGCGCCGCGCCGTCCGGCCCCCTCGCGCCGGCGGCGGGGCCGCTCCGTTACCCGGCCCCGCTGCCACTGCCGCTCGCGTACGGGGATCTCGCCGCGGAGGACGCGGACGAGCTCCAGGCGCTCAAGGAGCTCATCGAGGCAAAGGGAGGCCTGCGCTCCGCCGGCTACAAGGAGAAGTGCCTGCGCCGCCGCATCGCCGTGCGCATGCGCGCCCGGGGCGTCCACCGCTACGCCGACTACGCCGACCTGGTGGGCCGCGACGCCGAGGAGTACCAGCGGCTGCTCGACACGATCACCATCAACGTCAGCAAGTTCTACCGCAACCCCGAGGTGTGGGAGACACTGCGCGCGGAGGTCGTGCCCGCGCTCTTCGCGCTGCGCGACCGCGAGGTGCGGATCTGGAGCGCCGGCGCGGCCGGCGGCGAGGAGCCGTTCTCCGTGGCGATCCTGCTCGCCGACTATGCCGAGGAGCACGGGCTCACGGACCGGCTGGACCGCTTCGTCATCCGCGCCAGCGACATCGACCGCGAGAGCCTGCGCATCGCGGAACGGGCCGAGTACGGCGACTTCGCCTTCGGCGAGATCCCCGAGCGCCTGCGCCGCCGCTGGTTCGAGGGGCCCCGCGCCAGCCGGGTCGCGGCCGAGCTGCGCCACCGCGTCCGCTTCGAGTCCCTCGACCTGATGGTCGGCCCCTTCCCCCGGGCGCAGCACCTGATCCTCTGCCGCAACGTGATCATCTACTTCGAGCGGCCGGTACAGGAGTCGCTGTTCCTCCGCTTCCACGAGGCGCTCGCGCCCGGCGGCTTTCTGGTGATGGGCAAGGTGGAAACGCTGTTCGGGGCGGGCGCACGGAGCTTCGAGCCCGTGGCCAACCGCGAGCGCATCTTCCGGCGCGCATGACTGAGGAGCGGCTCGTGGTCCGGATCGGGGAGGTGAAGGTCGCCCGTGAAGGCGGCGTGCTCCTCGCCCTCGGCCTCGGCTCGTGCGTGGCCGTGGCGCTGCACGACCCCCTCGCCCGCGTCGGCGCCCTCACCCACGCCATGCTCCCCGATCCGAGCGCCGCCCGCCGCCAGGTGCCGCCCGGCCGTTTCGTCGCCAGCGCCATCCCCCTCGCCCTCGCGGCGCTCGACGAGCTGGGCGCCGTGCGCGCCCGGTTGACCGCGCGCATCATCGGCGGCGCGGCCATGTTCGAGTCCCTCACCGCGGAAGGCGAGCAGACGCTCGGCGCGCGCAACGTGGAGGCCGCCCGGGACGCGCTCGGCACCGCGGGCGTCCCCCTGGCCGGCGAGGAGGTCGGCGGCGGCCACGGCCGCTCCGTGTTCTTCCACGTCGAGGACGGCCGCGTCGTGGTCACCTCGATCCTGCGCCCCGATGTCCTCCTCTGAGCGCGGTCCGGCGCGCCCGGGCGTGCTCGTCGTCGAGGACAGCGCCGTCGTGCGCGCCACCATCGTCGCGCTCCTCGAGGCGTCGGGCGAGTTCACCGTGGTGGCCGAGGCGGCCACGGGCTACGAGGCCATCCGGCTCGTCCACGAGCGCGCCCCCGACATCGTGACGCTCGACCTGGAGATGCCGGACCTCGGCGGGCTCGATACGCTCGGCTACATCATGAGCGAGGCGCCGCGACCGGTCGTGATCCTCTCCGCCCACGGCGCCCGCGGCGCGGAGCCCGCGCTGCGCGCCTTCGACCTCGGCGCCGTCGAGGTGGTGCTGAAGCCCGCCGGCGAGGATGCCGGCGATGGGCTGGATGCGCTGCGCGGCCGACTCCTGGCCGCGCTCCGCGCCGCCGCCCAGGCCGACCTCGCCAACCTGACGGTCCGCCTGCCGGCGACGGGGATGCCGCGGCTCGCCGGCGCGCCGAGGGACGCCGGCGCGGCAGAGTGCGTGGTCGCCATCGCGGCCTCGACCGGCGGCCCGCGCGCCGTCGACGACGTGGTGCGCGCGCTCCCCGCCGACTGCCCGGCCGGCATCCTGGTCGTGCAACACATGCCGCCCCGCTTCACGCATTATCTGGCCGACCGCCTCGACCGTGTGAGCGCCGTCTCCGTCCGCGAGGCGGTCGATGGCGAGGTCGTGACGCGCGGCACCGTCCACATCGCGCCCGGAGGCCGTCACCTCGCCCTCCGGCGCACGCGCGGTGGCGTGGCGCTCGAGCTCCTCGACTCGCCGCCCGTCTGGGGGCTGCGCCCCGCCGCCGACGTGCTCTTCCGCGCCGTGGCCGCGCACTTCGGGCCCGCCAGCATCGGCGTCGTGCTCACCGGCATGGGCCGCGACGGCGCCGATGGGCTGCGCGCCATCGCCGCGGTCGGCGGCTGGACCATCGCGCAGGACCGCGCGAGCTCCGTCATCTACGGGATGCCGCGCGCGGCGGCGCCCTATGCCCGGGAGGTGCTGCCGCTGTCGGAGGTCGGGCCCGCGCTCGCGCGCCGGGTTGCCGCCATGCAGGCGGGCGGCGACGCGCGGGTCGGCCGCCGGAAGGCCGGGCGGTGACGGGGCCGGCGGCCGTCGAGGTCGCATTCCGCGTGGGGGACGAGGCCTTCGCCCTTCCCGCCGCCGCGGTGGAGGAGGCCCTCGAGAACGCCCGCCTGGAGGCGCTGCCGGCGCTCGCATCCCACGCGGCCGGGTTGCTCCGCTACCGCGGCCGCTGGATCCCGGCGCTCGATCCCGGGCCCATGCTCGGTCTGCCCGCGGCGGCGCGCCCACACGCCCTCGTGCTGCGGCGCGGGCGGATCCGCTTCGCGCTCGCCGTGGATGCCATCGCCGGCATCCACGAAGATTTCGGCGACGTGCTGGTGACGCCGCTCGATCCCGAAACGCTGTTCGAGGCCGGGCTGCCGCCCGGCTGGGAAGACGAGGAGATGCCCCAGGACCCCGTCGTTGCCCCGCCCATCCCGATCGTCGTGCTCCGGCTCGGCGAGGACCTGCTCGCCATGCGCGTCTCGGGCGTGCATGAGGTGCTCGCCTGGGAGCCGCCCAGCCGCGTGCCCGGCGCGCCCGACTTCGTCGATGGCGTGCTCTCCGTGCGCGACCAGGCCGTCCCCATCATCTCGCTGCGCGGCCGGCTCGGTCTTCCCGAGCGCGAGCCCGGCGCCGGCGCCCGCATCGTGGTCGTCGAGCTCGACGGCGAGAGGGTCGGCCTCGTTGCCGACTCCGTCACCCAGATCGTACGCCTCCCGGCCGATCAGCTCCAGGAGCCGCCCGCCTACTTCCGCGGCCTCGCCGCACGCTACCTCGAGGGCCTGTTCCGCCACGACGAGCGCATTGCCATCCTGCTCCGCATCGACCGCATCCTCAGCTCCGAGGAACGGCTCGCGCTGCAGGCCACCGACCTCGAGGAGCCGGGCAGGGAGGGGAGCTGACCGCCGCGGCCGCTCTCGCGCTGGCGGCCGTGCTCGCGGCCGCTCCGGTGCGGGCACCGGCCGCAGGCGGGCCCGCCGTCCAGGCGTCCGCCACGCCGCCCGCCGCCCCCCCCGCCGGTACGGCGCGCGCCGCACCCCCCGGCACCATCGACGCCGACGGCATGCGCTTCCACTACTGGCCCGGCCGACAGGCGCTCGCCGCCCATCTCGCCCGGCTCGCCGCCGCCTTCCAGCCCCTGCCCGGCCTGCCGCCCGGCCTCTTCACACCGGCCGATCCGGTGCACATCTACATGGCCCCCGACCCCGCCCGCTTCGACTCGCTCACCGAAGGCGCGGCGCCCGGCTGGGGCGCGGGCATCGCGGAGCCCGCCCGCGGCGTCATCGTGCTCCCCGCCTACGCCTCCCGCCGCGCCCAGGCGGACCAGCTCGGCGCCATCCTGCGCCACGAGCTCGCCCATGTCGCGCTGCATCGCTTCCTCGGCCCCCGCCGCATCCCGCGCTGGTTCGACGAGGGCTACGCGGTCTGGGCTTCCGATGGCCTCGACTGGAACGCCGCCTGGCTGCTGCGCATCGCCTTCGCGCTCCACCGCGCCCCGCCGCTCGACTCCCTCGCGCTCGAGTGGCCCGCCGGCGAGACCGACGCGCGCGTCGCCTACCTGCTCTCCGCCACCGCGGTCCAGTTCCTCGCCTCCCAGGCCGGCGTCCGCGGCCTCGGCCTGTTCCTGCTGAGCTGGCGCGACACCGGCTTCGAGCCCGCCCTGCGCGCCACCTACGGACTCACCTCCGCGCTCTTCGAGAAGGAGTGGCGCGCCTTCGTCGCACGCCGTTACGGCTGGGCCGTCGTCCTCTCCAACAGCCTCGTCTTCTGGCTCCTCCTCACCCCGTTCCTGCTCGTCCTGGTGCTCATCAGGCGACACCGCGACCGCGAGCGCCTCGACCGCCTGCGCGCCACCGAGCCGCCCGACGCCCCCGCCTTCTGGGAGGAGGGCGGGAATGCGGAAGCCGGCGAGGCGCCACCCGATCGAACTTCTCCAGGTCCGGGTCCACCAACCAGGCCGGGCGAGGGAGGCGGCGCGGCTCCGGGAGGCGGGATGTAGCCCTCGGGCGCGCTCGCTCCTGTCCCGGGGCGGTTGGATCTTGCCCGGTCGCGTGAGCCAGTGACGGGAACCGCCGCATCCGGATTCCGGGCCGTCGCCCCTGGATTCGCATTTGGATTCGTTCGGCGTCGAGCCGTGCCCGGGCCCGTGGAGATGCACCTGCGTGGCCGGATGCCGCCCCCTCCCCGGGAGCGGCGACTTGAGTCTCGTCATAGCCCCCGAGCCGACGGTCGCGTACGAGTTTCGTCTCGCCAGGCGATCGAAATCTCGCGTGCGCCGGCCTCCTTGCGTCTGTCGTGTCGTCTTCGTCTCGCCAGGCGATCGAAAACTCGACCCCGCGCTGCTGGCGAAGCGACCTTACGACATGCGACTCGCCGGCGAGCGGGCGGAGGTGCGCACCCTCGTCCCGCCCTGGGACGTTCTGGCCGCGGCGCGCCGGGCCGAGGCGGACGCGAAGGCGCTCAAGTCCTGGACTGGCAGCGGGTTGTGAACTCGCCGGCCCGGCTCCTCCACCGGCGCGGCAGTTGCCTTGCTCATCCACGCCACGAGCGCCGGGGGCCCGTCGGTCGGCCGACGAGGGGCGAGTGAGGGCCGTCCCGGCCCGCCGTGGCGTGCGCGTCGCCCCGGGACGCCCATCCGGACCGCCGATCCTCGCGGCCGCTCCCGCGCGAGGTGCACGCCGTAGACACCGTGCGCCAGGAGGCGGAAATGAAACCCACGGAGATCCTTCAGACGGATGTGGTGGACGAGCTGGCGTTCGACGCCGAGGTGGACTCGTCCAGCATCGCGGTCACCGCCGCGGCCGACGGCATAATCATGCTGGGTGGCCACGTGAAGACGTACGCGGAGAAGCGCGCTGCGGAGCGTGCCGCGCTGCGCATCGCCGGCGTGAGGGCGGTGGTGAACGAGTTGGAGGTCGCGCTCGCCGTGCAGGACGAGCAGCCCGACGAGAAGCTCGCGGAAGCCGCCGTCGCGGCGCTGCGCTGGTCGAGCGCCGTCCCGGACCGTGACATCAAGGTGAGCGTCACGAAGGGCTGGATCACCCTCGAGGGCGAGCTCCAGTGGCAGTACCAGAAGAAGGCGGCGGAGAACGCGGTGCACAACCTGCTCGGCATCCGCGGCGTGGTGAACGCCATCACCGTGAAGCCGAGGGTGACGCCGCTGGCCATCGAGACCAGGATCGAGGCCGCCTTCAAGCGCAGCGCCGAGATCGATGCCGACGCCGTGCACGTCGAGACGCTCGGTGGGAAAGTGATCCTGACCGGCACCGTCCGGTCGTGGGCCGAGAAGCATGAGGCCGAGAGCGCCGCCTGGTCCGCGGCGGGCGTGACCGAGGTCGAGAACCACCTGCAGATCCGCCTTCCGGCGTACGTATGAGCGGAGCCGGCGGGGCGCCCTGCCGCGCCCCGCCGCGCACCTCGCAACCCCTTGACCCGGCAGCGCTTCGGGACCATCTTCAAGCCATGGCCAATCGACATCGCTCGCGCGCCGCGGCCCAGGGCCCGCGCCCCTCGCTCCAGTTCTCCGGGATCAACTGGATCCTGCTGATCGCCGGGATCGCGTCCGCCGCTCTCGGCTACCTGCTCCTCTCCCAGGGCTCCATCACCGCCGCCCCCCTCCTCCTCGTCCTCGGCTACGTCGTCTTCATGCCCCTCGCCATCATCCTGTAGCACCCCTCACCCTCCCCCTCCCCCATCCTCACCCCAATCCGTACCCACCCCCTCCCCCTCACCCTCCCCCTCCCCCTCGGGTAACGCAGCCGCCTGTATCAAATCCGCGCCCCGCCCGCGCGGGGACTGGATGTCATCTGGTGCCTCGGTTTCGTGGTGAATTGCCCGCGCCCCGCCCGCGCCGGGACTGGACCCCGCCACGTTCCACCGCTACCATCCTCTCAATCGGGCGCTTAGCTCAGCTGGTCCAGAGCACCTCCCTTACAAGGAGGGGGTCGGGGGTTCGAATCCCTCAGCGCCCATGGGCACCAAGATCATGGCCCCGCAGGGGGTGTTGTCCGCCTTGCGGGGCCTTGTCGCGAGCTCCGCCCCCGATCACCCTTCCGCCCGCAGCGCCTCCATCGGATCCAGCGCGGCCGCCCGGCGCGCTGGGATGAGCGAGGCTCCCAGCGCCGCCACGGTGAGCGCCAGCGCCGCCCCGAGCCAGGTCGGCGCGTCCAGCCGACTGACGCCGTAGAGCATCGACTCCATGAAGCGCGTGAGGACCGCGCCGCCGCCCGCGCCGAGCGCGAGGCCCACCGCGACGAGCCGGACGCCGTCGAAGGCGACGAGCCGGACCAGCCCGCCCCGCGTGCTGCCCAGCGCGGCGCGGATCCCGATCTCCCGGGTCCGCTGTGCCACCGTGTAGCTGAGCACGCCGTAGAGCCCGGCCACCGCCAGGAGCAACGCCACCGCGGCGAAGCTGCCGAGCAGGCTCAGGTAGAACCGCGGGCGGCCCAGGCTTCCGGTGATCACGGCCTCCATCGGCCGCACGTCCGTGATGGCCGCCGAGGGGGCGATCCCCTCGATCGTGGACCGGACCGCGGCGAGCACCGCGGCGGGGTTCTGGCCACGCACGCGCACCATGATCGGGAAGCTCGTCGTCCGCAGGCCGCTCTGGCGATACGTCCAGTACATCTCCGGCGCGGGCGGCGCGAACGGCCCGACGTTCCTGATGTCGCTCACCTCGCCGACGATCGTCGCGAACGTCGTGTCGCCGAGGTGGAACCGCTTGCCTACCGGGCTCGCGCCGCCGAAGTCCCGCTCGGCCAGGGCGTGGTTGACCACCACCACGGGCGCCGCATCGCTCCGGTCGTCGTCCGAGGCTCGCAGCAGCCGACCGTCCAGGAGCCGCTGCCCCGTCACCCGGAAGAATCCCGGCTCCACCGTGCGCTCCTCGACGAGCGGATAGGTGGTCGGGTCCGCCGTCGGCCGCCCCTCGTACAGGATGTTGCTGTTGCTGCCCCAGCTGTCGTAGGGCATCAGGTCGATGGCACCCGCCGCCTCGACTCCCGGAAGCGCGCGCACCGAGGCGAGCGCCGGCTCCAGGAACCGCTTCACCCCGCCCCCGTCAGGGAACTCCGCCGCGGGGACCGCCACGCGCAGCGTCAGCACCCGCGCGGGGTCGAAGCCTGGATCGCTGCGCGAGAGCAGGGCGAACCCCCTGAGCACGAGCCCGGCCCCGATCAGGAGTGCCATGGAGAGCGCGATCTCCGCCGCCACCAGCCCGCGCAGCGCCCGATGCTGTCCCCGGCCCATCGCCCCGCCGCGCGCCTCGCCGAGCGCCTCCTGCGGATGCACGCTCGCCCCCCGCCACGCCGGCAGCGCGGCGCAGAAGAGGGTCACCACGAACGCCAGCGCAATGGCGAACGCCGCCACCTCGCCGTCGATGCCGAGCCCCGCGAGCTGCGGGATCCGCGCCGCCGCGAGCGCCCCGATCGTGCGCACGCCGGCCGCGGCGAGCGCCAGGCCGAGCGCCGTTCCGAGGATCCCGATGATCATCCCTTCCGCCAGCACCGGCCGCATGGCTCCCCAGCGCGTCACGCCCAACGCCGACCTCACGGCCATCTCCCGCCGCCGCCCCACGCCCCGCGCGAGCAGCAGCGCCGCCACGTTACCGGCCGCGATCAGGAGCACCATGACGACCGCGCCGAAGAGCAGGAGCAGCGCGGGCCGTATGCCCCGCACGCTGTCCGCCTGCAGCCCTGCCACCCGCATGTCCTCCCCGCGCAGCTGGGGGTGCTCCGCCACGAGCCCCCGGAAGAGACCCCTGATCTCCGCCTGCGCCGACGCGACCGTGGCGCCCGGAGCCAGCCGTCCGAGCAGGAAGAGGTAGTTGCTGCGCCGCTGCCCGAGCTGGGCCGGCGTGAAGCGGAGCGGCATCCAGATCTCGCCGTGCATCATCTGGGAGCCGTATGGGATGCGAAACCCTGCCGGCGTGATGCCGACGATCGTCGTCGGCTCGCCGTCGATCGGCAGCGTCCGCCCCACGAGGGCCGGATCGCCGCCGAGCCGGTCGCGCCAGAACGCGTAGTCGAGCACCGCCACCGGCGGCTGGTCGAGCTCGCCGTCCTCCGGGCGGAGCAGCCGCCCCCGGAACGCGCGCACCCCCAGTAGCGGGAAGAGGTTCCCGGTGACTGCCACCTGCAGCCCTTCCGCACCGCCCCCCGGAAGCTCGAGCAGCGCCGAGCCCACCGTCATCGCCGCCAGCCCGCTCAGCTGCCGGGTCCCGCGCGCCAGGTTGACGTAGTTGGGCGCCGACTGCGGCCAGGTCCCCATCGGCCCGGTCTGCGGCGTGACCCGCGGCACCGCCACCAGCCGCTCCGGCCGCGTGAACGGCAGCGGCTCCAGCAGCGCGCGCCGGACGGCGCTCGAGATCGCCGCCGTCGCCCCGATGCCAAGCGCCAGACAGAGCACGGCCGAGGCCGTGACGGTCGGCGCCCGCCGCAGCCCCCGGGCCGCCTGGCGGAGGTCCGACAGAAAGGGAATCGTCATGACAAGCGTTCCGGAAATGGGGGTCGTCACCTGCTTGGACAGGGCCCGAACCCCTACGGTTGCAGTCGGCCCCCCGTTTCGCCGCTCCTCATGAACGCCTACGAGCCCGCGTGACGCGCTCGCTAGCCGCCGATTCGCTGGAACCGAAGATTCCTCACCCGGCCCGCCTCCACCGTGAACGCCGCCGGGCGCCCCGATGCGTCCCGCTCGAAGTGCAGAACCAGCGGGCCCGCGCGGAACGTATCCTCCGTGGTCGGCTCGAGCGCGCGCGCCGGCGTGGCGCGCCAGCCGACCCGGAGCCCCCCATCCTGCGCGACGATGTGATAGGTCACGTCCAGCTCATCGCTGTGATACGCCCCCGCGAAGGCGGACAGCGCGGCCGCGTCGGGCTGCCACGTCGCCTTCGGCGACTCCTTGGCCCCCGGCCGCCGCCGCGGCGGCTCCGCGGGGCCCAGCACCCCGGCCAGGTAGACGTCCGCCACCTTCCGCGCCAGCGCGCCCGGATCGATCGAGCCCAGGTTGCACGTCTCGAGCACGCTGAAGTGCTGCTCGGGGAAGCGGAGGATGTGCGCCTTGTAGCCCATCATCGCGCCGCCGTGCTCCTCGATCGGCAGCCCGCGGTAGGTCGAGATCTCGTTCCCGAACGCGTACGTCAGCGTGTCCCCATCGTCCAGCACCGCCCGGCGATGGATCACCTGCTGCAGCGCGTCCCCGCCCACCCGGTGCGTGTAGTAGTTCTCGTCCCACTTCTGCAGGTCCTCGACCGTCGAGTACAGCCCGCCCGCGCCGATCTTGTCGAAGTTCTGCAGGTAGCTGATCCGGTAGCCGCCCTGCCCGTCCCCCTCGTAGCTCATCGCCCGCCACGGCATGATGTGCCCCGGCCGGTCGTGGAAGTGGCTGTGCGCCATGCCGAGCGGGCGGAAGATCGCGCTGTCCGCGTACACCCGCAGCGATGCTCCCGTCACCCGCTCCACGATCTGCGCCAGCAGCCAGTATCCCGAGTTGCTGTACAGCCAGTCCGTGTTCGGCTCGAAGTTCAGCTCCTTCTGCCGCGCCACCAGCGCCAGCGCCGCCGAGTCGGGGAAGACGTCCTCCAGCCGGAGCCCCGCCAGTTCCATCAGCCCGTACATGTCCCGCACGCCGCTCGTGTGGTGCACCAGCTCCGAGACCGTCACCGGCTTCCCGTAGTCCGGCATCTCCGGCACGTACTTGCGGATGTCGTCCCCGAGCCCCACCCGTCCCTGCAGCGACAGCAGCGCGATGCTCGCCGCCGTGAACTGCTTCGAGTCCGAGCCGATGTAGTAGACCATGCGTGGCGAGTTCGGAATCTCGTAGTCCAGGTTCGCCATCCCGTAGCCGCGCTCGTAGATGAACCGCCCGTCCCGCGCCACCCCCAGCGCGCACCCCGGCGTCGTCGTGCTGTCCCATGCCGCGAAGATCCGGTCCACCGCCGGATTCCCCGGGTACGAAGGCGACGCGGGGTAGTCCCGCGCCACCGCCCCCGCCAACCCCGCCGGCGTCGACGGTGCCGTCTTCCTCGCCTGCGCGTGCACCCCCGGCGCCCCCGCGAGCAGCACGACTCCGATCAGCGCCATGAGCTCGAGAGTCGCCATGCCCCGCCGTCCGTCTTCCGTTCTCGCGGTCATTCCGGTTCTCCATCAACATGGTGGGTTGTCCCGCCAATATACGCCCGCCCCGATCCGCGCGGATGCCCCGACGCGCCGCCCCCGGATGCGCCCGGTGCCTGCGGACGCGCAAGCCCTGCCCCTGCCCCGTGCCCGTGCGCCGCGCCCCGTGCCCCGCGACGAAGGATCACGCCGCGACGAAGGATCACCCCCGCGGTCCGCACCGCCGCGAAGCAGGCCTGGCCCGGTGACCGGCGTCCCCCACAATCGTCGCCCGGTCCCCCACTCTCCCACTCTCCCACTCCAGGCCGTGGCGTCCCCCCCAATCGTCGCCCGGTCCCCCACTCGCCCACTCTCGCCGTTAAGCCCCATACCTTGACATCCGACAACAACCCGCCCCATCCTTCCCCCGTGCGCCGCCCGTGCGGCGCCTGCCACCCCACGACCGGAGGCCGCGATGGCGGACCGCGCCGACCTGCTGCAGGGCACACTCGACCTGCTGATCCTGAAGACGCTCGTGCTCGGGCCGCTCCACGGCTGGGGGCTCTCGCGGCGCATCCGGCAGCTCTCGGACGAGGTGCTGCAGGTCAACCAGGGCTCGCTCTATCCCGCGCTGTACCGGCTGGAGGACCGGGGCTGGATCACGTCCGAGTGGGGCGTCTCGCCGGAGGGCCGGCGCGCCAAGTTCTACACCCTCACCGCCGAGGGCCGGCGGCAGTTCCAGGAGCAGCGCGCGGGGTGGCGGCTCTTCTCGGCGGCGGTGGAGCAGGTCCTCGGCGCCACGGCGTGAGCGCCGCGCGAGGTTGGATCGGGCGATCTCGGCGGCGCCTCCGCCGTCGCCTGGAGGCGCTGTTCCGGCGCGCGGCGCTGGAGCGCGGCATGGACGAGGAGATGCGGTTCCACGTCGCGATGGAGGCGGCCGAGCTCGCTCGCACGGAGGGACTCTCGCCGGCGGAGGCCCGGCGCCGCGCGCTCGTGGCGTTCGGCGGGGTCGAGCGGCACAAGGAGGCGGTGCGGGACGCGCGCGGGACCCGCTGGCTGGAGGACGCGGCGCGGGACGCGCGGCACGCGGTGCGGACGCTCCGCCGGAGCCCCGGCTTCGCGCTGGTCGCGGTGCTGACGCTGGCGCTCGGCATCGGGGCGAGTGCCGCCGTGTTCACGCTGGTCCACGCCATTCTGCTCTCCTCGCGCTATCCGGATGCCGCGCGCCTCGTGGTCCCCTACCAGGTCGTGCCGATGGCGCCGGGAATGCCCGACACGGTGCCGTGGTCCTATCCCGAGGTGCGGCGGGTGCTTGCGCTGCCGGCGTTCTCGGACGGCGGCGCGTTCTTCGACTTCTTCGAGGAGAGCGTCCTGGAAGGCGACGCCGCCGCCGACGGCGTCCGGCCCGAGCTCGTGACGCCGGGCTATTTCCGCGTGCTCGGCGTGGGCGCGGCGGCGGGGCGCGTGCTCGGGCCCGCGGACACGTCGGCGGACGCCTCTTCCGCCGTGCTCGTTCTCTCGCACCGGCTGTGGGCCACGCGCTACGGCGCGCGGCCGGACGTGGTCGGCCGGACGGTGCGCCTCGACGGGGTGCCGTTCACGGTGGTCGGGGTGGCGGCCGAGGGATTCGACGGCGTGCAGGGCAACGCGGACGTCTGGCTGCCGTTCGAGGCCGGACGCCTCTTCCCGCAGTACGCGCCGATGCTGGACCAGCCGCTGGCGATCGGGGGGCCCAACGTGGTGGTGCGGCTGGCCGCGGGCGCCACGAGGGAGGAGGCGGCCGCGCAGGTCGATGCCGTCGCGCGCTCGACCGGCGCTTCGGCGCCCGGCGCATCCGGGACGGGTGGGACGGGCGAGAAGGCGTCGGAGGCGCCCGCGCCGCCCCGCTGGAATGGCGGCGTGGCGCCGTTCCTCACCGCCCGCGTGCAGCCGCTGCTCGCCTCACTGCTCTCGCTCCTCGCGGCCGCCGTCGCGGTGCTGCTGCTGCTCGTCTGTGTGAACCAGGCGGGGCTGTTGCTCGCGCGGGCGGTCTCGCGCCGGGCCGAGACGGGGATCCGACTGGCGCTCGGTGCCGGGCGTGCACGGCTCTTCCGGCAGGCGCTGATCGAGACGCTCGTCCTCACTGGCACCGGGGCGGCGCTCGGCGTGGTCTTCGCCGCCTGGGCCACGCGCGCGCTCGCGGCTCTCTGGCCGCCGCCGGCCTGGAGCATGGTGCTTCTGCGCGGGACGGACGTCGTGCACCACGCGGCGCTCGCGCCGGATGTCGGCGTGCTCGCGTTCACGGTCGGCGTGACGCTCCTGGTCACGTTGCTCCTGGGCGGCGTCTCCACGCTGGCCGGCACGCGCGGCGATCCTGCCTCCCGCCTCCGCGAGGGAGGAGGCGCGGCCGCCGGCGCGTCGGGCCCCGGCCGCCGGACTGTGCGGCGGGCGCTGATCGTGGGCGAGGTCGCCCTCGCCACGGCGCTGCTGGCCGGTGCGGGGCTCGTGGCGCGGTCGTTCTCCGCGTTGCTGCGGGAGGACGTGGGCGTGCGGGCCGACGGCGTCGTCGCCTTCGGCCTCGACCTTTCCCGAGCCGCCCCCGATCCTGCCGCCGCCGGGCTGCTGGCGCGCGAGCTCGCCGTACGGGTCGCCGCGCTTCCCGGCGCGGGTGGTGCCGCGCTCGACGCCTGTGCGCCGCTCGAGCCCGTGAAGTGCCTCTTCTCCCGGTCCGTCACCGTGGATGGTCGGCGCGTCCCCCGCCACGCCGCGCCGCCCGTCGTGCTCCACTTCGTCACACCCGGCTACTTTCGGGTGATGGGCGTGTCGCTGCGCGCGGGGCGGCTGCTCGCGGCGTCGGACCGCGGCACGCCGGCCGTGGTGGTCGGCGAGGCCGCGGCCCGACGCTTCTTCCCGCCCGGCACCGCGGTGGGGCATCGGCTCGACACCGGCGCCGTGCCGGAGGCTCCCGTGGTCGGCGTTGTCGGCGACGTGAAGCAGGCCGGCCTCGCCCGGCCCGCTCCGCCGGCGGCGTACTACCCGCTCGAGGCTGTCGATCCCCATGCGCAGCTGCGCCTGTTCGTGCGCACCGCCGCGCCGGCCGCCGCAACCGTCGCGGCCGTCCGCGCCGCCGTCCATGGGCTCGATCCGCGCATCGCCGTCTACGATGCGCGTACCCTCGCGAGCGTCGTGCGGGAGGCGACGGCGCCCGAGCGCTCCGTCACCGCGCTCCTCGCCTTCTTCGCGGCCGTCGCCGTGCTGCTTGCCGCGCTCGGCCTCTACGGCGTGCTGGCCCACGCGGTCGCCGGACGGAGGCGCGAGATCGGCGTGCGCATGGCGCTCGGCGCCACCCCCACGCGTGTGCTTGCGCCCTTGCTCGGCGAGGGGATCGGCCTGGTCGTGCTGGGTCTGGCGCTCGGGATCGCCGCCGGGTTGGCGGGCGGGGGGATGCTGCGGGCCTTTCTCTTCGGTGTCGCGCCCACGGATCCGGACACCTGGGCGGCCATTGGGGCCGTCATCCTGGCCGTGGGGCTCCTGGCCTCGTGGCTGCCCGCCCGGCGCGCAACGCGCATCGATCCGGCGGCCGCCCTCCGGGCCGACGGCTGACGTCGTGATTCCGAGATGTGGCGCGCACGGGGAGAGGCGCCGCGGCGGCGCGGCTCAACGGAAGGTTGCGTCGTCGATCGTCGCCTCGAAGAACGGCTCCACCCCCGGCTCGCCGAGCCGCCACCCCGCGCGCAGCCGCGTCGGGATGGTCACGCCCCCGAAGCTCCTCTCCTCACTCGTGAACTCGGCCGCGAACGGCACGTAGCCCGGTGCGCCGTCGCCCGCATCCTCGCGCCAGCGCGGGCCGCTCGCGCGCAGCAGTCGCCCGTCCGCCGCCACCTCGATCGTCACCTCCACCGCCTCGCCGCCGTCGATCACGATCCTGGCGACGGCACGCACGGCATCCACCGCGCGCCATTCCACCCCTCGGTGGGGAAGCAGCGCTGGCGGCAGGAGGACGGACTCGAGCCCGAGGCGCCCCGCCGCCGAGCGGGACACGTCCTCGCCTGCGCCGTGCACCGCCGGGATGAGGCCCCAGGCCCACCAGCGCAGCTCGCCTGCTCCCCAACCATGGCGGTCGAACCCGTTCATCCGGAGCGGCCCCCGGGCCACCCGGGCGCGCCAGACGAAGCCGTGCGGCGGCGCCAGGATCTGGTCCGCGCTCATTGCCAGCGGCGGCGCGTCGGGGCGGAGCCGAAGCCCGCCGTGCATCCGCAGCGTGACGGAGCGCGCGAGCGGCGTCCCCGGTCCGAGCGCGTGCAGGAAGTAGCGGCATGCCGGCTCGGGCAGCCCCTCCACCATCGCCGAGTCGAAGCTGCCCGGGCCCGGCGGCTGCTCCAGGGCGTGCCACAGGCGGCTGGCCGCCGCTTCGTGCCGGGCGCGCGCGGCCAGGAGTCCCACCGCGCCGCCGGCCGCGAGGAGCGGCACGCCGACCGAGAGCAGCCGGCGCACGCTCACGTCCGGCCCCGGTGTGCGGGGGCGGACGGGGAGGCCGGGAGGGTCGGCGTCGGCGAGGCTGCCTCGGAGCTGCGGAGGAGGTGGTTCCGCCGGAGCACCAGCGCGCTCGCGGCGAGACCGCCGATCGTGAGTCCCGCGTCCGGCCAGACGGTCAGGGAGACCGCGGCCGATGCTCCGATGAGCGCCCAGAGGAGCGGGATCGCCAGAAGGTGCAGCGGCACGGGCGGCTCAGCCCAGAGCAGGAGCGCGAAGGTGTAGATCACGACCGGGCAGGGAACCCCGAAGGTGGGGGCCGCGGGGTAGGTGTGCCCGGCCAGCCGGATCAGGAGCGGATAGAGGGCGAGCGCGTATGCCGCCAGCACGGCGCCACCCCAGCCGTACAGCCCTCCCGGGACGCGGAAGCCGGCCGGCCGCCCTGACGCGATCCCCCGTCGCAGAAAGAGCAGTCCCTGGATCACGAACAGCGCCCCGAAGAGCCAGGCCGCCGGGTTCACCGACGTGAAGAACGTGAGGTGGTAGACCACCCCCGCCCACAGCCAGAGCACACCCAGCACGCGCCAGACCGCGCGGCTCCCCCGCGGCCCGGGCTGCAGCGCCGCGATCCAGACCGCCGCCACCGCCGCCACGAGCAGCACCAGCTGCGCCGGCCAGACCGCGGCGTTGTAGCGGCTGAACACCAGGAAGAACGCATCCCGGCTGAACGGGACCATGCCTGCCCTCCCGCAACGGTTCGCCGCCCTCCCCATGCAGCATCGGGACCGGAACGCCCGGATCGCCGTAACGTCTGGAACTGCTCTACGTTACCGCCAACAACCCCGACACCGCCCCCGCCCGTGACCCCTCACTCCGCGACATGCCTCGGGACACTTCGCGTCACCCCCCTCGAACCTCCCCCTCCACCTGCCCCTGCCCCTGCCCCTGCCTTCCGCTTCTGCCCCCGACCCCCACACGTGAACCTGCCCGTCCACCTGAACGTGCCCCTACACCTGAACCTGCCCCCTGCCGTTCGCCACCCGCCACACCGCCGCCACCACCGCCCACGCCACGATCGCCCCCAGCGTGACATCACTGAGGAAGTGCGCCCGCGCCGCCACCCGCGTGAGCGAGCATCCCGCCGCGAGCGCGAACCAGACGAACGCCGTCCGCGGGTACAGGCGCGCCAGCACGAAGGCCGCGCCGAAGGCCACGGTCGCGTGGCTGCTCGGCATGGAGAGGCCGGCACTCGACAGAGGCCGGACCGACCAGGGCCGGAAGACGTAGGCGCCGTGCGCCGCCCACGGCCGCTCCCGCCGGATCACCAGCTTCAGCAGCTCCCCTGCGATCCCCGCCAGCGTCGGGCCGAGGACGAGCAGCAGGCCCCGCCATCGCGCGGCATCCCGCGCCGGGCCCGGCTCGGCCGGGCCGGCCAGCGCCAGCGCCAGGGCGCCGATCAGCCACACCGGCAGGAAGCCCAGGCTCCGCAGCATCCGGCCCCAGTCGTGGTCGTATACGTGCGGGTCGTAGAGCAGCGTGTAGGCGGCCCGGTCGAGCAGGTGCGCGAACGCGAGCGCCGCGCCGGCGATGAGGAGAAAGCGGATCCAGGAGGTGGCACGGCCGTGCGCCGGGGTCGGCGCCACGGTCGTCCGCGGCCCGGGGGCGTGCGGCTGCGTGGGTTCCGTCGGCGGCATCGCGGTGGCGGTTCGGGGCATCGGAAGCGGGCCGCAGGGCGGTCCTCCTGGCGAGGCGGAAACCTACACGCGGCCCGAGCTCCCGCACCAGTGCGGCCGCTTCCTCGCCGGCTCAGCCGCCGGCCGGCGCCCGCGCATCTTCGGCGCGCCGGCAGGGAAGGGCAAAGGCGAAGACCGCATCCGCCGGCCTCTCCCCCTGCCTGGCCCACGCGCGCCCTCCGAGCGCCTCGACGATGTCGCGCACGAAGCTCAGGCCGAGCCCGGACGCGGCCCGCTCCTCCGGCTCGCCGAACGGCTTCAGGTAGCGGTCCAGAAGCTCGCTGGTCGCGTCCTCCGGCACCGCGCGACCGCTGTCGTGGACCTCGACCACCAGCTCGTGATCTCCGCCCTCTCGCGTCGGCACGACAGCCGCGTGGACCCGGACCCACGCCTCGCCGCGCGGGGCGGACGCGTAGCGGATCGCCGCGTTCAGGTAGCTCAGAAGGCCGAGCTCGACCGCCGCCGCGTTCACCTCCACGTCCGGCACCGGATCGAGCACCTCGAGCGTGATGCCGCGCCCGTCCGCACCCTCCCGCACCTGCCGCACGGCCTCCGCCACCGCCGCCGCCAGCGGCACGTTCTGCTGCTGCCGTGCGCTCTCCCCCACCGCCGAGAGCGCCAGCACAGAATCGATCTGCGCCCGCAGGACCTCCAGGCTCCCCGCCAGCTCGCGCGCGCGGTCCCGCCACCGCTTCGCCACCGCGGGATCCGGCGCCGCGACGTCCGCGGCCGCCTCCCGCGCCAGCTCGAGACTCCGGTCCAGGCGCGCCTTCACGTGCCGCTCCACGTGCGTGTGCAGGCTCCGCAGCCGCTGCTCCCGCGCGTGCACGCGCAGGGCGCCGAGCGAGAGGTGCTTCGCCGCCGTCGCCTGCTGGATCGCGGACAGCGCCCGGTGCATCCGGTGCGCGACGAGGAACGTGTCGCGCGGCGTCGCATCCGGCACCGCGTCCGGCGCGATCTCCGTCAGGTACGAGAGCAGGATCCCGCCCAGCACCTCGAACTCCTTCAGCACCTGGTACGGGCTGAACCCCTGTCGGTAGCGCGTCTCCCCGAGCTCCGCCGCCTTCGACAGCACCGCCTGCTCGGCCGTGCCCCCCTCGCCGCCCTGCTCCAGCGCGCCCGCGATCGCCTCGATCAGCAGCGGCACGTGGTTCAGCAGCGCCTCGCTCGGAAACACCTCGTCCCGCTCAACGGATACGCGCTCCGCGATGCGCTCCAGCCAGCGGTACGTCAGGCTCGCCCGCGCGTCCCGCAGCCGGCGCGCGAGGCATTGCGCCGCGCGCGGATCGGCCGGCCGGCCCGCTGCCTCCGTGCGTGGCACGTGGGATTCCCTCATACCCTCTCTCCGGTTCGGTCCCTTCCCGGCGCGACCCGCCCGCGCCACTGCCTCCGCAAGCGCAAGTTCAGGTCCAGTGCCCGCCGCCTCCGCCGCTCTGGCGTGACGCGCCCGAACGCCTTACCGTAGTGCGATTCCTCACGAGCCACAGGCATATCCAGCGCGCGGTCCCCCCGCGTGCCGTGCCCTCGTCCACAGCAAACAGGGAGAGCCCATGTCCCGACTCCGCATGGTCCCCATTGTGGCGTCGCTCGCGCTCGCGTGGCTGCCGGCGCCCCCGGCCGCCGCGGCGCAGGAGACGCCCTCCGACACGCTCCTCACCGTGGACCACTACCTCGACTGGGAGTGGGTCTCCGACCCGCAGCTCTCGCCCGACGGCCGGCGAGTGGTCTTCACCCGGAGCTGGGTTGACAAGCTGGAGGACAAGAGGGAATCCGCCGTGTGGCTGATGAATGCCGACGGCTCGCACCAGCAGTTCGTGGCCGAGGGGAGCGGAGCCCGCTGGGCGCCCGACGGCTCGCGCATCCTCTACCTCGCGAAGGGAGACCCCACCGGCTCACAGCTGTTCGTGCGCTGGATGGACGGCACCGACGCCGTCTCCCAGGTCACGCGCGTGGTGGAGCGGCCGATGAGCCCCCACTGGTCGCCCGATGGGAAGAGCATCGCCTTCACCATGTTCGTCCCGGATCACGACAGCTGGCACATCGACCTGCCCAAGGCGCCCGCTGGCGCGAAGTGGACGCCCGCGCCGATGATGGTTGACCGCCTCCACTATAACCAGGACCGCGTCGGCTTCACCGACCCGGGATACACACACCTCTTCGTGGTCCCCGCAGATGGCGGCACGCCGCGCCAGCTCACGCACGGCGAGTGGAACGTGGGCGCCCGCTTCGACGACCTCGGCCAGGGCGCCGGCCTGGACTGGACCCCCGACGGCACAACCATCGTCTTCGACGGGCTGCGCGGGGAGAACGGAGATCTCGCCTACCAGAAGGCCTCGATCTACGCCGTTGATCTCGCCACCGGCAATGTCCGCACCGTCGTCGACCGGCCCGGCTTCTGGGCCGATCCGGCCGTCTCGCCCGATGGCCGCACGATCGCCTTCGCCGGCTACGCGACGGCGCCGCACACGCACACCACAAGCGACCTCTGGGTCGTCGGCACCGACGGCTCGGGGATGCGCGACCTGAGCACCAGCCTCGACCGGGATCCACAGGATCTTACCTGGGCGCCCGACGGCGCCGGCATCTACTTCGACGCCATTGATGAGGGCGCACGCAACGTCCACTACGCCGCGCTCCATGGCGCGCTCAGGCAGCTCACGACCGGCGAGCACATGCTCTCGCTCGCTTCGCTCGGCCACGACCTGATCGCCGTCGGCCTCGCCGGCGATCCCACGCATCCCTACGATGTCGTGCGCTACGACCTGCGCCACCCCGGCAAGCCCACTCGCCTCACGGCCGTCAACGATGACGTGCTGCAGGGGATCCACCTCGGGCAGGTCGAGCGCGTCTGGTACACCTCCACCGGCGGCACCAGGGTCGAGGGCTGGCTCGTCAAGCCGCCCTCCTTCGACCCCGCCCGCAAGTACCCGCTCATCCTGAGCATCCACGGCGGCCCGTTCGCCAGCTACAACGAGAGCTTCGACTACGCCTTCCAGAACTGGGCGGCCGACGGCTACCTCGTCCTCTACACCAACCCGCGCGGCAGCACCAGCTACGGCAGCGCCTTCTCCAACGGCATCGACTTCGACTACCCGAGCGTCGATTTCGAGGACCTCATGGCTGGCGTTGACACGGTCGTGGGACGCGGCTACGTCGATCCGCACCGCCTCTACGTCACCGGGTGCAGCGGTGGGGGCGTGCTCTCCAGCTGGACGATCGGCCATACCGACCGGTTCGCCGCCGCCGCCGTGCGCTGCCCCGTCATCGACTGGCTCAGCTTCAACGGCCAGACCGACATCCCGCTCTTCACCGGCAGCTTCTTCCACAAGCCGTTCTGGGAGGATCCCAAGCCCTGGCTCGAGCATTCCTCGCTCATGTATGTCGGCAAAGTCAAGACGCCCACCCTGCTCATGACCGGCGTCCTGGACCGGCGTACGCCGATTCCCCAGACCGAGGAGTTCTTCGCCGCGCTGAAGGAGCGCGGCGTCCCGGCCGTCATGCTCCGCATGAACGGCGAGTTCCACGGCACCGGCTCGAAGCCGTCCAACTTCATGCGCACGCAGCTCTACATCATGAGCTGGTTCGAGCGCTGGGGCGGAGGCAGCCACCCCCAGCGCGCTGCGGGCCAGTGACCGCACGCGAAGGGCCGGGCGGCGCATTGCCGCCCGGCCCTTCGCGTGCCGCTGGTCCCCAACCTGCATCACGCCCCCGCGCCCCGTGCCGCGGGGCACCGTGGCCCTAACACACAGGAGGAGGTATGCGCATGCGATTGCTCCCCGTCGTCTTCCTCGCGCTGGCCGGTTGTGCCGGCGGCGCGCCGCCCATGCAGCAGGTCCCGGCGCGCAGCCTCACCGCAACCCTCCAGTCCGGGTCCGATTCGGGGATCACCGGCGGCGCCAACGTCAATACCGTCACCGGCAGCACGGCCGCGGCTGTGACCATTGGCGGAGCCAACGCCGGCGAGGCCCACCCGTGGCACATCCACGAGGGGACGTGCGGCTCCGGGGGCCCGATCGTCGGCGCGCCCACCGCGTACCCCGTCCTGAACGTGGGCTCCGATGGCACCGCATCCGCCACCGCGCGTGTCTCCGTCGGACTCGACCCGACCAAGAGCTACTACGTCAACATCCACGACTCGCCCACCAACCTGGGCAAGATCGTGGCATGCGGCGAGCTGCACTGAGTCGGAAAACGGGGAGGACCGCCGGTCGCCGCCGGCCCGTGGCCCCTCGGGGCGGCGGGTCGGCGGCCGGTTGCGCGTCCACTGCAATGGCCCGTGGCGTGCGCCCCGGACGCCCGAGTGTCCCTCTACTCCCCCCCGGCCGGGCCACCGTCCTGGCCCTGGCGGGCGCCCTGCTGCTCGGCGCCTGCGCCTCCCTCAGGAACGCCCTCGAGCCGCCGCGCATCACGCAGGCGCAAGGGCGTCAGCCGGAGCTCCGGCTCATCGGTCCCTCCGCCGGCCGTCCGATCGGCGGCGCCGCCATCCGCCTCTGGGCGCGCGTCCAGAATCCGAATCCCTTCGGGCTCGACCTCAGCACCGTTGCCGGCACCCTCTTCCTCGAGGGCACCCGCGCTGCCGGCGTCGAGCTGCCGCTCGGGCTGCCGCTCCGCGCCAGCGCCGACACCGTCATCCCGATGGATCTCACCGTCAACTTCTCCGACCTCCCCGGTCTGGCGGACGTCGCCCGCAAGGCGCTCACCGCCAATGCACTCGGGTATCGGCTGGATGGCACGATCGGCGTCAGCGCGGGCGTGCTCGGAACCTACAGCTTCGGCCCCTCCACGCTTCTCCAGGGAGACGTGCAGGTCTACAGGTGAAGGCCCCCGGCCCATCGGCCCCGCCAGGCTGGCGCCGGCACGAACTACCCCCCGACCGCCTCCCTCAGCGCCCGCGGAAGGTGCCGCCGCAGCTGCCGCAGGGCCTCCGCCGGCCACGAGCGCCGGTCCCTTGCCGCGCTCACCAGCGCGCCGGCCGCGATTCCCGCGCCGAACGCCAGCGTAAGCGAGGCCACCGGATCGTCCCGCACCTCGCTGCGCAGCCGCCGCACCCAGTGCGTGCCCAGCCCGCCCGTCGCCGAGTTGAGCCGCCGCTCCAGCGCGTCCAGGTCCCGCGAGATCCGGTTCCGCGTCGCCTGGATCTCGCGCCGGGCCTCCTGCTTCGATGTCGGCCATCGCCGCTCCGTCCGCCATCCCTCCGACGCTTCCATCGCTTCCGCCATGTTCCCCTCTCCCGTTTCTGCCCCACCCCGCCCCATGCACGTCCCATTCCCTCCGGCCACGCCCCGGCCCCGCCACCCCGTCTCGCGAATCGGCTCCTCCTGTCTCACGTGGCTTGCGCCAGCCGGCGGCGGCGCAAGACCTCCGTGTGCGTGTGCGTTGTGCGTCGTGCGTGTGCGTCTGCGGCGTTTCGTGCCCCGTCCAAAACGGCCGCGCGCGAGCCCCGCACCCGCACCCGCACCCCGCTCCAATCCTCACCCACTCGGAACAGCGAGGAACCCCCGCATCCCGATCGCCGTGCCCCCCGAAGTTGATCCCTTACCCTCTCGCGACTACATTCCCGCGTCACCTACACCGCCCCGTCACCCGTCCCCGGCCGGACCGCACGATCATGCTGAGCTGCAAGCGGGCGCTCTTCTCGCTTCCCGAAGACCTGCACTATCTGAACTCCGCCTATATCGGCCCCCTCTCGACCGCCACGCAGGAAGCGGGGCTGCGCGGGATCCGCCGCAAGGCGGTGCCGAGCAGCATCACGCCCGATGACTTCTTCCGCGAAAGCGACGAGGGCCGCCGCCTGTTCGCCGCGCTCGTCGGCTCCCCGGACCCGAAGCGTATCGCCATCATCCCCGCGGCCTCCTACGGCATAGCGGTCGCCGTACGGAACGCGCCCGTGAGCGCCGGGCAGAACCTCGTCCTGCTCCACGAGCAGTTCCCGAGCAATGCGCTGGCGTGGCGGAAGCTGGCCCACCGCAAGGGCCTCCAGCTCCGGAGCGTAGCTCCGCCGGAGCGGGCGCGCGCTCGCGGGGCGGAGTGGAACGCGCGGGTGCTCGAGGCCATCGATGCGGCCACCGCGGTCGTCGCCCTGCCGCACGTGCACTGGACCGACGGCACGCTCTTCGACCTGGAGCGAATCGGGACCCGGGCCCGCGAGGTGGGCGCGCTGTTCGTCGTGGACGGGACCCAATCGGTCGGGGCGCTGCCGATCGATGTGCGGAAGGTGCGCCCGGACGCCCTCGTCGCCGCCGCGTACAAGTGGCTGCTCGGCCCCTACTCTGTCGGCCTGGCCTACTTCGGTGAGCGATTCGATGACGGGGAGCCCCTCGAGGAGAACTGGATCGCACGCCTCGGCAGCGAGGATTTCGCCGGGCTCGTCACGGAGCGCGAGGAGTATCAGCCCGGCGCGCTCCGCTACGATGTCGGCGAGCGCAGCAACTTCATCCTCATGCCGATGCTGAACGCCGCCCTGACGCAGAACCTCGATTGGGGCGCCGCGTCCATCCAGGAGTACTGCGCCGGGCTGACCGCTGAGCTCGTCCATGAGGCGCGTGCTCTCGGCTTCGTGGTCGAGGACGCCGCCTGGCGCGCCACCCACCTCTTCGGCCTGCGCGCGCCCGGCTCGCTCGACATGGACGCCGTCCACGTCCGCCTCCAGGAGCGCCGCGTCTTCGTTTCCCGCCGCGGCAGCGCGCTCCGCATCTCGCCGCACGTCTACAACGACGAGCGCGATGTCGCCGCCCTTCTCGACGTGCTCCGCGACGCCCGCCCCCGCCCGCCCGCCACCGCATGAGCGAAGCGCGGAGCCGGCAGTCCCATCTCCGCGGTCTCAATCCAGAGCAGCGCCGGGCGGTCCTCCATACCGAGGGTCCCCTGCTGGTGCTCGCCGGGGCCGGGTCGGGAAAGACCAGGACGTTGGTGCACCGGATCGTGCACCTGATCCGCGGGCACGACGTGCCCCCGTCGCGCATCGTGGCCGTGACCTTCACCAACCGCGCTGCCGAGGAGATGCGCGAGCGGGTGCGCGCCTTCGCCCCCGACCAGGCGCGCTCCGTCGTCGTCAGCACCTTCCACGCCCTCGGTGCCCGCATCCTCCGTGAGCACGGCGAGCGTCTCGGGCTCCCCCGCCGCTTCGCCATCTACTCGACCGCCGACCAGCTCGCCGCATTGCGAAGCGCCACCGCCGAGGTCTCGATCGACGACGACTCCTTCGATCTGAAGAGGGTGCTGCGCCAGATCTCAGATTGGAAGTCCCGCGGCCTCGTCCCCGCCGCGGCCACCGCCGAGGTGGCGGCCGGCCCCGCCCGCGGCGACCGCTCCGATGACTACGCCGTCCTGGCCGCCGGCGCCTACGCCCGCTACGACGAGGTCCTGCGCGCATCCGGTGCGGTCGACTTCGACGACCTGCTGCTCCTTCCCCTTCGGCTGCTCTCCGAGGACGAGGACATCCGCCGCGCCCTCTGGAAGCGCTGGCACTACTTCCTCGTCGACGAGTACCAGGACACCAACGGCGTCCAGCTGGAGCTCGCCCGCCTCCTCGCCGGCTCCCGCCGCAACCTCTGCGTGGTCGGCGACGACGACCAGTCCATCTACGCCTTCCGCGGCGCCGACGTCTCCAACATCCTCGAGTTCGAGCGCCATTTCCCCGGCGCGGCAGTGGTCACACTCGAGCAGAACTACCGCTCCACCCGCCGCATCCTCGAGGCTGCCAACGCCGTGATCGCGGGGAATCCGCACCGGCACGCCAAACGCCTGCGCACGGACAACGGGGTCGGCGCGCTGATCGACTACTTCGAGCACGAGGACGAGGCGGCGGAGGCCGAGGCGATCGCCACCGAGATCACCCTCCGCCGCTTCACCAGGAAGCTGCGCTGGGGCGAGATCGCGGTCCTCTACCGCACCAACACCCAGGCCCGCCCCCTCGAGGAGGCGCTGCGGGAGAAGAACGTGCCCTACCGCGTCCTCGGCGGCACCTCCTTCTTCGATCGAAAAGAGGTCGCCGACGCCCTCGCCTACCTGCGCGTGGCGGCGAACCCCAGCGACGAGATCGCCCTGCGGCGCATCATCAACTACCCCCAGCGCGGCATCGGCCGCACGACCGTCCTCAAGGTGGCGGAGCGCGCGGCCACGGACCGCGCCGCGTTCGCCCGCACCCTTTGGCACACGGACGAGGCGCTGGTCGGCACGGCCCAGGCGCGCGCCATTGCCGCGTTCCTCCAGATCCTCGACCACGCCCGCCACGGCCTCCACGCCGCCGAGACGCAGGCCGCGCGGACCCCGTTCACGAGCGGCCTGCCGCCCCTCGCCCACTGGGCCGAGGGGCTGTTCTCCCGCCTCGGCCTCGAGGACGCGATCCGCGCCGACCCCCGCAACGCCCGCTCCGCGCCCGTCAGGCTCGACAACCTGCGTGATCTCGTCGGCTCCATCGCTCGCTACGAGCGGAAGACCTGGGCCGAGGCCGCCGAGCTGGCCACCACCGCCGGCGTCGGGATCGAGGGGGTCGGGGGCGAGGCGCTCGCCGCTGCGGCGGAGGCGGCGTCGGCCGGGGCATGGACCCCGCCCACGCTCTCCGGCGCTCTCAGCCGTCTGGCACTCGCCGGCCTCGACGACGATGCGGAGGAGGCGGAAGATGGCGACGCCACCGTCGCCCTCATGACGCTCCACTCCGCCAAGGGCCTCGAGTTCAGCGACGTCTTCATCGTGGGACTGGAGGAGGGAATCCTGCCGCACGCTCGCTCGCTCGATGCCGCCGCAGACGGCGTGGACGCCGATCCCCTCTCGGAGGAGCGGCGCCTGCTCTATGTCGGTATCACCCGCGCCCGGCAGCGCCTCGCCCTCTCGCTCTGCCGCGCGCGCAAGGGCCGCGAGGTCGTCCTGCCCTCACGCTACCTGGGGGAGATCCCGCCCGAGCTGCTGAACGTCCGCGCCGCCGAGATCGCGCTGCCGCCGGACGAGTCGGCGGCGCTTCGCGCCGGCTTCTTCCAGCAGATGAAGACGATGTTCGGCGAGGAGCGCGAGCGTTAGGATGGTCATTGCGGCGCGTCCACGCGTAGTTTCGCCCGCACCTCGTCCGGTGGAATCGGGCGGCCCGCCTCCGGCATCGGCGTCAGATCCAGGAGGGCCACGGCGTGGCCCGCCGCCGTGCCCGCTCGGGGCTCCAGCAGCGTGTTGAGCTCGAGTCCGCTCGGCTCTCCGCCCGCCGGCAGCAGCGTGAGCGCGACGCGCGCGTTGCCGGCCGAGGGACACTCCACGTCGAGCGGGCAACGCGAGTCCTCCGGGACGGCGTCGAACCGGACCGTGAGGCACGTCTCCCGCACCACCGCCGTCTCCCCCAGCCCCAGCTTGAAGCTCGCGCCCGAGCTCACCACCAGCGGCGGGCGGAGCCCGTCCCCGGCTCCGCACGGCAGCGCGGATGTCAGGCTCAGGTCGCAGCCGGGCACGGCGGCGAGGATCGCGACGATGGGAAGCACGGAGAGCCGGGACACGGCATGCCTCCTCGTTTGCGGAGCGGGTCCGGCGGCGCGCAGGCCCACGCTCGCGCCCGCCTGTCGATGAAACGCCGCGGGGGCCTCGCCGGTGACAGCCCCGCTCAGCCTCCCGCGGGCGTGGGCTCCTCGCCGGACCCGGGAGGTAGCCGGCCCGCCACACCCGGACCCAGCGCCGCGAACGACCTCGAGACCGGCCGGTCGAAATGGACGTCCATCTGCGGGAACGCGATCGTGATGCCCGCGTCCTGCAGCCCGAACCAGACCGCCTCGTTCAGCGCCGACTGCGCGCCCGGCGCGTTCCACGGGTCGTCGATCCAGATCGAGATGTCGAAGTTGACCGTCGAGTTACCGAACTCCGTCAGCAGCACGCGCGGGTCCTTCACCGCGTTCCGCGACGCCACCGACCGCGCCGCTTTCTCGAGCGTCGTGCGTACCAGCCGCATGTCCGACTCGTACGCGACCCCGACGTTCGCACGCACCCGGTACTGAGAGTCCCGCAGCGTGTAGTTCGTCACCGTCGATTGCACCAGCGTTGCGTTCGGGACGATCAGGTCCTCCTCGTCCCGGCTGCGCGCGATCGTGGAGCGCAGCCCCATCCGCTCGACCCGCACCACCCGCCCCTCCACATCCAGCACGTCGCCCGGCTTGATCGTGCGCTCCACCAGCAGGATCATCCCCGACACGAAGTTCTGCGCGATGTTCTGCATGGCGAAGCCGATCGCCACCGCGAACAGCGCGCCCGCCGCGAACAGCGTGTTCAGGTTGAGCCCGAGCGTCTGCAGCCCCACGCCGAGCCCGATCACCATGACCACGTAGTGGACCACCCGCTTCGCGATCCCCGTGGTCCCCACGTCCGTCACGCCACGGAACTGGAACGCCCGCACGATCGCCCGCTGCAGTAGCCGCGAGATCAGGTAGGTCACGACCACGATCAGGACGACCGTGATCAGCGTCACCGCCGTGACCTCCGTCCCGCTGATCCGGAACAGTGTCTCGTTCAGGATCCCGATCTTCGTCAGCGGGTTGTCCGACGGCTTCATCGCGAGTCTCTCCCCCGTTCCATTCGGATCGCCCCTCCCCGTTCCTACGCCCGGTCCAGCCGAACGATCTGCGACATCTCCCGCCCCTGTTCGCGTGTCCACGGCATCAGGATCTCGAACGCCCGCACCCACCGATCCTGCCGCATCCGGCGGTCGAGCCGCCTCGATTCGAGCAGCGCCGACCGCCGCTCCCCGACTCGCCACCCGAACGGGCGGAAGAAGTCCACCCCAGCTTCCGGGGCGAACTGCATGCGCGCCCCGCTCTCTTCCACGCCTCTGGCCCACCCCATCCGGTGCATCATCCGCAGGAGCCTGGGCGAGGCGAGGTCGATGATCCAGTGCTCGAGCGCGGACTCCGCCCGCAGGTCGCCCGCCAGCCCCCCGACCTGCGCCTCCGTCAGATAGAGGAGCAGCCCTTCCGTCAGAACGACCCCTTTCGAGACGCCGGCCGCCGCCTGCGCGAGCGCCGCGCGCCGTTGTTCCACGTCCGAGAGGTCCGCCGCGATCGTCTCGTACCGACACGCGGGCGTCGCGTCCGCGAGCGCCGCGCCCTTGTAGGCAAGCAGCTCGGCCAGGTCCACGTCCACCCAGCGAAGCCCCGAGCGGAGGGGCAGCCGGTATGGCCGGGCGTCCAGCCCCGCCGCGAGGTTGACCACGACATCCGTCCCGCCCTCCAGCAGCGACAGGAGCAGCTCGTCCATGACCACCGTGCGGACGATCATCGCCCACGCCGTCGATGTTCCCTGCGGCATCGCCCGTACGATCGCCTCGCCCTCCTCGCCCGCCAGGCGGCGGGCGTACGGGTCGCGAAACAGCGCGTCCGGCCGCTCGCTCTCCATTGCACGATAGACGGCGACCCAGCGGGCGGTGTCGGAGATGTGACCGATCGACATCGCGGACTCCTGTCTGTTGCGCGCACGGCCGCGAGCTCCATGGACCGGCCGGTGCGCGCCAAGATGCCGACCCGCGCGCCGTCGCGGCAAGCGGCGCGGCAGCCGCCGAAGGACGCCCGAAGGCCTTGCCGCCCCGGGCGCCCTCCGCTAGCATCAAAAAGTGCGTTCGGGGAAGCGGTCGCAACCCTGAGCGTCGGACCGACACGACGGGACGCCGTCGGCCGGTCAGCTCGAGAAAGGGTCCGGCCCTCTCGAGCCGGCTGCGGGGTCGCTGGCCGCAGCTGACGCCCTCGAAAAGAGCTCGGGGCACCCTCGATCGCAGACCGCGCGTATCGGGGCAAGGGATTGGAACCGAGTCACCGCACGCGGTGACGACCGAACGGATCGGACCGGTCTCGCCAGCGGAACGAAAGCCCCCAGGGAGCTGCGTGTCAGCCCCTGGGGGCTTTCTGCATGCGCCGGCGAACGGCCATCGCTACTTCGGATACGATCGACAAGTGAGGGGCTGAATGCCGGACGGAGTGCCGCCTCGTCCCGAGGCAGGCGAGATTGACAGCGGGGCGCGCACGGGCGCCGGAGAGGACGACATCCTCGTCGAGCTCCGGGGCCTGGCCAGGAGCTATCACGAAGGCGATTCGGAGCACGTCGTCCTGCGCTCGGCCAGCGCCTGCATTCGTCGGGGCGAGCTCGTCGTGCTCCTCGGCCCCAGCGGCTCCGGGAAGTCGACGCTGCTCAACCTGATCGGGGGCATCGACACCCCGAGCGCCGGCAGCGTGCGGATCGACGGGGTGGACCTCGCCACACTGCGTGAGCGCGAGCGGACCCTCTTCCGCCGCCGCGCCATTGGCTTCGTGTTCCAGTTCTTCAACCTGGTGCCCACCCTCACCGTGGAGGAGAACCTCCTCCTGCCGCTCGAGCTGAACGGCCGGGAAGGGGAGAGCGCCCGTGGGCGGGCGCGCGAGCTTCTCGAGGCCGTGGGGCTGCCGGAAAGGGCCGCCTCCTATCCGGACCGGCTCTCCGGCGGCGAGCAGCAGCGCGTGGCGATCGCCCGCGCGCTCGCGCACGACCCGGCCCTCGTTCTGGCGGACGAGCCCACGGGCAATCTCGATGAGGAGACCGGCGCCCGCGTGCTGGGGCTGCTCGACCGCATGACACGCGGGGCGGGGAAGACCATGCTCGTGGTCACCCACAGCCCCCGGGTGGTCGCGCTCGCCGACCGCGTCCTCGAGATCCGGGCGGGCGCCCTCTCGGAGCGGCCGCCGGCGTGACGCCCGTGCTCCGCCGTGCCAGCCTGCGCCACCTGCTGCGGCACCCGTGGCAGGCGGGGCTCTCCGTGCTCGGCATCGCGCTCGGCGTGGCCGTCGTGCTGGCGATCGACCTCGCCATTGGTAGCGCGCGGCGCGCCTTCACCCTTTCCACCGAGGCGGTGGCCGGCCGCGCGACGCACCACATCGTGGCGGGCCCCGGCGGGATCCCCGATTCCGTCTACCGCGAGCTGCGTGTGGGGCTCGGCCTGGTGGATGCCGCTCCCGTCGTCGAGGCGTACGTTGGCCTCGCCGCGCGCGGTCGCACCGCCCCCGCGGCCGGGCGTGCCTCCTCCGGCGGCGGGAGCAGCACCGTCGAAGCCGCTCCCGGGGCCCGCGTGTTCCACCTCCTCGGCGTCGATCCGTTCGCCGAGCGACCGTTCCGTCCGTATCTCGGGCCCCCGGGCGGCGGCGATGTCCCCTTCACGGCGCTCCTCGTCGTGCCGGGGGCGATCCTGCTGGCCCGGGAGACGGCCCGGGAGCTGGGGGTCGCCGTCGGGGACACCCTGACGCTCGGCGTGGCAGGGGAGTCCCACCCCGTGATCCTCGCCGGCACGCTCCGGCCGGCGGACGAGGTGAGCCGGCGTGCGCTCGCCGACGTGGTGCTCACCGACGTTTCCAGCGCTCAGGAGCTGCTCGGGTCGAGCGGCCGCCTCACTCGCATCGACCTCGTCCTGCCCCCCGGCCGCGCGGGCACCGCCGCGCTCGCCCGCATCCGGCGCGCCCTGCCGGCCGGGCTGGTGGTGGAGCCCGCCGCCGCGCGTGCCGGCGCCATGCTGCAGATGACCAGGGCCTTCGACCTCAACCTCACCGCGCTCAGCCTGCTCGCTCTGATCTTCGGGATGTTCCTGATCTACAACACCATGACCTTCTCCGTCGTGCAGCGGCGTCCGCTCATCGGGACCTTGCGCGCGCTCGGCGTCACGCGCCGGGAGGTGTTCGCTCTGCTGCTCGGGGAGGCCCTCGTGATCGGCCTCGTCGGCACCGCCATCGGCCTCGCCCTCGGCGTCCTCCTCGGCCAGGGCCTGGTGCGCCTGATCACCCGCACCCTGAACGATCTCTACTTCGTCGTCTCCGTCCGCGGTGTCACGCTCACGCCGCTCGCCGTGCTCGAGGCCCTCGCGCTCGGCATCGGCGCCACCATTCTGGCCGCGCTGCCGCCCGCCCACGAGGCCACGACGGCGCCGCCCCGCGCCGTGCTCAGTCGCGCCCATCTCGAGGCTCGCGCGCGCCGCGCCGCACCCCGGGCGGCACTCGCCGGCACGGGCCTGCTCGGCCTCGGCTTCCTGCTGCTCGCCCTCTCCGGTCGCAGCGTGCTCGGCAGCTTCGCCGGGCTCTTCGTCCTGATCCTCGGCGTCGCCTTGCTCACGCCGCTCGCCACCCTCCTGCTGGCCCGCCTCGCCCGCCCGGTGCTCGGCCGTACGGCTGGCATGATCGGCCGCATGGCGGCCGGCGGCGTCGCCGCAACCCTCAGCCGCACGGCGCCCGCCGTGGCCGCACTGGCCATCGCGGTGTCGGTCGGCGTGGCGGTGGGCACCATGGTCCAGAGCTTCCGCGGGAGCGTCGTCCGCTGGCTGGATGGCACGCTCCGCGCCGACATCTACGTCTCCGCGCCCGGCCTGGGCGCGACGCGCAGCGAGGGCACAATCGACCCCGGCCTGATGCGCACGCTCATCGCCGCGCCCGGTGTCGCCCGCTGGAGCTCGAACCGGAGCGTGACCGTGCCCGCGCCGGCGGGCCCGACGCGGGTCGTCGCCCTCCGGCTCCCGGCGTCGGCAGGTGGCGCGTTCCGCATGAAGAGCGGCGATCCCGCGGCCGCGTGGCGGGCGTTCCGTCAGAACGGTGGCGTCTTGGTCACCGAGCCGTTCGCGTACCGCCGCCACCTCGCTCCGGGCGGCTCGGTCCGGTTGTGGACCGACCGCGGCCCTCATGACTTTCCCGTGGCCGGCGTCTTCTACGATTACTCCTCGGACCAGGGCGTGGTGTTCATGAGCCGCCTGACCTACGACGCCTTCTGGAACGATCGCGGCACCTCCTCCCTCGGGCTCTACGCCGCTCCCGGCGTTGACGTGGATGGACTCGTCCGCCGGCTGCGCGCCCGCGCGGCGGGCGGCCAGGCCGTGCTGATCCGCTCCAACCGCGGACTTCGCGCGGCCTCGCTGCGGGTGTTCGACCGCACCTTCGCCATCACCTCCGTGCTCCGGCTCCTCGCGCTCATCGTCGCGTTCGTGGGCGTGCTCAGCGCGCTCATGGCCCTGCAGCTCGAGCGCGCCCGCGAGATCGGCGTGCTGCGCGCGACCGGGCTCACCGTGACACAGGTCTGGGCCCTCGTCTCCACCGAGACCGGCCTCATCGGGCTCGCCGCCGGCCTGCTCGCGCTCCCCTTCGGCCTGCTCATGGCCGCCGTCATGATCTTCGTCGTGAACCGCCGCTCCTTCGGCTGGACGCTCGAGATGCGCGTTGCCCCCATGCTCCTTCTCCAGGCCGTTGCCGTCGCCCTCGTGGCGGCCCTCCTCGCGGGGATCTATCCGGCGCTACGCATGGCACGCACGCCGCCCGCCGCGGCGCTGAGGCAGGAGTAGCCGGTGACGTCGCGGCGAACCGGCGCCCTGCTCGCGGCTGCCATCCTGGGCGCCGCGGCGCTCGCCGCGGGTGCCTGGGCCCTTTCCCGCAGGGCGCCGACTGCCGTCGAGGCCTCCCTCTCCACCTCGGACGTCCTGGCCGGCGGCGACACCGCCGGCTACGCCCGCGCCCTCGCGCCGCGGCCGTTCGTGTTCCCGGCCGACCACGGCCCGCACCCGGCCTTCCGCAGCGAGTGGTGGTACTTCACCGGGAACCTGGACGCGGCGGATGGGCGCAGCTTCGGCTACCAGCTGACCATCTTCCGCGCCGCCCTCACGCCCGACTCGCTGCACCGCGCCTCCGAGTGGGCCGCGCGCCAGGCCTGGATGGGCAACCTCGCCCTCACCGATGCCGCCGGCCGCCGCTTCCACGCCTTCTCCCGCTTCGAGCGCGGCGCGCTCGGTCTGGCCGGCGCCGGAGCGGCTCCGTTCCGCGTCTGGATCGACAACTGGTCCGCGCGCTCGATCGGCGCCGCCACCTTCCCCGTGCGCCTCACCGCGGCCCAGGGCGACGTCGCCCTCGACCTCGTGCTCGCCCGCGGAAAGCCGCCCGTCCCCGAGGGCGACCGCGGGCTCAGCCGCAAGGGCGCCGCGCCGGGGGACGCGTCCTATTACTACTCGCTGACCCGCCTGCCCACCGCCGGCGTGCTCCGCATCGGCCGCGACAGCATCCACGTCCGCGGCGCGAGCTGGATGGACCGTGAGTGGAGCACCAGCGCCCTTGCCCCCGACGAGGTCGGGTGGGACTGGTTCGCGCTCCAGCTCGCGGACGGCCGCGACCTCGTGCTCTACCGCATCCGCCACCGCGGCGGCGCCATCTCACCCTTCAGCGCCGGCACGGTGGTCGCCCCCGACGGTCGCCCTCGGGCGCTCACGGCCGCGGACTTCGACGTCGCCGTCCTGGGAAAATGGACGAGCCCAGCGACGGGCGTGCGCTACCCCTCCGGCTGGCGCGTGCGCGTCCCCTCCGCCGGTGTCGACGTGCGCCTCGAGCCGCTCCTCCGCGACCAGGAGCTCGACCTCGCCTTCCGCTACTGGGAGGGTGCCGTCACGCTCGTCGATTCCCGCGACGCTCGCCCCGCCGGTCGTGGCTACATCGAGCTGACCGGCTACGGCACGGCCTCGCGGGCCACGCGCTAGCCGCGCGCTGGCCCGGCGGCTCGAGCCAGCTTCCCGGCGGCCGCGAGTCCCAACTGCCCTGACACGGAGGACTCGAAGATCCGTTCTCCGTTTCCTCCGGTTTCCTCGGAGCCCTCTGTGTCAAAGCAGTTGGAGCTCCGAGCCCGCGCCGCGCAGGTGAGGTAAAGGCGACACTGGTGTGCCGCTTGCGCCCCCGGGTAGCACCCCGATATTCCCGGTATGAACGTCCTCGTGCTGAATGCCGGCTCCTCCACCCTCAAGTTCCAGGTCATCCGAACCGACGCGGAGCGTATGGCCGCCGGCACGGATCAGCGCCTGGCCCGCGGCGCGGTCGAGCGCATCGGCGGCGAGGCGCTGCTCGCCCTCGAGGCCGGCGAGGAGCCCGTCGAGCGCTCCGTCGCCAACATCCGCGACCTGCGCGCCGCCATCGACGCCGTCCTGCACTGGCTCATCTCCAGCGAGTCGGGGCCCGCCCTCTCGAGCCTCCATGACATCGATGCCGTGGGGCATCGCGTGGTCCACGGCGGTGAGCGCTTCACCCGCTCCATGCTCGTCCACCCCGAGGTGCTGCGGGAGATCCAGGACACCATTGACCTCGCGCCGCTCCACAACCCCCACAACCTCAAGGGGATCCTCGCCATCCGGGAGCTCCTCGGCCGTGAGGTGCCGCAGGCCGCGGTCTTCGACACCGCCTTCCACCACACCCTCCCGGACCGCGCCTACCTCTACGCCATTCCCTACTCCTACTATCGACGATACCGGATCCGGCGCTACGGATTCCACGGCACGTCCCACCGCTACGTCGCATGGCGCTGGCGCCAGATCACCGGGCAGGGGCGCGCCGGCTCTCGCCTCATCACCCTCCATCTCGGCAACGGCTGCTCCGCCTGCGCCATCCGCGACGGCGACTCCATCGATACCTCCATGGGCTTCACCCCCCTCGAGGGACTCGTCATGGGGACCCGATCGGGTGACCTCGACCCTGCCATCCTCGACTTCATTGCCGCCAAGGAGGGCCAGAGCCTCCGCGACATGGACCTCCTCCTCAACAAGCAGTCCGGACTCCTCGGCATCTCCGGCCTCACCAACGACATGCGAGAGCTGCTCGCCGAAGCCGAGGAGCACGACGACCGCCGCGCCCGCCTCGCCATCGAGGTGTTCTGCTACCGCGCCCGCAAGTACGTCGGCGCCTACCTCGCCGCTCTCGGCGGCGCCGACGCCCTCGTCTTCACCGGCGGTATCGGGGAGAACGCCCCCTCCATCCGCGCCAGCATCCTGGACGGGCTCGGCTGTCTCGGCCTCGAGCTCGATGAAGACGCCAATCGCACCGCCGTCCGCGGCACCGAGGCCCGCATCAGCCGTGACGGTTCCCGCCTCGCCGCCTGGGTCATCCCCACCGATGAGGAGCTCCTCATCGCCCGCGATACCAGCCGCCTCGTCCTCGGCCTCGAGCCACGCTACTGACCTCACCTCCGCACCCCCTCGCCTCCCGCGCGACGCCCCGCCGCATCACCCGTTGCACGCCGATCCCACCTGCGTCGGCCCGCCACCGCGGTCCCACCGCGCCACTTGCGGACCTCGCACAGCACCTGGCCCCGACTCGACGGAATTCGGATAACTCGTTGCCCCAAACGGGCCTCGGTTATGCGTCATCCGCCGCGGCGGCCGCTCTTCTGGATGAGCGCAACACATTGTTGTTGACATTCAGCAACACGTGTCTTATCTAGTACGACGCGTCCCGCGAGGTAAAAAATCCGGGCATCACTGGAAGCATCAGCAACGGCGCTGGCTTTGCCGGAGTTGATGCTTTTCGTATGCATGCGCGTCGCCAGCGGCGGTGCGGGCGGTGGATCCATTCGCCCGCGCGGTGGGAACAGCTTATCGAGGGAGGGGTGGATGTCCGTAGGTGGCTCGGTGGTCTCCGGGAAGCGGATGCGGGGGCGGTTGGGGGATTATGCGGTGGCGGACGCGGCGGTGCCGGCGGACGGCCGCACTCTGCTGCGCGCACTCGTGGTGGATGAGCCGGCGCTCGCGCAGGGATGCGCGAGCATCCTGCAACTGGACGATCACGCGGTGACGGTCTGCTCGCGCGGCGAGGAGGCGCTGGAGATCGTGCGCCGCCAGCGATACGACCTGGTGCTGCTGGATGCGGACATGCCGCAGGTGCCGGGAATGGAGTTGTTGCGCGCCTGCCTTCTGTCTCATCCCGAGACGATCATCGTGATGGTCGCGAGCAATCCGAGTGTCGAGGCGAGCCTCGAGGCGCTTCGCGCTGGTGCCTGGGACTACATCCCCAAGCCCTTCTCCGCCGAGCACCTGCGCGTGCTGGTCGGCCGCGCGGCGCACGCGGTCGGGCAGCTCAGGCGCTCGCAGGTGGTCGAGACCGGCGGCTCGGACCGGTCCGGGCCGCTCCGTCTGCTCGGTGTCTCGCCCGCGTTCCGCGAGGCGGTGCACCTGGCGCGTCGCGTGGCGAGAACCGACGCCTCGGTCTTCATCACCGGGGAGAGCGGCAGTGGCAAGGAGGTGATCGCGCAGTTCATCCACCAGAACAGCCGCCGCAGCCGTCGGACGCTGGTGGCGCTCAACTGTGCGGCGCTGCCCGAGGCGCTTCTCGAGTCGGAGATGTTTGGGCACGTGAAGGGCGCCTTCACCGGCGCGGTCGTGGAGAAGGAGGGGCTGCTCGAGGCTGCGGATTCCGGCACGCTCTTCCTGGATGAGCTCACCGAGATGCCGCTCCCGATGCAGGCCAAGCTGCTGCGGGTGATCCAGGACGGCATCGTGCGGCGCGTGGGAAGCACGGTCGTGAACGCGCAGGTGGACATCCGCTTCATCGCCGCGACGAACCGGGACCCGCAGGAGGCCATGGAGGATGACTCGCTCCGGCGCGACCTCTTCTACCGGCTCCGTGTCGTCCCGCTCCACATCCCGCCGCTGCGCGAGCGCCTGGAGGACATCCCGATCCTGGCCGAGCATTTCCTGGGCACCTTCTGGGCGCGCCACCGGCGCGGCGAGGAGGTGCCGGCGTTCGGCGCCGCCGCGCTGCGTACGCTGCAGCGCCACGCCTGGCCCGGCAACGTCCGCGAGCTGCAGAACGTCATCGAGCACGCCGTCGTCCTGCTGGAGCCGGGAAGCGAGATCCAGCCGACGGAGCTTCCGCTCATCGAGGGAGCCGATGCGCCGGAGGCGGCAACGGGGATGTCGATGAGCTTCACGGCGGCCCTCGACTCGGGACGCTCCTACCACGATCTCCGCGAGCAGCTCCTGGCGGACTTCGAGCGCAAGTACCTGATCTCCCTGATCGCCCATGCGGAGGGCAACATCTCCAAGGCCGCCCGCGTCGCGGGCGTCGACCGCACCACCCTCTACCGCTTCATGGAGCGCCACGGCCTCCAGCGTCGCACCGCGCTGGCCAAGGCCTGAGCGCGCTCGCTCCGCGAAGGGGAAGGGGCCCGCCCGGATCTCTCCGGACGGGCCCCTCGACTCTCGTGGTGCGCCCGGCTCGGGGCGCCCGCCGGGCGTGCCCCGCTAATGCACCACCAGGTCGGCCCCGGAGCGCGGCTTCAGGAACCAGGTCGCTCCGCCCGCCGTCGGGATGAGCAGACCAGTGATGTCCAGCGTCTTGCCGGGAGCATACGGCCCGAGTGCCAGCCCCAGATCCCGGTCGATTACCACGAGCACCTGCCCGCTTCCGTCATCCACCCACAGCCCCAGGTCGCCGCTCACCGCATCGTACATCGTGTCCTGCACGACGGCCCCGGTAATGTGCACCAACGCCGCGTCGAGGACACCGGCCGACGCGTTCGCCGCCACGGCCGTAGTGATCGTCCGTGGCGTCGGCACGGTCCGTCCCGTGGCGAGAACGAGCGGTGTGACCCCGGTCAGCACCACCTGGCCGTCCCGCATGGCGATCGTGCCGATCATGCGCACGCTGTCGCCCGCGAACAGGGTCACGGGCTTCACGTGAAGCATCCGCAGGGCGCCGGTCGAATCCACGATGTGCACCGTGGAGTCCGCGAACGTGGCCCAACCGTTGAGCGCGATCCCCTCAACCTGCACGGCTCGTCCGACCGGGAGCGTGCGCGCCTCGGCGATGGTCACGGACCGGAAAGTCGCATTGAGATCGGTGCCCGTGCGCGGATGAAGCGCCCAGGTGGATTGGCCGGCCACGGGGGCTAGCAGACCAGTGGCATCCAGCAGGGCGCCGGGCGTGAACGTCGGCTGGAGTTGGATCGCCGTGTGTGCGCCGATGACCAGGTCCACCGCGCCGGAACCATCATCCACCGTGGCGACGAGGTTGCCATCGGTGTCGAGCCGCAGCGAGAGGATGCTCGCGCCGGTGATCCGGACGAGCGCCGCATCGAGCGTCCCACCGTTGGCCGTGGCGGCGTTGGCCGTGCTGAGCGGGATCGGCTCGGGCGGGGTGATCCCGGTCGCGAGCACCCGGGCGTCCACGCCCGCCAGCACCGTTTGCCCGTTCAGCACGCTCACCGTCCCGACCAGGCGGACGCTGTCTCCCAGGAACAGCTGCGTCGGCCGGACGCGGACTGCGCGCAGCGCCCCCGTGGAGTCCTGTACGAAGACGCTCGAGTCGCCGAAGGCGGCCCAGCCATTGAGCGCGATCCCCTCCACCTCCACCTTCCGCCCGACGGGCATCTGCCGTACGGCCGCGATGCTCGCGGGCGGGTATCCGAGCGCGACGATGGCCCGGGCCGTGTCCCCGGCCGCGACGGTGACGACGGATGTGTCGATGCGCGTCACCCGGAGCGAGTCGCCGAACGAGGCGTCGTCCACGACTACATCGTAGCGTCCCACCGGCACATCCCGCAGCAGCAGCGTGCCGCCGGGCGTGGTCACGCCGCTTGCCACCGGAGTGGTGCCACCGGGCCAGACGAGGGAGATCTTCACGCCCGGCGCCAGAGCGTCCGTGGTCTGGAAGACGCCATCGCCGTTCCGGTCGATGAACGCGCCGGCGGCCACGGTCCCGGTCGCATCGACCGAGAGCACCCGGTCGGCCCCGTTGGAGTCGCATCCGGACAGCGAGACGGCCGCAGTGACGACCGCCACGGCGCAGAAACTGACTGCGAGGAGCCTGCGCATCTTCTTCACCAGTTCAGGGCAATGCCAAGGAGGATCGTCGCGCCCGGCGCGCTGAAGCCGAGCGGGTTGCCGAAGTGCTGATTCGCCATCAGCGGAACCGTTGCGCGGCCGCTGGCGTCACTCGTGAGCGTCCCCGCCGGATTCACCAGGTAGAGCGCCGGGTCGGGAACGTCTGTTCCCTCGTGGATCAGGTCGAGCCCCTCCACGCGCAGCTCGGCGGTGGAAGCACCCAACGAGAAGACCTTCACCGCCAGCCGCGCATCCAGCGTCTGCATCGCGGGCCCCCGGCAGCTGTTCCGCGCCGCGAACGCGCTCGCCTGCCCGGCGAGGCAGCTCCACTGGCCCACCAGGTCCGACGCACCGCTCACGTCGCGGGACACGAACGCCGGATCGTTGCCGGCAATGCCGTCGCCATTGGCGTCGATGCCCGGCCCGAAGCCGGGAGTGAACGGCCGGCCGGACGCGTAGCGGTAGAGCGCCGCCAGCCGGACCCCCGCCGGTCCGCGGATCTGGGCGCCGGCCACGAAGCGGTGCGGCACATCGAAGTCGGAGGTCCCGTCCGCCCACCCCGACGCGGTCCCGCCCAGCAGCGGCGGGAACGCCGTGGCCTCTCCGAACACTCCGCTGCCCAGCCAGTTGTCGGTGGACTGCGAGTAGGTGTAGCCCGCCAGCAGCGAGAGCCGCGTGCTGGCCTCCCGCTCGAGGGAGATGGTCACGGCGCGGTAGTCGGAGCTCCCATCGGATGAGATCCCCGACACGATGTCGAAGCTGCTGAAGCGCCGGTTCGACCCAGGCTGCGCCGCCAGGACCCCGCCCTTCTGGACGAGCTGGCCATAGAGCGCACGCCCGAACTGGTCCTGCCCGATCGCGGCCGGCACCAGGTTCAGGTCCATGCTGCGCGGCAGGTAGTCCGTGTGGCGCACGATCCCGCCGATCCTCAGCCGCGTCCCGCCGCCCAGCACCATGGTCAGGCTCGCGCTCCCGCGCGCCGTCCGCGGAGCATCGAGCTTCGGGCCCGCCACGCTCAGGCTCGGCGCCAGCGTCGTCGTGCCCGAAACGCTGGTGAACGTCGGCCAGCTGTCCACGACCCCGATGCCGCGCCGGATCTGCGTGCGGCCGTCGTCCGTCAGCAGCTGCGCCAGCACGGCGGGATCGATCCGATCGTAGTAGAGCCCCCCGGCGGCCTCGAGGATCCACCGGCCCTGCTCGCCCAGGTCCCACGTCAGGCTGGCGCGCGGCGAGACGTGAGTCCGGCCGGACGCGAGGCTCGCGTTCGAGATCGCCGTGAGGCTGTCCCAGGCCGGGTTGAGCGTGATGTCGCTCGACGGCAGCCGGTCTCGATCCACGCGCACGCCGCCCACCAGATCCAGGCCCGGCAACGCCGCCCAGTGGTCCTGCAGGAACAGGGAGACGCGCGGAACGGAGAAGCTCGCCGTCGGCGCCGCGCCCGTGGGTTCCATGAAGACGCCATCCCTCGCGCCGACGCCCGCTACGCTGCCGAAGAACACCTCGCCCGCGGAGCCGTAGCGGTACGTCTCCTGGTACTTCGGCGCGGCGAGGTCGATCCCGAACTTCAGTTCCTGGGCACCCGCGGTCTTCTGGAGCGTCTCGCTGGCGTGGATCGTCGTCTCCGTGAAGCTGCCCGGCAGCGTCGGGTCCGTGCCGAAGGCCAGCCGGTCCGACGCCAGGGCGACGAAGGGGAGCGCCGCGCCCTGCGCGATCCCGGCGATCGGAGCCGCCGCACGCTCGCGTGTCCCGCGATCGACCCCGATCCGCAGCTCCGACGTCAGCTCCGCCGAGAGCTCCGACCGCAGCGTCGCGCCCACCGACACGTCCGACCCCTTCAGCGTCGTGAGCGGTCCGATGCCCGCGCGGGTTACGTCGAACCCGGGATCGGAGGTCGGAAGCGTTGCGAACGATGCCCGAAGCTCCACCGCGTGGACGGGGGTGACCTGCCAGTCCACCCGGCTGAAGGCGGAGATCACCTCGCTGCTGACCTTCCGCGGCTCGAGATAGGGGTCCAGCGTAACGCCGAGGCCGTCCCGCGCCGCCCCCTGCAGGGCGCTCGCTGCCGCCCCGGCCCAGGCCGCTCCCAGCGGGCGTTCCACCCGTCGCCCTTCCACGCCGACGAGGATGTGGGCGCTGTCGCCCGCCAGCGGCCCGGCCAGCACCACGGCCCCCTGCAGGTCGGTCGGAGTGCCCTCCGCCTGTGCTCCCGGGTCTGAGCTGCCGAGCGGTCCGCCCGACCACCGGCCGAACCCGCTCACCCGAAGCTTGTCCGTCCCGCGCAGGGTGTATCCCGCCAGCAGCCCAGCCGCGCTGCCCGGCCACTCCACGTCGGCCGGGTTCGTCACCAGCTCCGCCGCCTCGATGCCGCTCAGCGGGAACGCCGCCGTACGCATCCGCTCGTCCGCGACTCCCGGCTGCCGCACCGCGGCGCCGGGGATCCCGTCCACCACGACGTCCGCCATCCAACCCGGGAGCCCCTGCATCGAGAGCGCCCCGTCGGAGAGGCTCGAGAGCCGACCCACGTCCGCGAGCTCGCGGCGCAGGTCCGGGTAGCCGTTCACCTGCTCGCGCCCGAACCACTGCCGCGTGCCGCCCGTCGCGAGCGCCGCCCCACCATATGGCTCGACGTCCGCCGCGCCCACCGGCGGGGGAGCCGGCGCAAGCGCCACGATCACCGGCGTCGAAGCCAGCGGCTGCACCGGAACGTTCAGTACCCGCTTCGGCCGGTAGCCCAGCCGTTCCGCCACGACGTCGTACTCTCCGGGCGTGAGCTGAGAGAAGACGAAGACCCCGCCTGGCGCCGTCATCGCGGAGTGCGACACGCCCGTCGCCGCATCGACCGCCATCACGGATACGCCGCCGAGCCCGGCGCCGGCCTCACCCCGCACCACGCCCCGGATCGACCCGGTCGTCAACGTCTGGCCGGCCAGGCTTCCGGCGCAAAGCACCAGCACGCAAGTCGCGGCCTGCAGCCCGCGAGCGGCCGGGCGAACCCAGAATCCAACCATGGATTGTCTCGTTCTGTTGTGCCGCTTTGGTGGTCCGATCGTCGCACGTGTCCCCCAGGAGGACCCAGCCTCGCCACGCGGGCGCAGCACAACATGTGCCGGGAGCGTGCGTTCGTCCCGCGCGCCGTGGCTCGCTCCGGGCGGCCGCGCCTGCGCGCTTCCCGGGCGGAGCGCGGGCCGCGCCGGCCCGCCGGGCCCCTCGCGGGCCAATGTAGCACGCATGCAACAGGTCGCCAGGGGTCGTTGCCACGAACGGTGCCGGGCGTCCATACTCCACGCTCGATCAGGGCCGAACCGTCCGCGCGAGGAGAAGTTCGCTCATGACCCTGAGGTCGCAGCCGCCGGCATACTCTCCGCTGCCGGCCGGCGCCTTCGCCGAGCTGCTCCGGAGCGGGCGCGCCGGCGCCCCCGATCCGCGCGTGCGGCTCGCGGCACTACTCCGGGGCGATTACTCGGCCGATGCGGTCCGGCTCTTCGGCAGCGGTACGCAGGCCCTGACGGTGGCACTGGAAAGCGCGTGCGAGGCGCGGCCGGGCGAGGCCCTCGTCGCGCTGCCGGCGTTCGCCTGTCCCGAGGTTGCCGCTGCGGCGGTGGGTGCGGGTCTCCGGTTCGTTCTCTACGACCTGGACCCCGCTACGCTCGCCCCCGACCTCGACTCTCTCGAGCGCGCGCTGCGGCTCGGGGCAGGCATCGTCGTGGCAGCGCCGCTCTTCGGCATGCCGCTCGACTGGGATGCACTCGCCGCGCTCGTCCATGCGTACGGCGCGGTCCTGGCCGAGGATGCTGCACAGGGGCACGGCGCTACCTGGCTCGGCCGCCCGCTCGGCGCCCTCGCGGGCCTGAGCGTGCTGAGCTTCGGGCGCGGCAAGGGCTGGACGGGCGGGGCCGGGGGCGCCCTCCTGCTCAGGACCGGGGCAGGCGACGGGACCGTGGCGGACCTCCTTTCCGCGCGCCGGACACGTGCCGCGGCCGACCGCGCCCGGAGCGCACCGGTCGTGCTCCGGGCCGCGCTCCAGGCGCTTCTCGGTCGCCCCTCGCTCTACGGGCTTCCCCGTGCGCTGCCGTTTCTGCGCCTCGGGGAGACCCGCTACCACGACCCAGGCCCGCCGGCCGCGATGTCCCGCTCGGCCGCGGCCCTGGCGCTCGGCGCGCGCCAGGTCGCGCTGGAGGAGGCCGAGGCGCGAAGGCGCAACGCGGCGGAGCTGCTCGAGGGGATACGGGCCGTTGCCGGCGTGGGGGTCGTCCGCCCAGCGGAAGGGGCGGCCCCGGGATACCTCCGCCTGCCGATCCTGCTCCCCCGGGGGATGGCCTCGTTCGAGGACGTGAGTGCCGCGATGCGGCTCGGGATTGCGCCTGGCTACCCCACCCCGCTCGCCGGCTGGCCGGAGGTACACAGACACCTCGTCGATCCCCACGCGCGCATGCCGGGCGCCGAGCGGCTCGCCGCCGCCCTCGTCACGCTGCCGAGCCACTCGCGTGTGACCGCAGCCGAGACGGCGCGGATCCTGGCGTTGGTGAGGTCGGCCGTGGCGTGAGATCGCCGGGCCGGGGGTGCCTCAGTCGATGATGCCGTGGCCGCGCAGGCGGGCGACGATCTGCTCCACCAGCTCGTCCGGCGAGTGGACCATCGTGTCCGCCACCACCTCCGCCCGCTCCGGCGCCTCGTAGGGCGCGTCCACCCCCGTCAGCCCGCGCAGCTCGCCGCTCGCCGAGCGGGCGTAGAGCCCCTTCGGGTCGCGCCGGCGGCACACCTCGAGATCGCAGCGGACGTACACCTCCACGAAGCGCCCCTCCGGCACCAGTCCCCGCACCCGCTCGCGGTCCTCGCGGAAGGGCGAGACGAAGCTGCACAGCACGATGCTGCCCTGCTCGAAGAACAGCGCCGCCACCTCGCCCGCCCGGCGGATGTTCTCGCGCCGGTCCGCCGCGCCGAAGCCCAGATCGCCGGACAGCCCGTGCCGCAGCTGGTCGCCGTCCAGTAGCATCGTCCGGATGCCGTCCCGGAAGAGGCGCCGCTCGAGCGCCCGTGCGACGGTCGACTTCCCGGAGCCGGAAAGCCCCGTGAACCACAGCACCGCCGCGCGATGGCCCAGGTCGAGCTCGCGCTCCTCACGCGGGATGTTCGGCGCCGCCCACACCGCGCCCGGTGAGGTGGGGCGCTCCGCCGTCGCCTCGGACGGCAGCGTCTCCGCCGTCCGGATCGGGCCACGGACGATCCCGGCGGCCACCGTCACGTTCGTGAACGGATCGATCAGGATGAAGCTGCCGGTGCCGTGGTTCGCGCGGAACGCGTCGAAGAAGATCGGCTGGGCCGTCGTGATCTCGACCCGCCCCACGTCGTTCAGCCCGAAGGTGCTCGCCTGCTCCCGGTGCAGCGTGTCCATGTCGATCCGGTACACGACCTCGCTCACGAACGCCTTGACCCGCCGCGTCGTGTGCATGAGCACGTACGCCACGGTCGGGTCGAGTGGCTGCTCCGTCATCCAGCAGATCGTGGCCTCGAAGCGCTCCGCCACCGTGGGCACGTTCATGCGGCGGACCAGCATCTCGCCGCGGCTCACGTCCAGCTCGTCCTCCAGCGTCAGCACGACCGAGTCGCCGGCCACTGCCTCGCTGCGCGGGCCCTCGGGCGTCTCGATCGAGCGGATCCGAGTGGCGTGCCCGCTCGGCAGCGCCACGACCTCCTCCCCCGGCGAGATCGTGCCCGATACGATCCGGCCCGCAAAGCCGCGAAAGTCCTGGTGCGGCCGCACCACGTACTGCACCGGGAAGCGGAAGTCCACCAGGTTGCGGTCCGCCCCCACGTTCACCGTCTCCAGGTGGTGCAGCAGCGTCGTGCCCTCGTACCACGGCATGTTCTCGCCGTGGGTCACCACGTTGTCACCCTTCAGCGCTGAGATCGGAATGAATACGAGGTCGCCCACCCCCAGCTTCTCGGCGAACTCCGCGTACTCGGCCACGAGACGTCGGTACACCGCCTCGTCGTAGCCGACCAGGTCCATCTTGTTGATGGCCACGACGATGTGCGGGATCCCGAAGAGCGACGCCACGAAGCCGTGCCGCTTCGACTGCGTCAGCACGCCCCGGCGCGCGTCCACCAGCACGATCGCCAGCTCCGCCGTCGAGGCGCCCGTCACCATGTTCCGCGTGTACTGCACGTGCCCCGGCGTGTCCGCGATGATGAACTTTCGCTTCGGCGTCGCGAAGTACCGGTAGGCGACGTCGATCGTGATGTTCTGCTCGCGCTCCGCCCGCAGCCCGTCCGTGAGCAGCGCCAGGTTCACCCCGTCCTCGCCCCGGCGCCGGCTCGCGTCCTCGATGGCCTCGAGCTGGTCCTCGAAGATCGACTTCGTGTCGTAGAGCAGGCGCCCGATCAGCGTGCTCTTCCCGTCGTCCACGCTGCCCGCCGTCGCCAGCCGCAGCAGGTCCATCTCCCGGTACGGATCGACCTCGCGAGAGGGCTCGATCAGCCGGACCGCGGCAGGAAGCTCCGTCTCCGCCTCCACCCGCGCATGCAGCGCCGCCAGCTTCCGCGACGTGGCCATCAGAAGTACCCCTGCCGCTTCCGGTCTTCCATCGCGGCTTCGCTCCTCTTGTCGTCCACCCGGCCGCCGCGCTCCGTGATGCGAAGCCCCGCCGTCTCCTGGATGATCTCCTCCACCGTCGCCGCGACCGAGGCGATCGCGCCCGTGCACGTCGCATCGCCCACCGTGCGGAACCGGACCATCCGTTCCTCCACCCGCTCCCCCGACTGCATCGGCACGTGCGGCGACTCCGCCATGATCAGATCGCCCCGCCGGAAGACCCGGCGCCGGTGCGCGAAGTAGAGGCTCGGCAACGCGACCCCTTCGCTCGCCACGTACTGCCAGATGTCCATCTCCGTCCAGTTCGAGAGCGGGAACACCCGGAAGTGCTCGCCCGGGTTCTTCCGGCCGTTGAACAGGTTCCACAGCTCCGGACGCTGGTTCTTCGGGTCCCACTGCCCGAACGCGTCGCGGTGCGAGAAGAACCGCTCCTTCGCCCGCGCCTTCTCCTCGTCCCGCCGCGCCCCGCCGATCGCGGCATCCACCCTGTGTTCCCTGAGCGCGTCCAGCAGCGTCACCGTCTGGAGCGAGTTGCGGCTCGCGTGCGGACCCGTCTCCTCCACCACGCGGCCCGCGTCGATCGAGTCCTGCACCCGGCACACGATCAGCTCGAGCCCCGCCGAAGCCGCCAGCCAGTCCCGGAACTCCAGCGCTTCCGGGAAGTTGTGCCCCGTGTCGATGTGCATCAGCGGGAACGGTACCCGCCCCGGCCAGAACGCCTTCCGCGCCAAATGCACCAGCGTGATCGAGTCCTTGCCCCCGGAGAACAGCAGCACCGGCCGCTCGAACTGCGCCGCGACCTCGCGCATGACGAAGATCGCCTCGCTCTCCAGCTGCTGAAGGTGCGTCTTGCGGTACGAGACCATGCTCAGATCATCTTCCCTTCACCGGGTGCCTCATCAGGACGAGGAGAGAGACCAGAATAGCGGGATCACGACGACAATGGTAGCGACCACCAGCAACGTCAGCGGCGCGCCGAGCCGCGTGAAGTCCCCGAATCGGTAGCCCCCGAGGCCGTAGACCATCGTGTTCGTCTGATACCCGATCGGCGTGAGAAAGCTCGCCGACGCGGCCATGGCGACCGCGATCGCGTACGGCCTCGGGTTGAGCCCGAGCTCTGTGGCCGTCGTGATCGCGATCGGAAACAGAAGTGCCGCCGCCGCGTTGTTCGTGATCAGCTCCGTGAGCACGATCGTGGCTAGCGTGACCGCCAGCAGCACACCGACGGGCCCCCACGGGCCGAACCCGCCGACGATCCCCGAGGCGAGGACAGCCGCCAGGCCGGAGCTCTGGATGCCCGCGCCGACCCCGAACGAGGCGGCAATTACCACCAGCACGTCGACTTCGACGGCGTCGCGCGCCTCCGCCGGCGTGAGCGCGCCACCGATCACGAGCACCAGTGCCGCCAGCAGCGCGGCGTGCAGGATGGGCAGCAGGTGGGCACCCGCGACGACGATTACGCCCAGAGCGACGAGGCCCACCAGGACGGCCTGCCGCGAGCTGGTCGGCCGCATTCCCCCCAGGTGCGAGACCAGCAGGAAGTCGCTGCGGTCGCGCCACCGCGAGGCGAACTCGCGGTCCGAAAGCAGCAGCAGTGTGTCGCCTTCCTTGAGCTTCACCTGACCGAGCTTCTCGTGAACCCGGGCCCCCGCACGGTGGATCGCCAGCACGGCCGCCTGGTAGCGCTTGCGGAAATCCGTCTCCTTGAGCGTCCGACCCACCAGCGGAGATGCCCCACTGATCACCGCCTCGAAGAATGTGTGCTCCCTCCCGGCCGTCGCCAGCGCGTGTTCCTCCTCCGCATAGCGGAGCCCCCGCGTGTTCTGGAGATCTCGCACCAGGTCCACCCGCCCCACGAACGTGAGCCGATCCCCCCCGTGCAGGACCGTCGTCGGCGCCACCGGCGCGATCACCTCACCCCCCCGTTCGATCTCCACCAGGAAGACCCCCTGCAGATGCCGCAGGTGTCCGCCCTCCACCGTGTTGCCCACCAGCGGGCCGTCCGCCTCGACCAACGTCCGCATCACGAACTCCCGCACGTCCTCCCGGAATTGCTGCCTCGCCGCTCGCCGCTCGGGCAACAGCACCGGCGCCAACCCCACCAGCACCGCCAGGCCGACCAGGGCGATCGGCAGCCCGACCTTCGTCACCTCGAACATCCCGATCGGCGCCATCCCCGCCTGCTCCATCAGCCCCGATACCACCAGGTTCGTCGATGTCCCGATCACCGTCAGCAGCCCGCCCAGGATCGTGGCGTACGACAGCGGAATCAGATACGCCGACGCCGAGCGCCCCCGCTTCTCCGCCCAGTCCGCCACCTGCGGCGCCAGCATCGCCACGATCGGCGTGTTGTTCAGAAACGCGGATGCCGCCGTCACCGGCGCAAGCAGCCGCAAGAGCGTAATCCGGCCGTTACGCCGCCCGCCCAGCATCGAGTCGATGATCGGCTGCAGAGCTCCCGTCTTCTCGACCGAGCGGGCCAGCACGAACAGCGCCGCCACCGTGATCGGAGCCGGGTTGGCGAAACCGGCAAACGCCTGCGCTGGCGTGACCACGTGAAGGAGCAGCAGCGCCACGTCCGCCGCGAAGACCACCACCGCCGCCGAAACCATGTCCCGCGCGAGCACCACGACGGCGGTCGCCACCACCGCCAGCGTCAGCCACGCTTCTGCGCCCACGCTCGGATCACCTCCGCACGGGGTTTCAAGGGGACTCCAGGGGCGCGCCCGACTCCATGCGCGTTAGGGGCTGCCGCGATCGTCCCGGATCGCGCGTCGCCGGGAGCAGGGACCATGCCCGCCGCACCCCTGCGCCCGTTCTCTCGCTCCACGCCGCCGATCGCCGCTGACGCGTCCGCGCCGCGGCTCACCGGGCGGCAAGACCCCTGTTGCACGGACGCAACACCTGCCTCCCTTCGACCGGCCAGGTCGTTGCCGGCGGGGCCAACCGCCGCCACCATCAGGGTTCGAGTCCTTCGGGGCGGCCATGAAGCCGGCCGGGTTCCCGGTGCGCACACGCAATGAGACCACTGAACACGTTGCGCCGCGTCGGCCGCTGGCTCCGGCACGCGCCTCCGCGCCTCCGCGCCTCCGCCAACCCGGACGGCGGAGCGGGCCAGCCGGCGCCAGCGGGCGAGCTGTTCGGGGCGATGCCCGCTCGCCCCCGGCGTCCACTGTTTCGACACGGCTTCCGCCCCCATACTATCGGGGACCGCGTCCTTCCCGTCGGCCGTTGCGCCGGCGGGTTCCTCGCGCCCGCACGCAATGAGACCCTTGACCACGCTACGCCGCGTCGCGCGCTGGCTCCGTCACGCGCCGGACCGGATCCGCCATCGTTCGCGGCGCATGGCGGCGCTCCGGCTGCTCGCATCGCGAGATGCGCCGGTATCGGTCCTGTTCGTCTGCCTCGGAAACATCTGCCGGAGCCCCTTCGCCGCCGCGCGGTTCCGGAACGCGCTGCCCGCCGAGCTCGCGGACTCGATGCGGATCACGTCCGCCGGCTTCCTCGGCGCCGGCCGGAGGGCGCCACCGTCCGCCCTCGCCGCCGCGGCACCGTCGGAGGTGGACCTGTCGGAGCACCGCTCGAGCGTGCTCACGTCCGAGCTCGTCCGCGGCGCGGACCTCGTGGTCGTCATGGACAGGGAGCAGCAGCGCCACATCTGCGCCGCGTACGGCCGCCACCCCGAGGACGTGCTCATCCTGGGCGATCTCGACCCGGTGCCGATCGAGACCCGGGCGATCCGGGACCCCTACGATCAACCGCCCGTCGTGTTCGAGGCTAGCTACGCTCGGATCGAGCGCTGCGTGCTCCAGCTCGCCGGCGCCCTCGGCGCCACGCCGAAATCCCCGCATGCAGGGGCGCGGCACACCACACTCCGGCCAGTGCCGCCAGGTACTGGGAGGGGGGGCTCGGAAGGATCCCGCTAGCGAGCGGCAGGGCCCAGATCGTCGCGAGCGCCAGCGCCGACAGCAGCAGCCGCGACCGACGGCCGGGGAGCAGGAGCCCCGCGGGCAGGAAGAGCGCCGCCATCCAGAGGAGGTCGAGCAGGTGCCCCACCGTGCCCCCGGGCGCCACCGGCTGGAGCAGCATCCGCCATGCCACGCCTACCGTGAAGCCGAGCGTACAGTCGCGACGGCCGTTCACATCCAGGCAGTAGCCGCGGCCGGACCGCCAGGCCTGTATACGGAGCCGGCCGGGGATCCGGATCCCCGCCATGGTGTGGCGGGAGAGCACCTCCGGCTGGCGGAGTCCCCAGTCGAGCCCACGCGTCGAGAAGCGGGCCACCGCTGCCTTGCCGTCGAGACCGAGCACCGCTACGTCGGTCTGCCCCCGGCTCACGCCCAGCACGGCGGCCATCCCGTCGGGCAGCCTCCGGACGCTCGCCTCGGCACGAAGCGGGCTTCCCGCAGCAAGCGCGGCACGAACCCGGCCGCCGCGGTTCGAGGGACCCGGCCAGAGCTTCACCGGGCCCGCGGACGCCTCCTCCACCTGTCCGTCGAACGGGGCTTCCACGTGGACGGCCGTTCCCCAGCGGACCCAGTAGGCGCCCCGGGGATATGCCGGCCCGAGCAACGCTCCGCTCGCGCTCACGCCCAGGAGCGCGAACAGGCAGGCCGCCACCGAGAGCGCCGCCCGATGTCGTTCCAGCAGACTCTCCAGGGCGCGGCCCCTGCCGGCCAGCGCGACCCCCAGGGCGGTGCCGAGCGTGTTCGAGAGGATGTCCGAGAGGCTCGGGTCGCGGCCGGGAATGTGTGTCTGCGCGAGCTCGACCAGCGCGGATAGGGCCGCGCCCGCGGCGATCAGCCGCATGGCGCCGCGGTAGCGCCACGCGAGTGCCATCCCGAGCGGCAGGAACAGCCCGACGTTCAGGATCCCGTCCGCAATCCCGCCCTCACCGCAGTAAAGGCACAGGAACGGCGGCTGATTCGTGACCCGCTGCGGGAACAGCGTGGCGAGGAGGATGAGGAGCACCGCCAGCACCAGCGGCGCACCCGATGCACGCGACGGCGGTGGGGGCATCGCTCGACCCGGGCCTGGAGGGAAGCTGCCGAGCGCGGGCTCAGGCGGGCTGTGCCGCTGCAGCGGATTCCGGCGGCCGCCGGGAACCGTCCACGCGCGCCGTCCCCGCTGCCAGCGTCAGCTCAATGAGCCGTTCGTCGATCTTGCGGATGTCGTAGTTCTGGACCACGAAGGCTCTCCCTTCCTCCCCCAGCTCGGCCAGACGCCGGGAAGGGAGGGCGTGAACCGCCCGTATGGCCTCGGCGAGGGCGTCCGCATCGGCCTCGGGGACCATGAATCGCCGCATGCACTCCGGGATCGAATCCGGAACCCCGCCGGTGCGCGTGACCACGACGAGCGCCTTCATGAGCATGGCCTCCTGAACCGCGCAGGCCTGATTCTCGACCCAGTTTCCCACCTTGATGCTCGGCAGCAGCAGCGCGTCGGCCTCGGCCATCGCCTGCTGCACGCCCCGTGTTAACAGCGTGCCGAGGAATCGGACATGGCGTTCGAGGCCGCTCTCGCGCACGTACGCCTCCAGTGCCGGGCGCACGCGCCCCTCGCCTGTGAGGGCGTACTCGATGTCGCGCACGCCGCCGTCTACGATCCCCTGGAGTGCCCTCAGAGCGTAGATGAAGCCCTTCTCTTCGCTCATCCGTCCGGCCGAAAGCAACCGCAGCACGCCGCCGCGGCGATACGTGCGCGGAGAAGGCGGCTGGAAGTCGGCGAGGTCGAAGCCCACCGGAAGCACCACGCAGCGTTCCGCCGAACAGCCCCGCGAGATGGCGTGGTCTCGGGAGAAGTGCGTGTTCGTGAACACCACGTCCGCCAGATCGAATGCTTCGCTGGCCAGGCGCGCGTTCAGCGGGCTGGTCGCCGGCACCTCTCCGCCATGGTAGTAGAGCGCGATGGGGAGGCCGGGATAGACTGCTCGGAGCCACGGGAACATGATCGCCGTGCCCAGGCCATGAACCAGGCAGAGGTCCGGCGTCGGGCCGCGCGTCGCAAGCACTCGGGCGGCGTCCGCCATACCGCGGCGCACGCCGCGGCCGCTGCGCGCAACGGCGGCGGCGAGGCGCAGCTCGCGCGGCCGCACCGCCGCATCGCCCAGGATCCGCGGAAGCTGCCGCAGCGCACTCGAGAGCGTCGTGGGAAAGAAGCGCGTCCGCCCCATCAGGTCGAACTGCACCACTTTCTCGTTCACGACCTCGTCGAGCGTGCCGCCCGAGAAGATTGTGATCTCGTGCCCGCGCCGGACGAGGTCCGCGAACTGCGCATCGTAATATGGCTTGTACGGCACCGGGTAGTGACTGACGAACAGGTGGATACGCATTTTACCTCTGAAAGTACCGCACCAGTATGTTATAGCTTCGTCTACTTACGTGAACGAGTCAGTACCGCTCCGGAAGCATTACTGCGTGCGTGACAGTAACGCCTCTCAGCGGCGTCAGCTTTCAAATCGATAGCCGGCCAGAAAGGGGTGCCGACGGATTCGTTCCTGGACGCGCTCGAGTTGAAGCGGCGTCCAGTTCACGAGCGCCCGCGAGCGGCGGGGCGAGGAATGGGCGCGCGCAGCACAGGCGTCCAGGTACTCAGGTTCGGCGGCCTCCCCCAGGAACCCGCAAAGCCTGCTTATCTCGCGGCGGGGGTCGGTCGTGAGAGCCTCGTGATGCAGAGTAAAGGCGCGCTTGCCAGCCCATTCGAGGGTGATTTCGGATCCACGGCAGTGGACGAAATAGCGATCGATCGCCTCGTCCAGGGTCGATATTCCCGGCTGGCCTTTCCGAGACATGGTTGCTATTGTATCAAACGGATTCCTGACATGATGTATAACCATTACTGGAACAGATACGGTGTTCTGGAGGTCGCTTAAGCGGCTCGGCTGCTCCACGATTTGCCGCGAGGATAGCCCGCCTGCTTTGTCACCGACGACGCTCAACTGGTTCCATCGGCCCTGCCATTGGCCGGGGATCTCGTATTCCCAACCTTCCCACTTCCATTCGTTGCGCCGCCACCACCGGTCGCGTTCAATGATGGTGGAGAAGAGTTGTGCCCGGGTGTATCCCCGCGACACGAACTTCAGCGCGTCCAACTCGTGAGCAATCACCATGCGCGGATGTGCATTGAGGAACGCGCCGACGAGCGAGTGTCCCGATCGCGGGTATCCGACGAACATCGCATAGCTGCGGACGCCTGCAAAAACGCGCCGGTAGCGCCACCCGTCCAGGGTTGCCGAGACGCGCTCTATGAGGCCGTTGTGCATGACAGGAAACTCCCTCGCGAGCCTTCGTGCGGTGAAAAAATTAGTTGGAGCTGTTGCGTATTTGCCCGGGACCCGTCGTGCCGTCGGCGCCCGTCCGAGTAGCGATCCCCGCGAATTACGAAAGAAAGGCGCGACCCATTAAGCGAGCCGGCACTCCACGCCCTGCCAGCTGCGCTTGGCCCGCGGCAAACCGCTAGCTATGGACGAAGGCGCAGTGTTGCAGGAGCGCAACAGCCGCATCCCCCCAGCTACGCCTGCGTAAGGCTTGACCGCCGGCGCGCGCCGTTCCGGTCCCCTGAGGCGCCCGACAGCACGGCGCTGAGTTTGCAGGGTCCCGTGGCGGAGCCATCAAGAAGCGCACCCACGCCCGGATCAGCATGCACGCCGCAAAGGGAGTCACGAGACACCACTTCACGGTAGACGTCGAGGAGTACTTCCAGGTGTCCGCGCTCGAACCGTACGTGGAGCGCGGGAGCTGGGAGACCCGCGTCAGCCGCTTGTATGAAGGGATGGACCGTCTCCTCGCCCTGCTGGACGGCAGCGGCGCGCGGGCCACGCACTTCGTCCTCGGCTGGGTCGCGGAGAGGCACCCGGCGCTCGTCAAGCGGCTGGCGGCGGCCGGACACGAGGTCGCGTCCCACGGCTGGGACCACGTGAGGGTGACGCACCAGACCGCCGATCAGTTCCGCGCCTCCGTCCGCCGGTCCAAGGTGCTGATCGAGGACCTGACCGGTGAGCCGGTCCTCGGGTTTCGGGCTCCGAGCTTCTCGATCGTGCGCGGGCGGGAATGGGCGCTGGACGTCCTGGTGGAGGAGGGCTACGCCTACGACTCCAGCCTCTTTCCCGTCCGTCGGCGAGGATACGGGTACGCGGGCGGACGCCCGGACCCGCACTGGATCGAGCGTCCGGCCGGTCGGCTCGCCGAGTTCCCCCCCGCCACGCTTCGCCGCTTCGGGGGGACGTTTCCCGCCGGAGGCGGCGCCTATCTCCGCCTGCTCCCGCCCGCTCTGATCCATGCGGCCCTGCGCGGCAGCGGCCGGCGCGGCGTTTCGGCCACCATCTACACACATCCCTGGGAGCTCGATTCGCTTCAGCCGCGCCTGCGCGTGCCATGGCCCACCCGGATCCGCCATTATGGTGGGCTGGAGCGCACCGAGGCGCGGCTGCGCCGGTTGCTCGACACGTTCCCGTTCGGCACGGTGGCCAGCAGCCTGGGCGCACTGGAGCACGCATGAGCCGAACGGGCTCGACCGTTCCGAGCGGGGTGGCGGTTACCTCTCCTCCGGACTGCCTCGCATGGGACGAGTTCGCTCTCGCCCATCCTTCCGCGACCTTCTGCCACCTCTCCGGCTGGCGCGAGATCATGAGCGACGTGCTCGGCCACGAGCCGCTGTTCCGCGCGGCGGTCTCGCCGGACGGCCACATCGCCGCCATACTTCCGCTCGTCCGGATGCGCAGCCGCCTCTTCGGCCATCATCTCATCTCGATGCCGTTCCTAAACTACGGCGGCCCCGTGGGCGACCCGGCCGCGGCCAGACGCCTCCTGATGGAGGCAGAGGCGGAGGCGCGCCGATCGGGCGCGGACCGCCTCGAGCTGCGGCGTCGCTACCTGGCGCAGGAGGGGGCGGAGCTTCCCCCGGGCCGCCCCAAGGTGACCGTTCTCCTCGATCTGCCGCCGGAGCCGACCGACCTGTGGAACGCGTTCCCGACGAAGCTCCGAACCAAGGTCCGGCGGCCACAGAAGGCCGGGATGGAGGTCAGGTTCGGGGTCGAGCAGGTGGATGCCTTCTACGAGGTGTTCCGGCGCAACATGCGCGACCTGGGAACGCCGGTCCTGCCGCGTGCCCTCTTCGACCGCCTGCCTGATGTGTTCGGAGACAGCATCATCTGTGGCGTCGTGTACGACCATGAGATCCCGCTGGCTGCGGGATACGGCTTCCTCTGGCGCGATGAGTACGAGATGACCTGGGGCTCCTCGCTGCGCGAGTTCAACCGCACCGGCGCCAACATGCTGCTCTACTGGGCATTCATGGAGGAGGTCGTCCGCCGCCGCGCCCGCACGTTCAACTTCGGCAGGTGCACTCCCGGCGGCGGCACCCATCTCTTCAAGCTGCAATGGGGTGGCCGCGACGAGCCTCTCTCGTGGAGTGCCTGGTCCCGCGGCGCCGTCGCCAATGGCCGATCGCCAGGCGGCACCGCCTTCCGCCTCGCTACCGCCGCCTGGAGACGCCTGCCCCTGGCCGCCGCCAACCGCGTCGGCCCCACGCTGGCGCGCCGCATTCCGACGTTCTAATGTCGGACGCTTCTCGAGGTTAGATTCGTCTCCCTCGCGGGTGACGTTCGAACCCGATCGGCTTGCGTCGATTCTGCTACCCAATTCGGTCATTGTGGAGCCGTGAGCAGATGTGTGGCATCGTCGGTGTTTTCACGACTGCTGGAGCACCTGAGGACTCGCTCGTCTCGACTTGCCGGACGATGGCCGATACCCTGCGCCATCGCGGACCCGACGATCACGGCGTGTGGACCGATGCGGCGTACGGAATCGGGTTGGGGTTCCGGCGTCTCTCCATCCTCGATCTTTCCGCGCTGGGCCATCAGCCCATGCACTCGCCTTCCGGCAGGTATGTCCTCGCCTTCAATGGAGAGGTGTACAACCACCGCGCCCTTCGATTACAACTCGAGCAGTCTGGAACCGCGTTCCGCGGGCATTCGGATTCCGAAGTCCTGGCTGCGACGATCGATCACTGGGGGATCCGGGGCAGCATCGCGAGACTCGTCGGGATGTTTGCCCTGGCGATCTGGGACCGACAGGCGCGCCGACTGACGCTGGTCCGTGACCGGCTGGGAGAGAAACCGCTCTACTACTGCAGTTCGAAGGGAACGCTGACGTTCGGGTCGGAGCTCAAGGCGTTGATGGCCCTCCCGGGTTTCGACCGGTCGCTGGACGGATCGGCTATCGCTTCATATCTTCGATACCTATACGTCCCAACCCCCAGGTCCATATTCAAGGGAGTTTACAAACTCCCCGCTGGACATCTGCTGACTCTGGATAGGCCAGACGCACCATTGCCAGCCGCGCTGCCGTATTGGGACCTGGATGAGGTGGCGCGGCTGCGCGTCGAGAACCCATTCACAGGCTCGGATGAAGAGGCTGTGGACGAGCTGGAGGCCATCCTCCACCGCGCGGTCCGACTGGAGATGGAAGCGGATGTGCCGCTGGGCGCGCTACTTTCCGGAGGCGTGGATTCCTCGACGATCGCGGCCCTGATGCAGGGCTCTTCTTCGAGCTCCATTCGCACGTTCTCCATCGGCTTTGAAGAGGAAAAGCACAACGAGGCGCCACACGCAGCGCGCATCGCAGCGCATCTCGGCACGGACCACACCGAGCTGGTGCTTACGGCCAATGATGCCCTGCGGACCGTACCCGAGCTGCCGCTGATCTTCGATGAGCCGTTCGCGGATCCCTCCCAGATTCCTACGCTTCTCGTATGCCGTCTCGCCAGGCAGAGCGTGACTGTAGCATTATCCGGAGACGGCGGGGATGAGTTGTTCGGCGGCTACAACCGGTACATCGAGACGGAACGGTGGATGCAGCGTCTGGATCGGGTGCCTCGCCTCATCCGTCGCACGGCCGCGGCCGCCGTTCTGGCCGTCCCCGAGGCCTTCTGGGAAGGCGGCTACGATCTCGCGCGAAGCTTCATCCCGCACACCCTTCAGCACCGCCTGCCCGGCCGAAAGATCACGAAGCTGGCTCGACTCGCTCGCGCCTCTTCCCCGGAGGAGGTGTACCGCTCCTTGATGTCGGTCTCCGCGAATCCGCACGTCTATCTGTGTGGTGCGCATGGCGGGGAAGGGAGTGGCCTCATACCGCTGCGCGCGCCGGGCACGTCCTTTCTTACCCGTGCCATGCTTACGGACCAGCGCACCTATCTCCCGGATGACCTGCTCGCCAAGGTGGACCGGGCGAGCATGGCCGTGAGCCTCGAGTTGCGCGTTCCCTTGCTGGATCATCGGGTCGTGGAGTTCTCGTGGCGGCTACCCGGCACCATGAAGATACGCGGCCGCGAGGGCAAGTGGATTCTGCGGCGGTTGCTGCACCGGTACGTTCCACCGGAATTGGTTGACCGTCCCAAGGTGGGTTTCACGGTGCCCATCGAAGCGTGGCTTCGCGGGCAACTGGCCCCCTGGGCGGAGGAAATGCTTCTCTCCCGCCGACCGGACTTGGAGGACATCATCCTGAGGGACGAGGTGGCCCGGATGTGGCGCGCCTTCAACCGCGGGTACCATGACCTCGCTTTGGCCCTCTGGGCAATCCTCATGCTCTATGCGTGGCACGATCATTGGTGCCCTTGAGAGCTCGAGGAAGTATGCAATCTCCCTACGCGCAGCACTCGAGGGTCTGGACAACGTTTTCGGGCGGGCTCGATCAGCTGGGATCGAGCCCGCCCGAGGGCTGCTCCGGACACTCTCTCTACTTCCCGCTGACGTATAACTCTCCCAGCCGGAAGGTGTCATCGCGATCGAAATAGTGGTGTGCCCCACCCCGAAGGTTGTAGAACTCGAGACCGTCGAAGTCGTTGGTCTTGTCGGAGTCGTCGGCGGCAATGAACTCGACGCCGGTCGTCTGCGTCGCCAGTGCGCCGTCCACCCAGAGCGTCACGCTTCCGTCTGCGACACCCACCGCAGAATTGGTCACGAAGAGGAACTCGACCGTATGCCAGTTCCCCTTCGGCGCCAGGTTCGCCGTGGGCGACCAGGTGTCGTAGTTGATATGGCCGGCGGCGCCGTTGCTGGTCAAGGTGGCCCAGTAGGTCTGCCAGAAGCGAGAACCGCCGTTCGACGTGAACAGGACGTTGTGCGTCGTCTCGCTCGTGCGCAAGTAGAAGAACTTCATCCCGGCTAGGTTGGGGTCCGTATCGGGCCAGTTGGAGCTGAACCATACACGCATCCGAATGTAGAGCGTCTTTGCGGGTGTGAACGCGGGGTCCAGCGTCAACCAGTGCCAGACGCCGAGAACGCCGGTGTGGCTTGCCGCGTCCGTACCGGAGCCCAGCACGGTGATCGCGCCTCCCGCAGCCGGGACGCTCGAAAGGGGCGAGGCGAGGGTCAGGGCGCCCGAGGTGTAGTCGGTGATCTGAACTGTGTCGCCGCCGGCCACGAGCATGCGGCCCTTGTATGCCTCCGGCCTCGAGCTGCCGTATTTGAGGGTGCAGGGGACGGAGCTCGCAGTGGCGCCGCTCCCGGCCGTGACCGATTCGGGGCCGTACCAGCGCTTCTCGATGGCGTATCCGCTCCCGGTGGGATTGCTGCCGTCGGGCACGACGGCTGTCGTGGCATCACGCCATCCGTTCGCTCCTGTCCACGCGTCCGTCGCGGTCCAGCCGGCAGGGGTGCGTACGCTGCCATCCATCGCGACAAACGTGGTCATGTCCGCCGGCTCGTGCATCGACCCGCCGGACACGCTCGACGTGGGCGGCGCCGAAATCGTCACCTGCGCCGTCGCGGTCTGAGCGTCGGCGGAGGCGGTGATCGCCGCGGTGCCGGCGGAAACGCCGGTGATCAACCCGGCGGCCGAAACGGTCGCGATCGCGGGCGCCAGCGATGCCCAGGTAATGGTCCGTCCGGTCAGCACGTTGCCGTTCGCATCCTTCAGGGTGGCCGTGAGTTGGACTGTGCCACCAACCTGAGCCGTCGCGTCCGCCGGGGCAATGGTGATCGACGCCGCCGGCGCCTGGGCGGGCACGGTGACCCCCACGGCAGCCGCGCCGTTCACGCCCTCACTGGTCGCGGTGATGATCGCCGAGCCGGCGGCCACGGCAGTCACGAACCCGGTGCTGGAGACCGTCGCGATGCCGGCGTCCGAGCTCGACCAGGTGATGGTGCGCCCCGTGACCACGGTCCCGCTTGCGTCCTTTGTCGTCGCCGCCAGCTGGACCGTGGCGCCCTGCTGAATGCTCGAGGACGAGGGCGACACGGTAACGGAGGCCACGGGCGCCGGCGCTGTGCTCAGGGCGGTGACCGTCACGGTCACCGAGCTCGACGCCGTGCCGCTCGTGGCGGTGACCTGAGCCGTGCCGGCCGCAACGCCCTTGACCGTGCCGTTGGTGACCGTGGCGACCCCGGGGTTCGATGAGCTCCAGGCGAGTGGCGCCGAGTCCACGACCGCACCGCTGGCGTCGAGCACGGTCACCGACAGGGTGACGGAATCGCCGACGGCGAGGGAGACCCCGGCCGACTGGATGGAGATGGTCGTGACGTCCTGCACGACGGTGATGGCGGCCGAATCCGAGGTTGCTCCAGAAACCGCCACCGCGTAGGTGGAGCCCTGTCCCACGGCCGTGACGTGCCCGCTGTTGTTCACACCGATCACCGCCGCGTTGTCGGCGCGCCAGCTGACCGAGGCGTTCTTTACCACGCTTCCGCCTTCGTCCAGCACGACGGCGCTAAGCCGTGCCTGGGCGCCGAGGCCGTTCAGCGTCTGGGATCCAGGCGAGACCGTGATCGTGGCGGGCTGCTGCGTCACGTGCACCTTCACGCTGTCCGTCGAGTTGCCGTTGTGCCCCCTCACGTAGGTCGAGCCGCTCGAGACGGCTCTTACCTTTCCTGAGCTGCTGACGGTGGCCACACCCGGATCCGCCACGCTCCAGGTGATCGCGCCACCGGGTACGTTCCGGATCGATGCCGTGTCGCCAAGGCTCGTGAAGGTGATCTGCGACGGGGTCAGCTGGATCGAGACGGGAGCGCGCTCCACGTCCGGCGTGAACATGTTGTCTCCCGTACACGATGCCACGACGAGAACCGTCGTGGCGAGCAGCCCGAACACGGCCGCCGGAACGCCTGTCGGCTTCCTGGACTTGCGCACCATCGTCAGTGCCTCCTGCAGTTGCGGCCGTCTTCATCAACGACCCGGCTGATACATTTCCTGCGAAGTCTGCCCCCATGCGGGGCGGCGACGAAGAAGGCCGCCGGCGAACAGCTTCCGCTCTACGCGGAACCAGTTGCTGGCGGCCTGGCGAGCATGGCGGGTGGACCCGCGTTAGCCCCATGGCTCTGCGCCGCGGCCTTTCGACCGCTTTGCTCTGAGCAGCATTCCTGTGGGCCACCCGACCGGAGTGGCGAGCGCGACCGGGCGCAATGCACGCGCCAGCTGGTTGGAGAGACGGCGGGCTGTCCCTAAGCTCGTGTGGCGAAAGGAACTCTGGATGGGATCCCGGGGGTCTTGCCAGGTGCGGGAGGTGAAATCTTGTGGCGGGCTCGAACAAAATTTCCGGGTGGCGGATGCCCGGAGGGTGGTCTCAGTCGAACGTGTAGCCGAACAGCCGGATGTCCTCCGCGAAGCGCACGGCGACGATCTCGGCCGCTTCCGCCGAGTACTCGCGCCGGTAATCGTCGTTCGTCGAGCGTTTCAGGTGGGGCAGAGTCGAGGTGCGCCCGAGGCGCCGGCAGATGGCGTCGAAGTCGTCCGAGAGGCGCTCGAAGCGTCCGACGAAGTCCACGATGACCAGCCCGGACTCGTCGCTGATCCAGCACACCTGGGGCATGAACATCTTCGGCTGGTCGTGGTATCTCGGATCCTGCTCCCCGTAGGCGAGCCGGACCCATGCCGTGAAGGGGAGGGGACGCTCGGCAAGGCCGGTCTGATTGGTCTTCACCCGGAAGTGGTAGTGGGACGCGACCTTGTCCCAGGGGTTGCGAACGAAGGTGAACGTGAAGCGGCTTGCCCAACGGCGCTCACCCAGCTCGCGCCTGAGCTCGAGCGCGGTCTTGTGCTGGAACGGCAGCCCCAGCGCCCGCTCGATGCTGCTGCCGCCCGTCTTGTTGATGTGCACGAACACGAGATCCGACGCGTACTTGAGCTTGTAGCGAGCGTAGCGATCCAGCAAACGTGCGGGTATGGTTCCCATGAAGACCCTTTCCGGTCAGTCCCCGAGAACGCCCGCCGCTCTCAGCTCGAACCCGGCGATCGAGATTCCTGCCGGGACGTTGATCCGCGGGATGCTGAAGCAGGCCGCAAGAGCGGAGGTGTGCAGGTAGCCGCCCTCCACGAGCACCGCGCCGGCATAGCCGGCACGCTCCGCCGCCGCCTCGACCGGCGGCGAGCTCCTCCCGTAGGGATAGGCCAGCCACGGAAGCACGTTCTCGAAGCGCTCGCGGAGCCATTCGAGCGGCCGCGTGAGCTCGGTCAGGAGCTCGCCCGCCTCCAGCCGCGGGAGGTTCCGGTGGCTCCAGGTGTGTGAGGCGAGCACGATTCCGGGCTCGCGGGCAACGCGCGAGAGCTCCGCCTCCGTGGCGCACCGCTGGTGGGCCGGAAGGATGGAGGGTTCGAGCCCGCCGCGCGCCGCCCATGCGCGGATGGCCGGGTCGTCGCCCTCGAGCGCGTCGAGCCCCACCGCCCGGATGGCCGGTGCCAGGCCGCGTCCATGCGCACCGGCCAGCACGTCCCACCAGAAGGTGGCGCCGCCCACGAAGGCCGGCGCGACGAAGAACGTCGCGGGCAGCCCCCGCCGGAGAAGCTCGTCCGCCCCCGCGGTCACGGCGCCCGCGTAGGCATCGTCGAACGTGATCACGGCGCGCGGCCTCGAGTCGCGTTGTGGAGAGAACAAGGCCTCGAGCGGCACGATGTCATGCGTTTCCAGAAGCAGATCGAGTTGATCGGCAAAGCTGCGTTGCGGGAGGTGGAGGCTCATCTCCCCGCCCGCCGGCTGGCCGTCCGGCACGATGTTGTGGTACGCCAGGATCAACGAGCGCTCGCGTCGCGCCGCGCGGGCAAGCCGGGCCACCCCGCTGCGGCAGAGCAGCCGCTCGATCCCGCCCTTCACCCGCAGCCGGGTCGTCGTCATGGGAGGAGAGCTCCGGTCATCCGCGCAACGCGGCCGCCGCCAGCAGGGTCCTGCTTCGAATGAGCTCCCGGAGCCTCTCGCGCTCCGGCCGCTTCAACACGAAGGCGTACGCGGTTCCCGCCGCGACGAGGGCCAGTGCCGCGCTCAGCCCGACGGAGCCGGCCAGTGGCATCTGTCCCGCGATCAGCCGCACGGCTGCCGCCGCCGCGACGATCGAGTACAGCCGCCCCAGGCGGCCCCACTCGAACGGGATCGGGTACCTGCGCTGTCCGACCATGTAGATGGCGGAGAAACGCACGCCGTACGCCAGGAACGTGGCGCCCGCGGCACCCCACATGCCGTAACGCGGGATCAGGAGGAAGTTGAGCAACAGCGTCGCGGCGACGCCGACCGTGGACGCCCCGGCGAGGCTTCCCGTCCGCTCCTCCACCAGCAGGCCGATGTTCACGAAGTTGCACCAGCTCCACAGCACCTGCGCCGCCACGAGCATCGGCACGATGGGAGCCGCCCGCCAGAACGCCGGGGCCGACATGATCCGCAGCACGTCGCCGGCGAACAGCACGAGGCCCAGGGCAATGGCGCCCAGCGCCAGGTTGAGGTACGTGAAGACGCGGGCGAAGATCTCCCTGGCGTCCGGGCGCGTGGCGATCACGAAGCGCTGCGGCGCCCAGATCTGCTGGAATGGAGTCATCGCGAACGCGGAGAGCACGAACGCGAACTGGTAGGCGAGGGAGTAGAGGCCCACCTGCGCCGTGCTCGAGAACTGTTGCAGGAAGTAACGATCCGAGAACACGAGGATGAAGTTGCCGACGAACACGAACACCATGGGATAGCCGTAGCCGACCATCCTTCCGAGCTTCTCGAGGTCGAAGCGCATGCCCGTCCGACGGAACATCCCGATCCCCAGCAGCAGCGCCGAGGTGCTCGTCACGACGAGGCTGCTGACCAGCACGCCCATCACGCCCATTCCCCGGATGGCCACGAGATAGATGTTCAGCGTCAGCATGCCGACGAGCTTCGCCGTGCTGACACCCACGAAGAACGTTGACCGCTCCTCGGCCCGAACCTGCAGCAGCGGGATCGTTTCCAGCGTCTGCGCCAGATAGGTCAGGAAGAACACGCGGAAGTAGATGGCGCGCCCGGCGCCCTTGAGGATCACGTGGCTCAGCGCCGGGGAGAAGAAGATCCCGAGCCCTGCGGTGGCGAGGGCGGTCACCGTCATGGCGATCGCGGCGGTGCTCATCACGGCCGCCTTGTCCCGCTCCTCGGCGTACTCGGCCCGGAAACGGAAGACGCTCACGCCGATCCCGATCCCCGCCAGCATGCCGACCACATTGATCGTCATCGACAGAAGCTCGAGGACGCCGTAGTCGGACGGGGTGAGGAAGTGCGTGTAGATCGGCAGCATGAGGAAGCTCGCGAGCTTCGCGAGCAGCGTCCCCGTGGCGTAGATCGCCGTATGCTTCCCCAGTCTCCTGATCTCGCTCATCTCGCCGGGCTTGGACGGAGCGTTCGCGCCGCTCATGCCTCGGCCGGCTCCGGCGGAAGCAGAAAGCCGCCCAGAGACCGGTACTCCGGCTCGAACGCCGCGTACCTGCCCGGGTGGGCGTAGCGCAGGTTGGGCACGTTCTTCTTCGGCACGATGTCCTTCGTCCATGGCCATCCGCGCTGGAGGGCGCCCTCCCGGAGCACGGTGTTGAGCGCGCGCGCCGCGTTCTCGAACCCGGTGTTGCGTAGTGCCCAATGCCTGGGCTGGAACGCGCGCGGCCCATCGACCACGGAAAGAATGGCTTCGGGAAGCTCGCCGTCCCGGAACAGCACGCCCACCTCGGGCACGACCTGATCGGTGTTCACGCCCCTGTGATCGCGCGGGACGATCACCGGCGTGTCGCAGAAGAGCGCCTCGTAGAGCGCCCGATTGGCGCCCTCGCGCCGCGAGAGCAGGATGTAGGCCCGTGAGTCGGCCACCAGCTCCGCCACCTGGCTCTGTGGGATGCTCTCGTAGATCGCGCAGGATTCCGCCACGCCGTGCTCACGGGCGAGCCGCTCGATCCGGTCCCGCGTCCAGCCGGAGGGATAGCCGATGAGCACGGCGCTCAGGGTACGCCCGTGGCGCCGCTTGATCTCCGCCAGCGTCCGGAACAGCTCCGCGTGCCGCTTGAGCGGATTCCAGCTCGATACCATGGCGAGGTCGAAGCGTCGCTCCCCCCCTGCTTCGGCCTGAATACACCCGGATCCGTCCAGTCCCCGGCCCCGATCCGCGTCGGCCGCAGATTCGAGCGCAGGTCCCGGATGAACTCGAAGTCGCGCCGCCACGGTGCCTGCACGATCACGTCCAGATCGCGTCCGAGGTAGCGCAGGAACGTGAGGTCCTCATAACCCCACGAGCTGGGCTCCAGCACGATCTGGTAGCGCCCGGCCAGCGCCGACACGTCGAAGACGGCCGCGAAGCGGTCGATCCCCTCCGTGTAGTTCACCAGGAGCACGCCCCGCTCTCCGGTGTCTCGATCGAACGGCTTGAGCACGATCAGGTCTCCCTGCCGCTCGGGGTCCTCCGGTTCGCGCGGGAACCGCAGCCGGACACGATGGTCGAGCGAGAGCCGCGTGAACCGAGCCCGGATCGCGCGCGCACGATCGCCCTGCTGAAACGCCGAAAGGAGCCGGTTCCCGGCCACCGGCGCGAGCCGACCATCCGCCTCGGCGCAGAAGCCCGCCACCAGCCGCCGTAGACGCTCGTGGCGCCAGCGGCCGAAACCCTCGCTGCCCACCGCGCGCAGGGCCCGGAGCAGGTGGTGCGTCGCCTCGAGCGGACGCCCTCGAACGGCGCCCCAGGCGGCGCGCGCCGACATCATGCCGGCGTAGCCGTGCACCAGCAGAGTGGAGCTACCCGCGAGCTCCTTCAGTTGGGTGGACCGCGTGCTCATCCGGCCCCGCCCCCACGACACGCTGGTTCCGCCACGTTCGTCCCCTCGGTTCCCGTCGCTTTCCGGATAGACCCGCACGGCCGAGCGCCGGGGGCGCGGCCGCCTCAGCGCATGGATCTTGCCGCAGCGAGCGCCTCGCTCCGGGCATTCTCCCGCGCAGGTGCGCGGCGCGCGCCGTTGCGCGCACGCAACACGTGTTGCCGGGCGAAACCGCCCGCTCGGGATACCGGGCGAGAGCCAGCAGACGGGGGACCTGCGAAATGGAAGCAAGAGCCGGCGGCCGGCAGCGGAAGGACCGCGAACTCCGCCTCTCTGGTGGCACGCGCTGGAGAGAGATCGGACGGGAGTGCCTGGGCCGGCTGCACCGTGAGCTCCGGATCAGCCTCACGCCGATGGTCGTGCCGGAGAAGTGGGTCTTCGTGGTCGGCTGCTACAACTCGGGTACGGAGCTGCTGATGTCGCTGCTCGGGGCACATCCGGCGATCGCGCCCCTGCCCGACGAAGGTCAGTTCCTGACGGATCAGCTGGTCTGCGACTACGAGCTGGGGCTGCCGAGAATGTGGGTGCTCCGGGAGGACCTTTTCCGGCTCGGCCCCGACGACGGCGGGCCGGATCCCGCCCGGCTGAAGCGGGAGTGGCTGATGCGGTTGGACCGGAAGCGGCCGGTGTTCCTGGAGAAGTCGCCGCCGAATGCGGCGCGTACGCTCTGGCTCGAGCGGCACTTCGAGAACGCCCATTTCATTGCGATCGTGCGCAACGGCTACGCGGTGGCGGAGGGAATCCGGCGGAAGGCGGAGCCGTTCCACCTGAAGGAGGGGTGGCCGATCGAGCTGTGTGCCAGGCAGTGGAACCGTTCGAACGAGGTGCTGGTGGAGGATGCCGCTCGGTTGAAGAAGGTGCTGTGGGTGCGCTACGAGGATCTGGCGGAATCGCCCGGGGACGAGCTGGCTCGGATCCTCGGTTTCCTTGGCCTCGAGGCGTGGGGGAGCGGCAGCATCGATCTGCGCGGCTCGTGGAGCGTGCACGAGAGGATCGAGCCGATCCGGAACATGAACGCTGGCAGTATTGCCCGGCTGAGCGAGGAAGAGCGCGCGCGGGTTACGGTCGAGGCACGGCCGATGCTCACGCACTTCGGCTATCCGCTGCTGGGCTCGGCCGCCGAGCGGGCGGTGGCGGCGCCGGGCTAAAGAGCGGGGCCGACGCCCCCGTCAATCGGCCCGCAACGGGCGGCTCGCGCCCGTGGCGACCGCGGCGCCTCACCCGTGGAACCAATCGATGCTCTCGCGCGCGGCCGGCAGCGGGTCCGAGAGGCGGAACACCTCTCCTCTCGCACGCAGTGGAGCGCTCAGGAAGTCGAGCGTTGCGCGAACGCGGCCGGGCGAGCCGGGCGGCAACGCGAGCGTCCTGCCCGAGCGGCGCAGCCGGGCGAGCAGGTGGTCCACTTCGCCCCATTCCCACCGCAGCCGGCGGCCGACCCGGTAGCCGGCCGGCGCCGGCGGCCGCGCGCCGAGCGCCAGCGCGACGAGCAGGGCAGGGAAGTCGACGCCGGCGTTGACGGCGAGCTGCAGCGATCCCCAGAACCGGCCGTTCACCTCCATGAGGACCGGCTCGCCGGTGGCCGCATCGAGCTTGAACTCGACCATTGCCACACCCTTCCAGTCGAAGCGGCGAAGCAGGGCGACGGAGCGCTCGAGGAGCGCCGGATCGGGCGCCACGCTCTCGGCGCACACGCTGACGCCCCCGGAGGGCGGCTTCTCGCGGATCCGCCGGTGGAAGAAGCTCGCCACCACCTCGCCCTCCCAGATCAGCACGAACACGCCGATCCCGGGCCCGACGATCCGCTCCTGGAGGAGGACCGGGTACGCCCCGGCCGCGAGCTCCGCGAGGATCCGGTGAAGCGACTCCGGGCCGGCGGCGTAGCCGACGCCGGCCTTGGCCCGGGCCCCTCCCGCGTCCACTACCGAGCGGGAGGGCTTCACGACCAGTGGAAAGCCGAGATCGAGATCCCGGATCGGAAGGGCGGCGGGCGCGGTGAGCACCGTCTGCCGGGGAACCCGGACGCCGATCCGCTGCGCCTCCTCGAGAACCGTCGCCTTGTCACACACGCGCAGGAAAGAGATGGCATTGACGAAGGGAATCCTGGCAACGAGGCGGTCGCGGACGGGGAGCAGGGCGAGGAGCGCGGGCTCGGAGACCGGGAGGACGACCTCGGCCCCGCAAGCTCCGGCGAGCCGCTCCACCGCTTCGGCGAAGGCTGCCGGCTCACGCAGCGGGTCCGGCACGCCCGCCTGGCTGCGCGCGAACCGGGAGGCTCCGGCGAGGCAGCGGCGGCGCGCGGAGCAGACGTGGACGCGGTGGCCCGCGTGCCCGAGGGAGCGGACCACGGCCAGCGCGGAACGCTGCTCCCCGTCGGTGACGAGAACGGTGGCGGCCCGCGCCTGCGTCTCCGCCTGCGTAAAGCGGGTCATCCCTGGCGCGCTGTGCCGGAGCCCGAGGCGAGTGCCGTCGCGGCGCGGGGGGAGACGGGATGCCGGGTCCCGTCCAGACACGCCTCGTAGATGGCCTCGTACCTCCCGATCATGGCCGCCGCGCTGAAGCGCCGCCGGACCATTGCCAGCCCGGCCTCGGCGAGGTGCGCTGCGCCCGCCCGATCGAGGGCGACGCGCTCGATGCCGGCCGCCAGCGCCTCCGGGTCGTCCCGTTCCACCAGGATTCCCGTCACCCCGTGCTCCAGGATCTCCTCCGGGCCGCCGCACCGTGTGGCCACGACCGGAAGCCGTGCCGCGAGCGCCTGTACGGTCGAGAGGGAGAAGCCCTCGTGGCTCGAGCTGACGACGAAGAGATCGAGGCTCGCGAGCACGCGCGGCACATCCTCGCGGAACCCCGCGAAGGTCACCACCTCCGCGAGCCCGAGCTCCGCCCTGAGGCGGAGCAGCTCATCGAACGGGCCACCCCGCGTCTCCCCGACGATGACGAACCGGAGCTCGCTCGACCGGGCGCGGAGCGCAGCGGCCGCGCGCAGCAGAACGGGATAGGCCTTCGACGGCCGGATGTTGCCGAGCGCGCCGATGAGAACCGCGTCCGGAGCGATGCCCAGCTCGGCGCGAAATGCACCGTCTCGCGGCGCGGCGAAGCTCTCCACGTCGATCCCGTTGGGCACCACCGCGGCGCTGCCCTCGCGGAACGGCGCCAGACCCTCGAAGTGCGCGCGCAGCGAATCGGACACGAAGACGGTTCGGGCCGCCCAGCGGGACACGATCCGGAGCTTCGGTCTGCCGAAGCGTTCGGCCGCTCCGATGTCCGCGGGGCCGTGGAACGTGCAGACGACGGGGACCCCCGTCAGTCTGCCCGCAAGGGTGCCGTAGACGGCCGAACCCAGCAGGTGCGTCTGGATGAGATCCGCACGGCACTTGCGCACGAGGCGCACGATTGCAGCCAGGTAGCGGAAGTCGAAGGAGCCGCGGCTGGGCAGCACGACGGGCTCGAGCCCGTGTTCCTCCATTGCTCCCGCCAGCCAGTCCCGGTAGGGCACGGCACCCACAGAGGCCCACCGGCTCGGGTCGAGGCGCCGGAGCAGCTCCAGGAAGATCGTCTCGGCGCCGCCGGGTCCGCCCGTGTCGATCAGATGCAGGACGCGTCGCGGCTCCGGGCTCCGGGCGGATACGCCGCGGCCGGAGCCCCGGCTCACGTAGGCTCCATGGGCGAGAGCAGGAGGTCGGGTGCCACGACGCGCGGCGGGTGACGCTGGAGGGCCGCCGTGCGCCCGGCGCGTGACGCCCTGCGCGCGTCGTCCAGCGCCGCCACGTTCAGCGACACCACCATCGCCAGGTTGATCCAGAAGAACGGGTAGTAGAGGATCGTGACGAACGACCCGGCGACGAGGTAGCCGACAAGCGCCGCGTCGAACCCGTGCGCCATGTTCCGGTACCAGGAGGCCGCATCGGGGATCTCCACCGCGAGCCGGCGCGTCGAGGCGTTGATCACGAAGGTACCCAGGATACACGCAACGAAGACGAGCAGGCCCAGGTATCCGGTCTGGGCCCCCGCCTCGATGAAGATGTTGTGCGGGACCTGGCCGGCGGCGTCATAGAACCGCCGGTAGTACGGGAGCCAGTTCTGGTATCCCACGCCCGTAACGGGAAAGGCGTTCATGATCTTGAGGCCGCCGCGCCAGTAGGCGAGACGGTCGAGGGAGCTCGGATCCTGGCCGATGGTCTGGAACCGGGTCTTGAATCCCTGCGGCAGAACGAGCCACGCGAGCGCTGCCACGGCCACCACGGGGACGAGCACCTTCAGGCGCTTGCGGCTCTTGGCCACGAACCAGAGCGCCGTGGCTGCGAGACCCATCAGGGCCCCACGGGACGAGGAGCCGAGGATGGTGAGCAGCGACCCGAGTGGCAGCAGGACCGCGTACGCCCACCGCTTCCACTTCGGCCAGAAGGTCCAGAGGGTGAGGAAGAGGAAGAGTGACACCGGGAACAGCATGGCCATCTGCGCGCCGCATTCTCCCGAATTCTGGAACCACCCCGGTGCGCAGCCGACGCCGATCCGGATGAAGCCGAAACCCGATGCGGCCCAGCTGCGCACGCCGTGCTGCGTCATCTTCGTGCAGTACAGAAGGTAGAGCAGCAGAAACACATAGACGCGGTGCCGCGTGCTGACGATGCTCGTGATGAGGAAGTAGACGATGAGCCAGCCGAAGAAGACGTTGTACTGCTCCGTCGCCGCCGACGGATCGTAGGCTGTCACGGTCGAGAGGAGGACGACGAGCGTCGCCGCGGCCATGAGCGTGTCGCCCAGGTGCCAGGCACGGAGCTTCGCCCCCTCGAGGATGAAGACGACCCCGCAGAGAATGATGGTCCAGAAGGGGATCGGCCATCCGGAGATTGGAGCGTAGATCTGCTGGGGGCGCACGTACTCCAGGAACAGGTAGAGCGAGACCAGCCAGAACGAGAGCGGCTGCCGGCGCATCCACGCCCACAGCGCGCCGAACTCGAGGCGGAACAGCGGGTCGGAGCCGAGGCCGGAACCCCGCGATGCCCGGCGAAGCGCCCGCCGGGCCGCGGCGAGTGAGAGGCTCATGCGTTCCTCCCGCGCGCCGCCAGCTCCAGGTACTCGCGGGTCATGGGCTCTCCGATCCGCCGCCAGTCGTAGCTGCGCTCCGCCGTCGCGCGGGCGGCGCAGCCCAGGCGGCGGCGCAGCGTCTCGTCACCCAGCACTGCCAGCACCGCCGCGGCGAATTGCTCCGGCGTGTCGCGGATGAGGATGTTCTCGCCGTCCCGCGCGTCGAGGCCCTCGCAGCCGATCGTCGTGCTCACCACCGCCTTCCCCATTGCCCACGCGTCCAGGATCTTGAGGCGCGTGCCTCCCCCCGCCCGGATCGGGACGACGAAACAGCGTGCCCCGGTGACGTAGGGCCGGATATCCTCGACGTAGCCGGTCGGCTCGACCCCCGCCGCCGCGAAGCGCGCGCGTTCCGATTCCGGCAGGCGCCCCACCCAGGTGAGGGAGAAGTCGGGGCGCTCGGCACGGATGAGCGGCAGGACGGCGTCGCGGAAGTACTCCATTGCGTCCCGGTTGGGGAACCAGCCGTGGCCGCCCACGAACACGGCGGCCCGTCCATTCTCCTCACCGGGCTGGAAGACCGAGGTGTCCACGCCGTTCGGCACCACGAGGAAGCGGGCGCCGGGCGCGCGGGACTCCAGCACGCGGCGATCGGCCTCGGAGACCGCCACGTTGAGGGCCACTTTCGGGCACCACAGTCGCTCGTAGCGCTCGAGCAGGGACGCCTGGAGTCGGAGGTAACGCCCGCGCAGCCGGGAGGACTCGGCCGCGGCTCGGCGGCGCAGCAGATCGGATTCGACGTTGTGGTGCGTGCACACGACGGGCAGCCCGCGGAGCATCGGCAGGTAGCCCGCGAGATCCAGGCTGTCCATGTGGACGAGATCGAACGTCTGCCTCTCGAGCACCTGCCGGAGCCCGCGGCGGAAGCCCCTCGCTTCATAGGCGTAGTGGACGTACGCCCGTCGCGTGATGACGCTGCGGAAATGGTCCCAGAGGAGCCGAGCCCGGCTGTGCTCCTGCGGGATGGGGAAGGCCTCGACGCGCCCGAGCCTGCCCAGACCGGCCAGTCCGGCGCGCACGGCGGCTGGAGTGGGACGCGTCGCCCTGCGGTAGAAGAACAGCCCCGTGACCTCGAAGTGAGCCGCGAGCAGGCGCAGGACGTTGTAGGACCGCAGGTGAACCCCGCCGTCCGGCGGGAACGGCAGCGTCTGACAGAGGAACAGCAGCCGCGGCCGGTGCGGTCCGCCCGGCCCGTTCTCGCCGCTCCGGGTGCCGTCGGAGACGGCTGGGGCCCCCCCTGCCCGCGTTCCGCTCACAACCGCACCATGATTCTCGCCAGCTGCCAGTCGATGCTCTCGCGGATGCGGCCGAGGCCATCGTGCAGGGGGATGCCGAGGAGGGCGGGTGACCAGGCGCGCGACGTCCGCGCGTACTGCGCCGTTTCCATTGTCGGGCCGCAGATGTGCTCGATCTGCCGGACCTCGCGACCCGTCAGATCGTCGCGCCAGCCGCCCGGCTTTCCCTTGCGGAAGAATCCGGCCGGGTTCTTCTCCCCCGGGATCGGGAGGTCCGCCGCGGCCGCACCTCCGCGAAGGCGGTCGATGTCGCACGCGGCGGCAATGCGCTCGCAGCTCTCACGCCGCTCCGGGATGCCGAGCCAGTCGAGGATCGACTGGAGCTCCGAGGCGGCGTTCTCGCGCAGGCTCTCGTACTTCACTTCCCTGTATCCGTCGGTCGAGCCCGCCAGGCGCCGTGCCGACGTGACGTGGTCTACCCACCACCGCGCCGCGGTGATGGCGTTCTGCGGCGCCCAGCCGCGGCCCCAGCTGCGGCCCGCGGCCAGGAGCGACGCGGCGGTGTCGCGCGGGTCACGGATCACATGGAGGAACAACGCGTCCGGAAACACACGCCGGATCAGCTCCGCCTGCAGCGCGTGCTTGGGACTCTTCTCGACGACGAGTGCGGCGCCGGGATTGCGCGCGCCGATCCTGTCGAGCACGAAGCTCGCGTTCAGGCGGCAGAGCTCGATGAACTCCTCCTCGCTCAGGAGCCGGCTGAGCCCGGCCGCGCCCTGCTCTCGGTCCGCGCCGGCGAGCTCGTGCCGCCATTGGCGCTCGAAATGGGTCAGATAATAGGCGAAGATCTGGGTCTCCGGCGCCGTCGCGACCGTCGGCAGCTGCGAGAGCAGAAGCTGCACCCAGGTGGTGCCGCTCCGCGGGCAGCCAACGATGAAGAGCTTCTTCGGCCCGCCGACCGGCGCCGCCGGATCGCTCTTCGTTTCGTCGCGCTCTGCCACGGTCCTCATCCTCGCACCGCCAGCGCGCCGTTCCGAGCCGATGCTCTCTGATCGGGAGCGGGGAAGGCCGCTTCGATGAGCGCGCCGAGCGCGTCGAGGGCCGCCTCCCGGGAGAAGTGCTCCGCCGCGCGCCGCCGCCCGGCCTCGCCCAGTCGGAGGCGCAGCTCCGGATCCGCGAGCAGCCGCGCCATGGCGGTCGCGAGGCCTCGCTCGTCCGCCGGGGGCACGAGCAGCCCCGTCTCTCCGTCGAGCAGGACCTCCGGGATCCCGCCGACGCGGCTCGCCACGACCGGCACGGCGCGCGCCATCGGCTCCAGCGCGGCCAGTCCGAACGCCTCCTCCCAGACGGAGGGCACCACGCAGAGCGTGCAGCCGGCCAGCAGTTCCGCCGCGTCCGGCACGTAGCCCGCGAGCGTGATGCTATCGCGAGCCGGCAAGGCGTCCCTCAGCTCGCGGAGCGCCGGCAGGTGAGGCCCATCTCCCATGTAGAGCAGCTGCGGGCGGAGCGTGGCCCCCATCTCGGTGGCGCACAAGCGGTCGAACGCGCGGAGCAGGTGCTGGACCCCCTTTTCCGGCGCCGCACGGCACGCGCAGGCGACGACCGGCCGCCCCATCTCCAGTCCGAGCGCCTCGCGCCGGCGCGCCGAGAGCGCCGGGTCCATGGCGGGCAGCGGGACCGAGTTCCAGATCCGTCGCACCCGGGCGGCGGGCACCAGGTCCACCTCGCGTTTTCTCGTCGCCACGAAATCGCTCACCGCCACCACCCGATCCGCCAGCACCCCCGGGAGCCGCACGAAGGCTGCCTTCATGAGGCGCTTCATTCCCGCCGGCGGCGTCCGGGCGCCCGAGGTGTGATCGTGGACCACGATCCATCCGACACCCGCGAGACGGAGTGCGGCGTAAAAGGGGTGCGCAACCGGACGGTCCGCGAGATACGCGACCCGGACGCGCTCCCTGCGGACGAAGCGCAGCACGCGCCACCAGCTCACGGGAGAGCCAAGCCTCAAGGGCAGCAGGACGGCCCGGGCCGCGCTCCCCGCCAGCGGGCGCGGCGAAGAGGCGACCGCGGGGTACGCCACCCGGGTGGCCACCCCACGCTCCGCGAGCCTGTCCGCGAGGCCCGCGAACAGGCCCTCGATGAAGTCCCAGGCGAAGCCGGTGTTGGCAGGGAACGCGGCCACACACAGCAGGGTGCCCGGATTGTCGAGACCGCCATCAACCATTAGGAATTTCCGCGGCGCTGGACGGACGAATCTGCGCTCCGATCCCTGGGAGCGCGCGGAAGCGCGCAGTGCATGGATCTTGCCAACCCGCCACCCCGGGATCCGCCGCGTCGAGTCGGCCGCGCCGGTGAGGCGCGGGGCTCCGCGCGATCTTACCCCTCAATCGAGCTTCCGACCCTCCGTGTCGGCCCGGCCGCGCGGCGGTGATCCGCGCTCGTGGAGCGGCAGAAACGGCTGCCGCAGCGGCGAGTGTTGCGCGCGCGCAACACCTGCTGGCGGACGGCGATCGGGACGACGGAAATGCCGATGGCGACAGGCGAAACGACGGCGGGCAGGGAGGCGGTGCCCATAGCGTCGCCACTCGTGGTGCTGCACGTGCTGGCGCCTGCGCCCTACGGGGGCCTGGAGGCGGTGGTGGAAGCGCTCGCCGCGGGGCATGTCCGGCGCGGACACCATGTCCACGTGGCGGCGGTGGTCGGCCCCGGGGAAGAGGGGCACCCGGTCCTTGAGGCGCTGCGGGCCGCCGGCGCTGCGGTCCATCCGGTCGTCGTCCCCGATCGGGCGTATCGGCGCGAGCGGCGGCTTCTCCGGGAGCTGTGCGCTAGGCTGCGGCCGGATGTCGTCCACACGCACGGCTACCGGAGCGATGTTCTGGCGTCCGGGGTGGCTCGGCGGCTGGGGATTCCGACCGTCACCACCGTTCACGGCTTCACCCGCTCGGGATGGAAGAACCGGGCATACGAGTGGCTCCAGCGGCGGAGCTACCGCGGGATGGATGCGGTGGTGGCGGTGTCGAGGGCGCAGGTGCGGGAGCTGCGGCGGGCGGGGGCGGCTTCGCGCCGGATCCATGTCGTTCCGAACGCCTGGGGCGGGCGTCCCGGCGGCCTCTCGCGCACCGACGCGCGTACGCGGCTCGGACTCCACGAGGACTTGCTGGTGGTCGGCTGGATCGGCCGCCTCAGCCGGGAGAAGGCCGCCGATCTGCTCGTGGACGCAGCTGCGCGAATCGCCGGTCCGCCGCTGGAGTTCGCCGTGCTCGGAGATGGGCGGGAGCGGCGTCGCCTGGAGGCGCGGGCCGTCTCGGCGGGCGTGGCGGAGCGCTTCCACTGGTACGGCGCGGTCGCGGGTGCGGGCGATCTGCTTCCGGCCTTCGATGTGTTCACCCTCAGCTCGCGGACGGAGGGCACCCCGATCGTGCTGCTGGAGGCGATGGCGGCGGCCGTTCCGATCGTGGCCACGGCGGTCGGAGGTGTGCCGGACGTGCTCTCGCCGACTGAGGCGATGCTCGTTCCGCCGGATTCCGCCGCTGCGCTCGCGGGCGCGATCGCTCGTGTGCTGGAGGATCGCGACGCGGCGCGCGCGCGGGCAGGCCGCGCACGCGAGCGGCTGGACCGGGCGTTCGGCGTCGAGCCCTGGCTCACGCGCTACGAGGAGATCTACCGCGACGTCACTTCCCGCGCGTGATCAGCAGTCCGGCGAGAATGGAGGCGACGAGGCAGATGCCCACGAATGCCTTCGCGCCCCAGGTTGCGCCCGCGATGGCTGCGAGAGCCACGACCCCGATGGCGGCGGGGATGATCACGAGTCCGGAAGGGCCGGCGGGCGGGGGCATTCCCGAACGTATCGGTGCGGGGTGGCGCCGTCCAGCGCGCCGGGAGGCGGTGGAGTCGGGAGCAGCTCGCTCCACGCGGCTCTCAGCTCGGCAGGGCCTGGCTGACGGCGGGCACCAGCCTGGCGGCCACTTTCCGCGCCAGCTCCGAGGCGCTCTCCTGCGAGCCCGTGACCGGCACGAGCACGCGCACCAGCGCTTCGTCGCTGCGGTGGCGGAAGGCCGAGTCGCGGAGCAGGTACCACTTCACCGAGTACTCGTTGGCCACCACGCGGCCCCGTCCCTGATACCAGTAGAGGACGAGTGCGTACTCGTCTCCCTTGCGGAGCAGATACTGGTTGACCGGTACGGGACCGTCCGCCGTGGCGATCATCTCCTGACGCGACGTCAGGGGCTCCCAGCCCGCGCCGGGAAGGCAGTTCTTCGGTGAGTGGATGCTCTTGCCCTGTCGCTGACTCGGATAGTACCCGACGTAGATGGTGAAGAGAGGCCCCTGGCCGCCCGGCGTGTCGTAGATCCTGAACAGGTAGTCGCCCACGCCGGAAACCTGCCGCTCGGCGGCCGAAACCGGCTGGTCGCTGCCGTCGAGACCGGCGATCCGCTCGGGTACCGCCGTGCCGAGCGGTTCGCGGAGCGGAAGCGCCCGCTCGGCGGAAACGCCGAGCGTCGCCACGGCGCCGAGACCGAGAATCGCGGCGGGGGCCCAGCGGAGGCGCGCGCGCGTCATGCCGCCCTCCGCGAGCGCAGCGCCTCGAGCCCGGCCAGCATCCAGGCGACAGCGCCGAGGATCACGAACGCGACGACGAAGATCGCCCAGCCTTCCGTCATGTGCAGCAGGCCCTCGCCCAGCTCGGGGTTGACGAAGAAGACCAGGAATCCGGTCAGGAACACCCGGATGCCGTTCAGGAGCACGGCTACCGGAATGGCCAGGGCGACGAGCAGCGCGCGCGTGAGGGGAGAGCGCAGCCACAGGCCGCCGATCAGCAGCCCGAGCGCGAGAAGGGCCGTCAGCGAGCGCAGTCCGCTGCACGCCTCCGTCACGAACAGCGTCCGCCCCGGCAGCTGGATGATGTTGCCGCTGAGATGAACGGGGATGTGGCGCAGCTCGAGCATCCCCGCACCCAGTTGCGACGCCTTGAACTGGAGCGGCAGCGCCAGCGTGTTCAGCACCATGTTGGGGAGCGGGATCGAGAGCAGGAGCAGCCCGAGCGGGAGCCACCACCGGAGGACCTGCCGGCCGCCGCGGTACAGCACGACCAGGGCGACGGTCCCGAGCAGCATCGAGAATCGCATGGTGAAGTACTCGGCCGCGACGGCCGAGATCCAGCGCAGCACCGCGGCCGACGCCAGCAAGCCGAGGCCGAGAAGCGGTCGCGGCCGCGCGTCCTCGGCCCAGCCCGCCTTCCAGGCGAGGTAGACGGCGAGCGGCGCCAGAAGCAGGCCGTGCTGCGCGTTCGGATCGGACCACCAGTCCGCCACCAGCGTGCGCATGGGCGTCCAGAACAGGACGACGAAAGCCGCGGCGGTGGCCGCGGCCGGCAGGAGCTCCGTCGGTCCGGGGGCGGAGGCGGCGATCGGCTCCGCTCGGTCCGCCGCGCCCGGCGGATCGAGCAGAGCCGCGGGGCGATCCACTACCAGGCCCCCCTGCGGAGAAGGACGATCGGGATGGTGCGCGCCATGATCCGCATGTCCTCCAGCGCGGATTGGCGCGAGATGTAGCGCAGGTCGTACTCCAGCTTCCTCCGAACGTCGGCCACATCGCGGTCGTAGGTCAGATTCACCTGCGCCCAACCCGTGATGCCAGGCAGAACACGCTGGCGCTGGGAGTAGCGCCGGATCTGCGTGCGCAGGTCCATGAAGATCTCGGGCTGCTCCGGCCGCGGACCCACGATGTTCATGTCTCCCCGCAGCACGTTCCAGAGCTGCGGGAGCTCATCCAGGCGGCTCCTGCGCAGCAGCCGCCCGAGCCGGGTGACGCGGGGATCGTCCGGGGACGCCCAGACCTGCGCGCGCTCATCCTGCGCCACGCGCATCGTGCGGAACTTGTACATGGTGAACGGCCTGCCGCCCAGATCGACGCTGCGACGGTGATTGCCACCGCTGCCCGGCCTGCGCCGGTCGACGCCGACGCGTGTCTGGCGGTAGATCACCGGCCCACCGTCCAGCAGCTTGATCAGCACCGCGATCAGCAGCATGAGAGGGGCGCCAAGCACCAGGCCCGTCGCCGCGACGGCCACGTTGAGCAGCCGGCGGACACTGCCGCCCGCCAGGTCGGCGGCACCATCGAACGGGATCAGGTCACGGAAGTCGAGGGGCCGGAGGCGGGAAAGGACGGCCGACCTGTCCTGCGTGGCGCGCTCGAACGAGACTACGCTCTGCTCGGGGTTGCGAAACACAGAGACGCTCCAGAAGCGAAACGGGGATAGACAGCCCGCCGTTGGGACGATTGGCAGCGAGGTGCCGGTGCAAGGTGCGTTCGCACCCGCGGCACGGCCGCCAAATGCTACCTAAACATTGCTAGGGCAGCGACTTGCGCAGCATCACCGGCTTCCCGTGCGGCGCCCCGCGCTGCGCTCTTCCCACTACGGCTGTGGGACGCCCACCACACCCGGCCGGGAGCGGTGGCGGCACGACGGCGGCGATGGCCGGCACGGAACTTTCCACCACGTCTTCCACCGCCGTACCGTGGACCTCGGACGGCGCTTCCCTCTCGCGCAGGAACTGTAACGGATGACGATCATCGGGTTGGCCCTGGTCACGGGGGCCGTGGCGCTGGCGGTGTACGCGTACGTGGGCTATCCGCTCATCCTGCTCGGTCTCGGGGGTCGGGATGGTCCGGCGGCGGGCGCGCGAGGCGGGCTCGAGGAGTGGCCCGCCGTGAGCATCGCGTTGCCGGCGTACAACGAGGCCGCGCAGATCCGCGGCGCCGTGGAGGCGCTCCTCCGGATCGACTATCCGTCCGACCGGCTCCAGATCCTGGTGGTCTCCGACGCTTCGACGGATGGCACCGACGCCATCGTCGCGGAGTACGCGGCTTCGGGCGTCGAGCTGCTGCGCATGCCTCGGCGGGGGGGCAAGGGAGCGGCGGAGAGCGCGGCGGCGCCGCACCTGCGCGGGGACATCGTGGTGAACACGGACGCCTCGATCCGGATTCAGCCGGGGGCGCTGAAGCCCCTGGTCCGTGAACTGGCGGATCCCGCCGTCGGTCTCGCCTCCGGGCGCGACATCAGCGTCGGCGCCACGGACGCGACCGCGAATGGAGGCGAGTCGGGCTACGTCGGCTACGAGATGTGGGTGCGGCGGCTGGAGACTGGCGCCGGGGGGATCGTCGGGGCGTCCGGCTGCTTCTATGCGATCCGGCGCGAGCTGCACCGCGTGCCGCTGCCGGGCCACCTGAGCCGGGATTTCGCGGCGGCACTGATCGCGCGGGAGAAGGGCTACCGGGCCGTGTCGGTGGACGAGGCGACCTGTCTCGTCCCGCGAACGGCCTCGCTCCGGACGGAGTACCGCCGGAAGGTCCGCACCATCGGGCGGGGCATGGAGACGCTGTGGAACCGGCGAGCGCTCCTCGACCCGGTCCGGTACGGCCGCTTCTCCTGGATGCTGTTCAGCCACAAGATCTGCCGCTGGATGGTGCCATGGGCGGCGGCGGGCGGGGCCGTGGGGCTGGCGCTTCTCTCGATCGTTCGGCCGGCGGCCCTCTGGGCAGCAGTTCCGGCGGCCGCGCTCACTGCCGCCGGCGGGCTCGGTTGGCTGCTCGCGGGCAAGCGGCGGCTGCCCCGCATGCTGGCCCTGCCGGCCTACGTTCTCGCGGGAAACGTCGCGGCGATCCATGCCTTCTTCCACGCGCTCCGGCAGGAGCGGCAGGCGCTCTGGGAGCCGACGCGCCGGGATGTGGTCGCAGCCGGATGAGGAAAGGGAGCGCCGCGGGCAGGACCTAACGCTCGTTTACGCTGGCGCCGCGCTGGAAGCCGTACTTGTCCATGAGGCGGTAGAGCGTCGTGCGGTCCACGCCGGCCATGCGCGCGGCCCTCGAGATGTTGCCGGTGGCGCGATCGACCAGCCAGGTGAGGTAGCCACGCTCGAACTCCGCCAGCACCCGCTCTCTCGCCTCGTGGTAGCTTTCGCCCGCGAAGTCCTCCCCCGCCGCGGCACGCCCGATCCCGACTCCTCGCTCGCCGCCCTCGCCGAAGGCCGGCAGGTCGTCGGGTGTGATCACCTGCCCGGGGTCGAGCAGGACCACGGCGTACTCGATCGTGTTCTGCAGCTCGCGCACGTTGCCTGGCCAGGGCCGCGCCTGCAGGTCGGCGATGGCGTCGGCGCCCAGCACCGGCATTGGAATCTCCCCCAGGCGGTGCCGCGACCAGAAGTCCTCGAGGAAGTACGACGCCAGCGCCGGGATGTCCTCGGTCCGCTCGCGCAGCGGCGGGATGTGGATCGGGATGACGCGCAGCCGGTAGAAGAGGTCGCGCCGCAGCCGCCCTTCCGTGATCGCCTCCTGCGGGGGGCGGTTCGTGGCCGCGATGAAGCGGACGTCCACCACCGCGTCCGTCGAGTTGCTGCCGACGCGGCGCACGTGACCGTCCTGGATCACGCGCAGAAGCTTGGCCTGGAGCGTCACGGGCATCTCGGTGAGCTCGTCCAGGAAGAGGCTGCTTCGATGAGCGGCCTCGAGCAGACCCGGTCGCTCCCCCACGGCACCCGTGAACGCGCCTCGACGGTGCCCGAACATCTCCGACTCGAGGAGCGCCTCCGGCAGCGCCGCGCAGTTCAGCGCGAGCATCGGCCGGGCGGCGCGCCTGCTGTGCAGATGGATGAACTGGGCGATCTGCTCCTTGCCGCTGCCGCTCTCGCCCGTGATGAAGACCGGCGCCTCCGTGGGCGCCACGCGGCGCGCGAGCTCGACCGCCTGCCTCAGCGCGGCCGACTGCCCGATGACCGAGATCGCCTCCCCGGGCCCGCCTCCGGCCATGTCGTGCCGGAGCGAGCGGACACGCCGCGCGGCGAGCACGCCGTGCGCGAGCCGCTCCACGACCAGCTCGAGATGTCGCGCGGTGAACGGCTTGGCCAGGAACGCCCGCGCGAACGGAGGGGCATCGAGCACCGACTGGACGGGAACCGCCCCGGTGATCACCGCGACGAATGTCTCGGAGGCGACCGCCGCGAGGCTGTGCATGAGGGCGGGGGACTCGCCCCGGTTCAGGTCCCCATCCACCACCGCGACGTCGAAGCGGCGGCGGCGAAGCAGATCGGCCGCCTCCTCCGCCCGCCCGGATACCGTGACCGCGTATCCCAGCGATCGGAGCGTTTCGTCGCAGAGGCTTCGGACGCCGGCATCGTCGCCCGCCACGAGGACCTTCACGCTCGAACGGGTCCCCGCATCGAGGACCGCGGGGACGGTCCGAGCGGCGTCACCGCCGCCGGCGAGCCCCGGATCCCGGTTGTCGCTGTCGCTGCTTGCGTGAAGCGACATCACTTCCGGTCTTTCGAGGAGAGGAGCACGGGCCGCCGGCCCGTCGACTGGCGGTCCCGTCATCGAACGCAACGCGGGTGCCGTCGCCGGGGCGATGCCCTTGGCGGTTCCGCCGGGCGCCTATCAGGTGCCGCTGAGCGCAGGCAGGAGCGGGTTGCGCGGCCGATCGCGGAGGGCGAACGGGCGGCGGGCGCGACTGTTGCGCGGCTGCCACACCCTTGGCTGCCGCGCCACGCGCCAGAGCCGCAGGCGCGTGGCGCGAGCCACGGCGGCGCCTGAGCTTCCGGATCTTCCGGCGCGCAGTCGAGCACGGTGGTACCAGCCTTGCTTGCCCGATCAGCAGCCGTGCGGGGGTTCCGCGTCCGGAACGGGCGCTGGCCCGCGCCGCGATACCGCGTTTCAACGGACCGACATGTCGAGTGATCTGCCAACGTCGATGGGTGCCTCTCTTCCGGGAGAGCTGCCCGCGGAGGCCGGGCTCCAGCCGGCCGCCCAGCCGTTCACGGACGGACTGAATCCGGAGGAGCCGGGCTCCGCCGGGCTGACGCGGATGCTCGCGGCGGTGCGCCGCTACAAGTGGATGATCGCGGGCTTGACGGTCCTCGGTGCGGCGGGCGGCCTGATCGGATTGCGTCTGGTCCACCCGCAGTACGTGGCCGAGGCGACGATCTGGATCGACACGCCGGATCGCGCGGAAGTGGCGCAGGGCCCGCTGCAGCCTGGAGAGCTGCTCCAGCAGACGGCATGGGTCGATCTGCTGCGGTCCTACGCGGTGCTCGACTACGTCGTTCAGGAGCAGCGGCTGTACCTCACGTATCCCCCGGATGCGGCGCCGGCGATGCACAGCTTCTCCGTGGGAAAGCGGTTCCGGCCCGGGAGCTACACGCTGGAGGTGTCGGATTCCGGCCGCGAATACGAGCTGCGCGGCGATGGGCGGACGTTGGACCACGGTGCGGCAGGAGACTCGGTGGGACGTTCCCTGGGCTTTCTGTGGCAGCCGCCGCGGGGCCTGCTCAAGGCGGGGCGGGAGATCCGTTTCAAGATCGTGCCTCCGCGCGACGCGGCGCGCGAGCTGAACAAGAAGTTCGACGCGCGCCTGCCGGACAAGGGCAACTTCCTGCGCCTCTCCTACAGCGATCCCGACCCGTCGCGGGTCGCGGCCGTCGTGAACGCGGTGGCCGACCGCTACATCGCCGTGGCCGCCGAGCTCAAGGCGAGCAAGATGCGGGAAGTGGCCGACATCCTGGGGGACCAGCTCTCGAGTGCGGAAGCGAACCTGAAGTCCGCCGAAGGCGAGCTGGAGGGGTTCCGCGTCCACACCATCACGCTGCCCTCCGACCGCTCCACACCGGTGACGCCCGGGCTCGACGTCACGGAGAACCCGGTGCTGTCCCGGTACTTCAACATGAAGGTGGACAGGGAGACGCTGGCGCGCGAGCAGGACGCGATCGACGAGGCGCTGTCATCGAACCCCACGGTTTCGGTGGACGCGCTCGCGATGATCGACGCGGTGGAGAAGTCGCCGGAGCTGAAGCAGGCGCTCGACGACCTGACGAGCAAGCGGGCGTCGCTGCGCGCGCTCCGCCAGCAGTACACAGATCAGAACCCGGTCGTGCGGAAGGCGGTTGCGGGCATTGACTCGTTGCAGCAGCAGACGATTCCGCGCCTCGCCCGCGCCGTCATGGCCAACCTGGCGGCGCGAGAGAGGGAGCTGGACCGGCTGGTCGGCTCGGCCTCCCAGCAGCTCGAGGCGATCCCGCCGCGCGCCATCGACGAGTCGCGCCTCGAGCGGCGGGTGTCGGTGGCGGAGGATCTCTACAAGACCCTGCGCCGGCGCTTCGAGGAAGCGCGGTTGGCGGCGGAGACCAGCGTGCCGGATGTGCGGATCCTGGACCGGGCCACCGTGCCGGAGGATCCGGCGAGCGACCGGCGCATCGAGGTGGCGCTGCTGGCGCTCCTCGGCAGCCTCGGGCTCGGCGTCGGCCTGGCGGTGGCGCTCGATCGGGCCGACACGCGCGTGCGCTACCCCGAGGAGATCTCGCAACGCATGGGTCTGCCTCTGCTGGGCGTCGTCCCGGGCGTGAAGCTGCGCGACGGCGTGGTCGGGTCCGCCGACGTGGCGCAGGTGCTGGAGGCGCTGCGAGGCGTCCGGCTCAGTCTCGCGCAGGCGTACGGCTCGGCGGGTCCGATGGTCGTGACGGTCTCGAGCCCGGGCGCGGGGGACGGCAAGTCCTTCCTGGTGGCGAACCTGGCACTCGCCTTCGCGGATCTCGGGCGGCGCACGCTCGTCGTGGATGGCGACATCCGCCGCGGGGCGCTGCACCGGCTGCTTGGCGGGAGTCGCAAGCCGGGGCTCACGGACTATCTCGCGGGGCGCGCCTCGCGCGAGGAGATCCTCCAGCACACTCGCACGCCGCTGCTGGACCTGATCGGCTCCGGCACCCGGCTGCAGAACGGCCCCGAGCTGCTCGCCTCCCGGACTGCGCGCGAGCTCATGGCCCATCTGCGCGCGAGCTACAGCGTGATTCTCGTGGACAGCCCTCCCCTCGGCGCGGGTGTGGACCCGTTCCTGTGGGGTGTCCTGACCGGTAACTTGCTCATGGTCCTGAGAGCGGGGAAGACGGACCGTGCCATGGCCGAGATGAAGCTGAGCGCCCTCCACCGGATGCCGGTCCGCGTCCTCGGTGCGGTGATGAACGGCGCGGACGACGCCGGCGTCTACCGGTACTACTCCTATATCTCCGGCTATGAGGTCGAGGAGGAAGCGGTGCTGGCCGGACTCCCGGAGCGGTCCGAAGCAATCATTCCGGACGAGCTGCCGGCGTAGCCCCGCAGACCACGCAGTCACTGGAAAGAGTGGACTGGATGCAGCACAACGCAGGAGCTGGTACGAGGCTCCGCAGGCGCGCGGCCGTTCTAGCCGCGCTCTCCCTCGCGCTCGCGGCGGGCGAGGCGCGCGCGCAGGCCACGGCGGCCCCCGCGGCGCCCGACCCCGCGAAGACCCAGGTCAGCCGGGCGGAGCTCCAGAAGCTCCTCACCGAGTACACCCAGGTGGGCGAATCGAAGGGCTACAGCGCCGCTTTCCGCGCGCGCGCCGGCGAGGAGGCCACACTGATCCGCGCCCGGCTCGCCGAGGGGGATCTCCAGGTCGGAGACCGCGTCCAGCTCGTGGTCGAGGGCCAGCAGGCGCTCACCGACACCTTCACCGTGGGGACCGGCAGGGTGCTCACGCTCCCCATGGTCGGCGGCGTGCAGCTGAAGGGGGTGCTCCGCTCCGAGCTCGAGCCATACCTGACAAAGGAGATCGCCCGCTACGTGCGCGATCCGGTGGTGCACGCGCGCTCCCTGCTGCGCGTGTCCATCGTCGGCGCGATCAAGCAGCCCGGGTTCTACGTGCTTCCATCGGAATCCCTGCTCACCGACGCGCTGATGGCTGCCGGTGGGCCCGCGCCAGGAGCCAGGATCTCGGACATCAAGATCGAGCGGGCCGGCCGCAGCATCTGGCAGGGCGACGCGCTGCAGCAGATGATCACCGAGGGCCGCACGCTCGATGAGCTCAGCCTCCGCGCCGGCGATCGCATCGTCGTGCCGGAGCCGAAGAACGGGTGGCAGACGGTCCGGGTGCTCACGTACCTTGCCGGTCCGGTGATTGCCCTCGTCGCCTTGCTGGCTCGTCACTAGGCTGGCCGCGACCAGGATGTCGCGCCGCTGGAGCGGAGCGTAGGCGGTCCACAGGAGGTCCGGCCGGCGTCGGGCAGGCCCCATCCGCCGGCTTCCGAGCAAAGAGGAGACATCCAGGCGTGGTGGCGGGTTGTTGCGGTCTCGCCACAGGTGTCGTCTCTCGGAGCGTTGCGTTGAAGGTCATTGTCATTGAGCCGCAAGGAGTTTGTCCCATTCACCCGACCACTTGGCAGGGCATGCGCCTTGCACCCAGGCTTTCCCGAGTTCCGTCGGTCCGGTCGTGCTCCGGAATCGATGAGCGCCAGGAAGAGCTTGTGCTACGGCGGTCGTGCCCGCCGGAGATGAGAGACCTGGTATGAGAGTCACCCTCCCGGAGCCGCAGGCAAAGCGGCCTGACGTTCGGCCGTCGGCCGACACCGCGTGGAAGGCCATCGGCTGGTTCGGTCTTCTGCTCGCGCTGGTGGGCTTGGGCGACATTCTGGTGAACTGGTACCCGCTGGGGCTGGGTTCGCCGGAGTGGGAGTTCGCGACGATCGGGGCAAGCTTCGCGCTGTTGCCGGTCCTCACGGTGGGATTGGCGGCGATGCTCGGGTCGTTCCTGGCCCGCGGGGTCCGCTGGGGGATCGTCACAATGACCGTGGTGCTGATCCTCGCGGCGGTCGCGGTGCTCGGGGTCTACGTGGTCTTCCTGCTGGACGTGCCGCTGGCGCTGCGGGCGAGTGCCCGGACGGCGGTGGCGGTTGGAGTTCGGCGAGGCATTGCGCGGACGAGCCTGATGGGAGTGGCGTTCGGAGGCGGCTATCTGGCTGCCGCACTGTTTTCACTGAGGTCCCTTAAGAGGAGGGCTAGGACATGACGAAACGATTCTTGCCGGTAATGGCCGTCGCGGCGGCCCTTGCCCTCGTGCCTGCCAGCGCGCGGGCGACCGACTGGTCCGCGAGTGACGTGTGCGTGTCCGGGTTCTCCCTGTGCTTCGACTTCGGCCTCACCGGCTCGGGGGGCACATGGACGATGACGGTCACCTACGACGCAGCGTCGGCCGCCGGCGTCCTGACCGCTGTCGGGATCTACGGCGGCGGCTCGTTCTTCACGGCGGGGACCGCGAGTGGCTCCGGCGCGGCGAACGACTTCCTCGTGTACACGGGGAGCGATTCGCACTGTTCGGACCTGCCGGGGACGACGCAGGTCTGCGCGGCCTCGACTCCGCCGCCGGTGGGGACGGGCCTCATGCCGGGCCAGACGCTGACCTTCACGTTCATGACGAACACGGACGTGGGCGCCTACCTGACGAATGGGACGTACTTCATCAACGGCCACATCCAGGCCTACAACAACACCAGCTGCTCGATCAAGCTGGCGACAGGCGCTCCGGGCAACGTCGGCAGCGCGCCGGATCCGGCGACCTGCGGCACGCCGACCACGACGACGCCGGAGCCGGTTTCCAGCATCCTTCTGGCGACGGGCCTGCTGGGCATCGGTGCGATCCGTCGTCGGCGTCGTGGCGTAGACGTCGAGAACGGCTGACGACGCAGTAGAGCCGAGTTTTCCGAACAAGGGACCAGGCCCGCGGGTCCGGCAATGCCGGGCTCGCGGGCGTTCTCTTGTCGGGGGCCATCCACCCACCCGGTGAGCTCGCGAGCTCCAGGCGCCTGCACGGGTCGTTGCAGCGCCGAGGCTCACCCCCTAGGATAGCTCCTCCGCAGGTCAGTCCACATCTCCACCGTACGGAGGAGCCATGCGCGCCCGAAGCCGGACCGAGCCACATGCCCCGCGGTGATCGCCACCACCGGCGCCGGAAGGGCCGGCGCTCGGCGGCTGGCGCGCACGCGGGGAGCGGGCATCCGGTTACCCACTTCATCGGGCGCCGGGACCTGGAGGCGGCCACGATCGCGGCGCTCCGGGAGAAGGGGTTCGAGGTCGAGCTGAGCGCGGCGGCGCGCGCGCAGCTGGCCGAGCTCGAGCGCACGGGGCCGGCGGTGGCCGGGGAGGGCGATGTTCGGGACCTGAGGGCGCTGCCGTGGTCATCGATCGACAACCGCGAGAGCCGGGACCTGGACCAGATCGAGGTGGCGGAGGCAGGCCCGGGCGGAGACATCCTCGTTCGCGTGGGCGTGGCCGACGTGGACGCGCTGGTCCCGAAGGAGTCTCCCATTGATGTTCACGCAGGGACGAACACCACATCGGTCTACGCCGGCGGCGCGGTCTATCCCATGCTCCCGGAGGCGCTGTCGACGGGCCTCACATTGCTGAATCCGGGTGAGGATCGGCTCGGGCTGGTGGCGGAATTCATGGTCTGCGAGGACGGGAGCTGCCACTCGGCGCGCCTGTACCGCGCGATGGTGCACAACCGGGCACAGCTGGATTACGGGAGTCTGGGCGCCTGGCTGCTGGGGCAGGGGCCGCTGCCCGCGGCGGCGGCTGCCCTCGCCGGGCTGGACCAGCAGCTCCGCCTGCAGGACGAGGCGGCGCAGCGGTTGCGGGCGCAGCGCGAGAGCCGCGGCGCGCTGGAGCTCGAGACGATCGAGGCGCGGCCGATCCTCGACGATGGGCACGTCATCGACCTCGAGGTCCGCCCGAAGACCCGGGCCAGCGAGCTGATCGAGGACTTCATGATCGCCGCGAACACGGCCATCGCGGAGTTCCTCGAGGCCCACGATGTCTCGTGGATCCGGCGGATGGTGCGCAAGCCGCGCCGCTGGGCGCGAATCGTGGAGCTGGCGGCGGGTCACGGCGGCCATCTGCCGGCCGAGCCGGACAGAGAGGCGCTGGCCGCCTTTCTGCGCGCGCAGCGGCGGGCGGACCCGCTCCGGTTCCCCGATCTCTCGCTCGCGGTGGTCAAGCTGCTGGGACGCGGCGAGTACGTGCTTGAGCGCCGTGGCGAGGACCTGGAGGGACATTTCGGCCTCGCGGTCGAGGACTATACGCATTCGACGGCGCCCAACCGGCGTTACGCCGACCTGCTCACGCAGCGGCTGGTCAAGGCTGTGCTCGCGGGCGGGCCCATGCCCTACACGGACCTGGAGCTCAGGACCCTCGCCGAGCGCTGCACGGCGATGGAGGACGCGGCGCAGAGGGTCGAGCGGCTTGCGCGGAAGATCGCCGCGGCGCACCTGATGGCCGAGCACGTCGGCGAGTGGTTCCCTGCGATCGTCACGGGCGCATCGCCGAAGGGAACGTGGGTGCGCCTGCTGCAGCCGCCGGTCGAGGGCCGCGTCATCCGGGGAGAACGGGGTCTGGACGTCGGCGACCGCGTGGACGTGCAGCTGCTCGAGGTGGACGAGCACCGGGGGTACGTCGATTTCGGGGCCAGGCGCTAGGGAGCAGGGGGCCGGGGCCATGAAGGCCGGTCGGAGTCTGGCGGCGATCGCCGCGCTCCTCGCGGCAGGGGCCGGGCCGGCTCGTGCGCAGCAGCACATGCGGTTTCAGAAGGCCCCGCCGGGCGTGGTCAACACGGCGGCGGCCCGAAATCTCACCATCGGGCCTGCGTCCGGCGCCCTCCTCGCTGGGGACTTCGGGTGCGCCGCGTGCCACACGGGGCTTCCCTGGTCCGGGGCGATGGCGACGCGGGCGCCGGACCTGATCTACGCCGGCCTGAAGTACCAGCCGGGCTATCTCTTCCGCTACCTGCGAGACCCCGGCCGGGTGCGCCGCCATATCGGGCGCAGCCGGATGCCCGATTTCCATCTGAGCAGCCGCGAGGCACTGGCTCTCACGCTCTACCTCGAGCGCCAGACGCGGATCTCCCCGCCGCCGCCGCGCTGGCCGGCCGCCGTGAATGGCGCCGGCGACGCCTCATCGGGACCCACGGTCCTCGCCCGCCACAACTGCACCGGCTGCCACCTGTTTCGTGGCGTGGGCGGCCCGTTCGCGCTCGATCTGTCGCGACAGGGGCGTCGGCTGCGGCACGACTGGATGGAGCGTTTCCTGGCCTGGCCGCGAAGCTACGATCCGCAATCCCCGATGCCGGCGTTCTTCTATCGCCCGGAGGGCGCCGGCCTTCGCGCGTACGTCGCCGAGCCGGCGCGTCAGATCACCGCGCTCGTCGACTACATCTTCCGGCTGGAGAAGGACACGGCGAGGGCCCAGGAGGATGCGCTCGCCGCCGCGCGTCGCGCCAACCCCGACGTGAATGCGACGATGGGCGGGCGCATCTTCGCCGCGCTGGACTGCGCCGGATGCCACCTTCGGTCGCCACAGCAGGCGTGGCGGGCCGGCCCCGACCTCGCGGGGGAGGGCGCGCGAGTGCGCTCCGAGTGGCTGCGCGGCTGGCTTCTCCATCCGACGGCGATCCGGCCCTATGGTGCCTATCCGGGCTCGGGCAGCCGGATGCCTGACTTCAGGCTGTCACAGGACGATGCGGACTCGCTGGCCGCGTATCTGATGCGGCTGGATGGCGGCGTCGCGCAGGGCGCGGAGAAGCTGGAAGGCAGCGCGTCACTCAGCGGCGCCAGGAGGACGCGGGCCGACAGCCTCCTGTCGCGCCGGGCCGCCTGCCTCGGCTGCCATGCACTGGGCGGCCGCGGCGGCCGAATCGGACCCGACCTCTCGGACGTCCGCTCGCGCCTGCAGCGCGCGTACGTGCGCGCCGTGTTGGCTGATCCGCGGCATCTCGCTCCCTGGTCCAACATGCCGCGCTCCCCGCTCGATTCGGCGGAGCTCGCGGTGCTGGGCGATGTCCTGCTGCGGCAGCGCACGGGGCCGGCAGCGCAGGGTTACCTCGATCTCACGCGGAATCCGATCCTCGTTCCAACGCGGAGAACGGGGGTCCGGGAGCTGTACGGGCGCGCATGCGCACCCTGTCACGGCATCGACGGGCGGGGGCATGGCTTCGATGCGCCTTTCTTGTCGGTTCCACCCGGCGATCAAGCCGACTCCTCTACCATGGCGAGGCGCACCGATGCCCAGCTGTTCGCCGCGATATCGGGCGGCGGGCCCTCGATCGGTCGCAGCCCGGGGATGCCGGCGTTCGGGCAGACGCTCGATTCCGTGCAGATCCGCGCGCTCGTGCGCTACGTCCGTGTGCTCTGCGGCTGTCGCGGTCCCCGGGATGGGCGGACCGCCGCGGTGCGCCGTACACCCTCACCGGCCCCACCCGCCTCGGGGCGCCCCTTTATCTCTCCGACCGAACGGTGACCATGGATCTCGCCCGCCTGCTGCTTCTGGTCGCGCTCGGCGCTGCCGCACCCCTGCCGCCGCGCCCGGCGCCGCCGAGCCTCTCCGCGGAGCTGGACGGACTGCTCCGGACGATTGCCGTGTCGGGCCGCGAGGGGTGGGCGATGCGCTACGTGCGGGCGCGGCTGGGCGCGCTGCCCGTACGGACCGATGCGCTTGGCGACCTGACGCTGACCGTCGGCAGCGGGATGCCGCGGCGGCTGCTGGCCTGCCCCATGGACGAGGCCGGGTACGTGGTCTCTGGGATCCAGGACGATGGCTATCTACGCCTCGATCGCGTCGGGCGCCCTCCGCGGGGGGCGCTCGTTGATCAATTCGTGGAGGGTCAGACGGCCGAGATCGTGACACGGCGTGGGCCGGTCCCCGCGGCGGTGGGGGTGCGCTCGACCCATCTGCACCGCAGCCGGGCGGGCGGCGATCCACCCTTCACGCTCGACGACGCGTATGTGGATGTGGGCGCGGGTAGCGCCGCCGACGTCCGCGCGCTCGGGATCCGGATCCTCGACCCGGTGGCGCTGCTCCGCCGCCCGACGGAGCTCGCAGGCGGACTCGTGGCGGCGCCCGCCGCCGCACGGAAGGCGGCCTGCATGGCGCTCGTGGACGCCGCCCGGCGCGCGGCCGGGGGAGGCGTGCGGGGGACGGCCGTGTTCGCCTGGACCACCCGGGAGATCATGGGCCGGAAGGGGCTGGAGCACGTCGTGGCCGCGCACGGGCCGTTTCAGGAGGCTCTGCTCGCGAGCGACGGCTTCGGCTGGACGGGCACGGGACGCGACCTGAAGGCCGCCCCGCTGCCCGAGCCGGGGAGCGGCCCGCTCGCCGCCGGTGCCGCGGCGACGCTCACGGGCGTTACGACCGCTCCCCATCTTGCGCCGCCGCCGGCCGCGTACACGGGCGGACCGGCCTGGAGCGGCGCGCGCGTGGGCTACATCGGCCTGCCCACGAGGTATGCTGATACCCCCGTCGAGACGGTCGCGCTGGCGGATGTGGCACGTCTGGCGGACGTCTTTCTCATGGCTGCGGGCGGCAAGGCCTCCGCCCGGGCGAAGATCCCGCCGCTCTCGCAGTCCGTCGCGCTCGTCGAGCCGGCCACGGCGCCGGCGGATTCGGAGGCGGCGGGCATCCTCGGCTCGCTCGTCGAGGGCTACGGCGTGAGCGGCCACGAGACGCAGGTGCGGGAGGCTATCCGCTCGCGGCTGCCGGCGTGGGCCCACCCGCAGGTGGACGCGAAGGGCAACCTCTACGTGACTGTGGGGAGCGGCCCTCCGCATACGGTGTTCGTCGCGCACATGGACGAGGTCGGCTTCGTGGTCGACTCCATCCGCCCGGACGGCCGGCTGGTGCTCGGCCGGCGTGGCGGCTTCTATCCCTCGCTGTGGGAGGCGCAGGCGGCGCTGGTGCAGACGCCGAGCGGGGCCGTGCCCGGCGTCTTCGAGCCCCGCGAAGGCTGGAGGGACGCGGAGCGGCGGGAACCGGAGTCGCCTCTCACGGTGGATGTGGGGACGACCAGCGCCTCCGCCACGGAGACCCTGGGCGTGCGCGTGGGCCAGCAGGTGACCATGCCCAAGCGGATGTTCCGGATCGGGCCGCACCGGGTGCTCGCGCGCGCCTTCGATGACCGGGTCGGTGACACGGCGCAGCTTCTCGCCATCCGGGCGCTCGATCCCGCGGCGGTGAAGGGGACCGAGACGTTCGCCTGGGTAGTCGAGGAGGAGATCGGCCTGTTCGGCTCGCGCGCGCTCGCGGCGGAGATGCCGGATGTGAGCCGGGTGTACGCGGTCGACACCTTCGTTTCCGCCGACGCTCCATTGGAATCGCCGCGGTTCGCGGACCAGCCGCTCGGCGCCGGCGCGGTGGTTCGGGTGATCGACAGCTCCAACGTGGCGCCCGAGGCGGATGCCGACCGAGTCCTGGGGCTCGCGCACTCGGCAGGGATCCCGATCCAGGCCGGAATGACGAACGGCGGCAACGACGGGGCGGTCTGGCTGGCCGGCGGCGCGGTGGACATCCCGCTGTCCTGGCCCGGCCGGTACTCGCACTCGCCGGTGGAGGTCGCGGATCTCGGGGACGTGCGGGCGCTGGCGGACCTGATCGCGGCGCTTGCCACGCGCTGAGGCGGCGTTGGCCTTCCGCCGCACGACCCGGCGCACCATCTTACCGCATCCGCCCACGGCCGTCACCCGGGGCGGCAACTCTTGCGATCGCCAGCCGGGAGAGGACGATGAGACGCATCCGGAAGCTGCTCGACATCGGGCTGCCCATTGCCGGGATCGTGGTCGTCCTGGCCGCCGTGCTGGGACTGGCGGGGGACCTGCCGCTGCAGGTCACCGTGGTCGTCATCGGGCTGCTGATCATCGAGGCAGGGGTCTGGAAGCTCGCGGACCCGCTCTTCCGCGATGAGCGGCGCTACGTGGGCCTCCGCGCCGCGGTCGAGGAGTTCGTCGTGCTGGTCCGGCAGCTCAACGCGGCCGCGCTGGAGCGCCGCCACGACCCGGAAGCCGCCCGGCGCAGAGTCGAGCAGGTGCGCGCGGCCATGCTCGAGGCGGTGGACCACATGACCTTCTATGCCGGGCGCACCAACGAGGAGCTCGTGGCGGAGCTGGAGCAGCAGCCGTGGCCCGTCGGCTGATGGCGTCCACGCACCCGGCCGTCCCGCCGCGACCGGGCGCGATCCGGGCGTGAGGCAGGTCTGGATCCGCCGCCGGGGCGGCCCCGAGGTCCTGGAGGTGCGGGAGGCGCCGGACCCGGATCCGGGTCCGGGCGAGGTCCGCATCCGAGTGGCCGCCGCCGGGGTCAATTTCGCCGACATCATGGCCCGCATGGGTCTCTACCCCGATGCGCCGCGCCTGCCTGCCGTCGTCGGCTACGAGGTGGCGGGGACCGTCGAGGCAACCGGTCCGGGCGTGCAGGGGCTGGTCCCGGGGCAGCGCGCGGCCGCGTTCACGCGCTTTGGCGGCTACTCCGACGCCGTGGTCATCCCCGTGCAGCTCGCCTTCCCGATTCCGGACGCGCTCTCCACCGAGGAAGCGGCCGCGCTCCCCGTCAACTACCTGACCGCCTGGCTGATGCTCGTGCGGCTCGGCTGCGTTCGTGCCGGCGACCGCGTGCTGGTGCACTCGGCCGCCGGAGGTGTCGGGCAGGCGGCGCTCCAGATCTGCCTCTGGCGGGGCGCGAGCGTGATCGGCACCGCGGGGCCGGAAAAGCACGAGCGGCTACGCGCGCTCGGCGTCGCCTGCTGCATCGATTCCCGCGGCGGCGATGTGCTCGCCGCGGTGCGCCGCGAGACCGGCGGGCACGGCGTGGACCTCGCCCTGGACGGCATCGGCGGGGCCTCGCCTCGGACCAGCTACGCGTGCCTGGCGCCGCTCGGCCGGCTCTTCCTGTACGGGGTCTCCGCGCTGGCGCCGGGCAAGCGGCGCAGCCTGCTCGCCGCAGTCTCCGGGCTCGTGCGCATGCCGGCGTTCCGGCCGGTCCGGCTCATGAACGAGAATCGCGGCGTGATCGGCCTGAACGTCGGCCGCCTGTGGGACCGGGCCGAGGTGCTCCGCGAGGAGCTCGCCCGGATCATCGATCTCGCCGGCGACGGCGTCTTCCGGCCGGTGGTCGACCGGGTCTTCCCGTTCGAGCGCGCGGCGGATGCGCACCTCTACATCCAGGACCGGAAGAACTTCGGAAAGGTGCTGCTCCGACCGTGAGCGAGACGCCCCCACCCGGGCCGATCGTCATCGGGGTCGCCGGCGGCAGCGGATCCGGGAAGACGACGGTGGTCCGCGAGATCGTGCGTGGTCTGGGGCGAGGGCAGGTGACCGTCATCCACCACGACTGGTACTACCGCGACACCGGCGACATGCCGCTCGAGGAGCGCTCCCGCATCAACTACGACCACCCCGACTCGCTGGAGACCGGGTTGCTCGTGCGGCACCTGCGGATGCTCCTGCGCGGCGAGCCGATCGAGGTTCCGCGCTATGACTTCACCCATCACGCCCGCTTGGCCGAGACCGAAACCGCCCTCCCGCGGAAGGTCGTCATCCTGGACGGGCTGCTGATCCTCTGGGACCAGGAGCTGCGCCGGCTCATGGACATCAAGGTCTTCGTGGACACGGACTCCGACGTGCGGTTCATCCGCCGCCTGAGCCGCGACCTCCGCGAGCGGGCGCTCCGCCGATTCGGTGATCGAGCAGTACGTGGCCACCGTGCGCCCGATGCACCTCGAGTTCGTCGAGCCGAGCAAGCGCTACGCGGACCTGATCGTGCCCGAGGGCGGCCAGAACCGGGTGGCCGTGGACATGCTGCTGACGAAGGTACGCGCGATCCTGGACAGCTGACGACGAAGCAGCGCACGCCGATTTCTGCTGTAGGTCCGGTACAACACACGTGGCCAGACCTCCACGGCCGAGCGGTCCCCCGAGCGGACGGGGGCGCGACGCAAGGCATTGGCCGCGTGTGCATCCAGCAAGGCTCCGATTCCGGGCCTGCCAAGGCACGGCTGTTGCTTGAGCGAGGCAACGCGTACGCGTGAACAGACGGCCCGTGTCCGGGCGCCCACGGACGAAGCCGGCGGGGTGCCGGGGTTTCTATTTGTCGGGAGTGTCGAGTGACCAGCTTCGCCAGCGATCCCAGGCCCGTCAGAGTGCTCGCGCTGCCGCTGTACCTGCTCTGCGCGGTTCTGATGGTCGTGCCGCTCTGGGAATTTGCGCTCTCCACCGGCCTGTCCGTCCACCTGGGCAGCGTGCAGTGGCGAGTCGGCATGGTCGGGTTGCTGAGCGGCGATCTGGCAATGCCGGTGTTCGCCGTGGTGCTGGCGATGTTCCTGACGCTGACGCTCGAGCATCGGCGCGGCTTCCAGCTGCTGGTCCTCGTGTCGGCCATCGCCGCGCTCGCCCTGATCGTAGTCGCCGGCGGCTTCGCGCTGGACGCGGTACAGCTGCGGCGGAGCGTCGTGCCGAGGGCGCGACACACCTACGATCTCTCCGTCCTCAGAGCGGCCGGAGCTCTGGCGGCGTATATCGTCATGACGACCGCGACAGCGGTGGTCGGGTTCCGCTGGGCGCGCCGGTGGGCGAGGACGCGCCAGCGAGCGCGCGACCGGCAGCAGACGTTGCTGATCCACAAGACCGGCCGGGCGTCGTCGGCACCGCCGACGGCGAACACCGAGAGGGAGCCTGCGCCTCTGGCCGCGCCGCAGGCACAGCACGGGGAGAGGCAGGAGCGCCGCCCCGAATTTACAGCGGAGGGAGGAACGGTATGAGGGGACTCTTACGAACCGCCAGACCCGTAGCGCTCGGGGTGATCGCGCTAGTCGCGAGCGCGACCGCGGCCCGAGCGCAGGACATCCTGATCGTCGGGAACGCCCTGGCCTGCTTCTCCCTTGGCTGCACGCCGGTGGAGAACACGGGTGTCTTCACCACCACGAGCGGGGCGACTCTCGAGTACACGAGTCTGAGCCCGGTCGACTTCAATGGTACGACCTCGAACGGCGACCTGGCGATCAATGGAACGACCGGCGACTTCGGGGAGATCACGCTGAACGCGGCGAGCGGACTCGCGGTGAACGAGCCGTTCACGCTCCTGCTCACCTTCCTCACACCCACGGTGTCCTCACCGGATGTGACGTTCTATGCGCTCATCCATGGGACGGCTTCGACCGATCCGACCACGGGCGGGGTCGAGTTGGCATTCTCGACGGGAACCCTCACCCGTTCGTTCACGGGCGCGGTCCCGGGGGGCGGAAGCGGGACGCTGACGGTGCTCGCCAACAACACCTCGCTGCCGCCGGACAACACCACGCAGATCACGGGGTTCTTTACTGCGACGACGACGACCCCGGAACCCGCGTCGGTGATCCTCCTCGCTACCGGTCTCAGCGGTCTGCTGGGATTCGCCGGGCGGCGCCGGAGGAACCAGGACGCGGCGTAACGGCGCGAGATGGCCGGCCACGCGGCCCGAGGGCCGCGTAGCCGGTGGGACAAGCCCCCCGGGGGGGGGCGCCATCGCGGCGCTCCCGTCCGGGGGTTGCGCATCCGGATCCTGCCAGGTAAAGTAGGGCGTCCCTGCAGCACAGGATTCGAGCAGCGCCTCGCAGTCCAACCCATCGTTCCGCGGTGGTGAGCCACACCACATTGTGACTGTACAGGCAAGAGCCGCCGACGGCCCCGGAACGCGGGCGGATCCTGCCCGCGAGGTGAGAGTCCTACGTTCCGGACAGCGGCGGCAACGGTCCAGCGCACCCGACGGACCAATGCCGAAGGCGTGCGGGTGGGATCCACCCGGTCGCCGGGATCTCGCGCAGCAGGGACACACTGGCAGCCTGGCAGCGGCGGACGAGCCGACGTGTCCGCCCGATTGACGCGGATCACCAGCAGGAGAATCGAAATGAAGAGTCCTAACCGGCGACGGATGGTAGTCACGCTTCTCGTGCTGGCGGCGAGCGCCGGCGCGTGCGCCGATCAGAGTCCTACGGCGGTCGAATCCTCCGCGGTCCCCAATCCCCGCGTGCACGCGGACCTGTTGACGATGGTGGTCGCGGTCGCGGTCTATCCGACGTCGGCCACGATCGACAAGGGCCAGTACCGCCAGTTCTCCGCGCTGGTTCTCAACGGCTATGGCCAGGTCATGACGTCGCCGCCGCCGATCACGTGGACGAGCTCGAACACGGCGGCCGCCACCGTGAACTACCGGGGGGTGGCGTACGGACGGGGCAGCGGGACGACGACGATCACGGCCACCGCGGGAGGCCATAGCGGGCACGGGACCCTGACGGTCCTGGCGTCCGCGCCGGTCGCGTCGATCAAGCTCACGCCGACCTCGTTGAGCGAGGCGGTGGGTCAGTCGAAGCAGATCGCCGCCGTCCCGCTGGATGCATCCGGCACACCGCTCAGCGGGTACACCATCACCTGGACGAGCTCCAATTCGGCGGTTGCCCGGGTCTACTCGAACGGAGTCGTCAAGGGGATCGCGGCGGGCAGCGCCACGATCACGGCCGCGGCCGGCGGCAAGTTGGCGAAGGCGGCGGTCACGATCACCGCGTCCGCCCCGACGTCATCCTCTTCGTACACGCTGACGGTCTTCCCGTCGAGCGCCACTCTGGCGATCGGCCAGTACCGTCAGGCATCGGCCATCGAGCTGGACTCCTCGGGTCACTATGTCTACACCACCGCGACCCCCACGTGGAGCAGCTCCAACTCGGCCGTGGCGAAGGTCAGCGCGACGGGAGTCATCAAGGCGCTCTCCGCCGGATCGGCCACCATCAGGGCGAGCCTCAACGGCTTGACGGCGACGGCCCAGATCTACGTGACCGCAGCGCTGAAATAAGCCGTCATCGGTGAGGCCCTGGCGGGCTCGCTTCCCGGCGAAGCCGGGAGGCAGGCTCGCAGGGTCGTCGCCGTGCCCAGGGTCGGCCCGAGTCTGTCGGCCCGCCCCGCGGCTATCTTCGAGCCGCCGCGAGCACGCCCAGCGCGTAGTCGATGTCCGCCTCCGTGTGGTCGGCGTTCACCTGGAAGCGGATCTCTTCATCGCCGCGGGGGACGACCGGGAAGGCGAGGCCCGTGGCCAGCACGCCGTTCTCGAAGAGGTGCTTCACGAGGGCGCGGGTACGCGTGGTGTCGCGCACCATGAGGGGGACGACCGGGTGCTCGCCCGGGATCACCTCGTAGCCGAGCTCGACCAGTCCCGCCTCGAAGCGCCGCGTCAGGGCACGCAGCCGCTCGACCAGCTTCACGCCGGCCGGGCTGTCCAGGATCTCCAGCGCGGCGATGGCGGCCTCCGCTTCCCCCGGCGTGATCGGGTTCGAGTAGATGTACATCGGTGCCGTTTCGCGCAGGTAGCGGATGACGGCGGCCGAGGAGGCGACGTAGCCGCCGTTCACTCCCAGCGCCTTGCCGAGGGTGGCGACGAGCAGGTCGGCCGGAGGCGCCCCGGTGTGCTCCTCGGTGCCGCGGCCGGTGGCGCCGAACGCGCCCACGCCGTGCGAGTCGTCCACCACCACCACCACCCCTTCCTCGAAGCGGGCGTCGAAGCGGCGCGCGATCTCCATGATGCGATCGAGCGGGGCGTGGTCTCCGCGCATGCTGAAGATGCCGTCCGTGACGACGACGGCGCGCCGTCCGGTGCCTGCGGCCTTCTCCAGGGCGGCCTCCAGCCCGGCCATGTCGAGATGCGGGTAGACGGCCTTGTCCAGCGGACGGGAAAGGCGGATCGCGTTGATGATGCAGTTGTGATTGAGCTCGTCGCTCACGACCACCGTATCGGCGCTCAGGAGCGGGGCCAGCACGCCGATCATGGCGGCGTACGCGGAGCTGAAGATCATGGCGGACTCGCGGCCGTGGAAGGCGGCGAGCCGCCGCTCGAGCTGCACGTGCGGGGCGTAGGTGCCGCTGATGAAGCGGACCGCTCCCGGTCCGGCGCCGTAGCGCCCGGTTCCCTCCTCCTCCGCCTTGACGATCTCCGGACGGAGCCCCATGCCGAGGTAGGAGTTGGAGTTCATGCGCAGGAACCGTCTGTCGCCGTGGCCCTCCAGCAGGAACCGGGGGCCGCGACTCCCCTCGGCGGCGAGCACGCCGGCGACGACCGACTCGCGCCCCTTCGCGGTGCCCTTCTCCTCCAGCTCGCCCACGTGGCGCTGCAGCACGGGTCCGACTCGATCGAGCGGCATTCCAGCATCTCCTCGGCAAGGGGTCAGGAACGGCGCTCCAGCGCGGGGAGCGCCCGTCCCAGCTTGAGGGACAGGTGTTCCAGCATGTCGACCACCATGGCATCGAGGCCGTATTCCGGGGCCCAGCCCCATTCCTGGCGCGCCGCGGTGTCATCGATGCGCCGCGGCCATGATGCGGCGATGGCCTGGCGCGCCGGGTCGACGCGGTATGTCACGCGGAAGTCGGGCACGTAGCGCCGGATGGCCTCGGCGAGGCGGGCGGGGGTGAGCTGCATGGCGGCGACGTTGAAGGCGTTGCGGTGCTGGAGGCGGGCGGGGTCGGCTTCCATCAGGGCGATCGCGGCGTTCACGGCATCCGGCATGTACATCATGTCGAGCTGCGTGTCCTCGGCGAGGAAGCACTCGTACGCTCGCCCCTCGACCGCGGCGTAGAAGATGTCGACGGCGTAGTCCGTGGTCCCGCCGCCGGGCGGCGAGACGTAGGAGATGAGGCCAGGGTAGCGGACGCCGCGCGCATCCACGCCGTAGCGGGCGTGGTAGTAGTCACAGAGAAGCTCGCCGGCCACCTTGGTGATGCCGTACATGGTGGTCGGCCGCTGGATGGTGTCCTGGGGAGCGGGATCGCGTGGGGTGGTGGGGCCGAACGCGCCGATGGAGCTGGGCGTGAACAGCGCGCAGCTGGCCGCGCGCGCCACCTCGAGGGCGTTCATCTGGGTGCCGAGGTTCAACTCCAGCGCGCGCTGGGGGTCCTTCTCCGCGGTCGCCGAGAGGATGGCGGCAAGGTGGTAGATCCCGTTCGCGCCGTGCTCCCGGACGGCGGCCGCCAGGGCCTTGCGATCCGTGCAGTCGAGGCGCAGGAACGGACCGCCCGCGCTGTCCTCCGGGACGCGCAAGTCGGTGGCCAGAACCGCGTCCGTGCCGTAGCGGGCGCGCAGCGCCGGGACCAGCTCGGAGCCGATCTGCCCGGCCGCTCCGGTCACGAGAATTCGCTTCATTCGATGCTCCGTACGCAGGTCGCTCCCGCGCCTGCTCCCGCAGCGGCGCGGGTCGGCGGAGAGACGGCTCCATACTGGCTGCCGTTCACGCCACGGGCAAGCGGAAACGGCGAAGGGTGGGCCGCTGCCCGGCATGTCTTGTCGGGCCCCCCGGCCGTCGCTATCCTTTTCACGAGATCGGGCGCGACCACCTTCCCGGCTGCAGTTCCCGACGCACAAACCCCAGACCGAGTCCGCGCTGAATGCGACTCACGGTTCGCGACGCCGCGACCCTGCTGCACGTTCCGGAACGGCTGATCCTGCGCGGCATCCGCGACGGCAGCCTGCCCGCGCACAACGCGCGTGAGCGCTGGATGCTGAGCCGCGACGAGCTGCTCGAGTGGGCCGGCGCGCGCGGAATCGACCTGGGATCCGACGCCCTGCTCGCGTGGGGGGACTCGCCCGCCGACTCGCTCGCCGAAGCCCTCGCGGCCGGCGGAATCCACCACGACCTGCCGGGACAGGATCTGCCCGGCGTTCTCGGCGAGGTGGTCGCGCGGCTGCCGCTTCCCGCGGAAGGCGAGCGCGCCTTCCTGCTCGAGGCGCTTCTCGCCCGCGAGACGTTCGGCTCCACGGCCATAGGCGGCGGGGTCGCCGTGCCGCACGTTCGCCGGCCGATCGTGCTCGATGTGGCCGCCCCCACCGTCACGCTGGCATTTCTCCGGTGCCCGCTTGATCTCGCCTCGCCCGACGGCCTCGGCGTTCGTACGCTCTTCGTGATCGTCAGCCCGACCGTGCGAACGCACCTCCACCTGCTCGCGCGGCTGGCGTTCGCGCTCCGGGACGGCGGCGTGAGGGCGCTGGTGGACGCCGCCGGTCCGGGCGTGGAGATCATCGAGGCGGTCCGTCGCCTGGAGCGAAGCGCGCCGCCTCGCGGAGCCGGAATCGAAGCGCGCCCGTGACGCTGCTTCTCCTGTCTCTGCTGCTGCCCGTCGTTGGCGGGCTCCTCGCTCCGTTCGCGGGACGGAACACGCGTCGCGCCGGAGTGCTCGGTGCGGGCGCGTGCATCGCAGGCTCGACAGCGGGCGTGCTTGCAGCCGCCGGCGTCCTGTTCGGCGCCGGGCCGATCGCGTTGTCTCTGCCGTGGGCCGTTCCCCTGGGTGCCTTCACGCTGCAGGCGGACGGGCTCAGCGCCGTCTTCCTGTTGCCGGCCTACGTGCTCTTCGCCGCGGCGGCACTCTACGGCGCGCGATACCTGGAGGCGTGGACGGGCGAGCGGCGAGCGGCGTGGTCGTGGCTGTTCTTCGATCTGCTCATGGCCGCCATAGTGCTGGTGCTGTCGGCCCGGAACGGGGTGTTGTTCCTGGTGGCGTGGGAGGTGATGTCGCTCACCTCTTATTTCCTGGTGGTCTTCGAGGACGAGCGGGCGGAGGTGCGCCGCGCGGGGTGGACGTACCTCGTCGCGACCCATATCGGCACGGCGTTCCTGCTCGTCCTCTTCCTGCTCCTGGGGCATGGCGGTGCTCCGGACTTCCGCGCGCCGTACGTCGCGGCCGGCGGGGTTTCCTCCGGCGCGATGTTCCTGCTCGGCCTCGTCGGCTTCGGCACGAAGGCGGGACTGGTGCCTGCCCACATCTGGTTGCCCGAGGCGCATCCGGCAGCGCCCAGCCACGTCTCGGCGGTGCTGTCCGGTGTCATGATCGAGACCGGGATCTACGGGCTCCTCAGGGTGCTGCTCCTGCTCGGTGCGCCGGCGTGGTGGTGGGGCGCTCTCCTGGTGCTCGTCGGCGGGGTCAGCGCGCTCGGAGGCATCCTGGCGGCCGGGGCGCAGCAGGACCTGAAGCGCCTGCTGGCCTACTCGAGCATCGAGAACGTCGGCGTGCTCGCGCTGGCGATCGGCGTCGGGCTCCTCGGAATGAGCACGGGCAGCGCCGTGACCGCGGTGCTCGGTTTCGCGGCGGCGCTCTTCCACGCGGTAAACCACACGCTCTTCAAGGGGCTGCTCTTTCTCGGCGCGGGATCGATCCGGCACGGGGCGGGCACACTCGAGCTGGACCGCCTCGGTGGGCTCCTCCGCCGGATGGGGGACACCGGCACGACCTTCCTGATCGGGGCCCTGGCCGGGGTCGCGCTACCGCCGCTGAACGGCTTCGCCAGCGAGTTTTTCCTCTATTCGGCGGGGCTCGCGCTGGTGACGACGATCCGGGCTCCCTATGCGTGGCCCGGGCTCCTCCTCGTCGGCGTTCTGGCGCTGACCGGCGCGGTGGCGGCGGCCGTGTACGCCAAGGCGTTCGGGGTGGCCTTCCTGGGACGGCCGCGCGGCGCCGCCGCAGCATCGGCTCACGAAGCGCCGCGCGCCATGCGGATCCCGATGCACGTTCTGGCGCTGCTCTGTGTCGTGCTCGGCGTGTTTCCGTCGCTCGGCATGCTGGTGGTGGTGCGTCCGGTGCTCGAGCTCACGGCATCGCTCAGGGCGTTCAAGGGGGACGCTGTGACCCTGCTGTTTCGGCTCGCGTGGTGGCCCACGCGGATCGCCGTCGCTCTGCTGGTATTCGGAGGTGTGGTGGGGCTGCTGCGGCGCGGACTCCTGCACGGGCGGCCGCAGACGGAGGACGAGACCTGGGGGTGTGGCTACGAGGGGGAGGCGGCGCCGCGAGCGCAGTACACGGGCTCGTCGCTCCTGGACCCGCTCCTGTCGTTCTTCCGGCCCACGCTGAGCAGCCGGCGCGCCGAGGTGGTCGCGCCGGAGGGCTTCCATCCGGAAGCGGCCTCGCTGGCCTCGGAAACGCCGGACCTGTTTCGCAGCCGGCTCTATCAGCCGCTGTTCGAGCGGATCGAGGGATGGCTCGGCCGTGCGCGCGGGCTGCAGCGGGGCGGCACACACCTCTACCTGCTCTACATCTTCGCGGCGTTGATCGTGCTGCTCGTGCTCGCCGTGGGGTGGCTTCGGTGAGCGGGGCGGGGCTGGCCACGTGGCTCGCGGCGCTGGTCCTGGCGCCGCTCCTGAGCGGGGTGATCGGCAGGACGAAGGCGCGGATGGCGGGCCGTCGGGGGGCGCCCATCCTGCAACCGTACCGGGACCTCGCCCGGCTGCTCGGGAAGGGCGCGGTCTACAGCCGCACGACCACCTGGCTGTTCCGCCTCGGCCCGGTGGCCGGGCTCGCGGGCGTCGCCGTGGCACTGCTCTTCGTGCCCGCCGCCGGGCAGACCGCGGCAGTCGCGTTCCCGGGCGACGTCATCGCCGTGGCCTACGCGCTCGGCCTCGCCCGCTTCGCGACCGCGCTGGCCGCGCTGGATACCGGATCGAGCTTCGAAGGGATGGGGGCGAGCCGGGAGCTGTTCTTCTCGGCGCTGGCCGAGCTCGCCCTCTTCGGCGTCGTGCTCGTGCTCGCGCTGGGCACGCGCCACGCGTCGCTCAGCGGGCTGCTCGGCCCCGATCTGCGCGCGGTCTGGGCCGCCAACGCCGCCGCGCCCGCGCTGGCGGCGGCGGCCCTCCTCGTGGTGCTACTCTCGGAGAATGCCCGGCTCCCCGTCGACGACCCCGCAACGCACCTCGAGTTGACGATGATCCACGAGGTCATGATCCTCGACCACGGTGGTCCCGACCTCGCGCTCCTCGAGTACGCCGCCGCGCTCAAGCTCTGGCTTTACGCCGCGCTGCTCGGCGACCTCCTGTTGCCGTTCCGGACGGGCAGCAGTCAAGGCGACATGGCGCTATTCGGCGCCGGCCTGCTCGGGCTCGGCGTCGCGGTCGGCATCCTCGAGTCCGTCACGGCACGACTCCGGCTCGCGCGCGTACCACAGCTCCTGGTCGGCGCAGCCGTGCTGGCCGCCTTCGCCGTGGTGCTCTCCCTGCGATGAGCGTCGTGGCCTCCGCGACGGAGCTGCTGCTCGTGCTCGTCGTACTCACGGACTTCGCGATCCTGGGCTCGAGCCGCCTGAGCGCGTCGATCCGCATCGTGGCCGCGCAGGGGCTGCTGCTCGGGGCGCTGCCGCTGCTGCTGCACGGCGGCGTGCCGGCCGCGCATACGGCCGCTTTCGCGCTCACGGCCGCGGGCGTGAAGGGGGTCCTGATCCCGTGGCTGCTCGGCCGTGCGATGCGCGAGGCCGCCGTCCGTCGCGAGGTCGAGCCGTTCATCGGCTTCACCGCATCGCTGGTCATCGGCGGCCTGCTCACCGCCGCCGCATTCGCGCTCGCCCGCGATCTGCCGGTCCCCGTTCCACCGGCCGCGCCGCTCCTCGTGCCGGTCGCGCTGACCACCTTCATGATCGGCGCGCTCGTGATGGTGTCGCGGAAGAAGGCGGTGACGCAGGTGCTCGGGTATCTGCTGCTCGAGAACGGCATCTTCCTGCTCGGGCAGACGCTGGCCAGCCGCCTGCCCACCCTTGTCGAGATGGGCATCCTGCTCGACGTGCTGGTGGGCGTGTTCGTCATGGGGATCGCGATCTTCCACATCAACCGCGAGTTCGACCACATGAGCGTGCCCGAGCTCGCCTCGCTCCGGGACTGACCGCGTGCTCGTTCTCCTGGTCCTCGTCCCCGCGCTGCTCGGTGCGCTCGCCTTCGCCTCGGGCAGGGTCGCCACGCGCAGGACGCTTCTCGTGCTCGGCGCGCTGCTCCACAGCGGGATCGCCACCTGGGTGATCCTCCATCCCGCGCCCGCGCACCCGGGGGCGTGGATCGGCCTCGATGCCCTCGGCCGGCTCGTGCTCGCCCTCGTGACGCTCCTTTTCCTGGCCACGGCGTCGTCCGTGCAGGGGAGCCTGGCGGGGGAAGGGGCGGAGGATCGCGCCTTCGTCGCCTGTTTCCTCTGGTTCCTGGCCGCGATGACGCTGGTGGCGGTGAGCCGACATCTGGGGCTCCTCTGGGTGGCCGTCGAGTCCACCACGCTGGCCAGCGCGCCGCTGGTCTACCACCACCGCACCCGGCAGGCCCTCGAGGCGGCCTGGAAGTACCTGCTCCTCTGCTCCGTGGGGATCGCCCTCGCCCTCGTCGGCACGTTCCTGCTCGCGCTGTCCGCGACCCGCGGGCCGGCGGGCGCGCCCCTGGTCCTCGACGCGCTTCTCCGCGCGGCGCCCGGCCTGGATCCGCAGCTGCTGCGCGCCGCCTTCATCTTCCTGCTCGTCGGGCTACGGAACGAAGATGGGGCTCGCCCCGATGCACGCGTGGCTGCCCGACGCCCACAGCGAGGCGCCCGCGCCGGCCTCGGCCCTGCTGTCGGGGGGACTGCTGACGTGCGCCTTTCTGGCGTTGCTTCGCGGGGTGCAGGTCTGCCTCGCGGCGGGGCTCGGTGGCTTCGTGCGGCCGGTGCTCGTGGCGTTCGGACTCCTCTCGCTGACGCTGTCGGCCGCGTTCATTATCGGACAGCAGGACTTCAAGCGGCTTCTCGCCTACTCGAGCATGGAGCACATGGGAATCCTCGCGCTGGGCGTCGGCGTGGGCGGCGTGGCGGCGTGGGGGGCGATGCTGCACGCGCTCGGGCACGGCCTGGCCAAGGGCCTCCTCTTTCTCACGGCCGGCAACCTCCTGGCCGCCTATGGCAGCAAGGCCGTGGCGGATGTGCGCGGCGCCATCCGGCGCCTGCCGATCTCGGGGCCGCTCTGGGTGGCCGGCTTCCTGGCCATCGCGGGAGCACCCCCTTTTGGCCTGTTCCTGAGCGAGCTGACGATCCTGAAGGGCATTCTGGATGCCGGACGCTGGGTCGTGGCGGCGCTCTACCTTGGCGCGCTGGCCGCCGTGTTCGCGGGAATGGCCGGCGTGGTGCTCCGGATGGCCCTCGGCCAGTCCCCGACCGATGAGCTGCGCGCCGGGACGGTGGAACGTGCGTCCGCCGTGCTACCGCCATTGGCGCTGGGCGTGGCCGTGCTGGTGCTCGGCGTGTGGATTCCGGCTCCATTGCGCGAGCTACTCACGGCCGCGGCGCGGCTGGTGGGAGGGGGAGGCGGATGAGCGCCCCTGCGCTTCTCGTGCGCAACGCCGAGCGCTTCCAGCCGGGCGGGGTAGCCGCCGCCGACCCCGTCGGCTTCCGCCGGCTGGCCCTGGAGCGGCTGCGCGACGGCTGGCGTCTCGTAACGCTGTTCGGGGAGCCGCTCGGAGGCGGGCGCTCCGGCCTGTGGGCGGTGCTCGCGGACGACGCCTCGGCACGGCTCGCGGTGATGCGGACCGAGGTGGGAGAGCGCTATCCCGCGTTCTCGGATGCCTGCGTGGCCGCCAGCCGGTTCGAGCGCGAGATCGCGGAACAGCTCGGCATCGTGCCGGAGGGACATCCGTGGCTCAAGCCGCTGCGCAGCCCCGCAGCGGCGCCGCCCGGGTCGCATCGACTGCACGACGCGACGCTCCCGATCGGCGCGGACTACCCCTTCTTCCACATGGACGGCCTCGAGGTTCACGAGGTCGCGGTCGGGCCCGTGCATGCGGGCGTGATCGAACCGGGCCACTTCCGCTTCCAGTGCCATGGTGAGACGGTCTACCACCTCGAGATCATGCTGGGATTCCAGCACCGAGGATTGGAGGCGCTGCTCGTGGGGGGACCGGACCGGGTGACCGTCTTCCGGATGGAGGACCTCGCGGGGGACACCACGATCGGCCATGCGCTGGCCTACGTGCAGGCCGTCGAGGCGCTGGCCGGCTGCGCGGTGCCGGCGCGCGCCCACGCGTTGCGTGCACTGGCGCTCGAGCTCGAGCGTCTCGCGAACCACACGGGAGACCTCGGCGCGCTGGCGGGCGATGTGGCATTCCAGCCGACGGCGGCCTCCTGCGGGCGGCTGCGCGGCGCGTTCCTGAACATGACCGCGAGCCTCTGCGGCAGCCGGTTCGGGCGCTGCTTCCTGCGGCCCGGGGGAGTGAGCGTCGATCCGGCCACGGAGCAGATCCGGTTGCTGGCGACCGCGCTGGCGGAGGCCGAGCGGGAGCTGACGGCCGCGGCCGGGATGCTCCTGTCGAACGCGGGCGTGCAGGACCGCATGGAGGGGACCGGGATCGTCGCGGAAACGCAAGCTCGCGCGCTTGGAATGGTCGGACCCGCGGCGCGCGCCTCCGGTCTCGCGCGCGACGTGCGCCACGACCATCCGTTCGGGATGTACCGCCTGGCGCACGTGCCGCCCGTCACAACGGCCGAGGGAGATGTGTTCGCGCGCGCGAGCATCCGCTGGCTCGAGGCGCAGCGCTCGCTCTCCTTCGCCCGGGCGCTGCTCGAGGAGCTGCCGGCGGGAGCCGTCCGGGTCGAGTGCGGCGCGCTGGACGCGGGTGCGGGAGTCGTCTCGCTCGTGGAGGCGTGGCGCGGCGAGGCTGCCCACGTCGCGCTGAGCGGGAGCAGCGGAAGGTTCCGCCGCTACAAGGTGACCGACCCCTCGTTCCACAACTGGCCCGCGCTCGAGCTGGCGCTGCGCGGCCAGGCGATCTCGGATTTTCCCCTCTGCAACAAGAGCTTCAATCTTTCCTACGGCGGACACGACCTGTGAGGCGGGGATGCTGGAGATCCTGAGGAACCGGGTGAGGCAGGGTACTCCCACGATCGATCCGCCCGTGGACCGGCCCGACGCGCCCGGGCTGCCGGGGCGGTTCCGGGGACTTCCCGTTCTCGATGGCTCGCGCTGCGGTGACGACTGCAGCTCGTGCATTGAGGCCTGCCCGACGGAGGCACTCGATCAGAGCGGGGGGAAGCTCCGCCTCGACCTGGGTCGCTGCCTGTTCTGCGGAGCCTGCGAGGAAGCGTGCCCCGGAGGCGCCGTGCGCTTCACGCGCGACCACCGCCTCGCGGCGGGGAGAGGGGAGGACCTGGTGGTGGTGGAAGGGGAGCCGTACCGGCGCGCGGCGGCGCTGGAAACGCGGGCACGCCGCCTCTTCGGCCGCTCGCTCCGCCTGCGGCACGTGTCCGCCGGTGACGCGGGCGCCGATCAGGCCGAGGTGAACGTGCTCTCCACGATCGTCTACGATCTCGGCCGTTTCGGCATCCAGATCGTCGCCTCGCCGCGGCATGCCGACGGGCTGGTGGTCACCGGACCGGTGCCGCGGAACATGCGCGCCGCGCTGGAGCGGACCTGGGCCGCGATTCCCGCGCCGAAGCTCGTCATCGCGCTCGGGGCCGATGCAATCTCCGGCGGGCCGTGGAGGGAGTCGAGCGAGACCTGGGGCGGTGTGAACGACATCCTGCCGGTGGATCTCTGGATCCCGGGCTTTCCCCCCCACCCGCTCACCATCCTCGACGCCCTGCTGCGCCTCCTGGGCCGCCTCGACGGCTGAGGGGCGAGCGGCGGTCAGTAGCCCGTCTCCTCGAGGTCCGGCTCCTCCGCGTACGCGGCCAGCGCGGCCTCCGGCGTGGCGTGCGCCTCGAGCGAGATGCCTGAGCCGCCGAAAGCTCGCCCGCGCCCGCCTCTCCCACGCCGCCTCCTCGGGCCGGGGACGGGAGCTTTCCACCCACTCCGGCGTTTCTTCGACCGAGCGCTCCGGTGCCGCCTCGGGCTCCTCCGGCGGGCGGACGCCGACGCCGCAGCGCACGAGCTCGAAGGCGAAGCCCGGCTCGATTTCCTCCTCGAGCGCGAGCGCGTAGAGCGCCTCCGCCGCCTGCCACGCCAGGCCGCTCTCACGCATGGCCCGCTCGACGAGCTCGGCCCGGCGCCGGGGCGGCTCGGCCCCACGCCCGACCGCCCGTGCGCTTCTCAGCAGGCAGTCCGCGCCGCCGCCTCCCGCCTCTGCGCGATATCGCTCCAGCGCCTCGAGGGCTCCAGCCCGGCCCCTCGCGCCGGTCGTTCTCCCGGTTCGCTCAGACATCTCGGCCTCCACGGCGGGGACGGCGCTGCTGCGCCGTCCTAGGACTCTTCCCTGGCCCCTGATGTGCAAGCGACGTTCCCGATTCGCCGGCCGGTGGCGTGAGGCTTGCGCGCGTACGCGGGAGCGGATACAATGGTCCGGCTTTTTGGACGGTCCCCCAGGTCCGTCTCCCGGGACGGTCCCCTGAATCCGCACGAAGTCAACCGATGACCCGGAGTTGCGTTCCTGCGGCACGGCCCGAGGGAGCGAACTTTTTTCGTGCGTTCGGGTTAGCAGTTCAGGAGCGGCGGCGGGAGCCGCCGGGAGTGTTCATTCTTCGAGTGGAGACCGCGGAGATGCAGCGAATGCGCATGAACCAGCGGCTGAGCATGGCCCTCACGCTCGGGCTGGCGGTCGCGGGCGCGTGGACCGTGGCCTCGCCGGCGGCGGCCCAGCAGCCGGCGCAGCAGTCGGGCCAGCGCTACCGGGTGCTGGTTCCGAACCTCGACCATCCCAAGGACGTCGATGACGGCTTCGGCAAGGACGTCGCCGACGACATGCGCAAGCTCATCGAGCAGATGCCGCGGCACCAGGCGGTCTCGAAGGATGAGCTGAAGGACAACCTGCGCAAATACAAGCTAAAGGAAGAGGATCTCGACTGCATCAAGTCGCGCCAGCTGGCGGTGCAGATCAACGCCGAGCTCGTGATGTGCGGCGAGTACAAGCCAGCCGGTGGCGACGTCATGCAGGTGACGGCGCAGTTCGTGGGTGCGAAGAACGGCGAGACGTTCGAGGTTCCGGCGTTCACGGCGTCGAAGCCGGAGCAGGCGGCGCAGTCGATCTTCACGGCGTTCAAGACCTACGTGAACCAGCTTCAGCAGACGGCGTTCTGCAGCGACTACCTGGGCAGCCAGCAGTGGTCGAACGCGCGTGAGGCGTGCGACAAGGCGCTCGAGATCAACGCGAAGTCGGCGACTGCGTTGTACGGCAAGGCCCGCGCGCTGGAGGAGATGGACTCGCTGCAGCAGTCCATGGAGGCGCTCAAGAAGGTGATCCAGCTGAACCCGGCGCATCAGGACGCCCTGCGGCTGGCGGGGATCGTGGCGGCCAAGCTGGGCAACTCCGCTGAGTCGCTGCAGTACTTCAACCAGTACCTGGAGCTGAACCCGGGGGACGCCAACGTACGGATCAACGTCGCGAACGAGGCGGCCAAGGCCGGAGACTTCGAGGCCGCACTCGCGATCCTCGCGCCGGGCCTCAAGCCCGACTCGCTGAACAGGGTGAATCCGGACCTGCTGACGTTCGAGGGGCACTGGGCCCTGCAGGCGGCGCAGAAGGCGGACACGACCAAGGCCGACACGGCCGGGCGCTCGGCGCACGTGGACTCGCTCTATCAGAGGGCGCTCGCGGCCTACATGCAGCTGTATCAGCAGCAGGACACGGCAACGGCTCCGTCGGTGCTCGGCAACATGCTGCTGATCATGAACCTGGAGGGCCAGTCGCAGCAGGCCGCCACGATCGGCGCCAAGCTCGTAAAGGCGAAGCCCGGCATGCCGCTGATCTGGTCCGCCTACGCCGATGCGCTCAACGCGACGGGGCAGTACGACCAGGCGCTCGCAGCGCTCGACTCCGCGCAGGCGTACGACAAGAACAACGAGTACCCGTTGTTCGCCAAGCGCGGGCAGTGGCTGGCCCAGCGGGGACAGCTCAGCGCGGCCAAGGCGGCGTTCCAGCAGGCGATCAGCCGCGGCAAGCTGAAGGCGGACGTCGCGGCGAACCTGCTGTTCGGGATCGGCTACAACGACAAGTACCAGAAGGGCGACAAGGATGCGGCGCTCGAGTACTTCGCCGCCACCCGCGACCTGGCCGAGAGCCCCGAGACCAAGGCGATGGCCAACTTCTGGATCGGCCTCGTCTACTACCAGCGCGGCATCGCCCTGGCCAAGCCGGGCACCGCCGCGGCCGCCAGGAAGGCGGAGCCGGATTTCGAGAAGGCGCTCACGTACTTCAACCAGGCCGACGCGTACGCCCAGGCCCAACCGGGGATCCGCTCACAGCTCAACCAGATGGTGGGCTACTCCCACAAGTTCATCGACGCCGTGAACAAGGCGAAGGCCGCCTCACGGCACTGAGCGCCGGCGCTTTCGTTCGACGGCCGCCGTCCCCGGGGAAGGGGAGGGCGGCCGTCGTGCATCGGGCGCCTCCCGTGGCCTGCCCGTCGGCGCGGGCTACGGGAGCATCACGGAAAGGGGCCGCCGGGCGACCCGGTACCGGAACCGATTCCCCGGGACCGACTCGCCGTCCGCGTTCACGCGGATCGACTCCTCGCATTCGACGAGCAGGTCGGACGTCCGCACGTACAGGACGTCCGGGCTGGCCAGGTGGGTCCCCGCGCGCAGGTCGGGCAGCAGGGACAGGAACTCCAGCCGGGACAGGCCCGGCACCACCACGACGTCCAGCTCCCCATCTCCGAGCTGCGCCCGCGGGGTCAGCAGCGTGCCGCCTCCCGTGCGCCGGGCGTTGCCGACGGCGAACAGCAGGAAGCGGCCGGAGTGCAGCTCCCGGCCGTCCACCACGAACCGGCCCTTGGTCGGGCGCAGCCCGAGGAACTGCTTCGCGCCCGAGACCAGATAGGCCAGCGCGCCCAGGCGCCGCTTGGCGTCCGCCGGCGCCTGCTCCGTCGCCTCCGCGCCGAAGCCGCCCGTCGAGACATTGATGAAGTAGCGGCGATTCACACGGGCCACGTCCACGGCGACCGCCCTGCCCTCCAGCGCGATGGCGACCGCGTCGGGAATGGCGCTCGGAAGAGCGACCCCGGCCGCGAAGTCGTTCGCCGTCCCGAGCGGGATGATCCCCAGCCGCGGCTGCCAGTGTGACGCCGCAATCCCGTTCACGACCTCGTTGACCGTCCCGTCGCCGCCCGCCGCGATCACGAGGTCGCAGCGGGCCCGCGCCGCCTCGCGCGCGAACCTCACCGCATCCTCCCTCTCGAACGTCAGCCGCGGCCGCACGTCGTGCCCCGCCGCGCGCAGCTGCGCCACGGCCTCGCGCGCCCCGGCCATGCGCGGGTCCTCCTCCCGCGGCCGGATGATCAGACCGATCCTCAGCCCCACAGCACTCTCCTCTCGACGGAAATCCCCAGCAGACCTGAAGCCTGGCTTCCGCTCCGCCGTGCAAGTTCCTGACCCGCACCCGCTTGCCTCGCTTCCGCTGAGATGGCTTCGGAGCGGCGCCGGATGTGCGGTTCACGCGTGGGCGCAGGAAACTCTTGACGTCCTCTGGTGCCCGGGGTAGGTTGGTGGCGGCAAGTGGGGAGAAGTGGGGGGCAGTGGGGACACCATCCAGTCCGAGCCCATGCCGAAGAAGACCGGATCCAGCATAGACGCTGAGCAGGCGGCGGAAGCCGCCGGGACGGCGCTGCGGTTCCTGGGCAGCTACCTGTTCCAGCTCGATGAGAAGGGGCGGGTGAGTCTTCCGGCCGCCTTTCGTCGTGGGACGGCCGCGCCGCGGTTCGTGCTGATCCAGGCGTACTCGCCGTCGCTGGCGCTGTATCCGGCGTCGGAATGGGCCGGTGTGGAAGAGCGGATGACGGAGTTGGTCCGGCATCAGCCCGAGGCGCGGCTGTTCGTGCTATCGATGATGGCGAACGCGGTGGAGGTGACGCCTGATGGGCAGGGTCGGATTCTGATTCCGACGAAGCTGCAGGAGGCGGCCGGGCTGGACGGGCAGGCGATGCTGGTGGGCGCGATCGACAAGATCGAGATCTGGAACCCGGCGCGGTTCGAGGACTCGGTCCGGAAGGAAGCGGAGCGGTTCTCCCAGTTCGCGCCGCAAATCTTCCGCTGAGCGTGGAAGACGAGGACGGGACCTACCACGTTCCCGTGCTGACACGGGAGGTTCTGGAGTACCTCGAGCCGGAGCGGGGCGGGCTGTACTTCGACGGTACGGTGGGCGGGGGAGGGCACAGCGCGGCGATTCTCGAGGCGGGGTCGGCGGCTCGCGTGATCGGTGTGGACCAGGATCCGGAGGCGCTCGAGGTGGCGAAGCGGCGGCTAGCGGGATACGGGGATCGTGTGCGGCTGGTGCGCGCGAATTTCGCGGACGGAGCGGCGTCGCCAGGCGAGCCTCTGGCCGGGGCGTTGCTGGATCTCGGGATCTCGTCGCATCAGATCGATGAGGCGGGGCGTGGCTTCTCCTTCCGGCCCGGCACGCCTCTGGACATGCGGATGGGCGGCGAGGCGGGCGGGGCTGCGACGGCCGCCGATCTGCTGAACGAGTTACCGGAATCGGAGCTGGCGGACCTCTTCTACCGCTATGGCGAGGAGCGGCGCTCGCGTCGCCTTGCGCGAGAGGTGGTTCGCCGGCGTGAGATCTCTCGCTTTACCACGAGTGACGACCTGGTGTCCGCAATGGCGCGGGCGCTGGGGCCGCGGCTGGACGCGCAGGACCGCGCCCGGATCTTCCAGGCTCTCCGTATCGCAGTCAATGGAGAGCTGGATGCGCTGGAGCGTGCGCTGCCGGCCTTGCGGGACCTCCTGACGCCGGGAGCGGGCGTCCTCGTGGTGCTCTCCTACCATTCTCTGGAGGACCGGCGCGTCAAGGAGGCGTTCCGGGAGTGGAGTCGCGCCTGCGTCTGTCCGCCGGAGCTGCCCGTGTGTCGGTGCAGGGGGGTTCCTCTGGGCACGACGCTGACGCGAAAGCCGGTTTTCGCGTCGGAGGCCGAGGTCGCGGCGAACCCGCGGGCGCGGAGCGTCCGGTTGCGCGCCTGGCGGAGGGCCGCGTGATGCGACGGGGCTCGGGCGTGATCCGTCTCGCGATGGCGTTCGCGGTGCTGCTCCTGGCGCTGAGCCTGGTGGTGTACCGCCAGAGCCGGGCGCTGGTCGCGCTTCGGGCGCTGGACCGCGCGCGGACGGCCGTGGCGGTGGTGGAGGCGGAGCGGGCGGAGCAGCAGCAGCGGATCCAGCGGCTGGAAGGCCGCGAGCGGGTCGTGGCGGTAGCGGGCACGCGCATGGGAATGCGAGTTCCGTCCGGCGCCGAGATCGTGATCCTGCCGGACTCGGGTGCGCGGTGAGGAAGGCGCCGAAGGGGCCGAGGCACGGAGCGCGGCGGCGCCTGCTGCTGGCGGGAGTCCTGCTGGCGGGCGTGGCCGTGCTGGTGCGTTCCTTCCAGCTCCAGGCGCTCGATTCCACGCTGTGGCGCGGCCGTGCAGAGGACGAGCACGCGGACCGCATGGTGCTTCCGGCGCCGCGCGGCACGGTGTACGACCGCAACGGCGTGCCGCTGGCGGCGAGCGCGGAGGCGTTCCGGGTGGCCGTGGCGCCGCGGGAGCTGAGGGACCGCGCGTCGGCGGAGGCGCGGCTGCGGGCGGCGCTGAATCTGGGCGTGGCGGAGGTCCGGCGCGCGATCGACCGGCGGCCCCGCTGGGTGGTGCTGCCCGGCCTCTACGACGCCGCGGCGAAAGGGCGGCTGGAAGGGCTGAGGGGCGTCTACTTCGAGGGCGTGGTCCGGCGCTTCTACCCGCACGGCCCGCTGGCGCGGGACCTGATCGGGCCCGTCACGGCGGACGGGAAGGCGCTCGGCGGGCTGGAGCTCGAGTTCGACTCGCTGCTCTCGGGCACGCCGGGCTACGCCGTGGTGCGCCGCGACGCGCACGGGCGGACGATCCCGGGCGCGATGCTGAGCGCCGTACAGCCGGTCCCCGGCAACGACCTCTATCTCACGATCGACGCGGGCCTCCAGGACATTGCGCGGGAGGCGCTGGCGCAGGCGGTGGACAGCACCGGCGCGGCGGGCGGCGACCTGATCATGGCGGACCCGTACACGGGCGAGATCCTGGCGGCAGTCAGCCTGCGGAGCGCCGGGGCCACGCACTGGCGCGCGGCCACCGACACGTACGAGCCTGGCTCGACGTTCAAGCCGTTCCTGGTGGCGACGCTGCTCGCGACGCACCGGGCGACCCTCGCGGATCGTGTGTACGCCGAGGAGGGACGCTACACCTATGCAGGCCGCACGGTGTCGGACGTCGAGCCGAACGGCTGGCTGACGCTGCGCGACGCGCTCCGGGTCTCGTCGAACATCTCGATGGTGAAGATGTCGAGCCGCCTCGACCCGGAGCAGCAGTACCGCTACCTGCGAGACTTCGGCTTCGGTTCTCCCACGGGCGTACGCTACCCCTCCGAGTCCACCGGCACGCTGCGGCCGCCGTCGCGCTGGTCCCGCTACTCGCAGGGAAGCCTTGCGATCGGCTACGAGGTGGGCGTCACGCCGCTCCAGATGGCGCTGGCCTATGGCGCCATCGCCAACGGCGGGATGCTGATGGAGCCGCGGCTGGTACGCGAAGTGCGCTCCCGGGACGGGCGCACCATCGAGGCCTTCGGGGCGCGCGAGGTGCGGCGGGTGATTCCCGCGCGCATCGCCGCATCGCTGCGCGAGGTGCTGGCGGAGGTCGTGGAGGACGGCACCGGCACGCGTGCGGGGTTGGGGCCGTTCCCCGTGGCCGGGAAGACCGGCACGGCCCGGGTCTTCCGCGCCGGACACTACGAACGTGGTGCATACACGGCCTCCTTCGCGGGCTTCTTCCCGGTGCAGGATCCGCAACTGGTTTTTCTCGTGAAGATCGATCGTCCGCAGCACGCCATCTACGGCGGGCTGGCCGCGGCGCCCGTGACGCGGGCGACGCTGGCCGCCGCGCTCGCCGCCTGGCACACCCCGCTCGACCGCGCGGCCGTGGCACGCTCCGCCACGCCGGCGCGCGCTGGCGACCGGGGCGGCGCCGACGCCGCGACGGCGCCGGGACCCGCGGCCGCCGCGGCGGCCCCGGCCGGGGGGCCCTACGTGTTCGCGCTGAACGGCGGCCGTGCCCGTCGGGCGGGAGCGGCCGCGCCCTCCTCGCGGACGGTTCCCGCGGTCACGGGGCTGCCACTGCGGGATGCGGCCCGTCGGCTGCTCGCGGACGGGTTCCGCGTACAGGTGGACGGCACCGGAGCGGTGGAGGCCAGCGACCCGGAGGCGGGAACGGTCGCGACGTCCGGTACGCTGGTCCACCTGCGGGGCGCCGGCGGGGGGGACGAATGAAGCCGCGCGCCCCGCGGCCGCCGGTCTCGCTGCACCGGCTCGCCGAGCGCCTGCGCAACGAGGCGCTCCTGCTCTCGGCTTCCCCCGGGGACGCTCGTCTCACGGGGATCACGGCCGACAGCCGCGATGTGCGTCCGGGCGACCTGTTCTGTGCGTGGGCCGGTACGGCGGTGGACGCGCACGCGTTCCTCGGCCAGGCCGCCGCGGCCGGCGCCGTGGCAGCACTGGTCGAGCGCCGGATGCAGGATCTGTCGATCCCCCAGATCGAGGTGCGCGACGGCCGCCGGGCCGCGGCGGCGGCCGCGGCGCTGGTATACGGCGATCCGCAGGACGCGCTCCGGCTGGCGGGTGTGACCGGGACGAACGGCAAGACGACGACGGTCTGGCTCACGCGCCACATCCTGTCGCGCGCGGCGCCGGCCGCTTCGATCGGCACGCTGGGCGTGCGGCTCGCGGATGGCTCGCTCCTGCCCGGGTCGGAGGGCCTTACGACGCCCGGTCCCGTGGAGTCCGCCCGGCTGCTGCGCGACCTGGCGGATGACGGGATCGCCGCCGTGGCCATGGAGGCCTCGTCCCACGCGCTGGCGCAGGGGCGGCTGGAGGCACTGCGCTTCGATGCCGCCGTGTTCACGAACCTCTCGCGCGACCACCTCGATTATCACGGCACGATGGAGGCGTACCGCGCCGCCAAGCTCACCCTGCTCGAGCTGCTTCGGCCGGAGGGTGTGGCGGTGTTGAACGCGGACGAACCGGCGTGGGCGGGGGCGGCGTCGCGTGCTCCGCGGCGCGTCACGTTCGGGCGGGCCGAGGGTGCGGAGGTGCGCGCGCGGGATGTGGAGCTCGCCCCGGACGGCGCCCGGTTCCGCCTGCACACGCCGCAGGCGGAGGCGGATGTGCGGCTGCCTCTCGTGGGGGCGTACAACGTGGACAACGCCCTGGCTGCGGCGGCCGCCTCGATCGCGCTCGGGATCTCGCCAGCCGACGTCGCGGCCGCGCTGTCGGACGCGCCCCAGGTTCCGGGCCGTCTCGAGCGGGTGGCCGACTCGCCCTGCCCGGTACTGACCGACTACGCCCACACCCCCGACGCGCTGGAGCGCGCCCTTGCGGCCCTGCGGCCGCAGGTTCCCGGCCGTCTGATCGTCGTGTTCGGCGCGGGCGGCGACCGGGACCGGGGCAAGCGGCCGCTCATGGCGCGCGCGGCCGAACGGGGCGCGGACCTCGTGGTGGTGACGTCGGACAACCCGCGCACTGAGGACCCGGACGCGATCATCGACGAGATCGTGGCTGGGTTCGAGGGGCGCTCGTTTCTGCGCATCACGGATCGGCGCGCGGCGATCGGGCGGGCGCTGGAGGAGGCGGGGCCGGGCGACGCGGTGCTGCTCGCTGGCAAGGGACACGAGGACTACCAGGTCGTCGGCACGCGCAAGGTGCCGTTCGACGAGCGGCGCGTCGTCCGCGAGTGGAACGCGCTCCGAGAGGTGGCCTCGTGAGCGTCTGGACGGACGCGATGGTGCGCGAGGCTCTGGGGCTCGAGGGGGAGGCGGCCCCCGAGCTGCGCTACACCGGCGTGAGCACGGACACACGCTCGATCGAGCCGGGCTCGCTGTTCGTGGCGCTCAGCGGCGAGCGCTTCGACGCGCACGCTTTCCTGGCCGACGCCGCCGCGCGAGGCGCGACGGGTGCGGTCGTGGCGCGGGTGCCGGAGGACACGCCCGCCGGGCTCGCACGGTACGTGGTGGAGGACACGCTGGTGGCGCTCGGCCGGCTCGCGCGCTTCCACCGTCGCACGCTTTCCGCGCGGGTGTCGGCGATCACCGGCAGCAACGGCAAGACGACCACGAAGGAGCTGGCCCGTGCGGCGCTGGGGGCGCGCTACCGGGTCCATGCGACGACGGGCAACCTGAACAACCTGGTCGGCGTTCCGCTGACGCTGCTGGCGGCGCCGGCGGATGCCGAAGCGCTCGTCATCGAGATGGGCACCAACGCGCCGGGCGAGGTGGCGCGGCTCGCGGAGATCGTCGAGCCGGATGTGGCGATCGTGACATCGATCGGCGAGGAGCACCTCGAGGGGCTGCATGATCTCGAGGGCGTGCTGCGCGAGGAGACGGCGGTGCTCGACGCCCTCGGCGAGGAGGGCGTCGCGCTGGTGGCGGACGAGCCGGCGGAGCTCGCTGAGCGGGCGCGAGCGCTGGCGGCGACGGTGCGCGTGGCGGGGTGGAGCGAGCGCGCGGACGCGGCGCTGCGGGCCGAGGACATTCGCCTGGCCGAGGACGGCACGGTGCGCTTCCGGTGGCAGGGGAGGGAGGTGGCGCTCGCGCTGCGGGGCCGCCACAGCGCGCGCAACGCCCTGCTCGCGCTGGGTCTCGCGGTGGAATGGGGCGTGGAAGCGGACGCCGCGGTGGCCGCGCTGCGCGCGCTCCAGCCCGGCCGGATGCGCGGCGAGTTCCACCGCTACGGCGAGATCCTCGTGCTTTCCGACTGCTACAACGCGAATCCGCCGAGCGTGGCCGCCGCCATCGACACGCTGGCCGCGATGCCGCGGCGGGGCGGCCGGGTGGCGGTGCTCGGCACGATGCTCGAGCTGGGGCCTCGCTCGGCGGAGATCCATGCCGCGACGGCGGCGGTGGTGGCCCGGGCGGGGCTGGACGTCGTCGTGGCGACGGGCGCCTTCACGGCCGCGTTCGAGCCGCTCCGCCGGCAGCTGGGGGAGCGCCTCCTGAGCGCCGAGGATCCGCTGGACGCATTCGACCTCCTCGTCCCGCGGCTGCGGGGCGACGAGGTGATTCTTCTGAAGGGATCGCGCGGGGTCGCTCTCGAGCGGCTGCTCCCGCGCTTCGAGCAGCACTGGGGAACGCTCCGCCCGCACGGGGAGGCCTTCGGGCCGCGGGAGTCGAATGCTCGAGCCGGGATGCGTGACGAGGCGCGCCCGGCGGAGCGCTTCCCAGGGTTTTCCGCCGAGTCCGCCAACGAGGACGGCGAAGACGTTGTCCGCCGGACGGGAGAGTAGCGTGCTCTACCACCTCCTGGCGCCGCTGGCGGACCGCTACATCGTGTTCAACCTGTTCCGCTACATCACGTTCCGGGCGGCGGCCTCGATGGTCACGGCGCTGCTCATCGCGTTCGCGCTGGGTCCGGCCGTGATCCGGTGGCTGCACGGGCTGCGCTTCGGACAGGTGGTCCGGGAGGAGGGGCCGGAGACGCACCTCAGGAAGGCCGGCACGCCGACCATGGGCGGGCTGCTGATCCTCATCGCGTGCGTGGTCTCGACGCTTCTCTGGGCCGACCTCGGCAACCCCTACATCATCATCACGCTCTCCGTGCTGATCTGGATGGGCGCGCTCGGCTTCTTGGATGACTACCTGAAGGTCGTGCGGCGGCGCACGGAGGGCCTCGTAGGCCGCTACAAGCTGATCGGGCAGGGGCTGATCGGCTTCATCATCGCGGTGTTCCTGATCGTGCACCCGATCAGTCCGGTTCCGAGCAGTTGGACCAGCCTGCCATTCCTGGCCGACTGGCACCTGGAGATCGCGCGGGTGCTCTTCGTGCCCTGGGTGATGTTCATCCTGGCGGGCTCCTCGAACGCGGTGAACCTGACGGACGGACTTGACGGGCTGGCCGGCGGGCTGTCGGCGATCGCGGCCGCGACCTTTGCGGTCTTCGCCTACCTCGTCGGGCGCGTGGACACCTCCGCCTACCTCGGGATCTTCTACCTGCCCGGCTCGGGCGAGCTGGCCGTGTTCTCGGTGGCGCTGGCCGGCGCCTCCCTCGGCTTCCTGTGGTACAACGCACATCCCGCCGAGGTCTTCATGGGCGACACCGGCTCGCTCGCCATCGGCGGCGCCATCGGCGCGGTGGCCATCCTGCTGAAGGCCGAGTTCCTGCTCTGCATCGTGGGTGGGATCTTCGTCCTCGAGGCGCTCTCCGTGATCGCCCAGGTCGGCTACTTCAAGTACACGGCCCGCCGGTACGGGCGCGGGATGCGGCTGCTCAAGATGGCGCCGCTGCACCACCACTTCGAGAAGGCGGGGTGGGCGGAGAGCAAGATCATCGCCCGCTTCTGGATCCTCGGGATCCTTTTCTCCCTGATCGCCTTCAGCACGCTGAAGATCCGGTGAGCGAGCTCCGCGTGGGGGTGATCGGCCTGGCCCGCAGCGGCCGCGCGGCGGCGCAGCTCGCGCTGAAGCGGGGGATGGCCGTGTTCGCCTCCGATGGGGGCGGCTCCGACGAAGCGCGTGCGGCCGCGACGCTGGTGCGCCGGCTGGGCGGCCAGGCGGAGGTGGGCGGGCACACGGCCGAGAAGCTCGCGGCGTGCGACCTGCTGGTGGTCAGCCCCGGCATCGCGCCGAACGCGCCGATCCTGGTGGAGCCGCGCGTCCGAGCGGTACCGCGGGTGTCCGAGCTCGAATTCGCGTTCCGGCAGCTGTCCTCCCCCGTCATTGCGGTGACGGGCACGAACGGGAAGAGCACGACCACGGCGCTCGCCGCGCACCTGCTGCGCCAGGCGGGCCTGGATGCGCCGGCGGCCGGCAACATCGGCGTCGCCCTCTCGGAGGTGGCGCTACGGGACACGGCGCCGGACTGGGTGGTGGTGGAAGCCAGCTCGTTCCAGCTCGCGGACGTGGACACGTTCGCGCCGGCGATCGGGATCGTGACGAACCTCGCGCCCGACCACCTCGACCGGTACCCGTCGGTGCGCGCCTACTACGCCGACAAGGCGCGGCTGTTCGCGAACGCGAGCCCCGCCTCGCGCTGGATTTTGAACGGCGACGAGCGGGAGGTGCTGGCGCTTCCGGGCGAGGCGCCGGGCCGGCGCTACCTGTTCCGGACCGAGAGCTCCCTCGCCGCGGGCGAGGAGGGCGCCGTGATCGAGAAGGACGTGCTGACGCTCCGTCTCGACGGAGGGACGACGCCGCTCGTCCGCTCGGAGGAGCTGCGGATCCTGGGCGTGCACAACCGGGCGAACGCGCTCGCGGCCGCCCTGGCCGCCACGCTGGCCGGTGTCGCCGTCGGGCCGGTGCGGGAAGGGCTGCGCACCTTTGCCGGCCTGGAGCACCGGATGGAGGTGGTGGGCGAGCGCGACGGGATCCTGTGGATCAACGACTCCAAGGCGACGAACGTGGCGTCGGCTCTCGTCTCCCTGCGCAGCATGACGCGTCCGACGGTCCTGCTCCTGGGGGGGCGGCACAAGGGCGAGCCGTACACGTCGCTTCTCCCGGCGCTTCGGGATCACGCCCGAGCGGTCGTCGCCTACGGCGAGGCGGCGGGCGAGGTCGCCACCGACCTCGGGGATGCCGTGCCGGTGGAGCGCGTCGAGGGCTCCTTCGCGAATGTCGTGGAGCGGGCCGCGAGGCTCGCTCGACCGGGAGACGCGGTGCTGCTCGCGCCGGCGTGCGCCAGCTACGACATGTTCGAGAACTACGAGGAGCGCGGCCGTCGCTTCAAGGCGCTGGCAATGGGCGGCGTGGGGGAGGCGGCGCATGGCGCGTAGGGCGGCGGTCGTGCAGACCACGGGGTGGTCTGCCGCGGGGGGCGTGCCGGAGCTGGGCTCCGGCGGCGCGTCGCGGCTGGGCCGCGGATGGGAGGGCACGGCGCTCCTGCTGGCGACGGTGGCGCTCCTGTGCGCCGGGCTCCTCATGGTCTACAGCGCCAGCGCGGTCATGGCGCAGTCGATGGGGCAGCCGGACTACTACTTCGTGGTGCGGCAGGCGCTGGGCGGGGCGATGGGGCTCGTGCTGCTGGCACTTGCGGCGCAGGTGGACTACCGGCGGTGGCGGCGGCTGGCCTGGCCGCTGCTCGGCGGGGTGGCGGTGCTGCTGGCGATCACGGTCATGCCGGGGACGCGGGCGCTGGCGCCGTCGATCAACGGTGCGCGCCGCTGGATCGCGATCGGGCCGCTGGTGATCCAGCCGGCCGAGGTGGCCAAGCTGGCGGTGATCGTCTGGACGGCTGCCCTGGCGGTGAAGAAGCAGGACCGGCTGCCCAGCCTCAGCCGCGGGCTGCTGCCGTTCCTCCTGATCTGGGGCGGGCTGGACGTGCTGATCCTGCTCCAGCCGAACCTCTCGAGCGCGGCGCTGGTGCTGCTCATGGGCTCGCTGGTGGTGTTCGCCGCGGGAGCGCGCATCGGCCACTTCATCCTGCTCGGCGTGCTGGGCCTGCCGCTGCTCTGGAGCCAGGTCGAGGGGGCCGCCTACCGCATGCGGCGGATCGCGGCGTTCCTGGATCCGTCCCACGATCCGGCGGGGGTCAGCTACCAGATCAACCAGTCGCTCATCGCCATTGGGAGCGGCGGCATCTTCGGCCGCGGCTTCGGCAGCGGCCAGCAGAAGTTCGGCTTCCTCCCGGAGCCGCACAACGACTTCCTCTTCTCGATGATCGGGGAGGAGCTCGGGTTCGTGGGGGTGCTGGCGCTCGTGCTGGTGTTCACGGCGTTCGCGCTGATCGGCTACCGGATCGCGCGGCAGGCGCCGGACCTGTTCGGGTTCCTGCTGGCCATCGGGCTGACCAACCTGATCGTGGTGCAGGCCTTCCTGCACATGGCGGTCGCGCTGGCGCTGGTGCCCACCACCGGCATGACGCTGCCGTTCATGTCCTACGGGCGTTCGAGCCTGCTGGTCTCGTTCGTGGCGGTGGGGATCCTGCTGAGCATCGCGCGCGCCGGCGAGCGGGAGGCGGCGTGAGCGTCGTCCTCTTCGCCGGCGGCGGCACGGGCGGCCACCTCTACCCGGCCCTCGCGCTCGGTGACGCGGTGTGCCGCGAGCGGCCGGATGTCGAGGTGCACTTCGTCGGGGCCGAGCGCGGCGTGGAGGCGCGCGTGCTGCCGCAGCAGGGACGGCCGCACACGCTGCTGCCGGCCGAGCCGATCTACCGCAGCCGGGTCTGGCGCAACTGGCGGCTCGTGCCCGCGGCGATCGGAACGGCGCGGGGGCTCGGCCGCCTCTGGCGGCGGCTGCGGCCCAGTCTCGTGGTCGGCACCGGCGGCTACGCGAGCGGGCCAGCCTGCCTGTGGGGACTGGCGCGCGGAACCCCGGTGGCGCTGCAGGAGCAGAACTCCTATCCCGGGCTGACCATCCGTTGGCTCAGCCGGTGGGCGCGCCAGGTCCACCTCGGCTTCCCGGAGGCCGAGCGCTGGCTACGCCCCGGTCCGCGTACACAGGTCTTCGCGCTGGGCAATCCGATCCGCCCGCCGGACCCGGCGCTGGAGCGCGCAGGGTGCCGGCGCGGCTTCGACCTGGACGAGGGCGGCACGGTCGTGCTGGTGGTCGGAGGGAGCCAGGGGGCGCGCGCGGTGAACCAGGCGCTGCTCGGTGCCCTCGAGGCCGCCGACGCCGGCCGGCTTCCGCCGCTGCCAGAGGGCGTGCAGATCCTGTGGGCGACGGGGCCCGCGCACATCGACGCGGTGGGCGCCCGGCTCGCTCCGCTGGCGCTGGCCGGCCGGGTGCGGGCACGCGGCTACATCGAGGACATGCCGCGGGCGCTCGCGGCAACGGACCTGGCGGTGTCGCGCGCGGGAGCCATGGCCACGGCGGAGCTCCTGGCGTGGGGGATCCCGGCCATCCTCGTGCCGCTGCCCACGGCCGCGGCCGACCACCAGACCCACAACGCGCGAGCGCTGGCGGGGAGCGGCGCGGCCGTGTTCCTCCCGGAGTCCGAGCTCACGCCGGAGCGGCTCTGGTCGGAGCTCCTGTCGCTGGCGGGCGACGAGGCGCGCCGGGTGCCGATGGCGGCGGCGGCGCGGGAGCGCGCCCGGCCCGACGCGGCGCGAGAGATCGCCCGGCGGCTCCTGACACTGGTGGCGGCATGAACGAGATGCCCGACCTCCAGGCGCTTGCCCGCACCGGCGTCGTGCACTTCGTCGGCATCGCTGGCGCGGGGATGTCGGCCCTCGCGGAGGTGGTGCTCCGTGGCGGTGGACAGGTGAGCGGCTGCGACGCGCATCCGGGCGAGGTGGGCGAGGCGCTGGCCGCGCGCGGAGCGCAGGTCCTCGCAGGACACGACCCGGCGCACGTCGCGCAGGCCGTCGCCGTGGTCACCACCGCGGCCATGCCGGCCGACCACCCCGAGCTAGTGGCGGCGCGCGAGCGCCGGATCCCGGTGATGAAGCGGGCGCTGGCGCTCGGGGCGCTGGTGAACCGCGGCACCGTCGTCGCCATCTGCGGAACGCACGGGAAGACCACCACGACCGCCATGGCGACGGCGATCCTGGCCGAGGCAGGGCTCGACCCTACGGGCTTCGTGGGCGGCCGCGTTCCCGGCTGGGGAGGCGGACTGCGGCCGGGCTCGAGCGAGCTGTTCGTGGTGGAGGCGGACGAGTACGACCGCTCGTTCCACACGCTGCGCCCCTGGGCCGTGGCGCTGACATCGCTGGAAGCGGACCACCTCGACGTTTACGGCTCGCTCGAGGGCGTAGTGGATGCGTTCCGGCGCTTCCTGGGGTTCGTCCCCGAGGGCGGCCTGGTGGCCGGCTGCGCGGACGACGCCGGCACCCGCGCCCTGCTCTCCGAGCTGCCCGGTGGACGCGCGCTCCCCTACGGCACGGGGACGGACGCCGCGCTGCGGGCGGAGCGCATCGAGCCGCGCGGACGGGGCAGCCGCTTCGACGTGGTCCTGCGGGGCAGGCCGCTCGGCCGTCTGGAGATCGCCGTCCCGGGGCTCCACAACGTGCGTAACGCGCTGGGCGCACTGGCCGTGGCCCGCCATGTGGGCGCGGACTTTGGCGCCGCGGAGCGCGCTCTCGGCGCCTTCCACGGGGTCGCCCGCCGGTTCGAGGAGCTGGGCGAGGCGGCCGGCGTGCTGGTGATCGACGACTACGCGCACCACCCGACGGAAATCGAGGCGACGCTGGCGGCGGCGCGCGAAGCGCACCCGGACCGGCGCCTCGTCGCGGTCTTCCAGCCGCACCTGTACACGCGGACCCGCGACTTCGCGGAGCCGTTCGGCCGGGCGCTGGAGCGGGCGGACGCGGTGTGGGTGACGGACGTCTACCCGGCGCGCGAGGCGCCGATCGAGGGCGTGAGCGGCAGGCTGGTGTCGGAGGCCGCGCGCACCGCCGGGGCGCCGGAGGTTCACTACGAGGCGCGTCTGGATGCTCTGACGGACTCTCTCCTGGGCGCGGTGCGCGCCGGCGACCTCTGCCTGGTCATGGGCGCGGGCGACATCGATGGCGTCGGGCGCGCGCTCGTCGCGCGGCTGCAAAAGGAAGGCGCGACGTGAGGCCGGGGCTGCTCCGCTGGCTGGTGGTGCTGGGCGCGGCCCTCGTGGCCACGGGCGCCTCCGCCGCCGCGCCGCGGCTGCTGCGCAACGTGAACGGCTTCCGGGTCGAGCGCGTGGTGGTCGAGGGCACGCGCTACCTGCCGCCCCGCGAGGTCGTGCGCGCCAGCGGGATAACCGCGGCGTCGAACCTGTTCGACGACCCCGCGCCGTGGCGGCGCGCACTGCTCCGGGATCCGGCGGTTCTCGATGTCCGCATCGAGCGGCGCCTCCCGTCCACGCTCGTGGTGGACGTCGAGGAAGCGGAGCCGGTGGCGCTCGCGCGCACGCCGGATCTGCGCCCGGTGGACGCGCGCGGCGTGGTCCTCCCGTTGCGCGATGGGGGGGTGGATGTGGACCTACCCGTGCTCGCGACCGCCTGCAACGTCGGCAAGGACGGCAGGCTGCGGGACGCGTCGGCGCTGGCCGTGCTGCGGACCCTCGCCCGGATTCGCGTCCTCGATCCCGCGCTGGCGGCCCTGGTCTCGGAGGCGTCGCCCGCGGAGGGCGGCGTACGGCTGGACCTGCGCGACCCGCTCGGGGGCGGCGTTCTCGTGGAGGACGAGCCGACGGCCCGGACGCTCCGCGAACTCGGCCTGACCCTCGCCGACCTCGCCCGGCGTGGCGAGATGGACCGCGTCAGACGCATCGACGCCCGCTTCCAGGAGCAGATCGTCGTCCTCTTCAACCACGGCGCCCCGAGCTGACCATGCGGCAGAACCTCGTGACGGGGCTGGACATCGGCTCCACCAAGACCTGCGCGGTCATCGCCGAGCTGGGTGGCGAGCCCCACCGCGCTCTCGTCGTGAAGATCCTCGGCGTCGGACAGGCCCGCACCGGCGGCATGCGCCGCGAGGTCGTGACCGACATCGAGGGCACGACCGAGTCCGTGAAGGCCGCCATCAAGGAGGCCGAGCTCATGGCCGGCGTGAGCGTCGACCGCGTCGTGGCCGGCGTCGGCGGGGAGCACATCCACGCGACCACGTCCACAGGTGTCGTCGCCGTGGGCGGCGACCGCGAGATCGGCCCCGCCGACCTCAAGCGGGTGCACGAGGTCGCGCGCGCCGTCGTGGTGCCCGCGGACCGCGAGCTGCTCCACGTCCTGCCGCAGGAGTACATCGTGGACCACCAGGCGGGGATCCGCGACCCGATCGGGATGGCCGGCACCCGCCTGGAGGCCGAGGTCTACATCATCACCAGCTCGGCCACGCTCAACCAGAACCTGACCAAGGCGGTCACGCGCGCCGGCTACAAGGTCGAGGCGCTCGTGCACGCTCCGCTCGCCACCGCCGCGGCCGTGCTGACCGAGGACGAGAAGGATGTCGGCGTGGCGCTCATCGACGTCGGCGGCATGACCACCGAGATCGCCGTCTTCCGCGACGGCAAGATGCGCCACCTGTCCAGCATCCCGTGGGGCGGCTCGACCATCACCAACGACCTCGCGAAGGGGCTCTCGATCACCTTCGCCGAAGCCGAACGAGCCAAGGAGCGCTACGGCGTGGCCTTCGCCCAGCTCGTCGATCCGCGCGAGAGCGTGGAGCTGCCCGGCCCGGGACCAGGCTCCACCCGCGAGGTCACGCGCGAGCTCATCGCCCACATCATCGAGCAGCGCCTCGACGAGATCCTCGGCCTCGCCGCACGTGAGATCGAGCACGCCGGCGAGCTCGGCAAACAGGGCGCCGGCGTCGTCATGACCGGCGGCGGCGCGGCCCTCTCCGGCGCGGTCGACGTCGCCCAGCACGTCTTCGGCCTGCCGGTCCGCGTCGGTGCCCCCGGCGAAGGCCTGGCCGGGCTCGCCGACTCCGTCCGCAAGCCACAATTCGCGACCGCCGCCGGGCTCGTGCTCTACGGCGTGAACCGTCGCATCGAGACCGGCGCGGTCCCGGGCTTCCGCGACAACGCCGTCGGAAGCCTCATCGCCTGGCTCAAGGAGTTCTTCTAGGGGCCCCGAGGCCCACCCGTTCCCGATCCGTTCCGTCCCAGATCCGGGCCAGGCATTGCCGCCTGCTCCGGCACACCCAGAGGAGGGTGACAGCATGATGATCTTTGAGTTCGAAGAAGCCGCCCTGCAGAACGCACGCATGAAGGTGGTCGGCGTCGGTGGCGGCGGCGGCAACGCCGTCAATCGCATGGTCGACGAGCAGCTCGAGGGCGTCGAGTTCATCAGCGTCAACACCGACTCGCAGGCGCTGAAGCTCTCGCACTCCCAGGTCAAGATCCAGATCGGCAAGCAGCTCACCCGCGGCCTCGGCGCCGGCGCCCGGCCCGAGATCGGACGCCAGGCCATCGAGGAGAACCGCGACGAGGTCGGCCGCGTCCTCGAAGGCGCCGACCTCGTCTTCATCACCGCCGGAATGGGCGGCGGCACCGGCACCGGCGCAGCTCCCGTCATCGCCGAGATCGCCCGCGAGCAGGGCGCCCTCACCATCGGCATCGTCACCAAGCCCTTCCTCTTCGAGGGCAAGAAACGCATGCGCCAGGCCGAGCAGGGCCTCTCCGAGCTCAAGCGCACGGCCGACACCGTCATCGTCGTCCCCAACGAGCGGCTCCTCTCCGTGGTCGGCAAGGGAACCTCCTTCCGCGAGGCGCTCAAGAAGGCCGACGAGGTGCTCCTCCACGCCACCCAGGGCATCAGCGACCTCATCCACGTTACGGGCGAGGTCAACGTCGACTTCGCCGACGTGCGCACGGTCATGCAGAACCGCGGCCCCGCCCTGATGGGCACGGGCTACAGCAAGGGCGAGAACCGCTCCATGGAGGCGGCGCAGGAGGCGATTTCGTCCCCTTTGTTGGACAGTGTGTCCATTGAAGGGGCCGCGGGGGTGCTGATCAACATCACGGGGGGGATGGATCTGACTATTGACGAAGTGACCACGATTGCCTCCATTATACAGGAGGCGGCGGGTGACGAGGCCGAAATCATCTTCGGTGCGGTGCACGATCCGTCGCTGGAGGGCGAGGTTCGCGTGACGGTGATCGCGACGGGCCTCGCGCAGGACGAAGAGGAGTTGCTGCGAGAGAACCTGATCCGTGCTCCGTTCGGTTCCCGCGGGCCGTTTCCGACCGCCGCGACGGCGGCTCCGGTTGTGGCAATGGGGAGAGCACCCGGGTTTGGCAGCGAGTCGGTACCGTTCCCGCGTCCCCCGGTCCGGCCCATCGGTCGCAGTCAGTTGAACGACCTGGACATCCCGACGTTCATACGCCGGCAGATGGATTAGTGCCGGCACTCGATGCTGCTTGGAGGTTTGATGACGAACCCGGCACGCACCCTCTCGTTGGGCTTCATCGGCGCGGTGACGTGGGCGCTGGTGGCCATGTTGGCGCCGGCACGTACGGCGCCGGGCCCGTCCGCAGCGCCGACGCTGGGCGTGCAGTATGCCCGGCCGGTGGAGCAGGTGGAGACGCACGAGCTTACGCGCGGGGAGACGCTCTCGGGCATACTGGCCGAGGCATCGATCACGGGTGCGGAGCAGGCGGACCTGCTGCTGGAGTTGCGGGAGCACGAGAATCCGCGGCTGCTGGCGCCGGGGACGGAGATCACGGTGCACAGGTGGGCGGCGGACGGGCAGCCGCGGGCGGTGGAAGTGCGGCTGAACGCGGACAGAACGGTGGTGCTGAGCCGGAGCTCGAGCGGCTGGGACGGGCGGGTGATCGTAACGCCGACGCACACGGACACGGTGTACGTGGCGGGGCGGATCGAGGCAGGCAAGACGCTGTTCGAGTCGATCGCGGAGAACGAGGACCTGGATCTACCGGCGCGGGAGCGCTACCAGCTCGTGTACGATCTGGCGGAGATCTACGCGTACAAGCTGGACTTCGCGCACGAGATCCAGCCGGGCGACACCTACCGGGCGGTGTATGAGCGGGAGGCGCGGCCGGACGGCACGGCGCGCAAGCGGCGGATCCTGGTGTCGGAGATCGACAACGAGGGCAAGAGCTTCGTGGCGTTCTGGTTCGAGGGGAAGGACGGGGGCTCCTACTACGACCGGGCCGGGCAATCGATGCGGCAGGGGTTCCGGCGCTATCCGGTCAACTTCGTCCGGATCACGTCGAGCTTCGCGTGGCACCGCTACCACCCGATCCTGGGGATCTACCGGGCCCACCTGGGCACGGATTTCGGGGCGGCGTACGGGACGCCGGTCAAGGCGACGGCGGACGGGCGGGTGAAATTCGATGGCCGCTCGGGTGGGTACGGCAATCTGATCATCCTGTCGCACGCGGCGGGGTACACGACGCGCTACGGCCACCTCAGCCGGTTCGCGCGCGGGCTGCACCGGGGCGAGCACGTGAAGCAGGGCGAGGTGATCGGGTACGTGGGGCAGACGGGGCTCGCGACGGGCCCGCACCTGCACTACGAGATCCGGCTGAACGGCCGGCCACTGAACCCGCGCACGGCGCACCTGCCGCCGGCGGGGGGCGTGGCGGCCGCGCAGAAGACGGCGTACGCGGAAGTCGTGCGGACGCGCCTCGCGCTGCTGGAGGAGGCCACGCAGACGGCAAGCCGGCTGGCCAGCACGCAAGCAGCGAGACAGGCGCCGGCGCCTGCGCAGGGCAGGTAGCCGGCCGGCGGTGGAAGGGACGGGCGCGCCGGACGGACGGATTCGGCCGGGACACGCCGAATCGAGGTGAGCGTACGCGGGGGGCGTGCGCGGATGGATGGAGCCCGCCGGCCCCGAGCCGGCGGGCTCCTTGCATGCTATATTGGCCTCATGGCCCTTCTCGACTGGGCGCTGTTCGCGCTGGCGGCCCTTCTGGCGGGAGTGGTGGTGGGGTATGTCTACCGCCGCCGTGAGGCGGCGGGGCGGGGGCGGGGGGTCCTCGCGGCGCTCCGCTGGCTGACGCTCGCCCTGGTGCTCCTCCTCCTGTTCGATCCCCTGCTTCCGGCGCGGCGCGCGATCGGGGCCGGCGGCGCGGGCCGCACGGTGCTGGTGGATGCGTCGCTCAGCATGGCGCTGCCGGTGCGCCCGGGCGGCCCTACGCGCTGGGACAGCGCGGTCGCGGCGGCGCGCCGTCTGGGCGCGCGCCGCGTGATGCTGTTCGGCGAGGCGCCGCGCACGATCTCGCTGGATTCGCTGACGCGGGCACGGCCGACGGACATGGCGACGCGGCTGCTCCCCGCGCTGGAGTCGGCGTCCGAGACGGGGAGCCGCGAGGCGGTGGTGCTCACGGACGGCGGAGTGCAGGATGGCGTGGAGGTGGCCCGCTGGCGCACCCGGCTCGGGCTGGACCTCCGGGTGGTGCCGGTGGCTCCGGCGCCGCTGCCGGACCTGGCGCTCTCGGACGTGGAGGCGCCGGGGTGGGGCGAGGCGGGGAAGCCGCTGCGCGTCTCCGTGAGCGTGGCCTCGACCACGTCGCCGCCGCCGACGGACTCGGCGACGATCGTGCTGCGGCGGGCGGGCAAGGTCCTCGCGCGGGCGCGGGTCGCGGCGCCGTCCGCGGGGCGCCTGGCCACGGTCGGGCTGGACCTCACGCCGGCTGCGGAAGCGGCGGGCGGGCTGGTCCGCTTCGAGGCGGCTCTCGAGCGCAGCGACAGCGTGCCGGAGGACGATGTCCGGCCATTCTACGTCTTCGTCGGGGAGCGTCCGCCGGGCATCGTGCTCGTTTCGTTCGCCGCGGACTGGGAGCCGCGCTTCCTGCAGCCGGTCCTCGAGGATGCCCTGGGACTTCCGGTGCGCGGCTTCATCGCCGTGCAGAACGGGCGCTACATCACACTGGGGACGGGGATGAGCGCGGGTGCCGAGGTCGCGGCGTCGGAGGTCGAGAAGGCAGCCGGCCGCGCGGATCTCGTCGTGCTCCACGGCCTGTCCGCGAGCTCGCCCGACTGGGCGCTGCAGGACGCGCGGCGGCACGCTCACGCGCTGATCCTGCCCGGTGATCCCGCGCCGAACCTCGGTCTCGGCCTCTCGCTGCCGGCCGAGTCGCCGGGGGACTGGTTCGCCTCGCCGGAGGTGCCGCCTTCCCCGGTGGCGCCGCTGCTCGCGGGGCTGGCGGTGCAGGACCTGCCGCCGCTGGAGGCTCTGCGTCCGGCACGCGTGCCGGCGGGGGACTGGGCCCCGCTCCTGGCCAGCCGCGGCCGCCGGGGCGGCGGCGCCACGCCGATCGCGGTGGCCGGCGAGCAGGGCGGGCGCCGCTGGGTGGTCGCGCTGGGGAGCGGCTACTGGCAGTGGGCGTTCCGGGGCGGGAACGCGCGGGAGGTCTACCAGCGCCTCTGGTCCGCGCTGGCGGGGTGGCTGACCGCCGAGTCGCGCGCGGCCACCGGCGTGGCCGTCCGGGCGGCGGAGCGGGTGATCCCGCGCGGCGCGCCGGTGCGCTTCGTGGCGCCTGGCCTCGCCGCCGACTCGGTGGCCGTCGCGGTGACGGGGGCGGGCGGGTTTTCGCTGGACACGACCGTCTCGCTCGTGCGCGGCGACACGGCGGCGTTGCGTCCGCTCGCCCCCGGGGACTACCGGTACCGGGCGCGCGCCTTCGGCAGCGGCAAGGAGGCGGGCGCGGCGGAGGGGCCGTTCACGGTCGAGACCTACACACCGGAGCTCATCCGGCCGCTGGTTGCGCCGGCCGGCTTCGACGCGGCGGGTACCCCGGTGGCGGGAGAGGAGGTGGGCCCCCGTCCGGGGATCCCGCTGCACGCGACACCGATCCCGTACGTTCTCCTCGTCCTGCTGGTCGCCACCGAGTGGGTGCTGCGCCGGCGCTGGGGGCTGCGCTGAGGCGGTCGCGGGGACAACCCCTCGGCAGCGGGGTATTCCGAGTGCGGAGCAATCGTCGCTTTCCCGAAGACGGAGACGCATGACCAGACTGATGAAGCGGTCGGGAGAGAAGAAGTCTCTCTGGCAGAAGATCAAGGACATCGCGCTGACGGATGTCACCGTCGCCGTGAAGGGGCTCGACCAGGGCTCGCTGGAAGCGCTCGAGGAGCTTCTGCTCGCGAGCGACTTCGGTGTGCCGGCGACGACTCGCCTCGTGGAGTACGTCGAGGACCTCTCGCGCCGCGGCAAGGTGCGCACGGAGTCCGAGTTCCGGTCGGCGGTCGAGCGGGAGATCGTGCGCATCCTGACGCCACCGGACGAGACAGTGGGATCTCTGGAGCTGAGCCGGGGCGAGGGGCCGAGCGTCTATCTGATGCTGGGCGTGAACGGGGTGGGGAAGACCACCACGACGGGCAAGCTGGCGTACCGGCTGAAGAAGCGGGGCCACCGCGTCCTGCTCGCGGCGGGCGACACCTTCCGCGCCGGGGCGATCGAGCAGCTCAAGCTGTGGGCCGATCGCGCGGGCGTCGATTTCGTCGGGGCCAAGGCGGGGGCGGACCCGGCGGCGGTCGCCTTCGATGCAATCGATGCCGCCCTGGCGCGCGGCTCCGACATCGTGCTCATCGATACGGCCGGGCGGCTGCACACGCAGGGCGATCTCATGGCGGAGCTCGGCAAGGTGCACCGCGTCGTGGCGCGGAAGGTCGAGGGGGCGCCGCACGAGACCCTCCTCGTGCTGGATGCGACGGTGGGGCAGAACGCGCTCGCTCAGGTCCGAACGTTCTCCGCGGCCGTACCGCTGACGGGACTGGTGGTGGCCAAGCTCGACAGCACCGCGAAGGGCGGCTGCATCGTGGCGCTGCGCGAGGAGTTCGATCTGCCCGTGAAGCTCGTCGGCACGGGCGAGGAGCCGGACGCGCTCGAGACGTTCGAGCCGCACACCTTCGCCCGCGCCGTGCTCAGCGCCTGACCCGCCCGGCACCGCGATGCCCGGCCCCTCGCCGCTCGACCGCTCCGCACAGTACCTGAAGGGCGTCGGTCCGCGGCGCGCGGAGGCGTTCACGCGCCTGGGCGTGCGGAGCGCCCGCGACCTGCTCTTCCACGTCCCGCGACGCTATCACGACGCGAGCACGGTGGACCCGATCGGCTCGGCGCGGCCGGGCGGGGAGGCCACCGTCATCGGCGAGGTCGTCAGCACCGGGGTGTTACCCACGCGCAAGGGGCTCAGGATCTTCCAGGCAGTGCTGAAGGATTCCACCGGCTACATCGAGTGCAGCTGGCCCGGCCAGCCGTTCCTCGACCGCAGCATCCGCAAGGGCGACCTGCTCCTCGCGACCGGGCCCGTCCGCTTCTTCCACGGCTTGCAGATCCAGCCACGCGAGCACGTCGTGCTCGGCCGTGCCGGAGAGGAGGGCGAAGCGAGCGGGATCGTGCTCCCGGTCTATCCGGCCACCGAGGGCCTCTCGCAGCGAATGCTGCGCCGGATCCTGGAGGAGAACCTCGACGTGCTGCTGGATGCGGTCGAGGCCGAGGACCCGTTCCCGCCGGAGTACCTCGCCGCACGCGGCCTGCCGGGACTGCGGGAGGCCCTTGAGCGGATGCACCGCCCCGACTCGACCGCGGGGGCGGAGGCGGGTCGCCGGCGCCTGGCCTACGACGAGCTCTTTTTCCTGCAGCTGCTCCACGCCCGGGCGCACCACCGCGCCGCGGGCGCGCGCGAGGGCATCGCCTTCGGCCGGACCGACCGCCTCATCGCGCCGCTTTACCGCAACCTGCCGTTCCGGCTGACGCCGGCGCAGGCGCGGACGCTGCGCGAGATCACGGCGGACATGACGTCGCCGCGGCGGATGAACCGGCTGGTGCAGGGGGACGTCGGCTCCGGCAAGACGGTCGTCGCGCTGTTCGCGATGCTCCTCGCGGTGGAGTCCGGCTTCCAGGCGGCGCTCATGGCGCCGACGGAGATCCTGGCGGAGCAGCACGCCCGTACCCTGCGGAGCCTGCTGGGGGAGCTTCCGGTGCGGCTGGTGCTCCTGACGGGGCGGCTCCCGGCGGCCGAGCGGCGGGCGGCGCTGGCGGCGATCGCTTCCGGCGAGGCGGCCCTGGTGGTGGGGACGCACGCGCTGATCCAGGAGGGGGTGGCCTTCGCGCGGCTCGGGCTGGCGGTGGTGGACGAGCAGCACCGCTTCGGGGTCCGGCAGCGGATGGCGCTGGCGGCCCTGGGCGAGATGCCGGACGTGCTCGTGATGTCGGCCACGCCGATCCCGCGCTCGCTGGCGCTCACGCTGTACGGCGACCTTGACCTGTCGGTGCTGGACGAGCGGCCGCCGGGGCGGGCGAGCGTGCGGACCGCGCTGCGGGAGGAATCCAGGCGCGGGCCGATCTACGAGTTCGTGCGGCGGGAGATCGCGGGCGGGCGCCAGGCCTACATCGTCTACCCGCTCGTGGAGGAGTCGGAGAAGGTGGACCTGAAGGCCGCGAGCGAGGAGTACGAGCGGCTGCGCGCGGGCGTCTTCGCGGAGGCGCGCGTCGGCCTCATCCACGGGCAGATGCCGGGGGAGCAGAAGGACGCGGTCATGCGCGCGTTCGCGGCCGGCGAGGTCGATGTGCTCGTCTCCACGACGGTAATCGAGGTCGGGATCGATGTCCCGAACGCCACGGTCATGGTCGTGGAGCACGCGGAGCGATTCGGGCTCTCGCAGCTGCACCAGCTGCGGGGGCGGGTGGGGCGGGGAGCGGAGGAGAGCCACTGCATCCTGATCTCCGACGCCAACCCCGAAACGGCCGCCCGCCTCGAGGTCTTCGTCCGCAGCGACGACGGCTTCGAGATCGCCCGGGCCGATCTCCGCCTGCGCGGCATGGGCGACTTCTTCGGTGCCCGCCAACACGGTCTGCCGGCGTTCCGGCACTTCGACTTCGAGCGCGACGAGGACCTGCTCGTCCGGGCCCGGGAAGACGCGCGCGGGGTGGTCGAGGAGGACCCGGAGCTCGAGCAGGCCGGCGGCAGCGCCTTCCGCGACATCCTGGACACCCGGTACGCCGAGCGCGAACGGCTGTACGAGGTCGGCTAGAGGCGCCCCCTCAGCGCAGCTTCACCACCGCCCCGCTCTGGAGCGGGACCCAGATCTCACCCGAACGCACGGCGGCGGGCGCGACGAGCGCGGCATCGAGCGTCGTCCGCCAGACCGTCGCCCCATCGAAGCGCAGCAGGAACAGCGTGCCATCGAGGCGGCCCACGAGCAGGCCGTCGCGGGTGAGTGTCAGCGCGCCGCGGGCGGCGCCGCCGAGCGCCGCGAGCCGCCGCGGCGCTCCCGTCCCGGGCTCGATGCGCCACAGCTCCGCGGAGCCGTTCAGGGCGAAGAGGGCGCCGTCGGGCCCCGGCTGGACGGCGGCCAGCACGGGCGCGCCGATCGCGGCGCTCCACAGCGGAGCCAGGTCCGGGACGTGGAACGCCGCGACGTCGCCCGTGCCGAGGGGGACGATGAGGGTGTCCCCCGCGAGCGTAGGCTCCGCCGATACCGTGCCGCCCAGCGGCGCGCGCGCGGCGATGGCGTGCGTCTCCGGGTCGAGCACGTAGAGGGAGTCGTCCGCGGCCGCCAGCGCGAGTCCGCCGCCCGGCAGCCCGATCGGTGTGGCCGCCACCCCTGCCGGGAGCCGGGCGCGCCAGAGGAGCGCTCCATCGGCGGTGGCGAGGGCCATGACCGCCCCCGTCTCCGTGGCCACGACGAGCGTGTCCCCCCGCAGCAGCGGCGAGTGCGGCGAGTACGGCGCGTCGCGCGACCAGCGCGCCTTGCCGCCGGCCACGGGGAGCGCCGTGACGGTGCCGCCCGCGCCGCCCTCCGTGGCCATGAAAAGCAGGCCACCCGCCTCGACCATCCCGCCCGTCGGGGCGCCCGCAAGCAGGCGGGTCCAGTAGGCCTTTCCGGACTGCGCGGAGAGCGCGAGAGCCAGCCGGTTGGTGGACGGCACGAACAGCATCGGTCCATCGAGCACGAGGGGGGCGATCACGCCGTCGCCGGCATCCGAGCGCCACGCCACTGCCGGCGTGTCCGGCGCCGCCTCGCGCGCGTACGCGTCCCGCCTCTGGCTGCCGAGGTAGGTCGGCCACCGGCCGGCGGGCAGGGGGCTGGGCAGTGGCGCCTTCGGACGGGTGCAGCCCGGGGCGCCGAGGAGCGCGAGGAGCAGGGCCGCGGCCGCGAAATTGACACCCTTTCGGGCGCTCTCTAGCTTTTCGCCCCCCGCCGCGAGCCGGCTCGCGGCGGCGTGTCGCTTCTTCATGTGTGGAGCGGGTGAATGGCGGTCATGAGCGAGATCCGGCACCTGGCCGAGCACGTCGGCGAGGTGGTCACCGTTCGCGGCTGGGTGCAGACGACCCGCACGCACGGCAAGGTTGCCTTCGTCGTCGTGCGGGACGGAAGCGGCGTGGTGCAATGCGTAGTCGTCCAGAAGCAGGTGGCGGCCGAAGTCTGGGAGCTGCTCGCGCGGCTCACGCTCGAGACCTCCGTGGCGGTCACCGGCGCCGTGCGCGCCGAGCCGCGGGCGCCCGGCGGCCACGAGCTGGGCGTCGAGGTGCTCGACGTTCTCGGCACGAGCGGCGAGGACTACCCGATCCAGCCGAAGGAGCACGGGGTCGACTTCCTGCTCGATCACCGACACCTGTGGCTCCGCTCCAGCCAGCAGCGGGCGATCCTGCGCGTGCGCAGCGAGGTCGAGTCGGCGATCCACGATTTCTTCCACGAGCGCGAGTTCGTCCGGGTGGACACCCCCATCCTCACCGGCGCCATCGGTGAGGGCGGCGCCGGACTCTTCGAGGTGGACTACTTCGATGAGAACGCCTACCTCGCCCAGACCGGACAGCTCTACGGCGAGGCGGCCGCCGCGGCGCTCGGCAAGATCTACTGTTTCGGGCCTACGTTCCGGGCCGAGAAATCCAAGACCCGACGCCACCTGACCGAGTTCTGGATGTGCGAGCCCGAGGTGGCGTGGTACGACTCCGATGACAACATGCGGCTGCAGGAGGACTTCGTCTCCTATCTGGTCGGGCGTGCCCTCGAGCGCTGCGGCGAGGAGCTCGACCTGCTCGAGCGCGACACCGCGCCGCTCGAGCGCGTGCAGCCGCCGTTTCCCCGGCTCCAGTACACGGAGGCGGTCGCGCGGTTGCAGGAGAAGGGGCACCAGCTCCAGTGGGGCGACGATCTCGGCGCGCCGGACGAGACGGTGATCGGGGAAATGTTCGACCGCCCCGTCTTCATCGTGAACTACCCGCGCGAGGCCAAGGCCTTCTACATGAAGGAGAATCCCGAGGACCCGCGTACGGTGCTCTGCGACGACTGCATCGCCCCCGAAGGCTACGGCGAGATCATCGGCGGCAGCCAGCGCGAGGATGACCACGACCGGCTGCTCGCGCGCATCCGCGAGCAGGGCCTGCCGGAGCAGCCCTACCGCTGGTACCTCGAGTTGCGCCGCTACGGCACCTTTCCCCACTCCGGCTTCGGGCTCGGGCTCGAGCGGACCGTGGCCTGGATCACCGGGCGGCCCCACATTCGCGAGATGATCCCATTCCCGCGCATGCTGAACCGGCTGTACCCGTAGGGAGACCCAGGATCGAGACCGGGGGGTGTGGATCGGTCAGGGGCTACCGTCCCGATCACGCGCCTTGACCTCGTCCCAGAGCGCGTCCAGCGCCTCGAGCGGCGCCGCGCCGAGCTCGACCCCGCGCTCCCGCGCCAGCGCCTCCAGCGCCTGGAACCGGCCCGTGAACTTCCGGTTCGCCCGCTGCAGCGCCCCCATGGCGTGCGAGCCGGCCAGCCGCGTCAGGTTCACGACCGCGAAGAGCAGGTCCCCGAGCTCCTCCTCCAGCGCCGCGGACGGCTCGGACTCCAGCGCGAGGCGCACCTCCTCGAGCTCCTCCGCGACCTTCTCGAAGCCCCCGCGGGCGTCCGCCCAGTCGAAGCCCACGCCGCTCACCTTCTCCTGGATCCTGTGCGCCCTGGCGAGGGGATCGAGCCCGCGCGGCAGCCCGTGCAGGACGGAGGCCGAGCCGGTGTCCAGCTTCTCGCGCGCCTTCAGCACCTCCCAGTCCTGCCGGGGCCCGAGGCCGTAGAGGTGCGGATGGCGACGGCGCATCTTCTCCTCGAGCGCGGCGACGACCGCCTCCGCGTCGAAGGTCCCCCGCTCCTCGGCGAGCACGATCTGGAACGCGAGGTTGAGGAGCAGGTCGCCGAGCTCGGCGCGCAGGGCGGCGTCGTCGCCCTCGGCCGCCGACTCGGCCACCTCGTGGGCTTCCTCGAGCAGATAGGGGAGCAGCGAAGTGGGCGTCTGGGCCGCGTCCCAGGGGCATTCCCGGCGCAGGAAGCGGACGAGCGCCAGGGCGCGGTCGAGGGTCGGGTCGCCTTGCGATGGGTTCACGGGGCACCTATGTTAAACGGCCTTTGCCGAGCATGTCAAATATCGCAGAATCACGCGCTTGGATCGATGTTGACCTCGACGCGGTCCGTGAGAATTTCCTGACGCTGCGCCGCGCCGCGGGGCCGCGCTCGGCGGCCATCGCCATGGTGAAGGCGGACGCGTACGGGCTGGGGGCCGAGCGGATGGTACGGACGCTCGACCCCCTCGCGCCATGGGGGTACGGCGTGGCGGCGGCGGCGGAGGGCGTGGCGCTGCGGAGCTACGGGGTGGAGCGGCCCGTCGTGATCTTCGGGCCGCTGCCGCCACAGGCGGTGGCGCAGGCGGCGGCGGCGGGGCTCACGGCGACGATCTCGGACCTTGCAGGCCTCGAGCGCTGGGCGGCGGCGGCCGCGGCGGCGCCGAGGCCGCTCGACTTTCACGTCGAGATCGACACGGGGATGGGGCGGGCGGGCTTCGACTGGCGGGACACGGCGCGCTGGGGCGAGGCGGTGAAGTCGCTGGTGGGCCCGCGGCTGAGGTGGACGGGGGTGTTCACGCACTTCCACGGCGCAGACGCGGCCGAGGCGGCGCCGACGGCGACGCAGTGGAAGCGGCTGAACGATGCGCTGGCGCAGCTGCCGGTCTCGCGGGAGGACCTGATGGTCCACGCGTGCAACAGCGCGGCGGCGCTCCGCTTTCCGGCCTATGTGGCGGATGGCTACCGTCCCGGGATCTTCCTGTACGGGGGCCATCCCGCGCCGGGGGTGGCGGGCGTGCCCGCGCCGCGGCCGGTAGCGGCGGTGCGAGCGCGCATCGTGCTCGTCCGCGAGGTTCCGCCCGCAACGACGGTCGGCTACGGCGCGACGCACAAGGCGCGCGGCTGGGAGCGGTGGGCCACGGTGGCGATCGGCTACGGGGACGGCCTGCCGCGCAGCCTGTCGAACCGCGGTTCGGCGCTGGTGGCGGGAAGAAGGGTGCCGATTGTGGGACGGATCTCCATGGACATGACCGTGGTAGACATCAGCGACGTGCCGGAAGTGCGGGAGGGGGATGTGGCCACGTTCATCGGCGAGGACGGCGGCGAGGCGCTGCGGCTCGACGACGTGGCCGCGCAGGCGGGGACGATCGGTTACGAGATCCTGACGGGACTCACGCGGCGGCTGCCGCGGGTGGAGCGGGGTGCCCATGGCGGGGAGTGAGGGGCTGGTCGAGGCGGCGCGCGCGGCGCGGGAGCGAGCTTACGCGCCCTACTCGGGCTTCCGTGTCGGGTGCGCGCTCGAGGCGGAGGACGGCACGGTCTACGGCGGGTGCAACGTGGAGAACGCGTCGTACTCCGCCACGGTGTGCGCCGAGCGGGTGGCCGTGGGGACGGCGGTGGCCGCGGGCGCGCGCTCGTTCCGCCGCATCGCGATCGTGGCGGACGCCCCGGAGCCCGTCGCTCCGTGCGGCGTGTGCCGGCAGGTGCTGGCCGAGCTTGCGCCCGGGCTCGAGGTGATCTCGGTGGGCGAGAACGGCTCGCTGGCGTCGTGGACGCTAAGCGCCCTGTTGCCGGAGGCTTTCAGGCTTGAGAGCGGAGAAAGGTGAGCGCGTGCTCTTGACGTATCATTCCAGGGTGGTGGGGAGGCGGGGCGCACGATGACGCGCGGCCTTCTGTGCGGGATCCTGCTGGGGGCGCTGGCGCTGGGTGCGTGCGGTCGGGACGAGCCGACGGGAGTCGGCGGCGAGCTGATCCCGGGCGGGGCGCTGCGCAGCTTCGAGTTCGACCTGGACGCATTGCAGTTCCTCGCGTCGGACACGGCGTTCTCGGGCTACATCCGCACATCGAACGCGGCGTTCCAGCTGGTGGCCCACGAGTTCGGCGGGGTCGAGGCGCACACGCTCCTCCACTTCCTGTTCCCCGTCTCCGTCAGCGTGCGTGACGCCTCGGGCAACCTGCAGACGGACACGCTGCCCAGCTTCGCGGACGGCACCCTCGTGGTGCACTTCGACACGGCCACCTCGCGGGTGCCCGGCCCGACCACGCTGGCCGTGTATCCCACGACCGAGCACTGGGACCGGTCCACGGTGTCGTGGACGCTGCGCGTGGACAGCACGGGGGAATCGCTGTCCTGGACGACGCCGGGCGGCAGCCACGGCCCGGTGCTGGACACGGCCGTCTTCGCGCCCACGGAGGGCGACTCGGCCGTCTTCGCGCTGGACTCCGCCACGATCCACACGCTCGCCGATACGAGCAACGCGGCCGCGGGGCTGCTGCTGGCGGCCACCACGCCTGACGTGCGCCTGCGCGCCGCGAGCATCTCGCTGACGGTGAACGCTCACCCGTCGATCCGGACGGACACCATCGTGACGGCCGGGACGGTGACGAGCGGCACGTTCATCTACACGCCGCCGCCGCCGCCGTCCTCAAACCTGCGGGTCGGCGGCATCCAGGCGTGGCGCTCGTTCCTCGAGTTGAAGCGCGAGCTGCGCTCGTTGGTCCTGCCGTGCCCGGGCGGCGACGGCGGGTGCACGGTGGCGCTGAAGGATGCCACCATCAACTACGCCGCGCTGCTGCTCCAGCCCGTCGCGCCGCCGCCGGGCTACCGGCCGACGCAGCGGGTCCAGATCTACGGGCGCCAGGCGGAGACCTCGCCGCTGATCCCGCTGAGCCGCTCGCCGCTCGGTGGCGTGGTCGGGCTGATGCGGGACACGATCCCGTCCTCGCGTTTCGAGGAGGGTGGCACCGACGGCCGCGTCGAGCTGCCGATCACGCCGCTCATCACCAGCCTGGTGGCGGATACGACGGTGGCCGGCTCGAGCGCGGCGCCGCCCAACGTGCTCGTGCTGCTGCCTCCGGCGGAGGGCGGCTACTTCGGGTTCGCCGCGTTCGCCCCGCTCTCCGCGGGTGCGGCGGCGCCGCGTCTGCGCCTGGTGGTGACCCTTGCCACGGAGGTCCAGCTGCCATGAGACGCGCGCTTCTGCTGCTCGTGCTCCTCGCCCCCGGGATGGCCGCGCCGGCCGGCGCGCAGTCCCTCTTCGCGACCCGCGGGCTCGGGGTCCCGGTCCAGGCCGTGGACGGCCGGGCGCGCGCGCTCGGCGGCGTCGCCACGGGACTCTTCGGCTTCAATCCCTCGATGGTGAATCCCGCCGACCTGGCGGGCGTGCTATTCCGCGGCGGCGTGGCCACGCTGCAGCCGTCGTCGCGGACGGAGGAGCTCGGGGGGCAGAAGGGCTCGGTCGGCTCATCCCGCTTTCCGCTCATCCGGGTGATGTACCCGCTCAGCCGGCGCGTGGTGCTGAGCGCCGGCTTCGGCGGCTTCCTCGACCAGTCGTGGGCGGTCTCGAACACGCACACCGAGTTGTTCGGCACCGATTCGGTCGAGTCCAAGGACGTGGTGAGCTCGAACGGCGGCATCTCACAGCTTCGGGTAGGCGGCGCGTACATGCTCTCGCCCTCCGTCGCCATCGGCGTGGCGGGCGGCGTCTATACCGGGAACGTGGCGCGCGAGGTCACGCGCAGCTTCCCCGACAGCGTGACCTTCGACCTCCACGGCTTCCACTCGCGCACGCAGTGGGCGTACAGCGCCCCGCTGGCATCCGTGGGCCTGCGGGTGGATGCGGGGAACCTCGTACGGCTCGGTGTGAGCGGGACGTGGGCCGGGAATCTCCACGCCACCACCGACAGCGCGGCGAGCCGCACCTTCGGGCTCCCGCTCCAGCTGGACGGCGGCCTGAGCGCCGTGCTCTCGCCGCGGGTCATGGCGGTGCTCGGCGGTGGCTGGGCGGGCTGGTCCGCCGCGGCGGGAGATTTCCGCCAGGCCGGGGCCGGCGCGGACAGCCCCAACCAGCAGACCACCGCCCGCGACGTCTATCACCTCGGCGGCGGCGTCGAGTGGGGTGGCGCCCGCTCCTCCGCCGGCCGCACCTTCCCGCTGCGCCTCGGCTTCAACTACGCCCAGCTGCCGTTTTACGTGGCGGGCGAGACGCCGGCCAACGAGTGGTCGGGCTCGGCCGGGATCGGCTACCGCTTCGCCGGCAACGAGGACTCGCCCTACGCCGTGGGCGACTTCTCGATCGAGCGCGGCCGCCGCACGGGCGGGCCGGTGGCCACGCCGCTGAAGGAGAGCTTCTGGCGTCTCACCATCTCGCTCGCGCTCTTCGGGCGCTGACCTTTTCCGCGCCGCCCGGGTAGCACCCCCCGTCCGTCCAGGATGGCCCGATCTGCCATGGACCCGCACCGAACGATGCCGCAAACTCCCGATCGACAGCACGCGCCGCGAACGGCCTACGTCGAGACGTACGGCTGCCAGATGAACATCAGCGATGGCGAGCTGATGGAGGGGATCCTCGCGGCGGGCGGCTACCAGCTGGTGGACCGGCCGGAGGATGCGGACGTGGTGCTCGTCAACACGTGCGCGATCCGCGAGCACGCCGAGCGGCGCGTGCTCGGCCGGGTGGGCGAGCTGAACCGGATCAAGCGGGAGCGGCCGGAGCTCGTCATCGGGGTGACCGGCTGCATGGCGCAGCGTCTCGGCGAGCGCCTGCTCGGTCGGGCGGGCTACGTGGATTTCGTGATGGGCCCGGACGGCTACCGGAGCATACCCGAGACGCTGGCCGCGCTGCGGCCCGGGGTGCTGCCGGGCGCCGCCGGTACAGGCGATAGCGCCGCCGGACCTGCCCCGGCGCCGGCCTCATCACCGGCGGCCGGAGGCGCGCGGGCGCCGGGCGGCGTCGGAGCTCGCGCGGCGCGCCGGGGCCCGTCGCTGCCCGTGGTCGGTGCGGTGCCGGAGCTGGAGGAGGGGCGCGTCGCCGTGCTCGATTTCCGGCCGGAGGAGAACTACGAGGGGCTGGAGGTCCGGCGGAGCTCGCGCGTGAGCGCGTGGGTCCCGGTACAGCGCGGCTGCGACCACCGCTGCACCTACTGCATCGTGCCGTATGTGCGGGGGCCCGAGAAGAACCGTGCGGCGGACGAGGTGCTGGCGGAGGTGCGCGCCGTTGCGGAGCGGGGGATCCCCGAGGTGGTGCTGCTCGGGCAGACCGTGAACTCGTACCGGCACGGGGCGTGGGACTTCGCCCGGCTGCTGCGGGCGGTGGCGCGGGTGGACGGGATCCGGCGGGTGCGCTTCACCTCGCCCCATCCCGGCGACGTGACCGAGGCGCTGGTCGAGGTGATGGCGGAGGAGCCGGCGGTATGCGAGCAGCTGCACCTCCCGGTGCAGGCGGGCCACGACCGCACGCTGCGGCGCATGCTCCGGCGCTACACGGTGGCGTCCTACCTGGAGAAGGTGGCGCTCGTGCGCGCGGCGATCCCGCGGATCGCGCTCTCGACGGACGTGATCGTCGGCTTCCCGGGCGAGACGGACGAGGAGTATGAGGCCACGCTGGCGCTCATGCGCGAGGTGCGCTACGACGACGCTTACCTCTACAAGTACTCCGCCCGTGAGGGGACGCCGGCCACGCGGCTGCCGGCGGCGGACTTCATCGCGCCGGCGCTCGCGCAGGAGCGTCTCGAGCGGCTCATCGAGCTCCAGCGCGGCATCCAGGCGGAGATCAACGGGGGCGAGGTCGGGCGCACGGTCGAGGTGCTGGTCGAGCGCGAGGCGCGCTCGGCCGGTGACATGCTTGGCCGCACCCGCACGAGCAGGGTGGTGGCGTTCCCCGGGGACACCTCCCTCATCGGACGGTTCCGCACCGTCCGCCTCACGGCGACGAGCGGCGCGACCTTCACGGGCGCGCCCGTGGACGCCGGCTCCGCCGCGGCCTGACGGCCGGCTCGGCACCTCCCCCGGGCAGTCGAAGCAGGCAGAGGGGTCGGTCGCGAGCTCGGCGGACGCGCCGCCGTGAGCCGTCCGCTCCCTCCCCTCGCCCGTTACGCCCTCGCCTTCGGCGCGGGGCTTCTCCTCGGACTCCGGCTCCCCTCGCTCGGGACTCCGCTCGCGGCGGCCGCGCTCCTCGGCCTCACGGCGGCGCTCTGCGGCCGGCTCACGCGCGCCGCGGCGGTGCTCGCCCTCTTCGCGGCCGCTGGCGCGGCGCTGGGCGGGGGCGGCGCGGCCCGGGCGGTGCGGGACTGCCGGGCACGGCTGGCCGATGGCGCCGAGGTCCGGGCGGATGGCTACTTCGAGGCCGAGCCGTGGCCGGGCGCGGCGGCGCCGTTCCGGCTGACGCGGCTGGTCGTTGGCCGGACGAGCGTGGCGTGCACCGGCCGGATCTGGGCGCGCGTGGCCGCGTTGCCGCACGGCGGCGGGCCGCGCGCCGGGAGGCCTCTCCCCGTGACATCGCCCGGTGGGCGGCCGGTCCGGCGCGCACTGCCCCGGCCGCCGTCCCTGGCGGGCCGCCCGGTCCGTCTGAGGGGGAGCTGGTGGGTGGAGCCGCCGGCCTCCGGCTGGCCGCGCGCGGCGGAGCGGGCGGGGCGGCTCACGGTGGACTCGCTGGCGTTCCTCCCCGGCCGCGCCGACCGGCTGGCGGCGTTCCGCGGGATGCTGCAGCGGCGGACGCGGCGGCTGTTCGGCGCGGACGCGGGTCTCGTCGAGGCCATGCTTCTCGCGCGCCGCGACGGGCTCGACCCGGCCATCCGGGACCGCTTCGCGCGCTCAGGCCTCAGTCACGTGCTCGCGATTTCCGGGCTCCACGCCGGCATCATCGCGGCGGTGGCGCTGCTCGTGTGCGGGCTCCTCCGGCTGCCGAGGCGGCGCGCGGACGCCGCGGCCGCGCTCGTGACCGGGATCTACGTGCTGGGCATCGGCGCGCCTCCGGCGGCGGCGCGGGCGGCACTGCTGATCGGGCTCTTCCTCGCCTCGCGGATGCTCCAGCGGCCGGCGGACCCGCTGGCGCTCCTGGCGGCGGCCGCGCTGGCGCTTTTGGCCGTGGATCCGCTGATGATCCTCGAGCCCGGATTCCAGCTGTCGTTCGCCGGGATCACCGGGCTCGTGGTGTTGCGCCGTCCGGTCGAGGCGCGGCTGGCGCACATCCGGCCGGCGCTGCGGAAGGCGCTCGCGGCCAGCCTGGCGGCGACGGCCGCCACGGCCCCGATCGCGGCGCTGCAGTTCGGGCGCTTCGCGCCGATCGGGATCGTCGCGAATCTGGCCGCCATCCCTCTGGCGGGGCTCGCCGTGCCGGCGCTGGGGGCGACGCTCGCGATCGGGATGGCGTCCCCCGCGGCGGGGGGCCTGCTCGCGCCGGGGGGCCGGCTCGTGCTGGCCGCGCTGGATGGCACCGCGCGCGCCGCGGCGGCGGTGCCGTACGGCAGTCTCGTCGTGGCGCGGGACACGACGCTCGGCTGGCTCGCCGCGGCGCTGCTGGCCGGGGCCGCCGCGGCGGGGCTCGCGCTTCGGGATGGGATCCGGCCGTGGCCGCGACGGATGATCGCGGCCGGCCTCGCGGCGGCCGCCCTCGTCGCCTGGCCGGTGGCGGTCCGCTCCTCGGCGGGCGACGTCCTCGAGATCGATGCGATCGACGTGGGGCAGGGGGATGCGCTGGCCATCCGGGTACCCGGCGGCGCCTGGATCCTTGTGGACGCCGGACCGCGCGACGCGCGCTTCGACGCGGGAAGGACCCGTGTGGTGCCGTTCTTGCTCAGCCGTGGCGCGCGGCGGCTCGCGCTGCTCGTCCTGACGCACGCGGACGCGGACCACATCGGAGGCGCCAAGGCCGTGCTCGACGCGTTCCCGGTGGACCTGGTGGTGGATCCCGGTGTGGTGGAGGGAAAGCCGCTGTTCCTGGAGACCGTGCGCGACGCCATGCACCACGGCACCCGGTGGGCGGCCGCGCGCGCCGGCCGTGAGATCCGGATCGGCGACGCGACGCTCCAGGTGCTCGCGCCGCTCCGTGCGGCGCTTGACGCCCCCGCGCAGACGAACGAGCTTTCCGTGGTGTTTCTGTTACATTTCGGCCGGTTCGGCGCCCTCTTCATGGGCGACGCGCCGGCCGACGTGGAGCAGGAGCTGGTGGCGCGCGAGGGCGCCGCGCTGCGCGTACAGGTGCTCAAGGCGGGGCACCACGGCAGCCGCACGGCGACGTCCGAGGCGTTCCTGACGGCCGCCGCGCCCGCGCTGGCACTCGTGTCGGTCGGGCGGCACAACCGTTTCGGCCACCCGGCGCCGGAGGTTCTTGCCCGGCTGCGGCGGCACGGCGTCGCCATTTGGCGCACGGATGAGCAAGGCACGATCACGGTGCGCGCGCAGCGGGATGGCAGTTTCCGGGTGGAGGCCGCGAGATGATCGATCGACTGGTGCGCGCCGCGGCCGGCGCGCGCGCGGACTCGCCCGAGGCGCTGCCGCCGGGCGTGGAGGTCCGCCGGGGACGGTGGATCCCGTGGCTGGGCGGGCTGCTGTCCGGGATGAGCGGGCCGGCGGCCGCCGTGACGCTGGGGCGCACGATCGTGGTACACCCGGGCGCGCCGCTGACGGCGCGGCTGGTCCGCCACGAGCTGGCGCACGTGCGGCAGTGGCAGGCATCGCCGCTGGCCTTCCCCGTGCGGTACGTAGTGGGCCACCTTCGCCACGGCTACGAGTCCAACCCGTACGAGGTCGAGGCGAGGGAGGCGGAGCGAGACCGGTCGCCAGGAGAGACGCCATGACGTCCGTCGTCACGATCGAGCGGCACATCATAGAGCAGGAGCGCCTGTTCCCGGAGGCGACGGGCGCCTTCAGCAACATCCTCTACGAGATCGCCCTCGCCGCCAAGCTGATCGCGCGCGAGGTGAACAAGGCGGGCCTCGTCGACATCCTCGGCTCCGCGGATCAGATCAACGTCCACGGCGAGGAGGTCAAGAAGCTCGACGTGTACGCGCACGAGGCGATCTTCAAGGCCCTCGACCACGGCGGCCTGCTCTGCTGCATGGCCTCCGAGGAGGCCGCGGAGATCATTCCGATCCCGGAGAAGTTCCCCACCGGCCGCTACGCGCTCCTGTACGATCCGCTGGACGGCTCCTCCAACATCGAGGCCAACGTCTCCGTCGGCACGATCTTCTCCATCCACCGCAAGGTCTCCGACGCGCCGCGCGGCTGCCTCGAGGACTGCCTCCAGCCGGGCACGCGCCAGGTCGCGGCCGGGTACGTGGTGTACGGCTCCTCGACCATGCTCGTCTACACCACCGGCAACGGCGTGCACGGCTTCACGCTGGACCCCTCCATCGGCGAGTTCCTGCTCAGCCACCCCGACATCCGCATCCCGAGACCGCCCCAGCGCATCTACAGCGTGAACGAGGGCTACTACGGCCGCTGGTCGGCCGGCCAGCGCCGCCTGATCGACCACCTGAAGGGGCTGGATGGTGAGGCGGGGCCCGCCTTCTCATCGCGCTACATCGGCTCCCTCGTGGCCGACTTCCACCGGACGCTCCTCTACGGTGGAATCTTCATGTATCCCGCCGACACGCGGAACCCCCGCGGCAAGCTGCGGCTGCTCTACGAGGCCGCGCCGCTGGCCTTCGTCTGCGAGCACGCCGGCGGCCGGGCCTCCGACGGCAGCCGCGACATCCTCGGCCTCGAGCCGACCGCGCTGCACCAGCGTACCCCCCTCTACCTCGGCTCCCGCGAGTTCGTGGACATGGCCGAGGGCTTCCTCGGCGCCGAGGAGGCGGAGGAGCTGCCGGTCGGCGCCGGGGACTGAGCGCACCTCCGGCCGTCGAGCACCTTTCGGGACCTTGCCGGGGGTGGGCGCGGGGGGCCCATTCTGCCTCCCGCGCGACGAGCCCGGCCCGCCGACCGCAAGGCGGCTGTAACGGTCGGATCACGTACCGAAAAGCACCTTGACGCTACCCGCGCGGGGGTCTAGCTTGGGCGCGTCGCGAATCAAGCTGAGAGCCGCCGCCCGAGCCCGAGTTCGACCCGACCCTTCGTCTTCATGAAAACCGGAGCACTCGTCGATGACGGCCAACCCAGCGTGGACGCGCGCCGCCCTGCATGGGCGGAACGCGTCCGTGCGAGCGGAGCCATTCCCCAACGGTTTCGCATCGCGATCGTATCCGCCGCTCTTCGGTTCGATGAACCACAATCCAACAGGGGAACCCACATGAAGCGTGCACACTGGTCATTGGCCCTCGCTGCGCTGGTGGCGCTGGCGGCCGGGGCGGGGAGATTGTCGGCGCAGGCAACGACAGGCAGCGTCACCGGCACGGTGCGGGCGGACAACGAGGCCGCGGCCGGAACGCAGGTGGTGGTTCGCAACCCGGCCACCGGCTTTTCGCGTTCGGTGGTCGTGGGGCCGGACGGGCATTACCTCATTGCGGGACTGGAGCCCGGCAGGTACGAGGTCTCCACACAGCGTATCGGCTACGCCCCGGCGACGCGCACCGCGACGGTGACGCTCGGCCAGTTGACGCCGGTGGACTTCAACCTGACCGCGCAAGCGGTCGAGGTGGCCGGAATCACGGTGCGGGCGGGGACGGAAACGGGGCTGATCAGTCCGTCCCGGACCGGCACCCTGACGACGGTCTCGGACTCCGCGCTCCGCCGGCTGCCCTCGCTGAACCGCAACTTCACGGACTTCGTCGTCCTGACGCCGCAGGTGTCCACGACGCTGCCGAACGGGGGCCTCTCGGCGGGCGGCGTGAACAACCGCTACAACCAGGTGCAGATCGACGGGTCGAACGAGACGGACCTGTTCGGGCTCGGCTCGACCGGCCAGCCGGGCGGGCAGGCGAACGGCAAGTCGATCGGGATCGAGGCGGTGAAGGAGTACCAGGTGCTGCTGGCGCCGTTCGATGTCCGCCACGGCAACTTCGCCGGCATGCTGATCAACGCGGTCACGAAGAGCGGCACGAACGACTTCCACGGCTCGCTCTACGGCTTCGGGCGCAACCAGAGCCTCACGCGCACCGAGCAGTACCTGAACGATTACTCGCAGTACCAGTATGGACTTTCCGTCGGAGGCCCGATCGTGAAGGACAAGGCCCTCTTCTTCTTCAATGCCGAGCGGCAGTCCTACAGCAGCCCGATGACCGGGATCTACCTGGGCGCCCCCGACTACAACGTGAGTGCCACGGACGTCAACGCGGCCAAGCAGGCGCTCGAGAGCTACGGGCTGCCCACGGGCTCGGCGGGTCTCGTCAAGGTCCACAACCCGCTGACCAACGTCTTCGCCCGGTTGGACTTCCCGGACCTCGGTCGCAACAGCACCCTGACGCTGCGCTACAACTACGGCTCCGCCACGAGCGAAGCGATCTATCGGGACCGCTCCGGTACGAGCCCGACGCTGGCGCTGACCTCGAACCAGTACCAGTACGCGTCGAAGAAGAACGCACCGGCGCTGGAGCTGCGGACGCACTTCGCCAACGGCGGCTACAACGAGCTGCTCGCCTCCTACACGCGGATCCGCGATCCTCGCACGGCCACGGGTGCGACGGATGCGCCACAGGTAAGCGTCGGGATCCCGGGCGCGACGATCCAGGCGGGGACGGAGCGCTACTCGCAGGGAAACCAGGTCAACCAGGACATCGCCGAGATCACGGACAACGTGACGCTGCCCTTCGGCAAGCACACGCTCGTCCTGGGCACGCAGAACACCTACTACAAGGCGCACAACCTCTACGCTCAATCGATCAACGGCGTGTGGACGTTCGACTCGGTCGATTCGCTGCGCGCAGGGCAGGCCTACTCCTACATCGTGGGAGTGCCTGCCGTCGGCGATGGGTCGGTCAACTTCCGCACCCTGACCCTGTCCGGCTACGCGCAGGACCAGTGGGCGCTCTCGCCGACGTTCAACCTGAACTACGGCCTGCGCGTGGATGTGCCCACGTTCCTCGACAAGCCGCCGACGAACCCGGACGTCGTGCAGGAGTTCGGGCGCAACACGGCAGAGATCCCCTCCGGTCATCTCCAGTTCTCGCCGCGCGTCGGCTTCAACTGGGACATGACCGGCGACGAGAGGAACCAGCTTCGCGGCGGAATCGGCACCTTCACCGGCCCGCCCGCCTACGTCTGGCTCAGCAACGCGTTCCAGAACTCCGGGCTGACCGGCGTGAACCTGCTCACGTGCACCCGCAGCGCGCCGGCCTTCAACGCCGCGGCGATCGCGTCCCCGCCGACGGAGTGCGCCAACGGCAACACGGCGCGCGCGGGGAGCGAGATCGACCTCGTCCAGTCCGGCTTCCACATGCCGCAGACGCTGCGCGCGTCGGCCGGCTACGACCGTGACCTCGGGCACGACCTGGTCGGGACGGTCGAGGGGCTCTTCACGAAGGCGATCTACGCGCCCTTCTACTACAACATGGCGCTGACCAGCCCGGTCGGCACCGATGCGAACGGCCGCGTGCTCTACGGCACGAAGCCCTACGCGCCGTCTCTCGTCGGCTCGCGCAGCACGGTCATCGACGTGGCGAACGAGAACAAGGACCACTTCTACAACCTGACCGGCAAGCTCGCGCGGCGGTTCGCGGGCAACTGGGAGGGAACCGTCGCATACACGTACAGCCGCGGCTGGGACGTGCAGAGCTTCTCGTCCAGCACCGCATACTCGCAGTACCGCTACGGCCGCGTCTGGGCCGGCAATCAGCTGGACAAGACGGCCACCCGCTCCTCCTTCGAGCAGCGGAACCGGATCGTGGCGCACGGCAGCTACACGTTCCCGACCCTGACGACGGTCTCCCTGATCTACACGGGCGCATCGGGGACTCCCTACAACTTCGTCTACGCGAGCGACCTGAACGGCGACGGGCTGAGCTACAACGACCCGATCTACGTGCCGACGGACGCCACCGATCCGACGCAGATCCAGTTCGCGGACTACACGTCGGGCGGCCAGACGGTCACCGCCGCTCAGCAGGCCGCGGCCTTCAACCAGTTCATCAACGACAACAGCTGCCTGAGCTCGCAGCGCGGGCAGATCATGGCCCGCAACAGCTGCACGGCGCCCTGGACCAACATCCTGAACGTCAGCCTGCGGCAGTCGCTGAACACCTTCAGCTTCCAGAACGTCTCACTCCAGCTCGACGTGTTCAATTTCATGAATTTGCTCAACAAGGACTGGGGACACGTCACGACGACGTACAGCGACGTCAGCCTGCTGAGCTACAATAGCTTGCCGTCGAGGACGCTCGTGAACAATCAGGCCACGTTCACGTTCAACCCGGACACGAAGATCTTCGACTACAACCGGCTCGAGTCCAACTATCAGATGCAGCTCTCGCTGCGCTACAGCTTCTGATCGTCGGCTGAGTCGCCAAAGGATGAGGGGGACTGCTCGCGAGAGCGGCCCCCCTCTTTCCATCGCCGTCGTCCTTGTCGTCCTGCCCCGGCGCGGCTCCGAGCCGGTCCCCACCGAAGCTAACTCGCGCCGAGCGCCTCCGCGTCCAGCACCGCGATTTCCGCCCCGACCTCCCTTAGCAGCGTCGCCTTCTCGCGGTAGGGCAGGAACGCGCTCTCGAAGCCCATGAGCGCGACGCGCGTGAGCTCGGCCCACGTGAAGCCGAGGTGCTCGTGGGCGCGCCAGTACTCCTCGGTCACGGTGGTCGCGCTCATCAGGCGATTGTCGGTGTTGAGCGTGACGACGAGCCCCTCGTCGAAGTAGAGGCGCAGCGGGTGGTCCTCGAAGGAAGGAACGGCGCGGGTCTGCACGTTCGAGGTGAGGCAGATCTCGAGCGGGATGCGGAAGTCGTTCACGTACTTCATGAGGTCCGGGTCCTCGAAGAGCCGGGTGCCGTGGCCGATGCGGTTCGCGTTGCAGTAGTGGAGCGCCTGGTGGATCGACTCCGGGCCGTACGCCTCGCCGGCGTGGATGGTGGCGGCGATGTTGGCGTTCACGACGGCGTAGAAGGCCTCGCGGTGCTTCTTGGCCGGGTAGTTGTACTCCGCGCCGGCGAGATCGAAAGCGACGATGCCGCGATCCTTGAAGGCGACGGTGAGCTCGGCGAGGTCCATGGAGGTGTTCGGGCTCATGTTGCGGAGCCCGCAGATGATGACGCCGGTGCGGATGCCGAGGTCCCTCTCCGCGCGGCGGAGGCCACGCAGCGGCGCCTCGACGGCCTCCTCGAGGCTCAGCCCCTCCTGGATGTTCAGCACCGGCGAGTAGCGGACCTCCATGTAGCGGACGTTCTCGCTCCAGGCGTCCTCGGCGAGCTCGTAGGCGATCCGCTCGAGCGCATTGGCGCTCTGCATGACGGCGAGGGTGGTGTCGAAGCGCTCGAGGTACTCGACGAGATTGGTGGCCTCCTTCACATGCATGTGCTCGCGCAGCTCGGCGGGATCCCAGCGCGGCAGCTCGCGGCCGGCCGCACGCGCCAGCTCGACCATCGTCTCCGGGCGCACGCTGCCATCCAGGTGCACGTGCAGGTCCGTCTTTGGGAGCCGCCGAAGCAGCTCGCGGTTAGGCTCGATCGGCATGTCAGCTCCGCTGTCGTGCGCCGCGCCGATCGGCCGGGGCCGCGGCGGCGGGCGGCGCCGCCGAGCGCAGCCGCGGCGCGTCCGGCGCCTCGACCGGTTGCGGCAGTCCCTTCAGGTAGTGGATGAGGGCATCGAGATCGACGACGCCCGTGTCCTCGCGGGAGACCGGTCCCGAGAGCGCGTCGAAGCCGTCGCCGCCGTCGGCCAGGAAGTCCGTCACGGCGACGGTGTAGAGCGCGTCGTCCCGAACCGGTTCGCCGCTCTCCAGCGTCAGCGTGAGCACACGGCGGCCGGGGGGAGCGGCGGGGTCGTAGACGGCCAGGAGCCCGCTCACGTTGGCGTCCGGCTGCCGGCCGCCGACCGCGTGCTCGACCGCGGCGCGCAGGCGGGCGCCGGTCAGGGTGAGTCGGACCAGCCGGTTCTGGAACGGCTGCAGCTCGTAGAGCGTGCCCCAGGTGAGGGGGCCGGCGTCCAGGTCGCGGCGGATGCCGCCGTCGTTCATGATTGCGGTCTGCGCGCCGGCGGCCCAGCGCTGCGCGTCCGCGATCAGGCGGCCGAGCGGATAGTCGCCGCCGGTGCGGCGGAGCGGCTCCGCCAGGCGCGCCTCGACGGTGGCCACGCGCGGACCGATTTCGGCGGCGTAGCGCGCGACCAGCGCGGCCACGGCGGTGTCCGGCGCCACGCGGTCGTCGAAGGTCGTGGGGATGCCACGCACCCGGGCGTGGACCGCGCCGGCGCCGTCGCGCGAGAGATCGACGACGGCGTACTCCTGGCCGTAGGACCCGGGCTCCACGATCGGGATGCCGTTCACGCCCGTTCCCAGCACCTGGTGGGTGTGCCCGGCCACGAGGAGGTCGGGGCGTGCGTGAGCGGCGCGGGCCCAGTCGAGGACCTCGCCCTCGCAGCTCGCGTGGGCCCGGCAGATGGCGCCGCTGTGCGCGAGGACGACGACGAACCGGGCCCCCGCCCGGCGCAGCTCGGGGACCCAGCGGTCGATGGCGGCCGCGCCGCTCCGGAACTCGAGGCCTCGCACGTTCTCGGCGCGCGTCGTCGTCGGCGTCGCTTCGGTCGCGAGGCCGATGACGCCGACCTTCACGCCGTCCACGTCCAGCAGCGCCGTCGGCTTCACCCAGGAGGGCGCCGTGTCGGTGCCGGCCACGAACTCGTTGGCCGCGAGCCACGGGAAGTCCGCCTGCCGCAGCCGGTCCCGCAGCACGGCGGTGCCCCAGTCGTACTCGTGGTTGCCGATGGCCGCCGCGCCGTACCCGGCCCGGTCGTAGAAGGCGATCGCGGCACGTCCGGCCGTGAGGTTGGAGATCGGGGTGCCCTGCATGAGGTCGCCGGCATCCACGAGCAGCGTCGGCCCGCCGAAGCCCTCGCGCTCGGCCTCGAAGTAGCCGGCCAGCGCGGCGGCGCCTCCCACTACCCGGCCATGCGCCCACGGGGGCGTCTCCGGGAGGAGGTGGCCGTGAAGGTCGGAGGTGGCCAGGACGCGCAGCCGGACGGTCGCCGGGACCGTGGAAGGCGACGTCGCCTGCGCCGTCTCCCGCGGCCGCTGCTCCCGCGCCGCGGCCTCGGCCGCCTGCGCGGGCACGACGCGCCAGCTACGGTGGAAGAAGTCCTCCGGCCGGATCGTGCCGTGCCGCCTCACGTACGCGATGAGCAGGTCGCGGATGTCCTCCTGCCGGTCGTACACTACGGGCGCGTCCGCCAGCATGGTGAACCCGCCACCGCCCGTCTGACGGTAATTGTTCAGCGCCAGCGTGAAGGTCTGGTCCAGGCGCACCGGCGCGCCGTGCCAGCGGAGCTCCGTGATCCGCGACCCCACCGGCTTCGACAGGTCGATCGTATAATCCACGCCGCTGACCACGTCGAAGTTGTAGCCCGGCACCTTCGGGTCCGTCACGCTCCCGCCCGCCGGCGCCGGCCAGCCGGTATAGTACTCCGCCGACTTCTCCAGGTAGGCGCGCAGCTCCGCGCCCGTGATCCGCACCGCCCTGAGCGTGTTGTCGTAGGTGTAGAGCCCGGCGATGGCCGCCACCGTGATCGGCCCCTTCGGGATCGCCGCGCTGGTCGAGAAGGCCGCCGTGGCGGAGAGGTCCGCGCCCGCGGCCTCCCGCTGCACCTCGTTCACGAAGTCCAGGATCGGCGTGTCCTCGACCCGGGCCCGGGCGGCCTCCATACGCTCCGTCGAGCGGCCGATCACGGAGCGCACGTAGGCCACGGTCCGCTCGTGCTCCCAGCGCAGCGAGTCGAGAAAGGCGCTGTCCACGCGCGACGGATCCGCCTCGAGCAGCGTCGCGTGCTTCGACGCCACGCTCCACCGGCCGGCCGCCTGCCGCCGCAGCCGGAGGTCCACCACCGAGACGCTCCTCGCCCAGTTCTTCGCCTGCGTCAGCAGCACGCCGTTCACCACGCTGTCCGCCAGCTCGCGATGCGTGTGCCCCATGAAGATCACGTCCACGCCGGGGATCTCCCGCGCCACCCGCAGCGACTCGTTTTCCGGCGGCACGCCGGTGGCCAGCGTGTCGTAGCTCGTGCCGTCCAGGCCGCCGTGGGACAGCACTACCACAACGTCGGCTCCCCGCCGTTTCATCTCCGCCACGACCGGCCGGAGCGACGCCACCACGTCCCGGAAGTCCAGCCTCCCCCGCACATGCGCCTGGTCCCACAGCGCGACGCCGGGCGGCGTGTTGCCTGTCACGCCGATCAGGATCGTATCCCCCGGCGCGACCACGTGCGGGATCAGCACGTAGGGCCGGTACGCGTGCTGGTCCGTGCCGTGCCGGAAAACGTTCGCCGAAACGAACGGGAAGCGCGACTCCGCCACCGCCCGGTCCAGCGTCTCGAGCCCGTAGTTGTACTCGTGGTTGCCGACCCCCGAGGCGTCGTAGCGAAGGAGGTTCATGGCCCGGATGACCGGGCTCGGCTGCTCCGGGTGCAGCCGCGCGTACACGAAGGCGAGCGGCGTCCCCTCGAGCAGGTCGCCGGAGTCGAAAAGGTACGCGTCCCCGGGGTGCGCCGCGCGCACGCTGTCGATCAGCGGCGCGAGCAGCGCCAGCCCTCGGTCCGTCGGCCGGCCCGTGTAGTAGTCGTAGGGATAGAGGTGGGCGTGGACGTCCGTCGTGCCGAGCAGCACGAGCTCGGCCGACCCGGAAATGCCGCCCGGCGCCGGCACGGAGCGCGGCGCAGGCCGCGCGCAGGTGGCCGTGGCGAGCAGGAGCAGGGGGATGATGCGCGCGAGCGGCCGCGACGCGGCCGCTCGGAGCGGGCCAGTTCCTGATTTCTCAACCGGGTGTTTCATGGACGAAATCTAGGCGGGGAACGCTGTGCCGGCAACCGAATGCGAGCTCGTAGGTTGCAGGTCCCCCACCCGCCGTTGCGAGTTTGCGCCGCCGGGGCGGCGCCCATCGCGCCTCAGTCGGCGGCGTTGGCCACGGGCCTCCCTGTGCCGGGGGTGGGCGGGGCGGGCGGCGACTTGCGGGCGGCCTCGACGGCGGCGTGCGCGGCGGCGAGCCGCGCGACGGGGACGCGGAAGGGGGAGCAGGAGACGTAGTCGAGCCCGACGGAGTCGAAGAACTGGACGGAGCGGGGCTCGCCGCCATGCTCGCCGCAGATTCCGACCTTGAGACCGGGTCGTGCCTCCCGGCCGGCGCGGGTGGCCATCTCGATGAGGGTGCCGACGCCCTGGCGGTCGAGGACCTGGAAGGGGTCGTCGGAGAAGATGCCCTCCTCGACGTAGCGGGGCAGGAAGGAGCCGGCGTCGTCGCGTGAGAGGCCGAAGGTGGTCTGGGTGAGGTCGTTTGTGCCGAAGGAGAAGAACTCCGCCTCGCCGGCAATCGCGGCTGCGGTGAGGGCGGCGCGGGGCAGCTCGATCATGGTCCCCACGAGGTAGGGGATCTCGACCCCCCGCTCGCGCGCGACGTCGTCCGCTACGCGGCGGATGAGCTGCTTCTGGCGACGCAGCTCGCGGACGTCGGAGACGAGCGGCACCATGACCTCCGGGCGCACCGTGATGCCCTCGGCCTGCGCATCGACCGCGGCCTCGAAGATCGCCCGCACCTGCATCTCGGTGATCTCCGGGTAGCTGATGCCGATGCGGCAGCCGCGGTGGCCGAGCATCGGATTCGCCTCGCGGTGGCGCTCGACGGCGCGGCGGACCTCGTCGGCGTCGATCCCGGTGGCGGAGGCGAAGCTCTGGATCTCGGCCTCGGTCCGGGGCAGGAACTCGTGCAGCGGCGGGTCGAGCAGCCGGATCGTGACCGGCAGGCCGTCCATGGCCGCGAAGATGCCCTTGAAGTCGTCGCGCTGCATGGGCAGGATGCGCGCGAGCGCGTCCCGCCGCTCCTCCTCGCCGCGGGCGAGGATCATCTCGCGCATGGCGGTGATGCGCTCGCCCTCGAAGAACATGTGTTCGGTGCGGCAGAGGCCGATCCCCTCGGCGCCAAGCTCGCGCGCGCGGGCGGCGTCGGCGGGCGTGTCGGCGTTGGTACGGACGCCCAGCCGGCGCAGCCCGTCCGCCCACTTCAGGAGGCGGTGGAAGTGCTCGGAGAGCTCGGGCTCCACGGTCGGCACCTTGCCGAGCAGGATCCTGCCGGTCGTGCCATCGACCGTGATCCACTCGCCCTGGCGAACGGTATGGCCGCCAGCGGTGAGGAGGCCCTCCGCCTCGTCACAGCCGAGGTCGTGCGCGCCCACGACGCAGCATTTGCCCATCCCGCGGGCCACGACGGCCGCGTGGGAAGTCATGCCGCCGCGGCAGGTCACGATGGCCCGCGCGGCCACCATCCCCTGGAAGTCCTCGGGCGAGGTCTCGCGCCGGACCAGGATGACGGGCTCGCCGCGCTCGGCCCACTCGCCGGCCGTGTCGGGGTCGAAGACGACGCGTCCCGCCGCGGCGCCCGGCGAGGCCGGCAGCCCCCGGGCGAGGAGGTCGACCTGTGCCGACGGGTCCAGCCGCGGGTGAAGCGCCTGGTTCAGCGCGGCCGGATCGACCCGCATCACCGCCTCGGTCTCGTCGATCAGCCCCTCGTCCACCATGTCCACGGCGACGCGAACGGCCGCCGCCGCGGTCCGCTTTCCGGTGCGCGTCTGCAGCAGGTACAGGCGGCCCTTCTCGACCGTGAACTCGATGTCCTGCATCTCTCGGTAATGGCGCTCCAGCTTCTTCTGGACCTCCAGCAGCTCGCGGTACGCGCCCGGCAGCCGGTCGGCCATCTGCTCGATCGAAAGCGGGTTGCGGATCCCCGCCACCACGTCCTCACCCTGCGCGTTCACCAGGAACTCGCCGAAGAAGCGGGGCTCGCCCGTGGACGGATCGCGGGTGAACGCCACCCCCGTGCCCGAGTCGTCGCCCATGTTGCCGTAGACCATGGACACGACGTTGACGGCCGTGCCCAGCTCCTCCGATATGCCGTTGACGCGCCGGTAGGCGATCGCGCGCTCGTTGTGCCACGAGCGAAACACCGCCTCGATGGCCCCCCAGAGCTGCGCCTCCGGGTCCTCGGGAAACTCCCGTCCCGTGGCCTGCCGGACCAGCTCCTTGTACTCGGCCACGAGGGCCTTCAGCGCCTCCGCCGTCAGCTCGTGATCGCTCTCCACGCCCGCCTCGGAGCGCTTCCGCTCCAGCAGAGCCTCGAACTTTGGAGAGCGGACCGAGAGCACCACGTCGGCGTACATCTGGATGAAGCGCCGGAACGAGTCGTACGCGAAGCGCTCGTCCGCCGCCTCCGCGGCCAGGGCCGCCACCGTGCGCTCGTTCAGCCCCAGGTTCAGGATCGTGTCCATCATCCCCGGCATCGACACGAACGCACCGCTCCGCACCGACACGAGCAGCGGATTCGCGGTTCCGCCGAACCGCTTGCCGGTGTCCTGCTCCACCCGCTCGAGCGCCGCCTGGACGTCCGACCGGAGCCCGTCCGGGTATTCGCCGTTGCGGAGGTACGCGTTGCAGACCTCCGTCGTGATCGTGAAGCCGGGCGGCACCGGTACGCCGATGCGCGTCATCTCGGCCAGGTTCGCGCCCTTGCCGCCCAGCAGCGGCTTGTCCGCGCGGCTGCCGTCGGCGCCGTCGCGGCCGAAGTAGAATACGAGTCGTTCGGGCATGGTCTCTCCCGCCCTGGATGGTCGGAGTCGCTACCGTTTTCTGACACAAGAACCGGGCCAGCCCGCACGCCCCGCGACCCCGTGGCCGCCTCCCGGACCGGCTGGCCTCATTCCGCGTCCACGCCGAGCTTCTCCCGCAGCGCCACCATCCCGCGCGCCAGCTCGAGGAGCGCCTGGTCCTGGGCCTCCAGGTGCCCGATGATCGCGCGGATCTCCTCCTCCGCCTTCTGGTTCACCACGAAGTCGTTGTGCGCCTCCAGGCGATCGCGCGCCGCCAGCCGGTTCTGGCTCATGAGGATCACCGGCGCCGTGTAGGCCGCCTGCATCGACAGCACCAGGTTCATGAGGATGAACGGATAGGGGTCCCAGTGCCGAACCCAGGCGGTCACGTTGAGGATAACCCAGATCAGCAGGAGCAGCGACTGGATCAGGATGAACCGCCACGAGCCCATGAGGGTGGCCACGCGGTCCGCCAGCCGCTGGCCGACCGTGAGCTGCTCCTCGAACAGCTCGTTCACGCTGCGGAGCCCGCGCGGCCGCGGTCGCTCGGGCGGTAGGTGCAGGTGCTTCACGGGCGCGCCCCCATGATCCGGGAATGGGGCGAAGCGGCGCATCGCTCGGCTCCGCCGGCTGAGACAATCCGTCCCGTTCGGCCAGGGCGTCCCGGGGGACGCCGCCTTACCGGGCCAGGATGCCGGAGGAGGAATACAAGAGGCGCGCCGCGGGGAAGCCTCCAGCCCCGCTAAACGTCAGCAGTGCGACGAGACGGCGAAGCCGTTCTCGAGGTCGACGAGAGGGGCGGAATAGGTGCCGGAGAAGCAGGCGGTGCAGAAGGAGCCGCCGCGGGCGACGGCGCTCTCCATGCCGTCGAGGGAGAGGTAGCCGAGGGAGTCCACGTCGAGGCGCTCGCGGATCTCCTCGACGGAGAGTTGGGCGCCGATCAGCTCCTCGCGGGTGGGCATGTCGATGCCGTAGTAGCAGGGGAATTTCACCGGGGGGCTGGCCACGCGCAGGTGGACCTCGCGGGCGCCGGCCTCGCGGATGAGGGAGACGAGCCCGCGGCTGGTGGTGCCGCGGACGAGCGAGTCGTCGACGACGACGACGCGCTTGCCGTCGATGACCTCGCGGACGGGGTTGTACTTGATGCGGACGCGGAAGTCGCGGCCGGCCTGGGTCGGGTGGATGAAGGTGCGGCCGACGTAGTGGTTGCGGATGAGGCCGAGCTCGAGCGGGATCCCGCTCTCCTCGCTGAAGCCGAGGGCGGCGGCATTGGAGGAGTCGGGGACGCTGAAGACGCAGTCGGCGTCCGCGGGGTGCTCGCGGGCGAGCTGGCGGCCGAAGGCGCGGCGGGCGCGGTCCACGCTCTCGCCCCAGACGCGCGAGTCCGGGCGGGCGAAGTAGATGAGCTCGAAGATGCACGGCCGCGCCTGCTCGGCCGGCTCGGCGCCGGGGAGCGAGGCGAGCTCGCCGTCGCGGATGCGGACGATCTCGCCCGGGCGCACCTCGCGGACGTAGCGGGCGTGGACGAGGTCGAGCGCGCAGGTCTCGCTGGCGGCCACCCAGCCGCCATCGTCGGTGCGTCCGAGGACGAGCGGGCGGAAGCCCCACGGGTCGCGCGCGGCGTAGAGCGTCGCATCGACGGTGATGAGCACGGAGTAGGCGCCGACCAGCCGGGAGAGAGCGTCGCGGATCTGCGCCTCGACCGTTGCCTCGCGCGAACGGGCGATCAGGTGGACGATGACCTCGGAGTCCACGGTCGCCTGGAAGAGCGCGCCCTCCCGGACCAGCTCATCGCGCAGCACGCGGGCGTTCGTGATGTTGCCGTTGTGGACCAGGGCGAGGTCACCGTGGTGGTAGCGGACCACGATCGGCTGGGCGTTCACCAGCCCCTCGCCGCCCGCCGTCGAGTAGCGCGTGTGGCCGAGGGCGGTGCGGCCGGGCAACGTCGAGAGGACCTGGTCGTCGAAGCCCTCGACCACCAGGCCGCGCGCCTTGTGCAACCGCGCCGTGCCGTCCTCGAAGGCGCAGATCCCCGCCGCCTCCTGCCCGCGGTGCTGAAGGGCGTAGAGGCCGAGGAACGCCACCTCGGCGGCGTGCTCGAGACCGGTGACTCCAACGATTCCACACATGACCGCAGATCCTATCTCGGCATGGCCGGATGCTCCACGTTCACCTCGACGGCGGCGGGCGAACGGTCCATCGCGCGCGGGATCGCCGTCCGCCAGACCTCGTCGAGGTCCGCCACCGCGAGCTCGATGGCGACGCCGCGACGGGTGCGCACCCGGAAGACGCCGCCTTGCTCGCCCACCGTCCCGATCCTCGCCGCGGGGACTCCGCGCCGCTGGGCGAGCGCCAGCACCTCGTCCACCCGGGCCGGGGCGCACGAGACGACGATGCGGCCCTGCGCCTCGCCGAACAGCAGCGGCGCGGCGTGCAGATCGTCGTCGAGGACGACGTCGACGCCCAGGAGCCGCTCGCCGTCGCGGATCGCGCTCTCGGCGAGGCAGACGGCCAGGCCGCCCTCGGCGCAGTCGTGGGCGCTCTGCAGCAAGCGGGCGTCGGCGAGCTCGAGCATTGCCTCCTGCAGCGCCTTCTCGGCATCCAGGTCCACGGCGGGCGCGTCCCCGCCGACCCGGCCGTGCACGACCTTCAGGTACTCGGACCCGCCCAGCTCGCCGGTGTTCCGGCCCAGCAGGACCAGTGCGTCGCCGGCGTCGCGGAAGGCGGAGCCGACGTGCGTCGTGACGTCCTCCAGCACGCCCACCATGCCGATGACCGGCGTCGGGTAGATGGCGCCGGAGGGGTTCTCGTTGTAGAGCGAGACGTTGCCGCTGACCACCGGGGTCCCGAAGCGCTCGCACGCCTCGGCGATCCCCGCCACGGCTTCCCTGAGCTGGTGGTAGACCTCCGGCTTCAGCGGGTTGCCGAAGTTCAGGTTGTCCGTCACGGCGCGCGGCCGGGCGCCCACGCAGACGAGGTTGCGGGCCGCCTCCGCCACGGCGATGCTGCCGCCGCGGCGCGGATTCAGGTACGTGTAGCGGCCGTTGCAGTCCACGGTGGCGGCGATCCCCTTGGCGGTGCCTCGGATGCGCAGCACCCCGGCATCGCCGCCGGGGCCCTCGACGGTGTTGGTCCGCACCGTCGAGTCGTACTGCCGGTGGACCCAGGCCTTGGAGGCGATGTTCGGCGAGCCGAGCAGCCGGAGCAGGACGCGCGCGGAATGTGCGGGGCCGCCGTCGCCTTCCAGCTCCATCGGATTCCACGCGCGCAGCCGGCGCGGCTCCTCCGCCTCGCGGGCCTCGCGGACGTAGGTCGGACAACCGGTCACGAGCGGCTCGCCCGGCACCTCGCAGACCACGACGCCGCCCTCGCGCACGCGGTAGAGACCGTCGTCCGTCACGCGGCCGATGACCGCCGCCTCCAGCTCCCACTTGTTCAGGATCTTCTCGACCTCGCCCTCGTGGCCGACCTTCGCCACCACGAGCATCCGCTCCTGCGACTCGGAGAGCAGGATCTCGTACGGCGTCATTCCCTCCTCGCGCACCGGCACGAGCGAGGTGTCGATGTCCACGCCGGTCCCCGCGCGCGCGGCCATCTCCGTGGACGAGGAGGCGAGGCCCGCGGCGCCCATGTCCTGGATCCCGACGATGTGGCCGCTCGCGATCAGCTCGAGCGAGGCCTCGAGGAGCAGCTTCTCCGTGAACGGGTCCCCCACCTGGACCTGCGGGCGCCGCGCCTCCGACGCCTCGCCCAGCTCCTCGGAGGCGAACGTGGCGCCGTGGATGCCATCCCGGCCCGTGCGCGCCCCGACCGCCAGGATCGGGTTGCCGACGCCCGTGGCCTCCGCGCGGATCAGCTCCTCCTTCCTCAGGAGTCCGATCGCCATCGCGTTCACGAGCGGGTTGCCCTCGTAGGCGTCGTCGAACCAGACTTCGCCGCCGATGTTCGGAATGCCCACGCAGTTGCCGTAGTCGCCGATGCCCTTGACCACCCCCGCGAAGAGGTAGCGTACGCGCGGGCGCGCGAGCGAGCCGAAGCGCAGCGAGTCCAGCACCGCGATCGGCCGGGCGCCCATGGTGAAGACGTCGCGCAGGATGCCGCCCACGCCCGTGGCGGCGCCCTGGTAGGGCTCCACGGCCGAGGGGTGGTTGTGCGACTCGATCTTGAAGGCGACGGCCCAGCCCTCGCCGATGTCGATGACGCCCGCGTTCTCACCCGGGCCCTGGAGAACCCACGGCGCCTTCGTCGGGAGTGTGCGGAGCAGCGGCTTCGAGTTCTTGTAGCCGCAGTGCTCCGACCAGAGCGCGCTGAAGACGCCCAGCTCGGTGTAGGTCGGCGTGCGCCCGAGCACCTCGAGGATGCGCGCGTACTCGTCCTCGGAGAGGCCGTGCTCCCGGACCAGCTCCGGCGTGACCTCGGGATCCCCGGCGCGGGGCAGGGGTGCCGTTCGGGCGACGCCGGGCGCGTCGGCGCTCATCGGATTCCGCTCCCCTGCTCGCGTGCGTTCCGGTCGCCGAGCGGGTGCGCGCTGGCCGCCCCGCGCGTGCTTCCGGGCGCCTCCCGCGACCCTGGCGTGCGCCCGGCGGTCCGGTCCGCCAGCGCGGCGCCGATCGACTCGAAGATGCCGCGGCCGTCCGTGGAGCCGAGCAGCGCCTCGCACGCCCGCTCCGGGTGTGGCATGAGCCCGAGCACGTTCCCCTCCGCGCTCACGATGCCCGCGATGTTGCGGGCGGCGCCGTTCGGGTTGGCGGCGGCGGTCGGCGCGCCGGCCTCGTCCACGTAGCGGAAGACGACGCGGCCCTCCGCCTCGAGCGCGTCCAGCGTGGCTTCATCTGCCACGTAGTTCCCCTCGCCGTGGGCGATCGGGACGCGCAGCACCTGCCCCGGACGGTAGCCCGAGGTGAACGCGGTCCCGGTGGTCTCGACGCGGATCCGCACCGTCTCGCCGCGGAACTGGAGCGATGCGTTGCGCACGAGGGCGCCCGGCAGGAGGCCGGCCTCGCAGGCAATCTGGAACCCGTTGCAGATGGCCAGCACGGGGCCGCCGGCGCGAGCGAAGGCGGTCACCTCGCGCATGACGGGGCTGAAGCGGGCAATGGCGCCGGCGCGCAGGTAATCGCCGTAGCTGAAGCCGCCGGGGAGGATGACCAGGTCGGGGTCGCGCAGGTCGTGGTCGCGATGCCAGACGTAGCAGACATCCGCGCCCAGCACGTCGCGGGCGGCGCGGTAGCTGTCGTAATCGCAGTTGGAGCCGGGAAACGTCACCACGGCGACGCGCATCACGACGCCTCCGCCTCGATCCGGATGTCGTAGTCTTCGGTCACGGGGTTGGCCAGGAGCTGCCGGCACATCTCGTCCACGCGAGCCTCGGCGGCGGCCGCCCCGGCGGCGCGGAGCCGCAGCCGGATGAGGCGGCCCACGCGGACGGCCTCGACCTCGGTGAACTCCAGCGAGCGCAGGGCCCCTTCGATCGCGTGCCCCTGCGGATCGAGCAGCCCCTGGCGGGGGGTGACGCGCACCTCGGCGCGGTACTCGTTCACTCGTTCTCCTCCCCGTCGCCGCACGGGTGGTTAGAGGGCCCGCGCCGGCCCGCGCCGGCCGCTCCGCCGGGGCCCGGCCGCGCCTCGCGCCGCAGCCGGACGGGCGGGCTGGCGTTCAGCTCGGTGTAGTCGATCTCGCGCAGCTCGGCGCCCGCCTCGTCGGGCTCCTCGTCCAGCAGCAGATCCTCGTCCGGCAGGCGGTCGAGGAAGCCGAGCACCAGCGCCTTCACCACGCCGTAGGCGATGTAGAGGACCAGCGCCGGGAAGAAGAGCAGGCTGGGGATCGTGAAGGCCGCGAAGATGAAGGCCAGCATGAACGCCAGCGTGACGACGCCGCGCACGCTGTGGAAGCCGAACTTGGGCACCACCGGGTAGAGCAGGTGGCTCATCATCAGGACGGCGATGACGACCATCATGCCGGTCATGATCACCGGCCACGGGAAGGCGGCCAGGTGCTCCTGGAAGAAGGCGGTCTGACTGAACGGATAGAAGGTGGCCAGCGTCATCCCGGCCGACGGCGACGGCAGCCCGTGGAAGGACACCTTGGCGTGCCCCGCCTGCTCGACGTTGAAGCGGGCCAGCCGGACCACCGCCCCGGTCACGTAGAAGAAGACGGCGATCCAGGCGAACCGCTCGTCCTTCAGGAACAGGTGGTACATGATGAAGCCGGGCGCCACGCCGAAGCTCACCGCGTCCACGAGCGAGTCGAGCTCCTCGCCGAACTTGCTGCCGGTCTTGGTGACCCGGGCCACGCGGCCGTCCATGGTATCCGCGGCGCCCGCGATCACGATCAGCCACGCGGCCTGCTCGAACTGCCCGCGCGAGGCGGCCACGATCGCCCAGATGCCGAAGAAGAGATTCCCGAGCGTGAAGGCGTTCGGGATGATGATGACGCCCCGCTGCAGGCGGGTGTTCATGGACCCCCCGGCACGGCCGCCGCCGCGGGGGCGCCGGGCAGCTCCCGGCCCGTGAGGCGGCGGTAGAGGGTGAGGTAGCGCGCCGTCGTCGCCTGCACCACGGCGCCGGGCAGGTCCGGCGCCGGCGGCTCGCGGTTCCAGCGCCCCTCCCGGACGAGCCCTTCCAGGAAGTCGCGCACCGGCTGCTTGTCGAGCGAGGGCTGCCCGCGTCCGGGCGAGTAGCTCTCCCTCGGCCAGAAGCGGGAGGAGTCCGGCGTCAGCACCTCGTCGATCAGGAGGATCCGGCCATCGGGGAGCTGGCCGAACTCGAACTTCGTGTCGGCGATGATGACGCCTGCCTCCTCGGCGATGTCCCGGCCGCGTGCGTAGAGGGCGAGGCTCCGGCGCCGGAGCTCCTCGGCGATCTCGGCGCCCAGGCGGGCGCTCACGTCGCCGAAGGTGATGTTCTGGTCGTGCCCGCTCTCCGCCTTCGTCGCGGGCGAGAAGATCGGGGCCTCCAGCCGTGCGCTCTCCACCAGCCCCGCGGGCATCGGCTCGCCGGCGAGCGTGGCGGCCTGCCGGTACTCCTTCCACGCCGAGCCCGAAAGGTAGCCGCGGACGACGCACTCCACGGGGAAGGGTCGGGTCCGCCGAACCAGCATCGCCCGCCCTTCCCACTCCGCGCGGTGCTCGTCGAGGCGCGGGACCGCGGACACGATCTCCTCCGGCTCGAGCGCGATCAGGTGGTGCGGGCTCAGATCGGCCATGCGCGAGAGCCACCACGCCGTGACCTGCGTCAGCACCTGCCCCTTGAACGGAATCGGCTGCGGGAGCACCACGTCGAAGGCGCTGATCCGGTCCGTCGCGACGATGAGCAACCGGTCCGCGCCTACCTCGTAGACGTCGCGCACCTTCCCACGCGCGACCAGCGGGAAGGGCAGGGAAGTGCGCGCGATCGGGGTTCCACTCATCCGTCAGGCCCTCAGCTCCGGGGGTCCACTCCGGGCCACCTCGCTCCAGCGCCGGAGCGCCGGCTCGACGGCCTCCTCGAGAAACGCGTCCACCTGCTGCGGCGCCCGCCCGACATGGCGCGAGGGGTCCAGCGCAGCCGCGAGCTCCTCGCCGCTCAGGGCGAAGCCTGGATCCCCCGAGATGCGCGCCACCAGGTCGTTCGTCCCGCCCTCCTTCAGCCGGTCCGCCGCCGCCAGCGAGTGCCGCCGGATCCGCTCGTGCAGCGCCTGGCGATCGCCACCCCGCGAAACCGCCCGCATGAGGATCGCCTCCGTGGCCATGAACGGCAGCTCCTCCTCCAGGTGCCGCCGCACCACCGCCGGCCGCACGATCAGGCCGCCGGCCACGTTGTGCACGATCAGCAGCGCGGCGTCCGTGGCCAGGTAGGCCTCCGGCACCGCGATCCTCCGGTTTGCCGAGTCGTCCAGGGTCCGTTCCAGCCACTGCGTGGCCGCGGTGAAGGCCGGGTCGAGCGAGAGCGTCATGACGTGGCGCGCGAGCGCGGTGATCCGCTCCGCCCGCATCGGGTTGCGCTTGTACGCCATGGCCGACGAGCCGATCTGCTCCGCCTCGAACGGCTCCTCGACCTCGCGCAGGTGGGCGAGCAGGCGCAGGTCGTGGGCGAACTTCGACGCGGAGGCGGCGATGCCGGCCAGCGTGGACAGGAACGCGTAGTCCGCCTTGCGCGGATACGTCTGTCCGGTCACGGCGTACAGGCGCTCCATGCCCATCTTCGCGGCGACGCGGCGTCCCAGCTCCCGCACCTTCGCGTGGTCGCCGTCGAAGAGCTCGAGGAAGGACGCCTCCGTCCCGGTCGTGCCGCGCACGCCGCGGAAGCGCATGGACGCGAGCCGGTGCTCCACCTCCTCGAGGTCCAGCAGCAGGTCCTGGATCCATAGGGTGGCCCGCTTGCCCACGGTCGTGGGCTGCGCCGGCTGGAAGTGCGTGTAGCCGAGGGTGGGCAGGTCGCGCCAGGCGCGCGCGAAGTCCGCCAGCGCCCGGATGCAGGCGACGAGGCGCGCCGCCACCAGCCGGAGCGCCTCGCGGTGCTGGAGCAGCTCGGCGTTGTCGGTGACGAAGGCGCTCGTCGCGCCGAGGTGGATCACGCCACGGGCCGCCGGCGCCGCCTCGCCCAGCAGGTGGACGTGCGCCATCACGTCGTGGCGGAAGCGTCGCTCGAGCTCCGCCGCCCGCGCGAGGTCGATGTCATCGAGATGAGCGCGGATGTCCTCGATGGCGGCGTCCGGAATGTCGATCCCCAGCTCGCGCTCCGACTCCGCGAGCGCCAGCCAGAGCCGACGCCACATCGGGAACTTGAAGGCCGGGGAGAAGATCCGGCTCATCTCCTCGGACGCGTAGCGCTCGACCAGCGGGTTTTGATAGCGGGTGGGTAGCGCGGGGCCGCTCGGCTCGGACATCCCTCAGCCGCCCGCGTAGAAGGACACGGACGCATACTGTCCGTTCCGCTCGACCACCATGCGGATCGTGCCGCGCCCGGCGAGCCGCTTGAGGAGCCCCGCGGCGTCCTCTGCGCTGCGGACCGGGTAGCGGTTGATCTCCACGATCAGGTCGCCCGCCTGCAGCCCGATCTGCCGCGCCTCGTCGGAGAGCGAGACGATCAGCGCGCCGTGGTCGCTCTGGAGCCCGCGCTCGGCCTGGATGCTGGGTGTGAGCGTGACCAGCTCGAAGTCCGACAGCGCCTTCACGCGCTCCGCCGTCATGGACGGGAGGTCGCGCGGCACCAGCCGGACCGTCCGCACGCCGCCGTCGCCCGAGACGGTCAGCGGCAGCGGCTGGTCCACGCGCGCGTCCAATACGCGCGCCTCCCAGTCGAGCGGGGTGCGCACCGGGTGCCCGCCCACGCGCAGCACCACATCGCCGGCCTGGAGCCCGGCCTCGGCCGCGGGCGAGGAGCGCGCGACGTGGGAGATGCGCACCTCGCGCGGCTTCCCCCACTCCGGCGTCTGGCGGGCCGGCGCCACCTCCAGCCCGACCCACGCGCGCCGCACGTGCCCGTACGCCAGCAGATCCGCCATGATGCGGCGGGCGCGGTCGATCGGGATCGCGAAGCCGAGCCCCTCGTTGCCGCCGCTCTGCGAGAGGATCGACGAGTTGATGCCGACCACCTGCCCGAGCGCGTTCGTGAGCGGCCCGCCCGAGTTGCCGGGATTGATGGCCGCATCCGTCTGGATCATGTCGAGGTAGTAGCCGCGGTCCTGGCCGCTGCCGATGATGTTGCGGCCGACGCCGCTCACGACCCCGGCGGTCACGGTCGGCTCCGTGTTGGAGAGCAGGTAGCCGAACGGGTTCCCGATCGCCACCACCCACTCGCCGATCATGAGGCTGTCGGAGTTGCCGAGCGGCGCCACCGGCAGGGAGGAGCCCGGATGGATCCGGACCAGCGCGAGGTCCGTGGCGTCGTCGACTCCCACCACGTCGCCCTTGAACTGCCGCCCGTCCGGCAGCGTGACCACGACCTCCTCCGCGCCCCGCACGACGTGCTCGTTGGTCAGGATCAGCCCGTCGCTGCGGATCACGAACCCCGAGCCCAGCCCCTGCACCTCCTGCTCCGCGCCGGGCGGCACGAAGAAGCTCTCGAAGAAGCTGTGCGGCTGCACCGCCTCGTGCTTCGTGATGTTGACGCTGACCACGGAGGGCGCCACGCGCCGCGCCGCCTCGACGATCGCCGTGCGACGGGTCGTCTCCACCGTCTGGCCGGCCTGGTCCAGGCTGCCGAAGGCGGGGGGCGGTGGCGGCGCCCGGGTGGTCGCGCCCGCCGCGCCGCCGTCCCCGGCCACGGCGTCCGCTCGGCGGGGCAGCTGCCGGCCGCCCACGACGGCCGCGGCCCCCAGGCCGCCCGTCACGAGCATGACCAGGAAGAGGTTGCCGCCGCGCACCTAGAGTCCCTGCCTCTCCTTCGGCAGCTTCTCCCAGTCGGCCAGGAACCCTTCGAGCCCCCTGTCGGTGAGCGGATGGTCGAGGAGCCGGAAGAGCACCTTGCCGGGGATCGTGGCCACATCCGCCCCGAGGAGCGCGGCCTGGACCACGTGCTGCGGATGCCGCACCGAGGCCACCAGAACCTGCGTGGAGAACGAGTAGTTCTCGTAGATCTGGACGATCTGCTCGATCAGCGCCATGCCGTCGGAGGAAACGTCGTCCAGCCGGCCCACGAACGGCGAGATGTAGGTGGCGCCCGCCTTGGCCGCGAACAGCGCCTGCGTCGGCGAGAAGCAGAGCGTCACGTTCACGTTGATGTCCTCCGCCCGGAAGCCGCGGCAGGCGCGCAGCCCGGCCTCCGTGAGCGGCACCTTCACCACGATGTTGTCCGCGATCTTCGCCAGCTCGCGGCCCTCCCGCAGCATCGTCTCCGTCTCCGTCGCCACCACCTCGGCGCTCACCGGCCCGCCGACCGTGCGGCAGATCTCGGACAGGATCTCGCGCGGATCGCCTTCCGCGCCCGCCGCCTTCGAGAGCAGCGAGGGGTTCGTCGTGATGCCGTCGATCATGCCCGCGTCAACGGCGCGTCGGATCTCCGTCAGGTCCGAAGAGTCCAGGAAGATCTTCATTGCTCGTGCCCGCTCCCGCCTCGAGTTCGCCTCTGTCGTAATACACCCGCGTCAGGAAAAGTCCCCCGGGCGGCGCCGGCGGCGAGGTCTCCAGACCCGGCCCGCCGGCGAGCAGCCCCCGGACGTCCGCAACCGGACGGCGCCCGCGCGCAGCATCCACCGCCGTGCCCACCAGATACCTTACCATGTGGTGCAGGAATCGGTTCGCCACGACGTGGAACGCATGCCCCAGCCCAGGCCACGGTCGCCACTCCGCCATGACCACGGTGCAGCGCTCGCCCCGCTCCGGCTGCCCGGATTTCGCGAAGGAGCGGAACGAGTGCGACCCGACCAGCGCACCCGCCGCCTCCGTCAGAACCCCCGCGTCCAGCGCCTCGCCCAGTGGCCAGCACCAGCGCCGCACGAACGGAGACGCGGCTGCGGCCGCCGTGCCGACGCGGTAGGTGTAGCCCCGCGCCACCGCGTCGTAGCGGGCGTGGAACTCCGGCGCCACCTCGTCCGCCGAGGCTACCCACATGTCCGCCGGGAGGAGGGCGTTCAGCGCGCGCCGCAGCTCCTCCGCGCGCCAACGGCCCGGCATGAGCGCGGAGGTCACCTGGCCCGTCGCGTGCACACCGCGATCCGTCCTCCCGGCCGCCACCACGGCCGTCGGACGCGCGGCCAACCGGCCGAGTACCGCCTCCAGCTCCGACTGCACCGTCCGCAGCTCCGGCTGCACCTGCCAGCCGAAGAAGGCGGAGCCGTCGTAGTGCAGCGTCAGCCGGAACCGCCTTTCAGGGGGATCCGCCACGGCGCGGTAACCTACGCGCGCGTGTGGGCGTGTCAACTCGACTGGAACGATCGTCGGGCCGGCCGACGAAAACGTCGGGCCCCCGGCGTCGCGCCGCCGCTCAGTCCTCCAGGTAGGCCGCCAGAAGGCTCCAGATGGCGACGATCGTCTCCCTCGCCTCCGCCAGCGCCCTCGACACGGCCGGGTCGAACAGCGCGCCGGACTGCATTGCGGCGTGCTGGACCGCCGCGTCCACCGCCTCCGCCGGCGAGAGCCCCAGCTCCATCTGGAGCATCGCCTGCCGGTCCGTGGCCTCCGCTACCGCCAGAATCCGCGACGCCACCGGGATCGCATTCCCCGCAAGCCCGTGCGGGCCACCGCTGCCGTCCCAGTGCTCGTCCATGTGGCGCACCGCGGCCACCAGCTCCGCATCCAGCCCGAGGTCCGCGAGGATCTGCGCCGTCCGCGCCGACAGCCCCTCCGCCGCCGCCCCGGAGCTGACGATCCGCGACAGCTCGTGAACCCGCCCCGCCATCTCCAGGACCCGCAGCACGGCCGGGGCCGGGGGCTCCGGCAGCGCCAGCGCCAGCGCCGTCGCGATCCGCGCCACGCGGTGGCCGTGCCCCAACCCCGCGCCGGAGTACTGGTCCGCCACCCGCAGCCACGCCGGCGGCACCGCGATCTCCGCGTCCGCCCCGGCCCGCGACGCCTCCCGCCGCGCCACGTCCTCCGTGGCCTCCACGAGCGACAGCTGCGAGAGCACCTGGTCCACCACCGCGTCCAGCTCGAACAGCTCGAACGGCTTCAGCAGATAGCCCGACGCCCCCTGCGAGAGCACCCGCCGCGCCAACTTCTCGTCCCCGTCACCCGTCATCACCACCACCGGCTTGAGCGGCGCCCGCGACAGCAGCAGCCGCGCGAGCTCCAGCCCCGAGATCCCCGGCATGTGCACATCCGTCACCACCAGGTCCACCGGCTGCGCCGGACGCTGCGCCGCCACAAGCGCCTCCGCCGCATTTCCCGCCTCGAGCACCTCGAAGCCCCGACGCGCCAGATGTCCCGCGACGACCCGCCGGATCCGCGCCTCGTCGTCCACCACCAGGATCCGTCGCGTCGTGGGAGCCGCCCGCGTCGGTACGATCGCCATACGCTTCCTCCAGGTCTGATCCGGGGACCGGCCGATGTGGCGCAGCGGCACGGAGTTCGGCCCGATCTTAGGCCGCCGCACCCACCGTCGCAAGGCGCCGCTGGGCGGCTCCGCCCACTCCGTCCCCGCCCGCGGCGCGCCATCTTGACACGCCTCCCGCCGCCGGCTAAAATAACTGACTGGTCAGTTAGTAAGGAGGCCCATGGCAAACGCGGCGGCGGGTACGGCCGGAGAGCAGACGACGCGCTGGCAGCGGCGCAGCGAGGCGCGCCCGGGGGAGATCCTGGCGGCGGCGTCGCGGCTGTTCGTGGAGCGCGGCTACGCGGCCACGCGGATGGAGGAGATCGCGGCTGCGGCAGGGGTAACGAAGGGCACGCTGTACCTGTACTTCAAGAGCAAGGAAGAGTTGTTCCGGGCGATGGTGGAGGAGTCGGTCCTGCCGCGGCTGGAGGCTGGGGAGCGGCGGGTGGCGGAGCACACGGGGAGCGCGGCGGACCTGTTCCGGCAGCTGATGCTGGAGTGGTGGGAGCGGGCGTCGATGCCGCCGTCGTGCGGGCTGGCGAAGCTCATGTCGGCGGAGGCGGCCAATTTTCCGGGGGTGGCCCGCTACTACGTGGAGGAGGTGCTGGTGCGGGCGCGCCGGCTCTTCCAGGGGGTGCTGGAACGCGGGATGTCGAGTGGTGAGTTCCGGCAGGTGGACGCCGCGGACGCGGTGCGGGTGGCGCTCGCGCCGATGGTGTGGGCGCTGGTCTACGAGCATTCGCTGGGCCCGTACGATCCGAGCGGCTTCGACGCGCGGGCGTTCCTCGCGCTGCACATTGAGATATTCCTGAGGGGCCTCGCGACGGGTCCCGGAGGGGACGAGGCGAATGGGTAAGTCAGGCTGGCTGGTGGTGGTCGCCGCGCTGGCGGTGCCGGCCCGGGGTGCGGGGGCGCAGCAGGCGGCGGAGTCGGGCGGGCCGGTGCGGCTGTCGCTTGCGGAGGCGGTTGGGCGGGCGATGTCGCGGGCGCCGTCGGTCGAGCTCGCGGGCCTTGGCGTCGAGCAGGCGACGGGACGGCTTCACGAGGCCCGCGCGCGGCTGCTTCCGTCGCTCAGCGCCGAGGGCGGGTGGGTGAACAAGACGATGAACAAGAACTCGTTCGGGATCGCGTTTCCGGCCGTCCCGGGCGAGCCGCCGATCCCGGACCTGATCGGCCCGTTCGACACGTATGACGCCCGGATGCGGGTGCGGCAGACGCTCTTCGACGTGCCGAGCCTGTTCCGGATGCGGTCGGCGTCGGCAGCGGTGACGGGGAGCGAGGCGGTCGCGGACGTGGCGGTGCAGGACGCGGCGCAGCGCTCGGCGGTGGCGTACCTGAAGGCGGCGCGGGCGCGCTCGCTGCTGGCGGCGCGCGAGGCGGACGCCCGGCTGTCGCAGGAGCTCCTGCAGCTCGCGCAGGACCAGCTGACGGCGGGGGTCGGGACGGCGATCGACGTCACTCGCGCGAAGACGCAGCTGCTGGCCGCGCAGGGGCAGGTGGTGGTGGCACGCAACCAGGCCGAGCAGGCGCAGATGGAGCTGGCGCGCTCGCTCGGCGTGTCGCCCTCGACGCGCTTCGTCCTGAGCGACAGCCTGACGATGACGGCCGGGCTGTCGGACGCGCCGACGGATACGGCAGCGGCGCTCTCGCTGGCGCTCTCGCGGCGGCCCGACCTGCAGGCGCAGGAGGCGCGGCGAACGGTAGCGGAGCGGGCCCGGCGGGCGATCTCGATGGAGCGGCTGCCGCGGCTGGATCTCGAGGCCGACTACGGCACGAACGGCCCGCGCCCGAACAACACGATCGCGACGGGGCAGCTGGCGCTCGAGGTGTCCCTTCCGCTCCTGGACGGCTTCGGCCGCGAGGCGCGGCTGGCCGAGCAGGATGCGGCGATCCGGGAGGCGGAGGTGCGGGAGCGGGACCTGAGGCAGCAGATCGAGACGGACGTGAACGCGGCGCTGCTGGATCTGGGGTCCGGGCTCGAGCAGGAGAAGATCGCGGCGCAGCGCCTCGACCTGGCCGAGCAGGAGCTGGAGCTGGCGCGGGAGCGCTTCCGCAGCGGCGTGGCGGGCAACTTCGAGGTGATCGACGCGCAGGCTACCCTGAACCGCGCCCGCGATGCGGAGATCGACGCACGCTTCACCACGGCGGTGGCGCGCGTCAATCTGGCGCGCGCGACGGGCACGGCGGGCACGATCCACGCTTGATGGCGACGACCACGAACGGGGGAGAAACATAGATGGCGACGGTAATGGGCAGGGACGGCGAGGGCGTGCGCGGCGGGAAGGGTCCGGCGCCGGTCGAGGAGCGGGAGGCGCCCGGAGGCCGCAAGCGCCTGGTTCCGGTCATCCTGGGCGGTCTGGTGCTGGGTCTCGCGGCGTTCGGCGTCCACCACTGGCTGTTCACCCGCAATCACGTCACCACCGATGACGCGCAGGTGGACGGCCACATCACGCCGGTGCTGGCGCGGGTCGGCGGCTTCGTGGCGCGGGTCCGCGTGGAGGACAACCAGAAGGTGGCCGCGGGCGACACGCTGGTGGTCCTCGACGACCGCGACCTGACCTCCAAGCTGTCGCAGACCGATGCGGAGCTGAACGCTCTGCTGGCGAGCGCCGGGAGCAAGGGGAAGGCGGGGCAGGCGGACGCGCAGCTGCAGGCGGCGCGGGCGGGCGCGGCCGCGGCCGATGCGGCCGTGGCGCAGGCGCGCGCCAACGCGCAGAAGACGGCCAGCGACCTGCAGCGCTACCGCTCCCTGGCGGAAAAGAACATCGTCAGCCGCCAGCAGCTCGATGCCGCGGAGGCTGCGGCCGAGGCGGCCAGCGCCCAGCTCGTCTCCGCGCAGCGGAACGCCCAGGCGGCGCGCCAGCAGATCGTGGCCGCCACGGCGGGTCTCGACGCGGCGGACGCCAGGGTCGCGGCCGCGCGCGCGGCCCGTGACCAGGTCGCGCTCCAGCTCTCCTATACGCGCGTGACGGCGCCCCAGGCCGGTGTGGTGGCCAAGAAGAGCGTCGAGGTGGGGCAGTACGTCCAGCCGGGCCAGCCGCTCATGAGCGTGGTCCCGCTCACCGATGTCTGGGTGGAGGCCAACCTGAAGGAGACGCAGGTGCAGGACGTCCATCCCGGGGAGGCGGTCGACTTCTCCGTCGACGCCTATTCGGGGGTGACCTACCACGGCACCGTCGAGAGCCTGAGCCCGGCCACGGGTGCCAAGTTCTCGCTGCTGCCGCCCGACAACGCCACGGGCAACTTCACCAAGGTGGTCCAGCGCATCCCGGTGCGGATCCGGGTCCAGCAGGACCCGAAGCATCCGCTGCGGCCCGGCATGAGCGCCGAGGTCACGATCACCACGCGCTGAGCTCCGCGCGGGCTCTTCAACGTCACGAGCTCGGCGGCAGCGTCGGTATCGCCTTCGCCGCCACGCTGCTCACGCGATTGCGCGTGGCCGGCGGCGCCCATCTCGCCATGCACATCACCGGATACGATGGGGCCGTGCGCGCCCGCCTCGCCGGCATCAGGGCGCGCTTCGTGGCCGATGGCGCCCCACCTCGAGCTGGCGCAGCGGAAGGCGCTGCAGCTCCTCGACCTGGCCGTCGCGCGGCAGGCCATCGGGCGCGTGGACGCACCCGCCCACGAAGAGCGCACACGCATCAGCACACGCACAGGGGCTCAGATCGGCGGCTCATGTCCGGAGCGTTCAGGAGCGTCTCCCGTGTGCCGGTGCGTGTGCGTGTGCGAGGGTTCGTGCCCGAGCTGCGTGACCCGGGCGCGCTTGCGATTGCGCGCTTCTGCCCCGGAGAGGCCGGCCTGACTGAATCGGCTGTCATCTTCATCCCGCCGCATCCCCCGTCCCGCATCCCGCGCCTCACGGGCGCCCCGGCATCGCCATTCCTCCCGTGATGAGGCCGCCCACGAGGTAGCCGACGATGGCCACACCCAGGCCGACGACGAACATGTCGATGCCGCTCCGGATGACGCCGCGGCCCGTGAACAGGCTGCGCGCGGCGCCGACACCGAAATGGGAGAGCATGCTGATCGAGAAGGCGAACCAGACCGCCACGTGGCTGCTGCCGAAGAAGAAGGGAAAGACCGGGATCAACGCGCCGATCCCCGTCGCGATCCCGGTCAGCAGGCCCTCGTTGATCGGCGAGATCTGCTCGCCCGAGATGCCGAGCTCCTCGCGCGCCTTCTCCTGCAGCGCGATCTCGGGGTCCGCCATGACCTGCGCGGCGGCCTCGCGGGCCGCCTCGGCGGGCATCCCCTTGGCCTCGTAGAGCAGCGCGAGCTCCTCCGTCTCGACCTCCGGCATGAGGCGCAGCTCCTCGCGCTCCAGCTCCAGCTCGTGCGCGTAGACCTCCTGCTCGCTCTTCACCGCCAGGTAGGAGCTGCTCCCCATCGAGAGCGCGTCCGCCACCAGCCCGGCGACCCCCGAGAGCAGCAGGAAGCCGGGCGCGACGCCCGCGCCGAGCACGCCCATCACCAGCCCGAAGTTCGCCGTCAGCCCGTCGTTGAAGCCGTAGACCACGTTGTGGATGAAGCCGCCGGACTCGGTGCGGTGCCACGGCTCGCCCGTGCGGCCCGCGAGCCCAATCAGCATCTCGGCGTGCCGCGCCTCGTCGCGCGCGACCTGCTCGCCGAGGCCCACGCTGCCGGCCAGCGATTCGCTGCCCTCCTTCAGGTATTTCTTCACCTCGCGCGCCTCGTCCGCGATGCGCAGCGAGAGCACCGTGCTCGCGCCACCCCGCCGCGCCACGATCCCGAGCAGCCGCGCGCGCAGCCCCGGCCGGAACGAGCCCGGCGGCTTGCCGCGCTCCGTCAGCAGCTTGGCGAACACCTCCTGGTGGTCGATCTCCACCTCCGCCAGGCGCTCGAAGAGCTTGCGGCGGCGCGGGTCCGTCTCCAGCTCCGCCAGCACGCGGTACAGGTACGCCGACTCGCCCTCGTCCTGCCAGAAGGTGCGCCACCGCTTCACATCGCCGTCGGCCATGTCCCTCTCCCGTGCCCCGGTCGCGGGGCCGCATCCCGGTTCGTTGCCTGCCCACCGCCTTCCCCCGTGACGGCACGCGAGCGCCGTTCCGCGCCGCGCGGAAGGCTGTCGCCACCGGCGCGGTCCGTGCGCGCGCGCGGCGTGCCCGTTCAGCTTCACCCGCGATGGCGAGAGTGGCTATCGGCGCGGTCCGTGCGCGCGCGCGGCGTGCCCGGCCCCGTCGCCTGCGCACCCGAACTCGCGGGCCGGCGGGCCGCATGTTAGCTTCCGGACCCCGGAACAGACAATGACAGGATCCGGAAACATGATATGAGAGAAAGACTTCCGCGCGTGGTCGCGGGCGCGCTCGTGGCCCTCGCCCTGGCCGCTCCCGCGGTGCTCCGGGCCCAGGATACGCCGCTCGCGAACGGTGACACCTCGATGTTTCGCCGTCTCGAGCTCGCCACGCCGAACCAGTACCGGTCGGCCTCCGGCATGCCCGGCCCCGCGTACTGGCAGCAGCGCGCCGACTACACCATTGAGGCCGCGCTCGATACGGCCGCCGTGACGGTCTCCGGCACGGAGACGATCCGCTACCGCAACGGCTCTCCCGACACGCTGCGCTTCGTCTGGATGCAGCTCGACCAGAACATCTACCGGCCCGGCAGCCTCGGCTCCAGGGTGTTCCCGGCCCAGGGCCGCTGGGGGGCGCGCAACTTCGCGGGCGGTATCACGATCCGCTACACCAGGGCGGGCGGGCAGACGGCCCACACCTACACGTACGACACCATGATGCGCGTGGACCTGCCCGCGCCGCTGGCGCCGGGGCAGGAGACGCAGCTCGCCTTCGGCTGGTCGTTCCCGGTCCCCGAGCACGGCTCGGACCGCATGGCCCACGAGGGGAAGCTGTACGAGATCGCGCAGTGGTATCCCCGCCTCGCCGTGTACGACGACGTGAACGGGTGGAACACGGACCCCTACCTCGGGCAGGGCGAGTTCTACCTCGAGTACGGCGACTTCGACGTGTCGCTCACGGTGCCGGCCGGCTACGTGGTGGCGGCCACGGGCACGCTGCAGAATCCCGAGGACGTGCTCTCGGCGGCGGAGCGGGAGCGCCTGGCCAGGGCCGCGAAGACGACGGAGCAGGTCGCCATCATCACCCCCGCGGAGGCGGCCAAGGGCGCGGGCCGCCCGGCCGGGAGCGGCACCCGCACCTGGCATTTCACGGCGAAGAACGTGCACGACTTCGCCTGGGCCGGGGCGCCCGACTTCCTGTGGGACGCCACCAGCCGCGACGGCGTCCTGTGCCAGTCGTACTATCAGCCGGCCGCGAGCAAGGCGTGGCGTACGGCCGCGGACATGACCTGCTTCTCGATCGACGAGTTCTCGAAGCGCTGGTTCGACTTCCCCTGGCCGCAGGCCACCAGCGTGGCCGGCCCCGTGGGCGGGATGGAGTACCCGATGTTCGTGATGGTGAGCGCGCAGGGGCAGGAGAAGGGGATCTTCGGCACCATCGCGCACGAGCACGGGCACGAGTGGTTCCCGATGATCGTCGGCTCCAACGAGCGGCGCTTCGTCTTCATGGATGAGGGGTTCAACACCTTCATCGACGAGTTCGCCAACGACCGCCGCTACCCCGGCAGCAACGCCGCGGCGTCGTACCGGCAGGCGTACGAGCAGGCCGTGATGATGGGCATGGAGCAGCCCCTGATGACGCCGCCCGACCGGATCGATGCCGCGGCGCTCGGGGAGGTCGGCTACCGCAAGCCCGGCATGGTGCTGAACCTGCTCCGCGACCAGGTGCTCGGCGACAGCGTCTTCGACACCGCCTTCCGCGCCTACATCGCGCGCTGGGCCTGGAAGCATCCGCGGCCCGCGGACTTCTTCCGCACCATGGAGGACGTCTCCGGCCAGGACCTGAGCTGGTTCTTCCGCGAGTGGTTCTACACCACGGACCAGCTCGACCAGGCCGTGGACACCGTCACCGAGACCGCCCTCGGCAGGAGCGAGCAGGCGAGCATCGTGCTGGAGAACCGCAAGCCCGCCGTCATGCCCGTGGACCTGCGCCTCGTCCTCGCCAACGGCCAGACGCGGGACGTCCACCTGCCCGTCCAGATCTGGTACGGCGGGAACCGCTACGTCTATACGACGCTTCTCCCGGCGAAGCTCACCGGCGTGACGCTCGACCCGAAGCACGCGCTGCCCGACCAGGACCGCACCAACGACACCTGGGGTACAGCCGCGGCCGCCGCCAGCGGGGGACCGTAGCGGATGGCGACGTCGCCGCCGCGGGGTCCGCGAGCGTTGCACGGCCCGACCGGCAACCACGGAGCCGAAGCGTGCCCGATGCACCGCTGAACGAGGAGCCGGTCGGTCCCTCGCTGGCGAGCCTCATCGCCCGCGTGGCCGGCCGGCACGACCTCTCGATCGACGAGGCGGAGGCCGCCTTCTCGACCGTCATGGAGGGGCGCGCCACCCCCGTCCAGATCGCGGCGCTGCTCGCCGCGCTGCGCGCCAAGGGAGAGACCTCCTCCGAGGTGGCCGGCGGGGTGCGCGCGCTCCGGCGCGCCATGATCCCCGTGCCGGCCGGGCCCGGCGCGCCCCTCCTCGACACCTGCGGGACGGGCGGCGGCGCCCTCACGACCTTCAACATCTCGACCGCCGCCGCGCTCCTGGCCGCCGGCGCGGGCGTGCGCATCGCCAAGCACGGCAACCGCTCCTTCACCTCGCGCTGCGGCAGCGCCGACGTGCTCGAGCGGCTCGGCGTGGCGATCGACCTCACGCCGGACGGCATGGCCGAGGTCCTCGAGCGCGCCGGCATCGTCTTCATGTTCGCGCCCCTGCTGCACCCCGCCATGCGCCACGTAGGACCCGTGCGCAGCGAGCTGCGCATGCCCACCATCATGAACGTGCTCGGCCCGCTCACCAATCCCGCGGGCGCCGCGCGCCAGGTCGTGGGCGTGGCGGACCCGGCGCTCCTCGAGCTGATCGCCGGCGCGCTCCGCGAGCTGGCCCACGAGCGCGCCCTCGTTGTGCACGGCGAGCCCGGCCTCGACGAGCTCAGCCCGCTCGGCCCGACCGACGTCATCGAGCTCCGCGAGGGCGTCCTCTCGCGCTACACCCTCGATCCCGCGCAGGCGTTCGGCTGGACCGACCTCGACGCGGCGGAGCTGGCCGGCCAGGAGCCCGAGGCCAACGCCCGCCTCATCGAGGCGCTCCTGGCCGGCAGCCTCGCCGGCGCGGCCCGCGCCGCCGTTGCCCTCAACGCCGGCGCCGCCATCTACCTCGCCGACCGCGCGCCCTCGCTCGCCGACGGGGTGGCCGAAGCCGAGCGGGCCATCGACGCGGGCGCCGGCCGCGACGCGCTCGAGCGACTGAGGGCCGCCTCGCGCGCCGCCCGCGAGGAGATTCGCGCCCGCTGAGGGACTGTCGCAGCCATGGCCTCCGCTCTTCGTTTCTTCTCCTGCACGGACTTTGAGCGTCTTCCGCGGGGGAGGATGGTCTAAGTCAAGTTACTACTATTGACTTGACGGACCGCCACGGACAACGTGGGGATGACCCGCGTGCCGCCTGCCCCCCCCTCACAGGTTCCGGTGCGCCAGCTCCGTGGCCGCTGACGGCCCTTCCCGGCACCCGCCATGGCATCGCTACGCACGCGCCCGGTCCTCGCGGCCGGCGCGATCATCGGACTCGTTCTCCTCGGGTTCCTCGTCCTCCATCGGCACTCGGCCGCGGCGGATGCGGGCGGGGATGACCTGGACGCCGCGGCGGCGTCCATGGTCTCGCCGGGCGATGACGCGGGCCGCGAGTCGGCGGGCAGCGGTCTCGCCATCCCGGTGGAGGGCGTGCCGGCGGAGCGGGGGACGCTGGTCCTGTCGGTGTCCGCGGCGGCGGAGGCCGCGCCGGCGCGCTCGGCGGTCCTCCTGGCGCGCGTCGCGGGGCGGGTGCTGGCCGTCTCGGCGGGGGAGGACGCGAGCGTGGCGGCCGGGCGCGCGCTCGTCACGCTGGACTCGACGGAATACGTTTTGGACCGGGACGCGGCGGCGGCGCAGCTGCGGCAGGCGCAGGCCAGCTACCGCGAGCTGACGCTCTTCGACGACCGGATCGACGACGCGCGGGTGCGGGCCGAGCGGGCGGAGGCGGCGCGGGCCAGAAGTGGCCTGGACGCGGCGGAGGTGGCGGTGCGGCGGGCGGCCTACCGGCTGGCGGAGACGCGCGTGACGGCGCCGTTCGCGGGCCGGGTGGCGGACGTGAAGGTGACGCCGGGGCAGTGGGTCCGGCCGGGGGATCCGCTGCTCACGGTGCTCGACGTGGATCCGATCCGGGTCGAGGTCCAGGTGCTCGAGGGGGATCTCGCCCGCCTGCGTCCCGGCGGCCGCGCGAGCGTCGCCTTCTCGGCGTTTCCCGGCGCCCCGGTCGCGGGGCGGATCGCGGCGATCAACCCCGAGGTGGATCGGCGGAGCCGCGCGGCCACGGTCACGGTCGAGGTGGCGAACCCGCGCGGCCGCATCCTGCCGGGGATGTACGCCCGGGTCTCGCTCGAGGCGCGCCGCCTGCCCGGCCGCGTGCTCGTGCCGCGCTCGGCCATCCTCGAGCGCGACCGGCGCACGATGCTCTTCGTCTACGCGCCGGACGGTCCCTCCTCCGGGCTCGCCAAGTGGCGCTACGTCACCACCGGCCTGACCAACGATTCCCTCGTCGAGATCGTGCCGAACCCGGAGACGGACAGCGTCCGCCCGGGCGAGATCGTGCTGACCGGCGGGCAGTACACCCTCGTCCACGACGCGCGCGTGCGGCTGGTGGCGCACGCCGCGGCCGCCGGCGGCCGGCCGGAGTAGCGGCCCCATGCGCCGCCCGTTCCTTCTCGCCCTGACCCTTCTGGCGACGCTCCCGCCGCGCGCCGCCGGCGCGCAGCGGCCTTCCGCCTCCGACACCCTCCGTCTCTCCCTCCCCGATGCCGTGCGCGGGGCGCTCGATCGGGCGCCCGCCTACCGGAAAACGGTGGCGGCGGTGGATGCGGCGAGCGCCGGGACCCGGCGCGCGTGGGCGGCATTTCTGCCGTCGCTCTCCGCCGGAATCAACATGTCGGGTAACGATTCGCGCGCGGTCACGGGCGAGGACGACTTCGGCCGCCCGCGCCGGCTGGACACGCCGGAGGACTTCCGCAACAGCAGCACGAGCCAGTCGCTCTCCGCTTCCCTCGACCTCTTCGATGGCCTGGCCAACGTGAGCGCCTTGCGGGCGGCGCGCGCCGATGCGGACGCGGCCAACGCGACCGCCGCGAGCGAGGCGCTGCGCCTGCGCGCCGAGGTCGCCGGCCGCTACTACCAGGCCGTGCGTGCGCGCCGGGTCGTCGAGCTCGAGCGGCGGCTCCTCGCCTCCGCGCGCGAGCGGCTGGCCGGAACGGAGGCCATGCTGCGCGTGGCGCGCACCGATCCGGCCGACGTGCTGGGCGCACGCGTGGATGTGGCGGCGCAGCAACAAGCCGTCGCGCGCGCGGAGGGCGAGGTCGAGAAGGCGGACCTGGCGCTGGCACAGGCGATGGGGGAGGAGCCCGGCAGCGTCGCCTACGTGCTCACGGACGACTTCCCGGCCGACTTCGATGCCGATTCGCTCCCGGCCGACCGACTCCTGGCCCGTGCGCTCTCGGCGCACCCGGCGCTCGCGGCTGCGCGGGCGGACGCGCGCGCCGCGTCGGCCCGGGCGGCCGGCGCCCGTGGCGGGCGCTGGCCCCGGCTCAGCCTCAACGCCGGGCTCGGCCGCTCGATGAGCCTCACCAACTATGGCGCGCTCGGCGAGCTGAACCCGCAGAATCGCACCCTCTACTTCGGGCTCTCGGCATCGCTCCCCCTCTTCGACAACCTGCGCACCTCCGCGGCGGTGGCGGCCGCGGATGTGGCGCGCACGGCGGCCGAGCAGGATCTGCGCGCGGAGCGCTTCGCCGTCGAGGCGGGCGTGCGCTCCGCGCTGGTGGACCTGCGCGTCGCGCGTGGCGCCGTGACGCTGGCGGAGCAGGCCGACTCGCTCAGCCGCGAGCGGATCGGGCTGGCGCAGCGCAAGTACGAGCTCGGCGCCCTCTCGTTCACCGAGCTGCAGACGCTGATCGACCGCGCCGCCGCGGCCGAGCGACAGGCCGTGGAGGCCCGCTACGGCTGGGCTCTCGCCGTGGCCGCGCTCGAGGAGGCCGTCGGCGGACCCGTGGTGCCGGAGCCCTGAGGGCGCCGTGTCGCTTCCCTCCGTCTCCGCCCGACGGCCCGTGGCCGTGGCCATGTTCTTCCTGGCCGTGGCCATGGTCGGCGCGATCTCGCTTGGCCGGCTGCCCATCGACCTGCTGCCGGACATCGCCTACCCGCAGCTCGTGGTCTCGACCGCGTACCCCGACGTGGCGCCGGCGGAGGTGGCCCGCTTCGTCACCGAGCCCATCGAGCAGGCCGTCTCCACCGTGCCGGGCGTGCTCCACGTCGAGAGCTCGAGCCGCGAGGGCATCTCGCTCGTGACGCTCCGCTTCTCCTGGGGCACGGACATGGACTTCGCCGTCCTCGGCGTGCGCGAGAAGCTCGACAACCTGGCCGGCGGCCTTCCCGAGCGCGCGGACCGGCCCGCCGTGCTTCGCACCGACCCGCGTAGCGAGCCGATCCTCGCCGTGACCGTGGCCGGCGGCGGCGGCGACCTGGCGGCGCTCGAGGCGCTGGCGCGCTCGGTCGTGAAGCGTCGCCTCGAGCAGATCGATGGCGTGGCGCAGGCGGCGGTGACCGGCGGGCTCGAGCGCGAGGTCCACGTGGCCGTCGACCCCGCGGCGCTCGAGAGTCACGGCCTTTCCATCGGCGACGTCTCCGCCGCCATTGACGCGGCGAACGCCAGCGCGCCGGGCGGCACGATCCTGCGCGGCCGCTTCCGCTACCCGCTGCGCACCTCGGGCGAGCTTGCCGGCGCCGGCGAGATCCGCGCGGTGGCGCTGCCCGGAGACGACAGCGCGGGCGGCGCGCTCACGGTGGGAGACGTCGCTTCCGTCGAGGACGGCTTCAGGGAGCGGGAGTCCATCGTGCGCTACGACGGCCGGGAGGCCGTCGCGCTGCTCGTCTTCAAGGAATCGGGCGCCAACACGGCGCGCGTGGCGGCGCGCGTGGACGCGGTGCTCGCCCAGCTCCGCCGCGAGTACCCGCGCGTCCGGCTGGCCGTGGCCAGCAGTCAGGCCGGCTTCATCCGCGCCGCCATCGGCACGGTCGAGCAGCAGGTCGTCTTCGGCGGGCTGCTCGCCTTCCTCGTGCTCTTCCTCTTCCTCGGCGACGTCCGCTACCCCCTCGCCATCGCCACGGCCATCCCGCTTTCCGTCCTCGCCGCCTTCTCGCTCCTGGACGCCGCCGGCGCCACGCTCAACCTCATGACGCTGGGCGGCCTCGCCCTCGGCATCGGCATGCTCGTCGACAACGCGATCGTCGTGGTCGAGAACGTCGTGCGCCATCGCGAATCCGGGCGGCCGGCCGGCGTGGCGGCCGTGCTCGGCGCGGATGAGGTCCAGCGCGCCGTGCTCGCCTCCACCCTCACGACGGTGGCGGTGTTCGGGCCGATCATCTACGTCCAGGGCGTGGCCGGCAGGCTGTTCGGCGCGCTCTCGCTTTCCGTGGCCTTCTCGCTGCTCGCCAGCGTGCTGGTGGCGTTCACGGTGGTGCCCGCGCTCGCGGCGCGCTGGGCGGCCGCGGGCGATGGCTCGCGGGCGCTCGTCTTCGCCGCCGTGGACCGCGGCTACGCCCGCTTCGCCGCCGCCTACGAGCGCGTTCTCGATGCCGCGCTCCGGCGGCGGGCCCGCACCCTCGCCGCGGCCGCGCTGCTGCTCGGCCTGGGCGCCCTCGCCGGGTTCGCGCTGCCACGCAGCGTGCTCCCGCGCGTGGACCAGGGCGCCTTCCGCGTGCGCATCGAGCGGCCCCGCGGCTCGACGCTCGAGGCGACGTCGGAGGAGGCCGCGCGGGTCGAGGCGGCGCTGCGGCGCGACGGCGACGTCGCCTCGGTCCTCGCCCGCATCGGCCGCCAGGCCGCCGTGGCCGGCAGCGACGAGACGAGCGGGCTGAACACGGCCGTCCTCGACGTGCGGCTGCGGCCTGGCCGCGCCACCGCTCCCGTCGTGCGCCGCCTGCGCGCGCGGCTGCGCGGACTGCCGCCCGGCGAGGTGGACGTCGAGCAGGGTCAGGCGACGTCGCTCGGCATGCTGCTCGGCGCCGGCAATGCGGACATCGCCGTCCGCGTCCGGGGCGAGGACCTGGACGGCTCGCTGGCGTATGCGCGCCGTGTCGAGGACCGCCTCGCGCATCTCGGCGACGTCACCAACGTGCGCCTCGGCACGGAGCTGGGGCAGCCCGAGATCGAGATCGGCGTCGACCGCGAGGCCGCCGCCGCATACGGCATCGAGCCGAGCCGCGTCGCCGACGCGGTGGCGGACTACACGCGCGGGAGGGTCGCCACCCGGCTCGTCGACTTCGACCGCAAGGTGCCCGTCCTGGTCCGGCTGCCGGCCGCCGACCGGCGCTCCGCGGAGGCGCTCGGGCTGCTGCGCGTCGCCGGCGTTCCGCTCCGGGAGCTGGTCCGAAGCCGGACCCGCCTCGGCCCCGCGGAGGTGCGCCGCGCCAACCAGGCGCAGGTCGTCCCCGTGCTCGCGGACGTGGCGCGCGGCGGCCTCGATCACGCGGTGCGCGAGATCCGCCAGGCGCTCACCGGCCTGGACCCGCCGGCCGGCGTCCAGGTCGAGGTCGGCGGCGCGAACGAGGAGATGCGCCGCGCCTTCCGCGGTCTGGCGTTCGCCTTCGCCGTCGCCATGCTCCTCGTCTACATGATCCTCGCCGCCGAGTTCGAGAGCTTCCTCCAACCCGTCATCATGCTGCTCAGCGTGCCGCTCGCCCTCGTCGGCGCATTCCTGACGCTTTGGATCAGCGGCGCCGGCCTCAACAGCGTCTCCCTCATCGGCCTCGTCGTGCTCGCCGGCATCGCCGAGAACGACGCCGTCGTGAAGATCGACTTCATCAACCGCCTGCGCCGCGAGGGGATGCCACTCCGCGAGGCGATCCACGCCGCCGGCCGCGCGCGGCTGCGGCCCATCGTGCTCACCTCCGTGACGACAATGCTGGGGGTGCTGCCCATGGCGCTCGGGATCGGCGCCGGCGCGGGGCTGCAGGCGCCGCTCGCCATCGCGCTGTTTGGGGGGCTGGTGACGTCCACGACGTTGACGCTGATCGTGGTGCCGGTCGTGTACGAGGTGGTGGAATCCGCTCGGGCGCCCAAAGCCCAGGAGGAGTATGTCCAGCATGCAGGTGCCGGAGAGCCGGCGAACACAGCCGTTCGGGCAGGTTCGTTCAGCTCCGGACGGTGATCCGTTCGCCGCGCTGCTGGGCGGCAGCGAGGCAATGCGGCAGGCACGCCGGATGCTCGCGCTCGCGAGTCGCAGGGCGGAGCCCGTCCTCCTCGTGGGGGAAACCGGGACGGGGAAGGAGCTGGCGGCCCGCGGACTCCACGCGGCCTGGAAGCGGAAGGGGCCGCTGGTGTGCCTGAACGGCGCCGGCCTTCGCGACCTGGCCGCGAGCCGCCTGTTCGGCCACGTCAAGGGTGCGTTCACCGGCGCCGACCGCGATACGCCGGGAGCATTCGTGGAGGCGGATGGCGGCACGCTGTTCCTGGACGAGATCAATTCACTCCCGCTTGAGGTCCAGGGGCAGCTCCTGCGCGTGTTGGAGACCGGGCAGGTCGTGCCGCTCGGACGCGTCCGGCCGCGAACGGTCAACGTGCGGGTTGTCTGCGCGACCAACACGCCACTTGCGGCGGAAGTCGAGGCGGGTCGGTTCCGGGACGATCTGTGGTACCGCCTCGATGTGATCGCGGTTCACCTGCCGCCGCTCCGGGAGCGAACAGACGATATCCCGTTGCTCGTGGAAGAGTTTCTTGAGCGTCAGGCCGAACGGTACTCGATTCCGGTGCTCCACCCGACACCGGGCGCCATAGCGCTCCTCCTCGCGCACCCGTGGGCCGGGAACGTCCGCGAGTTGCAGAATGTGCTAGCGCGTGCCTCTCTCCACTGCGATGACGAGCACGTCGAGATCGGGGCTGCCGATATGGAAAGGGCGCTCAGGCCGCGATCCGCCGCGGCCAGGCCCGGCGGCGGGCATGCCGGTTACAAGGTCCTGATGGCAGAGTTCGAGAAACGGCTCCTCGTGAAGCACCTCCAAGCGGCCGGCTGGAACTTCTCCGAGGCCGCACGCAGGCTGAACATGTCGCGACAGGCCTTGCAGGCACGGGCGAAGAGACTCGGGATTGAGGCATCGGTATTCGGACGCACACCGTAGATGCAGCACTGTTGGGGCTGCAAAGATTCTAGCGGACCCTCTCGCTAGTCTTTGCGCTCACTGACAGACGCTTACGCTGCAATGACTTACGAGAGATGCTCACGCCGACGAGCGCCGTTCGCCGCAACGTGACTTGCAGTCCGGTGATGCCCCCTGCGAGGCGAAGCGGACGGCCCAACGCATTGCTGTAGCATCGGTTACAAAATGCGCCCTTAACTGGAGAAACGGGGCATGGGCGTTGCTGATTCGCAGTTGCGGCTTGGCTCCCTTGGTGCTCGCGTCCGTGATCCAGGCGTAGGCGGGGATCCTGCCTGCCAAGTCGAGCAGTGTATGCAGCTTCACGCCGCCTTTGCTCGTACGAAACGAGGCCCAGGGGAACAGCGACAAACACAGGTCGATCGTGGTGGAATCCAGCGCGTAGACGGTGTTCGTGAGCTCGATCCCCAACGTGTCGTCGGCGTAGAGCCGACGCGCGTCTGCGATCAGGCGTTGAGCGAAATCGGCGTAGATGCGCCAGTCGCGATTCTCGTTCGCATCGGCGAGCGTGCTGCGAGAGAGCGGCGAACGGAAGCCAAGATGGTACAGCTTCTCGGGGGCCGCCCCGAGGGTGGCCTCGAGGTCCCGCAGGCTCTCCCGGTAGGTGAGCTGGGCAAAGGCCATGGCGAGGAACTGGTCCCGACACGAGAAACGTCGGACCCTCCGGTTGCCGTGGTAGCGGCGGATGCACCGATCGAGCGCGAAGCGAGATGCGTGGGCCATCACCTGTGAGAAAACCGTGCTTCCGGGATTCATGCGCTACTCCGGCCGGGGGGTCCGGGCAGGATAGCGGCGCAGGAGCGAAGTTCAAATCGGTGCGGCAACCAAAACGTCGTAACGCACCATGTAGCAATCCGTTACGGCATCATCATCTCAGCTTAACCGGACAGTACTGGGAGGTCATGTTTGGGGGCCGGCAACAGCGGTAGGGTGCGTCAGTTTCCGATCGCGTGCCGCATTGGAGCCGCCAGAGTCTCGGATACCCGGCACAGATGCTCGGCTTACCTCGTTCTCTTGTGGGTTGCTCTGGGTGCGCCAGCAGGCGCGTGTGCAGGCGGGGATCCCGCCAACGGCCAAATGCGGACAGATGGATACCCGGCGCTTCGATACCGGGAGATAGCTAGGATCGGGGGGGCGGCGGCAGAAGGTCCCGCAGCCTTCGGCAAGATCCGGGGCGTCGCAATGTTTGCCGACAGCCTTCTCGCCGTGGCTGACGAGTACACTCAGCGAGTGGAGCTATTCACGCTAGGCGGGAGGTACCTTCGCAGTTTCGGGGGCCGCGGCAGCGGGCCCGGGATGACGGAGGCCATTGGGAGGATCGGCTTCGATCCAGTTGGAGGCCTGTGTATCTGGGATGTCCAGCTCGTCAGAGTTACGCACCTCTCTAGCCAAGGTGCGGTGCTTGCTACGTGGCATCCCTCTTTGTCCGCATTCTCTCAGCTCCGGCCCACGTTGGTCGGATTTGTCTCCGGGTGTTCAGTGGTTTTTGCTGATCGAGGCTCCCGGGGCAGCGCTCAGGACAGGCCGGGCGAGATGCCGGTCATTGATACGACCACGTTCACGTTTTTTGACGGCGGGTCCCGCCCACTCCGAGTACTGACGCGGCAACAGAATCCCCGAGCGTGGCTGTACAGCGAACCCCGCTTCAGGAGTTTCCAGGACGTGATCCTTGGTCCGCGGACGCATTCCGCGTTGGTGGGGCGGACCCTGTGGGTTGGCACGAGTGATTCACTGAAGCTGCGACGCTTCGATATGCAGGGGAGGGAATTGCCAACCACGGCGGTAAGGATAGGGCACGAACCTGCGACCCACGAGGATATCGAGCACGAGCGCGTGAGACGGGAGCAGTCGACCGAGCAAAAGTGGAAACGATGGCGTAGCGCGCTCTCGGCGGGTGACTGGGTCAAGATCAGGGCGGCCTATGCGCGAGCGGTGGACGCCACTCCGGCGAGCCATGTTCTGCCTAGCTACGATGCGATCATCGGGGCCTCGGACCACGCGGTGTGGGTTCGGGAAACGCCGCACTCCTCGGCTGCGTCCGCCGATTGGCTGCTACTCCGCTCCAGCGGGGCAGTTCTCGGGAGCCTGCGCCTCCCGTCAGACGGCACGGTCGTGGCCGGGTCTACAACCCTCGTCATTTTGCAGGCCAGGGATTCGTTGGACACGGACATTCTGCGGGTGCTGTGTGTTTGCGGAAGCGACGCTCGTCGGGCGTCAGTGAATGTTCAGGGCAGCGAACGGCTTATAGGTCCCGCAGGGGAATTGTGCACGAACTCCACGCGTTCCTGTTCCACGCGCGCGAAGGCTGGGGGCGTCGAGGGAACGGCTATAGCCAGGTCACCGGATTTTGTGCGTTCCGGACGGGAACTGCCGCGGCGCTGACGGGCGCGTCGCGGCGGCACCTGAGCGCTATAGTCCACCCATTCAGAGGCTGGTGGTGTTCGACGAATTCGTAGTCAACGACTGCGTGTGGAGCGGAACTGCTCACAGGCGGGACTTTCAACGGGCCGCCGGCAACGAGTTCACCGGCGCGACAACATGGGCGCCCCTGATCCCTGAGGTCAACGGGGGTGGTGGGGCAAAGGGTGCGCTCGGCTATCCGTGAGAGTACACGTTCCACACAGCCGGCTGGGCCCAAGCATGCTGAGCATCAATCGGATATGGACTCCGCCGCCGGAGGTATTCTCAAACGTTGTAGGATCTGGGGTTGATCAGGCGGCCCGCGTCCGCAGCTCTTCTCGCTGCTGGCTGACGCCGTTGACGAACCGCACTCCCGCCCGGACGAGGGGGGAAAGTTGAGCCCCATCGAGGCGCCGCCAGCGCTGGCTGGCCCTGTGCAGCCTCGATTCCGCCGCGGCTGTCGGCTTCATGGCGTAGCGCAATCGAAGGAGATCCGGCTCGGGGTAACCGGCTGGAGAGCCCGACGTATTTCGCGAGTACATGCTGTGACCGCTCATCGCCGGCAGGCTGGACCTCAAGCGGATCCGGCGAGAGGGCTTGGGATGACGGTGGTACCTGAGTTCCCGTAGCTCCGTAACCCGTGGAGCCCGGAAGAGGGCAGAGAATGAAGAGACTCGCGCGGATCAGCTTAATCCTGATCGCGCCAGCGTGCAGCGGGGTGGCGCACGAACCGACAGCTGCTGCCCGAGAGCGCGGGTCGGCGGCCGACTGGGTGATGTTTGGTGTGCAGCACAATATCACACCGGGCGGGATCCGGCGGGGCGTGCTCACCGCGGACAGCGCCTACGCTTTCAGAGACTCGGCGCGGGACGAGCTTTGGGGGGTGCGCGTCACGATCTTCGGCGCCGACGGTCGAGAAACCGCGGCTCTGACTTCCCGGTCCGGGACCCTGAATGAGCGAACGGAGACCGTGCTGGCACGCGGCAGCGTCGTACTCGTCACCCGGGAGGGGAACCGCCGGATCGAGACGGAAAACCTCTACTTTTGTCCGAGCGCGCATTGTGTGGGGAGCACGGTTAAGACGAGGATCCAGCAGAACGGAACGTGGCTCACCGGCGACGGGTTCAGTGCGGACGATGAGATGCACAACGTGGAACTCAACAATCCGCGGGGATCGCGGCGGGGGAGTTAGACTGCATGCACGCGGGCCGGCCATTACGGCGCGCGGCGCGGCTGAGAAACGGGTCCGAGAGGCGCTGTTCCTGCCGAAGCATCTCCCTCCGGTGACGGCCGGCTTCGGGGCCAATGACGGCGCCATCTGGCTGCAACGCGAGCAGGTTGTGCGCGGCCGCAGCCTTTGGAACGTGATCGGCCGCAGTGGCAGGGTAAAGGCGATTGTCGCGGTGCCTCTCGGTGCTCGGGTGATGGCCGCAGCCATGGGTCACGCATTCGCGGTCGCAAAGGATTCACTAGATCCGCGGCTCCACCATGGAGGCGACGTCGGAGAAGGCCGCGCGGGTCGAGGCGGCGCTGCGGCGCGACGGCGACGTCGCCTCGGTCCTCGTCCGCATCCGCCGCCAGGCCGCCGTGGCCGGCAGCGACGAGACGAGCGGGCTGAACACGGCCGTCCTCGACGTGCGGCTGCGGCCTGGCCGCGCCGCCGCGTTACTCGAGCGGCCAAGCCCTCTGGGCGCGCCCGCGGTCGAGGCCGTTCTGGTTCCCAGGTAATCTCCGGCTCGCACGCGGCCCGCGCTCCTGTCGTGGTGCCGCATTTGCTAATGCCACAGATCGGATCAAGGCGATCCACCTAATGTGACGCGGCGGGAGGGCAATCAGTGCCAACAGCCATAAAGTACCGACCTTTCGCGGAGGCGCCGGCGAGGCTCGCAGTCGGGATGATTGTGGTTGCTATCGGCGTAGCCTTTGCCGCAGTCTCCCTTGACGGCCAGGGCACCACATGGCGGCTCGACCGTGCCGTCGTAATCCCGGGCGATGGCGGCTCGAGCTTCGTGCTGAGCGATATCGCCGACCTCACGGTCTCGCGCCGGGGCGACGTGTTCGTGGCGGATCGCCTCGATCAGACGGTAGCGGTCTTCGATGCGCGCGGCCGTTTTCTGCGCTCCTTCGGCCGTCGTGGCGCCGGCCCGGGAGAATTCGGCGGGCTCCGCGCACTCGGTTGGCTCGGCGATACGCTGGTCACTATAGACCGGCCGAGGTATCGCGTTTCCCTCTGGTCGAGCGCTGGTCGGTTGCTGCGAGATGTTACGGTTCGCGGCCCGATGCTCCCGCTCTCTTCCCGGCCCACGCCCCCCGCCGCAATGCTTGCCGGGGGAAGCTTCCTGGGGATCCCGTCGACGGGAAGGCGCTCGTCACCGGCCCTGCCGCTTCTGCTCCTGGATTCGGCGGGCGGCGAGATCGGCCGCCTCGGTTCGGTGAGCAACGAGCACGCATACGGCATCATCCGGACCGGTCATTCGATCATCAACTTCCCTTATCCGTTCCGAAGCGACGACGTGGTGGCGGTCGCCCCGGGCGGCGGCGCGGTCGTGGTGGTAACCCGGCGGCTACCCACGGCGGCAGGGGCTGCTCGATTCGACGTCACGAGTATCCGGCCCACTGCGGACACGATCTTCCACGAAGCACTCGATTACCGGCCTCTGCCCATCGGCCAGCGCGTCGCCGACAGCGTCCGAGAGCGCATGGCCCGGATATTCCTGTTGCTGCGTACCAGGTCGGACGAGGCGATGCGCCTTGCCCGGGACTCGCTCCACCTCCCCAGGTACATGCCCCCGATCGATCGCGTATTCGTGGGCACCAACGGAGACGTCTGGCTTGCCCGGCCGGCCGCGTCCTACGGGACCGACGACCTGACGGTCCTCGATGGGCGGACCGGCCGGCCGATGGCTACCCTCCACGGGCCGCATGGCTTCGTCCCCTACGCGGCGGGCGCCGGGATGCTCTGGGGCGTGAGCAAGGACGAATTCGATGTGCCCTCCGTCGTCGGATACCGGATCCTGAAGCAGTAGTGGGATGGCCCCGTGGAAAACTGTGCTTCTGTCGCGGGCGCCGGACCAGACTCCTTCGAAGTCATGATCCGCTTGTCGATCCGCCGCCCCGTTGCCGCGCCGATGGTGTACCTGGCCGCGTGCCCGTCGGGTGGGTGGTCACACGGCCGCGCAATCTCGGAGGCGGCGGGCGAGAGGGCCGTCGGCCGGCGCGGGCGGAGGAAGCGTAGCTCCGAGGACCCGGCGTGAAGGGCCGCAGGGTCGGCCGCGGCCTGGTTGTCTTCCTCATGTGCGCCGGCCTGCCGGGCGCGTGCTCGAGTACGGAACGGTCGAATTCATCCGGCGTGGAGCGACGCCGGGCCGGCGACACGCTCACCGTGCACAACCTCCGTCCCGCGGCGGAGGGCACGGTGCGCCTCGAGCTCGTCCGGAGCTACGGCTCCGTGGAAGGGGAGCCGGAGACGAGCCTCTACAAGGTGCTCGCGTTCGCCGTGGGTCCGAACGGCGATGTGTACACGTACCAGCCGAAAGAGGGAATCCAGCGCTTCCGGGCCGATGGGACCTACGGAGGCCTTGTCGCCCGCCTGGGTCAGGGTCCGGCGGAGGTGTACGGCGTCGTCGGGATGTCGGTCGGCCGGGACGGATCCGTGGCGGCCTACGACCTGGGCAACAGTCGGGTGAAGATCTTCCATCCTCAGGGTCGGGTGACCAGCTTCGCAAGGCCGGCAGGCATGCCGCTGTCCTACAGCGAGACCACCATCGCCTTCCATGGCGACGGTTCCCTCTGGGTCGGACTCGTCCCCCCGCTGGACGACGATCTGCGGGTCACGTTTCCACGGCCGATCTACGCGCGCATCGATTCCAGCGGCGCGCTGGAGGACACCGTCTGGGCTGAGTCGCGTTTTCAGGTAGGCTGCCCGACCCTCGACACGATCGGAGCGCGCGTCGGGTTCTACCCGGACCAACGGGCGCCCTATGTCCCCAAGGTCACGTGGGCGATGAGCCCCAGGGGAGCCGTGGCAGTCGGTTGCCCGCGGACCTACAGCTTCGACGTATCGGGCTGGGCACCGGGTGTCCTGAGGATCAGTCGAGCCTGGACTCCCGTGCACGCCTCGAGCGCTGAGCGTCGGTTCCTGGAACAGAAGGTGATCCAGGTGCCGGTCGATCTCCCCGAGGAGCGGCCGGCCTACGCGCGAATCATATTCCCCGGTGACGGGCGCGTCTGGGTCTGGCCGAACCAGCCAAGCGTGCTTTCGACGGTGCCTCCCCAGGTCGCGGCGCGCACGGGCGTGAAGCACACCTGGGACCTTGCCTCGAAGGGCGCCTTCGACGTCTTTGCCCACGACGGCCGCTGGCTCGGACGCGTCGCGCTCCCGAAGGGAGTCCGCTACTCGGGGTACCCGACCGAACAGCCTGTCGTGATCCGGGGAGACACGCTCTGGGCGGTCACCTTCGACAGCCTCGACGTCGAGCGGATCAGCCGTTACCGCCTGGAATGGCCGCGCTAATCGACGCCCACTCGGTGCTCCGCGCGATGCCGTGGCCGACGGCACCCATAGCACCTTTGTACGCCGGGGCTCACTTGGCCCCATGATCCGCTTCTCGATCCGCCGCCCCGTCACGGTCGCGATGGCCTACCTGGCCGTCTGCGTGCTCGGCGCCGCCGCGTGGCGGAACATCCCGCTCGAGCTGCTGCCGGATACCGAGCTGCCGCAGCTTTCGGTGACCGCCCTCTGGCCGGGCGCCTCCGCGCGCACGACGGAGGCGCTCGTCACCTCGCCGATCGAGTCCGCCGTCCACGAGGTGCGCGGCGTGGCGAAGGTCACGTCGGTGTCGGACGCGCCGGCGGGCGTCGGCCGGGCGCAGATCGAGGTGCAGTTCGCGCGCGGGACGGACATGAAGTTCGCGCGCCTGGCGCTCTCCGAGCGGCTGGCGGCGCTCGCGCGCGAGCTGCCGGCGGGCGCCTCGCCGCCGCGCATCCAGCCGTACGTCCCCGAGGCACTGCGCGCGCAGGCCAAACCGTTCCTGGTCTACACGGTGACGGGGCCGTACACGCCGGAGGCGCTGCGCGCGTATGCGGAGGACAGGATCGTGCCGGCGCTCAGGCAGGTGGAGGGCGCCGGCGCGATCGAGGTCCGCGGCGGCCGGCGTCGCCTGCTCGAGATCGAGCTGGATCCGGGCCGTGCGCAGGCGCTCGGGCTCGATCCGGACGAGGTCGCCCGCCGCGTCCGCGGGCTCAACCTGGTGCGGGAGGCGGGTGCGGTGGACGAGGGCGGCCGCGTGCGCACGGTGACGTTGCGCGACCGCGTCGCCTCGGTCCCGGCGCTGCTGCGCGCGCCGCTCGTCGAGCGGGGCGGCGTAGCGATCCGCCTCGGCGACCTGGCCCGCGTGCACGAGACCTACGAGGACGCGGACAGCTATTACCGGATCGACGGCTTCCCGGCCGTGAGCTTCGAGGTACACCGCGAGCCGGGGACCAACGCGGTCGCGGTGGCGGACCGCGTGAAGGCACGGCTCGCGGCGACGCACGGCGGGCTGCCGCCCGGCACGCGGCTGCTCCTCGATCAGGACGAGAGCGCGGCGATCCGCACGCAGCTCACCGACCTGCGCACGCGCGCCCTCGTTTCGGCGCTCGCGGTCTTTCTGGTGCTGCTCGCCTTCCTGCGCTCGTTCCGGTCGGCGGCAATCGCGTTCGCGACGATCGGCTTCTCGGCGTTGCTCACGCTCAACCTGGTCTACCTCGGCGGCCTCAGCCTGAACGTGCTCACGCTCATGGGGCTGGCCATGGGCTTCGGGCTGGTGGTCGACAACGCGATCGTGGTGCTCGAGAACGTCTACCGGCGGAGATCGCTGGGCGAAGCGGCGGAGGCGGCCGCCGAGCGCGGCAGCCGGGAGGTCGTCCTGGCCGTGCTGGCGTCGACGCTCACGACCGTCGTGGTGCTCGTCCCCTTCGTCTATCTCCAGGGCGACCTGCGCGCCTACTACGTGCCCCTCGCCGCGGTGGTCGGGCTGAGCCTCGCGGCTAGCGCGGCGGTGGCGTTCAGCTTCATTCCCGCCATGGCCGCGCGGCTGCTGCGCCGCTTCGGGCAGCCGCGCCCGGCCGGAAGCGTTCCCGGGGATGGCCCGCTCCCTTCGCATTCCTTGCCAGGCGACGCCTCCGCCCCGCTCACTCCCGGCGCTCTGCGCCGCGCCGGTGGCCGAGCGCTCCGGGCGCTGCGCGGCGGCTACGTCGCCTCGCTTCGTTTCGGGGTGCGCAGGCCCTGGGTACCGATCACGCTGGCGCTCGCGCTGCTCGCCGGCTCGGGCCGGCTCTTCCAGAAGGACGTGACGCGCGGCGTGGTGTGGCGGAGCTGGGGAGGCGAGCGCACCTACCTCGACATCCAGATCCTCATGCCGCGCGGCGAGGAGCTGGCGCACACGGACGCGCTGGCACGGTGGTTCGAGGCGGAGCTCGAGCGGGCGCCGCAGGTCGCCCGGTTCGTCACCCGCGTCGGCGCCCGCTACGCGGACATCCGGGTCACGTTCCCCGATTCGCTCGAGAACACGGCCGTGCCGCTCGCGCTGAAGGACCGGCTGGTGGCCGAGAGCTACCGCTTCGGTGGCGCGACGGTGCACGTCTACGGCTTCGGCCCGACCTTCTACGGCGGCGGCGGCAGCCCCCCGATGTACTCGATCCAGGTGCGCGGCTACAACTTCGACGAGACCAGGGAGATCGCCGAGGCGCTGGGCCGGCGCCTCGAGCGCTTCACGCGCATCGGCGACGTGGACACGAACGCCGCCGGGGCGTGGTACGAGAGCGACCGCGCGAGCGAGCTGGTGCTCCGGCTCGACCGCCCCCGCCTCGCCACGCACGGGCTCACGGCGCGCGACGTCGTGCGGCAGGTTGCCGCCGCCACGGAAGGCGACGCCGGCGGCGGCGTCGTTCAGGTCGGCGGCCGCGAGCTCCGGCTCGCGGTCAAGCGCGCCGGTGCCCGGACGCTGGACACGCAGACCCTGATGGACGTGCTGCTCACGGTCGGCGGGCGAGAGGCGGCGAACCCCTCCGGACCGCGTGCGACCGACCGTGCGCCGGCGGAGCCACCCACCCGCGGTGCCGCGGGCGGGCTGGCGGACCGAGCCGGCGCGGCGGGCAGCGGGGGCGGCGCGGACGGCGCGGGTGCGCCCCGCCCGGCGGTGCGCCTCGGGGACGTCGCCTCCCTCGATGAGCAGCCGATCCAGACGAGCATCCGGCGCGAGGACCAGCAGTACGAGCGGACCGTGAGCTACGAGTTCCGGGGGCCGACCAAGCTGGGCGACCGGGTCGAGGACGCGGTCCTCGCCACCACGCTCCTGCCGCCCGGCTACAGCGTCTCGGGCCGGCAGGCGTGGCAGTGGTCCGACCAGGAGCAGGGGCAGATGTACGGGGTCCTGCTCGTCTCGCTGCTGCTCGTCTTCATGGTGACCGCCGCGCTCTTCGAGTCGCTGCGCCAGCCGTTCGTGGTGCTTCTGACCGTGCCGATGGCGCTCATCGGCGTCTTCCTGACCTTCTACCTGACCGGCGCGAGCTTCACCCGCGAGGCGGTGGTGGGCGTCGTGATGATGGGAGGCATCGTGGTGAACAACGCGATCCTGCTCGTGGACCACGTCAATCACCTGGTGCGCGAGGACGGCGTACGCGTGGGCGATGCGGTGGTGCAGGGCACGCTCGACCGCGCGCGGCCGATCCTCATGACCACGGCGACGACGATCTTCGGCCTGCTGCCCCTCGTGCTGTCGGGCGGCAACGCCGATGCCAACATCTGGAACGCGCTGGGCTATGCGCTGATCGGCGGGCTGGCCAGCTCGACCGTGCTGGTGCTCACGGTCACGCCGGCGCTGTACTGCCTCCTCGCACCGCGGCGTGCGGCCGCGAAGCCACAACACGCTGATGAGCCGGTCCCGAGAGAACCCGGTATCGCGCAGGATCTTGTTCAATAGCCCGGGGCCGATGGTCTCCGACGGATGCGGCAAACGGCCGCTCACGCGGCGACGGTGATGCGCTGGACGGGCGACACGCGCGGATCCCACAGTGGCGCCGCGGGCGGAGTGGCGCGCTCGACCTGTCCGCGTTGGGGTCAGGGCTGCACGCATGCGCTTCCCAGCTCGGGCCCGCCGCTCTGACCAGAATGATTCGGCTCAGGACAGCACGGCTGGATGGACGCGCTGATGCGTGCAGCCCTGACCACGATTATTCCGGTCAGGGCTGCAGGCCCGCGTCGCGAGCCTCATCCGTGCAGCTTTCACCCCAAACTCACGGGCTGGCCAGCTCGACCGTTCTGGTGCTGACGGTGACGCCGTCGCCGCACGGAGCACTCGCGGGGCGGGAAGACGGCTGAGCGCGCGATCAGCCGCCTGGCCTCGCGCCCGTCCCCGCGCCAGGTGGCCAGGCAGCGGTGCGCGTCCGCCGACCGGCGCCAGGAGTCAGGCCTTAGTCCCGCCAGCGCGCCGGCCGCCTCAGTTGGCCGACACCACCGCCTTCAGCGTCCGCGGGCCGGCGAGCAGCATAGCGCCAGTACCCTTCAGCTCTCGCCGCCCGGGCGCTGCCTGCCACGGCTTTCGTCAGAGCCGATCCGTCCAGTAACCGGGCTTGCGACTGGGATGCGCGACTGCAACGATGGTAATCCCTTGTAGCGATGGGATATAGACCAGCCAATGAGGAAATCGGCGGAGGGGTCGCCGCCGCGTGTGCCGGCTGTACGGGCTCCCGCGGCCCGGGTTCCTGGCGGCATCCATAGCCACGCTGCGGACTTCCACCAAGAAATCCCAGCCCAGGCCCTCGGCCTTGCTGTCGTAATAATCGGCTTCGGCGTTCATCTCTTCTTCCGCTTCGGAGTGAAACGGAGGAGGCTTCACTTCCTTGGCCGCTTCGCAAACGCTTTGCGGAACACCTCATCGCCCGGCACAGTCTCGACCTCGCGATTCAGCACCTCTTCGGCGCGCCGATCAACCTCCTGGATCCATGCCTCTTCGATCTGGCCGGCCGGCTCATCGTCAATACTCGCGATCAGCTTATGGGCCAGGCGCGCTCTCTGCTCCACGGGCAAGCTCAAGGCCACGGCTTCCAGTTCATCGCTCGACATCGGTGATCCTTTGCGGGGGACGTTGACCCCTTGAAGATACCCGCTCGCGCGGCGGGCGGGCCAGCTCGAGCGTGCTTGTGCTGACGGTGACGCCGTCGCCGCACGGAGCACTCGCGTGGCGGGAGGACGGCTGAGCGCGCGATCAGCCGCCTGACCTCGCGCCCGTCCCCGCGCCAGGTGGCCGGGAAGAGGTGCGCGTCCGCCGACCGGCGCCAGAAGTCAGGCACTACTCCCGCCAGCGCGCCGGCCGCCTCAGTTCGCCGACACCACCGCCTTGAGCGTCCACGGGCCGTGGATCGGGGAGGCGGGCGCGCAGCGCAGCACGAGCACGGTGAGGTTGCGGCGCGTGCCGCGGCCGATGAGGAACGGCTTCTTGATCATGCGTACCTCCGGATCACGCCGATGACGATGCCCTGGACGCGCACCTGGTGCGGGCGGTAGTACTGCGGTGACATGGCCATGTTGGCCGGCTGCAGCCGGATGCGGCCGTCCGGCTCGCGGTAGAACTTCTTCACCGTGGCGGCCTCCCCGCCGACCAGCGCCACGACCATCTCCCCGTTGTTCGCCGTGCTGCGTGAGTTCACGATGATGTAGTCGCCATCGCGGATCTGCTCCTCGATCATCGAGTCCCCCGCCACCCGCAGCACGTAGTTCTCACCGCCGCGGCCGAGGAAGTCCTCGGGCACCGCGATCGTCTCCTGCTCCTCGATCGCCTCGATCGGCATGCCGGCCGCCACCTTCCCGAGCAGCGGCAGCTCCACGGCCGCCACCCGCATCCCTGTCGGCACCAGCTCGATCGAGCGGCTCGCGTTGTAGCTCTTTCGGATGTAGCCCTTGCCTCGCAGATTCTCCAGGTGCTCGTGCACCGTGGCGAGCGAGGAGTAGCCGAAGCGCTCCGCGATCTCCTCGAAGCTCGGCGAGTAGCCGTTCTCCGCCAGGAACTCCTGGAGATAGTCCAGGATCTGCTTCTGCTTCTTGGTCAGGGCCATGATGGGGGATCAGGAGCCAGGGATCAGGGGTCAGGGTCGAGGATCCGGGATCATGGAATCCAGGATTCGCGTTTCAGGATCGGGAGTCGGACCTGCGCCGGGCCGCATCCCGGGGCGGCCGGAACGCCCGAACATTCGCCGAACCCAACTTACCCGAAGCCAAACCGAAGCGCAAGCGTGTCGTCGAACATCCTGGGTCGTATCGTAGAGTCCAAGCGCGCGGAAATCGAGCGGCTGCTGCCGCGGCGGGCCGAGCTGCGCGCGGCTGCGGAGTCGGCGGAGGCGCCGCGTGCCTTCGAGGCGGCGCTCGGCGGCGGTGCGTCCGTGGCGCTGCTGGCGGAGATCAAGCGGCGCTCGCCCTCGGCGGGGTGGATCCGGCCGGACGCCGGGGTGGAGGAGCTGGCCGCCTCGTACGCGGCGGCGGGGGCGGCGGCGCTCAGCGTGCTGACGGACGCGGAGTGGTTCGGCGGCGGGCTGGAGGATCTGCGGGCGGCGCGCCGCGCGGCGGCGCTGCCGGTGCTCCGCAAGGACTTCATCCTGGATCCGGTGCAGGTGTGGGAGGCGCGGGCGGTGAGCGCGGACGCAGTGCTCCTGATCGTGCGCCTGCTGGACGATGCGCGGCTGGCGGAGCTCCACGCGCTGGCGCGGGAGCTCGGGATGGCGGTGCTCGTCGAGGTGCACGAGGCGGCCGAGCTGGAGCGTGCGCTCGCGGTGGGCGCGGCGGTGGTGGGCGTGAACAGCCGCGATCTGGCGACGTTCCGCACCGACCTCTCGCGCGCGGTCTCGCTCGCGGCCCGTGTGCCTCCGGACCGGGTGATGGTGGCGGAGAGCGGGATCCGCGACGCCTCGGACGTCAACCGGCTGGCGGCGGCAGGGGTGGACGCGGTGCTGGTCGGGGAGTCACTCATGCGCGCGCCGGACGTGCGCGCGGCGGCCGCGGCGCTGGTGGGGCGGGCGCGCGCGCGAGAGGCGCGCCGGAACGGCCCGGCGCCGGGGCAGGGGACCGTCTCGTGGACGTGAAGATCTGCGGGCTCTGCCGGCCGGCCGACGGCCGCGCGGCCGCGGCCGCGGGGGCGCGCTACGCCGGCGTCGTGCTGGCGCCGGGCGGCCGCCGGAGCCGGAGCGTGGAGGAGGCGGAGGCGATCTACGCCGCCGCGGACGGCGTGCGCCGGGTGGGCGTATTCGTGGACGAGCGTCGGGACGGACTCCTGCGCGTGGCCGAGCGGCTGCGGCTGGACGTGCTCCAGCTCCACGGCGGCGAGTCGCCCTCGCTGGTGTACCGGATGAGGGGGCGCGGCTTCGCGGTATGGAAGGCGCTGCGTCCGCGCACGCGCGAGGAGTTCCTGGCGGGCATCGAGGCCTACGGCGACGTGGTGGACGGGCTGCTGCTCGACGGCTGGAGCGCGCGCGCGGCGGGCGGCACGGCCACGCGCTTCTCCTGGGAGATGGTGGCCTCGTTGCGCGCGCGGGTGCCCGAGGGCGTGAGGCTGATCGTCGCCGGAGGGCTGGACGCCGTGAACGTCGGCCGCGCGGTGGCGCTGCTGCGGCCGGACGTGGTGGACGTCAGCTCGGGCGTGGAGGTGCGCGTGGGCGAGAAGTCGGCGGGGGCGATCGTCGCCTTCATCGAGGCGGCGGCGCGTTCGGCCGGCGCGGAGGCGCGGTCGGTGGCAATGGACCCTGGCGGGGAGTCGTGATGGGGCCTGCGGCGGGTGAGCGGGAGCGGGCGGCCGGCGGCCGCTTCGGCGAGTTCGGCGGGAGCTACGTCCCGGAGACGCTGGTCGCGGCGCTCGAGGAGCTCCGCGATGCGTACGCGGCGGCGGCGGGCGAGGAGGGCTTCTGGGCCGAGCTCGACGATCTCCTGAGGAACTACGTCGGCCGGCCCACGCCGCTCTACCGCGCCCGCCGGCTGGGCGAGGCGGCGGGCGGGGCGGACGTCTGGCTGAAGCGCGAGGACCTGAATCACACGGGCGCGCACAAGATCAACAACACGCTGGGGCAGGTGCTGCTGGCACGCCGCATGGGCAAGACCCGCATCATCGCGGAGACCGGGGCCGGCCAGCACGGCGTGGCGACGGCCACGGTCAGCGCCCTCTTCGGCCTGGAGTGCGTGGTCTACATGGGCGCGGAGGACGCGCGCCGGCAGGCGCTCAACGTTTACCGGATGCGGCTGCTGGGGGCGCAGGTCCGGTCCGTCGAGTCGGGCACGCGTACACTGAAGGACGCCACCAACGAGGCCATGCGGGACTGGGTGGCGAATGTGGAAAACACGCACTATATTATCGGATCGGTCGTTGGTCCGGACCCCTATCCCCGGCTCGTTCGCGACTTTCAGGCGGTCATCGGTCGCGAGGCTCGTCAGCAGCTGCAGGAGAAGGTCGGAGGGCTCCCCGCGCTCGTGCTGGCCTGCGTCGGCGGCGGCTCCAATGCCATGGGCATCTTCCACGAGTTCATACCCGAAACGGCCGTCGAGCTGGTCGGCATCGAAGCGGCGGGCGCCGGTCTCGAGACGGGGCGCCACGCGGCCTCCCTGGGCGCGGGCCGCCCCGGGGTCCTGCACGGCTCCTACAGCTATCTGCTCCAGGATGCGGACGGGCAGGTGGCTCCGGCGCATTCCGTTTCGGCGGGGCTGGACTATCCGGGCGTGGGCCCGGAGCACGCGCACCTGAAGGCGATCGGCCGCGCGCGCTACGAGAGCGTGACGGACGCGGAAGCGCTGGCGGCCTTCGAGCGGCTGGCGCGTCTGGAGGGGATCATCCCGGCGCTCGAGAGCGCGCACGCGGTCGCGTACTTGCTGCGCGAGGGCAGCCGGTGGGCGGGTGCCGGCCCGGTGATCCTCTGCCTCAGTGGACGCGGGGACAAGGATGTGGCCGAGGTCGCTGGCCTGAGCGAACCAGCTCCATAGGATCATGAACCCTACGAACGAGCCGCTGATGGCGAGTCCTTCCGTCCAGCCTCCCCGCCCGGCCCGGGTCCTCGACGACCAGGCCGAGGACGTGCTCGAGCCCGCACGGGTCATGGAGCTGTTCGGGCTGCTCGAGAAGAGCGTCCGCGCCCACCGGCTGTACCAGTCGAACAACCCTGTCTACCAGGGCTTCATCGCGTCGCTGCGCGCGGCGTTCCGCAACCTGTGGACGGAGGTGGGCTCGCTGCGCCTGGCGCTCGAGGAGGGCGCGTTCCGCTGGGCGGGGCGCACCTTCACGGTGGGCGAGGGGCGGGACAGCCTGTCGTTTCTCTTCTTCAAGGATGGGGTCCGCTCGCTGACGTTCCTGCCCGGCTTCGAGGACGAGGTCGAGGTCTTTCTCGAGGTGGTGCACGCCGTGCGGCAGGCGGAGCAGACCGGGGACGACGTGGTCACGCTGCTCTGGGAGCAGCAGTTCGCGTCCTTCCAGTATGGCTACGTGGACGTGCTGGCGGAGGGGCTCGAGATACCGCGCGAGTCGGCGCCCGAGCTCGAGTGCGTGGATATCGGCCTGCTCGAGGCGGATCTTTCCGGAGCGGACGGGGAGCCGCCGCGGCCCTCGCAGCTCGCCCAGGCGACGGCCCCCGCGCCGCCTCCCGGGATGAGCCGCGAGGAATTCGAGGAGACGCTCTATTTCCTGGACGAGCCCGAGCTGCAAGCCTTGCAGCAGGAGGTCGAGCTGGAATGGACGCGGGACCTCAAGGCGGACGTGCTGAGCGCGCTGCTGGACCGGCTCGAGGACCCGCTGCCGGCGCGCCAGAGCGAGATCCTCGGCATCCTGCGCCAGCTGCTGCCGGCGTTCCTGAGCCGTGGGGACCTGACCTCCGGCTCGCGGATCCTGCTCGAGCTGAGCGACATCCTGGAGGATGAGGAGCTGCTCTCGCCGGAGCAGCGCGAGGATGTGCAGCGCATCTTCAGCGAGCTGCGCGATCCGGCGGTGATCGCGCAGCTGATCCGCTCGCTGGAGGATGCGGTTATCGATCCGGAGGGCGAGGAGCTCGGCGTGTTTCTCCGGCACCTGGGGCCCGCATCGCTGCCGCTCCTCATCCGGAGCGTGGAGACCACGCCCTCCGAGGCGCTCCGGAACCGCCTCGGCACCGCCATCCAGTCGATCGCGCGCGAGCACCCGGACGACGTGATCGAGCTGCTCCGCTCGGATGAGCCCGTCGTGGCCGGCGGTGCCGCGCGGCTGCTCGGCCAGATGGCGCTGCCGCGGGCGGCGCAGCCGATCACGCAGCTTCTCCAGCGTGACGAGCCGGCGCTCCGCCTGGCCGCGGTGGAGGCCCTCGTCGCCATCCACTCGGGCCCCGCCATGGAGGCGCTGGAGGGAGCGCTGGAGGACCCGGAGCGCGAAGTGCGCGTGGCGGCCGCCCGCGGCTTCGCCCGGCTGCGCTACCAGCCGGCGCGCCCGCGGCTGGAGGAGATGCTGCGATCGCGGACCGTGAAGGAGGCGGACCTCACGGAGAAGATCGCCTTCTTCGAGGCCTTCGGCGCGGTGGCCAACGCCGACAGCGTGGGCTTCCTCGACCGCTTGCTGAACGGCCGCAACGTGCTGCGCCAGCGGCAGGCGCCGGAGCTGCGCGCCTGCGCGGCGCTTGCGCTCGGCCGGATGAACACACCCGGCGCGCGCGCCGCGCTGGAGCGGTGCGCGGACGAGGCGAACCCGATGGTCCGCAACGCGGTGGCGCGCGCGCTCCGGCAGGAGGCTTCGGTCTGATGGCCACGCACGCCGCCGCGCCGCTCCTCGAGAGCGAGAACGTGCTCCAGCCGCTCGGCCGCTCGCTGGTGACGGCGTTCTACGCGACGTCGCAATCCCTCAAGCTCTACCCGCTCGAGAACGCGACCGTGCAGAACTCTCTCGAGGAGATGCACCGCATCGCGCGGCGCATCGTCGAGCGCGAGGGCACGCTCGAGCTGCAGCTGATCGGGGACTTCCTGTTCCTGAACGACGCGCGCCTGCGCCTCGACCTCACGCACTACATGGCCTTTTCCTTCGTGGCCGGCTCGCTCGGTCGCCACGAGATCGGCGGCGTCGAGGCCGACGCGGGGGTGACCCGCGAGGAGTGGGCGCGCTTCCTCTCGCTGCTGCTCGACGAGGCCCGCTCGGACGATCCCTTCTCGCGCTTCACGGAGCGGTTCGCCGCGAGCGGCGTGGAGCACATCCGCATCTCGCCGGCGCGCAGCGAGGGCGAGCCGCAGCGGCCGCACACGACCGACGATGAGGCGAAGGAGTCCGCCAAGCGGGCGTACTTCCAGTCGGTCCAGGTGGCCAAGGACGTGCTGGGCGACTTTCGCCTCGGCCGGGCCGTCAACATCCGGCGCGTGAAGCGGGCCGTGCAGGCGATCGTGGACCAGGTGCTGAACAACGAGACCTCGATCGTCGGCATGACCACCCTGCGCGACTTCGACGAGTACACGTTCACCCACTCCGTGAATGTCTGCATCTTCAGCGTGGTGCTCGGGCAGAAGCTCGGGCTCACGAAGATCCAGCTCTACGAGCTCGGGCTCGGCGCCCTCTTCCACGATGTCGGCAAGATGCGCCTGAACCTGGCGGTCGTGACCAAGGCCGGCTCCCTCACCGACGAGGAGTGGGAGGAGGTGAAGCAGCACCCGACCGAAGGGCTGCTCTCGCTATTCGGCGTCAAGGGGCTGGCGGAGGAGCCGTACCGCGCGATGCTGCTGGCCTACGAGCACCACATGAAGGTGGATCTCACGGGCTATCCCGCGAACCGGCGGCCGCGCACGCCACGCCTCTTCAGCCGCATCGTCGCGGTGGCGGACGGCTTCGACGCGGCCACCTCGAAGCGCAGCTACCGCTCGCTCTCGTGGCCGCCGGACGAGGTCATGCGGGAGATGCGCGAGAACAAGAGCCGCGGCTACGATCAACTGCTGGTCAAGGCGTTCACGAACGTGACCGGCGTCTTCCCGGTCGGCACGCTGGTCATCCTCGACACGAACGAGATGGCCGTGGTCGTCGCGCGCAACCAGGATCCCAAGCGCCTGCACCAGCCGCTGGTGAAGGTCATCTCCGACCCGCTCGGCCTCATGATCGCCGAGCCCGCGGTCCACGACCTCACGGAGCTCGATCCAGCCACCGGCGCGCCGCTCCGCACGATCATCAAGACGACCGATCCGGACAAGTATGGAATCCGCGTCGCCGACTACTTCGTCTGACGCCGACCGCCTGGCGGCGCGCTTCGCCGGCTGGCGCGAGGCGGACCGCCGCGCCCTCATTCCCTACCTGACCGCCGGGTACCCGGATCCCGGCGCCACCCCGGACCTGCTCCGCCGGCTGGCCCGGGCGGGCGCGGACATCATCGAGCTCGGCATCCCCTTCAGCGACCCGGTGGCCGACGGGCCGACCATCCAGCGCGCCTCGCAGCGTGCGCTCGAGCGCGGCGCCACGCTCCCGGCCGCGCTCGAGATGCTCGCGGACTTCCGCCGCGGGCACGACACGCCGGTGGTGCTCTTCACGTACCTGAATCCGGTGCTCGCGTACGGCGTGGAGCGCTTCCTGGAGAGCGCGATCGCGGCCGGCGCGGACGGGCTGCTGCTGACCGACCTGCCCGCGGGAAGCGACGAGGCGCTGGAGGGCACCTTCGAGCGCTCGCCCCTCTCGCTGATCCGCCTGCTCGCCCCCACCACCCCCCCCGAGCGGGCGCGGCGGATCGCGGCCCGCGCGCAGGGCTTCCTCTACTATATCTCCCGGCGGGGCGTCACCGGCGCCCGCGCGGCCCTGCCGCCCGACCTCGGCGAGCAGGTGGCGAGACTGCGCCGCGCCACCCGCGTGCCGGTGGCCGTCGGCTTCGGCATCTCGACGCCCGCCCAGGCCGCGGCGGTGGCGGCCGTCGCGGACGGCGTGGTGGTCGGCAGCGCCCTCATCGATGCGCTGGACCGCGGCGGCCCGGAGGGCGCGGAGGCCTTCGTCGCCGGGCTGCGCGCCGGGATCGACGGCCTCACGGCCGCCTGAGCCGCCCCTCCACCGCGGCATCCGGCTCCACGAACAGCGTCTTCGATCGTTCCACCGCCACCCGCCCGGGCGGCGCCTTGCGCGGCTTGCGGACGTATTTCCGGCGGGTCCAGTCCACGGGTACCGTCCCGGACGTGCGGGCGCGGCTGTGCAGCGCCGCCAGCACGGCGGCCTCCTCGAGGTCCCGCCGCGGCGGATTCGCGTCCCGGTCGGTCCAGCGCAGCACCACGTGGGCGCCGGCCGTGTCCCGCGCGTGCAGCCGAATGTCGTCCGGCGAGGAGTGGTGGAAGGTGAGGTCGTCATTGGCACGCCCGCTCCGCCCCACGCGGACCTCGAGACCGCCGCTCGTCGCGTAGCGGCGGTACGGGAGCCGGTCTTCAGCCGGTGCACCCGCCTTGCCCGGCGGCGCCTGCGCCTCGCCGGCCGCGGAGCGCACCTCTTCCGCCCCCGCCTCGCCGCGCTCCGCTCGCGCGAGCAGCGCGGCCAGAGCGGCCTGCTCCGCCTCGGCCCGTGCCGCGAGCGCCGGGATCCGCTCCGCCGCCCGCTCGCGCTTGCGCGCCGCGTCGTACAGGCGGCGCGCGTTCTCCGCCGGTGCGAGCGCGGGATCCAGCGCGATGCGCAGCGCCCCGCCCTCGAAGTCCTCCAGCTCCACCTCCGCCGCCCCCTTCCGCACCGCCCCGAGGTGCGCCAGCAGGACGTCGCCCTGGCGACGCAGCGCGGCCGCCTCGGGTGCGGCCCCGGCCGCCTCGGCGTGCAGCCGGTGCAGCCTGCGGCCGAGCCCGGCCATCCGGCGCCGGAGCCGCTCCAGCAGCTCCGGCGCGAGCCCGCCCGACGGGTGCTCCGGCCCGCCTATCGCCGTTCCCGCGGCGGCGGCGGTGCCTGCGGCGGCCTCCGCCCCGGCCGCCGCGTCCGCCTCCGCCGCCCGCGCGGCGATGGCGTCGAGGAGCGAGGGGACCGCGGCGCTCGGGAGCCCCGGCAGCGGCACCGGATAGGGCTGCCGCGCGCCGGCGGGATCGAGCAGGCAGGGCCGCGGCGCCTCCGGCCACGCCACGGCCAGGTAGCGCGCGTACGCCTCGCCCGCTTCGCCCGCCGCGAGGATCGCGTCCACGTTGAGGGCGCTCGTCCACGCGACGGAGCGCAGCACGCGCCGCCGGCGCGCCTCGGGCGCCGCATCCTCCAGGATGGCCTGCCACGTCTCGGGGGCCAGCGGAGCGTCCGTCCCCTCGCGGCCGGGCGGCGGCGGCGGCGCGTAGAGGGCGCCGGGCTCGAGCGGGCGGGCGCCGCCGCTCCTGCGCCGGAGCAGGGTCAGGATGCGTCCCTCGGCGTCGAGCGCGATCACGTTCTCCTGGTTCGTCATGAGCTCGATGACGAGCTGGCGCAGCCGGCTCCGGGGCGGCCCGGCGAGCGCGAGGCGCAGGATCCGCTCGTCGGGCGGCGCCTCGATCCCGACCACCTGCGTCCGCCGCAGCGCGATGACGCGCGGCGCGGGCGGCGGGGCCGCGGCGAGGGTGATCCAGCCGCGGGTCGGGTGGAGGTCGAGCACGAGGGTGTGGCGCGCGCTTTCGAGCGCCGCCAGGTGCCGGCCGGGATCGAGCCGGAGGGTGCGCGCGGGGGTTCCGAGGAGCCGTCCGGCGAGCTCGGTGGCGAGCGCCCCGACGAGGCGCGGATCGTAGCGGACCGGGTTTGACATCCCCCCAAGGTGCGGTTAGCTTGCCGCTTGCGTCAACTCGTGAAATGGCGCGCCATTGCGCCGTTTTCACCGCTTCCTTCGAGGCAGGAAGGCGTCGGGATGGGCACACCTCCCGCAGCGCAGCAGCGGCGCGTCACCACACGGCAGCTCCTGGACATGAAGCAGCGCGGCGAGAAGATCGTCGTGGTGACCGCGTACGATTTCCTGTTCGGCCGCCTCGTCGATGAGAGCGGCGCCGACGTCGTGCTCGTCGGCGACTCGCTCGGCCAGGTCGTCCTCGGCTACGAGTCCACCATCCCCGTCACGCTCGAGGACATGATCCACCACGGCGCAGCCGTGCGCCGGGGCGTGAAGCACGCGCTGCTCGTGATCGACATGCCGTTCCTCTCCTTCCAGATCTCGCCGCAGGACACGGTGCGCAATGCCGGGCGGATCCTGAAGGAGACGGGGGCGGAGGCCGTGAAGCTCGAGGGCGGCGACGATGAGACCGCGGCCCACGTTCACGCCCTCGTTCGGGCGGGCATCCCCGTCATGGGCCACATCGGGCTGGTGCCGCAGTCGGTGCACGCGCTCGGCGGCTACCGCGTGCAGGGCCGCGAGGAGGTGCACGCGCAGCGCCTCGCGGCCGAGGCCGGCAGGCTCGCGGACGCGGGCTGCTTCTCGATCGTGCTCGAGCTGCTTCCCGCCCCGCTCGCCGCGGACCTGACCCGCGCCATCCGGATCCCGACCATCGGCATCGGCGCCGGCCCCCACGCGGACGGGCAGGTGCTCGTGCTCTACGACCTGCTCGGCCTGAACGACCGATTCAAGCCCAAGTTCCTGCGGGCGTTCGCCGATCTGGCCGGCGAGGCGCGCACGGGGCTCGGCGCCTACGCCGACGCCGTGCGCAAGGGCGAGTATCCCGCCGCGGAGCACTCCTTCGACTGACATGGTGCTGGAGAGCCGGGCCGCCGTCCATGCCGCGGTCGCCGAAGCGCGCAGCGCGGGCCGGACCGTCGCGCTCGTCCCGACCATGGGCTTCCTGCACGAGGGCCACCTCTCGCTGGTGGACCGCGCGCGCCCCCTGGCGGACCTGGTCGTCCTGTCGATCTTCGTCAACCCGCTCCAGTTCGGTCCGGGCGAGGACCTGGCCCGCTACCCGCGCGACCTGGAGCGCGACGTCGCGCTGGCGTCCGGCCGCGGCGTGGACCTCGTTTTCGCGCCGACGGAGGTCGAGATGTATCCGGCGGGCGAGGCGCTGGTGCGGGTGGTGCCGGGCCCGATGGCGGCCCACCTCTGCGGCGCCTTCCGCCCGGGCCACTTCGAGGGCGTGCTCACGGTCGTGGCCAAGCTCTTCCATATCGTCCGCCCCGACATCGCCGTCTTCGGGCAGAAGGACTACCAGCAGGCGGCGCTGATCCGCCGGATGGTGGCCGACCTGGACTTCGCCATCGCCATCGAGGTGGCGCCGATCGTGCGCGAGGCGGACGGCCTCGCCATGAGCTCGCGCAACGTCTATCTGGAGGACGCCGACCGCGCCCGCACCATCCGCCTCTCTCGCGCTCTGGCCCGCGCCCTGGCCGCATGGCGGGATGGCGAGAGCGATGCCGGGCGCTTGTGCGCGCTCGCGCGCGCGACCCTGGAGGATGGGGGCGGGGTAGAACCGGAGTACGTCGAGCTCGTGGGGCCGGATACGCTCGCGCCCATCGACCGGGCCTCGCCGGGCGACGTGCTCGCGCTGGCCGCCCGCGTGGGCGGCACCCGTCTCATCGACAACGTCATCCTCGAGCGAGAGTAGCGCGATGCCGCGCGTGATGTGCAGGTCCAGGACGCACCGCGCCGCGGTGATCGGAGCCGACCTCTGACCGCCATGCCCGCGCCCGACGCCCTCGCCCGCGCCGCTGAGGGGACGCTGCCCGAGTGGGCCGTGCTGCGCCCGGCGCGCGCGGAGCACGTGGCCCGGGTGGCGGCGCTCGTCGATGCCTGGGCCGACGCGCTCGCGCTCGACCCGGGCGAGCGAGCCCGCTGGCGCGCCGTCGCCTGGCTGCACGACGCCCTGCGCGATGCGCCGCCCGAGGTGCTGCGCCCCATCGTGCCGCCGGAGGCGGCGGAGCTGCCCGCCCGCTTGCTGCACGGGCCCGCCGCCGCGGCGCGCCTGCGCCAGGAGGGTGTCGAGGATCCCGGCGTGCTGCTGGCCGTGGCGTACCACACCATCGGACACCCGGATCTCGACCGGGCCGGCCGCGCGCTCTACCTCGCCGATTTCCTGGAGCCCGGCCGCGCCTTCGCCCCGCTCTGGCGCGCCAGCCTGCGGGCCCGCATGCCGGAGCGGGCGGATGTGGTGCTGCGCCAGGTGCTCGGCGCCCGCATCCGCCATCTCATCGAGCGGGGCATGACCATCCGGCCCGAGACGACCGCCTTCTGGAACCGTCTGGCGGAGGAAGGCTGACGGTGCGCGCCCGCCTCGAGCTCGCGCTCCTCGTCGTGGCCGGCCTGGCCGTCGTCGCCTTCCTCATCTCGTTCGGCCTCGGGCTCCGCCATCCCGCAGGCGACGCGCCCGCGTCCGATGCCGCGTCCGCCTCCGCCCTCGTGGCCGACGCGCCGCCCGACACGGACGCGCCGGTGAGCGCCCCGGCGGGGCCCAGGGTGCGAGTGGAGGTCCTGAACGGCACCGGCCGCGGCGGCCTCGCCCGCCGCGCGACGGAGCGGCTCCGTGCCGACGGCTTCGACGTGATCTACTTCGGGAACGCCGGCGGCGCGCGCCGCGACTCGACTCTCGTGCTCGACCGGAGCGGCCGCCCCGGGGCGGCGCGGGCGGTGGTGGATGCGCTGGGGGCGGGACGCGTGCAGTCGAAGGGCGGCGCTCCGCCCGACATCGACGTCACCGTAGTGCTGGGGCGGGACTGGCCGGCCGCGGCCGATCCTGGCCCGGGAGGGGACTGGCTGCCGGGGCCGGGGCCGAAGCGGGCCGGGGCGGACACGACGTCGCGGCGGTGAAGGCCGGCGGCGTGGAGGCAGGAGGCGTAGCCTACGACTGGCGCGCCGCTCCCCGGGTCAACTCGAGGTAGGGTCGCGGCGGATGCGGCTCGTGCTCGGCGCGCAGCTGCCCGCACGCCGCCGCGATGTCGCGGCCGCGCGGCTCACGCACCGTGGCCTCGACCCCGCGTTCGTGGAGGCGGCGAGCGAAGTCGCGCAGCCGGGCGGGCGGCGTGGGCCGCCAGTCGGGGCCGGGGATCGGGTTGTAGGGGATCAGGTTGACGTGCGCCCGGAACTCCTTCGCGATGTCGGCCAACGCCCCGGCCAGCTCGGGGGCGTCGTTCACCCCATCGATCATCACGTACTCGAGGGTGATGCGGCGCCCGCCGGCCGCATCGAACTCGCGCAGCGCGTCGAGCAGCGCCGGGAGCGGATACTTCTTCTCGAGCGGCACGATGCGCTGCCGGAGCGCGTGCTCCGGCGCGTGCAGCGAGACGGCCAGGCGGAACTGCTCGGGCCGCTCCGCCAGGCGCAGGATTCCCGGCACCACCCCGACGGTCGAGACGGTGATCCGCCGGGCGCCGAATCCGTAGGCGTGGTTGAGCAGCGTAAGGGCGGGGAAGACGCCCTTCGGGTTCATGAGCGGCTCGCCCATGCCCATGAAGACCACGTTCGTGATCGCCCGCCCCCGCTGCTCCGTGCTCCAGCGCCGGGCGCCGCGGAACTGCGCCACGATCTCCGCCGCGCTCAGCTGGCGGCGGTAGCCTGACCACCCGGTGGCGCAGAAGACGCACGCCATGGCGCAGCCGGCCTGCGACGAGATGCACAGGGTCAGCCGCTCCCCCGCCGGGATCAGTACGGACTCGACCAGCTCGCCGTCCGCCATCCGCCACAGGTGCTTGACCGTGCCGTCCGCCGACTCCGCGGCCCGTACCAGCGCGGGGGCCGTGAGCGCGAAGTGCTCGGCCAGCGCCGCGCGCTCCGCCGCGGGAAGGTCCGTCATCTCATCGAAGGAGAGCGCATCCCGCTCGTAGAGCCACGGCAGCACCTGCTTGACCCGGTAGGTGCGCGCGCCCCGCCCCGCGAAGTGCTCGGCCAGGAGCCGCTCCGCCTCCGCGGGAAGCACGTCCAGCAGGTCCGTCCGTGCGCTCCCCACTTCCGCTGCCGTCAATTGAGATCCCCGATGCTCAGAAGGTGACGCCGATCCGGAAGGAGTACGTGTCGCCGAAGCCGCTCGAGAGCTGCTCGCGCGTCACGCCCAGGATGTAGCGCGCGATCCGCAGGTCGGCCGAGGCCATGGGCTGCCAGCTCCGGCCGCCGGCGCTCGGCTCGGCCGCCGCCCCCACCGAAAGGAGCGCCCGGCCCCGCCAGCCCACCACGCCCGCGATCCGGTGGGTCACGGCGTTCGGCCCGTGCGTTCCGCTCACGCCGTAGCTGACCCGGACGTCCACCGGCAGCTTCGTGGTCCCCGGCACGTCCGCCTCCCCGCCGACTGCCCAGCGCGCCCCGGTGCCCGGGAGCGTGAAGGCGGCCGCGCCGAGCGAGGGGCGCAGCGCCACCGCGGGACGCACGAACGCGCCGGCGCCGAAGCTCGCCTGGTTCTCGACCTGCACCGCCTCGTCGGCGCGCGCGTACTGCGCCATCGCGCCGAACCATACGCCTGGCGCGACCGGCTCCGACGCCACCGCCGTGAAGCGATCCTCGGCCACGGAGATCACGTCCGCGTCCGTGTTCAGCGGCGAGGTGTCCGTGCGCTGGATGTCCGCGATGCCGAGGTGCTCGTACCCTAGACCGAGAGTGGCGCCGCGCGGCAGCCGCACGACGCCCGCGCCGGCCAGCCCGCGCAGCCCCGTCGCCTCGGGGCCCTCGAGATCGAGCACCAGCGCTTCACCGCGGCCCGCCACGGCGCCCGCGGCGGCGGGATTCCAGAAGACGGCGGCCGCGCCGCTCACCACGGCCTCGGCCCCCGCCGTCGTCCGGATGTTCCAGTCGATGACGCGCTGTGCGGCCGCCGATCGCGCGCCGCTGGCAATCAGCAGCAGCGCCGCGAGGGGTGCCGCGTTGGAGAGTCTCATACCCCGATCCTGGCGGCTTGATAGGCGTTTACCGGATCGTTAGTTTAACGCGCTGAAACAAGTTCGGGAACCATCGCCCTTCCCCCGAGGCGCCTTTGCTCTTGACGGACCTGCTCACCCCCGAGCGGATCAAGATCCCGCTCGAAGCCACAAGCAAGGACGACCTCCTTCGCGAGCTGGTCGACATCGCCACCCGCGCGGATCGCGTGGAGGACCCCGGCGACGTGCTCCGCGCCGTGCGCGAGCGCGAGTCCGTCCTCTCGACGGGGATCGGCAACGGGGTGGCGATCCCGCACGGCAAGTCCGCCGCGGTACCGGAGTTGCGCATGGCCGCGGGCCGCACGGCGGAGCCGGTCGACTTCGATGCGCTGGACGGCGCACCCGTCCGGCTGTTCTTCCTGCTCGTCGGCCCGGAGACCGCGGCCGGCCCGCACATCAAGGCGCTGAGCCGGATCTCGCGGCTCGTCCGCAAGGAGAGCGTGCGGGAGCGGCTGGCCGCGGCACGCTCGGCCGAGGAGTTCTACGCCGCGCTGGAGGAAGCCGAGGGCACCTGAGCCCGCGCGCTCGACGGCGGCAAAGGAACGGCCCCCGGAGCGCGGCTCCGGGGGCTCGTTTCGTCTCGGGATGCGTGGTTTCCGGCGCTCAACCGCCGTCCCGTGCTTCGGCCGCCTCCTGCGCCTTGAGCTCCGCCTGCCGGACCGAGCGCTGCTCCATCTCGACCTGGAAGCGGAGCGATGCCACGCCCTCGCGCAGGATCCGCCTCTTGGTGCTCTGCGACATGCCCCGGCCGGCGGCGATCTCGAGCCCGGCCGCCAGCTGCGACATCGCATCCAGACCGGCGCTCATGAGCTCCGTCTTCAGCCGCCCGAGCGAGCGCTTCAGCGTGGCCGAGATGGTGTCCGTCCCGGACCGCGACGTGGCGAACTGCTCCACCAGGCCGTGCACCCGCTGGACCTTCTTGTCGAACTCCTCGAGCTCCGCCAGCTTCAGCGCCGCTCCCGCGCTCAGCTTCCCTGTCATGGCCCCATGCTAACACGCAGCCGCGGGCGGCGCGAGCCGACGCCCCTGGCGACCCCCTCGGAGCGGCGTATGCGCCAAAGCCGACGGCGCTTGCGGCCGCGCGGCTTCTTGTCGCGCTCCCCGGCCGCCGCCATCTTCAGCGGGAAACCGGACGTGCGAAAGGGGCGGCAATGAGCCGTACGCTGGGGACGACGCTGCGGACCACGCAGGTGGGCTCGCTGCGGGCGGAGGACGCGGGGAGCGAGGTGCGCCTCGCCGGCTGGGTGCACAAGCGACGCGATCTCGGCGGCCTCGTCTTCGTCGATCTGCGCGACCGCTCCGGCCGCGTGCAGCTCTCCTTCGGCCCGGACTGGAGTCCGCCGGAGGTGCTGGCGCGGGCGCGCGGGCTGGGAGCCGAGGACGTCGTCGCCGCCAGCGGCGTGGTCGTGGCGAGGCCGCCGGAGAACCTGAACCCGGAGCTCGCCACGGGCGCCGTGGAGGTCCACGTCTCCCGGCTCGAGATGCTCTCGGACGCGGACACGCCGCCGATCCCGGTCGCCATCGCCAAGGGCGACGAGCTTCCGGCGGAGGAGCTCCGGCTCCGCTACCGCTATCTCGACCTGCGCCGGGAGGAGTTCCAGCGGGCGCTCGCGGCGCGCCACCTCGCCGCGCAGTCGGTCCGCCGCTACCTGTCCGGGCAGGGCTTCCTCGAGATCGAGACCCCGATGCTGACGCGGCGCACGCCAGAGGGCGCGCGCGACTACCTGGTCCCGAGCCGCGTGCACCCGGGCGAGTTCTATGCGCTGCCGCAGTCGCCCCAGCTCTACAAGCAGCTCCTCATGGTCGCCGGCTACGACCGCTACTTCCAGATCGCGCGGTGCCTGAGGGACGAGGACCTGCGGCAGGACCGGCAGCCGGAGTTCACGCAGATCGACGCGGAGATGTCCTTCGTCGCCGAGGAGGATGTCTTCGCCGTCGGCGAGGGGATGATGGCGGCGCTGTGGCGCGACGTGCTCGGCGTCGAGCTGGAGACGCCGTTCCCCCGCCTGAGCTACGCCGACGCACTCGACCTCTACGGCACCGACAAGCCCGACCTGCGCTTCGACATGCGCTTCCAGGACGTGACGGATCTGCTGCGGGAAGCGGAGTTCCGCCTCTTCCAGGACACCCGCGGCACGGGCGCCCGGATCCGGGGTATCCGAGCCCCTGATGGCGCCACGCTGTCGCGCCGCGAGCTCGACCAGCTCGCGGACGTGGCCAGGGCCGCCGGCGCGGCCGGCGCGCTCTGGGTCCGCCGCACCGAGGACGGCCTCGCCGGGCCCTTCGCGCGCTCCCTCGCCAGGCCGCTCGCGGACCGCTTCGTCGAGCAGGTGCGCCTCCAGGTCGGCGACCTGTTCGTGCTGGTCATCGGCCACTTCCGCGGTGCGCCCCTGGTGCCCGAGAGCCACGGCCACGCGACGGACGCGCACCGGCTCGGTGGCGCGGAGGCCGCCCTGGACGCGCTCCGGCGCCACCTCGGCGACCGGCTCGGCCTGCGCGAGGCGGCGCGCCACGCCTGGGCGTGGATCACGGAGTTCCCGCTCTTCGACTGGGATGTCGAGCGGAACCAGCTCGTGGCCGTGCACCACCCCTTCACCATGCCGCTGCCGGAGGATGTGCCGCGCCTCGTGCGCTATACGGGCACGGATGTGCTCGACGAGGAGGCGGCCCGCGCGCTCTTCGAGGAGGGGCTGCGCTCCCGGGCGTACGATGCGGTGTACAACGGCAGCGAGATGGCCAGTGGCTCGATCCGGATCCACGATCCGGAGCTGCAGCGCCACATCTTCCGCGCGCTGGGCATCGGCGAAGAGGAGGCCCGCGCCAAGTTCGGCTTCCTGCTCGAGGCGTTCCGCTACGGTGCGCCTCCGCACGGCGGCTTTGCCTTCGGCTTCGACCGGCTGGTGATGCTGCTGGTGGGCGCGGGCAGCCTGCGCGACGTGATCGCGTTCCCAAAGACGACGGCCGCGCGCGCCCTCTTCGAGGGAGCGCCGGCCCCCGTGGAGCCGAGCGAGCTGCGCGAGCTCCACATTGCGGTGACCGAGAGAAGGAGCTGAGACGAGCAGTGGACAGCACGATCGTCGAGCACCGGCTTCCGGCGGAGGGCGCGGACTACCTCCTCCTGGCCGGCGTGAACGACGCCAACCTGCAGGAGCTCGCGCGCGCATCCGGCTGCCGGATCGTGCTCCGTGGCGACCACCTCGTCCTGTCGGGAGAGCTGAACGACGTCGAGCGGGCCGTGCCCGTGGCGCAGCGTCTGGTGGACATGGCGCGCCTCGGCACGCCCTTCGGCGTGGAGGACATCCGGCGTGCCGTCGCCGCCGCCGCGGACGGCCGCGTCGCGCCGCCCGTGCCGGTGGGCGAGGAGGACACCCGGATCCTGCTCGCGGGGCTGCGCAAGATCATCGCGCCCAAGTCGCGGGGGCAGCAGATCTACCTGCAATCGATCGCCGCGAACGACATTGCGGTCGCCATCGGACCCGCGGGCACGGGCAAGACGTACCTGGCGGTGGCCACGGCCGTGGATGCGCTGCGCAAGAACCGCGTGAAGCGGATCATCCTGGCCCGACCCGCCGTCGAGGCGGGGGAGAACCTTGGCTTCCTGCCGGGCGACCTCCAGGAGAAGGTCGATCCGTATCTCCGCCCGCTCTACGATGCGCTGGAAGACATGATGCCAAGCGACTGGGTGCGGCGGGCGCTGGAGTCGCGGACGATCGAGATCGCGCCGCTCGCCTACATGCGCGGCCGCACGCTGGCCGACGCGTTCGTGATCCTGGACGAGGCGCAGAACGCAACGACCGCCCAGATGAAGATGTTCCTGACCCGGCTCGGGCTGAACTCGCGCGTGGTGATCACGGGCGACAAGACCCAGATCGACCTGCCCCGCCGCGACGATTCCGGCCTGCTCGAGATCGAGCGGATCCTGAAAGGCATCGACGGCATTGACTTCGTCTATCTCGAGGGCGGCGACGTGGTCCGGCACCGGCTGGTGAAGGAGATCATCCGCGCCTATGCCGGCGCGGACGGGGCGGCCGAGGAGGCCTGAGCGTGGCAGACCGGTTCGGCATGCGCGACGCGCTCGACGCGTTGAGCGGCCCGCCCGCGGCGGGGTGGCCGGCCGGGATCGTGCACCACGGCGCACGCGTGCTGGTCCTCGTCGTGTTCGCCGTCCTCATGCACCTGCTGTTTCCGGTCGCCCCCGTCCCCGACTTTCCGATCCTCGAGAAGGGGATGGTCTCGGACAAGGACATCATCGCGCAGGTCGCCTTCCCCATTCACAAGACGGACCAGCAGCTCAACCGCGAGCGCGCGGAGGCGGCGGCGTCGGTCGCCCCCGTGTTCGACTATACGCCCTCGGCCGTCGACACGATGCAGGCCCGCGTCCACCTCTTCCTGGGTAAGCTCGACAGTGCCGTCGCGGACGGCGGCGGGAGCACGGCCGTGCGCGCGCGCGTCCACCAGATCATGGGCAGCTACGGCCTGCCCACCTCCGACGAGGCCGTCGACCTCGTGCGGGGCAGCCGCGCGCGCGCCGCGCTGTCGCGCTCGCTCCTCGACGCGATCAAGCAGGAGCTGCCGGCGGGGGTCGCCTCCGCGGCGGAGCTCAGCGAGGGCGCCTCGCCCCAGGTTCGGGTCCGCCGCGGCAGCACCGAGCAGATGGTCTCGCGTGACTCGCTCCTGACCGCGCCCCGCTTCTACGACCGGGCCACGCGCCACCTCCCGTGGAACGCCCCGCCGGGGGTGGCCGAGCTGCAGCGGCTGGCGCTCATCCGCTTCTTCGAGCCGAGCATCCGCCTCAATCGCGATGCCACGGAGGCGGCCCGCGAGCGAGCCCGCCGGGCGGTGCCCGTGGTGAAGGGCGAGGTCATGCGGGGCGAGAAGATCGTCGGCGCCCACGAACAGATCCGGGACGAGGAGCTGCAGCGCCTGCGGGCCTACCAGGACGAGCTCACTCGGCTGGGCGAGGTGCAGGGCGGAGCCTCGGCACGCGCGCGCACCTTCGGCGCGATCCTCTTCGACCTGCTCGTGCTCCTCGTCTTCGGGCTGCTGCTCTTCTCGTATCGACCGCGCACCTACCACGACTTCCGGCACATCCTCGTGCTGTCGGGGCTCCTCATGGCGGTCGTGGCCGCCGCCGCCATCATCGATCGCTCGCATGCCCCCGTCATCCTCATCCCGATCGCCTTCGCCGCGCTCGTGGCGGCCGCGCTCTGGGACGGGCGGCTCGCGCTCAACCTCGCGTTGATCATGGCCGTGCTGCTCAGCGGCCAGACGCCGTTCCTCGGCATCACCGTGCTCTTCACCATGGTCATGGGCGGCGCGGCCGCGGCGCTCAGCGTGCGCGTCGTGCGCCGGCGAGCACAGACGTGGGTGTTCGTCGCCATCATCGCTGCCGCCTACCTGCTGGCCGCGATCTCGCTCGGGATGCTGCGCTCGCAGAGCGCGCACGACGTGCTGTGGGCCGGGATCTGGGGAACGCTGAACGCCGTGGCCAGCGCGCTCGTCGCCATGGGCGTGCTGCCGCTGCTCGAGCTCTTCACGCGCATCACTACGGACCAGACGCTGCTCGAGCTCGGCGACATGAACCGGCCGCTGCTCAAGCGGCTGGCACTGGAGGCGCCGGGGACCTATGCGCACTCCATCAGCGTGGCGAATCTGGCGGAAGCCGCCGCGCGCGCCATCGACGCCAACCCGCTGCTGGCCCGCGTGGGCGCCTACTACCACGACGTCGGCAAGATCGCCAAGCCGCAGTACTTCATCGAGAACCAGCCGCAGGGCCGCAACCCGCACGACCGCCTGAAGCCCGCCACCTCCGCCGCCATCGTGCGTGGCCACGTGCAGGAGGGGCTCCGCCTCGCCGACGAGTACAAGCTGCCCGATTCCGTGCGCGCTTTCGTGGCCGAGCACCACGGGACGCAGCCGATCGGCTTCTTCTACAAGCAGGCCAGGGAGACGAACCCGGACGCCGAGCTGAACCCGGCGGAGTTCGCCTACCCGGGACCGCGCCCGCAGTCCAAGGAGACCGCCATCACGATGCTCTCCGATGGCGTCGAGTCGGCCGCCCGCGTGCTGCAGGACCCGACGCCGGAGCACATCCGGGAGCTGGTGGACCGCATCGTGGATGGCAAGATCGCGCAGGGCCAGCTCGACGAGACCTCCCTCACGCTCGGCGAGATCTCGCGCATCAAGGAGCAGTTCGCGAGCCTGCTCACGGGGATGTACCACCACCGCATCGACTATCCCGCCTCCCAGCGGCCGCAGGCGCCGGAGGCGCACCCCGTCGCCGCGACGCACCACGGCGCCTCCCGCGGCTCCTGATGCGGGTCCGGGTCCACGTGAACCGGGCCGGTGCGCCGCCCCGGGTCCGGCTCGGTCCGGGTCCCGCGCTCCGGGCCCTGCTCGCCGCGGCGGTCCGCGCGGCGTTCGAGGCGCGCGAGCAGCCATCGGGCGAGCTCTCGCTGACCCTGCTGGACGACGCGTCCATCGCCGAACTGAACGGGCGCTACCTCGGCCACGCGGGGCCCACCGACGTGCTCTCCTTCCCACTCCACGAGCCGGGAGAGCCCCCGCTCGGCGATGTCTACATCGGCTGGGAGCAGGCGCTCCGGCAGGCCGCCGAGCTGGGCGTCCCCCCGCGCCACGAGCTCGCCCGGCTGGCCATCCACGGCACGCTCCACGTGCTCGGCGAGGACCATCCCGCCGGCCCCGAGCGCGAGCGGAGCGCCATGTGGCTGCTCCAGGAGCGGATCCTCTCGCAGGTGATGGCACCGTGAGCCGCGGCCGTGCGGCGCGCGCCCTCCGCCGCCACCTCATTGCCGGGCTGATCGTCATCGCGCCCGTCGGAATCACGGCCTACGTGGTCTGGTGGATCTTCCAGCGGCTGGACGGGCTGCTCGGGCGATTCCTGTATCCGGCGCTCGGCGTGCGCATCCCCGGGCTCGGCCTGCTCGTCCTGCTCGTCGTCCTGGTGGGCGTCGGCTGGACCGCCGAGCGCACCATCGGCTCCCGCTTCCTCGGCCTCTGGAACGGCTGGCTCGAGCGGCTGCCGGTGGCGCGCCGGATCTACGGCGCCTCGAACCGTATCGTGCGCACCGTGCTGAGCCAGGAGCGGCGCTTCTTCCGGGACGTCGTCATGCTGGAGTATCCCTCGGAAGGCCTCTGGGCGATCGGCTTCCTCACAGCCGACGCTCCGCCGCTCATGCGCGCACGGGTCGCCGACGCCGTCACGGTCTTCGTGCCCACCACGCCGAATCCGACGAGCGGCTATCTCACCATCGTGCCGCGCGCCTCCGTCGTGCGGCTGCCCATGACGCTCGAGGAGGCGTTCACCTACATCCTCTCGGCCGGTGCCGTCTTCCCCGCGGAGCGGGGGATGCCGATCCCGCCGCCGCCGAGGGAGGCGCCGGACCCGGCGGGCCGCACGTGATGAGCCGCTGGCGACGCGGCTGGATCATCTTCTTCCGGCTCGTCCCCTTCGTCCTCGCCTTCCTGCGCGACCGCCGCCGCTGGGTCCTGTTCGGCGCCGGCCGGGTCGCCTCGCCCGAGGCGCACGCGCGCCGCGCCCGCCGGCTGGCCGCCACCATCGCCCGCCTCGGGCCCACCTTCATCAAGCTGGCGCAGGTGTTCAGCGCGCGGGCCGACATCCTGCCCGAGCCCTATCTCTCGGCCATCGGCACCCTGCAGGATCGCGTCCCGCCGGACGATGCGGGCGCCATCGAGGCGGTCATCGAGGCGGAGCTCGGCGCTCCCGTGGCGTCGCTATTCGAGGAGTTCGACCGGACTCCCGTCGCGGCCGCCAGCCTGGGCCAGGTCCACCCGGCCCGGGTCGATGGCGAACGGGTCGCGGTCAAGGTGCTCCGTCCCGGCGTCGAGGAGCTCGTCGCCGTCGATCTCGACATCTCCTTCCGGATCCTCTTCTTCCTCAACGTGTTCTTCCCCAACCACCACGTGCGCGCGCTCACGAACGTGGTGCGCGAGTTCAGCGTCAAGGTCCGCGAGGAGATGGACTTCCGGGAGGAGGCCGTGCACATGACCCTCTTCCACCAGCACTTCGAGGCCGACCCCCGGGTGCGCGCGCCGCGCGTGCTGGAGCGCTTCACCCGCCGCCGCGTGCTGGTCATGGAGTGGGTCCAGGGCACCAAGGTCAATCAGCTCGCGGACCGCTTCGCCGCCGGAGAGCTCGACTTCCGGCGCCTCATGGAGACGCTCTCGGAGGTCTACCTCCGCATGATGCTGGTGGACGGCTTCGTCCACGCGGATCCGCATCCGGGCAACATCCTGGTCGAGGCGGACGGCACCATCGTCTTCCTGGATTGGGGCATGGTCGTGCAGTACGGCCGGGGCGTGCGCGACCGCCTGCTGCGCCTCGCCCTCGCCGCCGCCCGCGACGACCTCGATTCCATGATCAACGGGATGTACGAGCTGGGCATGATCGACCCCGCCATCTCCCGCGCCGAGATCCGCGACGCCGCCAGCGAGATCCTCGAGGTCATCGAGCGCGCCCGCGAGCTCGGCCACCGCCGCGTTCAGGAGATGATCTACGAGATCATGGACACCTTCTACACGTGGCCGCTCCAGCTGCCCCGCGAGCTCGTCTACTTCTTCCGCGCCGCGGCGCTCCTCGAGGGAATCGGCTTCGCCTACGACCCCGCCTTCAACGGCCTCGAGATCGCCCGCCCCGTCGTTGGCCGCATGAAGGGCGAGCTGCTCCAGGCCGTGGCGCGCGAGCCCCGCGAGATGGCGCGCAGCCTCGTCGACGAGGTCCGCAGCGGGTTCGGCGCCGTGCGCGAGATCGTGCACCGCGCCGAGCGCGAGGAGTTCCGCATCCGCGTCCACCCCCGCGACGTCATTCACGCCGAGCGCTTCGTGCTGCTCCAGGTGCGACGCGTACTGCTCAGCCTGTTCGCGGTCGCCGTCGGCCTCATCGCCTCCGTCGTCTTCCTCGCCACCCGCAGCATCTGGTTCCTCGCCGCCGGCCTCGTCGTGGCCTTCCTCATGTTCGTCGTCGTGCTGTTCATCCCCACCCACCTGCTCGAGAACCCGATGCGGCATGCGAGGGGGATCAGGCCGCCGGAGGGGAAGGCGGGCAGGGAATAGGATCCTCCCATAGCCCCGCACGCCAACTGCCCGCGCCCGACCCCCGCGTTTGACAGCCCTTTCCCGCGCGCGCAATCTTTCCTCGATGATCCAGCCCAGCAGCGGAGCCGACTCCCCGGCGGCCGAGCCCTTCGCGGCGCTCCTCGAGGCCTTCGGCCAGGGCCGCCGCACGGCGCTGGCTCGCGCCATCTCCGTCGTCGAGGACCGAAGCGAGGGCTTCCAGGCCCTGATGCACCGCCTGCACCCCCGGCTCGGCGGCGCCCACCGGATCGGCATCACGGGGCCGCCCGGGGCGGGGAAGTCCACGCTGACCGCGGAGCTGATCCGCCGGTACCGGGCGCGGGGCGAGCGCGTGGGCGTCGTCGCGGTCGACCCCACCTCCCCCTTCACCGGCGGCGCGCTGCTGGGCGACCGCGTGCGCATGAACGACGTCGGCATGGACGCCGGCGTCTTCATCCGCTCCATGGCCACGCGCGGCTCGCTGGGCGGGCTCGCCGTCACCACCAAGGAAGTGGCCGACGTGATGGACGCCTTCGGCTTCGACCGCCTCCTGGTCGAGACCGTCGGCGTCGGCCAGTCCGAGCTCGACATCGCGCAGGCCGCGGACACGACGGTGGTCGTGCTGGTCCCCGAGTCCGGTGATGCGATCCAGGCCATGAAGGCCGGGCTCATGGAGATCTCCGACGTCTTCGTGGTGAACAAGGCGGACCGCCCGGGTGCGCAGCGTCTCGTGAAGGACCTCGAGATGATGCTCCACCTGCGGGAGGGCTCCGGCCCCCGCCGGCGCCGGCGCCCGCCCGGCGCGAGCGGCCATCACGGCGCGGCGGCCTCGGTGGTTCCGGGCTCGGCGGGTGGCGCCCCGGGGTCGGGACCGAGCGGTCCGGCTGTCGCGGAGGAGGGGCGGGCCGGCGCCCGTGCGGGGCTCGCGCCGGCGGGGCCCGACGGCGGGGAAACCGGCCCGGAGGGCATCGCCGGCGGAAGCGCGCAGGCCTCGTGGGAGATTCCGGTGTTCGAGACGATCGCGTCGGAAGGGAAAGGGATCGACGCGCTCGCCGGCGCGCTGGACGAGCACTGGCGCTGGCTCGCGGAGAGCGGCACGCTGGCGAAGCGTCGCCGCGAGCGGCTCGCGCGGCGGGTGCGGGAGACGGTCGAGCGGGCGCTGGCGCGCGTGACATGGGAGGAGCGTGGAGGGGATGCCATGCTCGCGGAGGCGATGGATGCGCTCGAGGCGGGGGAGACCACGCCGTACGAGGTGTCGGCTCGAATCGTGCGCGCCGCGCTGGGGTAGGAGCCGAGGGGATTCCGGAGCGCAACTCCAGGGGATGATGAGCGAATGGGAATCGTGGAGCGTGACGTCCCGGCCGACGCGCTCGAGCGGCTGAAGGCGCAGGAGCGCGAGATCGCGGAGCTGCGTGCCCGCCTGGCCGAGTGGGAGGCGGCGTACCGCGCGGTGCCCGAGCGGGACGCGAGCTTCGACACCGTGTCGGGGGAGGAGGTCGCCCCCCTCTACACGCCGCTCGACCTGCCCCGGGACGGCTATCTCGATGCGCTCGGCTTCCCGGGCGAGTTCCCGTTCACGCGCGGGCCGTACACGACGATGTACCGCACTCGTCTGTGGACCATGCGGCAGTTCGCGGGCTTCGGCACGTCGGAGGAGACCAACCGCCGCTACCATTACCTCCTCGAGCACGGCCAGACGGGGCTCAGCGTGGCGTTCGACTTCCCCACGCTCATGGGCTACGACTCGGACCACCCGCGCTCGCTGGGCGAGGTGGGCAAGTGCGGCGTCGCCATTTCGAGCCTCGCGGACATGGAGACCCTCTTCGACGCTATCCCGCTGGACCGGGTCTCCGTCTCCATGACCATCAACGGGCCCGCCATCATCATGTTCTGCTTCTACGTGGTGGCGGCGGAGAAGCAGGGCGTCCCCCCGGAGCAGCTACGCGGCACCGTGCAGAACGACATCCTCAAGGAGTACCAGGCGCAGCACGCCTGGATCTACCCGCCCGAACCCGCGCTCAAGCTGATCGTGGACATGTTCGAGTGGTGCGCCGGCCACGCGCCGAAGTACAACCCGATCTCGATCAGCGGCTACCATATCCGGGAAGCCGGCGCGACTGCCGCGCAGGAGCTCGCCTACACGCTCCGCAACGGCTTCGAGTACGTCGAGCGCGGCATCGCCCGTGGACTCGACGTGGACGAGTTCGCGCCCCGCCTCTCGTTCTTCTTCGATGTGCACAACGACTTCTTCGAGGAGGTCGCCAAGTTCCGCGCGGCCCGGCGCATCTGGGCGCGACGCATGCGCGACGTCTACGGCGCGAGGAGCGAGGAGTCGTGGCGGCTGCGCACGCACGCCCAGACCGCGGGCGTGACCCTGGTCGCGCAGCAGCCCGAGAACAACATCACGCGGGTGGCCTACCAGGCGCTCGCGGCGGTGCTCGGCGGCACCCAGTCCCTGCACACCAACTCCATGGACGAGACGCTCGCGCTGCCCACGGAGAAGGCCGTACGGATCGCGCTCCGCACGCAGCAGGTCCTGGCGTACGAGACGGGGATCCCCAACACCATCGATCCGCTCGCCGGCTCCTACTACGTGGAGGCGCTCACGGACCGCCTCGAGGGCGAGGCGGAGGAGATCTTCACGGAGGTGGACCGCATCGGCGGCGTCGTGCGCGGCATCGAGATGGGCTACTTCCAGCAGGAGATCGCCGGGAGCGCCATGGAGCAGCAGCGCGCCGTCGAGGGCGGGGAGCGGTGGATCGTGGGTGTGAACGCGTTCACGCAGGGCAACGAGGACAGCGAGATCGAGATCCTGCGGGTCGACGAGCGTGCCGCGGCCCGTCAGGAAGAGCGCCTCGCCGAGCTTCGCGGACGCCGCGACGAGGCCCGCGTCCGCCGGTGCCTCGAGGCGCTCACGGCGGCCGCCCGCGCCGAGGAGAACGTCATCGAGCCGATGCTCGAGTGCGCGCGCGCCTACTGCACGCTCTTCGAGATCCGGCACGCGCTCGAGGTCGTCTACGGCGCCTACCACGAGCCGGTGTTCTTCTGATGCGGGAGGCGCGCGGGCGGGGCGGCCCGGCCGCGTAGGCGATGGAGCCGGTCGCCACCCTCACCTGGGGCCAGGTCTCGCTCCGGCTCCTCGCCGTCATCCTGCTGGTCCTCGCCAACGCCTTCTTCGTGGCCGCGGAGTTCGGCCTGGTCGGTGCGCGGCGCACGCGCATCGAGGCCGAGGCCCGCCGCGGCAGCCACCGCGCGCGCTTGGCGCGCGTGGTCATCCACCGCCTCGACCACTACATCTCCGGCACGCAGTTCGGCATCACTCTCGCCTCCCTCGGCCTCGGCTGGATCGGCGAGACCACGATGGCGACGCTCCTCGCCCACGCCTTCACCCGGCTGCCGTCGCCCCTCAACGTGATCGCGATCCACGGCGTGGCCGCCGCCATCGCCTTCGCCATCATCACCTTCCTCCACATCGTGCTCGGCGAGCTCGCGCCCAAGGCGCTCGCGCTCCTCTTCCCCGAGGCCACGAGCATGTGGACCGCCGGCCCGCTGATCGGCTTCTCGCGCGTCTTCTCCCCCTTCATCGCCACCCTGAACGGCGCCGCGAACCTCGTGCTCCGGATGCTGGGGCTGCACGCTCCCCGCGAGATGGAGCGCGTACACCGCCCCGAGGAGATCGAGATGCTCCTCACCCAGAGCTACGAGCACGGGCTGCTGGCAGAGGAGCCCGTCGAGATGATCCGGGGCGTCTTCGACCTCTCCGAGACGACCGCCGCCGAGGTCATGACGCCCCGGACCGAGGTCATCGCGCTCCCCGAGGACGCCACGCTCCAGGAGGCGGCGGAGACGATCCTGGGCGAGGGGCATTCCCGCATCCCGGTCTACCACGAGACGATCGACCAGGTCGTCGGCGTGGTGCTCGCCCGCGATGTCTGGCGCGCCCAGCGCGAGGGCGGCGATGCGCTCGCGCCGCTCATCCGACCGGTCCCCTTCGTCCCCGACTCGAAGGACCTCGAGCACCTGCTGCGCGAGATGCAGATCGGGAAGGTGCACCTCGTCGTCGTCGTGGATGAGTTCGGCGGCACCGCCGGGATCCTGACCATCGAGGACCTGCTCGAGGAGATCGTCGGCGAGATTGCCGACGAGCACGAGACCCTCGCCCACGCCCTCGAGGAGCTCCCCTCCGGCGACGTGCGGCTCAGCGGCACGCTGCCGATCGCGGAGCTGAACGAGCGCTACGGGCTCGGGCTGCCGGAAACCGAGTACACCACCGTCGCCGGCTACGTGCTCGGCCGCCTCGGCCGACTCGGCCGCCCCGGGGACGAGGTTCGCTTCGAGCGCGGCTCGTTCCGCGTCCTCACCATGGACGGGCGACGCGTCTCCCGCCTGCTCCTCCGGCTCGAGCCCGCCGCTCCGCCCGACGACGGAGAGCAGGCCCCGCCGTGAGCGTGCCGCCCGCCCGCGAGGGGTGGTGGCGCGACTTCTTCGACGACGCCTACTTCGCGCTCCACGATCCGCTGTTCCCCGAGGCCGAGAGCCGCCGCGAGGCAGGTGCCATGATCGAGCTGCTCGGGCTGCCCGCCGGCGCGCGCATCCTCGACGTCCCCTGCGGCTGGGGACGCCACACCCGCCTCTTCGGCGAGGCCGGCATCCGCGCCTTCGGCGCGGACCTCTCGCTCCCGCTCCTGCGCCGCGGCCGCCGCCCCGCCATGGAAGGCGACGAGGCAGCGCCCGCCGCCGGCCCGCCGCCGGCCGCAGCCGCCGATCTGCGCGCGCTCCCCTTCCGCGACGCCGCCTTCGATGCCGTCGTCAACGTCTTCACGAGCCTCGGGCTCTTCCTCCGCGACGAGGAGGACCTCCGCGCGCTCGCCGAGATGCGGCGCGTGCTGCGGCCGGGCGGCGCGCTCCTCCTCGAGAGCATGCACCGCGACGACGTCGTCGCCCACTACGCCGAGCGCGACGCCTGGACCCTGCCCGACGGAACCGAGGTGCGCGTCCGCCGCCGCTTCGATCCGCTCACCGGCGTCAGCAGCGAGCGCCTCCGCTGGCGCCGCGGCGCCGAGCACGGCGAGAAGCGCCACGCTCTGCGCCTGCGCAGCGCCACGGAGATCGACGGCCTGCTGCGCGCCGCCGGATTCGGCGCCATCGCCTATTGCGGCGATTGGGGCGGCCAGCCGCTCCGCCGCACCTCGCCCCGGCTCATCGCGGTGGCGAGGAACTAGTGGACCGTATCTGAAGTTCGGTGAGCACCGAGCCGGCGGAGCGGGCGCGAAGCGCAAGGCGCGAGGAGGAAGGAATAGCAGCGCTATTTCGACGACGAGCAACGCGGCGGGTCGCGTCCGATCCGCCGGCGAATGCCATCGCTACTTCGGATACGGTCCACTGGCCGCCCGACCGCCGGCGCACGCGTCGGTTGTCCCCTTTTCTTGCCGGCCCCCGGTCCGGGGCATAGCTTTTCCCCACCGATCGGGCGTCCGATCGGCGGGATCCGAACCCCACGGGATCATGGACGAACGCAAGATACGCGTGCTCGTGGCCAAGCCCGGGCTGGACGGCCACGATCGCGGCGCGAAGGTGATTGCCAGCGCGATGCGGGACGCGGGCTTCGAGGTCGTCTACACCGGGCTGCACCAGACGCCGGAGATGATCGCGAACGCCGCGCTCCAGGAGGACGTGGACGTCGTCGCCCTGTCCATCCTGTCGGGGGCGCACATGACGCTGTTCCCGCGCATCCTGGAGCTGCTCCGCGCGGAGGGCCTCGAGGACGTGCTGGTGATCGGCGGCGGGATCATGCCGGAGGAGGACATACGCTCGCTCGAGGCGGAGGGCGTGGGCAAGCTGTTCGGCCCCGGCACGCCGACGACCGCGCCCGTCGAGTTCGTGCGCAGCTGGTTCGCCGAGCACGGCCGTGCCCGGCAGCACTGAGGCGGCGGCCCCGCGCCTGCGGCGAATGGCGGCGGAGCTGGAGACGCTCCGGGCCGAGCTGCGGGAAGGCGGCGGCGCGGAGAAGATCGAGCGGCAGCACAAGCAGGGTAAGCTCACCGCGCGGGAGCGGATCGCGCTGCTGCTCGACCCCGGCGCGCCGTTTCTCGAGGTCGGCCTGCTGGTGGCGTGGGACGAGTACGACGGCCAGGCACCGGCTGCGGGGGTCGTCACGGGCGTCGGGACGGTGCACGACCGGCCCGTCGTGGTCGTGGCCAACGACGCCACGGTGAAGGCCGGCTCATGGTGGCCCGAGACGATCAAGAAGATGCTGCGCGCGCAGGAGATCGCGATGCGCTCGCGCGTGCCCATCGTCTACCTCGTGGACTCCGCCGGCGTGAACCTGCCCTACCAGGGCGGCGTCTTCCCCGGCCAGTACGGCGCCAGCCGGATCTTCTACTACAACTCGCTCATGCGGCGCTACCTGCACGTGCCGCAGATCGCCGCGGTGATGGGGCCGTGCATCGCGGGTGGCGCCTACCTGCCCGCGCTCTCGGATTTCATCCTCATGGTCGAGGGCACGAGCTTCATGGGGCTGGGCGGCCCCAACCTCGTGAAGGGGGCCACCGGGCAGAGCGTCGAGGCCGAGGAGCTTGGCGGCGCCTGGATGCACAACGCCGTGAGCGGCGTGGCGCATTACCGGCTCCCCGACGACCGCACCTGCGTCGCACGCATCCGCGAGCTCGTTGCCGAGCTGCCGCCGGCGACGTCGCCACCGCGCGGCGCCGCGCCGGCCCCGCCCGCGCGGGACGCCGCCGAGCTCTACGAGCTGCTCCCTCCCGACCACCGCCAGCCCTACGAGATGCGCGAGGTCCTCGCCTGTCTGCTGGACGGCGGTGACATCGACGAGTTCCAGGCCGACTTCGCGCCTGAGATGCTGTGTGGCACCGCCCGTCTGGACGGCATCACGGTCGGCGTCATCGCCAACGTGCGCGGCATGCTGAAGGACCTCGCCGGTGGGCCGCCCAGGTTCGGTGGCATCGTCTATACGGACAGCGCCGAGAAGGTCGCCTTCTTCATCGAGACCATGAGCCGCCAGGGCACGCCGCTCCTCTTCGTCCAGGACGTCAGCGGCTTCATGGTCGGCCCGGACGCCGAGCAGTCGGGAATCATCCGCGCCGGCGCCCGCTTCGTGGAGGCCATGGCCACCGCCGTCGTGCCCAAGCTCGTGCTCACCATCAACCACGCCTCCGGCGCCGGCTACTACGCCATGGCGGGACAGGGCTTCGATCCCGACTTCATCTTCACCTGGCCCACCGGCCGCATGGGCGTCATGGAGGGCGAGAGCGCCATCATGGCGCTGTTCGGCCCGCAGCTCGACGAGCTCAAGAAGGAGCGGCGCGAGCCGGATCCGGAGCTCCAGGCCAGGATCGACGCCGTGCGCGCCGACTACGAGCGTCAGCTCGATGCCCGCTACGCCGCCGCGCGCGGCTTCGTCGATGCCGTCCTCCTCCCCGAGGAGACCCGGCCGCTGCTCTCGCTCGCGCTGCGCACGGCGCTCCACAACCCCGGGCCGCACCTCGGGCCCTTCGGCACGCTCCCGCCGATCGGCTGATGGGCAAGGCACAATGACCGACGACAAGACCATCCGCATCGCCTCCGGCCAGGGCTTCTGGGGCGACCTCCTCGAGGCGCCCGTCGAGCAGGTGCGGCGCGGCCCGATCGACTTCCTGATGCTCGACTACCTGGCCGAGGTCACGATGTCGATCCTCCAGAAGCAACGCGCCCGCGACCCGGCCCAGGGCTACGCCCGCGACTTCGTCCCGCTCATGGGCCGCATCCTGCCCGACTGCGTGGAGAGGGGGATCCGCGTCGTCGCCAACGCGGGCGGCGTGAACGTGGAGGGCTGCCGCGATGCCGTCCTCGCCGAGGCCCGCCGCGCCGGCCTCGCCGGCAGGGTCCGCGTCGCCGCCATCATCGGGGACGACATCCTGGACCGCCTGCCGGACCTGATCGCCCGCGGCCACGCGCTCCGCAACATGGACACGGGCGAGCCGCTCGAGCCGGTGCTCGACCGCGTCGAGAGCGCCAACGCCTACATCGGCGCCGCCCCGATCGTGGACGCCCTCGACCGCGACGCCACCGTCGTGATCACGGGCCGCTCGACCGACACGGCGCTCACCTACGCGCCGATGATCCAGTCCTTCGGCTGGGCGCCCGACGCGTGGGACCGCATCGCCGCCGGCGTCGTGGCCGGCCACATCAACGAGTGCGGCGCCCAGGCCACGGGCGGCAACTGCCTCTACGACTGGGAGAGCATCCCGGACCTCGCCGACGTGGGGTTCCCGATCATCGAGGCCGCCGCCGACGGCAGCTTCGTGGTCACCAAGCACGACGGCACCGGCGGGCGGGTCGGCATCGAGACCGTCACCGAGCAGCTCGTCTACGAGATGGGCGACCCGCACGAGTACATCACGCCCGACGTCATCGCGGACTTCACCACCATCCGCCTGGAGCAGGCGGGGCCCGACCGCGTTCGCGTGCACGGCGTCCGCGGACGCCCGCGCACCGACATGCTCAAGGTCTCCATCGCCTTCCACACCGGCTACAAGGCGGTGGGCACCCTCGTGTACGGCTGGCCCGATCCCGTGGCCAAGGCGCAGGCGGCGGACCGGATCCTGCGGAAGCGGCTCGAGAGGCTCGGCCTCTCCTTCGACGAGATCCGCACCGAGCTCGTCGGCTGGAACGCCGCGCACGGGCCGCTCGCGGGGCCGCCCCCGGCCGACCTGCCGGAGGTCGAGCTGCGCGTGGCCGTGCGCGGGGCGGAGCGGGGAAGCGTGGAGCGCTTCACGCGCGAGCTCGCGCCCCTGATCCTCACCGGCCCGCCGACCGTGACCGGATTCGCCGGCGGTCGGCCGCGCGTGCAGGAGGTCGTGGCCTACTGGCCCGCGCTGATCGACCGGCGTGAGATCGAGCCGAACCTGCGGGTGGAGGTGACCGAAGCATGAGGTTCAAGCCGGGCTGGCTCGTCCCGTTGCTCATCATCGTCGGCATCATCGGCTTCCTCGCCACGGCGACGATCCTTGTCCCCGTTGTCATGCTGGTCCTGATCCTCGCGCTGCTCATCCCTCGCTGGATCCAGAAGAGCAGGCCGCCGAAGGCCGGCGAGTAGCGCGTCCGCACCGAACGAGGTCCCATGCCGAGGATTCGACTGCTGCAGCTGGCGCACGCCCGGTCGGGCGACAAGGGAGACACGGTGAACGTCGGCCTCATCGCCAACGTCCCCGATGTCTACCCGTTCCTGGCGGAGACCGTCACGGCGGAACGCGTGGCCGAGCACTTCCGGGGCATGGTCCACGGCGGCGTCGAGCGCTTCGAGCTGCCCAACCTGGGCGCGCTGAACTTCCTCCTGCACGGCGCGCTCGGCGGCGGCGGAACGGTCTCGCTGATGACCGACGCGCAGGGAAAGACCTTCTCGACCGCGCTCCTGCGCATGGAGGTCGATGCGCCCGAGGAGCTGATCGCCGCGGCGGCGAGGCGCTGACGTGGCCGCCTTCGAGCGTATCCGCTACGAGGTCGTGGACGGGATCGCCGTCCTCTCCCTCGCTCGCCCCGAGAAGCGCAACGCGCTCGACGACCGCACCCTCGCCGAGCTCGGCGACGCGCTGCACCACGCCGCGGAGGACGACGCCGTACGCGTCGTCCTGCTGCGCGGCGACGGTCCCGACTTCTGCGCCGGCGCGGACCTCGAGCAGCTCGAGCACGTCGCGGCCGGTGGCGACCCGATCACGAACCTGCGCGATGCCGAGCGCATCGGCGCCGTGCTGCTCGCCATGCGCCGCCACCCCAAGCCGATCGTGGCCGCCGTGCACGGCCACGCGTTCGCCGGCGGCGCGGGCCTCGCCACCGCCTGCGACCTCGTCCTCGCCAGCCGCGATGCCCGCTTCGGCTACCCCGAGGTCCGTCTCGGCTTCGTGCCCGCCATGGTCATGGCGCTGCTGCGCCGGACCTCGAGCGAGAAGGTCGCCTTCGAGCTCGCCGCGCGTGGTGAGCGGATCGACGCCGAGGAGGCGCGGCGTCTCGGCCTCGTGAACCGCGTCCTCGCCACGGAGAGCTTCGAGGCCGACGTCCTCGAGTACGTCCGCGACCTCGCCTCCCGATCCCCCGATGCGCTGCGCCTCATCAAGCGCCTCCTATACGGCATCGACGGCACATCCTTCGAGGAGGCCATTGCCCGCGGCGCCGAGGTCAACGTGCTCGCCCGCGGGACTCCCGACTGCCGGGAGGGCGTGCGCCGGTTCCTGGATTCGAGGAACCGCGCCTGATGGGCCTGTTCCGCCCGTCGCGCGAGCAGCGCGGGCCCGATCCGTACTTGCTTTGGAAAGTCGCGCTCTTCACCGTCGGCGGGGCCGTCGCGTTGTTCGGCATCTTCACCGGGCGCGATGCGGCCGTGCTCGCCGCCATCGTCGTGCTCGCCCTCGGGCTCGTGCTCCGCGTCGTGAGTTCGCGACGCTCCTGACCGACCGAAAAGGGTTGTGCCCATGATCGACGTGCTGCGGCAATGGCGGTGGGCCGTTCTCGCGGGCGCGGTCCGCTTCACGGGGGCGCGGCGTGCCGGGATGCCTTCTCTCGCGCTCGCCCTCCTTCTCGCCGGACCTGCCGCCCTTGGTGCGCAGGTGGCGCCGGGCGGTCCGGGCGAGCTGCCCGCCTGGACGCCGGCCAGCAAGGACGGCATCGGCACGTCCCTGAGCACGAGCTCGAAGGTCTGGTTCACCCTCCAGGGCGGCGTGCTTACCGAGGTCTACTACCCGCGCGTCGATGTGGCGAACGTCCACGGGCTGGAGCTCGCCGTCGGCGAGGCGGGGCGGGTCTGGATCGAGTCGAGCGACATGCGCCACGAGATCCGGCAGGTTGACGAGCACGCGCTGATCTTCCGCCAGACCAGCACCGATTCGGCCGGCCGCTTCACGATCACGAAGACCTACGTGACCGATCCCGCCCGGAGCACTCTCCTCCTCGACGTGACATTCTCCGGACCGCCCGGCGCCTCGCTGTACGTGCTCTATCACCCCGCGCTCGCCAACGCCGGGTACGGCAACACGGGCACGATCGAGGACGGCGCGCTGGTGGCGCGGAAGGGCGACGTCGCCTCGGCCCTTCTCTCGAGCGACGGGTTCGCCGAGACCTCCAACGGCTACGCCGGCGTGAACGACGGCTACACCGACCTCCTCCTCCACCACCGGCTGACGTGGCGCTACGCGACGGCCGCGAGCGGGAACGTCGTGCAGGTGGCGCGGATCGCCCATCCCCAGCACTTCACCCTCGCCCTCGCCTTCGGCGACGCACCCGCCGCCGCCATTGCGGCCGCTCGCGCCAGCCTCCGCGGCGGCTTCGAGGCCGCCCGTGCCGCATACGCAGCCGGCTGGGGCCGCTACCTGTCGGGACTCCGCCACGTGGACCCCCGCTACGAGCACGAGTTCGCCCTCGCCGCGATGGTCGTCCGCGCCCACGAGGACAAGACCTATCCCGGCGCCATCATCGCGTCCATGAGCGTGCCCTGGGGCTACGCCGTGCCGGCGGACACCCCCAACGTGGGTGGCTACCACCTCGTCTGGGCGCGCGACCTCTACGAAGCCGCCACCTCCCTCATGGTGGCCGGCGACAGCGCCACGCCCCGCCGCGCGCTCAGGTACCTGTTCGATGTCCAGCAGCGCGCGGATGGCACGTTCCCGCAGAACAGCTGGCTCGATGGCCGCCCCTACTGGCCGTCCATCCAGATGGACGAGCAGGCATATCCGATCGTCCTGGCCTGGCAGCTCGGCGTCACCGACCGCGCCACCTGGGAGAAGCACCTCCGGCCCGCGGCCGAGTACGTGCTCGCCCACGGGCCCGCCACCCAGCAGGAGCGCTGGGAGGAGGTGCCCGGCTACTCGCCCTCGACCATCGCCGCCGAGATCGCCGGGCTCGTCTGCGCCGCGGCCGTCGCCCGCCAGAACGGCGTGCCAGCGGATGCGCGCCGCTACCTCCGGGCCGCCGACGACTGGGCGGCCCACCTGGAGAGCTGGATGGTCACGACGACCGGGCACCTGGGCGGGCCGCTCGCCTCGCGCGGCTACTACATGCGCATCGACGACGACACCGACCCCAACGACGGCTACCGACTCGACGTGCACAACGGCGGCGGCACCTGGGACGAGCGCGATATCGTGGACCAGGGGTTCATCGAGCTCGTCCGTCTCGGGATCAGGCCGGCGCTCGACTCCACCATCATGCGCTCGCTCCGCGTCATCGACACCACCATCCGGGTCGAAACGCCCAGCGGCCCCGACTTCTACCGCTACGACCACGACGGCTACGGCGAGACGTTCTACGGCGGCCCCTGGCAGGGCGCGGGCGTGGGCCGGCTGTGGCCGATCTTCGCCGGTGAGCGGGGCGAGTACGAGATCGCCGCGGGCGGGGATCCCGCCCCCTACCTGAACGCGATGTTCGGCTTCGCCAACGACGGCGGCATGATCCCCGAGCAGGTGTGGGACCGCGCGAATCCCACACGCATCGGCTTCATCTTCGGCGAGGGCACCGGGAGCGCCACGCCGCTCGTCTGGAGCATGGGCCAGTTCGTGCGCCTCGTCGTCGATGCGGGCGAGAAGCGCGTGGTCGAGCAGCCGTCGATCGTCGCCGAGCACTTCCGCACGCACCCCCGCCACTGAGGCCGGCGCGCTTGCTCCCCCACAGGGCGACGTCGCGCGCCGATGCCGCCGGCGTGCGTCAATTCTCGCCCCCTCTCTCGGGATTTCCGCGTCTCCGCGCTCCGCTGCGCCTCTGCGAGAGATGATTCGCGCGATGAATCCAGCGGCATCGCCGGCGGCGCATGGGGCCAGCGGCGGCGGCCGCATCGGCCCATCCCGCCATGGCGACGCCCCGGCCCGCGACGCACCGTGGATCCATGCCCGGCCATGCTTCCCCTCCTGCCGACGCCCTCCACGCCGCGCGCGCCGCGCTCCGCCGCCACTTCGGCTATCCCGATTTCCGCGGCGGGCAGCGCCGCGCCATCGCGGCCGTGCTCGGCGGCAGGGATGTGCTCGTCCTGATGCCGACGGGCGGTGGCAAGAGCCTCTGCTACCAGGTGCCCGCCAGCGTGCTCCCCGGCGCCACCCTGGTCGTGAGCCCGCTCATCTCGCTCATGAAGGACCAGGTCGATGCTCTCGACCGCGCGGGGGTGGCGGGCACCTTCATCAACTCGACCCTGCCCGCCGCGGAGGCGGAGGCGCGGCTGCGCCGGCTCGAGCGCGGCGAGCTGAAGCTCCTCTATGTCGCGCCCGAGCGCTTCGACGGCGCCCGCTTCATCGAGCGCCTCTCGCGCGTCGAGGTGTCCCTGTTCGCCGTGGACGAGGCGCACTGCATCTCGCAGTGGGGACACGATTTCCGCCCTGCCTACCTGCGCCTCGGCGAGGTCCGCTCCCGCTTCCGCTGCCCGGCGATCGCCCTCACCGCCACCGCCACGCCCGACGTGCGCGCCGACATCCTCCGCGAGCTGCGCCTCCGCGACGCTGTTGTCATTGCCCGCGGCTTCGACCGCGGGAACCTCGACTGGCACGTCCTCGCCGCGCAGTCCGAGACCCACAGGGACGCCCTCCTCCTGGAGCTGCTGCGTCGGCGCATGGGCGGCGGTTCCGCCATCGTTTACGCGGCCACCCGCAAGAAGGTCGACGTCGTCGCCGACCTCGTGAACCGTGCCGGCATCCGCGCCGCCGGCTACCACGCGGGAGTGCCGGACGAGGAGCGGCGTCGCCTGCAGGACGCGTTCATGGCCGGATCGGTGCGCGTGATCACCGCCACGAACGCCTTCGGCATGGGCATCGACAAGCCCGACGTGCGGCTGGTTGTCCACCACGAAATGCCCGGCTCCCTGGAGGCGTACTACCAGGAGGCCGGACGCGCCGGACGCGACGGCGACCCCGCCCTCTGCGTGCTCCTCCACGCCCACGGGGACCGCCACCTCCACCACTTCCTGATCGAGCAGGGACACCCGCCGGGCGAGGTGGTCCTGGCCGCCTGGCGCGCCCTCGGCGACCGTGCCGGCCCCGACCGCCTCGTCCGCGCCGGAGTCGACGCGCTCGCCCGCGAGGTTCCCGGCGCGCGCGGCGGGCGCCAGCTCCAGTCGGCGCTCCGGATCCTGGAGGAGCTCGCCCTGCTGCGCCGCCTGCCCCCCGCGCCGGGTCCCGCCTGGCTCCGCCTCATCGCCACTCCGGAGCGTCTGCGTAGCGAGCTTGCCGGCGAAGCGGGGAAGCGGGAGCGATCGCTGCTGCGGGCGATCGCCCGCCGGTTCGGAGAGGATGCCGTCTACCGCGGCGTCACTTTTCCGCTCGCGTCCCTGCCGTCGCCGGTTCCTGGCGCGCCCGAGCCGCGCGCCGTTCTGGCCGCTCTCGCCGAGCGTACCATCCTGGAATGGCGGCCGTACCCGGAGGGCGGCGCCTTCCTGCTCCTCGCCGCGCCGGGCGCACCCGCCCCCTTCGACCCCGCCGCCCTCGAGCGCCGGCGCGAGCGCGCCGTCCACCGGCTCCGCCGGATGGAGGCCTACGCCTATCAGCGCGGCTGCCGGCGCGCCTTCGTGCTCCGCTACTTCGGCGACCCTGATGCCCGGCCGCGCTGCGCCGGCTGCGACGTCTGTCTCGGTCCCGCAGGCCGGCTCGTTCCGGGCGCGCTGCCGCCGCGGACCCGCGCCGCCGCGGCACTCGAGCGGGCCCGGGCCGTCAGGGAGCGCGTGGTCGGCCGCCGGCCCCTTCCCCCAGGGCGCTGAACGGCGCGAACCGCCGCCATCCCGACGCCCCCGGTTGCCGCAGCGGCTCCCCGGGCCGGAGCGTCAATTCCGCCTCAAACCGGCCGCGCCCAGCCGGTCCACCGAGTGCGAAACCGGCTCGATTCCGCGCCCCGCAGTGGCATCCGGCCCCTTTCGGAGATGGGGCAATCTCAATAAATTACCCAGTTTCGTAGCGCTGGACCCGGGAGCCTCAAATGGATCCATATCTGACCGAGCAGCACCGGGAGCTCAGGGAGCGGATCCGCGCCTTCGCGGAGGCGGAGATCGCCCCCGTCGCCCGCGAGCTGGACGAGGACAGCCGCTTCCCCTGGGAGAACGTCCGCAAGATGGCCGACATGGGCCTCTTCGGTGTCAATGTCCCACGCGAGCTCGGCGGCCTCGGCCTCGATTACCTGAGCTACATCCTCGCCGTCGAGGAGCTGGCCCGGGTGGATGCCAGTCACGCGATCACCGTGAGTGCGCATTCCACCCTCGCCATGTCGCCCATCGTGAACTTCGGCACGGCCGCACAGAAGGAGCGCTTCGTGCCGCTGCTCGCCCGCGGCGCGGTGCTGGGCGGCTTCGGGCTGACGGAGCCCGGGGCGGGCTCCGACTCCGCGGGCACGCGCACTACGGCGGTCCGCTCTAACGGGAGCTACCGCATCACCGGCAGCAAGATCTTCATCACGCACGCCGGCGTGGGCGAGATCTTCGTGGTTACCGCGGTGACCGACCGGAAGGCGGGAGCCCGTGGCATCACGAGCTTCATCGTCACCAAGGAGAACGTGGACCGCGCCGCCGCGGACCGCGTCGGCGTCGGCCACGCGGCGGAGCTCGAGCCCTTCACGCCCGGCGTCCGCGCGGGGAAGAAGGAAGACAAGATGGGGTGGCGCGCCTCCGACACCCGCGAGCTGCTGCTCGATGACGCGGTGGTGCCGGTGGAGAACCGGCTCGGAGAGGAAGGGCGCGGCTTCGTCAACTTCATGAAGACGCTGGACGCGGGACGGATCGGCGTGGGAGCCCTCGCCCTCGGCCTCGCGCAGGGAGCTTTCGAGACGGCCGTGCGTTACGCGGGCACCCATGCTCGCGCCGGTCGTCCAATGATGGATCGGGAAGCAGTCCAGTTCAGCCTTGCCGAGATCGCCACGGAGGTGGCTGCGGCGCGGCACCTCGTCTATCACGCCGCCTGGCTCAAGGGCAGGGACCTGCCCTACGGGCCGGAGGCGTCCATGGCCAAGCTCTACGCCAGTGAGGTGGCCATGCGAACGACGACGCGCGCCGTGCAGCTCCTGGGCGCCGACGGCTATACCACGGAATACCCGGTCGAGCGCATGATGCGCGACGCCAAGATCTGCGAGATCGGTGAGGGCACCAGCGAGATCCAGAAGCTCGTCATCGCCCGCCACCTCTTCCGCGATCTCGGCGGCGACGCCGTGTGAAGCTCCGCGCCGGGTCCGTTCGGACGGGTGATGAAAAGAGAGATTCTGATTTCGGCCGCGGCGCAGGAGACGCGCGTGGCCATCCTGGAGGACGACAGCCTCGTCGAGGTCATGGTCGATCGGCCCGACGCCGAGCGTCTGGTCGGTGACATTTACCTCGGCCAGGTTCAGGCCGTCCTTCCCGGCATCCAGGCCGCCTTCGTGGAGATCGGCACCGAGAAGGCGGCCTTCCTGCACGTCTCCGACGTCGCCAGGGAGGACGAGGAGGAGGATGACGACGAGGACGACGACCGCGACGACAGCGCCCGCGGCTACCCCCCCATCCAGGACCTGATCCAGAAGGGCGAGCGCCTCATCGTCCAGGTCACCAAGGAGCCCATCAGCACCAAGGGCCCCCGCGTCACCAGCCACATCTCGCTGCCCGGCCGCTTCCTCGTCTACATGCCCGGCTCCCACCACATCGGCGTCAGCCGCAAGATCGGCGACCGCGAGGAGCGCGCCCGCCTCCGCGCCCTCGCCCGCGAGGTCGTGCCGGACGGCAGCGGCGGCGTCATCATCCGCACCGTGGGGGAGGAGCTCACCCGCGACATCTTCGAGCGCGAGTTCTCTACCCTCGTCGGCACCTGGAAGAAGATCCAGCGCCGCGCCAAGGGGGCTCGCCCGCCCGCGCTCATCCACCGCGAGGCCAAGCTCACCAGCGGCATCATCCGCGACGTCTTCACCGAGAAGGTCGATCGCCTCACCATCGACAGCAGGGAGGTCTTCGGCGAGGTCAAGCAGTACCTCCAGGGCGTGGATCCCGACCTGCTCGACCGCGTCCACCTCTACGACGAGTCCCAGCCGCTCTTCGACAGGTACGGCGTCGAGGACGCCATCCGTGAGGCATTCCAGCGCCGCGTCGAGCTGCCCTCCGGCGGCTACATCATCATCGAGCCGACCGAGGCCCTCGTCTCCATTGATGTCAACACCGGCCGCTACACCGGCAAGAAGGACCCCGAGAAGACCATCCTCAAGACCAACGTCGACGCCGCCCGCGAGATCGCCCGTCAGCTCCGGCTCCGCGACATCGGTGGCATCATCGTCTGCGACTTCATCGACATGGAGACGCGCGCCAACCAGGATCGCGTCCTCCAGGAGCTCCGCCAACACCTCAGCCGCGACCGCGCCCGCACCCGCGCCTTCCAGGTCTCCGAGCTCGGCCTCGTCGAGATGACCCGCCAGCGCGTCCGGCCTTCCCTCTTCTACAGCCTCACCGAGCCCTGTGCCCACTGCGGCGGCACCGGCCGCGTCTTCACCCCCGAGACCGTCATCCGTCGCATCGAGCGCGCCGTTCGCCGCGCCGGCGCCGATGGCGCGGAGAAGCGCCTCACCATCCGCGTCCACCCCCAGGTCGCCCTCCACATCCTCGAGGAGGAACCCGAATTCATGCGCCGCCTCCAGCGCCAGCACAAGCTCGACGTGGACGTCCGCGACGACCCCCTCATGCGCCAGGACGAGTACCGCCTGCTCCAGGGCCCCGCCGACACCGATGTGACATCCAGGTACGCTCTGGGCTGACCGGAACGCCAAGGCCCGGAAGCCGCCTCGCGCCGCGCGTCCCGGGACCTTGACACTACCAGCGGCCGAGAACAAATTACAGATCTGTACCGCAACCGAACTCAGGGGCCCATGTACGCCATCATTCGCAGCGGCGACAAGCAGTTCCGCGCCGAGCCCGGACGCACCATCCGCGTGCCCACCCTGCAGGCCGAGGTCGGCGACGCCGTCACCTTCGAGGAGGTCCTCGTCGCCGCGACCGACGATGGCGTGCAGGTCGGCTCGCCGACCGTCGCAGGCGCTGTCGTCGCGGGCGAGGTCGTCGCGCACGTGAAGGGCGAGAAGCTGATCGTGTTCAAGTGGAAGCGACGCAAGAACTACCGTCGCAAGACGGGACACCGCCAGAAGTACACGGAAGTCCGGATCGACGAGATCCGTCTCGGCTGAGGAGGAGAATGGCACACAAGAAGGGGGTCGGCTCCAGCCGGAACGGCCGCGATTCCAACGCGCAGCGCCTCGGTGTGAAGCGCTTCGGCGGGCAGGCCGTGCTCGCCGGCAACATCCTCGTGCGGCAGCGCGGCACCAGGTTCCACCCGGGCCGCAACGTCGGCAGGGGCAGCGATGACACACTTTTCGCGCTGATCGACGGCGTGGTCAGGTTCGAGCGCAAGGGGCGCGACCGGCAGCAGATCTCGGTGTACCCGGAGGCCTGAGGCGGCACCCGGCGTCCCGACCAGAATTCTGGAGGCCCGGTCCACGCCGTGGACCGGGCTTCCTCCGTTGCGGCAGATCGATTCGCGGCGGCACCGGGGCGGGCGCGGGCGCGCGGGCGCGCGGCGCGGTTGGCCTCTTTCCTGCAACTCGTGCGCGTAGACCCGCGAGAGGCAAGGTGATGACCGACGACCAGAGGCTGCGCCGGGCGGCCGCCGCCGTCCGCGAAACCGATATCGAGCCCTACACGGCGCTGCAGTGGGTATCGCGGCTGTTCAAGGCCGCCGCGATCTTCCTGGCGATTGCGCTGGTTGGGGAATTCGTGGCGGGGCTCCGCTACCAGGGCATCGGCACGTTGCCGGTGCTGCTGGGCGAGACGGCGCGCACGTTTGTCTTCGCCGTGGTGTTGTGGGGTGGCGGCGACCTGGTGCGGCTGCTGGTGCACCTGGGCCACGACATCCGGGCCGAGCGGATCCTGCTCGCGCGCCTGGTGCATCGCGTCCCGCCGACGGAGCCCGACCGGCCCGTCGAGCGGCGGGTGGAGGGGGAGCAGGCCGCGGAGCTCGTCGCCACGGCGCAGGCCGAGGACGAGTTCGACCGCGAGCGAGCCGACGCCTCCGGGTCCCACACGGCGGACGCCGCCGACTGAGCGCCGCCCGGCGACCGGCGGTCCGCTACCGCCCCGCCGGAGCGGGCGCGGCGGTCCCCGCCCGCGTCTCCACCGGCTCGACGAACTCCCGCACGTGCCCTTCCTCCTGCGGCGCCGTCGCGCGGCTCACCACCACCAGCAGCGCGACATTGACCATGAGGCCGAGGATCCCCTCGTGGATCTGGAACGGGCGCAGCTCGGGCCTGAGCAGGAAGAAGATGTTCGTGGCGGCGCCGGCCACGAGCCCTGCCAGCACGCCTGGCGTGGTCGCCCGGCGCCAGTAGAGGGCGGCGTAGACGGCGGGCGCGAGCTGGTCGATGAGTCCGTAGGCGGTGATGAGCAGCCAGACGAGCGTCCGCTTCTGCACGATGGCCAGGTAGAAGGCGAGCGCGCCGACGGCGAGCACCAGGACCCGCATGAGCGTGGTCTGGAGGCGGTCGGAGAAGTGCACGAAGGGGCGCAGCCCGTCCTCCACCGCGATCGACGCGGCGCCGTGCAGCAGCGCGTCGCCGGTGGACATCGACGCGGCCAGCGCGCCCGCGCAGAAGAGGCCTACCAGCACGGCCGGGAGTCCGCTCGTGAGCACCATGTGCGGCATGATCGAGTCCGGCTTGTCGGGCGCGGAGCCGTAGAGGATGCCGGCGAAGCCGACGAGCACGAGCGGCACGAGGAAGAGCTGGAAGGTCGGGTAGAGCACGACGGTGCGACGGAGCGTGCGGTCGTCGCGCGAGGCGAACGCCTTCATGAAGATGTGCGGCCACACGACGAAGCCGATCGCGGACGAGAGCATGGTGGAGCTGTAGGCGCCCCAGCTCCAGGGCGCGCCGCTCGCGTCGAGCCCCGGCATGGTCAGCATCTGTGGCTTCACGGCGGCGATCCGCTCGAACATCGGCCCGATGCCGCCGTACAGGCGGGCGGGCAGGTAGAGCCCGAGCGCCCAGGCCACCGTCATCGATGATGATGCCCTCGAAGATGTTGGTCCAGCCGACGGCGGAGACGCCGCCCACCAGGACGTAGAGCACCACCACGCCGTAGGCCAGCAGCGCGCCGAGCCAGAACGGGACGTGTCCCTCCGTGACGGCGCTGAACACGATGCCGGCGCCGCTCATCTGGAGCATGATGTAGGGGACGAACGCCGCGACCGAGATGAGGGCGAAGAGCAGCGAGAGCGTGCGGCTGGGAAAGCGGCCCGTCACCAGCTGGGCCTGCGTGACGAAGCCATGGTTGCGGCCGAGGCGGCTGGCCTTCGGCCCCGTGAAGTACCACGGCGCGATCCCGAGCACGCCGTACGTGAGGATGTAGAGCACGGCCACGCCGCGGGAGTAGGCCCAGCCCGGGCCGCCCAGGAAGGCGAACGCGCTGAACACCGTCCCGCCCACGATGAAGTACATCGCGAGCAGCCCGAACTGGCGGTCGGCGGCCACGTAGCCGGTCACGCTCTTGCTGGTGCGCCGCCCGGCGAGCAGCCCGATGAGGAGCGTCGCGCCCAGGTAGCCGAAGACGACGGCGGTCACCACGACCCAGCGTTCCATGCTCACCCCTCCCCGTCGCCGGACGTCGTTTCCGCGTGGTGCAGTATCCAGAGCACCAGCAGGCTGGCGGCCACCCAGAGCACGACCCAGAAGAACGAGAAGGGGAGTCCCAGGACGAACGGGCGGATCCGGTTGAACGGCACGAAGCCGGGGTAGGTGAGCGCGAGCGTGTACGCGGCGAAGAAGATGAGCGCCAGGGTGCGCGCGGCGCGCCGGCTCACGTCCCCTCCTCCAGGCCCCTGAGGGCCCTTGCCGCGGCCTCGATCGCCGAGGCCACCTCGTCGATCAGCTCGCGCGTGGCCGGCAGCGTCAGCCCCTCCGCTCCGATCTGGACCCGCAGAGCCCGTATCTTCCGCGCCGCGTGCTCCATCCGCCCCGTCGCCTCCTCCACCGACTGGCGCCCGGCGTCCCCGCCGAACGGGTTCGCTCGCCGCGAAGGTGTGGGGAGATCGTCGCCGAAAGGATTCTGCGCCATGGTCACCTCGCTCGGCTGTGGATCGTCCGGCGCGGCGGACGAAGCCGCGCCGCGGCCGTCAGCGGCCCCGGAACTCGGGCGGGCGCTTCTCGAGGAACGCGCGCACGCCCTCCTGCTTGTCCTCGCTCGCGAAGGCGGTCACGAACAGCTCGCGCTCCTGGGCGAGCCCCGCCGCGAGCGGGGTCTCCAGCGCCGCGCGCACCGCCTCCTTGGCGAGCCGAAGGGTGAGCGGCGAGTGGGCGGCCATCGAGGCGGCGAGGGCGAGCGTCCGCTCGGCGAGGGTCTCGTCGTCCACCACCAGGTCCACGAGCCCGATCCGCTCCGCCTCCTCCGCCCCGATCATCTCCCCGGTCAGGATCAGCCGCAGCGCCTGCCCGTAACCCACCAGCCGCGGCAGCCGCTGCGTCCCGCCGCCGCCCGGAATCAGCCCCAGCCGGATCTCCGGCTGCCCGAGCCGCGCCGACCGCGCCGCCACCCGGACGTCGCATGCCAGGGCCAGCTCGCAGCCGCCCCCGAGGCAGTAGCCGTTGATCATCGCGATGATCGGCTTCGGGTACGCCGCCACCTCGTCGAACACCCGGCGCCCCTGCATGGCGGCGCGCTGCTCGATCGGGCCGCGCTCGGCGAACTCGGCCACGTCCGCCCCCGCAATGAACGCCTTCTCCCCGGCGCCCGTGATCACCACCACCCGCGCGCCGTCATCCTCCCTCAGCGCATCCAGCGCCGCAACCAGCTCCGAGCGCACCTTGGCGTTCAGCGCGTTGCGCTTCTCGCGGCGGTCGATCGTGACGACCGCCACCCCCTCTCGCCCCTCCACCCGCACGGTGTCGTACGCCATGCCGCTCATTCGCTCCAGGTGTAGAATCCTCGCCCAGTCTTCTTGCCGAGCTTCCCCTCCGCCACCAGCCGGCGCAGCAGCTCCGGCGGCCGGAACTGCTCCGCGCCCAGCGTCTCGTGCAGGTGCTCGGCGATGCTCAGGCGAATGTCGAGCCCCACCAGGTCCGTCAGCCGCAGCGGCCCCATTGGATGCCGGTATCCGAGCTCCATCGCCTTGTCGATGTCCTCCGCGCTCGCGACGCCTTCCTCCAGCATCCGGATCGCTTCCATCCCCAGCGCGATCCCGAGCCTCGAGGATGCGAACCCGGGGCTGTCCTTCACGACGATCGGATCCTTCCCCAGCTCGCGCGCCAGCGCGACGGCCGCCGCCACCGTCGCGTCCGCGGTGTGCCGACCGCGCACCACCTCCACCAGCTTCATGATGTGGACGGGATTGAAGAAGTGCAGCCCGACCACGCGCCCGGGATGCGTCAGCCGCTCCTGGAGCGCCGTCACGCTCAGGCTCGACGTGTTCGTCGCCAGCAACGACGCCACCGGCGCGCTCTCCTCCACGCGCCGGAAGACGCTCGCCTTCAGCTCCAGCCGCTCCGGCACCGCCTCCACGACCACGTCCGCCGCGCTCACCGCCGCGGAGAGCTCGCTCGCTCCGTGCACGCGCGCCAGCACCCGCTCCCGCTCCTCGGACGTCACCTTCCCGCGCTCCACGCCCGCATCCAGGTTCGCGCGGATCCGGCGCAGCGCCCCCTCCGTCGCCGCCGGCACCTCGTCCACCAGCGTCGCCTGCCACCCCGCCGCGGCCGCGGCCTGGGCGATCCCGTGGCCCATGGTTCCGGCCCCGATGACGGCCATCCGCCCCGGCATCAGGCTCCTTCCCGGTGGGTGCCGTGCGCCCCGTTCGACCGCTTCCCGAAGCGGGGCGCCCGCTTCTCGAGGAACGCCGTGATCCCCTCCCGGAAATCGGGCGAGGCGAACGCCGCAAGCTGAGCTTCGGTCTCTAGTTCCAGCATTCTGTTCAAGTCGCTTGTGAGGCTCGCGCGCAGTGATTTCTTGGCGTGCGCGATCACGCCCGCGGGGCCCGCCGCGATCTGGCCGGCCATGCCGCGTGCCGCCGGCTCCAGCTCGGCGGCGGGCACCACCCGGTTGAACAGCCCCAGTCGCTCGGCGCGCTCGGCGCCGATCATGCCGCCCGTGTAGACGAGCTCGGCGGCCAGCGCCGGGCCGACCAGGCGGGGCAGGAAGTAGCTGCCGCCCCAGTCCGGGTGGAGCCCGACGCGGGCGAAGGCGAAGCCGATCGAGGCGGTCTCCGACGCGATCCTGAGGTCGCAGGCGAGGGCGAGGCAGGCGCCCGCGCCGGCCGCGGGGCCGTTGACCGCGGCGATCACCGGCTTCCTCATGCGCTCGATCCGCTCGACCACGCGGGCGCCGGCGCGGACGAGACGCTCGAACGATTCGACGTCGCCGGAGTCGATGAGGGAGGCCATGACCGATACGTCGCCTCCGGTGGAGAAGGCGCGGCCGACGCCGGTCACGATGACGCAGCGAACGTCATCCTCGGCCTCGAGCGCCGCGAGGGCCTCATCCAGCTGCTCTCGCATGGTCCCGGAGAAGGCGTTCAGGCGTTCCGGCCGGTTGATGCGGATCCAGCCGATGGTGCCGTCGCGCTCCAGCACGATGGGATGGTCGTTCATTCGTCTGCCTTCACCACGGTCGCGATGCCCTGGCCCACGCCGATGCACATGGTGGCGACGCCGTAGCCGCCGCCCCGCCGGCGCAGCTCGTGAACCAGGGTCGTGAGGATGCGGGCGCCGGAGCAGCCGAGCGGGTGCCCGAGCGCGATGGCGCCGCCGTTGACGTTGACGCGCGCGGGATCGAGCCCGAGCTCCCGCACGCACGCTACGCTCTGGGAGGCGAACGCCTCGTTGACCTCGTAGAGGGCGACGTCGCCCGTACCGATGCCGGCGCGCTCCAGCGCCCGGCGGGTCGCGGGCACCGGCCCCATGCCCATGACATCCGGCGCTACGCCGGCCACGGCGCTGGCAATGATGCGGGCGAGCGGCGTAAGCCCCAAGGCACGCGCCCGCTCCGCCTCGACGACGAGCAGCGCCGCGGCGCCATCGTTCAGCCCCGACGCGTTGCCGGCCGTGACGGTGCCGTTCTTCCTGAACGCGGGCCTGAGCTGGGCCAGCTTCTCGGCCGTCGTGTTGGGGCGCGGGTGCTCGTCCGCCTCCACCCGGACGGGCGGTCCTTTCCGCTGCGGCAGCTCGATCGGGACGATCTCGTCCGCGAAGCGCCCGGCGCGCTGTGCCTCGGCCGCGCGCCGCTGGCTCTCGAGCGCGAAGGCGTCCTGGTCCTCGCGCGAGACGCCCCAGCGCTCCGCCACGCGCTCGGCCGTCTCGCCGAGCCCGACCGTCGTGTCCGCGGGGAAGGCGGGGTTGACGAAGCGCCAGCCCAGCACGGTGTCGGCCAGCTCCGGGGCTCCGCGGGCGTAGCCCTCCGCCGGCTTCAGCAGCACGAAGGGCGCCCGGCTCATGGACTCCACTCCGCCAACCACGAAGACCTCGCCCTCGCCGGCGCGAATGGCGTGGAACGCGTCGTTCGCCGCCTGCAGCCCGGAGCCGCACAGGCGGTTCACCGTCTGGCCGGGCACGCTGTCCGGGAAGCCCGCCAGCAGCGCCGCCATGCGCGCCACGTTCCGGTTGTCCTCGCCCGCCTGGTTGGCGCAGCCGAGGATCACGTCCTCGACGAGCGCGGGCGCCACGCCGGTGCGCTCCATGAGCGCACGCACCGCATGCGCCGCCAGGTCGTCCGGCCGCACGCTGGCGAGCGCGCCGCCGTGCCGCCCAACGGGGGTTCGCACGGCATCGATGATCCAGGCTTCTCTCATGGCTTCAGCTCAGGTCGACCCAGACGCTCTTGACCTGCGTGTAGAGGTCGAGCGCGTGCGCGCCCAGCTCGCGCCCGTAGCCCGACTCCTTGTAGCCGCCGAACGGAGAGGCAGCGTCCAGGGGATGGTAGGTGTTGATCCAGACCGTGCCGGCGTGGATCCGGCTCGCCATGCGGTGCGCCCGCTTCAGATCGCTCGTCCAGACCGCCGCCGCCAGGCCGTAGGGCGTGTCGTTGGCCAGCTGCACGGCCTCGTCCTCGTCGCCGAAGCTCATGGCAGCGAGCACCGGACCGAAGATCTCTTCCCGGGCGATCGTGTGGTCGGGGTGTACGAGGTCGAAGATGGTGGGCTCGACCCAGTAGCCGACCTCGCGGCCCGCGTAGGCCGCCCGGCGGCCGCCGGTCAGCACCGCGGCGCCCTCCTCCTTGCCCCGCTCGATATAGCCGAGGACCCGCTCCAGCTGCTCCTCCGAGACGAGCGGCCCCATGCGCGTCGCGGGATCCAGCGGGTCGCCGGGCACGAGCTTCCGGGCCCGCTCGACCAGCCGCCCCATGAAGGCGTCGTGGATGGAGCTCTGCACCAGCAGGCGGGACCCCGCCGTGCAGCACTGCCCCGCGTTGTAGAAGATCCCGGAAAAGGCGCCGCGCGCTGCGGCATCGAGGTCCGCGTCCGCGAACACGATGTTGGGCGACTTCCCGCCCAGCTCGAGCGAGACCTTCTTCAGTGTGTCCGCCGCCTCACGCATGATGACCCGGCCAACAGCCGTGGAGCCCGTGAAGGCGATCTTGTCCACGTCCGGGTGCCGCACGAGCGCAGCGCCCGCCGTCTCGCCGAAGCCGGGAACGACGTTCAGCACGCCCCCCGGCAGCCCCGCGTCCGCGGCGATCGCCGCGAGCTCGAGCGCCGTGAGCGGGGTCTGCTCCGCCGGCTTCAGCACCACCGCGTTCGCGCACGCCAGCGCGGGCGCCACCTTCCACGCGGCCATGAGCAGCGGGAAGTTCCACGGGATGATCGCGCCCACCACCCCCACCCGCTCGCGCAGCGTGTAGTTGAGGATCTTGCCGCGCACGGGGATCGTCTCCCCGCCCAGCTTCGTCGTCCAGCCGGCGAAGTAGCGGAAGGCGTCCACCGCCTGCCGGATGTCGATCTTCGCCTCGCGGTACGGCTTGCCGTTGTCCAGCACCTCGAGCCGGGTCAGCTCCTCCGCCCGCGCCGCGATCCCATCCGCGATCCGCCACAGGAGCTCACCGCGGTCGGCCGCGTCCATGTCGCTCCACTGGCCCTCCCGCAGCGCCGCGCGCGCCGCGGCCACCGCCGCCGCGATGTCCTCCGCCCCCGCCTCCGCCACGTGCGCCAGCACCTCGCCCGTGGCCGGGTGCCGCGTGTCGAACGTGGCGCCGCTCCGCGCGTCCACCCACTCGCCGCCGATGTAGAGCTGGTTCGGTGCCCTGCGCTCGACCTGGATCTCTGTCGTCGCCATGCGTCTCGCCGTCGGAAGGATCGGGGTGGGGCCGGTCGCGCGCTGGGATCCGCCCGGCCGTGCTCGACGCGGCGCGGGGCCGGGGTCTCGGCCCCGGCCCCGCGCCGGAGCCTCTGCTACTTTGCCTTGAACTGCGGCTTGCGCTTCTCGATGTAGGCCGCGAGTCCCTCCCTGGCGTCCTGGCTCTGGAAGAGCAGCTGCTGGAGCTCCCGCTCGACCGCCAGCGCTTCCGCGAACGGCAGCTCCGCGCCCGTCTGCACCGCCCGCTTGATGTTGCCCACCGCCTTCGCCGCCCGGTTCGGCGGCGTGAACTTGCGGGCGTAGGCCATCACCTTCTCGAGAAACGCCTCGCGGCCGTCCGCCTCGTAGGTGTCGTTCACGATCCCGAGCGCCTGCGCCTCCTCGAAGTCGAACGTCGTGCCGGTCGCCATCATCTCGATCGCCCTGGCCTTGCCCACCAGCCGCGCCAGCCGCTGCGTCCCGCCCGTGCCCGGGAGCACGCCCAGGCTCACCTCCGGCAGCCCGATCTTTCCGCCGCCCCGCCGCGCGATCCGCATGTCCGCCGCCATCGCGATCTCCAGCCCGCCGCCCACCGTGTGGCCGTTGAGCGCCGCGATCACCAGCTTCGGCGTCTGCTCGAACCGCGAGAGTGTCTCGTTCGCGTGCAGGCAGAAGTAGTACTTGAACGTCGGTGTCACCGAATTCAGCATGGCGATGTCCGCGCCGGCGCAGAAGAACTTCTCGCCCGCGCCCGTCAGCACGATCACCCAGACCTCGTCGTCCATGCGCGCGCGCAACAGCGCCTCGTCCAGCTGCCGCATCATCTCGTACGTGTACGTGTTCGCCGGCGCGGCATCCAGCGTGAGCACCGCCACGCCGTCCGCCGCCTCGTAGTGCACGAGCGTCTTCTGCGCCACCCCCTGCTCCGATTCCATCACATTTGCCATCGCACCCTCCACTCTTGGACCCTCGCCGGCGCCGGGGCCCCCGGCACCGCGATCCCCGGCAGCACGACGCCCGCGGCCGCGGTCAGCGCCTCCAGATGGAGGGCTTCGAGTCTCCCATTCCTCGACCTTCGCCCGCGGCCGCGGGCGCACAACTGAGATAACCATTCAGGTAGAGCTGCGCCATGTCTGCGGCCAGCTGCTCCACCGCCACATCCCGCTCCGGGTGGTACCAGTTGTAGATCCAGTTCATCATCCCGAACAGCGAGAACGTCGCCACCCGCAGATCCACTGTGCTCTCGGCCGGACGCAGCTCCCGCAGGATCTCCGCGCACAGGTCCACGTAGCGACGCTTCTTCGCGTCCACGCGCTGGCGCGACTCCCCCGTCAGCGACTCCGCCTCGTGGGAGAGCACCTTCATCTCCTTCATGTTGCTCACGAAGAAGCGCAGGTGGTTCTCGATGAGCAGCCGCAGCCGCTGCTCGGCATCGGTCACGCCGGAAAGCACCTCATCGAGATTCGCGAGGACCGTCCCGAAGGCGTGGTCCTGGATGCGGAAGAGAAGCTCCTCCTTGCTGCGCACGTAGTAGTACAGCCCCGAAAGGCTGATCCCCGTCGCCCGGCTGATGTCGCGGATGCTTGCCTGATGGTACCCCTTCTCCGCGAAGATCGCCGCCGCCTTGCGCAGGATCAGGTCCAGCTTCTCATCGTACCTGGCGCGGTCCTCGCCCATGCCTCGCGTGCCTTTCGGTCGAACGTCCGAACGTGAACCTAGGACCCGCCCCACATCCCGGTCAAGTGGCCGCCGCGCTTGATTCCGGGCGCGCCCGCGCGTACCTTGTTCATGACAGCGAAACAACTGGTATTGCTTGCGTTTGAGGCGATGAGCGACCCCTCCCGGATCCTGCTGGCGGCCCTCCCCGCGCTGCTTCTCGGCCTCGCGGCCTGTGGCGATGCGCCCACCTCTCCCGACGCGCTGCTGGTCACGCCGGAGACGCAGGCGGCGCTCGCCGTGGGCGAGTCCCTGCCGCGCCTTCCGGCCTTCCTGGCCGCGGTGGGACCGGCGCCCGTCCTCGCGCGGCCGGCTGGCGCCGGGCCGCGCGCGGCGGGCTCCACGGCCGAAGCGGGACCGGAGCCCGCGGCCTCGGTGGACCAGCCGGCGCTGGCGCGGGCCTCGGCCCTCTGGGCCGCGGCGGATTCGCTCTCCGCCCGGGGCGAGGATGGCGAGGCCCTCCGGCGCGAGGCCTACGAGGTGGCCGTCCCGGTGCTGGCGGCCGGGCTGGACACGGCGGTGCTGCACCGGCTCCAGCGCAGACTCGAGCGCTGGGCATCGCTCGCCTCGTCCGCCATGAAGCGGGCCGATCTGCCGGATCTGGCCGCGCGGCTGGAGTCCGGGCGGTCGCTGCTGGCGGACGCGCGCCAGGCCGAGGCGGCAGGGGACCGGGCGGGGGCCGTGCGCGCGACGCTGCTCGCGTCCGACGGCCTGTCGGCGACGACCCCGCCCGCTGTCGCGGCGCGCCTCACGGCAGACGCGGAGGCGCTCCTCTCGCGCATTCAGTTCGAGCGCGGCGAGCGCCGCGAGGACCCGGCGCAGCATCGGATCGAGCGGGCCGACCGGCTCGTCCGCGGTGCGCGCGAGGCGCTCGCGGCGCGGCAGTACGAGCTTGCGATCCAGCGCGCCTTCTACGCCCGGGAGTTGCTGCGCGGCGGAGGCAGTTGATGGGTTGGTGGGAGGCGCTGGCGGCGTTCCTCGCCCTGCCCTGGGTCGCGCCGGTGCTGCTCGTGGCCGGCTTCCTGGGGATCGTCCTGGAGGTGAAGGCCTCCGGGCACGGCCTCTTCGGTGCGCTCGGCACCCTCGCGCTGACGCTCTTCTTCGGTAGCCACTACCTGACCGGCATGACCGGCTGGCCGGAGCTCATGCTCCTCGCGGGCGGCGTGGTGCTGCTCGGCGTGGAGGCGGCCGTACCGGGATTCGGCTTCTTCGGCGCCATCGGGCTGCTTTCCGTGCTCGGCAGCATCCTGCTCAGCCTGGTCCCTCCCGGCGCAGGGGTGGCGGAGTACACGCAGGCGGCGGGCGTGCTCGGCGCGACGCTCGTGGCCGGGCTCGTCGTCGCCTGGAGCCTGGCGCGCCTGCTGCCCCGTAGCGAGCACCTGGCGCGCAGCGGCCTGCTGCTCGGCGAGAGCACCGGCCGCGCCGGGGGCTACGTTTCCGCCGCGGCGCGCCCGGAGCTCCTCGGCGCGGCCGGCGTGGCGGTCACGGACCTGCGTCCGGCCGGGGCCGCGCAGATCGGCGACGAACGCCTCGACGTCGTGGCCGAGGGCACGTGGATCCCGGCGGGCACGCCCGTGGAGGTGGTGCGCGCCGACGGCTACCGGCACGTGGTCCGCCCCCACGGCTGAGCGCGCGGGCGCCACGCCGGCCGCTCTGCGGCACGTCCGCGTTCGCCGCGGGTAGCCCATCCTACACCCGGAACGCTTCCGTCCCCTCATCGGCGAGACGAACCATGCCTGCATCCCAGGCCTTCCCGGTATTCATCCTGATCGCGGCCGTTGCGGCCCTGCTCCTGATCTCGTGGACGGTGCCGCTCCGGCTGTGGGTCGAGGCGGTGTTCGCCGGCGTGCGTGTCAGCCTCACCGACCTGATCGGAATGCGGCTGAGGAAGGTGAATCCCGCCGCCGTGATCCGGCCCCTCATCGCGGCCACGAAGGCGGGCCTCGACCTGAGCGGGAAGCTGCTCGAGGCCCACTACCTGGCGGGCGGCCACGTGGACCGGGTCGTGAAGGCGCTGATCAGCGCGGACAAGGCCAACCTCGGCCTCAGCTTCCAGCAGGCGGCCGCCATCGATCTCGCCGGGCGCGAGGTGCTCGAGGCGGTCCGCGTCTCGGTCAATCCGAAGGTGATCGAGACGCCGCGGGTCGCCGCCATGGCCAAGGATGGCATCCAGCTCATCGCGCTCGCGCGCGTGACCGTGCGGGCCAACATCAACCGGCTCGTGGGCGGTGCCGGCGAGGAGACCATCCTGGCGCGGGTCGGCGAGGGGATCGTCTCGACGATCGGCTCGGCCGCGTCCCACAAGGCCGTGCTCGAGAATCCCGACGCCATCTCGAAGACCGTCCTCGCCAAGGGACTCGATGCGGGCACCGCCTTCGAGATCCTCTCGATCGACATCGCGGACGTGGATGTCGGCAAGAACATCGGCGCGCAGCTGCAGACCGATCAGGCCGAGGCCGACAAGCGCATCGCCCAGGCAAAGGCCGAGGAGCGCCGCGCCATGGCCGTCGCCGCCGAGCAGGAGATGCGGGCCCGGGTCCAGGAGATGCGCGCCCACGTCGTGCAGGCCGAGGCGGAGATCCCGCTCGCCATAGCCGAGGCGTTCCGCGTCGGCAACCTCGGCATCATGGACTACACCCGCTACAAGAACATCTCCGCCGACACGGAGATGCGGCACGCCATCGCCGGCGGCGGCGACGACGTCCTCTCCGCCGACCTCTGAGGCACACGTGAATCTCGTCGTCCTGCTCATCGTCGTCTACGTCTTCTTCGTCGTGATCGGCGGGTTGAGGAAGATGGGGCGGGGGACCGGCGCGCCCCCGCCGCGCGGCCGCTTTCCGGGGCAGCGGCCGATGCCGCTGCCGCCCTCGCCGCGCTCGGGCCGCGAGCTTCCGGGCGAGCGGCGCCCCGGCTCGGCCGCCGACATGGTGCCACAGGATCTCTGGGAGCTGCTCACCGGGCAGGTCGCCCGCGGCCGGCAGCCCGCGCCCGACCCGGCTGCACCACCGGCGCCGGCACCGCGCGCAGCCACCACGCCGTACGACTACGACGACCAGGCGATCGCGGCGGCCCGCGCCGGCGCTTACGACGAGGAGACCGGGCCTCGCCGCGATCTCTCCACCGTGGCGAACGCATCCCTCGATGAGATTCGCCGGGAGCACGCCGCGGGCCGCTCGTCCGGTGGCCCGCAGTCGGTGGGCTGGGCCCCGGCGCCCGCGTCCGACCGCCCGGTGCCTGACCGCTCGGGGGCGCCGGCCGCGGCCGGCACCGCGGAGGCCGAAGCTTCTCGCGCCGAAGCAGCCCGCGGCGGGCGCCGCCCCGGGCAGCGTGCCGCCCTCCGGCGCGCCATCCTCGCCCGGGAGATCCTGGGGCCGCCCAAGGGACTGGAAGGCCTCCCGCCGCGGCGTTAGCTTACCCCCGCCCCGGCCGGGGTGGCGAAACGGCAAACGCACTCGACTCAAAATCGAGCGGGAGCAATCCCTTGCGGGTTCGAGTCCCGCCCCCGGCATTCCCCTATGCCTGCCGGATGCAGGGCGGGGGAGGCGCGCCGCGCCCCCCCCGCCATTTCCCCGACTCCGGGGTGGGCGGCTACTTCGCCTTGATCTCGATCAGCTTCCCCTTCGCTTCCGCCTTCTTGACCATCCGGACCGTGAGGATCCCGTCCTCGAAGACGGCCTCGATGGCCTTCGGGTCCACCGAGCGGGGCAGCGTGAAGGAGCGCTCGAACGAGCCGTAGTTCCGCTCCCAGACGTGGTAGCGGGCGTCCTTCTCGTCCCGCTCCGTCTTCTTCTCGCCCTTGAGCGTGAGCAGGTTGTCCTCCAGCTCGATCGACACGTCCTCCTTCTTCAGCCCCGGCAGCTCGGCCGTGAGCATGATGGCCTTCTCCGTCTCCACCACCTCGACCGGCGGCGTGAACGCAACCGTCTCGGTGGGGAGGTAGGCCGGCAGCGCGGCGTCGTTGAAGAACTTCCGGATCCGGTTCTGGAAATCCTCGAACGGCACCGTCGGGAACAGCTCGGGCGTCGGCCCGCGATACTTGATCAGTGTCATTTTCGACCTCCCCTTGGTAGGTCTCATCGAGCGGCGGACTGGCTGTCACGCCGCCCCTTGCCGCGCGGGTCCCGTCAGGCCAGGACCAGGCCTGGAGGCGCGGCCTCCACCTCCACCGCGTTCTCCACCCGGACCACGCCCGGCGCGGCCCACGCCGCGCGCTCTGCAGCCTCCTTCTCGGTCCACGACGAAACGGTGCCGCGCAGCACCACCCGCCCTCGCTCCGCCTCCACCCGGACCCTGCGCGCGTCCACCTCGGCGCTGCGACGGAGCGCCTCCTCGATCCGGCCCTGGATCTCGCGCGTGAATGCCGCGGGCTTCACCTCGATCCGGTTCGTGACGCCCTTCACGCCGATCAGGTCCCGCACCGCGCTCGCCGCGGCTTCCCGCTGGAACTGCCGCTCCACGTCGCCTTCCAGGGTGATCCACCCCTCCTGCACGCTCACGATGATCCGCTCCCGCGGCACGGTCACGGTCCATTCCAGCGCCTTGAGCGCCGCCTGCGCTATGTCCGTGTCCGTTCGCTCGGCCCCGCTCGGCAGCCGAACCCGGAGATCGTTCGCCACCGCACGCACGCCCGCCACCCGCTTGACGGCCCCTTCGGCCGCCCGCTTCTCCGCGAAGCTCGACACCGCGCCCACCAGTGTCACGACACCCTCGATCACCGTCACGCCGACCTCGGCCGCCTCGACGCTCGGCTCCCAGTCCAGCTCGTCCAGCACGTCCCGCTGCAGCTCGAGTGCGGTCTTCATGGTCGTCCTCGTGTCCGGGGAGGGGGCTGCCCGGGTGCATTCACTGTCACGCGGGCCACGACAGCTGCGGGGCGTAATCCGTGCCCGGACCCGGCCGTTCAGCGCTTCCGGAGCGGCGCCCGTATCTCGTTGCGAAGACTGTTGTTGTGATGGATTGCGAGGGAAGAGGTGGGCGCCCTGCCATGCGCCCGCGCCAGATCGCCCCGACCCTTCGTCCCACCCGTGTGGCGGCCCTGCCAGCGAGCGACGTGCGCGGGCTCGCGGCGTCGTGCGGCGATCGGCAGGATCGCGGGGCGGCGGCAGGTCAGCCGGGAAGCGGCGCCGGCCGATTCCGCAGGCGGGCGGGACGGCTCTCGTGCGGCGGCGCGACCTGAATGAACCGGGCCCAGTCCCGCTCGAGCGAGATCGTCCGCCCTTCCGTCGTCTCCATCAGCACGTGCGACGGCGTGCACGCCCGGCACCGGACCACCTCGCCTTCATGCAGTCCGAGGTCGTCGCACAGCGTGCGCAGCGCGCCGAACAGGATCCTGCGGATCTCGATCCGCTCTCCCGTCTCTACCGCGGCCAGGCTGCGGGTGGGTCGCGAGGCATGCGCGGTCGACATCGGCTTCTCCTCTGCCTCGGAAGAACGCTGCTTCGATCGGGGACGGTCGTCCCCGGGGCGATCGAGCCTGCAAGAAAAAAGCCCCGGCGCGCAGCATTCCGCTGGGCGGCGGGGCCCTCGCCGCGCTCGGTCGGCAAGCGCAAGCGATTCCGCTTCTAATCTAGGCGCGCAGAGCCGGAGCGGCAAGCGCGCGGTGCACCCACGGGAGCGCCCGAACGCGGGCCAGCGCGCGGGCGAGCGACACCGTGGCGCGCGCGCCGATTCCCGGTGCCGACGCAGGCTCCCGGCGGGCGCGCTGGCGGCCCGCAATCGGGCCGAAACTCGGCGCGCGGCGAGCTCGGGTGGGGGTGCCGAAAACGGCGTAAAACCGGGCCGCCACGGTCCCTTGCATCGCTCAGGACCCGCCGCTATACTCGGGCTCTGGCCGCGTGTTTTCGCCCGCCTCCAGCGGGGCTGGCTCCTCGCACGTTTGGCGGGGGATGTCGGCCCCGCGCGTGCATCAGGGGGTGGGGTCCGGCCGGCCGCGGCACTGCTTTTCGTCCCCGGGAGGAAGCGTACATGGCGAGTCGAGGTCTGGAGGGCATCGTCGCCGCGAGAACGGCCCTGAGCCAGGTCGGCGGCGCCGAGGGGCGGTTGAGCTACGCGGGGTACGCGATCGAGGAGCTGGCGGGGCGGGTGAGCTTCGAGGAGACGTGCCATCTGCTGTGGCACGGGGAGCTGCCCACGCGCAAGCAGCTCGAATCGCTGCGGGAGGAGCTGCGCTCGGCGGCGGCGCCGGATGAGCGGGTGCTCGCGGTCGTTCGGCTCGCGCCAGAGGGCACCCACCCGATGACGATACTGCGCACGGCGGCGTCCGCGCTCGGGTTCTTCGATCCGGATGCGGAGGAGTCCACGGCGGAGGCGAACCTGCGGAAGGCGGTCCGGATCACGGCGCAGCTCTTCACGATCACGGCCGCGCTTGACCGGATCCGGAACGGCCGGGAGCCGCTGGAGCCGCGGCCGGGGCTCACGCTGGCGGGCAACTTTCTCTACATGCTGCGGGGGCAGCAGCCGGACGAGCTGGCCGTACGGATCATCGACACCGCGCTCACGCTGCACGCCGAGCACGGGATGAACGCATCGACGTTCGCCGCGCGGGTGACGGCCGCCACGCTGTCGGACATGCATTCCGCCGTGACGTCGGCGATCGGTACGCTGAAGGGCCCGCTGCACGGGGGCGCGAACGAGAGGGTGATGGCGATGCTCCTGGCGGTGGGCGAGCCGGAGCAGGCGGGCGCCTGGGTGCGCGGAGCGCTTGAGCGGGGCGAGAAGGTGATGGGATTCGGGCACCGCGTGTACCGGGTGCTGGATCCGCGCGCGCCGATCCTGAAGAAGCTGGCCGAGGAGCTGGCGTCCAGCGCGGGTGACACGCGCTGGCTGCGGATCTCGGAGGAGATCCAGCGGACGGTGGGGGAGGAGATGGAGGCGAAGGGGAAGCAGATCTATCCGAACGTGGATTTCTTCAGCGCGTCGGTCTACTACACGCTGGGCATTCCGATGGACCTGTTCACGAACCTCTTTGCGTGCGCGCGTGCGGCGGGCTGGACGGCGCACGTGATGGAACAGTTCGCGGACAATCGACTGATTCGGCCCCAGTCCGAGTACACGGGGCCGGAAAACCGCCACGTCACGCCGCTCGAGGAGCGGGGTTGAGGTCTCATGTCAGAGTACGTGCACGCGAAGGTGCCGGAGGGCGGCGAGCGCATCGAGGCGCGCGCCGGTGAGCTGAGCGTCCCCGATCGCCCGATCCTTCCCTTCATCGAGGGCGATGGCACGGGCCCCGACATCTGGCGCGCCACGCGCCGGGTGCTCGATGCCGCGGTCGAGAAGGCCTTCGAGGGAGAGCGCGGGATCGTCTGGATGAAGGTGTACGCGGGCGAGCAGGCCGTCCGGGTCACGGGGGAATGGCTGCCGGAGGAGACGCTGGCGGCGCTGCAGGAGTTCAAGGTCGGGATCAAGGGACCGCTGACGACGCCGGTCGGCGGCGGCATTCGCTCGTTGAACGTGACGCTGCGCCAGGTGCTCGACCTGTACGCGTGCATCAGGCCCGTGCGCTACATCCCGGGCGTGCCCTCCCCCATGAAGGAGCCGGAGAAGCTGGACGTGGTGATCTTCCGCGAGAACACAGAGGACGTGTACGCGGGGATCGAGTGGCAGGCCGGCTCGGAGCAGGCGGCGCGCGTGCGCGACTTCCTCGTGGAGCAGCTCGGCGCGAACATCCGCGAGGGCAGCGCCATCGGGATCAAGCCGATGAGCGAGTTCGGCTCGAAGCGGCTCGTCGCGGCCGCCGTCCGCTACGCCTTGCAGCGGGGACGTCCGTCCGTGACGCTCGTGCACAAGGGCAACATCATGAAATATACGGAGGGCGCGTTCCGCGACTGGGGCTACGAGGTCGCCGCGCGGGAGTTCGGCGACCGCACGGTGAAGGAGGGCGAGGCGGCAGCCGGGAAGCTGGTCGTGAAGGACCGCATCGCGGACGCCATGTTCCAGCAGCTGCTGCTGCGGCCGGACGAGTATTCGGTGCTCGCGACGCCGAACCTGAACGGCGACTATCTCTCCGATGCCGCGGCCGCGCAGGTCGGCGGGCTGGGAATGGCACCGGGCGCGAACGTGGGCGAGGAGGTCGCGGTCTTCGAGGCGACGCACGGGACCGCGCCGAAGTACGCCAACCAGGACAAGGTGAATCCCGGCTCGCTCATCCTGTCGGGCGTGATGATGCTCGAGCACCTCGGGTGGGACGACGCCGCGCGCCTGGTGGTGCGGGGGCTGGAGCGCGCCATCGCCGACCGAACCGTCACCTACGATCTCGAGCGGCAGATGGAGGGTGCCACATTGGTATCCACCTCCGGCTTCGCGGAGCGGATCGTGGAGAACATGTAGGATCGGAGCGGGGGGACATGGCCGAGTTGAAGATCTCCATCGAGCGGGTCGAGCCCGCGGACGCCGAGACGCCGCTTCTGGTGCTCCAGCAGTTCGAGCGCGACCGGGTGCCGGCCGGGCTGGGGGCGGAGGTGGACCGCCGTCTCGGCGGCACCATCACGCGCGTCCTCGAGGAGGGTGACTTCCGCGCCGGCAAGGACGAGACGCTGCTCCTCTTTCCCGCCGCGGGCCAGATCGCGGCGGCGCGTGTGCTGCTCGTCGGAGTGGGACGCCGCGAGGATTACACCGTGGACCGGCTCCGCCGGGCGGTCGGAACCGCGGTGCGGCAGGCGGAGAAGCTCGGCGTCGCTTCGCTCACGCTCAGCCTCGGGCACGTGGACCGGCTGAGCGAGCACATGGGCGCCTATCACGCCGGGCTGGGCGCGGTGGAGGCGGCCGTGCTGGCGGCCTGGGATTACCGCGAGCTCAAGGCGCCGGATCCGGAGATGCGTCCGCTGCTGGAGGGCGTCACGCTGCTCGCGCGAGACGACGAGGAGGCGGCGGAGTTCGAGCGCGCCGCCGGCTTCGCGGCCGTCGCCGCGCGGGCCGAGAACCTGGCGCGGGAGCTTGCGACACTTCCCGGAAACATCGCGACGCCCACCTACCTGGCCGGCGTGGCGGAGCGGATCGCGGGGGCGCACGGGCTGGAGCTGACGGTGCTGGACCGCGCGGCCATGGAGCGGGAGGGGATGCACGCGCTGCTCGCCGTCGCGCAGGGCTCGCTCGAGGAGCCGCGCTTCATCGCGCTCGAGTACCGCGGCGGCGGGAATGCGCGGCCGCTCGTGCTGATCGGGAAGGGCGTCACGTTCGACGCCGGCGGCATCTCGATCAAGCCTGCCGCCAGCATGGAGGAGATGAAATACGACATGTGCGGTGCCGCCGCGGTGCTCGCCGCGATGCAGGCCATCGCCGAGCTGGGGCTTGCGGCCAACGTCGTGGGGCTGGTCCCCTCGACCGAGAATCTTCCCGGCGGCACCGCCGTGAAGCCCGGGGACGTGATCCGCAGCCTCGGCGGCAAGACCATCGAGGTGATCAACACGGACGCGGAGGGCCGGCTCATCCTTGCCGATGCCCTCGCCTACGCCCGGCGCTTCGAGCCCGCGGCCATGATCGATGCGGCGACACTCACGGGCGCGTGCGTCATCGCGCTCGGCCACCACGCCATCGGGCTCATGGGCACCGACGGTTCCCTCATCGACGAGGTCCGCGCCGCGGGCCAGCGGGTGGGCGAGCGTTGCTGGCCGCTGCCGCTCTGGGATGAATACCGGCCGCAGCTCGACAGCCAGATCGCGGACATCAAGAACACGGGAGGGCGGCCCGCCGGCACCATCACGGCGGGCTGGTTCCTGAAGGAGTTCGCGGGCGAGACCCCCTGGGTCCACCTCGACATCGCGGGCACCGCCTGGGGCGACGACCCGCCTCCCTATTTGCGCAAGGGCGCCACCGGCGTGCCGACCCGTCTATTCATCGAATGGGTCCGATCCAGGTCGGGGTGATGCGGCTCCACGAAGCGGGCCAACGCCCCCAGCGGCGACGCGGGGGCGTTTTTGCGGCCCTCCCGCTCTCGTTGCTCCTGGCGGGAGGGCTCGCGTTCTGCGCGCCGCGCCCGGCCCGCGCGCAGGACACGACCGCCGTGAAGCGGGATACCGCGCGCGTGGCCGCGGACACCGGAGCCGCGCGCCCGGACACGTCCAGGGCGGCCGCCGACACGGTGCCGCCGCCTCTGCTGCCGTCCATGCCCACCCCGGCGCGGACCGGCTGGGGCGCGGGCGTCTGGCTCTGGCGCCGCGACGATCTGCTGCTGACCGGCGCGGTGACCCTCGGCGATCTGCTGGAGCGGATTCCCGGCGTCACGACCATCCGGTCGGGCTGGTACGGACAGCCGGAGGCCGTGTCGTCGCTGGGCGAGACGGCCGGGCGGATCGAGATCTACCTCGACGGATACCAGCTCGAGCCGCTGACCTCCGGCGTGCCGGATCTCTCCCGTCTGCCGCTCGTGGGCATCGAGAGCGTGCGGGTCGAACGCCGGCTGGACGTGCTGCGGGTGGATCTGCAGAGCACCGCGCCGGCGACGCCGCAGAGCTACGCGCGCATCGAGGCCGCCGTCGGCGTCCCCAACACCAAGCTCTTCCGCGGCATCTTCCTGACGCCGCACTTTCTGCTCGGCCCGTTCTCGGGCGGCATCGAGCGGCTGGACACGGATGGCACCCATCGCAACGAGCCGGTCAACTGGTTCGAGGGCTGGGCCAAGTGGGGCATCCTCCGCAAGGGCCGCGGCATCGAGGCCGAGCTGCGCCGCGGCCATTTCGAGCGCACCGATGGCGTGCCGTGGGTCGGCACCCTGGACCGGACCGACTGGACGATCCGGGCGCGCGACGAGCTGCGGCCCGGCCTGGTGGCCGAGCTGTACACCGGCGCGACGTCCGTCACCGAGCCGCCGCTGCCCCCGGACACCACGCTGCCGCCCGACACCGCGCTCCTGCCCGACAGCACGCTGGCCGTCGACACGGCGGCGCTCGACACGTTCCCGATCGAGCGCTCCGACCGGCAGTCCGGTGCCTGGCTGGCCTGGGCCGGCGAGCGTGGCTGGGCGCGCGCCGAGCTCCGCCTGCATACCAGCGACGTGCTGCCGAAGTCGGAGCTCGACCTCGGCGGCGGGATCTCGCCCGTGCGCTTGCTCTCGGTGTCCGGAACGGTTGACCGGGCCGACTGGCGCGGACGCAGTGCGGTCTCGTCCGATCTCCACGGTGAAGTCGGCCCCTTCGCCGGCATCCGCGCCGTCGCGGAGTACGCGTCCGGCGACCGCGGCATCCCCGCCGCGGCGGACACGGCGGGGCTAGCGCGCTTCAGCCACCGCACCGCCTTGAGGGTGGGCGGGGAGCTGGCCTGGCATGGCATCGCCGCCGGCGCCGCATACGTGACGCTGCAGGAGGACTCGGTTCCGGGGTTCGGGCTGCCCTTCGACCGGCGGCTCGGGCCGGTGGTCGCGGGCAAGCTGTCGGGCTGGGAAGGCCATGCGTTCGTGCCGCTCTTCGGGACGCCCTTCTACCTGGACGGCTCCTTCACGAACTGGACGAGCGGCTTCCTCGCCCTCTACACGCCTCAGCGCTCCTGGCGCGCGGCGCTCGCCTATCACGGCGAGCCGCTGCCGAGCGGGCACCTGGAGATCCTGGCCCGGGCGGAGTATCGCTCGCGCGGCCTCATGAACGTGCCGCAGGCCGACAGCATCCCGGTGGTCCAGGTCCCGGAGGTCAACGCCCTGGACTTCTACCTCCAGATCCGCATCCTCGACCTGCGCGCGTTTGTCCGCTACGAGGATGCAATGCACAGCAAGGGCGTCTACGACATCCCCGACACCGAGATCCCGGGGCCACGCATGGTCTACGGGATCAAGTGGCAGTTCTTCAATTGACCTCCCGCTCTGCGCGGGTGCGACGGTGGGGGATGCCCGGTTGACAGAGGCCGTCCGCACCGGTAGCTTTCGCGGCGAAAACTGAGGAAGTGGGAGCACCTGACTCCCCACCCTTCGGTCCGCGGTCGCGGTACCGCCGGGTTCTCGAGACGGGCCGCCGGGCACCCGCAGGCGCGGGGCAGGCGGCGCGCGACGTTCGAGGCCCGCGGCGCGGGCCTTTTTTCATTGCCTTCTTTCGGGAGACGAGAACCATAAGCGTCGAGAAGAGAGTCCGCGTGAACCGTCAGATCCGGATCAGCCCGGTGCGGGTGATCGGAGCCGACGGGGAGCAGCTCGGGATCCTGCCGGTGGAGGATGCGCTGGCGCGCGCGGAGGGTGAGGGTCTCGATCTCGTGGAAGTGGCCCCCACGGCGCGGCCGCCGGTGGTCCGGATCATGGACTACGGCAAGTTCAAGTACGAGGCGGCGCGGAAGGCGCGGCAGGCGCGCAAGAAGCAGCACCAGATCCAGATCAAGGAAGTCAAGTTCCGGCCGGGCATCGAGCCGCACGACTTCGAGTTCAAGGTGCGGCACGCGCGGCGGTTCCTGGAAGAAGGCAACAAGGTGAAGGCGACGATGATGTTCCGCGGTCGCCAGATGGCGCACCCGGAGCACGGGCGCGAGGTGCTCGCCCGGGTCGCGCGGGTCCTGGAGGATGTGGGGAAGGTGGAGAGCGAGCCGATGATGGAGGCTCGCACGATGACGATGATCCTCGCGCCGCGCAAGATCGCGGCCGCGGCGGAGTAGCGGGGGAGGCGAGCATGCCGAAGATGAAGACGAGCAAGAGCGCGGCCAAGCGCTTCAAGGTCACCGGCTCGGGGCGGGTGAAGCGCGGGCACGCGAACAAGAGCCACATCCTCACGAAGAAGTCGCAGAAGCGGAAGCGGCACCTGCGCAAGGCCGAGATGTGCTCGAAGCCCGATGCCGCCCGGGTCCGCAAGATGCTCGGGATGGGAGGCTGAGCCATGGCACGCACCACGACGGCGGTCCCGCGCCACAGGAAGAAGAAGAAGATCCTGCGCGCCGCGCGGGGGTACTTCGGGGGTCGCTCCAAGCTCTGGCGGATCGCCAAGAACGCGGTGGAGCGGGGCTGGCAGTATTCCTACCGGGATCGCAAGCAGCGCAAGCGGGATTTCCGCCGCCTCTGGATCACGCGCATCAACGCGGCGGCGCGCACGCACGACCTCAGCTACTCGCGCTTTATGGAGGGCATGAAGCGGGCGGGTATCGAGGTGAACCGGAAGGTGCTGGCGGACCTGGCCGTGCGTGAGCCGGCGGCGTTCGCGGCGCTGGTGGAGCGCGTCAAGGCGGCGCTGGAGTAGCTCCGCCGCCGGGCGCGCCGCGCGCGGACGCGCGGCGGCAGGAAACGCGGTGAATTGCACCCATTCGGACGATCGGCTAGTTTCGTCCGGGTGGGTGCAAACGCATCCTGGGACGTACCTGAAAACCCCCATAAAGCGGCACGAATGGCGAACGATCTGATCCGGGACCTGGAGGCGCTCGAGGGGGAGGCGCGGGAGGCGGCGGGCGCGGCCGAGGATGCTGCCGCGCTGGAGGCGCTCCGGGTTTCGCTGCTGGGACGAAAGGAAGGCCGGCTCACGCGCATCATGCGCGGGCTGGGCGCACTCCCGCCGGAGGAGAAGCCGGCCGTGGGCGCGGCGGCGAACCGGGTGAAGGAGGCGATCACGGCGCTGCTCGAGGCACGCACGGCGGCGCTCGCGGACGGGGGCGCGGGGGCGGCGGGAGCCGACCTGGACCTGACGCTTCCGGGGCGGCCCTCGTGGCGGGGCGTGCGCCACCCCGTGACGCTCGTGATCGACGAGATCTGCGATATCTTCCGCTCGCTCGGCTTCACACGCGTGCGCGGCCCGGAGGCGGAGACGGACTGGTACAATTTCGTGGCGCTGAACACGCCGCTGGACCACCCGGCGACGGACATGCACGACACGTTCTATCTGGCCGAGGGGCTCCTGCTGCGCAGCCATACCTCGCCGGTGCAGATCCGGACCATGGAGGCGTACGCGCCGCCGATCCGGGTGGTGGTCCCGGGAATGGCGTACCGGCGCGATCCGTTCGACGCCTCGCACGCGCCGGCCTTCGAGCAGATCGAGGGGCTGGCAGTGGACGCGGGGATCACGTTCGTGGACCTGAAGGCCACGCTGGCGGAGTTCGCGCGGCGCATGTTCGGCGAGGACGCGCGCGTGCGCTTCCGGCCTTCGTTCTTCCCGTTCACGGAGCCGAGCGCGGAGGTGGACGTCAGCTGCTTCCTGTGCGGCGCGCGCGGCTGCCCCGCGTGCAAGGGGACGGGCTGGGTGGAGATCATGGGGGCGGGGATGGTGGATCCGGCCGTGTTCGAGAACGTCGGCTACGATCCCGAGCGCTACACCGGCTTCGCGTTCGGGATGGGACCCGGCCGGATCGCGCTGCTGCGCTATGGCATCCCGGACATCCGGCTCGAGTACGAGTCGGACATGCGATTCCTCGAGCAGTTCGCCTGACCCGATGGACGTGAGCTATCGCTGGCTGCGGGCGCTGGCGCCCGACCTGACGGATACTGCGGAGGAGGTGGCGCAACGCCTGGCCATGTATGGCGCGCCGGTGGACGCGCTGGTCCCGCTCGGTGAGCCGCTGCGCGAGATCCGTGTGGCGCGTGTGCTGGCCACGCGGCCGCATCCGGACGCCGACCGCCTCTCGCTGTGCGAGGTGGACGCCGGCACCGGCGAGATGGTCCCGGTCGTGTGCGGCGCGCCGAACGTGCGCGAGGGGGCGTTCTACCCCTTCGCGCCCGTGGGCGCCTCGCTGCCGGGCGGGATCACGATCGGGCGGCGCAAGATCCGCGGCCAGGAGAGCCGTGGAATGCTCTGCAGCGCCCGCGAGCTGGGCCTCGGTCGCGAGCACGAGGGGATCATGGAGCTCCACGGCGAGTTCACCCCCGGCGAGCCGCTCGTCGAGGCGCTCGGCCTCGAGGACTGGCGGATCGAGGTGGACGTGACGCCCAACCGGCCGGACCTCCTCTCCCATTTCGGCATCGCTCGCGAGCTGGCGCCCGGCGGCGTGGCGGCCCTCACGCTGCCGCCGTTCCCGGATGCGGATCCCCACGCCGGCGAGCCTTGCCTCGAGTCGACGCCCTCGGGCGGCGTGGTCGGCGGGATCCGCGTTGCCGTAGAGGACGCCGCCGGCTGCCCGCGCTACATTGCCGGAGTCGTGCGCGGCGTGCGTGTCGCTCCGTCGCCGGAATGGCTGGCATCCCGGCTCCGCGCCGTGGGACTCCGGCCGATCAACAACATTGTCGATGCGACGAACTACGTGCTCTACGAGCTCGGCCAGCCGCTGCACGCCTTCGACCTCGCCCGCCTGGGCGGCGCGCAGGTGCGTGTGCGCCGCGCCCGGGCCGGCGAGCGGATCGTCACCCTCGACGCCGAGACGCGCGCGCTCGACCCTTCCGTGCTGGTGATCGCGGACGCCGCGGGCGCCGTGGCCGTCGCGGGCGTCATGGGCGGCAGGGAGAGCGAGGTCACGGCGGAGACGACGGACGTGTTCCTCGAGTGTGCGCTGTTCGATCCGGCCACGGTCCGGGCGGGGCGGCGCCTCCTCGGCCTGAGCACCGACGCGAGCTACCGGTTCGAGCGTGGGGTCGATCCCGACGGGATGGAGGCCGCGGCCCGGCGGGCCCTCGCGCTCGTCGGCGCGGTGGCGGGCGGGGAGGCCGAGCCGGTTCTGCTGGATGTGTGTCCCCGCCCGGCGGAGCGCGTTGACGTCCGGCTGCGGCCGTCGCGAGTGGGCACGGTCCTGGGGCTGCCCTTCGACGCCGCGGCAGTCCGCGCGCTGCTCGAGCCGATCGGCTTCGAGGTCGCGGACGCCCGTGACCAGGACGCGCTGCTGGTGCGGGTTCCGGGACACCGGAGCTACGACGTGCGTCGCGAGATCGATCTCATCGAGGAGGTCGCCCGCCGCCACGGCTACGAGGGCTTCCCGGACGAGCTGCGGGCGTTCCGTCCGAGCGCCGTCCCGGAGGACGCCTTCTCCCTCCTCGAGGACCGCGTCCGCACGTTCATGGTCGGCCGCGGATTCGCGGAGTCCCGGACGGCGGCGTTCGCCGCGGAGGCGCACGGCGACGTCGCCCTGCTGAACCCGCTGTCCACGGCGGAGAGCCACCTCCGGCGCGCGCTGCTCCCGGAGCTGCTGCGGCGCCTGGAGCACAACTTCAGCCGCGGCACGCGTGACATCCGGCTCTTCGAGGTGGGCACCGTGTTCGCGCCGGGCAGCGAGCGCCCGCTCGAAGCGACGCACCTGGCCGCCGCCTTCACGGGCGCCCGGCAGCCGCCGCACTGGTCCGGCGCGCCCGAAGCGTTCGACGTCTGGGACCTGAAGGGGCTGCTCGAGGGGCTCGCCCCCGTGCTGGGCGCCGCCCTGACGCGGATCGAAGCCGGCATCCCGGATCATGCGGGACCCCTCCTGGGCCAGCTTGGCTTCCGGCTGCTCGAGGCCGGCGGGCGGGAACTCGGCCGCGGCGGGCGCATTGACGCCGCGGCCGTCGATGCTCCGGCGTGGGCCGAGCCGGTCTGGGGCTTCGAGCTGGAGCTCACGCGGGCGATGACCGTGCCTCCCGTTCCGGGCTTCCGGCCGCTGCCGGCGTTCCCCGCCATCGAGCGGGACCTCGCGCTCCTGGTGCCGCAGTCACTGCCGGCCGAGCAGGTGGAGGCCCTCGTGCGCCGCGCCGCGGGGCCGCTCCTGGAGGCGCTCGCGGTCTTCGATGTCTACCGCGGCGACGCCGTCCCGCGAGGTCAGAGGAGCATCGCCTACCGCCTTCGCCTGCGCGCGGAGGACCGCACGCTCACCGACCAGGATGCCGATCGCGCGATCGAGCGCGTGCTGCGCCGCCTGAAGGAGGAGCTCGGTGTCGAACGACGTGGCTGAACGGCCCGCGGTGCCCACCTCGCCCGAGTGGGAGCGCCTCGAGCTCTCGATCCGGCGCCTCCTGGACGATTACGAGAGCTGGCGCAGGCGTGCCCGCGACGCGGAGGCGCGCGTCCGGCAGCTCGAGTCCACCCTCGAGCGCGTCTCCTCCGGCTCGCTCGACCCGGTCGCGCTTCGCGAGCGCGCCACCGAGCTCGAGGCCGAGAACGCCCGGCTCCGCGACCGGATGGAAGCCGCGGCCGAGCACCTGCGCCGCATCTTCGGCCGCATCCAGTTCATCGAGGAGGAGCGGTGAGCGAGCAGGGAAGCAAGACGATCGTCACCGTCGTCATCGCCGGCGAGGAGTACAAGCTGCGCGCCGATGCCACGCCGGACTACACGCGGGACTGCGCCGCCTACGTGGATCGCACCCTCTCGGAGATTCTGCGGCAGGGGCCGCTGGTGGAGGGCCACAAGGCTGCCATCCTGGCGGCGCTCTCGCTGACGGACCAGCTCTTCCAGGCGCGCGCCGAGACGGCGAGCCTGCGCGCGGAGCTCGCGCGGCAGGCCGCCGCGCTGCGCTCGGAGATCGATGCGGTCCTGCGCGGGTGATCGCTTGCGTCTGGTCCGTTCGGCGCGCTAATATCGACATGTGGTGATGGGTCCGCGCCATGGGCGCGACGAGCCTATGCTATTATAGATCAATAGCTTGCCTGCCTCGGGCGCGGACGGCGCCCTTCTGGAGAGATCATGGAGACACCCCTGCTGATCGGAGCGACCGTGCTCGCGGTCGTCCTGGGCGGCGCGATCGGCTTCTTTGCCGAGCGCATCCGGGTCGCGCGAGCGCGCAAGGGAGCGGAAGCGGAGTCCGCCCGCATCCGGCGGGCGGCGGAGGAGGATGCGGACCGGCTGCGCAAGGCGGCGGAGCTCGCCGGGCGGGAGGAGGCCTACAGGGCGCGGGAGGAGTGGGAGCGGGAGGAGGCGCGGCGGCGCGAGGAGATCGAGCGCGCGGAGCGGCGGCTGGACGAGCGGCGCACGGCGCTGGATCGGAAGTACGACATCCTGGACGAGAAGGAGCACGAGCTGGAAGGGCGGGAGAAGGCGCTCGGCCAGCGGGCGGCGCAGGTGGAGAAGCGCTCCGAGGAATATGACGGGCTGGTGGCTACGGCGCGGGCGCGGCTGGAGGCGCTGGCGGGGATGACGGCGGAGGAGGCGCGCCGGCAGCTGGTGCGCGACCTGGAGGACCAGGCGCGGGCGGAGGCGGCCAATACGATCCGCGAGATCAAGGAGAACGCGCGCCGGGAGGCGGAGCGGGAGGCCAAGAACATCATCTCGCTGGCGATCCAGCGGATCGCGGCGGACCACACGGCGGAGACCACGGTGTCGGTGGTGAGCCTGCCCTCGGACGAGATGAAGGGGCGGATCATCGGGCGGGAGGGCCGCAACATCCGGGCGTTCGAGCAGGCAACGGGGGTGGACGTGATCATCGACGACACTCCAGAGGCGGTGATCCTGTCCGCGTTCGATCCCGTGCGGCGTGAGACGGCGCGCCTGGCACTGGAGAAGCTCGTGGCGGACGGCCGGATCCACCCGGGCCGGATCGAGGAGGTCGTGGAGAAGAGCGGCAAGGAGGTGGAGGAGACGATGGTGCAGTCGGCGGAGTCGATCCTGTACGACCTGGGGGTGCACGGGGTGCACCCGGAGATCGTCCGGGTGCTGGGCCGGCTGAAGTACCGGACCTCCTACGGGCAGAACCAGCTGCTGCACGCGCGCGAGGTCGCGACGCTGGCCGGCAACATGGCGGCGGAGATGGGGCTGGATGCGACGATGGCGAAGCGCGCGGGGCTGCTGCACGACGTGGGGAAGGGGCTCACGCACGAGCACGAGGGCACGCACGTCGAGCTTGGCTGGGAGCTGTGCAAGAAATACAACGAGCCGGACGTGGTGCTGAACGCGATCCGGGCGCACCACGACGAGGAGCCGCACCGCTACCCGGAGACGTTCCTGGTGACGGCGGCGGACGCGATCAGCGGCTCGCGGCCGGGCGCGCGGCGGGAGATGTTCGAGACGTACGTGAAGCGGCTGGAGAAGCTGGAGTCGATCGCGCAGGGATTCTCGGGGGTGGAGCGCTGCTTCGCGATCCAGGCCGGGCGGGAGGTGCGGGTAATGGTGAATCCGGAGAACGTGAACGATACCGGGATGGCGGAGCTGAGCGAGCAGATCGCCCGGCGGCTGGAGGAGGAGCTCCAGTATCCCGGACAGATCAAGGTCGTGGTGATCCGCGAGACGCGCGCGGTGGATTTCGCGCGCTAGACGGGCGCCACGGAAGGGGAGCATGGCGAAGATCATCAGTGGGACCGAGCTCGCGGCCGCGATGCGGCCGGAGATCGCGGAGGAGGCGGCGGGGTTTCGGGCGGAGACCGGTGTGCAGCCGGGGCTCGCGGTGGTGCTCGTGGGGGAGGATCCCGCGAGCCAGATCTACGTGCGGATGAAGGGGAAGGCGTGCCGGGAGGCCGGCTTCCTCTCGCGCGAGATCGTGCTCCCGGAAAGCACGCCGGAGGCCGAGCTGCTGGGGGTGGTGGACGGGCTGAACGCCGACCCGGAGATCCACGGGATCCTGGTGCAGCTGCCGCTGCCGGCGCAGATCGAGGCGCGCGCCGTGATCGAGGGGATCGCGCCGGAGAAGGACGTTGACGGCTTCCATCCGGCCAATGTCGGCCGTCTTGCGACAGGCGACCTGGACGTGCTGCCGCCCGCCACGCCCGCCGGCGTCATCGAGATGCTGCTGCGCAACGGCTACGATCCGGCGGGGAAGCACGTCGTCGTCGTCGGGCGCTCGAACATCGTGGGCCGACCGGTGGCGCTGCTGCTCCTGCGCAACTGCCGCGGCGGCAACGCGACCGTGACGGTGGCGCACAGCCGCACGCCGGACCTCGGCTCGATCACGCGGCAGGCGGACATCCTGATCGCGGCTGCGGGGCGTCCCGAGCTGATCACGCGGAACATGGTCCGGCCGGGCGTCGTCGTCATCGACGTGGGCACCAACCGGGTCGAGGACCCGAGCCGGGAGCGCGGCTATCGCCTCGTCGGCGACGTGGACTTCGCGGGCGTATCCGAGGTGGCCGAGGCGATCTCGCCAGTGCCTGGAGGCGTGGGTCCGATGACCATTACGATGCTGCTCCGCAATACGCTCCAGGCGGCCCGGAACCAGCACGCGGCGGGGGCGGAGCGGGCGGAGGGGATGGCCGTTTGACGCTCGACCTCTTCGATCCGCCGGGACCGCTGCCGGCGGGCCCGGAGCCGCGGGACGGCTGGGGCCGCGCGCCGGGCGGCGAGCCGCGGACGCTGACCGTCTCCGCGCTGAACGCCTTCGCGCGCGAGCTGCTGGAGAGCACGCTTCCGCCGGTGCTCGTCAGCGGCGAGGTGAGCGGCTGGAAGCGACACACCTCCGGGCACTGCTACTTCTCCCTCAAGGACTCGCGGGCACAGCTGCGCTGCGTCATGTGGCGGAGCGATGCGCAGCGGCTCCCCGCCGACCCCGAGGATGGTATGGAGGTGCGGGCCCTCGGCTCGGTCACGCTCTACGAGCGGCGCGGCGACTTCCAGCTCGTGGTGCGGGCCCTCGATGGGTTGCGGGAGGGTGGGCTGTGGCGCCTCGCCTTCGAGCGGCTGAAGGCGAAGCTCGCCGCCGAGGGCCTGCTGGCGGCCGAGCGCAAGCGCGCCCTGCCGCGCCACCCGCGGGCGGTGGGTGTGATCACCTCCCCGGTTGGCGCGGCGCTGCACGACATCCTGCACGTGATCGAGCGCCGCGCGCCGTGGACGCGCGTGGTGTTCTGCCCGGCGCGGGTGCAGGGCGACGGCGCCGGCGACGATGTGGCCCGCGCGATCGGGCTCTTCGCCCGCGCGGCCTGCGTCGACGTGCTCATCGTGGGGCGGGGTGGCGGCTCGATCGAGGACCTCTGGGGCTTCAACCAGGAGGTCGTGGCGCGCGCGATCGCGGCGTGCCCGATCCCTGTCATCAGCGCGGTGGGCCACGAGACGGACACGACGATCGCGGACCTGGTGGCGGACGCGCGGGCGCCCACCCCCTCGGCCGCGGCGGAGCGGGCCGTGCCGGACGGGCGCGATCTGCTGGGCCGCCTCGAGCAGCTGCGCTCGCGCCTCGAGCAGGGTACGGTGCGGCGCGCGGCCGCGCGCCGGGCCACGCTCGAGGGACTGGCCGAGGCGCTGCGCTCCTCGACCGGCGAGGCCGTGCGGCTGCGCCGCGCCCGGCTCGGCCTCGCCGCGGGCCGGCTGGAGGCGCTCTCGCCGCTGGCGACGCTGCGCCGCGGGTACGCGGTGCCGCTGGCGGCGGACGGCCGGGTGCTGCGGGGCGCGGCCGAGTTCACGGCGGGCGAGCGGCTGCGGCTGCGGGTCGTCGACGGGTCCGTCGGCTGCACGGTGGATGAGGTCGAGGCGGACGGCAAGGAGGAAGGGAATGCCTGAGGAGGTTCCCCGCCTGGAGGAGCGGCTGGCACGGCTGGACGCGATCGTGGTCCGGCTCGAGCGCGAGGACGTGGAGCTCGAGGATGCGCTCGAGCTCTTCGAGGAAGGGATCACCCATCTGCGGGCGGCGGAGAAGCTGCTGCGGGACAGCGAGCTGCGGATCGAGCGGCTGCTGGAGGAGGCGAGCGGCGAGGTGGTGGTGGAGCCAATGCCGCGGGCGGGCGAGGCCGAGACGCCGTAGCGCCTTGAGTGATTTCGAATCGTTCCTGGAGGCCGAGCGGACCGCGGTGAATGCGGCGCTCGGCCGCGTCGTGGATGGGATGCTGCTTGCCGCGCCCGAGGCCGTGGCGGCACCGATCCGCTACGCGCTGGATGCTGGGGGCAAGAGGCTGCGCCCCATCCTGTGCGCGACGTCGTACCACGCGGCCGGGGGGCGCGGCGGAGCGGCGGTCTACGAGCTCGCCGCATCGCTCGAACTGATCCACACGTACTCGCTCGTGCACGACGACCTGCCGTGCATGGACGATGACGATCTGCGGCGGGGCCGGGCGACGGCGCACCGACGCTACGACGAGCGGCGCGCGGTGCTCGCGGGCGCCGCGATGATCCCGCTGGCGGTGCGGGCCGTGCTGCTGGGTGGGCGGGTGCTGGGATTGGGCGAGGTTGACCGAGTGACGCTGGTGGTTGTGCTGTGCGGCGCGGCCGGGGCGAAGGGCATGGTCGGCGGGCAGCTGCTGGACCTGGCCGCGGAGGGGCGGGGGGAGGGGGTGGCGCTCGGGCAGCTCGAGGCCATTCATCGCGCCAAGACGGGCGCGCTCCTTGCCGTTTCTGCCCGCATCGGCGGCATGGCGGCGGGGGCACCGGCGGAGGTGGTGGAAGCTCTGGCGGCGTACGGCCACGCGCTCGGCCTCGCCTTTCAGGTTGCCGACGACGTCCTGGACGTGACGGGAAGCCCGACGGAGCTGGGCAAGGCCGCCGGCCGGGACGAGGCGCTCGGGAAGGCCACCTTTCCGGCGCTGCTCGGGATCGAAGGGGCGCGGCGCCGAGCCGAAGCGGAAGCCGAGCGCGCCGTCGCCGCGCTCCGGCAAGCGGGTGTCGGGGACGTGCGTCTCGAGGCGCTCGCGCGCTACGCCGCGCGGCGGTCGCGTTGAACTCGAAGGGAACGCTGAGGAGGAACGCCTTGTCGCTACTGGAGCAGCTCGCTTCGCCCGCGGACCTGCGCCGTATCCCGCGGGACCGGCTGCCGCAGCTCGCCGAGGAGGTGCGGGACCGGATGGTGGACGTGGTCAGCAGGGTCGGCGGCCACTTCGCCCCGGGCCTGGGGGTGGTGGAGCTCACCATCGCGCTGCACTACGTCTTCGACACGCCGCGCGACAAGCTGGTGTGGGACGTCGGGCACCAGGGCTATCCGCACAAGATCCTGACCGGCCGCAACGAGGCGTTCGCGCGCATCCGGCAGAAGGGCGGCCCCTCGGGGTTCCTGAGCCGCCGCGAGTCGGAGTACGACCCGTTCGGCGCGGGCCACGCGGCCACCTCGATCTCGGCGGCGCTCGGCATGGCGACGGCGCGCGACCTCCGCCACGACGACTTCGACGTCGTGGCGGTCATCGGGGACGGGGCGCTCACGTCCGGGATCGCCTACGAGGCCCTGAACAACGCCGGCAACACGGACACGGACCTCATCGTCGTGCTGAACGACAACGAGATGTCGATCGCGCGCAACGTCGGCGCGATGCACCGCTACCTGACGCGGGCGGTGACGAATCCGCTGTACAACCGGATGCGCGAGGAGGTGAAGCACCTGCTGCACCGGCGACCGACGGGGATCTCGGGCGCGATGGAGTCGGGGATCATGAAGCTGGAGGAGAGCATCAAGAACCTGCTGGTTCCCGGCACGCTCTTCGAGGAGCTCGGCTTCCGCTACGTCGGGCCGGTGGACGGCCACGACCTGGACGCGCTGCTCTCCACGCTGGAGAAGGTGAAGGGCTGGAAGGGGCCCCGCCTCATCCACGTGCTGACGCGGAAGGGGAAAGGCTTCCAGATGGCGGAGGCGAACCCGGTGGTGTGGCACGGCGCCACGCCGTTCGACAAGATCAGCGGCGAGATGACCAAGAAGAAATCCGCGCCGCCCTCCTACACGAGCGTGTTCGGCCGTGGCCTGGTGGAGCTGGGTGAGCGGTGCGGGGACCTGGCCGTCATCACGGCCGCGATGCCGGGCGGCACCGGGACGGGCGCCTTCGGCGACGCCTACCCCGCGCGGTTCTTCGACGTCGGAATCGCGGAAGGCCACGCGGTGACGTTCGCGGCCGGGCTCGCGACGGAGGGGATCCGCCCCGTCGCCGCGATCTACTCGACCTTTCTGCAGCGGGCCTACGACTCGATCATCCACGACGTGGCCATCCAGCGCCTGCCGGTGGTCTTCGCGATGGACCGTGCCGGGCTGGTGGGCAACGATGGGCCCACGCACATGGGCCTCTACGACATTGCCTACCTGCTCGCGGTGCCGAACGTCACGGTGACGGCGCCAAAGGATGGCGCCGAGATGCTGGCGCTGCTCCGGCTCGGGGTGGAGCGCGGAGACGGGCCGTTCTCGCTGCGCTACCCGCGCGACGCGGTTCCGGCCGCGGTCCCGCCGCTGGAAGAGATCCCCGCCGTCGAGTACGGCACGTGGGAGGTGCTCCGGCAGGGGCGGGACCTCGCGCTGCTGGCGGTGGGCACGATGGTGTTGCCGGCGCTCGAGGCCGCGCAGCAGCTCCAGGCCGCGGGGATCGAGGCCACGGTGGTCAACTGCCGGTTCCTGAAGCCGCTCGACGAGCAGACGCTGGCCCGCGTGATCGAGCGCCACACCGCGCTCCTGACGATCGAGGAGGGGACGGTGGTCAACGGCTTCGGGGCCATGCTCGCGGCGGTGACGGCCTCCGAGCGGGCCGAGCGGCCGGAGCTGGTCATGGACGTGATGGGTGTTCCGGACCGGATCGTGGAGCACGCCAGCCGGGCCGAGCAGCTGGAGCAGGTCGGCCTCACGCCCGAGGGCATAGCCGCGCGGGCGCGCGCGCTGCTCGACCGCGCGCCCGGGCAGCGCATCAAAGAGACGGCCTGATGGCGGCGAACCGCTCTCCCTTCCGTCGGATCGGAGTGCTCGGCCAGACGCGCTACGGCGGGCTGGAGCAGACGCTGCGCGACCTGGCCCGGTTCGCGGAGGCGCACGAGCTGGAGCTGCGCGTCGAGGCCGGCCTCGAGAGGGTGCTTCCCGGGCATGCGGAGCTGCGGCCGGGCGAGGTCGACCTGCTGCTGACGCTCGGCGGGGACGGCACGCTGCTGCGCGGAGCGCGCGCCGTCGTCGCCCACGACACGCCCGTGCTCGGGGTGAACCTGGGCTACCTCGGCTTCCTCACATCCATCGCGCCGCCGGAGCTGGAGGCGGCGCTGACGCGCCTGCTGGCCGGCGAGTACTGGCTCGACATGCGGATGACGCTGGACGCGCAGGTCGAGGGTCGCGGTGGGGCGCGGCACACCTCCTTCGTGGCGCTCAACGATGCGGTGCTGCACAAGGGCGGCTTCGCCCGCACGGTCCGGCTGGCGCTCCGCGTCGGACCGGACGGCGAGGAGGTGGGCGCCTACAGCGCCGACGGCATCATCCTGTCCACCCCGACCGGCTCCACCGCCTACTCGCTCTCCGCGGGCGGCGCGATCGTGGTGCCGAGGGTGGAATGCATACTGGCGACGCCGATCTGCCCGCACACCCTGGCGGTGCGGCCGCTGATCTTCCCGGCCGACGTGACCGTGACCGTCGAGCCGACCTCGCCCACGGAGGAGCTGGTGCTCACGGTGGACGGGCAGCAGGGCGCGGCGCTGCAGCCGGGCGACCGGCTGGTGGTGCGGCGAGGCGAGTCGCCGGTTCGGCTGGTCCGCTTTCCCGGCCAGAGCTTCTTCAGCACGCTGCGCCGAAAGCTCCACTGGGCGGTCGACCAGGGCGCGCGCGGCGCCGCCGCCGGCGCATTGGCGGCCGCGCCGGAGACCCCGCTGTCGAGCCATTGATCCGAGCTGCCGGCCCCGGATCGCCTGCCCCGAATCCCGAGTCGCCAGTCTTGAACTCCTATTGAACCGCCCTGTACGGCACGGGTATAGTTGGCCATGCTGATCGAGCTCCGGATCCAGAACTACGCGGTCATCGAGCGCCTTGCGGTGCGCCTCGATCCGGGACTGAACGTGCTGACCGGAGAGACCGGGGCGGGGAAGTCGATCATCGTGGGTGCCCTCTCCCTGCTGCTCGGTGAACGGGCCACGAGCGACGTGGTGCGCAGCGGCGCGGACCGGGCCGTGGTCGAGGGCGTGTTCGACGCCGCGGCGCGGCCGGAGCTCGAGGCGCGCCTCGCGGAGCAGGGGATCGAGGCGGACGACGGGCTCCTGATCCTGCGGCGGGAAGTGGCGGTCGAGGGGCGGAACCGGGCCTGGGTGAACGGCTCCGCCACGACCGCGGCCTTCCTCGGCACGCTGGGCCGCCTCCTGATCGACCTTCACGGCCAGCACGAGAGCCAGACTCTCCTCGCCCCGGACGCGCAGCGGGCCATCCTGGACGCGTTCGGAGGGGCCGAGGCAGAGGCGGTCACGGTGCGCGACGCCCACGCGCGGGCGAGGGCTGCGCGGGCGGCGCTCGAGGAGCTGGAGGCCCGCCGCCGGGAGGCGGAGCAGCGCGTGGATCTTCTGCGCTTCCAGGCCGAGGAGATCGAGCGGGCGGCCATCGAGCTCGGCGAGGAGCCGCGCCTGGAGGAGGAGGCGAGGCGCCTGGAGCACGCCGAGGAGCTGGCCCGGATCGCGGGCGAGCTGCACCAGGCCCTCTATGCGGCGGACCGCTCGCTCACGGAGCGGCTCGGGGAGGCGCGCCGCAGGCTCGAGCAGCTGCTCCGTATCGACGCCGGCCCGGAGGCCGCCCGGGAGCTCCTCGACAGCGCCTACTACGGGGTGGAGGAGGTCGGCCGGCGGATGGGAGATTACGCGGCCGGAGTCGAGCACGACCCGACGAGGCTGGACGCGCTGCGTCGCCGGCAGGACCTGCTGTTCCGGCTGAAGACGAAGTACGGGCCGGAGCTGTCCGACGTCGTGGAGGTGGGCGCGCGCGCCCGGCGCGAGCTGGACTTGCTCGATGGCGCGGCGCTGGAGCGGAAGACGCTGGACCGGGAGGCGGCGGCGGCGGAGGCGGCGCTCGCGGCGGCGGCCGCGCGGCTCAGCTCCGCCCGGGCCGTGGCGGCGGCGTCGCTCGCGCTGGAGGTCGAGGCGCTGCTGCCCGAGCTCGGCCTCTCGGGCTCCTTCATCGTTTCCCTCGAGCCCGCCGAGCGGATCGGCGCCGACGGGGCCGAGACGGTGGAGTTCCGGGTCTCCCTGAACGCCGGCCTCGCGCCGGGGCCGCTGTCGAGGGTGGCGTCGGGAGGCGAGCTCTCGCGCATCATGCTCGCGCTGAAGACGATCCTGGCCCGGCTGGACCGGGTGCCGACCCTCGTCTTCGACGAGATCGACGTCGGCATCGGGGGCCGCGTCGCGGCGCGGGTGGCGGAGCGGCTGCGGAGCGTGGCGGGCGAGCACCAGGTCTTCGTGATCACGCACCTGGCGCAGCTGGCCGCGCGGGCGGACCACCAGCTCCTGGTCGAGAAGGTCGAGCGCGCCGGGACCACGCTCACGCGGGTCACGGAGCAGGCCGGCGAGGCACGCGTGCGCGAGCTGGCCCGCATGCTCGGCGGCGACCCCGAGAGCGCCGTGAGCCGGGAGCACGCCCGGGCGCTCCTCTCGGAGGCGGCGCCGGGGCGTGCGCTGGTCTAGCCGGCGCCGGGTGCCGCTCGCCTAGAACGCGTAGCGGATCCTGGCGAGAGCGAAGCGTCCCATGGTGGGCACGCCGGGGAAGGGCTGGTAGCCGGTGTTCAGCAGGTTCTGCACGTTCACGAGCAGGCTCGCGCCGCGCATGCCGGGGAGGCGGTAGCCGAAGCTGAGGTCGACGAGCGTGTAGGCCTTGACGCACGGCTCCGTGGCGATGTTCTCGGCGCCGCCCAGGCAGGCCGTGGCCCGGTAGGTGGCGGAGTTGGCCGGGAATCCCGCGGTGTAGCGCACACGTGCCTCGCCGTTGAGGCCGGCGCCCTCATCGCGGTATGCCAGGCTGGCGGTGCCCTTCCACTTCGGCGCGTTGAGGGCGACGTTCTCGCCCTGCGTCGTGAAGTAGTCCTTGCTGATGAAGGATCCCGTCAGCAGCGCGGACCAGGTGTCGGAGAGCAGCGCGGTCACCCCCAGGTCGCCCCCGACGAGGTCCACCTTCCCGAAATTGCGATAGGTGACGAGCACGTCCGCGCGCTGCGAGTCGACGGCGTCGCTCGTGATGACGGCGAGCGGCAGCTGGCCGAGGCCCTGCGCGATCTGCGTGGCCGTGGCGGTGGCCTCGGCCACGCTCATCCCGGCCTTCTCCACGAGCTGCGGCACGAGGTAGCGGGCTATGTCGGCGCCGTTCAGGAAGAGCAGCGGCGTCTGCGGCGTGAGCGGCGAGACGAAGTTGCTCTCGTGCGAGTGCCAGAGGTCGGCATCGATGACGAGCCGGTCCGCGAGGATGCCCTTGTATCCGGCCTCGAAGGTCTGCGTGGCCGATTCGCGGATCCCCGGCAGGTCGAAGTTGCTCGAGGAGGTGAGCGGCTCGAGCTTCTGGATGGCGGCGGCCAGGTCGAGGTAGGAGATGCCGATGTCGGCGCTCGTGGGCGTGAGCGAGCGGAGCAGCGCGACCAGGCTGGGCGGCAGGGTGGCCTGGGCGGCGAGGACGGGGATCCCGATCTGCCACAGGGCGCCCGTGCTGACCGGCAGCGCGGACTGAGGCGCAAAGGGGGAGCGCATGACGAAGCCGCCGTTCGAGCCGAACTGAAAGCCCTGCCGGCCGGGCGCCTGCGCGCGTGCGCCGAAGCCGAGGGCTCCGAGCGGGGCGGGGAGCGGGCCGGCGTTGATGTCGAGGAACAGGTTCAGCGCGGACGGCGTCGAGAAGGCGCGGTTGTAGGTGAACCGGAAGCTCTGCGTCTCGGTGGGCTTGAAGACGAGCCCCGCGCGCGGTGAGTAGACGGCATGGTCGAGCTCGGAGTGCTTGTCCACGCGGCCGGCCAGCACGAGGTCGAGCTTCGGGCTGAGCGCGGTCCGCGATTGCAGGTAGGCCCCGACCTCGTCGATGTTGTCGTCGTTCTCGTTCCTGCCATTGATCGTGCCCTCGGTGGCGGGCATGGTCCGGATGTAGTCCCCGCCGTAGGTGAAGCTCTGGCGCGTGCCGATCGCGAGGCCGTGCTGGAGCTGAGCGACGAACAGCTTCGAGCGGTCGATGATCGCGTTGCCGTCGCGCAGCGTATAGGTGTCGCCGGCGTTGCTGGCGTTCAGGTAGACCTGACCGAAGAAGCGGTCGTAGCTGGTCCGGACCTGGTAGTATGAGTTCAGCCAGTTGCGCACCTGCGCGGCGCCGATCCCGGTCAGCTCGATACCGCGCGCCGCATCCGTCCAGCCCGCGGAGAAGACGGTCGTCACGCCGCCGCTCGTGCGCCAGTCGGCGCGCACGTCTCCGGCGATCTTCTCGACGCCGAAGCTGCGCAGCCCGATGCGCGTGGCCGGGTCCGAGACGAGCGCGTGCTGGCGCGCGGTGTCCTCCACCGGGTCGGTGTAGCGCCAGTCGTCGCCGCGCAGGTACTGGCCGGACACCTTGATGCCGAAGTTGGGCGACAGGAGCTGCGCCGTGCGGAACTCGGCCTGGAAGACGCTCCGCTCGCCGCCGCCCACCGACACGACGCTGCCCTGCTCGGAGAGCGGGGACTTGGTGATGATGTGCAGCACACCGTTGGCGGTGTTCGGCCCGTACAGCGCGGAGCCGGGCCCGAGCACGACCTCGATGTGGTCGATGTCCTCGTCGTTGGCCGGGATGAAGTGAATCAGGTTCACGCGCAGCGAGGGCACGGACGCGATACGGTAGTCCGTGAGCATGTGCAGGGAGCCGGAGAAGATGTTGTTGAAGCCCCGCAGCACCACGTTGGAGGCCTGGAGCCCCTCGGTGATGATGTTGACGCCGGGCGTCTCCCTCAGGTGATCGACCGGCGTGACGACGGGCCGCTCCTCGATCTGGCGGGCCGTGACGACGGAGACCGTGGCGGGAGCATCCGTCGCCTTTTCCGCCTTCTTCGAGGCGGTGACGATCACCGGGTTGAGCGGATAGGCCAGCGAGGCGACCTGGAGCGCGACGACGGTCTCACGGCCGGCGCTCACCCGGACGTCCGCCCTCCGCCCGGTCTCGTAGCCGAGCATCGTCACCACGACCTCATAGCTGCCGGCGGGCAGTGCGCTGACCCGGTAGGCGCCGTCCTCGGCCGAAACGGCGCTCCCCACCACCGTCCCGTCCGGGCCACGCACCTCGACGCGGGCGTTCGCGAGCGGCGCCCCCGTGCCGGCGTCGGTGAGCCGGCCCGAGATCGAGCCGGCCTGCGCCGCGGCGGGGGCGCCCGCGAGGAGTCCGAGAAGTCCCGCCAGAACGCAACGCCTGAGCCATGCACCCATGGGAAACCTCGTCGTTTCAGCCCGGAAAGGGGTGCCATACGGGTGAGCGCGCCCACTATACCGGGCGCGTCTTCGGGCCGTCAAGCATCTCCTCGGGCCGCCCGCGCGCCGGAGGCGTCCCGTCGGCCCCCGCGGCCCCACGTTGACGGCCGCACGCGGGGCGGGCATGTTTGGCCGCTCGCGGAGGGAGGAGGGGCGATGCCAGCCAGACGGGGACGGAAGCGGGGGACCGAAACGGCCCCGCCACTCTGGGGACTCACGGGCAATCACACGCTCGCGCTGCCGTGCATCGGCCTCGCGGACGGGGCGGTGTACCGGGTCAACGTGCTGCACCGCGGCCTTAACGGGCTCGTGGAATGGGCCGCCGACCCTGCGCTGGAGTCGCCGGCCGAGCCGCTCCTCGCTCCGCGCTTCGAGGTCGATGGCGAGCCGGTCGCGCCGGCAGCGCTCTCCTGGGAGAACTTCGAGCGCTGGATCCCGAGCTTCCGCGCGGAGCTCGCAGAAGGGCTGAGCGTCCGGGGCACGATCTGCGCGCCGCCCGGGCAGGAGTCCACTGTCCATGGCGCCGTCTACGCCTTCGAGCTCGAGAACCGCGGCAGCGCCGAGCGGGAGGTGCTCCTCGCGCTCGAAGGCCGCTGGCGCTGGAGCCTGCGTGCCCTCTCGACCGTGCGTCCGCTCGAGGCCGGGAACCGATTGCATCAGGCGCCGGGCGGCGCCGTCGTCCTGGAGGCGGGAACGGCCGCGGCGGGCGCCGCGCTGGCCGTGCTGGGATCCCGGGAAGCGGCGTCCCCCGTCTGGGCGGCCGGGGAGGACGCTGCGCTCGAGCCGGCCGCGCCGGGGGCCACCCTCGCGGGCGCCAACGGCGAGGCGCTCCGCTTCCGGATCGCGCAGCGCGTGCGGGTCGCGCGCGGCCGGCGCGTGGCGCTCGCCTTCCATCTCGGAGTGGCGACGGAGCGCGACGGGGCGGTGGCGGTGGCCGCCCGGCTGCGCCGGATCGGCGCCACGGAGGTGGTGCGCGGCGCGCGCCTCGAGCTGGCCGGCCTCATGCGCGCCACCGCGTCGCCGGAGCTTTCGCGGCGCCTGAACCGGAACCTGCTCCTCAACTACTTCTTCGCAATCGGCCGCGCGATCGACGATGACCGTCTCTATCCGGTGGTCTCCCGGTCGTCGCTGCACGGCGAGAGCGCGGTGTTCCGGGAGCGGGACGCGCTCCTCTGGAGCCAGCCCGGGTTGCTTCTGGCGGATCCGCCGCTCGCCCGCGAGGTGCTGCTGCGCGCCTTCGAGCAGTACGCCCACCGGGCGGGCGAGCACGTCCACTACCTGGACGGCGGCGTGCTCGCGCCGGGGTTCCTGCTGGACCAGCTCTGCGCCTACGGCATCGCCCTCGACAGCTACGTCCGGGAGAGCCGGGACGAGAGCGTGCTGGAGGAGCCGGTCGTGCAGGAGGTGCTGCGGGAGCTCGACGCCGCCGCCTACGACGAGCTCCACCCCGACGTCTTCCTCGCTGGCACCGAGCTGCTGCCGTCAGGCGACGCCGCCGATCACCCCTTCGTCGCCTACGACAACGTCCGGCTGTGGCAGTTCTCGCGGGCGCTGGACCGCGTCTGGCGCGCGCGCGACGCCGCGGACCGGCCGGCGCTCTCTGGCCGGGCGGAGGAGATCGCCTCGGCCATCTGGCAGCGCTTCCCAACGGAGGTCGAGGGACTCAGGGTCCTCGCGTGGTCCTCCGACCTGGAGGGCGAGGCCGCGGTCTACGACGATCCGGCCGGCACCCTCGAGCTCCTGCCCTCGCTCGGCTTCTGCCCCGCGGACGACCCGATCTGGCGCAACACGCTCGAGCTGCTGCGCTCGCAGCGGAACCCGTTCTGGCTCGACGGCCGCTTCGGCGGCCTCGGCTCCCGGGCCCACCCTCGCGAGGCGCACCTGGCCGTGCTCTGCGCGGCGCTGCTCGCGAGGCCCGAAGAGACGTTGCCCCGTCTGCTCGAAATGCCGCTCGACGGCGGCCTGGCCTGCGACCGCTACGATCCGGAGACCGGGCAGGCGCTGGCCGGGCTCCACGCCGCCGGCCTGGCGGGGCTCCTGGCGTTCGCGCTCTGGGAAGCCTCGCAGGAGACTGGGCGTTGAGCCCCCATCGGCGAACGCGCGCGAGGATCCGCTCCGGCGCCCGTCCGGCGCCCGGCAGGCGCCGCCGTGCCGGAACGCGGCCGCGGCCGGGCGGTTGACCGCATCGCCGAGGACGGCTAGCTTCCCCAACTGTCGAAGCGCGGGAATAGCTCAGTTGGCAGAGCGTCTGCTTGCCATGCAGAAGGTCGCCGGTTCGAGTCCGGTTTCCCGATCTCCGGCGCGGCCCCCCGGGGGTCGCCCCGCCCGTTACGGCCCCGTAGCCAAGTGGTAAGGCAGAGGTCTGCAAAACCTCGATTCGGCGGTTCGAATCCGCCCGGGGCCTCTAAGCCAGACGGCCATCCGATCCGGATGGCCGTCTGGCTTGGCGGCGGCAACATTCCCTCAGGAGGTGAGGAGCCGGCGTTCCATCGGCCATACGGCCAGCGCGCCGCGATCGCGGCGAGGTGGAGCGCGCGCTCAGCCGGCGTTCTTCCGGATGGCGGCGATGATCATCTCCGCCAGCGCACGCCGGTCCGCGGCGCGCTCGTCCCACTCCACCTCTCCCACCAGGTCGTAGGCCCACACGATGTCACGGAGCCGCGCCTCATCCAGGGCGAGCAGCTCGCGCCGCAGCACGTTCTCTCCCTGCGTGTAGACGGCGTACGGATCCAGGAGCGGCGCGCGCCGGGGTGGCGTGGCTGTCGGCCAGGGGACCGGGGCCGGAGGGACGGCGGGCCCATCATAGGCGGGCCGTTCCGGAACCAGCGCGGCAGGGCGCGCGGCGGCGGCCGGGCGGCGGGCCCGCTCCAGCGCGCCCTGTAGATAGGTGAGTGTGAGACCGGTGGCCCAGTACTCGAGATCGGCGCGGTTGGGCTGCACGGTCTCACGCGGCGTCCGCAGCGTGACGCCGCCGCCCTCCCGCGGGTCGAACTCGATCCAGCCCTCCCACTGTCCGCTCTCCAGCTCCCGGCCGCACACGCGTGCCGCATGGGCGCTGCCGTCCTGCGCGGTCACGACGCGGTCGAAACGGACGAGGACCTCTGCCACGGTTCTTCCTCCGAGGGACATCGCCTGGTGGCGAACGCATCAACTGCAATCGGCCGGCCAGCGCGCCATGGCCCGGCTCAGGCGCCCGCGCTCGCGTTGCCCGGGTGCTTGAGCCCGCCGTAGCGGATCAGGTTGAAGAGCGTCGACAGCACGAAGGTCAGGAAGAAGTCGCTGACCAGGATGAGGACGAAGGAGAGGACCATGGCGCGCGTGGTGGCGCGGCCCACGCCCTCGCCGCCGCCGCTCGCCTCGAGGCCGTAGTAGGCGCCGGAGAGGGTGATGATCAGCCCGAAGACGAGCGGCTTCACGATGACCAGCAGCAGGATCAGCGGGAAGAAGCCGAAGATGAAGTCCTTGCGCGCCAGCGCGCTGATGACGCCGTTGACGTAGACGTCCGGCGCCACGACCCCCTTCAGGACCGCCACGATGAGGCCACCGAAGGCGCCGATGGCCACGGTGATGATGGTGAGCACCGGGACCATGATCATGCCGGCCAGGATGCGGGGGGTGACGAGCTTGCGGATCGGATCGGTGCCGAACGTCTGGAGCGCGTCGATCTGCTCGCTCACGCGCATCGCGCCGAGCTCCGCGGCGATGCCCGAGGCGACGCGGCCGGCGATCATGAGCGCTGACAGCACCGGCGCCGCCTCCCGGATCAGCGCCTCGCCCACCAGGTTGCCGAGCAGCGACTCCGCGCCGATCAGCTGGAGCTGCACGGCGGTCTGGAGCGCCAGCACCATCCCGGTAAACATCCCGGTCAGGATGAGCGGCGGCAGGGAGCCGACGCCGATCTGGTCCATCTGCCGGAGCAGGTCCCGGAAGTAGAAGGGCCGGCTGAAGGCGAATCTCAGCGCGCGGCCTCCCAGCGTGAAGTACTCCTGCACGCCGTAGAAGACTCCGATCACCCACTGGTTGACCGCCAGGATCCGCTCGTTCATTCCTCCCCCGAAGAAGCGCCGCCGCCTCCGTGGCAAGCTTCACGCCGCGTGGGCCGCGCCGCCCGCCCGGGTTGCCGGGGCGCGGAGCCGCGCGGTAGCTTCGTCGCGCGCCGAACGGGCCCCGCGTCGGCCCGATCTCTCTCCCGAGGCCCCTGGACGGACGATGACCGACGTCGCCTGGACGCTGCTCGCCTGGTCCGGCCTGGCCGCCACGCTCGCGGTGACCTGGGTGGCCGCCGTGGCCGCCGGCAGCGGGATCACCCGCCTGCGTCCCGCGCGACTGCTCGGCTGCCTGGTCGTGGCCCGACCTCGCTGGCTGTCCGCCGCCGTCGGCCTCGGCCTCCACCTCGGCCTCGGCACCTTCGTCTTCCCGGCCGGCTACGCGCTCGTCTTCGCCCGCGCCGGGCGCGCGGATGCCGGGCTCGGCATCCTGCTCGGCGGGCTCCACGCCCTCGCCGCCGGCGCGGCGCTGCCCTGGCTCGCGCGCGGCGCCCGCTGCGCCCCGGACGGCGTGCACCCCGGCTTCTTCGGCAGGAACCTCGGCGCCGCCACCCCGATCGCCATCGTGCTCGCCCACGTCCTCTACGGCGGGCTGCTCGGCTACGTCTACGTCGTGCCCGCCTGAGCGCGGCCCGACCCACCCCCGGAGCCCATGGCCAAGTACGAGCGCCACATCGCCATCCGAGAGCTGGTCCGCAGCAACCGCTTCACCAGCCAGGAGCACCTCCGCGAGGCACTCGCCGAGCGCGGCGTGGACGTCACGCAGGCCACCCTCTCCCGCGACATCCGCGAGCTCCGCCTGATCAAGGTGCCCGACGCCGAGGGCGGCACCCACTACACGCTTCCCCCCGAGGAGTGGGAGCAGACGCCTCCCCTCGAGCGCCTGCTCGGCACCCTCCTGGTCGACGCCGAGGGCACAGGCAACCTCCTCATCGTCCGCACCCTTCAGGGCGGTGCCCAACCCGTCGCCGTCGCCCTCGACTGGGAGGAATGGCCCGAGGTCCTCGGAACCATCGCAGGCGACGACACCATCCTCGTCGTCCTCCGCGACGCCGCCCACCTCGCCACCGTCCAGACCCGCATCGAGGAGCTCGCCGGACTCCGGGACTGACGCCCCGCTCCGCCCGCGAGCACGCCGCCCCGGCCGCTCCTGCCCGCACTCCCGGCAAAGCCGGACCACCGCCGAGCGCTCACGCGTGGGCCTCACGCCACACGCGCGGTGACGGACCCCCCCTGAATATCTTCTCCTCGGCACCGCCGTCCCCGGCCAGGGCCCTCGCCGCCTGCTCCGTCCGCAGGGCGCAGGCATCGCTCGACCCTTGACCGCGCGCGCCGGCGGGTTGTATAATTATGCAAGAATGATGAATAAACGCGCTGCCCGGGCCGGTGTGGTCGGGGCAACCGGCTACTCGGGCCAGGAGATCCTGGCCCTTTTGCGCCGCCACCCGCGCCTGGAGGCGGGCTTCGCCACGTCCGAGTCGGAGACGGGCGCGGCCGTCGCGGGGAGCGGGCTCCGTTACATCCCGGTGGCCGAGGCGCCGCTGGGCGAGGTAGACGTGGTGTTCACGTGTCTGCCGACGGGGGAGTCGGGCGCGTGGGCGGAGCGGGCGGCGCGCGCGGGCACGAAGGTGGTGGATCTCTCGGCGGACCTGCGGGATGGCTCGTCGGGCGCGGTCTACGGGCTGACGGAGCTGTGGCGGGACGAGGTGGCGGGAGCGGACGTGGTGGCGAATCCGGGGTGCTACCCGACGGCGATCCTGCTGGGGTTGGCGCCGGCGGCGCGGTTCGGGCTGCTGGAGGAGGGGCGTGCGGTGGTGATCGATGCGGCCTCGGGCGTGACGGGCGCGGGGCGGGCGGCGAAGCGCGACATGCTGTTCGGCGAGGTGGCGGAGGACTACCGGGCGTACGGCGTCGGCAACCGCCACCGGCACGTGCCGGAGATCCGGGCCGGTCTGGCGCGGCTCGGCGACGGGGCGGCGGTTCCGTTCGTCTTCACGCCGCACCTGCTGCCGGTGCGGCGCGGGATCCTGGCGACGATGGTGCTGCCGCTGCGGGCGCCGTTCTCGGCGGCGGAGGCGGCGGCGGCATGGGGGGACGCATACGGCGACGAGCCGTGCGTGGAGGTGTGGCGGGAGGGGACGCCGGGTCTGAGGGCTAGCGTGGGCCGGAACGTGGCGGTGGTGGGCTTCTCGGACGTGTCCGTGGATGCGCCGACGTTGCTGGTGGTGGTATCGATCGACAACCTCGTGAAGGGCGCGGCCGGCCAGGCCGTGCAGAACGCGAACCTGATGCTGGGCTTCGACGAGCTGGAGGGTCTGCCGCTGTGACTCCTTTCGTGGTGAAGATCGGTGGGAGCGTGCTGGGTGACGCCGAGTGGCTGGCCCGCTTCGCGGCGCATGCGGGGGAGGCGGCGCGTCCGCTGGTGGTGGTGCACGGCGGTGGGCCGGAGATCAGCGGGCTGGCGGAGAGGCTGGCGATCCCGGTCTCGTGGGTGGATGGCCGGCGGGTGACGACGCCAGAGATGCTGGACGTGGCGGCCATGGTGCTGAACGGGCGGGTCAACAAGCGGGTGGTGGCGGCGCTGCTCGGCGCGGGCGTGGATGCGGTGGGTCTCTCCGGGGAGGATGGCGGCCTGCTGGCGGCGAGCGCCCGGGATGGCGGCGTGCTGGGCCGGGTGGGCGAGCTTCGCGGTGTGCGGGCGCAGCTGCTGGAGCTCCTGCTGGCGCACGGGCACACGCCCGTGGTGTCGCCGATCTCGCGGGGCGAGGATGGCTCGCTGAACGTGAACGCGGACGAGGTGGCGGCGGGGGTCGGCGTGGCAGTGGGGGCGGCCGAGCTTCTCTTCCTGACGGACGTGGCGGGAGTGCACGACGGGAGGGACTGGCGGGCCTGTCTGTCGTCGAGCGAGGCGGCCGAGCTGCTCGCGGCCGGAGTCGCCACGGGCGGCATGGCGGTGAAGGTGCGGTCCGCGCTGGCGGCCCTGGAGGCCGGGGTGCCCCTGGTGCGCATCGGCGGTCTCGAGATGCTCACGGACCTGACGGCCGGGACCGCGCTGCGGCCGGCGGTGGAGGTGGCGGCGTGACGACGAAGCTGAAGGTGGCCTCCCACGGGGCGGCGGCGCCCGCGTCGGCGACGGCTTCGGATTCCCGCGCTGCGCTGCTCGGTGTCTACCGCCCGGCGGCGCCGGAGTTCTCGTGGGGCGAGGGCGCGCGGCTCTACGACGAGGCGGGCCGGGAGTACGTGGACTTCACGGCCGGGATCGGCGTGAACGCGCTGGGCTACGGCGACGACGGGATCGCGGAGGCGTTCGCGACGGCCGTGTCGTCCGGGATCATCCACCTCTCGAACCTGTACCGCACGCGGCCGGCCGCCGAGCTGGCGGCGGAGCTCGTGGCGCGCTCGTTCGCGGACCGCGTGTTCTTCTGCAACTCGGGGGCGGAGGCCAACGAGGCGGCGTTCAAGTTCGCGCGCCGGTGGGCGCGGGCGCGCGGCGGCGAGGCCAGGCACGAGATCGTCGCCCTGCGCGGTGCCTTCCACGGCCGCCTCTTCGGCTCGCTCGCCGCGACGGACCGGCCCGGCTACCAGGCGCCCTTCGCGCCGCTGATGCCGGGCGTCCGCTTCATCGAGGTGGGCGACGAGGCGGGCGCGCGGGCCGCGGTCTCGGCGGAGCGCACGGCGGCGATCATCGCCGAGCCGGTGCAGGGCGAGGGCGGGATCCATCCGCTGCCGGATGCGTGGCTGGCGTTCCTGCGCGCGCTGGCGGACGAGGCCGGGGCCGCGCTCATCTTCGACGAGGTGCAGTGCGGGCTCGGCCGGACCGGCCACCTGTTCGCCTACGAGGCCTCGGGCGTGCGGCCGGACCTGCTGACGCTGGCCAAGCCGCTGGCGGGCGGACTGCCGATGGGGGCCGTGCTGCTGACGGAGGAGATCGCGTCGGCCATCCAGCCCGGAGATCACGCGACCACCTTCGGCGGCGGCCCTCTCGTCTCGCGGGTGGCGCTGGAGGTCATTGGGCGAGTGGCGGCGCCGGCGTTCCTGGCGGACGTGCGTGCCCGCGGAGCACGCGTTGCGGCGGCGCTGGAGGCGCTGCGCGCGGGCGGCGGTCCGGTCGTGGCCGTGCGCGGGCGGGGTCTCATGTGGGGCATCGAGCTCTCGGTCCCGGCCGCGCCGCTCATCGCGGCTGCGCTCGAGCGGGGCCTGCTGGTCATCTCGGCGGGTGAGAAGGTGGTCCGGCTGCTTCCCCCGCTTTCGATCTCGGAGTCCGAACTGGAGACGGGGCTCGCCATCCTGTCGGAGGTGCTCTCGTGAGCACGGCACTGCGCTGGGTGCTGGAGGACGGCTTCGAGCTGCCGCTTCGGCCGCTGGCGGTGACCGGGGTGGGCGTTGCCGTGCATGCGGGCACTGCCGTGGCCGCGTCGCCGCTGGCGCTCTTGCGGGGCGCGCGCCCCGCGGACGCGCCGGAGCTGCACGCGCTGCTGGACGGCTTTGCGCGCCAGGGGCTCCTGTTGCCGCGCACGCCGGAGCAGGTGTGCCGCCACATCCGCGAGTTCACGGTGGCGGTGGACGCGCGGGGGATCGTCGGCTGCGCCGGGCTGCGGCTTTACTCGCCGCGGCTGGCGGAGGTCTGCGGGCTGGCGGTCGCGGAGCGCTGTCACGGGCAGGGACTCGGGCGCTCCCTGGTGGAGGCTGTGGTGGCAGAGGCGGGGCAGCTGGGGATCCGGCGGGTGTTCGCGCTCACGCTGCAGGAGGGCTTCTTCCAGCGGCAGGGGTTCCGGATCGAGCCGATCGCCACGCTGCCGGAAAAGATCGCGGCCGACTGTGCCGGCTGCGCCAGGCGTACAACCTGTCGGGAGATCGCGGTGATTCGCGATCTCGACTTCTGATCTCGCCCCCGATGGAGGGTAAAGGGATGCCGTTCACCGTCGTGCTTGCGTACTCGGGTGGGCTGGACACGTCGATCATCGTGCCGTGGCTGCGGGAGAGCTACGGCGCCGAGGTGATCTGCATGGCCGCGGACGTCGGCCAGGGGGCCGAGCTGCACGGGCTGGAGGCGCGCGCGCGCCAGCAGGGCGCGTCCGCGCTGATCGTCGAGGACCTGCGCGAGCCGTTCGTGCGGGACATGATCCTGCCCACGCTGCGGGCCGGCGCCATCTACGGCCGGAAGTACCTGCTCGGCACCTCCATGGCGCGGCCGATCATCGGCAGGCGGCAGGCGGAGCTCGGCCGCCGGGTCGGGGCGCATGCCCTCGCCCACGGATGCACAGGGAAGGGGAACGACCAGGTGCGCTTCGAGCTCGCCTACGCCGCCTTCGCGCCGGACATGCGGGTGATCGCGCCGTGGCGCGAGTGGGACATCCACTCGCGGGAGGACGCGCTGGCGTACGCCGCGGCGCGTGGCATCCAGGTCGAGGCCACGAAGGAGAAGATCTTCTCGCGCGACCGCAACCTCTGGCACGTCTCGCACGAGGGCGGCCCGCTCGAGGACCCGTGGTACGAGCCACAGAAGGACCTGTTCCTGCTCACGCGCGATCCGGAGGATGCGCCGGACCGGGCGGAGTACGTCGAGATCGCCTTCGAGCGGGGCTACCCGGTCCTGCTCGACGGTGAGGCGCTGGGGCCGGTCGCGCTGCTCGAGGCGCTGAACGAGCTCGCGGGGCTCCACGGCATCGGCCGGGTCGACCTGGTCGAGGACCGGCTGGTCGGGATGAAGTCGCGCGGCGTCTACGAGACGCCCGGCGGCACGCTGCTCTATACGGCGCACCGGGAGCTGGAGCAGCTCGTGCTCGACCGGCGCACCCTCGCACTCAAGGACGAGCTGGCGCCGCGCTACGCCGATCTCGTCTACGAGGGCCGCTGGTGGTCGACCGAGCGGGAGGCGCTCGATGCGCTGGTCGACCGCACCCAGGAGCGGGTGAGCGGCACGGTGCGCCTGAAGCTCTACAAGGGCAATGCGACAATCGCGGGGCGCAAGGCGCCGTACGCGCTCTACGACCAGGCGCTCGCGTCCTTCAGCGACGAGGGCAACTACGACCAGGCCGACGCGGCCGGCTTCATCCGGCTCTTCTCGCTGCCGACCCGCTCGGAGGCCCAGCAGCGGCTGCGGCGCCAGGAGAGCACGGCGCCGCAACCGGTGGAGGAGCGCGAGCCATCGCCGGGGGCCTCGCTGAACGGCGGGCGGAGCCGGCGCATCCCCGTCTGAGCGGGACCGGAGGGATCGGCCATGGGCCACGCTGACGGCGAGACCACGACGGGCCGCGGCGGCCAGAGAGCCGCGAACCAGGGGACGCACCGGCTCTGGGGCGGGCGCTACAGCGTCCCCCCGGCGCCGGCCCTGGACGAGCTGAACCGGAGCCTGGAGGTCGACCAGCGCCTCTGGCCGGAAGACGTGGAGGCCAGCCGGGCATGGGTGCAGGCGCTGACGCGGGCCGGCGTGCTGACCCGCGACGAGGCGCAGACGCTCGACCACGGGCTCGCCCGCGTGGCCCGGCGTTTGGCCGACGGAGCGGCCATCGGCGCCGCCGACGAAGACATCCACACGCTCGTGGAGCGGCTCCTCTACGAGGAGGTCGGCGACGTGGCCGGGAAGCTGCACACCGGCCGCTCCCGGAACGACCAGGTGGCCACCGACTCTCGCCTGTGGGCACTGCGGGCGGGCCAGCGGCTGGACGACGAGCTCCGCGCGCTGGGCTCGGCCCTCGTGGAGAAGGCCGCCGCCTCCGTCGATGTGCTCATCCCCGCCTACACCCACCTCCGCCGCGCCCAGCCGGTGCGCGCCGCGCACTGGCTGCTCTCCCATTTCTGGCCGCTCGAGCGCGATCGGCGGCGCCTCTCGGACGCGCTCTGCCGCACCTCCACGCTGCCGCTCGGGTCCGCCGCCCTTGCCGGCTCGGGCTTCCCCGTGGACCGCACGCTCCTGAAGGAGCTGCTCGGCTTCCGCGCGGTCTCGGAGAACTCGCTCGACGCGGTCGGGGACCGCGACTGGGTCGTGGAGCTGGTCTTCGTCGCGGCGCTCACGGCCGGGCACCTCTCCCGCCTGGCCGAGGACCTGATCCTCTACTCCTCGGAGGAGTTCGGCTTCCTCAGGCTTCCGGAGGCCTACACGACCGGCTCCAGCCTCATGCCGCAGAAGCGCAATCCGGACGGCCTCGAGCTGGCGCGCGGCAAGGCCGCTCGCCTGGCGGGCGATGTCGCCGCCGCCCTCGCCATGCTCAAGGGCCTGCCCTCCGGGTACAGCAAGGATCTGCAGGAGGACAAGACGCTGCTCTTCGGCGCGGTCGACGCGCTCCTGCTCCTGCTCCCCGCCACCCGAGAGACGGTGGCCGGCATCGAGATCCTGGCCGAGCGAACCGCCGCGGCGGCCGAGGACGAGGGCCTTCTCGCCACCGATCTCGCCGACGAGCTGGTACGCCGCGGTGTGCCCTTCCGCGAGGCCCATGGCGCGGTCGGCCGCCTGCTGCGCGCCGCCGACGAGCGCGGGGTCCCGCTCGCGCAGCTGCCCGATGAGGCGTGGCGGGACGCCCATCCCGCCTTCGTGCAGGGCGGCCGCCCGACCCTCAGCGCCGCGGCGTCCGTCGATGCCCGGGGCGTGCCCGGCGGGACGGGCCGCGGCGCCGTTCTGGCCCAGCTCGCCGCCGCGCGCAGGGCCCTTTCCTGAAGGAGGGGCAGGGAACGGAAATTGCGACTTGAGCCCCCGGCCGGACCATCAAGAACGTCGGATTCTCATCGCTCAGTCGGAGGCGATTTTCGTGAAAAACCCCTTCGCGTCCCGGGACCTCTCCGAGCCGCTCCGCCGGCGGGTCGAGCTCGCGGTCGCGGTAGCGCAGGAACGACTCCTAAGCTCCCATGTCGACAACATCCTCAGGCTTATCGAGCTGATCGGCGAGCAGGTCCCCTTCGAGGGCGCGCTCGCCATCTACACGCGGCTGCTCCGCCTCTCCGATGACGAGGCCCGCACCATCACCACGCGGGCCCTGGCCATCATCGGCGAACGCGCGGACACGGCCGGGTGGCCGGAGTCCATCCCTGAAGCGGAGCCACCGGAGTCGGAGGAGGAGACGGGCGGTCGCTCGTTTTTCCGGCAGCTGCGGCAGCGCCTCAAGGGCCGCGTCAACGACGAGCTCCGACGCTGGGTGGAACTGGCCGCCGCCCGCACCGAGGTAGCGCTCCTCGAGCAACACGTCGAGAACGCGCTCGACTTCGTGGAGCTGCTCGAGAAGGAGATGCCGTTCACCGAGGCCGTCGAGCTCTACCTCGAGGCGCTCGACGTCCGTGACAGCATCGCCGAGGTAGCCTATTACCTGGCGCTCGCGCGGATCGCTGAGGACCGCCTCCCTTCGCCCGGTTCCGGGCGGACGATCCCAGTGCCGCAGCGTTCGGAGGGCACGGGCCCCCGCGAGGCGCGCCACCTCCGCATGGTGGAGAGCGAAGGTGGCTAACTCCGGCGGGGTCGGGTGGGGCGGGAGCCGACCGGCCGGAGCGACAAGAAGATGCAAAAACGCCGCGGACGAGGGTTCCCGCGGCGTTCGTGCGTCCGGCGTCTCCCGCGCCGGTCCGGCGGGGCCGGTCCGCACCCGGTCGGAGATTCGGAAGTCATTGTGGCCGCGGCGGTTGCGGTCGTGGGCCGGTGGCCGTCCTGGATCTCGTCCGTACCAATCCCGGGTCGCACCGCGCCGCAGGTCCCCGGGAGGGGCGGATTTCGCGAAACTTGGAACAGCAATTGCGTTCGTGGCCGCGGAACCCGCACGGGCTCCGACCGGGTGGTTTCTCCCGGGGTCGAGGCGGGGATCTGTTGTGGTCCCGTGCAGCGACTCGACTCTGGTCTGGATTCTGCAAGGGCGTTCGCCCCGCCCGGCGGCCAATGACGGCCGGCGACGGCGGCTCGGAGTGGAGTCTCAACCAGTGTTAGAACGAGGAGATGAGGGTATGAGCGGAAGAAAGCTGGTCGCGTTTGCCGCGTTGGCCACGGCGGCGGCTGCCGGGCCGCTGCAGGCGCAGAGCTGGCGGTTCGATCTGGGTGTGAACGGCGGCTACTCGTGGTACACGAAGTCGATCAAGCCGGAGGACTTCGGAGCGACGGACGGCCCGGGTGTCAAGTTCCACCCGAACTGGCTGACAGGAGCCCAGCTGGGCTTCTGGTTCACGCCGTCGATCGGGCTGCGGGCGAACATGACGTACACGGATACGAAGCTGCAGTCGGGGGACGTGGACGTCTTCCATGACAACAACCTGTGGAGCGGCACCGGGGACCTGATGTTCCGGTTCAAGAAGCCGGCGCCGACCTTCCCCGGGTTCGAGCTGCTTCCGTACCTGGCCCTGGGTCTGGGCGACAAGTGGACGAATCCGGCATGGGACAGCTACTCCGTGAACGACCCGACCGCGAACGAGCAGTGGAACGGCGTTCCGTTCGCGTGCGCTCCGAACACGGGGATCTGCAACGGGCCGCCGGAGGGCACGAACATCCTGACGGTGCCGGGCGTGCAGAGCTACTTCCTGAGCGAAGAGCACGTGCTGATGGGGCTGGTCGGGCTGGGCGCCGACTGGCGCGTGGCGCCGCACTTCGCCATCCGCACCGAGGTCGGCGACCGGATCTGGAAGGCGCCGATGATCGCGGTCTCGCCGACGGCGTACCCGACGCTGGTGACGGCCACGAACAGTGACACGAAGGTCGGGCACACGGTGAACGAGCCGTACGTACAGGTCGGGCTGCACCTGCTCATGGGCCTGGCCTCAGCGCCGGTCGTGGCGATCGCGCCCGCGCCGGCTCCGCCGCCGCCGCCGGCCCCGGCTCCGGCCCCCGCGCCGGCTCCGGAGACGCAGACGGTGAGCGTGTGCACGGTGGATGTGACCGCGCCGAACGGGCTGCGCACGATGACGGCGACGTTCACGCCGTCGACGGGCGACACGACGGTGACGGTGAACGGGCAGGAAGTGGCGATCAGCCAGGCGGTGGGCACGGTGCCGGTGGCGTCGAACGCGACCTGGTACATCCAGGGCCAGCCGCTGGTGATCGGGCAGACGCGGCAGGTCAAGTACGTCAGCTTCGGCAGCTCGCGCATGATCGAGCCGACCGACCTCACCTTCGTCGGCACGGTGAACGGCATGCCGGTCTACGCCGACAAGGACCAGGCGGCGCAGCTCATGACGGACCTGAACACCACGACGCCCGGTGAGCTCACGACGGTTGTGGACACCAACCGCAAGGTCCGGATGGACCTGAACAACATGAAGGTTCTGTACACGCCGCTGCAGCCCACGGGCTGCGTGTTCCAGCCGGTGCAGTTGCAGGAGCAGGTGCGCAAGGTCCGCGGCGACTGAGCGGAGCGCATCGCAGGGAAGCACGGGACGCCCGGCCTCGGCCGGGCGTCCTTTTTTTGCATGCGTGAATTGACGTGCGTAGATTGCCGGACGACGCAGCCGGAGCACCCACTCGGAGCCGGATTTCTGCCGACATGGACGGGAAAATCGTGAACGGAGCCGCCGAGATGACGGACCTGCTGCGGCGGTTCCCGGCTTGAACGAGATCGAGCGGCTGAAGCGCGCTGCCGCGGAACGCGCGGTGGACTTCGTCGAGGACGGGATGGTGCTGGGCCTCGGCACGGGCTCGACCGCGCGGCACGTGATGGACGTGCTCTCGGAGCGCCGGCAGGGGGGCGCGCTGCGGCGCGTGGTGGGCGTCACGACGTCGCGTGCCACGGAGTGGTACGCGCGGGAGCTGGGGTTGCGGCTCGCCACGCTGGAGCAGGAGCCGCGCATCGACCTGACGCTGGATGGCGCGGACGAGATCGACCCGCAGCTGAACCTGATCAAGGGGCTCGGGGGCGCGCTCCTGTGGGAGAAGATCGTGGCGTGCGCGTCGGAGCGGCTGCTGATCGTGGCCGATGAGGGCAAGCTGGTCCAGCGGCTCGGGGAGCGGGCGCCGCTTCCGGTGGAAGTCGTCCCGTTCGGCTGGAACACCCACCTCTCCTTCCTGGACCATCTCGGCGCGCAGCCAACGCTGCGGATGAGCCCGAACGGCAGCCCGTTCGTAACCGACGGCGGGCACTACATGTTCGACTGCCGATTCGAGGCCGGCATCACGGAGCCCGTGCGGCTCCAGCGGGAGCTGCGGCAACACGCCGGGGTCGTGGAGTCCGGCCTGTTCCTGAGCCTTGCGGACGTCGTGGTGGTGGGCGGGCCTGGCGGCACGCGCGTCCTCAGCGCGGAGGGCGCGGCCACGTGAGCGTGCGCATCGCGCCGTCGATCCTGTCGGCGGACTTCGCGCGGCTGGCCGAGGCGATCGACGCGGCCGCCTCCGCGGGCGCGGACTGGATTCACGTGGACGTCATGGATGGCCACTTCGTGCCGAACCTCACGCTCGGACCCGCGGTCATCGCCGCCGTGCGGCGGGTGACGGAGCTGCCCCTGGACGTCCACCTCATGATCGAGCACCCGGAGCGTTACGCCGAGGCGTTCGTGGCGGCCGGGGCCGATCGGCTGACGGTGCACCAGGAGGCGTGCGTCCACCTGCACCGGACGGTGGAGGCGATCCGGGAGCTCGGGGTGCGTCCGGGCGTGGCCGTGAATCCCGCCACGCCGCTTGCCACCCTGGACGAGATCCTCCCCTACATCGACCTCGTGCTCGTCATGAGCGTGAACCCCGGGTTCGGCGGCCAGCGCTACATTCCGACCAGCACCGTCAAGATCGCCCGGCTGCGGCGCATGCTCGAGGAGCGCGGCCTCACGGGGATCGCGCTCGAGGTGGACGGCGGCATCTCCCCCGCCACGGCGCCCGAGGTCGCGGCCGCCGGCGCCAACGTGCTCGTGGCCGGCGCCGCCATCTTCGGCGACGGCGCTGTAGCCGAGAACCTCGCCGCGCTGCGCGCCGCCGCGGCTGGCGGGGATTGAGACGGGTCCCGCGCGGTTGTAGATTCGCCCGCTCCGCCGGGGTGGCGAAACGGTATACGCGGCCGGCTTAAACCCGGCTGGCCGAGAGGCCTTGTGGGTTCGAATCCCACCCCCGGCATCGCAGGCGCCGCCGCGGCTCGCCGCGGCGGCGCCTGTATGTTCAGGCGGGGCGCGCCGGGGGTCGCAGGAGTGGCCGCGGGCGTGTTGCCGCGGCCGCGCGCGGCGGGGTAGCTTCACGGATGCGCTCGCTCATCCTCCTCCTCGGCGCGTTGGGGCTGGCAGCGTTGCTGTGGCTCTTCGCCCGGGCGCTGTACCGGCTGCTGCGCGCGGGGGCGGAGCGCTTCGTGGCCGGAGACGCGGAGGAGACGCGGGCGAAGCGCGGGGATCTCACCGGAATGGCGGAGGCGCGGCAGTGGCGGTCGAGAGCGCGGAGGCGGCAATGGGGCGCGGTCGTGCGGGTGCTCGGGTGGGGCGTGCTGCTCATCGGCCCATCCTTCACGCACCGCGCGGCGGTGATCTACGCCGCGTGCGCACCGCTGTGGCTCCTCCACGCCTGGCGGCGGAGGGGGTGAGGTGATCCGGATCACCTTCCTGGGCACGGCCGCGAGCCGCCCGACGGTCGGACGGAACGTCAGCGCGCTGGTCCTGCACCGCGAGGGCGAGACGCTCATGTTCGACTGCGGCGAGGGCACCCAGCGGCAGATGATGCGCTATGGCTCCGGGTTCAACCTCGCCGACATCTTCTTCACGCACATGCACGCGGACCACTTCCTCGGCGTGATCGGGCTGCTACGCACGCTCGGGCTCCAGGGGCGGACGGAGCCGATGCGGCTTTGGGGGCCGGAGGGCGCGGGCCCCGTGCTCCGCGAGGCCGTGCACCTCGGGGTGGACCGGGTCCCGTTCGAGATCGAGATTCGCGAGCTGCAGCCGGGCGAGCGTGTGACGCGCGACGGCTACCAGATCCTCGCCTGGCGCGCCCAGCACGGGACGCGCGCGGTCGGCTACGCACTGGTCGAGGCGGAGAGGCTGGGCCGCTTCAACCCGGATCGCGCCCGCGAGCTGGGCGTGCCGGAGGGGCCGGCGTTCGGGCGACTGCACCGGGGCGAAGCGGTCGAGGTGGATGGCCGCATCGTCACGCCGGCCGAGGTGGTGGGAGCGCCGCGCCCGGGGCGGCGGATCGTCTACACCGGCGACACCCGCCCCTGCCGCGACACCGTGGATGCCGCGCGCGGCGCCGACCTGCTGATCCACGACGCCACGTTCGCCGAGGAGGAGGCGGAGCGCGCGCGGGGCACCGGACACTCGACCGCACGCGAGGCCGCCGACATCGCGCGCAGGGCCGGCGTGGCCCGGCTCGTTCTGACGCACATCTCATCCCGCTACGCCGAGGATCCAAGGGCGCTCGAGCGGGAGGCACGCGAGGTGTTCGGCCGCTCGGTGGTCGCGTGGGACGGTCTCGAGATCGAGGTCCCATACCCGCCCGAAGATGCCTGAGCGCGCCGCGGCGGAGGTCAGGGTTCCGGGTGACAAGTCGGTCACGCACCGGGCCCTGCTGCTGGCCGCCCTGGCGGACGGCCGCAGCCGGCTGCGCGGGCTGCTCCCGGCGGAAGACCCGCGCTCCACGGCGGCGGCGCTGCGGGCGCTCGGCTGCGCCGTGCCCGCGCTGCCGCCGGACGGGGCGGAGATCATCGTGTCGGGGCGCGGTGTGCGGGGGCTCACGCCGCCGCCGGTGCCGATCGACTGCGGAAACAGCGGCACCACCGCGCGCCTGCTGCTCGGGACCCTGGCCGGCCACCCGTTCGCGGCGACGCTGACCGGCGATGCGTCACTGCGCGGGCGCCCGATGCGCCGCGTGACGGAGCCGCTCGAGGCGATGGGCGCCGTCTTCCGCGAGCTCGGCGCGCCGGACCGGCTGCCGGTGGAGGTGGGCGGCGGGGGGCTCCGGCCGATCGACTACGCGAGCCCGCGTGCCAGCGCCCAGGTCAAGAGCGCCCTGCTCCTCGCGGGCCTGAGCGGGGGGGTCGCGGTGCGCACGCGGGAGCCGACGCTCTCGCGCGACCATACGGAGCGCATGCTGCGCGCAATGGGCGTCGTGGTGGAGAGCGGCCTCGATGAGGAAGCGCGTCCATACGCTCGACTCGAGCCCCCGGCCCGGCTCGAGCCGCTCGATCTGCGCGTCCCCGGTGACTTCTCCTCGGCGGCGTTCTTCCTGGCGCTGGCGGCGCTGGCGCCAGCCGGGACGCTCCGTCTCCCGGGTGTCGGAGTCAACCCGGCGCGCACCGGGCTCCTGTCCGTCCTGCGCCGCATGGGGATGGCGATCGAGCGGACGGAGGAGCGCCTCGAGGCGGACGAGCCGGTGGCCGACCTGCTGGCCGCTCCGGCGCCGCTCCGGGGCACGGAGGTCCTGCCGCCCGAGATCCCGGCCCTCATCGACGAGGTGCCGATCCTGGCCATCCTCGCGGCTCGGGCCGAGGGCGAGACGCGGATCACCGGGGCCGGCGAGCTGCGGGTCAAGGAATCGGATCGGCTGACCGCGCTGGCGGCCAACCTGCGCGCCCTCGGCACGAAGGCGGATGAGCTGCCGGACGGGCTCGTGGTGGTCGGCGGGCAGCAGCCACTCCGCGGCCGGGTCGCCACGCACGGTGACCACCGCATCGCCATGGCCTTCGGCGTGCTCGCCGCCCTGCCGGGGAACGCCATCGAGATCGACGACCGCGACGTGGTGGGCGTCAGCTTTCCCGGGTTCTGGGCGGCGCTCGACACCGCGCGCCGGGCGCTGGGGGCGAGGTGATCATCACGCTGGATGGCCCGGCCGGCTCTGGAAAGAGCTCCACGGCGCGTGCCGTGGCCCGCCGACTCGGCTTCCGTCACCTCGATTCCGGGGCGTTCTACCGTGCCCTCACACACGCGGCGCTGCGCGTCGGGGTGCCGCCGGAGCGCTGGCCCGCGCTCACGGAGGCGGAGCTCGATGCGCTGGGGGTGCGTGCCGAGCCCGCCGGCGAGGGCTACCGTTTTTTCGCCGCCGGCGACGACGTCACCGCCCGCATCCGCGCGCCGGAGGTCAACGCGCACGTCTCCCACATGGCCCGTGTGCCCGCCGTGCGCGGGTGGCTGCTCGGACGGCTCAGGGAGGCCGCCCGCGGCACCGACCTGGTCACGGACGGTCGCGACATGGGGACGGTGGTCTTTCCCGATGCCGAGCTCAAGGTCTTCCTCGTCGCCGACCCCGCGGTCCGCGCCCGACGCCGCCTGGCGGAGCAAGGAACGCCGGAGCCCACGTCCGCCGACGTCGATGCGGAGGCCGCGCGGCTCCTCGCCCGGGACCGGATCGACTCGGAGCGGGCCCTCGCACCCCTGCGGCGCGCCTCCGACGCGGTGAGCCTCGACACCACGGGCCTCGATTTCGAGGCGCAGGTCGAGCGCGTCGTCGAGCTGGCACACGCGCGCGGGGCGGGCGCCGCGCCCGGCGCCGCGGGCCCCTCCGGCGGGCCGGCCGGGGCTTGACGCTCCCGCACGCCCCGAGTAACTTTTTGGTCTGGCTCTGCCCGGGTGCAGGGCTCCACCGACAGGGGGCGCGCGGCGCCCCTTTCGTTCACTTTCCCTTTTCCGCGGCGGGACCCCCCGGGCCCGAACGCGCGAGTGGAGGCACACCAGCCCATGGCGGATCAGCCAATTCAGCCCGACGAGATTCAGGTCGACGAGCAGCCGACGGCGCCGGCGGACGGCGGCGTGGCCACGGAGGAGCGTCCCACGCGTCGCGAGATGGCGCAGATGGACGTCTTCGAGGAGGACGAGTACTCGCCCGAGGAGTTCGAGGCGATGCTGGAGATGTACGAGGAGACGCTCACCAACATCGAGGAAGGCGAGATCGTCAAGGCGCACGTGCTGCGCGTGACGGAGAACGCGGTGATCCTGGATGTCGGCTTCAAGAGCGAAGGCTCCATCTCCCGCGACGAGTTCAAGAATCCGGATGCGCTGCAGCCTGGCGACGAGGTGGAGGTCTTCCTGGAGAACCTGGAGGACCAGGAGGGCGTGGTCGTCCTGTCCAAGAAGAAGGCGGACTTCCTGCGCGTGTGGGAGAAGATCAAGCAGGCGCACGAGGACGACGAGCAGGTGCCGGGCACCCTCATGCGGAAGATCAAGGGCGGGGTCACGGTGGACCTGATGGGCGTGGACGCGTTCCTGCCGGGCTCGCAGATCGCGCTTCGCCGGGTCCCGAACATCGAGGACCTGATCGGGCAGACGTTCGACTTCAAGATCATCAAGCTGAACAAGCGGCGCCGCAATATCGTTGTGAGCCGGCGAGTGATCCTGGAGCAGGAGCGCGAGACCAAGAGGGAGCAGCTCGTGAAGGAGCTGCTGGTCGGGCAGGTGCGGAAGGGCGTGGTCAAGAACGTCACGGACTTCGGCGCCTTCATCGACCTGGGCGGCCTGGACGGGCTGCTGCACATCACCGACATGAGCTGGGGGCGGGTCGGGCATCCGTCGGAGATCGTCAGCATCGGCGACGACATGGACGTGAAGGTGCTCGACATCGACTGGGACCGGGAGCGGATCTCGCTGGGGCTGAAGCAGCTGCTGCCGTATCCCTGGAAGGACATCGAGCGCAAGTACCCGGTCGGCGCGCGCGTTCGCGGGCGGGTGGTCTCGATCACCAACTACGGCGCGTTCGTCGAGCTGGAGAAGGGCGTCGAGGGGCTCGTCCACATTAGCGAGATGAGCTGGACGCGCAACGTGAAGCACCCCTCGAAGCTGGTCACCATCGGCGACGAGATCGAGGCCGTTGTGCTGAAGGTGGACCGGGATGAGGAGAAGATCTCGCTCGGGATGAAGCAGATCGAGGAAGATCCGTGGCTCGCGCTGCCGGTCAAGTACCCGGTCGGCACGCGGGTGCAGGGGAAGGTCCGCAACCTGACCTCCTTCGGCGCGTTCGTTGAGATCGAGCCCGGCATCGACGGACTGATCCACATCTCGGACATGAGCTGGACGAAGCGGATCCAGCACCCCTCCGAGGTGCTGCGCAAGGGCGACGACGTCGAGGTCGTGGTCCTGGGGGTCGACCCCGAGAACAAGCGCATCTCGCTCGGGCTCAAGCAGACCGAGGAGGACCCCTGGTACCGCATCGCCGAGCAGTACGCGCCGGGCGTGGAGGCGCGCGGCACCATTGTGCGCCTGCTCGATGACGGGGTGGTGGTGGACCTGGGCAACGACCTCGAGGGCTTCGTGCCCAAGAGCCAGCTCGGGGTGGAGAACCTGCGCGACCCCGCGGACAGGTTCGGCGAGGGCCAGCCGCTCGACCTGCGCGTGCTCGAGTGCGATGCCGCCAACCGGCGCATCGTGCTGGCCGTGACGGCAATCCCGGAGTGGGAGGGCGCCAGTCCGCCCGACGGCGCCGAGCTCGAGACGGACGCGGAGGTTCGGCCCACCGAGGATCAGGCGGAGGCCGGGGCCGAGACGGTGGAGTCGAGCGCCCCCGAGGCCGTGCCGGAGAGCGCTGCCGAGGTCACCGCGGAGGCGGCGCAGGCGGAGGCACCGGCGGCTGTTGCCGAGGCGCCGGAGGCCGTCGCCGAAACGGCGGAGCCCGAGGCAGCGACGGCCGTCGCGGAGACGGAGCCAGGGGCTCCTGCCGAGGCGGCGGAGACGGAGACGCCAGAGGCCGTCGCCGAAACGGCGGGGCCCGAGGCAGCGACGGCCGACGGTGAGGCGCCGGAGCAGCCCGAGCAAGTCGCCGAGCAGGCCGAGGCGGCCGCGCCCGAGGGCGGCGCCGAGGAGGGCGCGTCGGAGGAGGCCGAGAAGTAGGCCGGCACGGCCTCCGGTCGCTGGACGGGATGGGGCTCCGCGAGGGGCCCCATCCTTTATTTGTACAGGGGGCGCCCATATGTTGTCGCGACCCCGGACGTCCCGCAGCAAAGGATCGAGAAGAGTGCAAATCCGGACGCGTGCCCTCCTGCTGGGAGGGCTCCTCGGGCTCGTCGCCGCGTGCGCGCGGAGCGGCCCGTCGGGGACTCCGTCGGCAAAGCCGCCGGCGCGCCGGCCGCCGGAGGCGGCGGCGAGGCCGGTGCTCGGCGCGATCCTGCCGCGCACGGGCTCGCCGTACCTGACGCAGTACGGTGACCTGGTGCTGGAGGGGATCCGTCTGGCGCTCTCGCACGAGGCGCCGCGGGGCCTCGTGCCAGATCTGGTGCTGCTGGACGATGCCGGCGATGCGGAGCGCGACGCGGCGTTGGTGAAGGAGTTGGAGCGGCGGGGCGCGGTGGCCGTGCTCGGCCCGCTGCTCAGCCCGGGCCTGACGGCCGCGGGACGCGCCCGGACGGATTCCATGCTGGCGCTGGTGAGCCCCACCGCCTCGACGGTTCCCGATGGGCTGCCCAACGTCTACTCGCTGAACGCGGGGGACACGCGGGGCGCGGCGGCGCTCGCCGCCTATGCCGCGCGCCACGGGTGGCCGCGGGTGGCCATGCTGTATCCGCGCTCCGCCGACTTCCAGCGGACGGCCCGGGTCTTCGAGCTGGCGCTGGCGCGCGCCGGAGGCCGGGTGGTCGTGGACCTGCCCTACGACTCCGGCACCACGACCTTCGCCCGTCCGCTGCGGCGCGCGCTCGCGTCGGGCGCGCAGGCGCTGTTCATCCCCGCGCCGGAGCGCGACGTGCGCCAGATCGCGCCGCAGCTCGCCTATTACGGCGTCACCGGCAAGGGGCTGCAGATCCTCGGCGGCGAGGCGTGGACGAGCGACGAGCTGCTGCGCGTGCTCCCGGCCGAGAACACCGACGGCGTGATCGCCGCCACGCCGCTCCAGCGCTCGAGTCCGCGCGTGGCGTGGAGCCGGTTCGTCTCGTTGTATGAAGCGGCGTACCGGAAGTCGCTGGACAACCCGTTCCCGGCGCTCGGCTTCGACGCCACACGCATGGTGCTCCAGGCGCTCGAGGGTGGCGGCGGCGCGCGCGAAGTGGCGCGGCGCCTCGGCCGGGAGCGGGACCTCGAAGGGGCGACGGGCATTCTCTCGCTGCGGGACGGCGCCGTGGTGCGCCGGCCGTTCATCGTCCGCATCGAGGGCGGCAAGCTCGTGACGCTGGAGCAGGCGGACACCACATCGGGGGATGCGGGGAAGGGGCGCTGACATGGACATGCGGGAGCGGCTCCGGCAGCTGGACGAGCTGCGCCAGCGCGCGGAGCGGGGCGGCGGCGAGAGGCGGCTCGCGGCGCAGCATCGGCGGGGCAAGCTGTCCGCCCGCGAGCGGCTCGACCTGCTGCTCGACGAGGGCAGCTTCGTGGAGTTGGACCGCTTCGCGGTCGGCCGCGGCGCGGCGGGCGAGGAGGACGAGCGGTTCCTCGGCGACGGTGTCGTCGCCGGCTACGGCACCATTCACGCCCGACTCGTCTACGTGTTCAGCCAGGATTTCACGGTGTACGGCGGTTCGCTCTCGGAGGCGCACGCGGCCAAGATCGTGAAGCTCATGGACATGGCGCTGAAGATCGGAGCGCCGCTCATTGGCCTGAACGACTCGGGCGGCGCGCGCATCCAGGAGGGCGTGGTCTCGCTCGGCGGCTACGCCGACATCTTCCTCCGCAACACCCTCGCCTCGGGCGTGGTGCCGCAGATCAGCGCCGTGCTCGGGCCGTGCGCGGGCGGCGCGGTCTACTCCCCGGCCATCACGGACTTCATCTACATGGTGCGCGGCACCAGCTACATGTTCGTGACCGGCCCGAACGTGGTGAAGACGGTCACGCACGAGGACATCGACATGGAGGGGCTCGGCGGCGCGGACGTTCACGCGGGCACGTCCGGTGTCGCCCACTTCGCGTTCGACAGCGAGCTCGAGTGCCTGGAGTCGATCCGGGGCCTCTTCCGCTTCATCCCGCAGAACAACCGGGAAGACCCGCCCCGGCGCGAGACAGCGGACCCCTTCGACCGCGCGGACGAGGCGCTCCTCGACGTGGTGCCGGACGAGCCGAGCCGGCCCTACGACATGCACGACGTGATCGGGCGGGTGGTGGACGATGGCGAGTTCTACGAGGTCCACGCCGCGTACGCCGGCAACATCCTCGTGGGATTCGCCCACCTGGGCGGGCACGCGGTGGGCATCGTGGCGAACCAGCCGGCCGTGCTGGCGGGCGTGCTGGACATCAACAGCTCGCTGAAGGGAGCCCGCTTCGTCCGCTTCTGCGACGCCTTCAACATACCGCTCGTCGTCTTCGAGGACGTGCCGGGATTCCTGCCGGGCGTCGCGCAGGAGCACGGCGGCATCATCAAGCACGGTGCCAAGCTTCTCTTCGCCTTCTGCGAGGCCACGGTGCCGCGCATCACGGTGATCACGCGCAAGGCGTACGGCGGCGCGTACGACGTGATGAACTCCAAGCACATCCGTGGCGACGTCAACCTGGCCTGGCCCACCGCCGAGATCGCCGTCATGGGGCCGAAGGGCGCGGTCGAGATCCTGTACCACAAGGAGATCGCGGAAGCGGAGGATCGCGAGGCCGCCACCCGGGAGAGGGAGCGGGAGTACCGCGAGCGCTTCGCCAACCCCTACATCGCGGCCGGCCGCGGCTACGTCGATGATGTCATCGACCCGCGCCAGACCCGGCCCCGCCTGATCAACGCGCTCGACATGCTGCAGAGCAAGCGGGACGAGAACCCGTGGAAGAAGCATGGGAACATGCCGTTGTAGCCGATGACCAATCACGCTGAGCTCCAGTTCGCACCAGCCTACGGCAATCGGCAGCTCTTCTCGAACCACTTCCTCGAGACGCGCCTGCGGAGAGACCGCCAGTGGGATGAGTGCGCCGGCGCCGCGCGCGCGCTGCGAGAGCGCGTCCGCGAGGTGTACCGTCGCGAGGGCGACACCCTTACCGCGGCGAATGAGGCGCAGACGGAGGAGCACCTGCTTCGTCCGGTGCTTCAGGCGCTTGGATGGGGGTACGAGGTGCAACCGCGCTCGCAGCGCCTGGGCGCGACACAGTTCCCCGATTATGCGCTGTTCGCAACCGATGAGGATGCACGCCGCGCCGCCGCCGGGCGAGAACGCCGCTCGGTGCTCAAGCAAGCTCTGGCCGTGCTCGAAGCGAAGCGGTGGGACCGCCCCCTGGACGCCCGCGGCGGGCCCGGCGATCTCGAGCCGAACCGCGTGCCGTCCACACAGATCGTCAACTACCTCTTCCGCGCGGAACAGCCGTGGGGTATCCTGACGAACGGCCGCGAGTGGCGCCTCTACAATCGCGACGTGGACTTCGCCGATACGGCGTACTTCTCACTGGATCTGGCCGCGCTGCTCGGGGACGAGCCGCTGGCGCTCACGGAGGAGGGCGCAACCATCCGGGCGGAGGAGGCGTTCCGTTACTTCTACCTGTTCTTCGCTCCGCCGTCGTTCCGCCCGGATCAACACGGCCTGCGCTGGGTGGACAATGCGCGCGCCGATTCGCTGAGCTATGCGCGCGCCGTCGAAGCGGAGCTCAAGCCGCGTGCCTACCGCGCGGTCACGGCGCTGTGCGCGGGCTTCGCGGCGTCCGCAGGCGTGGATGCGGCGTTGCTGCGGCGGGATGAGACGCTGGGCCGCACGATCCTCGACAACTCGCTCACGCTGCTGTTCAGACTCCTGTTCGTGCTTTTCGCGGAAGCGCGCGACCTCCTGCCCGTGCGCACCAACCCGACCTACCGGAGCAAGAGCCTCCTGCAGCTACGCGAGCGCGCAAAGCGCGTACGCGACGAAGAGCAGACTTGCTTCCCTCACGGCCGCGACTTCTGGAACGATCTGGCGGACCTCTTCCAGATCATCGACGGGCACCCGGATTGGAGACTCGACGGTCTGCCCGTCTACGACGGAGGTCTGTTCGACCCGGACCGGCATCCCTGGCTCGAGAACCATTACGTTCCCGACCCGCAGCTCGCCGAAGCGATCGACCTGCTTTCTCGGGCCTCCGATCCGGACACGCGATCGCTCCACTATGTGGACTACGGCCCGCTCGACGTGCGCCACCTCGGCTCGGTCTACGAGGGCCTGCTCGAGTATGTCCTCCGCGTCGCCGACGCGACGCTCCCGGAGATCCGGGAGAAGGGCCGCGTGATCCGCACCGCCGTCCCGGAAGGCGACGTCTACCTCGCCAACGACAAGGGCGAGCGCAAGGTCACCGGCTCCTACTACACGCCCGACTACGTCGTCCAGTACATTGTCGAGCGTACGCTGGCACCGCTCGTCGAGCGCCGGCGCGCGGGCGAGATCCTCTCGGTGCGCGTACTGGACCCGGCGATGGGCTCCGGGCACTTCCTCGTCGCCGCGACGGCGTACCTCGTGCGCGCCGCGGTCGCGGCTGTCGATGCGGACGACCAGGGATCACTTGGCGAGCTCGCCCACCTCGATCCGGAGCACGTCGGAAGGCTGGTGGTCGAGCGCTGCATCTTCGGCGTCGACAGGAACCCGCGCGCCGTCGAGCTGGCGAAGCTGTCGCTTTGGCTCGCGACAGTCGAGAAGAACAAGCCGCTGAACTTCCTGGACCATCACCTGAAGGTCGGCGACTCCCTGCTCGGCGGGCGCATCGAACGGATGAGCCGACCGCCGGCAAGGGGCAAGGCGGCCCGGCTCGAGGCAGCGGGCCAGTACAACGCCTTCGGGGACGCCCTCGCGCTCGCGCTCCGCCAGGCCGTCGGCATGACGCGCCAGATCGAGGCGACGGCCACCGACTCGCTGCGCGACGTCGCGCTCAAGAAGAAACTGCTGGCCGAAGCCGACCGGCTCCTCGATCGCGCGCGTTTCGTGGGCGATGTCTGGTGCGCCACGTTCTTCGGCCTGTCGATCGACGAGGACAGGTATGCGGCGCTGCTCGGCGCCCTCAAATCGGACCGGCAGCAGTGGGGGGAGGCCTCGGCCATCGTGGACGCCGAAGCGCTCGCGCGCCTCCGCGCGAAGCACGTCTTCTTCCACTGGGAGGTCGAGTTCGGGGAGGCTTTCCACGACGCGGAGACCGGACACCGGCTCGAGCGTCCCGGTTTCGACGCGGTGATGGGCAATCCGCCCTACGTGCGTATGGAGGAGTTCAAGGGGATCAAGGACTTCCTCCGCCAGGAATACGAGACCTACGCCACCCGCAGCGACCTGTACGTCTACTTCATCGAGCGCTCGCTCGAGCTGCTCCGCGACGGCGGCGAGTACGGGGCGATCGTCTCGAACAAGTTCCTGCGCGCGAATTACGGCAAGAAGCTGCGCGGGCTGATCGGTCGAATCGGACGGGTCAGGGAGATCGTGGACTTCGCCGGATCGGGCGTGTTCCCCGAGGCTACCGTCCGGCCCGCGCTCGTCTTCGTCCGCAAGGGCGGCGCGGCCGTGCCCGCCCGCTTCGCCGAGCTGGGCGAGTTCGATGACTTGCGAATCGCCGTCGAGAAGGCCGCGTTCGAGTTGAATCCTGGGACTCTCGCGGGTGAGGAATGGCAGCTCGTTGACAGGCGTACGGCCGAGATCCTGGCGCGACTGCCGGCGCTTGGTGAGCCACTCGGAAAGATGCTCCCAAGCGGGATCTGCTGGGGAATCAAGACCGGTCTGAATGAGGCGTTCTGGATCGATCGAGCCACCCGTGAACGCCTGATCGCGGAGGACGCGCGCTCGGCCGAGGTGATCAAGCCGCTGGTCATTGGCGACGACGTCCGGCATTACCACATCCGCAGCGCCGACCGCTGGCTGCTGTACTTGCCGCACGGGGTGGACATCCGCCGGTACCCGGCCGTGGAAGCGCACCTCGCGCCGTTCCGGGAGCGGCTCGAGAGGCGCGCGACGGAGCAGGCCTGGTATGAGCTGCAGCAGCCGCAGAAAGCGTTTCGGAACATCTACGAACGGCCGAAGATCGTTTATCCGATCATCACGAGGGAGCCACGGTTCGGTCTCGACAAGGGCGGCCGCTTCGTCAACGATAAGTGCTTCGTTCTCGCCACGGACGATGGATCGGTGCTCGCGCTCCTGAACAGCCGTCTCTGCTTCTTCTATCTGCGGAACGCGGCCGCTCGGCTGGAGGGACCGGCTGGCTCGGATGCGTACATCGAGCTGCGCGCCCAGTACATGGAGCGCGTGCCGATCAGGCAGGTCGCCGAGCGCACCCCCGAGCGCACCCGCCAGGAGCTCGGCCGGTGGCTGGAGGGGCTGTATTATCGCGGGCTGCGCAAGGCGGGCATCGAGCCGGAGGTCCCCGAAGAGATCCGCGAGCTCGGTGCGCGGATCGGCGCGCTGAAGGGCGTGGAGGAGGTGCGACTGATCGGCTCGTGGGGGCGGGGCCACCCGCGGCCGGACAGCGATCTGGACCTGCTGGTGGTGGTGCAGCCGGACGGCGGCAAGGCGGCCTGGCGGGAGCGGATCCGCGAGCGACTTGCGGGCGCGCCGCGACCGGTTGACCTGCACGTCTACACGCCCGCGGAGATCGAGCGGTGGCGGGCGGTGCCCGGCAGTTTCGTGGGACACGTGCTCGAGGAAGGAGTGCGCCTGGATGACGGAAGCTGAACAGCCCGCGCGCGCCTGGCTCGAGCGCGCCCGGGACGACCTGTGGGCGGCCGGGACGGCGGCGGAAGCCGAGCCGGCCCACCCGTGGCTGGCCGTCTATCACGCGCAGCAGGCAGCGGAGAAGGCGCTGAAGGCGCTTGTCGTCCACGAAACCGGCGCGCCGGCGGTGCCTACGCACGACCTTTCGGTGCTGCTCGACCGCCTGCGCGCCGCCGGTACGGCTTTGCCCGATCTGGAGCCGGCCGCGTCGGTGCTGACCCCGTATGCCGTGGAGCCTCGTTACCCGGGAGGGGTCGAGTACGGCGAGGACGAAGCAACCCGCGCCGTGGGGCTTGCGCGCGAGGTCGTGGAAAGAGTCGAGGGGAGGATGGGGTGAGCGACGTCGCGTTCCCGTTCGATGACCTGCTCGCTCAGATCGAGTGGCTTCTGCCGCTCGATGCGGAGGGCCGCCCCGACCTCGAGCGCGAACGCGCGGACGTCGTGCGGGACCTGCTGGCGTTTCTGGCGCGCCGGATGACGGAGCTGCATGAGCTGCGCCAGGTAGAGGTGCACTCCTTCCTGGCTTGGCTCGAGGAGCAGATCGGCTGCCGGGTGGACGATCTGAGCGGGAAAACCTATGTGGAATCGTATTATGAGCAGGCGGACGCGACGAAGCTGCTCGAGGTCATCCGGCGCAACCATCCGAGGGTCGCTCGCCTGGACGTCTCGAAGCCAAAGGGGTACAGAGCGAGGAATCCTGCGCGCGAACGGGTCGAGAAAGCATACGAGGTCAGCATGGGAAGACTCCGACCGCTGCTGCGCCAGCTCGAGCTGACGGATAGGCTCATCGATCGCATCGTGTACCGCCTCTACGGTCTGTCGGAACGCGACATCACCGTCGTCGAGCGCGCGGTCGGGTCCGGCTGATACCGCGAACGCGTTGCGTCCGACTGGGCCTGAACCCTTGCGATCCTCTGACCGGACGGGCTCGAATGAGCGCGGATTTCATCCCCCGACTCCTCTCCAACACGTGAGCACTGCCATGGCCGACATCATCGACTACAAGATCATCGGCGAGGAAATGCAGGTCGTGGAGGTCGAGCTCGACCCCGGCGAGGGCGTGCGCGCGGAGGTGGGCGCCATGCTCTACATGGAGCAGGGAATCGAGATGCAGACGTCCACGGGCGGCGGCATGTTCAAGGGGTTCAAGCGGATGCTGACCGGCTCGAGCTTCTTCATTACGACCTTCAAGCAGAACGGCGCGGGCAAGGGGCACGTCGGGTTCGCGGCGCCGTACCCGGGCAAGATCGTGCCGCTCGACCTGGCCCGGCTGGGCGGGTCGTTCATCTGTCAGAAGGACAGCTTCCTGTGCGCCGCGTCCGGCGTGGAGATCGAGGTCGCCTTCACGAAGCGGCTCGGCGCCGGGCTGTTCGGCGGTGAAGGCTTCATCCTCCAGCGCCTGACGGGCAGCGGCCTGGCATTCGCGCACGCGGGCGGCACGATCATGGAGCGGCAGCTCGCGCCCGGCGAGGTGCTGCGCGTGGACACGGGGTGCCTGGTGGCGTTCGCGCCGTCCGTGGATTACGACATCAACTTCGTGGGCGGGTTCCGCAACGCGCTGTTCGGCGGGGAAGGGCTGTTCCTGGCGACGCTCACCGGCCCGGGGCTCGTGTACCTGCAGAGCCTGCCGTTCTCGAGGCTGGCGGACCGGATCATCGCGGCGGCCAGGTTCGGGAGCAAGGACGAGGCGCGCGGCGGGATCGGCAAGCTGGGCGGCGCCGCGGCCGCGGGCGCGATCCTCGGCGAGATTCTGGGCGGCGACCACTGATGCTGCGCAAGGTGCTCGTCGCCAACCGCGGCGAGATCGCCGTGCGCGTGATCCGCGCCTGCCGCGAGATGGGCATGACGGCCGTGGCCGTCTATTCCGACGCGGACCGCGTGGCGCCGCACGTGCTCGAGGCGGACGAGGCGTTCCCGATCGGCCCGGCGCCGTCGGCGCGCTCCTATCTCCGGATCGAGCGGCTGCTCGAGGTGGCGCTGGCCGCGGGCTGCGACGCGGTGCATCCCGGCTACGGCTTCCTGGCCGAGCGCGCTCCCTTCGCCGCGGCGGTGCGCGACGCCGGGCTCACCTTCGTGGGCCCGTCGCCGGAGGCGATCGAGGCAATGGGCGACAAGACGGAGGCGCGCCGGCGCATGATGGCGGCGGGTGTGCCGGTGGTCCCGGGGACGGCGCGGGCGCTGGCCGATGCGAAGGAGGCGGCGAGCGCCGCGGCGGAGATCGGGTTCCCCGTGCTGCTGAAGGCGGCGGCCGGCGGGGGCGGCAAGGGGATGCGCGTCGTGCGGGGCCCGGAGGAGGTGGCGCGCGCGTTCGAGTCGGCGGCGCACGAGGCGCTGCAGTCCTTCGGCGACGGCAGCGTCTACGTGGAGAAGTACCTCGATGGGCCGCGCCACATCGAGATCCAGGTACTCGCCGACCGCCACGGCACGACCCTGCACCTGGGGGAGCGCGAGTGCTCGATCCAGCGCAGGCACCAGAAGATGGTGGAGGAGGCGCCCTCCCCCGCGCTCACACGCGAGCTGCGCGCTGAGATGGGCGCGGCCGCCGTGGCCGCGGCGGCCGCCGTGGGCTATGAGAACGCCGGCACCATCGAGTTCCTCTTCCAGGATGGCGCCTTCTACTTCCTCGAGATGAACACCCGCATCCAGGTCGAGCATCCGGTCACGGAGCTGGTGACCGGCCTGGACCTCGTGCAGTGGCAGCTCCGCATCGCGGGCGGCGAGGCACTGCCCTTCGGGCAGGACGCGGTCCGCCTTTCCGGACACGCCATCGAGTGCCGCATCACGAGCGAGGACCCGGACAACCAGTTCATGCCGTCCACCGGCCGCATCGAGCTGCTCAACACCCCGGGCGGGCCGGGCGTGCGCTGGGACGGCGGCATCGCCGAGGGATACGAGGTGTCCCTCTTCTACGACCCGATGCTCGCCAAGCTCATCGTGCACGCGCCCGACCGCGAACGCGCCATCGCGCGCATGGAGCGCGCCCTCGCCGAGCTGCGCGTCGTCGGCGTCGAGACCAGCGCGCCGTTCCACCGCCGCGTCATGCGAGAGCCGGACTTCCGCGCCGGCGCGATCGACATCCGCTACCTCGAGAAGCACCCGGAGCTCCAGAAACGCGCCGCCGGCGACGATACCCTCGCCGCCGCCGCGCTCGCCGCCGCGCTGCTCGAGCACGACGAACGCCAGCGCCGCGCCGTGCGCCGAATCGCCGCCGGCGGCACCTCCTCCGGCGGCTGGCGCCATCGCGGCTGGCGTTGAGCCGCCGCGTTTGCATCCATCATGGAACGGGCTATCTTCCCGGCTTCCGGCCCGGGGACTCGTCCCCGGGCTCGTTTGTGCGTGGCCGCCGCGCGTCCGCGCGGCCGGCCCGGCCGGGGGCCGGCGATGAGCGAGGTCGAGCGAATCCGGATTACGGGCATCGCCGCAGGCGGAGCGGGCGTGGGGCGGCTGGCGGACGGCCGCGCGGTGTTCGTCCAGCGGACGGCGCCCGGCGAGGAGGTCCGCATCCGCCTGCTCGCGCGCAAGCGCCGGTGGGCGCGCGCGGAGCTGCTGGAGGTGCTCGCGGCCTCCGCCGACCGGCGGGAGGCGCCCTGCCCGCACTACGAGCGCTGCGGCGGGTGCACGCTGGAGCACCTCGTGTACGGGGCACAGCTGCGCGCCAAGGCGGAGATCGTCGCGCAGGCGCTGCGGCGAATCGGCGGGCTTCAGATCGAGACGCCGGAGGTGGTCGGCTCGCCGGCGCAGCTCCGGTATCGGAACCGCGTCTCGTTCACGCTGCGGCGGATGGGCGGCCGTGTGGTGGCGGGCTTCCACGAGCTGAACCACGCCGAGCGTCTGGTGGACATCTCGTCGGCATGCCTGCTGCCGGAGAGCGCCGTGGCGGAGGCGTGGGGGGCGCTCAGAAGCTCGTGGGGGGCGGGCGCGGCTCGGCTGCCTGCCGGCCGCGAGCTGCGGCTGACCCTGCGCGCATCCGCCGCGGCCGCGGTGTCGCTCCTCGTCGAAGGCGGAACGACGCCGGGAGAGCCCGAGCAGCTGCTGGAGCGGGTGCCCGGCCTGGTGGCGCTCTGGCACCAGGCCGCCGACGCGAAGGAGCCGCGGCTGCTGGCCGGCGTCCGCGCGGTGCCGGAGAGCTGGCTGGAGGAGGAGGTCGGCCTCGGCGGAAGCGTGTTCCTGCAGGTGAACCGGGCCGCCGCGGCGCTGCTGGAAGAGCACGTGGCCGACCGCGCGGGAGACGTGGCCGGGAAGAGGGTCGTGGATGCCTACTGCGGTGTGGGCCTGCACGCGCGGCGGCTCGCGCGGGCGGGAGCGCGGGTGGTCGGGCTCGAGCTGGATGCCCTCGCGGTCGAGGAGGCGCGCCGGGCGGCGCCCACGGGGGCCCGCTTCGAGGTCGGACGCGTCGAGGCGCTGCTGCCAGCCGCGCTGCCGGCGGACGTCGTGATCGTCAATCCGCCCCGCGCGGGGCTGGATCCGGCGGTTCCGGCGGCCCTCCTGGCCCGGCCGCCGGAGCGGCTGCTCTACGTCAGCTGCGATCCGGCCACGCTGGCGCGGGACCTGGAGCGGCTCGGAGGCCGGTACGCGATACGGTCCCTCCGCTGCTTCGACCTGTTCCCGCAGACCGCTCACGTCGAGACCGTGGCCGAGCTGACATGCGCTACTTCGTGACCATCGACGACCGCACCTTCGAGGTGGACCTCTCCGGCGAGACGCCGGTGGTGGATGGCCGCGCCGTGGACGCCCGTCTCGCCGCGCTGCCCGGGACGCCGGTCCGGCATCTCCTCGTCGATGGCCGCTCCTACATCGTCGTGGCGCGTTCCGGCACGGGGAGGGGCGAGTGGGACCTGCACCTGGACGGCGACCGCTTCGCCCCTGCCGTCGTGGACGAGCGCACCCGCGCGATCCGCGCGTTGACGGGGAATCCCGCCGCGGCGCGCGGGCCGCGGCCCGTGCGCGCGCCGATGCCCGGCCTCGTGACCCGCATCGAGGTGGAGGTCGGGCAGGCGGTCCGCGCCGGTGAGGCAGTGGCCGTGATCGAGGCGATGAAGATGGAGAACGAGCTGAAGGCGGAAGGCGAAGGCATCGTCGCGCGCGTGCTGGTGACGTCGGGTCAGGCCGTGGAGAAGGGCGCGGTGCTGGTCGAGTTCAGCGCCGAGCGCTGACGTGCTCGTGGCGGGATACGCCGGTTCGATTCCGCGCGCGGTAGTCCTTTATATCTCGTGCTGTGGCAGGTGGTTGCATGCCAACAGATAAAGTAGATTTCTCACCCACGTCGGCCGCGGCGGGCGAGGTGCGGACGACGAGCGGCGTGCCTGTGAAGCCGGTGTACGCGCCGGGGGATGCGGCGCTCGATTACGCGCGAGATCTCGCGGCCCCGGGCGAGTTCCCCTACACGCGCGGCGTGTACCCCACGATGTACCGCGGCCGGCTGTGGACGATGCGGCAGTACGCCGGGTTCGGTACGGCGGCGGAGACGAACGCGCGCTACCGGTATCTGCTCGAGCACGGGCAGACGGGGCTTTCGGTGGCGTTCGACCTGCCGACGCAGATGGGGTACGACTCGGATGCGTCGGTGGCGGTGGGAGAGGTGGGGCGGGTAGGCGTGGCGATCGACACGCTGGACGATCTGCGGGAGCTGTTCGCGGGGATCCCGCTGGAGCGGGTGTCGGTCTCGATGACGATCAACGCGACGGCGGCGGTGCTGCTGGCGATGCTGGTGGCGCTCGCGGACGAGGGCGGGATCGAGCGATCGGCGCTGTCCGGAACGGTGCAGAACGACATCCTGAAGGAGTATATCGCCCGGGGCACCTACATCTACCCGGTGGAGCCGAGCCTGCGGCTGGTGACGGACCTGTTCGCGTTCTGTGCGGCGGAGGTGCCGCGCTGGAACACGATCTCGATCAGCGGCTACCACATCCGGGAGGCGGGGGCGACGGCGGCGCAGGAGATCGCGTTCACGCTGGCGGACGCCCTGGAGTACGTGGAGCGGGCGGTGGGGCGGGGTCTCGCGCTGGAGTCGTTCGCGCCGCGACTGTCGTTCTTCTTCGCGGCGCACAACGATCTCTTCGAGGAGGTGGCGAAGTTCCGGGCGGCGCGGCGGCTATGGGCGCGCCTCATGCGGGAGCGCTGGGACGCCTCGGACGAGTCGTGCCGCCTGCGGTTCCACACGCAGACGGGCGGCGTGACGCTGACGGCGCAGCAGCCATTGAACAACGTGGTGCGGGTGGCGGTGCAGGCGCTCTCGGCGGTGCTGGGGGGCACGCAGTCGCTGCACACGAACGGGTACGACGAGGCGCTCTCGCTGCCGACGGAAGAGGCGGCGAAGCTGGCGCTGCGGACGCAGCAGATCCTGGCCTTCGAGAGCGGCGTGACGGAGACGGCGGATCCGCTGGGGGGCAGCTATTACGTGGAGGCGCTGACGAGCGCGCTGGAGGAGCGGGCGCGCGGCTATCTCGAGCGGGTGGAGGAGCTGGGTGGGGCCGCGGGCGCGATCGGCTACATGCAGGAGGAGATCTCTCGCGCGGCGTACGAGCAGCAGATGGCGCTCGAGCGCGAGGAGCGGCTCACGGTGGGGGTGAACGCGTTCCGCGAGGAGCAGCACCCGCCGCGCATCGAGCAGCCCGACTACGGGGCGCTGGCGGCCGGGCAGCGGGAGAAGCTCGCGGCGGTGCGCGCGGCACGCGATGCGGGCGCCGTCCGCACGGCGCTCGCGGCCGTCCGCGAGGCCGCGCGCGGGCCGGCCAACCTGCTGCCGCCGATCATCGGCGCGGTGAAGGCGCGCGCGACGCTGGGCGAGGTGAGCGACATGTTGCGCGAGGAGTGGGGTATCTACCGCGGCGAGCCGGCGGCGTAGCGCCGGCGCGGCCGAGACAACCGGGAGTGGACCGAGAGCGATGCCGACGTACGAGTACCGCTGCCCCGAGGGGCACGAGTTCGAGGAGTTCCAGCGCATGAGCGCCCCGCCGGAGGCGACCTGCCCGGTCTGCGGCAAGCAGGCGGAGCGCGTGCTGTCGGGCGGGGCCGGGTTGCTCTTCAAGGGCTCCGGCTTCTACACCACCGACTACCGCAGCGAGAGCTACAAGAAGGCGGCGGAGTCGGACAAGGGCGGGGCCGCAGCATCGAAGCCGGACGCCGCGAAGCCGGAGGGGGGCGCGTCGTCGCCGGGCAAGAAGGAGGCGGGCGGCTCCGGCGGGGGCGCGGCGGGCGCCGAGTGATGGCGAGCGAGCTGCTGCTCCGGCGCCTGCGCGAGATCGCGGGGGAGCTCGGGGGCGACGGCGAAGCGGTGCAGGTCGAGCGGCCGCGCAACCCGGAGCACGGGGACCTGGCGACCAACCTGGCGCTCGTGCTCGCGGGGCGGCTCGGGCGCCGGCCGCGCGATGTGGCGCAGGACGTGATCTCGCGTCTCGACCTCTCGGGCGTGGGGGTGGCGAGCGCGGAGGTCGCGGGTCCAGGCTTCATCAACTTCCGCCTGGCGGGCGAGGTCATGGAAGCGCAGCTCGCGCGCGTGCTGCGCGAGGACCGCGCCTATGGCCGCTCGCAGGGCGGCGCGGGCCGGCGCGTGCAGGTGGAGTTCGTGTCCGCGAACCCTACGGGCCCGCTGCACGTGGCGCACGGGCGCGGCGCCTCGCTGGGAGACGGCATCGCGGCGCTGCTCGAGTGGACGGGCCACGACGTGGAGCGGGAGTTCTACGTCAACGACGCGGGCGTGCAGATCCAGCGGCTCGCGGAGTCGCTGGACGCGCGCTGGCGGGGCCGCACGGGCGGGGAGGTGTCGATCCCCGAGGGCGGCTATCACGGCGCGTACCTCGTCGAGCTGGCGGAGGAGGTCGAGGCCGAGCAGGGCGATCGGCTCCGCGGCCTGGACGAAGCGGCGCGCGTGGCGGCGCTCGGCGCGTGGGCGGTCGAGCGCCTGAAGGCGGGGCAGGACCGGGACCTGGCGGACTTCCGGGTCCACTTCGACAGCTATTTCCCCGAATCGCGGCTTTACCGCGAGGACCGGATCGCCGATACCATCGATGAGCTCGGGCAGCGAGGGCTGACCTACGAGTCGGAGGGCGCGCTCTGGCTGCGGACGACCGAGTTCGGGGACGACAAGGACCGCGTGCTGGTGAAGAGCGATGGCAGCTACACGTACTTCCTGCCGGACATCGCCTACCACCGGGAGAAGGCCCGGCGCGGCTTCGACCACGCGATCGACGTCTGGGGCGCGGACCACCACGGCTACGTGCCGCGCATGCAGGCGGCGCTGGCCGCGCTCGGCCTGCCCGATTTCCTGGATGTCGAGATCGTACAGATGGTGCGCATCATGCGCGGCGGCGAGGAGGTCAAGATCAGCAAGCGGGCGGGCGAGTTCGTGACGTTGCGCGAGCTGTTCGAGGAGACGGGCGTGGATGTGGCGCGCTACTTCTTCCTCATGCGTCGGGGCGACACGCAGATGCTCTTCGACCTCGATCTCGCCCTGGACCGCTCGGAGAAGAACCCGGTCTACAAGGTCCAGTACGCGCACGCCCGCATGGCGAGCATCTTCCGCAAGGCGGGCGTGGCGCCGGAATCGCTCGACGAGGATGTCGGCTCGCTCGCGCGCCTCGCCACCGACGTGGAGCAGGAGCTGATCCGGCAGCTGGCGGAGCTGCCGGCGGTGGTCGAGCGCGCGGCTGGCGCGCGCGCGCCGCACGTGGTGTGCGACTACCTGGAGGCTACGGCCGCGCTCGTCAACTCATGGTATCACAGCGGCAACCCGAGCCGGAACCCGGAGCTGGCGGTGCTGGTGGCGGATCCGGAGCTGAGGGCGGCGCGGCTCGCGCTCGCGCGTGCCGTGCAGATCGTGCTGCGCAACGCCCTGGAGCTGCTCGGGCTCGACGCGCCGGAGCGAATGGAGCGGGAGGAGAGCGCCACATGAGCCTGCTGGTCGTGGGAAGCGTCGCCCTGGACACCGTGGAGACGCCGTTCGGGACGGCCGAGGACGCGCTCGGCGGGTCGGCCACCTTCTTCTCGGCGGCGGCCTCGCTGTTCCACCCGGTGCAGCTGGTGGGTGTGGTGGGGAGCGACTATCCGCTCGACCGGCTGGAGTTCCTGCGCGGCCGCGGCGTGGACCTGAGCGGCCTCGAGCAGGCGGAGGGCGAGAGCTTCCGCTGGTCGGGCATCTACAGCTTCGACCTGAACACGCGCGAGACCCGGGAGACGCGCCTGGGCGTGTTCGCGGAGTTCCGGCCGCGCATCCCGGAGGCGTTCCGCGATGCCGCCTGGGTCTTCCTCGGCAACATCGACCCGGAGCTCCAGATCGAGGTGCTGGACCAGGTGCACGCGCCTCGGATGGTCGCGTGCGACACCATGAACTTCTGGATTCACGGCAAGCGCGACGCGCTGCTCGAGCTGCTCGGCCGGGTGGACCTGCTGCTGGTGAACGATGCCGAGGCGCGGGAGCTCTCCGGCGACCACAACCTGCTGCGCGCGGCCCGCTGGATCCAGGCTCGGGGGCCGCAGCTGGTGGTCGTGAAGAAGGGCGAGCACGGCGCGATCCTGTTCACGCCGGACATGGTGTTCTTCACGCCCGGCTACCCGCTCGAGGAGGTCTTCGACCCGACCGGCGCGGGCGACGCCTTCGCCGGCGGCTTCATGGGCTACCTCGCCCTCGTGGGCTCGACGGAGCCGGACGAGCTGCGCCGGGCCATGGTCTACGGCTCGGCGCTCGGCTCCTTCGCGGTCGAGCGCTTCAGCATCGAGCGGCTGGTCGAGATCCGGCCGGACGAGGTCAGGGAGCGCGTGAGAGCGTTCCGCGAGATGACGGCGTTCGAGCACGCCACGGCCGTGGGCGCGCATGCCTGGGGCTGAGGCGGACGAGGTGGGCCTGAGCTACAGGGAATCGGGCGTGGACCGCGACGTGGCGGGCCGCGCCAAGCGGCGGATCGCCGAGCTCGTGCGGGCCACGGCGGGCCCCGAGGTGCTGTCGAAGGAAGGCTCGTTCGGCGGCATCTTCCGCGTTCCGGCGGGACTTACGGACCCGGCGCTCGTGGCCAGCGCGGACGGGGTCGGCACGAAGCTCAAGGTGGCCATGCGCGCGGGGATCCACGACACCGTCGGCCGGGACCTGGTCAATCATTGCGTGGACGACATTCTGGTCGAGGGCGCGCGGCCGCTGTTCTTCCTCGACTACATTGGCATGGGCCGGCTCGAGGAAGGGACCGTCGAGCAGATCGTGGCGGGGATGGCCGGGGCGTGCGGCGACAACGGCTGCGCGCTGCTCGGCGGCGAAACCGCCGAGCTGCCCGACTTCTACGGGCCCGGCGAGTATGACCTGGCCGGCTTCATCGTGGGCATCGTCGAGGCGGAGTCGAGGCCGGGGGCGCACCGCGTGCAGGCGGGCGACGCACTCGTCGGCTTGGCGTCGGATGGCTTCCACACCAACGGCTATTCGCTCCTGCGGCGGCTCCTGTTCGAGCGCATGGGGCTGAGCGTGGATGACGAGTTCCCGGACACGGGCGCGAGCGTCGGCGACGTCCTCCTGCGTCCGCACCGGAGCTATCTGCGGCCGGTGCTGCCGCTCATCGGTGAGGGACGGGTGCGCGCCCTGGCCCACATCACCGGAGGCGGGATCCCGGAGAATCTGGCCCGAGTCCTGCCTGCGGGACTCGAGGCGCACGTCCAGCGCTCCACGTGGGAGATGCCGCTGGAGTTCTATGCCGTGATGCGTCACGGGGACGTGAGCGAGGACGAGATGTACCGGACCTTCAACATGGGCGTGGGCATGATCCTGGTCGTCGCGCCGGAGCACCAGCTCGAGGTGGTCGAGCGCCTCCGCGCGAACGGGGAGGACGCCTGGGGGCTGGGCGTGGTGGAGCGGGGCGACGCGGGCGTGCGGCTGTTCTAGGAAGGGTGGGCCGGGATGTGGCCTGAAGGCAGGCGACGACTCCGCCGCGGCGTGCGCGGCGTGATCCACCGCGCGGCGGCGGCGGCGCTCGCGGCCTGCGGCATGCTGGCCGCGCCGAGCGTGGCACGGGCGCAGGACTCTTCGCTCCTCGAGAAGTGCCCGGCGGCCGGACAGGGTGCGCGGCTGTGCCTGCTGGCGGCGCAGGCCGTGGAGATCGCGGAGCCGCGCATCGGCCTGGCGTTCTCCGGCGGGAATCCCGTCGAGGGGACCGCCAGCACGCTGGGCATGCGCATGGGCACCTTTCCGCACATCTCGGTGGACGCGCGCGTCACGGGCGCCCATTTCACGCTGCCGCCGCTCCGCGGGGGCGGCGACATCGGCGTGTTCGCGCCGTTCTTCGACGTGGATGCCTCCGTCGGGATCTTCGACGGGCTTCGCCTGCTTCCTACTGTGGGGGGCTTCGGCTCGGTGGACGCCCTCGCCAGCCTGGGCGCGGCCCGGCTTCCGGGGGACTTCGCGAACGGCTCGCCGGTCGGCTACGGGCTCGGCGTCCGCCTCGGCCTGCTGCGCGAGTCGTTCACGATGCCCGGCATCTCCGTCTCGGGCATGTACCGCCACGTCGGCGACGTCCGCTTCGGCGAGGTACCCGTGGACAGCGCGAGCTTCACGCTGAACGGCGTCTCCGACCTCTCCGTGCGCGCGGCCGTGAGCAAGCGGCTGCTCGTGCTCGGCGCCACCGCCGGACTGGGCTGGGACCGGTACCGCAGCGATGTCTCGACCACCGTTCTGGGCAGCAGTGAGCTGCCCGGGGGAGTCCCGGGTGCGAACCAGGCCTCGGTATCCGGCTATCCGGCCAGCCGTATGAGCGCCTTCGCGAACCTGTCGTGGACCATGCTCATCCTGCACGCCGTGGGCGAGGTCGGCTGGCAGCGGGGGACGGAGCCCGCCGCCCTGCCCACGCCGACGGGGAAGGAGGACCTGGTGCGGAAGGGATCCCTCTTCGCCAGCCTCGCGCTCCGCCTCTCGATCTGACGATGCCGGGACCCACGGCCGACGACGCGGCGTACATGCGGAGAGCGCTCGGGCTCGCCGCCCGCGGGTGGGGCTCGGTGCACCCCAACCCGCTGGTCGGCGCCGTGGTCGTGCGCGACGGCGCCCTCGTCGGCGAGGGATGGCACGCCGCGTTCGGCGGGCCGCATGCGGAGGTGGCCGCCCTCGAGGCGGCGGGGGAGCGCGCGCAGGGCGCAACCCTCTACGTGACGCTCGAGCCGTGCGCGCACCAGGGGAAGACGCCGCCGTGCACGAACGCGATCGCGGCCGCGGGCATCGCCCGCCTCGTCTACGCCGCGGAGGATCCCGGGCGCGAGTCGGCGGGCGGCGGTGCCCGCCTCGGGGACCGGGGACTGGAGGTCCTCGGCGGCGTCGAGAGGGAGGCGGCACGGGCGCAGAATGCGGCCTTCTTCCACGCCGCGGAGCGCGGGGCGCCGTGGGTGGCGCTCAAGTACGCGCTGTCGCTCGACGCGCGGCTCGGCCCGCGCCAGGCGGGACAGGCGTGGGTCACGGGCGAGGAGGCGCGGGCGGAGACGCATTGCCTGCGGGCGGGCTTCGATGCCATCCTGGTCGGGATCGGCACCGCGATCGCGGACGACCCGCGGCTCACGGTGCGCGGGGCGGTGACGCCGCGCGTGCCGCCAGCGCGCGTGGTGCTCGACTCGGAGGCCAAGCTCCCGCTGGCGAGCCGCCTCGTCCGCGGTGCCGGAGAGGCGCCCGTGCGGGTGCTCTGCGCCCAGGATGCGCCGCGCGAGCGCCGGGAGGCGCTCCGCGGAGCGGGGGTCGAGGTCCAGCCGCTCCCGCGCGGGGAGTCGGGCCTCGACGTGGCCGCGGCGCTCTCGGCCCTGTGGGAGGAAGGGATCCGCTCCGTGTTCGTGGAGGGCGGCGGCCGGACCGGCTCCTCCTTTCTCGCCGTGGACCGGGTGGAGCGGCTGTACCTGTTCCAAGCGCCACGGTTCTACGGCCCGGACGGCGTGCCGGCCTTCACCGAGCCGCTCGGCGCGTCGGGCGGGGGCGACTGGACGCCGGAGGAGGTGCGGACCTTCGGCCGGGACGTGCTGCTGACGCTCAGGCGCGTGCACGCCTGAGGGCGCCGGGAGGAGAGCGTGTTCACGGGGATCATCGAGGAGGTCGGCCGGATTCGTGAGGCACGGCCGGTGGACAACGGCCGGCGGATCTCGGTCGAGGCGGACGCGGTGCGCGCCGGGCTGGGCGAGGGCGACTCCGTCGCCATCGACGGCGTGTGCCAGACCGTCGTCGGCCTCGAGGCGGGCGCGTTCGTCGTGGAGGCGATCGGGACTACCCTCTCGCGCACCACGCTGGGTGGCCTCGAGCCGGGCCGGCGGGTCAATCTCGAGCGGGCGCTGGCGCTCGGGGAGCGGCTGGGTGGGCACCTGGTGCAGGGCCACGTGGACGCGGTCGGGACGGTGGAGGGTCTCCGCCGCGAGGGGGAGCACGTGCTGCTGGACATCCGCCTGCCGCCCGAGGTGGCGGATGTGACGGTGCTGCACGGCTCGATCGCCGTGAACGGCGTCAGCCTGACGGTCAACGCGCTCGAGGGGGACGTGGCGCAGGTCGCGCTGATCCCGTATACGTGGGAGCATACGAACCTCTCGTCGCTCGCGCGGGGCGCGGGCGTGAATCTCGAGGGCGACATGCTGGGGCGGTTCGTCGTGAGTTACCTGAAGCGCACGGGGGGCAGCGGGGTAGGAGGACGGGAGGCGGGCGCGTGAGGAAGCCAGGAGGCACCATGCCGTTCGACACGGTGGAATCGGCGATCGAGGAGATCCGCGAGGGCGGGATCGTGATCGTCGCGGACGATGAGGACCGCGAGAACGAGGGCGACCTGGTCTGCGCCGCGGCGACGGTCACGCCGGAGCGGATCAACTTCATGGCCACCCACGGCCGCGGCCTCATCTGCGTGGCGATCACGCAGGAGCGGGCGGAGGTTCTCGGCCTCACGCCGATGACGGAACAGAACCAGGACTACATGGGGACGGCGTTCACGGTGTCGGTGGACGCGCACCCGCGCTTCGGCGTGACGACGGGGATCAGCGCCGCGGACCGCGCGAAGACGACACGGCTGCTGGTGGATGCGACAACGCGGCCCGGCGACCTGCGCAGGCCCGGCCACGTCTTCCCGCTGCGGGCCGTGCCGGGCGGAGTGCTCCGGCGGGTGGGCCAGACGGAGGCCTCGGTGGACCTGTCCCGGCTGGCGGGCCTCCCGCCGGCGGGGGTGATCTGCGAGATCCTGAACCCGGACGGCACCATGGCGCGCCGGCCGCAGCTCGACGCCTTCGCCCGGGAGCACGACCTGCGCTTCATCACGGTGGCGCAGATCGTGGCGTACCGGCTGCAGCACGAGCGGATCGTGCGACGCGTCGCGGAGGCGCAGCTGCCCACGCCGTACGGCGAGTTCCGCGTCATCGCCTTCGAGAACCAGGTGGACGGGCGCGAGCACGTGGCGCTGGTGAAGGGCGAGGTGGCGGGGCGGAAGAACGTGCTCGTGCGCATGCACTCCGAGTGCCTGACGGGCGATGTGTTCCACTCCCTTCGCTGCGACTGCGGCGAGCAGCTGCACGCAGCGCTGCGCAGGATCGACGAGGAGGGCGAGGGCGCGGTCGTCTACCTGCGGCAGGAGGGGCGCGGCATCGGGCTGGCGAACAAGATCCGCGCCTACGCGCTCCAGGACCAGGGACAGGACACGGTGCAGGCCAACGTGTCCCTGGGCTTCAAGCCGGACCTGCGCGACTACGGCATTGGCGCGCAGATCCTGCTCGACCTCGGCCTCAGCTCGATCCGGCTGCTCACGAACAATCCGCGCAAGGTCGTGGGGCTCGAGGGCTACGGCCTGAAGATCACGGGCCGCGAGCCGATCCAGATCGCGCCGACCGAGCACAACCGGGAGTACCTGGTGACCAAGCGCAAGAAGCTCGGACACCTGCTGGCCGACCTGGATGGGGCCATGCCGATCGTGGCCGCGCCGGAGGCGGAGCGCGCCGAGGCCACGGACCTCGGCGCCGCGGAGGAGGAGGTGGAGGCCTGATGGAGTACCGGGGCACGCTGGAGGCGGGCGGCCGCCGGTTCGTGGTCGTGGTCAGCCGCTTCAACGAGCTGGTCACCGAGCGGCTGCTCAAGGGCGCACGCGCCTGCCTGCTGCAGCACGGGGTCGGGGAGCAGGAGCTGGACGTGGTCTGGGTGCCGGGTGCGTGGGAGCTGCCCGCCGCCGTTCACCGCATCGCGCGCGCCGGGCGGCACGCGGCCGTCGTCGCGCTGGGCTGCGTCGTGCGGGGGGAGACGCCGCACTTCGACTTCGTGGCGGGGGAGGCGACGAAGGGGCTCGCGGCTGCCTCGCTCGCGACCGGCGTGCCCGTGGCGCTCGGCGTGCTCACGACGGAAACCACGGAGCAGGCGCTCGCCCGCGCGGGCGGGAAGGGCGGCAACAAGGGATGGGACGCTGCCCTCAGCGCGCTTGAGATGGCGGACCTCTTCCGCCAGCTCGACGGTGACCGTGCGGGCACGTAGCCGGGCACGCGGATGGGCGCTGCAGATCCTGTACGCCTGGGAGACGCGCGGGGGCGCCGGCCCGCCCGGCGACGTGCTGCGGGAGTTCTACCGCGAACGCCGCATCGCCGAGCAGAGCCGCCAGTACCTGGAGCAGCTCATCGCCGCGCTGGACGACCACCACGCCGAGATCGACGCGGCGCTCACGGGCGCCCTCACCAACTGGCGCCTCGAGCGGGTCTCCGCCATCGACAGGAATATCCTGCGGATCGGCGCCGCCGAGCTGCGCTTCGTGCCGGAGGTGCCGCCGCGCGTCGCCATCCAGGAAGCGCTCGTGCTGGCGGAGAAGTACGGAACGGCCGAGAGCCCCCGCTTCGTGAACGGTGTGCTCGACGCGCTCATGCGGCAGGGCGGGGAGGAGAGCGGGCCCGGGAGGGCGCGCTGAGGATCCTCGTGCTGAACTGGCAGGATCGCCTGAACCCGCAGGCGGGCGGCGCGGAGATCCACCTCCACGAGGTGTTCGGGCGGCTCGCGGCGCGCGACCACGAGGTGACGCTGCTGTGCTCGGGCTGGCCGGGCGCGCCGCGGCGCGCCCGGGTGGACGGAATCGACGTGCATCGCACCGGGGGACGCTATACATTCAACCTCGTGGCTGCTCGCTACTACCGCGCGAGACTGGCCGGCCGCCCCTTCGACGTCATGGTCGAGGATCTCAACAAGGTGCCTCTCTTCACGCCGCTCTGGGGGCGTGCCCCGCTCGTGCTGCTGGTGCACCACCTCTTCGGTGCGACCGCGTTCCAGGAAGCTTCCGTCCCCCTCGCAACGGCGACCTGGCTGCTGGAGCTGCCCCTCGCCCGCGTCTATCGGGGCGTCGCCGTGGAGGCGGTCTCGCGCAGCACGGCGGACGACCTCGTGCGGCGCGGGTTCGACGGCCGCGGCATTGAGGTGATCCCGAACGGCGTGGACCTGGAGTTCTTCGCGCCCGACCCCGCGGTGCCCCGCTTCCCGATGCCGACGCTCCTTTACCTGGGGCGGTTGAAGCGCTACAAGCGGGTGGACCTGATCCTGCACGCGCTGGCGCGGCTGCGGGCCGCCGGCCTGGATGCTCGGGCGGTTCTGGCGGGGACCGGTGACCACGCGCCGGCGCTGCGGGCGCTGCGTGGCGAGCTGGGGCTGGAGGACGTCGTGGAGATGCCGGGCTTCGTGAGCGAGGAGGAGAAGCGGAAGCTGTTCCGGCGCGCGTGGGCGCACGTGCTCACGTCGCCGAAGGAGGGATGGGGGATCTCGAACCTGGAGGCCGCGGCGTGCGGGACGGCGACCGTGGCGAGCGACTCCCCGGGCCTGCGCGACTCCGTCATCGACGGCAGGACCGGTTACCTGGTGCCGCACGGCGACGTTGACGCGCTGTCGGAGCGCCTGCGGTGCCTGCTGACGGATCCCGGGCTGCGGGACCGCCTGGGGGCGGAGGCGCGCACCTTCGCAGAGGGATTCAGCTGGGAGCGCGCCGCGGACGACACGGAGGCGCACCTCGCCGGCGCGTCTTCGGGCGGCGTTCAGGATGACCAGTGACACCAGACGCCTTGGAGGTCTCATGGAGGTCACCATCACCGCACGGCACTGCGCTGTTTCCGATTCCCTGCGCGAGCGCGCCGCGACGCGGCTGGAGAGTCTTCCCCGCTACGAGCCGCGGCTGTTGTCGGTGCTCGTGAGCTTCGAGAACGATCACGGCGCGCACCGGGTCGAGGTGCGCGCCCACCCCGGCTCCGGCCACCAGATGGTCGCGACCGGGAGCAGCGAGGACGAATTCCAGGCCGCGCTCGATACGGCGATCGACCGCCTGACGCGGCAGCTCAAGCGGCGGCGCTCCCGCCGCCGCGACCACAAGGCTCCGCGCCCCGCGGAGCTGACCCCGCGCGTGGAGGCGGTCTCCGAGACGTGAAGACGCTCACGGTCGAAGACCTCTTCAACAGCAAGCGCCAGGCACTCTCGCTGGAGCTGCTGACGGAGGGATGCAGCCTCGGGCGACGGATCGAGTCCCCGACCGTCTCGAGCCCGGGGCTCATCCTCGCCGGGTACACGGAGCGCTACCCGAAGGGGCGCATCCAGGTGCTCGGCGAGACGGAGGTCGGGTTTCTCGCATCGCTCGAGGAGGCGCGGCTGCAGGAGACGCTGCGCGTGTTCCTCGGCCTGGAGATGCCGGCCATCGTGATCACGAAGGGCCTCGAGCCGCCCAGCGCGCTGCTGGAGCGTGCGGCGGCCTCGGGGACGCCGGTGCTGCGCTCGGGACTCAAGACCGGGGACTTCTACCGTCGCATCCAGCCGTATCTGGACGAGCAGTTCGCGCCCAGCACGACGCTGCACGGCTCGCTCTGCGACGTCTACGGCGTGGGGCTGCTGTTCGTGGGACGCAGCGGCATCGGCAAGAGCGAGTGCGTGCTGGACCTCGTGGAGCGCGGCCACCGGCTCGTTGCCGACGACCTGGTGTACGTCACCCGGCGTGGCGTGGACGTGCTCATCGCGCGAGGCCACGAGCTGCAGCGGCACCACATGGAGATCCGCGGGATCGGGATCATCGACATCCCGGCGCTGTTCGGGGTCCGCTCGATCCGGCAGCAGAAGCGGATCGAGGTCGTGGTCCAGCTCGAGGACTGGCGCGAAGGGGTCTACTACGACCGGACGGGCCTGGAGACGGAGGTCGTGGAGATCCTCGGGGTCGAGCTGCCCAAGGTCACGGTGCCGCTGAACCCGGGGAAGAACATCACGGTGATGTCGGAAGTGGTGGCGATGAACCACCTGCTCAAGTACTCCGGCGTCGACTCGGCGCAGCTGTTCAACAAGGGGTTGCTGGCGGCGATGCGGCCGCTGAAGGAATACCTGGAGGAGGATTATGAGTGAGACGGTCCCGGCGCGCGGCATCGTGGTCGCGCACGGGTCGCTGGCGGACGGCTACGTGGATGCGGTGCGGCAGATCACGGGGGCGAGCGAGGACGTGCTGATGGCGCTGAGCAATCGCGGCCTCTCGCCGGAAGCGGTGACGGAGCGGATCCGCGCGCTGGTGGGTCCCGAGCCGACGGTGGTGTTCACGGACCTGGCGAGCGGGAGCTGCGGGTTCGCGGCGCGCCGGATGTGCCAGGAGTACGGCCAGGTCGTGGTGCTTTCGGGCGTGAACCTGGCCGTGCTGCTCGAGTTCATCATGCATCGGCAGGAACCCCTGTCCAAGCTGGTGCCGCTCCTGATGGAGAAGGGTCGCAACTCGATCTGCAGCGCGGCAGGGAAGCCGGGTGGAAGCGAGGATCATGAGCGTCGTGCTGTTTCGGGTCGATGAGCGGCTGATCCACGGGCAGGTCGTCGTCGGCTGGGGCACGCAGCTGCACCCGCAGCGGATCGTGGTCGTCGATGACGAGCTGGCTGGGGCGGGCTGGGAGCAGGAGCTCTACTGCTTCGGCCTGCCGGCGGAGCTGACCACGGACTTCGCGAGCGTGGCGGAGGCGCGCGAGGCGCTGCCCGACTGGCTGGCGAGCCCGTTGCGCACGATCGTGCTCACGAGGGACGTGGCGAGCATGCGCCGGCTGGCGGCCGGCGGGGCGCTCGAGGGGCAGGAGGTCAACATTGGCGGCATCCATTTCGCGCCGGGACGGCACGCCGTCCTGCCGTACGTCTACCTCAGCGAGCAGGAGGCGCGTGAGATGCGCCAGCTCGCCGCGGAGGGCGTCGCGGTCAGCGCCAGGGATCTGCCGGGCGCGCGTCGCGTCGAGCTCGGCCACCTCCTCAAGGACGGCTGAGATGCCGTGGGCGCTCGTGGCGCTGATCGGCGGCGTGGTCGGGCTGGACGCCACGGCCTTCCCCCAGGTGATGCTGTCGCGCCCGATCGTGGCGGCGCCGCTCACCGGGCTCGCGTTCGGGCGGCCCGTCGAGGGGGCGCTGATCGGCGCGGTGCTGGAGGCGTTCGCGCTCGTGATCCTGCCCGTGGGTGCGGCGCGCTACCCGGAGGCGGGGATCGGGGCCGTGGCGGCGACGGCGGCCTACATGGCCGCGGCCGCGACGCAGTACGCGGCGCCGATCATGCTGCTCGCGGTTCTCTTCGGGCTGGGCTGGGAAGGCGTGGGCGGCGTCTCGGTGATTCTGGAGCGCCGGCTGAACGAGCGGCTGGTGGCGGCCGGCGCGCCGCTCCGGGGACCGCGGGATGCCGTCGCGCGCCACCTCACCGCGATGGCGCTGGACCTGGTCCGCGGCGCCGTGCTGGGCCTGGGCGGCGCCGTGCTGGGCGCGCTCCTGCTCCGACTGGTGGCCTCCTACTGGCTTCTGGACTCCTCCGTGGCGCTCGGCGCTCTGGGGGTGGCGGGCACCGCGATGATCGGCGCGCTGCTCCCGCTCTTCGGCGGCTGGACGGAGCGTCGGGTGGCGTTCCTGGTGGGGATCCTCTGCGGTTCGGTGCTGCTCATCTTCTCGTGAGCACACTCCCGTGGCGGGTGCGGGCGGCGGTGCTGGCCCGCTCGTTCGCAGTGCAGGGGTCCTGGAACTACCGGACTCTGATCGGAGCGGGGTTCGCGTTCGCGCTCCTGCCCGTGCTGCGCCACCTGTACGGGAAGGATCCGGAGCGGCTGCGCGACGCGGTGCAGCGGCATTGGGGGCTCTTCAATAGCCACCCGTACCTGGCGCCGATGGCGCTCGGGGCCGTCGCCTCGCTGGAGGCGGAGGGTGCGGCCGGCCCGGTCATCGAGCGCTTCAAGTCGGCGATCCGCGGCTCCCTCGGCACGCTCGGGGACCGGCTCGTATGGGCGGGCTGGCGGCCGGTCTGCCTGCTGGTGGCGCTGCTGCTGCTGCTTCTGGAGCTGCCGTGGTGGGTGGCGGTCGTGGCGTTCCTGGCCGTCTACAACGCCGGCCATCTCGCGCTGCGGATCTGGTCGCTCCGCCTCGGGCTGGCGCGCGGCGTAGCGGTGGGCGAGCAGCTGCGCCAGTCGTCCGTGCCGCAGATGCAGCGGGTGCTGGCGATCATGGGCGCGTTCATGGTCGGCGCGCTGATCCCGCTGGCGGCCGCGGGCCGGCTGGTGGGCGCCACTCCCGCGCTGCCGTGGTCCGTCGCCGCGCTGCTGGCGGCGCTGCTGGGCGCCCGATTCGGGGCGCTGGTCCGGATTCCGGTCGTAGTGGCGCTCGCGGCGTTCGCGCTCCTCGGCTTCATACTCAGGATGGCGACATGACCCCTGACGCGCTCGAGACGGAACGCACGGTGACCATCCGCAACAAGTACGGGATCCATGCCCGGCCGGCGGCGGAGTTCGTGAAGCTGGCGAACCGGTTCCAGGCGGGGATCACGGTATCGAAGGACGATCTGGATGTGAACGGGAAGAGCATCATGGGGGTCATGATGCTTGCGGCCGAGTACGGCAGCGAGGTCACGATCCGCGCGACGGGCGAGGACGCCGCGGCGGCCGTGGACCAGCTCGCGCTGCTCATCGAGAACCGGTTCGGCGAGGAGTAGGAGAGCGTGACCCTGATCCGCGACGGCATCTCGGCATCGCCCGGGATCGTGGTTGGACCCGCGTACGTGCTGCGCTGGGGGGTGCCGCGCGTGCCCCATGTGACGGTGCCGGCGGAGGAGGTGGAGGCGGAGGTGCAGCGGTTCCACGACGCGCGCGCGTGGGCGATCGAGCGGATCCGCGAGATCCAGCGGCAGACGGCGGAGCGGCTGGGGCCGGTGGAGGCGCAGATCTTCGAGCCGCAGATCGTGATGCTCGAGGACGAGGACCTGATCCGTGGCACCGTCGCCTACATCCAGGACAACCACTTCTCGGCGGCGCGCGCCTTCGAGCTGCGCATGCTCGAGTACCAGTCGGAGTGGAGCCGGAGCGGGCACCCGATGGTGATGGACCGGCTGAACGACCTGCTCGACATCCAGCTGCGGGTGGTCAACCAGCTGCTGGGGCTGGCCGACCCGGACTTCACGCTGCGGGAGGTGCAGGGCAAGGTTGTGCTGGTGGCCCGGGACCTCACGCCCACGATGACCGTGCAGCTCGACCGGAACCGGATCCTCGGCGTGGCGACGGACGCCGGGACGCGCACCTCGCACGCGGCCATCCTGGCCCGCTCGCTCAACATGCCGGCCGTGGTCAGCCTCACGGACCTCTCCGAGAAGGTGGAGAGCGGCACGATGCTGATCCTGGATGGGCGAGCCGGACGCGTGGTCGTGGAGCCGAGCGAGCGGGACCAGCAGGTCTACCGCGAGCGCGATGTCAAGGTGCGGGAATGGGAGCAGGAGCTGGTGCTGCTGGCGCACCTGGAGTCGGTGACGCCGGACCGGCAGGCGGTGCAGATCCGCGCCAACATCGACCTGCCCGGGGAGGCGGAATCGGCGCGCGCCCACGGCGCGGGCGGCGTGGGGCTCTTCCGCACCGAGTTCCTGGTGGTCGGCCGCAGCGGCGCGCCCGAGGAGGAGGAGCAGTTCCGCGCCTACAGGCACGTGGCGGAGACCTTCCCGCACCAGGCGGTCTACATCCGCACGTTCGACCTGGGCGGCGACAAGTTCCCGCTCTTCCTGCACATGCCGCCGGAGGACAACCCGTTCCTGGGCTGGCGCGGCATCCGCGTCTGCCTGGACACGCCCGAGCTGTTCCGGATGCAGCTGCGGGCGCTCCTGCGCGCGACGGCGTACGGTGACGTGCGTATCATGCTGCCGCTGGTCAACGACGGCGGCGAGATCCGGCGCACGCGCGACATGCTCGAGGAGGAGGAGACGCGGCTGGAGGCGCAGGGCATCGCGTTCAATCCGGGGTACAAGCTCGGGATCATGGTGGAGACACCCGCGGCGGCGCTGATCGCGCCGGAGCTCGCTGCCTCCTCCGACTTCTTCTCGATCGGCACGAACGACCTCGTCCAGTACACGCTGGCGGTGGACCGCGGCAACGCGCGTCTCGCGCACCTGTACACGCCGTTCCACCCGGCAGTGCTGCGGCTGCTTCAGCGGACGGCCGATGCCGGGCGCGCGGCGGGGATCGAGGTGAGCGTGTGCGGCGAGATGGCGGCCAACCCGCTCGGTGTGTTCATGCTCCTCGGGCTGGGGATCACGGCGCTCAGCGTGGGCCCTGCCGGGCTGCCCGAGATCAAGAAGGTGATCCGGAGCGTCCCGGCCACGGAGGCCAGGACGGCGGCGGCCGAGGCGCTGGAGGCGGGCAGTCCGGAGGCGGTGGTCGAGGTGCTCACCCGCGGGCTCGAGCGCTGGCTGGACCTCTCGCTGTTCGCCGGGCGCTGGAACCTCGTGCAGGAGTGATGACGCCGCGGAGTCGCGGCACGGCGTGAATGTGAACGATCGGAGCATGCCTTGAGCCGGACCCTGTTCACCTCCGAGTCGGTGACGGAGGGACATCCCGACAAGATCGCGGACCAGATCAGCGACGCGGTGCTGGACGCCATCCTCGACGAGGACCCGGAGGGGCGGGTCGCATGCGAGGTCCTGGTGACGACGGGGCTGGTGCTCGTCTCGGGCGAGATCACGACGCGCACCTACGTGGACCTGCCGACGGTGGTGCGGGGCACGCTCCGCTCGATCGGCTACACCGACTCTGCCTACGGAATCGACGGCGAGACGTGCTCGGTGCTCGTGGCGCTCGACCAGCAGTCGCCCGACATCGCGCAGGGGGTGGACCCGGGCGGGGCGGGAGACCAGGGGATGATGTTCGGCTACGCCGTGGACGAGACGGCGGAGCTCATGCCCGCCCCGATCCAGCTGGCGCACCGGGTGACGCAGCGCCTGGCCGCCGTGCGCAAATCGGGCCGGCTGCCCTGGCTGCGGCCCGACGGCAAGGCGCAGGTGACGCTCGAGTACGAGGGGGACCGCCCCGTACGGGTGCACACGGTGGTGGTCAGCGCGCAGCATTCCCCCGACATCACGCTCGCCGAGCTGCGGGACGAGATCATCGAGCACGTGCTCGCGCCGGCGCTGCCGGCCGAGTGGTTCGACGCCGCCGGATGCACCCTGCACGTGAACCCGACCGGTCGCTTCGTCGTGGGCGGCCCGCACGGGGACACGGGGCTCACCGGGCGGAAGATCATCGTGGACACGTACGGCGGCTCGGCGCGTCACGGCGGCGGGGCGTTCAGCGGGAAGGATCCCTCGAAGGTGGACCGGTCGGCGGCGTACGCGGCGCGCTGGGCGGCCAAGAACGTGGTGGCGGCGGGGCTCGCGCGGCGGTGCGAGATCCAGCTGGCGTACGCGATTGGAGTCGCCCGCCCGGTTTCGGTGTATGTGGACACGTTCGGGACGGGACAGCTCCCGGACGCGCTGCTGGCGGAGGCGGTGGAAGAGGTCTTCGACTTCCAGCCGCGGGCCATCATCGAGGCGCTCCGCCTGCGCGACCCGATCTACAGGGCGACGGCCGCGTACGGTCACTTCGGCCGTCAGGCGGCGGCGGAGCGGGTGGACGGGCGGGACGTGGAGTTCTTCTCGTGGGAGCGGACGAACCGGACGGACGACCTGCGCACCGCGGCGGGCGCATAGGGGCCGGGAAAGCGAGCAGCATTGGAGGCGAGCATGGTGGAAGTGAAGGTACAGAGCCTCGGACTCGACCGGCAGTCGAACACGCCCGTGGTCATCCTCCAGGAGAAGGATGGAACGCGCGTGCTGCCGATCTGGATCGGCCCCGGCGAAGCGAGCGCGATCGCCATGGAGCTGGCGGGGATGAAGTTCTCCCGCCCGCTGACGCACGACCTGTTCGCCTCGGTGATCGTCGGGCTCGGCGGCTCGCTCCAGCGCGTCGTGATCACGAAGGTGGTGGACAACACGTATTACGCGGAGCTGATCATCCAGCGCGGCGCGGAGGTGATCAGCGTGGACGCCCGACCATCGGACTCGATCGCCATCGGGCTGCGGCTCTCCGCCTCGATCTACACGAGCGAGTCGCTGCTCGAGGACACCAGCATCGAGGTCGCCGAGGCGAGCGAGAGCCCGGAGGAGTTCGTGACGCCCGAGCACCAGGAGCTCCACGGGATGAGCGCCGAGGAGCTCCGCGAGCACCTGCGCCGGCTGGACCCCGAGGACTTCGGGCGCTTCACCCCGTGAGCGGCGCGACGCGCTTCCGGGCCGCCGCGCTCGCGGCGCTGCTGCCCCTGCTCGTGGGCTCCGCCGGGCGGGCCCGCGCGACGTCCGCGTCCGCGTCCGACTCTGAAGCGGTGCTCCAGGCGCCGGCGGCGCAGGCGCAGGGCGGAGCGCTACACGGGCGGGTGCTCGATCCGGCGGGAAAGCCGGTGGCGGGGCAGGACGTAGCGCTTCACAGGGTCACGCAGGCGGGCGGAGCGATGGTCGCCACCGCGCGGACGGACCCGGAGGGCCGCTTCGAGCTGGCGGTCCCCGCCACGGCGCCGGCGGACAGCGCGGTGTTCTTCGTCGCGGCCAGGTACGAGGGCCAGCTCTACATCGGGCAGCCGTTCCGGCCGCCGGTGCCCGCGGCCACCGAGTACGACGTCACCGTCGGCGTGGGCGCCGTGAGCCCGGGACCGCTCGGGAGCACCGGGACAGGACTCGCGCAGGCGCAGGCCGCGCAGAGTACGCGGACGGGAGGCGTACCACGTTGGCTGCCGGAGCTGCTGCTCGGGCTCATCGTCGCGGGCGCGCTGGGTTGGGCGTTGCTCGAGTGGCTGCGGCGGAGGCGGCGGCTCTCGAACCGGGAGCTGCTCGTCCGCATCGCCGAGCTGGACGAGGCGCACGGCGCGGCCGGCTCGGATGCCGCGACGGCGGCGGAGTACCGGGCAAGGCGCGACGCCCTCGTCGCCCGCTTCGAGGCGATGGCCGGACGCTGAGCCGCGCATGTCGCTCCTCTCCGAGGACTGCATCGTCCTTCAGACCTTTCCCTACAGCGAAACCAGCAAGATCCTGCGCCTGCTGACGCGGTCGCACGGCGTGCAGTCGGCGCTGGCGCGCGGGGCACTGCGGCCGCGCAGCCGCTATGGCGGGGTGCTGGAGCCGTTCACGGAGGGGGTGGCCACGCTCTACGTGAAGGAGAGCCGGGAGCTGCAGACGCTCAGCGGGTTCGAGCTGGCCCGGAGCCGGCAGGGGCTCGGGCGCGACCTGCTGCGCTTCGGCGGCGCATTGCTGCTGACGGAGATCATCCTGCGCACGGGAACGGAAGCGGCGGACCCGGAGCTCTTCGAGGCGTTCGGCGCCGCGCTGGACGGGCTCGAGACGAGCCCGCCGCGGATTCTGGAATCGAGCGTGCTCGCGGCGACGTGGGCCCTGGTCGGGCGGCTCGGGTTCGCGCCTTCGCTCGAGGAGTGCCTCGGCTGCGGCAGGGAACTGGCGGCCGGTGAAGACGCCGCGTTCGACTACGCGGCGGGCGGCGTGCGCTGCGAGACGTGTGCGCATCCGGGCGCGGGGCGCGCGCTCCCGGCGCATGCGCGCGCCACGCTGGCCGCGTTCGGGCGAGGCGAGGCGGCGCCGGTGGAGCGGACGACGGCGCACTGGGCGCTCCTGGCCCGCTACCTCGAGCACCACGTGATGGAGGGCGGGGCGCTACGGTCGCTGGAGTTCATGGCGCGGGCGCTGGAGGCGGGATGAGGCAGTTGATCCTCGGCACGGCCGGCCACATCGACCACGGCAAGACGACGCTGATCCGCGCGCTCACGGGCGTGGACACGGACCGGCTGCCGGAGGAGCGGCGGCGGGGCATCACGATCGATCTGGGGTTCGCCCGCCTGGCCGTGACGGAGCAGATCGAGCTCGGGATCGTGGACGTCCCGGGGCACGAGGCCTTCATCCGCAACATGCTCGCGGGCGCCACCGGCATCGACCTGGCGCTGCTGGTGGTGGCCGCCGACGAGGGGGTCATGCCGCAGACGCGCGAGCACCTCGCCATCATCGACCTGCTCGGGGTCCGTGGCGCCGTCGTGGCCGTGACCAAGGCCGACCTGGTGGAGCCCGCCTGGCTCGAGCTGGTGCTCGACGAGCTGCGCGAGGAGCTCGCGGCGACGGCGTTCCGCGACGTCCCGCTGCTGCCGGTCTCCGGCACGACCGGCGCCGGCATCGACGCGCTGCGCCAGGCACTCGCCGACGCGGCCGGCGCCGTCGCGCAGCGAGGCGACGACGACCTGTTCCGCCTTCCCGTGGATCGCGTCTTCACCGTGCGTGGCACCGGGACCGTCGTGACCGGCACGGTCTGGAGTGGAGTGCTCCGCGGCGATGCCACGCTCCGCATCCTGCCCGCCGGGATGGCGGCACGCGTGCGCGGGCTCCAGGCCCACGGCCACGACGTGGCGCGGGTCGGGGCGGGGCAGCGCGCGGCCGTGGCGCTGGCGGGAATCGAGCGGGAGGCCCTCCGCCGCGGCGATGTCCTCGTGCTGGATCCCGCGTGGACGCAGGCGCGCATGCTCACCTGCCGCCTGCGCGTCCTGCCCGGGACGGGGTGGGAGGTCCGCATGCGCCAGCGCGTGCGCTTTCATCTCGGGACCGCCGAGGTGATGGCGCGCGTAGTGCCGCTCGAGGGCACGACACTGCGCGGTGGCGACGAGGGCTGGGTGCAGCTGCGGCTGGAGGCCGGCGTCGTCGCCCGGGCCGGCGACCGCTTCGTGGTCCGCTCCTACTCCCCGATCACGACGATCGGCGGCGGCGTCATCGCGGAGCCGGATGCGCCCAGGCGAAACCGGCTCTCGCCCGACCTCCGCGAGCGCCTCACGCGGCTCGATGGGCCGGTGGATGAGGCGATCGCAGCCCGTGTGGCGCTCGCGGGTCCCGCCGGCGTGCCGGCCGACCGCCTGCCGATCGACACGCCGTTTCCGCCCGCGGCCGTGAACCGGGCCCTCGCCGGCGGCGTGCCGGGCGTGCTCCGGATCGGAGACCTCCTGCTCCCGGCCGGCGCCGGCGCCGCAGCCGTCGAGGCGCTCGTCCACGCCGTCGAGGCGTGCCACCGGGAGCGCCCGCTCGAGCCGGGCATCGACCGCGAGGAGCTGCGCCGGGCACTCCCTCCCGGATGGGCGCCGGAGCTCGCAGAGTGGGCTCTCGGGCGCCTGCAGTCGGAGGGGCGCCTCGAGGCGCGCGGGAGCATCGTCGCCCGAACCGGGTACACCCCTGTACTCACCGCATCCCAGGCAGGTGCGCGGGCCCGGATCCTGTCCCTTCTGGAGGACGGGGGCCTCGCCCCGCCGACGCTCCCGGCATGGCCGCGGGAGTTGCGGGAGCGGCAGGACGTGCGGGCGCTGCTGCGCCTGCTGGAGGGGGACGGCCTGGTGGTGGCGCTCGGGCCCGAGCTGTACGTGGCCCGGAGCGTGCTGGAAAGGGCGGAGGCCGAAGTCCGGCGCGCACTTGCGGGGGGCCGGTCGCTCTCCGCGGCGGAGCTCAAGGAGGTGCTGCCTGTGTCGCGGAAGTATCTGATTCCGCTGCTGGAGCACCTGGACGCCGCGGGCGTGACGGCGAGGAGGGGAGAGGTGCGGGTCCTGGCGCAGTGAGACGACGGGTCAGGTGAGGGGGGCTATCCCCGTCGGAAACAAAGCCTTGACGCCGCAGAGGTCAATCCGTATCATGATCGTGCATGGAACAGGGGCCGCAGAGCGGCCAAAACCACCACCGAACGGGAGGGCAATCGCACCCTTAGCTACGGCACAGATTCTGTGCGGAGGTGACCATGAGACGCGGTAGTTGCGTCGGAGTCATCCTCCTCCTTGCACTCGCGTTTCTGCCAGGGCGGCTGCACGCGCAGCAGCCTGGAGGAACGAGCGGTGCAGGGCAAGGCTTCAGGCTCGAGCAGAACTATCCGAACCCCTTCAATCCCGTCACGACGATCCCGTTCGATCTGGGCGAGGGTCTGTTCACCGACGGGAAGCCAGTCGTGGTGACGATCCGGATCTTCAACGTGCTGCAGCAGCTCGTTGCGATTCCGGTGGCCCTCGATTATCCCGGGGGGAACGGACCGAAGGTGGAGAACCTGCCGTACACGATGCCGGGCCACAAGGAAGCTAGGTGGGATGGTTTCGACAGGAATGGCAACAAGGTCGCATCGGGAGTCTACTACCTGCAGTTGACCGTGAACGGCACGAGCAGGGTCATCAAGATCCTGGTCGGCAAATAGGAGAGAGAGCCTAGAGATCCTCGCTGCGTCCGAAGAGCCACAGATGAATCGCCGGGCCCCGTGCAGGGGTCCGGCGATTCTTTTCAGGGGCCAGATGTCGGAGTTCAAGGGCCAGCACGGGCGCGGCGCCGCTCCTGGTGCGCACGGCACGTCGGACTGACGACGCTAGTCAACGACGTAGAGGAAGCGGCCGCAGTTCTCGCAGGCCTGGAGGGTCTGGTTGAGCCGGCCGCCGGTGGCACGGGCGGTGGCGACGGAGGTGAAGCAGCCATAGCACGTGCCCTTGACGACGGGGACGACGGGACGGCCGCGGCCCTGGGCGATGCGCTCGAAGCGGCTGCGGACGCCGGGCTCGAGGGCGTCCTTCATCTCGGCGATCTTGGCATCGAGCTGCTCGACGGCGGCATCGATGTCGACGTTGAACTGCTCCTCCTCGACCTGGCGGACGGCGTCGGCATCGAGGAGCTCACGCTTCTGCGCCTTCAGGTCCTGGATCTGAAGCAGGATCTCGAGCTGGGGATGCATTGCCTCTCCTCAGCTCGCCTTCTGCTCGAGCAGCTCGAGGAACTCGTCGGCCGTCCTGAGCTCTTCGAGGCGGCCGGCGACTTCCGGCTCCTTGGCGAACTGGGCGATCTTGCCCAGGACGGGCAGGTACTGGTTGCTGACCTCGAGCGGCGGCGCGACGATGAGGAAGAAGTTGCGGACCGGCTGCCCGTCGATGGCCTTGAACTCGACGCCTTCCGGCTTGCGGCCGAAGGCCACGCGCAGCCGGTTGACCACGAGCGAGCGGCAGTGGGGGATGGCGATCCCGCGGCCGATCCCGGTGGAGCCGAGGTTCTCGCGACGCTTCAGCATCTTGAAGAGGATGCCCTCGCTCTTCTCGTCGAGGGCGAGCAGGGCGATGAGCTCCTTCAGGATCTCGTCCTTGCTGCCGCCCCCGAGCTCGAGCCGGACGACGTCTCTATTGAAAAACTCCCGCAATTCCATTCATGCCTCCGGTTTCCCGTTGCCCCGCCGAGCGGCGGGAGAAAAGAAGATAACCGGGGTGTGGATGGCGTGTCAAAACGGCCCGGATGCGCCGTCGTTCGATTGATCGAGCCCCTGGAAACGGTTAAATTGCGGACATGTCCAACGACCTCTGGAACAGGCTCTCGAACGGGCGTATCCCGCTCTTCCTGGCCCCGCAGGCGGGGGTGAGCGAGTCGCCCTTCCGGCGGCTCTGCCGGAGCTTCGGCGCGGACGTCGTGGTGAGCGAGTTCGTGAGCGCGGAAGGGATCCGTCGCGGCAGCGAGAGGACGCACGAGTACCTGCGCTTCGAGGAGCCGGAGCGGCCGATCGGGGTGCAGATCTTCGGGTCCGACCCGGCGGCGATGGGCGAGGCGGCGGCGCTCGTGGCGGAGGTCTACGCGCCGGACTTCATCGACATCAACTTCGGCTGTCCCGTGAAGAAGGTGGTGAAGCGGAACGGTGGCTCGGGCTGCCTGCGCGACCTGCCGCTGGTGGGGCGCATCATCCGCGCCGTGGACGGGGCCACGGCGCTGGCGACGACGGTGAAGATCCGCAGCGGCTGGAGCGAGGAGCAGCGCAACCCGGTGGAGATCGCGCTGCGCTGCCAGGATGCGGGGGCGCAGGTGCTCACGCTGCACGCGCGCAGCCGGACGCAGATGTACTCGGGGGTGGCAGACTGGGCGGAGATCGCGGCGGTGGTGCAGGCACTGGACATCCCCGTGGTCGGGAACGGCGACGTGTGGACGGGCGAGGACGCGCGACGGATGCGCGCGGAGACGGGGTGCGCCGGGATCATGATCGCGCGTGGCTCGCACGGCCGGCCGTGGGTGTTCGCGGAGGCGCGGGCGGCACTGGACGGCGACGTCATTCCCGCGGAGCCGGAGGTGGCGGAGCGGTTCAGGGTGGTGCTGGAGCACGCGCGGAACGCCATCGCGTTCGAGCGCGACGAGGAGCGGGCCATGCTCGAGTTCCGGAAGCACCTGGGCTGGTACACGAAGGGGCTTCCGGACGGGCGTACGCTGCGGCAGGAGCTGTTCGGGGTGCGGCGGCTGGCGGAGGCCGCGTCGCTGCTGGAGGGGTACCTGGAACGCGCCTCGCTGGTGGCGGCATGACGCGCGAGCGGCTGCTCGAGCTGCTGCGGGAGGTGGCGGAGGGGCGGCGCACGCCGGATGCGGCGCTCGAGCGGCTGGCCTGGCTGCCGGTGGAAGCCGTCGCCTCGGAGGCGGACGACGGCTCCGGGGGGGTAGAGATCGCGCGCCTCGACCATCATCGGGCGCTCCGGCACGGGTACCCGGAGGTGGTCCTCGCCGAGGGCAAGACTGCCGACCAGGTGGTGCGCATCGCGGCGCGTCTCCGTGAGCGGACCGGTGGCTTCCTGGTGACGCGGGCCTCCGCGGAGACGCGGGCCGCGCTGCGCGATGCGCACCCGGCGGCGGAGGAGAACGCGCTGGCGCGGACGGTCTGGCTGGTGGGCGAGGGGGCGGGGGAGGGGACCGCCGGGCCGGGGACGATCCTCGTCGTGAGCGCCGGAACGGGTGACCTCCCGGTGGCGGAGGAAGCGGCCGTCACCGCGCGCGCCCTCGGCAGCCGGATCGAGCGGCTCTACGACGTCGGGGTCGCGGGGATCCACCGGCTGCTCCAGGAGTCGGACGCCCTCCAGCGTGCCTCGGTGATCATCGTGGTGGCCGGGATGGAGGGCGCCCTCGCCTCGGTGGTCGGCGGGCTGGTCGGCGTTCCCGTCATCGCGGTGCCGACGAGCGTGGGTTACGGCGCGGCGTTCGGCGGCCTGGCCGCGCTTCTCGGCATGCTGACCAGCTGCGCCTCCGGCGTGACGGTGGTGAACATCGACAACGGCTTCGGCGCGGCGTGCGCCGCCCACCGCATCATCCAGCGGGCCCCCCGACCGACATGATCGGCGTGCTGGCCGCCGTAACCGGCGGCCTGGCGCTCGGGATGCTGCTGCAGCGCCGGCGGCAGACGCACCCACGGCGTGGCGGCGGGCAGGCAGGCGCGCGTGGAGGGACGGCGCCGGAGCCGTTTCCGGCGCCCGTCGAGCCCGGCGAGGAGCTGCGGCAGGCGCTCGAGGAGGTCCGCGCCGTCACGGGCGCGCGGCGCGCCGTGCTCTGGGACGCGCTTCCCGAGGAAGGCGTCGCGGCGCCGGTGCTCGCCGCGGGGGGGAGCGTGGCGCGCGCCTCGGGCTGGCCGGCGAGGCGATGCAGTGGGCGTGGCAGGAGGGTACGCCGCTGCGGCTGGAGTCCGCGCCAGCCTGGGCCACGGCGGATGCCGCCGCGGCCGCGATCGTGCCCCTCGAGCACGCGGGAAGCGCCTATGCGCTGCTGACCCTGGACTACACCCGGTCGGCCGACATCCCCTCGCTGGAGGTCCTGGAGCGCTGGGGCAGGTATATCCGCGCCTTCACGCGCGCGGAGTTGCGCGACCGGGCCGCGGATGCGGGGCGGCTACGCTCGAGGGAGATCGTCCAGGTGCTGCGGCGCCTGCCGCAGGAGATCCAGCTCGGCGCGTTCGCGGGCGAGCTGGCCGAATCCGCCCGCACGCTCGCGGACGCCACGGGCGCGGCGGTCTGCGCCTGGCACGGAGAGCACGGCCGGATCCTGGCGGTGGTCGGCGAGGATGGCGGGCCGAAGGCGGGCGCCACCTTCGGCGCGCAGGAGTCGGAGACCGGGGTCGCGGCACACCAGAAGGCGCCGATCCGGCGCGAGCGGCGCCGCGACGCGCCGCATCGCCTCCCGATCGGCGCCCCGGGCGAGCGGTGGAAGGTCGAGCCGCGCGCCGCGGCGGCCATCCCGCTGGTCGAGGGCGGCGAGAACGTGATCGGTGTGATCGCGGTGTGGACGACGGTCGCGCAGCGGCTGGAGCCGGAGGCAGTGGCGGCGGTGGAGGCCGTGGCCCCCTACGCGGCGCTCCAGCTCCGGCACGCGGAAGCGTTCGGCGCGCTCCAGGAGGACGTGCGCCGCGACGCCCTCACCGGCCTCTACAACCGGCGCGCGTTCGAGACCCGGCTGGCGCAGGAGGCGGCCCGGTTCGACCGCTACGAGCGGCCGCTCGCGCTGCTCATGCTGGACATCGACCACTTCAAGCGCGTCAACGACACGCACGGCCACGAAGCAGGCGACGCCGTGCTGCGCGCGCTCGCCGGCGTGCTCTCCGATTCGCTGCGCGAGACGGACCACGCCGCCCGTTTCGGCGGCGAGGAGTTCGTCGTGCTGCTGCCGGAGACGGGCGCCGAGGCCGCGAGGGAGCTCGCGGAGCGGCTGCGGGTGCGGATCGAGCGGATGGAGGTGGCATGGTCGGGCAGGAGGGTGCCGGTGAGCGCATCCTTCGGTGTTTCGGCGTGCCCGGAGTCCGTCCCCGGCCCCGCCGACCTGGTCCAGAGCGCGGACGCAATGCTTTACGAGTCAAAGAGATCCGGCCGCAACAGGGTCAGCGTCGCAGGGACCGCTCGAGGTTGACGCGGGGGGCGAATTCCGCTAGAATATCGGGTGTAGGGGCCGACCTGGTTTCGACGTGTTTCGTGAAGTCGGTGTCGCGTGCCGAGGACCCGTGCCCTCGTAAAACCAGCGGGAAAACATCACAAGTGCCAACTCAAACATGGCGCTGGCTGCGTAAGGTCTGACCTTTCGCAACCTGTCTCTGGACGGGCCGGGCCCGAGGCGTGACCAGAGGCATCGACAAATCGGGCTGGTCCGGTCGTGCCGCCTTGCCGCGGCCGGATGAGACACAGCGAGGCTGGTTCCCGACGGGGCCGTCCACCGGCCGATGAGGGAGCGAGAAACTGAGAACGGTGGACTACGCACGTAGATGCACTGAGGGATCGATTCGCGGACGCGGGTTCGACTCCCGCCGGCTCCATTGAAGCGCCCGGTGATCTTCGGATCGCCGGGCGCGTTCGTTTTCCGGCGCTCGACTCCGTCTCACCCGCGTCCCCGTCTTGTGGGTTCTGCGTCCGGATCCTCGAGGACGGCCGTGTGGCGGGGACGGTGGTGCCGCAGGCTCCGGGGAGCGGCATGCCATGGCCTTGTCGGCGGGCCTTCCATCCACTGAACCGTTGACGGTGCGAAGCCGGTAGCGCGAAATTGCTAAGGACCCGGACGGCACACGCCCGGACCTCTTCGTACTCGGCTTTACGGCCGTGCGCGATCCAGCCCTGCCCCGAGGACATCGTGCCTACCCTGTCCCCCCCTCATCCGGGGGGCGATCACGTCGCCGCGGCACGCGCCGACCGGAGTTACTACGCCGCGTTGTTCGCGCTTGTGATTCTGGCCGCGCTGGCCGCGCTATTCGTGACGTCCTCCGGGATCGGCCTCACGCCCGACAGCATCATCTATCTCGACGCTGCCAGGCACCTCGCTGGCGGTAACGGCTTCATCGCGATCGCGCCGAACGGTGTTCCTGCGCCGGTGACGCACTTCCCGCCGCTCTATTCGTCCCTGCTCGCCGCCTTGCTGATGCTGAGCCTGCCGGTGGAGGCAGGCGCGCGCTGCCTGGCGATCGTGGCGTTCGCGGCCCTGGTGGGGTCCGTTGGGTGGGTGGCGCTGCGCACGGCCCGCTCACGGCTGGCGGGGCTGATCTCAGCCGGGTTGCTCGCGTTCGGCGGTCCGGCGCTCGCGCTCAGCACACGCGCCTGGACGGATGTGCCCGCGTTGCTGGTGCTGGTGTGGGCCCTGTACTTCCTGCGGCTAGCCGCGAACGGCAATCGCAAGGCATTGCTTGCAGGCGCGGCCTTCGCGGCGGCGGGCGTGCTGCTCAGGTACGCGGGCGTGGTCGTGATCGGCGTCGGGGGAGCGGTCCTGCTGCTGCGGCCGGGGTGGCCGTGGCGACGGCGCCTGGGCGAGGCGCTCACCTGGACGGTGGTGAGCGCGCTCCCGCTCGCGCTCTGGCTCGCGCGGAATCGGCTGGCGGGCGGCAGCGCCACGAACCGGACGCTGGCGTGGCATCCGCTGGGCGCGACGCAGGTGCTGGAAGGGATGCGCACCGTGGCGTTCTGGCTCGTCCCCGATCCGTCCCCGCACCTGCTCATGGCCGCCGTCTGCGCCCTCGTGGCCGCATGGCTGATCGTGGGCGTGCGCCGCCGCTGGCGCTCCTGCGACCGGGGTGAGCTGGCGATCTGGACCGCGTTCGGGGCAGCGTACCTGCTCTTCCTGGTGGTATCCATCTCGGTGGTGGACGCAGCCACGCCGATGGATGCGCGCCTTCTCTCGCCGCTGCTGCCGGGGCTGTACCTGCTCGTCGGGGTCGCCGCCGCCGGATGGGCGGCGTCCGCGGAACGCCGCCGCTGCCGGGTCTCGCGCTGGCGCTGGGCGCGTGTGTCGCCCTCTTCGGCCTGCGCGCGGCGGCCGGCGCGCGCGAGGCGCTCGCGACCCATCGGGAGGGTCGGGGGTACGCGGCGCGCGCGTGGCGCGTGGAGGCCGCGCGCATCCGCTCCCGCCCCTGGCCGCGGACGGTGTACACGAACGATTTCTACGGCGGCTATCGGCTGCTCGGACGGCCCGTCAAGGAGCTGCCGGCGAGGATCGACGGCACGTCCGGATTGCCCAACCCGCAGCTGGCGCGGCAGCTGGATCGCCGCGGCGGACCGGCGACCGACCGGCACCGGTGCCCGGCAGGGGGGAGCGGGGGGCCGGCTCTCCCGCTGCGGCCCTCCGCTGGCCCGCCCACGATCAGCGGCGCGTCACCCGGATCGCGCTGATGGTCGTCGTCCCCGCCCGCGCGCTCAGCTTCGCCACGATTCCGTGCCCGTCCGCGGCGTCCACCTCCACCACCACCGTGCGCGCGTGCCAGCGGCCGGGCACCGCGGCGAGGTCCAGCCTCTCGGCCAGAGTGAGGCCGTTCACGTCCACGTCGAAGACGCGCTCCCCGGGGTTGTCGTGCAGCGTCTCGACGAAGCGCAGCTCGACCTCGTAGCGACCGTCGGGCACGTCGAAGCGCCAGGCGGCGGCGCCCTCGCGGGCGGTCTGCAGGAGCGGATCGTCGGCCGTGTCGTAGATGCGGTGGTTAGTTGAGGCGGGGGCGCCGCCGCCGACCCAGCCCCAACTCCCGGGCGTGTATGCGCGATCCGGCTCCCAGGTGACGCCGGCGCGGTCGATGAACTGCCAGGTGGCGCCCACGTTGACGGCGATCTCGGCGGCGGGCGGGAAGCGGAACGCCGTGCCCGGCGCCGACGGGGCGGCAGCAGGCGCCGTCGCGGGGGAAACATCAGGCCTGGCGAACAGGGTGCTCCGATCCCGGTAGCGCACCACCGCCGCGTCCGTGAGCTCCCGCCCCTGGAAGCTCGCACGCGCCTCCAGCCGGTTCTCGCCGTCGTGCAGGATCACCTCCCAGGAAGCGCGGCCGTTCTGGACCGGCCGCTCGCCCAGCGCCGTCCCATCCAACGCGAGTGATGCGGAAGACGCGTTGCTGTACACGACCACCTCGGTCGTCCGGTCCGCGGGCGTGCTGCCGGCGCGCGCCGGCCAGTCGCGGACGGCGATGTGCAGGACGGGGTCGCGTCGCAGGCGGGCCATGTAGTAGTAGGCCACATCCTTGGGCCGGCGATCGAAGTAGAAGAGTCCCTTGTCGTTGACCATTGGCTGCACGTCGTTGCGGTTCCAGGAGCCGAAGTCGAACTGGTTCCAGAGCGCGCTGCCGAGCAGCCACGGCCGGGCGAGGACCTGGGGGAACGTCCCCTCGTGGTAGCGTTGCTCGTACTCGGTCGAGAAGTCCAGCCGCCGGGGCGACGCCGCGTGGATGCGCTCGTCGTCGCCCGCGCCGTACTCGCTGATCATGAGCGGCTTGCCGGGGTAGGCGGCGTGCAGCGAGTCCACGTACGCGCCGAAGTCCGGCAGCGCCCCGTAATACCAGCCGAAGTACAGGTTCAGCCCGAGGATGTCCGGCACCGCGTGTAGCGCGGAAGTGGTGTCGTGCCCGAACACGGCCATGACGGTCGGGCGCGTGGTGTCCTCCGCCTTCACGCGCGCGTTCAGCCGCTTCGCCAGTGCGACGACGGCGTCCACGTACCCGGCCGGCATCGGCTTCGGGGGCACGAGCATGATCTCGTTCATGTAGCCCCAGAACAGCACCGACGGGTGGTCGTAGTGCTGCTTCACCATCTCGGTCACCATGCGCTCGGCGTTGGCGGCGAACGCCTCCGACATGGTGATCGTGTTGACGACCGGGATCTCCTCCCAGAGCGCGACGCCGGTCCGGTCGGCCTCGTCCAGCACCGCGGGCGCCTGCGGGTAGTGGGCGAGGCGCAGGAAGTCGAAGCCGGTGGACTTCACCAGGGCGACGTCGCGGCGCTGCAGCGCGTCCGGCAGCGCGTTCCCCAGCCCGCGCACGTCCTGGTGCCGGTTCGTGCCATGCAGCTGGTAGGGCTTGCCGTTGAGGGAGAAGCCCTTCTGCGCATCCCACGCGTACCAGCGCAGCCCGAGCGGCGCGTCCACGCGGTCGGCCAGGCGGGCACCGTCGAGGACCTCCGTGCGCAGCGTGTACAGGTTGGGCTCGTCCGGCGACCACAGCCTGGGCGCCGTGATCGGCGGCAGCGTCCGCTGGAAGGCCGCCGTCGCACGGGGGCCGACGGGGACGTCGAAGGACGCCGTCGCCACCTCGCCGCCGTCGCCGTCCACGACGCGCGTGACCACGCGGGCGGTGCGCTTCGCCGCGCCGTCGTTCGCAATGGTGCCGCGCACGCGCACCGCCGCGCGCCCGGACGCCAGGGCCGGCACGTCGCCGAAGACGCCCGGCGACGCGTGGTCGAGGACGGTGACGTGAAGGGGATCCGTCGCCAGCAGCCAGACGTTGCGGTAGAGGCCGCCGTAGAAGGTGAAGTCGGCGCTGAGCGGCGGGATGTCCGGGTCGAAGGAGTTGTCCACGCGAACCGCCACGACGTTCGTGCCGGGGACGACGAGGTCCGTCACGTCCATGGCGAAGGCCGTGTATCCGCCCACGTGTCGCCCGGCGGACTTCCCGTTCACCCACACGTCCGCGACCTGGTTCGCGCCCTCGAAGTAGAGGAACAGGCGCTTGCCCGTCATCGCCGGCGTGACCTCCAGGCGACGCCGGTACCAGCCGGCGCCCCGGCGGTACTCCGGCTCCTTGCGCAGGGCGTCGCTCGCGTTCCAGGTGTGGGGCAGGTCCACGCGAGCCCAGGCGGCATCGTCGAAGGCCGGGGCGTCCGCGCCGGCGACGTCGCCCGCGAAGAAGCGCCACCCTTCGTTCAGCGAGAGGCGGACGCGGGGGGAGGATGGGGTCTGGGCGGCCAGGGACATGCTGCTCGAGAGCAGGAGGAGGAGCACCCGGCGGCAGGCGTGGCGCATCATGAAGATTCTCCGGAAGTGGGTCCCGCCAAGGATGCAACCGTGCGGCGCACGCATCCATGTTCCCGCTTCGTCCCGCTTCACACATCCGCGGTTCGCGCGGAGTGGCGGAGGAGGCGGAGCGACATCCCTCGGCCAACCGCGGGCTTCGGGGGCGTCCTTCCACTCGGTTCACGCGAAGGCAGCACGGGCCGAAGGCGCGAATCCCGCAACCTAGAAAACCGAACTCGGCGGGTATGGCTGGGATCCATGCCACAGGACGGGCCGTCGGTACGCAGGTTCCCAACACACCGGTGTACTGCCTTCGGCGCTTTGCGGCTTCGCGTGAACGGATGATTGCCACGCCCCGATGTGGAGGAAGCCGGAGGGATAGGAAATCCAAACGCCGTTTCGGCTGCTTTCGGTAGGATAGGCGGGGTGGTTTCGCCGGGTCAAGGGTGGGGGTGATGGGCGGGCGAGCGGGATTGGGTGGAGGTTCCGGTCGATTCGGCATCGGATGTGGGTGTGACCTGGCGCCTGTAGCGGTTGCCGGGCGCACCTGGCCGTTCAGGCGCCGCGGGTCTGGTCGAGGTCGAGCTCGGGTAGGGGCTCGGGGTCAGCCGGATCGAACGCGGGCGTCTGGTCGAAGTCGTCGCGGGGCAGGGCATCGGCGGGTGCGAGGGGCTCGGCGTCGAGCGCGAGTGCGGCTTGGGGTGGAGCGCGTGCGGGGGAGAGCGGCGGTGTGGTGTGGGGCAGGTCGAGATGTCGGAGGATGGCGCCCACGGGCGCGGGGTCGGTGAGGAAAGCGATGATGCGCATCTGCGAGCCGCACTCGGGGCAGCGGAGGGGGAAGACCTCGTAGATGCGGGCGAGGAGCTGGGCCCAGCGGGAGCGGGCGGCGGCGCCGGTGAGGGTGGTAGCGGGCTCGTTGTAGGTGTGGACCCCGGGCCCCTCGCCGTGGGCTTCGTCCGCGTGGGCCTCTGCGTCGCGTTGGAGGGCGACGACGTGGGGCCGGAGCCGTGCGTTGGGGGCGAGAACGCCGTGGTAGCGGTGGCGGTGAACCCGGGGCGGCGGGATCAGTCGGGAAAGTGCTTCCAGAAACTCGAGGGGTGAGAGGGCGAGGAGGGCGCGTCCGTCGGAGGTGGGCCGGGAGGGTCGGTAGAACACGCGGCGGACCCCCGCGTCGTCGTCGGCCCGCCCTCCGGACTGACGCTCGATCCGCAGGCGATCGAGGGCAAACGGCGGCCGGGCGCAGTAGCGGAGGAGCCGCTCGCGGCCGGCCCGGTCGGCGCCGTGGATGCGGACGGAGGCGTCGAGGCTGAAGCCGCCGGTGCCCTGCCAGGTGAGCATGTCGTTCACCGTGTGCTCCTCGAGGAGGCCGCGGCGTTGGAAGAGGCGCAGGATGCGGCGCTGGAGGACGGGCGTGAGGGCGGAGGCGTCGTCGGCGGAAAAGTGGGTCGCCTCATCGAAGCGGACCTCGCCGTCCACGGTCCCGGTGAAGACGCCATCGAGAACCACGACGTGGAAGTGGAAGTGGGGATTGAGGGCGGAGCCGAAGCGGTGGAGGAAGGAGACGGCGCCGATCTGCGCGTCCGGGCCGGCACCGGGACTGCCGTGACGCAGGCGGGTGCGGACGGCCCGGAGCAGGATCCGGAGCACGGCGCCGGCAAGGGCGGGATCGTGGTGGAAGAAGGGGCGGATCCGCTTCGGGACGGAGAGGACCCATTGGCGGATCGGGAGCGGCGGCAGGACGGCGTCGTTCAGGTGCGCGGCGACCTCGACCATCCGGCGGGCGTTGCAGGAGGGGCAGACGCCGCGGCCCTTGCAGGAGAAGGCGACGAGGCGCTCGGCGGCGCAGTCGTCACAGCGGACGCGGGCGAAGCCGTGGGCCAGGATGCCGCAGCGGAGGTAGGCCCGGAAGTCGGCCTCGACCCAGCCGGCCACGCCCTCGCCCCAGGGATCGGCTTCGGCGGCCCGGGCCAGGAAGCCCTCGATGTGGTGCTGGACGATGGGGTAGAGGGGCGTGGCCGTGGGCCGTCGTCGGCGGTAAACGGCGGCCTGGGCGGGTGGCGTTGCGGAGTGCCCTGGGCGGTGCGCCTGTGCCTGCGGCGGGACCCAAACGGATCGGGGGCGTGCGACGGTGGGCATGCCCCGAAGGGTTCGACGAGACCCGGGGCACCACCATGGCGGAGCGGGACAACGCGCCGGCCGTCAGCGCCGGACCTGGCGGCCCACACCCCGACGGTCGAAACCGCTCATAGTTGTTGCGGTTACTGGCGAATCGCGATCCGGGGGTGGGGGATCTGGTGCGGGTTCGACTCCCGCCGGCTCCACTGGAGGCGCCCGAGATCGACGTGCACATCGTGGACAGCCGCGAGGACCCGGGGGGGGTCGGCGAGCCGGGCCTCCCACCCGCCGCCCCGGCGCTCACCAACGCCTGGTTCGCGCTCACGGGCCGGCACGTGCGCGAGCTGCCGATGGCGCCGCAGGACTGAGGAGGCCGCCCGGCGCCACCAAGGGCCGCTCGGCGGTGCTGCACGCGCGAGGGTCCGCCGAGGCGCTGCCAGGTCCGCCGGCGCGCGCCCAGAAAAAGCGAAAGGACTTCGCCACGCCGGCTATATCCCCGGGGTTCTGTACGGGCACGGGATCGAGGCGCGTTCCTTGTCCGTGCCGGCGGGTGATTTTGAAAAAATCTATCGTGACGCCGGCGAGAGCACTATCGTCGGCCTGCAAGTGGGGGAGACCGAGCCGGTCAAGGTCTTGATCCAAGACATTCAGAAGCACATCACCCGAGGCCAGATTACGCACGTGGATTTTTACCAGGTGAATATGGCGGAAAAACTGACGGCCACCGTGCCGATCGAATTCGTCGGCGAATCTCCGGCGGTCAAAGAACTGCAGGGCACTTTCGTGCCGACTCTTTATGAAGTCGAAGTCGAGAGCTTGCCGGGCGACCTGCCTTCGGAGATTGTCGTGGATATTTCGGCTTTGAAAAATTTCGAGGACGCCATCCGCGTCAAGGATTTGCCGGTGGACCACAGTAAGGTGGAGATTCTGGTGGATGATCCGGAGATGACCGTCGCCGCCGTCCAGCCGCCGAAGTCCGAAGAAGAGCTCGAAGCAGAATTGGCCCAGCCGACCGAGGTAGATCTCGAAGAAGCCGTTGAGGGCGTGAAGAAGGAAGGCAAAGAGGAAGCCGAAGGCGAGGAAGGCGAAGAAAAGGAAGAGAAGAAAGAAAAGAAAGAAAAAGGCGAGGAAGAAAAGTAAATTTAGAAAATATTTCAGTAGTGTCCGGTTATAAGTTGAAGCGCGACAACTGGTTACGATCGGAGGGGACTTCGGGGGTGTAGGCCGAACGCGTAAGTACTTGTGCGAGAGGGGCTTTCTCGAACGCATAGACGCTCAGGATCTGTAGAATTGTGTAGAGTTCGCGCTCGATCCGGAGCCGCTTGCGGACGATCGCGACGAGGACGTAAACGCTGATCGCGATCCAGATCTGCGTGCGCAAAGCGTTCGCGCTCGTGCCGAAGAAGCGCTTGATCCTGAGGTGCTGCTTGATCCATTTGAAGAAGAGCTCGATCTGCCACCGCAGGCGGTAGAGCTCGGCCACGGTAACGGCGGGCAGCGCGACGTCGTTGGTCCAAACACAGGTCGATCGTGGTGGAATCCAGCGCGTAGACGGTGTTCGTGAGCTCGATCCCCAACGTGTCGTCGGCGTAGAGCCGACGCGCGTCTGCGATCAGGCGTTGAGCGAAATCGGCGTAGATGCGCCAGTCGCGATTCTCGTTCGCATCGGCGAGCGTGCTGCGAGAGAGCGGCGAACGGAAGCCAAGATGGTACAGCTTCTCGGGGGCCGCCCCGAGGGTGGCCTCGAGGTCCCGCAGGCTCTCCCGGTAGGTGAGCTGGGCAAAGGCCATGGCGAGGAACTGGTCCCGACACGAGAAACGTCGGACCCTCCGGTTGCCGTGGTAGCGGCGGATGCACCGATCGAGCGCGAAGCGAGATGCGTGGGCCATCACCTGTGAGAAAACCGTGCTTCCGGGATTCATGCGCCACTCCGGCCGGGGGGTCCGGGCAGGATAGCGGCGCAGCAGCGAAGTTCAAATCGGTGCGGCAACCAAAACGTCGTAACGCACCACGTAGCAATCCGTTACGGCATCATCATCTCAGCTTAACCGGACAGTACTGAAAATATTTTTTAAAAAAAACCCCCCGACCGTTGGTCGGGGGGCTTTCGCTAATGTCTGCGGACGGGATTCGTGTCCGTGAGCCTGTAGGTGGCGCCTACCTTATCCTCCGCGCGCAATGTCCACTGCAGAGCATGCGGTCGGCGGGATCGCCGTGCATAGCGCCCGGAAGGCGCGTGCTCTGGATCAGCACCTCGCGCGCGAGCGGCAGCGCGCGAATGCCCGGTGCCCGCGCGGCGCGCTCGAGCCAGAGGGTGGGATCGATCACCAGCGTCAGCTTCCGTTTCGATGCCTTGAGCGACACCTCCCAGAAGGAAATGTCGCTCACGTAGAGGCGGCCGGCGGCCGCGGCTGACTGCACGAGCGCGACCGCCTGCGCGGCCAGTCGCTCCGTGGTGCCGGCGAGCGTCCACAGCCACACGTGCGTGTCCAGGAGCAGGGCGTCTTCGCGCTCCGGTTCCTCCACCGCGCGCCAGAGCACCGAACCCGCCACGCGCTTTGGTGCGCGCGCGCGCCGCGGCCGGCGCTGGGGCCGCTCGCGCACCGCGCGCACGGTCGCCACTACTTCCGATCCGTGTGGAGCGGGTCCGCCACCGCCTCGCTCCATGCGTCGTGGTCGGGGCTCACCAAGTCTCCCTCATCCACGACGGTCCCGCGCAGAAACCCCAACGGAGAAGGGACGCTCGGCTCCACCGGTCCCACCTTCACCACGGGGCGGCCGTGCTTGGTGACGACGACCTCGAATCCGCTCGCTTCGATTTCGTCCATCAATTCGAGACACGTCGCCTTGAACGTGCTGGCCTGCACGGTGTGCGGCGCCCCGGTTGGCGCGAAGGGCGCCACGGCTGCTTCCGAGATCTTCTTCTTCGCCATAATAAAGCTCTCGAATGGTGTCCATGGTCATATTACCATGGTGATTACCGCAGTGCAAGATCGCGCTGCGGCGGGCAGCCGCGCGCGCGCCCTGGCGATCGAGCCGAACCGCCGCCATCGGATTCCCGGTCGAATGATCCTTGCCTCCTCATGCGGTACCGTGCGCGGCCGTCAGGATCCCGGTGACGATCTCGCCGTACCGGTCACAGCATTTGACGCGACGCGGCCTGGGGCGAGCGAAGCAAGGAGGAACGCCCTGTTCCGACCGAGGTCGTTCGGCCCATATTGACAATGCTGCCGGCACGGACCGGTTCGCGAACCTCAGCTGCCTGCTGGGCGGGTTCGATGTGCGCCCGGACGGCAAGGGCTTCGTCGTCGTGCGCGACGCGGCCCAGCGCGACCGCGACATCGTGGTCGCGCTCAACTGGCGTGAGGAGCTGCGCCGCAAACTCGAAATGGGAAGTCGCTAGCGTGACCGAAGAGCTGGACGCGGATCACGCCCATCCCTGCGTGGTCGAGCGCGAATGCGCGCCGCCCGCCGTCGTTGACGTACTGCAAGGGAGACTCTGACCGATGCCTGGCAGCCGCAAAGCTCTTCTGCTCGCCGGATGTCTGGCCCTCGGGCCGCATGGCCCTACGCGACCGCCGCAGCCGGGCCACGCAGCGTCGGGCGCACCGACTTCCCGCTGGAAGCGCGTGGAGGGTTGGCCACGCCTTGCCCCCGGCCTGCGCCTCGGTGAAGTCTCGGGCGTGGCGCTGGACTCGCACGGTCATGTGCTGCTGTTCCACCGGGCGGGGCGAAGCTTCGAGCCGACGGCCACGCAGCCAATCACCGCGCCGACGGTGCTCGAGCTCGACGCGGTCACCGGAGCGCTGCTGCACTCCTGGGGCGCCGGGATGTTCCTCGTGCCGCATTCGCTGACGGTTGACGCCGACGACAACGTCTGGCTGACCGACGTCGGCCGGCAGCAGGTGCTCGAGTTCTCGCACGACGGCGCACCCGTTCGCACGATCGGCCACCGGCGCGCGCCGGGGTGGGACGCGACGCACTTCGATCAGCCGACGGACGTGTTCGTCTGCGCCGACGGCTCGTTCTACGTGAGCGACGGTTACATCAACGCGCGAGTGGCACGCTTCGACCGGACGGGCGCCTTCGTGCGCGAGTGGGGCCACGAGGGGGCAGACCCAGGTGAGTTCCACGTCCCCCACGGCATCGCGGTGGGCGGACTCGACCGCGTCTACGTGGCCGACCGGGAGAACGCGCGTCTGCAGGTGTTCGACACCACGGGCACGTATCTGGGGGAGTGGCCGCGCGAGGGGCGGCCGGGCCGGAGCGCCGGGCGCGTCTTCGACGTGGCCGTGAGCGAGAGCGGGCGCCTGTACCTCGCGGTGAAAGGTGGGGCGGACCTCGTGGTGATGCTCGACCGCGATCTCCGCGAGGTGGACCACATTCCGGCCACGGCCGCCAACGTCGTGACGGCGCACGCACTCGCGGTGCAGGGCGACAGCGTCGTCTACCTGGCCGACACCGGAGGGCGCCAGCTCCTGAAGTTCGTCAGCCGATAGCCGCCGTGCTCCTTCAACCTTCAGCCGCCCCGGGGTGGCGCTCCTGGCGAGCTGGATCCCCGCTCGCCTAGAATCTCCCAGTAGCGCGCCCACGCCTCGAGCCCTTCGTGCAGCCGGTGCACGCGGAAGAACTCGTTGGGAGCGTGGAAGTCCTCGTCGGCCGTGCTGAAGGAAAAGAACACGGTGTCCAACCCGAGATGCCGCTGAAAGAGCTCGGCGATGGGCACCGTGCCGCCCGAGCGCACTACGAGCGGGTGCACGCCGTAGACGGCGTGGAGCGCCGCGTCGGCGGCCTGCAGTGCAAAATGATCGGGCGCGATGGAGGCCGCGCGCGCGCCGTAGCTGTCGCCGGCCAGGGTGAGCCGCGTGCCTGGCGGGACGTGCGCCTCCAGATGCCCCGCGACGAGTGACACGTCCGGTTGAGTGACAAGGTAGAGTTTCTATCGACCATGTTTTTTTGTAATTTTTTTGGCTAGGGCAGCAACTTTGGCCGAGCGCTTGTCTATGATCTCAACTAGCGCATGCTCCATAATTTCGAACGCATCCAGCAAGTCGTCTTTCCTGACTTCTCCATTGTGACTTCCAGCGTTTCCTAACCATTTCAGCGCCATTAGATGTGAACCTACATTCGGCTCTGCTTTTGCAAAGACATCAATGCGCGCATGGAGAGATAAGATAAGTCAAAATATTTTCCGTTCTTATCTTTCTTTCGTTTTGGTATGCCTAACCTAAGTGGTTCATCAGGCACTCAAGGGAAACGCGAATCCGACCAGCACAGGCAGCTTGGTGCGACCAGAAGAGCCCAAATGCCGCTCGGAGTTCTTCTTTGACTTCGTCCGGACATTTTTTTGGAAAATCCAACATATCTGGCATGGGTTGGCAGATTTGAGGTGCGAAGTAGTCCTCCCACTCAAACCCGTCCTCAGTCTGTTCAGGTGAGACGCCACCTACGCCAGCTATTGCAAACTGCTGTTTACAAGATTGATGTCCGCATTCCGCCCAGGCGGTAAATGTGTATTCAACCTGTCGTATTCACGAGCGGGTTAGTGGAGGGGTTGTGTAGGGCGTAAGCGCCCATGGCGCATCTGCCTGTGTGACCGTAAGATGGGGGTGCAAACCAAACCATCCTTCCGGACCACACGACAAACACGCCATGGGTGAAGAACAAGGTACACTTTTCCGGCTGGATTTCAACCGTTCGATGGGCGTGGAGGCGCGACCGGAGCGGCTGACCTCGGACGCGGGCGCGGTGCTGTTGCGTGCGCTGCTGGAGCGGCTGGGCTTCCCGGCGCTGGTCCACCACCACCTGCACGACCCGCGCGACCCCGCGCGGATCACGCACGACTTCCTCGAGCTGATGCTCACGCAGGTGCTCCTGCTGGCGCAGGGATGGACGGACCAGCGGGATGCGGACCTGCTGCGCGCCGATCCGGCGCTGCGCGTGGCCGTGTCGCGGCGCCGGGGGACGGCGCCGGTGCGGGGTGGGGCTGCGGGCGCGGCCTCCGGGCTGGCCTCTCAGCCAACCCTGTCGCGGCTCCTGGCGGTGCTGGCCGACCCGGGAAACCGGCAGGGCCTTTCCACGCTCCTGCTGCGGGGTGCGGAGCGGCGGCGGGGCCGGAACGCGCCGCGCGTTGCGGAGGTCACGCTGGATCTGGATTCGCTGCCGGTCGAAGTGCACGGGCTGCAGCCGGGCAGCTCGTGGAACGCGCACTATGGCTGCTGCTGCTACCACCCGCTGGTGCTGCGCTGGGAGTTGGGAGACTTCCTGGCGGCCGAGCTGCGAGAGGGAAACGCGCACACGGCGCAAGGCGCGCTGGGCTTTGTGGTCCCCGCGGTGCTCTGGGCGAAGACGCAGGCGGAGCAGGTGTGGCTGCGCATGGATGCGGGATTCCCGGAGAACGAGTTGCTGGCCACGCTGGAGGACGAGGGCGTGCGCTACGTGGCCCGGCTGCGTGGGAATGCACGCCTGGAGAGACTCGCGGCGCCGTACCTGAAGCGGCCGCCTGGACACCCGCCGGCCGAAGGTCGGATCTGGACGCACGAGCTGACCTATGCTGCCGGGCGCTGGGACCATGCGCGCCGGGTGGTGCTCGTGATGCTGGAGCGCTCGGACGAGCAGGGGGAGCTGTTCCTCGACCATTTTTTCCTGCTCACGAACGCGAGCACCGAAGAGGTAGACGGCCCGGCGCTGCTGGAGCGCTACCGGGCGCGGGGAGAAGCCGAGCGGGAGTTCGGGGACTGGAAAAGCACGCTGGCGCTGGCGCTCTCGTCGGCGCCGCGGCCCAAGAAGCACTACCGCGGGCGGAGCGTCGCCACGCCCGAGCCCGACACCGACAGCTTCGGCGCCAACGAGGCGCGCCTGCTGCTGAGCCTCATCGCGGCCAACCTGCTGAGAGCTGGCGCAGAACTGGTCTCGTGCGGCGAACGTCAGGTCATGACCCGCCAGCGCTTCCGCCAACTCGTGCTCAAAGCGGCGGGACGCGTGCTGGTGAGCGGCCGACGACTCACGCTCGTCATCGACGCGGGCCGCGCGCACCTGTGGCAGCGCTTCTGGCGAGAAATGAGCCGGCGCTACTCGGCCCGCGGCTCCCCCGCCGCCCTGGCCCTGCCCACTCCAGCGTAGGCCTTCTCGGGCGGGGAGCGATCGGAGCACGGAGCCGTCGGCGGCGCGCCGGGGGAAAGGGGGGCTGTCCCCGTAATCAGCCCGGGCGCCACGCACGCCGCCGCCGAATTCCAAATCACGCGCTCAATCGGCTCAACCTACGCGTGGTGAATACGGGAGGTTCAATCCAATCAGGGTCCCATGCTTCATCCTGCCGTATTCACGAGCGGGTTAGTGGAGGGGTTGTGTAGGGCGTAAGCGCCCATGGCGCATCTGCCTGTGTGACCGTGAGATGGGGGTGCAAACCAAACCATCCTTCCGGACCACACGACAAACACGCCATGGGTGAAGAACAAGGTACACTTTTCCGGCTGGATTTCAACCGTTCGATGGGCGTGGAGGCGCGACCGGAGCGGCTGACCTCGGACGCGGGCGCGGTGCTGTTGCGTGCGCTGCTGGAGCGGCTGGGCTTCCCGGCGCTGGTCCACCACCACCTGCACGACCCGCGCGACCCCGCGCGGATCACGCACGACTTCCTCGAGCTGATGCTCACGCAGGTGCTCCTGCTGGCGCAGGGATGGACGGACCAGCGGGATGCGGACCTGCTGCGCGCCGATCCGGCGCTGCGCGTGGCCGTGTCGCGGCGCCGGGGGACGGCGCCGGTGCGGGGTGGGGCTGCGGGCGCGGCCTCCGGGCTGGCCTCTCAGCCAACCCTGTCGCGGCTCCTGGCGGTGCTGGCCGACCCGGGAAACCGGCAGGGCCTTTCCACGCTCCTGCTGCGGGGTGCGGAGCGGCGGCGGGGCCGGAACGCGCCGCGCGTTGCGGAGGTCACGCTGGATCTGGATTCGCTGCCGGTCGAAGTGCACGGGCTGCAGCCGGGCAGCTCGTGGAACGCGCACTATGGCTGCTGCTGCTACCACCCGCTGGTGCTGCGCTGGGAGTTGGGAGACTTCCTGGCGGCCGAGCTGCGAGAGGGAAACGCGCACACGGCGCAAGGCGCGCTGGGCTTTGTGGTCCCCGCGGTGCTCTGGGCGAAGACGCAGGCGGAGCAGGTGTGGCTGCGCATGGATGCGGGATTCCCGGAGAACGAGTTGCTGGCCACGCTGGAGGACGAGGGCGTGCGCTACGTGGCCCGGCTGCGTGGGAATGCACGCCTGGAGAGACTCGCGGCGCCGTACCTGAAGCGGCCGCCTGGACACCCGCCGGCCGAAGGTCGGATCTGGACGCACGAGCTGACCTATGCTGCCGGGCGCTGGGACCATGCGCGCCGGGTGGTGCTCGTGATGCTGGAGCGCTCGGACGAGCAGGGGGAGCTGTTCCTCGACCATTTTTTCCTGCTCACGAACGCGAGCACCGAAGAGGTAGACGGCCCGGCGCTGCTGGAGCGCTACCGGGCGCGGGGAGAAGCCGAGCGGGAGTTCGGGGACTGGAAAAGCACGCTGGCGCTGGCGCTCTCGTCGGCGCCGCGGCCCAAGAAGCACTACCGCGGGCGGAGCGTCGCCACGCCCGAGCCCGACACCGACAGCTTCGGCGCCAACGAGGCGCGCCTGCTGCTGAGCCTCATCGCGGCCAACCTGCTGAGAGCTGGCGCAGAACTGGTCTCGTGCGGCGAACGTCAGGTCATGACCCGCCAGCGCTTCCGCCAACTCGTGCTCAAAGCGGCGGGACGCGTGCTGGTGAGCGGCCGACGACTCACGCTCGTCATCGACGCGGGCCGCGCGCACCTGTGGCAGCGCTTCTGGCGAGAAATGAGCCGGCGCTACTCGGCCCGCGGCTCCCCCGCCGCCCTGGCCCTGCCCACTCCAGCGTAGGCCTTCTCGGGCGGGGAGCGATCGGAGCACGGAGCCGTCGGCGGCGCGCCGGGGGAAAGGGGGGCTGTCCCCGTAATCAGCCCGGGCGCCACGCACGCCGCCGCCGAATTCCAAATCACGCGCTCAATCGGCTCAACCTACGCGTGGTGAATACGGGAGGTTCATGGCTGTGCGCTCGTTTTGAATTGACGTTTTCTTTATATATAAGTGATTTTGGTACAAGCTTTACAGACTCCTTTCGGCAAACGGGGCACGGCCACGCAGGGCACCAGTTTTTGGTAAGACTTTGTTTCCAGAGAGAACGCTTCATTGTTGTAACCCTAACGCCGGCCATCAGGCGCGTGCGTCTTCGGACGTCGCCTGCATGGCCTTGTTAGGCCGGCTCGAAGTTGTGTCCGCAGAAGCGACAAACAGTAGCTGCCGCCTTTACGTTTTCCGCACACTTTGGGCATGTCTTTTCCGCGGTTGGAGCAGATTGCTTCGAGCCTTGCACTTCGATTCGCAGCTCGTACGTTACAGAAAGTGTTCCGTCCGGCTTAACCAGCAGCATGTAAATGAAAACCAAGAATCCGATCAGGACAAAGCACAGTAGCAGCGCGAAGAGGAAGGAGCCGCACCCATAGGCACCCGGAGCCCAACTCTGCGATGTCGGAATGTAACCCTGTAATGCCATTTTCGCTGCGTCTTCTTGAAACAGCTCTGCGGCTTTCGATTCCCTTCCCTTGTACGTCTTTACGACAACCTGCTCCCGATCGCTCAAGTTTCCTCCCCTATGATTTTGTGTTTTGCCTCAGGCGGCAATAGAAGGAATAGCTACTCATGCAAACTCTTCGCAAGGTGGATAAGAAGGGTTTCCAAGGTCTTTCCGTATTCCTTTTCAATGAGTGTCTGAAGCTGCTTAACTGCCTCTAGCTTCCAGTTGTTGAGAACACCCGCATCATTTGTTTGAGGTGGAGGCGATATCTTGGGCGATCCAAAATGTAAATACTCTCGGTGAGCTCGTCAGGGATAGGAAATCCAAACGCCGTTTCGGCTGCTTTCGGTAGGATAGGCGGGGTGGTTTCGCCGGGTCAAGGGTGGGGGTGATGGGCGGGCGAGCGGGATTGGGTGGAGGTTCCGGTCGATTCGGCATTGGATGTGGGTGTGACCTGGCGCCTGTAGCGGTTGCCGGGCGCACCTGGCCGTTCAGGCGCCGCGGGTCTGGTCGAGGTCGAGCTCGGGTAGGGGCTCGGGGTCAGCCGGATCGAACGCGGGCGTCTGGTCGAAGTCGTCGCGGGGCAGGGCATCGGCGGGTGCGAGGGGCTCGGCGTCGAGCGCGAGTGCGGCTTGGGGTGGAGCGCGTGCGGGGGAGAGCGGCGGTGTGGTGTGGGGCAGGTCGAGATGTCGGAGGATGGCGCCCACGGGCGCGGGGTCGGTGAGGAAAGCGAGGATGCGCATCTGCGAGCCGCACTCGGGGCAGCGGAGGGGGAAGACCTCGTAGATGCGGGCGAGGAGCTGGGCCCAGCGGGAGCGGGCGGCGGCGCCGGTGAGGGTGGTAGCGGGCTCGTTGTAGGTGTGGACCCCGGGCCCCTCGCCGTGGGCTTCGTCCGCGTGGGCCTCTGCGTCGCGTTCGAGGGCGACGACCCGGGGCCGGAGCCGTGCGTTGGGGGCGAGAACGCCGTGGTAGCGGTGGCGGTGAACCCGGGGCGGCGGGATCAGCTGGGAAAGTGCTTCCAGAAACTGGAGGGGTGAGAGGGCGAGGAGAGCGCGTCCGTCGGAGGTGGGCCGGGAGGGTCGGTAGAACACGCGGCGGACCCCCGCGTCGTCGTCGGCCCGCCCTCCGGACTGACGCTCGATCCGCAGGCGATCGAGGGCAAACGGCGGCCGGGCGCAGTAGCGGAGGAGGCGCTCGCGGCCGGCCCGGTCGGCGCCGTGGATGCGGACGGAGGCGTCGAGGCTGAAGCCGCCGGTGCCCTGCCAGGTGAGCATGTCGTTCACCGTGTGCTCCTCGAGGAGGCCGCGGCGTTGGAAGAGGCGCAGGATGCGGCGCTGGAGGATGGGCGTGAGGGCGGAGGCGTCGTCGGCGGAAAAGTGGGTCGCCTCATCGAAGCGGACCTCGCCGTCCACGGTCCCGGTGAAGACGCCATTGAGAACCACGACGTGGAAGTGGAAGTGGGGATTGAGGGCGGAGCCGAAGCGGTGGAGGAAGGAGACGGCGCCGATCTGCGCGTCCGGGCCGGCACCGGGACTGCCGTGACGCAGGCGGGTGCGGACGGCCCGGAGCAGGATCCGGAGCACGGCGCCGGCAAGGGCGGGATCGTGGTGGAAGAAGGGGCGGATCCGCTTCGGGACGGAGAGGACCCATTGGCGGATCGGGAGCGGCGGCAGGACGGCGTTGTTCAGGTGCGCGGCGACCTCGACCATCCGGCGGGCGTTGCAGGAGGGGCAGACGCCGCGGCCCTTGCAGGAGAAGGCGACGAGGCGCTCGGCGGCGCAGTCGTCACAGCGGACGCGGGCGAAGCCGTGGGCCAGGATGCCGCAGCGGAGGTAGGCCCGGAAGTCGGCCTCGACCCAGCCGGCCACGCCCTCGCCCCAGGGATCGGCTTCGGCGGCCCGGGCCAGGAAGCCCTCGATGTGGTGCTGGACGATGGGGTAGAGGGGCGTGGCCGTGGGCCGTCGTCGGCGGTAAACGGCGGCCTGGGCGGGTGGCGTTGCGGAGTGCCCTGGGCGGTGCGCCTGCGCCTGCGGCGGGACCCAAACGGATCGGGGGCGTGCGACGGTGGGCATGCCCCGAAGGGTTCGACGAGACCCGGGGCACCACCATGGCGGAGCGGGACAACGCGCCGGCCGTCAGCGCCGGACCTGGCGGCCCACACCCCGACGGTCGAAACCGCTCATAGTTGTTGCGGTTACTGGCGAATCGCGATCCGGGGGTGGGGGATCTGGTGCGGGTTCGACTCCCGCCGGCTCCACTGGAGGCGCCCGAGATCGACGTGCACATCGTGGACAGCCGCGAGGACCCGGGGGGGGTCGGCGAGCCGGGCCTCCCACCCGCCGCCCCGGCGCTCACCAACGCCTGGTTCGCGCTCACGGGCCGGCACGTGCGCGAGCTGCCGATGGCGCCGCAGGACTGAGGAGGCCGCCGGCGCCACCAAGGGCCGCTCGGCGGTGCTGCACGCGCGAGGGTCCGCCGAGGCGCTGCCAGGTCCGCCGGCGCGCGCCCACGCACGCCTAAATCCTTTGGATGGTCGCCAACCAGGCCGGTGCGCCGTTGTCGTGAAATCGCGTCTCGATGCGCTCCGCGCTCAGCTCGGCGATACTCCATCCACCGGCGGCGGTGAACGCCGCTCTCAGCTCGTCCGGGCGGATCGTGCCTATTCCGGTGATTCCGTCCACGAGTTCCGGAGGAAGCCGTCCAGCGGTTCCGGCGCAAGCCGTCCACCCGTTCCGGTCCATGCCGTCCACCCGGTCGGAGCGAAGCGACGCTGGCGTGTTCAGGACTCGGCGACGGCGGGGGTCTGATTCTTCTTCCGCCGCATGGATGCTCCTTTCAGGGTGATGGTGTGGGCGTTGTGGACGAGCCGATCCAGGATGGCGTCGGCGAATGTGGCGTCTCCCATGACCGCGTGCCAGTGCTCGACGGGCAGCTGGCTGGTGACGAGGGTGGCGCGTCGGCCGTAGCGGTCTTCGAGGACCTCGAGGAGATCACGGCGCTCGGAGTCGGTGAGTGGAGCGAGGCCGAAGTCATCGAGGATGAGGAGTTGGGTCTTGGCCAGGCGGTCGAGGAGCTTGGCGTAGGAGCCGTCGGCCCGGGCCAGAGCCAGCTCTCCGAGGAGCCGGGAGAAGCGGTAGTAGCGGGTGGACAGGCCCTGGCGGCAGGCGCTGTGACCGAGGGCGCAGGCCAGGAAGCTCTTGCCGGTGCCCGTGGCGCCGGAGATCAGGACGCTCTGGTGGTCGCGGATCCACTGGCCGCTGGAGAGGCGCAGGATGAGGGATCGCTCCAGTCCTCGAGGGCTTCGGAAGTCGAGGTCCTCGATGGCGGCTTGAAGATGGAGCTTGGCCACCTGGAGGAGCCGGGTGAGGCGCCGGTCGTCGCGGAAGGTGATCTCCCGTTCCAGGAGGAGGGCCAGACGGTCGTCGAAGGCGAGGCTCTCGACGTCGGGCATGCGCATTCTGTTCTTCCAGGGCCTGGGCCATGCCGGTGAGGCGGAGCTCGTGGAGCTGGTCGAGGGTCTGGTGCGTCAGCATGAGAGGGCTCCGTTGGCGGCGGCGGCGTAGTAGGTCCCGCCGCGCAGATGTTCATGGTTCTGGGGCAGGGTGAGGCTCGCCTGCTCTTCCAGGGGGAGGCGGTCGAGTCCGCTCTGGAGGATGGACTTGACCGAGCGGTACGAGACGCCGCCGATCCGCAACGCGCGGGCGCAGGCGGCCTCGAGCCTTTCAGGAGAGTGTCGATCGCCGAGCCTCAGGAGACCGAGGCAGGCGCGATAGCCCTGCTCCGGGTGCGGCTTGCTCTCGAGGATCTGCCGGGCCAGCTCGCCCGTGGCGGGCCCGGTCTTCTCGGCCCAGGCGACGATTCGCGACGGCGTCCACTCGAGATGCTTCTGGTGCGCCTTGGGCCGGTGTCCGGGCTCCGTGCTGAAGCCACCCTTGCGGTGGCTCCGCAGATGCGCCGCCACCCGGCGGCCGGAGTGCAGGATCTCGACGCTCGTGCGGGTGATGCGCACGTCCACCTGCTGGCGGACGAGGGTGTGGGGCACGCTGTAGTAGTGGCCGAGGACATCGATGTGGTAGTCGATGTTGACCCGGGCCTTCTTCCAGCGGGCAAACTCGTAGCGCTGCTCGGGGAGCGGGAGAAGCGCCGGCCGGTCCAGCGTCTCGAAGAGCGAGCGGCGGCTGCCCTCCAGCTTCTGGAAGGGCCGGTCGTTCAGGAGCTCCAGCAGACGAGCGATCTCCCGGTTCAGCTCGGCCAGGCTGAAGAAGGTCAGCTTCCGGAGCCGGGCCAGGATCCACCGCTCCACCAGGAGCACGCCCGCTTCCGCCTTCGCCTTGTCCCTCGGCTTCCGGACCCGGGCTGGCAGCACGGCCGTGCCGTAGTGCACCGCCAACTCGTGATACGTCGGGTTCAGGTCCGGCTCGTAGTAGCAGGCGTGGCGGACCCCTGCCTTCAGGTTGTCGGGGACCGTGAGCTGCGGCACCCCGCCGAAGTACTCGTACATGCGCACGTGCGCGCCGATCCACTCGGGCAGCTCCTGGCTCCAGCACGCTTCGGCGTAGGTGTAGTTGCTGGCGCCCAGCACCCCGACGAAGATCTCGGCCTCGCGGATCTCCCCGGTGCCCCGGTCCACCACCGGCACCGTCTGGCCGGCGAAGTCCACGAAGACCTTCTCCCCGGCGCGGTGCTCCTGCCGGAGCACCAGGTCGAGCCCGCCCCGCCACCGCCGGTACCGCTCGCAGAACTGGCTGTACTGGAGCCCGTACGGGTGGTCCTCCTTGTACTCGAGCCAGAGCAGCTGGAGCGTGACGCCGCTCCGCTTCTTCGACTTCAGCTCCCGGTGCACCTCCGCCCAGTCCGGCAGCGGACGCGCCACGTTCGACGGCTGCGGCGGCGGAAAAAGCCGGGCCTCGAGCTCCGCCTCCGTCAGCCCCTCCGGCAGCGGCCAGCCCAGCTCCGCCGCCTCGGCCCGGTTCAGGTACTCGCGGACCGTGCTGTGCGCGATCCGCAGGCTCCGGGCGATCGCCCGGTTCCCATGGCCTGCAGCCTTCAGCCGCAGCACCTCCTTGATCTTCCGCATGGACAACCTCTCCGCCGCCATCTCTCCTCCGGGTTCAGGACCCGCACAAGGTGGCGGCTGGTCTGGTTCAGGTCATCCAGCGTCGGCTTCGCTCCCCCAAGGGTGGACGGATTCCGCCGGAATGGCAGGACGGAATCCCCGGAATCGGTGGACGGATTGCTCCGGAACGGGTGGACGGAATGGTCCGGAATCGGTGGCCGGCTTCGACCGGAATCACTGGACGGATTCGGCCGGAATACGCACGGATCGTGAGGGATAGGAAATCCAAACGCCGTTTCGGCTGCTTTCGGTAGGATAGGCGGGGTGGTTTCGCCGGGTCAAGGGTGGGGGTGATGGGCGGGCGAGCGGGATTGGGTGGAGGTTCCGGTCGATTCGGCATCGGATGTGGGTGTGACCTGGCGCCTGTAGCGGTTGCCGGGCGCACCTGGCCGTTCAGGCGCCGCGGGTCTGGTCGAGGTCGAGCTCGGGTAGGGGCTCGGGGTCAGCCGGATCGAACGCGGGCGTCTGGTCGAAGTCGTCGCGGGGCAGGGCATTGGCGGGTGCGAGGGGCTCGGCGTCGAGCGCGAGTGCGACTTGGGGTGGAGCGCGTGCGGGGGAGAGCGGCGGTGTGGTATGGGGCAGGTCGAGATGTCGGAGGATGGCGCCCACGGGCGCGGGGTCGGTGAGGAAAGCGAGGATGCGCATGTCCGATCCGCACTCGGGGCAGCGGAGGGGGAAGACCTCGTAGATGCGGGCGAGGAGCTGGGCCCAGCGGGAGCGGGCGGCGGCGCCGGTGAGGGTGGTAGCGGGCTCGTTGTGGGTGTGGACCCCGGGCCCCTCGCCGTGGGCTTCGTCCGCGTGGGCCTCTGCGTCGCGTTCGAGGGCGACGACCCGGGGCCGGAGCCGTGCGTTGGGGGCGAGAACGCCGTGGTAGCGGTGGCGGTGAACCCGGGGCGGCGGGATCAGCTGGGAAAGTGCTTCCAGAAACTGGAGGGGTGAGAGGGCGAGGAGAGCGCGTCCGTCGGAGGTGGGCCGGGAGGGTCGGTAGAACACGCGGCGGACCCCCGCGTCGTCGTCGGCCCGCCCTCCGGACTGACGCTCGATCCGCAGGCGATCGAGGGCAAACGGCGGCCGGGCGCAGTAGCGGAGGAGGCGCTCGCGGCCGGCCCGGTCGGCGCCGTGGATGCGGACGGAGGCGTCGAGGCTGAAGCCGCCGGTGCCCTGCCAGGTGAGCATGTCGTTCACCGTGTGCTCCTCGAGGAGGCCGCGGCGTTGGAAGAGGCGCAGGATGCGGCGCTCGTCCGCGTGGGCCTCTGCGTCGCGTTCGAGGGCGACGACCCGGGGCCGGAGCCGTGCGTTGGGGGCGAGAACGCCGTGGTAGCGGTGGCGGTGAACCCGGGGCGGCGGGATCAGCTGGGAAAGTGCTTCCAGAAACTGGAGGGGTGAGAGGGCGAGGAGAGCGCGTCCGTCGGAGGTGGGCCGGGAGGGTCGGTAGAACACGCGGCGGACCCCCGCGTCGTCGTCGGCCCGCCCTCCGGAGCAGGACGTGGGCGTATAGCGGGTCCTCGGCGTCAGCGGGGTTCCAGACGGTGATCCCCTGATCGCCCTTCAAGTGTCGTTCAACGTCGGAACGTCATGGCGATGCCGTTCGGACCCCACGCTTCGTAGTGATCGTCCCAGATCTCCAGACGAACTACGTCACGGTCACAGCCGGCGGGACAGAGCGTTGATGTAATCGGCACCGGCACCTTGAGCTCCGGGCTCTCACGACCTATGGGGTAGAATATCAGCGTGTCGATCGCACCCACTACTCGCCCAGGGTACTCACGAATATCACCACCCGACGCCATCGCCGGGTACCATGACCCAACACCCCGCAGCCAAACCTCCGTCTGTCCCCGAATCGGCTTCTTCTCAGTCCAGTCGAAAACGGAAACGCGGATTGTGACGGCTTGCGCAAGCTCGGTTCCGGTTTGCGACTGTGCGTCGGGATCGGCGAGTAGGGTATCAGGATGGCGATAGAGTTCCGCCTCATCGGGAGGACTCGAATCATCGGCAGCCTGCCCGCAAGCGAATAGAAAAATCAGGCAGGCCGCCTGGGCGACCCAGTGACGTATCGGCACCATACTCGGTAGCAGCGTTCCCATGGTAACAGCCCAAGGCTTAGGCGAATCCTTTGCGACTGAGCATCTCCCACACATTCTCGTTCCACTCTCGATGTTGGCGCGCAATCTCCTCCTGCTCCTCTTCTTTGCTCTCTGCCGGGTAGAGAATCATGTCTCTTAAAGCAGGCAGATCTTCAAGCTGACCGCTTGGCCGAATTCTGAAGTGCCTGTCATTCGTCATGCGGTGGCGAGCGTAGCAATCGAGGTAGAGCCCGCCGTCGTCCTCACCTGCCAAGAACTTCACCTGCCACCCAGCTTCCTTAAGCGTGCCGCGAACCCCCGCCTGGACTCTGGGCGGAAGACGCAGGCCCCAATGCGCAAAGTAGATCTGAAATGCTGATCGAATTCCAGCTCCAACGTCGGCACATGCCTCCCAATCCTCGTCTACCAGCCTCGGGGGCTCGAGATCGATCCGCGCCTCCCTCAACCTCTCCGCCGCCTCCGCCGTCAGGAACTTGAGCAGATCCTCCTGCCGCGGCTGACCGAATACCAACCGATAAAGGGCAAGCTCCCGCTGCAGCCGCACGAGCTGCCCGGTCTCGCGGCTGAACGGAAACATCGGCACGCGCCGCTCGATCTTCGCTCCGCCGGGCACGTCGTAAATCCAGTACGGGACGAGATCGTCGACGCCTTCCGCCCGGTGCTCTGCCGCAACGCCGAAGAGCACGCCCCAAGGGTCCTCCTGGCCGTCCAGGCGTTGCCGCAGCGTGCTCAGGCCCCACCGCCGTGCGACGTTCTTGCGCACCGCGTGGCCCTTGTACCGGTGGACGCGACCCTCGCGCTGCTCGAGATCGAAGGGATAGGAAATCCAAACGCCGTTTCGGCTGCTTTCGGTAGGATAGGCGGGGTGGTTTCGCCGGGTCAAGGGTGGGGGTGATGGGCGGGCGAGCGGGATTGGGTGGAGGTTCCGGTCGATTCGGCATCGGATGTGGGTGTGACCTGGCGCCTGTAGCGGTTGCCGGGCGCACCTGGCCGTTCAGGCGCCGCGGGTCTGGTCGAGGTCGAGCTCGGGTAGGGGCTCGGGGTCAGCCGGATCGAACGCGGGCGTCTGGTCGAAGTCGTCGCGGGGCAGGGCATCGGCGGGTGCGAGGGGCTCGGCGTCGAGCGCGAGTGCGGCTTGGGGTGGAGCGCGTGCGGGGGAGAGCGGCGGTGTGGTGTGGGGCAGGTCGAGATGTCGGAGGATGGCGCCCACGGGCGCGGGGTCGGTGAGGAAAGCGAGGATGCGCATCTGCGAGCCGCACTCGGGGCAGCGGAGGGGGAAGACCTCGTAGATGCGGGCGAGGAGCTGGGCCCAGCGGGAGCGGGCGGCGGCGCCGGTGAGGGTGGTAGCGGGCTCGTTGTGGGTGTGGACCCCGGGCCCCTCGCCGTGGGCTTCGTCCGCGTGGGCCTCTGCGTCGCGTTCGAGGGCGACGACCCGGGGCCGGAGCCGTGCGTTGGGGGCGAGAACGCCGTGGTAGCGGTGGCGGTGAACCCGGGGCGGCGGGATCAGCTGGGAAAGTGCTTCCAGAAACTGGAGGGGTGAGAGGGCGAGGAGAGCGCGTCCGTCGGAGGTGGGCCGGGAGGGTCGGTAGAACACGCGGCGGACCCCCGCGTCGTCGTCGGCCCGCCCTCCGGACTGACGCTCGATCCGCAGGCGATCGAGGGCAAACGGCGGCCGGGCGCAGTAGCGGAGGAGGCGCTCGCGGCCGGCCCGGTCGGCGCCGTGGATGCGGACGGAGGCGTCGAGGCTGAAGCCGCCGGTGCCCTGCCAGGTGAGCATGTCGTTCACCGTGTGCTCCTCGAGGAGGCCGCGGCGTTGGAAGAGGCGCAGGATGCGGCGCTGGAGGATGGGCGTGAGGGCGGAGGCGTCGTCGGCGGAAAAGTGGGTCGCCTCATCGAAGCGGACCTCGCCGTCCACGGTCCCGGTGAAGACGCCATCGAGAACCACGACGTGGAAGTGGAAGTGGGGATTGAGGGCGGAGCCGAAGCGGTGGAGGAAGGAGACGGCGCCGATCTGCGCGTCCGGGCCGGCACCGGGACTGCCGTGACGCAGGCGGGTGCGGACGGCCCGGAGCAGGATCCGGAGCACGGCGCCGGCAAGGGCGGGATCGTGGTGGAAGAAGGGGCGGATCCGCTTCGGGACGGAGAGGACCCATTGGCGGATCGGGAGCGGCGGCAGGACGGCGTTGTTCAGGTGCGCGGCGACCTCGACCATCCGGCGGGCGTTGCAGGAGGGGCAGACGCCGCGGCCCTTGCAGGAGAAGGCGACGAGGCGCTCGGCGGCGCAGTCGTCACAGCGGACGCGGGCGAAGCCGTGGGCCAGGATGCCGCAGCGGAGGTAGGCCCGGAAGTCGGCCTCGACCCAGCCGGCCACGCCCTCGCCCCAGGGATCGGCTTCGGCGGCCCGGGCCAGGAAGCCCTCGATGTGGTGCTGGACGATGGGGTAGAGGGGCGTGGCCGTGGGCCGTCGTCGGCGGTAAACGGCGGCCTGGGCGGGTGGCGTTGCGGAGTGCCCTGGGCGGTGCGCCTGCGCCTGCGGCGGGACCCAAACGGATCGGCGGCGTGCGACGGTGGGCATGCCCCGGAGGGTTCGACGAGACCCGGGGCACCACCATGGCGGAGCGGGACAACGCGCCGGCCGTCAGCGCCGGACCTGGCGGCCCACACCCAAGCCCACACGCGCACGTCGGCCACCTCCTCGATGCCGTGGGAGCGCAGCAGCCCGACGAACTCGAGGACGTCGTGGCTCGAGTGGCCGACCGTGTAGACCCGGCCGCGGGCGCGGCGCTTAGCGAAGCTGGACCTCGGCAGCCTGTCGGTCGCATTGCAGGCGGCGGTCGGCGGGCCCTCGAGCGCGCTGGCCGTCGCCGTCGCGCGGGACTGGCCGGCGCTCGTGCTGCCGGGGATCATCGTGGGGCTGCTCGGCTACGCGGTGGGGAACTACCTCGGGTTCGGCGCGGCGTACGCACTGAGGGCATGGCTGCATTGACGGGGGGGGGACGGCGGGAACGGCTGACTGCGGCACCTGAACGGCGGCACCTGAACGGCGGCACCTGAACGGCGGCGCTTGAACGGCGGCGCTTGAACGGCGGCGCTTGAACGGCGGCAGCTCGACTGCGGAACGGCGAGGCCGGGCCGGGAGAACATCCTCGCAGCAGCCCGTCCCCGCCTCCTCGAATCCGAATCCAGCGGCCGCCAGGCCGCGGAATCCGAATCCAGCGGCCGCAGGCCGCGGAATCCGGCGCTGTGCGCCTGGATTCGGATTCGTTCCGCTTCGTGTGTGCGCGCTGGCCCTCGTCGTGCACGTCGAGCGCCTCCTGGCTATTAAAGCCGGTCAGACTGCGCCGCAACCTGTGAAGTCCACGAGGGAGTGGATCAGGCCGTGATTCCGTAGCTCCGGCACGATCGAGTCGGGAATGATCGCGTCGAGCACTGGATAGTCCGGCTCGCGCTTTTTCGGCCAACCGCCCAGACGCAAGACGAGTAACGAGTCGGTGCTGGTGACGGTGTGGTCGAACACGAGCTCGGAAACATAGTCGTGGTGCAGCGTGTCGGGGACGGAAAGCACGCCGTCGAGAATGCCTGGTCTGTCGGGCGGACCCTTCACCATGACCGGCAACGAATCCGTGGGGACCTCGATACGTACCATATTGGCGTTGAACCGGTACAGGATCCGTGCACCGTGTGCCGTGATCCGGGCCTCCTGCTCGGCTGATAGAGGGTAATATGGTGCGGCATTCGGGCCAGACTCGAGGACCGGGCTTGGCAACGCATCCACGATGACCGTCGGCGCCGCCGGCTTGCCGTATGGCCAGAAGTCCGTCTGGTCGATGGGACACCACTGGTAGATGAGCTTCCCCGGCTTCAGGTCCGGCTCCTCGGCAGGGCGAGTCGGTGAGTGGTCGCACGCCGCCCCGGCGAGCAGTGCAAACATGAGGACCGAACAGGCGGCGAGAAAGCGCCGGTGCCGTGGTTTCCCGGTTCGTCCGCGGTTCGCCGGAGCGGGAGCGGCCAGGAACTGCAAGGCGACGCCCATCAGTCCTCTCCCGGCGAACTGGGCACCGGGGCGGGGGCGTTGCAGAGATGCACATCGTGGGTGTCGCTGGCATACAGCCCGTCTGAATCGGTTACGGTGGCGCGGATCTCGTAGAGGTCGTATCCAACCGTGCAATCAGGGGCGAGGACCCGGTTCTGGTCTCACCACCGGTTGTAAACTGGACAGGAGCGACGGTTTGAAAATGGACACTCCCGTCGAGGAGGTGAAGTCGAGGGCCGAAGCGCCGCAGGCGCGGGAGGCCACGTTGACAGGGAGATGAACGAAGCCCTCGCAGTGCGTAGAATCGGGGCGTCAGCTTAAAGACGTTCCCGAGCACCGGAGGGCTCCGCCAGTGATCCTACGGGAGAGGTCCATGCAGATCAAGTTCCTGGCCCGCGAGGGCATGCAGAAGAGTCGGATTGCCGAGCGGCTGGGCGTCAGCCGCCAGACCGTCTACAACCACCTGAAGCGAAAGGAGGGAGAGCCGTTTCCGAAACCGCGATCGAAACGGGTCTCGAAGCTGGAGCCGTTCAAGGAGCACATCCGGGCGCGGCTGGAGTGCTTCGATCTGCCGGCCACGGTGCTCGTCCAGGAGATCCGGGCGCAGGGCTATCGTGGCGGACTGACGCTGCTGCGGGAGTTCGTGCGCCCGCTGAAGCAGGAGTTCGTGCGGCGGGTGACGGAGCGCTTCGAGACGCTGCCGGGGCAGCAGGCCCAGATCGACTGGGGGGAGTGCGGCAGCATCGAGGTGGGCGGCGAGCGCCGGACGCTCTACGTCTTCGTCATGGTGCTGGGCTACAGCCGGATGATGTACGCGCGCTTCACGACCAGCTCGAAGCTGCCGGTGCTGCTGGCCTGTCTCGTTCGTGCCTTCGATGCGCTCGGCATCCCGAAGGAGATCCTGGTCAACAACATGAAGCAGGCGGTCGAGCAGCACGACGTCACCACCGGCACGGTGCGCTGGAACAAGGGCTTCCTGGATTTCGCCGAGCACCACGGCTTCCTTCCGGTGGCGAGCCCACCGTACTGGCCACGGGTGAAGGGGAAGGTCGAGCGGGGCGTGGGCTACCTCAAGACCTCGTTCCTGGAGGGCCGCACCTTCACCGACCTCGAGGACCTGAACCGGCAGCTTGCGGTCTGGCTGGACACGGTGGCCAACGTGCGGATCCACGGCACCACCGGGCAGCGGCCGATCGACCGCCATGCGCTCGAGCTCGCGCACCTGCGGCCACTCGCAGCCGTGCCGGCCTACGACGTGCGCCCGGTGGAGCTCCGTACGGTCCCCTCCGACAGCCACATCAGCTACGGCGGGGTGCGCTACAGCGTGGATCCCATCGCGGTGGGTGGCACGGTGGTGGTCCGCTCGGAAGGGGGCGCGGTGGGAGACGCCTTCTCGGTCTACTTCGGTGCGCACCTGGTCGCGTGCCATCGGAGAAGGCCCAGCGGCTCGCCCCGCGTGACCCTGCCCGAACACGCGGCGCAGATCCGACGCCTCACGCGCGGCAGCGCCGAAGCGGCCGCTCGCCGCCGAGGCCATCAGCCAAGCTACGTACAGGTGGGCCAAGGCGGAGGCATTCTCTTGCTGGAGCGGATCCAGCGCTCGGCTCCGCAGGTCCAGGTGCAGCCGCTCTCGGCGTATGAGCGCCTCCTCGGGGACGGTGCGGCGTGAGTGCGGCCGTGAGCTATGAGCGGGTGCGGGACCAGCTCGGGCGCCTGAAGCTCGAGTCCGCGCTTGCCTCCCTGGACAGCGTCCTCGAGCAGGGGCAGAAGCAGGAGCAGCTCCCGGTTGAAGTGCTCGATGAGCTGCTCGGCCGCGAGCTCGCCACCCGCTTCGAGCGCCGCGTCAGCACCAACCTGAAGCTCAGCGGCATTCCGGCACCCAAGACCCTGGAGAGCTTCGACTTCGACGCCCAGCCCTCCGTGCCGAAGGAGGTCATCCGGGAGCTCGCCACGCTGCGCTTTCTCCATCAGGGCGAGAACGTCGTGTTCCTCGGGCCCTGCGGGGTCGGCAAGAGCCACCTGGCCGTGGCCCTCGCGATCCGGGCGATCGAGCGCGGGCACCGCGCCTACTTCCTCAGCCTCCACGAGCTGGTGACCCGCTCCCGCGTGGCGCGCGAGAAGAACCGCCTCGACATCCTCCTGCGCGTCATCATCCGCGCCGATCTCTTCCTGCTCGACGAGGTGGGATACCTCCCGCTCGAGAGCGAGGACGCCACCTTCCTCTTCGAGGCCGTAAGCCGCCGCTACGAGGCCAACAAGTCGATCCTCCTCACCAGCAACAAGAGCTACGGGCAGTGGGACGAGATCTTTCCGGATCCGGTCCTCGCCACCGCGCTCCTGGACCGGCTGCTGCACCACGCCACCACCATCAACATCCGCGGCGAGAGCTATCGTCTCCGCAACCGCCGCGGCGCCGGCCTCACCACCACCCACTGAGAGAGGAGATCCCCCATGCCGCGTTAGCGCCAAGACCGACGGAAGTGTCCAATTCTAAACCGTTGGACCTGTCAACTTCTCAACCGGCCTTGACACTGGGTCGTCCCGCCGCCGAGATCGTGCCACGTGCAGAAGCCGTCTCCGGCCGCATAGCACGGCTTTTCCGTCCAGTCAATCGTGGGCGACACGTAGCCCGAATAGCTCACGGTGAAGGTATAGGTGCCCTTCGCGGAGATGTAGGTTGGTCCCGTGACCGAGACCGAGAGCGGCGATGGCCGTAGCGCGTACAGGAGTAGATTCGGGGTCCCGGGGAGGGTGATTCCCGATAGCCGCCCGCTGGTAGCCGTGCCCACCAGGTCATTCTTTACTTCCGACGGCGTCGCACTGAGATGGTCCTGCAAGTAGAGGGCTGCGGCGCCGGCAACCAGAGGGGCGGCCTGTGAGCTGCCACTCAGCGTATGCGTGGCGTTGTCTCCGGTATCCCACGCCGAGACGATGTCTGCTCCCGGGGCGAAGAGATCCACGCAACTTCCCTGATTCGAATTCGAATCGACGACATCGCTCGAGTTCGTGAATCCGACAGTGATCACGCTTGGCTCCGATCCCGGGAACCAATTACAGGCGTCCGCTCCCTTGTTGTTTCCTGCGGCGCCCACGACGGTGATATTGCCGCCGACCAGATAATCGAGTCAAAGATGTATCCGGTCGCACGTTCACGCTCAAATTAACGACTGCCGGGCGGACCTCGTTATTGGATACCCATTCTAGGAGCCCGTCTCCGTAATGGCCGCGAACCATCGCTGGGCCGGTCGCGGCCGGGGTAGGCGGGGACCGGGACGGCCCCAATCGATGTGCGCCCGGGTCCCACGCCCCGTGTTCGGCGCCTCTCCGGCTCTGTACCGGGCGCATTACGCCCGATCGGGGCGCTCAGGCGGGGGCCACTACCACATGGAGCCCCGCTTTCGCCGCGGCGAGCACCTCGTCGATGGAGGTCACCCCCGCACGGCACGCCCGGAAGAGCTTGAGCAGGTTGTGTGCGGTGCAGCCGAGGCGCCATTCACCGCGCACGTTCTCGTGACCGCGCAGGAGGAAGTGCCTCAGTCCGATCACATCCTTCATCTGCCCGCACACCGGCTCGACGGTGACCTTGCGGCGGTCGTACTGCGCGCGGCCTTCGGCGGTCCGCAGCTTGTGCCGCATGCGCTCCTTCGTGCTCGCGTCCGCCGGCGGCGGCCCCTCGCTCCGCGGCCCCTCACGCCACTCGCGGTGACGCACCTTCTCCGGCGCCACGTAGACGTCGATCTCGTACCACTCGAGCCGCTCGATGTCCGCCTCCGTCCAGTAGCCCGCGTCCGCGCTCACCGCCTCCGGCGTCTCGCCTACAGTATCACAAACGGCTTCCACCATCGGCACCAGCAAGTTCTTATCGTTGCTCTGCTGCACCACGTCCTCGGCCACGACGATCTGGTGCTCGGCGTCCACGGCGAGTTGGGCGTTATAGCCCTGCACGAAGGTCTTCTCGCTGTTCAGCATAATCCGGCTCTCCGGATCGGTGAAGTTGCGCTGCGCCTTGCCCTCCGGCTTCGCCTCCTCGGGCTTCTCCATGCCCGCCGCCTTGGCCTGGCCCCGGACCTGGGCTTCCAGCGCCGCCTTCGCTTCCTGGATCTTCTTCAGCCGGCTCTCACGGCGCCGCAGCTCTTCCGGAAGCTCCTCGCCGGCCGAGTCCTTGCCGTAGCGCCGGTCCTCTTCCGCGTCCTCCGCCGCGGCTTGCGCCAACAGACGGTTCACCTCAGCCCTCAGCCGCTTCTCCTCCTCCACCATGCGCGAGTAGCTCATCGCCTTGTGCTTGCTCGCGTTCCCCTTGACCTTCGTGCCGTCGATCGCCACGTGCCCCAGCTTGACCAGCCCCGCCGCTTTGCACAGCTGGAGCACCTGCGTGAACAGGTCCGCCAGCGCCTTGAGGTGCCGCTTGCGGAAATCCGCGACCGTACGGAAGTCCGGGCTCGCCCCGGCGCACACGACCCGGAACGCCACGTCTTCCAGGCACGCCCGCTGCATCTTCCGCGAGCTGCGCACGCCCACCACCTGCCCATAGAGGATGAGCTTCGTCATCAGCAGCGGGTGGTAGGGCGGATAGCCCCGCTCCTCGTCGTAGCTGTCGTAGATCCGCGAGAGATCCAGGGTGTCCACCAGGTCGCTCACGAAGTAGACCAGGTGCTCGGGCGGCAGCCACTCCCGAAGCGAGGGTGGCAGCACCAGAAGCTGATCCGGATCGTACGGACGAAACGTTTTCGCCACGCGGCAGACTCCTCGAAAAGGGCTGCCGCCAAACTACATCACCGAAGGCGGCGTGTACATCCCCGCGTGCGCACACGCGCGCGCGTGCTTACTCGGACACGCTCCTAGCCCTGCCAACAGCGTGCTTTCCGCGCCGGCCCCTTCAACGTCATTGTTGCAATTCAACACGCGCACATTGACAATTCGCGCACCCGGTGCGGCCCCGAAGGTCCGGCCGGCCGCGAGGGCCGCGACATGCGTTCCGTGCCCGCTCAGGCCGTCGTCGCTGACGCCATTGCAAAACCAGAGGCTGTCGCTGGGCAGATCGCCCAAGAGGAGATTCGCGCCGTTCGACGCCCGTGAGCCGCCGAGCGAGTCCTTGAACTCGTCGTGCGTGATCCGGACGCCGTTGTCCAGGATGTAGATGTGCACGTTCTTGCCGGTACGGCGATTCAGGCGGTACTGGCCGTCGAGCGGGAGATCACGCTGGTCGATCCGGTCCAGGTCCCAACCGAGGCTGGCCATGTGCACGTAGTGGTCGGGGTAGACTCCGGCGACCCCGGGGAAGTGCCTCAGGCCTTCGACGGCGGCCAACGGAATTCTTGCAGCAAACCCCTTGAACACGTGGTCGTACGTGAAACGCAGGTGCCCACCAGCAGATTGGACTGCGTGGTTTGCGAGGCTGGCAGCGTCAGAAACTGTGTCGGCCAACATCACAATGTACTGGCCCGGGATGACATCCGTCAGTGGTTCAAGATCCACGGCCGTCCGGCTGGGCGTATCACGTCGGCCGAGGTAGGCGAATCCATGTGGCAACCGGTACCAGCAAGCCCAGCAACGGCCAGTGTCAGCAGCAACGCACTTCGCGTGAACATGTCGGCGTGTCCCATCATGGTGTAGCTGATCGGGGGCGCTGCGGGACCGATTTAAGCGCCTGCGCAGCGGCGAGGTGGTGGAATGTGCAAGCGAAAATGCCTCAATCTGTCAACCACTAAGGTCCGGCAACTGAGCCGCGGCGCGTTTGCGTTGACTGGTGGCCGCCAGCCTGAGCTGCCGCGGTTCCCTTTGCCACCGCGAACCCCCGGGCCAGCCAGTCGGTCATGCCGCCGGTGACGAGCCGCACGTCGCGGCCATCGCGCTGGAGGAGCGAGGCGAGGGCGGCACGTCGAGCGCCTGGTCGCCGAAGGAGCAGGTCGGAGCGGCCGACGTCGCCGACGAGGAGGGAGGCTCGACTGCTGTATTGAAAGCCGGTCAGACTGCGCCGCAACCTGTGAAGTCCACGAGCGAGTAGATCAGGCCGTGATTGCGTAGCTCCGGCACGATGGAATCAGGAATGGTTGCATGAAGGACGTTATCCCCCGCCTCGTGACGCTCTGGCCAGCCGCCCAGCCGCAACACCAGCAACGAATCGTCACTAGTGAGCGTGTGGTCAAAGACCAAATCCGAAACGTAATCGTGGTGCAGCGTGTCGGGGACGGAAAGCACACCGTCGAGAACGAGCGGCGGAGCCTTCACCATGGCCGCCAACGAATCCGTGGGGACCTCGATACGTACCATATTGGCGTTGAACCGGTACAGGATCCGTGCACCGTGTGCCGTGATCCGGGCCTCCTGCTCGGCTGATAGAGGGTAATATGGTGCGGCATTCGGGCCAGACTCGAGGACCGGGCTTGGCAACGCATCCACGATGACCGTCGGCGCCGCCGGCTTGCCGTATGGCCAGAAGTCCGTCTGGTCGATGGGACACCACTGGTAGATGAGCTTCCCCGGCTTCAGGTCCGGCTCCTCGGCAGGGCGAGTCGGTGAGTGGTCGCACGCCGCCCCGGCGAGCAGTGCAAACATGAGGACCGAACAGGCGGCGAGAAAGCGCCGGTGCCGTGGTTTCCCGGTTCGTCCGCGGTTCGCCGGAGCGGGAGCGGCCAGGAACTGCAAGGCGACGCCCATCAGTCCTCTCCCGGCGAACTGGGCACCGGGGCGGGGGCGTTGCAGAGATGCACATCGTGGGTGTCGCTGGCATACAGCCCGTCTGAATCGGTTACGGTGGCGCGGATCTCGTAGAGGTCGTATCCAACCGTGCAATCAGGGGCGAGGACCCGGTTCTGGGTCGTCCCGCCGCCGAGATCGTGCCACGTGCAGAAGCCGTCTCCGGCCGCATAGCACGGCTTTTCCGTCCAGTCAATCGTGGGCGACACGTAGCCCGAATAGCTCACGGTGAAGGTATAGGTGCCCTTCGCGGAGATGTAGGTTGGTCCCGTGACCGAGACCGAGAGCGGCGATGGCCGTAGCGCGTACAGGAGTAGATTCGGGGTCCCGGGGAGGGTGATTCCCGATAGCCGCCCGCTGGTAGCCGTGCCCACCAGGTCATTCTTTACTTCCGACGGCGTCGCACTGAGATGGTCCTGCAAGTAGAGGGCTGCGGCGCCGGCAACCAGAGGGGCGGCCTGTGAGCTGCCACTCAGCGTATGCGTGGCGTTGTCTCCGGTATCCCACGCCGAGACGATGTCTGCTCCCGGGGCGAAGAGATCCACGCAACTTCCCTGATTCGAGTAGTAACCGATCGAATCGCTCAGGGTCGTGAATCCGACGGTGATGACGCCGGTCTCGGATCCGGGGAACCAGTAGCAGGCATTGGCTTTGGCATTTCCGGCCGCCCCGACGACTGTAGTAATGTTGGCTCCGAGCAATGCATTGACGGATCTTGTCAATGCCGTGTCGTTGGGAGGAGCTTCAACGATGTTGAGACTAAGATTTACGACGGCAGGGCGCACTTTGTTCGCGGCGACCCAGTCCATCCCCTTAACGACGGTACTCTCACTCCCGGACCCTTCTGGATTTGTATTGCAGTCCAGAACACGCACGTTGACGATGCTTGCGCCTGGGGCCGCCCCGAAGGTACGGCCCGCCGCCAGGGCCGCAACATGGGTCCCGTGGCCGCTCCTTCCGGTTCCGCTTACACCAAAACCACAGGCTATCACTCACGAACTGGCCCCGTTCGACGCCCGTGAGCCGCCGAGCGAGTCCTTGAACTCGTCGTGCGTGATCCGGACGCCGTTGTCCAGGATGTAGATGTGCACGTTCTTGCCGGTACGGCGATTCAGGCGGTACTGGCCGTCGAGCGGGAGATCGCGCTGGTCGATCCGGTCCAGGTGCCAACCGAGGCTGGCCATGTGCACGTAGTGGTCGGGGTAGACTCCGGCGACCCCGGGGAAGTGCCTCAGGCCTTCGACGGCGCCCAATGGAACTTTTGCAGCAAATCCCTTGAACACGTGGTCGTACGTGAAGCGCAGGTGCCCACCAGCAGACTGGACTGCGTGATTTGCGAGGCTGGCAGCGTCCGAAACCGTGTCGCTCAGCATCACGATGTACTGGCCCGGGATCACGTCCGTGAGTGGATCGAGATCCACGGCCGTCCGGGCTGGGCGTATCACGTCGGCCGAGGTAGGCGAATCCATGTGGCAGCCGGCACCAGCAAGCCCAGCAACGGCCAATGTCAGCGGCAATGCACGTCTCGTGAGCATGTCGGCGTGTCCACGTATCGTGTAGCTGATTGGGGACACTGCGGGACACCATGCAGAGAACGACTGTGGGGCGCCTGCGCAGCAGCGGGATGACAAAAAATATACGGAGCCGATCAGTAGTGTCCGGTCACAAGTTGAAGAGCGACAACTGGTTACGATCGGAGGGGACTTCGGGGGTGTAGGCCGAACGCGTAAGTACTTGTGCGAGAGGGGCTTTCTCGAACGCATAGACGCTCAGGATCTGTAGAATTGTGTAGAGTTCGCGCTCGATCCGGAGCCGCTTGCGGACGATCGCGACGAGGACGTAAACGCTGATCGCGATCCAGATCTGCGTGCGCACAGCGTTCGCGCTCGTGCCGAAGAAGCGCTTGATCCTGAGGTGCTGCTTGATCCATTTGAAGAAGAGCTCGATCTGCCACCGCAGGCGGTAGAGCTCGGCCACGGTAACGGCGGGCAGCGCGACGTTGTTGGTCAGAAGGACGAGGTCCTGCCCGGACCCTGCGTCCTTGAAACGCACGCGGCGAAGCCGGTCGGGATAGGCCCTGGCAGACCGGGGCAGCGCAAGGCGGATGATCTGATCACAGAAGACGCCGGTGGTGCGATCGACGGGTCCTGAGGAGAGCCGGTTGAACTTGAGGTTTGCCTTGGCGCGAACGACGAAGGTGGCCCGGTGCTGATCGAGTCGGTAGAGCCGGGCGAAGTTGACGTAGCCGCGGTCCAGGACGTAGATCGATCCGGGCTCCGGGATAAGCGCATCGAGGATGCGCACATCGTGGGTGCTCGCGTCCGTGATCCAGGCGTAGGCGGGGATCCTGCCTGCCAAGTCGAGCAGTGTATGCAGCTTCACGCCGCCTTTGCTCGTACGAAACGAGGCCCAGGGGAACAGCGACAAACACAGGTCGATCGTGGTGGAATCCAGCGCGTAGACGGTGTTCGTGAGCTCGATCCCCAACGTGTCGTCGGCGTAGAGCCGACGCGCGTCTGCGATCAGGCGTTGAGCGAAATCGGCGTAGATGCGCCAGTCGCGATTCTCGTTCGCATCGGCGAGCGTGCTGCGAGAGAGCGGCGAACGGAAGCCAAGATGGTACAGCTTCTCGGGGGCCGCCCCGAGGGTGGCCTCGAGGTCCCGCAGGCTCTCCCGGTAGGTGAGCTGGGCAAAGGCCATGGCGAGGAACTGGTCCCGACACGAGAAACGTCGGACCCTCCGGTTGCCGTGGTAGCGGCGGATGCACCGATCGAGCGCGAAGCGAGATGCGTGGGCCATCACCTGTGAGAAAACCGTGCTTCCGGGATTCATGCGCTACTCCGGCCGGGGGGTCCGGGCAGGATAGCGGCGCAGGAGCGAAGTTCAAATCGGTGCGGCAACCAAAACGTCGTAACGCACCATGTAGCAATCCGTTACGGCATCATCATCTCAGCTTAACCGGACAGTACTGGGAGCCGATGAATGTGTCAACCTTGGACTGCGGCACTTGAACTGCGGCTTGCTTGCGTCGAGTAGTCGCCGCCAGGCTAAGCTGGCGGCGCGCCCTTCACCACCGCGAACCCCCGCGCCAGCCAGTCGGTCGTGCCGCCGGTGACGAGGCGCACGTCGCGGCCGTCGCGCTGGAGCAGCGAGGCGAGGGCGGCGCTGCGCACCTCGTCGCCACAGACCACGGCGAGGGGCCTGCCCGCCGGCAGCGCGCCGCTCTTCCCCCACGCATCCGTGTAGGGCAGCAGCACGGCGCCGGGGATGTGGCCGTAGCGGTACTCGAACGGCTCGCGCGCGTCCACGACCTGCACCTCGCCCAGCCTCCCCTCCAGCTCGTCCACGGTGAGCACGGGCGTCGTGGCGGTCTCGAAGCCGGCATTTTTCCAGGCGACGAGTCCGCCGTCGAGCCAGCCGCGCACGTCGTAGCCGGCGTCGGCCAGCAGCTTCGCGGCGATCTTCGCGATCGGCTCGGGCTCGGCGTGGACGACCAGCGGCACGTCCATGGGCAGCATCATCTCGGCGCGCTCGGCCAGGTCGGCGCGGTTGAACTGGAGGTTCACGGCGCCGGGCACGTGCTCGGCGGCGAACGGCCGCGGGGTGCGCAGGTCGAGCAGCACGGCGCCGCCGTCCAGCGCGGCATGCAGCTCGTGCGGCGTCATGCGAGGGATAGGAAATCCAAACGCCGTTTCGGCCGGTTTCGGTAGGGTGCGTGGTTGGGGATCGAGGCGTCAAGGGTGCTCGTGATGGACGGGTGGGAGGGTTTGAGGGCCGGAGAGCAAGCCGAACCGAGCCGAACCGAGGCGATGGAGTGGAGACTGCTGCGTCAGGCGGGTGTCAGGCGTGGCTCCGCCCCTCAGACTCCGCGGGTCTGGTCGAGGTCGAGCTCGGGTACGGGCTCGGGGTCGGCCGCGTCCAAGCCGGGCGTCTGGTCGAAGTCTTCCGCCGGCACGGGATCCTGTTTCGGCATCGCGCGCACGGAATCGGCGTCGAGGTCGAAGGCGACTTGGGGTGGAGCGCGTGCGGGGGAGAGCGGCGGTGTGGTATGGGGCAGGTCGAGATGTCGGAGGATGGCGCCCACGGGCGCGGGGTCGGTGAGGAAAGCGATGATGCGCATCTGCGAGCCGCACTCGGGGCAGCGGAGGGGGAAGACCTCGTAGATGCGGGCGAGGAGCTGGGCCCAGCGGGAGCGGGCGGCGGCGCCGGTGAGGGTGGTAGCGGGCTCGTTGTGGGTGTGGACCCCGGGCCCCTCGCCGTGGGCTTCGTCCGCGTGGGCCTCTGCGTCGCGTTCGAGGGCGACGACCCGGGGCCGGAGCCGTGCGTTGGGGGCGAGAACGCCGTGGTAGCGGTGGCGGTGAACCCGGGGCGGCGGGATCAGCTGGGAAAGTGCTTCCAGAAACTGGAGGGGTGAGAGGGCGAGGAGAGCGCGTCCGTCGGAGGTGGGCCGGGAGGGTCGGTAGAACACGCGGCGGACCCCCGCGTCGTCGTCGGCCCGCCCTCCGGACTGACGCTCGATCCGCAGGCGATCGAGGGCAAACGGCGGCCGGGCGCAGTAGCGGAGGAGGCGCTCGCGGCCGGCCCGGTCGGCGCCGTGGATGCGGACGGAGGCGTCGAGGCTGAAGCCGCCGGTGCCCTGCCAGGTGAGCATGTCGTTCACCGTGTGCTCCTCGAGGAGGCCGCGGCGTTGGAAGAGGCGCAGGATGCGGCGCTGGAGGACGGGCGTGAGGGCGGAGGCGTCGTCGGCGGAAAAGTGGGTCGCCTCATCGAAGCGGACCTCGCCGTCCACGGTCCCGGTGAAGACGCCATTGAGAACCACGACGTGGAAGTGGAAGTGGGGATTGAGGGCGGAGCCGAAGCGGTGGAGGAAGGAGACGGCGCCGATCTGCGCGTCCGGGCCGGCACCGGGACTGCCGTGACGCAGGCGGGTGCGGACGGCCCGGAGCAGGATCCGGAGCACGGCGCCGGCAAGGGCGGGATCGTGGTGGAAGAAGGGGCGGATCCGCTTCGGGACGGAGAGGACCCATTGGCGGATCGGGAGCGGCGGCAGGACGGCGTCGTTCAGGTGCGCGGCGACCTCGACCATCCGGCGGGCGTTGCAGGAGGGGCAGACGCCGCGGCCCTTGCAGGAGAAGGCGACGAGGCGCTCGGCGGCGCAGTCGTCACAGCGGACGCGGGCGAAGCCGTGGGCCAGGATGCCGCAGCGGAGGTAGGCCCGGAAGTCGGCCTCGACCCAGCCGGCCACGCCCTCGCCCCAGGGATCGGCTTCGGCGGCCCGGGCCAGGAAGCCCTCGATGTGGTGCTGGACGATGGGGTAGAGGGGCGTGGCCGTGGGCCGTCGTCGGCGGTAAACGGCGGCCTGGGCGGGTGGCGTTGCGGAGTGCCCTGGGCGGTGCGCCTGTGCCTGCGGCGGGACCCAAACGGATCGGGGGCGTGCGACGGTGGGCATGCCCCGAAGGGTTCGACGAGACCCGGGGCACCACCATGGCGGAGCGGGACAACGCGCCGGCCGTCAGCGCCGGACCTGGCGGCCCACACCCCGACGGTCGAAACCGCTCATAGTTGTTGCGGTTACTGGCGAATCGCGATCCGGGGGTGGGGGATCTGGTGCGGGTTCGACTCCCGCCGGCTCCACTGGAGGCGCCCGAGATCGACGTGCACATCGTGGACAGCCGCGAGGACCCGGGGGGGGTCGGCGAGCCGGGCCTCCCACCCGCCGCCCCGGCGCTCACCAACGCCTGGTTCGCGCTCACGGGCCGGCACGTGCGCGAGCTGCCGATGGCGCCGCAGGACTGAGGAGGCCGCCCGGCGCCACCAAGGGCCGCTCGGCGGTGCTGCACGCGCGAGGGTCCGCCGAGGCGCTGCCAGGTCCGCCGGCGCGCGCCCACGCACGCCTAAATCCTTTGGATGGTCGCCAACCAGGCCGGTGCGCCGTTGTCGTGAAATCGCGTCTCGATGCGCTCCGCGCTCAGCTCGGCGATACTCCATCCACCGGCGGCGGTGAACGCCGCTCTCAGCTCGTCCGGGCGGATCGTGTGGGGCCCCGTATCGGGATCCTCGTTACTGAAGCACAATACGTACAGGGTACCACTACGCCCGGTCACCGATCCGAGACTCGCCACGTACGTCGCTCGCTCGTCGGCGTCGAATGTGTGAAACAGTCCGCAGTCCAGCACCGTCTCGAATGTGCGCTCCAGGCTCTCCAGGTGGAGCGCGTCGGCCGCGGCGAACTCGACTTCGATCCCACGATCGTCGGCCTTCCGTCGGGCGATGGCGGTTTCCGCCACGTTGACCCCCAGAACGGGCAATGCCAGCGACGCGATGTGAAGAGTGTTCTCGCCCGTCCCGCAACCGGCATCGAGTACGGTCCCGCGAACACTCCCCTGGGACGCCAGGCGGACAATGGCTGGCTGCGGTCGGTCTATATCCCAGGGCGCAGGGCCGTCGTGGTATGACGCGCCCCAGGGCCGTCCCGCCATCTGTTCATGACTGGTCGGGTGTCGACCACCAAGGGGATCGTCAGGCGGGGTTTCGGATCGTTCCGATGGCATGAATGCGAAGTCCTTTGAAGGAGCCCCCCGATCCGGCCGGTGTTGGTCGGGATGCCAGGGCGGAGTGAGTCGAGCCAACCGGACCGACGGTCTCGACCGAGATCGGGGGAGGAGCCGGTGATGCGGCGGGCGCCGAGTCGCGGGGCTCGAGGGAGCCGAAGAGCCCGGGAACGAGATCTCCAGCCTCAGGCAGTTCTTCCGACGTGTTCCGATCCCGGCCGGATGGCCGCCTCCAGTGCGGCGATCCGGCGCTCGTACCCGGCCTCGCGCTCGTCGCGTTGGCGGGCGATGTCGAGCGCGCGCGCCAGCGGGTCGGCGAGCCGCGTCAGCGCTTCGCATTCGTCCTTGCCGAACAGGCTTCCGTCCGGGCGTGGGCCCAGCAGCAGCCAGCCCATGGCGCCGTGGCCGGGCGCCTCCAGGAGCACGCGCACCGGCAGCAGCGAATCGCCACCGTCGATGGCGAGCCCTGACTCTGACTCCCACGACCAATCGGCACGCCAGCGATCGAGCGCCTCGCCGAGGACCTCCCGCGTCGCCTCGACCGCCCCGCCCACTACGACGACTCCACGCGTGGCTCGCACCACGGGCAGGACCACGTCCAGCACGGTCTCGGCGATTCCGCGCACCGACATCGTCTCCCTCAGGTCCGCCAGCAGCAGCGGGAAATCGTCGCGCAGACGGGCCAGACCGGTGCGGAAGCGCCGCTCCGCCCAGGCGTGCATGCGGTGGTGCAGGGGAGCGATCATGGCCGCCGCCACCGCCGCGCCCAGCCCGCTCGCCATGATGCCCAGGTCCTGGCCGAAATACTGCTCGCCGAGGGCCCCTATGAGCTGCTCGGAGCCGGCGAAGATGGCGACCATCGTGACCGTCAGGGCTCCGATGGCCACCGAGCGGCTGATGGCGCTGTCGGCGTCGTAGAGCCGATAACGCAGCAGCGACGTGAGCAGGCCGAGGCCGAGCAGGATGTCTCCCAGCGCTTCGACGGCGTTCTGAGCCAGAAAGAGCCAGGCGCGGCTCCCTTCGTCAGTGACCCAACGCATCGCGGGCGTGGCGAACATGGACAGGATGAAGCAGCCGGCCCACCCCGCCACGCCCAGGACGAAGTACTTGATCTGCTGGCGCTCGGTGCCCGGCGGCGTCTTGCGGTAGCGAACGGTCACCGCCACGGCCAGCGTGGCGAGGTAGGATCCGAGGATGACGACCAGGATGGGCGAGTAGTAGCGTGCGGCCACGAAGTACACTGTCTGAACGGCGCTCACCGCCACGCCGGCCCATGTCCAGCGCGACACGAAGCGTCCGTCCGGAAACAGCAGGATTCCCAGCGAAAAAAGGACGCTCCATGACGCCAGGCCGACCCGTTGTGTCCATGCCGGTAGTCCTAGCCCCTGCTCGGAGATCAGCATCAGCAGCAGCGCCAACGCCAACATCGCCGCAACCGATTCACGCGAGCGCCGCAGGAAGAGCAGGATCGCCGCCAGGAAGATCAGCACCATCTGCAGCATGTTCATGCTGAACTCGATCCAGCGGCGGCGGGCGAACGTCAGCCCGCTGCCGGCGTAGGCGTCACGCAGGTAGGCGCTGCTGCGGACCAGCGTGACGTCCTGGACCCGGCCGTCGAGCTGCTTCAGCGTGACCGCGACCGTTCCGCCTTCGGGTCCGTCGAGCATCCTGCCGAGCGGCACGGCCTCGACCCGCGCCGGCTCACCGTTGACCCGAAGGAGCACATTGCCGTCGCGGACTCCGGCGCGCCGCGCCATGCCACCCAACGGGCGCACGCGCACGCCTTCGGGAGCCACTCCCTCCGTTACGAGCCCGACATCGTGTTCGGCGCGGACGGCGGCCTGCGCCCGGACCTCCATCCGGTAGGCCATGACCATGCTGGCGACCGCGCCCGCGCCGACCACGATCCACACCAGGCGGTACATCTGCAGGAACCAGCCCGAAAGCGGCGGGACCCGGTCGGGAAGCTCCAGCGACCTCATGAGGGCGTGCCTCGCTTCGCGTGCCCCGAGCTCGAGGACCCCGCCTCTGGCCTGACGGAGTGCGCCAGTCGATCGACACCGTCCGCTACGATGGCGTCCCGCCGCGACGCGGCCGGCTCCGTGATGCGGGGGTGTCCCGGCTCGAATTCGGTCCGCAAGCTCTCGGCTTTCGTGGCGAAGAACGCCGAGGCCGGGAGCGGCACGCGGAGCGCCGGCCAGCGGCCCGGGTGCGCGGGAGGCGCCGCGAACCGGCCCGCCATCGTGAGCTCCTTGGGCGGGTCGGCGCGGCCGGAGAAGTCCAGGCCGTAGCTCTTCGCCACCACCTGGGCGAGGAGGTTGGCCGAGTCGAGCCAGCCGAGCGCCGTCCGGGGCGGATGACTGCCGGTCATCGAACCTCCGGGTCCTTCCGCGCCGCTCCCCGCCGGCGCCATACCGGCCGCATCCCGCCCGTCCACGGCCTCGGCGGCCCCCGGCGTCGCGGTACTCGCGGCGGATGTGGTCCAGGTCCACGGTGGGCTCCGGGTAGCCCAGGCCGAGCGCCTGCAGCCGCTCGACGACGATGTGCGCGATGGCCAGGTTCCGGAACCACATTTTGTCGGCCGGGATCACGAACCACGGCGCGTGCTCGGTGGAGCACCGGGACCGCGCCTCCTCGTATGCCTGCCTGTACTCGTCCCGGTACGGCCGCTCGGCGTAATCGGACTCGCTGATCTTCCACTGCTTGTCCGGCTGCTCCAGTCGGTCCCGGAAGCGCTTGAGCTGCTCCCGCAGCGAGATGTGGAGGTAGAACTTGAGAACGACGGTCCCGTGGTTGGTCAGCTCGCGCTCGAAGTCGTTGATCCGGTCGTAGCGCACGGACCACTCGTCCCTCGGGACCAGGTCGTGCACCCGCACCACGAGCACGTCCTCGTAGTGCGAGCGGTTGAAGATCACGAGTTCGCCGAGGCCGGGAGTGTGCCGGTGGATCCGCCACAGGAGGTCGTGCGCCATCTCCTCGGCCGAGGGCTGCTTGACTCCCGCCACGCGGCACCCCGTGGAGGTTCATGGCGCTGAATACGAGGTTGATCGTCCCGTCCTTGCCGGCGGTGTCCAGGCCCTGCAGGCACACGAGGAGGGAGGGACCGGCGTTGCGTACAGAAGGCCCTGGATGTCGCGGACCTTCTTGCGCTTGCGGTCCAGCTCCAGCTTCGCCTCCTTCTTGCTCAGGTGGTCGGCCTCGAACCCGGGATCGATGTCCGCCAGCCGCGCGGTTCCCGGCTGCACCCTGAGCGCTGCGTCGTAGTCCATGCTCACCTTCACGGTCAGCCGGCCCGGTCCCCGCGCTCCCGCAGCGCGCGGGCGTCCTCCCGGCCGGTCACTTCCGAGAAATACTGCGCCCGGCGCGCTTCGCACAGCCTCGCCACCTCCGCTTCCATGTGCTCGCGGGGCACCATCTCCTCGAGGCGCCCCGTCCAGATGCGGCGGTTGAGGTGACCGCGCCGGGAGTCGAGGGAGTCGGCGGGAATCCCCAGAAAACGACTGTACAGGGAGGCCGTCCCCGACCTGGCCTGTTCCACGCAGAAGGCGCGCGTGGATCGCGAAGCGGTCACCGGGTTCGGCGCGCCGTCAGGGACAGAGAATCCAAACGCCCTTTCGGTGACCTTCGGCAAGGTGTGTCGTTGGCGCCGGCAGGTCAATGATGCCCAGGTGGCCGTCGGCGACCAGGAGTCGGGGCGCGTTCATGCCGCGGGCCTTCAGGTCGCGCAGTACGCCCAGCCACGACTCGCGCGACTCCCGCTGCCCGCTCTCCACGGCGAGCACGACCTTCTCGCCCTCGCGGGTCCCACCGATGATCACCAGGAGCGCCGCCTTGCCGTCGTCGATGCCGGCCTTTACGTACAGGCCATCCGCCCAGCAGTACACGATGTCGAGCTCGGCCAGCGAACGGCTCCGCCACTCCTGGAACTCGAGCTGCCACTGCGCCTTCAGCCGAGCGATCGAAGCAGCCGAAAGGGGAGCAGCGTCCCCCAGCAGCCCCCTCAGCGCGAGCTCGAAGTCGCCGAGCGCCAGCCCGTGCAGGTAGAGCTGGGGCAGGAGATGGCTGACTTCCTCCGTGCGCCGCTTGAACAGCGGACGGATTCGGCTCTCGAACCGCTCTTCCAGCCCTCGAACCCGCGGGCGCCGAACCTTGATCGTGCCGTTCGACAACGCCAGCCTACGCGCCTTGCCGTAGCCGTTCCGCTAGACCGGCTCCGATCCGGGCTCTCGCCGCTCCGACTTCCGCCGGCCCAGGAGCCCTTCGATCTCTTCCGCGAGCAGCCGCTGGACGAATACCTGAACCTGCTCGCGGGCAAAGCCCTCCAGCTGTCCCCATACCACGCTTGACGACGAGGACGCTTCCTTGGTTACCTTTGACACGGCGGTGGCTCCTTTCGTGCGGGCACGAGGCCCGTGGTTGATGGCTCAACCGAAAGGTGTCACCGCCTTCTGCTCGTTTCCACACCTTCTGAAGATACCTCGTTCCTCAATCCTCAATCCTCAATCACCAATCCCTCGGGCTGGGAACCTAACCGGGACAGTTAGACACCCAATCCCTCATGCCTTGTCCCTGATACCCGGCCCACCCTTGCCTCCGCGCGGCGCGTCCGATACGCTTGCGCCATATGACAGATACCGCAGCCGGCGGCATGCCCGAGCCGGGCGCCGTCCTGGCCGGTCGCTACCGCATCGAGCGGGAAATCGGACGGGGAGGCATGGCGACTGTGTACCTCGCTGCCGACCTGCGCCACGACCGGCAGGTAGCCCTCAAGGTGCTGCGCCCCGAGCTGGCCCTGCTGATGGGCGTCTCCCGCTTCCTTTCCGAAATTCGCATCACCGCTCGGCTGGACCATCCGCACATCCTGACCCTCATCGACTCCGGCGCTGAGGGGGGCCTGCTGTATTGCGTCATCCCCTACGTGGCTGGCGCCTCCCTGCGGGAACGGATGTCGCGGGACAAGCGGCTGGGCCTGACCGAGGCCCTGGATCTCACCCGGCAGATCGCTGGCGCGCTGGACGTGGCCCACCGGCACGGCGTGATCCATCGGGACATCAAGCCGGAGAATATTCTACTGCACCAGGGGGAGGCGATGCTCACGGATTTCGGCATCGCCCTGGCGGTGAGCGAAGCGGGTGGGACGCGCCTGACCGAGGTCGGCTTCACCTTGGGAACCCCGCTCTACATGAGTCCGGAGCAGGCGCTGGGGCAGCGTGAGCTCGACGCCCGGAGCGACCTCTATTCCCTCGGCGCCGTGCTCTACGAGATGCTGGCCGGAGTGCCGCCGCTTACCGCGCCGACCGCCCAGGCCATGATCGCCCGCTTGGTGACGGAGGATCCGACGCCGTTGGGTCTGCTGCGCGAAGATCTTCCGCCCGGAGTGACCCAGGCGGTGGCCCGCGCCCTGGCCAAGAATCCGGCGGACCGATTCGCCAGCGCCGGCGAGTTCAGCGAAGCGCTGGAGGCGGGCGCGGCGGGGACGGCGCGGGAGGGCTCGCGCCGGCGCTGGATGGCCTTCGCCGCAGGCGGCGGGGTGGTCCTCCTCGCCGCCGCAATCCTGCTCGCCAAGCTTGGCACCCACCCGCACGGGCTCATTCTGGGAGCAAAGGTCCAGCTCACCGCCACGGCGAACGTGCTGCGCCCGGCCGTCTCGGGCGACGGCAGGCAACTGGCTTATTTCAGCCGCCGCTGCGGCGAGAGTGGATGCACCGATGCGGTCAATGTGACCGATGTCGGCGGCACCGCATCACGCGTCATTCTGGAAGGCGCGACTTCGGGCTACGGCATCCAGTGGAGCCCCGACCGGCGCAATCTTCTGGTGTTCTGTACCATCGACAAGCGCTTGGGCAGCTGGCTGGTTTCAATCCTGGGCGGATCGCCGCGCTATGTCGGCAACGGCGTGGCCACATTCCTGGGCAGCGATTCCCTGCTGGTCGGGCCACCCATGGGGTCCGCCCGGGATTTCTGGCTCCGGATCACGACGCTGGCGGGCGAGCCACGCGACAGCATCCACCTGCAACAGGCCGGATCCGGCATCGGACGCCTGCTCGAGGTACCCGGCAGCGGGTGGATCCTCGCCGAAGTGCGCCAGGGCGGCGCCGGCGTCTGGGAGCTGGTGGGACGCGACGGCCGGATCGGCGGCCGGATCAACTCCAACTTTTATATTCTGGGCGGCCAGGAGGCGGCCAACGCCCTCTGGCTCTCGGGCGCCAGCCTCTCCCTGCTCCGGATCCCGATCGACCGCGCACGCGGCCGCTTCAGTGCCCGCTGGGATACCATCCCCGGTCCGATCACGGATTTCTCGCTGACCAGCGACGGCCGCAGCCTGGTGCTGGACCAGGGAACCTACGAGTATAGCGTCTGGCAGCTCTCCTTTGCCGACCTGCTGGCGGGACGTCTCCCCGAATCGGCTCGGATCGCTCAGACCTCCGCCGCGGTACAGGTGGAGATCGCGCCCGACGGATCGCGGCTGCGCTGGATCCGGGAGCTCCCCTCAACCGACGGAAAGCCGCACGAGCGGATCGAGATCACGCCCTACGACCGCGGCGACACGCTCACGCTTCCGGTGACCGGCAGCCTGCTGGGCGCATACTGGGTCGATTCGGTGACCCTCGCCCTCGGCACGACCCGGCCCGATCGCCGGGTGCACTTCGCGCTGGTGGATGTGCGCGACGGCGGCGAGCAGGAAACGTTCGAGTTGCCTCCGGATTCCGGCATCGTGGACTTTACGCCGGTGGCCGGCGGATGGAGCTGGATTCCCGCCGCCGCCGACCGGATCGTGGTGAACCAGCACGGGCACGTCCGGGTCATTCCCAAACCCGCCGACCTGTGGGACCTGGGACAGATGCTCTCCGATCCCTCCGGCCGCCGTATCAGCTACCTGGGCTGGAATGCGGAGCAGAAGGACGGCCTGGACGTGGGCATGATCTCCCTCGACGAGGGCTCCAGCACCCCGTGGAAGTCGATCTTCGCGGAAAATGCCGGCACCGCCTTCCTCACCGATGGCTCGCTCCTGCTGGCGGTGTTTCCCACGGATCAGTCGGTCGCGCTCTACCGGCTCACCGGCCCGGGGGCGATGGAGTCCCTCGGCACCATTCCCCTGCCGGTCTCCGATGTGTCCATCTCGGATGACTTGAAGCGCGCGGTGGTCACCGTGCGCAACGACCGCACCGACGCGTGGATGGTGAAGGTGGTGAAGCGCTAGCCGGAAGTTCCGCCGGACGATAGGGGTGCAATCCTTTGGTGGGCAAGGGGTTGAGCCCCATTTCGCGCTGCAGGATGTAGTCACTAACGTGAAGCTATCAAGACCATTGACATGGGTGCACCCCAATCTGTAGCTTCATGTGTACTGTAGACGGTAACCATGCGCCCGGAGCTGCCCCTTGCCCGCTCGGTCCGGCCCCGTCCACGTGGCCACCTCCCGCCGCCACTACAAGGGCAAGGTCTACGTCACTCACCTGCTGCGCCGCACGTACCGCGAAGGCGGCAAGGTCAAGAACGAGACCGTCGGCAACATCTCGCACCTGCCGCCCGCGGTGATCGAGCTCGTGCGGAGGGCGTTGCGGGGCGAGCGCTTCGTGCCCGCCGAGGAGGCGGGTGTGCGGGTTCTGCGGACCCTGCCGCACGGGCATGTGGTGGCCGTGCTGGGAACGCTTCGGAAGCTGGGGCTCGAGCGGCTGCTCTCGAGCCGGCGCACGCCCGAGCGGGACCGGGTGGTGGGCATGATCGTCTCCCGGATCCTGGAGCCTTCCTCGAAGCTGGCCACCGCCCGCCGGCTGGCCCGGGCGACGGCCACCTCGACGCTCGGGGAGGTGCTCGAGCTGGGAGAGGTTACGGCGGACGATCTCTATCCGGCGCTGGACTGGCTGGGGCAGCGGCAGGGGCGGATCGAGCGCACACTGGCCGAGCGGCACTTGAAGGAGGGCACGCTGCTCCTCTACGACGTGACATCCACGTACTTCGAAGGGCGCAGCTGCCCGTTGGCCAAGCTCGGCCACAGCCGCGACGGGAAGAAAGACAAGCTGCAGATCGTGGTCGGGCTGTTGTGCGCCGGCGACGGCTGTCCGGTGGCCGTGGAGGTGTTCCCCGGCAACACGGCGGATCCGACCACGCTTGCCGCGGCGATCCACAAGGTGCGCGACCGCTTCGGACTGAGGCGGGTGGTGTTTGTGGCGGACCGGGGGCTCCTCACCGAGGCGCGCATCCGCGACGAACTGCGGCCGGTGGAGGGGCTGGATTGGATCAGTGCGCTGCGCGCTCCCGCCATTGCGAGCCTCGTCGAGGAAGAGGTGCTTCAGCTCTCGCTCTTCGACGAGCAAGACCTCTTTGAGATCACCTCGGCAGACCACCCGGGAGAGCGGCTCATCGCCTGCAAGAATCCCTTCCTGGCCGAGGAGCGGGCGCGCAAGCGAGCCGAACTGCTCGCCTGTACGGAGCGGGAGTTGGAGAAGATCCGCAAGGCCACCCTGCGCGAACGCCGACCGCTCCGTGGCAAAGACACCATCGGGATCCGGGTGGGCCGGGTGCTCGGCCGCTACAAGATGGGCAAGCACTTCTACTACGAGATCACCGACGAGAGTTTCACCTTTCGCCGCAACACCGAGCGCATCGAGGGCGAAGCGAGCCTCGACGGCGTCTACGTGATCCGCACCAGCGTGCCCGCGGACATGCTGGGCAGCGAGGCAGCCGTCCAGGCCTACAAGGATCTCGCCCGGATCGAGCGCGCCTTCCGCAGTTTCAAAACCGTGGACCTCGAGGTGCGGCCGATTCACCACCGGCTCCCGGACCGGGTCCGCGCGCACGTCTTCCTCTGCATGCTGGCCTACTATGTCCTCTGGCACATGCAGGGCGCCCTCGCTCCGCTCCTCTTCCGCGACGGAGAGCCCGACGCCGGCCGCGCCCGCCGCCCCTCGGTCGTCGCGCGGGCGCAGCGCTCCCGGGGCGCCGAGGAGAAGGCGGCCACCAAGCGGACGCAGAACGGCGAGGTCGTCCACGACTTCCACACTCTCATGGCCGACCTCGCCACGCTCGCCAGGAACCGCTGCAGCCCACCCGGCCTCGCGGAGGCCACCTTCGATCTCGTCACTGAACCGACGCCCCTGCAGCGCCGAGCTTTCGAGCTCCTGGGGCTCTCCGGCCGGTTGTAGACAGAACCGAAGCACCCGCTGCCAGAGCTAACCGCATCGGCAGCAACAAGTTAATACCAATCTCGCGCTGGAACTTCGGGCTAGCCAAGCCGTGACTGCGGCACCGGAGCAGTGGTTTCAGCCCGAGCGCCCTGATCGCCCGGGCTGTGTCGCCCACGGCGAGGAGCAGGGCGAACAGGGTGTCACGCCGGAAGGGTCTGCCGAGCCGGCCGTCACTCCGCCCGCAATGCCGCGTTCGGATCCACCCGCGTCGCTCGCCGCGCCGGCAGCACGCAGGCGGCGGCCGCGGCGGCGAGCACCACCGCCACCGCGGCGGTGAGCGTCACCGGGTCGCGCGCGCCGACGCCGTAGACCAGGCTGCGCAGCAGCCGCCCGCCGGCCAGGGCCGCGGCCAGTCCCGCCAGCGCGCCCAGCGCGACCGGCGCCAGGGCCTGCTTCGCGATGAGTCCGCGAATCGCGCCCGCCGGCGCGCCCAGCGCCAGCCGGATCGCCAGCTCCTTCTTCCGCTGCGCCACGCTGTGGGCCACCAGCGCGTACACGCCGATCGCGGCGAGCAACAGCGCCAGAGCGGCGAAGGTCATGAGCAGCGTGAACTGATAGCGCTGCGGCGCCGTCGCTGCGGCGCGCAGCGAGCGCAAGGGCTCGATCTCGGTGATCGGGGCGTTCGGCGCCAGGTTCCACACTGCCGCCCGCAGCGGCCCCGCGATCGAGCTCACCGGCATCCTCGTCCGTAGAACGAGGGAAAACGCATAGGGATCCCAGTTCCAATAGGGTTGATAGACCACCGGCGGCGCCGCGGAGCTCAGCGTGCCGTCGAGTGCGTCGGCTGCCACGCCCACGATGGTCGGCGTCAGACCGTTGACCGCGATCGGCTGCCCGATCAGGGTCCGCGGATCCCGTCCCGGCCAGATGCGACGCGCCGTGGCCTCCGAGATGATCACGGCCTCCTGCATCGTCTGCTCTTCGGCCCGCGTCTTCGGTGGCCATCCGGCCGGCCGATCGCCCTCGCGGAAATTCCGGCCCGCGACGAGCGGAATTCGCATGGTCGAGAAGTAGTCCCCGCCGATGAAGCGCACGTTCACGCTCGGCTGCTGCGACGGCGGGTACTGCTCGCCCGGCACTCCGGCCCCGTCGATCCAGGTTTCGCCCTGGAGCGGGAGATGTGACGTCAACCCGGCCGCCTGCACGCCTGGAATCGCCGTCACGGCCGCCGGGAGTTGCTGCAGGATTCGGTCGCGTTGCGCGTTGGTGTAGTTGCCGATCACTACCCTCGCCTCGACCGCCTGCTCGGTCGAGAATCCCGTCGGCCTGGTCATCAGCCGATAGAGGCTGAAGCCAAGCAGCCCCGCCACGGCGATGAGCGATGTCGTAAGCGCCGCCTGCACGCCGATCAACCCCTGCCGCGACCGTACGCTCGCCGGCCCCGCCGTCGCCGCGCGGCCGCCCCCCTTCAACGAACCCTGCGGATCGGCCCGTGCCACGCGCAGGGCCGGCACGAGCGCCGTAAGCAGTCCCGCCGCCGCGGAAAGCAGCAGCCCCGCTCCCATCACCCGCCCGTCCACGTGCACCTGGTCCAGCCGCGGGATGTCCTGCGGCGCCAGTGCCAGCAGCCCCCGCAGGCCCGCGGCCGCACACGCCACGCCGACCACACCGCCGATCACCCCCAACATCGACCCCTCCCACAGGACCCCTCGCGCCAGCCGTCCGGGCTCGGCGCCAAGCGCGATCCGGATCGCCCAGTCTCGGCGCCGGTCGACCACCCGGCTCACCCACAATCCGCCGAGATTGACGCTGATGATGAGCAGCACCGCACAGACGGCGCCGAGCAGCAGCCACAACGCCTGCCGGGAGGCGTTCGTGGCGTAGTCGAGAACCGGCGTGATCTCTCCCTCCAGCGTCATCCCGGGCGCCCTGTCCGGCGCGTCCGCGGCGAGGTGCGCCTGGATCGTGTTGAGCTGCGCCAGGGCGTGCTCGACGCTGACGCCCGGCTTCAACCGGCCGATCACGGTGTAGTTGAAATTCGACCAGACGGCTCGCAGCTGGCCGGAGCTCGGTCCGAACTCGAAGGGAACGAAGAACTCCGTACGGGTGCCCGCCGTCATCGGCCCCAGCTCGCTGCCACCGATGCGGAAGTTGTCCGGCAGTACGCCGATCACGCGCGCTTCATGCCCGGGCGCGCCCACCATGCGCCCGATCACGCGGGGGTCCGCGTTGAACGCCGAGCGCCAGAGCGCGTCCGTGATCACCATGGCGTGGGTGCTGTCGGACGCGTCGGCCGGCGTGAAGAAGCGCCCGACCTCCGGTTTCGCCTGGAGCACATCGAAGAAATTCGGCGTCACCGACGCGCCGTCCAACGCTTGCGGCCGGCCCTGCTGATCGAGCGTGAACGACGCGCGCTGCAGCGCCGCCACCCCCTGAAGGTCCGTGGCCTGCTCCCGCCAGGCGAGGACGGCGGAGGGAGTATCGAAGAAGCGGAAGTTCTGCGCCGCCTGCTGGAGCTGCGGTGACCGCTCGCCTACCAGCACGAGCTGCTGCGGGTGCGGGAAGGCCAGGGGACGCAGCAGCACCCCGTTCACCACGGAAAAGATGGCCGTGGTGGCGCCGACGCCAACGGCCAGCATGAACACGACCAGGACGTGAAATGCGGATATGCGGTGCACGTTTCGCATCCTCTCCAGATCCCGGATTCAGGCTGGACATCTCATCGCGCGGCGAGGATTCAGCCCCAGGCACGGGCCGTGGCGGCCTCTCCGGCAGGAAAGGAACGTGCCGTGCATGGCGGCGCGGCCTAACCAGTTGCTACGCGAGGGCTTGGGAAGTCCGAGCGATCCGCCCCGTGCCCGCGCGCCGTCCGGATGCGCATGCCCCTTCCCGGAAGCGGACAGCGGATCGAGTCGAAGGAGGGCGACCTCGCCCACGCCCGGGGCGCCATGCGCGACGGTGGGTAGCAGGAGCCGTACGTCGCAGGCCGCAGCGTGCCGGCGGGCGCCGCGAGGAGAAGCGGTTCATGATGCGGGCGTAGCAGCGCCGATCGCGCGCGCAGGTCGAGAGCGGCCGCCGTCGCCAACCGGCGGCGTTCGGTGTATCGTGGTGAAAGGCCGATCCCGCCATGGACCCGCCCCGTCGGCCGCCGCATTGTCCACCCGTGAGCGAGGCGAGAACCGTGACCCCGACCCCGACGCGCTACACCTGGACGTATGACGAGTACGCCCGCCTCCCGGATGACGGCAACCGGTACGAGGTCATCGATGGAGAGGTGCTGGTGACGCCGGCGCCCTCCACCGGCCACCAGTTCATCCTCGCGAAGCTCGTCATCGCCCTGTCGCAGTATGTCGAGCGCGAGCATCTGGGCGTCGTGCTTCCCGACGTGGACCTGCTCTTCGTGGAGGGGCAGTTCCTGCGGCCGGACCTGCTCTTCGTCCCCAACGCGGCGCGGGACGGCATCACGAGTCGCGGCGTCCACGAGGCGCCGGGGCTCGTGGTGGAGATCCTCTCGCCCTCGTCGGGGTCCATCGACCGGGTGAAGAAGCCCCGGCGCTACCGGGACTTCGGCGTGCCCGAGTACTGGGTGGTGGATCCGGAGGAGCGGGCGGTGTGGGCGTGGCGCTTCGCCGAAGGCGCGGAAGACCCGGAGCGGGTGCAGGGGCGGCTCTCCTGGGAGCCGGCGGGCGCGGCCTCGGCGCTCGTGCTCGAAACGGAGGAGCTGTTCCGACCCATGTAGCCGCGAAATGGCTGCCGCGGCGGCTGCCGGAGGCCTTCCACACATGGCACGGTTGCGGACGTCTTCGTAGTCGCGTCCGAGATTGGCAGGCCTCGGCCGCGGCCGGCCGCCAGCGCCGCGAGCTGGGGAAGGCCCGTTCAGGATCGAGATGATCCACGCGGATGGAACCGCCAGGTCCCGGGACTGCGGGACGTTCCGTTTGACACGCATCGCGGCGACCCGATCGACTCGTCGCCGCGTGGCGCGGAGGGCTCTCGGGCACGTGAGGATCCGGGCCGGCACACTCGGAAATCTGATCCACGCCGCGACGCCGCTGTGGATCGCGATCGCGGCGAGCAGGTCATGTCCGGAACACCGACGGCTGCTCCCGCCCCGATGATGGCGGCCGCGCGGTAGCCGGGCAGCTGTGCGGTGGCGGCGCGGTGGTGTTTCGAGTGACGAGGTGAGCTCGGCGCTTCCGCAGGGGGTTGCAGCGGTATAGATTCTATACTATGGAATTCGAATTCGACCCGGCGAAGAGCACGGCGAACGAGGAGAAGCACGGGATCGATTTCGACGCGGCCGTGGCGCTCTGGGAGGACGAGAACCGGATCGAGATTCCCGCCCGGACGATCGATGAGCCGCGGCTGCTGGTCGTGGGACGGATTGCCGGCACGCACTGGTCGGCCGTGATCACGTACCGCGAAGAGCGGATCCGACTCATCTCGGTCCGCCGCTCCCGCCCAGAGGAGGTGGAACTGTATGAAGGTGAAGGCGGATAGGTTCGAGCGCGAATTCGACGAGGGGAAGGACATCATGCGTTACCTGGACGTGTCGGGTGCCCACCGCCCCGGGCTCGAGCAGCGCCGGGTGAACGTTGATTTTCCCGCGTGGATGGTGCGCTCGCTGGACCGTGAGGCCGCACGGCTGGGCGTGCCGCGGCAGTCGCTCGTGAAGATGTGGATCGCGGAGCGGCTGGAGCGGGCCGGCAGCGGATCCTGATCCAGCCGCCACCGAGGAACGCCTCGGGAAGGGAGTTCGCTCGCGCCATTCGGCGGGAAGTCCGCAAGCGCGTGAATTCACGCCGTGAAGCCCGCCGACTACTCGGCCTCCCAGCAGACTGTGCGCGGCCCCAAGGCCGGCCGCCCGGTCAGAATTGCGAAGATTCTGGCCGGCCGGTTGTGCATTTGCAGCCACGACGGCACCTACGTCCGACCAGGGAGCGACCCATGTAGGATCCGGCGCCAGGGCGCCGTGCGCACTGTACGCGGCAGCCGTCAGGGGACCTTTACCGGACGTGCGAGCAACTCGACACGGCCGTGGATTCGCAGACCGCTCCGCCGCCGTCCAGCTTCATCCGACCCAGCGAGACGGTGCCCCACCCCTTCCGCCCGGGCCGGGCGCGGAGCGCAGGGTGTCCCACCAGAAGTGGGGCGGCGCACCGCGAAACTCCTCATGATCCGCTGTGAATTCGCGCCAGGCGAACAGCTCGGCGAGCTCGCGCTCGACCACCGGCGAGGCGGCGACGCCGAGCTCGCGCCGCGGCTGCATCGCCCACTCGAGGTAGTCGCTCAGCGAGAACAGCCGCGGCAGCCCCGGCGCCTGCAGCGCGCCGGCGAGCCGCAGCAACGCGTCCGGGTTCTGGCGCAGCAGAATCTCCGCCCTGGCCCCGGCGAATCCGCGCGGCAGCCCATCCCAGAAGGACGTCAATCGATCCGCCTGATGAGACAGGCCTTGCGTACGCTCGGTCGCGACGTCGAGCTGCGTCAGGAACCAGCGCTCGAGGCGCGGGTCGCGGCACTTCCCCATCGCCCAGCCCCAATCTACGACCAGGTAATGGAGTTGCTGAGGCGTGAGCCGCGCGGTCATGAAGTAGTTGATGTCGCGCTCCCGCCAGCGCTCGAGGCGTGGACAGTCCTTGTACAGGTCGCCTGGTCCGAGAGGAGACCCGGCGGGGTCCTTGGGGAGATTCCCACGGGCACACGGGGGAGCCATATTGGTTCCCAGGTCCCCCCTGGCCGGAGGCGGCAATGCCCTCGTCTGCGTCGGGCTCGGTGAAGACCGCGCCCGCGACCCGCGCTCCAACCGGAGCCGGTCCGAGCTCCGCCCCGGCCCAGGACGGCGTGGGTCCATACCGGGTCGTGCCGTTCCGACCCGAGCGAAACGCGACCCTGGACTGGCTTCGACTCGCGAAGAAGCGGGCGCAGATCCCGATCCTCCTCGAGATGGATGTCACGGACGTGCGCGATCGGATCCGGGCGTTCAGACGCCGAACCGGCCGGGGTCTCGGGTTCACGGCCTGGGTCGTGAGCTGCGTCGCTCGCGCGGCGGCGGAGTATCCGCGCGTGCACTCCATGTGGATCAAGAAGTCCATGGGGACCGTGGTCGTGACCGCCACCGGAATGGCCAGCCCCGGCGTTCTCGCCTGGGGCATCCCCTCGGGGCTTCACCCCCTCGCCATTGGCGTCGGGGGCATTGCACGACGGCGCGCCCCAGAGGGCGACCGTGAAGTGCTGGCTCTGACGGTGGTCTTCGATCACGCGGTGACCGACGGCGCGCCGGTGGGCCGCTATGTGCGCCGGCTTCGCGAGCTCATGACCGATGTCGATGGGATCGCTTCCGCACAGGAGGACGCATGACGCCGCAGACGAAGAAGACGCTCAACAGGATCGGCTTCTGGGCGGCAACGACGGCGCTGGTCGGGGCGTTCGGCTACGTACTCAGCGCGTTCCTCCAGATCTTCGACATGGTGAGCCCGGCAACGGACGCGGTCATCGCCTTCGTCACATCCCTCATGATGCCGGTACCCTTCCTGCTGGCGATGCTCGTTCTCGATGCCACCGCCAGGGATGAGGACAGGTTCTGGGGCAGTGCGGCCGTGGCGTTCGCTGTCATCTACACGACGTACAACACGCTGAACTACGTGGTGCAGCTGGCGACCGTCATCCCGGCTGGATATTCCTGGACGTTCGAGGATCCGGCGGGCACGGCCGGCCCCCTCGCCGTGCTCAATCAGACGCCCCATTCCCTCTTCTGGGACGTGGATGCGCTGGGCTACATCTTCCTGAGCCTGTCCACGCTGTTCGCGGCTCCGCTCTTCCAGAAGGAGGGACTGCAGCTGTGGGTGCGGCGCCTGTTCATCGCGAACGGGCTGATCATTCCGCTGTTCTGCATCGCGTATTTCCATCCCGGCTACTCGGTGGGTCAGCTGCTGTTCGGTCTGCCGTGGGGCATCACGGTTCCGGGCAGTCTCCTGCTCCTGGCCATTCATTTCAGGAGCGTTGAGCCGCTTGCGGAGCAGAGGAGGGAGGATCCATGGGAGTCGTCCGCAACGCCGTCACGATCGCCGCGCCCGCCGATGTCGTCTTCGACTACATGACGGACCTCCGCGCGAGCGGGAGTGGAATCCCGCGTTGAAGTCCGTCGGGAAATTGACGGAGGGGCCGCCCGGCGTCGGCACAACTATCCGCCGAGGATCTCAAGCACCGACGCAAGGTCGCCCTCAAGGTCCTGCGGCCGGAGCTGGCCGCGGCGGTGGGCCACGAGCGGTTCCTGCGCGAGATCACGACAACCGCCAACCTGCGGCACCCGCATATTCTTCCGCTCTACGACAGCGGCGAGACTACCGTCCCGGGGGGTGGACAATCCTTCTTGTTCTACGTCATGCCCTACGTGGAGGGCGAGTCCCTGCGGGACCGCCTGGCCCGGGAGAAGCAGCTTCCGATCGAGGACGCGCTCCAGATCACGCGGGCCGTGGCCGATGCGCTGACCTATGCCCACGACCGTGGAGTCGTTCACCGCGACATCAAGCCGGAGAACATTCTGCTGGAGAGAGGACACGCCGTCGTGGCGGACTTCGGGATCGCGCTGGCGGTTTCGGCGGCGGGCAGCGACAAGCTGACGGAAACCGGGCTCGCGGTGGGTACGCCGTTGTACATGAGCCCGGAGCAGGCCCTGGGCGAGGACCGGCTCGACGGGCGTTCGGACGTCTACAGCCTCGGATGCGTGCTGTACGAGATGCTGGCTGGCGAGCCGCCGTACACGGGCCCGACCCCCCACGCGATCCTGGCGCGGCGGTTGGCGGCCCCCGTTCCCCCGCTGCGCACCGTGCGCGAAACCGTGCCGGCGCCGATGCAGCTGGCGATCGAGCGGGCACTGGCGAAGGTCCCCGCGGACCGGTTCTCCAGCGCGTCCGAGTTCGTGGAGGCGCTCACGACGACCCGTCCTGTGCCCCGGCCGCCGGGGCGCACGCTGGACATCCCGTTCAGGTCGCTCCGCACGGCGATGGTCGTCGTGGCGGCCGCGGTGCTGATGGCGGTCGGCACGCTCCTGGTGGCGCGGGCCCGGCGGCCGGGGGTCGCGCCGGCTGCCTCCATGATCGCCGTGCTGCCCTTCGTGCCGAGCGCCCCGGATTCGGCCCTGGCGAGGTTGGGCGGCGACCTGATGATGACGGTGAGCCGCACGCTCGATGGCGTGGGGCCCGTCCGCGCCGTGGATCGCTACCGGATCCTCACCGCGGTCGGGTCCGCTCGGAGCCTGAGCCCCGACCAGGCCTCGGCGATCGGCCGCCGGTTCGGGGCCGGGAGCTTCGTGCAGGGCACCCTGGTGCGCGCGCGAGCGGGCGTCCGGCTCGATCTCGGGATCTACAACACGGACACGCACGTACCGCTGGGGCCGGTGATCGTGGTCCGGGCGCCGGCCGACAGCCTATTTGCACTATCCGACTCGATCACCCTTGCACTTCTCCGGCAGATCTGGAGCAAAGGCCCCCCGCCCTCCGTCTTCCTGCGCGACGTCACGACGCACCAGGTCGCGGCGCTGCGCGACTTCCTCGAAGGGGAGCGCCAGGCGGCAGCGGGTCATTGGGCCCAGGCTGAGGACGCCTTCCACCTCGCCGCGACCGCCGACACGACCTTCTGGGTCGCCGGTTGGCGATACAACCAGGCGCTGGGCTGGCAGGGAAAGGAAGACGATGACCCCCGGCTTCGCACCTACGCGAAGCACCTGGCCCGCTTCCATTACGAACAGTTCCTTCGCCGGATGGACGTGCCGGACCCCCCCCTGCGCCACTTCGTGGACGAGGCCAGGGCGGCGCTGCGGCGCCTGTCCTGATCCGGCGGCGCGCGACCTGGCCGAGCCGGCCAGGGCAGCGTCTCGACCGCGGCTTCAGAATCGGACGGCGACCCGTCCAAAGGTTCGATTGTCACCGTGTGGGCCGGGCCGGGGAGCGGAGGACGGACGGACAGGCGGTAGCTGGCACTTGGACCGGGGGCCTCATTCCTCTTGCCGGGCGGTTCCGCTAACTTTATGCGGCGGCCGTGTGGCGCAAACACGCCGGCGCTCTGACTCCCCGTCCTTCGCGGATCACCCTTTTGCCCGACTTCCGGGACCGGCTCCAGGAGGTGCTTGGAAATGCCTACGCCATTGAGCGCGAGCTCGGCGGGGGAGGTATGTCGCGGGTATATCTCGCGATGGAGGTCGCGCTGGGACGGCGGGTCGTGGTGAAGGTCCTCCCGGCCGGGCTCGTGGGCGATGGCTCGGCCGCACGCTTCCGCCGCGAGATCTCCCTGGCCGCAACACTCCAGCACCCGCACGTCGTCTCGCTGATCTCCGCCGGAGAGATGGACGGCCTCCCGTATTACACGATGCCATACGTCGAGGGCGAGTCGCTGCGCGAGCGATTATCGCAGGGGGAGCTTGCGATACCGCAGACGATCTCGATCCTGCGCGACGTCGCGCGCGCACTCGAGTACGCGCACGGCAAGGGCATCACCCATCGAGACATAAAGCCGGACAACGTGCTCCTGGCCGGCCACTCGGCCGTAGTGACCGACTTCGGTGTCGCGAAAGCGATCAGCGGCGCCGTGCTCGCCGACGACACGATGACCGCCGTCGGTACCGCGCTCGGCACTCCGGCGTACATGGCGCCAGAACAGGCCGCGGGCGATCCGACAGCCGACCACCGCGTGGACCTGTACGCGTTTGGCGCCATGGCGTACGAGATGCTCGCCGGCCGGGCACCGTTCGCCGGGCGAAACATGCAGGCGGTGCTGGTTGCGCATGCGATCGAGGATCCAGCCGACATCGCGTCTCTCAGACCGGCAACGCCACGGCGACTCGCGGGCCTCGTGATGCGCTGCCTCGCAAAGCAGCCTGGAGAGCGGCCACAAACGGCCGCTGATGTCGCACGGGAGCTCGAGATGGTGGACACGCCGCTCGAGACCCTGCCGCCAGGTCGGCCGCACATCCGCACCCAGGTCTCGACTTCCTCGCGTCTCCGGATCTCCATTGTCGTGGGCATGGCCGCGCTCGTCGCGCTTGCCATTCTCTGGCGAGAGCTCGCTGGCGGAGAAGAGGGTGCGATCCGCTCCATTGCCGTCCTGCCGTTCGAGAACACGAGCGGCGATACGGCGCTGGACTACCTGCAGAATGGAGTCACGGATCACGTGCGCGATGCGCTGAACGCGCTTTCGGAGCTTACCGTCCGGGCGCGAAGCTCATCACAGCAGGTGAAAGGCAAGAATGCGCGCGAGGTCGCCTCGGCACTCGGCGTGGCCGCGGTGGTCCAGGGAACCGTGAGCGGCTCCATGAACGGTCTCCACATCACGGCGGAGCTCGTGCGCACCGCCGACGACGTCGCGCTCTGGAGCGCGACATTCGACGGGCGGCCGGACGCGCTGATCGGAATGCAGGATTCGATTACCCGCGCCATCACCGGGAAGCTGCGCCTGGCACCGGCAAGGCTCGGCGGAAACGAGGTCGCCTCCGCCGGAGCTCGAGGTACCGCCGACGACTCGGCGTACGACCTCCTGCTGCGCGGGCGCTATGCGTTCGATCGCCTGGAATTCATTGGTGCGGAGCAGCTCTTTCGTCAGGCGCTCGAGCACGATCCACGCTTCGCGCGGGCGCGCGCATACCTCGCGGTCGCGCAGGCGGCCCTGCCTCTGATGGGCATTGGCCCTCTCGATTCGATCGTCGCCGAAGTCCGCAAGAACGCCGATGCTGCCCTCGCCGTGGATACGACGCTTGCCGAAGCCTACATCGCGCTGTCGAATGCGCTCGGAGCCGAGATGCGCTTTGGAGAGTCGCTCGTTCCGCTCGAGCGCGCAGTCGAGCTCAATCCGAATCATGTCGATCTGTTGCTCGCCTACGCGCTGGCGCTCGCCTCCGTCGGTCGGGTGCCAGAAGCCCTGGCCGCCAGTCAGCATGCGTACGAGCTCGACCCCTTGTCGCTGGGCGCGTCGGGCATCTACGCAAGCCATCTGGCACTGTCGGGGCGGCTCGACGAGGGCATTGCCGGGATGAAGCGTGCCCTGTCGCTCGATCCGAATGAGGCCCTCTTGCAGCGCGAGCTCGGGTACACGTTCGGATTCGCCGGTCAGGCCGACAGCGCGTTGGCGCATTTTCGGGCGTCGTACGCGCTGGATTCGCTGACCTTTGGCGGTCGGAGCAATCTCGTATTCGGCTATGCGCTCGAGGGTCGCTGGCGTGACGCCGCCCGCGAGCGCGTGCTATTGGAGCAGAGCCGTGGTCGGACGTCGCTGAACTACGAGCTCGCCATCAGCGCAATCGCATTTGGCGAATACGACAAGGCGATGACCTCACTCGAGCGCTCGCTCGAGGCGCGCGAGCCCTTGCTGTGGCTCAAGAGTCTTCCGTGCGATCCGTTGTTCGATCCGCTCAAGGCAGATCCGCGATTCGGCGCCCTGATGGCGCGGATCGGTGCCAGGGCCTGTGCTCCGACCTTACCATGGCCGATCGTGAACGCCTCCAAGGTCTCTATCGACTTTCCGCCATTCAGCAGCGCGCCCGGCGGCTCCGCCTCGATCTCCTTGTTCTGAAGACCGTCGGCAGCGAGCAGCACGAGCTTGGCACGGATCACGTCACCGTAGTTGCGAAACTAGTGGACCGTATCCGAAGTAGCGATGGCATTCGCCGGCGGATCGGACGCGACCCGCCGCGTTGCTCGTCGTCGAAATAGCGCTGCTATTCCTTCCTCCTCGCGCCTTGCGCTTCGCGCCCGCTCCGCCGGCTCGGTGCTCACCGAACTTCAGATACGGTCCACTAGCCGCCGGCGGCCCGAAGCCGGCCGACCGCCTCGGCCGCAAGCTTCCGGAGGCCCGTGAAGGCCGGTGCATCGGGTCCCGCGATGTGCAGGGCGACCGGAGAAAGCCCTAGCTGGCGCTTGCCGACCCGGACAGCGAGCATTGCCACGGCGGCGGTGATGCCATGTGCGGGATCCGCAAGGAGCACGCGTCCACGGCCGCCACGGCCGCAGTCGCGGCGGGAGCCGCCGCGTCCTGGGTTCCGGCGTTCGTGTCGCTCGCCGACCCGCCACACCCCACGAGTGCCACGAGGGCCGCCAGTGTCAGCGACATGCTCACGTGGCAGGGCACCGGCGGCTTCAGCCTCGGGATGGATGGGAGGTCCCGGGGAGAAGGCCACCAGGCGCTCGGCGGCGCAGTCGTCGCAGCGGACGCGGGCGAAGTCTCAGCTTCCCGGCCGCGGGGGCAGCGGCCACGGCCCGGTCTGCGGACACGGCCCCACACCGAGGCGGCGCATGGCCGCCCGGTACCCCTCGTCGGCCCACAGCGGGTCGGCGAGCGGGTTGCAGCCGGGGGCAGCGAACGTCATCCGCAGGGTGGCGGACCAACGATCCATGCCGGCGGGCGTCGAGACCAGGCGCAGGAGCGGCGCGGGTTCCCCGAGCACGAGGTCGGCGAAGGCGGGGAGGACGCCGCCGGAACGGTCCCCGCCGGGGCGTCGCAGCCGTACCCGCATCCGTTCCACGTCGTCCCACCGCCCGGCCGCGGCGTACGCGAAGAGCAGTCTGCCCTGCAGCGGAACGATCGTGGGCGCGAGCCGTACGGCTTGCTGCAGCGTGCGCACGGCGCTGTCCGGCTGGCCTGCGTACACCTGGGCGAGCCCGAGGCTGTAGAGCGCCAGCGGAAACAATGAGTCGATGGCCAGGACGCGATGTGCTTCGGACGTCGCCTGCGGGAACCGGCGTGCGTCGATGAGCGCCTCGGTCAGCATCGTTCCCGCCGACTTGGCCAGCGGATCGATCCGCGTCGCCTGGCGCAGCTGCGCGATCGCCTCGTCCGTACGTCCGACGCTCACCAGCATGGAGCCGAGCGCGTGGTGCGCAATCTCGTTCCTCGGCTCGATGCGCAGCGCGGCGCGGAAGTGCCTCTCCCCGTCGGCGAAGCGGGACTCGTGCACGAGCGCCTCTGCCATCGCGACCTGCGCGTCAGCGAGCGTGGAGTCGAGCGTCACCGCGGCCAGCGCACTCGCCCTGAGCAGCGGTCTCAACGAATCGGCGGGGTCGGGCACGTAGACGCCGAGCACGTCGTAGGCAAACGCCAGCCCGGCGTACGCGCGGGCGAAGGCCGGGTCGCGCCCGATCGCCTGCTGGAAGAGTTCGATGGCGCGCTGGACGTTTTCGGCGCCCCGCTCATGCCAGTAGTACATCCCCTCGAGGTACAGCTCGTAGGCCTCCGCGTCCCGCGTGCCACGCCCGACGTCGACCGCCACGTCCGCTGGCCCGCGGTCTCCCTGCACTCCGCGCGCTGCGCCTGTGCCCAGCGCGGGTCCGAGTGCGGCCACCACCGCGTGCGTGAGCGAGTCCTGGACGGCGAACACGTCTCCCGACCGGCTCTCGTAGACGCCGTCCCACAGCACCGTTCCATCGGCGGCGCTGACGAGCTGCGGGTTGATTCGCACGCGCTCGCCCGAGCGGCGCACCGTCGCGCTCACGAACGCGTCGACGCCGAGCACCCGCCCGACCTCCCTCGCCGTGACGTGCTTGCCCTTGAACGCGTAGGTTGCGTCGCGCCCGGCGAGCCTGAGCCCCGGCAGCTGGGCAAGGGCGTGGGCCAGCTCGTCGGTGAGGCCGTCGCTCAGGTAGTCGTCACTCGCCACGCCGCCGATGTTGGCGAACGGCAGCACGGCCACGTCGCGGATGGCGGGTGCGACGGGAGCGGACCGCCCGCTCTGCGCCGGAGCGCCCCGCCAGAGGGCCCACGCCGCGATGCCCGATGCGATGAGGAGCGCCGCGGCGACGGCGAGCGCCACGCGCCGGGCGCGCCGCGCGGGCCGCGAGTCGCTGCCGGCGTCCTCCAGCGCCGCCACCACCATCGCCGCGGTCGGCGGGCGGTCGGCGGGATCCTTGGCGAGCAGATGCGTCACGAGCGTCGCGAGGGCGGGCGGCACGTCCCGCCGGCGGGCGGCCAGCGGCGGCGCCGCCTCGGCGAGGTGCGCCGCGACCATCGCCTGCGGCGTTCGGGCGGCGAACGGATGCGCACCGGCGAGCGCTTCATACGCGATCACGCCGAGCGCGTACAGGTCCGAGCGGTGGTCCACGTCGCCGCCGACCGCCTGCTCCGGCGCCATGTAGGCCGGCGTGCCCAACGACGTTCCCAGCGCCGTCAGCGTGCCCCTGTGCCGACCCGGCCCCGTCGATGCGGTCTCGCGAGCGCTCCGCACGGCGCGCGCGATGCCGAAGTCGGCCACCACGGCATGGCCATCCGCGAGCAGCACGTTCTCCGGCTTCAGGTCCCGGTGCACCACCCCCTGGCCGTGGGCGTACGCCAGCGCGTCGGCCAGATCGCGCAGGAGCCGCGTGGCGTCGGAGAAGGGAAGGGCGCCCTCCCGGTCGAGCCGCGCGCGAAGCGTCTCTCCCTCCACGTACGGCATCACGTAGTAGAGCTGGCCCGCCGCTTCGCCGGAGTCGTGCAGTGGCAGGACGTGCGGGTGACTCAGGCGCGCGGTGAGCCGGATCTCGCGCAGGAACCGTTCGGCGCTCATCGACGCGCCGAGGGAGGGGTCGAGCACCTTCAGGGCCACACGGCGGCCATGCCGGCGGTCGCGGGCAAGGTAGACGGTCGCCATCCCGCCGCGACCGATCTCCCGCTCGACGTCATAGCGGCCGGTCAGCGCGACGCGGAGCTCGGCCGCCGACGTCGCCCGGCGCTCCGCGTCGCCGGAGTCGTACGCGTCGCCGATACCGACGCTCCCGGTGCCTGCCGAGGCGCCAGGCGGCGTCGAGAGGAGCGGCGCCGCAAAGTCCACCGCCGCACCGCCGAGGAACGACGACTGCTCGGCGCGCTCGCACGCGCTCACCTGCGCTTCGACTTCCGCCCGTAGCTCTGCATTGCCTGCGCACGCCCGTTCCAGGTACGGTGCGCGCGCTTCGTGCGGCAGCGACAGGACCGCCTCCGCCACCGCCCGAACATCGGACCAGCTCCCGCCCGCATCCGCGTCCCTGGACGGGTCGGGCGCGCTCCCCGACGGATCGTTCCGGGTGCTCATGACTCGCCGGTGCTCAGCTCTCGGTACAGCCAGCCCCGCGCCATCGTCCAGTCGGCGGAGACGGTGCGGATCGAGACGCCGAGCGTCTCCGCCGTCTCGGCCTCGGTGAGGCCGGCGAAGAAGCGGCATTCGACGACACGCGCGAGCCGCGGGTCGATGCCCGCCAGTCGCTCGAGTGCCTCGTCGAGCGCGAGCAGCTCGTCACTGCGAGAGGCGACGGAGAGCACGTCGCCGCCACACGCGGCCTCGGCCTCTTCGAGTGACACCGGGCGCGCGCCGGCTCCTCCACGACGGGCGGCGCGGTGTCGGCGGGCGTAATCGACGAGCACGCGGCGCATTGCGCGCGCGGCGAGGCCGAAGAACTGTGCCCGGTTCGCCCACTCCACGCGGTTCTGGTCGGCGAGGCGCAGATATGCCTCGTGGACGAGCCCGGTCGTCGAGAGCGTATGACCCGCGGGCTCCGCGCCGAGCAGCCGATGGGCGACGCGCCGCAACTCGGCGTAGACGAGAGGGATGAGCCGCTCCATCCCCTCGGGCGCGCCGCGGCGGAGCACGCCGAGTGCCGCGGCGATCTCCTTCTCCACCTCGTCAGCCGCGGACGCGTGTGGCTCGTAGGCCATTTCGCCCCTAGAGAAATGCACCGCTCCCGCCGGGCCGCGGGGATACGCCTTGCGTGCTTCGACCGGTTTTCGCGCGTTTGCTGATACGGCCCGGCCGGCGGAGCTCGCCGGAGAGTGAACAGTACGCCCGGGACGCCCCGGCCGGCAATGAAGTAGCGCCGGCCCCACGACCGACCCCCTCGATCCCGGAGGCCCGAATGCGCGCTCCTGCAATCCCGCTCACCTTTGTGGTGATCGCCGCTGTCGGCTGCACCGACAGACTGCCCACCGCGCCACCTACCGCCGTCCGCGCGGCCGCTGTGGCCGCGGCTGCGAGCGACATGCCGCTGCCGTTCCGCGGCACGCTATCGACAACGCACACCGCCGTTTACGATCCCGCAACCAACATCGAGATCGTCCATCTGGTCGGAGACGGCGCCGCGACCCACCTCGGCAGGTACACGTGGGTGAGTGACATCGTGTTCGCGGATCTCCCGACGCTCGCCGGAAGCGAGACCACGACCCTCACCGCAGCCAATGGCGACATGCTCTTCGCCGCGGGGACCGCAGAGGGTACCCCGAGCGAAGACGGCCAGAGCATCAGCTCCGTGGAGACCCTCACCATCACCGGCGGTACGGGTCGCTTCACCGGGGCAACGGGTAGCTTCGTCCTGCGGCAGGCTGGACTCGCACCGGATCGCCCGTCCTCGGGCTCCTTCGAGGGCTCCATCCGTTTCCCACGGTGAACGCCAACCCGCGGCACAGGAGCTGACGCGCGGCGGTCGGCTACCGGAGCACAGAAGCTTGCTCCGGTAGCGCCGGCCGGACCGACGACGCGAGGCTACCCCCTGAAATCTGTTGCGAATACCGGCATCGTCCAGCCGAAGGATCGGCTTATACCAACGGGGGGGCGACCTGGTCGTCGTGGACCTCGAGACGGGAGTGGAGCGCCGCCTGACGCGGGATGGAAGCGCGGACGTACTGAACGCCGAGCTCGACGACCCGCAGCCGGCTGGCCAGTCCGCGCCGCCCAGCGCGGTGAGCGTGCCCGCCGCCGCCACGCCGCGCACGAACTCGCGCCGCTTCATCGCTCGCGCCCGACCGCCGGCACCACGGGTACGGGGTGCCCCGGCACCACGCGGATCGTGACCGCCGCCGGGTGCAGCCCGTCCGCGCTCGCGGTGACGCGCAGCGTGCCGGGGCGGTCGGCGCGCCAATCACGAGCGCGCGGCCAGCATCGAGGGGGCGACGTCGGTGCTGCGCGCGCAGGCGATCCATCGTCCCTCGCGATGGCCGGTCCCGCGATCCCATGGCCGCTGCGCGGTCGGGGGGAGCGGCGTGGCACGGGAGGTGCCCGGGGGCTCGCGGATGGTGTCCGGCCGGGCCGAGCCGTGCCGGGCCACCGAGTGACCGCTGGCGAGAGGGTCGGGCGCAGATGACCGCAGGGAGCAGGGACGACGGGCACGCTCCCGGGGGGAGCCGGAACGGCCATGGTCGCATGAAACACCTCGCGCTCGGTGTGCTCCTGACGATCGCGGCCGCCGTGGGGCTCGACCTCGGCCTCATCGTCTGGCACGACCTGGAGGACGTGTTCGCGAGCGCGCGGCCGATGCGCGTGGAATCCGGCTCCGGCACTCCCGGCAGCGCGACACCCTCCTCCCCGGGCGATGCGCGCTTCCAGGCGCTGGAGTCGTTCCTCACGTTCACGCCGCTGACTGCCGGGAACGGCATCCAGATCTTCACCAGCGGCGCGGCGACGTTTCCGCGCCTGTGGGCGGACATGCGCGCGGCGCGGCGCACGCTGGTCGTGCAGCAGTACTACTGCGGCCCGGGCCGCGTGGCGGATTCGGTGCGGGCGGTGCTGACGGAGCGGGCACGGGCCGGCGTACGCGTGCTCTTCCTCTGGGACGGCTTCGGGTGCAAGAGCCTGGGGCGCGACTACTTCCGCGCGCTCCACTCCGCGGGTGTGGAGGTGGCGCCGTTCCGGCCGCTGCACTGGTACACGCTGCACCGATCGCAGCATCGCTCGCACCTGCGGGCGGTGCTGGTGGATGGGCGTGTGGGCTGGCTGGGCGGCGCGGGCTTCGACGACAAGTGGCTGACCGGGTCGCATAAGGATCCACCCTGGCGCGACACGAACGTGCGCTTCACCGGACCCGCCGTGGCCACGCTGCAAGCGGCGTTCGCGGTGGGCTGGGCCGAGGCGACGGGGCGCGTGCTGGCGGGCGAGCCCTTCTTCCCCTGGCCGGCCGCGGTGGGCGGCCCCGCCATCGCCGGCGTGCTCTACTCGGCCCCGGCCGTCGGTCTGACCGGCGCCGAGCGGTTCCTCGCCCTCACCGCCGACGGTGCCCGCAAGCGCCTCTGGATCAGCAACCCCTACTTCCTGCCGAGCGCTGGCCTGCGCAACGCCCTGGCCCAGGCCGCGCGCCGGGGCGTGGACGTGCGCGTGCTGACCCCCGGGGACAGGATGGACGTGCCCATCCTGCGTGACGCCGCCCGCTCCTACTACGGGGAGCTGCTGCGCGCCGGCGTGCACATCTACGAGTACATGCCAGCCATGATGCACGCCAAGACGCTGGTCGTGGACGACGTCTGGAGCACCGTCGGCACCCTCAACTTCGACGAGCGCTCCCTCAAGCTGAACGAGGAGGCGACGCTCCTCGTCCAGGATCCCGGCACCGCCGCCGCCCTCGACTCCATCTTCCTGGCCGACCTGGCCCACGCCCACGAGGTCCGGCTGGCCGAGTTCCAGCGGCGTTCCTGGTTCACGCGCCTGCGGGAGCGGGCCTCCCGGCTGCTGGCGCCGCTGCTCTGAGCTCCCCTGCGTCTCCGCGTGGAACGATGCCGCTCCGCGCGGGGCGCAGGCAGGGTCATCTCGGCGCGCCCCGGCGCGGCCCGAAGCGCACCACAGCCACCAGCGGGTTGTGGTCGGAGCCGTAGCGGTCGGGGACGATGCGCTCGTGCGCGCGCCACCCCGCCGGCAGGCGGAAAAAGAAATGGTCCAGGCGGCGCCCGATCCCGGCGAGAGTGAAGGTCGAACCCGCGGGCTCCGGGTCGCCCGAGGGGAAGCGGTGGCGCAGGAACGGCACCGCCCGTTCCAGGCTCGCCGGTGCCCAGCTGTTGAGGTCCGCGCCGAGCGCGATCGGCTCGTCGTCCGGCAGCGCGTCCGCCAGCACCCGGGCCTGCTGCAGCCGCGCCGCCCCGAAGCTCTCCAGGATGCGGCTGAAGGGCGCCCTGTGGTCCAGGTGCGCGGCCACCACCCGGAGCTTCCAGGCGACGCCGCCCGTAGTCACCCCGGCCACGCTGGCCAGCACCGGCACCCGCCGCTGCGTCTCCAACGGCAGCTCCATGGCCGCGGGATCCTCGAGGGGCAGCGTGGACAGGATGGCGGCGCCCCGGTCCTCGCGCGGCGCCGCCACGCCGGGCCCGTTGCGCATGGAAGGGACGTAGAGCAGCCACAAGTGGTTGCGCCGGGCGACGGCGACCACGTCCTCCCGCAAGCCGGCGGGAGGGGGCGGGGCGATCCGGTGCGGGACCGAGGTGACGGCGCGCGCAGCCAGTGGCGGGATGTCCCCGCCCGCGCGGTACACCTCCTGGAGGAGCACCACGAACGCCGGCGGGGGCGCGCCGCCCGTCAGCCTGCCCGCGCGCAGGTCCCCCAGCAGCGCCTCCAGGCTCCCGCCGCCGACGTGCACGTTCCAGCTCACCAGCACGAGCGAGTCCAGGCGGGCGGGGTCGGGGCCCGGCGCGCCTGCCGCGCCCTGCGGCGGCGCCGCCGGCGCGGGCGCCATGACGACCGGAGTCCCCACCGTCGAGCACCAGGCCGCCAGCTTCGGCCGGTCCGCGGGCGGCGCCGCGTCAAGCCAGCGCACGGGGGCCGCTCCTGCCCCGGAGCCGGCGCAGCCGCCCCGGACTTCGGGCGTGTCCCGCCCGCCCGTGCGGGCGGCCCCGCTCGCCGCGTGCGGCACCGTCGCCCCGCTGGCTCCTCCTGCACGATTCGCCGCCCTGCCGCCGTCCGCGTGCGCTCGGTGGCGGCCATCGCACGCGGCGAGCGCGAGCGTCAAGCAGGTCAACACACACAGGCACGGGGACCCCCTCAGGAACTCGCTCACGGGGGCACCCGTGTGCACGCTCCGGACCGGGCCGCGGACTGCCTGGACACCGGACGGGCGCGGCCTCGAGTGCGGAAGACGGCGTGGGCGTCTCCATCGTGCGGAGGCTGCACTCGGGCCGGTCGCGCTGTTCCTTCCGCTTCCATCCGTGCGCGAAGATATTGCCCCGCCTCCCCGCCGGGCCGTAAGCTGCGTCGAAACCCGTGACAGCCCAGCGCCAGCTCCGTCCGCCCGGGCCAGGGCGTCCGGACCGCCGCCGTCAACCTCAACGCGGAAGACACGGCCGATGACCGACGCAGGACTCGCCACTCGGACCCGCGGGGCTCGCCGGCGCGGCCTCGGGCGGCATCTGGAAGACCGGGAACGGCGGCGTGGACTGGAAGCCGGTGTTCGATCACGAGGATGTGGCGGCGATCGGCGCGCTCGCGGTCTTGGAGTCGGAGCCGCACACGGTGTGGGCGGGCACGGGCGAGACGTTCCTGATCCGGCCGTTCTACGCGATGGGCGACGGCGTCTACGCGTCGACGGATGGCGGCGCCCACTGGCAGCACGTGGGGCTCGAGGCGACGGGGCACGTCGGCCGCATCGTGATCGACCCGCACGACGCGCGGCGCGTGTTCGTGTGCGCGCTCGGCCAGCTCTTCAAGCCGCAGCCCGAGCGCGGCATCTATCGCACGACCGACGGCGGCAGGAGCTGGACGCACGTGCTCGCCGTCGGGGACAGCACCGGCTGCTCCGATCTGGCCATGAGCCCGACCGACCCGAACACGCTGATCGCCGGCATGTGGCCCGTCCTGGTCCACCCGTGGAACCTGGACAGCGGCGGCCCGCGCGGCGGCGTCTACATCACGCACGATGGCGGCGAGACGTGGCACAAGGCCGCCGGGCACGGCATGCCTGCGGCGGACCATCCGGTCGGCAAGGTCGCGGTCGCCATCGCGCACAGCGACCCGAGCCGCATGTACGCGCTGGTGCAGGACACGCAGCCGTCGTTCTACCGCTCGGACGACGGCGGCGGGACGTGGCGGCTGGTCAGCCACGACCACATGATGATGCAGCGCGACGCCTACTACGTCCGCTTCGGCGTCTCGACCGCCGACCCGGACCGGCTCTACTTCCTGAGCCCGAACTACGTCGTCTCGCGTGATGCGGGCGAGAGCTTCGTCCGCCCCGGCGCCGACGGCTACGCGTCCGCCGGCGGCGACGACCACGACATCTGGATCGATCCGACGAACCCCGCCCGCGTCATGGTCGCCAACGACGCGGGCGTCTCGATCAGCCTCGACGGCAGCAGGAGCTTCGAGCACATCCGGCTGCCCATTGCGCAGGTCTACCACGTCAGCACGGACGACCGCATCCCGTACGACGTCTACGGCAACATCCAGGACGCGAGCTCGTTTCGCGGCCCGAGCAACAACCTCGAGTCGGGCGGCTACGGCGGCGGCATGCTCGCCGCCGACTTCCAGGCGGTCGGCGGCTGCGAGAGCGGCTTCGCGACGCCGGAGCCGAAGAACCCCGACGTCGTCTGGTCCGGCTGCTACGAGGGCGTGATCAGCCGCATCGACCTGCGCGACGGGCAGTCGCGGGACGTCAGCGTCTGGCCCGACGTCGCCGACGGCTGGGCGCCCAGGGACGTGAAGTACCGCTGGCACTGGACGATCCCGCTCGAGATCTCGCCTTTCGACCCCCAGCGCGTCTACGTCGGGAGCCAGTACGTGCACGAGACCACGGACGGCGGGCAGACGTGGAAGACTATCAGCCCGGACCTGACGCTGAACGACCCGAAGGACCAGGGCGACACTGGGGGCATCACCTACGACAACCTCTACACCTACGACGCCTCGACGCTCTACTCGCTCGCCGAGTCGCCCGTGAAGGAGGGGGTGATCTGGGCGGGCACCAACGACGGCCAGGTCAGCGTGACGGAGGACGGCGGCGCGCACTGGACGAACGTCACGAAGAACATCCACGGCCTGGCGCCGATGGGCACGATCTGGAACATCGAGCCCTCGCGCTTCGACGCGGGCGGCGCCTACATCACCGTGAACCGCGAGCAGATGGGCGACTACGCCGCCCACGTCTACGGGACCTCCGACTACGGCCGCTCGTGGCGCGCGATCTCCGCCGCGATCCCGCACGGTTTCAACAGCTCCGCGCACTGCGTGATCGAGGATCCCGTGCGCAAGGGCGTGCTCTACCTCGGCACCGACAACGGCGTCTACGTCTCCTGGGACGACGGCGCGCACTGGACCTCGATCCGCGCCGACCTGCCGCCCGCGCCCGTCTACTGGCTCACCATCCAGAAGCGCTTCGACGACCTGGTCATCTCGACCTACGGCCGCGGCGACTTCATCCTCGACGACGTCGGCGCGCTGCGGAAGCTCGACGCCGCCCAGGCCGCGAACGCCGTCCGCCTGTTCCAGCCGCGGCCTGGGCGCCGGTCTGCATCCGGGCGTCTTGTGCACGATGACGACGTCGCGTTTCGCCTGGTGCGCCGTTTCTTGTGCCGTGGCAATGCTCATCGCACTATACGCGCGCATGTGGACTCCCGCGTCGATGCGGCAGGACGATGAGTGTACGTCCTGGACTCGTTGCCGTCGCCATTGCACCGAGGGAACGCTCCCATGAGACCGAGATACGCCGCCCCCTCAGCCTTCGTCCTCACCGTCCTTACAGCCGCGGTATCCGGCGCGGCGGCTCATCCGGCGCCGCGCACCGCGAAGGATTGCGGGCGACTCCGCGACCTGCGCCTGGCGCACACAACGATCACAGTGGCGGAACCGGTGCACGGGAGCTTCGCCGTTCCCGGATCACGCGATACGATCCGCAACCTGCCGGCCCTCTGCCGCGTCGCCGGAGAGATTCGCCAGAATTCCGATTCGCACATCGGGTTCGAGGTGTGGCTCCCGTTAGAGAACTGGAACGGGAAGTTCGCCGCGGTGGGCAACGGCGCCTGGGGGGGCGAGATCATGTACCTGGCACCGCCATTTCCGGCGGCTGAGCCGGCGACGCTGGCCGACCAGGCGCGGCGTGGGTACGCGGTCGCGTCGACGAACACTGGACATCAGGGCAATGGCTTCAGCGCGCGATTTGCCTACGGCCACCCCGAGCGCCTCATCGATTTCGGATCGCGCGCCGTTCATGAGATGACCATCGCCGCGAAGGCGGTGACGCAGGCCTTTTACGGCAGGCCCCCGGAGCATGCGTACTGGATCGGCTGCTCGACCGGCGGAAATCAGGGTCTCACGGAGGCGCAGCGGTTCCCCGCCGATTACGACGGCATTGTCGCCGGAGCCCCGACGAGCAACTGGATGCCGCTGGTGACGTCGACCCTCGGCCTCACGATCGCGGCGCTGGGTGACAGCTCGCGCTACCTGCTCCCATCAGCACTCGGGGTGATTCACGACGCGGTGATGAAAGCCTGCGATCGGCTCGATGGCGTGGAAGACGGTCTGCTCGAGGACCCTCGCCGGTGCCACTTCGATCCCGCCGTGCTGCAATGCGGATCGGCCTCCACGCCGCGCGCGGATCGTTGTCTCACGGCCGGCCAGCTCGAAGCCGCCAGACGCGTCTACGGCGGAGTCATTGATCCGACGAGCGGACGCCGGATCGCACCGGGCCTCGAGCCCGGCAGTGAGCGCGGGTGGATCGCGTGGGCAACTCCCGGCCGCCCGCTGGCCCTCCCGATCACCGATTTCCAGTGGCTGGTCTTCGCCGATTCGACCTGGGATTGGCGGTCGTTCGACCTCGCGAACGCGCGCGATCACGAAGTGTGGGCGGCGGCCGACCGGAGGCTCACGCCAATCCTGAGCGCGATCGATCCCGATCTGCACGCCTTCCGCGCTCGAGGCGGGAAACTGCTCGAGTACCACGGCTGGAGTGATCCGATGGTTTCTCCGGAGTTCAGCATCGCCTACTACGATAGCGTCGTATCGCGCGACTCGACCGCTGGACAGACGCGCGCCGGCGCACTGGCCGACGTGCAGCAGTTCTATCGCCTCTTCATGGTGCCCGGCATGAGCCACTGCGGTGGCGGTGACGCGCCGACCACGTTTGATATGGAAGGTGCACTGGCGGACTGGGTGGAGCACGACGTGGCGCCAGAGTCGGTGATTGCCACGTATCACGGCCGTGGTGGCGCACCGGACAGGAAGCGTCCGATCTGCCCGTATCCGGAGGCGGCCCTCTATGATGGCAATGGGGACAGCAACCTCGCGGCGAGCTTCGCGTGTCGAGTCCCTGCCGTGCCCCGCATGTGACGGCTGCGATCGTATGGAGGGGGGTGCGGACGAACAGCGGCCGAGTGGTGGTTACAACCGTGCGGCCTCGACGCCGTCACACCTCACGCTCTCCCCGCGGCGTACGAGCAGGCCGCGTCGCCGGCCGGCATGTAGCTCACGCGCGTGAGCCGCTCGCCCATCAGCTCGCGCACGAAGCCGACCTCGGCGTGGCACGGCGCGCGCGTCTCGCGGATCAGCTCGCGGAACGGGCAGTGGCACAGGCGCAGGCGCGCACCGCCGGGGGCGTCCTCGACGAGGGCCATGAAGCCCTGCTCGGACAGGATGCGCGCGGCCTCCTCGAGCCGCTCCCGGCCCTCGAGGCCCGACACGCGCGCGAGCGCTTCTCCGCGACGTCGCTCGAGGAAGCGATCGAAGAAATCCGTCAGCACGTCCTCGCGGCCGGTCTCGCGCAGGTAGGCCGCCAGCTCTCGCAGCAGCTCGCCCTCGCGGCGCGGGAAGAGCGGCTCCGCCTCCGCCGTCAGCGCATACAGAAGCTCCGGCCGGCCCGGGCCCTCGCCGCGCGTACCGTCGCGCCGCACCAGGCCCTGCGACGCCAGCACCTTCACGTGCTCGCGCACGGTCTCGACGTTCAGCTCGAGCAGCGTCGCGAGGTCCGGGATCGTCGCGCGGCCCAGCCGCTTCAGCTCGCGCAGGGCCCGGCGCCGGCTCTCACTCATGCCCGGCGCACACAGGCCCGGCGCGCCGCCGGCGACGCCGGCTCCAGCCGGGTCGCCTTCCGCTCCCCGGCCGCGCACCGCGGCCACGCCGCCAGCCTGGGCCGCCCCGTCCAGCGCCACTATGCCTCCGCGCCCGCCAGCGTGCGCGCGAGGGACAGGGCGCCCGGGAACAGCACGTTGTTCTCCAGGTGCACGTGCCGGTGCAGGTCCGACTCGAACTCCTCCAGCTTCGCGTACAGCAGACGGTAGCTGCCGCACGCGTCCTCCGGTGGCGCGTAGCCGCCGCTCAGCTCGCGCAGCCGCGCCGTGAGCTCGCCCGCGAGCGCGTGGTCGTCCTCCAGCGCCGAGAGCGGGCCGCGTATCGCGTCCTCGTCCACCGGCGAGGTCGCGCCGCCCGCACGCGCCGACTCCGGCGCGCGCCGCGCCTCCGCCAGCGCCTCGACGCGCGGGAAGAGGAACTGCTCCTCCTTCTCCATATGCGCCGCCAGCTCGTCCGTCAGGTCCGTGATCAGCACCCGCATCTGCGCCAGCTCCGGATGCGACGCGCCGTGCACGCCCGCCACCGTGGCCGAAAGCCGCAGCAGCAGCGGCGAGGTCTCGCGCACGTACGCGTGGTGCGTGTCCACGATGTGACGCGCCAGCGCGTCCAGCTCCCAGCGCCCCGTGTCCGCGCGGGCCTCGCCGCCCGCGCGCTCCAGCTCGCCCAGGGCCGATGCGAGCGCGCCCGCGTCCGCGCCCGCCGCGTCGCAGGCGGCCGCGACCGTGCGCTCGCCGCCGCAACAGAAATCCACGCCGAAGCGCGCGAACACCTCCGCGCGCCGATAGTCCTCCGTCACCAGCTCACCCACCGTTCGGCCCGCAACGTCCTGTAGCCCGGCTTCCGCCATCGTGCCCTCCGGTCGTTTCGTGTTCCCGCGGCCGCGGCAGCGCAGCGCGCAGGTGCGCCCGTCGTCCGGCCCCGCATCGCAGCATGCCACAAGAGCGGGGGATTGTCAAGGCAATTGCCTTGACAAATGGCCGCGGGCCGTCGACGTTGTGGACAGGCGAGGCGGGATCCGGAACGGAGGGAGGGCCATGGGAGCGCGTGGGAGGGCGGCCGTCGGAGCCGCGCTGCTGGCGGTGATTCTCGGTGCCGGGGCGAGGGGCGGCGCGGAGGACGCGTCCGGCGCGGCGGCACAGGCGCCGGCGACGGGCACGCGGGCCGGCGCGGCGGGCGTGCTGGCGGGCACGCCGGCGGGCGGGCTCGCGCGCTGGGTCGCGGAGGTGCGCGCTGGATTGGCTCGGGAGGTGAGGCCGCGCATTGCGACGTCGCCATCACAGGCGCTGGAGCGCGCGATCGCGCTCTACGTCTCGCATCAGGAGTACATCGAGCAGTACTACGAGCGCGGCAGGCCGCTGTACGCGGGGCACGCGCTGGCGACGGAGGTGAAGCGCTCGGAGACGCGCTTTCACGAGCTGATGCAGGTGCTGCAGCGGCAGCCGCCCGGGCCGGCGGCGGCGGACTCCGCGCTGACGCGACTGGACGCGCAATACGCGCGCATGCTGGCGGTGGCGCGCGCGTCGGGGGCGCAGCTGTCGCCGTGGCCGGCGGGGTCGAGCGCGGGCTCATCGGCCAGGGGCGGAGACGGACCGGCGAGCGCGGCCTCGACGCCGGCCGGGAGGAGGCACCATACGCCGTCGCGCGCGCCGTCGGGTGCGATGGCGCCCCTGCTGGCCACGCTGGACTCGGCGGGGGGTGCCTACGCGCGCGGCGACGCGGCGGGCGCGCTGGCGGGCGTGGAGCGAGCCTACCTCGAGCACTTCGAGCCGCTGGAGCCGCGCCTGCCGTCCGCGCGCGTGCTGTCGATCGAGCGGCTGATCCATCTGCGGCTGAGGCCGGAGCTGGCGCAGGGCGCGCCGACCGCGCGGGTGCAGGCGAGCTTCGTCGCGTTGCGCGCGGCACTGCTCGAGGCGGACGAGCGGCTGTCGGCGCCGGAGCCGTCATGGGTAGGCGCGCTGAACGCGTTCACGATCGTGCTGCGCGAGGGCCTGGAGGCTGTGCTGCTGATCGGTGCGATGCTGGCGTACCTGACGGCGACCGGGGCCCCGGCCGCGGTGAAGCGACAGATCCACGTGGGTGCGGTGGCGGGCGTCGTCGCCACGCTGGCGCTGTGGAGCGCGGCGGGGACGCTGCTCCCGATGGACGGCGCGCGGCGCGAGCTGGTGGAGGGCGTGACGTCGCTCCTGGCGGTGGGCGTGCTGCTGTACGTCTCCAACTGGCTGTTCCAGAAGACGTACATGCGCGACTGGAAGGATTACCTGCGCGAGCGCGTGGGCGCGGCGGCGGCGGCGGGCTCCTCTCTGGCGATGGCGACGCTCGCGTTCGCGGCCGTGTTCCGCGAGGGCTTCGAGACGGTGCTGTTCTACCAGGCGCTGAGCTTCGACGTCGGCGCGCGCGCGGTGCTGGCGGGCTTCGTACCGGGGCTGCTCGCGATCCTCGCGCTCGCGTACGGCATCATCCGGCTGGGGCTGCGCCTGCCGCTGCGCGCGGTGTTCGCGGCGACGAACGCTGTGCTGCTGTATCTGGCCTTCGTCTTCGTCGGCAAGGGGGTGTACAGCCTGCAGGAGGCGGGCGTGTTCACGGCGCACCCGCTCGGCTGGCTGCCACACCTGGGCGCGCCCGCACGGCTGCTCGGGCTCTATCCGGTGGCGGAGACGCTGGCGGCGCAGGCGGCGCTGCTGCTGCTGCTCGCTCTGACCTACGTCTGGTCCTTCAGTGCGCGTCGAGGCCGGCTATCCATTGGTGGGCCGTGAGTGCGGGCCAGGGACGGGCGAGGCGCCCGTGATGCGCGTCACAGCGTCCGCGCCGGCGCGGCCTCATCCTGGACGAGGAGACCACGAATGACGAGCAATCTCACGGAAGACTCGGTGCGCTCCGCACTGGCGCAGATTGCCTACCCCGGGATGACGCGCGACTGCCGCCGATGCCGGGGCTGACCGGTGCCGCCGCCAAGGCGCCGCCGCTCTCGCTCCCGGCGCGGCACTTCGCGGCCGCGCTGGGTTTTCTGCTGCTCGGCTCCGTCGGCCTGCTATGGGCGGCGCCCGAGCTGGCGGCGGGTCTCTTTCCGCTTCCGCGGGTCGTGGCGGTGACGCACCTCTTCACGCTGGGGTGGATCACCACCTCGATCCTGGGCGCGCTCTACCAGTTCCTCCCCGTGGCGCTCGGCGAGTCGATCCGCTCAGAGCGGATCGCGCGCCTCACCTTCTGGCTGTACGCGCCAGGCGTGGCCGTCTTCGTGGCGGGGCTGCTGACGGGCCATACCGCCGTGGTGGCGGTGGGTGCCGCCGCCTTCGCCAGCGCGCTGCTCCTTTTCGCGGGCAACCTGGCGGCCACGCTCCGGCGGGCCGCGGAGCGCGGCGTCACCTGGTGGGCGCTCGCGGGGGCAGATCTCTTCCTGCTCGTCACGGTGCTGCTCGGCTCCGCGCTGGCCGGCAATCTCCGCTGGGGATACCTGGGACCGAACCGCTTCCTCGCCCTCGGCGTGCACCTGCACGTGGCGATCTTCGGCTGGGTCGGGCTGGTGGTGGTCGGCGTCGCCAACCGGCTGCTGCCGATGTTCCTGCTCAGCCACGGCGCGGGCGAGCGCCTCGCCCGCGCGGCGGTCGCGCTCCTGACGGCCGGCGTGGCCACCCTCGTTCTCCTGCACCACGCGGGCCCCGCGCTGCGCGTCTGGCCGGCGGCCGTGCTCATCGGCGGCGGCGCCGTCGCCTTCCTGCTGCAGGCCCGCGCCTTCTACCGACAGCGGCGCAAGCCCGTGCTCGATGCCGGAATGACGCTGGCGGCGGTCGGGCTGGGCTACCTGGCGCTCGGCCTCGTGCTGGCGCCGGCGGCGCTCTACTACGGCACCGCCGCCCCGCGCCTCGTCATGGCGTACGTCGCCACGCTGGTCCTGGCCGGCTTCACGCTCTTCGTGGCCGGGCACTACTACAAGATCGTTCCCTTCCTGGTCTGGTACCATCGCTTCGGCCCGCTCGCCGGGAAGCGGCCGCTGCCGACGGTCGCGCAGCTCTACAGCCCCGGCCCGGCGCGCGCCGTGGTCTGGCTGCTGGCGCTCGGCGCCGGCGGCGTCGTAGCCGGCGTGGCGCTCGGGACCACGCCCGTCGTGCAGGCCGGCTCAGCGCTCTTCGCGGCCGGCGCGACCGTGGAAGCCGTCCAGATGCTGGCCCTTTCTCGCAGGAGGCCTGAATGAACGACGAGATGCGCTCCACCACCCCCGCGGCCCCGACCGGTTCGCCCGCGGCCGTCGACCCCGACCTCCTCCTCGAGGCGCTGCGCACGGTGATCGACCCGGAGATCGGCCTCGACATCGTCACGCTCGGCCTCGTCTACGAGGTCGGCATCGATGGCGGCGACGTCCGCGTGACCTACACGCTCACCACCCGCGGCTGCCCCATGGAGCAGCACATCACCAGCGGCATCCTCGGTGCCGTCTCCGGCGTCCCGGGCGTCGCCGAGGTGATCCCCGACCTCGTCTGGGAGCCCGCGTGGCACCCCGGCATGATCCGGGAGGGCGCATGGTGATCCGGGCCTCCGACCGCGTCTCCGCGGTCCTCGCCCGCGACGAGCGCTTCGTCGAGCTGCTCGCCGGCCTCGCCCCCGCCTTCCAGCGCCTGCGCAACCCGATCATGCGCAGGACCATGGCCCGGCTCGTGACCGTCGAGCAGGCCGCGCGCATGGCCGGGCTCGACCCGGCCGCGCTCGTTGGCGAGCTCAACCGCGCCCTCGAGGCGGGCGTCGGGGCGCGCCCTGCGGAGGCAGCGGGCCGCACGGCCGGAACGCCCGCCACGGGCGCCTCCGCTGCACCACGCGGCGGCGATGCCCCGGCGCCGGCGACCATTTCGGACCGGTCCGGCGCCGCACCCGCCGGGTCGGCCGACGCCGCCCGTGCGCTGCGTGATGCCGCCGCGCCGGCTGCCGATGATGCGCCCCCCGCTGCCCTCGCGGCACTGCCACCGGAGCGGATCGTCGAGCTGGACGTGCGCGACGACCTGCGTCGAGGCGAGGAGCCGTTCAGCCGGATCATGGCGGCGCGGCGCGAGATCCCCGACGACGGCGCGCTGCGGCTGCGGGCCATCTTCGAGCCCGTCCCGCTCTACGCCGTGCTCGCGAAACAGGGTTTCGCCCACTGGACGCAGCGGCTGGCCGACGACGACTGGTGCGTCTGGTTCTACCGGCCGGAAGCCCCGGCTGGCGACCTGGGCGCCGCCCGGCCGGCGGAGGAGCCCGGTCGCGCCGGCGCTTCCGAGGACGCGCCCGCCGCCGCCAGAGATGGCACGCCGCCGGGGGACGACGATGTCGTGGTCCTGGACGTCCGCGGCCTCGAGCCGCCCGAGCCGATGGTCCGCACCCTCGCCGCGCTGGAGGAGCTGCCTCCGGGACGGACGCTCGTGCAGATCAACGTGCGCGAGCCGCGATTTCTCCTGCCGCTCCTCGACGAGCGCGGCTTCGTCTACGAGGTCCGGCCGCAGGGGCGGGAGCTGGTACGTGTGTTCATCCGCCGCGCGGCGGATTCGTAAGCGCGGAGTATCCGCGCATCACTTCGTTCAACGGAGAGCATCATGCCCGAGACCACCGGCCCGGCCGAGCTCGACGTGCGGGTCATCCCCCCGCGCGAGAAGCACCCCACCATCTTCGCGACCTTCGAGGGGCTCGCCCCCGGGGAAGCGTTCATTCTGGTCAACGACCACGACCCGCGCCCGCTGCGCTACCAGTTCGAGTACGAGCACGCCGGCCGCTTCGGCTGGGAGTACCTCGAGCAGGGCCCCGTCGTCTGGCGCGTCCGCATCTCGCGCACGAGCTGACGGTGCGTCTCTCGCTGAGCAGCTCGGCCGCGCCCGATCTGGCGCTCGAGGAGCTCGCCGCGGCCTGCGTGCGCCGCGGGCTGGCCGCCGTGGAGCTCGTGGCCGGCGACGGCCACGGGATCGAGCCTGGCTTGCCGGCCGAGCTGCTCGAGCGCCGGCTGGACGGGCTGAACCGGCACGGCATCGCCGTGGCGGGCTATCGGCTCCGCCCCGGCGACGATCCGGCCGACCCCGCGCTGGCGCGCCTCGCCCAGCGGCTCCGCGCGCCCATCGTGGCGCCTCCGGGCAGCATTGCGCCGGCGCGGCTCCCGCAGCTCATGGCCACCTATCAGGCCGCGGGCGCGCTGCTGCTGCTCGTTCACGGCAGCGATCCCGAGGAGGCCGCCCGACTCCGGAGCGCGCTCCCCGGCCATGCGCCCGAGGCGCTCGCGCTCGCCTGGGACGCCGATCCTGGCGTGCCCGGTTTCGCCAACGCCCATTCTGCCGTGCTCCAGACGGCCGGCGATGCGCTTCGGCACATCCGCCTGCTCGGCGGTGGGCCGGAGGTGGCGGGCCGGGAAGGGCAGGGGATCGGGCCGCTCATGGCCCGCCTCACGCTCGCCCGCTTCCGCGGCACCCTCGCGCTCGCGCCCAGCTCGCCGCGCTTCCGCGTCGTATGGAACGCCTGGCTGAGCCAGCGCGCCTGGGGGTGCGGCAGCAAGGAGGAGCCGCTGCCGCTCCGCCTCGATCCGACGCCCGATCTCTCAGGAGTTGAGCCACGATGAGCCCTGCAATGCATCTCCTCGACGTGCGCCCCGTCCCGCCGAAGGACCGCTATGACGCCATCATGTCGGCCTATGCGGCCGTCCCCGTCGGCGAGGTGCTGGAGCTGGTCGTCGACCACGACCCCACCTGTATGTACTACACGCTCAAGGCGACGCGCGGCGACGACGCTTTCGACTTCGAGTACCTCGAGCGGGGACCGGAGGTCTGGCGCGTCCGGGTGCTGCGACGTACGGCGGAACCATTCGCCGTAGGCGTGAACGTGGGCGAAACCTCCGGGGGCTGACGGCCACCTCTACGTTCCCGCGCGGCGGGGCTGATAGCTGCCGACCTCGGCGCGGAACGAGATCGCCAGTCGATTCCATCCGTTGATGGCGATGATCGCGAGGGTGAGGTCGACCAGCTCCTTCTCGGAGAAATGCTCGCGCACCTGCGCGTAGAGGGCATCCGGCATGTCGTTGGCCGAAATGAGCGTGACCGCCTCGGTCCAGGCCAGCGCCGCGCGCTCGCGGTCCGAGTAGAACGGCGCCTCGCGCCAGGCGGCGAGGACGTAGAGGCGCTGCTCGGCCTCACCCGCTGCGCGCGCGTCCTTGCTGTGCATGTCCAGACAATAAGCGCAGCCGTTGAGCTGTGAGGCGCGCATCTTGACGAGCTCGAGGAGCGAGGGCTCGAGGCCGCTCGCGTGGGTGTAGCGCTCGAGGCCGAGCATGGCCTCCAGCGCGCCCGGCGCCGCGTTCCGGTAATCCAACCTGCTCTCCATGACGTGCTCCTGTTCCATCGATCGACAGGGCGGCGTGCCGACCATTGGTCGCGGATCGGCGGGGGGCGACCGGAGCGCCGTGCCGCGCTCCTGCGTCCCCGGGGGGAAACCAGGCGGTCGCGGGTGAAGCGAGACTGAAACCGGCGTGAGTCTGCCTTCATGTCCAGCTCGCGAAGCGCTCCTTTATGAACGCTGATTCACCAACGAGAGCTGAGACTCGGCTCCCCGGGCTGCGTCGCCCTCACGAGCGCAGCCAGGTCAGCCGGGGCGCGCGCATCAGCCGATTCCCCACGCGATGGCGAGCCCGACCGCGAGCGCCGAGAGGCTGGCCAGCAGGACGAGAGCGGTTTCCCGCCGGCCTGGTCGCGGCCGCGTGCTCATGCCGTGCCCCGCGTGTGAGGCGACGCCTGCGGCGGCCGGGGGCTGCCCTCCCTGCCCGAGCACGCGCACCGTCCCCATGCCGTGCTTCAGCCCGCGCGCCACGAGCCAGAGGTTGACCGGGTAGGCCACCAGGGCGCCGACGAAGATGGCCAGCGACATGACGCCCCAGAAGCGGAGCCCTGTCGGCCCCGAGCCGTCGTCCATGAGGAGGACCATCACCGGGATCATGCCCCCCATCAGGGCATTCATCGATAGCCATTCGGGGAGGATCGTCCTGCGCACTCCGCTCCAGTAGCTGCCGCCCATCATGATGCGACTGAACAGCGCCTGAAAGATGAGGAGCCCGAAGGCGAACCCGGCGGCGTACTCGAAGGCGACGTCGCCGATCCGGCTCAGATGGAGGAAGAAGCCTACCACGGCGCCGAGGATGACTCCGGTGGCGTCCCCGGCCACGCAGTGGATCGTCGAGCCGACGGCCTGCTTCCAGCGCGGGGCGACGTAGGCCTCGTGTGTGCCCGCCAGCGGTTCACGACAGGCGAGCAGGTAGATGACGAGTCCGACGGGGCCGGTATAGAGGATCACGAGGACCCAGCCCCAGCGCATGACGGTGGCGATCGGCTGGTTGCGGGCCAGGTCGTAGGCGGCAAACGCCGCGGACGGGATCGCCAGCGCGAGCCAGAGGGCGGTAGCGCCCTGGATGGGGGTGTTCACGGACAAACCCAGGTTGAGAGTGGCCAGCCACCACGAAATGCCATTGACCACGATTCCACGCGGGTTTCACGCGCGGCGCGCCATCCTTTGGCGGCGTAGCGCGGCTGCTGAACGCGAGCGTAGATCCGCGTCGCCGGCCCCGCATTGCGGAGTTCCGAAAGAAGAATGTCGATGAAGCGACCGGAGATCAACATCACACCCCTCGAGAGGCGCGGACGTGTTCTCGTCGGCCGCGCGCGCGAGTGGGGGACTGGTGCTGTTCCACGGCAGCGGCTCGTCACGTTCTTCGTGCTCTTCCCGGTGCTCTGGTGGTCGCGCTGGGGACCGGGCTTTCCGTAACGGCAAGTGGACTCAGGCGGAGCCTTCGATACGGGCCCATCATTGCCCCGCTGTGTGCCCCGCAAAGGCCCTCCATGGAGGGGCGACTCGGGGCCCCGGGAGGCATTGGCGCTTCTTCATGTCGATCTCACGCGCCATTCACCGCAACCGCAACAGATTCCGGCAGGAAGTCCAGCTCGGACCAGAACGGAGACATCCGACATGCGTATCAATGGGCAGATCGGGATCGTGGGCGCCGGTCCGGCGGGCGCCAGGGCGGCCGAGCGCCTCGCACTGGCGGGTGCGGAGGTGGTCCTGTTCGATCCCCATGCGCCTTGGGAGAAGCCGTGCGGAGGTGGACTGACGGCGGCCGCGCTGGAGAACGTGCCGGATCTCGGCGAGCTCTGTTCACGGGCGCGGCGCATCGAAGCGGTCCGCCTGGAGACACGGGCAACGGAGGTCCGGGTGCCGCTCGAGCGACCCCTGTACGTCCTCTCCAGACGTGAGCTTGGTGCCTGGCAGCTCGCCCGTGCACGGAGGGCCGGCGCCAGCTTCGAGCCCATGGGCGTGCGTCGGATCCTCCGGCATTCCGACGGGTGGTGTCTGGAGACCAGCGATGGCGGGGTTGCCCACGTTCGCCTGCTCGTTGGCGCCGACGGCGCCGCGAGCCGCGTCCGGGCCGTCGTCGCACCGGAGCTGAGGATCGAGCTGGCGCCAGCGCGCGTGGCGTACGCCCCGGGCGCCGGAACCACGCCGGAGGCCATCGGCCTCCGCTTCTTTCCGGGCATGCACGGCTACGCCTGGGAATTTCCCCGCCCGGCTCACCGTTCGATCGGGGTGGGCGTGGCGCCGCGCACGTGGAACCGGCGTCGGTTGGACGCGGAGGTGGATGCCTACTGGGACGCACTGGGGCGGTGCGGCTGCACGGCCGGCGCGCGTGCCGGTGCCGTGATCGGCACCGCCGCGATCCCGCTCCCGTACTATGCGCTTCTGGCTCAGCGGGACTACGCCCTGCTGGGGGATGCTGCGGGCTTCGCCGATCCCGCCACTGGCGAAGGCATCCAGAACGCGATCCGCTCGGCGGACTTCCTTGCGGAGGCGTTCGAGCGCGACGGCACCTTCGCGCGCTATCCGGCCATCGCCAGGTCCAACCTGGAGCGGGAATTCGCGGTCGCGCGACGTGTCCGCCGCGTGCTCTACGGCGGGAGCCTGGCCTCCGACCTGATCGAGCTCGCAGGGCGCCGGCGCTGGGCGTACGCGTTGTTGGCTGCGGTGGTGAATGGAGGGAATGCGCACGATGCTTCCCTCCTGCGCGGGTGGCGCGCCGAATGGAAGCGGGTTCGAGGGGCCGGCCACTCGTCGGTGCCGCGGGCGAACGCGGTACCGACGGTGTTGCGCCTGGCGTGCGAGTGCGCCGCCGGGGCCTGCACATTGGCCGGCTCGAGCCACACGTGCCTGTGCGCGAGCGCCTGAACGGGACTCCGAGCCCGCGCGGCGCAGCAACTCCCGGCCCGTCCCCAGACAGTGGCGCCGGGCCCCGGCTCAGGGGGCAAGCCCGGCGCCCCGGGTAAGGAACTCCATGATCGCCCGCTCCTGTTGTGGCCGGAGGGGGAGCAGGCCGGCGAGGCGCATGTTGTCCTTCATCCGGCTGATCACGACCGCCCACTCGCCGGCAGTGTGCATGGAGGGGTCGGGCGCGGCGTGGCAGGCGTTGCAGCGGTGCACGAAGTGACGGAAGTCGCTGGAATCGGCCTGGTCCCGGAGCGGGCGGGGGCGGAGCGGCACAATGCCGCTCACGCCCTGTGCGCTGACGCCGGCCAGCGAGGCATCGGGGGCCATGCGGGTATTCATGCGGGAGAGCTCCTCGAGCGCGACCTGCCGGCCGACCGCGTTCCTTCGCTCCCGTGGCCCGGAGTTGCAGGCGGCCAGGAGCAGCGCGAGCACGGCGGCCGCGCCGGCAGCCAGGTGCGGGCAGGACCGCATGGCCCGCGTTCTCATGCGCCGTATAGGCGGTCCACGGCGGCCCTGATCTGGTCGAGCGACTTGCCCTGCTGCGTCATCTTGTAGGCCAGCTCACCCTCGGAGAGACACACGTCGCAGCCCGCCGCGTGGTCGCTCTTGTAGCAGTCCAGCAGCGAGTAGTGTCCCATGTGCTCCTTGCACTCGCAGTAGCAGTAGATGCCATCCAGCACCTGCGGCACCAGCGCCGCCTCGCGGTAGGTCTCCTGGATGCGGGGATACGCGGCGTAGGCGGAGGCCGGCACGATCTTGCGCGCCTGCGTCGTCGCCGCATCGCTGCGCGGGGTCGGATGGTGGCTGGCTGTGCCATGCCCACGTCCCTGCGCCGCGAGGACGAGGATCGCGAGCAGCGCCGCCGCGGTGATGCCCCAGGGCAGGAGCGACGTCCACTTCCGCCGCCTGCCGCCGCCACGCCCGGCGCTCTGTTTCCGGTTCTTGCCCACTGTTCACTCTCCTGTTCTGGCGGGACACTCTGAACACCCCGCAAGGATACTCCTGCCGTGGTGAAGCCATGGTGAAGTGGACATGAAGTCGACTTCACGATGGCAGGAGTCCGGCCGGCTCGCGCTTGCGGATCGCCGCATGAACGCGGCTTAACCCGGATTTCATGCCCGCTTCAGGCCGCGTTGCGCATCCTGGATTCGAGGACGAGCGGGACTCATCCGACGAGGGACAGCCGCATGCTCACACCGATCCTTGCCGCTCTGCTGGCGGGTACGCTCCCGCCGCTCGGCACCGCGGCCGTCGCGGGGACGCCCCGGCCATCGCGGGCCGATCCGGCGCCGGTGATCTCGTACATGGACGTGGAGATCTGGCCCGAGTACGACGAGCCGCGGGTGCTCCTGATCTACAAGGGGAGCCTGGTGGCGCCGGGAAAGACGCCGACCGATTTCACGTTCGTGATCCCGGACGGCGCACACGTGCACATGGTGGGAGGGGTGGACGCGAACGGGCAGCACATCCACGCGACGTATCAGACGCACAAGCGCGCGGACGGGCTGGTCGAGCTCACGTACCGCCTGACGGTGCCGGACTTCTATATGGAGTTCTACTACAACCCGCTGGGGGGCGCGGCGCAGCGCCGCTTCACCTACACCGTCCTCTCGCCGTTCGTCATGGATACGCTCGTGGTGGCGGTGCAGGAGCCGCAGCGGGCGCAGGACTTCACGATCTCGCCGCTCACGGAACAGGTGAGCCAGGACCGGAACGGCTTCAACTACTACGTCCTGCAATACGACGGCGTGAAGGCGGGCGCGCGGAAGGCGGTGACCGTGGCCTACCGCAAGACGGATGACCAGCCCTCCATCGCATCCCCCGGTGATGCCACGTCATCGGCCACCCCACCCGCCGCGCCCGGAGGCCACAGGACCGCGATCGCGATCCTGGCCCTCGTGGCTCTGGTGTCCGCGGGCTTCGGGCTCTGGCCGCTCGTCCGGCCGCGGATCGTACGCGGCAGGGCGGATGTGGGCGCACGGGAAAGCGCGAGCCGGCCGGAAACGGGCGCGGCACGCTTCTGTACGCAATGCGGGGAGTCGCTCTCGCCGGACGACCGCTACTGCGCCAGGTGCGGCGCACCCACGCGCGCCCTGCGCTCGGCCTGAGAGGGGAGGGGTTGGCCGCCCCGCCCCGACCACGGTGCCCGGCCAGGCGCAGGCTGCGGAAAGGAGAGAGGAGCAATGACGGCACCGCCCGGCGAGCCCGGGAGCGGCGGAGTGAACCGAAAGCGCTTCCTGGACTGGCTGCTGGGTACGACCCTCGGGGGCATGTTCATCGCCATCTCATACCCGGTGGCGGAGTACCTGGACCCGCCGGAGTCGGGCGAGTCGGCTGTCAACTCGGTCGTGCTCAGCGTCAAGCCTTCGGACGTGCCACTCAACTCGGGGCAGATCTTCAGGTTCGGCAACAAGCCGGGGATCCTGATCCGGACCCCGCAGGGCGAGCTGCGGGCCTTCACCGCCATCTGCACGCATCTCGGCTGCATCGTGCAATACGGCAGCGAGCACTCCGACATCTGGTGCGCCTGCCACAACGGTCACTACGACCTGAACGGCAAGAACGTCTCGGGACCACCGCCCCGGCCGCTCGCGCCCTATATAGTCAAGGTACAGGGCAACGAGATCGTCGTGAGCAAGCAGGCGTAACGCCGCCGCCGCCGGCCTTCGGCCCGCAGCAGGCGGGCGAGCGAGACGCGGGTGAGCGCTTCCATGAACGCTTCTTCACGCCGGATTCACCTCGACTTCATGCGCCCCGCGCGACATTCGACGCGGGGCAACGATCAAGGAGGTGAGCATGCGGGTCCTCGTCATCGAAGACGATCGGAAGGTGGCTAGCTTTCTCGCCCGGGGGCTGCGCGAGGAGGGCTACGAGGTGGACGTGTCGAACGACGGGACGGAGGGCGCGCTGAACGCGCACGTCTACGACTACGACAGCCTTCTCGTGGACGTGATGCTGCCGGGCAAGAACGGCTACCAGATCGTCCACGAGCTGCGCACGAGCGGCAGGACGGTTCCGATCCTGATGCTCACGGCGCGGGATGCGACCGACGACATTATCGAGGGGCTGAACGCGGGAGCCGACGACTACGTCACGAAGCCGTTCAACTTCGACGAGCTGCTGGCGCGGATGCGCGCGCTGATCCGGCGCGGCGGGGCCGCCCGGCTCGCGCGGCTGCTGTACGCGGACATCGAGATGGACCGGCTGAAGCATGTGGTCCGGCGCGGCGGCGAGCTGCTCGACCTGACGGCCAAGGAGTTCGAGCTACTCGAGTACTTCCTGCTGCACCCGGAGGAGGTGGTGCGGCGCACGGAGCTACTCGAGAAGGTGTGGGACCTGCACTTCGACCCGATGTCGAACGTGGTGGACGTGCATGTGGCCAACCTGCGGCGGAAGCTGCGGGACGGCGGGCGGCCGCCCCTGCTGCACACGCTGCGGGGCGTCGGCTACATCCTGCGCCAGGAGCCGGAGGCGTGATCCGCTCCTTCCGGTTCCAGCTCGCCGCGCGCGTGACCGCGGGCGTAGGCGTCGCGCTCTTCGCTATGGGCGGCGTGACGTACATGGCGATGCGCGCCTCGCTGGACCGGCAGATCAACGCCAGCCTGATCAACCTGGCCTCGATCCAGGCGGCGTCGCTGACGCAACCCGGCTCGGCGAAGATGGAGTTCCACGAGTGGGCGCTCACCCCCGCCGAGGCGGCGTCCGTGCTGGACCTGAACCGCTACGCGCAGGTGTGGACGGCGGGCGGCCGGAGTATGCTGCGGACCCGCTATCTGACGCGCGACCTGCCGCTCGACCGGGCGGCGCTGCGCGAGGCGATGGAGGGACGACTGGTCTCGGCGGAGCAGCGTCTCGGGGACATCCCCGTGCGGTCGCTCTATTACCCGCTGGTGCGGCTGGGCCCGGCGCACGCGCACCACGTGCTGGAGGTGGCGGCGCCGCTGGTGGCGCGCAACCTCACCCTGGAGCGGCTGCGGCTGCTGCTCATCTCGCTGATCCTGGTGGCGGGCGCGGGCAGCTTCGCCGGCAGCTGGTGGCTGGCGGCGCGGGTGGTCCGGCCGGTGGACGAGATCATCGACCAGTCGGAGGCGATCGGCGCACACACGCTGGGGCGGCGCATCCAGGCGTACGCGGGCACGCAGGAGTACCAGCGGCTCGTGCAGGTGCTCAACACGATGCTCGAGCGGCTGGACCGGGCCTTCGATGCGCAGCGCCGCTTCACGGCGGATGCGAGCCACGAGCTGCGCTCGCCGCTCACCGCCCTGCAGGGCGAGCTGGAGCTCGCGTTGCGCCGCGAGCGTGCGCCGGTGGAGTACCGCCGCGTGATCGCGAGCGCGCTCGAGGAGGCGCACCGACTGGGGCGCACGGCGGAGGACCTGCTCACGTTGGCGCGGGCGGACGCGGGCGTGTTGCGACCCCGGATGCGCGACGGAGAGCTGGCGACGCCGGTGGCGCACACCTGCAAGCGCCTGCAGGCGCGGGCGCACGGCGAAGAGGTGCGCCTCACCTTCCGGAGCCGGGGCAGCGCGCTCGTATGCACGGACCCGGAGCTGGTCGAGCGGCTCGCCTACAACCTGATCGAGAACGCGATCAAGTACACGCCCGCGGGAGGGGAGGTCGTGGTCGAGGTCGAAGCGGGCGCCGGCGGCGCGCTGCTCCGCGTCGCCGATACGGGACCGGGCCTGCCCGACGCCCAGATTGGACGGCTCTTCGACCGCTTCTTCCGTGCGGACGAGAGTCGCACGCCGGCCGGGATGGTCGGTGGCACGGGGCTGGGACTCTCGATCGCGCAAGCGATCGCACAGGCTCACGAGGCGTCGATCACGGCCGCGAACCGGGCCGCCGGTGGGGCGGTGTTCACGGTCTCGTTCCCGGTCGCGGCAGAGGCGGCAGAGGAGGGCGAATCCGCCGCGGCCGACGGCGCCCGGGACCGCACCATCGCGGACGGCACGCCGGCGGCCGTCGGGGGTGGAGCGGGCGAGATCCGCCTCGCGGCCGCCGCGGCGCTCACCCGACTGGAGACCCACTCATGAAGCTGCTCAAGATGATCGTGCGGAGGGAGCGCGTGGACGCGCTGGTCGAGGCGCTCGGGGTGGCCAGTGTGCCGCGCCTCTTCATCTGCCACGTGCACGCGCTCGGCAGCGGCGTCGACCCCGAGCACTACCGCCTCTCCTTCGAGGAGGGCGGCGCGTACACGGAGAAGACGAAGATCGAGGTGATCGTCCCCGACGAGCGTGTGGACGAGCTGATCGACGTGGTTCGGCGGACCGCCACCACGGGGCACCAGGGCGACGGCATCATCTGCATCTCGGAGGTGGAACGGGTGGTCAAGATCCGCACGGGCGACGAGAACCTCGCCGCCCTCGTTTGAGGAGGAAGGCAATGGACACGCTGCTCGGCGCCGGCCAGGCGATGATGGACGACATGCCGTGGCACCGGCAGGGACTCTTCATGGGGATGCACTGGGCGTGGTGGACGTTCTGGATCGTGTGTATCGCGCTGCTCCTCTGGGCCTTCTGGCGCATGCACGAGGACACGCGCGAGACGCACCGCTGGGCGCAGGAGCGGCTGGACGCGGAGGAACGGCTGCGCGGACGGTTCGCCGACGGTGAGCTGACCGAGCAGGAGTTCGTGCAGAAGATGCAGGTGCTGCAGCACTCGCGCATGAACCCGGTCTGAGCCGTATCAGGGCCGGCGCGGGCGCCCCGCGGACCGGCCGGAACCGCACGAACGGCCGGTAGCCCCCTCATGCGGAGCTGCCGGCCGTCTGGTCTGCGCGCCGGTGAGTCAGTCGAGCGTCGAGCGGGCCGCGCCCGACGGCGTCGCCTGGTGCATGGCGGCCGCGCCGCCACCCGTCATGCCGCCACCCATCCCACCCATCATGGCGCGACACATCGCCACGCCGGCCTGCGTCCCGGCTGCAAGCGTCTTCTGCTGCTCGGCCGTGAGGAGCTGGCGTGCCTGCAGCGCCGTGCGGGCCGTGAGCGCGTGCGCCTCGACCAGCGGTGCGCCCGCCTCGCGGATCGCGGCGGCGTACGCGTCCGGGTCAGGCGACGTTGCCGCGCGCAGCTTGCTCGCGCGCGTCGCCGCTTCCTGTGCCTGCTGCCGCATCTTCCTTACGGCGCCGTCCGTCGTCTTGCGGATTGCCTCCAGCCGGGTCACCTGCTCCGGCGTGAGCTCGAGCGCATCGCGCATCTCGAGGAGCGCGGCGGGTCCCGGGACGCCGTGGCCGATCCCCATCCCGGCACCCATCCCCTGGCCCATCATGCTCATCATCCCGCCGCCCATCATCCCGCCGCCCATCATGCCGCCGCCGGCCTGCATCATGGCGCGACCGCCGGGGCCGCCCGGTTGCATGCCGTGCGCCCGGTGGGCGTGCTGAGCCTGTGCCGCCACGGGCAGCGCCGCCAGCAACAAGGCGACCGCCGTTCCTCCGATCATCCGCTTCATTCTCGCCTCCCGATTTCACAGGTTCGCGGCGCCGCCACCTTGGTGGGCCGCACCGGACTTCTCGTTCGCCCGAAGCATAGCGGACCACCCATGAAGCGGGCCTGAAACCGCGGTGAAGAACGGCTCATCCGGCGCGGCCGGGGCGGCGGTTCTGCGGCGCGGCCGACAGGGATGAGCTCGAGCGCGAGGGGCGCTTCACGCGCGGTCGGCGTGAACCAGCCTTAACGAGCCTTCTTCGTGGAACTCGAAGCAGGAGACGGAGGTCACGCTTGGCGCCGGGGCAGACGGTGCGCATCGGGCTGTACGCGCTGCGGCTGGACGAGGTGTGGGCGCGCGACGAGGCGTTCCGCGTCGGCGTCGGCACCACGCTCGAGGTGAGGCGCCGCGGGCACCTCATCGGGCGGGTCGAGCCGCGCCAGAACTACTATCCGAACCGGGACGAGGCGGTTCCGACGCCGGCCGTGCTGAGCACGGCCGCGAACGACCTCTTCGTCAACCTGCTGGCGTTCTCCCGTGATGGCTCCTCGGCCACGCTGCACCTCGTCGTGCGGCCGCTCATGGTGTGGCTATGGATCGGCACGCTGGTCCTGGCCGGCGGTGCCCTCGTCGCGATGTGGCCCGGGCCGCGGCGCCGTGCGGGCGCGGCCACGATCGCCCCGGCGCTCGCCGCAACAAAGGAGGTGGCGGCATGACCCGGTGGAAGGTTCTCGGCATGGCGATCGTCGTCGCCTTGATCGGACTGTTCGGCTACGGGCTGACGAAGGATGCCTCGCTCATCCCGAGTCCGCTCGTGGGTTCGCCCGCGCCCGAGTTCCGGCTCGCGCGCCTCGACGCGCTTGATTCGGTGGCCCTGTCGGAGCTGCGTGGCCGGGCGGTGGTGGTGAACTTCTGGGCTTCCTGGTGCCTGGCCTGCCGCCAGGAGCACGCGTCGCTGGTGCGCGCATGGCGGCGCTACCGCGACCGGGGCGTGGTGATGGTGGGGGTGATCTTCCAGGACTCGAAGGCCAACGCGCGCGCCTACCTGGCCGAGAACGGCGGGGGCTGGACCCAGCTCGTGGACCCGAAGAGCAGGATGGCGATCAACTACGGCGTCTACGGGGTCCCCGAGACCTTCTTCATCGATGCCGACGGCATCGTCCGACACAAGCACATCGGGCCCGTGAGCGACTCGCTGCTGGACACGGAGATCGAGGCGCTCCGCGAGCGGGCGGCGCCCGCAAGGGGCGCGAAGGGAGGTGCATCATGATCCTGTCCATCCTGCTCGCCGCGGCCGTCGAGCGCGTGGCCAGCCGGCTGCGCTGCCCGATCTGCCGGCAGCTCTCGATCCTGGAGTCCCCATCCGGCCTGGCCAAGGACATGCGCGCGGTGGTGCGGGAGCGCCTCGCGCGGGGCGAAACGGACCAACAGGTGATCGCCTATTTCGTGAGCAAAGTACGGCGAGTGGATTCTGCTGGACCCGCCGAAGCGGGGCGTGAACCTGCTGGTCTGGGGCGGCCCGCTGGCGCTGCTGCTGGGCGGAGCGGGGCTCCTCTCGGTGGCGTTCCGCCGGTGGACCCGGCCGGTCGGGCCCGACGGTGAAGGCGCGGCCACGGCCCCGCCGGATGCAGCGCCGGCCGGGGGAAGCGCCTGACCGAGCGCGCGGCGACGGCATACCGCACGAGAGCGCCGGCGGCACGCTGCCCGCCGGCGCGCCCTCTCTCGTGTCCGCGGCGCCGCGTTCAGCCGCTCTTCTTCACCTACGGAAGGCGCTCGAGCAGGTCCAGCACGCATGCCGGCTTCTCCAGCCCGGCACTCTCGCCCCGCACCGTCGCGAGGAAGGCCTCGCGGACTGGTGGGGTCGCTGCTGCGCACGCAAGGCGTGTGGCTGCAGCGGATCGGCGGCACGGTGCTCATCCTGTTCGGCGCTCAGATGCTCGGCGGGCTCCGGATTCCGGGTCTGGAGCGTGAGCTGCGGGCGCACCTCGCCCGCAAGCCGGCCGGCTATGCCGGGAGCGTCGGCGTCGGCGTCGCCTTCGGCGCGGGCTGAACACCGTGTGTGGCGCCGATCCTCGGCGAAACGGGTCGCGGCGCCGCCGCGGCCGGCGGCCGGACCTGCTACCCGCCCTTGTGCCCGAGCGAGTAGACGTAGGCGGCCACCGCGCAGACCTGCGCCTGGTCGAGCTGGGCACCGCCCAGGGGCGGCATGGGCGCGGGGTGCTGCTTCGGCTTGGCCACGCCGGTGCGGACGAGGTCGGCAATGGCGGCGTAGGAGCCGTCGATGTTGAGCCAGGTCTGGTCGGTGAGGTCGGGGGCCAGGGCGGTGCCCTTGGCGTTGCTGCCGTGGCAGGCGAAGCAGTTGCCGCCACCGGTGAAGATGGCGCGGCCCTGGTCCACGAGCGGCTGGGCGATCGGCGGACAGTCGGGGGCCGTGGCTGCGGCGGCCTGGGCGCGCGGTGCGGCGGCGGTGTCGGCGCGGGCGCCCATCATCCCGCCCGTCATGCCGGCGCGTCCCATCATCCCGCCCGTCATGCCGGCGCGTCCCATCGTCCCGCCCGTCGTCCCGCCCATCATCGCACCCGTCGTGCCGGCGCGTCCCACCGTCCCGCCCCGGCCCATCATGCCGCCGGGCCCGGCGCCGGTGGAGCCGGCCGGCACGGTGCCCCCGCGATCCTGGGCAGGGGGCCTGCCGCCGCAGGCGGCGAGCAGGAGGGCAAGGGCGGCCAGCACGGCCGTGCGTCCCGGGGAGCTGCTGGACATGGTGTTCTCCTTTCGAGTGGCTGCGCGCGGCGGCGCGCGACGGCCGCGCCCGCCTAAACTTTCGCCGTGCGCAGCCGGAGGGCATTGGTTACCACCGACACTGAGCTGAAGCTCATGGCCGCGGCGGCGATGACGGGGCTCAGCAGCAGGCCGAAGACCGGGTAGAGCACGCCCGCGGCGATCGGAACGCCGAGGCTGTTGTAGACGAAGGCGAAGAACAGGTTCTGCCGGATGTTGGCCATCGTCGCGTGGGACAGGCGCCGAGCGCGCACGATGCCACGCAGATCCCCTTTCACCAGCGTCACGCCCGCGCTTTCCATGGCGACATCCGTGCCAGTCCCCATGGCGATGCCGACCTGCGCCTGAGCCAGGGCGGGTGCGTCGTTGATGCCGTCGCCGGCCATGGCGACGATGCGGCCCTCCTGCTGCAGGCGCTTCACCACGTCGGCCTTCTGGTCGGGGAGCACCTCGGCGAAGACCTCGTCGATGCCGAGTGTGCGGGCCACGGCCTCGGCCGTGGTTCGGCTGTCCCCGGTGAGCATGGCGACGCGGACGTTCTCGGCGTGCAGCCGGCGGATGGCGTCGGGCGTCGTCGCCTTGATCGGATCGGCTACGCCGAGCAGCCCCACGGGCTTGCCATCCACGGCCACGAACATCACCGTCTGCCCCTCTCCCCTGAGGGTCTCCGCCCGCGCGGCCAGCGGGCCGGCATCGACGCCGAGCTCGTCGAGAAGGGTGCGGTTGCCCAGGGCGACGCTGCGCCCGTCCACCTCGCCGCGCACGCCGCGTCCCGTGAGCGACTCGAAGTTGCGGGCGCCGTCGAGGGCGACGCCCCGCTCTCCGGCGCCGGCCACGATCGCGGCGGCCAGCGGGTGCTCGCTGCCGCGCTCCAGGCTGGCGGCCAGGCGCAGGACGTCGGCCTCAACGGTGCCGTCGAGCGCCTCGACCGTCACCAGCTTCGGCTTCCCCTCGGTGAGGGTGCCGGTCTTGTCCAGCACGAGGGTGTCCACCTGGCGGAGGGTCTCGATCGCCTCGGCGTTCCTGAACAGCACGCCGACGGTGGCGCCCTTGCCGGAGGCGACCATGATGGACATCGGCGTGGCGAGCCCGAGGGCGCAGGGGCAGGCGATGATGAGCACGGCCACCGCGTTGACGAGCGCGTGCGCCAGACGCGGCTCGGGGCCGAGGACGGCCCAGCCGATGAAGGTGAGGACGGCGATGCCCACGACCGCGGGGACGAAGTAGCCCGCTACGCGGTCGGCGAGCTTCTGGATCGGGGCGCGACTGCGCTGCGCCTCGGCCACCATGCGCACGATCTGCGCGAGCAGGGTCTCGGAGCCGACGCGTTCCGCGCGCATGATGAGCGAGCCCGTGCCGTTGACCGTGGCGCCGACCAACCGCTCGCCGACACTCTTCTCGACCGGCATGGGCTCGCCGGTGATCATCGACTCATCCACGGAGCTCTGACCCTCGGCCACGACGCCGTCCGCCGGGACCTTCTCGCCGGGACGCACGCGCAGCCGGTCGCCCGGCCGCACCTCATCGAGGGGGACATCCTCCTCGGTCCCGTCCTCGGCGATACGGCGGGCGGTCTTCGGCGCGAGGCCGAGCAGCGCCTTGATGGCCGCGCCCGTCCGGCTGCGGGCGCGCAGCTCGAACACCTGGCCGAGGAGCACGAGCGTGGTGATGACCGCCGCCGCCTCGAAGTAGAGCGCGACCTCGCCCTCCGCGCTCCGGAACGATGGCGGGAAGATCCCGGGGAAGAAGAGCGCGACCAGGCTGTAGCCGTACGAGACGGCGACGCCGAGCCCGATGAGCGTGAACATGTTGAGGTTCCACGTCACGACCGAGCGCCAGCCGCGCACGAAGAACGGCCAGCCGCCCCAGAGCACCACGGGTGACGCGAGCACGAGCTCGAGCCACGACCAGACGCGGGGCGGGGCGAGCTGCTGGAGCGGGTCGCCGGGCAGGGAGCGCGTCATCGCCAGAACCAGCAGCGGCACCGTGAGGGCGAGGCTCACCCGGAAGCGGCGCCGCATGTCGGCCAGCTCGGGATTCTCCGCCTCCTCGAGCGTGACGGTGCGCGGCTCGAGCGCCATGCCGCAGATCGGGCAGGAGCCCGGCTCGTCGCGAACGATCTCCGGGTGCATCGGGCACGTGTACTCGGTCCGTGTGGCCGGCGGCGCGATCGTCTCCGGCTCGAGCGCCATGCCGCACCTGGGGCAGGGCCCCGGCGCGTCGGCTCGCACCTCCGGGTCCATGGGACAGACGTAGATCGTGCCGGGCGATGCCGCCGGCGCGTCGGCCGGACCGTCCTCCTCAAGGTTGCGCTCCGGGTCCTCGCGGAACTTCTCCAGGCAATGCTCGCTGCAGAAGACGTAGGTCGTGCCGGCGTGCTCGTGCCGGAGCGGGCCATCCGCGTCCACCGTCATGCCGCAGACGGGGTCGATGGTCCCGGCCTGGGCTGAGTCTCCCACCGGCCCGCCGCGTTCGTCTTCCCTCGCCGTCGTCCTCGCCATCTGGGTTCTCCTCGACTCGTGTGCCTGCCCGGCCCGAGCGGCGCCGCCAGCGTCTGGCGCGGCGGCCGCCGCCCGGGCGCTTCCGTCTACTCGGTGAACTTCCCGGGGTGTTCATCGAACTTCTTCTTGCACCCGGCGCTGCAGAAGTAATAGGTGCGGCCCTGGTAGACACTCGTCCCCGCCGCCTTCCCGGGATCCACCTGCATCCCGCAGACCGGATCCTTAGCCTTCTCCGCCATGGCCCTGCTCCTTCCGTGAGAGGAATCGAGGCGCCCCCGGAATGCCTGGGGAGATACGCACCGGACGCCTCCGACCGGGCGCTCATGACGCGAACCTAGTCATCTACACCTGAAATCCGTGTGAAGCGCGCATGAAGATATCTTCAGCCGACCGCACGCCGCGTGAAGCACGGCTCATGTCGATCTCACGCTGGATTCACGGCCCGGTGCCCATCGTCCCCGGCGAAGGCAGGAGACCGAACCCGAGGAGGATCGATGGGCACGACAGGGTGGATCATCGCGATCGGCGTCGTTGTCGCGCTGTATTTCCTGATGCGGCGCGTCGGCGGCGAAGAGACGGCCGTGGCGGAGGGCATGCACGGAAGCGGGGGGCACGTCGAGCATTCCGCCGACGCCAGGCAGGGCGGGGGCGATGCCGCTTCGGAGGCGGAGCGGGAGGAGCCGGCCGCCGGGGCATCTTCCGGAGGGCCGCGGCGCAGAGGCGGCTGCTGCTAGGCTTTTCCGCGAGGTGAGGCGGAAGACGGGCGCCCGGATACGGCCGGACGTCGCATGATGGGCCCGAACACGGACGGACGTGGCATGATGGGCCCGGGCGCGGGCGGGCAGGGAATGCTGGGAGGTCGTACACCGCCGCGGCCGTGAAGGAGGCTGGCGTTGAACCGACCGGCCGACGCGCGGTCAGGGCCGCTTCGGTTTCGACGGCGGCCCGGGCGGGCTGGGCGGCTCCACCGGACAGCTGTCCAGTCCGAACAGGTGTGTGAAGCGATACCAAAGGATCTGCATCAGCCCGACGAGTCGTTTGGGGCGCGTTTCGCCCATGGAGTCTCCTTTCCCTCCGCGCGCGGCGCCCTCCCCCGGCGACGCGTGCGCTACGGCGTGACCGGGGAGCGAAGCCAACTCCAGTCCACGGGCAGCCCGCGTTCAATGCGGTCCCGTGGAACGGGGACGGGCCGGAACGACCGGCCATGCTCGCGGTCGAGGTAGAACTGGATCGCCCTGGCAGCGTACCCCGACGCCGTGGCGCCGTGCCCCCCGTGCTCGAGGTAGAGGACCGCGACGATCTCGGGGGCGCCACCCTTCGGCCCGGGAGCGGCCTGCGCTGAGGAGGCCTTCACGCACACTTCACGGCCACTTCATGGGCGCCGCGCTATCCTCGCAGCGCACCCTCGATGCCGGGGGGCTGACGGGCGGCGGAAGAGCAGCGGCACACGAAAAGGAGGCAGGAGCCATGTCCGCGACGATCTCGTGGGAGACGCACCTGAGCCTGCGGCGCACCGCCCTGGGCTGGGCCGTAGCGGCCGGCGCGGGACTGCTGGCGCTGTACGTGCTCGTGGTCGGCCTCGTCAACTCGTTTCCGCACGCGGTCCAGGAGTTCGCCAAGCTGTGGCCCTGGATGACCGCGCTGGTGCTCGGCTTCGCCACGCAGGTAGGGCTGTTCGCCTACGCGCGTGCCGCCGCCAGGGCCGAGCGGACGGCCGGGACGGGAGCGATCGCGGCCTCCGGCGGCACGAGCGCCGTCTCGATGATCGCCTGTTGCGCCCACCACCTGGCCGACGTGCTCCCGCTCGTCGGACTGGCGGGCGCCGCGCTCTTCCTCGCGGCCCACCAGCAGCTCTTCCTGCTGCTGGGCGTGCTGTCGAGCGCGGTGGGGCTGGTCTTCCTGCTGGGGGAGATTCGCCGCCACGGCCTCTACCCCGCCCAGCCCTCGTTCCTGTCCACCGCGGTCCGGTGGCCGGCTGACCGCGCCTGGCCCTACGTGTTCGCGGGCGCCGTGGTCATCCTGGGCGTGGCGACGGCCGTCACGGCCGCGGCCGCGCAGCCGGGGGAAGCCGGGCGAGGTTCCGTACAGGAGACATCCTACGCGCCGCAGCTCAGCCCCGGCAGGGTGTCCCTCCAGGTGCAGCCGCGTTGGGAGGGGGGCCAGCTCATCTTCGCCCTGTCCGCGAACACGCATTCCGTCGAGCTGAGCGGAGTCGACCTCGCGCAGGTGGTCCGCCTGCACGTGGGCGGGCGCGCGCTCGCGCCGATCCGCGCGGGTGCGCTCGCCGGTCACCACGCCCACGCGGACATCGCCTTCGCGCTCGCGGCGCCGCCGGAGGGATTCCGGCTCGAGATCCGCGATGTGCCCGACGTGTCCGTTCGCGCCTTCGACTGGCCGGCGCGCGTGAAGAATTGAGCGGGCGGGAGCGCCGCTTGTGAAGGTTCCTTCACCCCGTTTTCACCTTGGCTTCACCGCTGGCACGTCATCTTGGAGCCGCGTCCCGATTCCGCGGCGGCTGCCCGGTCGAGAACGGACGCGCTGACGGCGCACGAGAGTGCCGCGAAAGGCGGGGAGGGAAGCATGAGGAAGCGATTCGGGGGGCTGGTGCTGGGCGCCGCGCTGCTGATTGGCGCGGGCTGCGCGAAGGACGGCACGGCTCCGGCAGTCAAGACGGAGGTGCTGGACGTGATTCCCACGGGTGGCGCGACCGGAGTGGATCCCACGCAGCCGATCGTGGTGAGCTTCAGCGGTCCGATGCAGATGGGAATGGAGATGTACGTCGCGCTTCACGAGGGGGACGTGAGGGGTCCCGTCGTGCCCGGCACGGACACGTGGTCGGCGGACGGTAAGACGCTGACGTTCACCCCCGCTGCCGTGCTGAAGCCGGGCACGGCCTACACGCTGCACCTGGGCGGCGGGATGCTCGACGCCGACGGCGACGAGATCGGCTACGACGAGTGTGTCGACCGGATGGGCGGGCAGTGGGCCACGCAGCAGATGATGGGCGGCGGCATGGGGAGCGGGATGATGGGACCGGGGTGGCAGAACGCCAACGGCAGCTACGGCATGATCTTCACGTTCACGACCGTCTGAGGGCGGCGTCGCAGCCTGGCCGCGGGCCGGTTGCGGGGCGGCCGGCATACGCCCGGAGGGGCCGGCGCCCGACCGCGCGCCGGCCCCTCCACTCCATCCGTGGTGCCCGCGTGCTTGCCCTGCGCCCCGGCAAGCGGCGCTCGCACAATGAAGCTCTCTTCATTCGGACTTCACGAAGCGTTCACGACCGCTCCGCTAGACTTGCGGTCGAGATGCTGAAGTCCACCACCGACGAGGATGCCTCGATGCACCACATACGCCGGGCGCGGGTGCCGGCTCTCCTGCTCACCCTGATGACGGCGAGCTTCGCCGCCGCACAGACGCCGCGCCAGGCGACGCCGCCCGTGGCGCCGCCGCCGGTGCGTTCCGCGGCCGCGGCGGCGGAAGGCGCGCGTGCGGTGGCGGCGGCTGCCGCGTCGCCTGGGGGCGGGATCCGGCTGGACGAGATCTACGCGCTGGCACGGCAGCGCAACCCGGGGATCGGCGCGGCCGAGGCGCTGGCGCGCGCCGTGGCGGCGCGGGAGCCGAGCGCTTCGCTGCCGCCCGACCCCACGCTCCAGCTCGGCGTCATGAACTTCACGCTGCCGGGCTTCTCCACGAACATGCCGACGTCCATGGCGCCCTCGGTCCAGGCGATGGAGGTGCTGCCGTTCCCGGGTAAGCTGGGGCTGCGCGGACGGGTCGCGGAGGCGAGTACGGGCATCGCGGAGGCGAAGGCGTCGGAGACGTGGTGGCAGGTACGCGCCACGGCGGCGACCGGCTTCTACGACCTCTATCGCGCGGACCGGCAGCTGGAGGTGATGCGCCGGACGCTGCGCCTGCTCCAGGATTTCCAGAAGGTGGCGCAGGCGATGTACGCCGCGGGCGAGGGGCACCAGGCGGATGTGCTGCGCGCGGGGGTCGAGGTGGCGCGGATGCAGGCGGACATCGCGCAGATGGAGGCCATGGGCCGGGTCTCGGCGGCCAAGCTGAACGCGGTGCTGGACCGGCCGGCGGAGACGCCGATCCCGACCCCCGTGCTCGAGCCGCTGCCGGAGATGGTGCCGGCGGGCGACACGCTGCTGGCGTGGGCGGAGGCGACGCGGCCGCTGCTCGAGGCCGGGCGAGGCGGGGTGCAGCGCGCCGATGCGGCGCTCGCGCTCGCCCGCAGGCAGATCTGGCCGGACCTGAGCATCGGCGTCCAGTACGGCCAGCGCGCCTCGGACATGGGGACGCAGCGCATGGGCAGCGCGATGATCGGCTTCAGCCTGCCGGTCTTCGCGGGCAAGCGGCAGCTGCAGGAGCGCGACGAGGCGGCGGCGGAACGCGAGGCAGCCACGGCCGATCTCGCCGAGATGCGGGCGGAGGTGCGTGCCCGCATCGGGACGCTGCTGGCGCAGCTCGACCGCGCGCGCACGCTGGTCGGGCTGTACCGGACGGACGTGCTGCCACAGGCCTCCGCCACGGTGGAGTCCTCGCTTTCGGCCTACCGCGTGGGCCACGTGGATTTCATGACGCTGGTGGATGCGCAGATGACGGAGAACCGGTACGAGCAGGACTACTACGGGCTGCTGGCCGACTACGGAACGGCGGTCGCGGAGCTGGAGACGACCCTTGGCCGCGCGCTTCCGGCGGCCGGCAACCTGGTGGCGGAGGTCCGATGAGCACGCGCAAACAGATGGGGGTGGCCGGCGGCCTGGTGGCGCTGGCGCTGGCGGTCGTGGTGATCTACACGGGGAGCACCGCGCTGGGCGCGGGCGCAGCCGCCGAGGCGGACGGCGGCATGGCGGGAATGAGCATCGGCGCGCCGGCGGCGAAGGCGGCGCAGCCCGTTCACCTCACGCCGGAGGCCGCGCGCCGGATCGGGGTGACGTACGCCACGGCGGAGGTGCGTCCGTTCCGCCGCACCCTGCGCACGGTGGCCTCGGTCACCTACGACGAGACGCGGCTGGCGGAGGTGGACCCGAAGGTCGAGGGCTGGGTGGACAGGCTGTTCGTGGACTTCACCGGCGCGGCCGTGAAGAAGGGGCTGCCGCTGCTCACCGTCTACAGCCCGATGCTGGTCACGGCGCAGGAGGAGCTGCTGCTGGCCCGGCGGCTGGTGGATGAGTCCGCGGATGCGCCCTCGGGCGTGGCGGCGGCGAACGCGCGCGAGCTGCTGGCGTCCGCGCGGCGTCGCCTGGCGTACTGGGACATCCCGGCGGACGAGATCACGCGCATCGAGCGGAGCGGCGTGCCCAGCAAGACGCTGACGCTGCGCTCTCCCGCCGACGGCGTGGTGGTCGAGAAGAACGTGGTGCGGGGCGCGCGCATCATGCCCGGCATGACGCTGTACCGCATCGCGGACCTGTCCACGGTCTGGGTGGAAGGCGATGTGTACGAGAAGGACCTCTCGCTCGTGTCCGTCGGGCAGCACGCGCGCGTCACGCTGGACAGCCAGCCGGGTCGCGCATTGGACGGGGTGGTCACCTACGTCTATCCGACCGTATCCGTGGAGAGCCGCACGGGCCGGGTGCGCGTGGCGCTGAAGAACCCCGGGCTCGCGCTGAAGCCGGGGATGTACGCGAAGATCTCGCTGGCCGTCGCGGCAACGAGTAGCCTGGTCGTGCCGCGCACCGCGGTGCTGCGGACCGGCGAGCGCTCGCTCGTCTTCGTGCGCGATGCCCGGGGCATGCTCCAGCCCCGCGACGTGCGGGTCGGACTGGCGAACGACACGCTGATCGAGATCCAGGACGGCCTCGCCGCGGGTGACGTGGTGGTCTCCTCCGCCACGTTCCTGATCGACGCCGAATCGAACCTCGGCTCCGCCATGGCCTCGATGCCCGGCATGGACATGGGCGCGCCGGGCGGCGGCGACAGCGGCGCGCAGGCGATGCCGGGAATGAAGACGCCGGCCACGCCCGCGCAGCCAGGCGACGCCGGGCCCACACAGGACACGCCCGGCATGCAGATGCCGGCCGCCCCCGCAGCGGGGACCGCTCCGAGCGCCCACCCCGGCCACTGAGGAGGGCGCCATGCTGAAGCGCATCATCGAGTGGTCGGTGGCGAACCGCTTCCTCGTCCTGCTCGGCGCACTGGCGATCGCCGCGGCGGGGATCCTGGCCATGCGCAGCACGCCGCTGGACGCGCTGCCGGACCTGTCGGACGTGCAGGTGATCGTCAAGACGGACTACGCCGGCCAGGCGCCGCAGATCGTGGAGGACCAGGTCACCTACCCGGTGGCGACGGAGATGCTGAAGGTGCCCGGCGCCGAGACGGTGCGCGGCTACTCCTTCTTCGGCGTCTCCTTCGTCTACGTCATCTTCAAGGACGGCACCGACCTGTACTGGGCCCGCAGCCGGGTGCTGGAGTACCTGTCGGCGATCCGCGGCAAGCTGCCGAACGGCGCGGACGCGGCGCTGGGGCCGGACGCCACGGGGCTCGGCTGGGTCTACGAGTACGTGCTCGAGGACACCACGGGCACCCGCTCGCTCGCCGACCTGCGCTCGCTCCAGGACTGGTACCTGCGCTACCAGCTCACGGCGGTGCCGGGCGTGAGCGAGGTGGCTTCCGTGGGCGGCTTCGAGAAGAGCTACGAGGTCACCGTGGACCCGGAGAAGCTGCGCGGCTACGGCGTGCCGGTGACGCGGGTCATGGCCGCGCTGCGCGGCTCCAACCAGGACGCGGGCGCCATGACGCTCGAGCTCTCCGAGCGCGAGTTCATGGTGCGCGGGCTCGGCTACCTGAAGGGCACGCGCGACATCGAGAACACCGTCGTCGGCTCCACGGCCGGCGGCACTCCGATCCGCGTGGCGGACGTGGCCACGGTGCAGCTCGCGCCGGAGGTGCGCCGCGGTGTGGCCGACTACAACGGCCGCGGCGATGCCGTGGCCGGGATCGTCGTCATGCGCTTCGGCGAGAACGCGCTGGCCACCATCGAGCGCGTGAAGGAGAAGCTGGCCGTGATCGAGAAGGGGCTCCCGGCCGGCGTGGTCGTGCACCCCGTCTACGACCGCTCGGACCTGATCAAGCGCAGCATCTCGACGCTCAAGGAGAAGCTGATCGAGGAGTCGATCGTCGTCGCGCTGGTGTGCCTGATCTTCCTCTTCCACGCGCCGAGCGCGCTGGTGGCGATCGTCACGCTCCCGATCGGGATCCTCATGGCCTTCATCGCCATGCGCCTCGTGGGCGTGGGCGCCGACATCATGAGCCTGGGCGGGATCGCCATCGCCATCGGCGCCATGATCGACGCCGCGATCGTGATGATCGAGAACATGCACAAGCACCTGGAGCGGGCGCAGGCGCAGTCGGGATCCGGCGGGCAGGGGTCCGCGCCGGCGCTGACCAGCGCACAGCGCTGGAAGGCGGTGGTGGAGTCCTCGAAGGAGGTGGGGCCGGCGCTCTTCTTCAGCCTGCTGATCATCACCGTATCGTTCCTGCCCGTCTTCACCCTGGAGTCGCAGGAGGGCCGGCTGTTCAAGCCGCTGGCGTGGACGAAGACGCTGTCCATGGGCGCGGCCGCCATCCTCGCCGTGACGCTGGTGCCGGTGGCGATGGGGCTGTTCATCCGGGGCAGGATCCACCCGGAGGACGCCAACCCGATCTCGCGGGTGCTGACCCGCCTCTACCGGCCCGTGCTCGATTTCGTGCTGCGCTGGCGCTGGCCGGTGATCGGCGGCGCGCTGGCCGTGCTGATCCTGACCCTGATCCCGTTCTCGCGTATCGGCAGCGAGTTCATGCCGCCGCTGGGCGAGGGCTCGATCCTGTACATGCCGAGCACGCTGCCCGGCATCAGCGTCGCCCAGGTGCGCGCGGTCGTCCAGCGCCAGGACAGCATCCTGAAGAGCTTCCCCGAGGTGCAGAGCGTGTTCGGCAAGGCGGGACGCTCCACGACGGCCACGGACCCGGCGGGGCTGGACATGGTGGAGTCGACCATCGTGCTGAAGCCGGAGGCGCAGTGGCGCCACGGCATGACCACGGAGCGGCTCGTGGCGGCCATGGACACGGCCATCGCCTACCCCGGGTTCGCCAACATGTGGACCATGCCCATCAAGGGGCGGATCGACATGCTGGCCACGGGCATCCGCACGCCGGTCGGCATCAAGATCTTCGGCCCCGACCTGGGCGAGCTGGAGCGGATCGGCCGCGACATCGAGACCGCCATCCGCATGGTGCCGGGGACGCGCTCGGTGTTCGCGGACCGCGCGGTGTCGGGCTACTACCTCGATGTGGACATCGACCGCGCGGCCGCCGCCCGCTACGGGCTCAACATCCAGGACATCCAGAACGTGATCAGCTCGGCCGTAGGCGGCATGACCATCACGCAGACGGTCGAGGGGCGCGAGCGCTACGGCGTGCGCCTGCGCTATCCGCAGGAGCTGCGCGACCAGCCGGAGAAGCTGGCGGACGTGCTCGTCCCGATCTCCCGCGGCCGGCCCTCCATGGATCCGGCGGGCGGCGGCATGGGGGGGTCGGGCGCCGCCGGCGCGTCCATGGGGACTTCTTCGGGGGCGACGACGGCCGGCGGCGGCACCGGCGCGCCGCCCGCACCGGGCGTCGCACAGATCCCGCTCGGCGAGGTGGCCACCATCCGCATGGTAAAGGGACCCATGGCCATCAAGACCGAGGGCGGGTTTCCCACGGCGTGGGTGAACGTTGACGTGACGGGGCGCGACATCGGCAGTTACGTGACCGAGGCGCGGAGCATGGTCGAGCGCATGGTGAAGCTGCCGGCCGGCTACTCGCTCCAGTGGTCGGGGCAGTACGAGTACATGCAGCGGGCGCGGCAGAAGATGATGCTCGTGGTGCCCGCCGTCCTGCTCATCATCGCGCTGCTGCTCTACCTCAACTTCCGCAGCGCGGGCGAGACCGCCATCGTGCTCCTCTCTCTGCCGTTTTCCCTGGTGGGCGGCGTGGTCTTCATGGCGCTCCTGGGCTACAACTGGTCGGTGGCCACGGGCATCGGCTTCATCGCCCTGGGCGGCGTGGCCACGGAGATCGGCGTGGTGATGCTCGTCTACCTCAAGCAGGCGCACCGCAGGCGGGCCGAGGCGGGGCAGCTCAGCGGCGGCGACGACGTGCTCGACGCGGTGCGCGAGGGCGCCGGGCAGCGGCTGCGGCCGGTCGTCATGACGGCCACCGCCATCATCGCCGGCCTACTGCCGATCCTGTGGGGCAACGGCACCGGCGCGAGCGTCATGAAGCGCATCGCCGCGCCCATGGTGGGCGGGATGGTCTCCGCCACGGTGCTCACGCTGCTCGTGATCCCCGCGGTCTACTCGCTGTGGCAGGAGGCGGTGCTGCGGCGGGAGGCCCCCTCGGCCGCAGCGGAGCCGGCCGCGGCCCATCCGGCACCGGTGGCGGGAGACTGAGCCGCGGCGGGGGCCGCATCGCGCTACGATTCAGCCCGAGGCCGCCGTCCCCCGCGGGATGGCGGCCGCGCCTAGCGGCTCGCGCCGGTGGCCGCCACGCGCGGAAGCCGCGTGAGCCAGCTCATCCCGGAGATCGCCATTCGCCGGACCCTCGACGCGCGCGCGGCCGGCAGCGCTAGCGACCCGGCTGCCGCTCCGTCCCCGCCCGCCGCCGCAGCACAACCGGGATGCGGACCGATGTCCGCTCCCACTCGATCACCAGGTCCGCGCTGGCCGCGCCGGTCGGCCGGAACGCTAGAGTAAGATCCTCGACAGGGCCGGCGGTCCTGCCCACCGGAACCGCTGCCGAGCCGACGTCGGCGGCGCGCACGCCCTGGTCGATCGGGATCCCCCAGCGGCGTGCCTGCCGGTTCACCACGACCCGCCACTCCCGCTCCCCCGGGGTCACGTACAGCGAGTACCACCCCGGCGACACCGCGACCCCGGCGATCGTCGCCGGCGAGGTGAGGTGGATCGCCGTCGCCTCGTTCGCCCCCAGACGCCACGGCTCCCCGAACGGCACCAGCCCGCCCATGATCTTGCGCCCCCGCACGCGCGGACTGCTGTAGCAGACCTTCACCACCCCGCCGGCAAGCCGGATCGAGGCCGAGTCGAGCGGACTCGCCCGCTTCGCCAGATCCTCGTGCGCATCCCGCAGCCAGCAGCCGGCCGACTGCCCGGCACCCTGCCCCGCCAGCGCCGAGCCCCCGCCCGCCAACAGGGCGAGCGCCGCAAGAGCGATCCTCCACGATGCCTTCATTCCGCCTCCCGGACTGGAGTGTGCGACGAATGCGACGACGGCCCCATGATTCTCCGGCGGCCCGACTCGCGCCGCAACTGCCGGGATTCAGGACTCGGGAGCGCCCTGTTCGCTCTCATCCGCCGACGGCCCGTAGACCGCCGGATGCGGCAGCCCCAGCGCGCGCAGACAGACACCCAGCTGCGCCCGGTGGTGCACCAGATGGTTGAGCGTGTACAGCGCGTGCGCCGCGCGGCTACTGCCGTGGTGGGTTGGCGTACTTCCGCATCAGCGCCTGGAAGCGCGGGTCGCCCCGAACGGGGTCCCACTCCGGCATGGCGCGGAGCAACGGGACCGTGGTGCGCGAGGGGCCGGCGAGGGCCCGGTCGAGCTCGTCCAGCGCGGCATCGGTCGCGCCGCCCATCACCAGCACGAGCGCCCTGGTCGCGCCAAGGTCTGCATAGTGATCGTTCCGACCTTCGCTCGACGCCTCCAGCCAGCGCGCCTCGCGCAGGGCCTCGGCGTGGCGGCCGAGCTTGCCGAGGACTATGCCGCGGGTCGCGTGCAGCCCCCAGTCGGCCGGTGACCGGCGGAGCGCCGCATCGAGCAAAGCCAGCGCGGATTCGCGCGCCAGCCGCGCGTCGAGGCGATCGCCGCGGAGGCTGTTCGCATCCCCGGTGTAGAGCGCCCGCCGGAGCGTACCGAGCTCGCGTGCGTCCGGCCCCCGCAGGATGGCCAGAACCGAGTCCGGCCGACGAGTCGCAAGGAGCAGAAGGATCCGCTGCTGGAGGATCGATCCCCCGCCGGCCCCGGGGTCGGTCGCCACGGGGATCGCCCACAGCACGGATCGGAGCGTGTCGAGCTGCCCCTGCCACAGGAAGTAGCTCCACGCCAGGGAGATGTGCGCCTGCCGCATGTCCGGCGCGAGCGCGAGGGCCTGCCGGTACGCGTCGATCGCTTCCGGGTAGCGGTGCAGGTAGTGTCGCGTCTCCGCGATGCTGAACCACAGCGTTGCGTCGCGTGGCTCCACGGCGTGCGCCTGGTCCAGGGCGGCGAACGCGCTGTCCCAGATCCCGAGCTGGCGATAGGTCCTGCCGGTCCAGGCCCACAACTCGGCGTCGCTCGGCGCCCCGCGCAGCCCTTGGGCGAATTCGGCCAGGGCCCCGCGGGCATCCCCCCGGGGCAGGTAACGCGAGAGCCCGGCAGCGAGGTGGCCTTCCGGCAGGTCGGGCGCGAGGCTCAGCGCCGTCGCGGCTTCCCGCCGTGCCAGGGCGAGTCGCCGCGGGTCGGGGTCATGGAGGTCGTAGATACGCCAGTCGATCAGGGACAGCTGGGCGTGCGCGGGCGCGAAGCTGGAGTCCAGCGCGAGCGCCCGCTCGAAGAGCTGCAGTGCCGCCTCGGCGTCCTCCTTGCGGAGCGCCGGCCGCCGCGCGTATTCGAGCCCCTGGAGGTAGAGCTGATACGCCGCGGCGTCCTGCGTTGGCGCCGCCCGCATGGCGCCGACCTCACCTCGTGTGAGCGTTGCGCCCACGGCCGCCACGATACGCTCCGCGATCTCGCTCTGCACGGCGAACGCGTCATCCAGGTTGCGGTCGTAGTGCTCCACCCAGACCTCGGCCCCGGTAGCGGGGTCCAGGAGCTGGGCGACGACGCGAAGCCGATCGCCCACGACTTGCACGCTCCCCTCGACGACGCGCGTAACCCCCAGCTCAGAGGCGACCTGGCGTAGCGGCCTGGCTGTCTCCCCGAGGTCGGCCACGGATGTCCGTCCGACCACCCGGAGCGATGACGCCCGGCCCAGCCGGTCGAGCAGCTCGTCGTGCAGGGCCGCGGCGAAATACGCCCGCGACGGGTCGGCGCTCAGATTGCGGAACGGCAGCACCGCCACGCCTATGGGCGGAGGCCGCCGCGCCCGAGCGGCGGAGTGCGCCAGCGTCACGGCGAGCGCGAGAGCGGCGATCACCCCCGCCCCCCCGATGGCGGCGATCGCGCCGGTCCAGCGCAGCCTCCGGGGCCGGCGCACTGGCCGGACGCGGACCGGCATGGGCTCCACCCCGACCTCCCTGCGGGAGAGCGGCGCCGGGCCCGACCGCCGCTCCTCCGGTGCTCCTGCCGCAGGCGACGGCGTCGCCTCACCGTTCTCGAGCCCGCCGGCTCGCCGGGCGCCCGGCCTGCAGGCGGCACGGATGCGGTCCATGATGCGGAGGGTCTCCTCCGACGGCGCCAGTCCGAGCTCCTCCGCCAGCCGCCGCTCGTATGCGGCGAACGCCGTCGCCGCCGCCGCTCCATCCGCCTGGGCCTCGAGGATGCCGAGGTAGCGGCGGAAGCCGACCTCGTCGAACGGGGACAGGTCCATTGCCCGCTCGGCCCATTTCCTGGCCGCCCCCGGTTCGGACTCCACCCGCGCGCGCTCCGCCAGGCCCCACGCGGCCCCGACCGCCTCCACCTCCAGCCGCCGGCGCTCGCGGTCCACCCAGCGCTCGAACTCCGGGGCGTCCGACACGTGAAAGCCCTCCAGGAATGGGCCCCTGTAGAGAGCCAGCGCCCCAGCGGCATCGCCGCGCTCGAGCGCCTCGCCGAATGCGGCCGCGTCGCACCACAGCCGCGCGGGCTCCACGCCCACGCGTCCCTCGCCCGCTCCCGTGATCACCTCCGCGCCCAGCGAACGGCGCAGCAGGTGCAACGCCTGGCGCAACGCCGTGCGCGCGTGCGCGTCGTCGAGCTCGGGCCAGAACAGCGCGAGGAGCGTGTCGCGAGAGCGCGGCGCCAGCGGGCGGCCGCAGGACAGGTGGACCAGCAGAGCCAGCCGCTTGGCCTGCGTCAGAATCGAAGCGACCGGGACCGCATCGTCCCCTTCCAGCGTCAGCTGGCCCAGCGTGCGGAGCTCGATCATCGCTTGCAACGCCTCGGAGAAGCCGTCTCGACCGCGCCGAACGGCCAGGTAACGACCGGTGCAACGGCGGGTCTACGGCGCCTCCCTAATATGCCACCGTTCACGCCACGGGAGTATGGCGGCCACAACGGGTGGCGCCCCGCGGCCCCTTTCGGCCGGCTGACTGGAGGCTCGATCATGTGCCGCAGGATCATTCAGGGCGTCGTCTCCCTCCTCGCGGTCGCGAGCGCCGCCTGCGCGTCCTCCCGGGACCCGTGGACCGCACCCTCGCTGCAGCACGCCCGCACCACGGTCGCCGTCCGCAACGACGCGCCCGAGGACATGGCCGTCTACGCCGTCAACGCGGTCGGCGCCCGCGCCCGCCTCGGCACCATCATGCGCGCCAGCAACCGCGATTTCGTCATTCCGCCCGGAGTGCTCAGCCGATGGGGCGTTCAGCTCCTCGTCCATCCCCTCGGCGGCGGGCCCGAGCGCGTCATGTCCTGCCCCGAGATCCGGCCCGGATCCGCCCTGCGCCTCGATCTCGAGGGGAATGCCATGGCGTCCAGCTGCTCGATGCAGTAGCCGCGTCACACGTCGAGACGCCTGAACGTCCTGCTGTTGACGGGCGGCGGCGGAGCCCTGGGCCTGGCGCTCGCCGCGAGTAGCGTGGGCCTGCTGCGGACCGCGCCTGCTGGTCTCGTTCGCCGATGCGTGTCGCCTGGCCCGAGCAGATCGGGGCGCGGATTGAGACGGGTGGCGATCGGCCACGATCGACGCGGATCTCTTCGCGGAGCGCGAGGAGGTGCTCCGATGCCGGGCCTGGTCGGCCTCCCGCCAATGGGGGTCCGAGGGCTGAACGCCCTTCGACGGGAAGCCGCACTACTCCATCCGCAGCGCCGTCAGCGGATCCACCCGCGCCGCGCGGTACGCTGGCAGCCAGGAGGCGAGCAGCGCGACGCCGGCCAGCACCAGCGCCGCGCCGCCGAGGGTGAGCGGATCCTCCGGCGCCACGCCTCGTGGCGATCGATCCCGCCACCGACCGCGTCGTCCGCCGCGACCGCCTCCCGGGCGCGGACCACCCGCACGGGCTCGCGCTCGATCCGGCGCAGCGCCTGCTGCTCGTGGCGAACGAAGCCAGCGCGACGCTCCTCGTGGTCGATCTGCGGACCGTGCGCGTGCTGCAGAGCCACGGGGTCGGCAAGGGCCCGGACGTGCTGGCGTGGGATGCGGGGCTCGCGCGGCTGTACGTCGCCTCCGAATCGGGAACACTCGGGGTGTACCGGGAGCGCCTGCTGCGCCGCCGCCCTGCCCGGTGCCCCCGGTCGCGGGCGCCGGCAGCTGCGTGCGTTGGCCGCGGTGAACTCCCCAGCCGCAGCCGGGCGCGGAGGCGGTTGGGGAGTTCACCGCGCTATTCGTCGTCAACTCCCCACGGGCCGCAGATCCAGGGGAACGATTGGGGACTTTGCCGCGCTATTCGCAGTCAAGTCCCCAGGCGTCCATTCCATGGCCGGGCGTGGGGACTTTCCTGCTCCCGCTGGCCCGCAGTGCCGGCGCGGACGGCGCGCGGCCGATTCAGCGCGGAGAGCGCGCGACGGATTCACTCGGGGCCGGGGCGCCAGGCCTCGCGCGGTCTCGTGCGAGTGGATCTTCGGGTGTGTGGACTCGGCATTCGCCGCAGGCCCCCCTGTCACGCGGGTCGGACACCCGCAGCCACCACAACCTCGGCGGGCGCCGAGAAGCCCGCCGGCGTCTCGAAGCTCCGGAGCAGCTCCTCCACTTCGGCCCAGGCGGCCGTCCGCACCGCCTCGTCGCAATCGGCGAGCACGGCTCGATAGGCCCCGAAGGCGTCCTGCATCATCGCCAGCGCCCGCGCGGCCGAGGGCATCCTCAACGGCACCGCCAGGGCTCGCCGCTCGACGTCCACGAAGCCGCTGCCGCCGAGCAGGCTCTCGATCGCGCCGGGCCCGCCGAGGGCGAGGATCCCGGGCTGTCCCGGTGCCGGTGGCGTTTTGCCGGCGTGGCGCAGCAGCACCTCCATGGACCTGGCCATGAACGGGTTCGCGGAGGGAGTGGTGAAGACGACCACCGCGAGCCGCCCGCCGGGCCGCAGCGCGAGGCGCGCGGCGCGCAGCGCCGCGGCAGGGTCGGCGAAGAGCATGAGGCCGAGCCGACAGATCACGGCATCGAAGCTCCCGCCCGGCAGCTCCAGCTCCTCGGCGGCGCCGGCCACGGTGCTGACGTTGTCCAGACCGGCCGCGCGGGCGCTCTCCCGGACGTGGTGCAGCATGGTCCTGGCGAGGTCGCTCGCGACCACGTGTCCGTGCGGGCCCGCGCGGCGGGCGGCCTCCAGAGTCTGGCTTCCGGCGCCGCAGGCGAGGTCCAGCACCCGGACCTCCGCCGTGACCCCGGCCATCGCGAGCATGGCCTCCGTAGCCGGTCCCATCCAGGCCGCGATGGTCTCCTCCCAGCGCGCCCAGCCCGGGGCGGCACTCTCCCACTGTGCGCGTCCGTCCAGCTCCTGCATCGCTCCCTCCTTGCCGTCTGTTCCCACCGGGCCACCGCTCAGTCGGAGCGCGGGCTCTCGAGGTCGTGCTGGTCTCGAATGGTGAACGCGGCCGTCCGGATCCGTTAGCCGGCCGGGCAGGTCACGTACGGCTTCTCGATCGCGAACATGCCGTCGCTCGCACGGTGCGAGCGCCGCCTGCGCCTGCGCCGCGGCCGCCCCCCGCCGGTCGAGTGCGCGCGCGAGCTCGAGTCGAGCGCTCGCGGCCTCGAACGGTAGCGCCGCCTGCTCGTAGAGATCGGCCGCGTCCTGTAGCATCCGCCGAGCTTCGGCGCTGGCACCGCACTCCCGCGCGAGCACCCCGCCGGCCAGGAGCGCACCGGCGCGGACGGGCTGGGTGTCCACCCCGACGGCGAGCCGATCGAGCTCCCGCTGCGCCTCCCCGGCGGCTTCCGCGTCGCCGCGCACGGCGCGCGAGAGGACGAGCAGCACGAGCGCGTCCGCGCGCACCGCGGCGTTCACGTCGCCGGCCCGGCGGAGCGCCTGCGCGGCGAGGTCCTCGGCGGTCGCGGCGTCGCCGCGCTCGAGCGCGAGGTGCGCGCGGTAGAGCGCGGCGCGCGAGTGGCTGCCCGCCTCCCGGAAGAACGCGTCGGCCTCCTCCCGGCGACCCTGGCGCCGCCGCAGCTCTCCCAGCCGTACCAACACACCGGCGCGGGCCGTGGGCCGTGCACGCTCGACATCCGCACGGGCGCCTCGAGCTCGGCCTCCGCCTCGGCCCACCGGCCCTGCCAGATCAGGAGGGTGGCGTACTGGACGCGGCAGAAGGAGAGGAACTTCCCGAGCCCCCTGCGGGCGCAGAGCTCGCGGAAGCGCCGGCACCACTCGTCGGCGCGGGGCAGGTCGCGCACGCGGTCGCACCCCTCGATGAGGTAGCAGCAGGTGATGCTCATCGCGTGCGGATCCGCCATCTCGCCGCCGAGCGCGGCGACGGCGGCCGCATCGAGGCGGTGCAGCCCGTCGGCGATCCCGCCGGTGGCGACGAGCGCGAGCGCCTCGCTGGCGCGGGCCAGGATCTCGGTGTCGGTAGCGCCGACGCCGTGGGCGATCTCGCGCGCCTCACCTGCCGCCGAGAGCGCCGCGGCCGGGTCGTTCCATACCATCAGCGCGAAGTGCGTCTGCATCGCCTTGACGAACGTGCGCTGGACCGAGGGCTCGAGTCCCTCCACGAGCTGGAGGGCACGCTCGATCCAGGCGCCCGCAACGGCCGACTCCGCGCGGAACTCCAGCAACGCCCCGGCGAGCAGGGCCGCCAACCGGGCGGCCGAACGGTAATCGCGGCGAGCGCAGTAGAGGCGATACGCCTCGCGTCGCGCCCCGAGGAGCTCGTCGGAGCGCTGGAGCCAGTAGCAGGCGGTGCCCAGACCCTCCCACGCTTCCGCGCGCCCGGGCGAATCCGCGATCTCGACACGAAAGGCGGAGCGGGCCCGGTCCCACTCGCCCTCGCGAAGCGCGTCGGAGCCGTCCTGGAGAGCGGGGGTGGATGGGGGGATTCGTGACCATGACTCACCGGTCCGTACGTCAGTGCCTCCAGACCTCGCCACGGCGGCGCACCACCTCCCGGGCCGGATACGAGGTCCCGTCCCAGAGTAGACCCCCGCATCCGGCAGGTCAACTTCGCAGCCCGGCGGAGAAACCCCGCTCAGCGCCTCATTCGTGCCCGCACGTCCGCGAACCAGTTTTCGGCCATGACCAGCCGGGGCGTCGTGGAGCCGCTGGCACCACGCTGGCGAATGAAGAGGAAGGAGCGAGCGCCCGGTTCGACGTCGTAGGACGGGTGAAACGGATCGATGATGAAGCCCGAGATGTCGAACAGCGGGTGAAGACCGACCACCGCAAAGGCAGGTGCGGTCCGGACCTCCGCCGCAACGAGTCGCCTGTTGGCGGGATCGAGATAGAAGAGCTCTCTTCCGTCCGGGGACCAGCGCGGCCCGATCCCACCGCCGTTGGAGACCTGCCAGCGCCCGCCGGACACATCCGGAAACCCGCGGACGTAGACCTCGTTCGAGCCCGACTCGTTGGAGACGTAGGCGATCCACCTCGAGTCGGGTGACACCGCGGGCTCGAGCTCGGAGAAGCCGGTCGCCACCAGCGGCACGGGCTCGCCGTTGCCGCCGACGGGAACGGCGACCAGGTCTCCCACGCCGGCTTCACCGTTATCGGTACGAACGACCAGCCAGCGGCCATCGGGAGACCAGGCTAGCTCCTGAATGGCGCGGTCGATGTGACCCAGTCTGCGATCGGTGCCGCTGCCGTCGGCGGCACGGGCGTAGACGTCGCCGCCGTTGTAGGCGTCCCGTACGAAGCTGACGAGCTTCCCGTCGGGTGACCACGCGGGGCGCCGGTCGCGTCCGCTGAAGGTGAGGCGGCTGAAGGTTCCGTGGTCGAGCTGCTTGATCCAGATGCTGCGGGTATCCACGCCGCTGATGGCGCCGATTGCCAGTTGTCGGCCGTCGGGCGAGAGCGCCGAGGCGTCGAAGGCCCCGAACCACGCCGGGTCCACCGGTGCGGCAGTTCCGTCGCGCCTGACCCGAACGACCCGGTCATTGTTCGGAGCGCCCGTGGCGCGCAGATACGCGAGCGTTCCCGACGGCGATACCGCCAGCAGTGCGCTGCCGGCGCCGCGGTAGAAGATATTCTGCAGCACGGGCACGGCCGGACCGGTGATCGCCAGCTTGCGCAGGTCGAAGGGCACGGCCAAGCCGGTTCCGTCGGCTCGGAGGTAGAGCAGGTCCCCGGTGGGCAGATACCACGCCGCCACTGCATCCGCGACCAGCAGCTTCTGGCGGCGGGTCCCGAGGTCGAGCACGTGCACGCCGACCAATCCCCCCGGTGCCGGAGCCGCGAACAGCACGCCACGGGCGTCGGGCAGCGGCTCGAGGTTAACGAGTCCGAAACCGTGGAGCGATGAGTCGGCCATGACCACAGAGGGCGCTCCGCCGTCGGCACCGATCCGCATCAGCCGCTCGGGCAGGCCGCTGGCGTACACAAGCGCGCTGTCGCCGAGCCACGCCACATTGTGGAGGTCCGCGGACGCCGCCGAGTCTGCGAGAGTGACTGCCGGGCCGCCGCTGACGCGAATCTTCCGGACATGGCTGTCGGCGATGAAGGCGATCCAGTCGCCATCAGGGGAGAAGGCCATGCCCGAACCCCGTTCGGTGCCCGGAATCGGCGTCGGCTCGAGCTGGTCGCGGCGCTTGATCCAGATCAGCCCGTCCTGGCGGTTGTCCTTGACGGCGAGCTCCTGTCCATCCGGAGAGAGCGCGAGCGACGGAATGTCGGTGGTGATGGGAATGCTGTCGGTGAGCTGCGCGTACGCCCACGAGGTGCCGCGCGGCCGAGGCCGGTGGAGCCATGCCGCAGCGGCGAGCGCCGTCGCAGCGACCGCAACCCCCCACGGCGCGGCGGCGAGCCAGCGCCGGCTGCCCGGCCGATGCGGGGCAGCCCATGCCGACGTCGCATGGCTGAGCGACTCCGCGAGCTGCGACGCACTGGCGAAGCGGTCGGCGGGGAGCTTCTCCAGCGCCTTCATCACCGCCGCTTCCAGGTGCGGCGGCACCGACTTGCGCTGCAGTGTTAGCGAGCGCGGCTCCTCGGTCATGACTCGCGCCACGATGGCCTGCGCGGTCGGTCCGGTGAACGGCGGCTCCCCCGAGAGCATCTCGTAGGTGACCGCACCGAGCGCGTACACATCCGAGCGCGGCCCGATCTCGCGCTCACCCATTGCCTGCTCCGGGCTCATGTAGAACGGCGTGCCGAGACTCAATCCCGTCTCGGTCATCCGGGCGGCGCCGTCGGAGCGGCTCATGGCGAGCGCAATCCCGAAGTCGGCAACCAGGGCGCTCCCGTCGTGCAGGAGGATGTTCTCGGGCTTGATGTCGCGATGCACGACGCCGTGCCGGTGCGCGTAGTCGAGCGCGCCGGCGACCTCGCCGGCGATGCGGACGGCGTCCTCTACCGGCAGCTGCCGCTCGCGGTCGAGGCGGTCGCGGAGCGACTCGCCCTCGACGTACGGCATGACGTAGAAGACGCCCGACTCTCCGATGGCGCCCGAATCGAAGAGCGGCAGGATGTGCGGATGCTGCAGGTTGGCGGTGGTCCTGATCTCGGCCAGGAAACGCTCGGCGCCGAGCACCGCGGCGAGCTCTGGCCGCAGCACCTTGATCGCCACGTTCCGGTCATGGCGAAGGTCGTAGGCCAGATACACCGTGGCCATCCCGCCCGCGCCGAGCTCGCGCTCGATCCGGTAGGCACCGGCCAGCGCCTCGGCGAGCCGAGCGGACGCGTCAATCATCGCCGCCCATGCTGCGGCTGCGACCGGATCAGCCGCACCACGGTGTCCGCGAGCGCGTTCGGCACCGGGATCGTCAGATGGTACTGGGCGATCTTCCAGGCTCCGTCCACCCGCCGGAGCACACCGGTTCCGCGCGTCTCGCCGTAGCTCGCGTTGTCGAGGAGCTCGTCGAACCAGGCCACGGTGCCGCCGGGATCGAAGGCGATGTGGCGCGTGCCCGGCCTGACCACGTACGTCCACCCCCGCCCCTGCTGGAAGATCGGGTGGGCATAGGCCCGGAACGCGGGCACGGTCCAGCGCTCCGTGGCGTCGGTGCCGAGAAAGACGCCGTCGGGGGCGAACAGGCCGAAGTAGGCGGCCTCGTCGGCCACCGACGCGTCGTGATGCAGTGAATCGAGAACCGCCGCAACCGCGGCGGTGTCGGGGGATCCGTCGAGCCCGGCCGAGGCGCGCTGCGGCGCGCACCCGCCGGCGACGATCGCCGCCGCCAGGGTTCCGAGCCACAGCGCCCATTGCCATCCGTGACCGCTCATGAACATGCTCCGTCGTGAATGGCGACCCGCAGGCACGTGGGTGTCACGCGCCGCGTCGCATCCGCCGGTGCGGGGCGAGCGCTACCGCGCCACCGAAACGAGCGGGCCGGGGGGAGGGATGGGGAATCAAATGACCTTTCGGGTACGATCGGTAGGATGGATGGAGCGGCATCGGCGGGTCAAGGGTCACGGTGCAGGGAGCGGCGCCGCAGCTTCTCGTACACGGTCCCGGCCACGGCGGAGACGAACAGGCCGACGGCCCATCCGCCGATCACGTCGGAGGCGCGGGAGTGGTCGAGGTAGACGCGCGCCAGGCCGACGACGAGGGCCAGAAGCAGCGCCGCGAGGGCAGCGGGGACCCAGCGCACGAGGCGCTGCCGGACGAGGATGTAGGCGGTGGTCACGGCGGCTGCCGTGATGGTCGTCGCATGGCCGCTGGGAAAGCTGTAGTGGGGGGCCGGGCCGATCGGCGGTGCCCCTGGATAGCCGCGCTGAAAGGCCACCTTGAGGCCGAGGAACAGCGCCGAGCCGAGCAGGGCGGCGAGGAGCACGGCGGCGGGTGCGGTGCGGCGATAGCGGAGCCAGAAGAGGAGCGCGACCACCACGGTGAGGGGCACCACCACGAGCGTGGAGCCGAGCCAGCTCACGGCGGTTGCCAGGTGCGCGAGCGGAGCGGAGTGGTGGGCGAGGAGCCAGTGGCGGACTCCGTCGTCGAACGCGCGGGACTCCGACTGCGTCACGTCTTCCGCGATCTTGGCGAAGAGCACGAGCCCGGCCACGCTGAGGCCGAGGATCCACAGCTCCCACCACACCAGCCGGCCCAGCCCGCTCTGCTCCAGCCATTCCTCCAGGGGTCCCTGGAACCGGCGGCGGAGGAAGGCGATAACCACCACCAGCGCGACTGCGCCGGCGACCAGCGCGCCGAACATCCACGGCTTCAGCCCGAACGCGGCGGAGCCGCGGCCCGCCGCGTAGCCGAGCAGGCCGATGGCCGTGGCCCAGGCGGCCGCGCCGAGGACATTGAACGGGAGGAACGTCCGCCACGGCAGCTTGCTGACACCGGCGCTGAACGCGGCGACGACGCGCACGCCGGTCACGAAGCGCGCGAGCGCCACGGCCGCGGCGCCAAAGCGGTCGAAGAAGCGCTCCACCTGCGCGAGGCGCTCCGGCGGCAGGAAGACGCGGTGCCCGTGGCGCTGGATCCACTCGCGCCCGAGCCGGCGGCCGAGCAGGTAGCCGAGGTTGTCCCCGACGATGCCGGCGCCGGCCGCCACGGCGATCACGATCGGCAGCTCGAGGGAGCCGTTCGCGGCGGCGAAGGCGGCCACGAGCAGTGCGGTCTCGCCCGGGACCGGCAGGCCCATGCTCTCGAGCAGTACCCCGAGCGCCAACCCGACGTAGCCCCAGCTCTGGAGCCAGTGCAGAAGCGGTTTCACGCGGGGTGGGGCTGCATGGCTCGGGCCGGAAGGCGGCGTCGTCCTCTCGCGCACTCGCCAACGCGGCGCTCCGGTCATGGCAGGGACGAGCGGTACCTGTCCACCAGCCGTTGCGCGACCGCGATGGCATCGCCGCGCGTCTCCGCGGCGCGGGCGGGGCTCTTCGGCTCCGCGTCGCCGTCCTCGGGTCGAAAAAACCGGCCGAGCGCCGGGACCGCCGTCCTGGGCACCCTCGGCGGCGGGCTCGGCTGTCGCGCCGGATCTCGGGCAGGTAGGCGAAGGGAGCATCCAGGTTCCGTCCGCTGCAGGCCGGCGGCGCGCCCCATTTCCGATCAGGTCCCCCAACCCGTACCTTGCCCCCAAACGCCCCATGGTTCCAGTCGACCGCGAAGCAGAACACCGATTCCGCGCCGTTCGAGGACCTGGTCCCCGCCATCAGCGTGCGCGAGAACGAGAGGGGCACACGTGAGCGGGGCCCCGCCAGGATCCCGGAGGGGCCCGGGTCCCAGTACTCGGCCGCCCTGTCCACCGATGCATGCACCCACTCACCGACCGGGAAAGGATCCGCGATGACCTTCGTGCTCACCGCCCGAGCCCTCGGGCGAGGGCTCGCCTCCTGCGTCGTGGCCGGCGGTCTGCTGCTCCACGCTCCCGTCGCCCTGCGCGCGCAGGACACCACGACGAGCGCCGCCTGCCGGGACGCCGCGCGGCGGCTGGCGCAGCAGGCGGAGCTGCTGAACGACTGGGCGTCCCTGGGCCGCTACCGGGAGGCGAATGCGCGGCTCGGGCCGCCCGCGCCGGGTGAGGACCGCGTCGTCTTCCTGGGCAACTCGATCTTCGACTCCTGGGCGCGCTACCTCCCCGCCGAGTTCCCGGGCAGGCCGTACATCGACCGCGGCATCAGCGGCCAGACCACGCCGCAGATGCTGGTGCGCTTCCGCCAGGACGTGATCTCGCTCCGGCCGAAGGTGGTGGTGATCCTGGCCGGGACCAACGACATCGCCGGCAACACCGGGCCCTCCACGCTGCAGATGATCGAGGACAACCTCGCCTCGATGGCCGAGCTGGCGCGGGCGAACGGGATCCGGGTGGTGCTGGCCTCGGTGCTGCCCACCCTCGACTACCCCTGGCGGCGGGGGCTCGAGCCGGCGCCGAAGATCCTGGAGCTGAACGCATGGATGAAGGACTACGCGGCGGCGCACGCGGTGGTCTACCTGGACTACCACTCGGCCATGGCCGACGAGCGGCAGGGGCTGCGCAGCGAGCTCACGACCGACGGCGTGCACCCGAACGAGGCCGGCTATCGGGTAATGGCGCCGCTCACGGAGCGGGCGATCGAGGAGGCGCTGCGCGGGCGCTGACCTGGACCGCCACGCGGCGCCTCGGGGGTGTGCGGCGGATCGACCGCCCCCGCTTGCGTCGCTCGGGGCTGGCACCGATCCTGACTGAGGCGACGAACGACGATTCCGGCGCGGCGCGCGTGCGCACCCGCGAGCCCGCGATCCGAAACGCCACCACGGGAGGGGGAGCATGAACGCGGAGCAGCGGAACAGGATCCACGAGGGCAACGGCTTCATCGCTGCGCTCGACCAGAGCGGCGGCAGCACGCCCAAGGCGCTCGAGGCGTACGGCGTCGGGCCGGACGCCTACCGGAACGAGACGGAGATGTTCGACCGCATCCACGAGATGCGCACGCGCATGATCACCAGCCCCGCCTTCAACGGCGACCGGGTGGTCGGCGCCATCCTCTTCGAGAACACGATGGACCGGCAGATCGACGGGCGTGGCTCGGCGGAGTACCTCTGGACGGTGAAGCACGTCGTGCCGTTCCTCAAGGTGGACAAGGGGCTCGAGAAAGAGGCGGACGGCGTGCAGCGCATGAAGCCGATCCCGGGCCTCGCGGAGCTCCTGGCTCGGGCGAGAGAGCACGGCGTCTTCGGCACCAAGATGCGCTCGGTGATCAAGCGGGCGGACCCCGCCGGCGTGGCCGACATCGCCGACCAGCAGTTCGACGTGGCGCTCGAGATCCAGGCCGCGGACCTCGTGCCGATCCTGGAGCCGGAGGTGGATATCCACAGCCCCGACAAGGCGGAGGCCGAGGCGCTGCTCCGTCGCCGCCTGGTCGAAGGCCTGGAGGCCATTCCGGGCGACGCGCCCGTCATGTTCAAGCTGACCCTCCCCGAAGAGGACGACTTCTACCGCGAGCTCGTCGAGCACCCGCGCGTCCTCAAGGTCGTGGCACTCTCGGGGGGCTACAGCCGGGATGAGGCCAATGAAAAGCTCGCGCGCAACCACGGCGTCATCGCGAGCTTCTCCCGGGCCCTCAGCGAGGGCCTCACGGCCCAGCAGAGCGACGACGAGTTCAACGCCACCCTCGACGCCGCCATCGAGAGCATCTACCGGGCGTCCATCACGTAGCGACGGCGCGGCGTCGTCGCGCGGCTGAAGCCGGCTGGAATGGCACGCGCGAGGTGGGCGGCCGCGGGTGGCGCGAAGACGTAATGCCAGGGCCCGGCGCGTCGCCACGCCCGAGCGGACCAAACTGCGTGTCCCTCGCCGGCGCAAAGACGCGGTCGCACTTCGGTCCGCCCGGCGGACCAAAGTGCGGCTCCGTTTCCGGCGTTCTCGGACGCGGCGGGGTTTGGTCCGCATAGGGGCGCTTTCTGCGCCCGCGTCCCGGGGACCGCGGCGATGTGTGAGTTGTGTCCGGCCGCGGACGTTCGCCGCGGCGGTCGAGCGCGCGCGGCGGGCCGGCGCGCCCGATGTCGTCTGGGTGGCGTCAGGCGGTCCGGCGGGGTCGGCGCCGAAGCCGCCGCCACGCGAGGTAGCTCGCCCCGAGCATCACGAGCAGCAGAACCGCCTGGCCCACCACGTCGATCGGGGTCGTGGGCACGCCCAGGGAGGTGCCGCCGGCCACCACCAGGCGGCGCAGGCTGATCCAGCCGTAGGTCAGGATCGCGCCGGTCGCTGCCGCCAGCACATGCGCCGGTCCCCAGCCGGGACGGCGCGACCACACGGCGAACAGAACGACGGCCGCAACCTCGAGCGCCAGCAATCCGGCCAGACCGAGCCCGGCATTCAGCCCGTGGCGCGGCGCGTAGGCGAACCAGCGCTGGAACGCGCTGGACAGCACGAGCGCCACGGCCAGGACCAGCCAGAAGGAGGGGGCGCGGCTGGCTTCGTCGCCCGAGGCGCCGCCGCCGGGCTCGAGCGCGCCGTTGCGGGCGGCGCGGAAGAGCGCGAACGCCGCCACGACGACGGCCAACAGGATGATGGCGACGGCCGCGAACTGGCCCACGGAGGCGACGAAGTGAAACGTGCGCAGCGTGAAGCTCGTGGTGGCGGCGCAGCCGAGCAGGAACAACGCCGCCGTCACGACCAGGCCGGGCAGCCGCAGCCAGGGTTCGCGCCAGCGCGCGCCGGCCAGGCCTTCGGCCAGCGCCACCGAGCTGCCCAGGCTCCACACGACGTGCAGCGTCAGCACGTAGACCGTGAAGTTGAACGACGTCCCCAGCGCGGGAACGAAGCCGTAGTCCAGCAGGCGCTGACCCGCGTAGCTCGGATTGAACAGCGTCTGGTTGGCGAATCCTTCCAGGATCAGCGCACAGGCCAGCGCGAGCAGCAGCATGGTCGGCCAGCCGCGCCGCGCACGGCGCGCGATCTCGCGCACCAGCAGCGCCCCGGCGCCGTACACCGGAACGAACACGGCAAGATAGCCGATCTGCCGGATGTTGAAGTCGCCCAGCAGGAACTCCGCGATCAGCGGCGCAATGACCAGCAGCGCCAGCGCGGGCGCGATTCTGCGGAGTGTTCGTGCCGCCGGCGTGAGTCTCGAGTTCGTCATGTATCGCTCTCGTCTTCTTCAGAGGGGTGGACGGTGCGCCGGATCCAGGCCGGGCTCCAGCCGAGACGGCCGGCGCCCAGGTCGTCCACGACGCGGCGCACCCAGGCCAGCTCCGCCTCGGCCGCCGTCTTCAGGTACTCCAGCTCCAGCAGGAAGAGGCGCGGCACCGAGTCGGCGTGCTCATCCAGCACCCCGGACAGGCGTCGCCGCTCGGCATCCAGGGCGTCGGCCCTCCGGGCCAGCTCCTCCCGCGCGGCCTCCGGCTCCAGCAGGTAGATGAAGGAGAGGGCGGCCGGGAACTCGGGGAACTCGGAGGCCGGCCTGGCGAGCATCTCCCGCAGCCAGGCGTGGACGGCCTCACGGCCCGCGTCGGTGAGTTGATAGACGGTCCGCTCGGGCCGGTTCTCCGTCCGGGCAGTGCCCTGGATCTCGACCAGGCCATCGCGCTCCAGGCGGGCGATAGTCTGGTAGAGGCTGGCCCGGTACCGGACGTTGACGACCTCGTCCTTCCCCCGCTCGCGGATCAGCTGCTGCATCCGGTACGGATACATGGGACCCTCGTCCAGGAGCGCGAGGACGACGAGGGCGAGGGGCGAGAGGCCGGCGCGGCGTGGGCTCATATAGTAAGATTATGACTAGTCGTAGACGTACTGTCAAGCCCGGCGGGACGGAGCTCTGCGTGCGGTGCAACGAGGGGGCCGCCTGCGGGGCCCGCACGGGCCTCACTCCATCGCCGATCCCGGATTCCTCGCCACCTCCCGGAGCCGGCGGTCCCAGCGTCGCCTCGCTAATCGGCGCGCAGCACGGTCATGGGGTCTACGCGCGCCGCCCGCGTGGCCGGAACGGACGCCGCCACGATGGCCACGGCGGCGAGCAGCGCCGCGGCGGCGGTGAAGATCACGGGATCGGTCGCGGTGACGCCGAAGAGCATGGACTCGAGCAGCCGTCCGGCCGCGGCGGCGGCGGCGAGGCCGAAGGCGACGCCGGCTGCGGCGAGGATGGCGGTGTGGGCGACGGTGGTGGCGTGGATACGACGTGGGGTGGCGCCGAGGGCCATGCGGATGCCGATCTCGCGGGTCCGGCTGCGCACGGTGTAGGCGGTCAGGCCGTAGATGCCGAGAGCGGCGATGAGGAGGGCGATCAGCGAGAAGGCGGTGAACACGACGGCGTAGAGGTGCTGGCGGGCGACGGACTCGGCCACCCTGTTGCGCATGGGGCCGATCTCGTCGATCGGCATGAGGCGATCCACCGCGCGGATCGCCGACTCGAGGGCGGCGGTGGTGCCGCGCAGATCGCCGGCCGTGCGGATGGCCACGTGCAGGTAGGTGCCAATTCCGCCGGGATGGAGCGGATAGTAGAGCTGCGGATCGGGCGGGTCGGCGAGCGAGCTCTGCCGGACGTCGGACACCACGCCAGTGATGCGCCCGGCGACGTCGCCGAAGTAGTGGACGGTCCGCCCGATCGGGTTGCCGGCAGGGAAGAACGTGCGCACGAAGGCCTCGTTCACCAGGATGCCGTCCGGCTCCGCGGCCCCTGTCCGGGGGAATGCGCGGCCGCGGAGCAGGCGCAGTCCGAAGACGTCGAAGTAGTCCGGCGTCACCCCGGTGAACCAGGTCAGCGGAGGGCTGGCGGGCAACGTGAGCCCGGCGATCTCGACCGAGCCGAGGGCGGCGCCGTGGAGCGGGATTCCGGAGGCGACGGTCGCGCCGCGTGCGCCCGGGATGGCCCGCGCCCGCTCGAGGACCCGGGTCATGAAGGCGGTGCGGGTGTCCTGGCTGGCGTAACGCTCCGACGGCAGCCGGAGCTGGGCCACCGTGACCTGCTCGGCGTCGAAGCCGAGGTTGACGTGCGTGAGCTGGCGGAAGCTGAGGCCGAGGAGCGTGCCGGCGGTGACGAGGACCGTGCTCAGCGTCACCTGGAGCACCACCAGCCCTTCACCGAGCCGCAGGCGCCCCCGGCTCGCGCCGGCCCGCGCGTCGCCGTCCTTCAGCGCGCGCGACGGCGCCTCCCGTACCGCCACCACCGCCGGCAGGATGCCGGCCAGCAGCCCCGTCGCCAGGCTGGCGGCCACGGCCGCTCCCAGGACCCGCCAGTCCAGCGCGATCCCGGCGACGCCGGGGAGCTGCGCGCGCGCCAGCGAGATGGCGGCCGGCAGCGCCCACAGGGTGAGGCCGACGCCGGCGGCGCCGGCCACGAGCCCCAGCACCAGCGACTCCGTCAGGAGCTGGCGGAGCACGCGGCCGCGGCCGGCGCCCACGGCGAGACGGATCGCGATCTCACGGCGGCGCGCGACGCCGCGGGCCAGGAGCACGGCGGCCACGTTGGCGCAGGCGAGGACCAGCAGCAGCACGACCGCCATCAGGAGCAGCAGGAGCGGCTTCCGGACGGCGCTTACGACCAGGTCGCGCACGGGCTGGAGCGACGGCTTCCAGCGCGGGAACGCGGCGGAGAACGGTATCGCGAGCCGCGCGGTCGCCTGCTCCCGACTCAGGCCGGGCGCGAGGCGACCCACGAGCAGGTATCGTCCCTGCACCTGCCCCCCCGGCTCCGGAACCGGGGCGGTCGCCATGCTCGGCGCCCCGGCCGCCGCGGGCAGCCAGAGCTCCACATCCGCGGGCAGCTCGAACCGCGGCGGCATGATCCCGACGACCTCGTACGGTTCGCCGTCCAGGTGGACCGTGCGGCCGACGGCATCCGGCGCGCCCCCCAGCCGATCCAGCCAGAAGCGGTGGCTCACCACCACCGCGTGGGCGCCTTCCCGGATGTCCGACGCCGTGATGAGCCGCCCGCGAGCGGGGCCGGTGCCGAACACCTCGAAGAAACGCGGCCCGACCCGCAGCGCGTACACTCGCCGCGGGTCGCCCAGCCCCGTGAGGACCGGCTGCGCGCCGATGACCGCCGCGGCCGATGCCAGGGCCCCGGTGGGCGAAAGCAGCGTTTGGGCGGCCCCGTCCGAGAGGGTGGCACCGCCGGCCCCCTCCGGGCGTTCCTGCGGCGCCGCCCAGACCATCACCAGCCGATCGGCGTCGCGGTATGGGAACGAGCGGAGGACCACGCCCGAGACCAGGCTGTAGGTGGTCGTGCCGGCCCCGATCGCGAGCGCCAGAGTGAGGACGACCAGGAGCGACGCCACCGGCGTGCGCGCCAGGACCCGGATGCCGTAGCGCAGGTCCTGCCACGCGTCTTCCAGCGGCCGGATGCCTCGCGCGTCCCTCGCCGCCTCCCGGTACCGCTCCACGCCGCCGAACGCCACTAGCGCCCGGCGCTTCGCCTCCTGCGGCGACAGCCCTTCTGCCAGGTTCTTCGCCGTCTCCATCTCGACGTGGAAGCGCAGCTCGTCGTCCAGCTCCGCCTCCAGCCGGTCGCGGGCGAACAGCGCCCGGAGCCGGACCGCCAGCCATGGCATTCGCGGCATCGTCCCTTCCTCCTCAGGCGCCCGTCAGCACCAGCTCCACGGCCTGCGTGAAGCGACGCCAGCTCGCGATCTCCTCGCCCAGCGCGCGCCGGCCGCGCGCCGTCAGGTCGTAGTACTTCGCCCGCCGGTTGTTCTCCGTGGTGGACCACTCGGCCCCGATCCAGCCGCGCCGCTCCAGCCGGTGCAGGGCAGGGTAGAGCGAGCCCTGCCCGACCTGGAGCGCCTCCCGAGAGAGCTGCTGGATGCGCTGGCTGATCCCCCACCCGTGCATCGGCTGGAGCGACAGCGTGCGCAGGATCAGGAGGTCCAGCGTGCCCTGGAGGACGTCGGACTCGGCAACTGCCATGGCGGCGCTCCGTGAGGTCGGTGTCGGCGTGTCGCCCGACGGCGCGCGGGCAGGGGCGCTCCTGTCGGGGTGCGACAGGACGAAGGATAGGCGATGCTCCTGTCGGAGCGCAAGGGGAGAGCGGAGGCGCGCTCTCGAGGCGGCACTGCAGCCTACCTTGCCGGCGCGCGGGATCCTATGTTGCGGGCGACCCCCCCAGCAGGAATCACGACCACGGGCCTCACGGGCCGGCGTTGCCGGCGCGTGGGCGCGGCGACGAGAGGGTGCGATGAAGATCGGTCGGCGCGGCGCAGTCGAGCTCTCGCTCCTCGGCCGGCTGGCGCTTTACGGCCTCGCGTTGGCGGGCGTGGCGCTGGCCGGCGCGTGGTACGGCGCGCGGCGCGGCGTCGCCCTGGAGCGGGCGCGCTTCAGCCCGACGGTCGATCCGGCGACGGGGCGGGCGTACACGTACGCGGAGGACGGCTTCGCGGCGACCCACTACGATCTGGCGACGGACCAGTTCGGCAACCAGCTGGACCCGCCGGCGCACTGGGCGCCGGAATACCCCGCCATCGACGAGCTGCCGCCGACCTACGCGGTGCGGCCGCTGGTGGTGATCTCGATCGTCGACGCTACCACCTCCAGGTCTCGGACATCCGGCGCTGGGAGGCGGGGCACGGACGCGTTCCGGCGGGCGCCGTCGTCATGGTCCGATCGGACTGGTCGAAGCGCTGGCCGGAGCCCGCCCTCGCGGGCGAGAAGATCTTCCCCGGCGTGTCGCTTGCCGCGCTCCAGCTCCTCCACCTGGAGCGCCACATCCTGTTCCACGGCCACGAGCCGCTGGACACGGACACGACGGCCACGCTCGAAGGCGAGCACTGGCTGATGCACCACGGCTACACGCAGGCGGAGGGGGTGGCGCACCTGGACGAGGTGCCGGCGACGGGCTGCCTGGTGACGATCGGCTACCCGAAGTTCAAGGGCGGCACGGGCGGCTACGCGCGCTACGTCGCGATCTGCCCGCCGAGCTGGACGTACGGCGTGACGATCGCGGAGGCGCCCGGCGCGCCTTTGCCGAAGCACGAGCATGTGCTGCACTGGGACACGGCCAGGGGCGTGCGGGTCCGGTAGCCGGCCGGTGCGGCCGGGGGCGAGGCCTCCGGCGGAGCGGCCGTTTCGGTTATTCCATTGCCCCGGGCGGAAGCGTAACGAGTTGACGCGGGAGGCGCAGTGTCCACGGACCCCGGCGGGAAGACCCCCATGGCGACACGGCCGAGGCCGCGCATCACGGCCGAGGAATACCTCGAGGCGGAGCGGCACGCGGAGACGAAGCACGAGTACTTCTCGGGCGAAGTGTTCGCGATGGAGGGGGCGAGCCGAAAGCACGTCCTGGTGGTGAAGAACCTGGTCGTTGCGCTCGATCGCCAGCTTCGGGGCGGGCCGTGCGACGTCTATCCGAGCGATATGCGGGTCAAGGTGGATCCCACGGGGCTCTACACGTACCCGGACATCGCCGTCGTCTGTGGCGAGCCGCGGCTCGAGGACGACAACTTCGATACGCTGCTCAACCCCGTGCTCCTCGTCGAGGTGCTCTCGCCATCCACGGAGGATTACGACCGGGGCCGGAAAGCGGAGCACTACCGCCGGCTCGAGTCGCTGCAGGAGTATGTCCTGGCATCCCAGGAGGAGCCGCTCATCCAGCGGCAGCAGCGGCAGAGCGGCGGCGACTGGCTGCTGAGCGACTTCCGTGGGCTGGATACGCTGGTCGAGCTGGCCTCGATCGGGTGCGTCCTGGAGCTGGCGGAGATCTACAGGAACGTGCTCGGTTGACGCGCAGCGGCGGGTGACCGCCGGCGGGCGCGCCGGAGCAGTCAACGGCGGGCGGGGGCAACGGCGGGTGAGGGTGCTGCGGGCGAGGGTGGGGGCGGGGGACGCCCCCTCCGACCCCGCGGCCCCGCGGGTGGGGGCACCGCGGGTCTCACCGCGGGTGGGGGTTTACAGCGGGAGCGACGGGAGAGCCCCATGGGAGAGCCCCCCACCCGAAGCAGACCCCCACCCGCCTCGCTCCCGCGGTGCCCCCACCCCCGACCTCGCCCCCACCCACACCCGCTTCACCCCCACCCGCCGCTCCCCCAGCCCCGGGGGGCCACGAGGGGGAAGGCAGGTGTTGCGCTCCGGCGCACCTCCGATCCACCTTGTGGCCTCACCCGCGAGGGACATCCGGCTGACCCCATGTCGCTGATCGGTAACTGGCTGTCGGAGCTCGAGCGGCGGCGCGTATTCCGCGTGGCCGCGATCTACGCCGTGGGCGCGTGGGCCGTGGTGCAGGGCGCGAGCGCCGTGCTGCCCATGCTCGGCGCGCCGCTCTGGGTGGGCAAGGTCGTGCTGGTGCTGGTCGCGCTGGGGTTCCCCGTCGCGGTCGCCCTGGCCTGGGCGTTCGACATCACGCCGGACGGCATCAGGCACGCGGGGCCGGCGGCGGCAGGCCGGGGCGGCCGGCCCGCCGTCGTCCTGTTTCTCATCCTGCTCGCCGTGGGCGTGGGCGTCGGCGCCTGGTGGCTGTCGCGGCACGGGCGCGCCGCGGCGGTGCCGGACCCCGGGACCGGCCCGGCCCGGTCGATCGCGGTGCTTCCGTTCGTCAACATGAGCGCCGATGCGGCGCAGGAGTACTTCAGCGATGGGATCACGGAGGAGATCCTGAACGCGCTCGCGCAGATCCCGGGGCTGCAGGTGGCGGGGCGCACGTCTTCGTTCGCGTACAAGGGGCGGAACCTGAACCTGAGCGAGATCGGCCGGGCGCTGCACGTCGCGACGGTGCTCGAGGGGAGCGTGCAGCGGGCCGGCAACGAGGTCCGGATCACGGCGCAGCTGATCGACACGCGCACCGACTACCACATCTGGTCGAAGCGGTACGACCGCAGCGCCGAGAACATCTTCGCCGTCGAGGATGAGATCAGCCGCGCGATCGCCGACGCGCTGGAGCTGAAGCTGGGCGCGCGGGCCACTCCGCCGCCCGCCACCGCCAACGTGCGCGCGCACGAGCTGTATCTGCGCGGAATCGCGAACATCGCGAACCGCGGCCCGGCGCTCAACGCGGCGACGGCGCAGCTCGCGCAGGCCGTCGCCCTCGACTCCTCCTATGCGGCCGCGTGGGCGGCGCTCGCGCAGGCGCGGGAGCTGCTCCCCTGGTACGATCTCGCCGACTGGACGCCTTCGCTCGACGCCGCCGAACGAGCGGCGCGGCGGGCCCTCGCGCTCGATCCCGACAACGGCGATGCGCATTGCGCGCTCGCCAACGTGCTTCGCGACCGCCTCCAGTTCGAGGCGGCGCGGCCGGAATACGAGGCCGCGGTCGCGCTGAACCCGAGCTCCGCCGAGGCGCACAACCAGTTCGCGCAGATGCTGCACACCAGGGGTGATCTCGGGGCGGCCTTGGCCCAGGAGAAGAAGGCCGTCGCGCTGGACCCGCTGGCGCCGAACCCGCGCTACGTGCTCGCGACGCTCCTCACGGCCGGGCACCGCTACGACGATGCCATCGACCAGTTCCGGATCGACATCCGCGAACGCCCCGATTACCGCTGGTCGCGCTCCTACCTGGCGATGACGCTGCTCCTGGCGCACCGGTACGCGGAGGCGGAGCAGACGATCAGGGCCGCCGCGGCGCAGTTTCAGGAAGACGACGATGAAGCGGCCAGGCTCGTGCGCGCCGCGGCCGATCCGGCGCAGCGGGGCGCCGTGCTGGGACTGATCGATACGACGACGGTCCTGCAGGCCGCGTTCGGCGGGATGCTCCGCCCGGTCTGGTACAGCGTGCTGGGGCAGCGGGAGGCGGCGCTCGCTGCCCTCGAGCGCTGGGCGCGCGACACGGGGCCGGGCGAGCTGTACTCCCGGGCGCGCGACCTGTGGCTCCCGGTGTTCGACCCGATCCGCGACGATCCGCGCTTCCGGGCCGTGCAGCGCAAGCTCCGGATCCCGGCGACCGCCACGCCGCCGAGGCTCTGAGCCGCGCACACCCACGCGGCAGGGTCACCGCGCGGAGGTGGCGGCTCTTCCGCCCGGCGCCCACCGGGTTCAACCGGCCCGGATGAGCTGCTCAGCGAAGTGAGCTCCTCGCCCTGGGCCCGGCGGTGAGCACGCCCTTCCTCACCGGGCCTCGGGCTTCGAGGAGGCGCGGAAAGCCCGACGCGGCCGGATCTCCCGGCAACTGCCCCGGGAGAGTCCGGCCGCCCTCGCTTCAGCAGCCGAGTACGGCCTGGATCCGGCTGACGTCCGCGGTGAGCTCGCTAGCCTGCTCGTCCGTCAGCTTCCCCGCCGACGCGAAGTCGGTGATCTGGCTCAGCAGGTCCGACAGCTGGCTGCACGTGGCGGAGGTGTTGCCCTTGTCCAGCGACTTCTCGGCGCTGCGAAGCTTCGTCAGAAGACTGTTCTCGGTCTGCTTGTCGAGCGAGAGGCCGTCGATCGTCGCCGCGAGCTCGTCGAGCTGATCGGCGGCGCCCACACCGATTGCCACGCCAAACGGGCTACTCCCCACGGCGACGGTCGCCGTCACCGCGTTGTCCGAGGTCCGGATCACCGACACGTTGTCCGAACCGGCGTTGGTCACGTAGGCGAACTCCGTACCGGCCGTCGAAGCCACCGTTGACAGGTCGAGGCTCGGGGCGGCGCGCGTGAGCGGCGGCGCGGTGGGTCTGGCCAGTGTGTACGGAAAGCGAAGAGGCCGCCGTGTTGGGACGGTGGCCTCTATTCAGGCACGGAGGCGCTGAGTCGGAGTTATGCGACTCGGGGATGTGACCGACCGGGCGACTCAACCGCCTCAATCCTGCTCAGTAGAAGCGTCCACAGCTGACGAGCTGCGCCGATCTCCGGATCGACCATTGGTAGCGCCTCCCGAATCTCGAAACGGAGGGCAGCGTCCTGCTTCGCCCGCTGATAAAGCTCCTGCCATTCGGCCGTGCCGCCCGTCGTCAGCACGTCAACCAAATCCAGGAAGCCGGGTTCGGTCGTGATGCGCCCCGTCATCGTGAACCTCCCGAGGTCCCACGGTTTGCCGCACGACGGATCTGCCGGTCGATGAACTCCTGCACATCCGTCGGCAACTCCTTCTCCATCTCGCGCAGAAACAGTGCCTCTCCAATCTCCCGGCAGCGGGCCGCTACGTACGCCCAATCGTTGTAGGGTGCGCGAATCCCGCGATACGTCCGCAGATCCACCTTGCCCAGGTCCTGCGGATCGGCGGCCACGGCCTCTGCAAACTTGGTTGCGGCGGTCTGGTTACCTTCCCCTTCGTACAGGACGTTCAACCAGCCGAGCGCCTCCGCCGTACGCTCCGGGCCCAGTAGATCGGCCAGAGCGGCGACGTCGAGATAATCCCGGACTGCCCGTCGCTTGAAGGCGAGAAACGCCTTTATCCGAAGCGTCTCCTCCGCAGTCGGGATGATGAGGACATCGCGGTCCTCCGTATCAAGCGCGACCGGGCGAATCTGCTGCCGGATTCCGAGCCGAACACCGTGGCGCTCGCCGAGAATGACGTAAGGACGAGAGGTCCGGTTCGTCTGCCATCCCTCCCACCGGACGACTTCGCCCAGCGCCATCTCGTAGTTGTCCGAGAGATCCAGGGAAACCTCGTCGGCATCGAGCGAGTACCGGTGCGCAGCAGTCATGCCCTATTCTACCCGGAAGACGGGGCCGGTGCCACGGTTTCGACGCTGATGTGCCGGCGCTCACCCGCCACGGGAGCCGGGTGGCGAGCTCATGCGCTGACCGGCACACCGGCCGCGGATCTGCCGGTCGGGCGGCTCGCCCCGGTCGGGCTACGCATGGGCCGCGGGCGAGAGCGCCCGCACAGGGGCGTTAACGGGCCCAGTGCATGGCTTCAGGCCGCACACAGGGGCTACCCGTGAATGCGAAAGGAGGCCGCCCGTTCGGGCGGCCTCCCGTGTGGTGCGCGCAGCAACAAAGGGGACTAAGCCGACCGCCGGCGTCGTCGGACCTTGGCCTCTCGCTCCGTTTCCACGACATGCGGGTCTTGAAGCGTGGCTCCGCCGCTCGCGCCCTCGATGACCATCGGGACGTCCGCGCTCCGGTGGTCCGCTACTGCCTTGGCGAACGCACGGTTCATGGCCGCGTCGATGCCGCGTCGCCTCGCGTCACCGGCCGGGTCAGGCAGGTCGGGCCACCCGAGCCCTTGAGGCAGATCTCCCGCCCCTCGAGCTCCACGACCTCGGCGCCCGCCGCCTCGAGCGGGCGGCGGGTCGTGGGGTTGCCCGCCACCACCAGACACCGGCGTGGCGCGAGCGCCAGCACGTTGCAGCCCAGCGTCCCGAGCTCCTCGTCCGGCACCTCCACGAGCCGGATCCCGCGGGCCAGGAGCCGTTGGCGGAACGGCACCGGCAGGAGCGGCGAGTAGACGACGGCGAGGTCCGCGTCGTCGGGGCTCACGATGGACATCAGGTGGAAGACATTGCCGGGGCCGCGCCAGTGCGGGAGCGGGACCGTGACGAGCTCGTCCACCTCGCCGTCCAGCAGAGCGCGGAGCTGGCGGATGCCGTCGTCGTTGGTGCGCCGCGTCGCGCCGGCTTGCCCATCCGGCACAGGATGGCGCCGCGGCCGCAGACGACGGACGCGTCCCTGGCGTAGATGGAGTCGAGGCCCGTCTCGCGCGCGGCCGGGAGGAACTCCGGCCGCGCGCCGGCATCCTGCAACAGCCGCACGAACGCGTCGTGCTCGCGCCGGGCGGCGGCGAGGTCGGGCGGGGCAGTGTAGCCGAGGGGCCGCCACGCGGCGGCGATGGCCGCGGCCGAGCCGAACGCGTCGTCGGGCCGCTTCACGAGCACGACGCCGAGCCGGGCGGCCTCGGAGAGGCCCAACACGCTCACCGCGGCGGCCCGGGCGCGCGCCGGGCAGGGGGAGCGCGGAGAGCGCGGATCGTGATGGAGGGTGTGACGCGGGTTCGTCGCATGGAGCACCTCGGGCCGGGGAGCCGGGACGGAGAAGGGACTTGCGGGGCGCGGAGGAGGATGCGCCCGGCGGCAGTCGCAGGGCAAGGGCCGGCCGGGAGAGGTGGCGGCCTCGGGTTGCGGGGCGGCGAGGCCGCTCCGTAGATTTGCGCTTCACGCACCCCGACATGAGGAATTCCATCTTCGTCCGCAGAAGAGCCGTGGGGCACGCCATGTCCATACGATTCCAACCCGGAGGGGCCGCAGCGCGGCTCGCGTCCGCGCTTCCTCCGCTCGCGCTACTCGCCGCGCTGCTCACCCTGGCGCCGGCCCGGCTGGTGGCGCAGGGCGCGCCCGGCGCGCCGCACGACTACACGAAGGCCGACGCCGACTTCATGCAGGGGATGATCATCCATCACGCCCAGGCGGTCGTCATGTCGGACTGGGCGCCGACGCACGACGCCAGCCCGGCGGTCCGCATCCTGTGCAAGCGGATCGCGATCTCGCAGCGCGACGAGATCGCGCTCATGCAGCACTGGCTCGAGGAACGCGGGCTCGCCGCGCCCGACCCGCTGCACATGCTCGCGGGGGCGACGGGGCCGGTGCGGGACACGAGCCCGCTGCACATGCCGGGGATGGACATGGGTCCGCATCCCATGATGATGGCGGGGATGCTGAGCCCGGCCGAGATGCGGCGGCTGGACGCGTCACGCGGCAAGGAGTTCGACCATCTCTACCTCACCGGAATGATCAAGCACCACCAGGGCGCGCTGGACATGGTGGCGACCCTCTTCCACACGCCGGGCGGCGGTCAGCAGGCGGACCTCTCGACCTTCGCCACGGACATTGACGCCGGCCAGCGCGCGCAGATCACGCGCATGGAGGCGCTGCTCGACAAACTCACCCCGGACGGGACACGATGAAAGAACACGGTCGCTTCGCCGCACCGGCCGCCCTGCTGGCGGCGACGTCGCTCCTCTCGCTGCTCGCGCTGGCGGCGCCGCTCGGCGCGCAGTCGAACACCCACGATCCGCGCGTCGGGCTGAAGGCGGGGCTCTACGACGCGGGCGTCGCGTCCCGCGGCCTGAAGCTGGTCGCGCACGAGAACAAGCCGGATATCTTCCATCCGGACGATCCGGGCGGGCTCCGCTACGCGAACTCCGACATGGCGTTCGGCGGGCACTACGCCTACCAGGGCAACTTCAGCGGGCTGCAGATCTGGGACATAACGGATCCGGCCGCGCCCAGGCTGGCGGAGGCCTATCCCTGCTTCACCGAGCAGGGCGACGTCTCCGTCTACCGCAACCTGCTCTTCGTCTCCGCCGAGAACACCGGCAGCCGGCTCGACTGCGGCATGCAGGGCGTTCAGGACAGCGTGAGCACGGACCGGATGCTCGGGATCCGCATCTTCGACATCTCGGACCCGCACGCGCCGAAGCAGGTGGCGGACGTGCAGACCTGCCGCGGCTCGCACACGCACACGCTGGTGCCGGATCCGGCCGACCCGAACGTGGTCTACGTCTACGTCTCGGGGCTGGCGCGCGTGCGGCCCGAGAGCGAGCTGGCCGGCTGCGAGGGCGGCGACATCACGGACCCGAAGACGGCGCTCTTCCGCATCGAGGTCATCCGCGTGCCGGTGGACCACCCCGAGCAGGCGAAGATCGTGAGCTCGCCCCGCATCTTCAACGACCTCACGGCGCCGCCCAGCCACGGGCCGGCACCGGCCGACACCGCGAACGGCGCGGCGACGCGCGCCGCCCGCCGCTTCCTGCCCCGCCTCGGGCTCCCGGCCACCGCCACCGCGGCGGACTCGGAGACCGTGGCCCGGCTCATGGGCCGGCTCATGACGAACCGCGGCAACGACGCGCTCGAGGCCGCGCTGCGCGACAGCCTCGAGCAGATGGGCGTCACCACGCGCTTCGGGATGAACCGCGGCGACGCCGGCCCCTCGCAGTGCCACGACATCACGGTCTATCCGGCCGCCGGCCTGGCCGCCGGCGCCTGCTCGGGGTACGGGCTGCTCCTGAACACGAAGGACCCCGTGCACCCGGTGCGGCTGCAGGCCGTGGCCGACTCGAACTTCTCGTTCTGGCACTCGGCCACGTTCAACAACGACGCGTCGGCGCTGCTCTACACGGACGAGTGGGGCGGCGGCACGCAGGCCAAGTGCCGCGCCACGGACCCGATCGACTGGGGCGCGGACGCGATCTTCACGCTGAAGGATGGGCAGCTGACGCAGGCGGGCTACTACAAGATGCCGGCGGCGCAGACGCCGCAGGAGAACTGCGTCGCGCACAACGGCATGCTGATCCCCGTCCCCGGGCGCACGATCATGGTCCAGGGCTGGTACCAGGGCGGCGTCTCCGTCTTCGACTGGACGGACCCCGAGCACCCGAAGGAGATCGCCTACTTCGACCGTGGCCCGATCGACGCCTCGAAGCTGGTGCTCGGCGGCTACTGGTCGGGCTACTACTACAACGGCTACATCTACGGCTCCGAGATCGCGCGCGGCCTCGATGTGTTCGAGCTGACGCCGACGCCGGACCTCACCCAGAACGAGATCGACGCCGCGAAGCTCGTCCACTTCGATGTGCTGAACCCGCAGAGCCAGCCGAAGTTCGTGTGGCCGGCCGCGTTCTCCGTGGCGCGGGCGTACCTCGACCAGCTCGAACGCGACCACGGACTGCCCGCCGCGCGGATCTCCGCGATCCGCAGCGGCCTCGCGGGCGCCGAGAAGGCCCGCGGCTCGGTCCGGGCCAGCGCGCTGAGCAAGCTGGCCGGTCAGCTCGGCTCCGAGGCAGCCTCCTCGAGCGATGCCACGCGCGTGCGCGCGCTCGAGGACGTCGTGAATCGGATGGCCAGCGGAGGCTGACGGCACGGCGGCAACATTCGCAGCCGCCCACCGGAAGGGGTCGTGAGCCGCGCACCGGAACCAGGCACAGCGTATCGTCGTGCTCGCGGGGGTGCCCCGTACGCGCTATTCTGAGGGCAGGTTCCGGAGCCCTGGAGGACGATGATCGAGGAGCGTGCGGCGGAGTGCCTGGAGGCGGGGCACCAGCTCTCGGCGTACATCGACGGCGAGCTCGCGCCCGATGAGCGGGAGGCGCTGGCCGCGCATCTGGCGGCGTGCCCGGCGTGCCGGGCGCGCTACCAGGTTGACGCGGCGTTCGTCGCCTCGCTACGCCGGCGGCGGGAGGTGCCGCCCGTGCCGGCGACGCTGCGGCGGCGCGTGCTCGACGCGCTCGCGGAGGAGCACCGGCGGGAGAAAACCTGATGGCGCGACGCTGAACTCGCGTGGGGTTCGTGCACCCGGGACCGTCGGCGGGCAGCGCGTCCATTACGGGCAAGGATCCTGCCCGTCAGTGGGCTCGTCGCGCCGCCCCTGCTGCCCTGTCTCCGGCGCAGGGCTTCGTTCATTCCCATGTCAACGTGGCCTCCCGCGCCTGCGGCGCCTCGACTATCGACTTCACAGGTTGACGGAACTGTCGATCATTAAGCCGTCGCTTCTATTCAGCTTACAACCGGCGGTGAGACGGGGTATTCCGAGGCGTTCTCCCTCCACCGATCCTCCTGACAAGGTCGACTCGCATGATCCGATCCCGTCGGCTCCCGTTTGCCGTCGTGGCGACCACCGTTATGACCTCCGCCGCTTCGGCAACCTGCCCCGCCACGTACGGTGGCGTGGTCCTCCTAGAACACAAGCCAGATTATGTCAACAGCGTTGTCCTGTCGCTCCAGCCGACCCACCAGATACAAGCACCTGTCGGACCATACGACGCGAAGTTCCTGTCGCCAGAAAGTGACAATTTCGAACTGTATGCAAATCAGTGGTTTCGCTATTTTGACGTATACTACCAGGCCCATTGCAATATAGCCCTGGCATGCCGACAACGCTCGTAGGCGTACAGTTTCTCGCCGGTGAAGAGGCCGCAGTTGCGCCGGAGGGCGATTGCGCCCAGCTACAATATTTCGAGGACTGTTCGGGGGGCAGCGGCAGCGGCGATGGGGGCAGCGGCAGCATGACCTGCACGACCGAAGAAGTGACGCTCGAAGCGTATGACGAGGCAACCGGGACCTGGTATACTCTGTGGTCTGGTAGCGCACTTGTATGCCAGTAGAATGCGGGAATCCGATATCCGCGCCGACATCGAGGCAGAAAATGAAAATGCGACATTGGGCAATGATTGCGAGTTTCGCGGCGGCAGGTGCGGTTCCCCTTTGCGCGCAGTCGGCGGCGGACAGCGTCCGATACCGCAGAGGATTTATCCCGATCGTGGCGGCAGTCGTCGATTCGCTGCCATACCCGGGAACGGATGCGGTTATTCAGCGCCGGGCGAAGGGTCCGCCGAACGACTATATTCTGATGCGAGCAAGCGCAGCCTCGCCGGAACTACTGACGGAGGCGCTCTTCACCCTCCATGCGGTACACCGTGCGGAGACGGCGTGTCCGAAGCGGGACGAGACGCTTCGCGTAGGACCGCACACCGGTGTCCCGATCCCTCTTTGGGGCGATAGGCAGGCACAGCATACGCGGGATGTATTTCTGGAGCTCCAGAAGAGTCCCGAACGCGCCTTGGCGGGCGTGGGTCGCGCGCGCAGCAAGGTGCTGTGGGTCAAGCGCTTTTACACCTGGCCTGAGGCAGTGCCCCCGGGCGGACCTCATGTAGGTGTGTGCGAATCGCGCTTCAAGTCTTCGTGAGGAGGCAAAACATGGTTAGGCCACTGATTGCCTGTGCGTCTGTGGCGTTGACGATCGCCGCGTGCTCGGACGTCGGTTCGCTGACGGCAAACTCAACCGGAACACGTGACTACACGATCCGGGACCGCAGGGCAGAGGTCCGGGCCTACTCGGCCGAATCCCTGGCGAATCGCGAGCACCAGCTCATGCGCCAGATCATCGAGAGGGCGGAGGAAGAGTACCCGGACCATGTCGACGTTTACCGCGCGCTCGCTGCACCCGATGCCCGGGCTTCCGTGGTCTCGGTTCCGAATGACTCGGTCATGGCTGAGATGTTCTCGCTCAGTAGTGTCCGGTTATAAGTTGAAGAGCGACAACTGGTTACGATCGGAGGGGACTTCGGGGGTGTAGGCCGAACGCGTAAGTACTTGTGCGAGAGGGGCTTTCTCGAACGCATAGACGCTCAGGATCTGTAGAATTGTGTAGAGTTCGCGCTCGATCCGGAGCCGCTTGCGGACGATCGCGACGAGGACGTAAACGCTGATCGCGATCCAGATCTGCGTGCGCACAGCGTTCGCGCTCGTGCCGAAGAAGCGCTTGATCCTGAGGTGCTGCTTGATCCATTTGAAGAAGAGCTCGATCTGCCACCGCAGGCGGTAGAGCTCGGCCACGGTAACGGCGGGCAGCGCGACGTTGTTGGTCAGAAGGACGAGGTCCTGCCCGGACCCTGCGTCCTTGAAACGCACGCGGCGAAGCCGGTCGGGATAGGCCCTGGCAGACGGGGGCAGCGCAAGGCGGATGATCTGATCACAGAAGACGCCGGTGGTGCGATCGACGGGTCCTGAGGAGAGCCGGTTGAACTTGAGGTTTGCCTTGGCGCGAACGACGAAGGTGGCCCGGTGCTGATCGAGTCGGTAGAGCCGGGCGAAGTCGACGTAGCCGCGGTCCAGGACGTAGATCGATCCGGGCTCCGGGATGAGCGCATCGAGGATGCGCACATCGTGGGTGCTCGCGTCCGTGATCCAGGCGTAGGCGGGGATCCTGCCTGCCAAGTCGAGCAGTGTATGCAGCTTCACGCCGCCTTTGCTCGTACGAAACGAGGCCCAGGGGAACAGCGACAAACACAGGTCGATCGTGGTGGAATCCAGCGCGTAGACGGTGTTCGTGAGCTCGATCCCCAACGTGTCGTCGGCGTAGAGCCGACGCGCGTCTGCGATCAGGCGTTGAGCGAAATCGGCGTAGATGCGCCAGTCGCGATTCTCGTTCGCATCGGCGAGCGTGCTGCGAGAGAGCGGCGAACGGAAGCCAAGATGGTACAGCTTCTCGGGGGCCGCCCCGAGGATGGCCTCGAGGTCCCGCAGGCTCTCCCGGTAGGTGAGCTGGGCAAAGGCCATGGCGAGGAACTGGTCCCGACACGAGAAACGTCGGACCCTCCGGTTGCCGTGGTAGCGGCGGATGCACCGATCGAGCGCGAAGCGAGATGCGTGGGCCATCACCTGTGAGAAAACCGTGCTTCCGGGATTCATGCGCCACTCCGGCCGGGGGGTCCGGGCAGGATAGCGGCGCAGCAGCGAAGTTCAAATCGGTGCGGCAACCAAAACGTCGTAACGCACCACGTAGCAATCCGTTACGGCATCATCATCTCAGCTTAACCGGACAGTACTGGTTCTCGCTGCTCTACGCGTTCCGCGGCGTGCAGTGGGAGCGCCACGGCGTGCCGGATTCCATAACGCATGCGCCGTATCTCAACAATCCGAATTTCACTCCCTGGCCGCTTTCACCGCCTCTGGGGCGTCCTCATTGATCGCGGGCGCGGCCTCATTGGAAGAGGGGAGAAGAGGTAGCCCCACCCACCTCCTGCCTCTGGCCGGGGCGGGCCGGCATCAGCTCGCCCGCCTCTCCACGCCCTTCCGCAGGTCGACGTAGCCCTGCTCGACGGCGAAGTCGTAGAGCTTGCGCTGGAGCAGCCTGCGGCCGCGGTGGATGCGGCTCTTCACGGTGCCCGTCGGGACGCCGAGCACCTCGGCGATCTCGTGGTAGCGGAGGTCGTGCAGATCGCTCAGCACGACGGCCGCCCGGTACTCGGGCGGCAGCTCGTCGATCGCCCGCATCACCTCGACATCGACCATCCCATCGAAGATCGCGTTGGCCGCGTCCCACGGGGAGACGGGGCCGAGCGCGCTGAGCGCCTCGATGCCGTCGAGGCCCAGCTCGGACGTGGTGCGCTCGGACTGGTAGCCGCGCCGCTCGCTCCGGCGCACGGCCACGTGGCGGCAGATCGTAAAGAGCCACGAGAGCACCTTCGTCCCGCGCGAGTAGGTGCTCCACGCGCGGTACGCCCGCAGGAACGTCTCCTGCACGAGATCCTCCGCCTCGTCCTCGTTGCCGCCGGTGAGGCGGAGCGAGAAACGGTAGACGGCATCCAGGCAGGGAAGCGCCTCCTCCTCGAAGCCCGCCCTGGAGAGCTCGGGCTCCGCTTCGATCATGCCCACTGGCGGTGTCATCGGTTCCGCATCCCTTCCGCTGAGTGACTCGTTCGTCGCGTCCGGCATGTCAGCGCTCGGCGTTCATGTGCTCGTTGAGCTGCGCCCGGATCCTGACCCCCCACTGGACGGCGCCGAGCTCGGCGAACAGCGCCTCCGCCTGCGCGCGCAGGCGGGCGGCCTCCGCTTCCCCGTCGCGCTGCGCGGCGAGGGCGGCCAGCGCCTCGAGGGTCTCCGCCTCCAGCAGCCGGAGGTGCAGGCGGCGCGCGGCCTCGAGGGCTTCTCCGAGCCGGCTGGCCGCCTCGTCGGGCCGGCCACCCCACAAGGCGACGACGCCCAGCACCCGCAGCGCCTCCGCCACGCCCGCCGGCTCCCTCAGCCGCCGGAAGCGGCCCAGGGCGCGCTCGGCCGTGACCGCGCCGAGCTCGCCGTCCCCACGCATGGCGGCGAGCAGCGAGGACTCGAGCTCGATGCGGCCGAGCTCGTCCTCGCTGCCGTCCGCGCGGGCGTAGCCGCGCGCCTGGCGGAAGGCCTGGTCGGCCTCCGGCCAGAAGCCGATCTCGCGGTAGCTGATGGCCAGGTTGTTGTGTGCCTGGGCGAGCCCGCGCAGATGGCCGAGGCGCTGGTAGGCGATGATCGCCCGCTCCTGGCTGGCGAGCGCCTGCTCGCGCCGGTCCGTCAGGGTGTAGATGATCCCGAGGTTCTGGTTGGCGCGCGCGGAGAACTCGTCGTCGCCGCCCTCGGCGGCGGCATCCACCAGGTGACACCACTGCGCCTCCGCGCCCGCCACATCCCCGCGCTCGAACAGCAGGATCCCCTCGAGGTTCGCGCGCCCGCGGTAGAGGCGGTCGTTGCCACGCCACCGGCACAGCGGCTCGAGCTCCCGCACCAGCGCGAGCGCCGCGTCACGCTCGCCCCCCCGCCGCCACGCCTCCGCCAGCAGCAGCCCGAGCTCCGGCTCGGCGCGCAGCGTCTCCCGCTCGATCGGAGCGAGCAGCGCCGCGAGCGCGGGAAAGTCCCGCTCCGCCTGGAGCGCGCGTGCCCGCTCCAGGAGGGTGGCGGAGGAGGCGTGGTCGGCCACGGCCGTCCGCTCAGCTCGCTACGGAGAAGGACGTGAAGCCCGTGACCGGCGCCTCCAGCCGCAGCCCGTCCGGCGACCGCGTCGTCGTGAGCGACGACCACGGCTCCGTGTCCGTCTCCCGCTCCCAGATCTTCATCCGGTACCAGAGCTGCTCGTCCGTCGAGTTCACCGTGCCGTCGCCGTTCAGGTCCGCGGCCGCGTGCGTGCACCACATGTGCATCATTGCCGGCGCCTCCGGATCGAATGCGAGCCCGGACGGACCGAACGTGAACTTCATCAGCGACGCGTCCGGATGGATCGTGATCCGCACCGAGTCCCCGTCCGCCAGCGCCGACCCGTCCGGGCGCCGGAGCAGCGAGCCCGCCGAGAGCACGAGCTCCGCGAGCGTGTCTCCCTGCGTCCCCGGCGCCGTGCCGCGGAAGCGCAGGACGATGCTCAGGGCGCGGCCCTTCACCGCCCAGACGCTCGTGTCCCCCGGCACCAGCGGGACGTAGGCCGAGTCGAGCGGCGCCACGATCGGCCCGCCCGTCGTGTTGTCCAGGGATCCGCCCGGCCCCTGCCCGGCCGGCCCGGTGAGCGGCTCACAGGCGGCGAGCAGGGCGATCAGGGCGGGAAGTAGTCGTCGCATACGGAGCTCCATGCCGGGGTGTGCGCGAATGCGGAGCGGTTGAGAAGCAACCACCGTTCCGGCGGCTAACACAATGCAACACAACAAGTTATACTGACTACCTCGTGCCCCGTGACAGGACAGGTGTCCCGCTGCGAGACACCGGAGACGGGTCCGGAAGCATCATGCAGGGCGCGGATCGCCGACCCGATGCGGTCCACTACTCCGGGCGCTCGAGGAGGCGGTAGAGACGGGAGCGGCTGATGGCGAGGGCCTGGGCGGCCGCGCGCTTGTTGCCCTCGCAGTGGTCGAGCATGGCGCGGGCGGCTGCGGCGTCGATGCGGTCGAGGGTGGCCGGGAAGGGGAGGACGGCGTCGGCGTGGGCGGCGGGAGTCGTCGCCCCCTCCATGAAGAGGTGCTCGGGCTGGATGCGGCCGCGGCCGAGGAGGATGGCGCGCTCGATGGCGTTGCGGAGCTCGCGCACGTTGCCGGGCCATGGGTGGGCGCGCAGGATGGCGGCGAGGGCGGGGGTGATGGCGGGGCGGTCGAGGTCGTACTCGGTGGCGAAGCGATCGACGAAGTGCCGGGCCAGCAGGATCACATCGTCGCCGCGGTCGCGGAGCGGCGGAAGGTGTATCGGGATGACGGCGAGGCGGAAGAAGAGGTCCTGCCGGAAGCCGCCCTCGTGGACGGCGGCGTGGATGTCGCGATGCGTGGCGGTGACCAGGCGGACATCGACGCGGCGGCTGCGGAGGCTTCCGAGGCGGCGGACCTCCCGGTCCTCGAGCACCTTGAGGAGCTTGGCCTGGAGCTCGAGGGAGAGGTCGCCGATCTCGTCCAGGAAGAGGGTGCCGCCGTCGGCCGCCTCGAAGAGGCCGGGCTTGGCGGCGCGTGCGTCGGTGAAGGCGCCCTTCTCGTAGCCGAAGAGCTCGGCCTCGAGCAGGGTGGCGGGGAGCGCGGTGCAGTTGATCTCGACGAAGGGCTGCGAGGCGCGGGGCCCGTTGTAGTGGATCGCCTGGGCGAGGAGCTCCTTGCCGGTGCCGGTCTCGCCGGTGATGAGGATGGTGGCGCTGCCGCGGTCGATGATGCTGGCGGCGCGGTCGAGGGCCTCGCGCAGGGCGGGGCTCTCCCCGATGAGCTGCGAGAAGTCGTACCTGGAGCGCTCGCGGGCGGCGAGGGCGGCCACGCGCTCGCGCCCGCGGACGCGCTCGACCCGCTCGGCGCACCAGGCGCGCAGCGCCTCGAGCTCCGCGGGCAGGACGAAGTAGTTGGAGGCGCCGGCGCGGATGGCCGCCACGGCCGGCCGGTGTTCCGTGGCGGCGCCAACCACCACGATCTCCGTCGCCCCGCGCGCGCGGGCCTCGCCCACCGCCTCCGCCGCGCAGGACTCCTCCCCGGCCACGCCTACGATCGTGCCCGCGGCCTCGCCCGCGGGCGGCAGCTCGTCCGCGCTCGCCGCGAGGCAGAGGCGGCCGCCGGAGGATTCGGCAAGGCCCTGCCAGACACGCTCGAACGCGTCGGTTCTCGCGAGAACGGCGAGCACTGGAGCTGCCAGGGGGATCTCCTTCTGCGCCGGACCGTGGGCTCGCGTCGGGGGAGCGGCCGGCCTCGCACATTCGAAGGTTTCATGGTGTCCCGAATTGATACAACCACCGGCGGGCGGAAAGGGTTCCGGCGCGGAGGGGTGGGCGGCCGGGCGGGTCAGCGCGGATGGAGGAAGGGGTCGGCGTCGCGGGCGGTGCCGACGCCGAGGACGATGCGGAGGAAGAGAAGGCCGTAGTCGAGGCGGGGTCCGCAGGCGCGAGCCGGGTCGATGCCGGCTCGGCACGTGGTCCGGAGCGTGGCGGGATGGTCCGGCGTCGGGGCGCCGTCCGGCCGGGACAGAAGGGCGGGGGCGTAAAAGCACCGTGATTTCATTGGCGGGGCGCGGAGGCGCGGGTTCGAGTGCGGGCGAGGCGGATGTAGGCGTCCAGGACCTGGGCGAAGGTATGGTCGGCATCGACGGCGCGGGCGCGGCGCTGGGCGGCGGCGGCAATGGCGAGGCGGCGGTCCTCGCAGCGCAGCAGCGCGGCGGCGGCGGCGGCTAGGGCGGGCGCGTCGCCGAGCGGCGCGGCGAGGGCGGCGTCGGGCGCCCAGTCGGCGAGATGGCCGACGGCGGTGCCGACGGCGGGCACGCCGGCGACGGCCGCCTCGAGCAGCGCGATCGGGTCGGCCTCGTGGCGGGAAGAGAGGAGCAGCAGGTCAGCGGCCTCCACGAGGGGCCGGAGGGCTGTGTGCGGAAGGAACCCGTGGAAGGTGGTGCGGTCCGCCAGGCCGAGCGCCGCGCACCGCCGCTGTACCTCCCCGCCGAGGGTGTCCTCGCCGACGATATCGAGGTGGAAATCGATGCCGCGGGTGCGCAGCTCGGCGGCGGCGCGGAGCAGCGTCTCCTGGTCCTTGACGCGGTTGAGGCTGGCCACGTGGAGGATACGGGCAGGGGCGAACGGCGCTCGCCGGCGCGGCGGCAGGGGCGGCCAGCGGTCGAGTGCGACGCCGTACGTGAGCGTGCGGGCGGGGATGCCGAGCTCGCCGGCGCGGCGGAGCATGAAGCCGCTGGGGACCGTGATGCGGTCGGCGCCCGCGACGGCGAGGCGGAGCCAGGCACGTCCGCGCAGCCGTGCGCGCACGCCGTAGCCGATCTCCGGCAGGTCGGCGAGATCCCCGCCGGTGAGGTGCAGCAGGACGGGGACGCCGGTGAGCGCCCGGGCGAGGCCGGCCACGGTGCCGGAGGGCGCCGCCCAGACGGCGTGCAGCACGTCGAAGGGTGCGCGCCGGTGCTCGGCCAGGATGTCCGCGAGCATACGCAGCCGCCTGGGGCGCCGGCCGGCGTTGTGGACGCGGGCGCCGAGCAGCATCCAGTGCCCCGGGCGGGGCTCCTGGGCGTGGGCGAAGACGTGGAGCTCGATCCCGGCGGCTGCGAGGCGCTCGATCAGCCAGAGCAGGCAGGGGATGACGCGGTGGGTCCCGCCGCGGTCCACGCCGCCGGGCACGAGCAGGGCGACCTTCATCGGTGGGCTCCCGCGAGATCCTCGTAGGCAGCGGCGAGGCTCGCGCCGAGGGCGGAGAACGAGAGGCGGTGCGCGAAGTGGTCGAGCACGAGGCGGCGGCACGCGCAGCGGTCCGCGGTCGCGGCGGCGAGGAGCGCCCGGGCGAAGGCGGGCGCATCTCCGGCGGGCGCGAGCCAGCCGATTCTGCCGCGGCCGGTGAGGGCGCGTACGGCCGGGATGTCGCTCGCGACGGGGGCGCAGCCGCAGGCGAGCGCCTCGAGCAGCGCATAGCCCGCGCTCTCGCGCCGGCTGGTCGTGAGGAACAGGTCGGCCGCCCGGCAGAGCATCTCGACGTTCTCGGGCGGCACGCGGCCGAGCAGGTGGACGCGGGCGCCGAGGACGGGATCGGCGGCGACGCGCGCGCACACGGCCGGCAGCAGCGACTCCGCGCCGAAGCAGCACCAGAGGTGTGCATCGGGGAGCAGCGGCGCGGCGAGGCGGAAGGCGGCCAGCGCGGTGAGCGGGTCCTTGTCGGCGTCGAGCCGGCCGATCCAGAGCACGGCCGGATCGCCGTGGAGGCCGGCCGCGGCGCGGCTCGCCCGCCGGCTGCCGGCCGTGAAGGCGCTGGAGGATTCCGGGATCTCGAGCACCGGCGTCCCGGGTGCGAGGAGCCCCGCGTCGAAGAAGGGGTCGGCCTGTTCGCGGGCAGTGAACGCGGCGGCGGACAGGCGCGCGTGGCCGCGCCGGTGTACGGCGCGCCAGCGGCGTGGCGGCCGGTCGGCGTGATCCTGCGCGAGCAGCGGCACGCCGAGGCGGGCGAGCAGCGCGGCGTGGAGCGGGAAGGCCAGGCCGTGGAGGTGGAGCAGATCCGGACGCAGCCGGGCCACCGTCCGGGCCAGCCGGAGCGGGAGGCGTCCCGCCGCGCCGCGGGTGCCCGGAATTCGGCAGAGCGCCGGCTCGGCCACGAAGTGGAAGACGACGCCGCCGCGCCGAACGATCCCGTCGCGATGCGCCGCCTGGACCACGGACACCTCCACGCCCGCGTCCCTCACGGCCACCGCCACCGCGGGCAGCGTGGGCCACGCCTCGAGGAGGTCCACGCCTCCCCGGCGGTCGCGATCGAGCTCGCAGCCCACGTGGACCACGCGCAGCGGTCTCATGCGGCCCCCGCCGCGAGGCCGTCCCTGCCGCCGGTCGTGGCCGGCCGTGGCCGTGCCCTGCCATCGCGCCGCTCGGGGGCCGCTTCCACGAGCCGGTCCACGGCCGCGAGGATCCCGGCGGCGAAGCGGGCGGGAGAGAAGCGGGCGGCGCTCGCGCGCAGCGTCGCCTCCGGGAAGCGCATGCGCTCGGCGGCGAGGATGGCGGCGGCCAGCGCCGCGGGCGCCGGCTGGTCGAACAGCACGCCGGTGGGTCCGGAGCCGGCGGGGTCGTGGACACGCAGGACGCGGCCGGCGGCGTCCAGCACGGGGCCGGCCACGGTCTCGAGGGCGCCGCCCGCGGCGAGGGCCAGGACGGGCGCGCCGGCGGCGTGGGCCTCGACGGGCGTGATGCCGAAGTCCTCCACGCCCGGGAGGAGCAGTGCGCGGCAGCGGGCGTAGAGGTCCGCGGCCTCGAGGTCGGAGACGCGGCCGAGGAGCTCCGTCCCGGGGCCGGCCATGGCGCGCAGGCGCTTCTCGTGGGGGCCGACGCCGGCCACGAGCAGGCGGCGCCCGAGCAGGGCGCACGCCCGGATGGCGAGGTCCACGCGCTTGTACGGGACGAGCGCGCCGAGCACGAGGTAGAAGTCCTCCGGCGCACGCGGCGCGGCGAAGCGGCCGAGCTCCACGCCCGGGTGGACCACGGCGGCGGCGCGGCCGTAGGCGCGGTGGATCCGCTCGCGTACGTTCGCGGAGTTGGCGATGAAGGCGTCCACCCCGCGCGCGGCCGCGGCATCCCAGCGGCGCAGCGCGGCCGAGGCAAGGCTGGCGGCGGGACGCAGGGCGCGGCGGCCGCGTGATGGGAGGTAGGGGTCGATCGGCTCCCAGGCGTAGCGCATCGGCGTGTGGCAGTAGCAGAGGTGCGGGGTGCCGCCGGTCCGGACGGCGGCGGCCACGCAGTGGCTGCTCGAAACGACCAGGTCGAAGCCCTCGATGGGGAGCGCGCGGGCGGCGAGCGGGAAGAGCGGCAGCCAGCGGCGGTATCCGCGCGCGAGGCCCGGCGCGGCCTGGAGGAAGGAGGTGTGGATCGGCCTCGCCTCGATCGCCGCGGAGACGCTGCCGGGCAGGTGGAAGAGCGTGAAGATCTCGCTCGCGGGGAAGAGCGAGATCAGCGCCTCGAGAACGCGCTCCCCGCCGCGCATGCCGGTCAGCCAGTCGTGCACGAGGGCCACGCGCATCACGGCCTCCCGTTCCCGAGCCGCTCCGCGGCGGCGGCGCGGCAGGCGTCGAGGACGGCGGCGGCGGCGGCATCCCAGCTCGCGCGGGCGGCGGGAGGGAGCGGGCACGCGGGCGGCGCGGCGGGGGCGCCCGGCGTCGCGCGGTCCGCGCGAGCGGTGGCGGCGAGCGGCGCGAGGGCGTCCACCCAGCGGTCCGGCTCGAGCGGCAGGATGCACGCGGCGCCGCCGAGCACCTCGCGGGCGCAGGCGTAGTCGGCCACCACGGCGGGCGTGCCGCAGGCGAGCGCCTCGAGTGGGGGCCGACCGAAGCCCTCCGCGTGCGCGGGGTGGCAGAGCGCGGCGGCGGCAGTGTAGAGGGCGTGGAGGGTGGCATCGTCCAACCGGCCGAGGGTCCGGACGTCGAGGCCGGCGGCCCAGTCTCCCGCGGCCGCGAACAGGCGGGCGGGCGCGCCGCCGGCCACGACGAGCGGGGGCGGATCGGCGCCGCGCTCGCGCCAGCGCAGGAGCACGCGGGCCAGGAAGCGGAGGTTCTTGCGCGGATCGGCCGCGCCGATGGCGAGCAGGAACGGGCCGTCGAGGCCGAGGCGCGCACGCGCCGCCGCGACGGCGGCGGCCGGCGCGGGGTGGTCGAAGGGGGCGAGCCCCTGGGGCGCCACTGTGATGCGACGCGGCGCGACCCGCAGCGAGCGCGCGATCTCGTCCGCCGCCCACGCGGACACCGTGACGATGCGGCCGGCGCGCGGCGCGGCCCGGCGGAGCACCAGGCGGCGCCAGGCGCGGAAGCGGCGGCCGAACCACGCAGGATCGGTGAGCGGCAACACATCGTGGATCACGAGGACGTCGCCCGTGCGGGCGAGCGGCGCGGTCCCCGCGAGGTGGAGCAGGACGGAGCAGCCGAGGGCGCGGGCCTGGCTTGGCAACTCGAGCTGCTCCCAAACGTGCCCGCGCAGGCGACCCAGGACCACGCGCGTCTCCGGCGCGAGCCCCGCGGGCGGAGGCGCGTCGGCGGGGAGGAAGAGCACCGTCGCATGGCTGCGGAGCAGGCGGCCGGCCACCTCGCGGGCGAAGCGCTGCACGCCGGTCACGGGCGCGGCGTAGAAGCGGCCGTTCACGCCGAGGATCATGGCGTCCCGTCCGCGCACACGAGCGCCAGGATCAGCGCCGCGGCCTCCCCGGTCCCGTGGCTGAAGGGCCAGATGCCGATGCACTGGACGGCGAGCACCACGGTCGAGGCGAAGAGCGCCAGCCGGAGCCCGCGCTCGGACGGCGCCGCGGCGCGGGTGCGGCGGGCGGCGACGCGCAGCACGCCGAACAGGAAGCCGAGGAAGGCGAGCAGCCCGATCACGCCGGTCTCCGCGGCCATCTGGATGTAGGCGTCGTGCGGCGTGGCCTGAAGGTCCCAGAGGTCGATGAGCCCGGCCGCGTAGCGCTCGACCTGGTCCGCGAAACCGCCAGGGCCGAGGCCGACGAGGGGATGGGCGGCGAACATGTGCGCCGCGGCCAGGAAGAGGGCGGCACGCTGCTCGACCACCCAGTCGCCGATCGTGCGGGCGAAGGTGTCGCTCAGCATCCCGCCCGAGCCGAGCTCGACGACGACCGCGGCCGCCAGGACGGCCAGGCCGACGCGCAGGAAGAGGCGCCACTCGCCGATCAGCACGAGCGCCGCGGCGGCCGCGAGCACGGAGAGCCAGCTCGTGCGGGAGAAGGTGGCCACGAGGCCGACCGCCGTGGCGGCGAGCGCGGCGCCGGCGAGGGCGCGGCCGGGGCCGCGGCTCCGGGCGAGGCGGTGCGCCGCGAGCGGCAGGACGAGAGCCAGGAACAGGCCGAGGTTGTTCGGCTGGCCGAAGCCGAGCGCCGCGCGGTGGTACGGCGTGCCCCAGCGCGGGAAGGCGTTCGGCAGCACGCCGACCGCCTCGAGCACGGCGAGCGCACCGCACACGCCGGCGGCTCCGACGAGGGTATCGACGAGGACGTGACGAGCGCCCGGGCGCCGGGCCAGCTCGTCCGTCGCGGCCAGGAGCAGCGCGAGGAGCACGAGGAAGTCGAGGGACTCGCGGACGCCGAGGAGGACGTGGTCCGCGAAGGCGGTCGCGAGCAGGAAGGAGAGCGCGAGGGCGAGAAGCGGCCGCAGCGGGAGCTGGCCCGCTCGCAGGGGGGCGCGGTCGGCGCCGCGCCGGATGCACCAGGCCACCAGCGCGATTGCCGCCACCGGGGCAACGGCGGCCACGCGGACGGTGCCGGAGGCGTAGAGCGCCGGCAGCGGCGCGGCCAGCGCGAGCGTGGCGGTGATCGGGAGCGTTCCGGCCGCGAGCAGCACGGTGAGCGCGGCGGCTGCGAGGAGGCCGCCGGCCAGGGCGAGCGGGAGCGCGCCGGCCGCGGCACCGGCGAGGCCGAGCACGGTGCCGGCGGCGAGCGCGGCGGATGCCGCGAGGGCCAGGTCGGCGTCGGGATCGCGGCGCGCCGGCGCCGCGGCGGCGAGGGGCGCGGGCCGGCGCGGTGGCAGGAGGGCGGCCAGGCCGGTCACGGGCGCCTCCGGTCGAGCAGCCGCTCGTAGAACTCGACGGAGTCGGCGACGACGCGCCGATGGGTGAACCGGTCGAGCACGCGGGCCCGGCCGGCGCGGCCGAGCGCCTCGCGTGCCGCGGGCTCGTCCGCGAGGCGGGCAAGAACCGCGGCAAGGGCGGCGGCGTCGCCTTCCGGGATGAGGAGCCCGGCCTCGCCGACGACCTCGGGGATCTCGCCGGAGCGGGACGCGACGACGGGGATGCCGCAGGCCATGGCCTCGACGAGGATGCGGCCGAACTGCTCGGCCCAGCTGGCGGTGGCGCGGGACGGCAGCGCGAGGACGTCGAGGCCGGCGAGGAAGGGGGGCATGCGGGTGGACGGGAGCTGCCCGGTCGCGACGAGACGCACGCCGAGCTGCGCGGCCAGCCGCTCGAGCGCCGGCCGCTCCGGTCCGGCGCCCGCGAGGAGCAGCCACGCGCCCGGCGTCGCGGCGACGGCGCGCACGAGGAGGTCGACGCCCTTCTCGCGCACGAGGCGGCCGCCGAAGCCCACCACGAAGGCGGACTGGGGGATCCCGAGCGCCGCCCTGCTGCGCGCGCGAGCCAGGGCATCGGGGCGGAAGCGGTCGGGATCGACGCCGAACTGCGGGATGACGGCGAGCGGGCCGGAAAAGCCGCGGGCGCGCAGCACGCGCGCGGCGGCGGCCGTGCCGGCGATGCCGCCGTTGACGCGGACGAACACATGGCGGCGCAGCAGGCCGAACGGCGGCGGCAGGCGCTTGTCGAGGTTCTGCCAGGAGAAGAAGAGGCAGGGGATGGCGCGCCGGCGGGCGAGCGTGGCGGCCTGGAGCGTGACGGCGCTGTAGGGCTCCTCGTCGATGTGCAGCAGGTCGGGGCGCAGGCGGTCGAGCGCGCGGCGCAGCCCGTGGTACACGTGCAGGTGGTTGTGACCGTGGAGCCATGCCGGCAGGAACTGCACGGGATGCTCGCCGGCCCGGACCGGCTCGACCGGCGCGCTTCCCCAGCGGTCGGGGACCAGGGCGGCGACGTCCACGTGGCACGCCAGCGCGGTGAGCTTGGCGCGGTAGGCGGCCGTCACGAGCGCCTTGGAGAGGTACGCGACTCTCATGGCCGGGCGGCGCGCGCGACGTCGCGGGCGAGCAGCAGAGCCAGCGCGGACTCCGCCACGAGCTCGGCCGCGGCGGCGCCCGTGGCGCCGTGGCGCGGGACGAGCCACAGGTCGAGCGCGAGGAGCAGGACCGTGGCGATGAGGAAGGAGCGGGCCGCGGCGCCCATGCGGTCGGCGGCCGCGAGCGCGGCGAGCGCAAGCATGTTGATCGAGAGCGGGACGATGGCGGGCGCGAGCAGGGCCAGGACCGGCGCCGCGGCGGCATAGTCGGAGCCGTACAGGAGGCGCACCACCGGCACGCGCAGCGCCAGGAGCGCGGCGGCGGCGGCGGCCGAGCCGAGGAGCAGGGCGCGGCGGGCAATCGCGGCGCCCGCACCCGGGCTGCGGGCCATGCGGGGGAGCAGCGCGCCGGCGGCCGCGAGCGCGAGCGCCTGCGCCACGTCGAGGAACCGGTGGGCGGCGCCGTAGAGGCCCACCTCGCGGGCGGGCCACCAGCGCGCCAGCAGGAGCACGTCGGACCGGTAGTACAGGGTGGTGGCCACGAAGGCCGCGGCGAAGGGTGCGAGCGAGCGGACGAGCGCGCGCCTGCGGGCGCGAGAGCTCCCGGCGCGCGGCGCACGGCCGCGCAGCCAGAGGAGCGCCGCGCCCTGGCCGGCGAGGGGCGCGGCGCAGAAGGCCACGAGGCTGCCGGTGGCCAGGGCGAGGAGGGTACCCAGCACGCCGCTGACCAGGCCGACGAGGGCGCTGGCCCGCGTCCAGACGTGCATGCGCTCGATGCCCTGGAAGTAGGCGCCGCGGTTCTCGACGAAACCGCCGACGGCGTAGCCCGCGCCGAGGAGGCCGGCGCCGAGGGCCACCGGGGCGGGCAGGTGCAGGAGGAGCACGCCGAGGAGGAGCGCGGCCGCCATGAGCACGACGGCGGCCGCGCGGACCGAGTCGGCGGCCGCGAGGAGAGCCGGCGCATCGGCCGGGCCGCGCGCGATCTCGCGGACGAGGAGCGGCTGGAGCCCCAGGCTGCCGAAGATGCTGGCCAGCACGGCGAGCGCGGCGGCCGTCGTGAAGCCGCCGAAGACGGCGGCGCCCAGCACCCTGGCCGCTACGACCGCGGCCACGAACGTGAGCGCGCGGGGGATGGCGTAGGCCAGGACGAGGGCCGCCGTGTTGAGGACCAGCAGCCGTCGGTCAGCCGGCGCGGTGCTCTCGCGGATCGCGGCGTCCACGGCTCTCACGCCCCCTGGCCGCGCAGCACCACCGGGATGGAGCGGGCGAGGATGCGGAGGTCCTGCGCGAGCGAGCGGGTGCGGACGTAGGCGAGCTCGATGCGCGCCCGCTCCGGGTAGGGAGGCCGCGCCGCGCCGCGGCTCGTCCAGGCGCCGAAGATGCCGGGCCGCACGCTCAGCAGCTCATCCGCGGCGGCGCCATACTCCCCCAGCTCGGGGAGCACCACCGGCCTCGGCCCGACGAGGGACATGGACCCGCCGAGCACGTTGGCCAGCTGCGGCAGCTCGTCCAGATGCGTGCGCCGCAGCCAGCGCCCGACGCCGGTGATACGCGGGTCCTCCCGGAGCGGCAGCTTGAAGCCGTTGGCGGCGTGCCGCTCGGCGAGCCGCGGATCGCGCTCGAGCTGGAGCTCCGCGCCCGGCCGCATGGTGCGCAGCTTCCAGCAGCGGAAGGGGCGGCCGTCCCGGCCGACGCGCACGTGGCCGAAGAAGACCGGCCGGCCGGAGCCGGCGAGGACGAGCGCCGCGCCGAGGACGATAAGCGGCAGGGCCGCGACCAGGAGCAGCGAGGCACCGGCCAGATCCGCCATGCGCCGGAGCTGCCCCTCGGCGCGCTCCACCGGGAGCGGGCGCGGCGTCGCGCGGCGGGTCACGACCGCCATACGGCCTCCGCCTCGCGGGCGCTCGCCGCGAGCACCACGATGCCCGCCACATCCGCGCAAGCCTCGCCCAGGAAGGCCGCGGCGCGCGCCAGGTCGTCGCGGCGGGTGACACCCTCCCGCACGACGAGGATGACGCGCCCGCATTCGGCCGCCGCCTCAGCCGCGGGCCCGTAGCCGTCCAGTGGCCGCGTGGCGACTATGCCCGTGTAGCCGCCGGGCGCTCCGCCGTGGCGACGGCCGTCGCCATTCCCGGCGCGGTTCCCCCCGGCACCGTTTCCGGCGGCACCGTTCCCGCCGCCGCCGTTTCCGCCCCGGCCGCGGCCCGCGCCGGGCTGGCCGTGGGCGCGGTCGTCGCCGGCCGCGTTCGCTCCGGCGGCGCCGGCGTGCGCGAGCGCGGCCACCCCGGGCCGGGTCGCCCCCGCGCCCTCGGGAGCTGGATCGCGGAGCGCGGCGGCGAGCGCCTCGGCGGCCGACGGGTCATCGACCGGCGCGAGGACGAGAGGGCCGGGCACCTCGAGGCGGGGCCGCGCGGCCAGGAGGGCCTGCCGGTCCGGGGCCGGCAGCACGGGACGGCCGTCGGCGTCCGTGGCGAGGGCGGAGAGCACTGGCACGCGCGCCAGGCGGCGGAGCTCGGCCGCGCCGCGGATGCGCCGGTCGGCGCGCTCGGCGGCGGCCACGGCGAGGGTGCCGAAGACGAGGGCGAGCAGGAGCGTGACGGCCAGGCCGATGCCCTTGCGCGGCCATACGGGCTTGAAGAGCAGCTCCGGAGGGTCGACGAGCTGGACGCTCGCGAAGGAAACGGCGTCGCGCAGGGCCTCCTGTCGGAGCCGCTGGTCCGCGAAGAGGTAGACCTCGGAGAGGAGGCGGACATCGCGCTGGTAACGGCCGAGGCGGACCTCCGCGGCCGGCGCCGCGGCGATGACCGAGTCGAGCGCCGCCCACTGGGCCTGCAGCCGATCCACCTCGCGCGCCACGCCGTCCCGGTACTGGCGCACCATGGAGCGGAGCGATGCGTCCACGTAGCGGATCTGCCGGTCGAGCGCACGGGCCTGCGGGTCCTCGGCCGTGCGGTGCGAGGCGAGGTCGATGCGCTGCTGCTGGGCGTGCACGAGCGTGCCGAGCAGGTCGCCCAGCGTCCGATTCTCGAGGAACGTCGGGTGGGCGACGAGGCCGGCCCAGGCGGTGGCAGGATCCGGCTCGGCCGCCAGGCGACGGAGCACCTCGTCCGTGCCCGCCAGCTCGCCGCGCGCCTTCTGCAGCTCGGTGGCGACCTCCGCCTGCCGCTTGATCACCGCCTCCGCCTGCGCCTGCGGTGCGATCACGCGGGCGCCGTGCTGGAACCGCTCGAGGGCATCCTCCTCGCGGCGCAGCTCGCGGCGGGTGTCGCCGACGACGGTCTCGAGCGAGTCCCGCGTCTGGCCGCTCTCGCGCCGCTGGAGCGCCGAGCGGAGCGCGATGTAGCGGTCCGCGGCGGAGCGGACGACGGCGAGGGCGAGGCCCGGATCCGGATCGTCGTAGTGGACGCGGACCAGGTTGGCCTCGCGGCGCGTTCGCTCCGCCTGCAGCCGCCTGGCCGTGCGCCTGACCGCGTCGCCGAAGGGGAGGGTGTGCAGGTCCACGGTCCGTGGCTGTCCGGCGCGATACGGACGGAACACCGCGACAATGCCGCCGAACGCGGCCGGCGTCGCGGGCGCGAACGTCCCGATCATCGAATCCGACGGGGACGTGCGCCGCACGGCGACGCGGCCGCCGCCGAGCCACTCGGCGCGGAACGTCGCCTTGCGGGTGTCATCTCCCGCCGACAGCCGGGTGAAGAGGGAATCGCGATACCAGCCGCGGGGGGTGCGGAGCGTCACGTTCAGGGCCGCGTCGCGGACCACGCCCTCGGTGACGGTCCGGCTGTCGAGCAGCTCGAGCTCGTTGGCGAAGGGGTCGCCGGTCATCTGCTGGAACAGGGTGAGCAGCCCGGAGGGCGAGCCGTTCGACCCCAGCGAGACGCCGCCGACGGGCGGGGGCGCACCCAGCCGGAGCGCCGCCTCGGCGCGCCAGACGGGGCGGGTCAGGAAGAGCAGCGCCGCGCCGAGCAGCACGACCCCCGCGCCGATTGCGGCGGCGCCCCGCCAGCGACGGCGCACGACGCGCGACCAGCGCTCGAGGACGGCGTCGGGGCCGGATTCATCGTTCATGGGGCGCTCCATCAGTGGCGGACGATGATGCTGGTGACGGCGGCGGCGAGGACGGACGCGCCGGCGCCCACGAGGACGGGGAGGTTCTGCTGCAGCCAGCCGTGGGCGCCCACCACGATCTCATCGCCCGAGCGCAGGTGCGCGGCAAGCGCGGGCTCGTCGGGCGAGAGGTGCAGGCGAGTGCGCTCGGCGCCGCGGACGAGGGTGATCCGGTTGGCGTTGCCCATGGGCGTGACGCCGCCGGCGGACGCGAGCACGTCGCCGATCGTCTGGGTCGGATCGACGGGAAAGAGCCCCGGCCGGCGCACCTCGCCGAGCACGGCGACGCGGACGAGCGGGATGAGCACGACCTCCGGGTTCACGACATAACGCGCGTAGGCCTGGCGAACGTCGCGCGCGACGTCGGCGAAGGGGCGGTCGGCCGCCCGCACGAAGCCGATCTCGGGGAGCAGCACATTGCCCGAGGCGACGACGGGGAACTCGCCGGTGAGCCCTGGCTCGTCGCGCACGGCGAGGCGTACGGCATCGCCGGGCTGAAGCCGGACGCTCTCCGTCTGCGCCGCCGCGCTCGCGGCGCAGAGGGCGAGGAGGATGGGCACGATCGCGGCGGTTCGGAATCGGTTCATGGGTGGGCCTCGCGGTGAACGGGTCGCCCCGCCAAGCCGGAGTCGCCGCGAATTCGTTCCCGGGAACGATCGACGCCGGTCGTCGCGTTGGCGGAGCCGGATTCACGCCTGTGCCCGCTTCCTTGACCCCGCGCCTCATGCCCGCATCCGCCGATCGCCCGCTGTGGACCGCGCTCCGAACCCGCCCGCGCAGGACGGCCGCGCTGGTCGTGCTGATGGCGCTCGCCGGGGCGGCGGAGGGCTTCGGGCTGCTCACGCTGCTGCCGCTCCTCGAGTCCGCGCTGCCGGCCGCGGGCCCGCCGTCGCGCGCGGCGGGTGCGATCTCGGCGCTGCTCCGGGCTCTCGGCCTGGCGCCGACAATGCCCGTCCTGCTGGCGGTCATCGCGGCGGCCCTCCTGGCCAAGGCGCTGTTCCGCTGGGTGGCCATGGCGCAGGTGGCCGCGGCCGTGGCCGAGGTGGCCGAATCGCTGCGGCGCCGGCTGGTCCGGGCGCTCTTTCGCGCGCGCTGGCCGGCCGCGGCGGGATGCGCGCCGGGCGCCCTTGCCGGGAGCGTGACGCGCGATGCCTTCTGGGCGGGCTTCGCGTACCGGGACGCCTGCGGCGTGCTGGCCGCCGCGGTGCAGCTCGCGGTGTACGCGGCGGCGGTGCTCGCCGTCTCGTGGCCGGCCGGGCTGGCGGCGCTCGGCGTGGGCGTGGTCGGCAGCGTGGTACTGGGGGCATGGGTACGCGCGGGCCGGCGTGCCGGCGTGGCGCAGACCGCTGCCTCACGGACGCTGGCCGCGCGACTCGTGGATGTCGCCCACGCCCTCGCGCCGATCCGCGCCATGCGGCGGGAGCGGGCCTTCCGGCAGGGGCTCGACGCGGACGCGGCCGAGCTGCGCAAGGCCGAGGAGGCGCACATCCGGGCGACGGAGGCGCTCCGCTCCTTCGATGAGCCGATCCTGGCCATTCTCGGGCTCGGCGCGCTCTACCTCGCGCTGGCGTGGGCGCGCGTGCCGCTGCCGACGCTGCTGCTCGTGGCGATCCTCTTCCAGCGGATGGCGGGCCGGCTGCGGGCGGTCCAGTCGGAGTACCAGGCCATGGCGGCGGCCTCGAGCGCCTACGCGGCCGTCGAGCGCGAGATCGAGGCGCTGACGGCCGCCCACGAGGGCGGGGGGGTGAGGGTCGTGCGGGATGCGACGGAGCCGGACGACGCGACCGTACGCCCGATGCCGGCGCGCGCCGCGCATGGGGGGCCGGGCGCGGTCCGCCACCGGCTCCGCGCCGGCGGCATGCTCGAGCACGGGATCGCGCTGGAGGATGTGCGCTACACCCACGATGCCCGCGCGGGCCTCGAGCGGATCCGGCTGCTCGTGCCCGCGGGCGCGCTCGTGGCGGTGGTCGGACCGACGGGGGCGGGAAAGACCACGCTGCTCGAGATCGTGGCGGGGCTGCGGACGCCGCTGGCGGGCGTCGTGCGCGCGGACGGCGCGCCGCTCGGCGCGCTGGGCGGGGCGTGGGGTGCGCGACTCGGCTACCTGGCGCAGGAGAGCGCGATCCTGCGCGGCACGATCCGGGAGAACGTTGCCTTCGGGCGCGCGGGACTCGGCGACGCCGCCATCCGCCGGGCGCTGCTGAGCGCCGGGGCCGGCCCGCTCCTCTCGACGCTGCCGGCGGGGCTCGACACGTGGGTGGGCGAGCGCGGCGGCCGGCTCTCCGGCGGCGAACGGCGGCGGCTCGCGCTCGCCCGCGCCCTGGCCGGCTCCCCGGCCGTGCTGCTGCTCGACGAGCCGACGGCCGAGCTGGATGCCGTCTCGGCGGCCGGGATCGCCGCCACGCTGGGCGCGCTCGGCCGTGGCATCACCGTCCTCGTCGCCACGCACGACGCGCGGGTGACCGCGGTGGCCGATACCGTCCATACGCTCGAGGCCGGGCGGCTTGCGATGCGGGCGGCGATCGCGGAGATGGCGCCCTGATGCGGCGGCCGGAGCGGCCGCCCCGCCCCCGAGGCGACGGCGTCCAGCACGCCCTCCTGCCGGTCATCCGCAGCGTGCGCGCCGGCGCGCTCGCGGTGCTGGCCTGCGCCACGGCCGCCGCCGCCCAGGCGCGGGCCCCCGCATCGCCGGGGCTCCCGGCGGACCACTGGGCCGTGGCCGCGCTCGGGCGACTGGACGCGCTCGGCCTCGGCGGCGAAGGGCTCGATCCGGGCGCGGGCTTCCTCGATCGGGCGGAGGCGCGGCGGCGCTTCGCGGCCGCGGCGGTGGACGCCGCGACGCCCGGCCTCGCGCGCCTGGCCGGCGGCTTCGCCGCGCGCCTCGCCGCGGAGCTCGGGCCGGGGGAAGGGGAGGGGGGCGGTGCGCGGATCGAGGCCCTGGGCGAGCTCGGCTACCTGGCACGGCGGGGCGCGCTCCTCTCCGGCTACGACCGGGACGGGGTAACCTATGCGCCGGCGCGGCTGGGACCACTCACGGAACCGGCCGCGCGGCTCGAGGTGGATGCCGTTCTCGGGCGCCACCTGGCGGCGGTCGTGCGGCCCGAGGCCGCGGCGGGGCGGGTCCGGCTGGATGGCGGCTATCTCGCCCTGCGCGCGGGGGCGCTCTCGGCCTGGGCCGGCCGGCGGGACGTGGCGTACGGCGCGGAGGCGGATCGCTCGATCGTGCTCGGCGGAGGCGTCGCCTTCGACGGTGCCGGGGTGACGCTCGGCTCGGCCCGACTGCCGGGCCTGCTCGCGGCGGCGGGACCGGTGCGCCTGGAGGCGCTCGGGGCCCGCCTGCACGAGGCGGGCGCGGTCGAGCACCCGGCGTTCCTGGCGCTCCGGCTGTGGGCGCGGCCGCACCCGAGGCTGTGGCTCGCGGCCACGCGGGCCGCGGCGTTCGACGGGCGCGGCAACCGGCACCTGCGGCCCGGGGAGATCCCCGGCTTCCTCCTCGGGCTGGCCGGCGGGGCGCACGGTGAGACCGAGAACCAGGTCGCCTCGCTGGAAGCGCGCTGGAGGCCGCCGACCGGCGGGCTGCCGGTGGCCATCTACGGCGAGTGGGCCTTCGACGACCTCGGCTTCGCCTGGACGCACGTGCCGGGGGTCACGGCGGGGGTCGAGCTGCCCGCCCTGCCGGGCGCGCCCGCGGCCTCGCTGGGGCTGGAGCGGACGAGCCTGGCCGGGCACTGCTGCGGAAACCCGCCGTGGTACCGGCACTCCGCGCTGCCGTGGATCGACGGGCGCGTGCCGCTCGGCCACCCGCTCGGCGGGGAGGGCGTGCAGTGGCTCGCCTACGGCCGCATCGAGCTGCCGCGCGGGATCGAGCTGGCCGCGCGCGCGTTCCACCGGCGGCGCGGACCGGAGAACCTGTTCTCGCCGCTCCGGCAGGGCACGAGCCGGGGCGGCTCGCTGGACGTCGAGTGGGTCGCTCCGGACGGCGTGGTGGCGTTCGGCAGCGCCGCGCTCGAGCGGGGCGCCGGGTGGCGGGAGAGCGCGCTGCGGGCGGGGATCCGCGTGCGGGCGGGCGCGCTCGGGGCGGAGAAGCGCTGAAGGCGGCGGGAGACAAGGCGCCGGCAATCGGCTCTCGGCGCCGCGGATGGGGCCCACGACCGGTCCGCCACGACACGGCTGGCCACCGCGCCGCGGCGAGCCGTCGGCTCAGCCCAGCACCTCCGCGATCGCGTGCAGCGCGGCCGCGGGATCGCGCCCCAGCGTGAGCCGCCACGCCCCGGCCGCGGCGAGGACGCGGACCGCCTCGGGCAACGCATGGCGGAACACGTCGAAGCCCGGCTCGAGCGCGCCGGCCAACGCGGCCGCGGCCTCGTCGATCCCGAGTGGCGCGAGGGCGACGGAGCCGCCCCGCTCCAGGACGAACAGAGCGGCGCGGTCGGCGTGGTCGAGGCGAGCCGGGACGGATCCCCCCTCGGCGCGGGGCCCCGGATCGTGGATGGCGCGCTTGAGCCGCCCGTGGCGCATGCGCACCCTGCCGGCCGGCCAGGCGGCTGCGTCCGCGACGGCGCCGTTCCGCCCCGGCGTGAGGGCGGGAGCCGGGTCCGTGGCGGAGCGGCCCGGCCCGCTGGAGCGGTCCGCCGCGGCGCGCTCCGGCGACACGGCCGCGGCCGGATCGCCGGGGAGGACGTGAAGGGGGCGGGGGAGCGCCCAGATGCGGGGCACCGGCGGGAGCTGGACGTAGACCGCGTCGTCCGTCAGCACGGGCCACCCCGCGCGCAGGGCGTGGAGTGCGAGCGTGCTCTTCCCGCTGCCGCTCCGCCCCGCGAGAACCGCCGCCGTGCCGCCGCGCACGAAGGCCGCCGCGTGCACCGGGATCCTCCCGCGCCGCGTGAGCAGGAAGAGCGTGAGCGTGTCCAGCACGCTCTCCGCGAGGGTGGCGGGATCCTCCAGCAGTCGCTCCGGCACCGCGGCCCACGCCGTTCCCGCCCGCGCGTCCGCTTCCGCGCGGATGCCGCCGCCGCGCGTGATCAGGAGGCGGTCCCCGGCCACGCGGATGAGCGGCGCGCGGGACGCGGCGGCGGGACCGGGATCGCCGGTCGGCGGCGCCTCCGCCAGCCGCAGCTGGATGCGCGCCGCGGGCGACTCGGCCGCCTCCGGCCGATCCGCGCCCGGGGGCGGCCCGTACGCCGACCGCGCCGCCGCCAGCAGCTCCGCCTCCTCCGACTCGAACCGCACCCGCAGCCCGAGCGCCCCCACCTCGACCGAGCTTCCCGCCACGCACACCTCCTCCGATCGAAGCCCCGCAGCTCCCTGCCCGCAGTGCCCCCGTCCTGCCCCCACCAGGAACCATCCACGCCCATCACCGGGTTTCCGGCGGTGCCACCCCCGCGGGTCGAGGCCCCGCATCCGAGCACCGCCGCCGGAGAGCCGCCGTGATCCTTCTCGCGCACTCCTATTTCCTCCGCCACGACCCGAAGCAGTGGGAGCGGATGAAGCCGTATCCTCCGCTGGCCACGCTGCTGGCGGCCGCGCTCGCGCGGGAGGCAGGGCACGACGTCGCCTTCTTCGATGCCATGCTCGCGCCGGGACTGGAGGCCTTCGACGCCGCCCTCGACGAGCACCGGCCGGCCGTCGTCGGCATCCTCGAGGACAACTTCAACTTCCTGACGAAGATGTGCACGCTGCGCATGCGCGAGGCGACGCTCGCCATGGTGCGCGCGGCCCGGCACCGTGGCTGCCGCGTGGTGGTGAACGGGTCCGACGCCGTGGACCGCCCCGCGCTTTACCTGACCGCGGGCGCGGATGCCGTGCTGGTGGGAGAGGCGGAGGCCACCTTTCTCGAGCTGGCGGAGCTGTGGCGGCGCGACCCCGCCGCGGCGCCGGACGACGTACCGGGGCTCGCGCGCGCCGCCGGGGGAGGGAAGGTGCGCTACAGCGAGCGCCGCCCGGCGCTCACGGAGCTGGACGCGCTGCCGCTCCCCGCATGGGACCTGGTGGACATCGAGCGCTACCGGGCGGCGTGGGTCGGGAGCCACGGCCGGCTGTCGTGGAACGTGGTGACGTCGCGCGGCTGCCCCTACGGCTGCAACTGGTGCGCGAAGCCGATCTTCGGCCGCCGCTACGCCCAGCGCTCGCCCGCCTCCGTGGCCGAGGAGCTGCGGCTGCTGAAGGAGCGAGTCCGCCCGGACCACGTCTGGTTCGCCGACGACATCTTCGGCCTCACCGCCGGCTGGATCCGCGACTTCGCGGCCGAGGTCACGCGTCGCCGGGCGCGCACGCCCTTCATGATCCAGTCGCGCGTCAACCTGATGCGGCCCGATGTGGTCGATGCCCTGGCGGAAGCCGGCGCCGAGGAGGTCTGGATGGGCGTCGAGTCCGGCGCGCAGCACATCCTCGACGCCATGGACAAGGGCACCCGCGTCGAGCAGGCGCGCGCCGCCACCCGCACCCTCAAGGCGCGCGGCATCCGCGCCTGCTGGTTCCTCCAGCTCGGCTACCCCTCGGAGACCTGGGACGACCTGCTCGCCACGCGCGACCTCGTGCGCGACGAGCGGCCCGACGACATTGGCGTCTCCGTGGCGTATCCGCTGCCCGGCACGCCGTTCCACGACGCCGTCCGCGCCCAGCTCGGCGCGCGCCGCAACTGGCAGGACACGGACGAGCTTGCGATGCTCTTCCAGGGCACCTACACCACCCCGTTCTACCGCGCCATCCGGGACGCGCTCCACGACGAGGCCCGCTGCGGAGCGAACGATGCCGCGTGGTCGAACCTCGCCGCCGAGGAGCCGCTGCACCGCTCCGCGGCCCCCATCCGGCTCGCCGTCGGCACATGAGCCTTCAGGCGACGATCCTGCCTCCGCCCGCCCGCGCCTTCGACGCCATCGCGGACGCGTTCGACGCGCGCTACGGCGGCTGGCGCAGCGTGGCCGCGCAACGCCGCGCCGTGCGCGGCCGCCTCGAGGCCGCGTTCCCCGCCGGCGCCCTCCTGCTCGAGCTGGGCGGCGGCACCGGCGAGGACGCGCTCTGGCTGGCGAAACGGGGTCGCCGCGTGCTCGTCACGGATCCCGCCCCGCGCATGGTGGAGACCGCGGCGCGGAAGCTCGGAGGCATGGCGGGGTGCGGGGCGCAGGTCGCGGCCGCGGAGGCGCTGGACGGACTCGCCGCGCGCCGCGCAGGCGCGCCGCTCTTCGACGGCGCGTTCTCCAACTTCGCCGCGCTCAACTGCGTTGCCGACCTCGCCCCGGTCGCGCGCGGGCTGGCCCGACTGCTCCGGCCGGGGGCGCCCGCGCTGCTCGTGCTGTTCGGGACGTTCCCGCCCGGCGAGGCGCTCGTCGAGCTCGTGCGGCGCCGCCCGGCCGCGGCCGTCCGCCGGCTGCGGCGGGGGAGCGTGGTGGCCCGGCTCGGCGGCCGCGACTTCGCGGTCCGGTACCACCGGCCCGCGGCCGTCGCGCGCGCGTTCCAGCCCTGGTTCCGGCTCCGCGCGGTGCGGGGGATCGGCATCTTCGTGCCCCCGAGCGCCGCCGAGCCGTGGATCTCGCGCCACCCGCGGCTGCTCGGCGCGCTCGAGCGGCTGGACCGCGTCGCCTCGCGGCCGCTGGCGCTCCTGGGCGACCACGTGCTCTTCCACCTTGCGCGCACCACGGAGGCGGCGCCGTGAGCACGCGCGCGCCGATATCGCCGCCGGCCGGCTTCCGGAGCGCTTATGCGGAGCAGCGCGCCGCGGAGGGGCGGGGGCGCGGGCGGCACGAGGCGGACGTGCTGCCCTACCTCCGGCGTGGTCCGCTGGCGCGGCAGTGGCGGGTGCGTGCGCGAAGCTACGAGGCGTTCCTGCGGCACGTGCTCCGGCCGCTCGCACGCGAGAGCGGAACGCCGCTCCGGCTGCTCGACCTGGGCGCCGGCAACGGCTGGCTCGCCCGCCGCGCCGCGCTGGACGGCCACGACGCCGTGCCGCTCGACCTGCGCGACGATGCCGTGGACGGGCTCGGCGCCGCGCCGCGCACCGGGAGCGCGCGGGGAGGCGTCCGCCCCATCGTCGCCTCGTTCGAGGCGCTGCCGCTGCGGCCGTGGAGCTTCGACCTGGCGGTCTTCAACGCGTCGCTGCACTACGCGCTGGACCTGCCGCGCGCCCTCGCCGAGGCGGTGCGCGCGGTGCGCCCGGGCGGGCGTGTCGTGATCCTGGACTCGCCGTTCTACCGCGATGAGGAAGCGGGTCGGCGCATGGTGGCGGAGAAGCGGGCGGACGCCGCGGGCCGGTTCGGGGCGCGGGCCGGGGCGCTCCTCACCCTGCCGTTCATCGAGTTCCTGACGGCCCGAACCCTGGAGCAGGCCTCGGCCCCGCTCGGGCTCCGCTGGCGCCGCCGCCGCGTCCGCTATCCACTCTGGTACGAGGCGCGGCCGCTGGTGGCGCGGCTCCGGCGGCGGCGCGCCCCGTCCCGCTTCGACCTCTGGGAGGCGACGGTTCCATGATCCTGCTCGTGAATCCCCGGGCCACGCGGCCGCCGAACCGTCGCTTTCCGCTCTCGGTGATGGCCGTGGGAGCGGCGCTTCCGGAGGGAACATCCTGGGACATCGTGGACGGCAACCGCCCCGGCGTGGACGTGGCGGGCGAGCTCGCGGCGCGCATCGACGCGGCGGCGGGCGGGCCGGATCCGGTGAAGGCCGTCGCCTTCACGGTCATGCCGGGTCCGCAGCTGGTGTCCGCGGTGCCGCTCGCGCGCGGCCTCAAGGCGAGATATCCACGCCTGCCGATCGTGTGGGGCGGCAACTTCGCGGGGCTCTACCCGCACCCGGTGCTGAACGCACCCTACATCGACTACGCGGTGCGGGGGCAGGGGGAGCGCACCTTCGTGGAGCTGCTGGAGGTCGTGGATGGCCAGCGCGACCCGCGCACCGTGGCGGGACTGGCGTTCCGGGAGTCGGACGGCACGCACCGGATCGGGCCGGAGCGGCCGTGGATCGGGCCGGACGCGCTGCCGGACCCGCCGTATGACCGGATCCCCGTGGCGGACTACCTTCACCCGACGCACCTGGGCCGCCGTTCGGGGGTCTACCAGGCCTCCATCGGCTGCCCGTACGCCTGCAGCTTCTGCGGCGTGGTGTCCGTGTTCGGCAGCCGCGAGAAGCAGCAGGCGCCCGCGCGCACGGCGGCGCACCTGGCGTGGCTGGCCCGGACGCACGGGATGGACTCCGTCCACTTCTACGACAACAACTTCTTCCTGACCGAGGCGCACGCCCGCGAGCTGGCGGAGCGCCTCGCGCCGCTCGGGCTGCGCTGGTGGTGCGAGTCGCGCGTGGACGCGCTGCTCCGCTTCTCGGATGACACGCTGCGGCTGCTCCGCCGCGCCGGGCTCTCCATGGTCTTCTTCGGCGCGGAGTCCGGCTCCGACGAGGTGCTCCGGCGGATGAACAAGAAGCTCACCACCGCCCAGGTTCTGGAGGTGGCGGCCCGCACGCGCGAGCACGGCATCACGCCGGAATTCTCGTTCGTCTTCGGCGACCCCGACGAGCCGGAGCGCGAGATCGAGAACACGCTCGCCTTCATCCGCCGGCTGAAGGCGGTGAACCCGGACATGGAGCTGATCCGCTACTTCTACACGCCCACGCCGCAGCGCCGCGGCACCTACGGCGACGTGGACCCGCTCGCCGGCACGCCCGACACGCTGGAGGAGTGGATCGAGCCGCGCTGGGTGTCGTGGATGACCCACGAGGATCCGGAGGTGCCGTGGCTCGACCGGCGGCTCAAGGCCCGCGTGGCCAACTTCGAGCTCGTGCTGCGCAGCCGCTTCCCCTCGGTCCACGAGCGGCGCGTCCGCCGCTGGGGCCGCGTTCTGGCTCGCGTGCTCGCCCGCAGGCGCTGGGAGCGCGGCGAGTTCGAGGACCCGCGGCTGCTGCGCGCCGTGCGCAGGTGGGCCGCCATCCCGCCCGAGGACCGCCAGCAGTACGGTCACCTGCGGCCGCCGGCGGCAGTGACGCCGTGATGAGCGCACCCCCGCGGGTCGGGCCCGGCAGGGGCGGCGGCGTACGGCGGAGTCGCGCGTGAGCGCCCCGACGGCTTCCGGCCCGGCGGCGGCCGCGCCCCTCGCCCCCCGCGAGGCGTACCGGCGGTGGGCACCCGGCTACGCGCGGGAGACGGCGGTGAGCCGGCTCGAGGAGAGCGTGGCGCGGCGCCTCTCGCCGGCGGTGGAGGGGCGGCGGCTGCTCGACGCCGGGTGCGGCACGGGACGGCGGCTGCCGCGCTCCGGCGCCGCGCTCTCGGTTGGCATCGACCTCACGCCGGAGATGCTCGCGACGGGGCGGGGCGGGCGCCGGCTCGCGGCCGCGGACGTGCGGCGGCTCCCGTTCCGGGACGGCACGTTCGACCTGGTCTGGTGCCGGCTCGTGCTCGGCCACCTGCCGGATCTGGCCACCGCCTACGCGGAGCTCGGCCGCGTGTGCGGCCCCGGCGGGGCGGTGCTCGTCAGCGACTTCCATCCCGCCGCCGCGGCCGCCGGCCACCGGCGCACCTTCCGCGACCAGGCCGGCGCGCTGGTCGAGATCGAGCACCACGTCCACGCGGCGGCTGCGCACGCCGCCGCCGCGGAGCGCGCGGGGCTCGAGCCGCTCGACACGGTCGAGGGACGCGTCGGTCCGGAGGTGCGCGGCTTCTACGCCCGGGCCGGCCGCCTCGATCGGTACGCGCAGCAGCTCGGGCTGCCGCTGGTGCTCGCCCTCCTGCTTCGCCGGCGGGGGCCGCCATGAGGTTCCTCGTGGAGGCGGCGAACGCGGCGGTCGGCGTGGAGGACGGCCGCATCGTCGCGCCGGAGGGGCGCTTCGAGGTCGTGCTCCGCATCCCGGGCGGCGAGCTGCGGCCCGGGCTGGTCAACGCGCACGACCACCTGCACCGCAACCACTACGGCCGGCTCGGCGCGCCGCCCTACCCGGATGCCTACGCGTGGGGGCGGGACATCCATGCGCGCTGCGCGGACGCCATTGCGCGCGGCCGCGGCGTGCCTCGCCGGGAGGCACTGCTGCGCGGCGCCTGGAAGAACCTGTTCGCGGGCGTGACGACGGTGGTGCACCACGACCGCTGGGAGCCGGACCTCGAGGCCGGCCTGCCGTTGCGCGTGGCCCGCATCCGCTCCGTCCACTCCCTCGGATTCGAGCCGGACCTGCGCGCGGCGGCGGCGGGGAGCGGGCCGCTCGCGATCCACCTTGCGGAGGGCACCAACGAGGCCGCGGCCGACGAAGTGAGAGAGCTCGCCCGCCTCGACCTGCTCACGCCCGACCTGCTGGCCGTGCACGCCGTGGGCGTGGACGGGGACGGCACCCGGCGCCTGGTCGAAGCGGGCGCAGCCGTGGTCTGGTGCCCGACCTCGAACCTCTTCCTGCTCGGCCGGACCGCGCCCGCGGCCCTGCTCGATTCCGGCGTGGACGTGCTCCTCGGCAGCGACTCGCGCCTCACCGCCGCCGGCTCGCTGCTCGACGAGCTGCGCCACGCGCGCCGTCTCGGCCCGCTCACGGACGCCCGGCTGCTCGACGCCGTGGGCGACGCCGCCGCGCGCCGGCTCGGCCTGCCGCCACCCTCGCTCGAGGTCGGCGCGCGCGCGGACCTGGCCGTGTTCCGCCGGCCCGTTCTCGAGGCCGAGGCCGAGGACGTGGCGCTCGTGGTGGCGGCAGGCGTGATCCGCGTGCTGGACCTCCGGCTCGTCCCGGCCCTCGGCGACCACGCCGAGGCTGGCCGAGTGCGCGCCGAGGGCGGCGTCCTGCGCTGGACCGATGCCGGCCCGCCGCGGGGTGGACTCGCCCAGCCTCGCCGGTCCCCGGCGCGACGGAGCGCGCGTCAGGCGCGGCCCGCGTAGATCTCAATAGTCGCCCGAGCGGTCGTTCGCGCGGCTCCACGGATCGCGCGGTCACGCGCCGTGTTCCACGGCCGGACCGCGCGATCCGATGTACCCACACTGTTAAAGAGGAGGATGCGCCGTGAAGACAGCGATCGTGATTCCTGGTTTGCTGCTGCTCGCCTGCCAGGCCGTGGCCCCGCCGGATGCGGCCGCACAACAAACCTCGGCCGCGCCAGTCGCGGTGCCCGACAGCGTGACCCCCGAGCGCGTGCTGGCGGGGAGCGAGATCTTCAATAACGGTAGCTGCGTCGTCTGCCACGCGATCGGCGGCGTCGGCAGCGGACGGTACGCTCCGAACCTCGCCGATGTCGAGTGGCTGCATAGCAAGGGTGACTACGACGGCATCTTCTCGACGATCTTCTGGGGCGTCCGGAAGGAGGACTTCAAGGCGGTCACCCCGCGCCGCTTCGAGATGCATCCGAGCGGCGGGATGCCCTTGACGCGTGAGCAGCAGAAGGCGGTGGCCGCCTACGTCTGGACGATCAGCCACGCCGGGACGAATCCGCGCGTCGCGGCGCAGCAGGAGTTCCTCAGACTTGCCCGCGCCGGGCAGATCAAGGAGGCCACGAGCCTGTTCGAAAAGGAAGAGAAAGCGACGCCCAAGAACCTGCTGCTGCCGGAGAACGGCCTCAACCGCTTCGGCTACGAGATTCTTCCAAAGAGTGCGGAGAACGCGATCGCGCTCTTCCAGCTGAACGCACGGCTGCACTCCGAGTCCTCGAACGTATACGACAGTCTCGGCGAAGCCTACGCGGCGGCCGGACGCAAGGACGAGGCGATCCGCGCCTACCGGCGCTCACTCGAACTGAACCCGCAGAACAAGAACGCGGCCGACAAGCTGAAGGCGCTGCAGGCGAACTGAGGCCACGACACGGCGCTGCGCTCGTCACGCCTCAGCGCTCGCCCGCGCGGCGGAGCACGCGCCAGGCGCGGCCTGCGTAGATCTCGCGCAGCCGCCCGAGCGAGTAGCCGGCGGGCGCCGGCCAGAGCGCGTGCAGCGCCCGCCGGAGCCGCTCTGCGCCGGTGCCCGCCCACATGAAGCGGGTGCCCAGGCTGAGGCCATCCAGCCGCTGCGCCGTGGCCGGCGTGAGCCCCGCCACCACCCGCAAGAGGCCCGGTGGCGCCGCGGCCTCGAAGCGCGCGAGCACCCGCGCCGGCAGCGTGCCGGGCGCGAGCACCTCGCACAGCCGTAGCGCGGGATAGGCGAAACGGCGGGCTCCGGTCTCGTCCGCCGCCTCGAGCAGCTCTTCCCACACGAGGAGGCGCGTCTCCCGGTCCCGCCGGATCACCATTGCCAGCTCGAGCAGGCGCAGCAGCGTGAGGTTGTGCAGCCCCTCCGAGGCGTGCGCGGCCAGGAGCAGGGTGAGGGCGGGCTGCCCGAGCACCCGGCCGGCGGCGGCCACCGCGGGCCGGCCGGATTCCGCACCGCCGTCAACCGGAATCCCGGCGCTGGCGTCGGCCCGGATGAGCGCCGGCCGCCACGGTTCCATGGGTTGGGCGACCCTGTCCAGCGCCACGGTGCCGACACCGAAGAAGTTGCGGTCGAGCGAGAGGTGAAGGTCCACGGCGAACGGATCGCCGGCGTGGGCCAGCAGGAGCGAGCGCGGGAGCGCCGGGCCCATCCGCGGCCGCCACTCGCGCTTGTGCGGCCGCCGCTGCACCGGCCCGGCGAGGTAACCGGCGTCAACCAGCACACGTTCGGCTGTCCGCCGCTCGTCCGCCGCGATCCAGAGGTCCACGTCCGAAAGCGGGCGGGTGCCGGGCTCCGGGAGGTAGGCGTGCGCCGTGTGCATCCCCTTCAGCACCGTCGCCTGGACGCCCGCCTCGGCCAGCCGGGAGACCAGGCGCGCCGTCTCGGCCGTGAGCCGCGCCGCCCGCTCCCGGCCGTGCCGCAGGTGCAGCCGCAGCACCGCCGCCGGCACGCGCTCCGCGTCCAGCCGCCCGCCCTCGATCCAGTACCCGAGCATGGGTCCCATACCGGACGTGTACGCGGCAACGGAGAGCGCACCCACGGCGCCGGACGGGACCTTCAGCCTGGCCGGGACCCCCGCCAGGACCCGGGAGGTGGCCGCCCCGATCGCCTCTAGCGCCACCCGCCACGCCTCAGGGGGCACGCCGGGCCAGAGCCACGCCGGCGTGCCGGCGCGCCGGGCCACCGCAAACCGGGCGCGCACGCGCGACGGCGCCAGATCGAATGCCCCCCGGGGCAGACCGGCGCTCATCGCCCGGCCGCCTCCGCCCATCCCGGCGCGAGCGGCTCGAGCTGCAGCGCGAAATCCGCGCGCACCCGTCCGAACCGGCGGCGCAGGGCGTCCACCCCGTCGGCCGGTGGCATGGCCGGAAGCTCGTCGACGTCGACGTTCCACGGGAAGAGCTGGCGCCGGTCCGGACGCTCGAGATAGCCCGTCCGGTAGGCGAGCGCGGGGGCGAGCGGCGTGATGCGAACGGCCGCCGCGGCGTCCGCGCGCACGAAGAACGCGTTGTTGTGGACGAGCGCCTCGAGGATATAGCCGGCGCGGCCGAGCACATTGGCCGCCGCGCAGATCGAGCAGCCGTAGCAGTGCCCCTCATCCCAGCGGAAGTCCGGCGTGTAGCGTACCGCAAACCGGATTGGCGGCGGCACCTTCTCGTTCACCTCCATGTCCACCACGATCGGGCGGAACTCCGCCAGGAGCGCTTCGGCCACCACGAGGTCGAAGGAGTCCAGGTCGAGGTTCAGCACGCCGAGCTCGCGCGGCGTCCCGGCACGCGCGAGCACAGCCGCGGCGTCCGCGGGCGTAACCCGGTGGTCGGAGAGGCGGACGTCCGCAAAGCGGCGGTATGCGTGGGCGAGGAGGCGGAAACGGGCGGCGTCGCATTCCACCGCGAGCCCCGCCCAGCCGTGGTCCCGGAAGAGCGGCAGCGTGCACGACGACGTGACGCCGTCCCCCGCCGCCAGATCCACCACGAACCGCTCACGCGGGCGGAGGCGCGCGAGCAGCGCCGCGAGATGCGGCCACTCCCCGGCGTACGACGGATCCGCCTCCACCTCCGCCCGCGCCGCGTGCCGCTCGAGGCGACGCCGCGTCACGCGGCCCGCGCGTGCCCGCGCAAACGCCCGCCCCGGCGCGCTCAGACGCGCCCTCCGCCACAGCGCGTACAGCGACGGGAAGCGATGGACCGGCAAACCCGGCGCGCGTGCGTCCTCGATCATCGATGGCATCAGCGCGCCAACGCGGCCAGGCGTCGGCGGAGTTCCCGCATTCCCGCGGCTGCCCGGCCGCGCCCCCTCCCGCGCCCGGACAGGAACCGATCGGCGCCGTGACCGGATTGGCAGCCCCGAAGCGATGTCCGGTTCCCGAACGGAGGCAGCCATGCCGGAGTCCTCTATCGCAGGCTTTCCGCAGCGCGGCCGGATCGGCCGCGCCGTCCGTCTTTTCGCGCTCCTGGCCTTGATCCCCGTCTCGGCGCGGCCGCTGGCCGCCCGCGCGCAGTCCGTGCTGGAGCGCCCGCCGGACATGGGCGGCACGTGGGTCGGCTCGCCCGCCACCCTGTACTTCAACTTCCTGCACCGCTTCGAGGTGACGCCGGCCCCCGCGCGCAAGATCATCAACTATCCGACGTTCCTGCTCGGCGCCGGCCTGCCCGGCAACGTCCTCGTGGGCGCGCACTACGCCACCAACTCCGTCCTCGTGACCGGGTTCCCGAACGAGTGGGAGCTCTTCGCCCGCGCGCTTCCGATCGGGCAGGACCGTGGCGCGCCGCTCGACGTGGCGCTCACCGGTGCCTACAACCAGCCCGCCCGCAGCTGGGACGGCGAGCTCGCGCTCGCCCGCACCCTCGGGCCGCTCCGTCTCCTTGCCGCCGGCCGCGGCTTCTCGTCCTTCCGCCGCACCGGGGAGACGCGCTGGGCCGTGGCCGGCGGCGCCACCCTCCGCCTGCAGCGCTTCATCGCCCTCGCCGGCGATGCCGCCACCCTCGTGGACCGCTCCGCGGACGAGGACGTGGCGTGGGGCCTCGGGCTCCAGCTCGAGATCCCCTACACCCCCCATTCGCTCTCGCTCCAGGTCTCCAACACGAATACGGAGACCCTCGAGGGCGCCTCGGTCGGCCTCGGCGGCCGCCACCGCTGGGGCTTCGAGTTCACCATCCCGCTCGCGCTCTCCCGCTTCACCGGCAGCGGACCCGCGCGCGGCGCTGCCTCCGCGACGGCCGCGAGCGATGCCGCCGCCGAGGTCACCATGAGCAACAAGCTCCGCTTCTCGCCCGGCGCCGTCCACATCAAGGTCGGACAGACCGTCCGCTGGACCAACAAGTCCGACCTCGTCCACACCGTGACCCTCGACCCGAAGCTCGCCCAGAAGAAGGCGGACGCGGCGCTGCCCGATGGCGCCGAGCCGTTCAACTCCGGGGACCTCAAGCCCGGCCAGAGCTTCGCCCACACCTTCACCGTCCCCGGCGAGTACCGCTACTTCTGCATCCCCCACGAGCTCGCGGGCATGGTCGCCGGCGTAATCGTCGAGCGCTGAACGTGCCCGACACGAAAGGCAGGATCCCCATGAAGACTCCGACCGACCGCCCCGTCCGCGCCGCTCGACGCGCGGGCGCCGCGGCCATGCTCGCGCTCTCCGCCGCGCTGCTGTCCTGCACCTCGAGATGCGCCCAACCCCACCGACAACGGCGGCGATGTGGCCGCCACCGTCGAGATGACGTCGCAGCTCCACTTCAGCCCCGCCACCGTGACCATCCACGTCGGCCAGGCCGTGCGCTGGCACAACGACGCCAGCTTCGTTCACACCGCCACCGACGACGCCACCAAAGCCGCCAACGCCGCGGACGCCGTGCTGCCGGCCGGCGCCCAGGCCTTCGACTCCGGCGACGTCACCGCCGGCGGCACCTTCACCCACACCTTCGCCACGGCCGGCGAGTACCACTACTTCTGCAAGCCGCACGAGACCCTCGGCATGCTCGGCACCGTCATCGTCCAGCCCTGAGCGGGCGTTCGCCGCCGCCCGGCGCAGCCCGGCGCCCGGGCGGCGATCGGCCCGGCGCCCGCCGGCCGGACCCTCGCCGCGGCGGTTGGCGGGCCGGATCGGCGCGGCGTCCGGACCTCGCCGCGCCCGGTATGGCCGACCGGCGCCACCCCCGCGGCGGCGCCGCGCCGCGGCGGTCCACCCCCGGCATGGCCCTCACCCCGCGAGCACGAGCACCGCGTGGGCCGCTCCCGACCCGGCGCCGGCGATCGAAATCTCGTTCGGTACGGCCCTCCCCCGCGCGGGATCCAGCTTTGTCTCGCCTGGCGAGATGTATCTCGTACGCGACCTGTCAGCCGCCGCGCCGCCGCGATATTCATCTCGCGTGGCGATCGAAAGATCGAGTTCGCGGCGCGCCCGCTGCACTCGGTCGAGAATCCTCTCGGCCACCGGGCCGGAAGGCCCGCGCCAGCGCGAGGATCTGCCCGACCTCCACCGCGGTCGCCATGGCATCCCGCGTGATCTGCCGCCAGCTCAGCCGGATCACCTCGATACCGCGGGCACGAAGCCAGCTGTCCTTCCGGCGGTCGCCCTCGAATCGGGAGCGGGAGGAGTGGTAGGCGTGCCCGTCGATCTCCAGGGCGACGCCCTCCCGCGGCCAGAAGAGGTCCAGCTCGTACGGCCCGACGGGGACGTTGGCGTGGGGCATCGGGAGCCCGGCCGACCGGAGCAGCTCCAGGCAGCGCCGCTCCGCCTCGGAGCGGGTCAGCGCAGGGCCCTCGGCGACGCCGAGGACCGAGCCGAGGACCCCGCTCCCCGGCCGGCCGTGGTAGCGGTCCGGGAGAGCCGCAAGCTCGCCGCTGCGAATCAGCCCCGCCCGTTCCGCCGCCGCGGCGGCCCGCTCGAGCTCCCGGGGGCCGAGCATCCGGGCGAGGTCGAGCAGCGTGCGGCCGGGTGATGTGACCGGGATGCCGTCCAGGGTCGCACGCTCATCTTCCTTCAGCCGTTTCACCCGGTGGAACACGATCCCCGCCCGCCGGCCGCGGCCGCTCCCCGGCACGGTGACGTGCACCGGACCGCACGCCTGGGCGGTGGAAAGCATCTCACGCAGCCGACCCGCGGAGGTATGGCTCAGCAGGGCCGCGGGCCCTCCGGCGGGGACGGCGGCCAGCTCTCTCGCCCGGGCCGGCTCGAGCGGCCCCAGCAGGTAGACGCCGCGGTGCAGCGCCCGCAGGTAGCCCTCCGCCACCCGACGCCCCACCGCCGCGGGAGAGAGGCCGCACGCGATGAGCTGCCCGCGCGTCACGATCCCGCGCTGGCTGGCCGCGACGGCGCGGATCCGCGCCGTCGGGCCGTCTCGCTCCCTCTCGTCCATGAGTCCTCCCTTCGGCCAGGGCCGGGTCGCGCGGCTGGCCGCCACGCCCGTTCCCGTGCCGCCGCCGTTCCGCCGTCGTCACCGTTGCCCGCCTTTCCCGCGCCGAGCATACGGCCGCGGCCGGGGCCCGCCCATGGCTGGTCGGGACAGCCGCCAGGGTGCGGCACTCGCGGCACCGCCCCTCGCCTCGAGCCCGCCGCCGTTGCCCGCCGCCGTTGCCCGCCGCCGTTGCCCGCCGCCGTTGCCCGTATTACCTTCCCTTGTCACGCAAGGGGAGAGAGGTGCGATGGCCGATACGGGTTCCGACCTGCTGCGAAGCAGCATCGACCTGCTGATCCTGAAGGCGCTCGGCTGGGGGCCGATGCACGGCTACGGGATCAGCGAGTGGATCGGCGGGGCGACGGAGGAGACGATGCTGCTGGAGGAGGGGACGCTCTACCCGGCGCTGCACCGGCTGGAGCGGCGGGGGTGGCTGCGCTCGGAGTGGGGGGTCTCGGAGAACAATCGGCGCGCCAGGTTCTACGAGCTGACGGTGGAGGGGGAGGCGCGCTTCCGGGCGGAGGCGCCGGTGTGGCACCGGCACGCGGAAGCGATCGCGGCGGCGCTGCGCCGGACCTCGCCGGCGCTGCCGTGAGCCGGGCTCCGGGTTGGCGGCGGCTGTTCCGGCTGGGCTCGCCGGAGCGGGACGTGGAGGAGGAGATCGCGTTTCACCTGGCCATGCGGGAGGCGCGGCTGCGGAGCGAGGGGGTGGAGCCGGGGCGCGCGCGGGAGGTCGCGGCGGAGCGCTTCGGGGACGCGGCGCGGATTCGCGCGGAGTGCGTCGCCATTGATCGGTCGTACGCGCGGGAGGTGCGCATGATGGGGTGGCTGAAGTCGATCGGGTCGGATCTCCGGCTGGCGCTACGGGGCATGCGGCGCGCGCCAGCGTTCACGGCGCTCGCGGTGGTGACGCTGGCGCTCGGGATCGGCGCGACGTCGGCGATCTTCAGCCTGGTGGACGGCATCCTGCTGCGGCCGCTGCCGTATCCGCACGCGGAGCGGCTGGTGCAGCTGCGGCAGGCGTACCCGGAGATCGGTCTGGACAGCTGGGCGCTCTCGCCGGAGAACGTGGTGATGTACCGCGACCGTGTGCATGGCCTGCAGTCGTTCGCGGCGTTTGCGCTGCGGGGCGCCACCTACGTCTCGGGCGGGCGGCCGCAGCGCCTGAGCGTGGTACGCGCGACGGGCGACTTCTTCACGGTGCTGGGCGTGAGTCCCCTGATCGGGCGGACGCTCGGGCGCTCGGAGGACACGCCGGACCCCGCGCACGTGGCGGTGCTCTCCTACGGCCTGTGGCAGGCGGAGTTCGGCGGGCGCGCGTCGGTGCTCGGGAAGACGATCGTGCTGGATGGGCAGCCCACGCGCGTGATCGGCGTGATGCCGGCCGGCTTCGACTACCCGCGTCCCGACGCGCAGGCGTATCTGCCGCTCGGGCTCGACCCGAGCCGTCGCTTCGGGTGGTACATGACGGGGGTTGGCCGGTTGGCGCCCGGCGCCACGCTGTCGGGGGTGCGCCGTGCGTCGCGGGAGGTGATGTGGGACTGGGCGGCCGGCCGGAAGGACCTGTTCCACGGGGGCACGGACCCGCGCGAGACGCGCATGACCACGGTGGTCGAGCCGCTGCGGGCGGCGCTCACCGGCGAGGTCCGGCGGCCGCTCGAGGTGCTGCAGGCGGCGGTGCTCCTGATCCTGCTGATCGCGGTGGCGAACATCGCGATGCTGCTCTCGAGCCGGGCAGCGAGCCGCGGGCGCGAGATGGCGCTGCGCAGCGCGCTGGGCGCCACGGGCCGGCGGGTGCTGCGGCAGCTGCTGACGGAAAGCGTCGCCCTGGCGCTGCTGGGCGGGGCCGTGGGCGTGGGGCTGGCGTTCGCGCTCGTGCACGTGATCACGCATTCCCCCGCCGTGTCTCTGCCGCGCCTTGGCGATGTGCGGGTGAGCTGGCGCGTGCTCGCGTTCACCCTCGGCACGTCGATCGCGGCCGGCGTGGCCTTCGGCGCCGCGCCCGCGGCGGGTCTGGCGCGCGGGCGAGTCGCGGAGCACCTGGCGGGCGCCGAGCGGGGCGGCGTGCGCACGGCGGCGCGTCGCTTCAACGCGGCGCTGATCGTGGCGCAGCTCGGGCTGGCGGTGGTGCTGCTCATCTCCGCGGGCCTCGTGCTCCGGAGCTTCCACAACCTGGCCGCCACGCGGCTCGGGTTCGAGCCGGACGGCGTGACCGTCGTCGCGCTGCCGCTGCCCGCCGTGAAATACGCCGGCGACACGGCCGTCGTCGCCACCACTTCCGAGATCGTGGACCGCGTCCGGGAGCTCAGGGGCGTGCGCGACGCCGCCATCGCCGCGACGCTGCCGTTCAGCGGCAGCGTGAACACGGACGGCTACCTGGTGGAGGGGCACGCGCCGCCCGCGAGCACCGGCATGGAGACGCAGACCGTGCAGGTCGCGGTCGGGCCCGGTTACTTCCGCACGCTGCGCATTCCGCTGCGCTACGGCCGCGACTTCGACGACCGCGACCGCGCCGGATCGCTGCGAGTCACGATCGTGGACGAGGCGCTGGCGGCGCGCTACTGGAAGGGCGCCGGCGCGCTGGGCAAGCGCGTGCGCCTCACCGGCGACAGCACGTGGTTGACGATCGTCGGAGTGGCCGGGAGCGTCCGCGACGAGGATGCCGCCGAGCCGCCGCGGCCGCACACCTACTTCCCGTTCGCGCAGGTGCCGGGCCCCCGTCCGGTGCTGGCGGTGCGCACCGAAGGCGACGCCGCCCCCGCCATCGCCGCCGTGCGCCGCACCGTCGCCGCCATCGAGCCGGGCATCCCGCTCGACAACGTCCGGACCCTCGACGACTGGGTCGGCCGCTCGCTCGACACCCGCCGTATCACCGAGCTGCTGCTCATGGCGTTCGCGCTGCTGGCGGCGGTGCTGGCGAGCGTCGGCATCTACGGCGTCATGTCGCTCTACGTCACCACGCGCCACCGGGAGTTCGGCGTCCGCCTGGCCGTCGGCGCGCAGCCCGGCGGCCTCGTGCGCATGGTGCTCGGCGAGGGGATGACGCTGGCGGCCGGCGGCGTTGCGGCGGGGACCCTGGCGGCGCTCCTCACCACACGCTGGCTCGGCTCGCTGCTCTACGGCGTGAGCCCCACCGACCCGGTGGTTTACGCCACCCTCGCCGGGGCGCTGCTCGCCCTGGCCGCCGCGTCAGTCTACCTGCCCGCCCGCCGCGCGGCACGAAGCGACCCGCTGGTGGCGCTGCGGGCGGACTGAGCCGGGACGCGCGCGTGGCTGTGCCAGTGCTCTCTTGACCGCCTGCCGGCGGCGGCTCACTCTACAGCCCGTTCATTGCAGACATGCCACCTCTCCGCCGGGCCTCGGCCGCGGGCGCGAGGGGTTCATCCGTGCATCGAGCGCGCAGGAGCCGCCCCGATGCCGCGGCGGGGGCCCGGCGCGCCTGGAGAAATCGAATGACGGCTTCACTCGGTGGGTCGGCGGCCTCGGGAACGGAGGTCGATCCGTTCCGGCTGACCTGGGTCGCGATTCTGGCCGGCGCGATCGGCGTGATCGCCGCGGTCACGGCCTTCCTCGTGTACCACCTCATCGGGTTCCTCTACAACTTCTTCTTCTATCAGCGCCTGTCCGTGGCGTTCGTGGAGCCGCCCCACGCGGGCCTCCCCTGGTGGATCGTGTTCGTGCCGGCGCTGGGCGGGCTCGCGTGCGGGATCCTCGCGCGCTACGGCTCCCGCCGGATCATCGGCCACGGGATTCCCGAGGCGATGGAGGCGGTCTGGACCAACTTCAGTCGTGTCCGGCCCCGGATCTACTTCCTGAAGCCGTTCTCCGCCGCCCTCGCGATCGGGACGGGCGCCCCCTTCGGAGTCGAGGGACCCATCATCCAGGGCGGCGGCGCCATGGGCTCGGTGGTCGGGCAGTGGGTCACCGCGAGCGCCGAGGAGCGAAAGGTCATGCTCGCGGCCGGGGCGGCAGCCGGGATGGCCGCGACCTTCAACACGCCCCTGGCGGCCATCCTGGTGGCGATCGAGCTGCTCGTGTTCGAGTTCCGTGCCCGGTCGTTCATCCCCATCACGGTCGCATCCATCGTGGCCACCTGGGCGCGTCATCTGCTCATCGGCACCGGGCCGATGTTCACGATGCCCGCCATCACGTCACCCGACGTGTTCCGGGCCCTGCCGTTTCTGGTGCTCCTCGGGGTGCTCGTGGGCGCGACCGCCGCCGTGTTCAAGGGAGGCTACTTCGCGGCCGAGCGGCTCATCCACCGCATTCCGGTAAGCGACGTGGTGCTGCCGGCGCTCGGCGGCCTGGCTTTCGGTTTCATGGGCCTGATGGTGCCGCGGGCGTTCGGTGTGGGCTACAGCGTCATCCGCGAGATCCTCAACAACCAGCTCGCCGCCGGACTGGTGCTCACGGTGATGGTCTTCAAGCTCGTGGGGGTCACCATCACCCTCGGCTCCAAGACGTCGGGCGGGTTCCTGGCACCGGCCTTCGTGGCCGGCGCCGCGATCGGCAACGTCTTCGCGCACGCCACGAACGCCCTGATCCCCGGCCTCCACCTGCCGGTCCCGCTCTTCGCGCTCGCCAGCATGGGCGTGCTGTTCGGCGTCCTGTGCAATGCCACCCTGGGCTTCACGCTCTTCGCGCTGGAAGTGACCGGTCAGTTCGGCGCGATCCTGCCGGTGTTCCTGGTCGCGGCCGTGGCCGACCTGTTCGTGAAGAAGACGATGACGTCCGACCTGATGACGACGGAGCTGGCCGAACGCGGCGTCGACGTGCACCAGGAGTTCGAGGTGGATCTGCTCAAGCGCTTCAAGGTCGAGGAGGTCATGCGCGAGCCGCCGCCCGGCGTCGAGGCGGCAATGACGGTCGCCGCGCTGCTGGAGCGGATCCCGCCCCGCAGGGACGCTACGAACCCGCCGGCCGAGCCCTCAACCGCCCGTGATGCGTTCCCCATCCTCGGCCCCGATGGAATGCTCGCGGGCATCATCACGTACGGTGATCTGGTCCGCGCCGTGGCCGGTGGGCAATGGCAGGCAACCGTGCTGGATGCCGGCACACGCGGGCTGTCGGTGGCGCACCCGGACGAGCGGCTCTGGGACGCGATGGTCCGCATGGCCGACCTCCAGATAGAGCAGGTGCCGGTGGTCCGCCGCGAAGAGCCCGGCCGCCCGGTCGGCTGGCTCGACGCACAGGAGGCGATCGCCGCCGCGCTCGACCGGGTGCGCCGGGAGGGCGTCCGCGAGCAGGGATGGTTCCGTCGCCTCCTCGCCGGCCACGGCGCCGCTTGACCGAAGCGGGGCGGCGACCCCTCACGCCAACGTGCCCGTGCCCGACGGGCGACGAAGGGGCGCCGCGTCAGGTCGCCGATTCGCCGCGCGCGCGTGCCGCCAGCCGGCCGAGGTCGCGGATCACGACGCGCTTCCCCTCCTGCAGGATGATCCCCTCGCGCCGCAGCGTGCCCAGCGCACGGGCGATGCTCTCCCGGGTGGTGGCCAGCTCGCCCGCCAGCGCCTCCTGCGTCCGCGGCAGCGAGAACGTGCCGCCCGCCCGCCGCGCGTCCGCCCCCTCCGCATAGTCGAGAAGCGCGGCGGCCACGCGTGCCGGGACGTCGCGCAGCGAGATCCGCTCCACCAGCCGGACCATCCGCCGCAGCCGCCGCCCCAGCTCGCGGATCACCGTGTCCGCCACCGCCGGGTTGTGCGCGTAGAGCCAGCGGAAGGAGTCCAAGCCGAGGAAGAGCACCTGCGACGGCTCGAGCGCCTGCGCCGAGGCAGGGTAGGGGCCTCCGTCGAACAGTGGCACCTCCGCGATCGGCTGCCCGGGCCCCATCACGTGCAGCACCTGCTCGCGGCCGTCGGCCGATGCGCGGTACACCTTGATGCTGCCCTCGACCACCACGTACAGCCCCTGGCACGGCTGCCCCTCCCGGAACAACGTGGCGCCGCGCGCGACCCCGCGCTGGATCGTCCGCGCCGCCACCTCCCCCAGCGCCTCCGCGTCCAGCGAGCGGAACAGGGACAGCCCGCGCAGCACCCGCTCCGCCGGGTCCGTGCTCACCGTACTCCGCATTCGGTCCATTAGAACCTCTCTCCCTTCGCCTCGCGCAGGTGGCTCCCGACCGGCCGGATGCGTGGCCACATGGTCCAGAAGTAGAGGCCCAGCCCCACCGCCTGCCCGATGCCGCCCGCCACGACCGTCCACGCGAGCCAGCGCGCGCCGCTCGCGGAGCGCGCCGCCTCCGCCAGGAAGCGAGCCAGCGTCGATGCCGCCAGCAGCCAGTAGCTCGCCTCGATCCGCCCAGGCCGGTAGCGCGCGTCCCCCTTCTCCGCCCGCGGGAACAGCCACAGCGCCACTCCCAGGATCAGGAACATCACGAACCCCACGAAGACCGCGTGCGCGTGCGCCGACACCAGGTACGCGTTCGGCCAGATGCCCCAGAGCTCGCGCCGCACCAGCATCCAGATGCCGAGCGCGATCCCCGCGAACAGAAACCCGATCCCCGTCTTGATGAAGCGTCGAACCAGCGTGTACACGCCGTCTCCTCCCTCAGGCTGGCGCCTGTGCCGCCGCGGGAAGCGAGAGCGTCAGCAGGAACGCCGACCCCTCCTCCGACGACACCGAGTGCGTGACCCCCGCATCGAGCGCCAGCAGATCGCCCGCTCGCAGCTGGTATTCGCTTCCCGCCGCCCGGAAGGTCATGCCGCCGCGGAGCACCTGAACCGTGATCGGTCCCTCCGCATGGTGCTCCGCGATCGCGCCCCCGGCGGCGAGCAGGTGGACGGATACCCGCAGCGACTGGTCCTTCACCAGCGTGCGCGCCGTCCGCCCGCTCCGGGCCAGGATCTCGGGACTCTCCGCGGCCTTCTGCTCGGCCTCCAGGTGAAACACCAGGGCATCCCCGCCCAGCGGTCGGTCGATGCTGGCCATGGTCGATCTCCTTTCCGCGCGCCCGGCCGGCGTCCAACGAACCCGCGGCGCGCGCACGCACGTGGAAGTCGAGTTTCGCATACGCATATCGTCTTTCCCAACCTAAGCCCTGCGCGCCCACGGTCTGTGGGGCAAACCCGGGAACTCGTGTAGGGAGAACCCGGTGACCGGGAGCCCACCACGAGAGGCGGCGTGCCCGGCCGCCGGCGCCCGGCCCCACAAGTGACATCCGTCACAGCGCGATCCACTCCGGCGCCCGGATATTCGGTGCGCGCGGCCGCCCCGTGTAGGGCTGAGCCCCACGGCCGTAGGAGCAGCGTAGGGGAATATACCGCATAGAATCATGAGGAATTCCGATTTCCGGCCGCGAGGGACCCCGTAGCTTTGGGTCACACGACGGGAGGGGGCGCGAAAGCTGGGGCGGGGCGGGCACGACGGGCGAATCTGCGGCCGAGCGCCGCGGCGGACATGTAACGAGACGCGGGAGAGACCATGAACGCGGGACGAGGGATGACCTGGTTGCTGGCGATGCTGGGGACGGCGGCGCTGGCGGCGTGCGGTGGCGGGAATCAGCAGGCGTCGAGCGGGTCGGAGGCGGCCGCGTCGCCTTCGGCGGAGGCGCAGACGGCCGAGATCACGCCGGCGGCGCGGCAGGAGGCGCAGCAGATCTTCTCGACGCGGTGCGCGGCGTGTCACGGCCCGACCGGCCACGGCGACGGGCCGGGGGCGGCGTCGCTGGTGCCGCCGCCGCGCAACTACCACGACAAGGCGTGGCAGGACAGCGTGACGGACAAGGAGATCGAGACGGCGATCGTCTATGGTGGGTCCGCGGTCGGCCGGAGCGCGATGATGGTGGGCAATCCGGACCTGGCCAGCAAGCCGGCGGTGGTGGCGGCGCTGCGGGAGATCGTGCGGAATTTCGGGAAGCAGCCGTGAGGCGGGCGTCCGGCCGCCGCAGGGGGCGGTGGGTGCCGGTAGGCACATGGTCGAATGAGACAAGGAGGGAGCTGATGGGGGCTTCACGGATGCGCGTCGGGCTCGCGGCGCTGGGGGCGGTGGTCGGCGCGGTGCTGCTGGCGGGGTGCGGTGGCGGGAAGTCGGGCTCGGGCGGAGCGTCGGTGCAGGCGCTGATGAAGGCGCGCAACCTGACGGAGGCGGACGTGACGGCGGCGCTCAAGACGTACACGCCGACCGGGCGTCCGGACCCGTTCGTCATGTTCGCGTCGGGCGGGCACAGCGGGCAGGTGCTGGTGATCGGGATCCCGAGCATGCGGATCCTCAAGTACATCGCGGTCTTCACGCCGGAGCCGTGGCAGGGCTATGGCTTCGACGACCAGTCGAAGGCGCTGCTGGCGTCGAGCTCCCCGAAGGGGCATCCGCTCGGGTGGGGGGACAGCCATCACCCGGCGCTGAGCGAAACGAACGGCGACTACGACGGGCAATTCCTGTTCATCAACGACAAGGCGAACGCGCGCATCGCGGTGATCAACCTGAAGGACTTCGTGACGCAGCAGATCGTGCACTCGCCGCTGCTGGGCACGGACCACGGCGGCTCGTTCGTCACGCCCAATACGGACTACGTCATCGAGGGCGGGCAGTACCCCGTGCCGCTGGACGGCAGCTACGCGCCGCTCGGCGACTACAACGACAGGTACCGGGGCGCGGTGATGTTCTGGAAGTTCGACCGCGCGGCGGGGAAGATCGACCCCACGAAGTCGTTCGCCATGGAGCTGCCGCCCTACATGCAGGACCTCTCGGACGCGGGCAAGCTGGCCAGCGACGGCTGGGCGTTCATCAACTCGTTCGACACGGAGCGGGCCACGGGCGGCGACATGGACGGCAAGCCGCCGCTCGAGTCGGGCGCGTCGCAGAACGACATGGACTACCTGCACGTGATCGACTGGCGGAAGGCGGCAGCGGTGGCCGCGCAGTCGGGGAAGACGAAGACCATCCAGGGCGTGAAGGTGATCCCGCTGGACGTCTCCGAGGCGGAGGGGCTGCTCTACTTCGTGCCGGAGCCGAAGAGCCCGCACGGCGTGGATGTGACGCCGGACGGCAAGTACCTGGCGGTCTCCGGCAAGCTGGACACGCACGAGACCGTCTACGACTGGGCGAAGATCAAGCAGGCGATCGACGCGAAGAACTTCGAGGGCAAGGACCCGTACGGCGTGCCGATCATCGGCTTCCGGACGGCGCTGCACGGGCAGGTCGAGCTCGGCCTCGGGCCGCTGCACACGCAGTGGGACGACCAGGGCAACGGCTACACCTCGCTGTTCATCGAGTCGAAGATCGCCAAGTGGTCGCTTGCCGACATGAAGGTGATCGAGAAGATCCCGGTGCACTACAACATCGGCCACCTGGCTACGCCCGAGGGTGACACGGAGCACCCGAAGGGGCACTACGTGATCGCGCTCGACAAGTGGTCGATCGACCGCTTCAACAACGTGGGGCCGCTGCTGCCGCAGAACATGCAGCTGATCGATGCGACGACGTCTCCGATGCAGCTGCTCTACGACCTGCCGATCGGGCTCGGCGAGCCGCACTACGCGCAGATCATCAGCGCGGACAAGCTGAAGCCGACGCAGCTCTACTCGCCCGGCGAGAACGCGGTCAGCCACCAGATCGATCCGTGGGCCGCGAAGGCCGAGACCGATGCGCGCATCGAGCGGCATGGCAAGCGCGTGGACGTGGTCGTCACGGAGGTGCGCAGCCACATCAAGCCCGACGCCGTCACCGTGGAGCAGGGCGACACGGTGCACTTCCATCTCACCAACCTCGAGCAGACGCCGGACGCCACCCACGGGTTCGGCATCGACCGCTACGACGTCAACCTCAGCCTCGAGCCCGGGAAGACCGCCGACGCCACCATCGTGGCCGACAAGCCCGGCGTGTTCCCCTACTACTGCACCGAGTTCTGCTCGGCGCTGCACCTCGAGATGATGGGCTACTTCATGGTCAAGCCGGCGGGGAAGTAGTACCGCCCGGCGTTCCGGGCCGGCGATGCGGCCGGCCCGGGCGCCCGACCACGGGAGAAGAACCGGATGATCCACTCCAGCTCGAGCAGCCGATCCGGCCCACGTGCGGGCCGGGCCACGCGCCGGTCCGGCCGGCACGCCGGCCGAGCCGCGGGGATCCTCCTCGCCGGCGGGCTGGCGCTCACGGCCTCGCCGGGCGGGGTGAGCCCCGTATCAGGCGACGCACCCATCCGCGCTCTGCCGGCGCCCGCGGGCCGCCCGGCCGGCGCGCGGTCCGGCGTCCCGCCAGGCGTGGCTCGCGGCGGCGCTCTTGCGGCCGATGACGGGGCCGCGGCGGCCTCCTCCTGCCCGGCGGACGGCCGCCTCGTACCCGCCGGCACGGCGCTCCAGCCGCTCCTGGATTCCGCCCGCGCCGGCGCCGTGCTCTGCCTGGCCCCCGGCACCTACGCGGGGCCGCTCGCGATTCGCGCGGCGCTCACGCTGGCCGGACCCCGGAGCGCGGTGGTGCGCTCGGACGGGCAGGGCCGGACGATCGTCGTCGAGTCTGCGCACGCCGTGCTGCGCGGCTTCACGGTGGACGGCAGCGGTCAGCGCTACGACAAGATGGACGCGGCCGTCTACGTCCACGCCGACAGCGTCGAGGCCCGCGGGCTGGCCGTGCGCCATGCGCTGTTCGGGCTCGTGGCCGAGCAGTCCCACGGCGTCGTGTTCGCGGACAACGACATCGCCGGCGACCCGGCCACGCCCGTGGGCATCCGCGGCGATGGCATCCGCATCTGGGAGGTGCGCGGCTCCCGGATCGAGGGCAACCGGGTGCGCGACTCGCGCGACATAGTCGTCTGGTACTCGCCGGACAACGTGCTGGCGCGCAACGACGTGCGCCGCAGCCGCTACGCCAACCACTTCATGTACTCGAGCGACTGCGTGGTGGAGGACAACGACTACCGCGGCAACATTGTGGGGGTGTTCGTCATGTACTCGCACGACCTCACGCTGCGCCGGAACGTCTTCGCGGACAACACGGTCTCCGACGGCATGGGGCTCGGCGTGAAGGAGTCGGGCAACCTCCGGGTGGAGGACAACCTCTTCGCGGGGGACAACCAGGGCCTCTACCTGGACACCAGCCCGTTCCGCGCGGGCGACTCCGTGTGGGTACGCCGCAACACGTTCACGCTGGATGGCGCGGCGGTCACGTTCCACAGCAGCGAGACGCGGAACGTCTTCACCGACAACATCTTCCGCTACAACGATGCGCAGGTCGCCGTGGAAGGGCGGGGCAACGCCCGCGGCGTGACCTGGGACGGCAACTACTTCGACGACTACCGCGGCTACGACCTGGATGGCGACGGCGTCGGTGACGTGCCCTACGCGCCGCGCAGCCTCTCCGCGCGCCTGGTCTCCGACCACCCGTCGCTCCGGTTCTTCCGCGGCACGGTGGCGCTGGGGCTCGTGGACGTGGCGGCGGAGGTGCTGCCGCTGCTCCAGCCCGAGACTCTGCTCGTGGATCCGCGCCCCCGCACGCGGCAGCCGCCGTGGACCCGCGGAAGCGCCCTGGAGCTCCGCCCGGGCGCCCGCGCCAGCGGGCTGAACGCGAACCGTGATCCCGGCCCCGGAGCGGGCCGGCGGGAGGGCTGACGTGCGCATCGAGCTGGAAGAGGTTCGCAAGAGCTTCGAGGACGTGAAGGCGCTCAGGGGCATCTCCCTGTGCGTGCCCGCCGGCGGCCGGGTGGGTCTGGTGGGGCCGAACGGCTCCGGCAAGTCCACGCTCGTCCGTGCCGTGATGGGCGTCCTGCGCTGCGAGGGGCAGGTGCGCCTGGATGGGCGCGACCCGTTCGCGCACCGCACGCGGCTGGCCTCCCACATGGCCTGCGTGCCGCAGGCCGCGCCGCAGCTGGGCGCCAGCGTGGGCGAGGTGGTGCGCGCCGTGGCGCGGCTGCGCGGGCTCCCCGGCACGGAGATCCGTGTCGTGGCCGACCGCCTCGGCCTCGACCTCGACGTCGTGGCGAAGCGGCCGGTCCGGGCGCTCTCGGGGGGCATGAAGCAGAAGTTGCTCATCGCGCTGGCGCTCGCGGCCCCCGTCTCCCTCCTGATCATGGACGAGCCCACGGCCAGCCTGGATGCCCACACGCGCGAGGCCTTCTTCACGCTCTTCGAGGAGCGCGCGGCGGGCGCCACGCTGCTGCTCAGCTCGCACCGGCTGGACGAGGTGCGCCGGCTGGTGGACCGCGTCGTGGGCCTCGAGGATGGCCGCGTCGCGATGGACACGCACGTGGACACCTGGCGGGCGGAGGCACGCTGATGGAAACCGTCGATCTGGCCCGCTTCACCTTCGACGCCCACGGCGCCAGGGATCGCGGACGCAGGACCACAGCGCCGGACGGGCCGCGGGCGGGCCGTGCGGAGACGGAGCGGCGCAACGCCGGAGCCGATGCGGCCGTGACGTCGCCGGAGGCGGACAGCCGTGCCGGGGCGGAGGACTCGACCTCGTCCTGGACGCGGGTGGCCGCGCTCGCCAGGCTGGAGCTCGGCGAGGTGCTCCGCTCGCGCTGGCTGCTCTTCTGCGCCGGCCTCTACGGCGTGCTCGCGGCGCTCTTCGTGGTCGTCGGGCTGCGCGAGTCGGACGTCCTCGGCTTCACTGGCATGGACCGGGTGCTGCTCTCGCTCACGCACGCGCTCGTGCTGCTGCTGCCGCTCCTCGCCCTCACCGGAACCGGGCTGGTGGTCAACCGTGCCCGCGAGGACGGCACCCTCGAGCTGCTCTTCAGCCATCCGGTCACCCGCGCGGACTACTACGCGGCGGTGACGCTCGTCCGCGTGGGAAGCCTGCTCCTGCCGCTTCTCGTGCTGCTTCCCGGGCTCGCCCTGGGCGGCGCGCTGGCGTTCGGACAGCCGGTGCCATGGGGTTTCCTCGGCCGCGGCCTGGCCGTGAGCGCCGCGCTGCTGTGGAGCTTTGCCGGCATCGGGCTCGCGCTCTCGGTCCGCATCCGCGAGCCGGCCCGCGCCATGATCGCCGTGCTCCTGGTCTGGGTGCTCGGCGTGGCGCTGCTCGACTTCGCGCTGATCGGCGTCATGCTCGAGTGGCAGGTGCCCGCGCCCGCCGTGTTCGCCCTCGCCGCGGTGAACCCTGTGGAAGCGGCGCGCCTGGCGCTGCTGTCCGCGGCGGAGCCGGGGCTCGGCACCCTCGGACCCGTCGGCTATTTCCTGGCGCGGCACCTGGGCACGCGCCTGCTGTTCGTGGTGGGCGTGGCGTGGCCGGTGGTGGTGGGAACGCTGTCCTGGTGGCTGGGCTGGCGCGGCATCCGCCGTGGCGACCTGGTGTGAAGGCGACCGAAGATGTGACACGAGCCAAGTCGTTGCTCAGAAAATAGATGGGAGTCGATACATGAAGAGGAGCATGCAGTCCCTGGTGGACCGGTTCGAGACCTTCCTCAACGAGCCGCTGCGCTTCCGCAGCCGCATCCTGCTGGTCCTGCTCGTGGTGCCGCTGGCGCTCAGCTTCACGAAGCCGCTCTGGCGCATCAGCATGGAGGCGCCGCAGTACCCGACCGGGCTGTACATGGACATCTACAGCTACCGGCTGACGGGCGGGCACGACAACCACGACATTGACGAGATCAACGAGCTCAACCACTACATTGGGATGCGCAAGATCAACCGCGCCGAGCTCTCGGACCTCGACTGGATCCCGTTCGCGCTCGGGCTGCTGGCCATCCTGACGCTGCGCGCGGCGGTCATCGGCAACGTGCGCACGCTGGTGGACCTGACGGTCCTCACGACCTACGTCTCGGCGTTCGCGCTGGCTCGCTTCGTCTTCAAGCTCTACGTCTTCGGCCACGACCTGGACCCGCACGCGCCGGTGACCATCGCCGGCTTCATGCCCGCGGTGCTGGGCACGAAGCAGGTCGCGAACTTCACGACCCATTCACTGCCCGGCTGGGGCACGCTCTTCATGGGCATCTTCGCCACCGGCATCGTCGGCGTGACCGCGTGGCACTGCTGGGTCGGCTACCGGCAGGCGTGGCGGGGGTGACCGCCCGTTGATTCGCCGACTCGCCCGCGACTACCTTGCGGCCCGCCCGCTCCACCCGTCTCACGACCGGGGGCCGCGTTGGATCTCGCCACATCGCGTTGGCACAACCAGCTTCTCGCGCACACGCCCTTCGAGCGAGCGGGCGGGGCGGTCGGCTGGCTGGGCGCCGTGCAGGCCCAGGACTACCACGCCTCGCTCTGGGCCGTAGGGCTCCGGACGCGGGACGCCACGGAGGCGACGATCGAGGCGGCCATCGCCGCGCGAACGATCGTGCGCACCTGGCCGATGCGCGGCACGCTCCACCTCGTGCCCGCGGCGGACGTCCGCTGGCTGCTCGCACGGCTGGCACCGAGGGCCGTGGCCCGCGCGGCCCGCCGGATGGCGCAGCTCGGACTGGACGAGCGCGTGGTCACGCGCGCCGGCGAGGCCTTCGGGCGCGCGCTCGAAGGCGGGCGAGGCCTCACCCGCGACGAGATGCGCGCCGTCCTGGCGGGCGCCGGCATCGACCCCTCCGGCCAGCGCACCTATCACCTGCTGTGGCGCTGCGCGCAGGACGGCCTGATCTGCCTCGGCGCCCGCCGCGGCAAGCAGCAGACGTTCGTCCTGCTGGACGAGTGGGTCCCCGGCGGCACCACCCTTCAAGGCGACGACGCGCTGGCCGAGCTCGCGACGCGCTACTTCGCGGCGCGCGGCCCTGCCACCGTCCGGGATTTCGCCTGGTGGTCCGGCCTGCCGGCGGCCGACGCCCGGCGCGCGCTGGAGACGGCGGCGGAGCGTTTCGTCGGGCACGAGCTCGAGGGCCGGACCTACTGGAGCGCGGCGGGACCGCCGGTGAGCGGCGTGGACGACTCGGGAGCCGCGGGGCCGCCGCGCGCGCGGCTTCTCCCGGCGTTCGACGAGTACCTGGTCGGCTACACGGACCGGAGCGCGGTCCTCGAGCCGATATACGCCGCGCACGTGAACGCCGGCGGCGGTATGCTCGGCCCGACCGTCGCCCTCGACGGCAGGATCGCGGGGGTGTGGCGTCGCACGCTTGCCCGCGACGCCGTGTCGGTGGAGGTCCGGATGTTCGGCCGGCTGGACCCCGCGGGCATCGGGGCCGTCGAGGCGGCGGCCGCGGAGTACGCCCGGTTCCTTGGGCTGCCGCTGGCGCTCTCGCTCGCCGCGCCGTGAGCGGCGCCGGGCAAGATTCTGATAGCGCCGCGCCCGGGAGCGGCGCCATCTTTGGATGGATCCGATCCGTGACCTCCCGACCCCCGTCCGCACGAGCCGCCCCGTGAGCGCACACCCTCCGACGCGCACCGCCGCGCCACTGTCGCGCTGCTTCTCCCCCACCCTCGCCGCGGCCGCCGTCCTGTTCGCCGTCGGCTGCGCCGGCGGCCGCGGCGCGGATCGCGCGCCGGGCCTCGATTCGGCCGCGCTGGCCTCGATTGCGACCCATGTGATCGCCGGCACGCCGGACGAGCTGATCGCCGCGGACCGGGCGTTCGCCGCCGACTCCCGCGCGAGGGGCGCTGCGGCGTGGGCCGCCGTCTGGGCCGCGCGCGGAAGGAAGGAGGACGGGCGGGGACGGCAGGTGGTCGGGCCGCGCGCGGTCGCGGAGTCCGTCGCCTCCATGCTCGAGCGGGTGGGGCCGCGCTTCCGCTGGGAGCCGGACACCGCGGCCATGCTGTGGCCCGATACCCTCGGCTACACGGCCGGCCGCTGGTGGATCGAGCCGGAGCGGGCCGGGCCGCCCCCCGCCGCCGGCCGCTACCTGACCGCCTGGATCCGGGAGAACGGCGCCTGGCGCGTCGCCCTGGACCTGGCCACCCCGGAAGCCGCGCGCTGCCGGGGCGGCGGCGCCGGCGGCTTCGACTTCTGGCTCGGCCGCTGGTCGATCGCCCAGCGCTTCGCCTCCGGCGACGCGGCCGCCCGCCCGCTCCCGGCGCGCACCGTCGTCAGCCGTGCCGGACCGTGCGCGCTCGCGGAGAGCTGGCAGGGCGAGGTCCTCTACTTCTGGGCAGGGATGCGGGCGCCGCACCGGATCCGCGGTGCCAGCCTGCGCGCCTGGGACCCCGACGCCGGGCGCTGGCGCATCTACTGGATCGACACCGCCGCCGGCGCGTTCGGCGCGCCGTTCCGCGGCGCCTTCACAGACGGCCTGGGCGAGTTCGAGGCGCCGCCGCGTGCGCCGGGCGGCCCGGCGCGCCGCATCCGTTTCGCCCGCCGCGGCGACGCCGTGCTCTGGGAGCTGGCGGCTCGCCCGCGCGGCGGGAGCTGGACGACGGTCTGGACGATGGAGCAGCTCAGGCGGTAGCGGCGGGACCCTTACGCTAGCCGGCGGAGTTCCATATTCATCGGGTGGGCTTCTCCCGCCAGCGAGGAATCTCCATGCAGCCGCAGCACCACGATGGGCCGCCGCCCCTCGACCGCACCCTCTTCGGCTCCGGCCTCGTCACGATCGGCGCGTTCCGCGCGGCCGTCGACCACCCGCGCTTCCACGACTCGGGCCCGACCTCCGACGCGATCTTCGTGTTTCCCCGGACCAGCGTCGAGATCCAGCACGAGGCCGGCAGGCCGTTCACCGCCGACCCCTGCACGGTCACCTACTACAACGCCGGCCAGCGCTACCTGCGGCGCGCCGTGGATGCGCGCGGCGACGCCTCCGACTGGTTCGCTGTCCGCCCCGACGTGCTCCACGAGATCGTGGCCGCCCGCGACCCGTCGGTGGCGGACCGGCCGGACCGCCCATTCGCCCTGACCCACGGCCCGAGCGATCCCGCCTCCTACGCGCTCCAGCGCATGATCGTGCGCCATGTCCATGAGGCCCCGGCGCCCGACCCGCTGCCGGTGGAGGAGGCCGTCGTGCGCCTCCTCGGCCGCCTCCTCGGCCTGGCCTGCGCGCGCGCCGAAGCCCTCCCGTCCGCCGGCGAGGAGCCGCGGCGCGACCCTCGCGTTCACAACGTCCGCTCGTTCCTGCTCGCCAACTTCCGCCGCGCCGCCTCCCTCGACGAGCTCGCCCGCGCCGCCGGCAGCTCCGTCTTCCAGCTCTGCCGCGCCTTCCGGCGCGAGCTCGGCACCACGGTCCATCGCTATCGCAACCAGCTCCGGCTGCGGCGCTCGCTCGAGCTCGTCGCGGACGGGGGCTCCGACCTTAGCCGCGTCGCCTTCGACCTCGGCTTCTCCAGCCACAGCCACTTCACGGCCGCGTTCCGCCAGGCGTTCGCCATCACCCCCTCCGAGTTCAGGCGCGCCGCCTCGTCGCGCCGGATCCGCGCGCTCGCCAGCCGCCTCGACGACGCCTCCGGCAATCCCGCCCGAACCGGCCGCGCAGGATTCTGATAGCGCGCTCGCCTCGCCGCCCGCCATCTTCATCCTGCCGCGGGCGACCGGCGGCGCCGGGGGTTTCGCCGGGCCCCTCGCGCCGCCGGCGCCCTCCCCGCAGCCCGGAGCCGCGCCCATGCTTCTCCGCCACGCGCTACGCCATACCGACCCGGCAAGGGTCCTCCGGGAGGAATAGGAGGCGTGATGGCCGCCGGAGCGTTCGCCATGCGTTGCGCGCTGCCGCTGACCGCCGCCGCGCTGGTCGGCGCGGCCGTCTGGGGCGGGCGCGGCGGCGCCGGCTCCGCAGCGGAGCGTCGCGCGCTCGCGGGCGCCGGGGCCACGGCCGACTCGACCGCCACCCGCTGCCGTCGCCCGGAGTTCCGCAGCTTCGACTTCTGGCTGGGGGACTGGGAGGTGCGGAGCCCGAAGGGGCAGGTGCTCGGCCGCGACCGCGTGCGCCGCATCGCCGACGGCTGCGGGCTGCTCGAGAGCTGGGACGGCGGCGACGGCAGCCACGGCACCAGCATCAACACCTACGACACCGATCTCGGCCGCTGGACGCAGCGCTGGGTCGGCGGCGGATCCACGCTCTGGCTCGTGGGCGGCCTCGACGGCGCGGCCATGGTCCTGGCCGGGGCCGCCGCGCGCACCACCGTGCGCGGCCGGGTCCTCGACCGGATCACCTGGACGCCGCTCCCCGACGGCCGCGTCCGCCAGGTGTGGGAGATCTCGCCCGACGCCGGCGCGACGTGGCGGCAGGCCTTCGTCGGCCTCTACCGCCGCTCCGCCGCTTCGCGGGGACCGGGCCCGCAATAGGACGGCGAGACCCGCCGCCGAGAGGCGGCCCTCCTCCCCTGCCGCGGCGGCCCCTCGGCTGAAGCGCCCGGACGGCCCGCGGCCGCTCCCGCTGGCACGGGGACCGCGCCCGCCCCATCTTCATGGCTCATCGATTCCGAATCCATCGGATGCTCCACGCAGAGCCAGGAGGCGGTCTCCGTGCGCACAGCCCTCTTCCGAGCGACCCTCACCCTGATCCTGCTCGCCGCCTCGGCCTCGCTCGCGGCGGCGCAGGCGCCCGACCTGTATTCCGGCATGCGCTGGCGCCAGATCGGTCCGCCCCGCGCCGGCCGCGCCCGCGCGCTCTCCGGCGTGCCCGGCCAGCCCAACGTCTTCTACGTCGGCTTCGACAACGGCGGCGTCTGGCGCTCGACCGACTACGGCTCCACCTGGCATCCGCTCTTCGACAACGAGGCCACCGGCTCGATCGGCGCCATCGCGGTCGCGCCCACCAACCCGAGCCTGATCTACGTCGGCACCGGCGCCGGCATCATCCGCCCCGACCTGTCCACGGGCGACGGCGTCTACAGGTCGGCGGACGCGGGCGCGACGTGGACGCACCTGGGCCTCGACGAGACGCAGATGATCGCCAACATCGCCGTGGACCCCACCAACCCGGACCGGCTGTTCGTGGCGGCGCTCGGCCACCCCTACGGCCCCAACCCGGAGCGCGGGATCTTCCGCTCGACCGATGGCGGCAAGACCTTCGAGAAGGTGCTCTACAAGGATGAGTACACGAGCGGCAACGACGTGCTGATCGACCCCGCCGACCCGAGCGTCGTGTACGCCACGCTCTGGCAGCAGCAGCAGAGCTTCCGCGAGAGCGGCGAGTTCGGCGGCACCGGCAACGGCATCTTCAAGTCCACCGACGGCGGCACCACCTGGACGCAGCTGAGCGCCGGCCTGCCGCAGGTGATCGAGGCCAACCTGGCCATCGCGCCGAGCAACCCCGACATCGTCTACGCCATCGCCGCGGTGACGCCGGAGCGGTCGGCCGCCACGGGGGCGGGACGCGACGGTGGCACGACCGGCGTCGTCGCCCTCTACCGCTCCACCGACGCGGGCGCGCACTGGCAGGCCGTGGACGACCCGGCGGCGAAGGATGCCGGCGACGGGGTCGCCGATCCGCGTCCCCTGCGCCGTATCGGCGGCGGCGATCTGCCGACCATCACCATTGACCCGAAGGACCCGAACGTGGTCTACAGCGCTTCCGTCGTCATGTGGCGGACGGAGGACGGCGGCCGCATGTGGAGCGCCGTGCGCGGCGCGCCGGGCGGCGACGACTACCAGAAGATCTGGATCAACCCGAACGACCCGAACATCATCCTCGCCGTGGCGGACCAGGGCGCGGTGGTCTCCGGCAACCGCGGCGCCTCGTGGAGCAACTGGTACACCCAGCCCACGGCCGCCATGTACCACGTCACCGCGGACAACGCCTTCCCCTACCGCCTCTGCGGCGGCCAGCAGGACTCCGGCTCCGCCTGCGTCGAGAGCCGCTCCATGGACGGCGAGATCACCTTCCACGACTGGCACCCCGTCAACATCCAGGAGTACGGTATCGCCGCGCCCGACCCGAACGACCCCGACATGGTCTACGGCGGCAGCCGCAACAACGTCTCGCTCTACAACCGGAAGACGGGGCAGACGACGAACGTCGGGCCGGACATGGGGCCGCGGGGCGGGCCGTACAACCGGAACGTGCGCACCATGCCGCTGCAGTGGTCTCCGGCAGATCCGGACGTGCTGTTCTACACGTCGGACGCCGTCTGGAAGACGACGGACCACGCGCACACCTGGACGCGCATCAGCCCCGACCTTTCCCGCAAGACCTGGAAGGTGCCGGCCAGCGCGGGGAAGTACGCGAGCGACGTCGAGGTCTCGCCGCAGGGCGTGATCACCGCGCTCGCGCCCTCGCCGCTCGGCGTGGGCGTGCTCTGGGCCGGTACCGACGACGGCAACATCCAGGTCACCATGGACGGCGGCGCCCACTGGAGCGACGTGACGCCTCCCGCCGTGAAGCCGTGGACCCGCATCTTCAACATGGATGCCGGCCACTTCGACACGCTCACCGCCTACGCCGCCGCCAACACGATGCGGATCGACGACATGAACCCGCACTTCTGGCGCACCCACGACGGCGGCAGGACCTGGACGGAGATCGACACCGGGATCGCGCCCGGCGCGGTGGCCAACTCGATCCGCGAGGACCCGCGCAGGAAGGGCCTCCTCTACGCCGCCACCGACGCCCAGGTCTGGGTGTCCTTCGATGACGGCGACCACTGGCGCTCGCTGCGGCTGAACATGCCCGCCGTCTCCGTGCGCGACATCCAGGTGAAGGACGACGACCACTGCCTCTGCTCCGACCTCGTGGCCGGGACCCACGGCCGCGGCTTCTGGATCCTCGACGACGTCACGCCGCTGCGGCAGGCGGCCGAGGCCGAGGCGGCGAGCACCGCCTACCTCTTCAGGCCCGAGACGGCCGTGCGCGTGCGCTTCGGCACCAACGACCCCACGCCCTGGCCGCCCGAGCTGCCGGCCGGGGAGAACCCGCCCCCCGGTGGCATCATCGACTACTACCTGGCGCACGCGACGTCGGGACCCGTGACCCTGGACATCCTGGACACAGGCGGCAAGGTGATCCGCTCCTACTCGAGCCATGATCCCGTGCTCGAGCCCGACCCGGGCACCGATCCCGCCGCCTACGACGAGGTGTGCCAGCGCAACCCCGGCGCACCCGATTGCGACGTGCCCCTCTACTGGGCCGCGCCGCAGATGACCCTCTCCACCGGAGCCGGGATGCACCGCTTCAGCTGGGACCTCAAGTATGACCCCGTCGATGGCGAGGAGCCGCGTGCCGAGGGCGGAGCCGCGGTGCCCCACCGCACCTACCCGTCGGTCCAGGCGCCCTGGGCGCCGCCGGGGCGCTATACCGTGCGGCTGACGGTGGCGGGACGGCAGTTCACGCGGCCGCTCACGCTGCGCCTCGATCCGCGCGTGAAAACGCCGCCCGCCGACCTCGCCCGCCTCGCCTCCCTCTCGCGCGAGATGTACGACGGCGCCGTCCAGGCCCATGCGGCCTACGCCCGGGCGCGGGCGCTCGTGGCCGCACTCGACTCGCTCCAGGGCAGCGATGTCCAGACCTTCAAGGCGAAGGTCGAGGCCCTCGCGCCCGCGCCCTCGGCCCGCCGCGGCTTCTTCTTCCGCGCCGCGCCATCGGGGCCGCCCAGTCTGCGCAGCGCCGCGACCGCGCTGCTCGGCGCCGCTATGGCCATGCAGGGCGCCGATGTCGCCCCGACCGCGCGCGAGGTGGCGGAGGCCGCCGCGGCGCGCGCCGAGCTGCAGGGCGTGCTGCCGAAGTGGACCGCGCTCTCCACCACCGGACTCGACGCCCTGAACGCCCGCTTGCGCGCCGCAGGGCAGGCGCCGGTCACGCTCCCGAAGTAGCGCGCAGGAACAGCGCGCTGTCCCCGAACTCGTGCCACAGGTACCGCGCGGCGCGCGCCGCGCGGTACGCCCGGCGTACGAGCCGGCGCCCGGCCACGGCCGCGAGCAGCTCCAGGTGCGATGCACCCGCCGGGTGCCACCCGGTCACGATCCCGTCCACCGCCCGCGCCGGACGCCGCGGCCCAAGCACCAGATCGGTCCAGCCGCCGCCGTGGCGCACCGTCCCGTCCTCCGCCGCGAGCGTCTCCAGGGCGCGCGTCACGGTCGTTCCCACGGCGATGACGCGCCCGCCGGCCGCATGCACCGCCTCGATCCGCCGGGCAGTGCCTCGCGGCACCCGGAACGGCTCGGGAAGCGGACCTTCCCCCGAGGACACGCCCGTGTGCAGCACCACAGGCGCGATCCCGACCCCGCGGGCAAGCAGCGAACGCACCAGCCGGCGGCTGAACGGACGGCCGGCGCTCGGCATCTCCGCGCTCCCGGGGTGCCGCGCGAAGACCGCCTGGTACGCCGCCAGCGGCCAGCGCCCCCGCACGTAGGCGTACGCGATCGGCCGCCCGTGCCGCGCGAGGATCCCGCGCAGCCCCGCGGCCCCCGAGATCCGCGCCCGCCATAGCCGGGAGCGCTCCGCCGCCTGGTCGGGGTACGCCGCCTCGAGCGTCAGCCGCGCGCCGCCCGGAAGCGCGAGACGCTCGCCGCGCCGCGCGTCGGGCAGCGGGCCCGTGGCGTGGCCGGGCGGGCGCACCTCCACCAGCCAGCTTCCATCATCCAGCGACGTGGAGGCGTGAACGGTCACCGGCGCGCCGTCGTCCCGGCGCGCGTCCACCGCCGCCGGCAAGGTGGCCGACGTGTTGACCACCAGCAGGTCGCCGGGCCGGATAAAGCGCGGCAGGGCGCGGAACCGCGTGTGTATGGCACCGCCCGGTCCGGCGACGAGGAGCCGGACCTCATCCCTGGCCAGCCCTCTCGCCTCCGGCGGTGTCGTCGCCACCGGCTCCCGCGGGAGACCCGACTTCACGGCCCGATGGGGACCGGCGGACCCGGCGTTCACGGGAAAACCGAGGCCGGACGGAGGTCTGCCGCGCGGTAGCGTCCGCTCGGCGGCCGCTCCTCCAGCAGCCGGAGCAGGGAAGGGACCACCGTCTCCGGCTCCGGCCGGTCCGAGATGTCCTGCCCGGGATAGGCACGCTGGTGCATTTCCGTGCGCATGTCCCCGGGGTCGAACGCGTACACCCGCACGGCCGGCCGCTCGGCCGCCAGCACCGCCGAGACACGATCCAGCGCCGCCTTCGACGCGCCGTAGCCGCCCCAGCCCGGATACGCCTCCACCGCCGCGTCCGAGCTCACGTTCACGATCGTGCCGCCGGCCTCCGCCAGCATCGGCAGCGTGCCCTGCATGAGCGCCAGCGGCGCGAGCAGGTTGGACTCCAGCACCCGGGCGAGCTCCGCCGGCGGGTAGACGGCCAGCTCCCGGAGCGGGCTCGGACCGAGCGCGCTGGCGTTGTTGCACAGCAGGTCCAGCGCGCCCAGCTCCCGCGCCGTCGAGAGCAGGGCCTCCCGGTGCACCGCGTCCGTGACGTCCCCGGCGAGCGCGCGAACGCGGCCCGCCGGCAGCGCCGCTACGGACGCGCGCAGGACGGCGGCGTCGCGCCCGTCGAGGATGACCGACCAGCCCCGCCGGGCGAGGGCATGGACGATGGCGCGGCCGAGGCCGCGGGAGCCGCCGGTGATGAGGGCCGTGCGCATGTCTCTCTCCTTGTGTCGTGAGCGTCGTCCCCCCATCTTACAAGTTGAAGTCAACTTCAAGTCAAGGGGCCGACATGACCACCTCCAACACCCTCGCCGTCGGCGAGGTCGCCGCGCGCAGCGGGCTGGCCGCCTCGGCCGTGCGCTACTACGAGCGCGAGGGGCTCATTGCCGCCACGCGCACCGGCGGCGGGCAGCGTCGCTTCGGGCGCGACGTGCTGCGGCGGCTGGCCTTCCTGCGGGCGGCGCAGAACATCGGGCTGAGTCTGGACGAGGTGCGAGAGGCGCTGGCGCAGCTTCCGGGCGGCCGGGCGCCCACGCGGGCGGACTGGACCCGTCTCTCGCGCGGCTGGCGGGCGCGGCTTGACGAGCAGATCGAGGCGCTGGTCGCGCTGCGGGACGGGCTGGACTCGTGCATCGGGTGCGGCTGTCTCTCGCTCGACCGCTGCGCCGTCTCGAATCCCGGCGACGCGGCGCGGAGGGGGGGCGCCGGGGCCCGCTTCCTCCCTCCGCTGCTGCGGGAGGCGGGAGCGCGCGGTTGAGGCTGCAGCCCGCGGCCGCGCGAGTAGCCGTGCGGCGCGCCAACACCCGGCCGGGAACGAAGCGGCCCCCGCACCTCGCGGTGCGGGGGCCGTCGCCTGTCAGGACCGGCCGGAACGGCTCAGCCGGCGTTGGGGTTGTTGTTGGTCTCCACGTCCGGAAGCGGCAGACAGCGCGTGTCGCCGTACACGCCGCCGTTCTTGTACGGCGCGCCAGGCGCCGGCACGAGCGGCAGGTTCATGCGGCGGATGTCGTAGAAGCGCTCACCCTGGAGCCACAGCGCGCTGCGCCGCTCCCAGAGGATCTGCGCCTCGATGGAATCCGGGTTCGTGCTCTGGAAGTGCGGCAACCCGACGGCATCGTGCAGCTGATTGATGATGTTGACCGCCTGCTGCCCGCCCTCCGCCTCGGCCAGAATCAGCTGCGCCTCCGTGTAGGTCGCGACCGGGATCGGATCGGAGAGCGAGTTGTACTTGAGCTGATAGAACATCGGCGTCCCGTTGGTCGTGCTGAAGTGGGCATCGACCACCGGAACGCGCGGATCCGCGACCCCGTCGAACATCACATCGATGTAGGCGGAGTCCACCGACATCGCCTCGCCGCCGGTGGTCGGATTCTGCCCGTTCTGGGCATAGACGCGGTTGCTGCGGCGGCTGGCGGATGCGGACGCCGTTGCGTCGAACTCGAAACCGGCGGGAACGAGCGCGGCATTGGCGCCGGCGCCCTGGAGGTCGCCCTGGTCCAGTCGCGCCCTGGCCCTGCCGACGTAGGCGAGGTTCAGGATGTCGGTAGACCCCGAGCTCTGCGCGGCCTGGATGGCGGTGGTGAAACGATCCTCGGCCTGAGCAAAGAGCTCCTGCGAGGTCAGCGGCGCCGAAAGGTCGATCGCGGCGCTGCAGAAGCCCTCGCCGAGGAGCAGGTAGTCGTAGCCTGCGTATGCGGCAGCCGTCGCGATCAGCTTCTGCCGGTCCGGCACCTCCGCGTCACTCCAGGCCTGGAGCTTGGTCAGGATGTTGTCCGCCGACCAGCGGGCGGTGGACAGGGGCGTGTAGACGCCCAGGGCCTCGCACCCCGAGGTGCCGTACAGCGCGTCGTTCGAGTGTACGTCCCGCTTGTCGTAGACCCAGCGGGCGGCGGTCTCGGTGGCATCCACCATCTCGTGGGAGAGCTCCGCCGTGAGGCCGACGTATGCGCCGTACGCGCACTCGAAATCCGCCACGGCACCCTGCACGAGGAGTGAGGCGTTGTTGGGAGACGCGAGCTGGTCGGCCGGGATCCGGCTCGGCGCGTCCACCTTCAGGAGGTTACAGCCGGCAAGCAGAGCCGCCAGCGCGGCGCCGGCCAGCCCCCAGCGGGCGGGCCGGAGCACCTCGCGGAGCGTTCTGCGCGTGTGGTTCGAATTCATGGCTAGCCCCGCTCAGAAGGTGAGGTTGAGGGTCGCGGTGAACTGCTCGAGCTGCGGGAAGACGTCCTGCTCCCACAGGCTGTACGAGCCGCCGCGGCTGCCGCCGTTGAACGTGGCCTCGGGGTCGAGGCCCGGGTACTTGGTCCAAATGGCGAGGTTGCGTCCGGCAACCGTCAGGCTGGCGCCATTCACGCCGAGACGCTGCGTGAGCGAGTGCGGGAGGTGATACGTCGCCGAGAGCTCGCGCAGCCTTGCGAAGCCGGCTTTGTGAATCAGGCCGGACACGAAGTCGTGCTGGTAGCCTGCCACCGTGACCGGGTCCGCCGAGGTGGGATCCCAGTTGGCCAGGCACTCGGCAAAGAACCAGCAGCGCACGCGCTCGTTCCCGTCGAGCTTGGAGAAGCCGGTCTCGAAGTCGATCTGCCCGAACAGCTCGAGGTTGCGGAACAGCGTGAACGTGCTGTTGACGCCGCCCTGGAACTTCGGGATGTTGCGGCCGAGGAAGACCTGCGGCGCGTTGGCGCAATCGACGGTGCCGCCGCTGCCGTTGTCGCACATCAGGTTGCTGGTCGTGCCGTCCGCGTTCAGCGTGGCGCTCACCAGCTTCTTCTCGAACCAGGAGCCGACCGGGTAGCCGATCTCGTGGCGGACGTAGCTGCCGGCCTGGACGTAATTCTGGTCGGTCACGCTACCCAGGCTCTTGATCGTGTTGTTGTTGGTCGAGAAGTTGACGCCGAGGTCCCACCCGAAGGCGGGGCGCACGATCGGCGACCCGTGGATGTTCACCTCGAGCCCGTTGTTGTCCACGCGTCCGGCGTTCACGTACTGGCTGCCGGAGAAACCGGTCGATGGAGCGATCTGCCGGAGCAGGATCGCGTCCTTCGTCACCTGGTTGAAGTAGGTGAACTCGATGCCGATCCGATCGTTCGCCACGCCCGCATCGAAGCCGGCCTCGAGCCCGGCCGTGCGCTCCGGACCGAGATCCGGGTTGCCGACGTTCTGCGGTGTGACCGTGCCGCCAATCGGGCCTGGCACGGGCTGGAACGTGCGTAGCGCTGCGAACTGGTCGGGCTGCTCGCCCGTTGCGCCGTAGGCCGCCCGCAGCTTCAGCGTGTTGAGCGCGGAGACATGGAAGAACGGCTCATCGGTGAGAACCCAGGAGCCACTGACCTTCGGATAGTAGGCCGCCCCGTAGTTCGTTCCGAACGCGCTGTTCTGGTCGCGCCGTAGCGCCACGGTCAGGAAGCGGCGGTTCAGCCAGCCGATCTGCTCCTGTGCGAAGACCCCGGCCGTGATGTTGTTGATGTAGTCACCCGTTGGCAGGTCGGGCTGGCCGGTCGTGGCGGTGATCGAGGTGAGGCCGGGGACCGGGAAGTCCGAGTTGCCCGCGGAGATCCAGTCCTGGTGCTTGCGGTAGTACTGCGCGCCGATAGACGTCGTTGACTTGAAGTTCGGACTCAGGTCGGCGGTGATGTTGCCCGCGTAGTCGACCGTCGTGTAGTTGATGTCCCAGGCCGTCGTCCAGTGGCCGCCGATGGCGAAGTAGGAGTCCTGATAGGCGTACTGCGGCACGTTCTTGTCGATTTCGTTGTCCCCCTGGTGAACCTGGTCGAGACCGACCGTCACCCGGTTCGTGAACCACGACGTCGGGTTGTAGTGCAGCTGCACGCTCCCCGTGAAGCGGGACAGGTCCTGCCAGAGCTGGAAGGCCGTGTTGTACGCGTCGGGCGTGTAGCTGTAGAAGCCCCTGTGGTACGTGTTGATCTTGTCGGGGCGCATATAGTAGGTGGTCCACGGAATGCCGCCCCAGCCGGACTCCGGCCCCATGTCGGTGCGGCCGACCACGTACCCGAAGCTGCCGTTCGCGGACCAGTGCTCGCCCGGCGTGACCGTGACGTTCATCCGCGCGTTGCCCTTGCGGACCTGGTTGCTCGGGACGACGCCCTGGTTCTGCTCGAGGCCGCCCGAGAGGAAGTAGTGTGTGCCGCCGTTTCCGCCGGAGACGTTCAGGTCCGCCGACGCCAGCCCGCCGGTGCGGAAGATCGTCGGCGAGACGCCCATCGAGTCCGCGGCCGCCGTCCAGCGCTGCTCCAGCTGCGTGAGATCGATCGACTGGAGCTGATTGTTGACCATGAAATAGTTGGTCCAAAGCCGCCCCTCGGGGTTGCTGAACGAGTTGCCGCCACCCCTGACCTGGAGGTGAAACTGGGGCGCGCCGCTCTGCCCGTGCTTGGTGATGATCTGGATCACGCCATGCGCCGCCTCCGTGCCGTACAACGTGGCGGCCGCCGGCCCCTTGATCACCTGGATGCTCTCGATCTCGTTCGGGTCCAGGTCGTTCCACCGCGAGATCGTGCTCGAGCCGAAGGACTGGGTCTGCGGACCCGTAGCCTCGGAGTTGTTGACCCGGATGCCGTCGATGTAGATCAGCGGCGTGTTCGAAAGCGAGAAGCTCGTCGCGCCGCGGATGTGGATCCGGCTCGCGCCGCCGACCTCGCCCGTCGAGGAGAGGATGCTCACGCCGGCCACGCGCCCGTTCAGCACCTCGTCTACGGTGCTTACAGGCGCCTTCGCGACGATCGCGGCGGCGTCCACTGTCGAGACCACGTTCCCGAGCGCCCGCTTCTGCTCCGCCTGCGGGGTCCCCGTCACCACCAGCTCGTTCAGCGAGATCGCCGACTGCGCCAGCTCGAAGCGCACGTCCATCGTGCCGACCGCCACCGTCTGCGTCGCCGTCTTGTAGCCGAGCATCGTCGCCTGCAGCTCGACCTGCGCCCCTGCGACGCCGTGCAGCACGAACCGCCCGTCCGGACCGGCAACCACGCCGTTGTTCGTCCCGACGACGCTGATCTGCGCCCCCGACAACGGTTGCAGCGAGTTCGCAGCCACCACGGTGCCGCCCACCTCGCCCGCCTGGGCCCGTACCGCCCCCGGAGAGAGAAGGGCGGCCACCGCCGCGAAGGCCGCCAGGAGCACTGCGGCTCCCCGCCTCCGCACGCGTCCCGGAGGGACGCAACGCGAGAGTTGCTGCATGAACTTCCTCCTTTGGTCTCTCGACCGCGTGAGATGAAGTGTGGGGCCGGCCCACGCCAAGGGTGCGTGGAGCGGCCCCACGGTCCCGGACGGCCAGGCCGCGCCGGGGTTGAGTGCGCGACGACACCACCGGCCACGCGTGCCGAGTGACGGGAGGCGGAGTCGCGTCGGGATACGAGATAGGACGTTTCCGGCGAGCCGCGCCCGTGGCGCGACCGCCGAGGATTTCGTTTCTTCGGCTGCCACGATCTGACGAATCGCTGTCTCGGAGTTCCGGAGCCTGGGACGAATGCAACCGTTCCGCAAGGCGGTGAGTCCCGGCGGAATGCCACTCCACAACGTCCGAGGCCGCGAGAAACGGACAGCGTCGCGCCCCGACCGCCGGACCCCGAGCCCCGGGGGCGGGGCGCGCGGCGGCGGCCCCTAGAAGACCTTCACGTGGATGTCGGGCTTGTACTTGGTGGGGTTCTGCCGGACATCGTTGATCATGGTCTGCAGATCGATGACCGACTTGAGCAGCTCGTCGTAGAGGCCGGGGTCGGTCATGAGGCGCTGCATCGTCCCCTGGCCGGACTGGAAGGTGCCGAGCATGCCGGCGAGGCCGGTGGCGGCCTGGTCGGCGCTGCCCATGATGTTGAGGAAGCCGCGGTAGAGGGAGTCGCTGGCGATGAGCTTGCCGAGGCTGCCCTGCCCGGCGAGCACCAGGCGGGCAATGCTGTCCACGCGGGCGGTGGCGCGCGCGAGGTGGTCGTACATCGCCGGATCGTGAATGAGCCGGCCGAGGGAGCCGTTCGGGTCGTTCATCGCGGCGAGCGTCTGCTGCAGCTGCACGGTGGCCGCATCCATGTGCAGGTACAGCCGGTCGTCGTCGATGAGGCGGCCCAGTGTTCCCTGGCCGCTGGACATCCGGTGCACCAGGGCGCGCATGTCCGCGACCGTGGCGCGGCCCTGCTCGAGCGCCTGGCCGGCGTTGGCGAGCAGCTCGTCGAAGTCGGCCGACGGCAGGCTGCGGAGTGTGTCGCCCGGCTGGAGCGGCGGGGCGTTGAGGCTGCCGGGCGAGATGTCGATGTACTTGTCACCGAGCAGCCCCTGGGTGCGGAGCCGGACCCTGGAGTCGCGCCGGATCTGGCTCTCGACCTTCTTCGCCACGGTGAGGTGGACGAGGATGTTGAAGTCGGCGGGCTTCTCGCCCATCGGGATGAAGTCGATCGCCTCTACCTTGCCCACCCGCTCGCCGGCCAGGGCGACGGGGGCGCCGTGCGGCAGGCCGGCGGCGGAGCGCACCAGCGCGACGAGCTGATAGTTCTTGGCGAAGAGGTTGAACAGCTTGCCCACGCTGAGGATCCCGAAGAGCAGGACCAGCATCGCGACCACCAGCACGATGCCGACCCGCACCTGGCTCCACTCCAACCCTTTCCCTCGCCGCCGCGCCATGGCTCAGCTCGCGTTGATGAACGTGCGGATGTAAGGATCCTCCGTGGCCACCATCTCCTCGGGCGTGCCGCGAAAGATGATCTCTCCGTCGCGCAGCAGATTCACCCGCGACGCCACCTTGAAGCCGGCGCGCAGGTCGTGCGTCACGAGAATGGACGTGACGCCGAGCTCGCGCTGCAGCTTCTTGATCAGATCGGTGATCGTCTCGACCGCCAGCGGATCGAGGCCCGCGGTCGGCTCGTCGTAGAGCACGATCTCGGGGTTCGTCGCGATGGCGCGCGCGATGCCGACCCGCTTGCGCATCCCGCCCGACAGCTCGGCCGGCAGCTGGTCCATCACCTGGTCGGGGTCGAGGTCCACGAACTCCAGCTTCTCGCGCACGATCTGCTCGATGCGGTCCTGGTCCATCTTCGTGTTCTCCTCGAGCGGATACGCCACGTTGCCGTAGACCGACATCGAGTCGAAGAGGGCCGAGCTCTGGAACACCATCCCGATCCGCCGCCGCAGGTCCAGCACCTCCTCGAACGACAGCTCGGTGATCTCCTGCCCACACACCCGGATGTGCCCCTCGTCCGGCAGCAGCAGCCGCAGGATCAGCTTGAGGATCGTCGACTTGCCCACCCCCGATTCGCCGAGCACGAGCAGCGTCTCCCCCTCCACCACGTCCATGTCCACGTCGTCGAGCACCGGCCGGTCGAACGCCAGCGACACGTGCTCCAGCCGGATCAGGTGCCGCTGCCTCGGCGGGCGCGTCCCGGCCGGCTGGCGCGCCGCCCGCTCCTCCTGCTCCACGCGCTCCTCCCGGTCCTGCTCGTCCAGGGCGCCGCGGATTCCGCTCAGATACTCGTCCGACCTCATGACGGCGGCCCGAGGAAGACCAGCAGCAGCTGGGTGATGAAGTAGTCGAGCGCGAAGATCAGCACCGACGCCACCACCACGGCCCGCGTCGTCGCGGTCCCCACCGACTCGGCGCCGCCCTTCACGTTCAGCCCGTAGTAGGCGCCCACCAGCGCCAGCACCCCGCCAAACACGAACGGCTTCAGCAGCCCGCCGAAGAAGTCGCGTGGCAGGATGCCGAAGACGAAGCCGCTGAAGGCGAAGCTGCTCCACATCCCGGTCAGGAACGTCTGCGGCGACACGCCGCCGGCTCCCTTGGCGATGAAGAGCCCGCCGACGATCGCCACGGTGTCCATCACGATCGTGAGCACCGGTACCATGACCAGGCAGGCCAGGAGGCGGGGCGTGACCAGCTTGCGGATCGGATCCGTGCCGAACGTCTGCAGCGCATCGATCTGCTCGCCCACCCGCATCGAGGCCAGCTCCGCCGCGATGCTCGAACCCACCCGTCCCGCCACGCCCAGTCCCGTGAGCACCGGGCCCAGCTCGCGCACCATGCTCGCCCCCACCAGGCTGCCCAGGAACGAGGCCGCGCCGTACTGCCCGAGCTCCTCCGCCCCCTGGAGCGCGAGCACCATCCCGGAGAAGATCCCCGTGAGCACGATGATCGGCAGCGAGCCCACGCCGACCCGGTCCATCTGCGTGAGCACGTCGCGCACGTAGAACGGCCGGCTCACGAAGAAGCGCACCGCGCGCGCGCCGAGAGTGAAGAAGTCGTTCACCCCCAGCGCGAACCCCTGCATCCGTTCATCTACGGTGGCGGCCACGCCGCGCAGCATCGGCCTCCTAAGTAACTGGATCGCTCGGCTTTACAATCCGGCCGGAGGGCGATAGCTTCGGCCCCCCGATTCCCCATTCGGCGCGCCCCGAGGGACACAAGTTCCGTGCCGCAGACGACCGGTGTGAACCGCCTGACGCCCGCGCGTCTGGAGACGCTCCTGGAGCGGGGCGCCCGGACGCGCATTCTGGTCGTGGGCGACCTCATGCTCGACGTCTACCTGCGCGGCTCCGTCTCCCGCGTCTCGCCCGAGGCGCCCGTCCCCGTCGTGCGCGTGCTCGAGGAGTGGCGCGCGGTCGGTGGCGCGGCCAACGTCGCCATGAACGTCGTGGCGCTCGGTGCCTCCTGCGCCCTGGTCGGCGCAGTCGGCACCGAGTCCCCGGGGCGCGACCTGCGCGACGCCCTCGCCGCGGCCGGCATCGAGGTTGCCGGCCTGCTCGCCGTCGAGGGCCGGCCCACGACCGTGAAGACCCGCGTCCTCACCCGCCAGCACCAGGTCGCCCGCTACGATCGCGAGGTCGAGGACGACGTGGATGCGGCCTCCGCCGCGCTGCTCGCCGCCGCCGTGGAGCGGCTGGCCGCCGACGCCGATGCCGTCGTGCTGGAGGACTACGACAAGGGGGTGCTCGTGCCCGTGGTCATCGAGGCCGCCCTCGATGCGGCCCGGCGCCGCGGCATCCCGGTGGTCGTCGATCCCAAGGCGCGCCACTTCTTCGACTACCGCGGCGCGACCGTCTTCAAGCCGAACCGCGCCGAGCTGCAGGACGCGCTGCGGGCGCCCGTCCTGCCCGATGAGCCAGCGTGGCTCGAGCGCACGCGCCGCCACCTCGACTGCACCCACCTCATGGTCACCCTGGGCGAGGATGGAATGGCGCTGGCGACGGAGGAGGGCGCCTTCATCCGGATTCCCACGCTGGCCCGCTCCGTCTACGACGTTTCCGGCGCGGGCGACACCGTGACCGCCGCCGTGGCCGTGGCTCTGGCGGCCGGCGCCGACGTGACCGAGGCGGCGCTGCTCGCCAACCACGCGGCCGGGATCGAGGTCGGCAAGGCGGGCGTGGCCACGGTCTCGCCGGAGGAGCTGCGCGCCACGGTGCGCGCGCTGGCCGGAGAGCCCCACGGCATCTGATGGAGCGACGCGCGGCGGCGGAGCGGTTCCGCTTCCGCGCTGCAGCCGGCCGGAGCACGGCCGGTCCACTCGAGAGGGGGAGGGAAGCAGGATGGCGCAGCTCGAGCGGGTGGAGACGGATTCGGCGCCGGCGGCGATCGGGCCGTACAGCCAGGCGATCGTCGCCGCAGGGATGGTCTACACGGCCGGGCAGATCGCGCTCGATCCCGCCACCGGCCGGATCGAGGAAGGCGATGTGACCGCGCAGACGGAGCGCGTGCTGAACAACGTCCGCGCCGTCCTCGAAGCCGCCGGCTCGGGCCTCGACCGCGTCGTGAAGACGACGGTCTTCCTGGCCGACATGGCCGACTTCGCCGCCATGAACGAGGTCTACGCCCGCCACTTCGCCGACCACAAGCCGGCGCGCTCGACCGTTCAGGCCGCGGGACTGCCCAGGAACGTGCGGGTCGAGATCGACACCATCGCCGTGGTCGGCTAGCCAGGCCGCTCTAGTCCTCGACCTGATAGGCCACGCCGAAGGCGCCCGGACCGGCGTGCGTCGCGATGACGGGGCTCGCGGGCGCGCTGATGATCTCGCGCTCGCCCCAGCGCTCCCGGAGCGCCGCGGCGATCTCCGCCACGATCGACTCGCGCGCCACGTGCACGATGCCGAAGCGGAGCCGGCGCGGGTTGCGCGGGATCCTCTCCTCGAGCACCGCCAGCAGCCGGGGAAGCACCGTCGCCCGCCCGCGCGCCCGCGCGATCGGGACCACCTTCCCGTCCGCGTCGAGACCCAGGATCGGCTTGATGTCGAGCAGCCCCGCGAGCCAGACCCTGCCCCGCCCGACGCGGCCGGAGCGCAGCAGGTTGTCGAACACGTCCACCGTGAAGACGAACCCCGAGCGCCCGCGCACCCGGTCCAGCTCCGCGGCGATGGCCTCGGCGTCACGCCCCGCCTCGGCCAGCTCGGCCGCCAGCAGCGTGAGCAGCCCCTGCGAGAGCGACACGGCGCGCGAGTCCACCAGCCGGACGGGCGCGGCCTCGAAGCCGCGTGCCGCCGCCTCCGCCGACGCGTAGGTGCCGGAGAGCGCCGAGCCGAGCAGCACGCCCACCACGCTCTCGCCGTCGAGCGCGGCCTCGCGATACGCCTCCAGGAACGCCGCCGGCGCCGGCTGCGACGTCGTGCCGTGCTCGCCGGCCACCAGCCGGCGCGCGAAGTCCTCGGCCGACATGTCCACCCGGTCGCGGTAGACCCGGTCCTCGAAGATGAGCGAGAGCGGCACCACGTGGATCCCGTGCGCCCGGATCACCTCGTCCGGCAGGTTGCAGCCGCTGTCCGCGAGCACCGCCACCGCCCGCCGCGCCAGCCGAGCGTGCGCGCCCGCCGAGCGCCGGATCGCCTCGTGCTGCGCGCGCATGTCCTCCGCCTTGTGCGCCACCAGCCGGCCGTGCGAGCCGAGCTCCGAGACGAGCGCCTCCGGATCGTCCGTATGGATGTGAACCTTGAGCAGATCGCCCGTGCGGATCACGAGCAGCGAGTCGCCCCGGCCGTGCAGCCGCTCGCGCAGCGCCCGCTCATCCGGCAGGGCGCCGCCCCGCACGAGCACCTCCGTGCAGAAGCGGTAGCGCTCCGAATCCGCGCCCAGCTCCACGCGTCCCGCCGCGGCCGTCGCCTGCGCGGCCGCCGGCTCCGGCATGAACGCCGCCCAGGCGTCCAGCGTCACGAAGGGCTCGCCGTGGATGTAGCCGACGACCCCCTCGAGCAGGTGGACGAACCCCTTCGCGCCCGCGTCCACCACTCCCGCGGCGCGCAGCGCGGGGAGCAGCTCCGGCGTTCGCTCGAGCGCCTCCTGTGCCCGCTCCAGCAGCACCTCGAGCAGCTCCGCGAAGTCGCGCGTCTCGTGCGCCTCTGCCGCCTCGGCCGTCTCCCGCATGACCGTGACGATGGTGCCTTCGACCGGCTTCTCGAGCGCGCGGTAGACATGCTCGACGGCGTCGCGCAGCGCCCGCGCGAAGTCTGCCGCCCCCAGCCGCCGCCGCCCGTCCACGCTGTTCGAGAACCCGAGGAGGAAGTGCGAGAGGATCATCCCGCAGTTGCCGCGGGCGCCCAGCACACCGGCCTCCGCCACCTCGCGTGCCACCGCGGAAACCGACTCCTCCCGGTTCCAGCGCAGTCGGTCGGAGATCGAGCCCAGCGTCAGCGAGAGGTTGGTCCCGGTGTCGCCATCCGGAACGGGGAAGACGTTGATCCGGTTCAGCTCGAGCCGCCGCTGCTGTGCGTACTCGCAGGCGGCCAGGAGGGCGCGTCGGAGCCGGGGGCCATCCACGTACTTGATCCGCATACGCAGGGTAGTATACAGCGGCCGAAAACGGCCAACAATGCGGCGGGAAGCCCCGGCCGGACGGCCGCGGCGTGCCCGCTGGAGCGGAGGGAGGAAACCCGATGGAGCCGACGCTGGAGCGTCGCATAGGCGACCTCGTGGTGCGCATCGATCGCCGCGCCTGCCTGGCGTACGGCGACTGCATCGACATGGCGCCCGAGGTCTTCGAGCTGGACGAGAACGGGGTGTGCCGCTTCCGCGCGGACCTCGCGGAGCCGCCGCGCGACCGCCTTGTCGTGGCCTGCGACGTCTGCCCCTCCGACGCGCTCTCCGTCTTCGACCTCGAAGGACATCGCATCGTGTGAGGCCGCACGGGTTTGCGGTGTGGCCGCCCGGGGGCGTCCGAGGTACGTCTCTTGCTCCGATGCAGTCCGGGGAGCGCGCCGTGCGGGCGCGCGAGCTTCACCTCGAGCAGGAGCAGCCAGATGACCGAGGATCGCAGCGCCGAGACCATCCGGCCGAGCCGCATGGAGATGGGGTCACAGGACCCCGGCACCACCGTCCACCACCGCCACGCCGGCGATGGCAACGGCCTCGGCTCACGCCTGAAGAGCCACGCCAACGACGTGGTCGAATCGGGCAAGAGTCGCGTGGCCGGACGCATCGAGAACCTGGGCGACGAGCTCGAGCGGCGTGCCACCCGGATGGAGAGCCAGGGCAACTTCGTCGGCCGCGCCGCCGCCAACGTCGTGCGCGGTGGCAGCGATGTGCTCGAGAGCGGCGCCGGCTACCTGCGCAGCCACGACGTCTCCGCGATGCGCAACGGCCTCCAGGGCACCATCCGGCAGCACCCCTTCCTGAGCCTCGGCGTGGCCATGTGGGCCGCCTACCGGCTCGGCAAGATGATCGGCTGAATGCCCGGGAGTGGGAGAGCGCGCTCTCCCACTCCCGCGGGTGGTAGGGCCGCAGCGGTGGCCCCGCAGTTCCCTCACCCGTAGTGCCCCGTGGTGTCCCCCCCGACACCGGTTTTGCAGGCACCGGACCGACCGTCCGCCACCGGGCCGCGGACGGGTCGCTTGCGGGACCCGCCGTCCCGGACGTACCATGGCAAGATCCGCACGATGCTGCTTCTGGTGCCTTCCTCCCGCCGGCTCACCCTCTGCCAGGAGGTTCAGGTCATGCCGCGTCCCCGCATCCCCTCGCGCAGCTCCGGCGTCGTATTCGGCCTCGCGCTGCTCCTCGCTCCACCGGTCGCCACGCACGCCCAGGACGTCGCGGGCTCGAGCGACCACCCGCTCGTGTCCCGCTTCCAGGGAAGCAGGATCGTCAAGTATCGATCCTCCGACTTCGACCAGTATCGCCTCGTGACGAAGCCGATCAACGGCTACAGGAGCGGCATCAGGGCAGAGCCCGTGGCGGCTGTGATCGACGGTCGCAACAGCCGGCCCGTGGAGGGCCGGCTGACGATGATCACCTACGAGGCGCCGCAGAACAGCACCACGCTCGAGATCCTCAGGAGTTACGAGCGTGCGCTGAAGGGCGCGCGCCTCGAGGCGATCTTCCAGTGCGCCGGCCGCGAATGTGCCGGCAAGGCGCCTCCGCCCGCCTGCAGACTGTGCGGTGACTATCTGAACACGTTCGCGAAAGGGATCATGCACCGGGCCGGAATGAACCTCTCCGGCCCCGTGTATGAGGGGCAGCGCTACCTCGCCGGGCGTCTGCATGGACCCGATGGCGATGTGTACGTCTCGCTGCTCGTGCTCAACCTGAAGAAGCCGTTGACGCAACTCGACATCGTGGAGGTCAAGCCGATGGAGGAGGATCTGGTCACCGCCGATGCCGCCGCGATGGCGCGCGACATCAACGCGAAGGGCAGCGTCTCCGTCTACGGCATCTACTTCGACACCGACCGCGCCGACCTCAAACCCGCGTCCGGGCCGGTGCTCATGCAGATCGGCGAACTGCTTCGCCAGCAGCCGGACCTCCGCCTGTTCGTCGTCGGCCACACCGACAACACCGGAACCGTCGAGAGGAACCGCGCGCTGTCGGAAGCTCGCGCCCGCGCGGTCGTCGATGCCCTGGTCGCGCACTACGGCGTTGACGCCCGTCGCCTCTCGCCGTGGGGCGTCGGCCCGCTCGCGCCCGTCGCATCCAACGCCACGGAACAGGGCCGCGCCAGGAATCGACGGGTCGAGCTCGTCGCCCGGTAGGCGCTCCGCCTCGCGCGGGCGGAGCGTCGCGCGGGCGGAGCGTCGCGCGAGCGGAGCGTCGCGCGAGCGGAGCGTCGCGCGTGCGCTCCTGTCCATCGGCGGAGCGCGCAACAGTGCTGTGCGTGCTACCTTGTGCGGGCCGGGCGCGCCGAGGACATGATCGCACCCATGCAGACGGCGCCGTCGCTCGCTCAGGACTTCGCGACTGCCATCCCCTCCACGCTCCGGAGACAAGAGATTGGAGACGTTCGACTACGTGGTCGTCGGCGCCGGGTCCGCCGGCTGTGTGGTGGCAGCGCGTCTGTCGGAAGACCGAAGCGTACGCGTGCTGCTGCTCGAGGCCGGGGGCACGATCTGTCCTCCGCAAGCGCCGCGTTCATCAGCCGGGCGCTCTCGTGTGCGTCGTCCGCGTAGTAGCGGTCGAGTCCCTCGCCAGTGCCTGCTCGAAGGCGACCACATCGTACGACAGCGCGTCGTGCGCCAACGCGATGCTCTGCCGATCCGTGCGGAGCGCAGCGGCGCCCAGCGCCCGGCGCAGATGAAACAGCAACTGGCGCAGGACGGCGCGAGGCCGAGCGGTCGGCAGCTCGGGCCAGAAGAGGGCGAGCAGTGTGTCGCGCCGGATCGCCCGGCCATCCGCGCCCGCCGCGGCGAGGTCCACCAGCAGCGCCAGCGGCTTGGGCGCCAACGCGATCAGACGTTCGCCGCCACTCTCGTGCGCCGAGAGCTGGACGCGGCCGAGCAGACGAAGCCTGGAGCTCAGCCATGCGTCCTCCGCGCCGAGTCGATCATGCGCGGGCCGAGGTCGCCTTCCATCACAGCCGGGCGGCGGGTCGGGACGTATACGACGAGCACGCGCAGGAGTTTTCAAGTGAGCTACTCGACCGATCACGGAGCGGCGCTGCGGGTACCGGGGATACAATGGCCGCGGCACCCGCCGCGGCCCTTCACTGTCCCTGCAGCACGGACAGGTCGTTGCCGCGGAGCTCCCACCGGATCCGGGCGTTGTCGAACAGCGCGAAATTGCGCGAGGTCAACGCGGCGCCGCTGACCTGACGGGCCACGAGCTGGTACGAGCCGGACAGGTCCCCGGAGGAATATGTCAGCGTCCGAGTGTCGCCGGGGGACACGTCGCCCAACGTCGCCTTCTTCTTCCCGTCCTTTCGCAGCTCGATGGTCATACGGGCCGGCGGGACCAGGTCGTTGGAAACGAGCACCGCTGCGTGCATCTTGGGCCCGCCCCCCAGAAAACCGAAGCAGCCGGCGCACAGGGCGGCGAGCCCGAGCAGCGCGAGCCAGCGGATTGCGGCTAGTTTCATTCTCCGTCTCCGTGATCGAGTTCTTTTGGGTGTCACCGCAGGTTGGATGCCGGCGCGCGCCCGTCAGCCCAGCGGGCCAGCCCGCGGCGGCGCTTTCGCCGACGCCACCCTTGGCCAAGTACACCGGCACCGGCAGCACGGATGAAGCGGCGAGCGTCTGCGCGGTGGGAGGTGAAGATGGACCCCACGAGCGGGCACACGTACCTGCAGAGCACGAGCTGACGGGGCCGCGAGCGCACAGGGTCTGACCGTGGTGGGCATTCCGACGCCTCCCTCGATCGGGCGCTCTGCTCGCCGGCGTTGCTGCACCTCCCGCGGCCGGCGGCGGCGATCGCCGAGATGGCCAGGGTCCTGCGGCCCGGCGGTCAGGTGGCGCTGCTCGAGCCGGACTTCGACAGCACGATGACGCAGCCGGGCGCCTCCCCGCGGTGCCACACGCTACCCTGGCGGGGGCGCGCCGGCGTTGGCCGCCGGGCACTCCACGCGGCCACCCTGTCTTTTCCTTCTGGTATCAGTGCGAGGACGTTCCGACCAGGAGGCGAAGGCATGGCAGAGACGACCGGGGCGAGCGGACCGGACCTGACCGCGGGCGTGGCGTTCGCCGAGATCCCGGATGGTGGGATCCTCGTGGGGCACGCGGGAGGGGAGGCGGTCCTGCTCTACCGCGAGGGGGACGAGGTGACCGCGGTGGGTGGCACGTGCACCCATTACGGCGGTCCGCTGGGCGAGGGGCTGGTGGGGGAGGGCACGGTGCGCTGCCCGTGGCATCACGCGTGCTTCTCGCTGCGAACGGGAGAGAGCCTGCGCGCCCCGGCGCTGAACCCGGTGCCGACCTGGCGGGTGGTGCGTGAGGGAGACACCGTCCGGTTGGCAGAGAAGCTGGAGCCCGCGACCTACCGGCCGCGCGCCGCCGGCGCCGCGGAGCCCGTGGAGCGCGTGGTGGTCGTGGGCTTCGGGGCGGCGGGCTCCGCGGCGGTCGAGGCGCTCTTGCGGCACGGCTGGGGCGGGCGCATCGACGTGGTCGAGCCGGAGCCGTCGGCGCCCTACGATCGGCCGAACCTCTCGAAGGACTACCTGGCCGGGAGCGCGCCGGAGGAGTGGATTCCCCTGCGCCCGGAGGGCTGGTACGAGGAGCACGGTGTGAGGGTGCACCGTTCGGCGGCGGAGGCGGTGGAGCCGGAGGCGAGGCGGGTGCGTCTGGCAGGTGGGGGGGTGCTCGAGTACGACGCGCTGCTGCTCGCCACGGGCGCCGCGCCCGTGCGCCTGCCGGCGCCCGGCGCGGACGATCCCCGCGTGCACTACCTCCGCTCCCTGGCGGACAGCCGCGCGATCATCGCCGCGGCGGAGCGGGCGCGGCGCGCCGTGGTGGTGGGGGCCAGCTTCATCGGGCTCGAGGTGGCGGCGTCGCTGCGCGCACGGGGGCTGGAAGTGGACGTGGTCGCGCCGGAGGAGGTCCCGCTCGAGCACGTGCTGGGGCGGGCGCTGGGCGCGGCCATCCGCTCGCTGCACGAGGAGCACGGGGTCCGCTTCCAGCTCGGCCGCACGGTGGGGCGCGTGGGCGGGAGCGGCGTGGAGCTGGACGACGGCACGTCGCTCGCCGCGGATCTCATCGTGGTGGGGATCGGCGTCCGTCCCGTCGTGGAGCTGGCGCGGGCGGCCGGGCTGGAGGTCGCGGATGGCGTGAGGGTCGATGGTCGGCTGCGCACGAGCGTCCCCGGTATCTGGGCGGCCGGCGACATCGCGCGCTACCCGGACCCGGTCAGTGGCGAGAGCGCACGCATCGAGCACTGGGTGGTGGCACAGCGGCAGGGTGCCGCGGCGGCGGCGGACATGGTCGGCCGGGGCAGCGGCTTCAGCGACGTGCCGTTCTTCTGGAGCCAGCACTACGACGTGCCCATCAACTACGTGGGACACGCGCCTGGCTGGGACGAGGCCCTCGTGGAGGGCGACCCGGCGGCACGCGACTGCACGGTCAACTATGTCAAGGACGGGCGCAGGATCGCGGTCGCGACGATCTACCGGGATCTCGAGAGCCTCGAGGCGGAACGCGAGATGGAGGGACGCGCCAGGGGCGGGAGCTGGACCGCTGGCTGACGGCGGGCGAGCCGAACCGCAGCCGCGGGCCCGCGGCTGCGGCCGGCGTCGGGGTCAGGCGCCGTCCCGGTCCAGCGTCGTGCGCCAGCATGAACTCGACGCCGTTGGCCGCGAGCACCTCCAGCCGCCGCCGCTTGCTCCAGCCCCCGGATACCGCTACGGTTCGGGCGTGGGGGTGCATGGTCGCCGGTGCGGCTCGCGCTCTTCAAAAGCGTTGCGCCGGGTTAAGACCCCGGTGGGTGGGTTCGACTCCCACGCACTCCCGCCACCTCGCCTCAACCCCGCCGCACCTCCGCCAGCACACGGTCGAGCGCGGCCGCGAAGGCCTGCTTCGCGCGCGCGCCGTAGGGCCTGGGACCGCCGGTCTCGACGCCGGAGCCGCGCAGCGATTCCATGAAGTCGCGGATCGAGAGGCGCTCGCGCACGTTCTCTTCCGTGTAGCGCTCGCCGCGCGGATCGAGCACGACCGCGCCCTTCTCGACCAGGATCGCTGCGAGCGGGATGTCGGCCGTGATCGCCACGTCGCCCGCGAGGGCGTGCTCGGCGATGTGCGCGTCGGCCACGTCCGGACCGCCGCGGACCCACACCGCGCTCAGGTGCGGGTTGTCCCGCGGCAGGGAGAGCCGCTGGTTGGCCACCAGCACGGCCTGAACGCCGAGCCGGCGGGCCGCGCGATAGACGATCTCCTTGACGTCGCGCGGGGCGGCATCGGCATCCACCCAGATCGTGAAGGAGCGTGCTGTCGGCATTCCTCGAAGGTCGGCCGCACCGGCCTCGCGAGCAAGCGCCGCCGGCGCCGCCGACCTTGCCAAACCTGCGCGCGGACCGGAATCTGTGGGACGCGCAGGGGACCCGACGCCAAGGCGGCCATGAAACCCTACCAGGACCTGCTCCGCTTCACCCGCGACCACGGCTGGGACGAGCCGAACGACCGCACCGGCGTCGGCCGGCGGCGCACGCCGCACGCGCCCAAGCTCGTCTTCGACCTGCGCGAGGGCTTCCCGCTCGTGACCGTCAAGCGGGTGCCGTTCCGCTGGGTGGCGGAGGAGCTGTTCTGGTTCCTCTCCGGCAGCACAGATGAGGCGGAGCTCCGCGCCCGCGGCGTGGACATCTGGCGGGAGTGGGCCGACCCGGAGCACACCGGCCGCTTCGGCCGCGATGCCGGCGACCTCGGGCCCGTCTACGGCTACCTCTGGCGCAGCTTCGGCGGGGACTACCCGGAGCGGAACGGCGTGGACCAGATCGCGCGGCTGCTCGAGCAGATCGTCGCCAGGCCCGACTCCACCCGGCTCATCGTCAGCGGCTGGGACCCGCGCGTGGCCGATGCCGTGGACCTGCCGCCCTGCCACACGCTCTTCCAGTTCTACGTCGAGCGCGGCCGGACCCTCCACTGCCAGCTGTTCCAGCGCTCCGCGGACCTCTTCCTCGGCGTCCCGTTCAACATCGCCAGCTACGCGCTGCTCACGCACCTCGTCGCCCACGTCACCGGCCTCGAGGCGGGCACCTTCACCCACAGCTTCGGCGACGCGCACATCTACATGAGCCACTTCCAGCAGGTCGAGACCGTGCTCGCCCGCGAGCCGCGCCCCGCTCCCACGCTGCGCATCGTGGACGAGGCCGGAGACCTGCGCGGCGGCGGCCTCGAGGCGCTGCTGTCCTTCCGCTACGAGCACCTCCTGCTCGAGGGCTATGACCCCCACGGCGCCGTCCCCGCGCCGGTGGCCGTCTAGGTGCGCGTGGTTCGCGCCATCGTGGCCGTGGACCCCGCCCTCGCCATCGGCCGCGAAGGCACGCTCCCCTGGCACTCCCGCGCCGACCTCAAGCAGTTCCGGAAGGCGACGCTGGGCCATGCCGTCGTCATGGGCCGCCTCACCTTCGATTCCATCGGCCGCCCTCTTCCAGAACGCGACAACTACGTGCTCAGCCGCTCCGCGCCGGCGCCGGCCGGCACGCGCGTGCTGCGCTCAGCCGCCGAGGTGGCGGAGCTGGCCGAGCGGCTACCGTGCGACGTCGTCGTCATCGGCGGCGCCGAGGTCTACGCGGCCCTGGCCCCGCTGATCCGGGAATGGCGCGTCACCCGCTTCCCCGAGCGCGTCCCGGACGCCGACACCTACCTCCCGGCTGGCATCTTCGAGGGTTTCGAGCTCGCCTCGCGCGAGACCCTGGAGGATGGCCTGGTCGTGGAGACGCTGCGGAGGAGCCGGCCCCGGGGTTAAGCCCGCCGAGCGCACCCCCGTGTCCGTGTGTTTCCCCTGATTGGAGCCCATGCCGAACCCCTTCAGGACACCCGACCTCGCGCCCCTGCTCGACGTGCTACGCGGCCGCCGCGTGGTCGTCCTCGCCGGCGCCGGGTGCAGCACCGAGTCGGGGATCCCCGACTACCGCGGCCCGGATGGCAGCCTCCGTGCGCGCAAGCCGATGCAGTACCAGGAGTTCGTGCGCAGCCACGAGGGTCGCGCGCGCTACTGGGCACGCAGCTCGGTCGGGTGGGGCAGGGTGGCCGCGGCCCGCCCGAACCCCGGCCACCGCTCCCTGGCGCGGCTCGAGAACGGCGGCGTCGTGCGCGGAGTGATCACCCAGAACGTTGACGGACTGCACCAGGCCGCCGGCAGCCGCCGGGTGGTGGAGCTGCACGGCTCCCTTGGCCGCGTGCGCTGTCTCGGCTGCGGCCGCGCCCTTTCCCGCGAGGAGTACCAGCGGTTGCTGCTCGCGGCCAATCCCGGCTGGGCCGAGCGGATCGTCCGGCCGGCCGAGGAGGCCGTGGTCGAGGCGGCCCCAGACGGCGACGCGGAGCTGGACTCCGCGGTTCCGGCGAGCTTCCGCGTGCCGCCCTGCGAGGAGTGCGGCGGGATCGTGAAGCCCGACGTCGTCTTCTTCGGGGAGAACGTGCCGCGCGAGCGCGTGGACGAGGCGTGGCGGCTCTTCGAGGAGGCCGAGGCGCTGCTCGTGGTCGGCTCCTCGCTCACCGTCTATTCGGGGCGGCGCTTCACCGACCGCGCGGTGCGGGACGGGGTCCCGATCGCCATCCTGAACCTCGGCCCGACGCGTGCCGACGAGGCCGCGGCGGCCAGGCTGGAGGGCCGCACCGCCATCCTGCTGCCGGCCCTGGCCGGCGCGCTGCTCGCCGCCCCGGCGGCCTGATATCCTGCCGCCGCTCCGCCCCACCGCGCCGGCGGACGCGGTGAAGCGGCGCTCAGGCGGTGGTGAACGTGAACACCATCCCGTAGCTGCCGTTGGCGCCCTGCCAGCCGCTACCCATCATCCCTCCCGGCGCGCCGCCCATCATCCCGCCCGGCCCGGATCCGACGCCGCCCCACATCGCGCCGGTCGCCCACTGCCCGCCGCAGCTCTGCGCGGCCTCGTCCATGTCCACCGTCGCGCCCTCCTCGTCCATCATCCTGCCGCCCAGGTGTATCGTGTACTGCATCCGCGGCCGCAGCGCCGCATCGGGCACGAACCGCAGGGTGGCGCGGTCGTCGGACCAGCTCCACGCCCCCGGGACCTCGGGCCCCGTGACGTCGCCCTCGTGGAGCATGGCGTACGCCTCCATGCCCTGCATCATCGGATGGCTGAAGGCCACCTCGATCGGGCCGTTCGGATCGACGCCGGTCGAGCCGCCGGCCGGGATCACCGACGCCAGGATCGTAGGCGACGCGGCGGGTGCAGCCACCTCGTGGCCGCAGCCGCCGAGGCCGCCCGACAGCACCGTGAGCACTGCTGCCGCGGCGAGGGACCTGAGCGTCATCACCTGTTCCCCTTTCGGTTCAGTGCGCACGTGTGCCCGACCCGCCGGCGCCCGCCTCCGGCCCGGCCGGCGGCACCAGCAGGAGCGGACGATCGAGCTGCTCGAGCACCGTAGGGACGACACGCCGCGGGAGCAGGCGCCGCAGCCCCGCATGCGGCGCGATCGCCAGCGCGAGGAGGTCGGTGCGCAGCCGGCCCGCCTCCGCCAGGATGCTCTCGGCCGGATCCATCGCCTCGAGCACGTGCGTCTCGACCGCGCGGCCCGTCCGCTCGAGCACGCCGGCGACTTCCGCCAGGTACGTCTCCGCTCCCGCCCGCGAGAGCGTGGCGGGGCCCCGGTGCCGGAGCGCGCCCCAGGGCGAGAACGGCTGCACCACCGTCAGCAGGTGGAGCGTCGCCTCGCGGCCCGCCAGCAGGTCCGCCACCACCGGCAGCGCCCGCTCCGCCTCGAGCGAGCCATCCAGCGCGACGAGCACGTGGTCCAGGGTCCTCAGGAACGGGCACGTCCCGGACGGGACGAGGAGCACGGGGAGCACGAGCCCGCGCAGCATCGGCTCGGTGACCTCCGCCAGGTTGCCGTGCGGGCACGGACCGCGCCCGAAGCGGGCCACCAACAGATCGCCCTCGAGGCGCTCGAGGCGCCGCTCCGCGCCCACCCAGGCACCGGACGCGGCGCGCGCGGTGGCGGGGTCAACCTCCACGCCCCACGCGCCTTCGACCCGCGCCTTCAGCGTGCCGAACGCCGCCCGACCGGTCGCGGTATCGGCGCTCCCGGAGGCCACGTCCTGCTCGACCATCCCCTCGAGCCGGTACGGTGTGAGGCTCTCCAGCTCGGCCCTCACCGCGGGCGCGGGGTCCACCCGGAGCATCGTCACTTCCGCACCGCTCCTGTGCGAGATCTCGCCCGCACAGTCGAGCGCGCAGCCATCCGCGGACACCCCTTCAGCGCGGTCCTCGACCGCCACCACGACGCGGCGTATCACGGGACTCCTCCTCTTGTGATGCGGACTCCAACTTCCCTGACGCAATCTGGCCTGGGGCCGATGAAGGGAAGGTGAGGCGCGCGTGAAGATTCCTTCACGCGGCGGAGCTGCGCGCCTCAGCCGGGGGTCGGCGCGGGCGAGGAGGTGGGCGTGGCGGCCCGGAAGCGGACCTGGAAGAGCGCGCCCCCGGCCGGGCCGTTGGTGGCGCAGAGGTCCGCGTCGTGAGCCTCCGCGATCGCCCGCACGATCGAGAGGCCGAGCCCCGTGCCGCCTGCCTCGCCGGGGCGGACGCGCGCGGGATCGCCGCGGTAGAAGCGGTCGAAGAGGCGCGGCAGGTCGCTTTCCGGCAGGCCGGGGCCGCTGTCGGCCACCTCGAGGGCGGGGCCGTCGCCATCGGCGCGCACGCTCACCTGCACCCTGCCCCCGGACGGGGTGAACTTCACGGCGTTCTCGATCAGGTTCCAGGCGAGTCGTCCGACGAGGGCGGCATTGAGGATGGCGGGGGCGGCGGGCGGGAGGTCGAGCTCGAGCTCCACGCCCTTCTCGCTGGCGGCGATCCCGAGGCGCGTCGCTGCGGCCCGCACCGGCGGCACGAGATCGTCGGCGCGCAGTCGGGCCGGGAGCACGCCGGCGTCCGATCGCGCGAGCGTGAGCAGGTCGAAGGCGGTCTCGGACAGCCGCTCGACCTCCTCCAGCACGCTCGCGAGCACGCGCCGGTATTCCTCCGGCTCGCGCGGCTTGCGGAGCGCCAGCTCGATCTCGCCGCGCATCGCGGTGAGCGGGGAGCGCAGCTCGTGGCTGGCATCCGCGGTGAAGCGGCGCTGGCTCTGAAAGGCGCCGTCGAGGCGCGCCAGCATCGTGTTCAGCACCTGGACGAGGCGCTGATACTCGGCCGAGAAGGCGTCCGCGCGGATGCGGTGGGCAAGGGTGCCGGCGCCGATCGCCTCGGCCTGGTCCGTGATCTGGTGCACCGGCTGGACGGCCCGGCCGGCCAGCCAGGACGCACCGAGAAAGGTGCCGACGGTGGCCACGAGGCCCAGCCCGACGAGGATGAGCATCATCCCGCGCAGCGTCCGGTTGCGCGCATCGAGCGGCGCGGCCACCTGGAGCACGTGCTGCCCGTGGATCGCACCGATCCGGCCCAGCGGGTAGAAGACGGACCGGATCGGAATTCCCATGTAGCGCTGCTCGGCCCAGGTGATCCGGCCGGCCCCGGCCGCCTTCAGCGCCGCCAGGTCGAGCGGCAGGTCGCGGGTCATGTAGCGGGTGCGCAGGAGGCTCCGCCCCGCCTCCGACCAGACCTCCGCGTAGCGGTTCAGGTCCCGGATCGATGCGGCCTCCGCCGGCGTGAGCTCCCATTCGTGGAAGCGCATGACCGGGCTGTTCGGCTGCGCCACGGAGGCCCCCTGGATGGAGGCCACGTTCAGCAGGCTCGCGTTGATCTGCCGGTCGAGCGTGGCGCGGAGCGCGATGTAGCCCGCGAGGCCGACCGCCGCGAGCACGGCGGCCATCGCGGCCGTGAGCCGGCCGGCCAGCTGGAAGCGGAAGGAGCGCGTCACGCCGGCTCGCCAGTGTGCATCATGTAGCCGACGCCCCGGATCGTGTGGATCAGCGGCGGCGCGCCGGGTCGGGCCAGCTTCCGGCGCAGGTTGCCCACGTGCACGTCCACCACGTTCGAGCCAGGATCGAAGTGCAGGTCCCACACCTTCTCGAGGAGCTCCGTGCGCCGGACCACCGCCTCCGGGCGCAGCAGGAAGTGCTCGAGCAGCTCGAACTCCTTCGGCGTCAGGTCGAGCGGCTCGCCGGCGCGCGCGGCGGTGTGCGCGATGCGGTCCATCTCGACGTCCGCGTACGCGAGCCGCTCGAGCCGCTGCGCCCCGCCCCGGCGCACCAGCGCCCGCACGCGCGCCAGCAGCTCATCGAAGGCGAACGGCTTGGTCAGGTAGTCGTCCGCGCCGGCATCCAGCCCGCGCACGACGTCGTCCGTGGAGTCGCGCGCCGTGAGCAGGAGCACCGGCACCGCCTTCCCCGCCGCCCGCAGGTCGCGCACGATCTCCAGCCCGCTCCGCCCCGGCAGCATGACGTCCAGGACCAGGGCATCGTAATCGTAGACGTGCGCCTCCATGGCACCCGTCGCCCCGTCGTGCGCCACGTCCACCGCGTAGCCCTCCTCGCGCAGCCCCCGCTCGAGGAAGCTCGCCACCTTGCGGTCGTCCTCCACCACCAGGATGCGCATGGCTCTCCAAACCCCCCGCGATGACCCGGGTTCCGCCCCCTCCCGCGCGTCGTGTGACCGGCATCACAGCGCCGCGGCCACCGGTCCCCGAGCTTGGTCGCAGACCCTGGACGCTCGCCGCCGCGCCGTCCCCCCGCCGATGCCGGAAGGGAGAATGCCTCCGATGGAACCGTTCGTTCGCCGCTTCATCCGCTCCGCCCTCGCCTGGTTCGGCGTGGGCGGCCTACTCGGCCTCTGCCTCGTGGCCGACCCGATGCGCGCCGCCATCGTGCGTCCCGCCCACGTCCACGCCAACCTGCTCGGCTTCGTCAGCATGATGATCTTCGGCGTCGGCTACCACGTCCTGCCGCGCTTCAGCGGCGCCCCGCTCCACAGCCGGCGCGCCGCCGCAGCCCACCTCTGGCTCGCCAACCTCGGGCTGGCCGGCCTCGTGGCCGGCTGGATCATCCGCGCCGCCTCCGCTACCTTCGGGCAGATCCTCGTGGCCGGAGGCGCCGCCGCCAGCGCCGCCGGCGGCGCCCTCTTCATCTACAACCTCTGGCGCACCCTCGACGACGCCGCCGAACCCATGCGCCTCGACACGGCGCGCCCCACCCTCAGGAGGCAGGCATGAAAGTCCTCGCAGCCGGACCCGAGCCCCGGCAGGACCGCCCCGCCAGCGAGATCCTCCACGACGCCCGCGACGCACGCATCGTCGCCTTCACCCTCCGGCCTGCCCAGGTCGTGGCCCCGCACCGCAGCGCCTCGAGCGTCATCCTCCACGTCGTGAGCGGCCAGGGCATCTTCATCGGAGATGGCGACGAGGCCCGTCTCGCCGCCGGCCAGACCGCCGCCTACCAGCCCGGCGAGAAGCACGGCATCACCGCCGGGGAGGAGGGACTCCGCTTCCTGGCCATCATCACGCCCGCCCCGGGGGGATGAGCCCGGCGGCGCGGCCCCCGCATGCCGAGCGCCCCGCGTTCGGCCGCGTGTGCGCGCGTGCGTGCGTGCGATAAATCGTGCCCGGCTGCCCGGCCCCGGGCCCGCTCGCGCCACGCCGCGCAAGGCTGCGACGACCACGCCGTGGCAGCCGCCGACCCCTTCGCTCAGAGAGCGTCGTCCACCAGCCGGCGCCTCTCCTCCGACTCCTCCGCGATCCGACCGCACATGATGTCGCACAGCCGGAACACGTCCTCGCCCGCCAGCCGGTAGAACACGTACAGCCCCTCCTTGCGCCGCTGCACGAACCGCTGCCCGTGCAGCAGCTGCAGGTGCTTCGACAGGTTCGCCTGCCCCAGCCCCGTCTCCTCCTGCAGCTCCGACACCGTCTTCTCCCCTGCGCGCAGCGCGCTCAGGATCGCCAGACGCGTCGGCTCGCCCAGCAGGCGGAATCGCTCGGCCAGGACCTTCAGCAGCTCGGGTGGCAGCGGGTACTGCACGGTGGGCTCCGCTCTTGACTGTATCGTTAAGTAGTTATATAGTGCGCTACGACCCACGCTCAACGGTGCCGCACGCGCGCGGCCGGCGCAAGGCGGCGCCGCCGGGGAAAACACGCGCCGCCCGGGGCGCGACTTCCGGGGGAGGCGTCCCTCAAACGGTTCGGATCGGAGCGAGCGATGAGCGCGAGGGGAGAGGAGAGGCGGCACGCCACGGTGGGCTGTCCGTTCTGCGGGCGGCTGAACCGCGTGGCGCTGGAGCGGCTGGAGGAGGGCCCCAAGTGCGGCGAGTGCGGGCGGCCGCTGGCGCTGGATCGGCCGGTGCAGGTGAGCGACGCGACGTTCGAGCGGGTGATCGCGGAAAGCGGCGTGCCGGTGGTGGTGGACTTCTGGGCCGACTGGTGCATGCCGTGCCGCTACATGGCGCCGGTACTGGACCAGCTGGCGCGGGACTGGAAGGGCGAGGTGCTGGTGGCCAAGCTGGACGTGGACGCGAACCCGGCCACGGCACAGCGCTACATGATCCGCGGCATCCCGACGCTGGTGGTGTTCCGGGGCGGGGTGGAGGTGGGGCGCGAGGTGGGCGTGGTTCCGCGGGCGCGGGTGGAGGCGCTGCTGGAGGCCGGGCAGCGGGCGCCGGCGTGAGCGGCCGGCGTTCGCGGCGCGAGGCGCGGGATCGGCGGGAGCGTCGCTCGAGGGCGCTCCGGCGCGGCGCTGAGCTGGCGTTCTGGGCCCTCCTGCTCGGCTTCGTGGGCACGCGCCTGTGGCCGCAGGTGGCCGCGGCGACCGGTATCGCCCACGAGGCGGGGGCGCTCCGGCCGCCGCCGGCGGACGGCTCGACCTGGGTAGCCGTGAACACGTTGTCTGATGGGCAGGTGACGCTCGCGTCGCTGCGGGGCCGGGTCGTGCTGGTGAACTTCTGGGCCACGTGGTGCCCGCCGTGCCGTTTCGAGATGCCGGGGTTCGAGCGCGTATACCGGGACAAGCGGGACCGTGGGTTCACGGTCCTGGGCCTCGCGGCGGATGTCGGGGCGAGCGGTGATGTTCGCCGCTACGTGGAGCAGCACGGCATCACCTACCCGGTAGGGATGGCTTCGGCCGCGCGGCTGCGCGGCATCGTGGAGCCGAGCGCGCTTCCCACCTCCTACCTGATCGACCGCGCCGGCACGGTGCGCTACGTGATCCGCGGCATGTTCGCGGAGCCAGCGCTGGCCGAGGCGGTGGACCGGCTGCTGGCCGAGCCCGACCCGGTGTCGCATCCGGCCTCGTCCTCCGGCGCGCCGGGAGGCGGTTGAGACATAGCTTCAAGCGACGAATCCCAACCCCACTCCAGGCCCGTACTTGCGTGTGTCGGGCACGCTGCGGTTCCGGGCCCGGGTCAATCCACGAGGCAGGCGCCGCCGGCGGGCGCGGAGGCGAAGAAGTTCGGCCGCCCCGAGCTGTCGCCGGCGTAGACCGTGGCGGTGGCATGGATGAAGTCCTGCACGCGGCCGGCGTCCACGAGGGCGATGGCGCAGCCCCCGAAGCCGGCGCCGGTGAGGCGGGCGCCGTAGCAGGCCGGGTGCGCCTCCGCGCAGGCGACGGCCAGGTCGAGCGCGGGCCCCGACACCTCGTAGAGGTCGCGCAGGCTCTCGTGTGAGGCGCGCAGCAGCGCGCCGGCCGCGGGGAGGTCGCCGGCGCGGAGCGCGGCGGCCATGGCCGCGGGCCGGGCGTTCTCCTCGACCACGTGGCGCGCGCGCCGGTAGGTGACCGGGTCCAGGGCGTCGCGGACGCTCTCGAGAAGGGTCGGCGTGACGTCGCGGAGCGCGCGCACCTCGGGGTGTTCGGCGCGGATCGCCTGGACGGCGCGGCCGCACGCCGCCACGCGCTCGTTGTACGCCTCGCCGGCGAGGCCCCTGCGGATTCCCGTGTCCATGATGACGATGGCCGCGGAGGCGGGGATCGGCACAGCCTCGTGAGCGAGGGAGCGGCAGTCGAGCAGGAGCGCGTGGCCCTGCTCGCAGACGGCGCAGGCGAACGGGTCCATGATGCCGGACTGCACGCCCACGAACTCGTTCTCGACGCGCCGGGCGGCGAGCGCCATGGCGACGGCGTCCCACGGTGCATCGGCGGCGGCGCACAGGGCGCGGGCCACGGCGATCTCGACCGCGGCGGAGGAGGAGAGCCCGGCGCCCGCGGGCAGGTCGCCGTGGATGGCGAGGTCGGCGCCCGGGAGGGGGATGCCGGCCTTGCAGAGCGCCCACGCGGTGCCGGCCACGTAGGCGCCCCAGCCTTCGAGCCGCCCGGGCTCGAGGGCATCCAGGTCGATGTCGGCGGGAGCCGCGTCGAGGTCCATTGCGCGCACCCGCAGGACGCGGTCGGGCCGGCGCCGGAAGGCCACGCCGACGCCGCGGTCGATGGCCATCGGCAGGACGAAGCCGTCGTTGTAGTCGGTGTGCTCGCCGATGAGGTTCACGCGCCCCGGCGCCACGGCCACGGCGGGGTCGGCGTCGGTGCCGAACGCGCAGCGGAACGCGACGCGCATGATGCGCGCCCGCCGCGTGAGCGCCTGCGCCGGGTCCGCCCCGGTTGCGGCGGCGGCGCTGCCGCGGGCGGCGCTCTTCCGGCGCCCGCGGCGCCCGGACGGCGGGTCCTCGGCCGGACGGCGGCTCATGTGCGCACCCCCGCGGCGTCCGCGGCCTCGCGCAGCCGGGCGGCGGCGGTCTCGGGCGTGAGATCGCGCTGGGGCTCCGCCAGCATCTCGTAACCTACCATGAATTTTCGCACCGTTGCCGAGCGCAGGAGGGGGGGCAGGAAGTGGAGGTGGAGGTGCCACTCGGGGTGCGGCCGACCGTCGGTGGGCGCCTGGTGCACGCCCGCCGAGTAGGGGAACGATGTCGCGAACAGGGCGTCGTAGCAGGCGGTCAGCCGCCCGAGCACGTCGGCCAGCGCGTCGCGCTCGTCGGGGCCGAGGCCGGTCAGCTCCGGCGCCGGCCGCCGCGGCACCACGAGCGTCTCGAACGGCCACGCGGCCCAGAAGGGCACGAGCGCGGTGAAGCGGTCGTTCTCCAGGAGGATCCGCTCCGCGCGTCCCCGCTCCACCGCCAGGTAGTCCTCCAGCAGGGTCCTTCCGTGGGCGGCATAGTGCTCGCCCAGGCGCCGTCCCTCGCGCGCCGGCTCGACCGGCACCGTGCGTTGCGCCCACACCTGCCCGTGCGGGTGCGGATCGCTGCACCCCATCAGCGCGCCGCGGTTCTCGAAGATCTGGACCGCGTCGATGCCGGGGCGCGCCCCCAGGCTCCGCGTCTCCTCCACCCACAGCTCGACCACCGCCCGTCGCTCCGCGTGCGTCATTCCCGCGAGGGTGAGGTCGTGGCGCGGGGAGAAGCAGAGCACGCGGCAGACGCCCGACTCCGGGACCGCTCGGAGCAGCTCCGAATCCGCGTCGGGGGGTGCGCCGTCCGTCTCGGCCAGGAGGGCGGGGAAGTCGTTGTCGAAGGCGTAGGTGCCGGTGTAGGCGGGGTTCACGGCGCCGCTCGCGCGGCGGTTGCCGGGACAGAGCGGGCAGGCCGGATCGTAGCTGGGGGCGCCCTCCGCGGCCGTCGCCTCGATGCGTCCCCGCCACGGCCGCTCCAGCCGCTGCGGCGAGACGAGGACCCACTCGCCTGTGAGGGCGTTCCGGCGGCGATGGGAGGGTGGAGGCATCGGGGGAATCGAGCGGGCGCGCCCGACCGCGTCAAGAGGCGGTGTAGCGCTTGCATCGATCGGGGGCCACCGCGAGACTACCGGATTCCGCGCGGCCGACCAGCCCGGAGCAGAGCCGCGCCGCGCCGCGAGACCCACTCGAAAGGGAGCCATGTACGGGTCGTACATCCCGCTGGAGCTACCCGAGGCGCTTCGGCCTCTGGCGGCGCTGGCGCTCGATCTACGCTGGACCTGGAGCCACGCCGCGGACCCGCTCTGGCGGCAGCTGGAGCCGCGCGCTTGGGAGCAGCTCGAGAACCCCTGGGTCCTGGTCCAGGAGATCGACCGGCGCCGGCTGGAGGAGATGGCCGGCGACCCGGAATGGATGGAGGAGCTCCGCCGGCTCGATGACGAGCGGCGGGCGCACCTGGCGGACCCCGGCTGGTTCGGGCGCACGCACGCGGGCGAGTTGGGCGGCGTCGCCTACTTCTCGATGGAGTTCGGGTTGGGCGAGGCGCTGCCGCTGTACGCCGGTGGCCTGGGCGTGCTGGCCGGAGACCACCTGAAGGCGTCCAGCGACCTGGGCGTCCCCCTCACGGGCGTGGGCCTGCTCTACCATCAGGGCTACTTCCGGCAGGTCCTCGGGCCGGAGGGCGAGCAGGGCGAGGCCTACCCGTTCAACGACCCGTCGGGGCTGCCCGTCCAGCCGGTGCTCGGGCCGGAGGGCGGCTGGCTCCACGTCCCCCTCATCCTGCCCGGCCGCATCCTCCAGATCCGCCTCTGGCGCGCGCAGGTCGGCCGCGTCGAGCTGATCCTGCTCGACACCAACGACCCGGCCAACAGCCCGGCCGACCGCGGCATCACGGGCACGCTCTACGGCGGCAGCCAGGAGATGCGCATCCTGCAGGAGATCGTGCTCGGCGTGGGCGGCTGGCGCGCGCTCGAGGCGCTCGGCCGCGACCCGGAGGTGCTCCACCTGAACGAGGGCCACGCGGCCTTCGCGCTGGTCGAGCGCGCGCGCGGCTACATGCGCAGGAACGGCGGCGACTTCCGCGACGCGCTCTGGGCCACCCGCCCCGGCAACATCTTCACGACCCACACACCGCTGCCGGCCGGGATGGACGTGTACGGCACGGACCTGATCCATCGCTACGAGCCCGTGCTGCGCGACTACGTGGCCGGGCTGGGGTTGCGCGTCCAGGAGTTCCTGGCGCTCGGACGGAAGGATCCGACCGACCGCGAAGAGTCCTTCAACATGGCCTATCTCGCGCTGCGCGGCTCGGGCGCCGCGAACGGCGTGAGCCGGCTGCACGGGGCCGTCAGCCGCCGCCTCTTCCAGGGCCTCTTCCCGCGCTGGCCGGAGCGGGAGGTGCCCGTGACGTACGTGACGAACGGCGTGCACGTCCCCACGTGGGACTCGCCGGCCGCGGATCGGCTCTGGGAGAAGGCCGCGGGCAAGGAGCGCTGGCGCGGCACGCTGGCGGGCGTCATCGAGGCGCTCTCCGAGGTCGATGCCGAGGCGCTCTGGGCGCTGCGTGCGGAGTCGCGGCGGGCGCTGGTCGAGTACGTGCGGCGCCGGCTGGCCCGCCAGCTCGGCTACCACGGCGTCCCCCGCGAGCGCATCGAGGCGGCCCGCCACGTCTTCGACGTGAACGCCCTGACGCTCGGCTTCGCCCGCCGCATCACCGAGTACAAGCGCCCGACCATGCTGCTGCGCGACCGCGACCGCTTCGCCCGCCTGCTTTCCGATCCCCACCGTCCCGTGCAGATCGTGGTGGCCGGCAAGGCCCACCCGGCCGACCCGCTGGGCCGCTCGATGGTGGGGGAGTGGGTCGAGTTCTCGCGCGACCCGCGCGTGCGCGGCCACGTGGTCTTCCTGGAGGACTACGACATGCGCATGGCGCAGGAGCTCGTGCGCGGCGTCGACATCTCGGATCAACACGCCGCGCCGCCCCCTCGAGGCCAGCGGCACGAGCGGGATGAAGGTGCTCGTGAACGGCGGCCTCAACGTCTCGGAGCTGGATGGCTGGTGGGCGGAGGCATTCCGCCCCGATGCCGGCTGGGCTCTCGGCGCCTCCCTCGCGGGCACCGGCCCCGACGTGGACGCCCTGGAGGCCGAGCAGCTCTACCACATCCTGGAGAGCTCCGTCGTCCCCGAGTTCTACACCCGCGGTGACGACGGCCTGCCCCGCCCCTGGGTCGAGCGCATGCGCGTCAGCATGGCCGTCCTCGCCCCCCAGTTCAGCGCCAACCGGATGGTGCGCGAGTACACCGAGCGCCTCTATCTGCCCGCCGCCGCGGCCATCCGCCGGCGCCAGGCCGATGGCGCCGCCCGTGTGGCCGAGCTGCGCGAGTGGGAGAACCGCCTCGAGCGCGACTGGCACGAGATCCGTTTCGGCAACGTCGGCGCCGCCGAGCGCGACGGCCACTGGTGCTTCACCGCCCAGGTCTACCTCGGCGACATCCGTCCCGACGACGTGGCCGTCGAGCTCTACGCCGACGCCGCCGGCGAGCACCCCGCACAGCGCGTCCCGCTGACCCACGCCGGCGCCCTGCCCGGCGCCGTCCACGGCGCCGTCTATCAGGCGACGCTCCCCGCCTCGCGACCCGCGCGCGACTTTACCGCCCGCGTCGTTCCCGCGCATTCCGAGGCGATTGTGCCCACGGAATGCCCGCGCATCGCCTGGAATGAGTAGCGCCCGCGCCACGGAGTCCGACGCCCCCTGCGACACCGGCTACGCCCGCCGGCTCGGCCTCTTCGACGGCACGATGATCGTCGTGGGTGGCATCATCGGCGCCGGCATCTTCCTGAACCCCGCCATCGTCGCGCAGCGCCTCCCCACGCCCGCCTGGATCCTCGGTGCCTGGATCGCCGGCGGCGTCATCGCCCTCATCGGCGCGCTCTGCTTCGCCGAGCTCGGCGCCCGCCGCCCCGCCGCCGGCGGCGGCTACGTCTACCTGCGCGACGCCTTCGGCCCGCTCCCCGGCTTCCTCTACGGCTGGACGCTCCTGCTCGTCATCGCCACCGGCGCCATCGCCGCCGTGGCCGTGACCTTCGCCCGCTATGCGGCCGACGCGCTCCATCTCGGCGCCGCGGCCGTGGACCCGCTCGCCATTGCCGCGATCCTGGTGCTCACGGCCGTGAACTACGTGGGCGTGCGGCCCGGCGCGACCACGCAGAACGTCCTGACCATCCTGAAGCTGGTGGCACTCGCCGCGCTGATCCTCTCCGCCTTCGCGGCCGGGGCGCTGCTCGGCGGCGCGCACGTCGCCGCCGGCCTTCCCGCGAGCGCGACGTCCGCCCGCGCCGCGGCTCCGGCCCGCCCGCCGGCGGCCGGCGTGGGCCTCATCGCCGCCTTCGGCGCGGCGCTGATCCCCGTCCTCTTCAGCTATGGCGGTTGGCAACAGGCCAACTTCGTGGCCGAGGAGATCGTGGAGCCGCGCCGCAACCTGCCGCGCGCGCTCTTGCTCGGCGTGGTCATCGTGGTGAGCGTCTACGTGCTCGCCAACGTCGCCTACCTGACCACGCTCGGCGCGCCCCGCCTCGCCGCGAGCCTCGCGCCGGCGTCCGAGACCATGCGCGCCACGCTGGGCGCGACGGGCGGGACGCTCATCGGGTGGGGCATCGTCGCGTCCGCCTTCGGTTTCCTGAACCTGGTGATCCTGGTCTCGCCGCGCGTCTACCAGGCCATGGCCGGCGACGGCCTCTTCTTCCGCTGGGCCGCCCGCCTGCACCCCCGCTACCGCACCCCCGCCGGCGCGCTCCTCTTCCAGGCGGCGTGGTCGATCGCGCTGCTGCTGAGCGGCACGTACGGGCAGCTCCTCGACTACGTCGTCTTCGGCGACTGGATCTTCTTCGGCCTCGTGGTCTCCACGCTCTTCGTCTACCGCCGCCGCGAGGCGGACCGAGCCCGGAGCGGAGGGTCGCAGACCCCTGGCTTCCGTACCTTCGGCTACCCCTGGATCCCCGCCGTCTTCGTGGCCGCCGCCGCCTACGTCGTGGCGAGCTCCGTCTGGTCGAACCCCGCCAACGCGCTGATCGGCGCCGTGCTCATCGGCGCGGGCGTCCCGGTGTTCCTCTTCTGGCGGCGGCGGCCGGCCGGCTGAGCCGCGGATGCGCCGGGCGCGCGGCGACCTCCGCTCCGGTCCGTGCGTCGCCTGCGGCCGCCGCCGGGCCGCTCAGGCCGGCTGCGGCTCGGCCTCGGCGCGCGGCGCCGCCGCCGCCCTGCCGGGCAGCCGGTCCCGCAACCGCCAGAACACGAGCGCCACGACGACGGCCGCCAAGGCGAGTCCGGCGCCGAACTCCCCGATCAGCCACTTCGTCGGCCCGGTGTCCACGGTGACCCGGTCGAAGAAGCCCTGGATCCACAGGTTGTGGCTCGCGTGCATGAGCATCCCGGTCCAGACGCTGCCGGAGCGGAGCCGCAGCCACGCGAAGGCGAAGCTGATCCCGACCACCATCACGGCGAAGCACGCCACCGAGTACCAGCCGGGAGTGCCGCCGTTGTAGTCGGCGAAGAGGATCAGCGGCACGTGCCACAGCGTCCAGATCGCGCCGCTGAGCAGCGCCGTCCGGGTGAAGGTGGTCATCTCGGCCAGCTTCGGCACCAGGAAGCCGCGCCAGCCGAGCTCCTCGCCCAGCGCGGACGTGCAGCTCAGCGCCGAGCCGACGAAGATGAAGCGCAGCCACGGCGTGCCGAACCGGGAGAGGTCCAGCGCGCCGGTGCCGGTCAGCCAGACGATCCCGTAGACGGCCGCGGCGTAGGCGATCGGCAGCGCGTAGGCCAGCAGCTGCCAGCGCGTCCCGCCCCAGCCCCAGCCATGGCCCTTCAGGTTGCCCTGGTACGCCAGCCGGGTGGTCAGCCCGGCCACGCCCGGGCACCACATGAGCCCGAGCACGTACAGGCCGCCGTGTCCCGCCAGGCTGCCTCCCGAGATGATGAGCCACCAGAAGATCGCGCTCGTGCCCAGCACGATCCCGAGGTACGTGGCGACCTGCGTCCGGTTGGAGGCGGATGAGGCCATGGTCCTCCTCGCCTGAGGGCCGCCCGGGGGCGGCGTGGTCGGGAGGTCCGGGCGCACGGCGCCCGAACGCGTTCGTGGGCCGCCGGCGGGCGGCGTTTCGATGGGGGCGCCGCCAAGATGCGGCCTGGCGGCGCGGCGGGGAAGGGTGCTCTGAGGCTCAGCGCCGGGCGCCGGCGGCCGGCGCCTCGTCGCTCCCGCCCTCGGCCTGTCTCCGCTGGGGCCGGCGCGCCCGAAGCCAGGACAGCAGCTGTCCCGCCACCGCGGGCACGAGCGAGAGCAGGAGCACGACGCCCCATTCCGTGCCGTTCATCGGCGCCAGCCGCAAGAGCCCGCGCAGCGGCGCCCACGACACCGTCAGCACCTGGAGCACGAGGACGAGCGCGAGCGCGGCCAGCGCGTACGGATTGGCCAGCACGCGCTGCGGCCTCAGCACCGGCAGCCGGCTGCGGGCGTTGCCGAGATGGAAGAGCTGCGCGAGCGCGAGCGTCATGAAGCTGAGCGTCACCGCCTCGTTCGCGTCCCCCCCGACTCGGCCAGCCCCCACCCGAACGCGGCCAGCGTGCCGGCCGTGATGAGCGCCGAGAAGAGGAGGATGCGCCGGATGAAGGCCCCCGAGAGCAGGCCGCGCGCCGGGTCGCGTGGAGGCCGCTGCATCACGCCTGGCTCACGCGGCTCGAGGGCGAGGGCCAGGGCGGGGAAGGTGTCCGTCACCAGGTTCAGCCACAGGATCTGGAGCGGCCGCAGCGGCAGCGGCAGCGACGCCAGCGCCGCCGCGAACAGCACCAGCACCTCGGCGAGGTTGCAGCTGAATAGGTAGAAGAGGAACTTGCGGATGTTGTCATAGATGACCCGCCCTTCCTCGACCGCCGCCGCGATCGTGGGGAAGCGGTCGTCCTGCAGCACGACCGACGCCACTTCCCGGGCCACGTCCGTGCCCCGCCCGCCCATGGCGACTCCGACGTCCGCCCGCTTGAGCGCGGCCGCGTCGTTCACGCCGTCGCCCAGCATCGCCACCACCTCGCCCCGCCCCTGGAGCGCCTCCACGATCGCCAGCTTGTCCTCCGCCGTGACCCGGCTGAAGGCGCCCACGCGCGCCACCCGCTCGCGCAGCTCGCCCTCGCCCAGCCGGAGCAGCTCGCGCCCGTCCAGCGTCTCATCCGCCGGGCCGAGCATCCCGAGGTCGCGCGCGATCGCCTCAGCCGTGCCGCGCTGGTCGCCCGTGACCATGACCGTGCGGATGCCCGCCGTGCGCAGCTTCCCGATCGTCTCGCGGACGCCCGGCGCGGGCGGATCCACGAGACCGACGAGACCGACGAACACCAGGCCGCGCAGCCCCGTCTCCGAGGCCTCCTGCACCGCCCCCGAGGCCAGGCCGAGCACGCGCAGGCCCTCCGCCGCCAGGCGGTCGTTCTCCTCCTTGAGGAGTCGGCGCCTCCCCTCCTCGAGCGGCCGCTCGCCCTCTTCCGCGAGCCAGCGGTCGCAGCGCCCGAGCACCGCGCCGGGAGCCCCCTTCACGTGCGCCACCAGCCGCTCACCCTCCCGGTGGAAGGACGCCAGCAGCCGGCGCTCGCTCGAGAACGGCAGCTCCGCCTCCTGCGGCGCCTCCGCCAGTTGCGTCGTGCGCGTCAGCCCCGCCTTCCGCGCCAGCACCACGAGCGCCGCCTCCGTGGGGTCCCCCTGCGCGCGCCAGCCCCCCTCGACGAGTCGCACGTCCGCCCGGCTGGCCAGCAGCATCGTGCGCAGCGCCGCCCGCACGCCGGCATCCCGCGCCGGATCGAGCTGCTCGCCCGCGCGCTGCAGCCGCCCCTCGGGACCGTAGCCCACCCCCGTAACCTCTACCCGCCCGCTGGCCACCGAGAGCACCGTCACGGTCATCTCGCCGGCCGTCAGCGTCCCCGTCTTGTCCGTGCAGACGACGGTCGTCGAGCCCAGCGCCTCCACCGCCGGCAGCCGCCGGACCAGCGCCCGGCGCCGCGCCATCCGCCGCAGCCCGACCGCGAGCGCGATCGTCGCCACGGCGGGCAGCCCCTCCGGCACCGCCGCGATCGCCAGGGCGATGCCGGTCTCGACCATCGCCCCGAGCGCCCGCCCCCGCAGCACCCCGATCCCCGTCACCACCCCGGCGATGCCGAGCGTGAGCCATACCAGCCGCCGGCCGAGCGCGTCCAGCTTCCGCTCGAGTGGCGGCGCCTGCTCCTCCACCGATGCCACGAGGCCGCCGATGCGCCCGAGCTCGGTCCGCATCCCCGTCGCCACCACCACTGCCCGTCCCACGCCGGCCGCCACGGTGGTGCCCTTGTAGACCATCGTCGTACGGTCGGCCAATGCCACGTCGGCGCCGAGGTCCGCATCCGGCCGCTTGCTCACCGGAAGCGACTCCCCCGTGAGCGGCGCCTCGTTCGTGCGCAGCTCGGTCGCAGTGAGCAGGCGCGCGTCGGCCGGCACGCCGCCCCCCGCCTCCAGCTGGAGGACGTCGCCCGGCACGACGCCCGCCGCGTCGATGTCCCTCTCCAGCCCCTCGCGTACCACCGTCGCGCGCGGGGTCTCGAGGCCCAGCAGCCCCTCCATGGCGCGGCGCGCCCGCAGCTCCGTGGCGAATCCCAGGACCGTGTTGATGGCGAGGACCACTGCGATCGCCGCCGCCTCCACCCTCTCGCCGAGCCCCAGCGCCACCAGGGCCGCGCCGACCAGCAGCAGCACGACGATGCTGCGCAGCTGCGCGACGAGCACCGCCCACGCGGTCACGGGCGCGGCCGCCTCGAGCCGGTTCGGCCCCGCGCGCGCCAATCGCTCCGCCGCCTCGGCCTCCGTCAGGCCATCCGGCCGCGAGGCCAGCGCGCTGAGCACCGCCGCTGCAGCGCGGCGGTACGCGTCCGCGAGCCCGGCTCCCTCGCCCGCTCCCGACGGACCGTTCACGCCGCCAGCGGCGCGAGAAGCTCCAGCCATTGCCGGAGTTGCGTGAAGATCAGGAACTCGTCGTGGACCCGCCGCTGCGCCCGCTCGCCCATGCGCGTCCGCCCCCCCTCGTCCTTGAGCATCTCGTCCAGCACCGCTGCCACGGCCGCGGGATCCGCCGGATCGGGGCCGATGCGCCCGTCCAGCCCGTCCCGCACCTGGATCTGGAGCCCCCTCGCGGGGCTGCCCAGCACGGGCACCCGCTTCCACATCGCTTCCGCGGCCGTGAGACCGAAGCCCTCCCGCAACGAGTTCTGCGCCACCACGCTGGAGGCGTGCTGCAGCGCGTTCACGAGCAGCGCGTTCTCCTTGCGCGATCCCATCGGCAGCAGCAGCAGCGCCACGTCCTGCTGCACCGCCGGCTCCAGCGCCAGGTAGGCCGAGCGCAGGTCGTCCAGCACGGCCGTGGCCTCGGGATCGTCCGCCACCGCGCCGGGCGCGGGTCCCGCGAGCACGAGGCGCACGAGCTCCACGGTCCGCTGATGCACCGCAGAGCGCGCGGGGCCGCCCCCCGAGAGCGAGCGCTTGAGCAGCGCGAACGCCTCGAGCAGCGGCGCGAGCCCCTTGAGCCGGTCCCAGCGCGAGACCTGCGTCACGATCGGCCGGAACAGCAGACCGATGTCCTCCGGGTCCGTCGCCGCCCGCCAGTCCCCCGTCGGCTGCAGGCGGAGCACCGGCTCCGCGTACGCCGGCGCGATCACCGGTCCGTAGGCGGGCACCAGCGCGCCGCAGCGCATGACGCCCACCAGCTTGTGCAGCGAGAGCGGCCGGTTCTTGTGGCTGAGCGGATCGATGGCCGGATGGATCACCCGTGCCCGGCCGGTCAGGTAGGAGGGGATGTACTCCGCGGCCGTGAACACCGCCGCATCGTAGGCCGTCACGTATGGCTCGAGGAACCGCCAGGCGGCGCGCGTCTCGGGGACCTGCTCCTCGATCCCGATGTGGCACCGCCACACCGCCGGCACGCCCAGCGCCTCGCGCACCAGCGCGCCCACGCCCGCCGGCTGCGGGTCGTGGATCACGAGCAGGTCCCTCGGCCCGACCAGCGCGCCGAGCGCCTCCGCGCACGCGCGGCTCACCCGCTCGTAGAGGTTCCGCTCCGCTTCGCCCAGCCCCGGGTCGCCCGCCCCGTGGATCAGGTTGTGAAGCCGCTTGGTCAGCGCGAAGAAGTCCGGCTCACCCGGCGAGATCACCGCCCACTCGACGCTGAAGCCAAGGTCCCGCAGCAGCGCGACCATGGTCGGCAGCATCTCCGCCACGCCGCCGCCCTGCGCCGTCGAGTTGACCATCCACAGCGTGCGGCCGCGCAGGGCGGGGAGCACCTGTGCCGCGTGCGCGCGGAGCTCCTGCACGGCCTGCGCGAGGTGCGCCACCGCGCCGTAGTCCTCGAGCGCGACGTGATGCTCCACCGGTGCCAGCTGCACCAGGCCCTCCGCCATTCCACCGCTCCCGTCCGCCGTTCGCGTTTCGCCTCGCCGGTTCGCCCGCCCCGCCGCCGGAGCGGGCGCCGCTCACTCCTCTGTCCAGCCCTCCTCCGCGGGCATCAGGCGGTCCGCCTCCGCCGGGCCCTCGCTCCCCGCGGGGTACGGCTCCACCGCGCGGCCGCTCCAGTCCAGGACCTTCTCGTACAGCCGCCACGACGCCTCGACCTCCTCCGCGTGCACGAACAGCGTCTGGTCCCCGATCGCGACGTCGTAGAGCAGCGTCTCGTAGGCCTCCGGCAGCGTCCCGAACGCGTCCGCGTACTCGAAGTGCAGCCGCTCCTCGGCCAGGTCCACGTCGGCCCCGGGCCGCTTCACCTGGAACGCGATGGCGAAGCCCTCGTTCGGCTGGAGCGTCATGGTCAGCACGTTGTGCCGCACCTCGGGCGTCTCGGAGTCCTGGAACAACGCCACGGGCGCGCGCCGGAACCGCACCACGATGCGCGTCTGCCGCCGTGCCAGCCGCTTGCCGGTGCGCAGGTAGAAGGGCACTCCCTCCCAGCGCCAGTTCGGCACGTCGAGCCGGAGCGCGACGAAGGTGGGCGTGCGCGAATCCGGCGCCACGTCCGGCTCCTCACGGTATCCGGGTACCGGCACCCCGTCCACCTCGCCGGCCGTGTACTGGCCGTAGACCACGTCCTCGGGCCACACCGGCTCCATCGTGCGCAGCACCTTCACCTTCTCGGCCCGGATGGCATCCGCGTCGAAGGTCGCCGGCACCTCCATTGCCACCAGCGTGAGCAGCTGCGTGAGATGGTTCTGCACCATGTCGCGCAGCGCGCCCGCCGTTTCGTAGTAACCCGCCCGGTGGCCCACGCCGAGCGACTCGGCCACCGTGATCTGCACGCTCTCGATCCGGTCACGGTTCCACAGTGACTCGAAGATCGGGTTGGCGAAGCGGAACACGAGCAGGTTCCGAACCGTCTCCTTGCCCAGGTAGTGGTCGATCCGGTACACCTGCGACTCGTCGAACCAGCGGTGCACCACCTCGTTCAGCCGACGCGCGCTCTCGAGGTCCCGCCCGAACGGCTTCTCGATCACCAGCCGCGCCCACCCGGGCGCCCGGTTGAGCCCCGTTCCACCCAGCGCATTGATCGCGCGCGGAAACGCCCGCGGCGGCAGCGCGAGGTAGAAGATCCGGTTCCCCGGCAGCCCGTGTTCCTGCTCGACCTCCTCGATCCGCCGCGCCAGCGCTGCGTACCCGTCCGCCCCGCCCTCGCCGAGCGGCTGGTAGTGCAGGCAGTCGTCGCACCAGTGCCGCAGCTCGCCGTCGTCCAGTTCCGCATCCCCGAGCGACCCGTGCGCCCACGTCCGGTACTCCCCCTCCGTCGGCTCCTCCCCCAGCGCCGCGGCCAGGATCACCGTCTCGCCGCCCAGCCCGCCCCGGCGGATCAGGCCCGCCACCGCCGGCAGCAGCTTCCGCCGCGTGAGATCGCCCGTCGCGCCCAGGATCACGAACAGGTGCGGCTCGACGGGCGCGCGCGGCATCACGGCCTCCTCCGCCCCCGGCGCCCGCTCGCCCTGCCGCGCGCTCGCCGCCGCCCGGGCCGCCGCCCGGGCCGTGCTCTCCCCCTCTGGCCCGCCGCGCTTCGTCGGCTCGAGTCCCGGTGTGCGGGGGCGCGCGCCGCCCCGGCCGGTTCCCCTCACGGCCCCGCCTCCGGATGGATGGCGTGCCCGCCGAACTCGTTCCGCATCACCGCCAGCAGCCGGTCGGCGAAGGAGTTCTCCACCCGCGACCGCAGCCGCGCCTGGAGCGCCAGCGTGATCACGGGCGCGGGCACATCCAGCTCGATCGCCTCCGCGACCGTCCAGCGTCCCTCGCCCGAATCGTCCACCCGCGGCGCGATCCCCTCCAGCGCCGCATTCTTCTCCAGCCCCGCCGCCGTCAGGTCCAGGAGCCACGAGCGCACCACCGAGCCATAGCGCCAGATCTCCGCCACCTGGTGCAGGTCCAGGGCGAACTCCCGCTTGGCATCCATCACCGCGAAGCCCTCCGCCAGCGCCTGCATCATCCCGTACTCGATGCCGTTGTGCACCATCTTCACGAAGTGCCCCGCGCCGACGGGGCCCACGTGCCCCCAGCCCCGGTCAGCTCCGGGCGCGAGCGTCTCGAAGATCGGCCGCAGCCGTGCGACGGCGGCGGCGTCGCCTCCCACCATCATGCTGTAGCCCTCCGCCAGCCCCCAGATCCCGCCGCTCGTGCCACAGTCCACGTACGCCAGCCCCGCGCCCGCCACGCGTTCCGCGCGGCGCAGCGTGTCGCCGTAGAACGAGTTGCCGCCATCGATGACGGCGTCGCCCGGTTCCAGGAGCGGGACGAGCGCCTCGATCGTCGCGTCCACCGGCGCACCCGCGGGCACCATGATCCAGACCGCCCGCGGCGGGGCCAGCGCCGCCACCAGCGCCTCCAGCCCGTCCGCTCCCTCGGCGCCGAACGCCCGAACGCGCGCCACGGCCTCGGCGCTGCGGTCGTAGCCTACGACCCGGTGCCCCCCCTTCACCAGGCGCTCCGTCATGTTGGCGCCCATGCGCCCCAGCCCGATCATCCCGAGATCCACTGCCGTCTCCTCTCCCCGCTCAGGACCCCGACGGGGACCGCGCGTCCCCGCCCTCCGCCGCATCGTCGCCGCCGCGCACGCCGAGCTCCGCCAGCCACTCCGCGAGCCGTGCCGCGTCCGTGTATCGCAGCGCGTGCATCCCTGTGCGCGCCGCCACCTCCACGTTCAGCGCGCGGTCGTCCACGAACGCGCACGCCGCCGCCTCGTGCTGCGTCAGCTCCAGCACGCGCCTGTAGATCTCCCGCCCCGGCTTCGCCACGCCGAGGTAGCACGAGCTGAGGAACACGTCGAAGATCTCCTCCAGCGCGAACGTCGCGATCCGGTATGCGTTCAGCTCCCGCGACTCGTTGTTCACCGCGGCGATGAGCCACCGCCGCTCACGCGCGAGAGAGCGCGCCAGCCGCAACGCCTTCTCGTGTGGCGCCGACAGGGCGTACATGAAAGCGCGGAGCTCCTCCCGGCCGAAGCTCCGCTCCCGGTGGAAGACCACGCTGTCCAGGTACTCGTCCAGCGTGAGGCGGCCCGTCTCGAGCGCGCCAACCTGGAGCTGGTGCCGCTCCTCGAGCTCGTCCCACGCCAGCCCGAAGCGCTCCGCGGTGCGCCGGCGCGCGGCCGTGTCCCAGCCGTTCGTCAGCAGCACGCCGCCGATGTCGAGAAAGAGCGCCCGGATCTCCATGTGCCGCCGCTACGCCCGCCCGCTGCCGCCGGGGGGCTCTCCGCGCCGCCGCTCGAGCCGCGTGTCCTCGAACGACACCGGGTCCTCCAGCGGCTCGAGGTGCGTGAACACCGTCGTGTAGGGCAGCGCCGAACGGATCCGGTCCTCGATCCGCTCCAGCGCGTCGTGCCCCCGCTGCACGCTCCACTCGCCCGGCACCAGGATGTGGAACGAAACGAACCGTCGCACCCCGGCCTGCCGCGTCCGCAGCGCGTGGTAATCGATCCCGTGCTCCTTCTCCGAGTCGAGAATGGCGAGGATCAGGTCGCGCATCTCCGCCGGCAGCGCCGTGTCCAGCAGCCCGAGCGCCGAGCGCCGCAGGAGCTGCACCCCGATCCGCACGATGTTGGCCGCCACCAGCAGCGCGACCGCCGGATCCAGGAAGTCCAGCCGCGTCAACGCCGCCGCCGATACGCCCACCACGACCCCGACCGACGTCCAGACATCCGTTATCAGGTGGTGCGCGTCGGCCTCGAGTGAGACCGATTCGAACCGCCGGCCGGCCCGGAACAGTACCCGGGCCACCCCGAAATTGAGCGCGGACGCCAGCAGGGAAATCGCGATCCCGATCCCCACCGCCGTGATCGCTTGCGGGTGGAGCAGCCTGCGGATCGCCGCGTACGCGATGCTTCCGGCCGCCACCAGGATCAGCGCGCCCTCGAACCCGCTCGAGAGGTACTCCGCCTTGGTGTGGCCGTACGTGTGCTCCTCGTCCGCTGGCAGCGCGGCCACCCCCAGCGCAACGAGCGCCACCACGGCCGCGGCCAGGTTCACGAGGCTCTCGAGCGCGTCGGAGAGCAGGCCCACGGACCCGGTGAGCACGTACGCGCCGCCCTTCAGCGCGATGTTCGCCACCGCCGCCAGGATCGAGAACGCGGCGTAGCGCATGAGCCCCCGCCGCTCCTCGAGCTCCAGCTCCGTGTCCCCGTGCCTCTTCATGCCTCCGCTCGCCTGTCGTCCGATCCGTACCCCCGCCGCGGGCGTCCCGCACGCTACGTCCCACCGGCCCGGGCAACAAGGGCGTGCGCCCTGCCGCGGGCACGATCCGCCGCGGCCGCGGTATTAGTCCTCCCCTTCGCACCCGGAGGAGGCGCGTGCGCGTCACCGCACTGAAGCCCGTCCCGCGACACCCGGACCGCCTCGAGCTCTGGCTCGAGGGCGGGTTGCGCGCGACGCTGGCCGCCGAGATCGTCCTCCGCGCCGGCCTCCGCGAGGGCCGCGAGCTCGAGCCGGCGGCGCTCACCGTCCTCCTCGAGGGCGACGAGGCCTTCCGTGCCCGCCAGGCGGCCCTCGACCTGCTTTCACACCGCGCGCGCACCGCCGCCGAGCTGGCCCGCCGCCTCGCCCGCAAGGGCTTCGGCTTGGCCATTGCCGATGCCTGCGTCCGGGACCTCGTGCAGGAAGGGCTCGTGCGCGACGACGAGTTCGCCGAGACCTTCGTGCGTGATCGCGTCCGCTCCCGCCCCCGCTCTGCCCGCCGCCTCGTGCAGGAGCTAAGCGCGCGCGGTGTGGACCGGGCCCTCGCCGGAGACGCCGTGGAGGCCGTGTTCCGCGACCAGCAGCTCTCCGAGGCCGATCTCGCTCGCCGCGCCGCGCAGGCCTGGTGGCGCCGGAACGTCGGCGCCCGCGCCGCGCCCGGTGCCGGATCGGACGAGGGACTGCGGCTGAAGCGTCGCCTCTGGGGATACCTGGCCCGACGCGGCTTCGGCGCCGACGTGATCCGCACCATCGCCGCGGCGCTCTTCGAGCCGGCGCCGGGTGATTGACGGCCGGCCGGCCGACGCCTAGCATCCTCGCTCCGTGCCACCCCTTGGAAGAAGGTCCGCTGTCGGAATGGCTGCCCCGCTCCACGTCATCCTGAATCCAGCGTCCGGTGGCGGCGCCGGCCGGAGGCTCCGCAACGAGCTCGAGCGCGAGCTCCGCGCCCGTGGACTCGCCTTCGAGCTGTCGACCACCACCGCGCCCGGCCATGCCGCGGCGCTCGCGGCGGACGCCGCCGCGGCCGGCGCAGGGACGATCGTGGCCGCCGGCGGCGACGGCACCATCCACGAAGTCGCGAACGGCATCCTGTCCTGGGCCGGCGCGCGCGGTCGCGGCGGCATCGACGTCCCGCGCCTCGGCGTCATCCCGATCGGCACCGGCAACGACTTCGCCAAGCTGCTCGCATCCGGCGCCGACCGCGCCGCGGCTTACGACGTGCTGGCGGCCGGCCGGCTCGCCGCCTTCGACGTGGGACGCGTCGAGTGGCAGGGCGGGAGCGAGTACTTCGTCAACGGGATGGGCACCGGCATCGATGTCGAGGTGGTGCGCCAGATGGAGCGGCTGCCACGCCTGCCCGGCATGCTCTCCTACCTGATCGCCCTGCTCCGGTCGCTCGCGCGATTCCGGGCCATCCCCCTCCGCATCCGCCTGGATCGCGAGGCGCTCGAGCGCAGGGTCATGATCGTGGCCATCGGCAACGGCCCGTGTCTCGGCGGCGGCTTCTGGGTTTGCCCCGGCGCCCGCCCCTCCGACGGCCTCTTCGACGTGTGCATCGTGGACCAGCTGACGCTTCCGCAGATCGCTCGCGTGCTGCCGCGCGTCATGCGCGGCACGCACGTCGGGCACCCCCGCGTCTCCCTCCGTCGCGCCTGCGAGATCTCCGTGGAGAGCGCCGGCGGCGCGCCCCTTTTCTTCCATCTCGATGGCGAGCTGCGCGAGCCGCCCGGCGCCACACGCATCCGTGTGAGCGTCGAGCCCGGTGCGCTCCGCGTCGTGGGGGGGCGCCCGGCCGGCGTGGCGGCCCGCCCCGGCCCCTTCGACGATCCGGCGCCGCTCGCCGGCGAGCCGAGCGCCGCCGGCGCGCTGAAAGGCGGGGAAGCGTGAGCCGCCCCCTCCTCCGCCGCGCTCTGCTCGCGACCCTCGCCGGCCTCTGTCTCGCCGCCCCGCCCGCCGCCGCGCAGCAGAAGCCGAAGCCGCGCGTCGACACGACCCGCGCCGCGCCGCTCGATACCACGCGCGTGGCGCCGCTCGCCACCGGCCGCGTCGCGGCGGACACCGGCCGGACCGCGGCCGCCGATACCGCCGGACGCACGCTTCTGATCAGCCCTGCCAAGGCGTTCCTCCGCTCGCTCCTCGTGCCGGGCTGGGGCGAGGCCAGCGCCCACTCCTACGTGCGCGGTGGTATCTTCTTCGCGATCGAGACCGTCAGCGACTACATGCTGATCAAGACGATCGCGAAGCTGAACAGCGCCAAGAGCTGGGAGAACGTGAGACGCACCTTCGTCACCGATTCCTTCTGGACGCGGGCCGGCCAGGACAGCGTCTTCGCCGACTCGATCGCGAGGCGCGGAGGCCTCGAGCTCGCTATCGACAGCGTGCCCGCCGTCCGCGACGCCCACGGCCTCGTCAGGAGCCGCAAGAAGCAACGCGAAGACTGGATCACTCTCGCCATCTTCTGGACCCTGGCGGGCGGCGCCGATGCCTACATCAACGCGCAGCTCTCCGATTTCCCGACCGCCATCCAGATCGAGCCCCGCAGCGGCGGCGGCCTCGAGATCCGCGCCGTGCTCCCCGCCCGGAAACCCTGGTGAGCGACACCGCCGAACGTCCCATCGGCGTCTTCGACTCCGGCCTCGGCGGTCTGACCGTCGTGCGCGAGCTCGTCGCCCGCCTGCCGGCCGAACCGCTCGTCTACTTCGGCGATACGGCCCGCGTCCCGTACGGATCCAAGTCCCCCGCCACCGTGCGCCGCTACGCGCGTGAGGCCTCGGCCTTCCTCCTCTCCCGCGGCGTGAAGGCGCTGGTCATCGCCTGTAACACCGCCACCGCCGCGGCCTACGACGCGCTCGCCGATGCGCTGCCCATCCCCGTCATCGGCGTCATCGAGCCGGGCGCCCGCGCGGCCGCCCACGCCACTCGCACCGGGCGCATCGGCGTCATCGGCACCACCGGCACGATCCACTCCGGCGCCTATGACCTGGCCGTTCGCCGCCGCCTCGCCGAAACCCGCGTCTACGCGCAGCCCTGCCCGCTCTTCGTGCCGCTCGTGGAGGAAGGGATGCTGGAGGGAACCGCGACCCGCCTGATCGCGGAGAGCTATCTCGCGCCGCTGAAGCAGATGGACGTCGATGTGCTGATCCTCGGCTGCACCCACTACCCACTGCTGCGGGACCTGCTGCAGGACATCATGGGGCCGCAGGTGACGCTCGTGGATTCCGCCCACGAGACCGCCCGCGAGGTCGAGCAGACGCTGGGCGCCGCGGCCCTGCTCCGCGACGCCGCCGCCGCGCCCCCGCGCCACGCCTTCTTCGCCAGCGACGCGCCGCTCCGCTTCCGCGACGTCGGCCGCACCTTCGTCGGCGACCTCATCCAGCACGTCGAGCGCGTGGACCTCGAGGAGTTCGGCCGCGCCGCCTGACCCTCCCGTCTTCGCGCGGCCCTGCCCTCTAGTCCCAGCTCCTGAGCTCGGCTCCGGAGCTCTCCCCCACCGTGATGTACGTCCGGTTCCTCACCCAGTCCCCCGCGTTCAGATACGCCTGCCCCTCACCCGCCCGGACGATCGCCGGCACGTGCGCGTGCCCGCACACCACCCACGTCAGCTCCGGCTCCGCCTCGAGCTGCCCCAGCGCCCATGCCTGGATGTAGCGCGCCCGCCCCGCCAGCGGGTCCCGGCCGGCTTTCTCCTCCGTCGTTGACACCGCCCGCGCGATCCGCAGCCCCAGCTCCGGGTGCAGCGCCCGGAACCCGCCCCTCGCCAGCCGGCTGCGGATCGTGGCCTTCAGCGCGCGGTACTTGAGGTCGCCTCCTCCAACCCCGTCGCCGTGCGCCACCAGCGCCGGCCGGCCGCCCAGCTCCAGCCGCAGCATCGTCTCCGAGTACGTGATGCCCAGCTCCTCCCGCAGGAACCGGCCGCCCCACGCGTCATGGTTCCCCGCCACCATCGAGACCGGCACGCCCGCGTCCACCAGCCGCCCGAGCGCGCCCAGCACCCGCACGTGGCGCCCCGGGATGACGTCCCCCCACGAGAACCAGAAGTCGAACAGGTCCCCGGGAATCAGCAGCGAGCGCGCCTCCGCGCCCACGCGGTCCAGGAAGCGCAGGAACCTCTGCTCCGTCTCGCGCGGCACCGCGCCGAGGTGGACGTCCGATGCGATGTAGTCGGGCTTCTCCATGGCGCGCCAAGCTATGCCCGCGGCCCCGCGGGCGCGAGAGAGCGGACTGGCGCCGTCGCCTGCGGTGGGTATCTTTTCCGTTATGAGTTCCACCGACGCCGGTCCCATGGCCGCCCCCCGCGCCGCCCTCCGTCCGCAGGGCTCCCACGGCCCCGTGCGCAACCCCGGCATGCCCCTGGAGCTCGACTGGGTCCGCGCCGTGCGCGTGAACCGGAGCGCCGTCGAGCGCCGCGCCGCCACCATCGCCACCCGCCGCACGGTGAAGAAGCAGTGGCAGGCCGCCTGGCTGCTGCGCGCCGTCACGCTCATCGACCTGACCACCCTCTCCGGGGACGACACCGCGGGTACCGTGCGCCGCCTCTGCGCCAAGGCGCGCCAGCCCGTGCGTGCCGACCTGCTCGACGCCCTCGGCGCCTCGGACCTCGGCATCCGCGTCGCCGCCGTGTGCGTCTACCACCACTTCGTCGAGACGGCCGTCCACGCGCTGCGCGGCACCGGCATTCCCGTCGCCGCCGTCTCCACCGGCTTCCCGGCCGGGCTGAGTCCGTTCCCGCAGCGGCTGGCCGAGATCCGCGCGTCCGTGGACGCCGGCGCACGCGAGATCGACATCGTCATCACGCGTGCCCACGTCCTCACCGGCAGCTGGCCCGCCCTCTACGACGAGGTGCGCGCCTTCCGCGAGGCCTCGGGCGAGGCGCACATGAAGACGATCCTGGCCACGGGCGAGCTCGGTACGCTCGGCAACGTCGCCCGCGCCTCGCTCGTGTGCATGATGGCCGGCGCCGACTTCGTGAAGACCTCGACGGGGAAGGAGGGCGTCAATGCGACGATGCCCGTCTCCCTCGTCATGGCCCGCGCCATCCGCGCGTACCACGAGCGCACCGGCGTGAAGATCGGCCTGAAGCCCGCGGGTGGCATCCGCACCGCGAAGCAGTCGCTCGAGTGGCTGCTCATGATGAAGGAGGAGCTCGGCACCGACTGGATCCGGCCCGAGCTCTTCCGCTTTGGCGCCAGTTCCCTGCTCGGCGATATCGAACGGCAGCTCGAGCACCATGTCACCGGCCGGTATTCGGCCGCGCACCGGCACCCCATGGCATGAAGGCAGACACGGTGAACGTCGCTGAGATCTTCGAGACTCTCGAGTACGGCCCCGCCCCGGAGAGCGTCGCGCCCGCCCGCCAGTGGCTGGATGCCCGCGAGCGCGCCTTCGGCCTCTTCATCGGCGGCGCCTGGAGGGAGGCCGCCTCCGGCGAGTCCTTCGATACCACGAACCCGTCCGACGCTCGGCCCCTCGCGCGCATCGCACAGGCCGGCGCCGGCGACGTCGACGCCGCCGTCGCGGCCGCCCGCGCGGCGCTGCCCGCCTGGCGCGACGCCGACGGCCACGCCCGCGCCCGCTGGCTCTACGCCCTCGCCCGCCAGGTCCAGAAGCACTCGCGACTCTTCGCCGTCCTCGAGTCCCTCGACAACGGCAAGCCGATCCGCGAGAGCCGCGACATCGACATCCCGCTCGTCGCCCGGCACTTCTACCACCACGCCGGCTGGGCCCAGCTCATGGCCGCCGACGCCGAGCTCCGCGACACGACCGCCGTCGGCGTCGTCGGGCAGATCATCCCGTGGAACTTCCCGCTCCTCATGCTGGCCTGGAAGGTCGCGCCCGCGCTGGCCATGGGTAACACCGTGGTGCTCAAGCCGGCCGAGTTCACGCCGCTCACGGCGCTCCTCTTCGCCGAAACCTGTCGCGAAGTGGGCCTCCCGGACGGCGTCGTCAACGTCATCACCGGCGATGGCCGCACGGGCGCGCTCCTCGTCGAGCATCCGGACGTCGACAAGATCGCCTTCACCGGCTCGACCGAGGTCGGCCGCATCATCCGCACGGCCACGGCCGGCAGCGGCAAGCGCCTCTCGCTCGAGCTCGGCGGCAAGTCGCCGTTTCTCGTCTACGAGGATGCCGACCTCGACAGTGTGGTCGAGGGCGTCGTGGACGCCATCTGGTTCAACCAGGGCCAGGTCTGCTGCGCCGGCTCGCGCATCCTCGTGCAGGAGGGTGTGGCCGACGCGCTCGTGAGGAAGCTGCGCGCCCGCATGGAGACGCTCCGCGTCGGCGACCCGCTCGACAAGGCCACCGACATCGGCGCCATCATCGCGCCCGTCCAGCTCGAGAAGATCGAGCGCCTCGTCGCCCGGGGCAGGGAAGAGGGTGCCACCATGTGGCAGCCCTCCTGGGACTGCCCGCCCGAGGGCTGCTTCTTCAAACCGACGCTCTTCACCGGCGTCTCACCCGCGGCCACCATCGCGCAGGAGGAGATCTTCGGGCCCGTGATCGTGCTCATGACCTTCCGCACGCCCGAGGAGTCCGTCGCCCTCGCCAACAACACCCGCTACGGCCTTGCCGCCAGCGTCTGGACCGAGAACGTCAACCTCGCCCTCGACATCGCCCCGAAGATCAAGGCCGGCACCGTCTGGGTGAACTGCACCAACGTCTTCGACGCCGCCTCCGGCTTCGGCGGCTATCGCGAGTCCGGCTTCGGCCGCGAGGGCGGCAGGGAAGGCCTCTGGGAGTACGTGAAGCCGAAGTGGCAGGCCGAGCGCGAAGAGCCCGCGCCCCAGTCCGTCGCCGCGAGGGACTCGGGCGCGAAGAGAGAGGCAGCCGCGCCGCGAGCCAGCGCCGCGCAGCAGGAAGCGGCCGCGAAGAACGCCGCCGCCGGGACAAGTGCCGCCGCCGCGAAGCACGCGGCCGCCCTCGACGCCGGATCGGCCGATGCCCCGTCCGCGCCCGGCACGTCGCCCCGGTCCCCCACTCTCCCACTCTCCCACTCCGGCGGGGTGGCGGGGCCGGGAATCGACCGCACCCCGAAGCTCTACATCGGCGGCAGGCAGGCCCGTCCCGACCAGGGCCACAGCCTTCCCGTCCTCGCTCCCGATGGCACCCTCGTCGGCGAGGTCGGCCACGGCAACCGCAAGGACATCAGAAACGCCGTCGAGGCCGCCCACAAGGCCGCCGGCTGGGCCCGCGCCACCGCGCACAACCGCGCGCAGGTCCTCTTCTACGTCGCCGAGAACCTCGCCGCCCGCGCCGAGGAATTCGCCTCCCGCCTGCGGACCATGAGCGCATGCGACGCCGCCGCCGCCGCCCGCGAGGTCGACCTCGCCGTCCGTCGCCTCTTCGACTACGCCGCCTGGGCCGACAAGTGGGACGGCGCCGTGCACCACACGCCGTTCCGCAACGTCACCCTCGCCATGCCCGAGCCGATCGGCGTGGTGGGCGTGGTCTGCCCGACCGAGATGCCGCTCCTCGGGTTCGTCGCGACGGTGATCCCGCCGGTGGCGCTCGGCAACACCGTCGTCGCCGTGCCGTCCGAGCGCGGGCCGCTCGCGGCCACGGACCTGTACCAGGTCCTCGACACCTCCGACCTGCCCGGCGGCGTCCTGAACATCGTGACCGGCCGCCGCGATGAGCTCGCGCCCGTCCTGGCCGCCCACGACGACGTGGACGCGGTCTGGTACTTCGGCCCGCGCGAAGGCTGCGCCGAGGTCGAGCGCCTCTCCGCCGGCAACATGAAGCGAACCTGGGTGTCCTGCGGCCATGACCGGGACTGGACCGACGCGCGCCAGGGCGGGGGACAGGAGTTCCTGCGCGAGGCCACGCAGGTGAAGAACATCTGGGTGCCCTACGGCGAATGACCGAAGGCCCCCACGTCGCCGCCTCGGAGCTCCGCGTCCGCTACGCCGAGACCGACCAGATGGGCGTGGCGTACCATGCGAACTATCTCGTCTGGTGTGAGATCGGCCGCACGGACTTCATCCGCGGCCATGGCGTCACCTACGCGCAGCTCGAGCGCCAGGGCCTGTTCCTGGCCGTCTCCGACGTCCGGGTCCGCTACCACGCCGGCGCCCGCTACGACGACCTCATCCGCGTTCGCACCTGGCTCGAGCGCGTGCAGTCCCGCGGCGTCACCTTCGGCTACGAGATCCTGCGTCTCGAGCCCGAGCCGCGTCGCCTCGCCACCGCAACCACCAGCCTGATCGCGCTCGACTCGAATGGCTCACTTCGCACGCTCCCGCCGGATTTCCGCGCCCGCCTCGAGATCGCGCTCGGGAGGACGGGCCGCTGAGCGCATCCGCCGCGCCCGCTGCACCCCGTACCTCCTTCTCGTCCTGGCCTGCGCTCGCCCCGCGCCGCCGCCCGCCCCGGCGCCGCGGCCCGTGGTCGTGCTGTCGGCGGCGGAGATCACGGACGTGGCCAGCGCCATCGCGATGGAGGACCGGCACGCGCTCGAGCCGGACACTCTCCGCCGACTGCTCGCGTCCGCTTCCCCCGAGGTGCGCCGCCGCGCGGTCCTGGCCGCCGGCCGCATCGGCGACCGCCGCGCCGAGCCACTCCTCCTTGCCGCGCTCGGGGATGGCGCGGCCGCCGTCCGGGCGGATGCCGCCTTCGCCCTCGGCCTCCTGAAGGACACGAGCGCCATGGTCGTCCGCGGCCTGGCCGAGCTGGCCCTCCCCGGCCCGGCACCCGGCGCCACGGAGCCCGCCGCGCCCTCGGGGCCTCGCGGCGCCGCCCCCGGCCCCGCCCCGGCCACCCCCGCCGCGCGGGCGGTCACCGCGCTCGGATGGATCGGCGGCTCCGGGGCCTTCGAGGCGGTCGCGGGGGTGCTTTCCCGCGCCGCCACCGCTCAGCCCGGTGCACGCGGCCCCGCGGGTGCGGGTCCGACCCCACGCCCCGACTCCGTGCTGCACGCAGCGCTCCTCGCGGCCTGGCGCTTCGGTCCCCGCCCACGCGCGCTCGCGCTCGTGCTTCCGTTCACTCGCGCCGCGCGGGCGGACACCCGCTGGCGCGCCGTCTACGCGCTCATGCGCCTCGGCGGTCCCGCCGCCGCCCCCGCGCTCCTGGCCGCCATGCGGGACCCCGACGCTCTCGTGCGGTCGTTCGCCGCCCGCGGCCTCCGCGCCGCGCTCGCCGACTCCGCCGGCCTGCGCCGCGCGGCCGAGGTCGCGCTCCGCGCCGCGGTGGCCGATCCGGACGCCGGGGTGCGCACCAACGCCATCCGGGCCCTCGGCTCCTACCACGACCCCGCCCTGGTTCCGCTCCTCGCGCCTCTCCTCGCCGGTGCCGACGACAACCTGGCCATCACCGCCGCCGAGACGCTGGGATCGCTGTCCGCTCCCGCCGCCGCCGTGCCCCTGGAGGCGGTCGTGGGCCGGGATTCCCCGCGGCTGGCGCTCCGCGGCGCGGCGCTCGCCTCCCTGGTCCGGCTCGATCCCGCCCGGGGGGTCGCCCGCGCCGCGCAGCTCGCCGGCGCAGCCGACTGGCGCGCCCGTCTCTACGCCGCCCGCGCCCTCGCCGGGGGCCGCTGGTCGGGCGAGGCCTCTCTCGTCCGCGAGCTCGCCGAGGATGCCGATCCCCGCGTCGCGGCCGCAGCGCTCGAGAGCGCCGTCGCCCTGGTGGGAGACACGATCGATGCCGCTTACACGTTGTTTCTGCAGGAGGTCGGGGCCCCGGATCCGATCGTGCGTGCCAACGCGTTGAAGGGGCTGGAGCGCCGCGCCCGTCCTGGAGACCTGGGCGTGCTCCTCGACGCATACGCCCGCGCGCGCGCCGACACCCTCGATGACGCCGCCCTCGCTGCGATCGACGCCCTCGGCGCGCTGGCACGGGACGGTGTTCCGGTCGCCCGCAGCTTCTATCTCCGCTTCCCGGCGAGCCCGGACCCGCTCGTGCGGCGCGAGGCGCAGCATGAGCTCGGCGCTGGATCCTGGCCCCCCGCATGGCCGGCCGCGGCCGGCCGCACGGCGGCCGACTACGAGACGCTCGTGCGCCGCTACATCGTTCCCGCGCTCCAGGGCGCCCCGGACCCCGCCGTCCGCATACGTACCGCCGGCGGCGAGATCGTCCTCGCCCTGGCGGGGTCGGAAGCGCCCCGGACCACGGACAACTTCCTGCGCCTCGTGCGCCGGCGGTACTTCGACGGCGCACGCTGGCATCGCGTCGTCGCCAATTTCGTGATACAGGACGGCGATCCACGCGGGGACGGGAACGGTGGGCCGGGGTACAGCATTCGTGACGAGATGAACCCACTGCCCTACGACCGCGGCGCGCTCGGCATGGCGCTGGCGGGCCCCGACACCGGCGGCAGCCAGTTCTTCATCACGCACTCGCCGCAGCCGCACCTCGACGGCGGGTATACCGTCTTCGGCCACGTCACGGCGGGAATGGATGTCGTCGACCGGGTCGTTCAGGGCGACGGCATCCAGGCGATCGAAGCCATCCAATGAAGCGCAGCATCCCATGATTCCCACGAAGCGACACTGGCTCCTCTCCGTGCTCCTGCTCCTGGCCGCCGCCCCTCCCGCGGCGGCGCAGATGGGCGCGTTCGGCAAGAACAAGGTCCAGTACCGCGACTTCCACTGGCAGGTGCTCTCCTCGCCCCACCTGGACGTCTACTACTACCCGGCGGAGGAGACCGTCGCCCGACTCGCCCTCGCATACGGCGAGGAGAGCTACGTGCTCCTCGAGCGCAGGTTCAGTCACCACCCCGAGGCGCGCATCCCGCTGATCGTCTACGCCTCGGACCAGGATTTCGAGCAGACCAACCTGCTGCCCGGGTTCATCCCCGAGGGCGTGCTCGGCTTCACCGAGTACCTGAAGCGCCGCGTCGCCCTGCCGTTCCGCGGCGATTACGAGCAGTTCCGCCACACGCTGCGCCATGAGCTGGTGCACGCGTTCCAGATCTCGGAGATCCTTGAGGTCGAGCGCGAGCATCCGCGGGCTCACCGCATTACCCCGCAGGAGATCCAGTGGTGGACCGAGGGGCTCGCCGAGTACTGGTCGAGCGAGCAGACGGCCGAGGACGAGATGTACGTGCGGGACATGGTCCTCCACGACGAGCTCCCCACCATCCAGCAGTTCTCGCGCATGTACGCCTATGCCGCCTACCCGCTCGGCGCGGAGCTGCACAAGTACCTCGCCGCCCGCTTCGGTGAGCAGTACATCGACCGCGTCTACCGGGACTTCTGGAAGTACGACTCCTTCGAGAAGACCCTCGAGGCCGTGTTCGGGGAGAGCCTCGAGCAGCTTTCGCGCGAGTGGAAGTACGCGCTCCAGAAGCGCTTCTTTCCCGTCTATGCGGACCGGCCGCCGCTCGACGTCGGCGCGCGCGTCGTGGCCGACCGCGGCGCCAACTTCAAGCCGATCGTCTATGTGCCGGCCGGCGATTCCATGCCTCGCGTGCTGTTCCTCTCGCCGCGCGATGGCTACACCGACCTCTACGAGACCCGCCTCGACCGGGGCGAGAAGGGCGTCCACGCCATCCTCGAGGGCGAGCGCAGTGCCGGGCTCGAGTCGCTGCACGCCTACGAGTCGCGCATCGACGTGAACGCCGGCGGCAGGGTGGCCCTCGTCGCCCGCTCCCAGGACCGCGACGCGCTCGTCATCTTCGACACCCGCCGCCGCGCCGTCGTGGCGCGCTTCGAGTGGCCGGACCTCGTCGGCCTGCGCTCCCCCGCCTGGGACCCCACCGGCACGCGCCTCGTCTTCGAGGGCATCTCCGAGACCGGCTTCTCCGACCTCTACACGCTCGACGTCGGCACCGGCGCGCGCGCCGCGCTGACCGACGACCGCTACCGCGACGAGGACCCCGACTGGTCGCCCGACGGCTCGACCATCGTCTTTGCCTCCGACCGCACCGCCTCGGGCCGCGACGGCGACACGAATCTCTTCCTCTACGATCTCGGCTCCGGCCGTATCCGCTACCTCACTTTCGGGCGCTGGCACGACCAGAACCCGCACTGGTCCCATGACGGGAGGCGCATCGCGTTCAGCTCCGACCGCTCCGGCTTCTACGACCTCTACGCCGTCGATGCCGCCGGTACCGGCCGCCGCCTGACGCACCTCGCCGGCGGAGCGTTCGATCCCGCGTGGCTCCCCGACGACCGCGGCCTCGTCTTCGCCGGCTTCTCCGGCCAGACCTTCGGCATCTACCACCTCGCCTTCGGCGCCGACAGCGCGAGTGCCCCTGCCGTCGCGCTCGCGCCTCCGCCCGCCGGGCCCCTGCTGGCCGCCACCGGCGGCAACGCTCCCGCGGATTCCGTCGGCGTCGCGCCCATCGGCTGGGAGTGGGAGGACATCCAGAAGCCCGCCGTTCGCACCGCCCGCGCGGCGCCGTACCGCCAGTGGAAGAAGATGTCCATCGACTTCGCCGGCGCCGAGGCCGCGGTCTCGCCCGGCTACGGCAACTCCCAGGGCGTGCAGTTCGTCGCCTCGGATCTGCTTGGAGACCATCTGATCTTCGCCGGCATCTCCGCCTTCCAGGCGGCCAGCCTCAGCCAGCTCGTGGACAATTTCAGCGGCCAGCTCTCCTACGTGAACCTGAAGCACCGGCTCAACTGGGGCGCCGGCGCCTTCCGATACCGCGGACTCTTCCGCGACGTCGCCTGGTACGTCTACGACGAGAACACCTACGGCGGGTTCCTGCTCGGCGCCTATCCGCTCTCCAAGTTCCGCCGCATCGAGGCCCAGCTGCGGCTGCAGCGCAGCGACCGCGTCGACGTCTCCGAGTTCTACCGCGACCTGCTCCTCGACCAGGACACCCGCAAGGATCCCCGCAGCCTCACCCGCCGCGGCGACCTGGCGAGCGGCTATCTCTCCTACGTCAAGGACAACACCCTCTGGCTCCCGACCGGCCCCATCGACGGCGGGCGCTTCAACCTCACGGCCGGGCTCGTCGGCTGCTTCGCGTGCCAGCTCCCCATCGACAGCCTCGGCACCCTCGGCGCCGGTCACGCCCTCGTGGAGAGCTACTCGCTCAGCGCGGACTTCCGGCACTACATCCGCACCAGCCTGCGCAGCGCCTACGCCGTCCGAGCCTATGCCTTCCTCAGTGCCGGGGCGATCCCCGAGCGCGAGGTGCTCGGCGGCCCGATGGCGCTGCGCGGCTATCCCCGATTCTCGCTCGCCGGCTCGCGCCTCCTCCTCCTCAACCAGGAATGGCGCTTTCCGCTGCTCCACGGGATCGGCCTCGACTTCCCCTTCGGCCGCCTGACCCTCCCGGGCATCCAGGGCGCCCTCTTCGCCGACCTCGGCTCGAGCTGGCTCGAGAGGCAGCAGCCCGACGGCGCCTGGGGCAGCTACGGCGGCGCGCTCCGCATGCCGCTCGGCGGCCCCTTCGTCGTCCGCTTCGACATCGGGCGCCGCTTCGCCCTCGGCGACCGCCCGCCCCTCGTCTTCCGCCGCAGCTCCTTCGACCACCACTTCGCCACCCTCTTCATCGGCTTCGACTACTGAGCCGGTGGAACGACGGCGGGGTCCGGGGTTACTCTTCCCCGATGCGAAACGCGATCGACGCGGGCCGCCGGCCCGCCCACACTCTTCCGCCGCGGGGCGCGGCCCGAGCCCTGCTCGCCGTCCTGAGCGCCGGGACGCTCGCCGCGTGCGGCGGCAATCCGCCGCCCGCCGCCGCCGCCGCGGCCACCGCGTCCGCGGACACAACCCTCGTCCGTGCGGCCGAGGACTCCACCGCGCCCCGCACCCCCGTGCGGATCCGCTTCGACTGGAAGCTCACGGACCGCGACGCCCGCTTCGGCGGTCGCGGCGCCGCCCGCGTCGAGCCGCCCTACCACGCGCGCCTCGATCTCTTCGGGCCGCGCGGTGAGACCTACCTCGCCGCGGGCCTCGTGGGCATGGACCTGCGTCTGCCGCCCGGCGCAGGTGCGGACGCGCCCGTCCCGCCGCCTGCCTTCCTCTGGAGCTCGCTCGGGGTGTTCCAGGCCCCGGCCGAGCCGCTCGTCGCGAGCCACCTCGGCAGCGACGGCGCGCTCGAGCTCGACTTCGCCCGCGGCGACGACCACTGGCGCTTCTCCTTCGATCGGTTCCGCCTGCGGAGGGCCGAATGGACCGGCCCCTCCGGCCGGCAGACCGTCGAGCTCGATGCGGGCGGACCGCTCGGGCTGCCCCGAAAGGCCGTGTACCGTGACTGGACCGCCTTCCGGGAGCTCACCCTCACCCTGGACCAGGCCGATGAAGTCGATGCCTTTCCGTCCGCCATCTGGACGCCGGGCGGGAATTAGCCTGCTCGCCACGCTGGCGCTTCTCGCCGCCGCCGGCTGCAACTACGGGTTCCGCGGCGGCGGCGGGTTCCCCGCCAGCGTGCGCACCGTCTATATCGCGCCCTTCGACAACGAGACCCCGCAGTTCCAGGTCTCCACCGAGCTGTTCCAGGCGATGATGGACCGCGTCCCGCGGGCGCTCGGCGTCAAGCCCGGCGGCGAGCAGGTCGCCGACGCCGTCATCCGCGGCAAGGTCGTCCGCTACGATGACTCCGCCCAGAACTACCGCGCCGGCTCGGCCACCTCGAGCCAGACGCCGCAGGTCGTACAGAACCAGGTGCAGATCGCCGTGTCCGTTCAGATCATCGACACGAAGCGCAACGTTGTCCTCTGGGAGTCCTCCAGCCTCGTCGGCAAGGGCGACTACCAGCCTGACAAGCAGGACGACTCCGTCGGCCGCAAGGTCGCAGTCGCCGACCTCGTCCAGCAGATGATCGATGGAGCCCAGTCCCAATGGTGACCGGCCGCGGCACCGCCGCCAACTCGCTCCGCCTCGGCTCCCGCGGCAGCGCGCTCGCCCTCTGGCAGGCACGGCACGTCAAGGCCCGCCTCGAGGAGGCCCACGCCGGTCTCCAGGTCGAGATCGTCATCCTGCGCACCACCGGGGACCGCATAACCGACGTGCCCCTCTCCCGCATCGGCGACAAGGGCCTCTTCACGCGCGAGATCGACCGCGCCATGGTCGACGCCGAGATCGACCTCGCCGTCCATTCCCTGAAGGACGTACCCACCCGCCTCGCCGACGGCCTCGCGCTCGGCGCCGTCCTCGAGCGCGAGGACCCGCGCGATGCCCTGCTCGCCTCCGGCGACGTCGGCCTCACCGACCTCCCCGCAGGCGCCACCGTCGGCACCAGCTCCCTCCGCCGGCGCGCCCAGCTGCTCCACCTGCGCCCGGACCTCCGCGTCGAGGACCTGCGCGGCAACCTCGACACCCGCGTCCAGCGGCTCCGCGACGGACGCTACGATGCCGTCCTCCTCGCACTGGCCGGCCTGCGCCGCCTCGGCCTCGAGGACGCCGTCACCGAGCGCCTCTCCCCGCCGCGCTGGCTGCCCGCGGTGGGGCAGGGCGCCCTCGGGGTCGCCATCCGCGCAGGCGACGATGCCACCGCCGCCCTCGTCGCCGGCCTCGAGCACCCCGAGACCCGCGCCGCCACCACGGCCGAGCGCGCGCTCCTGCGCAGCCTCGAGGGAGGGTGCCAGGTCCCGATCGGCGCCCTCGCCCGCATCGACGGCGACCGCCTCGCCCTCGACGCTTTCGTCGCCTCCCTCGACGGCACGGAGCTCCTGCGCGGCAGCATCGCCGGGCAGCCGGCCGACGCCGACGCCCTGGGCGTCGCGCTCGCCGCACGGCTCCTCGAGCGCGGCGCCGACGCCATCCTCGCCGTCGTGCGCGCCGCGGCCCGGGACGGCGCGCTCCCCGCGCACCCGGCCCCGTGAGCACCGGGTCCCCCGGCGGAGCACCCGTCCCACCGGAATCGAAGCTCCTCTCCCGCGCCGCGCTGCTCGAGCGCTGGGGCCGCCCGCGCCGGGGGACGCTCGTCTTCACCAACGGCTGCTTCGACCTTCTGCACCGCGGCCACGTCGCGTATCTCCACGCCGCCCGCGCCCTCGGTGACGCTCTCGTCGTCGGCGTCAACACCGATGCCTCCGTGCGCCGGCTCAAGGGACCCGGCAGGCCGCTGGTCCCCGCCGAAGACCGGGCCGTCGTGCTCGCCGCGCTCGCTGCCGTGGATGCCGTCACCCTCTTCGAGGAGGACACGCCGCGGGGGCTCATCGCCGACCTCCTCCCGGACATCCTCGTCAAGGGCGGTGATTACGCGCCCGACGAGGTCGTCGGACGCGAGGAGGTCGAGGCCGCCGGCGGGCGGCTCGTGCTGCTCCCCTATCTCGAGGGACGCTCGACCACCGCCCTCATGCACCGCATCCTGGAGGACCCCTCATGAACGCCCCCGCGCGCGCCGGCCGTGCTCACGATGCCCTGCGTCCCGTCCGCATCGAGACGGGCGCCGCGCCCGCCGCGGAAGGGTCCTGCCTCGTCTCGTTCGGGGCCACCCGCGTACTGTGCGCCGCCACCGTCGAGGATGGCGTGCCCGAATGGCGACGCGGGCGCGCCGCCGGGTGGGTCACCGCCGAGTACGCCATGCTCCCGCGCTCGACCGGCCGGCGCACCCCCCGGGAGCGCGGCCGCATCGGTGGCCGCACCCAGGAGATCCAGCGCCTCATAGGCCGGGCGCTCCGCGCCTCCATCGACCTCGCCGCGCTCGGCGAGCGCACCATCATCCTCGACTGCGACGTCCTCGCCGCCGACGGCGGCACCCGCACCGCCGCCATCACCGGCGCCGCCGTCGCCCTCCGGCTCGCCTGCGACTGGCTCCTGCAGCGCGGTGACATCGACGCCGATCCCGTCCGCGAGCTCGTCAGCGCCGTCAGCGTCGGGATCGTCGGCACCGACCTCCGCCTCGACCTCGAGTACGTCGAGGACGTGGTCGCCGACGTCGACATGAACCTCGTCGCCCTCGAGTCCGGCCGCCTCGTCGAGATCCAGGGAACCGCCGAGCACGACGCCTTCGACCGCCCCCAGCTCGACGCCATGATCGACCTCGGCATGGCCGGCATGCGCCGCCTCCTCGACGTTCAGCGCCAGGCCCTCGCCCGATGAGCCGCCGCGCCACCCCCGTGGCCCGCGGGCTGCTCCCACGATGAGCGCCCGCCTCCTCCTCGCCACCCGCAGCCCCCACAAGGCCCGCGAGATCCGCGACATCCTCGCCGGCGCGGACATCCGCCTCCTCACTCCTGAGGAGGTCGGCCTCTCGCCCATGCCGGAAGAGGAGGCCGTCGAGCTGTTCGACACCTTCCGGGCCAATGCCCTCGCCAAGGCCCGCTTCTTCGCCGAGCGCGCCGGCATGCCCGCCCTCGCGGACGATTCCGGCCTCGAGGTGGATGCCCTCGGCGGCGGCCCCGGCGTCCGCACCAAACGCTTCTCCGGCCGCGAGGACCTCCACGGCCGCGAGCTCGATGAGGCCAACAACGACCTCCTCCTCGAGCGCCTCGACGGCCTTCCCGACCCACGGCGCGGCGCCCGCTACGTCTGCGCTGCCGCCGCACTCCTCTCCGGCGCGCCTCCCCTCGTCGCCCTCGGCACCTGCCCCGGCCGCATCGCGCCCGAGCGTCGCGGCAGCGGCGGCTTCGGCTACGACCCGCTCTTCGAGATCCCGGAGCTCGGCCGCACCTTCGGGGAGCTCGACCCGGCCGTGAAGCGGCGCATGAGCCACCGCGCCCGTGCCTTCCGGGCCCTCGCCCATTCGCTCGCCGCCTTCGCCGCCTGAGGGCTGCCGCGAGGCGCTCGGAGTCTCTCGTGCCGGCGGCGGTCTCGGCGACCAAACGCCCGCCTCGGCCCCCTCGACCGCTCGGCTTCCGCGCCGCTTCCGCCACGGTCGTGAGCACCCTCCCGGCACTGCCTTTTCGCGCCTCTGCGGGCCCGCCCGGCA
>OY970192.1:107500-1592500 GCA_963708135.1 uncultured Gemmatimonadales bacterium | reverse complement strand
AGCAGGCCTTAGTGATCCGGTGGTTCCGAGTGGAAGGGCCATCGCTCAACGGATAAAAGGTACGCTGGGGATAACAGGCTTATCGCCCCCGAGAGTTCACATTGACGGGGCGGTTTGGCACCTCGATGTCGGCTCATCGCATCCCGGGGCCGGAGAAGGTCCCAAGGGTCCGGCTGTTCGCCGGTTAAAGCGGTACGTGAGCTGGGTTTAGAACGTCGTGAGACAGTTCGGTCTGTATCCGTCGCGGGCGCAGGAGTGTTGCGGGGAGCCGTCCCTAGTACGAGAGGACCGGGACGGACTGACCTCTGGTGTACCGGCTGTCCCGCCCGGGGCAGCGCCGGGTAGCTAAGTCGGGACGGGAGAACCGCTGAAAGCATCTAAGCGGGAAGCCCCCCCCAAGACGAGCACTCCCAGGGCGCAAGCCCTCAGAAGGGCCGTTCGAGACGAGGACGTGGATAGGCGGCAGGTGCAAGCGTGGCAACACGCTCAGCCGAGCCGTACTAATCGCCCGAGCGGCTTGGCCGTTCCTGTTGGACTTGAGCGCTGCAGCTCGGCACACACGCCGGGCGCACTACGAGACCCGCTCGACCCGAAGCCTCGGGTCGGCGGCAATGGCGCGGGGGTCACACCCGTTCCCATCCCGAACACGGTCGTTAAGCCCCGCCGCGCGGATGGTACTGCCCGGGAGACCGGGTGGGAGAGTACGTCGTCGCCGGCCTCACCTTCCAGAGCCCCGGACGCCCCAACACTGGCGCGCCGGGGCTCTGACGCATCCTGGCCCCACCGCCCCTGCCCGGCCGCTCCCTGGCGGCCCGCCTCGCCACCAGCCGGTGCGGGAAGTCCGGCGCACCGGAACGCGTGCGGAGCCTCCGGCGGAGCCCGCGAACCCGGCGGGAGGCCGTCGCCGGGCCTTTTCACAACCGCCGGAGCCATCTACATTTGCCGCATGATGGCCCCGGACGGAAGCGTGGGGGGCGTGGAGACGAAGGCTGGCTACGTCGCCCTCGTGGGCCGGCCCAACGTGGGCAAGTCCACCCTGCTGAACGCGCTCACGGGCGAGGTGCTGAGCATCGTGACCGCGCGGGCACAGACCACGCGGGATCGCGTATTCGGGATCTACACGACGGAGGCGGTCCAGGTCATCTTCGTCGACACCCCGGGGCTTCTCGAGCCCGAGTACCTCCTGCAACAGTCCATGCTCGAGACCGCGCTGGCGGCAGCGCGGGATGCGGACGAGGTGCTTCTGCTGCTGGACGGCTTGCGTCCGGGGCAGCGGCCGGAGGGCGAAGCGCTGGAGCTCCTGAGGTCGCGGCGGGATGCCCTCACCGTGGCGGTCAACAAGGTGGACCGGGCAAAGCGGGCGGCCGTGGAGGCGCTGGTGGCCTGGAGTCGCGCCTCGCTCGGGCTCGAGCCGCACCGGGTCTCGGCGGCGCAGGGCACCGGGCTCGAGGCGCTGAAGGAGGCGCTGGCCGCGAGGCTGCCGGCCTCGCCCTTCTTCTATCCGCCGGACGACGTGGCGGTGCAGCCGGTGCGCTTCTTCGTCGCCGAGTTCGTGCGCGAGACCATCTTCGAGATGTACGAGCAGGAGGTTCCGTATTCCACCGTGGTGCGGGTGGAGGAGTTCCGGGAAGCGGAGGAGCCCGTCTACATCCGGGCGACGATCTACGTCGAGCGGGACAGCCAGAAGGGGATCCTGCTGGGCAAGGGAGGGGCGCGGATCCGGGAGCTCGGCTCGCTCGCGCGGGTGAAGATCGAGACGTTTCTCGGGACGCGGGTTTATCTGGATCTCTGGGTAAAGACGATGGCGGGGTGGCGGCGCAAGCGCGGCGCCCTGCGTCACCTGGGTTACCCGGTGCCGGCGGAGCGGCCGGCGCGGGACGATCGTTGAGCCGCGCCGCCGCGGGCGGGTGGCGGAGGAGGAGCACCATGCTGGACGCCGAGCTGCTGGAGATCCTGGTCTGCCCGAAGTGCAAGGGCGAGCTGGAGTACCGGCGCGAGGAGAACGAGCTGGTCTGTCACGAGTGTCGCCTGCGCTATCCGGTGAAGGACGATATTCCGGTCATGCTCATCGACGAAGCCCAGCCGCTCTGAGCGAGCTCTCGTGAGCCGTCGTGCTCCCGCGGATGGGTACCGTGCCGGAGTGGTGCTGCTGGCCGGCGCGCTCGGGCTCCTCGCAGCCGCCCGCGTCCGGGCGCAGCAGCCCGTAGCCTCGAGCCAGTGCTGCTACGAGGTGCTGCTCCCGATCGGCGCCGTCTCCGTCGCCCTCGGGCGCTCGACCGTGGCGCTGGGTGGACCGGAGGCCGTCTTCTCGAATCCCGCGGGCCTGGCGGAGCTCAGCCGCGCGCAGTTCTCGATCCACCACCGCGACGAGGTGGACGGGCAGCTGAACGGTCTTTCGCTGCTCCTGCACCCGAAGGGGATCGGCACGCTGGGGCTCACGTACGAGCTGGACGACGAGGGCTCGACGGAGATCACGCAGGGCCCGGCCGGCTCCCTTGGAACGCTCTACCTGCAGGCCCACACCGTGTACGCATCCTTCGCCACCTCGCTCGGCGGCGCGATCGATGCCGGGATCAGCTACAAGCTCTTCATCTTCGCGACCTCCTGCGGCTCGTGCTCCGACCTGCCCACGGGGGCGACACAGCTCTTCGACGTCGGGATCCAGGTCCGGCCGCCGCAGGTGCCCGGCCTCGAGCTCGGCGCATCGCTCGTCAACGCGGGGCTGCCACTCCAGTTCGTCAACTACGAGCAGTCGGATGGACCGCCGCACCGACTGCGCCTGGGCGCCGCGTACGAGGTCCTGCACCTCGTGCACCCCGACACCATCCTGGCGCTACGGTTGAGCGCGCAGGTCGAGGCGCAGGCGCCGGCGCCGCGGCCGAACATTCTTTCGGCGGGTGCCGAGTTCTCGGTCGCCAACGCGATCTTCCTCCGCATGGGCTACAACGGAGCTCCGGGCTCTGTCGATCCGGGGCTGGCGATGGGAGTCGGATTCAGGTACGACCGCTTCACTCTCGCCGTCGCGAAGTCGTTCAGCAGCACGCCGCTGGAGCCGCAGGGCGCGCCGCCACACCTCTCTTTCGGCATCGAGTTCTAGGTGCGCCCTTCCCGCAGTGCGGTGAGCACCGAGAGCGCGCAGGCGCGCGAGCCACAAGGCGCGGAGGGGAGGAAGGGCAGCGCAATGGCGACGACGAGCAACGCGGCGCCTCCTGCCCGGCCGTGCTCGGATCCCATTGCAACTCCGGATACGGCTCGCTAGGGGCCGGCATGAGAGCGGTGCGCCCCGTCGCCCCGCTGGCGGGCACGCTCGCCATGCTCGCGCTGGCCGCCTCGGCCCAGGGGCAGGTGCGCCGTTCCGTGCCACGCATCCCGGAGCCTGCCCCGCCCGCGGGCCTTTCCGCCCTCCGCGCGGCGCCCGGCGAGCGGGCGTTCCCCGCGCCGGACTCCCTGTCCGCGCCACGCCTGCTCGGGCGCCGGCTCCCCCCGGGCGCGCTCGCCCCGGCGGCGTTCCTGGCCTCGGCGCTCGTCCCGGGCGCCGGCCAGTACCTGCTCTCGCAGGACCGCTGGGTGCCGTACCTCGCCGGCGAGCTGTTCGGCTGGTGGGAGTACCGGCGCCACCGGCGCGCAGGCCGCAGCTTCGAGCGGCAGTACCGAGACCTGGCGTGGAAGGTGGCCCGTCGGGTGAGCGTGGGGGTGCGCCACGATTCGGTCTTCGAGTACTACGAGACCATCGAGCACTGGCCGGCCAGCGGCAGCTACGACGCGGACCCGCGGCAGCCCGGGATCGACCCGGAAACCGACACGACCACCTTCAACGGCCAGCAGTGGCTGCTGGCGAAGCGGCTCTTTTTCGGGGATGTGGCGCGTCCGCCCGGCTCGATCCAGTACCAGCAGGCTCTCGCCTACTACGAGGCCAACGCCATCCCCGCCGGCTATGCGTGGGCGTGGGGGGACAACCTCCTCGAGCAACGCAGCTTCGGCGAGCTGATCCACCGGGGCGACGACCATTTCCGCGCCGCCTCGCGGGTTCTCGGTCTGATCCTTGCCAACCACGTGCTGAGCGCGGTGGATGGCTTCATCTCCGCACGCATCCGCGCCGCGCAGCCCACCGCCCCCAGAATTCGCATCGAGCACGGCTTCGAGCCGCTCGGTCCGGGGTTCCGATACACCGCGGAGGTTCTTGTTCCGTGGCCCGAAAGGTGACCATGCCCGTTCCGCCGCAGGACGTCGTTGACTACCTCCGAAACGAGGCCGGCCGGCCGCTGAAGGCCAAGGAGCTCGCCCGCGGGCTGGGCGTCCCGAACGCCCGCTATGACGAGTTCAAGGTCCTCCTCCACGACCTCGAGGACCAGGGCGTGCTCTACCGCGTGAAGGGGCAGCGCTATGCCGCGCCGGAGAAGATCAACCTGCTCATGGGCCGCCTGCAGACGATCCGCAGCGGCGCCGGCTTCGTGGTCCCCGAAGACGGAAAGGGCGATCTGTTCGTCCCCGCCGAGGGGCTCGGTACCGCCATGGACGGCGACCGCGTCGTCGCCCGCATCGAGCGCCGGCGCCGGGGGGCCCGTGTCGAGGGCCGCGTCATCAAGGTGCTGCAACGCGCGCGGGAGACCCTCGTGGGGACCTTCCACGCGGAGCGCAGCTTCGGTTTCGTGGTTCCGGAGGACCGCAAGCTCGCGCGCGACGTTTTCATCCCGCCGGGACAGCACGGCGGCGCGTCGGACGGGGACGTGGTCGTCATCCGCGTCACCGGCTGGGGCAACGAGCACCTCGGCCCGTCCGGTGAGGTCGAGCGCGTGCTGGGCGCCATGGGCGCGCCCGGCGTTGACGTGCTGGCCGTCATCTACGGCCACGAGCTTCCCGTGGCGTTCCCCGCGGACGTACTCGAGGAGGCCGCGGCCGCGGCCGAGCGCGGGATCACGCGGCAGGACCTCGCGGGACGCACGGACCTGCGCGACACCCTCGTCTTCACCATCGACCCGGCCGATGCGAGAGACCACGACGACGCCCTCTCGATCCGCCCGCTCGGGGACGGCCTCTTCGAGGTTGGCGTGCACATCGCGGACGTCTCCCACTACGTGCAGGAGGGCGGGGCACTGGATGCCGAAGCGCTGCGCCGCGGCACCAGCGTCTACCTGGTCGACCGGGTCATCCCGATGCTGCCGGAGTCCCTGTCGGCGGACCTGTGCTCGCTGCGTCCGGACGAGGACCGGCTGACGCTCTCGCTCCTGCTCACGTTGGACACGGAGGGACGCGTCCGCGAGAAGCGCCTCCTGCGAGCCGTGATCCGCAGCCGCCACCGCCTCTCCTACGACGATGCCCAGGCCGTGCTGGACGGCGCCGGCTCCGTCTCCGCGGAGGCCGACGAGGCACTGCGCTCGCTTCTCGCCCTCAGCCGGACGCTGCGGGCGCAGCGGGCGGAACGCGGCAGCCTCGACTTCGATCTCCCGGAGGCGCGCGTCATCCTGAACACGCGAGGCGAGCCGACCGACATCCAGCGCGTGCTCCGGCTCGAGGCGCACCGGCTGATCGAGGACTTCATGCTGCTCGCCAACGAGACCATCGCGCACATGGCCACACAACGGAAGCTGCCGTTCATCTACCGGGTGCACGAGCGCCCCGAGGCGGTGCGCCTCGAGCAGCTCCAGGAGTTCATCGCCTCCCTCGGGCTCCGACTCGGCCGGCGCGGCAGCATCCGACCCAAGGACCTCCAGCGCGTGATCGAGCAGGTCCAGGGGCGCCGCGAGGCGAACCTCGTCTCCACGGTGGTGCTCCGCTCCATGAAGCAGGCCCGCTACAGCGCCGAGAGCCTCGGCCACTTCGGGCTGGCCGCGCGCGACTACACGCATTTCACGTCTCCGATAAGGCGCTATCCCGATCTCATCATCCACCGCCTCTCGGCGCGCGCCCTGATCGACCGCACGCCGATCCCGGAGGACCTCCGCGAAAGCGTGCTCCCGGAGATCGCGCGCATCGCGAGCGAGCGCGAGCGGGTGGCCGTGGACGCCGAGCGCGACAGTGTCGACCTGAAGAAGGTGGAGTTCATGCAGCGCCACCTCGGCGACGATTTCCCCGGCACCATCAGCGGGGTCCAGTCCTTCGGCTTCTTCGTGCTGCTGGATGACTTCTTCGTCGATGGACTCGTCCACGTCAGCTCGCTCGAGGACGACTACTACGCCTTCCGCGAGGAGGGGTACGCGCTCGTCGGTGAGCGGCGTGGACGGCACTTCCGCCTGGGCGATAGGGTGCGCGTCCGGGTGTCGTCCGTGAACCTCGAAGACCGGCGCATCGACTTCGTACTGGACGGCGAGGGAAGCATTTGACAAGCGGCCGCGGGCCGTGGTAGCTTTCCTGCCAATCTCCCCTGCATGCATCCTTCCTCCCAATGTCATGGGTTCTCGATCGATCCTGATTTACCACTCGCCGAGCGGGCGCGACGTGCCCCCCATGATCGCGGCTTTCGCCGATGAGCAGGGGCTCACGGTCGTGCCCGTCGCGGCCGGCGCCGATGTGCTCGAGCTCGTCAACCGCAGCTACCCCGCCGGGATCGTGGTCGACACTGCCGAGGAAGCGCCCGCCATCGAGCTCTGCCGTATGCTGAAGAGCGACACCTTTAACGCGATCATCCCGGTCGTCCTGCTCGGCCCCGCGCCCGGCGAAGACGCCCTCTTCGCCGGGCTCGAGGCCGGCGCGGATGAGGTGCTCACCACCGAGATGGATGCGCGCGAGCGGCTGCTCCGGCTGCGCATGGCCCTCCGCCGCGCCGACCGCGATGTGAGCGTGCACCCCACCACCCGGCTGCCTGGCACCGTCCAGATCGAGCGGGACATCGGCGAGCGCATGAAGCGGGACCAGCGCTTCGCCGTCTGCTATGCCGACCTCGACCACTTCAAGGAGTTCAACGACCGCTACGGCTACAACGAGGGCGACGGCGTGATCCTGCTGCTCTCGCGCATCCTGAGGGACGTGGTGAAGGCGCACGCGCCGGACGGCTTCATCGGCCACATTGGCGGCGACGACTTCATCTTCAACGTGCCGATCGACTCCATGCGCACCTGCTGCGAGGAGATCATCGAGATCTTCGACGAGCTGATCCCCTACCAGTACACCGAGGAAGACCGGCGCGCCGGCTACTTCCTCGGCCGGGATCGCCGCGGCAACATCCTCTGGGTGCCGCTCATGACGCTCTCGATCGGCGTCGTGACCAACCAGACACGCCGCTTCACCCACACCGCACGGGTGAGCGAGCTCGCCACCGAGATGAAGCTGTTCGCCAAGAAGCTCCCCGGCTCGATCTACGCCGTCGATCGGCGCTCCGACGAGCGCGACGTCTACGGCGAGCCGGGCGGCTATTCCCCCTATCGCGTTGACGTGCCCCTGGACTCATGAACATTCGCTGCCCGCACTGCCAGGCGGTCTTCCGCATCGACCCCGAGCGCGTGCCCGCCGCCGGAGCCCGCGCCCGCTGCGCGCGCTGCTCCGGCGTGTTCTTCCTCACGCGCCAGGGCGTCGCCGCCGGGCCGGGGCAGGCGGAGTCCCCCGCCCAGGCGAGCCATCCGAACACCGCGGCGGCGGTGGAGTCGGCCCCCGAGCCGTCGCCCGTATCCGCTCCGGCCTGGGGCAACCCCCCGACCGCTTCGCGGGAGTCCCCGGCGGCGGCCGCCCGCCCGGAGGGCGACGCCGCGCCGCCGTCCCCCGGAGCGGCTTCCGCGCCGGGTGCCTCGCCGCCTTCTCCGGCGCCGGCCGCTCCCGCGACGGAGCGCCCCCGTGCGGCGTCCTTCGCCAACCAGGACCCGAAGGTGCGGGCGGCCCGCCTGGCGCGGGCGCTCGTGTCCGACATCGTCGCCTACCACCCGGAGCGGCTGGAGAAGAGCGCGGCGGCCGGAACCCTGCGCTCCGAGTTCCGGGAGGAGATCGTGAAGAGCTGGGAGGAGTACGTGGCTCAGGTGGGACTCGAGATGGCGAAGGGTACGCCGTTCTTCCGCAACGCTTTGAACGAGCTGCTCGCGGGCGGGCGGAAGGTGTTCTGAGGGTCCGGAAGGAGGCGCGCGGGCGCCGTTTTCTCGGTTGCAGCGAGGGCCGCTTCCCGCTATCTTTTCAAGAGATTCGAACCGATTCGTGAGGCCGTCCGGAAGGGGCGGCCTCTCGCGCGTACAGACGGAGGGTTGCCCGCATGGCGGTGCAGCAGACCAGGGAAATGCTCGGGGCCCAGCGGGAGCGCGTGGAGGCGCTGGGAGGCTATCTTTGACGTGGCTCGCAAGCGGGAGCGGCTGACCACGCTGGCGCGGCGGATGGCCGAGCCGTCGTTCTGGGACGCTCCGGACGAGGCGCAGAAGGCGGTTCAGGAGGTGAAGGAGCTGAAGGGCTGGGTCGAGCCGTACGACACGGTGAAGCAGAAGGTGGCGGAGCTGGACGAGCTGGGTGAGCTGCTCGAGACTGAGGAGGACGAGGCGCTCGAGGCCGAGTGGAGTCGCGAGGTCGAGCGCCTAGAGGAGCAGGTCCGCACGCTCGAGCTGCGGGGGATGCTGCGTGGCCCCGACGACGTCCGCGACGCCATTCTCACCCTGCATCCCGGAGCCGGCGGCACGGAGTCCCAGGACTGGGCCGAGATGCTCATGCGGATGTACAACCGCTGGGCGGAGCAGCACGGCTACCGCGTGGAGGTGCTCGACCTGCTGCCGGGCGAGGAGGCCGGGATCAAGCGGGTGACGCTGGAGATCCAGGGCGAGTACGCCTACGGCTACCTGAAGGCGGAGCGGGGCGTGCACCGGCTGGTGCGGATCTCGCCCTTCGATGCGCAGAGCCGGCGCCACACCTCCTTCGCGAGCGTGTTCGTCTATCCGGCGGTGGACGACGACATCGAGATCGACATCGACGAGAAGGACCTGCGGGTCGACGTGTACCGCGCCTCGGGCGCGGGCGGGCAGCACGTGAACAAGACGAGCTCCGCGGTGCGCATCACCCACGAGCCCAGCGGCGTGGTGGTGGCCTGCCAGAACGAGCGCAGCCAGTTCCAGAACAAGGCCACGGCCATGAAGATGCTGCGGTCGGCCCTCTACCAGCGGGAGCTGGACCGGCGCGAGGAGGAACGCGCGAAGGTGGAGGCCACCAAGACGGACATCGCCTGGGGGAACCAGATCCGCTCGTACGTGTTCCAGCCCTACACGCAGGTGACGGATCATCGCACGGAGCTGAAGGTCGGGGACGTGCAGAAGGTCATGAACGGCGGCATCGATCCATTCATAGAGGCGTACCTGAAGCAGCACGGGGCCGCCGTCGCGTGACGGGGAGAGGATGAGCGAGGTGGAGCGCGGCGAGGCCGCGGGAGGGGAGACGGAGGCCCGAGGCGAGCGGCGCAGCCAGGCGCTGGAGGACCGGCGCGCGAAGCTGGACGCGCTCCGCGCGCGCGGCATCGAGCCGTACGCGTACAACTACGACGTGACCGCCTCGGCCGCGCAGGCGCGCGCCGCCTTCGAATCGGTGGAGAGGGCGGGGGAGGTCGAGGCCGGAGCGTCGCCGGCGGGGGCTACGTTCCGTCTCGCCGGCCGGCTCGTCTCGCTCCGCTCGCACGGCAAGACCCTCTTCGCCGACCTGGAGGACGCCAGCGGCGGCATCCAGCTCTACTTCAAGAAGTCGATCCTGGGCGAGGACGCGTTCGGGCTGCTCGGCCTGCTGGACCCGGGCGACTGGATCGGCGCCGAGGGGCCGCTGTTCCGGACGCGGGCCGGCGAGGTGACGCTTGAGGTGCGGGAGTTCAGGCTTCTCGCCAAGTCGGTGCGCCCGCTCCCGATCGGCAAGGTCGGGGAAGGTGCCCGTGGCGAGACGCGGGTATGGGGCGGCTTCGCCGACACCGAGCAGCGCTACCGCCAACGCTATGCCGACCTCGCGGTCAACCGCGACGTGCGCGACGTCTTCGTGCTCCGGTCCCGCGTCGTCTCGGCGTTGCGCCGCTTCCTCGACGCGCGCGGCTACCTGGAGGTGGAGACGCCGGTGCTGCAGCCGCTCTACGGCGGTGCGTCCGCGCGACCGTTCGTCACTCACCATCACACCCTGGACATGCCGCTCTACCTGCGGATCGCCGACGAGCTCTACCTGAAGCGGCTGATCGTCGGCGGGCTCGAGCGCGTCTACGAGATCGGCAAGGACTTCCGCAACGAGGGCATCGACCGTACCCATTTCCCCGAGTTCACGATGCTGGAGTTCTACCAGGCGTTCGCGGACTACGAGGAGATGATGCGGCTCGTCGAGGAGATGTTCGTGGCGCTGGTGGAGGAGGTGACCGGCGGCGGGCACCGCATCCATCACGGTCCCCTCGAGCTCGATTTCACGCCGCCGTTCCGCCGCCTGCGCTACTTCGACGCGCTGCGCGAGTACGGCGAGCTCGACGTGGCCGCGCTGGACGACGCGGCGCTCCGGGGGGCGGCCGCCTCGCTCGGTGTCGCGGACGTGGGCGCGCTCTCGCGCCCGAAGCTGATCGACGAGCTCTTCAAGGACCTGGTCGAGCCGCACCTGGCGCAGCCGGTCTTCGTGCTGGACCACCCGCGCGAGCTCTCGCCGCTGGCCAAGCCGAAGCGGGGGGAACCGGCGCTGGTGGAGCGCTTCGAGCTGATGATCGCCGGCCGCGAGCTGGCCAACGCCTTCAGCGAGCTCAACGACCCCTTCGACCAGCGCGAGCGCTTCGAGGCCCAGGTCCGATTGCGCGAGCAGGGTGACGAGGAGGCGCAGGGGCTGGACGAGGACTACATCCGGGCGCTGGAGTACGGCATGCCGCCCACGGGCGGCGTGGGCGTTGGCGTGGATCGGCTGGTCATGCTGCTGGCGAACCAGGCGTCGATCCGGGACGTGATCCTGTTTCCGGCCATGCGGCCGGAGTGAGAGGGCATCCTTGAGGAGGCTGGACTGGTACCTCGCCCGCCGCTACCTAGCCTCCCGCCGCCGCGGCCGCTTCCTCTCGCTCATCACGCTGATCGCTGCCGGAGGCGTGCTGCTCGGCGTCATGGCGCTCATTACCGTGATTGCGGTCATGACGGGGCTGCAGCGGGACCTGCAGCAGAAGATCCTGGGCAGCAACCCCCACGTGTACGTCTTCGAGCAGGGGCAGGGCTTCCGGATGGGCAACTGGAAGCCGGTGCTGAAGCAGGTCGCCGACACCCGGGGCGTGCTTGCCGCGGAGCCGTTCCTCATGACGCAGGTGGCGGTCACGCCGGGGGGCGTCTACTCCCAGCCGGGGCAGCTCTACGGGATAGACCCTCGGGCGGCGCGCGTGCCCATGACCACGATCGAACGGCAGATCCGGGCGGGGAAGTTGGCCTTCCGCCCCAGCTCCGGCGGCCTGCCCGGCATGCTGATGGGCCGTAAGCTGGCCGACAAGCTCGGCGTGCTTCCGGGCGACACCGTCACGGTGGCATCCTTCGAGAGCATCCGCACCGGCCCGAACGGGGAGATCGTTCCACGGCTGCGGCGCTTCGAGGTGACGGGCCTGTTCACCACGGGGATGTACGAGTACGACACGCAGAACATGTACGCCACGATCCCGGCGGTGCAGGACCTGCTCGGCGTGGGTCCGGACACCGTGAGCGGCGTCGCGGCCAACGTGAGGGATCCGTGGGAGGCGCGGCAGGTGGGCGACCGCATCGCGAACGCGCTCGGCTTCCCCTACTGGACCAGCGACTGGATGACCCTCAACCAGAGCCTCTTCTCCGCGCTCAAGCTCGAGAAGATGGCAATGAGCGTGATCCTCTTCCTGATCGTCGTCGTCGCGGCGTTCAACATCATCACGCAGCTCATCATGGTGGTGACGGACAAGACGAAGGAGATCGGGATCCTCAAGTCCATGGGGATGACGGACGCGACGGTGCTGCGGGTCTTCATGCTGCAGGGCCTCGCGATCGGCGTCGTCGGCACGGTGCTCGGGACCCTCGGCGGCCTCGCGCTCGTGGGCCTGCTCGGGCGCTACCATTTCATCTCGCTGCCGGGCGACGTCTATTTCATCGATACCCTGCCCGTTGCGCTGGACGCGACGGACGTGCTGCTGATCATCGCGACGAGCATTCTGATCGCGTTCGCGGCGACCATCTACCCGGCCCGCCAGGCCTCGCGCCTGCTGCCGGTGGAGGCGATCCGTCATGAGTGAGCAGCCGCGCGCGCTGAACGAGTCCGCCGCCCCGGCCGTCCCGGCCGCACCGGCGCCGGACGCGACGGCGCTGCCGTCCGATCCGGCGTCCGCCGCGCGTTCCGTGGATGGGCCCGCAGCCCTCGAGGGGCTGGCGCTCCGCAAGACGTACGTGGAGGAGGACGGCAGCGAACTCACCGTACTGGACGGGGTAGAGATCCGCGTCGCGAGAGGAGAGGCGGTCGCCGTGATCGGAGCCAGCGGGGCGGGCAAGTCAACCCTTCTCCACCTGCTGGGCGGGCTCGACCGCCCCACCTCCGGGCAGGTGCTGCTGGAGGGGCAGGACCTGGCGGCGCTGCCCGACCGGGAGCTGGCGGGGGTGCGCAACCGCCGGATCGGGTTCGTCTTTCAGTTCCACCACCTGCTGCGGGAGTTCTCCGCGCTTGAGAACGTGATGATGCCGCTGCTGATCGCGGGGACCGCCGAGGCATCCGCCGAGGCGCGGGCCCGGGAGTTGCTCCACGAGGTCGGCCTGGCGCCCCGCGCCTCGCACCGGCCGTCGGAGCTCAGCGGCGGCGAGCAGCAAAGGGTGGCGGTGGCCCGGGCTCTGGTCAACCGGCCGGCCCTGCTGCTGGCGGACGAGCCGAGCGGCAACCTCGACACCCACACGAGCGAGCAGCTGCACGACCTCTTCTTCCGGTTGCGTGCGGAACACGGCGTTGCCATGGTACTGGCGACGCACAACAGGGAGCTGGCGGACCGCGCCGACCGCATTCTGCTGGTCAAGGACGGCCAGCTCCGCAGCTTTTACCCGGCCTGAGCAACATGCTGTGCGACCATTGCGGTGAGAACGAGGCGATCATCCACCTGACGCAGATCGTGGACAACCAGATGAGCACCTTTCATCTGTGCGAGTCCTGCGCGGCGGAGAAGGGGCTGCAGCCCGGTGTCAACGTGGGGAACTTCCCGCTCACCGACTTCCTTTCGCAGATGGGCAAGTCCGGCGGCGTCGAAGCCGCGACTGCCGGCCCGTGCGCGTACTGCGGCATGCGGCTGGAGGACTTCAAGAAGACGGGCCGGCTGGGCTGCTCGCACTGCTACGTGACCTTCGAGCCGAACCTGCGCGGCCTGCTTCGCCGGCTGCACGGGGGCACGCAGCACCTGGGCAAGGTCTACCTGCCCCCCGACCCGACGAAGGCCGAGCAGGCCGAGCGGCTCGCCGGCCTCAAGCGCAAGCTGGATCGGGCGGTGTCGAGCGAGGACTTCGAGCGCGCCGCCGAGCTGCGCGACCTGATCCGCGACCTCGAGGCGGCGCTGTGATGGGGGACTTCACGACCTACCCGGATTTCGGCCTCGGCTGGCTCGAGGATCGCGGGCCGTACGCCGACGTGGTGCTTTCCACCCGGGTCCGACTCGCGCGCAACCTCCAGGGCCACAGCTACCCGCTGCGCAGCCGGGAGGAGGAGCGGGCGCAGGTCTTCGAGAACGTTCGCCAGGCGATCCAGCACTCGGAGGTGCTGCGCGGCGGGCTCGCCCTCGAGCTGTCGGAGCTGACCCGGCTCTCGCGTCAGGTCCTGCTCGAGCGCCACCTCATCTCGCGCGAGCTGGCCGGGAACGGTGAGGGGCCGCCGCATGGCTCGGGGCTCATCATGGGCCCGCGCGAGGACGTGGGCGTGATGGTGAACGAGGAGGATCACCTGCGCCTGCAGTGCTTCCTGTCCGGGCTCCAGCTGCAGGAGGCCTACCGCGTGGTGGACCGCGTGGACGAGGAGCTCGGCGCCGAGCTGCCGATGGCCTACCACCCGGAGTTCGGCTATCTGACGAGCTGCCCGACCAACGTCGGTACGGGCCTGCGGGCTTCCATCCTGATCCACCTGCCGGGGCTCGTGCTGACGAAGGAGATCGGGAAGGTGCTGCAGGGGATCGGCCAGGTCGGGCTGACCTTCCGCGGCCTTTACGGAGAGGGCTCCGAGGTCGTGGGCAACTTCTTCCAGGTCTCGAACCAGACGACGCTCGGCAAGAGCGAAGAGGACCTGGTCGACCACCTGCAGAAGATCGTCGGCCAGGTGATCCAGTACGAGATGCAGGCGCGCGAGGTGCTGCGCCGCGACGCGCCCGCCGTCATGGAGGACAAGATCTGGCGCGCCTACGGCCTGCTGCGTTATGCTCGCTCGCTCTCCTTCGAGGAAGTGATGAACCTGCTGAGCGGCGTCCGCATGGGCGTCAGCATGAACATTCTCGACGGGCTTCGTGTATACACGCTGAACAAAATCATGGTTTTCACCCAGGCCGCTCATCTCGAGCAGGCCGCCGGACGCTCTCTCTCCGACGCGGAGAGCGATTTGCATCGCGCAACCTACGTCCGGCGCATCCTCGCCACCGAAGGCCCGCTGTCCGGCGACAGCGAGCCGACCGGCGGCGAGCCCGGGGCGTGATCAGCGTGCGTTGGACAGAATGAACGGTCTCCGGCGACGAGGAATTCCATGAACTACAATTTCACGGATCGGGTTCGGAAGGTCCTTGCCATGGCAAGGGAAGAAGCCATCCGCTTGCAGCATGACTATGTCGGGACGGAGCACATACTCCTCGGCCTGATCCGCGAAGGTGAAGGCATGGCCGCGACCGTGCTGATGAACCTGAACGTGGACCTGGAGCAGGTCCACGAGCGGATCGAGGAGTCGGTGCGCAAGGGGAAGGCGACGATCGCCCTGGGCGAGCTGCCCTACACCTCGCGCGCCAAGAAGGTGCTGGAATACGCCATGGCCGAGGCGCGCGAGCTCAACCACTCCTACGTCGGCACCGAGCACCTGCTGCTGGGCCTGCTGCGCGAGGAGAAGGGAATCGCGGCGCAGGTGCTGAACTCGCTAGGGGTCTCGCTCGAGGAGGCTCGGGCCGAGACCCTGAAGCTGCTCGGCAGCGACGTGAACCCGTCGCAGCCGACCGGCGGCGGGGGCGGGGGCATGGCGACGCCGAAGGGGGAGAAGAAGTCGAAGACCCCGGCGCTTGACCACTTCTGCCGCGATCTGACCGACCTCGCGCGCGAGAACAAGCTGGACCCGACCATCGGGCGAGGGGACGAGATCGAGCGCGTCATGGAGGTGCTGTCGCGCCGCAAGAAGAACAACCCGGTGCTGATCGGGGAGCCGGGCGTCGGCAAGACCGCCATCGTGGAAGGGCTGGCCCAGCTGATCGCGAAGGGCGAGGTGGCGGACAGCCTGAAGGACCACCGCGTCCTCGCGCTCGACATGGCGGCCGTGATCGCCGGCACGAAGTACCGCGGGCAGTTCGAGGAGCGGCTGAAGGCGATCATGAACGAGATCGCGCAGAACAAGAACATCATCCTCTTCATCGACGAGCTGCACACGCTGGTCGGCGCGGGCGCGGCCGAAGGCGCCATCGACGCCTCGAACATGCTGAAGCCCGCGCTTGCGCGCGGCGAGCTTCAGTGCGTGGGCGCTTCCACGCTGAACGAGTACCGCAAATACATCGAGAAGGACGGCGCGCTCGAGCGGCGCTTCCAGCCGATCGTGATCGACCCGCCCACGATCGACGAGACGATCGAGATCCTGAAGGGGCTGAAGAAGCACTACGAGGACCACCACAAGGTCGTCATCCCCGACGACACGCTCGGCTCGGCGGCCCGCCTCTCGGAGCGCTACATCACCGACCGCTTCCTGCCGGACAAGGCGATCGACGTGATCGACGAGGCCGGCGCGCGGGCGCGCCTCGCCACGCAGGTGCCGCCGCCGGAGGTGGCCGCGCTGAAGGACGACCTGGAGGCGCTCGCGGCGAAGAAGGACGAGTCGATCCGCGATCAGGACTTCGAGCGCGCGGCCGATCTGCGGGACCGGGAGCGCGAGCTCCAGGCCGACATCCGCGCCAAGCAGGAGGAGTGGGAGCAGGAACGTCGCACGCACCGGCCCGAGATCGGCGAGGAGGAGGTCGCCTTCATCGTGAGCCGCTGGACGGGGATCCCCGTCACCCGGCTGCAGGAGGCGGAGACGGAGCGGCTCGTGCGGATGGAGGAGGAGCTGCACGAGCGCGTGGTCGGGCAGGACGAGGCGATCCGCGCCATCAGCCGGGCGATCCGCCGCAGCCGCGCCGGGCTGAAGAACCCGAGCCGGCCGATCGGCAGCTTCATCTTCAGCGGTCCCACCGGCGTGGGGAAGACGGAGCTCGCGCGTGCGCTGGCGGAGTTCCTCTTCGCCGACCGGGATGCCCTCATCCGCGTGGACATGAGCGAGTACATGGAGAAGTTCTCCGTGTCCCGCCTGATCGGCGCGCCTCCCGGCTACGTGGGCTACGAGGATTCGGGGACGCTCACGAAAGCCGTGCGCCGCCGGCCGTACTCGGTGATCCTGCTCGACGAGATCGAGAAGGCGCACCCGGACGTGTTCAACATCCTGCTCCAGGTGCTCGATGAGGGGCGGCTCACGGACAACTACGGTCGCGTGATCGACTTCAAGAACACCGTGCTGATCATGACGTCGAACCTCGGGGCGCGCGACATCACCAAGGGGAAGGCGCTCGGCTTCCACCCGCAGGATGGCGCCACGCAGTACGAGACGATGCGCACGCGCGTGAAGGATGAGATCGAGCGGGCGTTCAACCCCGAGTTCCTGAACCGGGTCGATGACATCATCGTCTTCCACCCGCTCGACCGCGAGCAGATCGGGCAGATCGTGCACATCATGCTGCGCGAGGTGCGCGACCGCCTGGCCGAGGAGGGGATCAAGATCCGGATGACGGACCCCGCGATCTTGTTCCTGGTGGATCACGGCTACGACGAGAAGTTCGGAGCTCGCCCGCTGCGGCGCGCCATCCAGCGCTTCATGGAGGACCCGCTGTCGGAGAAGATCCTGAGCACGGAGCTCTCCGCCGGCGAGGAGATCGAGGTCGACGTTGCTCCCGAAGGGGAGGCGCTCGAGTTCAGGGTACTCTCGTCCACGAAGACATGAGCTGTTTTTCGCAACAGTCGGTTCCAGGGGGCGTCGCGACCATCCCGAGGGCCGCCGCCAGAGCGGCGGCCCTCTTCGCGCTTTGCCTGGCCGCCGCGACGCCGGCGGCCGCACAGCAGCAGCCTGGCCCGCAGCAGGTGGCCGGGCGTCTGGCGATCGACAGCGTCCACGTCGAAGGCGCTGTCCGCGAGAAGCCGGACCAGGTCAAGGCGCTCTTCGGCGTCCGCGCCGGCGACACGATCACCTTCCGCGACGTCCAGCGCGGCGTGAGACGGCTCTACGCGTCGGGCCAGTTCAAGGACGTGAAGGTCTACGCGGAGGGTGCGCCCGCGACTGGGGCCGTGCTGGTGGTGAGCGTGACCGAGCAACCCTTCGTGGCCCAGGTCCAGTTCCAGGGGCTGCAGCACGTGGGGCAGGGGGCGATCACTGACACGGTGGGTCTGAAATCGGGCCAGCCGTACGATCCCGAGAAGGTCGCAGAAGCCGTGGCGAGGACACGCAAGCTGCTCGCGGACAAGGGCTTCCAGGTCCGCGACATCGAGTCCAAGATGGTCCCGCTCCAGGGTCACCCGGGCGAATACCGGCTCGTCTTCGACGTACAGGAGGGGAACCGGGTCTCCGTCGCGCAGATCTCCTTCGATGGCAACAAGGTCTTCACCGACGACCAGTTGCGCGGCGCGCTGGACACCAAGCAGGAAGGGTTCCTCTGGTTCCGCACGGGCACCTACGAGCAGGACCAGGTCCGCAAGGACATGCAGGTGAACCTGCCGGCGTTCTACGGCAGCCACGGCTACATCGATGCCAGGGTGACGGGTGACACGCTGGTGGTGGACCCGCACACGGGCAAGGCGCGCCTGGTGATTCGCGTGGACGAGGGGCCGCAGTACCGGATGGCCTCCTTCGACGTGCGCGGCAACCACCACTTCTCCTCCGAGGAGCTGAAGCGCTACTTCGAGCCGGCCCAGGGTGGGCTGCTGAGCGGGAACGCCGGCCAGGAGCCGGTGTTCGACGAGGCCGCCTTCACCCAGGCGACGGACAAGCTCAGGCAGCTCTATAACAACAACGGCTACCTGTACGCGCAGGTGGAGCCGGTGATCGACCGCGACGCGGCGAAGCACACGGTGGACGTCGCCTGGCAGATCCAGGAAGGCGAGCCCGCCTACGTCAACCGCGTGACGATCGTGGGCAACACCTTCACGCACGAGCGCGTCATCCGCGAACAGGTCCTGCTCCTTCCGGGCGACGTCTACAACGAGGACCTGCTCATCCAGAGCTACCGCAACATCATGGCGCTGGGCTTCTTCGAGACGCCGGCGCCCGCCCCGAAGATCGAGCCGACCGACAACGGCGACGTCAACATCACGTTCCAGGTCAAGGAGAAGCAGACCGGCTCGATCAACTTCGGCACGGCGCTGGGCGGCGGGACGGGCGTGGCTGGGTTCCTGGGCTACGATCAGCCCAATCTCTTCGGGCAGGCGAAGGCGGGTCATCTGCGCTGGGAGTTCGGGCAGTACTCGAACAACCTCGAGGCCAGCTACAGTGACCCGGGGATCAAGGGCTCCCTGATCAGCGGCTCGCTCTCCCTCTTCAGCTCGCGCGACCGCTTCATCCAGTTCTCCGAGGGCCAGCGCCGGCGCACCGGCGCCTCGCTCCGCTTCGGCTTGCCGCTCCCCGGCGACCGCTCCGGCCGCACGCGCATCTTCCTGGGCTACTCGCTCGCCCGCACGACCTACCAGGAGTTCAGCAGCGCGAACGAGGCGTCCTCGATCTTCGGCCTGCCGCCCGGGATGCAGAGCACCTTCACGGTCGATCTGGTGCGAAACACGCTGGACAGCCCCACCTTCCCGACCGTCGGCTCCAGGCAGGAGCTCCAGGCGGACTTCAACGGCGGGCCGCTCCAGGGCAACGCGCAGTTCCAGAAGTACACCGCGTCCGGCAGCTGGTACGTGCCCGTCGGCCAGCTCGGCGGCAGCGCGCCGGGCGGCCGCCCGATCCGCTTCACCCTCGGGCTGACCGCCTCCGCCGGATCCATCACCGGAGGCGCCGCCGGCTTCCCCTTCGAGCGCTTCTTCATGGGCGGGGTCCAGTTCGGCGAGTCGCTGCGCGGCTACGACGAAACCACCGTCACCCCATTCGGGTATGTACCGCGCGGCGTGACCAACTTCCCGCTGCAGAACCGCATCGGGAACGCGTACATGAAGATCAGCGCGGAGTACGCGGCGCGCGTCAACGACAACCTCTCCCTCTCGCTCTTCTACGACGCGGGCAACATCTGGGAGAAGGCGAGCGACATCAACCCGACGCGGCTCCTGCGCGGCGCCGGGCTGGGCGTCACCCTGGTCACGCCCTTCGGGCCGCTCGGGCTCGACTACGCGTACGGCTTCGACAAGGATCGGCCGGGCTGGCAACTGCACTTCAAGTTCGGCGCCGGCTTCTAAACCTTCGCGATGGAGAACAGTCAGCGAATGCGAAAGCTACTCACCGCCCTGACCGCGGCTGCCGGGTTGGCCCTGGTCGCCACCGCGACCGCGTCCGCCCAGTCGGTGCCCAAGATCGCCTACATAGACTCCCGCAAGATCATCCAGGAAGCGCCCGGCGCCAAGGAGGCCCAGGCCACCTTCCAGAAGGAGATGCAGGGCTATCAGGCGCAGCTCAAGATCATGGAGGACTCCATCAAGAGCCTCATGAGCGAGTACGAGCAGAAGCAGGTCATGCTCTCGCCCGAGGCCAAGAAGCAGAAGGAAGAGGAGATCCGCCAGAAGCAGGCAACGTATCAGCAAAAGGCCAACGATCTCGAGCAGAAGCTCAACCAGCGCCAGAGCGAGCTCGTCCAGCCGATCATGGACAAGGTGAAGGGCGTCATCGAGGACCTGCGCAAGTCCGGTGGCTACGCCATGATCTTCGACGCCGCCGGCTCCGGCCTCGTGGCCGCCGATCCGGCTCTCGACCTGACAGATCAGGTGCTGGCCCGCCTCAAGACCATGGCCAGCACGCCATCCAGCCCGGGCGCCAAGAAGCCCTAGCGCCGCTCGTCACGGCGAGGGGGGCGGAGAGCCGACGTGAGGGCATCCGAGATCGCGCAGCTCGTAGACGGCACGTTGGAGGGGGGTTCGGATCCCGAGCTGGAGTCCGTGGCCCCCCTCGATCGCGCGGGTCCGCGGGAACTGACGTTTCTTGCCAGCCCCAGGTATTCCAAATATCTTGAGCGGTCTCATGCCGGCGCGCTCCTGGTGAGCCGGGCGCTGGCGGGCCGTGAGCGCACGGCGATCCCGCGCATCGTCGTGCGCGACGTGCATCGGGCGCTGGCGCGCGTGCTCGAGGAGCTGTTTCCGGAGGTGCCCGAGCGGGCGGATGTACACCCGACGGCGGTGATCGGCGCGGGTGCGGAGCTGGGGCCGGATGTGAGGGTGGAAGCGTATGCGGTCGTGGGGCGTGGGACGCGGGTGGGGGCGCGGGCTCGGGTGGGGGCGCATGCGGTGGTCGGGAACGACTGTGTGCTGGGCGAGGACGTGGTGCTGCACCCGCACGTGACGCTGTACCGGGGCGTACATGTCGGGGCGCGAAGCATCCTGCACAGCGGGGTGCGCGCGGGGGTGGATGGGTTCGGCTACGTGTACACGGATGGCGGGCACCGGAAGGTGCCGCAGGTGGGCGGGTGCGTGATCGGAGCGGACGTGGAGATCGGCGCGAACACGACGATCGACCGGGGCTCGGTGGGCGCGACGGAGATCTGCGACGGGGTGAAGATCGACAACCTCGTGCACATCGGACACAACGTGCGGGTGGGTGAGCAGGCGGTGATCGTGGCCCAGGTGGGGATCTCGGGCAGCTCTGTGATCGGCCGGCGGGTGACGCTGGCGGGGCAGGCGGGCCTGCAGGGACATATCGAGGTGGGCGACGGCGCGACGGTGGCGGGACAGGCGGGGGTGTTCGGCGACGTTCCGGCCGGCGCGGTCTACAGCGGTTATCCGGCGCGGCCGCACAGGGAGGCGCTTCGGGCGCAGGCGGCGTTGTTCCGCCTTCCTGAGGCGCTCAAGCGGCTGCGGGCGCTGGAGCGTGCCCTGCTGGGGCGGGAGTCGGAGTCGTGAAGGGGCCGAAGCAGCAGACACTGGGCGAGGCGGCCGAGCTGCAGGGGACGGGGCTGCACACGGGGGAGCCGGTGCGGGTGCGGTTCCGGCCCGCGGAGCCGGGGAGCGGCATCCGCTTCCGGCGCAGCGACCTGGCGGAAGCCCCGGAGATCCCGGCGGACCTGGAGCACGTATGCTCCACGGACCGGGGCACCTCGCTGGGGGCGGGGTCGGCGGTGGTCCACACGGTGGAGCACCTGATGGCGGCGATGGCGGCGCTCGAGCTGGACAACGTGGTCGTGGAGGTCGAGGGGCCGGAGATCCCGATCATGGACGGCAGCTTCCGGCCGTTCTACGATGTGCTCGACGCGGCGGGTCGCGAGACGCAGGCGGAGGATGCGCGGGTGGTGCGCGTGGCGCGGCCGCTCACGGCGGCGGCGACGGGTGGTGCCTCGTACGTGGCGGCGCCGGCGGACACGCTGCGCATCTCAGCCACGATCGAGTTCGAGCACCCGCTGGTGCGACGACAGTTCGCGTCCTTCGATGTCACGTCCGCGGGGTTCTCGCGGAACCTCTCATCGGCGCGCACCTTCGGGTTCTTGCGGGAGAAGGAGGAGCTCCAGTCGCGCGGGCTGGCGCGCGGCGCGACGCTTGAGAACGCGATCGTGCTGGATGAGAGCGGTGTGGTGGGCGGCGCGCTGCGCTTTCCCGACGAGTTCGTGCGGCACAAGATCGGGGATGTGGTGGGCGACCTGGCGCTGCTGGGTGCGCGCGTGCACGGCCACGTCGTGGCGGACCGGCCGAGCCACGCGGGCAACCTCGCGCTGGCGAGCGCGATCCGGCAGCAGGCGCAGCACGAGAGCGCGAACACGCAGGTGGACGTGATGCAGATCATGCAGCACCTGCCGCACCGTTATCCGATGCTGCTGGTGGACCGCGTCGTCGAGTTCGAGCCGGGGAAGAGGATCGTCGGGATCAAGAACGTGACGATCAACGAACCGTTCTTCCAGGGACACTATCCGGGGCACCCGGTGATGCCGGGGGTCCTGATCATAGAGGCGATGGCGCAGGTGGGTGGCCTGCTGCTGATGGATGCGGTGGAAGCGTTCGAGGAGAAGGTGGTCTATTTCATGTCGCTGGACAAGGTTAAGTGGCGGCGCCCGGTGACGCCGGGCGACCAGATCCGCTTCGAGGTCGAGATGCTGCAGTTGCGGCGGCTGGCCTGCCGGATGCGCGGCGTCGGCTACGTCGATGGGCGGGTGGTGGCGGAGGGTGAGATGATGGCCACGCTGGTGGACCGCTGAAGGAGGCGGTGCCCATGTTGAATGCGAAGGCATGGCCGCTGAGCGAGGTCCACCCGACCGCGGTGATCGACTCGACCGCGGAGCTGGGTCCCGACGTGGTCGTGGGGCCGTACTGCGTGGTGGGCCCGAACGTCGTGGTGGGGGAGGCCACGCGGCTGGGGGCGCACGTGGTGATCGAGCGGGACACGATCCTTGGCGACCGCTGCGAGGTGCATACGGGCGCTGCGCTGGGCGGCGATCCGCAGGACCTCAAGTACGGTGGCGAGTATACGCAGCTCGTGGTGGGGGATCGTACGGTGATCCGCGAGTTCGTGACGCTGAACCGTGGCACGGCGGCGCACGGGCGGACCGAGGTCGGCCGCGACTGCCTGATCATGGCGTACGTGCACGTTGCGCACGACTGCGTGATCGGCGATCACGTGATCCTGTCGAACGCCGTGAACATGGGCGGGCACGTCGCGATCGAGGACTGGGCGATCGTGGGCGGGATGACGGCGATCCACCAGTTCACGAGGATCGGCGCCCACTCCTTCGTGGGCGGGATGTCGCGCGTGTCCAAGGACGTGCCGCCCTACCTGCGCGCGTCCGGCGCGCCGCTCAAGCTCTACGGACTCAACAGCGTCGGACTGCAGCGCCGCGGCTTCTCCGAGCAGGTGCGGCGCGAGCTCAAGCGCGCCTACCACCTCTTCTTCCATTCCCCGCTCAACGTCTCGCAGGCGCTGGCACAGGCCCGTGTGGAGCTGCCGCCGTGGCCGGAGATCGAGCGGTTCCTCGCCTTCATCGCGTCGAGCGAGCGCGGCATCACCCTCTGAGATGGCCGACCGGCTGAAGGTCGCAGTCGTGGGCGTGGGGAGCCTCGGGTTCCACCACGCCCGCCTGCTTCGCGAGATCGCGGATGCCGAGCTGGTCGGGGTCCACGACAGCGATCCCGACCGCCTCGCCCGCGTGGGCGAGGAGCTCGACGTGGCCACCTTCCCGTCGCTGCCGGACCTGGCCGGGCGCATCGACGCCGCGGTCGTGGCCGTGCCCACCTCCGCCCATGAGCGCATCGCGATGGGGCTCCTGGCCGCCGGCACCCACGTGCTGATCGAGAAGCCGATCGCCCCCACGCTGCAGGCTGCAGACCGCATCCTGTCCGCCGCGGACGCGGCCGGGGCGACCGTGCAGATCGGTCACGTGGAGCGCTTCAACGGCGCGCTGAGGGCGTGTGAGCCGTACCTGGAGGCGCCGCTGTTCGTGGAGTGCCACCGGCTGGCTCCGTTCGGTCCGCGCGGGACGGATGTAGCTGTCGTTCTTGATCTTATGATCCATGACCTCGACCTGGTTCTCAGCCTCATGAAGCGGCCGGTGACGAGCATTGCGGCCGTGGGGGTGCCCGTGCTCACGAGGAGTCCGGACATCGCGAACGCGCGGCTTGAGTTCGAGGGCGGAGGCGTGGCGAACCTGACGGCGAGTCGGGTCTCGGTGGAACGGCGGCGGAAGATCCGCTTCTTCCAGCGCTCGGGCTACATCAGCCTGGACCTGGCGGCGGGGACGGGGGAGTTTCTGCGGTTGCGGCCGGACGTAGCGCTCGCGGCGGGCACGGCGCTGCCGGCGACGCGGCTGGAGGAGATCGTGGAGGCGGTGTCGCTGCGCTCGGACGGGGCGGAACCGCTGCGGTGCGAGCTCGAGAGCTTCGTGGCGGCGGCGCTCGGCCGCGCGCCGGTGGCGGTGACGGGGCGCGAGGGGCGGGAGGCGCTCGCGGTCGGGCTGCAGATCGTGGAGCGGATCGAGCAGCATGTCGCCCGGACGCAGCCCGCGTAGCGGCGCCGCGCCGGGCCCGGTGCGGCCGATGTCGCCGCTGGCGCTGGTCGTCCTTCTGATCGTGGTCCTCCTGGTCATGTGGTACCTCGTGCGGACCCGGTGACACACAGATCGCCCACGCTGCTACTCTCTGCGGGAGAGCCGTCCGGCGATGCGGCCGGCGCGGCGGTTGCGCGCGCGCTGAAAGCGCGCTGGCCTGCGGCGAGCCTCTACGGCCTGGGCGGCCCGGCCATGGAGGCGGCGGGGGTCGAGCTGCTGGCCGACTTCCATGACCTGGCGGTGATGGGACTGGCGGAGGTCGCGGGCCGGCTGCCGTACTTCATGCGGCTTCTGCGGCGGCTGACGGCGGAGATGCGCGCCCGCGGGACGGACCTCGTGCTCCCCATCGACTATCCCGGGTTCAACCTGCGGCTGGCCCGGCGCGCGCGCTCGGCGGCGATCCCGGTGCTCTACTACATCGCCCCGCAGGTCTGGGCATGGCACCGCAGCCGGATGGCGCAGCTGGCGCGCAACGTGGATCGGCTGGCGGTGATCCTCCCCTTCGAGGAGCCGCTCTTCCGCGAGGCGGGCGCGGCCGTCCGGTTCGTCGGGCATCCGCTGCTCGACGCGGCCCTTCCCGAGGTCTCGGCCGCGGACTTCCGCGCCACGCTCGGGATCGACGCCGAGAGGCCGCTGCTCGCGCTGTTCCCGGGCTCGCGTGGCCACGAGGTCCGCTATCACCTGCCGCTCTTCCTGGAGGCGGCGGCGCGGGTGCGGGCGGAGATGCCCTCCGTGCAGCCGGTGCTGGCCCGCTCGAGCGGGGTCCCGGCCAGCCGCTACGAGGGAGTGCCGTACCCGATCACGGCCGATGCCCGCGGGCTGCTCCGGCACGCGCGCGCGGCGCTGGTCAAGTCGGGGACCACGACCCTCGAGGCCGCGCTCGCCGGCACGCCGATGGTCATCACCTACCGCATGCACCCCGTGAGCTATTTCCTCGCCCGGCGCCTCGTCCGCGTTCCGCACATCGGCCTCGTGAACCTGGTGGCGGGGCGGCGCGTGGCGCCCGAGTTGGTGCAGGGTCAGGCGACGCCGGAGACGCTCGCGACCGCGCTCCTCCCGCTGCTCGCGGCGGACTCCGCCGCGCGTGCCGCGGCCGTGGCCGGGCTCGGCGCCGTGCGGGAGGCGCTACGGCCGGCGGCCGGCGGGGGGAGCGCCGCCGGGCGGGTCGTGGAGCTGGCGGAAGAGCTGCTCGGAGCCGGCGGGTGAGCGAAGAGCTGAGGTATCGCCTGGCGGGCGTCGTCGGCGGGACCGCGATCGATGCCCTGCTCGCCACGACGCGCTACAGCGTCGAGGGCGCGGAGCATTACGAGGGGCTGGCGCGTGCCGGCCGGCCCGTGCTGCTGGCGCTCTGGCACGGCCGGCTGCTGGCCTGCGCCTACTACCACCGCGGCCGCCCGCTCACGACGCTCATCAGCCGCTCGCGCGACGGCGAGTATGCCAGCCGGCTGTTCGAGCGGTGGGGGTTCCGCATCGTCCGCGGCTCGAGCTCGCGTGGCGCCCGGACGGCGAGCCGGGCCCTGCTGGACGCGGCCGCGGCGGGTGAGAGCATCGCGGTGACCGTGGATGGCCCGCGCGGGCCGCTGCATCGCGTGAAGCCCGGCTTCATCGAGCTCGCGCGACGCTCGGGGCTGCCGATCGTGCCGGCCTCCGCCTCGGCGCGCGGCGCGTGGTGGTTCCAGAGCTGGGATCGCTTCCTGGTGCCCCGTCCCTTCACGCGGGTGCACATGGCGTTCGGCGCGCCGGAGTGCGTGTCCGCGGATGCCGACGCGGCGGCGCTCGCCGGCGCGGCGGTCCGGCTGGAGACGGCTCTAACGGCGCTGACCGAGGCGGTGGACCGGCGTGCGGGGCAGCCGCTCGAGGCGAGACCGTGACGGGGCCGCCCGGCGCACCGGCCACCTTTCCGCCCGTGCTCGAGTGGCAGGGGGGCGCGTGGCAGCGGCTGGTGCGTCGCTCGACCGGGCCCCGCTCCGGCATGCCGGCATGGCTGGCGCTGGCGCTGGCGCCGGCGGAGCTCCTGTTCCGCGCCGGCTCGGCCGCCTATCACGGCGCGTACGACGTCGGGCTCCGTCGGCCTACGGGGGTCGGCGTGCCGGTGGTCAGCGTCGGCAACCTGGCGGTGGGGGGGAGCGGCAAGACGCCCGTGACCGCGTGGGTGGCCGAAGCGCTCGTGGCGCGCGGGCTCCGGCCGGGAATCCTGCACGGCGGCTACGCGCCGGACGAGCCGGCGCTGCACCGCGCCTGGCACCCGGAGCTGGTCGTGGTGGCGCGGCGGGACCGGATCGAGGGGGCGCGGGAGGCGATCGCGCGGGGGGCGACCGCGCTGGTGCTCGATGACGCGTTCCAGCATCGCCGCATCCGGCGCGACCTGGACATTGTGCTGGTGTCGGCCGAGCGCTGGACGCCGCGCCCGCGCCTGCTGCCGCGCGGGCCCTGGCGGGAGCGGCTCGCGGCGCTGGGGCGCGCCGACGCGGTGGTGGTCACGCGCAAGACGGCGAGCGCCGAGGCGGCCGCGGCGGTGGCCCGGGCGCTGGAGCGCTATGCGCCCGGGGCGATCCTCGGGGTGCTTGCGCTGCGGCCCACCGGGTGGACGGACTGGCGGACCGGCGAGCGCCGGGCGCCGCCGCCAGCCGGCCTCGGGGTGGTGGGGGTGGCGGATCCCGCGAGCTTCGCGGTGCAGGCGCAGCTGGCCGGCGGGGGCCTGGAGCGGGTGCTGGCCTTCCCCGACCACCACGCCTACGATGCCGCGGACGCCGCCCGGCTGAGGGCGGCGGCGGGGGGCGGGCCGGTGCTCACCACCGCGAAGGATGCGGTCAAGCTGCAGTCCCTCCTGGCCGGAAGCGAGATCCTGGTCCTCGGACAGGAGGTGGTGCCGGAGCAGGGCACGGACCGCCTCCTGCATGCACTGGGTGCGCTCGTGCCGTAGCGCGCCGGGCGCCCTGGCGTGGGGGCCGGGCGGCCCCTACACTCCACGGCCTTGCGACGCGATTCAGGAGACGATTCGTCCATGGAAGCCCCGCACGATGTAGAGGCGCCGACGCCGGCGCAGGTGCCGAACGAGGAGAACCCGTTCGAGGCCATGATGCAGCGCTTCGACCGGGCGGCCGAGCTGCTGTCGCTGGACCCGGGGATCTATCGGATCCTGAGGCACCCGGAGAAGCAGATCACGGTGTCGATCCCCGTGGTGATGGACAACGGCGAGACGGAGGTGTTTCAGGGCCACCGGGTGCTCTACAACACCTCGCGCGGGCCGGCCAAGGGAGGGATCCGCTACGAGGCGAACGTGACGCTGGACGAGGTCACGGCGCTGGCGGCGTGGATGACCTGGAAGTGCGCGGTGGTCGACATCCCATTCGGCGGCGCGAAGGGCGGGATCGTGTGCGATCCGTACCGCATGTCGAAGGGCGAGCTCGAGCGGCTGACGCGGCGCTACACGGCCTCGATCATCGACACGCTGGGACCGGAGTCCGATGTGCCGGCGCCGGACGTGAACACGAACGAGCAGGTCATGGCGTGGATCATGGACACCTACTCCATGCACAAGCGCCACACGGTGACGGCCGTGGTGACGGGGAAGCCACTGACGCTCGGCGGTTCGCTCGGGCGGCGGGAAGCCACGGGCCGCGGCGTCCAGATCGTGGTGAAGGAGGCGCTGCGCGAGCTCGGCATGCCGCTGCACGGAACACGCGTGGCGGTGCAGGGATTCGGCAACGTCGGCTCGGTCGCGGCGCGGCTGCTCGAGCGCGAGGGGCTGACCGTCGTCGCCATCAGCGACAAGGAGGGCGGCGTCTACAGCGAGAACGGCATCTACACGGACGAGGCGCTGAACTGGATCGCGGAGCACAGGTTCCTCGAGGGGTTCCCACACGGCGAGCCGATCACGAACGAGGCGCTGCTCGAGCTGGACGTGGACGTGATCGTGCCGGCCGCGCTGGAGAACGTGATCACCCGGCGCAACGCGTCGAACATCAAGGCCAGGATCATCGCGGAAGGCGCGAACGGCCCGACCACGGCGCCGGCGGACAAGATCCTGGACGACAAGGGCGTGTTCGTGATCCCGGACATCCTGGCCAACGCCGGCGGGGTGACGGTGAGCTACTTCGAGTGGGTGCAGAACAGGGAGGGGTACTTCTGGAGCGAGGACGTGGTCAACCAGCGGCTCCACGATGTCATGATCCGATCCTTCTCGGATGTGCTCGAGTACTCCAAGGCCCACAACGTGAACATGCGCACGGCGGCGTACATGCTGTCGATCGACCGGGTGGCCGCGGTTCACCGCCTGCGCGGGGTGTACGCGTAGGCGATGAAGCTCTGGCTCCTCGCCGTCGGCCGTCCAGGGGCGCTGCTGGCCGACGCGATCGCCGAGTACGAGCGCCGCGCGGGGCGCTACTGGCCGCTCCAGGTGGTGGAGGTGAAGGAGGAGAGGGCGGGGCGGGGCAGGCGCGCGGCGGACGTGCGGCGGGCGGAGTCGGAGCGGCTCGTGGAGCGTGCCCCGGTGGGGGTGGAGCTGGTCGCCCTCACCCGCGAGGGGGATCCCTGGGACTCCACAGGCCTGGCCCGGCATCTCGAGTCGCTGGCGGTGCGGGGCAGCCCGGGCGCGGCGTTCCTCATTGGCGGCGCGCTCGGGCTGGACGAAGCGACGCTCGCCGGCGCCACCCGGCGGCTCTCCCTCTCCACGATGACGCTGCCTCACGACCTCGCCCGGCTGCTGCTCGCGGAGCAGCTGTACCGCGCCGGCACGATCGTGCGCGGCGAACCCTACCACAAGGCACGCTCGTGACGGCGCCGGAACGCCCGGGCGCCCAGCCGCGCGGCACGGGAGGTGGCACCTGAACCTGGAGATCGTGGTCGGGCCGGTGCGTGGCGCCGCGCTCGTCGAGGCGTACCACGCGGGCGAGAAGTCGCTCGCGCCGTTCTACCCGGCGGCCCCGGGCGATGTCGCGGCGTACCGCGCGAAGCTGGAGGAGACGCGGCGTCGCCTGGGGCCGGAGCACCGCCGGCGGATGGCGGAGGCGATCCGGCCCACGAGCGCGGCGGCGGCGGAGAAGCTGGCGCGGGTGGTGGCGGGTGAGGGCGCGTTCGTTACCACGGGCCAGCAGCCGGGGCTCTTCTCGGGGCCGCTCTACAACGTCCACAAGATCCTGACGCTGGTGCGGCTGGCGGGCGCGCTCGAGTCGGAGCTCGGGGTGCCGGTGGCGCCGCTCTTCTGGGTCGGCTCGGACGACCACGACTGGGCGGAGGTGAACCACGTGGTCGTGCTGGACGTGGACAACACGCCGCACCGGATCACGGTCGAGCAGGCGGCGGACACTCCGCCGGTATCCATGGCGCACCGGCGGCTCGGGCCGGAGATCGAGGCGGCGGTCGGCCGGCTGGCGGAGCTGCTGCCCGAGACCGAATTCAGCGCGACCGTCCTCGAGCGCGTGCGGAGCGCCTACCGCCCCGGGGCGACCATGGCGGCCGCCTATGCCGACCTGCTCGCCGGGCTGTTCGAGCCGTTCGACCTGCTCATCGTGGACCCCGCGCACCCCGTGCTGAAGGCGCTGGCGGCACCGGTGTTTCGCGCGGAGCTGGAGGCGTCGGACGCGCACGAGCGGATCGTGGCCGCCCAGACGGAGCGGCTGGTGGCGGCGGGCTACCACGCGCAGGTGGGGATCGGCGGCGCGACGAACGTTTCCTACGAGGACGAGGAAGGCCGGGAGCGACTGGTGCGGGAGGATGGCCGCTTCCTGCTGCGCCGGACGAAGCGGAGCTTCTCGCAGGAGGAGCTGCTCGCCCTCCTCGAGTCCGAGCCGGAGCGGTTCTCGCCCAACGTGGTGCTGCGCCCGGTGGTCGAGAGCGCGCTCTTCCCGACCATCGGCTACGTGGCGGGGCCGGGCGAGCTCAGCTACTTCGCGCAGCTCGGCTGCTTCTTCCAGGCGCACGGCATCGCCATGCCCACGATCTACCCGCGCGCGGGCGTCACCCTGGTCGAGCGGAAGGTGCGCAAGGTGCTGGAGAAGTTCTCGCTCTCGATCGAGGACTTCGCGACCCCGGTGCACGAGCTGGCCGCGCGGGTGGTCCGCGACGAGCTGCCCGATGACGTGCGCGAGTCGATCGGCGCGCTGCGCACCGCGATCGACCAGGGCTACACCCACCTCGCCGACACGGCCCGGAGCATCGATGCGACGCTCAAGGGGCCGATCACCGGAGCCCGCAACGCCAGCCACGTGGCGCTGCGCGACGCCGAGAAGAAGATCCTCGGCCACCTGAAGGAGCAGAACGCGACCTCGCTCGACCAGATCGCCAAGGCTGCCGCGAACCTGCGCCCGGAGGGAGCGCCGCAGGAGCGGGTGCTGAACGCGACGCAGTACCTGGCCCGCTACGGTCCGGAGCTGCTGCCGGCGATCGCGGCGGCGATCGAGATCCGGCTGGGTGAGGCGCCCGAGGGGTGGCGCGGCCTGGACTGTTCCGGAGAAGGTCTCCCGCCCGCCTGAGGGGGGGCGGCCGCGAGCGCCCTGTGGCCGCTTCCCGGGCGCGGCCGGCTTGCCCCGTCCTTCGGCCCTCGCGTACCTTCCCCGGCGATGTGGGCCTTCATTATCGTCCTCGCCCTGATGATCCCGCTGATCGCGGTGATCCTCGACTCGCAGCTCGGCCGCGCGCTGGCGGGCCGCCTCGAGCGCGGCACCGACACCGCGGCCGACGGGGCGCTCGGCACACGGGTTGCTACCCTCGAGGGCGAGCTCGAGCGCCTGAACGGGGAGCTGCGGCGCCTGGAGGAGGAGACGGAATTCCTGCATCGCCTGCTGGAGAACAAGCCCGGCGCGGGGAGCGCCCTGCCGCCCGGTGACGAGCACGGCTGAGCCGGCGAGCAAGGCCGGAATCTACGCGCGCCTGGTCGGCGCGGGCATCTTCCTCTCCCGCATCTCCGGGTTCATCCGGCAGCGGGTCATCGCGCACTTCTTCGGCAACACCCTCTTCGCCGACGCCTTCCTGGCGGCACTGCGCATTCCCAACATCGTCCAGAACCTGCTGGGGGAGGGGACGCTGAGCGCGTCCTTCATCCCCGTCTACACGGAGCTGCTGCACGAGGGCAGGGAGGAGGAGGCGGGCCGGGTGGCCGGCGCGGTGTTCGCGCTGCTGCTGGCGCTGGCGGGGACGATGAGCCTGCTCGGGATCTTCCTCGCTCCCTACATGGTGGACCTCGTGGCGCCGGGGTTCCGGGGCGAGCGGCTGGCGCTCACGGTCCAGGCGGTCCGCATCATGTTTCCAATGACGGGCGTGCTCGTGCTCTCGGCGTGGGCGCTGGGGATCCTGAACAGCCACCGCAGCTTCTTCCTCTCCTACGTGGCCCCCGTGGTCTCGAACGCGGCGATCATCGCGGCGCTGCTGTTCTTCGGGACCCGCATGGAGCTGTCCGGGCTGGTCATCGCCGCGTCCTGGGGCGCGCTGGTGGGCGGCGTGCTGCAGTTCCTCGTGCAGCTTCCGCGGGTGCTCCGGCTGGAGCCGCGGCTGCGGGTCCGGATGGGGGGCCTCTGGACGAGGAACGTCCGGGAGGTGGTGCACAACGCCGGCCCGGCGGTGCTCGGGCGGGGGGTCGTGCAGCTCAGCGCCTACGTGGACGTGCTGCTGGCCTCCCTGCTCTCGCAGGGGGCGTTGGCCGCCATGGGCTACGCGAGCATGCTGTACCTGCTGCCGATCAGCCTGTTCGGGATGTCGGTGGCCGCGTCGGAGCTACCGGAGCTCGCGCGCCAGCGGGTCTCCGACCAGGCCGGGCTGGCGCAGCGGGTGAGCGACGGATTGCGCCAGATCGCCGTCTACGTGGTGCCATCGACGGTCGGCTACATCCTGCTGGGGGATGTGGTGGTCGGCGCGATCTATCAGACCGGCCGCTTCGGGCGCGACGACACCATCTACGTGACCATCGTTCTGATCGGCTTCGCGCTCGGGCTCATGGCCTCCACGGGGACGCGCCTGTTCTCCTCCACCTTCTTCGCGCTCCACGACACGAAGACGCCGGCCAAGATCGCGGCGCTGCGCGTCGTGGTGACCGCGGCGATCGGCTACGCGCTGATGTTCCCGCTGGAGCGCAACTGGCACGTGATGGGGCACCCCATGGGCGTGTTCGGCCTGACCCTGGGCGCGGGTGTCGCGGCGTGGCTCGAGTGGTGGCTGCTCAAGCGGGTGCTGCGCGGCAGGATCGGCCGGGTCGGGGCGGGGGCCAGGCCGCTCGGACGCATGTTCGCCGCGGCGCTGCTCGCGGCGGCTCTCGGGCGCGCGATCGCCTGGGCACTGCCGCCGATGCGGCCGATCTTCGCCGCCGTGCTGGTACTCGGGCCGTACGGCACCGCGTACTTCCTGCTCGCCCACGCGTTCGGCGTGGAGGAGGCGCGGGAGGTGGTCGGGAAGGTGGTGCGGCGGATCCGCCGCTGAACGAAGGGCCCGCGGCGCCCCCCGCGTCCGCCGTTCGCAGCAGGAACGCCCCCCGCGGAGGGGGTACAACAGTTTGGCGTTGGCGCGCCGTGGAGGGCCGCGCCGGCCGTGACCCTGGCCGCGAGACCGTGACCGCAGAGACGCTGGAAAAGAAGCTGCAGCACCTGCCGACGCGGCCGGGCGTGTACCTGTTCCGGGACGCGCGCGGCACGATCCTCTACATCGGCAAGGCCAACTCGCTGCGGGCACGGGTGCGCAGCCATTTCTCGCAGGATCCGGCGCAGTCGCTGAAGAACCGCGAGATGATCCGGCGGGTGGCGGACGTGGAGACGATGGTGGTGGGGTCGGAGGCGGAGGCGCTGCTGCTCGAGGCCAACCTGATCAAGGCGCACCATCCCCGCTTCAACATCCTGCTGCGCGACGACAAGCGCTACCCCTACATCAAGGTGACGCTGCAGGAGCCGTTTCCGCGGGTCTACGTGACGCGGAACCTGGAGAATGACGGCGCGCGCTACTTCGGTCCGTACACCGAAGTGGGCGCGATGCGGTCGGCGCTGGAGGTGGTGAAACGGCTATACACGGTGCGCAGCTGCCGCTACGACCTGCCGAAGGAGCGGCCGGAGCGACCCTGCCTGGACTACCACATCGGGCGCTGCCAGGCGCCGTGCGTGGGACTCCAGGATGCGGCGTCGTACCGGGCGATGATCGACGAGGTGCTGAGCGTGCTGGCCGGCCGGATCGGTCCGGTCCGCTCGCGCGTGGAGGCGGCCATGGCGGAATCGGTCGCCACGCTGGACTTCGAGCGTGCCGCGAACCTGCGCGACGTGCTGACGGGGCTGGGATCGATCGAGCGGCGGCAGCGGGCTCTGGATGTGAGGGGCGGGGAGCAGGACGTGCTCGGCGTCGCGCGGGACGGCGACCTGGCCTGCGCGGCGCTGTTGCGGATTCGCGAAGGGAAGCTGCTCGGGAGGGAGGTGGCCTTCTTCGAGCACGTGGCGGAGGAGGAGGATGCCGCTCTGCTCGCGGCGGCGGCCACCCGCTTCTATCTGGGGCGGGGGGAGTACGGCACGGAGGACCTGCCGCGGGAGGTGCTGGCGCCGTCGGCGTTCGAGGAGCAGTCGGCGCTGGGCGCGATCCTGACGGAGCGGGCGGGGCGGCGGGTGCGGACGCTGGTGCCCCGGAAGGGCGACAAGCTGCGGCTGGTCGAGCTCGCGAGCCAGAACGCGCGCCACCTGCTGGAGGAGCGGGCGGTGCTCACGGACGCGGCCGCGGAGCGCGCGGACGACGCCCTCTACGAGCTCCAGGAGGCGCTCTCGCTGAAGGTCGTTCCGCGGCTGGTGGTGTGCTTCGACATCTCGCACACGCAGGGCGCGGAGGTGGTCGGCAGCGCCGTGGTCTTCAGCAACGGCGAACCGTGCAAGGCGGAGTACCGGCGCTTCCGGATCCGCGGCGAGTGGGGCAACGACGACTTCCGCTCCATGGCGGAGGTGGTCGGGCGCTACTTCCGCCGGCGCGTGGAGGAGGGGCTGCCGCTCCCGGAGCTGGCGATCATCGACGGCGGCAAGGGGCAGCTCTCGGCGGCGATGCGGGCCGCGCGGGACGCCGGCGCCTCCGACGTCGCCCTGTGCGGGCTGGCCAAGCGGGAGGAGGAGGTGTTCCTGGCGGGGCTCCGCGACTCCGTGCGGCTACCCAGGACGAGCAGGGCGCTCCGGCTGCTCCAGCGCATCCGGAACGAGGCGCACCGGTTCGCGATCACCTACAACCGCAAGCTGCGCAAGCGGCGCACGCTGTCGAGCGAGCTGGCCGCCATCCCCGGCATCGGCCCCACCCGGCAGCGCGCCTTGCTCTCGAGGTTCGGCAGCGTGCGCGCGCTGCGCGCCTCCTCGCCGGAGGAGATCGCGGCGGTGCCGGGCTTCTCGGACACGCTCGCGCGCCAGATCCTGCAGCACCTGGGCGGCTGACGCCGCGACCCGCCCGCCCGCTCGACCGGCGCGTTGACGCCCCCCCCGCACCGGGCCTATCTTCCCGCCGCCGTTCACGATCCCCGGAGCGAGACACGTGGTGCGAGCCCTCATCTTCGACCCTTTCGCCGGGATCAGCGGCGACATGGTGGTGGGTGCCCTGGTGGACCTGGGCCTCGAGCCGTCCTGGCTCGAGGCGTTCGTCGCATCGCTGGGCCTGGGCGAGGCGCGTGCCCGGGTCGAGCGTGCGACGCGGCGGGGAATCGCGTGCGCCCGCGTCCACTTCGAGCTGCCGGTGGAGCATGCTCACCGGCATCTCCGACACGTGCTGGAGATCATCGACGGCTCGGCGGCGCCGGCGGAGGCGAAGCGGCTCGCGGCGGAGGCGTTCCGCCGGCTTGCGGCGGCCGAGGCGGAGGTGCACGGCACGAGCGTGGAGAAGGTGCACTTCCACGAGGTCGGCGCGCTGGACGCCATCCTGGATGTGCTGTGCGCCATGGCGGGGGTCGTGGAGCTGGGGATCGAGCGCTGCTACACGCGCCCGGTGGCGGTGGGGAGCGGGTGGGTCGAGATCGAGCACGGCCGCTTCCCGGTGCCCGCGCCGGCCACGCTGAAGCTGCTCGACGGGCTGCCGGTCACGGACTCCGGGCTCGGCGGCGAATGCACGACACCCACGGGCGCGGCGATCCTGGCCACGCTGACGGAGGGCCGCCGTCCGCCGGCGGAGGTGGTGGTGCGGCGGAGTGGATTCGGTGCCGGCACGCGGGATCCGGAGGACCGGCCGAACTGCCTTCGGCTGGTGCTGTGCGAGGCGCCGGAGCAGGCGGATGCGGCCGGGCGGCTGCACGTCGTGCAGACGGACCTGGACGACCTCGCGCCGGAGTACCTCCCGCCCGCGCAGGAGGCGCTGCTCGAGGCGGGTGCGGTGGACGTCGTCGCCTACGGCGTGTCCATGAAGAAGGGGCGCCCGGGCGTGCGGCTGGAGGCGCTGGTGCCGGAGGCGCGGCTGGAGGCGGTGCTCTCCGCGCTGTTCCGCTCGACCCCGACGATCGGTGCGCGCCACTGGCCCGTCCGCCGGCCGGCACTGGCGCGGCGCGAGGAGGAAACGGAGTGGCGGGGGCAGCGGATCCGCTGGAAGCGGGTGACGCTGCCGGGCGGAGGGGAGCGGGCGAAGCCGGAGTACGAGGACGTGGTCCGGGCGGCGCGCGCGCTGGGGCTCACGGCGCACGAAGCACGGCACTTGCTGGAGAGCGAGGCGCGTGCAACAAAAGGTGCTGAAGGCGTGTAAACAGAAGCGGTATAGACACTTGATATCCAAGCAGGAGGCGAGCGGATGAAGCGTTCAGGCTGGCTGGCTCCGGTCCTGATGCTGGTCCTGCCCATTGGGGTGCGGGCGCAGAGCACGCACAAGCCGTCGAGCAACTCGCTCACGCGCAGCGCGGAGGTGTACCTGGCCTCCGCCCGCAAGGTGGCGGCGGCGGACGAGAAGGAGAGCTTCTACAAGCGGGCCCTCGAGGCCACGGACAAGGCGATCGAGCGGGACGACGAGAACCCGCTGCCCTATCAGCAGGCGGGGCAGGCATACCTGGAGATGGGCGACTTTGCACGGGCGGACTCGATGCTGGACAAGGCCGAGTCGCTCTGGCCGGACTACGTGAAGGAGGACACGCCGATCCGCGAGCAGGCGTGGGTGGACCTCTACAACCGGTCCATTCAGCTGATCCAGCAGAAGAAGATGGACCAGGCGGTGCAGAGCCTCGAGCTCGCGGACCGGCTGTTCCAGGGGCGGCCGCAGGCGCGCATCACGCTGGGCTCGTTGTATCAGACCCAGGGTGACGTGGAGAAGGCGATTGCGACCTACAAGGGCGCGCTCGACATCCTGAACGGCCCGGCGGCCAAGAATCTGACGCCGGAGCAGGCGGCGAAGTGGAAGGAGCAGGCGGCAACGGTCAACTCGTCGCTGGCGCGGCTTCTGTTGGCGGCGAAGAAGTACGATGAGGCGGTCGCGCTCTTCCAGGCGGAGGCGAAGGCGCACCCGGAGGATGCCAGCGTCAGGATGAATCTGGCCACGGCGCTCGCCCTGAGCGGCAAGATGGACGAGGCGAACCAGCTCTACGCGGAGCTGCTGACGCAGCCCGGCCTCTCCGACACCGACTACTTCTCGATGGGGCTCGGGCTGTTCCAGGCCAAGCAGTACGACAAGGCTGCAGACGCGTTCCGCAAGGCGGCCGCGGCCAACCCGTACAACCGGGATGCCTACTTCAACCTGGCGGAGACGCTGTACGCGGAGGCGCGCGACCTGGAGGAGGCGCGCTCCAAGGCGCCCGCGGGCCAGAAGACGCAGAACGACGCGAAGTTGAAGCAGCTCTACCAGGGGATGCTCGACGCGACGGAGAAGGTGCGGGCGCAGGACCCGAGCAACGTGACGGCGATCCAGCTCGCCGCGCTGGCGTCGCGCGGGATGGGCGACATTGCGGCCACGCCGAAGGCGCAGGACGAGTGGAAGAATCGAACGCTGGCGCTCCTGCAGAAGCAGGATTCGGCCAAGCTGGACGTCAGCAACATCAAGCTGGTGAAGACGGAGGCCGGCTACACGCTGACGGGTGACGTGAGCAACCTGAAGCTCGCGGCGGGGACGCCGATCACCCTCAAGGTGAGCTTGCTCGGCAAGGACGGCACTCCCGTGGACACGCAGACGGTGAGCGTCGATGCGCCCGCACCGGACTCGAAGGCGAGCTTCGAGGCGAGCAGCACGACCAAGGAGGATGTGGTCGGCTGGAAGTACGAGCTCACGACCGGCTGACGCGCGCAGGGCGGGACGGTCGGGAGGCGCGAGCGCCGCCCACCGTCCCACCGCGCCGCTGCTCGAGCACGGCGGTCAGCTCGCCGCCGACGAGGATGGCGAGAGAGGAGAGGTAGAGCCAGAGCAGCAGCACGATGATGCCGCCCACGAAGCCGTAGGTGCGCGCGTAGCGGCCGAAGTTCGTCACGTAGAGGTGGAACCCCACCGTGGCGGCCACCCAGAGGATGGCGCCGACGACGGAGCCGACGAGGACGAGCCCTTTCGCTTGGCTCTGCCCCCGGTCGGGCAGGAAGAAGTAGACGAGCCAGATGAAGGCGACGAGGAGGACGAACGCGACGGGCCAGACGACGATGTCCCAGACGACGCCGATGCCGATGGCGCGCCCGATCTGTGGGCCGGCGAGCATGAGCGCGGCGGCGGCGACCGCGAGCGCGGCTTCGACCACCAGCAGGAGGAGGGTGATGCCGCGCTTCTCCCACCAGCTCCGCGACTCACGGACGTCGTACATGGTGTTCAGGCCGTCCGCCAGCGCGGCCAGGATCCCGGACGCCGACCAGAGCGTGAGCAGCACGCCCAACGACAGGATGCCGGGCCGGCTCTCGTTGGTCACCTGCGCCACCACGCCCGACAGCGCGGAGCTCGCCGAGCCGGGGAGCGCGCGGCGCAGCCAGCCCATGATCGTGCCGAACGCGGCGTGTCCCCCGAACAGCCCGGTGAGCGCGAAGATGACGAGGATCAGCGGGAAGAGCGAGAGGAAGGCGTAATAGGCTACCTTGGCCGACTCGCCGGTGATGTTGTCGCTTACCGCCTCCTGCACGGTCTCCTTGCCGACCTCCAGCCATCCCCACATGCGTCTCTCCCCGAGCGCGCCTTCCCTGCGGTCTCGCCGATCGCCGCGACAGCCACGCAACCTCCTTGCCCGCGGCGCGGCGCGCGGCGCACGCATTTTGCCAGTCGCACCGCTGGCGGCTACCATTCGGACCGCCACGACGAGCGCCGTTCCGGCGGCCGCCCGTACGCCGCCGCCCACCCGGATCGACAGCGTCGCCGGCATGGGCGGGCCCGACACTCCGAACCAGCTCGAGGTGCGAATGACGACGTGTCCGAACTGCGGTGCCGAACTCGACGCGGACGCGGAGGGGTGCGCCGCCTGCGGGCAGCTCATGGAGAGCACGATCTGCGAGCGCCACCCGGACCGGGAGGCGCGGGCGGTGTGCGTGGTGTGCGGGGTCGCGCTCTGCGCCGAATGCGACCACCCGAAGCGCCGCCACCACCTCTGTGAGCGCCACCAGGGGGTCGAGGTCCTGGACGGCTGGGCGCAGCTCTACTCGACCGGCGACGACATCCAGGCGGATCTCATCCGCGAGAACCTGGAGTCCGAGGGCATCGACGCGCGCATTCTCTCGCAGAAGGACCACTTCTCCTTCACGGTGGATCTGGGCGACCTGGCGCAGGTGCGGGTCCTGGTCCCCGCCTACGATTACGAGGCGGCCTGCGAGGCGCTGGCGGCGCACCGGGACGCGGAGGGCGAGGTTTCCTTCGCCTGCTCGGAGTGCGGCGAGCCGTTCGAGCTGGGCACGAGCACGTGCGCGGCGTGCGGCGCCGCGCTCGGCTGAGCCGGTCGCGGCGCCTCCACCATCGCTTGAAGCGGCGGCGCCATCTCGTTATCTTTCCTGCGTTCAGCACGTATCTCGGGGCGGCCGCCAGAGGCCGCCCCGAACCGCTTGGGGGAGCATGGTCCGGATCGCCGAAGTCCAGCCCGGCAGCATAGCCGACGAGCTCGCACTCGAGATCGGCAGCCGCGTGGTGCGGATCAATGGCGAGCCCGTGCGCGACATCATCGACTTCCGCTTCCTGGAGGCGGACGGGGCGCTGGAGCTGGAGGTGGTCTCCGGCTGCGGCGGCCAGGTCGTCGTCTACGAGATCGAGAAGGATCCGGCCGAGGCGCTGGGCGTGGTCCCGGCGCCGGACGTCGTGCGGCAGTGCGCGAACAAGTGCGTCTTCTGCTTCGTGGATGGGAATCCGCCCGGCGCGCGCCGGACGCTGCACCTGAAGGACGACGACTTCCGGCTGTCGTTCACCTACGGCAGCTACGTGACCCTGACCAACCTCGGTCCGAAGGCGTTCGAGCGGCTGCTGGAGCAGCGGCTCTCGCCGCTCTACGTGAGCGTCCACGCCACCGAGTCGGAGGTGCGCGAGCGCCTGCTCGGCGTGCCGTACGGCGGGGACATCGTGGCGCGGCTGCGCCAGCTCGTGGACGGCGGCCTCGAGGTCCACACTCAGGTCGTGCTCTGCCCGGAGTGGAACGATGGCGCCCACCTCGAGCGCACGCTGGACGACCTGTGGGCGCTCGGCCCCGGCATTCTTTCGGTGTCCGTGGTCCCCGTCGGCCTCACGCGCTACAACCTCGGCCGGCCGGTGAGGCTGCTGAGGGCGGAGGAGGCGGCGGCGGCGCTCGGGCAGCTCGAGCGGGCGCGGGCGCGCGCGCTGGCGGTACGCGGGACGGGCTGGGCGTACGCGGGCGACGAGCTCTACTTCATCGCTGGCGAGGCGCTGCCGGCGGCCGACTACTACGATGACTGGCCGCTGACGGAGAACGGCGTGGGCGCCGTGCGCCGGCTGCTGGACGACTTCGAGGCCTCCCTCGCCGCGCTGCCCCGCCTGGACGGGCGGCGCATCGCGGTGGTGACGGGAGCGCGCATGGCGCCTCTGCTCGCCGCGCTCGCGGCGCGGGCCGCGGCCGCCACCGGCGCGGCGATCGAGTGCGTGAGGGTCGAGAACGCGATGTTCGGGCCGACCGTCACGACCGCGGGCCTCCTGCCGGGACGCGACATCGCCGCGGCGCTGGCGGCCGTCGGACCGTTCGACGCGGTGCTGCTGCCGGCCGACTCGCTGAACGACGACGGCGTGTTCGTGGACGACCTGCCTCTCGACGACCTTGCCGCCCGCCTCGCCCCCTCCCCGCTCCTGCCGGGAACCGAGCTGTCCTCGCTCCTCGCCTCACTGTGAAGCGCGCACTCCCCGCTGTGGCCGTGGTGGGGCGGCCCAACGTGGGCAAGTCCACCTTTTTCAACCGGCTGATCGGGCGGCGTGTCGCCATCGTGGAGGACACGCCCGGGGTCACGCGGGACCGCAACTTCGCGCGTGCCGACTGGGCGGGCCACCATTTCTGGGTGATCGACACGGGTGGGCTGGAGGCGGCGGAGGAGGAGCCGATGACGGCCGCGATCCGGCAGCAGGTGCTGGCAGCGATCGCGGAGGCGGAGGTGATCGTCTTCGTGGTGGACGCGCACACGGGCCCCACGCCAGTGGACCAGCGCATCGCTGAGCTGCTGCGCCGGGCGGACCGGCCGGTGCTGCTGGCGGTGAACAAGGCGGACCGGCTGCCGGACGTGATCTCGCACCACGAGTTCTGGGAGCTGGGGCTGGGGGAGCCCGTGCCGGTGAGCTCGATGTCGGGGAAGGGGACGGGCGACCTGCTGGACCGGCTCGTGGCGCTGCTGCCGGAGTCGGTCGAGGACGAGCAGGAGGCAGTGCTGCACGTGGCGGTGATCGGCAAGCCCAACGTCGGCAAGTCGAGCTTCATCAACAAGCTGCTGGGCGAGGAGCGGCTGGTGGTGAGCGAGGCGGCGGGCACCACCCGCGACAGCATAGACACGCCGATGCGCTACAAGGGGCGCGCGCTCGTGCTGATCGACACGGCCGGGCTGAGGCGGCACGCGCGGATCGGGCCGGGGCTCGAGTACTACGCATCGCTGCGCTCGGAGCGCGCCATCGAGAGAGCGGACCTGTGCATCCTGCTGATCGACGCGACGGAGCCGGTGCACGTGCAGGACCTCAAGGTGGCGGAGCTGGCGTGGCGCGCGGGACGCTCGCTGGTGATCGTCGCCAACAAGTGGGACCTGGTCGAGAAGGAGACCAACACAGCGGCGGAATACGAGAAGAAGCTCAAGGCGCGGGCGCCGCAGCTGCGCTGGGTGCCGATGCTCTTCGCGTCGGCGCTGACCGGCCAGCGCGTGCAGAAGGTACTCGACCTGGCGCTCCTGGTGGCCGAGGAGCGCGCGCGGCGGATCCCCACGCACACGGTGAACGAGGTGGTCGGGGAACTGGCGGGCCGCCAGCCCCCGCCGCATTATCGAGGCATGCCGGTCAAGCTGCTCTATGCGACGCAGGCGGACACGGCCCCGCCAACGTTCGTGATCTTCACGAATTTCCCGAAGGGCCTGCCGGAGAACTACCTCCGCTACCTGCTGAACGGGTTCCGCGAGCGCTGGGGCTTCGCGGGCTCGCCCGTCCGGCTGCGCATCCGGGGGCGCAAGGAGGAGCGGCGGTGAGGGTGGCGCTCCTGGCCCTCGCGAGCTACCTGCTCGGCGCCGTGCCGACCAGCTACCTGGTGGGGCGGCTCGCACAGGGGATCGACCTCCGGGAGCACGGCAGCGGCAACCTCGGCGCCACCAACGTCTACCGGGTCCTCGGGTGGCGGGCCGCGGTCCCGACCTTCGCCTTCGACATCTTCAAGGGCTGGCTGCCGACCTGGCTGTTCCCCCGCCTGGATGCGGCGTCGGCCTGGGAATGGGCGCTCCTCTACGGCGCCATGGCCATCCTCGGGCACGTCTATTCGGTCTACGTCGGGTTCAAGGGAGGCAAGGGCGTGGCGACGAGCGCGGGCGTGTTCCTGGCTCTGGCGCCGCTCGCGCTCCTGGCCGGTCTGCTCGTGTGGAGCGCGATCGTCTACGCCACGCGGATCGTCTCGCTCGCCTCGATCGCCGCGGCGGCCATCGTGCCGCTGGCGGTGCTCTGGTCGCGCGGGCCCGGGCCGGTGCTCTGGCTGTCCGTCGCGCTCGCCGCGTTCGTCGTGTTCGCCCACCGCTCCAACATCCGGCGTCTCGTGCGCGGCGAAGAGCGGCCGTTCGGCCGGGCGCCGGGGCAGGCGCCGTGAGCGCCGGAGAGACCCGGGCGGCGGTGCTCGGCGCCGGGGCGTGGGGCACCACGCTGGCCGACCTGCTCGCGCGGAAGGGGCTCGCCGTCACGCTCTGGGCGCTCGAACCGGAGGTGGCGGAGGCAGTCACGACGCGGCACGAGAATCCCGCCTACCTGCGCGGCGTGCCCCTGGATGAGCGGCTGCAGGCGACGACGTCCGCCGCCACCGCCGTGGCGCGGGCCGACCTCGTCGTCTCCGTGCCTCCATCGCAGCACGCTCGCGCCGTGCTGTCCGCCGCCGGGCCGGCGATGGCGGAGCGGGCCGTCGTGGTGAGCGCATCCAAGGGGATCGAGCGGGACACGCTCGCCACCATGGCGGAGGTGGTCGCGGCGGTGCTCCCGGGCCACGCGGGCCGGGGCTGCTACCTCTCCGGGCCGAGCTTCGCGCTCGAGGTGGCGCGACGGCAGCCCACGGCCGTCACGATCGCGAGCGCGGACGCCGAGGCCGCCCGCGAGGCGCAGGCGCTCTTTCAGACGGCGTACTTCCGGGTCTACACGAGCGACGACGTGCGCGGGGTGGAGCTCGCCGGGGCGCTGAAGAACGTGATCGCGCTCGCGTCCGGGATGGCGACGGGGCTCGGCCTGGGCCACAACGCGCGCGCCGCGCTGATCACGCGCGGCCTGGCCGAGATCTCGCGCCTCGGGGTGGCGCTCGGCGCGAACCCGCTCACCTTCGCGGGCCTGGCGGGGATGGGCGACCTGATCCTGACGTGCACGGGCGAGCTGAGCCGCAACCGCGCCGTGGGGCAGGCGCTCGGGGAGGGGAAGACGCTGGAGGAGATCCTGGCCGGCATGAACGTGGTGGCCGAGGGCGTGGAGACGACGCGTGCCGCCCGCGCGCTGGCGGGGCGCGCGGGGATCGAGATGCCGATCGTGGCGGAGGTCCACGCGGTCCTGTTCGAGGGGCGTCGCGCGCGCGAAGCAGTCGAGAACCTGATGCTGAGGGAACCGAAGCCGGAGCTCTGGCAATGAGCGAGAACGCGGAGCAGGGGTCGATCTGGAGCGAGGAGGCGGCCGCCGCGGCGGCGCGCGGCGAGCGGGTCGAGCCGGAGCCGAGCAATGACGAGGCGGGGGAGGCGGCGCGGGCGCAGGAGCCAGCGGACGCGCCCGGGCGCTCCCGCTCCTCGTCACAGCCGCGGCCGATCGTGCCCAGGGAGTACTACTCGATCAGCGAGGTGTGCGACCTGGTCGGCCTCAAGCCGCACGTGCTCCGATACTGGGAGAGCCAGTTCCCGGTGTTGAACCCGTCCAAGAACCGGTCCGGGAATCGGGTCTACCAGCGCAAGGAGATCAAGCTGATCCTGCTGGTGGCGCACCTGCTCTACAAGGAGAAGTACACGATCGAGGGGGCGCGGCAGAAGATCGACCAGCTGCGGCGGGGCGGGGAGCTGCCGGAGACGACGGCCCACGCCCTCGACCACGAGATGCTCGACCTGCTCCGGGCCGACCTGCAGCAGGCGCTGGACGTGCTTTCGCCTCCGGCCGAGCACTGATGCGGATCCTGGTCACGAACGACGACGGCTACCTCGCGCAGGGGCTCTCCACGCTGTCCGCCGCGGCGGCGAAGCTGGGCGAGGTGCACGTGGTCGCGCCGGACCGGGAGCAGAGCGCGACGTCGCACTCGCTGACGCTGCACCGACCGCTGCGCGTGCGGAAGGGCGAGACGGGAGCGCTGGTCGTGGACGGCACGCCCACGGACTGCGTGGTCCTGGCGCTCGGCGAGCTGCTGCCGGAGCGGCCCGACTTCGTCCTCTCGGGGGTCAACCACGGCGCGAACCTGGGAGACGACGTGCTGTACTCCGGCACGGTCTCGGCCGCCATGGAGGCGACGCTGCTGGGGATCCCGGCGATCGCGATCTCGTTCGCCGGCCGGATCTACGAGGGGGCCGAGCGGCTGACGTCCTGGCAGCCGCAGCTGGAAACACTGCTCGCGCAGCTTCTCGGGCGGGAGCACCCGCCGCACACGCTGCTGAACGTGAACCTGCCGCCAGTCGAGCCGGCGGAGGTTGAGGGCGTGTGCGTGACGACGCTCGGGCGGCGGGCGTACGAGGGCTCGCTGACGCGCGCGCACGATCCGAGCGGTCGCGAGTACTTCTGGATCGGCGGCGGCGAGAGCCGCTGGTGGGGCGGGCCGCAGTCCGACTTCCGGGCGATACACGAGCGGTGCATCTCCGTGACGCCGCTGCACCTGGACCTGACGCACTACGAGTTGATCGAGGAGATCGACCGGTGGGACCTGAGGCTCTGAGCGACCGCCGCTGGGAGCGGCTGCGCCGCCAGCTCATCGAGGCGATCCGGGAGCGCGGCATCGACGACCTGGAGGTGCTGCGCACCTTCGACCAGGTGCCGCGCCACGCTTTCCTCCCGCCCGCCATCCATCACCGGGCCTACGAGGATGCGGCGCTGCCGATCGGGTTCGGACAGACCGCCTCGCAGCCCTCGCTGCAGGCGCTCTATCTCCAGACGCTCAAGCTCCAGCCCACGGACCGCGTCCTCGAGGTCGGCACCGGCAGCGGCTACCAGACCGCGCTCCTCGCCCAGCTCGCCTCCCACGTCTACTCGGTGGAGCGCGTGCGCGAGCTCTCCGCCCGCGCACGCACCGCGCTGGATGCGCTCCGGACCCGCAACGTGGCGCTGCTCGTGGGGGACGGCACGATCGGCTGGTCGCGCTACGCCCCCTTCGACGCCATCCTCGTGGCCGCCGCCGCGCCCGGCCTGCCGGAGTCGCTCGTGGCCCAGCTCGCGCCGGGCGGGCGCATGCTGATCCCCGTGGGCGGCCGTGACGAGCAGCAGCTCGTGCTCGTGCGCCGCACCGAGGACGGCATCGAGCAGGAGGTCGTGACGGACTGCGTCTTCGTTCCCCTGGTCGGCCGCTTCGGCTGGCCGGGGTAGGAGGGAAGCGGGGTGGTGGAGCGGATCCTGGGCGCGCTGGCCGCGTTCATCGTCGGCATCATCGGCACGTTCGGCTATCCGGGCGTGGCGCTGCTCATGGCCATCGAGAGCGCGTGCATCCCGCTGCCCTCGGAGGTCATCATGCCATTCGCGGGCTACCTCGTCTCGCGCGGCGAGATGAACCTCTGGCTGGCGGGACTCGCCGGGGCGGTGGGATGCGTGGTCGGCTCCGTCGTCGCCTACTACGCGGGCGCGTGGGGTGGACGGGCGGCGATCCGCCGCTACGGGCGCTGGGTGCTGATCTCGCCGCACGACCTCGAGCTGGCCGACCGCTTCTTCGAGCGCTGGGGCGAGTGGGCGGTCTTCGTGGCGCGGCTGCTACCCGTCGTGCGCACGTTCATCGCGTTCCCCGCGGGCGTCTCGCGCATGCGGATGGCTCCGTTCCTCGCCTACACGTTCGCCGGCTCCTTCATCTGGAGCGTCGGCCTGGCCTGGATCGGAGCGCAGCTGGGCGCCCACTGGGACACGCTGAAGGTCTACTTCCACCGCTTCGACCTGGTGATCGGCGTGCTGATCGTGGCCGGCGCGGTGTGGTGGGTGTGGCGCCACGTGCGCTCGCTGCGGGCGGGCGAGGGCGCCGACGGCGAAGCCCGGGCCACCGGCAGCGACTCCTCCGGCGGCGAAGGCGAGCTCCGCCGGCGCGGTTGATCTCCGGGAGAGGCGAATGCTCCGCTTCCTCCAGTGCGCGGCCGCCCTCGCGCTGCTGCCGCTCCTGCCGGTCGGAGCGCGCGCGCAGGCGCGGCCGGCGGCGCCGCCGGCGGACAGCGCCTACCCGCTCTCTCCCCTCGATGTGACGGTGACGCGCGGCGCGGCGGATGCCGCGCACGCCGCAGCCGCGGTCTCGACCGTCGGCGCTGCCGAGATCCAGCGCTTCCGTCCGACCATCGGGCTGGACGAGAGCCTCGCGCTGGTGCCGGGTCTCATCGTGGACAACCGCTACAACTTCTCGCTGGGCACGCGCATCGCCATCCGCGGCCTGGGTGCGCGGGCCGCGTTCGGCGTGCGCGGCGTGCGCATCCTCATGGACGGGATCCCGCTCACCGGCCCGGACGGGCAGGCCAACCTCACCAACCTGGACCTTGGCGGGGCGGACCGGATCCAGGTGCTGCGCGGGCCCGCATCGGCACTCTTCGGCAACGCGGCGGGTGGCGTGATCAGCGTGCGGACGGAGGCCGCTCCGCCGGGCCCCGCCGCTGCGGAAGCGCGGCTGGTCGTGGGCACGGACGGGCGGGCGCTCGGCAACCTTCGTAAGTACGAGGCCCGCGTCGGCGGCCACGTGGCGGCGGGCTCGTATTACGTTGCCCTCTCGCACCTGGCCGTGGACGGGTTCCGCGAGCATTCCCGGACGAAGAACACGCTCTTGAACGCCCGCTGGACCACGGCGCCGGATGCCCGCTCCTCGCTGACGTTCCTCGTGAACGCGGTGGACGAGCCGGAGGCCGAGAGCCCCGGCTCGCTGCCGCTGGACAGCGCGCGCCTGCGCCCGGAGGCCGCGTGGCCTGGAAACGTCGCCACGGGCAGCGGGGAGCGCGCGCGGCAGGTGCAGGGCGGCGTCGCCTACGCGCGCACGCTCGGAACCGGCCGGCTGGACGTGAGCGTCTACGGCCTCGGCCGCACGCTCCACAACCCGCTGCCCTACACCTACATTGACCTGCGGCGTGGCGGCGGCGGGGTGCGCGGGGCCTACGGTGTGTCCGGGCGGCTGGCGGGCCGCGCGGCGGCGCTCGTGACGGGCGTGGACGCGGAGCTCCAGCGGGATGGCAGGCGCGAGCGCGACAACGCCGGCGGCGTTCCGGGCGCCACCGTGCAGAAGGACGAGAGCGACCGCGTCTGGAGCGTGGGGCCGTTCGCCCAGGGGCGACTCGAGGTCCTGCCTCGGCTGGAGGCGAGCGCCGGGATCCGTTGGGACCGGGTCCGCTTCGCGACGACGGACCGACGCGCCGTCCCGGCCGCAGAGCGCGTCTCCGGCGCCCGCACGCTCGAGGCGGTGAGTCCTCGCGCGGGGCTCCTGTACGCCGTGTCGGCGCGGCTCCGCGCCTACGCGGACATCGGCACGTCCTTTCAGACGCCCACCACGACGGAGCTGGTGAACGCCCCGCCCGCGCCCGGGCAGCCGTGCTGCGCGCCGGGGTTCAACCCCGACCTGCAGCCCGAGCGCGCGCTCGAATGGGAGGCCGGGCTCAAGGGTGGCGTGGGCCCGCTCCACATTGACGTCGCGCTGTTCACCATGACCGTTCGCGACGAGCTCGTGCCGTTCACGGTGGTGGCGGCGCCGGACCGCGCCTTCTTCCGCAACGCCGGGCGCTCCCGCCACCGCGGCGTGGAGGTCGGGCTGGACGCGCCGGTCGGGAGACACCTGGACGCCGCGGCCTCCTACACCTACAGCGACTATGTCTTCCTGGACGACGGCCTTCCCGACCAGGAGTACGAGGGCAACAGGATCCCCGGCGTCGCGCCACATCACCTGGCGGCGCGGCTGGGCTGGCACGGTGCCGGCGCGTTCGCGGAGGCGCAGCTCGACCACGTCTCCCGCTACGTCACGAGCGATGCCAACACGGCGTCCGCCGTGAACCCCGCCCATACCGTAATCGACCTGCGCCTGGGAGGGCAGCGGCGGCTCGGCGCGCTGCGGCTCGCTCCATTCGTCGGCGTCGGCAACATCTTCGACGTGCGCTACAACGCGTCCGTGGTCGTGAACGCCTTCGCCGACAGATACTACGAGCCGGCGCCCGGCCGGAATTTCTATGTCGGGATCACGCTGCCGTACGGCGGCTGGAGGCTTTCCACGCCCTGAGCCGCGCTCGCCCCGGTCTTTCGCGCCCCGCTCCGCGGGTTTATCTTGCGGCCTCACGCCCCGTTCGATCCCCCCGGCTCACCGAACGCTGGAGAAAGAGCGATGCCAGGCGACGTCGTCCCGGGCGCCGGATCCGCCTCCGAGCGGCCGATGCCTCCGGTCACGAGCACGTCCGCCGATCTGCGCAGGGAGTCCGCGACCGAGGACTCACGACCGCTGCCGCCCTTCTTCCCCGGGCGTGCCGCGCCGGAGGCTGTCGTCGAGCGGGCCGCTCCCGGCGCGGAGGCGGGCGGGGACACTTTCCCCGAAGACGCCTTCTTCCTGCCCGACGAGCCGCTTTCCTCGATTCACGGCGCCGGCGCGGTGGCCGCGCACGAGATCGAAGCGCTGGCAGACCGCCTGGAGCGGCTGGCGGCGAAGCTGCGGACCGGCGGCGCGGCGGCGCTGGCCGATCCCTCGGAGGACGATCCGCTGGACGCGCTCCTCGGCGGCGTGCTCGCGGGCTATCTGATCGGCCGACGTGGCTGAGCGCGGCGAGCTCGCGGCACGAATCCGCGCGGGCATCCGCGACGTGGCGGACTTCCCGAAGCCGGGCATCAGCTTCAAGGACATCACGCCGCTGCTGGCCGACGCCGTGCTCTACCGCGACGTCATCCTGGCCATGGCCTCCGACCTGAGGGACCGGCAGGCACATACGGTCGTGGGCATCGAGTCGCGCGGCTTCCTCTTCGCCGCGCCGCTCGCCGTCGAGCTCGGCTGCGGCTTCGTTCCGGTCCGCAAGCCGGGCAAGCTGCCCTACGCCACGCAGCGGGTGGAGTACGCCCTCGAGTACGGGACTGACTCCCTGGAGGCGCACGTGGACGGGGTGGAGGCGGGGAGCCGGGTCCTCATCGTGGACGACGTGCTGGCCACCGGTGGGACGGCCGCGGCCACGGCCCGGCTGGTCCAGGGCCTCGGTGGGGAGGTGGTCGGGCTGGGGTTCGTGCTCGAGCTCTCCTTCCTGCACGGGAGAGATCGCCTGCAGGGCCTTCCCGTGGACGTGCTGGTGGCCTACGACTGAGGCGGCGAGCTCGCGGGCGGCATCCCGCCCGCAGGTGGAGAATCGGCCGCTCGGGGCTCGAGCGGCCGTGGCAGCGCCACGAACCGGCCCACCTCCGCGATGAGCTTCATCGGATCGAACGGCTTTGCCAGGTAGGCATTGCAGCCCGCCGCCCGGATCTCCTCCGCCTGCGGATCGAACAGCGACATCGCCACGATCGGGATCTGGCGCGTCGCCTCGTCGCCCTTCAGCCGCTCCGCCAGCCGCAGCCCTGACTCGTCCGGCAGCCGCAGATCCAGCAGGATAAGGTCCGGCCGCACCCGCTCCGCCAGGGCGCGCCCCTCAGCGGCCGTCCTCGCCTCGACGACCTCGCCGCCGCAGTGCGTCAGCATGGCGGCGTAGATGTCCCGCTCATTGTCGTTGTCGTTGACCAGCAGGATACAGGGGGCGTGCACGGCGCGCTCCGGGAGAATGGACTCACAGAGTCATACACCGCATTCGGTTGTCGCGAAAGGAGTTGGACCGGTATATCGACGTGCTTCGCCGGACCAGGGATCTCCACGCCGCGGGACTGGCGGAGGCGGGGCGGCGCCCGGCGGCCCCGAGCGGGAGGTGGAAGAGCCGCGAGCGCGCGCGCCTTCTTCTTGCCCTGGTGGGGCGCCGCCGCCTCAGCGCCCCGGCAGGTCGATCCGGCCGATCCGGCCCGTGCCGCTGAGCGCCAGCCAGATGCGGTGGCGCGGCACGTTGACCGCCATGTTGCGCACGATCGCGCCCGGCGTAGGGATCGCGAGCAGCTCACTCTTCCCGCTCGCCGGATCGTAGGCGACGATCTTCCCCTTCGACGACTCGTTGTACCAGATCCTGCCGTCCGTGCCGAGCGCGATCCCGTACGGTTTGCCGACGGGGTCCGGTGTGTCCATCTCGCGCACGGCGCCGCTCGCCGGATCCAGCACGCCGAGCTTCGAGTCCCCGAAGTCCGCGAACCAGACCCGGCCCGATGGGTCGACGGCCAGCCGGCGCGGCCGCGCCGCCGCGTCGGGCAGCGCGACCTCGGTCATGACTCCGGTCTTCGGGTCGATCCGGCCGAGCTTGTTCGTTCCCAGCAGGGCCACCCAGAGCGTTCCATCGGGGGCGGCGGCGATCCCGTACGGAAGCGCACGCGCGGTCGGCACCGGCCACACCTTCACCTCGCCCGTACGCGGGTCCAGCCGGCCGTACATGTTCGAGCGTTGCGCCGTGAACCACAGGATCCCGCCGTGGAAGATCGGGGTGTGCGGGTCCCGCACGCCCTCCGGCATCCGGTACTCCGTGATCTTCCCGGTGCGCGGATCCAGCCGGCCGATCAGCCCCGCGGCGTTCCCCGTGTACCACACCGCGCCGCCCGGCCCGACCACCAGCCCGTGCGGTCCCGACTTCGGCGTCGGCGTGGCGTAGTCGGTGATCCGCCCCGTGGCTGGGTCGAGCCGCCCGATGTAGCTGTTGGCCTGGTCCGTGTACCACACGACCCCGTCGGGACCGACCGCCGGATCGTGCGGGAACGCGCCGGGGCGGGGAATCGCGTACTCGCGGATCGCGAGCGGCGAGGGGGCGTCGAGCGGCGGGGCCGGCGCCGCGGCCAGGACGAGGACGGCGAGCAGTGCGGCGGCGTGGGGAGAACGCATGGGCACCTCCCTGGAGGTCGTGGAACCCTGCGGCGGAGAGACGTTCACGGTACGTTGCCGGGCCCGCGCGGGTCAACGGTATCGGCGCTGCGGGCGGGGTGGAACTCGTCGCCCCCGTCGAGTAGATTATGGAGTTGCGTGGCACGGGAGCGGCTCGCCCGGACAGACCCAACGCGTGCTCCTAGAACGTGTTATGCCCCCGTAGCTCAGGTGGATAGAGCGGCGGTTTCCTAAACCGCGTCTGCCGCAGGTTCGAGTCCTGCCGGGGGCACTGGGCAGGAGAGCGCCCCGGCAGGGATTCCCTGCCGGGGCGTCGTGCATCGAGGACCATGGGGCGCGCCGCTTCTGCTGCAGAGGGGTGGCGGCTGGAGGACGGGCCGCCCGGTGGAGACGCGCCATTTCCGGAGAGCCTATGCCGACAGAACCACGGTCCTCCAATCCCCGCGCGACGGTCGCGGCAGGGCAGGGGACGCCTCCTTCCCCGCCGGACGAGCCGCTTCTCGAGCGCGAAGGGCCGCTCGAGCAGCTCAGAGCCGCCCTCGCATCGGCGGCGACCGGAACGGGGCGTGTGTGCCTTGTTGCCGGGGAGGCCGGTGCCGGGAAGACGACGCTACTCCACGCCGTTGCGGCGTCGGCTCGCGGGGCGCGCGCCTTCTGGGGTGCCTGCGACCCCCTGCACACGCCTCGCGTCCTGGGACCCGTTCGCGACCTTGCCCGCCAGATCGGGGGCGACCTCTCCTCGCTGGTCCTCGCCGGCGCATCGACGGACGCGATCTTCGCGGCTCTCCTGGATGCGCTGGAAGCCGCACGCGTTCCTTCGCTCCTGGTGATCGAGGACATCCACTGGGCTGACGAGGCCACGCTCGACGTCCTCATGCTGCTCGGCCGGCGAGTTGCCCCCTTGCCGGCGGTGCTCGCCCTGACATACCGCGACGACGAGCTCGCCGCGAACCCTGCGCTGGAAGCCTTCCTCGGCACTTTCGCGCCGAGCGTCACGACGCGAATCGCGCTCGCCCCGCTGTCCGCCGGCGCTGTGGCGGAGTTGGCCCGCGTTGCCGGCCGGAGTGCCGAGGGGCTGCACGCACTGACCAGAGGGAATCCGTTTTTCGTCCACGAGTTGCTCGCGACGCCCGGAGAGCGCCTTCCCGCGACGGTGCGCGACGCCGTGCTGAGCCGCGTGCGCCGGCTGTCGGCGAGCGGGCTCGCCGCTCTCGAGCTCGCCGCCGTCGTGCCGGGCTCCGCCGAGGTGGAGCTTCTGCGGCACTCCGGAGCCGACCTCGAGGCGCTGCCCGAGTGCGTCCAGGCGGGCCTGCTGCGGGTCAGCGGCCGGGCCGTCGAGTTCCGCCACGAGCTCGCGCGCCGGGCGGTGGAGGGGTCGATCGGCGAGCTGCGCCGGCGCGCACTCCACGCGCGCACCCTGGCCACGCTCGCCGAACGGCACGAGACCATTGGGGATGTCCCCCTGGCTCGACTCGTCCACCACGCCGCCGCAGCCGACGACGACGGCGCGGTCCTGCGCTTCGCGCCGCCGGCCGCGCGCGAGGCCTCTCGCGCCGCCGCCCACCGGGAAGCGTTGCAGTATTATGCGCAGGCCGTGGCGCACGCAGGCTCGCTGCCTCCCGAGGACCGGGCCGAACTGCTGGAGGGCTATTCGTACGAGGCGTACCTCTGCGCGCGCGTCACCGACGCGATCCGCGCGCGGGCGGACGCGCTCGCGGCCTGGCAAGCGCTCGGACGCTCCGAGCGCGTGGGCGCAGCGCAGAGGTGGCTCTCGCGGCTTCACTGGTGGGCCGGACAGCCGGTGGAGGCGGAGGCGGCCGGCGAGGCTGCGGTGCGCGTGCTCGAGGCACTCCCGCCGTCGCATGAGCTGGCGATGGCGTACAGCAATCTCTCACAGCTTCACATGCTGTCGCGGCGAGCCCAGCCGGCGCTGGAGTGGGGCGGTCGCGCGGTCGCGCTCGCCCGCACGCTCGGCGACCAGGAGGCGCTCACACACGCGCTCACGAATGTCGGGACGGTCGGCCTGAACGCGGGGGCCCCGGAGGCGGTCGAGCAGCTCGAGGAGGCGTTCGCCATCGGGAATGCCGCCGGCCTGGAGGACCACGCGGCCCGTGCGCTGGTGAACCGCGCCTACAGCATCGTGGACCGGCGCGACCTGCGCACGGGGGAACCCCTGCTCGAGCGGGCCCTGAGCTACGCTCGGGCCCACGACCTCGATGCCTATGCGCAGTATCTGACCGGCGTGCGGGCGGAGGTTCGGCTCGAGCGAGGCGACTGGGCCGGCGCGGAATCGGACGCGCGGGGCGTGCTCTCGGAGCGCAAGCATGCGGGCGTCACCGACATCCCCGCGCTGATCGCGCTCGGCACGCTGCAGGCGCGGAGGGGCGACGCTGGTGCGGCGGACACTCTTGCCGAGGCGCGGGCACGGGCGGATCCCACCGGTGAGATGCAGCGGATCGCCCCGGTTGCAGCCGCGCTCGCGGAATTGGCGTGGCTCGAAGGCGACACCGCGACGGTGGACACCGCGACCGGCCGGGCGCTGCTGCTGGCCACGGAGGCTGGAGACCCGTGGTGGTTCGGCGAGCTGGCGTTCTGGCGCTGGCGTGCCGGCCTGTGGCGGGACGCAGCCGCGGGCGCCGGCGGGCAGGCCAACCCGCGCGCCCGCGAGATCGCACCGGCGCAGCCGTACCGACTGGCGCTCGCCGGCGCGTGGCGTGCGGCGGCGGCGGCGTGGAACGAGCTGGGCGCGGCCTACCACCGGGCGGAAGCCCTGGCGGATGGCGACGACAACGCTGCGGCCGAGGCGCTGCGCTTCTTCGACCGCGTCGGCGCCACGCGGCGGGCGGCCGTGCTCCGTGGCCGACTGAGGGCGGAGGGTCGCCGCGTGCCTGTCGGCGCGAGGCGGACCACGCGCGCAAACCCCGCGGGACTCACCCGCCGCGAGGCGCAGGTGCTGGCGCTGCTCGCGGAAGGGCTGACCAACCCGGTCATCGCCACCCGGCTCTTTCTCTCTCCCAGGACCGTGGAGCACCATGTGTCGGCCGTCCTGCGGAAGCTGGGCTGCGCGAGCCGGCGTGATGCTCCCGCCGCCGCCAGGGCGCTCGGGCTCGACGTCGCCGACGAATAGCCCCGGCCGCCGGTCGCAATCTGGGTGGGCGCTCGCCCAAAAATAGGGGGCGTCCCCCCACGCTCCGCCGCTCCTTCGTCGCCATCCTGTGCTCGGACCAGCACACGGAGGCGAGAGTTGCATGACCCCCGACAGACACTGGAACGGCTGATCGAGACCCTCGTCGGCGGAGACTACGCCGGCCTCGAGCGGCGGCTCGCTCCCGCGATCGAGTTCCGCGGGCTGGCGCCCGGAAGGTTGTGGACCGCGGACAGCGCGAAGGATGCCGCGGCCGTGTTCCGGACGTGGTTCGGTGAGCTCGCCGGCTTGAAGCTCCTCGATTTCGCCGTAGACCAGGTGCAGGACCGCTGGCGCCTCGGCTACCGCCTGAGCGGCGAGGAGGACGGCCAGCCTTTCGTGGTCGAGCAGCAGGCGTACTGCGAGCTCGGCGGCGGGCTCGTGACCTGGATGCACCTGGTCTGCTCCGGCTTCCGCGCCGCCGGCGAGGCTGGCGAGGCTACGGCCCCGCGGGAGGGCGTGCGCGTGCACCGGTTCGATGCCGGCGACCTCGGGTGCGGCACCGGGCTGCCGGCCGAGTTCCGGCGCCGGGTGGACGCTCTCATGCCGGGCGAGATGCTGGAGGTGACTACGCGCGACCCGGCCGCGCGAGAGGACCTGCCCGCCCTCGCGCGCCTGCTCGGCCATCGCGTCATCGGCACCGCAAGCGCACCCGACGGATCCATCACCATTACCGTGGAGAGTCCATGATGAACCAGCGCATCCTGTTCAACTGCACGCATGGCGGGGAGGACCCCGAGCGCGCGACCCTCCCGTTCGTCGGCGCGAACGTCGCCGCGGCGGCCGGCCAGCAGGCGGTCGTGGTGTGTACGGTCGAGGCCGTACGGCTGGGCACGCGCGGCGGCGCCGACGGCATCGTCTCGGAAGGGCTGCCTCCGCTCACCGATCTCATCGTGGAGCTCCTTGAAAACGGTGGCGCGGTCTGGCTCTGCGGCGCCTGCACGAAGCCGCGCGGCATCAGCGATGCCGATCTCGCGCCCGGCGTCACCATCGTCGGGGCCGCCCGAATCGTGGAGGCGATCGCCGGAGGTGCCGCGCCAGTGTCGCTCGGTTGAGCTCGCCATTTCCCTCGACCACAAACCATGGGGAGGTCTTGTGATGGAATCGAGAATGCTGGATCGGGAGACGGCCGCGGGGCGGCGCGCGGGGGGCAGCGGCCGGGCGGGCGCAGCGGCCGGGCGGATCGCGCGGGCCGGAGCGGCCGGCGCGCTGGCGCTCCTGCTGGCGGCCGCGTGCGACCAGCCGATCGACGCGCCCGCGGCGCAGCGGGGCCCCGCCGGGCAGGTGGCGTTCGACATGGGCAGCAGCGGCGGGTCGGCCGCGGCGGACCGCGACCTGGCCGCGCTGCGGCAGGTGACGGCGCGCTTCCACGACTTCCAGGCGGCGCAGGACGCGGGCTGGACGGTGGAGGTCACCAACTGCATGGACAACCTGCCGGCCGGCACCATGGGCTACCACTACGGCAACCCGACCTACATCAACGACCCCGTGCCGGACGCGCGCAAGCCCGAGCTGCTCATGTACGCGCCGCAGAAGAACGGGCGCATGCAGCTGGTGGGCGTCGAGTACATCATCCCCTACACGCTCGTGCCGGCCACCGATCCGGCGCCTACCCTGTTCGGCGGTGTCCCCTTCCACCACAACGACGCCTTCGGCATCTGGGGGCTGCACGCGTGGGTGTGGCAGGAGAACCCGAGCGGCGTCTTCAGCGACTGGAATCCCACGGTGACCTGCCAGTATGCGGGCAGCGATGTGACGCACCTCGGCGCCTCATAGTGACCTCGACCTGAAAGCGATTCTGGCGCAGCAAGTCGCGGGCGGCGAGCCGAACGCGCCGCCCGCGGCCGTCCGCCCGCCTCCGCCCCGGCATCCCACCCAGGCAACCGGACTTGCCGGGCCGGCTCGACGGGATGCTCATGGGGGCACCCGCGTGGGCGAACGGGGCCACGGCAGGATCCCCTCCGCCGCCGAAGTCGCAGATAGCGACGCACACGCTCCGGCGGCCCCTCCGCTTGACCCCCTCCACCGCCCGGCTACATTCCCTCCACGGTGCTCCCCGAACGAAGTGGATCCATGAAGCGCGTGCTCGCCTTTGCCGCCCTTCTGCCCGCCCTCGCGGCCCCGGCCGCGTCCGCGCAGCAGCTCCAGCTGCCGGCGCCGCGCGGGTACGTGAACGACTTCGCGGGGGTGATCCCGGCGGCGGACCAGCAGGCGATGGAGCGCATCATCGCGGAGGTGCGCGCCAAGTCCGGGGGCGAGATCGTCGTGGTGACCCTGCCGGACCTGCAGGGGCGGCCGCTGGACGAGGTGTCGCTCGAGATCGGCCGGCAGTGGAAGATCGGCAAGTCGGGCAAGCCGGGGGACCGGGCGCGCAACACGGGCGTGGTCATCCTGCTGGTGCCGAAGGAGACGTCGAAGGACGGCCGCGGGCACGTGAAGATCGAGACGGGAATCGGCACGACGGCGTTCATCACCGCCGCGCAGGCGGGCCGGATCCTCGACCAGTCGGTGATCCCGGAGCTCAGGAAGCGCGACTACGGGCAGGGCCTCCTCCAGGGCGTGGCGGCGGTGGCGGGGCTGTACGCGCGGGAGTTCGGCTTCGAGCTCACCGGCGCCGTGCCGCCGCCGCCGCCGGAGGGGGCTCATGGGGGCGGCACCGGCACGGTCGGCTCGATCATCTTCTGGGTGATCATCGCCCTCGTCATCCTGGGCTCGTTCCGCGGCGGCGGGCGGGGCGGCGGCGGCCCGGGCGGGCGCCGCTGGCGCGGGCCGATCATCCTGCCGTTCCCGATGGGCGGCTCGCACCGCGGCGGCTGGGGCGGATTCGGCGGTGGGATGGGTGGATTCGGCGGCGGTGGGGGCGGGTTCGGCGGGTTCGGGGGCGGCGGCGGATTCGGGGGCGGTGGCGCGGGACGCAGCTGGTGAGGAGGCCGGCATGGTGACGGGTGCGAGGCAGAACGCCGAGCGGTTCGCGGAAGAGCTCGCGGCGCTGTACGGCCCGCGGCTGCGGAGCGTGCTGCTGCACGGCAGCGTGGCGCGGGGGGAGGCGGTGCCGGAGGTCAGCGATGTCAACGTGCTGGTGCTCCTGGACCGCGTCGATCCGGCGGCGCTGAAGCTCGCGGGATCGCTCGTCCGACGCTGGGTCGAGGCGGGCAACACCGCACCGCTGCTCATGGCGTGGGACGAATGGCACGCGGCATCGGATGCGTTCGCGATCGAGGCGGCGGACATGCGCGACGCGCGCGCGGTGTTGAAGGGCGACGATCCCCTGGACGGCGTCCCGCCCGATCTGCCCGCGCTGCGGCTGCAGGCGGAGCGCGAGCTGCGCGGCAAGCTGGTCCAGCTGCGCGCGGGGCTCATGGTTACCGGCGAGCGCGACGCGGAGCGGGGCCGGCTGCTGCTCGCGGCGCTGCCGTCCTTCACCACCTACTTCCGGACCTTGCTGCGCCTGGCCGGCGGCACGCCGCCGGCGGCGACGGAGGAAGTCATCGCCGCCGCGGCGGCGCTCGCCGGCTTCGATGCCGCGCCTTTCCTGCGCGCCTGGAAGGCACGCGGCCTGCCGGCCCGGTTCGAGCCCGACGCGGCGCTGGTGGCGGCGTACCACGCGGGAGTCGAGCGGGCCATCCGATACGTGGACACCCTGGACGAGGGAGAGGTGTGATGAAGCGTCACCTTCTGTGGGCGCCGCTGCTCGTGCTCCTGGCCGGCTGCGGCTACAACCGCATCCAGTCGCTGGACGAGCAGGTCAAGCAGACCCGTGCCAACATCGACACCGAGCTGTTGCGGCGGAACGACCTGATCCCGAACCTGGTGGCGACGGTGCAGGGCGCGGCGCAGTTCGAGAAGCAGACGTACACGCAGGTGGCGGAGGCGCGCTCCGGGCTCGACCAGGCCCGCCAGCGCGTGGCCAGCGCCGTGCAGTCGAAGGCCGGCGCCGATGAGCTGGGGCAGGCGAGCGCCGCCCTCACGAGCAATCTGCGCACGTTCCTCAGCGTCTCGGTCGAGGCCTACCCCCAGCTGCGGGCGAACCAGAACTTCACGGGGCTGCAGGACGAGCTGACCGCGACGGAGAACCGCATCGCCGTGGCGCGCCGCGACTACAACGACGCCGTGCGCGAGTACAACACCTACATCCGGCAGTTCCCGCAGACGCTCACGGCCAGGGTGATCGGCGCCAAGGAGCAGACGCCGTTCTCGGCCCCGGCCAACGTGCAGACGCCGCCGAAGGTGCACTTCCCGAGCGGCCAGACGCCGCCGCCGGCGCCGGCCGCGCCGCAGCCGGACACGCCGTGAGAGAGGCCGCCCGGGGTATGCGTCTTGCACCCGCGGCGGCGTTCCGAACGGACAGAAATCCGCAGTGAAGGAGGGGTCATGGAGAGTCGCGGCGAAGAGCACGACGCCGGCGCCCGCTGGGGTACGCCGCCACCCGGCCAGGGACGGATGGGGGAGCCGGAGGGCCCCTCCGGAGAGCGCGAATCCGATGGCGCCTACCGCGCGTTCCGGGAGCGCGCCGCCGACGCGCTGGAGCAGGGGAAGTCGAGGGTGGCGGGGGGCATGGAGAGCCTCGGCGAACGCCTCGAGGAGCGCGGCGAGAGCCTCGCCGCGGAGGCGGGCCTGAAGCGGAAGCTCGGCCGCGCGATGGGCCGTACGGGCGATGCCATGGAGAGCGGCGGCGCCTACCTGCGAACGCATCCGGTGGAGGTCATCGGCGACGACGTGGTGGAAGCGATCCGCGAGCACCCGCTCGCGAGCGTCGGCCTCGCCCTCGGCGCGGGCTTCCTGGTCGGCCGGCTGCTGGGCGCGGCCGGCGGGTCCGAGGCCGAGGCCGAGGACGAGTGGGAGGACTGGGACGAGGACGAGGAGGAGGAAGACGACGAGGCACCCCGCCCGATCCGGCGGCGGCGCCGGGCGAGGCGCCGCGCGACCCTCGCCGGCGGGCTCCGGCGTGAGCTCGGAAAGGCCGTGATCAGCTCCGTGGCCGCGCTCGCTACCCGGCAGCTCAGGGAGCGGATCGCGGGGGTCGAGCCCTCGGAGGCGGAGGTGGAGGAGAACCTCGAGCCCGCCGACTGAGGGGGAGCCCGCGCGCGGGATCCGTACGCGGGCTGGGTGGTACTAGAGTAGGTCGTTCGAACGTAATCGTCGCCCCCTCGGGAGCGCCCATGTATCCCACGTTGTTCAGAATCGGCAGCTTCACCATCACGAGCTTCGGGCTCATGATGTTCCTCTCCTTCATCTCCGGGGCCTGGATTCTCAGCATTCAGCTCGGACGCCGGGGTTTGGAGCGGGAGATCGCGTGGGACGTCCTCGCCTGGGTGGCGATCGGCGGGATCGTGGGCGCCAAGCTCTACTATCTCGGGCTCCACTGGCACCAGCTCATGCTGGACCCCGTGGGCGAGCTCACCAGCCGTGGGGGGCTCGTCTGGTACGGCGGCTTCGCCGGCGGCGTGCTCATGTACTTCTGGCAGGTGCGGCGCCGAAAGCTGCCGCTGGCCACGATGTTCGACGCGTCCGCGCCGGCGCTGGCCCTGGCGTACGCGGTGGGCCGGGTGGGCTGCTTCCTCGTGGGCGACGATTACGGGCTGCCGACGCGTAGCTGGGTCGGCATCGCGTTCCCGAACGGCTCGCCGCCGACCACGGCCGGCTACCTGCGCTCGGTGGGCGGGAGCATCCCTGCCAACGTCCCCGACTGGGCCGTCGTGCGGGTGCACCCCACGCAGCTCTACGAGATCGCGGCCGCGCTCGTGATCTTCGCGATCCTCTGGCGTCTGTCGAAGAACCCGCTCCGGCCCTGGCAGCTCTTCGGCGCCTATCTCGGCCTGTACGGCGTCGAGCGCTTCCTGGTAGAGTTCGTGCGCGCCAAGGGCGACCGCATCGTGTTCGGCCTCTCCACCTCGCAGGTGGCCAGCCTTCTCATCATCGCTCTCGGCGCCTATCTCTGGGCGCGCCGGAGCGAGGCGCCCGCCACCGCGGCGCTCCCCTCGACCGCGCCCCGCCGGAAGGCCAGGCCCGAGCCGGCGGTGCGAGGCAGCCGGTCCTAGAACGCGCGCGGGCGCCGCGGCTGCGGCGCCCGCGACGGAGCGGCGCGACGAGACCCCCGCGCCGGCCCGATCGGGCCGGCGCGGGCTTTCGCATCAGGGGGTGGGGCGGCCCGGTGGCAGGAGAGGACAGAGCAGGAAATTGTCACCGGAATCCTGGATCCCGTCGCCGTTCACATCCTCCCACCAGCGACCGGCCAGGTACCCCGGCTCGCCCGGGCCGAACTCGGTCACGCCGTTGTCGAGCAGCTGGAACCGGCCTTCCATCGGCAGTGACTGGACGGCGACGAACGTGTCGTAGTAGAGCCCCTGGCTGCTGACGTACACCACACCCAGGGCCCCGTGGCCGCGCCCGATCGGCGGGTTCCTCGTGAATTGCACCGGGGTGTTGGCCAGCGGCGCCACCGGACCGGACTGGTCGGGGGCGCAGCCGAGCAGCAGCGCGGCAGGAATCAGCACCAGCAATGCTCTCGCCTTCATCTCTCTTCCTCCCGTGACGGTAAAGACTCCGCGGGCACGGATCGTCGAGCGTCCGGCCGGCGCAGGGGGGCGGACGCGCGCACCGCCGGCTGAGGACGGCCGGTGCGCGAACCCGTGCGGACGTGCTGCGGCGGGGCAAGCGGCGGTCCGGGCGTGGTGCCGGAGCGTGGAGAGGAGGGAATCCGCGCCGCGCCGCGGCGTTTCAGCCGGCCGGGGCACGGCTCGGCGTACGCGCGGGTGTTTCATGAGACGGCGGGGGTGTTGCAACCCCGGCCGCAGGGAACGGCGGCCTCAGAGCAGCTCGAGGATCCGGGCGAAGTCGGCCTGCATGGCGGGGAGCATCTCGCGCCGGTTCCGCAGCACGGCGGCCGGGTGGAGCAGCGGGAGGAGCGGCAGCGCGCGCCCGTCGGGCTCCAGGTGCTGCGGCTCGCCGCGCAGCTCGGTGACCTTCGCGCCGGGCACGAAGTAGGTCAGCGCGATCCGGCCCAGGGTCACGAGCAGGCGCGGCGCCAGCAGCCGGAGCTGCTCCTCGAGCCAGGGCGCGTGGGCGCGCACCTCGCGGGCGCGGGGATTGCGGTTCCCCGGCGGCCGGCAGGCGACGATGTTGGTGATGAAGACCGCGTCGCGCTCGAGCCCGACCCCCTCGAGCAGCGTGTCGAATAGCTTCCCCGCGGCGCCCACGAACGGCCGGCCCATCCGGTCCTCCCGCGCGCCGGGCGCCTCGCCCACGAACATCACGCGCGCATCCGCCGGCCCCACGCCGGGCACCGTCTGCGTCCGTCCCTCGGCCAGCGGGCAGCGCGTGCAGCACGCCATGGCGTCGAACAGCGCGGCGAGCGAATCGAAGCGCGGCACGGTCTCCGGCTGCCCGGGGACGTAGGGGGCGTCGTCGCCTGCGCCGCGCCAGCAGGGCGCCGCCGTCGGCCCGGCGTCGGTCTTCCGCGTGGGCCGCTCTTTCTTCCTTGCCAATGGACCTCTCCCCTTCCGGTTGGCACGAGAGCCCCGCCGGGCACGTGCCAGGGCGCTTCGCTGGCACGTCCGGTGCGACGCTCCACCCTCGCCCGCGCACCACCCGAGTCCCTAATGGCGCGTTCATGCGCGGGCGGACGCGCGGGAGCGCAACATGACACGATCCCCGATCGGACGGAAGCGCTGGGCCATCGCCGAGGGCTATATCCCCTCGTGGAGCAACGGCCCCGAGCCGGAGTTCACCAGCCACGAGACGGCGTGCCTGCTCAACGCGGCGGACGAGGAGGCCCACGTCGAGATCACCATCTACTTCTCCGACCGGGAACCCGCCGGGCCGTACCGCGTGACGGTGCCGCCGCGGCGCACGAAGCACCTGCGCTTCAATGAACTGGAGGACCCGGAGATCCCGCGTGGCACGGACTACTCGAGCGTCATCGAGTCGGACGTGCCGATCGTCGTGCAGCATACTCGCCTCGACTCGCGGCAGGAGAAGAACGCGCTGCTCACGACGATCGCGTATTCGAGCGATGAGTGAGGCGGGCGCGGGTGGCGGCGGGCCCGACGTCGCCATCGAGTCTCTCGACGTCTCCGCCTACACCATCCCGACGGCCACCCCGGAATCCGACGGCACCCTGGAGTGGGACTCGACCACCATGGTGCTCGTTGAGGCGCACGCGGGCGGCAGGACCGGACTGGGCTACAGCTACACCCACGCGGCCGCCGCCAGCCTGATCTCCGCCAAGCTGGCGGGCGTCGTGACGGGGCTCGATGCCATGGACGTGCCCGCGGCGTTCCACCGCATGTGGCACGAGATCAGGAACATTGGCCGGCCCGGCCTGGTCTCGAGCGCCATGGCCGCGGTGGACTTCGCGCTCTGGGACCTCAAGGCCCGCCTCCTCGACCTGCCCCTCGTCACCCTGCTCGGGCGCGCGCGCGAAAGGATCCCCGTCTACGGCAGCGGCGGCTTCACCTCCTACACGGACGCGCAGCTGCGCGAGCAGCTCGGCGGCTGGGCGGAGGAGGGGATCGGCGCGGTGAAGATGAAGGTCGGCCGCGAGCCCGAGCGCGACCCGCACCGCGTGCGCGTGGCCCGCGAGGCCGTCGGCGCCGGCGTCGAGCTCTACACGGACGCCAACGGCGCGTGGTCGCGCAAAGAGGCGCTCCTCATGGCGGAGCGCTTCGCCGAGCAGGACGTCAGCTGGCTGGAGGAGCCCGTCTCCTCCGACGATCTCGCGGGGCTCCGCCTGCTGCGCGACCGGGGCCCCGCGGGCATGAGGATCGCCGCGGGCGAGTACGGCTACGACATCTTCTACTTCCGGCGCATGCTCGAGGCGGAGGCCGTGGATGTGCTGCAGGCCGATGCCACCCGCTGCGGCGGCGCGACCGGCTTCCTGCGCGTGGCGCCGCTCTGCGCCGCGCGCGCGCTGCCGCTCTCGGCCCACACCGCGCCCTCGCTGCACGGTCACCTCTGCTGTGTCGCCCCCGAGGCGCTCAACGTAGAATACTTCTTCGACCACGTACGCATCGAATCCATGCTCTTCGACGGCGCCCTCGTGGCGCGCGACGGCGCGCTCGTGCCCGACCTCGGCCGGCCGGGGCTCGGCCTGGAGCTGCGCCGCGCCGATGCCGCGCGCTACGCCGTGACCTGACCGGGGGACCATGCCCGAGACCGCACCGATCCGACGGGGGACGCCGCGTACCGCGACCGCTGCCGCCGAGGTGGACGCGGAAGCCCTCGCCCGCGCGCTTCACGAGCGCGTCCGCGGCGAGGTGCGATTCGACGCGGGCAGCCGCGCGCTCTACTCGACCGACGCCTCCAACTACCGCCAGCTGCCGATCGGCGTCGTGGTGCCGCGTGACGCCGAAGACGTGATCGCCGCCGTCTCCGCGTGCCGCGAGCACGGCGCGCCGCTCCTCTCCCGCGGCGGCGGCACCAGCCTGGCCGGCCAGTGCTGCAACGTGGCGGTGGTGCTCGACTTCTCGAAGTACATGCGTGGCATCGCACTTCTCGACCCGGAGCGCCGCCTGGCCCGCGTCCAGCCCGGCATCGTGCTGGACGAGCTGCGCGCTGCGGCCGAGGCCCACCACCTCACCTTCGGCCCCGATCCCGCCACCCACAGCCGCTGCACGCTGGGCGGCATGATCGGCAACAACTCGTGCGGCGTGCACTCGATCATGGCCGGGAAGACAGAGGACAACGTCGAGGCGCTCGACATCCTCACCTACGATGGCCTCCGCCTCACGGTCGGCCGGACGCCGGACGACGAGCTCGAGCGCATCATCGCGGCGGGCGGCCGGCGAGGCGACATCTACGCACGGCTGCGCGCGCTGCGCGACCGCTATGCCGACCTGATCCGCGCCCGCTACCCCGACATCCCCCGCCGCGTCTCTGGCTTCAACCTGCCGCAGCTGCTCCCCGAGAGCGGCTTCAACGTGGCACGCGCGCTCGTCGGCACGGAGTCCACCTGCGTGACCGTGCTCGAGGCGATGCTCCGCCTGGTCCACTCGCCGCCGTTCCGCACCCTCGTCGTGCTCGGCTATGACACCGTCTTCTCAGCGGGCGAGGCGGTGCCGGAGGTGATGGCGTACGGGCCCGTCGGCCTCGAGGGCTTCGATGGGCTGCTCGTGGACGACATGCGAAGGAAGGGGCTGCACCTCGACAAGCTGCCCCTGCTGCCGGAGGGCCGCGGCTGGCTGCTCGTCGAGCTCGCCGGCGAAAGTGAGGCCGAAGCGCTGGACCGGGCCCGGCGGCTGATCGACGGCGTGGCCGGAAAGGGGAGCGGGCCCGCGGCCCGGCTCTGCGATGCGGCCGAGGCGCGCCAGGTCTGGGCCGTCCGCGAGGCCGCCCTCGCCGCCGGCACCGCCGTGCCGGGCCAGCCCGACCAGTGGGAGGGCTGGGAGGATGCCGCCGTCCGTCCCGACCAGCTCGGGGCCTACCTGCGCGACTTCCGCGCGCTGCTCGAGCACTACGGCTATCGCGGCACGCTCTACGGCCACTTCGGCCACGGCTGCATCCACAGCCGCATCTCCTTCGACCTCGTGAGCGCCGACGGGATCACCACGTTCCGCCGCTTCGTGGGTGAGGCCGCCGATCTCGTGCTCCGCTACGGCGGCTCGCTCTCCGGCGAGCACGGCGACGGCCAGGCCCGCGGCGAGCTGCTGCCGAAGATGTTCGGCCCCGAGCTCGTCGAGGCGTTCCGCGAGTTCAAGGCGATCTGGGACCCCCAGGGCAGGATGAACCCGGGCAAGGTCGTCGATCCCTACCCGATCACCGCCGACCTGCGCCTCGGCACAGACTACGATCCGCTCCCCGTTCACACGCACTTCGCCTTTCCGGAGGACGAGGGCAGCTTCGCGCGCGCCACGCTCCGCTGCGTCGGCGTCGGCGCATGCCGCCGCGCCAGCGGCGGCACCATGTGCCCGAGCTACCGCGCCACTCTCGAGGAGAAGCACTCCACGCGCGGCCGCGCCCGGCTCCTGTTCGAGATGCTCGAAGGGGATCCGCTCGAAGGCGTCTGGCGGAACGAGGCCGTCCGCGAGGCCCTCGACCTCTGCCTCGCCTGCAAGGGCTGCAAGCGGGACTGCCCCGTCAGCGTGGACATGGCCACCTACAAGGCCGAGTTCCTGGCCCACTACTACGAGGGCCGGCGCCGCCCGATGCACATGCTGGCGACGGGGCTCTTCCACCGCTGGGCGCGCCTCGCCTCCCACGCGCCCCGACTGGCCAACGCCCTCGGCCACACGCCGCCGTTCTCGATCCTGGCCAGGCGCCTCGGCGGCTTCGCGCCCGAGCGCGAGCTGCCCCGGTTCGCCACCCGCACGTTCCGGAGCTGGTTCGAGGCGAGGACGCAGACGAACCGCGGCGGCCGGGCGCCGCAGCACGGCCGGGCGCCGGGCACGGCAGCCACTCGCGCCGCCGCCGGCGAGCGGCCCGCCGTCCTCCTCTGGCCCGACACCTTCAACGACCATCTCACCCCCGGCCCCGCCCGCGCCGCCGTCCGCGTGCTGGAGGCCGCGGGATTCGACATCCGCATCCCCGCACGCCCGCTCTGCTGCGGCCGACCGCTCTACGACGCCGGCATGCTGGACACCGCCCGCGCGCTGCTCCGCGAGATCCTCGAGGCGCTCGCCCCGGACATCGAGGCCGGCATCCCGGTGGTCGGCCTCGAGCCGAGCTGCGTGGCCGTGTTCCGGGACGAGCTTCCGGCGCTCTTTCCGGCCGATCCGCTGGCTCGCCGGCTGGCGGACCAGACCTTCGGGTTCGGCGAGTTTCTGGCCCGCTCGGCCGATCTGTCGCGCCTGCCCCGGGTCGAGGTCAGGGCGGTCGTGCACGGACATTGCCACGAGAAGGCACTGGTCGGCATGGGCCCCGCCGAGCGGGCGCTTTCGGCGCTCGGCGTGGCGTGCGAGGTACTCGACTCGGGGTGCTGTGGGCTGGCGGGGTCGTTCGGCTTCCAGCGGGAGCACTACGAGGTCTCCATGCGGATCGGCGAGCAGGTGCTCCTGCCGGCCGTGCGCGCGCTGGCGGATGACGTGGTGGTGGTGGCGGACGGCTTCAGTTGCCGGGAGCAGATCCGGCACGGCACGGGCCGGCGCGCGCTGCACACGGCGGAAGTGATGGCGATCGGACTCGAAGGGGAAGGGAGACGCGGCAATGGAGAAGCGTGAAGTCATTGTGGTGACGGGGGCGACGGCGGGAGTGGGGCGCGCGACGGTCCGGCGCTTCGCGCGGCAGGGCGCGAAGCTGGGCCTGGTGGCGCGCGGGACGGACGGCCTGCGGGCCACGCGGCGGGACGTCGAGTCGCTGGGCGGGGAGGCGATCGAGCTGCCGACGGACGTGGCGGACGCGGACGCGGTGGAGCGGGCGGCGGCGGCGGTCGAGGAACGGTTCGGCGCGATCGACATTCTGGGTGAACAACGCCATGACGTCGGTGTTCTCGCCCGTGAAGCAGATGAAGGCGGAGGAGTACCGGCGCGTGACGGAGGTCACGTATCTGGGCGTGGTGCACGGCACGCTCGCGGCGCTGCGCCGCATGCTGGAGAGGGACCGCGGCACGATCGTGCAGGTCGGGTCCGCGCTGGCATTCCGGGGGATTCCGCTGCAGTCGGCATACTGCGGGGCCAAGCACGCGATCCAGGGGTTCACGGAGTCGCTGCGCACGGAGCTCATGCACGACGGCAGCAACGTGTTCGTCTCGATCGTGCACATGCCGGCGCTGAACACGCCGCAGTTCGACTGGGTGAAGACGCGGCTGCCGAAGAAGCCGCAGCCGGTGCCGCCGATCTTCCAGCCGGAGGTGGCGGCGGAGGCGATCGACTACGCCGCGCACAACCGGCGACGTCAGCTGCTCGTGGGCGGGCCGACGGTGAAGACCGTTTACGGCAACCGCGTCGCCTCGTGGTACGCGGACCGCTATCTGGCGGAGCACGGCTACAGCTCGCAGCAGACGGACGAGCCGGTGGATCCCGATCGGCCGGACAACCTGTGGGAGCCTGTCCCTGGCGACTTCGGTGCGCACGGCGCGTTCGACGGCCGGGCGAGCCGCCACAGCGCGGAGCTGTGGGCGGATGAGCACCGCGGCCTGATCGCGCTGGCGGGGGCGGGGCTCGCGGCCGTGGCGGCCGCGGCGATCTGGAAGGCGGCGTGAGCGAGGAGGGTGGCTACCCCGCGATCGGGGACTACGCGCTGATCGGCAACTGCCGCACGGCGGCCCTGATCTCGAAGGCCGGCGCGCTCGAGTGGCTGTGCCTGCCGCGCTTCGACAGCCCGTCCGTGTTCGCCTCCATCCTCGACCGCGAGAAGGGCGGGGCGCTCACCGTCGCGCCTACCACGCCGTTCCGCAGCTCCCGCCGCTACCTCGAGGACACGAACGTCCTCGAGACGACCTTCCTCACGGAGGGCGGGCGCGTCCGGCTGGTGGACGTCATGCCGGTGGCGGACGAGGACGAGAAGAACCGCGCCCTGTGGCCGGACCACGAAGTGCTGCGCCTGGTCGAGTGCGTTGAGGGCGAGGTGGAGATCGAGGTGGCCTGCGATCCCCGGCCCGATTACGCCCGCGTCATGCCGCACCTGGTGCACCGCGGCAAGCTCGGGTTTCTCTACGAGCACGGTCCGCACCTGCTCGCGCTGCGCAGCGAGATCCCGCTCGAGCTCGAGCCGGAGGGGCGCGGCGCGGTCGGCCGGGCGACGCTCGCCGCCGGGCAGCGTCGCTTCATCTCGCTCGCCTACGACCACGGCGTGCCGGGCATTCTGCCCAGGCTGGGCGCCGAGGCTGCGCAGCGCATCGACCGCTCCATCCAGTGGTGGCGCAGGTGGGCGGCCTACTGCCGCTACAACGGCCCGTTCCGCGACGCCGTCGTGCGCAGCGCGCTCGCGCTCAAGCTCCTGACTTACGCTCCGTCCGGCGCAATCATCGCCGCGCCCACCACCTCGCTGCCCGAGAAGATCGGCGGCATGCGCAACTGGGACTACCGCTACTGCTGGCTGCGCGACGCCTCGCTCACCATGCGGGCGCTCTTCGAGCTCGGCTACGCGACCGAGGGCGCCGCCTTCCTCTCCTGGCTGCTCCACAGCACGCGCCTGACCTTCCCGAGGCTGCAGGTCCTCTACGACGTCTACGGCAACACCAACCTCGACGAGGAGTCGCTCCCCCACCTGCAGGGCTACGCCGGCAGCAAGCCGGTCCGCATCGGCAACGGCGCCGCCAGCCAGCTGCAGCTGGACGTCTACGGCGAGGTGATCGATGCCGCGTTCCGCTTCGTGGACCACGGCGGCCGCATCGACAGCGCCACCGAGCGGGTGCTCGTCGGTCTCGGCAAGACGGTCTGCGAGGACTGGAAGAAGAAGGACCAGGGGATCTGGGAGACGCGCGCGCCGGCACGCCACCACACCTACTCGAAGATGATGTGCTGGGTCGCGGTTGACCGGCTCATCCAGCTCCACGAGAGACGGCACCTCGATATCCCGGTCGATCACTTCCGGCGCGTCCGCGACGAGATCCGCAGCGCCATCGAGGAGCGCGGCTGGGACGAGCGGCTCGGCTCCTACACCGCCACGTTCGGCGAGGGGGGCATCGACGCGAGCTCGCTCCAGCTCGCGCAGTTCGGCTTCGAGGATGCCGTCTCCCCCCGCATGCAGTCCACCTTCCGCACCATCTGGAGCCACCTCGGCAGCAACGGGCTGCTCTTCCGCTACGCCCGCCTGGACGACGGCCTTCCCGAGGGCGAGAACGCCTTCGGCGTGTGCGGCTTCTGGTCCGTCGAGTTCAAGGCCAACGCGGGGGACCTGGACGGCGCGGAGCACGACTTCCGCCACCTGCTCGGCTTCGCCAACGACGTCGGCCTCTTCGCCGAGGAGATCGACCCGCACAGCGGTGCGGCGATCGGCAACTTCCCGCAGGCCTTCACCCACATCGGCCTCATCAGCGCGGCCCTGACCATCGCCGCCCGGCGCGGCCAGCACGAGCCGCCCGGCGAGCTGGAGACGCGCAGGGGCGCGAAGGAGCCCGTATGAACGTACCGAGCGTGCTCCTCTGGGGCTTCGTCGCCACCGTGGCGCTGACCGGCCTCATGACCGGCAGCCAGACCATGGGCCTCACGCGCATGAGCATCCCCTTCCTGCTCGGCACCATGATCACGCCCGACCGGGACCGCGCCCTCATCTACGGCTCGGTGCTCCATTTCCTGAACGGCCTCATCGTCGCGTTCTTCTACGCCATCGTGTTCGACGCGCTGGGGCATGCGACGTGGTGGATCGGCGGCATCATCGGCACCGCCCACGGCCTCTTCATCCTGGTGGCCGCGCTCCCCCTGCTGCCGGGCATCCACCCGCGCATGGCCGACGAGCGCCAGGGGCCCACGCCCACGCGGCAGCTCCAGCCGCCGGGCTTCCTCGCCCTCCACTACGGCCGCCGCACGCCGCTCCTCACGCTCGCCGCGCACATCGCCTACGGCGTCATCTTCGGCCTCTTCTACACCGTGCCGCGCTAGACATGAGATCCGGAATCCCAGTACTCGCCTTCGCCCTCGTTTTCGCGGCGAGCGCACCAGCGGCGGCGCAGCGCGCCCCGGCACCGGCAGGCCGGCTCATGCTCTCCGTCTTCGCGGGCGGAGCGGTGTTCAGCGATTTCCAGCGGGGCGCGCCGGTGCCGGTTCCGTTCGCCGACGATGGTGCCACCGTCCACCGTCGCGTCTCGGCCTCGCCGAGCGCCGCGGTGGCGGCGGGCGTCGGGTACTGGCTGAGCGATGGCGTCGCCGTCCGGGCGATGGCCTCGCTCGCGCCCTCGCGCTTCGAGGTGCGCCCGGCCGAGCTGGCCGAGCAGCCGTACGGCGGGACGCCGGTGCAGTACGCCCAGCTCGGGATCTGGCTGCTGGACGTCGACCTCCTGGTCCGCATTCCGCTTCGCTACCGGGCGAAGCCGTACGGGATCGTGGGGTTGGGCGCCGTCACGTACGCGGCGCGGCCGGTGCCCGATGCGCCGATCCCCGCCGGTGCCCCCGCGGCGTTCGGCCGGCGCGCCATCACTCGCCCCGCGGGAGTGCTCGGCGCGGGCGTGCTCGTGCCCGTCCACGGCTTCGCGCTCGACTTCCAGGTGACGGACCACGTGGCGCCCGCGCCCGGCCCGCCGCCGGGGGGAGGGCAGGGGACGGTGGGGTTCGTGAGCCATCTGCGCGCGCTCGTCGGCGCGACTCTCTTTCCGCGCTTCTGAGCGTTCACCTCGGGCGCAGCACCCGCACCACGCGAGACACCGCGGTGCGTCCTCCCGTCGTCCGGTCCGTGACCTCGAGGTGCAGCGCGTAGAGATCCGCGGGGATCGCCGGCAGCGGGAGGCTCACGGCGACGGTGCCACGGCCCGCGTCGTCGCCTTCCGCCTGCCACCCGAGCCGGATCGGCCGGTGCTCGGAGCCGAGGCCCAGGCGCCTGCCGAGCCAGCGGATCGCCCGTCCCGGCAGCGAAGGATGCCCCAGCCGCTCGAGCCAGAGGTCGACGGCGTAGCGCGGCCTGCCGTCGCGGCCGGCGGCGAGGCCGGAGACCTCGGCGTAGATCCCGATCGTGTCACCGGTGGTGAGGTCCAGTCCGCCCCTCGGCCGCAGGCGGGGATCCTGCCGGCCGGCCGGCGTGACCCCGGCGGGGAGCGGCGCCGCGATGAGCGGATCCGACACGGCTGGACGGCCGGGCGGCGGGGCGGTCTCGAGGTGCACGCTGTGGCGCGCCCGGAGCGCCAGTCGGCCGTCCTCGGAGAGCGCCTCGATGCTGTAGATATAGCGGCCTGGTGGGAGCGTGGCCTCCAGCGCGACGTGTGCGCTGTCGTCGCCGGTCTCGACGAGTCGCGCGACATGGGCGCGCAGCGCCGTGTCGCCGCGCAGCAGCGCGCTGTCGTCGGGCAGTACGAAGAGGGCCGTGCGGACGCGGCGCACGCCGCGGGGCAGGGAGTCGAGAGGCAGCGTGGCGTCGATGCGGACGCGCACGGAGTCCCCGGCGGGGAAGCGGGAGACCTGCGGGGCGAGCGGCAGCATCAGGCGGAACGTGGCGGGCGCGTAGCCGGTGTGGGCGACACGCGCCTCGAGCGGCCAGGGCGTGCCCGGCGGCGGCGTCGCGCGGATTCCCACCGAGAGCAGGGACTCGGGGACGAAGGCGAGCGCGGCCGGATCGTAGCGCTCGATGAGGGCGTCGGGCTCCGCGCCGAACCCGACCTCGCGGCTGCGTCCGCGCGGCACGCCGTAGCGCATGGTCAGCTCTTCCAGGTCCCACCCCCACGAGGTCATGTCGGTGACGACGGGAACGTCCGCGAGGATCCGGCACCAGACGTAGCGTGCCACATGCTCCGCCCGCACCTCGTTGCCCGGCGTCAGGTACAGCGGGTCCGACAGCCGCCAGAGGGCGGCGGCATAGCGGAGGCGGGCATCCGGACCGAGCCGGCCGAGCGCGTGCCGCTCCTCACCGGGGAGCAGCACGTCGGGACGGAGCCGCCGCCGCTCCTCCTCGGAAAGCCGCGCCGCCGCGCCGTCGAAGTACGCCTCCGCCGCGCTGTCCTGGCCCGCCGCGTGGAGCGCGAAGCCGAGCAGGAGCGGCGCCCATGCGGTGTCCGGCGACGCGGCGGCGAACCTGCGCGCGGCCGCCACCGCCGCGCCCGCGCTGTCCATCTCGACGAGGTGACGCACCAGCGCACCCGCCATTGCGCCGTTGCGGGGCGCCGCCTCGGCCGCCCGCTCGAGCCGCCGCACCGCGTCCAGCCGCGCCGCCACCGCCGCCGGGGCCTCGGCCGGCAGCGGTGTGCTCCGCTCGTCCGGATCGAAGCGCAGACAGAACCGGCCGACCACCTCATCGCACGGCTCGTGTGAGCCGCCGCCAAGCGTCCTCGGCGCCAGCCGCCGCGTCAGCCGCTCGTAGCGCGATTCCGCGTGCTTCGCCTCCCGGCGCAACGCCCGCGCGGAGTCCTGCGGCGGCGCCGTGGCCGGGAGTTGCAGGGCAATAAGGAGGTGGAGCAGCATTTCGCGGCAGCCTTCCGATCTGGAATCCTTCTTGCGACTCACGCGCGCACTTCACCCTACATGGAGGAGACGCGGTCCATGGGCAGGGAACACGTAGCTGGAGCAATCATCCTGGATCGGCTGCGGGAGCGCATGATCTCGGGTCTCTATCTGGGGCACTGGCGGGCCGGAGACCGGCTGCCGAGCATCCGCGAAATCGCCGATGCGGAGAACGTGGACCGCAAGACCGCCGCCGCCGCGTACCGGCGGCTGGAGGAGGAGGGTCTCGTCCGGGTGCGGGCGAGGTCCGGCGTGTACCTCAGCGCGCCGACGCACCGACACGCGGCCGGCCCTCTCGAGCGGTTGTACCGGCGCTGGCTGGAAAATACCTACGACGGCGCGCGCGCGCTCGGCCTCGACACGCGCACCATCCTCCAGCTGGTGACTGCGATCGCCGAGCTCGAGCGGCTGCGGCTGCCCGTCGTCGAGTGCGACCACGGGCAGGCGGACGCCCTCGCGGCCGAGCTGCGCGACCGCCTCGGCGTGCGGGCCACGCCCGTCGTCATGAGCGAGATCCGGGCCGACGATCCGGTGCTCGCCGAGGCTCCCGTGCTCGTGACCACGCCCTACCACTATTACGAGCTGGCCGCCATGCTGCCTGGCCGCCCGATCATCGAGGCGACGCTCTCCCCGGAGCTCGTGGCCGAACTCGGGCTCCGCGTCGCTCAGGGGCCGCTCGTCATCGTCGCCGCCGACGGACCCGCCGTGCCGAAGATCCGCCGCGCGCTCGACCACTGCGGCATCATGGTGGACGGCGAGGCGGTGCGCGTCGTCGGCGTGGCGGACCGTGCCGGGCTCGCGGAGGTTGCCCGCGGCGCGCGTTCCCTCTTCCTCTGGCCCGGCGCGCCGCGCTGGGTCGAGGAGGCGCTGCCCGCCGGCGTCGAGCGCTACCGCCCGCGCCAGAGCGTGAGCAAGGACTCGCTGGCCCGGATCCGCGCCGCGATCCTCGACGCGGCCATCCGGCGGGTGGGAGAGACCGAGGCCGCGGTGCCCGTCAGTATGTCCATCGGCGACGGATCTCGACGGTAACCTGCTGGACCGCGCTCAGGGCGCCCGGTAGCGTGTTGGTGAACATGCCGGGGAGCGACGCCGGATTGACGGGTTCCCACCCCAGACGCAGCGACGTGCCCGGATTCGCCTGCCAGTTCAGGTGCCAGGCGTAGATCCCACCACTGCCGGTTTCCGCCGACGACCCGAACAGGGCGCCGATGGCTCCCTCCACCGTGAGGAACACGCTCCGGTAGACCTCCACGCCCGCCACCACGTGTGAGGAGCCGAGCCCTCCGAGCGCCCCCTGCGGGCCCGGCCGGATCTCCAGTACGTCCAGCCCGAACACGCCCTGCGCCGCCAGTGCCTGCTGGAGCTGCAGGCTCAGCAGCTGCGCCGCCCCGCCCACCACCGTCTGCTGGATCAGCCGCTGGTTGCCCAGCTCGAAGCTCGGCTGCCCGAAGACCAGGAAGCTCAGCAGCTCCGACTCCGGGATCTGCACGCCTTCCGCCGTGGACAGCGCGAGCTGCGGCGACTCCAGGCTGCCCGTCATGTGCGCCAGGATGCCGACCTGCCGCTGCTGCGCGTCGAGCACCGTCTTCTGCGCCACGATGTCGATCTGCGGGTTCAGCTGCGTGCCGCCAAGGAAGCGGATCTGCGCCTGCACGATGTCCAGCCGCCGGATGATGGGCCCGGCGAACAGCGTAAACGTGCCGCGCTGCCCGGTGAGGGCGCCGAATACCCGGATCTCGCTCCCCGACTTGTAGACGGTGAGCGTCCCCGACAGCTGCACCCGCGCCTCCTGCTGCGGTGTGGCGAACCACAGGTCCTGGCCGGCCGTGACCCCGAGTCCCTCCACCGTGAGCGCCTGCGCGAACGGCGTGGCCGGTGTCGAGGCGATCTGCGCGCCCGCGAGCGGCGGCGCGCCCGCCTCCGCCGCCGCCAGGTTGCCCGCCTGCGCGCCGGTGGGCACGACCAGGGTGCCGTCGTCGAGCCGGACGGCCCCGGTGAGCGTCGGCGAATGGACGGCACCCGTCAGGTGCAGCTCGCCCCACGCCGCCGCGTCCTGCTGGTTCGGCGCGTTCATCGGACGGAAGCCGTCCAGGCTCAGCTTCACGTCGGCCACCGGGTTGTTCAGCTCCTTGAGCACGATGTTCCCCGTGGCTACCGCCCAGCCGCCGCTGTGCGCCCGCAGGTCCTCGATGACCACGCGCCGGTCCTGGAGCGCGAGCGTGCCCGTGATCTGGTCGTAGCGCTGGTCCACGGCCGGGATGGTGACCGCGCCGCCCAGCAGGGACGCCGACCCGGAGAGCTCCGGGTTCTCCGCCGTGCCGGCCAGGGCGAGGCTTGCGCTGACATAGCCGTCCACGTCTCTCACCTGCGAGACCAGCGAGGAGACGATCCGCAGCGGTACCGTGTCCGCCACCAGCCGCCCGTGCGCCGCGCCGGTGCCCAGCAGCGACAGCTTCGGCGGCGCCCCGAGCGTGAGCTCGGCCGGCAGGTCGGCCTCCGCGCGGATCGAGCCGCCATTGGCGATGTCCACCTCCGTCGAGGCGGTGAGCCGGCGGTCGCGGTAGCTCATGGTGCCGTGCAGCGCGGTCAGCGCGACTCCCTCGATGTTCCCCTGCCGCAGCTGGAACTCCCCCTTCAGCGCCGGCGCCGCGCCCGGTCCCTGGACCTGCGCCGTCAGCCACAGGTCGCCCGTCAAGGGCGGCGCGCGGCCCGCCAGCTGGAACGCGTCGCCCACCGGGAGCGCCGTCGTTGACAGGGTGAACTGCGCCTCGTCCGCCGGCAGCAGTCGGCCGGAGAGCGCGAGCCGCCCCTCGCCTCCCGCCTGCTGGATCGTGAGCCCCTGCACGTCGAGCGCGGCGCCAGGCGTCCACGTTACGACGGCTGGCTGCTCGAGCGCCCACTGCTTGCCGGCCAGGTCGGCGGAGAAGGTGCGTAGCGTGAGGATGCGCGGGCCGCTGGCCGGGACCTGCCCGTCGGCGACGAGCTCCACCGCGCCGCCGCCGGGCCGCTCCCCCCGCAGCGCCATCGAGAGTTGCGGCTGGGCGAGCTGCGCCTGGAGGCGAAGCGTCGAGAAGTCCCCCAGCGTCGGCGTGTGGAACGTCTGCCCCACCACGTCGAGAGCCACCGCCGGGACGGGCTCGCCCAGCCCGAGGCGGTAGCTCCCCGTGGCGTGGTGGAGAGCCCAGTCCGCGTAGCGCAGAGAGTCCGCGGCCAGGGTACCGCCCAGCTCCGGGCGCGCGAGTGTCCCCGAGAGCGTGCCGGCCACGGTCCAGGAACCCGCCGCGGCCACCCCGTTCGGTCCCGGCACGTAGGGCGCGAACGGCGCCATCGAGGCGAGAGAAGCGCGATAGGTGATCCCCCCGCCGCCCGGTGCCTCGACCGTCCAGCGGCCCGCCGCCGCCACGCGCAGCGTGGCCAGGTTGACGAGCAGCGTGTCCAGCGTGAGGGTGCCCCGCTCGAGGTCCGCGTGCACCGCAATGCGGTCGCCTGGCGTCGTGCGCCAGCCGGTGAAGCGGCCGTCCACGCGCAGGTGCGTCGTCGCCGTCGCCGGAGAGAGCCCCTGGCCCGACGCCGAGAACGTCGCCGTCAGCGCCGCGGGAGGCGCGTGGGCGAGGAGGTCGCGCAGCCGGAGATCGATGAGGCGGCCCGAGAGGTCGTAGCTCGGCGCCTCCTTCCCGGGGTTGATGGTGCCCTGCACCACGGCCACGCCCCCGCCGACATCCAGGCGGACGTCCACTCGCATCGGGCCGGCGCCGGGCGCCCCCGTGAGGGTCACCTTCCCGCTGATGTTGCCCTGTAGCGGGACGGGCATGAGCGCGCGCACCGCCTCGAGCGGGAGCTGCTTCACGTTCAGCGTGAGCCCCTGAATCCCGAAGCCGTGCGCCTGCTGCGTGAGCTCGCCCTCGAGATTCACGGTGTACGGCCCCTTGCCCTGCCGGGTGAGCTGCGCGAGCGCCTCGAAGTGCAGCACGCCGCCCGTCCCCATCAGCCGTCCCGTGACGGTGCCGTGGAAGGGAAGCGTGCGGCCGGTCAGCCGCTCTACCAGGGTGAGCTGCAGCGGGGTCAGGCGCAGGTCGGCGGACTCGATCCGGGTGCCTTCCGCTCCGACCTCGAGCGTGAGCGAGCCGGTCGCCCTCGAGGCCTGGGTGGCGAGCGCGAGATGCTCGATGCCGAGCCGCGGCCCACCCGCGGCCGTCGGCGCGAGCGTGAAGCGTCCCGATGCCACGCCTTCCTCTCCCTTCGCCCCGGGCAGGAACGCGCTCAGGTCCGCGAGCCGCAGGTGGGACGCGACCCCCGCGGCGCGGACCCCCAGCCCCGGCGCAGTCGGATCGTAGAAGCCGCGCAGCTCCTCGATCCGGCTCTGGCCGAACGACACCGTCGCGATCCGGAACGTCGTGCTGTCCGTGGGGAACTCGAAGACGCCACCGGCGACGGAGAACGGGAAGCGCACGGTGTCGCCCGAGGCGTAGACGGCCGTGCCCTGCGCGAGCTCCACCTGCGGCGCGGGGAGGGCGGGCCCGGATAGCGCCACGCGTGCAAGCTGCGCCTGCACGTCCAGGAACCGGAGCGTCCGGGCCGGCATCTCGAGGCGCGCCTTGCCGCCGTCGATGCGCAGGTCGCGCACGAGCACCGTCCGGGGCGCCTGGCCCCCGCCGCGACCGGAGGAGGCGCCGCCGACCAGGAACGCGGCGAGCACGCGCTCGTAGTTCCAGAGCGTGTCGCCCGCCTGCTTGTAGAGCAGCACGTCGGGGTTGCGCGACTCGACCTGGGAGGCGACGAAATCGCCGCGCGCGAGCGCGCCCAGGTCCAGCTTGCCCGTCACGCCGTCAGCGTCCAGGAACGGCCGCCCGCGCGCATCCCGCCAGCGGATGTTCGTGACCGTCACCCTGGCCACGCCACGCAGCGGCGTGGTGCGCGGGCGCGTGCGGTGCAACTCGTCGTAGATGCGGCGGTCGAAGCGGCTGATCTCGGCCACCGCCACGGGCCGGATGTTCGCCCCGTTCTTCGCCTCCGGGGCCGCCGGCCGGCGTGCGTGGCCGCCCCCCGTCCAGTACCACCACCCCCCGAGCACCGCCAGCGCCAGGGCGGCGGCGAGCGCCGCTACCACGCCGGGGCGGGTCGGGTGGGGAGCGTCGCCGCGCGCCATCAGAACGGCTGGCCCACGGCCAGGTTGAAGTGCAGCCGGCGCCAGAACGAGTCGGTGGGCGGCCGGAACGAGTCCGAGAAGCGGCTGAGCTGGTTCCCGGCCGGCGTGATCAGGAAGAGCGGACCGCTCGTCGGCGGGTAGGGGTTGTAGGCGACGTCGAGCCGGATCGGCCCCACCGGGGTGCTCACCCGCACACCCGCCCCGGGAGTGAAGCGCCAATCGTGAGCGCCGAGGCTCCACAGCGGGTCCGAGCCGACCGCGCCGCCGTCCACGAAGAAGGCCCAGCGCACCCGGCCGGCCAGGAAGGGGGACGGCGTGCGAAGCTCCAGGTTGGCCACCCCCATCGCCGTGCCGCCGGTCGGGACGGAGCGCAACCCGTAGGTCTCCAGGACCTTGTCGTTCTCGCCGATCCGGATGGTGTCCGCGACGTACGCGATCGGCCCGAGCAGGGGCTGGCCGAAGCCGCGCACGCTCGTCGCGCCGCCGGTGTAGAAGCGGTCTTCGGGGGACAGAAAGCTCTGCCCGGGGGTGAGACCCACGCCGCGGAAGAAGGACCCGAAGCGGGCGTCGGCGGCCAGCACGTAGCCGGGGCTGAGCGTGAGATAGTAGTTGACGTTGCCGGTGAGCCGGACGAAGCGCACCCGCGAGCCGAGCCAGCGCGCGGACCACTCGAGCGAGAGCCGCGCGACGTAGCCGGCCGTCGGGCTGAGCGGCGCGTTGGTGCGGTCCCGGAGCCACTCCGTTCCGAGCATGTTGCGCCAGCGCGCCTGCGAGAGCGAGTCCACCAGGGAGCGCTCGCAGGCCTGGAGCGCGATGCAGTAGACCACTGGCGTCGCATCGGTATGCGAGCGCTCGAGGCTTATCGACGAGGTCAGCGCCTCGCGCGTGGAAAGCCGGTGCGCCACGGCCGTGCGGGCGCCCTGGGCCGTGCGCTGGTAGACCTTCGGCGCCGACTGCCGCTGCGCGTACACGGTGAGCGAAAGGTGGTTCGTCGGGGTCAGGAAAAACGGCTGCGTGAGCTGCGTGGACAACTGGTAGTCGAGGCGGCTCGAGTAGAGGTCGCCGGCGTACGCGGAGCACAGGTTGCCGCCGAGACCCGTGCCGATCCCGATCTTGCTCACCGAGCCATTGATCTCCAGCCTGCGCGCGCCGCCGCCGAGGCTGCGGTCCACCCAGCTCTCCTCCGTGCGCAGGCATTCCACCGACCCGAAGCCCAGCGCCGCTTCCACCTGGTGCTCCGGCGCCTCCACGATACGCGCCGCGATCGTCGCCCTGGAGGAATCCTGCGGCGCCTGCTGCAGGGAGTCAGGCGCGATGCCCACGGTGGCGATCTGCACGATGTCGAGCCCGTAGAGGTTCCGCTGGCTTTCCACCAGTTTCGGGAGCTGGAGGTACTCCCCCGGACGCGCGGTCACCTGCCGAAGCACGGCGGTCCGGCCCAGGTGCCGGGCCCCGATCACCAGGATCGAGTCGATCCGCACGCGCGGGCCGGGAATGGCATCGATCTCCGCCGTCGCCCGGTTCCGGACCGTGTCCACGCCGTAGTTGCGCAGCACCTGCGCGTAGGCGTGGCCGCGCGCGAGCAGCACGCCCCGCACCGTGTCCGCCGCCGCGAGGAACTTGTTCACGTCGAACAGCTGACCCGGCTGGAGCGGCAGGCGGCGCGCGAGCGAGTCCGGATCCACGATGCCGGAGAGCCCCGTCACCGTGAGAGTGTCCAGCAGGACCGGGTCGCCCGGCAGCACGGTGAACGTCACGGCCACGCCGTCGCTGCCGCGCGCGGCCACGCTCGGCGTGACCTGCGTGCCGAAGTAGCCCGCCGCCCGGTAGAAGAGCTCCAGCCGCTGCACGTCCTGCTGCAGCACCGTGGCATCGAACGTGTGCCGCTCCTGGCCGACATGAAGAAGCGGAAGGCAGATGGGAAGACCGAGGAAGTTGCAGCGCGTCGGCAGCGTCATCGTCAGCGCGAGCAGCGTGTCGCGGCCGAATGGCGCCGCGTTCCGGAAGATGACCGCGTCGATGTTCTTGCCGCCGAACTTCTTCAGCGCCTCGTACGGACCCGAGCCGCCCGCCTGCATCACGCAGCCGCCCGCCAGAAGTCCCAGCAGGAGCGGACCGAGAAGCCGCGCGCCCCGGGCACGCCCCGGCGGCGCGATCCCGTTCTCGCGCTCCGTCCGTTCCTTACGCATCCTCACCATGTTCAAAGGCTTTCACGGCGTGGCGTGCCACGCAAGCCATACGCCACCTCCCGGCCGGCCCCGACCATGGCACCCCTCTTGCGCCCGGCAGCCGCCCGCCCGCACACTCGGGGACCGCGCGTCCCGCTCCGCCCCGCAAGGAAGGCCATGACGTCAAGCCCAGCGCTCCGGCCGCGCCGCGCCGGCCCGCTTGCCGGCCTCGCGCTTCTCCTCGCCGCGTGCGGCGGCGGCGCAGCCCCCGGCCGGACCGCCACGACCGCCGAGACGGCACGCCCCGCTGCCTTTACGCCCGTTACCGCCGCGTTGGTCGATACCGCCTCCGCGGCCGGGACGGCCTGGCCCGTACACGGCGGGGCGTTCGCGAACCAACGCTACTCCACACTGGACGCCATTGGTACGTCCAACGTGAGTCGGCTGCGGCCGGCCTGGATCCAGCAGACAGGCGTCGCCGGCGCCTTCCAGACCACGCCGATCGTGGTCGGCAACGTCCTCTATCTCACCACTCCCGGCAGTCACGTCATCGCCCTGAACGCCGCCTCCGGCGAGAAGCTCTGGGAGTACGCGCCCCACACGCGTCCCGTCCCGCTCTGCTGCGGGCCGAACAACCGCGGCGTGGCCGCCTGGGGCGAGCGCGTGTTCGTGGCCACCCTCGACGGTCACGTCATCGCCCTCGATCACCACACCGGCCGCGTCGACTGGGATGCCCCCGTCGCCGACAGCATCGAGGGCGCCAGCATCACCATGGCGCCGCTCGCGGCCGATGGACGCGTCATCGTGGGGTTGAGCGGCGGAGAGTACGGCATTCGCGGCCGCGTCATCGCCCTCGATGCGCAGACCGGCCAGATCCTGTGGACGTGGTACACCATCCCCTCTCCCGGCGAGGCGCCGAACGGCTGGTGGGGGAGCTGGTCCGAGACCGATCCCTTCGGCGCCTCGCTCCACCGCGACATTGCCAGGGAGAAGGCCGACAGCGCGGATTACCCCGGAAGCTGGGTGCGCGGCGGCGGTCCGGTCTCCACCACCCCCGCCTACGATCCGGCGAGCCATACCCTCTTCGTCTCCGTCGGCAGCCCTTCCCCCGACCTGGATGGCGGCATCCGGCCCGGGGACAACCTCTACACCGGCTCCGTCGTCGCGCTCGACGCCACGGCGGGCACGCTCCGCTGGTTCACCCAGCTCGTGCCCCACGACCTCTGGGATATGAGCCCCGTCAGCGCGCCCTTCCTCGCGACCGTCGATGGCCACCGCTACGTGGCCGTGGCCGGGAAGACCGGCTGGCTCTATGTCCTCGACGCCGCCACCGGCCACCCCGTGCTCCGCTCCGACAACTACGTGGCGCAGGAGAACCTCTTCGCGCCGCCCACACCCACCGGCACCAGGATGCTGCCCGGCGCCAACGGCGGCACGGACTTCTCGCCCCCCGCGTACTCGCCGCTCACGCGCCACGCCTACGTCGTCGGCAGTCACCAGCCCATGGCCTACACGGTCACGCCGTTCGACGAGCAGCATGATGGCATGCGCCTCGGCGGCACCTTCCGCTACCTGCCGGGCGAGGACCAGTGGGGCGTCGTCGCGGCCATCGATCTGGCCACCGGCCGCATCGCATGGGAGCACCGCCTCCCCGAGCCCGTCGAGGGCGGCGCCCTCGCCACGGCCGGCGGCCTCGTGTTCGTGGGGCAGGGAAGCGGTGCCCTCGACGCCTTCGATGCCCGCAGCGGAAACCTGCTCTGGCGCTTCGACACCGGCGCCGGCATCGCCGCGCCCCCGATCACGTTCGCCGTGGGCGGCGTGCAGTACGTGGTGGTCGCCGCGGGCGGAAGCTTTCAGCTCGGCACGCCGATGGGAGACGCCCTCCTCGCCTTCACCCTCGACGGCAGGGCGCCGAAGCCGCCCCTGGCGACGCCGCCCGCCCCCCGCTTCCGGCACTCCGGACCGCTCACCGCCGCCGAGATCCACCGGGCCACCACCCCCACGCCGCCCGCCAGTCCGGGCCCAATCGCCCCGGCCGACTCGAGCACCCAACCGGCGGCCACGCCCCGGCGCGACACCTCCGCGCACCCCGCTGCACCGCCCACGCCCGACACCATGCGGCGCCCGGCGCCCCCGCCGGCACGGGATCCGCGCGACACCACCCGGAAGCCGGCGCCTGCGCGGGACACCACGCGCGGCGGCACCCCCGCGGCAGCCCGCCACGCGCGCCGGCGAGAGCCGACTCCGACCCCGCCGGACACCACCGGCCGGTCCGCCCGCCGGGGCCCGGCCCGACCGGGGCGGACGGGGGCCGAAGTCGCGTAGCTCCCCGCCGGGAGAAGCGCTTCTTCGGCGCCTTGACGGTGCCCCGAAGGCCTGGTAACTTCAACAGGTTAGGCAGTTCGGCCGTCTCCGCCCGCGCCACGTGCACGCGTCCGCGGGCGGAGCCGTTCCGGAGCCCTCGAGTCCAGAATCCCGACAGGACATGGCCAAGCATACGACCGTGCGGCGCGGCGCCGCGGACCAGGAGGAGGACGTCTTCGTTGCCCGGACTCTCGAGGCCACGGCGTGGGCGAGCCGCCACAGCCAGCTCCTGATCGTTACCGCGGTGGCGCTCGCCATGCTGATCGCCGGCTTCTTCTACTACCGGAACTTCCGCGCGCGCATCGCGGACACCGCCGCCGCGCGGCTGAACGAGATCCGGCAGACCGCGGCGAGCGGCAACCGCGCCCTCGCCGAGAAGGACCTCGAGACCTTCGTCCAGAAGTTCAAGGGGACGCCGGCCGCGGCCGAGGGCCGCGTGATCCTGGCGCAGACGCTGCTCGAGGAAGGGAAGGCCCAGCAGGCGGGGAACGTCGCCCGGCCGCTCGCCGCCGAGCTGGACGCGCCGCTCGGGCCCACGGCCGCCTTCCTGGTCGCCGCGGCGCAGGAAGCGGACGGGAAGGGGCAGCAGGCGGAGGCAAGCTACCTCCATATCGCGGACACCGCCCCGTTCGACTACCAGCGCCGCGATGCGCTCCAGTCCGCCGCCCGGCTCAAGACCGAGAAGGGAGACGAAGCCGGCGCCGCCGCGCTTTACCAGCGGCTCCTGAAGATGACGCCGGACAGCCTGGCCCAGCACTCCATCTATCAGATGCGGCTCGCCGAGGCGCAGGCCGCGGCGAGTGACGGGGCGGCCAGGAAGTAGGCGGAAGCGCCTTCACGCCGCGCCGACGGCGTGGCGCATCCCCTTCGTGATCGACTGCCTCAGCGCCGCCGCTCCGGCCCACGGATCGGCGGTGCGGCGCGCCATGTGGTCGGCCGCGTTCGCCACCGTGAACTGGTCGCGGCGCAGCGACTCCGTCACCTCCTCCCACGCCACCGGCATCGACACCGGCGCCGCCGGACGCGCTCGCGTCGAGTAGGCTTCCACCGCCGTCGCGCCGCGCGTGTTCCGCAGGTAGTCGATGAAGATCCTCCCCTTGCGCTTCTGCTTCGACATTGTGGCCGTGTAGCGGTCGGGCGCCGCCCCGACGATCGACTCCGCCACCCCCTTCGCGAACCCGTACGCCACGTCCCAGTCCGTGCGCCGGACGAGCGGCACCACGACGTGGATGCCCTTGCCCCCCGTCGTCTTCGCGAAGGACTCGAGGCCCAGCGCGGCGAGCGTCTGCCGCACCGCGTGCGCGGCTTCCACCACCCGCGCCCAGCCGACGCTCGGATCCGGGTCGAGGTCGAAGACGAGCCGGTCCGGCCGCTCCAACCGGTCCCGCCTCGCCCCCCACGTGTGCAGCTCCAGCGCGCCAAGGTTCACCACCGACAGGATCCCTGCCAGCGAGTCCACGTAGAAATAGGTCCGCGTGCGGGTCTTCTCCCGGATCTCCACGCGTCCGATCGACTCGGGGAAGCTGTCGTCCGCGTGTTTCTGGAAGAAACAGTCGCGCTGCTCCCCCTGCGGGCAACGCACGAGCGTCAGCGGCCGCTCCGCGATCAGCGGCGCGAGCCACTGCGCCACCGCCGCGTAGTAGCGCGCCAGATCGAGCTTTGTCAGCCCCTGCGTCTCGTACAGCACGCGGTCCGGGCTCGTGAACCGCACCTCCGCCAGCTCGGGCACCTCCGCCACGCTCGCCTCGGCCATCTCCTCATCTCCCGCCGGCGCCCGGGGCGACGCCGCCTCTCCAGCCGCCGCCGGCCGCTCCCGCACCACGCTCTCCGGGGAGCGGTCCTCCCGCAGCCCCTGGAACGACGGGTGCCGCACCACGCCGTCCTTCGTCCATTCCGTGAACGCCACCTCCGCCACCAGCTCCGGCCGCACCCAGTGCACGCCCCGCGCCGCCGCACCCCGCGGCGCTCCCTCCACGGGCGAACTCTTGCGCACCAGTGGGTCCAGCCGTTTCCGAAGCGCCACGAGCTGCGAGTTGGTGAACCCGGTGCCCACCTTGCCGGCGAACACGAGCGGGCCGCGCCGCCGCTCCCGCACTCCCAACAGCAACGCGCCGAGCCCGGCCCTCGACCCTGAAGGATCGGTGTAGCCGACAACAACGAACTCCTGTCGCCACAAGCACTTGACCTTCACCCAGTCACGCGTTCTCCGGCTCTCGTAATGCGATGCCGCGCGCTTCGACACGATGCCTTCCGCGCCGCGCCGGCACACCTCCACGTGAAAGGCCGGGCCGTTCGCGCGGACATCGTCGCTGTAGCGCAGCGCGCCGGCGGACGAGAAGGGAAGCACGGCCCGCAGAAGCGACTTGCGATCCACGAGCGGCACTCGCCTCAGGTCGTGGCCGTTCAGGTAGGGAAGATCGAAGGCGTAGTAGACGATCGCGTTCGGATCCGAGCCGATCGCGTTCTGGAGCCCCTGGAAGCTGGTCAGGCCGTTCGCACCTACCACCACCGCCTCGCCGTCCAGCACGGCGCTCTCGATCGGCAGCGCCGCCGCCTCCGCCGCGATCCGAGGGAAGCGGTCCGTCCAGTCCTGGTCACGCCGGGTGCGCAGCGTCGCCGTCCCGTTGCGAACGAACGAGAGCACACGATAGCCGTCGTACTTGAGCTCGTGCAGCCAGTCCTCCCCCTCGGGCGCCGCCGAAACCAGCGTGGCGAGCTCCGGCAAGAGCGAGGAGGGAAACCGGGCGCGCCGGGCGCCCGCGACCGTGGCCAGCGGCGGCAGGGCACTCGCGCCGCCTCCTCCCGCCGCCTCGCCCGAGCGCCAGACGCGGTCCTCCGCGCGCGCGATCTCCTCCATGCTGCGTCCGCTCAGGACGCTCGAGGACCGCTCGCGCACGATGGCGTCCCCGCTGCCCGGCGCCGCCAGATCATCCTGTTCCTTGATGAGCAGCCACTCATCCTTGCCGCCGCGCCCCTTCCTGCCTCGCAGCCGGACGAGCGCCCAGCCGCCGCGCAGCCTCTCGCCCTGCAACTCGAACTCGAGCTTGCCCCTGCGCAGCCCCGCCGCTGGATCGCCGCGGGGAATCCAGCGGCCGCGGTCCCAGACCATGACCGTCCCGCCGCCGTACTCGCCCGCGGGGATCACCCCCTCGAAGTCCCCGTACTCCAGTGGATGGTCCTCCACGTGGATCGCCAGACGGCGCTCGCCCGGATCCATGCTCGGACCCTTCGGCACCGCCCAGCTCAACAGCACGCCATCGTGCTCCAGCCGGAAATCGTAGTGCAGGTGGCTGGCGGCGTGCCGCTGCACGACGAACGAAAGAGGACCCCCGCGCCGGCGCGCCTTCCTGCCGGCCGGCTCGGGGGTCCGCTCGAAATCCCGCTTCTTCCGGTACCGCTCCAGCCCCATCAGGCCGGCCTGCGCGCCGCCACCTCGCCCAGCGCCCGGCGGCCCCGCCGGGCCGGACGCCGCTCGCCCGCGACCGCCCGCTCGAGGCTCTGCTCCAGCAATCCGATCCGGTCCACCACCCCCACAGGCGGCGTCTCCGCGGCCTCGGCCGAGCCCCCGTTCGCCGCCGAACCCACGGCGGCAGCCGTCGCGGCAAGCGGGAGCTCCTGGGCCGGCACCTGACGCGCGCCGGTCGCCTTGCTCGAGAGCGCCGCCAGTACCTCGTCCCGGTAGTCGTCCCGGTACGCGCCCGGGTCCCACGACTCCGTCATGCGTTCCACGAGCAGCCCCGCCAGCTCCACCTCCGCCGGCGTCAGACCCAAACTCTCGAGATCCTCACCCGGCACACCCGGCAGCCGCGCCTCGCGAACCTCCGCCGCGTAGCGCAGCAGCTCCAGCACCAGAACGGAGCCCCGGACGAGCACAGCCGCCAGATGCTGCCGCGTCCGCAGCACCAGCTTCGCGATCCCAACCTTGCCGCTCCGCCGCAGCGCCTCCCGCAGCAGGGCATACCCGCTCGCGGCCTCGGCCTCGCTCGGAACGAGGTAGTACGGGGTGTCGTAGTAGGGAGGCTCGATCGCCTCCGGCTCGACGAACGCGACGAGCTCCATCGCCCGCGTCGCCTCCGGATCCGCCCGCTCGAGGTCCTCGTCCGTGACCACGACGTAGCGGCCCGCCTCGTATTCGTATCCGCGAACCACCGCCTCCCACGGCACTACTTCGCCCGTCCGCCGGTTCACGCGCCGGTATGCCACCGGCTCCATGTCCCGCCCATCCAGCATCTGGATCGGCAGGCCCGCCGCCGGCCGCTCCGCCGCGAAAAGGTTGACCGGTATTTCGATCAGCCCGAAACGGAGGCTTCCGTTCCAGATGGTCTGGGGCATGTCTGCCTCTCGAGACTCGTCGTGGTGGTGGCCGCCGTGGCCGCGGGTCCGCTTCGCATAATATACATTATGTAAACCTGAGGACGCGAAAGCTGTGGAGAACTCCACGACTTCTCCACCGCGGCCCACGCCGCCGCCCTGCCCGGCCGCCAGCGCACGCCCAGATAGCGGATCGTCCTCATGCCATGACAATCGGGCATCGGCGCCCAAAATGGAAGGATCTCGTCACCGGCGGCGCCGCGACTGAGCCCGCTCGGCGCGCTCGGCACCGTTGATCGAGGCCCGGATCGCGGCCATGAGGCGCTCGCCGGTCTCGTCCAGGAGCGCCTCGCGCTCGTCCCGGCGGTCGAGCTTCGGGAATCGGAGCGGCTCACCGAAGGTGATCCGGACGTGGGAGCGCCTCGGGCGGCCCCAGCGCGGCCAAACACCATAGGTTCCGTGGACGCCGCACGGGATGACGGGCACGCCGGCCTTGAGGAGCAGCCGGAGCGTGCCGAGGCGCGGCTCCTGGAGCCGTCCGTCCCAGCTTCGCTCGCCCTCGATGAAGATGCCGACGCCCTTTCCTTCCTGCAGGCGCCGCAGTACGAGACGCACGGCCTGTGGGTCGATCTCGTAGCGGCGCACCGGGAAGGAACGCAGGTGCGTGGCCATCAGCCAGCCGACGAGCGGCGCCGTGAACTGTGTGCTCTTGGCCATCGTGTGGAGTGGACGCGGCAGCATCGACTGGACGAGGATGGGGTCGAGGATGCTCAGGTGGTTGGCGACGAGCAGGAACGGCCCGTCCGGCGGTACGTTCCCCAGCCCGCGCACCTCGACCCGGCCCAGGAGGTGCCAGAGCGTACGGGCCAGCCACTGCGCGAGTCGGTAGATCACGCGTCCCCCGCGCTCTCCGGCCCTGGCGTGGCGGAGCCGGGCCGCACCGCGATCCGTGGCTGCATCTCGCGGACTTCTCCCCAGCCTCTCCGGGCATAGAGCGCGCGGAGCGTGGCCCCGAGGCGTGCCTCCCAGAGGCGTGGCGAGCTGTCGCGGAAGCGGAACGAGGCCAGCGGCTTCCTGCGGAACTTTAGCTGGAGGCTGCCCGAGCTGAGCTGCACCGCCGTCAGCTCCTCGAGTCCCCAGGCAAGCTCTTCCCCTCCACTCTCCGGCATGAATCCGAGCGCATCGGCCGTCAGGCGGAGCGTCCCGGGCACGGGTGGGCCGAACCGCTCCACCCGGCCGAGGTACTCCCCCGCCACCTTTACCACCTGGTCACCCACGGCACGCCGCAGCTGCACCGCCGCCTCCATCGCCTCGCCGGCGGGGACGCCACGCACCTCCGGAAGCCGCGCGGCCCACTCCCCCGCCTCGCGCGTGACCTCGGGCTCCCCCGCTCCCTCGGCAACGATGCGCCCTCCGCCGAGCTGTCGGTAGCGCCTCCCGCAGGCCGTGCAGGTCTCGCCACCCCGCCACGGCCGCAGCCCGCCCTCGGTCCCGCACGCCGGACAGGCCCAGAGGAGATCGTGTATCGCCATGGAGAGCCCCGACTTACAAGCGACCGACCAGATCCAGCCAGCGCAGCTTCCAGACCTTCCAGACCGCCTCCCGCACGATCCGCTTCGACATCTTCGACTCGCCCAGCGTCCGGTCCACGAACACGATCGGAATCTCGCCCAGCCGGAAGCCGCGCTTCCACGCACGGAAGCTCATCTCGATCTGGAAGGCGTAGCCCTCCGATTCCACCACGTCCAGGTCGATCGACTCCAGCACCGTCTGCCGGAAGCACTTGTAGCCGCCCGTCGCATCCGCCACCGGCAGCCCGGTGACGAGGCGGGCGTAGTGGTTCGCGAAATAGGAGAGCAGCAGCCGCCCCATTGGCCAGTTGATCACCGTCACGCGCCCGTCCAGGTAGCGCGAGCCCAGCACCACGTCGTAGTCGTGCGCCGCCTCCAGAAACTGCGGCAGGTGTCCCGGATCGTGTGAGAAGTCGGCGTCCATCTCCAGCAGCAGGTCGTAGCCGCGCTCCAGTCCCCACTTGAACCCGGAAATGTAAGCGGTTCCAAGACCTAGCTTTCCAGCCCGATGGATGATGTGAATTCTAGGATCGGCCGACGCCAGCTCGTCCGCTACCGCCCCCGTCCCGTCGGGCGAGGCGTCATCGATGACCAGCACTTCGAGACGTGGATCCTGCTCCAGCACCATCGGCAGGAGGCGCGGCAGGTTCTGACTCTCGTTGTAGGTCGGGATGATCACCAGCGCCCGCTGCCCCGCCCCTCCTCCGCTCACGCCTCCCTCCCTTCCGGCCACCCACGTCCGGTCCGGACCGCGGCCCCGTCGCGCCTGGTTGCTCCGTCCCCGGAGCCCCCTGTGCGCTCCGGCGCGCCGGACTCCCGCGGATCATTGGCGCCATTCCGGTCCACCGGGTCGCGCGGCACGACCGGACCGCGCCGCGCACCGGCGGCATCCGGTGCGCGGCCCTCCGCTTCCGAAGTCGGCGGCTGCCATGGCTCCTGGCCCCCGTCACCGGGCCCGCCATCTCCGTCCCCACCCCGACCGCGGGCCGCCGGGAGTACCGGCAGCAGCGCCAGCGGCAGGATCTCCGCCGCGGTGAACCAGATGCGCGAGACGACGGCGACGACGAGCGCGGCCGGCGCGGGCATGACGCCGCTCAGCAGCGCCGTCATCACCCCCTCGCGGACGCCGATCCCGGCCGGCGCCACGAGGAAGAGGTAGCCGGCCAGGTAGGAGGCGGCGACCGTGCCGCCGAGCAGGCGGAGCTCCCGTGTGGTGACGGGCACGAAGGCGGCCACGAACGTGGCGAAGGCGAGGCCCAGGAGCGCCCAGGCCAGCAGGTAGCCGAGCCCCCATACGAGCGCGGTCCGGGGCCGGATCCGGTCGAAGATCTCGAAGGCGCGCGCCGCCCTCTCGCCCACGTGGTGCGCCACGAGGTGGCGCAGCCGGGCGCCCGGCCCGCTCGCGCTGAGGAAGAAGATCCCCGCGACGAGGGCGGCGAGGGCGGCGAGCGCGGCCAGGATCGCCGAGCCGAGGCCCCCGTAGCTGGGCAAGGTGAGGGCGAGGAACAGCAGCCCCGTGGTGAGAAAGCCGATCTGCCCCAGCACCGCCGACGCCGTGGCGGCCAGAGGCGGAACGTCTTCCTTTCCGGCCAGATACACCATGCTGGCCACCAGCCAGACTTTGCCGGGCACGTAGCGACCGAGGCCCGAGAGGAAATAGATCTTCACGGTGGCCCGCGGGCTCGCTTCCCGGCCCGAGATGTCGCGCAGGATCCGCCGCCAGAGAAAGGCGTTCAGCAGGTAGACCACCACGAGCAGGCCGAACGAGAGGAGCAGCGGCAGCATCGCCGGGCGCCAGCGGGTGAGGTCTTCGGGCTTCAGCTGCGCCAGCTCGGGCGCGAGGCGGCGCCATAGCGCCCACCCCAGCACCACGACCGCGGCGAGCTGGACCGCCCGCAGCAGCCAGCGCCCCGCCGGCCTCAACGTCGCCCCGGCTTGCTGGCCACGAGGCCGATCCTGCGCCGCAGGAGCGGCACCCACCGGGCGAGGAGGCGCTCCACCTGGTTCAGCCCCGGGAGGTGGGACGGCAGGAAGGCGACGCGGCGCACCGAGAATCCCGCCCGCTCGACCTCCCGCGCCAGCACCGCCGCGGACCGCATCCCGATGTGGGAGCCGTAGGGCTGCAGGAGTAGCCGGTGCTCGCGCAGCCGCTCGAGCAGGTGGGACGGCGAAGGGGTGTAGAGCACGAGCGTGCCGCCCGGCGCGAGCACCCGCGCCGTCTCGGCAAGGATCCGGCGCAGGCTCTCGTCGTCCAGGTGTTCCGTGAAGTCCGCGGCCACAACCGCGTCCAGGCTCCCATCGCGGAGCGGAAGCGCGGCCGCGTCTCCCTGCACGAACCGGGCGCCGGCGACCCCGTGCGACTCTCCGATCCGCTTCCCCTCCCGCACCGCGGCCGCGGTGAAGTCGAGGCCGAGCGTCCACGCGCCTCGCTCGGCCGCCTCCAGCGTGAACGTGCCCATCCCGCAACCCATGTCGAGCAGGCGCCTGTCCCGCAGCTCCGGCAGCAGCGAGAGCACGTTGCGGATCCGCTGGCGCGAGAAGCGGTTCTCGCTCTCGTAGCTCTCCGACAGGCGCCGGTAGTACGCCTCGTCGTATTCATCCCGCACATCGTAGGCGGTGAGCGGCGCCTTCTCCATCACGGCCGCTCCCGCGCCAGCCAGCCGGTCGGCCGCAGCCAGCTCCACACGGCCAGCACCGCCAGCACCGCCAGCACCAGCACCGAGACCCACGCCGCATCGACGAGCATCGGCGAGACGTAGCGCAGCGTGACGACGTGCGCGCCCGCGGGAACCGGGATCCCTCGGAAGCTGTAATCTGCGCGGAGCACGGGCGCGGGTGCGCCGTCCACCGTCGCCCGCCAGGCATCGTACCAGTTGTCCGTGACCACGAGCAGCGCCGGCCGCGTGGCGCTCACCTCGACCGTCTGCTCGTTCACGCCGTGGGCCCGCCAGTGCGTCGTTCCGACCAGCCCGCCGGCCGGGGCCCCGGCCGGCAGCGAGACCTCCGCCGGCGGCGGCGCCGGCAGCAGCGCCACCCGTCGGAAGTCGAAGTCGGCCGAGATCAGCCGCGCCACCGCCTGCGAGTCCGGCACCACGCGCGTCGCGTCCACCAGGAACGCTCGCGGCAGCGCGTTGTCGTTGCGGTACACCACCGCCCCGCGGCTTCCCTTGTACGCCTCCGTATAGCCGGGCGGCAGCCGCGCCTCCTGCGGCGCGACCAGGTAGGCAACGTTCAGCAGGTTGAGCAGCCGCAGCCCGGAGGCGGAGACGTTGCGCAGCTCGGTGCCGCCGATCAGGTCCCGGTAGCGGGCCATCTCGTTGCCGTGGTGCCCGGCCATCTGCTCGATGCCGTAGTCGGCCAGGTAGTCCGGCGTCTGGCTGTACGCGCCCGCATCGAGCACCCGGAAGACCTCGCCCTTCGTCTGCTGCTGCTTCAGGAACGCGACGACGTCGTCCGCTCCGAACACCGGCTGCGGGTCCATCACCTCGATGAACTGCGGGTCCACCCGCCATACGTCGAGCAGCCCCAGCACCGCGATCACCCCGAACGCCGCCCGCCGCCCGAGCATCCCGCGCCGCATCGCCTCCCACACCCCGGCCACCGCCGCGGCGAGGACGAACGTGATCCAGAAGCCCGCCCGCATCGACGGGAGGTTCGCCTCCAGCGCCTGCAGCTTGTCGGGCGGAATGTCGCGGTAGAACGCCGCGATCCAGACCTTCGCGAGGGTATCGCCCGAGGACAGCAGCGCGAGAACGAGGAGCACGCCCGCGGCGATCCAGAGATAGCGGCTTCCCGTTCCGCCCGTCCCCTCCCGGCCGGCCGCCTCCTCCCCGCCCCGCTCGAGCAGCGCGTCGAGGCCGAGGCCGCCCAGCGTGGCCACCATCAGCGCGTAGAGCGGGATGATCGTGGAGGGCGCGCGGAACAGCTTCACCCCCGGGACCAGCGCGTAGAACAGATGGAAGAACGGCGTCGTGTCTCCGAGCGCGTAGAGGAGCGCGAGCACGCCGAGGCCGATGAAGAACCAGGCGCGGCCCCTGCGCCGGCGCCGGAAGAACACGAACGGGATCAGCAGCAGCGGGATGAAGCCGGCGTACTCGGCGTTCAGCTTGAACGCGTTGCGGCCCCAGTAGGTGTTCTCGGGTGAGGAGGGCGTAGAGACGCTCGTCCCGGCGAACTCCGGCACCACGAGAGAGACGGCCTCCTCCGGATGCAGCGACCAGGAGGTCGAGTACTCGTAGCCGCGCGTCGCGCCGGCCTCGACCGTCTTTTCCGCGCGGTGCGAGCTCCTGTTCAGGTACACGTACGGTGGCACGAGCTGCACCGCCGACGCCGCCGCGCCCACCAGCCCGGAGAGCGCGAAGAGCGCAAGCAGCCGCGCCGCGGAGCGTGGGCTGCGCTGCGCGCGCCACATCTGCCCGAGCCGGAAGATGAAGTAGAGCGAGAACCCCCAGATGGCGAAGTACGCCACCTGCATGTGCGACGTGTAGATCATGAGCGACACGCCGAGCGCCAGGAACACGAAGTCCGCGTAGCGGCGGCGCGCCGCCGCGCGCTCCGTGAGCCAGAACAGCAGGGGCATGAGCGTGGCGTTGAAGATCTTGCCGTCGCCGCCCGGGTAGATCAGGCTGACCAGGTGCGCGCCCAGCATGTAGACCAGGCCGGCGAAGAACGCCCCCGCCCGCCTCGCCCCGATCTGGCGCAACCAGCCGTAGGTGAAGATCCCGGCCAGGAAGATGTGCACGATGAGCCGCCACCCCAGCGCCCGCGATGTCTTCATCAGGAAGAGCAGCACGGTCGTGGGATAGAAGATGTCGCCGTGCATCCCGTCCACGAATGGAAGCCCGCCGAACAGGTAGGGATCCCAGAGCGGGAAGTGGTGCAGCGAGAGGACGAAGTTCCGGTAGAAGTCGCGCGCGAAGTAGCCCAGCGCGAGCGTGTCCGTCCCGAACAGCATCTGGTCCGAGAAGACGAACGCGCGGAACAGCACGACCACCAGCAGCGCGTATACCACGAGCGGCAGCCACGCCGGCAGCGGCCGCTCCGCCTCCGCGCCCCGCGCGCTCGCCGGCGTGCTCCGCCCGCCCGCCCCACGTTTCGGCCTCCTCGTCACGTCCGCGCCTCCGCCTTTTCCTCCAGCAGCGTCCTGTAGATCTCCCTGTGCCGGCGTGCCAGCCGCGCCACGCTCCAGCGCTCCACCACCCGGCGCCGCGCCTCCCGCCCGCGCTCCGCCCGGTCGGGCGCCGCGAGCAGCGCCGCCACGCGCTCGGCCAGGTCCGCCGGATCCGCCGGCCGGAACAGCGTCCCGACCGCCTCATCCACGATCTCGGGCAGCCCGCCCACCGCCGATGCCGCCACGGGCCGCTCGCAGCTCATTGCCTCGAGCGCCGCGACGCTGGTCGCCTCCATGAGCGACGGGATCACGGCCGCGTCTCCCGAGCAGAGGAGCCCCGGCAGCTCCGTGTTCGGCCGCGCGCCCAGGAAGCGGATCCGCGCCTCCACGCCCAGCTCGCGCGCGAGCGCTTCCAGCCGGCTTCGCTCCGGGCCGTCCCCGACGATCACCGCCTCCACGTCCAGTCGCGCCGCGAGCAGCGGCACCGCCCGCACCAGCGACTCCACGCCGTTCTTCGGGTACAGCCGGCGCGGCACGATGATCCGCGCCCGCCCACCCTCCCGCCGCAACGCCGGCTCGACCGGCCGGAACACCGACGTATCCACCCCGTTCGTCAGCGCTTCCGCCCGCGCATGCGGATAGAGGTCCAGCGCCACGTCCCGGATTTCCTCGCTCGCCGCCAGGAGCCAATCCGCGCCGCGGATGATCCGCGCCAGGACCGGCCGCCACATCGGCCTCTTCGCCAGCCGGAGAAAATGCGACGTATGCAGCGTCAGCACCACCGGCTTCCCGAGTCGTCGCCGGGCCACGAGTGCCGGCACCGCGGAGGCGAAGGTCTGCGCGTGCAGCACGTCCGCCCACCCCGCCAGCCGCTGATAGGCCGGAACCGTCCAGAGCGTGTGCAGCACCCACCCCGCCGGGCTCTTCCCCGGGAACCACATCCGCCGCACGCGCACGCCGTCCATCACTTCCGCCGCGGGCGTCCCCGGCATCGAGCGCGACGTCAGCATGGTCACCGCGTCGCCCTGTCGCACGAGCTCCCGGCACAGATAGTAGGCGTGGCTCTCGAGGCCGCCTACCTCCGGCGGGAAGTAGATGCACTGCTGCAGGACGTTCACGGCCGCGCACCCTCCGGGCCCGTCCAGTCTTCCGTCCGCCGCGGCGCGCCCGTCAGCGCGTGCACCACGATGTCCGCGATCCGCCGGCCGGCGGCGCCATCGCCGTAGGGATTCACGATCCGCTGACGGGCCCATGCGCCGTCCGGCGCGAGCGCCGCCTCCACCCCGGCGAGGATCGCCGCCCGATCCGTGCCCACCAGCCGGGCCGCCCCCGCGCGCACCGCCTCGGGCCGCTCCGTCACCTCGCGCAGCACGAGGACCGGGACGCCGAAGCTCGGCGCCTCCTCCTGGATCCCGCCCGAGTCGGTGAGCACCAGCGCGGCGCTGCGCAGCGCGATCACGAGGTCCCTGTAGGCGAGCGGCTCCGTCAGACGGATCCGCGGATGGCCGGAGAGCACCTCGGAAGCCGCGCGGCGCACGGCCGGATTCGGGTGCACGGGGTAGACGAACACCGTGTCCGGGAAGCGGTCCGCCGCCTCCCGGATCGCGCCGAACGCCTCCCGCAGCGGCGCGCCGAACGACTCGCGCCGGTGCGCGGTGACCAGCACCACCCGGCCCCCCTCCTCGAGCGCGCGCCCGAGCTCCGCGTCCACGGGCGCTCCCGCCGCGCCGGCCACCTCCTGGAGCGCGTCCACGACGGTGTTGCCCGTCAGGAACACCGACGATCCCGGAACGCCCTCCGCCAGCAGGTTCTCGCGCGCCTCGGCGGTCGGCGCGAAGTGCAGGTCCGCCAGCACACCCGTCATGCGCCGGAGCATCTCCTCCGGGAACGGCCGCCACTTGTCCCGGCTGCGCAGGCCCGCCTCCACGTGCCCCACCCGCGTCTTCTCGAAGAAGGCGACGAGCGCCCCGAAGAACACCGTCGCCGTGTCGCCCTGCACGAGGACGATGTCCGGCGCCCATTCCGCCACCACTGCGCGGAGACCGTCCAGGCAGCGGTGGGCCACGTCGTAGAGGTCCTGCCCCTCCCGCATGATCTCCAGGTCCCACGCCGCGGCGACCCCGAACACGTCCAGCACCTGGTCCAGCAGCTCGCTGTGCTGCCCCGTCAGCGCGACCCGCGTCTCGATCTCGGCCGCGCGCTCCTCCAGCCCCCGCACCACCGGCGCCAGCTTGATCCCCTCCGGCCGGGTTCCGACCACCACCAGCGCGCGCGGGCTCACCCGCCGCCCTCCGCCGCCACGCCGCCACGCCGCCACGCCATGCAGAAGAACGTGAGGTCCGGGTACGCCGGCCCGCCGGTGCTCCGGCGCAGCACGCGCCGGATGGCCCGCACCCAGGGGAACGACCACGGCCGGAGCAGCCGCCGCAGCACCTCCCCACCGGCGGGGGTCCACGGCAGCAGCGTGGGGTCGAGCGCGTACGCGTGCGCGGTCGTCGCCACGTCCCCCCGCTCCCCGCCCCGCACCGCGTCCCCGTACTCCCCCGCCGCGTCGAACCGCGCCGAGACCTCCGCCACCAGCCGGGCCGCCTCCTCCGGCGGGATCTCCGCACGCCCATCCCGCGACACATCGATGGTCAGCACCAGCAGTCCGCCCGGCTTCAGCACGCGCGCGAACTCCGCCGCGATCGCCTCCCTGCGGTCGCTGTGCTCCAGCACGGACACGCAGTACACGGCATCGAAGGTCGCGTCCGGGAACCGGAGCGCCGACAGGTCCTGCGTGGAGTAGGCGACGGCGGCGCTCGCCGGCGGCAGGAGCAGGGCGGCGTCGTCCTCGATGAGCGGATCCCGGTCGCAGCAGTCCACCCGCGCGAGCGGGAGGCGCTCGGCCAGAAAATGCGGGAAAAAGGTGAGGCCCGACCCCGCGTCGAGAATTCGCGCGCCGCCGGCCGCGGCGGACCGCTCCCCGAGCTCCTCGCGCAGCCGCTCGTAGACGTACGGGTACTCCCATTGGCGTGACCAGTGGTGCAGCGGATCCGGCACCCATTGGCGGGCGTAGCGCGCCAGCGCCGCGGGATTCGCCTCGCGGAAGCGGTCGGCGAACCCCTGCATCTCCCGCAGCGGCGCCGCCTCCTCCAGCCGATCGAAGATCTCGGCCGGGGGGTAGCCGTCGGGGAACAGCGGTCGCTCGCTGGCCATGGCGCTCGCGCTACTTCCGCTTGAGCAGGCGGGTACGCAGCGCGTCCAGTTCGGCCTGCTGCTGGGCGCTCTGCTCGGCCACGAAGCCAAAGCCGAAGAGCAGGAAGCCGAGCGTCTCGAGGAGAACCACGAGGTAGAGGAGCGGGCGGTAGCCGAACGGCGGCATGGTGTGCAGCACGCGGAGCACGATCGTCGTCACCCCGACCACCAGCCCGAGCCCCACGGTGAAGAGCCCGCTCACGCCAAAGAACAGCATCGGCTTGCGCGAGAAGAACAGGAAGAACGCCACCGACACCAGGTCCAGCAGACCCACCACGATCCGGCTCCGGGCGGAGTACTTTGCCACGCCGTGGCGACGCGGCAGGAGCGCGATGTCCAGCTCCGTCACGCTGAAGCCGCGCGCGTAAGCCAGCACCACGAAGAAGCGGTGCCAGTCGTGGCGCAGGTGCACCTCATCCAGCACCTCGCGCCGGAACGCCTTCATCGAGTTCAGGTCCGAGACCGGCACCTCGAAGATGCGCCGGTTCAGCCAGTTGTACACCCGGGAAACGCCCCGCTTCTCGTAGCGCCCGACCTTCCGTCCCGTCACGATGTCCCACCCCTCCGCCACGCGCGCCAGAAAGCGTGGGATCTCCTCCGTCCCATGCTGCAGATCCGCGTCGAAGAGGACGAGCACCCCGGCGTCCGTCGCCTCCGCGCCCGTGAGCAGCGCCTCCGTCTTGCCGAAGTTGCGTCGGTGCGAAACCACCTTGAAGCCGCTCCACCCCGCCGCCTCCCGCCTCGCCGCCTCGGCCGTCCCGTCCGTGGAGCCGTCGTCCACCAGCACCACCTCGCCCTCGAGCTGCCAACGCTCGAACGTGGCCCGCAGCTCCGCCACGAGCTCACGCATGTTGTCCGCCTCGTTGTAGGCGGGCACCAGCACGGCAAAGCCCCGCCGCACCTCTTCCGTGAGGCGCGGCGGAGAAGCAGTCATCTGCTCGACCGGTGTCGTCGCCATCGAGATCCCTGCTCCGAGGCCGGAGGCCTACACCCGCTTGCGCATCCGCGCCGAGAGGATGCCCAGCTGGTCGCGGTACTTCGCCACCGTGCGGCGGGCGATCTGGATGCCCTCTTCCTTCAGGATGTTCACGATCGCCTGGTCCGTCAGCGGCCGCTTCGGGTTCTCCTCGTCCACCAGCTTCTGGATCTTCGCCTTGATCCCGCGCGCGCTGACGTCCTCGCCCGACGTCGTGGACAGCCCGCTCGAGAAGAAGAACTTGAGCGGCAGCACACCCCTGGGCGTCTGCACGAACTTCTCGTTCGTCACCCGCGAGACGGTCGACTCGTGCATGTTGATCACCTCGGCCACCTCGCGCAGCGTCAGCGGCTTGAGGTACTGCACGCCCTTCTCGAAGAACTCGCGCTGCCGGTCCACGATGAAGTTCATGACCTTCAGCATCGTCTGGCGCCGCTGCTCGATCGCCTGGATCATCCAGTTCGCGCTGTTCAGCTTGTTCGAGATGAACTCCTTGTTCTCCCCCTTGAACTTGTTCTTGTCCTTCGCGATCTCGCGATACGCCCGCGACAGCTTCAGCCGCGGCAGGCTCGTGTCGTTCAGGAAGACCAGGTACTCTCCGTCGATCTTGTCGACGATCAGGTCCGCGATCACGTAGTTGTCGGCCGGCGCGGAGTGCTTGAGTCCAGGCTTCGGGTCCAGCTTCGCCACCTCGTCCGCCGCCGCCTGCACGTCCTTCGGCGTGATCGAGAGCTCCTTCGAGATCTCCGACCACCGGTGGTTGATCAGCTGGTCGTAGTACTCGCGCACGATCCGGAACGCCAGCGTGTCCTCCAGCCCCTCGTCACGCATCTGCAGCAGCAGGCACTCGCGCAGGTCCCGCGCGGCGATCCCCGGAGGATCGAAGCCCTGCACCACCTGCAGCATCTCCTCCCCTTCCGCCACCGAGTAGGCCGGAATCTCCCCCGGCGACCACCCCGATTCCTCGCTCTCGATCCACTTGTTCAGCCCGGTGACCACGTCCTCCACCGAGCAGGTCAGGTAGCCGTCCTCGTCGATGTTGCCGATGATCTCGTCGCCCAGCAGCATCTGCCGGTCCGAGAGCCGCATCAATGTGAGCTGCTCGCGCAGATAGTCGTAGAGGTCCTGCGTGTCCACCGGCACCGGCTCGTAGTACTCCTTCTCCTCGTACTCCTGCCGCCGGCCGCCCGCCTCGAAGCCGTCCAGGAGGATCTCCTCCCAGTCGATCTCCTCGTCCTTCTCCTTCTCCTTCTCCTCCTTCTCCTTCTGCTGCTCCGTCAGCGTCGCCTCGTCCTCCGCGACCGCCGGCTCCTCGAGGTCGAGGAACGGATTGTTCAGCATTTCCTGCTTGATGTGCTGCTGCAGGTCCAGCAGAGGCATGTAGAGAAGATCCATCGCCTGGTACAGGCGCGGATTGATCTTCATCTCCTGCCTGAGCTGTGTCCCCTGGAACAGCCCCGTACGTATGCTCATACAACCACTTCCGGTCGACGGTATCGCTCGCGCATGCGAGCGGTCAGCGTGGGGCCGAAGTAGATCTCGGCCACCTCGTCGTTCCACACCAGCTCGGCCACCGTCCCCGACACGCGGACCCGGCCGTCGTACATGATGTAGGCACGGTCCACGATGTCGAGCGTCTGCTCCACGTTGTGGTCCGTGATGATCACACCGATGCCGCGGTGGCGAAGTCCGGCCACGATCTGCTGGATGTCGTGCACCGCGATCGGGTCCACCCCCGCGAACGGCTCATCCAGCAGCATGAACTTCGGCTCGCTCACCAGCGCCCGCGTGATCTCCAGCCGGCGCCGCTCGCCCCCGGAGAGCGAGTACGCCTTCGCCTTCCGCAGGTGCTTCAGTCCCAGCTCGTCCAGCAGCACCTCGAGGCGGGCTTTCCGCTCTCCCCGCGACAGGTGCATTGTCTCCAGGATCGCGAGGATGTTCTCCTCCACCGTCAGCCGCCGGAACACGGAAGGCTCCTGGGCGAGGTAGCCGATCCCCTTGCGTGCGCGACGGTACATTGGCACGCTGGTCAGCTCCTCGTCATCGATGAAGACCTTGCCCGCATTCGGCGTGATGAGTCCGACGATCATGTAGAAGGTCGTCGTCTTCCCCGCCCCGTTCGGCCCCAGCAGCCCCACGATCTCGCCCTGCGCGACGTGGACGTCCACGTCGTTGACGACCTTCCGCTTCCGGAACACCTTGACCATGCCGCTCGCCGTGAGCGTGCTCCCGCCCTCCACGAGCGCGGGCGCCGCGCGCTCGGCCGCCGGGGCTCCGTAGGCCCGCCCGTCAAGCAAGATCCTTACCGACTGCTGCAGCTCCTCCAGCACCGCCTCCCGCCGCGGTAAGAGCTGCGCCCAGAGCTCCGGATCGAAGCGCACGTGCTCCCATCCTTCGCCCGCCGGCTCCGCCGACGCGATCCGCTGCGCCTCCAGCCTCGCCACCACGTGCTCTTCCAGGTAGCGCACCAGCTCCTCCTGCGACTCGAGCGCGCCGTGGACCAGCTCGCCCTCGCCCTCCCCGCCGTCATGTTGCGCCGTCGTCCGCGCAAACGCGTTCCGCACGCCCGCGAGCCACGAGCCGCGCTCCACGACTCCCTGCCCGTCCGCCCTCTGCAGCAGCTCCACCAAAGCCAGGCCCACCGAGCTCTCGTGCGGGCGGAGCCCTGCCGCGAAGGCCTGCACCGTCGTCGCGTTCATCGCCGCGCCCCGAGCGTCCCGCCGGCTCCGCCGCCGGGCTCCGTCGCGCCCTTCTTCTTCGCGCTCGTCGTGCTATCCGCCGGCACCGCCTCCGGCTGCAGGTGCACGCCCCGGATCTCGCCCTGCGCCCGCACGGCGGTGACATCGCCGTCCCGGAACGCGAGCGCGATCCGTTTCGCCAGCAGGTAGTTGATGGCGGGGCCTTGGTCCGGCTTCTTCCTGTCCTGCATCCGGTAGATCGAGCTCGCCGGCGTCGAGCCGCCCAGGGCGACGACCGCCCGCAGCTCCGCGGTGGTATCGGCGGCCGCGGGTCCCCCCGCCACCTTTCCCGGCGCGGGCTTCGTCGCGGCCTTGGCCTTCTTCTGCGCTTTGGCATGCGCGGCCCCAGCCGAGTCACCCGCCGCCACGCCGGCGGAATCGGAGGCCGTCCTCGCCGTGTCCGCGGCCACCACTACCAGCGCGGAGTCGGCCGCGGCCAGCGGCATGCCGGGTCGCGCGAAGACGCCGATGATCGTGTCGCCGCGCAGCCAGTCGCGTGAGGCGACCTCCGGCAGCTTGGCCTTGATCGAATCGTTCGTGCGCTCGCCGTACGCGCCGCCCACCGCCACCAGCCGCTCCATCCGCTGCTCGGGGAGTAGCGCGTCGATCGAGTCCGCCACCAGCCGCATGTCGCGCGCGAGCGCCTCGGCCCGGGCATCCCCGTCCGTCGCCGTACGATCGGCCCTCTTGGCGCTCAGCGCGATCAGCCGCTGCACCTTGCCCTTGATGAAGGCCACCTGGATGACCGGCGCGTTCACGCGCACCTCGTCAGCCACGAGCTTCCCCCGGGACTCGGCGCGGACGGACTCGAGCTGGTTGTCCTTCATGGTACCGTCGATCGTGCCCGCCTCGAGCGTGAAGTTGCTGCCCTCCATGCGCGCGTTGCCGATCAGCTTCATGTGCCCGTTGACCTGCGAGTAGTCGATCTGCTGCCCCTCCCCCTTCAGCTCTCCCCGGACCAGCTTGACGTTCCCCGTGGCATGGAAGTCCTGCTGCCCGATCAGCTGCATCTGGTCCGCGTCCACGATCGTCGTCGTCGTGTCCGGCGGGGCCGCCGGGCCACGCGCGGCGGAATCCGGGGCCGCGGGACGGCGCGCGGCGGAGTCCCGCGCCGCGGCGGCCGTGCTGTCCCTTGCCGCGCCCGTGCTGTCCCTTGCCGCGCCCGTGCTGTCCCTTGCCGCGCCCGTGCTGTCCCTTGCCGCGCCCGTGCTGTCCCTTGCCGCGCCCGTGCTGTCCCTTGCCACGCCCGTGCTGTCCCTTGCCGCCGCCGGGGCGCGCGTCGGCGCCGAGCCCTTTCCGTGCAGCACGGCGTGCGGCCGGTTGCCGTAGACGATCGCCCGCGAGGGCTGGCCGGCCGCCGGCTGGGCGTAGTTCAGGAACTGCCCGCGGATGACCGACCCGTTCGTCTTGTCCGTGACCACCACGTTCTGCTCCGCCGTCAGCCTGCCCTCCCGGCCGAAGAAGGTCATGCGGTCGCCCGTCAGCGTCTTCTCGGCGTCGGAGTAATACGCGTGGCCGATCAGGAACCGCTGCTGCGTGGACTCCACGATCACCGCGCTGTCGCCCCGGATGACCTTGCCGTCCGGGCAGGTGAACTGCGCCAGGCCGCCGATGAAGATCATCGACTGCGGCGTACCGGGGTTCACCTGGTTGAGGCGTGCGTTGGCGCCGGACGTCAGGTTGCACTGCTGCTGCGCGGCCGCGCCGGAGGCGCCGCCGAGCAGGGCGGCGAGGAACGCCAGGCCCGTGAGCGAGGCACGCATCAGAACTGCACCTTCATGCCCTCGACCTTCCCGCGCGGATGCGTCATCTGCAGGTTGTGCATCTGGTCGTCCGCGGTGAAGCCGTCCCCGGTCACGCGCGTGCCGTTCTGCTGGAGCGTGCTCGCCACCGTGCTCCAGATCCGGTGCGTGTTCGGGTCGTAGTGCAGCTCTTCGGTTTCGATCCGCTTGTTCCCCTCCGTCGTGACCAGCACGACGCCCCCGCGCGCCACCATGGCCTGCGTACGGTTGTTGACGACGCCGGAGCGCGAGGTCAGCGTGGCCGTCTCCCGCCCCTGCGTGTCGAACATCTTCAGGTGGACCCCGCGCAGATCCGCTCGCGCGGAGTCGTCGTACATGTAGGCCGAGTCGGCCGTGAGCTCGCCGCGCCGCACACCATCCGCGGTGAAGTAGTGATGGACCCCCTCCATCACCTGATCCGCCGCCAGGGCGCGGTAGCCCTCGCCCGCCGTCGGCTCCTGGGCGCCGCCGCTGCACCCTGCGAGCACCACGACGACAGCGCTGAAAAACGCCAAGTGCTTCATAGGATTCATCATACCGCGCCAGACCTCAAAAGGTCATGCAGGTGCACCATGCCCACCAGCGAACCGGTCGGAGCCACCACCGGGAGCGCCATGATGCCGTGGGATTCCATCTGATACACCGCCGCCGAGGCCAGCGTATCCGGGCTCGTCACCTTCGGCTCGCGATTCATCACATCCCGCACCGGCACCTCGAAGAAGTGCTCGTGCCGCTCCATGAGCCGCGTGAGGTCACCGGCCGTGACCACTCCCACCACCCGCTCCTCCTCCACCACGGCCACCGTCCCGCGCCGCTCGGCCAGCAGCATCACGCACCGGCGCATGGGCGCGTCGGGCGCGAGCACCGGCAGCGCGTCCGTGAGCATGACGTCGCGGACCCGCAGCGTGAGCCGGCGCCCGAGCGCCCCGCCGGGATGCAGCCGCGCGAAGTCATCGCGCGTGAAGCCGCTGCGCAGCAGCAGCGCCACCGCCAGCGCGTCGCCCATGGCCAGCGCCGCCGTGGTTGAGGTCGTCGGCGCGAGATCGAACGGGCAGGCCTCCTGCGCCACCGAGCAGTCCAGCGTGACCGCTGCGGCGCGGCCGAGCGTGGACTCGGGCCTGCCCGTCAGCGCAACAATCCCCACGCCCATCCGGGTCAGCACCGTCAGCAGCTCCCCGAGCTCGTCCGACTCGCCGCTCTTCGACACCAGGATCGCCACGTCTTCCCGCCCGACGATCCCGAGGTCTCCATGCAGGCCCTCGACCGGATGGAGGAAGGTGGCCGGCGTGCCGGTGGACGTGAGGGTGGCCGCGATCTTCCGGGCCACGATCCCGCTCTTCCCGATCCCGCTCACCACCACGCGTCCCGGTGCCTCCGAGATCAGCGCCACCGCGCGCACGAACTCCTCGCCCACCCGTGCCTCGAGCGCGCGCAGTGCGTCCGCGCCCGAGCGCAGAACGGCGCGCGCCCGTGCCACGAGCTCCGCGTCCGGGATCGCCGCCGGGCGCGCCGCCTCGCCCTGCACGCCGACGCCCGGCGTCATGCCGCCTCCCCCGCCCCACCGGGCGCACGTGCGGCACCCTCGGGCGCCGCGGAGCGCCCCTCGCGCTCCGCCACGTACGCCTCCACCAGCTCGCTCCACGAGCCGCGGCCGCGCAGCAGCGCCTCCGCGAACTCGCGCACGGCGCCGTGGCCGCCGGGCACCGAGGTCCGCCAGCGGGCCGCGGCGCGCACTTCCGGCACCGCGTTCCGGACCGCGACGGGGAGTCCCGCACGACGCATCACCGACAGGTCGGCCAGGTCGTCCCCCACGAAGGCCACGCCGTCCCAGTCCACGCCGCGCTCGGCCAGCAGCCGCTCGACGGCGCCCAGCTTGAAGCCGCCCGGGATCTGCTGCTGCTCGACGCCGAGCTCCGCCGCCCTGATCCGCGTGGCCGCGGACTCACGCCCGCTGACGAAGATGACCGGAATGCCCGCCCGCTGCAGCATCTTGATGCCGAGCTGGTCCGTGATCTCGAAGCGCTTGAGCTCCACGGCCGTCCCGTCCTCGGTGGCGCCGGCGTAGATCGCCCCGTCGGTCAGGACGCCGTCCACATCGAGCAGGACGAGGCGGACCCGCGCCGCGAGCTCCGCCGCGATCCCCCGGCTCACGGCGCCGTTCCCGCCAGTGGAGCGCCGCCGGGGCTCGCCACGGGAAGGCCGAGGGCGGCACGGATGGCGAGGACCTCCTCGAGCAGCGTCTGGAGCCGATCGAGCCGCAGCATGTTGGCTCCGTCCGAGGGGGCCTGCGAGGGCGCCGGATGGACCTCCAGAAACAGCGCGTCGGCCCCCGCGGCCACGGCGGCCCTCACGAGCGCCGGCGTGTGCTCCGGGTCGCCGCCGCTGGCGCGCTCGCCGAGGCCAGGCCGCTGCACGGAGTGCGTGCCGTCAAAGACGACCGGCGCGCCGGTGGCGGCGCGCAGGCGAGCGAAGGAGCGCATGTCCACGACGAGATCGCCGTAGCCGAAGAACGTGCCCCGCTCCGTCACCGCCACCCCGCCGGCCCCCGCGGCGTGCGCCTTCTCCACCGCGCCCGCCATATCCTCGGGCGCCATCCACTGCCCCTTCTTCAGGTTCACGGGCCGACCGGTCCCGGCCGCGGCGGCCACGAGGTCCGTCTGCCGGCACAGGAAGGCCGGAATCTGGAGCGCGTCGCACACCTCGGCCGCGGGCCGGGCCTGCGCCGGCTCGTGCACGTCGGTGAGCACCGGCAGGCCGCTCTCCCGCCTGACCAGCGCGAGCTGCGCGAGCCCCCGGTCCAGCCCGGGGCCGCGCCAGGAGCCGGCCCGACTCCGGTTCGCCTTGTCGAAGGAGGCCTTGTAGAGGATCGGCAGCGCCAGGGCGTCCGACACGGCTGCCAGCCGCTCCGCGACCCGCAGGTTCAGCGCGTCGTCCTCCAGCACGCACGGGCCCGCGATCAGGAAGAAGCCGCCGTCCGGCCGGAACAGCGCGGGCGTGACTCCCGTCATGGCCGCGCCGGCTCCGCCCGCGCCGCCTCCCGGCCCGACTCGGCGGCGCCGGACTTCGCGCCGTTGACCATCCGCGACTCCTCGGCGCGCGCGCCCTGCTCGCGCCGCGCCATCGCCGCCTGCACGAACGATGCGAACAGCGGGTGCGGGCGCAGCGGCCGCGACTTGAGCTCGGGGTGGAACTGGCAGCCGACGAACCACGGGTGCTCCGGCACCTCGATGATCTCCACCAGGTTGCCGTCGGGCGAGAGGCCGCTGAAGCGCATCCCGCACTCGGCCAGGATGTCGCGGTAGGCGTTGTTCACCTCGTAGCGGTGGCGGTGCCGCTCCGAGATCTCGAGCGCGCTGTAGATCGTGTTGGCGCGCGAGCCGGAACGCAGCCGCGCCGGGTAAGCGCCCAGCCGCATGGTCCCGCCCAGGTCCGTCACCTGCCGCTGCGAGTCCATGAGGCAGATCACCGGCTGCTCCAGGTCCTTCACGAACTCCGCCGAGTGGGAGTCCATCATGCCGACCACGTTGCGCGAGTACTCGATGATCGCGCACTGGAGCCCGAGGCAGATGCCGAAGAACGGCAGCCCGTTCTCCCGCGCCCAGCGGACCGCCTTCAGCATCCCCTCCACCCCGCGCACTCCGAAGCCGCCCGGAATCAGCAGCCCGTCGAAGTCGGCGAGCAACTCCGGGCCCTTCCCTTCCTCGAAGTCCTCGCTCGAGAGCCACTCGATCTCGACGCCGACGTCGTTCGCGATGCCGCCGTGGATCAGCGCCTCCTTCACCGACTTGTAGGAGTCCACCAGCGAGGTGTATTTGCCCACCACCGCGATCCGCACGCTGCCGCGCTGCGGCCGCTTCACCCGCTCCACCATCTCCTCCCACCGCGAGAGGTCCGGCGCCGGCGTCTCGAGCCCCAGCCGCGAGACCACTAGCTGGTCCAGCTTCTGCTGTCGGAACGAGAGCGGCACCTCGTAGATCGTCTCCACGTCCGGCGCCTCGATCACCCCAGCCGCGTCCACGTTCGTGAACAGCGCGATCTTCCGCCTGAGCTCCTCCGTCATCGGGTGCTCCGTGCGGCAGATCAGCACGTCCGGCTGGATCCCGATCTCCATCAGTTCCCGCACCGAATGCTGCGTCGGCTTCGTCTTCAGCTCGCCCGCCGCCGCGATGAACGGGATCAGCGTCAGGTGGACGAACAGCGTGTGCTCCCGCCCCACGTCCTGCCGGAACTGGCGGATCGCCTCCAGGAACGGCAGGCTCTCGATGTCGCCGACCGTGCCGCCGATCTCCGTGATCACCACGTCGTAGTTCGGCGCGACGCGCCGGATCGCCGCCTTGATCTCGTCCGTGATATGCGGAATCACCTGAACCGTCGCGCCCAGGAAGTCGCCCCGCCGCTCCTTCGTGATCACGTCCAGGTAGATCCGCCCGGTCGTGATGTTGCTCGCCTGCGAGAGCGACTCGTCGATGAACCGCTCGTAGTGTCCCAGGTCCAGATCCGTCTCCGCGCCGTCGTCCGTGACGAACACCTCCCCGTGCTGGAACGGCGAGAGCGTCCCGGGATCGACGTTGATGTAGGGATCGAACTTCTGGATCGTCACCCTCAGCCCCCGCTCCTGCAGGAGCCGCCCGAGGGACGCGGCCGAGATCCCCTTCCCGAGAGAAGAGACCACGCCCCCTGTCACGAAGATGTACTTCGTCGGTTGCCGGATCTGATCGCTCATCCTCTTCTCACACCGCTCTAGGGGAATGTTCCGCCCGCGCCGCCAGCCGCGCCTCCGCGCGCCTCGCATCCGCCGGCGTGTCGATCCCGCCGCCCTCCACCTGCCACACCATCCCGACGCCGATTCCGATCCCCGCCTCGAGCGCCCGCAGCTGCTCCAGGCGCTCGAACGCCTCGAGCGCGGCCACCGGCAGCGAGACCCAGCGTGCCAGCGCCGTGGGACCGTAGGCGTACACGCCCACGTGCCGCAGGAACGGCGGGCCGCCCAGCTGCTCCGCCGTCGGCGCCCCGCCCCGCACGTGCGGGATCGGTGCCCGGGAAAAGTACAGCGCCCCGCCCCCCGCCCCCACCACCACCTTCACCACGGCCGGATCGCGCCACGCCTCCAGCGCACGCAGCGGCGTCGCCACGGTGCCCACCTCCCACGCACCGACCAGCCCCACCGCCGCCGCCACCTCTCCCTCCGTCACGAACGGCTCGTCCCCCTGCACGTTGACCACCACGTCTACCCCGCTGTACGCCGGCAGCGCCGCGACCTCCGCCACCCGTTCCGTCCCCGACGCATGATCGGGCGACGTGAGCACGACCTCCGCTCCCATCGCCCGACAGGCGTCCGCGACCTCGGCGCTGTCCGTCGCCACCACCACCGCGTCCAGCACGCGGAAGGACGCGACGCGACGCCAGACCCACTCGATAAGGGGGCGTCCGGCCAGGAGGTGGAGCGGCTTCCGCGGCAGCCGCTCCGAGCCCAGCCGGGCGGGGATCACGCCGAGGACGCGCCGCGCTCCCATGCGCCCATCTTATGCGAAAAAAGGGCCGCCGCCCACGCAAAATTCACGCCCACAAATCTAACCTCCGCCGGCCCTCCTGTCAAAGCGCCTCAGGGCAGCCCGAGACGCTGCACCTCCTGCGAGAAGCCGATGTCCAGCTGGGCGTCCGCGGACGGGCGGGCGGGGTTGGTGACGGCACGCACCTCGAAGAGAAGGACGCGCACGCCGATTCCGATGTTCTGCACCAGCCTGGGGTGCTCGCCGTGGCTCCATGCCATGGCCGCGCTGTGCAGCAGGATGAGGGCGGGCGAGCCCACGATGGGGAGTGCGAGCTGCGGGTCGCCGGGGATGACGTACTCGGTCTCGACCCAGGTCAGCCGGTCCCCCGGGTAGCGGCCGATGCGCTCGGTGAAGATCGTCGGCGAGCCGCCGGCGAACGTCCACCGCTGGTGCGGCAGAGAGCTCGTGCCCGGGAGCGGCCCCTGGAAGCGCCAGCGCACATCGAGCGTGTGGTTGGCCAGCGCGTTCATGCGCCAGTCCCCCCACGTCGCATAGCGCGCGAAGGAGAAATCGGTGCCGCCGAGCGCGGGCGCGCCCTCCGCTTCCACTCCGCCCCAGAAGGTGGCGCTCGGCCCCTGCCAGCGACCCTCGAGCCGGCCGGTGATGCTCGCGATATCGCCCTCGTCGATCGCGGGGTTGGTCCTGAGCGAGTCGTCGGGCGCCTTCCCCGGCCGGACGATGACGAAGGCGTCGTGGGTCTCGAGGGAGCGGGCCCGCTCGAGTTGGGCGCGGACGCTGCCGGTCACCCTCCACGGCCCCCGGGACGAGGTGCGCCCGAGCCGCGCGTACGCGCGATCGGCGTCGTAGTAGTTGCGGTAGTCGCTGCCATCCGCCAGAAACGACAGATCGTTCAGCAGCGTGCCGCGGATCCAGGCATCGGGCGTGGCGGTGAGGCGCTCGACGCCGAGGGTGAGGCGGGTCCCGCCGCGAGCCGCGCCGGCCTCGAGCGTGGCGGTGGCATCCTGGAGCTGTCCCCGGTAGCCCACGACCCCGTGCAGGAAGGGATGCAGGCGGCCGACGCCGGGCAGGTTCAGCCTCGCGCCCCACTGGAGCCAGAGCCCATCGACGCGGTCGTAGGCCGGTGCGTGGAACCCTTTCAGCGCGTCCAGCGACACCAGCGGCGGCCCCTTCAGCTGCCCCACGATCGTGTAGCCGCCGGAGGTGCGTTCGACGGCGTAGGGGGCGAGTGCCGCGTCGATCGTGTCGCCCTCGATATGCGCCTGGTCCGAGGGGTAGAGCCCGCCGCCCGCGTTCACTACCGCGCCCTGCACCACCGCGCCGGGGCGCAGGAAGAGGTTCGCCGTCACGCCGACGAGCTCCCCGGCCACGGTGCCCTCGAGCGCGAGCTTCGCGCCCAGCGCGAGCACCGGGCGATGCACCGTGTCGCCCCGCGCGATGACGGTGTCCCGCGTGAGGAGAAGGTAGCCGCCGCGGGCGAGGAGGGCGTCGATGTGGGCGTCCGCGGCGGGGTCGCCCTGGCCCGTGCGGGTGACCCGTGGCGCCTCCTGCGCCCGCGCGCTGCGGGGCGCCGCCACTACCGACCCGAGCGCCAGCACCGCCAGCGCCGTCGCACGCCGGCGCCGGATCACGACGCCGCGAGCGCGAGGAAGTTCCCGAGCAGCGCGCGACCCGCCTCGCTGGCGATCGACTCCGGGTGGAACTGCACCCCCCACACCGGGTGGCGGCGGTGGCGCACTGCCTGGATCTCGTCCTCCCAGCCCGGCTCGTCCGTCCACGCCACGATCTCGAGCCCCTCGGGAAGCGTCTCGCGCTCGATCACCAGCGAGTGGTAGCGCGTCGCGCGCAGCGGCACCGGCAGCCCCTCGAAGAGCCCGGCCCCGGTGTGGCGCACGGGCGAGACCTTTCCGTGCATCGTGCGCCGCGCCCGCACCACCCGTGCGCCGTAGGCCTCTCCGACGGCCTGGTGTCCCAGGCACACTCCGAGTATCGGGACGCTCGCCCCGAAGCGGCGCACGCACGCAACGCTCACGCCCGCCTCCGCCGGGGTGCATGGCCCCGGAGAGATCACGATCCCCTCCGGCCCCAGCGCCTCGATCTCATCCAGCGAGACCTGGTCGTTGCGCCGCACCACCGGCTCGGCGCCGAGCTCGCCAAGGTACTGAACCAGGTTCCAGGTGAACGAGTCGTAGTTGTCGATGACCAGGATCATTCGCTCCACCGCTGGCTGCTCTCGTCCTCCCGCCCACGTGCCGGGCGGGCGGCACGGGAACGTAAATGCGGCCCCACACCCGAACAAGGGCGCGCCGGAGACCGCCCCCTCACCCGCGCGGGTGGTAGCGCCGGTGCACGTCGCGCAGGTACTCCCGGTCCACGTGCGTATAGATCTGCGTGGTCGAGATGTCCGCGTGCCCGAGCATCTCCTGCACGGCCGCCAGGTCCGCGCCGCCCTCCAGCAGGTGCGTGGCGAAGGAGTGGCGCAGCGTGTGCGGCGTGACCCGCTTCGTGAGCCCGGCCCGCTTCACGTGCTTCTGCAGGATCTTCCAGACCCCCATCCGCGAGAGCGGCCCCCCCCGATCGTTGAGGAAGACGATGCCGCCACCGCCTCCCGATCCCAGCCCCGGCCTGATCTCGCGCAGGTACACATTGAGCGCCCGCCGCGCGCTCCGGCCGATCGGGACGAGCCGCTCCTTCGAGCCCTTCCCCAGCACCGTAGCGAACCCCTCCTCGAGCGCCAGGTCGCGCAGCCGCAGCGAGATCAGCTCGCTCACGCGCACCCCCGCCGCGTACGCGAACTCCAGCAGGGCACGGTCCCTCCAGTAGAGCCGGTGGCCGGGGTCGGGCGCCTCCAGCAGCCGCGCCACGTCGTCGGTGCTCAGTACATCCGGCAGCCGCCGCCAGGTGCGCGGCAGCTCCAGTCGGTCGCTCGGGTCCGTTCCGACGAGCCCCTCCGCCAGCATGAAGGCGAAGTACGTGCGGACGGCCGAGATCGTCCGCCGGATCGAGCTGGCCTGCAGACCCCGGTCCTTCAAGTGATACGTGAAGTCGCGGAGCTCACCAGCCCCGACCTGCTTCACTTCCGTGATTCCGCGCGACCGCACGAAATCGATCAGACGCCCGACATCCCGCTCGTACGCCTCCAGCGTGCGCGCCGAGAGGCCGCGCTCGACGCCGAGATGATCCAGGAATGCGGTGAGGTGGAACATCACTCGTCCGGGGACCTGCGCGTGCGCGCCCACCAGGCGGCGAGGAGCAGCGCCAGCCCGAGCGCCGCCCACAGGAGCAACCGGTTGTAGCGGACGAACAGCGCGGCGATGGCCGCCCAGTTGTGGCCGGCGAGCGTCCCGAAGTAGACCAGCGTGCCGTACCAGAGGCCGGACGCGCCCAGGATCGGCAGCGACACGCGCCAGACGCCGACGCCGCTCACTCCGGCGAAGACCGGCACCACCGCGCGGAACCCGGGCAGGAAGCGGCTGACGAAGATCGCCGCCACGCCCCACCGGCGGTAGAAGCCGTGGATGCGCGCCATCTGGCGCGGGTGCAGCAGCATCCGCCCTGGACGGGTGGCGAAGAGGCGCGCTCCGAAGCGGCGCGAGAGCGCGTAGACGAGGATCGCGGAGGCCACGTTCGGCAGCCACGTGGTGACGAAGACGAGCCGCGGGTCGGCGCGGCCCGTCGCGGCGAGAAAGGCGCCGAATAGCACGAAGGTGTCGGCCGGAACGGGGGGCACGATGTTCTCCAGCGCCGCTCCCACGCCGAGAACCACGTAGCTGACGAGTGGCGGCAGCGCCGCGAGGGTGCGCAGCAGGCCCGGAATGGACGCCTCCCCGCCCTACCGCGTCCGTTCGATGGCGGCGACGGCGAGGGCCGCGAGCCCCTCCCCGGCGCCGATCCAGCCCAGCCCCTCGTTGCTCTTCCCCTTCACGGACACGCACTCGCCGGGAACCTTCAGCGCACCGGCGAGGCGCTGCCGCATCCGCTCCGCGTGCGGTCCGATGCGCGGGCTCTCGCAGACCACCGTCACGTCCACATTGGCCACGCGGAAGCCGGCGTGCTCCACCAGCGTCCGGCTCGCCGCCAGCAAATCAATGGAGTCGGCGCCGCACCAGCGCTCCTCGGAGGGGGGGAAGTGGCTGCCGATGTCGCCGAGCGCGGCCGCCCCGAGCAGGGCGTCCGCCACGGCGTGGGCCACGGCGTCGCCGTCGGAGTGGCCTGCCAGGCCCGCATGGCCGGGAATCTCGACACCTCCCAGCACCAGCGGCCGTCCGTCGTCGAAGCGGTGCGAGTCGTACCCGATGCCCACCCTCATGGCCGCCTCCCTGGCGCGCCCTCCATCGTCAAGACGCCCGGAGCCGACCGCGCCCCGGGCGTCGCGCCGGCGGCCGCCCGCGGGCGCGCGGCGACGCGGGCGCTCAGGCGCTGGCCCGCAAGGTCGCGCGGCGCGCGCAGCACGGGCAGCCCTCATCGCTTTCCGCCACCAGCGTGTAGTCCTGGTAGCGGCGGCGCGGCTCCAGGCCGGCTCCGTCGATCAGCCGCCGGATCTCGCCCTCCGGCATGATGAAGTCGATTCCGGCCGCGCTGACCACGTTCTCCTCGATCATGAGCGAGCCGAAGTCGTTCGCGCCCATGCGCAGCGCGATCTGGGCCATCTTTGGCCCCTGCGTCACATAGGAGACCTGGAGGTTGTCGACGTTGTCCAGCGCCAGGCGCGCGAGCGCCGTCATCCGCAGGTAGTCCATCCCGGTGCCGAGCTCGAGATCCCACGCCCGCATCTCGGTGTGCAACGGCTGGAACGACCAGGCGATGAAGGCCGTGTAGCGGCCGCCGGCGCGCGCCAGGCTCCGCTCCTGAGAGGCGCGTACCCTGAGCACGTGCTCCAGCCGGTCCGCCCACGTCTCGCCGACCCCGTACATCATGGTCGCCGTGGTGTGCATCCCCGCCTCGTGCGCCGCCTCGTGGATCTCGAGCCAGCGGCTCGAATCGATCTTCCTCGGCGCGATGACGTCCCGCACCGCGTCCACCAGGATCTCCCCGCCCGCGCCCGGGATCGAGTCCAGGCCGGCCTCGTGAAGCTGCCGGAGCACCTCGTCCAGCGGCAGCCGGGTCACGCGCGTCATGAGCTCGATCTCCGACGCGCTGAAGCCATGCACGTGGATCGGGTGCTCCTCCTTGATGTAGCGGAGCAGCCCCAGGTACCAGTCGAAGGGGAGATACGGATTGTGGCCGCCCTGCATCAGGATCTGCACCGCCCCGAGCGCCTTCGCCTCGTCGATCTTCGCCCCGATCTCCTCGTAGCTCAGCACGTATGCCTCGGCATCCTTCGGGCGCCGGTAGAACGCGCAGAACTTGCAGTCGGTGATGCAGGTGTTGGTGTAGTTGATGTTCCGGTCCACGATGTAGCTGACGATCCCCTCCGGGTGCTTCGCGCGGCGCACGCCATCGGCCCGTGCCGCCAACTCCAGGAACGGGGTCCGCTCCAGCACGTCCAGCCAGTGGCGGATCTCCTGCTCGTGCGGCCGCCCCTCCAGCGGCGGCGGCACGTAGGCGGGCTGCGGCGCGGGACGGGCGACCCCGACCGCGCCTTCCGCGGTCGGCTCGCGCAGGCGCGGCGAGACCGTCCGCAGAATCGGCAGCGCGCGCTGTTCCGGTGCTACGGCACGATCCGCCATCACCACTCCCGCAGCTCGTTGTAGTGCGCGTCGCGCTCCGTGGGCCGCTTTCCGGCATCCCTGATCAGCCTGATGATCTCCTTGAAGGTGAGACCCTGCGGCGTGTGGGCACCCGCCTCGTGGTAGATCTTCTCCCGCACCACGGTGCCCTCCAGGTCGTCCACGCCGAAGTGCAGCGCGATCTGGCTGACCTTGGCCGTGTTCATGATCCAATGGGTCTTGATGTGGTCGAAGTTGTCCAGGAACAGCCGGCCGACGGCCAGGTTCTTCAGGTCGTCGGTTCCCGTCGTCGCGGTGCCCTGCCGACCCAGCGTCTTTCCCAGCTCGTTGTTGTCCGGGTGGTACGCCAACGGGATGTAGGTCAGGAACCCACCCGTCTCGTCCTGCAGCCGCCTCAGCATGGCCAGATGGTCGATCCGGTCGCGATAGCTCTCCACGTGCCCGTAGAGCATCGTGCAGTTGGTCCGGATCCCCAGCCCGTGGGCGACCCGGTGCACCTCCAGCCACTCTTCCGCCACGAGCTTCCGGTCCGCGATCGTCGCGCGCACGCCGCTCGAAAACACTTCCGCGCCACCGCCCGGCATGGTGTCCAGCCCCGCCTCCTTGAGCCGCGCGAGCACATCCTCGAAGCTCGTCCGCTCCACCCGGGCCAGGTTCGCGATTTCCACGGCGGTGAGCGCCTTCACCTCCACGCCCGGGTGCCGCTCCTTGAGCCCGCGGATCATGTCGGCGTAGTAGTCCACCCTCAGCTTCGGGTGCAGCCCGCCCACGATGTGGAACTCGCGGATCGGCGTGTCTTCCACCCGGGAGGCCTCGCCCCACGCCTCCTCGAGCGACATCGTGTACGCCCCTTCCTCCTTCGGCATCCGCGCGTACGAGCAGAACACGCACGTGTTGCGCAGGATGCAGACGTTGGTCGGGTTGATGTGCTGGTTGGCGACGAAGAACACGCGATCCCCGTTCTTCGCCCGGTTCACGTGGTCGGCCAGCGCGCCCACCGCCAGCAGATCGTTCGTCTCGAACAGTGCGACGCCGTCGCCCTCGTCCAGCCGCTCGCCCGCGAGAACCTTCCCGGCGATCGGCACGAGTCGAGGATCGGTCGGCTGCACGAGAAGCTCTTCGGCAACAGCCGGTGTCATGGCTCCGTCCGGCCAGGGTTCATCGTCCAGAGTCCTTCTTCGCGCGGAACAATAGGGCGTCCCACCTCGACCCGGCAAGCAAGAGCGCGGCCTCAGGCGCGGGCGCACCCGCACGGCCGCGCGATCCGGCACCCGCCCGTGTCCGTCACGCCCAGGCCCCGGTACGCGACGCGGCCCCGGGGGAAGCTCCCGCGGGGCCGCGGCCTTGCCTGCCGGGTCGTCTTCCCTCAGCCGGCTACGTAGCGCCGGATCGCCAGACAGACGTTGTGGCCGCCGAAGCCGAATGAGTTCGACAGCGCTACCTCGACGTCCCGCTCCACCACCCCGCCGTGCGCGTAGTCGAGATCGCACGCGGGGTCCGGCGTGCTGAAGTTGATGGTCGGTGGGATCCTGCCGTCCCGGATCGCCAGCGCGCAGATCACCGCCTCCACACCGCCGGCGGCGCCCAGCAGGTGCCCCGTCATCGACTTGGTCGAGCCCACGACGAGCCGGCGCGCGGCATCCCCGAACGCCGCCTTCACCGCCAGCGTCTCGTTCAGGTCGTTCATCGGCGTGGAGGTGCCGTGCGCGTTGATGTAGTCTACATCTTCCGGCGCCAGCCCCGCATCCGCCAGGGCCGCCCTCATGGCGAGCTGCGCGCCCACCCCCTCGGGCGCGGGCGCCGTCAGGTGGTACGCATCGGCGCTCTGCCCGAACCCCACCACTTCCGCCACGATCGGCGCGCCGCGCCGGCGGGCGTGCTCCAGCGACTCGAGCACCAGCACGCCCGAGCCCTCGCCCAGCACGAAGCCGTCGCGCGTGGCGTCGAACGGACGGCTCGCCGTCTCCGGCGAGTCGTTACGGGTCGAGAGGGCCTTCATGTTCGCGAAGCCGGCGATCGTCATCGGCGTGACCGTCGCCTCGGCCCCGCCCGCCAGCATGAGGTCGGCCTCGCCTCGCTGAACCAGCCGGAACGCGATGCCCACGGCGTGCGCGCTCGATGCGCATGCCGAGACCGTGGCCAGGTTCGGCCCCCGCGCGCCGTACCGCATCGACACGTGGCCGGCCGCGATGTCCGGGATGAACATCGGCACGAAGAACGGACTGATCCGCTTCGGCCCGCGCTCGAACATCGTGCGCGCCTGCTCCTCGAACGTGGCGATCCCGCCGATGCCGCTACCGATCACCACGCCGAAGCGGTTGCGGTCCACGCCGTCCAGCGTGTCCTCCAGGCCGGCGCACCGCATCGCCTGCTGCGACGTGGCCATCGCGAATTGCGCGAACCGGTCCATCCGCCGGGCTTCCTTCTTCTCCAGGTACTGCTCCGGATCGAAGCCCTTGACCTCGCAGGCGAAGCGCACGTCGAAGTCCGGCGTGGCATCGAACTGCGTGATCGGCCCGGCGCCGCTCACTCCCGCCAGGAGCGCGCTCCACGCGCTCTCGACATCGTTCCCGACCGGCGTGACGAGCCCCACGCCGGTGATCACGACCCGGTGCTGCTGCGGGGTACGCATGGTCATCGCATCCTCCCGTTCTGCCGACTGCGGGCACACGGGCTCAGGCGACCCCCTTCTCCTTCAGGTAGGTGATTGCATCACCCACCGTCTGGAGCTTCTCCGCATCCTCGTCCGGGATCTCGATCCCGAACTCTTCCTCGAACGCCATCACCAGCTCGACGGTGTCCAGCGAGTCGGCCCCGAGATCCTCCACGAACGAGGCCTCCGGCGTCACCTTCTCCGGCTCCACGCCCAGCTCGTTGATGATGATCTCCTTGACCTTCGCCTCGGTGTTCTCCGCCATCGTTTCCTCACGGTTTGGGGGTGTTACTGCATGACCATGCCGCCGTCCACGACGATCGTCTGGCCCGTGATGTAGCTCCCGGCCGGCCCGACCAGGAACCGTACCACCCCGGCGACGTCGTCCGGCGTGCCGAGACGCCCTACGGCGATCTGCGCCGCCAGCGCCTCCTTCGCCTGCTCGCCCAGCCCGGCGGTCATCTCCGTCTCGATATAGCCGGGAGCGACCGCGTTGCACAGGATCCCGCGCGAGGCCAGCTCCCTGGCGACCGACTTCGTCAGCCCCAACAGCCCCGCCTTCGAGGCGGCGTAGTTCGCCTGCCCCTTGTTGCCCACGAGCCCGACCACGCTCGTGATGTTCACGATCCGGCCCGACCGCCGCCGCATCATCCCGCGCGCCACCGCCCTGATCATGTGGAACGCGCCCTTCAGGTTCGTGTCGAGGACCCGGTCCCACGCCTCCTCGCTCAGCCGCACGAGCAGGCCATCCTCGGTGATCCCCGCGTTGTTGACGAGGATCGCCACCGGCCCCTGCTCCGCCTCCACCCGCTCGACGAGCGCCTCCACCGCCGCCGCATCCGCCACGTCCGCGGCGTACCCGGCATGCCCGCTCCCGGGCAGTTCCGCCGCCGCCGCCGCCGCGCGCGCCGCGGCGCGCGCGCTCAGCGCAACCCGTGCGCCCGCACGCGCGAGCTCCGCCGCGACCGCGCGGCCGATGCCCCGGCTGCCGCCCGTCACCAGCGCAACCTGTCCCGACAGCTCGCCCACCGCCGTGTTCCCGTTCGTCATCACCGCCCCAGGAACTCCGAGACCTGTTCCGCCGTTCCGATGCTGCGCGCCTCCACGTCCCGCGAAACCCGCTTCAGCAGCCCCGCCAGCACCGCCCCGGGCCCGACCTCGAGGAAGCGCTGCACGCCCGCATCCACCAGCAGCCGCATGCTCTGCGTCCAGCGGACCGGAGAGGTGAGCTGCTCCACCAGCAGCGGCTTGGCCGCCTCCACCGTCTCCACCGGCCGACCGCTCACGTTGGACACCACGGCAAAGGCCGGGGCGTTCATCTCCACGCGTGCGAGCTGATCCGCCAGTCCCGCGCGTGCCGGCTCCATCAGCGGCGAGTGGAAGGCACCCGACACGTTCAGCCGGACCGCCCGCTTCGCCCCCGCCTCCCGGGCCAGGACCATGGCTCGCTCGACCGCGGCCACGTCCCCGCTGATCACGACCTGCGACGGCGCGTTGTAGTTCGCCGCCACGCACTCGCCCCCGTCGCCGGTGGCCGCGACGCACGCCCGCTCCACCGCCTCGTCATCCAGGCCGAGGATCGCCGCCATCGTTCCGGGCCGCTCCCGTCCGGCGCGGTACATGAGCTCCCCGCGCCGGCGCACGGTCCGCACGGCGTCCCCGAAGTCGAGGGCGCCCGCCGCGGCGTACGCGCTGAACTCGCCCAGCGAGTGCCCTGCCGCGTAGCGAACGGCCCCCAGCGCCTCGGCGATCACGCGGTAGACCGCGACCGAATGGGTCAGGATCGCGGGCTGCGCGTTGTGCGTGGCCGTCAGCTCCTCCTCCGGCCCCTCCCATGCGATCCGCGAGAGCGGCACGCCCAGCGCCGCGTCCGCGGCCTCGAAGGTCTCGCGCGCGGCAGGGTAGCGCTCGGCCAGGTCGCGCCCCATGCCGACCTGCTGCGAGCCCTGCCCCGGGAACAGCAGCGCTACCAACGGATCACCGCCGACGCCCACGTGAAGCCGGCCCCGAAGGCGGCCATGAGGATGTTGTCGCCCGGCTTGATCCGTCCCTGCTCCAGCGCCTCGTCGAGCGCCACCGGGATCGTGGCCGAGCTCATGTTGCCGTAACGGTCCACGTTGACGAAGACCTTCTCCATCGGGACCTTGGCGTAACGGGCGGTAGCCTCGATGATCCGGATGTTGGCCTGGTGCGGGATGAAGATGTCGATGTCCTCGCCCGTCAGCCCGGCCCGCAGCAGCGCCTGGTCCGCCGCATCCGCCATCGAGCGCACCGCCGCCTTGAACACCTCGCGCCCCGCCATCTTCACGAGGTGCGAGCGCTCGTCGAGCACCGCGTAGTCCATCGGGATCTTGACCCCACCCGCCGGCCGCCAGAGCAGCTCCGCCAGCGTACCGTCCGAGCGGATGTAGCTGGACAGAATGCCCCGCCCGCCGGTGGACCGCCGCACCACCGCCGCGCCCGCGCCATCCCCGAACAGCACCGCCGTGGACCGGTCGCTCCAGTCCACGATCCCCGTCATCTTCTCCGCCGAAATGACCAGCGCGACCTCGCCCCGGTTCGCCGCCAGGTGACCCTCCGCCACACCCAGCGCGTAGATGAAGCCGGAGCACGCCGCCGAGATGTCGAACGCAGCCGCGTTCGTCGCCCCCAGCAGCGCCTGGATGTCGCACGCCGTCGAAGGCAGCAGCCGGTCCGGCGTCGCCGTGGATACCACGATCAGGTCGATCTCGCCCGCCTGCACGCCCGCGCGGCACATCGCGACCTTGGCCGCCTCCGCCCCGAGCTCCGCCGCTCCCACGTCGGCCGGCGCGATCCGCCGCTCGCGGATCCCGGTCCGTTCCCGGATCCACTCGTCGGACGTGTCCATCATCGTCTCGAGCTCGCTGTTCGTCACCACCCGGTCCGGCAGGTACCGGCCGGTGGCAGCGATCTCGACGATCGGCTTCGGTTGCTTCATGCGCCCTCCGCGAGCCGGTGCGCGCGCCCGGCGCTCTCCTCCCCTTCCCCGCCGAGCCGCTCCCGGATATGACCCACCATGCGCGTCTGCACCGCCTGGACCGCCACCCGGATCGCGTTCCGGATCGCGTGCGGCGGCGAGCCGCCGTGGCAGATGATGGAGATCCCGTTCACGCCCAGAAGCGGCGCGCCGCCGTATTCCGTGTAATCCAGCGCGTTGCAGATGTTCTGCCGGTGCACCTCGGCCTCCCCGTCGCCCCGGAACTCCCGTACCAGCAGACCGTAGACGAAGCCCGCCACCGACTCGTAGAACTTCAGCAGCACGTTGCCCACGAACCCATCCGTCACCACCACGTCGCAGACGCTGCGGATGATGTCGCGGCCCTCGACATTGCCCACGAAGTTCAGGTCGCTCTCGCGCAGCAGCCGGTGCGCCTCCAGCGACAGCTCGTTCCCCTTCTCCGGCTCCTCGCCGATGTTGAGCAGCCCGACGCGTGGGTTCGGCCGCTGCAGCACATCGTGCGCGTAGATCGAGCCGAGATAGGCGAACTGCAGCAGCTGCTGCGGCTTGCTGTCCACGTTCGCCCCGGCGTCCAGCATCACCACCGGCTCCGCGCTGGTCGGCAGCACCGTCGCGATCGCCGGCCGGTCCACCCCCGGCAGCGGCCGCAGGATGAACAGCGACGCCGCCATCACCGCCCCCGTCGATCCCGCGCTGACGAACGCGTCCGCGTTGCCATCCTGCTGCAGCCTGAGCCCGATCACGATCGAGGACTGCGGCTTGCGCCGCACCGCCGTCGCCGGGCCTTCCCCCGGCGCGATCTTCTGGTCCGCGTGCACGATCTCCAGCCGCCCGGCCGGGAACTCGCCGCAGCGCGCCAGCTCCGCCTCGATCGCGCCGCGGTCCCCGACCAGCAGCAGCGTGAACTCCCCCGGAAGCTCGCGCAACGCCTGAACGGCACCCTGTACCTCCACCTCAGGGTGTCGGTCCGTTCCCATGGCGTCCAGCGCGATGCGCACGACGGCCTCCGGTACTAGAGCTCTTCTTCGATCGTCAGAACCTGCTGGCCCGCGTACGTTCCGCACGTCCGGCAAACGCGGTGCGGCACCTTCGGGTCCCCGCACTTCGGGCAGCGCACGAGCGTCGCCGCCTCCGCCTTGTGGTGGCCCCGACGCTTGTGCTTGCGCTGCTTCGAGACCCGCCTCTTCGGTACCGCCATTGTTTCCTCCTCAATCGAACTTCAGCTTGCGCAGCGGCGCCCACCGCTCCTCGGCGTCCGCCACCTCGCACTCGCACGTCCCCTCGTTCAGATCGGTCCCACACCGCGGGCACAGCCCACGGCACTCCTCCCGGCACACCACGTACGACGGCGCCGCCAGCACTACCTGCTCCCGGATCGCCGGCCCCAGGTCCACCACCTGCGCCCGCGCCGGGAGCGGATACACCTCCTCCGCCTCCGCCTCCACCGAATCCACACCGGCCCGGTACAGCGCCGAGATCTCCGTCTCCACAGCCACCCTCACCGCCGCCAGGCAGCGCCGGCAGCTCGCCCGCACCCGGCCGCTCGCCTCCCCCCGCACCACCACGTCCGGCCCCGCCTGCTGCAGATCGAGGCGCACGGACAGCGGTCCGTCCAGCGTCAGTCCACTATCGCTCCAGAGGGGATCGCCCGCGGCCACCTCGGCCTCGAGTCGCACGTGCCGCTGCCGCTCGAGACAGCCCAGATCGACTTGCAGCATAGCTGTGTAAGATGCTCGAAACCCCTGGACGTGTCAACCAAGCGAACGGCCCCGACTCCCTAGCCCCGCGTCCCCAGAACGTCCGCTTCCGAGAAGAAGAAACGCGTTTCGCGTGCCGCCGTCTCGACCGCATCGGATGCATGGATCGCGTTGCGCTCCTTCGATTCCGCAAAGCGCTGCCGCACGGTGCCATGCGCGGCCTCCGCGGGATCCGTGGCCCCGATGACCTCCCGAAGCCGGGTCACCGCGCCCTCCCGCTCGAGGATCACGGGAATGACCGGGCCGGAGGTCATGAACCGGACCAGCGAGTCGTAGAAGGGACGATCCCGGTGCACCGCGTAGAATTCGCGGGCCTGCGGCTCGCTCATGCGCAGCATGCGCAGGGCGCGGATGCGGAAGCCCTTCTCCTCGAGGAGGGCGAGGATCTGTCCGGCGAGCCCGCGGCCGACGGCGTCGGGCTTGATGATGGCCAGCGTCTGTTCCATGGGGTTCGTCAATGTCCGAAGAGTTTGCGGATGATCTCGCCGCGGCTGAGAAAGCCGGCGAGCTTGCCTTCGCGGACGACGGGGAACTGCTCGACGTCCTTGTTGATCATCATGTTCGCGACCTCATCGAGCCCCATGTCCTCGGAGATGCACAGGACGGACCGGGTCATGATATCGCGCACGTAGAGATCGGCCGGGATGCGGAACCCGCCGTCCTCGGCGTCGGCCGTCCGGGGGACGTGCGGCAGCAGGGCGCGCATGATGTCCCACTCGGTGACGATGCCGAGGACCTCGTCCTTCTCGCCGACGACAGGAACGGCCTTGACGCCCAGACGGACCATGAGCGAGATGGCCTCGCGGACGGGGGTGAGGGGGCCGACGCTCTGGCGCCGCCCCTGCACATCGCGGACGGTGAGCCTCGCCTGGATCGGCGCGTCGCGGATCTCCGCGATCGCCAGGACCTCCTCGGGCGAGCGTGCGGCGAGCAGGCGCTCGACCAGGGCGGCGTCCCGGAGGAGGCGGGCCAGGGTGGCCACCGTCTGGAGATAGAGCGACGAGGCCTCGGATGGAGCGAGCACGAGGGCCACGAGCTGCGGGTCCGTCGCCAGGCCGCTGTCGCTGCCGTCGAGCGGTGCCGGGGCGATTCCCAGGGCGAGCACCAGCCGCTCGACCGCCTCGGTGCGCGAGTGCGGCAGGACGGCTCGCGCCCCGATCGGCACGAGCGTCCTGCGCGGGCCGTCGTGAAGCCGCTGCTCGACGGCCTCGGCGTCGCGGACGGCGCCCTCGGCGGCGAGTCCCCGCAGCATCCGGCCGAGGGCCTGGCGCAGGGTGGCTTCCTGGAGGGGGACGAACAGGTGCTCCGGGGGGAGCAGCTCGGTGAGTTGCATGCGCGCGCTCCGGCCGGCGGGGTGCCGGTCAGAGCACCTCCCGGATCAACTCGACGACGTCGGACGGCCGCCGCATGACCCGGATCCCGTTCTCCTCGAACGCCTGGATCTTCTCCGCGGCGGTACCGGCCGAACCGCTGATGATCGCTCCGGCGTGGCCCATGCGCCGGCCGGGTGGCGCCGTCTGGCCGGCAATGAAGCCGACGACGGGCTTCGAGAGCTTCTCCTTGACGAACGCGGCCGCCATCTGCTCGTCGGTGCCGCCGATTTCGCCGATCATCACGACGGCGCGCGTCTCCTCGTCCTCCTCGAATGCGGCAAGGCAATCGATGAAGTTGGTGCCGATGATCGGATCACCGCCGATGCCCACGCACGTGCTCTGGCCGATGCCCGCGCGGGTCAGCTGGTAGACGACCTCGTACGTGAGCGTGCCGGAGCGGGAGACCACTCCGACGCTTCCCGGCCTCGCGATCTGGCCGGGCATGATCCCGATCTTGGACTTCCCCGGTGCGAGCAGCCCCGGGCAGTTCGGCCCGAGCAGGCGCGCGCCGCGCTCCTCGACGAAGGGCCACACGCGCGTCATGTCGAGCACCGGCACGCCTTCCGTGATCGCCACGATGAAGCCGATTCCCGCATCGGCCGCCTCCATGATCGCGTCCGCGGCGAAGGCGGGGGGGACGTAGATGATCGAGGCGTCGGCGCCCGTCGCCTCCACCGCCTCCTCGACGGTGTCGAAGATTGGCGCCGTGCCGCCCTCTCCGCCGTCGAACACCTGGCCGCCCTTGCCGGGCGTGACCCCCGCGACTACGCGCGTCCCGTACTCCATCATCTGCCGGGCGTGGAACGAGCCGTCGCGCCCGGTGATCCCCTGCACGAGCACCTTCGTGCTCTCATCTATGAAGATCGACATTGGTCAGCCCCTCGCCCCCGCCGAGTCCTTGGCCAGCGCCACCGCCTTCTGAACCACCTCGTCCATCGAGGTGGAGGCCCCGAAGCCGGCCGACTCGAGGATCGGCAGCGCTGCCTCCTCGTTCGTGCCGGTCAGCCGGATCACCAGCGGCACGCCGATCTCGATGCGGCGCGTCGCCTCCAGGATGCCGTTCGCCACGTCGTCGCAGCGCGTGATCCCGCCGAAGATGTTGAACAGGATGACCCGGACGTTCTCGTCGCTCGTGATGATCTTCAGCGCGTTGACCACCTTGTCCGGATTCGACGAGCCGCCGATGTCCAGGAAGTTCGCCGGCTCGCCGCCGTAGAACTTGATGAGATCCATCGTGGCCATGGCCAGGCCGGCGCCGTTGACCACGGCGCCGATGTCGCCGTCGAGCTGGATGTAGGTGAGCGAGGCCTCGCGCGCCGTGGTCTCCGCCTCCGGCTCCGAGGACGTATCCCGCAGGGCCTCGATGTCGGCGTGCCGGAACAGCTCGTTGTCGTCGATGTTCATCTTGGCGTCGATCGCCTTCACCTCGCCCGCCGGCGTCGTGATCAGCGGATTGATCTCCGCCAGCGAGGCGCCGCTGTCCACGAAGGCATCGTAGAGCCGTCGCAGGATGCGCGCGCACGCCCGCTGCTGCCCGATGTCGTCGTAGAGCGCGCACGCCAGCTCGTACGCCTGGAACGGGAGCAGCCCGTAGCGCGGATCCACGGCCAGCCGCCGGATCGCCTCCGGCTTGGTGGCCGCGACCTCCTCGATGTCGATCCCGCCCTCAGCGCTGACCATGACGACCGGCCGCTTCGTCGCACGGTCGACCACGATCCCCACGTAGCTCTCTGACGCGATGTCCTCGGCGCGCGCGACCAGCACCTGCTCCACCGTGAGGCCCTTGATCCGCATCCCGAGGATCGCGCCGGCGCGCTCGCGCGCCTCGGCCGCGTCCTTCGCCAGCTTCACGCCGCCGGCCTTGCCGCGTCCGCCCGCGTGCACCTGCGCCTTCACCACTACGGCCCCGCCATAGCCCGCCGCGATCCGCTCCGCCTCCTCCGGCGTGCGTGTCACCTCACCCGGCGGAACCGGGATTCCGTGGGCACGCAGGATCTCCCTGGCCTGGTACTCGTGAATGTTCATCTCCCCCGCTCTCTCAGGGCACCACGAGCGTGCCCGCCTGTTCGTTCACAGTTTCTAGCCCCTCGTCCAGGCGCCCGATGAAGGCGCGCCGGCCGCTGCCGCGCAGGAACGCGAGCGCGGCCTCCAGCTTCGGGGCCATGCTCCCCCGCCCGAGCCCACCCTCCCCCAGCAGCGCCTCCGCCTGTGCGGCCGTGAGCCGCACGATCCGCTCCTGCCCCGGCGTGCCCCACCCGCGGTACACCCCGTCCACGTTGGTCAGGATCAGCAGCGCCTCTGCGTCGATCTCGGTGGCCAGCACCGCGGCCGCACGGTCCTTGTCGATCACCGCGTCCACGCCCTCGAGTCGCAGTACCGGGTCCCGGTAGACCGGCGTTCCGCCACCGCCCACCGCGATCACGATCGTGCCCGCCTCGACGAGCGTGCGAATGACGGGCGCTTCCACGATCGCTAGCGGCCGCGGGGAGGGGACCAGTCGGCGCCAGCCACCATCCACGGGGCCAACCGTCCAGCCGAGCTCGTGCGCCAGCGCCCGCGCGCCCCTCTCCTCCGCCATGACGCGCCCGATCGGCTTCGTGGGCTCGTGCGTCGCCGGGTCGGCCGGATCCACGACGACCTGTGTGATCACGGTAGCGACCGGACGGCGCACGCCCGACCGCTCGAGCGCGTTCTCCAGCGACTGCTGGATCATGTAGCCGATCCACCCGGCGGTGGCCGCGACCAGCACCCCGAGGGGCAGGGGCGGCAGCTCCGCGCGCGCCTCCTCGTTGCGCCGCAGCTCATCCCCGATCTGCGGGCCGTTGCCGTGCACGACGGCGATGCGCCAGCCCTCGCGGGCCAGCGCGACGATCGGCGCCAGGCTCTCGCGCGTGTGCGCGAACTGTTCGTGGATATCGCCGCGCTCTCCCGACGGCTGCAGCGCGTTGCCGCCCAGCGCAACCACGATGGCGCGCGCGGGAGCGTCCATCCCGGTTGACGGCTGCGCAATCATAAGGGCGCTCCGGGGCACGTGCAACCCGCGTCGGAGCGCTGCGCTCGGGCCTCGGGAAGCGCCTCCGGAGGCCTCCGTCCGCGGCTCATCCCGCCGCCCGCGCGCCGCTCATCGGGCCGTGTCCGGAGCAAGCCCGCGAAGCAGCGTCCGGAGCTCGCCCCACGCCCGGCCGAAGCCAGCGAAATCACCGGCCCGGAGACGCCGGTCCGCCTCCTCCATCAGGTCGAGCGCGCGGCGTGGCCATGCTCCCGTCGCCGGCGGCGGCGTCAGGCTCGGCGCGGCCGCCGCCGTCTCTGCCGGAGCGGCGGTTGCCTTTGTGTTCGGGCTGGAGAGGCCGCGCACCGCATTGGCGAGCACGCTGTCCATGACGGCGGACCGGCCGTCGCTGACGATGACGCGCTTGAGCTCGGGGATCGGGCTCCCCTGCGCCGACAGGAACAGCGGCTGGATGTAGAGGAAGGAGCTGTCCAGCGGGACGATGCGCAGGTGTCCCAGGTTGACGTCGCTGCCCGCCTGACGCCAGAGCGTGAGCTGCGGCGAGATGGTCGGATCCTGCTCCATCAGCGCCTGCACCTGGCCCGGCCCGGGGATCTGCTGGTCGCGCGGCAGCTCCAGCAGCAGCAGCTCGCCGTAGTGGGCGCCATTGTTGCGGGCGATGAGCATCGCCGTCATGTTCTGGCGCTCGCGGGCAATGAACGGGACGGTCAGGAGGAACTCCGCCGCCTTCCCTCCCGGCACCGCCATGGTCGTGTACATCGGCCGCATGGCGCGAGGGACCCCCTGCGGGCCGGACTCCTGGGGCAGCTGCCACACGTCCTGGCCGGCGTAGAACGCCTCCGGCCGGACCAGGTGGTACTGCTGGAGCAGCTGGGCCTGTGCCTCGAAGTAGAGCGCGGGGTAGCGCAGGTGCACACGCAGCGCCTGCGGCATGTCCGTCAGCGGCCGCAGGAGCCCCGTGAAGATGCGCCCGTAGGTCTCCAGCACCGGGTCGCCGGGATCCACGTCGTAGAAGACGACCGCTCCCGTGACCGCGTCCACCGTGGCCTTCACGCTGTTGCGCAGGTAGCGGAGCCGGCCCACCCCGTCGATCTGGAGCGGGTGCGAGAGGGGGAACGTCGTCGAGGTGGTGTAACCGTCCACGATCCAGTAGGTGCGCCCGTTCGCGACCACCGCGTAGGGGTCCGGATCCCAGACGACGAACGGGGCGAGCGAGCGCACCCGCTCGCCGACCGAGCGCCGCCAGAAGATCCGGCTCTGCGGCGTGAGCTCGCCCGAGAAGAGCAGGTTCTTGTCCCCGAAGCGCCAGGCGAACGCCAGCAGGCGGGTCCACGAGGATAGGGTGACGCCCGCGGGGAAGTCGCGGCCGGGGGTTCCGCGCAAGGCGCCGTCGCGGCCGGGGATCAGCACGACGTAGCCACTCGTGGTCTCCCCCACGAAGATGCTTGGCTCGGTGAGCCCGGCCGAAGCCGGCGCGTCGGGGCTGCGCACGACGGGATCGACATCCCCCAGCCAGAGCACCGGCTCACCCTGCGCGCCCGCCGCGTCCGCCGGCGTCAGCACCTCCCCAACCCCGCGCAGGAACTTCGGGTTGAGCGTCAGCGTCAGCCAGTTCTTGGAGGTCTCGGGCAGCCCTTCGGGATAGAACTCGCGCACGCCGATCGCCGTCTGCCGCTGCCCGGCCTGCGTGGCGTAGCGGTCGTAGTCCACCTGCGGGAAATGGTAGTAGCCGTAGATCGCCTGGATCTGGTTGAAGGCGGTCCGCAGCGGCTCCGGGTCCCAGAGCGGAAGGCGGTCGAGCTCCCCCGCGACGGAGCTCCACGTCGGCGGCGCGGCCCGCCGGTACGGCAGCATGCGCCGCTCCAGGTGGTCCAGCCCGTAGGCGCGGCGCGTGAACTCCAGGCTCCAGCGGATGTAGCGGCTCTCGCGCACGTACTGGTTCGGCTCGACGCGCAGCTTCTGCACGAGGGACGGGTAAACCTGCCCGAGCACGATCGCCCCGACCACCAGCACTCCCAGCGCGATCGCCGGCGCCAGCCATGTCCGCCGCAATGCGCCGTAGACGATGGTGCCCGCCGTGATCAGCGCGATCACCGCCAGCCCGCGCTGGCCCGGCAGCCTCGCCGCCACGTCCGTGTAGCCGAGCATGTTGTCGAAGCCGGAGCCGTCCAGCAGGAGCGTGTAGCGGCCGAGCCAGTAGCGGACGGCCAGCAGCGCCACGAGCGCCGCCACCAGCAACATGAAGTGCAGTCGGGTGCTGTCGTCCACTTCGGGCCGGTTGTCCTTCCAGCGGATGCCTCCCACGAGCACGTAGCCGAGCAGCACCAGGAGCGCGCTCCAGACGAGCGCCAGAAAGAGGAAGTCGGCGATCCGGTACAGCGCGGGCAGGGTGAAGACGTAGAAGCCGACGTCGTGGCCGAAGAGTGGATCCTGGAGGCCCCACGAGGCGTGGCGCACCCACGCGAGCATGGCGAGCGACGCGTCGCCTCCGAACTCCAGCCCCGAGAGCCACCAGCCGGCGAGCACGGCGGTCACGGCCATGCCCCCCAGCAGATAGGCCCGGGGCACCTGCTCGGCGATCTCCAGGTTGCCGTAGCGGCGCCGCAGGTGCACCGGCCCCAGGCGGCGCGAGACCAGCCCCAGGTTCAACATGACGAGGGCGGCGCCCGCGACGCCGGCCGTGGTGCGGACGGCCGCGCCCGCGCCGAGCCGGGTCCAGAAGACGCCCACGTAGCCAAGCGTCGAGTACCAGAGCGCGTCCGTGTAGAGCCCGACCAGCGCACGCCCGCCGGTGAGTGCCACGACGAGCAGCACTGCCGCCGCGATGAGGACGCGCACCGGACGCTTCAGCATGTCAGATCCGCACTCCCTGCCCCCGCAGCCACTCCTCCATCGTGCCGCGGATCTGCGCGAGCCGTTCCGCGCTCTTCGCCTCGAAGCGCAGCACCAGGACGGGCTGCGTGTTGGAGGCGCGCAGGAGCCCCCAGCCGCCGTCGAATAGCACCCTCGCCCCGTCCACGTCGATGACCTCGTGCCCGGCGCGGAAGTGCTCCACCGCCCGTGCCACCACCTCGAACTTCTCCTCCTCCGGCACCTCGACGCGGATCTCCGGTGTGGACACGTAGGAGGGGAACGCGGCCATGCGCGCCGACAGCGGCTCGGCCGAGCGGGCCACGAGCTCGATCAGGCGGCAGGCGGCGTACAGGGCGTCGTCGAAGCCGAAGTACTCGTCCGCGAAGCAGATGTGGCCGGACAGCTCCCCCCCGAGCGGCGCGCCCGTCTCCTTCATCTTCTCCTTGATCAGCGAATGACCCGTCTTCCACAGGATCGGCTCGCCCCCCGCCGCGCCGAACACCTCCGGCAGGGCCTGCGAGCACTTCACGTCGAAGATCATCTTCTGCCCCGGCCCGCGCCGCTCGAGGAGGTCCAGCCCGAACAGCAGCAGCAGCATGTCGCCCCGGATGATCTGCCCGCGGTCGTCCACAGCCCCGATCCGGTCGGCATCGCCATTGAAGGCGACGCCGAGCTCCGCACCCTCCGCGCGGACCCGATCGACCAGGTCGCGCAGGTTCTCATCGACGACGGGATCGGGGTGGTGGTTCGGGAACGTCCCGTCGGACTCGCAGTAGAGCGGCACCACCTCCGCGCCGATGCGCTCCAGCAGGCTCACGGCCACCAGACTCCCCGTGCCGTTGCCGCAGTCGGCCACCACCTTGACGGGCCGTGACAGGTCGAAGCGGCCGGCGATGTCGTCCAGGTAGATCGGCAGCACGTTCTTTGTCTCCAGCGCGCCCACCCCCGTCTCCAGCTCGCCGCGCTCGATCCGCTCTCGCAGGCGCTGGATGGCGGCACCGTACAGCGCCCGCCCGCCGATCACCATCTTGAAGCCGTTGTACTCCGGCGGGTTGTGCGAGCCCGTGATCTGGAGTCCGCCGTCCGTCTCGTAGCGCTCCGTCACGTAGTAGAGGACCGGTGTCGGCACCGTGCCTACGTCCAGGACGCCGACGCCCGCCGCGCGGATCCCCTCGATCACGCGCGCCTTGAGATCCGGCGAGCTCGGCCGGTTGTCGCACCCGACCGCCACCCTCAGCCTCTCCTCGCCCCCGCGCCGGGACCGCAGCTCGCTCGCGTACGATTGCCCGACGAGGCGCGGGACCTCGCCCCCGAAGTCCCGGCTCACCACGCCGCGGATGTCGTATTCGCGGAAGATGTGCGGATTGATCTCCATTGCCGTCTCTCTCCTTCGCGCTTCGATCATTGGCGGAGCGGCGGCGGCGGGCCGGCGCGCGCGCCGGCCGAGCCCACCTCGCGCACGCCGGCTCGCCGGCCCCTCGAGCTCAGCGCGGCAGCAGCCCCAGCAACGCCCCGGGCGACTGCACGATCGTGCTCGCGCTGCGCTCGGCCGCGCCCAGGATCACACCCGGGAAGACGCCGAGCACGACCACCGCGAGCGCCGCGAGGACCAGTGCGAACTTCAACCCGCCGCCGATCGCCGGCAGCGGCCGCGCGCCCTCGGGCGGCTCCCGGAACCACATGAACCACGCCACCCGCAGGTAGTACCAGTACGAGACGAGCGAGGCCATGGCCAGGATCACGGCGAGCGAGACCAGCCCGCGCTCCACCGCCGCCCGCAGGATGAACACCTTGCCGATGAACCCGCCGGTGAGGGGGAAGCCGGCGAGCGAGAGCAGGAAGATCGTCATGACGACGCCGAGAAGCGGCTGCCGCCAGCCGAGGCCGCTGTAGGCCTCCACGTTCAGCCGCTCCTCGTGCAGCCCGGCCACCGCCAGCACCACCGCGAACGCCCCCACCGTCATGAAGGTGTAGACCACGAGGTAGAAGAGGAACGACGCGGCGCCGATGACGCTCGCCGCTGCCAGCGCTACCAGCAGATAGCCCGCGTGCGCGATGCTCGAGTAGGCGAGCATCCGCTTCACGTTGCCCTCCACCAGCGCCACCAGGTTCGCGCCGACCATGGTGACGATCGCCATCCAGAACAGGATCGCGCCCCACGTGTCGTAGAGGCCGGGGAACGCCGTGAGGAACACGCGCAGGAACGCCGCGAACGCCGCCGCCTTCACGCCCGCCGCCATGAAGCCGGTGATCGGCGCTGGCGCGCCCTCGTACGCATCCGGCGTCCACATGTGAAACGGCACCGCCGCCACCTTGAAGCCGAATCCGACGGCGAGGAAGGCCATGCCGACCAGGATCAGGGTGTTCGCGCCGAGCCCGTCCACGCCGATCGCGGAGGCCACCATCGCCAGGTTCGTGCTCCTCGCACCGCCGTAGATGAGCGCGATGCCGAACAGGAAGAAGGCGCTCGAGAAGGCTCCCAGCAGGAAGTACTTGAGCGCGCCCTCGGCCGAGCGGACATCGCGCCGGTTGGCGCCCGTGAGCACATAGACCGGGACCGACATGAGCTCGAGGCCGAGGAAGATGACCATCAGGTCGCGGCTGCCCGCGAACACCATCATCCCCACGATCCCGAACAGCACGAGCACATACAGCTCGCCCAGCCGGATGTGCTCCTGGTCCAGGTAGCGGGTCGAGATCAGCACGAACAGCGCGCCGGCGAGCAGGAAGATGTAGTTCGAGAAGACGCGGAACGCGTCCAGCGCCATCACTCCCGTCGGCGTGGCCTCGTGGAACTCGAGCAGCAGGCCGTTGGCCACGCCCGCCACCAGAATCCCGAGCAGCGCGATCCACCCGATCGCGGGCGTGGACGGCTCGCTCCGGTGCCCCTTCTGGAAGACGTCCACCAGCAGCACCAGCATCGCCCATGCCGTGAGAACGATCTCGGGCAGCAGCACCCAGAAGTAGCTGAGCTTCGAGCTGTAATCGATGAGCATCGGATCCGTTTCGCCCTTGGGCCGCTAGCGCCCGGCAACCGCACCGTCGGGGGACGCCACCGGTCCGTCCGCCCGCGTGAGCGGCGACGCCGGGACGCGCTTCTGCTCCACCGTCTGGAGCAGCTCCACCACCGAGACCTCCATCCGCTCCAGGAACGGCTTCGGGTATACCCCGATCCAGATCATCACGGCGACGAGCGGCGCGAGCACCACCATCTCCCGCCGACTCAGGTCCGGCAGCGTCCGGTTCGCGGGGTTGTCCAGCGCGTTGAACCAGATCCTCTGCACCATCGGCAGCATGTAGTAGGCGGCGAAGATGACGCCGGCGGCGCCGATCACCGCGGCCCACGGGTGCGTCTGGAACGTGCCGAGCAGGGACAGGAACTCGCCGACGAAGCCGCTCGTCCCGGGCAGGCCGATGCTGGCCAGCGCCGTGAGCACGAACACGCCCGCGAAGACGGGCATGACGGACGCCAGGCCGCCGAACTCGGCGATGAGCCGGGTGTGTCGCCGCTCGTAGAGCATCCCCAGGAGCAGGAACATCGCCCCCGTGGTCGCGCCGTGGGAGAGCATCACGATCATCGCGCCCTGCAGCCCCTGGACGGTGAAGGCGAAGATCCCGAGCACCACGAACCCCATGTGCGCCACGGACGTGTAGGCGATCAGCTTCTTGGCGTCCGGTTGCACCGCCGCCACCCAGGCCGCGTAGATGATGCCCATGAGCCCCAGGATCATGAGCACGAGGATGACCACCGGGTTCGTCGCCGCGTGCGGGAAGAACGGCAGGAGAAAGCGCAGGAAGCCGTAGCCGCCCATCTTGAGCAGCACCGCCGCCAGGATCACCGACCCGGGCGTGGGCGCTTCCACGTGCGCGTCCGGCAGCCACGTGTGGAACGGGAACACCGGCACCTTGATCATGAACGCGACGGCGAACGCCGCGAACAGCCAGAACTGCTCCGGAAACGTGAGCGGCAGCTGTAGCAGGTCCGTGTAGGCGAAGGACGCCGTGCCCGTCAACGCGCGGTACTTGAAGAACAGATAGAGGATCCCCACCAGCATGAGCAGGGATCCGAACGTCGTGTAGAGGAAGAACTTGACCGCCGCGTAGACGCGCCGCTCCCCGCCCCAGACGCCGATGATGAAGTACATCGGCACCAGCATGAGCTCCCAGAACGTGAAGAACAGGAACAGGTCGAGCGCCACGAAGACGCCGACCACCCCCGTCTCCAGCAGGAGCATCATCGCGTAGAACGTCCGCTGCCTCTTCTGGATGTACTTGAAGGAGCCCAGGATCGTGAGCGGTGTCAGGAACGTGGTGAGCAGCACGAGGAACAGGCTGATCCCATCGATCCCGATGCTGTAGGAGATCCCCCACTGCGGGATCCACGGTGTGGAGCTCGCGAACTGGAAGGACGCCGTGGCCGGATTGAAGAGCGGCCAGAGCGGGATCGACACGACGAACTCGACGAGCGCGGCCCAGAGCGCCGTCTGCTTCGCCCCCTCCTCCGAGCCGAGGAAGACCAGGACCAGGCCGACGACCGGGAACCAGATCAGGAAGTGCAGCGCCCAGGCCGAGTAGCCGATGGCTTGAAACACGGATTATCCCCTTCTCAGAGGAGCACGAGGCCGAGCAGGATCAGCACCCCGATCACGACCCCGAACGCGTACGTGTTGAGCTGCCCCGTCTCCAGGCGCGAGCCGATCCAGCCGAAGCCGCGGGCCAGCTGCCCGGCGCCGTTCACCGCGCCGTCCACGATCCCCTGGTCGATGACCCGCCAGAAGAAGCGGGACGTGGCGACGAGCGGCCGCACGACCAGCGCATCGTAGACCTCGTCGATGTACCACTTCCGGTAGAGCAGCCGCTTGATCCCCTTCGGTTCCAGCGACTCCAGCGCCGGCCGGTACTCCCAGCGCACGATCACGGACGCGCCGATGGCGATCACGGCCACCGCGATCGCGAACGAGATCGCGCCCCACATCGCCTCCCCACCGCCGAAGGGCGCCGCCTCCGCCACCGTGCCCACGTGTGCGGCGAAGATGTTGTCCGCCACCCGCGTCACGGGGCTCAGCCAGTCGTGGATCCACTCGGTGTGCGGGATCCAGCCCAAAATCGGCAGCCGCGCGATCCCCTCCGGCACGTTGATCCAGCCACCCACGACCGAGAGCACGGCCAGCACCACCAGCGGCACGGTCATCGTCCACGGCACCTCGTGGATGTGGTGGCGCTCGTCCTCGCCCAACCGCGTGCGCCCGTGGAACGTCACGATCATGAGCCGGGTCATGTAGAACGCCGTCAGGATCGCCGCCACCAGCGCCATGATCCAGAAGATCGTGAACCAGGCCTTGAACGGCCCGACCGCCCGAGCGCCAGCCTGCCAGATGATCTCGTCCTTCGAGAAGAAACCGGCAAAGGGCCAGACGCCCGAGATCGCCAGCGTCGCCACCCACATCGTCACCCAGGTCACGGGCAGGTATTTCCGCAGCCCGCCCATGTTGCGCATGTCCTGCGCGTCCCACTTCGAGTGCGTGTGGTGCAGCGCCTCGTGCATGGCGTGGATGACCGCGCCCGAGCCGAGGAAGAGGAGCGCCTTGAAGAAGGCGTGCGTCATGAGGTGGAAGATTCCGGCCGAGAACGCGCCCACGCCCACGCCGATGAACATGTAGCCGAGCTGCGAGACGGTGGAGTAGGCGAGCACCTTCTTGATGTCGTACTGGGCGAGCCCGATCGTGGCGGCAAAAAGCGCCGTCAGCGCGCCGATCCCGGCCACCACCACCATCGACAGCGGCGCCAGCGAGAACAGCACGCTCGTGCGCGCCACCATGTAGACCCCGGCCGTCACCATCGTGGCCGCGTGGATCAGGGCGCTGACCGGCGTCGGGCCCGCCATCGCGTCCGGCAGCCAGATGTAGAGGGGGATCTGCGCGCTCTTCCCCGTCGCACCGAGGAAGAGGAAGAGCGTGATGAACGTGACCACGGGGCCCGCGTAGTGGAACGCGGTGGGCGCGGCGTCGAACACCGTCGCGAAATCGAGCGCGCCGGTGTTGGCGAAGATCATGAGCATGGCGACGAGGAAGCCGAAGTCGCCGATGCGGTTCACGACGAACGCCTTCTTGCCCGCGTCGGCGTTGGCCTTCTCCGTGAACCAGAAGCCGATCAGCAGGTAGCTGCACAGCCCGACGCCCTCCCAGCCCACGAACATGACCGGGAAGCTGGAGCCGAGCACCAGCAGCAGCATGAAGAAGATGAACAGGTTGATGTAGGCGAAGTAGCGGGCGTAGCCGCGGTCCGCCTTCATGTAGCCGACGCTGTAGACGTGGATCAGGAAGCCCACGCCCGTGACGATCAGCGTCATGAGCATCGAGAGCTGGTCCAGCTGGAGCGACGCGTCCAGCTGGAGCGAGCCCACCGGCAGCCACATGAACCCGTGCACGATCGCCGGCGCCGCCCCCTCCACTCCGAGCATCCGGAAGAAGTTCACCACCGCCAGGATGAAGGCGGCCAGCACCACGCCCGGCCCGATCCAGGACGGGATCCACTTCCGCTCCGGCGCCACGTACGCGCTGAGCCCGTTCACCACGAAGCCGGCCAGCGGCAGCAGGACGACAAGCCAGAGGAGCGTCGGCTCGAAGCTGGTCACGCTACCACCGCAGCAGGTTGAAGTTCTTCATGTCCACCGTCTCGGCGTGCCGGAAGATCGAGATCACGATGGCCAGCCCCACGGCCGCCTCGGCCGCCGCCACCGTCATGACGAAGAAGACGAACACCTGCCCCTCGATCCCCACCTCGCGCGAGAGCGCCACGAACGCGAGGTTCGCCGCATTCAGCATGAGCTCCACGCACATGAAGAGGATGATCGCGTTGCGGCGGATCAGCACGCCGAACACGCCGATCGCGAACAGGATCGAGGCCAGCACCAGCGACAATGTGACCACCCTCAGACCCTCCGCTTGGCCAGGAGCACCGCGCCGACCACGGCCACCAGCAGCAATACCGACGTCAGCTCGAACGGCACCAGGAAGTCACGGAACAGCGGGAAGGCGATGGCGCCCACGGCGCCGTGCTGCCGGACGGCCGCATCCACGAGCAGCCCGCCGGCCTCCCCGCTCGGCGAGGCGTCCACGAACGCCGCCCAGACCGCCCAGCCGATCACGCCGGCGGCGCCGAATCCCAGCACCGCCCACACCACGCCGCGGAAGTCCGGCTGATAGTCGTGCCCCAGGTTCAGCAGCATGATCACGAACAGGAACAGCACCATGATCGCGCCGGCGTAGACGATCACCTGAGCCGCGGCGATGAACTGCGCGTCGAGCAGCACGTAGATCGCGGCCAGACCGAAGAAGGAGAGCACGAGGAAGAGCAGGCTCGAGACCGGGCTCCTGCCGAGCACCATACCCAGTCCGCCACCCACAGCCAGCGCCGCGAAGATCCACCACAGAACGTGTGTCATTGGCCCGCCGGGTCCTCCGGGTCCCACAGCATCGTGACCGGATGGTCCTGCGCCATCAGCCGGTCCAGGTCGTAGACGAAGCGCTCGCGCGTGTACTCCGAGTTCTCGTAGTCCTGTCCCACGTGGATCGCCTCCACGGGACAGACCTCCTGGCACATGCCGCAGAAGATGCAGCGGAACTCGTCGATCTCGTAGACCACCGGGTAGCGGTTGCCCTGGTCGTCCTCGCCCGGCACCAGGCGGATGCAGTTGGACGGGCAAATCGTCGGGCACAGGCCGCAGGCCACGCACTTCGGCCGCCCGTCGGCGTGCACCGCCATCCGGTGCGTGCCCCGCCAGCGGGGCGCCAGCTCCGGCTTCACATCCGGATACTGCAGCGTGACCTTCCGCGGGTTCACCAGATGGCGGAACGTGAGCGACATCCCCTTCAGCGTCGCGCGCAGGTAGGAGGTCGTGCCCACCGGCCGTTTCATTAGCTTTGTCCCGATCGCCATCCCATCTCCTTCGATTCAGCCCGCGCGCGGATTCCGCCGCCTCAGCCCACCGGCTCGTAGTCACGCTCCTCGACCACCACCGCCGGCTCCGCCTCCCGCGTGTCCAGCGTCTCCAGCCGCTCGTGCGCTGCCGCGCCGCTGATCACCCGGTCGCGGTCCAGCACCCAGAAGAACAACCCGCACGCCACCAGGTTGACCCCGGTCAGGATCAGACCGTACCAGATCCCGTAGGGAATCCCGATCGAGTCCAGCACCAGGATGCTGGTGCCCATGAGGGCGATGAAGCCGAGCGCCGATGGCAGGAGCACCTTCCAGCCGAGGTGCATCACCTGGTCATAGCGGAACCTCGGAACCGTCCAGCGCACCCACATGAAGAGGAAGATGAAGAAGCCCGTCTTGACGGCGAACGCGAGGAATGTCAGGATCGTCTTCCACCACGCCGGCATCGCTCCCAGCACCACGCCGTTGGCGGCCACGAACATGTTGTCGCCGCTCCAGAACGGGATGTCCCAGCCGCCCAGGAAGAGCGTGGCCATGAGCGCCGAGGCCGTCAGCATGTTCGAGTACTCCGCGATGAAGAACATGCTGAACTTCATCGACGAGTACTCGGTGTGGTAGCCGGTCACCAGCTCCGATTCCGCCTCCGGCAGGTCGAACGGCAGCCGGTTCGTCTCCGCGAACGCCGAGACGATGAAGAAGAAGAACGCCAGCCCCAGCGGGAGGGCGAACCACAGCCCCAGGCCCTGCTGCTGCTCCCAGACGATCCGCGGCAGCGTCACGTCGCCCGCGAGCATGAAGACGGGGATGAGGCTCATCCCCAGCCCCACCTCGTAGCTGACCATCTGCGCGCTCGCACGCAGGCCGCCGAGGAACGCGTACTTGTTGTTGGAGGACCAGCCGGCCATCACGATCCCGTAGACACCCATCCCGGTGAACGCCAGGATGAAGAGGATCCCGATCGGCACGTTGGCCACGATCATGTCGACCAGCCCCCAGCGCGTGGGCAGCGGCGAAGCGAACGGGATCACGCCGAACGTGATCAGCGCCGGGATGATCGAGAGCATCGGCGCCAGGACGAAGAAGACGCGCGAGGCTTGCGCCGGGTAGGTCTCCTCCTTCAGGATGTTCTTGAGCCCGTCGGCCAGCGGCTGGAACAGCCCGCGCGGCCCCACCCGGTTCGGCCCGAGGCGGTCCTGGATCCAGGCCGAGATCCAGCGCTCGAGCAGCGTCAGGAAGGCCACGATCACCATCACCACCCCGAAGATCACCACCACCTTGACCAGCGAGATGATGACGTAGGCGGTCTGGGAGAGGGCCTGCACCTGGTGCTCCATCACGAGGCCCCCCCGCCGCCCGTCACCCGCACCGGCTCATTGAGGAGCGCGCCACGCGTCCCGAGCTGCGCGTAGCTGAGGCCGCCGAACGCGTCGTAGAGCTCCGCCACGCGCAGGAACGCGCTCCCGGCGTTCGCGGGCGCCGCCCCGTCCTCCAGCCCCGCGAGCACCACGCCGAGCACCTGCCACGCGGGGCGTGCCAGCGGGACCGGCTGCAGGGCCGGCCAGAAGCGCTGCACCCGGCCCTCGTGATTGGTGAAGGTGCCCTCCTGCTCGGCGAAGGTCGTGACCGGCAGGACGAAGTCCGCGTTCGCCGCGGCGGGCGTCCACTCCGTGCCAAGGTAAGCGAACAGCGAGGCGTCCCTGCCGAAGTCCTCGCCCTGGTCCGTGAGCGCATCCCCGAGGACGAGCAGCACCTTGCCGGCCGGACCGAGGCCCTCCAGGCCGCCCGCCGCGGCGTCGTCGCTGGTGCGGCGATATCCGAGCGCCTCGAGCCCGCGCACGTTGGCGGCCAGGTCACGCCGCCGGGCGAGGCGCGGGAACCCGGGGCAGGCCACCTCGTCGGCCGTTCGGGCCGAGCGGTAGACCGCCTCGCCGTTGCCCAGCACGTGGATCAGGCGGGAGAGCAGCCCGGCGTCCTCGTTGCCATGGAACGGGGAGCCGACGGCGACGGCGGCGCGGCCCGCCTCGCGCGCGTCCTTCAGCCGCTCGACGAGCGCCAGCACCGCTTCCTGCCAGGTCGTCGCCAGCAGCCGTCCCTGCGCGTCGCGCATGCGCGGCTGCTCGATCCGGCCGGCCAGGTTGAGGCCGCCCCCCACGGCCTCGGCCGCCGCCGCGGTCATCGGCCTGTTGGTGATGTTCAGCCACTCATAGCGGTAGCGGCCGTAGTCGCACATCCAGTACGAGTTCACATCCGGGTTCGCGCGCGGCCGCAGCCGCATCGCCAGGTTGTCGCGCGACTGGATGGTGATGTTGCAGCCCTGCGAGCAATTGGGGCAGATCGACGGCGCCCTGTCCAGGTCCCAGACCCGCGCCTTATGCAGGAAGTCCTTCGAAAGCAGCGCACCCACCGGACAGATGTCGATGATGTTGGAGGCCCAGAGATCGCCGCCCAGACCGTCGTCGAAGAAGGTGTCGATCACCGAGCGGCTACCTCGCTGCACCACGCACAGGGCGTCGTTTCCGGCGATCTCGCGCATGAAGCGCACGCAGCGCGTGCACATGATGCAGCGGTCGCCCTCGTAGAGCACCTGCCCGCCGAAGTCGTCCTGGTTGAGGACCCGCTTGGCCTCCTTGCTGCGCCCGTGCCTGCGCCCCTCCTGGTGCGAGAAGTCCTGCAGCTTGCACTCGCCGGACTTGTCGCAGATCGGGCAGTCGAGCGGGTGGTTCAACAGGTAGAACTCGAGGTTGCCCTCCCGCGCCTCCCGCGCCCGGTCGCTCTCGGTGTTGACCACCTGCCCCTGCGCCACGGGCGTGACGCAGGCCGGCTGGAGCTTCGGCGCGCCCTCCACCTCCACCAGGCACATCCGGCACATCGCCGGCGCCGACAGGCCGGGATGGTAGCAGTAGTTGGCGATGCCGATTCCCGCCATCTCGGCCGCCTCGATGATCCGCGTCCCCTTCGGGACCGAGATCTCGACCCCGTTGATGGTGCAGGTGACCGCTTCGCTCTGCTCGTTCGCCATGGATCCTGTCACCTCAGACGGCCGCCGGCGCGGCGGCGGAACAAACCCCATCGTGGATATGGGAGAGGTATTCGTCCCGGAATTTCTGGATCGAGCTCGCGATCGGCGCCGCCGCCGAGTCGCTCAGCACGCAGATCGTCGTCCCGGTCATGTTCCTGCCCAGGTCCAGCAGCTGGTCCAGGTCCGACTCCGTGCCCTCCCCCCGCTCGATCCGCCGGAGGATCTTGGCCAGCCATTCCGTGCCCTCCCGGCACGGCGTGCACTGGCCGCACGACTCGTGGGCGTAGAACTCCACCATGCGACGCACCTGCTTCAGGATGCACGTGCGATCGTCCATCACGATCACCGAGGCCGTCCCCAGCATGCTCCCCGCCTTCACCACGCTCTCGTAGTCGAGCGGGATGTCGCACTCCTCCGCGGCCAGGATCGGCACGGAGCTGCCTCCGGGGATCACCGCCTTCAGCTCGCGTCCATCCCGGATCCCGCCGCACACGTCGTAGATCAGGTCCTTCAGCGGGAATCCCAGCGGCAGCTCGAAGTTGCCCCGCCGCACCACGTGGCCCGATACATTGTAGAGCTTCGTGCCCGGGCTCTTCTCGGTGCCGAAGCCGCGGTACCAGGCCGCGCCGTTCATCACGATGTGCGGCACTGCGCACAGCGTCTCGACGTTGTTGATCGTGGTCGGCATGCCGAACGCGCCGACCGCGGCCGGGAAGGGCGGCTTGATGCGCGGCTGACCGCGGCGCCCCTCCAGCGAGTTCATGAGCCCGGTCTCCTCGCCGCAGATGTAGGCGCCCGCGCCCACGTGCAGCGTCACGTCGATCGAGACGCCCGAACCCAGGACGTCCCGCCCCGCGATCCCGGCGCCGTAGGCCTCCTCGATCGCGCGCGCCACGATCTGGGCGGGCTCGAAGAACTCGCCGCGCACGTAGATGTAGACGTGGGCGGCCTGGATGCCGTAGGCGCCGATGAGCGCGCCCTCGACCAGCTGGTGCGGCGTCCAGCGCAGCAGCTCGCGATCCTTGAACGCTCCCGGCTCCGACTCGTCCGCGTTGATCACGAGGTACTGCGGCCCCTTCGGCTCCCTGGGCATGAAGCTCCACTTCACGCCTGTCGGGAAGCCCGCGCCGCCTCGGCCGCGCAGCCCGCTCTGCTTGACCTCCTCGATGACCGCGCCACGCTCCATGCCGAGCGCCTTCCGCAGCGCCTCGTAGCCGCCCCGCTCGCGCCAGCCGGCGAGGGTGCGCGCCTCGGGGTCGCCGAAGTACTCGGAGAGGACCCGCGTCTCGCGCTCGTGCCGGTACGGGTACGCCATGGCTACCTCCCCTCCCCCGCCGCGGCGCCACCGGCCGGAGCCCGACCGGGTACGGTCGAGTCCCCCGCCTCGAGCGCCTCCAGGAGGGCGGGTACGTCCTCCGGCCGCACGTTCTCGAAGTAACGGCTGTTGATCTGCACGGCGGTCGGAAAGCCGCAGGCGCCCAGACACTCGACCTCCATCACCGTGTAGCGGCCCTCCTCGTCCGTCTGTCCGGGCTCGAGCCCGGTGGCCTCGAGAAACGCCTCGAGCACCGCGTCGCCGCCGCACAGGTTGCACGCCACGTTCGTGCACACCTGGATCAGGTAGCGGCCCACGGGCCGCTTGTTGTACATGGTGTAGAAGGTCACGACGCCGCGCACGTACGCGGGCGAGAGCTCCAGCAGCTCCGCCACCCGCGCCATGCTCTCCGGCGAGAGCCAGCCGCGCAGCTCCTGCGCGAGGTTCAGCGTCGGCAGCAGCGCCCCCCGTCTGTCGGGATAGCGCGAGAGGATCTTCCGGAACCGCTCCTCGTAGGCCCCCTCGAAGAGCGGCGCGTCCGGATCGCCATCGGGGACGAGGTACGGATAGGAGCAGGCGCCGCCGGCCTCCGCGCCCGCACGCGGACGCTCGCCCACGTAGCTGTCGCCCCGGATCTCGGCCTCCGAGAGGCTCTCGAAGTCGCCGCGCTCCCCCGCCCAGCCGGGGTTGCCGCCGAGAAGCGGCGTCCGCCCCGCCTCCGGCCCCGCCGCGGCGGGCGTGTCCCCGGCGCCGTCGCTCATCGGTCGATCTCCCCGAGCACGATGTCGATGCTCGCGTTCACGGCGATCACGTCCGAGAGCAGCGCGCCCTCGACCATCTTCGGCAGCGCCGAGAGGTTGATGAAGCTCGGCCCGCGCACCCGCCAGCGCACCGGCTTCGAGCCGCCGTCGCTCACGACGTACATCCCGAGCTCGCCCTTCGAGCTCTCCACGCCGAACCAGCTCTCCCCCTTCGGTGCCGGCACCCCCTCCATGACCACCTTGAAGTGGTGGATCATGGACTCCATGTCGGACATGCAGTCGTCCTTGTCGGGCAGGATCACGCGCGGGTCGTCCACGTTGATCGGGCCGTCCGGCAGCCGCTCCAGCGCCTGCCGCAGGATCCCCACGCTCTGCCGCATCTCCTCCATCCGCACCAGGTAGCGGTCGTAGCAGTCGCCGTGCTCGCCCACCGGCACGTCGAAGTCGTACGTCTCGTAGTCGTAATACGGCCGGTCCTTGCGCACGTCGTAGGCGACGCCGGACGCCCGCAGGTTCGGTCCGGTGAGCCCGTAGTTCACGGCGTCCTCGGGCCCGATCACCCCCACGTCCCGGTTGCGGCCGATCCACAGGTTGTTGTTCGTCAGCAGCGAGTCGACCTCATCGAGCGTGGCCGGGAACGTGTCCAGGAACTGCTCGAGCGCCGCCGTCCACCCCGGCGGGAGGTCGGCCATCATCCCGCCGATGCGCGTGGCGGACGTCGTGATCCGCGCGCCCGTGAGCGCCTCGTGCAGGTCGTAGATCCGCTCGCGCTCCTGGAACGTGTACAGGAACACCGTGAAGGCGCCGATGTCGATCGCGGTCGTGCCCACCCAGAGCAGATGGCTGAAGATCCGGTCCAGCTCCATCAGGAGGACGCGCACCACCTTGCAGCGCTCCGTCACCGTCACGCCCATCATCTTCTCGACCGCCATGGCGTAGGCGCAGTTGTAGATCAGCGGCGCCAGGTAGTCCATGCGGTCCGTTAGCGGGATGATCTGGTTCCACGTCCGGTACTCGCCCAGCTTCTCGAAGCTCGAGTGCAGGTAGCCGATGTGCGGCACGCACCGGATCACCGTCTCCCCGTCCAGCTCGAGCACCAGGCGCAGCACTCCGTGTGTCGCGGGATGCTGCGGTCCGATGTTGATGAGCATGTGCTCGCCGTGCAGGTCCGGATTCTCCGTCTCCGCCCTCACCAGGGGGACCGCGCGCGGGTGCCCGTCCGGCCCCATCTGCGGCGTGCCGGCGACCACGTACTCGACCGTCCGCGTGCCGCCGCCGACCCGCGCCGCGCCCCTCTGCGCGGCCGATGCCTCGCTCTCCGCCTCCGCCTCCGCCTCCGCCGGCGTGGACGGCACATCGACCCTGCCGGCCGTGCCCCCCGCCGTCGCGGGCGGCTCGTCCTCCTCCTGCCGACGGAAGACCAGCTCCGAGGGGCTGTAGACGTCCTCGACCTCGAGCGCCAGCGCCCGGCGCGTCTGCTCCGCCCGGCTGAAGCGCCCGCGCAGCGGGAAGTCCTTCCGCAGCGGGTGCCCCTCCGCGTAGTTCTCCGGCATCATGATCCGCCTGAGATCCGGGTGCCCGCGGAATCGGATGCCGAACAGGTCGTAGACCTCCCGCTCGAGCCAGTTGGCGGTGTTCCAGAGCGGAACGAGCGAGTCGATCTCCAGTGCGGAAAGCGGCAGCTCCGCTTTCACGCGCAGCTGCCGCCGATGCTCCTGCGACCAGAGCTGGTAGACCACCTGTAGCGGCCGTCCGCCGCCGTAGTCCACCGCCGTTACGTCCGTGAGGAACCGGTAGCGCTGGTCCGCCGATTCCTTGAGCCAGCCCGCGATCTCCAGGATCCGCTCCGGATCGACGAACACCACGTGCTCGTCGCCCGCCACCACCTCCCAGTGCAGCACCGCGCCGTCGAAGCGCTCCCGCAGCGCCACGATCGAGGGATGCGACGGCGCGCCGATCGTCTCCCGCTCCCCCTCGGCCGTCGGCGTCGCCGCCGGCCCGCTCTCCAGCCCTTCCAGGCCCTTCCCGAAGTCCGCCGCCATCGCTGCCGCTACGGCTGCCGGTCGGAAGGCCGCGACAGCGCACCCGTTGACACCAGACCGCTCACGCGATTCTGCTTCGTCGAGTTGCCGAACGGCAGCGCCAGCTCGTCGATCACCCGCGCCGGCAGATTCGGCTTCCCGGCCGCCTCCGGGTCCTCGAAGCGCAGCCGCTCGTGCAGCTCACGGTTCACCACCGACTCGCCGCGGATCTTCTCGTGCAGCATCAGGATTCCGTAGATCAGCCCCTCCGGACGCGGCGGGCAACCCGGAACGTAAATGTCCACCGGGATGATCGTGTCGATCCCCTGCACCATGCTGTACGCGTCGAACACCCCGCCCGACGAGGCGCACGCGCCCATCGAGATCGCCCACTTCGGCTGCGGCATCTGGTCCCAGATCTTGCGGATCACCGACGCCATCTTGTACGGCAGCCGCCCCGCGCAGATCAGAAGGTCCGCCTGCCGCGGCGAAAAGCTCATCCGCTCCATGCCGAAGCGCGCCAGGTCGTACTTCGACGCCGCCGTCGCCATCATCTCGATCGCGCAGCACGCCGTGCCGAACGGCATCGGCCACAGCGAGCTCCGCCGCGCCCAGTTCACCAGATCGTCCAGACGCGTCGTCAGCCAGCTCGCCTCGCCGCGCGCCACCGTCGGCAGCGGCTGCCGACCTCCGCGCCCCCCCTCTACTCCCACTGGAGCGCTCCTTTCTTCCATACGTACACCAGCCCCACCAGCAGCACTCCCAGGAACACCAGCATCTCCCAGAACCCGAACCAGCCCAGGCTCCGGAACGCCACGCTCCACGGAATCAGGAAGACCGTCTCCAGGTCGAACACGATGAACAGGATCGCCACCATGTAGAACTTGACCGAGAAACGCTCCCGCGCGTTCCCGAGCGGCACCATCCCCGACTCGTACGGCATCCGCTTCGCCCGCGTCGCCCGGATCGGCCCCAAGAAGTGCGAGGCCACCACCATCCCGACGGCGTTGATCACCGAAACGCACAGCAGGATCAGGACCGGCACGTACGTTTCCGTCATGCGAAAAATCCGCTCCAGGACTTGTGAATTCCTTCACTTGTCAGGCCGCGGGAGTATACCCCGGGCGCCGGGGGGGTGTCAAGCCGACGTCGCTTGCACCGCCGGGCGCCTCGCGCCTAACTTGGCGCCTCCGAGCCGGACCCGAATCGAGTCGCCGCGGAGGCACGCACCAGATGGCCATCAAGAGCGATCGCTGGATCCGCCGCATGGCGGAGGAGCATGGGATGATCGAGCCGTTCGAGAGCCGCCAGGTGCGCGACGGCGTCGTCAGCTACGGACTCTCCTCCTTCGGCTACGACGTGCGGGTTGCCGACGAGTACAAGGTGTTCACGGACGTGTACAGCGTGCTGGTGGATCCGAAGGCGTTCGACAACCGCTCGTTCGTGGACATCAAGGGGAGCTCCTGCATCATCCCGCCCCGCTCCTTCGCCCTTGCCCGCACGCTCGAGTTTTTCCGCGTGCCGAATGATGTGCTGGTGGTCTGCGTCGGGAAGTCGACCTACGCGCGTTGCGGCATCATCGTGAACGTCACCCCGCTCGAGCCGGAGTGGCGCGGGTACCTGACGCTGGAGATCTCCAACACGACGCCGCTCCCCGCCAAGATCTATTCGAACGAGGGGCTGGCCCAGCTCCTGTTCTTTCAAGGGGACGAGGCGCCGGAGATCACGTACGCCATGCGGAAGGGCAAGTACCAGGACCAGGTGGGAGTCACGCCGCCGATGCTGTAGTTCGTCTTAGCCCAGCTCCGTCTCGCGCCGGAAGCGCGCGTGCCGCAGGTCCCGGTTGAGCCGCGCGATGAAGTCGACGCTGATCGCCTTGGGGCAGGCGTTCTGGCACGCGCCGTGGTTGGTGCAATGGCCGAAGTCCGCGTCCTGTGCGAGCACCATGTCGATGACGCGGGCGTAGCGCTCGGGCTGACCCTGGGGCATCAGGCCGAGGTGGGAGACCTTGGCCGCGGTGAAGAGCATGGCCGAGGCGTTCGGACAGGCCGCCACGCAGGCGCCACAGGCGATGCATGCGGCGGCGTCCATGGCCGAGTCGGCGTTCTGCTTGGGTACCGGGATCGAATTGGCGTCCGGCGGCGCGCCGGTGCGGATGGAGACGTAGCCGCCCGCCTGGATGATGTGGTCGAAGGCGCTGCGGTCCACCACGAGGTCGCGGACCACCGGGAAGGCGGTCGCGCGCCAGGGCTCGAGCCACAGCTCGTCGCCGTCCTTGTAGTGGCGCATGTGGAGCTGGCACACGGTGGCGGCGGGGAGCGGCCCGTGCGGGTCGCCATTGATCATGAAGCCGCACATGCCGCAGATGCCCTCGCGGCAGTCGCTGTCGAAGGCGATCGGCTCCTCGCCGCGCTCGATCAGGCTCTCGTTCAGCCGGTCGAGCATCTCGAGGAAGGACATGTGGGGACTGATGTCCTCGGCGGCGTAGGTCACGAAGCGGCCCCGGGCCTTCGCGCCCGCCTGCCGCCATACGTGGAGCGTGAGGTTCATGACTCCATATCCTCGATGTTGGGGCGGCCGCCCGCGCGGCCGGCGCTCGAGCCGGCGTCGCGTGCGAGCTACTTGTAGCTGCGCTGCGAGAAGTGGACGTACTCGAACTCGAGCGGCTCCTTGTGCAGCGCGGGGCGCTCGCCCGGGCCGCGGAACTCCCACACCGCCGCATACGCGAACTCCTCGTCGTTGCGCCTGGCCTCGCCCTCGGCGGTCTGGTGCTCGACGCGGAAGTGGGCGCCGGCCGACTCATCGCGCTGCAGCGCGTCCCAGCACATGAGCTCGCCGAGCTCGAGGAAGTCGGCCACCCGCCCGGCGTGCTCGAGCTGCTGGTTGAGCTCCTCGCCCTGGCCCGGAATGCGGACATTGCGCCAGAACTCCTCGCGCAGCTGCGGGATCAGCTCCAGCGCCTTCGTCAACCCCTCGGCGCTCCGCTCCATGCCGCAGTATTCCCACATGATCTTGCCGAGCTCGCGGTGGAAGTCCGTCACGGTGCGCGAGCCCTTCACCTCCAGGAGCCGCCGCGTCATGTCCGCAACGTCCGCCTCCGCCGCCCTGAACGCCTCGTGGTCCGGGGCCACGGCGGCCGGCTTGGTGCTGGCCAGGTAGTCCCCGATGGTGAGCGGGAGGACGAAGTAGCCGTCCGCCAGCCCCTGCATGAGCGCGCTCGCGCCCAGACGGTTCGCGCCGTGGTCGGAGAAATTGGCTTCGCCGATCACGTGGAGCCCGGGGATCGTGCTCATCAGGTTGTAGTCGACCCAGAGCCCGCCCATCGTGTAGTGGGGCGCCGGGTAGATCCGCATCGGCACCTGATAGGGGTTCTCGCCCGTGATGTTCTCGTACATGTCGAACAGGTTGCCGTAGCGGTCGGCCACCACGTCCCGCCCGAGCCGCTGGATCGCATCGCGGAAGTCGAGGTAGACGCCCACGCCGCTCGGGCCGACGCCCCGCCCCTCGTCCACTACCTCCTTGGCGCGGCGGGACGAGATGTCGCGCGGTGCCAGGTTCCCGAAGCTCGGGTAGATCCGCTCCAGGTAGTAGTCCCGCTCCGGATCGGGGATCTCGTTCGGCGGCCGCTTGTCGTCGGGTCGCTTCGGCACCCAGACGCGCCCGTCGTTCCGCAGCGACTCGCTCATCAGCGTGAGCTTCGACTGGCCGGCGCCGTGCGGCGGGATGCACGTGGGATGGATCTGTGTGAAGCACGGGTTGGCGAAGCCCGCGCCGTGCTTGTAGGCCCGCCACGCCGCCGTGACGTTGCAGCCCTTCGCGTTCGTGCTGAGATAGAAGACGTTGCTGTAGCCGCCGGTGGCGAGGACCACGGCGTCGGCGGCCCAGGACTCGATCGCCCCCGTCACGAGGTCGCGCGTCACGATGCCGCGCGCGAGCCCGTCGATCAGCACCACGTCGAGCATCTCGTGGCGCGAGTACATCTCCACTTTGCCCGCCCGGACCTGCCGCTCGAGCGCCTGGTACGCCCCGAGCAGGAGCTGCTGTCCCGTCTGCCCGCGCGCGTAGAAGGTGCGCGAGACCTGCGCCCCGCCGAACGACCGGTTGGCCAGCAGCCCGCCGTACTCGCGGGCGAAGGGGACGCCCTGCGCCACGCACTGGTCGATGATGTTGTTGCTGACCTGCGCCAGCCGGTAGACGTTGGCCTCCCGCGAGCGGAAGTCGCCGCCCTTCACGGTGTCGTAGAACAGACGGTAGATGCTGTCCCCGTCGTTCTGGTAATTCTTCGCCGCGTTGATGCCGCCCTGCGCGGCGATGCTGTGCGCCCGGCGCGGGCTGTCCTGGAAGCAGAAGCAGCGCACGTTGTAGCCTAGCTCGCCCATGGTGGCGGCCGCGGACGCGCCCGCCAGGCCCGAGCCGACCACGATCACGTCGAACTTCCGCTTGTTCGCCGGGTTCACCAGCTTCATCGCGAAGCGGTGATTGGCCCATTTATCCTGGATCGGGCCATCCGGGATCTTCGAGTTCAGCTCCATCGCAGGCCTCGCCTCGCGCTATCTGACGACTCCGGTCAAGACGGAGATCGGGAACGAGATGTTGCCGATCACGATGATCAGCGCCAGCACCGCGGCCAGCGGCCGGCGGTACGCGTTGTAGCGCGGGTTGTTGGCGCCCAACGTCTGGAGCATGCTCCAGAAGCCGTGGTAGAGGTGCAGTCCGAGCGGGATCATCGCCGCGATGTACCAGAGCGCGATCGGCCATACGCTGAACGTGGCGACGAAGTTGTGGTACGGGTCACCGGGCACGAAGTCCGGGTTCAGCCAGCCCCACGTCAGGTCCATCAGGTGGTAGACCACGAACATGAGGATGATGATGCCGCCCCAGAGCATGGTCCGCGAGGCGTAGCTGAAGGCGAGGCCGCTGTCGTACTTCTTGTAGCCGACATCCCGCCTGGACCGGCTGCGCAGCGTGAGTTGGGTCGCGGCGACGATGTGGATCAGCACCGAGACGATGAGGACCACCCGCACGACCCACAGCGTCTGCCCGTACGAGAAGAACGGAGCGCCGAACGTGCGCAGGCCCTCGGCGTACTCGTTGTAGCGCTGCGGCCCCTGGTAGACGTGCAGGTTCCCGATCATGTGGCCGACCACGAACAGGATCAGGATGACGCCCGTGGACGCCATCATGATCTTCTTGCCGACGGTCGAGTCGTACAGCGTGGCGAGGCGGCGCATCGCGGCTCCGCGGTCCTGTTCCGGTTGCGTTGGGGGCCGTACTGGCGCTCAGTCGAGCACGGCCATGGTCTCCCGCACCGCGTCGGCCGAGCGGCCGAGCGCGGCCCGCTCCTCCGCCGTGAGCTCGACCTCCACGATCTGCTCCAGGCCGTTGCGGCCGAGCTTGCACGGCACGCCCAGGAAGAGGCCCTCCAGGCCGTATTCCCCCTGCAGATACGCGGAGCAGGGCAGGATCCGGCGCTTGTTCTTCACGATCGCCTCGGCCATCTGCACGGCCGCCGCCGCGGGGGCGTAATACGCGCTGCCGGTCTTCAGCAGCCCCACGATCTCCGCGCCGCCCTTCCGTGCCCGATCCACCAGGGCCTCGATGCGCTCCTGCGCCACGAGCTGCGTAACGGGAATGCCGCTGACCGTCGTGTAGGACGCCAGCGGCACCATGGTGTCGCCGTGCCCGCCGAGCACCAGCGCCTGGATGTCCTCCACGCTGACGTCCAGCTCGCGCGCGATGAACGAACGGTAGCGCGCCGTGTCCAGCACCCCCGCCATCCCGACCACCCGCTCGCGCGGGAACCCCGTCGTGCGCTTGCAGACGTACGCCATCACGTCGAGCGGATTGGAGACCATGATCACGATGGCGTCCGGCGAAGACGCCTTGATCTTCTCCGACACCTGGCGGACGATTCCGGCGTTCGTCTTGAGCAGGTCGTCCCGGCTCATTCCCGGCTTCCGCGCGATACCCGCGGTGATGATCACCACGTCCGAGCCCGCCGTGGCATCGTAGTCGTTCGTTCCCCTCACCTGCGTGTCGAAGCCCTCGATCGGGGCCGACTCCCACTGGTCGAGCCCCTTCCCCTGCGGCACTCCCTCGACGACGTCCACCAGCACGACCTCGCCTGCCAGCTCCCGGCGCGCCAGCCCCTGCGCCGTGGTCGCGCCAACGTGCCCGGCGCCCACGACCGTAATCTTGTTGACCATGGCCATCCAGCCTCTTCAGAGGAACTCGTGCGGGGGGCAAACTAGGGGCCGCCTTCCGGGGTGTCAACGCGACCCGGAGGTGCGAAATTTCACCGCTTTACGGGGATTCCGACGGGGTGGCTTCAGGTACGGGGCCGGGGAGGCTGGCCGGTGTCGTGGAGGGGTTCCGAGGACGCTCAGCCGCCGACCTGCGAGAGAGCGATGAGCCCGCCCGAGCCCTCGGCGCTGCCCTGCACGAGGTGGTGCCGCTCCGGCTTCACGCGCAGCACCTCCTCGATGATCGGGCGAAGCGGCGTGCCGGTCCGCAGCGGATCGCGCAGGTTGCGCTGGAGCGAGCCGAACAGGCAGGGGCGCAGCGCTCCATCGGCGGTCAGCCGCATGCGGTTGCAGCGCTCACAGTAGTTGTGGCTCATGGGCGTAATGACGCCGATGGTTCCGCGGGCTCCCGCCAGGCGGAAGTAGGTCGCGGGGCCGTTGCCGGCGGGTCCTTCCACCGGCTCCAGCGCGCGCACCGCGCGGATCCGCTCGAGCATCTCGAAGGCCGAGATGTACTCGTCCGCCGAGATGCCGAGGTTGTTGCCGACCGGCATGACCTCGATGAAGCGGACGTGCCAGGGCCGATCGAGCGTTGCGCGCGCGAAGTCCTCGAGCTCGTCGTCGTTGCGGCCGCGCATGACGACCGTGTTGATCTTGAGCGGCGCGAAGCCGACGCGTTCCGCCGCCTCCAGGCCGGCCATGATGCGCGCGTGGGACCCGGGTCGGCGGGCGAGCTCGTCCACGCGCCCGGGCCGCAGCGAGTCGAGGGAGAGGTTCACGCGGGAGACGCCGCCGTCCCGCAGCTCCTCCGCCACGGGCGCGAGCAGCACGCCGTTCGTGGAAAGGGCGATGTCGTCGATCCCGGGAACCCGGGCGAGCAGGCGGACCAGCTCCGGAAGGTCCTTCCGGACCAGCGGCTCCCCCCCGGTGAGGCGCACGCGCCGGAGCCCCATCTCCGCCATTACGCGCACGATCTCGCCGATCTCCTCGTAGCTGAGCAGCTCCGATCGCTTCAGCCAGGGCAGCCCCTCCTCGGGCATGCAGTACACGCACCGGAGGTTGCACTTGTCCGTCACCGAGATGCGCAGGTACTCGATGCGGCGTCCGAAGCCGTCGCGCATTCCGTCTCCGGCGCGCTCCCCCTCGAGGGTCCGCCGCGCCGTCTCGGCCCGATCGAGGAGCTCGCTCACCGGCGCTCTCCGGATCCGGGCGGTACGGCACCCTCGAGCCAACGGCTCTCGCCGGCCACGTAGCGCTCCTCCTTCCACACCGGAAGGCGGGCCTTGATCTCCTCCATCGCCCACCGCACGGCATCGAAGGCCTCGGCGCGGTGCGGGCTCGAGGCGGCCACGGCCACGCTCGTCTCGCCCACCTCCAGCTCGCCGACCCGGTGCACGACCGTCAGGCGCTCCGTCCCGAGCCGGGTCGCGGCCGCCTCGGCGATCTTCTGCAGCACCCCGTTCGCCATCGACTCGTACGCCTCGTAGCGGAGGCCGCGGACGGCCTGCCCCTCGTTGTGGTCCCGGACGGTACCGAGGAACAGGACCACGGCGCCGTCTTGCGGCGCACCCACGGCCGCGAGTACGGCCCCCGGATCGATCCGCTCCCGCGTCACCACCGCGCGCACGCTCATCCGCCGGCCACCGGCGGCAGCAGCGCGAGCTCGTCGCCATCCGAGAGATGAGCGTCGAGGGAGGCATACTCCCGGTTGATGGCGACGACGGGCTCCGCCGGAAGCCGGGCAAGCCCGCCGCCACGCTCACGCACGAGGCCGACCAGCCCGCGGGCCGTGGAGCCGGCAGGGACCTCGATCTCGAGCGTTTCCACGCCCGCCATGTCCCGATAGAGCGCGAAGAAGAGCAGCTGGATGCGCATCGTCATGCCCGAAAGCTAGACGCGCGGCGGGGTTCCATCAAGCCGGTGCCCGGCGGTGTCGGCCCGCGTCGGGATCCGTGGGTCTTCCGGCCGCCATATGCGCTGGAGCCGAATGCTCCGGCGCGCGGCTGGTTACGGACTCGGGGGGAGCGTGGGCGTGAGGAACGCGCCGGGACCGGGTCCACCGCCGGGAGGACCGCCGCCGGGTGACATGCCCGGACCGCGGCCTGGCGGCCCGCCGGGTCCGCCGCGCTCCCGCCGCAGCCGCTGCACCATCTCGTAGAACTGGACGCGAAGTCCGACGAACTCCGCGCGCTGGCGTGGGTTCAGCACCTGCGCCAGGGCCGCCTGCTCGTCGCGCCAGAGGCGGGCATCCCGCGTGCGGAGGTCCGCCATGCCGTCCAGCAGATGCTCGAACTCGCCCGGCCTGGTCGCGGGATCGCGGATCGCATCGGCGAGCCGGCGCCGCAGCGCGCCGGCATCGCGCTGGAGCTCGCGCCGCCGCGTCTCGTTCGCCCGCAGCACCTGCTCGAGCCGCGTGCGCTGCCCGCCGTCGAGCTGCAATCGCTGGGAGACGCGGTCCATGAAGCGGTCGAGTATCTGCGCCTGGAGCGCCGCCCGCCTGGGATCGCCGGCGCGCTGCGCGCTCAGCGCGCCGGGAGCCAGCACGAGTGCGAGCAGCGCGGCCCCGAGAAGTCCCCTCACGACTTCAGCTCCGCGAGCAGGGACTCGAGCTCGCCCACCGAAAGATCGTCGAGCGACGACGCCGCGGCGCCTAGCCCGTCCGCCTCGATGTTGCCGGGCGGAGCCTGCATGAGCACCTGCCCATCCAGTGCCGGCGCCGCCGCTCCCACCGCGACGGCCGCCGTGCCATTGGCCAGGTCCGGAACGGCCGTCGCGGGTGCAGCGGACCGCCCCGCCCGGTACAGCATGCTGCCGCCGAGGAGCGCTGCGGCCGCCGTCGCGGCGACGAGCATGCGCCGCCGTACCAGCAGCACGGGAGCAGGGCGGCGGCTCGAAACCGCCTCGACCACCCGCAGCCCCAGCGCGGGCGGAGCTTCGGGCCGCGCGGCACGCAGATGCTGGATCGTGCGCCGGTCCGCCGCGCACGCGTCGCACTCCGCCAGGTGCCCCCGCAGCGCGTCCGCGTCGGCCACCGACAGCCGGCCGGCGAGAAGCTCCGGAAGGCGCTCGCGCACCGAATCACAGCTCAGCACGATCATTTCACCATCTCCCGCAAGCGCTTGATGCCCAGATGGTAGTTCACGCGCGCGGCGCCCTCCGAGCAATCGATCAGCGCGCCGATCTCCTGATAGCTCAGCCCCTGGTGCACGCGCAGCGAAACGGCCAGCCGCTGCTTCTCCGGCAATCGGGCCAGCGCCTCCAGCGCGCGATCGGCCTCGGTTCGGATCACCGCGACGGAAGCCGGATCGTGCCCGCCGCCCGGCACTTCGACGGCCTCCGCGATCGCCACCTCGCGTCGGCGCCCCCGCCGGCGCGCGAGGGTACGGGCCGCGTTCATCGTGATCCGCAGCAGCCAGGTCCGGAAGCTCGCGTCGCCGCGGAAGCGCGCCAGTCCGTTCATCGCGTTCACGAACGCATCCTGCGCGGCGTCCTGCGCGAGCGCCCGGTCCCGCAGGACCCGCATCGCGACGCCGTACACGTCGTCGAGGTGCCGCGCCACGAGCCACTCCAGCGCCTCGCGGTCTCCCGCCCGCGCCCGCTCGATCAGCCGCGCCTCGTCCTCCGGCGCCGCCTCCGCCCGCCGCTCCGATCGCACGCTGGTGCTCACTTCCGCTAGACGCCATGGTCGCGCATGCCGTTAAATACAGAGCGCCCCACCCGGAGGATCCGGATGGGGCGCCTCGCCGAGCCGCAAGCGCTCAGACCCCGACGTGCGTGCCGTCCGACACCTGGACGCGGAGGTCCTTCGAGGGCTTGAAGATCGGCACCGCCCGCGAGGGCACCTCGACCGGGTCGCCCGTGCGCGGGTTGCGCGCCATGCGCGAGCGCCGCTTGCGAACCTTGAAGGTCCCGAAGCCGCGGATCTCGATGTGGTTGTGGTCCGCGAGGGCGTTCTTGATCGCGTTGAGCAGCCCGTCGACCACGAGAGCGCAATCCTTCTTCGTGATGCCTGGCCCGATCGCGCTGGCTACCTGCTCGACGAGGTCGGCTTTCGTCATGGTACCTCCCTGCCTGGTGCTGGAGTGGGTGTTTCCTGGGAGCCGAGCCCCCATCGATGCCGTCGATAGCGCCCCCGAACGGGACAACGCCCCACGAACACGCCGGCTCCGGAAGACGGTCGGGAAGGACGCTCGCGATCCACGGAATTCATCACCGGCGTGTGCTCGTATGTTGAGAAGGGACGGGCGCATACGTTAATGCCGCCGTCCCCTCCCAGTCAAGTCTCTCCTCGCGCGTGCGCGAGCGCATCCACGAAGCGATCGAACAGGTAGCGCGAGTCGTGGGGCCCCGGAGCGGCTTCCGGGTGGTACTGCACGCTGAAGACCGGAAGCTCCCGGTGCGCCACGCCTTCCACCGTCCCGTCGTTCAGATTCGCGTGCGTGACGACGAGCGACGCAGCGCCCTCGACGCCGGTCTCCCCCTCAGCCCTGACCGCGAAGCCATGGTTCTGCGCCGTGATCTCGACCGCGCCGTCCAACAGCCGCCGCACCGGATGATTCCCGCCGCGGTGGCCGTAGCGAAGCTTGTAGGTCCGCCCGCCGAAGGCGCGCGCAATAAGCTGGTGGCCCAGGCAGATCCCGAAGATCGGGACGCCGCGGTCCGCCAGATGGCGGATCGCCTCGAGCGCGTGCGCGACGGCCTCCGGGTCCCCGGGGCCGTTCGAGATGAACAGGCCGTCCGGCCGCCGCTCGTGCAGCGCCTCCGGAGCGGCATGGCCGGGGACGGCCGTCACGCGGCAGCCGCGCTCGGCCAGCAGCCGCAGCGAATGGCTCTTCACGCCGAAGTCGTAGGCGAGCACGTGGAAGCGCTCCTCCCCCGCCGCCGCGATCTCGTAGTCGGCCTGGGTCGAGACACCACCGGTCAGGTCGAGGCCTTCCATGCGGGGATGCGCCTCGATGCGGGCGGCCACCTCCGTCTCCGCCGCCGTGGCCGGGGCGATCGCGGCGCGCATCGCTCCGGCGGAGCGGATGTGCCGGGTCAGCGCCCGCGTGTCGAGACCGCTCAGCCCGACCACGCCGCTCCGCTCCAGGTAGGACTCCAGTGACGATTCCGCCCGCCAGTTGCTGTGCAGCGGCGGCAGCTCGCGAACCAGGAAGCCCGCCACCTGCGGATGCGCCGACTCCTCATCCGTGCCGTTGACGCCGTAGTTGCCGATGAGCGGATAGGTCATCGTGACGATCTGGCCAGCGTAGGAGGGGTCGGTCAGCACCTCCTGATAGCCCGTCATCGAGGTGTTGAAGACCACTTCCCCGACCGCGCTGCCCTCGGAGCCGATGAGCGTGCCGTCGAAGCGCCTTCCGTCCTCGAGCAGAAGATAGCCGGGCCGAGCCACGTCGCCTCCGTGCAGGATGGCCAAAGAGTTTTCCAGAGCGAATTTACGCCGGCCCGAACACCTGTCAAGCGGTTGCGCCGTGGGACCGGCGAGGCGAACTTGGCGCCCCATGCGACCCCTGGTCTACATCTACGCCGATGAGTCCTGCCTCGGCGTGCAGTTCACCGATCGCGACTCGCCCGGCGGGGCGGCCGGCCTCATCGAGCAGTGGCGCGGGAACGCGTGGGCACGGCGCGATTACTGGGTGAGCGAGCCCGCCACGACCAACAACCGGATGGCGATCCGCAGCGCCTTCGAGGCGGTCGAGGCGCTGCGCACCCCCTGCCGCGTGATCTTCACCTCCGACTCGCAGTACCTCGTGCGGGGAATGCGCGAGTGGGTCCGCGGCTGGGTGCGCCGTGGCTGGAAGCGGAAGACCGGGCCCGTGGAGAACGCAGAGCTGTGGCAACGGCTCGTCCGTTCGGCCGCCCGCCACGAGGTGGACTGGCGCTGGGTCCGGGGCCACGCCGGCCATCCCCAGAACGAGTACGCCAACGATCTGGCCGTAAGCGCCGCGCGCACGCAGAGCCAGTCCAACGGCCTCATGGATTCCGGCTTCACCGCCTGGCTCGAGCGCGAGCGGGAGAAGGGGCGCTACCTCGAGTTCCACGAGTTCCCGCCGCCGCCCGGGGACGCCTTCCACCCGGCGCCGCCCCCCTGACAGCGGAGGGGCGCGCGCGCCACCGGTGGCGTGAGGCCGCGCGGTGAGAGAGTGCCTCCCGGATGTGAGAAGCCCCCAGGCGCTGACACGCAGCGTTCTGGGGGCTTCTTTCCGCTGGCGGGATCGTTCCTTCGTTCCGGTTCACCACCGCGTGCGGCGGTCTGGTAACGAATCCCTCACCTCGTAGCGCGCGGTCTGCGTTCGAGGCCGCCCCGAGCTCGTGGGGCTTCGGCTGCGACCAGCGACCCCGCAGCCGTCTCGTCAGGGCCGAACTCCCTTCCGAGCACGCCGTCCGGCGACGTCCGCCGGCCCGGCCACATCCAGGAGATCGACCGCGACTCCCGAACGCGTGCTGACAAGCTAGCCGAGATCGGCCCCGGCTTCAAGTCCTTCGGGGGGAGTTCGGCCCCCGGCGCGCGCGACCCGTCCGAACACCTCGCTGAAGGCCTCGATGACCGGCTCCATGACCGCGTCGACCGGGACCGGTCGCCCCAGCAGCCGGGCGAGCGAGGTGACGCCGAACTCCCGGATCCCGCACGGCACAATCGCGTCGAAGAACTCGAGGCGGGGGTCGACGTTGAAGGCGAACCCGTGCGAGGTGATCCAGCCGCTGGAGACGCGGACCCCGATGGCGACGACCTTCTCATCGCCGACCCAGACGCCGGTGAGGCCCGGCCGCCGGCCGCCCGCAATCCCGAAGGTCACGAGGGCGCGGATGAGCGCCTCCTCGATGTCGCGGACGTAGCGGTGCAGGTCGCGACGGTCGGGCTTGAGGTCGAGGATCGGGTAGCCCACGAGCTGCCCCGGCCCGTGGTAGGTGACATCGCCTCCCCGCCCTGTCTCGAAGAGCGCGATGTCGAGGAGCCGGCGCTCGGCGGCATCGAGCAGCACGTGCTCCTCTCGGGCGGCGGCACCGAGGGTGATCACGTGCGGATGCTCGAGGAGGAGCAGCTGGTCGGGAATCTCCCGCGCGCGACGGCGACGGACCAGCGTGTCCTGCAGCGCCAGGGCCTCGCCGTATTCCACCGTGCCGAGGCGACAGACCTCGAGGACCCGCGGCATCGCGTTCCCGGCCGGCTCGGGCCGCCGGGCGAGGGCGGTGCCGAGGCCCGCCGGGCTGCTCATGCGTCCTCGGGAAACGCTTCGAGCAGGGCCTTCAGCTCGGCCAGGAAGCGGGCGGCGTCCGCCCCGTCCACGAGCCGGTGGTCGTAGCCCAGCGAGAAGAACGCCCGCTTCCGCACGGCGATCGCGTCCGCCCCGTCGACATCGATCACGACCGCGCGCTTCTCGATCACGCCGGTCCCGAGGATGGCGGAGGTGCCCTCCGGGATGACTGGCATGCCGACGATCGTCCCGAGCACCCCGGGGTTGGTGATCGAGAAGGTCGCGCCCTGGATCTCGTCGGGCTTGAGCTGCCGGTTGCGGGCGCGCTGCGCCAGGTCGGCCACACGCTTCGCGATCCCGATCAGGTTCAGCTCGTCGGCGTTCTTGATCACCGGCACGATCAGTCCGGGATTCAGGTCCACGGCGATGCCGAGATTGATGTCGCCACGGTAGATGATGTTCTCGCCCGAGATGGTACCGTTCACCATCGGGAAGCGCTGCAGCATGCGCGCGCAGGCCCAGGCCACGAAGGCCGTGTAGCTCACCTTCACGCCCTGCTGCTCCCAGCGTTCCCTGTTCGCGGAGCGGACCCGGTCGATGGCCGTGAAGTCGATCTCGATGAAGGAGTGCACGTGCGGCGCGATCCGCTTCGCCCGCACCATGTGGTCCGCCGTCAGCCTGCGGATCCGGTCCATTGGCTCGACCCGGTCGCCCGCCCGCACCGGGAACTCCGGATGCTGCACGCGACCGTAGAACGCCTCCCAGAACTGATCCATCGAGGCCGGCGCTCCGGCAGCCTTGGCCGGCACGGGCGGCGCCGCGGTCACAGGCGGCGGCGCTCCACCCCCCTGGACCGGGCTCTCGAGGAAGGCCATGATGTCCTGCTTGGTGACCCGGCCCGCGTGGCCGGTGCCCGTCACCTGCGCCAGGTCCACGCCGTGCTCCGCCGCGATCCGGCGCACCACCGGGGTGGACCGGCGGCGGAGGCGTTCCTCCGCGCTCTCGGTTCGCCCATCGCCCTGCCCTCCGGGGGCAGCCGCCGTCGGCGCCGGCTCCGGCGCGGCGGGGGGCGCGGCCGCGGCCGGAGCCGCAGCCGCCGCGGGAGCGGGCTCCGGCTCGGCGGCTGGCGGCTCGGCGGCCGGCGGCGCCTTCTCGGCCGCGGCTCCCTTCTCGGTCTCAATGTAGCCGACCACGGTGCCGACCTCGACCGTCTGGCCCTCCTGCACCGCGATCTCCGCGAGCACTCCGGCGGCCGGAGAAGGAACCTCCGCGTCCACCTTGTCGGTCGAGATCTCGAGCAGCGGCTCGTCGCGCGCTACGGCGTCGCCCGGCTGCTTGAGCCATTTCGACACGGTGCCTTCCGCGATCGATTCCCCCATCTGTGGCATTGACACTTCGATTCGGGCCATGTTCGACTCCGGAGTGTTCTCTCTAGTAGCGGGCCAGGTAACGGCACGCATCCACGATGTCGGCTGCGTGCGGGAGGAAGTAGTCCTCCATCGCCGCGGCGTACGGGACGGGCGCATCGATCGCGGTGACCCGCAGCATCGGCGCGTCCAGCCATTCGAACGCCTGCTCGCTCACCCGCATGGCGATCTCGCCGGCGAGGCCTCCCGTGCGCGTGTCCTCGTGCGCGATCAGGAGCCGCCCCGTCTTCTGCACGCTCTTCACGATCGCCGCCTCATCCAGCGGGAGCAGCGTTCGCAAGTCGAGGACCTCGACCTCGATTCCGTCCTCCGCGGCAAGCTGTTCCGCGGCATTGCGCGCCTCGTGCACCATCATCCCGTATGCGACGACGGTGACGTCGCGACCCTCGCGCTCCAGCCGCGCCTTGCCGAGCGGCTCCACGTAGTCGCCGGGCGGCAGCACCTCACGCAGAGCGGGCATCCGGTACAGCTTCTTGTGCTCGAAGAAGAGCACGGGATCGTCATCGCGGATCGCCGCCTTGAGGAGCCCCTTGGCATCGCGCGTGGTGGCCGGGTAGACGATCTTGAGCCCGGGCGTGTGGAAGAACGCCATCTCCGGGTTCTGGGAGTGGAACGGTCCACCGCGCACCCCACCTCCCACGGGACCCCGGACCACCAGCGGGAGCGGGCCGGCGCCGCGCCAGCGCGAGGTCGCGATGTAGTTCGTCAGCGTCTCGTACGCGCACGCCACGAAGTCCATGAACTGCATCTCGACCACCGGCCGGAGCCCCATGTGCGCCGCGCCCGCCGCCGCTCCCGTGAAGCCGCCTTCGCTGATCGGCGTGTCCACCACTCGGGATTCGCCGAACCGCGCCAGGAAGCCATCCGTCATCTTGAACGCGCCGCCGTAGACGCCGATGTCCTCGCCCATCAGGAGGACCGACGCATCCCGCTCCATCTCCTCCCACAGCGCCTCGCGGATGGCCTCCAGAAACGTGACCGGACGGCCCTCCTCAGTATGCCTGACGTGCTCCGGTTTCTCCGCCACGCGCGTGCGCGGCCCAGAAACGGTGGCCATGCGAGCTCCTTCGACTGGCGCAGCGACCCGAATCCCCGCGTGAGAGCGACATAATGGGCGGCCGCGGAGCCGGCAGTCAAGCCGCGACGGCGCGCTTTGCGTTCCCCGGCGGGCCTTGAGACCTCCCCTGCGATCCGCTATCTTCGAGCGTGGCTCAGAGCGGGCGGCGCAGGCGCGCCGTGCCGCGCATGCGAAGGCGCCGGGACCCGAGCGGGTCCCGGCGCCTTTCGTCTGTATCCTACGGAGAGCGGCGCCATGAGACGGAAGCTCACGGACCGGCGCACCCGCCTGATCATCGAGCGGAACAATCGTCCCGGCGAGACGACGCCCCGCGGAAGCCAGTCCGGCTCCGGCGAGGCGTCCGTGCCGGCTCGAAGCGAGCCCTATCCCTTCCTCACGCGGGCGCGGCGCGGCGCGCTCGGCCCATACGAGACCCGCTACAGCATCACCCGCGGCTACCCGGAAACTCCGCCGGCGCCCTGACGCCCGCTACTTCTTCGGCGGAGTCGCCCCCTGTGGCGCCGGAGTCGCGCCCGCCTTCGGCTGGGCCGTACCCGCACCGGCCTGGCCCTTCGGCGTAGCTGGCTGCGCTCCAGGGATCACCGGCTGCGGAGCGGGCGCCGTCTGCTGCTGGAACTCGCCTCGCAGGATCGACTTCGGCTGCTGCGCGCGCGAGGACATGATCGAGAGCGCGAACGCCAGCACCATGAACAGGGCGCCCATGCTCCAGGTTGCCTTTGTCAGCAGGGTGGCCGCCTGTCGCCCGCCCATGAAGCTGTCCGTGGTGCTCACACCGCCGCCCATCGCGGCGAGCCCATCGCCCTTCCCCGACTGGAGGAGGATGATGACCATGAGCAGCAGACCATCGAGGATGAGCAGGACCAGAAGCGCCGTAAACACCGTGACTTTTCTCCGTGTTTTCCCGGGAACGACAACCCGTAAAGATCGCGGTGACCTCGGGCTGCGTCAAGGCGACGCGTCCCGCGAAGCCGGCACCGTCGCGATGGCCGCGAAGCTCGTCGGATCGAGGCTCGCGCCGCCGACGAGGACGCCATCGACGCCTTCGGCCGCCAGCAACGCGGCCGCGTTGTCCGGCTTGACCGAGCCGCCGTACAGGATCGGGAGCGCATCCGCGGCGTCACGGCCGAGATGCTCGGCGAGTCGCGCGCGCAGGATGGCGTGCGCCTCGGATGCGTCGTTGGGGGTCGCGTTCACGCCGGTGCCGATCGCCCAGACGGGCTCGTAGGCAAGGAGCGCGGAGGCGAGGACGTCCGGCGTCACCGCCTCGAGCACGGGTCCGAGCTGCCTCAGCAGAACCGCCTCGACCGCCCCCGCACGGCGCTCCTCGAGCAGTTCTCCGACGCAGACGATCGGGGTCAGGCCGGCTTCCGCGGCGGCGGCAGCCTTTCGGGCCACGTCCTCGTCGGATTCACCGAACAGGTGGCGGCGCTCGGAGTGCCCGACGAGGGCGAAACGGGCGCCCGCCTCCCGCGCCATGGGGCCGCCGGTCTCGCCGGTGAAGGCCCCGGACGGCTCCCAGTGGATGTTCTGGACGCCGAGCAGAAGGTCGGGCCGGTTGACGAGCGCGCGGGCCGCTGGAGCGAGGCTGACGGCGGGCGGGAAGAAGATGATGGTGCGGTCCTCGTGCGGCGGGACGGCCGCCCCGAACGCATTGAAGAAGCTGGCGGTCTCGCCCGGCCCCTTGTTCATCTTCCAGTTACCGGCGATGACCGGCCGCCTGTGCGGCGGGCTCATGCGTCCTCCCGATCGTCCAGGACGGCCACGCCGGGGAGCGTCCGCCCCTCAAGGAACTCGAGCGAAGCCCCGCCGCCCGTCGAGATGTGGGTCATCCGTGCCGCCAGGCCGGCGGACTCGACCGCGGCCACCGTGTCGCCGCCGCCGATCACGGAGGTGGCGCCGCGCTCCGTCGCGTCGGCCACGGCGCGGGCGATGCCATCGGTACCGCGGCTGAAGGCCTCGATCTCGAAGAGTCCCATGGGCCCGTTCCAGACGATCGTGCGCGCGGCGTGCATGAGCTCGCGGAAGGTCGCCACGCTGCGCGGGCCGATGTCCAGGATCTTGGCCTCCGCCGGCACCGCGTCTCGCGGAACGATCCAGGAGCGGGCATCGGCGCTGGCCTCGGTGGCGACGACGCAGTTGACCGGCAGGGCCAGGCTGTCCCCGGCGCGGTCGAGGAGAGCGCGGGCCATGTCCACGCGATCCTGCTCCACCAGCGAGGCGCCGGTCTCCAGGCCGAGCGCGCGGAAGAAGGTATTCGCCATGGCACCGCCGATCAGCAGCCGGTCCACGCGCGGCAGGAGGCTCTCGATCACGTCGATCTTCCCGGAGATCTTCGCGCCGCCGAGAATCGCGACGAACGGGTGCTCGGGCTTCTCGAGCACGCCGCCCAGGAAACGGAGCTCGCGCTCCATGAGAAGTCCCGCCACGGCTGGCCTGCCCTCGGCGCGCATGACCTCCGCGACGCCGACCGTGGTGGCATGCGCCCGGTGCGCGGCACCGAATGCGTCATCCACGTACACGTCCGCCAGGGCCGCCAGCGCCTCGGCGAGCTTCGGATCGTTGGTTTCCTCGCCGGCCAGGAAGCGCGAGTTCTCGAGCACGAGCACCGACCCGGGCTCGAGGGCATCCACGGCGCCATGAGCCTCGGCGCCCACGACATCGGCGACGAACCGGACCGGCGCATCGAGCAGCTCTCTGAGGCGCTCCGCCGCCGGACGCACCGAGTACTTCTCGTTCCATTCGCCCCCGGGACGGCCGAGATGGGAGATCAGCACCACGCGCGCACCGCGCGCGGTGAGATACTCCACCGTGGGTAGCGTGGCCCGGATCCTCGTGTCGTCGGTGACCCGGCCCTCCTCCAGCGGCACGTTGTAATCCACCCGCACCAGGACCCGCTTCCCGTCCAGCGCCGCATCGGGCAGATCCTTCACCGTCTTCCTGTTCATCCCCGTCCCATCCCGTCTCTCGATCCAGTCGTGTGGCGGCCGCCGAGCGCGGCCGGAAGGCTAACGTAGCGCGGGCCGAAGGCTCGCATCAAGCGGCGGCGGCCTGGTCGGCAGGAAGGCGCCGGCCGCCGCGGCGACCTCCTCCGGCGTCTCCCAGTTGGGCGAGTGGCCGGCCGCCGGGATGACCCGGAGCAACCCGCGCGGCAGCGCCTCGGCGGCGGCCCGCGCATGGGCGAGGGGGAAGAAGGCATCGCGCGCGCCCCATACCAGGAGCGTAGGCTGGTGGATGGCGGAGAGCTCCGCCGGCGGGACCACCTCTCTCTGGCCGCCCAGGCCACCGAAGCCGGCGAGGACGCGGGCGAGCCAGCCCGGGGGCGCCGCCGCCGCACTGGCCCACAGGTACTCCAGCAGCGCGTCCGCATGGCCGGCGGGCAGGGCCTCCGGCCGAGCCACGAGCAGCGAGCGGAACAGCCAGCGGGTGCCCTCGCGGCGGGGCCGCGCGAGCAGGCGGCGCAGCCCGCGCAGCGTCGCCAGGCGCACGCGCCAGGGCATGGCGGCCCCCAGGCCCGCGCTGTCGAGCAGGATGAGGCGGCGCACCGTCTGCGGCCGCGCCTGCGCCAGACGCAACGCGAGGAGTCCGCCGTAGGATGTGCCCGCCACATCGAAGCTGGAGATGCCGAGCCCGTCCAGCCAACGCAGGAGAAGGGCGGCGCCAGTGCGGGACAGCGGTCCGGCGGTTTCGGGCGCGAGCGCAGGCGTGAGTCCAAACCCGGGGAGGTCCGGCGCAAGGACCCGGTGCGTCGGCGACAGCGCCGGGATGAGGCGGTACCAGTTGGCCCCGCCACCGCCGCCGCCGTGCAGCAGGACCAGCGCGGGCCCGCGGCCGGAGTCCAGAAAATGGATGGGCGCCTCGCCGGCCCGGCCGGTGCGCGACGCCGCGTCCGCCCCCGCGAGCCGGAGGAGACGCACCATTGCGGCGCGCACCGCGGCGGCGGGGCCGGGGCGCAAAGAAAAGCGGCCATGGTGCGTCGCCGCACCATGGCCGCCCTCCGCCTCCGGGGGAGCTTCCCCTCCGCGGATCACCCCACCGCCCGCTGCTCCGCGACCTGGACCGAGAAGCGCACGGAATCCGATCCCCGTGACCAGATCTCGAGCGGGGTCGCGCAGTAGCTGCACGGGATGAGGCGGTAGGACTCCTCGCTGTTGATCTCGGCCGCATCGCGGTGCCCGCAGACGGGGCAGCGATAGGTACCGGACAACTCCCTGTTCTGTAGCGCCATTTCGCACCTCCAGCGCGCGCGGGCGAGCTCACCTGCCGCGCCAGATGCAAGCCGGGTTCCGGCGGACTCCTCCGCAGGGGGCGAAGGCACCGCGGGCAATGACGTGATGGCGACTGAACGGTAACACCGGCGCGAACCGCCCGTCAATGGCGGTTCGCGCCGGCTTCGCGTGTCACATCACCTCGACCTCCCAACCCGCTACTGCAAAATCACATCCGCTCGAGCATGTACCGCGCGAGATCAAGGCAGCGGCTGGAGTAGCCCCACTCGTTGTCGTACCACGAGAGCACCTTCACCATGCGGTCGCCGACCACCAGAGTGGAGGGCAGGTCGACGATCGAGCTGGCGGGGTTGCCGGTGTAGTCTACGCTGACGAGCGGCTCGTCGGCGACGGCGAGGATCCCGGCGAGCGGGCCGGCGGCGGCAGCGCGGAACGCGTCGTTCACGGCGTCCACGCTCACGTCGCGCGTGACGTTGGCGGTGAGGTCCACGATGGAGACGTCCGGGGTCGGCACGCGCATGGCGATGCCGTCGATCTTCCCCTCGATCTCCGGGATCACGAGCCCGGTGGCGCGCGCGGCGCCGGTGGTGGTCGGGATGATCGACATGGCCGCCGCCCGGGCACGGCGCAGGTCCTTGTGGGGCAGATCGAGGATCCGCTGGTCGTTGGTATAGGAATGTACCGTGGTCATGATGCCGTGCTCGAAGCCGAACGAGTCCAGGATCACCTTGACTACCGGGACGAGGCAATTGGTGGTGCAGCTGGCGTTGCTGACCACGTCGTGGCGGTCCGGGTCGTAGGCGGCCTGGTTCACCCCCATGACGATGGTGAGGTCCTCGCCCTTGCCGGGGGCGGTGATGATCACCTTGCGCGCGCCCGCCTCCAGGTGCCTGGCCGCATCAGCCCGCTTGGTGAAGCGGCCCGTAGCCTCGAACACGAGGTCGACCTCCATGTCCTTCCACGGCAGCGCCCCTGGCTCCTTCTCGGTCGTGACGCGGATCTCGTCGCCGTCCACGATGAGACCGTTTCCGCTCACCTCGACGGTACCCGGGTAGCGCCCGTGCACCGAGTCGTAGCGCAGCAGGTGCGCCAGGGTGGCGCTGTCGGTGAGGTCGTTGGCGGCCACGAAGTCCAGCGGAGCGCCGGCCTTCTTGGCGGCGCGAAGAATGTTGCGGCCGATCCGGCCGAAGCCGTTGATCGCGACGCGGGCCCTCGGCTTCCCTTGCTGTGCCATGAGCGACTCCCCTGTCAGGTTCCTGGCGCCCGGCGGATGCTCCATGCGCGGGCGAACGTGATCACGCTGGCGCAGCGCGCGCCCGCGGTGACGAGCGTGCGTGCGCATTCTACGACCGTGGCGCCGGTGGTCAGCACGTCGTCCACGAGCAGCACGTGCTCCCCGCGGACGGCCGATCCGGCGACCTCCGAGATCCGAAACGCGCCGGCCACGTTAGCCCCGCGCGCGGCGGGCTGCAAGATGGTCTGGGAGCGCCTCGAGCCGGCGCGCTCCAGGGCCGGGACCAGCCGCCTGCCGGTACGGAACGCGTAGGCGGCCGCCAGGCGTTCCGCCTGATTATAGCCCCGTTCGCGCAGCCGTTCCCGGGTAGTCGGGACGGGCACCACAATGCGTGCTTCCCGGACGACATCCTCGGGGAGCGGGACCTCCGCCATGCGCCGCGCCAGAGGTCCGGCGAGCGCGGGCCAGCCGCGGTACTTCAACTGATGCACGAGCCGGTCCGCGGGGGCCGCGAGAAGGCACGCCGAACGTGCCGACCTGAGCGCTGGCGGCCATTCACCGCACTCTCCGCAGCGCGGCCCGGCGAGGCGGCCGGTCTCCAGTCGCGGCGCGCCGCAGCGCGCGCACACCGGCCCGGGTAGCGGCGCCAGGCGCGCGCGGCAGGAGACGCACACGAGGCGGCTTCCCTCTCCCCCCTCCATCGGCGCGTCGCACCCGAGGCAGACGGGCGAGAAGACCAGGTCCAGGAGCGCGGAGCGCACCCCCGCGAGGGCGAGCACCGGCGGCGGCCGCGCCGGTGCGCGTCGATGGGACGTCGGCGCGGGATCGGGGCGAAGGGGGACGTGGGACACGCCCTCCAGGGTGGCGGGCGGCCCGGGGCGCGGGAATGGCGGGAACGGCCGGGCTCAGGCGTCGTCGCCGGCGGCGGCCTCGAGCGCGGAGCGCATGGCGTCGAGCGGCGCCTCCCGCCCCCACCAGCGGCGGAACGCGGCCGCGCCCTGGTGCAGGAGCATCTCCCGGCCATCGCGGGCGGGCAGCCCGAGCGCCAGGGCGCGGCGCACCAACGCCGTCCCGCCGGGGGCGTAGGCCAGGTCGAGAACGGCGCCCGCGCGGTGGACGTGCGCCGGATCGAGCGGGAGCGGGTCGTCGCCGTGGAGCCCGAGGGAGGTTGCGTTCACGACGAGATCGAATCCCTCCCGCCGGACTTCCGCAGCATCCGCGGCAACCCGCACGCGGCGGTGCTGCGGGTCGAACGCATCGCGAAGCGTCTCGGCCCGCTCGCGGGTGCGGTTGAGCAGCACGACGGCATCGGAGCGAGCCTCCAGCAGGGCGAGCAGCGCGGCGCGCGCGGCGCCGCCGGCCCCGAGCAGCAGCACGCGAGCCCCCGCGGGCGCCCCGATCAGCGCGCGCACGGCGGCCGCGAAGCCGGCCACATTGGTGTTGTCGCCGAGGATCCGACCAGCTTCGAGCCAGAAGGTGTTGCAGGCCCCGGTGCGCTCGACCGCCGGCGTGCGTTCATCGAGCGCGTCCAGGACACGTCGCTTGTGGGGCAGGGTCACGTTGCCGGCCGCGCCCGCGTGGGCCAGGGCGCGGAGCAGCGTCGGCGCCTCCGCTTCGTCGCAGCGGAGCGCGAGGTAGACGCCGTCCACGCCGGCCGCACGGAAGGCCGCGTTCTGGATCACCGGCGAGAGGGAATGCGCCACCGGGTCGCCGAGGAGGGTGATGAGGCGGGTGGCCGCGCTGGGAGTGGGCACGGGTGCGCTCGCTCAGGGTGCGAGGATCGGCTCGAGCCGGCTGAGCACGGCCTCGATGGCCGCATCGAGCTGCTCGAACGCGGAGCGGTATTCGGCCTCGCTCCCGCCGAACGGATCGTCGATCGGAAGCCCCGCCAGCGGGCCGCCCAGAAAGTCCGTGAGCATCGCCGCTCGTCCAGCTCCGCCCATACGCACCGCTCCCTCCACGTGGGCCGGCGCCATTCCGAGGATGAGGTCCGCCCAGGCGACGATGTGGGGGGAAAGCGGAGTGGAGCGGTGAGCGGACAGGTCGAGGCCGTGGACCGCCGTCACCGCCAGGGCGTTCTGCGCGGCGGGCAGCCCCTCGGCCGCACCGACGCCCGCGGACGCGACCGCCACCTGCGTCCAGCCGCGATCCTCCAGCTTCCGGCGCGTGATCGCGGCCGCCATCGGGCTCCGACACGTGTTGCCGGTGCACACGAAGAGGAGGTTGTAGGTGGCGGGTGCGCTCCCCGTCGGGAGTCGCTCCAGGGGATCTTCGCGTGTCTCGTCGGATCCCGGCAGTTCAGCTTCGCTCATCGATCTCCGCGACGACCTCGCGCAAGCGCTCCACGGGGATGGCGCCCACCCGCAGCACCCGCGGGCGCGACGCCGAGCAATCGACGATGGTGGAGGGCGGCGATGGCTGCAAGCTTCCTCCGTCCAGGACCCAGACATCCATGCCGCCGAGCGTCTCCAGCGCCCGGGCCGCCCCCGCCGCGGAGGCGGCCGGCGGCTGGCCGGGCGCATTTGCGCTCGTCGACGTGATCGGCTCCCCCAGCGCATCGAGCAGCGCACGCACGGCGGGGTGGGGCGAGGCACGCACCGCCACGGCGCCCTCCGCCCCGATCACCGGCGCCGGCAGCCGTGCAGAGCCGGCCGGCAGGGCCAGGGTGAGCGCCCCGGGCCAGAACGCATCGGCGAGCCGGCGGGCGGCGGACGACCAGCGGAGTCCCTCGACATCGCGCCGGCCGCGCACGAGAAGAAGGAACGGCTTGTCCCGGTCGCGGGCCTTCAGCGCGCCGAGTGCGGCGAGCGCCCGTGCCCGCAGCGCGCACCCGAACCCGTACACCGTCTCGGTCGGATATGCGATCAGCCCTCCCGCCCGGAGGTGGTTCGCCACACGTCCCGCGGCTTGCGCGCGGGCGGCGGGATCCGCGAACGGCACCATCACCGGCGCGCTCACCCGCCCCTCGCCCTCAGGATCGCCTCCGCGATGACAATGTCGCGGGCGGTGGTGATCTTCAGGTTGTCCGGATCGCCCTCGACCACCATGACCCGTCCCCCGTAGCGCTCGACGAGCGCGGCGTCATCGGTTGCGACGATTCCCTCGGCCCGCGCCCGGGCGTGGGCCTCGAGCAGCACCGCGCGCGGAAATCCCTGCGGCGTCTGCACGGCGCGCAGCCTGGAGCGCTCGGGCGTGGACAGGACGGCGCCGGTCGGGTCGACCTCCTTGATCGTGTCCGCCACGGGCAGGCCAGCGACCGCGCCATCCCCGCTCCCCTCGCGGAGCGCGCCGAGCACGCGCTCGATCAGGGCGGTGGTCACGAGCGGCCGCGCGGCGTCGTGGACGAGGACCGTGGCGATCCCAGGGGGGAGCGCCTCTACCGCCGCCCGCACCGAGTCCCCCCGCTCCGCTCCCCCACCCACGAGCGTGACGCGCGAATCGATTCCGCGCAGCCAGCCGGGCGGCTCGGCCACGTCTTCGGGCGGCAGCGCGACGACGGCCGCCTCGACCGCCGGATGATCGAGGAACGGCCGCAGGGCGCGCAGCAGGGCGGGCACGCCGAGGATCTCCCGGTACTGCTTGCGGGCGCCACCCAGACGGCGACCGGAGCCGGCCGCGGCGAGCACGACGCCGACGCCCGTGATCACGGAAACAGCCTCCCCAGCAGCTCGCCGAGCGAGCCGACGCCGACCGCCTCGAGCCCGGAGGGCACCCGCGGCGGCACGGCACGGCTCGGCACGAACGCGCGCCGGAACGCCATCCGCGCGGCCTCCGCGAGCCGCCGCTCGACCTGCCCGACGGCCCGCAGCTCGCCGCCGAGCCCGACCTCTCCGAGGAAGACGGCGTCGGCGGGCAGGGCGCGGTCGAAGACGCTGGACGCGAGGGCGGCCGCCACGGCCAGATCGCCGGCGGGCTCGGCGATGCGGACGCCGCCAGCGACGTTCAGGAACACGTCGATCTGGCCGAAGCCGATTCCGGCGCGCTTCTCGAGCACCGCCAGGAGGAGGGACAGGCGCTGCCGATCGAACCCGGTGGCGACCCGCTGCGGCGCGCCGTAGCTGGCGCGCGCACAGAGCGCCTGCACCTCGACCAGCAGCGGGCGCGTTCCCTCGAGCGTGGCCAGCACGGCGGCGCCGCTCACGCCGCGCGTGCGCTCGCCGAGGAAGAGCTCGGACGGGTTGGCCACCGGCTCGAGTCCGGCTTCGGTCATCCGGAAGACGCCGATCTCGTCGACGCCGCCGAAGCGGTTCTTGGTGGCGCGCAGCACCCGGTGATCCAGGCCGCCCGCGCCCTCGAAGTAGAGGACGGTATCCACGATGTGCTCGAGCGTCCGGGGCCCCGCCACGACCCCGCCTTTGGTCACGTGGCCGACCAGGAAGATGGCCGTGCCGGTCTCCTTCGCGAACCGCTGCAGGCGCGCGGCGCACTCGCGGACCTGGCCCACGTTGCCGGGGGCGCCCTCGAGCTCGGTCGTGAACACGGTCTGGATGGAGTCGATGACGAGGACCGCGGGCGCGGCCGACTCCGCGTGGGCCAGGATCCGCTCGAGCTCCGTCTCCGCCACGAAGGCGACGTCGCCGGCGCCACCCGCCAGGCGATCCGCCCGCAACCGGACCTGCGCCGCGCTCTCCTCGCCGGACACGTAGAGCGTGGCCCGGCCCGCCGCGGTCAGCCGCGCCGCGCACTGGAGCAGGATGGTGCTCTTGCCGATGCCGGGCTCGCCGCCGACCAGGATCAGCGAGCCGGGAACGAGGCCGCCCCCCAGGACGAAGTCGAACTCGTCCAGGCTGGTGCGCCAGCGGGCCGTGGCGCCGCCATCGACGTCGGCGAGCCGGATCGGCGCCGCGGCCGGCGCGGCGGCGCGGTGGCCAGCGGGGGAAGACGTCGCCTTGCGGCGCCGTCCGCCGGCCGGCTCTTCGACGAGCGTGTTCCACTCGCCGCAGGCCGCGCACTGGCCCTGCCACCGCGGGGCCTCGTTGCCGCACTGGGTGCAGAAGAAGACGGTCCGGACCTTCGCCATGGCGGGAGCGCGCCGGCGGGCGCTACGGCGATTCGCGGCGGGTGAACGACTCGAAGCGGGTGCATTCCTTCCGGAAGAACAGCTCGACCGTGCCGGTGGGCCCGTTGCGCTGCTTGCCGATGATCAGCTCGGCACGGCCGACAATGCCCTTCTCCTCCGCTTCCATGTCCGTAACGTATCGCTCGGGGCGGTACAGGAACATGACCAGATCGGCATCCTGCTCGATCGAGCCGGACTCGCGCAGGTCGGAGAGCTGCGGGCGGTGGTCGGTGCGCTGCTCGGGAGCGCGAGACAGCTGGGACAGGGCGATGATCGGGACGTTGAGCTCCTTGGCCAGCGACTTGAGCCCGCGGCTGATGTCGCTCACCTCCTGCTGCCGGTTCTCGGACTTGCCGGAGGACTGCATGAGCTGGATGTAGTCGACGATGATCATGCCGATCTCGGGCTGGTCCGCCTTGAGGCGGCGGGCCTTGGCGCGCATCTCGAGCACGTTCAGGGAACCGGACTCGTCGATCCAGATCGGCGCGGTGTTGAGGTGGCCGGCGGCCTGGGCCAGGCGGACGAAGTCGTCGTCGGAGAGGCGGCCGCGACGGAGCCGGCCGAGGTCCACGAGCGCCTCGTGGCAGAGCATGCGCTGGACGATCTGGTCCTTGGACATTTCGAGGGAGAAGATCGCCGCGGGCGTCTGGTGCGCGATGGCGGCGTGCAGCGCCATGCCGGTCACGAGCGAGGTCTTCCCCATGCTCGGGCGCGCGGCGATGATGACCAGGTCGCCGCGCTGGAAGCCGCCGGTCATCTCGTCGAGGTCGGTGTAGCCGGTCGGGACGCCGGTGATGCCACCCTTGACCGCCTGCCACTTCTCGATCTGCTCGAACGCGGAGTAGAGGATCCGCTTGATCCAGACGAAGCCCTCGCGCTCGTGCGACTGCGCGACCTGGAAGATGCGCTGCTCCGACTCGTCCAGGATCTCCTCGACCGTCTTCTCGCCGATTTCGTAGGAGTCGCGGATGATCTGCGAAGAGGCCTCGATCAGCCGGCGCAGGAGCGCCCGCTCGCGGACGATGCGCGCGTGGTACTCGACGTTGGCGGCCGTCGGCACGGCGTCGAGGAGATCGGACAGGTAGGCCATCCCACCGGCCACATCCAGCTCCTCCGTCTTCTTCAGCTCCTCGCTGACCGTGACCGGATCGATGACCTGCCCGCGCTCGAACAGCCGGGCCATCGCGCGGTAGACGCGCCGGTTGGCCTCGCGGTAGAACATCGATTCGTCGACGACCTCCACCGCCTTGGCCACGGCATCGCCATCGATCAGCATGCCGCCGAGCACGCTGATCTCGGCCTCCGCCGCGTAGGGCGGCTGACGGTCGGGGGCGGGCATCGTCGCCACGCCCGAAGCTTCACGCCTGTTCATCGAGCACCTTGCGAGCGAGCTGGAAGTCCTCCCACGTCGTGCGCGTCCACTGCGGGCTGCGCAGCAGGAACGCGGGGTGGTAGGTCACGACCAGGGGAATCCCTGCGTACGAGTGTATGCGGCCGCGCAGCCGTCCGATGCTCTGTTCACTGCCGGCCAGGCTCTGCGCGGCGAACTTGCCGGCCGCAAGCAGCACCCTGGGCGAGATCACGTCCAGCTGCGCCCGCAGATAGCGCGCGCACTGCTCCACCTCGTCCGGGAGCGGGTTGCGGTTCTGCGGCGGCCGGCACTTGAGCACGTTGCAGATGTAGACCCGCTCGCGCGCGAAGCCGGCGCTCAGTAGCAGGAGGTCGAGAAGCTTGCCGGCCGGCCCCACGAAGGGCCGCCCCGTACGGTCCTCCTCCCCGCCCGGCGCCTCTCCGACCACGACCAGTTGCGCGCACGCGCTGCCCTCCCCGAAGACGACGTTGCGGCGCCCCTCGTGCAGCCTGCAGCGCGTGCACTCCGCGGCCTCGACCGAAAGAACGCGGAGCGGCTGCGCGCCCGCGGACACCGGCTCCGCCGACCGGCCCGGCGCGGCTGAAAGAGCCGCGGAGGCCACTGCCCGTGCGGGCGGAACCGAAGCGGCCGAGGCCGCTTTCGCGGCAGTCCGGGCCTTCGGCGCCGGCCGAGCCGAGTCCCGCCCCGGGCCGTCCGCGCCGCCGAGCAGCCGAACCACCTCGGCGGCGCTCAGCTCGTCCAGGAACAGGTCTCGCTCGCCGAGCTCGGCGCGCTGGCGCAGGTAGCGGAGAAGGAGCGTACGGTCGAGCATTCAGGACGCCCGCCGCGCCCGCAGCGCCTCGACGCGGTCGAGGATCGCCTCCGCGACCTCGTCCTTCGAGAGCAGCGGCAACGGCTCCTCCCCGCCCTCACGTGCCAGGATCGTGACCCGGTTGGTATCCACCTCGAAGGCGGCGCCCGGCTCCGTGGCATCGTTCAGCACCACGAGGTCCAACCCCTTCGATTCCAGCTTGGCGCGCGCGTTCGCACGTGCGTTCTCCGTCTCCAGCGCGAATCCGACGACGAGCATGCCGGGCCGGCGAGCGTCGCGGGTGGCACGCAGGATGTCGGCAGCCGGCTCCAGCGGCAGGGCGTCCAGGTTCGTCTCCTTCTTCAGCTTCTGCGGGGCCGCGCGTGACGGCCGGAAGTCGGCGACCGCGGCGGCCATGAGCAGCACATCCGCCTCCGGCAGCGCCGCGCGAACGGCGCTCTCCATCTCGGCGGCGCTCTCCACCCGGATCAGCTCCGGTCCATCCGGCGGCGCGATGGCCGTGGGTCCCGCGATCAGCCGGACGTCGGCGCCGCGGCGCCAGGCCGCCGCCGCCAGCGCGAAGCCCATCCGGCCCGACGAGCGGTTGGACAGGAACCGCACCGGGTCCACCGCTTCCCGCGTCGGTCCGGCGGTCACGACGACGCGCAGGCCGGAGAGCACCGTGGTCCCCGCGAGCGCACGCCCGATGTGCTCCAGGATGGTCCCGGGCTCCTCGAGCCGTCCAGGCCCCTCCCCTTCTCCGTAGGCGAGCGGCCCCGTGGCCGGGCCGACGATCAGGTAGCCGAGAGCATCCGAAAGATGACGCAGGTTTGCCCGCGTCTGCGGATGGGCGAACATCCGGTCGTTCATGGCCGGGCAGAGCAGCACGGGCGCGCGGGTAGCGAGCAGCACCGCCGTGAGCATGTCCCCCGCCTCGCCGTGGGCGGCGCGCGCGAGCAGGTCGGCGGTCGCGGGGGCGACGCACACCACATCGGCCTCGCGGGCGATGCGGATGTGGTCGAGCGCGTAGCCGGGCGCCAGGATGTTGGCGTGCACGCGGCGGCCGGTCACCGCCTCGAAGGTGAGCGCGCCCACGAACGCGCCTGCGGCCCGGGTCAGGACGACATCCACCTCGGCCCCGAGCCGCGTCAGGTCGCGCGCGAGCTGGACACTCTTGTACGCCGCGATCCCGCCGCTCACGCCGAGGACGACGCGGCGCCCGCGCCACGGCCGCCGCGGGGCCAGCGCCGCCCCGCCCATGGACCGCCTAGGCTCCGCGCACGTGCCGCTTGGTGATCTCGAACTCGATCTCGCCGCCGGTAATGGCCTCCAGCGCCCGGGTGGTCAGCTTCTTCTCCAGCCCGGCGGGAACGGCCTCCCGCGGCAGCGCGTTCAGCTCTCGCGCGTACTTGGCCGCGACGAGGACACCGAGGTACTTGCTCTTGGCCGCCTTCGCGGTCTCTCCCGGCGTGAATACCTGCATGGGTTACTCGCTCCTGCTGAGGATGTCTGCAAGATCGCCCTCCAGGCGACCGATCCATTGCGCGCCGTCCGCCGCGCGGCGCCAGCGATGCCGCTCGGCGGTCAGGATCGCCTCGAGCGCGCCGAGCGCGCGCTCGAACTCGTCGTTCACCACCACGTAATCGAACTCGTCCGCGCAGGCGAGCTCGGCGCGCGCGTTCTCCAGGCGCCGCCGCAGCTCCGATCCGCCCTCGCTGCCCCGCCCCGCGAGGCGGCGGTGGAGCTCCTCGGCCGAGGGCGGGAGGATGAAGATAAGCACCGCATCCGGGAAGGCGCGGCGGACCTGCCGCGCGCCCTGCACGTCGATGTCGAGCAGGACGCTCCGCCCGCCGGCCAGCGCACTCTCGACCGCGCTGCGCGGCGTGCCATAGCGGCGGCCGTGGACGACCGCCCACTCGAGCAGCTCGCCGGTCGCGACCATGCGCTCGAAGCCGGGCTCATCCGTGAAAATGTAATCGATCCCGGCACGTTCGTGGGAACGCGCGGCCCGCGTGGTGGCGGAGATCGAGAAAACGAGGTCCGCGTGACGCGCCACGAGCGCGTGCGCGAGAGACGTCTTCCCTGCCCCGCTCGGTGCGGCGATCACGACGGGGAAGGCACGGCAGGCCACGCTCACTCCACGTTCTCGACCTGCTCTCGCAGCCGCTCGACCTCGTTCTTTATGGCGATCACCTGGTGCTCGATGGGGGCGTCGTTGGCCTTGGAGCCGATGGTGTTGGTCTCCCGGTGCATCTCCTGGACGAGGAAGCCCAGCCGCTTTCCTACCGGCTCCACCGCATCGCTCTCCACGGTCTCGCGGAAGAGCGAGATGTGCGACGCGAGCCGGACCAGCTCCTCGCTCACGTCCCACCGCTCCGCCATGAACGCCACCTCCCGCACGACGCGCTCCTCATCAACCCCGATCTCGCCCACCAGATCCGCGATGGCAGAGCGGAGCCGGTCGCGCTCCGCCTCCAGCCGTCGGGGGGCACGTTCCGAGATCAGCTCCAGGGCCGCCTCGATGCCACGCAGCCGCTCCTCCAGGTCCGCGAGCAGCCGCCGCCCCTCCTCCTCGCGCATGGCCGCCGCGGCGCGCGCCGCGCCTTCCGTCACCGTCCGTACGTCCTCCTCCGGTACTTCGACGGGCTCGGGCGGGGCCGGGACGAGCAGGTCGCCGAACCGGCCGAGGAGCGCCAGGTCCACTTCCCCGGGCAGGTCGAACGCCTCCTTCAGCTCACGCAGCGCGCGGTGGTAGGCACGCGCCCGCGGCAGATCGAGCCGCACGCCGGCCGCCTCGTCCGCACGCTCCTGATCGAGCCTGAGGGCGCACGTGACGTGCCCGCGCGGCAGGTAGGCGCGCAGCCATTCCCGGACCTGCGGCTCGAAGCGCTCGAGCGCCGGCGACAGGCGCACCTGCGGGCTGAAGAAGCGGTGGTTGACGGTCCTCACCTCCGCGCGCAGGCGGCCTACGGCCGTCACCTGCTCGGCGCTGCCGAACCCCGTCATGCTTCGGATCATCGTGCCTCCCAGAGAGCGGAACAAACTACCGCCGCGGGGGGGCACGGGTCAACGCGGGGCGGCGGGGCAGGCGGGGCACCAGCGATTGCGGAAGCAGGCCCGGAGCGGACGCGGAGGCCGTGTCAGGGAGGGCGCCGCCACGGGCTGTCCAACCATCCAACCCGTCCCGCAAGCGGACGGGCGCGCGGCTCACAGGCTGCGCGCCGAGATCTGCTCCGCCAGCCGTGCGATGAACGCCTCCCGGTCCATCACTTCCTGCTTCCGGCCCTCGCCGCGCGCCCGCACGGCCACGGTGCCGGCCTGCGCCTCGCGCTGGCCGATGACGGCCATGTAGGGGACCTTCATGGTCTCCGCCTCGCGGATGCGGTAGCCGAGGGTCTCGGAGCGAGCGTCGACATCCGCGCGGATGCCGGCGTCGCGCAGGGCGGCGGCGAGCTCGCCGGCAGGGGCGGCCAGGTCATCGGTGATCGGCAGCACGCGCACCTGTTCGGGCGCGAGCCACAGCGGGAACGCCCCGGCGAAGTGCTCGATCAGGATCGCGATGAAGCGCTCGAAGGACCCGAAAACGGCGCGGTGGATCACGACCGGCCGGTGCTCGGCGTTGTCCTCGCCCACGTAGGTGAGGTCGAAGCGTTCCGGGTTGTTGTAATCCAGCTGGATGGTGCCGAGCTGCCAGGTGCGGCCGATCGCGTCCGCCACGTGGAAGTTGACCTTCGGGCCGTAGAAGGCGCCGTCGCCCGGGTTCAGCTCGTACGGCACGCCGGTGCCGTCGAGCGCCGCCTGGAGGTCGCTCTCGGCGCGGTCCCAGAGCGCCTCGTCGCCCACGCGCACCTCGGGCCTGGTGCCGAACTTGACTCGATACTCGAGTCCGAAGGTGCCGTAGGCGAGCTGCATTTCCTCGACGAGGCGCCGGACCTCATCGCCGATCTGGCTCTCGGCGATGAAGATGTGCGCGTCGTCCTGCTGGAACTGGCGCACGCGTGTCAACCCGGAGAGCGCGCCGGTCACCTCGTTGCGGTGCAGCACGTCCTGCGTCGCGTAGCGGATGGGCAGCTCGCGGTAGCTGTGCTTGTGCCGCAGATACATCAGGAAATGCGACGGGCAGTTCATCGGCTTGAGCGACACGTCCGCCTCGCCCGTGTCCTTGTCCAGGACCAGGAACATGTTCTCCCGGTACTTGCCCCAGTGCCCCGACTGCTCCCACAGCGCCTTGTTGTAGAGCAGCGGGGTCTTCACCTGCTCGTAGCCGCGGCCGGCCAGCACGCCGCGCATGAAGTCCACCAGCTCGTGGTACAGGATGGTCCCGCGACCGGTCCAGAACGCCGCTCCGGGCGCCAGCGGGCTGAAGAAGAAGAGATCCAGCTCGCGCCCGACCTTCCGGTGGTCCCGCCGCCTGGCCTCCTCCAGCTGGTGCAGGTACGCGCTCAGCTCCTGCTCGCTGAAGAACGCGGTGCCATAGATGCGCTGGAGCATCTGCCGCTTCTCGTCGCCGCGCCAGTACGCGCCCGCGGTGTTCAGCAGCTTCACGCACCGCACCTTCCCGGTCGAGGGGACGTGCGGCCCCCGGCACAGGTCGAGGAACGGGCCGTTGCGGTAGACGGTGATCACCTCGTTCTCGTCGAAGTCCGCCAGCCGCTCCAGCTTGAGCGGGTCATCCGCGAACAGCTCGCGCGCCTCCTCCACCGTCACGACCCGCCGCTCGAAGGGATCGTCCGCGTCCGCCACCTGCGCCATGTGCCGCTCGATCTCCTCCAGCTCCTCCGGCGTGAAGGGGTGGTCCACATCGAAGTCGTAGTAGAAGCCGTTCTCGATCGCCGGGCCGAAGCCGATCTGCGCGTCCGGCCGCACCTGCCGGACGGCGGTCGCCAGCACGTGCGCCGCCGAATGCCGGAGCACGTCCAGCGCGCCCGGGCTCTTCGGGGTGATGATCTCGAGCGACACGTCCCCCTCGAGCGGCCGCGACAGGTCCACCACCCCTCCATCCACCCGCGCCGCCAGCGCCGCCCTGGCCAGCCCCGGGCCGATCGATTCCGCCACATCGCGCGCGGTCGAGCCCGCCGGCATCTCCTTCACCGACCCATCCGGGAGGGTGACTCTGATCCTGTCGTCGTTCGCCATGTTCCGGTACCGTTCAGGGTGCGCTCAACTTAGGCGACGCCGCAGTGCCCGCAACCGGCGCACCGCCGCGGCCGCTGCCATAAAAAAACGCGGCCCCCCGCTCTCGAGAGGCCGCGTCGGATCGTCGGAGCTCGCGTCTATTCGACGCACCCCGCACCGCCGCCTCCCGAGGGGGGCCGCGTCGTCGTCGTGGTGGTCCGAATCCGCTTCGCGCGCATGCCGTTCGCTCCGGTTGACCGTCGGAAGAAGTATACCCCGCGGGCCGCGGAACGGTCAAGCCGCCCCGTCCGTTGTCCCCCCGGCTCCAGCGCGTCCCGTTGACAATATTTAGACGATTGCCTAAATATTCGGCAGCCACACTTCCCTTCCCGGAGGACACGCGGTGCAGAGGTTCATGGACGTGGTGGCGGGGCTCTCGACGGGGGCGCTCGTGGCGCTGACGGTTCTCGCGGTGGTCCAGGTGATGCTCCAGGCGTGGGCGCTCGTGGACCTGGCGCGACGGGGGCGGGTGCCGGTGAGCAAGGGGTTCTGGGTGGCGGTGATCGTGCTGCTGAACTTGGTTGGACCGCTCATCTACTTCGCCGCGGGGCGAGGTAGCCCGGCGCCAGGCGGTGGAGCGGAGGCGAAGGCGGAGCCGGGCGGGGGAGAACGGACCCGGCGGGCGGTCGATGCGCTGTACGGCGGCGAGGAGGGCGGGTGACGGGGGTCCGGGCCGCGATCGAGGCGGCCGGCCTCGTCAAGACGTTCGGCGGCACGCGCGCGCTGGATGGCGTGGGACTGTTCGTGCCGGAGGGGTCGGTGTTCGGGTTCCTGGGGCCGAACGGCGCGGGCAAGACCACCACGCTGCGCATCCTGATGGGGCTCGCCCGCCCGACCTCGGGGACGGCGCGCGTCCTCGGCCGGGACGCGACGCGCGGAGCGGCGCCGGGGCGGGAGGTCGGGTTCCTGCCGGACATTCCGGGCTTCTACCCGTGGATGACGGCGCGGGAGCTCATGACGCTGTCGGGGCGGCTGTTCGGGCTGGAGGGGCAGGCCCTCACGGAACGCGTGGGGGTCCTGCTCGAGATGGCGGGGCTCGCCGGGGTCGGGACGCGGATCGGCGGGTTCTCCCGAGGGATGAAGCAGCGGCTCGGGATCGCACAGGCGCTCGTGAATGCGCCGCGGCTGCTGCTGCTGGATGAGCCGACGAGCGCGCTCGACCCGATCGGCCGCCGTGAAGTCCTCGAGATGATCGCGTCTCTGCGCGGCAGGACGACGGTCTTCTTCTCGAGCCATATCCTGGCCGACATTGAGCGGGTGTGTGACCGCGTGGCGATTCTGGATCGCGGTCGGGTGGTGGCGCAGTCAGGCGTGGAGGAGCTGGCGGCGCGGACCGGCGGTCCGATGGTCGAGCTGGAGGTGGGAGGGGACGGTGCCCCGCTGGAGGCGGCGCTGATGGCCATGCCCTGGGTCCGGGAGGTGGACCGGGAGGCGGGCATGCTGCGGGTGCGGGTCACGGACCTCGAGACGGCGCAGATCGGGATCCCGCGCGCCGTCGCCGCGGCCGGGCTTCCGCTGCGGCGAATGGTCGCGGCTCGCCTCACGCTGGAGGATGCGTTCGTCGCGCTGGTCGGCGGGGGGGCGGCGTGAGCGCGTTCGGGGCGTTCCTGGGCAAGGAGAGGACCGAGTCGCTGCGGACGTGGCACTTTCCGGTGATCGTCGGGATGTTCGTCCTGTTCGGGATCGTGAGCCCGGTGCTCGCGCAGCTCACGCCGGCGCTGGTGTCCTCCATGGCGGGCTCACAGCCAGGGGTCGCCATCGTGCTCCCGCCCGCCGTCGCGCCGGATGCGTACCGCCAGTTCGTGAAGAGCCTGGACCAGATCGTGGCCATCGCGCTCGTCCTGGCGGCGGCGGGCGCGGTGGCGGGGGAGCGGCGGTCCGGGACGGCCGTCCTCATGCTCACCAAGCCGCTCTCCCGCGCCGGGTTCGTAGCCGCCAAGCTCGCCTGGCAGGTCCTTCTGCTGGCCGGCGCCACGGTGGCGGGCACCGTCGTGTGCGAGGCCGTCACCAGCCTGCTCTTCACCGGCGCGGCGCTGGCGCCGCTCGCGTCCGCGGTGGGGGCATGGCTGCCGTTCGCCGCGCTTCTCGTGACCGTGACGACCTTCTTCTCCGTGCTGGTGCCGGGAACCGGCGGCGCGGCGGGGGCGGGGCTCGCCTTCTACTTCCTGTGCATGCTGGGGACGATCTGGGCGCCCGTCGCGCGCTACACGTTCGCCGGCCTCCCCGGGGCGGCGATACAGCTCGCCGGCCGAAGCCGCGTCCCCGTGCTCTGGCCCGTCGCCACCGCGCTCGCGGCCGTGTGCGTGGCGGCGGGAGCGGCCGTGTGGGCGTTCGGCCGTCAGGAGCTCTGAGGCGGCGACGTCTCGAGGCCAGAAGGCGGCGCGGGTCCCGCGTCCACGGAGGAAGAAGCCCCGGACTCGGGCTTCGCGCCCGGTCCGGCTGCGCCGGCGGCGCTTTCGGGCCGGTCGGGCGCGGGCTCCTCCTCCCCGGCCTCGCGGTCGGTGTCGAGCGCGTCCATGCCGCGGTCGAGCGCGGCGAGGGCCCGGTCGAAGAGGTCGGAGGCCAACCGGGTGGCGCGCTCCGCCCGTACGTAGGGGGAGAGCGCCGGCTCGCCGGAGACATCCTCGGCAGGACGCGGCCAGGCCTGTGCGGCCGGCGTCCCGCTGGCGTCCGGTCGCGGCCCGGGCGCGACATTGTCCTGGAGGTCCCCGGCCTCTCCCACCACGGCCCGGTGCACGAACGACTCGAGGTGGCCGAGGAGCGTCGGGCTGCCGGCGCGGCTCACTCCGAACATCCCGTCCTCGTCGGCCTCGGCGGCCTCCGCGATGCCGTACAGGCTGAGCCACCGATCCAGCCGCTCGCCCAGCCGCATCACGGCGTAGAAGCGACGCCCCGGCCGCTCTCCGGGGGCGATCATGTCGAGCGCCACCGCACCGAGCGCGGCCCACGTGATCGCGAAGCTCTTGGCACCGTCGAGCAGCAGCTTCACCTCGTAGACGACGAAGTCGCGCAGCACGATCTTCCGGGGTCGGTCGAGCCGGCCGAGCGGACCCGTGCCGAGCCGGCTGCGCAGCCGCCGCCGGCGCCGGTCGGGCGGCTCTTCGGCCCAGCGGCCATCCGGATCATCCGCATTCATCCGGTCCTCCTTCCCGCTTCAGCGGGGCCAGCGGTTGTTTGCAGGGTCCGTGTCGGGGAGCACGTGGCGTGGGTCGATCTCGGCCGCCCTGACCGCCTTCGTTCCCGGTACGCGGTATTCGAAGCGGTTGCCGAGGTTCCACATGTCCACGGGCAGCCGGACGGTCTCGGCAGTGCCATCCTGGAACGTGAGGCGCAGCTCGAGCGGCATGACCATGGTGCCGCGGTTGGAGAGGAACACCGCGGAGCCGCCGCCTTTCCGGGTGCCGACCGAGTCCACGGCCTGGTCGAGGCGGGCCGTCTCGTAGATCCACTCGCGCCAGAACCAGTCCAGGTCGACGCCGGACTCGTCCCGCATCACGCGGAAGAAGTCCGCCGGCGTCGGGTGCCTGAACGCCCACGTGCGGATGTAGGTCCTGAACGCGCGGTCGAAACGCTCCTTGCCCAGGACCTCGTAGCGCAGCGTGCGCAGCATGAGGGCGGGCTTGCGGTAGCCGGTCCAGAACAGGTCGCGCTGCTCGACCGGGCGGTCGATGAGCGGCTGCTCCTCGCCCGGGATGGCGTGCTCCGGGTAGAGGTGCAGGGGCGTCAGTCCGAGCGTGTCGCCGTAGGGCGTGCCCCTGAAGTACGTCTCGGCGCCGCCGATGTCGATGAAGGTGTTGAAGCCCTCGTCCATCCACGGATAGAGCCGCTCGTTCGAGCCGACGACCATCGGGAACCATTCGTGCCCGAACTCGTGCATGAGCGTCCACTCCAGATCGAAGCGGGTCGGACCGGCGGGGACGAAGGTGAGCATCGGGTACTCCATCCCCTCGATCGGCCCCTCGACGGTCGTGGCATGCGGATAGGGGTAGCGGAACCACTGCTCGCTGAAATGCTGGATCGCGGAGCGGGCCATCTTGATGGCTTCGGTCCACAACGTCGCGGACGGCCGGTACATTGTCGCCACCAGGATCCCGTCGTAGTTCACGGCGTCCCAGCGCAGCGTGGGAGCGGCGGCGAACGCGAAGTCACGCACACTGTCGGCGGAGAAGCGCCACGTGAGCGTGCCGGAGGCGGCCGGTCGGCTGGACGGCTTGCCGGCCTCCGCCGCCGTGACGATCGCGACGGGCGAGTCGCTGGTGCGGGCGCGGGCGAGCCGCTCTCGCTCGGCCGCGGTGAGCACCTCGTCCGGGTTGGTCAGCCGGCCGGTCGCGGCCACGAGGTAGGAGGCGGGCAGCGTCAACGCCACGTCGAAGTGGCCGTACTCGAGGTAGAACTCGCCCGCGCCGATGTAGGGCTCGTGGTTCCAGCCGCGCACGTCGTCGTAGACCGCGACGCGCGGGTACCACTGCGCGACCTCGTACAGCGGTCCATCGTGCCCCATGCGCCCCGCGCCGTAGGGCGGCACGGAGAAATGCCACGCGACGTCGAGCGTCACCTCGCCGCCGCTCGGGAGTGGCCGGGGCAGCTCCACGCGGACCGTGGTGCCGTAGACCTCGTGCGCGACGGCCCGACCTGCGCTCGTGATCGACTCGAGCACGTCCCCGCCTTCGAACCCCTTGCAGGAGAAGTCGAACGTCGCGTCCTGGAACACGAGCGGCGGCTGGTTCAGCTGGTTGGTCACGCTGTTCCTCGCACAGATGTTCTGCTCGAGGAACATCCAGATGTAGCCGAGCGGAGTCGGGGAGTGGTTGTAGTAGTGGATCCGCTCCTGGCCACGCACCACGTTGGCCGCCGGGTCGAGGGTGGCCTCGATGCCGTAGTCCACGCGCTGCTGCCAGTAATCCGGCCCCGGGCGGCCGGAGCCCGTGCGATAGACGTTCGGCGCCGGCAGGTCGAGCGGCCGAAACGCCGACGTGTCGGCCACGGCGGCCACGCCGCCCCGCTGGGCGAGGAGCGGCGTCACGGGCGTGAGCACGGCGAGGCAGGAGAGGAGCACGGTCGGCGTCGCGAGGCGAAGGGCGGGCTTCATGGGCGTCTCCGGCGGAGTGGATGTCGTGGCGCGCCGGCGGGGTGCGGCCGCCGACGTCGCCCGAGGGAGCGTACCCGAGGGAGCGATGGGGTGCGCCGATGGATCGTTTCCACCGAACCTCGCATAGGGCCCACTACTGTGCGTAGCGGAGCACGTCGTAGAGGAGGTGCACCCCCCAGCCGACCTGCGCCACCGGGATCCTCTCATCGTTGCCGTGCACGCCCCGGTGGCTCTCCTCCGCGTCGATCTTGAACGGCGAGAAGCCGTAGGTCACGATGCCGAGCTGGCGGTACGCCGGCCGGTCGGTGCCTCCGGTCAGCATCACCGTCGTCACCAGCGCGTCCGGGTCGCGGTCGTGGGCCGCGCGCTCGATGGCGTGGAAGAGCGGCGTGTCGATCGGGTTGTCCATCGGCGGTGCCGGCGTGATGAGCGGCGCCCAGTGCACGGCCGTGTCGGCGACGATCCCCTTCAGCGTGGCCATGAACGCATCCGGGTCCTGGTCCGGCAGCAGCCGCATGTCCAGGTCGGCCGTGGCCTCGGGCGGGATCACGTTGGTCTTGTTCGAGCCCGACAGCGCGGTCTCCGAGATCGTGTTGCGGAGGATGGCGTTGCGGTAGGGATCGGAGAGGATCCACGCGCGCGCCCGGGGGGCCGAGAGCGCCGTTTTCACGTCCGCCAGCCACACCTGCTGCTCGCCGGCATAGTTACGCGAGATGTCGTGGAAGAACTTCTCCACCGCCGGCGTGACCTCGAGGGGCGTCTCATAGGCCGCGATCCGGTCCAGCGCCCGCACCAGCCGGGGCACCGGGTTCTCCTTCGTGGGCTGGGAGCCGTGGGACGGCACGCCGTGCACCGTGATGCGGTGCCAGAACGTCCGCTTCTCCGAGACGCTCACGCCGTAGTAGTCGAGCCTGCCGTTCCGGACCACGTTGGCGCCGCCCTCCGTGAGCAGGAAGCCCACGTCCTTCAGGAGGTCCGGGTGCCGCTCCACGAAGGTGTAGGCGCCCTTCGAGCCCACCTCCTCATCCGCGTTGCCGATGAAGACGATGTCGCGCTCGAGCGGCACCCCGCTCCGCTTGAGCGCGATCATCGCCATGAGCTGCGCGATGCCGTTGCCCTTCATGTCCAGCGCGCCGCGGCCCCACAGGTAACCGTCCCGGATCTCGCCCGAGAACGGCGGCACGTGCCAGAACTCCGGCGTGACCGGCACCACGTCCATGTGGTTGACGAGCGCGATGGCCGGCTTCGCCCCGGCGCCCTTCAGGCGGGCGTAGAGGTTCGCGCGGTTCGGCCCCAGCTCCATCGTGTCCAGGATCTCGGCCGGGATCCCCTCCCGGTCCAGAATCGCCTTGAGGAACCTTGCCGTCTCGAGCTCGTTCCCGGGCGGATTCGTGGTGTTGATCTTCAGGTAGTTCGAGAGCACGCGGACGCTCTCGTTGCCGTACGCGCCCCAGTCGATCGGCGTCTTCGGCTGCGGCGCGCCGCCCTGTGCGCGCGCCGACACGGGCCCGAGGAGGCAGGCGACCAGGGCTGCCGGGAGCGCCGGCGTTCTGCGGGTGCGTCGCATGGCGGATTCCGGTTGGTGGTAGCGGAGGCTCGCCCGCCGAAAGTGTCGCCCCCTCCGGACACGGTCAAGCCCGCCCGCCCCCACTCCCCTACCCGTCCTCACCCTCACCCTCACCCGAATCCTCACCCTCCACTCCATGACGAAGGCCCCCGGTGCAGATCCCACCGGGGGCCCCGCCGACCGCGGAAACCTCTCCGCCGTCAGTACATCCCGCCCATGCCGCCGCCCGGCATCGGCGGCGCCTTGTCGTCCTCCTTCCGCTCGACCACCACGCACTCGGTGGTGAGCAGGAGCGAGGCGATGGACGCCGCGTTCTGCAGCGCGGTGCGCGTGACCTTCGTCGGGTCGATCACGCCGGCCTCCACCAGGTCCTCGTAGGTGTCGGTCTGCGCGTTGTAGCCGAAGTTGATCTCCTTCGCGGTGCGCACCCGCTCGACCACGATCGAGCCCTCCTGCCCGGCGTTCTGCGCGATCTGGCGGATCGGCTCCTCCATCGCGCGCAGCAGGATCTGCACGCCGATCTGCTCGTCCTCGTGCTCCACCTTCCAGTCGCGGATCTTCGACTGCGCGCGCAGCAGCGCCACGCCGCCGCCCGGAACGATGCCCTCCTCGACCGCCGCCCGCGTCGCGTGCAGCGCGTCCTCGACCCGCGCCTTCTTCTCCTTCATCTCCGTCTCGGTCGCCGCCCCGACGTGAATCACCGCCACGCCGCCGGCCAGCTTGGCCAGCCGCTCCTGCAGCTTCTCGCGGTCGTAGTCGGAGGTGGACTTGTCGATCGCCACCTTGATCTCGGCAATGCGGCCCTTGATGCCATCCGCCTCACCGGCGCCATCGACGATCGTCGTGTTGTCCTTGTCGACCACCACGCGCTTCGCGTGGCCCAGGTCGTTCACCACCGCGTTCTCCAACTTGAAGCCGACCTCCTCGGAGATCACGTTGCCACCCGTCAGCGTCGCGATGTCGGCCAGCATCGCCTTGCGCCGATCGCCGAAGCCGGGCGCCTTCACCGCGCACACCTTCAGCGTGCCGCGCAGCTTGTTCACCACCAGCGTGGCCAGCGCCTCCCCGTCCACGTCCTCCGCGATGATCAGCAGCGGACGACCCATCTGCGCCACCTTCTCCAGGATCGGCAGCAGGTCCTTCATCGAGCTGATCTTCTTGTCGTGGATCAGGATATACGCATCCTCGAGCACCGCCTCCATGCGCTCGGGATCCGTGACGAAGTACGGCGAGAGGTACCCGCGGTCGAACTGCATCCCCTCCACCGTCTCCAGCGTGGTCTCCAGGCCGCGCGCCTCCTCGACCGTGATCACGCCGTCCTTGCCCACCTTCTCCATCGCGTCCGCGATCAGGTTGCCGATCTCGCTGTCGTTGTTCGCCGAGATCGTGCCCACCTGCGCAATCTCCTTCTTGCCCTTCGTGGCCGTCGAGATCGCACGCAGCTCCTCCACCACCCGCTCCACGGCCTTGTCGATCCCGCGCTTGATCGCCATCGGGTTCGCGCCCGCCGTCACGTTCTTCAGCCCTTCCCGGAAGATCGCCTGCGCCAGCACCGTCGCCGTCGTCGTGCCGTCCCCGGCCAGGTCACTCGTCTTGGTCGCCACTTCCTTCACCATCTGGGCGCCCATGTTCTCGATCGCATCCGGCAGCTCCACCTCCTTCGCCACAGTGACCCCGTCCTTCGTCACCGTCGGCGCGCCGAACTTCCGGTCGATCACCACGTTGCGGCCCTTCGGGCCCAGCGTCACCTTCACCGCCTCCGCCAGCTGATCGACGCCCTTCTTCAGCGCCGTGCGCGCGTCGGTGTTGAACTCGAGTTCCTTTGCAGCCATGGCTGCTTCCCTCCGTCTTATTGTCCGAGCGTCCGATTAGCCTTCGATGACCGCGAGCACATCCGACTCGCGCAGAATCAGGTACTGCTCGTCGTTCACCGTCACCTCGGTCCCACTGTACTTCCCGTACAGCACGCGGTCGCCCACGTTCACCTCCGGCGCCACGCGCTTGCCGTCCTCCGTCTTGCCCGGGCCCACCGCTATTACCTCCCCCTGCTGCGGCTTCTCCTTCGCCGTGTCCGGGATGTAGAGCCCGCCCCGCATCGTCTCCGTGTCCTCCAGCGGCTTGATGACGATCCGATCGGCCAGGGGCCGGACCGCCGTCTTGCTTTTCGCCGCAGTCGCCATGGTGGCTCCTCCGCGTTGGTTGGTGTTGGTCGGCTGGATCTTTCCGCTAGCACTCACGTCCACCGAGTGCTAGCAGGCCGTCGGTAACATAGCGCACGGGCCGGCCTTGTCAAGCAGGCCGCCGCGGCCCGCGCGCGCGTTGCACCCCGCATGCCCGGCGCGGGTGCCAGAACGACACCTGCGCCTGCCGATCTGACGCTCCCGGCGCGGAGGGATCGGGCGATGACGACGAAGCCGAGTTGGTGCGGCGGAATCCGGCTCGTCCCGGCGGAGGCGGGTGGTCTGAAAGCGGTCAGGGGCGGGGGTCTTGAGAGGATGTTGGCCCGTGCGGGCGCCGATCCCGGCGGGCGGAGGCAGGAACGCGCAGGAGGGAGGCGAGCTCGTCGCCTCCCTCCCGCGGCTGGTGCGCGCCGTTGGGCATCGCCCGGGCCGTCCGGCGCGCGGAGTGTGCCTAGCCTCGCGCGGCGTTCCGGCGCGCGCGCCCGCCGCGGCGGCGGGCGGCAGCGGCCTTGCGCTTCCGGGCCTCGCTGGGCTTCTCGTAGAAGCGCTTCTTCTTGATCTCCTTGAGCAGGCCGGAGCGGATCAGCTTTCGGCGGAACTGCTTGAGCGCCCAGTCCAGCCGGTCGCTCTCGCCGAGCGTCACCTCGATCATGCGGAACTCACCCCCTTCAGGCGCGGTGGTCTGCCCGTCCGCCGGCCCCGGAGCGGGGGCCCGGGGGCGGTCCCCGGCGGCGAGCAACGGCGGAAGCTAATCGAGGGCGGGGCCGATTTCCAGTGGGACGCGGGCTCAGCGGGCTCAGCGGCGTCCCCGTCCGGGGGGTGGCTTGAGCGAGGTCACGCGGCCGCCGGGGCCGTGGACGATGAAGTCGTGGGCGAGGTCGAGGCCGTAGAGGGTGAGGAACGGCTCGATCCGGTCCACGGAGCGGCAGTGCGGGGCGACCAGCGGCGCCAGCCCGCCGGTGGCGACGACGAGAGCGTGGGGTCGTCCCCACTCCTCGCGGATGCGGCGGACGATCCCGTCGATGGCATCGACGGTGCCGTAGAAGATGCCGCTGCGGAGCGAGGCCTCCGTGCGGCGGCCGATGATGGTCTCGGGGGGCGAGAGGTTGACCCGCGGCAGCTTGGCGGTGCGGCGCACGAGCGTCTCGGCGCCGGTTCGCACGCCCGGCATGATGACGCCGCCGCGGAAGATGCCGTCAGCCGAGATGCAGTCGAAGGTGGTGGCCGTGCCGAAATCGACGGCAATGGTGTCGGTCTGGTAGAGACGGGAGGCGGCGAGCGTGTTGACGATGCGGTCCGCGCCGACGGAGAAGGGCTCCTCGACGTCGAGGCGGATCGGGAGAGGCGAGCGAGCGTCCACGAGGACGGGGGTGGGGCCGAGGTGGCGCTGGCAGGCCTCCATGAAGATCGCGTTGACCTGGGGAACGACGGAGCCGATGGCGGCGCCGCTCAGGTGGTGGAGCTCGAAGCCGGACTCGCGGATGAGGGAGCGCACGAGGAGCCCCAGCTCGTCCACGGTCCGTTCCGGGGCGGTCGAGATCCGCCAGTGGTCGAGGAGCTCCGCGGCCTCGAAGAGGCCGATCACGGTCTCGGTGTTGCCGATGTCGAAGACGAGGGTCATGGACTCGTGGGCTGTCTGTGGACGTCCGCCAGCGCGGCGACGCAGGCGGGTCGGACCGTCCCCGACCGGAGGACCCGGACGGCGCCACCCGGCGAGCGGACGAGGAGCGCGCCGGATCGATCGAGGCCGAGCGCGGTGCCCGCGGGCTCGCCATCGAGCGTGACGGCGCGGCCGCGGAGCACGTCCCGGCGGGCGAACTCCCCCACCTCATCCGCCGAGAGCGGCAGCGCGGCGCCGGCTCCCAGCGCGAGCACTTCGGCGATGATGGCGCCGGCCACGCCCGGAAGCGAGACCGGGGCGCCCGTCGCCATCTCGAGCGAGGTGGCCAGGGGCCGGACGGCCTCCGGCCAGTCGGCCGGCGCCTGGCGGACGTTCACTCCTATGCCGGCCACGATGAAGCCGTCGCCGGCGAAGGAGAGCGCACCCTCGCACAGGATGCCCCCGACCTTGCGGTCCTGCAGCACGATGTCGTTCGGCCACTTGAGGCCGATGGCGGCGCCGGTGGCCCGCTCGAGGGCGCGGGCCAGGGCCATGCCCACGCGGAGCGGCACCACGGCCGGACTCGCATCCGGCCCGACCACCGGCCGGGGGCGCAGCACGATGGAGAGCGGCAGCGCCTTCCCCGGCGCGACGTGCCAGACGCGTCCGTGCTGCCCGCGTCCAGCCGGCTGCTCCCGGGTCAGCACGACGGTCCCGGCCGGCGCGCCCGCCTCCGCCAGCCGCCGGGCGATGTCGTTCGTCGAGCCGGCGCGCTGGTAGATGTGGAGCGCCGGGACCGCCCAGAACGCTTGCCAGTGGGCGCGGGTCTCGCCCTCCCAGGAGTCGGCGACGAGGTCGCCGCCCGGGGCCACGGGGGCGCTCACCGTCCGAGCACCTCTTCGTAGTACTCCACGTAGAGAGGCACGACGCGGTTCGCATCGTAGCGCTCGGCCGCCCGCCTGGCCGCGGCGCTTGCCTCGTTCCACCGCTCCCTGCTCTCGAGCAGGTAGACGGCATCCTGCGCCATCTCCTCCAGCGCTCCCACCGGGGCGAGGAACCCGCCATGCCCCTGCGGCACGACCTCGGGCAGGCCGCCGACCGCGGTGGCGACGACCGGGACCCCGCACGCCATGGCTTCGAGGGCGACGAGTCCGAAGGCCTCCGACTCGCTCGGCAGCAGCAGCAGGTCCGCGCACGACAGCAGCTCCGCCACCGACTCCTGCTTCCCGAGCAGCGTGACACGATCCGAGATCCCTTCTTCCTCCGCCACCTGTTGCACGCGGCCGCGCTCGGGCCCGTCGCCGATGAGCACGAGCCGGGATGGCATGCGGCGGTTCACGCGCGCGAAGATGCGGACGGCGTCGGTGATGCGCTTGACCGGCCGGAAGTTGGAGATGTGCATGAGGATCTTCTCGCCCTCCTCCGCCAGCTTGGCGCGGTGGCAGGGGTACTGGTCGCGCCGGTACTTGTCCAGATCCACGAAGTTCGGGACCACGCGGATGCGCTCCGGCGCCACGTCGAAGCGCACCACGGTCTCGCGCTTCAGGTAGTTCGACACCGCGGTGAGCCCATCCGACTTCTGGATGGAGAAGCGGGTGATCGAGTAGAAGGATGGGTCCTGCCCGACCAGCGTGATGTCGGTGCCGTGCAGGGTGGTGACGACCTTGAAGTCGTCGCGCCCGAGCATCTCGCGCGCCATCCAGGCGGAGGTCGCGTGCGGCACGGCGTAGTGCACGTGGAGCAGGTCGAGCCCCCGCTTCACGGCCGTGTTGTGCATGGCGGCCGTGAGCGCCACGGCGTACGGAGGGTAGTCGAAGAGGGGGTAGGTGGGGACGTCCACCTCGTGGTAGTAGACGCGCTCCACGAAGTAGGGGAGGCGGAACGGCTGGGCGTAGCTGATGAAGTGGACCTCGTGGCCGCGAGCCGCGAGCTGCAGCCCGAGCTCCGTGGCCACGACGCCGGAGCCGCCGTAGACGGGGTAGCAAGTGATGCCGATCTTCAGGATGCCTCCTCCCGCCGCCAGCGTGCGGCGATATCATCGGCGAGCTCCGCAACGGAACGGGTCGCGTCCAGCCGAACGGCGCCGGCCGGCAGCTGGTGCCGGAGCCAGGTCTGCTGGCGGCGCGCGTAGCGGCGCGTCGCCCGCCGGACCATGTCCGCCGCCACCGCGAGCGACGTCTCCCCGCGCAGGTACGGCGCGAGCTCGGCGTAGCCGGTGGCACTCATCCCAGGCGCGCCCTCTCCCCACGCCGCCACGACCCGCCGCACCTCCTCCACGAGGCCGGCCTCGAGCATCGCGTCGACGCGCGCATCGATGCGGCGGTAGAGCGCCTCGCGCGGCATCTCGAGGACGAACACGAGCAGATCGAGCGGCTGCTCCGGCGCGGGTGCGTGGGCGTGCCACCACGATAGCGGACGCCCGCTCAGCAGGGCAACTTCCAGCGCGCGCAGCCTGCGTTGCCGTCCGCCGCCCCGCTCGAGGACGGACGCCGTCGCAGGATCCAAAGCGCGCAGCCAGGCGAGAAGTTTCGCATCGCTGAGCGGCCGGAGCCAGCGCTCCAGGGCGCGGCGCCGCTCGGCCTCCAGCGCGGGCTCGCGGAAGAGCGGGTGCGTGAGCGCGCGCAGGAAGAAGCCCGTCCCGCCGACCAGGAGGGGAACGCGGCCGCGCGCCCGGATGCCCGCGACCCAGCCGCGCGCCTCCCTCGCGAAGCGTCCGGCGCTGTAGCGCTCGGCGGGCGAGATGAGGTCCAGCCCGTGGTGCGGCACGGCCGCGCGCTCCGCCGCCGTCGCCTTGGCCGTGCCAATGTCCATCCCGCGATAGACCTGCCGGGAGTCCGCGGAGACGACCTCGCCGTCCAGCCGCGCGGCCACCTCGAGGGCGAGCGCCGTCTTGCCGGTGGCGGTGGCGCCGGTGATCGCCAGGGCGTCCGGCCGGCCGCCCCCGACCGGCTCAGCCATGGCGCCCGAAACGGCGCTCGAGCTCCTGCAGCGAGAGGCGGACGACGGTGGGGCGGCCGTGCACGTCGTGGTAGGGCAGCTCCGTGGCGAAGAGGCGCTCGAACAGCACCAACATCTCCTGAACGCTCAGGCGCCGCCCGGCCTTGATCGCGCCCTTGCACGCGAACGTCATGGCGATGCGCTCGTGCTGGTTGCGCGCGGCGCGGGTCAGCTCGCTCCCCGCGGCGAGCTCGGCCAGCATGTCGCGCAGGCAGCGCTCGGCGTCGAACCACGGGTGCGGCGCCGGCGCGGCGTGCACGATGACGGTGCGGCCGCCGAACGGCTCGATGTCGTAGCCGGCGCGCGAGAAGATCTCGCTGGATTCCTCCACGACCGCGTACTCCGCCGGAGAGAGGCGGAGCGTCAGCGGGAAGAGCAGGCGCTGGCTCTCCTGGCCGCCGGTCTGGAAGCGGCGCATGAGCCCCTCGAAGAGGATGCGCTCGTGCGCGGAATGCTGGTCGATCAGGAGGAGGCCGGTGCGGCTCTCGGCCAGGATGTAGGTGTCGTGGAGCTGCCACAGCGACGGCCCGCGCTCCTCCGCCTCGACCGTCGGCTCCGCCGCCTCGTCGGGCGCCGGTCCGGCGGCGGTCCCCTCCTCGCCGGGCCGAGCCGCCTGCACGAAGAGCGCGAACTGCCCCGCGCCCGCGCCGCCACCAGCCGCCGTCCCCGTGCCCGGGCGGCCCGCGGGCGGGACCGGCGGACGCCGCAGCTGCGGGATGTGCGGCCGGGCGTCCAGGGTGGCCGCGCTCTCGAGGCCCGCGAGCGCTGCGCGGACCGCCTCCTCCACCGCCGCCTCGACGGCCGGCCTGTCCCTGAAGCGGACCTCGGCCTTCGTCGGATGGACGTTCACGTCCACGCCGCCGGCCGGAAGATCGAGGTAGAGAAGGAGCGATGCGCGCAGCCCCTGCGCGACCGTGGTCCGGTAGGCGCGATCCGCCGCGGCGAGCAGAGTGCGGTCCCGGAAAGGGCGTCCGCCCACGAAGAGATGTGCCCGCCGGGGCGTCGGCCGCGCGGCGTCGGGGCGCTCCACCAGTCCCGCCACGGTCACGTCCTGGCGCTCGCCCGACACCTCGATGAAGCGCCCGGCCGTCTCGTCGCCCCAGAGCGCCGCGATCCTCGAGGCCAGGGCCGCGGCGCCCGGGAGGTCGAGCAGCGCCCGGCCGTTCGACTCGAGGCGAAAGGCGGTCGAGAGGTTGGCCAGGGCGAGCGTGGCGACGACGTCGGCGACGGCGCGGGTCTCGACCCCCGCGCCGCGCAGGAACTTGGCGCGCGCGGGGACGTTGAAGAAGAGGTTCCGCACCGCGACGGTGGTGCCGGCCTGGCGCGCGCAGTCCTCGGCGCCGAGCACCCGGCCGGCGGCGACGCGGACGCGGGTGCCCACATCGCCTGCCTCGGCCGTTTCCAGCGTGAGGCGCGACACCGAGGCGATCGATGGCAGCGCCTCGCCGCGAAACCCGAAGGAGCGGACCGTCTTCAGGTCCTCCGGCCGCGTGATCTTGCTGGTGGCGTGGCGGTCGAGCGCGAGCAGGGCGTCGTCGCGGCCCATGCCGCAGCCGTCGTCCGCCACCCGGATCTCCGTCTTGCCACCGTTCTGCACGGAGATCTCGATCCGGGTGGCCGCCGCGTCTAGCGCGTTCTCGACCAGCTCCTTTACGACGGATGCGGGGCGCTCGACCACCTCGCCGGCCGCGATCTGGTTGGCGAGCGTATCGGGGAGAATGCGGATGCGGCGTGCCATCAGGGAATCTCGACCCGGCCTTCGCATGCGTTCACGTTCACGAGCGACCGCGACGACCGCGGCGGTGAGACGCACGGGGCGTCGCTCCGCGACGTGGAAAGATACGGGATCCGGGCACGAAAATCACTCGCCCGGCGCGAGGCCGTAGAACTCCGCCGCGTTCGCCGACGAGCGGCGCGCGAGGGTCTCGAAGGGCTCGTCCCGGAGCGTCGCGGCCGCCTCCGCGACGTGGCGCACGAACGCGGGCTCGTTGCGCTTGCCGCGGCGGGGAACGGGCGCGAGGTACGGGCTGTCGGTTTCGATCAGGAGCCGGTCGGCCGGGACGGCGCGGACCAGGTCGGCGCCGTCGTAGTTGCGGAAGCTGATCAGCCCCGAGAAGGAGATCGACCAGCCGGCGGCGAGCCCCGCGTCGAGCAGCGCCTTTCCGCCCGCGAAGCAGTGCAGCACGCCGCGAACGGAACCGGCTGCCTCGGCGATCAGGGCCGCCGTGTCGGCATCGGCTTCGCGCGAGTGGACGATCACCGGCAGGTCGAGCTCCCCCGCCATCTCGAGCTGACGCCGGAACGCGCGCCGCTGCGCGTCGCGGGGCGAATGGTCGTAGTGGTAGTCCAGGCCGATCTCACCGAGCGCGACCATGCGGGGTCTCGAGAGCAGCTCACGGATCCGGCCGAGCGAGGCGTCGTCCGCGCCCGCCGCGTCGTGCGGATGGATGCCGGCGCTCGCCCAGACGCCCGGCAGGCGCGCCGCGAGCGACGCGGCCGCCTCGGCGTCGTCGGGGCCGGTACCGACCGTGACCATGCGGTCCACGCCGACCGCGCGGGCGCGTGCGACCACATCGTCCACCTCGCCGATGAGGCGCTCATCCGTGAGGTGACAGTGCGAATCGAAGAGCATCACGACCTCCGGGCGCGAAGAAGGCCGCCCCCGGCGGAGGCGGCCTTCCGGGCGCCGTGCCGGCGCGCGCGGCTCAAACCCGCGCGGCCGTGGCGGGCGAGGGCCGGGCGCGGCTGCGCTTGGTCGACTCCCCCCAGCGCTTCTCGATCTCCAGCAGGATCGGGGATGCCACGAAGATCGAGGAGTAGGTCCCCGTCATGATGCCGACGATGAGGATCTCGGCGAACGCCCTCAGCGTCTCGCCGCCCAGGAAGAACAGCGCGTACAGGGTGGCCAGCGTGGTACCCGCCGTAAGCACGGTGCGCGGCAGCGTCTCGTTGATGGATTCGTCCAGGATGTCGATGTAGGGTTTCTTGCGCCCGTACTTCTTCAGGTTCTCGCGGATCCGATCGAAGATGATGACCGTGTCGTTCAGCGAGTAGCCGACGATCGTCAGCACCGCCGCCACGGTGGGCAGCGACACATCCACCCGGAACGCGGCAATGAAGCCGAGCGTGAAGATGATGTCGTGGAACGTGGCCAGGGTCGCGGCCAGCCCGAAGCGCCACTCGAAGCGGAACGCCAGGTAGAGCAGCGTGGCGAAGAAGGAGACCAGCACGGCGAGCAGCGCCCTGCTCTGGAGCTCGCCGCCGACCTTCGCGCCCACCGCCTCCGTGCGTACCACGCGGAACGCCTGCTGCCCGAACGTCTGCGTAAGCGCGGTGTTCACCCGCTCGCCCACGGCGCCGCTCTCGCCTCCGGCCGTGAACTGCGGCGCACGAATGAGGAACTCGTTCTCCGCGCCGAACTTGGTGATCTCCGTGCCCGGCAGCGTGGAATTCACCACGTCGCGCAGCCTCGAAACCTGTACCGGCTGATTGAAGTGGACCTGGACCAGCGTGCCGCCGGTGAAGTCCACGCCGTAGTTCAGCCAGGAGCCTTTCTGGATCTGCCAGAAGACCGCCATCGCGATGCCCAGGCTGAGCATGATGGCGCTGCCGATATAGGCCTTCTTCCGGCTCTCGATGAACTTGAAGCTGGCGTGCCCGAAGAGTCGCATGTCCGTGCCCGTCCTGGCGTCAGATGCTGATCGGCTCCGTGGACGCCCGCCGCTCCATGTAGAGCAGGAACAGCGTGCGGGTCACGAAGACCGAGGAGAAGAAGGAAGCGACGATACCCACCGAGAGCGTGACGGCGAAGCCGCGCACCGCGCCCGTCCCGACGTAGTAGAGGATCAGCGCCGTGATCAGTGTGGTCAGGTGCGTGTCGATGATGGCCGACATCGCTTCCTGGAAGCCGGCATCCACGGCCGCGCGCACGGTCCTGCCCCCGGTGAGCTCCTCGCGGATGCGCTCGAAGATCAGCACGTTCGCGTCCACGCCCATCCCGATCGACAGGATGAAGCCGGCGATCCCGGGCGCCGTCAGCGTGGCGTTGAAGGCCGCGAGCCCGCCCAGCACGACCAGCACGTAGCTGCACAGCGCCGTGACCGCCAGGAACCCGGCGAAGTGGTAGTAGCCCAGCATGATCAGGATCACGATCAGGATGCCGGCGATCCCGGCCAGCTTGCCCTTGCTCACCGAATCCGCGCCGAGTGACGGGCCCACCGTGCGCTCCTCCACCACGTGCAGCGGCGCCGGCAGCGCGCCGGCCCGGAGCACGAGCGCCAGGTCGCGCGCCTCCGTCATCGGCGACTGGCCCATCTCGATCTGACCGCGCGCCCCGATCTCCGACTGCACGACCGGCGCGCTGTAGACCTTGTTGTCCAGCACGATCGCGATCAGGTCCCCGATGTGCTGGCTCGTCACGTTCTGGAACGTGCGCCCGCCGCGCCGGTTCAGCTGGAAGCTGACGATCGTCTGATTGAACTGCGGATCGCGGCCCGCCTGCGCGTCCTCGAGCTGGTCGCCCGTGAGGAACGGCCGGTCATCGAGCGCGTACAGCCGGCGGTAGAGGCTGGCACCCTTCCCCTCCGGGTGCGCCGACCAGAGCAGCGTGGTGTTGCGCGGCAGCGAGCGTTGCACCTCCGGCAGAGACAGGTACCTGGTCACCGCCGGCACATCGTTTTCCGCCACCAGGAACTCGCCCTCCGACCCGCTTTCCAGGAGGAGACTGCTGAAGGGCCGCTGGGCGGCGACCGTGTCCTGCGCGCCGGCCGCGGTGTCCGAGGCCGTCGCGGCGGCGCCGGCCTTCGTCGTGTCGCTCCCGCCCGCCGTCGTGTCCTTGCCCGCGGCGGCGGAGTCCTTGCGCCCGAAGATCAGGTTCAGCGTCTGCTGCGGCGCGCCCTGCTTGCCCGCGGGTGTCCCGGCCGCGCCGGCCTTGACCCCCTCCGGCCCGACCGAGGCGAGCACCGCGCGATCGATCCGCGGCAGGTCCTGCATCACCTCCCCGCCCTTCTTCACCAACTCGAACTGGAGAAATGCCGTCTGCTCGATCACCTTCTTGGCGCGCGCCGGGTCCCGGATGCCCGCCAGCTCCACCAGGATGCGGTCCGAGCCGACCTTCTGCACGAGCGGCTCCTGCACGCCGAAACTATTGATCCGGTTGCGGATGATCTCGAGCGCCCGGTCCGTGGCGTCCGCGCGCACCTTCGGTGTCATGGTGTGGTTCGGATCCGAGACCTCGAGGGCCAGGTGCATCCCGCCCTGCAGGTCCAGGCCGAGCTTCAGGCCGTGACTGTAGAGGTAGAACCCCGCCACGGCCAGCACGGCCAGGATGACGAGGATCCGGCCCTTGAGCGTGCCGAACATGAACCGTCTTCCGGTGAGAGTTCGCGAGCTTCGCGCGGGTCAGCCGCGTTTCGGGAACAAGCCCGTAAGCTGGCACGAGACCAACGCGTTGTCAACGATCCGCGGGCGCCGCGCGCAGCGCCGCGAGAGGCCACCGACGGGCGGCCTTTACCTGCGTACACCGCCCCCTCGGAGCGGTTTCCATACGCGTGCCCCGTGGCCCCAGGGCGGGGGTCAGCGCTCCTCCGGCAGGGGCATGATTCGCCAGATGCGGCCGCCCAGGTCGTCGCTGACGTAGAGCGAGCCGTCCGGGCCCTCCGCCAGCCCCGTCGGCCGGTGGGCGGCGGTGCCCGGCTGCACGCTGGCGCCGGCGAAGCCGTCGGCGAAGGTCTCGTAGCGTCCCGGCCTGTTCCCGTGCATTGGGACGAAGACGACCTTGTAGCCGGCCTGCGGCTCCGGCGCGCGGTTCCAGGAGCCGTGGAAGGCGATGAAGAAGCCGCCGCGGTAGTGCTCGGGGAAGGCGTCGCCACGGTAGTAGAGGAGGCCGTCGGGCGCCCAGTGGCCGGGGAATGCGACGACGGGCTCCTGCTTGTCCGCGCAGCGCCCGACGCGCGTCCCGTTGCCGCCGTACTCGGGGGCGAGCACGAGGTGGCCCTTGTGCCAGTCGTGGTAGCAGTAGGGCCAGCCGAAATCGGCCCCGCGGGTGACGCGGAGCAGCTCCTCCGAGGGCAGCTCCGCGCCCTGGCGCGCATTGTAGAGAGAGGGCCAGCTCTGAAAGAGCTGGTCGCGCCCGTGCTGCGTAGCCCAGAGCGCGCCGTCCCCTCCGATGGTGAGCCCGACGGCGTTGCGGATGCCCGTGGCGAAGCGGACCCCATCGGCCTGCGTCTGACCGGTGCGATCCGCGTGGAAGCGCCAGATGCCGGCGCGCGTCTCGAGCTGCGTGCAGGGGTCGTGGCCAGGCGAGCGGAGCTCGCGGTCGGCCGCCTGGCAGGAGTTGCTGGGGGAGCCGACGTTGACGTAGAGTGCGTCGTCCGGCCCAAGCACGATCGCCTTCATCGTATGCCCGTGCTGGGCCGGCAGTCCCGCCACGATCGTGTCCGGCGGCGCGGTGGGCGCCAGCGCGTCGGCGGAAATCGTGTAGCGCAGCACCGCGCCGTTGGGCGCGAAGTAGAGATGGTTCCCGCGCAACGCGAGACCGGTCCCACCGACGGTGCCGAAGCGGCGCACGACGTCGGCCCGGCCGTCGTCGGTCGTATCGCGCAGGGCGACGATGCCGCCGCCCTGTCCCCGCCGGCCCACGAGGGCGACGTAGAGGTCGCCGTTCGGCGCGACGGCGAGGTGCCGGGGACCCTCGAGGCTGTCGGCGACCACGACGGCGCAGAAGCCACGTGGCAACGTGATGCCCCCGTTCCCCTGCGCGCAGCGCGGCGGCGCGGCCGCTCGCGGCGGCGCGGCGCCGAGTGCCGCGGCGGCCCCGGCGAGCAGCGCCGCGAGGAGGAGGCGGAAGGGGGCCGGACGGCGGAACGGACGGCGTCGCATGGAACCTCTCCTGGCTGTTTCGTGGTAGGGGCCGGCGCCGGCGCCAAGGATGCGGCTGGCGCGGGACGGCGTCAACCGCGGATGTCGTTCCGGCGGCCGCCCGGGCGGCCTTCGGCGCCCGATGCGATCTTGATTTCCGATGTTGTCGTACTTAGCGTTAGGCCGATCAGGACCGCTGAGGCAGTACCCAATCCACCGCTGCGTTCGGGGCACGGCGAGGGCAGGCGGCGCTTGCGCGTGCTTGGAGTTGCCTCGCCCGGCGGTGCCCATTCAGCTCGTTCGACCCGGCACGGCGAGGAGGCCTCGCACTTGGCGGAACCGGCGGTTCACGAAGGACGCGTCCTCATCGTCGATGACGAGGCGCCGAACGTGCTGCTCCTCGAGCGAATCCTCCAGCGCGCCGGGTACAGCCAACTGCGGACGACGACGGATCCGCGCCACGTGCTGCCGTTGTTCCTGGAGTTCCGGCCGGACCTCGTGCTGCTCGACCTGCACATGCCGCACCTCGACGGCTTCGCCGTCATGGAGCAGTTGCGGCCGCGCATCCAGGCGGACGACTACCTGCCGATCCTGGTGCTCACCGCGGACATCACCTCCCAGGCCAAGAAGCGCGCCCTCTCCAACGGGGCGAAGGACTTCCTGATCAAGCCGCTCGACGCCACCGAGATCGTGCTGCGGATCCACAACCTGCTCGAGACGCGGTTCCTGCACCTGCAGCTCCGGCGGCACAACCTGGTGCTCGAGGAGAAGGTGCGGGACCGGACCGTGGAGCTGGAGGAGGCCCGCCTCGAGATCCTGGAGCGGCTGGCGCGCGCGGCGGAATACCGCGACTTCGACACCGGCATGCACGCGCAGCGGGTGGGCGAGGTGTCGGCGCTGCTGGCTGCCGCCATAGGGCTCGCCGGCAGCGAGGTGGACCTCATCCGCCAGGCGGCACCGCTCCACGACATAGGCAAGATCGGCATTTCCGACACCATTCTCCTGAAGCCCGGCAAGCTGACGCCGGAGGAGTTCGAGGAGATGAAGGCCCACACGGTGATCGGCGCCGGCATGCTTTCGGGAAGCCGCTCCCCGCTGCTCCAGCTCGCGGAGGAGATCGCACTCTACCACCACGAGCGATGGGACGGCGCCGGCTACGCCGGCCTGAGGGGCGCCGAGACGCCGCTGCCCGCGCGCATCGTGGCCGTGGCCGACGTCTACGACGCGCTCTCCCATACCCGCCCCTACCGCCCTGCATGGCCGCCGGAGAAGGTCGCCGCCGAGATCGAGGCGCAGACCGGCCGGCACTTCGACCCGCTGGTCTCGGACGCCTTCCTGCGGATCCGCGAGAGCATGCCGCCGCTCGAACCGGGGCCGGAGCGGGCGTCGAGCCGGGGCAGCGACGGCTCGCGCGCGCCCTAAGTGGACAAGCGAGCGCCCGGAGACGTCCCGCGCCAGCTACGATCCGCTCCGGCGCAGAAGCCCCTGGAACACGCACCGCGTGCGCCGCAGCGGCACGTAAAGTACCTGCAGCCCGCCCACGACCTGCCGGATACGGGGGCTCGAGGCCAGCACGGCGGACAGGTGCGGGTCGCGAGCGAGCGCCTGTCGGAGCAGGCCGGCCACGGCGGAGACCTCGCTCGCCGCCGCGAACACCGGAAGACCGTCCGCCTCCCCGAGGTAGGCGAGGTCGGTCGGGTCGATGATCCGGCCCGTCCCATAGATGTCGTAGCGGAGCCGCGCCGTTCCCATCTCGAGCACGAACGGCTCGTGCGCCCTGTACCACTCCGCCTCGCGCAACGTCCCGCCGCGGGACGCCTCCTCCAAGGGAACCCGCCGGCCATCCACCACCCCCAGCGTGTCGGCCGTGCCCTGCACGTGCACGGCACGGACGAGCCCCAGCCCCCGCGGAGAGCTCGGGTCGAGCGCGCACAGGGCGATCTCGTCCACGCGCGGCCCCGCCGCCGGCGGCGCCTCTGAGGGCCGCGCGGGAGTGGGCGAGGCGGTCGTGGGCGGCCGGGTCGCCGGGTGCGTTGGGGGCGCGCGGTGATGGCACGCAGAGAGGAGCAGGGGCGCGACCAGCAGGACGCCGGAAAGCAGGCACGCTCGGCAACGACTCACGCGATCAACCCTCCTCGCCAGGGGTTCCGGCGCGCGGCGGTGCGGGCCGGCGTGGCGTAACGGACACGGACCCGGCACACACCGGGTGCGTCGAGGCCGGGCGGCGTCCCCTCGACAGCCGTTCTGCGCGAGAGGCTTGCGCGTCTCCCGACGATTCAGGAAAATGTAAACCATGATCCGCATGCGACTGCCCGAGAGCGCCGCCGCTCACCTGCGCCTCGCCTGCAGCCCGCTGTGGGAATGCGTCGCGAGCACGCGGGTGCTGGCCGATCCAGCGCGCCACGCGCTGCACCTGCCCTGGGTGCGGCGGGCGAGACGACGCGCCCGCGGGCTGGACTTCTCCCTGCTTCAGGTGGTCGTGCCGCTGGACGGGCGCTACGTCGCCCGCTTCGTTGCGCCGCCTCCGGGCAGGGCGACGCCCGGCTTCGACCAGCAGCTCGAGGAGGTCCGCCGCACGCCGGCCGAGGTCGCGCGCCGCGAGGCGCTGCGCGCCTACGCCGGCGGGCTCGAGCGGCCGCCCGAGATGGACCGTTTCCTCCGCGAGCCGACCCGTGCGGTGCAGGATCTGGTCCGCCTGCTCGAGAGCTACTGGGCGCGCGTGCTCGCGCCGGAGTGGACACGGCTCGCGGGACTCCTGGAGGCGGAGTTGCTCCATCGATCGCGTGAGCTGGCGGAGGATGGGGCGAGCGGGCTGCTCGGCCGACTCCACCCGTCGATCCGCTACGACGGCCGGACGATCGAGGTCGAGGCGGCGGAGGACCGGTACCTGACGCTCGGCGATGGCCTGCTGCTGGTACCCTCGGTGTTCGCCTGGCCCGACGTGCAGGTGTTCTGTGATGCCCCGGGCCGGCCGACGCTGGTCTTCCCGGCCCGCGACGCGAGCGCGCCGTGGCGGACGGCGAGCGGAGCCGAGCGGGACCGCCTGGCGCTGCTGGTGGGCCGTGCCCGCGCGCGGGTGCTGCGGCAGCTCGGGAACCCCGCCACGACCGTGGAGGTGGCGACGCGCCTGGGCTGCACGCCCGGAGGCGCCTCGCAGGTGCTCGGCCGGCTGAAGGACACGGGCCTCGTCGATCGCACACGGCTCGGACGGCGGGTCTACTACGAGCTGAGCACCGATGGCCGGGCACTGGTGGATCTCCTCGATCCGGAGGACGGCTGAGGCACAACGGCGCCGGCTTGCATCGCCTTCTCTCGCGGATTACATCAGGATCAGAGCCCCACGCAGGGACCCCATCTGGAGAACATGATGCAAGTGTCGCGACGCAGGCTCTACGACGTCTGCATCGTCGGCTCGGGCGCGGGAGGCGGCATGGCCGCCTACCAGCTCACCCGTGCGGGCGCGAACGTCGTCCTCCTGGAAGCCGGGCCGGAATGGTACTCGACCCGGGACAGCGCCATGCTGAAGTGGCCCTACGAGTCTGCGCGACGCGGCGCATCCACGAGGGAGAAGCCGTTCGGCGAGTTCGACGGCTGCATTGGGGGGTGGCACATCGATGGCGAGCCGTACACCACGGCGCCGGGCACGGAGTTCAACTGGTGGCGCGCGCGAATGCTGGGCGGGCGCACGAACCACTGGGGCCGGATCTCGCTGCGCTTCGGGCCGGACGACTTCCGGCGAGGCGACCTGGACGGGCTGAGCGAGAACTGGCCGATCGGCTACGAGGACCTGAAGCCGCACTACGACGCGGTGGACCGCCTGATCGGCGTGTTCGGGAGCAGGGAGGGGCTCCCGAACGATCCGGACGGCATCTTCCTGCCGCCGCCGCGGCCGCGCTGCTACGAGCTCATGATCAAGGAGTCGGCGGACCGGCTGGGCGTGACGTGCATCCCCTCCCGTCTCTCGATCATAACGCGCTCGATCCACGACCGGCCTGCGTGCCACTACTGCGGCGAATGTGGCCGGGGGTGCGGCACGAACTCCAACTTCTCCAGCCCCCCGGTCCTGATCCAGCCCGCGCTCGGGACGGGGCACCTGACGCTGATCACGAACGCGATGGCGCGGGAGGTGACCACGAACCCGCAGGGTCTCGCGACCGGGGTCTCCTACATCGACAAGAAGACGGGTGCGGACGAGCACGTGCGCGCGCACATTGTCGTGCTGGCGGCGAGCGCGTGCGAGACGAGCCGGCTGCTCCTGAACTCGCGCTCCTCGCTGTTTCCGCACGGGCTGGCCAACTCGAGCGGCCAGGTCGGGCGCTCGCTCACGGACACGCTGGGCACGGACGTGTCCGGCTTCATCCCACGCATGGTGGACCCGGTGGCGCACAACGAGGACGGCGTCGGCGGCATGCACCTCTACATGCCGTGGTGGCTGGACAACCGTAAGCTGGATTTCCCGCGCGGCTACCACATCGAGATCTGGGGCGGGATGGGAATGCCGTCCTACGGCTTCATGGGGGGGATCCAGCACTATCCATCCGGGGGTGGCTACGGCAAGGCGCTGAAGCAGGACTACCGGCGCTACTACGGCGCGCACGTCGGCTTCTCGGGGCGGGGCGAGATGATCCCGAACGAGGGCTCCTACTGCGAGGTCGATCCGGAGGTCGTGGATCGCTACGGAATCCCCGTGCTTCGCTTCCACTGGGAGTTCACGGAGCACGAGTATCAGCAGGTGAAGCACATGCAGGAGACCTTCCGCGCGCTGATGGACGACATGGGCGGGGTGGTGCGGCAGCCGATGCCGACGAAGGAGGAGGGCTACGGCATCGCGCCCGGCGGCACGATCATCCACGAGGTGGGCGGGACCCGGATGGGGACCGACCCGAAGCGCTCGGTGCTCAACGCGCGCTGCCAGGCGCACGACGTGAAGAACCTGTTCGTGGCGGATGGCGCTCCGTTCGTCTCGCAGGCGGACAAGAACCCGACCTGGACGATCCTCGCGCTGTCCGCGCGCACATCCGGCATCATCGCGGACCTGATGAAGAAGGGGGAGCTGTGAGCGACATCAACCGGCGTCAGATGCTCGCCCTCATGGCCGCCGTCCCGCTCACGACGGCGCTGGACGGCCGGCCGACCGTGCTCGGCCGCGCCGCGGAAGCGGCGCAGCGGGCGGTGGTGGAGCAGGAGAAGACGGGGGTCGCGTTCGCGCCCCGCTTCTTCTCGCCACACGAATGGCGCACGGTGCGGTTGCTCGCGGATCTGGTGATCCCGCGCGACGAGCGCTCGGGCAGCGCCACGGACGCGGGGGTGCCGGAGTTCATGGACTTCACGCTCGTGGACCGGCCGGAGCTCCAGACGCCGATGCGCGGCGGGCTGCGCTGGCTAGACGAGGAGAGCCGGCGTCGCTTCGGGCAGTCGTTCGCGGGGGCGAAGCAGGCGCAGCGGACCGCGATCCTGGATGACATTGCCTGGCCGGAGCGGGCGCGCCCGGAGATGAGCCAGGGCGTGGCGTTCTTCAACCGCTTCCGGGACCTGACGGCGACCGGCTTCTACACGAGCCGGATCGGGATCGAGGACATCCGCTTCCTGGGCAACCAGGTGGTGCCGGAATGGAAGGGCTGTCCGGAGCCCGCGCTGCGCAAGCTGGGCGTGCATTACGAGGAGATCGGCGATGGGTGAGCGGCTGGGCGTCGGCTTCATTGGCAGCGGCTTCAACGCGCGCTTCCACATGGAGGCGTGGCGCTCCGTGCGCGACGCGGACGTGCGCGGCGTGTGGAGCCCGAACGCCGAGAACGCCGCGTCCGCGGCCGAGGAGGCCCGGCGGCTGGACATCGGGAGCGGGCGCGCCTACGGCTCGATCACGGAGATGGTCGAGGATCCCGCGATCGACGCGATCTGGCTGTGTGGTCCGAACCACTCCCGGGTCGGCAACGTGGAGGAGATCGTGCGGGCGCTGGAGAGCGGGCGCGGCGCGCTGAAGGGGCTCGCGTGCGAGAAGCCGCTCGCGCGCAACGTCGCGGAGGCGCGCCGGGTCGTCGAGCTCGCGCGCGGCGCGGGGCTGGTCACCGGCTACCTGGAGAACCAGGTCTTCGCGCCGGCCATCGAGCGCGGACGGACGCTCCTCTGGCGACGCGGCGCCGCCACCACCGGGCGCCCGTACCTCGCGCGAGCGGCGGAGGAGCACAGCGGCCCGCACAAGCCGTGGTTCTGGCAGGGCAGCCTGCAGGGTGGCGGCGTGCTGAACGACATGATGTGCCACTCCGCGCTCGTCATCCGGCACCTCCTCACCAGCCCCGATCGGCCGCTCTCGAGCGTCCGCCCGGTCCGCGTGACCGGACACATCGCCAGCCTCAAGTGGACCCGCCCCGAGTACGTGGGGCGGCTCTCCGAGATGATGGGCGCGGCCGTGGACTACGGGCACGCGCCGGCGGAGGACTTCGCCAGCATCACCGTCGAGTTCGAGACCGAGGATGGGCACCGGGTGCTCGGCGAGGCGACGACCTCGTGGAGCTTCGTCGGCCCCGGCCTGCGACTCTCCGCCGAATGCCTCGGCCCGGAGTACTCGATGGCCTGGAGCAGCCTGGACACCGGGCTGCGGCTCTTCTTCTCGCGAAGGGTGGCGGGGGATGCGGGGGAGGACCTGGTCGAGAAGCAGAACGCCGAGACGGGGCTCATGCCGGTGGTGGCCGATGAAGCCGCCGCCTACGGGTATGCCGCGGAGGACCGCCACTTCGTGCGGGCCTTCCTGGGCAAGGAGCCCCCCCGCCTGACGTTCGAGGACGGGCTCGAGGTCGTGCAACTGCTCATGGCCGCGTACCGCAGCGCGGAGGAGGGACGCACACTCCAGTTCCCGCCCCCGGGGCTGGACGCGTTCGTGCCCGCGGTCGCCAAGGGCATGTGGCGGCCCGGCGCCGGGCCGGAGCCGGGCACCACCTAGCTAGCCCCCACCGGCGGTTCCTCCGCTCAGCCGGCCCGGTCTCCTTCCTCCTGCGCAGGGTCCTCGCCGGGCGAGAAGATCTTCGGGCTGTAGCGGTCGGAGAGCGCGAGGATCCGCTTGAGCGCCCGGCTCTCCTTGTGCCGCTTCTGCACCTCGCTCTGCTGCGGGGCCGGCGCCGCCTGCGCCGCCGCCTCTCCGGGCTGCGCCCCGGCCTCGGGCGGCTCGTGCGGCGTGATCGGCTCGTCCGGATCGAAGAGCGGGAGGCCGTCCAGCGCCGGGCTCCGATGCCGGGCGGGCGTAGCACCCCGGGCCGGAAAGCCGCTCGCGGGCGCTGCCGCCGGCCCGGAGTCCACCTTACCGTTCGCTTCCGGCTTGCCGTTCGCGTGCGCGGCGATGTCGCGACGCGACCTCCCGGCCTTCTTCCGCTCCTGCTTCTTCGACCGCCCGTTGTCCTGCTCCCGGGCGGCGCGCCGGGCCTCGCCGACCGCGGCGGCCTCCTCCAGCTCGCTCGCGATCCGTTCGGCCGCGGCCTCGGCCGTTTCGTCCCCGGCCGCTGACTCCTCCGCCAGGGCGACGGGCGCGGGAGGCGTCGCCGGGGGCGCCTTCGGCTGCGACCGCTCCTCCTCCAGCGCCCTGCGCTGCTCCTCGAGCGTGCTGCGGGCATCCTCGATGGCGCCGCGCTCCGCCTCCACGGCCGCCCGGCTCTCCTCCAGCGCGGCGCGCTCCTGCTCCAGCGCGGCGCGCTCCTCGTCCAGGCCGGCCCGCCGCTTCGCGGCCTCCTCCATCCCGCCCTCGAGCGCGCGACGCCAGGTCGCGAGCTGCTCGCGCTCCGCCTCCAGCGCGTCGCGGGCCGCATGAAGCCGGGACTGATCGTCGCCGGCGGGTGGGCGCTCCGCCCCCAGGCTCGTGCGCTCCGCAGCCATGGCCGCCAGCTTGCCGCTCTCCTTCTCGAGCGCCGCGCGACGCTCTGCCGCCTCCTCCATCTCCGCCTCCAGGGCGCTCCGCCAGGTCGCGAGCTGCTCGCGCTCGGCCTCGAGCGCCTCCCTGGCCGCCTTCTGGCGTACCGCCTCCGCCTCCCGCTCGGCGGCAAGCGCCTTCTTCTCCTCGACGAGCGCCGCGGCCTGGCTCGCGAGCCCATCCCGTTCGGCCTCCAGGGCTTCGCGGGCCGCGTCCGTCCTCGCCTCCTCGCGGGTGATCTCGTCGCGGTCGCCCTGCAGGCGCCCACGCACAGCCTCGAGCCGGTCCCGCTCCGCCTCGAAGCGCCGGCGCTCGGCATCGAAGCGGTCGCGCTCGTCCGCGGCCGCCGTGGCCTCGTCCAGCAGCCGGTCGCGCTCCTCGGCCACCGCCGCTCTCTCGCGCGCCAGCGCGTCCGCGTCCGCCGCGGCGGCGGCCAGGCGGCGATCGATCTCCTCGCGTGCCTGCCGGGCGCCCGCGAGCTCGTCCGTGAGCCGCTGCCGCTCCGCCTCGAGCTCCGCGATCGCTCCTTCGTCGTACTCGGGGCGCTCCCAGTCCGAGGTCCCCCGGCCCGCCTCCGGCGCAATGCCTTCTCGCTTCCCGGCCAGCAGGTCGCGGTCGCCCGCCAGCTCCACGCGCTCGCGCTCGACCTGCTCCCGCTCCGCCCTCAGCCGTTCGGCCTCCGCCGAGAGCCGCTCCCGTTCCGCCGCGAGCGCATTCCGCTCCGCCGCGAACGCATCCCGCTCCGCCGTAACACCGTCCCGCTCGGCCCTAACACCGTCGCGCTCCGCCGCGAGCTCTTCCCGCTCCACCGCCATGCGATGCCGGTCGGCGTCGAGCCGCTCGCGCTCCGCCGCGGCCTGCGCCCGCTCGGCGGCCAGGTCGTCGCGCTCCGCCGCCAGCTGCTGCCGATCTGTGGTGAGCCGCTCCTCCTCCAGGCCAAGGAGCTCGCGCTCCCCGGCCACCCGGTCTCGCTCCGCCGAAACGCTCTCCCGGTCGGACGTGAGCTGCTCCCGCTCCGAGCCGAGCTCCTCGCGGTCCGCGACGAGGGCCTCGCGGTCGGCGCTCAGCTCCTCCCGCTCGCTCTCCAGCCGACGGCGCTCGCGGCGCAGCTCCCGAACCTCGCGCGACTCGCCGGTCCAGCCGCCGGGGAGGAGGCCCTCCTCCGGGGCCGGCTCGCGGATCTCCGGAGCTTCGATGACTGCCGAGGCGGCGGGGCCGGTCGCGTCCTCCGCGGCCGGCTCGGCCCGGCGCAGATCCGCGACCCGCGAGGCCAGCCGGGCGGGCGCCGCGGCCCAGTCGAGCAGCAGGCCGCCGCCGGCCCGCACCGCCGCCAAAGTGCCGAGGAGGAGCGTGCGGCCGGCGCCGAGCGGGGTCGCGCGCACCAGGATCGGGCCGCCGCGCAGGTCACAGGCGACGATGCCGCCGGCACGGCCCTCCACGCGGACGACCGGACCCGCAATGCCGCCGCCCGCCTCCGTCCAGCGCTCCCGCGCGAAGCTCTCCGCCACCCAGTCGGCGCCGGGGTGCCAGCGGTAGAGCACGAGGTCTCCGGCAAGGCGTCCGAAGACGCGCAACTCGCCGCCGGTCCCGCGCACGGCGCACGGTCCCTGCTCGAGGCCGAGATCGGCCGGCGTGGTCGGGCGCGTTCCGGTGAGCACATTGAGGCGCCAGGCCTGCGAACGGGCCGCCCACGCGTGCATGAGCCGGCCATCGGCCGCTCTGGCGAACAGGTGGAGCGTTCCGTCCTCGCCCGCGACCGGCTGCAGCGGACCCTCCGACGGGAAGGCGACCTCGGCGGCCGCAGCATCGGGAAGGAGCGAGCGAGCCCGCCAGCCCGCGCGCGGCGTCCAGCGGAGGTGCGCCACGCCGCCCGACCCATCCACGGCGAAGACGGTGAGCTCTTTGCCGTCGGGCCAGGCGACGGCGGCGGGGTCGCCAGCGAGGCGGATGCGGGCCGCGCCCGGGAGTCCCGCGGTCACGTTCCTCGCGCCCCAGCGCCCGTCCCGGCCGCGTCGGAAGTGGATCAGGTCGCCCTGGCCGCTGCGGCCGAGAACGTGCTGCGTCCCCTCGCCCGTACGGATCGCCACGGGAACGCCCGACAGCTCGTGGCTGGCGGAAAGGCCCAGGCGCGCCGTCACGTTCTGCGCCCGCCACTGCCCTCCCGGGCGACGCTCGTAGTGGATCAGGTGTCCCTCGCGGCAGGCGAAGGCGTCCAGGCGCCCCCGCGGCGCACGCAGCAGGCAGGGCGCCGTCTGAACCCGGAACCCGTCTCCGATGCCGCGGCGCTGCGTCACGTTGCGGGCGCGCCAGCGCCCGAGCGGAGACCGGTACAGCTCGACGAGGTCCCCCGCCGCGGTGCGGCCGATGGCCCGCGGCCCTTCGATCACCGCGAGATCGTCGAGGCGCTCCTCCCCCTCCGGCGAGGCGCCCGCCAGGGGCAGCCGTGCGGCCGTCCAGCGGCCGCGTCGGTCGCGCCGGACGGTGACGAGCTCCGGCCCCTCCGTCCGATCCAGGACGTGGAGCGTCCCGCGCCGGTCCCATGCGGCGATGGGTGCGCCGACGGGCGCCGGACCGCTGCGCGCGACGTCGCCTGCCGCCTCCCACGTGAGCCACGCCGGCACTCCGCGATCGTAGGGCACGTGGAGGAAGCCGCGCACGGGCTCCGCCGCCAGCGTGGCGCCGAGAGGGGTGCGCGGGCCGCCGAGCCGGAAGGTGAGCCGCACCGAGTCGCTCCCCGGCCGGTTGGGGTCATAGACGGAGAGCGAGGCGCGGCCGATACGCCGGTCTATGGAATAGGAGTGCGCGAGGACCGGCGCGCTCGTGGACGGATCCCCGAAGACCCCGTCCGCACGCAGGGCGAGCAGGAGCGCGGGGCGGCCGGAGTCGATCTCGCGCCGGATGGAGCGCCAGGAGCGGCGGGAGCGCGCGGCGAGAGAGCGCACGATGCCAACCTCGGGCTCCTGCTGGACGCGGCGGAGCACGTCCCAGCCGAGGCCGGAGAGCGCGTTGGTCTGCCGCTGCACGAACTCGAGGTATAGCGCATCGCCGGCGTCGGGACGCGTCAGGTCACGCGGAATGCGACGCCCCGAGACGTACCGATCCAGCGCCGCCCAGCACATGCCCGCCGCCAGCCCGAACGACGGCGCCAGCGGAGAGGACAGGCCGAACAGCCCGCCCGCCACCGTGAACTCGTTGGCGAACGGGAATCCGTGAACCGAGGGTACGAACGGCGGGGCGCGCATACACTGCTCCGAAGGAGGGAACGCCCGGGCAGGATGCGGTGCGGTGGGGAACGCAGGAGAGGGCCGCGCGGGAGTGCGCAACCTGCCATCGGGAGGATTGCTCCGTGCCGCGAGCGCGGCCGTGAGGCGAACCAACGTCCCCAAGATGGTTCAAGGGCTCGGGTCTGGCAAGTCCGGAGCAGGCCGGCGCGCGGTCGGCTACGCGGCGGGCACGACCGGCGAGACCCCCACGGCACCGTTGACGGGCGCGCGGGCCGCCCGCGGCCGGAAGAGGATCGCGAACAGCACGAGCACCACGGCCGCCATGGCGGCGGGCGTGAGCCAGATGGCCCGCCAGTCGTGCTGGATGCCGTTCGGGCCGGTCGTCGTGTAGAGTTGCGCGATCGGCCCGGCCAGCAGGGCGCCGACCCACTGCCCCGCCCCGAGCGTCACGAGCGCAATGAAGCCCTGCGCCGCGGCGCGGATGCGCTGATGGGCCTGCTGGTCCACGTAGATCTGGCCCGTGACGAAGAAGAAGTCGTAGCAGACGCCGTGAATGATGATGCCGAGATAGAGCATCCACACCAGCGAGCCGGTGTTGCCGAAGGCGAACATCACATACCGGAACACCCACGCGCCCATGCCCAGGAGCAGCATCCGCTTCACCCCGAGCCGCACCAGCATCCAGGGCATGAGCAGCATGAAGCCAATCTCGCAGACCTGCCCGAGCGTCATCTTCGACGCCGCCGCCTGCATCCCCACCTCGTTCAGGAAGGGATTCGTCCACGTGTAGTAGAACTGGAGCGGGATGCAGATCAGGAACGAGCCGAGCACGAAGATCAGAAAGGAGCGGTCCTTCAGCAGCGAAAGGGCGTCCAGCCCGAGCACGTCGCGCGCGCCGAGCGGCTTGCCGGCGGCGTGCGGCGGCGTGTGCGGCAGCGTCAGACAGTAGAGCGCCATGGCCAGGGACGCGACCGCACCCAGGCGCAGCGGCAGCACCGTGGCATCCCAGTGCATCCCGCCGATGATCAGCCCCGCCACGATCCAGCCGATGGTGCCGAGCACCCGGATCTTCGGGAAGTCGCGCGCGGTGTCGCTCACGTGGTCGAAGGAGAGCGAGTTCGTCAGGGCCAGCGTCGGCATGAAGCAGAGCGTGTAGCCGAGGATCGCCAGATAGAACGGCAGAAACGTCGTCTGGATCGAGGCCAGCCAGAGGAGGGCCGCCCCCGCCAGGTGCAGCACAGCCAGCACCCGCTCCGTCGAGAAGAACCGGTCGGCCACCATCCCCACGAAGAACGGCGAGACGATCGCGGCCAGCGCCGGCGAGCCGTACACCCACGTACCCACCTGCGAGCCGGAGAAGTGCAGCGTCTGCGTCAGGTACGTCGCCATGGTGACGAACCAGGCGCCGTAGACGAAGTACTGGAGGAACATCATCGCCGACAGGCGGGTGCGGATCGCCCTCATGCAGGACCTCCGTGCGGACCGACTGAAGATGTACGGGAGCGCGCGGATCGCGGCCGCGCTCCCGCATGATGCGGATGTGCGCCGCGCCGCGCCAGCCGACTCTTGACCCTCACGTTACGGGAGGTATTACCATCGGAGGGTCGGGCACGGGAACGCCGGACGGGATGGAGGACGCGATGAGCAGGCCGTGGACGGTGGGCGAGGTGAGCGCGATGTCGCATGTCACCGTGCGCACGCTGCACCACTACGACGAGGTGGGGCTGCTCCACCCCGCGGAGCGCGGCGCCAACGGCTACCGGCGCTATGGTGAGACGGAGCTCGCGCGGCTGCAGCAGATCCTTCTGTTCCGGGAGCTGGGGTTCCCGCTGGACTCGATCCGGCGGCTGCTGGACGACCCTGCGTTCGAGCGGAGGGCGGCGCTGGAGTCGCAGCGTGCGCTGCTGGAGGAGCGGATCCGGAGACTCGACGCGGTGCGGCGGGCCGTGGAGCGGACGCTGGAAACCCTGGAAGGAGGGACCGAGATGGACGTGAACGGCATGTTCGAGGGCTTCGACAGCTTCGACCCGGGCGAGCACGAGGCGGAGGTGCGGGAGCGCTGGGGGAAGACGGAGGCGTACCGCGAGTCGGCGCGGCGCACCCGCGGCTACGGGAAGGCGGAGTGGTCCCGGATCAAGGAGGAGACGGAGGCGCAGATGGGGCGCTGGGCGGAGATCAAGGCGTCGGGCGAGGCGCCGGAGAGCGAGGCGGCGATGGACGCGGCGGAGGAGCACCGGCAGCACATCGAGCGGTGGTTCTATCCGTGCAGCCCATCCATGCACCGGGCGCTGGGCGAAATGTACGTGGCGGACCCGCGCTTCCGTGCGACCTACGAGAAGCGGGCGGAAGGCCTGGCGGAGTACGTCGCGGGAGCGATGCGGGCGAACGCGGAGCGGGCGGGGACGGGAGCCCGGGAGGTGGAGGGCTGAGGGCGGGACCGGCTCAGGCGGTGCCGCTCGGCTCGATCGGCTCGTCGTCGCCAGCGGCGGCGATGGAGGCGGCCCGCCGCCGCTCGGTGATCTTGACGATCCAGATGCTGAGCTCGTAGAGGACGAGCAGGGGCAGCGCCATGAGCATCTGGGAGAAGACGTCGGGCGGCGTGAGCAGCGCGGCCACGACGAAGATGATGACGATGGCAAAGGGCCGGGTGCGCCGCAGCATGCTGGAGGTGACGATCCCGAGCGCAGCGAGCACGAGCATGACGACGGGGGTCTCGAACACCAGCCCGAAGCCGAGCAGCAGCTTGAGGACGAGGGCGAGATAGGCGTCGATGGTAATGTTCTGCTCGAGGTCGGCCTGCTGGAACCCGCTGAAGAAGCGCAGCGCGATCGGCAGCACGCCGAAGTACGCCAGCGCCATCCCGCCGGCGAACAGGAGGAGTCCGAAGTAGAGCGCGGGCAGGATGGCGCGCTTCTCGGCCGGCAGCAGCGCGGGCGAGACGAACGACCAGATCTGGTAGGCGACGATGGGGAACGCGAGCAGCAGGCCGGTGATGACGGCGAGGTGCAGCGTGACGAAGAAGGGGTCAGCCGGGCCGAGGTACTTGAGCTTGCCGCCCTGGAGGAACGGGCGCACGGGCCGGATGAGCAGCCCGAGCACGTCGAAGTGGGTGACGAGGAAGAAGCCCGCGAGGGCGCCGGCCACGAGCGCGAGCAGGCTCCAGATGATACGCCAGCGCAACTCCTCGAGATGCTCGAGGAACGGCATCTCGTCGGACTTCCCGCCCCGGCGCCAGAACGTCATGTGCCAACGGCCTCACTGCGCCCGATTGCGTCATGGGCCCGGCAGGACTCGAACCTGCGACCCTCGGATTATGAGTCCGGTGCTCTGACCAACTGAGCTACGGGCCCGCGAGATCGAAAGGTAGCGGCGCCAGCGACGGCGAACAACGGGCCGCGGCGGCCTGATGTCGGCTCAGCGTGTGCCGAAAAGGCGGTCGCCGGCGTCCCCGAGGCCGGGCAGGATATAGCCGTTCTGGTCGAGCTCCCGGTCGAGCGCGGCGGCGAAGACCTGGACGTCCGGGTGCAGCTCGTTCAGGTGGCGGATCCCTTCGGGCGCGGCCACGAGGCAGACGAGGCGGACGCGGGACGCGCCGTTGTCCTTGAGCTGCTGGATGGCGGCAGCGGCGGAGCCGCCGGTGGCGAGCATGGGATCGAGGATGATGAAGTCGCGGGCCTCGGGGTCGGGCGGGATCTTGAAGTAGTAGGCCACGGGCTGGAGCGTGTCGTGCTCGCGGTAGAGGCCGATGTGGCCGACGCGAACGGCGGGCATGAGGCGCAGGAAGCCCTCGACCATGCCGAGCCCGGCGCGCAGGATCGGAACGAGCACCAGCTTCTTGCCGCCGACCACGTGGGCCTCCGTCCGCTCGAGCGGCGTCTCGATCGAGACCGTCTCCAGCGGAAGGTCCTTCGTCACCTCGTAGCCCATGAGCATCGCGATCTCGTCCACGAGCTCGCGGAACGTCTTCTTCGATGTGTGCCGGTCGCGCAGCACGGCGAGCTTGTGCTGCACCAGCGGATGGGCGATGAGCGTGAGGTTCGGGAAGTCGCGCATGGTCGGTCCGCGGGTCCGGGGGATCGCCTGTCGGGGCGGAGAGTACAGGCGGGCGCGAAGCCGGTCAAGCGCGGCGCACATGTCGAGACGGCCGGCCCGGGCGGGGGTGGAACTTCCCGCGCAAGATCAGAGCGAGCCGAGCGCGGGGGATTCCATCCAACCTTCCACGCCGGCGCCCGCGCGGACGCGGACCCAGCCGTCCCTGCTCTCCACGGCCCGGACGGCGGCGCCCGCCCCGAGCGCACCGCGCCGCTCCGAGCGGATGTCCGGCGCGACGCGAAGCGGCGCCCCCTCGAGGACCACGCGCGTGTCGGGCCGTATGCGGGCCAGGCCGAGCACCGCGAGCGCCGCGGCGGCCAGCACCAGCGCCGCCGCGCCGCCGCCGAGGAGGGCGCGGCGCCCGCGCAGCACGAACGCCGCCAGCGCGCAGCCGCCGACCAGCCAGCCGAGCGAGGCGAGCAGCAGCAGCTCACGCTGCGAGAGAGGCACGGCCGGCAGCGCCGCACTCACCACGGCCGGGTCGACCCCCGCCACGGCCAGGTTGCGGCGGGCATCCTGCGACCGGGGCGCGAGCTCGAGGGCGCGCAGCCATGCCCAGACGGCGCGTCCCCGCCGTCCCTGCCGGTACCATGCGTTGCCCAGGTCGTACCAGGCGGCGGCATCCCGCGGGTGGCGCCGCACCCAGGCGCCGAACTCGGCCGCTGACGCGCGGTACGCCCCGGCGTCATAGCGCTCGATCCCGCGGCCGAAGGCCGCATCCGGGGCGGGGGCCGCGGCCGCGGCCGGCGGAGGGCCCGGGCTCGCGACGCGCAGCCCTCCCAGCGCGAGCGCGGCGGTCGGAAGGAGCGCCGCGACGAGGCCCGCGCCGGCGCGGGTGCGGAGGCGCCGTGGCGAGCCTCCCTCGATCTCCTCGAGGAGGTGCTCGACCTGATCGATGAGAGCCGCGCGCTCGTCCGCGCCGGGCGGCTCCGGGCGGTAGCGCGCCTCGTCGATCCGGGCCACGAGCGTCGCCGCGCCGGCGGCGAGCTCCGGAGAGAGGCCTGCCTCCTCCAGGGCCGGCAGGAGTGCCTGGCGGGAGCGGGAGGTGATCCCGGCATCCCCGAGAAAGGCGGCCAGCCGCGCGCGCAGCAGCTCCTCGAGCGCGTGGAGCACCTCCGGGTCACCGTCGTCGTCCCGCTCGCGCAGTGCGGCCAGCGCACGCATCCGCCCGCCCCGCAGCTCGGCGCGCGAGGGCCGGCGCGGGCGGCGGCGGCGACGCACGAGGAGCACGCCGGCGAAGGCGAGCAGAGGCGTCGCCTGAAGCATGGCGAAGAGTGGGGATCGCACCCAGGAGAGCGGGTCGCCGGCGGGGCGACGCGCGGGTCCCGCGATCTGGAGCGGGCCGGCCGCGGCCGCCACCGCGGCGCCGTGCTCGACGCGCAGCCCCACCGCTCCGCTGCGCGCGACATCGTAGCGCGCGTGGGCGGGGTCGAAGTAAGGGTAGCGGACGGAAGGAATGGTGAGCGGGCCCTCCCGCGTCGGGACGATCACCCAGCTGAAGCGTTTGACACCGGAGACCGCGGCGCCCGAGGTGTCCTCCTCCGCTTCCTCGGTCGGGGGGTAGACCTGAACGTCCGCGAGCGCGGGCAGGGTCGGGGGTGGCAGCGCCTTCACGTTGCCGTCGCCCTGCACCTCCACGGTCAGGGTGGCGGCCTCGCCCGCCGAGACGCGGTCGGGCTGGATCCAGGCGCGCACGCTGTACTCGCCGACCGCGCCGTCGAAGTCGGCCGGCCGGCCCGCGTCGGGCAGCGCCCGCACCGTCACGGCCAGCGGATTGCTCTTCAGCTCCTGCGTCTGGGGTGATCCGAGGAACCCCCGCCGCACGTCGTAGCTGAGCTGTGCCGGGGGGATCTCGAACCTGCCGGCGCTGAGCGGGAAGTAGGCGCGCCGGAACGTCTGGACCTCGTAGAGATGCCCGTGGACGTAGCGGAGCTCGACGCCCGCGCCACCGCCGAGGTCGTAGGTCCAGAAGCCGGACGGCGTCGGCGCCTGGTACTGGGGCACGCTGCCGAGCCGCATCCGGACGTCCTCGGAGAACAGCGCCTCCGCGCGCATGGTCACCTGCTGCCCGACCCAGACGGTGTCGGGGGTGAGCCAGGCGTTCAGGACGACCTCGTCTCCGGGGCCGGTCGAGCCCACCCGCTCGCCGCCCCGCGACGCCGCGGCGGCAGGCCTCACCGTGAGCAGCAGCGCGTTCGTGTGGTAGCGCACCCCGTCGATGGTCACGGCCACGGGGGGAATGGCGTAGCGGCCCGGCGCCGACGCGAGCACCTGGAACTGGCGGCGCACGCTCCGGGTGCGGCCGCCCGGGAGGGAGAACTGGTACTCGGAGAAATCCTGCGTCCCGATCACCTGCAGCCCCTGGGGGAGCGGCGGCGGCGCGATATCGTCGGGCGCGCCGCCGTGGCTGCTGACGCTCACTTCGAGCGTGAAGGTCTCGGCCGCGCGGACCACCGTTTCGGACAGCGACGCCTCGACCCGGACGTCGTCCTGCTGGGCCGTGCCGCGGCGGGGCGCGGCTGCGGCCGCAGTCAGGACCGCGAGCAGGAGGACGGCGCAGCGGGACACGTCACCAGTCCCGCGAGACGCGGGTCTCCCGCTGACCCTTCTGCATCCGCTGCCGGTAGAGCTGGCGCTCGTCCTGATCCGCAGCCGCCAGGATGCGCTCCGCCTGCTCCTTGCTCAGCCCCTGCTGGCCGGACGCGCCGCCCTGCGTGCTGCTCCCGCCCTGCTGCTGGGCGCCGCCACCGCCGCCGCCCTGCCCCTTGCTCTTGCTCTGCTGCTGCTGGTTGGACTGACCACCGCCCGACTGCGACTGCTGCTGGCGCTGCTTGTCGCGATCGCGGATGGCCAGCTCCAGGTTCCACTTGGCCTGCCGGTCCGCCGGCGCGAGGCGCAGTGCCTGCTTGTAGGACTGGATGGCGTTGTCGAGGAGTGGGCCCGCCTGCTTGCCCGCCTCCGCCTTGCGCGCATCGGTGAGGAAGCGGTTGCCCAGGTTGTAGAAGGCACGCTGTCGCAGCGCCGGATCGACGTCGGAAAGCGCCGCGCGCAGGTGTTGCTCCGCCTCCGCATAGCGGCCGACCTGGAGCAGCGCCGTCCCGAGGTTGTACTGCAGCTCGGGGGAGCTGCCCCCGTCGTGCAGCGCCTGCTCGTACGCCTGTACGGCCTCCGAGAAGCGCCCGGCCCGGTAGAGGCGGTTGCCGCGCTCGAGGTCGCCGATGCCGAAGCCGACGAGGGCCGCCAGCGAGGCGAGCAGCAGCAGGCGACGCACGCTCACGCCTCCCCCCTCGCGGCCTCGGGCGCGACCCGTTCGTGCGCCAGCGTGGCGGCCTGGCGCCGCGCGCGCACGCGGCCGAGCAGGGCATCGAGGGCGAGGCAGGCGAGAGAGATCGCGACGAACCATTCGTACTGCTCCTTCTGCTGCAGGTGGCGCGCGGCCGGGCCCTCGCTGCGGTGCAGGGCACGGAGCGTGGCCAGCAGCGCCGAGGTCGCGCCCGGCTGCTCGAGCTGCACGTAGTCTCCATGCGTGATTCGCGCCACCTGCTGCAGCAGCGTGGGATCGAGGCGCGAGATCACGACCTGTCCGCTTGCCGGATCCCGCTTGTACCCCCGCGGCGGCGTGGAGGTCGGATCCTCGTCCGGCACGGGCGCGCCGGCCGTGGTGCCGAGCCCCACGGTCTCGATCGTCACGCCCGCAGAGGCCGCGTTTCGGGCCGCATCCGTGACCTGCCCCTGGTCCTCCAGCGCCTCTCCGTCGGTCATGAGCACGACGACGCGATCGGCGCCGGGGCTGGCGCGCTCGCGCACGAGGTCCACGGCCTGGCCGATGGCGGAGGCGAGGGAGGTGCCGCCCTGGCTGACCATGTCGGGGCCGAGCGCATCCAGGTAGAGCTCGAGCGCCGAGTGGTCCCCGGTCAGGGGCGAGAGCACGTAGGCGCGTCCCGCGAAGACGACGACGCCGATGCGGTCCCCGGGCAGCTCGCGCAGCAGCATCCGCGACATGATCCGCTCGCGCTCCAGCCGGTCCGGCTTCACGTCCTGCGCGTACATCGAGCGGGACACGTCCAGCGCGAGCACCATGCTGAGCGAGCGTCCGTGGGTCTCCACGCTTTCCGTGCCCCAGCGCGGGTCCGCGGCGGACAGGCCGAGGGCCGCGCCCGCGATCGCCAGCAGCAGCAGCCGCGGCCAGGGGAAGCGGTCGATCCCCGTCGCCCCGAGGCGGCGGACGAGCGCGGATTCGCCGAGCGCGCGTGCCACGGCGCGCCTGCGCCGCTGCCAGGCGAGCACGGCCAGCACGAGCGCCAGCGGCAGCGCGAGCGCCAGCCAGAGCAGCACCGGCCGCCCGAAGCTCACGGCACCCGTCCCCAGCGGCTGGCCCTGAGCCCCCACTCGCCCACCAGCATGCCCATGGCGAAGAGAAGGAACGGCAGCGTCCACGGCGTGAAGTCCACGTAGCGGTGCACCTTGACGGGTGAGCGCTCGAGCGTGTCGATGCGGTGGTAGATGCTGTCGAGGGCGGCCGCGCTGGTCGCGCGGAAGTACTGTCCGCCGGTGGTGCCGGCGATGTTGCGCAGCAGGTTCTCGTCGATGTGGACGGGCAGGTTGGCGTACTCGTAGCCGAACAGCCCCCGCGCCACCGGGATCGGCGCCACGCCCTCGCGGCCGACCCCGATGGTGTAGATCTTCACGCCGAACGCGGCCGCCGCCTTGGCCGCCGTCAATGGATCGATCTCGCCGCGGTTGTTCTCTCCGTCCGTCATGAGGATCATGACCTTCGACTTGCCCGGCGCCTTGCGCAGCCGGTTGGCGGCCGTGGCGATCGCCGTGCCGATCGCCGTGCCGTCCTCGAGGTCGCCCACGTCGAGCTGCTGGAGCGCCTGGTAGACGACCTGGTAGTCCACCGTGATCGGCACCTGCGTCAGCGCCTCCCCGGCGAAGGCGACGAGGCCGATCCGGTCCTCCCTGCGCCCCTGCACGAAGTCGTGCACCACCTGCTTGGCCACCGCCAGCCGGTTCCGCGGGTGGAAATCCTCCGCCAGCATGGAGCTCGAGATGTCGAGCGCGAGCACGATGGCGATCCCCTCCGACTGCACGTCCACAGCGGACATCCCGGTTCGAGGACCGGCGAGCGCCAGGATCAGCGCGAGCACCCCGAGCGTGCGGAACACCCCCGGCACGCGCGCCAGCCAGGCGGCGCTCGGCCGGGCGAGGCGTGCCAGCACGGGAGCGCGCGAGAAGACCAGCGCCGCGCGCGGCCCCCGCCTCGCCCACCAGAGGAACGCGGCCAGCGGGAGCACGAGCAGGAGCAGCCAGGGATGCGTGAAGCCGAAGCTCATCAGGCCGCCTCCGCGGTGACCTGCTCGGGCGGCTTCGCGGCGGGCGGGTAGGCCAGCACCCACGCACGGGCGGCCCGCCACGCCTCCTCCCCCTCGGCGGCGTCAGGCCGGTGGCGGGCGAATTTCACCAGGTCCGCCGAGCCGAGCAGCCGGCGCAGCTCACGCACCGCGTCCGCATCCATCCCGGCGCGCATCCCGAGGAGCAGCTCGGACGTGGTTCGCTCGGTGCCCCAGGCGGGATCCAGCGTGGCCAGGTAGGTACGCACGGCGGCCGCGATCCGGCTGTAGTGCTCCTTGTGCGCCCCCGCGGCGATCAGCCCCGCCTCGCGCACGCGGTCGAGCGCCTCGAGCGCCTGCTCGCGGGCCGTGCGGAGCGGGATGACCGGCACCGCGGCGGTGCGGCGGCGGTGCCGCCGCCACAGCCACCAGGCGAGAAGTGCGAGCAGGAGCAGCAGGAGCAGCGCGGCCAGGATGTAGGGCCAGAGGAGCCGGTTCGCGCCCAGCACTCCGCGGGCCGGCCGGGGCTTGATTCCCGTCGTGTCGCGCGGCAGCACGGACAGCACGGTGAGGGGCGGCAGCGCCGCCTGGAGCGTCCGGTCGAAGCCGCCGGGCCCGACGACCCTGACCGGCACGATCGGCAGCGCCTGCCTGCCCGGGTGCCACGGCGTCACCGGGTAGACGAAGGTCACCTGCAGCGAGCTGTCCGGGCGCTCCTCGTCGAGGACCCGGCGGCGGCCGGCGTTCTCGAGGGTCTCCGGCAGCGTCAGCGAATCGGGCGCCGCAACGCGGTACCCCGGCGGCAGGTGCACCCGCACCGCCACCTCGACCACGTCGCCGACCGTGGCCGAGTCCGGCGAGAGCGCGGTCCGCACCTCCTGCGCGCCGGCCGGGCTCGGCGGGGCGAGGAGCGTGACCAGCGCGAGCAGCACCGGGACCGCGTGGCGCGCGAGCGGCGGCGTCGCCGAAACGGTGGGCGTCGCGCCTGACGCGCGGTCAGGCGTGGAGCGGCCCCCCATCACCGGCGCATCAGCCGCTCGCGGCGGCGGAAGAAGGCCAGGAGCGGCGGCACGTAGGACGCATCGGTGCGCACCGGGACCTCGTCGATCCGGAGCTGCCGCATGGTGTGCCGGAGCCGGCTCCGTTCGCGGTTGACGAGCGCGCGATAGATCCCGCGCGTTTCGGAGCGCCCGGTGTCGATCGCCACCTCCTGACCCGTCTCGGGGTCCGTGACCACCACGAGCCCGAGGTTCGGCAGCACCTCTTCGGCCGCATCCGTGATCGTGACCGCCACGAGGTCGTGGCGGCGCGCGGCCACCCGCAGGGTGCGCGTCAGCGCATCCCGCGCCTCGCCGGCCGCCTCGCCGCCGTTGCCGCCGGCGGCGGCCGGGATGCGCGTGGTCTCCGGCGTCTGGAAGTCGCTCAGCACGAAGATGATCGCGCGGTGGGCGAGAAGCCGGGCGGCGTAGTCGAGCGCGCCGGCCAGGTCGGTGCCGCGTCCCGCCGGCTCGAAGGCGAGCAGGTCCCGGATCAGCCGGAGCACGTGGCGCCGGCTCTTCTTGGGGGGGACGAAGTGCTCGACGTGATCGCTGAAGATGAGGAGCCCCACGCGGTCGTTGTTGCGGACGGCCGACAGAGCGAGAACGGCGGCGATCTCGGCCGCGAGCTCCGCCTTGAAGCGGCCGTGCGTGCCGAACTGCTCGGAGCCGGAGAGGTCCACGGCGAGCAGCACGGTGAGCTCGCGCTCCTCGATGTGCTTCTTGATGTATGGATGGCCCATGCGGGCGGTGACGTTCCAGTCGATGTTGCGCACGTCGTCGCCGGGCTGGTACTCGCGCACCTCGGCGAACTCCATCCCCTGCCCCTTGAAGACGGAGTGATACTCGCCGCTGAAGACGGAGTTGACCAGGCCGCGTGTGCGCAACTCGATGAGGCGGACCTGGTGCAGGATCTCGCGCGGGACGGCGGACGTCTCGGACGAGCGGCTTCTGCGGGCGGCGGATTCCGGGACGGCCATGCCCCCTCTAGGGGACCTCGACGGCGTCGAAGATGCGCGCCACGATATCATCCGAGGTGACCTCCTCGGCCTCCGCCTCGTAGCTGGTGATGATGCGGTGGCGAAGCACATCGGCGCCGATGGCCTTCACGTCCTCCGGGAGCACGTAGCCGCGGCCGCGCAGGAACGCGTGGGCCCGGGCGCAGACGGCCAGGAAGATGCTGGCGCGCGGCGAGGCGCCATACTCGATGAGCGCCTCGAGGTCGGGCAGCCCGTACTCGGCGGGATGGCGGGAGGCGTGCACGATATCGACGATGTAGTCCGAGATCTTCTCGTCCATGTAGAGCTCGGAGATCTCGGCCCGAGCGGAGAAGATCGCCTCCGGCGTGGCGACCCGGCCGAGGGGTTCCGGCTCCCGGCCGGCCATGCGCCGCATGATCTCTTTTTCCTCGTCCTTGGCGGGATAGCCGACGCGCAGCTTGAGCATGAAGCGGTCGACCTGCGCCTCGGGCAGCGGATAGGTGCCCTCCTGCTCGATCGGGTTCTGGGTGGCCAGCACGAGGAACGGCTCCGGAAGCGGGAACGTCTCGCCGCCAATGGTGACCTGCCTCTCCTGCATGGCCTCGAGCAGCGCCGACTGCACCTTCGGCGGCGCGCGGTTGATCTCGTCCGCGAGCACGAGATTGGCGAAGATCGGGCCTCGCTTGGCCTCGAAGTCCCCCGTGCGCTGGTCGTAGATCATCGTGCCGAGGATGTCGGCGGGCAGCAAGTCGGGCGTGAACTGGATGCGGTGGAAGGCCGCGTGGACGGCATCGGCCAGCGAACGCACGGTCAGCGTCTTGGCGAGCCCGGGCACGCCCTCGAGCAGCACGTGCCCGCCCGTAAGGAGCCCGATCAGGAGCCCCTCGATCATCTCCTCCTGCCCCACCACCCGCTTGTGCAGCTCCGCGGTGATGCGCCCCGCGAGCTCCCGGCCGCCCGTGGCCGGCATGGACGTGGCCGTCGGTTCCACCGCCACCCTCCTCCGTGTCTGGAACGGTGCGAAATCCTCCTATGCTACGCCCGTCGGCCGGCCGAGGATCCGCAAGAGTCTTACCGGCCCCACAGGCCCCTCAGCGCTTCACCCGCTCGCCGCGGTCCTCCGTGCGGAAGATCCAGGCGACCAGGCTGCCCGGCCGCAGCCGGCGCCACCTCGCCCCGCGCGCCACGTCGGAGCGCGAGCCCTGATCCGGGCCGGGCTGCTCGCGCGCCTCGCGCAGCATTGCCGCCGCGCGCCCGCGCCAGCGCTCCCAGTTCGACGGACGCAGATCCACCCACCCGTTGTCGATCAGCCGCGCGTCCGCCGCCGGCCGGCCGGGCTCCGGCGCCACCTTGACCTCGGGGCCCCGCAGCACCCGCTGGCCGTCCGGAAGCAGCACGGGCAGACCGATCGTCAGCATCCGGACCCGCAGGTCCGCGTCCTCCTCCACGAGCGAGGCCGCCCGCCTCCCCGCCTCCTCCGGGTCGAGCGCCGCCACCGCCGGCAGGTCCCCGTACAGGCGCGCGAGGATCGCCGCCTCGAAGAGCAGCTTCGAGAGCCGCGGCGGCCCCAGCATCTCGTAGGCGACGGCATCCACGCCGTGCTCGCGCTCCAGCGCCTCCATCTCATCCAGCGCAACCTGCCGGAGCACTCCCGCCCGGTAGGTCGGCCCGGATGTGGCGCCGTCGAGCGCGCCCACCACGTCACGCCCCGTCGGCGCCCCCCGGACCTCGCGCACGATCGTGTCCGCGATCTCCTCGGGGGTGATGAACTCCATGAGCCCGAGCGCCGTCAGCGTCTCGAACTCGCCCAGGCTGAAGAGGCCGTTCTCGCCCGAGTCCACGAAGACGCCGCGCAGGTTGGAGCCGGTCGGCGCCGCGGCCCGCTCCGCCGCACCGGGCGCGAAGGCGCCCTCCAGCGGCAGCGGCTCGAGCGCATCCCAGCACGCGATCGGACGGCCCCGGCGCAGCACCTCGCCGAAGGCGATCCGCTTCCAGGAGATCGCCGCCGTCGGCTTCACCTCCTTGACCGCCGGGGCGCCCGGCGTGCGGGCCATGAGGTAGAGCAGGAGGGTGTGCGCGCCGGCCACGCCCGCCTTGGCCAGCAGCATGCGGCTGGGACGCTCCTCGGAGTGCGTGAACGGAATGTTCAGTCCCATGCCGCCCGTGCCGGCGGTGCCGACCTTCAGGTACATCTCCGTGCCCGCGCGCCGCATGGCCTCGATCGCGATCTGCACGTGCCGGATCAGCTGCGGCAGGTAGAGCGTGGCGAGGTGCCGCTCGACGCTCTCCAGGCCGACGCCGCCCGCCGCCGCCTCCGCGCGCAGCCGGCCGGCGCTGTCGAAGACGTTCTGGTAGGCGAAGGCCGTGGCGGTGTTCACGCAGTCCACGATCAGGTGCGGCCGCCAGCGGAGCAGGAGCGCGCCGAGGGTCGAGCGCTCGACGACGTCGCCGGTCAGCTCGCCGTAGAGGTCGTCCAGCAGGCGGGCCCGGGCGGAGGGATCCGCGAGCAGCTCGGCCCGCGGGCGCTCTCTGCCCTCCTCCTGCGTGAAGAGGTCGCCCCACTCGGTCGCGAGCTCCGTCCCGTCCGGCAGGCCCTCCCCGGCCAGCTCCGCCACCGCCTGCTCGGCCTCCGCGCGGGCGAGCCCACTCAGCACGATGCGCGCGGGGCCCAGCTCGAGGAGCCGTCGCGCCACCGCCATCCCGACCAGCCCCGTCCCCCCCAGGATCACGATCGTACGGTCCCTGACCTCCATCCTCGCCTCCCTCGGCTCAGCGGGGCCCGCGCGTCGTCGTCTCGAGCGCCCGCACCTCTCTCTCTCCCAGCCTGCGCCACCCGCCGGACGCCAGGCGGCCGAGCTCGACCGGACCGTAGCGGCGGCGGACCAGCCGGAGCACCGGATGTCCGAGGGCGGCGAGCATGCGCCGCACCTCGCGCTTGCGGCCCTCCCGCAGCACGAGCTCGAGGCGACACTGCCTTCCGGATGCGCCCTCGAGAACACGCGCCGCCTCGGGCCGCGCCACGCCATCCTCCAGCCGCACGCCGCCGCGCAGGCGCGCCAGCACCCCGGAATCGAGCGGCCCCTCCACCTCGACCTCGTAGACGCGGTCCACCCCGTAGCGGGGGTGCGTCAGCCGGTGCGCCGTCTCGCCGTCGTTGGTCAGCAGGATCAGACCCTCGCTGTCGGCGTCCAGCCGGCCAACGTGGAAGAGGCCGGACAGCTCCGGTGGCAGCAGCCCGTAGAGGGTCGGCCGGCCCTGCGGATCCCGGCGCGTGCTCACGACGCCGACCGGCTTGTGCAGCGCGATCCAGACGGTGGGTGCCGGCCGCACAGGACGCCCGTCCACCTCCACCACGTCCACGTCGGGATCCACCTTCGTCCCGAGCTCCGTCACCACCCGGCCGTTCACGCGGACCCGCCCGGACTCGATGTACCTCTCCGCCCGCCGCCGCGACGCGACGCCGGCCTGCGAGAGCAGCTTCTGCAGCCGGACCGGCGCGCCCACCTCCCGCCTCGCTGTCTCAGTCCCGCGGCTCGCGCGCGCCCGCCGTGCCCGGCGCGTCCACGGCCTGCGAAGGAGCCGGACCGTCCGTCGCATCCGGAGCGTCCACGGCAGCGCCGGGCTGGGAACGCTCCGACGCGGCGGTCCTGCCATTGCCGGAGCCGGCGGTCCCGTGCTCGGCGGCCGGGGCGTCCGGCGCCGCTTCGCCGCCCGCCTCGTCCGGCGGCGGCGCCGGCTCGCCGGAGGGCGATGCAACGGTGACAGCCTCGTCGGAGGCCGCTTCCTCGTCGGGCCGCTCCCGCAGCACCACGGGCAACTCCTCCGGGCGCGGCAGGTCCTCGAGCGAGCGGAAGCCGAAATGCTCGAGGAAGCGCGACGTCGTGCCGTAGAGGAGCGGCCGGCCCAGCCCCTCCCCTCGGCCGGCCACCTCGATCAGGCCACGGTCGAGCAGCGTGCGCAGCACACCCGACGAGCCGACGCCCCGGATCTCCTCGATCTCCGAGCGGCCGATCGGCTGGCGGTACACGATGACGGCGAGGACCTCGAGGGCGGGGCCGGAGAGCCGCGAGGACTGCGGGACGGTGTCGAAGCGCTCGAGGTAGGGCGCGAACTCGGGGCGCGTGAGGATCTGGTAGCCGCCGCCCAGCTCGTAGATCTGATAGGCGCGCTCCTGCGACTCGTACTCCGAGCGGAGCTCCTGGACGGCCGCCTCCACCTGGTCCTCGTCCAGGGTCTCATCGCCGCGCGCGAGATCGGCCGCCGTCAGCGGCGCGTCGCTGGCGAAGAGCAGGGCCTCAACGATCTGCGTCGTCCTCATCGATTCCCGGGTCGCTGCGGCGGTAGAGCCAGAGATCGGTGAATGGCGCCCGCTGCCGCAGGGCCAGCACGCGACGGCGCGAGAGCTCGAGCCCCGCCAGCAGCGTCACCACGGCGTGCAGGCGGTCCCCGAAGGGGGCCACGAGACGCCGGAACTCCACCCGCGCCAGGCGCGCCAGGGTGTCGCGGATCAGCGCGATCTTGTCCTCCAGCGGGACCGCGCGGGCCGCGACGTGGTGGTCCGCCGGCGCGTGCTGCCGCTCTCCCAGCACGAGGACCGTCGCCCAGACCTCCTCCCATGCGGTCTCGAGCGGCAGCTCGGCCGGCTCGGGCCGCGGCCGGGGCGGCACGTAGCCGCGCCCGAAGTGCCGGATGCGGTCCGCCTCCCCCTCCTCGAGCACCCGGGCAACCTCGCGGAAATGCTCGTACTCCAGCAGCCGCCGTACCAGCTCGGCCCGCGGATCCTCCAGCTCGCCCTCCGCACCGCCGGAGCGCGGCAGCAGCAGCTGCGCCTTGATCCGGATCAGCAGCGCCGCCGTCTCCAGGAACTCGCCCGCGCGGTCCAGCCCCAGCCGCTCCACCCCCTCGATCGCCGCCAGGAACTGCGCGGTGATCTGCGCGATCGGGATGTCGAAGATGTCGATGTCCTGCTCGCGGATCAGGTGCAGCAGCAGATCGAGCGGCCCCTGGAACCGCTCCAGCTCGACCATGAAGCCGGTCTCGAGAGGAGCGGCCGTCGCCATCAGGTGAGCGCCTGGATGAAGGCCTGAGCGAGCCCCTGGAACACCGTCACCGGTGCCAGGAAGAAGTTGACCAGCCCCGGCAGGAAGAGGAACACGGCCAGCAGAATGAACATCCCGTAGCGGCCGAACTCCCGGTACTGCATCCCGAGCCGCGGCGGCAGCAGATAGTAGAACAGGTGCGAGCCGTCCAGCGGCGGGATCGGGATCAGGTTGAAGAAGGCCAGCACCAGATTGATCAGGATGCCGTAGCGCAGCATCTGCACGAGCAGCCCGAAAGTCGGCAGCAGCGCCGGCAGCGCACGGGCGAGGTAGATCACCACTACCGTCAGCAGCGTGCACGCCATCGCGAGCAGAAGGTTGGCCGTGATCCCGGCGATCGAGACGAGGATGTCCCCGCGCTTGAAGTTCCTGTAGTTGCGCGGATTCACCGGAACCGGCTTGGCCCAGCCGAACAGCACGCCGACATGCGAGATCCAGAGGAGGAGCGGAAAGATGATGCTGCCGAAGATGTCGATATGCGGAATCGGGTTCAGCGTGAGGCGCCCCAGCATGTAGGCTGTTGCGTCTCCTTCGCGCAGCGCCACCCAGCCGTGGGCGACCTCGTGAAGCACGACCGAAAAGAGCAGGACCGGCAGAATCAGAAGCAGTTCCATGGCGGCGAAAGGTAACGGCGCCGCCAGGGGATTCGCCACCCTGCGGGCAGGCAGTGGGCCAGACCCGCAGCCGCAGCTCCCGCAGGACGCAGCGGCCCACCAGCCGTTGACACTACGCAGCCCCGTATATAGCTTTTTGGGCTACGTCATCCGCAATTGCGTACCAGAAGCACGGAGAGGGGCCGTTGCCCAACACCAGGAGCGCCGAGAAGAGGGTCCGGCAGGCCGAGAAGCGTGCGCAGCGCAACCGCGCGCAGCGGTCCCGGATGAAGACGTCCATCAAGAAGGTGCTGAACGCGTCCGAGCCGGGCGAAGCACAGGAGGCGTTCCGCGAGACCTCCGCGCTACTGGACCGGTTCGCGTCGCGGCGGCTGATCCACCCGAACAAGGCCGCGCGCAAGAAGTCGCAGCTGGCGCGCCACATCGCGCAGCTCGGCGCCTGACGCGCCGCCTCGCATCGGCTGGAACGGCCGCGGCGTCCGGACCCCCCGGGGTTCGGACGCCGCGGCCGTTCTGCGTCGGGCGCCCTCGGGGCGTCAGCCGAAGAGATCGAGCGTAGCCGGATCCGGGGCCTCCCCGGAGCCCTCCTCCGGCGCCGGGGGCTCGCTCTCGGCGGCGTCGGGCGCGTCGGCCGGCTCCGCGCCTTCCCTGCTTCCGCTCGCCCCGCCCGGGGAGAAGCGCCCGAGCAGGCGCCGGGTACGTCGCGGCGCGTCTTCCGGCACGTCGCCGCCGTCCGGCGCGGGGGCGAGATGGCGCAGGAAATCCCGGCCGAGCGAGCGATCGTAGCCCGTCCATCCGCTGTCCACGCCCGCGACGAGAGCTCCGGCCTGGTTCATCTTGGCGTCCAGGTCGTCGGCATAATGGAGGAGCAGCCCCTCCAGCAGGCGCGGCTCCCGCGGGCTCTGCCACTCGTAGCGCCCCTGGTGGCTGGCGATCAGGTGCTGGAGCAGGAGCAGGCGCTCGGGCGGGAGCCCGGGCACGCCGGCCGCTTCGTCGGCCACCATCTGGAGCCCGATGAGGATGTGGCCGAGCAGCTTCCCTTCGTCCGTGTAGGGGAAGCCCGGCCGCGCCCTGATCTCGCGCGTCTTGCCGAGGTCGTGCAGGAGCGCCGCGGCGACGAGCAGGTCGCGGTCCACCGCGGCTCCGTAGTGCCGGGCCAGCGCATCCGCCACCGTGGCCATGGAGAGCGTGTGCTCCAGCAGCCCGCCGAGGTAGGCGTGGTGGTTGTGCTTGGCCGCCGGCGCGACCCGGAAGAGCCGGCCGCTCTCCGCCGCCGGGTCGAGGAGCCGCGTCACGAGCGCGCGCAGCCCCGCGTCGCCGATCGAGGCCGTGAGCGCCTGAAGCTCCGCCTCCATGCGCGCGGGATCCCTGGGCGAGCGCGGCATGAACAGGGCGAGGTCCTCGGCCTCCACGACCAGCGGGGCCAGCGAGGTGACGCGGAGCTGCAGGCCGTTGAAGCTCTCCACTCGCCCCCGCACGCCGACGTAGGCGCAGTCCCTCAGCACGCCGACCACGCCGTCCGTCGGCTCCCAGATGCGCGCCTCGACGGTGCCGTGGCGATCGCTCAGCTGCAGCTTGACGTAGGGCTTCCCCTGCTTCGTCCGATCCACCTGGAAGGAGACCAGGGCGTAGCAGCCGGCCAGCGCCGTCCCCGGCTCCAGGGTCGCGAAGGCCGGCCACGGGTACGGCTCCCGACCGACCCAGTCCCGCGGCGCGACCCGCTGCGGCACGGGCTCAGCCACCCTGCCGCTCCCCCGCCGGCGGGCCGCCAGCAAGCGGCATGCGCTCCCGGTCGAACACCGGCCGGCCGGCCACCAGCGTGAGGCGCGCCCGCCCCCGCAGCCGGCGCCCGGCGAACGGCGTGTTCCGGCTCCTGGACAGGAAGCGCGTCGGATCCACGATCCATTCCGCCGCGGGGTCCAGCACGGCCACATCGGCCGGCGAGCCGACCTTCAGCGTGCCACCGGGAAGCGAGAACGCCCGCGCCGGCCGACAGCTCATGCGTTGGATGAGGTCGGACAACGTAAGTAGCTTTGTATCCACGAGCTCAGTGATCGCAATCCCGAGAGCGGTTTCCAACCCGACGAGGCCGAACGGCGCGTCGTCGAAGGCCTGTTCCTTCTCGTCGTAGTGATGCGGCGCGTGGTCGGTGGCGATCACGTCCAGGGTCCCCTCCACCACCCCCTGCCGCACGGCGTCCCGGTCCTCCGCCGCGCGCAGCGGCGGGTTCACCTTGGCCTCGGTGCGGTAGCCGTCCACGGCCGTGTCCGTGAGCGTGAAGTGGTGGGGCGTGCCCTCCGCCGTCACGTTCACGCCGCGCTCCCTGGCCCGCCGGATCATCTCGACGCCGGCCCGGGTGGAGACGTGCTGGATGTGGAGCCGGCCGCCCGTGAGCTCCGTCAGGATCAGGTCGCGGGCGATCATCACGTCCTCCGCGGCGTTGGGGATGCCCATGACGCCGAGGCGGGTGGAGACGAAGCCCTCGTTCATCGACCCGCCGCGCGAGAGGCTGCGCTCCTCGCAGTGGCTCGCGACGGGGATGTCGAAGGTGCGCGCGTACTCCAGGGCCAGACGCATGAGCCCGGCATCGGAGACGGGACGGCCGTCATCGGTGATGGCGACCGCGCCGGCTTCGACCATCTCGCCGATCTCCGTGAGGCGCTCTCCGTTCTGCCCCACCGAGACGGCGCCCACGGGATAGACGCGGGCTGCCCCGGCGCGGAGCCCCTCGGCGCGAACGAAGCCGACCGCTGCCGGCGTGTCCACGGGCGGGTCGGTGTTCGGCATCGCGCAGACCGCCGTGAAGCCTCCCGACGCGGCCGCCCGCGCCCCGCTGGCGATCGTCTCCTTGTGCTCGCCGCCCGGCTCTCGGAGGTGGACGTGCAGGTCGATCAGCCCGGGGCAGACCACCAGCCCCTCGACGGCCACGATCTCGGCTCCCTCCGGGGCATCCAGGCCGCTGCCGACGGCCGCGACCAGCCCGTCGGCCACGAGGACGTCGAGCACGGCGTCCATGCCTTGCGAGGGATCTAGCACCCTTCCCCCGCGCAGGAGAATGGCTCGATCGGCCATCATTGCGCCCCTGCCGACGCGCACCGCCGGCTGTCCGAGAGAGCGTGGCCGGATCGAGGCGCCCAGCGCGCTCCCCGCCGCTCAGTCCTCACGCTTGGCGACCTCCGCGCGCTCGGGGGCACCGCCCGCCAGCAGGTAGAGGACGGCCATCCGCACCGCCACGCCGTTGGTGACCTGGTTCAGGATCAGGGAGTGGGGGCCGTCGGCCACGTCGCTGTCGATCTCGACGCCGCGGTTCATCGGTCCGGGGTGAAGGATGAGGAGGTCCCGCGGGGCGCGCTCGATGCGCTCGCGGGTGACGCCGAAGACACGGTTGTACTCGCGCAGGCTGGGCACGTAGCCGGCCTGCATCCGCTCCAGCTGAAGGCGCAGCACGTTCAGCACCTCGGCCCACTCGATGGCTTCCTCGACCCGGCCGAAGACCCGGACGCCGAGCTCCTCGATGCCGGCGGGCAGCAGGGTGCGCGGCCCGCACACGGCCACCTCGGCGCCCAGCTTCGTGAGCCCCCACAGGTTCGAGCGGGCGACGCGGGAGTGCAGGATGTCGCCCACGATGCAGACGCGCGCTCCCTCGATGTGACCGAGGCGATCGCGGATCGTGAGCATGTCGAGGAGCGCCTGGGTGGGGTGCTCGTGGCGGCCATCGCCGGCGTTCACGACGTTCGAGGGGATGCGCTCCGCCAGGAAGCGTGCCGCACCGGAGGAGGCGTGCCGGATCACGACCATGTCGATCCGCATGGCCTCGAGGTTCCTGGCGGTGTCGACCAGCGTCTCGCCCTTCACGACGCTGGAGCCGCTGGCGGCCACGTTGACGGTGTCGGCGGAGAGGCGCTTCTCGGCGAACTCGAAGGAGATGCGGGTGCGGGTGGACGGCTCGAAGAAGAGGTTGACGATGGTCTTGCCGCGCAGGACGGGCACCTTCTTGATGGCCCGCTCGCTGATCTCCTTGAAGGGCTCCGCGGTGTCGAGCACGCCCCGGATCTGGTCCGGTTCGAGGTGCTCCAGGCCGACGAGGTCCTTGCCGAGGTAGGGTGCGGCCCGCATCACGCTCCGTTCGTTGCGCGCGGCACGAGCTCGACGGCGAGGCGGCCGTCGAGCTCGGGCACGAGCACGTCCACGCGCTCGCCCGGCCCCGCCTCCACGCGCAGGCCGACGATGTCCGGCTGGATCGGCAGCTCGCGGCCGCCGCGGTCGATGAGCACCGCCAGATACGTGCGCGCCGGGCGGCCGAAATCCGCCAGCTCGTCGAGCGCCGCCCGTACCGTCCGGCCCGTGTAGCAGACGTCGTCCACGATCACGACGGTCCGGCCGTTGATGCCGCCCTCCGGCAGTCGCGTCTCGCCCACGACGGGCCGGGGCCCGATCGCCATGAGGTCGTCGCGGTAGAGAGTGATGTCGAGCCAGCCGGCGGCCGGACGCTGCCCTTCCGCCGTCTCGATCTCCTCGGCGATGCGGTCGGCCAGGTGCACGCCGCGGCGGTGGATGCCGAGAAGCGCCAGGCCCTCCACGCCGTGGTTCCGCTCCACGATCTCGCGCGCCATGCGCGCGATCGCGCGCTCGACGGCGCGGTCGTCCATCAGGAGTTGTCCGCGGGATTCGTTCATCGAGCCCGGGGGCACGGGGCGGGGTGGAAGACTCGCCGGGAAGACTAGCCGCGGGGCCACGGCGTGTCAACGGACCGCGCGGCCCCGAACGCGGCGATGGCGGCGCGCTTTACAGCCCCCCGGCCCGCTCTTACTTTCGGCCGAACCCACCGCCTGCCAATTCTCGGGAGCGAACGCATTGATGACGACGATCTTCGCGCGGAAGTCCGTATCCGATCTGGCCGGAGAGGGCCTGGAGGGCGAGGGCTCGGGGCTGCGCCGGGTGCTGGGCCCCTGGCAGCTCATGGCGCTAGGAATCGGCGCCATCATCGGTGCGGGCATCTTCTCCGCCACCGGCACGGCCATCGCCGGCTCGGCGGGGCACCTTGGTGCCGGCCCGGGGCTCATGCTCTCCTACATCGGCGTGGCGATCGCGTGCGGGTTCGCGGCACTGTGCTACGCCGAGTTCGCGGCCATGATCCCGACGTCGGGCAGCGCCTACACGTACGCGTACGCCACGCTCGGTGAGCTCGTCGCCTGGATCATCGGCTGGGACCTGATCATCGAGTACGCGGTCGGCAACATCGCCGTGGCGGTGAGCTGGGCGGGCTACTTCCAGGAGCTCATCCGCGGCTTCGGCATCCCGCTCCCCGAATGGCTCGCCACGGACTACTACACGGCCACGCAGGACTACGGTCAGCTGCGCGACGCCCTGGCGCATGGCCAGGCCGTCTCCTCTCTGCCCATCCACGTGCAGCAGGCCGCCGTGGCGGTGGAGCAGGCGCCGCACCTCTTCGGCGTCCCGGTCATCTTCAACCTGCCCGCGATCCTGATCGTGGCCGTCATCACCATCGTCCTCGTGCGCGGCGTGCGCGAGAGCGCGTGGTTCAACACGCTGATGGTGATCATCAAGCTGATCTTCCTGACCTTCTTCGTGGCCGTGGGGTTCCATTACGTGCGGCCGGCCAACTGGCACCCGTTCACGCCCAACGGCCTGCGCGGGGTCTGGACCGGCGCCTCACTGATCTTCTTCTCCTACATCGGCTTCGACGCCGTCTCCACCGCGGCCGAGGAGAGCAGGAACCCGAAGAAGGACATGCCCTTCGCCATCATCGGCTCTCTCATCATCACCTCCGTCATCTACATCCTCGTGACGGCCGTGCTGACCGGGATGGTCCGCTGGAGCGAGCTCGGCACCGCCGAGCCCCTCGCCACCGCGTTCGGGGAGCGGGGGCTCAACATCGCGGCCGGCATCATTGCCTTCGGCGCCGTGGTGGCCACGACCTCCGTGCTCCTGGTCTTCCAACTCGGCCAGCCGCGGATCTTCTACGCCATGGCCCGGGACGGGCTGTTGCCGAAGTTCGCGGCGCGCGTGCACCCACGCTTCCACACGCCCTACGTCACGACCATCATCACGGGCGTGTTCGTGGCCTTCTTCGCGGCCGTCGCGCCGATCGGCGCCGTGATCGAGCTGACCAACATCGGCACCCTCTTCGCCTTCGTGCTCGTCTCCCTGGGGATCATCGTGCTGCGGCGCCTCGACCCGGAGCGCGAGCGGCCGTTCCGCACGCCGCTCGTTCCGCTCGTGCCGGTCCTGGCGGTGGTGGCCTGCGTCGGCCTGATGCTCGGGCTGCCGTGGGTCACCTGGGCGCGGTTCGCGATCTGGCTGCTGGTCGGGCTCGTCTTCTATTACCTGTACGGCCGCAAGCACAGCGTGCTGCGGACCGGCGTGCCCGTGGTGGCGGACCACCGCTGAGGCGCCCGCGCACCCGCGTCACGGCGCCCGCGCGAGGGCCGGAGGGAGACTCCACCCTCCGGCCCCGGCCAGTCGGACCCGCCTCGGGCACGGGCGGGACCGGATCAGCCGTGGTTGGCGCGGCGGCGTAGCCACAGGCCGACCGGCACGACCAGCGCTGCGGCACCGACTCCGGCGAGGAACGCCGGTGAAGAGACCGTGTGCCTCACCTTCCGCCGGACGGCCATGATCTCCATGGCGCGCACCGGATGCCTCACGATGAAGGTGGTCTTCGGGGCCCTGGCATAGCCGGCCACGGTGGCAATCGTTCCGATCATATCATCCTCCTCCCGGATTGGCAGCGCTCGGAGGCACGGCGCGAGAGGCGCCGACCCGCTTGCGCACGTGCAAGGCGCGTGCGAGCGCCGCGCCCCGGGGGCCGCACGGTGACGGGGCTCAGAACCCCCAGGTCCCGCGCGTAATCAGCTCGATGCTGTTGCCGTCCGGGTCGCGGAAGTAGAGGGACGTTCCACCACCTGGCCAATACAATTCCGTCTCGATCGGGACGAGCGCATCCGCCAGGTGCCGGCGCCACGCCTGGAGCGCCTCCTCGCCCTGCACGTCGAAGGCGACGTGGCCCTGTCCCACCGCCCCGTGCGGCGGCGCCTGCCCGGCCGGGCTGCCCACCACGCCCACGAGCATGGTGGCGCGGGGATCGAACAGGAGCAGCAGGTCCGCGCCCGCCCGGAGGAACACGTGCCGTCCGCGCGCGCGGCCCACGAGCGGCAGCCCGAGACGGGTCCAGAAACGCTCGGCCCGCTCCAGATCGGAAACGTAGAGGGCGGCCTCGTGCAGGCCGCCCATCGGTGGGTGCGTCGCGGCCACGCGGGCCTCCCTTCTCGCCTTCAGGGGACGGGGTTCAGCAGCGGCTCGCCGCGAGCTCCCCGCAGCAGATTTTCCCAGGCGACGCGGAACATTCCGCGCCGCGCCTCCTCGGTCGCGCTGCCGATGTGCGGGAGCAGCACGACGCTCTCCAGGCGGCGCAGCGCATCCGGGATGCGCGGCTCGGCGGTGTAGACGTCCAGCCCCGCCGCACGGAGCCGGCCGCTCGCGAGCGCCACGCCAAGGGCGTCCTCGTCCACGATCCCGCCCCGGGCGGTGTTGATCAGGATCGCGCCGGGCTTCATGCGCGCCAGGGCCGCGCGGTCGATCAGCCCGGCGGTCTCCGGCGCGAGCGCCACGTGGAGCGTCAACACGTCCGCCTCGGCCAGCAGCGCCTCGAGGCTCCGCCGGACCGCGCCGGTCTCACGCTCCCACGCATCCGGGCGGCTCCGGCTGCAGTAGGCGACGCGCATGCCGAACGCCCTCGCGCGCACGCCCACCTCGCGGCCGATGCGGCCGGCTCCGACGATCCCGAGCAGCTTGCCGGAGAGCCCCATCCCGAGGAGCTCCGTCGGCGCCCAGCCGCCCCACTGCCCGCTGCGCGCGAGACGCTCCCCCTCCCCGAGCCGCCGCGCCGCGGCCAGGATCAACGCCCAGGTCAGCTCCGCCGTCGCGGCGGTGAGCACATCGGGCGTGTTCGACACCCCCACGCCGCACGCGCGGGCGGCCGCCACATCCACGTTGTCGTAGCCCACGGCGTAGTTGGCGATGACGCGCAGTCGGGGAAGGCGCGCGAGCTCCTCCGCTCCGAGACGGCGCGTGAGAAGCGGCAGGATGCCGGCGTAGTCGCCGGCGGGCAGCGGAGCATCGTCGCCGAGAAGCTCGACGGCGATGTCGGCCGGCGGCTCCACCTCCGCGAGGAACGGGGCGAGCGAGGCGGCCACGAGCACCCGCATCAGCGCCGCGCCCGGAAGAAGTCCCGCAGGAGCGCGCCGGCCTCCTCGGCAAGAACGCCGGCTGTGAGGCGGACGCCATGGTTGAGCCGCGCGTCCTGGATGATGCAGCCGAGGGAGCCGCACATGCCGGCCTTCGGGTCCGGCGCGGCGTAGACGAGGCGGGGAATGCGGGCGAGCACGAGCGCGCCGGCGCACATTGCGCACGGCTCCAGCGTGACGTAGAGCGTGGCCTCCAGGAGGCGCCACCCGCCGAGCACCTCGCCGGCACGACGCATCACCTCCATCTCGGCGTGCGCGGTGGGATCGTTACGGGTGCGCGTCCGGTTGTGTGCCGCCGCCAGCACCCGTCCATCCGCCACGAGCACGGCGCCGACCGGCACCTCATCCGCCACGGCGGCCGTACGGGCCTCCTCCAGCGCCCGCCGCATCCACGCCGCATCCTCCGGGAGCGGCGCCTCGGGGAGGCACAGCACGCGTCAGCGAGGCGCCTCCGCGCCGGCGACGGGCGACGCGGGCGACGCGGCCAGCGGCTGGCGCAGGCGCCGGAGCACGCCCGTCGCCCGCCCGAGCACCGTCGTCTCCGCGGAGCGCTGAACCAGCGTGCCCGGCTGCCCCGCCCGGGCCGCCTCCAGCACCACCGCCCCGTCGCGCCGGGAGCAGCGCCGCACGCCCAGCTCGCCGGCGATCCGCAGGACGGCCACATCGCCGTCCTCCAGTTCCTCGCGCGCCACCGGCTCGACCAGCAGCAGATCCCCGCTGCGGATGCCCGCATCCTCCAGCGCGTCACCCCGCATGACGACGCAGAACGTGCCGGTCGAGCCGGCCAGCCTGCGGTCGAGCTCGAGCTCGTCCAGCGCCCCCGGACCCCCCGCCCCGTCACCGCCGGCATGGGCGGCGTAGAGCGGGACCGTCACCGTCTGCGGGTGGAGGTCCAGGCCGAGCAGCTTAACGCCGCGCGAGCGCGACGGGTCGCGCTCGATCCACCCCTTGTCCGCCAGCGCCTGCAGGTACTCGGAGACCGTCTTCGTGCTCTTGATGTCGAACCGCCGCCCGATCTCGCGGATGGACGGCTGGTAGGTGTTGCGACGGAGATAATCGACGAGGTAGTCCAGGATCCGCCGCTCCAGCTTGGTCAACGGCTCCGCCATCATCGCCTCCGTTGCTTCGGTGAGAGCGCCCGGCCGGCGCCGGGCCTCCTGCAATCGCGCAACGACCCGCGGCCGCTCAGGCCGGGTCGGACGGGCCGAGGGGATCTCGCGTCGCTCCTGGACCCGCTCTGGATGACGGTGTGGAGACCGGCTTCTCCCGGCGAGGCTGTCGTGAGCCGGGCGCGGGCACGGCGGCCGGGGGGCCTCCGCGGCGGTCCGTGCGTGAAGTTGCCCCTCCTGGGGTCGAACCAGGACTCTCCTGATCCAGAGTCAGGCGTGTTGCCAATTACACCAAGGGGCAGAGGTGTCTGGAAATGCTAGGCGGGGCGTGGGGGCGTGTCAAGCACATCTGTTTGCTTTCGCGGAAAACGTCACGCCGCACCGTCCCCACGACGCAGCCGGGCGAGCTCGTGCCGGAGCCGCCGCGCGAGCGACTGTTCGCGGTCGTGCTCGGCCTTTAGCAGTGTGGCCAGGTGCTCCCGGCCCGACGCATGGGCCTCCACGATCATCGCCCGGTAGCGCGCCAGCGCGTCCACCCGGTGGTCCAGCTCGCGCTGAAGCGGGTGCTCGCCGAGCGCCTCCGCGTCCGCCTGCTCCCAGAAGAGATCCAGACCCGACGGGCAGCGGTTTGCGCCATCGTCCATGGGGGCCTCCTCCGGACTCGATGCTGCCACGGCCGGGGCCGCGGGCGTGCGGCAGCGGCCGGAAATCTCTCTCCCACCCGATTGGTGCAAGGGACGTTCCGTCGAAGCCCCCGCGGTCCGATGCAACTGACTGTGGTCACAGCGCTTAGGATGCTGCACCGCGTGGGTGGCGCGGCTCTGCCCGGGGCGGCGCAAGACGCTCGCGTCGGAGTTTTCCCCACACCGTTTTCCTCCCTTGCCGGTCCCTGGATGCCGTGGACTCCCCACAGAGCCGGTCCCTTGCCGCACGTAGCTTCCTCTCCAGTCGGGGACGGTCGCGGACCGGTCCCGCGATGGCGCCGCCCCTGCTCGCACCCGGAACCGGACGTGACCCGACGTGTCGCCGTACTACCTGAACGTGACGCTGCACGTGCTGGCCGCGCTGTTCTGGCTGGGCGGGATCTTCTTCCTCGCCGTCGTGGGCGCCCCGGTGCTGCGGGCGGTCGAGCCGCCGGCGCTGCGGGCGGAGTTGTTCCGCAGGCTCGGGCGCCAGTTCCGGGTCGCGGGCTGGAGCGCGCTCGCGGTGCTGCTGGTGACGGGCGTGGGGAACCTCTACTTCCGCGGCGTGCTGTCCTGGAGCGTGCTCGGCTCGACGCGGTTCTGGGGCACGCCTTTCGGGACCGCGCTCGCCTGGAAGCTGGGCTGCGTCCTCGTGATGCTCGTGGCGCAGGCGGTCCACGATTTCGCGATCGGCCCGGCGGCCTCGGCGCTGCAGCCGGGCTCGGCCCGGGCGCAGGCGCTGCGGCGGCAGGCGGCGTGGACGGCGCGCATCAACGTGGTGGTCGGGCTGGTGCTGGTCATCGCCGCCGTGCGGCTGGCGAGGGGTGGCTGAAGGGGGTCGTCGCGTGCAACGAAATTCCTACACCTGCCGCTCGCGAGCGGAGGAGGAGCTGATGGAGGTCCAGATCCTGATCCCGCCCACGATGTCGGTGAACAAGGCGATCCGCCTGTTCCCGGACACGGTGGCGATCTTCAACCAGTTCGGAATCGACGCGTGCTGCGGCGGCGAAGCCAGCATCGCGCAGGCGGCGGAGCGCGACGGCGCGGACGCCATCACGCTCCTGGGCGCGCTCAACCGGGCGGCCGAAGACGAGCGCTGACGCCGTCCGCCCATGTCGGGGCTCGCCCGCCGTCACGCCGCGGGCGCGACCTCCGGCGGGGCTACGAGCACGGACGTGTGCGAGGAGCGCAGCACCCGGGTGGCGACGCTTCCCACGAGCAGCCGCTCGAGGTACGAGCGGCCATGGCTGCCGACCGCCACGAGGTCCGCGCCCATCCGCTCGGCATGGGCCATCAGCTGTGCGGCTGGATCTCCCTCCACCCGCTCGGTACGCACCCGCACCCCGCGCGGCAGTTGCAGGCTGGCGAGAAGGCGAGCGAACTGCGCGTCGATCTCGCGGGCATAGCCCACCGTCCAGTCCCGTTCCGCCTCTCCCGGCAGCTCGACCGCCGGCTGAACGTGCACCACGTCGAGCTCGCCCCCCGCGCCCATCAGGGACAGCGCGACTCGCAGCGCGCGACCGCTCGACGCGCTGAAGTCCGTCCCGACCAGCACGCGCCGAGGAAGCGCTGGCGCGGACGGGTGCACCGCCAGGACGGGGACCGGCGAGCGCCGCACCAGCTGCAGCGCCGTCTCGCTTCCCAGGAGCCGATCCACCGGCCGGTGCCGGCCGATCCCGACCACCACCAGACGCGCGCCGGAAGCCACCGCCCGCGCCGCCAACGTCTCCGCGGCCCGCCCGCGCCCGAGCTCCAGCGGCCAGTCGGAGTCCACCTCGCCGAGGGCCAGGAGCTGCTTCCGCACCCGCGCGCTCCGCTCCCGCTCGCGGGCTTCATCGATCTCGCCGTACGGCAACGCCGGGACGTAGCCGCCCTCGTACACCGGCAGCGGCTCGAGCACCGTGAGCACCTCGATCTCCGCGCCGCGCTCGGTCGAGAGCGCCGCCGCAACGCGCAGCGCGGCCTCCGCCGCCGCCGACCCGTCGCTGCCCACGAGCACGTGCCCCACCGCCACCTCCGGGAGGGCCGGCGGCTCCGCCGCGACCGCCGCTTCTGCGGCCAGGAGCTCCATCGTGGACATCTGCTCCTCCTTGCCCATGATCCGTTCGCTCCGGGGAGCGAGGCGCCACTTCGCGCCGGCACCCCCGCCGCGCATTGGTACGAGATGCATGCCCCGACGCGGCGCGCGAGGTCCCCCTGCCGCATTCCCTGCCAGCGCCAACGGTTACGAGGTTGCGCGCGAGGCGTCGGCCGGCGCCCCGCCACGGCGGCTGCGGACACTTAGTCCCAATCGGGGGCCGGCGCGCGTCCGCCCGCGCCCGGGTCGCCTTTGGTCACACCGCCCCAGCCCTGGGACAGGATGGCGTGAGGCCGAATGTCCCCGGCGCGGCGAGGACGCGGGCCGGGCAGATCACTTTTCGCGTAACGGCGCGGGTTTCCCGCGAATCTGGGCAGGCCTCCGGGCGCGTCGCGGATTGGTACGCGTTGTTCAGGGAGAATGCTCCGCACCCCCCCAACGGGAGTCGGGCCATGAGGGCCGAAACGGCAATGTGGCGGAGAGAGCTGGAGGAGTTCACGAAGCGCAACGCGGGCCGGCGCACGTTCCTCGAGGTGGACGACCCCGAGGTGGGCGCGCAGGAGGAGGTACACGGGCTGGCGCTGCGCGGGGTCGCGTACGATCCGCGGGATGACCGCGTGGAGATCATGCTGGGGGCGCTGGCGAGCGTGGAGGCGCACCTGACGAGAAGCGTGAGCGCGCCCACGGCGGTGGACGTGCTGTCGGGCGCCGGGGGCCGGGATGAGGCGGTGCGCGTGGCGCAGGCAGGCGGGCAGACGGTCCTGAAGTTCCTTCCCTGAGCAGAGCAACCGGAGAGGCTGCCAATGTACTTCCCGAACCCCGAGCCGTGGGCCGAAGGGGAAACCCTGGGCGCCTACCTCAAGAAGCGGGGCGTAAGCCGACGGGACTTTCTCGCGTTCTGCGGGGAGTTCGCGGTGATCCTCGGGCTGAGCGAGCTGGCCACGCCGAAGATGGCGCGTGCGCTGGCCGCGGTGAAGCGCCCGACCGTCATCTGGCTGTCCCTGCAGGAGTGCACCGGGTGCACGGAGAGCGTGCTGCGGTCGGATGCGCCGACGATCGGTGACCTGGTGCTGGACGTCATTTCGCTGGACTACCAGGAGACGATCATGGCGGCGGCCGGGCTGCAGGCGGACGGCGCGATGATGAAGTCGATGGAGGCGAACAAGGGGGGCTACATCCTGATCGTGACGGGGTCGATCCCGACGAAGGAGAACGGGATCTACACGACGATCGGGGGGCGCACGGCCGAGGACCTGCTCAAGGAGGCGGCGGCGGGAGCCGCGGCGGTGGTGGCGGTGGGCGCGTGCGCGCACTGGGGCAGCGTCCAGGCGGCCCGGCCGAATCCGACAGGCGCCGTGGGCGTGCAGGACATCGTCAAGGACAAGCCGGTGGTAAACATTGCGGGCTGTCCACCGATCGCGGATGTCGTGACGGCGACGGTCGTGCACTTCCTCACCTTCAACCGGCTGCCGGAGCTGGATGGCCAGGGGCGGCCGCTCTTCGCGTACGGGGCGCGGATCCACGACCAGTGCCCGCGGCGGGCCAACTTCGACGCCGGGCAGTACGTCGAGGCGTTCGACGATGACGCAGCGCGCAAGGGCTGGTGCCTGTACAAGGTGGGCTGCAAGGGGCCGGCGACGTTCTCGCCCTGCCCGATCTTCCAGTGGAACACGCGCACGAGCTGGCCGATCGGCGCGGGGCATCCCTGCATCGGCTGCACCGAGCCGCACTTCTGGGACACGATGACGCCGTTCTACGGGCGCCTCCCGGACGTGGCGGGACTCGGCGTGGAGAGCTTCGCGGACACGCTGGGCGCCGCTCTGGCGATCGGCGCGACGGCGGGCGTAGCCGCGCACGCGGCGGCGACGGGGATCCAGCGGACGCGCGAGAAGCGGCGTGGCGAGCTTCCGATACTGAATCAGGCTCCGAAGGGCGAGGAGGTGCCGCATGGCGAGAACTAAGGTCGTCGTCGATCCGATCACCCGCATCGAGGGGCACCTCCGGATCGAGGCCCAGGCCGAGAACGGGAAGATCGCGAACGCCTGGGCGTCGTCCACGCAGTTCCGCGGGATCGAGACGATCCTGCAGGACCGCGACCCGCGGGATGCGTGGGCGTTCACGCAGCGCATCTGCGGCGTGTGCACGGTCGTGCACGCGGTGGCGTCGTGCCGGGCCGTGGAGGATGCGCTCGGCATCGAGATCCCGCCGAACGCCAACCTGATCCGCAACCTCGTACACGGTATGCAGTTCATTCAGGACCATGTGATCCACTTCTACCACCTGCATGCGCTGGACTGGGTGGACGTGGTGAGCGCGCTGTCCGCGGACCCGGTCAAGACGTCGGCGATCGCCAAGTCGATCTCGCCGTGGCCGAACAACTCCGCGACCTATTTCGCGGAGGTGCAGAACAGGCTGAAGACGTTCGTCGCGAGCGGGCAGCTCGGGATCTTCGCCAACGGCTACTGGGGTCATCCGGCCTACAAGCTGCCGCCCGAGGTGAACCTCCTCGCCACGGCGCACTACCTGGAGGCCCTGGACTGGCAGAAGGACGTAATCCGGCTGCATACCATCTTCGGCGGCAAGAACCCGCACCCGAATTTCCTGGTGGGCGGGATGGCCTCGGCCATCAACCTGAACGACACGGCGACGATCAACGCGGCACGGCTGACAGACGTACAGGGCATGATCCAGAAGGCGCAGCGCTTCGTCGAGGAGGTCTACTGGCCGGACCTGGTTGCCATCGCCGGCTTCTACAAGGAGTGGGCATCGATCGGCGGGGGTGCCAAGAACTACCTGTCGGTCGGCGAGTTCCCCGAGGGCAGCATCAACGATCCGAAGTCGCTCTACCTGCCGCGGGGCATCATCCTGAACCGCGACCTCTCCAAGATCGTGGAGTACGACCAGAACAAGGTGAAGGAGTACGTCACGAGCGCGTGGTACGAGTACAGCGGCGGCGAAGACGTCGGGCTGCACCCCTACGAGGGCGAGACGACGCCGAAGTACACGGGCCCGCCCACACCGTGGACCTACCTGCAGGACGAGAAGAAGTACACGTGGATGAAGGCGCCGCGCTACGACGGGCAGGTGATGGAGGTTGGTCCGCTGGCGCGCATGCTGGTCGCCTATGCGGTCGGGCATCCCGAGGTGAAGGAACTCACGAATGCCGCACTCACCAAGCTGCAGGTGGGGCCGGAGGCGCTCTTCTCGACGCTAGGACGAACGGCCGCACGTGCCATCGAGACCGTCGTGCTCGCGCGGCGCATGAACAAGTGGTACGGCGAGCTGGTGGACCGGATCAAGAGCGGGGACACCAAGACGTTCGACGCGTCGAAGTGGGATCCGAGCTCATGGCCGGCCACGGCGCAGGGCTACGGTTACCTGGACGCGCCGCGCGGCGCGCTCGGGCACTGGGTGCAGATCAAGGACGGCAAGATCTCGCGCTACCAATGCGTCGTGCCGACGACGTGGAACGCGTCGCCGCGGGATCCGAAGGGGCAGGCGGGGCCGTACGAGCTGTCGCTCATGGACAACCACCCGCTCGTCAAGCCGGACCAGCCGCTGGAGATCCTGCGCACGGTCCACTCCTTCGACCCGTGCATCGCCTGCGGAGTGCACGTGCTCGACGCACAGGGCGCCGTCGTCACGGAGGTGAAGGTGCTATGACGAAGCTCGAGCAGACGATCGCCGAGCCGGGTGCGCGAGGAATCGCGCACCCGGTCCCTCCGCCGAGCGGGGAGTATCGCTGGGTCTACCTGTGGCAGTGGCCGATCCGCGCGATGCACTGGATCGCCGTCGGCTGCATCCTGACGCTCGCGGTGACCGGCTTCTACATCGGGAGGCCGTACTTCTTCCCGAGCGGTGCCGCGAGCGAGCACTTCATGATGGGCTGGGTGCGGCTGGTCCACTTCAGCGCGGCGGGCGTGCTCGTGGCCACAGCCATCCTGCGGTTCTATTGGCTGTTCGCGGGGAACAAGTTCGAGCGCTGGAGAGCGCTCTTCCCGGTGCGCGGGCGGGACTGGAAGAACCTCGTCAAGATGGCGCGCTACTACCTGCTGATCGATCACGATGAGCCGCACTACCTCGGGCACAACCCGCTGCAGCAGCTCTCGTATACGGGCATCTATCTGCTGGCGGCGATCATGGTGGTGACGGGGTTCGCCATGTACGGCCAGTCGAACCCGAACGGGCTGTTCTTCCACCTGTTCAACTGGGTGGGCCCGCTGTTCGGCGGGATGCAGGTCGTGCGGTTCGTGCACCACGTGCTGACGTGGGTCTTCCTGATCTTCATTCCGATCCACGTCTACCTGGCGCTGCGGGCGGAGGTCGTGGAACGCACGGGCACGATCTCCTCGATCATCAGCGGTGGCCGGTTCGTACCGGAGGACCGGGAGTACACGGATGACTGAGGCAAGCCCGGGCCGGATCACGGTGATCGGCCTGGGCAACCCGCTCATGGGCGACGACGGGCTGGGGCTTGCCGCCCTGGCCCGTCTCGTTCAGGACTGGGAGCTGCCGTCCACGGTCGAGGTGCTCGATGGCGGGACCTGGGGGATGAACCTGCTGCCGATGATCGAGGAGGCGGAGAGCCTGCTCTTCCTCGACGCGATCGACCTGCGGACCGCGCCGGGCACGCAGATCGTGCTCGAGCGCGAGGAGATCCCACGCTACTTCGGCCACAAGCTCTCGCCGCACCAGATCGACCTGCGCGAGGTGCTGGCGCTGGCGGAGTGGCGCGGCACCCTCCCTGCCCGCACCGCGGCCATGGGCCTGCAGCCCGCAGTCCTGGAGATGCAGGTCGAGCTGAGCCCGGTTCTGGAGCGCGGCCTGCCGGCGCTGGTCGAGGCCGTGGCCGAGCGGCTGCGCGGGGAGGGCCATGCGTTGCGGCGCCTCCGGGAGCGGGCGTATGCATGAGATGAGCGTCGCGATGGAGGTCTGCCGCATCGTGGAGGAGCAGGTCGGCCTCGCGACGCTCCCGTCGGTGGTGGAAGTCGGGGTCGAGGTCGGTGATGACGCGGGCCTCGAGGCCGAGAACCTGGAGTTCTGTCTCGACGCGCTGCTGACGCAGCCGCCCTTTGTGGCGGCACGCCCGGTGCTGCTGCGGCTGCCGGGTGACGTGCTGCGCGTGAGCTACCTGGAGGTGGATGATGGCGGTCCGGACGATTGAGGTGAGGGAGCGGGTCCTGGCGAAGAACGACGAGATCGCGCGGGACGTGCGCCGTCGCCTTGCCGATGCCGGCGTCACCACCTTCAACCTGGTTTCCTCGCCGGGGTCCGGGAAAACCGCGCTGCTGGAGCGGACGCTGGCCGATGTCGGCACGGAGCTTCGCGCGGCGGTGGTGACGGGGGACGTGCAGACGCAGAACGACGCGGACCGGCTGGCCCGGCACACGGAGCGCCTGGTTCAGGCGGTCGTGACCGGCGGAGCGTGCCATCTCGACGCGCGCCAGGTGGCCACGGCTCTCGAGGCCATCGACCTCGATGAGACCGGACTGCTCTTCATCGAGAACGTCGGCAACCTGGTCTGCCCCGCGAGCTGGGATCTGGGGGAGGACTCGAAGGTCGTCGTCCTGTCCGTCACGGAGGGCGAGGACAAGCCGCTCAAGTACCCGTCGATGTTTCGCCGGGCGCGCTACGCCATCATCAACAAGATCGATCTGCTACCGTACCTGCCCTACGATATGGACAAGGCCGTGGCGTTCGCGCGCGAGATCAACCCGGACCTGCGCTTCTTCTTCACCTCCGCGCTCACCGGCGCGGGGCTGGAGGAATGGTACGATTTCCTGCGTACGCAGGTCAGAACGCGCGTCGTGACGGGCTGAGGGCCGTGCACCGAACGCGCGCCGCCGAGGGCGGCACCCGTCGTGGATCGGCTCCGCTCTCGGGGCTGCGCGTCCGGATCACGGGCACCGTACAGGGGGTCGGCTTCCGCCCGTTCGTCTTCCGCCTCGCGGAGGAGCACGCCCTGAGCGGCTGGGTCCGCAACACGGCCGAGCTCGTCGAGATCCACGTGGAGGGGGCCGCGCCCTCGCTCGAGACGTTCCTCCAGGATCTCCGCCGCGATCCCCCGCCGCTCGCCCGCATCGAGACCGTGGTGGCCGAGCCGCACGAGCCGGAGGGGTTCGAAACCTTCGAGATCCGCACCAGCAGGCAGGACTTCGGCTGGCAGAACATCTCGCCCGACGTGGCGACGTGCGACGACTGCCTGCGCGAGCTCTTCGACCCCGCCGACCGCCGCTACCTCTATCCCTTCATCAACTGCACGCACTGCGGGCCTCGCTTCACGATCATCGAGAGCATGCCCTACGACCGGGCGCGCACGACCATGCGAGAGTTCGCGCTGTGCGAGGCGTGCCGGCGCGAATACGAGGACCCGCGCGACCGACGCTTCCACGCGCAGCCGGTCGCCTGCCCGACGTGCGGGCCGAAGGTCTGGCTCCACGCGCCGGGACGGCCCGCACCGGAGGGCGATCCGATCGCGGGTGCCGCCGCGCTGCTGCGCGAGGGCGCCGTCGTCGCGCTGAAGGGGCTCGGCGGCTTCCACCTCGCCTGCGATGCCCGGGACGAGGCGGCGGTCTCCCGGCTGCGGGAGCGGAAGCACCGCTACGGCAAGCCGCTGGCCGTCATGGTCGCCGACCGGCTGCAGGCGGAACGGGTGGCGGAGCTCACCGGCGTCGAGGCGGCGGTGCTCTGCTCGCGGGAGCGCCCGATCGTGCTCGTCCGTGCCCGTGCCGATTCGGGCCTTGCCCCGGCCGTCGCGCCCGGCCTCGATACGGTCGGGCTCATGCTGCCCTACACGCCGCTCCACCATCTGCTGGTCGCGGCCTTCGACGGGCCGCTGGTCATGACGAGCGGCAATCTGAGCGAGGAGCCGATCGCCATCGGGAACGCGGAGGCGCTCGACCGCCTCTCCGACGTGGCGGACGCCTTCCTGCTCCACGACCGCGACATCCGCGCGCGCTACGACGACTCCGTCGTGCGCGTGCTCGGCGAGACGCCGACGCCGATCCGGCGCTCGCGGGGGCTCGCGCCCGCGCCCGTGGACCTTCCCTTCTCCGCGGCCGCGGACATCCTGGCGTGCGGAGGCCAGCAGAAGAGCGCCTTCTGCCTCGTGAAGGGGTCCAAGGCGTTTCTCAGCCAGCACATCGGCGACCTCGAGAACCTCGAGACCCTGGAGCACTTCACGGGCTCGCTCGAGCTCTACCGCGACCTCTTCCGCGTCCACCCGCGTATCATCGCGCACGACATGCACCCCGACTACATGTCAACCCTGCTCGCGGCGCGCCTCGCGTCCGACGGCGAGCTGCGCGTCGCCGTTCAGCACCACCACGCGCACATCGCGGCGTGCATGGCGGAGAACGGGCTGGTCGGTCCCGTCATCGGCGTGGCGTACGACGGGACGGGCTACGGCACCGACGGCACGGTGTGGGGCGGCGAGGTGCTCGTGGCCGACTGGTCCGACTTCAGGCGCGCGGCGCACCTGCGGACCGTGCCGATGCTCGGCGGCGAGGCCGCGATCCGGCGCCCCGACCGCATGGCCGCCGCGTATCTGTGGGAGATGCTGCCGGAGGCGGAGGAGCGGCTGGAGCCGTTCTTCGAGCGCTTCGCGGGCCTCGAGCGGCAGGTGCTGCGGCGGCAGCTGGAGCTGCGCCTGAACTCGCCGATGACCTCGTCCTGCGGGCGCCTCTTCGACGCCGTCTCCGCGCTGCTGGGCGTCTGCACCCGGGCCGCGTACGAGGGAGAGCCGGCGGTCCGGCTCGAGGCTGTGGCGGATGCGGCATGCGATGTCGTCTACCCCTTCGACATCCTGACCGCCGATGGCGGTGTGCACGTCCTGGATCCGGCGCCGACGCTGCGGGCCTTGTGGCAGGACCACCGCGCCGGGGTGCCGGTGTCCGCGATCGCCGGCGCGTTCCACAACACGGTCGCCGCCGCGACCGCCCGCCTCTGCACGCTCGTGGGGCATGCGACCGGAATCGAGCGGGTGTGCCTGAGCGGCGGCTGCTTCCAGAGCGCGCTCCTGACGGACCGGCTGAGCGAGCGACTCGGCGCGGCCGGCTTCGAGGTCTACACGCACCGGCTCGTCCCGCCAAACGACGGCGGCCTGGCACTCGGCCAGGCCGTGGTGGCGTATGCGAAGGCGCGGCAGTGAGCCGCTAGCCGCCGAAGTCCGGCTTCCGCTTCCCGAAGAACGCCTCCAGCCCTTCGGCGAAGTCACGCCCCTCCGCGATCCGCGCCAGACTCCGCAGCTCCTCGTCCAGGTGATAGTCGAGCTGCTCCACGCCCGCCGCCCGGTGGATCAGCGACTTCGCGATGCCGTACGCCTCCGTCGGCCCCTCGGCGAGCCGGCGCGCCACCGCGAGCACCGCCTCGTGGAAGCCGTCGTCCTCGAGCACGCCCGTGATCAGGCCGCGGCGCAATGCTTCCTCCGCGTCGAGCCGCGGATTGAGGAGGACCAGCTCGAGCGCCTGCCGCAGACCGACCAGACGCGGAAGGAAGAAGGTCGAGCTCTCCGCGCCCGTGAGGCCCGTCTTATGGTAGGCCCACTCGAAGGCCGCGCTCCGGGAGGCAAAGACGAGATCGCACGCCATGGCGATGCCGAACCCCCCGGCCGCGGCGATGCCATCCACCGCCGCGATAAAGGGTTTCGGGGCCCGCTCGATCTCGGAGATCGTGCTGTGGATGTACTCGAGAATCTGCTTGAAGCTCTCGCCGTAACCCTTTGCCGGCGCACCACCTTCCGGCTGGAGGTAGGAGAAGTCGGAGGCCTCGCCGCGCTCCCGTATGTACTTCAGGTCCGCACCGCTGCAGAACACGCCGCCCTCGCCCCGCAGCACCACGCACCGGACCGCCGAATCCCGCGCGAGCTGGATGCCGGCGCGCCGGAAGTCCTGCGCGGTCCTGACGTCGAGGGAGTTGAAGCGCTCCCGGCGGGCGATGGTGAGGATGCCGACGGCGCCGTCGTGCTCGACGCGGATGTTCGGCATGGACGCCCCCTCGCGCGCTCGGCTCACGGCTCCGCCGGAGCTGGCGGGAGGGCACGCGGCGCGACCTGGGGGCGCTCGCGTAACAGGCGGTGATTGCGGCTCATTGCGGCCTTCTCGAGCACCCTGGAGAGCAGCGGCCCCCAGCTGAGGCGCATCATCCACTCGCGGTGCGCGTACGCGTAGGCCTTCAGTGCGTCCGTGGCGCCGGTGGCGCACGCCTCACGGACCAAGCGCTGATGCACCGGGAACGCGCGCGACACCGTGACGACCGGTCCCGCGTCGAGGTCGGCCGTCACCATGTGCACCGTGCTCCGCGTGTCCTTCTCCCCGGCGAGGATGGCATCGCGCACGGCGTGGAGCCCCGGATACCGAGGCCTGCCGTCGGCATCGCGCAAGCGGAGGTCGGCATCGTGGATGTTCACGATCCGCCCCTCGAAGGCGCCCAGCAGCGGCTCACCAACGAGGTAGAGGTACGCACACAGGACGACGAGGTCGGGCGCGAACGGCTCGAGGAGCGTCGCCATCGCCGCGTCGTACGCGCGCCGGACGTCCGGGTCGGAGAGAGGCGCGCCGCGCGCCTGGTGGAAGGCGTGGATGTCGTGGGCGAGGAGCGGCACGCCCTGCTCCGCGAGGCGACCGTGCTCCGCGTTCGCCGGCTCGCTCGTCACACACGCGACCAGCTCGTACAGCGGCCCGCGTCCGGGGTCCGCCTCGAGCACGTAGTCGAGGCCGGGGGCGCGGTGCGAGAAGAGCACCGCCACGCGCAGTCGCCGCCGGCCGTCCGCGATCATGGTGCGGTCCTCAGCAGATGCGAGGGAGCGGCTCGCCCTCGGGCTCCGAGAGGAGCCGGCGGCCGAACCCGGTGTCCAGCACCAGCTGACCGGCGTGCTCCGTCGTGCACGAGCCGATAATCGCCGCGTTGGCGCCGAGGGGATGGGCGCGCAGCGCCGTCAGCACGCGCTCGGCCGCGTCGGCGCGAACGCCCAGCACCGCCTTGCCCTCGTTCGCGATCTGGAGCGGGTCGAGCCCCAGCATCTCGGCGGCCGCCGCCACGACGCCGCTCACGGGCACCGCCGCCTCGTCCACCACGATGCCGACTCCGGATTTCTGCGCCATCTCGTGGAGCGCGCTGGCCACGCCGCCCCGCGTGGGATCCTTCATGGCCGTGACGGCATCGCCGGCGGCCTCGAGGGCGGCCCGGATCAGCCCGTTGATCGGGGCGACGTCGGAAACGAGGTCGGCATCGAGACCGAACCCCTTGCGCGCAGCCATCAGCGCGATGCCATGGTCCCCGATCGTGCCCGTCACGAGGATCCGATCCCCCGGCCGCAGGCCGGCGTCGGGGATGTAGCGCCGCGTCAGCGCCACGCCGGTGGTGTTCAGGACGACCCCGTCCAGCTCGCCCCTCCCCATCACCTTCGTGTCGCCGGTGACGATCGCGGCGCCGGCTTCCTCGCACGCCGCCGCCATGGAGCGGTGGATCCGCTCGAGGTCCGCCATCGGGAAGCCCTCCTCGACGATCAGCGCGCACGTGATGCCGAGCGGCTCGACCGCCCCCATCATCGCGAGATCGTTCACAGTGCCGGAGACCGAGAGGCGCCCGATGTCGCCGCCCGGGAAGAAGATCGGCTGCACCACGTGCGAATCCGTGGTGACCACCAGCCACTGGTCGCCGATCCGCAGGGCGGCGCCGTCGTCGAACGCGGCGAGACCCACTCCGTCCACAGGCTGCCCGATGAACTGCGGCGTCAGCGTGCTCTCGATCAGCCGCCGCATTGCCCGCCCGCCGGCGCCATGCTTCATCAGCACGCGCTCCTCGCGGCCCAGCGTCACCACACAGGCGTCGGTCGCGCTCATAGCTTCGGATGCCCCCCGTACTGGTGCCAGATGCGGCACGTGCCTTCGCTGCTCACCATGCAGGCGCCCACGGGCGCGTCCGGCACGCACTCCTTGCCGAACAGCGGGCAGTCCGACGGAGAGCGGGTCCCTGCCATGATGTCCCCGCAGATGCACGTCTGCGTGAGCGCCGGCGGCGCCATGCTCCAGAACCGGCGCAGGTCGATGTCGAAGCGGCGACGCGCGTCCAGCTGCGCGTAGGCATCCCTCAGGCGAAGGTTGCCGTTCGGCACGTGCGCGATGCCGCGCCACTGTCCGCCCGTCGAACGGAACACCTGCCAGAGCTGCCGCTGCGCGTTGACGTTGCCCTGCTTCGTCACGCAGCGCGGGAAGGCGTTGCGGACCTCCGCCCTGCCGTCGCGGATGAGCTCCACCAGCTGGACAAGCCCGGCCAGGATGTCCAGCGGCTCGAAGCCGGCCACCACCACGGGAATGCCGTGGCGCTCCACGAACCGCTCGAAGATCCCCCAGCCCGTGATCGCGGCCGCGTGCCCCGCGGCCAGAAACCCCTCCACCCGGCTCTCGGGCATTTCCGCCACGATCTCCATCGCCGGCGGGATGTACTTGTGCGCCGAGAGCACCGAGAAGTTCGGCGGAGGGTCCGAGAGCACGAGCGCCGCGGTCGCGACCGCCGTCGTCTCGAAGCCAGTCGCGAAGAAGACCACCTCCTCGCTCGTCCCGCGCGCCAGCTCCACCGCCTGCGCCGCGCCGTAGACGACGTCGATGTGCGCCCCCTCCGCCTGGGCCTCCAGGAGCGACTTCGCCGTGCCCGGCACCCGGAGCATGTCGCCGTACGTCGCGATCCTCACCCCCTGTTCCGCGAGCACTACTGCCTCGTCCACCTCCGGGAGGTCCGTCACGCACACGGGGCAGCCCGGGCCCATGATCACGTCCAGCGCCTCCGGCAGCACCGCGCGCAGACCGTACTTCGCGATCGACTGCTCGTGGCTGCCGCATACGTGCATGACCGAGATCGGCGCCCGGCCGATCGTCTCGCACACCCGCGCGAGCGCGGCCGAAAGCTCCCGCGCCTTGGCGGGATCGCGGAACTTCAGCTCATCGAGCTGCGCCCCCGCCCCGCCACGCAGCTCCGTGGCGCTAGCCATCGGACCCCGCCTGCGGTGGGACCGCCGCCCAGCCGCCCGCCTCCATCTCGCCGCGGACGTCGGCCGCCATCACGTCCCCTTCCGCCTCCCGGAGCAGCAGCTCGTAGAGCGCCAGCGTCTCCTGGATCTCCTCCGCCGGGATCTTGCGGATCGCAAAGCCGACGTGGTTCAGGATGTAGTCCCCGGGCGCGACCGGCTCATCGACCACATCCAGCCGCGTCTCGCGGCGTACCCCGAAGAAGTCCACGATCGCGGTCTGCCCGTGCACCTCGACCACGCGTCCCGGCACTCCCAGGCACATGTGCGTTCCTCGCCGATTTGGGTTCCTGTCGATCGCAAGGATCGGCGGTCCGAGGGGGCAGAAAGCGTGCCCTCTGGCTATGGCCCAAAAACGCGACTTTCCGAAACGTCCTGTCCTGTTTCGCCCCATCGCAGTCGCGCACCGCCCCGGAGGTTACGCCGACGCGGGGCGCGATGGTGGCGGCGAGGTGTGGCCGGCCGTCGGGCTTGCGCGTATACTGACTGAACGGCTGGATCGAAGCCGGATACCAGCAAACAGCAACCGAACGAGGTGCCGGAGCCCGATGCGCACGGATATCGAGATTGCCCAGGCCGCCGAGCTGAAGCCGATCGTGGAGGTAGCGGCGGAGCTGGACCTGCCGGAGACGGACATCGACCTGTACGGCCGCTACAAGGCCAAGGTGCATCTGGAGGCGATCGAGCGGCGGCGCGGCGCGGGCGGACGCCTGGTGCTGGTGACGGGGATCAACCCGACGCCGGCGGGCGAGGGGAAATCCACCATGGCGGTGGGGCTGGCGGACGGGCTGCGCCGGCGCTCGCGGCGCGTGGTGCTGTGCCTGCGGCAGCCGAGCCTGGGCCCGGTGTTCGGGGTGAAGGGGGGCGCGTCGGGGGGCGGCTACGCGCAGGTGGTGCCGATGGAGGCCATCAACCTCCACTTCACGGGAGACTTCCACGCGATCACGTCGGCGCACGCGCTGCTCTCGGCGATGCTGGACAACCACCTGCACCAGGGCAACGCGCTCGGGATCGATGCGCGGCGGATCACCTGGAAGCGCGCGGTGGACATGAACGACCGCGCGCTGCGTCAGATCGTGATCGGGCTCGGCGGTCCCACGGGCGGCGTGCCGCGGCAGGACGGGTTCATGATCACGGCGGCTTCGGAGATCATGGCGATCTTCGCGCTGGCGCGCGATGCGGAGGACCTGGAGGCACGGCTGGGCCGCATCATCGTGGGCTACGACCGGGCGGGAGCGCCCGTGCGCTCGGCAGACCTGGGCGCGTCGGGCGCGATGACGCTGCTGCTGGGAGACGCGATCGCGCCGAACCTGGTCCAGACGCTGGAGGGCACGCCGGCCTTCATCCACGGCGGTCCGTTCGGCAACATCGCGCACGGGTGCAACTCGCTCATCGCCACGCGGGCGGGGCTGGCCCTCGCGGATCTCGTGGTGACGGAGGCCGGCTTCGGAGCGGACCTCGGCGCGGAGAAGTTCTTCGACATCAAGGCGCGGGCCGGCGGCCTCGAGCCGGGCGCGGCGGTGGTAGTCGCGACGATCCGGGCGCTCAAGATGCACGGCGGCGTGGCGCGCACGGGGCTGGCGACGCCGGACCCCGCGGCCGTCTCGCGGGGCGCGGCCAACCTGGCGCGCCACGTCGAGAACGTGCGCAAGTTCGGGGTGCCGCCGGTGGTCGGGATCAATCGCTTCGCGAGCGACAGCGCGGAGGAGCTGGACGCGCTCGTGGAAGCGTGCCGGGGGATGGAGGTGCCGGTGGCGGTGGCCGACGTGCACGGCCACGGCGGAGCCGGAGCGCTGGAGCTCGCCGACCTGGTGCTGGACGTCCTGGAGGGGGGCGGCGCGACGTATGCTCCGCTCTACGAGCTGGAGCAGCCGCTCAAGGCGAAGATGGAGAGGGTCGCCACGGAGATCTACCGCGCGGACGGCGTGGACTACACGAGCGCGGCGGAGAAGCAGATCGCGAAGCTCGAGTCCATCGGCCTCGGCGCCGTGCCGGTGTGTATGGCCAAGACGCAGTATTCCTTCGCCGATGATCCCAGGCTGCTGGGAGCGCCCACGGGCTTCAGGATCACGGTGCGCGAGGTCACGCCCTCCGCGGGAGCGGGGTTCGTAGTCGCGCAGACGGGGGATATCATGACGATGCCCGGGCTGCCGAGGACCCCGGCGGCCGAGGCGATGAGGCTGGACCCGGACGGGACCATCCACGGCCTGTTCTGAGGCAGCAGTCCGGATTCCAATATGGCCAACGAGAAGCGCGCGAAGCGGAGCAAGACGAGCAGCCTCGCCGACGCCGACTGGCAGGTGATCGACCTGCTGTCCGACGCCGTCGTGCTCCTCGACCGGGACTGGTGCGTGCTGCGGGCCAACGTGGCCGCCCGCCGGCTCGTGGGCGTGGACTTCGTGCCCCGCGGGACGGTATACGATGCGCTGCCGATGCTCGAGAACACCCCCTTCGAGCGACGCGTGCGCCAGGCGGTGGATGAAGGGCAGACCGTCACCTTCACCACGCGCTACAGCACGGACCAGCATCAGGGCCACTACGACGTGACCGTCATGCCGCTTCGGGAGTCCGTCCTGGTCCAGCTGCGCGAGCGGCACGTGCGCATCGCCGCGGCGGCGGACGCTGAGGGGGAGCGCGTCACGGAGGGACTCGTCGAGGCCGGGCTCGCCCTCTCCTCGGCGCTCTCGCTCGATCGTGTGCTCCAGGTGCTCGTTGACGTGGTCCGGGAAATGGTGGATGCCCGCTACGCCGCCATGGGCGTGATCAACGCAGAGGGCACCGGACTCTCCGACTTCATCACGGCCGGGCTCACTCCCGAGCAACGCGCGCGCATCGGCCACCTGCCCGCCGGCCACGGCATCCTCGGGTTGCTGATCCGTGAGCCCAAGCCGATCCGGCTGCACGACCTCAGCGAGCACCCCGCCACCTCCGGGGTCCCCCCGCACCACCCCAAGATGCAGTCGTTCCTCGGCGTGCCCGTCACCAGCAAAGGACGCGTCTTCGGCAATCTCTACGTGACGGAGAAGGTCGGGGCGGAGGATTTCAGCGGAAACGACCTGGCCATCATCGAGATGCTCGCCGCCCAGGCGGCCGTTGCCATCGAGAACGCCCAGCTCCGCCAGGAGCGCGACCGCTTCTTCGCCGCGGTCAGCCACGAGCTCGGAAACGCGGTGGCGGGGGTCACCGTCTGGGCGCGCCACCTGATCCGCCGCGAACCGGACACCATCGAGGAGTGGAGGGACGGGCTCGGCAAGATCATGAAGGGCGCCGAGGGCGCAAGCAAGCTCATCGAGGATCTGCTCAGCCTCTCCCGCATCCAGGAGGGCCGCCTCACGCTCACCTCCTGGCCCGTCGATGTCGGGGAGGTGGTGCACGACGCCGTGCTGCAGATGCGCCCGGATGCCGAATCCGCCGGCATCCGCATGCAGGTCGCCTCGCCCCTGCAGCGCGGCGTGGTCGTGGAGGCCGACCCGATGCGGGTCCGTCAGATCATGGTGAACCTGCTGACCAATGCGACGAAGTTCACGCCGGCGGGCGGCGAGATCACGGCGGGCGTCGAGCGGAACGAGGCGGGCGAGGTGCTGGCGTGGGTGCGCGATACCGGTCCGGGTATCGCGCCGGAGGACATTGAGCGCATCTTCCGGCCGTACGAGCAGGTGTCGGTCGCGGCGAAGGGCCGCGGCACGGGCCTGGGCCTGCCGCTCTCCCGACAGCTCGCCCGCCTCATGGGCGGGGATGTGACCGTGGACACCACGCCGGGCGTCGGATCGACGTTCACGCTGCGGCTGCCGGCACGGCCGGCGACGCCCAGGCCGGTCGATCGCGCGTAGTCAGACGATCGCGCGCCTCCGCATCCTAATCGACGCCGGCGAGCTCGAGCTCCTGCAGCAGCCCATCGTCCTGATATTTCTTCAGCTTCCGGTAGAGCGTCCGGCGGTCGATGCCCAGGACCTCGGCGGCGTTGCCCTTGTGGCCCCGCGTCTGGTCCAGCACATTGAGGATGTACTCGCGCTCCAGCTGCTCGAGGTTCCAGCGCTCCTGGCGGGCCCGCGCGATCATGTCGCGCTCCGTCTTCTCCTTCTGCCCGGCCGGCGCGTCGAAGGGGATCGAGCGAGCGCCGGCGTGCATGATCACCGCCCGCTCGATGAAGTTCTCGAGCTCACGCACGTTGCCCGGCCACTCGTACTCGATCAGGCGCCGCATGGTCTCGGGCGAGATCTCCGGCGCCTCGACCCCGTTCTCCTGCGCGAACTTCGTCCGGAAGTAGTTGGCCAGCAAGGGGATGTCGCTCTTCCGCTCACGTAGCGCCGGAACTCGAATCGGGAACACGTTCAGCCGGTAGAACAGGTCCTCTCGGAACTCCCCGTTCTCCACCCGCTCCGCCAGCTCGACGTTCGTGGCGGCCACCAGCCGGAAGTCCACGGGAAGCTGTTGGGTCCCGCCGATCCGCTGGATCTTCCGGTCCTGCAGCACGCGCAGGAGCTTCACCTGGATCGACTGCGAGACCGTCGAGATCTCGTCCAGGAACAGCGTGCCGCCGTTCGCCTCCTCGAACAGGCCGCGCTTGTTCTGGATCGCCCCCGTGAAGCTGCCCCGCATGTGCCCGAACAGCTCCGTCTCCAGCAGCGTCTCCGGCAGCGCCGAGCAGTTGATCGCCACGAACGGCTTCCGCACGCGCCCCGAAAGCTCGTGTAGCGCCCGCGCCGCCAGCTCCTTGCCCGTCCCCGTCTCCCCCGTGATCAGCACCGTGGCCCGCGTCGGCGCCACCCGCTCGATCAGATCGAACATCCGCTCGAGCGCCGGCGACTTCCCGACGATGCTCCCCCGCGCCCCCTCGCCCGCCCGCCGGCGCAGCTGCGCCACCTCCCGCCGCAGCTCCGTCTCCCGCAGCGCCCGCTCCACAACCAGCAGCAGCTCCTCCGGGCGGAACGGCTTGTTGATGTAATCGAACGCGCCCAGCTTCATCGCCTCCACGGCCGTGTCCACCGACCCGAACGCCGTCATCACGATGAACGCCGCGTCCGTCTGAAGCGACGGCGCCGCCGCCAGCACGTTCATCCCGTACATGCCCGGCAGGTTAAGGTCCAGCAGCACGACATCGTAGAGCTCGGCGTCCAGCGCCTTCAGCGCCTTCTCACCGCTATCGACCGACTCCACGACGTACCCTTCGTCGTCCAGGACCTTCACCAGCAGGTCCCGCACGATCTCCTCGTCCTCGACCACGAGTACGCGGGCCTTCGGACGCTCGCTGGATTGCTCCGTCATCGGTCAACCGCCTCGGTATCGTTGCGCAACTGGAGAGCCCGAACGGATCCCGTCGCGCATTCCATACCACTTGCGCGGCGGCGGTGCTCATTCGTGTAACCCCTTACCACACAATCGCCTACGGACCACATCCGGCGGCCGGCCCCGGCCGCACGCTCCCCTGAATGTCGCAGTTTGCGACATTCAGGGGCAAGACTGTACCTTGCGAGGAGAGCCACGCCGCCCGATCCGTCAGCGGCTCGAGGCTGTTTCGCCCGATTCCTCGGGGGGTGCTGTCGCATCGCGGCCCGGATCCTCGGCTGGCCCTTCGGGTCCCTCGGGGCTGCGGACCCAGCGGCGGGCGGCGGTCCAGACGAGGGCCGCGCCGGCGAGGAGGACGAGGGCGGGCAGCAGGTAGGCGACGAGGTTGAAGCCGTGGGCCTGCGGCTGCAGGAGGATCCACTCGCCGTACTTGCTGACGAAGTACTGCTTGACCTCGTCGGGGCTCTTCCCGGCGGCGAGCTGGTCATGGACGAGCGCGCGCATCTGGCGGGCGAGGTCGGAAGGCGAGTCCTGGAGGGAGAGTCCCTGACAGACGGGACAGCGCAGCTGGGAGGCGACCTCCTTGGTGCGCGCATTGAGGATGCTGTCCTGACGCGAGCCGGGCGCGGCGGCGGCGGCGGGCACGACGCCGATCATGCCGGTGTCGGGCCTCTGAGGTGGCGCGGGCGCGAGGGCGAGGGCGAGGGCGAGGATCGCAAAGGGGTTCATCGTGACTCCTGACGTCCCGCTCCCTGCCGGGCGAGGCGGCGGTCGGGGGCGGGGCTGCGGGAGATCTCGCGGCCGCTGGCTGCGGGGGGCGCCTTCTCGGCAAGGAGCGGGTCGAGGATCTTTCTCATGCCGTCGAGGCTGACGGGCCCGATCTGCTTGTAGGCGACGCGGCCGTCGCGGGCGATGAAGAAGGTCTCGGGAACGCCGTAGAGGCCGTAGCTGATGGCGGTGCGTGTCTCGGGGTCGAGCAGCGTCGGGTAGCCCTGTCCGCCCATCTCCTGGATGTAAGCCTTGCCATTGCCGGGCGAGTCGTCGTAGAGGACGCCGAAGAAGCGGACCCCGAGGGGCTGGTAGAGGGCGGCCGCCTCGGCGAGGGTGGCGTGCTCGTCACGGCACGCCAGGCACCAGGAGGCCCAGAAGTTGAGGACGACGACCTGGCCGTGGAGGTCGGCGAGCCGGATGCTGTCGCCCGCGTCCATGGTCCTCAAGGCGAACGTGGGCGCCGCCTTCCCGGGCAGCGGGGAAGGAATGAGAGACGGGTCGCGGGTGAGGCCGAAGGAGAGGAGCGCGACCACGGGAATGGCCGCTCCGATCCCGATACCGGCGCGCTTCCAGTTCATACCTGGTAGACCTTCCTCCGCTCCGGGCGGCGGCGCGGCAGAGGCACGATGCCGACGAGGCCGCCGAAAGCGACGATGAGCCCGCCGAGCCACATCCAGTAGACGAGCGGCTCGACGATGACGTGGACCGTGGCGGAAGAGCCGTCCCGCTCGAAGGCGAGCAGGTTGATGTAGAGATCGTTGTCGGGCCGGCTGCGGACGGCGGGCGTGGTGATCGGCTCGCTGCGGCCGCCGTAGAAGTTGAGGCGCGGCTCCATCTGCGCGTACGGCTGCTGGTCGGCGCCGAGGGCGCTCATGGTGGCGCCGACGACGAAGCGCTGGGGCTCGTCCTTGGCCCAGAGCCCGTCAAAGCGAACGGTGTAGCCGCGCACGGAGACGCTCTGGCCGGGCTTGAGCGTGGTCTCGCGCTCGGCGCGGAAGGTCGAGGAGGCGGCGATGCCGATGGCGACGGTGATCACGCCGATGTGTGCGATGTAGCCGCCGTAGCGGCGCCGATTCGCGGCGACGAGCCGTCCGAGGGCGAGGAGCGGCGCCTCATGGTGAGCGCGCATGCGCGCGCCGGCGCCGGACACGAACTGCTCGAGGTTGGCGACGAGGGCGAAGGCGCCGAAGGTGAAGGCCAGGACCGTGTAGACGTTGCGCACCCCGCCGATGATGCTCGCACCGGCCACGAAGAGGGCCGCGAGAGCGGGCACGAGGAACTGCTTTCTGAGGTATTCGGCCTTTCCGCCGCGCCAGGGGAGGACGGGGCCCACGCCGAGCAGGAAGAGCAGGCCGACGGCGAGCGGCACGGTCATCTTATTGAAGAACGGGGCGCCCACACTGACCTTGACGCCGCGCAGCGCCTCGGCGAGGAGGGGGAAGAGCGTGCCGAGCAGCACCGTGAAGCAGAAGGCGGTGAGCAGCAGGTTGTTGAGCAGGAAGACGGTCTCGCGCGAGAGCATGCGGTCGAGCTGTCCCTGGCTGTGGAGCTCGCTGCTGCGGCCGGCGAGCACCGCCATCGAGAAGAGCAGCACCAGCGCGATGAAGCCGAGGAAGTAGAAGCCGATGGTCCCCTCGGTGAAGGCGTGGACGGAGGAGAGGACGCCGCTGCGGGTGAGGAACGTGCCGAGGATCGTGAGCACGAACGTCGCCACGACGAGGCTCACGTTCCAGACGCGGAGCATCCCGCGGCGCTCCTGCACCATGACGGAATGGAGGAAGGCCGTGGCGGTCAGCCAGGGCATGAAGGAGGCGTTCTCCACCGGGTCCCACGCCCAGTAGCCGCCCCAACCGAGCACGTCGTAGGACCACCACATGCCGGCGATGATGGCGAGCGAGAGGAAGATCCACGCCATCATGGTCCAGCGTCGGGTCACGCGCATCCAGGTGTCATCGAGCTTGCCGGAGAGCAGCGCGCCGATGGCGAAGGCGAACGGCACGGTCATGCCCACGTAGCCCATGTACAGGAAGGGCGGATGGACGGCCATGAGCGGATGATTCTGCAGTAACGCGTTCGGGCCGGGCCCGTCGGCGGGCACGGGGAAGACGGCGTGGTACGGGTTTGCGGGGCCGACCAGGAGCAGGTAGAAGAAGGCGCCCACGGTGAGCATCGTCGCCGTGGCGTAGACGCCGAGGGAGCCGAGCTTGCCGCGAGTGAAGAAGACGACCGCCGCGGTGTAGCCGGACAGGATCCAGCCCCAGAAGAGGATGGAGCCCTCGAGGGCGCCCCAGAGGGAGATCACCGTAAAGAAGAGCGGCGTCTCGCGGCTGCCCACCTGCGCGACGTACGAGATGCTGAAGTCGTGCGTCACGAGCGCGTAGATCATCGCGAGATTCGCGAGGCTCATGAGGCCGAAGTTGACGAACGCGGCGGTTTGCGCGCTGTGGATCAGCGCGCCCTGGCGGCGCCGCACGCCCACGACGGCCGCGACGGCGCCGAAGGTCGAGATGGCGAGCGCCACGACGATGGCCGTGTACCCCAGGATCCGGATCAAGCGTCCTCCCCAGTCTATGAGCCATCACGGCAGTGCCGTGCTGTTACGAAAGATATGGCGACGGGTGGGGGAATCAACCGGAGATTCCCCCACCCGTCGTCCGTTGCGAGACTACATGGGGGAGGCGCGCCTGTCGGGCCGCGCCTCCCCGCCCTGCGGGGCTAAGGCTTACGGGGCGTGGCGCCCACGTGGCAGCGGGCGCAGACGAGCTGGTTTCGAGCGGCCATCTTGTCCGCATCGAAACCGGGCCCGTGCGGATTGACGCCCCAGCCGATGTCGGAGTGACAGCGCAGGCAGTCCTGCTGCTTGTGGCACGAGGCGCACGACTCCAGCCCCTGGCGGGCCGCCTGCCCGTGCTGGAGCAGCCAGAGCGGCTGTCTGGTGTGGAACGGCCCGGCCGTAGCGCCCGCGGCGATCCGGGAGTTCTCGTGGCACGTCTTGCAGAAGGCCTGGCGGTTGTGGCAGGTCATGCAGTCGGTCTGGCTCGAGAACGCCTGCGCGCCGTGGCGCGCCATGAAGTCCGGAGGGTGGAATCCCGGCCGCGAGGGTGCCGCGTGGCACTTCTGGCAGTAGGCCTGCTCGTGGCAGCTCGAGCACTTCGGCTGGCCCGCCGCGGCCGCCGTGCCGTGCGTGGTGGCGAAGTCGGCGGGGTGCATGCGCGTGCCACCGGCGCCCTGCAGCGCGGCGCTGGACAGGGGCGCACCAGGGGTGATCGGCTCGCGGGCGGCGTAGCGCCGGCCGGCGAGCGCGCCGGCCGGTCCGCCGGGGCGGGGCGCCGGGAGCGCGGCAATGACCTGGGCGGCCGTGCCCCCGATGTGACAGGTGGTGCAGCCCGCCCGGGAGTGACAGTTCGCGCACGTCGCGATGCCTGCCCGGGCGCGCGCGCCGTGGGCGAGCTTCCAGTCGGGGCTGCGGTGGCTGGCCGGCTCCGGGTAGCGTGCACTCTTCGCGGCCACGAGCGCCGCGATGCGGGGATCGGGCTGGAGCGCAGCGATGGCCGCCACCGATCCGGCGTTGAGATGGCAGCGCTCGCAGCTCTGGCGGGCGTGGCAGATGGCGCAGCGTGCCTGCGCCTGGGCGGCGCCGACGCCCTTCCCGTGGGTCTGGAGGAAGTCCGCGGCCGTGTGGGTGGCGGGCCGCGGGAAGGCCGCGATGGCCGCCGTGTCGAGGCCGCTCGCGCTGGCCACGGGGACGTGACACGTCCGGCAGACGGCGCTCTCGGCGAGGTGCGTCGGCGCCTGGTGGGTGTGGCAGGCGATGCATTGCTGCGGCGTGGCCTCCTCCACGGCCATGGGCACAGTGGCGCCAGGGACGCCGTGGCACGTCTGGCAATCGGGCGTCACGCCCTGCGCAGCGGTGCGCTGGAAGTGGTCCGGGTGCGAGAAGGCCAGGTTGGTCGGCCGCCGGTGAGGGCCGGTCCAGTCGACGGTCGGCTCGCGCTTGCCATCATGGCAGCGGGCGCAGAAGGCGGCATCCGGGTAGAAGCTCGCCGTATCCCCGGCGGCGATTCCCGTGTGGCAGCCGGTGCACACCGGGAACAGCCGCGCGTGCTTTTCGTGCGGGAAGCCACGCTCCCGCGAGGCGACGGCCCAGAGGCCGCTGGCGGTGGCCGCGACCATGAGGGCCGCGGCGAAGAGACGGGTCCTCACGGCCCCACCTCCTTCAGCCGCCGCATTCCGGGATCGGCGCCGACGGACCACGACAGCTGGAGCTGTCCGCGCATCTGCGTCCAGTCCACGGCCGCATTGCCGCGGTCGTGGTGCACGTAGCTGTAGATGTTGCCATCGACGCGCGCGGCATCCGTCAGCCGGACGCCGGCCGTCACTCCCCCACCCCACACGCGCCCTTCGCCGACCTGGAACTCGTAGGCGTTCTGGAACGCCAGCCCGGTCACTCCGAGGTAGCCCACCGCGCCGAGCTCACGCCGGAGCGAGACGGTCTCGTTGGTCGAGGCCGCGCCGAAGCCGATGTCGGCGTCGTAGCTGCCCAGGGCGGTCCAGCCGCTGGCCGGCCGCAGGGTGAGGTCGCCACCGGCGGTCCAGCCCTCCTTGCGGAGCGGCGCGAACTCCACCCCGGTGCCGGTGTCGCCGTAACGGCGGCGGCCGCCGTGCAGCGCGAGGGCGAGGCGGCCGTTCATGGCCGCCCAGTCGAGGGTCGCCGTGGCCTCGTCGAAGCCGACGGGAGAGAACGCGCCCCAGATGGTCCACAGCTCGAAGAACGGCTGGTAGTGGCGGACCTGGAGCGTGGGCGCGAGCCCGGCGAGGCTCGGGAGGCGGACGCGCAGGCGGCCCTCGTTGACGTCGCCGGAGGCGAGGTCCGCCTGAAGCGCGCCGTCCAGCGTGAAGCCGCGCACGAGCAGCCGGGCGTCCGCGGCGACGCGCTCCGAGTAGAGGCCCGCCCGGTCCCTCCGGATCTCGCGCTGATAGAGAGCGCTCGCGGAGAAGCGCGGCGTGGGACGCACGTGAAGCTGGGCGCCCAGGATGTAGGCGCCCTCGTCCGGGGCAAAGGGCTCGACGGCCGAGATGGCGTTGCTGGTGTAGGACTCGTCGAGGCCGTTGGCCAGGCTCCACCCGCCGTAGCCCTCGAGGGAGACCCCGGTCAGGGGGCGAACGACGAGGTCGCCGCCATCGAAGTTGTAGAGGCCGAGCCCCGAGGTCATCCACTGGCGTCCGACCCGGACCCGGTAGCGGGTGCGGTCGAGCTCGAGGTAGGCGGCGAGGGCGTCGAACGCATCACCGGCGCGGGGCCAGTAGCTGGCGGCATCGCCAGCCGCGGCGCGGCCGCGCAGATCCGCGTAGAAGCGCAGCCCGGTGGCGAGCCCCCAGGCGCTGACCTCCAGATCCTGGATCAGGGGCACGGCCGCGAGCGTGGCACCCGAGCGCTGGAAGTAGCAGTACGATCCCGCACTGGTGCAGCTGACGATCGTGCCGTCGGCGGTCTGCCGCAGCGTGCCGGTCCCGAGGGCCTGGGAGATGGGGACACTGTCGGAGGCCAGAGGCCGCGCATCGATATACTGCGCGGTCGAGACCCCCGTGATCCGAAACCCCTGCGCCGACAAGGAACCAGCCGTAAACGCCGCGAGCAGGATCAGGATGCATCCGGCTCTCATGGCGCGGACCTCTTCGTCGTTGAATGGAGGGCCGGGACCTTGTGGCAGCTCTCACAGGCGAGTCCCGGCTCGTGCAGCACCCGGTCCTGGTGGCAGGCAAGGCAGACCTCGCGGGACCAGGACAGGGAGGCGACCGCCGCGTCCTGATGGCACCCGCTACCGCCGCACGCCAGGTGCGCGGCCCGCGTGTGCGCCTTGAGCGGCAGCCCGGCGTGGCAGAGCCTGCACTCGGCGTTCGCCTGGTGGTGCTTGCTGTGACACGACTCGCAGTCCACGCGCGGCGTGTACGTGGGCGGCGGCCCGTGGCACGCCGAGCACTGGAGCGACGTGTGGCGCGCGTGCGGGAACGGCAACGTCCGGGTGGTGGTCGTCCGCGACACGCTCGTGCGGACCTCGACCTTCTCGGGTCGTTGCCAGCCCAGCTCGGCCGCCGTATGGCAGCTGGCGCACGGCCGCTTCTGATCCGCGGAGTGGTGGCAGGACTCGCAGTCCTGCTTCGTGCGAACCTTCAGCGCGCCGTGGGTGTCCTGCATGCTGTGGCACTGCAGGCAGTCGAGCTGCCGGTGGGTGCGATGGTCGAAATGGCCGCCCCACCGCGCCACGGTTCCAGCCACGGGCTGCTGCGGCTCCTGCGTGACGGCGCGGAATGGATGCTCCGGGGTGAGCGGCCGCCGGGAGGCGGGCCTGGCGTGGGATGCGCCGCCCACGAGCCGCAGGAGAGCTGCGCCCAGGGAGGCCTCGCCGGCCGGCCCGACCTCGGCGGCTCCGCGCCCGGGCTGCGCGGGTGCCGCGGCCGCGGCGGATCCCGCGGCGGCGGCCGCGGCCGGGCCGCGCGGCGGAGGCGGAAGCGCCGCGCGGGTGCTCGCGCCGGGCGGCGTCGCCTCGAAGATCTTCGTGTGGCAGGACCGGCAGTCGTCCACCTGGCCCTTCGGCTTCCAGGTGTGGGCGACGTGGCAGTTCGTGCAGCGCTCGAGCACGCCGGGCTCGAGGCCGCGGTGCGCCGGCGTGATCGTGTCCGCCCGCTCGTGGCAGCCGCCGTTCGAGCACGACTGCACCGCCTCCGCGGGCGTCGACTGGGTGTGCGGATCATGACACGCGCCACACACGCCCTTGTGGGGCTCGTTGGCGGGGAACACGCCGACCTTCTGCCGCATGGCATGGCAGCTCAGGCATTCCTCCCGCTGCGGGCGGAGCGCCAGCGCCAGCGAATCGGGGCCGACCCGCTGCGTATCCGGCTTGTTGAAGTTGTGACAGACCACGCAGTGGATCGTGAGCTGGCCCATCTTGCCGAGCTTGATCTTCGTGTTCGTGTGGCAGCCCGCCTGCGCGCACGTGCGATCCACGGGCGCGAACTCGTGAATCGACACGGAGTGGCAGCGCACGCAGGCCAGGCCCTTCAGCGCCGTGTCCTTCGACTCGAAGTGGATCCGGTGGCCGACCGACGCCGAGATCAGCGTCCATTCCCTGGGGTTCCCTTCCACGTGGCACTTCTCGCACGCCGAGTTGGGTACCTCGGCATGGGCTTCAATGCTGGTCGGCTGCTTGATGATCTGCGTCAGGCCCATCTTGGCCCGCGCGATCGGCGTCGGATGGTGACACGCCTTGCAGCCCAGGCCGCGGTGGGCACTCTGCTGGAAGCGGGCGTACGGCCCCGCCATGAGGTGGCACTGCAGACAGAAGTTGTTGTTGTACTGGACGTAGTTGTACGTCCGGAACAGCAGCGCTCCGCCGACGATGACGATGACCGCGCCCGCCGCCGCTGCCGCAATCAGCCAGCCCCGCGAGATCCCGAAGGCCCACCCGCGCAGCCGCTCCCAAACAGAGGGGCCACTCACGAGGGCCCTGCCCCGCCACCACCCAGCCCGACCCGCGCAACGCTCCTTCTCATCCTCATTGGCTGCAACCCGTCATCGGGTGAAGATCCGTTGTGTTCGGCGGGGCCCCGCTCAGCAACGGGCAGGCCAGTCCGCCTCGCGCGCGAAAGACCTTGCCCGGCGCCAAGATTCGCCGCGGGCGGAACGGAACCTTGCGACATTCTGCCGCGGAGGTAAACGTTGGTTGGGGCTTTGCGCGACATGACCGGAAAGAATGGGCGATCCGGCGGCGCGCCGCCAGGGAGTGGATGGCGCAGCCCGGAAAGTGCCCGCCGCGGGCTGGCAGATCAGGACGCGGCGGCCGATTCGGCGGCGCCGGCGCGGGCGGGACGGAACGGGACAGCATGGGGCATGAATGCTGCCGGGGGGAGCGGCGCGTGACCGGGCCCCGGCAGACGGGCTCGACGGGGCCGGGGGGTCCCGGTGTCGCGCGCCTCGAGACGAACGACAGACGACCAAGAGGGATTGATGCGGATCTTCAAGGGCGTGGTCCCGATTCTGGCAGCGGGCGCGCTGCTGGTAGGGTGCAAGAAGGATGAAGCGCCGAAGCAGCCGTTGGGCGCGAGCCAGATGACGACCGCGCCGAAGCTGGCGCCAGCGGCCCAGGCGCAGCTGGATAGCGGCAACACGGCCTATCGCGCGAAGGACTATCAGACGGCGCTGAAGCACTACCAGCAGGCCGTGAAGGATGCGCCGCACACACCGGCGAGCTGGTTCGGCGTCTACATGGCCGAGTCGGCGCTGGGCGACACGGTGGCGGCGGATTCGGCCATGCGAAAGGCGCGGGCGCTGGCCCCGGGAGCGACGCTGGTGCACCCGGCGTCGGGCGATACGACGAAGACGCCATGATCCGCAACGGGACGGGTGTGCGGCGCGGCGGGATGTTGGCGGCGCTCGCGCTGGCGGCGGCCGCCTCGGGCGGCTGCGGCGAGCACAAGTTCGAGCCACCGTCGCGGTCGGCCCAGGTGGCGAAGGCGGACTCGATCTACCAAGCCGTGGACTTCGACACCGTGACGTGGGCGAGCGACAGCGCGCGCGCCTTCACGGGCAACGAGGTCTACGCGCGCGCCTGCCGCGACTGCCACGGGTACCTGGGCGAGGGGCACACCGCGTACGCCACGTCGCAGGGCATCAACGCGCCGTCCCTGGTGAAGCCGGACTGGGCCTACGGCAGCGATGTCGCCCGGGTGCGCGAGCGCATCTTCGAGGGCCACCCGTCCGGCATGCCGACGTGGGGCGTAGCGCACCTCACGCCGAGGGAGATCGACGCGGCGGCCTACTACGTGGTTCGCGTCCTGCGGCCCGACGCGATGAAGGCCGGCGCCGCCAGTGGCAGCGGCCCGCCGCACAGCTGAGCGACGCGTTCGGAGCCGGCATGCAGGAGCCGGGCGGGAGCACTCCCGCCCGGCTCCTTTTGCGTGGGTGGCATGCTGCCGTGCGGCGCGGGGTGTGAGGCGGGGAGCGGGCGCGCGAAAGCGCGCGCGTCGGCGCGCAGAAACGCGCGTTTCGAGGGCTGAACGGGGCAGGGCGGCACGCGGCGAATTCGCGATAACCTGTTGCTGCTTCGACGGTTCCATGGCTCCCACGCGGTACGGCACCGGACGTGACAAGAGGAGTAGCCGGAAGCACCGGTCGAAGGACGCGGCCGGATCCGGGGGAGTAAAAGGAGGGAGCCATGTCGGACGAGATGCGGGGCACAATGGTGCACGAGCCGGTGGCGCGCGGGATCGGCCTGACGGGGGCGGTGGTGGTGAGCTGGGCAGTGGCCGGGGGCGTGCTGGTGGGCGGGATGCTCGTGGCGGGCATGACGCTGGCCGGGCGCCTGAGCGGAAACGCGCTGCTGCTCACGAGCACGGTGCTGTTCATCCTCGGCGCGGCGATCGGGTTGCTCCACGGCGCGGCGCTGGGGTTGCTCGGGCGGCCGCAAGGTCTGGAAGCGCGGCAGGCGTTCGGGCGGCTGGGCATGGCGGTGCTGTACACGGTGCCGGCACTGGCCCTGGGCTGGCTGGTCTCGGGCTGGATCGCGATGACGGTGGTGGCCGCGTACCTGCACCGGGTCGGCGCCTGGGTGGGCGTGGGGCTGGGCTGGGTGGTGGGGGCGGCGCTGGTGGCGGTGGCGGCGGGGACGGGAGTGCGGGCGCTCCGGAACGCGCTCGCCCGCTGGCCGGACCGGCGGGCGGGCAGTCTTCTGGTGGGCGCCTCGTTCGCGGCCCTGCTGGTGAGCTTCCTGGCCAAGCGACCGATGCTGTGGGGCTTCGATCTCCAGGTGACGGAGATCGGCGCGGTGCTGCTCGCGGCCTTCGTCGCGATCTGGATGGTCGGGCCGGTGGTGACGGTCGGGCTCATGCTGCTCCGGCGCCTGCCGGGTGAGCACCCGTCGGCGCTGGTTCAGTCGGGGCGGCTGGGAAGCGGGTTGGCGATCGGGCTCGCCGTCGGTGCCCTGCTCGGGCTGCTCGCGCTGCCCTTCCACTTCGGCGCGGGGATCCCGGCTCCCGCGGCAGCCACGGGCCCGGCGGGCTCGGTGGTGCTGGCCCTCAGCCGTGCGCTCGTGGACGAGATCTTCCTCCGCCTCTTCGCCATGACGTCGGTGCTGTGGCTGCTCCTGCGGTGGCGGCGGAGCCGCGAGGAATCCATTACGCTCGCGGTGCTAGCCGCGGCGGCGCTCCAACTCGCGCTCTACGCACCGGCGATCGTCGCGACCGGCTTCGCCACCCCGACGACGGCGCTGCTCTACGCGGTGGTCGCGGTGCTGCTGCCGGCGGCGGCCTTCGGGGTCGTGTACTGGCTGCGGGGACTCGGCCCGGCGGTGGTCGCGAACGCAACGGCGGCGGCCGCGCTGGCGCTGCTGATCGGCTGAAGCGGAGAGGTCCGAGGTGGTCTGAAGGTTGCCCTTCCTGACGGTGTGCCGCGGCGTGCGCGCAGAGGAAATCCAGCAGTGGCGCGCCGCGGCACCCGTCGCGCCTTGTCCGATGAGGGCATGATGTCCAACGGGCCAGGCGTTGTTCGAGACGAAATGACCGACACCCCCGACGTTGGGGTTCGACATATGAGCATCGATGTCCGGCTGCGGGACCTGCCGCTGCGGACCAAGCTGATCATCACGATCATTGGCGCGGGCGTCGCCCTCCTGGGCGCGTCCACCTACCTCTCCTTCCGATACTGGCGCCAGGAGACCCTGGCCGCGACGGAGCACCAGACGCTGGTGGCGGCAGGCGCGGCGCGCGCGTCGCTGGACGCGGCACTGGCGCTCGGCCGGGAGGACCAGGCGCGGCGCAGCCTGCGCCGGCTGTTGACGGACGCGAATGCGGGCGTCGCGCGCGTGTACGGCGACGACGGCCGGATCCTCCTGTCGGCGCTACCCGCGGAGGAGGGCGCGCGCGACGCGCGGGTGTGGCTGCCCCCGGCGCCTGAGCTGCCTGCGCAGGGCCTGGCGCGGCAGACGGCAGACGGTCGCGCGATCCGCGCGTTCCTTCCGCTCACGGCGCCGGGGGCGGCGGTGTTCGAGGTGGAGTTCTCGGTGGCGCCGCTGCAGGCGGCCATGGACCGGGGTGCGCGGCTGGGCATCGGGCTGTTCGTGGCCTCCGTGCTGGCGCTCGTGGCGATCCTGTTCACGATGCTCGAGCGGGAGGTGGTGGTGCCGCTGCGACGGGTGCGGCGGCTGCTGGACCGGACGGGCGAGGCGCCGCGCCGGGAGGAGGAGCTGGGCGCGCTGGAGGCGGGGGTGACGAAGCTGCTGGCCAAGGAGGCCGCGACGGAACGGCGGCTGGTGGCGCAGGCGGGGCTCGCGGAGGTGGGCGAGCTGGCGGCCGAGATGGCGCACGAGCTCAAGCGCCCCCTGGCATCGGCACAGATGGCGATCGAGCTGCTGCAGCGGGAGTACGTACCGGACCCGCGTGGACAGGAGCTGCTGGCGGGTATCGCGGCGCAGCTCGAGCGGCTGCTGGAGACGATGCGGGACCTGTTCGCACTGGCGCGGCCCGACGGCCTGGTCGCGGCGCCGGTGGACCTTCCCGAGCTGCTGGACAACGCGTTGCTGGAGATGGCAAGCCACCCCGCGGGGCGGGGCCTCGCCGTGGTGCGCGAGTACGGCGGCGACGCCCGGGTCGCCTGGGCGGACCCGCAGCGCCTCGAGCAGGCGGTGCTGAACGTGATGCTGAACGCAGCGGAGGCGATGCCTGGAGGGGGTGTGCTGGAGCTGCGCACGGAGCGGGCCGAGGCCGGGCGGGTCGCGCTGGTGTTCCGCGACTACGGGCCCGGCATCCCGGAACCGGACCTCGAGCGGGTGCTGCGGCCGTTCCACTCGACGAAACCGATGGGCACCGGGCTGGGGCTGCCGCTCGTGGCGCGGATCGTCTCCGCGCATCAGGGGCGGCTGGCGGTGGACAGCGAGCCGGGCAAGGGCACGACCGTGCGGATCGAGCTGCCGACGGAGCCGCCCGCGAGAACGGAGAACGAGGCATGGCGGAAGCCAGGATCCTCATCCTCGAAGACGATACGCTCCTCCGCACGGTGATCGCCGAGCGGCTCGAGCGGCAGGGGCACGAGGTGGCCGCGGCCGCCTCGCTGGCGGAGGCGCGTGCCGCCGTGGCGGCCTCCCCGCCCGACCTGGCGTTGCTGGACGTAAAGCTGCCGGATGGCGAGGGCACGGAGCTGCTGCGCGAGCTGTTGTCGGACACGGATGCGGCGTGCCTGATGATGACGGCCCACGCCACGGTGCCGGCGGCGGTGGAGGCGCTGCAGATGGGGGCGCTGGACTACATGGAGAAGCCGTTCCGGCTCGAGCGCCTGGACGCCACCATGGCGTCGGCGCTCGAGCGGACGGCGCTCCGGCGCGAGGTGCGGGCGCTGCGCGAGAGGGCGGCGGGGGCGACCTCGCCGATCGTGAGCGCGAGTCCGGCGATGGACGAGGTGCTCGCGCTGGTGGAGCGGATCGCGCCGGCGGACACGACCAACGTGCTGATCGAGGGCGAGACGGGCACGGGCAAGGGGGTCGTGGCGCGGCTGATCCACACGCTGAGCCCGCGGGCGGGGGGCGCCTTCGTGAACGTCACGTGCTCGGCGCTCGCCGAGACGCTGATGGAGTCGGAGCTGTTCGGTCACGAGAAAGGCGCCTTCACGGACGCGCGCACGGCCAAGCGGGGGCTGGTGGAACTGGCGGAGCACGGGACGCTGTTCCTGGACGAGGTGGGGGAGCTCTCGCTGCGGCTGCAGTCGAAGCTGCTGGGGTTCATCGAGGAGAAGACGTTCCGGCGGGTGGGCGGCACGCGCGACCTGAGGGTGGACGCGCGCGTGGTCGCGGCGACGAACCGGGAGCTGGAGAAGGACGTGGCGGCGGGAAGCTTCCGGGCGGACCTCTACTACCGGCTGCGTGTCCTGCCGATCCGCATCCCGCCGCTGCGCGAGAGGCCATCCGACATCCCCGCCCTGGCCAAGGCCTTCGTGAACGGCTTCAACCGCGAGTTCGGCAAGCGGGTTCGGCGCATCGAGCCCGGCGCCATCGAGGTGCTGCTGCGCTATGCGTGGCCGGGCAACGTGCGCGAGCTGCGCAACGTGATCGAGCGGAGCGTGCTGCTGTCGGACGGGGAGGTGCTGACGGCGGAGGGGCTGCCGCCCGAGGTGCGGGCCGGCAGCCTGCCCGGCCGAGCGGCGGGGGCGGAAGACGCCGTGCGGATCGGTCCCGACGGGATCGACCTGGAGTCGCTCGAGCGGACCCTCCTCATGGAGGCGCTCGATCGTGCGGAGGGCAATCGCACGGAGGCCGGCAAGCTACTGGGGCTGAGCCGGCATCAGATCCGAAACCGGCTGAAGAAATTCGGAGTCGAGATATGAAGCGGCGCCTGAGCTTCCGCGCCCCCGCGCTGGCGGGCGTGCTCCTCATCCTGGCCGTGCTGGCGGGAGCGGCGTTCCGGGGCGGAGCCCGGAGGGCCGCGGCCATGCCGCAGGCCACGTCTCCCCCGCCGCTCGCCGGCGCCGCGCAGACGCCACGGGCAGCGGCGAGCGAGCGCCCGGTCGAGCGGTGCGAGCGCTGCCACGGCGAGCTCGAGCTCCTGCGGCAGCAGGCCCCGACGTTCGCACGCGCGGAATCGCTGCTGACGCCCGACGCGGTGGTCCGGCATTCCGTCCACGGCAAGCTGGCGTGCACCGAGTGCCATCGCGGGTACGGCGGGTTTCCGCACCCGAAGGAAGGCACCGATGTGCAGACGCGGAGCTGCGCCTCCTGTCACGAGAAGCAGGCGGCGACGTGGAAGGAAGGGGTGCACGCGGGTCACAATGGGAAGGCCCCCGTCGCCTGCCAGCAGTGTCACGGGCTGCACGATGTCCGGCCTGCGGCGGAGCTCTCCCTGGGCGCGGCGATGCGGACCATGAACGGCCGCTGCATCACCTGCCACGATGCGGCCCGGATGGCGCCGCGGCTGGCGCACGCGGACAGCGTGCCGTGCGCCGGCTGCCACGGCGCGCACGACGTGCAGCCTCCGGACGGCGCGGGGAGCCGGCTGGCCGCGAGCAGGCAGGTCGAGACGTGCGGAGCATGCCACGAGCGCATCGCGGCCGCCTGGCGCGGCGACGCGCACGGGACGGCCGTGCTCACGGGTACGCCGGCGCGCGCCCACCGCAGCGGGGCGGTTCCGGCGCCGGCCGAGCAGCCGCCGACCTGCACGACCTGTCACGGTGCGCACGACATGCTGCGCACCCGCGGCCAGGCGTTCGAGCTCGCCGCCACCGAGAAGTGCACCGCCTGCCACGAGCGCTACGCCGACACCTTCGGCGACTCGTATCACGGGCAGGCGACATCGCTCGGCTCTCCGGCGGCCGCGACGTGCGCGGACTGCCACGGGGCGCACGGGATCCTGCCGGCCTCCGATCCGCGCTCGACGGTCGCCAGTGCGAACCTGGTGCAGACGTGCGGGCAGTGCCACAAGCAGGCGTCGGCCTCCTTCGTCGAGTTCCAGCCGCACGCGGATCCGCACGATGCCGCCAAGAACCCGATCCTCTACTGGGTCTATCGTTTCATGAGCCTGCTGCTGGTCGGGGTCCTGAGCGTGTTCGGGCTGCACACGCTGCTCTGGCTCGTGCGCGTCGGAGTCGGCGGCGCGCGCAGGCGGGGGGCCGGATCGAAGCACGGAGGTGAGGCATGAGCAGCGTACAGACCCCCGCACCGGCAGAACCGGTCCCGATGGACGCCGCCCAGCGCGGCCGGGGCCCGTTCGTGTGGCGCTTCCGGCTCTACCACCGTCTGACGCACGCGACGGTGATGATCTCCTTCTTCACGCTGGTCATCACCGGCATGCCGCTGCGCTTCAGCTGCGCGCCGTGGTCGCGGCCCCTGATCCGGCTGCTCGGCGGGGTCACCATGGCCGGCCGGCTGCACCGGCTGGCCGCGCTCGTGACCTTCGCCTACTTCGGAGCGCACCTGGGCTACGTCATCGTCGCGCTCGCGCGCTCCCGGCACCGCAAGCGGATGCTGTGGGGACCGGAGTCGATGGTGCCGCAGCCCAGCGACGTGGTCCAGTTCTACCAGCAGTGGAAGTGGTTCCTGGGCCTCGGGCCGCGGCCGAAGTTCGGGCGCTACAGCTACATGGAGAAGTTCGACTACCTCGCCGTCTTCTGGGGCGTGGCCATGATCGGCTTCTCGGGACTGACGCTCTGGTTCCCGGAGTTCTTCGCGCGCTTCCTGCCCGGCTCGCTCTTCAACGTCTCGACCGTCATCCACGCCGACGAGGCGGTGCTGGCCACCGCGTTCATCTTCACCGTGCACTTCTTCAACGTCCACCTGCGCCCGGAGAAATTCCCGCTGGACGCCGTGATGTTCACGGGCCGGGCCACGAAGGACTACATGGAGGAGGAGCACCCACTGGTGGCGGAACGGATCGAGGAACTGGCGCAGCGCGATCCGGGCGCGCCGCCGCTCGTCGATGCGCCCGCCCCTCCACCCGGCCGGCGCCAGTCCCTCGTGGCGGCGACGCTGGGGTTCCTCTCACTCGCGATCGGTCTCGCGCTCATCGGGATGATGCTATGGGTCGAGCTCTGCTGATCTGCGCGGCTCTCGCCGCACTCTCCGCGTGCAAGCCGGCGGAGCCGGCCGCGCGCGCTGCGGCGGAGCCGCACGGCGCGCTCGCCTGTGCGGCGTGCCACCAGGGCCGCGTGGTAGGGACGCAGCCGGCTACCGTGCCGGCGTCCGCGTGCACCGCCTCAGGCTGCCATACCGATGGCGGCCCGCAGCAGGCCACGCTCGGGGACGTCGAGTTCAAGCACGCGAACCACGCACCGAACGGCGTCATCGCCCCGTCGTGCGCCGGGTGCCACACGCATCCGCCGGGGACGAACCGGCTGACGACCTCGGCCGACGCGTGCGCCCTCTGCCACGTGGACCGGATCGCGGCCAAGCAGCCCCAGGACTGCCGCTTCTGCCACGCGCACGAGAAGCACGTCGCGCTGACCAGCCAGGGCGTACCGGTGCCGCACTCCTCCCTGCCCTGGCTGGAGACGGGCTGCGTGCGCTGCCATTACGACGTCTCCGCCCCGCCGACGGCCGTGGCCGCCTCGCGCTGCCGCGGCTGCCACGGCAGCTCCGCGGCCGTGGATGCGGCCGCGATCGGCAAGGACGTGCACCCGCAGCACGAGGGGATCGCCTGCAGGTCATGCCACAGCTCCGACCTGCACCGGGTGCAGGCCATGAGCTCCGCCGTCGTGCTCCGCTGTGGCGACTGCCACCAGCGGGCGCACGAGGTCTCCCTGGCGGCCGATTCCACCGGACCGAGCTACTGCGAGAGCTGCCACGGCGACGTCCACCAGGCGCAGCAGCGGCTGCTGCTCGGGCTGGTGCCGGGGCTGCCGGCCTCACCCAGCCGGAAGTTCGTGGCCGGCATGACGTGCCGCTCCTGCCACGTGCCGCCACAGCCCGGCGCCGCGACCGCGGCCGACGTCGCCATCAAGGGACAGGCGCGCTCCTGCGCGGGCTGCCACCGGCAGGAGTACACGACGGTGCTGCGGTGGTGGCTGGACGGCACGCGCGCCCGCACGGCCGAGGCCAGGCGCTACACCGACCAGGCGCGCAGGAGCCTGGCCGGCGTGAGCGCCGACACGGTGAAGTCCCTGCTCGGCAGCGCCACGACGATGCTGGCCATCGTGGAGAAGGCCGGCGGACAGCACAACCTGGAGCTCAGCGACCGCGTGCTCCGGACCAGCGTCGAGCGCGCCGCGCAGGCCTACCGCCTCGCGGGCCGTGCGGCGCCGGCGCCGCCGAGCTTCGGCCCGGCGCCACACCAGGGGCTCTGCTCGTACTGCCACTACGGCTCGAACGAGGCCTGGGACTACGACCGCATGCCCGCGGACTTCCACCGGGCGGTGGTGGGGCGCGAAGGACGCTGAGCCCGTCGGGGAGCAACAGCGGGCGCGGGTGCGGGCGGGGGTTGGGACACAGCGGGGGAACGGTGTCAAGGCCGGTTGAGAAGTTGACAGGTCCAACGGTTTAGAATTGGACACTTCCGTCGGTCTTGGCGCTAACGCGGCATGGGGGATCTCCTCTCTCAGTGGGTGGTGGTGAGGCCGGCGCCGCGGCGGTTGCGGAGACGATAGCTCTCGCCGCGGATGTTGATGGTGGTGGCGTGGTGCAGCAGCCGGTCCAGGAGCGCGGTGGCGAGGACCGGATCCGGAAAGATCTCGTCCCACTGCCCGTAGCTCTTGTTGCTGGTGAGGAGGATCGACTTGTTGGCCTCGTAGCGGCGGCTTACGGCCTCGAAGAGGAAGGTGGCGTCCTCGCTCTCGAGCGGGAGGTATCCCACCTCGTCGAGCAGGAAGAGATCGGCGCGGATGATGACGCGCAGGAGGATGTCGAGGCGGTTCTTCTCGCGCGCCACGCGGGAGCGGGTCACCAGCTCGTGGAGGCTGAGGAAGTAGGCGCGGTGCCCGCGCTCGATCGCCCGGATCGCGAGGGCCACGGCCAGGTGGCTCTTGCCGACCCCGCAGGGCCCGAGGAACACGACGTTCTCGCCCTGATGGAGAAAGCGCAGCGTGGCGAGCTCCCGGATGACCTCCTTCGGCACGGAGGGCTGGGCGTCGAAGTCGAAGCTCTCCAGGGTCTTGGGTGCCGGAATGCCGCTGAGCTTCAGGTTGGTGCTGACGCGGCGCTCGAAGCGGGTGGCGAGCTCGCGGCCGAGCAGCTCATCGAGCACTTCAACCGGGAGCTGCTCCTGCTTCTGCCCCTGCTCGAGGACGCTGTCCAGGGAGGCAAGCGCGGACTCGAGCTTCAGGCGCCCGAGCTGGTCCCGCACCCGCTCATAGCTCACGGCCGCACTCACGCCGCACCGTCCCCGAGGAGGCGCTCATACGCCGAGAGCGGCTGCACCTGGACCTGCGGAGCCGAGCGCTGGATCCGCTCCAGCAAGAGAATGCCTCCGCCTTGGCCCACCTGTACGTAGCTTGGCTGATGGCCTCGGCGGCGAGCGGCCGCTTCGGCGCTGCCGCGCGTGAGGCGTCGGATCTGCGCCGCGTGTTCGGGCAGGGTCACGCGGGGCGAGCCGCTGGGCCTTCTCCGATGGCACGCGACCAGGTGCGCACCGAAGTAGACCGAGAAGGCGTCTCCCACCGCGCCCCCTTCCGAGCGGACCACCACCGTGCCACCCACCGCGATGGGATCCACGCTGTAGCGCACCCCGCCGTAGCTGATGTGGCTGTCGGAGGGGACCGTACGGAGCTCCACCGGGCGCACGTCGTAGGCCGGCACGGCTGCGAGTGGCCGCAGGTGCGCGAGCTCGAGCGCATGGCGGTCGATCGGCCGCTGCCCGGTGGTGCCGTGGATCCGCACGTTGGCCACCGTGTCCAGCCAGACCGCAAGCTGCCGGTTCAGGTCCTCGAGGTCGGTGAAGGTGCGGCCCTCCAGGAACGAGGTCTTGAGGTAGCCCACGCCCCGCTCGACCTTCCCCTTCACCCGTGGCCAGTACGGTGGGCTCGCCACCGGAAGGAAGCCGTGGTGCTCGGCGAAATCCAGGAAGCCCTTGTTCCAGCGCACCGTGCCGGTGGTGACGTCGTGCTGCTCGACCGCCTGCTTCATGTTGTCGACCAGGATCTCCTTCGGGATGCCGAGCGCATTGAAGGCACGAACGAGACAGGCCAGCAGCACCGGCAGCTTCGAGCTGGTCGTGAAGCGCGCGTACATCATCCGGCTGTAGCCCAGCACCATGACGAAGACGTAGAGCGTCCGGCGCTCGCCGCCCACCTCGATGCTGCCGCACTCCCCCCAGTCGATCTGGGCCTGCTGCCCCGGCAGCGTCTCGAAGCGCTCCGTCACCCGCCGCACGAACTCCTGCTTCAGCGGGCGCACGAACTCCCGCAGCAGCGTCAGTCCGCCACGATAGCCCTGCGCCCGGATCTCCTGGACGAGCACCGTGGCCGGCAGATCGAAGCACTCCAGCCGCGCCCGGATGTGCTCCTTGAACGGCTCCAGCTTCGAGACCCGTTTCGATCGCGGTTTCGGAAACGGCTCTCCCTCCTTTCGCTTCAGGTGGTTGTAGACGGTCTGGCGGCTGACGCCCAGCCGCTCGGCAATCCGACTCTTCTGCATGCCCTCGCGGGCCAGGAACTTGATCTGCATGGACCTCTCCCGTAGGATCACTGGCGGAGCCCTCCGGTGCTCGGGAACGTCTTTAAGCTGACGCCCCGATTCTACGCACTGCGAGGGCTTCGTTCATCTCCCTGTCAACGTGGCCTCCCGCGCCTGCGGCGCTTCGGCCCTCGACTTCACCTCCTCGACGGGAGTGTCCATTTTCAAACCGTCGCTCCTGTCCAGTTTACAACCGGTGGTGAGAACGGCGGGTGGGGAACGCTTGCGAGCGCGGCCCCACCGTTCCCGATCCGGCGCCGGCCGCAGACCGCGCCATCCGCCCGGCGGGAGCCCCGTCCGCCCGGCGCCCGGCGCCCGGCCGCCCGCCCTGCCGACGCACCCGCCACCCCGCCCCACCCGCAGTGCCCCCGCAGTGGCCTCACCCTCACCCTCACCCTCACCCTCACCCTCACCCTCACCCTCACCCGAGCCCGCCGGTGCCGCGGTTGATCTCCGCGCGCTCGGGGCCGGATCACGGATCCTCCTCGGGTCGGGAACGAGCGTGCTGCCGGAGCAAGAGGCGCTGCCCCGCACATGGAACGGCCGGACCGGCGATCCTGCGCCGGCCCGGCCGTTCCATGTCGATCGATCTTCGGGCCGGCGGCTCGGGCGGCACGAACGACGCCGCCCGATCGCCGGCCTTGCCGGCTACTTCATCCCGGGCTGCTTGAGAACGTTCTGCAGCGAGATGCCGGGCGCGGCCGTGAGGCCGTAGTCCGTCTGCATCTGCTTGATGCTGGCCGTGAGCAGCGTCTCGACCAGGAACGGGTTGTGAACGACGCTGCCGGGCTTGTTCGCCTCATCACCCAGCTGCGCGTTGAACTTGGTGCCCTCCGCCGTCGTGACCTTGCCATCCGTCGTGCTGAACTCCGACGCCGGAGCCAGCGCGACGAGGCGGTAGGCCTCATCGACGAGGTTCTGGATGCGGATGCGCGCCGTCTGCTCCGCGGAACGGGCGACCGCCTCCGAGCCGTGGCAGCCGCTGGCCGTGCAGGCCTTGAAGCTGCGCTGCGTGATGTCACAGCTCTCATCCGTGGTCGGCCGGTTCGTCGTCGGATCGATGCACGGCGTGGCCGAGAACAGGTGCCCCGTGGCCGTGAACGTGCCGCCGATCGTGGGATCGGTGACCGTGAAGCTGCTCACGTGGCAGGTGGCGCACAGCCCCGGATTGGCCTCCGAGCCGTGGGTGCCCTTGATGCTGCCCGGGACGATCCCCTGGGCGATCAGGTTGGGCGGGAACCAGCCGGCCTCGCCGAGCAGCAGTGGGCCCTCGGGCGAGTGCGGACCACGGGAGTTGGTCGGGCTCGCCTCACCCTCGCGCTGGTGGCACTTCATGCAAAGGTTCGTGGCCGTGTCCTGCGCGCCGATCGAGAAACGCAGCTGGCCGACGTTCTTGTCGCTGTGCGGATCGTGGCACACCGCGCACGTGATGCCAAGATAGTCCTGCGGCGCGGCGTTCTTCTCCAGGTAGTTGCTCGTCACGCCCCACTGCTTGAGCGCGCCCTGGGCCGAGTGGCACTTGAGGCACTCGGAGCGGTCCGTGCCCGCGATGATGCCGTCGCGCACGTGCGGCTCGAGCGTCGCATGCTTCGACTTCTGCCACTCCTCCACGAACGGATGGTGCGTGCCGGTGTGGCACTCGGCGCAGCCGTTCGTCATCCCGCTGTCCGCCGCGATCGAGGCCAGCGGCGCGGTGTTGCCGTCCGGCGTCGTGACGTGATCCAGGCCAGGCCCATGGCACGCCTCGCACTGCACGTCGTGGTAGCGCGGGTCCTTCGTGGCCACGAACCCGACGTTCGGATCCGTGACCGCGTTGCCCTGCGAGTTCACGGTGTGGCACGGCTCGCACGTGGCCGAGGCATGGCCGCTCGCCTGCAGATCGACCCAGGCCGACGCGTGCTTCGTCTGCGTCCATTCCGCCTGATGATCCACGTGGCAGTTGCCACACACCGTCTTCTGCGTCGTCGTGTCCGTGTAGCCGATGAAGCCGGCGGCGGACGCCGACGGCTGCTCGAACAGCGGACGCTCCACGAACACCTTCTTCTCGTCCACGCACCCCGTCACCGCCAACGCCACAAGGACGGCGGCCACGCAGACGCCGATATGTCGCTTGAAGTCTGGTATCATGTCGGTATCCTCAGAATCCCAAAGTCAGGCCAGGCGTCAGCAACGCCGCCATTACGAGTGCAAAAAGCGCCATCGCGACATACGCCACCATTGGCTGTCGCCTCGTTTCACCACGGTTCATTCCCGGGCCCTCCCCGCGTTCGGTTCGTGGATCGATCGACATCTCGTCCTCCGTCGGGCAATTTGTCCCAGCCGCTCGCAGCGTATTCGGGCGCACTGTCCCGCAAACCGATCTGGCTGCGCCTTCGAGCGGGCCTCACGCCGCACAATTTTTCGCGTGACATCGCGGTGTTTCGGCCTTTTCGAAAGGGATCCAACCACGGATCTCGGGAAGGGAGAGGGGCAAAGGGCAAGCCATCGTCCTCGGCCGCGGAAGGACCCCTGGTGAGGGGGCGGATGGGGCGAGGCGCCCCCGTCGCGGGGTTGGATCGACCGCGCCGCATGGGCGCGAGGAGGCGGCGGCAGGAATGTGGCGCCGGCGGGCTCAGCGGCGGCTCAGGAGCTCAGTCCGAGGTAGGTGAAGACGATGAGGTAGGCGAGGGTGAGGAAGGCCACGACGCGCCAGAAGGGGGTGTATTCGCCGCTGCGCGGGCGGTCCAGGAACGGGAGGAAGACGAGCAGGCCGGCAGCGAGGCCGAAGACGATAACGCCGAGCGCGTCGCCAGCGATGCCGAGGATGGTGGCGGGGAGGTACTTGAGCGTCTGGTAGGGCGCGAGGAAGTACCATTCGGGCTTGATCCCGGCGGGGGCGGGGCTGAAGGGATCGGCCTTGGTGCCGAGCTCGGCGGGGAAGAAGACGGCGAGGGCGGCGATGGCGGCGAGGGCGAGGAGCCAGCCGATGAGGTCGTGGAGCAGGAAGTCGGGGACGAAGGGGACGGAGCGGGGCGGTCCCTTCCGTTCGACGCTCCGGGGCACGCTCATCCCGTGGCGCTGGACGAGCAGGACATGGAGTCCCAGCAGGAGGAAGGTGAGGCCGGGAAGGACGGAGGTGTGGAGCGCGTAGAAGCGGGTCAGGGTCGCGCCGCTCACGTCGTCGCCGCCGCGCATCATGCGCTGGATGAAGGGCCCGATGCCGGGGAGTACGCCGGGCATGGAGGTTCCGATACGGGTGGCGAAGTAGGACAGGGTGTTCCAGGGCAGGAGATAGCCGGTGAAGCTCAGACCGAGGACGACACCGAGGAGACCGAGGCCGCTCATCCACGTCAGCTCCCGGGGGGCGCGATAGGCTCTCAGGAACCAGACGCTGAACATGTGGAGGAACAGCACGAAGATCATGAGATTGGCGCCCCAGGCGTGGATGGAGCGGATGAGCCAGCCGAATCTCGCCTGGGTCATCAGGAACTGCACGGAGTCGTAGGCCTGCTCGGCGCTCGGGCGGTAGTAGAACAGCATGAGGATGCCGGTGCACACCTGGAGGATGAACAGGAAGAGCACCATGCCGCCGAGGAAGTACCAGATCGAATGGCGGTGCACCGGGACCCGCTTCTTGCGGATCAGCGGCAGGAGGGCGCTGAAGCCGATGCGGTCGTCCAGCCAGGCCTGGAGGCGGGCGGCGAGGCCGCGGCGTGGATCCTCCATGCTAGGCCTCCCTGCTGACGACGATCTCGTCGCCGCGCACGTTGACGGCGTAGGGCGAGAGCGGCTTGGGCGGCGGGCCCGAGACGTTCCGCCCGGTGGTGTCATAGTGGCCATTGTGGCAGGCGCACCAGATGTCGGAATGGGCGCTGTCGTACTGCACGATGCAGCCGAGATGCGTGCAGACCGCGGTGAACGCGCGCAGCTCGCCCGACGGGGTGCGGATGAGGATGCCCGGCTTGTTGCCGAACTTGAAGATCTGGCCGGAGTTGGCGGCCACCTGCGAGGCCTTGACCGGGAGCGTCACCGAGTTGAGGGAGGCCTCGCCCGCCTCCGGGGGCACGATGTAGCGCAGCACCGGATAGGCGACGGCGACGACGAGGCCACCGAAGGTCGTGCCCAGCAGCCAGTCGATGAACCGCTTGCGGGAGAGCAGCGGCGGCGGCGGTGCGGGGGGGGCGTTCTGACAGTCGCACATGATCAGCGCTCCTGGCCACGTGGGTGGTGGCCGTCGTCCTCATCGTCTTCGGATTCGCCCTCGAGGGTCCGCAGGCGGAGCCAGAGTCCGCCGGCGAGGCCGAGGATGACGGGCACGGAGAGCCCGAGCCCGACACGGCGGAAGCGGTGCTCCGCGAGCGCCGCTCGGCCCTGGCGGGCGGCGTGGTCGGCGGTCTTCAGGCCCGCGGAGACCTGGGCGGCCACCGAGTCGGCCCGGAAGGAGTGGATCGCGTTGCGGGCCTTTGTCAGTGCGTTGGTCACGTCACTCAGCTCGAACTGCGCCTGGCTGACGTCCATGCCGAGGTTGTCCGCCCGGGTGAGCACGGCCTGCGCCCGGGCGCGCGCGGCGCCCAGCGTGTCCACCAGCAACCGCATCACGAGGAACTGTCGCCCTGCCGGGTCGCCCGACCGGTGGCAGCGGCCGCACACGGTGCGCGCCCGCACGACGAGCAGGGAATCGCTCGGCTGCTCGATCTCGTGGTTGCTATGGCAGGTGACGCAACCCGGCAGCTTGCCGGCGACGAAGATGCTGTCGTGTCCATTTCCGGCGAACAGCTCGGCGATGGTCGAATGACACTGGCCGCACACGTGCGGGACGTCCGAGACGCCGGGCGGCACGGCGCCGTGATTGCCGTGGCAGTCGTTGCAGGTGGGCGCGGAGGTGTCGCCCTTCTTCAGCATCTGCTCTCCGTGCACGCTGGCGCGCCACTTCTTCGCCTGGTCGGTCGGCAGGCCGTAGGCGGCCATGCGTGCGGGATCGGAGTGGCAGCGGCCGCAGGTGTCGGCCACATGCGTAGGATACACCGACGAGGCGGGCTCCGAGGGCGCCAGGATGCGGTGCGCGGGATGGCAGTCGATACAGGTCGCCACGGCCGTGTCGCCGTCCTCGAAGAGCCGTCTGCCGTGCACGGAGCTCCGGTACTCCGCGACCTGGTCGACACGGAGCATCGGGTCGTAGCGCTTCATGAACGCCGCATCGGAGTGGCAACGGCCGCAAAGGGCCGGAATGTCGCGCCGCGCGGGCCTGGTGAGGAAGCCCGTTCCGGGCACGATGTTTCGCGGATCGCCGCCGTGCTGCGCCACGAGGCCGTGACAGGCCAGACAACCGAGACCCTTCTGGGAGTGGATGTCGTCGGAGAACGTCCGGGCGGGCGCGGAAAGGCGTTCCTCCGGGAGCTTCCGATGGCACGCGATGCACCTGTCGGCGGTGGGCTTCTCCTGGGCGCGCGCCAGCACGGGCACGAGCAGGAGGAGGAGCATCCACGCCGCGAGCGCCCCGCGCCGCAGGGATCCGTGCCAGGAGCTGCGCGAGGAGCGGCGCTCCGCGTTCTCCACGCGTCTAGTCATTGGGCAGCTCCGCGTGGCAGTGCAGACAGCTCGAGGGGTTTCGTTCGCGGGCGCGTCTGGCGTCGAAATTCGCCGGGTGCGGGTTGACGCCCCAGCCACCGGCTGCGGAGTGGCACTCCGCGCAGCTGGTCTGGGTGTGGCAGGCGGTGCAGGCTTCGAGTCCCTGCCGCGCCGCCTGGCCATGGCTCAGCAGCCACAGCGGTTGCTCGCCGTGGAAGGCCGCGCCGTTGCGGGTGCGGGCCCCCTGCCCCGTGCGCAGGTGGCAGGTACGACAGAAGGCCTCGTTGCTGTGGCACTCCGAGCATTGCGTGTCGTTCGCGTACGCCTCGGGGCCGTGCTGCTCGACGAAGTTCGGGGCGTGGTAGCCGGCCTTCTGTCCCTGGTGGCAGTCCACGCAGAAACTCCGGGTGTGGCAGGCGGCGCACGCGACACCCGCGGCCGCCTGCGTCGGATGGTCCTTCAGAAAGCCGGCGGCATGGACCGGTCGGGGCGCGACGCTGACACCGGCCGGCCGGCGGCCGCCGGGCTCCGGGAGCGCCTCGATCGCGGGCGTGCTGCCGTCCCGGTGACACGCACGGCAGCTCGCCCGGGCATGGCAGTCGCTGCAGCCGGCGGCGGTCGATGCGGAGGCTTCGCGCCCAGCCGCCCCGCCGGCCGCCGCCGCGCCGTGCTTCCAGTCCCAGCTGCCGCTCCCGTGGCTCGGAGGTCGGGGATAGCTGGGCGCGCGGTCGCGGAGCAGCGCGGCCACACGTCGGTCGCGCGCGAGCGCCTGGATGGCCGGGATCGAGGCGGCGTTCATGTGGCAGCGCTCGCAGCTCTCACGGGCGTGGCAGATGGCACAGCGCGCCGCGGCCACGGCCGGGCTGGCGGGGGCATGCTGGAGCACCCAGTCCGCGGCCTCGTGGTCGGGCGGCTTGGGGAGCGCGGCGACGGCGGCTTCGGAGAGCCTCGTGCTTGCGAGCGGGAGGTGGCAGGTGGTGCACCGCGCCTCCGGAGCCATGTGCGCGGAGGCGTGGTGTGCATGGCAGCCGGTGCAGTACTGCGGCTGCGGCGGACTGACCGCCATGCGGCCGCTCTCGCCCGGCGTGCGGTGGCAGTCGAGGCACGCGGTGCTCTCCCCCGCCGAGCTCACGGCCGCGTCGTGCCGGGGGTGCGAGAAGCTCAGGTTCGAGACCCGCACCGTGGGCCCGGTCCAGTTGACGGGCTGCCGCGTCGAGCCGTCGTGGCAGTTTCGGCATGCGGCGGGGGCGGGGTAGCGCTCGTCGGCGTCGCCCGTTTCCACGCCACGGTGGCATACGGTGCACTGCGGAAAGAGGCCCTCGTGGCGAGCATGCGGGAAGCGCCCGGCCGCCGGCGCCGCGCCGCCAGCTGGGCGCGGCTTCTGGCCAGCGGCCGGAGGCGGCGCACAGACCAGGACGAAGGCCAGCAGCAGAGTCGCCGGCAGGGCGGGCGCGCGCATCACATCCTCCCGGGTGCCGGCAGGCCGGGCTCGGCTCCGACGGTCCAGCTGAAGGAGAGGCTGGCGCGCAGCTGGCTCCAGTCCGGGCCCATCTCGGGTGCCGCTCCGAAGTGGCGGTAGTCGAAGAGGGAGGCGTCCAGCCGGTTGCGGGCCCCGATCGGCAGCCCACCCTCGAGGCCGAGCCCCGCCACCGTGCCGGTTCTCACACGGAGCTCACCGGCCATCTGGAACGCCGTAGCGGTCGCGGCCAGCGACGCGCCGCCGGGCAGCGTGCGACGGAGCCGCGCGAGACCCTGGCTCTTGCCGGCACCGAAGCCGAGGTCCCACTGGTACTGGCCGTCCAGGCTCCAGTGCGGAGCGAGACGCGCCGCGGCGTTGGCGTCGAGCGTCCAGCCGTCGGCGTGGAGCGGCGCGAAGCCGAGCTCCGCCCCGGTCTCCAGGTAGCGTCGGCGGGCGCCCTGGGCGTCGAGGGTCAGCGCCCCTCCCGCGCTCCGCCAGCTGCCGCCGATCCCTCCCTCCGTGAAGCCGACCGCGCCAAAGGCGCCCCAGATGGTCCACAGCTCGAAGTAGGGCCGGTGCCGGCGCGCGAAGGCGCGCAGCGTGAGACGCGACGCCGGCGTGTACACGACCCGACCACGCAGCTCGTTGAGCTCCGCATTGGCGAGATCCGCCTGGAGGACCCAGTCCAGCGACACCAGGGCGCCGCGAAGCAGTCCGTCCGTGGCCACGCGCTCCGAGTAGAGGCCCGCCTGGTCCTGCCGGACCTGTCTCTCGTACGTTGCGGAAAGCGAGAGCGCGGCGGCCGGCCTGGCTTCGGCACGCAGGCCGAGGAGGAGGCCGCGCGAGTCCGGCGCGAACGGCTCGACGGCCGCGATGGCGGCGCTGGTGACCGGCTCGTTCAGTCCGGTCTGCAGGCTCCAGCCGCCGTAACCTTCCAGGCGCAGCTGGCGGAGCGGCCGAACCAGCAGCGAGGCGCCGTCGAAGTTGGCGAAGCTGAGTCCCCCGACATCCCACTGGCGGCCGGCCCGTACACGGAAGCGTGGGCGGTCCAGCTCTAGGTACCCTTCCAGCATGTCGAAGGGGTCGCCGGCCAGAGGCCAGAGGGAGGAGCTGCCGGCTACGACGGCGCGGCCACGCACGTGCGAGTAGAAGCGCACGCCGCGGCCGAACCCCCAGGCACTGACGCGCAGGTCCTGCAACCCGGGCGTGGTCGAGACCTCCGAGCCGCTGCCGTAGGCATAGCAGTAGGGGGCGGGATCGACACATTCCACCGTCCGGCCATCGCCCGCTCGACGCAGCACACCGTCGCCGGTCGTGCTCGAGACGGGGATGCTGTCGATCTGGAGGGGCTGCAGCTCGAGGTAGCGCACGGTAGAGGTGCCGCTGATCCTCACGCTCTGCGCGCAGACTGGACGCGCGCCGGCGCCGGCGCCCAGCTCGGCGAGGAGCAGCGCCGCCGCCAGGAGGGGCGAGCGAGCGCGAAGGGTGGAACGAGGACTATCCGGGCTCATGGGGACGTGGGCTCCCGCCCCGCCGGCGGCGCGCGCGCCGCCGCCTGGGGCATGTGGCATTGCGCGCAGGCGCGTCCGGGCTGGTGGCGCTCGCGGTCGGCATGGCAAAGCAGGCATTCGTCGCGGGAGAGCGTCGCCTTCCGGACCGGCGGGTCCCGGTGGCAGCCCTGCCCCGCACAGCCCTGGTGGGCGGCCAGGGTATGCACGCCCACGGGCGGGGCCACGTGGCAGATGCGGCAATCCGCGCGGCCCTCGTGGTGCTCGTGGCAGGAGGCGCACGCACGCGTGGAGACGAGGGAGGGCCGGTCGGTGTGGCAGGCGCCGCACGGCCGCGCCTCGTGCCAGCGATGGTCGAACTTCACGTCGCGAAGACGTGGGGCGCCCCACACCGAAAGATCCCAGGAGCGCTGTAGCGCCAGCGTGCCACGCGCCGTGGGATCGTGGCAGCTCGTGCACGCGCGGCCCTGCACGGCCGCGTGATGGCACCCGCCGCACTCGGCCGGGCCCGGCGCGGGCCCGGTGACCGGCACCGCCGGGTGACACGACGTGCAGGCGACGTTGGTGTGCCGCGCGTGCCCGGGGACCGCCGGGTGACAGCGCTGGCAGACCAGGCCGCGGTGCTTCTCATGGCGGAACGCCGTGGGTGAGAGCGGCGCCGCCTTCGAGGCGCTGTCCGCCGGCGTGGCCGCCACGGAGGAGGGACGGGTGCTGCCGCCGAGCGGCGCCGTGGCGAGGATCCTCGCCACGGCCACGCTGTCCGTGGTGGCCGTCGGCGCGGGGGGGAGCGCGTCCCCCCCGCACGCGGCGGTCACGGTGGCCAGCGCCAGCCACCCCAGCACTCGATTCGACATTTCTCCTCCCGTTCGGGCGTGTCGAAGGATTGGCGCTACTTCGACATGACCTCGCGGGGAAGGACGTTGTTCAGGGTGACACCGGCCGTGGGCACGATGCCGTAGTCCTTCTGGAGCTGCTTGATGCTGGCCGTCAGCAGCGCCTCCATCAGGAACGGATTGTGGATCGGAGATCCCGCCATGGCTCCGAGGTCGGCGTTGAACTTCGCGCCCTCCGCGGTCGAGGTCGGGTCGCTCGTGTTGAACTCCGACGCGGGCGCCCTGCTCACCATCGCGTTGACCTCGGCCACCAGGTCGGCGATGCGGGTGCGCGCCACACTCTCCGCCGACTGCGCGGCGTCGGGACTTCCGTGGCAGCCGCTCTGCGCGCAGGCCGCAAAGCTGCGCTGGCTGGTCTCGCAGTCCTCGGCCGCCGTAGGCTTGCCGGCCGCGTCGAGGCAGGGCGTGGCCACGAAGAGATGGCCGGTCGAATTGAAGACGACGGTGCCGCTCGCGTCCGTCACGTCCATCCGGGCCACGTGACAGGTGACGCACAGGTCCTTGTTGCCCGAAGAGCCGTGCGTTCCCTTTAGATCCTGGGTCGGCCCGAAGTCCGGCGAGCGCCAGCCCGCCAGTCCGAGCAGAAGCGGGCCCTGCGGCGACATCGGGCCGTGCGACGACGTCGGGTCCGGCGTGCCCCGATAGTGGTGGCACTTCATACACAGGTTGTCGTCCACGCTGGCGACATCGATCGGGAAGCGCAGCTGCTTGTCGATCGTCGCGTTGTGCGGATCGTGGCAGATCGGGCAGCTGATGGGCAGGTGGCCGGCCACCGCCTGCAGACTGTCCTTTTCCAGGTAGTTCGGATCCTCACCCCACGACTGCAGCGCGACGTCCCCCGTGTGGCAGGAAATGCAGGGCTCCGCCTGGCCGGCGTGACCCGACTGGTGGGGCACGAGTCCGTGCGCCGACTGCGACCACTCCTCGAGGAAGGGGTTGTGCGTCCCCGAGTGGCACTCCCCGCAGCCGCTCTTCAGGCCGACCCCGACCAGCATCGACGCCAGCGGCTGGCTCGCGTCCGCGTTCGTCACGTGCGTCATCCCCGGCCCATGGCAGCTCTCGCACTGCACGTCGTGATAGCGCGCGTCGTGCGTCGCCGTCCACCCCACCATCGAGTCCACGACCAGGTTCCCGTACGCGCCCACCGTGTGGCAGCCCTCGCACGCCGCCGTGGCATGGCCGCTGGCCTGCAGGTCCGCCCACGCCTGCGCGTGCTTCGTCTGCTTCCACTCCGCGTACTTGCCGGCGTGGCAGTTGCCGCATACCGGCTTCCCCGCCACGGTGTCGGCGTAACCGAGGAAGCCCTCCGCCGCCGCGGGCGGCGTCTCGAAGCTCGGGCTCGGCTCGAGAACCTTCTTCTCGTCCACACACCCCGCAACCGCTCCCGCCGTCAGAACTATCGCCATCAGGATTCCGAGATGCCGCTTCAGGCTTTCCATGAGAACCCTTCAGAGTCGCAGGGTGAGTCCCGGCGTCAGCAACGCCGCCATCACGAGCGCAAAGAGCGCGATGGCCAGATAGGCCGGCAGCGGCCGACGTTCCTCCATACCAGCTTCCAGCAGCACCCCGTCAAGGCATGCCGCCTCCTCGCTCCGTGCGGGGCGGGGCCGGGGGATATCCCCCGCCCGAGGCCCTCCGTGCGGGGGATATCCCCCGCCGCTGGGTCGGCCACGGCTGTCCAGGCGGGGCATCGCATTGCCAGTTCGTCGCGTCACGTCGCGAAATCCTGTCTGGTGGAGGGGAGCCGCTGGAGCGTCTTTCCGGTACGTAACAAGGCAAGCGGTGGGCCAGGGAAGCCGGCACCAGGTCGGCACCGGGATGGCGTGGGGAATCGCCTGAAAATGATGCGCCCGGTCGCCGGCACGGGCCGGGGCGCGGACGGGGTGGCGGGGGCGGGCGAAGCGGGTGGTGGACGAGGGGCTCTGGCGCGGCCGGCGATGCCCGGGGCCGAACGGCGGCGCACGCGCCCAGCTCGGCTCGCTCGGGTTCAGTCGGCCTGGCGGGTCCAGACCGGACGCGGGCTTGGCCGGCGCACGTCGGCCGGCCGGATCAACCCCTTCCGGGAGCCGTGGCGGCCGGCGGGGCGGCTGGTGTGACGGGCGCCGTCGAGTCCGGCCGTACCTTGGGCTCGAGCTTGGGACTGGTGTGGACGATATGGCCGCCCTCGAGGCCGGTGAAGCCGCCGGAAAGGGCACCTGCGATGATGAGGACGGCGAAGAGGGCGCGGATGCGGGGGTTGCGGCGGTAGAGCGCCCAGATGGCGGCGAGGCCGGCGGCGATGAGGATGATGAGCGTGTAGAGGGCCGCCTCTTCGTGGTCGTGGATCTCGGGTCGGTCGACGTACCAGAAGTGGCGGGCGACGTCCCCGGCCTGATCGCCGGTGATGTAGGCCACGGGCGCCGCGATGGCCGCGAGGATCGCAGTCACGCAGGCGTAGATCCAGAAGAACTCTCGGCGCGTGAAGAGGGCGGCCAGGACGCCCGCGGCCGCGACCATGCCGAGGATGATCGGAAAGTGGTTCACCATGAGATGTACGTGCACCCAGTCCACGGGCCCCCCTCGAATCGGCGTGAAGAAGCGCCCGGCCGGGGACTCCCGGCCGGGCGCTCGGCACTCAGGCAGGTTCCGTTCCGGCGCGGCGCGCCGGGGGACCTCCTCAGCTCTTCGGATCCTTGATGAGCGTCTTGTACATCTCCTCGGGCTCGTGGCCGGCGCGAGGAGGTTGGTACTCGTTGGAGTGCTTGACCATGAGGTTGCTGGCCTCGAAGACGCCGTCGGCGGCGAGCTTGCCCTCGACGACGACGCCCATTCCGTCGCGGAACATCTGCGGCGGGGTGCTGGTGGAATGCACCTTGACGGCATCCTTGCCGTCGGTCATGCGGAACTGGAGGTCGAGGGCCTGGGCGTTCCAGACGACGCTACCCGGTACGACCTGGCCGCCGAGGCGTACGGGAGCGCCGATCGCCTTCGCGCCCTTGGCCTGGAGCTCGGTGGGCGTGAGGAAATAGACGAGGTTGTTGTCGATCCCGCCGTAGATGAGGTAGCCGAACCCACCGAGCACGATCACGGCGCCGACGAGGGCCGGGATCAGCTTCTTGCGTTTCATCGCGCCTCCTCCTCCCTTCTTGCCAGCTCTTCGACTGCGTGCCTGCGGCGAACGAGGTAGAGCGTATAGCCGGCCAGGACGATCCAGGTGAGGCCGTAGGCGGCCCCGACGAAATCCCAGTTGTTAGGCATGGGCGCCGACTCCTTCGGGAGCGAGTGCCGCCTCCTCCGCCCGGGCTTCGATCTCCCGCTCGAGGCGGGCCACCCGGTAGCGTGCGACGACGAAGTAGACGAGGAGGAAGGTGAACGCGAACGCATTGAGGCGCAGTCCGATGCCGTAGCGCGGGTCGACCGTGGACGGGGCGGACTGGAGCTGGTGGAGGGTACGCCACCAGCGGACGGACATGTAGACGATGTAGACGTTCAGAAAGCCGAGGAGCCCGACGGCGGCGCTCCAGCGGGCGCGGCGGTGCTCGTCCTCGGTGAAGGCGCGCAGCGCGAGATAGCCGACGTACATGAGGAAGAGCACGGCGGTGCTGGTGAGGCGGGCATCCCAGGTCCACCAGACGCCCCAGGTGGGCCGTCCCCAGATGCTGCCGAGGCCGAGCGTGAGGCCGGTGAGCACGACGCCGACCTCGGCCGCGGCGGCGGCGGCGAGGTCGTAGCGGATCTCGCGCTTCCAGAGGTAGAGGACGCTGCAGACGAAAACGATGCCATAGGCGACGAAGCTGATCCAGGCGGCGGGCACGTGGACGTAGAGGATCTTCTCGAGGTCTCCCATGTCACGGTCGGGCGGCGAGATGACGACCGCCGTTACCTGGCTGAAGACGAAGAAGGCCAGCGAAGCCCACCCCCAGATGCGCAGCCAGCGAGGCCGGAGCGAGGCGGTGTCGATGGTAGTGGAAGCCATTGAAACTACTCCTCGATCACATAGCCGAAGGCGAAGAAGGACGCCACCAGGAAGATCAGGTCGAACACGGTGAGCAGTCGGATCCAGGCGCCGCTGTCGCCCATGATGTCACCGATGAGGAGGGCCTTGGTGGCCTCCACGGAGCAGAGCAGGAGCGGCACGAGCATCGGGAAGAGCAGCAGCGGGAGCATGACCTCCCGGGCACGGATGCGGCTGGCCATGGCGGCGTAGAAGGTCCCGAGGGTGACGAAGCCGACGGTACCGAGCACCATGACGAGCAGGAGGCCGCCGCCGGGCGCGAGCAGGGGCAGATCGTAGAGCACGGAGGCCAGCGGGACCAGGACGACCTCGACGAGCGCGAGGAAGGCGAGGTTCGCGAGCAGCTTGCCGAGGAAGAGCGAGCGGCGGTCGCCCGGATAGAGCAGGAGCGCCTCGAGGGCGCCACCCTCGAGCTCGAGCTCGTAGGAGCGGTTGAAGGAGAGCACGCCGCCGAACAGGATCGTGAGCCAGAGCACGCCGGCGGCGGCCTGGCGGAGCGCGGCCTGGTCGGGGCCGAGCGCGAACCCGAAGAGGAGCAGCACCAGCGCCGTAAAGAAGAGCACGGCGTTGAAGTTGGCCTTGGTCCGGCGCTCGGCGGTGAGGTCCTTCCACGCGATGGCGCCCACGCGGGCCATTTCGGCGCGCACGCTCATACGCCCTCGCTCTGCAGGAGGAAGGGGTCGGCCGCCGGAGAGGCATCGTCCTCGGCGGTGTCCGCGGCGCCCTCGACGAGGAGGCCGTCCTCGATGCGGACGACGCGGTCGACGACCGAGAGCGCACGGCGCAGGTCGTGCGTGGCGACGAGGGCGGCGCCGCCGCCATCGACCACGCGCCGCACGAAGGCGTTGACGAGGTCGATGCCGTCGACATCGAAGCTGGCGTAGGGCTCGTCGAGCAGGAGGAGTCGGGGGGGCCGGAGCAGCACGCGAGCGAGCGAGAGCCGGCGTCGCATGCCGGACGAGAAGCCGCGCACGCGCTCATCGACCTCGCCGGCGAGGCCGACCTCGGAGAGCACGCGGAGAATGGTCTGCCGGTCGGCGGCGAGGCCGTTCATGCGGAGCGCGAAGCGAAGGTTCTCGGCGGCGCTGAGGTCCTCGTAGAGGCCGGCGGAGTGGGCGAGCACGCCCACCACCTCGCGGATCCGGTCGCCCTCGCTCAGCAGGTCGCGGCCGAAGATCCGGCCGCCGCCCCGCGTGGGCGAGAGGGCCGTGGACACGATCCGGAGCAGCGTCGTCTTGCCGCTGCCGTTGCGCCCCATCAGCGCCACGGCCTCGCCCGGCTCGACGGAAAGCCGGATGCCGCGCAGCACCCAGCGCCGGGCAAAGCGCCGCGCCACGCCATCCAGCGCGAGCGGCAGGTCAGCCTCGGCGACGCAGCGCGCCGGCTCCGCACCCATCGATCCCCCGTAAGTCATGGCTCCGTTGTCATTTGGTGCCTGAAGTTACCGCAAGCGGTGCGGCTTCTCAATCCCCGCTCATCCACGCACATGCAAGGAATAACCCCGGCCGGGGGGCCGGGGCGTCGGGGTATGGCGGAATTCGGCGGGGGAAAAACGGGCGCAATTCGCCCGCCGGTGTCCGGAATCGGCCTACAGCGCACGTGGGACCGGGCCTCACACCTCCTTGACGGCGGTGACCAGGGAGGAAAGCGACTTCTTGGCGTCACCGAAGAGCATGCGGCTGTTGTCGCGATAGAAGAGGGCGTTGTCGATGCCCGCGAAGCCGGGATTCATGCTGCGCTTGAGGATGATGACGTTGCGTGCCCGGTCCACGTCGAGGATCGGCATCCCGAAGATCGGGCTCGCGGGGTCCGTGCGGGCCGCGGGGTTGACCACGTCGTTGGCGCCGATGACCAGCACGACGTCCGTGTTGTCGAACTCGCCGTTGATCTGCTCCATCTCGGCGAGCTGATCGTAGGGGACGTTGGCCTCGGCGAGCAGCACGTTCATGTGCCCGGGCATGCGGCCGGCGACGGGATGAATGGCGTACCGGACGTTCACGCCGCGCTTCTCGAGCTCATCGGCGAGCTCGCGGATGGTGTGCTGTGCCTGGGCGACGGCGAGGCCGTAACCGGGCACGAACACGACGTTGCGAGCGAAGGCGAGCGCGATGGCGACGTCCTCGGCCGAGGTCTCGCGGACGACCTTGCGTCCGTTGCCCGCCGCGCCGCTCAGGGCGACGGCGCCGCCACCGCCGAAGGCGCCGAAGAGGACGTTCGAGATCGCGCGGTTCATGGCGCGGCTCATGAGCAGCGTGAGCAGCATGCCGGAGGCGCCGACGAGGGCTCCCGCCACGACCAGGATCTGGTTGTTCACCACGAACCCGGTGAGCGCCGCCGCCACGCCGGTGAAGGAGTTGAGGAGCGCGATGACGACGGGCATGTCCGCGCCACCGATCGGCAGCACGGCGAGGACGCCGAGCAGGCCGGCCGCGCCGGCGAGGCCCCAGAGGATGGCAGCGTCGCCGCGGCCGGCGGTCACGAACGCGCCGAGCACGACGATGACGAGGAGCAGCAGGCTGTTGAACGCCATCTGGCCGGGAAAGCGGAGCGGCCTGTCGCTGAAGAGCTCCTGGAGCTTGCCGAAGGCAATGACACTGCCGGTGGCGGATACGGCGCCGATGGCGGTGCCGAGGGCGACGGAGGCGAGCTCGCCCACGCCAGGGGCCGCGAGTGCCGCGCCGGCGGCGCTGTAGCGGGTATATTCGGCGATGGAGACGAGGGCCGCGGTGGCGCCGCCCATGCCATTGAAGATGGCCACCATCTGAGGCATGGCGGTCATCTTGACGGTGCGGCCCCAGTAGATGCCGATGCCCGCGCCGATGAGGGTCCCGATGGCGATCGAGGTGTAGCTGACGATCTGGCGGTCGAGCAGCGTCACGACGAGGGCGAGCGCCATGCCGATGGCGGCGAGGCGGTTGCCGGAGCGCGCCGTTGCGGGCGAGGAGAGCTGTTTCAGCCCGAGAATGAAGAGGATCGCCGACAGGAAATAGGTCAGCCCGATAATGACTTCACGCGGCCCCATCACCGCTTCTCCTCCGGCGCCGTGGCCGGCTTCTTCTTGAACATCTCGAGCATGCGGTCGGTGACGACGAAGCCGCCGAACACGTTGGCGGCTCCGAGCACGACCGCGAGGAACCCGAGCACCTTGAGGGTTGGCGTGTCCGCGGAGCCGGCGACGAGCATGGCGCCGAGCAGGACGATGCCGTGGATGGCGTTGGTGCCGGACATGAGCGGGGTGTGGAGAATGGAGGGCACCCGTCCGATGACCTCGAACCCAACGAAGATCGCGAGCAGGAACACGTAGGCTCCCAGCAGCACTTCCTGGCTCATACACGCACCTCGTCGAGAATGGCCTTCGTCGGCTCGTGCACGACCTGGCCGCCGTGAGTGACGACCGCGCCGCGCGTGATCTCATCGTCCATGTCGATCACGACCTGACCGTCCTGCACGAGGTGGACGACCACGGCCTCCACGTTACGCGCGTACATCTGGCTCGCGTGCAGCGGGAGCTGGGCGGGCAGGTTCGTGGGGGCGACGATCTTCACGCCTCGCTGCACCACCGTCTCGCCGGCCACGGCTCCGGCGCAGTTGCCGCCGGCCTCGCCGGCGAGGTCGATCACGACGGAGCCGGGGCGCATGGCCTCCACGGCCTCGGCGGTGATCAGGAGCGGTGCCCTGCGGCCGGGCACGAGAGCCGTGGTAATGACGATGTCGGCCTTCGCCGCGCGCGCGCCGATGAGCTCCTGCTCGCGGCGCAGGTGGTCGGCCGCGAGCTCCTTCGCGTAGCCGCCGGAGTCCTCCGCATCCGTGGTCTCGAGAGACAGCTCCACGAAGGACGCGCCGAGGCTCTCGACCTGCTCCTTGACGGCGGGCCGGGTGTCGAAGGCCTCGACTACCGCGCCCAGGCGCCGGCAGGTGGCGATCGCCTGGAGGCCGGCGACGCCGGCGCCCAGCACGAGCACGCGGGCCGGCGGGATGGTGCCGGCGGCCGTCATGAGCATGGGGAAGAACTTGCCCGTGGTATCCGCGGCGAGCAGCGCCGCCTTGTAGCCGGCCACGGTGCTCTGGGAGGAGAGCGCGTCCATCTTCTGCGCCCGCGTGATGCGGGGAACGAGCTCCATGGCGAAGGCGGTGACTCCGGCGGCGGCCAGCGCGGCCACGGTGTCGGGGTCCGTCAGCGCCTGGAGCAGCGCAACGACGACGGCGCCACTGCGCATCGTGGCGGTCTCATCGAGCCCGTCCTCGCGGCGGTGCGGCCGCTGTACCTTGAGGACGATGTCGCCGGAGCCGAGCAGCGCGGCGGGCTCCGCTTCGATGCCGGCGCCGGCGGCGGCGTACTGCTCGTCGGGGAATCCGGCGCGCTCGCCCGCCCCGCTCTCGACGGCGACCTCGAATCCGGCCTTGACGAGGCGGCCGGCCGCCTCGGGCGAGAGCGCGACGCGCGCCTCGCCCGGTGTGCTCTCTGTCGGAACCACGATTCGCAGCATGGTCTCCCCTGGATACGCCCGGCTCGCCGCCCCGCGGGCGGCGCCGGGGCTCAGTGCACGGTCGCTTCGCCGGCCGCGGGGCTCTCCACCCAGTCGGCCAGGAAGATGTTGGTGTCGCCCGGATGCGCGCCGCCACGGTTGGAGGCGAACACGAGGTGCCTCCCATCGGGCGTGAACATCGGGAATCCATCGAACTCCGGCGCGTGCGTGATCCGTTCGAGCCCGGAGCCATCCACGCCGATCCTGTAGAGATCGAACTCGCGCCCGCGCGGGTCGCCGTAGTTGGAGCTGAAGATGATGCGGCGGCCATCGGGCTGGAAGAACGGGGCGAAGCTGGCGGCGCCGAGGCGTGTGACCTGGCGCTTGCCCGAGCCGTCGGCGTTCATGATCCAGATCTCGAGGGTCGTGGGCCGCACCAGGTGCCGACTCAGCAGGGCACGGTAGTCCTCGATCTGCTCGGGTGTCTCCGGATGATACGCCCGGTAGACGATGAAGCGCCCGTCCGCGGAGAAGAACGGCCCGCCGTCATAGCCGAGCTCGTGCGTCAGCTGGCGCACGTGGGTGCCGTCCACGTCCATGGCATAGATGTCGAGGTCGCCTCCGCGCGTTGACGTGAAGACGATGGTGCGCCCATCGGGCGAGAGCGTCGCCTCCGCATCGTAGCCGGGCGCGCCCGCCAGCAGCCGCACGTCGCCGCCATCCGCGCGGGCGGTGTAGATGTCGTACTCGTCGAGCGACCAGACGTAGCCCTGGCTGCGGTCGGGCGGCAGGGGGCAGTCGGGAGAAGCGGCGTGGGTCGAGCTGTAGAGGATGCGGCCGTTCGGGAGGAAGAAGGCGCAGGTCGTCCTGCCTTCTCCGTTCGAGACGCGACGCGGGTTCCGGCCCGCTACGTCCATCATGAAGATCTGGTCGCACTGGCTGACGCCCGGCCAGGTGGCCTGGAACACGAGGTGCCGCCCGTCGGGGGAGAAGTACGCCTCGGCGTTCTGGCCGCCGTGCGTGAGCATGCGCAGGTTCGCCAGGTGCGGCTCGTCGGCACGGGAGGCCACGGGCGTCGCGCCCGTCCAGCGCTCCAGCCCGGACGCACGCGGAGCCGGTGCGGGCACGCCGGCGTGTCCGCACCCGGCCAGGAACGCGGCGGCCAGGATGGGTAGCACCTTTCGCATCGGCCTAGAATACCCCCAAGTGAAACCGCTGTCGAGAGCACCCGCCACCCGCGACCCCGCGAGCCGCTCCCGTCCCGAGGAACGGATACGCCGCCGGACGTGGGGCGTTCCGTCCCAGCTACAGCCCACAAGATACGCGCTGAGGCGCGATCCGGCGTGGGGCGCACCACGCTGGCTTTTCAGCCGCTGCCCGACGCCCCTGTTCGGAAATCCCCTACAGACCGCGCACGTGTGCGAGGGCAGATTCGTCGAGCAACGAGGGCGTCTCCCGTTCAAGGAGCTGCAGGCAATGTATCGCTCGATCCTCGTCCCGCTCGACGGCTCGCCCTACGGAGAGTTCGCGGTGCCGGTGGCGGAGGGCATCGCGGAGCGCACCGGGGCGCGGCTGCACCTGGTGCACGTGCACGTGCCGCTGGCGACGGCCGGGTCCGTCCGGGGCGCTCCCGTGAGGGCGTACGGCGAGTGGGACATGGACGCGAAGGAGCAGGAGGCGCAGTACCTCTCCTCGCTCTCGGAGCGCGTGCTGCAGCGTCCAGGGATCGCGGCGGAGCGGGATCTGCTGGAGGGCTCGGTGGTCGAGACGCTGACGAGCTTCGCGGCGGAGAGCGCGGCGGACCTGATCGTGATGACGACGCACGGCCGGGGGCCGCTGGCGCGCGCGTGGCTGGGGAGCGTGGCGGACGGGCTGGCGCGGCACGCGACCGTCCCGGTGCTGCTGGTCCGGCCGGCCGCGGATCCGGAGCCCCTGGGGGCGCGACTCTTCCGGAAGGTGCTGGTGCCACTGGACGGCTCGCCGCTGGCCGAGCAGATCCTCCAGCCGGCGACGGCGCTGGGCTCGCTCTCGAGCGCGGAGTACGTGCTGATCCGGGTGGTCTCGCCGCTGGTGCTGACGGGCTACTCTCCGCCGGAAGGCGGGCTGGTGCAGGCGCTGGACACCAGCGACCTGGAGCGGATGGCGCAGCAGGCGGAGGAGTACCTCGAGGTGCGCGCGGAGTCGCTGCGGGCGGAGGGGCTGGTGGTGCGGACGCAAGTGGTGGTCGAGATGCAGCCCGCCGTGGGGATCCTGGACTTCGCGCGGGAGAGCGGGACGGACCTGATCGCGATGGCGACGCACGGGCGGACGGGATTCTCCCGCCTGCTGCTGGGCAGCGTGGCCGACAAGGTGCTGCGCGGCACGGCCGCGCCCGTCCTGCTGTACCGGCCGAGGATGTGAGCCGCGGCCAGCCGGACACAACGGAGGGAGGCACCATGGCCGAGACGATCGTACCCTACGCGATCCGCCGCACGATGGCACTGCCGTTCGCGGAGGCGGACCGGCGCGTCCGGGAGGCGCTCGCCGCGGAGGGCTTCGGCGTGCTCACCGAGATCGATGTGGCGGCGACGCTGAAGAAGAAGCTGGACGTGGCGTTCCCGGCGTACGTGATCCTCGGCGCCTGCAACCCGCCGCTGGCGTACGGGGCGCTGCAGGCTGAGCCGGACATCGGGCTGCTGCTGCCGTGCAACGTGGTGGTCCGTGACGCGGGGAACGGCGAGACGGTGGTCGAGGCGCTCGACCCGGTGGCCCAGCTCGAGGTCGCGGGCAACGAGAAGCTCCTGCCGGTGGCGCACGAGGTGAGGGCACGGATGGAGCGCGTCATCCAGGCAGTCTAGCCGCGGAGGTCGGGGCGGAGTCGCGCGATCGAGGCACCGCCCCTACCCGCCGACAGGCGAGGAACCCCCCCGGGGAGCGGATGCGCCCCGGGGGGGTTTCGCATCCCGGTGCTTCCAACAGCCCCGGGGACGTCCCCCGCCCGGCCGCCGCGGATCCGGCGGCGGAGCTCAGCCGGCGCGTCGCAGGAGAAGGAGCCCACCGGCCAGGCAGACGGCCACGAAGCCGAGGACGACGGCGGAGGCCGGGGCGGAGGCGGCCGGCTCGAGCGGCATGGCGTCCGCCCGCGCCACGGCGAGCGCGGGCGCGCCCGGGGGGGCGGCCACGCCCGCATGCGCGCCGGCCGCCGCGATGGTCAGCTCGGCGCGGCCGGCCTCGTCGCCGTCATCGGCGATGGCGACCAGGGCGTAGTGGCCGGGGCGCAGGTTGGAGGCGAGCGGCAGCGCGGCCTCGAACCGTCCGGCGGAATCGCAGCGGACTTCGCCGAGGGGGAGCGTCGCGAGGGTGCCGCGGAGCTCGAGCCGGAGCGTCGCCCCGTGCTCCATGTGGTCCCCCACGACGCGGAGCGTGTCGCCGGGCTGCACCGTGGCGAGGGCGAGGTGGAGCGCGCCGTGCTCGTGGGCGCCCGCGCGAGCGGCGGGAAGCGCGAGCAGGGCGAGCAGCGCGGAGCCGGCGGCGAGGGGTCGTGCGCGCATATGGCTACATTCCCATTCCGAGGTGCGCCTTCCGGGGCCCGAGCGCGCCATAGAGCAACGCCCCGACCCAGGCGGCGAGGAGGAGGACGGCGAGCGCTGTCAGCCAGAGAGGCCGGCGGGAGGCGGAGCCGCGGCGGTCGAGGAGCGGGAGGAGGAAGATGAAGGCGAAGAGGATCGCCGGGGCCAGGATCATGCCGCCCAGCCCGAGGCCGTTCTCGGCGGCGTAGATCCACAGGAAGGGCCAGAAGGGCTTGGTCACCTCCGCGCCCTGGACGCCGGCGTAGCCGAGGGGTGGCGGAGCGAGCCAGGCGAGAACGCCGAGTGCGGCGTAGAGGAGGAGCGCCACGCCGGTGAGGCGCCGCAGGTGCGACGCGAACGGGCGGGCGGGGGCGGCCTCGGAGCGTATGCCGAGCGTGCGCACGAGCCAGAAGTGGCCGCCCAGGAGCGCGAGCAGCAGGAGCGGCAGGGCGCTGACGTGGAAGGCGTGCATGCGCGCGAGCAGCGTCGTGGACGGGGCGAAGTCCGGCGCCAGCAGGGCGCCGGGTCCGCCCACCAGGCGGCCGCCGGCGATGGCGTGGGCAAGCGCCTCGATGCCCTCCTGATCGCCGCGCAGGACGGTGCCGGTGAAGGCGAGGGCGAAAAGGAGGAGGAGCAGCGTCGCGCCGAGCCACCACTGGATCTCGCGCGGGGGGCGGTAGGCGCGGGCGCGGAAGACGCGCACGAGGTGGAGGACGGCGGAGACGAGCACGAGCGAGGCGGCCCAGTAGTGGAGCCCACGGATCCAGGCGCCGAGGGGGACCCGTCCGACCATGTAGACGAGGCTGTCGTGGGCCGAGAGCGGCGCGGGGTCGTAGCCCTGGTCGAGCAGGATGCCGGTCGCGATAAGCAGCAGGATGCCGAAGAAGGTGATCCCGCCCAGCATGTAGGGCAGGGTGTTCGCCTCGGGCGGAATCGGATAGTGGAGCCCCTGCCAGCCCAGGCGGGCGCGCCAGCCGACGGGCACCTCCGGGGTGCCGGCGGCGGGCGCCGTGGCCGAGTCCCGCGCGGGCGTGGCCGGATCGGCGGGGGCGGTATGGGACACGGTTGTGCTCCAGGGATGAGCGGGCTCTCTCGTGGGAGTGGCATGGTACGCGCCGGGCGCACGCACCGCAACGGCGACGGTTGCCGGAGGGTGGGCGGCAGGACATTCTTCGGGCCGCGCGCGGAGCGGCCGCGCCACGGAGCGGCGCCGCGGCCGGCGCGGGAGGGCGACGAGGCATGATCAAGAGGCTTCGAAGAATTCTCAGCCCGCTGCTCGGGCTCGTGATCTTCGGCGTGGCGCTGTGGGTGCTGCACGCGGCGCTGCGGAAGTACCATTACCACGACATCGTGCGGCAGCTGCACCAGCTCCCGGAGCATCAGGTCCTTCTCGCGCTGGTGCTCACGCTGGCCAACTACATCGTGCTGACGGGCTACGACGCGCTGGGACTGGTCTACATCAAGAGGGAGCTCGAGTACCGCCGCATCGCCCTCGCCTCCTTCATCGGCTACGCGTTCAGCCACAACCTCGGCTTTCCGCTGCTCACGGGCGCCCCGATCCGCTACCGGCTGTACTCGGCGTGGGGGCTCTCGGCCGTGGAGGTGACGAACATCGTCGCTTTCAACTACCTGACGTTCTTCCTCGGGCTGTTCACCATCGGCGGCATCATCTTCCTGGTCGAGCCGCTGGCGATCCCCGCCCTGCTGCACCTGCCGCTGCACTCCGCCCGGCCGCTCGGGGCGATCTTCCTGCTGGTGATCCTGGGCTATCTCGTGTGGAGCGGGATGAAGCGCGAGCCGCTGCGGATCCGGGACTGGGAGTTCACGTTCCCCGGAACCCGGCTCTCCCTGCTGCAGATGGCGGTCTCGGCAGTCGACTGGGCCCTGGCCGGCGCCGTGTTCTACGCGGTCGTGCCGCACGTGCCTGGGCTGAGCTACCCGACCGTGCTGGGGATCTTCATCCTGGCGCAGGCGACGGGGCTGCTCAGCAACATCCCCGGCGGGCTCGGGGTGTTCGAGGCGGTGGCGCTGGTGCTGCTCACGGACCGGCTGCCGGCGGCGGCGGTGCTCGGCTCGCTGCTCGCGTACCGCGGCATCTACTACCTGCTGCCGCTCGGCGTGGCGGCCGTGATGCTGGCGGCGCACGAGGTCCACCAGCGGCGCGAGGACGTGCGGCGCGTGGCCAGGGCGTTCGGTCGATGGGCGCCCGTCATCGCGCCCCAGCTGCTGGCGTTCCTCACGTTCCTGGGCGGCGCGATCCTGCTCTTCTCCGGCGCCACGCCGGCCGTGCACTCCCGCCTGCGCGTGCTGAACGACTTCCTGCCGCTGCCGTTGATCGAGGCGTCGCACTTCCTGGCGAGCATGGCGGGTGTGGGGCTGCTGCTCCTGGCGCGCGGGCTCCAGCGCCGGCTCGACGCGGCCTACGATCTCACGGTGGCGCTGCTCTCGGCCGGGATCATCTTCTCGCTGCTGAAGGGCGGTGACTACGAGGAGGCGACGGCGCTCGTGATCATGCTCGCGGCGCTCCTCCCCTCGCACCGCTACTTCTACCGCAAGGCCTCGCTCACCAACGAGCCGTTCACGCCCGGCTGGATCGTGGCGATCGCGCTCGTGCTCGCCGGCTCGATCTGGCTGGGCTTCTTCACCTATCGGCACGTGAACTACGCGTCCGAGATCTGGTGGCGCTTCGCGCTGCGCGCGGATGCGCCGCGCTTCCTGCGCGCCAGCGTGGGCGCGACGCTGGCGGTCGTGCTGGTGGCTTTCGCGCGGCTGCTGAGACCGGCGCCGCCGGAGCCGACGTTGCCGGATGCGGCCGCGCTGGCGCGCGCCCGGGCGGTGCTGCGCACCTCGCCGGACACGGCCGGCAACCTGGCGCTGCTCGGGGACAAGGCGCTGCTGTTCAGCGAGAGCGGCAACGCCTTCCTCATGTACGGCGTGGAGGGGCGGACCTGGGTCGCGATGGGCGACCCGGTGGGACCCGAGGAGGAGTGGACGGAGCTCCTGTGGCGCTTCCGCGAGATCTGTGACCGGCACGAGGGATGGACGGTCTTCTACCAGATCCGGACGGACGACCTCCACCTCTACCTGGACCTCGGCCTGACCCTGCTCAAGCTGGGCGAGGAGGCGCGCGTGCGGCTCGAGAGCTTCTCGCTCGAGGGCGGCGGGCGGAAGGGCATGCGGCGGGTCCGGAACCGCCTCGAGAAGGAAGGATGCGAGTTCCGCGTGCTGGGGGAGCGGCAGGTCGGGGAGATCATGGCCGAGCTCAAGACCGTCTCCGACAGCTGGCTGAGCGAGAAGCGTACGCGCGAGAAGGGATTCTCCCTCGGCCGCTTCGATCCCGACTACCTGCGGAACTTCCCGGCCGCCGTGGTCCGGCGCGACGGGCGCATCATCGCGTTCGCCAACCTCTGGCCGGGCGGAGCGCTCGACGAGCTCTCGGTCGACCTTATGCGCTACACCCCCGACGCGCCCGAGGACGTGATGGAGTTCCTCTTCATCGAGCTCATGCTATGGGGGAAGGAGCAGGGGTACCGCTGGTTCAACCTCGGGATGGCGCCGCTGTCCGGGCTCGAGAACCGTGCCCTGGCTCCCCTGTGGAACCGGCTCGGCGCGCTGGTCTTCCGGTACGGAGAGAACTTCTACAGCTTCCAGGGACTGCGGCAGTACAAGGAGAAGTTCGATCCCGTCTGGCAGCCCAAGTACCTGGCCTCGCCCGGCGGGCTCGCCCTGCCGCGGATGCTGACCAACATCGCGACCCTCATCTCGCGCGGAGTGCGCGGCGTCCTGGGCAGGTGAGCGCGCCGCCTCTACGTGCTGGCATCCGGTGGGACGGCCACGCGCTTCCTCACGATCTCCAGAACGTCGCGCGGCTCGCACGGCTTGAGCAGGAACTGCTCGCAGCCCGCCTCGATCGCCCGCACACGGTCCGCATCCAGGGCGCGCGCCGTCAGCGCAATCACCGGGATCGCCGCCGTCGCGTGATCCGCCTTCAGCCGGCGCGTCACCTCCCAGCCATCGAGCAGCGGCAGCTCCAGGTCCATCAGCACGAGGTGCGGGCCGCCTTCGCGCGCCTGGCGCAGCCCGTCCTCGCCGTCTTCGGCCTCGATCACCGCGAACCCGGCATGCCGGAGAATGGCGCCGAGCACGACGCGCGTATCGGAATCGTCATCGACGATCAGGATCGTCTTCCCGAGCATGGACCGCTCCGGGCGCGAAAACGCGCCCTTCAAGTGGATCAGGGACCGGAAGATGTCCGGCTCTCGCGTGCGCTTGCCACCAGGGCCTGGAGACACGCAGCGGCACGGAGAATGGGCTCGGAGGGGATCAAAACCGTGTACGAGTCTACCACCGGGGAGGCGCCGCTGTCAACGGCATTTTGGCGCGACGGAGCATGCCGCCGAGCGGCCGGGGGTGGCTCCGATCCTGCACGGCGGGTGGCAGGGTGGTGCGCAGACCCGGCACGGAGGAGGAGGTGCGGGCGTGTCGTTTCCTGGAGCGGTGAGGGAGCGGATCGAGGAGATCGGGAGCTCCGCGGGCGCCGAAGCGGTGGCGGTGTGCTACCGCGACACGGGGACGGGGACGGAATGGGCGCTGAACGGGGAGCGCTGGTTCCATGCGGCGAGCACGATCAAGGTGCCGGTGCTGCTGGGGGTGTACGACGCTCTCTCGGACGGCCGCTTCCACTGGGAGTCGCGCGTGCACGTGCGGAACCGGTTCCTGAGCGCGGCGGATGGGGCACCGTACCGGGTGGAGGCGGCACGGGACTCGGACGCGGAGGTGCACGAGCGGGCCGGGCGGACGATGAAGATGCGCGAGCTGGCGCGGCACATGATCGTCTCGAGCAGCAACCTGGCCACCAACCTGCTGGTGGACATCGTGGGCCTGGAGCCGATCCGCGGAACGCTGGCGCGGCTCGGGCTGGCGGGGATCGAGCTGCGCCGGGGGGTCGAGGACGAGCGGGCCTTCCAGGAGGGGATCAACAACCGGGTCACCGCGCTGGGGTTGGCGGAGGCGCTGGGCGTGATCGAGGAGGGGCGGGGCTTCCCGGCCCCGGCGGCGCAGGAGATGCTCGAGCTGCTGCACCGGCAGCGCTTCAACCGCGGGATCCCCGCGGGCCTGCCGGATGGCGCACGGGTGGCGCACAAGACGGGGGACATCTCGACGGTGGCGCACGATGCGGGCATCGTGTACCTGGAGGGCCGTGCGCCGTACGTGCTGGTGGTGCTGACGGAGTGGCGGGTGGGATCGGAGAATGGGCGGCAGGAGGCGATCGCGGCGGTCTCGCGGGCGGTCTGGGAACACCTGACGGAGGGTGAGGATGGGTGAGGACGGGGGCCTGGTGGTGGTGGACGGGCTGGAGCTGCCGGCACGCTACCGCGAGGTGCTGAGACCCGGCGCGCCGGTGCTCGGCGCGGACGGGCGCGAGCGGCAGCTGCCGCGCTTCTTCTACGAGGTGGACTCGTGGGAGCGGGCGCGGGAGGTGCGGCTGGCGCGCCACTTCACGCTGTCGGAGTTCCTGGAGGTGGACGTGCGGGAGGCGGCGCCGCTGCGGGACTGGCCGCGCTACGTCCCATGCGCGGTGACGCTGCTCGCGGCACACCTGGAGCTGCTTCGCGCGGCCGTGGGGACGTACGTCTTCATCGCGGCGAACGGCGGGTACCGCTCTCCCGGGCATGCGCGGGGCGGCGCACGCACGGTGCATGCATGGGGAACGGCCGCGGACATCTACCGGATCGGCGACACGTACCTGGACGGGGAGGAGCCGATCGAACGGTACGGCACACGCGCGCGCGAGCTGTCGGCCTCCCTGCGGCCGGCGCGGTACGGGATGGGCCCGGGCGAAACGGACGACCACCTGCACGTGGACATCGGCTACGCGCGGGTCGATCCCTGAGCGGGAAGAACGATCGCAGCGGGAGTGGCGGCATGCAGCAGCAGCAGCGCAAGAAGCGCCCCGCAGCGGGGGAGGAGAGGCCCGCCGCGGGGCGTCCTTCGCTGTCGGCGATCGGCCTGGAATCGGAGTTCGTGCTGTTCGTGGATGACGTGCCCGTCGATCCGGCGGAGACGTTCGGGGACCCGCGCGGCTTCCTGCGCGGGGCGCCGATGCACCGGGAGGGGACGTCCTACCATCTGCCCACGGGCGGCGCCGTTTACTTCGACACTGGCGTGGTGGAGGTGGCCACGCCGCTGATCGAGATCGGACCCGGCTGCGCCGCCCGGGCGGTCCGCTCCCTCTGGGAGTCGATCAGGCACGTCCGCGGGGAGCTCGATGCGTGGGAGGCGCGAAGCGCGCGCAGGGCACGACTCGCCGGGTTCAGCGCGCACTACAACGTCTCGTTCAATGCGCCGCCTGCTGCCCGGCGCACGGGGGATCCGGAGCGCAGCATCGGCGCGCTGGCGCTGCTGCTCTCTCATCTGCTCCCCGTGCCGGTGATGGTGCTGGCGGCGAATCGGCGCTCGACGGGGATCGGGGTGCGTCCACGCGGCGATCGGATCGAGGTGACGGTGGACTTCACCCCGAGTCCGGCGCTCATGATGGCCGCCGCCACGCTGATCGCCGGCGTCGTGCGCGAGGTGATGCGCTGGCCGGACTACGCGCTCGAGCGCCTGGAGGCGGAGAGGCTGCCGCGCCTGTGCGGCTTCTCGCCGGTCCCGCACAGCAGCCGCCGCGGCTGGGTGGCGCGCTTCTCCTGCTTCCCGGAGAACCCCTTCCTGGCCAACCCGGACGCGCCGACCTGGCGGACCATCGACGGGCCGACGCGCAGCCTGAGAGGCATGGCCCGCACGGTGCTCCACCACTTCCGGGCGCCGATCCGCCGCCTGGCCGATCCAGCCACCTACCGGCTGATGGCCGCGATCTTCGCCGGGCGCGCCACCTCGCCGCTCGACGGCGCCGATCGCCAGCCGGAGTACGACGATGTGGGCCGACTGTGCGCCTGGGACTTCCTCGCCCCCCAGCAGGGTCTCGAGCGCTCTCGCTACGAGCGCGTGCTGATGCACGCCGTCGCCGGCCGGGTGCTCCGCGTGGGCGGCGAGGTCTATACGCCGATCGGGGTCCGCGGCTGGCACGCGGTGCGCTTCCGCCGCCAGCGCGACGGCTCCGACCACTGCTTCGACCTGCCGTTCCTGGACAACCGACTCCGTGACTGGGAAGCGGAGCCGGCGAGCCGCGAAACTCGCGCGCCCCGCCGCCGTAAGGATGACGGGAGGTGAACCATGATAGAGATCATCGTCATCGCCGCGGCGGGCGCCGCGAGCATCTTCGGCTACATCAAGGCACGGCGTTTCGTTCGCGAGCGGCTGCGTTACGTGGACGGCGTTCACTCTCGCGGCGCGCCGGTCATAGCCGGCGTGGTGGCGGCGCTGCTGGCCGCGCCCGTCGTCTGGCTGCTCCCGTTCGTGGGCGGCGGCAGCGCGCTCGTCTTCGGGCTCGCGGTGGCGGGCGGAGTCCGTGCGGGGGCTCGCGATCACCGGCGCCTGGCCTCGGGCTGACCCACACCCGACGTCGGTCCCTCGAAATGCCGTCCCGCTCGGCGGGGCGGCATTCCTTTTGCTCCTGAACAGTGCTAAGTGCTTTCTATTACGGCACTTGAGTCGATACCCAGGCACGGAGGGGGCAGCATGAACAACCGGATCCGCGCCGTGGCCAGAGGGATGGCCGCCGCGGCGCTCGTCGCCCTTGCGGGATGCGCGCAAACGGGCGGGCTCGGCAACGTGCTCGGCGGCGTGCTGGGGCAACCGGCCCCGGGCTCGACGAACCAGCTTTCGGCCGAGATCGACCACGTGGACACGGGATCGCGGGCGATCTACGTCCGGACGTCGGACGGGCAGCTGGCAGCGGTCGGATACGATAACAACACGCAGGTCCGCTACCAGAACCAGACCTACCCCGTCACTGCCCTCCAGCAGGGCGACCAGGTGCTGCTGTACCTGCAGAACACGGGGAACGGCTACTACACGAACGACGTCGAGGTCCAGCAGACCGTGCAGGAGCGGAACGGGACCGGCGGCACGTACGGGAACGCCAACGTGCAGACCGTGCAGGGGAGCGTGACGCGGATCGATGCGCAGAACGGTGCGTTCTGGATGCGTGAGCAGAACGGCACGACGGTGGAGGTCACGCTGCCGTACAACCCGCGCACGAGTGACGTCAACCGGTTCCGGAGCCTGCGCGTGGGCGACTACGTGCAGATCCAGGGGCAGTGGGTGAACCAGAGCCGCCTGGAGCTGATGCAGTTCCTGTAGGCCGATCCGGCGGGAGTGCAGCTCCGGCCGTGTCCGGCCGCGGCGGCGCGCCCGAGGGCGTTTGGCGGACCCCGGTCGAATCGACCTTCGGCCGGGGTCGCGCCGTATCCGGCGGAGGCGGCGCGCCCGCGGGCACGCCGAGCACCCCGGTCGAGTCGCGCTTCGGCGGGGGTCCGGCCGTATCCGGCCGAGGCGGCGCGCCGAGGGGCATACCGAGGACGCCGGTCGAGTCGCGCTTCGGGGGGGGCCCGGTCGAATCGGGGCGGGGCGGAGCGCCCCCGACCGGCACGCCGAGCAGCCCGCTGGCATCGCGGACGGGGCGGGGATCGAGCTGAGCCACGTGATAGCGGCCGGCGGCGTCGGTCCAGAGGTCGGGGACGTGGCGGCGCAGCTCGAAATAGCGATAGCCCGGCAGAAGCGAGGCCCAGAAGGCGAGGCGGGCCGTATCGGTGGCGAAGGCGCTGTCGAGGCGGGCCACGCCGACGCTGTCCAGACGGGTCGGAAAGATGTGGAGCGGGATGCGCCGTTGTCCGGCCGCGCGCGCCTGCACCGCGAGCCAGTAGAGGCGGGAGATGCCGGCGTTGGTGAGGGGCAGGCAGCCGGCGGTGCGGCATCCGCCGTGGACGAAGATGTCGCCGCCGGGATCGGCGCCGCGCGCGCGGATGCGGTCGGCGGCGTTCGGGTAGTCGACGGCGAGCGCGAGCCAGTAGTCGCTGCGCGGATTGAAGCCGTCGATGAAGTAGAAGCCCTCGGGGGTCTGATCATCGCCGGAGGCACTCTTCGGGCCGAGTGCGCCGGAGATGGAGCAGATGGCGAAGGTCTCGAGGAGCCGGTACGGCGCGCCGGGGCGCGGCTGGACCCAGGCCTCGAGGCGGTGCTCGCGCTTGAAGGCGCGCAGGAAAAGGGCGGCGGGCGGGAACGGGATGTCGAGCTTGCGGAACCGGGCCCGGAGCTGGGCGTCGCTATCGAGGCTCGCGCGGCGGACGCGAGGCTCCTGGAGCTGCGCCGCGAGAAAGGCGCGGCCGGGAGGCGGCAGCGGCGTCGAATCGGCCGGGTCGAGGGGGACGCCGAGCAGGCGCGGCGGCGCGGCGGCGCCGGCCTCGTCCACCAGCGGCCGGCCCAGCACCGCGGCGGATGGAGGCGGCGGCGCGGCGACGGGTACGCCGAGAAGGCCGTGTTCGCCAGCCGGTGGGTCCCGGCCAGCCGCGGTCGAGTCCCGGACCGTCCCGGTCCCGGTCGAGTCCGGGCCGGTCCCGGTCGAGTCCCGGCCCGTCCCGGTCCCGGCCGAGTGCGGGCCCGTCGCGGCCGAATCCCGGCCCGTCGCGGCCGAATCCCGGCCCGTCCCGACCGAGTCCGGGCGAGCAGGGGCGCGCCGGAGGCGTGCCGAGTCGCCGGCCGTGCGAGGGATCGAGTCGGTCGCGATGCCGAGGAGGTGGAGACCGCCCGTGTCCGGCCGGGGCCGGGCCGCCGGGTGGGCCTGCTTCGGCGGATCGGGGGCGCGGGGACGCTGGGCCGCGAGGCCGCCGGCGGTGAGCAGGACGGCGGCGGCGAGGAGCGTCGCCCTCGAGGCCGTTGGCATCGGTGCCGCTGCGCAGTACCGCATTCCCCTTCCTCGTATGATCGAGCCGACGCGGATCAGGCCGTGCAAGGCGCGCGCCCACTCCGCCCGCCGGAGGCTCCCGGGCCGGCGCTGCTCAGCGCGGCGCGAGGTCGAGAACCCACAGGTCGCGCTTCAGGGAGGTCCCCTGGCGGCGGGTGAAGGCCAGCGTCCCGCCATCCGGCGAGACGGCGGGCTCGAAGGCGTCGCCCGCGGCGGCCAGCGGGCTCTCGGCGCCGTCCAGCCCCACGCGCCAGAGGCCGTCATCGCGCCGGACGTAGAGGGCCGAGCCGTCCGGCGTCCACGCGGGCTCGCCGCCGGGGCCGAGCTCGCGCCGGCCGGTTCCGTCCGGATGGATGAGGACGATTGTCCGCGCGAGGATCGGATATTCGACCCGCCGCGCCTGGATCGAGAGCTGCCCCTGGCTGTAGCGGCACTCGAGCGCCGTGGAATCCCCGGCCACGAGCTGACCGAAGGCGATCCACTGCCCGTCGGGGCTCCAGGCGGCGGAGACGCCACCCTCCGTGCCGGGAACGGCGCGCGCGGAATCCTGGTCCGGGTCCCACACCCGGACGCGCAGCCCATCACTGAAGGCCAGGCGCTGCCCGTCAGGGGCCCACGTCGGACGGAACGCGTAGAGCCGCTCGGTGCCGAAGAGATGCTGGAACGGCAGGTCGCGGAACACGTACTCGTTCGTCGCCTGGTCGATCGAGACCCCGGCGAGCGCCACGGCAAGGTCCGCCAGCGGGGCCGCGCTGGACTGGTCCGGCAGCGCGCTCACGCGCAGCCGGATGGCGGTGAGCAGCGGGACGTAGGCGGGTAGCACCGTACCATTGTCGCAGGTCACCGAGTCGAGGCCCGCGAAGAGCTCGAAAACCGACGGGATCTGGACGTAGGCGAGGCGGTCGCCGCCCGGCGCGAGGGCGGGCGCCGTGAACCAGCGCCGGGCCCCGTCGGGCGGCGTGGTGGACGGCAGAAGCGGGCGCTGCGGCCCCCCGCCGGCCGGCACGGCGACGAGGATGCCGTCGCCCGGGGGCAGCGCATCGGGGTCCTCGGCGGCGTAGCCGATGGAGTCTCCGCCCGCCGAGAAGAAGGGGGCGCGGTCATCGCCGGGGCTGTAGGTCAGGCGCAGTGGCTGTGCATCCGAAGGCACGCGATCGATGGCGCGGAAGGCCGTGGGTCCATCGGCGCAGCCGGCGAGGAGCGCGAGCGAGGCGAGGAGGGCGGCGCGCGCGGGGCCGCGGGATCTCGCGAGGGCGGGCATCAGAACGTCAGCTCCACGCCGGCGCGGAGCTGCCTGGCCTCGCCGTAGAAGAGGGAGGGATCGAGGCGGTCGAGGACGGCGGCCGTCCTGGCCTGGCGGAACTCGTCGGGCGTGATGAGGCCATCGCCGTTCAGATCGATGAGGCGGCTGTAGCGGCTGGACTCGTACGGGATCACGTGGTCGGGCACGGCCACGCCGCTCTCGACCGCGAGGAAGACGCTGTCCGGGGGCGCCAGGAGCCCGGAGTCGTTCCGCAGCGCGCGGATGTTGTCGAGGCCGAGGAGGTTGCGCCCGTCCGCCGTGAGGCTCCAGTGACAGCGGCGGCAGCCTGGCAGGGATCCGAGATCGAGCTGGAGGCGGAGCCCGACATCGGCGGTCCAGGGGAGGTAGACGCTGTTGGCGAACGTGGTGTTCTTCGCGTCGCCGGCGGCGAGCAGGCGGTCGAGCGGGTAGCCGCTCTGGACGCTGGTCGTTAGGGCCGCGCCCCACGCTCGGTCGGCGCCGGCGGCCCGTCCGGCGAGCGCGACGAGGTCGATGGAGTGGCGGCGGTCGAAGGCGAGCGGGTATTCGGTGCGGGTCTGGCCGGCATCGACGGCCGTATCGCTGAGCGCGGTGGAGGAGACGCCCACGGCCTTCTGGAGCGAGTAGCCGGCGCGGAGCTGGAGGAGCGGCCAGTCGGTGCGGATCTCGAGCTCGAAGCCCTGTACGTGGCCGAAATCCGAGGTGGTGAAGGTCGGGGCGGCCTGGCCGGGCAGGCGCAGGCGGCCCGACACGAGATCGGTGAGGTCCTTCCTGAACGCGGTGACGGCGAGAGCGAGGTGCGTGCCGACGAGCTGACTCGCGCCGAGCTCGAAGGCGTTGCCCTTCTCGAAGCCGAGGGCGGGATTGCCCTGACGCAGGATCGAGGTCCGGAGCGAATCGCCGAGAGCGGTGTCGAGGAAGAAGCGGAAGTCCGGTGGCTGGGCGACGCGGGCGTAGTTGAACCGGACCACCGTCTCGCGCTTCGTGCCCGGGAGCGGCATGGAGGCGCCGATGCGCGGGAGGGCGACCGTCTTCCAGCCGGAGCCGAACGAGATGCCGTTCGAGTCGGGCGGCACGTCGATGCCGGAGCTGAAGGCGTCCACGCGGAAGCCGGCCTCGAAAGTCACGCCGTCCTCCGTGTGCCAGCGCGCCTCCACGAAGCCGGACGCCGTGGCGGGGCTGAAGTCGCGCTGGAGGGCGGGCGAGCCGGCCACGTCGGCCTCGACGCGCTCGTAGCTGCGGACATGGTAGTGCCGGCCCGAGAGCCCGCCGCGCAGAGCCATCCCGCTGGCGCTCAGCGCCTCCGCACTGAGATCGGCGCCGATCGAGCCGAGGCGGCTCCAGTCCGCGAGCTGCGGCGTGCCCCTCGTGAAGAAGAGCCCCTCACCCGCCGGCCCGAACGGGCTGCCGACCGCGCCGCCGGGGCTCGTGTACCCCGGCAGCACGCCGGTGGCGCCGGCGCGCGCAGCGTCCTCGCCGAAGAAGCGGAAATCGTGGAGGCCGAAGCCGGCGATGCGTCCGCCGTCCTGGAACGTGGCCGGGTCCAGCGCGCCGATGTAGCGGCCGATCTCCTCGGCGGAGGCGCGGGCGTTCAGGTGGCGCGCGGAGCCGGCCCGCTGGCGCGTCCAGTCGAGGGACAGGGTGGCGAGCCCGGAGCGCGTGCGCTCGCCGAGCTGCGCGAGGTTGTCGTACTTGAAGGCCGGCGTGTAGAGCTCCTGCTGCACGCGGTTGCCGAGGACGCTGGCCGTGAGAGCGAGGCCGGCAGCGAGAGGCCGATCGAGGCGGAGGAAGGCAATGGCCTTGTCCCCCCGGTCGTGCGGCAGCGCCGCGGAGGTGTAGGGGCAGTAAAGGCCGGAGGCGGTCGGATCCGAGGCGAGGGCGCTGATCCGCTGCGCGAGGGCGGCATCGGCGTCGCCGGCGCCCAGGCAGGTCGCGCCGCGTGCGCGCGGGTCCGCATCCCATGCGCCCTGGGCGAGGAGGTCCGCGAAGATGGTCGTGCCATCCCCGAGCGGGGTGAGCGGGCCGCCGCCGGAGAGGGAGAGCCGGGTGAAGCCGAACGCCGCCGCCTTCGGCGCCCAGCGGTCCGTGCTCAGGGCGGCGCGTCCCTCCCACCGCTCGGTCGAGCCGCGGCGGGTGGCGTAGCGAACGACGCCCGAGAGCGCGGATCCGTATTCAGCGCCGAAGCCGCCGGTGACGACCTCGACCTGCTCGAGCGAGCCGGGCGCCAGCTCCAGCCCCGCGAGGCCGGAAGAGGCGCCGAAGGCGTCCTTGACCTCCACGCCATCGACGACGACCGCCTCCTGGCCGATCCGGCCGCCGCGGAAATGTCCCTCCGAGACGCCCGTCGAGAGGTCGATCACCTGGTCGATGCGGTCCACGGGGAGCGCGCGCAGCTCGCGCCCGCCGACGACCTGGTGGGTGGTGTTGACCTCCGGCTCGATCAGGCGCACACGCTCCCCGTGCGCCGTCACGCCCGGCAGCTGGATGGCCGAGGTCCGCAGCGCGATCCGCAACTCGATCGACCGGTCCTCGCGCACCACCACCGGGCCGGCGGTCTCCGGGGCGTACCCGAGCCGCTGCACGTGCACGGTGCGCTCCCCCACGGGCACGCCCGCCAGCACGAACCTGCCGTTGGCATCGGTGAGAGTGCGGAGCGGAAAGCCGGGCACCTGCACCTCGACGCCGGCAAGCGGTTCCCCGCTGCTGTCGCTCACCACGGTGCCCAGGATCGTGCCCGTCGCCTGGGCGCGCGCCGGCGCCGGACCGAGCGCGAGCAGCAGGGGAAGGAGCGCCACGCCGAGCCCCAGGGGCCCGGACGCCCGGCACCGCGCACGGCTTCGCGCAACGAGCGCGCGGGGTCCGGCCGGCATCGGGTTCCGTGGCGCCATCGCTGCTCTTTCCGGGGAGGCTCTCGGACGGCCGTCGGCGGTTCGTGGTTGCGGAACGGGAACGGGCAATGTAGAGATCGGCGATCTGCCGCACCAGTGTCGGCGGCTGGAAAATGGACCGTAGGCGGCCCGATCCTTGCCCGCCTCCGCGCTCCGGCGCCGGAGCGCGCCGCGCACGCCACCGGGAGAAAGCCAGCCCATGCCACACCACGGAGCCTGGAGACCGCGGCGACCCCTATCGCCGCTCGCCTGGGCGGCCCTCGCGGCCGCGCTGCAGCTGGCCGCTTGCGGGGGAGGTGGTGAGCCGACGGGGCCCGCGCCCGTGACGCGGGTGACGGTCTCGCCCTCGACGGCCACGGTGCCGGTCGGGGGCGCGGTCCAGCTCGCGGCCACGACTCTCGGGGCGAACGGGCAGGTGCTGACCGGGCGCGCGGTGAGCTGGTCGAGCTCGAGCACCGCCGTGGCCACCGTCGACTCGACGGGACGGGTTACAGGGCGCGCGTCGGGCCAGGCCACGATCACGGCGACGGCGGGGGGGCAGAGCGGCAACGCCACGGTCACGGTCACGCCGATTTCGGGGTCCGTGGTGCTGTCGGGGATCACCCCGGACACGCTCGTGGCCGGGAGCACGGCGACGCTCACCGGCACCGGCTTCTCGGCCGCGTCGGGGGCGACGAAGGTCACGATCAACGGGGTGTCCGCGGCGATCACCGGAGTGACGGCGACCACCATCCAGATCAACGTCCCCGCCACGATCTGCCAGCCGGCGGGCCAGTTCAGCGTGCAGGTAAGCGTGAGCGGCACGGCCAGCAACGCGATCCTCTGGCCGCTGCGCCCCGCGAGCTACCTCTCGGTGGCGGTCGGGCAGGAGACGGTGGTGCGCTCTCCCTCGGACCTGTGCCTCCAGTTCCCGGCGAGCTCCGCAGCCTCGACCTACCTCATCGGGGTGCAGTCGGTGGTCGAGTCGCCCTCGAGCCTGACGCCGCTGGTGTTCGCCGGCGCCACGACGGGGGCCGTGGTCACGTCGGCGCCGCTGCCGGCGCCGGCGGCGGGAAGCCCGGACGTCGCACGGGTGCCGGAGCTCGCCGCGGCAGCCGCGGAGCGCTGGCAGCGGAGGCGGGCGGCGGAGAGCTCGCTGCGGTCGTTCGAGCGCTCGTACTTCGGTCCCCGGCTCGCGGAGATCCGGCAGGCGCTCCGCTCGGGCCCCGTCGGGCCGGCGTCGGCGGCGCCGGTCCCGAGCACGGTGCAGGTCGGGGACACCGTGGACGTGCGGGTGCCCGACGCCGCCACGGGCGCGAACGTGTGCACGGACTACACGCCGATCGAGACGGTGGTGCGCGTGATCGGGCAGCGCGGCATCTGGCTGGAGGACGCCGCGAACCCGACGGGCGGCTACACGCTGGCGCAGATCCAGTCGTTCAGCGACATGTTCGACCAGACGATCTATCCGACCGACGTGGCCTGGTTCGGGCAGCCGTCGGACCTGGACAACAACGGCCGGGTGGTGATCGTGCTGTCGAAGGAGGTCAACAAGGCGGGTGGACTGCTGGGCTTCGTCACGAGCGCGGACCTGGTGGCGCCGAGCACGTGCCCGAGCAGCAACGAGGGCGAGGTCTTCTACGGCATCGTGCCGGACACGGGCGGCGTGTTCGGGCCGAAGTACACCGTGGACGTCGCGACGAAGGACGCCCCCGTGGTCATCGCCCACGAGTTCTCCCACGACATCCAGTACAGCCGGCGGATCAACAATCCAAACGCCAATTCGTTCATGAGCACGTGGGAGGCGGAGGGACAGGCCACGTTCGCGGAGGAGGTGGTCGGCGACGCGGTGCTGGGGCACGCCTCCGGGCAGAACCTCGGGTACGCGGTCGCGTTCAACGACCCGTCCGAGGGGCCGAACGACTGGTACGTGGACCGGTTCATCGACCTGGCGGACTACTACGGCTTCGAGAGCCGGACGAGCCGGGTACAGGGGGCGCCGGAGCAGTGCACCTTCCTCGGCCTGAAGAGCGAGGGCAACAACGGCCCGTGCACCGGCAACCGGCCCGTCTACGGCACCTCGTGGTCCTTCCTGCGCTGGCTGACCGACCAGTTCGGACCCGGCTACGCCGGCGGCGAGCAGGGGCTCCAGCGCGCCCTGGTGGACGCCACCTCGAGCGGCTTCGCCGACATCCGCCAGGTCGTCGAACAGCCGGTGCCGGACCTGCTCCCGCAGTGGGCGGCCATGCTGTACGTCGATGACCGCTTCACCGGCATGGACGCGCGGCTCCTCATGACCAGCTGGAACCTGTTCGACATCTTCGACAACCTGGTGACAACCGCCCAGCTGACGCCGTACCAGCGAACCTTCGGCACGTTCACGGACTCGATCTCGGTGCGCGGCGGCTCCTCCGCGTACTTCCGCGTGAGCGGCACCTCCCGGCCGGCCACGGCGCTGCGGGTGCGGAGCCAGTCCGGCGGGACGGCGCCCGGCGGCATCCAGCTCTGGGTCGTGCACCTGCCGTAGCATGCGACGCCTCCTCCCGCCCCTGCTCGCGCTCCTCGCCTGCGGCGGCTGCCGAGGCAGTCGGCCGGCGCAGGCGCCACCGGCGGAGGGCGAGCCGGGCGCCGCGGCAATGCCGGCCGAGACCGGCGCCGCCCCCGCTCCCGGCCTCGCGACCTCGCCCGCGCCGAGCCCGGGCGTGCCGGCGCGGGCCAGAGCCCCCGGCCCGGCCGCCGGAACGGTGGGGGCGAGCGCGCGCAGCGCCGGGGCGGCCGGTGCCGTCGAGGCGACGGCGGAAACAACGGGCGTGGTGCGCTCCTCGCGCACGGCCGGCACGGACCTGGTGACGCTCGAGACCGGCACTGGGCGGCCGCTCGTGCTCGAGGGGTCGCTCCGGGAGGAGCTGCGCCGGCTCACGGCCGCGCGGGTGCGGGTGAGCGGTACGATCGAGGCGGGAACGGGCGCGTTCGACGTCGCCTCGTACGAGGTGCTTGATATCGGCGGCGAGCGGCCGCACGTGGGCGTGCTCGGCGCGGGGGCCGGGGGCACGCTGCTGCTGGCGGGAGCGGACACGCTGCGGCTGGAGGGCGCGCCCGCGGACCTGGCGCGCTGGACGGGCGCGAAGGTCTGGATCGTGGGTCCCGTCGCCGACGGCGCGCTCGCGGTCCGCAGCTACGGGATCATCGCGGCGGCGCGCTGAGGCGCGGCGTCTCGGGCGTGAACCCGGAGCGGCGCCGATGCGAGCGCCAGCGGCGGCCGTCGGGCGCTCCAGTTCGTGCGCCCGCACACGGGCCTGCTCGCGGCGATTGCCGGACTAACGCGGGCCCCGGCCTGATGTGGCGGGGCTCGCGCCGGACTGGGCGCCAGCCGGATCCTCGTCGGGGGCGCGCGGAGCCGACTCGGGAGCCGACGGGCGGCCGAGCACCTGCGCGACAGGCGTCGAGCGGGGGAGCTCGGCGGCGCGGGGGAGGGTGAACCAGAAGGCGCTCCCCTTCCCTTCCTCGCTGTCCACGCCGATCCGTCCACCGTGCGCGTCGACGATCCCCTTGGCGATGGCGAGCCCGAGGCCGATGCCCTTGCGGCGGGTGCGACGCGCCTGCCAGAAGCGGTCGAACACGTGCGGCTTCATGTCCTCCGGGATGCCGGGCCCGTTGTCGCGGACCCAGACGCGCACGACCTCTCCCAGCGGCTCGACCGCGACGGTGACCCGTCCGTTCTCGGGCGTGAACTTGATGGCGTTGCCGATCAGGTTGGAGAGGACCTGCAGGATGCGGCCGGCATCGAGCGGGAATTCGGGGACCACGCCGATCTCCGGCAACACCACGAGCTCGATCGACTTGGCGTAGGCGAGCGGCGCGAGCACCTGGCACGCCTCGTGGAGGAGCGGCAGCAGGCCGGCCGGGCGGCGCTCGATCGAGAACTGCCTGGCCTCCAGGCGGTGCAGCTCGAGAAGGTCGTGGATGAGGCGCTCCATGCGGTCGGCCGAGCGCCGGATCGCCTCGACGTAGTACGGCGCCTTGCCTTCCGCGTCCACCGCGCCGGCGAGCATGTTGGCGCCCATGATGATGCCCTGGAGCGCGTTGCCGAGGTCGTGCGAGACGACAGCCAGCACCTCGTCGCGGGCGAGCACCGCCTGCTGCGCCTCGCGGTACAGGCGGGCGTTGTCAATGGCCGCGGCCGCGCGGCGCGCGATCTCCTCGGCGAGCAGCAGATCCTGGGCGTCGTAGGGGGCCGCGCCCTCGGAGCGGAGGAAGCTGAGCGCGCCGAGGATGCGCCCGCGGGCGAGGAGCGGGACGACCATGAGGGAGCGGATGTCGAGCGAGAGCAGGAGCTCGAGGTGCTCGGGTCCCTGGGCGATGCTGCGCACGTAGTCCTCCTCCACGTGCGGCATGAGCTGAGAGCGAGCGGTGCGGAGCGCCTTCAGGACGAGGTGCCGGGTGCGGCCGCGGAGCGGATAGCGCGCCAGCCGGGCGGCGACCTCGGCCTGCTCCGGGCGGGCCGCGGCGACCTCGAGGCGGCGTGCCTCGCCGCTCGGCTCGACGATATCGACGATGCAGATATCGGCCATGCTGCGCCCGACCAGGCGGGCCACGCTCTTGAGCGTCGCCTCGTGGTCGAGGGAGGCCGACAGCAGGTTGCCGGCCTCGACCAGGCAGCGCTGCGCGTCCTCCGTCCGCTTTCGTTGCGTGACCTCCTGGAAGAAGACCGAAAGGCCGTTGCTCGACGGATAGATCCGGCTGTCGAACCAGCGGTGCGTGGCCGCATAGTACTCCTCGACCTGGCAGGTGATGCCCTCCGTCAGCGCGCGGTGGCAGGCGTAGAAGAAGCGCGAGCCGGCCGCGTTCCTGAGCACGTCCCAGACGTCGCGACCCAGGACCTCCTCGCGCCGCCTGCGCATCAGCCGCTCGGCCTCTCCATTCAGGTAGGTCAGCCGCCACTCGTGGTCCACCGCGAAGAAGCCGTCGGTGATGCTCTCGAGCGTCTCGTGGATCCGCCGGGCCGCGGCCTCGGCCTCCGCGCGCGCCGCCTGCTCCCGGATCAGCCCCTGCTTGCGCTCCTCCGCCTCCCGCTGCTCGGTGATGTCGAGCCCGGTCCCGATGACGTAGGCGACGTCCCCCGCCTCGTTCACCAACGCCGTGTTCGACCACGCCACCAGCCGAAGCTCCCCGGTGCGGCAGATCCAGAAGTTCTCGTGCTGGTTCGGGAACTGGCCGGCGGTCAGGCGCGAGAACACCTCGCGCACGCCGGCCAGCTCCCGCGGCAGGACGAGCACCTCCCAGAAGACGCGGCCGAGCAACTCGTCGGAGGTGTAGCCGGTGAGCGCCTCGCAGGCCCGGTTGAACAGCACGATGCGGCCGTCCCTGTCCAGGACGATGACGAGCGACCCGATCGTGTCGAGGACGGTCGAGATGAAGGCGTGCTCTTGCTGCGGAGATCCGCCGACCGGCGCATGGGGCGCCGGCGCGGCGGGAACGGCTTCGCTGGTAGCCACGACGTCGGTCTCCCCCCCGGGCCGCCCGCGCCGGCGGCCCATTGGACTTAAACTTACAGGGGTGAGCGCCGGGGTGGAAGCACCCGGTCATGCGGTGACCCAGACGGCGGCCGAGCGAGCCGGGGCTTTCCGCGATGGAGGCGTCCGCCCCCGCGCCGCCCCGCGCCGTCCCGCACCCGAGCGTGCGCCCCGGACGGCGGGAGGCGGCACACCCCGCCGCTCGGGGCCGGTCGGGAAGCGAGTGGTGGGTTCGAACGCCCCCACGAGCCTGAGCCGCCGCTCGATTTCCGGTGCCCGGACGAGTGGCGGCTTGTGCGGGCCAGGCCTGCAGAACCCGACCGCCGCTCGCGCGGCGGCGGCGAGTGGCGAGCTGTGCACCTCTCCGCGCGCGCCACGGGCGGACCGGGCGCCGCGCACCCCGCGCTCCGACCGGTTGCCACGCGCGGCGCGGGCGGATACCGCCCTTCCCCGCTCCCGCCCGCCGCGGGGACGCGGGGCAACACCGCGGGGACGCGGGGCAACAGCGCGGGGGCGACACGGCCGCCGCACCTCCCCGGCCCGACCGTGGGGCTCAGTGGGCGGAGAGGATCTCCTTGAAGAGGTCGAGGGCACGCGGGTCGCCGGACTGGCCGAGCCAGAAGAGCGCCGTGCGGCGGAGTGTGGGGCTCGTCGAGGTCCGCACCACCCGTATCAGCGCGGGGACGCCCTCGTCGGCGGGGCGCTGCGAGAGCGCGAAGACCGCCTGCTTGCGGATCTGCATGTCCACGCCCTCGTCGTCCGCCAGTCCCTCGAGCGCGGGGGCCACGCGGTTTGACGCCTGCTGGCCCGCCCAGAAGGTGGCGTCGCGGCGGACGCCGGATGGGCGGGACTCGTCGCGGGCGAGGCGGAGGAGCGCGGGCCAGGTGACGGCGCTGTCGGCCAGGACGGCGGGGAGGATCGCGTGCTTGGCCACGCCCTCGGGCGCCGAGCCGGCCAGGCCGAGCAGGTAGTCGGCGGCGGTGGCGCCGGGGACGCGGCCGAGGTCGGTGGTCGAGGCGTCGCCGGGAAGCCAGCGGCCGCCGACGTGGGCGCGCACGGCGGTGACGCGGCCGCCATGGACGTCGAGCGCGACGCGGACGGGGCCGTCCTCGCAGTCGCTGGTCCATTCATGGCTCGAGCCGGTGGAGATCACGCGCTCGCCATCGCCGCACACGCCCGGGTGCGCCGTGAAGCTCAGGCGGGCGGTGCCGTTCCCGACCGCGGCGACGCGGGCAGCGAGGGCTGCGCCCTGCCCGCCGCCCTGGGCGGCTGCGGGCGCGGTGGCGGCGAGGAGCGCGAGCGTGGCGAGGAGCGTCGTCGCCTGGCTCATTGTCCACCTCCGATGATGTCCTGGAGCACCTTCACGACGCGGGGATCGTGGGACTGCGAGAGCCAGAAGATGGCCTTCTTGCGAAGCTCCACGTCCTGGTCGTGGCGCGCGATGTCGATCAGCTTGTCCAGCCCCTCGCCGTTCGGCCGCTGGGCGAGCACGAAGATCATCTGCTCCTTCATCTCGCGCTCGGCGAGGCTGTCGTAGAGGCCGGCCAGGTCCGCGGCGGGGAGGGCGTGCGACTGCCCGGCCCAGAACAGCGCCTTCTTCCGCACCTCGATCGCCTGCTGTCCATCGCGGGCGATGTCCAGCAGCCACCGCTCGTTGCCCTCGCCGCTCATCTGCGAGAGCGCGAACAGGGTGCGCTCCTTCAGCTCCGGCTGCTGGAGCCGGGTAAAGAGAGCGCGCAGGAAGCGGGCGTTCTCCGCCGAGCTCCGCTGGCCGATCCAGAAGATGGCCTTGGAGCGGATGTCCTGCGGCTGCGCGTCGTCCTGGGCGAAGGAGCGGAGCAGCTCGCTGGCGCGGGGGCTCGAGTGCTGCGAGAGGGCGAAGAGCGCCTTCTCTCGCAGCGAAGGATCCCTGGAGGTGCGCAGCACGTCCTCGAGCGCGCTCACCGCCTTGTCCGTCGGGACCTGCGAGAGCCAGAACACGGCCTGCTCACGCACCTCGGGGTCGGGGTCGTTGCGCGCGACGCCGGTCAGGATGTCCTCCGTCTCCGGCGTGCGCTTCTGCGAGACCAGGAAAACGGCCTTCCTGCGCAGCGGCGCCGAGCAGCTGTCCCGGCGCGCCAGCACCTGGCGCAGCACGGGGAGCGCGCGGTCGGCGTCCATCTGCAGGAGCGCGTTCAGCGCCGCCACGCGCAGGTCGTTGTCGTCATCCGTCGCGCAGCCGGCTCCCGCCGTGGCCTCGCGGGTGACGCTCGCCGCCGCGTCCGCATCGCCGAGGCGCGCCAGCGCGCCGCGCACGCGGGTGAGGAGGGCGTCCGCATCGCCGCGGGTGGCCGCCTTCGGGTACGCCTCCCGCTGGCGGACCAGCGCGCTCTCGGCGCGGTGCAGATCGTCGCTCCCGCCGCTCCGGTAGAGGGCGAAGGCCTCCCAGTAGAGAGCGTCCGGGGCGTAGGCGGAGCGGGCGTAGCGCTCCGGGATCGAGTGGAACAGCCGGGCGGCGCGCGCGTAGTCGCCACCGTTCAGCGCGGCGCGGGCGGCGCGGTAGATCGAGTCCGCGGGGTCGGCCTGCGCCCACGGTGCCGGCGGCAGCAGCGGCGCGCTCGGGGCGGCCGCGTGCGGCGCCTGTGGCGGGGCCGGGCGCGTCGGGGGTTGGGGGGCGGCGCCGGCCAGGGTCAGGGCGGCCAGCGCAGAAACGCTCAGGAAACGGCTCGCGGGCATGGTGGTTTCTCCTCAGGTTCCGGCCACGTCGGGGCCGGCCGGAATCACGGTGCGCAGACGCGGCAGCACGTCCCGCCGCTGGATCGCGTCATCGATGATCCTGCGCTCACCGGACGCGGACGGGCCGGCCGGGAGCTGAACGATCTGCACGAGGACGGTCTCGAGGTCCTCGAGCAGGGGCCGTAGCCGGGGATCGGCGCCGGCGGGCGAGTCGATCAGCAGGCGCGTGCTCGACAGCACGTCCCTCGCCCAGGCAACGAGCTCGCGGTCCACGCCGCGCGATGCCGCCTGCGCGCGGTAGGCGCTCAGCACGGCTTCCGCCTGGGACAGCGTCGCGTTGGCCGCCAGCCGATAGATGCGCCGCGACGCCTCGCCGGGGGTGGGGACCGCCGTCCCGTCCGGCCCGCCGAATCCCGCCGCGGCGGCGGCGGACCGGTCGCGGACGGACGGCTCGGTCCGGGCCGCCGGGCCGGCGGCCAGCCGCGAGGCGACGCCGGTGGCCGCCTCGCCCCCGGCCGGGGCAGTGGCGGGAACGGTCGGGCCTCCGGGCAACGTCGGCGGCGCACCGGCGGACGTGGCCGCCGCGCCGCGCTCCGCCACCGCGGCCGGGCCGCGCCGCAGGGGGGCGGCGGTCCAGGTCAGGCGGCCGATGCCGATGCCGAGCGCGAGCATGGCCGCGAACCCGATGCCCCAGGAAAGCTCGCGGGCACGGCGGCGGCGCCAGCTCCGGACCACGGGTGCCTCCGGCACCCGGCCCGCGGAGGGCGCGGCGGAAGCGGTGGTCGGAACGTCGCCTGAAAGGGGTGCCCCCCCGTCCACCGCAGCACGCCGGGCGGCGCGGATGCGGGCCCACAGGAGCTCCGTCGGCACGTCCGTCGGCGTGTTGTAGTCCGCGGCGTGGCGGCGGATGAAGTCGTCCAGCTGGTCATCCATCATGACACCCATTCTCCCGCGAAGGCGGCGAGGTCCTTCCGGAGGCGGGCCCGGGCTCGCGACAGCCGGGCCTTCGACGTCCCCTCCGGCACCTCGAGCGCTGCGCCGATCTCCTCGTGCGTGTATCCCTCGACGTCGTGCATCACGAACACCACCCTGTAATGGTCCGGCAGCGCGTCGATCGCCCGGTGCAGGCGATCCTTCAGGTCCGGCTCGGCCCGCACCGCCTCGCGGCCGAGCGGCGCCGCGTCGTCCAGCGGCCGCTCCCGCTCCCGCTGGCGCTTCACCCGCCGCAGCCCGTTGAGGGAGACCGAGACGGTGATGGCGTGCAGCCAGGTCGAGAGCGCCGCGTCACCACGGAACGTCGCCAGGCGGCCGAACGCCCGCAGGAAGGCCTCCTGCGTGAAGTCCTGCGCGAGATCCTCCCGTCCGGCCAGGCGATAGGCCAGCCGGTACACGCGCTCCACATGCGCCTCGTACAGCGCCCGCTCGGCGCCGGCATCGCCCGCCAGCACCCGGGAGATCAGCTCTCGCTCGTCCACCACCACCTGCGCGCGAAGGTCGTTGCCGCTCTCAACTGCATCTGACACGGGAAGGGAGAGGAGGGTTGCAGGATGGGGATGCGGGGGCCGGCCTTCGCGGGGGAATCTAGTGACCGGGATTGGATGCGGGATGCGGAATGCGGGGTTCGGAGCTCGGGACTCGGGATGCCGGATGTGGAGCGCGGCGTTCGGGATGCGAGAACGAGGCGGCGGGCGAAGGAACCGGGCGGGATGGGGTGGGCGGACCGGGCGGCACCGGGGAGAGCTCCGGGTGGCGAGAGACCGGCGCGTTTGCGGGCGGCTGGGAGTGCGGAACCCACCGGTGGCGCGAGGCGGGCGCTCGGGTGGCGGGTTTTACTCCGCAGGCCGGCACAACCCGCCGCGCGGTGCTCCGAGGCAGATCGAGTGGCGCGTTGTGACCGCTATGGGTGCACGAGTCGGCACGCGTCGGCGAGGGGGCGACGATCGGCGAGTTCTGCACGTCCCGCCCACCCGCTGGCGTGTCCGGCCCGTCCTGCGGTCGGACGTCCGCCTCAACAAGCAGGCGGGCAAGGCCAGCGAGTCGATTCGCGACGCTCGTGGAGGGCGCGGCGCAGGACCAGGCGACGGAGCTGGTACGGCCGGCCTGCTTCATCTCCCGCGGGCGACCTCGCGCGCCGGTGCCGCCGGCGTGAATCGCTCTCGTAGGGCGACCTCGCGCGCCGATGCCGCCGGCGTGAATCGCTCCCGCAGGGCGACATCGCGCGCCGGTGCCGCCGGCGTGAATCGCTCTCGCATGGCCACATCGCCCGCCGATTGCCGCCGGCGTGCTTCTCTTCTCGCGGAGGCGCCGAGGCTCGCGGAGGCGCGCGAGGATCATCGTCACCGGTCCGGCGTCTCCGCGAACCTCCGCGGCTCTGCGATAGATGATTCACGCGGCGAGGTCTGCGGCGTCGGCCGGAACCGCATTCCCGGCCAGAGACGATTCGCGGGATGGAGCCGTCGGCGTGGCCGGGCCGGGCGTAGCGTCAGGTGCTGGGCGCCGCGGCCTCGTCCAGGAACCAGGTGGTGCCGCCGGCGGGGCGGACGAGGGCGGCGGGGACGGCCGCTGTGCCTGCATCGGCTTCGGGGGTGGTGGCGGCGCGCACGGCGTCGCGCTTGGCGGCGCCGAAGGCGAGGAAGAGGCCCTCGGCGGCGATGTTGAGGGCGGGCAGCGTGAGCGTGATCCGGCGGCGCGGCTCGGTGCCCCGGGGGGCCTCCACGGCGGCGGCCCAGCCGACGGCATCGAGGGCGGGCGAGCCGGGGAAGAGGGAGGCGGTGTGGCCGTCGGCACCGATGCCCTGGAGCACGATGTCGAAGGCGGTGGCGCGGCCCATGGCGAGGGCGTGGGGGCTGGAGGCGCCGAAGAAGGCGGTCAGCTCATGGCCGTAGGCAATGGCGGCCTGGGCGGGATCGAGCTCGCCGGGAATGCGGTGGATGTGGGAGGGGAGGAGCGCGACGTGGTCGAGGAGCGCGGCGGCGGCCATACCGAAATTGCTCGCGGGGTCGTCGGGCGGGACGCAGCGCTCGTCGCCCCAGAAGACGTGGGTGGCCTCCCAGGGGAAGGCGCCCCCGTCGACCTGGGCGAGGAGCTCGAGCAGGCGCCGTGGGCTGGAGCCACCGGAGAGCGCGATGGAGAAGCGGCCGACGCCGAGAGCCAGGCGGCGGGCCGTCGCGGTGATCGCGGCGGCGGCGGCGCGGCAAGCCTCCTCGGTGTCGGCGAAAACACGCAGGACCGGGGGCGCGGAGTCCACGCTCACGCCTCCTGCCGCGCGGCACGACGGGCCACGAGGGCGCGTGCGCGCTCGACGACGTTCTCGGGCGTGAAGCCGAGCTTCTCGAGGACGACCTTCCCGGGCGCGGAGGCACCGAAGCGCTCGATGCCGATGATGTCGCCGTCATCGCCGACCCAGCGGTGCCAGCCGAAGGGGCTGGCAGCCTCGATGGCGAGCTTCGGCAGCTCGGGCGGCAGGACAGTGCGGCGGTAGGACTCGGGCTGCTCCTGGAAGAGCTCCCAGCTGGGCATCGACACCACGCTGGCACGGATCCCCTCGCCGGCCAGCCGGCCGGCGGCCTCGAGCGCGAGCGAGACCTCGGACCCGGTGGCAACGAGGACCACGTCGGCGTCGCCGCCCTCCGCCTCCTGGAGCAGATAGGCGCCGCGAGGCACGCCTTCCGCGATGGGGTGGCTGTCGGGGTCCAGCACGGGCAGGTTCTGCCGGGTCAGCGCCAGCGCCACGGGCTCGCCGCGGCGGATGGCGGCGGCCCACGCGGCGGCCGTCTCGTTGGCGTCCGCGGGGCGCAGCACGGTCAGGTGCGGGATGGCACGAAGCGAGGCGAGCTGCTCGATCGGCTGGTGCGTGGGCCCGTCCTCACCCAGCCCCACGCTGTCATGGGTGAAGATGAAGAACGAGCGGAAGCGGGAGAGCGCCGCCAGCCGGATCGGCGGCCGCATGTAGTCGGAGAAGATGAGGAAGGTGGCGCCGAACGGGAGCACGCCGCCGTGGGCGGCCATGCCGTTCACGATGGCGCCCATGGCGTGCTCGCGGACACCGAAGTGGATGTTGCGCCCGGCGGGGTCGGTGGCCAGGTCGCCGGAGCCCTCGATGGTGGTCCTGGTGGAGGGCGACAGGTCCGCGGATCCGCCCACCAGGGTCGGGATCGCGGCGGCGAGGGCGTTCAGCACCTTGCCGGACGCGGAACGCGTGGCGATCGGCTTCTGATCGGCGCCGAATCGGGGCAGCGCGGTGTCCCAGCCCTCGGGCAGCTCTCCGGCGAGCGCGCGCTCGAGCGTGGCGGCGAGCTCGGGGTGCGCCTCGCGGTAGGCGGCCATTCGCTCGTCCCATCCGGCGCGCAGCGTGGCTCCGCGCTCGACCGCCTCCTCCATGTGCTCGCGCACCTCCTCCGGCACGTAGAACGGCGGCTCCTGCGGCCAGTCGAGCTTCTCCTTGGCGGCCCGCAGCGCGTCCGCGCCGAGCGGCTCGCCGTGGGCCTTCTCGCTGTCCTGCTTGGGGCTGCCGTAGCCGATGTGGGTGCGCACCATGATGAGGGAGGGGCGCCCGGTCTCGGCGTGGGCACGCTCGATGGCGCGCGAGATCTCCTCGACATCGTTGCCCTCGCCGATGTACTGCACGTGCCAGCCGTAGGCCTGGAACCGCTCCTCGACGTCCTCCGTGAAGGCGAGGCTGGTGGAGCCCTCGATCGAGATGTGGTTGTCGTCGTAGAGGTAGGTCAGCTTGTGCAGCTTCATGTGGCCGGCCAGCGAGGCGGCCTCGGAGGAGACGCCCTCCATGAGGTCGCCGTCGGAGACGATCGCGTAGGTGCGGTGGTCGATCACCGTGTGGTCGGGCCGATTGAAGGTGCCGGCCAGGAAGCGCTCGGCGAGCGCCATGCCGACGCCATTGCCGAAGCCCTGCCCGAGCGGTCCCGTCGTGGTCTCCACGCCCGGCGTGAGCCCGTACTCCGGGTGGCCGGGCGTGCGGCTGCCCCACTGCCGGAAGCGCTCGAGCTCCTCCATCGGCAGGTCGTAGCCGGTCAGGTTCAGCAGCGCGTAGAGCAGCATCGAGCCGTGCCCGGCGGAGAGCACGAACCGGTCGCGGTCGGGCCAGTGGGGCGCATGCGGGTCGTGGCGCAGGAAGCGTCGCCAGAGGGCGTACGCCATCGCCGCGGCACCCATCGGCATGCCGGGATGGCCCGAGTTGGCCTTCTCCACCGCGTCCGCGGCGAGGAAGCGGATGGTGTTGATCGAGAGCTCATCGATCCGATTCATTCCCGAGACGTCCTCTCCAGTCGGTTCAGCTCTTCGGTTCAGTTCAGGGTCTTCGGTTCAGGTCTTCGGCCGCGCGCGGGCGACGGCCGCCGCGCCGATCACCCCGGCGCTCCCGCCCAGCGCGGCGGGCACGATCCTGAGCGGCTCGACCGCCGCCCCGAGCGCGCGCTCCCGCACGAGCGGCTCGACGCGTGTCACGTACTCCGGCACCTTCTCCAGCACGCCGCCGCCGAGCACCAGGGTGCAGGGATTGAAGGCGTTCACGATGGCGACGATCCCCGCCGCCAGGTAGCCGGCGGTCTCCTCGACCAGGCGCGCGGCGAGCCCGTCGCCCTCGCGCCACGCCTCCGTGACGGTGGCCGCCGTGATCTTCTCCATGCCGCCGGCCCGTGCCACCAGCGCCCGCCCCGCCGCGCCGTCCGCCTCGGCCGCCTCGCGCGCCCGGTCGGCCATCGCCCAGCCGCCGGCGTACGCCTCGAGACAGCCGAGGTTGCGGCAGCGGCAGCGCCGCCCATCGACGACGATGGTCATGTGTCCCAGCTCGCCCGCGCTGTTGCCGCACCCCTCGAGCACCCGCCCGCCGCTCACCACCCCGCCACCCACGCCGGTCCCCACGAACAGCACCACCAGGTCCTGCACCCCACGCCCGGCGCCGTGCCGCCACTCGCCCCAGGTAGCCGCGCGCACGTCGTTCAGCACCGCCACCGGCAGGGACAGCCGGTGCTCCAGCTCGGCCCTGAGCGGGACCTCGCGCCACCCCAGGTTCGGCGCGAAGCGGACCACCCCCGTGTGCCGCTCCACCTGCCCCGCCACACCCACCCCCAGCGCCGCCGCCTGCTCGACCCCGGCCTTGGCCAGGCACGCGTTGACCGACTCGACGATCGCCTGCACGATCTGGCCGAACCCCGACTCGGCACGCGTGGGATGGCGGTAGGATGCCACGATCTCGCCCGCCGCGTTGACCAGCGCCACGAGCACCTTCGTCCCCCCGAGATCCACGCCCAGCGTCAGCGCGCCGTCGGCTGCTCCCGCCATTCCACCTCCCTGCTCCCGATATGGTAGCGCCCGGCGGCGCCGCGGGCCAATCGGCCGCGCCTTGCCTGCCGGCCCACTGCCCCGAGCATGGCCGTTCCCGGCTTGCGCCGCGCCGACCAGACTCTCTCGTCTGGCCCGTCCTGCCGCCGCCGGCGGCATGCCCGTTGCGCGAGGGGACCAGAGCGTCCGCAGCGGCGGACCGGGCGTCGGTTCGGCGTCCGAATCGTTCGGGGAAAGGTTGGGAGGAAGAGATGGCAACGAGGAACAATCCGCCGACCGGTGGGCCGACCGGGCCGACGACCACGGATCGCGCCGGCTGCGCGTGGTGGTGGTGGGTGATCATCGCGATCATCATCATCATCATCCTGTGGTGGGGCTGGGGCAACTGGTGGGGCCGGCGTGGGACGACCGTGCCTCCGGCGACGACGGCTCCGGCGACCGCGCCGGCACCGGGCGCGGCGCCCGCGGCGCCCGGCGGAGCGACCACCCCGGCGCCGGGGACGACACCGCCCGCCACGACCGGGGGAACAGGCAGCGGGACGTACTGACCGCCAGGCGGGAGGTGCCGCGGCCGGCCGCCCCGGCGCGTACGAGCACGTGCGCTGGACGTTCGCACCCCCGGACGCGGCGGGCGCGGGCGCGCGCGGGCCCCGGCGTCGCCTGGGCGTGAAAGGCTAGTAGAGCACGCGGTAGGACACCTGCACGTAGGCGCGGCTCCCGGCGGCGGTGGACTGCGGGCCGTCGAAGCCGCTCCCCCTGCTCTGCTGCACGGCCGGGCCGCACGCCGCCACCGCCGCGGCAGCGAGCAATGCGGCGCGGAGACCGGTGATCTTGCTCGTCATCCCGCCCCTCCCTGAACGTAAGAAGGGCGCCCGCGACCGGGCGCCCGTCCACTCCATCATCGAGGGGGATACCAAATCACCCTCGCGTGCGGCAATGCGCACCTTCCATGCCGGATCCGTGGCTGCAACTCATTGCGCATCAATGGATTTCCACCAATGCCACGCGCCGTGACGACGCGTGGCGTTGACCCGCGGCGACGCCGTGGCGAGACTTCGGCATCCCTCGATGCGGAGAGCGCGTGACGATGAGCGCACCGGCCGGCAAGCACCAGCGAACCTCGGAGTTCCTCCTCGCCCGATTCGAGCGGCGGGTCCTGCCGGCGCTGGCGAACGCGCTGCCCGCCTGGGTGGTGCCGGACCACATGACGCTGCTCGGGCTGGCCGCCTCCACGGCCGTGGCGGTCGGCTACATCCTGACGAACCGCTCGGCGGCGTGGCTGTGGCTGGTGAACGGCGCGCTGGTGGCGAACTGGTTCGGCGACAGCCTGGACGGGACGCTCGCGCGGGTGCGCAGGATCGAGCGGCCGCGCTACGGCTATTACCTGGACCACCTGACGGACGCCTACTCGACGCTCGCGGTGGGGCTGGGGCTCGGCTTCTCGCCGTACATGCTGCTTTCGGTGGGGCTGGGCATTGCGGTAGCGTACCTGGTGCTCTCGATCAACGTCTATCTGGAGACGCACGCCTTCGGCGAGTTCGCCGCGAGCTACGGACGGCTCGGGCCGACGGAGGTGCGCCTCATCCTCATCGCGCTGAACACGGCCGCGCTCATCCGGGGGCCCCTGCCCTTCACGGTCGCGGGGATCGGCATGACGGTGTTCGATGTGATCGGGGTGGCGGTCGCCCTCGGCATGATCCTGCTGCTGCTCGGCCGGGTCGCGGGCAACCTGCGCGCGCTGGCGCGGCTCGAGCCGGCGCGGCGGGAAGGCCGGCCGGAGAAGCTGGAGGAGGCTGAATCCCGACACCCCGGCGCGTAGCGCCCCGAGCGGTAATGCGGGACGCGGGATGCGTGGCGGGGTTCGCATCCCGCATCCCGCATCCCGCATCGCGCATCCCGCGTCCCGCGTCCCGCACCTCGCGCCGCCGGATCCCACCGCCCTAAGTTGCGTCCGGGAGCATTGGCGCTCCCGAGCCTCGAGAGGAGAGGAAATCGTGATCCGGATCCGTCCCGTCGTCGTGCTCGCGTCCCTGCTCGCCCTCGCGCTGCCGGCCGCGGCGCTCGGGCAGAGCAACGCGGAGCGCGTCCTGAACGACGTCTACAGCCGCACACACGACTACGACCTCGTGCACCAGAAGATCGAGCTGCGCGACTTCGACTGGGACTCGACCTCCTTCGAGGGCCGGGTCGAGAGCACGGTGGTGGCGCGGGCGGCGTCGCTCGACTCGCTGGTGCTGGACGCCGGGCACCTGCTGGGGATCCGCTCCGTGACGGATGCGGCGGGCGGGAAGCTCGCCACGGGGCGGCACGGCGACACGCTGGTCGTCCATCTGGCCCGCGCCGCGGCCTTCGGCGACACGCTGCGCTTCACGATCGACTATCACGGCAAGGTGCAGAACGGCCGCGGGCTGACCTACATCCAGCCGGAGGGGCGGCCGCACCGGCCGCGCCAGATCTGGAGCCAGGGCGAGGCGATGGACAACCACTACTGGTTCCCGACCTATGACTTCCCGAACGACAAGATGAGCTGGGAGCTGGTGGCCACGGTGCCGGCCGGCTACACGGCGGTCTCGAACGGCGCGCTGGCGGGCGACCGCACGAACGCCGATGGCACGCGGACCATGGACTGGCGAGAGGACCAGCCGAGCGCGACATACCTGGTCTCGCTCGTCGTCGCCCCGCTCGAGAAGGTGCACGACGAGTGGAACGGCAAGCCGGTGGACTACTACGTCTACAAGGAAGATGCGCCGCTCGCGCGCCGGCTGTTCCACGTCACGCCCGACATGATCCAGGTCTACTCGGACCTGACGGGGGTCCCCTACCCCTGGGCCAAGTACGCGCAGACCACCGTGGCGGACTTCTTCGGCGGGATGGAGAACGTGAGCGCCACCACGCTGGTGGACTGGCTGCCGGACGCGCGCGCGTACGCGGACCGGCCGTGGTACCAGTGGATCCTGATCCCGCACGAGCTGGCGCACCAGTGGTTCGGCGACTACGTGACCACCGAGGACTGGGCGCACACGTGGCTGAACGAGGGCTTCGCGGAGTTCATGCCGGGGCAGTACTGGCGGGTGCGGGCCGGCGACAGGACCGCCGAGGACTATTACATGGACGAGTACACGAGCTTCATGCGCATCGACCAGCGGAAGCGCATGCCGGTCGTGGCCGAGGGCTCAAACAACATCTACCCGAAGGGCGCGCTCGTCCTCGAGATGCTGCGCGACTATCTCGGCGACAGGCCGTTCTGGGCCGGGCTGCACCGCTACCTCGAGGACCACGCGCACGGCAACGCCACCACGGACGACCTGCGCCAGGCGTTCCTCCAGGCCACGGGCCAGAACCTCGACTGGTTCTTCTCCGAATGGCTCTACGACGCGGGCTACCCCGAGCTCACCGTCACCACCCACTACGACGCGGCGGCGAAGCGGCTGACGCTGGTGGCCGCGCAGACACAGCAGGACAGCGCGCAGGCGGACAGCACCGCCCTCCGCTTCGAGACGCCGCGCGTCTTCCGCATGCCAGTCACCATCCGGATCGGCACCGCCTCCGGCGACGTCCTCGCCCGCGACTGGATCGACCAGCGCACCGACACGATCACCGTGGACGGCGTGGCCTCCGAGCCGAACATGGTCGTCTTCGACGAGGGCGACAACGTCCTCAAGACGCTCGACTTCCGGCAGCCCACGACGTGGCTGGCCAACGAGCTCGCCCGGGACACCACGCTGTGGAACCGGAAGTGGGCCATCGACCAGCTGGCGGAGCGGAAAGGCGACGCGGCCGCCGGCCGCGCCCTCGCCGCGGCCGCGACCTCCGCGGACTTCTTCCGCACCCGGGCGCAGGCGGCAGAGGCGCTCGGGAGCTTCCCCGCGGCCGTGGCCCTCGCGCCACTGCGCACCGCGCTCCAGGACACCTCGGCCCAGGTGCGCGCCGCCGCGCTCGAATCGCTCGGAGAGGTGGGCGGGCCGGACGCCGTCGCGCTCGCGCGCCGCGCCCTCGACGCCGACTCGAGCTACGCGGTGAAAGCCGCCGCCGTCGTCGCGCTCGCCCACGCCGACTCGGCTCACGCCCACGCCATCATCCAGCAGGCGCTCGGGATGCCGTCCTACCGCGACGCGATCATGAACGCCGCGCTGCGCGCGATCGGCGAGCTGCACGACGCGAGCTTCGTCGGGCAGCTCTCGAAGATGGTCGGCCAGGGGCCGCAGGTGGCCTTCACGCTCGGCGCGCTGGCCGCGCACGGCAGCGACCAGGCGCTCGACGTGCTCGTGAAGGCGCTCAACGACCCGCGCGCCGACGTGCGCCGCTCGGCGCTCACCTCGATCGCGAACACCCTCGAGCCGGGCATCGCGCTGAGCCGGCTCAAGGCGGCCGCCGCCGGGCTGAAGTACCAGGACACGAAGACGATGGTCGACCGGCTGATGACGAGCCTCGCGTCACGGGCCCAGGGACACTAGCGACCCGCCGCGCGGCTACCGGCGGGCGCCGCCGGTCGTATCGGACGCGGGCCGGGTCGAAGCGGCCCGCGGGGTGGTGTCGGCGGCGGGCTGCTCGGGGCTTCCGGCGGGGAACGCGGGGCCGGCCGCCATGGGGGCGCCGCCGCCGGGCTGGGGCTGGCCCGAGCGCAGCGGCACGGCATGCATGCCGGCCGGCTGGGCGGGGGCCGGCGGCTGGCTCTCCTGGCACGCCGCCGCCGCGAGGGCGGCGCCGAACGCCACGGCGAGGGCCGAGCCGAGGCGGAAGGGGCGGTGCGTGTGGCTCCTGCGCATGGTACCTCCCGATCCCGGGGCTGCGCCGCCGGGGGCGAGCATTCGAGGGTGGGCGGCCGCCATGAGCGGCCGCCCCGCGTGCATTCCGGAGGCGCGGCACGTGCCACCGCCATCCGGGCGGCGCAAGATGCCCGGGAGCCGGTGGTCCGGCAAGGGCGGAGCGGCGGGCCGGCGGCGCGGCCCGCCGCGCGCTCCCGGGCCGCGGCTCAGGAGGCCGGCTCGGTCTCGACCGCCTCCCTCTCCGGACCTCGAGCCGTTGCGCCGGCCGCGGCGCGCGCGCGGGCGCGGCCCCGCACGATGCCCGCGGCGGCCCCGATGAGGAGGATCGCAAGCGAGGTGGCCAGCGCGGGCTTCGTCGCCATGACGAACACGACGCCGAGCGCCAGACCGGGGTTGGCCGAGCCGATGGCACCCATGACGGCATCGCGGTTCGGCGGCGGCGCGGCGGCCGGCGGCAGCGCGCGCAGCGCGTCGCCCCGCCTGCGGGCGCGCGGCCCAAGCACGGCGCCGCTCGCGAGCAGCAGCACGGCGCCGGTGAGTCCGGCCTGGACCCAGCCCATCTGCCACGACCACGCGCCGCCCGCCCGGATCATGTAGCCGCCGGTGAGCACGAGGGCGAGTACCGCGGCCGGGAAGGTCCGGGCCGCCCGCCCGGCAGAGGCGTGCCACTCGAGCGCCTCGGCCACGGTGGCCGCGCGGCGGCCTCTCGTCTGTGCGACCTCAACGACCGCCGTGGCCGCCGTTGCGGCGAGGATGGCGAAGAGGTGGATGAAGAGGGCGATGTGGTAGCCGTCCATTGTGCCTCCAGGATAGGGGTGCGGGGTCAGCCCGGGCGTGGCACCGCGAGGCCGAGGAAGAACGCCGCGGCGGCCACGACGATGATGACCGGGCCGGTCTCCAGCCCCAGCGCCGGAGCGGCCAGCGATCCGGCGAGCGTGGCGCCGACGGCGATCGAGACGGAGATGAGCTGCATGCCGCCCAGGCTGCGGGCGAGCTGCCTGGCGGTGGCGGCGGGGATGATGATGAGAGAGCCCATGAGCAGCACGCCCAGGTAGCGGAGCCCGAGTGCGACGGTGAGCGCGAAAGCCATCAGGAAGAGCAGGTCCACGCGCGCGACATCCACGCCGGCGGTGCGGGCCAGGTCGGCGGAGACGAGCGAGAGGACGAGCCGGCTCCTCGCCCGGAGCATGAACGCGATCACCAGCAGCGAGCCCACGACGCCCAGCACGAGCTCCACGCGGCCGAGCGACTGCGGCGCCCCGAACAGCGCCTCGATCAGCTCGTCGCCCGAGGCCATCATGCTGCCGATGGCGAGAGCGGCCGAGAAGACGACGCCGATGACCGCCTCCGTCGGGATCCGGCTCTGCCGCTCGACCACCCAGACCAGCAACGTGCCGACGAACAGCGCGGCCAGTGCCCCGAGCACCGGGTTCACGCGCAGCAGGAGCGCGAGCCCGATGCCGGGCAGCGCGACGTGGGAGATGGCGTCCGAGGCCAGCGTCATGCGCCGCATGACCGCCACCGAGCCGACCAGGCCCGCGGCCACGGCCATCCCGAGCGGCAGGACGAGACGGCTCAGGACGTCAGCGCCCGCGCTCATTGCGAATGGCCGTGGCCGTGGAGGGGCTCGACGGGGCCGCGCGCCTGGCCGTGCTCGTGGAACTTCACCCCCGGGCTGTACATCTCCTGCAGCAGATCGGTCGTCACCACCTCCAGCGGCGGGCCGAAGCAGACGGCACTGTGCGACAGGCAGAGCGCCTTGTCCGCATAGCGGTAGACCAGGTTGATCTCGTGCGAGATGAGCAGGAGCGTGAATCCCCGCTGCCGCTGCAGCTCGCGGAACAGCGCGTAAATGCTCTCCTCGCCCGGCTGGTCCACGCCCGCCGTGGGCTCGTCGAACAGGAGCACGCTGGGCGAGCCCATGAGCGCGAACGCCACGAGCAGGCGCTGGAACTGCCCGCCCGACAGGGTGCCGATCGGGCGCGCGGCCGCCTCTGGCGGCAGGTTGACCGCGCCGAGCACGCCCTCCATCTCGCCCGCCGGCGTGCCGGAGACCTCCGCCTTCGCGCGCAGGAAGTCGAGCCCGGTCAGCGGCAGGTCGCGCTCGATGTCCAGCTTCTGCGGGACGTAGCCGATGCGGGTCCCCGGCGCCCAGCGCACCTCGCCGTCGTACGGCACGGTGCCGATCAGCGCGCGGAAGAGCACCGTCTTCCCCGCCCCGTTCGGGCCGATGATGGCCACCGTGCTCCCGGACTCCACCGAGAAGCTGAGGTCCCGCAGCACGCGGTCCCTGCCGAAGGTGACCGAGAGATTCCGCACCTCGAGCGCATGTTCCATAGGGGACGGAAGGGTAGCAGACGGACCGGTGGCGCGAAAGCGTCCCGCGTCGCCTATCTTGAGCGCGCCAGCGGACGCGCCGCGGCGAGCCTCCAGTCCCTCTCCCCCAGCGTGGACGGCCGTGCGAGACGCCGAAAGCGACCTGTTCGTGCTCCGTGACGTGCGCCAGCGCCGAGGCGGACGGACGCTGCTCGACGGCATCCAGCTCTCCATCGCGGCCGGCCTGGTCACGGCGCTCGTGGGCCCCTCCGGCGGCGGCAAGACCTCGCTGCTCCGGCTACTGAACCGCCTCGACGACCCCGTGTCGGGCACCATCGAGCTCGACGGGCGTCCGATCGGCGAGCTCCCGGTGCGTGAGCTCCGCCGCCGCGTCGGCTTCGTCTTCCAGCAGCCCACGATGTTCGCGGGGACGGTGGCCGACAACCTGTGCGCCGGCCTGGAGTTCGTGCCGCCGGGGGAGGAGCGCCCGCGCGGCCGCGCGGATGTCGAGGAGGTGCTCTCGCAGGTCGGCCTCGATCCGTCGTTCGCCTCGCGGGACGCCGCCGTGCTCTCCGGCGGCGAGCAGCAGCGCGTGAGCATCGGCCGCGCCCTCATGACCCGCCCCGCCGCCCTGCTCCTGGACGAGCCGACCTCCGGCCTCGACCCCGAGGTCGCCGACCACCTGATCGCCACCGTGACGGGCCTCTCGCGGGCGAAGCGCCTCACCATCGTGATGGTCACGCACCGCCTCGCGGAGGCGCGCGCCGCCAGCCGCTACACGGTCATGCTGGAGGCGGGACGCGTCGTCGAGGCCGGCCCGACCGAGACGCTGTTCCGGCAGGCCCGGCAGGCGCGCACCCGCGCGTACCTGGCGAGCGGCTGAGCCGTGGGCGCCGCCGGCTTCGCAGCGCTCCACGCCGCCGCGGTGACGCTCCAGGCCGCGCATGCCGCCGTCGGCCGGCCGCCCATCGAGGTCGGCTGGGGCCGCGTCGCCCTCTCCGCCGCGCTCGTTCTCGCGGCGATCGCCATCTCCGCCTGGCAGCGCCTCGGGCTCGGCCGCGGGCTCGCCATCGGCGCGGTGCGCGCCGTCGTGCAGCTCGCCGCCGTCGGGTACGTGCTGCTCTACCTCTTCGCCGTGCGACGCTGGTACCTCGTGCTCCTCGCCCTGCTCGTCATGCTCCTCGCCGCCACGAAGACCGCCACGGACCGGCAGCGACGCGGCGGCGGCACCCTCTTCGCCATCAGCGGCGCCGCCATGCTGATCGGCGCCGGGCTCACGCTCGCCTACGTCGGCGCCGTGGTCGTGCGCGTCCACCCGTGGTACGACCCGGAGTACCTGATCCCGCTCTTCGGCATGATCATCGGCAACGCCATGAACGGCGCCGCCCTCGCCGCAGAGCGCCTGGCCGGCGAGATCGAGAGCCGGCGCCCGGAGATCGAGGCCTGGCTCGCCCTCGGCGCAAGCCCCGCCCGCGCCGCGCAGGGGCCGGAGCGGCGCGCGCTCGTCGCCGCGCTCATCCCCACCGTCAACGGCCTCGCCGTCGTCGGGCTCGTCGCGCTGCCCGGCATGATGACCGGCCAGATCCTCGCCGGCGCATCCCCCGTCCTCGCCGTGCGCTACCAGATCGTCGTCGCCTTCATGCTCGCCGGCGCCGTCGCCACCACCGCCGCCCTCGTCGTGCGCTGGTACCGCCGGACCTTCTTCACGCCCGCCGAGCAGCTCGTCCCCCGGAACGCGGAGCCGGGCGAGGCCGCCGGCTCAATCGCGTGAATCTCTCTCGCGGCGGCTCTGCGAGAGAGAGGCACGCCGGCAGCATCGGCGCGCGAGATCGCCGCGACGAGAGTTGAAGCGCCCGCGCTACCGCCTCCGCTCCTCCATCAGCGCCCCCACGTTCCCCTCCGTGTCATCGAAGAACGTCATCCAGAGCTCGTGGTCCGGCAGCTCCGCCACCTTGTGCGGCTCGTCCCGGAACTCGACCTCGCGCTGCGCCATGCGACCCCGCGCGGCCCCGATGTCCGCGACCCGGTAGTAGAGCACCGAGGCCGGGTGGTCGAACTCGGCGCTCTCGGCCCGCGAGAGCATCAGGCGAACCCCGCCGCAGTCGAAGAACGCCATCCCGGGCACCTCGAAGAGCAGCGTGAGCCCCAGCGCGTCGCGGTAGAACCCCACCGCCCGCTCCACCTCCTTCACCGGAATCGAGATCTGGCCGATCCGCGAGGGCCCTGCCGGAGTCGTGGACATGTCCCCTCCTCTCCTGGGGTCGGGCGACGACGAAGCCGCGGCACGCGACGGGCGCGCGGCGGCCGCGTCGCCTGCGGCAGCCGTCGGGCGCCGTGGACTTCATTAGCTGCGCTAACTATAATGCGGCATGGGACGGGAGCCAAGCACTTCGGGGCCGGAGCCGCGCGAGGTCGCGGACCGGCTGCATTCTGCCGCGATCCACCTGCTGCGAGCAGTGCGGCGGGAGGACGCGGCGGCGGGGGTGTCGGCGGCGCGGCTGTCGGCGCTGTCGGTGCTGGTGTTCGGGGGGCCTCGCGCGCTGGGCGAGCTGGCGGCGGCGGAGCAGGTGCGCGCCCCCACGATGAGTCGGCTGGTGAGCGCGCTGGAGGCGGAGGGGCTGGTGGCGCGGGAGCGTGGCGCGGACGATGGGCGAGTGGTGCGGGTGCGGGCGACGGCGGAGGGGAGGCGCGTGCTGGAGGCGGGTCGGGCGCGGCGGGTGGCGAGGCTGGCGGATCTGCTGGCCGCCGCAGCGCCGGCGGAGCTGCGCCAGCTGGAGCGATCGGCGGCCCTGGTGGAGCGGCTGGTGCGCGGGGGGTCATAGCCGCGGCGCTGGAGAGCGGATGAGTCGGCCGAGGCCGCGGCTGCATCGCGTAACCATCTCTCGCAGAGGGACGGAGGAGCGCTGAGACGCAGCCGGCGTATATTGCGAGTTTTTCGACTCGCCCTCCTGGAGCGTGCCCGTGTCCGTCTTCGACCGCATCCGCGTCCGGCACCTGGTCTGGTGGTGGCTCGGGACGCTCGTGCTCGGGGTGGTGCTGTACGGCATTCACGCGGCGGCGGTGGGGCTCGCGTTCCTGTTGGAGGGAACGCTGGCGGCGTGGCTGCTCTGGCTGGAGCGGCGCTACGGGCTGGACACATCGCGATTGCTGGGCCCGATGCCGGGTCCGGGCGCGTGGCGGGTGCTGCTCGTGGGAGCGGGGCTGCCGATCCTGTCGCTGGCGGCGTTCGTAGGGGTATACGGCGGCCTATCGTTCGTGGCGCCGGGGTACGTGCGGGCGGTGCTCGGGGCGATCCCGCGCGAGAGCGCGATGTTCGACCTGGGGCGGTCCTTCCCGGTGCTGCGTGCGATCCTGCTCGGCACGGTGATCCTGGTGGTGGCGCCGCCGCTGGAGGAGCTGACGTTCCGCGGGGTGCTGCTGCACCGGTGGGCGCGCCGGTGGGGTGTGCTGCCGGCCGTGCTGCTCAGCTCGCTGGGGTTCTCGCTGCTGCACGCGAACAAGCCGGGCGCCTTCCTGCTGGGGCTCACGCTGTGCGCGATCTACCTGCGGACCGGCTCGCTGTGGCTCACGATCGGGATCCATGCGGTGAACAACGCGGCCGCCGTGCTGGCGGGCGCGATCCCGGCGCTGCCGGGCTCGCCGGCGCACGGGCCGGACCTCGCCCAGCTGCGCCGGGGTTTTCCCTGGGCGGCGCTGGTGCTGCTGGTCCTGCTGCCGCCGCTCGTGCTCTACATCCGATCGGCGGTGCGGAGCGGGGTGCGCCTGCCGTACGCGGCGAACGCGCCGGAGGAGGATGGGGAGGAGGTCGCCGCGTAGGTCGGGGATGGATCGGGAGAAGGAGGGTCGATCAGTGGCCGTGGCCCGGGGGGTTCTGGCGGTGACCGCCGGAATTGCCCGGCGCGCCGCCAGAAGGATCGCCCGATCCCCCGCCGGTGCCGCCGCCCACCGGATCGCTCGTGGTGCCGGGGGGGTGCGCGGGCGAAGCTGCCGCGTCCGCGGCGACCGACAGCCGGTACGCCGCGCGCGAGTAAGCGCTGGCCACCGAGCCGTTGAGGGCGAGGATGGCAAGCAGCAGGGCGGCCGCGATGAGCGCGAGCAGCCCGGCGTATTCGGCCAGGCTCTGCCCCTCCCGCATTGCTGCGCCGCCGTTCGATCGTGGCATCATCGCCGATCCGTTTGCAGATATTTTGGCAAAATTTGTGTTGCCGCGCGCTCCGGGTCAAGGGCAATGATCAGCGTGGCCTGCCGGTGGGCGGCGTTCGCGCGCCCCTGCGCCCGTCGCCAATCTTGCGCGCGGACAGGCGATTGCCCTAGATTTTCTCGATTCGACGGCCGATCGGGGCGGTTGCTGGTGCCGGCCGCGTGGCGTCGTCGATGGCTCGGGATCCGATCGCTTCACAACTGAAGAGGGCAGCGCTGCCCATGCTCCCACGGCGAACCGTACCGGTCCGCGCGCTGGTCATTCTCGCTGGCCGCGCTGGCCCTGCCGGTGGCTCATGCCACGGCCTTCCACAACGGGCCGAGCGAGTACGAGCTCCTGCTCTGGCTCTCGCCGCTCGTTCCCGCGTTCCTGCTTTCCTACTACCGCGGCTGGATCGGCGCGGCGACGGCGCTCGCGGCCGGCATGGCGGTCCTCTCGATCACGCAGGCGGTGTGCGCGATCCTCGGCCGGCACGTGGCCAGCGGACCGATGCTGCTCACGCTGGTGACGCTCTACGTAACCCTTTCGCTGAGCATCGGCTGGGTGGCGGAGCTCCTGCATCGGGCCCGCGAGGACGCCCAGCGGCTGGCGTTCACGGACGAGCTGACGGGGCTGCCCAACCGTCGCTACGCACGGCTGTTCCTGGAAAAGGAGTTCGAGGCGGCGCGACGCGGCCGGGCGCTCGTGCTGGTGCTCTTCGACCTCGACCACTTCAAGGCGTACAACGATGCGCGCGGCCACGCGGCCGGCGACGCCGCGCTGCAGACGTTCGCGGAGGTGCTCGCCGCGACGACGCGCAAGATGAATCTCTCCGCCCGCTACGGCGGCGAGGAGTTCCTGTCGGTCGTGTCCTCCGCCAACGTGGAGGGTGCCCTCGTGTTCGTTGAGCGCGTGCGCGAGCGGCTCGCGGCGCGCCACCACAACGGCGACGGGCTGAGCGTGAGCGCCGGCGTGGCGGCCTTCTCGGGCGGCATCCACTCGGTCGATGAGCTGCTCGCCGTTGCCGACGATGCCCTCTACCGTGCCAAGGCCGACGGCAGGAACTGCGTCCGCGTGGCGCCGGCGAGCGTGAACGGCACCGTCGTCGCCGGCGGGAGCTGAAGCGGGTCGCCGGCACGGCCCGTGACGGCGGAGCGGAACGAGTCGTTGCAGCGCGGCCGAACGTTTCGTTACAGCGGCCCTCCCTCGCGACCCTCCCGATGTTGGTCAACTTCAATGATAACAAGTGGTTGCGCGGCGGGCCGATTGCGGCCCGCTTCCTGTAATATGCGCCCCCGCCGGATAGTCACACGACCGATGCGTCGATTCCCGCCTCCTCTCTCTCCGGGGCGCTCGGCCCGTCGGCACCGTCTCCCGTAGGCGGCCGCCGATCGCTCGGGTCTGAGCGCGCCCGATTTGGTGCGTACCGAGCATTCCGGTGCACCCAGGCTCCTTCCGAGAATGGCACCCCGGCCGCGAGGCCGGTCCGCAAAGCCGCGAGTCTCGAGGCCGAGACCGTCGGGCTGCCGAAGAAGGCGATGCCGGAACGATTTCCGGCAAACGCGTTGGAAGGAGAGAGAGCATGAAGCACGTACTCCGAGGTGCGCTGTGCGCCGTGGGCGCGGCAGCCATCCTCGCGGGCTGCGATCCCGCACCCGCAACGGGTCCGGCCCTGAGGCCGGAGCTCAGCAAGGGCGTCCACGTCCAGAGCGGACCGACCGACCTGACGCCTCCCGGCAACATCCAGGTGGGCGTCTCCGGCAGCGAGCTCACGGTGACGTGGGACGCGGTATTGGGCGCCGTCGACTACAACGTGGTGTTCGAGGTGCCGTCGGGGCATACGGCGATCGCCGCGGGGCCGAACACGGCGGCGCTGAGCCTCACGCGCGACATTTCGGGGATCTCCGACCTGACGGGCTACTGCGTGAAGGTCAGGGCGAACGCGCCGACGGGCCCGGACAACAACGACCTCAACAACAGCGCGTGGTCCGCGTGCGTGCCGCTCCTCACGATCCAGAGCTGCGTGGACGTGGCGTGGGACGTGAAGCCGGGCAACGGCAGCGACATCGATCCGATGGGCCTGACGGACCCGACCAGCGCCGAGATCCCGGTCGCGATCTTCGGCTCCCTGTACTTCGATGTCACCAAGGTCGATGTCGCGTCGCTCCGGCTGGTGGGGAACGACGGCGGCGCGGGCACGGCGGTGGACACGAAGAACAACGGCACGCTGTTCTTCAGCTACGAGGATGTGGACAACGGGTCGGGCGTGGACGGGATCCTCGATCTCGCGGTCAAGTTCAGCCAGCCCGCGATGCTCACCGACAACGACCTGACGGCGGCGACGACGGGGCTGTCCCTGACCGGCACGTATGATGGCACGCCGTTCTGCCTGAACCTCGAGCCGATCCGGATCGTACCGGGGCACTGACCGCTCCACGGGGGCCGGACGCCACGTCCGGTCCCCCCCCGTCGGTGGAGGCGCGGCGCGGCGCCTCCACCGGCCGGCCCCCGATGCCGCACTCTCAAAAAGGAACAATCGCCAATGTTGCACCTCGCGCCGTCGCATCGCATAATGGTGTGGCGGGGCGCCCACGCCGCCGCACTCTTCAGAAAAAAATTCGAAATCACCGTCGGCCGGTGGTACCAGCCGCGAGGGCAACGAAGCCCTCGCATTCTCGTCACCCGAGCGAAGGGGACGGTATGAGCGAGAAGAAGACGAACTGGGTCCGTGTCGTGACGTGGTCCGTGGCGACGTTCATCGTTCTCGTAGCCATCTTCGAGGTTCTGAAGTAGGCTCCCCTCTCCGACGCCCGCCGGCCGGTCCGGCGGGTGCCGCACCCGGCCCTGCCGGACGGAACGAAGCCCTCCGCGCTCGTGAGCGCGGAGGGCTTCGTCTCGTCTGACGGTGCCGCCGCAGGGGCGGAGGCCGACGCGGCTTCAGGCGTGGGAGGCGGGGCCGAGGGCCGCCCAGGCGGCGAGGCTGCCGGGGCTCAGACGCGCCGCGGCGTCCCAGTTCGGCGTGGCGGCGGCGAGCTCGCGGGGCCCGCGCACGCCGATGTTGACGAGGCGCTCCCAGTAGACGCCCGGCGCCGCAGAGCGCGTCTCGGCGCGCTGGCACAGGGCGCCGCAGCGCAGGCAGGGGTTGGGCTCGATCCGGGCATTCTCGCGCAGCCGGTCGAGATGGCCGAGGATGGCGTCGCGCAGGGCGGGGTCGGCGACCACCTGGGCGATCAGGCAGAGACGGCGCAGCGCGAACGCGACGTCGCCCGCCTCGCGGCTGGCGTCGGCGTATTCACGGAGGAGCGCCTCCGCCTCCGTGCGCGAGCCCCGGCCGATCATGATGAGGATCAGGGTGGCGCGAGCCCGAACCACCCTGGGCGCCGCCTCGAGCAACCGCATGCAGAGCCGCTGCGCGAAGCTGAAGTAGCCCGCCTCGAGGTAGCAGTCGATCGCCACACCGTAGCGCACCGCCGCGGCACCCGGCAGGCCGGCGCGGGCCAGCAGGTCGCCGGCCTCCGCGAGGCGCCGGGCGCGGTTGCGGCCGCGCTCGGAGGCACCGCTCGCTTCGAGCGACGTGACGCTGTCCCAGAGCGCGGCAGCGCGCGGGCGGCCGGACTCGGGCCGCGTGGCTCCGCCGCGAGACTCGCCTGCACCGGTCCCTCGTGGGGCCGAGGCCACCTGCTGGCGCCAGTCGCGCATCGCGTATGCTCCGGCTGTGGGCACGCCATCGTGCCGGACGGATTGTTTGTATGAGGGAACAGTGTGGCGCGGCCCGCCCCCGCGCGCAAGAGGCGGGGGCGGCGGAGACGGGGTGGTGCGGCGCCGACGGCTCAGGGGCCGGCCGGCGGGACCTCCAGGGCCTGAGTTGCGGCGGCGTCGAGGGGAACGCCGAGCAGGCCGGCGAGCAGGCGCACGGGCCAGCCGATGACCGTCACGATGGAGCGCACGACCAGGACCAGGCCGGCGCCGGCGGCCACGACCACGGCCGGAGCGGCCGCAGCCGCCCAGAGGAGCGCGATGGGGAGCGATGCCGCGAGCCACAGCACCGAGGCGAGCGCCCGATCGAGCCGGAGCGCGGAGAGCACGCCGGTCAGGATCACCAGCACGGCGACGGCGATGGCCACGGGGATCGAGGGCCCCAGCGGCCGGACCGTGAGGGTCGCCCAGGCGAAGACGGCCCAGCCGACGGTGGCCAGCAGCAGCGCCACCCCGCCGACCACGCCCCGGCCGCGGCCCTCCCGCAGCCCGAGCGCGGCGACGACGGCGCTCTGGGATGACCAGCGGGCATCGCCGGCGACGAACGTGGCGAGGTACGTCGCCAGCGCGACGGCCCAGGGAACGAGCCGCGCCAGGCCGCCGGCGGCGACGCGGCTCGCGAAAGAGCCCGACAGCGTGGCGGCGACGATGAAGACGGCGCCCGCTCCGAGGGCGGCGAGCAGCAGCTGGATCGCGAGCTGCGGAACGGCGTGGACCCACGCCTGGACGGGCCACGCGGGCCGGTCCTCCGGCGGCTCGGCGGCCGGCGTGGACCAGGCGCCGCCGCGGTGCGGATCGGCCTCCCCCCAGCGATGGACGGAGGTGTAGCCGCGGGCGGCAAGCGTCGCGCGCAGCGCGTCGAGCAACTCGGTCTCGGCGGGATCCAGGCCGTCGAGCCGCGGCGCGCGGACGGCCGACGGGGCATCGGAGACGAAGGCCAGGAACGCCCGCAGCGCGCCGTAGGCGAAGCCCATGACGAGCATCGGCACCATCGCCGCCAGCGCGGGTGCCGCGTACTCGACCGTGGGCCGGAGCGGTCCTGTGGGGGGGAGGTGCAGCGCATCGAGCAGGGCGTGGTCGCCGATCCAGAGCGCGACCGCGCCGCCGTGGACCGCCATGAGTGCGACGAGCAGCAGCAGCGGCACGAGGCGCACGAGGCCGACGGCGAGCGAGTCGTCGTTGTAGCGGTCGAGCGCGGCCGTGAGGATTCCGAGCACACCCGCCAGGGCGGGCAGGACGAGCGCGACGGCGGGCAGCTCGGGTCGTGCCGCCCAGGTCCCCATCGAGCTGGGGAGCGCCTCGCGGGCGAAGCCCGGGAGCACGCTGGCCAGGAGCCGGACGTCCACCACGCCGACGACGGCCAGCGCGCCGGTGAGGAACAGCCAGAGCACGAGGTGGCCGCCGGGGTGCGCCTCCGGCGTGGTGGTGGTGGCGTGGGGGCGTCGTCCGGAGCGCGCGGGCGCGGGTCCGCCGCCGCGCTCGAGGGCCCGGGCGAGGCGGTAGAGGGTGGGCAGCAGCAGCGCATCCGGCACACGCGCATAGCGCCACCAGGCGTGGCGAAGCGTCCGCCCGATCCGGTGCCGGGGCACGGTCAGGTGGACGCTCGTTCGGTGGAGCCGACCGGCCAGCGCATCCATGCGGGCGGCTGAGCGGTGCAGCGTGGCGACCGTGGCGGCGAGAGCTCGCCGCGTCAGGTCACTCGATCCCGACGGCGGCTGAGTGCGGATGTCCATGGCGGCCTCATTCTTCGTGTGCGGATACTCCCCCTCCTCCGGCTCCGCCCGGCGGACGGTCCTCCGCGAACAGCACCCTGTATGCATTGCCGCCGGCGCTCTTCACCGCGTACATGGCGCGGTCGGCGACCTCCAGCAGGTCGGCCGCGCCGGCGCCGCCGGCGTTGCACAGGGTGATCCCGATACTGGCGCTCAGGTGCATGCGGTTGCCTCCGACCACGAACGGCTGGGCGAGGGCGGCCCGGATGCGCTCGGCCACGACGCTGGCGTCGTCGGCGGTCGAGATGTCGGCCAGCAGGATCGCGAACTCGTCGCCGCCGAGGCGGGAGACGGTGTCCTGCGGCCGGACGGATGCCTGGATCCGGCGCCCGAAGGCGATGAGCAGCTCGTCGCCCACGCGGTGGCCGAAGCTATCGTTCACGCGCTTGAAGTCGTCGATGTCGAGGAACAGCACCCCGAACACCGCACTCGGCTCCCGGCGCACGCGGCGCAGCCCGTGCTCGACCCGGTCGTTGAAGAGCAGCCGGTTGGCGAGGCCCGTGAGCGGGTCGCGCAGCGCGGTCCGGAGCAGCTCCTCCTCGCGGGCCTTCCAGCCGGAGACGTCGGTCAGGCTGCCGATCAGCACGGGCTCGCCGCCGAGCGAAACGGCGGTCAGCGAGAGCTCGGCCCAGAACGGCGAGCCGTCCAGGCGACAGGCCTCGAAGCGGTACGCGCGCACCGCGCCGGTCTGCTCGAGCTGGGTCCGCATGGCCTCCCAGTCGTCCGCCTTCACGCACAGCCCGGCCAGCGTCAGCTCGAGGTCGGAGCGCGGGTCGGAGCCGAGCAGCGCCCTCAGCTCCGCGTTCGCCTCGAGGATCCGTCCGGACTCCGACGCCCGGAACACCCCCGACGGCGCCGCCTGGAACAGGATCCAGTACAGTCCCTCGCGCGCGGACTGCGCGTCATCCCGGTCGATCGGGTCGGGCCCCACGTCGGGGCTGAGCGGCGGCATGATCGGGATCGCTCTCAGCCGGGCTCGGCGGGGCCCGCGCTCAGGATCCACTCCAGCAGGACCAGCCGATCCTCCGGCGAGCGGAAGATCGTCACCCGGTCCGCCGCCTCTCCCGCCGGGTGCAGCCCGAGCACGCGCGCCAGCACCTCTCCGCCGCTGGCCTCGGGCACGGACTCGAAGAGCAGCCCGAGCACGCGGTCCTCGAGGCGCGCCACCAGGTCGCCCTCGCCGATCCGCATGCGGCCGCGCAGCGCTCTCCAGCTCCCGTCCAGGTACGCATCGCCGAGCCGCAGCACCACGAAGACGAAATCGGAGTAGGCGGGCCGGCGCAGCCGGGCGAGCAGGATCTCGCGCATCTCGGCCGCCGTGAGCAGCCGGAGCTCGCCACGCGGGTCCCGCGGCTGGGTCCAGAACAGGGCGGGCCGGGTGCTCGGCCGCCCGGGCCGAAGGACCGCGTACTGGCTGGCGAGCTCGATGCGCGAGGCGATCTCGGCCACCGCCATGTCCGTGAGCAGCACCTCGTCCACGCCGGCGCGGATCAGCTCGATCGAGGTGGTGGTCCGCACGCCGCCGACTTCCACGAGCGCCACGATCGCGCCCACGTGTCCGGCCCGGCGCAGCGCCGCCACGTCATCGAGCACGTCGGGCAGGTCGTAGGGATCGGCGTGGAACAGCACGAAGCCGCCCGTCCCAAGGGCATCCAGCGCCTCGGCCCCCACGGCGCCCGCGGAGCGGTACGCCACGGCGCCGCGGGTGCGCAGCCAGCGGTACACGGGGGCGGGCAGCGGCGCGTGCGCGGAGCGGATCACGACGGCGGGGCCGCAGCCGCGAACCGGCTGGAGCGTCCAGCGGGCCTGCGCGGCGGCGAGCCCGGCCTCCGAGACCAATCCCTGCTCCGTGCGCCTGGTCCCCATACGTCACGCCAACCTTTCGCCTCATCACGCAGTCGGTCGCCGCAACGGCAGCGGCGGGACGAGCGGGGGGCCATGGTGAAGGAAGCGTGCCACGAGGGGAAATAAGTGCAATGTCCGATACAATCTAGCACTTACGGGCTCCGACGCCCTCCGCCGCCCGGCGTCGGGCGCGGGTTTCGTTACACGCCGGCTGTAACGCGTCGTTACAGCGCAGGCCTCACCGGGCCGGCTCCACCCCGCCCGGAAACGGCCGCGAACGCCGGGTTTGCGCCCGCCGGGGGGCGGAGTGCGGGTTTTGGCCTGCCGCTTGCCCTTGACCGCGCCGAACGCGAGAACAGGTCTTCCCCCGGAACAGCCAGAATGCACCGCGTCGGTGCGGCCCTGCGGCGAGACCAGGCAACGCGGTTCCGCGCCGAACACCCGTGAGGAGCACGCGCACGTGAATGGACTGACGACGGTTTGGCAGACGGTGGCGGGCAACTGGAAGCTGCTCGCGCTGGTCGTGGTGCTGGTCGGGCTGATCGTGCTCACGATCGTGTTCGCGCTGTGGGCGATCCTGCTCCGGCTGCGCAACATCCGCACGGCGCGGCGATGGGAGACGCTCGAGGAGAAGTGGGAGGTGCTCCTGCCCGAGGTGGCCGCGGGGCTCACGCCCGAGGAGACGCTGCTCGGGCGGGTCGGCAGGGGCGAGGAGCTGTACTTCGTGGACTTCCTCTACAAGGCGGCGCTGAACGCGGACCTGGCGATGCGCCAGGTGCTGCCGCGCCTGGCCGCGCCCTACCTGGCGCCGATCACGCGGCGCATGAAAGGCGGCGACCCGGAGCGGCGGGCCCGCGCGGTCCAGACCGTGGCGCTGCTCGACATGGAGCGCAGCGGCGCGGCGATCGTGGAGGCGCTGGACGATCCCTCTCCGCTGGTGTCCATGATCGCGGCGCGGAACCTGGCGGCGTCCGGGCGGCCGGGGCACGCGGCGGCGGTGATGGCGCGGCTGGACCGGTTCGAGGAGTGGAGCCCGAAGTTCCTGATCTCGATGCTGGTCTCGATGGGCCCGGGGGCGGCGTCATTGATCCGGGCGGCCCTGCGCGACACGCTGCTGGCGGCGCAGACGCGGGCGGTGTGCGCCGATGCGCTGGCACGGATGGGGGACCGGGAGGCGCTGGCGGACGCAGCGGAGATCCTGGGCAGGGAAACGGACGCCGACCTGCTGTCGGCGGCGCTCCGGCTGGTCCGCTCCGGCGCGGGGGCGACTTACCTGGAGCCGGTGCGGGTGCTGGCCGGCTCGGCGGATTTCGCCGTACGCGCCCAGGCGATCGCCACGCTCGGCCAGCTGGGGGGCGAGGAAGACGTGGCCCGGCTCAAGCTCGCGCTCCGCGACCCCTCACCCTGGGTCGCGCTGCACGCCGCCCGCGGGCTTCGCGCCCACGGCGAGATGCAGTACCTGCGCAATGCCATTCACGCGGGCACGGTCTCCTCGGACGTGGCCCTGCAGGTCCTCGCGGAGTAGCCTATGTGGGTACAATTCGGAATTGCGGTCCTGATCGGCTTCAACCTGCTCCTGCTGGGCTACTTCGTCGTGCTCAACACGTTCTACCTGGGCACGAGCATCTTCGCGTTCCGGGCGCTGCGCCGCTATGCGCGCCGCCTGAACTCGGTGGATGTTGACGAGCTGGTGCGGACCGCGGGCGCGCCGCCGGTGACCATCCTGATCCCGGCCTACAACGAGGAAGGGAACTGCGTCGAGTCGGTCCGCTCGGTGCTCGACATGCGCTACCCGGAGTACGAGATCATCGTGATCAACGATGGCTCGACGGACGGGACGCTGGGCCGGCTGCGGGCCGCGTTCCGGCTGGCGCCGACGATCCGGGCGCACACGGCCGACCTGCCGGCGGCGGGGGTGCGCGAGATCTACCGCAGCCAGACGCTGCCCAACCTGTGGGTGATCGACAAGCAGAACGGCGGCAAGGCGGACGCGCTCAACGCGGGCCTCAACTTCTGCCACACACCCCTCTTCTGCGCGATGGACGCGGACAGCGTGCTGGAGCCGGGCGCGCTCATGCGGCTGGTGCGGCCGTTCATGGAGGACGGCACGACCATCGCCGCGGGCGGGATCGTTCGCATCGCGAACGGCTGCGTGGTCGAGAACGGCGCCATCTCGCGGGTGCGGCTGCCGAAGCGGATGCTGGTGCGCTTCCAGGTGGTCGAGTACCTGCGCGCGTTCCTGGCCGGCCGCATGGGCTGGTCGGCGATGGACGTGCTGCTGATCATCTCCGGCGCGCTGGGCCTGTTCCGCCGCTCGGCCGTGGTGGACGCCGGCGGGTACTCCTCCGCCACGGTGGCCGAGGACATGGAGCTGATCGTCCGCCTGCACCGCCACTTTCGGGAGGCCAAGCGGGAGTACCGGATCAGCTTCGTGCCGGACCCCGTCGCCTGGACGGAGGCGCCGGAGACGTGGCGCGGGCTCGCGCGGCAGCGCGACCGCTGGCAGCGCGGCTTGGTCCAGGCGCTCGGCCATCACGGCGAGATGCTGCTGAACCCGAAGTTCGGCCGCATCGGCATGCTCGCCTTCCCCTACTTCTGGTTCCTGGAAGGGCTCGGCCCGGCGCTCGAGTTCCTCGGCTACATCGCGTTCGCCGTGACGCTCGCGCTGGGACTCTTTTCGGTGCCCTTCATCATCGCCTTCATCGCCGTCGCGCTCGTGTTCGGCAGCGCGCTGTCGGTGGCGGCCGTGGGCCTCGAGGAGCTCGTCTTCCGGCGCTACACGCGGATGCGCGACTTCGTCATGCTGCTCTGGCTGGCCGTGGCCGAGAACTTCGGCTACCGGCAGCTGCTGGCCTTCTGGCGCTTCAAGGGCGTGATCTCGGCGATCCGCGGCCGCAAGGGCTGGGGAGCGATGGACCGCCACGGCTCGCTGGGAGCCGCCCCGAAGAGTGAGGACACCGTCCTGGCCGCGGCCACGGCGGGCGGCGGCATAGGCCTGCGCGCCCGCGCCCGCTAGACGCGGTTTCGAGGAGACCCAAGATGGCCAAGACCTGGCTCGTGCTCGGCGCCGTGCTTCTCGCGCTCTCGGTTGCCGCCTGGCATTACCGCGATCCCTGCCCGCGCGTCGCGAACGAGGCGGCCCGGCAGGGCTGGGCCGCGTACCGGACGGGCGCGATCGACAGCGCGCAGGCGCGCTTCCGCGCCGCGGCGGCGAGCTGCCCGTCGCACCTGGACGCGCATTCCGGCCTCGGCTTCGCCGAGCTCCGGCTGGGCCGCCCCGACAGCGCGCGCGCCCAATTCGAGTGGATCCTCGCGCACGACTCCAACGCCGTGGACGCCCTCGTGGGCGACGGCGTGGCCAGCTACCAGCTGGGCGAGCTCGAGCGGGCGCGCGAGCGCCTGACGCGGGCGCGCGAGCTGGCGCCGGAGCGCCCCGACATCCGCGAGCACCTCGCCCGCATGGCGGCCGGGGCGCCGGCCGCGCCCGGCGCGGGGCCGCAGCGGTGACCGGCTCCCGGGGGCACACCGGATGAAGAAGACGCTGCTGGTCATCCTGGTCACCTTCATCAGCGTGGCCGCGCTCGGCATCCGTGTCCGCGACCGCTGCCCGCGCGGGGCGAACCCGATCGTGCAGACGGGCTGGGCCGCGTTCGCCAGGGGCGACGTGAAGGCGGCCGGCGAGGCGTTCGGCGACGCGCACCGCATGTGCCGGGCGCACGTGGGCGCGCTGAACGGCCTCGGCTTCGTGGCGCTGCGCCGGGGAGACATCCCCGCGGCGCGTCGCGACTTCGCGCAGGCACGCAAGCACTCGCCCACGGACGCGGATGCGCTGGTTGGCGGCGGCATTGCTGCGTTTCAGGTAGGCGCGTTCGCCGAGTCGTACGCGCTCTTCACCCAGGCGCACGCGGTGGATCCGCGCCGTCCCGAGCCGGCGGAGTACCTGGCCGAGATGCCGGAGGGGATGGGCACGCCCCCGCCCATGCCGCGCTTCGAGCGTCCCGACTCGCTCGTCCTGTGGGCGCGCACCGACGGCCCGGCGTTCGAGGTGCGCGGGCCGGATGGCGCGTGGCGCCCCTTCTATGTGAAGGGCGTGGACCTGGGCGCGGCGCTGCCCGGCAAGTTCGCCAGCCAGTTCCCGGACAGCGCCACCTACGCGGGGTGGCTGGAGAAGATCGGCGCGGTCGGGGCGAACGCGCTCCGCGTCTACACGCTGCACCCGCCCGCCTTCTACGGCGCGCTGCGCGCCTACGACATGGCGCACCCGGACCATCCGCTGTGGCTGATCCAGGGCGTGTGGGCGGAGCTGCCGGCGGACGACGACTACCTGGGCAGCCAGTGGAAGGACGGCTTCGACGTGGATCTGCGGACCGCCGTGGACATCGTGCACGGGCGCGCCGACGTGCGGCCGATGCGCGGCCGCGCCTCCGGCTTCTACCGCGCCGACGTCTCGCGCTGGACCCTGGCCTATCTCATCGGCCGCGAGTGGGAGCCGTACTCGGTCGAGTCGTTCAACCGCATGCACCCCGAGCTGCGCGGCTGGCCGGGCCGCTACATCCGGGCCGACAGCGTGACGCCCATGGAGGCGGTCATGGCGCGGGCGCTGGACGTGCTCGTGTCGCACGAGATGGACCGCTACGACGAGCAGCGCCCCGTCGCCTTCACCAACTGGCCGCCGCTCGACCCGCTGACGCATCCCACCGAGGCCACGCAGACGCAGGAGCTGGCGTTCCGGCGCGCGCTGGGCGAGAAGATCACGCGCGTGGGGCCGCCCTTCGACGTGGATGCCGTGTCGCTGGACGAGAAGAAGCTCGAGGGCACGGGCGGCTTCCGGGGCGGCATCTTCGCCTCGTACCACATCTACCCGTACTGGCCCGACTTCCTCGTGCACGAGGCCAACCTGCCGGATCCGAAGCACCGCTCCGGCTACCAGCGCTACGTGCGCGCGCTGCGCGACCACTACGCGCCCATGCCGCTGGTCGTGGCCGAGTACGGCATCCCGCCCAGCATCGGCGCCGCCCACGTGCAGCCGGAGGGCCGGGACCACGGCGGGCTGACGGAGGCGCAGGCCGCGGCCATTCTGGCGCAGATGACGCGCGAGATCTCCGCCGCGGGGGCGGCGGGCGGCGTCGCCTTCGAGTGGATGGACGAGTGGTTCAAGCGCAGCTGGGTGGCGGTCTCGACGACGATCCCGCTGGAGCGCCAGCGCATGTGGAAGAACGCCATGAACCCCGAGCAGTACTTCGGGCTCGTGGCCATGGAGGCCGCGCAAGCCGTTCCAGGCGACGACCTGACCGCGCGTCTCCGGGCCTGGCGCAAGCTTCCGCCGCTGGCGCCGGCGCACGACGGCATCGAGGTGCGCGCCGCGGCGGACGCCTCGTACCTGTGGGTGCTCGTACAGTACGACAGCACGGCCCCGCCCGCCCGGACTTTCGTCGGCCTCGACCTGTGGAACCCGAAGAGAGGCGCGTTCCGCTGGCCCGGCTACGCGGCCGGCCCGGCGCTGCCCTCAGGCGTCGAGTTCGCCGTGACGGCGGGTGGCGGCCATGCCGAGGTGGTGGGGCAGCCGGCTGCGGTTCCCTTCCCCATCCAGCCGATCCCGGACACCGTGCCGGAACACCCGACGCTGCCCTTTCCGCTGCACGGGCCGCCGCTGCCCGGCGCGTTCCAGGGGCGCGTGCTGAACACGATGAGCCGCGCCACGGTGCCGGTGGCCGACTCGTCGGGCCGCTACGACTCGCTCGACGTCGTGCTGGACGGGCGCCGCTTCACGCCGGACGGCAGGGAGTACCCCTCGCTCGGCTACGACCGCGGCGCGCTGCCGGCGGGCAACCCGCCCGACGGGCTGTGGAGCGCCGTGCCGGGCGCCCTCGAGGTGCGCATCCCGTGGATGCTGATCGACATCACGGACGCCAGCGCCAGGCGCGCGCTCGAGCAGGCCCACGCGCGGCCGATCCCGGGCGGAACCTCCAGCCCCGAGTTCGGCGAGCAGGACGCGCTGGCCACCGAGATCCTGCCGGGGATCCGGATCCTGGCCGCGACCCGCTCTGCCGATGGCGACTGGGCCAGCTGGCCCGCGCGGGCCACGGACGGCGCCTTCTTCACCTGGCCCACGTGGCAGCAGCCGGAGTGGACCGCCCGGCTGCGGCCCGCCTACGACTCACTGCGCGAGGCGTTCCATACGCTGCCTCGCACCACGCTAACGCTCCGGTGAGGAGCTCCGTATGAAGACTCGACTGCACTGGATGCCCGCGGCCGCCGTGCTCCTGGCCGTATCGCTGGGGTCGGCGCGTCCCGCGCATGCCCAGGATCCCGCGGCCGCGGCCTGGAACCGCGGCGACTACGCCACCGCCGAGCCGCTCTACCGGCGCATGCTCGCGGCGGACTCCACCGACACCGTCGCGCTGCACCGGCTGGCGCTCATGGTCGGCTGGTCCAGGCGCTACGACGAGAGCACCGCGCTCTTCGACCGGCTGCTGCGCCTCACGCCGCGGGACGAGAAGGCGGCGCTGGAGCGCGCGCGCGTGTTCGCGTGGAAGAAGGACTTCGCCAGCGCCTCCGCCGCCGTGGACTCGATCCTGGCGCGGGACCCGAACAACGTGGATGCCGAGTTCGCGCGGGCGCAGTTCGCCACCTGGTCGGGCGACTTCCGCACCGCCCTGCCCCTCTACGACCGGCTGCTGGCCACCGACACGGCGCACCGCGAGGAGCTGCTGCTCGGCAAGGCGCACGCGCTGCTCTGGTCCGGCAAGCGGACGGAGGCCGCGCAGGCGTTCCAGGACCTGCTCGCCGTCGATCCCGCCCAGGCGGAGGCCCGCCTCGGCCTTGCCCTCAGCTACGCCTACGGCGGGGCACAGGACACCGCCCGTGCCGTCTACCAGTCGATCCTGCGCCAGAAGCCCAACGACCTCGAGGCGCTGCGCGGCGTCGCGCGCACCTACGCCTGGAGCGGCCGGCTGCGCGAGGCGGAGGCCGCGTGGAACCGCGTGCTGGCCGTGGCGCCGCAGGACGTGGAGGGCCTGGTCGGGCTCGCCCAGACGCTGCGCTGGGAGGGGCGCGCCTCCGAGGCGCTCTCCGTGCTCGATCGCGCCCGACGGCTGGCCCCCGACGACCCCGAGGTGCAGAACCAGATCGCCTGGGCCGAGGCCGCCGCCGGGCCGCGCGCCTACGCCTCCAACAACTACGAGCACGACAACGACGGCAACCGCATCAACACCTCCCGCCTCGTGCTCCGCTGGAATCCCGGCGCCCACCTGGAGATCGCGGCCGACGGCTACCGCAAGAAGCTGCTGCTTGACGCGCCCGGCCTCGACCACAGCACCTATGGCGGGCTACTCACGCTGACCGCCTTCGTGGCCGGCGGCTGGACCCTCTCCGCCGGCGGCGGCGCGGCGACCGTGGCGCAGGACAACCATTGGGTGGCCCGCTACACCGGCGCGATCCGTACGCCCGCCGGCCGCCCGCTCACGGCCGGGCTGAGCTATCAGCGCTCGCTCTTCGACTACACGGCGCTGCTGGCCGACAACAGCATCACGTACCAGGAGCTGGCGCTCTCCATCGAGACCGCGCCCGCCGCGCCCTGGGCCGCCACACTGCGCACCGCGGGCGCCATCTTCGACGGCGCCGAGCAGAACCAGCGGCTGCTGGTGCGTGGAACCATCACGCGCTCGATCGCCAGTCAGATCCGTGCGGGCATGGCACTTACGGGTCTTGGCTTCGAGAAGCACCTGAACGAGGGCTACTTCGATCCCAACTACTACGGCCTCGCCGAGGCCACCCTCAACTGGACGCGCAACGGCACCGCCTGGCGCACCGTCCTGGAAGTCGCCCCCGGCCTCCAGCAGATCGAGCGCGACGGCCCCGTCCAGGGCGCCTACCGCGGCCAGGCCACCATCGCCTACACCATCGCCCCCGGCGCCCAGATCGGGCTCACCGGCTACTACGCCGCCAACGCCCTGCAGCGCTGGGGCGTGAACTCCCACGGCTACCGCTACTGGAGCATCGGCGTGACCGGCGGCCTGGCCTTCTAGGCCGCGCCGGGCGCGCGCGGCAATCACACTTGACAGAGCCACGGGGTCGGGCGCGCGCGCGCGGCCCCGTTGTCTCAACGAATCCGAATCCAGGGGCGTAGCCCCGGAATCCGAATCCGGTGGCTCCTGGCCGTGGCCGATGCGCCCGGAAACAGTCCGTGCCCTTGGCGCCGGCCTCGAACCCACGCGCATCTGCCCCGCCCGGGAAAAGCCGGAGCGGAGGTCCGTCCGGCGCGGTGCCGCGCGCGAGATCGACCAGCACCAGGTCGGGCGGATGCCGCCGGGCCGCCGCGCCGGCGCGAGCGCTACCCGCAATTCGTGTCGCAGCTCGACCGGAGATCGCCCGGCTCCGCGGCATCCGGTCGCCGGCGAGGGCCAGTCCCAGACCGGCCGCCGCGAGCAGGCATCCGGCCGCCGGCAGCCAGTGGTAGCCGAACGCCTTTGCCTGGACGGCGGCCGCAACGCAGCCACCGAGCGCCGCCCATGCAAGGGTGCGGACAGCCGGCGGACGACGACCTGACATCAGCAGGAGGAGCGCCAGCGCGAGCGCCAGGCCGCCAAGATTCGTGACGGGGCCGACGGCGACCATCCGGCGACTGGATGACCTCAGCTCCAGCGAGAACGAGCCGATGGCTCGCGGGCGGAACCCACGGCACACAAGAGCGAAGCCGCCCTCCCGGAACAGGAGGGCGGCTTCCTCGAGCTCGTGCTGCTGCAGCCACAGCCTACTCGATCAGCCGCAGCCGCTTCACGATGGTGCCCTTGTTGGGACCGTAGGAACCGGAGACGCGGCCCAGGTAGCGGGCGGTGATGGGCGCCTTGAAGGTCTGGCCGCCGGCCATGCCCGGGTTGACCACGTCGGGGTCCTCGAGGAAGAACGTGGCGAAGTCCACGAAGACCATGCTCTTGGTATTCGAGGAGACGAACGTCGTGGGGTCGAAGAGCGCCACCGTGATGATGCGCGGGTCGCCGGGATTGATTCCAGAGGAGGGCCCACCCGCGCCGCCCAGGGCGGAAGCGTCCCAGGTCTCGTTCGAATAGGTCGAGTTCGAGTGGATCAGGTTCTCGATGGCCGTATAGGTGGGGTGGCCGATATTGCCCTTCTCGGCAGTGATCCACGAGGTGTCGGAGCTGACCGTATCGCCGATCTGCACGGAGCTGCAGCCCTCGATGGCGGTGGTGTAGTCCTTGGCGCCGTTGTTGCCCGGCATCTTCCAGGGGAACCAGAACGACGGCATGTACTTGCCCGAGCCGCCATTCACCTTCATGGCGAAGCGGCGGCCGTAGTCGCCGGAGTATTCGCTCCCGCTGACGTCGGCGTAGCCGTTGCGGTAGCCGGTCCCGTAGCCGGTGGGGTCCGTGTTGGCGTTTCCGCTGTCGTCGGTGCGGGGCGTGTAGAAGTCGCCGTTGTCGGGGTCGAAGCCCCACTTCTCCTCGTTGCTGCACTTGTTGTCGGTGCACCCGGACAGATCCCAGACGCGGTTGTTGTTGACGTCCTCCGCGGGGTTCGCGGCCCACATGTCGGGGATGGCGAACGGCTTCACGCACGGAGCCGCGCCGGCATCGACCGCGACCGCGGCCGCGGTCGCGGCGACGCCCGCGGTGTTGATGCCGAAGACGCGCGCGAAGATGAGGGAGATGGCCGGGCGGTGGACGGTGACGCGCACCTTCTCGGAGTCGAGCACCACCTGGATGGTGACCTCGCCGTTCACGATCGCGTTGTGCAGCATGGTGTGGCGCGTGGCGTAATCCAGGGCGCGCGCGCGGGCGGTGTCCTCGGCCTCGGTCGGCGTGACCGCCGGGTCGAAGGTCAGGAAGGAGCTCGCGCCGGCGAGCGCCGCGGAATCGGCGGCGCGCTGCGCCTCGGTGTGCGCGAGCAGCAGCATGCCGAGATCGACGACGAGGGCGACCATCGAGACGAAGGCCACCATGGAGAGCGCGACCACGACCAGGACGGCGCCACGCCGGTCCTTGCCGAACCGCCGCGCGCGGCGCCGGAAGAGCGCCGCGAGCCTGCCGCCCGCTCGCCTGCGGGACACCTCACGCGTATGCATGTTCACATCCCTCCCGGGTCCATTCGTAAGGCGCGCCACCGCTCACCAGGCCATCGGCGGCGGGGCGCGACGTGCAAAAGCCACACATCCAGGAAGAAACGCCGGAGACCCGGGGAGTCGGTTGCCGGCCGGGGAAAGTCAGCCGAACGAGAGAACGACCGACAAAGATAGTGGTCGCGCGTCGTCCGTGCAAGCGGATCGCACCGGCGGGGGCGGCTTTCCCGGGGCCGCGGCCCTTGCGCCGCCGGCGGTTTCGAGTAAACTTCTGGTTCGAGCGATCCACACACTGCAGGTGCACCCAGGACCGGGCCACGCCGGTCGTTTCCCGTACGCCCACCCGTCGCGAAGCGCAATCGGAGGAGTTCCCGGAATGCGGGACCGCAACCGCTGGATGATCCAGGGAGCAACCTCGGGGCTGGTGTTCGCCACGTTCGCGGTGATCGCCGGCGTGCTGGTGGACTGGCCGGCGAAGGACGTGCTGAGCGCGGGCTTCGTCGCGTTCTGCGGCGGCACGGCGCTGGAGCACTTCATGCGCCGGCACTACGGTCTCGCGTGGATCTTCATCGCGGCCGGGCTCGGGCTGGGCTTCTTCATGATGCACGCGGACGCGGAGCTCAAGGCCACGGTGAAGGATGCGGCGGCCACGGTCGGGAGCGGCACGACGAGGGCGCCGGGGGACGCCGGGATCACCGGGCGCCGCAACACCCCGAAGAAGAAGGACGAGGAGCGTGCGCCCGTGGAGCGCGACGGCTCGGCGGCCGAGACGCCCGCGGCCGCGACGATCGTACAGGTCCGCAACCCGAACGCGGTGCCGGTCTCCGTGGAGTACGAGTACCCGGGCGGCACGCTGCAGCTGGGCGGCATCGCGGCGGAGGGGTCGGGCACGTTCGAGATCCCGTCCACGGCGCCGATCGAGCTGGGGACCTTCGCCGCCACGTACGACGGCCGCACCGTGCGGACGCGGATCTTCCTGCGCCGGGGTCGGACGCATCAGGTGGACCTCCCCTCGATCGACCGCTGAATCCCGGGTAGCGCCGCAGCTTCCTTCCACCCCCCGAGCAGGGCGAGGAGCGCGCGCTGGTCGGGCGGCACCTCGAGGGTCGTCAGCGCGTCCACGCCGAGCCCCGGCTGGGAGCGCGCGATCCGCTCGACCACCGTGCCGGCGGCGCCGGGCGGGACCCCCTCCAGCGCGATGGCCACGGTCCCGTCCGGCAGGTCCGCGAGGAGGTCTCCCTCCTCCAGGCGGAGCCACCGCCTGAGCAGCGGCCAGCTTCCCCCCCCCGTCCAGCGCAGCCGCAGGAGCGTGAGCGAGAAGGGGTCGTCCTCCTCGCCCAGCTCGAGCCGCTCGCGCAGGGCCTCCGCGATCTCCGCGACCGTCATCGGCCGGTACTCGCCGTCCTCGTCACGCGGCTGCGCCCAGAGCGGGAGCAGCGGGCGGACGCGGGTCCCGCGGCGCGCCCGGGTCAGGCGGGCCACCTCGCGGAGGCGCGCCGCGAACTCGTCCACGTCGGCGGACAGCGCCACGAACTCGTCCACACCGGCGCGGCGCAGGGGGAAGCTCGTCGTGCGCCGCAGCCCGCGCGTGGCGGCCACCGCCAGCACGCCCGCCGAGCTGCCCCGGCGCCGCAGCTCGCGCATGAAGCCGAGCGCCGGCGGCAGGTCGTAGGGATCGACGGTCGCCACGACGGTCCCGTCGCTGCCGCCCAGGAAGGGCCAGGCCTGCTCGGGCGCCCCCGCATGCACGACGATGCCCATGCGGCGGGCCTCGCCGCGGAAGGGGCTCGAGAGCGCGACGCCACCGAGCTCCACGTGCACGAGCGTCCCGGCAAAGGGCGCCGCGGCGTACGCGCCGCCGCGCGTCGCCACCGCGTCGTCCCGGCCCTGCCCCTCCGCCTCCGTGCCGCCACCCTCGATCGCCATTTGTCCGCCTCTCGTCTGGTGCGGTGATGCGGGGCGTGGTGTGCAAGAGGGCGGCCCGGCCGCGGCGCGCGCCGACGGCACCGCCGTGCGGCTCCCAAACGATTGCCACACCTGCCCTTATCCCAATTCGACGGCGGCAAGAAACGGAGGCGGCACGGCGGACCGGGGTCGCGCTACGCCCCAAAACGTTACGTGCGGGCTGTAACGAAACGATGCAAACGGCGCCGCGGCCCGGGCGTGCCCAAGGGCCGGGTGATGCCCGGAACTCGTTGTGCCGCAGAGATCTTCCGCGCACCTGCCGGCGCGGCGCTGGTGCTGGTCCCGCGCTTGCCTCGACGGCCCGTGGAGTCCGACCTGCCGCTCCCCCGGCGCGGCGCCCTACCACGGGCAGAGGCGGGGCCGCCGTACGTGGCACCCGCGGGACGCGACGCGAGGACCGGCGCGTACGTGCGGTTCCCGCCCTGCCCACCCTCCTCAGAGGACGCGCGATGGCGACGACGATGAACGAGGCGACGGCCCTGCCGCGGACCGGGCGGTCTGCGGCCACGGCGGCCGCGGCCGCGCGCGCGGTCGCGGAGCCGCGGACCGTCGTCGTGCCGCAGATCGCCGACCTCGTCTTCATCATCATCGCCGCGCTGGTGCCGACGGTCTACTACAACCGCCTGATGTTCAGCGACGGCGACATGCTGCGCCACGTCCGGCTGGGCGAGTGGATGCTGGCGCACGGAGCGCTCGTGCGCTTCGATGCGTTCTCGTTCACCCGTCCCGGGGCGCCGTTCACGGCCTACGAGTGGGGGAGCGAGGTCGTGTTCGGGGCGCTGCACCACGTGGGCGGACTCGCGGCGGTGGCGCTCGCGAGCGCGGCCGTGATCGCGGCGTCCTACGCGCTCGTGCTCAAGTGGATGCTCGGGCGCGGCGTCGGGCACTGGACGGCGGTGGCGGGGATCGGCTACGCGATCGTGCTGGGGAACGTCCACTGGCTGGCGCGGCCGCACATCTTCAGCTTTCTCGGCTGCGCGCTGATGCTCTGGCTGCTGGATTCGCGGCTGCGGCGGCCGTTCCTGACGGGGACCGTCTTCTTCGCGGTGTGGGTGAACCTGCACCCGGGCGCGTTCCTCGGCTTCACGCTGCTGGGCGCGATCGCGGCCGGGGAGCTGCTCGAGGGGCTGCTTGCCGGCGAGCCGCTCTTCCCCGGCCGGACCGGGCGGATCTGGCTGCTTCTGGGCGGCGGGGCGCTGGGGCTGCTGCTGACGCCCGAGGGCCCGAGCCTGGTGCTGCACGCGCTCAGGACGCTCGGGGACTCCTTCCTCATGGACAACACGGAGGAATTCCTCTCCCCCAACTTCCACCTGTACTGGGGGCAGGCCTTCATGATCGGCGTCCTGTTCTTCGCGGCGGTCTTCGCCGTGAAGCGGGAGCGGCCGCCCTTCGCCGCGCTGGCGGTATTCCTGCTGCTGGCCTCGGGCGCGGCGATGTACCAGCGCGACATCCCCTTCTTCGGCCTCGTCGCCGTCCCGCTGCTGCTCGCCTGGCCGTCGCTGCACCGCTCCGTTCCGTCGATCGAGCGGCTGGCGCGCACGCTGCGCAACGGCGACCGGCTGGCGCGGCCGGGCGTCTGGAGCACGGCGTTCCTGCTGGGGATGGCGGCGCTGGCGGCCACGGCCGGGCGGGCGGGGCCGCTCCAGCTGGTGCGCGACTCGGTGAGCCCGGAGCGCTTCCCGGTGGCGGCCGTCGCCTACGCGCGCGCCCACCACATCACGGGGCGGGCGTTCCACGACCAGGTCTGGGGCGGCTACATGATCTACGCGTGGCCGGAGGAGCGGGTCTTCATCGACGGCGCGACGGACTTCTACGGCCCGAAGATCGCAAAGGAGTACATGCAGATCGTGGGGCTCTCCGACGGCTGGGAGAAGAAGCTCCGGGCGCGCGACATCGACCTGGCGCTGCTGCCCGCGAAGATCCCGCTGGCCGAGACGCTCCAGCACTACGCCGGCTGGCGTCCGCTCTACAGCGACTCGGTGGCCGTCCTGCTGCGGCGTCCGGACGGCGACGGAAGCGGCCCTCCCGGCCGATGACGCCGGGCGACTCCGCGGACAGCGCCCCTCCCGCGCCGCCGCCGGAGGCGACGAGTCCGGCCCGTGGCGCTGCGGCCGCCTGGCCCGTGCTCGCGGTCGTGGCGGCGTACGCCGCGGTGATCGCGAGCATCACCCCGTTCGTGACCAAGGACGGCCCGTCCCACCTCTACAACGCCCTGATCCTGGCGGACTGGGGCTCGCCCGCCGGTGCCGTGTTCCGCCGCTGGTTCGTGGTGCAGCCGGCGCTCGAGCCCGCCTGGATGGCGCACTTCCTCCTCCAGCACCTGCTGGCCATCCTGCCGCCGCTCGGCGCCGAGAAGCTGGTCGTGTTGCTGTCCGCGGCGTGCATCCCGCTGGCGGCGGTCTACGCCTGCGGCGCGTTCGGCCGGCCGCGGCTGGGGGCGCTGGCGGCGCCGTTCGCGGGCAGCTTCGCCTTCCACATGGGGTTCTTCTCCTTCACGATCGGCACGGCGCTCGCCCTGGTGGTGGTCGGCTACTGGTTCCGGATCCACGAGCGGCCGACCTGGCCGCGCGCCGCGCTCCTGGCCCTGCTGGCGCTGCTGCTGCTGTGGGCGCACCCGATCCCCTTCGCCTGCGCGCTCGCCGTGCTCTCCGGCTCCGTGCTGGGCGACGTCGCCGCGCGCGACCTGCGGCGGCTCGGCCCGCTCGTCCTGGCGTGGCTGCCCGCCCTGGGCGCATTCGGCCTCTGGTGGGCCGGCCAGCCGACCCACACCGCCGGGCCGGTGGCCAGGCTCGGGCCGATCGGCCGCGTCGCGGAGCTGCTCTGCATGGTGCCGCTCTGGGGGTACGGCTGGGCGTCGGCGGTCCTGGCCACCGGCTTCGCCTTTCTCGTTTGGGCGCTCGTCTACCGCGCCCTCCGGCGCCACGCCCGGGACGGCGCCACGCCGGGCGCACGCGGCCTCGGGGTCGGCGTGCTCGTGCTGACGGCCGCCGCGCTCGTGGCCCCGGACGGGCTCGCCGGCGGCTCCATCCTGATCCTGCGGCTGATCCTGACCGTGCCGCCCTTCGCCATCATGTGGCTGGCGGCGCGGCCGCTCGCACCGACGTTCGAGGCGCGCGCTGGACTCGCGGGCGCCGCCGTCGCACTGCTGCTGCTCGGCGTTCAGATCCCGGCCTACCTGCAAATCAGCCAGGCCGCACGGGAGGGCACGGCACTCGGCCGCCGCATCCCTCCGGGCTCGACCCTCGTCGGCCGGAGCACGAGCTTCGAGCCTTCCGGCACGCTACTGCCGTTCCTGCCGCTCGACCACGTTGCGGCCTACGTGGCCACCGAGCGGCACCTGGCGCTGCTGGACGACTACGAGGCGATCGCGCGGATCTTCCCGGTGCGTTTCCGGACTCCGGACGCGTGGGCCCGCTCAGCCCGTGGCGCGCAGTACTCCATCGTGATCGGAGCGGGATGCCCGCGGGAGCTGGCGGAGTTCGAGGTGGCAAGGTCAGCCGGCGGCAGGGCGGTGCTGTGCGAGAAGCCGACTCTCGAGCCCCGCTAGCGCGCAGGCGTACGCTCGAGGCGACCGTGGACGAGGTCCGCCTTGTCGGCTGTACCGTGCTCCGCGGTGCCCGCCCTCCCGTGCGCCCGGTCGCGCGTCCGGATCCACAATGCGCAGGGGATGAGAGCAGCAGGCAAATATATGAGCCAACAGACGGGCGAGAATGCCAGCGCGGCGCAAAGCACAGATGCATATTGCACTTCCGGTGAGCGCCGGCGGCTCACGAAGCCGGCAATCAAAGGAGCCAGTACTCCCGCGGCCAGCAACCAGACGTGTGGAAGAAGAGGCAACGGCCCCGCCACGTACGTCCAACCCGCTACCCGGGCCAGGCGAAGCGCCAACATGCTGAGAGAGATGTTCTGAGGACTGAAGTACCCTTGCGACACCCCCGGCAACGCAAACCGGAACCAATCGATCAGCGAGGACAGGAAGCCTCGCCAACCGAGAACGGACACGGCAATGGCTGAGGCTATCCCGACTGCCGCGACCGCCGACGCCAGCACGCGCCGGCCTTCGCGCCGAATGGCAAAGAGAAGAGGCCAGCCGCCAAAGATCTTGATACTTGCCGCCGATGCGAAGCCAAAGCCGCGCCAGAGAGGAAACGCCAGGGACATTCCGTAAAGCGCCCACAGAACAGGCTCGGGATTGGCGATCGCCAGCCCTCTCATCCCGCCCGGCACAAGGAACACTGCGCCCACCCACACGAAGCTGTCCGTGGCTCTTGGACTTCGGCTAGCGATTCGGGCTAAGGAGAATCCATACAAGAACAGGCAAGACAATCCGATCAGGTAGAACAGACGTGTGAATCCGAAGAAACCAAGCGGTGACGCCCACGAGAGGGCCGCGGGCAAAAATGGCGGATACGGCATTCGCTCCACCGGATACGAGCGGTCCGACAGGATATCGGGGCCGTGGCCGATCCATGGGGCGTAGAGCGGAGCACCATGCCGGATACGCTGAGCCGCAAGATATACCTCGACCGTGTCGCGGCCCCAGGCGTGTCGATTCCAGTTCCCAACCACGAACAGAGCGGGACCGACGATGCCGAGGAGAATGAGGGCCGAGCGCAGGCCGAAACGCCAGAGGTCCGCGCGCGTCCGGAACCGGCCGCTCGTGTATTCGTGCGACGTCCAACGCTGAAATGGATTCAACCACCTCCGAGCAGGCGATCGGCAAGCCATTATCCCCCCGGGATGCTTTCTTACGTGCGGAGTCGGTTGATCGCTCAATCGGCCTTATCTTACTGTGGGGTCAGAATGTGTCGGTAAACAGTAGCAATGTTATCGCTGTAGACGCGTATCCAAGTCGGATCTCCTGCTAGCAACTGATTAAGAGGAGCCGACGTGGCCGTCAAGGTCCACCCGATGCCATACTGATCCAACACGTCCCGCCAGCCCGGCGCGCCGTTGACCGCGCGAAGATACTGTTCCGTCAGCCGCGGTCCATAAAAATCCGTCTGGCCATCGATGAAGACCGGAATATCAGGCCGCTCCAGCAAGAGATAGCCGCCCCAGATGAACTCGTTCAATACCGGGCCGGGCGGCACCTCGTTCCCGAGGCTCTCGAGCGCCGCGACCGGGAAGCGGTCCGCGGGGAAGGTGAGCAGTGGCCGCCCCGGGCCGAGCGCCCACCAGGCGGCGGCGCCGGTGCCCAGCAGCACGAACAGCGGATACCTGGCCGCGGCGGCATCGATGCGCGACATCCGGCCCATCCAGGCGCGGAACCGGTGCAGCCAGCTCCCCCACGGCTCCGGGGCGCCTCCCTCCCCGAGCTCCTCGATGGTGCGCTGCGTCCAGAGCGCCAGGACCGGCACGGCCGCCACGGCGAAGATCGGGATGTTACGCGCCGAGTAGAGCGCGGCCGCGGTCCACAGGAGGAACAGCATGGCGTCGGCGCGGCGGGGCCGTGCCCTGCCGCCGAGCGCGAGCAGGAGGCCGAGCAGCACGGCCGCCAGGAAGGGGAGCATCGCGGCGGAGTGGAAGTCCGGCGAGGCGTACTCCTGCGTGGCGTTGACGAGGAAGTCGATCCGCAGGTAGCCGAGCGTGTGGGCCCAGATCCTCCAGCCGGCCGGGTTCGCCAGGGTGGCGGCGAGCGAGACGCCGGTCGCGGCGAGGAGCGTGCGCAGGCGGAGGGCATGCTGCGGGGCGAGGCCGACCTCCCCCTCGTGCCCGCGCCAGCGCCAGATGAGCCCCATGGCCTCATCCAGCAGGAAGACCCCCAGCAGCATGAAGCCCACCAGGAAGCCGCCGTGGAGGTTGACCCAGAAGAGCATGAGCACGGGGATCGGCCAGAGCCGCCGCGCCGCGCCGGTGCGGGAGAAGTCCAGCAGGAGGCCGGCCGTGACGGCCGCGAGGAGCGTCGTGAAGAGGTGAGGCCGGGGCAGCAGGTGGAGCGCCTCGAGGCGGAAGGCGAGCGCGCCGAAGACGAGCGCGAGCGGCCCCGCCACGCCGAGCCGGCGGGTCGTCCGGTAGAGCACCCACGTGGCCAGGGCGAAGAGCAGGGCGGCGAGCAGCGCGACGCCGGCGAGCCCGGCGCCCCGCCAGGCGAGCGCGTAGGCGACCTCGCTCAGCCATTCGTACGGGACGAACGGCCGGCCGGCCATGGTGTGGGAGAAGTGGTCCACGCGCGGGATGGCGCCGGTCCGCAGCATGTAGAGGCCGAGCCGGATGTGGCGGCCGACATCGCCGTCGCGCGCGAAGATCCCCTGCCCCGCCACCACCACGGTGACGAGCAGGGCGCCGACGAAGAGGTAGGCGCCAAAGGAGGGCAGAAGCCAGAAGATGCGTGCAGCGGGCGCTGCGCGCCGGCCAACCTCGCGCGCGGACGCATCGACGGGCGACCGAACCTGGTTCGACTCACCGATCATGGTGTTCGGGCTCCAGGACCGGCGCACGCGCAGGCGAACGGGTTGGAGACCAGAGGGAAAGCGCGATTAGCGCCGCAACCCCCACGTGCATGCTCGGCATTGCCGCGATGCCATCGAACGCAACGGACCGTCTGGCCGCATAGGCCTGCCAGAGCGATGCCTGAAGCACGCGCGCGCGAGCCCCGACCCGACCCAGATGAGGCAGCAGGGGGCCGTATGGGTCCGGACCACCCACCACCTGGTGGAAGTAGCACGGCCCACCGGAGCCCAGGGCGGTTGCTACCACGACGCCGAGGAGCACCCAGGCAACAAAGTACGAGAGCATGAACTGCATCCGGCGGGGGCCGGCGCGAAGGGCGGCATGGCAGAAGAAGACAACGCCCGTGATCGGATACCAGTACCAGTAGACGTGGTCAACGGCGTGGATCAAGATCGGAAAATGCATGAGAGGGTCCAGCAATCTCCACGGCTCTACGCCACCGTGAAGCGCTCGATCCAGCTTCATGAGCGCCAGGTCCCATCTCAGGTCGCCGGCAGCCGCAATATGCTGTTTCCAGGCACCGAAGGACATGAAGAACAACACCGTCGCACAGGCCATCAGCGCCGAATAACCGAGTCCTTCAGGTGTGAGGAACGCCCTCAGCTCATCGAGAGCTTCTCGAGGCCTCTTCGGCCCGCCGGGACGCGCGAGCCAGGCGTACGGTACGAGCCTGAACAGCACCGCGATGAGGACTGCAAGGACGACGAATCGACAATAGAATCCGAGGCTGGAGCGCCACGGGTGTTGGAGTTCGGATACGAGCGTCGTGGCCCAGAACGCCAGCACGACCAGCATGATGGGGAGCGAATCCAGCGCAAGCAGCCTCCATGACGCGGAAGGCCGGTCCCGGCGGGGCACGGGTGAAAGCCCCTGCTCGATTGGCATGGACGGCGCGAGGTAGTTCATCGAGGGAACACAATACGAATTCTGGCGACATACTTTGAGATCAGCCATGCGCCAATACCCAGCAGCGCTCCGGCATAAGCCCCGACAGCGTAATGCCAGCCAAGAGCAACCGAGCCGAATACGATCCCGGCCGCGACCAGGGTCAGAACCACTCCCCAGAACCGCGACCAGCTCCAGCCGGCACAGGCGTAGAGGGTGCTCGTCGCCACGTGTATCGAGGGCCATGCCGAGATGCCGTACGCCGCGCCGGTCCCGAGATGGCCCTGCCACAGGGCGGTCCGGAGACCGCTCAGCAGCGGAGAGGCCGAAAGCAGCTCCGACACGAATGGTGCGAACGGGTCGCGCCCGGGAACAACGAGGCCGTAGAAGATGGGGCCCGCGGAAGCCACCGTGGCCGCCAGAACGGCCCCGCCCATGGTCCAGATCAGGAGGTACGCGACGATGAAACGGAATCTCCAAACGGCGTTACCATACCACGATGTGACAGTGATCATGGTTGCCGTGAGCAACAACCAACCGGGGTTGTAGAAGACCACCAGGGCCCGTGTCACCCGTGGATCCGCGACGAGCGGCGAGAGCCACTGCCAGGGGGCTCTTCCGCCGTGGAGAGCCCGGTCTACAGTGGCAAGGAAAGGGTCCCAACGAAATGGATAAGTGGACCCGATCAGGGCCTTGAGGGCCGCAAAGCAGGATTGAAAAAGGAGCAGGGCGGCGATGGATGCGCTTGCCAGAGCAAGCCGTCGGGCCGCCTCGCGGCCACCCCGGCGCAGGAGGAGGCGGGGCACGTACACGAGCGAGACGAGGCCGAAGACGGACAGGAAGACGATCGCGTATCCGACCACCACTCTCGGATCCGGCCCACGGCCGGCCGCGATCAGGAGAAGAGCGCTGGCAAGGAGCACCAGAACAGGTGGAACGAGGGGCACCTCCGCAATCTGAGCTCCGCCATCCCCCGTGGACTGCGCCACACCGTGCATTCCAGGCGAGCCGGACCGCAAGGACAGGGAAATCCCAGCGCCGTCCAGCCCGCGTGCACGGCTCGCCCTGCCCTGCGTCCGCAGAGTCATCCCGACTTCAGCCGTGAGAAGCGCGGCAGGACCCGGAAATCACGGCGCAGCGGCGCCACGCCCTCCCCCACGAGCTCGATGGCCGCGGGGTCCAGGTTGCCGAGGAATTCTGCCGCGTGGCGGAGGTGGCCCACGGCGGCGGGATCGATGGTCATGAGGCGGGCGGCGGTGGCGTCCACGGCGACGGGGTCGGCGCCGAAGAGGAGCACGCCGCTGGGCACGGCGTCGCCCTGGATCGGGCCGTTGCCCTCCATGCCGACGATGCCGTCGATGACGTTGAAGCGGGGCACGGGCAGCGCGGCGTTGATGTCGAGGATGCTCTCTTCGATGCCGGCACGGTGGAGCACGTTCTTGGGCCAGCCGTAGACGTGGCCGGGCATGATGCCGAACAGGTTCTTCATCGAGAGCGTCACGCCCGCCCAGTGGTGGGTCTTGAGCTTGGCGGCGGAGATAAGCAGGTCCGCGTCCAGCACGGTGGCGGGCAGGTGGAGCGCGCCGAGCTCGCTGAAGCTCGAGCGGCGCGCGACGGGGCGGGCGCGGTCGGCGTTCAGGTCGATGAAGCGCACGCCCAGGTCGCCGAGAACCTCGTGCAGCCCGGAGCGGACGAGCAGGTACTCGCGGTCCCGGCGGTGCCCCGCGCCCTCGGCCACGATGACCTCGCGCGCGCCTCCCTCGCGCAGCACGGAGACGATCGCGCCGATCACGGCCGGGTGCGTGTTGATCGCGGCGCCGGGGTCGAACTCGACCAGGTTGGGCTTGACGACGACGCGCTTGCCGCGCACGTCCAGCGCGCACAGGCGGAAGCCGTCGCGGACGACGGCCTCGAGGTCCATGTCGTAGCGAGGCGCGGCGAGGACGGCCACGGCGGAGCGGCGCGGCTTGCGGTACGCCGAGGGGCGCCATGGCTGCTCGCGCCGCCGCTCGTGGACGGCCAGGCCGGCGGCGGCGCCGACGGACGCGATGGCGGTGGTGCGCAGGAACGCGCGGCGGGTCGGCATGCTCAGCCGAACACGAAGCCGGACTGGCCGGCCTCGGCGAGGAGCGTGAGCGCGAGGGCGCGGATGTCGCCGCAGAAGCCGGTGCGGGCGTAGTCCTCGCGGGCGAGCGCGCGGAGGTCCTCGTCGGGCGCGCCGAAGCGCTGGGCGACGAGGGCGGCGAGGCCGAGCGCCAGCCCGGAGCCGGTCTCGCGCGCGGCCGGCCAGAGCCAGCCGAGGCCGCGCCGCACGGCCTCGTGGCCGGCATCGGCGTGGAGCGCGAGGAGCGCCCACGCGGTGGTGTCCGGGTAGCCGGGAAGCGGGACGCCGAAGACCTCGGCGTTGCCGTAGTTCCAGCCGCCGCCCGGGCAGGCGCGGTCGAGGAGCAGCCGGCCGCCCTCCGCGCAGGCGGCGGCGACGCGGCGCTCGCCCGGCGCGGCGGCCCGGAGCGCGATCATGGCGAGTGCGGTCGGCTCGACCCAGGTCATGGTGTCGGGAGTCCAGCTCCAGCCCTCGAGGGAATCATCGACGCCCGTCGGATCGCGCACCTGGAGGACGCGGCGCAGCATGCGCTTGGCCCAGCGCTCCGTGGGCGCCTGGCTGCCGAGCAGCCAGGCGGCGCCGTCGCGCACGGCGACGTCGTGGCCGCCGAGCCGGGCGAGGGCGAGCACGGCGGGAGCGGTGGCGGCGTCGGCGCGGCCGAGCCCGGACATGGCGGCCCAGCCGCCGCCGGCGAGCCGGTTGCGCTCGAGCCACTCGAGGCCGCGCCGGCGGGCGGCCTCGGAGCCGGCGAAGGGGCGCAGGGCGAGGAGCGTCCAGGCGGTCGCCTCGGTCGCGCCGGGGCCGCCGGGCTCGGCCGGCCAGGCGCCATCGGCGGCCTGGAGCTCGAGCAGCGCCGGGAGATACGGGGGGCGTCCGGACATTGCCGCGCTAGCCGCGGTGGACCTTCAGGCCCCAGAGGGCCATGCCCAGGGCGATGAAGGCCAGGACGACGAGCCAGCCGACGCCGAGCCAGCTCACGACGGCGGTGGCGCCGTGCCAGAAGGCGTCGCGCCAGACCTCGAAGGTGTGGATCAGCCAGCGGCCGAATACCACGAGCGTATCGCGCATTGCCTATCTGCCTCCGGGGTCGGCGGTCAAGGCGAACCGCGTTCAGTGGCGGCGGGGCGTCGTGTCCGTGGCCGCGGAATCGGCGGCCGTGGAATCGACGGCCTCGTCGTAGAGGGACATGTCGGGCCGGCCGCCGGCGTCCACGCCGAGGCTGGCGCGGGTGGCGCCGAAGCGGTCGGCGAAGACGAGGTTCGCCGCGTCCTCGGCCACGCCGAGCACGACGCGGGAGCGTCCGGCGGCGTCGGCGAAGACGAGGGACGTGGTGCCGTCGGGCAGGATGCCGAAGACGACGTGGGGGATGCCGTGGTCGTCGAGGAGCGTCATGCCGGGGGAGCCGTCCTCGCCCAGCACGCTGAGGCGCAGCCGCGGCCGCGCGGCGCGGTCGTCGAGCACGAGACGGGCGGAGCCGTCGGGCCCGACCTGCCAGCTGCCGCGTGCGTGGCCGGCGGCATCGGCGAGGATGAACTCGCGGGCGGTGACGCGCCGGGCGGCGAAGGCCGGAGCGCCGGTGACGACCTGGTAGCCGAGGTAGGCGCCGCCGGCCATGAGCACGGCGACGAGGCCGAGCAGGACGGCGACCCAGACGCGCAGCGAGCGGTTGGAGCGCTCCAGGCGGCGGAGCCGCTCGACGATGATGTCCTCGAACTCGCGGGCGAGCTCCTCGACGGTCTTGCCGCGGAGCTGGATGCCGCGGTCGCCGAGGCCGGGGTTGGGGCTCACGATTCCACCTCTTCCTGTTCGACGTTGAAGCGCTGCTCGCCGGGCGGCGCGCAGGCCGGCTCCGGGCGGGTGCCCGCGACGGCCAGCGCGCGGTCGGGCGAGGCGACCACCACGCGGTTGCGTCCCTGGGTCTTGGCGTGATAGAGCGCGCGGTCGGCGGCGGAGATGAGGTCGTCCATCCCGCTCATCCAGGCGTCGAAGGCGACGACGCCGGCGCTGACGGTGACGTGGTCGGCGCGCGCCAGCTCCATCCGCTCCGTCGCGACGCGCACGCGCTCGACGAAGGTGAGCGCGCCCTCGACCTCGGAGCCCGAGAGGATCGAGAGGAACTCCTCGCCGCCGTAGCGGGCGGAGACGTTCATGCGCCGGGTCGTGTGGGAGAGGCACTCGGCGAAGGCGCGCAGCGCGAGGTCGCCGGCGGCATGGCCGTGGCGGTCGTTGTAGCCCTTGAAGTCGTCGAGGTCGAAGAGCACGACCACGAGCGGCCGGCCGCGCACGGCGGCGGCGACCTCGTGCTCGAGGAACATCCGGGCGAAGCGCCGGTTCGGCAGGCCGGTGAGGTCGTCCGTGAAGGCGAGCGAGAGGGCGCGCTCGCGGTCGCGGTGCAGCAGCTCCGCCACGATGCCGGTGGCGCCGGCCACGAGCACGAGCGCCATGGCGACGACGACGAAGAGCGGCCAGCGGGGCGGCGTGAAGCCGAGCGTGAGGGCGAGCACCTGGGCGCCGGCCAGGGCGGTGATCCCGAGCAGGAACCCGATGGCGGCGCCGGAGAGGCCGCGGTAGTACGCGAGCAGGAACGGCGGCAGCAGGGCGCCGAGCCAGAGCAGGAAGGCGTACTGCAGCCAGGAGCCGGGAACGAGCAGGGTTCCGAACAGGGCGGCGAGCAGGCCGGCAGCGGTCAGCGCGAGGACCCGGGCGGGAATCCTGGCGCGGTCCAGAGGGAGCCGAGGCGGCACGGTCTCCTCCAGCACCGAGCGGGTCAGGACGCGCCGGCCCGCGCGGGGGCGCCGGCGAGCACGCGCGCCAGCGTCTCGAGCAGGACGCCGGCGGAGAACGGCTTCTCGAGCAGGACGCAGCCGGGATCGAGCTCGCCCTGGTGGGCGATCTCGTTCTCGGCATAGCCGGACATGAACACGATGCGCAGCTCCGGGCGCGCCATCGTGAGCCGGTTGGCCAGCTCGCGGCCGCCCATCTCGGGCATCATGACATCGGTCAGCAGCAGGTCGATCTTCTGGTGGCGCTGCGAGACGGCCACGCCCTCGAGGCCGTTTCTGGCCTCCAGCACCTGGTAGCCCTCACGCCCGAGCACGCCGCAGACGAACTTGCGCACGCTCGGCTCGTCCTCGGCCACGAGGATCACCGCGCCCGGCGTCTTCTTCGCGGCCCGCTTCTTCTTCCCGGGCGCGGCGGCCGGCGGCGCGGGCCGGGCGTACCGCTCGTCGGCGTCGGCGGCCTCGCTCGGGCGCGGACGCGGGCTCACGAGCATTCCCGCCTCCTCCTGCGCGCAGACCGGGAAGTAGACGCGGAACGTGGTGCCCTCGCCGCGAACCGAGCCGACGGCGATCGTGCCGCCGTTCTGGCGCACGATGCCGTACACGGTGGCCAGCCCGAGGCCGGTCCCCTTCCCCTGCTCCTTGGTGGTGAAGAAAGGCTCGAAGATGTGCGGCAGGACCTGGGGGTCGATGCCCGCGCCGGAGTCGCTCACGCGGAGCTCGACGTAGTCACCGGCGGCAACGGCATCGAGCAGCGAGGCGGAGGAGCGGCTGCCGTCGAGGCGGGCGGAGTCGATCGAGAGGGTGAGCGTGCCGCCCTCGGGCATGGCGTCGCGGGCGTTCACGGCCAGGTTGAGGATGACCTGCTCGACCTGGCCGGGATCGGCGTGAATCCAGGCGCCGTTGCCGTCGCTGCGGACAGTGAGCGCCACGTCGTCGCCGAGCAGGCGCAGCAGCGAGCGCTGCAGGTCGGTGACGATGGAGTTCAGGTTGATGCGCTGCGGCTGGCGCACCTGCTTGCGGCTGTAGCTGAGGAGCTGGCGCGTGAGGCCGATGGCGCGGTCGGTGGCGCGGCGGATCTCCTCGAGGTCCTCGCGGAGCTCGGACTCGGGCCCCGCGCGCAGCAGCAGGAGCTCGGTGTAGCCCGAGATGGACATGAGCATGTTGTTGAAGTCGTGGGCCACGCCGCCGGCGAGGCGGCCGATGGCCTCCATCTTCTGGGAGTGCTGGAGCTGCTCCTCGCTCTGGCGGAGCGCCTCCTCCATCTCGCGGCGCTCGGTGATGTCGCGGCAGTGGACGGCCATGCCCTCGGGCGTGGGGGCGAGGTGGACCTCGAGCCAGCGGCGCGCATCGGTCCAGCTGGAGCGGAACTCGGTCGAGGTGACGGCGCCGGTCTCGGCGGCCTTGCGGAACGCGCGGTAGAGCGGCGAGGCGGGCGGACGCTCGGGGAGCACGGACCAGATCTCGCGCCCCAGGATGTCGCTGCGCGCGCGGCCGATCAGCTTCTCCCCCTCGCCGTTGACGTAGGTGAAGCGGCCATCCCGGTCGAGCGCGAAGAAGGCGGTGGAGAAGCCCTCGAGGATGCCGACCATCTGCTGGCGCGCGGATTCCGCCTCGGCGCGCGAGGCGAGCGCGCTCTGGAACAGGCTGGTGTTCTCGATGGCGAGCGCGACGCGGCGGCAGAACTCCTCGGCGAGGCGCCGCTCCGCGATGGCGTACTCGCGCTCCGGCATCGCGGCGGCGAAGGCCATCGCGCCGGTGATTCGGCCGCGGGAGACGAGGGGCACGAGCAGGAGCTGCCGCGGCGTGAGGCCGTGCAGCAGGTTGCGCTCGGCCGGGGTCCGGCCGGCGGTCTCGAAGGCGGCCCAGGAGATGGAGCGGATCAGCTCGCTCGCGCCGCTGCGCGCCACGTCGCGGACGCGCTCCAGCGGATGGTGCCGGTTGAGCGTGAGCGGGAGGTTGCGCAGCGCGTGCTCGAGCGCCTCCGCGGACTCGAGCTCGGGGTGGCCGACGTGGACGCGCCGGAGCTCGCCCTCGTGGTCGAGGTAGATGGCGCACCAGTCGGCGAGCTCGGGGACGGCCAGCGAGGAGGTCCGCTCCAGCATGGCCTCGAACCCGAGCGACATGTCGATCAGCGCGCTGGCCTCCGCCAGGAAGGCGTCGTAGCGGATCGCGCGCGTCTCGGCGCTCTCCGGCACCAGGGCCGGGCTGTCGCCGGCCGCCGGGGCCCAGCGCCCGAGCAGCCCGCGGATCGAGGTGCGCAGCAAGGCGACGACGGGCGCGAGCACGGCCAGCGTGAAGAGGAAGCGGAGGTCCCCGCCGCCCGAGATCGGCGCGCGCGCCGGGAACAGCAGGAAGGCGTACTTCCAGGAGATGACGGCGGCGCTGAGCAGCCCGGAGACGAGGCCGCCGTAGGCCGAGGCGTACGCCACGCCGAGCAGGAGCAGCAGGATGGCGCCGGGCGCGAAAGAGGCCCCGGTCTGCTCGACGGCGGTGAGCGCGACGAAGGTGAGGGCGGGCCCGGCGAGCACGCGGACGGCGGCGCGCAGGCGCTCCTCCGGCGTGCGGGCGTCGATGTCGAGGACGGCGTTCCAGAACCGGGCGGGTCCCCAGAAGTCGCGGACGGCGGCGTCGCGCATGCGGTCCCCCTCAGCCACGTCCGTTGGCGCCCGCGGGCACGCGGCGCTCCTGGATGTAGAGGAAGGCCTCGACGACGCCGGGGTCGAGCTGGCGTCCGGCCTGGGCGCGGATCTCGGCGACGGCGTCGGCCACGGCCCACGCGGGCTTGTAGGGGCGGCTGTGGGTGAGGGCGTCGTAGATGTCGGCCACGGAGACGATGCGCCCGACGAGGGGGATCCCCTCGCCGGAGATGCCCTCGGGGTAGCCGCCGCCGTCCCAGCGCTCGTGGTGCGTGAGCGCGATGGAGGAGGCGAGGCGCAGGAGCCCCACGTCGCTGCCGGAGAGGATGCGCGCGCCGATGGTGGTGTGGGAGCGCATGACCTCGAACTCCTCGCCGGAGAGCTTGGCCGGCTTGAGGAGGATGGCGTCCGGGATACCGATCTTGCCGATGTCGTGCAGCGGCGCGGCGCGGGCGAGCAGCTCGACCTCGTCGTCGGGGCAGCCGAGGACGCGGCCGATGGCGGCGGAGAGCTCGCCCACGCGGCGGGTGTGCTCGCCGGTGTCGTCGTCGCGGTACTCGGCGGCGCGCGCGAGGCGCTCGAGGATCTCGATGCGGGCGCGCTCGAGCTCGACCGTGCGCTCGGCCACCCTCTCCTCGAGCTCGCGGTTGTGGTCCTGGAGCTGGAGGTGCAGGTGGCGGGTGGCGAGCAGGTTGCGGATGCGGAGCCGGGCCTCGGAGGCGTTGAACGGCTTGGTCAGGAAGTCCATGGCGCCGCTGTCGAGCGCGCGCTCCTTGTTCTCGGGCGAGCCGTCGCCGGTGAGCACGAGCAGGGGCAGGAAGGACTCCTCGGGGATCCAGGGGCGGAGCGCCTCGATGACCTCGAAGCCGTCCATCTCCGGCATGTGCAGGTCGATGAGGATGAGGTCGGGCCGGAACTCCGCGAAGATCGGCAGCACCTGGCGCGGCTCGGGCGTGGTCTTCACGCCCGTGTAGCCGGCCTCCGCCAGGATGCGCGAGATGTAGCGCAGGTTCTGCGGGTCGTCGTCGACGACCAGGATCCGGCTGCTCAGCAGATCACGTTCACGCATGCTCGGCTCGTCCGCCCGGTCAGCCGTGCAGGCCGTGGATGCCGGGCCCCGCCGCCTGCTTCATGGCATCCGCCGCCATGATGAGGAAGTAGGACTCGCAGGCTTCGTCCACGAGGTCGCTGTCGAGGCGCGGATCGCGCTCGTGGTAGCGGGCGAAGTCGAGGATGTGGTCGGCGATGTCGCGCGGATGGCAGCCGCGCGGCTCGATGCCGTGCCCCTCGTAGTACTTCGAGTAGATGAACTGCACCGCGGCCGCGTCGTAGGGGATGCCGCGGTCGCCGCAGACGCGGCGGAAGATCTCCTCGAAGGACTGCCGGCCCGGGCCGGGCACCCTGATCTTGTAGTGGATGCGGCGCAGGAAGGCCTCATCCACGAGGTCGTTCGGGTCCAGGTTGGTGGCGAAGATGACCAGCGTGTCGAAGGGCACCGGGAACTTGACGCCGGTGTGCATCGTCAGGTAGTCGCGCCGCTTCTCGAGCGGCACGATCCAGCGGTTCAGGAGCTGCCCCGGCGGCACGCGCTGGCGGCCGAAGTCGTCGATGATCAGCACGCCGCCGTTCGCCTTCACCTGGAACGGCGCCTGGTACATCTTCGTGCTGGCGTCGTACTGCAGGTCGAGCTGTTCGAGCGTCAGCTCGCCGCCGGTGATGACGACGGGGCGGCGGATGCGCACGAAGCGGCGGTCCGCGCCGCCGGTCCTGCGCAGCAGCAGCGACTCCACGCTGCCGGGCTCCGCATCGCTCTGGCCCGCCTCCTCGATGCGGCGGTGGTGGACCGGGTCGTAGACGATGATGATCTGGCCGTCGAGCTCGACGGCGTAGGGGACCCAGATGCCGCCGTCGCCGCCGAGCAGGCGGGCGATGGTCTCGGCGATCATGGTCTTGCCGTTGCCGGGCTCGCCGTAGAGGAACAGCGAGCTGGCGGAGTTGATGGCGGGCCCGAGCAGGCCGAACATGTGCTCGTCGAGCACCATGTCGGGGAATCCCTCGCGGATCCGGCTCTTGGTGACGTGCACGCCCAGGATGCTCTCGCGCTCGAGCCACTCGCGGTACATGGAGAGCGGCACGGGGGCGGCCCCCGCGTACTGGCTCGACTCCATGGCCTCGCGGGCGCGCTCGCGGCCGCCGGAGGTCAGGTCGAAGGTGTAGCCCTCGCGGCCGGCGCCGACGGTGCCGCGCACCTCGACGAAGCGGCGCTGCTGGAGGTCGAGCAGCCGGTCGTCCACGATCGGGAACGGCAGACAGATCACATCCATGAGCTGGTTGCCCGTGCGAGCGCCCTGGACGTAGAGGATCTTGAGCAGCAGGTCCGTGATCGCCTCGGGCGTCAGCCCCGTGTCGGCGACCGAGTCCGGCACGGGCGGCCCGGCGGCGGACCTGTACGGCGTCGCGACTGCGTGCTCCATGACTTCCTCGCTCGCTAGCGGACGGGCGCGCCGCCGTTGGACGGCGTCCAGGAGAGGGAATCGCCCACGGAGGTGCCGCTCGCCTCGACGGTGCCCACGGGCAGCTCGAGGGCGAAGGCGGCGCCGCGGACCAGCGGAGTGCGTGTGCCGGGGGGAAGCGCGGGATAGACGGCGACGACGCCGCCCTCCTGGTCGAGGAAGAGCACGTCGAGCGGGTAGCGCATGCCGTACATGTGGACGCCGCGGCACGGGGCGAGGAGCAGCCCCTCGCCGGCCGAGGGCGCGGCCCGGCCGAGCATGCCGCGCAGCCGGTTCCACGACGACTCCGCCAGCATGATCGAGGAGCCCAGGACGGTGCCCCTCGCCGGATTCTCGACGCGAACGCGCTTCACTGGTTCAGGTCCCTGAAGAACTGGATCAGCTGGATCCCCGCCGGCCCCAGGATGGTGATGAAGATGGCCGGGAAGATGAAGAAGACGAGCGGCGGCACGATCTTGATCGTGGCCTTGGCCGCCTGCTCCTCCGCGCGCTGGCGGCGGATCATGCGCATGGTGTCGGCCTGCGTGCGCAGCGCGGTGGCCACCGAGGTCCCGAAGCGCTCCGTCTGGATCAGGATGGTGGACAGGGAGCGGATGTCGTCCACGCCCGTGCGCTCGGCCAGGTGGCGCAGCGAGGCCTCGCGCTCGATGCCGGAGCGGATCTCGAGGTTGACGAGCGTGAGCTCGTCGCTGAGCTCGCTGCTGACGTGGCGGATCTCGTCGGCCACGCGAACGAGCGCCTGGTTCAGGCCGAGTCCGGCCTCCACGCACACGACCAGCAGGTCGAGGGCGTCGGGGAGCGCCTTCTGGAGCCGGGTCATGCGCTTGCGGCGCTTGACCCCCACCCGGTAGGCGGGCAGGACCCAGCCGAACCCGGCGGCCGTGATGCCGGTGAGCAGCAGGCGGCCCGCGCTGGCGCCGAGCGCCGCCTGCATGGCGAGCACCACGATGCCGAGCACGGCCGCGCTGCCGAGACGGACGCCCCAGTAGATGGCGCCCGCGTTCGGGCCGCGGTAGCCGGCCTGCACGAGCAGGTCGCGGACCTCGGGATCGTCCGCGCCCTCGCGGCGGAAGCGCGTGCCGAGCTCCTTGAGCAGGCCGGCGAGCTGCTGGCGGCGCTCGGCGCGGCGGCGCTGGTGCTCGCCGCCGAAGGAGTCGTTGCCGTAGCGCTGGAGCTCGGCCAGGCGCTGCGTGACGGCGCGCGGGCGGCCGGGCAGCGCGGCCGCAATGGCCAGCGTGAGCAGGATAACCGAGCCGCCGACGAGCGCGGCAATGAGGTAAATCATCTCGTGGATCTCCTAGACGTCGATGTCCACGATCTTCTTGATCCAGACGAAGCCGATCATCTGGAGGATCAGCGCGAAGGCGATCATGACGTGCCCGAGCCGCTCCTTGAAGAGCGGCATCATGTAGTGCGGGTTGATCGTGAAGAGCAGCGCCGCGGCGGCGAAGGGCAGCACGGCCAGGAGGTAGCCGGTCATGCGGCCCTGGGCGGTGCGCGTGCGGATCTCGCGGCGGATGCGGAAGCGCTCGCGGATGGTGTAGCCGAGCTTGTCGAGCACCTCGGCCAGGTTGCCGCCGACCTCGCGCTGGATCAGGACGGCCGTGATGAAGATGCGGACGTCCAGGCTGGGAATGCGGTCGGCGAGCCCGAGCAGGGCATCCGGCAGCGGCATGCCGAAGCGCTGCTCCTCGAACAGGCGCTGGAACTCCGTCGAGACGGGCGGCGCGCTCTCCTCGCCCACCAGCTTGATGCCGGCGGTGAAGGGGTGGCCGGCGCGCAGCGCGCGTCCCATGAGGTCGATGCCCTCGGGGAGCAGCTCCTCGAAGCGGCGCATGCGCTTGCCCCGCGCGTGGCGCACGTAGAGGAACGGCAGGAGCGAGCCAACGGCCGCGCCGATGGCGCCGACGAGAACGGAGCGGCCCAGCAGGAGCAGCACGGTGCCGAGGCCGAGGGCGAAGCCGGCGCTGAGCACGAGGAAGGTCTGCACGGTCCAGCTCAGGTCGGCCTGCTCGAGCATGAGGCCGATGGAGAGCAGGCCCGGGAAGCGGCCGGCGAGCGCGGCGACGAGGGGCGTCGAGTTCCCCGCCCTGCGGCGGACGTCGATGCCGGGGCCCTGGGCAACCTCGCCCTGGAGGTCGTCGAGGCGCTCGGCGAGGGAGCGGCGGTGCCGGCGCATGCGGAGCTGCTCGAGGCCGAACGCGAGCGCGAGCGTGCCGACCATGACGGCGATGAAGATGAGGCCGAGCGGCAGATAGACGCTCATCGGCTCCTCCAGATGGAGCCGGCGGGCTCCTTGGCCTCGCGCGCCTCGCGCTCGTCGCGAGCCTGCGGTGCCCCGGCCTTCTCGGGCTCGTCGAGGAAGAGGAGCGCGGAGAGCTCGATGCCGTACTGCTTGAGCCGCTCGGCGAACTTCGGCCGGATGCCGGTGGAGCGGAAGCGACCGATGACGTTGCCGTCCTCATCGATGCCGCGGCGCTCGAAGACGTAGATGTCGTTCATGGTGACGACGTCGCCCTCCATCCCGGCGATCTCGGAGATCGCGGTGATCTTGCGCGTGCCGTCGGAGAGGCGGTTCACCTGGATGACGACGTTGATGGCGCTGGCGACCTGCTGGCGCATGGCCTTCTCGGGCAGGTTCAGGTTGGCCATGGAGACCATGGTCTCGAGGCGGGCCAGCGCGTCGCGCGGGGTGTTGGCGTGGAGGGTGGTGAGCGAGCCGTCGTGGCCGGTGTTCATGGCCTGCAGCATGTCCACCGCCTCCGCGCCGCGGACCTCGCCGACGATGATGCGATCGGGGCGCATGCGCAGCGAGTTGATGACGAGCATGCGGGCCGGCACATCGCCGTGGCCCTCGACGTTGGGCGGCCGGGTCTCGAGGCGGACCACGTGCGGCTGCCTGAGCTGGAGCTCGGCCGAGTCCTCGACCGTGACGATCCGCTCGTCGTGGGGGATGTAGGAGGAGAGCACGTTCAGCAGCGTGGTCTTCCCCGCGCCGGTGCCGCCGGAGATCAGCACGTTGAGGCGCGACTTGACGATGCCCTGGAGCATCTCGAGCATCTGCGGCGTGAGGCTCAGCTTCTCGATCAGGTCCTCGCCGGAGAGCGTGTCGCGCTTGAACTTGCGGATGGAGAGGTGCGGCCCGTCGATGGCGAGCGGCGGGATGATGGCGTTGACGCGGGAGCCGTCGGGCAGGCGGGCGTCCACCATCGGCGAGGAGTCGTCGATGCGGCGGCCGACGTTGGAGACGATGCGGTCGATCACCTGGAGCAGGTGGCGGTCGTCGCGGAAGCGCACGGGCGTGGGGTAGAGCTTGCCCGCCTTCTCGATGAAGACGTGGCGGGCGGTGTTGACCAGGATGTCGGAGATCTCGGGATCGTTGATCAGCCCCTCGAGCGGGCCGAGGCCGAAGATCTCGTCGAGCACGCGCCGGACCAGCTCCTCGCGCTCGCCGGCGTTGAGCGGCGTCTGCTCGAGGTCGAGGATCTCGAAGACGACCGTGCGGATGGCGTCGGCGGCCTGCTCGCGCTCGAGCTGCGCGAGGCTGGCCAGGTTGAGGCGGTCGAGCACGCGCCGGTGCACCCGCCCCTGGAAGTCCTCCGCGGACTCGTCCTTCGCGGCTCCCCAGCCGCGCGGCCGCGGCTCCCCGGCCCAGAGGCTGTCGTGCGGACGGGCGCCGTCCGCCTTGCCATCGACCTTGTCGATCCTGTTCTCCGCCATCACGCGACTCCTAGCTCGAGCTCCTGCGGCCGAAGAGGCGCTTGAGCGCGCCCGCCGGCTTCTTTCCGTTCTCGGACACGCGCGCGCCCTCGCCGACGATCTCCTCCGCCATCTTGCCGACGTCGCGGGCGTAGGGGGAGGAGGAGCGTCCGAGCAGGAGCGGACGGCCCTCGTTGGCGGCGCCGATCAGCGCCTGATAGTCGTTGCTCAGCACCCAGTGGATGTGCATGTCGAGCAGGGTGCGGATGTCGTCCAGCGTGACCGGGCCGTCGGGCACGTAGCGGTTGAGCGCCACGCGCAGGTGCGGGTTGGCCTTGCCGGCGCCACGACCGAGGATCGGCAGCAGGCGCTTGAGGCTGCCCAGGGACGGCAGGTCGGCGGTGGTGACGGCGACGACGAGGTCGGCCTCCTGCACGGCCGCCAGCGTCATCGGCGAGAGCGATTTCGACAGGTCGAGGATGATGTAGCGGTAGTGGGTGCGCAGCAGCAGGAGGATCTTGGCCAGCTCGTCGCCCGCCACCACATCGGAGCGCTCCGGCCGCATGGGGGCGGCGAGCACGTGCAGCCCGGACTCGTGACGCTCGACGTAGGTGCCGATGAGGCCGGCGTCGAGGCGGTGGATGTTGCGGGCGACGTCGAGCACGCTGAAGCGCGGGCGCAGCCCGAGCAGGAGCGCGGTGCCGCCGAGCTCGAGGTCGAGGTCCACGAGCAGCGTGCTCTCGCCGCTCACGTCGTGGACGGCCACGGCCAGGTTGACGGCGGCCGTGGTGGTGCCGGTGCCGCCCTTCACGGGCAGGAAGCCGATCACCTTGCTGGGCACCGCGGCTTCGGGCTCCTTGGCCGCGGCGAGCCGGCGAGAGAGGCGGCCGAGGGCGGCCGCCACATCCTCGGGCTCGACGGGCTTGAGCAGGTACTCGGAGATGCCGGCGCGCATGGCGAGCAGCAGCAGCTCGGGCGGCAGCTCCGGGCCGGTGGCCAGGATCAGGATCGTGGGGTCGAGGTCGGCGAGGTCGCGGGCGAACTCGAGGCCCTTCTGCGGGTCCGCCGAGAGGTCCACGAAGGCGATGTCCACGCGGGCGGTTGCGAACTCGCCGGCGGCCGCCTGGATGGACGGCAGGCGGTCGAAGCCGACCTCCCGCACCACCTCGAGGGCGTAGCCGGGCGCGGGCTCCACCGCGCCCACGGCCCGGTGGATCGAGTCGTCCTCCACGAGCAGGCCGAGCCGGATGAGGCGGTCGCTCATTCGCTCTCCTCCCCGGAGGCGCGCTGCATTGCTGGCATCAGGTGCTCCCCCTTCACCGGGCACCGGGGTTCTGCGGCAGGTCCTGCGGCCGCAGCCCGCGCAGCCACTTCCACGTCGAGGGCTCGCCCGTCGGCATGGGCGGCATGGTGGTGCTCGGCTCGACGATCTCGGGCGTGATGACGACGAGCAGCTCGCGCCGCGACTGGTCGTTCGCGCTGGAGCGGAAGAAGGTGCCGATGATCGGCAGGTCGCCGAGCAGCGGGATCTTGGTCCCGTTCGTGGTCAGGCTGTTGTCGAGCAGCCCCGCGATGGCGAGGTGCTGCCCCGCCTGGAGCTCCACGGTGGTCTCCGCGCGGCGCGTCTGGATGGTCGGGATCCGGAAGCCGTTCAGCACGAGGCCGTTGGCGAAGTCGAGCGAGGAGACCTCGGGCGAGAGGTGCAGCCGGATGCCGCCGCCATCGGTGATGAAGGGGCGGAAGTTCAGGCGCACGCCGAACTCGCGCCACTGGATGGTGACGGCATTGCTGGCCCCGCCGCCCTGAAGGACCGGGAAGGGGAACTCGCCGCCGGCCAGGAAGGAGGCGGAGTCGCCGTCGAGGGCGAGCAGCGTCGGCTCGGCCAGCTCGCGGAACTCGCCCTTCTTGCGGAGCGCGTTGATGATCGCCTCGAAGGAGGTGTTGTCGCCGGACAGGAACAGGTGCACGAGGCCGTCGGAGAAGGTCTCCGTCGTCCAGTCGGTGCCCCGGCCGCCCGGCCGCAGCTCGTGGATGTTGAGCGCGTTGAGCTGGGAGGCGAAGCTCTCCGAGCCGGTGCGGGTGATCTCCGCGAAGCGGACCTTCAGCAGCACCTGCGAGGCGGAGGGCCCGTGGATGTTGTTGATCACGGTCTTGGCGCCGCTGGCGCGCGCGATGTCGATGGCGCGCCGGGCGAGGGTCGGCCGCGCCACGGTGCCGGAGAGGATGACCGTGTTGCCGCTGGCCGCGACGTCGATGTGCACGTCGGGGCCGAGCATCTCGATCTGCCGCTTGATGATCTCGGGGTCGGCCGTCACCTCCACGCTGTAGAGGCTCACGCCGCCGGTCTTGGACCAGACGATCACGCTGGTGATCCCGATGTCCTTGCCGTTGATGAGCACCTCCGTGGGCGAGACCGGGATCGGGTCCGCGATCTTGTCATCCGCCACCGAGACGCGCTCGACGGGGTTGCGCTCGACGACCAGCGCGGACTTCCCCTTCGGGATCGTGATCACCCGCTCCGGCTGGGTGAGAACCTGCTGCGCCGCCGCCGCACCCGTCACGGCCAGCGTGCACAGCAGCGTAAGAACCGGCATCCGCGCCGATCTCGCCATGGAGAGCCCCCAAGCTGAGTGTCTGAGCTAGAACTTCTTCAGCGTCCGCTGCCCGCCCTTGTAAACCTCGACCGCGTTGCTCTCGCGCGCCACCTCGGTGGAGGTGGTGCGCCGGCCCCCGGAACGCCGCACGGGCCGCATGACGGCGCCCGAGACGAGATTGGCCAGCTGCACGCCGGGCGTGCTCACGGAGTCCATGTCCAGGCCGTTGCGCAGCGCGAGCTGGATCTTGCCCTGGTTGGAGGCGAGGGCGAGCGCCTCGGCCTCCTCCGGCGAGAGCTGGAGCGTGACCACGCGCGTGGTGATCGGCTTGCCCTCGGGGTCCTTCTCGATGATCTGCCCGGAGGCGAGCGCGCGCACGTTCTGCAGCACGATGCGCGAGAGCTCCTGCTGGTTCGGGCCCGGCGGCTTGACCGTGAGGATCACGTCCACCCGGGTGCCCGGGACGACGTAGCCGGCCACGCCGATCACCTCGTCCACGCGCACGCTCATGGCGCGCATCCCGGGGGGGATCACGATCGGCAGCCCGCCGCCGGACGCCTTGTCCGCCAGCTTGGACTGCAGCAGCGGCTCGTTGGCCGCCACGGCCGTGATGACGCCGCGCCCGACCACCTGCTCCGGCTTGGAGGCGAAGCCCGCGGGAAGCAGGTCGCCGGGCCAGTCGATCAGGCGCACGTCCTCCGGCTTGATGATGGCGCCGACGGGAAGGTCCCGCGCCGCCACCACGGCCTGCGTCTTGGGCGCCGCGGTCGGCAGGATCGGCGTGCGCGAGGAGCGCACGTAGTCCGCCGACAGGAACGCGGCGGCGAGGCCGAGCAGCGCCGCGACCGCGAGGACGATCCACATCCGTCTCTTGTTCATGACTCTTCCTTGGCTACTCGTGCCGCATTTCGCAGGTGCTGCTGAGCACGACCTGATCCTGTCCGGTGGCCCACGAGAGCATGGGCCCGAGGAACAGGAACTTGAACGGGTACTGGATCGTCACGGTGGTGGTCGCCCCCGCCGTGTTCGGATCGCTGACCGTGACCATGCTGTCGGCCGCGGCGAGCCCGGCGCGGTCGAGGTCGGCGACGGCCACGCCCCGGATCGTGGCGGTGCTCGAGGTGTCGTCCACTACCGCGCGGCGCGCTGCCTCGCGGGCGACGTCGGTGACCACCTCGTACGCATTGTAGGCGCGCCCGAACTCGAAGATGCCGAGGATCAGCAGGAGCAGGATCGGCAGCACGAAGGCGAACTCCACGAGCGCCTGTCCGCCGCGGGGCCGGGGCGTCCATCCGCATCGGCTTGCGATCCGTCTCATGCGAGCCCCCAGACGTGGGCGATGACGGTCCCGATGGCGATCGCGATGCCGTAGGGCACGGCGATCGCTCCCTCCGAGCTCAGGGTGACCCGCCGGCCGGCCAGGCCGAAGGTCACCAGGCTCAGGACGATCAGGCCCATGTTGCCGAGCGTGGCCCGCAGCGCGCCCTTGCGCACCACCGCCACCAGGGCCATGGCTCCGCCGACCAGGATCACCGCCAGCAGCGCATAGAGGAACGATAGCGGGCCGAGGAACGCGCCCACGGCCGCGAACAGCTTGGCGTCACCGCCGCCGAGCGCGCCGAGGACGAAGAGCACGAAGCCGAAGCCGAGCCCCAGCGCGGCTCCCTCGAGCGAGGCCACGAGGTCGATCCCGCCGGGGAGGGCCGCCAGCCCGAGCGCGACCAGCAGGGCGGAGAGCGTCAGCCAGTTCGGGATCACGCGCGCACGCCAGTCCCAGACCGCCGCAGCGGTCAGGACCGGGAACAGCAGCGCCCAGAACTCGACCTCGCCTCTCACCCGGATCTCCCTTTCCAGAACGTCATGACGACCGCCCCTCGGGGCGGCCTCCCATGGGAAGCACCCGCGGGCGGCCCCGTGCGGGCCGCCCGCGACGTGCCCACCGTCAGCTGCCTGCCGTGTTACCGGAGGACAGCGCGCTCGTGACGCGGCTGAACGCGCTCTTGATCTCGTTCTGCAGCGCGATGATGATCGTCACCAGCGCGGCGGCGATCAGCACGAGCAGAAGCGCGTACTCGGACAGGTCCTGCCCGGACTGGTCCGTCCAGAAACTCTTCCACAGCTCCAGCATTGGAGTGCTCCTTTCCGGCCACGAGGGCCTGGGTTGGAAAGCGCCGGGGCTGCAGAGGCAGCCCGGAAACGGGAAACCATCAGGGGTGACGCGCCCCGCTGACCGAACCCGGGTAGAGTCAAGTGCCGGGCCACCGTTGTCGCCAAACGTGAATCGTTGTGCCACAACGACTTCCATCAATCCGCCCACCGGCCGGAAGGCCGCGGTGTAACGATCCGTGCGGGAGACGGTGTAATGCATCGTTACAGCCTAGCGGACGCGCTGGGCGGAGGCGCCGCCGAGCGTGCCCATGCCGGCGTGCAGCCCGATCGCGAAGCGGAGCTGGTGCACGAGGCCGAAATCGGACCCGGAGATCGGCTGGAACGGGGACTTGAGCACCACGTAGTCATCGGCCTGGAGCCGGACGACGATGTTGTTGAAGTCCACGGTCCAGGGGGTGATGATGTCGAAGCCGCCGCCGAAGTTGGGCGCGAAGAGGGCCTTCTGGCGGCCCTGATAGAGCGCGTTCGCCGCCTCGTCGGTGACGGGCAGGCCACGGCCGAGGTCGTAGACCACGACGCCCGGGCCGGCGCTCAGGAAGGGGCTCACGGAGCGGCCGGGGGCGGCGGGCAGCAGCCGGAGCTCGAGGCCGAAGTCGCCGAGCCAGGTGTTGACGTTGCGGTCCTGCCCGTTCCATGGGATCTGCTGGCGCCCGACCGAGCCGTCGAAGCGGTAGGCCACGCGCCCGGAGCCGAGCCATTTCTCGTAGTACGCGCCGCCCGCCCAGCCCCAGCCGGGATTGATGGCGGTGCCGGCCGCGCCGCTGTTCATGCTGGTGGCGTGGAGCGCGGCGGCGTACCAGCCGGCGGAGGCGCCGTAGTCCTGCGCCAGCGCCGGCGTGGCCGCGGCCACGAGTAGCAGAGCGAGTGCAGCGCGAGAGAGAGCACGCATGCCAATGCCTCCAGGGGTGTGCGCGGGGGCGGCGCGCCTGCGCCGGCCCCGCGGAATGGACGCCGGAATCGTCAGAAGCTCGTGATGTCGCCGCTGTGGACATCGAGGACGAGGATGCCGTCCGAGCTGGTCACGCCATAGAGCTTGAGCACCACGTCCGCGGGGTCGCCCGGGAGGCGCGGTGCGGCCTCGAGCCGCCCGACGATGTTGTCGCGGATGGCGATCTCGCCGCGGGTGTTGAAGTGGATGGTGTCGATGATCCGGATCGTGTGGTTGCCGGTGCCGACGAAGGCGAGCGTGTTCTGGTTCGACAGCACCCCCTCGTAGAAGGAGGGGTGGCCGGGGTCGATGGCGATGCCGCCCGCGCCGGTGCCGAGGCCGTCGGCGAAGCTGCCCTGGAGGCGGAGGTCGCGGGTGAAGAAGTAGGCGGCCACGTCGGAGCGGGCGGCGCCGAGGGTGCCGTCGGAGTTGAGGTCGAGGCCCTGCACGCGCTCGGAGGCGTTGGCGACGAGGTCGGTGACCGGGACGTTGCTGCTGATGGCGGCGGCGTCGGAGCTCCACAGCACGATGCGGCCGGCGGGCGCGGTGGCGCCGGCGCCAAAGGCGAGCCACTTCCGGTCGGCGGAGGCGGCCACGAACGTGGTGTCGGCGAAGGCGACGTCCTTGAGCGACCAGGTGCCCTGGCCCCAGAGGATGTCGGAGCCGTGCGCCTCCATGTAGGCAATGGCGTTCGGCAGGCTCTGGATGCCGCTGGCGATGATGGTGCCCGGGAAGCCGGGCTGGTGGTCCCAGATCTGGATGGCGTCGTCGCCGCCGGTGTTGGTGTAGAGCTGGATGCTGTCCACGTGCGCGATGGCGGTCGAGTTCTGGGCGTACACGATGTCCTGGCTGCGGACGAGCAGGCGCGACTCGGACTTCGGCCAGCCCGGCTGGCGCGTGACGACGCGGATGGTGCCGTCGGAGGCGCTGGGCGTGGGCTGCGTCGAGTAGAGCAGCCGCCCGGCGGCGTCCTCGGCGATGTACTGGGGCCGGTCGCTCAGCTCGATGAAGGTGCCGGACAGGCGCACGGCCCCGCCGCCGGTGCTGGAGCTGATCTGGAAGAGCGGCGCGTCGGGCGTGTAGAAGCGGCGCGCCACGTCCTCCTTCGGGGTGCCGGACACGGACAGCACGGAAAGGTTGGTGCCGCCCGAGTTGGCCACGAAGACGCTGTCGTGGTTGGCGTTCCAGGCGAGCCCCCAGGGCTCGGAGCCGACCTGGACGTCGCTCTGCCAGGCGCCGGTCGCGGCGCCGAGCACCTGCACGAGGTTGCGGCTGAAGTTGGAGACGTAGACCCGGGCGCGCGCGTTGTCCACGAGCAGGTCGGGGATCGAGCCGCCGCCGGGGACGGCCGAGGTCCGGCCGGCCACCACGAGCACGTCGGCCTTCGCGCCGACGCGGGCCGCCACCCGCACCTGCCTGCCGCCGATCGTCGCCACGTCGCAGCCGACGGTCGGCGTGCCGCTGGCGTCCACGGCGCCCGTGCAGAGCCCGGCGCTGTCCACCGCGAACGCGTGCATCTCCACGCGCAGCGAGTCCGGCAGGTCGAGGGCATCCACGAGCGGCGGCGCGAGCGCGAAGCGGACCGTGGTGTCCGCCACCGGCCGCGCCAGCACGACGCTGTCGGTGAACGCCTGCGTCTGCCCGAGCCGCGGATTCGTGACGATGGCCGTGTAGCCGAGCTTGGCCACGCCGCTGCCGCCGGGGTTGTCGGTGCCGTGGACCTGGACCGTGAAGCTGTCCGTCAGCTCCATGCGCGGCATCGAGCCGAAGGTCATGGTCACGGTGGGCGCGATCACGTCGGTCGAGCTGACCGCGAGCGCGACGGGGCCGTACTCGGCGCTGGCGCCGCCGGCGTTCACGGCGCGGGCGCGCAGCTGGACGTTGCCTGAGGTGCCCGCCGGCACGACGACGACGGTGTCGAGCACGACGGAGTCGCGTGGCGGGGAGTAGCTCTTCACGATCGTCTGCTGGAGCGCGCCGGAGACGGTGAGCACGATCTGCGAGACGCCCGCCGCGTCGGTGGCCACCATGCGGACGGGCACGGTGTGCCCGGCCTGGACGGCGGCGCCGGTGGCGGGGGAGGTGATGACGATGGTGGGCGGCTGGACGTTCGGAGTGCCGGCCTGGTAGAGCGTGTCGGCCTGGCAGCTGCCGAGCACGATGACGAGGCCGAGACCGAGCGAGAAGCCGAGCACGGCGCGTCCCCGGGCAACGAACCAACGACGGCTCGCGATCATGCGGAACTCCCTGTTACGTCGGTGGAGATGGCGCATCGTCCCCGGGCCACGGCACGGGGCCCACGGGCGCACGACAGGCGGCGCTTCCGGAGACAAGACGCGTGCCATGGGGTTGAGCGGCCGAAATCGTTGTGGCGCAACGGTCGCGCAACGGCGCGGAGGTTGAAACCCGCTAAAATGTTACAGCCCGGCTGTAACGATTTGCGGGTGCGCCCGGCGCGCGCGCCGGCGGGCGGTGCGCCGACGCGCGCCCGTTGCGGGCGGATTTTCGCTCGCGGACGGCGGATTCCGGGGGCGCGCGGCGGCCGGCGGGGGCGCGGCGGGGAGGGCGCGGCATGGCCCCGTCCCTGCAGGGGCGGAGGTATCGGAACGCGCGCCCGCGACGGGCGCGCTACCCTGAGAGCACTACGAGAAGGGCGAGGCGGCCATGATCGGCTCCGTGATCGGCGGGATCCTGGGAGCGGTGGAGATGCTGCTGGTGAGCGGCGCGGTGGTGGCCGCGTACTGGCTGGCGCGGTGGGCGCGGCAGCGCGCGCCGAGCCCGCGGCGGACGGTGCGCCTCACGGGGCTGGTGATCGTCGCGATCTCGGTCCTGCTGACGATCCTGACGGGAGCGGGCCATCGGCTGTGGGCGCTGTTCTACTTCCTGACGCTGATCGGGGTGCCGGGCACGCTGGGGCTGGTGCCGCCTGAGGTGTTCACGGAGCTGGTGAACCGGGTGGTCGGGAGCTCCGAGCCGCAGGCGCCGAAGCCTTGAAGGGACGCTCCGCCGGACGGATCGGCGGCGTTCCACGCGGAGACGCGGGGGAGCGGAGAACGCGGCGTGGACCTGGCCGAGCGGCGCGGGCTCCACGTCGAGGGCCAGATGCGGACCCCACTCGAGCTGGACGGGATCCGCTTCGAAGAGGTCTTCCGCCGGATCGGCAGCGTTCCACGCGGAGACGCGGGGGAGCGGAGAACGCGGCATGGACCTGGACGAGCGGCGCGGGCTCCACGTCGAGCGCCAGAGGCGGATCCCACTCGAGCTGGATAGGGTCCGCTTCGAAGAGGTCTTCCGCCTGCCTCGCGCCGGCGGAGCAACGCTCATGGAGGGTTCGAGCGCGTGTGGTGAACCGCTACGAGGACTCCGCTCCCCGGCGTCTCGGCGTGGAAGGGCCCGCGGCCAGCTCCGGCGCATCCGCCTATTCCTGCGCCCCGGACGGATCGGCAGCGTTCCACGCGGAGACGCGGGGGAGCGGAGAACGCGGCATGGACCTGGCCGAGCGGCGCGGGCTCCACGTCGAGCGCCAGAGGCGGATCCCACCCGAGCTGGACGGGATCCGCTTCGAAGAGGTCTTCCGCCTGCCTCGCGCCGGCGGAGCAACGCTCATGGAGGGTTCGAGCGCGTGTGGTGAACCGCTACGAGGACTCCGCTCCCCGGCGTCTCGGCGTGGAAGGGCCGGGTCGGCCGGGTCGGCCGCGTTCCACGCGGAGACGCAGCGGGAGCGGAGCACACAGGGACCCGCTTCCAGGAGGCGCTCCGCCTGCGTCCGCTTAGCGGAATGGCCGGTCGTGGCCGGAACGCTCATGAAGGGATCGGGACGCGTGGTGCGCGGCTCCAACAACTCCGCTCCCCGGCGTCTCCGCGTGGAACGCCCTTCGAAAACGGTGAAAGGCCGGTCGTGGCCGCAACGCTCGTACAGGGATCGGGGCGCATCGTGAACCGCTACGATGACTCCGCTCCCCGGCGTCTCTGCGTGAAACGGCCCGCGGATACCGGGGTGGGCGAACGGAGCCCTGCCCCGGAGGGAGACGGCAACGCTGCCGCAGGAGGCCGCACCCGACTGTTCTGCAGGGCGCGAGCCTGCCGGGAGCGGCCCAGACTGACGTTCGGCGCGCGCGTGGACGACCAGCTCCGGCGCATCCGTCTATTCCTGCGCCCCGGACGGATCGGCAGCGTTCCACGCGGAGACGCGGGGGAGCGGAGCACGCGGCATGGACCTGGCCGAGCGGCGCGGGCTCCACGTCGAGGGCCAGAGGCGGATCCCACTCGAGCTGGATAGGGTCCGCTTCGAAGAGGTCTTCCGGCTGCCTCGCGCCGGCGGAGCAACGCTCATGAAGGGATCGGGACGCGTGGTGCGCGGCTCCAACAACTCCGCTCCCCGGCGTCTCCGCGTGGAACGCCCTTCGAAAACGGTGAAAGGCCGGTCGTGGCCGCAACGCTCGTACAGGGATCGGGGCGCATCGTGAACCGCTACGATGACTCCGCTCCCCGGCGTCTCTGCGTGAAACGGCCCGCGGATACCGGGGTGGGCGAACGGAGCCCTGCCCCGGAGGGAGACGGCAACGCTGCCGCAGGAGGCCGCACCCGACTGTTCTGCAGGGCGCGAGCCTGCCGGGAGCGGCCCAGACTGACGTTCGGCGCGCGCGTGGACGACCAGCTCCGGCGCATCCGTCTATTCCTGCGCCCCGGACGGATCGGCAGCGTTCCACGCGGAGACGCGGGGGAGCGGAGAACGCGGCATGGACCTGGATTTTGTGTCGGGCGAGATCCTCGATTCCGCCATTGGCGTGCATCGTCGCTATGGACCGGGGCTGCTCGAATCGGTTTACGAGGCCCTCCTCAAGAGGGACCTCGAGCGGCGCGGGCTCCACGTCGAGCGCCAGAAGCGGATCCCACTCGAGCTGGAGGGGATCCGCTTCGAAGAGGCCTTCCGCCTGGACCTGCTGGTCGAAGGGGTTGTCGTGGTCGAGATCAAGTCGGTGGACCGCCTCGCGCCGGTGCACTGGAAGCAGGTCCTGACCTACCTGAGGCTCCTGGACCTGCGTCTGGGGCTGTTGATCAATTTCGGCGGAGCAACGCTCATGCAGGGATTCAAGCGCGTCGTGAACGGCTACGTGGACTCCGCTCCTCGGCCTCTCGGCGTGGAAGGGCCGGGTCAGCCGGGTCAGCCGGGTCAGCCGGGTCAGCCGGGTCAGCCGGGTCAGCCGGGTCAGCCGGGTCGGCCGGGTCGGCCGCGTTCCACGCGGAGACGCAGCGGGAGCGGAGAACACAGGGACCCGCTTCCAGGAGGCGCTCCGCCTGGGTCCGCTTAGTGGAGTGGCCGGTCGTGGCCGCAACGCTCATACAGGGATCGAGACGCATCGTGAACCGCTACAATGACTCCGCTCCCCGGCGTCTCCGCGTGGAACGCCCTTCGAACGGTGAAAGGCCGGTCGTGGTCGCACGTACAGGGATCGGGACGCGTGGTGCGCGGCTACAATGACTCCGCTCCCGGCGTCTCCGCGTGGAACGCCCTTCGAACGGTGAAGGGCCGGTCGTGGCCGCAACGCTCATGAAGGGATCGGGACGCACCGTGAACCGCTACAATGACTCCGCTCCCCGGCGTCTCCGCGTGGAACGCCCTTCGAAAACGGTGAAGGGCCGGTCGTGGCCGCAACGCTCATGAAGGGATCGGGACGCATCGTGAACCGCTACAATGACTCCGCTCCCCGGCGTCTCCGCGTGGAACGCCCTTCGAACGGTGAAGGGCCGGTCGTGGCCGCAACGCTCATGAAGGGATCGGGACGCATCGTGAACCGCTACAATGACTCCGCTCCCCAGCGTCTCCGCGTGGAACGCCCTTCGAAAACGGTGAAGGGGCGGTCGTGTGAAGGGCCGGTCGTGGCCGCAACGCTCATGAAGGGATCGGGACGCATCGTGAACCGCTACAATGACTCCGCTCCCCGGCGTCTCCGCGTGGAACGCCCTTCGAAAACGGTGAAGGTGCGGTCGTGTGAAGGGCCGGTCGTGGTCGCAACGCTCGGAAAGGATCGGGACGCACCGTGAACCGCTACAATGACTCCGCTCCCCGGCGTCTCCGCGTGGAACGCCCTTCGAAAACGGCGAAGGTGCGGTCGTGTGAAGGGCCGGTCGTGGTCGCAACGCTCGGAAAGGATCGGGACGCATCATGAACCGCTACAATGACTCCGCTCCCCAGCGTCTCCGCGTGGAACGCCCTTCGAAAACGGTGAAGGGGCGGTCGTGTGAAGGGCCGGTCGTGGTCGCAACGCTCGGAAGGGATCGGGACGCACCGTGAACCGCTACAATGACTCCGCTCCCCGGCGTCTCCGCGTGGAACGCCCTTCGAAAACGGTGAAGGTGCGGTCGTGTGAAGGGCCGGTCGTGGTCGCAACGCTCGGAAAGGATCGGGACGCATCGTGAACCGCTACAATGACTCCGCTCCCCGGCGTCTCCGCGTGGAACGCCCTTCGCCGGGACGCCCTTCATGTCGCTGAGAGCAGGAGGAGCGAGCCTCCCGGGAGCGGCCTTGATCGAGTTCGATCACCTCAGCAAATCGTACGGCGAAACCGAGGCCGTCCGGGATCTCACGCTGACCGTGCGGTCGGGGGAGATCTACGGGCTGCTGGGGCCGAACGGCGCGGGGAAGACGACGGCGCTGCGCTGCGCGGCGACACTGCTGGCGCCGAGCGCGGGCACGGTGCGGGTGGCGGGGCTGGACGTGGCGGAGCGGCCGCTGGAGGCGCGGCGGCGGATCGGCTTCCTGTCGGCGTCGATGGGGCTCTACGAGCGGCACACGCCGGTGGAGTTTCTGCGGCTGTTCGGCGAGCTGCACGGGCTGGGCGGGGCACGGCTCTCGGAGCGGGTGGACGAGCTGGTGGCGCGCTTCGGGATCACGGAGTTCGCGGGCCGCTACTGCGGGCGGCTGTCAACGGGGCAGCGGCAGCGGGTGGCGATCGCGCGGGCGGTGATCCACGATCCTGCGGTGGTGGTGCTGGACGAGCCGACGAACGGTCTGGACGTGGTGAGCGCGGAGAGCATCCACGCGTTCATCTACGAGGAGCAGGCGCGCGGGAAGGCGGTGCTGTTCTCGACGCACCAGATGGAGAGTGCCGAGCTGCTGGCGGAGCGGCTCGGCATTCTCGTGGAGGGGCGGCTGGTGGCGGAGGGCAGCCTGGAGACGCTGCTCGAGGAGACCGAGCAACCGAACCTCGCCCGGGCGTTCCTGCGCCTGATCACCCGGCACACCACCGCCGGGGCGCGCGCATGAGCCGCGCGTGGTGGGCGATCCTGAAGAAGGAGGTCCGGGAGACGGTCCGGGACCGGCGCACGATCTTCGTGATGGTCGGGATCCCGATCCTGCTCTATCCGGCGATGTTCGTGCTGGTGGAGCAGGTGCTGTTCGTGGGCGCGGCGGACATGGCGTCGCGGACGACGACGGTGGCGGTGCAGGGCGCGCTGCCGGCGGAGCTGGGCGCGAGCGTGCGCGGGCTCGACCACGTGCGCGTGGTGGACGCGCCGCCGGGGATGAGCGAGGCGGCCGTGCGGCGGGGCACGGTCGACCTGCTCGTGCGCGCGGAGCCGGCGGACAGCGGGCTCACGCTGAGAGTGAAGCTCTTCTACGACGAGCGGAGCGGCGCCTCGGAGCTCGCGCTCGGCAAGGTCCGCAAGGCGCTCGACGACTACGGCGCGGCGCTGGTGCGCCAGCGCCTGGAGGCGCGCGGGCTCCCGCCGGGGCTGGCCCGGCCGGTGGAGCGGACCAGCGAGTCGGTGGCGAAGCCGCTCGAGGCGGCGGGCTTCACGCTCGGGCGATTCCTGCCGGTGCTGCTCGTGCTCGTCACCATGCTGGGGACGTTCTACCCCGCCATCGACCTGGCCGCCGGGGAGAAGGAGCGCGGCACGCTGGAGGCGCTCGTCACGGCGCCCGTGCCCGCGTGGCAGATCGTGGCCGGCAAGTTCGCCACGGTGGCGATCATGGGGATCTTCGCGGCGGTGCTGAACGTGGGCAGCATCTACCTGACGCTGAACGCGGGGCTGGCCGGGATCGCGGGCCAGGGCGGCTTCGGCGGCGTGCTCGACTGGCAGACGACGGCGCTGATCCTGGCGACGCTCGCGCCCGTGGCGATCCTCTTCGCCGGCGTGTTCCTCGGCCTGGCCACACGCGCGCGCTCCCTCAAGGAAGCGCAGAACGTGCTCACGCCGATCTACACGCTGGCCGTGCTGCCCGCGATGCTGCCGGGGATCCCCGGGATCGCCATGACGCCGGCGCTCGCCGCGGTGCCCGTGGCGGGAATCGCGCTGCTGATCCGGGAGCTGCTGGCGGGGCAGGCGGACCCCGGGCTGGCCGTGATCGCGGTGGCCACCACCACGCTCTATGCCGTGCTGGCGCTGCTCTTCGCGGCGCGCGGGTTCGGCAGCGAGGAGGTGCTGTTCGGCTCGGACGAGCACCGCGCCTCGCCGCGCCGGCTAGGGGCGCTCCTCGGCTCGTTCGGCGCGCACGGCGGGCGGCTGCCGCGCGCCGGCGAGGCGGTGGCGTTCGTGGCGCTCGTGGCGGCGCTCTACTTCTACGTGGGGCGCACGTTCGTCTCCGGCCCCTCGGCCGCGGCGGCCCTGCGCGGAACCATGCTGGCGGAGTGGCTGCTCCTGTTCCTGCCGGCGCTGGCGTTCGTGTTCCTGGGCGGCTACGACCCGAAGGCGACGCTGGCGCTGCGCCGGCCCGCACCGCGCGAGCTCCTCGCCGGCCTCCTCGTGATGGCGGGCGGGCTGCCGCTCGGCTGGTACCTGGCGTGGGCGCAGAAGCTGGTGATCGCGCTGCCGGAAGGGCTGCTGCGCGGGATGGCCGGGTTGCTCACCGCCACGTCCGGGCGCGAGCTGCTGCTCATGCTGCTCGCCACCGCCGTCACGCCGGCCATCTGCGAGGAGGTCGTGTTCCGCGGGATCCTGCTGTCGGGCAGCCGCCGCTTCCGCCTGGCCGTCACGGCCTTGCTGCTGAACGCGCTGCTCTTCGGCGCCTTCCACCTCTCCTACGAGACGGTGTTCCGCTTCCTGCCCACGGCCTGGGTCGGCCTGCTGCTGGCCACGGTGGTCTGGCGCACGCGCTCGATCTTCACCAGCTCGCTCATGCACCTGCTGAACAACGCCGCGCTGCTCCTGCTTGCCGCGCGGCCCGGCGTCGCCGCGTTCCTGCTGGCGCCCGGCGGCGCGCCGCGGCTCTACCTGCTGCCGCCGGCGCTCCTCTCGCTCGGCGCCGGGCTGTGGCTGCTCTTCCAGCCGGCGCCGCGCGCGGCCTCGCGCGCGGCACGCCGGCGCCCGCCCACGGGCGAGCCGGCCGCGGAAAGCGATGGCTGAGGACTACTCCCCTTCCAGCCCGAAACGCTCGAGCAGCCGGTTGAGGCGGGGGCGCGAGATGCCGAGCAGCTTGGCGGCCACGGACTTGTTGCCGCCGAGGCGGCTGAGCACGCGCGCGACGTGCTCGCGCTGGATGTCGTCGAGGGTGGCATCGGCGCCGACCATGGTGAAGACGGCGTCGGCCTCGTCGCCGGCGTAGGGGGCGGCGGCGGCGGGCTCGGGCGCGGCGCCGGAGGCGGGGCGCTGCTCCGGCTCGGCGTCGCCGCCGGGGTGGCCGAGCTCGAGGTCCTCGAGGCGCATGACGCCGCCCTGGGCGAGGATGGAGGCGCGCGTGAGGGCGTTCTCCAGCTCGCGGATGTTGCCGGGCCAGTCGTAGGCGGTGAGCGCGGCCATGACGGCGGGCGGCACCTGGGGGATCGGGCCGTGGCTCTCGCGGCTGACGCGCTCGAGGATGCTCTGCACGAGGAGGGGGACGTCCCCGCGGCGCTCGCGCAGCGGGGGCACGCGGATCTCCACCACGCGCAGGCGGAAGTAGAGGTCCTCGCGGAAGAGCTGCTCCTCGACCAGGCGCTCGACGGGGCGGTGCGTGGCGGCCACGACGCGGGCGCTGGTGCGGCGCGGCTGCTCGCTGCCGACCGGGTAGAACTCCTTCTCCTGGAGCACGCGCAGGAGCTTGGCCTGGAAGGCGGGGGTGGTGTCGCCGATCTCGTCGAGGAAGAGGGTCCCCTCCCCCGCCAGCTCGAAGCAGCCGCGCCGGTCGCCGGTCGCGCCCGTGAAGGCGCCCTTCACGTGGCCGAAGAGCTCGGACTCGAGCAGCGTCTCCGGGATGGCCGTGCAGTTGACGGCGATGAAGGGCGCGTCGGCGGCCACGGAGTTCGCATGCACGGTGCGCGCGATGATCTCCTTGCCGGTGCCGGTCTCGCCGCGGATGAGGACGGGCGCGCGCGTCTGCGCGAGCTGGCCGATGGTCTTGAAGATCTCGATGATGCGCGGGTCGCGGCCGACCAGGCCCATGAGGTTCCTGGGCGGCGGCAGCGGCTCCGCGGCGGCCGTCTTGCGCTTCGCCTCGCGGCCGCGGAAGCAGCGCAGGATGCGCGCGTCGAGGTCGTCGAGGCGCATCGGCTTGAGCAGGTAGTCGTAGGCGCCGGCCTTCATGGCGTCGATGACGCCCTGGAGGTCGTCGTAGGCGGTCATGAGGATGACGTCCATGTCGGGCCGGTGCTCGCGCACCTTGCCGAGCAGCTCGAAGCCGTCCATGCCGTCCATGCGCACGTCCGTGAGCACGATGTCGGGCTCGAAGCGGGCCAGCACGCCGAGCGCGCGCTCCGCGCTCTCGACCGCCATCACCTCGTAGCTGCCGGAGAGGTGCATCTCCAGCGCGGTCCGGTGGGAGCGATCGTCATCGACGATCAGGATGCGTCCGCTCACATGACCTTCCTCGCGTTCGCGTTCGAGGATCCCGCGCCCGCGAGCTCCTCGCCGTGCGCCGCACGCTCGAGCCCCGGGAAGGAGCGCCCCGCCGCGGCCGGCGCGGCCAGCGGCAGCTCCAGCACGAACTCCGCCCCGCCCGCCGTCTCGGCCGGGCTCTCGCAGTAGAGCCGCCCGCCGTGCTCCTCGACGATCTGGCGCGCCACCGGCAGGCCGATGCCGTTGCCGCGCGGCTTGGTCGTGAAGAACGGCTCGAAGATGTGCTCGCGCATCTCGGGCGCCACGCCGCTCCCCTCGTCCGCGATGTGCAGGCGGAGCACGCGCTCGCCGGCCAGGTCGGAGGCGATCTCCGTCCACATGCGGACGGTCCCCCCGGGCGGCGAGGCGTCGGCGGCGTTCAACAGCAAATTGACGAGCGCGCCCTGGAGCGCCGCGCGGTCCGCGACCACCGTGTTCTCCGGCGCCAGCGCGGCGAACTCCGCGTGCAGCCCGCGCCGGCCGAGCTCCCCGCGCAGCACGGTGAGCGCCGCCTCCACGACGCGGTGCAGCGCGGTGGGGGTGCGCTCGCCGCTCTGGGTCTGGCCGAGGGCGAGGAAGCTGTTGACGATGTCCTCGAGGCGGCGGATCTCGTCGAGGGCCAGGTGCAGCACCGTTCCGGTGCGCTCGGGCGTACGGCCCCGGTCCACCTCGCGGGCGAGGCTCTCGAGGTGGATGCTGATGGCGCCGAGCGGATTGCGGATCTCGTGCGCCACGTAGGCGCCCATCTGGCCGACCACGCGGAGCTGCCGGCCGAACTCGACCTGGCGCATCAGGTCCTTGAGGCGCGCCGTCATGCGCACGAACGCCTGCGAGAGGCGGCCGACCTCGTCGTCGCCGCCGCCGGGCGGCAGCCAGAGCGAGAACTCGCCGCGGCCGATGGCGTCGGCCGCGCCCGACAGGCGCCGCAGCGCGAGCAGCGGGCGGCGGCTGAGGACGAGGAAGGCGAGGCCCGCGGCGGCGCCCACGCCGACCACGAGCAGCAGCCAGAGGGAGCGCGCCTTGGCGTAGGGCGAGGTGAACTCGCGCAGCGGGACCATGGTGAGGTAGAGCCAGTCCGCGCGCGGCACGGGCGCCGCGGCGACGACGTACTCGATGCTGTCGCGGCGCACCCGGAAGGTGGCGGAGCCGCCCACCAGCACCGCTCTCCAGCGCGCGCCGTCCACGTGCACGACGGCGGGGAAGGAGCGCGCGACCAGCTCGCACGGATCCGAGTAGACGATGCGGCCGTCCCTGCGGTCCACCACGAGGTCCATCCCCGTGGCGCCGAAGCGGTCGCCGATGATGGCGGCCGGGAAGAGGCCGTCCGCGCGCGGCACGGCGCGCAGCCGGCCGACGGTCCAGCCGTCGGCGCTGATGACGGGGCGCTCGAAGGCGGCGGAGCGGAGCGGAGCGGAGCAGCCCCCGCCGTCGCCGGCGGCGCGGCCGGCGCTGTCCTGGACGAGGGCGATGCGGCGGCCGCCGGCGTCGAGCACCTCGAAGGAGGCGAAGAGGCCGGAGGCGGACGGATCCATGGCGGCGAGCTGGCCGAGGATGGCGTCGCGCCAGGCGCCGGGAGCGGGTCGGGGGCCGCGGAAGAGGAGCCGGAGCGGGCGGGCGGCGGCGAGCTCCGTGACGGCGAGCTCGGCCTGGGCGTGGCGGTCGAGGATGGTGCGGGCGCGGGCCTCGGAGGTGGCCTGCGCCTTGGTCTCGATGACGGCGCCGAGGGCGTAGAGGGACTGGTAGTAGTCGGCCACCCCGATGGCGACCATCGGGACGACCGCGAGCGCGCCGAAAAGGAGGAGGATCTTGGTCCTGAGCGACATGGAACTCTCCGCAACGGCTTGCGCGGAAGGGGCGCACGCGCACGGCACGCCGTCGGCAGCGGTGGTCGGCCGGATCCCGCCGGCCTGGCGGACCAACCTGGATATTCGAGCGGAACGAGGCATCGAGCGCGCCGCTGATTGTCCGGCGCATGCCCCCAGTGTCCTACAGTGCGCCAAGTATAGATGCGCGCGGCCGTTCAGTCAATTGTTGGCGGGGGCGGCAAATGCCCCGTCCGCCCCGCGTGGCACGGGGGACGGGGGCGCAGCGGCGGCGGGCAGGCCGGCCGCGATGAAGGCGGCGGCGGCGTCGCCGTCCACGGCGCCGGAGAAGAAGAAGCCCTGGCCGTACTCGCAGCGCAGCGCGCGCAGCTCATCGAGCTGCTCGGCGGTCTCGATGCCCTCGCCGACGACGCGCATGCCGAGGTTGTGGGCGAGGGCGACGATCGACCAGACGAGCTCGGGCGGGCCGCTGCCGCCGTCGATGGCGCTGACGAAGGAGCGGTCGATCTTGAGCACGTCGAAGGGGAGGCGGTGCAGGTAGCTGAGGGAGCTGTAGCCGGTGCCGAAGTCGTCGATGGAGAGGCGGATGCCGGCGGCCTTGAGGCGGCCGAGGGTCTGGGCGGCGCTGTCGACGTTGCCGGTGATCTCGTTCTCGGTGATCTCGATGTAGAGGCTGCCCTCGGCGACGCCGCTGCGGCGCACGGCGCCCACGACGCGCTCGACGAAGTCGGGCTGGAAGAGCTGGCGGGCGGACATGTTGACGCTCATGGCGAGGGCGGGCACGGCGGGGTAGCGGTCCTGCCAGCGGCGCAGCTGGCGGCAGGCGTCGTCGAGCAGGCGCCAGCCGATCGGGACGACCAGGCCCATCTCCTCGGCCACGCCGAGGAAGGCGTCCGGCAGCAGCAGCCCGCGCTCCGGGTGCTCCCAGCGCAGCAGCGCCTCGAAGCCGAGCAGGTGGCCGGACTGGATGGAGACGATCGGCTGGTAGTGGACGATGAACTCGTGGCGGTCGGCGGCGCGGCGCAGGTCGGTCTCGAGCTGGAGCCGCTCGACCACCTGCGCGTACATCCCCTCGTCGAAGATCTCGTAGGGGCGGCCGCCCGCCTTGGCCTGGTACATGGCGATGTCGGCGTCGCGCAGCGCCTCGTCCGGCCGGCGGTAGCCGGCGCGGCCGAGCGTGATGCCGATGCTGGCGCTGGCGAAGACCTCGCGCCCGGCCAGCTCGAAGGGGGAGCCGAGCTGCTCCTCGATGCGGCCGGCCACGCGCGTCGCGTCCATGAGCCCGTCCACCCCGTCGAGCAGGATCGCGAACTCGTCGCCGCCCATGCGGGCCACCATGTCCACCGTCCGGATGCACGCCTCCAGCCGGCGCGCGATGCGCGCGAGCAGCTCGTCGCCCACCAGGTGGCCGAGGCTGTCGTTCACGACCTTGAAGCGGTCCAGGTCGATGAAGAGCAGCGCGAAGTTCTCCTCCGGCCGCCGCCGCATGCGCCGCACCGCCTGCTCCAGCCGGTCCATGAAGCGGGCGCGGTTGGGCAGCCCCGTGAGCGCGTCGAAGAGCGCCGCGTCGAGCACGCTCTGCTCGGCCCGCTTGCGTGCGCCGATGTCCACGAGCATGCCCTGCCAGAGCGCGGGAGATCGGCGGCCCGCGCCGTCCACGGCCGCCACCGAGAGCAGGCAGTCCACGACCGCGCCGTCCCGCCGCTGGAGCCGGACCTCGATGCCGCGCGCGCCGCGCCGGACATCGAGCCGGCGCACGCACGCCGCCCAGTCCTCGGGGTCCACCAGGCACGCGCGCGCGTGCCGGCCCACGACTTCGGCGCGCGGGCGGTCCAGCAGCTCGAGCAGCGCGCGGTTCGCCCCCACCACCGTGCCGGAGGCGTCCAGCACGAAGATCGGCTCGGGAGCGTCGAGGAAGAGCGAGCGGTAGTCCAGCTCCTCCCGCGCCGCGCGCGGGCCGCCGCTCACGCGGTGCGCTCCTCCCAGTGGGCCACGGCCTGGGTGTCGCGCTCGCGCACGAGCGCCGTGGTGGCCGCGACGTCGAGCGGCCGCGAGAAGAAGTAGCCCTGCCCCATCTCGCAGCCGAGCTCGCGCAGCGCCAGGTACTGGTCCTCGGACTCGATCCCCTCCGCCACCACCTCCATGCCCAGGTTGTGGGCCAGGTGCGTGATGGCGCGCACGATCTCGAGGTTGCTCGACCCGTGCGTCGGGCTGATGAAGGAGCGGTCGATCTTCAGCGTGTCGAAGGGGAAGCGGTGCAGGTAGCTGAGCGAGGAGTAGCCGGTGCCGAAGTCGTCGATGGAGAGGCGGGCGCCCATGTCGCGCAGGTCGGCCAGGTCGCGGGCGAGGGCGTCGGCGCCCTCGAGGATGATGCTCTCGGTGATCTCGAGGCAGATCTGCGAGCCGATCGGCCCGGCCTCGCGCAGCACGCGCATGACCTGCGCGATCCCCTCGCTGTGCGTGAACTGCCGGCCGGACAGGTTCACGTGCACCAGCAGGCTCACGGCGGAGGGGATCTGCTCCCCCCACTCGCGCAGCTGCTCGCACGCGCGCTGGAGCACCCACGCGCCGATCGGCAGGATCAGTCCGGTCTCCTCCGCCACCGAGATGAACTTGCCCGGCGCGAGCCAGCCGCGCTCCGGGTGGTTCCAGCGCAGCAGCGCCTCGAGGCCCACCATGTCCCCGCCCTTGAGCGCCACGATCGGCTGGTACTCGAGCACGAACTGGTCCCCCTCCAGCGCCTGGCGCAGGTCGGTCTCGAGCTGCAGCAGGTCCAGCGCGTGCAGGTGCATCTCCTGGCCGAACACCTCGCAGCGCCCCTTGCCGTGCTCCTTGGCGCGGTACATGGCCAGGTCGGCGTCGCGCAGCATGTCCTCCGGCTGCATGTAGCCGTGATCGCTCAGCGCGATGCCGATGCTCGCCGCCGTCGTCACCGGCCGGCCGAGCAGCTCGAACGGCGCCGCCAGCTCCTCCTGGACCCGCTGCGCCACCCCCGTCGCCTCCTCCTCCCGCTCGAGGCCGTAGAGCAGCATCGCGAACTCGTCGCCGCCCAGGCGCGCCACCGTGTCGCCCGGCCGCACGCAGCGCTCCAGCCGCCGCGCCGTCTGCACCAGCAGCTCGTCCCCCGCCAGGTGACCCAGGCTGTCGTTCACCACCTTGAAGCGGTCCAGGTCCAGGAACAGCACCCCGAACGAGGAGCGCCCGTGCTGCGCCCGCCGGATCGCCCGCTTCAGCCGGTCCACGAAGAAGCCCCGGTTCGGCAGCTGCGTCAGCGGATCGTGCAGCGCCGAGCGCAGCAGCCGATGCTCCGCCTGCACCCGGTCCGTGGTCTCGTCGAAGACGCCCACCGCGCCCACGATCTCCCCCGCCGGCGAGTGCTGCGGCCCGAAGCGCGCCACGACGTAGCGCTCCTCCGCCTCGGCGCCCGGCAGGCGCAGGTCGGGCGAGCGCGCCGTCTCCCCCCGCAGCGCGTTCTCCAGCAGCCGCGGCAGCCGCTCGTGCGGCAGCACCTCCGCCGCCTTGCGGCTGAGCGCCCGCGCCGCCGTCAGCCCCGTCAGCTCCTCCATGAAGCCGTTCCAGTGCGTGCAGCGACGCTCCGTGTCGAATACCGCGATCCCCTCCTGGATGCTCCCCAGGATCGCCGACACGAACCGGTTGCTGTCCCCCAGCGCCCCCTCCGCGAACTTGCGGTCCGAGACGTCGCGGATGAAGAGCGTCGTGAGCGGGCCCGCCGGGTGCGCCTGGATCTCCAGCCACGCGTTGTGCGCCGCGTCGAACGCCTGCAGGCGCGCGCTCGCGTTCTGCCCGCGCGCCCGCTCGAGGTCCGCCAGCCACGCCGCCGGCCCGGGGTCCTCCGCCAGCTCGGCCAGCGAGGCGCCCAGCAGCTCCGTCACCGAGCGCTCGAAGAGATGCGCCGCCTTCCAGTTCGCGTACACCACCCGGCCCGCCGCGTCCAGCAACAGCACGGCGTCCGGCAGATGCTCGAAGACCTCAAGGACCGAATCGAGCGACAGGGCGCTCTCCGTCAGTGCCGCACGGAGTGCCGCCGCCTCTGCGCCGTTGCCAGGCATTGCCCCTCTGGGGAGTCGTTAGTGCGGCCCGGGCCTGCCCGGGGGAGGACCGCGAAAGGATTAGCCAGGAACAGTATGGGCCATTGGGGGCCCCGGGACAAGGGAGAACGGAACGCGGGGCCGGTCGGGGCCCCCAGGGAACCTCGCCCCCCGAACGTTACGGGCGGGGGCCGTCCCGCCCGGCCGCCGCCGGCTCTCCGGTGGGAGCCGCGCTGGCGCCGCGTATGGCGTAGAGGGTGATCCCGCCCGCACGGTAGAGCGGAACCAGGCAGCGACGCGCGTAGGCCGGGAACTCACCCCAGCCGACCGCCGAGTAGTCATCGCCGCGGCTCTCATAATACTGGATCATTTCCGTGTTTACGAGCATATTGGTGATTCCGAGATCACCAAAGCAGTCCTGTCCTTGCGCAAGTGTGCGCAGCACGCTCCAGTTCTGTGTCAGCCCATCCGCGAGGTTGGCGTGTCGGAAATAGAAGGCGCGGGACTCAAAGAGCATCAGCGTCCGGCTACGGCGCGGAAGCATCCGATTTGCCCAGGTCGATGCACGGTAGAGGTTGGCGACCTCCGGGAGCCCCTCCAGGACGTCCGCCCGGGAGACCCTGCCGAGCGCAAACGGAAGCGCGCTGGTCGCGGCCACGAACCACAGCGGCGCAAGCGCTACCAGCCCCGCCAGGGCGGCCGGCAGCACCGCGGCCCACGGGCGCAGCCGCCGGAACGGGATGAGCGCCACTCCGGTCCGGACGGCCGCCGCCGAGCCGACGGTGAGCTGCGGAACGGCAGGCATGAGGTAGCGGAGATTCGTATACCCCGAGCCGAAGGCGAGCAATCCCGCGATGTAAACCAGCGCCGGCCCCGCCAGGAAGAAAGCGCGACGGCGCCACGCGCCGAATGCAGCCAGGGGAAGCAGGAGGAACGCCGGGTTGCCGAAGAAAGCCCCACCGGGCGTGATGAGCCAAGGGTGCAGGAAAAAATCAGGGATGTTGAAGCGATGCCGGTAGCCGCGAACGACCATTCCCGCGGCGTGTGCGAGCGAGTCGCCGGCGCCGGGAGGGGCCACGGCGGCCAGCCAGGGTTCCAGTCGGGCGCCGGACGATAAGGGATAAAAAGGCGTTCCGACAAGGACCGCGTTCTTGAGGAGGCAAGGCGCGGCCGCGAGCGCTGCGATCAGGGCGTAGATCGTCGTCTCTCGAGCCGACTCCCGCCAGCCGCGCCGGTTCCATTCGAGGCGCCAGACGATGAGCGGCGCCAGGGTGAACGCGAATGGCAGCGCCAGCAGCTTGATTCCGACCCCGAATCCCACGAGCGCAGCGGATAGCCGCAGCATCTTGCCGGGCGCAGTCTGAGCGGTCTCCTTGAGCGCAGCATAATGCGCGAGGAATAGAAAGAACGTCAGCGTCGCGTCGATTCGCGGGCTGCCGCCGACCACGACCAGGATCGGGCTCCCCCACAGCAGCAACGCCGCCCAGGTCGCGACCTTTCGATCGAACAGCTCCCGGGCTGCCACCCAAACGGCCAGTGCGAGTAGCAGAACCGAGAGGGCACTAAGCACAGCCGGGCCTGCAATGCTGCCCGCGGCGAGGAGCGGGAGATCCATAAAATGGGCAACGCCGACGAAGACCGCATGGAGGTTGTCCGGGGGTAGCTCGATTCGCCCCTGCGCGAGCCACTGCCGGGGAACCTCGAGGTGATATGTCAGGGAGTCCCAATCCAGCGGCGGCAGTAGCGCGAGAGAGAGAACCGCCGCACTGGCGGCAGCGATCGGAAGACCGATGAACCAGCGGGCGCGAACCGAATATGCGGCGAGGACCTCCCGCGCCGTGCGGCTCGCGAGCGCGGGCACGCACGCCAGATCGCGCCGGCAGAGCACGGCGAGGCCCACGAGGGTGGTTACGATCCCGGCCGGACTCACACCGGCCGCGGCGAGGACGGCCAGGAGGCTCGTCGCCGTGATCCCGATGCCGAGGGCGGTCGCGAAGAGGAGCCGCTCCGCGGCGCCCTCGACCGGGATCCTCGCCATGCGAAGCGCGGATACGCCGACGCCGGTCGCGAGGGCTAGCAGCGCGAGGGGCGCGAGCAGGTCGAACCCGTGGTCGAGGACCAGCAACGGGCCCGTGAGCGTCATGTAATAATGCTGAGACGCGAAAATGTGCGCAACGACGCATGCGGCCACCGCCGCCGTCCCGATGAGGCGGCCAATTCCGGCTCGGGGGTCGGAGAGAGCGAAACGCCGCCACACTGAACTCAAGGCTCCACCTCGCTCTGCGCAGAGCCTGCTTCGGTGCCACGCCCCGTGATCAGGGCTTGATAGAGAGCCATGTGGCGACGGGCGATTCCGTCTGAGAGCAGATCCTCCGCGACAATACGATCCAGAGCCGCTGCAGCGGTACGCGCGCGGACGTCCGGCGCGCGCTCAAGACGGGCAAGCACCTCGGCAAGCGCCGGCGCGGAGCCAGCGCGGAAGAGGAAGCCGGTTGACTCGTCCTCAACGAGATCGCGGGTACCCGGGATATCGCTTGCCACGACCGGCAGCTGGTTGGCCATGGCCTGAAGTACAACGACCGGCCTACCCTCCGACCTGGAGGGCAGCACCAGAACATCGCTCATCCTCATCCAGAAAGGGATCGACGAGGGCTCTTGTTGCCCGGCGAAGAAGACGCCTCGCAGGCCTACCAGCTTTGCCGCTTGCTGCAGCTCGGACTCGGCCGGTCCGGTGCCAACGATAACGGTGAGGAGGGAGTGCCCGCGGGCTTGCAGCAGGCGGTGGGCTTCGAGGAGCGTGGCGACTGACTTCCTCGGGATCAGGCTCCCGACATAAAGCACTCGGAATTCGGTTGATGACCGGAGCCGGGTGTAGACCGCCGTTCTCGAAAGCCGATCCGGAGGAAGGAGATCCTCTGGAGCATCGACACCGCACGGAATGAGATGTAGGCGGCTACGCGGCACACCCAAGGCGGCGAACTTCTGAATCAACGCCTGGCTCACCGCGACGCATGCGTCCGCTCCTTTCGCCACCGCACGCGAGAGGATACGAAACGGAGGAACCCGGTCGGCAAGATTCAGGTCTCCACCGTGGCTGGTTACCACAAAGGGCCTGCGGTTGAAATAACCAGCCAGGCACGCCGCCAAGCCTGACGGATAAACCCAGTGGGCGTGCACAAGATCCGCGCCGCGCGCCAGCCACAAGGCTTTCCAGCAGAGGCTGAGAACAAACGTCGGGAGCTGGAATGCCAGGAGGGGCTGGCTCCGCAGGTTCGGAACAACACCCCCGACACCGACCGCCAATCGTTGGTGCCGCTTGAACCAGTAACGCGCCCGAACGACGTGGACACCCTCCCAGTCTTCCTCCGCGACGGTTTGAGGGCCGGCGGGTGCGAGCACAGTGATTCGCACCCCGGCCGCCGCGAGAGATCGCGCCATGGTCCGGATAAACGTCCCGCGCGGATCTTCCGCGTTGGCCGGATAAGCCGAAGTGATCCAGAGCACTCGTAGGCCGGCGGCCGCCTGTCCCGCGCCTTCGGGCAATGGCGCTGGCGCCGGCGGGGCTGAACGGATCATCCTATGGGACTGGCTGGCGCGTTGTCTCGGAGGGAATATTTCCGCCCTCCATTTCAAGCTTCTTTACCCTCCAATCCAACCCTTCGAGGAGGGTACGGTTTACGGCCAGTAGGTCAGCGAGGAGCCCAACAACTCCAAGAAAGAATCCGGTCCCCATTAGCAGTGCCGCTAGAATCAACGATTGCACATGGCCTGTGCCACCTTCTGTGATGTACAGATATAGGAATCTGAGCCCAATCATGAACCCAGCACCGAAGATGAATACGCCTGGTAGCGCAAAGAACCGGAATGGCTTGTAGGTGAGAAACACTCGGACCATTGTGAGAAGCTGGCGGGCGATGTAGCGCCCGTTGCTGCGCACCAGCCGGGACGCGCGAAGCGGCGGGTTCGTCCGGACCGGCACGGAGGTCACGCGCATCCCCTTCCGTCCAGCTTGGATGATCGTCTTGATGGTGTACGTGTAAGAGTTGAATACATGCAGACGCAACGCTGCTTCGCGGCTCATGGCACGGAAGCCGCTCGGGCCATCCTGCACTCGGGTGCCGCTTACGACCCGGGTCACGGCACTGCCGAGGCGCTGAAGCGAGCGCTTACCCCAGGAGAAGTGGCGGATTTCGGATATCGGCCGCGTGCCGATCACCAGCTCGGCTCTGCCCTCCAAGATTGGTTGCACGAGCCGGGGAATGTCCTCGGCGCAATACTGGTTATCCGCGTCGGTATTCACGACGACGTCCGCCCCAGCGCGCACAGAAGCGTCGAGGCCCGCCATAAATGCGGCCGCCAGCCCACGGTGCCCCGGTAGACGGACCACGTGGTCAACGCCGCGCCCGTGAGCAACCTCGCTGGTAGCATCGACGCTCCCGTCGTCGATCACCAGCCATTCGACGGTTTCGAATCCCGGCACGGAGCGCGGCAGGGCCGCCAACGCCGTCGGCAGCGCTTCTGCCTCATTGTAGCACGGAATCTGGATGATGAGCTTAGCCATACTGAACGCCACCGAAGAGGGGACGGCGCCCGACGCTTTTTCTCGCTCCACGGAGGTGAAGAAATCCTGCCCCGTGAGGGGGACACCGCAGACCACCCGATGCGCGCAAAGTGTCGCAGCGGCAACCGCCGCCAGCGGCGGGACCAATGGCCTACAGGTAAAGAGGAAATATCACCGCGAAGGCCTAACCCCGCAAGGGAAGGGGTTGAGGTATTTTCAGAAGTTGTGGATCGCGTGACTTGATGGGGTGAAAAAAGGCGGCGTATCCTTCCGCGTTGGTTCGTTCACCGAAACGCGAAGCCCCGCTGGCCGGCGGGGGGAAGGAGACGCCACCCATGCTGAAGCTATTCATGGACGCCCCTGCGGAGCAAGCGGGGGGGCTGGAGTTCACGCTGGACGAGCTCGCGCGTGAGGGCGCGCGGCGGATGCTGGCGGTGGCGCTGGAGGCGGAGGTGGCCGCCTACGTGGAGCGCTACCGGGGCGAGCGGGACGAGGCGGGACACGCGCTCGTGGTGCGCAACGGGAAGGCGCGGCCGCGACGCGTGACGCTCGGGGCCGGGACGGTGGAGGTCGCCGCGCCGCGGGTGAATGACCGACGGGTGGTGGAGGGGACGCGCCAGCGCTTCACGAGCGAGATCCTGCCGCCGTACATGCGGCGCAGTCCCAAGGTGGCGGAGGTGCTGCCGGTGCTCTATTTGCGCGGGCTCTCGACCGGGGACTTTCAGGAGGCGCTGCGGGCGCTGCTCGGAGCGGAGGCCACAGCGGGGCTGTCGCCGAGCGTCATCAGCCGCCTGACTGGAGCTTGGGAGGAGGAGTACCGGGCCTGGCGGCGGCGCGATCTCTCGGACCGAGACTACGTCTACGTCTGGGTGGACGGGGTGCATTTCCGGATCCGGCTGGAAGAGGACCGCCTGTGTGCGCTCGTCGTGATCGGAGTGCGCCCGGACGGGACCAAGGAGCTCGTGGCCATCGAGGACGGCTACCGCGAATCGACGGAGAGCTGGGCGGCGCTCCTGCGCGATCTGACGAGGCGCGGCATGCGCCCTCCCGTCCTGGCCGTAGGGGATGGCGCGCTCGGCTTCTGGGCGGCCGCGCGCGACGTCTGGCCCGACACGCGGGAGCAGCGCTGCTGGGTGCACCGGCTGGCCAACGTGCTGGACAAGCTGCCCAAGCGGCTCCAGCCGAAAGCGAAAGCGCATCTGCGCGAGATCATGAACGCGGAGAGCCGCGCGGCGGCCCAGGAGGAGATTGAGCGCTTCCGCGAAGAGTACGGCGCCAAGTACCCCAAGGCGGTGGCGTCCCTCGTGCGCGACCAGGACCAGCTCCTGGCCTTCTTCGACTTCCCGGCCGAACACTGGAAGCATCTGCGCACCACCAATCCGGTGGAGAGCACCTTCGCGACCGTGCGGCTCCGGCAGCGGGTGACGAAGGGAGCGGGCTGAGAACGCGCGGGCTGGTGTTCGCCTACAAGCTCCTGGACATGGCCAGCCAGCGGTGGCGGCGCCTCGACGGCGCCCACCTCCTCCCCCTCGTTCGGGCGGAGGTCCAGTTCACCGACGGCATCATGCAAGAGAGGGAGGATCAAGAAGGGCGGAGGAGCGCCGCCTGATCACCCCAATCCACAACATTTGACAATAGCTCGAAGGGGTTCCAGGGCGCCGTGTCCGTGCTAGAAGCCGCTCGGAGGTTCTCATCCGCGTACGGGAAACGCGCGGACGAGAAGCGACGCCACTGAATAGAAGAGGAGGTCCATGCTCACCGACCAGAGGCGCAGGCAGACAACCGCGATCAGGCTGACCTCCTTCGGGAGAACCACCGCAAGAAGGCCAAGAAGAATCCCCTCGCGAACCCCCAAGCCACTCGGCGCGAAGACCGCGAGAGTTCCCAGGGTTCCGGCCAAGAGAAAGCTCGCCGTGATGTAGGGAACATCTCCCAACACCAAGGGCGCGTAGATCGTCTTGACAAGGAAAAACAGAGGTATGGCGCTCGTACCATGTATGGTGATGTAGAGCAGACCGACCTTAGAAAGGGAATATAATGACAGCTGGGGGGCGTTGGCGACATGCTCCTTAGACAACAGATATCGCAGCCGAGCCACCGCGTGGTTGAATATTGGCGGACTGAGCACGATTGTCATTGCCGCAAGCGATACGAATGCAAGTAGGCGGATACCCCTCCCCAGGCGTCCTAACTCGCCCGCAGCCGCAAAAAGCAGAAAAGAGAGGGCAAGCGCGGTCACGAACTGAAGTCCCGCCTCAGCCACGGACGTAACGGTCAACACCCCGATATCCACGCCGGCACGACGCCCCAAGAACACTTTTCCGCCAATCCAGGCGAGCTTTCCCGGTATGTATCTACCGAGCCAACTCTTTGCGTAAATCGAGGTTACCTGCGGGTAGGGCGGCACGTCCCCGCCGTAGTCCCGTATCAGTTCCGCCCACGCGAAGGGCTGCAGCAGGCGGGCGCCAATCGAAAACGGGACTGCGGCAAGAACGTAGATCGGCCTAATGGTGATCAAACTCAGCTTGCGCCAGTCAGTCGCCCTGAAATATCGAACCAGGAACAGCGCAAGCAGGCCATACGCCGCGGCACCAAGAGCCCACCGGAGACGTGCGCTATTGGTCACGCTGACCGTCTGTAGCATACGGTCTCATGCGCAGCGAATCAGCCGCTTGCGCCAGAATCAGAGCGCGCAGCTCGCTCACCCGTCGGTCCAGATGATCCCGGATCCGGCGCTCGTCCCGGAGTACCATTTCGGCGGCGGCGACCAGACGATCTTCATTGAGGGTCAAGAGATCGAGACAGCACCCCTGCAACTCGAGCCGTTCAAAGAGGCTGCGTACCTTCTGTTCGTACGCGATGCCGACGATTGGCGTTCCCATGGACGAGGCGAGGAGGAGGGCATGGAGTCGGACGCCGAGGACCAAACGAGCCCGCCGAAACAGCGCGATAGCCATCTCCGGGCGGAGTTCACGATCTACAAGCTGGACATTGCGGGCACTGACCTGGCTCATAATTGCCTGAATGAGGGGCACATCGCTATCCGGACCGTGGAAGTGCATAGCCATTACCAGGATCCTGTCGAACTTGCCCGCCAGGCGATTGATTGCGCTCGCAAGACAGAGGGGTGTGTCTCGAATCAAGGCCTCCGTCATCTGCTCCTGTAAGTAGAGGCGCTTGCGGTCGGTGGAGAGGACACGTGGAGCAACGACCAGCAGGGAATCCTCCTCCAGCACGCCGTACGCCTCCAGTAAAGGGGCCAGTAGGTCTGGGTCAGCCGGTTTGGCAAAAAAGGCCGAATCTGCGGTGAGTGCAACTCTTTGCACCCCCAGATCCGCCAGGATTCTTTGGGAATCTTCGTCTCGGACGCTGACGGATTCCGCACGACGAAGCAGCCAAGGGATGGAGCGGCGGCCGTACCAACTGCGCAGAGGCTTGACCCCTGCACCAAAGATGACGAACGGCACGCGGAAGACAATCGGAAGCAACAAGTAGAGAGTACGGATCGCATGCGACGAATCGAAGAACGGTGTCCCGCCGCTCACGACAACCAGATCCGGCCTGGCGAATGCACCCAGCACCCGCAGCCAAGCCCACGGCTGAAAGAGCTCCGACTTGACCAATGCCTTCTTGCCCGTCACCCCGTGCGTTGACGTATAATCGGGGTCGGTTGACATTACCTGAACATAGACTTCCTGGCTTTCGTTAACGCGCTGGATCAACTGCTTCAGGCCCAGCAAAATCGCAGTATCCCCGATATTGCGGCTGCCGTACCACCCTCCCCAAATGAGGACGGACGGGACGGCTGCCGGACGATGCAAATCGCTCATATGCCTCGGAACAGGTCGAGGTACTGTCGCGCGATGTGGTTCATATCGAACTGCTCGCGTACCTTTCTCAGGCCCGCTTCCCCAATTTGCCCGGCGAAAGCCTCGTCATTTAGGAGGCGCTCGACAGCTTCGACCCATCCCGGAGTATCTCTCGGTGGAATCATCAGCCCAGTTACACCAGGCTCGATTACCTGCAGCCGCGTGGGAATGTCGCTAGAGACCACCGGTGTGCCGCAACTCATGCTTTCGATCATGACGGTTGGGAGAGGGTCGTAGCCGGTGGAGAACACCGTGGTGACGGCGGCCGCTGAATAGTACAGCGGCAGTTCCCACTCGGGGACGTCTTCGCGAATCAGCACGTTCAACGCGAGGCTGAGCTCTGCGATCGCTCGTCGCACCTCGTCGTAGTAGCTGGCTCGATGCGAATGCTGGACTCCCACAAGAACGAGGAGGACGTCTGATCGCCTCTGTAGCAAACGCGCAAACGCCTGTAGCGTTTCGAGCAGTCCCTTGGCGGGCGTGAAGCGAGAAACGGACAACACGATCTTGGCGCCAGCCGCACGGTCCTGGGTGAGGTCCGCGGCAAGTCCATTCACCTCTCCAGGTCCGGCAGGTTGGTAGCGTTCCAATTCGACGCCTGGACCGATTGCGCTGATCTTCCGGGCGGGCACGCCCATTCGAACCAAGGTCTGGCGTTCCCGTTCCGCAGTGGTGTTGACGCGAGCCGCGCGCCTCCACGTTGCGCGCTTCATTGGGTCGCGCAAGAGCTTAAGCCCGAGCAATTGCCCGGCCTCACGGAGCGTAGCTGAATAGTTTCGGACATCCTCCAAGCCGCTGCAAACGTACACGAGGGGGCAGCTTAGCTTGGCTGTCAACTCGAGCGTCAGTGGCGAGTTTGCAATAACTAGATCGCTCGTCATAGCGAGTTCTTTGAAGCGCCTAGCACGCTCCGGACTTATATCAAAGCTAGTGGCGAACAGGTGCGGGAAGGCCGGTTCATACCGGTCGATAGTAACGCCATCAAGCACTTGGATGTCCTGATCTCCGCGCCGTTTTCGGGACAGGACGTTCACCTCAACACCCAGCCGGGCAAGTGCCCGGGACAAATTGAAGCTGTACCGTAGGTCTCCACATGTGATCGGCTCATTCAGCGACGCGGGGTATCGGTAACCCGGGAGCAACAGAAGCTTCATTCTTTGCCCGCCAACGCGAGGTACTGTTCGGCCACCCGCTCCCATGACAGGTGGCTGCGCACGTAAAGCCGCCCCGCGTGCCCGAGCGACTCGCGGCGCTGGGGGTGCCGGATCAGGTCTATGATCACTCTGGCCGTCTCCTCTACGTCGTTGACTCGCACCAAGAGGCCGGGATCGAGCTTCGAGAGGACGTCACGCATACCATAGCCGTCAGTGGCGACGGCAACCTTTCCCTCGTTCATCGCCTCGAGCATGGCAAGCGGCATCCCCTCATACGCTGAAAGCAAACAAAAGATGTCAGCGCAAGACAAGTAATACGGCACGCGGTCGGGTGGCACACGCCCAGCAAAGTAAACGTTTGAGGAAATTCCAAGCTCATCAACCAGTGCGTGCAGTTCCCGTTCGTAGCCCCGCCCCCCACCAACAAGCAGGAGGAGCGCTTCCGGGCAGGTAGCCACGATTTGACGCATACTCAGCAGCAGCGTATGCACGCGTTTCCGAGATCTGAACACGCCAACGTACGCGATCACGACTTTGCCGCGTCGGCGCGCTTCAAGCGTCTCATCGCGAACGGGATTGCGAGGCTTCTGGACTCTCACCCCATTTGGGACGATTGCGACGGACCTCCGCTTCAAAGAACCAAAGCTGCGCAGGAGCTCTTCATAGTTGCCGCGGCTAACGACGGTCACGATGTCGCTGAGCGCATAACCGATAAAGTCAAGAGCTACGTGAGTCGGCGCGAAGAACACGCGCTCGCCGTATTCTTGCAGGCGCGGCCGAATCCATCTTCCGGCGACGGCTATCGGGCGTATCTCTCTGGCCTCCCTAAGATAGGACACTTGTAGTGATGAGATAACGATTGGAAACCGTCTAAACATCCTCCTAGCTAATAGAAATAGCGTTGAGCTAGATTGATGCATGTGCACCAAATCAATGCGCTCGCGCCGAATCATCCCCAGCACACGCAGGTTGTTGATGAATACGCCAAGTACAAGGCTCTCGCTGCCACGGACGATCCCGTTTGCCACCTCGCCTCCGACTGGGGCCCCGGTTGTGAGGACGAGCACATGATGCCCGAGGGCTTGATAGGACTCCCGGAGTTGCTTCGCGATTTCGCCCACTCCACCGATCTTGGCGGGAGGGTAATAATCGCAGAGGAGAAGGATCTTCATGAACGGCTTCTGCCGCCGTAAATCACTCGGGTGCCCCTTCCTGGCCGTGACGTCGGCCACTCTGCGCGAAAGCCACGCTGCGGCCAAGCGCGACTGCCCCCGTCCAACGGGACAGCCCGGTTGCTCGTCAACGAGGGTGCATTCGACGTTGCGGGAGAGATCCTGTTTACTAAGGGAAAATCTAACGGCCACACCGTCGCGTGCGCCATGCGCGTTGCCTCGGGTCGTACCGGACGTCGCTCGCGCCCACGAGCATCGCGGGGCGCGCGCGGAGCAATTCCGGCGGCAGGCGGGCGAGCGGCACTCCACCCAACACTAGCGAATGGCGGGCTGAGCGGCCGGCCGGTGGCAGAGGTTCTCCTCGGACAGAACGCGACATATCTTGATGATGGCCGGCCCCTCCGGCCTTGCGCACCGCCGCGCCCCGCTCGGCGGTGGAAGTTCCTTGTTCTCCCCGCAAGAAGACAGGGCAATGAGTCGACGATGGCTCTCGCTCAGGTATCGGCTGCCGGTGCTCATCGGCGCGCTCGTGCTGGGCACCGTGACGGCGTTGGCGTCGAGCCGCTACCGGGTTCTGCAGCGGACCCTGGTGACGGTGGCGGAGCGGCGGCTGGCCGACGCGACGGATGAGCTGCGGCGACTGCTGGTGCGTGGCGCGAACCAGCTGACGGAACAGCTGGCGGTGCCGGCGGATGCGGAGACGCGTGCCGCCGCGCAGGCGGCGCTCACGCGGCTGGCGGGCTCCGCGACGCAGGCGCTCTCGGTGGCGGTGTGGCTGCCGGCGCCGGAGGCGCGGCTCGTGGCGCGCACACCGCTGGCGGACTCGCTGGGGGCGCGGCCGGCGGCCGGGGCCGGGAAGCCGGTGGGCGGGTGGGCCCGCTGCGCGAGGGGGGCGGTTTCGGCTACTACGACGTGGCCGGCCCGATCCGTGGACCGGGGGAGGAGCGACGGGCGCGTACCTGGCGGACCGGGCGGGCGCGGCGGCGCTGAACCGGCTGGTGGGCGTGGGGGGAGAGGTGCTGATCGGGAACGAACGGCGTGGGCCGTGGCTGGACCTGGCGGGGCGGCCCTCCGGCTCGGCTCAGCTCGCTGGCGGCGCGGCGCAGCCGGCGCTCTTCGAGACGGCGGACGGGCGGGAGAGGCCAGGGGTCTCGGCGGCGGTGGAAGGAACGCCGTGGCGGGTGCTGGCGGCGTTTCCGGAGGCGACGACGCTCGAGCCGGCGCGGGCGCTGCTGGCGGAGATGGTGCTGATCGGGCTGGTAGTGCTGCTGGCGGCGGCTGTCGGCGGAGCACCCGTCCGTGGTCGTGCTCGATCTCCGCCTCGATGGTCTGGACGCGCACGACAACATCGCGGCCATCCGGCGCGTCGACCCCGCCGTGGCGCTCATCCTCTACAGCGGTCATCCGTCGCTGCTGCGGCAGGCCGAGGACGCGGTGCCCGACGGGTGGGTGCACGCCCGGCTGGAGAAGCCCTTCGATCCCGATCGACTCCTGGAGCTGCTGGATGACCTCAGCCGAAGCTAGCACGCTGGAAGTGCTGATCGTCGACGACGATCCGCTTCTGCTCCGCACGCTCTCCGACATCCTGCGCCTGCGCGGCTACAGCGCCCATACGGCGCCCACGGGCGAAGACGGGCTGCGCATCGCGCAGGAGCTCGGCCACCCACCCGCGGCGGCGCTGGTGGACCTGCGGCTGCCGGACATGGACGGCATCCAGCTGGTGGGCGCGCTGCACGCCGTGTCGGAGTCCATCGAAGTGATCATCCTGACCGGCAACGCCTCGATGGACAGCGCCGTTCAGGCGCTGCGCACCGCCAGCTTCGACTACCTGGTCAAGCCCGTCCGCCCTCAGGAGCTGTTCCAGACGCTGGACAAGGTGCGGGAGCGGTGGCACCGGCGCGTCGCGGAGGCGGCGCAGCGGGAGAGCGAGCGGCAGCTGCGGGCCATCTTCGAGGCGGTCGGCGACGCGATCGTCCTGAGCGACGGCGAGGGCCTCGTCCTCACGGCGAACGAAGCGGCGCTCCGGCTGGTGGACCGGCCGCTCGAGGCGGTGGCGGGGAGTCCGGTCGCCACGATCTTCGGCAGGCGTAGCGGCACCAGCCGCGCCGGCGAGCCTCACGGAGCGGGACTGTCGGGGGAGTTCACCGTGAGCGTCGCCGGCGGGGGCGAGCGCATCGTGGAGGTGATCACCTCGCGCTTCGCCACGGATCGGTTCGTGCACATCGCACGCGACCTCACGGAGCGCCGCCGGCTTGAGGACCAGCTCCACCTCTCACAGAAGATGCACGCGGTGGGGCGCATGGCTGGCGGGGTGGCGCACGACTTCAACAACATCCTCACGGCGATCCGCGGCTTTGCCGACCTGCTGGCCGAGAAGGTCCCCGCGCCGCAGGCGGAGCTGGATGAGATCCGCGCCGCCACCGACCGCGGCAGGGCACTCACGCACCAGCTCCTGTCCTTCAGCCGCGGCCGCGCCGTGGTGCCGCGCGTGGTCGACCTGGGCGCCGTGCTCCGCGAAGCCGAGCCGATGCTGCGCCGGCTCGTGCGCGAAGACATCACGCTGGAGATGCGCATCGAGCCGGGCCCCGGCCACGTCCGCCTCGACCCGACCCAGCTCCAGCAGGTGGCGCTCAACCTGGTGGTGAACGCCTGCGATGCCATGGAGCATGGCGGCGAGCTCGTCATCGAGGCAGGCCGCCTTGCCGGGCGCCGCCCCGCCGCCGCCCGCGGAGTGAGCGCAGAGGAGGTTCTGGTCGTGCGGGTGCGTGACACCGGCATGGGCATCGACGCGGACGCGCGCGAGCATATCTTCGACCCGTTCTTCACCACCAAGGAGCCCGGCCGCGGGACCGGCCTCGGCCTCGCCACCGTGCACGGCATCGTGACCCAGGCAGGCGGCACCATTGATGTGGAGAGCGCGCCCAGGCGGGGCACGACGTTCTCGATCTTCCTGCCCGCCACGTCCGAGTCGGCCGCAGAGGGAGCGGAAGCCGGCTCATCGCAGGCCGCCCCGGACGCGCGCGGCGCCGGCGAGGTCATCCTGGTGGTGGAGGACGATGCGAACGTACGCGCCGTGTCCAGCAGCATCCTGCGGCGGCGCGGGTTCTCGGTGATCGAGGCGCAGGACGGAGAGAGCGCGCTGGCCATCATCGATGCGGCCGAGCACCCCGTCCAGCTCGTGGTGACGGACGTGGTCATGCCCGGCATGACGGGCTGGGACCTGGCCGCGCGCGTGCGGGAGCGCAGACCCGGGCTGGGCGTCCTCTTCACATCGGGGTACGCACCCGAATTCGCCGAGCGACACGGCGCCGAGAGCGCCGCCCACTACCTCGAGAAGCCGTTCACCGCGCGGCAGCTGGCTGCGCGCGTGCGGGCGCTGCTCGACGGATAGCGGGCGCGCCGCCGCACCCCCGCCCCGGCAGCAGCGTCGGCCCCATTGCCACAGCACCTCCGCCCGCCCCGCCCCCCCGCTCCCCGCCCCCCCATCGCGCCGCCGGCCCTCGGTACATAGCTTGCTGCGGGGGGCGCGCGAGCGATCCCGCCCCCGGGCGAGAGCGGCGGGCGAGTGGCACTCGACTCAACACGAACGAACAGCAGGCCTGGCCGGCGGGGTCGACGCGGCACGGCGACCCCGAACGGGCGCCACGGTCGGGCGAGGGACGCGCCGGCGCGACGAGCGCGCCGGGCGCGCAATCCGGGAGCACGAGGCCGAGGGCGACCGCGCCGGCCGGAGGAGAGGGGGCGGCATGCAGAAGAGGTACCGGATCGGCGTGCTGGACCTGGTGACGAAGGCGCCGACGCGGGCGCTGTTCGCGCGGGTGATGAATCCGAACCTGGCGAGCGTGATGCCGCAGGCGCTGGCGACGTGGTGCGAGGAGCTGGGGCACGACGTCCGGTTCATCTGCTACACGGGGTTCGAGGACCTGCGCGCGGAGCTGCCGGAGGACATGGACGTGCTGTTCGTGGGCGCGTTCACGCAGGCGGCGCAGCTGTCCTACGCGATCAGCGCGGCGTTCCGGCAGCGGGGCGCGGTGACGGTGCTCGGGGGTCCGCACGCGCGCTGCTACCCGGAGGATGCGCGCAAGTACTTCGATTACGTGCTGGGGTTCACGGACCGGGGGGTGCTGGAGGACGTGCTGGCGGACTGCGAGCCGCACCGGCCGCTGGGGGTGGAGCTGGGGGCACGCACGCAGCCGGAGACGCTGCCGGGGGTGCGGGAGCGCTGGAAGTTCATCGCGCCGACGCTGGAGAAGGCGCCGACGAGCATCAAGATGGTGCCGATGATCGGCAGCCTGGGGTGTCCCTACACGTGCAGCTTCTGCATCGACAGCGTGGTGCCGCACCAGCCGATGGCGCAGGAGCAGATCCGGGAGGACCTGCGCTTCCTGGCGGGGAAGTTCCGGCGCCCGATGGTGGGGTGGCACGACCCGAACTTCGGGGTTCGCTTCGACGAGGTGCTGGGGACGATCGAGGAGGCGGTGCCGCCGGGGTCGATCTGGTTCGCGGCGGAGAGCAGCCTGTCGCTGTTGTCGGAGCCGCGCATGAAGCGGCTGCGGCGGGCGGGCTTCAAGGCGATGCTGCCGGGGATCGAGTCGTGGTACTCGCTCGGCAACAAGGCGCGCACGGGCAGCAAGCAGGGGCTGGCCAAGGTGGCGCAGGTGGCGGACCACGTGAACATGATCCTGCGTCACGTGCCGTACGTGCAGACGAACTTCGTGCTGGGGCTGGACGACGACGCGGGAGAGGAGCCCTTCGAGCTGACCAAGGAGTTCCTGCGCCGCACGCCGGGGGCCTTCCCTGGCTACTCGCTGCTCAGCGCCTTCGGCGCGGCCGCGCCGCTGAACCTGGAGCTGCAGCGCGCGGGGCGGGTGCTTCCCTTCCCGTTCCACTTCCTGAACAACCACCACGCCATGAACGTGCGGCCGAAGAACTACGGCTGGACCGAGTTCTACGACCGGCTGATCGACCTGACCCGCTTCTCCTTCTCCTGGCCGCGCATGCTGCAGCGCGCGCGGGGCACCAAGCGGAGCTTCGCGACGTGGATGAACCTCGTGCGCGGCGTCTCCTCCGAGGGCGCCGGCCGGATCCGCTACCACTCGACCGTGCGCCGGCTGCTGGACGAGGACCGCGGCATGCGCGCCTACTTCGAGGGCGAGAGCCGGACGCTGCCGCCCTTCTACATCGAGCGCGTGAAGCGCGACCTGGGCCCGTGGTGGGACTTCCTCCCGGCCGGCGCGCTCGAGCACGACCCGCACGCCTACCTGGGCCGGCAGACCGTTTCGCTTTCCTGAGGGGAGCCGGGCCGTGCACCGCCGCGACGGCGCGCACCGCGCGCGACGCGGGAACACCGGGCGGGCGCGGCGGCCGCCGCCGTGAGGCGCGCGCTGAAGGCGGTGGGCGGCGGCGTCGCCCTGCTCCTCGTGCTGCTCGCCGGCACCGTCCTCTTCCTCGCCCTGCGACGCCACCGCACCGCCACGCTGCCGGCGCCGGGCGGGATTCACGCGGTCGGGCGGATCGTCGCCGTGTGGACCGACTCCGCGCGCCGCGAGACGCTCGGCGGGAGCGGCGGGCCGCGCCGGCTGGCGGTGTGGATCTGGTACCCGGCGCAGGCAGGGGGGACGCCGGCGCCGTACCTGCCGCCCGCGTGGGAGAGGGCCCACGAGGCGGAGCGGAGCGGCCCCGCGGCGCTGCTCTTCCAGGCGACGACGGCGGTGCGCTCCCACGCGCGCGCCGACGCGCCGCCCGCCGCGGCGACGGCACCCTTCCCCGTTCTGGTCTTCGAGCCCGGCATGGGCCCGAGCGTGAGCGACTACACGTCGCTCGCCGAGGCGCTGGCCAGCCGCGGCTACGTGGTGATCGGCGTGAACCCCACCTACAGCGCGACGCTCACGGTGCTGGACGGCGAGGCCGTGGCGCCCACGGCGCGCGGGACGCTGCCCGAGAACGGCACGCCGGCGCAGCTCCGGCGCGCCGCGGACGCCCTCATCCGCGTGTGGGCGGCCGACGACCGCTTCGCCATGGACGAGGCGACGCGGCTCGACCGCGCGGCAGACGGAGCGTTCGCGGGACGGCTGGACACCCTTCGCTTCGGCCTCTGGGGCCACTCCTTCGGCGGCGCCGCGGCGCTCGAGGCCTGCCGCGAGGACGCGCGCTGCGCCGGCGCCGCCGACCTCGACGGCTGGCCGTTCGGCACCGTCGCCCGCACCGGCCTCGACCGGCCCGTGCTGTACGTGGCCAGCGAGAGCACGGGCAGGGGCGACCCGGCCGCGCGCGACGCGGCGCGCGAGATCGACGCCATCCTGCGGAACGCCCCCGGGAGCGCCCGACTCACGCTGCGCGGTGCCCGCCACTTCGATTTCACCGACGCCGCCGCCCTGTTCAGCCCGGCGCTGCACCTGGTCGGCCTGCTCGGCCCGATCGACGGCGCGCGCGCGCTCGAGCGCACGGCGGACGCGCTGAGCGGGTTCTTCGCGAGGGTGAGCGGGCGGCCCGCCACCGTCTTGCCGCCAGCACCGGCCGGCGTGGACCGGGCGCGGCGAGCCCGGCGGGGCGACGTCGCCAGCGGCACAAAGTCCCGGGGCGCGGCAGGACGCGACGGAGCGGCCGGGGGCCGCCGCCGACATCGTGACGTAACTCCTATCGTTGCAACACATTGCAACGCTTCCATCCGGCACGGGCCGTGGCACGGCGGTTGACACCTCTGTGCGGCGGGCGCCGGCGCTCGCACGGCCACGCGCGCGCCGCGGCGCCCCCGGCAAGCCGGGAGGCCCCATGGACACGCACAGCGTCGCAGCCGATCCGCCGCTCCTCCAGCACCTCTACTTCTCCGCGCCCGCGCCACACCGGCGCAGCACCGCCACGGCCCTGGGCGGCTCGCTCGGGCTGCACGTGGCGGTGGCGAGCGCGCTCGTGTGGGTGAGCCTCATGGCCACGCGGCCGGTCGCGCCCGCGCTCGAGGAGGAGGTCACGCTGATCCACTACTCGCCGCTCCCGGCGACGGAGACGCCGCCGCCCCCCCGCCTCGCCGCGCCGCCACGGCCGAGCGCGCCCACCGTGCTGCGGCGCCTGCCGGTGCTGCGCGGCCCGGCGCCGCCGCCGCGGATCGTGCTGAAGGAGCTGCCACGCGGGTTCCAGGTGCTCCAGGCGCCGCGCGCCATCCCGACCGCGATCGGCCCGGGCGGCGCCGCGACGGACGCCGCGGACTACACGGGCGAGGGGGTGGAGGGCGGGAGCGGGAGCGGGGCCGCGGTGGTCGTGCCGCCGGGCGCCCTGGTCATGGTGGCACCCGGAGGCGAGGACTCGACGCTCATGAGCGGGCCGACGCGGACGCCGTTCACCGTCGCCCCCGAGCTGAAGAACCGCGAGGAGGTGGCCGCGGTGCTGCGCCGACTCTACCCGCGCCAGGAGCGCGACGCCGGGATCGGCGGCACGTCCCTCGTCTGGCTGCTGATCGACGAGGGCGGCCGGGTGGTGCGCACGCGGCTGAAGGAGAGCTCGGGCCATCCGGCCCTCGACCGGGCCGCGCTCCAGGTGGCGGACAGGATGAAGTTCTCGGCCGGGATCTACCGGGATCGCCGGGTGAAGGTGTGGGTGGCCATTCCGATCATCTTCGAGCTGGCGCCGTGATCGCGGGTCGATGCGCGCCGCCGAGGCGTCGGGCGGCAACCCGGTGCGGGACGGGCTCGGGTGGCTGCGCTGAGCGCGTCGCCCGCGGCGCTGCACACGTCCAGGACGAGCGCGGGAGCCCGGCCGAGCTGATCCCCCTGGCTGGGCACCGGGCCCGGGGCTCGGAACCGCCTGCGGGTGCCGCGCGCAAGCATTCACCGCTCAACAGCTTGACAGTCCCGACATCAAGTCGATTGTGAGGGCATGAGAGCGCGCCGGCGGCCCGGCGGCCGCGGGGCGACCTCGACCAACGGGTCCGGGTGCGGTTCGGGTTGGGCATGGGCCCGCGGCCACCGTTGACACCGCCGCGTCCCGCCCCCACCATGGACCCGGCTCCCCACTCTCAACCGATCGGCGAAGGCGAACGCATGGGTTCGAGCACGGCGGCCTCCCCTGCCCCGCCGACCCTCCAGCGCGTGGTGTCGCGGTGGGAGGTGGTGGCGATCTCGGTGAACCAGGTGGTCGGGAGCGGGGTCTTCCTGCTGCCGGCGGCGGCCGCGGCGGTGCTGGGGGCGGCGAGCACGCTGGCGGTGATCGTGGCGGGGCTCGCGGTGGGGCTCATCGCGCTGTGCTTCGCGGAGGCGGCGAGCCACTTCGAGGAGGCGGGCGGGCCGTACCTGTACGCGCGGGAAGCGTTCGGCCCGCTCGTCGCCTGCGAGGTGGGCTGGATGTGCTGGCTGGCGCGGATGACGTCCGTGGCGTCGCTGGCGAACGGGATGGCGCTGGCGACGGGGTACCTGTGGCCGGCGGCGCACGGCGGCTGGGGGAGAGCGGCGGTGATCGCGCTGCCGCTCGCGGGGCTGACGTGGATCAACGTGGCCGGGGTGAAGGCCGGGGCGCGCGCGACCGTGGTGCTGCTCGTGGGGAAGGCGCTGCCGCTGCTCTTCTTCGTGGCGGTCGGCCTGTGGTTCGTGGACTGGGGGGCCGTCTCGCACGTGGCGGTGCCGGGCTCGGGCGGACTCGGGCGGGCGGCGCTGCTGCTGCTGTTCGCCTACGCGGGCTTCGAGAACGTGCCCGCCGCGGCCGGCGAGTACCGCGACCCGCGCCGGGACGTGCCGTTCGCGCTGCTGGCGACGGTGGTGATCGTGATGGCCCTCTACACGGCGGTGCAGGTGGTGGCGCTCGGGACGCTGCCGGACCTGGCCGCGTCGGCGTCCCCGCTCGCGGAGGCGGCCGGCCGCTTCGCGGGCCCCGCGGCGGCGCTGCTGCTCACGGTCGGGGCGCTCGTGTCCATGCTCGGGACGAACGCGGCCGCGACGCTCGCGGGCCCGCGCTTCGCGCTGGCGCTCTCCGCCGACGGCTACGGCCCGCGCGCCCTCGCCCGTATCCACCCCCGCTACCACACGCCCGCCACGGCGATCGTGGTGCAGTCCGCGGCCGCGCTCGTGCTCGCGCTGTCCGGCTCGTTCGTGACCCTTGCGCTCGTCTCCGTGATCGCGCGTCTGGTCACATATGTGACGACGACGGCGGCGGTGCCGATCCTGCGGCGCCGATTCGGCGAGCGGCCGGGCGCGCTCCGGCTGCCGGGCGGAGCGCTCATTCCGGGCGCGGCAGTCGCGGTCTCGCTCGCCCTGGTGGCAAGCTCGAGCCGCGCGAGCCTGCTCGCGGGCGCAGTCGCCCTTCTGATCGGCGCGGGGCTATACACCTTCCGCCGGCCAGTTGGGGCGCAGGTGGCAGGGGAATCCGCGCCGGACTGAGCGGACTGCATACGGCGGCACTGCGTACGGCGGCGCCACTGCTTACGGCGGCACTACTTACGGCGGCACCACTTACGGCGGCACTACCTTACGGCGGCACTACCTACGGCGGCACCACCTGCGGCGGCAGCGAGGCGGCACTACTTGAGGCGGGACGAGCAGTAGGTGCCGCACTCCGGCGCGGCTCACGAGCCTGGCCGCAGCGAGTCGTGCCGCAGGTCGCCGTAATCGGTCGTGCCGCTGTCGGTCGTAGTCCGTCGTGCCGTAGTCGGCGGTGCCGCAGTCCGTCGTGCCGCAGTCCGCGGTGCCGCAGCGAGTCGTGCCGCAGTTCGCCGCAGTCGGTCGTATTTGGTCGTGCCGTAGTCGGCGGTGCCGCAGTCCGTCGTGCCGCAGTCGGCGGTGCCGCAGTCCGTCGTGCCGCAGTCGGCGGTGCCGCAGTCCGTCGTGCCGCAGTCGGCGGTGCCGTAGTGCGTCGTGCCGCAGGTCGCCGTAGTCGGTCGTGCCGCTGTCGGTCGTAGTCCGTCGTGCCGTAGTCGGCGGTGCCGCAGTCCGTCATGCCGCAGTCCGCGGTGCCGCAGCGAGTCGTGCCGCAGTTCGCCGTAGTGGTCGTGCCGCGGTCGGCGGTGCCGCAGTCGGTGGTGCCGCAGTTCGCCGTAGTCGGTCGTGCCGCTGTCGGTCGTAGTCCGTCGCGCCGGCACCTCGTGGTTAAGACCATCCCCAAACGGAGCCACGCGCCCTACCTTGGTGCCCGGGCCCCCTTCCCCCCCGGGGGTCCGCGGGCGGCCGAAATTCCCCCCCCAAGAAGCGGGTCCAGGTAATGCCCTTGCCGAACGTCGACACCCGACTCCTGCCGGCCACGATCGACGGCGTGCTCGAGGAGCTCGACCGCGTCGTGGATGAGTGCCGCCGGACGCGCAGCCGGCTCGGCTACTTCGCCGTCCTCTACCGTGGCGTCACGGCGGAGGTCCAGCGCGGAATCGCCGGCGGCCGATTCGTGGATGGCGCGAGGATGGAGCGGCTCGACGTCCTCTTCGCGGGCCGCTACCTCGACGCGCTCTGGCGTCAGCGTGCCGGACAGGAGACGACGCGCAGCTGGGCACTCGCGTTCCGCGCCGCCGCCACCTGGCCACCCGTGGTGCTGCAGCACCTGCTCGCGGGGATGAACGCGCACATCAACCTCGACCTCGCGATCGCGGCGGCCAGGACCTCGCCCGGCGCGCAGCTGCCGGGACTCGAGCGCGACTTCCGCGAGATCACCACGCTGCTGGACGGAATGATCGAATCCGTGCAGCAGCGGCTGAACCGGATCTCGCCGTGGTCCGGGCTGCTGGACGCGCTCGCGGGCCGCGAGGACGAGCGACTCGCCGCCTTCGGCCTCTCCGCGACACGCGGCACGGCGTGGCAGGCGGCGCAGCTCCTCGCCGCGGAGACGCCCGCCGGATTCGACGCGCAGGTGGCGCTGCAGGACCGGATCGTCGAGCAGCTCGGGCGGCGGATCCTGAACCCTGGACCGTCGCTGACCGCGGCCCTCTGGGTCGTGCGCGCCCGCGAGCTGCGGGACCCCGCAGCCGTGATCGACGTGCTCGCGGGAGTGAAAGCACCCGGCTGAGAGGAGGGACGGCTCTTACGGCGGCAACTGCTTCTACGGCGGCACTACTTGCGGCGGCAACGACTTGAGGCGGGCTGAACGTCCGGCGGCGGGCGCGGTAGCGGGTGTACGCCATCGGCGTCGCTCCATCGGCAGAGCGAGACATTCGAGCGGATCCACCAGGAACTCGAAGCCCGAGCGCGTTCAGGCAAGGTGAGCGTCGAGTTTCCGGATCGGTGGTTCGAGGATGTCATGGAGGGCATCCACCGCCTGGACCAGTTCGCGAAGCGTCACCCGTACGCGCCGGAGCGTGCCGCCTGGGGTCGCGACGTCCGGAACGTCATACTCTCGAACGGATACCGAGTTCTCTACGACGTCCCGAAGACACCGCGTGGGTCCTTCGCGTCAGGCACCAGCGTCAGAAGCAGTTGAAAGCGGCGGGGGGAGTGCCTACCGGCCCGAGCTCGGACCTGTGGACCAAGCGCCGGGAGGGCGGAGCGCCCTGGTAGTCGAGGTGCTGATCGTGCAGCGCGTGCGTCCACTGGTGGGCGTCGTCCAACCCGATCTGCGCCTTCTGGCGGCGCTCCGTCCGGCGATCAAGGCCCCTTCCGTGGATCCCGGCGGCGGCTACTCGAGCGGCACGAGCATCGTCCCCGACGGGCATGGCGGTGCCCCGATCGCGCAGCCATCCTCGGCCATGAGCTTCGAACGGCTACGGGTGTACCAGGCGGCGGAGCGGCTCGACGCGGAGGTGCACGTGCTGATCGCGCGGCTTCCGCCGGGCTTCAGCAGGGACATCGACCAGCTTCGCCGCGCAGCGGGATCCGTCCTGTACAACATTGCCCAGGCGTACGGATCCGAGCAGCCAGGCCGGAAGCGCAACCACCTGGAGATCGCTCGCGGCTCAGTGGATGAAACCCGCGCGATCCTGCGCCGGCTGGCCAATCGCGGTGGGCTCGAGCCTGCCGCAATCACCAAGGCCACCGCGCTGACCGTGACGATTGCGAAGATGCTTACTTCCTGGTCCGCGACATTACCGCCCTGAAAGCAGCCCCGCCCCCCCGCTCCCGAGTCCGCCCGCGGTCAGCCGTGCCGCTGTTGGTGCCGCAGTTGGTGGTGCCGCAGTCAGCCGTGCCGCAGTCGGTCGTGCCGCAGTCAGCCGTGCCGTAGTCAGCCGTGCCGCAGTCGGTCGTGCCGCAGTCAGCCGTGCCGCAGTCAGCTTGTGCTCCCGCCCCTTACTCCCCCGCTTCTCCCCAGCGCAGCTCCCATTCGCAGTAGCCGTCGCCGTCCTCGGTGCAGCGAACGTGGCGGACGGTCGGCTGGCGGCCGCCCGCGAGCTCGAGCGCTCGGCGCAGGCCGCCCGTCTGGCGGCGGCAGAAGAGGACGTTGCCGTGCTCGAAGCCGACCAGCCGCAGCACGGCCAGGCCGGTGCCGGCCTCGACCACCTCCATGTTGCCGGGGTGATAGTAGAGCTGGAAGAGCGAGACGGGCTGCATGAGAAACTCGAGCGGGCTCTTCTTGCGCAGTATCCCGCCGTAGTACTCCACCCCGAGCGACTCGATCGCGTAGGCACCGGCCGCCTCGATCCAGCCCGGGTCGTCCGCCGCGAGCACCGCATCGGCGGCCCGCAGCAGCCCCGACAGCACCTGCCACGGCACCTCCTCCGTGGCGACGATTCCCTTCAGCCCCCGCCGCGCCTTCTCGGGCAGCCGCCCGAGCACCGCCTCCATCCGCTCCTCCCCGGCCGTGCGGCGGATGTATGCCAACGTGGCCAGTACGGTCAACCCCTTCGCGCCCGGCCCCGCCCTCCCCACCCCGAGGCTGGTCGTGCCGCCGGCGGTCGTGCCGCCGTCAGTCGTGCCGCCGTCAGTCGTGCCGCCGTCAGTCGTGCCGGTGTCGGTCGTGCCGGTGTTCGTCGTGCCGCCGTCAGTCGTGCCGGTGTCGGTCGTGCCGGTGTTCGTCGTGCCGCCGTCAGCCGTGCCGGTGTCGGTCGTGCCGGTGTCGGTCGTGCCGGTGTTCGTCGTGCCGCCGTCCGCCGTCCTTTCAACCATCTTTCACCGTCCCCACCGGCTCGCGGAGCATTGCGTGCAGCAGTCCGTCGAACTCCTCCGCGCGCTCGAGGAACGGGGCGTGGCCCGCGCCGGGCATGACGTGCTCCCGGAACGCGCCGCCCGCGGCGGCGTAGCGCTCGAGCACCCGGCGGGTCTGGCGCAGCATCGGCTGCGGCGGGAAGACGTCGGTTCCGGGCCAGCCGGGGATGAGCCCCAAGCGACCGAGGGTGCCGGGGTCGGAGGCGGCGGCGTCGGAGACGGCGAGGTCGCGGTCGCCGCGGATCCACAGGATCGGCGGGCGCGCGGCGTCGCCTTCCCAGAGCCGCTCGACGCCTCCCGCGTAGGCGGGCGAGATGGCGTTGTTCGGGCCGCGCATTCCGGGGGCGAAGAAGGGCCAGTTGAGCGAGGGCTGGGCGTCCCCGGGGTAGGCGTCGCGTCCGAGGTGAGTGCGCAGCGTGGCGTCGAGCAGCGCGGCCTCGCGGGCGGGGATGAACGGCGGGTTCCAGACCAGGCGCCGGAGCCCGTTGAGCGGGGAGAGCGGGTGGTCGGCGGAGCGGTCGCCTTCCGCGAGGCGGCGGGCGAGCTCGGGGTGGACGAGCCCGGCGCCGCTGCCCGCGTGGTCGCCCCAGGCGGGCGTGCCCTCCGCGTCGATGGTGCCGCCGAAGCCGTACGGCGAGCCGGGGGCGGAGAGCGTGGCGGAGAGGATGCGCGCGGGGTCGTCGGCGAGCATGCGCCAGACGACGCCGCCGCCGAGCGAGCACGCGACGACGTGCGCGCGCGCGATGGCGAGCGCGTCGAGGAGCGCGAAGGCGTCGTCCGCGAGGTCGGCGAGGCCGCGGGTGGCGTCGATCGTGGCGGCGGAGTCGGCCTCGCCGAAGCCGCGCTGGTCGGGCGCAATGGCGCGGAAGCCGTCCGGCAGCGCGAGCATCGTCTGCTCCCACCACGTGGCGGAGCTCAGGTTGCCGTGGAGGAAGAGGACGGGCACGCCGTCGGCGCGGCCCGAGAAGAGCACGCGCGTGGCGAGGCGGGAGGAGCGGACCGTGCGGGCCTCGACCCCCGTGAGGGTCGGCGCCGGTGAGGTTTCGGTTGTCATGCGTCGCCTTCCATGGGGCTCAGGTGGATCCGGCGCAGCTCCGCCTTGAGCACCTTGCCGTAGGCGGAGTAGGGCAGGGCGTCCGCGAAGACCACGCGGCGGGGGATCTTGTAGCGGGCGATGCGGCCGTGGCAGAAGTCGAGCAGCTCCTGCGGCGTGCAGCGTGCGCCCGGCCGCGCGACCACGACCATGAGACCGACCTCGCCCCACGTCTCGTCCGGGAGCCCGATGAGGGCGGCGTCGGCCACGGCGTCGTGCTGGCGGAAGAGCGCCTCGACCTCGGCGGCGTAGATGTTCTCGCCGCCGCTCTTGATCATGTCCTTGTAGCGGCCGATGACGTAGTGGAAGCCGTCGGCGTCGCGGCGCAACATGTCGCCGGTGCGGAACCAGCCGTCGACCAGCGCCTCGGCGGTGGCCTCGGGGCGGCGCCAGTAGCCGGCGCAGACGTGCGGCCCGGAGATCCACAGCTCGCCGGGCTCGTCGGTGCCGACGTCGCGGCCGGTGGCGGGGTCCACGAGGCGCATGGCGCTGTTCAGGATCGGCGTGCCCACGGAGCCGGACCTGGCGAGGGACTGCGCGTCGGTCATGCTGAAGCAGTTGGGGCCGACCTCGGTGAGCCCGTAGCCCTGGCGGAACACCACGCCCTTGTCGCGGCGCCAGCGGTCCATGAGCTCGGGCGGGCACGGCGCGCCACCGCTGTTGAAGTTGCGGACGTGGGAGAAGTCCGCCTCCGCCCAGCCGGGCGCGTCCATCCACATGCGGTAGATCGTGGGCACGCCGAGGACCACCGTGCAGCGCTCCTCCACGATCGTGCGAAGCGACGCCTGCGCGTCGAACCCTCGCGCCAGCACGACCCGCCCGCCCACGTAGTGCACCGGCGCCAGGTAGGCGAAGAGGCCGCCCGTGTGAAAGAGCGGCGTGAAGACCGGCGTCACGTCGTCGGGCCGCAGCCCCCAGCTCACGACCGTGTTGATGCAGTTCCAGAGCACCTGCCGGTGCGGCAGCACCGCGCCTTTCGGTGTGCCGGTCGTGCCTGAGGTGTAGAGCAGGCAGTACGGCGTCCCGGCATCGAGCGGGGGACGCGCCGGCTCGGCGGCTGAGGCGCGCGCGAGCTCCGCCTCGTAGTCCGCGGCGCCCGCGATGGGCGCGCCGTCGAGCGCCACCATGGCCGGCAGCGCCGTGGCGGCGGCGAGCTCGTCCAGCACGCCCGTGAACTCGGGGCCGGCGAGGAGCACGGCGGGCTCCATGTCGCCGAGGATGAAGGCGAGCTCGGGCGCGCTCAGGCGCCAGTTGAGCGGGGCCAGGATGGCGCCGATCTTGGCGACGCCGTAGAGCAGGTCCAGGCAGGCGACGCCGTTGTGCGCCAGCACGGCCACCCGGTCGCCGGCGCGGATTCCGATGCGCTCGCGCAGGAAGTTGGCCGCGCCGCAGGCGCGCTCGTTCAGCTCGCGGTAGCCGTAGCGCCGGCCGGTGTGCAGCTCGAGGAGCGCCTCGGCGTCCGGGGTCATGCGCGCCCGGTGCGTCAGCAGGTCGCCCGCGTGCATGGAGGTGCCTCCCTTCCCCTCAGGTCCCGACCACGAGGCCGCCGTCCACGCGCAGGACGGCGCCGGTCACGAAGGCCGCCTCGTCGGAGGCCAGGAAGAGGTATGCGTTGGCGATCTCGCGCGGCTCGCCCATGCGGCCGAGCGGCGTGCGCGCGCGCATCCCGGCGAGCACCTTCTCCGGCATGGCGGAGAGGATCTCCGTGGCCACGAACCCGGGCGCCACGGCGTTCACGCGGATGCCGTAGCGGCCGAGCTCGCGGGCCCAGGTGCGGGTCATTCCCACCACCCCCGCCTTGGTGGCCACGTAGTTGGTCTGGCCGAAGTTGCCGTCGAGCCCGACCACCGAGGACGCGTTCAGGATCACGCCGCCCCCCTGGCGCACCATGTGGATGGCCGCCGCTTGGCCGCAGTTGAACGTCCCCTTCAGGTTCACCGCGATGACCTGGTCCCAGTCCGCCTCGGCCATCTGCCCGACCAGCTCGCCGTCCCGGAACTTCACGAGCTGCGCGTCCCGGACGATCCCCGCGTTGTTCACCAGGATGTCGATCCGTCCGAGCCGCGCCCGCACCCCGTCCACCCACGCCTGCACGCTGGCCCGGTCGGCCACGTCCACCCGGTCGAAGCTCGCGTCCGCTCCGAGTCCCGCCGCCGCCTCCCGCCCGCGCGCCTCGTCCACGTCGCATATGGCGACCCGGGCTCCCTCCTCCGCGAACCGCTCCGCCGCAGCCCGCCCGATCCCCGCCGCGCCCCCGGTGATGAGCGCCACCCTGTCCTTCAACCGCATCCGTTCCCCCCCGTGTCCTGCCGCCTCGAGCAGTTGCCGGTTCACGTAGTGCCGGTTTGTGTAGTGCCGGTTTGAGCAGTTGCCGGTTTGTGTAGTGCCGGTTTATGTAGTGCCGGTTTGAGTAGTTGCCGGTTTATGCAGTGCCGGTTTGTGTAGTGCCGGTTTGAGCAGTTGCCGGTTTGTGTAGTGCCGGTTTATGTAGTGCCGCTTCAAGCAGTTCCCCCTTCCCTTTCCCCCCACCTCACCACCCCCGCCGCCCAGACGTATCCGATCCCCGCGGCCACGATGGCCATGAGCCCTCCGTCGCGCAGCCGGCCGGTGCGGAGCCCCTCGCGGATCGAGAACATCGCATCCTGCTCGCCGATGTGGCCGATCTCGCCGAGGTAGCACGACTGCGTCTCGTCCATCCCCAGCCGGGCCAGCATCTCGCGATGCGCGGACGGCTTGATCAGCAGGATGTTCAGGTAGTCCAGGTCGGCGCGCGTCCACGGCCGGCCGTCGGGGCGGGTGCCGCTCCTGCGGAGCGCCTCGTCCACGCACATCAGCCAGTTGTCCATGGAGACCTCGTCCAGCCGCCGCTTCATCCGCTCCGGCTCGACGAGGGTCAGGTGAAAGTCGGCCGGGTCCGCGCCGGCCGTGAGGGGCCGCAGCGTCCCGCCCACCGGGACGACCACGCTGCGGCTGAGCGAGCCGTCCGTGATGATGTGGCTGCCGAGCACCTCGTTGCGGGGCCAGTCCCGGGAGAGCAGCATGGCGCCGGCGCCCGCGCCGATGTTGAAGAGGAACGAGGTGCGCGCGTCGCCGAGGTCGATCAGGTCCGCGATGCGGTAGCCGCCGGCGATCAGGACGTGCCGGATCTCGGGGTCGGAGCGGATCATGTCGCGCGCCATCTTCATGGCGCCGACGGTGCCGGCGCAGCGCATGTGGACGTCGGCGGCCCAGGCGCGGCGGGCGCCGATCCGGTCGGCCAGGTCGATGCCCGCCGTCCACACCGGGTACTCCTTCCACTCCTCCGTCGTGCACAGGACGACGTCGATCTCCTCCGCCGGCACCGGAGCGGCGGCCAGGCAGTCGAGCGCGGCGCGCACACCCATCTCGTTCGGGTGCTCGTCCGGCGAGCCGACCGTCTTGCGGGTGATGCCCAGCTTCTCCACCACGACGGTCTCCGGGATGCCGGACGCCTGCGCGATGTCCGCGGCCGTCAGGTGGCCGGCGGGCAGGTAGGTGCCGACGGCCACGATGCCGACCGCCGGCGCCCCGTCCTGCCCGCCCCGCCCGCGAGCCACGCGCCTACCGCGCGTGGTAGCGGACGCCCAGGAACAGCATGGTGCCCATGGAGGGCATGTTGATCATCTCCTGGTGCTTCACGTTGAAGCCGCAGCTCGTGCTCCGGTTGGTGGGGCTGGTCTGGAGCGCGTCCGTCGCGGCGTACTGCAGGGCGCCGTCCTGCGCGCACGTGAAGAGGTTGCTCACGCCGAGCGTGATGGTGGAGCTGAGCGAGGGCAGGTCGTAGCCCAGGTTCATGTCCAGCGTGGTGAACGTCGGGATCACGCCGCGGTTGATGCCGGAGCGGAAGTAGTAGCCGTTCACGTAGCGGGCGACGAAGCGGCCGGAGAAGCTCTGCAGCGACTGCGAGCGGCCGAGGTCCTGGACGGCGGCGCCGAGCGTCCACTTGGTGCCGGGCGAGTTCAGCGCCGTGGCCTCCTCGAGGCCCGCGGCCACGTCCGTGCTGGCGAGGTCCACGAGGGAGAAGGTGCCGTCGAGGGTGAGCTTCGGGCTGGCGTAGAAGTTCACCCCGGCGTCGAGGCCCTTCACCGTCGCCTGCCCGAGGTTGTAGTAGATGAGCAGGATCGGCGGGATGCCCGAGAGGTTGGTGACGAGCTGGCCGCCGGCATCGTAGGCCATGGTCTTCACGCCCGCGGGGTAGCCGGCGTAGCCGAGCCCGAACGGGTCGGAGACGATGGAGAGCGGGCTGATGAAGTTCCTGTACTTCGAGTAGTAGCCGGCCACGTCGAGGTAGAGGCGGTCGGCGAGGATCCCCTTGTAGCCCACCTCCCAGGTGCGGTTCTCCTCGGGCTGGAGCGGGCCGAAGGTGCGCTTCACGGCGCCGCTCGCGTCCTTGATCGTGTAGCCGGTCGTGTTGCCGAGCACCGAGATGACGGGCGTCCAGTCGGGAATGAAGAAGTCCGTCTGCAGTATGGTCGGCGACTTGAACGCGCGGTTGTAGCTGAGGCGCAGCGACTGGTTCTCGGTCGGCTTCAGGACGAGCGCGGCCTTGGGGCTGAACTGCCCGTCGTACTTGTCGTGGTCGTCGTAGCGGCCGGCGAGCACCAGCTGGAGCCAGGGCATGAGCGGCGCCTCGGCCTGGGCGTAGACGCCCTTCTGGTCGATCGTGAGGTCCTTGCCCGTGAGGCGGTCCGTCAGCCATTGCCGGTCGCTGGTGACCACGTCGTGGCGGATCTGGCCGCCCCAGATGAAGTGCGTGTTGAGGAGCCGCGGCAGCGTGAAGTTGTTCTGCAGCTCGGCCGCGAAGATCTGGCCGTTGCTCGGCCAGTCGGCCAGGTGGCGCACGGAGTCGGGCGAGAGGGCGGTCGTGTAGAACGTCGCATAGCGGTTGAGCGCGTAGGAGTCGCCCGAGTTGGAGTGCGTGCGGTAGGCGTCGAAGTACCAGCTGCGGTTGGAGGCGCGCAGCTGCTGGAAGTCGTAGATCCAGCCGCGGAACTGGTTGCGGCCGACGTTGGTCTGGCCGACGCCGTCCGTGCGGCTGACGCCGCCGGCGAGCTCGATGCGCGCGTCGCCGATGTAGCGCACGAGCGCGCCCTCGCCGCGCGCGACCTTGCTGTGGAAGTCGATGGAGTTGATCCCCATCGAGTCCTCGCTGACCATGGCGCCGCCGACGCCGGCGTAGCGCAGCGCGTTGCTCCAGTCGTTGGCCTCCTGGTACTCGCCCGCGACCTTGAGCCCCCAGTCGCCCTCGCCGAGCACGCTCGCCTGGCGGAACTGGATGTCGCGGTAGGAGCGGTTGCCGCCCGTCAGCTCGAGGGTGGTGCCGGGGAACTGCTTCGGGTCCTTCGAGGTGAGGGTGATCACGCCGTTCGAGGCGTCCGGGCCGTAGAGCGCGGCGCCCGGGCCGACCAGCACCTCGACGCCGGACAGGTCGATCTTGGGCAGCGCCGAGAGCGGCCCCGTCGGCAGCCCGCTCTCCGGCAGCACGGCCACGCGCCCGTCCTCCATCATCAGCATGCGGTTGTTGAAGGAGGAGTTGAAGCCGCGCGCGTTCACGGCGATGCTCGTCATGCCGACCTGGATGAAGTCGAGCCCCTTCACCTCCTTGAGGGCCCCCGCCCAGGTGTTGCCGACCGAGTTGTCGAGCGTGGCCGTGCCGATGCGCGTGATCGTGGCGGGCGCATCGGTGATGCGCTCGGGACGGCGCGAGGCGGAGACGACCACGCCCGCGATGGCGATCGGGCGGCCCTCGAGGCGGATGTCGGCCGTGAGCGTGGCGCCGGCCGCCACGGTGACCGGCACGCGGGCCGTCCTGAAGCCGGGGTAGTCCACGACCAGCGTCTGGCTGCCGGCCGGCACGCCGCGGATCGTGTAGACGCCGGCGGCGTCGGTCAGCACGCCGAAGCGGGTGCCCTCGACCACGACCTGGGCGGCCGGGACGGGGGCGGACTTCTCGTCGCTCACCCTGCCCGTGATGGCACCCGCCTGCGCGACGGCCGCGGCGGGGACGAGCGCGAGCGCCGCCGCCACGAGGAGCGTCCACCATCCGGGACGCGCCGATGAGGTCCTGTGCATTGTCTGCTCCTTGCGTGGAGAGATGGAGTGTGCCCGCGGACGGACACGGTTGAGTCGCTGCGGCGCGCGGCGGAGGCCGCGCACGGGGGCGGCGGGCCCGGAGGCGCGCCGGCCGGTCGTGCCGGGGTCGTCGGTCACCGTCACACCTCCATGGCCAGGCGGACGTCGGGGTCGAGGGACCCGGCACGCCCGCGCGTGAGATGGGAGACGAGGAAGAACACCAGGAAGCTGCACACGAGCGAGAGGCCGGAGACCGTCACGCCCGCGGGGAAGCTGTAGAGGCGGAAATAGCCGAGCGTCTCGAAGACGAGCGTCAATACGATGCCGGTCAGGATCGAGGCGATGGCGCCCTCGCGGGTGGCGCCCGTCCAGTTCAGCCCGATGGCGAGGGCGGGCACGAGCGTGGAGGCGAAGAGCCCCCAGCCGAAGATGCCGAGGAAGGCGACGAGGGTGCCCGAGACCTGCGCCAGCGCCGCGGCGAGCACCGACAGCGCGACCGTGGCGATGCGCCCGCCGAGCAGCTCGTCGCCCGGCGCGAGCCCCAGCGCCAGGGGCAGGTCGTGGGTCAGCGCCGCCGCGCCGATGTTCATGAAGGAGTTGACGGTGCTCATGATCGCGGCGGCCACGCCGGAGAAGACGAGGCCCGCGAGCAGCGTCGGGGTGAAGTGGAGCAGGAACGTCGGCGTCGCCTCGTCGGGGCTCGCGAGCGGCGCGAGCGCGCCGCGGGCCACGAGGCTCTTCACGGCCACGCCCACGCCGAAGAAGAGGAGCGTGGCCACGAGGATCGCGGACGTGCCGAGCAGCGGGAACCACTTGAGCCGGCGCGGGTCGCGCAGCATGTAGAACTTGTGGAGCACGTGCGGCTGCCCGAGCGAGCCCATGCCGAAGACGAAGAAGAAGGAGAGCGCGGCGAGCGGCGTGAGGACGCCCCAGGGCCCGAGGAAGCGCGGGTCGGCGGCCACGAGCGTGCGCGAGATGCCGGCCAGCCCGTGGCCGATCCTGAGCGTGAACAGGAAGACCAGCACGGACGCGAGCGCCATGAGCGCGCCCTGGAACATGTCCGTGTAGATGCCGGCGACGATCCCCCCCGAGACCGAGTACGCCAGCGTGATGGCGGTGCCGATCCAGATGCCGGCGCCGAGGCCGGTGCCGAAGATGGCGTCGATGACGAGCCCCAGCGCGAGCACGTTCGTGGCCATGTAGCCCACGATCGCGATGAGCATGGCCAGCGCCGAGAGCCCCTGCGCGGCCGGCGAGCCGTAGCGGGCGCCGATGGCGTCCGGCACCGTGATCAGGCCGCGGATCTCGCCCAGGATCCGCAGCCGCTTGGCCAGCACCCAGGCCCCCATCGCGCCCGTGATCGCCGCCGGCAGCATGATGTACATCGCGCCCAGCCCGATCGAGTAGACCAGCCCCGGTCCGCCGATGAACGCGAAGCCCGAGAGCGTGGCGGACATCGCGCTGAGCGCGAGCGCCCACAGCCCGATCCCCTGCCCCGCCACGAAGAAGTCGCGCGCCGTGCGCGTCCGGCGCGTGGCCCACGCGCCGATCACCGCCACCACCGCGAAGTAGCCGACGGCGACCGCCACGATCGCCGGCTGCGCCAGCGGCGGCAGCGGCTTCGCCTGGAGGAGGGCGAGAAGGGCGGTCATGGCGACGCCTCCCGATCCGCGCCGGCTGCCGCCGCCGGCGCGTGTCCCGGCCACGCCGACGTTCGCCGCTCCGCCCGCAGCGCCGCCGCCGCCGCGCGCACCCGCTCGAGGTCCGCGGCCGAGAGCGTGCTCTCCTCGAAGGTCAGCGCGTAGACCAGCGGCACGGCGAAGAGCGGGAGCAGCCCCACGCCGTAGAGCACGATGGCGGCGCGCGCGGGAAGCCCCAGCCACAGCGCCTCGCCCGGGCCGCCCGGCGGCAGGGCCAGCACGAGGCCGAAGCCGGCCACCAGGATCACGAACACCAGCGCGAAGGGGATGGCCAGCCGGCCGATGCGGCCGGCGCGGGCGGCGCCGAGCGCCATGGTCGAGACCATGAGCCCCGCCGTGCCGACGACCATCAGCCAGGCCGCCCAGGCGGGCGCGCCGCCGGGCAGGAACGCCGAGGCGTACGCGGCGGCCAGCAGCAGGGTGCTCGCGACGATCGCGCGCAGGATGAGGGGCTTCACGGCGCGTCCCCCTGATACAGCGCGTCCAGCGCCGGGCCGAAGCGCGCGAGCACCACGTCGCGGCGCACCTTGAGCGTGGGCGTCAGCTCGTCCAGCTCGGGCGCGAGCTCGCGGGAGAGGAGCAGGAAGCGGCGCACCCGCTCCGAGCGGGAGAGCCCCGCGTTCACCGCGTCCACGTCGCGCTGCACGAGGGCCAGGAGCTCGGGGTGCTCGAGCAGGCGCGGGTAGTCGAGGTCGAGGCCGCGGCCCCGCGCCCACGCCTCGACGGCGCCGCGGCGCGGCGTCAGGAGCGCCGAGACGAACTTCCGGCCCTCGCCGTACAGCACGGCCCGCGAGATCAGCGGCTGCTCGGACAGGCGCGCCTCGATCGGCAGCGGCGCGACCTTCCTGCCCGTTGACAGCGCGATCAGCTCCTTGCGGCGCCCGGTGATGCGGAGGAAGCCACGCGCGTCGAGGGTGCCGACGTCGCCGGTGAGGAGCCACTCCCCGTCCGGCGTGAAGGCCGCGGCGGTGTCCGCCTCGCGGCCGTGGTAGCCGGCGAAGGTCAGCGGCCCGCGCCGCACCTGGACCTCGCCGTCGGACGCGATGCGAAGCTCGGTACCCGGCATCGGCGGGCCGGCGCTGTCGAAGCTGTAGTGGCCGGCCCGGTTCATGGCCACGCACAGGTGCTCCGTCAGCCCATAGGCGCCGAGGACGCGCAGCCCGAGGGCGTCCAGGTACTCGGCCACCTCCTCCGGCAGCGCGGCGCCGCCGGACGTGGCCGTCCGCACGCGGCCGCCGAAGAGCTCGCGGACGCGACGGAACAGCGGCTCGCCGAGCGCCGCCCACTCGACCCCGGCAGCGCGCAGCTCCCGAGCCGACCAGGCCGGCGCGCCGGGGGCGCCGCGGCGCGAGCGCGAGAGGGCGCGGCCCAGCTCCAGCACGCGCCGCCAGCGCTCCGCCTCCTCGCCCGGCTCCGCCTCCGCCTCCGCCTCCCGCAGCGCCTCGTACGCCTTCTCGAAGAAGCGCGGCAGCCCGCCGAAGAGCGTGGGGCCGTACGCCCGCGCCGCCGCCCAGACCCGCGTGTGGTCCGGCACCAGCAGCGCCTCCATGCCGGCCAGGATGCGCGTGTAGAGGCCGAAGATCCGCTCGGCCGCGTGGCAGTACGGCAGCAGGGAGAGCGAGGTGTCGTCCGGCCCGAGCCCGAGCGCCTCGCGGATGGAGGCGGCCGACGCCAGCAGGGCGCCGTGCGTGATGCGCGCGCCCTTCGGCTCGCCGGTCGAGCCCGACGTGTAGATCAGCAGGGCGACGTCGCCCGGCCGCTCGCCGGCGATCCGCCGCTCGAGCTCCGCCGCCACCGCCGCGTCCGCGAGCGCGGCGCCGCCCGCGTCGAGGAAGGCAGCCCAGGACATGGCCTCGGGGGCACCAGCCCCTGCGTCCGGGCCGACCACCAGCCGGAGGCCGGGTACCGCCGCGCGCACCGCGGCCACCATGGCGGCGTGCTCGGGCGTGTCCACCACGACCACCGCCGCGCCGGAGTCCACCAGCACCTGAGCCACCTGCGCCGGCGCGCTGGTCGGATAGATCCCGACGCCCACCCCGCCCGCCAGCAACGTCCCCAGGTCCGCGATCGGCCACTGCCGCCGGTTCCCCGCGAGCACCGCCACGCGGTCCCCCGGCGCCACGCCGCGCGCCACCAGCGCCGCCGCGAAGCGGCGCGCCGCCGCCTCCCATTCGCCCCACGTGAGCGCGCCGTCCGCGTCCGCGCCGGCCAGCGCCAGCTCCCGGAAGGCCACGCGGCCCGGATGCGCCCGGGCGCGCTCGAGGAAGAGCGCCCCGACGCCCGGCCACGGGCCGACCGCGGCCGCCGGCGACGATGCGCCGCCCGCCACGAGACCGCCCGCCACGACGCCCGTCACCCCGCCACCTCCGGAGCGGCCGCGGCCGGCGCCGGACCCGTCGTCCCCCGCGCGGCCAGCGAGACCGGGAGCGGCCGGCGCGGCGGCGTCGCCTCCCCGCCCCGCTCGACCCGCTCGATCAGCAGCCGCGCGGCACGCGCGCCCAGCTCGCGCGCCGGCACGGTCACGGTGCTGAGCTCGGGCGTCGTGAGGCGCGCCATCTCGATGTCGTCGCACCCCACCAGCGAGACCTCGCCCGGCACCGGCACGCGCGCCGAGAGGCACGCCTTCAGCGCACCGAGCGCCGCCAGGTCGTTCACGCAGAAGACGCCCGTCGGCCGCTCGGCCAGCCCGAGCAGCGACCGCATCGCCTCCCGCCCGCCCCGCACCGTGGCCGGCGAGCGCCGCAGCCACTCGGAGCGGACCGACAGGCCCGCCGCACGCAGCGCCCCGATGAACCCCCGCTCCCGCCGCCGGAACGCATGGACGTCGGTGGCCGGGCCGATCATCGCCAGCGCCCGGTGGCCGAGCCCGAGCAGGTGCTCCGCCGCCAGCGCGCCCGCCCGCTCGGCATCGCTCGACACCGTCGGCCAGCGCTCCGACACCTCCTCCAGCAGCACCACGTTCACGTCCGTGAGCAGCTCCTCCGGCAGCGCCGCCGCCCCCGCAGCATCGATGATCAGCCCGTCCACCATGCGCGCCCGCAGCGTCTCCACCTGCGCCGCCACCGGGTTGCCCCGCGCGTTCGACAGCAGCACCGCATAGCCCTTCTCCACCGCCACCCGCTCCAGCCCGCTCACCACATCCACGAAGAACGGATTCTCCAACGTCGGCACCACCACCCCGATCGCGTACGAGCGCCGCTGCACCAGCGCCCGCGCCACCAGGTTCGGCCGGTAGCCCAGATCCTCCGCCGCCCGCGCCACCCGCGCTCGCGTCGCCTCCGCCACCCGCGCCCGCGGGTTCCCGCTCAACACGAGCGAGACGGTGGCCTGCGAGACGCCAGCTCGCGCGGCGACGTCGTGGCTGGTGACACGAGGACGCTTGGGCAATTTCCTCCCCTCCATCTTGACGCGGGGGATTCCCCCCGCCCCCCCGGCGTTCGGGACGGCCCCACCCCAACACCCAGCCGCCTCGGGGGGAGGGGCGCCGCCGGGCGGACAAACGCGCCCGTACCACCGATACGTGCAGCAAAGTGGAATCGAGAGCTAATACGTATTGGCAGGGGGCACAAAGTCAAGGATCACGTCTTGGACCGCGGAAGGCCGTCCCCCCCCCGGCCCTCGGGGGAGACACTGCTTACGGCGGCGGCACTTCTTGCGGCGGCAACTGCTTACGGCGGCACTACGGACGGCGGCAACTGCTTACGGCGGCACTACCGACGGCGGCACTCCTTACGGCGGCACTACTTACGGCGGCGCCACTGCTTACGGCGGCACTGCTTACGGCGGCAACTGCTTACGGCGGCACTACCGACGGCGGCACTGCTTACGGCGGCACTACCTACGGCGGCGCCACTGCTTACGGCGGCACTGCTTACGGCGGCAGCTGCTTACGGCGGCACTCCTGGCGGCGGCACTCCTTGCGGCGGCGGACGGCGCAGCCAACCGCGCATCATTGGCGGCTGAGCGCGCTCGGTGCCGAGGTGGGCACGCGCCGATCGAGCTGCTTCCGCCGGGGTTCGGCCCGGACGTTGACCAGACTCGGCGCGCGGCGGGGTTCCCGGCCAGTACAAGATTTCCGAGGCGTACGGGTGCGAGCAGCCGGGGCGCAAAGCGCAACCACCTGGAGGTCCGCTCGCGGCTCGGCAGGACCCCCGAGCGATTCTGCGGAGTCCTGGCCGCTCGTGGTGGGCGCGAGCCCACCGCGATTCGCGAGGGCCACCGCGCTGACCGTCACGACCGCGACGATTGCTTTCTTCCTGGACCGCCAGGCTGCCCCCAAGAGCCTACCCGCAGCCGTTCACGCCGTAGTGCCGTAGTTGGCCGTGCCGCAGTCAGTCGCAGTCGGTCGTGCCGTAGTGGGTCGTGCCGCAGTCAGTCGCAGTTGGTGTGCCGCCGTTGGCCGTGCCGCAGTTGGTCGTGCCGCAGTCGGTCGTGCCGTAGTGGGTCGTGCCGCAGTCGGTCGTGCCGTAGTGGGTCGTGCCGCAATCAGTCGGGGGGGGGTTGGCACCCCCTACCGGGTGATTTTTCCGGGCTCCGCCGGTGCGGGCTCGGGTGCGTGTGCTGGTTCGGTCCTGTCGGCGGCGGGCAGCAGCTGGAGCCCGGCGAACCCGAAGAGCGCGGAGGTGGTGAAGACGGCCAGCTCGTTGAATCGGGGCACGCCGAGCTGGAGCTTGAGCAGGTTGACGCCGAGGGCGTACCACGCGAGCGCGCCGAGCGCGCCCGCCGCGACTCCCTTCAGCGCGGCCTCTCCCCAGCGCGTCCTCGCCCCCGGCACACGGCTCTGGACGGCGCTCGCGAGGCCGCCGAACACGCCGCCGAGGAGCGCCGCGAGCAGGAACACGACCGGGAAGACGAACTGGATGGTGGCGGTCGCGTCCTGGTAGCCCGGGGCGGACGCGGTGAGGGTCACGGGCCCGGTTCCGGCCGAGCGCAGGCGGGCGCTGCCGCTGGCGGCGCCGCCGATGGCGACGGTGTCGGCGTCGAGCTCGCCGGCGCTCGGCACGAGCGTGACCGCGGAGGGCGGGTGGGCGCGGCTGCCGGCGATGCGCACGATGACGCGCGCGCTGCCGACGCCACAGCCCTGCATGCGCGCCGGCGCCTCGATGCGGAGCGTCGGCTCGACCGGCACCCAGACGTCGGTGCCCTGCGCGTCGAACTCGGCGGCGAGGTGCACGCGGACGGAGTCGGTGGCGTCGCGCGCGGCCACGTTGACGCGCTTCAACGGGAAGTTGGTCCGGGTGACGGCGAAGGTGTCGGGCGCGAGGCTGTCGGCGTCGGCGGAGAGCTGGAACCGGACGGGCGTGGGCAGGGGCCGGCTCTCGCGCGGGTGCAGCGAGTCCTCCACGGCGATGAAGATGGCGCCGTCGAAGGAGCCGTCCCCGGCGTTCCAGCGCATGCGGCGGGCGATCTGGTAGACGGGGCGCAGCACCCAGGTGCCGGTCCCCGTCGCATTGGGCGTGAGCAGGCGGATCGGCAGGGCCATGAACGGGCCGGCCGGCCGCGCCGGGTCGCCGCGGTAATGGACGCCGGTCTCGACGGGCCCCGCCACCGGCCGCGGCGCTTCGGCCGTCTTCAGCACAGCGAACGTGCCGCGCTCGAGCCTGAGCCCCGCGCTCGACACGCGCGCCGTGTCCACGCCGCGCGCGCTGAGCACCGTCACCCCGCGCCGGAGGGTGGAGTCCGGCGCGATGCGCGTGATGCGCTCGAGCGGAACGCGCACCTGCGCGCGGGCGGGCCCGGGCGCGGCGATGCCGGCGAGCAGCGCGAAGGGGAGCAGGGCGAGGCAGGAGCGGATCGGGCGGGGCATGGGCTCACCTCCGTCGCAGCGGTGGCCGGGCGGTTCCCGTAGAGGGGCTACGGAAGGGGGTTGTGCAGCGATGGTCGCGTCGCTGCTCTTCAGCCATGCGGGAAAGCTAGGACGAAGGGGCGCGGACCACCAGAAAGATGCGCCGCCGGAGCCGCAGCGGCGGGATGGTGCGCGGTGACCTCCGGCCGGGGAGCGGGCTCACCGCCCGGCGGGCGGTGGGAAGGCTACGCGGCCCGACCCGGCCGGCTCAACGCCTGGCGGGCAGCTCGGACGTGACCTTGCCGGCCTCGTCCAGGAACTGGAGCTTCGGGGCGCCGAGGGAATCGACCGCCAGCCGGAGGCGGGGGCGGCCCTGCGGATCGGACAGGACCACGAGGGCGGTCCGATCGGGGTCCTTGCCGGCGTACACGCGGGGGGTGTCGCCGAAATAGCCCTGGCTGCGCATGTAGGTCTGCAGCGCGGCCAGGCGCCGCGTCTTCTCCGGCCCGTCGGGCAGGGCGCGGATGGCCATGGCGCTGTCGGCGAACACCTGAATGGAGCCGTTCGGCCGGTCCGCGATGGTGAGGCCGGCGCGGCGGCGGCCGTTGCGGTCGTCGTAGGAGAGGGTCACCGTCTCGTCCTGGTTGTACTGGTCGAGCGACAGCCCGGCCCCGGCGGCGTAGCCGTCCGCCGTCCTGCGGCCGGTGAACGTGAGCCCGCCGTCCTCGTTTCCCTCATCGTTGTAGAAGATCATGCCGGCGCCAGCGCCGCCGGTGCCGGTGCGGAGCGGATAGGCCTTTCCGCCGATGATCGGCTGGGGGAAGAGCGTGTGGTTGGAGAGCACCATGCGGAGGGTGCCGTCGGGCTCGACCACGTCGATGCGCTGGACCTGGATCTCCCTGAATCGGGGCGTCTGGCGCGCGCGGAAGGCGAGCACGCCGAGCAGGACGATCAGCGTGGTCGCGCCGTAGGCGTAGGCCTTCAGGAAGCGGAGTTCCTTGCTGCTGTCGTCCGACATGGCGGGCCTCTATGGCTGGAAGTTGGGGTTCGCGTTCGTCTCCTGGGGCGGGATCGGCGTGCAGAAGGCGTCGCCGAACTGTGCCGCGCCCGCGTTGTAGTACGGCGCGCCCACGGGATCGGTGAGGACGACCTCCAGCGGGACGGACGGGTTGCGGCGCAGGTCGCCCAGCTTCTTGCCCTCCATCCAGAACTCGCGGGCGCGCTGGTTGAGCAGCTCCGCGAGCACGGAGGCCGCGTCGGTGCCGCCCGCGTAGGGCGGCTGGCCGCCGGCGGCGCGCTCGGTGGCGATGAGGGCGAGGGCGGGGCCGGTGTCGCCGCTGGCGTGGAGCGTCGCCTCGGCGGCGATGAAACGCGCCTCGAGCCCCGACGCCAGCCGGTAGAAGGCGCCGTAGCCGTCGTACTTGCGCTGGATGATGTAGGGCAGCCCGGGCGCGGTGGTGTGTCCGACGGCCGTGCTGTCGATCGGCACGCGCGGGTCGGAGAGGTCGCGGTAGAGGCGCGGGATGATGGCCTGGCCGCCGATGGTCGTGGCGTAGATCTGGTTGCCGAGCGTGGCCTGCGTGCTGACGTTCGCGCTGGTGTAGACGTAGCCGACGAAGTCCGCGGGCACGAGGGCCGCCGTCTGCGCGGCGCCCGCGTCGTCGCCCTGCTGGAGGTAGGTGCGCGCCAGGCCGACGTTGGCCTCGGCGGCCAGGTCCGCGCCCGCGGCGCCGGCGGCGCTCGCGATGGCGACGGCGTTCGCGAAGTGCACGGCGGCGGAGTCCAGGAGCTCGGCGTCGCTCAGCTCCGGCCCGCCCTGCACGACGCCGGAGCACATGGTCTCGGCCATGAGCTCGAGCGAGAAGCCGGCGTTCATCTCGACCCGCGCCAGGTTCAGGTCGGAGGCGGCCGCTCCGCCGCGGCGCAGCGTCTCGGCGGCGTTGAGGTTCGAGGCGATGGCGAGGCTCAGGGGGGCGAAGAAGTCGCCATTGATGTCATTGGTCGAGAGGAAGGTCCGGCTGCTGAGCTTGTTGGTCTGCAGCCGGATCGCGCCCGTGTACAGCTCGCCGGAGATGAGGCCCCCGAAGAGCGCCACGGTCTGGAACGCGCTGAAAAAGTTGGTCTGGGCGGAGAGGGCGAGCGTCTGCCCGTTCGTGCTCGGGTCGAAGGTGGACGCGTCGATGACCGACGGGTTGGCGACGTCCATGTTGCAGCCCGCCAGCCCGATCAGGATGCAGGCGCACGCCGGGGCCGCCCGCGCAATGGACCACCGGAGGATGGTTCTCATGGGCGTCTCCTTCAGAACTGGAGGTTGAGCCGGAAGATCCAGCGGCGCGCCTGCGGCACCGTGAACTCCTCGGTCGTGAGGAACTGGGTGCCGGTGGTGTTGGCGAGCACCTCGGGGTCCCAGCCCTGGTAGTCGGCGCTCTTCCAGAGGTGCAGGTTCCGCCCGCCGGCCGTGAGGGACGCCGCGCGCACGTGCGCCGCGCTCGCGAAACCCTCTGGCAGCGTGAGGGTGGCGGAGAGCTCGCTCAGGCGCAGGAAGTCCGTCGGCTGGACGTAGGCGGCCAGCACCCCGCCCGCCGGCTGGCCGCTCTCGGTCCTGAAGGGTCCCTGGTGGCGCAGCCGCTCGGCTTCGCTGTAGCCGCCCTGTCCCGGCGCCAGGTTCACCTGGGCGCTGGTCCCCACCAGGTCCTGGATGAGCTGCGTGATGTTGAGGATCCTGCCGCCGCTCTGCCCGCTGAGCAGCCCGTACAGGCGCAGGTTGTGGAAGAGCGTGAGCGTGCTGCTCAGGTTGCCCTGGAAGCTGGGGAACTGCGAGCCGTAGTAGACGGGGCCGTCCGTCACGGTGGCGTAGCCGGCCGCCGTGTCCACGGCGAGGATCTTCTTGGAGTACCACGCGCTCAGCGGCTTGCCGATCACGTAGCGGGTCGTCAGGTCGGGGAAGATCCAGCTCTGGTCCGGGATCGCGAGCGAGCCGAGGCTGGTCAGCCGGTTGCGCAGCGTGTTGCCGGTGAAGCTGATGTCCCAGGTGGCGCGCGGACCGGCGATCGGCGTCGCGCGCAGCGTGAGCTCCAGGCCCCGGTTGTCCACCGCGCCCGCGTTCACGAAGGGGTTCACCGTATAGGCCAGCGACGGCGCCAGCGGGTTGACGAGCAGCAGGTCGGAGGTGCGCTTGTCGAAGTAGGTGAGCTCGATGCCCGCGCGCTCGTCGAAGAAGCCGGCGTCGAAGCCCGCCTCGAACTCCTTCCCTCGCTCCGGCTTCAGATCGGCGTTGCCGGGACTGGCCTGCACGACGCCGGGACCGACGCCTCCCGTGGCGGTCACGTACGGCGCCGGCGCGTAGGTCCGCAGCGAGGCGCCGGGAGTGGGCGAGCGGCCCGTGGTGCCGTACGCGGCACGCAGCCGCAGCGTGGAGACGACGGGCGCGAAGCGCCTCCAGAACGGCTCCTGCGAGATCACGTACGAGACGCTGGCCTTCGGCAGGAAGAAGGCGCCGTAGGCCTGGCCGAAGGAGGAGTTCTGGTCGATGCGGGCGCCGATCTGGAGGAAGAGGCGCTGGCCGAACGCCAGCTGCTCCTGGCCGATGAGGCCCCACGACTTGGTCTGCGCGTAGGTCTGGTGCGACTCGTTGGTCGAGGCGGAGGAGACCAGGTTGGCCGAGTTCGTGGCCAGCCCGATCCCGACGCCGGCCAGGTAGTTGTGGGTGTTGATGATGTACTGGCTGCCGAAGGAGAAGTCCGACTGGACGCCGTGGATGCTGGCGCGCAGGTCGCCCAGGTAGTCCACGGTGTAGATGTCGATCGGGTTCTGCACGTCCTCGACGTAGCCGTTGACCTGGTCGCCGCTGTACCAGTTCTCGGTGCTGGTCGGGAAGAACGTGACGCCGTGGGTCGAAGAGAGGTCGGCGCCCAGCGTCAGCCGGTTCGTGAACCAGCTCACCGGCGCGTAGTGCACCTGCGCGGAGGGCGTGAAGCGGAGCGTGGTCAGCTCGTCGCGGATCTGCGTCAGCCCGACGATCGGGAACGCCGCGCCGCCCGTGCGGTTGCCGTTCGCGTCGAGCTGCACCGCGAACGGGCTCGACTCGAACTCGCCATCCGCAAGGTAGCCGTACTGCGAGTCGTCGCCCTGCGGCAGCTTGTAGACGTTGCGGCTCAGCCCGGCGGTGAAGTCGATGCCGAGCTGCCGCCCCACGGCCCAGTTGAAGCTCGCGCGGCCGGTGCGCCGGGTGTAGGAGTTGTTCGGCGTCGTGCCCTTCTCGTCCGTGGCGCTCGCGGAGACGTAGTAGCCGAAGTTGTCCCCGCCGCCGTGCCCGTCGTAGACCAGCGACTCGAGGTGGCCGTTCCGGTACACGCCCTCCCGCACCAGCGGGTTGTCCGAGACGACGCTCCCCGCCGAGAGCCCCTGGCACAGCGCCGGCCCGCCGGGCCCGACCAGGCCCGCGCTGCACGTGCCGAACACCGAGTAGGGGGTGAAGTTCGGATCCACGACGTTCCACTCGAACGAGGCGTTCTGCACGAAGGCATGGCTGCCGAGGCGCCCCTTCTTGGTGACGATCTGGATCACGCCCGCCGAGGCGTCCGCGCCGTAGAGCGTGGCCGCCGCTGGTCCCTTGACGATCTCGATGCTCGCGATGTCGTCGGGGTTCAGGTCGTTGAGCGCCGTGACCGACTGCCCGCCCAGCTGCTCGAGGCCGTGGTAGGTGCCGACGTCGGTGCGCGACTCGCTCGAGACCCGGATGCCGTCGATGAACACGAGCGGGGCGTTCGACAGCGAGATGGACGCCGCGCCCCGGATGTTGATGCGGGGCGCCGCGCCCACGGTCCCCGAGGCCGTGGTCACGTTCACGCCCGACACCCGCCCCGACAGGAGCTCCGTCACCGACGAGACGGGCGCCTTGGACGTCAGGGCGGCCACATTGACCGATGCCACGACCGCCCCCTGCGCGGCCCGCGTCTGGTTGCCGGCCGTCCCCGTCACCACGATCTGCTGCAGGTTGACCGCCGAGGTCTTGAGCGAGAAGTCCACGCTCAGAGCTCCGCCATCGGGGACCGTCACCGGCCGGCTCGCCGCCACGTACCCGATGCGCCGCACGGTCACGGTCTGCGGGCCGGCCGGGACCCCGCCGATCCGATACCGCCCGTCCTCGCCCGTGATCGCGCCCAGCTGCGATCCCTCGATGATCACGCTCGCGGCGGGGATCGCTTCACCGGTCTCGGCAGCCGTCACCTGGCCGGTGATGGTGCCGGGCGCCCGCATGCGCGCGGCGGCGGGCGCCGGCACGCTCAGCGACAGTCGCGGCGAGGCGGCATCCGGCTGCGCCGAAGGATCGAGCGGCCGGGCGGCCGCCGGGTCGGCCGGCACGATCATCACGTTGCGGACGGACTCGCGCGCCGTGTAGCCGGTCCGCCTGAGCAGCAGCTCGAGCGCCTGGCGGGTGGTGGCGGCCCGGCACGGGCAGCTCACCCGCAGCTGGAGCGGCAGCAGGCTCGGGCTGTAGGCGAGCTGGACGCCCGAGCGGTCGGCGAGCGTCCGGAGCGCCGTGCCGAGCGGCACGTCGTGCACGTCGAGCCGGGCGGGTCGGTCGAGGGGGGTGCGCTCCGGTCCCTGGACAACGAGGGCCGCCGCCCTCGCGCCGCTCCAGGCGGCCGAGGCGAGGATCGCGAGCATCACGGTGATCGGAAGGCGCGCGCGGCGCGCATGGGAGGTGCTCATGGCCAGGCTCCTCGCGAGTCGAGTAGGGATCGCGGGTGCGGACGGGGCACCGGGTGCCCCGGAATCACTGCGCTAGCGGCTCGAGACCAGGATCGTCGCGCCGCGCGTCTCGCACCGGGCCTCGACGATCGCGCAGACCACGTCGAGGACGTGGGCCAGGTCCTGATCGGCGAACGAGCCGGTGACGGTGCGCGCGGCCACGACCGAATCCGTGGCCACCGCGCGGACGCCGTAGACGTCGGAGATCTGGCGCAGCACCTCCGGCATCGGGGTCGACTGGAAGGCGAGATATTTCCCGACCCAGGCGTCCATCCGGGCCGGATCGGCGATGTGGCGCGGGTGGAGAGCCTTCCCCTTCCGCACCTCGCTCGCCTCCCCCGCCGCCACCTCGACGCGGCTCGCGCGGCCCGAGAGACGAACCCGCCCCGAGGCGACGACGAGCCGCACCTCGCCGCGCTCCATCGTCAGCTCGAAGCGCGTGCCCAGCACGCGCGCCTCGCCGAAGCGCGTGTGCACGTAGAACGGGTGCGCCGGGTCGTGCGCCACCTCGAAGAACGCCCGCCCCTCGAGCGTCGCCTCGCGCGCACTGTCGCTGCCGACGAACCGCAGCCGCGTCGATGGCGCGAGCCGGACCATGGAGCCATCCGGTAGGTGCACCGTCGCCATCTCCCATGGGCCGGTGATGTAGCCCCACGCGCCCGCGCCTTCCGGCGGCCGCGGCGGGCCCGACGGCGCCGGCCCGAAGTGCGCGGCGGCCACGCCGAGCCCGACGACCACCACGGCGGCCGCCGCCCAACGCCACGCCCGGTGCCCGGGAGCGGCTCCCGCCGGTGCCGCCGCCCGCTCCGAGAGGAGCGTCTCCGCCGGCGGCGCCGCGCTGGTCCGGACGGCCTCGAGCCCGCGCAGCGCGGCGAGAAGCTCGACCGTGCGCCGGTACGTCTGCTCGTTGGCAAGCGACGCCTCGCGCCAGTGCTCGAGCTCGCGCAGCTCGGCCTCGCCCGCCTCGCCGCGAACGGCGCGCTCGATCAGCGCCTCGAGCGCGGCCGGCCGGCGCCGGCGGAATCGGAGGAAGCTCATCGGTGCCCGGGCTCGCGCTCGTCGGGGAGGCTGTAGCGCACGTGGCCCGCCGAATCGAGGAACTCCAGGCGCGGCGTTCCGAGGGAGTTGACGCTCAGCCGCAGGCGCGGGTGTCCGTCCGGGTCCGACAGGTTCACGACCGCCGCCTTCGAGGGGTTGCGGCCGACGAAGACGCGCTGGGCGACGAGCGGCACGCCGTTCCGGGGCCCGGCCCAGCGGCGCAGCGCGGCGGCGCGCGCCACCGTGTCGGCGATGCTCATGATCGAGTCGCGCTCCACCACGAGGTCGTGGATGTTGACGTTCGCCCGGTCGTTGACGGAGAACCCCACGAGGCGGCGGCCGTTGTTGTCGGCGTAGTCCAGGTTCAGCACCTGGTCCGAGTCGAACTGGTCGAACGACATGTGGGTGGAGGCCGCGTAGGTGCCATCCGGCCGCTGGCGGCCGGTGAAGGTGAGGCCGCCGTTCTCGGTGCCCTCGTCGTTGAAGAAGATCAGCCCGGGCCGGCTGCCGCCCGGGTAGCCGAACGGCTTCCCCTTGTAGATCGGCCCGATCGACTTCGCGCGGTTGGAGATCACCAGCCGATAGCGGCCGTCCGGCTCCACCACGTTGATGCGCTGCACGTCGATCTCGTCGAACTTCTGGTGCTGCTCGGAGCGGGTGAACGCGCCCGCCGAGAGGATTACGATGGCGGCGGTGGTGACCGCCGCGTAGCGCTTCAGCCAGCGCACGTCGCGCTCGAGGTCGGAGCTCATGGCGTCTCTCTCAGTAGTGCCACCGGGCCACGTCCTCGCCCGCCGGCGCGGAGCTCTCGATCCGCTCCGCCACGCGCCGGATGAAGGCCGCCCACGGCTGTGAGTGCCAGGCGTGCCCCTTCATGGGCCGCCCGTAGGTGAAGTCTCCCTCGTAGTGCGGGTTCGCCGTTCCCTTCAGGAAGTCCTCGAAGCGGTAAACGCCGAGATTCAGCCAGTAGTTGTCCATGTCGCCGGCCGAGAAGTGGAGCTTCCCCACGAGGTCGTGGCCGATCGATGGCCAGTGCTCCCGCGCGTAGGCGGTCAGGTCGTAGCCGTGCTCGCGCATGTAGCGCGCGACGTCGTGGTCGATGTGGCCGGTGAGCTTGTCCCAGAGCGGCACGGGGTAGCCGTCCTCGCCCACGGGGCCGTAGATCGCCTCCCACGCCTCGAGCTGGTAGCCGGAGCGGCCGTGCGAGCCGAGCACCGCCTCGAGCCGGCTGAGCTGGCGCGTCGTGATCACGCCCTGCCCTTCCGTGGTGCGCTGGAAGTAGCGCACGGCCGGGAAGAACTCGCCGTTGGGGACGGAGAAGGCGTTCGTGTCCGCGTAGATGTCGGTCGTCTGGTAGCGCGTGAAGTCGATCGGGTCCGGCTGGAAGATCCACGCGCCGCCGAAGAAGGCGGGGTGCCGGAGCTGCAGCGCGAGCGACTGCCACCCGCTCGTGGAGGCACCCTCGAGCTGGCGCGCGTACGGCTTGCCGATGATCCGGAAGTGCTTCTCGAGATAGGGGACCACCTCCTGGACGAAGGCATCCCCGTAGGGACCGTTGTTCGCCGAGTTCACCGAGTACGAGTCGGGGAAGTAGGGCGTCTGCTGCTCGAGGCTGATGCAGATGACGCGTGGGTAGCCGTCCGCGCTCCACTTCAGGTACGTCTCGTACCCGGGCTCGAGGCCGGTCACCGGGCTCACCCCCGTCGGCGCGCCCGGCTTTGGCGGCGTCGTGGTGAAGGAGAGCGGCGCGCTCCCGTGCCCGAGCGTGTAGATGCTCGGATAGTAGGTGTTTGGGTGCTCCGCGTAACCGCGCGGGAGCAGGACGTGCGCCTTGATGTAGACCGGGTGGCCCCAGAACGCCGTGAGCAGGCGGCTCTGGATGCGGACGTGCTGGAGCCACTTCGTGTCCGGCGGGTCCGGCTCGGCCGGCATCACGTGCGACATGGTGATGCGGACCGTGCCCCCATCACCGATGTGGACGGGTACGACGTCGCTGTAGAGGTTCCCGGCCGCCGTCGAGAAGAACTCCACCGAGCCGTCGTTGATGTGCGCCCAGATCGTCTTGCCGTCCGAGCGGTGGAGCTGCGTGTAGACGTTGAGGACCGCCTGGGCGTAATAGTCCCCGGGCGGCAGCTCCGCGAGCGAGACGGGCGCGCCGAGCGTGCGCTCGTCGATCGTCGCCGAGCGCCCGGGCGGAAGCTGGTCGAGGTCCACGCCGTAGACCGCCGGGCCCCGCGCCGAGACCAGGTAGCGCGGCTCGGGCGTGGGCCGCGTCGAGATCATGAGCACGAGCCGGCCCGTGACCGGACCCGGATGGGCCGCGCCGGCAAACGAGATCTCGAAGGTGGGAGGTCCGGCGCGGACGGCGCCGAAGAGCGGTACCGTGGCCAGGCACACGGCGGCGAGGCGGAGCAGTCGTCGTTTCATGCCGATGACACGCACGCCGCGAGCGATTCCTACCACCTGACCACCCGCGACTACTTGAAGGCGGGCAGTGCTCGAGGTGGGCACTGCTTGAGGCGGCACTGCTTGAGGCGGCACTGCTTGAGGCGGCACTACTTGAGGCGGCACTACTTGAGGCGGCACTTACCTGAGGGGCACGGCTTGAGACGGCACTGCTTGAGGCGGCACTTACATGAGGCGGCACCACCTGAGGCGACACCACCTGACGGCGGAGATCGCTCGCGGGTCGGTGGCCGAAGCCCGGCCGCTCGGTGGGACTCCGGCCCACCGACGCCACTCCCCCTCCCGACTCCGGCCGCAGTTGGTCGTGCCGCAGCTGGTTTGTGCCGCAGTTGGTCGTGCCGCAGTCAATCGTGCCGCAGTCAGTCGTGCCGCAGTCAGTCGTGCCGCAGTTGGCTTGTGCCCGCGATCCTATGCGGGGGGGGGCCGGGGGGGGGTGCGCGCGCTCACCCGAGCGCGTCGCCGAGAGTCGTGCGCAGCGTGCGCAGCGCCCGGCTCAGCTGGTTCGCCACCGTCTGCTCCGCGATGCCCATGACATCGGAGATCTCGCGGTAGGACAGCCCGTGGACGCAGCGCAGGACCACGATCTCGCGCCGCCGCTCCGGAAGCCGGTCGATCGCGCGCTCGAGGGCGACGCGGAGCTCGTAGCGGGCCGCGTGGTCGGCCGCCGTCTCGCCGGGCGCCGAGAGCTCGAGGAACGCCGCCTCGCTCCGCTCCCTCGACGCGCGCCGCCGGTGCTCGCTCACGGCCAGGTTGCGCGCCACCCGGCAGAGCAGCGCCCGCAGCGAGCCGTCCGGCCGCCAGGCGGCGCGCCGGGCCCACAGCCGGCAGAACGTCCGCTGCGCCAGGTCCTCGGCCGCGTCCACCGCCCCCGTCATCCGGGAGAGGTAGCCCACGACCAGCGGCCAGTGGCGTGAGAGGATGAGCTCCAGCGCGCCGGCGTCGTCCTCCGCGAGGCGCGCGAGCAGCACCTCGTCGCTCACCGCCGCCGACTTCTGGCGGGAAGGGGCGAGCGCGGCGGCCTCCGAGGCGGGATGCGGCGGCAGACGCACGAGCATCTCTCGGCACTGGAGAAACAGAAGGATCTCGGGGGGGACTCCCTCAAGCATAGGAGGCCGGTCTGGATGGGTCAAGCACGGCGCGGCGAAGAGCCGCGCCACACGAGTAGCGCCCTCCCCCGCCCGGTCCTCCACCTCCACCGGGGAAAGGCAGGTCCATTCCGCGAATTGGGCGAATCGGGAGCCCCGGCTGCGCACCTGGAACGATTCCGGGGCGGTAACTGATTGGTATGCATGCGCTACCGCGTCCGGGAGCCGCCACGGAAGGGGTTGACAGTGGATCAACCAGACGCCTACTTGCTCGCGATCACCGGCAGGGCCGGGATCCTGGGCTTCCTCGGCCACGAGCATGCCGTGCTCGCGACCGAATGGTCCGTCGAGCCGGAATGGGATGGTTCCGACTGGACCGGGACTCCCTTCACGCTGACGATTCCTGTGGCTTCCCTGGTGATCGACAGAGCCGACGCCAGGAGGATCGCGCAATTGAAAGGTGGACCCGGGGCTGCCACCGTGCGCAAGGTCCAGAAACGGATGCTCGGTCCGGATGCGCTGGATGCCGCCCGACATCCGACCATCCGCTTCGTCACGACCGACGTCGTGCAGGGTGAGAGCCCGAGCGAGCTCCGCCTCTCCGGCCGATTCTCGATGCACGGGCACAGCCGCGAAATCGAGGTGCCGGCTCTCCGTGCGCGGCGCGGAGACGGGACGCTGTCGCTATCGGGGACGTTCCAGCTGAGACAGACGGACTACGGCATCGAGCCGCAGAGCGCGGGCCTCGGGACCATCGATGTGGACGATCTGGTGCGCGTTCGATTCCAGCTCCTCTTCAGTCCCCCGACGTGAGGAAGGCCAATGTCACGAAGGCGTTCCACGCCCGGTCCATGTCTCTTCTTCGCCTGGCTGCTGCTCGGCGGGTCACCCCTTGCCGGGCAGCTGATCTCCGACACACTGGACTTGGGGCACACACAACCCGAGGCCTGGCTCATGAGCCTCGTGGGGTCCGAGTTGCTCATGACGGCGCCGATCGCCCACGAGGTCGAGCCCTGGAGCGTTCGGATCGGCCTGGAAGCGGGGTGGCTCCCCTCGCTGAGCGCGCAGCAGCGCCGGGTCGGCTTCAACGGCATGAACGACGAGAACGTGAATCGCAGCCCCGCGTTCGGACGCGCGCGGGTGTCGATCGGGCTTCCGGGGCGGTTTTCCCTCGGGGTTGGATACATCCCGCCCATTCGCGTCGGAGGAATCCGCCCCGACCACCTGAGCTGGTCTTTGGGGCGTCCGATTGCATCGCACCAGGGGTGGCGGGTGGGAGGGCGCTTGCATGGCCAGGTCGGCGACCTCGAAGGCGACATCACCTGCGACCGAAAGAAGGTCGCCGCGGGAGCGGACTCCGTTCGCAACCCGTACGACTGTGAGCAGGTGTCCCACGACGAGCTGCGCTTGCGCGCCGTCGGCCTCGAGGTGGGGGCCGCGTTCCCGATGGCCACGCGCTTCGAGCCCAACATCGCATTCGGCTGGAACTACTTCGGGAACGAGTTCCAGGTCGATGCACGGTATTCCGGGAAACGCGACCGGACCCTGCTCCGGAGCTCCGGATCGACCTTCTTCTTGAGAGGAGGCGCGGATTACCGATTCCTCCCCCGCAGCCTCATTTCCGTGACCGGGTTGTATACGCCCCTCTACGTCAGGCGCGGGGGCAGGCGGATTCGGGACGGTCTCTTCAATCTACGCGTCGCCGTGTTCCACCGGTTCCGTTAGTAGCCCCGCCCCTCGACGCTCGCCCAGGCGGGGAGGGCGAGGTGCTTGCCCATCGTCTTACCGATACTCCGGGTTCGGGTGAGCGAACCGGCAGCCGGCGCCCCACGCCGACCGCTGGTTTCCGTGCGCCGGCAGGCCGCCCCGGCCCCGACCAGCCGGCATCCGCTTGGGGCGGGGAGGCGAACGGCGCGAGCTCCTGCCGAATCGCCAGAAACCCGCGTCGTTGCTCGTAGCGGAGGGCCCGGGACTCGAACCCGGAAGGGCTTGCGCCCGGCGGTTTTCAAGACCGCTGCATTACCGTTCTGCCAACCCTCCGAGGTGCTCCTGCGGGCCGGGGGCATCGATGCTTCCCCGGGTCCGACCGCGCGTGAAGAAGATAACGACGGGGGCCGGACGCGTGTAGCGGCCTCTGCCCTCGCCTCCGCGCGGCGGGCGAGGTTATGGTTGGAGGGAAGAATGTCGCGGGCCGCTATCGGAGTGCCCCGGCCTCACACGCACCTTCACCGGATGACGACCATGGCGCAGCCGACGGGAACCGCCCCGGAGTGGAGCTACGCGGAGTATGCCCGCCTGCCGAACGATGGCAACCGGTACGAGGTCATCGACGGGGAGCTGTGCGTTACGCCGGCGCCCGGAATCGCGCACCAGCGGGTCGCGGCGAGGCTCTTCAGGATGCTCGACGACTACGTCGAGGAGCATCGCCTCGGCGAGATGCTGTGGGACGTGGACGTGCTGTTCGTCTCCGGGAATTTCCTGCGCCCGGACATGGTCTTCGTGCCGCCGGACGCTGAGCTGTCGGACCGGGGCGTGGAGTCGCCACCGGCGCTGGTGGTCGAGGTGCTCTCGCCGGGCTCGAAGCGGATCGACCGGCTGAAGAAGCCGCCGCGCTACCGCGATTTCGGGGTGCCGGAGTACTGGGTGGTCGATGCGGACGGCCGGCGCATCGAGCGCCAGCGGCTCTCTGCGGATGCGGGCCCGGAGATCTGCGCGGACGTGCTGCGCTGGCAGCCGTCGCCTTCCGCGCCGGCGCTCGAGCTGAGCGTCCCGGCCGTCTTCACCGGGCCGGGCGGCGCGCGCCCGGAGCCCGCCACGCCCGCCACGCCCTGACGCGGCCGGAGCCTCACGGCTCCCGGAGCTGCGCGGGCGCCGCGCGGGGCGATTCCCGCAGGACCTGCAGGACGAGGAGCGCGAGCACCACTAGGTGCACGGCGGTGCACCAGGCGCAGAGGCGGCCGATGACGCCCACCTCCTGATAGATCAGCCAGAGCACGGCGGCAGTGCCGATCAGCGTCCAGCCCAGGCCGGCGGCGCGCAGGGGCGGGGACTCGCCGCGCGTGCCGGGGCGCAGCGAGAGCAGGGCGAGCGCGAGCGCGACGGCGAACCAGGCGAGTCCCCACGCGGCGACGGGCACGCCCAGCACGCTCGCCGAGGGGCTCGCGAGCACGGTCTCGCAATCGACGAGCGCGCCGCGGCCGCAGACCAGCGGCACGGCGCTGTCGTAGTGCAGGAGCGTGAGGTAGGCGGAGATCAGCAGGCCGAGCGCCGCCAGCGCGAGCCGGAGGCGGTCGAGGGAGCGCGGGCGCATCAGGGGGCGCTGGAGGGGAGCGCCCGGATGGCGTCGCGCACGGCGGGCTGCGCGCAGACCTGGGCCGGCCGGTTGCCGTCGCTCGCGCAGATCGTCGCCGTCAGTTCGTTGGCGTAAGCGAGGATGGCACGCGCGGCATCGGCGGAGCCGGCGGGCAGCGTGGCGGCGATCTCCGCCTGCGTCCGGTCGGCGAGGAGGCCGGGCGAGAACGGGGAGCCGCTCCACATGTAGCAGCCGGCCACGAGGATGAAGGGGATGCCGCCGGCGCTCCCGGTGGGGACGTAGGGCGGGACGTCGTACGTCTCCAGCAGCGCCTGCTGCCGGAGCGTGGGGGTCTCCAGGGGCACGTAGCGGCCGTTCGCGAGCATCTCGTCGCTCTCCAGCTCGACCGACTGGAACTCGACGTAGGGGCTCGCGTAGCGCGCGCCGTAGAAGGAGAAGGTGGGCGTGCCGGGAAAGACGTCCACGACGGAGGACGCGGCGTAGGTCAGGCCGGAGAACGTGCCGAAGCGGGAGAGCGCGGCGATCATCGACCACCGTGCGGCGGCGCAGTAGGGGCAGTACCCGGCGCCGATGTAGAGCACCACCGGCTTGCCGCCGACGCGGTCGGAATCGCCGACGAAGGTCGGCGGCGCGGCCCGCGCCGTCCCGACGCGCGCCCAGGTGGAGTCCGGAATGCCCTGGAGATCGGCCATCACGCTGGCCGGCACCGGCGTGCGGACGTGCGGCGCGACGGCCGCCTCGCGCGCCGCCCGCCGGCGGTGCGCGGCGAGCAGGATGGTGCCGACGAGCGCGATGGCAACGAGCACCAGCACCCACAGGAGCGGGCCGCCCCGCGGCGCCGTTCCCTGCCCTCCCGCCTGCTTCCGTGTCCCGGTCACCATTCCGTCTCCCGTCGCGCCCTGTCGTGTCGATCGCGGCTCCGCGGGGGCGTCGGCATGCGCCCCGGCGCTCCGGCGCGGCCGCCCCGTCGCTGTTCCGGCGACCCAAGATCGCGTGGGAGGGCGGCCGCGTCCAGCGGTGTCACGACGGGGGACGGCGTCAGGCGCCAGCCCGGGCGCAGGTGCGCGCCCACGGGATCAGGCTGAGCCGCTCGAAGGGGATCTCGGCTCCGCTGTCCTCGCAGATCCCGAAGCGCTCGGGGTCCTGGCGGAGCCGCTCGAGGGCGGCGTCGATCTCGGCGAGCTCGTTCGATTCGCGCGTCTCGTTGGCGGCATCGATCTCCTCCTGGATGGCGTCGGTCCCGATGTCGGCCAGGTGCAGCGGCACCGCCGACAGGTCGCCCGCGCGCTCCCTCTCCTCCGCCCTCGAGTGCTCCGCGACACCGCGGTTGAGCGCGCCCAGGACCCTGGCGCGCTCCTCCTCCAGCCGTCGCTCGAGATACGCACGCTGCTCATCGGACAGGGGCATGTCGATCTCCTCCAGGGCAGTCGTCCAGGACCCCGTCGGCCCGCCGGCCGGGGGGAGCCGCCGCCACGACCCTACGCCAGCGAGAACGGCGGGTACTCGTCGCGCAGCAGCAGCAGGTACGCCTCGACGCGGGTGCTCCAGCGGAGCACGCCCACGCCGAAGTCGTAGAGCCCGCGCGGGTAGGTGCCCGTGAAGACGATCGCGAACCAGGCGAGCACCGTGCCGATCACCCAGCCGATGCCGAGCGCCCAGACCACGAGCACCTGCGGCAGCGCGAGGATCACCCGGAACGCGACGCTCAGCCGGTCGCGGGGCGCGTCGGGCGGCTCGAGCTCGAGCGAGGTCGGATACGAGCCGTCGCCGAAGGGCGGAAACTCGTCCCGCAGCAGCATCATGTACGCCACGGCACGGACCCGCCAGCGCAGGTAGAGGGCGGCCAGGCTCCACAGCCCGGGCGGATAGCGGCCGGTGAACAGGATGGCGAACCACGCGATGACCGACCCCACCACGGCGGCGGCGCCGAGCACGCCGCCGGCGCCGACCCCGGTAATGCTGCCGTGCTCGCCGGTCCAGCGCCAGGCGAGGCCGCTGACGATCGGGCCGCCCACCAGCACGAGGTGCGGCAGGGCGAGGATCGGGCGGAACGCCGTCGTGAGCCGGTTCCTCTCGTGCACCGCCGGCACGACGAGGACGTCCACTGGATAGCTGGTCGCGTGGCCCAGCTCGCCGGACATGCTGCTCATCGGATTTCCCTCCACGCTGAAGGCGACGACGCCCCGCTGCTCTCCGGCGCTCCACCCGGCTCCGGCGCGGCCGAGCCGACATCCGGCTTCGTCCACGGCCATATACCGCACGGGTGGTGCTTATGGCATCCTGACATCGCCCGCGGCAGGTGCGGACGGGACAGGATGAGACGGCCCGACCGCGCCCGCGGGGCGCTTTCGCGCGCGTAGCGGCTGGCCGCCCGGATCGCGGCGGGGGCGCCGCCCACGGAGTCGCGCGCGCGGCGCCCCGCGCCCCTTCAGGAGATCGTGGGTTCGAGCGGCGCGGGCGCGGGAGGGTCGGCCCGACCCGCGGCCACCGGCGCGGCCGCGGGGGCCGCGGGCGTGGCGGAGGCCGCGGCGGCGCCATACTCCTCGCGGTAAGCGGTCACGAGCTCGAAGAAGTAGCTGATGGCGAGCGGCCCGATGAGCACGCCGGCGAACCCCATGACGGTGACACCCGCGAAGGCGCCCACGATGGTGATCATCGGGTGCAGGTTGGAGACGCGGCGGTAGATGAGCGGGCGCGCCACGTTGTCGATGTTGGCGGCGACGATGCCGCCGATGGCGAGGAGCGCGATGGCGGCGCCGTAGCGGCCGCCAAGCGCCATGATGCCGGCGGCCGGGAGCCAGACGAGGGCGCTTCCGACGACGGGCACGATCGAGGCGAGGGCGGTGACGGCGCCCCAGAAGAGGGCGTTGTGGATGTGGAGCCCCCAGAAGGCCAGCCCGATCACGGTGCCCTGGAGCACGGCCGTGAGGGCCGTGCCGAGCAGCATCGACTCCGTGATGCTGTGGAAGCGCAGGCGCAGCCGCTCGGCGGTGGCGTCGGAGAACGGCAGCAGCGCCTTCGTGCGCTCCCACAGCGTGTCCGGCTCGAGCAGCAGGTAGTAGAGCCCGGTGAGCGCGATGACCAGGTTGAGCGTGCCGCGCGTGGCGCTGCCGAAGACGGAGACCGCCTGGCGCGAGGCCCAGGAGAGCAGCTGTCCGCCGAGCGCGGCGAGCTGGCCGCCGATGGCGAGCGGCCCGATGCGGATTGCCTGGAGGCGGGCGAGGGCGTTCCCGTTGCCGAGGTCGGCCAGGATCCCTGGAGTCTCCCCGACTGCCACGCTGACCAGCCAGAGGGTCGGCACCAGGATCAGGAGCAGCACGGCCAGGATGACCAGGAGCGCGGCCCAGCCGGCGGGGAGCCGGCGCGCGAGTGCCCGATGCACGGGCGCGGCCATCACGTAGAGGATGGTCGCGCCGAAGAGCCCGGTGGCGTAGGGGGCGAGCGCGTAGCCGACGCCGAGGCCGAGCGCGACGAGTACGGCCAGCGCGAGCCGGCGCCTATCCCCGCGCGCGTTCCGCGCCGCCGTCATCGGCACGCCTCCGCCGCGCCGCGCCTAGTGGTGGCTCCCGCGCGGATGCGCGTGCCGCACCGGCGCCGAGCCGCTGCTCGAGGAGCCGCCGCCCGAGGAGCCCGAGTGCGAGGACGCGCCCGACGACGTACCGCGTGGCACCTGGACGGAGGCGCCGGACCCGCGCGGGTGGGCGGTGCGACTCGCGCTCCCGCCGCTGCCGTGGGAGTAGCCGTGGCCGGGAACCATGGTGCCGCCGGACTCGCCGGAATTCTCGCCCCGCACGACGATAACCTGCCCGGGCAGGTAGGGCGACCAGCCGTAGCCGCCACCGAAGCCGTAGGGCGAGTACCCGCCGTAGCCGTAGCCGTAGCCGTAGCCGTAGCCACAGGAAGAGCCGTAGCCGTAGCTGTACGCGGCGCCCCAGTAGGGGCTGCCCCAGAACGGATCGTAGCCGAAGCCGCCGCAGTCCCAGCCGGTGTAGACCCGGGCGCCCGGCGCGTAGGCGACGTGCTCGCGGCCGGGCTGCTCCTCCTGGAGATCCGCCGTGTTGGCGATCTCGCCGGAGCCGGCGTCCACGACGAAGCGGTCGGGGTTCGAGAGCGCGACCATCAGGTCCGTGACCTCGCCCGGCACGCCCGCGTCCGCGAGGTGTTCGAGGGTGGCGGCGTCGAGGTCGAAGCCGGCGTGGCGCTCGGCCAGCAGCACCTGCACGAGCTCGGGGCGCAGCTCGCGGCTGGCCTCGATCACATCCGCGGTGCCGAGAGGCGAGGCGGCGGCCATGCGGGCAAGCGTCTCCGGCGTGGCCGCGGCGGGCACGAGACCCGCCGGCACGCCGGCCGTCTGCATCGCCTCCGCGCCGGCCAGTCGGTAGCGCTCGACGCGCATCAGCGGCTGGTCCTGCACGAGCACGGAGCGGGCGTCCAGCCAGTGCGAGCCGGGCAGGATCGCCATCACGCCGGCGCCGCGCGTCTCGCCGCGCGTGCCGCAGGAGAGGTCCGACTCGAGGAAGACGCGGAAGCCGTCCTCGGACCAGCGCGCCGTGCCGGTGCCGGTGCAGCCATCATCCGTGACCGGCCGCGGCTGCCCATCGGCCACGATCCGGCGCTCCGAGACCTGCGCGCCGCCGGCGTAGGAAAGCACGCGCACGCCATCGCCGTCGGCAACGACGCAGACCACGGTTCCGGCGGCCGGCTGCGCGCCGGCGCCAGGTTCCGCGACGGGCTGCCAGCAACCGAGCCACGGCTGCCAGCGCGCGTCCGGCGCGGGCGCGGCGGAAAGGACGGAGGCGCCGACGGTGCCCACCGCGAGGAGCGCGGCCGCGAGGCCGCCCGCGAGGCGGGAGAGCTGGAATCGGGAATCGCGCATGGTCCTCCTCCTTCCTAGAAGCGTACCGACAGGCCGGCCGTTGTCTGCAGCCCGCTCAGGTCGATCCTGTCGTAGCCCGCGTAATCCTGGTTCATCGACGCGGAAGAGAGCGTGTAGCGCGCCTCGGCGGTGAGCACGAAGCGGGGCGAGAGCGAGAGGTCCACCCCGGCGGCGAGCTGCCCCAGCGGAGCGAAGCCGCTCGAGCTCAGCCGGTCCGTCTGGATGGTGAGGTCGCCGTAGTCCACGAAGTCGCCCTGCTGCGTGAGCCGGTACCAGGCGAAGCCCGCACCCGCCGCCACGTAAGGTGCAACGTGCGGGGGCACCCACGCCAGACTCCCGATCTCGCGGCCATTCGGCACGAGGTACGCCTTCACGCCCGCCATCAGCGGCACGCGCGTGAGCCGGGTGGTCTGGCGGATCGGCAGGTTGTTGTCATCCACGTACACACGGTCCTCCGAGGGACGGGTCGTGCGACCGTAGCCGATGCCGAAGGTGGCGTCGAAGCGGTCGTTGATCGGGACCCCGACGTCCATCTCGAGCGCGGTCGTCCGGAAATCGCCCTTGCTCAGCGTGAACTGCCGCGTCAGGTCCTGGTAGATCTGGCCGCTCGCGCGCGGGAACGTCATGCCGGCGCGCAGCGTCACGTACCCCTGCGGCCGACCGAAGAGGAAGCCGCCGTCATGGTGACGGGCAGTCTCGACTGGGGCCGGAACCGCATCCGCGGGAGGCGGCGGCAGCGGGGCCGACGTCGCGGACGCGGCCGGCGCGGTCCGCGCGGGCGCCGGGCTCTGCGCGGCGAGCAGCGCGGGGGCGGCCAGGAGTGCCGCGGCCGCGAACAGCAACGGAAGGGAGCGGGCTGGAGGCTGCGCATTCGTGGACATGGATCCTCCCGGTGAGGCCGGCGGGGCGGGCTCGGCACCTGTCCGCGTGGCCGGTGGCCCCACCTTTGTCGCGCGCGCAAACGGATGGGCGCAGAGACCATACCACCCGAAGCGCCATCGGGTTCCGTCAGCGCGAGCCCGTGCCCGGCAGCCCGCCGGAGGGAGGCGTGAGCAGAACCGCGCAGGAGGCCGCGCGCGCCACCGCCTGCGCCACGCTGCCGATGATCGCCCGCTCGATCGCGCCCTGCCCGTGCGTTCCGAGGACCACGAGGTCCGCCGCGCCGTCCGCGGCGCGGCGCAGGATCTCTTCCGCGGCGTCCCCCGAGCGGATCTCCTGCCGGACCGATACAGCCTCCGCGCCACGGCCGGCGCGCAGCCGCGCGCGCTCCACCAGCCGGGCCAGCTCGCGCCCGGCCGCCTCCTCCGCGACCGCCCCGCCGGGAAGCCGGATGGCCGGCGAGACGACGTGCAACGCGACCAGCTCCACCGCACCGGGGCCGGCGCGACCGCCCGCCGCCGGCGCCCCGAGCCGCGCGGCCCACCTGAACGCCGCGTCCAGCGCCGGTGCGCCGTTGGCCGAGAAGTCCACGGGCACGAGGACGCGCGCGAGCGGCAGCGGGAGCGGCATCCGAACCAGCAGGCAGGGGACCGGCGCGCGCCGCAGAACGCGGTCCGCCGTCGTCCCGAGCAGACGGTCCGCCAGCCCGCGCGGACAGTGACCGCCCAGCACGATGAGCTCCGCCCGCACGCGCACGGCGCGCTCCGCGATGGCCTTCCAGGGCGAATAGAGGATGAGCTCCCGCGTGGCGACGACGGCACCTTCAGGCGCGGCCCGCGCGAGCTGCGCCTCCACGGCCTCGTCCGCCGCGGCCAGCCGGTCCTGGAAGGTCGCCGGCGCCGGCTCGACGCGTGCGTACGGCGCGTCCGCGAAGTCGAGGGCGTGCACCAGGTGCAGCGGCGCTCCCGTACGCGCCGCGAGCGCGGCGGCGCTCGCCACCGCGGCGTCCGAGGACTCCGTGAGGTCCGTCGCCACGAGGATCGAGGGATTGGCGGGATGGGCCATGCTACCTCCTCCCGTTGACATCGCGGAGGAAGAGCGATGCGAAGGCCGGGCCCGCGGCATCCCCGCGGCTATGCTGGGTACCAAGTCAATGCGGTACAGCAACTTCTAGCGACCAACCCCAGGTGGCTGGCGAGGCTGAGATGGGACAGGTTGGCCCGGCGCCGGGGTGGGAGGGTGAGGGGGAGGGGGAGAGTGGGGATTCGGGTGGGGGTGAGTGCGGGGGGAGGGAGGGGGTGAGGAGGAGTCACATCGGTTCTTTCAGGCCTTTCTTCAGGAGCCAGCGGTTCACGGGGTAGGCGGTGAGGAAGCCGGCGAGCATGCCGATCTGCATCATGAACCAGAAGACGGGGGAGTCCTGCTCGAGCTCGTGGCCGAAGATGGCGAAGGTGGCGATGGCCATCCAGCCGTACATGCCGATCTGCCAGGCGGAGAGGGAGAGGGTGTCGGCTTTCATGGCGGCCAGGATGCCGCGACCGAGGGAGAGGTCGCGCATGGGGGCGATGGTGAAATACTGGAAGGCGATACCGAAGGTGTAGGCGGCCGCGTAGTTGACGGCCCAGGCGCCGAAGAGGTGATGGCCGAAGAGGGTGAGCGGGGCGAGGAAGACGAGCCATTCGGCCACGAGGTCGCCGAGGCTGCAGCCGGCGCCGCAGTGGGTGGCGGCGACGGCGGCGGTCTGCCGGAACGGCTTCCGCATCGAGGGCGGCTCCTCGCCGCGCGCCTTCGCCTGGCGGACACGCCGCTCGGTGGAGAGCCGGCCCACGCGGTAGTAGGCCAGGAGGGCGAGCGGTCCTGCGTAGAGGGCGGTGACCGGCCAGACGGCGTTCATGATCCACATGTGCTGGCGGTACCCGGCGGCGATGTCCAGGGCGATGGCGAGGGCGCACAGGGTGGCGGCGCCGAGCGAGACCCAGGCGAGGACGAGGAGCCAACCGGGCACGTCAGCCGACGGTCGGGGCCGGGGCGCCGCGGCCGCCGAACTCGCGCCAGTAGCGGTCGATCGCGTCGCTGATGACGGAGAAGGCGGCCTCGCTCTTGGCCCAGCCGAAAACCTCGACGCCGCGGCCCTCGAGCTGCTTGTAGACCTCGAAGAAGTGCTCGATCATGCGCAGCAGGTGGCGGGGCACGTCAGCGATGTCGAAGTAGGCGGCCTGGAGCGGGTCGCGGAGCGGGACGGCGACGATCTTCTCGTCCAGCGCGCCGGCGTCGCGCATGCGCAGCATGCCGATGGGGCGCACGTCGATGAGGCACCCCGCGAAGGTGGGCTCCTTCACGAGGACGAGGACGTCGCACGGGTCGCCGTCGGGTGAGAGCGTGCGTGGGATGAAGCCATAGTCGCCGGGGTAATGCATGGGGGAGTAGAGCACCCGGTCCAGCCGCAGGATCCCCATCGCCTTGTCGAGCTCGTATTTGTTGCGGCTGCCGCCGGGGATCTCCACCAGCACGGTGACCTCCTCGGGTGGATACGGCCCCGGCGGCAGGTCGTGCCACGGATGAATCATTCGGCCTCCTCCCGGTGGCGGCCGCTGTGCGAGAACGGTGCCATGGGACGGGGCGGGGAGGGAACGCTTGTTGCTCCCCTTCCCGGCCCCGGCTCGCGCGCGACCCGGGGCGGGGAGGACGGCGGAACAGGAGCGAGATTGAGCGAGCGGGAGGGCGGGAGCCGGTGGGAGTACGCGCTCACCAGCGGCGAGCTGGGCGCGGCGGCCGCGCAGACGACGATCGTCGTCGTGCTGCCGCTGCTGCTCCAGAAGTACGCGGCCTCGAATTTCTGGATCGGCTTCGCCGTGGGCGGGGAGGGCGTGTTCGCGCTGCTGGTGCCGTTCTGGGTCGGCTACCTGAGCGACAAGATGCCGCGCGGGCTGGCCCGCCACTTCGGGCGCCGGATGCTGTTCCTGCTCCTGGCCGCGCCCGCCATGGCCGCGGCCATGGTGATCGAGCCGTTCCTCGGCAGCTACTGGATGATGGCCGGTGTGGCGTTCGTCTTCTTCGCCGCGCTGCACACCTACCTGACGCCGCTCTGGACGCTCATGCTCGATTCCGTGCCGGACGAGCGGCGCGGGCGGGTGCAGGGGTCGCGCGGGATCTTCCGCGCGGCGGGGCTCGCGTACGGGCTCGTGGCGGCCGGGCTCCTCTTCTCCATCGGCAAGCTGCTGCCGTTCCTCGTCGGCGCCGCGCTGCTGCTCGGCACCACCGGCGCGACCTGGCTCGCGGAGCGGCGGGTGGGCGGCGACCGGGAGGAGGACGGGCGCCGGCACGTCGGCCTCAAGCAGATGTGGAAACAGCTGAAGAAGCACCCGGCCGGAATATGGCTGCTGGTGGCGAACGCGTTCTGGAACGGCGCCATCGACGGCATCCGACCCTACATCTTCCTCTACTCGACCACGGTGCTCGGCGTGACGGTCGCGCAGACATCCGAGGGCCTCGGCATCCTCGTCATCGGCATCGGCATCGGCTCCGCCGTGCTCGGCAAGCTCGGCGACAAGCTGCCGCGCGGCCGGCTCCTGATGGTCGGCACCGCCGTGCTGGCCGCCGCGTTCTCCGTGGCCACCTTCCTGCGCCACCCGCTCGGCGCCGGGATCGCGCTCGGCTTCGGCGGCCTCGGCGCCGCGGGCGCCGTCACCATCACCTACCCCTACTTCGCCGAGCTCATGGGCGAGGGGCACCAGGGCGAGTACACGGGGCTGTTCGTCTTCAGCGTCGGCTTCGGCCGCATCTTCTCGCCGATGCTGGTGGGCGCCGCCATCGACCTGGGCAAGGGCTTCATGCCGAAGGTGAAGGGTTACCCGATGATGTGGCCCACCGTCGGCGTGCTCGCGATCCTCGGCTGGCTCGCCCTCTGGCGCACCATCGTCGTCGCGCGGCGGCACGGGCACCCCGACCAGGCGGCGGAGGACAGGAAGGGCTGACCGCGGGCGAGGGGACTAGGCCAGGCCGCGGCGTCGGGCCAGCTCGGCGCCGAGCCGCTCGAGCGTGACGCGGTCGAGTGCCTCCTCGGCCATAGGGAACGCGGCGTGCTCCTCGCGGGCGAAGTGGTCGCGGGCGTGGCGCAGCGTCCACAGGAGCAGCTGTCTGGCGCGCTCGACGGAGTCGGCGGCGGCGACCTCGTCCAGCGCCTCGGCGATCTCGTCGTGGTCGTCGTGCATGGCGGAGAGCGGGCCGGGGAGCCCGCCGGTGGCGTCGCGGACGGCGGCGAAGAGGAGCTCGTCCTCGGCCTCGGCGTGGACCCGGAGCGCGGCGGCCAGGAGCGCGGCCGTGGCACGCAGCGAGGGCAGGTCGGCGCCGGGAACCGTCGCCTCGAGGTGGTCGAGCTGAGCGTAGAGCAGACCGTGCTCGGCGAGGAGCGAATCGATGATCCGCACGGCGACTCCAGGGTTCGGGGGCGAGCCGCCCGGGGCGGCGCCGGTCACGGCACGACGACGGAGCGGATGCCGTTGCCGGCGCGCAGCGTGTCGAGGGCATCGGCAATGCGGCCCAGCGGGAAGCGGGCGGTGACGAGCTCGCTCAGGCGGAGCCGGCCCTGGCGCACGAGCTCGATGACGCGCGGGTAGTCGCCGGGCCGGCAGCCGAGCGAGCCGACCACCTCCATCTCGCGGAACATGACGCGGCCGGCGTTCAGCGGCAGGGTCTCGGGGCTGTAGCCGACGCAGACGAGGCGGCCGCCGGTACGGAGCGAGGCGAAGGCCTGCTCCTGGGTGGCGGCGCGGCCGACGGCCTCGAAGGCGACGTCGGCGCCGCCATCCGTCCGGGCGCGCACGTCCCGGTCGATGCGCGGCGTCGCGGCACCGTCGATCGTCTCGGCGCCGAAGCGGCGGGCCCACTCGAGCTTCTCGGGGCTCACGTCCACGGCGAGGACGCGCGCGCCCACGGCGGCGGCCATCTGCACGAGGTTCAACCCGATGCCGCCGCAGCCGACGACGAGCACGCGGTCTCCGGGGCGAACCCGGCCGCGGTTCACCACCGCGTGGTACGGGGTGGTCAGCGCGTCGGCGATGATCGCGCCCTCCACCAGCGGGATCTCCTCCGGCAGCGGGATCAGGTCCTTGGCCGGGACCACGATGTATTCCGCGAAGCCGCCGTCGATGTGGTTGCCCAGCATGACGCCGTTCTCGCAGATGTTCTCGCGCCCCGCGCGGCAGGCGGCGCAGTGGCCGCAGGTCAGGACGGCGGGGAGCAGGACGCGGGCGCCCTCCGACCAGCCGCGCACGTCCGCGCCCAGGGCGTCCAGCGTGCCGGACACCTCGTGGCCGAGCACCAGCGGCGGCTCCTTGAAGGTGCGCGTGCCGTGGTCGGTGTAGTGCAGGTCGGTGTGGCAGACGCCGCACGCGGCGACCCTCACGCGCACCTCGCCCGGACCGGGCTCGGGAGTAGGCAGCTCCTCGACGGCGAGCGGCTTGCCCGCGCCGTGGAACACGGCGGCTCTCACGCGCGCCTCCTGACGTAGAGGATCCGGAAGAGGGCGAGCGCCAGCGTGCAGTCGTGGCACTCGTCGGCGAGCTCGGCGGCGGCAAGCGGCTCGGTGCGTACCTCCCAGCCGAGCGACTCGTAGAGGGCGACGCTCTCGCGCAGGCGCGCCGCCCCCTCCGTGAAGCGGCGCTCCCACCCGAGGGCCTCGAGCGCGGCGTCCCGGGCGAGCGGGTCCTCCGGGCCGAGCTCCGGGGCGGGCGCGGCGGGCGTCCCCGGGTGCGCGGAGACCTCGTCCGCGCGGGGCGGCGCGGCGGCGCCGGAAGCGGCGGCCTCAGGCGGGAACGCCACCGGCGGCCTCCTGGCGCTCGAGCTTCTCGAGGCGGCGGCGGGCGAGGACGGCGGCGCCGAGGGCGCCGGTGAACTGGGGCAGCGGCCCCTGCGCCACGTTCAGCCCCTCGCCCAGGCTCTCGCGCAGGACGGCGACCATGGTGGGGAATCGGATGATGCCCCCGACGAGCGCGATCTCCGGCTCCATCTGCACGCGCCGCATGAGCTGGACGGCGCGCTTCACGAGCGAGCGCATGGCGCCGTGCATGATGTCGGCGGCCGTGGCGCCGGCGCTGATCTGGTTGATGACCTCCGACTCGGCGAAGACGGCGCACACGCCGGAGATCTCGACGGCCTCGTGGGAGGTGGCCACGAGCGGGCCGATCTCCTCGATCCGGTAGCCGAGGTAGCGGGCGGTCTTCTCCAGGAAGGCGCCGGTGCCGGCGGCGCACTTGTCGTTCAGGCGGAAGGACTGCACGCGGGCGCGGTCGTCGATGCGCAGCGCCTTCATGGTCTGGCCGCCGATGTCGAGGACGGTGCGCGTGCCCGGGAAGAAGAAGCGGGCGCCGCGGGCGTGGGCGGTGAGGTCCGTGACCTGGGTGTCGCGCCAGGGGACCATGTAGCGGCCGTAGCCGGTGCTGGCGATGTAGGCGAGCTCCTCGCGGCGGATGCCGGCCTGGGCGAGCGCGCCGTCGAGGGCGCGCGAGGCGGCCTCCTCGAGGCGGAACCCGGTCTCGGTGAGCGCGGTGCCGGCCAGGCGGCCGTCGCCCGAGACGATGGCGGCCTTGGTGTAGGTCGAGCCGACGTCGATTCCGGCCGTGTACCTCATGCGGCACCTCCTCCGGCCACGGCCGGCTGGCCGGCGGCCACGCGGTCGAGGGCGAAGAGCGCGCCGCCGAGCGCGCCCATGAAGTGGGCTTCGGGGCTCACGTTGAGGCGCAGTCCGAGCAGCTCCTGGAGCACGGCGACCATGGCCTCGTTGCGGGTCACGCCGCCGGTGAAGGTGAGCTCCGCCTCGATGCCGACGCGGCGCAGCAGCGCGATCGAGCGCTGCGCGATCGAGTGGTGCACGCCGGCCAGGATGTCCTCGATCTTCTTGCCGCGGGCGAGCCAGGAGAGGACCTCGGACTCGGCGAAGACCGTGCACGTCGTGCTGATCTCGACGGGGCGCTGCGCGCGCAGGGCGGTGGGGCCGAGTTCGTCGAGCGGAATGTCCAGCGCGGCGGCGGCGGACTGGAGGAAGCGGCCCGTACCGGCGGCGCACTTGTCGTTCATGCAGAAGTCGGCCACCTCGCCGCCGGGGCGGATACGGATGGCCTTGGTGTCCTGCCCGCCCATGTCGAGCACGGTCAGCGTGCCGGGGAACATGTGCGAGGCGCCGCGCGCGTGGCACAGGATCTCGGTCACCTGCGCATCGCCGAACTCGACCTTGTAGCGGCCGTAGCCGGTGCCGATGACGAAGCCGACGTCGGCGCGCCGCACGAGGCCGTCGTCGAGCGCGAGGTCGAAGGCCTTCTCGGCGGCCGTGACGACGTTCGCGCCGGTGCCGATCAGGCTCTTCCCCGCCAGTCGCCCGGCCTCGTCCACGATGACCGCCTTGGTCTGGGTGGAGCCGACGTCCACTCCCGCTGCATAGAGCATCTGAACCTCGCGAGGTGCTGGGGACCAGGGGTCAGGGGTTCGCGCTGCAGGCGCGGCCCTCGCCGGACTCCGCCGCCGCGGCGGCCGTCACGCCTTCGGCCGCCGCGGACGCGGCACGGGCGGTGGCGGCGGCGTCGGCCTCCGTCGCCTGGCGCAGCTGGCGGCTGTCGAGGCCCTCGAAGAAGGCGTCGATCCGGTTCTTCAGCTGCGCCTCGGAGACCACGCGCTTGTCCATCATGTCGCTCTCGATGTAGAGCGACATCACGTCCCGGCTGGCCATGACGGCGCGCCGGCTGTCGGCGAGCCCCGTGGAGACGGTGCGGCAGCTCTTGACCGGGTGGTAGACCACGCCGTCGGCGCCGAGGCGGTCGATGGCGTCGATCAGGGCGTCGTCGTGGAACATCATGGCGTCCGTGGCCGTGCGGATGCTCCGGACGAGCCCCTCGGCCAGGCTCTCGAGCGGGTGGTCGAGGTCGTACTCGTAGCCGAGGTTCATGCCGCCCGCGGCGAACCAGAGGTAGGTCGAGCCGACGAAGGCGCCGCCCCAGTCCGCGAAGAGCTCGAAGAAGCGGCGGAAGATCGGGTAGCAGGGCACGCCCACGAAGATGAGGCGGTGCCGCTCGTCGGGGAGCGCGCCGATGCCGTGGGCGACCTTGTACTCGATCTCCTCGACCAGGTCCTCGAAGTAGCGGGCGCCCTCCTCGGTGCCGCGCAGCGCGTTGGCCACGCCCAGGTAGACGGTGCCCTCGACGAGCGCGTCGAAGGGCGCGGGGCGGGCGGCGTTCAGCTCGAGCAGCCGGACCCACGCGCGCGTCATCCGGTTCGTCCACTCCATCACCTGGCGCAGCCGGTCCATGTCCAGGCGCCTGCCGGTCGTGCGCTCGCAGGTGGCGATGAGCTCGCGCACCTGCGCGTCCACGTACGCGCGGTCGCGGGCGAGGTCGGCGGCCGCGGGCGCACCGGCGGCGGCGGCGCTGCGCGAGACCGGCACGTCGATCGTGACGACGGGGGTGCCGTGCAGCCGCTCCCAGATCTCCGCCCATTTCATGTAGGTGTTGCAGGCGTTGGTGAGGACGGCGAGCGTCGGGCGGGGGATCGTGCCCATTGGGTGGCGCCCGTTCTGGAGCTGGACGGCCACGTCCGCCTTCACGTAGCCGCACACGTCGGGCGAGTAGCCGTAGTCCTCGGCGAAGCCGAGCAGCTCGTCCGCCGTGCGCCGCACGGCCGTCTGCAAGGAGTTGATCTCCGGGAAGACGACGTGGAAGTCGAAGGCGCGCAGCACCTCGACCATGCTGCCCATGACGAACACGTAGGCCGTCGGCTCGCCGCGCTCGGCCGCGCCCGTCAGGCTGTCGAACCACTCCCGGAACAGGCGCCGCCCCTCGTGGGCGCCGCGTCCCAGCAGCTCTCTCTCGGCCACCATCGGCATGACCCGCCTCCGTTCACCGGCATGGCGCCGCGGCCCGCCGCGCTCCGCTCCGACGCGGAGGCGGCGCCGCGGCGCTAGTCGAAGAGGATGTTCTCCACGAATGTCTCGAGCTGGATCTGGAGATGGTCGAACCCCGTCATCCGCTCCTCGAACTCGGTGACGAAGTACGGCACCCCTGCCCCGTCCAGCGCCTTCGAGTACGCCACCTGCTCGTCCAGCCCCGGCTCGCACATCTTGGCCGCGGCGATGATCGCGGCGCTCGCCTCCGCGCCGCGGATGCGCTCGAGCAGCATCTTCTCCTTCGGCTTGCGCAGATCGTGCTGCACGGGGCTGTAGGAGGAGCGGTTCAGGTAGGCATTGGCCAGCGCCGCGAGCGGGTCGCCGGCCGTGCCGACGTCCTCCTCGATCCAGCGCAGCCCGATGAGCAGGTCGTCATCGACCACGTAGCAGAACTGCGCGATGGCGCGCAGCAGGTCGAGCGGCGGCTGCTCGCAGAAGCCGCCCTCGAAGACCACCCGGATCTTGTCCTGGCGCCGCGCCTGCCGGGCGCGCGCGAGCGGCAGCGCCGTGGCGAGCAGCGCGTTGTGCTCCTCGCGCGGGATGAGCCCGCCCACGGCCATGAGCACGTACGCCTCGTCCACGGACAGCAGCCACGGCGTCTCGCGCTTCACCGCGTACAGCTCGCGCAGCAGCCGCCGGTTCTCGTCGAACACGCCGATCGAGTGACGCAGGTCGTCCACCGTCACGCTACGCCCCGCCACCGCCTCGATGTCCGCCAGCACGCGGGCGTACTCGGCGCGCAGGTAGGTGGCGCTGAAGGCCGAGTTCGGGTTCTGCGGCAGGTAGAGGATCTGCGCGGGCGCGGCCGGCACGTTGCGGCCCCACACGCCGGCGAGGTTGCGGGCGGCGTCGCAGATCGGGTGGGTCACGAAAAGGTCCAGCTCCAGCCGGCCGGAAAGCGCCAGCTCGAGCGAGCTGCGCAGGATCGAGCAGAGGTAGGAGCCGAAGTGCGAGTCCGCCCGCTCGCGCTCGACCGGCGCCCCGCGCACCTTCACGGGGAGCAGCCCCGCGGCGTGCGCGAGCTCCTCCGGGAAGTAGACCTGGAAATGGCCCACGGCGCGGCCGCCCGCCTCCCGCCAGCGGCGCACCGTGGGGAAATCCGTGTCCTCCACCAGCTCGCGGCAGGCGGCCAGGATAGCGTCCAGCCCGGCGCCCCGCGCGATCTCCAGGAACGGACCCTCCGGACGGGGCGCCGGCGCCCGCGTCGGCGTCATCGCTGCCGTGCTCATCGCCTCACGCATCCTTCCAGACGGGCGCCCGCTTCTCCAGGAACGCCGCCAGCCCCTCGGCCGCGTCCCCGAGCCGCATCAGCTCGTCCAGATACAGGGTCTCCGCCCGCGCCAGCGCCTCCGCCGCCGGGCGCTCCAGTCCATCCATGACCGCGCGCTTGGCCAGCCGCACCACCGGCGCGCTCAGCCCCGCGAGCTTCCCCGCGTACGCCGCCACCTCCGCCTCGAAGCCATCCGCCGGCAGCACCCGCGCGACGAGACCGAGCGCGCGCGCCTCCTCCGCCTCGACCACCCGCCCCGTCAGCACCAGGTCCAGCGCAGCCTGCACGCCGATGCGCCGCGGCAGCAGCGCCGCCGCCGCGGGCGGGAAGACGCCCAGCCCGATCTCCGGCTGTCCGAGCTTCGCGCCGGCGCGGGCGAGGACGATGTCGCAGGCCTGGACGAGCTCGCAGCCGCCGCCCAGCGCCGCGCCGTTCACCGCCGCGACCACCGGCGCTCCCATGTGCAGGAGCCTCCCGAGCACGCCGTGGAACGCCGCCAGCATCTCCGCCACCCGGGACTCCGTGTGGTCCGCCACGTCCACGCCCGCGCAGAAGGCGCGGCCGGCGCCGGTCAGGACGACCACCCTCGGCGGCGCGCCGGCGAGCGCGTCCAGCGCCGCGCCGAGCTCGCGCATCATCGCGATGTCGAGGACGTTGAGCGGCGGACGGTCCATCACGAGCCAGGCGACGCCGCCGCGCCGCTCCACGCGCACCGCGGACGTCGCGGCGGCCGAGGCGTCGCTCATCGCGCCTCCGCCGGCGCCGAAGCCGCCACGCCGTTCCCCGCCGCCACCGCGTCCGCCAGGGCCTGGCCGCAGGCGCCGCACCAGGCGAAGCCGGCAGGCAGACCCACCGCGCCGCACGCCGGGCACTCGCGCTCGTTCGGGCCCCAGACGAACTCGCTGGAGGCGCCCGCCGCCGCCAGGCGGCGCTGCTCCATGTAGCCGGCGGGGCGCTTCTCGACGAACGCGCGCATCCCCTCCCACGGCTCGCGGGCCGTGTAGTGGACGGAGAGCCAGTCGCGCGCGTGGCCGATCGTCTGGTGCCAGGCGAGCTCCTTCCAGAAGTTCACCTGCTGCTTGGTGTAGCGGGTGCACTCGGGGAACTGCTCGAGCAGCCGGCCGGCGAGCTTCGCGACCTCCTCATTGAGCTTCTCGAGGGAGATCGAGTAGCCGTTCCGGCCGGCCTGGGCATCCTTGATCTGCTCGGGCGTGGCGCGCGTGACGAAGGCGCCGTCCTTCACGACCGAGGGCGCCACGCGGTTGACCAGCCCCCACTCGAGCGCCTGGTAGGCGGGGATCCGCTCGTTCAGCAGCAGGATCTCCCTGGCCCGGCGGTCGCCCACGGTGATCGGCAGCCACTGCGTCGAGCCGCCGGCCGCCACGCTGCCGACGCGCGTGCCGACCTGCCCGATCCAGGCGTGCTCGGCGATCACGGACAGGTCACACGCGAGCTGGCTCTCGTTGCCGCCGCCCGCCGCCATCCCGTTCAGGCGCGCGATCACCGGCTTGCCGGCGTTCACGATCGCCTCGATGTAGGCCCGGAACAGGCCCATGTACTTCCAGTAGTCGCGCGGATAGGAGGTGTAGACCTCCTCGTACTCCTTCACGTCGCCGCCCGTGCAGAAGGCGCGATCGCCCGCGCCGGTCAGCACGATCACCCCGATCGAGTCGTCGAACGCGGCGTCGCGGAGCACCGTGGCGAGCTCGACGAGCGCCGCCGTCGAGTAGGCGTTGTAGGCATGGGGACGGTCGATCGTGACCGTCGCGACCCAGTCGGACTTCCGGTACAGCACCTCGCGGAGCTCGAAGGACTCCGCGGGCTTCGACTCGAACTGACGCATCGCTCCCCCTGCAACTCGGTTGGGGCGGCCGGCCCCGCCTCCAGCAGCCGGCCACGCGTTCAGGTCTGCGGCTTCCTGCCGTTCGCCACCACGAGCACCTCGTCCACGTACGCCTCCGCCGGCGGCGTCAGTAGCGCGTGGTACGCCTCGAACAGCGTCGCCGCCCGCGCCCCCGGCCAGTCCTGCGGCAGCAGCTCCCGCGGCAGGTAGGGATCCATGAACGGGAAGGCCCGGTACTCGTGGATCAGGTCGAAGCGCCGCTCGAAGCACTCCTTGGGCGAGAGCGTGCCCGCCCGAAGCAACCCCGCGCAGCGCTCCAGCTCCGGCTCGTGCTCCGCCAGGAAATCGCGATACGCCTCCGCCACCGCCGGAAGGTCCCAGCACTGCGCCACCAGCGACGCTTCGCTGCTGAACCCCAGGTGCGTGGCCCGGAACAGCTCGACGTGGTCCCGCGTGCCCAGCTCCTCCGCGATCTGCCGCACCTCCGCCTCGATGTCGTGCGGCGAGATCCACACCCCGTTCCCCATCTGCCCACACCCCAGCCACGTGAGCCGCACCCGCAGGCGGTCGCGCAGCGTGCGCCGCTCCTCCGGCACCCGGTACGCCACCACGAACCAGCTGCCTTCCCACGGCTCATCCCGCGGCGGATCGTAGATCCGCTTCTCCCCCTCCTCCAGCAGCCGCCGCCCCCGCGCCGTCAGGTCGTAGTAGCTCTTGCGCCCACGCTTCTCCGCCTGCAGCCATCCCTTGCGCCGCATGCGCGAGAGCACCGTCCGCGTCGCCGCCGGCGACAGCCCGAGCGGCCCCAGCAGCGCGATCAGGCTGCCCGTCCACACCGCGCCCGAGCGGTGCAGCAGCGTATCGCCGAAAAGGGTGAAGACTCGGTCCTGCGGTCGCGGCACGCGGGCTCCTATTGTGTCATGTGGCGTACGCTCGTAAGTATTGTGTCATACGTTGGTAGAAGTCAAGGAGGGTGTGGCAATGGAGGCGAGGATGCGCGGGCTGTGGTTCGAGGAGCTGGAGGTGGGGGCGGCGTACGAGACCGGGGGGCGGACGGTGACGGACGCGGAGATCGTGGCGTTCGCGGGGGTGTCGGGCGATTTCAACCCGCTGCACATGGACGAGGAGTACGCGCGCGGGACGGCGTTCGGCGGGCGGGTGGCGCACGGGGTGCTGGGGCTGGCGCTGGCGACGGGGCTGCTGAACCGCTCCGGGCTGACCGAGGGCACGCTGGTGGCGCTGCTGGGCCTGGAGTGGAGCTTTCGCGCGCCGATCCGGCCGGGGGACACGGTGCGGGCGCGGGTGAAGGTGGCGGCGAAGCGGGCGACGCGGAAGGCGGAGCAGGGGTACGTCGCATTCGGGCTGGAGGTGGTGAACCAGCGCGGGGAGGTGGCGCAGGAGGGGGAGTTGAAGGCGCTGGTGCGGCGCCGCGGCAGCGGGTGAGGGGGCACATTTTCCGGCGTTGCCGCTCGCGGGCGTCGCGCCGCACCGTCAACTTCCCACGCGTCCTGCCCGGCGGCCACGGGGGCTGGTGGAATTCCCCACAGTCCCGGTAGCAACGCCCTACAGCGCGTGGTGCCGGGGGTGCTATCTTGCCGGGCGGCCGATCGGGCGGGCGGGGTGTCCGGTCCGGGCGTGCTCGCGGTGACCGGCGGCGGGGTGGGACGGGCGGCGGCGCGGCTCGAGGCTGACGAAGGCGTTCCGGCGCGACGATGCGCCTTGACGAGGGGAGCTCATGGCAGGGAGTGGACTGACGGCGTTTCTGGCGCTTTTGCAGCAGGGCGAAGGCGCGGTGGCGGCGCCGCCGGCGCTGGCGCTGACGTGGATGGGCCCGGCGGCGATCGTTGTGTTCGTGCTGGCGTACGTCGCCGTGGTGCTGGAGAACCGGCTGCACCTGCGCAAGTCGAAGCCGGTGGTGCTCGGGGCGGGGATCATCTGGGCGCTGGTGGCGCTGGTGTACGTGCGCGCGGGCGACCACGCGGGGGCGGCGGCGGCGGTGCGGCACAACCTGGCGGAGTTCAGCGAGCTGTTCCTGTTCGTCCTGGTGGCGATGACGTACGTCAACACCATGGAGGAGCGGCTGGTGTTCGACGCGCTGCGGGCGTGGCTGGCGCGGCGGAACCTCACCTTGCGGGCGGTCTTCTGGGCGACGGGAATCCTGTCGTTCTTCCTCTCGGCGATGATCGACAACCTGACGACGGCGCTGGTCATGGGGACGGTCGCGCTGACGGTAGGCAAGCAGAGCCGGAAGTTCATGGGGATGGCGTGCATCAACATTGTGGTGGCCGCGAACGCCGGCGGCGCGTTCTCGCCGTTCGGCGACATCACGACGCTCATGGTGTGGCAGTCCGGGAAGGTGGAGTTCTGGCAATTTTTCCGCCTGTTCCTCCCGGCGGTGGTGAACTGGCTGGTGCCGGCGCTGATCATGTCGTTCGCGGTGCCGAAGGAGCGGCCGGAGGGTGATGACGCGCGGGTGCAGGTGCGTCCCGGCGGCTTCGTCATCGTGGGGCTGTTCGCGGTGACGGTGGCGACGGCGGTGACGTTCTACAACGCGCTCTACATCCCGCCGGTGCTGGGCATGACGACGGGCCTCGGGCTGCTCTACTTCTACAGCTGGTACCTGAAGTGGACGGGCGGCGCGATCTCGAGCGGCGGGCCGCTCGAGGTGCTGGACGAGGAAGGCGAGGCGCCGCCGGAGGGCCCCTTCGACATCTTCGAGATCCTGCAACGCGCCGAGTGGGACACGCTGATGTTCTTCTTCGGCATCATCATGGCGATCGGCGGCCTGGCCACGCTCGGCTACCTGGCGGCGCTCTCGGGCAGGCTCTACAGCGGCCTCGGCACGGTCGGCGCGAACACCTCGGTGGGCGTCATCTCCGCGGTAGTGGACAACATCCCCGTGATGTTCTCGGTGCTGCGGATGAACCCGGCGATGACGGTGCCGGAGTGGCTGCTGGTCACGCTCACCGCCGGTGTGGGCGGCTCCCTGCTCTCCGTCGGCAGCGCCGCGGGCGTGGCGCTCATGGGGCAGGCGCGCGGGATCTACACCTTCGAGAGCCACCTCAAGTGGACGTGGGCGATCGCGCTTGGCTTCGCCGCCTCGATCGGGGTGCACCTGCTGGTGAACGGCGTCTAATCGGCGGGGAGCGTCGATACGGTTTCCCGCACTGGCCCAGGCGCCGGGGCAACGGACGACGGCAACCGGGGGCCCTGGACCTTGTCCGGCTGGCCGAAGGCGGCGGCGCCGAACAACAGCCGGGCGCGCGCCTCGGGCGCCGGAGCGGACGAAATCGACCGACCGGTGGTGCACCCAGCCGCGAATCGCGCATTGTGTCCGCATAGCGTACACAATGCACCGATGACTCCCGGCGGCGCCGAGCGCGCTGCACATTGTATCCGCATAGCGTACACAATGTGACAATCGTGTTCATCGCCGCGGCGATGTGCACGTTTCGTCCGGCTTTCCCACTCTCGCCGCGGCATGGCCGCGGCGCCAATCCCCCCCGTCGCGGAGGCTATACCCGCGGCCGCTCGGCTACGCCAGATCCAGCACCCGCGCGCCGCCGGCGGGGCGGCGCAGCAGCGCGTCGGCCTCGGCGCGGGGCAGGCCGTAGACGGCCGTCGCGCCGGCGTCGGCGGCCATACAGGTCTCGGCCGCCACGGAGACGGAGTGCTCGCGGGTGACACGCGGGGCCCCCGTCGCCGGGTCGAGCAGGTGGTGGTAGCGGCGGCCGTGCCAGTCGAAGTAGCGCATGTAGTCGCCGGACGTGGCGACGGCGCGGTCCGAGAGGGTGAAGCGCGCGATGATGCCCTCGGCGCGCGTGGGCGACTGGACGCCGATCTCCCAGTCGTCGCCGCGCTCGGATCTGCCCAGCGCGTAGAGGTCGCCTCCGACGTTCACCAGGGCGTCCTTCACGCCGCGCTCGCGCAGCGCCTTCACGGCCAGGTCCACGCCGTGGCCCTTGGCGATGCCGCCCAGGTCGAGCGCGATCTCCGGGTTTTCGTAGCGGACCCGCGCGCCGGCGGCGCCGCGGTCGAGGTCCACGTGCCGGAACAGCTGGCGGCCGGCGAAGCGGCGGTAGGCGGGCTCGGGCGGCGGCTCGTGCCGGTGCGTCACGTCCCACAGGGCGGAGGCCTCGCCCAGGGCGGGATCGAAGGCGCCGTCGCTCGCGTGCGCCCAGCGCAGCGCCTCGGCCAGGACGAGGCCGGTCTCGGGGCCGATCTCCACGGCCTCGGCTCCCGCGCCGGCGTTGGCGCGGCCCACGTCGGACCAGCGGCTGAAGAAGCTCATGGTGCGGTCTACGCGGCGCAGCTCGGCGAGCGCGGCGTCGATGGCGTCCTCGGCGTGGCGCACGTCGCCATCGACAACGGCGATCTCTGCGATGGTGCCCATGACCGGCACGGTGCGGCGCACGAGGCGGCGGCCGCGCAGGGCGTGGGCGGCGCGGGGCAGCGTCGCCACCACGAAGGCGCCGACGCCGAGGGCGAGGAAGCGGCGGCGGTCCACGGGTGCGCCGCGGTCGGGCTGCGGGGAAGCAGGCTCGCCGGCGGGAGCGCGGTCGCGGTCCTCAGGCATGGTCATGGTCGGACTCCTTCAGTGCGCACGAGGTTGCGGGGCAGGCGCCGCAGGCGCCGGACGCGCAGTCCGGCTTGTGGCGGATGAGCCCGAAGACGGCGAAGAGGGCGGCGAGCAGGGCGATGCCCACGATCGAGGCGATCATGAGCTGAACAGCCCCGCAAAGCCCATGAAGGCGAGCGAGAGGCTGCCGGCGATGATGAGCACGATGCCCATGCCCCTGGCGAGGGCGGGGATGTCGGCCAGCTCGACCTGCTCGCGGATCGAGGCCATGAGCACGAGCGCGAGCGTCAGCCCGAGCCCGGAGCCGACGGCGAAGGTGACGCCCTCGGCGAAGCCGTAGCCGCGGTTGGTCTGGAAGATGGCCAGGCCGAGGATCGCGCAGTTGGTCGTGATGAGCGGCAGATAGATGCCGAGCTCGCGGAAGAGCGTGGGGCTCGCCTTGCGGATGATCATCTCGACGATCTGCACCAGCGCGGCGATCACGACGATGAAGGAGATCAGCCGCAGGTACGGCGCGTCGGCCAGGATGAAGCGGTTGAGGAACCACGTCGCCACGGACGTGATCACCAGCACGAACGTGTCGGCGGCGCCCATGCGGACGGCGGTGGAGACCTTCGACGACACCCCGAAGAACGGGCACAGCCCGAGGAACAGCGCCAGGGTGAAGTTGTTCACCACCATGGAAGAGATGAAGATCCAGAACAGGTCCTTCATCATGCGACGACCTCCTTCCGCTCCCGGCGCGCGGGCCGCGGCGGCAGCACGCCGTGCGGCCAGCGGCGGGGCTTGACGCTCTCCTGCTTGCGGGCCTTCCACCAGCCGAAGGCGAGCAGCCAGAAGCCGAGGGTGAAGAAGCCGCCGGGCGGCAGGATCATGACGACCCAGGGCTCGTAGTGGTGGCCGAGGACGTGGTAGCCGAGCAGGGTGCCGCTGCCGAGCAGCTCGCGGAACGACGACATCATGAGCATCGTGATGATGAAGCCGAAGCCGGTGCCCACCGCGTCGAGCACGGAGCGGCCGACGCGGTTCCTGGCGGCGAAGGCCTCCTGCCGTCCGAGGATGATGCAGTTGACCACGATCAGCGCGATGAAGGCGCCGAGCGCCTTGTGGATGTCGGGGACGAGCGCCTCGAGGGTCATGTCCACGACGGTCACGAACGTCGCGATGATGAGGATGTAGGCGCTGATGCGCACCTCGTTCGGGATCAGCTTGCGGAGCAGCGAGACGAGGAAGCTGGAGCCGACCAGCACGAAGAAGGTCGCCAGCCCCATCGCGATCCCGTTGGCCACGGTGTTGGTCACGGCAAGCGTCGGGCACAGCCCGAGCAGCTGCACGAAGACCGGGTTCTCCTTCCAGATCCCGCGCACCAGGTCCTCGTGCGGGGTGGTGGCCCTCATCGGCGGCCTCCCGGGGTGTAGGCGTCCAGCAGCGGCGTGACCTCGGCCAGCCGCGCGTCAATGATGCCGATCACGGCCCGCGACGAGATCGTCGCCCCGGTGATCATGTCGACCTCGTGCGGATCGCCCTTCTCCTGTCCCTTCTTGACCCCGACGATCGGGCCCGTCGGGCCCCTGAAGCCGGCGACGAAGGAGGAGTCCGACTCGATCTTCTCCCCGAGCCCCGGCGTCTCCTTGCTCTCCAGCACCTTCATCCCGAGCAGCTTCTTCGTGTGCGCGTCGTAGCCGAAGATCAGATCGATCACGTCCTGGAAGCCGGTGCCGCGCGCCTCGATGGCGTAGCCGACCGGCCGCCCGCCGGCGTCGAGGCCGAGGTAGAGGCGGTCGAGCCCGGGGGAGTCCACGCCGGCGGGCAGCGCATCGACCAGCCTGCCCTGGTAGACGAAGATGCTCTTCATCTGCTGCGGCTCGCCCAGCACCTCGAGCGCGGCCTGCCGGAGCACCAGCGCCTTGTGCGCGTCGATGCGCGGCCTGGTCCACTGGAAGACCAGCACGATGAGGAACCCGGCGATGGCGCCGAAGAAGGCGAGCGTCCCCACCAGCCGCAGCGAGGAGACCTCGGGCGGCCGCGGCGCGTCGGGCGGCGGCGCCCCCTCGGACGGCGGGGTCGGCGGGGTGTGACAGTCGGCGCTCACGCTGCGGCCTCCTTCCGACCCGGCGTACCGAACACGCGCGGCTGCGTCCAGCGGTTCAGGAACGGCACCAGCGCGTTCATGAGCAGGATCGCGTACATGACGCCCTCCGGCAGCCCGCCCCAGATCCGGATCAGCACGACGAGCGCGCCGATGCCGAAGCCGAAGATCCAGGCCCCCTTCGGCGTGGTGGGCGAGGTGACCATGTCGGTGGCCATGTAGACGGCGCCGAGCATGAGCCCGCCGGAGAAGAGCATGAAGCCGGCGGTCGGGAAGCGCTCGCCGCCGAACAGGTGCAGCAGCGCGCTCAGCCCGGCCACGGTGAGGATGATGCTCGTCGGGATGCGCCAGTCGAGGTAGCGCTTCCAGGCCAGGTAGGCGCCGCATATGAGAATCAGGGCACCCGCCGTCTCGCCGAGCGAGCCGCCGGTATGGCCGGTGATCATGGGCAGCACGTCCGTCATGTGGTGCTCGAACTTCATGAGCCCGAGCGGCGTGGCGGCGGTGACCGCGTCGGGCGCCGCCTGCACGAAGGGGAACGCGAAGTTGGACGGGTAGAGCGTGGTCCATCCCTGCCCGACCGTGGGCCAGGTGGTGATGGCCGTGGGGAACGCCGCCTGCAGGAACGCGCGCCCGAGCAGCGCGGGATTGAAGACGTTCTGCCCCAGCCCGCCGAAGATCAGCTTGCCCAGCCCGATCGCGAAGGCGCCGCCGATCGCCGCCATCCACAGCGGGAATCCCGGCGGCAGCGTGAGCCCGAGGAGCAGCCCGGTGATGGCGGCGGAGCCGTCGCGGAGCGCGCGCGGCCGGCCGAACGCGCGCTCGGTGGCCATGGCGCCGAGCGTCGCGCTGGCGATGACGAGCAGCGCGCCCAGGCCGAAGAACCAGAAGGAGGCGCCCACGATCGGCACGAGCGTGGCCACCACCGTCCACATGATCCGCTCGGTGCTGTCGGCCGCCTGGATGTGGGGCGAGGCCGCGATCTGGAGGCGGCCCGCGTCGAGCTCGCTCACTGGTGCACCTTACCCTCAGCGGGGCGTAGATTCGCGCCGCTCAAGAGAAGTGCTTCGGCGTCCGGGTAGGGAGAGCCAGCGTCGCTTGCCGCTCGACGGCCCGCATGAGACCCGCTCCCCTGCCCGGCGTGGAAGGCCCCAACCGACCACAGGGTGTAGCGCCACGGCACCTGAAGCCGAGAGCGCCTTTCAGTGAGCGATCGGTGAGACCTTCCAACGCCGGAGCGAGGGAGTGAATCTCTGCTCGGAGGTGAGGCGTGGAAGGACTGGATCCAAGCTACCTCGTCGGAATTGACTGGGCCAGCGACAAGCATGACGTCTGTGTGCTCGATCTGAGCGGCGCCCTCGTTGACGCGTTCACCATCCCTCACACGGCCGGTGGGCTGAGTGAGCTGATCCGGCGCCTGCGTCGCGTCAGCTCTCCGGCGCAGCTGCCCATCGCCATCGAGCGGCCGTCCGGACTTCTGGTGGATACGTTGGTCGAGGCCGGCTTCCCGGTCGTTCCGATCCACCCGAACGCCCTCAAGGCCACCCGGCCCCGCTACGCCGCGGCTCCGGGGAAGAGCGATCCCGGTGATGCCTACATCCTCGCCGACGTCCTGCGTACCGATGGGCATCGATTCCGGCCGCTCCGGGTCCCCTCCGATCGCACCAAGGCGCTTCGCGCCGCCGTTCGCACCCGCGATGACCTGGTCGCGACCCGCGTCCAGCTCGCCAATCAGCTCCGCAGCCTGCTCGACAGCTTCTGGGCCGGCGCTGCCGCCATTTTCGCCGATGTCGATAGCCCGATCGCCCTCGATTTCCTGGACGCCTACCCCACCCCGGAGAGCGCCGCCCGCCTCGGGCCCAAGCGCCTCGAACGATTCCTCAAGCGCACTGCCTACTGCGGCCGCCGGCCGGTCGATCAGCTCCTCGAGCGGCTCCGCTCCGCCCCCGCAGGGCAGGCCGCCGAGCTCGAGAGCGAGACCAAAGGTCAGCTCGTCCGTTCCCTGGTCGCCGTCCTCCGCCCTCTCGTGGCTCAGATCCGCGAGCTCGACGGGCTCATCGCCGCTCACCTCGCGCAGCATCCCGACGGTGAGATCCTGAAGTCCTTCCCCCGCACCGGCACCATCAATGCCGCCCAGATTCTCGCCGAGCTCGGCGACGACCGGCTCCGCTTCGCCACCGACGCCCAGCTCGCCGCCGAAGCCGGCGTCGCCCCCGTTACGCACAGCTCCGGCAAGCATCGCGGCGTCGCCTGCCGCTTCGCCTGCAACAAGCGCCTGCGACAAGCCCTCACCACCTGGGCGGACAACTCCCGCCATGCCCACCCCTGGGCCGCCGCCGTCTACAAGTGCGCCCGTGCCCGCGGCTGCGATCACCCGCACGCAATCCGAATCCTCGCCCGAGCCTGGGTCCGCGTGCTGTGGCGCTGCTGGCACAATCGGTCCACCTACGACCCCTCCCGACACGGACGGGCTATCCCCTTCTTCACCCCCGCGGAACCCACCGCGGCGGCTGCTTGAACACAGGGGGGTTGACACAGGGTGTCTCATGCGGGCACCGCCTCCTTCCGCGCGGCCGCGCCGCCGGCCGGGGCCGATGCACCGGCCGCCGCGCCGCCGGGCCCGCTGGCGGCGACGCCGCCCTCCGCCGCCCCGCGGGCCGCGGCCTCCGCCTTCGCCTTCGCGGCTTCCGCCGCCTTCAGCTTCCGCAGCGCCGTCCTGCCCAGCGAGAACATCTGGCTGAGCGGGATGCTCGACGGGCAGACGTAGGAGCAGGAGCCGCACAGCATGCAGTCGGCCAGGTGCAGCGCCTCCATGTCCTCGTAGCGGCCGGCCTGCGCGAGCAGCCCGAGCTGCGAGGGGTTCAGGAAGACGGGGCAGGCGTCGAGGCAGCGGCCGCAGCGGATGCAGGGCAGCGTCTCGCGGCGCGGCGTGTCGGCGTGCCTGAGCACGATCACGCCGGTGGTGCCCTTGATGATCGGCGTATCGAGGTCCGGCTGCGAGGTGCCCATCATCGGGCCGCCGAACACGATCTCGCTCGCGTCCTCCCTGAGCCCGCCGCAGAACTCGAGCGCATCGCGGATCTTCGTGCCGACGGGCACGATCAGATTGGAGGGGCGGCGCACGCCATGGCCCGATATGGTGACGATCCGCTCGACCAGCGGCAGCCCGGTCTCGAAGACCTCCGCGATGGTGGCGATCGAGCCGACGTTCTGCACCACCACGCCCACGTGCAGCGGCAGCCTGCCGGACGGCACCCGCTTCCCGGTGACCACCTCGATCAGCATCTTCTCGGCGCCCTGCGGATATTTCACCGTGAGCGGCAGGATCGTGACGTCGAGGTCCCCGGGCCGGGTGGCGCGCAGCCGCTCGATGGCGTCCGGCTTGTTCATCTCGACGCCGATTACGGCTCGCGCGACGCCGAGCGCCTTCATCATGATGCGCACGCCGAAGTGCACGCGCTCCGGGTACTCGACCATGGTCCGGTGGTCCGTGGTCAGGTACGGCTCGCACTCGGCGCCGTTCACGATCAGGGTGTGGATCTTCGCGTCCTTCGGCGGCGAGAGCTTGACGTGCGTCGGGAAGGCGGCGCCGCCGAGGCCGACCACGCCCGCGTCCTGCACGGCCTTCACCACCTGCGCGGCCGAGAGCCCCTCCCAGTGCGGCACCATGCGCGGCCGCGGGATGTGGGGCGAGTAGCGGTCCACCGCGATCCGGATCGCCTCCGCCATGGTCCCGTCCGGGTGCGGCCACCAGCCGATCGACTTCACCACGCCGGCCGCCGAGGCGTGCACGGGCGAGGAGACGAAGCCGTCGGCCTCGGCGATCCGGTCGCCCCGCTGCACGTGGTCCCCGACCTTCACGAGCGGGACGGCCGGCTTTCCCGCGTGCTGCCGGAGCGGGAGCACGAGCTCCGCCGCGAACGGCAGGCGCCGCAACGGCACGTGCTCCGTCAGCTCCTTCGATTCCGGGGGGTGAACCCCGTGGCGGAACGTCAGCTTCATCTCTCTCCGCTCAGTTGAACGGGATGGCGCGCTCGATCCACTTCTCGAGGCCCTTCTCCTTCGGGTTGAGCGGCGTGCCGGGGTGGATGATCCCCGCCGGGCACCGCTCCGCCGCCTGCACCAGCTGCGCGAAGCTGCCGGCGCGCGGGTCCCTGATGTACGCCTGCTTTTCCTCGTTGTACGCGAACATCTTCTTGTTCAGGTTCGTGCACTCGTTGCACGTCGTGCAGCGGGCGGACTCGATGTAGGGCTCGATCGCGAGCCCCTCATCCTCCTCCGCCACCGCCACCCCACCCCCCGAGGCGGAGACCGCCGCAGCCGCAGTCGCAGCGCCGCCCGACGCGGCCGGGACGGGGCCCGAAGCGGAGCCGTCCGCCGCCGCGGCAGTGGCGGCCGCCGCCGGCACCGGCGACGTCGAGCCCGCGCCCGCGCCGCCGCCGAGCGCGGCCTCGGCCGCGGGGTCGAACCGGATCGGCTCGAGCCCGGGCGTCTCCTCGGCGGTCCTGAGCAGGTCGGCCACGGTCTGGCGCCCGCCGGCCGTGCCGCGCACGAGGCCCTCGGCCAGGCGGCGCGCGATGACGCGCGGATACGTCGCCTTGAGCTCCGCGAGGCGCGCCTCGTACTCGCCGCGGAGCGCGGCCAGCCTGCCCTCGTACTCGTCCTCCATCTCGGAGGTGAGCCGGTCGCGCACGACCTCGGGCACCTCGAGCCCGGCGAGCTCCTTGAGCTGGGCCCAGAAGAGCAGCCGGTCCTCGGCCAGCGTGACCATCTCGCGGGAGACGGACAGCCGCTCGAGGCGCCGGTCCGGAGCCAGGGTGAGGACGTAGCTGCTCTTCCCTTCCCGCTCCTCCGGCGAGAGGGCGACGAACTCGTGGAACGGCACCATGTCCTCGTTCCAGTCGGCCTCGGCCACCTTGCGGAAGTGCTTCTTGAAGCGCCCCTCGGTGGCGGCCCAGTCCGCGATGGTGACGGGCAGCTCGAGCGTCTTGTCGGCGCCGTCCGCATCGACGTAGCTCAGCTCGTAGGTCGGCCAGGTCTCGTCGATCGAGGGGTTGCCCTCGAGCGAGAGGCAGTCGGCCACGGCCCGGCCCGCATCGGGGTCGTAGGTCAGCAGCGGGAACGCGCGGCTCTCGAGCGCGAGGCGCGCCGCGTGCGGCGCCCACTCATCGGGCAGCCCGTGCTCGACCGGGCAGGGCGTATAGATGTTGAAGACCGCGGGGCGGCGCGAGTGCAGCCCCTTGATCACGCCGGCCAGCAGGTGCGTCGGGTTGGCCTGCGAGGTCTGGTGCACGAAGGCGCCGCGGTGCGCGATGGCGATGAGGGCGAGCTCCTTGCGGATCTCCTCCTTGCCGTGCTGGACCTTGCCCCAGGCGGCCATGTCGGCCACCTGGCCGGTGAAGCCGCTGGTGCACGCCTGTCCCCCCGTGTTGGAGTAGACCTGCGTGTCGAGCACGAGCACGCGCACCGGCTTCCCGGAGGCGAGCAGGCGGGACAGGTTCTGGAAGCCGATGTCGAGCATCGCGCCATCGCCGCCCACGGCCAGGATCGGCGGACAGAGGTTGAACTCCTCGTCGGTGAAGGCGCGCCAGTCGAAGGCCTGCAGCTCTGCCTCGTGGACCTCCGCGTCGTAGGCGTCCCCGGCGAGCAGCTCGGCGCGGCGCACCGCGGCGAGGCCGTCCGCCATCTTGCGCATGTGCCCCTCGAAGATGCCGATGGCGATCGAGGGCGAGTCCTGGAACAGGTGGTTCACCCACGGAAACGGGTACGGGTTGAACGGATACGTGCTCGCCCACACCGAGGAGCAGCCCGTGCTGTTGCTGATCCCGAGCGCGGCCCTCCCCTTCCCACCCGGCCCCTCGACGTAGCGCCAGCGCAGGTCCCGCAGCGCGTGGATCGCGTCCGTCAGGCGGCGTAGCTCGGCTCGCTTCTCCGCGGGCACGGGCACGTCCACCGTGCCGGCCGCCGCCGCCGCGAGATCCAGGTCCGCGTCCGCCGAGAGCAGCGCGCGGCCCTTCGCGTCCAGCGTGGCAATCAGCGCATCGAGCTTCTCCACGTGCCTCTTCACGCGCGGCTGCATGAGCGCCTCGATGGCGGAGACCACCAGGTGCACCGTGGTCTTCTCGCCACAGCCCATGCAGGCGCCGTCGCCGCCCACCATGCTGCGGTAGGCGTCCTTGTGCAGGAGCACCGAGGACAGGACGCCGATCCCCTCCTCGAGGTTCGAGACGTTCACGTAGCGCTCGTCCGTGTCGGGCAGGTTCTGCCACAGCTCCCAGTTGCGGCGCAGCTTCGCGACGATGTCCTCGTCCTGCCTGACCGTGATGAGCGCGTTCTCGGGGCAGACGTCCACGCAGATGTTGCAGCCCTTGCACGCCTCGGGGTTGATCGTGATGGAGAGGACGCCGCCGCTGCCCTTCTGCTTCGACTCCGGCACGTCGAAGAACGGCGCCGTCTTCGCCAGCGGCAGCTCGGCGATGCGCGGGAACACGGCGGCGAACTCCTCGTCCAGCTCGGCGCGCCGGTCGGCCTCCCAGCCGAGCTTCCCGGCCACGTTCTGGTAGGCGGCGGAGAGCACGTCGCCGAAGGTGGTGAAGGGCACGCCCTGCATCACCTTGTTCGCTTCCTTCGCGATGTGCTTCGAGACCTGGCGCAACCGGTCGAAGGAGCGGCCGTTCTGCGCCGTCCGGATCGCCGCGTCCAGGATCTCCTCCGGCGTGTTGACCAGCCCCGGGATCGCCGCGTCGGGGCACTGCGTCCAGCACTGCGCGCAGCCCGTGCACTTCGAGGCGATGAACTCGGGCACCTCGAAGCGGATGTTGGTCATGTCGCGGAACGTGCTGCTGGCCGCCGGAACCGCGCTGATCGCCGCGAACGGGTCCGCGATGCCGTCGCCGCCGCTGGCGTAGATCGAGCAGACCTGCTCCCAGAAGCGGCCCGGGTTGCCCGGCCCCTCGGCCGCGCCGATCACGTCCATGAGCGCCGGCACGTTCGCCGTGGCCAGCGCGGAGGACACCTCGTCGCTCACCGCCCCGACCGGCACCTTCCGCATCTCCTCGTAGCCGCGCCGGATCACGCGCAGGTTGTCGTCCACCACGCGCTTGCCCAGCTTGCCGAACTTTTTCTCGAGCTGCGCCTCGATCCCCTCGAACAGCCGGGCCTCGTCCAGCCCCTCGCGCGCCGCCAGCGGCGAGGCGGCGAAGAAGGCGCCCATGAAGGCGGCGCCCTGCATGCGGTAGCGGAGCTCGGGATCCGAGGCCTCCTCCCCCGCGATGCTGAAGCCGTCCAGCGCGTAGACGGCCAGCTTCTTCTCGATGATGTCCACCTGCGCCGTGGCCGGCAGTGACGCCCACACCTGCTCCGGCGTCTGGTCGCTCTGGATCACGAACACGCCGCCCTCGGCCAGCCCCGCCAGCGGGTTGGAGTGGCGGAACACGTTCGGGTCCGGGCTCAGTACCACATCGACGTGCTTCAGCTCCGCGTTGATCCTGAGGGACTGGTGCGAGAGCGTGGCGTAGAAGGTGGTCGGCTGTCCCTTCTTTTCCGAGCCGTACTTCGGGTTGGCCTTGATGTTGAGCCCGGCCAGCTCGTACGCCGTGAGCGCCAGGTTCTTCCCGGTCGTGATCGCGCCCCAGCCGCCCACCGAGTGGATGCGCAGCGAGACGGAGCCCTCCGGGTGCAGGTTGAGGTCGCCTGCCGACTCGAGCGCCAGCTCCGCCAGGTGCGGGTAGCCCTCCAGCAGCTGCTCCTGCCACAGCTGCAGCTTGGGCAGCTTCGTGCCCTTGCGGATGAAGTCGATCCCGAGGTAGAACTGGCGCTGCCTCCGCCCGGCCCCGCGCCGCTCCGGGTTTTGGTTTTGGTTTTGGTTTTGGTTTTGGGCGTGCGCTCGCGCGTGCGCTTGCGCGTGCGCTTGCGCTTGCGCTTGCCCTTGCGCTTGCGCCTGCGGCACCATGTTCTCCACGGCCGCAACGATGTCGCCTGGCTGCAGGTCGCGGCTGCCGAAGCCGAAGCCGCCGGAGAAGAAGTCCGGCAACTCGTCGGGAAGGGCGGCGGCGAGCTTCGGGTACGGCATCGGTGGGGCGGCGGCGTCGCCGTTCGTGGCCGCTTCGGCGCGGCCCCGTCCCCATCCGAACGCCATGCCGGAATGCCCGCTCGTGGTGGCTCGCCCCGCCGCGCGGTTACCGTTCGCGGCGACGGCGCGGCCGTTCTCGAGCGCTTGCGTCATGGCCGCGCGGATCTCGCGCAGCAGCGGCGGATCGACGGCCAGCGGCTGGTCCACGCGCTCGAGGACGGTGACGCCCTTCTTGCCACGCAGCAGGTGCGTGACCAGGTCGGCCGGGAACGGGCGGAACATGGTGAGGTTGAGCACGCCGACCCTGAGGCCGCGGTTCTCGCGCAGCCAGTCGGCCACGGCCTCGGCGTTGGGCACCACGGAGCCCTGGCCGCAGATGACCCACTCGGCGTCCTGCATGCGGTAGCCGGTGGCGCGGGCGTAGGTGCGGCCGGTGAGCTCGGCGTACTCGCGCATGGCGCGGTCGGTGAGCTCGGCCACGTGGTCGAAGTAGAAGGGCCGCTGGGCGGCCACGCCCTGCGCGTAGGCGTCCTGGTTCTGCACGACGCCGATCATGGACGGGTAGTCCAGATCGAACATCTCCGGGATGCGCCGGCGCGTCTCGCCGAACACCAGGCGCTGCGCGGGCGTCGGGGACTCCACCATGTCCGCGGGGTCGCCCAGGTACTCCTTGATCAGCGCGCGCTCGGGCAGCCGGATCGACTCGATCACGTGGCTGGTGAGGAAGCCGTCCTGCGCCACGAGCCCCGGGTTCAGCGCCAGCTCGGCCACGCGGTGCGCGATCAGGTTCAGGTCGGCCGCCTCCTGCACGTCCTTGGCGAACAGCTGGAAGAAGCCGGTGTCGTCCACGGCGTGGTAGTCGTCGTGGCCGGCGTGCACGTTGAGCGCGTGCTTGGTCATGGCGCGCGCGGCCACGTTCAGCACGTAGGTCAGGCGCTTGCCGACGGCCGCGTAGAGCGACTCGTGCATGTAGGCGATGCCCTGCCCGCTCGAGAAGTTGGTGGCCCGCAGCCCGACCATGCTCATCCCGGCCGTGACCGCCGCCGCCGCGTGCTCGCCCTCCGGCTCGAAGAAGAGCAGCCGGCGGCCGTTCACGTTGGTCTTGCCGCCCGCCACGGCCAGCGCCCAGCCCTCGCCCATCTGTGTCGAGGGTGTGATCGGGTAGGCGCCCGCCGCCTCGCTGGCCGCGGTCTCCATCTCGACGACGGCCGCGCTGCCGTCCATCGCCTCCGGCTGCCCCGGGTACTTCGGTCCGGGGCGCTCCGGCTCCGCCTGCTTGCGGCTGCTCATGACACTCCGCTCCCTGACGCGGGAAGCTGCATGGTGAATTGCGCGCCCTCGACCCACGCGATGGCGCCGGTCGGGCAGCGCCCTATGGCCTTTCTGCTCTGCAGCTCGATGCGGTCGTAGTCGATCACGGCCAGGCCGCGCCGCATCGTGATCAGCCCGGGCGCGTCCGCGGCGCAGCGGCCGCACGCGTTGCACGCGACGCTGCACACGTCCGTGGCCGCCTCGCCCTCCAGCAGGCTCCTGCACTGCACCAGCAGGTGGGCGTCCAGCGGCAGGATGGTGAAGAGGTCCAGCGGGCATGCATCGACGCAGTCGCCGCAGGCGGTGCACTTCTCGACGTCCACCACCGGCAGCCCGGTGTCGCTCATGAGGATGGCGTCGAAGTCGCACGCCACGGCGCAGTCGGCATAGCCGACGCACCCCCAGGCGCACCCCTTGCCGCCGCCCGTCACCGCCACCGCGGCGGCGCAGCTCTCGATGCCGCGGTACTCCGCCTTCCGGATGGCGACGTCGTCGCCGCCCGCGCACAGCAGCCGCGCGACCCGCTTCGTCGCCTGGCCCGCATCGACGCCCAGGTAGGCGGCCACGTCGCCGCGCTGGTCGTCGTTCATGACCGTGCACTGCGCCGGCGCCGTCTCGCCGCGGACCACCGCCTCCGCGAACGCGCGGCAGCCCGCGAAGCCGCAGGCACCGCAGTTGTTGTTGGGCAGCAGATCGGCCACGCCGTCCACGCGCGGGTCCTCCCACACGCGCAGCTTCTTGTTGGCGAGCGCGATGAGGATCCCGAAGATCACCCCCACGCCGCCCAGGATCGCGACCGAGCCGAGGATCACGCCCATGCCGCCGCCCCTCTCAGGCCGGGTCCGGAAGGTTGGCGTGCCGGAGCAGCCACGCGGCCAGCTTGTCCGCCGTCGTGAACTCGCCACCCTCGGCAGCGGCCGGAGCCGCAGCGTCCGCCGGCCGCACCGCCTCCGTCGCGAGCGCGGCGAGCTGCGCGAGCTCCTCCGCCTGCTGGAAGACCGTGTAGCGCGCGAGCGGCGTGCGCGGCGGCTCCGGCAGGCTGGCCACCTGGAGCCGGTCCGCCAGACAGGCGCCGGCCTGCGGGGCGTGGGCGAACCGCGCGGCGCCCTCCGGCACCAGCGCCGCCACGCCCGGCCCGTCGCTCGCGGCCAGCGACGCCAGGCCACCCGGCTCCGTCACCTGCAGCACCAGCACGCGCGGAGTGATGGCCCGCACCAGAGGCGCGGGCGGACAGGAGCCGCGCACCACCAGCACCAGCTTCTGCTGCCCCTGCAGCAGGTCGGCCAGGGCGCATACGTGCAGGTCCGAGCCGTCCACCTCGACCACCAGCGGCGGCGCCACCTCGCGCTCGGCCCGGTTCCAGAGCTCGGGTGGGTAGACCTCGAGGAAGTGGTCGTGCGCCTCCGCGCGGTAGCGGCCGGAGCGGATCAGCTCGACCACGTGGCCCGCGCCGAACGCGCGGCCGGCGCGGCCGAGCGCGGCCACGGCCGTGGCGCCCAGGTCGCCGCCGGACGGCACGCTGGCCAGGAAGAGCGAGTCCTTGCCGGCCGCGATCTCGTCCAGCACCGCGCGCGCCCGGCGCACCGTCTCGAGCGCAACCGGCTCGAGGGCCACGCCGCCGCCGAACAGCGCGCCGAAGCGCGCCGCGTCGATGCGGCCCGCCGCGAAGGGACCGAGCTCCGCGCCGGCCCGGCCGGCACCGTCGCCGGCCGGGAGCGCGTGCGCGTCGAGGAAGGCATCCACCTCGTCGACGGCCGCGGCGACGGCGGAGTGGAACGTCCGGCGCGCTCCGTCCACCGCGCGCAGTGCCTGCTGGCTCCGATCGTCAGACGGCATAGCGGTCGAGCTCCTCGTTCATGATCCGGATCTTGTCCTCCACCGTGTGCCTCGGCAGGGTGCGGATCTCGTCGTAGCGGGGCCGGCTCTCGTTCCTGTAGAAGACGCCGAGCCGGATGCGATCGGAGGCCTCCGCCAGCCGCCTCGCCGCGTCCAGGTCGCTCGGGTCGTGCGGCAGCTGGTTCTCGTAGACCCTGTCCAGGTCGGGCACGATGACGCCGTCGTCGTGGACGAGCAGCTCCACGAGCGCCGGCTTCCGCACCGCCTCCCTGAACAGCGAGTCGGTGAACTGCGGGCAGCGCTGGAGAATGCGGACGAACGAGAACCCCTTGTGGTGGTAGGCCGCGCGGATCGTCGCGTACAGGTGCGACGGGATCCACTCGGCGGTCTGCGCCACGAACGAGGCATTGGTCACGCCCAGCGTCGCCTCGAGCGGGTTGAGCGGCGGCAGGTAGCTGCCCTTCGGCTGCGTGTTGCTCGGGAAGCCCTGCGGCGTGGTGGGCGAGGTCTGCTTCTTGGTCAGCCCGTAGATGTTGTTGTCCAGCAGCAGCGCCGTCATGTCCACGTTGTAGCGGATGGCGTGCAGCCAGTGCGCGGCGCCGATGCTGGTGCAATCGCCATCGCCCATGACGACGAACACGTCCAGTTCGGGGCGCGAGAGCTTGACGCCCGTGGCCACCGGCAGCGCGCGCCCGTGGATGCCGTGGAAGCCGTAGGTGTGCATGTAGTGCGGGAATCGGCTCGAGCAGCCGATCCCGGACACGAAGACCGTCGTCTCGGGCAGCAGCTGCTCGGCCGTGAGCAGCTTCTGCATGGCCGTCAGCACCGAGTGGTCCCCGCACCCCGGGCACCAGCGGGCCACGGGGCCCTCGTAGTCGTGAAGGTCGAGGACGCGGTCGTCGTCCTCGGCCGCGAAGGCCAGGAGCGAGCAGGCGGAGCTCACGCGGCACCTCCCCGGGCGGCGCCCGCCCGACTGACGTTGCTCTTGATCACCTCGACCAGCACGCCGGGCCGCAGCGGCTCGCCGAGCACGCGCGTCCAGCAGTCCACGTCCACAAGGGTGGCCGAGCGCAGCAGCATCGACAGCTGCCCGCGCCGGCGGTTCTCCTCGGTCACGTAGGGCGCGGCCGGGTCGTCGCTGTAGTTGATCTCGACCGTCATCACCTTGCGGAACCGGCTGAAGATCTGCTTCAGCCCCGGCTGGAGCGGCGAGAGGAAGGTCAGGTGCGTCGAGGAGACCGAGAGCCCCTCGCCACGCGCGCGCTCGACCGCCTCCTCGATCGCGCCCTTCGTGCTGCCCCAGCCCACCAGCAGCAGGTCGCCGCCTTCCTCATCGCCGTTCACGACCGGCGGCTCCAGCATCGACTGGAGCACGGCGATCTTGCGCGCCCGCATGTCCGAGCTGTGCTGGTACATCCGCTGGTCGTAGGTGACGCGGCCTCGCTCGTCGTGCACGAGCCCGGTCAGCGTGTGCATGCCGCCCGGCCGCCCCGGGATGAAGCGCTCCGCCAGCCCCGTCCGCTCGTCCCAGTCGTACGGCCGCTTCCCCTCCGCCACCGGACTCTGGTCCATGGGCGGCGCGAACCAGTGCGGCTCCGGCTTCGGCCGCGGGAACGGCTGCACGCCCGTGGCGAGGTTGGCATCGGAGAGCACGATCACCGGCGTGCGGAACGCATCGGCGATCCGCCGCGCCGTGATCATCGCGTGGAAGCACTCCTCGATCGTGGCCGGCGCGAGCACCACCTTCGGCGCGTCGCCCGGCTGGCCGTACAGCACCGCCAGCAGGTCCGACTGCTCGACCTTCGTGGGCAGCCCCGTGCTCGGCCCGCCGCGCTGCACGTCCACCAGCACCAGCGGCACCTCGATCATCGTGGCGAGCCCGAGGAACTCCGTCTTCAGCGCGAGCCCCGGTCCCGACGTGATCGTGAAGGCACACTTGCCCGCGTACGAGGCGCCGATCGCGACGCCGATCGCCGCGATCTCGTCCTCCGCCTGGTGCAGCACGCCGCCGTACGAGTCGAACACCTCGCCCAGGTGGTGCGAGACCGACGTGGCCGGCGTGATCGGGTACATCGCCGCCAGCTCCATCCCGGCCGCGATCCCGCCCAGCGCCAGCGCCTGGTTGCCGTTCATCACCACCTTCGGCGTGGTGGACGGCGTCGGCGGCACCTCGATGCGGAAGTCCAGGTGCTCGCTCGCCCAGCGCACCCCCAGCTCCAGGAGCGCGACGTTCTTGTCGTAGACCTCCTGCGACTTCTTCCGGAACGTGTAGGCGATCTGCTCGCGCACGAGCTCCAGGTCGCGGTCATAGATCCAGGACAGGATCCCCAGCGCGAACATGTTCTTGCCCTTCCGCGCGTTGTCCACGACCGTCAGGCACTGCTCCTCCATCGGCACCTCGACCACCCGGTAGCGGCGCCCCGCGAGCTGCCGCATCGCCCGCTGCCACTGCCGCCGGATGTCCTCGTCCGGATGCGCCGCCCACATGTTCTCGACCAGCAGCACCGCGTCCTCCGCCAGCGCCCCGAGCTCGTGCCGGTTCAGCAGCACCTGCTCGTTGAAGGCGATGACCAGGTTCGTCTCGTCCCCCCAGTTCGTCACCTCCCGCGACCCGAGACGGATCCGATTCCCGCTCGCCCCGGCAGGCTCCCGCGGCGGCGGCTGGATCTCCGCCGGGATGATCTCCACGGTCCACACGCCGTTGCCCATCTTCGCCGACACCGCGCCGAAGATCTGCGCCGCCTTCTGCGCCCCTTCGCCCGAGTCGGAGACGATCTCGACCGTGTGCTCGCCGCGCCGCTCCAGCCCTGGCGCGCCGCGCCCTTTCTCATCCCGACGCTCTCGCGCGACGGGTTCTTCCTGAAGCCTTGTCGCCATGTGTGGCCCCCACGTGGACGGATGGCGCCGGCCGCGGTCCCGGGCCGGTGAGGCCGGCAGTACGCTTGAATCCGAACCTAGGCCGAGCTACCGCCCGATGGCGTAAGGCGTTGGTGGAAACCATCGGGGGATTGCCCGCGCACGCTGTCGTCGAACTCCCCACACGACCCGTTGCTTCCGCGCACCAGGCCGCGAACCCCGAGCCCCGCGGCCCCCGCGCGGCCCTGTCGAGAAGACGGGACAAACAGTCCGACCGCCGCCGCGTCGAAGTCGCGCCCTGTCCCTCTCCCCCGCCCGCCGGGACACCGCCGCGCGGCGCCGGAATCGGGGGAATCGACCGCGCCGGCGCGGCGAATCCGTCGCCTGGCGGGACGGCCGCGGGATCCGGCCCGGACGTTGCCGAAGGGCACGACGGGGCCCGTACGGGCTGCGACGCCGGACACATCCCTGGAGGGCATCGATGGAGACGACACTCGCGTACTGTTCCGCGCGCGACCAGAAGGTTCGTGTCGCCTGGACGGAGGACCACGCTCACGAGGGGCACGCGAACCTGCCGGACGGCCCGGTGCTGGTGTGCCTGGACTACGGCGAGCGCTGCACGGGTGAGCTCTGTCCGATGCTGGGGCAGAAGAAGATCCTCATGGCGGTGCGCCTCGCGCGCAGCGGCATGAGGGAGGAAGGTTGGCCGACGTTCCGCGGCGGCTGTGATGCGTGCGGCCGGCTGACCGACCTGCAGGTGCTGGACTCGAGCTACGTGTATTGCCCGGAGTGCGGCAGCACGGGCCGCTGGGTGCACCTCCAGCTCGATGATGGAGACTACGCGGCGCTGGCCAGCACGGCCTGACGCCGGAGGACCCCACCACCCAATCCCGCCTACAATCCCACAGCCGGCCGGCAGGTGTCGTGACCTGCCGGCCGGTGTCCTTTCCGCCTCTTGCGGCCCCGCTCCGGCACCCGGTACTCTCCTCCGATCGTTCCCCCCTCCCCCGGCGGCCGATGATGCGAGCGACGGCGTCCCGATGAGGGTCGCGCTCTTCGCCACCTGTCTGGGCGACCAGTTCTTCGCGGACGCGGTGGCGGACGCCGTCCGGCTGCTCCGCTCGCTGGACGTCGATGTGGCCTTCCCGCCCGACCAGACCTGCTGCGGGCAGCCGGCCTACAACGCGGGCTACCGCGAAGAGGCGCTGCGCATGGCCGAGCACACACGCCGCGTCTTCGACGGCGCGGATCACGTGGTGCTGCCGTCGGGCAGCTGCGCGGCGATGGTGCGTTGCTTCTATCCGGAGCTCGGGGGGCGACGTCGCCCTGGACGGAGCTCGCCGGCCGCACCTGGGAGCTGGCGGAGTTCCTCGTGAAGGTGCTCGGCGTGGAGCGCCTCGGCAGCGGCCTCGCCGGCACCACGCTGGCCTACCACCATGGCTGCCACGCCCTGCGCGAGCTCGGCCTCGCGGACGAGGCGCCCGTGCTGCTGCGCGCCGCCGGCGCGACGGTGGTCGACTGGGAGGCGGACCGTGAGTGCTGCGGCTTCGGCGGCCTCTTCGCCGTCAAGCTGCCGGAGGTCTCGGCGGCCATGGCCGACCGCAAGCTGGACACGCTGCCGCCCGTGGACGTGCTCGTCTCCGCCGACGGCGGCTGCCTGCTCCAGCTCGGCGGCCGCATCGCGCGACGTGGCGGCGGGCCGCCCGTGCTGCACCTGGCGAGCGCCCTCTGGCGCGCGCGGGCCGGGAGCGCCGCGTGAGCGGGCCGCGGCCCGGCTACGCCGCCCGCGCGCGCCGGATCCTCGAGGAGACGCCGGCCGTCCGCCGGTCCGTCACCGCCGCCGCCCTCAGGCTCGACGGGGCCCGCCGGGCCGTAGTCCTGGTTGTGTAGAACCTCGGCGGGCTCCCCTCCACGAACGCCAGCCGCGTCCCGTCCGGGCTCCATGCCAGCGGGCCGCCATCGGGGCCGTCGAAGGTCGTGAGGCGACGGGGCGTCGCACCCGGCGTCGCCTGGATCACGAAGACGTCGGTGTTGTCGTTCCGGTCGGGGTCGGGCAGGGCGTCCCGCTTGCTCACGAAGGCGATGCGCGTGCCGTCGGGGCTCCACGCGGGCGCCTCGTCGTCGAAGTCGCCGTCGGTCAGCCGCTCGAGCTTCTTCGACGCGACGTCGGACAGGAAGAGGTGGCTGCGCGCGTGGGTGAGGTAGCCCCGGCCGTCATCCTTGAAGAGGTAGCGGTCGATCACGATGGGCTTCGGCCGGGAGGCGACGCTGTCGGGCTCGCCGGTCTTCGCGCTATCCGGGTCGTCGGTGGCCACGATCGCCAGCCGCCGCGCGTCCGGCGCCCAGCCGAAATCCTCGACGCCGCCCTTCACGTCTGTCAGCCGCTCCGCCTCGCCGCCGCGCCGGTCGAGCAGCCACACCTGCGCGCCGCGGTCCTTCTTCGCGGCGGGGCCGCCCGCGCCGCCCGTCGCGCCGTCCAGTTCCCTGGCAGAGAGGAACGCCAGCCAGCGCCCGTCGGGACTCCAGCGCGCGTGGCTCTCAGCCGGAGCGGGCGCGCGCGTTCCTCGGCGCGGTGCAGCAGGCCGACCGGGTCTTCCAGGAGTTCCGAGCGGGCTTTATCGGCAAGTGCAGCCCCGTGCACTTCTTCTGGGGCAGCTTCGACCTGGCCGTGACCCGCTTCTCCGGCCGCCCCGCACCGGAGCACCCCGGCGGCGTGCCCAACCTGGCCGACCGGGTGGCCCGCGAGGCGTACTCCCACGAGGTGAGCAGCGCCGGCTTCTGGCCGGGCGGCGGGCTCGTGACCGATGCCGCGTTCTACTCGTACGCCTACCCCGAGCCCGTGGGGTATGCGACGTGGCCCCTCACCGTCCCCGGCGCGTACTACCACCCCGAGCTGCACGAGTGGCTGCTGCCGTACGACGCGGTGCGCGGCGCCGGGGATCCCGACGCGCTGCTCGGGGCCTTCCTCCAGCAGACCTACGAGGCAGCGGCGGAGCGGGGCGCGTGGGACCGGAAGGCGCTGGAAACCCCGAACGCCGAACCCCCGAGGCGCCCATGACCATGACCGAGCAGCTGCTCCCCGGATTCGACCAGGAGATGGCCGCCACCCGCCGCGTGCTGGAGCGCGTGCCGAGCGAGAAGGCGGAGTGGAAGCCCCACCCGAAATCCTTCGCCCTCGGCCACCTCGCCCAGCTCCTCCCGTGGATGCCGGGCTGGATCGCCAACACGCTGACCGAGCCGGCGCTCGACTTCGAGGACGCGCCCGGCTACTCGTTCGAGACGACGGAGACGCTGCTGGCGGGCTTCGAGGGGAACGTTGCGCCGGCGAGGACGGCGATCGAGGCGGCGACGGACGAGGATTACGACGTCGCCTGGTCGCTGAAGAACCACGGGCAGGTCATCTTCACGGTGCCACGCCGCGTGGTCGTGCGCCAGCACATCAGCCACCTCTCGCACCACGGCGGCCAGATGACCGTGTACCTGCGGCTGCTGGACATCCCGGTGCCGTCGGTGTACGGGCCCACGGCCGATGAAGGGTGGGGGTAGGCGGTCCGTTCGCGGGCGGCGCCCGAGAGCGTCAGGAAACCGAGGGTGTGGCTGGACGGGATAGCGCGCGTGGAACTGGCGGGGCGTGGGCTTCGCCACGGCCTTGTCGAGCTTGACGCCTTCTCGAATAACTTCCTCGTTCTTCGCGTCCGGGGCCTTCTCGAGCTCGGCGCGCACGAGCTCCATCACGTCCAGCATACACAGGTCTTCGTCTGGGACGAATGTGTGCAAGAGTGCAGACAGATTCCGCGGGTGTTATTAAGAGAGAACTCTTGCGCCTGGACAAAGACGGACCAATTATTGTCGCGCTTTCCAATTCCGCACCTCTTGCGGCTCACGTGTTCGCGCGGTCACACTGCCCCAGCCAGGACAAGGCGATGCGCGCCGAGGGAGTGCCCGATCTAGGCTGTCCATCGCGAACAGATCCCTGCCTTACCCTCCCATTGCAGCGCATCGCCGCATCATTGGCCGGATGCTTGATTTGATAGCACCACGCGAAGGACTCCCCGTACGAGAACCACAGGAGGACTTGTGGACCGGTCAGTAATAGCTGAGCGCGTTCTGGAAGGCAGGAGCGCAACTGGAGAGACAAGGGAAATAACGTTGCGATTGTTTAGGCCAGAGGTGGATTCCTCCGGACGATGGACGTGCGCGCTACGTATTGATGGACTACAGGACGAAGCTGTGTACTCTGCGGTCGGCGAAGACTCGCTACAGGCTCTGCTGCTCGCGCTACAACTGGCCGGAATTCACCTCCACGACCGATCGCAGCGGGCAGGTATGCGATTAACATGGTTGGGGATGGAAGATATCGGCCTCGGCCCCTGACCGCGGCATTGCCCGACCGCCCCACGAGGGGCCGACACCTTTGGATCCCTTCCAGGAGGTTCGAATGAGAACCAAGGACTTGGTCGTTCGCCTCTTTGGAGCTTCGCTCTTTGCGGCTGCGATCGGAAGTTCGCTGACCGGTTGTCGGGATCCGGTCGCTGTTCAGCGCAACCAGGTCCCTCCGGTTGACGCGGCACAGCAGCCGTCGCCGACATGCGTTCGTTCAGGCCGACCGGTGAGTGTTTTCGACTTGGCTGACTTTGATGCTACGGACTGCTATAACGAATTATAACGAATATCAGTCGTGCATTGCCGAATGCAGCCAGATGTCGAGTGCCACGTCGCGGGCGATATGCTACGCGCAGTGTATGGATGATTACGCAAACTGCTTGGCAAATCGTGCCGCGGCTTACTTTGGCTGCGCCATCGGATTCATTGTCGACCCCGAGATGGGTTGCACTGTCGGTGGCCTTTTGGCAGGAGGAGGGGGCGGTGGTGATCCAAGCTATTGTTACATCGAGTACTATACTGTACTGGTAAGTTATGATGGTGGCGTAACGTGGTCTACCTTGGCAACGGTTCCGGTCACCGTATGCGAATGAGGAGGTATTTATGCGGTTGGCGCTGGACGTTTGCGTCCTTAGCTGTCTCGTGCTAGTTTGTCCGGTGGGTGCTCTTGCGCAAGGCAACGGCAGCCTGCAGGCCGAACTTGCGAAAAGAGTCCCCGTAACCGTGGCCATTCCTGATTCGTTTGCATTTCAGGATGGCGGCCCAGTGCTCCTCAGGCGCGCGGGTAGCGAGCCCTTTGATGTGCTGGTGCTTCCCGCCGCCGGCGCTAGTCCAACCCTGCTCTTGCAGGCTCTGTTCGGGGTAGCCGCGGTGCGCGAGTTTGCTGGTGATACGGCCAAGGTTGACGGTTTGTTCAGGGCCACGCCGGCGGCTCCACGGCAATCGGCCTTTCCGACTGCTGAGCAACGTGTAGCTGAGTTTACCCTCATTCGCCTGCTCAAGTCGAAGCCTCGATGGGTACGAGGGGTTGGCATGGCAAGAACCGTCGAGGTGTACCTGCCTTCGCGTGGCGCGCGCGGAGCGATGGCACAAGCGGCTAAAGAGAAGAGCCACCATTAGGGATTGGCCAGACGCGGCTAGAGTATCGGTCAGACCACCGCCCACCACGGCGCCGCCAACACGTCGGGCGCGACCCACTCCAGGGTCGTGCCGCCATGGAGCATCCTCGCCCCCGGCCTCACGGGCGTCGAGGCCGCGGGCGAGCTGCCCTTCGCCTCCTCCCTCTGCGGCGCCTGCGCCGAGGCCTGCCCCGTCCGCATCCCGATCCCGCGCCTGCTCCACCTCTGGCGCGAGCGCGCCCGCGACGCCCGCCTGCCCCCGCTCGCCGAGCGCGTGGCCATGGCCGCCTACACGCGCGCCATGACCAATCCCCCGCTCTACCGGCTGGCCTCCGCCGCGCTGCGCACGCTGCCCGCGGCCGTCCTCGACGGCGACCTGCTCCCCGTCGTCCGCGGCTGGTCCGGCCCGCGCGCCGGGCTCGAGCCCAGCCCGAAGCCGTTCCATCGCCTCTGGCAGGACGGCATCCGGTGAGGGACCACATCCTCGCTCGCGTCCGCGAGGCCGCCCGCGCGCACTCGCCCGTGCCCCACCCGGGCCCGCTCGGCGCCGATGCCCTGTCGGGCGACGATGCCCGCGCCGCCTTCGCCGCGCGCTTCACCGCCGCCGGGGGCGAGGTGGTCCGCGCGGCGACCGCCGAGGAGGCCGCGGCCCTCGCCGCCCGCCTCGCGCCCGGGTGCCGCACCGCCGCCATCGCCGCCGCCGTGCCCCCGGCGCTGCGGCCCCCGCTCGAGCCGGCGCCGCCGGAGCGCGCCGACCTCGCCATCTCCCTCGCCCGCTGCGCCGTGGCCGAGACCGGGTCGCTCCTCCTCGACAGCCGCGAAGGCCGCCGCCTCCAGCTGCTCGCGCCGACCCACCTCGTCCTGGTTCCGGACTCGCTCCTGGTCCCCACGCTGGCCGAGGCCCTGGCCCTCACCAGCTCCGACCGCGGCGCCGCCCTTGCCCTGCACAGCGGCCCCAGCAAGTCCGCCGACATCGCGGGCACCCTCGTCCACGGCGTCCACGGCCCCGGCCGCCTCATCGCCGCATTCGTCCCGGACACACTGCTCCAGCGTCCAGTTTGAAACCAAAACCAAAACCAAGACCAAACCAAATGCCTCCCCCCGCCCCCGCCCCCGATCCCGCCGCCCTCGCTGCGGCCATCCGCGACCTGCAGGCTCTCCTCGCCGAGCGCCTCTCGCTCTCCGCCGATGAGCGCGCGCTGCACGGGAAGGACGAGTCCTACCACCGGGCGCGCCCGGCGGACGCCGTCGCCTTCCCCCGCTCGACGGACGAGGTGGCGGAGATCGTCCGCATCTGCGCCCGCCGCGGGGTGCCGCTGATCCCCTTCGGCGCCGGCACGTCGCTCGAGGGCCACGTGATCCCGGTCCGCGGCGGCGTGAGCCTCGACACCCGGAAGATGAACCGGGTGCTGCGCGTCTCCGCCGAGGACATGGACGTCACGGTGGAGCCGGGGGTCACCCGCCTCCAGCTCGAGCGCGAGCTGCGCGGCAGCGGGCTCTTCTTCCCCGTCGATCCGGGTGCCGATGCGACGCTTGGCGGCATGGCCGCCACGGGCGCGTCCGGCACCACCACCGTCCGCTACGGCGCCATGCGCCAGAACGTGCTCTCGCTCGAGGTCGTGCTCGCGGACGGCCGCGTGATCGAGACCGCGGGCCGCGCCCGCAAGTCGTCCGCCGGCTACGATCTGACCCACCTCTTCATCGGCTCCGAGGGCACCCTCGGCGTGATCACCCGCCTCACGCTCCGCCTGCATCCGGTCCCGGAGGCGGTCGCCGCGGCCGTGTGCGCCTTCCCCTCGCTCGATGCGGCCGTGGACACCGTCATCGCGACGATGCAGGCGAGCGTCCCGGTGGCGCGCGTCGAGGTGCTCGACGCCGTCACCATGGACGCCGTCCGCCGCTATTCCGGCCTCGACTACGCGGCCGCACCCACGCTCTTCTTCGAGTTCCACGGCGCGCCCGCCGAGGTGCGGGAGCAGGCGCGCGCGGTGGAAGCCCTGGCCGCTGAGAACGGCGGCGGCGCCTTCGCCTTCGCCACGGCGGCCGAGGACCGGCAGCGGCTCTGGAAGGCGCGCCACGACGTCTACCCGGCCACGCTCGCCCTGCGTCCCGGCTCGCGCGGCTGGACCACGGACGTGTGCGTGCCCCTCTCCCGGCTGGCCGAGTGCATCCGCGAGACGCGCGCGGACCTCGAGCGCGGCTCGCTCCAGGTCGGCCTGGTCGGCCACGCCGGCGACGGCAACTTCCACCTGGTCTTCCTCATCGACCCCGACCGGCCGGAGGAGCTCGCCGAGGCCGAGGCGCTGAACGGCCGCCTGGTCGAGCGCGCGCTGGCCATGGACGGCACCTGCACCGGCGAGCACGGCGTGGGCCTCGGCAAGATGCGCTACCTGCCGCTCGAGCACGGCGCGGCGCTGGCCGTCATGGCCACGATCAAGCGCGCGCTCGACCCGCGGGACATCCTGAACCCCGGCAAGATCGTCCCGCTCTGATCCACGCCACGGGGCGGTCGGTTTCGCGCTGCGAGAGACGGAGCTAACTTTCCGGCGAAGCTCCCGGCGCGGGCGCCGCCGATCGGCCCCGCCCGGCCACCGCCCGCACTCCCCGCGGAGGTCCGATGGCGGAACTTCCCCCCTGTGTCACGCTGCTCGACCACACGGCCGATGTCGGCTTCATCGTGAAGGCGGGTACCCTGGCCGACCTCTTCAACTGCGCCGCCCGGGGCATGATGGCCCTCGTGCGCGGCGAGGATGAGCCCGTGCCGCCGCCGGAGCTCGTGTCCCGCCGGGCGCGCGCCTCCGATGCGGACGCTCCCGTGGACGACGTCTTCGCCTTCTTCCCGCTCCCGCCCGCCGAGCACCACATCGCGCTGGAGGCCTCGGAGCCCGCCCTCCTGCTGGCGGCATGGCTGCGCGAGGTCCTCTACCTGCACCAGTCGGACGGCTTCCTCTACGGCGGCGCGCGGTTCCGCGTGCTGGAGGGGCGCCGCCTCGTGGCCGACGTGCGCGGCGACCCCGACCCGCGGCCGCCCGTGCGCGAGATCAAGGGCGTCACCTACCACGCCCTATCGGTCGAGCCGGGCGAGGACGGCTGGCGCGCGCGGGTGATCTTCGACGTCTGACTCCGCGCAGAAGGCAGGCTCGGCAGCACCCCGAGCCCCGACCCCCGAGCCCCCGCTCACCCCGCCGCGGGCGGCCTGAGCAGCACCGGCACCAGCGACGTGCGCGCCACCCGCTCCGCCACGCTCCCGAGCAGCAGCCGCTCGGCCCCGCCGCGGCCCCGCGTTCCCATCGTGATCAGGTCCACGCCGAGCGCCCGCGCCGTCGTGGTGATCGCCGCGGCCGGGCTCGCCGCCTCGTGCACGCGCGCTTCCACGTCCAGCCCGCGCCCCTCGAGCGTCTCGGCGATTTCTTTCAGGTAGCGGCCTGCGTCGGTGCGCTGCACCTGGTGCGCCTCGAGCAGGATCCCCGCGTCAGGCGGTCCCGTGAAGAGCGTGACCGGCACCAATACGTGGAGCACGTCACCTTGCAGCCGGGCTCGGCCAGCGCGAGCGCCGCATCCAGGGTCGGTCCGTCCAGGGGCGAGCCGTCGAGCGGGAGCAGCACGTGCTCGTAGGGCGGGATGTGCATCGGCGGCGCCCCGCCCCGGCGCGGCCGCAGGAGCAGGACCGGCACGCGCGCGTGCCGCACCACGTGCTCCGCGACGCTGCCGAGCAGCGCGCGCCGGAGCCCCCGCCTGCCGTGTGTCGTCATGACGATGAGGTCCGCGCCGGCGTTGGCGCGCTCGGCGATCGCCTCGGCCACGTCGTCGCCATCGAGCACGGTGGCCCTCACGTCGATCTGCCCCTCCAGAGCGCCGGCGAGGCTGCGGAGGTACTCCACGCGTGAGACCCGGACGTCGCGGTCCAGGTCCGCGTCGGGAACCGGCACGTTCTGATATTGCAGCACCGGAAGCGAGGCCTGGTGCACCAGCAGCAGCTCCACCTTCCCGCCGGTCCGTCGGGCCACGGCCCGCGCCGCGGGGAGCGCCTGCTCGCTCGCCGCCGAGCCGTCCACCGGAACCAGGATCGACTTGAACATCGTGTCCTCCCCCGTGTTCGAGTCCGCCTCTTCACCTCATCCACTCATGCCCACATTGGCGTGGCCCCCGCGTCCGGCTCGTCCTCGGCCGGGCCGTACGGTCGTCCCCGCAGTGGCGCCTGGCCTTTATATACGTACAGGCACCGCCCGTGCCGCGCCGCACCCCGCGGTGCGCGGCCCCACGCGCGCATCCCTGTCGCCACGCTACGCCCCAGCGCCGGGACGTTGTGACCCGCCGCGCGAGCGCATTCATCGCACGCTCCGCGAAGTCGTTGCCGAGCAACGTCCTCCCGCGTTCTGCCGGCATGAGTCCGACGGCCTCCGCCTTGCCCCTCTCGCTGCCGCCCCCGCCGCGCCGGGCGGCCGGGAAGGATTCGCCAACCGCGAGTCCGCGCCCGGGTCACCACCCGCGCTTCCCGCCTCCACGCTGCCGGCGCGGCGGGGCTGCCTCTCGCACGAGGAGGGAGAGATGACATCCGATACCAGCCTGCAGCGGGATGTGCTGGCCGAGCTCGATCTCGAGCCGAGCATCGACGCGGCGGGCATCGGCGTCACGATCCACGACGCGGTCGTCACGCTCACCGGTCACGTGCTCAGCTACGCGGACATCCTCGTGGCGGAGCGGACCGCGCGGCGGGTGCACGGCGTGCGCGCCGTGGCCAACGAGCTGAGCGTGCGCCTGCCCGACGCGAGTCGGAGGGGCGACACCGAGCTCGCCGAGGAGGTCGTCCGAGCGCTCCGCTGGAACGTGCGCGTTCCGGCGGAGCGCATCACGGCGTCGATCAAGGGCGGCTGGGTCCAGCTCGACGGCGCGGTGGATTGGAACTTCGAGAAGGAGGCCGCGGAGAACGCGGTCCGCAGCCTCACCGGCGTCAGCGGCCTGACCAGCCGGATCACCGTGCGCCCGCGCATCGCCGCGGGCGATGTGAAGCGGCGCATCGAGGAGGCGCTCAGGCGTAGCGCCGAGGTGGACGCGGCGCGCGTCTCCGTGGCCGTGCGCGGCTCCAGGGTCACGCTCATGGGATCGGTCCGCAGTCCGGCGGAGAGCGACGACGCGGAGCGCGCCGCCTGGGCGCTGCCCGGCGTCACCGATGTCCTCAACCTGCTGGCCGTGAACGCCGAGGAGATGGTGGGCGCGGGTGTCTGAATCCCGGGGAGGATGCATGCTGCGGTTCCAGAAGACCGTCGCGGACCTGAGCGAGTTCGACGCCGGCGGAGAACCGGCGCTTTCCCTCTACCTCTCCACCGACCCGTCGGGTGGCGCGGGCAGCAACCTGCCCGCCGAGATCGCCGGGCTCGGCCATGCCGCGCTGGCCGAGGCGCCCGCGTCGGAGCGGACGCGGCTCGAGGCGGAGCTGCGCACCGTGACCGAGGCAGCGTTGCCGCTCGAGCCAAGGCCGCGCGGCTTGGCCGTGTTCTCCTGCGCGGCCCGGCAGTTCTTCCGTGCCGTGCCCCTCGAGGCGCGGATCGCTCCCTCCATCCACTGGGGCCCGCACCTGGACCTGCGGCCGCTCCTCGCCGTCGTGGACGGGCAGGCGTCGGTGCTGGCCGTGCTCCTCGACAAGGAGCGCGCCCGCTTCTTCCGCGCCGGCCCCGGCTCCATCCGCGAGCTCGAGGACCTGTGGGACTACGTCCCCAACAAGCACAGGCAGGGCGGCTACGCGCAGGCCAACATCCAGCGCGACCACGAGGGACACGTCCTCGCGCACGTGCGGCGCGTCGCCGCGGCGCTGGAGCGCCTCGACGCCCGCGAGTCCCCCCGGTTCATCCTGGCCGGCGGCCCCGCCGAGGCGCTCGCCCATCTGGGCGAGGAGCTCGCGTCCCCGCTGCGTGAACGCTTCCATCCGGTGCTGCGTCTGCCCGTCATCGCGCCCGCCGCCCAGGTGGGCGACGCGGTTCGCGAGGCCGCCCGCACCATCGCGTACGCGGAGCAGGAGCGGCTCCTCGATCGACTGGCCGAGGAGGCCGGGCGCGGCCGGGCCGTCTTCGGCGCGGACGAGGTGCTCGCGGGGGTGAACGACCTCCGTGTCGCCCTGCTGCTCCTGCTGCACGGCCTCGAGGTCGAGGGCGGCGAGTGCCCGACCTGTGGACTCCTCTACCGCGCACCGCTGCCCGGCGCATGCCCCGGCTGCCGCGGCCCGCTGGAGGCGCGCCCCGACCTGCCGAGCCGCATGGCCCTCGCCGTGCTGCGGCAGGGCGGCACCGTCGAGGAGGTCCAGGACGGCGCGGCGGCCCGCCTCCTGGGCATCGGCGGCATGGCCGCCCGCCTGCGCTACGCCACGGCGACCGGCAGCGGCGTGGCCGCCCCGGCGGCGGAGCGCCCCGGCTGAGGGTTCCGCACGGCCGCGGCAGCCGCGAACGGCGGCTGCCGCGGCCCTCCTCGTCCCATCGATATCCTTGCCATGGCAGGATCTTCTTCGCATTCTCGCGAGACCCTCTGCCAAAGGCCGCGGTGGTTTCGCGCGAGCCGTTTCCCGTCTCGACCCCGCGCGAGCGGCGGCGCCCATGGCTATGAACGATCCCGGCAGGCAACGTTGGAAGGAGATCGACCGCCTCTTCGCGGCCGCGCTGGAGCGGCCGCAGGAGGAGCGGGAGAGGTTCGTCGCCGGGCGGTGCGGCACGGACGCCCAGCTCTGCGCCGCGGTCATCTCGCTGCTTCGGGCGGAGCGCGACTCGGAGGGCCTGTTCCGGGCGCCCGACCTGACCACGGCCCGCGAGGCGCTCCAGGAGCTCGCCACCGGCTCGGAGATCCCGGGCGCCGAGCCGCCCCTCGAGCGCGTCGGCGCCTACCGCCTCCTCCGGCGCATCGGGCGGGGCGGCATGGGCTCCGTCTACCTCGCCGAGCGCGCGGCCGCGGACTTCCAGCAGCGCGTCGCCCTTAAGCTGCTGCGCCGCGGCATCGACACCGAGGACATCGTCCGCCGATTCCTTCTCGAGCGGCGCATCCTCGCCGGGCTCGCGCACCCCAACATTGCTCGCCTCTACGACGGCGGCTCCACCGAGGACGGCCGGCCGTACCTGGTCATGGAGTACGTCGATGGCACGCCGATCACGGAGTACTGCGACGCGGCGCGCCTGCCGCTCGCGCGGCGCCTCGAGCTGTTCCTCGGCGTCGCCGATGCCGTCCGCTACGCGCACGCTCAGCTCGTCGTGCACCGGGACCTGAAGCCCTCCAACATCCTGGTCACCCGGGACGGCAGGGTGAAGCTGCTCGACTTCGGCATCGCCAGGATCCTCGACGCCGCGGAAGACGACGAGGCGCCGCTGACGCGCACCGGCTCGCGCGTGCTCACGCCCGAGTACGCGAGCCCCGAGCAGTTGAGCGGCAGGCCCATTACCACCGCGTCCGACGTCTACCAGCTCGGCATCCTGCTCTACCTCCTGCTCGCCGGCCACCGCCCCTTCGACCGCGGCCGTGCCGCCGTTGCCGAAGGCCTCGGCGGCCAGGAGGTCACCGCCGTGCGCGCGAGTGCGCGGGTCGGCTCCGGGGAGGAGGATGTCCGCATCGCCCACCGGCGCAGCACGACGCCGGAGCGGCTCCGCCGCGCCCTCCGCGGGGACCTCGACACCGTCCTGCAGAAGGCGCTGCGCGAGCAGCCGGAGCGCCGCTACACGTCGGTGGAGCAGCTCGCCGACGACATCCGGCGCCACCTCGATGGGCGGCCGGTCGGGGCGCGTCCCGATACGCTCGCCTACCGGGCCACCCGCTTCCTGCGGCGGAACCGCCTGGTCGCTCTCGCGGGCGTGGCCGCGCTCCTCTTCCTGCTCCTCTACGTCGGCAGCGCGATCCGCCACGCCACGCGACTCGAGCGGGAGCGGAATGCCGCGCGTGAGCAGGCGGACCGCGCCGAGCAGGTCCAGCGGCTGCTGATCGAGATCCTGCGCAGCCCCGATCCCTTCGCCCCGGCCAACCCGGAGCGGGGCCGCGCCATCACGGTGGTGGAAGCGCTCGACACCGGCGCCAGCCGCGTGCTCGCGGAGCTCGGCGGCCGGCCGCGCATCCAGGCCAACCTGCTGGACGCGCTGGTCGAGGTCTACACGAACCTGGGCACGTCGGAAAAGGCGGTGCCGCTCGCCGCGCGGGCGCTCTCGCTCCACGAGCGTGACGACGGCGTCGTCTCGCGCGCCTACCGCGACGGGTTGGCCCGTCTGGCCCTCGCGCTGGGGGCGGCCCACGAGCGCGCTTCCGCGGACTCCGCGCTCGCCCTCCTCCAGCGCCGCCTCACCCTCGTGCTCGCCGCACCCGACCCGAGCGTCGCCGAGCAGGTCGAGGCGCACAATGACCTGGCCAGCCAGTTCGGCTACGTCGACCGCATCGCCGACGCGGAGCGCGAGCTCCGCCGCGCCCTCACGCTCGCCGACTCCACCGTGCCACCGGCCCAGCTCGCGGCCGTCCACCGCGGCCTCTCCGACGTGCTCCAGAGACTCGGGCACGCGGCCGACGCGGTGCCCCACGCGCGCCAGGCGCTCACGCTCGACAGCGTCGCATTCGGTGTGCAATCGGCCAACGCGGGCATGGCGCATGAGAGCCTGGCGGAGGTGCTCTCGGATCTCGGCAGGAATGACGAGGCCGCCGGCGAGTACGAGCGCGGCGTCGCCATCCTCGAGCGCACCCTCGGCCCGGAGAACGGCAACACGCTGAACGCGCTCAACAACCTCGCCGTCCTGCGTCGCCGGATGGGCGACCTCGAGGGCGCGGAGCGCGACCTGCGCCGGCTGCTGGAGGCGCGCGTGCGCCTGATGGGCCCGAACCATCGTGAGGTCGGCACCGTGTACCAGAACCTCGGCACCGTGCTGTCCGGCCTCGGCCGGCTGGACGAGGCGGCCGAGATGCACCGGCGCGCCGCCTCCATCTACGAGGCGGCGCTCCAGCCCGGAAGTTACCTCATCGCCTTCCCCCACCTCTCCCTGGCCGGCGTCGAGTTGGCGCAGGGCGATTTCCCGGCCGGCGAGGCGAGCGCGCGGCGGGCGCTTCGCATCCTCGAGCGCGCGCTTCCCGCCGGCCACTTCGCCACCGCCGTGGCCCGCTGCCGGCTCGGCCGCGCGCTCCTCGGCCAGGGCCGGGCCCGCGAGGGCATGGCGGCGCTCACGACGGCCGCCAGGGTGATCCGCTCCTCGCCCCAGGCGGCCGCCTACCGCGACGAGTGCCTGGGCGCGCTGGAGGAAGCCACGGCCGCGGACGCCGGGTAGTACTCGCCTTCTGCTCGCCCGCCGGCGGCGCCCCTACTCCACCGTGAATTCCCTGTACAACCCTTTCTCCATCGGCCCGGGCACCTCCGCGATCCACGCGTAGGTGCCCGGAGTCAGCTCGGCCGTGACGTACGCGGTCGAGCCCGCCGGCATGTCCTGCGTGCCGCCCAGGAAGACGACGCCGGCGGGCGCCGGCTCCGCCAGCCCGCCGCGCACCGCCCAGTTCATCCACGCGTCGAGCGCCCTCCGGTTCGCCCCATCCTCCAGCCGGACCAGGTGCGCGTCGTGGCCGACGTAGTTCGCGTACTGCCCCTGGTCGGCGAACCGCACCCGGAAGGTGCGCCGGCCGCTCCCCGGCGCGCCGCCGTCCAGCGTGATCCCGGCCTTCGCGACGTTCACGACCATGGCGGCATCCGCGGGAGGCTGCCCGCGGGCGGGGCCATCCGTCACGACCAGGCCCCGGATCATCCCGTCCGCCGAGTGGAAGAGCCCGTCCCGCGTCTTCACGTAGCACTCCAGGGTATAGGTCCCGGGCCGGAGGTCCAGCGTGACCTCCGCGGTCCGGCCCGGCGAGGTGAGGCCGGGACCACCCAGATACTCCACCTGCCCGGCCCAGGCCGGCAGCGTCGAGCCCGCCTTCGGGTAGCGGAGCGGCCTCTTCGCGATCCCGTCCATGATGTTCTGGAACACGGGCACGACCTGCGCCTTGCTGTCCTCGACCGTCTTCTGCGCGCAGCCGCCCGCGTCGCGCGCCACGCACGGCAGCCGCTCGAGGACCACGAAATGCGGCGCATTGCCGCGGTTCTCGAAGCGGATCGTCGTCCACCCGGGCGCGGCCGTGTCCGTGGTCGAGGCCAGCTGGTGCGCCACCGCGGTGATCCGGATGACCGTCGGCGCCGCACCGTCCGGCGACGCCCCCGTCGCCGAGCCGTCCGCGGCTCCGCCGCCTCCCTTGCCGCCTCCGCACGTGACGGCCGGGAGGATGGCGAGAGCCGCGAAAGCGAGCCGGCGTGCATGGCGGTCGATGCGCATCAATGGGCCTCCGATCGGACGGGGTGTGGGTGCGGGGAGGTGGCCCGCCCCTCCTGTTCCCAAGCGCAAGATAGGGCGTTCGGCCGACACACACGACGACCGCCCCCGTCGGAACCCCGGCGGGGGCTGCGGACGCCGCTCCGAGCGCCCTTCCGCCGCCGGCGCCGCGCTCACGGGACCACGACCGCCGCGCCCCGGATGTCTCCGGCGCGCAGCGCGTCGAGGGCCTCGTTCGCCGCGTCCAGCGGGAAGCTCGTCACCTCCGTGTGCACCGGAACGCCGGGCGCCAAAGCCAGGAACTCGATGCCGTCCGCCCGCGTCAGGTTGGCCACGGATCGCACCACCCGCTCGCCCCACAGCAGCTCGTAGGGGAAGGAGGGGATGTCGCTCATGTGGATGCCCGCGCACACCACCACCCCGCCCGCCGCCGTGGCCCGCAGCGCGGCCGGTACGAGCGCGCCCACCGGTGCGAACAGGATCGCCGCCTCCAGCGGCTCCGGCGGCAGCACGTCGCTTCCACCCGCCCACGACGCGCCCAGCTCCCGCGCGAAGGCCTGCCCCTCCGCGTCGCCCGGACGCGTGAACGCGTACACCTCGCGGCCCTGCGCCGCCGCCACCTGCGTCAGGATGTGCGCGGCGGCGCCGAAGCCGTAGAAGCCCAGCCGCTTCGCCTCGCCCGTCATGGCCAGCGCGCGGTAGCCGATGAGCCCCGCGCACAGCAGCGGCGCCGCCTGCGCGTCCGGGTAACCGGCCGGGATCCGGAAGCAGTAGCGCGCGTCCGCCACCGTCCGTTCCGCGAAGCCGCCGTCCAGGTCGTAGCCCGTGAAGCGGGCCCGCACGCACAGATTCTCGCGCCCCGAGCGGCAGTAGACGCATTCGCCGCACGTCCACCCCAGCCATGGCACGCCCACCCCGTCGCCCGGCGCGAAGCCCGTCACCCCCTCGCCGACCGCCTCCACGATGGCCACGATCTGGTGCCCCGGCACGAGCGGCAGCTTCGGGTGCGCGAGCTCGCCGTCCACGATGTGCAGGTCCGTCCGGCACACACCGCACGCCCGTACCGCCAGCGCGAGCTGCCCCGCCCCCGCCTTCGGTGGCGCCACCTCCCTTGCCCGGAGCCGCCCCGGCTGCTCCTCGAGGATCATCGCTCTCATGGTCGCCCTCGCTCTCCCCCGACCAGTGTCCCTGGCCCTTCACCCGGTCGATTCGCCCCATCCGCTGTCTCTCATCGGCTCGCCACGCGCGCCGTCGCGACTCCGGCCGCGATCGGGCCGGGCGCCACAAACGACCGCGTCACACCGGGTTCCGCGCGCCGGCGCCGGGACCTCGCCCTTCCGGTTCAGCGGCACGGAACGCGCCTGTTCCCTTGATCGAAGATGAACCCTAGCGGCTGTCGTGGGGAGGCTGCCTTGCTCCGCTCCATCGTCGTCCCGCTGGACGGCTCGCCTTTCGTCGAGCAGTGCCTGCCGTACGCCGAGGTGATCGCCGCCCGCGCGCACGCTCGCCTCCCCGCCGCGCATCCTCGCCTGCGCGGAGCGGGACCGCGCCGATCTGATCGCCATGGCCACGCACGCGCGCCACGGTGCCGCCCGCCTGTTCCTCGGTAGCGTGGCCGCCAAGGTGCTGCGTGCCGCCCCCCGGCCGGTCCTGCTCGTCCGGCCCCGGCTGCCGCACTGGAACCTGAACCTCGACCCCGGGAGGTGGGCATGACGACTGAACGGAAGAAGCAGGATGGGGCGCACGAGGCCGATGAGCTGGCCGTCTTCGACGAGCCGGTCGAGCGCGCGCTCGCCGCGCTGTCGGAGCTGTGCGCCGGCATGGCGGAGGATGTCTCGCTGCACGAGCGCGTCCGCGCCCGCGCCGACGCCGCCCGCACGGAGCTGGATGAGGCGCGCGGCGCGTGGTACCGGATCCAGCTCCGCTTCCAGGAGCTCCAGCAGGGGGACCAGCACCTCGCCGCCGAGCTGCAGGGGCTGAGGGACACGGTGGGCGCGATCGCCCGCAGCTTCGAGGACGAGGAGTGGCCGAGCGGCGTCTAGACCCGGCTCAGTCCTCCTTCAGCCCCCACTCGTTCCGCTGCACCACGGGGATCTGGAGCGCGCGCTCGCGCTCCAGATCCAGCGTGCCCACGTGCAGCGTGAGCGGCGACTGCACCCACTTGTAGATCGAGCGGCTGAACAGCTTCGCGAAGCGCGCGGCGTACCCCGTGAGCACACCGGCATCGGCCTCCGGGAAGAGTCCCGGCAGGACCGCCGCCACCTCCTCCGGCGCGAGCTTCTCCGCGGCGTGGAGATAGAGGCAGGCGTCCAGCACCTCGAACGGCATCAGCTCCGCCTCCGCCGTCTGGTCGGCCGCGAGCTCCGGCCCCGCCGGCGTCGCGAGTGTCTCCGCGATCCCCTCGAAGCCGAAGCGAGCGTGGAGCCGCGCCAGGAGCGCCATGACCACCGTCTTCGGGATGTTGGCGATCGGCGACAGCGCACCCTCCAGGTCCCCGCCGATCGTGGTGTAGCCCGCCGCCTTCTCGCTCATGTCGCTCGTCTGAAGGAACAGCGCGCCCGCCGTGTTCGCCCAGTTCCACATGCGCGCCCCGCGGATCCGCGCCTGAATGTTCTGCAGCGTCACCGGGCTCGGCGCCGCGCCCCCCAGCAGCGACCTGGTCGCTTCCGTCTCCCGCTCGAACGCCTCGTCGATCGGCACCTCCACCAGCGGGACCGCCAGCTCACGCGCGATCGTCCGTGCCGCATCCCGCGTCCCCGCCGTCGAGAACCGCGACGGCATGTAGAACGCCGCCAGCCACGGCGGCTCCCCACCCATCCCCCGTGTACCCTCGCGGCGCAGCCTCTCGACCGCGTTCCAGGCGACGAGCAGCGTCAGCAGCGAGTCCCGCCCGCCCGAGAGCGCCACGCCGATGCCGTGGAACGCGCCCGCTTTCCGGAAGTAGTCCGCCACCCCCAGCGTCACCGCCTCGAACAGGTCGTCCAGCACCGACTCCCGCGGCGTCGCACCCGGCCGGCCCGGCGCCGGCAGGAAGAAGCTGTTCGCCGGCGGCAACGGGTAGCGCAGCCCCTCGCGGGACGTCGTCGGCGCCTTCGACCCCACCACGGCCACCGGCCTGCCCGCCCGGTGAAACGCCTCCGAGTCCGAGCGCCACGTCGTGTTCTCCCGCCGCAGCCGGCGCGTCCGGTCCAGGTCCACCACCGCCGTCCACGCGCCCGCCTGCCACCGCGGCGCGTCCAGCATCAGCCGCCCGTTCTGGAACACGTAGCCGCCGCCATCGAAGACGAGCCCGTCCTGCGAGCCGACCATGTTCACGTAGACCACCGTCGCCTGGTTGTCCGCCGACCGCGTGGCCAGCATCTCCCGCCGCGTCGAGACCACGCCCACCCGGTAGGGAGAGGCGGAGATGTTGAGCACCAGCTCCGCGCCCGAGTAGCAGCGCCGCCGCATCGGCCCGTCCGGCGTCCACGCATCCTCGCACACCTCCGGCGCGATCACCCCGAAGTCGAACGCGAACACCTGGTCCCCGAGCGGCACCCCGCCCGCGTCCAGCAGCACCCCGCCCGCGTCCAGCAGCACTCCCCGGCCACCCCGCGACAGCGTCCGCGCCTCGTAGAACACGTTGTACGTCGGCAGCTTCTCCTTCGGCACGAACCCCAGCACCTCGCCCCGGTGCACCACCGCCGCCGTGTTGAACAGGTGCCCGTCCACCCCCACCACCACCCCCAGCACCAGCACCATCGGCAGCTCCGCCGTCTCCCGCGCGATGGCGTCCAGCTCCCGACGCTGCGCGTCCACGAACGCGCCCCACTGCACCAGGTCCTCCTGCGGGTAGCCACCGATCACCTGCTCGGGAAAGCACCCCACCCCCACCCCCGCCTCCGCCAGCGCCCGCGCCTCCCGCACGACCGCCGCTCCGTTCGACCGCACCGCGCCGACCGTCGCGTTCACGCTCGCAATCCCGACCCTCACCAGCCTCATCGCGCCCCCCGGTCTGGCGGCCCTCTCCGTTCCCCCGCGCCAATATACGCGAAAAGTCGAAGTGGGAGAGTCAGCCGCCGCTACCGCGCCGCAGTCGGCGTCCCCTGCGAACGGCTCCGCTCGGCCAGCATGAGCCCCAGCCGCTTGAACAGCAGCAGGTACACTTCGCGGCCCAGCAGCCGCGCGCCGATCAGCCCCAGCCGCGGCAGCGAGCGGAAGCGCCGCCGGATCGGCCACTTCATGACTTCCTTCGACCCCGCCGGTTGCGCGCGCAGCTCGCGCGCCCGCCGCTTCACGGCCTCCAGCCGCCGCGTCCGCTCCTCCCCCTCCGGCAGCGCCAGGATCGCATCCACCTCCCGGATCGCGCTGCGCGACTTCGCCACCTTCCCCGCGATCTCCGCCATCGCCGCGACGTCGATCGAGCCGTACTCCCACTTCAGCAGCGCCAGCCGGAGCGCGGCCTCGTACGTCGCATCCACGATCTGGTCGCGCGTCATCGCGTCCGTCTCGTAATTCAGGATGTGCTTCCACGTCGGGCCCGCGAGCGCCTGCCGGTGCTCCTCGAGCGTGCGCCACCGCCGCGTCACGCCGAACTGCTCGGGCGCCTCGAACACCCGGCTGCCCGGATCCAGGAACGGCGCCAGCGGCGCGACGAAGAACCACAGCCGCCGATCGCCCCTGAAGCGCTCCAGCAGCGAGCGGCAGTAGTCCACACAGCCCACCGCGTCGGCGTAGCTCTGCTTCGGCAGCCCCACCATGAAGAACAGGTCCACGCGGTTCACGCCGGCGGCCAGCGCTTTCGCGATCGTCGCCTCGATCTCCTCGTTGCTGCACGCCAGCTTGCCGTTCAGCCGCCGGATCTCCTCCTTGTGCGACTCGAGCGTGATCTCCACGCTGAAGTGCGGCACCGCGCCCGCCAGCCGCTCGAAAAAGTCGTCCCGAACCGGGAAGAACAGCTCCACGATCAGCTCGTTCTTCACCCGCTCCCGCGCCAGCAGCTCCAGGAACCTCGCCGCGTGCTCCGCTCCCCCCTGCCGTACGTCGTTCAGCAGCATGATCGGCGCGCGGCTGAAGCCGCGGATCTCGCGGATGTCGCGCACCAGCGCCTCGGGCGAGCGGAACGCCGGCCGCGTACGGTTGCAGATCTGACGGTACGCCGAGCGCGAGCCGCCGCAGATCGCGCAGTCGAAGCTGCACCCCCGCGACGTCAGCAGCGCCGTCATCGGGTAGTCCAGCCAGTCCACGTACGGCATCACGTTCGCCAGGCTGCCGTACTTGAACACCGACCGGATCACGTACATGATGTTCGGCAGCGAGACGCCATCGATGTCCGAGGGGACGTGCGTCAGCCCGTTGTCCACCACCCGCCCCGCCTCGTCCTTCCACACCAGGTTCGGCACGTCCGTGAGCGTGCTGCCCCGCCGAAGCGCCCGCATCAGCGCCAGCATCGGCTCCTCCGTGGAGTCCCCCCGCATCACCAGGTCCACGAAGGGGTAGCGGATCAGCTCCTCCCAGTAGTACGATGCGCTCAGGCCGCCCATGATCAGCGGAATCTCCGGATGCGCCTCCTTGACGATCCGCGCCAGCTCCAGCGCACCGTGCGCATGCGGCAGCCAGTGCAGGTCGATGCCGAACAGCTTCGGCTCGAGCCGCGCGATTTCCGCCGCCGCATCGTAGCCGGGGTCCCGCAGCATCCGGTACGCCACGTTCACGATCGTGACGTTGAACCCCTCGGTCTCCAGCCGGTGCGCGATGCTCGTCAGCCCCATCGGGTACATCTCGAACACCGGCGACGACGGCACGACGTCGCTCACCGGGCCCAGCAAGGCTTCATCCGACCTGAAGTCGTAGACGCTCGGCGGGTGCAACAGGATCAGATCGCGCGTGAACAGTCCCATCGATGCTCTCCCCTTGCGCCCGTCCGACCGCGCGCGCGCCGTCGCGACGGGGCGGCGGCACTCCCGGGCCGCGCACTCGCGGCCCGGGCCCGCTCCGCTGCGCGTTCCGTGCCCGACCCGCCACCTGGTCGGCCATTCCACATATCATTATACGACAACGCATTGTCGAGTTGCCGCCGCCCCGCATCGCGACTCCGACGGGACCTTCTGCCCCCGCCCGGGACGCCCCGGCCCCGCTTCCCGCGCGCGGGGGCGTTCCGCCCCGAGCGCACGTCAGCGCGCGGGACGGCCCAGCGAGGCGCCTGGCCCGCGTCCGCGCAGCCGACCGCGAGCCCGCACGATCGATCCCCTGACCGGCACACGCCCATGAGCACCCAGGCCATCGAACCGGACACGACCTTCACCCTGCTCGGCGCGCTGTTCGACGGGCTCGCCGAGCGGCCGTTCCTCGTCCGCCTCTGGGACGGCCGCGAGTGGCGCGGCGATCCCCGCCTGCCGGTGCGCTTCACGCTCGTGCTGCGCTCGCCCCGGGTGCTGCGCGAGCTCATCCGCGCGCGCGATGACCGCGGGCTCGGCGAGGCGTACATGGCGGACGAGCTGGACTTCGAGGGCGACGTGGAAGCCGCCGCGGCCGTCGGCGACGCGCTCCTCTCGCGGCCGCGGCGGCTGGCCGACCGGATGCGCATTCTGGCGGCGCTGCTGCGCCTCGAGATGGGCGAGGCCCGGCGCTGCGCGACTACCGCGAGCTCGAGGCGCCGGAGCCCTTCGACAAGGTGGCCAGCGTCGGGATGTTCGAGCACGTCGGCGCCGCCAGGGCGAGCGAGTACTTCGCCCACGCCGCCCGCCTGCTGCGGCCCGGCGGGCTCTTCCTCAACCACGCCATCGCGGGACGGGCGGACGATGGCTCCCCCGGTTCCACCTTCGCCGCCACCTACGTCTTCCCCGACCATGATCTCGTGCCGCTCTGCACCGCCCTGCGAGCGGCGGAGCTCGCGGGCTTCGAAGTCCGCGATGTCGAGTCGCTCAGGGAGCACTACATGTGGACCCTGCGCCACTGGCTGCGTCGCCTCGACGCCCGCCAGGCCGATGCCGAGCGGCTCGTCGGCCGCGCCGTTTACCGCGCATGGCGCCTGGTGTTCGGCGCCGCTGCCCACCAGTTCCGCACCAGCGGCATGAACCTCTACCAGACGCTGCTCCAGAAGGAGACCCGCGACGAGAGCGGCCTGCCTCCCACCCGCGCGGACTGGTACGCGCGGCCGCCCTGAAGCGCGGCGTCGCCTGACGCGGACGCGCTAGTCCGGAGCCGGCCGCGTGGCTGGGCCGTCCGGGGCACGCGCACTCCCGCCGCGGTACGCGCCTTGCACCCCGCGCCCGCCGTCCGGCCGCCCGGCGTCGGTATTCACCTCTTCCCGCGTCCGGCGGCCGATCCCACGCACTCCTTGCCCCCCGGAGGGGCCGATGCACGCCGCTCACACCCGCTTGACGTCGCCGCGTCTGCTCGCCCTGCTGATGCTGCTGCCGCTCGCGGCGGGATGCGTCGATACCCGCACGGTCTTCAAGGAGCGCGAGCTGACGGCGGGGGTTCCGGCCGAGGCGGCGGGGTTCCTCGGCTTCTCCGACACGACCAGGGAGATGACCGTCTGCGGCAACTGCCACATCGACAAGCAGACGGAGTGGAAGCAGACGGCACACGCCCACGCCTGGGCCACCCTCCAACAGAGCGGCGGCGCGCAGCCGGTGTGCGAGGCGTGCCACAGTGTGAACGGGCGTGGCAACCCCCTGCCCGACTCTGCACACGTCGGCTACCTCGCCGTCGCGGATCCGCGCTACGTGAACGTGCAGTGCGAGTCCTGCCACGGACCGGGGCTCACGCACGTCAGCGACCCGAAGCCCGACAACGTGCCGCTCGCCTCCGTGGCGGTGGGAGTGGACCTCGAGCGCGGGTGCGGCGAGTGCCACAACGGGACGCACCACCCGTTCGTGGAGGAATGGTCGAAGTCGCCCCACTCGCAGGTGCTCTCGGCGCCTGCCGGCCGCCCCGAGTGCCAGGGGTGCCATATCGCGCAGGGCGCGCTCGACCAGTTCAACGTGGAGACCAACTACATCGACAAGGACTCCGCCGCGCTGCCCATCACGTGCGCCGTGTGCCACGACCCGCACCGGAACAACCACCCCGGGCAGCTCCGCCTCGCCGACAACGTGCCCGACCCCTCGAAGAACCTCTGCATGCGCTGCCACAACCGCCGCGGCGGCCCCGACCCGGCGGATGCCGGGCGCGGCCCCCACGCCTGTCAAGGCCGGTTGAGAAGTTGACAGGTCCAACGGTTTAGAATTGGACACTTCCGTCGGTCTTGGCGCTAACGCGGCATGGGGGATCTCCTCTCTCAGTGGGTGGTGGTGAGGCCGGCGCCGCGGCGGTTGCGGAGACGATAGCTCTCGCCGCGGATGTTGATGGTGGTGGCGTGGTGCAGCAGCCGGTCCAGGAGCGCGGTGGCGAGGACCGGATCCGGAAAGATCTCGTCCCACTGCCCGTAGCTCTTGTTGCTGGTGAGGAGGATCGACTTGTTGGCCTCGTAGCGGCGGCTTACGGCCTCGAAGAGGAAGGTGGCGTCCTCGCTCTCGAGCGGGAGGTATCCCACCTCGTCGAGCAGGAAGAGATCGGCGCGGATGATGACGCGCAGGAGGATGTCGAGGCGGTTCTTCTCGCGCGCCACGCGGGAGCGGGTCACCAGCTCGTGGAGGCTGAGGAAGTAGGCGCGGTGCCCGCGCTCGATCGCCCGGATCGCGAGGGCCACGGCCAGGTGGCTCTTGCCGACCCCGCAGGGCCCGAGGAACACGACGTTCTCGCCCTGATGGAGAAAGCGCAGCGTGGCGAGCTCCCGGATGACCTCCTTCGGCACGGAGGGCTGGGCGTCGAAGTCGAAGCTCTCCAGGGTCTTGGGTGCCGGAATGCCGCTGAGCTTCAGGTTGGTGCTGACGCGGCGCTCGAAGCGGGTGGCGAGCTCGCGGCCGAGCAGCTCATCGAGCACTTCAACCGGGAGCTGCTCCTGCTTCTGCCCCTGCTCGAGGACGCTGTCCAGGGAGGCAAGCGCGGACTCGAGCTTCAGGCGCCCGAGCTGGTCCCGCACCCGCTCATAGCTCACGGCCGCACTCACGCCGCACCGTCCCCGAGGAGGCGCTCATACGCCGAGAGCGGCTGCACCTGGACCTGCGGAGCCGAGCGCTGGATCCGCTCCAGCAAGAGAATGCCTCCGCCTTGGCCCACCTGTACGTAGCTTGGCTGATGGCCTCGGCGGCGAGCGGCCGCTTCGGCGCTGCCGCGCGTGAGGCGTCGGATCTGCGCCGCGTGTTCGGGCAGGGTCACGCGGGGCGAGCCGCTGGGCCTTCTCCGATGGCACGCGACCAGGTGCGCACCGAAGTAGACCGAGAAGGCGTCTCCCACCGCGCCCCCTTCCGAGCGGACCACCACCGTGCCACCCACCGCGATGGGATCCACGCTGTAGCGCACCCCGCCGTAGCTGATGTGGCTGTCGGAGGGGACCGTACGGAGCTCCACCGGGCGCACGTCGTAGGCCGGCACGGCTGCGAGTGGCCGCAGGTGCGCGAGCTCGAGCGCATGGCGGTCGATCGGCCGCTGCCCGGTGGTGCCGTGGATCCGCACGTTGGCCACCGTGTCCAGCCAGACCGCAAGCTGCCGGTTCAGGTCCTCGAGGTCGGTGAAGGTGCGGCCCTCCAGGAACGAGGTCTTGAGGTAGCCCACGCCCCGCTCGACCTTCCCCTTCACCCGTGGCCAGTACGGTGGGCTCGCCACCGGAAGGAAGCCGTGGTGCTCGGCGAAATCCAGGAAGCCCTTGTTCCAGCGCACCGTGCCGGTGGTGACGTCGTGCTGCTCGACCGCCTGCTTCATGTTGTCGACCAGGATCTCCTTCGGGATGCCGAGCGCATCGAAGGCACGAACGAGACAGGCCAGCAGCACCGGCAGCTTCGAGCTGGTCGTGAAGCGCGCGTACATCATCCGGCTGTAGCCCAGCACCATGACGAAGACGTAGAGCGTCCGGCGCTCGCCGCCCACCTCGATGCTGCCGCACTCCCCCCAGTCGATCTGGGCCTGCTGCCCCGGCAGCGTCTCGAAGCGCTCCGTCACCCGCCGCACGAACTCCTGCTTCAGCGGGCGCACGAACTCCCGCAGCAGCGTCAGTCCGCCACGATAGCCCTGCGCCCGGATCTCCTGGACGAGCACCGTGGCCGGCAGATCGAAGCACTCCAGCCGCGCCCGGATGTGCTCCTTGAACGGCTCCAGCTTCGAGACCCGTTTCGATCGCGGTTTCGGAAACGGCTCTCCCTCCTTTCGCTTCAGGTGGTTGTAGACGGTCTGGCGGCTGACGCCCAGCCGCTCGGCAATCCGACTCTTCTGCATGCCCTCGCGGGCCAGGAACTTGATCTGCATGGACCTCTCCCGTAGGATCACTGGCGGAGCCCTCCGGTGCTCGGGAACGTCTTTAAGCTGACGCCCCGATTCTACGCACTGCGAGGGCTTCGTTCATCTCCCTGTCAACGTGGCCTCCCGCGCCTGCGGCGCTTCGGCCCTCGACTTCACCTCCTCGACGGGAGTGTCCATTTTCAAACCGTCGCTCCTGTCCAGTTTACAACCGGTGGTGAGACCCACGCCCCCGAGACACCGCTCCTGCTCGGCAACGCCGGCTGGTGGCCGCCCGGCCTGCCCTTCGACTCCGCCCAGATCGTGGGGACGCACCGGACCGCGGCCAACCCGCGCATGTGCGCCACCTGCCACGTGCAGAGCTACGATGTGACGGACCCCGCCACTGGGAACTTCGTGTTCCACGCGACGGGGCACCTCTTCCTCGCGGTCCCCTGCCTGAACGACAAGGGCGTCCCGACCGCCGACACCACCTGCACGATCGACCAGCGCCAGTTCGCCGCCTGCGCCACCAGCGGCTGCCACGGAACCCCGGGCGCGGCCCGCAGCGCCTTCCTCGTGGCCACGCAGCGCATCGCCGACCTGAACGCCCAGCTGAAGGCGATGCTGGCGCAGGTGCCCGCGTCCCAGTTCAATCCCGCCGACAGCGTCTACACCACCGCCGAGGGCGCGAAGTTCAACACCGGACTCGCCGACCTGCCCGGCTCGCCCGTGCACAACCCTTTCCTCATGGAGGCGCTGCTCACGGCGAGCATCAAGCAGGTGAACCGCGAGTATGGCGTCACCATCCCGTCGGGCGTCGTGGTCGCGAACATCCTGCGCCACTGAGCCGGGACGGCTCCGCCGGGCTTCGGGCGGCCTGGCAGGGGGCCGGAAGAGGCGCCCGCCGCCTCAGTGCCGGAAGAGGCGCCGGCCGGTGAAGACCATCGCCATCCCGTGCTCGTCCGCGGCCGCGATCACCTCCGCGTCGCGCACCGAGCCGCCCGGCTGGATGATCGAGCGCGCGCCCGCTTGCGCCGCCGCGTCCACCCCGTCGCGGAACGGGAAGAACGCGTCCGACGACAGCGCCGCGCCCGCGAGATCCAGGCCCTGGTCCGCCGCCTTCATCACTGCCAGCCGCGAGGAGTCCACCCGGCTCATCTGCCCGGCGCCGAGCCCCAGCGTCCGCTCCTCGCGCACCAGCACGATCGCGTTCGACTTGACCGCCGCCGACACGCGCCAGGCGAAACGCAGATCGCGCCACTCCTCCTCGGTCGGCTCGCGCGCCGTGACCACCCGCCACTCGTCCTCCGGAAAGCGCATCTCCAGCCGCGTCTGCACGAGCAGCCCACCGCGCACCCGCTTGTAGTCCAGCTCCCCCGGCCCGGCCGCCTCCACAGGCAGCTCGATCAGCCGCAGGTTCTTCTTCCGCGTCAGCACCTCGAGCGCCTCCGGCTCGAACGCCGGCGCCACGATGATCTCCAGGAAGTGGTCCGCCATGGCCTCCGCCGCGGGCGCCGCCAGCGGCACCGTGCAGGCGACGATGCCCCCGAACGCCGACACCGGGTCCGTCGCGAGCGCCCGCCGGTACGCCTCCAGCGCGTTCTCCCCCAGCGCCACGCCACACGGCGTCGTGTGCTTGACCACCACGCACGCCGCGCGCGGCTCCCCGGCCCACTCACTCGCGCACAGCACGGCCGCATCGATGTCGATGAGGTTGTTGAAGGAGAGCTCCTTCCCGTGCAACTGCCGGAGCGAGGGTAGCGACCCCGCCGGCGCACCCGACTCCGCGTAGAACGCCGCCGTCTGGTCCGGGTTCTCCCCGTAGCGCAGCCCCTGCACCTTCCGCAGCCGGATCGCCCCCTCCTCCGGAAACCCCCGCAGCCCCTTACCCCCACCCTTACCCCCACCCTCACCCTCCCCCTCACCCAGGTAATCCCGGATCACGCCGTCGTACCGGGCCGTGTGCGCGAACACCTTCGCCGCGAGCTCGCGCCGCAGCGCATCCGGCACCGCCGTCCGCAGCGCGTCGAGCACCCGCCCGTAGTCGGCGGGGTCCACGACCGGAAGCACGTATGCGTGGTTCTTGGCGGCCGCCCGCAGCAGCGTCGGCCCGCCGATGTCGACCTGCTCCATTGCATCGCGCAGCGAGACGCCGCGCGCCACGGTCTCCTCGAACGGATAGAGGTTGACGCACACCAGGTCGATCAGGTCGTACCCGAACTCGCCGAGCGCGCGCAGGTCGCCCTCCGCATCGCGACGCGCCAGGATCCCCCCGTGCACCGCCGGGTGCAGCGTCTTCACGCGGCCGCCCAGGATCTCCGGGTGCCCGGTCACGTCACTGACCGACATCACGGCCACGCCTTCCGCGCCGAGCGCGCGCGCCGTCCCGCCCGTCGAGATGATGTCGTAGCCGAGCGCCACGAGCCCGCGGGCGAGCTCCACGATGCCGGTCTTGTCCGATACGCTCAGGATCGCCCTGGCCATGATCTCCCTCACTCGAGTCCCAGCATGCGCCGGATGCCGCGGCGATCCGGCTCCTCCCTATCCCCGGCCACGAAGCTCGCTGGCGACCCGCCCCGCAGAACCGCGCCCGCGGCCGCGATCGCCTGCTCCGGCGCGGCCGCGCCGAGCGCCTCCAGCGCGCGGGTCGCCTCGGCCGCGTCCGCCTCGACGCCGCCGAGGCGGGCCGCGAGCGCCGCCACCGCCGCCGGCAGCAGCGCGTGCTCGACCCGCAGCACGCGCGCCGCCAGCGTTTCCGGGGTGTCCTTCGGCCACACCGGCACCGGCCATTGCGCGAGGATCGGCCCGCGGTCGTATTCCTCGTCCACCAGGTGCACGGTCGCGCCGCTCACGCGACAGCCCGCCGCGATCACCGCCTCGTGCACCCGCCGGCCGTACATCCCCCAGCCGCCGAAGGCGGGAAGCAGCGCGGGGTGGATGTTCAGCATGCGCCCCCGGTACGCCCGCACGACCGCGGCGCTCACCCGCCGCTTGTAGCCCGCCAGGACGACGAGCTCCGCGCCGGCTTCCTCCAGCGCCGCCAGCATCTCGCGCGCGACGGCGTCCTCCTGCCGGCCGGCCACGGTGATCACCCGGCCGGCGACACCCGCGGCGCGCGCCCGCGCCAGGGCCCCCGCCTCCGCGCGGTCCGCCACCACCAGCGCTACCCCCGCGAGCGACGGCTCCAGGCGGTCCAGGAGCGCCTGCAGGTTCGTGCCGCCCCCCGAGGCGAAAACCGCCACCGGCAGCCTCACGCCAGCCCGCCGCCGCCGTACATCGGCACCAGGAAGGGGTTCCCCACGCGCTCGCGGCCGACCGTCGTCGCGGGACCGTGGCCGCAGTACAGCACGGTCTCGTCCGGCAGCGTCAGCACCTCCTCGCGGATCGAGCGCATGAGCCGGCGGTGGTCGCCGCCCGGCAGGTCGGTGCGGCCGATCGAGCCCGCGAAGACGACGTCGCCCACGAACGCCACGCGCGCGTCCCCCATATAGAGCAGCACGTGCCCGGGCGAGTGCCCGGGCACGGCCCGCACCTCGAAGCCGAGCCCCGCCACCTCCAGCGGTCCGGCGACCAGATCGCGGTCCGGCGGCGGAGGCGCCTCCAGCCGGACGCCGAACATCGCCGCCTGCTCCGCGGCGCGGTCGTACAGCCCCCGGTCCCCGGGATTCAGGTGGACCGGCGCTCCCGTGGCCCCCGCGAGCCGCGCCACGCCCTCGATGTGGTCCAGGTGCGCGTGCGTCAGCAGAATCGCCGCCACTCGGAGCCCCGCCTCCTCGGCCCTCGCCGCCAGCGCCCCCGCCTCGCCTCCGGGGTCCACCGCCACCGCCTCGTCCGCCTCCGCCCGCCAGACCAGGTACGCGTTCTCGCCCCAGTCCCGGGAGGTGAACGTCTCGACTTCCGTCCGCTCGTGCCGCGTCATCGCTCCGCCCCGCCTTCGTCGTTTCCCACCCCTCCCGACCACCAAGCGGCAAACCTACCATCGCCCCCCGACCCGGTCCACCCGCCCCGGCACCGCCCCCCGCACGACAAAGGACCCGCCGAGGGGGATTCTTCCCCGGCGGGTCCGTTCCTGCCGGCGTGTCGCCGGCGCTCAGGCCGTGAACGAGCTTCCGCAGCCGCAGCCGCCCGTCGCGTTCGGATTCTTGAACGTGAACCCGGCGCCCATCATCGTCGTCACGTAGTCGATCTCGACCCCGTTCAGATACTGCCCGCTGAACGGATCCACGAAGAGTCGGATTCCATTGGACTCCAGGATGTCGTCGTCGTCCTGCGCCTCGTCCTCGATGTTCAGCCCGTACTGGAACCCCGAGCAGCCACCCGGGAGCACGGCCACACGCAGCCCGGCGGTCTCCGCCGCGCCCTGCTCCTCCATGAACTTCTGGACCTCAGCCACCGCGTTCGGTGTGACCGTGATCTGCATTGATGCCTCCCTGATAGGTCTCCGCAACCCACGCTGCAGCAGATTGAATACACTGGTATGGCGCGCAGGTTTCGCGCCACCCTAGGAGCGTGTCCGAGTAAGCACGCGCGCGCGTGTGCGCACGCGGGGATGTACACGCCGCCTTCGGTGATGTAGTTTGGCGGCAGCCCTTTTCGAGGAGTCTGCCGCGTGGCGAAAACGTTTCGTCCGTACGATCCGGATCAGCTTCTGGTGCTGCCACCCTCGCTTCGGGAGTGGCTGCCGCCCGAGCACCTGGTCTACTTCGTGAGCGACCTGGTGGACACCCTGGATCTCTCGCGGATCTACGACAGCTACGACGAGGAGCGGGGCTATCCGCCCTACCACCCGCTGCTGATGACGAAGCTCATCCTCTATGGGCAGGTGGTGGGCGTGCGCAGCTCGCGGAAGATGCAGCGGGCGTGCCTGGAAGACGTGGCGTTCCGGGTCGTGTGCGCCGGGGCGAGCCCGGACTTCCGTACGGTCGCGGATTTCCGCAAGCGGCACCTCAAGGCGCTGGCGGACCTGTTCACGCAGGTGCTCCAGCTGTGCAAAGCGGCGGGGCTGGTCAAGCTGGGGCACGTGGCGATCGACGGCACGAAGGTCAAGGGGAACGCGAGCAAGCACAAGGCGATGAGCTACTCGCGCATGGTGGAGGAGGAGAAGCGGCTGAGGGCTGAGGTGAACCGTCTGTTGGCGCAAGCCGCGGCGGAGGACGCGGAAGAGGACCGGCGCTACGGCAAGGACTCGGCCGGCGAGGAGCTTCCGGAAGAGCTGCGGCGCCGTGAGAGCCGGCTGAAGAAGATCCAGGAAGCGAAGGCGGCGCTGGAAGCCCAGGTCCGGGGCCAGGCCAAGGCGGCGGGCATGGAGAAGCCCGAGGAGGCGAAGCCGGAGGGCAAGGCGCAGCGCAACTTCACCGATCCGGAGAGCCGGATTATGCTGAACAGCGAGAAGACCTTCGTGCAGGGCTATAACGCCCAACTCGCCGTGGACGCCGAGCACCAGATCGTCGTGGCCGAGGACGTGGTGCAGCAGAGCAACGATAAGAACTTGCTGGTGCCGATGGTGGAAGCCGTTTGTGATACTGTAGGCGAGACGCCGGAGGCGGTGAGCGCGGACGCGGGCTACTGGACGGAGGCGGACATCGAGCGGCTCGAGTGGTACGAGATCGACGTCTACGTGGCGCCGGAGAAGGTGCGTCACCGCGAGTGGCGTGAGGGGCCGCGGAGCGAGGGGCCGCCGCCGGCGGACGCGAGCACGAAGGAGCGCATGCGGCACAAGCTGCGGACCGCCGAAGGCCGCGCGCAGTACGACCGCCGCAAGGTCACCGTCGAGCCGGTGTGCGGGCAGATGAAGGATGTGATCGGACTGAGGCACTTCCTCCTGCGCGGTCACGAGAACGTGCGCGGTGAATGGCGCCTCGGCTGCACCGCACACAACCTGCTCAAGCTCTTCCGGGCGTGCCGTGCGGGGGTGACCTCCATCGACGAGGTGCTCGCCGCGGCGAAAGCGGGGCTCCATGTGGTAGTGGCCCCCGCCTGAGCGCCCCGATCGGGCGTAATGCGCCCGGTACAGAGCCGGAGAGGCGCCGAACACGGGGCGTGGGACCCGGGCGCACATCGATTGGGGCCGTCCCGGTCCCCGCCTACCCCGGCCGCGACCGGCCCAGCGATGGTTCGCGGCCATTACGGAGACGGGCTCCTAGCCCCCTCCCTGCCCCCTGTCAACCCTTACCCTTACCCTTACCCTTACCCTTACCCTCTGGGCTCATACCTCCACCCCCCCCAACCCTTCGACCACCTCCACCCAGCTCCCGACCTCCGCCTCTCCCCCATACCCCGTCCGTACCAGGATTCCTCGCCCGCCCAGCGCCGCCGCCGGCAGCACGTCCGACGCCTTGTCCCCGATGTAGAGCGAGCGGGACAGATCGAGGCCCAGCTCGGCAGCCGCCCGGCGGTGGAGCCCCGTTCCCGGCTTCCGGCACTCGCACGGTCCCGTGTGATCGGGGTGGTGCGGGCAGTGGTAGACGCCGGCCAGCGTGATCCCGCGCTGCCGCAGCAGCGCCTCCAGCCTCGCCTGCACCGCGCGGTACTCCTCCTCCCGGACGAGACCCCGGGCGATGCCCGACTGGTTCGTCACCAGCACGAGCGCGTACCCTGCCTGCTGGAGCCGCCGGAGCCCCTCGGCCGCCCCCTCGAGGAGCTCCACGCCCTCGGGGTCGCGCAGGTAGCCCCGCTCCGCGATGATCGTACCGTCCCGGTCGAGGAAGGCAGCCGGGCGGCCGGGCTCAGGTACAGGCATCCCGCACCGCCTCGACCAGCGCCGCTTCCTCCGCGGGCGCGATCGTCCGCGCATCCAGCGCAACGCGGTCGTCCACGATCCGCGCCACTACCGGCGGCGCGCCGTGCCGCAGCCGCCGCTCCACCTCCGAGGCGGAACTGCCGGCCGCCTCCAGCAGCACGAGCGTCGTGGGCAGCGCCGCCTCCGGGTAGGCCCCCCCACCCACCGCCGAGCTCCCCGCCACGAGCGCCGACGCCACGCCGTTCGCGGCCAGCGCATCCGCGAGGCCCCGCGCCCGTCGGGCCAGCGCCTCCGCTCCCAGCGCCAGCATGCGCAGCGTCGGGATCTCGCGCAACGCCCGCTCCGGCTCCCGGTAGAGCGCAAGCGTCGCCTCGAGCGCGGCCAGCGTCAGCTTGTCCGGACGCAGCGCGCGGCACAGCGGGTTGCGGCGCATCGCCGAGATCGCGGCCGCTCGCCCGAGCAGGATCCCCGCCTGCGGGCCGCCCAGCAGCTTGTCCCCGCTCATGGTGACAATATCCGCGCCCGCCGCGATCGCCTCCGCCGCCGTCGGCTCGCGCGGCAGCCCGAGCACCGAAAGGTCGAGGAGCAGCCCCGATCCCAGGTCGTTGATCACGGGCACCTCCCGCTCGGCGCCGAGCGCTGCGAGCTCCGCCAGCGAAACTTCCGCCGTGAAGCCGGTGACCCGGTAGTTCGACGGGTGAACCTTCAGCAGCGCACCGGTCGCCACGCCGATCGCGCCCGCGTAGTCCGCCGGGTGCGTCCGGTTGGTCGCGCCCACGGCCCGCATCCGCGCCCCGCTCCGCTCCATGATCTCCGGGATGCGGAACGAGCCCCCGATCTCGATCAGCTCGCCTCGGCTGACCACCGCCTCCCGCCCCAATGCCAGCGTGTTCAGCGCCAGCACGAGCGCGCCCGCGTTGTTGTTCACCACCAACGCGTCCTCCGCGCCGCTCAGCTCGAGGAGCAGGGGAACGCAGTGGGCGTAGCGCGAGCCGCGCTCGCCCGCCTCGAGGTCGTACTCCAAATTGCTGTAGGAAGACGCTGCGCGCACCACCGCCGCCACGGCCGCCGCAGCCAGCGGCGCCCGCCCGAGGTTGGTGTGCAGCACCACCCCCGTCGCGTTGATCACCGGCCGCAGCAAGACACGCTCCGCCGCCTCCAGCCGCGCGGCCACCGCGCTCGCGTACGTCGCCTCGTCCTCCAGCCCCTGCGCCGCCTCCCCCGCCGCGACCCGCTGCCGCACCTCCGCCTGCACTGTCTTCAGCGCATCTACCACCCGGCGCCGCGGCCAGGCCCCGACCAGCTCCGCGAAGGCCGCGCTGCCGAGCAGCCGGTCCACCGAAGGAATCGCCCGGCGAGGATCCGTCATGGCCACGCTGCGGCCGCCGGCGGCGCACCGCTCGTATCCGGCGGCACCGGGCGGCGCATGGTGTCCGCCGGAGGCGGCCTCGACGTGTCCGCCGGCACCGGCTTCGCCCGCGCCGTGTCCGCCGGCGGCCGTCGTGCCCCCCCCGTGTCCGGCGCCGGAGCCCGCCCCGTCGTATCGCCCGGTGCCCGCGCCCGGGTCGTGTCCGGCGGGGGCGGCTTCGGCCGCGCCGGCGTCTCGAACGCGACGCTGCCGGCGCCGCGCCCCAGCTCGTTCACGTTCACCACCCCCTGCACTTGCACGACGTACCTGGTATGCGGGGTGAATGGCGACGACGGCACCAGCACCAGCTCGCGCGTGGGAAGCTGCACGGTGTCCGCCGCCGCCGTGTCGCCGGCGGCCCGTGCCGGGGCCGGCGGCTTCGCCGCCACGGCCGCCGCGGCGGTGTCGGCCCCCGGCGGACGGCCCTTCGCCGTGTCCGCGGCGGCGCGCGCCTGCGCCGCCTTCATCCGTTCGTACTGCTTCGGGAAGTAGAGCAGCGGCGCGCCCGGGACGCGGGTGCTGTCCGGCATCCGCAACAGGGTCGTGTGCACCCCGGCAAGCGACTGCGTCGGGTCCAGGTAATCGTCGAAGAAGAGGTGGACCGCGGTCGTGTCCTTCGCCTCCGCGCGCACCAGGCGGGCGGGAGCGGTGTCCGCCACGAGCAGCGCCAGCGTGGGCAGCAGCACGGTGTCACGCTCGCTCGCCAGTCGCACCGTGTCCACGGCGAGCGCCTCGCTCACATCCGGCTTGCGGTTGTTGTTGCGGTCCGCGAAGGCCGTCACCACGTAGCTGCCGGGCGGCAGGAAGCGCAGCGCGTAAAAGCCCGCCGTGTCGGTAACGGCCGCGTACGTGGTCGAGTCGGCGCCTGCGCGCGCCAGCACCCAGGCGTCCGCTTGCGGCTTGCCCGTGATCCGGTCCGTCAACAGTCCCGCGAGCGCCGTCTGCGGGATCGACGGGCCGGTCGAGAACACCAGCTCCGCCGGCACCTTCCGCTGGTTGCCGAACAGGTCGTGCAGCCCCGGCAGCAGCACCACGTGGTAGATCTGCCCCGGCTTCCAGCCGCTCTTGAGCGACACCTTGACCTCGTCGCCCGAGTGGTCCAGCTCCACCTCTCCCGACAGCGGCGAGACCACCACGGAGCTCCGCCCCAGCCCCCGCTCGCTGATCCGCTCGTCGAACGTGAACACCACCGGCTTCGTATAGCCGGTGTCCACGGAGAGCTGCTCCGGCCGCGTAAACACCACCTCCGGCGGTAACCGGTCCTGCTTCCCCCCGGAGGCGGCAGCGGCCGGGCGCATCCCGCCCCGGCCGCCATCATCGCCAGTGCGGCCACGGCGCGTGCCAGGCGAGAGCCCCGCGCCGGGCCCGATTGTCCGTGCGCCAGGATCACGACAGGTCCCTGAGCTTCGCCGCCAGCCGGTCGCGCCGGTCGCGCAGGCTCGCCGCCTTCTCCCGCTCCCGCCCCACCACCTCCGCCGGCGCCCGCGAGACGAACTGTTCGTTCGCCAGCTTGCCCTCCGTGCCCCCGAGCTGCCCCTCGAGCCGCTCCAGCTCCTTCGCGAGCCGCGCCTTCTCCCGCTCCAGGTCGATCACGTCCGCCAGCGGGACGAACACCTCCGCCCCGCCCCGCAGCACTGCGTGCGCGCCCGCCCCGGCCAGCCGCGCCACCCCGTCCTGCAGCACCTCCGCCACCCCCGCCAGCGCGCCCACGGCGCGCGTCTCCACCGCCAGCGCCCCGCGCAACGACTCCGGCACGTTGGTCAGCCGGACCGAGACCCGCGCCGACGGCGGCACCCCGTACTCGGAGCGCAGCGCGCGCACCGTTCGGATCAGCTCCATGAGCGCGTCCATCGCGGATTCGGCCGCCGCATCCCTTCGCTCCGCGGCCGGCCAGCGCGCCACCACGAGCGACGGCGCCCGCTCGCTCCCCTCGGGCCACGGCAGCCGCAGCCACAGCGCCTCCGAGAGGAACGGCATGATCGGGTGCAGCAGGCGGAGCACCCCGTCCAGCACCGTCACGAGCGTCGCCCGGGCCGCCCCCCGGCTCGCCTCCCCCGCCTCCCCCCGCAGTCGCGGCTTGACCAGCTCGATGTACCAGTCCGCCAGCTCGTCCCAGAAGAAGTGGTAGACCGTCTCCGCCGTCTCGTGGAAGCGGAACGCCTCCAGGTTCCGCGTCGTCTCCTCCACCGCCGCGCCCAGCCGCGAGAGCATCCAGCGGTCCGCGAGCTCGAGCTCCGCCCCGACCGACTCCAGCGCCGGCACGGAGCCGTCGCCCAGGTTCATCAGCGCGAAGCGGCCCGCGTTCCATACCTTGTTCGCGAAGTTGCGCCCCGGCGCGAACGTGGCATCCAGGTCCTCGTAATTCATGAGGATGTCCGCGTTCCAGGTCGCCCCCTCCACCACCGTGTAGCGCAGCACATCCGCGCCGTAACGCTCGACCACCTCCAGCGGGTCGATCCCGTTGCCCAGCGACTTCGACATCTTCCGGTTCAGGTGATCCCGCACCAGCGTCGTGATGTAGACGTCCTGAAACGGCACCTCGCCCATGAATTCGAGCCCCGCCATGATCATCCGCGAGACCCAGAAGAAGATGATGTCGTACGCGGACACCAGCGTCGTCGTCGGATAGAACGCCTCCAGATCCTCGCTCTCGTCCGGCCAGCCGAGCGTCGAGAATGGCCACAGCCACGAGGAGAACCACGTGTCCAGCACGTCCGGATCCTGCTCCAGCGCCCCGCCCCCGCACTTCGGGCAGGAGCCCGGATCCTCGCGCGCGACGATCGTCTCCTCACATCCCGCCGCCCGGCAATACCACACCGGGATCCGGTGCCCCCACCACAGCTGCCGCGAGATGCACCAGTCGTGGATGTTCTCCAGCCAGTGCTCGTAGATCTTCGTCCAGCGCTCCGGCGTGAAGCGGACCCGCCCCGAGCGCGACGCCTCGAGCGCCCGCTCGGCCAGCGGCTTCATGCGCACGAACCACTGCTCCGACAGCCGCGGCTCCACCACCGTGTCGCACCGGTAGCAGTGCGGCACCGCGTGCGCGTGCGGTGTCGTGCCCTCCAGCAGCCCCTCCGCCCGCAGCGCCTCGACCACCTGACGCCTGGCCTCGAGCCGGTCAAGCCCGCGGAACGCCGCCGGCGCCGCCGCGCCCATCGTCGCCTCCGGCGTCATGATGTCCAGCTTCTCGAGGCCGTGTCGCTCCGCCATCGCGAAATCGTTCGGGTCGTGCGCCGGCGTGATCTTGACGGCGCCCGTCCCGAACTCCGGGTCCACGTAGGCGTCCGCGATGACCGGGATCGTGCGCCCGGTCAGTGGCAGCTCCACCCGCGCCCCCACCACGCCGCGGTAGCGCTCGTCCTCCGGGTGCACGGCGACGGCCGTGTCCCCGAGCATCGTCTCGGGGCGGGTCGTCGCCACCACCACGTACGCCCGGCCGTCCGGCAGCCGGGGCAAACCCTCCGGCGCCGCCCCCTCGGCCAGCGGGTAGCGGAGGTGGTAGAGCGCGCCCTCCGTCTCGCGCGGCTCCGCCTCCTCCTCCGAGAGCGCCGTCAGGCAGCGCGGACACCAGTTGATGATGTAGTTGCCCCGGTAGACGAGCCCCTTCTCGTGCAGCCGCACGAAGACCTCGCGAACCGCGCGTGAGAGCCCTTCGTCCAGCGTGAAGCGTGTGCGGCTCCAGTCGCACGAGCTTCCGATCGCCCGGAGCTGCGCCAGGATCGAGCGCTCGGTCTCGCGAACATACTCCCACACCCGCGCGACGAACGCCTCCCGCCCCAGGTCCTCTCGCGTCCTGCCTTCCCGCGCCAGAACCCGCTCCACCACGTTCTGCGTGGCGATCCCGGCGTGGTCCGTCCCCGGCAGCCAGAGCGCCTCCCGCCCCTGCATCCGCCGCCACCGCACGAGCACGTCCTGGAGCGTGTTGTTCAGCCCGTGGCCGATGTGCAGCGGCGCCGTCACGTTCGGCGGCGGGATCACGATCGTGTACGGCTCCCGCTCCCCCGAGAGCACCCGCTCCGCGTGCGCGCGGAAGAAACCGTGCTCCTCCCACGACCGGTAGAGCGCGGCCTCGGTGTCCTTCGGGTCGTATTGCGGAGACAGGGGTTCGGGCATGGTTTCCGGCGTAGTTGTGGAAAAACGCGAAGCTTAGCGTGCGCGCGCCAACTTCGTCAACGGCCTTGCCGCTACGATGCAGCACCGCCCCCGACGCGCGCGGCGCGGAGGCGGTCCGGGCGGCTCCCCGTCGGTACCCCCGTGGGGTCAGCCGCGATCCTCCCCGCGCCGCTCCGCCAGCTCGCGCTCCAGGCCCGATTCCTCCAGCGAGAGCTCGGTCCCCGGCTGCACGTTCTCGTGCACGCCGCCCGCCGCCCCGCCGCCCTCCTCCGGCCACCGCTCCCCGACGTTCCCCGTCCGCCGGTGCGACATCTCCTGCACGCTGCCCCGATCCGTGGCCCCCGCCGGCTTCGAGCTGTGCCCCTCGACGCCGGTCGGGATCTTGGCCATCGGCTCGCTCGCCTCCTCCACCGCCCGGTTCGCGCCCAGCGCCCGCTCCACCATCGGCACGCGGTCCGAGGGCCGCGCCGGATCCGTGGCCGGGGACTGCCGCCGGCGTCCCATCCCGACCCGGACACCGTACCAGTGTGTCTCGCCCGCACCCCGCACCCCGCGCCGCTGGTTCTCCGCCAGGTGCGCCAGCTCCCGCGCCACGTCCAGCCGGTTCAGCACCGTGTGCACTCCCGGAACCCGCTGCACCGCTTCCACCGCCCGGTCCGCGAGCGCTTCCGTCTCCACGGAGCCGCTCAGCTCGACGATCCCCTCCGTCACCACCGCCACGTCGATCGGCTGACCCGCCACATGTGCGTCCTCCCGCAGAAGCAGCACCGCCTCCTTCTCCAGCTTCGCCAGCCGCGCCGCCCGCCGCTTCTCCTCGGCCGGCCGCTCCCGCCGCCGGCGCCAGAGCACGAGCGCCGCGGCCGTCAGCCCCACGCCCGCGCCCACGGCGACCGCCACTATGCCCTTCTCGCGATTCCGATCCGGGGTACCGAACATCGTGATCTCCTTCATTTCCGGGATGATCGTCGCGGCGAGAACGGTGCAATTCCGGGACCATGGAGGAGCCCACAAAGCGGGCTGGCGCGAGCCGACGAACGGGGGGTGCGTGAGGCGCGGCCGGCCGGCCGCGCCTCTACGAGGACGATTCCGACGAGGAAGACGACGACTTCTCCTGCTTCTTCTTCTGCTGCTCCGCGTGCTCCTTCTCCTTCCGCTCGCGAATCGCCTTCACCCGGTCCTTGAAGATCGCCCGGTTGTGCGCCGCGTCCGCCGCCCGGTTGATCTCCGTCCACTCCGAGAGCCGCTTCTCCGCCTCGTCCCGCTTCCCCGGCGGCGGCTCGAAGTAGATCGGCAGCGGCAGGGTCAGCTTGCCCAGGTGCAGCTTGCCCGGGGAGATCCCCCACTCCGAGCCGTCCTTCCCCTTGATCGTCCAGTCGGTGGCTTTCTCCGCCCGCCCCTGTGCCGCCAGGATCGAGTCGTTCACCGCATCGATGCGGCCCTGCACCCGCGCCTCCAGCCGCTGCTGGTCCGTCATTGGCGCGACCGCCGCCGGGTTCCGCTCCCCGAACAACCTCGCGTCTCCCTCCGGCGGCCGCAGCTCCTCCGCCGCGCCGCCCGCCCCCGCCGTACCCTCCCGCGGCGCGCCAGGACGGGCCTCGCCCGGCTGGGCGGCCGGGACCGGCGGCAGCTCCGTCGGCACCGCGCGCGGAAACGAGAGCGGCGCCGCAGGCCCGGCCGCGGGAGCCGGTGCCGGCGGAGCCGCCGCGCCGGCGGGCGGCTTCGGGCCGACGGTCTCGCCGGGCGAAAGCAGCGTGATCAGCGGCGCCTCCCGCGGCGCAGTGGGCAGCGGGAAGACGAAGGCGGCGGGGTGTTCCACGCGCAACGGGGTGAGCACGAGAAGGAGCAACAGCAGCAGGACGTGCAGCAGCAGGGCACCGGCCAGAGGCAGAAACGGCCGGACGCGCTCGCGCTCCGGCCGGGTCGCGAGCAGCGTCGCGAGCGGCGGGGGAGACGGCGGCGGCGCGGCGCGAGGCGGGCGCGCGGACGGCGGGGTCGCCGGAGGGGCCGGGACCTTCTGGGCGGCGACACTCATGGAACCCTTGTAACCCGTTGCCTGCCCACCGTTCCGGCCCTACAGCAGCCGGCCGAGGCGCGCGGCCGCTTCCCGCAACCGGTCGGGAGACTGCGTCAGCGCGGCCCGGAAGAAGCCCTCGCCGCCCGCGCCGAGCGCTGCGCCCGGCATGAGCACCACGCCCTGCTCCACGAGCGCGCGCCGCGCGAACGCCTCCGAGTCGCCGCCCGGGACGGGCACCCACAGGTACATGGTCGCGTGCGGCGCGCTCGCCTGGAAGCCGGCCGCGCACAGCGCCGCCGTGAGCGCGTCACGCCGCAGCCGGAACTGCTCGACGTTGCCCGGCACCCAGGACTCGTACGACTGCAGCGCCGCGCGCGCCGCCGCCTGCACCGGCAGGTAGACGCCCGTGTCCACGAACGACTTCACGCGCGCAAGAGCGGAGATCACCTCTGCACCGCCCGCCGCCCAGCCAATCCGCCACCCGGTCATGTTGTACGTCTTCGAGAACGAGTGGAACTCGACCGCCACCTCGCGCGCGCCGTCGAGCTCCAGAATGCTCGGGGGCCGGTAGCCGTCGAACGCCAGCTCGCTGTACGCGTTGTCGTAGGCGAGGACCGCGCCCCACCGCGCGCACCAGTCGATGGCCGCCTCCAGGTAGTCGCGCGGCGCAATCGCCGCCGTCGGGTTGTTCGGGTAGTTCAGGTACAGGATCCGCGTCCGCTCCGCGACCGCCGCCGGGATCTCCTCCAGCGGCACCAGGAACTCGTTCCCGGGACGCAGCGGCACCAGGTGCGCCTCGCCCCCGGCCAGCAGCGTCCCGCCCACGTACGGCTGATACCCGGGGTCCGGCACCACCGTGGCGTCCCCGCCGCCCACGTAGGCGAACGCCAGGTGCGCGATCCCCTCCTTCGAGCCGATCAGCGGCAGGATCTCGCGGTACGGGTCCAGCGCCACGCCGAAGCGGGCGCCCATCCAGGTCGCGACCTGCTCGCGAAACGCCGGCAGCCCCAGCTGGAACGGATAGCGCCCGAGCTCCGGCACCGCCGCCGCCTCCGCCAGCGCCGCCACCGCCGCGGCCGGCGGTGCCAGGTCCGCATCCCCGGCGCCGAGGTCGATGACATCCACGCCTTCGGCGCGCAGCCGGCGCTTCAGCTCCGGTACGTCCGCCAATGGGTACGGGGGGAAATTCTCGAAGCGTGCCGCGAGTCTCGGCATCGGGTTGGCTACTCTCCAGCCAGGGGGTCGCCGGAAATCAGGCGGACGTCACGGGGTTGCGGATCGTGCCGAGGCCCACGAGCTCCACCTCGACGACGTCTCCCGCCACGAGAGGACCGACGCCTTCCGGCGTGCCGGTGGCGATCACGTCCCCCGGCAGGAGCGTCATGATCCGGCTCGCCGCCGCCACCAGGTGCGGGATCCCGAACGCCATCTCCTCGCCCCGCCCCCGCTGCCGCTCCTCCCCGTTGACCCGGCACACCACCTCGAGCGCCCGCCAGTCCAGCCCCTCCGCCGCAACCGTGGCGCCCAGCGGACAGAAGGTGTCGAACCCCTTCGCCCGCGTCCACTGCCCGTCCAGGCGTTGCAGGTCGCGCGCCGTCACGTCGTTCAGCGGCGCGTAGCCCGCGATCACCGCCCCCGCCTCCACCTCCGCCACGTGCCGGCAGCGCCGCCCGATCACCACCGCGATCTCGCCCTCGTGCTCGACCCGCGACGAGTCCGGCGGCAGCACGATCGCCTCCCCGTCGCCCACCAGCGCCGACGGCGGCTTCAGGAAGAACAGCGGCCGCTCCGGCACCTCGTTGCCCAGCTCCCGCGCGTGCGCCAGGTAGTTGCGGCCCACGCAAACGATCTTCGTCGGTGAAATCGGCGCCTCTCGGTCAGGGATGACGATGCCCTACACTACCGCCGCCCATCCCTCGAGGCCAGATCCCCAGGCCAGATCCCCACCCGCAGCTCCCCCGCCGTTGCCCACCCGCACCCTCACCGCCACCCCCATCCGGCGTCCCCCTCATCCCGCAGCGCCGACCTCCGCCGGCACCGCCTCCCGCCCCGTCGCCGTGCGCGCCGAGATGCGGAACAGCGTCTGCCGGAACGGGACCGGGTCCTCAGCCGTGAAGGTCTCCGGCAGCAGTTGCCGCAGCAGCGCGACGCCGTGCTCCCAGGCCACCCGCTCCCGCTCCGACGCGTCCGCCGAGAGCTCGTAGAACGCGCCCTTCACCACCACGCTCGACCACTCGAACAGGTCCCGCGTCTCGTCCACCTCGAACGCCACGAAGCGGTTGTGCGCGATCGCCCCCAGCTTCGCGCCCGTGGACGTGCGGCCGTAGATCCAGCCGTCCGCGTACACATAATGAATCGGCTCCACGTCCACGCGGCCGTGGTAGGCGTACGCGATCCTGCCCACCGTGTTGCGCGCGAGGATCCGCTCGATCGCCGCCCGGTCCAGCATCCTGAGCGTCGGTCTACCAAGTTCCGCCATGATCGCCTCCGGAAGGGGCCACCCCCCTCGATCTGCGCAACGCGTGCCACCGCCCGCCCCCGTCCGCCGGCCGCCAAACCCCCCGCATGGCCGCCAAAATGTCCCACCCGCCGCCCCCCGCCGCCCCCACCCGCTTCCCACCCCCACCCTTACCCCCACCCTTACCCCCACCCTCACCCTCACCCTCACCCCCCGTTTCGAAGCCGTTCGCCGTAAAACCTCTCCAGCTCTCCCCGCAGCACGCTCCACGGCCCCGTCCGCACGGGCGCCGCCGGCAGCGACTCCAGGAAGTAGCGGCCGTAGTTTCGCTCGACCACGCGCCGGTCGAGCAGCACGATGGCGCCCCGGTCCGTGCGCGACCGGATCAGCCGGCCGAAGCCCTGCTTCAGGCGCAGCGCGGCGTGCGGCAGCAGGTAGTCGTGGAAGCTGTTGCCGCCGTCCCGGTCGATGGCCTCGAGCCGGGCCGCGGTGAGCGGCTCGTTCGGCACGAGGAACGGCAGCTTGGCGATCACGAGCCCCCGCAGCGGATCACCGGGCACGTCCACGCCCTCCCAGAACGAGGCCACCCCCAGCAGGATTCCCCGCCCCGACTCCGTGAACCGCTCGAGCAGCCGCGCACGCGAGCCCTCGCCCTGCACGAACAGCGGCCAGCGCGCCTCCAGGCGGCGCGCGCGCAGGCCGGCGGCCACGGCGCGCAGCGAGCGGTACGAGGTGAAGAGCGCGAAGACGCCGCCGTCGCTGAGGCCGGCGAGCTCGGCCACGACATCCGTCGTCGCCCGGTCGAACGCCTCTCCCGCGCCGGCCCGCGGCTCCGGCAGGTCTGTCGGGATCGCGAGAACCGTCTGCGTCTCGTACTCGAAGGGCGAGGGCAGCACCGCCTCGCTCAGGCGGAGCCCGCCGCGCGCCAGGCCGATGCGCGAGCGCAGGAAATCGAAGCCGCTCCGCGTGGCCAGCGTGGCGGAGGTCAGCACGGCCGTATCCACCTGGTCGAAGAGCGCCTCCCGGAGCGCCTCCGAGAGATCCACCGGCGCCGCCCGCACGGCCACGTTGGCGCGCCCGGGGCCGCCCCGCCGCTCCAGCCACCGGACCGTCGGGAACGGGTCCTCGCCCGGCACCAGGGCGAGCCTTAGCCCCTGCAGCGCCGCCTCCAGCCGGCCCGCCGCGCCGCGCAACTCGAGCAGCCGCTCTTCCAGGCTCTCCGCCCAGTCCCGGTCCAGCTGGATCCGCTCCCGCAGGTGCGCGAGCCCCCGCGCCACGTCGCCGAGCAGCCCCAGCAGGTTCTCCACCGCCACGTCGAGCGACGCCGCCCAGTCCGGCCGCACGCCCTCCGAGTCCGCCAGCCGCAGCACGCTCTCCGGCGCGCGCTCGATCACCGTCTCCAGCCGGTCGAAGAGGGCGCTCGTCGCCTCCCGCGCCCGCTCCAGCGCCGGCCTCAGCGTGCGCGTGATCATGCGCAGCGCGTCCTGCTGGAGCAGGTCGTCCTCGCCCCGCTTCAGCCGCTCCTCGAATGCCGGCAGCAGCCCGCGCCCTCGGCGCTCCAGCCGCCCGAGCAGCCGCAGCAGCCCCCGCCGCGAGACGTTGGCGCCCAGGTGCGAGGTGGCCGCATCCTCGATGTTGTGAGCCTCGTCCAGCACCACCCGCCGGTACGGTGGCAGCACCGCCGGAGCCGTGTAGTTGCCCTGCGCCCGCCGCACCGCCAGGTCGCTGAAGAGGAGATGGTGGTTCACCACCAGCACGTCCGCGGATGCCGCCGCCCGTCGCGCCCTCTGGTAGAAGCACGCCTCGAAGGTCGGGCACTTCGCCCGCAGGCATACGTCCGACTCGCTCGCCACCTCCTCCCACACCTCCGGCGTCGGCGCGAACGGCAGATCCTGCAGCGAGCCCTCCCGCGTGTGCTGGAGCCATTCCACGATCGCCTCCAGCTCCGCACGCTGGCCGCCGTCCAGCAGCACCGGCGCCGCCTCCGCCGCGAGCCGCGCCCGCCGAATCGAAACGTAGTTCTGGCGCCCCTTCACCAGCGCGTAGCGGAACGGCTCCGCGAGCGCCCGCCGCAGGAACGGCAGGTCCTTCCCGACCAGCTGCTCCTGGAGGTTGATCGTGTTCGTCGAGACGAGCGTCCGCTCCCGGTTCGCGAGCGCCCACCGCAGCGCCGGCAGCAGGTAGGCTATCGACTTGCCGGTCCCGGTCCCCGCCTCGACGAGGGCGACGCCGCCCTCGTTGTACGCCCGCGCTACCGCCTGCGTCATCTCCCGCTGCGCCGGCCGATCCTCGTACCCCGGATGCAGCGCCGCCACCGGCCCTCCCGGCGCCAGCACCGCGTCCAGCACCGCCTCGTCCAGCCGCTTGTGCTCCCGCTTCGAGACCGGCTCCACCACCACATACAGCTCCTGCGCGCCGTTGTCCGTGATGGCCAGCCCCACGCCCTCCTCGTGCAGCCGCGCCGCGACCTCAATGTCCGCGTCCGACGGCGCCAGCTCGCCCGAGGGGTGGTTGTGGATCACCAGCATCCCCGGCTCCGCCTCGCCCACCGCCGCGAGCACCGCCGTCCCGTGCCCCCGCGCGACGACCCGCGGCTCCTCGACCTCGCCCCCGACCCCCACTTGCGCCAGGAAGCAGACCTCGTTGCCTCGCGCCCGCGCAATCGCCGCCCGGATCCGCGCCGCCGCGCGCTCCGTGAGTGTGAGGTCCCGTTCCCGCATCACGACCAGGGGTGAGGGTGAGAACGAATACGAACGTGCGGACTTGCGCTGCCGATCGTGGCCGCCGCGGCTGGTCGGGACGCTTCCGCTCGTCGTGGGCGAACAGATCCCGAAACCTAAGCGCTCCCGCCGCCCGCCGCGAGGGCGCCAAAAAAGGGCGGGCGCGCCTCGCGCGCCCGCCCCCAAGACCCGAACCTCGACTCGCCAGCCCCGAGTCTCTTACCCCGAGCCTACGTCTTCAGCGTCTTCTTCTTCGCTGCCGGGAACAGCACGTTGTTCAGGATCAGCCGGTACCCGGGTGAATGCGGGTGCAGGCTGAGGTCGGTCGTCGGATCGCCGATCTGGTGCTGCGGGTCCTCCGGGTCGTGGCCGCCGAAGAAGGTCCAGGTGCCCTTGCCGTAGTCGCCATGGATGTACTTGACCCACGGGGCGCCCTCCTCCTCCGCCAGCACCACGATGCCGGGCTTCAGCCGGTCGCGCCGGAACGAGGTCGTGACGCCGTAGAAGTCAGGAAGCACCTTCTCGTGGTCCTGCGTGAGCATGGCCGGTACGGGATCGAACTTGGCGCTGAAGTCGAAGAGCGTGTAGGTGCCGAGTGGCTGCCGCCAGGGCGTGTTCACCTGGTGGCCGTCGATGTCGCTGTAGGAGTCCACCGCGGGGTTCGTCACCATTTTCGCGTTCTCGAAGGCCAGCGTACGGCTCCAGTCCATCTTGGCCGTGGCGTCCGGATCCATTGGCGTCCCGTCGGCGAACGGCTGCGCGATGTCCACGTTCTTCGCCGCCAGCGCCAGGTCCAGCGTCTCCGTCGCGCTGCACATCGCGAACAGGAACCCGCCGTCGGCAACGTACTGCCGGATCGCCTCCGCCACCGCCTTCTTCTCCGCCGGCACGTTGGCGAACCCGAAGCGCTTGGCCACGCCCTCGTTCTTCTGCACGTCCTCCTGCAGCCAGGGCGCGCCGGCATAGTTGATGAAGAACTTCGAGTACTGCCCGGTGAAATCCTCGTGGTGCAGGTGCAGCCAGTCGTAGTCCTTGAGCCGCCCCTCCAGCACGTCGGGATCCCATACCTTGTCGTAGGGGATGTCCGCGTACGTCAGGGCGAGCGTCACGGCGTCGTCCCAGGGCCGCGCGTCGTCCGGCGTGTAGACGGCGATCTTGGGCGCCTTCTCGAGGATCACGATGTCCATGTTGTTGCGCTGGATTTCGCCCCGGATCTCCGCCACCTGCGCCACGGTCTTGGCCTCGAAGGAAACGCCCCGGAGCGCCGCCTCCCGGCGCACGTCCGAGCGGTCCGGCAGCAGGAACGAGCCGTCGTGGTAGTTCAGCAGCCACTCGGCGCTGACGCCCTGCTCCAGCACCCAGTACGTGAGCCCGTACGCCTTGAGGTGGTTGGTCTGCGATCCGTCCATCGGTACGAGCAGGTACTGCGCGCGTGCCGGCACGGCAAGGATGAGGAGGGCCAGGAGGGCAAGGGCGATTCGTTTCACGGTCGGCTTCCTTCTCTGCTGCGGCGGGGGTTCACGAGCGCGGGATCCGGCCCTGCACGAGGTCCAGCTCATGCCTGGCCTCCGGGGCCAGCGCGCTCCGGGGATAATCGACGATCAGGCGCTCGAGCAGCTGCCGCGCCTCCGCGACGGTCGTCGGCCGCTCCGCCAGCGCGCGGCCGAGCGCGAGCAGCGCGGCGGGCGCCTCCAGCGCCTTCGGATAGCTGGTGATGATCAGCCGCCGCGCCCGCTCCGCCAGCTCGGGCAGCTCGGCGCGGTCCGCGAGCCCCGCGGCGTAGTCGAGCACGGCCGCCCGCTCGGCGTCGTCCAGCTTCGCCGAGCCGTCCACGAGCAGGGCCACCGCATCGACCTTCTGCCCGGCGGCCGCCTCGCCCAGCGCCCGGCCGAGGAGATCTCCGCCCGCCGGGGAGAGCTGGCTCACGACGTTCAACAGGGCGACGGTCTCCGTCCCCTCCGTCCCGCTGATCCCCGCCGCCGCCGCCGTGAGCGCCTTGCGCGCCTTGGCCAGGTCCCCTCGGCGCAGCGCGACGCGCCCCGCGACCAGGCTGCTCCGCGGCCCGTTCACCCCGGAGATCGACTGCTCCGCGCGCGTCAGGTCGGCCTTCGCGAGAAACGCCTCCGCCACGCTCCCGCACAGCTCGTCCGTCTCCGGTGCGTCCGGGTACTCGGTCCGGAACGTGGCGAGCGAGCTCGCCGCCTCATCCGCCTTGCCGGCGTGTGCCGCGAGCTCGATGCGTAGCGCCATCGCCTGCCGGCGCTGCGGCGAGCCGGCCGCCGATTCCTTCTCCAGCGCCTGATAGCTCTGCGCCGCCCGCGCGGTGTCGCCCAGCGCGAGCGCCAGCTCCGCGACCCGGCTCCGGATCGCCAGCAGCCGCTCCGGCGGGCCGCCCGCCTGCGCCAGCTGGCCATAGGCCCAGTAGGCCAGCCGCTGGAGCCCCGCGCCGTCCGCCTTACGCGCGACTTCGATGAGGAAGCCGCCGCGTGCGCGCTGATCGAGTGTGCCGGCCACCTCCCGCGCGATCGCCGTGGCCCGCGGCTCGAGCCCCGCATCCATCGCCAGGCTCGCCGCCGCCCGCTGCCGCGCCGGCGACGTCGGCTTCTTCATGAGCAGGTCGATGAGCCCCGGCAGGACGTTCGCGCCGCCATCGGGAAGGCCCGCGATCCGCCGCTGCACGAGCATGAAGCCGCGCCCATCCTCCCCGACCGCCGCCTGCCACTCGTGCGCCGCGCGCGCATCATCGCCCTGCAGCGCGTAGGCATCGCCGAGCTCCAGTGCGAGCGCGTCCGGCCGCTTCAGCCGCTTGCGCCCGCGCTCCAGCACCTGGGCGGCCCGCGCGTACTCTCCGCGCTGCTCCCACACCCGCGCCACCTCGCGGTAGGGCGTCTCCAGCCCCGGCGTGGCCTCGATCCAGGCGTCCCCCGCCACCTGCACGGAGTCCGGCTTGTTCAGGAACGAGTACGTCCGGACCAGCATCTGGTTCGCGATCGGCGACGTCCGGTCGATGGCCAGCATCGCGCGGATGGCCGGGATCACGTCCTCTGAACGACGCTGGATCCGCAGCAGCCGGTCGAGCGCGATCAGAGCGCTGAGCGAGCCGGGGTTCCGGTCGAGGATCTGCCGGAGCACCTGCTCCGCCGCCGCGAACTGGCCGCTCGACTCCAGCTGCTCTTCCTGCCGGAGCAGCTGGATCTCCTGCATCGCCCGCGTCAACTCGGTGCCTCCCTGCTGTGCGGCCGAGGATGCCCCTGCCCCCGCGGCCAGCGTCAGCAGCAGGGCTAGCCCGGCCGAGCGCGGCGCGACCGCCAGCCTCACGGACGCTCCTTCGGCGACGCGGCGGCGGGCGGCTCCGGCGCGGCCTGCCCGCCCGCCGGCGTGGAGTCCGGCGCCGACGCGCGGTTGAGCCGGTCGAAGTACTCCAGGATCAGCCGCCGGTAGGCGGGCGGAAGCGCCTGCAGCTCCGCCGCCGACGGCAGCGGGTAGCGCAGCCCGCCCCGCAGGAGCGCCGGATCGAGCGCCTTGCCGGCCGACGCGCCCACGTCGCCCGGCCGCTCGGCCACCCGCTTGTTGCTCACCTCGTCGCGCTCGAGCGTGCGGCCCGCGTCGAGCAGCCGGTGGAACAGCTTCTCCTGCCGCTGCAGGATCTCCGGCGTCAGCCGCCCGCCACTGAGGTCCTGCGCCAGCTGGTCGGCGTCGTGCGCCATCTTGTCAACCCGGCCGAGCAGGTCCTCCTGCCCGCCCATGTTCTGCATCCCACCCAGCTTCTTGGCAATCGCGCGCTGCTGCTGCGCCAGCTGCTGCAGCTGCTGCGACATCGTCTGGCGCCCGAGGTTGAGCGGCATGAGCGAGCTCGTCTGCCCGTTCAGCCCGCCCTGCTGCTTCGCCAGCTCCGAGAGCTGCTCGAGCGCCTGCTGCATCCCCGTGCCCGACTGCGACTGCGCGATCTGCTGGTTGTTCGTGGCCAGCGCCAGCGCGAGCCGGTTCAGCGCGTCCACCGTCTGCTGCGCCTGCTCGACCGGCAGCTGCTGACCGCCCGGTGCCTTCTGCTCCATGCCCTGCAGCGTCTGCTGCATGTTCAGCATGGCCCGCCCAAGCGCCGCTCCGACCTCGCGGTTCATCATCGCCGAGCGCTGCCCCGCCTCCGAGAGGTTCCGCCCCAGCGTCTCCAGGCCCTGCTTCAGCGCCTCCTGCTCCGAGCGCATCTCGGCCGGGCTCTGCGGCGCGCTCGACTGCCCGCCCGCACTCCCGCCCCCTCCACCCTGGCCGCCGCCGTTCGGCTGCTGGCCCTGGCTCCCGGAGTGCCCACCGCCGGACTGCCCGCCCTCCTGCGCGCTCTGCACCTGCCCGCCCTGCTTGCCTCCGGATTGGTTCTGCTGCGGCTTGCCGCCCTGCTTTCCGCCCCCCTGGCCCTGCTGCTGCCCGAGCTGCGGCGGCTTCGGCAGCTGCGCCGACTCCGTCCGACGATGCTCCTCGCCCTGCCCGTCCTGCGACGAGTCGCCCTTCTGCTGCTGCTCCTTCATCCGCTTCGCCAGCGTCGCCTGCCGCTGCGCCAGCGAGACCGCTTCGTTGGTGGCCTGCTGCACCGCCTGCTGGACCTCCTGCTTCCACGAGTCCGACATTGCCTGCCGCGTCTGGTCCAGCGTCTCCGCCGCCTGGGAGAGCTGCTGCGCCCCCTCCTCCCCCGACCTGGCCGCCTGGTCCGGCCGCTGCCCCGCCTCGCGCGCGGCCTGCGCCATGGCCTGCTGCGCCGAGCCCGTCTGCCTGCCCGCATCGTCCGTCCGCTTCGCGGCCTCCTGCTCGCCCTGCTGCGAGAGCTGCTGCTCGAGCTGCTCGATCGCCTGCCGCAGCGAGTCGGCTCGCGCCGCCAGATCGCCCTGCCGCTTCCCGGCTGACGCCGCGTCCTTCCGCTCCCCCTGCGCCTCCTGCTTCCCCTGCGACTTCGACTCGCCCCGGGCGTTCCTGCCCTGGCCGTTCTTCTGAGCCCCGCTCTTCTGATCCCCACCCTCGTCGCCCTGCTTGCGCGCCGCCCCGCCCTCGGTCTTCTGCCGGCCCGGGATCGGCAGCTTGAGCCCGACGGGAGGCTTCGGCCCTTCCTGCGCGCGGGCCGAATCCGGCTGCTGCTCCGGCTTCTCGGCGGACGGCTCGGGAGAGGAGTCCGGTCTCGGATCACCGCTCTTCAGCTGCTGCGCCAGCGCCTCTTGCTGGCGCGACAGCTCCCGCGCCTGCTGCGCCAGCGAGTTCATCTGCTGCTCGGCCGCCGCCCGCCGCAGCAGCGCCAGACTCTGCTCCAGCTTGTCCTGGAACTGCTTCTGGTCCTGCGCCAGCTGCTCGAGCGCCTGCTGCACCTTCTGCGCGTCCATCTGCTGCAGCGCCTGCTGCAGCGCCTGCAGCTTCTGGCGCAGCTCGGGCGTGAGGATCTGCTGATACAGCTTCTCCAGCTCGTCCAGCCGCTTCTGGAGTTCCGGATCCTGGAGCCCCGCCGCCTCCATCGCGTTCCGGAGCTCCTCCGTCCGCTTCTGCAGCTTCTCGACCTGGTCTACCATTGCCTGCTGCTGGTCCAGCACCTGGTTGGCCTTCTGCGCGCGGTCGTAGTCCAGCGAGCCGGGGCCGCCCCCACTCTGCGGCCGGCCCGGGCTGCCGTCGTGACCGCTGCTGCGCGTGTTGCTCGACGCCGACTGCCGCGCCAGGTCCCGCGTCGCCTCCTGCACCGCCTTCGCGGACTCCGCGAGCGAGGTCGCGTCGCGCACCATCGACTGCGCCGCCTCGTCCGCCTGCTGCCGGATCTCGTCCATGCCGGGCAGGCGCAGCGACACCGTACGCGAGACCCCCACCTGTCGGGCCGGCGAGTTGTCCACGACCCGGATGAAGAAGCGCAGCGTGTCGCCCGGCAGCAGGTGCCGGTCGCTCGCGTCCAGCAGCGCCTGGAGCGCGAGCCGGTCCTCCACGCCCGTCAGCGGCAGCGCCTGCTCTACCTTCGCGTCCTGCCCGCCGAGCGCGCTGCTGCGCCAGCTGACCAGCGTGGCGGAGCGCAGGCCGTGGTCGTCCCACGCGCTCGCCGCCACCCCCTGCGTCATGTCCTCGCCCAGCGTCGTGTCCGCCGCCGGCACCACCACTTCCACGTGCGGCACGCTGTCCGGCAGGACCGTGACCTCGAGTGGCGCCGCCACGTCCGAGGCACCGCCGCCGGCCCGGTCCTCGAGCCGCCAGCGATAGGTGCCGCTCGCCCGCGGCCGCCACCGGCCCGCGAACCCGCTCGCCGCCACGCTGAAGCCGATCCTCTGCCCGCCCGGAGGCCCGTCCAGCGTGGCCGCCGACAGATCCCGCGTCGCGCGTCCCCGCACGACCAGCTCGGTGCCGGCCGGAATCTCGAGCGGAGGCAACTCCCCCTCGAACCGCTCCGGCGTCCGCGCCAGGTACGACGGGTAGACCACGTCCACCTTCAGGTCCGACAGCAGCAGCGGATCCACGGGTGTCACCGTGTAGTGCTCGCTCTCCGTGCCGTCCGGGCTCGTGACCCAGTAGCTGAGTCGTGCCTCGATGCTCGCGAGCTTCGTCGCGCCGACGCCGCTCCGCAGATCGACCCTCCGCTCGCGCGCTACATTGCCCGCGGCGCGCCAGTGCAGCACCACCGCGTCCCGCCGCGGCGCCTCGATCCGTACGTCGAGCGCCGTGCCGCGCGCGACCCGGGCGTCGCCGGGGCGCACCACCATCGGCGGCAGCGGCGGCGGCCGCAGGTTGGCCACCGGATGAAGCAGCGGCTGCCAGCCCGCCCGCGACCGTGTCGGCGAGGAGAAGCCGAGCGCCGCCGCCAGCGCCACGGCGCCGCTGAACGCCAGCACGCTGCGCGTGCGACGCCGCCGCGCCCGCGCCCCCGCCTCTCCCACCAGCAGCTCCGGCGACGTGGCCGCCATGCGCCGCGCGACGTCCGCCTCCGCGTGCTGGTAGAGCGCCGCCGACGTCCCCTCCGGGACCGCGCGGCTGAGCTCCAGCACGCCCCGCACCGCGCCCTGCGGCAGTCCGAGCGTGGATTCCGCGGCGGCCGCCGCGCCCGCATCGTCGAACGCCCGGATCCAGTGGCGGAACGCCCACGCCGCTCCACCCACCGCGGCCGCGCCGGCGAGCACCTCCAGCAGCAGCGGCGCCGGGCTCGGCGCCACCCACGCCGGCAGGCCACCCAACGCCCAGCCCACCGCGAGCACCAGCGGCGCCAGCGCCGCCACCAGCAGGACGGCGGCCAGCACGCCATCGCGCCGCACCCGCCGCCGGGCGGTGCGGACCGCGTTCCAGAGAGTACTCGTGCCCGGGCTCATCGCGTCACCTGCGACATCGCGTAGAGGAACAGGTTCACGCCCATCCGGAGCGCCGCTTCGTGCAGCGCCGGCGGGTCGTCGTACGTGCCGACGTTCTCCCAGCCGTTGCCCAGGTCGCACTGGTAGTCGTAGAAGACCACCAGCCGCCCGTCATGGAAGATCCCGAATCCCTGCGCGGGCTTGCCGTCGTGCTTGTGCACCTTTGGCAGGCCCCGCGGGAACTGGTAGAAGTCGTGGTAGATCGGGTGGGTGAGCGGAAGCTCCACCAGCTTCGAGTCGGGGAACACCCGCTGGATCTCGCGCCGGAAGCTCTCGTCCATCCCGTAGTTGTCGTCCGCGTGCAGGAACCCGCCCGACGAGAGATACTTCCTCAGGATCTGCACCTCCTCATCCGTGAAGTGCACGTTCCCGTGGCCGGTCATGTACAGGTAGGGATACAACCAGAGGTCCGGGTCGGTCAGCTTCACGTGCACCGGCCGCGCCGCCACCGGCAGACCCGCCCGCGCCCGGATCGCGCCGAGCAGGTTCGGAAGGCCGGACGGATTCGCGTACCAGTCGCCGCCTCCCTCGTACTGCAGCTGCGCGATCGTGAACGTCGGGGCCGCCGCGATCGCCACCGGCGCCATGCCCGCCGCGAGTCCGCGGACCACCGATGCGGCGGGGGCCGCCGCGACCAGCACCAGAGCCAGCGCCAGGGACCTCAAACCTCAACCTCCTTCGCCGCCCTCCCGCTCCGAGAGGACGATCTCGTACGCCCGATTCCTGGAAAGCGCAAAGCGCGTCGCCACCTCCCGCGCGACCGCGCTCGGACGCTTCCCTTCACTCAGCCGGAGCCGCGCATGGCCGCGCGCCGCCGATTCCGCCTCCGCCGCCTCCGCCGCATGCTCCACCTGCCCCCGCCCCGCCACCAGCACCACCACCTCGCCCCGCACCCGCTCCCCCGCGTAATAGGCGGTCGCCTCGGTGAGGGTTCCCCGCCAGAATGTCTCGTGGACCTTCGTCAGCTCGCGCGCCACCACCGCCCGTCGCTCCCCGCCACACGCCCCGGCCAGCTCCGCCAGGAGCCGCGCCACCCGCCCCGGCGCCTCGTACAGCACCGCCACATGATCGAGTGCCGCCACCGCCTCGAGCAGCCCCCGTCGCCCTCCGCCGGCGCGCGGAGGAAAGCCGAGGAACGTGAACGCCCCCGTCTCCAGCCCCGATCCCGCCAGGGCGGCCAGGAGCGCCGAAGCGCCAGGCACCGGGACCACCGTATGCCCAGCGGTCACCGCGCCTTGCACGATCCGTGCGCCGGGATCCGACACCAGCGGAGTGCCCGCGTCCGAGACCAGGGCCAGCCGCTCCCCGGCGTCGAGCCAGGCTACGACCTGCGCCGCTCGCGCCGCCTCGTTGTGCTCGTGCGCTGAGACCAGCGGTGTCGCGATGCCGTAATGACGCAGCAGGATGGACGTGCGGCGGGTGTCTTCCGCCAGGATGCGGTCAACCTCGCCGAGAACCTCTACGGCGCGGTACGTGATGTCGGACAGGTTCCCGATTGGAGTACTGACAATATAAAGCTGGGACATGGAGTTACGCCAGTGGGAGGGGGGCGGCCCCGGATGCGGCCGGGCGCCGCGGCCGAGCGGCTCCGGCGCCCCGCCGGAGCCGCTCGGTGCGGCGCCCGGATCCGCGCCGCCGCGCTCCGCTCAGCCGAGGTGCTCCTGCACCTTGCGGTCGAGGTACGCCTTCGGCACGGCGCCCACCACGGTGTCCACGTGCTTCCCGTCCTTGAAGAACAGGATGCTCGGAATCGACCGGATGTTGAAGCGCATCGCCGTCTGCTGGTTCGAGTCCACGTCCAGCTTCCGAACCTTCAGCTTTCCCTCGTACTCGTTGGCGAGCTGCTCCACCACCGGTGCCACCATCTTGCACGGGCCGCACCACACGGCCCAGAAATCGACGAGCGCCAGCCCGCCCGTCTTCTCGATCTCGCTCTCGAACGTCGCATTGGTTACGGCGACGACCTTGCCGTTCTCAGCCATCCCGATCTCCTTTTGTTTCCTCACGGCCGCAGCTTGGAAGCGCCGCGCCGGCTCGTTAACTTCCCAATCTCCGGGTTGCAAGAACCCGGCCGATGAAGGGTGCACAATGGACGCGCTTCCCCTCGACCACATTGCGATCGCGGTCCCCTCCATCGCGGAGGCCGCGCTCCTCTATCAACACACGACCGGCGCCGGCGGTTCCGCCATCGAGCGCGTCGAGAGCCAGGGCGTCGATGTCGCCTTCCTCGGTGCGGGGCCGGTCCGCCTCGAGCTGATCCAGCCGATCACCGCCGACGGCTCCGTCGCCCGCTTCCTCGAGCGTCGCGGCCCCGGGCTCCACCACATTGCTTACCGCGTCCCCGACCTGGACGCCGCTCTCGCCCGCCTCGTGGAGGCCGGTGTCCGCCTCATTGATCGCGCGCCCCGCCCCGGCGCGCGCGGCCACCGCGTCGCCTTCCTCCACCCCTCCTCCATGGCCGGCGTCCTCGTCGAGCTGGTCGAAGGCTGAACCGGCGGCTCGGGCTCGAAACCGGCGCCCTCGCTCACCACCGCACCAGGGCCGTTCCGGGCGGCCTTCACGGTTTCGACGTCACCGCCGTCAGGTCGATGTCGGTGATGAGCCAGCCGCCGTCGTGCGTGCGCACCAGCGTGAACGGCACCACCACCTCGTCCTTCTCCCGCTTCAGGCGGACGGCCAGCCGGATCTCGTCGTCGCGGCCGGGCACGATCGACTGGCCCTGGATCGTGTAGTCCTGGTGCCGCAGCAGCGACGCGATGGCGAACATTCGTTTCTCGACCTCGCTGCGCGGGTCGCGCTGCAGCACGCTGCCGTCCGCTGTGCCGAAGAGGCGGCCCATCTGCTGGAGGTCATTGGCGTTCGCCGCGCGCAGGAATTGCTCGATGACGAGCTGCGGGGCGATCCCCGTCGTCGCGGGACCGCTCGACACCGGCTCGACGGTCCGCTTCACGCACCCGAACGCGAGGAGCGCCGCCAGACCACAGGTCGGCAGCGCTCTCAGCCCGGTCCGCACGGAAGGCATCATGGAATGGACTCCGGAAGAGAAGCGCCGCGGCCCCGTGAGCGCCGGGACCGCGGCGCGGATGGTAGGACCGCCGCCCTCGCTCTGTCAAGCCACGGCCGGCTGGCTGTCCGCCGCTTCCGGCTGCCCCTTGTGGAACGTCAGTGCGGCCGCGCCATCCTGCCGGTCCACGACGATCGTGTCGCCATCCTGGAACTCGCCCTCCAGCAGCCGCAGCGCCAGCGGGTTCTGCACCAGCCGCTGGATGGCGCGCTTCAGCGGCCGCGCGCCGAACGCCGGGTCGTACCCCTCCTCCGCGATCAGCTGCCGCGCGGCCGGCGTGATCCGCAGCCCGATCCGACGTTCCGCCAGGAGCTGCTCGACGCGCCGGAGCTGGAGCCCGACGATCTTCTCGAGCTCCGCCTCCCCGAGCGGCCGGAAGACGATGATGTCGTCCACGCGGTTCAGGAACTCCGGCCGGAAGTGCCGGCGGAGCTCGTCCAGCACGCGGGTTTCGACCCGCTCCCAGTCCCCGGCGCCGGCGTGCTCGAGGATCAGCGGGCTGCCGATGTTCGACGTCATGATGATGACGGTGTTCCGGAAGTCCACCGTGCGCCCCTGCGAGTCGGTCAGGCGCCCATCGTCCAGGATCTGCAGCAGCACGTTGAAGACGTCGCCGTGCGCCTTCTCGATCTCGTCGAACAGCACCACGGAATAGGGCCGCCGGCGCACCGCCTCCGTGAGCTGGCCGCCCTCCTCGTAGCCGACGTACCCCGGCGGCGCCCCGATCAGCCGCGCCACGGCGTGCCGCTCCATGTACTCCGACATGTCGATGCGCACCATCGCCTCCTCGTCGTCGAAGAGGAACTCCGCCAGCGCCCGCGCCGTCTCCGTCTTGCCCACCCCCGTCGGCCCCAGGAAGATGAAGCTGCCGATCGGGCGGTTCGGATCCTGCAGCCCCGCACGGCTCCGCCGGATGGCGTTCGCCACCGCGTCCACCGCCTCCCTCTGGCCGATCACCCGCGTCCCGAGCACCTCGTCCAGGTGCGTCAGCCGCTGCCGCTCCGTTTCCAGCATCCGTGACACCGGGATCCCCGTCCAGTTCGACACCACCTCCGCCACGTCCTCCGCCGTCACCTCTTCCTTCAGGAATCGCGTCTCCGCCTGCTGCTCCGACAGCTTCTGCTCTGCGGCCGACAGCTCGGCCTCCAGCCGCGGAACCTCGCCGTACTGGATCTCCGCCGCCCGCGCCAGGTCGCCCGTCCGCTGCGCCCGCTCCGCCTCCACCTTGAGGTCGTCGATCCTCTGCTTCAGCTCCCGCAACCGGCCGATCTGCTCCTTCTCCGCCTGCCACCGCGCCTTCATCCCGCTGCTCTTCTCGCGCAGCTCCGCCAGCTCCGCCTCGATCCGTCGCCGCCGCTCCACCGCCTCCGGATCCGTCTCCGCCGCCAGCGCCGTGCGCTCGATCTCCAGCTGCATGATCCGCCGCTCGACCTCGTCGATCTCCTGCGGCAGGCTGTCGATCTGGATGCGCAGTCGGGAGCCCGCCTCATCGATCAGGTCGATCGCCTTGTCCGGCAGGAACCGGCCGCCGATGTAGCGGTCCGAGAGGCGCGCCGCCGCCACGATCGCGCCGTCCGTGATCCGCACGCCGTGATGCACCTCGTAACGCTCCTTCAGCCCCCTCAGGATCGCCACCGTGTCCTCCACGCTCGGCTCTCCCACGTACACCGGCTGGAACCGCCGCTCCAGCGCCGCGTCCTTCTCCACGTGCAGCCGGTACTCGTCCAGTGTCGTCGCGCCCACCACGTGCAGCTCGCCACGCGCCAGCGCCGGCTTCAGCATGTTCCCCGCGTCCATCGCCCCTTCCGCCTTCCCCGCCCCCACCAGCGTGTGCAGCTCGTCGATGAAGACGATGTAGCGGCCCTCCGCCTCCGTCAGCTCCTTCAGCACCGCCTTCAGCCGCTCCTCGAACTCGCCCCGATACTTCGCCCCAGCCACCAGCGCGCCCAGGTCCAGCTGCACCACCCGCTTCTCCCGCAGCATCTCCGGCACGTCCCCGCTCACCACCCGCTGCGCCAGCCCCTCCACGATCGCCGTCTTCCCCACACCCGGCTCCCCGATCAGCACGGGGTTGTTCTTCGTCCGCCGCGAGAGTACCTGGATTACCCGCCGGATCTCCTCGTCCCGCCCGATCACCGGGTCCAGCCTCCCCCGCCGCGCCAGCTCCGTCAGGTCCTTCGTGAACCGCTCCAGCGCACGGTACTTCTGCTCCGGCTCCTGGTCCGTCACCCGGTGCGGACCCCGCACCGACTCCACCGCCGCCAGCAGCCCCGCACGGTTCACCCCCTGTTCCGCCAGCAGCTCCCGCGTCGTCGACCCCTTCTTCTCCGAAAGCGCCAGGAGCAGGTGCTCGGTCGAGACGTACTCGTCCCCCAGCTCCCGCGCCTCCTCTTCCGCTCGATCGAAGATCTGGTTCAGCTCTCTGCTCACCTGCGCCTGCGCCCCGCCCGTCTGCTTCGGCAGCCGTTCCAGTGACTCCCGCAGCGACTCGCGCAGCCGGGCGATGTTCACCCCCACCTTCTGGAGGATCGGCACCACCACCGATTCCTCCTGATCCAGCAGCGCCTCCATGACGTGCACATCCTCCAGCGACGGGTTGCCCCGCCGACGTGCCTCTCCGGCCGCCGTCTGGATCGCCTCGGCCGCCCTGATCGTCAGCCTCTCGGAGTTCAGCATGATCTCTTTCCGCTCGCGAGCCCGCTCACCCTGCCCGGACCCGAATCCGCGCTCCCCGTACCCCGACCCCCGCCCCCACCCGGGGCAAGCCGTATGCCTTCGCCCCCTGTCATATCGGCAGCCGCCGCACCTCCCGTCGCGGAGCCCTGCTTGACACCACGCCGGGGCAAGGCCTACCCTCCGCGAATGTCGGCAATGTCGCGAATGTCAGGAATCGGGGCGGCGCTGGCGGCGGCGCTGCTCACCCTCTCCGTGCCGGGCTGCGGCCGGATCCGGCTCGGCGGTCACACCGAGAGCGCCATCTCCCGCGAGCGATTCATCGACGCGGTCGTCGCGCTGCGCCAGGTGGAGGGGCCGGCGCGCGATTCCACGGCCTTCCGCGGGGCGCGCGACAGCGTGCTGCGGGAGGAAGGGGTGAGTTCTGCGGAGCTCGCCGAATTCGCCCGGGTCCACGGCGGGGATATCGAGTACATGTCCCTCGTCTGGGACTCCATCGAGGCCCGCCTCAGGGGGCGGCCCCCGTCTCCGCAGGCGCCATCCGGCGCACCCGCCGCGGCGCCGGAGCCACCATCCTCCGCGCCACGGCCGGTGGCGCCGAAAGGCGGCGCGGCGCCCCCCGCACGCAGCGGCACGGCTTCCGCCACGACCGGCGCCTGACTCATCCGCACCGGCCCGCCCCACATCGCCGCGGATGGCGTGGAGCTTGCACGCGTGGGAGTGGGGCGTGGGCGTTCCGCCCCGGCAACCAGGGGAGGACTTTGATGGCCGTGCTCGATCATAGATCCGAGGAATGTACCGGCAACTGGCGGCTGGTCGGGACGGGTGAAGACCGCTGTATTCGCTGCGACGGCTGCGACATGCGCTATCCCGCCTCGCCGGAGAACCGCCTGGCGGCGATCGATGAGAACTATGCGGGGATCTACCTGCGCCGCCTGACGGCCGAGGGGGTGGCGCAGATCGATGCGGAGCGGGAGGGCGGCAGCGCCTGAGCCCAGCTACTCCCACTCGATGGTGGCCGGCGGTTTCGAGCTGACGTCGTAGCAGACGCGGTTCACCCCGGCCACTTCGTTGATGATGCGGGACGAGATGCGTCCCAGCACGTCATGAGGGAACGGGTACCAGTCCGCGGTCATGCCATCGCGGCTGGTGACCGCCCGCAGCGCCACGACGTGCTCGTACGTGCGGGCGTCTCCCATGACGCCTACGCTGCGCACCGGCAGCAGCACGGCGAAGGCCTGCCAGATATCGTCGTAGAGCTCCGCGGCGCGGATCTCCTCCAGGTAGATGGCGTCGGCCTCCCGAAGCACCGCCAGCCCCTCCTCGCGCACCTCCCCCAGCACGCGGATCGCCAGGCCCGGCCCCGGGAAAGGGTGCCGCCCTACGAGCTCCTCCGGCAGCCCGAGCTCCCGCCCCACCTGCCGCACCTCGTCCTTGAAGAGCTCCCGCAGCGGCTCGACCAGGGAGAAGCGCATCTCCGGGGGCAGCCCGCCGACGTTGTGGTGCGTCTTGATCGTCGCCGACGGTCCGCGCACCGACTGGGACTCGATCACGTCCGGGTACAGCGTCCCCTGCACGAGAAACCTGGCACCGCCGCCCACCTGCTCCGCGGTGCGCTCGAAGATGCGGATGAACACCTCGCCGATCCGGCGCCGCTTCTCCTCCGGGTCCTCGACGCCCTCCAGGCGCCGGAGGAACTCGCTGGCGGCGTCCACCACGATCAGGCGCATTCCCATGTGCTGCCGGAAGGCCCGCTCGACGCTCTCGCGCTCGCCTTTCCGGAGCAGCCCCGTGTCCACGAAGATGTTCGTCAGCTGGTCGCCCACCGCGCGGTGCACCAGCGCGGCCGCCACGGAGGAATCGACGCCGCCGGAGAGCCCGCACACCACCTGCGCGTCCCCGATGCGGGCGCGGATCCTCCCGACGGCCTCGTCGATGAAAGACCCGGCCGTCCAGGTCGGCTCGCAGCCGCAGATCCGGAAGACGAAGTTGGAGATGATCTCCGCGCCCCGCGGCGTGTGCGCGACCTCCGGGTGGAACTGCACTCCGTAGATCGCGCGGCCCTCGCTCTCAAACGCCGCCACCGGCAGGGTTCCCGACGAGGCCACCGTGCGGTAGCCGGGGGGCGGGTCGTCCACATGGTCGCCGTGGCTCGCCCATACGGTCGCGCGCTCGCCCACCTCGAAGCCGTCGAAGAGGGGGCAGCCGTCCAGCACCTCGATCTCCGCGCGGCCGTACTCCCGTTTCCCGTGCAGCACGCGGCCTCCCTCCAGCTGCGCCACCAGCTGCATGCCGTAGCAGATGCCGAGGATCGGCACGCCCAGGCGCAACAGCCCGGGGTCCGCCGTCGGCACGTCCGCCTCGTAGACCGATGACGGCCCGCCCGACAGGATCACCCCACGCGGCGCCCAGGCGCGGACCCAGTCGAGCGACACGGTCGGCGGTTGGATCTCGCAGTAGACGCGCTCCTCGCGGATGCGGCGCGCAATGAGCTGCGTAAACTGCGAGCCGTAGTCGAGGATCAGGATTCGGTTCGCGTCCATCGGGTTCCGGGATTCGGGTTGCGTGTCAGCGGCCGGCCAGCGCCTCGATCTCGCCCCGCACCAGGTCCTCGTAGCTCTCCCTGCGCCGGATCACGCGATAGCTGTCGCCGTCCACCAGCACCTCGGCGGGCCGCAGCCGCGCGTTGTAAGTCGAGGCCATGGAGAACCCGTATGCGCCCGTCGTGCCCACGGCCAGCAGCTCGCCCTCGCAGGGCCGCTCCAGGCGCCGGTCCAGCGCCAGGAAATCGCCGCTCTCGCAGATCGGCCCCACCACGTCCACCACGGCCTCCTCCCGTGCCGGGTGCAGCTCCACCGGGGAAACCCGGTGGTAGCTCGCGTAGTGGCTAGGGCGAAGCAGGTCGTTCATCCCCGCGTCCGTGATGACGAACGTCTTGCCGCCCATCTCCTTCAGGTACAGCACCCGCGTGAGCAGCGCCCCTGCCGGCGCGACGATGTAGCGGCCGGGCTCCAGCACGAGCCGCAGCCCGCTCTCCTCCACGAGGGGACCGAGGACCTCCCCGAACGCGCGCGCCGACGTGCCCGTCTCCCCTTCGTACGGCACGCCGAAGCCGCCGCCGAGGTCGACGTACTCCAGCTCGATCCCGTCCCGCCGGAGCTCGTCCACCAGCGCCAGCACGTGCTCCAGCGCGCGGCGGTAAGGATCGACCTCCACGATCTGGCTGCCGATGTGCACGTCGATCCCGCGCAGCAGGATGCCCGGCAGCTGGGCCGCCGCCCGGTACAGCCGCAGCGCGTCCTCCGTCGGGATCCCGAACTTGGTGGCCCGGTGGCCCGTGCGCGTATAGGCGTGCGGCGTCGGCGACTCTATGTCCGGGTTCACCCGCAGGGCGACGGGCGCACGCACCCCCATTGTTTCCCCCAGGCTCGCCAGTTCGCGAAGCTCCCCCTCGCTCTCCACGTTGAAGCCGTAAATCCCCGCTTCGAGCGCGGCCGCGAGCTCCGTCACCGTCTTGCCGACCCCGCTGAAGACGATGCGCTCCGGCGCGATCCCCGCGGTGCGTGCGCGGAACAGCTCGCCGCCGCTCACGATGTCCGCCCCCGCGCCCTCCTGCCCCAGCAGGCGCAGGAGCGACAGGTTGCCGTTCGCCTTGACGGAGTACGCGATCAGCGGATCGAGCGGCGAGAACGCTGAGCGGAACTCGTGGAGCCGCTCCACGATGCCGCGGCGGCTGTAGACGTAGAGCGGGGTGCCCAGCGCCCCGACCAGCTCCTCGATGCCGACGCGTTCGCAGCGGAGCTTCCCGTCCTCGTAGTGGAAGTCCGTGGATGGGGCCGCCATCAGTACGCTCTCGCCCAAACCGCCTCCTCCACGGCCGCGCCGCCGCACACCAGGCAGCGGGTGGGAGCCTCGGGCGTGCGGAACTCCTCGGAGGGAAGGCAGCGGATCGTCGCCTTCGTCTCCTCCTTCACCCGCGCCTCGCACGCCGCCGCGCCGCACCAGCCGGCGTACACGAAGCCGCCCGCGCCCTCGACGATCTCCCTGAACCGCTCGTAGTCGGCCACGCCCCGATGCGAATTCTCCTCGCGCCGCCGCCGCGCCGCCTCCAGCAGCGCGCCCTGGAGGTCGACCAGAAGCTTCGGGATGCCGCGCAGCGCGGCCGATTCCTCGACCGCTTCCTTCCTCGCCAGCCCCGGCGTCTCCACGCGCCTCACCAGCATGAGCTTGCCGGCCGCCACGTCGCGCGGCCCGATCTCGATCCGGAGCGGCACGCCGCGCCGCTCCCATTCGAAGTACTTGGCGCCCGGCTTCATGGTATCCCGCGCGTCCACGTGCACCCGGACCTGCTCCGCCCGGAGCGCGGTCGCCACGTACTCGGCCTTCTCCAGCACGAGGGCACGCTCCTCGTCCTTCCGATAGATCGGCACGACCACCACCTGGATCGGCGCGAGCTCCGGCGGCAACACCAGCCCCAGGTCATCCCCGTGCGTCATGACCAGCGCGCCTACCAGCCGCGTCGAGACGCCCCAGGAAGTGTTGTACGCGTAGTCCTCGCCACCCGCCTCCGTCTGGAACTTCAGGTCGAACTGTCGAGCGAAGTTCTGCCCGAGCATGTGCGACGTGCCCGCCTGCAGCCCTCGGTTGTCCTGCATGAGCGCCTCGCACGCGTAGGTACGCACCGCGCCCGGGAACTTCTCCGACTCCGTCTTGCGCCCCGTGATCGGCGGCATCGCCATGGAGCCTTCCATGAAGTCCCGGTATACGCCGAGCATGCGGATCGCCTCCTCCTCCGCCTCCGCCTCCGTTGCGTGCGCCGTGTGCCCCTCCTGCCACAGGAACTCGAGCGTGCGCAGGAACAGCCGCGTCCGCATCTCCCAGCGCACCACGTTCGCCCACTGGTTGATCAGCAGCGGCAGGTCCCGGTAGCTCTGCACCCACTTCGCGAACATGGCGTAGATGATCGTCTCCGACGTGGGCCGCACGATCAGCGGCTCCTCCAGCTTCGACGCCGGATCCGGCACCAGGCCACCCTTCCCGTCCGCTATCAGACGGGTGTGCGTCACCACCGCCATCTCCTTGGCGAACCCCTCGATGTGCGCCGCCTCGCGCGCGATGAAGCTCTGCGGAATGAACAGCGGGAAGTACGCGTTCTGGTGCCCCGTCGCCTTGAACATCCCGTCCAGGGTGCGCTGCATGTTCTCCCAGATCCCGTAGCCGTACGGCCGGATCACCATGCTGCCGCGCACCGGCGAGTAGTCCGCCAGCTCGGCCCGCTGCACCACCTCGTTGTACCAGGCGCTGAAGTCCTCAGCCCTGGGCGTCAATGCCTGATCGTCCGCCAATGGTAGCTGACCTTTCCAAACCCTGAACGAGGTACCAGGAACCGTTCTACTCCCCGGCATCCCCACGCTCGAGAAGCCGCTCGATTCCCACACGCCGCTCCTCGCCACTCCCCATCTCCCGCACCACCACCGCGCCCGCCGCCACCTCGTCCGGCCCCACCACGATGACGCGGCGGGCGCCGCGGGCGTTCGCGTCCTTGAACTGCGATCGTACCCCGCCGCCGCGCAGCGCGTACAGCACGGAATGCCCGGCCTCGCGGAGCGCGCGTGCGATCCGCCGCAGCACGGGCCGCTCCTCCTCGCCCACCGCGACGAGGTAGTAGTCCACGTTCTGCTCCAGGTCGGGCAGCAGGCCGCGCTCCTCGAGCAGCTCCCGCAGCACGACGTCGCCCATGCCGAACCCGAGCGCCGGGAGCGGCACCCCGCCGACGGCCTCGAGCAGGTCGTCGTAGCGGCCACCGCCGCAGACCGCACGCAGCTCGCCCTTCCGGTCGAAGATCTCGAAGACGATCCCCGTGTAATAGGCGAGACCCCGCACGATGGTCGGGTCGAACACCACGAAATCCCCGAGCCCGAGCTCCTCCAGCGCGCCGAAGTAGCGGCGCAGGCGCTCCAGCTCCACGCCGACATCGTTCACGCCGGCATAGGCGGCCGCGAGCGCGTCGAAGTCGCGGTGGCCGAAGATGGCGTACACCGCTTCGATCGTCCCCGGGCCCAACCCAGCCTCCTGCTCCAGGCGCCGCCGGAGCACGGCGTCGCTCTCGCGGCCGAGCTTGTCGATCACCGCGTACGCGGCGGGAAGCTGGTCCGCGGGCACGCTGGCGTCGAGAAGCAGCAGCTCGAGGAGCCGCCGGTCGCTCACGCGCGCCACCACGTCCTCGGCGCCGAGCCCGAGCAGGCGAAGCGCCGTCAGCCCGACGGCGAGCACCTCGGCGTCCGCCGAGACATCCTCTTCGCCGATGATGTCCACGTTCCACTGGAAGTGCTCGCGCAGCCGCCCGCGCTGCGTCCGCTCGTAGCGGAACAGCTGCGGCATGGACGACCACCGGATCGGCTTGCGCAGCTCACCCGCCCGCGCCGCCACCATGCGCGCCAGCGAGGGCGTCATCTCGGGCCGGAGCGACACCTGCCGCCCCCCCTTGTCCTCGAAGTTGTAGAGCTGGCGCACGATCTCCTCGCCGCTCTTCTCGACGTAGAGCTCGAGCGGCTCCAGCGGCGGCCCGTCGTATTCCTCGAAGCCGAAGCGCCGGGCCGCCTCGCGCCACGAGCCCATGATGCGCGCGCGCGCCGCGAAGTCCCGGGGATAGAAGTCGCGAAAACCGGGGAGACTCTGGACTGCCGCCATGGCCGGCGAATCTAGGCGCCGCTCGCGGGGCGCAGCAAGGGCAGGTCGGAGCCGTAGGGCGCGCGGCCGAGCAGCGCCAGCGCGTCTCCGACGGTATGGAAGGAGCCGGTCACCAGCACGCTTCCCGTGCCCGCGCGGCCGCGGGCCCGGGCGAGCGCGGAGGCGAAATCCGGCACCACCTCGGCCGCCGGCGCGGCCACGGCGGCGAGCGCTGCCGCGGCATCCCAGCGCCGCTCCGCCGGGGCGCTGGGCGGATCCGTCAGCACCACGTGGTCGGCGGCGGCGAAGAGCGGCGGCAGCATGCTGCCCCACTCCTTGTCGCCCAGGATGCCGACGACCAGCACGAGCGGCCGCGGCGGCGCGAGCGCGTCCAGCGTCGAGACCAGGGCCTGCACGCCGGCGGTGTTGTGGGCCACGTCGAAGACCCAGTGGCGTCCCTCGATGATCTCGACCTGGAGCCGGCCCGGCCAGTAGACGTCGGGGACGCCCGCCAGTACTGCGTCCCGGCGGGGACGCAGCGGCTCCGGCAGGCGCTCGAGCGCGCGCACGGCGAGCGCGGCGTTCATGGCCTGGTGTTCCCCCGCCAGCGGCGTAGCGAGGGAAAGAGGCCCCCAGGCGGAGGTCTCCACCTGGAACCGCGTGCCTTGCTCCGTCACGACCACCTCCCTCAGCGACTCCCGCTCCACCGCCTCGAAGGGCGCGCCGAGCTGTGCCGCCCGCGCCTGGAACAGCGCGCGCACCGGCCCGGGCGGCTCCGCGGTGACGACGGGAACGCCGGGCTTGATGATCCCCGCTTTCTCGCCCGCCACCGCGAGCGGCGTCTCGCCGAGGTACTGCGCGTGGTCCATGGCGACGTTGGTCAGCGCCACGACCGCCGGCGCGATCACGTTCGTCGCATCCAGCCGCCCGCCCAGCCCCACCTCGACCACCGCGGCGGACACCCCGGCCTCCGCCAGCACGAGGAAGGCGAGGGCCGTCGTCGCCTCGAAGAACGACGGCCGCTCCGCCTCGACGGCAGGCCACAGCCGGGTCGCCGCAGACAGCAGCGCGGCCTCGGACACCGGCTCCCCCTCGATCTGGATTCTTTCCCGGAACGTGCACAGGTGCGGCGAGGTGTAGAGGCCGATCGGCCCCCCGTCGCAGCGCCGCAGCACCGCCGCGATCGTGGCCGAAACCGAGCCCTTCCCGTTCGTGCCGCCGACGTGGATGGTGCGAAAGGCGCGGTGAGGATCCCCCACGCTGGCGAGGAGCCGCTCCGTCCGCTCGAGGCCCCAGCGGATCCCGCCGGTGAGGCGGGGGAACAGCTCGCGGATCAGATCCTGGTATGTGGCGGGACTCAACTCGAGGCGCGCCCCTTCCGGCCTCCCGCGGCCCGGCCATCCTCGCGTCCCGGCGGCGGCGGACGGACGCCCGCTGCCTCCCCCGGACGCGCGGCGGCGCCGTTCTCGAACTGCGCCGCCGGACGCTCCGGCAGCCCCAGCATGTGGCGCAGCAGCGAGCCGATCTCGTGCTTCATCCCGCGCCGATCCACGATCCGGTCGAGCATGCCGTGCTCGAGCAGGAACTCGGATCGCTGGAACCCCGCCGGCAGCTCCTGCTTGATCGTCTGCTCGATCACGCGCGGGCCGGCGAAGCCGATGAGCGCCCCCGGCTCGGCCAGGTTCAGATCCCCGAGCATTCCATACGAGGCGGTGACGCCTCCGGTCGTCGGATTCGTCAGCACCGAAACGTACGGCAGCCCGGCCTCGTGCAGCTGCGCGAGCACCGCGGAGGTCTTGGCCATCTGCATGAGCGAGAGGATCCCCTCCATCATGCGGGCGCCGCCGGACGCGGAGACCACGATCAGCGGCCGCCGGTCCTCCAGCGCACGCCGCCCCGCCCGCGCCAGCTTCTCGCCCACCACCGACCCCATGCTGCCGCCGATGAAGGCAAAGTCCATCACGCCGAGGCAGACGGGGATCTCCTCCAGCGCCCCCACGGCCGTGAGGATCGCGTCACCGTGGCCCGTGTTCCGCTCCGCCGCGCTCAGGCGCTCCGTGTACGGCTTCAGGTCCACGAACCCGATCGGGTCCCCGCTGCGCAGATCCGCATCCAGCTCCTCGATGCCGTCGGCGTCGAGCAGCAGCGCGACGTACTGCTCCGCGTCGATACGGGAGTGATGACCGCAGCTCGGGCACACGCCCAGGTTCTGTTCCAGCCGCGCCCGGTACACGATCTCCCCGCAATCCGGACACTTGTCGAACACGTCCGTTGGCAGGTCCCGCCGGTCCGTGGCACGCAGCTTCTGCTTGGGCTTCCGGAACCACGTCATCGCTTCAGATCTTCCCCTGTTCCGCCGACACCCGCTCCGCCAGCCCCAGGCCAATGTAGGTGGCCAGCAGGAAAGAGCCGCCGTAGCTGAGGAACGGCAACGGGATGCCGGTGATCGGCATCACGCCGACCGTCATCCCGATGTTCACCACGACATGTGCGAACCAGGCCCCGAAGATACCGAACACCACGATCCCGGCAAAGGGGTCGGCCACCCGCTCGGAGACGCGCGCCAGGCGCCACAGCACGACCCCGAAGGCGATCAGCACCGCCATCGTCCCGATGAAGCCGAACTCCTCGCCGATCACGCTGAAGATGAAGTCCGTCTGCTGCTCCGGCAGGAACGCGAGCCGTTTCTGCGTCCCCATCGTGAAGCCCTTGCCCAGCAGTCCGCCGCTCCCGATCGCCACACGCGACTGGATCACGTGATAGCCCGAGCCGCGCGGATCGATGCTCGGGTCCAGGAACACCAGCAGGCGGTTCTTCTGGTACGGCTTCAGGTGATTCCAGAGCGGCACCGCCACCGTCCCCGCCGCCAGGTTGGCGCCCACGATGAGCGCGCCCTCCAGCAGGTAGGTGCGGTAGAAGTAGAGGAAGGCGATCAGCGCCACCATGTAGACGCTGAACAGCCAGCCCTGGAACGCCAGGAACAGCCCGAACAGCGGGGACAGCAGCAGGAACATGAGTCCCAGCGGCGTGCCGCCCCAGTACAGCGTCGCCACGAGGATCGCCCCGAACACCATCGCGGTCCCGAGATCCGGCTGCGCCAGCACCAGCAGGAGCGGCACGGCGGCCACCGCGACCGGCCTCCACAGCGCGAAGAGTGAGCCCGGCGGCTCGCGCCAGCTGCCGATCACGCGGCCGAGCATGAGGATGGTCGCCAGGTCCGCGAACTGCGCCGGCTGGATGGCGACGGGGCCGAGCGAGATCCACTGCTTCGTCCCCTTGGCGGTGCCGAGCCCGATGCCGATGACCAGCGTAGCGACGAGCGCGAGAATCGACAGCACGTACGCCGGCACCGCCGCCCACTCGAACCAGCGCACCTGGATCCGCATCACGACGAAGAGCGCCACCAGCGAGATCCCCCACCACAGGATCTGCATCTTCCAGAGCCGCCGGACGAGCGGGTCCGGCACGTCGAGCTGCCCCGCGGAGTAGATCATCGCGATCCCGAAGACCGTGAGCGCGAAGATCGTGATGGCGAGAACCGGGTCGCCCAGCAGCGACCGGGCGCGCCGGATCACCGTCATTGCGCCCAGGGCGCGGGCTTCCCCGCCAGCAGATGCTCCTTCAGCGTCTGGATCGTGTCGATCGGCATGTGGTACTTCTCCCGCAAGTAGTAATCCGCCGCCTTGGCCGCGTACTGCGCCGCTTCCGAACCGTGGGCGCCGGCCTCCACCAGCGCCGCCACCACGACCTCGGGGTCGCCGCCGCGGGGGCCGGCCATTCCCACGAACCAGGCGTGGTCCGCGCCGTGCGAGTTCTGCGCCGTGCCCGTCTTTCCCAGCAGGTCCCAGTGCTCGAGCCGCGAGAGGCCGGCCGTGCCGCCGCTCGCCACCACCCGGCGCAGCCCCTCGCGGAGCCAGCCCAGGCTCTCCTTCGAGATGTGCAGGTCCCAGACCTGTCCGCTGTCGCCTACCGCCGCGATGCGCGGGGAGCGCACCCGCCCGTCCGCCGCGAGCGCCGCGTAGAATTGCGCCATCTTCAGCGGCGTCTGGTCGTTGGGGCCCTGCCCGATGGCGAGGCTGAGCACCTCCGCGGATGTCGGCTTCCACCCGAAGTGGCGCCTGTACCAATCCGGCGAGTCCGGGAAGTTGCCCGCGCGCTCGACGGGCAAATCGATGCCCGTCTTCTCGGAGAAGCCGAGCCGCGTCCCCTCCGCCGTGAAGCGGTCCAGCCCGATCTTCAGCCCGAGCTGGTAGAAGTACACATCACAGGAGAGCTTGATCGCGTCCGGAAGGGTAACGAACCCGTGCCCCTTGCGGTCCCAGCAGCGGAAGTAGCGGTCGCCGAACTGCATCCCGCCGCGACAGGGGATCGGCATCACCGCCTTCGCATCGATCACGCCCAGCTCCAGCCCGATCGCCGCCGTGGCCAGCTTGAACGTCGAGCCCGGCGGGTAGAGCCCGGCGCTCGCCCGCTGAAGCAGCGGCTTGGCCGGATCGTCGCGCAGGCCCCGCCACACCTTCGTGGACACGCCGCCGATGAAATCGTTGGGATCGTACGCCGGCTTGGAGTAGATGGCGAGCACGTGCCCCGTCCCCGGCTCCATGGCCACGATCGCGCCCCGCATCGAGTCCGGGAAGATGTGCGCGACGAACTCCTGCAACGGCAGATCGAGGTAGAGGTGCAGGTCCTGGCCCGGGACCGGGGGCTGCTGCGGGCGCGGCCTGAACCGCCCGACCAGGTGCCCGCGCGCGTCCACCTTCACGTACCGGAAGCCGGGCTTCCCTGCCAGCAGGTGCTGATACTCCCGCTCGAGGCCGGCCTTGCCGACCTGCTGCCCCTGCGTGTAACCGGCGAACTCCGCCTCGCCCAGCTCCCGCTCGCTGATCTCGGCCGTATACCCGACCAGGTGCGCAATCGCGGGCCCGCCCGTGTAGCGCCGCTTCGGGCGCATGTCGATGAAGATCCCGGGCAGCATGTCCCGCCGCTCCTCGAGCCTGGATACCTGGTCGAAGCTCAGGTCCGTCGCCACGACCACCGGGAACGCCGGCGCCCGGCGGTGCCGCGCCAGCGCCGCGGCCACTCCGTCCGGCGGCAGCGAGACGAGCGGCGCGAGCCGCTCGAGCGTGCGTTCGAGCGAGTCCGTGGGTGCGGGCAGAAGCGAGAGGGTGTAGCCGGGCATGTTGTCGGCGATGATCCGACCGTTGCGGTCGTAGATCGTGCCGCGCGGCGCGGGCAGCATCATCGGCCGCAGCCGGTTCATCTCCGACTGCTGGGAGTACGCCTCGTTCTGGACGATCTGCGTGCGGAAGAACGCCGCGCCCAGACTGCCCAGACCGAGGAACAGCGCCGCCATGGCGCCGATCGCACGCCGTCGTCGCACGTGCGGATGGAAGACCTGCATGACCGTCAACCCGAGGAAGGGATGGAGCCCACGCGCCGCCGCGCCTCAGCGCTCTCCCGTGAACGAGCGGTAGGCGAGCAGCGCGAGCATGCCCGCCGCGGCCGCGTACGCGGCCGCGATCGGCGCCTCGACCAGCAGCCCGGCGGCGACGCCGGCACCGCCGATCGTCCTGCCCAGAAGGTACAACCCCGCATCGTGCACCCACTTGCCCAGGAACAGGTAGGCCGCGCCGAACACCAGGCTGTCTCCCACGAACAGCTCGCGCGAGCGAGCCCCCACGTACCCGAGCGCCGTCAGCACCACCATGTCGGCACCGAACGCCGCGATCGCGAGCGCATCACGCAGGAGGCCAAGAACGAACCCCAGAAGCGCCGCGCCGCCACCACCCAGCCGCCTCGCCCCGAGCAGCAACGCCACCGTCAAGAGATCCGGCGCGGAGGATCCCAGCCCGAATCCGAGATGCAGCAGAAAATGGAGCACGACCAGCACCACGATCAGCGCCGCGTAGCTCCAGCCCCCCGTCGCCATCAGCGGCTCCCCTGCGACGTCGGCTTGGCCGGCGCGCCCGTGCCGTGCAGGGAATCCTGCCCCTCGAGCCGGGCCGCCACGGTGTCCGGCGCCGCTTGCACGCTCCACAGGTCGGAGATGTCGCCACGATAGGCCCGAGCCCGTGGCAGACCGACCAGCACGTGCGTGACGCCTTCCGGGCGCACCGCCGGCCGCAGCAGGTAGCTCTTCCGCCAGCCGGTGTCCGCCTCATCGATCCCGACCACCGTGCCCAGCGGGACGCCGCGCGGGTAGATGCCACCCCGCCCCGACGTGACCACACGCGTCCCGGCCGCGATCTCGCTGTGGAACGGCGCTCCCGTCAGCGCCAGCAGATCATCCTCCCGGAAGGAGCCCTCCTGCCGTGGCTCCACGATCCCGTACGATGTGCCGTCGGCCGTCATCGCGCTCGCCCGGAAGTCCGGGTTCGTCCAGTCGATGGCCTGCGAGAGGTGCGGACCCACGTCCTTCACCACCCCCACGAGGCCGCCCGGCGCGATCACCGGGCTGCCCACCTGCACGCCATCGGCCGAGCCCACATCCAGCAGGAACGTGCTCTCCGCCCCGCCCACCCCCAGGCTGAGCAGCTCCGCGGGCACGAACGCCGCTCCCGCCCGCGGGCGCAGCGCGAGCAGCGCGCGCAGCCGCCGGTTCTCCTCCGCCAGGCTCGCCTGTGCCGCCACCACTGCCGCCAGCGAATCCCGCTCCGCCGACAGGACGTTCACGTCCACCCCGCTCTGCTCGTGGTGCACCACGCCCGATTGCATGGCGATGAACGGCCGCAGCGCCGTCGCGCGCACCACGTCCCGGATCGGAGTCTGGTAGCGGGGAGGCAGGAAGTACAGAACGAAGGCGGCCAGCAGGACACCCCCGGCGAACGCCAGGTCGCGGCGTCGTCCCTTGCGGCTGCCGTCGAAGTAGTCCGCCACTTACGTGTTGAGCACGTTCCGGAAGCGCTCGAAGTCGTCCAGGATCCGGCCCGCGCCCCGTACCACGCAGGTGAGCGGCTCCTCATCCACGTGGATCGGCAGGTTCGTCTCGTGCGTGAGCAGCTGGTCCAGACCACGGATCAGCGCGCCGCCCCCCGTCATCACGATGCCCCGGTCCACGATGTCGGAGGCCAGCTCCGGCGGCGTGATCTCCAGCGCCCGGCGCACCGCGTCCACGATCTGCTGGATCGGCTCCTGGATGCACTCCCGGATCTCCTGTGAGTGCACCCGCACCGTCTTCGGGATCCCGCTCACGAGGTCTCGCCCCTTCACCTCCATCTCGCGCTCGTCGCCGTTGTTGAACGCCGAGCCGATCTGGATCTTGATCGCCTCCGCCGTCGGCTCGCCGATCAGCAGATTGTAGTTCTTCCTCAGGAACGTCACGATCGCCGCGTCGATCTCGTCCCCACCCACCCGGATCGAGGTGTCGGACACGATCCCGTTCAACGCGATCACTGCGATCTCCGTGGTTCCGCCCCCGATGTCGATCACCATGTTCCCCGTCGGCGTGTCTACCGGCAGCCCCACCCCAATCGCCGCGGCCATCGGCTCCGCCACCATGTAGACTTCCTTGGCCCCCGCCTCCTTCGCACTCGAGCGCACCGCCCGCCGCTCCAGCTCCGTGATCCCCGACGGCACCCCCACGATCACCCGCGGCTTCATCTTGAAGAACCGCTTCGCCGCCACCGCACGCAAGAAGTGCCGCAGCATGATCTCGGTGATGTCGACATCCGCGATCACGCCATCCTTCAGCGGCCGCACCGCCATGATCCCCTCGGGCGTTCGGCCCAGCATCCGTTTGGCCTCCAGCCCGATTCCCTTGATCCGGTTCGTCCCCCGCTCCACCGCCACCACCGACGGCTCGTTCAGGACGATGCCCTCGCCCTTCACGTACACCAGCGTGTTCGCCGTCCCCAGATCGACCGCAATGTCGTTGATCGGGATCAGGCGCCCGGAATTCAGGAACGTACGAAGTGCCATGGCCATCCAGCGGCTCCCAGGCCGGAATCGGGGTCCAGGATCGGAGCGGTGGGCTCGCGCCGGCCGGGTGACGCTCCGCCGCGCAGCACCTTGAGTAGCGCAAAGCTAACCGTGCCACACAACCCCGGCAAGGGAGCCGGGATCGTTGTAAGTCCGCGCGTTTTCGACGGGTTGTGGTCCCCTCATCCGCGCGCCCGAGAACATCTGTTCACCGGCCCGTGCTGCCAAAGCCACCACCCCCGCGAAGCGTCGGTGGCAGCGCATCCCGCCCCTCCCACTCGATGCGCACGTACCCCGCCACCAGCAGCTGCGCGATGCGCTCGCCGTGCGCCACGGTCTGCGGCGCCGGGTCGAGGTTGACGAGCGGGATCCGGATCTCGCCGCGGTAATCGCTGTCGATCGTGCCCGGCGTATTGACCAGGGTAAGCCCCTGCCTCAGCGCCAAGCCGGAGCGGGGCCGGACCTGCGCCTCGAGGCCATCCGGCAGCGCGATCGCGAGACCGGTGGGCACGAGGTGCCTGCCGAGCGGGGGAAGCACCAGGTCGGGGCCGGCATTGCGCAGGTCGACGGCGGCCGAGCCGGGCGTGGCGTACGCGGGCAGCGGCCAGTCGGCGGGGTAGTTCTCCAGCCGCCGGATCGGGACGCGCACGGTGTTCATCGGCACGCCGCCGTGCCTGCGTCCGGCCGCGACCTGGCGGCCGGCGGGACGGAGTGGAGGGGGGGCGGGGGCGGGGGCGGGGGCGGGCGGTCGGCCGTGGCGGCCGGCCGCCCGCCGCGGCCCGTGCACTGCGCGCCGTGCGACGTCAGAGGACTTCCTCGACGGGTGTGAAATCGAGGCCGAACGCCTCCGCCACGCCGGGATAGCAGATCTTTCCGTCGACCACGTTGGCGCCGAGGGCGAGGGCGCGGTCCTCGCGGCAGGCGCGCTGCCAGCCCTTGTTGGCGAGCGTGAGCGCGTAGGGGAACGTCGCGTTGGTCAGCGCGAGCGTGGAGGTGCGCGGCACCGCGCCGGGCATGTTCGCCACGCCGTAATGGATCACGCCGTCCACCACGTAGATCGGATCCTCGTGGGTAGTGGCATGGATGGTCTCGACGCAGCCGCCCTGATCCACGGCCACATCGGTGATGACCGAGCCCGGCTTCATGAGCTTGAGGTCCTCGCGGCGCACCAGCTTGGGGGCCTTGGCGCCCGGCAGCAGGACCGCGCCGATGAGCAGATCGGCCTTGGCGAGCTGCTCGGCGATGTGGTGCCGGCTGGAGTGCAGCATCGTGACGTTGGCCGGCATGACGTCCGCCAGGTAGCGGAGCCGGTTCAGCGAGAGGTCGAGGATCACGACATGCGCGCCGAGCCCCGCGGCCATGCGTGCCGCGTTCGAGCCTACGATGCCGCCGCCCAGGACCACCACTGTGGCGGGCTCCACGCCCGGGACGCCTCCGAGCAGGATGCCGCGCCCGCCGAAGAACTTCTCCAGGTACTTGGCGCCCTCCTGCACGGCCATGCGGCCGGCCACCTCGCTCATCGGGGTGAGCAGCGGGAGCTCGCCCGTGGGCAGCTGCACGGTCTCGTAGGCGATCGCGACCGCGCCGGACTTCAGAACGGCCTTCGTGAGCGGCTCCGAGGCGGCGAAGTGAAAGTACGTGAAGAGCACCTGGCCGCGCCTCATCCGCGGCCACTCCGGCTCGATCGGCTCCTTCACCTTGAGGATCATCTCCGCCTGCTTCCAGACGTCCTCGGCGTGTCCGACGATGCGGGCCCCCGCGGCCTCGTAGGCGGCATCCTCGAAGCCGCTGCCCGACCCCGCATCGTTCTCGACCAACACCTCGTGCCCGGCCTGGACCAGCGTTTCCGCTCCGCCAGGGACCAACGCGACCCGGTTCTCGTTGGTCTTGATCTCCTTCGGAACCCCGATGATCATGGTATCGCTCTTTGTCCGTTGTTTCAGGATCGATCACGTCTCCTGTGGTCCGAGCCGCAGAACGACCTGCCGGCCCGGATCCAGGATCTCCGCCGCGACCGCCGCGACGTCCTCCAGCGTCACGCGCTCCACGCGCGCCACCATCTCGTCCAGTCCCAGAAACGGCTCGTCGTAGAGGGCGCATCCCGCCAGGCGGTGCAGGCGGGCGCTGCTGGACTCCAGTGCCAGCATCATCTGCCCCTTGACCTGCCCCTTTACGTCCTCCAGTTCCTCGGCCGTGAGGCCTTCGCGCGCCGCCCGCCCCATTTCCTCGCGTACCACGTCCTCGGCGTGCTCCGCCCATTCGTGGCGCGTGCCGACGTACACGCCCGCAACGCCGGCGTCCCGATAGAACGACTGGTACGAGTAGACCGCGTACGCCAGCCCCAGTTCCTCCCGCACCCGCTGGAAGAGCCGCGAGCTCATCCCGCCGCCGAAGACGTTGGACAGCAGCACCAGCGCGTAGCGGCGCGGATCGCCGTGGCCGAACGTCTGCGTGCCGAAGACAATATGGGTCTGGGCGGTGGGTCGCGCCACGCGGAGCTCGGCGGGTCCGGAGCTCGGAGGCCCGGGCACGCCGGGCGGTCCCTCGGCCGCCGGGCCGGCGGCCCCGAACAGCCGCTCGACTCGGGCCACGACATCGTCGTGGCGCACGCTGCCGGCGGCGGCGACCACCAGGTTGGGAGCGCGGTAGCGGGCGGAGTGAACGCGGGCGAGATCGGCGGCCTGGAAGCCGGCCACCGTGTCGCGCGTACCGAGGATGCTGAAGCCATAGGGGTGCCCACCCCAGAGGGCGTCCGCGTGCAGGTCGAAGACGATGTCGTCCGGGGTGTCCTCGACCGTCGCGATCTCCTCGAGCACGACCTCCCGCTCGAGCGCCAGGTCCTCTTCCCGCAGCAGGGGAGAGAGCACCAGGTCGGCCAGGACATCGAGCGCCACATCCAGGTTCTCATCGAGCACCCGCGCCTGGAAGCTGGTGTGCTCGCGCGTCGTGTAGGCATCCAGGCTCCCGCCCAGCCGCTCGAGCACGAGCGCCAGATCGCGTGCACTGCGCCGGCTCGTGCCCTTGAATACCATGTGCTCGAGGAGATGGGCCACGCCCATCTCCTCGCGTCGCTCGTGCGCCGAGCCGAACCGGACCCAGACGCCGAGAGATGCCGAGCGCACGCCCGGCATCTCCTCGGTCAGCACCACGAGCCCGTCCCGCAGCGTCGCGCTGCGGAACCCTGCCTCGCCCGCCGCGGCGGCGGGGCCGTCCTCCGTCACGACTCGGCTTCTTGCAGTGCGGCCTTGCGCGACAGGCGCAGCCGCCCCTTCTCGTCGATCGAGAGCAGCTTCACCTTCGTCACATCCCCCTTCTTCAGCACATCCTCCGTCTTCTCCGTACGACCTTCCTGAAGCTCGGAGATGTGGCAGAGCCCTTCCGTGCCCGGGATGATCTCGACGAAGGCCCCGAACGACGTCGTCGACTTCACGACGCCCTCGTAGACCCGTCCCACCTCGGGCTCCTGCACGATCGCCGCGATCCGCTCCCTCGCCCGCTCACCGCCTTCGCCCGACACGCTCGCGATCTTCACCAGCCCGGAGTCCTCGATGTTGATCTGGGCGCCAGTCTCCTCCTGGATCGCCCGGATCGTCTTCCCCTTCGGCCCGATGACCTCGCCGATCTTCTCCGGGTTGATCTGCATCGTGATGATCCGCGGCGCCCACTGCGAGAGATCCGAGCGCGCCGTGCTGATCGTCTCGTCCATGATGCCGAGGATATGCATGCGCCCCTTGTTCGCTCGCTCGAGCGCCTCGCGCATGATGTCCACCGTCAGCCCCTCGATCTTGATGTCCATCTGAATCGAGGTCACTCCCTGTCGCGTCCCCGCCACCTTGAAGTCCATGTCGCCCAGCGCGTCCTCCATCCCGAGGATGTCGGTCAGCACCGCGACCTTGCTGCCTTCCTTGATCAGCCCCATCGCCACGCCGGCGCACGAGCTCTTGATCGGCACGCCCGCATCCATCAGCGACAGCGACGCACCGCACACCGACGCCATCGACGACGAACCGTTCGACTCCAGGATGTCCGATACCACCCGGATCGTGTAGGGAAAGTCCTCGTACATCGGCAGCAGCGGCTGCACTGCCCGCTCGGCCAGCGAGCCGTGGCCGATCTCGCGCCGCGAGGTCCCCCGCATCGGCTTCACCTCTCCCGTGGAGAACGGCGGGAAGTTGTAGTGCAGCATGAACGACTTCGAGGTCTCCTGCGGATGGTTGATCGTCTCGATCCGCTGCTCGTCCGACTGCGTCCCCAGCGTCACCGTGGCCAGCGCCTGCGTCTGGCCGCGCGTGAACAGCGCGGAGCCATGCGTCCGCGGCAGCACCCCCACCTCGCAGGTGATCGGCCGGATCTCGTCCGAGCCGCGCCCGTCCGCCCGCTCCCCCTTCTCCAGGATCTGGCGACGCATGACCTTCTTTTCGATTCCGGAGACCACGTCCGCCACTGCCCGCTCCTGTTCCGGGAACTCCTCCGCAAGCTGATCCCAGACGTCCTCCCGCAGCGCCGCCAGCGCCTGCTTCCGCTCCGACTTGTCCTTCAGGTTCAGCGACTCCGCCACCCGCTTCTCAGCCAGCTTCGTCACCCGCTTCACCACGTCCTGCGGCGCCTCCACAGGCGACCACTCCATCTTCGGGACCGTGCGCCCCTCGATGAACTCGTCCTGGATCTCGATCAGCTCCTGGATGCCGCGGTGCGCCACCTCCAGCCCCTCCACCAGGTCCTCCTCCGGCACCTCCACGCAGCCGCCTTCCACCATCGTGATCGCCTTCGCCGTCCCCGCCACCACGATGTCGACGTCGCTGAACTCCAGCTGCTGGAACGTCGGGTTGAGCACCCACTGCCCCTGGATCCGACCGATCCGCACCGCGGCCACCCGGTTCTCGAACGGGACCTGCGAAAGGTTCAGCGCCGTCGAGGCGCCCAGGATCCCCAGCACGTCCGCGTCGTTCTCCTGGTCCGCCGACAGCACGTAGCAGAAGATCTGCGTCTCGTGCATGAAGCCGTCCGGGAACAGCGGCCGGAGCGGCCGGTCCGTCAGCCGCGCCGACAAAATCTCCGAGTCGCTCGGCCGACCCTCACGCTTGATGAAGCCGCCCGGGATCTTCCCCGCCGCGTACGTCCGCTCCCGATACTCGATCGTCAGGGGAAAGAACGGCAGGTGCGTCGGGTGGTCCTGCGCCGTCGCCGTGCACAGCACCACCGTCTCGCCGAACTGTACCAGGCAGGAGCCACCCGCCTGTCTGGCCATCCGCCCCGTCTCCAGGACCAGCTTCCGGCCCGCGAACTGCTTTTCGATTCTGTGCATTACCATACCGTCCTTTAATGGCGCAGGCCGAGGTCCGCGATGAGCTCCCGATAGCGCTCCAGGTCCGTCCGCCGGAGATACTCCAGCAGGCGACGCCGCCGGCCCACCATCATGAGCAGGCCGCGACGCCCATGGTGATCCTTCGGGTGGCTTCGGAAGTGGTCGGTGAGATGATTGATGCGCTCCGTCAGGAGCGCGATCTGAACGGGGGCGCTGCCACGATCGGTCTCGTGCAGCTGGTACTTGCGGATGACTTCGTCCTTGTCGCCCATGCGGGCAGCCTCCTCGAGAGACAAGTGCTGGTCGGGAAGCGAGTCTGCTCCTGAACCTGTCAAGCCTTTTAGTCTAGCGGACCCTCACCGCTCCGGCAAGCTCCCGTCCCCGACCCCAGCAGCGACCGCGCGGCGGCGCAGTCCGCGCGCACGGCCTCGATGAGCGCAGGGATGCTGCCGAAGTGGTGGATCCCGCGGATCCAGCCGCAGAAGTCCACGCGCAGCTCCTCGCCGTAGAGGTCGTCGTCGAAGTCGAAGAGATGGAGCTCGATGGTCGGAGCAGCGCCCTGGAAGGTGGGGCGGGGGCCGAGGTGGAGCACGCCGTCGAGAGGGCGGCCGTCGGGGCGGCGCCGGCCCGGGAGGACGGTGCGAACGGCATAGATGCCCTCGCGCGGAAGCAGCTTGTCGTTTCCGCCCGGTCGCAGGTTGGCGGTGGCGAAGCCGAGCGAGCGGCCGCGGCCGTCCCCGCGGACGACGGGCGCGCGCAGGGAGTAGGGGCGCCCGAGTCCCGCGGCCGCGGCCACCACGTCGCCCTTCTGGAGCGCGGTCCGGATGAGCGTGGAGGAGATCGGCGCATCGCCCATGTGAACGGCGTCCACCACGTGGACGTCGAAGCCGAGGCGCTCCCCAATGTCGCGCAGGGTGTCCACGTCGCCGCTGCGGCCGCGCCCGAAGCCGTGGTCATAGCCGATGACGAGGCGGCGCATGCGGAGCCGGTCGATAAGCACCTCCTCGACGAAGCGCTCGGGCGGGTAGCGCATGAGAACGGGCGTGAAGGGCAGGAAGACGGCGTAGTCCAGCCCCGACTCCGCCAGGATCTCCTCCTTCTCCTCGGGCGTCGTGAGGAGCGCCGGCGCGGCGGAGGGGCGCACGATGGTGAGCGGGTGCGGGTGGAAGGTCGCGAGCACGCTGCGGCGCCCATCGGAGCGCGCCCAGCGGCGGGTCTCCTGCAGCACGGCCCAGTGGCCGCGGTGGATGCCGTCGAAAGTGCCGACGGTCACCACCGCGCCGTCGGGGGTGTCGGGCACCCCGGGCGGAACGGTGAGATCGAGGGCGGCATCACGCACGGGGGAACACCTTGCGCGGGTGGAGCAGGCCGCCGGCGGCCTCGGCCACGGCCAGGAGCGATCCCGCGTGGGTGACGGCGACGATCCCGCTGGCGGGCGTCCCTTCCGGCGCATCCACGGCCGCTCCGTGGACGATCTCGGCGGCGGCCCCCGCATCCACCTCGGCGGCGGGGAGGTGGGCGAGAGCGACCGCCGGCGAGAGCCAGGCGCGGCCGACCGTTACGGCGCTGCCGAGGGCATCCGCAGGCACTGCGCCGGCCACGTCATGCGGTCCGATGCGCGTCCGCCGCAGCGCGGTCAGGTGGGCGCCGGTGCCGAGCGCCTCGCCCAGGTCCCTGGCCAGCGCCCGGACGTAGGTGCCGCTCGAGCACTCCACCTCGAACTCCACATCGGGGAGATCGAGTCCGAGCACCTCGATGCGGTGGATCTGCACGGCGACGGGGGCGAGCTCGACCCGCTCGCCGCGGCGGGCACGCCGGTACATTCGCTCGCCGCCCACCTTCTTGGCCGAGTAGGCGGGCGGCACCTGCCGGAGCGGTCCCACGAAGCCGGCGAGCGCCTGCTCGACGCTCCGGCCATCCAGCTCGCGCCACCCCTCGGACGTGGACATGGTCTCGCCGGTGCGGTCGTCGGTGTCGGTCGTGGTGCCGAGGCGTACCGTCGCGATGTAGGTCTTCGGCAGCCCCGAGAGGTATTCGGCCAGACGGGTGGCGCGCTCGACGCACAGGAGGAGCAGTCCCGAGGCGAACGGATCCAGCGTTCCGGTGTGGCCGACGCGTCGGGTCCCGAGGGCCCGCCGCGCCGCGTCCACGATGTCGTGAGACGTGGGACCCACCGGCTTGTCCACCGGGAGCACGCCGTCGGCGGGGCTAGGGCTCATCGCGCTCCGCGTCCGCGTCCCCGGGCGCGTCGTCGGGCGCCTCCTCCTCCGCTCCGCCGCCCTGCCCGCGGGCTTCGTGCAGGAGCTCCTCGATGCGCATGGCCTGCTCCAGCGAACGGTCAACCTCGAAGCGAAGCTCGGGCACGCGCCGGATCCTCAGCCGTCGCCCGAGCTCGCCGCGGATGAAGGGAGTGGCCGCCGCGAGACCGGCCAGCAACTCCGCGTCGTCGCCGGGCACGGAGATGAAGATCCGGGCGAGCGTGAGGTCGGGCGCCACGCGCGCGCCGGTGACGGTCACGGTGCCCACGCGCGGATCCTTCACGCTGCCCCGCAGGATGTCGATGACCTCCCGCCGGAACTGCTCGTTCAACCGCTCGATCCGGCGACCCGGCATCTCCGCTCCCCTTCCCGGTTTTCCGTCCGGCCGGCGCCGCGCGCCGGCTCGCCGCCGATGCAAGACGGCGGCCGTGTATCGCTCACGGCCGCCGTCTCAGAAGAGCTCCCGCCTGCTGTCGATCACGCGGGCCCGGTACTCCGACGCGACGAGCCGGTCCGCGCTCTCGAGGACGGACTCCGCGTGACGTCGCTCGCCCGCCACGACGCATGCGACGAGCTCCGCCCGCTGCCACAGATCCTGGTGCGCCGTCTCCGCTACGGAGACGTTGAAGCGCTGGTGCAGCCGGTCCTTCAGGCTCTTGACGACCGAGCGCTTCTCCTTGAGGGACTGGCAGCCCAGGATCTCGAGCTGCCATGCGATCGTGCCGATCACCACCCCGCCCTCCGCGCCCCCGGCCTCGCCGTCCTCAGGCCCCCTCGCCGGCGGCGCCGGCCAGCGTGCGGGCGAACTCCTCGACGCGATAGCACTCGATGCTGTCGCCGATCTTGAGGTCGTTGTAGCCGGCGATGTTGAGGCCGCACTCGAAACCCTCGCGCACCTCGCGGACATCATCCTTGAAGCGCTTGAGGCTGGCCAGCTCGCCCTCGTAGACCTGCACGGCATTGCGCACCACGCGGATGCGCGCCCGTCGGTCGATGATCCCCTCCTGCACGTAGCAGCCGGCCACCGTACCGATCCGCGGCACCTTGAAGAGCTGCCGCACCTCGGCCACGCCCAGGAGGACCTCCTTCTCCCCCGGCTGGAGCAGCCCCTCGAGCGCGTTGCGGACGTCCTCGACCGCCTCGTAGATGATATCGTAGAGGCGGATATCGACGCCCTCGCGGACGGCCACGTTTCGGGCGTTCGTGTCGGGACGCACGTGGAAGCCGATGATGATCGCGCCGGCCGTGGTGGCGAGCAGCACGTCCGACTCGTTGATGGCGCCCACCGCGCGGTGGATCACCTGCACCTGCACCTCGCCCGTGGACAGCTGCTCGAGCGCGTCCGACAGGGCCTGCACCGAGCCATCCACATCGCCCTTGATGACGAGGTTCAGCTGCGCCGTCTCGCCCTCCGCCAGCAGCTTGCTGATGTCGGTCAGCTTCACGCCGCGGCTCTTGATCCGCAGCTGCTTCTCGCGGTCCAGCCGCTGCCGCGTCTGCGAGATCTCGGAGGCGCGGTCCGCGTCCATGGCCACGAGCGCGTCCCCCGCCTGTGGCACGCCCGAGATGCCGAGGATCTGCGCCGGCTCGCCGGGGCCGACCTCCTCGATGTGGTTGCCCCGCTCGTCCAGCAGCGCGCGCACGCGGCCGTCGTAGAGGCCGCACACGAACGCGTCGCCGACGCGCAGCGTGCCGTTCGTCACGAGCACCGTCGCCACGGGACCCTTGCCGACGTCGAGCTGCGCCTCGATCACCGTGCCCTGCGCGTGCCGATGCGGATTCGCCCTGAGGTCCAGCATCTCCGCCTGCAGCAGGATCTTGTCGATCAGGTCCTGAATCCCGGTGCCCTTCTTCGCGCTCACGTCGGCGCTCAGCACCTCGCCGCCAAACTCCTCCACCACCACACCGTGATTCAGCAGCTCCTGCTTGACCCGCGTCGGGTTCGCGCCCGGCAGGTCTGTCTTGTTCACCGCGACCACCAGCGGCACGCCCGCGTTCTTCGCGTGGCTGATCGCCTCGATCGTCTGCGGCATGACCGAGTCGTCCGCCGCCACCACCAGGATCACGATGTCGGTCACTTCCGCGCCGCGGGCGCGCATCGCGGTGAACGCCGCGTGCCCCGGCGTGTCCAGGAAGGACAGCGAGCGGCCGTCCGCCAGCTTGACGTGGTAGGCACCGATGTGCTGCGTGATGCCGCCCGCCTCGCCCGCGATCACGTTCGTCTTGCGGATGTGGTCGAGCAGCGACGTCTTGCCGTGGTCCACGTGACCCATCACGGTCACCACCGCCGGCCGCGGGACCAGGTCCTCCGCCGTCTCCTCGACCTCCAGGTCTTCTTCGACCTCCGCGCCGTACTCCTCCTCACGGACCGCCTGGAACCCGAACTCGTCCAGCAGCAGCTCGATCTGGTCGAAATCCAGCCGCTGGTTGATCGTGACCATCAGCCCCAGATTCTTGAAGGCGCTCGCCACGATCTCCGTCGGGCTGCGGTCGATCAGCTCCGCGAGCTCCGCCGGCGTCAGGAACTCGTTCACCCGGACCTGCTGGGCGGCCTCCGCCTCGCTGCGCAGGCGCTCCGCCTCCCGCTCCACGCGGCTCGGCGCCTCCTCACGGCGGTGCCGGCGCTTCTTGCCGCCGGATTTCATCTCCGCCATGGTGCGCGCAATGTTCTCCTGCACCGCTTCCTGGTCGACGCGCCGCTTCTTCTTCTTGCCCTTCTCCTTCTTGCGCCGTCCATCGGGCGTGAAGCCCTCGGCCTGGATGCGCACCTGCCCGCCCGGCGCCGCACTCGCCGCCGGCGCGGGCGCCGCCGGCCGCTGCCGGCTGAGCACCTCGGCCGCCCGCCGCAGCCGCGGCCGATCCGACGGCTTGATCGCAGCCGCCGCCGGCTGTGCCTCTGTGGGCGCCTCCGGCTCCTCGCCTTCGACCTCCTCCTCCTCCTCGGCCCCCACCTCCACCCCTTCGGCGACCGGACCGGCCTCCGCCGCCTCCGCGGCAACCCCCTCTTCCTCCTCCTCCGCCTCCTCTTCCGGCTCTGCCTCCATCCCGGGGCTCTCGACGAAGATCGTCTTCCCGGTCGGCTCCTCGCCGCCCTTCGTCACCAGATCGGCACCCCGGTCCGCGGCCCACTCCGCCGCCTGGGCCGCCAGCGCATCCGCCGCGTCGGCCACCACATCGGCCGTCGAGCCCACCTCCGCCTCGGTCTCCGCGACCTCCGTCGCCTCGGCCTCGGCGCGCGCGGCCGCCACCTCCTGCGCCGTGCGGCGACGCCGGCGGCGACGCGTCTCCTGCGCGTCCTCCATGACGGCCTCGATCGCCTCGCCGGCGTCCATGTGGCCGACCCGGCGCTCCCGCTCGAAGCGCGCGCGGATCTTGGCCACCGCGGCAGCATCGACCGTGGACGCCTCCGTGCGGACCTGCACACCCATCCCGCGCAGCAACTGGATCAGCTGCTCCGCCGTGATGTTGAATTCCTTCGCTGCCTCGTAGACGCGCATACCGTTTCGTACCACCTCTGAAAAAACTACGATTCACCGCCCCCCCGCCCAGGTGCGGCGTTCCGCTCCAGCGACTCCGTCGAACAATTCCTGGATTCTGGCCGCCAGCGCCGCGTCGGCCACGCCGACGGCGCTCAGTGGAGCGCGCCCGACGGCGGCGCCGAGGCGCGCGCGATCGAACGCGATCGTGTGAGGCACATGCCTCGCCGCAAGCAGCGGAAGCAGCTTGTCCCGGGCGTTGGCGGACGCGTCCGCCGCGATCAGCACGTGCTGGACACCGCCCCGCCGGACCGCTTCCCGGACGCGTTCCGTGCCGGGATGCACCCGGCCGCCGCGCGCGGCCAGTCCGAGCAGGCGGAGGGCCGCCTCAGCCGGCGCTCTCATCCTCCTTCGACCCCGCTGCGCCCGGCAGGCTCAAGCCGAGAATCTCGGCCGCGACCTGTCGTGCGTCGGCCAGCTCCGCCTCGCTCGGCCCGGCGCCGGCCGGCGCCGCTTCGGACTCGCCCTCCTCGACCGTGAGCTCGTCGATCACGCGGAGCACCTCGTCCGCCTGCTCGGCCTCGATGCCGGGCACCTTCAGCAGGTCGTCGCGATCGAGGTCGATGATATCCAGAAAGGTATTATACCCCGCGTTCTGCAACGCGGCCAGTATGGCCGGCGCAATCGACAGCTCGGTGATGGGGAAGTCCGCGACCTCGTATTCCGGCTCTCCGCCGCCGAACAGCGCCGCATCCGCGCCGCGCTCGAGCCACTCACGGCTGCCGTAGAGGTCGATCTGCCAGCCGATGAGCTGGCTGGCAAGGCGAACGTTCTGTCCGTTGCGGCCGATGGCGAGCGAGAGCTGGTCCTCGTCCACGATGGCCGTAATGACACGCCGCGCCGAGTCGCTGATCACCTTGGCGACCTTGGCGGGAGACAGCGCCCGCCGCGCATAGATCTCCGGATCCGGGTGCCACGGCACGATGTCGATGCGCTCGCCACCCAGCTCGCTGACCACCGCCTGCACGCGCGAGCCCTTGAGGCCGACGCAGGCGCCGACGGGGTCGATCGACTCGTCCCGCGAGGAGACTGCGAGCTTCGTGCGGCCGCCGACCTCGCGCGCGATGTCCTTGATGTCCACGATGCCCTGGTAGATCTCGGGGACCTCCAGCCTGAAGAGCGCCGCTACGAACTCCGGCGCGGCGCGCGAGAGGATCAGGCGCGGCCCCTTGGGCGTCTCCTCCACTCGCTTCAGCACCGCTCGGATCGGCTCGCCCTGCCGGAACCGCTCCCGCGGGTTCTGCTCCTTCCACGGGATGATGGCGTCGGCGTCGCGCGTCTTGTTCAGCATCACGACGATCTTGCCGCGCTCGACCTGCTGCACCTCGCCCGAGAGCAGCTCTCCGACCCTGTCCGCGTACTCGTCGCGGATCTTGTTGCGCTCGCCCTCGCGCACGCGCTGGATGATCCGCTGCTTTGCGGCCATGACGGCGTTGCGGCCGAAGTCCGCGAAATCGACGGGGATCTCCAGCACGTCCCCCGGCTGGAAGTCGGGGTCGTCCCAGCGGGCCTCCTCGAGCGAGATCTGGCGCGAGGAATCCTCGACCTCCTCGACGACCTCCTTCAGGACGACGATGCGCATCTCGCCGCCGTCCTCGCTGATCTCGATCTCGGCGGCCACGTTCGGGCCGTAGCGGCGCCCGAGTGCCGCCATGATCCCGTCCTTGATGAGATCGTGGAGGTCCGCCGTGGACAGGTTCTTGTTCGCGATCATCTCGCGGAACGCCGCCATGATCTGGGTCGCGTTCGTCATAGGCCTTCCTGCTCGTGTTTCATCGCGGCCTGCCCCGCAGCGGGCCTAGCGATCCCACCGAAAGATGAGGTGCGCGCGGGCGATCTCGCCCCTCGGCACGCTCACGGTCTCTCCGTCATCCAGGCGCAGGCGCACCCGCGCCGCCTCGCCTTCTCCCTCCAATCCCAGCAGCTCGCCCTCGAGCCGGCGGCTCCGGCCCGCCAGCGGCGCGTAGCCCTTGAGGGCCACTTCCCGGCCGGCAAAGCGTTCGAAGTCGCGCTTGCGCACGAGCGGCCGCTCGAGCCCCGGCGAGGAAACCTCCAGCACGTATCTCGCGCCGAGCGCCTCATCCTCCTCGAGGAAGGATTCGAGCGCCCGACTGACGCCGGCGCAGTCCTCCAGGGTGATGCCGTGGCCCGGCTCAGCGTCCGGCCTGTCGATCCGGATTCGCAGGACGGGTCTCGTCCGTGAGCCCGCCCGCTCGAGCTCCACGAGCTCGAAGCCCAGCGTCGCGACGCGGGCCTCTATGCGCGGTTCGAGCGAATCGTGCGACATGGCTCCAGGCGAATAAAAAAGTGGGGGTCCGTCCCCCACTTCATCGGCCGGCGGTCCAACGCCGACAGTGCAAATTATAACACTCCGGTCGGCCGCAGGCAACCCACCGGACCCGTTGCGTACGCCGCAAACGACCGCCTGGCAACCGTCTGCGCGCTCGCCTGCCTCAGCCCGCCTCGACCACGTCCGCGCTCCAGTCGATGGCCACGGCGCGGCGTAGACTGTGCGCGGTCGGGCACTTCTCCTGGTGACGCGAGAGCGCCCGATCCGTGGCCTCGCGCGTGCCCGCCGGGATCCGCAGCGTGTAGTGCACGTGGATCCGCGTGAGCGTGATGATCCCCTCGAGCAGCTCGTTGGTTCCCTCCACCCCGGCCGCGATCGCATCCGGCTCGAGCCTGATCCCGCGCGCCTCCAGCGCGCCATTGAGGGTCCCCAGCATTCAGGCGCCGGTGGCAGCCACGATGAAATCGACGGGAAGCGGCAGGTCGGGCTGGTCCTCCAGCCCGAAGTGGCGCTTGACGGCACCGTGCACGCCGAACTCGACCGTGGCGCCGGACTCCAGGCGGGCGCGCCTGTGGGTGCCGCCGAGCTTGGCGATGCTGGCGCGGGCGGTGTAGAAGGGCTCACTCATGGGGATCCTCCCTGGCGGCCGGGGGCATTGCCCCGCCACCCGCAGGTAACTGGTAGCCCGCGCACCGCAGCACGGGCAGTCTGGGATAACGCGGGTAGTGTGGATCGTGCAGCGAGAGGCGGCAATGGTAGAACCGGGAGCCGCGCCGGGTTTCGATCACGCGCGCGTGCACGCACGAGCCGCACAGGCCCGGTGGCGCCTCACCGCTCATGGCCGCAGGCCGAGAACGCCCATCTGCCGCTCCGGGCACCCTCCGCGGTGCGAGAAGAACGGGGTGTCGCCGCAGCGGGTGCAGAAGCTGGAGATGGTGAGCCGCTCCGCCTCGAGGCCGGCGGCGACGGCGCGCTCCGCGAGCGCACGGCGCAGATCCACGGACGCCAGGCCCCGCGGCGCAGCAAGCCCCAGCGCCCGAAAGACCTCCGGCCCGACCTCGTAGCAGGCGCCGCAGATCGCCGGCCCGAAATGGGCGTACAGATCCGCCGGCGGCGTACCCGCCTGGCGCCCGAGCGCCTCGATGCCGGACTCGAGAATGCCGGCCGCGACGCCGCGCCACCCGCCGTGCAGCGCCGCGATCGCCCGCCGCTCGGGGTCCACCAGGAAGATGGGAACGCAGTCGGCCACGGAAACGGTGAGGAGCACGCCGGCGGTCTGCGTGGCGTGGCCGTCGCAGCCCTCGGCGATGAGCAGCCCGGCCGGCCCGCCCTGGTGAACCAGTACGCGCGCGCCGTGGACCTGGTGCGCGTGAACGGCGCGCGCACAGCCGAGCGCGCGCTGGAGCGCGGCCCAGCGCTCCAGCAGCAGGCCCGACGGGATGTCGCCGAACATGCGCAGGTCGAACGGTTCCGCCCCCTCTCCCCGCCCCGTCGTGCCCTGCACCAGCCAGGGGAAGCGCTCGTGCCATTCCGGGTGCACGTACAGCGGCAGCTCACCCGGACAGCTCACCTCGCTCACGGCACGGGGCGCGCTCACCCCGTGGTGTCCTCCTCGACCTGGATGTTCGGAGGCGTGCTCACGGCCGCCTCGCCGGCCCCGGCGGCCGGACCGTTCGCGGGCGGCGTGTCGGGCGCACGGGCGTGCGGCGCTCGGGCCGCGCTCGCGGCTGCATCCGTCGCCTCGGTTTCCGCTGCGCCGCCGGTGTGGGCCTCGAGCCGGCGGCGCAGCTCCGCCACCTCCTGGCGCAGCACATCGAACTCGCGACGCGGCACGAAATCGAGCCGCTCGCGAGCCTCGTCCATCGCCTCCTGCGCCCGCTGCATCGTGGTGCGGACCGCCTCGCGCGCGCGATCGGGCGAGATGTCGCCGCGCTCCTTCATCTCACCCAGGGTCTCCTCCACGGCATCCTTGAAGGCGGCGAGGATCCCGATCCCGGCGCGGATCCCATCGCGGATGCCCTCCCGGGCGCTCTGGCGTTCCTCCATGCTGTCTCCTCCGTTGGGGATGCCCGGTGGCTAGCGGACGGGATCCGGCGCCACTAGTACTCAGCCATCATGATTGTGAGGACTAAAGTTCCGTGCTATATTGTTGGCCCATTTGTCGGACCCCCAGCGAGGAGGGCAGATGGCCAAGAAGTATATCGTGGACCTCACGGACGACGAGCGGGCCGAACTCAAGCGCCTGCTCCAGGGCGGCAAGGCGCGGGTGCGCCGGGTGAACCGCGCGCGCATCCTGTTGCTGGCCGACGAGGGCGTGACCGACAAGGCGATTGCGGCCGCGCTGCACCTGGGGAAGTGCACGGTGGAGCGCACGCGGCTGCGCTTCGTCGAGGGCGGTTTGGAGCGGGCGCTCAACGATCGGCCTCGGCCGGGCAAAGCCCGGCTGCTGGACGGCAAGCAGGAAGCCTTCCTGGTCGCGCTGGCGTGCAGCGCGCCTCCGGAGGGGCGCGTGCGCTGGACCATGCAGCTCCTGGCCGACAAGCTGATCGAGTTGCGTGTGGTGGACGCGATCACGGACGAGACGGTCCGACGGCTTCTAAAAAAAACGACCTGAAGCCCTGGCAGAAGGAAGCGTGGTGCATCCCGACGGTGAGTTGGGACTTCGTCTGCCGCATGGAGGACGTGCTCGACCTCTACCAGGAGCCCTACGACCCCCGGCGCCCGGTGGTGTGCTTCGATGAAGTGCCCTACCAGCTCATCGGGGAAACCCGCCTGCCGGTGCCGGCCGCTCCGGGTCGGCGCCAACGCGTTGACTACGAGTACGTGCGCCGCGGGACCGCCAACCTCTTCCTGCTCGTGGAGCCGCTGCGAGGCTGGCGGCATGTGGACGTCACCGCCCGTCGCACGAATGCGGACTTCGCCCAGCAGATGCGCGCACTGGTCGACGTGCATTGCGCGGACGCCGACAAGATCCGCGTCGTGCTCGACAACCTGAGCAGCCACACGGGCGCAGCCCTGTACGAGACCTTCGAGGCCGCCGAAGCGCGCCGTATCCTGCGCAAGCTCGAGTTCCATTACACGCCCAAGCACGGGAGCTGGCTCAACATGGCCGAAATCGAGATCTCGATCCTCGGTCGCCAGTGCCTGCACCGCCGCCTTGACAACGTCAACCGGCTGCGGGCCGAGACCCTCGCCTGGGAGACCCCCCGCAACGCCGTCCGAGCTCCCACCACCTGGCGTTTCACTGTCTCCGATGCGCGATCCAAGCTCCACCGCCTTTACGCATCATGACCACTGTGGCGCGGTACTAGAACTCGCGCGAGTCGGAGCGCTCGATGCGCGCCCCGAGGGCGCGCAGCCGTTCGTCTATGCGCTCGTAGCCACGCTCGATCTGAGCGATGTTGTAGATGTGGCTGCTGCCCTCCGCGCCGAGGGCGGCGATGAGCAGCGCCATGCCGGCCCGGATGTCGGGCGTCTCCACGACGCCGGCGTGCAGCCGCGACGGCCCGACCACCACGGCGCGGTGGGGATCGCACAGCACGACGCGGGCGCCCATGCCGATGAGTTTGTCGGCAAAGAACATGCGCGACTCGAACATCTTCTCGAAGACCAGGATCGTGCCACGGCACTGCGTGGCCGTCACCAGCGCGATGGAGGTGAGGTCCGCGGGAAACGCCGGCCACGGTCCGTCGTCGATCTTCGGGATGTGGCCTCCGAGATCCGTGCGAACGCGCAGCTCCTGGGTGTCGGAGACGAAGAGGTCCTCACCCCGCGGCTCGCAGCGGATCCCGAGCCGTTCGAACGCCAGCAGCGTCGAGTCCAGGTGCGCGAGGGCCGCGTCGCGGATGAGGATCTCGCCGCGCGTCACCGCCGCGAGCCCGATGAAGGAGCCGACCTCGATGTGATCGCTGCCGATCCGCCACTCGCCGCCGCGCAGCCGGTCCACGCCCTCGATCTCGAGAACACCGGTGCCGATCCCGGAGATCCGGGCGCCGAAGGCATTCAGCATGTTGCAGAGGTCCTGGACGTGGGGCTCCGCCGCCGAGTTGCGCAGGCGAGTATGGCCCTTTGCGAGCACCGCCGCCATGACCGCGTTCTCCGTGGCCGTCACGCTCGGCTCGTCGAGGAAGATGTCGGCCCCGGAGAGGCCGCTCGTCTCGAGGTGATAGCCGTCGCTCGTCTCGAGGACGGCGCCGAGCTTGGCGAGCGCGAGGAAGTGCGTGTCGACCCTTCGCCGGCCGATCACATCGCCGCCGGGGGGCGGCAGGAGCATGCGGCCGACGCGCGCGAGCATCGGGCCGGCGAGCAGGATCGACGCGCGGATGCGCGCCGCCAGCTCCGGCTCGATGGCGGACGCGCTCACCTCGCGGGCGTGGACGGTGAGCGCGTTCTCCCCGTGCCATTCCACGTCCACGCCGACCGTGCCGAGCAGATCGGCGAGGGTGCGGACGTCCCGGATGTCCGGGACGTTCTCCAGGTGCACGGGCTCGTCCGTCAGGAGCGTGGCCGCCAGGATCGGAAGCGCGGCGTTCTTGTTGCCCGCCGGGCGTATGGTGCCGCGCAGCGGCCGGCCTCCCTCGACGATGAACTTCGGCATCGGGTCCGTCTCCTGCTGATCGGGCGCGGGCGAGCGGAGCACGCTGCCGGGAACCGCCGCCTGGCAAGTCGTTAGCCGGGGCGACGCCCGCCGGGCGAGGACCGCAGCCGGGATCGCCGCGTGCGGGCCCGCCTGGTGCCGCCGCGAGCGGTCGGAGAGCAAGACATGTTCCAGCCCCGGCGCCGCTTGACACTCCGCGAGGCGCCGGCCTAAGATGCAGGGCCGCCGACGCAGTGCCCGTGCGCCCCGCGGCGGGCCGTCGGACGATCCCGCCGCGCGCTGGCCCTTGGTCCTGGTCCCCGGCAGGACGGCTCCGGCCGACCTGCGTCCTCGAGAACGAGCCTGGTCGCCCGCGCCTCTATGCAACTACTCGTCGCCGTGATCAACCAGGAGGAGAAGCTCGACGAGATCCTCTCGGGCTTCCTCGAGCTCGGCATCACCGGGGCAACCGTGATCCAGAGCGAGGGGATGGGCCGCGTCCTCTCCCACGACATCCCGATCTTCGCGGGACTGCAGACCCTGCTCTCCCGCTCGCGGCCGCAGAACCAGACGATCTTCAGCGTCATCAGGGAGGACGGGAAGGTCGATGGCGCGATCGCGCTGCTCCAGGAGATCTGCGGCGACCTGAACAGCCCGGCGACGGGGATCGTCTTCACGATCCCGCTCAACCGGGTGGTCGGCCTGGCGCCGGAGTTGGGCGAGCCGGAGAGTTGAGGGCGGCGTGAGCACCCTCGTCGGGGCGCTGCTCCTGATCCTGCTCGGGCTTCTGGGTGCCCGCTTCTCCTTCAGCGCCAGCCCCGCGCAGCTCGGACCGAGGCTCCTTTTCGCGACCGGCACGCACTTCCTTCTTCTCGGCCTCCTGCTCGGCGGCTACGGGCTCGACCTGCTGACCCGCGGCGTGATGGCGCAGCTGAACCCGTTCCTGGCGCTCGGGCTCGGGTGGATCGGTCTCCTCTTCGGACTCCAACTCGACCGCCGCCAGATCGCCCGCTTCTCGCCGCGCTTTCTCGCGGTCGCGCTGCTCCAGGCGCTGCTCGCCTTCGGCCTGTTCGCCGCCCTGGCCGCGCTGCTCCTGCGGGGCGGCGGGCCGCTGGACGAGGAGCTGCGCTTCGCGATCCTCGCGGCGGCGGCCACGGCCGCGATCTCGACCCCTGCGGGCGTGGCGGTACTGTCGCAGGCGTTCCGGGTGCGCGGGCCGCTCACCCAGCTCCTCTTCTTCGTGGCCAGCCTGGACGCGCTGGTCGGCCTGTTCGCGCTGCAGCTCACCTTCTCGGTCTACCACCCCCTGCGCGCGAACATTGGCACGGCGCTCTCCGCCATCGAGTGGATCGCCGTGGCCGTCGCGCTGGGGCTTGTGTTCGGGATCTTCCTGCTCTGGGTCACGCGCCCGAAGCCGACGCCAGAGGAGCTGGTGCTGTTCCTGCTCGGAATCGCCATGCTCTCCTCGGGGGCCGCCCTCTACGTGGGGCTCTCGCCGCTGCTCGTTTCGGCGCTCGCGGGCGCGGTGGTGGCAAACATCTCTCCGCTGCGGCGGCGCATTTACGCTCGTCTCCAGGCGTGGGAAAAGCCGCTTTACGTGATCCTGCTGGTCCTCGCCGGTGCGCTGCTGCGCTTCCCTTCCTGGCTCGTGCTCCCGCTCGCCCTGGGCTATGTCGCGCTGCGCGCGGTGGCCAAGCTGGCCGGCGCCTACCTGGCCGTCCGCATCGTCCGGCCCGCGGCGCCCCGCCCGGCCGACGTCGGGGTCGGCCTCCTGCCGCAGGGCGGCCTCTCGATCGCCATGGCGATCAACGTCACGCTCACCTACGGCGCCCTCGGCCCCGCCCCCAGCCGGACGGTCGAGATCCTCTTCAGCACGGTGCTCCTCGGCGTCGCGGCGAGCCAGCTGATCGGTCCACTGCTCGCCCGCGACGTGCTCCGCCGCGCGGGCGAGCTCACGTCCGCCGCCGCTCCCGCGGGGGCCTGATGCGCCTTGCCATTCATCAGCTCGCACCGCGCCTGCGAGCGCCCGAAGAGAACGCCCGCCGCATCGCCGAGGCGGCCGCGGCGGCGGGTGCGGACCTGCTGCTCACGCCCGAGCTCTCGCTCACCGGCTACGATCTCGGCGACGACGCCGCGCGGCTCGCCGTCGCCGCGCGCGCCGGCGCCGAGGCCGCCTTCGCCGGCCCGGCCGCGGAGGGAGGCGACGTGGTACTCGGCTTCCCCGAGATGGGCGAGGACCGCGTCGTCTACAATGCGGCGGCGCACCTGCGAGGCGGTCGCGTGCTCCACCGGCACCGCAAGATCTACCTGCCGACCTACGGCTATGTTCGACGAAATGCGCTTCTTCGGTCGCGGCCGGCGGCTCGACGCCTACGAGGCCGGCGACGGCTGGCGCGTCGGGCTGCTGGTGTGCGAGGACTTCTGGCACCCGGCGCTCACCTACCTGCTGGCCATGCGCGGCATTGACCTGCTGCTCGTGCTCGCCGCCGCGCCCGGACGCAGCGTCTGGGAGGGCGGTGAGAGCGGCGGGCGCTTCGCCTCCGTGCCGGTCTGGGAGCGGATCGCCAGGACGACTGCACAGCTCTACGGCATCTACGTCGGGCTGGCCAACCGGGTGGGCGTCGAGGGTGGCGTGAGCTTCGCCGGCGGCTCCCTCATCGTCGCTCCGTCGGGCGAGGTTGTCGCGCGCGCGCCGGAGTCGGAGGAGGCGACGATCGCCGCGCCGCTCGACCGCGATGCGCTCGCTCGCAGCCGCCGGCCGTACTCTCACCTTCGCGATGAGGACCCGGCCTGGATGCGCTCCGAGCTCGACCGGCTCCTCGAGGAACGCGGCCCGTGAGCGACCCCCGCGCGGGGCGGATCGCCGCGATCGTCGGCGGCGTGCTGCGCCAGGCGCTCGACGATGCGGGCGCCGCCGGCCTCATCCTGCTGGACGACGGCGGGCCGGAGGCGTCGCTCGTGGCCGGCTGGTGCGAGGCGGTGCTCGGACCGGAGCGCGTGCAGCGCGCGAGTGGCGGCGCGTCCGAAGAGGAACGTCGCTGGGCGACCTGTGGGCGAGCCAGGTGGCCGCCCTGACGGGCGGGTGGTCCGCGCCGGCGCCCGTGCGCGTGCTGGCCGAGGCCGTCGGCGGGATCGAGGGGCTGGACGCCGTGCTGATTGCGCATTTCGACGAGAGGCGAGACCTTTCCTCCGTGCTCGAGCGGGTGTCGGAGCCCGCGGGTGGAATGCTCCGGGATGCGGTGGAGCGGGCGCGCTTCGCGCGCCGGCGCGTGGGGCTGGTGCCGAAGCTCGGGGCGCGCACCGCGGGGATCGACCTCTTCGGGTGAGCGCGGACGCACCCACAGGAGAGCACCGTGACCGATTTCGCAACGCTGGCGCTCCTGCAGGCGCCCTCCGACCTGGCGGCGATGGTGGATCGGATTGCGTGGGCGCAGATCATCATGGCCGTGGCGACGAGCCTGGTGGCGCTGGTCGTGATCGGGCTCGGCGTGGCGGGCGTGCTGGCGCTCCGCGCGCTACGGCGGACGATGGAGCGTCTCGAGCGGCAGGCGGAGCGCCTCTCGCCACGGGTGGAGCCGATCCTGGGCGCCGCCTCGCGGATCGCCGATGATGCGACGGACGTAAGCCGGCAGGTACGCAAGCGCGCGGAGTCGCTGCTCGACACGCTGGAGCGGCTCGAGCGGGACCTGCGCACGGTGGCCGATGCCGCCGACGGACGGATCCGCCGCCTGGGCGCCGTTCTCGACATCGTGCAGGAGGAAACGGAAGACCTGCTGCTCGATGCGACCGCCGCGGCCCGCGGTGTGCACGCGTCCGCCAGGGCGCTGAAAAAGCATCGCCGCTAAGGCGGTGCGCCGCACCGTGCACTGGAACGGAGGTCGAGATGGATGATCGGGACACGTTCGAGTTCGTGACCGCCTTCGCGATCGGCGCCATTCTCGGCGTCGGCGCGACGCTGCTCCTGAGCCCGCAGTCCGGGGGGCGTGCGGAGAAGCTGGTGAAGGAGCTGAAGCCGCTGCGCAAGAAGGCGGGCAAGCGGGCCCGGCGCGCGTGGAAGGGCGTGCGGGGGAGCGCGGACGCGGTGGTGGAGCGCGGCGGCGAGCTGGCGGACGCCGGCCGCGACACGCTGGACGACTTCCGCGAGGAGGTCGGCGAGATCCTCTCGTCCGCCCGCGACGAGCTGGCGAGCGCCATCGAGGCGCAGGTCTCGAACGCGCAGAAGGCGCTCAGGAAGGCATCGCGCCGGGTTCGGAGCTGAAGGCGGGCGGGGGACCGCGGCCGTGCGCACACTGCTGGTAGCCGTCGGCGCGCTCGTTCTCCTGCTCGTCCTGCCGGACGCCGCCTGGGCGTTCGGCCCGGCTACGCACATCTTCCTCGGGCAGAGCCTGCTCGACGCGCTGCACCTCATCCCCGATGCGCTCGCCGTGCTGCTGCGGGTGCACCCGCAGAGCTTCCTGTACGGCTCCGTCGCGGCGGACATCTCCTTCGCCAAGAAGTACGTCCCCGCGGGGCGGCACTGCCATTTCTGGCACGTCGGGGAGGAGCTGCTCGACGAGGCGGACAACGACCGGCTGCACGCGGTGGCGCTCGGCTACCTCACCCACCTGGCGGCGGACACCATCGCCCACAACTTCTTCGTGCCGCGGCAACTCCTGGTGACGAGCTCGACGAAGGCGCTCGGCCACTCGTACTGGGAGCACCGGATGGACATGCACCTGGGCGAGCGCTTCAGCGGGCTGGCCCGCGAGATCGTGATGGACTACGACCACGGGGAAGCCGACATGCTGTTCGATCGCGTGCTCAGCGGGACGATCTTCTCCTTCGAGACCAACCGCCGACTGTTCCGCGGAATGATCCGCTTCCAGGACAACGAGCGCTGGCAAGCGGTCTTCGACCGGGTGGTCCAGAACTCGCGCTGGGATCTGAGCGACGATACCGTCGCCGCCTACGTGTCCCTCTCCTTCGACTTCGTTCTGGACTACCTGAACCGGCGCCGGGACTCGCTGCCCGCGGGACTCGATCCCGTGGGCGACTTCAACCTGCAGCTCGCCAAGAAGGTCCGGCGCCTGGCGCTGCGGGAGGGAGCGTGGCGCGACCCCATCCTGCTGGAGGAAATCGCCAACGACTTCTTCCCGCTCCCGGCTCCGGCGCGGCGCTACTGGGACGAGCGCACGCTGCTGGACGGCCGCACCGGCTGACCCCGGAGGCGGCGCGCGTCCTCCGCGGCGCGGGTCAGCGTGACGAGACCACAGCGGGGGCACCAGCGACGCCGGAGTCGGCAGGCGCGGTACAGCCGGCGCAGTCCACGCCTCGCCACGAGCGGCAGCGTTTCCGCATCGCACGCGGGGCAGCTCGGGTCGGCGGGGAAGAGCGCGTAGATCACGCCCAGCCCGAGCAGGAACTTCACTCCGAGAGTGACGAAGGCGAACTCGATGATGGTCAGGAGCATGCGGCTCAGGCGGGCAAGAAGCGCACCCGCTCAGGCGCCCAGGCGCCGGCGCAGGAGCTCGCTGGCCTGGACCGGGTCGGCCCTCCCCCGCGATCTCTTCATCAGCTTCCCCATGAAGAAGGCGAGCAGCTTCTCCTCACCGGACCGGTAGCGCTTCACCTCCGCCGGGTGGGCCGCGACGACCTCGTCGGCCCAGGCCTCGATCTGCGCGCTGTCGCGTTCCTGGGCGAGGCCGTCCGCCACGACGATCTCCGCCGGCGCACGTCCCGTCGCGAGCGCGCGTCCAAACACCTGCCGGGCGAGCGTGTTCGAAAGCGTGCCGTCCGCCACCAGCTCGATGAGCCGCCCCAGGTCCTGTGGCAACAGGGGGAGCTCCGCGGGCCCGCACTGGCGCTGCTTCGCCGCGGCGAGGACCTCGGTCATGACCCAGTTGCTCGCGGCCTTCGCATCCCGGGTCCCTGCCGCGACGGCCTCGAAGTAGTCGGCGAGCGCGCGGCTGCCCGTGAGCACCTCCGCGTCGTAGGCCGGCAGGCCGTAGGCCTCCCTGAAGCGACGCTCCCGGGCGGCGGGAAGCTCGGGAAGCGACCGCGCCACGGCCTCGACCTGCGCCGGCTCGAGCACCAGCGGGGGCAAGTCCGGCTCGGGGAAGTAGCGGTAGTCGTGACTCTCCTCCTTGGAGCGCATCGGACGCGCCTCGGCGCGGGCATCATCCCACAACAGGGTCTCGTGCGTGACGGAGCCGCCCCCGGCGAGCACGGTGCGCTGACGTCCGATCTCGAACTCCAGCGCGCGCTCGACGTTGGCAAACGAGTTCATGTTCTTCACCTCCGTCTTCGTGCCGAGCGCGCTCGAGCCGGCGGGCCGGACGGAGACGTTCGCGTCCACGCGCAGGCTGCCCTTCTCCATGTCGCAGTCGCTGACCTCGAGGTACTCGATGAGCTGCTTGAGCCGGCCCAGGAAGACGCGCGCATGGGCGGGAGTGGCCAGGTCCGGCTCCGTCACCACCTCGACGAGCGGCACGCCGGCACGGTTCAGGTCGACGGCGGTCCTGCCGGCGAAGCGGTCGTGCAGTGACTTGCCGGCGTCCTCCTCCAGGTGAATGCGACGGATGCGCACCCGGCGCATCTCCGTGCCCTGCCCCGTGGCGAGCGGCACGTCCAGCCCGCCGCCCGTGGCGAGTGGACGCTCGAACTGTGTGATCTGGTACCCCTTCGGCAGGTCCGGATAGAAGTAGTTCTTGCGCGCGAAAATGCTGGTGCCGTGCACCGTGCACTCGAGCCCGAGCGCGGCCCGCACCGCCAGCTCCACCGCGTGTCCGTTGATCACCGGCAGCGCCCCGGGAAGCCCCAGGCAGACGGGGCATACGTGGCTGTTCGGCTCCGCCCCGAACTGCGCGGAGTTGCCGCAGAACATCTTCGAGCGGGTGCGGAGCTGCACGTGGATCTCGAGCCCGATCACGGGCTCCCAGCCGCCGGTGCTCACGCGGCCCCCGCGAGCGCGCGCTCCAGGGCGGCGGCGGCGCGCACCATCGTCGCCTCCTGCCAGCGGTCGGCCAGGATCTGCCCCCCTACGGGGAGCCCCTCCAGCTCCCCGATAGGCACCGAGATCCCGGGGATCCCGGCCAGGTTCGCGGTCACCGTGAAGATGTCGGAGAGGTACATCTCGTAGGGGTCCTCCACCTTCTCGCCGATCCCGAAGGCGGTCGATGGCGTCGTCGGCGTGAAGAGCACGTCCACGCCCGAAGCGAAGACCGCGCGGAAGTCCTCGACGATGCGCGCCCGCACACGCAGCGCGCTGCCGTAATACTGCTCGTGGTAGCCGGCGGAAAGCGCGTAGGTGCCGAGCATGATCCGGCGCTTCACCTCGGCGCCGAACCCGGCGGAGCGCGTGTCCTCGTAGACGCCGAGGGTGGACCGCGCCCCCCGCGCCCGGAGCCCGTACCGCACGCCGTCGTAGCGGGCCAGGTTGCTCGACGCCTCGGCGGGCGCGATCACGTAATAGGTCGGGATCGCGTGCGCGGTGTGCGGCAGCGAGACGTCGCGCAGATCGGCGCCGGCCGCCTCGAGCTTCGCGAGCGCCGCCCTGCACAGGCGTGCCATCCCGGGGTCGAGCGCGTCGGGGAAGTACTCTCGCGGCACACCGACGACGAGGCCCTCGACTCCGCGCTCGAGCTCCGGCACGAGCGGCGGCACGGGGTGGGCCCCGCTGGTCGAATCGAGGGGATCCGGGCCGCCGATCACCTCGAGCAGGAGCGCGGCATCCGCGACGCTCCGCCCGAACGTTCCGATCTGGTCCAGCGAGGACGCGAACGCCACCAGCCCGTAGCGGCTCACCCGCCCGTAGCTCGGCTTGATCCCGACAACGCCGCAGAACGCGGCCGGCTGCCGCACGCTGCCACCGGTCTCGGAGCCGAGCGCCGCCGGCACGAGCCCGGCCGCGACGGCGGCCGCGGAGCCCCCCGACGAGCCGCCCGGAACCCGCGTCCGGTCGTGCGGATTGCGGGTCGGGCCGAACGCGGAGTTCTCCGTCGAGGAGCCCATGGCGAACTCGTCCATGTTCGTCTTCCCGACGACGACCGCGCCCGCGGCCCTGAGACGGCGAATCGCCGTGGCCTCGTACGGCGACCGGTACTCGGAAAGGATCCGGGAGCCGCACGTGGTGGGGAAGTCCAGCGTGCAGATGTTGTCCTTCACGGCCAGCGGCACGCCCGCGAGCGGCGCCGCCTCGGCGCCACGGGTGAGCGCGCGGTCGGCGGCCTCCGCCGCGGCCTCGGCCGCCTCGAACCCGAAGCTGATGAAGGCGTTCAGGGCGTCCGGCCCGTTCTCCGACCGCGCGATGGCCGTGGCCGCCGCGCGGACGTGGTCGAGGGCGCGCGCCCGCCCCTCCTGGACCTCGTGCGCGAGCTCGGCCAGCGGCCGCATGTGCAGGCCCTCGGTCATGCCTCGCTCCCGCTCGGAGCGGCCGGGCCCGACCCCGCGTCCGGCGGCGCCCCGCCGGCGGGCTCCTCCGGGCCGGAGACGTCGAGGGCGGCCAGGCGCGGCACGGTGTAGAAGCCGTCCATCCATTCCGGCGCGAGGGCAGCCGGCGGCCTCGCCAGCGGGTCCGCGGGCGCGGCGTCGTCGCGTAACGGAGCGCCCCCCTCGGCCGCGCAGGCGATCTCTTCCGCCCCCGCGCCATCCACCGCGGCGAGCTCCTCGACGTGCGAGAGGATCGCGTTCAGCTGAACCGTGAAGCGCTCCACCTCCCCGGTCTCGAGCCGCAGCCGGGCCAGGCGGGCCACGTGCAGCACGTCCTCGCGCGAGACGGCCATGTCCATCCCCTCCCCCCGGGCCGCCCGGGGAATCAGGAACCAGGATTCGGGGTAAGCGGGGGCGCGGAACGGTCCGCCCTCCGCCGCCCCGGTCGCAGATCACAGCTCCTTCTGCAGGTTGGCGTAGCGGAGCACCACCTTCTTGCGGCCCACGCCGTCGAACTCGATCACCGCCTTGGTGTCGCGGCCGAGGCCGCTCAGCTCGCGGATGACCCCGCGACCGAAGGTCGGGTGTCGCACCCGCTCCCCCTTGATGAAGCGGGGCGCCTCCTGCGCATCGGTGTAGTCGATGACGAGGCCCTCGTCCGCGACCCGGTCGCCACGCGCGCGCCGTCCACCGGAAAGGCCGCCGCCGAAGCGATCCGCACCCGCCCCACGCCAGCGCTGCTCGTGCCGGAAACGCGTGCTCGCCAGCCCCGGTGTCAGCCGCTCCTCGACGAGCTCCGGCGGGATCGGCGCGAGGAAGCTCGACGGGATCCCCTGCATGACCTCACCGGCGCGCCGGCGGGTGCGCGCATAGCTCAGGTAGACCTTCCGCCGGGCGCGCGTGAGCCCGACGTAGAACAGGCGCCGCTCCTCCTCGAGGGCATCCGGCTCGTCGTAGGCGCGGGCGAGCGGGAAGAGGCCGTCCTCGAGCCCGCCGATGAAGACGTACGGGAACTCGAGTCCCTTCGCGTTGTGCAGGGTCATGAGGGTCACCGCCTGGGCATCCGGGTCGTGGCGGTCCACGTCCGTGAGCAGCGAGACCTTCTGGAGGAAGAGGTCGAGCGGGGTGGCATCGGCCGCCAGGTCCTCCGGCTCGGCCTCGGCGAAGGCATCCGCCCCGGCGTCGAACTCGTGCGCGCCGGCCACCAGCTCGCGTACGTTCTCGATCCGGTCCTCGCCCTCCGGCCCCTCCTCGCGCAGCGCGGTGAGCACCCCGGTCTCCTCGACCAGCCGCTCGATCAGCTCGCCCGCGCCCACATGCAGCGCGAGCGCGCGGAAGCGCTGGATCATCTCGCCAAAGCCGGCGAGCGCGCGCGCGGCGGCGGTGGTGAGGCCATCGACATCGCCGGCGCGGACAGCGGCCTCAAGCGGCGAGAGCCCGGCCTCCGCCGCCCACGTCAGGAGGCGGGCCCTGCTCGTGTCGCCTATGCCGCGCCTCGGGTAGTTCACGATCCGGTCGAACGCCCCGGCGTCGCGCGGGTTGGACACGAGGCGCAGATAGGCCAGCAGGTCCATGATCTCGCGCCGCTCGTAGAAGCGCGTACCGCCGACGATCTGGTACGGGACGTCACGCCGGCGCAGCGCCTCCTCCAGCGCCCGCGACTGCGCGTTGGTCCGGTAGAGGACGACGAAATCCCGTGGCGTACGGTCGGCCGACTCCGCCATCCGGGTTTCGATCTCCGTGGCGATCCAGGCCGCCTCGTCGTGCTCGTCCAGCGCCTCGAGGCGGGTGATCCGCTCACCCGCACCGGCATCCGTCCGTAGGGTCTTCCCCTTGCGCCGGAGGTTCTCGGAGATGACGCGGTTCGCGGCGTCCAGGATGGTGGAGGTCGAGCGGTAGTTGCGCTCGAGCCGGACCACCACGGCGTCGGGGAAATCCTTCTCGAAGTCCAGGATGTTGCGGATGTCGGCGCCCCTCCAGCCGTAAATCGACTGGTCGTCGTCGCCGACCACCATCAGGTTCTCGTGGCTCTCGGCGAGCAGTTGCAGCAGGCGGTACTGCGCTCGGTTTGTGTCCTGGTACTCGTCCACGAGCACGAACTCGAACCGCCGCTGATAGGCGGCGCGCACATCGGGGTGCCGCTCGAAGAGATCCACGGGCTGGACCAGGAGGTCGTCGAAGTCGAACGCGTTCTGCTCCTTCAGCGCCGCCTGGTACGCCGGATAGACCTGCGCCACGGCGCGCGTGAAGGCGTCGGCCGCCGTGGCCGCGTAGGCATCCGGATCGACCAGAGCGTTCTTGGCGGACGAGATGGCGGCGTGGACCGCCTTGGGATGCCAGCGCTTGAGCGGCAGGTTGAGCCGCTCCATGGCCCGCTTCGTCTCGCGCAGCGCCTGGTCGGCGTCGTAGATGCTGAAGCTGGCCGACCAGCCGAGACGCGGCGCATGCCGGCGCAGGAGCCGCGCGCCAACAGAATGGAACGTGCCCATCCACAGCCCGCTCGGCTCGTGCCCCAGCATCCGCCGGATGCGCGCCCGCATCTCGCCCGCCGCCTTGTTCGTGAACGTGACGGCAAGGATGGCCGCCGGGTCGACGCCCTGCTCCTCGATCAGGTGCACGATGCGCGTGGTGAGCACGCGCGTCTTTCCCGAGCCCGCGCCCGCGAGGACCAGCAACGGCCCCTCGAAGTGCTCCACCGCCGCGCGCTGCTCGGGATTCAGGCCCGCGAGGGGGCCGCTCTCCTCCCTGCTCGGTTCGGCAACCAGCGCTTCCTCCTTCGCTCCTCCACCGCGGGCAGCAGAATGTCGAACACCGTCCCGCCTCGACGACGGGGGCGGACGACGATCCGCCCGTGGTGCAGGTCCTCGATGATGCGGCGGGTCAGGGACAGACCCACGCCCCAGCCGCTCGATTTCGTGCTCACTCCCGGCTCGAAGATCCGCTCGCGAACGGCCGCGGGAATGCCGGGACCGTCATCGACCACCATGATCCGGACAAAGCGCCCATCCCTCGTGGTGGTGGCCGCGATGCGGATGGAGCCGCCGCGACCGGCGAGCGCGTCCAGCGCGTTTTTCACCAGGTTCTCCAGCGCCCAGGCGAGGAGAACGGCGTTCGCCTGGATGTGCGGCATCCCGGGCCGGATCCGCAGCCGCAGGTCCACGCCCGCGCCCAGCTGGGGGAGCCGCGGCCGCAGATAGCTCTCCAGCTCCCGCAGCACGGCTGGAAGCGATGTCTCCTCGAGCCGCGGCGGCTTTCCGATCAGCTCGAAGCGGCGCGAGACCCGCTCCAGTCGCTCCACGTCCGCGCCGATCACCTCCGCCAGCCGCTCCGGCGAAGCGAACGAGCGGCGCTCCTCATCGGGCAGGCCCAGCACCTCTATCCAACCGGCGAGGGAGGAGAGCGGCGTGCCCATTTGATGCGCCAGCTCGCGCGCCATGGCCGCCCACATCCGCTCCCGGTCCGCGCGGGCGTTGGCGCGCAGCACCGCCGCCGCCACGAGCAGCAGCAGCAGCCCCCCGCCCGCCTGCAGCCAGGGCACCCATCGGAGCCAGGCCACGAGCGGCGGCGAGCCGAAGTACACGGTGCCGGCGCCCGGCACGGTGATGGGTGGATTCTGCTGCTGCAGACGGGCAGCGAACTCGAGCAGCCGGCGCCTCCCCGCCGCCGTATGCATGTCCGCCGCGAACGGCAGGTTGACCGCGGCGTACGGGTCGCCGCGGACGTTCACGGCGACGATCGGCACGCGCAGCGCGGTGAACTCCGTCTGCAGGCGCATGAGCGCCTTGAGCTCGGCGTCATCGTCCAGCGAGAGGAGGCCCTGCTGCACCAGGCCGTACATCTGCGTCTGGATCTGCGACTCCGCCCGGATCTCCCGCACCAACCGCTCGGTGTAGAGAAGGTAGGAGCCGAACACCAGGATCGCGAGCAGCGTCAGGACCGCAGGCCAGTGGCGCCAGGTCATGGGCCTCGGGGCTCGAGCCGGGGGCAGGGCCGCGCCGGGGGCCGAGCGGACCGGGCCGGCAGCTCGCTGCCGGCCCGGCGCTCAACCGATCCGGTCCGTGCCGAGATACCCCGCGAGGGGCTCGGGGATTCGGATGCTCCCATCGGACTGCTGACCATTCTCCAGCAGCGCCGCGAAGGTGCGCGCCAGCGCGACGCCGGAGCCGTTCAGCGTGTAGACGAACTCCGGCTTCTCGCCGGGTGCGGGGCGGAACCGGATGTTGGCGCGGCGGGCCTGGAAGTCCGTATAGAGCGAGCAGCTGGAGACTTCCAGCCAGCGCCCCACGCCGGGCGCCCAGACCTCGAGGTCGTAGGTCTTGGCGTTCGAGAAGCCGAGATCGCCGCCGGCAAGCAGCACCACGCGGTAACGCAGTCCCAGCCGCTGCAGAATGGCCTCGGCGTGGCCGGTGAGCTCCTCGTGTGCGCTCGGGCCGTTCTCCGGCCGCTCGAAGCGCACCAGCTCCACCTTGTCGAACTGATGCACGCGCAGGAGTCCGCGCGTATCCTTGCCGTGCGCGCCCGCCTCGCGGCGGAAGCAGGGCGTGTACGCCACGTACCGGATCGGCAGCGCGCCGCCGTCCAGCATCTCGCCGCCGTGCAGGTTGGTGACGGGCAGCTCGGCGGTGGGCACGAGATACAGCCCGTCCTCGGGCACGGCGTACATGTCCTCGCCGAACTTCGGCAGGTTGCCCGTGCCGAGCGCCGCCTGCTCGTTCACCACGAAAGGCGGGCAGAGCTCCGTGTACCCGTGCTCGCGCGCGTGCACGTCCAGCATCAGCTGGATGAGCGCCCGCTCAAGGCGCGCGCCCATGCCCACAAGGAGCGGGAAGCCGCTCCCCGCCACCTTGGCCCCGCGCGGCAGGTCGAGGATGCCGAGCGCGTCGCCGAGCTCCCAGTGGGGTCGCGGCGAGAAGGCCAGCTCGGTGGGCTCGCCCCACTCGCGGACCACCACCCCGTCCGCCTCGCCGCCTGCGGGCACGTCCTCCGATGGCAGGTTGGGGATCTCCAGCAGCAGCTCGCGGACCGCCTCCTCCGCGGCCGCGCGCCGAGTCTCGGCCGTGGCCATCCGCTCGCCCAGCTCGCGCATCTCGCGGATCAGCGGCTCGGCCTCCTCGTGCCGTCCCGCCTGCTTCAGCCTCCCGACCTCGGGCGACACCACGTTCTTGCGCGCCCGCAGCGCTTCCGCCTCCGTGATGGCGGCACGCCGCTCCTCATCGCGCTCGAGCAGCAGATCCACGAGCGCCACGGCGTCCGGCTTGCCGCGCACCCCGAGCCGCTCGCGGACGAAGTCCGGCTCCTCCCGGATCAGCTTCAGGTCCAGCATGTCTGGCTACTTCTTCTGTGATGGAGGGACGAGGTTGCGGTCGCCGCAGAACGGGTTCCGGACGTAACGCACCTGGGCCGTCCCCTGCTCGGCATCGAGCGCGAGCGGCTGCACCTTGGCATACCACTGGCCGCTCACGTAGCCGCAGGAGGCCTGTCGGCTGCGCACGACGTAGACGCCGCCGACCTGGAGCGGCACCGCCGCGGCGTGCACGTACACCGCGGTATCGCTGGGCGCTTCCTGCAGGTCATCGAAGCCGGTGCCGGTAATGGGGGCCACGCCGGCGCCGGAGGTCACGCCGGCGATGGCATCGGCGGGGAGAAAGACGAAGCCGCCGCCCTGCTGCGCCAGCACGACATCGAAGCCGTTCGCCGAGGCGGCCTCGATCGGGACGATCTGCCCCACCACGAGGTCGAGGCCCGAGGGCATGCCGGTGTAGTCCGTCCTCGAGACGGAGAACAGCGTGACGGTGTCGGGCGTCGGCGTCCATTCCTGCGGGCCGAGGGAGTTGCCACAGCCTGCGCTGACGAGCGCGGCGGCGGCGAGGCAGAGAAGCGGGAAGGGGCGCACGCTCACGGCTCGGCAGAGGGGATGAGTCTCTCGAATCGCTTAGATTACCGGGACACCTGGCGACTGTCAAGCCCGTATCGCGTTCTGCCGCTTGACATTTCGCGACTCCAGACATAAGGTCTCGCGGCACGTGGGGGAGCCTGGCGCCTCGCGCGCGCAGACGGAGTGGGCACGAATCTGGCAAGCGCCGGCGGGTGTCCGCTGGCCCTCAACGACCTCACCGCGACCCGGAGCAATGCCCGTCTCCACCCCCGGCGGCCGACGCCACATCCTCGTCGTGGACGACGAACCCTACATCGGCCGGATCATCCAGATGAAGCTGGAGCACGGGCCGTACGACGTCGAGCTCGCGCAGGATGGACGCTCCGCCCTGACTCGCCTGCGCTCCGACCTGCCGGTGGACGTGATCCTGCTCGACATCATGATGCCGCACGTGAGCGGGCTGGATGTGCTCGCAGAGCTGCGGCAGTTGCCGCACCGGCAGAGCACGCCGGTCATCATGCTGACCGGAAAGGGCCAGGAGACGGACCGCGAGCGGGCCGTGCGCCTGGGCGCCACCGACTTTCTCACCAAGCCATTCAGCCCGAAGAAACTGCTTGCCCGAATCGACGAGCTCTTCGCGCACTGATGCGCCCCTCTGGGCGGTGATCCTCGCCGGAGGCGTGGGCTCGCGTTTCTGGCCGGTATCGACTCCCGCGCGGCCGAAGCAGCTCCTGCCGCTGGGCGGCACGCGCGCGCTGCTGGCGGAGACGGTCGAGCGGATCCTTCCGCTCGTGCCGCCCGAGCGGCTGCGCATCCTGACCGGTGCGGCCCTCGCGGAGGCAACGCTCGCGGCGGTGCCGGAGATCGGCGCCGAAGGCCTGCTGCTCGAGCCGCGGGCGCGCGGCACGGCCCCCGTCCTGGCGTGGGCTGCGGTGGAGATCGCGCGACGGGATCCGGAGGCGGTTCTCATCTCGCTGCACGCGGACCACGTGATCGAGCCGGCGGAGGCCTTCCGCCTCCTTCTCGCGCGGGTGGCCGCCGTGGCCGCGCGCACGGGACGACTCTTCACGCTCGGCATCGAGCCCACGCGCGCGGAGACGGGGTACGGCTACATCCGCGTGGGCAGCCCGCTGGAGGGCGAGCCGGGGCTGTTCGAGGTGGAGCGCTTCGTCGAGAAGCCCGCCCGGGAGACGGCCGCGGCCTACCTGCAGGAGGGCGGCTACCTCTGGAACAGCGGCATCTTCGTCTGGCGCGCGGCCACGTTGCTGGACGAGCTGCTCCGCAACACGCCGGAGCTCGCGCCCCACCTCGCGCTGCTGGAAGCGGGACAGGTCGGGGAGTTCTTCGAGCGGGCGCCCGCGCTCTCGATCGACGAGGCGCTTCTCGAGCGCAGTGACCGGGTGGCCGTTGCGCGCGCGGACTTCCGCTGGGACGATGTGGGGGCCTGGGACGCCGTGGCGCGGACGCGCGCGGCGGATTCGCGGGGCAACGTGGCGGTCGGCGAAGCGGAGGTCGTGGACTCGGACGGCTGCATTGCATGGGCGGAGGATGGAGCCGTGGTCGTGTTCGGCGCGCAGGACCTGGTCGTGGTGCGGGCGAACGGCGTGACGCTGGTAGCGCCGCGGGCGCGCGTCGCGGAGCTCAAGGCGCTCCTCGCCGCCCTGCCCGAGCGGCTCAGGGACGTGGAGGGATCCGGTGGCTGAGCCGACGCTCGTGCTCTTCGACGACGACGTCGCCCGCGCATGGCTGCCGCTCACCCTCACCCGTCCGGCTGGCGACCTGCTCTTCGGCACGCTGCGCGGATGGGAGCGGGCCGAGCGGCGCTTCGGCGGCCAGTGCGCGGGTTTCGTCAGCAGCGCCGAGCTGTCCGGATTCGACGAGCCGGACGCGCCAGAGGTGCTGGACCCCGCCGCGCTTCCCGAAGGCGACATCCTCTTCCTGTCCGCCCGCGCGATCCCCGACTGGCGGGCGCCACGCGCCGTCCTGCCGGGCTCGCCCGCGACCGTGATGCTGGAGGGCCAGCCGTGCGGCTGGTGGGCGCCCGCCGGGAGCCCGCGGCCGCCGGCGTCGTTCTTCCGGGACCCGGCATCCGCGGCGGATGCGTCGCCTGGCCGGATCACGCTAGAGGGGCGGATGCTGCGTCATGTGTGGGAGCTGGTCTCCGGCAACACGGAGCAGATCTCGCGCGATGTGGCGGCGCTCTGCCCGGCTCCGTCGACGGAGCCGGTGCGCGCCGCCGGCGTCTCCGTCCTCGGCGAATCGCGCCTGGTCGTCGGGCAGGACGTGCTACTGGAGCCGGACGTGGTGCTGGACCTCGACGAGGGGCCAATCTGGCTGGATGATGGCGCCTGCGTGCGGGCGTTCACCCGGCTGGCCGGGCCGGCCTACATCGGCCGCGGCACGACGATCCTCGGCGGCGCGCTCGAGTGCGTGAGCATCGGACCCGCGTGCAAGGTCCGCGGCGAGGTGGAGACGAGCGTCATCCACGGCTACACCAACAAGGCGCACTCCGGCTTCCTCGGCCACGCCTACCTGGGCCGCTGGGTGAACCTGGGCGCGCTCACGACGAACAGCGACCTGAAGAACAACTACGCGCCGGTACGCATCTGGACCCCCGACGGGGAGACGGACACGGGCGAAACCAAGATGGGCTGCCTTCTGGGGGACCACGTGAAGACCGGGATCGGCACGGTTCTGAACACCGGCACCGTGATCGGCGCCGGCTCGAACCTGTTCGGCGGCGCCATGCCGCCGCGCGTGGTGCCGCCGTTTTCGTGGGGCGAGGGGGGCGCGCTGGCCGAGTACCGGCTGGAGAAGTTCCTCGAGACCGCGGCCGTCGTGATGGAGCGTCGCGGTGTCGTGCTGTCCGATGGGCAGCGCGCTCTGCTCGCGGCGGCCTTCGAGCGGGGGAGGGCCGGCGTGTGAGAGTGACGGTGCTGGGCAGCGGCAGCAACGGCAACGCGGCGCTGGTGGAGTCCGGCGAGACTCGCGTGCTCGTGGACGCCGGCTTCAGCGGCCGCGACCTGGAGCGTCGCCTGCGGGTTGTGGGAGTGGATCCGGCCACGCTCTCCGCCATTGTCGTCACGCACGAGCACGGAGACCATACCCGCGGCATGGGCGTGCTGGCGCGGCGTTTCCAGCTTCCGCTCTACCTGACGCCGGTCACGCGCCAGGCGTGCGCGCGACTGCTCAGGGGAGAGGAGCGGGTGCATGCCTACGCGTCCACGGAGCCGCTCCGCCTGCGCGGCCTCGAGGTACGGCCGTTCCTGACCGCTCACGATGCCGCGGATCCGGTGGCGGTGACGGTGCATGAGCTGGCCAGTGGAGACCGGCTGGGAATCGCCACGGACCTGGGCCGGCCCACGGCCGCGGTGCGGGCCGCGCTCTCCGGCTGTCATCTACTGGTCCTCGAGGCCAACCACGACGAGGCGCTGCTGTGGAGCGGCCCCTACCCGTGGTCGGTCAAGCAGCGCATCGCGTCCAGCCACGGGCATCTCTCCAACCGCGCCTCCGCGGAGCTGGCCGTGGAGCTGCACCACGCCGAGCTGCACCACGTGGTCCTCGCCCACCTGAGCGAGCACTGCAACGACGGCGGTCTGGCCCGGGAGATCGTGGGCGCGGCGCTGGACGGCATTGGCTACCGCGGCCCGCTGCTGGTGGCGCCGCAGGAGCGGCCCATGGAGCCGGTGGACGTCTCCGCGCTGCGGCGGGCACGCGCGCCCGCGCAGCTGAGCCTGTTCTGACCTCGGGGCCGTGCCCGGCGCGGGAGCGCCGCGGCGAGGCGCTCAGACCCCGAACAAGCGCAACACGTCGTTCGCGATCGCCCAGACCATGAGGGCGAGCACGAGAACGAACCCCACCTGCATCAGCCGCGCTTTCTGCTCGAGCGTCAGTGCCCGTCCGCGTACGCCCTCGACGGCCAGGAACATCAGCTGACCGCCATCCAGCACCGGGATCGGCAGCAGGTTCAGCACGGCCAGGTTCACCGAGAAGTAGGCCATGAACGTGAGGAACGCCTGCAGGCCGAGGCGCGCGACCTGGCCGCTGATCTGCCCGATGAGGATCGGTCCGCCCAGATTGCGCGCGGACTGACGGCCGGTGATCAGGTCGCGCAGGAAGCCGATCGTAAGCGCGATCCAGTGGTAGGTTTGCCGGGCCCCGTGCACGATCGCACCGGCCAGACCGGGGCGGACCGGCGCTGGTGGAACGGGCTCGATCCCGATCCTGCCGATGCTACGAACGGCGCCGCTGCCCAGCGTGTCCGGCGTCGGCTCCGGGGTCACGGTGATCGGCACGCGCCGCCCACCTCGCTCGACTACGAGCGACGTGGGCTGACCGGCCCGGCCCTGCACCGTGCTGACGAGGTCCTGCCAGATGTGCACCGGTCTACCCATCACCTCGACGATGCGGTCGCCGGACTGGATCCCGGCGCGGTGCGCCGGCATGCCCGCCACGACACCACCGGCCACGGGCGGGAAGTCCATCACCGGCTCGAGGGCGTTGAAGAGCTGGAGCCGCTGCTTCTCGCGCGCGGGCATGTCGATGGCGACGGGCGGCGCGTCCGCGAAAAGGACCGTGTCGAGCCCCTCTCTGGCCATGACCACCGCCTGCCGCAGGCTGCTCCAGCTCCGGACCGGGCGGTCCCCGATCGAGACGACGCGCGCCCCGGCCGGCACCCGGGCGAGCGCCTCCGTACCGGCCGGCAGCTCGGAGGCGACGACGTGCGCAATGAGCGGCGGCTGCGGCGGCTCGACGCCCCAGACCAGAGCGCTGAACGTGAACACGCAGAACGCGAAGATCACGTTCATGATCACGCCGGCGGAGATCACCAGTGTGCGGGCCCACAACGGCTTCGACTCGAAGTCGCGCGGCCCGCGCTCGCGCGTCGCGCCTCCGGCGGCACCGGGCGGGGCCGCGGCGCCGGGCCCCTCCGCATCCGGCGCTGCCGTCCCGCCCTTCGCCGCGCCGCCCTCCAGGGGCTCCAGCTCCTCCATCCCGGCCATCTTCACGTAGCCGCCGAGGGGGAGCAGTGAAAGCACGTACTCGGTCTCACCCCAGCGGAAGCCGACGACCTTGGGGCCGAACCCGATGGAAAAGCGGGGCACCTCGATGTCCACGAGCTTGGCCGTGACGAAGTGCCCGAGCTCGTGGACGAAGATGAGCACCCCGAGGACGACCGCGGTCGCGAGGATCGTGATCAGCATGTCCGTTCCAACCGTTTCCGCGCGGCGGCGCGCGCCCGCCGGTCCGCGTCCAGCACGGCCTCCAGCGAGCTGGCCGGAGCCGGCGCGTGGGCCGCCAGAGCGGCATCGATGACCTCAGGAATGGCCGGGAAGGGCAAGTTCCCGGCCAGGAACGCCTCCACTGCGACCTCGTTCGCCGCGTTGAAGGCGGCGGGCGCGGTGCCCCCCGCCCGCCCCGCCGCGACCCCGAGTCCGAACGCGGGGAACGCGCGCTCGTCGAGCGCCTCGAAGCTGAGGCGACCGGCGGCCACGGGATCGAAGCGCCTCACGCCCCGGTCCGTCACGCGCCGGGGGTGGCTCAGCGCGTAGAGGATCGGCACCTCCATGGTCGGGAAGCCCATCTGCGCCAGCACCGAGCCGTCGCAGAACTCGACCATGGAGTGGATGATCGACTGGGGGTGGACCACCACCTCGATGCGCTCGTAAGGCACGCCGAAGAGGAAATGCGCCTCGATCACCTCGAGCGCCTTGTTGGCGAGCGTGGCCGAGTCGATGGTGATCTTCGCGCCCATGTCCCACGTCGGGTGCCGCAGCGCCTCCTCCGGCGTGACCGCCGCCAGGGCCGAGCCGGTCATACCCCGGAACGGCCCGCCCGATGCCGTCAGGATAAGGCGTCTCGCCTCGCCCGCCGCCGCGCCACGCAGGCACTGCAGGATCGCGCTGTGCTCGCTGTCCACCGGCACGAGCTCGCCGCCGCCCCGCCGAAGCGCGTCGAGTACCAGCGGCCCGCCCGCCACGAGGGATTCCTTGTTCGCCAGAGCCAGGCGCTTGCCGGCAGCGAGCGCGGCGAGGGTGGCCTCGAGCCCGGCGGCGCCGACCACCGCGTTCAGCACGACATCCACGTCCGGATGGGTCGCCGCGGCGAGCAGCGCCTCTCGGCCCGTACGCCAGCGGGTATCGTTACCATCGCCCACCGGGGCGCCGGCCTCGTCCGTGAGCACGGCCAGGGCCGGACGCCACTGCCGGACCTGCTCGTCGAGCCGGTCCGCGCTCCGGTGCGCCGTGAGCGCGACGACCCGGAACTCCTCGGAATGCCGCTCCAGCACGGCGAGGGCGCTCCGGCCGATGGAGCCGGTGGAGCCGAGCAGCGCGACGCCTACCGCCACAGCCGTGCGCCCCCCTCGAGCGGGAGCACGACGGCCAGGAACCAGTACGCCACGGGAATCGTGTAAAAGAGCGAATCCATGCGGTCCAGCAGCCCGCCGTGCCCGGGGAGCAGGTGACCCGAGTCCTTCACGCCCACCTCCCGCTTGAGGAGCGACTCCGCGAGGTCGCCGACCTGCGCGGTCAGCGAGATCAGCGCGCCGCCCACGAGAGCGGCGGCCCATCCGAGCGGCAGGCCGAGCTCGGCGCGGAACACCAGCAGGACATACCCCAGGGAGGCCAGGATCGTCCCCGCGAGGCCGGCCCAGGCTCCCGCCACGGTCTTTCCGGGGCTGACGGCCGGGATGAGCTTGCGGCGCCCGAAGGCGCGCCCGCCGAAGTAGGCGCAGGTGTCGTTGATCCAGGTCAGCAGCACGGGGAAGAAGACGAGGGCCGTGCCCGCGAATGCGGAGCCGGGCGCGTAGAGCGCCGCGGGCGCGCCGCCGACTGGAAGCCGCCCGCCGAGGTAGCGCAGGAACAGGGCGTAGCTCAGGGTGCCGCCCGTGAAGAGGCCGCCGAGCACCGTGACGGCGACGGCCTCGAGGGGACGGCCGTTGACGCCACGCAGCCACACGGCGGCGGCGGCCAGGCCGAGCACGAAGAGCATGGAGAGGAACCAGAAGAGGGGCGTCGCCATCGGCTCGAAGGGGCGTCCGGCGGCGATCAGGACGAGGGCGGCCGCAAGCGCCACGCCCGCGGGACGGAACGCCCGTACACCCCTGAGCGCGGCCATCTGGTAGAGCTCGAGCGCTGCCCCCCCGGCGACAGCGGCGAGCAGGACCCCGAGCGCGAGGCCGCCGAACCAGACGGCCGCTACAGCGAGAGGGATGCCGATGGCCGCGACGAGGAGACGCTTGCCGAGCTCGCTCCGCGGCATCGTCTCAGCCCGTCGTCACGCGACCGAAGCGCCGCTCCCGCTTCTGGTAGTCGTGGATGGCCTCGAAGAGGTGCTCACGCGTGAAGTCGGGCCAGAGCACCGGCGTGATGTAGAGCTCGGCGTACGCGACCTGCCAGAGCATGAAGTTGCTCACGCGAAGCTCGCCGGAGGTGCGGATGACCAGATCGGGATCAGGGATGCCTGCCGTGTAGAGGGCACCGCCGAACGCCGCCTCATCGATATCGGCCGGATCCAGCTCGCCCGCGCGGACGCGCTCGGCGAGGAGCCGCGCGGCGCGCGCGATCTCCGCGCGACTGCCATAGCTGATCATGAGGTTCAGGCGGAGCGTCTCGCCCGCCTCGGTGGCGCGCTCGATCGCCTCGATGGCCCGCCGCGGACCGGCAGAAAGCCGCTCGCGCTCGCCGAAGATGCGCACCTGCACCCCCTGCTCCACCAGCTCGTCCCGCTCGCGCGTGACGTAGCGCTGCAGCAGCTTCATGAGCGCGGCCACCTCGCCGGCCGGACGGCTCCAGTTCTCCTGGGAGAAGGCGAAGAGCGTGAGGATCTGAACCCCTGCCTGGATGGCGCCTTCGATGACCTCGCGCACGGACGCCATCCCCGCCGCGTGACCACGAAAGCGAGGCAGGCCGCGACCGCGCGCCCAGCGCCCGTTACCGTCCATGATGACGGCGACGTGCACCGGGATCCGGCGGCCGGCGCGGATCGTCTCCAGCAGCTCGGAGGACATGCGCTCCGTCAGACCTCCATCACCTCTTCTTCCTTCGACTTCAGGAGGTCATCGATCCTCGCGATGTGCTCGTCCGTCAGCTTCTGGACCTCGTCCATCTCGCGGCGCGCGTCATCCTCGCTGATCTCGTGCTCGTTCTGCCGCGCCTTGATGTCCTTGTTGGCCTCCTGGCGGGCGTGGCGCACGGCCACGCGGCCTTCCTCGGCGAGCTTGTGGAGCAGGCGCACCATCTCCTTGCGCCGTTCCTCCGTCAGCGTGGGAATCGGGACCCGCACCACGCTGCCGTCGTTCGACGGGTTGAGCCCGAGCTCCGCCGTCATGATCGCTTTCTCCACGACCGGCAGGAGCGTCTTGTCCCACGGCTGGACGAGCAGCATGCGCGGCTCAGGCGCGCTCACCGTGGCGACCTGGTTGAGCGGCATCTTCGAGCCGTAGGCATCGACGCGCACGGTGTCCAGCAGCGCCGGCGAGGCCTTCCCCGTCCGCACCGAAGAAAACTCGCGCCGCATGGCATCAAGCGAACGCTCCATGTGCTCGCGCGCACTCGTGATCGACGGCATCGTTCCTCCTCCATTGAGCTTCCGCGTGAGAGCCGGAAGATACGCCGGGCGCCTTCAGGAGACCAGCGTCCCCACCCGCTCTCCGCGGATCGCCGCGGCCACCGCGCCGGGGGTCTGGATGTTCAGCACGATGATCGGCAGCCCGTTCTCCTTGCACAGCGAGATCGCCGCCGCGTCCATCACGCCGAGCTCGCGCGTCATGACCTCCATGAAGGAGATCTCCGGCAGGAACTCCGCCGCGGGGTCCCTGGCCGGATCCGCCGTGTACACGCCCTCGACCTTTGTCGCCTTCATGATCACGTCCGCGTGCATCTCGACCCCGCGCAGCACCGCCGCCGTATCTGTCGAGAAGTACGGATTGCCCGTCCCGCCGGCGAAGATGACCACCCGGCCCTTGTCCAGGTGCCGGAGCGCCCGCCGCCGGATGTAGGGTTCCGCCAGCGCCTCCATGCGGATCGCGCTCATCACGCGCGTGTCCACCGACTTCCGCTCGAGCAGGTCCTGCAGCGCCAGCGCGTTGATCACCGTGGCCAGCATGCCCATGTAGTCGGCGCTGACGCGGTCCATCCCCTCCTGGCTGGCCTGCGTCCCGCGCACGATGTTGCCGCCGCCGATCACCAGCCCCAGCGAGACCCCCATCGCGTGTACGGCCTTGATCTCGTCCGTCAGCCGCTGCACTACGGGCGGCGAGATCCCGAAGCCCTGCTCTCCCGCCAGCGCCTCGCCGCTCAGCTTCAGCAGCACCCGGCTGTACTTGAGTCCGGCGTCGCCCGCCACGGTCGCTCCCGCGTTCGAGACCTGGTCCCTACTCGCCCAGCGCGAATCGCGCGAACCGGGCGACCTCGATCTTCTCCCCCGTGCGGGCGGAAGCCTCCGTGATCAGCTGCGCGATCGTCAGCTCGCCCTTCGGATCCTTCACGAAGGCCTGGTCCAGCAGCGCGTTGTCCTTGTAGAACTTCTTCAGCTTGCCCTCCGCGATCTTCGCCCACAGCTGCTCCGGCTTGCCCTCGTTCTTCACCTGCTCGAGGAACACCGCGCGCTCCCGCTCCACGATGTCCGCCGGGATCCCCTCGGCCGACACCGCCAGCGGGTTCGCCGCCGCGATGTGCATGGCCAGGTCGTGCACGAGCTGCTGGAAGGTCTCCGTGCGCGCCACGAAATCCGTCTCGCAGTTCACCTCCACCAGCACGCCGATCTTCCCGCCCATGTGCACATAGCTGCCCACCGCCCCCTCGCGCGCCTCTTTCCCGGCCCGCTTGGCCGCCTTCGCCGCCCCCTTGGCGCGCAGGATGTCTATGGCGCCCTCGATGTTGCCGTCCGCCTCCTCGAGCGCCTTCTTGCACTCCATCATCCCCGCGCCGGTCCGCTCGCGGAGCTCCTTCACCTCTGCGGCACTGATCGCCATGGTTCCTTTTCTCCCTCGTGTTGATGCCTCGCGCTCCGCAAAAAAGCGCTGCAGGGCTGCAGGGCTGCAGCGCTGCAGCGCTTTCGGGGCGCTGAGCGTGACCACATCCTCGGGAGGTCTACGCCTCCGCCTCCGCCTCCTCCGTGCTCGGCTGCGCCTCCTCGGCCTCTCCCTCACCCGTCCGGATCGTGGCGATCACCTCCGGGCGCGGCCGACGCTTCCGGCGAGGCCGCTTGCGCGGCCGACGGTCCTCCGACGCCGCCTCCTGTGTCGTCCCCGTCTCCGTCGAGTAGGTGACCGCCTCCACCTCGTCCGCCCGCCGCCTCGCCTCCGGCGGCAGCTCCCGCCGCGCCTGCTCGATCGAGTCCGAGATCGCGCGCGTGATCACCGACACCGAGCGGATCGCGTCATCGTTGCCCGGGATCGGATAGTCGATCGTATCCGGGTCCGCGTTCGTATCCGCGATCGCGATCACCGGGATGCCCAGCTTGTTGGCTTCCCGGACCGCGATCTGCTCCTTCTTGGCGTCCACCACGAACAGCGCTCCCGGCAGTCGCGCCATGTCCTTCACACCCGCCAGGTACTTGTTCAGCTTCTCGCGCTCCCGCTCGAGCAGCAGACGCTCCTTCTTGGTGTAGAACTCGTAGGAGCCCTCCTCGATCCCGCGCTCCAGCTCCTTCAGGCGCCGGATCTGCTTCTTGATCGTCGAGAAGTTGGTCAGCATCCCACCGAGCCAGCGCTCCGTGACGTAGAAGGAGCCGCAGCGCGCCGCGTCCTGCTCGACGATCATCCGGAGCTGGCGCTTCGTGCACACGTACAGCACGCGCTCCCCCTCCAGCGTCACCTCGCGCACCACCTGCTGGGCCATCTGCAGCGCGGCCAGTGTCTTCTTCAGGTCGATGATGTGGATCCCGTTGCGCTGCGCGAAGATGTAGCGCCGCATCTTGGGGTTCCACCGGCTGCGCTGGTGCCCGAAATGGACACCCGCCTCGAGTAGCTCCTTGAGCTGCGTTTCAACCATTCGGCTCGTTCACCGCGTATGGGGTTTTCGCCTCCACCGCCTTCGCTCGCCGCGCCGCCCCCGGTTCCAGGGGGACCCCAGCATGGCGCCCGACGGTGTGCGGATTTGCCGGACCGGAGCCCGGCTCGGCGTGCGCGACGCCTGCGCACGCACGCCTGCCTGGTGCGACGTCGCCCTCCACGAGGAGGCTCCGCCGCGCCAGATCAGCGCTTGGAGAACTGGAACCGCTTGCGTGCTCCGGGACGCCCCGGCTTCTTGCGCTCCACCTCGCGGGCATCGCGCGTCAGCATGCCCTTCTCGCGCAGCACGCCGCGCAACTCGCCGTCCGTCTTCAGCAGCGCGCGCGCCAGCGCGAGCCGCACCGCCCCCGCCTGCCCCGTCAGCCCGCCGCCATCGACGTTCACCTTGATGTCGAAGCGGCCCTGCTGCTGCGTGGCCGAGAGCGGCTCCTGCACGTGCTGCTGGTTCGACAGCCGCGGGAAGTAGTCCCCGAGCGGGCGCCCGTTCACCTTGAACGACCCGCCGCCGGGCCGCAGCCACACGCGCGCGACACTCGACTTGCGACGGCCGAGGCCGTGGTACTGCTGGACCGTATCCGCCATGTCAGAGCTCCAGGACTTCCGGCTGCTGGGCCTCGTGCGGATGCTCCGGGCCCGCGTAGATCTTTAGCTTCTTGCGCATCAGCCGGCCGAGATTGTTCTTCGGCAGCATTCCCTTCACCGCCGACTCGAGGACCCGCTCCGGGTGCTCCTCGAGCACGCGCCGGATCGGGATGTGCTTCTCGTGACCCATGTAACCGGTGTGGCGGAAGTACGTCTTCTGCTCCGCCTTGCGCCCCGTGAGGCGCACCTTCTCGGCGTTCACGACGACAACGTAGTCGCCGGTGTCGAGATGCGGCGTGAACATGGGCTTGTGCTTCCCGCGCAGGATCTGGGCGATCTCGCTCGCCAGCCTGCCGAGCACCTTCTCGTTGGCGTCGACGAGCCACCAGCGGCGCTCGATCTCGGCGGGTTTCGGCGTATAGGTCTTCATGCGTACCCCGGTGATAGCCGCGCAAAGCGGAACAGCTTTGAAGGATAGGCGAAGGCGGAGGTGCTGTCAAGGCGGGAAACGCGCAGGGAAACGCAGGGCGCGACGGCTGGCGGAAACGCAGGCGCAGGCGCGGTTCGGACCCGCGCCTCGCGCCACTGGCGTCAGCTCTGCGCTGGCGGCCGCGGGGGAGGCTCAGGTGCCGAGGAAGGTCTCCAGGAAGCGGGCGCGGGAAGCGTGGCGGAGGCGGACGAGGGCCTTCTCCTTGATCTGCCGGACGCGCTCGCGGGTGATGTTGAGGAGGGAGCCGATCTCCTCGAGGGTCATCGGGTCCTGAGCGTCGAGCCCGAAGTAGAGGCGGAGCACCTTGGCCTCTCTCTCCTTGAGGGTGCCGAGGGCCTCCTCGATGGTGAGGGAGAGGGCGCGGTCGTAGGTCTCGTCATCGGGGCCGGCGGAGAACTGGTCGGGCAGGTAGTCGAGGAGGCGGTTGTCCTCGCCGGGGCTGAGGGGCGCGTCGAGGGAGAGGTGGGATTGGGAGATGGCCAGGGTACGCTGGACCTCCTCGTGGGAGATGTCGAGCTCATCGGCGATCTCCTCGACGGTCGGCTCGCGGCCGAGCTCCTGGAGAAGGGTGGAGGAGCGGCGGCCGATGCGGTGGAGGGCACCGGCGCGGTTGAGCGGCACGCGCACGATGCGGCTCTGCTCGGCGAGGGCCTGGAGGATGGCCTGGCGGATCCACCAGACGGCGTACGAGATGAACTTGATGCCCTTCGTCTCGTCGAACTTGTGAGCGGCGCGGATCAGGCCGAGGTTGCCCTCGTTGATCAGGTCGCCGAGGGCGACGCCCTGGTTCTGGTACTTCTTGGCGACGGAGACGACGAAGCGGAGGTTGGAACGGACGAGGGTGTCGAGGGCCTCCTCGTCGCCGGTGCGGATCCGCCCGGCGAGCTCGACCTCCTGCTCACGGGTCAGCAGGGGATAGGCGCTGATCTCCTTGAGGTACTGATCGAGGGAGCTCTCCTCGTACAACCCGCGGCGGCTGCTCGTAAAACTCATGGCGGCGCTCCGTTTGAGGCGACGGAGTGGAATGGACCGACGAGGTCGGGGCATCTATACCGGGGCCGCACCGGCGGGCGGCCTTTGACCTCTTTGAGAGCCGGGGCGCGGATGCGCCGCCGGGTCAGTGGACGGTGCTGCCGATACGAGCCCAGCGGATGTCGGTGAGCCAAGGGAACGGCTGCACGGTGCTGGGATCGAACGAGTAGTATACGAACATGGGCTGGCCGCGGACCGCGGAGCGATCGACGAAGCCCCAGTAACGCGAGTCCTCGGAGTCGTCACGGTTGTCGCCCAGGAAGAAGTACTTCCCGGGCGGCACGACGATCGGCCCCCAGTTGTCGCGGGTCGGGTGATAGCTGTCCGGGTCGACGCCGGGCGCGAGGGCGCTCTTCTGCCACATCATGCCGGGCACGAAAATGTCGTCGTTCGGATCGGTGAAGATGGCGTACGGCTGCTCCACGCGCCGACCGTTCCGGAAGAGGATCTTGTTGCGCATGGAGAGCGTGTCGCCGCCGATGCCGACGAGCCGCTTGACGTAGTTCTTGTCCGGCGCGTCGGGCGGGATGAAGACGACGATGTCGCCGCGGCGGGGCTCGTCGAACGCCGGCAGGTGGAGGTGGGTCCCCGGGATCTCCGCGCCGTAGACGGCCTTGTTCACGAGGAGGAAATCGCCGACGAGGAGCGTACGTTCCATGCTCCCCGTGGGGATTCTAAAGGCTTCCACCAGGAACGTCCGGATCAAGAGGAAGAGCGTGAAGGCGACGAGAATCGATTTGGTCCACTCCCACAACCACCGGCCGAAGGAGGTCGAGCTCCTCGGCGCGGTCGGCACCGGCCCGGTCTCTTGCTGGGCCTGATCTTCGTCTGAGCGGTGGGAGTCGGGCGTCACGACCACTCTCTGATCCTACGGTGGCACCGCGCTGCTGTCAAACGAGCCGAACGGAGATGCCACCGTCGCTGTGGGAGGCGCTGGGGCATGTTCCGTAGCCGGACACGAGAGCACCTGGTCTTCTGTCGGGGATCCCGAGCGGGTGAATGAACCTAACGCAGGGTCCCTGCTCGCGCTAGCCCCCCTGGCGCACAGGCGTCGCGCCGGTGCGCCAGGACTGCAGGCCGCGTGCCTGCCGACTCAGTACGGGCTGGCCTCGTAGGTGTCGATCTGGGCCCGCTGCAGCTTCCCCGAGTAGTCCACGTAGGCGACCTTCGTCTCGCTGTAGAAGTCGAAGACCTCCCAGCCGCCCTCGCGGTGGCCATTGCCCGTCTTCTTGACGCCTCCGAAGGGCAGGTGGGCCTCGGCGCCGATGGTGGGGGCGTTCACGTAGGTGATCCCGTTGTCGAGCTCGGTCATGGCGCGGAAGGCCGTGCGCACATCCTTCGTGTAGATCGAGCTGGACAGGCCGTACTCCACCTCGTTGTTGACGCGGAACGCCTCATCGACGTCGTTGATGCGGACGACGCTCAGCACGGGGCCGAAGACTTCCTCGCAGGCCAGCCGACTGCCCGGGCGCACACCGCGCAAGATGGTGGGTTGGAAGAAGAAGCCGCGATCGAGTGGGCCGCCGGTGGCGCGCTCGCCGCCGGTGAGGACCTCGTCGCCCTCGGCGCGGGCGATCTCGATGTAGCGGCTGACCTTGTCGAGCGCGTCCTGGTTGATGAGTGGTCCCACGTCGGTGTCGGGATCGAGGCCATCACCGAGCCGGAGCTTGCGCACGCGCGCCACGAGGCGCTCCAGGAACGCATCGTGGATCTGGTCATGGAGAAGCAGGCGGCTGGTTGCGGTGCAGCGCTGCCCGGTGGTGCCGAAGGCGCCCCAGAGCACGCCATCGAGGGCGAGATCCATGTCGGCGTCGGGCAGGACGATCTGGGCATTCTTGCCGCCCATCTCGAGCGAGAGCCGCTTGTGCATGCGGCCGCACGTCTCGCCGATGCGCGCGCCGGTGGAGGTGGAGCCGGTAAAGGAGATGACGGGGATGTCGGGGTGCTCCACCATGGCGGCCCCGACCTCCTCGCCGCGGCCGTGGAGCAGCTGCACCACGTCGGGCGGGAGCCCCGCCTCGAGGAGGATCTCCACGAAGAGAGCGGCGGTGTGCGGCACGTCCTCGGCCGGCTTGAAGATGACGGAGTTCCCGCAGGCGAGCGCCGGGAAGATCTTCCACGTCGGGATCGCGAGCGGGAAGTTGAAGGGCGTGATGATGCCGCACACGCCGATGGGCCGCCGGAAGCTCATGGCCCACTTGTCGCGCAGCTCGCTGGGCACCGTGTGGCCGAACAGGCGGCGCCCCTCGGTCGCCGCATAGTAGGCGGTGTCGATCCCCTCCTGCACGTCCCCCCGGGTCTCGTCGAGCACCTTGCCCATCTCGCGCGTCATCACCTTCGCGATCTCGTCCTTCCGGACGGAGAGCAGGTCGCCCGCGTGGCGGAGAACGTCGCCGCGCGCCGGAGCCGGGGTGCGGCGCCATCGCTCGAAGCCCGCGCGGGCCGACGCGACGGCGCGCTCGAGGTCCTCGATTCCGGACAGCGGGAACAGACCGAGCACCTCGTCGTGACTGGCGGGGTTCCGGTTCTCGAAGTAATCGCCGGACGCGGGCTCGACCCACTCCCCGGCGATGTGGTTCCTGAACTTCTTCGACATGGTTTCTCCGCTCCTATGCGTGCAGTGCCGTCCCCGGTCGTTCCCGCATTCTGGTGGTCGCGCCGGGGCACGGCAAGTCGGGACGGCGGGCGCGGACGCGCGGCATCAGCGGGCGGCGTGGATCGCGATCCCGAGGTAGGCGGCCACGGCGAAGGCAAGGAGGAGGGCGAAGAAGATCCACAGCTTGCGGAAGGACAGCCCGGGTTGGGCCCTGCGCGCCAGCGCGGCGAGGGCGGCGCCGCCGGCGATGGCCGAAACCGACCAGACGAGGGCCAGGGTCAGGTAGACCACGGTCCAGCTCGGCCCCCGTCCGTCCGGCTGCAGCGCGCCGAAGCCGAGGGAGGCGGCGGGCATCAGCTCTCCCGGGTCAGATTGTAGCGCTCGATCTTCTTGTAGAGGTTCGAGCGCGGCATGTCGATCGAGCGGGCGGTCTCGCTCACGTTCCAGTCGTGTTCGCGCAGCTTGCCGAGGATGTAGGCGCGCTCCGCCCGCTCCTTGAACTGCGAGAACGTCGCCGCGGCGAGGATGTCGGCAGGCGCGGCGCCGGCGGGCTGGCCTCCGGCGACGAGGCGCTCGACGTCCGCGGGGCCGATCTCCGATCCGCGCGCGAGGATGAGCAGGCGCTCGACCGTGTTGCGCAGCTCGCGCACGTTGCCGGGCCATTCCATCCGCGTCAGCCGCTCGACGGCATCGGCGGCGAAGTGGCGGGGCGGCAGGCGCTGCTCCTCGATGGCGGTCTCGGCGAAATGGCGCACGAGCATCGGGACGTCGTCGCGGCGCTCGCGCAGCGGAGGCACGTGGATCGGCACGACGTTGAGCCGGAAGAAGAGATCCTCGCGGAAGCGCCCTTCGGCGATTTCGTGCTCGAGGTTCTTGTTGGTGGCGGCGATGCTGCGGACATCGACCCGGGTCGGACGCTCGCCGCCCACAGGCGTGACGAGACCTTCTTGGAGGGCGCGCAGCACCTTGGCCTGGGCGGCGAGGCTCATGTCGCCGATCTCGTCCAGGAAGAGGGTGCCGCGGTCCGCCTGCTCGAACTTGCCGGTTCGATCGGTGTGCGCGCCCGTGAAGGAGCCCTTCATGTGGCCGAACAGCTCGCTCTCGATGAGCTCGGCCGGAATGGCCGCGCAGTTGACCTCGACGAACGGCTCCTCGGCGCGGGGGGAGAGGCGGTGCAGCGCCCTGGCCACGAGCTCCTTGCCGGTCCCGTTCTCGCCCGTGATGAGGACGCGGGCGTCGGTCGGGCCGACTTTCTCGACGCGGTCGAGCAGGGCGCGGATCGCGTAGCTGTTGCCTACGATCTCGTAGCGGCTCTCGACCTCGTCGCGCAGGCGCGCGTTCTCCTGCTCGAGCCCGCGGTGCTGGAGCGCGTTGCGGATGGTCAGCAGCAGCCGGTCCGTGTCGAGCGGCTTCTCGAGGAAATCGTACGCACCCCGGCGGGTGGCCTCGACGGCCGTCTCGATGCTGCCGTGGCCGCTGATCATGACGACCACGGCCTGTGGGTCCTGCTGCCGCAGCCGGTCGAGCACCTCGAGCCCATCCATGCGCGCCATCTTGACGTCCAGGAACGTCAGCTCGGGGTGGAACTCCGCATACTCGGTGAAGGCCTCGCCGGCCCCGCCGGCGGTGTGCACCACGTGGCCCTCGTACTCCAGCACCTGGCGCAGGATGCGCCGGATGCCCTCCTCGTCGTCGACCACCAGGATTCGCGCCACCGTGTCACCTCGATGTCGTCGCCGCGCCCGGCGCGGCCGCGGCGCCGCGCGCGATCAGGATCAGCGAGTCGCCGCGAACGTACGCGGCCCGGGCGGCCCGGGGTAGCGGCAGGGGAAGCGCATCGGCCGGCACGCCCTTCGTCGCCCCCTTGCGCAGCCCGGCAATGAGCGCCGGTACGAGCCGGTGCGGCAGCGGGATGTGGGCCGCGGTGACCTCGTCCACGGCCAGGGCGAAGCGGCCGTCGGGCAGCGGGATCACCTCGCCCGTAACCGTCACGTCGGTGGTGTCGGGGAGCATCCCGATGACCTCGCCCACGCCCCTGGGGTGCGGCAGATGGTCGGTGGGCACGCGCGCACGCAGGTGCACCCGCCCGCCGCCGAGGGCGATGCGGGGCGAATCGACGTACGCCGGCAGGAACATGGCGAAGCGCGTGCTCAGGAGGCTCTGGAGCTCCGGCCCCGAAAGGGCGACGCGACCCGGCGGCGCGCCGTCGGCGAGCGCCTCGAGCTTGCGCTGCGCCTCGCGGGCCGTGGCCGCGGCGGTCATCGGTACGCCCTCCCGGTCCTGGCGCACGTCGCGCCAAGCGCGCAGGAGCGGCGCGCGGAAGTACCAGACTCCCACCGCCAGGAGCACGAGCACGACGACGATGCCGATGAGCCTGCGCAGACAGCCGAACATCACCCCTCCCCTTCCCCGAGCGGCGCGGCCAGGAGCCTCTCGTACCGGGCACCCCGGGGCGAGAGGCGGCTGCGCATGAGATCGACCGTGCGCGCGTCGAGCGTCGCCTCGAAGCGAAAGCGCCCGACGAGATCGGCCAGCGTGGCGAAATCCGCTGCGCGGGCGCCCTGACGTGCGCGGCCGACCGTCAGGTGCGGCGAGAACGGCCGGTTCTCGGGCGGGTAGCCGAGCGGTCCCAGCTCCGCCTCGACGGCCGCCTGCAGCGCCTGGAGCTCCGCCCCCGCGTCGAGCCCGAGCCAGAGCACCCGCGGCCGCCGCAGGTCGGGGAAGCCGCCGAGACCGTGCGCGGCGGCGGTGAACGGCGGGACCACCCGGGCGGCGCGAGCCACCGCCGCACCCATCTCCTCCAGCGCCGGCTCCGCCACCTCGCCCAGGAACTTGAGCGTCAGGTGCACGGACGCCGGATCGACCCAGCGCACGGGCAGCGCCGAACCTCGGAGCGGCGCAAGCACCTCGGCCAGCGCGGCCTTCTGGTCGCTCCGGAGGTTCAGGGCGACGAAGAGCCTCATCGGGCCGCGGCGTCCCCCGCCTCCGTGGCGTCCTCCGCTACCGTGGCGAGGTCCACGGCCACGTACCGGAAGCCGAGCGCCTTGAGCGCGGGCGCGAGCTCGGCCAGGCGCGGCATGTCCGGGGCGGCCACCTCGACCACGAGGATCTCGCCGCGCGCTCCGGCGACGCCCGCACGCGCCCGCGTGAGCCCGTGCCCTCGCAGCACCCGCCCCGCGGCATGGAGGGCCTCGCCGCCGGGGGAGCGGTCCGGCGACCCGGCTCGCGCGCTCATCCCGCCGCCTGCACCGGCGCCAGGGGCAGGCCCTCGTTCAGGGCGCCGCGCCGATAGCCTTCCACATCCACGAGCACGCGCCGGAAGCCGATCGCCGCCAGCCGCTCGCACAGCGCTGTCGCGACGGCCAGGACCGCCGGGATCTCGGCGGGGGCGGCCTCGATGCGGGCCGCCTCGCCGTGGTGGCGGACGCGGAACTCGCGGATGCCGTGGGCGCGCAGCAGCGTCTCGGCGTCCTCGACCTGACGCAGCCGCTCGCGCGTGACGGCCAGCCCGTACGGCAGCCTGCTGGAGAGGCAGGGCGCGGCCGGCTGGTCCCACGTGGGCAGGCCGAGCCGCTCGGACAGCAGGCGGATCTCCGACTTCCGCAGGCCCGCCTCGAGAAGCGGGGAGCGGACCTCGCGCTCCCGGGCCGCGGCCAGCCCGGGCCGGTAGTCGCCGGCGTCGTCGGCGTTGGAGCCATCCAGCACCGCCTCAAAGCCGCGCTCATCCGCCACGGCGCGGAGCCGGGTCCAGAGCTCTGACTTGCAGAAGTAGCAGCGGTTCGCCGGGTTTGCGGTGTAACGCGGGTCCTCGAGCTCCCCCGTCTCGATCTCCAGGTGAGGGATGGAGAACCGCTCGACGCAGGAGAGCGCCATGCGGCGCTGGACGGCCGGGTAGGCATCGCTGCGGCCGGTAACGGCCAGGACGTTCCCGGGTCCAAGGACGTCGAGGGCCGCCTTGGCGAGGAAGACGGAGTCCACGCCGCCCGAATAGCCGATCACGACGGAGCCGCAGGTGCGCAGAAGCTCCGCCAGCCGCTCGGCCTTCTCACGCACGGCGCGGGGCGCGCCGCGCGCCGCGTGGTCGAGTGTCGCTCTTTGCGCCGTCATCCAATCCCCGGTTTACCGCGCGTGTATCCGTTTCGCAGGGTCGGAGAAGCTATGCAGGGGGTATGCCCGGAACAAGCGCGGGAGGAGCGGCCGTGCCGACCCGGGCGGCGCCGGTCAGACGTCCTCGGCGGCCGCCGGCCCGTACTCGTCGGGGCGGGACTCCGCGACCCGCTCGGAGGCGCGCGCCAGCTCCCCTTGCCGCCAGAGCGAGAACGCGAGCAACAGCGCGCCGGCCGTGATGGCCATATCGGCCACGTTGAAGATCGGCCAGCTCGTGAAGCCGAGGTCGATCGGGCCGATGAAGTCCACCACCCCACCGCTCCACCGCACGCGGTCGATCAGGTTGCCCACGGCGCCGGACGCGACGAGCGCGATCGACAGCAGGCGCGCGCGGTCGCCTTCACGGGTGGCGCGATAGATCGGGGCGAGCACGACCAGCGCCGCGACCGAGAGCAGCAGGAAGATCCAGCGCGAGCCAGGGCCGAGGCTGAGGCTGAACGCCGCGCCCTGGTTGTAGGCCAGCGTCAGCGGCAGCGTGCCCCGCAGCACGTAGAGGCTCTCGCCCGGCAGCAGCGCGCCCACGGCCCAGTGCTTGGTGGTGAGGTCCAGGCCCACCACGCCGGCCATCGTGCCCAGCAGCAGCGGGCCCTTGGTTCCTCCGAAAATGCGGTTCATCCGCCTCCATACCCGTGAGCCCCACGAATGCTTCCCCCGCCCCCTATTCCTCCCTCCACCCCGAGTACGCCACCCACGGGGGCGAGGTTTCGTCGCAGAAGGTCCCTGGTCGGACGGCGCCCCATTGGCTACCGTGGCTCCAGCTTCCCGCGCCCCGGCAACGCATGCGACGGGCCGCGAAGGACCGGCTCTCCCCCGAAGGAGGCTTACATGAGACTCTCGGTGAAGCGGATGGCGGCGGCGGCCGGCCTGCTCTGGGCCGGGTGCGCCCTGTTCACGGGCGCGCTGAACCTGATCTGGCCGCCCTACGGCGAGGCGTTCCTCGACCTGCTGCGCTCGATGTACCCGGGCTACGCAGCGATGACCGGCCTGGCGGCGCTGGTGGTGGGCACGCTCTACGCCCTGCTGGACGGCGCGATCTGTGGCGCGCTGCTGGCCTGGCTATACAATGCGGTGGGCGGAGCGCGGCAGGCGCCGGAGCCGGGGACGGCAGCGCGGGCGGGGACGGGGGGCGGCGCTCGGCGCTCCGCCTGAGCGGGCGCCTCAGGCGCGCACCGGGCTGCGGTCGAGCGCACGGTACTGCACCGCTTCGGCCACATGAGCCGCGGCGATCCGGTCCGCGCCCGCCAGATCGGCGATCGTGCGGGCGAGGCGAAGTACGCGATGGTAGGCGCGCCCCGAGAGCCCGAGCCGCTCGATGGCGGCCCGGACGAGCGTCTCGCCCGCCTCGTCCAGCACGCAGTGCCGGCGCACCTCCCGCGGTCCCATGTGGGCATTCGCGAACACGCCGGCGTGGCCCCCGAAGCGGCTCAGCTGCCGCTCCCTGGCGGCCACTACGCGCTCCCGCACCGCGGCGCTCGCCTCGCCCTCCCGGCGGGCCGTCAGGGTCCGGGCCTCGATTGGCGGCAGCTCGACGTGGAGGTCGATCCGGTCCAGCAGCGGTCCGGAGACGCGGCCGAGGTAGCGCTCCACCGCCACCGGATGACAGATGCAGCGCGCGTCGCCGGTGCCGTGGAACCCGCAGGGACACGGGTTCATGGCGGCCACGAGCATGAAGCGCGCGGGGTAGAGCACGCTGAGGCGCGCCCTGCCGATCTGCACGGCACCGTCCTCGAGCGGCTGGCGGAGCGCCTCGAGCACGTGCCGGCGAAACTCCGGCAGCTCGTCGAGGAAGAGCACGCCGCCGTGCGCGAGCGACGCCTCTCCGGGCCGCGGCAGGCCGCCGCCGCCGACCAGGCCGGCGTCCGAGATGCTGTGGTGCGGCGCGCGGAACGGCCGCTCCCGGACGAGCGCCTGGCCGGGCCGGAGCCGCCCGGCCACCGAGTGGATCTTGGTGACCTCCAGCGCCTCCTCGCGCGCGAACGGCGGGAGGATGGTGGGGAGTCGGCGCGCCAGCATCGATTTGCCTGCTCCCGGTGGTCCGACGAGGAGCGCGTTGTGGGACCCGGCCGCCGCAATCTCCAGCGCCCGCTTGGCGTGCTCCTGCCCTCGCACATCGGCGAAGTCGACGGCGTGGCCGGACGGATCGGGCGCCCACGCGTCCGGTCGTGGCGGCGCCGCACGGACCAGGGGGGTCCGACCGCGCAGGTGTGCCACGACCGCGGCCAGGCTCGGGGCGGGCAGGACGCACAGCCGCTCGACCACGGCCGCCTCCGCCGCGTTGGCCTCCGGCACGACCAGCACCTCGAGTCCCTCGTCCGCGCAGCGGACGGCCAGCGGCAGGAGGCCGCGGACGGGCCGCAGCTCACCGTCCAGCCCCAGCTCACCCGCGAAGCAGGCGGACGCGAGCGCCGCGGCGGGCACCGCGCCGCTGGCCGCCAGCAGCCCGAGCGCAATCGGCAGGTCGAATGCGCTGCCATCCTTTCGGATGTCCGCCGGGGCGAGGTTCACCGTGATGCGACGGGGCGGCACCTCGAAGCCGGCGTTCGCCAGCGCCGCCGTGACCCTCTCCCGCCCCTCGCGCACGGCGCCCTCGGGCAGGCCCACGACGCACATCCCCGGCAGCCCGCGGCCGAGATCGACCTCGACCTGCACGAGATAGGCGTCGACCCCGAGAACGGCGCCGCTGGTGACCTGCGCGAGCATCGCAACCTCCGGCGAGAGAAGCGGGAGAATTCGGTCCGCGGCGCGCGCGGACGCACGAGGATCGCGGGGCGGGCGGGGCGAAGGAATGGCGGGATGGGCAGGAAGGAGCCGCAGCGCGGTGGAGCACGCGGCCCCACCGTCGCCGCCCGGATCGAGCCCGAGGCGGCTAGCCGGCGCCGGACTCGCGCGCGACGCGGAGCATGGCGGCCAGACTGCGCTCGACGTCCTCGTCGGTGGTCGCCCACGAGACGACGCTCACGCGCATGGCGGTGCGACCCTGCCAGGTCGTGCCGCCGCACCAGCAGGTGCCATCCCCCTGGAGCGCGGAGATCACGCGCCGCGTGGCCTCGGCGTCCCCGAAGCAGACGAGCACCTGGTTCAGCACGACGTCGTTCAGCACCTCGTATCCGGCGGCGCTCAGGCCCTCGGCGAACCGGGAGGCGTGGCGGCAGCAGCGCTCGACGAGCTCGGAGAGGCCGGCCCGGCCGAGCGAGCGCAGCGCGGCCCACACCTCGAGCCCGCGGGCCCGGCGCGACATCTCCGGCGTGTACTCGTAGGGCTCGCGTGCCTGGCCGAAGACCAGGTAGCCGGCGCTCACGGCCATGGCGTCGCGCAGGTGGGCCGGCTCGCGGCAGATCACGATCCCGCAGTCCTGCGGCACGTTCAGCCACTTGTGCGCGTCGGTGGCCCAGGAGTCGGCGGCGTCGAAGCCGCGGGTCAGCGTTTCGCGCGCCTCCGAGGCGCGGGCCCACAGCCCGAACGCGCCGTCCACATGGACCCAGGCGCCGGCCTCGCGCGCCGCGGCGCACACCTCGGCGGCCGGATCGAACGCGCCCGTGTCCACGTTGCCCGCCTGGATGCAGACGATAGTCGTGTCGTCCAGGGGCGGCAGCCGGTCGGCCCGCATGCGCCCCTGTCCGTCCACGGGCACGCGCACCACCCGCTGCCTCCCCAGCCCGAGCAGGCCGAGGGCCTTGAGCACGCTGACGTGCACCTCCCCGCCGACGGCGACCCTCGGCTCCGGAGCGCCGAAGAGCCCGCGCGCCTCCACGTCCCAGCCGCGCCGCGCGAGCAGCGCGTGCCGCGCCGCCGCCAGCCCGCACAGATTGGCCATTGTCGCGCCGGTCACGAAGCCGACGCCCGCGTCCTCGGGCAGCCTGAGCGCATCCAGGACCCAGCGCAGCGCGGTCTCCTCGATGGCGGCGCACGCGGGGGCCAGCGCCACGGCGCCGGCGTTCTGGTCCCAGGCGGCCGCGAGCCAGCTGGCGGCGACGGTGGCCGGGAGCGCACCGCCGACCACCCAGCCGAAGAAGCGGCCCCCCGTGGTCGCGACAGTCGCGGGGGAGCCCACCTCGTCCAGCAGCGCGAGCGTCTCCATGGGGGCCGTGGGAGCGGCCGGGAACGGCTCGTCGAAGCGCGCGAGGCCGAGGAGCGCGTCCGCCGCGGGTGGCACCGGCCGCTCGCGAATCCCGTCGAGGTAGCGAATCGCTCGCTCGGCGGCGGAGCGCAGCAGCGGCTGCGAGGGGATGGGATCCGGGCGCGCGCGCATTGGCCTCGACTCCTGCGGGACGGAATGCATCAAAGTGTGGGCGGGCGCCAAGTTAACGGGGCCCGGTGCAGGGGGCCAGCGGGGGAATCGGCGGAACAGTGGAACAAACGGGGGCTCCCGGGCGAAACAGAGACCCGGGTCCGGGCTCGGGCCGGGGACGGTCCCGGCAAGGACGGCGCGAACGAGTTGACAGGCACGCGCCGTGCAGCCCGGTGTCAGATGACAACTCCAAGGAGAGGGAGTCATGTTCGGTGCAGATCGGGAGGTGTGGATGGCGAGACTCGCGACGACGGCTCGGCGCGCGATCGTCGCATGGGTCGCGGTGATGCTCGCGGCGTGCGGCTCCGGCGAGATGGCGCAGGCGCAGAACCCGCAGCAGGCGCAGGAGCGGGTCGAGCAGGAGCTGGGCAAGGTCCCCGCGGTGGTCGACACCGCGACGGCCGCGAAGCTGTCCGGGACGTTCCGCGCCGCGGCGGCCCGTGCGCTGCCGGCGGTCGTCTTCATCAGGGTCCGCGTGCAGGAGGTCGCGCAGAATCCGCACGCCAACATTCCGGGTCTGCCGCCCGGGTTCTTCCAGTTCCCCGCCCCGCAGCAGCCGCGGCAAGGCGAGCAGGCGGGCTCCGGCTTCATCTTCGATCCCCGTGGCTACATCATGACGAACAACCACGTGGTCGAGAACGAGACCGAGGTCACGGTGCAGACGGCGGACGGGCGTGTCTACAACGCGAAGGTCGTGGGCCGGGACCCGGACACGGACATCGCGGTGATCAAGATCACGCCGAAGAACGGGGAGCAGCTGCCCACGGTGCAGCTCGGCAACTCGGACAACGCGCAGGTCGGCGACTGGGTGCTCGCGCTGGGTAATCCGCTCGAGCTGCAGTTCACGGTCACGGCGGGGATCGTGAGCGCCAAGGGGCGCCAGATCGGGATCCTCGCGCAGAAGGAGGGCCAGACCGGTCCGACCTCGACGATCGAGTCCTACATCCAGACCGACGCCGCGATCAATCCGGGCAACTCGGGCGGCCCGCTGGTGGACCTGCTCGGCCGCGTGATCGGCATCAACGCGGCGATCGAGTCGCCCACGGGCGTTTTCTCGGGAGCGGGCTTCGCGATCCCGATCAACCTGGCCTCGAAGGTCGCGACCGACCTCATGAAGTACGGCGTGGTGCACCGTCCGCGCCTGGGCGTTTCGGTGACGCCCGTAACGGCGGCGGACGCGGAGGTCTACGGCCTGCCGGAGGTGCAGGGCTACGTGATCAAGTCCGTTCAGGACGGCACGCCCGCCGCGCAGGCAGGGCTCAAGCTGGGCGATGTGGTGTGGGGCGTGAACGGCAAGCCGGTGACCCAGACCAACGGCCTCACGACGCGGCTCGCCGAGTACCAGCCCGGCGACGAGGTGACGCTCACCGTCTACCGCGACAAGCGTAAGATGAACCTGAAGGTGAAGCTCGCTCAGTTCGAGACAAGCAACGCGAAGGAGCAGACGCAGCCGGCGCGGCCGGCCGCCGAGCAGACGCTCGGGTTCAGCGTCGCTCCGCTCACGGCCGACATCGCGCAGCAGCTCGGGATCAACCGCACGTCCGGGGTGGTCGTCACGGGCGTGGGGCCGCTCAGCCCCGCCGCCCCGGCGGGCGTCCACCGCGGCCAGCTGATCGAATCGATCAACGGCCAGTCGGTCCGTACGCCGCAGGACGTCGACCACATCGCCTCGACGATCAAGCCGGGCCAGGTCATCTCGCTCCGGCTGTACGATCCGCAGGTCGGCGAGACGGTGGCGAACTACCAGACAAGCCAGTGAGGCACGGGGCGGCAGACCGGGCCGCATGAGACGGCGAGACGAGGACGCAGAGAGAGAGAAGGGCCCGCCCGTCGGCGGGCCCTTCTCTTTCCTGGTGTGCCCGGCGAGAGCCGGCCGCGGGCTATTCCGCGCGCTCCTCGACGAGGGGGATCCGGATCCGAACCCTCGTCCCCTCGCCGGGCTCGCTCTCGACCGCCAACGATCCGCCCCAGCCCTCCACCAGCCGCTTCACTATGGCCAGCCCGAGGCCGGTTCCGGTCGAGCGCGTGGAGAAGTGCGGCTCGAAGATGCGCGGGAGGAGCTCCGGCGGGATGCCCGGCCCGTCGTCGCGTACCTCGAGCAGGATGCCCGGACGCTCGGGCAGCGGGCGCGCGCTCACGGCGATGCGGCCCTGTCCGTCGAGGGCGGCGCGCGCGTTCTCGACGAGGTTCAGGATGACCTCCTTCAGCTCGCCGACGCGCGCGCGGGCTCGCGGAAGGCCGGGCTCCACGTCCTCCTCGTAGCGGACGCTCGACTCGCTGGCGGCGTACAGAGTGAGCGCGTCGTGGACGACGGAGCGGACATCCACCGCCTCCAGCGGACCCGTCGCCCCGGCGGGCGCGCCGTAGCGGGAGAACGCCCGGGCGATCTCCGACAGCCGGTCGATCTCGCCCAGGATCTGCTCGACGCTGGTGTCCAGGATCGTCCCGAAGTCGGGGCGCCGGTCGGCGTAGGCGCGCCGCAGGTGCTGCACGGAGAGCTTGATCGGGGTGAGCGGGTTCTTGATCTCGTGCGCCACCTGGCGCGCCATCTCGCCCCAGGCCAGCACCCGGGCGGTCTGGAGCTCCTGCGCGCGCGCCCTCCGAAGCCGGCGGGCCATGCGGTTGAAGGAGGCGAAAAGGTCGCCGAATTCATCCACGCGGCCTTCCGGCAGCCGCACCTTGAGGTGTCCGGCACCGACCAGCGCGGACGCGCGTCTTAGCTGCGAGATCGGCCCCGCGAGGGCGCGGCCGACCGCGAGCGAGAGTCCGAGCGTGAGGAGCGCGCCGATCAGCGCCGCGAAGAGGATCAGGTGCTCGAGCTCGCGCTGCCGGACGGCGGTCTCTCCCGCGGCCAGGGGCACCGGCACGGCGAGCGTGCCGACCACCGGCAGCCGCTGGTAGGCGACGAGGTAGGGATGGCTGGCGAGACGCTGCGGCTCGACGGCGGAGACCTCCTCCCCGCTCTGGAGCGTGGCGTAGACGGGAGGCGGCATCCAGGTGCTGTAGAGCCCGAGCTCGTAGGCCTCCGTGGAGGAGGCCGCCATCAGCTCGCCGCCCTGGTAGTACAGCATCTCCTCGCCCGCGTCCTGCGAGAGGATGCGCAGGTCGCCGTTGTCGGTCGGGAAATCGCGCGAGGCCTGCGCGACGGCGTGCGCGGCGACCACCCGCGCCGAGCGCAGCACCTCGCCCGCGAGCGCACGGTACGCCACGTAGCCGAATACGGCGGTGGGCAGGAGGAAGAACGCGAACAGCGCCAGCGTCAGCCGGGACCGGAACCCGCGCACGAGGCCGCCCCAGCCGCCCGGCGGCTCGGGCAGGTCTCCGCGAGCGGCGCGGCCGATACCCCATAAGAGGGCGAGCAGCCCGAGGTCGAGCGCGATGAGCAGCACGCCGCGGGCGAAGCGCACCCAGACCGAGGGCAGCGCGACCTGGATGTGGGCGTGATAATCCCCCTCGGGGAAATGGATGCGCACCTCGCTGCGCCAGCCGTCCGGATCCGGGTGCCAGACGATCTGGCGGGGCGGCGGCGGCACGCCGGCCTTCACGGGCACCAGGTCGAGCCGCGTCGCCTGCGCCTCACCGCCGCCGAGGAACGGGGCGAGAAAGGTCGAGCGCTGAAAGGTCCGCCGCGGCGGGACCACCACGGAGAGCTCCTCCCCTCCTCTGAGCCGCACCGCCATGGCCTGATTGACATCGGGGACGTCGCGGATCACCTCGACCACGGGAACGCCCGTCGTGCGGGCATCGTCGAGCAGCGAGCGCAGGAACGGCGGCGCAGAGTCCGGCCGCGTGTTGCCCGCCGCGCCGCCCAGCCCGAGCTCCAGCAGCGCGCGCCCGGACGGATCCCAGAGCGTGATCCGCGCAGGGTACGACTCGCGCGCGAAACCGCTCGCGACCCAGGTGCGGTAGACCAGCTCGACGCCGGTCTCGCCGCGCTCCTGGCGCCGAATGGCCTCCGCGGCAAAATGCCGCAGCAGGTAGTCCAGGAAAGGATCCGGGCGCGTGCCCAGCGTGGCCAGCTCCCGGTTCGCGTCCTCGAGGCGGGCCTGGACGTGCACGACCCAGAGGTACGGCAGCACCGCGCTCGCGGCGAGCCAGCCGGCGAGCATCCAGCGCGCCAGCCGGCTGCCCCGCCCGTGGTAGGACGCGATCCCCAGCGCGACGAGAATGTAGGCGGCGCCCCAGAGCGCGGCCGGCCACGCCTCGATGCGCTGCGCCATGCGCCAGCGCGCCAGCACGACCAGGGCGAGCAGGACACTGAGCCCGACGCCCAGGACCAGCGGCAGCGTGCGCACTCCCTCGCGCCCGCGATCCCCGGGTGGGCGGGTGCCGGCGCCAGCGAGCGCGAGGCCGGCGATCATCGCCAGGAGGAGCACCGCCGCGGGTTGCAGCGCCAGCCAGAGCGAGCCGCCGGCCTGGAGCAGAGGGGAGGCGGAAGCTTCGAGCAGCAGCCGCAGGCCGGCCACGAAGCCCGCGCCGACCAGGACGCCGCCGGCCGCGAGGACGAGGGCGAGACCGCGGCGGGAGAGCTCCAGCGGGCGGAGCGTGGCGGCCAGCGCCGCGAGCGGCAGCAGCACGGCGAGCAGCATGCCGAGCGACAGCTCTCCCGGCCCGGGCAACAGGAAGTAGGCGGGCGACGAGAGCGCCTCCGCACCGAGCGTGGCGCCCAGCGGAGCGGCACCCAGCGCGAGCGCCACGGCCACGAGCGGCACGGCCGTGCCCACCCCGCTCCCGGCCGCCCGCTCGCCGGCGCGCAACCATGCCGCGACCAGCAGCAGGATGACCAGCGCCGTGAGCAGCAGCACGAGCCGTCTCCCCTGCCCCGCCACATCCGCCCGCCAATCCGCCTGGGTCATCCGCTCCAGCATGGCGTGCATGACCACGCGGCCACCCTGCTCCAGGCTCCACGCACCCGGCCCGCCGGCACCCTGCGCGAACAGCGGCCGCGCCCCCGTGGCGGCGGCGAACCGGCTCGCCGCCGCGGGGATCCTCGCCACTCCGGCGGGGAGCCCCGTCTGCATGAGGACGGCGGCCACGGCGCGACCGCCCGTGCCGCGGACCGGCACGACGAAATAGAGGTAGCTGAAGAGCGGCCGTTCGGCGTAGAAGATGCGTTGCGCGCCGACGCGCACCGAGTCCGGCAGCTGGCCGCGGTGGTCGCCGGCCCACGCGATCAGCTCGCCAGCGTCGTCGAAGACGGCCACCGCCGAGACGCCGCTCTCGTCACGCACGCGGGCAAGGTCCGCAAACAGCCCGCGCGGGCCGGGCGCAGCCGCCGCCTCCGCGGCCAGCCCCGCTGCGTCGCGTCCCTGCGTCACGAGCGCGTTCATCCGCCGCTCCAGCTCGCGCGCGAGGCGGGCCTGGCGCGCCGCCACCAGAGTGTCCCACTGTGACGCGATGCGGCCGAGCTCGTAAGTGGTCGCGCCCGCGGCGGTCAGCGCGAGAAGCAGTCCGGCGAGCGCGCCCAGCAGCGGCAGGCTCGCCGGGTCGCCGCGACGGCCGCGGGCGCGCCAGCCGAGGGGGAGCGCGAGGGCCGCCATGGCGACGGCGCCCGCCAGGTAGACCGCGCGCAAGTTGCGGCTCCAGAGGAGGAGCAGCAGGGCCGCGAGGTAGGCCGCGCCCCAGGTCAGGGCGAAGGGGGAAAGCCGGTGCCGCGGGCGCACGTGCGGCTCCCTCGGGCCGGTGTTCGGGCCGGCCTCGCTCAACGGAACTCCATCATCGGGCGATCAGGAATGAATGCCTCCGAGCTGTCCCACGCGATCGACGAGCTCAGCTGGATCGACGTGGCCGCGCACCTCGCGCACGACCCCAGGCTCATCATCCCGGTCGGCGCCCTCGAGCAACACGGGCCGCATCTTCCTCTGGGCAGCAACGTCCTCATAGCCCGCAGCCTGGCCGTCGATCTGTCGCGTACCTTCGGAGCGCTGCGGGCCCCCACCATCCACTACGGCGTCAACGCCAGCGGTGAGCGCGCCTTCGCCGGGACCGCATCGCTCTCGCAGAAGACGCTGCACCGCGCGCTGAACGAGCTGCTCGATTCCTGGGAGGCCCACGGCGTCGGCGAGTTCGTGCTGATCAGCGCCCACCGCTACGCGCCCCATCTCGAGGCCCTCACTACGCTGATCACGCGGAAGGCCAGGGTCCGCGTCGTGGAGGCCTGGGACGTCGGCATCGCCGACCTTCTCGAGGCCCAGCCGGGCCCCCTCCACGGCGGGGAGGCGGAAACCTCCGTCATGCTGCACCTCTACCCCGAACTGGTGCGTATGGATCGGGCCCGCGACTTCAATCTCCCGCCCGCAGAGCTCGAGCGCCACCTCGAGCGCGGCGTCGTGCCGCCGCCGAAGGGGAGCGCCGGGGTCGTGGGGGTCCCCACGGCGGCGAGCGCCGCCAAGGGCGAGCGCATCTACGGGCGCATCCGGGACGCGATCGCCCGCGCCGTCTTCGAGGCTCCCGCCGAGGAGAGCGACACGCTTTGAGGCAGGCCGGGAGGCGGCGCGGGCCGCGCGGCCGAAACCATGCCCGCGCTTGCGGTTGCGGGTTGCGAACAATGCACCGGCCCGGGGGTAATCAGGGCGCGACTCGAACGTCTCTGGAGGCCCGATGAAGGTGCATTCGAACCCGCCGGCCGGCACCCTGGCCGTCCTCGCGCTCGTCGCCGCGCTGCATGCCGCGCCGGCGCGGGCCCAGACGGTATCGCTCGATGAGGGCGTGTTCCGGCTCATGGCGTCGGGCCAGGAGGTCGGGACGGAGACCTTCTCGATCCGGCAGAACGGATCGGGCGAGGGCGCGATCGTGATCGCACAGGGGCGGATCGTGATGGACACCGCCGGCGCGCAGGAGGTGAACGCCTCGCTCGAACTGCGGGGCAGCGCGATGCGCCCCAGCGCCTACCAGGTCACCGTGCAGGGCGCCTCGCCGGAGAGGCTCGCGGGACGCCTCGTCGGCGGTCGGTTCAGCGCGCGCATCCTCTCGCCCTCGGGCGAGATGATGCGGGAATACCTGGCGAGCGACGGCGCGATCCTCGTGGACGAGGGCGTCGCGCACCAGTACTATTTCCTCGCGCAGCGCCTCGGCAGCGGGCCGGTTCGCGTGCCGATCCTGGTGCCGCGCGAAAACCGCCAGGTCATGGCGACGGTGACGCCGGCCGGCACGGAGTCGGTCCAGGTGGGCGGCACCGGGATCCAGGCGCGACGGCTGGACGTCGCCGCGACTGGAAGCCCGGCGCGCAGCGTGTGGGTGGATGATCGTGGCCGCGTCCTGAAGCTCGAGATCCCCTCGCTCCACTTCTCCGCCGTACGCACGGCGGCGCCACACTAACGATGAGGGCGCGTGCCGGGCGCGCGCGCCGGGCGAGTTCCCCTGAAACCGTGCCCCCCCCGCGCCCGTAAGGGGACCTGAAAACAGGGCCCGTGATCCATATACAAGGAGATGCAACGGTGCATTCGTCGAGCTCCCCCTTCGTGCCGCGGCGCCTGCCGTTCATCCTGGCGCTGTGCGCCGCGGCGGCGACGCCCGGAGTCGCCCAGCAGCCGGCGACGCAGCACGCGGACTCGGCCGCGGCCCAGCAGGCGACGCTGACGCTTTCCGAGGCCATCCGCCTCGCGCGGGCGAACAACCCCGACTTTCAGGTCACGAAGAACGGCGAGTCCGATGCCGACTGGGCAGTGCGCGAGGCGTACGGCAAGCTGCTGCCGGGCGCCAACATCTCGACGTCGTTCCAGTACCAGGGGTCCGGCACGCCACAGATCGGGATCTACACCGGGAGCGACTTCGGTTTCGCCAAGGCGCCGGCCTACTACTACTCCAACTACCAGTTCGGTCTGAACTATTCCCTCAGCGGAGCGAGCCTGTTCGCGCCGGGAGAGCAGAAGGCCAACCGGCGCGCGGTGGTGGCGAACATCGACGCCTCCGAGTTCCAGCTGGTGAGCGATGTGACGCGCCAGTACCTCGCCGTGCTGCGGGCACGGGACCAGGTGGACCTGGCCGAGCAGCAGCTCCGCGAGGCGGAGGAGAACTACAAGCTGGCCGATGCGCGGGTGAGGGTCGGCAGCGCGATCCGGATCGAGGCGCAGCAGGCCGAGGTGGACCGCGGGCGTGCGCAGGTCGCGCTGCTCCAGGCCAGGAACGCGGCCGAGACGGAGCACCTGCGCCTGTCCCAGCAACTGGGTGTCGACCTGCCGGCGGACGTCCAGCTCGTGAGCTCATTCGAGGTGGCGCCGCTGCCCTGGACCGAGCAGCAGCTCGTCCAGACGGCGATGTCGAAGCATCCCGCCCTCGTGGCGGTCAAGGCGCAGCGGAACGCGGCCAGCGCGGGCGTGAAGGCGGCCAAGACGAGCTACCTGCCGACGCTCCAGATGAGCGTGGGCTGGAGTGGCAACACGCGGCAGGCGGCGAACGAGGACTACCTGTTGACTCAGGCGCGGCAGTCCGCCCAGAGCAGCATCTCGCAATGCAACCTGCTGAACGAGATCTCGGCCGGGCTGTCCTCGCCGCTGGAGGGCACGCCGGCGGACTGCACCGCGCTCGCCCTGACGCCGGCGCAGGAGCAGCAGATCCTCGCGGGCAACCGGGCGTTCCCGTTCAACTACTCGAAGCAGCCGATGTTCGCGCAGCTCAGCATCAGCCTGCCAATCTTCAGCGGGTTCACGCGCGAGCGGCAGCTCGAGCAGGCGCACGTCCAGGAGCAGGACGCGAAAGAGAAGGTGCGCTCGGAGGAGCTGAAGATCCGGACGGCCGTGGCCTCGGCCTTCCGGGCGCTGGAGACGGCGCGCCAGACGGTCGGGATCGAGGCGCGCAACCGGGAGGTCGCGGGCGAGCAGCTCAAGCTCGAGCGCGAGCGCTATAGCGTGGGCAGCTCCAACTTCCTGCAGCTGCAGCAGGCGGAGACGCTCAAGGCCAAGGCGGACCAGGCCTACCTGGACGCCACCTACTCCTATCACCAGGACCTCGCCGACCTGGAGAACGCCGTCGGCCAGAGGCTGCGCACGAATACGGAAGGACACTGAGTCATGAACCGAAAGGCCAAGGTCGGCGCCGGCGTCGGAATCCTGGCGGTCGTCATCGCGGGGGCGGCGGTCAGCATCTCCGCGAGCCGGCGGGGCGCCGTCGCCGTGCGCATCGAGCCGGTGAAACGGGAGAACCTCACCGCCACGGTGACGGCGAGCGGCTGGGTGCGGCCCCACCGCAAGGTGGACGTGCAGTCGGACATCATGGGGCGCGTGACCGCGCTGCAGGTCAGGGAGGGCGCCCCGGTGCACAAGGGCGACGTCCTGCTGCGCATCGATCCGACGCAGTACGAGGCCGCCGTCGCCCGCGCGCGCGCGGCGGTGAGCCAGGCGCTGGCGCAGGAGGCGCAGACACAGGCCAACGTGCTCCAGGCGCAGCGCGCGCTGCAGCGCAACCAGGAGATGGCGACGCGGGACTCGATGCTCGTGAGTCGGCAGCAGCTCGAGGACGCCCAGACCGCGCTCAAGGTGCAGCAGGAGCTGGAGGCCGCGGCCAAGTACGGCGTCGCGCAGGCACGCGCCTCTCTCGCCGCCGCGGAGAACGACCTCGCCAAGACGGTGATCCGTTCCCCGATGAACGGCGTCATCACGCGCCGCAACGTCGATGTCGGGGAGATGGCGATCGTCGGCACGATGAACAACCCGCGCAGCCTGCTGCTCACGGTGAGCGACCTCTCGGACATGGAGGCCGTCATCCGCGTGGATGAGACGGACGTCCCGGAGATCCACCTCGGCGACAGCGCCTCGGTCAGCATCGACGCGTTCCCGCACCGCACCTTCACGGGACGGGTCAGCGAGATCGCGCACAGCGCGGTGCAGTCCCAGGACGACGCCACGAACGTGAGCGCGAGCCAGCAGCAGGCCGTGGACTTCGAGGTCGTCATCAAGCTGGACAACCCGCCTGCCACGCTGCGGCCGGACCTCTCGGCGACCGCCGATGTGGTGACGGCCACGCGCAAGGACGCACTGACGATTCCGATCATCGCGCTGACGGTGCGGGAGCGGGACAGCCTGAAGGCGCTGCCGCAGGAGAGCCCGCAGGCCAGCGCGGCCGCGGAGCAGGCGCAGGCGGAGAGCAGCAAGGACCAGGAGGGGGTCTTCGTCGTCAAGGCGGGCAAGGCGCACTTCGTGCCCGTGAAGGTCGGCATCGCCGGCAAGGAGCAGTTCGAGGTCCTGAGCGGCGTCGCGGAGGGCGACTCCGTCGTGGCAGGGCCGTACGAGACGATCCGCACGCTGGAGGACGGCAAGCCGGTCAAGCACATGGCCCCGCCGGCGCGGAAGGGTCCGGGCGCCCCTACGGAGAGCGTCCAGTGAGCGGGCCGGACGTCATCCGGACCGAGAGGCTGAGCAAGGACTACGTGCTCGGGGCCGAGACCGTCCACGCGCTGCGGGGCGTGGACCTGGTGGTGGCCCGCAACGAGTACGTGGCGATCATGGGCCCGTCGGGCTCGGGCAAGTCGACGCTCATGAACCTGATCGGCTGCCTGGACACGCCGACCGCGGGCGAGTACTGGCTGAACGGGCAGCCCGTGGCGCGGCTCAGCGACGACGAGCTGGCGCGCGTGCGCAACCGCGAGATCGGCTTCGTGTTCCAGACCTTCAACCTGCTGCCGCGGGCCACGGCGCTGCACAACGTGGAGCTGCCGCTGATCTACGCGGGAGCGAGCGCGAAGGAGCGCCGGGCGCGCGCGGAGCAGATGCTGGAGAAGGTGGGGCTCGGCGACCGCATGACGCACCGGCCCACGGAGCTTTCGGGCGGGCAGCGCCAGCGGGTGGCGGTGGCGCGCGCGCTGATCAACGGTCCGGCGCTGCTGCTGGCGGACGAGCCGACGGGGAACCTGGACAGTCAGACGAGCGAGGAGATCATGGCGCTGTTCTCCGAGCTGCACGACGGCGGCCAGACGATCGTGCTGGTCACCCACGAGCACGACATCGCCGCGCACGCGCAGCGCACGGTAACGCTGCGCGACGGCATCATCGCCAGCGACGTCGGCCGGATGGCCGCCGTCGGGGACTGAAGCGCGCCATGAACCTGCGCGAAGGCATCCTGCTCGCCCTCGGCCAGATCCGGTCGCAGAAGCTGAAGAGCTTCTTCGCCGTGATCGGCGTGATCATCGGGGTGATGTTCCTCATCACGGTGGTCAGCGTGGTCGAGGGGATGAACCGGTACATGAAGGAGGACTTCGCGAAGGTCGTCTACGGCCTGAACACGGTGGCGGTCAAGCGCACCCCGTCCGTCAACATCAACGACACGCCGGCGACCTGGCGCGCCTACAACCGCCGGCCCCGCCTCACGTTTGCCGATGCGCGCGCGCTGCACGACGAGATCGAGACGCCCGTGCTGGTCGCAGTCGAGAGCGACAACGGCGGCAGCATCGTCGGCCCGGACGGCACGCAGCTCGACAATGTCTGGGTGACGGGCGCCTCCGCGGACTACTTCCGGATCCGCGACTATGAGGTGGTCAAGGGCCGGCTCTACACGGCGCCGGAGGACCGCGCCGGCGCGAGCGTGGTGGTGCTCGGCTACGACGCGGCGGACAAGCTGTTCGGCACGCTCGACCCGATCGGGCGCACCGTGAAGGTCAACGGCCTGCCGTTCCGCGTAGTGGGCGTGCTGAAGAAGCAGGGCTCGCTGTTCGGGATGTCGCTGGACAACCGCGCCGTGGCGCCGGCCACCTCGCCGATGGCCCGGCTGGTCAGCCCGCACGGCTACGTGGACAACATCCTGCTGCGCGGCGAGAATCCGGAGGCGCTCCCGCAGATCCGGACGGAGGCCGAGGCGATCATGCGAGTGCGGCACCGCCTGCGCCCGACGCAGCCGAACAACTTCGAGCTGGAGACGGCCGAGGACTCGATGAGCTTCTGGACCAAGATCAGCCGGATCCTCTTCATCGCCTTCCCCGGCCTGGTGGCGATCGCGCTGGTCGTCGGCGGCATGGTCATCATGAACATCATGCTCATGTCGGTGGCGGAGCGCACGCGCGAGATCGGGATCCGCAAGGCGCTCGGCGCCCGCAGCCGCGACATCGTGCTCCAGGTCCTGGTCGAGAGCGCCACCCTGTCCGGGATGGGCGCGGCGATCGGTATCGGCATCGGGATCGTTCTCGCCCTCATCGTTCGCGCGGTCTCGCCGCTGCCGGCGGCGATCTCGCCGCTCTGGATCGGCGTGGCCACGCTCATGGGCACGAGCGTCGGCGTGATCGCCGGGATTTACCCCGCCAACCGCGCGGCGCGGATGGATCCCGTCGTCGCCCTCGGGCACGAGTAGCCGATGCGCCTCGAGAACCTGGGGGAAGGCGCCCGCCTCGCGTTCGACCAGCTGCGGGCCAACAAGGGCCGCTCGCTCCTGACCATCCTCGGGCTCGTGGTCGGCGTGGCCACGGTCATGGCGATGAGCGCCATGATCTCGGGCGTCCGGACCAGCGTGCTCTCCGGGATCCAGGCGGCCGGGCCGAACAACTTCATGATCGCCCGCTTCGACTTCTACGCGCCGCGCATCAACTCCCAGGGGCCGCCCTGGGGCAGGAACCCGCGCGTCACGCCCGAAGAGGCCACCCGCATCGCCGCCCTGAGCGGCCTGCGGACGGCGATTCCGGGGGTGAACGCGAGCGGCGACATGGCGTACGGGGGCAATCGGATCGAGAACGTGCAGATCGCCGGCCGCGGCGCCGGCTGGAGCCTGTTCAACGGCGGCACGTTCACGGAGGGCCACGACTTCCTCCCGTCCGACGTGGCGGCGTCCCGCGCCGTGGCGGTGATCACGGACAAGCTGGCCGTCGACCTCTTCGGCCACCTCGATCCGATCGGCCGGCGCGTGCGGCTGCGCGGCCAGTCGTTCGAGATCATCGGCGTCTACCGGATGGACGAGAACATCTTCGCGGAGGCCGCCAAGCACCTGGTCCTGACGCCCTACACATCCGCGCTCAAGTACCTGGACGCCGACCGCGAGATGCTGATCATCTTCGCCGTCCCCGCGGCCGGCGTGACGCAGGACGCCGCCATGGATCAGGTGATCACCACGCTGCGCAGCACGCGCGGGCTGAGGCCGGGCCAGGAGAACGACTTCGCCGTCATGCGGCAGGAGGAGGCGGTCAAGACCTTCAACAAGATCACTGGCATCTTCTTCCTGGTCATGATCGCGCTCTCGTCCGTCGGCCTCATGGTGGGCGGCGTGGGCGTCATCGCCATCATGATGATCGCCGTGACAGAGCGCACCCGGGAGATCGGCATCCGGAAGGCGCTCGGCGCCACCCGCCGCGAGATCCTCTGGCAGTTCCTCATCGAGGCGGTCACCGTCACCGTGATCGGCGCCGGCGTCGGCATGCTCCTCGGTGGCGCGGGCGCCGCGCTGATCAATGGCTTGACGCCGATCCCGGCGCGGGTGCCGTTCGGCGCCGTCATCGCCGCGCTCGTCATGGCCGCCGTGGCCGGCGTGCTCTTCGGGCTCTGGCCGGCGTGGCGCGCCTCCAAGATGGATCCCGTCGTCGCCCTGCGGTACGAGTGAGCGCCGAGGCGCCGCGCAGGGATCGGGGAGAGGCGGACGAGCGCACGTCTCCCGACCCTCCGCCACCCGAGGCCATCGACCTCCTCGCCATCATGGCGCACCCCGACGACGCCGAGCTGCTCTGCGGCGGCACGCTGGCGCGCGCCGCCGACCTGGGCTACCGCACCGGCGTCCTGGACCTGACCGCTGGCGAGATGGGGACCTGGGGATCACCGGACCAGCGCGCGGCGGAGGCCCGGCGGGCGAGCGAGATCCTCGGCCTCGCCGTGCGTCGCTCCGCGGGACTGCCCGATGGCCGGCTCGAGCCGTCTCCCAACATGCGCGACGTCGTGGCTGGCCACATCCGGGCTCTGCGCCCGCGCACGGTGATCCTCCAGTGGCGCGAGGGCCGCCACCCCGACCACCGCGCCGCCAGCCGCCTCGGCTACGATGCCTGCTTCACCGCCGGACTCCGCAACGCCCGCCTCGACGGTGAGCCCCACCGACCCCACAAGGTCCTTTACGCCGTTGCCTACCGGGAGGACGCGCTCCGCCCCAGCTTCGTCGTCGACATCACCGCGCAGATCGAGCGGAAGCTCGACGCGATCTTCGCCTACGGCTCGCAATTCGAGGGGAAGACCGCGATGGGCGAGATCTTCGGCGGCGGTGAGCGCCCGCTGCGCGAGCAGATCCTCGCCCACGCCGCCCACTACGGCTCGCTCATCCGCCGTCCGTACGGCGAACCCCTCTGGATGCGCGAGACCCTGCGCGTCGACGATCCCGTCGCCCTCGACGTCAACAGCATCTGAGGGCGCACCGCGCCCCTCGATGACCAGGAGCCGGCCCGGGTGGATCATCCGGGCCGGCTCCTGGTCTCCGGCGCGGCTGTGCCGGATCAGCGTGTGGGCTCCACGCCCTCGGGGCCGAGGTGGGTTTCGTGGGTGGGCAGCCACCGTACCGAGAGCGCGGATCCGGTGAGACGTCTGTCCCTTCCGGGAGGCGGGTAGCATCGCAGCGGCTCCGGCCGGGGCTAGCGACAGGCAAGAGGCGGTCCGGCCGCCACGCGCCCCGGGCCGCGCGCGCGAGCCGTTGCGCAACAACACTTACGCCTCCTCCTCAACGGCACGGCCGAGGCCCGTTTGTCCCACTCATGTCCCATCCATGTCCGGGGAATGTCTCAACAGGGGCGACTGGCGGGATTCGGGACTCGGGGGGAACGAAGCGCTGGGGCGCTAGGCGCCGCAGTCCACCTCGATGACCAGGCGCCTCCAACTGGGCACCTCGGCGCCGGAGACGTGGACGGCGCGGGCGACGGCGCAGCCGCCGCGGAGGAGCCAGGGCGCGAGCCAGTGCTCGATCTCCGGAGGCAGGTGTCCGACGAGGTCGCCATCGCGGAGGTGGACCCAGACGCCGGGCTCGTCGTCGAGGGGGACGCCGGGCAGGAGGAGCAGCTCGTCGCCCTCGCTCAGGGCATCGACGCACTCGGTCCTTCGGGCGAAGACCGTACCGTGGACGGTGGCGCGGAAGCGAGGCGGTCGATGGTCGGGGAACGGGGGGCGCGTGCGGCGCATTCGTCTCCGTTATGGTAGAGCGAAGAGATCGCGCATGGTATGTTAGCGAACAGGGCGGCGGCGGTCCAGCATCTCGTGGCCGGATCCATTGCGGGCGTTGAGGTTATCAGCTTCCTGCGGATTGAACGGAGCGATGGAGGCGGGTATGGAGGCGATTTATCTGGACCATGCGGCGACGACTCCGATGCGGCCGGAGGTGGTGCGCGTGATGGCGCCGTATGCGAGCGCGCGGTTCGGCAATCCGTCGAGCGTGCACCGGTGGGGCCGTGAGGCGCGCGGGGCGCTGGAAGAGGCGCGCGAGCGGCTGGCGGCGGCGCTCGGGGCGAAGCGCGGGGAGATCGTCTTCACGGGCGGGGGCACGGAGGCGGACAACCTGGCGGTGCTCGGCTCGTGGCGTGCCGCGCGGGCGGCGGCGGGCGGAGGGGCGGCGGGTGCGGTGGTGTGCTCGGCGATCGAGCACAAGGCGGTGCTGGCGGCTGCGGAGGCGGCCGCGCGGGAAGGCGCGGAGCGGATCCTCCTGGGTGTCGATTCGGAGGGCCGCGTGGATCCGGGAGCGCTCGATGAGGCGCTGGCGGCGGCGCCCGCGGTGGTGTCGGTGATGTGGGGCAACAACGAGGTGGGCACGGTCCAGCCGGTGGCGGAGCTGGCCGCGCGCTGCCGCTCGGCGGGCGTGCCCTTCCACACGGATGCGGTGCAGGCGTTCGGGAAGGTGCGGGTGCGGGTGGACGAGGCCGGCTGCGACCTGCTGTCGGTGAGCGGCCACAAGCTGGGCGGCCCGAAGGGCGTGGGGGCACTGTACGTCCGCGACGGCACGGCGCTGGAGCCGCTCACGCACGGCGGCAGCCAGCAGCGGGGGCTCAGGCCGGGGACGGAGAACGTGGCGGCCGCCGTGGGTCTGGCGACCGCGGCGGAGCTGGCGGTGGGCACGCAGGCGCGGGAGGAGCGTCGCCTGGCGGAGCTGCGGGACCGTCTGCAGGCCGGGCTCGAGGCCGGCGTGGCGGGGCTGGTGGTGAACGGTGGCGGCGCGGCGCGGCTGCCGCAAACGCTGAACGTCTCCGTGCCGGACGCGGACCAGGACGCGCTGATCATGTCGCTCGACCTGGAGGGGATCGCGGCGTCCACGGGCTCGGCGTGCCAGAGCGGGGCCGTAGAGCCGAGTCACGTGCTGGTGGCCCTCGGGCGGGCGGTGCGTGGGGAGGCCTCGGTGCGCTTCTCGCTCGGCTGGACGACGACGGAGGAGGAGATCGAGCGGGCGGCCGCGCTCGTCCCGAAGGTGGTCGAGCGGGTGCGCGCGGCGGCAGGGATCTTTTGAGGGCGATGGCGGCCGCGCCCGCGATGCGGGCCAGGGCGGGAGGCGGCGGGTGAGCGCGCCGGACACGGTGCTCGTGGCGATGAGCGGGGGCGTGGACTCCTCGGTGGCGGCGGCACTCCTGGTGGAGACGGGGCACCGCGTCGTCGGCGCGACGATGAAGACCTTCTGCTACTCGGAGACGCCGGCGCATTCCCGGACGTGCTGCGGTCTGGACGGGATCATGGATGCCCGCCGGGTGTGCGACCGCCTGGGCATCCCGCACTACGTCTTCGACGTGGAAGAGGCGTTCACGCGGGCCGTAATCGACGACTTCGTGGCCGAGTACGCCGCGGGGCGCACGCCGAACCCGTGCGTGCGCTGCAACTCCAACACGAAGATCCCGGACCTGTTGCGGCGCGGCCGCATGCTCGGCGCGAACGCGATCGCCACGGGCCACTACGCCCGGGTGGCCGAGGGCGGCGACGGCACGCCGCGCCTGCGCCGGGGCCTCGACCGCGCCAAGGACCAGAGCTACTTCCTCTGGGGCGTGCCCCGCGCCGTGCTGCCGTATCTGCGCTTTCCCGTAGGCGCCCTGACGAAGCCGGAGGTGCGGGAGAGAGCGCGCTCGCTCGGCCTCTCGACCGCCGACAAGCCCGAGTCGCAGGAGATCTGCTTCGTGCCGACCGGCGACTACGGCGACCTGCTCGAGCGGCGCCTCGGCCCCGACCACCCCTCCCTCCGCCCCGGCCCCGTGGTCTCGCGTGACGGCGCCGTGGTCGGCGAGCACGCCGGCTATGCTCGCTACACGGTGGGCCAGCGGAAGGGGCTGGGCGGCGGGCGGGGACGCCCGCTCTACGTGCTGGGCGTGGTGCCGGAGCGGAACGAGGTGGTGGTAGGCGGGGTGGAGGCGCTGGGGCGGCAGGGCGTCGCCGTGCGCGACCTCAACTGGCTGGCTCCGCCACCGGCTCCCGGCGAGCGCATCCTGCTCCAGCTGCGCCACCGCGCCCGTGCCGTGCCGGCCACGGTGGAGGCGCTCTCGGGCGACGAGGCCCGCTTCACGCTCGACGCGCCCCAGCGCGCCGTTACGCCGGGCCAGTCCGGGGTGGTCTACCGCGAGGACGAGGTGGTCGGCGGGGGTCGGATCGCATGACCGCGAGGGAGCTGCCGGCCGCGCGCCTCCTCAGGCGAGGGCGCGGGCGTGCTCGAGCAGGTCGCGGAGCTCGGTGTCGGGGGCGGCCTCGACCCAGCGCGCGAGCTCGGGCTCCTCGCCGGGGCGCTCCATGTAACGGGGTCGGATCGTCTTGTCGGTCAGGCAGTTGAAGACGATGTGCGGGCGCTCCGGATAGCCGAACGGCCCGGTGCTCGCGTAGGCCTCCCAGTGCAGGAAATTCCCGTCCTGAAAGCGTCTGGCCATGGTCGGCCTCAATACCTGAGGTTGGACATCTCGGCGAACTCCCGCATGAGCTCCTCCTGCTCGGGCGAGAGCGTCTCGGGCACGATGATCTTCACCTGCACGTACTGGTCGCCTCGGCGGTCGCCTTTCTCGACGCCCTGGCCCGGGATCCGGAACCGCGTCCCGGACTGGGTGCCCGGCGGGATCCGTAGCGCGACCTTCTTCCCGTCCACGCTGCGCACGCGGATCTTCGAGCCGAGGGTGGCCTGGGCGAGGTTGATCGGGACGGTCGAGTAGATGTCCAGTCCCTCGCGGCGGAAGAACCGGTCGGACTTCACGCGGAAGGTGAGCAGCAGGTCGCCGGGCGGACCGCCGCCGGGCCCGCGCTCGCCCTGCCCGGAGAGGCGCAGCTTCGAGCCGCTGTCCACGCCGGCCGGGATGGTGACCACGATCTGGCGCTGCTCGCGGACCTGCCCCTGCCCGCCGCAGGTCGGACACGGCTGGGTGGGGACGGTGCCGCGCCCGAGACACATCGGGCACGGCCTGCTGACGGCGAAGCCGCCCTGGCCGAAACTGATCGTGCCGGAGCCCTTGCACTCCGGACAGGTCTGCGGCTTCGTGCCGGGCGCGCTCCCGGTGCCGCCGCAGGTCGCGCATTCCTCGGTGACCGGCACGGTGATCGGAAGCTTGCCGCCCCGCGCTGCGGTCGCGAAGGGGATCTCGACGACGTATTCGACGTCGCGTCCCCGCTCCGGGCCGGCCGTCCGGCCGCCCCTCCCGCGGCGCCGCTTCCCGAGGTCGAAGATCGAGCTGAAGATGTCCCCCAGCCCGCCCATGTCGCCGAGGTCTTCGAAGGAGAAGCTGCCGCCCTGCTGCCCGAAGCCGCCGTGGCTGGCGCCACCGGGCCCGCCGGCGCCGGCGGGCCGGTGCCCGAAGCCGGCGAATCCCGCGAACGGGTTCTTCCGGACCTGATCGTACTGCTTGCGCTTCTCCGCGTCGGAGAGGACCGAGTACGCCTCGCCGACCTCCTTGAAGCGATCCGCGGCCTGCGGGTTGTCCGGGTTGGCATCCGGGTGGTGCTGCTTGGCGAGCCGCCGGTAGGCCTTCTTGATCTCCTCCGGCGTGGCGGTCTCCGGGACCCCGAGGACCTGGTAGTAGTCCTTCGTCGTCGTCGCCGGCACGGCGTGCTATTCCTCGTACTTCTTGACCTGGACGCGCGCGGGGCGGATCAGCACGTTGCCGAAGCGATAGCCCTTCTGCAGCACCGCCGCGACGACGTCGTCCTCCTCGGGATGCTCCGCCGGAACGGTCATTAGCGCTTCCATGGACTCCGGGTTGAAGAACTCGCCCGTCGGGTCGATCGGCTCCAGGCCGGCCGATTCCAGCGCCCGGCGGAGCTTCTTCTCCACGAGCGCGACGCCCTCGTGCAGCGCGTCCGTGGTCGTGCTCGCGACATCCACCTCGGCTACGCGCTGCAGGTCGTCGATCACATCCAGCAGGCGACGCGCGAGGTCGGCCTGCGAGCGCGTGTGCTGCTCCATGCGCTCGCGGTCGCTCCGCTTCCGGTAGTTGTCGAACTCCGCCGCCAGACGCAGGTGGCGCTCGTTCAGCACCTGCAGCTCCGCGCGCATCTCGTCGAGCTGCGCCGCGGCCGGGTCATCCTCCGGGTCCCGAGCAGCCCCGGCGTGCGCCGCCGCCGTCTCCACGTCTTCCGGCGTGACACCAGCCGCACCGGCGGCCACCGCATCAGCGCCGGCGGCACCGCCATCCTGCGGCCGCATCTCACGTTCGTCCGTCATCGCATCCATCTCGGGTGAGCGCGAAGCGGGGCCCGCCTCGCGGAGCAACAAAGCCTATCCCGCGCCGCCGCGGGGTGCAAGGGCGGTGCCAGGGGGGGGTGCCGATTCGGCAGGGGCAGGGCCCGGAGTCGGCCACGGCGTCACCCATCGATGCGCCAGGCGTCCGCGAGGTGCTCGATGCGTGCGGGGCCGCGGGCGGGGCGGATCACCGCGACGGCATCGAAGCGGTAGTGGTGCCAGCGGCGGCCGTGGCGAGCGATCCAGAAGCGGGCGACGCGCTCGATCTCGCGGCGCTTGGCCGCGGTGATCGCCTCGAGCGGATGGCCCCTGGAGCCCGCGGCGCGGCTCTTCACCTCGACGAAGGCGACGGTGCGTCCCTTCCGGGCGACGAGATCGATCTCGCGGTGACCGAAGCGGAAATTACGGTCGAGGATGCGCCATCCGGCGGCCTCGAGCGCCGCCGCGGCCATCGCCTCGCCGGCCCGGCCGAAGTCCTGGGGTGCGGCCATGACGCAGGAATGGGGCGGAAGCCGGGGCGAGGGAATGGCAGGAGCGGTCGGAGGAGAGCGGCGGGGTGGGAGCGAGAGGATGCAGAAGTGCCCCAGGATTGACGTAGCGACGTCCGCCGCACTTAGCGCTGCTACCTGCGGGGTCCTGACGCGATTCGCGGGCTCGCGTCCTACGGTCCTGGGGCACTGCCTTGAAGCTAACGGGAGCGCCGGACGCGGTCAACCGGCGACGGCGGAAAAAGATAGCGGATCGCAAGCGCCGGCCGGCGCGGTCGCCGGGGAGCGTGGTCGGGGCGGGGACGACCAGGGCGCCGTCTCGCCCTGCGCGGCAGTGGGCGGGACTCAGAGGTGGGAGACGAGCCAGTCGCGGATCTCGAGCCGGACCTCCCGGCGGCCGACCTCGTTGAGCGGCTCGTGGAGCATGCCGGGGAAGACGTCGAGGGTGATGTCGGGGCGGCTGAGGGAGCGGGCGAAGGCGAGGGCGCGCTGGATGTCGACGAGGTGGTCCTCGCCGCCGAGAAGGAAGAGAATCGGGACGGCGATGCGTTCGCGCCGCTGTAGCGCCTGCCCCATGGCGATCGAGGTCTCGGCGAAGAGGCGTGGGGTGATCCTGCCGTGGACGAGCGGGTCGTCGCGGTAGGCGGCCACGACGGCGGCGTCGTGGCTGAGCTGCTCGCCGCGAATCCCGATGCTGAAGGGGAACGCCGGAAGCACGCGCTCGAGGAGCCGCGCCGCGGTGGCCTTCCAGCGTGGCACCTCCACGGCGGTGGCGAGCCATGGCGAGACGATGATGCCGCCGCGGAACGGGGCATCGTACTCCTCGAGGTAACGCAGCACGATCAGCCCGCCGAGCGACTGGCCGAGGAGGAAGAGCGGACAGGCGGGGTCGACGAGTCCCTGCACCTCCCTGCGGAAGCGGTCCAGGTCCTGGAGGAAGACCTCGAAGCGCGGCACGTGGCCGCGGCGGCCGTCGGAGGAGCCGTGGCCGCGCAGGTCCATCGCGAAGGTCGAGATGGCGTGCGCCGCCATGGACTCGCCCAGCTCATCGTAGCGGCCGCTGTGCTCGGTGAGGCCGTGCACGACCACGAGCGCGGCGCGCGGCGTACCGGCCGCCTCCCAGCTACGGTAGTGGAGTCTCAGCCCGCCGACGCCGTGGAGGTAGCCGTGGTGCCTCTGGGCGGACGTGGCGCTCACGGAGCCTCCTCGCGCAGGAGGTCGAGCAGCAGCGCGAGCGCCGCCTGCGCCGCGCGGGCGCGCACCTCGAGGCGGTCGCCGGGGAGCCGGAGATGGCGCGCCACGCCGCGGCTCTCCCCGAGGCGGAACGGCCGGTCGTGCGAACGCCGGCCGGAGCCGTGGGCGTCGGGCTCGGGGCCGCCATCCGGCGCTCCGACGTCGTCCCGGGCGGCCGGCAGGGCGGCGGCGATCCAGACCGTCCCGACGGGCTTGGCCTCGCTGCCGCCGCCCGGGCCGGCGATGCCGGTCACGGCGAGCCCGACATCGGCGCCGAGGGTCTCGCGGACGCCGGCCACCATCTCGCGGGCGGCCTCCTCGCTCACGGCGCCGTGGGCGGCGAGCGTCCCGGCGCGCACGCCCAGCAGACTCCGCTTGGCCTCGTTCGAGTAGGAGATGACGCCGCCGAGCAGGAAGTCGGAGGCGCCGGGCGAGTCGGTCAGGCGCGCGCCGATGAGGCCGCCCGTGCAGCTCTCGGCGAGTGCGAGCGTGAGGCCGCGGCGGGCGAGGCGGCGCCCGACGACCGCGCCGAGGGAGTCGTCGCCTACGGCGTAGACGTAGCGGCCGGCGCGCTCGCGGAGGAGCGCCTCCGCCCGGTCCAGGGCCGCCGTGGCATCGGGCTCCGGCAGCGTGCCCCAACTCGTCACGCGGAGGTCCACTCCGTCGAGCGAAGGCAGGAAGGCGACGCCGAGCGGCGCCAGCTCCGGGAGCACGTCCTCGACCTTCGCGGCGAGGCTTGACTCCGCGATGCCGGTGGTGCGGAGCCGGCGCGAGAGGATCGGTGCACCGTGCTCCTCGAAGCGCTCCAGCAGCGCGTCCAGCACGTAGGCGTCCACCAGCGCGCGCATTTCCGCCGGCACCCCGGGGAGCAGCACGACGACGCCGCGATCGTCCTCCAGGAGGAGGCCCGGCGCGGTGCCGCGTGGGTTCGGGAAGACCGTCGCCCCCTCGGGCACCTCCGCCTGCCGGCGGTTGTTCTCCGCCATGCGGATGCCGCGCGCGTCGAAGCGCTCGCGCAGCGCGGCGAGGAGGGCGTCGTCCTCCGCGAGGGCACGCCCGAACAGGTCGGCCACGACGGGGCGGGTCAGGTCGTCGGGCGTCGGCCCGAGCCCCCCCGTGCAGACCACGACGCCGGTGCGCTCGAGGGCGGCCGCCACCGCCGCGTGGATGTCCGCGGCCGCATCGCCGACGGTTGTGCGGCGCGCGGTCCGCACCCCCGCCGCGGCGAGGCGGCGCCCGAGCCAGGCGGCGTTGCCGTCGAGGGTGTCGCCGAGCAGCAGCTCGTCCCCGATCGTGACGATCTCGACGGCCGGCGGCGGCGGCCGGCTCATCCGGCGGCTTCCCGGACCACGCTGCGCCAGGCCCGCAGGTAGACGCCGAGAGAGTAGAGCGTGAGCGCCACGGCCAGAGCGAGCGTTACGGCGAGCACGGTGCCGTGGAAGAGCTGCCATCCTTCCCAGAGACGGCCGCGCCAGCCGTTCTCGCGCGCCGCGCTCTGCAGCGCGTACCACAGGATGGTGGTGCCGATGAAGATATTCTGCGTGAGCGCCTTCTGCTTGCCGGCCTTCCCTGCCGGGATGACGGTGCCCCGGCGGGCGGCCCAGGCGCGGATGGCGGTGATCAGGACCTCCCGGCCGAACACCACGATGACGACCCAGAGCGGGAGCGTGTGCCAGAGCGGCAGCGGTACGGCGGCCGGGCGGTGCGAGAGCAGGTAGAACGGCAGGAAGGTGGCCACCAGCAGCAGCTTGTCCGCGATCGGGTCCACCAGCTTGCCGAAGTTGCTGATCCAGCCATGCTTGCGTGCGAGGTAGCCATCCCACAGGTCGGAGAACGCGGCCACCAGGAAGAGCAGCCACGCGACAAGACGAGGCGTGAACTCCGGCTCGAAGAGCAGGAAGAAAACGGCCGGTGCCATGAGGATGCGCCCGACCGTGATCGCATTGGGCAGGGTGCTTCGACGCAGCACCGTCATGGCCGCGATCCTGCTCAGCTCAGGGTCTTGATGACGAGCTTGCTCACCGAGCGCAGGGTGTCGAAGACGCCCCTGCCCTCCACAGCGACGGCCTCGAAGTCGGGGAGCCGGTCCGGGTTGAGCTGCGCGCGCAGCTCGTCCGCGGAGACGGCGCTCTTCACGTCGCGCTTGTTGTACTGGATGACGATCGGCAGGGTCATCGGATCGTAGCCGTATTCGGCCAGGTTCTCGTAGAGGTTCTGCATGGACGCGATGTTCGCGTCGATCCGCTCCGCCTGCGAGTCTGCGACGAAGACCACGCCATCGACACCCTTCAGGATGAGGCGGCGGCTGGCGTTATAGTAAACCTGCCCCGGCACGGTGTAGAGGTGGAACCGCGTCTTAAAGCCCCGGATCGAGCCGAGGTCCACGGGCAGGAAATCGAAGAAGAGCGTCCGCTCCTGCTCGGTAGCGAGCGAGATCAGCTTGCCGCGCGACTCCGGCGCGACCTTGCCGTAGACGTACTCGATGTTGGTCGTCTTGCCGCCGAGCCCGGGGCCGTAGTAGACGAGCTTGCAGTTGATCTCGCGGCTGGCGTAGTTGATCATCGACATCGGCCGTCCTCCTAGTCCGTGAAGAGGCGGTCGATCTCGTCGGTCGCGGAGGCGAGCCAGACATCGTCCATGGCGGCATCCGCGGCCGGCGGCCGGGTGGTCAGCTCCTGGAACACCCGGGCGATCCGCGGCACGAGCGTGCGGGTGCGCAGGCGGACCAGCCCCAGAGTCGTGCGGGCGTCGAAGAGCGCCGCGAGAATGGCCTGGCCATCGATGTCGGCGAGGTACATCGACTGTGCGGGCGCCGCATGGTAGAGCGCGGCGAACTCCGACTCGCCGAGCAGCCGCGCGAGCTGGTCGCTGGCCGCAAAATCCGCCGCCGCGAGGGAGGCGAACGACGTCGCATCCAGCGCGTCCACGTCGCCCGCGCCGGTCAGGTAGCGCCCGGTCCGGTCGATGAGGAGCACCGAACAAGCCTGCGTCTCGGCCACGAACGCCAGGAGCATGCGGTCGAGGTGCTGGAGGTCGGCGACACCGACGGCCCAGCTCCCCTGGCCCGCCATCATCCCGCCACCTCTCCCGGCTGGACCGCCGCCTTGAGCAGTGCCTCCTCCATCCGGGACAGGATCAGCGCGGCGCGGCGGCGCAGCAGCGGACGCGGCTCCCAGGCGACGAAGTCGCGCAGCAGCCGCACGGTATCCACGGTGGCCTCGCGGCCGCCGAGGTAGCCGAGCGCCGCCAGCCGCCGCAGCGGGTGCGAGCTGAAGAGGTCACGCCTGTGGCGCGCGATCTGGTCGCGCACGAGGAGCGTGCCGAGGGCCGCCACCGCGCCCGCGGCGAGCAGCACCAGCCCTGTCGTCCTGAGGATCCGCCCGCGGTTCATGATGATTCCGCCCGAGCTCCCGTGTGTGCACTGGCAACTAGAGATCGCGCCGGCCCGCCAGCGCCTCGGCGATGGTCACGCCGTCCGCGTACTCGAGGTCCCCGCCGACGGGGAGCCCGCGGGCCAGCCGCGTAACGCGCACCCCCATGGGGCCGATCAGCTTCTGCAGGTACAGCGCCGTCGCCTCCCCCTCCACGCTGGGGTTGGTGGCGACGATCACCTCGCGGATTCCGCCGCCGCCGGCCGGCGCCGCGCCGCCCGCGCCGTTCACGGAGCCCACCTCGCCCGCGGTGGAAGGCGCGTCGGGCGCCGGCGGTTCCCCGTCCCGGACGCGGGCAAGGAGGCCCGCGATGCTCAACTCGTCCGGGCCGATCCCCTCGAGCGGTGAGATGCGCCCGCCCAGCACGTGGTAGAGCCCGCGATACTGCCCGGTCCGCTCGATGGCGCCGATGTCGGAGGCCTCCTCCACGACGCACACCACGCTCCGGTCCCGGCGCGGGCTCGCGCACAGCGCGCAGGGGTCCTCCTCCGTCAGGTTGCCGCAGACGCTGCAGGCGCGCACGCGCGAGGCCACCCCTTCCAGCGCCGAGGCAAGCCGCCGGATCTCTTCCGGCGGCCGCTTCAGCAGATGGTAGGTCAGCCGCAGCGCCGTCTTGCGTCCGATGCCGGGGAGGCGGGAAAGCTCTCCGGTGAGGTCCTCAATGGCCGACATGCTATGCTCCACACCGCGCCACGCACTGCGTGGAAGAGCGGAAGTGTGGAAGCGTCCTCCGTGCTCCGGGGAGGATCACGGAAGATTCGGCAGCTGGAACGGCAGCGGCAGGCCGCCAGCCAGCTTCTTCATCTCCTCCTCGTAGATCTGCCGCGCGCGCTGCTGCACCTCCGACACCGCGGCGAGCACGAGGTCCTCGAGCATCTCGACATCATCCCGATCCACCACCGTGGGATCGATCCGGATCTCCCGGATCGTGCCCTTTCCGTCCGCCGTCACCTTCACCATCCCGCCGCCGCTCGACGACGAGACCGTCCGGTTGTCGAGCTCCGCCTGGAGCTCCGTCATCCGGGCCTGCACCTGCTGGCCCATCTGCAGGATCTGCTGGAAATTCGTCATCTGGCGAAGCCCTCCCCGATGCCTCCCGAGAGTGTCGAAAATAGACGTGGCGGCAACGGTTCCGCAAGAACACCGCCGACGCCCCGGTCAGGCGCGAAACGGCGCGCCGAAGAGCCCAGATCGTTCCCCGGTTAGTACCGGAGGGGAGAGGGGGTGTTCCTCCGCTCTGGCCGAGGGTGAGGCCGAGGGTGAGGCCGAGGGTGAGGGTGAGGGTGAGGGTGAGGGTGAGGATGGGGGTGGGGGGAGTGCGGTTTGGGCCTAATCCGGTTTCGTGGACAGGTGAGGTTTGGGGTTTCGAGTGAATGACTTCGTTTCTCCCCCTGCCACGGGGGTGGTCGAACGCCGGAGCGCCGACAGGCGCGGAGGCGACGCGGAGGGGCCCGGGATCCGGGCTCACGCGACCTTCGCCTGACGGCGCGCGTACCCCGGCGCGCATGCGTCGAGATCGGCCGCCTGAGCCACGCATAGTACCCGCTGGTGGAGACCTCCAGCACGCGGCACATCGTCGCGATCGGATAGAAGGCCCGGTGCGCTCTCACGAATTCGAAGATCGCCGTGACGTCTCTTCGGTCTCCCGAGCGAACCAGGCCGCGGCTTTTGCCAGGATCTCCCGCTCAACGCGCAGTTGCGCGTTCTCTACGCGCAGATCCTTGAGTTCCTTGCGCTCCGCCTCGCTCAAATCGCCCTCGCCCCGGCGTTCGTTCAGCTCCGCCTGGCGAACCCAGTTGCGGATCGCCTGCGCCGAGGGCTCGAACTCCCGGCTCAGCGCCTCCGGCGTCCGGCCCGCCCGGACCAGATCCACCATCTGCCGCCGGAACCCCAGCGGGTACGGTCGTTTGCCCATCGTGGACTCCTTTCCCTCCCAAGAGAGTAGGTGTCCACGAAACCGGGGCAACTCCAGGATGGGGGTGCGGGTTGGGGGGAGCGGGGGTGGGTGGAGGCGGGTCTTGGCGCATCCGGCTGGCGGGTGTAGCTTTTACGCGAGCGGACGAGCGCTCGTGACTGCACGCGCCGAGGCCGGCGCGGGCTCACCCGAACAGGAGCGGACGATGACGCCTCGCTGCCCGTTCTGCAGGTCGCGCGATACGGACCACCCCTACCACCGGCCATCCCGCATCCCGCTCCTCACATCACTCTTCCCGCGCCTCCGGCTCTGGTACTGCCGGGCCTGCACGCGGCTGTTTCCGACGATCCTTCCGCAGGTGCCCCGGCACGCGGGCGGGAGCGCGCGGCCTCCGCGGCTATTCCAGTAGCTCCAGGTCGAGCAGCTGGACGGCCTGGCCGAGCAGCGGCTCCGCCTGCGCGAGGCGGGCGAGCCGCTCGGCCTTGACGCGCTCGGGTGTGAGGCGCGCGGGCGCTGCGCCCTCGGGCGAGTCCCCCGCGCCTCTCGCGCCCCCGGCGCCGACCACGAGCACGCGTACCTCCCTGTCCAGGCGTGCCGCCAGCGCATCGCGCACGGCCCGGAGAGAGGCCGGATCGGTGGTGAGGCGCTCGAGGCCGGGGCCCGGTGGGAGGGCGAGGGTCACGGTGCCTTCGTCCGCGCCGGCCACCGTGGCCGCCTTGAGGAAGATGCCCAGGCCGGGCGGAAGGACCTCCCTACCCGAGAGCACGGCCCGGAGCGCGGCCTGCGCGGCAGGAACGTTCCCCGCATCGCCGGAGCTCAGGCCGCCCCGCGCGGCGGGTCCGGCGTCCGATTCCGGGCCTCGCGTGCGTGCCTGCGGAGGCCGCGCCACGGTGTCCATGTCGCCCCATTCGGCGGCCGGTGGGCCGTCCGCGGATGACTCCGCGCGCGCCGTCGCGGCCTGCGCGGCCGGCGGCGCCTCCGTGGGGGCCGGCGCGGCCGCAGCGGGGCGGGTAGCGGCCGTGGCCGAGGCAGGAGCGGCGCCGATGGCCTCGCGCAGGAGATCCCGCGCGCGCGCTGAGGCGCCGCGGGCGCCAGGCCCACGGGCCTCGCGGGGGGCGCCGGCGGGAGTCGGCGGGGCACCGGCGGCGGGGGGGGCGCCGGCGTCGTCTTCGGCCGGGAGCGGGGCGCCGCCGGCGGCGCGGACCAGGGCCTCGAGCTCGATGGTGCGGTCGAGGTGGGCGAAGCGGAGGAGCAGCGCCTCGAGGACGAGGCGGACGTTGGCGGACTTGCGGAATCGGCCCTCGGTGTCGAGCTCGGCCACCTGGGCGAGCATGCGGAGGATGTCGCCGGCGGAGAAGCGGCCGGCCATCCTGGCGAACGCGGGCCGCAGGTCCTCCCGGACATCGGCGGCCCCGGCGCCCTCGAGGCGGGCGATGAGGAGGGCGCGCAGGGCGTCGGCCAGGCCCTTGTAGAACTCGGCCAGATCGTAGCCCTCGTCGAGGAGCCGCTGCACGAAGCGGAAGACATCCGCGTGGCGGTGATCGGCGATCACGTCGAAGAGCTCGAGGTAGATCTCCTCGTCCATGAGGCCGAGGATGCGGCGGACGTCGTCCGCTCGCAGCTCGCCCTCGGCGAAGGAGAGCACCTGGTCGAGGAGTGAGAGGGCGTCGCGGAGGCCGCCATCGGCGCGCCGGGCGAGCGGGACGAGGGCATCGTCGCCGGCCTGGATGCCCTCGGCGGCGAGCACGTCGCGCAGCCGCGCGACGATGCCCTCGACGCTGATGCGGCGGAAGTCGAAGCGCTGGCAGCGCGAGAGGATCGGCGGCGCGGCCTGCTGGATCTTCTGCGGCTCGGTGGTGGCGAAGACGAAGATGACGCGCGGCGGTGGCTCCTCGAGGATCTTGAGGAGCGCGTTCCACGCCTCGCGCGTGAGCATGTGCGCCTCGTCGATGATGTAGACCTTGAAGCGGTCCGCCTCGGTGGGCGCGTACATGGCGCGCTCGCGCAGGTCGCGCGCGTCGTCGACGCCGCGATTGGAGGCGGCATCGATCTCCACCACATCGAGCGACGTGCGGCCGCTCCAGATGCGCTCGCAGCTCTCGCAGGCGCCGCACGGCTCGCCGTCCTCGCCGCGGTTCGGGCAGTTCAGCGCCATGGCCAGGACGCGGGCGGCGGTGGTCTTGCCGACCCCGCGGGGTCCGGTGAAGAGGTAGGCGTGGGCCACGCGCCCGCGTGCGACGGCCGAGCGGAGGGTCTCGGAGACGTGCTCCTGCGTGGCCATCTCGCCGAAGCGGCGCGGACGGTAGAGGCGGGCCAGTGCCTGGCGGGTCGTCGGGGAGGTCATGAGGCTGAAGTTAATCGATCGAGGGGGCACGGCCAACGGGCGGGAGGCAGCGTTCTCCGGCGAGCGTGCATGCCGCGTTCACCAATGGCGGGCCCTCCTCACCCGCCGGGGGGTCAGGAGCGGTGGGGCACGAAACGGCCGACGAGGCGGCGGAGCCGGCCGGTCCCGTTGGACGACTTGTCGGAGGCGGGGCCGTAGGCGTACTGGAAGTGATACGGGTTCTTGTATCCGCCGCCGAGCGGCACGTTGTTGATGACGACGCCGAGCAGGGATCCTCCCACCTGCCGCAGGACCTCGGCGGCATCCGCGAGCATGCGGCGGTCGGTGACCCGCGCGCGGGCGACGAGGATGAGGCCCTCCATCTCGGGCGCGAGCACGGCGGCATCCGTGACGGCCAGGACGGGGGGCGTGTTGACGAGGACCAGGTCGTAGGCCGCGCGGGCGGCGCCCAGCAGCTCGGCCAGCGCGGGGCTGCCGAGGAGCTCCGCGGGGTTGGGCGCCTCCGTGCCGCACGGCAGCACGTCGATCGTCGAGCCGTCGATCCGCGTCACCGCGTGCTCCAGCTTCGCTTCGCCAACGAGGACATCGGTAAGGCCCGGGCTGCGGGACACGCGGAAGGTACGGTGCACGGTCGGCCGCCGGAGGTCGGCGTCGATCAGCAGCACGCGCTTGGCCTCCTGCGCGACCGCGAAGGCAAGGTTGGCGGCGACGCTGCTCTTCCCCTCGCCGGGCGCGCCGCTCGTGATGCCAATGAGACGGGGGCGGCTGGCGCGGGAGAAACGGATCATCGTGCGGAGCGCGCGGAACGCCTCGGCGCCGATCGGCTCGTCGGTCCGGCCGACGACGACGCGCGTCCCGTTCCCGTTCCCGTTGGCGAGGGCTGGCATCTGCGGGATGGTGCCGAGGAGGCGGAGCCCGGCGGCGCGCTCGGCGTCCTCCGGCTCGCGGATGCTGGAGTCGAAGTAGTCGAGCAGGAAAGCGGCGCCGGTTCCGAGGATGAGACCGATGACCAGGGCCAGGATGAGACTTATGGTGGTGTGCTTCGGGTCCGGGAGCACCGGGACCGTGGCCGCATCGACGATGTCGATGTCGCCGCCCTCGACGGCCTCGGCGATCTGGGCCTCGTAGTACTTGCCGGCGAGCAGATCATAGGTGCTCTTGATGGCATCCGCCTGCTCACGCAGACGGGCATACTCCGTGGTGCGCCCCGGCAGGTTTCGGATCTGCCCTTCGAGCGCCGCGACCCGCTGCTGCGCGGCGGCCCTGCGGGCCTGCACCACCTGGAGCGACTGCCCCGTGAGGGCCCTGATCTCGCCGCGGGCGGAGGCAATGAGGGAATCCGTGACCTGGACGGCCGGTCCGGACGCGGTGTAGCCGTACTTCGAGGCGGTCAGCTTGTCGCGCTGCGCCTTGAGGTCGAGGAGTCGTCCATACAGGGTTTCGATTCCCGGCACGAGGTCGCTGCCGAGGGCGACGGCGCGCCGGAGCGCCTCATCAACGTCCCCGCTCCGCTGGAGCGACTTGGTGAGGCCGGCCAGGACATCGTCCTCGTACTGCAGCTTGCGAAAATCCTTCTCCGCGTCCATGAGCGCGCTGATGAGCGCCTGCCCTTCCTCCGCGGGATCGACCGTCCCGGAGCTCTCCTGGTAGCGCAGCTGAGTGTTCTGGGCGAGCCGGAGCGAATCCGAGATCTGACGCATCTGGCCCGCGATGAACGCGCGGCGACGGCGGGCCTGCTCGCGGCCGAGCGTGGCGGAATATGCGGTTGCGGCCGAGGCGAGCGCGTTCACCACGTCCGCGGCGACCCGTGGACTCGCGGCCGTGTAGCTGGCGCGGATCAGGCTCGTCTCGCCGATCTGATGGATATCGAGGGCGCGCCGGAGCTGGTCGATGGCCTGCTCCCGGTAGAGGATCTTCAGGTCGAGGGGACCATCGAGCGCGAGAGGCGAACGGACGGTCAGCCGCAGTCCCGGGATGTCGATGGCGCCGCCTGGCGCGGCCCTGCCGACGACGCCGCCGCCGGCCGCGCGCAGCTCGAGGACTCCATCGACGGGCTCCGCCACGTAGCTCCGGCCACCGGCGGTGCGGGCGAGCGTTATGGAGCCGAACGCGCGCCGCACCGCCCCGTACCCGTCGGGGGACGCAACCTGGAGGTGGAGCGAGTCGACGACCGCTCCGAGCACGACCTCGCTGCGCATGACCTCGACCTGGGACGCCATGACGTCGCTCGCGACGCCGGGCCCCCCGGTCTGGCCGAGGATCTGGTCCAGCGGCGACTGCTGGGTGGCCTTCTTCTCGATCAGTGTGCTGGCGGTGTATGTGTTGCCGCGGTAGATCTGAATCATCCAGGCGGCGGCCACGGCGAGAACGGTGAACAGCGCCACCATCCACCAGCGGCGCCGCAGAACGGCGAGCACCTGAGCGGGATCGATCTCCTTCATGTCCGGCTGCGGCACGGCCGGGCTCTCCGGCTTTCCGCCGGCACCGTTCCGGCCGCTGTTCTCGACGAAGTCGCTCATGGCGATGCAAGCCCCTGCATGATCAGTGCACCCGGGTGACGAGGGTGACGATAAGGACGAGAGACTGGATCCCGTAGAAGATGTCCAGGGCGCGCACAGAGTGTCCCTGCGGCACCACGACGCGGTCCCCGGACTGGAGCGCGAGGTCGAGGGCCGCGGAGCCGGACTCGAGCTCCTCCTCGGCGTTCACGCGGATCGATTGTCCGTGGCGGATCAGCCGGACCTCCTTCTCCTTCGCGTTGGGCTGGAAGCCGCCGGCAAGGCTGATGGCGTCGAAGAGCGTCTGGCTCGGATCGACGCTGTAGAGGCCCGGCCGCATCACGGCACCGAGCACGCTCACCTTGAACAGCGGCGTGACCTCGACGGCCGGCGCCTTGAGTGCGCCCCCGTAGAGCTGGCGCAGGTTGCGCCGCAGCTCCTCCAGCGGTACGCCGCCGGCCCTCACCGCGCCAAGCACGGGGAGGTAGGTGTAACCGGTCTCCTCGACCGGGAACTCGCCGCTGAGGGAAGAATCGGGCCAGACGCGGATCCGGAGCACGTCGCCAGGGCGCACCGTATAGCCGGTGGCGGGCGCCGGCGCAGGGGGCCGGGCGCCGTCCTGCTGGGCAAAGGCGGCGTCCGGCCGTGCCGCGCAGAGGGCCACGGCGGCGGCGAGCACGCAGAGCAGTCGTCGGTTCAATTGAGCTCCGGATCGAGGGAGAAGGCCGGTGCGGGAGGGGCCGGGCCGGTCAATGGGCCACGCCGCTTCCCCGCACCGCGCGCATGAAGGTGAGCAGGATGATCCTGCAATCCATCGACATGGACCGCCGGCGCATGTACTCGAGATCGAACCCGACCTTGTCGGGAATGGAGAGCTCGTCGCGCCCGTTCACCTGGGCCCATCCGGTGAGGCCGGGCACCAATTCGTGAACCCCGGCCTCCGTCCGCAGCGCGACCAGGTCGTCCTGGTTGAAGAGCGCGGGGCGCGGGCCGACGAAGCTCATGTCCCCGCGCAGGATGCTCCAGAGCTGCGGCAGCTCGTCCAGGCTCGTGCGCCGCAGGAACCGCCCGAGCGGCGTGAGGTACGCATGGGCATCGAGGAGCAGGTGGGTCGGCAGCGCCGGCGTGTCCACGCGCATGGTTCGGAACTTCGGCATGCGGAAGAGCCGGTTCCGGCGGCCGATCCTGTCGGACCAGTACAGCGCGGGCCCGTGGGACGTCAAGCGGACGAGCGCCGCGATGACCGCGATCGGGATCGCGAGCACCACCGCGGCAGCGAGCGCCAGGACGAAGTCCGCGGCCCGCTTCATCGCGGCCCGCTCCCGGAGACGGCGAGTCCCCGGACCGTCCGGCGGAGCCCCTCGTCGACGCCCACGGGCGGCACCCAGCCGAGCAGCGCACGCGTCCCGGAGGTGTCCACCTGCAGGCTGCAGCACAGCCGCCGCGCCGCATCCCGCTTCCGGAGGAGCCGGCCGGCCGCGAGCAGCGCGGCGGGCGGCACGGCGAAGAGGCGGGGCCGCACGCCGAGAGCCGCGGCCGTGCGCCGGAGCAGCTCGGCCGTGGAGAGGTCCTCCGCGTCGCCGGCGAGCAGGACCTGGTTGGCGGCTGCCGGGTGGTCGAGCGCGGTCCGGACCAGGTCGACCAGGTTGTCGAGCGCCACGAGCGTCCTCCGGTTCCCGGTCACTGCCCCGAGCGGCAGAGGCAAGCCGCGCGCCACCCAGCGGATCATGTTCCTGAAGTTGGCCCTCACGCCCGGGCCGTAGATGAGCGGGGGGCGCAGGAGCACGACCTCCATTCCGGTGGCGGCCGCGGTGCGCAGGAGCGACTCCTCGGCCTCCGCCTTCGAGATGGCGTACGCATCGACGGGCGCCGGCGGATCGGCGGCGGTGAAGGGTCGGCCCGGGGCCGTGGCCTCCCCGTTGACCTTGATGGAGCTGAGGTAGAGGAAGCGGCGCACCCCGGCATTGGCGGCCTGGCGCGCGAGACGCATCGTGGCCGCAACGTTGACACGCCGGAACTCCGCGAGCGGATCCGCCGCGCCGTCGCGCACGAGGTGGACGCGGGCGGCGAGATGCACGACCGTGTCGCAGCCGGCGAGGGCGTCGCTCCAGTCGACGGCTTCGCGGAGGTCGTGAATGCGGATGGCGCGGGCGCCCTCGGGGGCGACGTCGCCTCGGACCGCGGCCGTGATCCGCCACGAGGGGTCGGCGCGCAGCGCCGCCACCAGCCGCGTGCCGACGAACCCCGACGCGCCGGTGACGAGCACGCGGCGAGCCGGACTCACGATGGCTCCGGCACGGCGCGGCGGAGGCTCACCTCGCCGAGCCACCCCTCGAGCCGGGCGATGAGCGCGTCACGGTCGAACTCAAGCCTGGCGTACCGGAGGCCGCGTGCCCCCATCCGGGCGCGCTCCTCGGCGGGCAGCGCGGCGAGCTCCTCGACGCGTCGCGCCAGCGCCGCGCCGTCGCCGGCGGGGCAGACGAGGCCGGCCTCCGACTCCTCGATCACGCGCGCGCCTTCGCCCTCGAGCATTCCGAGGACCGGCAGCCCGGCCGCGAGGTAGGCCTGAACCTTCCCGGGGATCGTCATGGCGAACACCGGGTCGGGCCGGAGCGAGACGAGGAGCGCGTCAGCGCCGCGGAAGAAGGAGGGCATCCGCTCGATCGGGTAGCGACCGAGCATGCGGACCTGCCCCTGGAGGGACCTGCGCCGGATCTCCTCGCGGACCCAGCCGGCCGCGCGGCCATCACCGACGATGAGCCAGCGGACGTCCAGCCGGCCGCGGAGCGACTCGGCGGCGTCGAGGATGGCGGGAAAGTCCTGCGCATCGCCGATGTTGCCGGCGAACAGCACGTTGAACGCGGAGCGCTCGCCCCCGAGCTCCGGCGCCGGCTCGATGCCATCGAGCCCGCCGTCGAAGATCGGCTCGGCCCAGCCGGGGAAGTAGCGCACGGGGGTCCCCGTATAGCGGGCGAGGTTCGGGACGAAGGCGCGCGACTGCCCGAGGACGAGGGCGCAGCGGCGGTAGATGAAGCCGACGAGCGCGCCGAGGACGCGGAGCGCCCGCGGCGAGCGCACGACGCCGAGCGCCTCGAGTGTATCCGGCCAGAGGTCGAGCACCCAGAGGACGACGGGCGCGGCCTTGAGGCGTCCGATCAGGAGGGCCGGCAGCGAGGATGTGACCGGCGACGGCTGGAAGACGAAGATGGCGTCGAAGGAGTTGCCGCGGAGCCGCCACGCGCCGAGCGTGCAGCCGGCGGCGGCGAAGCTCAGGTAGTTGAGCACGAGGCGGACGCGGCCGGTCCCGCGCGGCGCGAGCGGCACGCGCACGATGCGCGCGCCCTCGTACTCCGCGAAGCGGCGCGCGTCGCGGCGGAACTCGGCGAAGACCCGCCCATCGGGGTAGTTCGGCAGGCCCGACAGCACGGTGACGTCGTGGCCGCGGCGCACCATCTCGGCGGCCAGGTCGTTGACGCGGAAGCTCTCGGGCCAGAAATACTGGCTGACGATGAGGAGGCGCACGGGTCCGCTCAGGGGTGGCGGTGCCAGACCACCCGGTTCACGTAATCGGTATAGCTGTGGATGATGCGGACGACCTTGTCGGAGACGTTCGGCACGCGGTAGTCCTGGACGAGCGGGAGGCCGCGCTCGGCGCCACGCGGCTGGGTGGCGAGGATGGCGAGGCCCTGGCGCACCCGCTCGATGTCCAGCCCCACCATCATGACCGCCGCCTCCTCCATGCCCTCGGGCCGCTCGTGGGCCTCGCGGATGTTGAGGGCCGGGAAGTTGAGGATCGAGGACTCCTCGGTGATGGTGCCGCTGTCCGAGAGGACGGCGCGGGCAGCCCGCTGCAGGTGCACGTAGTCGAAGAAGCCGAGCGGCTTGAGGAGGCGGACGCCGTCGTGGAAGCGGGCGCCGGTCTCGCCGACACGCTTCATGGTGCGCGGATGTGTGGAGACGATGACGGGCAGGCCGTGGTCCGCCGCCAGCATGTTCAGGACCTCGACGAGCCGGGCGAACGTCCGCTCCCCGTCGACGTTCTCCTCGCGGTGGGCGCTGACCAGGAAATAGCGGCCGGGCTCCAGGTCCAGGCGCCGCAGGACGTCCGAGGCGTCAATTCCGGGCCGGTAGTGCTCCAGCACCTCGAACATCGGACTGCCGGTCCGGATTACCCGGTCGGGCGGAAAGCCCTCGCGCAGGAGGTACTCGCGGGCGATGGCGCTGTAGGTCAGATTGATGTCGGCGGTGTGGTCCACGATCCGGCGGTTGGTCTCCTCCGGGACCCGCTGATCGAAGCAGCGGTTGCCCGCCTCCATGTGAAAGATCGGTACCTGGCGGCGCTTGGCCGCGATGACCGCCAGGCAGCTGTTGGTATCGCCGAGCACGAGCAGCGCCTCCGGCCGCGACGCCTCGAGCACGCCGTCCACCGCCGCGATCAGACGGCCGATCGTCTGCGCGGCGGTCGGGCCCGCCGCATCGAGGAAATGGTCGGGCCTGCGGATCTGAAGCTCGTCGAAGAAGACCTGGTTCAGCTCGTAGTCGTAGTTCTGGCCGGTGTGCACGAGCACGTGGTCGCAGAACTCGTCCAGGCGGGCGAGCACCCGTGAGAGCCGGATCAGCTCCGGTCGGGTGCCGACGACGCTCATCACCCTGAGCTTTCTCACCGCTCCACCCTGGCCGGCACGGCGTCCGGCCGCGCGGGATCGAAGACCTCGCTGGCCCAGAGCATCACCACCAGCTCGGCCTCGCCGATGTTCGTGACATCGTGGATCCAGCCGGGCACGGTCTCCACGACGCGCGCCTCGCCGCCCTGCACGACGAGCTCGTGCCGCTCGCCGGTCAGGACGTGACGGAAGCCGAAGCGGGCGCGGCCGCCCAGCACGAGGAACTTCTCCACCTTGCTGTGGTGATAGTGCCCGCCCCGCGTCACGCCGGGTGCGGCGGTAAAGTAGGAGAGCTGCCCGCTCGCGTCCGTCCTGAGCATCTCGACGAACGTGCCGCGCTCGTCCGCATGGGCGCGGAGGGCGTAGCCGAAGTCCGCCGGCAGGAGATAGCTCTGGTAGGTGGCGTACAGGGCCCGCGCCAGGCCTCGGCCGACCGGCGGGATGGCGGCGGCCGTGTCGCGGCTGTCGCGGAAGCGCTCGAGGATGGCGAGCAGCTCGCCCACGGTGGTGGAATGGGTCGGCCCCGCCTGGACGCGCCCGCCGTCAGCCGGCGGCGGCCCCGGCAGGCCGAGCATGCACTCCACGGCATCGTCGATGTAGAGCAGCTCGAGCGGCGCCTCCGGGTCGTCCACGCGAACCGGCAGTCCGCGCGTCAGGTTGTGGCAGAAGGTGGCGACGACGGAGTTGTAGCCGGGGCGGCACCACTTCCCGAAGACGTTCGTCAGGCGGAGGATGTAGACCGGCGCGCCGGTGGCCTCGCCGTAGCGCTCCACGGCCCGCTCGGCCGCGAGCTTGCTCCGCCCGTACGGGTTGTCGAGCGCCGCCTGGGTGGAGGAGCTGAAGGCGAGGGGGACCGGGCGCCCGGACTCGAGCAGCAGCCCGCAGACCTGCCGCGTGAGGCCGGCATTCCCGGTCTCGAACTCCCGCTCGTCGCGGGGGCGGTTCACGCCGGCGAGGTGGTAGACGAAATCGGCCTCCGCGAGCGCCCGGCGGAGCCCACCCTCGCCCGTGCCGCGCGTGACGCTCAAGACGTCCTCGTGGCCGGCCTCCCGCAGCCGCACGCGCAGGTTGGTGCCGATGAAGCCGTCGCCGCCGGTGACAACGATGCGCACGACGCTCAGGCGAGGACGGAGGGGGGTACTCGCGGAGCACCTCGCGCACCACCTCGAGCTGCACCAGCAGCGCCTTCATCTCCTCCACGTCGAGCTGCCGCGTGTTGCGGGAGTTGTACTCCCCCGCGACGGTGATCCGCTGCTCGCCCTCCTCGACGAACTTGGCATAGTTGAGGTCGCGCCCATCGGGCGGCACGCGGAAGTAGAGGCCGAGATCTTCCGCCGCGGCCATCTCCTCCCGGCTGAGCAGGGTCTCGTAGAGCTTCTCGCCGTGGCGGGTACCGATGACGCGCACCTCGTGGTGCCCGCGGCCCGCCAGCTCGAGGATCGCCCGCGTCAGGACGGCGAGCGTGGCGGCGGGCGACTTCTGCACGAACATATCGCCGTTGGCACCATGCCGGAAAGCGTAGAGGACGAGCTCCACCGCATCCTCGAGCGACATCATGAAGCGCGTCATCTCGGGGTCGGTCACCGTCAGCGGCTGTCCCGCGCCCAGCTGGGCCATGAAGAGCGGGATGACCGAGCCGCGTGAGCCCATGACGTTGCCGTAGCGCGTGCCGCAGATGACGGTGGCGTCGGAGTCTACGTTGCGCGAGGCGGCGACCATCACCTTCTCCATCATCGCCTTGGAGATGCCCATGGCGTTGATCGGATAGACGGCCTTGTCCGTGCTGAGGCAGACGATGCGCCGGACCCTCGCGGCCACGGCGGCCTCGATGACGTTCTCGGTGCCGAGGATGTTGGTGCGCACCGCCTCCATCGGGTGGAACTCGCACGACGGCACCTGCTTCAGCGCGGCGGCGTGGAAGCAGTAGTTGACGCCACGCAGCGCCGCGTCGAGGCTGCGCCGGTTGCGCACGTCGCCGAGATAGAACTTCAGCTTCGAGCTCGCGTACCGCTTCCGCATGTCGTCCTGCTTCTTCTCGTCGCGGCTGAAGATGCGGATCTCGCGGATGTCGGAGTGAAGGAAGCGGTCCAGCACGGCCGTACCGAAGGAGCCGGTCCCGCCCGTGATAAGCAGAACTCCCTGGAGCGCGGCGCCGTCCCGGCCGGGCGGTTGAACGGACGGGGGGCGGGGCGGCCGGGGCGGGCGGGCGGCGTCTCGACGGATATAGTCAGACACGGATCATCCCCTTGAACGGGTAGGAGCGCTCAATGTCGGTGGGGCGAGCGGATTGCGGCCGGCGGCCGCTGCCGCCAGCAGCCGGCCGTGCAGCGCGACGGTATCCGGCCAGCCGGGGGCGGCGCGGATCTCGTCCAGGGCGCGCCGCTTCAGCGCCTCCTTCTCCGGGCTCCGCCACGCGTTCGTGGCCGGCTGGCGAGGATCGGACCTCAGGGCGCGGACGGCCCCGGCGACCGCGGCGTCGAGCTGCGCGTCCGCGACGCCCGGCAGCGGCCGGGCGAGAGCCTCTTCGAGCACCCGGAGCAGCGAGGCGGGGTCGCCCACGAGCCGGTCGAAAGCGAGCAGGTGGAGCGAGGCAGCGTGGGCCTCGACCCAGCCGTAGTAGGCCGTGTACTCGCGGACGTAGCGCCCGGCGCCGTGCGGTCCGACGCCGCCCTCGGTGCGGCTCTTGATCATCCACGAGGCGAGCGCATCGGCGGGATCGCGGAACAGGACCACCGTCGGCACGCCATGGCGCAGGGCGATGCGCAGCGAGGCGAGCACGTGCAGGTGCGACGAGACGCGAAGCTCGGGCATGAGGCGCTCGATCAGTCCGATCGCGAAGGTGTTGCCGCTGCGGGGCAGCCCGGTGATGTGGAGGTCGTCATCCGGCAGCGGGAGCCGGGTCCGGCCGCCACGGCGCAGACGGACGTAGAGGCGGTACACGGCGGGCGAGCTGCGGGCCCGGAGCAGCAGCGGAACGCCGATCGCCTCGAGGGAGAGCAGGGCGCTCGCCCCTCCCGGCCGCACGCTCATCCGCGCACCGGGTAGCGTTCCCGGTCCGCGAGGCGGAAGCGCCTCTGGCGCAGGCGCACCCGGCGCGCGCCGAGGAACGGCGTCGCCCGGAAGGCGAGCACGAGCCCGCTCAGCACCACGAGGCTGAGCAGCATCATGCTGGTGGAGTAAGCGAACTCCTCCACATGGAGGTTGCAGACGTAGTGCATGACGAGCAGGTAGGCGACCATGCCGTAGCTGCGCGAAAGCGGCCCCCGGCCGTCCGCGCCGGACCAGGGCCGACGGCGGTACCACATCATCAGCGCAATGAGCGCTCCTCCGAGGGCAAGGGTTCCGAAGACGAGGCCGACGACGAGGCCGAAGTTGATCAGCCCCTCCACGAAGATCCCCGTCGTGACGCTCGAGGAGGTCCAGGCGCCGTGGGCGAAGACCGAGTTGAGGACCGTGCCGCCGGAGTCCGGCTTGCCGGCCCAGATGGCGCGCGGCACGAGATTGGTGACGCCGGCGAGCAGCGTCGAGCCGGCCGCGAGGAAATGCACACGGCTCTTCTCCCAGATCTCGACGGGGAGGAAGCCGTAGTCGAGGAACTTGTAGGAGAAGGAGCTCCCGTGCAGCGCCATGTGCAGGGTTCTGCGGTAGACCTCGAGGAAGGAGGCCGCCACGAGCAGGCCGCTGCCGGCGAGGAGCACGAAGACGGTCCTGACCCGCCGCTTCAGGTAATGCCAGCACATGATGGAGAAGAGGAACGGCAGGAGGACCGTGGAGCGGGATCCCTGCATGACGAGCACGATGGCGGTGGCGAAGAAGAGGAGCGGCGCCACCACGTACCGGACCCAGGCGGCGGTGCGCGCGGTGATCAGGATGCAGAAGAAGAGCAGGTAGACGACGAGGATCTGGCGCGAGTAGATCCTCAGGATCATGAACCGCCCCTGGTTGGCGACGCGCATCGGCAGCCACGCCGCGTAGCCGCGGAGCCCGCCCAGCGAGTAGACGACGTAGGCGTGCGCCAGCAGCATCGACAGCCCGACCAGGAGGAGCAGCAGCGGCACACGCTGCGGCAGATCGACCCGCCCCTCCGTCTGGACGGGCGCCCCTCGCACGTAGCGCCGCCCTCCCCACTGGAGCACGCCACCGACAAAGATCGTGCAGCAGACGAGCAGGAAAATTGTATACGACAGCGCCGACTTGGGCTCGAAGAAGACGGAGCCGAAGAACACGCCGGTGTTGAGGTAGAGGTACTTCTCCGGCGAGAAGATGTCCCGGTTGGCTGCGAAGATGACGACGCCGAGCGCGATGAAGAGGGTCGCCAGGGCGACCTGCACGCCGATGCTCAGCATGGGTCCGCCTCCGGTTCCGCCGGGCGGCCGCGCGCCGCCGCGCAGTTCGTCGCCGGGGCGTGCCCGTTCCGCAGCCACAGGGCGAAGGGGCCGACACGCTCGGCCCGCGCGTAGCCGTCCTCGCGGAGTCGCTCGTCCTGCTCCTCCTCGAGATCGCGCATGAGCAGGGCGCTGGGCGCGAACTCGTCGATCGCCCTGCACACCGCGTCGAACCGGAGGTAGGGATAGCGCGCGAACACCTCGCTGGCCGGCAGGCCGCAGAACGGCCGGTCGATCGACCAGAGGGTGACGAACTTCCAGTCGTGCTTCATGAAGTAGCGCGTGGCGTAGTTGTCGTTGGAGAGAAGGACCGGCGGCTCGGGGCGCTCGACGAGGAGCTCCTCGACCCTGCGCAGATCCTTCTCGGACGAGGACATCCGGCGCGAGAGCGCCACGGCCAGCGCGAGCTGGGCCGCGATCATGGCGGCGAAGCCCACGGGGATCCACGCGGGCAGCGCGCCCAGGTGGCGGGCCACCACCCAAGCCGCGAACGGCGTCAGGAACTCCAGATAGCGGTGCGGCTCCCCCCAGAAGCGCATGGGGCGCAGCGACGTCAGAAAGAAGGCCAGGAACCCGCCCGCGAAGAGGCCCCAGAGGGGGCGGGCCGCCTCGACCGCCACGGCCCCGCCCAGCACGGCCAGCCACGGGAGCGGGTTCAGCAGGAGCGAGTTGGCGAAGGTGTTCTTCCAGACCAGCAGCCCGGCGCGCTTCCACTGGCGGGCACGCAGCGCGCGCGGCAGCTCGACGAAGGGCGTGACCCAGTAGCTCGGGTAATTGGTCAGCACGAAGACGCCGGCGAGCTGCGCCTGGTAGGCGCGCCAGTAGCGGAACGTATCGCGCAGGTACCCCCGGCCGTACTCGCCGAAGAGGAGCGCGAACGCCGCCGCGCCGGCGACCAGCAGGAGGAGCGGCCGCCACTCGCCGAAGGCGAGGGAAGCGAGGGCCCAGAAGATGGCGCCCTGCAGGGCGAACGTGTTGATGGCCACGAGGCCGACGGCCGCAAGGCCGGCCAGCAGCCAGGCGGCGGGCGTGGGCGCGGCGCCGAGGTGCAGGGTCGAGAGCACGAGCAGCGCGAAGAAGAGCTGCCCGGCCGCGCGCGAGCCGAGCCCGTAATTGCGGGCATTGCTCGCGTCGAAGTTCGTGGGCGAGAAGAGCGCCAGCGCGAAGGCCAGGAGGGCCCCAGCCGTGGATCCCCCGGCGAGGGCGAGCACGACCACGAGCGTCGTCGCGAGCGTGAACAGGGGTGCCTGCATGAGCGCGATCGGCCGGTCCAGCCGGCGCGGCAACTTGCCGATCAGGAAGTGCAGCACGATCGGGTAGGCCCCCCAGGAGGCGGGGTTCACGATCGCGCGCGGCGCGGCCGGCAGGCGCCAGCGGTGGCGCATGGTCTCGCGGATCATGAAGACGTGCGCGCGGTGGTCGGTCGGCGAGCGGTTGAGCAGCCACGCCTCGAGCACGCCGAGGCCCAGGAAGGCGAGCGCGAGGACCACCCAGGGCGCCGTCTCAGGCCACAACGCCCACCTCCGCGAGCACCTCCGCCATCTCCTCCATGTGCGTCCGCCACAGGTCCCGCGCCGGGATCGGCCCCGCGCCGCCTTCGTGCGCCCCACGCGCGACGGCAGCCAGTGCCTCCGAAAGCTCCGCCACATTGCCCACGAAGGCGACGACTCGACCGCCCGCGTGCGCGGCGTACTCGCGGTGCACCGGCAGGCTTGAGAGAACGAGCGGTACCCCGATCACCGCCGCCTCCAGGAGCGCGTTGGGGCCGTTCTCGGCGCTCGCGAAGGAAACGTAGGCGCGGGCGCACGCCATCCGGTCGAGGACCTCCGCCCGGGACAGAGGCCCGAGCAGCGAAACGTCGCTCTCGAGCCCGTGCCGCCACACCGCCTCGCCGAGCCGGGCGCGCGCCGGCGGGTCGTGGCGGTCCGATCCCGCCAGCAGGAGAGGGTGCTCCCGGCGCACGGAGGCCGGGAGCGCCGCGTAGGCCTCGACCAGCGCGTCGTAGCGGCGGTACGCGTGGACGTCGCCGACGGCGAGGAATCCGCGCCGTTGCGCGGGCCGCTGAAGGCGCGGCGTGGCCACGCCGTTGCGCACCACGCGCAGCCGGCCGGAGAGGGCCGGGTAGCGCGCGGCGAGGGCGTCGCGCGTGGCCGCGGACTGCACCACCACCAGATCGGCGGCGGTGGCGGTGCGCTCGAACAGCCGCCTGAGCAGGCGGTTGCGGAGCGAGGCACCGCCGGGTCCGGGATCCCACGGCGCCATGTTGGTGACGCACAGGAGCGTTGGGCCGAAGCGGGCGCGGTACGGCACGTGGCTGCAGTAGTGGAGCACGGCCGCGGCGCGGTGGTGGCGGTCGACGCCGGCGAGCACGACGGGATCGAGGAGCCGGCGGAGCGGGATCGGCGCGGCCTCGTACACGGCCGGCGTGGGCCGCTCGCGCGGCCCGAGATCGCTCAGGCGTGCCTCGGCCGTCCGCAGCACGAGCGCCTCGCGCCCCCATACGCCTGGTGCCCTGCGGACCACCTCCTCGATGCGGGTGAGCACGCCGCCCGTCCGGCTGGAGAGCGCGTTCAGGAGGATCGCTCCGCGGGCAGGCGGGCCGGCGGGCGCCTGGGCTCGCCCGGGGATCGTCGGCTTCAGGGGCGCCTCCATCATGCGCGTCCGGGGCCCGGAAGGCGCGCCAGCAAGCGGGGCGCGTGGGCGCGCAGGTCCGCGAACGCCAAGGCGCCGATCGCGAGGGCGCCGCCGACCGCGACCGCGCCGCGCCAGCGCAGCGGGGAGGCACCGGCGGCCACGCCGATGTCCAGCCAGCGGATGAGGGCGCTCGCCAGGATGTAGGTCCCGAGCAGGCCCAGCACGACCCGCGTGTCGAATGCCGCCACGCCGCTCTTCTGGGTACGGGTATAGACGACGGCGCACACGCACAGCTCGCCGAGGAAGGTGCCGTAGGCCGCGCCGGCGGCGCCGTAGCGACGCACGAGCAGGATGCAGAGGAGCGCGTTGACGGCGAGCCCGACGGAGGCGGCAACGGCGTTGATCCAGGTATCCTCGCTGACGAGGGTGCCGATGTTGACCATGTTGCCGGACTGGTGGAGCACCACGGCGCCCAGCAGCCAGGGGAGGAAGGTGGCGGCCTGGACGTACTCCCTGGTCACGATGGTGGTGGCGATCTCGGGCCCGAAGCCGCTGACGCAGAGGCTGGCGGCGAGGAAGACGCCGAGGAAATAGCGCAGCATGCTGGAGTAGACGCGGCCGCGGACCGCCGCGTCCTCGCCGATGATGCTCATGGAGAAGGGCAGCCAGGCCATGTTGAACATGACCATGACGTATCCGACCATGTTGGCGAGGCGGGCGCCGGCGACGTAGATGCCGACCGCGCCGGTGCCGATCAGCACGAGCAGGATCGCGCGGTCGGCCTGGCGGTTGGCCCAGCCCACGAAGATGGCGGGGAACATCGGGAGCGAGAAGCGGAGCGCCCGCCTCAGCGTGGCGGCCGAGGGGCGCCGGAGCAGCTCCTCGCGCGTGATCGCGGCGAGCAGCGCGGCGTGAACGACAACGCCACAGAGCTGGGAGATGAAGACCCACTTCAGCCCGAGGTGGAACCAGGTCAGCCCGATAATGGCCACGGACAGGAAGACGGCGGCCTCGAGCATGGCGAGAGCGTTGTAGGCGACGATCCGCTTCTGCATGCGGAGCACCATGTCGCCGACCTGGTTGAGCCCCATGAACCAGGCAATCCACACGGCAAACCCGAGCAGCTCGAAGATGGCCGCCTCGCGCGGGAACGCACGCGCGAGCAGCGGGCAGGCGATGCTGCCGGCAACGGCCAGGATCCCGCCCCACACGGCCACGAACAGGAGCGCCGAGGAGTACACGCCGCCGCCGCGGGCGCGGTACTCGTCGTAGAAGCGCGCCAGCGCGCCGTTGAGGTCCACGACCATCGTGGTGGTCGTGAGCGTAACGGCCGTGGCCACGATGTCGTAGACACCGAACTGGTCCGGCGAGAAGAGGCGGGTGAGAACGGGCAGCAGGAGAAAGCTGATCCCCTTCGCCAGCCCGCCCAGGATGCCGTAGCGGACGATGTCGCCGCCGAGGACGCGGAAGAGGCCGAGGGCGGTGGCCGGCCGCGGGCCCCGCGAAGCCTCCACGCTCAGCGCGTCGCCGGGAAGGCCGTCCCGGAACGCCGCCTCCGAGGCCATTCAGCGCGGCGCCCCGACCGGCGGCGCCGCCTTCTTCGCGGACGGGCCCGGGGCGGCGGCCGGCTCGCCGCGGATGGCCGCGTGGAGGCGAGTCTCGTCCGGGAAATTGACCAGCACGCCCATCCCCTTCTTCTGGAAGACGACCATGCTGCCGAGGGCGACGGCGGACGCGCCGCCATCGCGAATGGCGCGGCCGATGTCGTCCACGCAGCCCGCGCCGCCGTGAGCGATGACGGGAATGGAGACGGCGTCGGTCACGGAGCGTACCAGCTCGAGGTCGAAGCCGCTCCACGTCCCCTCGCGGTCGATGGAGGTGAGCAGGATCTCGCCGGCTCCGAGGCCCTCCACCTCGCGCGCCCAGTTGACGGGCCGGCGGCGCGTGCGGAGCCTCCCGGAGAGGCCGCGGCAGCGCTGGACGCCGCGCCAGGTCCGCTTCACGTCGATGGCCACGATCACGCTCTGGCTGCCGAAGACCTCGGCGAGCTCGGTGACCAGCTGCGGGCGGCGCAGCGCGGGCGTGTTGAGGATCACCTTCTCGAAACCGAGCTTGAGCACGCGCTCGGCGGTGGCGCGGCCGTCCACGCCGCCGCCGTAGGAGAGGGGCATGAAGCACTCATCCGCGATCTCGGCGAGCACGTCGAAGTTGGGGCCGCGGTCCTCGCGGCTGGCGGCGATGTCGAGGAAGGCCAGCTCGTCCACCTCCAGCTCATTGAAGATGCGGCAGGCGTTGGCCGGGTCGCCGACGTAGCGGAACTTGCCGAAGCGGACCGTCTTGACGAGCGACTCGCCCCGCAGCTGAAGGCAGGGGATGATGCGGTTGCGGAGCAACGCTACAGCTCCGCGAAGTTGCGCAGCAGGCGCATGCCGAACCGGTGGCTCTTCTCCGGGTGGAACTGCGCGCCGAAGACGTTGCCGTGCTCGATGGCCGCGTCGAACTCGACCCCGTACTCGGTCCGGAGAATCACGTCGGCGGGGTCGTCGGCCTCCACCCGGTAGGAATGGACGAAGTAGAAGCGGGTCTCGGGATCGAAGCCGTCGGTAAGCGGGCTCTCGCGCGGGCGGGAGACGAGATTCCACCCGATGTGGGGCACCTTGAGCCCGTTGCCGCGCGGGAAGGCCACGGTGCGGCCGGGCAGCCAGCCGAGGCCTGGCCGCCGCCCCTCCTCGCTGCCGCGGGTCAGGAGCTGCATGCCCAGGCAGATGCCGAGCACGGGGATGCGCTCCTCGAGCGCCTTGCGGTCGAGCACGGGGCGCAGGCCCGAGGCCTCGATCCGTCCCATGGCCTCGTCGAAGGCGCCGACGCCCGGGAGGATCAGCCTGTCGGCGTCCGCGACGCCGTGCGGCTCCGAGGCGATGCGGCTCTCGACCCCGATCCGGCGGAGCATGTTGCGGATCGAGCCGAGGTTGCCCATGCCGTAATCGACGATGACGATCATCGGGCGGCGGCCGCGGGCTGCGCGCGCTCGGCCGGCGTACAGTACTTCAGGTAGAAGCTCATCGGCACGAGGTCGCGCTCGGCCAGCACGCGGAAGAGCGGGCGTAGCCGCTCGAAGGTCGGCTTATAGGTCGGGTACTCGCTCGAGCGGTGGGGCGGCTGGCGCATGACGTCCTCGAACTCGCCCTCGGTCATGCCGAAGCGCTTGCGCGTGTAGGCGAGCATCTCGGGGGCGAGGGTGGGCGGAGTGGCGTACTCGCGCAGCGCATCCTCGCGCGCCATGCGGCCGGCGCGCACAGCGGCCGAGAGGCTGTTGTTGCGCTGGTCGATGCCGAACTTCCGGGGCAGGTAGTACTTGTGGCTGAACTCGCTCAGCCGGTTCTCCAGGTGGTGGCCGCCGTAGTACTCCCAGCCGAACTCCCGCTCCAGGAACTCCCGCGCCTCCTGCTTCGAGTAGTCCAGGTACCACAAGGGGCGCACCTTCCGGATGCGCTTGAGGAGCACCCACTTCATGAAGGTCCAGAACTTCATGTTCGGGTAGGTCCTCATCGGCAGCCGGCCGAAGCGGCGGTGGATGCTCTCGATCAGTCTGCCGTCGAAATAGCCGTAGGAGAGCGGCGCTACTCCCTCGGCAACGAAGGAGTGGCCCTCCAGCACGTAGCCGACACCGTTCTCGCTGGCCGCGCGGTACATGATCTCCGCCAGCGCCAGGTCCGTGGAGGCGTCGAGGTCGAGCACGCCCGCCAGAAAGAAGGAGCGGAACAGGTCGTCCGCCTCGCGGTTGTCAATGACGTACGTGTAGAGGTTGACGTCCAGCGCGCCGAGCACCTTGCGGATGTTCTCCGTCGCGATGGCGGAGTTCCAGGTGTTGTCGTAATGCACGGCGAGCGGCCGGAGCCCCCATTCCACGGCCTTCGCGACCAGAAAGGAGGAGTCGGTCCCGCCGCTCACGCCGACCACGCAGTCGTAGCGGCGGCCGCGCCCCGCGGCGCGGATCTCGGAGAGGCTGGCATCGAGCCGGCGCCGCCCCTCGGCGGTGCCGGTGCCGTACCGGGCCTTCAGCTCCTCCGTCTGCCGGCAGTACTGGCACACGCCGTCGTCATCGAAATGTATGCCCTGGATGCGCGTGTCGTAGATGCAGCGTGCGCACACCCGGTGCTCCCCGGGGGACGGTGCCTGGACGGGGCGCGCGCGGCGCTGCGGTGCTCCGATGGTCTGCTGGTGCGGCATGCGATCGATGTCCCTGGCCGGAAGCCGCCGCGCGAAGGCGGAAGGCTCAGTTCACGTATTCGAAGCGGATGAGCGACTCGGCCTCCGCGGCGACGCGGAGCGCGCCTTCCCGGGTGGCCGCACCCGCGATCACGAAGCCGGCGCGGTTCGGCCCCGTGCGGACCTCGGGGATGGTGCCCCCCGGCCCGATGAACACCTCGGCGTCGAGCACCCCCCGTCGGCTGCGCGCCTCCGCCAGCCCATGCACGGCGCGGACCACCCCCGGCGCGGGAGTCAGGAAGTGGTAGGCGCAGCCGCGCTCCAGCGTCGGCCGGAGATTGGCGGGGGTATCGCCGACGAGGATCCGCACCACCTCCACCACCTCGTCCACGCCGGTGGCGTAGCGGACGACGGGTTCGGGGGTGCCGCCGCCGCCGCAGCGGGCGCCCAGCTCGAAGAGGAGCGGGCCGTCGGCGGTGGACGCGAGCTCGACGTGGGCGGCGCCAGTAGTGAGGCCGAGGGACCGTACGGCATCCGCGATGGTGCGGCGCAGCAGCTCGCGGCGCTCCGGGGGGAGCCGGCTTGGATAGAGCACGGTCTTGTTGACGCGGTACGGCAACGGCGTCTTCACCTTGTCCGCGATGGCAATGACGTGCGGCGAGCCATCGACGATCAGCACCTCGGCCGAATGCTCGACCTCGGCGTCCACGAACGCCTCGACCAGCGTCTCGGGGTCGTCGTAGAAGCTCTGCGAGAAGGCAATGGCCGCGGGCAGCTCGCCGGCGGACCGGACCACGATCACGCCGCGGCTGCCGCCGCCGATTCCGTGCGCCGGCTTCAGGATGCAGGGAAGCCCCACGGTCTCCGCGGCCGCGTCGAACTCCTCGGGGGTGCGTGCCAGCGCCATCGGCGGGCAGGGCACCCCCGCCTCCATCCAGCGCCGCCGCATCGCCCACTTGTCCGTGGCGAGGAAGGCGGCCTCCTCGCCGATGCCGGGGAGCCCGAGCCGCGCGGCAACGTGCGCCGCCGTGGGCACGCCGTAGTCGTTGAGCGGCACGATGCCCTCCGCGCCGACACCGCGAGCGACCTCGAGCACGGCGCGCCCGTCCACGATGTCGCAGACGACGCCCTCGTCCGCCGCCGCCAGCCCGGGCGCGTCCGCGTTCCGGTCGAGCGCGATGACGTGGTAGCCCGCCGCGCGCGCGACGCCGATGCTGGACGTGTAGTAGCGGGAGGCACCCAGCAGCACGACCCGCTTCTTCCGCGCGATCACCCGGCGACCACCGTGAAGAGCTCCGCCTGCACGGCGTCGAGGCGGGCGCGCATCTCCTCGCCCAGGTCGCCGGCGGGCAGGAGGAACCCGCGGCCGTCGGCGATCCCGAGCACGCGCGTCGGCGCACGGGCGGAGTCCACGATGACCGTGCCCCGCGGGGCGACGCGGCCGCCCGCCGCCACCCGCACGCCGGCAATCTCCGCCGTCCCCAGCGAGCCCTCGACCAGGGCCGCGGTGCCGAGGGCGGCGCTGATCTCGCCATGGATGACGGCGCGCATGTCCGGCCTGAAGACCGGTCGTCCGGCACCGAAGGAGCGTCCGAGCGCGTCCTCCGGCAGGGCGCCGATCAACGCGTCGATCACGATGTTGCCCGCCGAGCCGAAAACCCGCTCGAGCACGGGACTCTCCGCGCGGAGCGGCTCGCAAACGACAATGACGTCCGCCCGGGCCACGGCGTCTGGAGCCCACTTGTCCGGGGGGAGGAGCCGGCAGGCGGCGCCGAGCTGTCGGAACCGCCGGGCGCACTCCTCCGCGAGCGGCGTAGCGCCGACGAGCGCGACGGATCCGGGAACGCCGCCGCCGAGCTCGAGCGCGAGGCCGACGACGCTCCGTGCCCATGCGTCCGTGTCGCCGTAAGGGAGGATGCGCGTGCCCGCGGCCGCCCGCCGGACCGCCTCCACGATGGCGCGGCTGAGGGAGGACTTCGCGTCGCAGTCGAGCAGGATCGCGGCAACGATGCCATCCACGGCCTTCGCGACGGCCTCCGCGTCCACCGCGGACGCGATTTCCGCACTGGCGGTGACGAAGGACGGCCCGTCGACGATGGTGGCGGAAATGCAGGTCCCGGCGCCGGGGCGGGAGGCCTGGACCAGGTTGAAGACGGCCGTCTTCCCCAGCTTGCGCGCCACGGTGCGCGCGTCCGCGGCGACGCGCGCGGCGCTCGCCGCCGGCGTCTCCGCCTCACCTCGCTCGACCGCCGGGGGGCGGACCGACAGGTGACGGGGCACCTCCGGGCGGTCCGCGAGCTCGCGCGCCAGCCGCTCGACGAGCTCCGGCGGCGCGTTCACCTTGTCCTCCCGGGCAACCCGCAGGATCAGCTCGCGTGGGTCCACGCCGAAGCGGCCCGCATGCTCGAGCACCGTGCCCAGGAAGGAGGAGTGGAACTGCGCGTAGCCGGAGACGATGCCGATCGAGTCCACCTGCGGGCTGCTGCGGACCATCGGATCGATCCAGCGCTCGGCGATGGTCATGATCCGGAGCGGATCGATGCCGAGCTCAATGCCGCGGCGCCGCAGCGCCAACAGCAGGATCTCCGTGCTCGCGTTGCCGGCGCTGCGTCCCATTCCGCGGATGGAGGTGTCCACGACCGCGGCACCCAGTTCGACCGCGCGCAGGGTGTTGGCAATGGCGAGGCCGAGGTTGTTGTGCCCGTGGAAGCCGAGCGGCACCTCGGTCTCGGCGCGCGCGGCCTCGAAGTACGCCGCCACGTCCTCCGGGAACATGCCGCCCGCAGAATCCACGATGCAGACGATGTCGGCGCCGTAGTCGGCGGCCTGCCGGGCGAGCGCGCCGACGCGCGCCGGAGGCTCGGCGTAGGTCTTCATGAAATTCGCCGAGACGAACATCCCCAGGCGCCGGGCGTGCGCGATGAAGGGGGCGGCCGTTTCGACCTCCGTGACATTGGTCCCGATCCGGACGAAGCCCATACCCCAGGAGGCGGCCAGGTCGAGATCGCGCATGCGGCCGATGCCCGGAATGAAGAACATCCCCCACCGCCCCCGTTGCACGACCCCGGCGGCGGCGCGCAGGTAATCCTCGTCGGAGCAGGCGGCGCGCATGCGCGGGTTGGCGCCGGCGTTCATCCCCAGCCCGTGGCCGACCTCGATGAAAGGGACGCCGTTGGCGTCGAGCGTGGCCGCGATGACCGCCGTGTCCTGAGCCGTGAGCTGGAACCCGACGACGTAGCTGCCGTCGCGGAGCGTGGTGTCAAGGAGCTGCACCTCCGAGGCTCCCCTCATGCGGGCAACCACGTCTCGTAGCACGCGGCCGCCTCGGCAACCGTTGCGGTCGGCCCGAAGCGGGCGAGCAGCACCTCGAGGTTACGCCGGAAGACGTCCGGGTCGAAAGCCAGCAGCGGATGCGGCTCGCTCGCCGCGGCCGTCTCGTAGGGGTGGCAGACGAGCACCACCGGATCCGTGTCACCGAGCCGCGCGAGCGCGCAGTCGAATACCTTCGCGTGGTACGCAGGATCCACGTAGCGGCGCACGTCGGGCACAGTGTCGGTTGGCACCCCCAGCGGCACGGTCGTGATCGGGATCTCGAGCAGGTCGTGGCTCGGCGTGCCGGGCACGCGGTAGTCGGCACGCGAGGGCCGGTAGGGGTGCTGCGGCGTGGGCACCCAGTCGGCGCCGACGCTCCAGGAATAGCGTGGGCGCGGGATGGCGCTGCTGTCGACCGGCCAGCCGAGCGCCGGCAGCACGGCGACGGTCTCGTTCGCCTGGAACCCCCATCCCATCCGGGTGGAGCGCAGTCCATTGGCGTGGGCCACGTCGCTCGCGGCGCGCAGCTGCTCGACGACGCGGTCCGGGCGCACCTCCGGCAGCCAGCGACGCGCGCGCCCGCGACGGTAGGCGTGGTGATGCCACGCGATCTCGTGCCCGGCGGCCCGCAGCCAGTCGAGCGCTCCCGCGTGGCGCTCGAAAGCCCAGTCGGGGCGGCCATGGATCTCCGCCATGCCCGCGTCGATGCGCACGAACCACGTGAAGCGCGCCTCTGGCAGCTCCGCGCACACCCGGCGCAGCGGCGCGAACAGGAGCTCCATCTCATCCACCGGCGCGCCGGAGCGATGGTCGGTGAAGTCCACGTCCATGGTGAGGACGATCACGGTTTTTCCCAGCCCTGGAAGTCGCGGTAGAGGTACACATTGAACTCGAAGAGGGGGTAGTCGTGGCGCAGGCAGACGCGCTTGGTGAGCGTCTTCGCGATGGCGAAGATCCGCTCGGGCTCGTAGTGGAACCCCTCGGCGGAGGGGAAATCCACGTAGGACGTCAGGAAGTCGATGCTGACGCCGCGGCGCGCGTGCTCGTAGCAACGCCCCAGCATTTCGGCGGCCAGCGAGTAGTTGTCGGCCTCCGCGAGCCTGAGGTTGAAGCACGAGGTGGAGACGATGTAGTCGAACTCGGGAAAGGGCTCCTCCAGGATGTCCCGCACCTCGAAGCGCCGCCCCGGATGGCGGGAGCGGGCGGCCTCGACCAGCGCCGGGTTGATGTCGTAGCCCGTATAGTCCACCTCCAGGCCGCGCGAGGCGAGGTGGGCGGAGAAGTCGCCGAGGCCGCAGCCCAGGTCGAGCACGCTGTCCCCCGGCTGGATCCCGACCTCGGCGAGGATCCGGAAACGAAGCTCCCGCCGCTCCTCCGTGCCGGAGTTGAGCGCCGCGAACTCGGGCCCGTGCGTGGCCAGCCGCGCGTCGTAGCGCTCGACGATCCGGCGCTTCTCACGCTCCCAGGTACTCACGGACTCCATCGATGATCCTGACCCGCGCCTCCGGGCCGAGGCCCGGACGCAGCGGAATAGAGAGCGTCGCATCGAAGCAGCGGACCGCGCCGGGGAACGAGGCGTCGGGAAATCCGAGCTCGCGGTGCAGCAGCGCATCGACGCCCCGTCTCACCGCGATCCCACGCGCCTCGAAGAAGCGGCGCGCACGCTCGAACGCGGATGCGTCCGGCGCCGGCAGCCGCAGCGGGAAGCGGAAGAACATGGAACGGGCCGCGAGCGCGCGCAGGGGCGCCGTGAGCGAGTCCGGCAGCGCCCCGAAGTACTCCTGCGCCTGGGCCGCGCGTGCCTCCAGGAACGCGGCGTACCTGCGCAGCTGGCTAAGGCCGAGTGCGGACTGCAGGTCGCTGAGCGGCGCGGGCACGGCGCGCGCCGCTCGCGCCGCTCGGATCCGGGCCAGGAGGGCTGCGTCCCCCGAGGCCACCGCACCCCCCTCCCCCGCCGTCAGGCACTTGGTGGCGTGGAACGAGAAGACAGCGCACGCGCCGGCCCGGCCGACCACACCACCCGGGGCCGGCGCCCCGAACGCCTGGCAGCAGTCCTCCACCACCGGAATGCCGAGCTCGAGGATGCCGGCGGTGTCGGCGGCGATCCCGAACAGATGCACCACGATCACTGCACGGGTCCGCGGACCGACGCGAGACGCGACGGTCGCTGGGGTCATGAGCCAGCCTTCGGATACGTCGCACAGGACCGGAGCGGCACCCGACGCGGCGACAGCGTCGAGCACGGCGCGGCAGACGTAGGTGGGCAGCACCACCTCGTCGCCCGGGCCGACGCCGAGACCGCGCAGCGCGAGGGCGAGCGCCGCCGTCCCGCTCCCGGCGGCGACGGCGCCGAGCGCCCCGTGCCTGGCGGCGACCTCGCGCTCGAGATCCGCGGCGAGCGCGCCGGCGGCGATCTGCCCGCCCTCGAGCGTGCGGGCGACGGCTTCCCGGTCCTCCTCCACGATCCAGGGCGCCGAGTGCGGGATGAACGGCCCGGCGAAAGACCCGCCGCCGGCGGTGCCCGGTGCGCGCGCTCCCGAGCGCGCGAGACGGGCGGGCGCAGGCGTCATGCGAACCCCCTGGCGAGCGCCTCCTCGATGCTCAGCAGCGACCAGATGAGGAGGCGGCGGTTCTCGGCGCCGGACAGGTGCTGACACACGAGCTCCTGAACCGTGGCGCGATCCAGCACGTCGTAGATCCGGGCGTTCGGATCGAAGAGCTTCCGCCTGACGAACTCGATGCTCTCGCCCTTGAACCAGCTGGCGTCGGGCGCGGAGAAGCCCTGCTTGACCGCGCCCGAGATATCGGCAGTGACGTAGCGCTCCATGACATCGCGCAGGATCTGCTTGCCGTCCCTGGTCTTCTGGAAGAACTGGCCCTGCTTGTCGCCGGACAGGTTCTCGTCGATGCGTACGACCTCGGTCAGGTTGTTGAGCTTGAGCGCGACGGGGCAGCGCATGGCGAAGTCCACCAGGTCGTTGTCCATGAACGGGACTCGCGTCTCGAGCCCGTGTGCCATGCTGAGCTTGTCCTCGACCACGAACAGGCCGTGCAGGAACGTCTTGGCCTCGAAGTAGAGCGAGTGGTTGATGTAGTCCTCGGGCCGCTCGAGCCCGCTCGCGTGGGTGAGGAAGACATCGCGGAAGATGTCGCGCGTCCACACATCCTCGACATCGCACCAGACGGGGCGGAACAGCCGCTTCAGGTCGCGGTTGTCCACCAGCCGCTGCCAGTAGAGGTAATAGCGGTCGATGTACTCCTCGAAGCCGTTGGCGCCGACGGCGCGGTAGTAGCGCCACGGGTAGCCGGCGAAGAGCTCGTCGCCGCCGGCGCCGCTCAGGACGACGGAGACGAACTTCCCGGCCAGCTGGGCGGCGTAGAAGTTCGGGTAGCTCTGCCCGACCCTCGGCTCCTCGATGTGCCAGGCGAGGCGGGGCATGCAGCGCTCCATGTCGCCCGCCTTGAGGACCATCTCGTAGTGCTCGGTCCGGAAGCGGGCGGACATCGCCTCGGCGCGCGTGCGCTCGTCGTAGGCGAGCTCCAACCCGGAGGCGGAGCTCAGGTCGAAGCCGCAGGTGAACGTCTTGATGTAGGGCAGCTCGCGGGCGGCGAGCGCCGTCAGGGTGCCGGAGTCCATGCCACCGGAGAGGTAGGACCCGAGCTCCACGTCGGTGACGAGCTGTCTCCGTACGGCCTGCTCGAGCAGCCGGCCGAGCTCCTCCCTGTACTCCCGCACGTCCACGGGGCGGTCCGGTTCCCGGAAGCAGTAGTCCCAGTAGCGCGCGATGGAGATCGTCCCGTCGCCGCAGGCATCCACGCGGGCGACGCTCGCGGGAGGCAGCAGCCGGATGCCCTCCAGGAGCGTCCGATCCGTAAAGATGTTCTGGAAGGTGAAGTACTCGAGGAGCGCGCGCCGGTCGAGCTCGCGACGGGCGGCGGGGTGCTGCAGGATCGCCTTCTGCTCGGAGCCGAAGAGGAACGTGCCGTCGAAGCAAGCGTGATAGAGCGGCTTCACGCCGTAGCGGTCGCGCACCAGGAACAGCGCGTTTTCGCGCCGGTCCCAGACGGCGAAGGCGAACATGCCGTTGAAGCGGGTGACGCAGTCGGCGCCCCACTCGACCCAGGAGCGGAGCACCACCTCGGAGTCCGTGCGCGAGCGGAACGCGTGACCGAGCCCCTCGAGCTCCCTCCGGAGCTCGCGGAAGTTGTAGACCTCGCCGTTGTAGGTGAGGGCGACGGCGCCGTCGTCGGTGACCATCGGCTGCCGGCCGGCGGGCGAGAGGTCGATGATGGCCAGCCGGCGGTGCGCGAAACCGAGCGGGCCGTCGGTGTGGACGCCCTCGCCATCGGGGCCCCGGTGCGCGATCGCCCGGGCCATCCGCTGCAGGACGCCCGGGGAAGCCGCCTCGCCGCGCAGGCTCAGGACGCCGGTGATGCCACACATGTCGAGTCCGTCCGCTCCGGCTGCGTCAGCCGCCGACCTCCCTCAGGCACTCCGCCACGTACGCGTAGTCCTCCTCGTCCATGCGGTTGTGCAGGGGAATGGCCATCGTGTGGTCGTTACAGGCCCGGGCGCCCGGGTAATCCTCCGGCCGAAGGCCGAAGCGGTCGCGGTAGTAGCCGAGCATATGGACCGCGTGGGTGCCGGGCCGCGTGGCGACGCCGCGCTCCTCGAGCGCCTCCATGAGCTCGTTCCGCGGCATCGGCGCCGCCGAGGGGTCCACGTACGTGACGAACGCCTGCCAGGCATGGCCACCGCCCTCCGGGAAGAGGGGCATGCGGAGCCAGGAGAGCTCCGCCAGGGCGTCGCGGTAGAACTCCGCCGCGCGCTGCCGCTCGGCGATGAAGCGGTCCAGCTTGCCGAGCTGGACGAGCCCGATCGCGCCCTGCAGGTCCGTCATGCGGTAGTTGAAGCCGAGGACCTCGAACTCGGGCAGCAGGAACGGCCGCCGGCCCAGGTGGCGCTGCTCCTCCGAGACGCTGGCGCCGTGGTTCCGCAGCCGGTTCGCCGCCTCGGCGAGCGCCGCGTCGTTCGTGGTCAGCATCCCGCCCTCGCCCGTGGTGATCGACTTGCGCGGATGGAACGAAAAGGCCGCCGCATCGCCGAGCCCGCCGGCGGCCCGGCCGCGGTAGCTCGCGCCTGCGGCGCAGGCGGCATCCTCGAACAGCAGGACGCCGTCGGGCAGGACGGCGCGGATCGCGTCCACGTCGGCGCACAGGCCGAACAGGTGGACAGCGAGGACGGCGCGGGTGCGCGGGGTGATCCGCCGGGAGAGATCGGCAACGTCCAGGTTGTTCGTGAGCGGGCTCACGTCGGCGAAGACGGGCGTCGCTCCCGTGTAGAGCACGGCGTTGGCGGTGGCCACCCAGGTGAACGCGGGCACGATGACCTCGTCGCCGGGGCCGATCCCGGCGGCGGCGAGCAGGAGGTGCAGTCCCGCCGTGCAGCTGGTCACCGCCAGTGCGTGGTTGACCCGGTGGCGCTCGGCGAAGGCCTTCTCGAACGCGGCGACGCGGGGTCCCTGAGTGAGCCAGCCGCTCTCGAGCGGCTCGCGCAGCGCGAGCCACTCCTCCTCGCCCGTGGACGGCTGCGAGATCGCGATCCGGCGGAGGGTCTTCACCACTGTCCCTCGTGCGCCGCGCGCCAGGCGATGAGCTCGCGCAGCCCATCGCGGAGCGAGTCACGGTAGTCGAAGCCGAGCTCCTCGCGCGCCTTCACCGGCGAGCCGATGCGGTTCTGCACGAGGCGCCGCGCGTCGTCCGCGCCGTAGGGGCGGTAGGTGACCTCGAGCGGCGAATCCGCGAGCTCGAGGATCAGCTCGCACAGCTCACGGATGCTCGTCTGGACACCTGTCCCCACGTTGTAGAACTCGTCGGCGACGTCCGAGCGGAGGGCGACTACGTTGCAGCGCGCGACGTCGCGTGCGGTGATGAAGTCGTAGGCCTGCGTGCCGTCGCCGTTCACGACCGGCGCTTCGCCGGTGTCGATCCTGTTCAGCACGATCGGGATGACGCCGGTGTAGACGGCGGTCTGGTCCTGGTGGGGGCCGTAGACGTTCATGTAGCGCAGGCCGACGTAGCTCAGGCCGTACCGGTCGTGGAACGCCCGGCACATGGCCTCGCCCGCGATCTTCGTGGCGCCGTAGAAGTTGCGATTGTTGAAGGGGTGCGCCTCCGTCATCGGGACCTCGACGGCGTCGCCGTAGACCGAGGCGGAGGACGAGTAGACGAGGCGCTCGACGTCGTGACGGACGCACGCCTCGAGCACGTTGAAGGTGCCCTCAACGTTCACGTGGAAGGCTGTGCGCGGGTAGTCCTTGCAGTGCAGCAGCCACATGGCGGCGAGATGCACCACCCCGTGGGCGCCCCGCATTGCGGCGTCGAGCACGTCGGTATCGCGGATGTCGCCGCCGTCGGGGAACACGGAACAGCGCGCATCCTCCAGGTAGGGCTCGATGTTGCTCATCCGGCCGCGCGCGAAGTTGTCGAAGATGACGACCTCGCCCACATCCGTCCCCAGCAGCTCGGCCACCACGTGGCTGCCGATGAAGCCGGCGCCGCCGATGACCAGGATCCGCTTGCCCGTCAGCTCCATCGGACGCTTCCGCGGAGGCCCGTGGATCCGCCGACCCCGAACCGGAGCGGCAAGCCGCTAGGCCAGGGTGGCGGGCAGCGTCGGCCCCGCGGAAACGGAGTCGGCCGGCGCGAGCTCGCTCTCGGAGAGGCGGCGGTAGGCCGCGCCGCACGCCGGGCAGTGGAGCGCTCCGCCCGGGGCGGTGTCGCCCAGCGGCGCGCCGCACCGGCACATCCACCCCGCGCGGCGCGCGGGCACGCCGACCATGAGGGCGTAGGCCGGCACGTGGCTCGTGACCACGGCGCCGGCGCCGATGAAGCTGTACTCGCCCAGGTCGTGGCCGCAGACGATGGTGGCGTTGGCGCCGATGGAGGCGCCGCGTCCAACGTGAGTCGGGCGGTACTCGTGCTTCCGCGGGACATGGCTGCGGGGGTTCAGGACGTTGGTGAACACCATGGAGGGCCCGAGGAAGACATCGTCCTCGCAGACCACGCCCTCGTAGATGCTGACGTTGTTCTGGACCTTCACGTTGCGGCCGAGACGGACGCGCGGCATGACCACCACGTTCTGGCCGAGCGAGCAGCCCTCGCCGATGTCGGCCCCGGCCATGACGTGGCAGAAGTGCCAGATCCTGGCGCCGGTGCCGATGCGGGCGCCTTCGTCCACGTAGCTCGACTCGTGGGCCTGCCAGCCGCCCGGCATGGTCCTCATCTCGCCCACGCGCGCGCCTCGTCGAAGACGATCTGGTTCGCGCGCAGAGCGCGCTCGGCTGCCTCCAGCACGCGCACCACCGCCAGCCCGTCGTGACCGTCGCTGCGGGGCGGGATGCCGCTCTCGACGGCGCGCAGGAACTCGCCGCACTCGAGCGCGAGCGGCTCCTGCGGCGGGATCCGCGGGATGACGATGTCGCCTTCCCGCAGGGCCAGCAGGTCGGCGAGCCCGGCGTAATCGGCCGCCTCGTTCATGCGGCGGTCCACGCCCTTGTCGTAGATGCGGATCTTCTCCTGCGCGCTGGTGTCGTCGAAGGTCGCCATCTTGCGAGAGCCGACGATGGTCAGCCTGCGCTCCTTGTGGGGATCGAGCCAGCTGACGTGGATCTGGGCGACGCGACCGGAGCCGAACTTGAGGGTCAGGAACGCCACGTCCTCGACGCCCCCCTGGAGGAAGGCCTGGCCGGTTGCCTGCACTTCCTCGGGCTCCTCCTCCATGAGATACAGGGCGACGGAGATGTCGTGCGGGGCGAGGCTCCAGAGGGCGTTCTCCTCCGCCCTCACCTTCCCGAGGTTCACCCGCTGGCTGTACATGTAATAGACCTTCCCGAGGTCGCCGCTCCGGATCAGGTCGCGGAGGTAGTTGACCGCCGGGTGGTACTCGAGCAGGTGCCCCACCATGAGGATGCGGCCGGCGGCGCCCGCCGCGTTGACGACCCGCGCGGCGTCGATCTCGCGCAGCGCCAGCGGCTTCTCGACGAATACGTGCTTCCCCGCCGCGAGCGCCGCGACCGCCAGATCGGCATGTGTCGGTGCCGGCGTAGCCAGCACGACGGCGTCGATCGAGGGGTCGGCCAGAACGGCCTCGATCTGCGGTGCGACGCGCGCGGTCGGATACTGGGCCGCGATGCGCGCGCGGACCGCCGGATCGCTGTCCACGCACGCCCGCAGCTCCGAGAGCGCGGAGAAGGTGCGGACCAGGTTCTTGCCCCAGTAGCCACAGCCGACCACGGCCGTGCGGACCGGGCTCTTCTGCCTCATGGGTAGTACTCCTCGATGGCGGAGGCGACCTCGTCGCGCTCCGCGTCGGTCAGCTCGGGGAAGACGGGGATCGAGATCACCTCGCCCGCCAGTGCCTCGCTGACGGGGAGCGAGCCGGCGGCATAACCGAGCGGGGCGAAGCAGGGCTGGAGGTGGAGCGGCACGGGGTAGTAGACCGCGCAGCCGATGCCGCGGCTCCGGAGCGCCTCGCGCAGCCCGTCCCGGCGCCGCGCCCGCAGCGTGTACTGGTTGTAGACCGGGCGCATGTCCGCGCGCACGGCCGGCAGCGAGAGGAGCCCCCGCTCCTGGAGCGGGAGCAGGCGGCGGTCGTACCAGCGCGCGTTGGCCACGCGGCGCGCGCACCAGTCGTCCAGGTGAGGCAGCTTGGCGTGCAGCACAGCCGCCTGGAGCGCGTCCAGCCGCGAGTTCGTGCCGACCTCCTCGTGGTGGTACATCTTCAGCCCGCCGTGCACGCGCAGCCGGCGCAGCCGCTCCGCCAGCGCGTCGTCGCCGATCGCGAGCATCCCGCCATCGCCGAAGCCGCCGAGGTTCTTCGAGGGGAAGAAGGAGAACGCGGCCGCGTCCCCCAGCTCGCCCGGGTTCCGCCAGCTGCCGTCGATCCGCTGCGCGGCGCCGATCGCCTGCGCGGCATCCTCCAGCAGGAAGACACCGGCATGGTCGGCCAGGGCGCGCAGCGCCACCATGTCGGCCATCTGGCCGAACAGATGCACGGCGACGATGGCCCGCGTCCGCTTCGTGACCGCGGCGGCGGCGGCTTCGACGGAGGTGTTGAAGGTGTCGGGCTCGACATCCACGAAGACGGGCGTGCCGCCCGCATTGTGCACGGCGCCGGCGGTCGCGAAGAAGGTAAAGGCGGGCACGAGGACCTCGTCGCCGGGGCGGAGATCCAGCGCCCTCAGGGCGAGGAGCAGCGCGTCCGTGCCGGAGGCCACGCCGATCGCGTTCCGGACGTGCAGGTAGTCGGCCAGCGCCTGCTCGAAGTCGCGGACGGCATCGCCGAGGATGAACGTCTGGCGCTCGATGACGGCGCCCATGCGCTCGTCCACCTGGGTGCGGATGTCTCTGTACTGTCGTGAAAGGTCGAGCAGAGGAACGGCCATGGCCTCGGGGCTGGATCGGGTTGGAGTCCGGAGCGCGCGCGGTGCGGCGGGCGCTCAGAGGGCGCGGAGCCGGCCGACGGCTGCGGGCTGCGAGCGGCCGCGCACCGGGGGCGGCGAGGTGCCGCGCGTGACGGGGCTGCCGAAGTCGACGCCCGGAAACAGCTCGCGCATGCGCTCGAGCACGAGTGCCTCGTGGCCCTCCGCGGGGACGCCCTCCCAGAGGCCGAGCACGTGCTCGACCTGCAAGTCCTCGCTGGGCGGGGTGCGCACGATGCGCAGCTTGGGGATCGCAGTCGGCGCGCTCTCCTCGTCGGGCGCCACGAGCTCCTCGTGCAGCTTCTCGCCAGGACGCAGGCCGGTCACCACGATCGGCGGCTGGGCGGCGCGAGGGTAGCCGGCGAAGCGGATCAGGTTCCTGGCCAGGTCCAGGATCCGGATCGGCTCGCCCATGTCGAGCATGGCGATCCGGCCACGCACCTCCGGCAGCACCGCCGCCTGCAGGATGAGCTGGACGGCTTCCGGGATCGTCATGAAGAAGCGCGTCGCGTCAGGGTGCGTCAGCGTGAGCGGCTTGCCGGCCGCGAGCTGGCGGCGGAACACCGGAATGACGCTCCCGTTGCTGCCCAGCACGTTGCCGAAGCGGACCGCGGCGAAGGCGGTCTCCGGATAGCACTTCTGACGGTCCAGGATGACCAGCTCGGCAAGCCGCTTGGTGGCTCCCATCACGCTGGATGGGTTCACGGCCTTGTCGGTGCTGATCAGGATGAACTTCCCGCAGCCGGCGTGGCCCGCCGCCTCCGCCAGGATCCAGGTACCCAGGACGTTGTTGTGGACCGCCTCCACGGCGTTGCTCTCCATGAGCGGGACGTGCTTGTAGGCGGCCGCGTGGAAGACGCGGTCCGGCTGGTGGTGGCGGAAGACGCGCTGGACCGTGGAGACGTGGAGGATGTCGCCGACGACCGGCAAGAGCCGTACCTCCGGGTGCCGCTCACGCAGCTCCAGCTCGAGGTAGAAGAGGTCCGTCTCCGCCTGGTCGAGCAGGACGAGCGCGGCCGGACCATGGAGCGCGACCTGGCGGGCGAGCTCCGAGCCAATCGAGCCCGCGGCCCCCGTGATCAGGACGGTCCGGCCCCGCAGGTCGTCGGTGAGCTCCGGCAGCTCCAGCTCGATCGGCTCCCGGCCCAGCAGGTCCTCGAGCCGGACCTCCCGCACCTGCCCCAGACGTACATCACCCGCCAGCACCTCCGCGATCCCGGGCAGCACCCGGAACGGCAGCGGGACCGGCTCGCACAGGTCCACGACCCGGCGCAGCTCCGCGGGCTGTGCGGACGGCATCGCGATGATCAGCTCCTGCGCCCGGTACACGTCCGCGGTTCTACTCAGCTCCGCTGTCGAGCCGAGCACCGGCACGCCGTACAGCGTGGCGCCCTGCTTCACGGGATCGTCGTCCACGAAGCCGATCGGCCGATAGCCCGTCGGGAAGCGCTGCATCTCCCGCGCGAGCATGCAGCCCGCCTCGCCGGCGCCGATCAGGAGCACACGACGCGGTTCTCCGCCCGAGCTCGCCCGCAGGTGCCGCAGCCGCTCGAATCCCGTGCGGTACGCGATCCAGGCCGCCGCGATCAGGTACGACGTCAGCAGCGTTTCGATCAGGATCACCGAGCGCGGCACCGGCGGAGCCAGCGGCAGCAGCGCCACGGTGGCGAAGAACGCGACGCTGCCCGCCGCGACCGAGCCACCGAGCCGCAGCACGTCCGAGGTGCCTATGAAGCGCCACCGCCCCATGCTCAGACGGAAGAGACGCGTGCACCCGAGCCGGATCGCGAGCAGAACGGGCAGCGTGGCGAAGAAGACGGCGACGTAGGCCCGCGGCCAGCGGAACTCGAACCGCAGCAGGAACGCCGCGGCGTAGGCGGCCGCGGGGATGGCCGCGTAGGTCGTGAGGGCGATCACCCGCCGGTTCGTTCGATGGATCCGGAGCTGGAGCGCTCCGGCAAGGTTGCGCATCTTCATGGTCTCCACGAGCCCGAGCGTGGGATGCCCGCGCCTGGGGCGGCACGGAGCGGTTTCCTTGAGGGGGTCCCGCGGAACGGCGGGAGGGACGCGCGCGCACTCCGGCCCCGTCAGTTACAGGTGCGCCTGACCAAACCCGGGTGGAGCGAGCGCTGTCGTATGGATCTGCCGTGCCGGCATCAGCGGGTGCGAGGCCGGAGGCCAAGTCGTGTCGGCTGGTGCGGCTCTACCCTCGCGGCACGGCGGGAACGGCATTGGCAACGATCATGCCGGCGCGCTCCGCCGTGGGAGCGTCTATCTGTGGCAGGAGAAGGTCAGTGGAAGGAACGGAAGCGTCGCGAGCCTTCGCTGTCGGGCGCGGCGGGACTCCGTCAGTCCCCGGAGATGGCCCGCACGCGGGGCTGGCGCGCGCCGAGGCCGGGCACGAGGGAGCGGCCGATCGCGGCGGCGATACCATCGACCTGGAGCAGCAGCTCCTCGAACTGCTCGGGGTAGAGCGACTGCCCGCCGTCCGAGAGCGCGTGGTCGGGGTCCGGGTGGACCTCGATGATGAGGCCGTCCGCGCCGGCGGCCACGGCGGCCCGCGCCATCGGCGTGACCTTGGCGCGGAGCCCGGTGCCGTGGGACGGGTCGGCGATGATCGGCAGGTGCGAGAGGTGGTGCACGGACGGGATCGCGGTGAGGTCGAGCACGTTGCGGGTGTGGTCATCGAAGCCGCGGATGCCGCGCTCGCACAGGATGACGTCCCCGTTGCCCTCGGCCAGGATGTACTCCGCGGAGAGGAGCAGCTCCTTGATGGTGGCCGCGAACCCGCGCTTGAGCAGCACGGGCTTGCCCGCGCGGCCGGCGCGCCGCAGCAGCGGATAGTTCTGCATGTTGCGGGCACCGATCTGGACGATGTCGGCGTACTCCGCCACGAGGTTGACCGTGTCCGGCTCGAGCGCCTCGGTCACGATCGCCATACCGGTCTCGGCGCGCGCGCGGGCGAGCAGCTCAAGCCCCTCGAGACCGAGCCCCTGGAAGGCGTAGGGCGAGGTGCGCGGCTTGAAGGCGCCGCCGCGCAGCACGGTCACGCCCGCATCGCGGAGGCGGCGGGCGATGCCGACGATCTGGGCTTCCGACTCGACGGAGCACGGGCCGGCCATCATCACGATCTCGGACCCGCCGATGCGCGTGCCGTTCTCGAGCGTGATGAGGGTGGTTTCCGGGCGCCACTCGCGCGAGACCTGCTTGTAGGGCTGGCTGACGTGGATGACCTCGAGCACGCCGGGCAGCGCCTCCAGCACGCCGCCATCGACCTTGCCGTCGTTGCCGACCAGTCCCACGGCGGTGCGCTGCGCGCCGGGCATTGGCATGGCGCGGTAGCCCATTCCCTCTATCGTGTTGACGACGCGCCGGACATCTTCGTCCGTGGCGCCGTGGCTCATGACCACCAGCATCTGAGTCGTCCAGATCCGCGGGAAGCGCCTGGCCCAGCAGTGTTCCGGAATGTAAGCCCCCGCCAGGGGGGCGTCCAGATCGGGCGGCGGGCGAGAACGGGAGTTGCACGGCCGGGGGCGGGTCGCGGCGAACCGGATGGGAGGCGAGCGATGGCGGAGGACGGCGGAAGGATCGTGGAGGACCAGGCGACGGCCCGCGAAATCCTGCGGGACGCGCACCGCATCGCGGTGCTCGGGATCAAGACGGAGGCGCAGCAGGGGCGGCCGGCCTTCTACGTCCCGAAGTACCTCCAGGACCACGGCTACGAGATCGTGCCGGTGCCGGTCTACTTTCCGGACGCGCGGGAGATCCTGGGTGAGCGGGTCTACCGCAGCGTGGCGGAGATCCCGGGGCCGGTGGACCTGGTCGTCGTCTTCCGCCGCTCCCACGACATCCCGCCGCACGTCGAGGACATTGCCGCGAAGGCACCCGGGGCCGTCTGGTTCCAGCTCGGCATCCGGAACGACGCGGCCGCCGAGGCCCTCGCCGACCGGGGCATCGACGTGGTGCAGGACCGCTGCACGATGGTCGAGCACCGGAGCCTGCGCGCCCGGTGAGCCGGACTTGTGCGCTGGCCGGGGCCCGGCCCGCCCCCTAACTTGCCGCCCGGCCAGGCGTACCCGAGACAGGAGACTCATGCGCTTTCTCGTCACCGGCGGCGCCGGCTTCATCGGCTCGCATCTCGTGGAGCACCTCGTGGGCGCGGGCCGGGAGGTCGTCGTGCTGGACGATTTCTCGACCGGCAAGCGCGAGAATCTCGCCCCGTTCCTCGACTCGATCGAAGTCGTGGAGGCGAGCATCGAGGATCCGGCCGCGTGCGCGCGCGCGGCGCACGGCGTCGATTACGTCCTGCACGAAGCCGCGCTCGGGTCGGTGCCCCGCTCGGTCGAGGATCCCGTGGGCACGCACCGTGTGAATGCGACGGGGACGCTGAACGTCCTCGTCGCGGCGCAGGGCGCCGGCGTGCGCCGGGTGGTCTATGCCGCGTCCTCCTCCGCGTACGGCAACACGGCCGAGCTGCCGAAGCACGAGGGGATGGTGCCGCGGCCGCTCTCCCCATACGCCGCGGCCAAGCTCGCCGGCGAGGAGTACTGCCGCGCGTTCGCGGCCAGCTACGGGCTCGAGACGGTCGCGCTCCGCTACTTCAACGTCTTCGGCCCGCGCCAGGACCCCGACTCGCAGTACGCGGCCGTCGTCCCGCGCTTCGCCACGGCCGCGCTCACCGGCCAGCCGCCCGTGATCTACGGCGACGGAGAGCAGACGCGTGATTTCACCTACGTCTCCAACGTCGTGCGCGCCAACCTGCTCGCGTGCGAGGCGCCGCCGGAGGCCAGCGGACAGGTGTTCAACATCGGCGCCGGCCAGCGCACCAGCGTGAACGAGCTGTGGGAGCGGATCCGGACCCTGGGCGGCGCGAGCGTGGAGTCCGTGCACGTGGAGGCGCGTCCCGGCGACGTGCGGGACTCGCTCGCCTCGCTCGAGCGCGCCGAGGCCGTGCTCGGCTACCGACCGGAGGTGGATGTCGAGGAGGGCTTCAGGAAGACCGTGGAGCATTTCGCCGCGCAGGCGTAGGGCCGGCGGCAGGCGCCGGGGGGCCCGATTCAGTGCCCGGCCCCGACCTCCAGCCGGTCGCCGTCCTTCACCACCACCACCTCCCCCTCCCAGCCGGCGCTCCGGACCAGGCCGGGGATCGCGGCGCGATCGAGCCGCGGGTAAACATGCGTGAGGAGCAGGCGGCCCGGGTTGGCGGCGGCCGCGAGGCGGGCCACGCGGCCGGGGGTGAGATGCGCGTCAACGGCGTCCCCGTCGGGGAGCGAGCACTCGGCCAGGAGCGCGTCCACGCCCTGGAAGAACGGGCCGAGCGCGTCGTCGGGGCCCGTGTCGCCGGTGTAGCCGAGGGCGGAACCGGGGGCATCCAGGCGGTAGGCCAGCGACGCGTCCGTGTGCGCCGTCTTCGCCACGCGCAGCCGGGCCTGTCCCGGGAGATCGACCTCGGAGCCGGGGCCGAGCTCGCGCACCTGCGTCCGGAAACCGGGATCCAGCACGAAGCTGCCGAAGGCCTCCGAAAGCGCGCGCATGCGGGCCTGGGTGCCGGGCGGCCCCAGGATGGTGAGCGGCTCCGTCCGCGCGGGCGCGAGGGCATACTTCAGGGCGAAGAGCAGCGCGGGGAGCCCGGCGAGGTGATCTGCGTGGAAGTGGCTGATCGCGATGTGGGTGATGCGCGGCCAGGGCACCTCGTAGCGGGCCATGTGGTGGCTGGCGCCGGGACCACAGTCCAGCAGCAGGCGGAGCTCGCCCGTCTCGACGAGGAAGCACGCGCCGGTGCGCTCGGCGTCCGGGGCCGCGGTGCCGCTGCCCACCACGGTGAGAAGCATCGTCGCCTACTGATCGGGCGGGAGGAACAGGATCCGGCGGACGAAGCTGCCCTGGTCGGTCTGGAGGCGGAGCAGGTAGACGCCGCGCGGCACGGTGCGCCCGTCGGCGTCGGTGCCGTCCCACTCGGTGCTGGCGCACGGGTCGCTGATCGAGCCGCCGGTGCGTCCGAAGAGGCCGGCATCGAGATGGACCGTGCCGCAGCCCGGCTGGCTGGGGATGAGCTGCTTGACGAGGCGGCCGTGCAGATCGTAGACGGCGAGGCGGACGTCGCTGGGCTCGGCGAGGTCGAACCAGATCTTCGTCGTGCTCGTCCCCAGGTCGGCGCGCGGGAACGGGTTCGGGAAGTTCTGGTAGAGCAGGGTCGCCGGCGGCTTGCTGTTGCTGGTGACGACGAACGGCGCGACGCTCGTCACCGTGTCGGCCACGCCGGACGGTGTCCGGGCGATCACGCGCCAGAGGAACGGCACGTTGTACTGGAGCGGCTGCGGCGGCGTGACCCTGGACCCGGAGACGTTCTGCATGCGCTGGACCGGCTGCTTGGTGGCGGCATCCAGCACCTGCACGTCGTAGCTGAGCGGGCCGACCGGCGGCGGGGCGGCGAGAGGCTGCCAGGAGAGCTCCGGGCGGGGGCTGGTAGTGAAGCTTCCGCGGGTGTCGTTCAGCGTGAGGAGCGTGACCCACTCCGGCATGGTGAGCGGGCCGGCCGTGGCCGTGGTACGCATGATTCCGGGGAACGCCTCGGCGCGGACGCGCCAGCGGATCCCGGCCACCGGCCGCAGCGGCTGCTTCACGGTCAGCGAGGAGGCATCCGAGGCGGTGTCGCTGTAGAGGACAGTCGTGAAGGTGCTGTCCGTGGCGAGCTCGAGCGTGTAGTGCACGGGGTGGATATAGGGGCTCACGAGCGGCGCCTTCCAGGTGAACGTGGGCGCGAGCGTGGTGAGCCGCCCCTGGAGATCGGCGGAGGAGACGCCGTCCGCCTGGAGACCCTGCGGGAACAGGATCGCGGAGGAGACGTCCGGGATCCCGTAGCCGACGTCGTTGTTCGGCACCGTGCGCGGCGCCGACAGCCGGAGCGCCTGCCGGACGGCCGAGCCGCTCAGGTCGGGCCAGGCCTGGATGAAGAGCGCGGCGGCGGCCGCCACGCGCGGCGTGGCGTAGCTGGTGCCGCTCCCGGTCGTATATCCACCGGACGTGCCCGCCACCGGGACGTTGACGCCCACGCCGGGTGCGGCGAGGTCCGGCTTCACCCGGCCATCGCCCGTAGGCCCGCGCAGTGAGAAGGAGGCGACGGTGCCGTTCACGTCCGCCGCGCCAACGGACAGGATGTGCTCCGCATCCGCCGGCGCCCACAGCCGGTCATCGGTCACGCCGCGGTCGCAGGATGTGGTCTCGCCGCACTTGTCCACGTTGCCCATGGCCTGCACGACGACGACGCCGCGCTGCCCCGCCGCCTCCGCGGCGATGGACGTGGGCGTCGTCTTGCCGTCCAGCTCGCTGATCGGATAGAAGACCTGGCCGGGGAAGATGCGGTAGGCGAGTGACGAGCTCACCACGCGCACGCCGACGCTGTCCGCGAGCCACTGCAGCCCCTGCACCCAGCGGTCCTCGTCCGGGTGCCCGTCGATCGTGTCGGGCGCCACGTCCTCCGTCTTGGCCAGCGCGAACACGGCATCGAAGGCGGGGCCGATGAGGTGGCCGGGGTCGTAGCCGCCGAGAAGCGCCCAGGTCGCCGTGCCATGGTCATCCTGCTCGACATCGTCGCCCGGCTGGTTGGCGACCACCGTGTCGTGCTGGATGAAGTCGCGCTCGGCCACGACCGTCCGGGTGCGCACCGCCTGGTGCGCGGGGTCGTAGCCGGTGTCGAGCATGCCGACGCAGACGCCCTTGCCCGTGAAGCCGTAGACGTGGGCCGCCGGAACGCCCAGGTCGCGCAGCGCGGCCAGCCCGGGGCCGTAGGCCGAATCGGGGAGCGAGCGCGGGCTGGGCGGCGCGGGGTTGCAGGCGGGGGCGGCGGCCAGCTCGGACAGGGACGGGCTGCGGGCCGCGGGCACGTGTGCGGGTGCTCGGCCGGCAACGGGCAGCGGAGCGACCGACCCATCCCTTCCCACAGTCGGCCGGCGCGGGGCGAGAGCCGCGAGCACGCTCCGCGGGTCGGCACCAGCGGGAACCAGCGCGGCCACGGGCTCGACCCGGAGGACCCAGGGCAACGCGCGCAGCCGGCGCTCGGCGTCCGGATCCGCGTCCACACTCACGGCGCGCAGCCAGGAGCTGACGGTCCGGAGCGTCGCGTCGCGCGCGCGGATGGCGGCCAGGAAGCGCTCCGGGATCGGCCGATCGCCGGGGCGGACGGGGATGCCGAGGTGGCGCCGCTCCGCCAGGACGGCGCGGCTGGCCAGGGGCGGCAGCCGATTGCTGACGGCATAGGGGTCGAGGAAGAGCCAGAGGGCCCTGGCGGCAGCCCGGGCGGCGGGCGGATGCCTCGCCCCGGGGGCCGCGCGCGGCGCGTGAGCCGGGGCGGGCGGCGGGGCGGCCGGCGCGGAGCCGGCGGCCAGGCCGGATCCAGGCGTCTGCGCGGAAAGAGGGCCCGCCCTCGCGGCGAGCGCGAGCGCGGCGGCAAGAGCCGCGGCGCGGGCGAGCCTCGTTGGCACGCGTTCCCTACCCCGCCGCGACACCGACATCCGTCAGGACCTCGTCGAGACGGACGCCCACGATGGAGCTGATCCCGGGCTCCTCCATGGTGACGCCGTAGATCCAGTCGGCCGCCTCCATGGTGCGCGGGTTGTGGGTGATGACGATGAACTGGGTCGAGCTCTTGAACTCGGCGAGCATGGCCAGGAAGCGACCGATGTTGGCCTCGTCGAGCGGGGCGTCGACCTCGTCGAGCACGCAGAACGGGCTCGGCTTGACGAGGTAGATGGCGAAGAGCAGCGCGAGGGCGGTGAGCGCCCGCTCGCCGCCGGAGAGCAGATGGATGCGGTGCGTCTTCTTGCCGCGGGGAGAGGCCGCGATGTCGATCTCGGACTCCAGCGGATCGTCGGGGTCGGCGAGCCGGATGTCGCACTCGCCGCCCTCGAACAGCGTGAGGAACGTGCGCTGGAAGTTCTGCCGGATCTGGTCGAAGGTGTCGGCGAAGAGCTGCCGCGCGGTGCGGTTGATCTGGCGGATCGCGGTCTGGAGGTCGTCGCGCGCCTTGACCAAATCCTGCCGCTGCGCCGTCAGAAACTCGAGCCGCGCGCTCTCCTCGCCGAACTCCTCGACGGCCAGCATGTTGATCGGGCCCAGGCGCTCGATGTCAGCGGCCAGCGCGTGGAGCTCGGCCCTGAGCACCTCGGGGTCGCCCTCGACGGGCTCCGCCCGGGCGACGAGCTGGGCGTAGGGGCGCCCCCACTCCGCCTCCAGCCGCTCCCGCACGCTCCGCTCCGCGGCGCCCGCCTCCGCCTTCTCCAGCTCGAGGCGGTGCCGGTCCTCCGCCTTCTCCTCCGTGCTGCGCCGGAGCGCGCGCGCCTCGGACTCGAGCGCCTCCAGCCGCCCGGCGGCGGCGGCGTGACGCTCGTCCAGCGCCCGCAGCTCGGCGGCGCCGGCATCGCGGTGGCCGAACAGCGCCTCCAGGTCCTCGCCGGCGCCGGAGCGCAGCTCGGAGAGGTGCTCCAGCTCGGCGCGCATGCCGGCGTCCTCCGCGGCCAGCGCGGCCGTCCGCCGCTCCGCCTGCTGGATCGACTCGCGCGCCCCGGCGATCCGCCGCTCGAGCGCGGCCACGGCCGCCTCGGTGCGCGCGTGGCCGATACGGACCTCCGCCTCGGCATCACTCGCGGCCTGCCACGCCGCCTCTAGCTCACTGGCCACGCCGGCGTGATCCGTCGGCCGGTCCTCGCCCGCCTCGAGCTCGGCCAGAACGCGCGCGTGCTCCTCACGGGCGGCGATGGCCGCGTCGCGGGCCGCCTGGATCGTCCCGCGCAGCTGCTCGCGCCTGTGGGAGAGCTCGTCCCGGGCTCGGCTGGCACGAGTCCACTCGCCGCGGCGGGCGGCCTCGTCGGACTCGGCGCGGCGGAGCTCCAGGTCCGCCTCCTGGAGACGGACGGCGGCGGCGCGCAGCTCGACCTCGGCCTCCGCGATGCGCTCCGCCGCGGCCGCGCGGGCCTCGGCGCGCGCGTCGCGCTCGCCGGCACCGTGGGCTGCCTCGCTGCGGAGTCGGATGAGGCGCTCGCGGCGGCCGATGAGCACGGGCTCCTCGGGCGGCCGGCCGACGAACTCGATGACCTCGAGGAGCGCGGCCACGCGCGGCAGGCCGGCCTCCTGGATCAGCGCCAGCGCGCCCTTCTGCGCGTGCGCGCCGGTGAGCCAGAGGCGGATGCGGTCGGCGGCCGCATCGTCGTCCACGACCAGCGCCTGGAGCAGCGACCCGAGCGTCCCCTCCACGGCGGCGGCGCGCTCGGGCGGCAGGTCGAGGTACTCCGCCAGCGGCCCCTTTAGCCCCTCGAGCTCGGCGCGCGCATCGAGGGCGGCGGCCACGGCGGGCGCGAAGCCGTGGTGGTCCCGCTCGAGGGCGTCGAGCGCCGCCAGGCGCGCGTTCAGCCGGCCCACCCGGTCCTCCGCCTCCGAGAGCGCGCGCCGCTCGGCCATCTCGTCCGCGCGCAGCCGCTCGAGCGAGGCCTGCTGCCCGGCAACCTCCTTCTCCAGGCGCGCCTTGGCGGCCGTCAGCTCATGCGTGCGCGAGGCGAAGAGGTCCCCCTGGTCGTCGAGCCGCGCCACCTCGCCCGCCAGCTCCTCCGCCTCCCCGCCGAGCTGCTCCAGCCGGGACTCCGCCTCCAGCGCGCGCACGTCGGCGGCGGAGGCGTCCGCCTCGAGGCGCGCCAGGCGACGCGTCAGCTCCGTCTCCCGCGTGCGGGCCTCCTCCTCGGCGCGCCGAACGCGCGCGAGCTCGGCCCGCAGGTCCGTCTGCCGGGCGTGCGCGCGCTCCACCGCGGCGGCGCGCGCGGCGAGCGTGGAGCGCTCATCGGCCACCTCGGCCTCGAGCGTCTCCAGCGCGGCATCGAGGTCCGTGGCGCGCGCGGCGAGCTCGGCCCGCTCGATGGCGATCTGCTGGAGCCGGCGCTCGGCGCCCGCGCGCCGCTCGTCCGCCACCGCCAGCTCGCGCTCCCGTCCGGCGATAGCGCGCGTGGCCTCCTCGACCTTCTGCGCCACCACGCCGCGCTCGCGGGCGAGCTCGCCGGCCTCGAGGCGGAGCCGCTCGAGCTCGGTCTCGGCGGTGGCGAGCGCGGCGCGCGCGGACGGCTCGTCCTGCGCGAGGCGCTCCAGGCGCGCCGTGGTCTCGGCCAGGCGGCGGCGCGCATCCTCGAGCTGGTCCGAGGCCACGCGCACCTCGAGCGAAAGCCGGCGGGTGCGCAGCTCCTGATACTTCTCGGCGCGGTTCTTCTGCCGCTTGAGCGAGCGGACCTTCGACTCGACCTCCGTGAGCAGGTCCTCCAGCCGGTTCAGGTCGGCCTCGGCGGCGTCCAGGCGGCGCTGCGCAGCCTTGCGGCGGTCCTTGTAGCGGCCGATGCCGGCGGCCTCCTCGAACATGTGGCGGCGCTCGTCGGCGCGCTCGGACAGGATGGAGTCCACCATCCCCTGCTCGATGACGGCGTAGGCGTTGGTGCCGAGCCCGGTGTCGCGGAACAGGTCGTAGATGTCGCGCAGCCGGCAGGCGGTCCGGTTCAGGGCGTAGTCGCTGCCGCCCTCGCGGAAGACGGTACGGCGGATCTCCACCTCGTCGTGCGGCAGGGCAAGGCGCTTCTCGAGGTTGGAGAAGAGGAGCGAGACCTCGGCGCGGTTCACCGCACGCCGCTCCGTCGTGCCCTGAAAGATCGCCTCCTCCATCTTGGAGCCGCGGATCGCCGAGGCGCGCTGCTCACCGAGCACCCAGCGGATGGCGTCGCTGATGTTCGACTTGCCGCACCCGTTCGGCCCCACGATGGCCGTGATGCCCTCGTGGAAGTCGAGGTGGGTGTGGTCGGCAAAGGACTTGAAGCCGTGGAGGCTGAGGCGGCGGAGCTTCATGATTCGCTACGACCCGTTCGCTCGACCAGGGTATCGGGGACGCCGGCGCCGCGCAGGAGCGGGCGCAACGCCTCCGCCTGGGCCGGCCCCTCGAACGCGCCGCCGTAGAGGCGCCAGCGCGGCGGGCCCGCGGAGTAGGGGACCTGCACGACGTAGCTGGGGATGTTCCGGGTCCCGAGCGAGTCGGCGTGCGCGGCGGCCGCGTCGCGCGAAGCGAACTCGCCGAGCAGGAACGACCAGGGCGTGGGCCGGATGTCCCACTGGCTGGCGCCCGTCTTCACGCCGGCATCGAGCAGGCGCTGCATGAGCACCGCGGCCGCCGTGCTGTCCGCCACCGGCCCCGCCATGATGCGGTAGTAGAGCGCGTTGCCCGCCAGGATCGGCGAGACGAAGAACTGCATCCCGGGCTCCACCTTCTCTAGCTCCCCGAGCCGCGCCAGCGCCGAGGCGTAGGAGCGGCGCGCCTCGATCGCCACCGAATAGGGAAGCGGCCGCGCCAGCGCGTGCGGCGGCGGCGCCGCCCGGACCAGCGGCGCCATGCTCTCAGCCGGGGCATCCCCGCCGCCGGACAGCCGCCCCAGCACGTCGTAGCCGAAGTACTCCTGCGCGCCGAAGACGATCCCGAGCGCCACGGCCGCGCCGAGGGCGAGCCAGAGAAGCAGGCTCACGCCCCGCCGCCGGCCCACCGGCTCCCGCTCCGCGGGCGGCGGCTCGTCGAGCAGCTCTTCCTCCGTCACCGCGCGCCCCGCCACCACGTCCGGCTTCACGGCCGCCGCCTCGCGTGCCGCCTCCGCGCCACCCGCCCGCCGTGCCCAGAGCGCGTCCACCAGCGCCCCGTGCGAATCGGGCCGCGCCGCGCCGGCTTCGGCCTCTGTCTCCACCTCCGCCCCCGGCCCCGGCTGTTCCGCCGACTCCGCCGAGATTTCGGCCGCGACCGGCGCCTCCCTTTCCGAAGGCTCCGCCGCCCCGGCCGCGCCGGCACGCTGCTCCTCCGGCGCCCCGAGCGTATGGAGCACGACGAACTCCTCGGGGAACACGGCCGCGAGGGTCCAGTCGTCGCCGGGGGCGACCAGCGCGAGGCCGCAGCCGATCCGGCGCGCGAGCTCGTCCAGGCCGGGGGCCTCGGCGGGGACGTAGACGAGGAGCGCCTCCTCCGTCCGGAAGAACTCGGCCACGACGCTCTGCCAGCGTGGGTGGCGGAGCACGGTCTCGATCTCCGCGGGCGCGACGCCGGCGGGGATCAGCGCGAACGGCTCGCCCGGCACGCGGTGGCGGACGTGGCGGATGGAGGCGCCGAAGAGGAAGACATCGGCGAGCCCCTCGTCGTTGGGCACGCCGGCGAGCTCGTGGAGGTGCGCGGCGCCGACGGCGAGATCGGCCAGCACGACGCCGGGAGCCACGCCGTCCCAGGCGCGCGCGAGCGCGAGCGCGGCGCCCGGGGCCCAGCCCGAGCGGCGGGCCTCGGGGCCGGCCACGAGAAGCACCACGGGCGCGGTGGCGGCCGCCGGCTCGATGAGCTCGCGGAGCTCGGCGGGCAGGGCGCCGGATGCGGGATCGAACGGCACCGCGAGGCGCCACGGGGTGAGGCTCATCGGTGCGAGGCGGCGATGGTCATTCCGGCCGGCAGACCCCTGGCTCGTCGGGGAGGGATGGCGGCTGTTCGCAAGGTGTCAATGATAAGCCGGAGGGCGGACCATCGAAAGGGCCCGGCCCTCAGAAGGAGGGACCGAAGGAGAGCGAGAAGATGCCGTGGCGGTCGGGTCGGTCGAGGGGGAAGGCGTAATCGAGGCGCAGCACAGTGTAGAAGATGTTGAAGCGCAGCCCGAGGCCCCAGCTGAAGAGCGGCTCGCGCCAGTAGAGCGGGTCCTGGCCGGATTTGCGGTCCCAGACGATGTGCACGGGGTGGTCCTGTCCGGAGACGCACTGGCTGCCGAGCGTGTAGTCGACCTGGAGGCAGACCCGGTCGCTCCAGGCCACGCCGCCGTCGAAGAAGGTCACGAGGTCGACGGGCGGGAAGGAGCCGATCGGGCCGATGTCGAGCTCCTTGATGATCGGGAAACGGAGCTCGAGGTTCATGAGCGCCGCGCTGGAGCCGATGAGCTGGTCGCGCACGGGGCAGGGCGAGGCGGAGCCCACATCGCCGAAGCTCTGGCTGTCCGCGCACTCCTTCGAGGTGGGGTCGAAGGAGCCGCCGTCGTAGCCGCGGATGAAGTAGGGCCCGCCCCAGAAGAGGAGGAAGCGGTCGGCGTCGGAGCCGAAGCGCGAGAGCGTGAAGAGCTGGGAGGCGAAGACGACGGAGCGCTTGATGTTGAAGTAGTTGCGCACGTCCGCCAGCGCCTCCGTATAGGCGAAGTCGCCGAAGGTGCGCGAGAGCTGCAGCCGGTAGCGGTGGCCGTAGATCGGACCCGTCCAGCCGAACAGCGTGTTGTCGAAGACGAGCGCCGCCATCGGCTGCGCGAAGCTCATCTGGTCGAGCCGGTCGGTCCGGTTCAGGATCTCGCCGTTGTCGGGATAATAGCCGCGGTAGAGGATGTCGCTCTTGTAGTACATGCCGGTGAGGCCGAGCTCCAGCCGCCGGAACGCGCTGAACGGATAGCTCACGTTCAGGGCCGCAGCCCGGATCACGTCCCGCAGGAACACATTGGCCACGGCGTCGCGCGGCTGCCCGGCGTTGTCCACCGTCAGGTAGCCGCCGCCATAGTAGCGGTAGAGCGGAATCTGCTCGAGCGTGGCGGTCAGGTTCGCGCGCTTCTTCAGGAACGCGTAGCCGGCGAAGAACTGCGCGTCCGAGAAGGAGCCGTTCACGTTGCCGGCCACCAGGATGTTCTGGTTGCCGAGGATGTCGGAGAGCGCGATGTAGCTGCCGCCGTAAAGGCCGTTGCCGTAGTAGCCGCCCACCTGCGCGCCGACCGTGGGACGCCCGATCATGTCGGCCGTGAACTTCACCTTATAGGGCCGGATGCGGAACGTGGTCGTGTCCGGCAGCGTGGTGCTCACGCTGTCCATGAGCGCGAGGACGGAAACGGGCCGCTCCCCCGCCCCGCCGGCGGCGGCCAGTGAAGGCGGCGTCTCCGAGCTCGGCCGGAAGCCGTCCTTGCCGTGGTACCAGGAGGCGCTCAGCCGGTCGATCGGGGTGGCCGGCGCCATGCCGTCCAGCGCCGTGCTGTCGAACGGCAGCACCAGGTGCATCGGCACCTCGCCCGGCGCCGCGCGCACGGCGCCGGGGTCGAGTGGGACCGCCGAGGCGGAGCCCGCGGCGGGCGAGGCGGCTGCGGCCGTGGCCGGCGAGCCGGCTGCGCCGCCGTCGCCTGCGGCGTGGCCAGGCCCGGCGGCGAGCAGCGCCGGGCCGGTCGAGTCCACGGGGAAGCGCGGCAGCGCGCGGGGGTCGTCCACCGCGTAGATGTTGTAGCCGGCCCGCTCGAAGTAGACGAACAGCAGGCGGCCGCCCGCGCCCCAGGAGAGCACGGGGGAGAGGGGCGTGACGGCGATGACGCCGGAGAGCACGTTGCTCACGCGCGAGAGGGCGGCGCTCGCCAGGTCGAACAGGTAGAGGTTGTCATTGCCGGTGCGGTCGCCCACCCAGGCGAGGGAGCGCGAGTCCGGGGCCCAGACAGGGTTCAGGTTCTTGCCCCGCTCCTGGTGTGGCAGCACCTCGATCTCGCCGGTAGCCGGATAGTAGAGCGCGACCCGCAGGTTGCCGTAGCGCAGGCGGTCGAAGTCGGCGCCCGGCCCGCGGTCGGTGCTGAAGGCGATGGCGCTGCCGTCCGGCGCCCAGGAGGGGGTGAGGTCCGCATAGCGGTCATCCGTGAGCCGCTTCAGCCGGCCGTCCAGGTCGGTGATGAACAGGTCCGTGATGCCGCCGTCGTTGCCGCTGAAGACGATGCGGTCGCCGCGCGGCGACCAGCTCGGGTGCGCGATGCCGTTCAGCCGGAAGCGCAGCTTGCGGATGATGCGGTCGTGGGCGATGTCGTAGATGTAGAGCGCGTCCCGCCCGCCGGTCTGCGCGGCGAAGGCCACGAAGCGGCTGTCGGGCGAGAAGGCGGCAGACGAGCTCATGAAGCGGAGCGACTCGAGGCCGCCGTTCCGCTCCGCGGTGACGAGGCGGTGGAGCGGCTCGCCCGTGTGCGGGTCCGCAAGCCAGAGGTCGAAGGAGAAGCCGCCCCGCTGCGAGACGTAGACCATCGTGCGGCCGTCGGGCGCGAGCGCGGGCGCCACGTACCACGGGTCCTCCAGCCGGTCGTGGTGCGTCAGCTTCTCCGCGAAGACGTCCGGCCGCTGGTAGTCGGCGACCTGCGGCAGGTAGGTCTTGCGCAGGCTCGTCATCCACTCCGCGCTGAGATCGCCGAGCGAGAGGCCGAGCGTGGTGCGGAACGCTCTCTCGATGCCGATGCGCGGCGTCTTCTGCAGGATGATGCCGATGACCTCGTCGCCCCATTTCCTGCCGATGTACTCCCAGAGCGACTGCCCGAAGCGGTAGGAGAGGTAGTCGTCGGCCCGGTTCATCTGGGCGATGTCGCGGATGTAGCCGGACAGCACGGCGTCGCGCAGCCAGGAGACGGTCTGCGGGTCGATGCGGCCGATCGAGAGGTACTCCGCCATTCCCTCCATGTACCAGAGCGGCAGCCGGCCGACCATCGGGCTGGTGTCGGGCATGCCGCGGCGCATCAGGATATCGAACTGGAAGGCGTGCACCAGCTCGTGCGTGAGCACGTGCTCGAAGTCCGCATAGTCGCCCGTGAACGGTACGATCACCCGGTTCTTCAGCGGCTCCGTGACCCCGCCCGTGCTCTCGTCGATGAAGCTCGGAATGGCGTTGGTCTGCTGGAACTCCGCGTGCGAGGCGTAGAGGATGATCGGCTTCCGCTCCCTGAACTCGTGCTGCAGGACGCGCGACAGCCGGGCATAGGAGCGCTCCGCCATGCGCGCCGCGTCGAGCGCCGCCTCCCGCTCCTGCGGGTAGAAGTAGACGTCGAAGTGCTCGGTCCGGATGACCTTGAAGTCGAAGGAGCGGTACTGGACCTTGTTGCGGCCGAAGTACTGCTGCGCGCGCGCCTGCCCCACCGCGAGGAGCGGCAGCAGGAGCCCGAGGAAGGCGACGAGGAAGCGGCGCGGGCGCACGGCGGAGCTCAGCCCTCGATCGGGTACGCGGGTGCGTCGCCCCACAGCCGCTCGAGCTGGTAGAACTCGCGCGCGGCAGGGTGGAAAACGTGGACCACGAAGTCGATGAAGTCGAGCAGCACCCAGTGCCCGCCGCGCAGTCCCTCCGCGTGGTCGGGCCGGTAGCCCTCCTTCTTCAGCTCCTCCACGATGTGCTCGGCGATCGAGCGGACGTGGATGTCGGAGGTCCCCGTCACGATCACGAAATAGTCGGTGGCGTTCGAGACCGGCCGCAGATCGAGCAGCAGCACGTCCCGCGCCTTGCGCTCGACGGCGGCCTCCAGGACGAGCGCGAGCTCGGGCGAGAGCTCCAGATCCGCCAGCGCGGCGGCCTCGGGAGCCGTGTTGTCGGGTCGGGCCATGCAGATCCGGGGTCAGGGTCAGCAGGAGGGTTGGACGGGATAATATAACGTGTGAGGGGGGGAGATGACGACAGGGGGGACGACGGACGGCGGCAACGACGGACGGCGGCAACGACGGACGGCGGCACGACTGACGGCGGCAACGACAGACGGCGGCACGACTAACGGCGGCACGACTAACGGCGGCACGACAGACGGCGGCACTGCGGACGGCGGCAACGACGGACGGCGGCACGACTAACGGCGGCACTACGGACGGCGGCACGACGGGGGGCGGCGGACACGGAACGGTGAGCGTCGCGCGCCCGTGCCCTGCATGTCGCCACCGCCCGGCCGTCGGGGTGAGGCGGGGAGCGGTCAGTCCGCCTTGATCACCCACACCTTGATCTCGGGCCTCACGTCCGCGTGCAGCTTGACCGGGACGGAGTAGACGCCGAGGGTCTTGATCGGATCGTCCAGCTCGATCTGGCGGCGGTCGACCTCGAAGTCCAGCTCCTGCTCCTTCAGCCGGTCTGCAATGTCGGCGGACGTGATCGAGCCGAACAGCTTCGACTCCTCGCCCGCCCGGGCGTGGAAGGTGAGCGAGACGTCCTCGAGCTGCGACGCCCGCCGGCGGGCCTCCAGGTAGTCGCGCTTGGCGCGCTGCTCCGCCAGCCGCTGCTCGCCCTCGAGCTGCCGCACGTTGGCTGCCGTCGCCTCGTAGGCGACGCCGCGCGGGAGCAGGTAGTTGCGCGCGTAGCCGGGGCGGACCGTCACGATCTGGCCCTCCTCGCCCAGGCTCTCCACGTTCTGGCGGAGAATGACTTTCACGTTCTTCATCGGATCACTCCCTCAGGACTCCGGACCCGAGGGCGCCTTCCGGCGCGCGCGCAGGTCCAGCCACGTGTCGGTCAGGCCGACGAGCACCGTCGCGGTCATGACCAGCGGGTACAGGAACAGCGTGGCCAGGGCGGCGAACAGCACGCCGGCCGGCCCGGGCACGCCCGCGAGGGCGAGAAGCACCGCCACCCCGCGCAACGCGTAGAGCGCGCCCATGAACGTCAGCAGGTTCGAGCCGGCGCGGAGCGCCGCGTGGTGCCCTGACCACGGGACCACGACCAGCACGATCCCCACGATCAGCACCCAGACCAGCTCGTCGCGGAAGCGGAACTCCCGCAGCGGCCCGAGCGGCCGCGTCTCCGAGGCCGCCACCCGCCGGAACGCCCACCACGCCAGCGCCATCGCGCCGAGCGAGGCCAGCCCGACGAGCGCCGGGAAGACCAGAACCTGGAAGTCCGTCGCCGCGTAGACGGCCGACGCGAACGGGTCGGCTACCGACTGTCCCCCGCTCGAGGTCCACAGCGCGATCACGTCCGAGGCGCCGCCGCGCAGGCGCTGCCCCATCGTCCAGTCCAGCCGCGCCCAGCCGCCGTGGCGGGCCAGGAAGAGCAGCGCGGCCGTGGCCGCCGTCGCCGCCACCGCGCCCAGCGCGCGCGAGAAGAACGGCGCGCGCGGCCGCGCGACCACCAGCACGACGAACCACGCGCCCAGCATGAGCGCCCAGCCCCGCTCGGCGAACCAGAGCGGCCCGGCACCGTGCGCGCCCGTGAACTGCAGCAGCGCGAGCAGAGCGGCCAGCAGCAGCAGGCCCGGCCGGCGCGGCGGCAGCGCCAGGAGCATCACGATCAGCGGCGCCGTCACCAGCAGCAGCGGATCCACCACGGCCAGCGCCAGTGTCGCCAGCGTGAGCGCGACCAGCGCGGGCCAGCCCCGCCCGGCGCGGGGCGCCATCACCTCAGTCCTGGAACTGCTTGACGTACGGCACCAGGGCCAGGTAGCGAGCCCGCTTCACCGCGGTCCCGACCTGCCGCTGGTGACGCGCGCACATCCCCGTCATCCGCCGCGCGAGGATCTTCCCCTGCTCGGTGATGAAGCGCGAGAGCGAGCGCTCGTCCTTGTAGTTGATGTAGCGGATCCCGTTCTCGCAGAGCGGACAGGTCTTGTTGGAGCGAGGCATGTCAGTCCTCCTCGTCCTGGTCTTCGTCATCCTCGCCGCGCGGCTCGCGGGTCGCGAGCGACATCGGCGCAGTCGGCTCACCCTCGTGCAGCACCACCAGATACCGCAGCAGCTCGTCGTCCAGCTTCAGCACCCGCTCGAACTCCGGCAACGACTCCGTCTCCGCGCGAAACTGCACGACGACGTAGTACCCGTTCGGCTTCTTGCGGATGGGATAGGCGAGCTGCCGCCGGCCCCAGTGGTCCACGGCCGTGATCTCGCCACCGTGATCGCCCGTCAGCAGCGCGTGGAACCGGTCCAGCTTCTCGTTGATCTGCTCCTCGGCCAGCGCCGAGTCGAAGATGTAGACGACCTCGTAGTCTCTCACCGCGTTCCTCCTCCCATGGTCCGAGGCCCCGCCTGGAGGGGGCGGAGCAGGTTTAGCATGGTAGTATAGCCGAGGCGGACGGGCGTGTCGAGGGGAGACTGCCCCACGGGCAGGGGCCGGGGGCGGGAGATCAGCGGAACTGTGGAAGGCGGATGGGGCGGGGTTGCTCGCTCCTGTCGGCAACCGCTAGATAGAGGACAAGGAAGTCCTGACGAGGGTTCCGCCCCGGCGGATGTCAGGGGCCGGGGGGAGGAAGCAAGGGCCGTGCGCGTCCATGGCCGATCATTGCAAGGAGTCGGGCGACAGATGGATTACAAACAGAAGGCGGTTCTCACGGCGGTGCTTGCTGCGCTGGTCGCAGCGACCACGGCGCCGATCGCGGCCAGCCACCCGAACAGGCCGGGGGTGCTGGTGATCCCACTGGTCCTGGTCGCCATCCTGCTCTGCTTTGCCGGGTACTTCGCCGGCCTCAGCCGGCGCTAACGCGGATCCGGCATATGCGCGGGGCGGCCTCGACGCGCGGAGCGTGGATTTCTACTTTGGTCGCCCATGGACCTCCTCGCCGGCTTCCCGATCGTCGTCGATGTTCCTTTGCGCTGGGGGGACATGGACGCGTTCGGGCACGTGAACAACACGGTGTTCTTTCGCTACTTCGAGATCGCGCGGATCGAGCTGCTGATCCGCATCGCTTTCCGCGAGGGTGCGATGAACGGCGGCGTGGGCCCGATCCTGGCCTCCACGAGCTGCCGCTTTCGCCGCCCGCTCGCCTTCCCGGACACGGTCCGCGTCGGCACGCGGGCCACCGAGATCGGGGAGGACCGCTTCACGATGGAGTACCGTCTCGTCAGCACCGCGCAGGCCGCGGTCGCGGCTGAGGGCGAGGGTGTCGTCGTCGCATACGACTACGGGGCGGGGGCAAAGGCGCGGCTGCCGGCCGAGGTACGCGCGCGGCTCGAGGCGCTGAGGCGCTAGCCGGCGGCGTGAGCGGCCGACGGGAGTCGGTCGGCCGCCGGCGAGCGCGGGTGTAGCGGCGGCGGGTGCGGGACGGCTGTCGCCCGGCGGCCTGGCGGCGGCTACCCCGTTGCGGAAAGGCGGGGCGGCTGATAGCCTTCCAAGCTGGCGAACCTATCACCGTCAGAAATGCAATTCGGCTTCGAGCGCCTCCCGGAGGAGCGGCGGCGCCGTGCGTGCGGCGCATAGCCCGCGCGCGTGGTCCGGCGGCTCCACACCATAGCTTCGACAACCTGGGGCGTGCACCGACGCGAGGTGACCACCACCTCGCGTTTTTTTGTCCCTCTACATCGACTGGCAGCAAGGTATGGCCATGGATCGGCGTCTTTGTTTGATGCTCGCCGTGCTCGTCGGCGGGTGTGCGGGGCAGGTATCCGTCAATCGAGCTCCCACGCCGTCGGAGCTCGCGCGCCTGCGGCAGCAGGCCGGCGATGGGGGTGGCGAGGATGCGCAGGTGGCGCTGGGCGCCGCCCTGCGCGCGGCCGGGCAGCGCGATTCGGCACGCGCGGTGCTCGGGCGCGTGGTAGCCGCGAATCCCCGGAGCGCGCCGGGCGTGCTGAACCTGGCACTGACGGAAGACGACCTGGGCCAGGATTCTGCGGCCGCCGACCTTTACCGGCGCTTCCTCGCGCTGGGTGGATCGGAGCGCCTGAAGGGCGCCATCCGGAGTCGGCTGGCGCACCTTCGACGGCAAGAGCTCGTGGCGGCGGTTCGCGGGGCGCTGGCGCGGGAGGCGCAGCTCTCGCAGTCCCCGCCGGAGCCGCGCAATCTGGCCATCTTCCCCTTCCTGTACGCGGGCAGCGATCCGCAGTACGCGCCGCTGAGCCGGGCGCTCTCCTCCTTGCTGACGACCGACCTCTCCCAGACGCGGCGGCTCCGCGTGCTGGAGCGCACGCAGGTCCAGCTACTGATTGACGAGATCGGTCTCTCCGACTCCGGCCTGGTCGATCCCGCCACTGCCGTCCGGAGCGGCCAGCTGCTGCACGCCGGGCGGGTGGTGGAGGGTCGGATCGGCGGGGGCGCCGACGAGCTGCGGATCAGTGCGGCAGTGGTCGGCGTCGGCACGGACCTCGGCAGCCTGGCGCCGGTGCAGGCGCAGGCCCGAGTGACCCGCCTCTTCGACATGGAGAAGCAGATCGCGCTGGGGCTGTACGATGCGATGGGGATCCAGCTCACGCCGGCGGAACGGGAGCGTGTGGAGCACCGGGCTACCGGGAACCTGCAGGCGCTCCTCGCGTTCGGCTCGGGCCTCGAGGCGCTGGACGCGGGTCGGTTCAGCGAGGCCGCCGGGCATTTCCGGAAGGCCGCCGCGCTCGACCCGTCGTTCCGGGAAGCGGCGACGCGGGAGCGGGAGGCGGAGGCGCTGAGCTCGGGCGAGACGCAGACGCCGGAGCGGCTGGCGGAAGCCGCCGCCGAGAGCGGAAGCGGTCCACCGTCGCCCTCCCTCGTGGATCGTCAGATCCGGACCGGACCGGTCTCGGTCGTGGGGCTCGACCCGGTGATGGTGCTGCTGCCGGACCCGATCGCGCGCAATCCGGGCTCTGAGATCCTCGGGATGGATGGGCTCTCCATTCCGGCCATGCCAGTCGTCATCATCAGCCGGCCGTGAGGTGCACCGCATGACCCACTCCCGTCGGGTTCACCGGCTGGTGCCCGCGCTGGCGCTGGCCACCGCCCTCGCCCCTGCGGGCGCGCTGGCGCAGGCGCCTTCGGCCGGGTTGGCCGCGAGCTACGAGGGTTACCACTTCAGGGACCCGACGCAGACCGGGATCGATGCCGTCTCGCTGCTGACGGTTCCGGTGGCAGTGCGGGTCCCGTTCTTCCTCGGCTCCTCGTTGAGCCTGGACGGCGCCTACGCGCGCGGCACCCTCAAGCTCGAGGACGGCTCCAAGGTGACGCTGAGCGGCTTCACGGACACCCAGCTGAGCCTCGTGCTCCCCGTGCACGGCGAGATGGCGTCGGTGACCGCCGTGGCGATCCTGCCGACTGGCATGGAGCGCCAGACCCTGGATGAGGCCATGCTGGCCGGGGTGATCGCCTCGGAGCTGCTGCCGTTCCGGATCTCCAACTGGGGCGCGGGCGGCGCCGGGGGGCTGGCGGTCGCGGCGGCGCATTCGACGGGTCGCTTCGGCCTGGGCGTGAGCGCTTCCTACCTCGTCGGCCGCCGCTACGATCTGCTGAGCGAGCCAGAGTTCGGCTACCGGCCGGGAAACCAGCTCCGGGGACGCCTCGCCCTTGACCTCAATACGGGATCTTCGGGGAAGGCGTCGCTCCAGCTCACCTATCTCCACAGCAGCACCGACCAGGTGGACGGCGCCAACCTCTATCGCTCCGGGGATCGGGTCCAGGTCATGAGCTCCTACGCATTCGCGGCCGGGGCCCGGGCCAGCGGGCTCGTCTACGCCGGGCTGCTGCGTCGCGCACGCAGCACGTACCTGAGCGCGGGGCCAACGCAGCCGGAGGCGCAGGATCTCTATCTCGTCGGTGGCGGGCTACGGCTGCCCCTGGGCGGCTGGGTCCTGCTTCCGGCCACCGACGTGCGCGTGGTTCGCCGGGCGGACGGCCTCGACCAGGGGACGATCGTCGGGGTCGGCGCCTCCGCGCAGATTCCGATCGGCCGCCGGGCGCTCGTCCTGCCACAGGCACGGGCGCGCTTCGGCCGGGTGCTGGTGGCCCAGGGGAGCAGTACGGGTTTCACGGGATTCGACCTCGGGATGGGTGTGCGCTTCGGAGGAGCAGAGCGATGATCCACGTGTCTCGCCGCACTCGTTTGGCGCTCCAACTCGCCATGGTTGCCTCTGCCGCCCTGAGCGGGAGCTGCACCGACCGCCTGCTGGCGCCCGCGGCCGCGGAGCCGCCGCTGACACTGTCGCTCTCGGTGACGGCCTCGGCGAATGCGGCGGGCACGGCGGAGGCGTTCGCCCACACCGACGCCGCGCACCTGCAGCTGGTCGCCAATGCGACGACGGTGCTCGACACGGTCGTGACGAGCTCCGGAACGAGCGACGCCAAGCTCCCGATCGAGCTGCGCATACGGAACCCGATCGGCACCTTCCAGATCAGCGTGGACCTCACCAGCCAGGGGCGCGCGATGTTCCACGGCACCGGGTCGGGGGTACTGCGCCGCGGGATGCGGGACACGGTGGTGGTCACCGTGACACCGGTGGTAGCCGGCATGGTCGCCGCCGACTCGTCCCGCACGCTCACCGCGCTGGGCGACACGGTGCAGGCGACGGCCGCCGTCGTGTTCGCGAACGGCGACACCGTGACCGGCATCCAGCCGAGCTGGACGGCCGACGGTGGCGGTGTGGTGCGGGTCACTCCCACCGGGCTCGTCACGGCCGTGACGGAGGGCGATGCCCACTTGACGGCGTCGTACCAGGGGTTCACCGCGCAGACCCGCGTCGGGGTCCACGCGACCGTCGAACGCGTAGCGCTCCGGATAGACAGTCTCGCCGTCTCGCTCGACTCGACCGCGTCGCTCACCGCCACGGCCCGGGACCGCAACGGGAACGCGCTCCAGCGGTCGTTCACGTGGACGAGCCTGAATCCCGGCACGGTGACGGTTGACAACGCCGGGACCATCCGCGCGGTGGCACCCGGGACCGCCGTAATTACCGCTTCCGTGGACGGACAGAGCGCGAGCGTGGTCGTCGTCGTGTGGCCCGCCACCGCGGTGGCGGTCCTGGTGAGCCCCGACCTCGCCGCTCTCTCGATCGGGGAGACGACGCGACTCGATGCGAAGCCCGTGGACGGCGCGGGTCATGCGCTCTCGGGCCGGACCGTCGCCTGGTCCACGAGCGATCCCGGGGTGGCGAGAGTGGACGCGGGTGGCCTCGTCACGGCCGTGGGAAACGGCAGCGCGATCATCACGGCTACGTATGAGGGCCAGTTCGGTACGGCGTCTATCCGGGTCGGTCGCCCGGTGCTGGCCGCGAGCACGAGCCAGGTGGGCCTCGGCGGCGCGGTCAGCTCCGGCAGCATCGCCACTCAGGTGGAGATCACCAACGTCGGCACCGGAGTCCTCGACGGTCTGTCCGTGAGCGTGAGCTACGCCGCAGGGGAGCCGACCGGATGGCTCAGCGCGACCGTGACCCCGACCGCCGCCCCGGCGATGCTGACGCTGCGGGCCGACCTCAGCCAGCTCGGCGCGGGGGTCTACCATGCCATCGTAACCGTGACCTCCAGCGCGCCCAGGGTGGCCCCGCTCACGGTGGACGTCGCGGTCACGGTCGGGGCACCGGTGGACGTAATCACGCTCTCCATTCCGAACCCCACCGTCCCACTGGGCGGGCAACAGACGCTCGTCGCGACGCCGCGCGATGCCGGCGGGAACCCGCTGCCGTACACCGTGACGTGGGTATCCCTCAGTCCGACGATCGTCGGCGTCTCGCCGACCGGCGTGCTGACAGGCCTCGCGCTGGGCACCGGGCTCGTGGTAGCGACCTCGGGAGGGGCGTCCGACACCGCGGTGGTCACGGTCGTTCCGGCCAGTAAGGGTGGCGGGGGCGGGAGTGGTGGCGGCAGTGGCGGGAGCGGCGGCGCGCTGAGCGTGGTGAAGCGCGTCGTGAACGACGACGGCGGCACGAAGGCCGTGGGCGACTTCGGCCTCACGACCAGCGCCGGCACGCTGAGCTTCGGGGCGGGCGTGGCGGACGGCACGGCCACGCTGCGCTACACGAGCGCTCGCCTGGGCGTGGCCGCGGGCACCTACAGCCTGCACGAGAACGCGGTGAGCGGCTACACGGACGGCACCTGGAGCTGCACCAGGGGGCTGGTCAGTGGCGACGCGCAGACCGGCTCGGTCACCATCGCCGCCGGCGACACCGTGACCTGCACCATCACCAACAACGACAATCCCGGCGGCGGCAGCGGGGGCGGCGGCAGTGGCGGGAGCGGCGGCGCGCTGAGCGTGGTGAAGCGCGTCGTGAACGACGACGGCGGCACGAAGGCCGTGGGCGACTTCGGCCTCACGACCAGCGCCGGCACGCTGAGCTTCGGGGCGGGCGTGGCGGACGGCACGGCCACGCTGCGCTACACGAGCGCTCGCCTGGGCGTGGCCGCGGGCACCTACAGCCTGCACGAGAACGCGGTGAGCGGCTACACGGACGGCACCTGGAGCTGCACCAGGGGGCTGGTCAGTGGCGACGCGCAGTCCGGCTCGGTCACCATCGCCGCCGGCGACACCGTCACCTGCACCATCACCAACAACGACAATCCCGGCGGCGGCAGTGGGGGCGGCGGCAGTGGCGGGAGCGGCGGCGCGCTGAGCGTGGTGAAGCGCGTCGTGAACGACGACGGCGGCACGAAGGCCGTGGGCGACTTCGGCCTCACGACCAGCGCCGGCACGCTGAGCTTCGGGGCGGGCGTGGCGGACGGCACGGCCACGCTGCGCTACACGAGCGCTCGCCTGGGCGTGGCCGCGGGCACCTACAGCCTGCACGAGAACGCGGTGAGCGGCTACACGGACGGCACCTGGAGCTGCACCAGGGGGCTGGTCAGTGGCGACGCGCAGACCGGCTCGGTCACCATCGCCGCCGGCGACACCGTGACCTGCACCATCACCAACAACGACAATCCCGGCGGCGGCAGCGGGGGCGGCGGCAGTGGCGGGAGCGGCGGCGCGCTGAGCGTGGTGAAGCGCGTCGTGAACGACGACGGCGGCACGAAGGCCGTGGGCGACTTCGGCCTCACGACCAGCGCCGGCACGCTGAGCTTCGGGGCGGGCGTGGCGGACGGCACGGCCACGCTGCGCTACACGAGCGCTCGCCTGGGCGTGGCCGCGGGCACCTACAGCCTGCACGAGAACGCGGTGAGCGGCTACACGGACGGCACCTGGAGCTGCACCAAGGGGCTGGTCAGTGGCGACGCGCAGTCCGGCTCGGTCACCATCGCCGCCGGCGACACCGTCACCTGCACCATCACCAACAACGACCAGCCGGCTGTGCTGAGGATCGTAAAGCAGGTGAAGGGCGCGGCCGCGACCTTCGCCTTCACGGCGACGGGCGTCGGCATCGCCCCCAGCTTCACCCTGACCCCGCCGGGGGTCGACCTTGCCGACACGGTCGTCTTCGAGAACCTCCCGGCCGGTGTGAAGACGATCACCGAGTCCCCGACGGCCGGCTACATCCTCACCGACCTCGGCTGCTCGGCCCAGGGCGAGGCGTCGGTGGACCCGGCCGCCACCTCGACGGTCTCCACGACGCTCGTGAACGGCGAAACCGTCACCTGCACCTTCATCAACCAGCAGAACACCGGCACGACGAGGACGCAGGGCTTCTGGGCCACGCACGAGAGCGTGACCAACGCGGTGTGGTTCGGCGGCTCGGTGGGCGGACACACGTTCACCGGCCTCGGCAGTCGCACGGTGTGCACCCGGGAGGTCTCCACGATCGGCGGCGTGCTGGGAGGATTCTGGTCGAGCATCTCCGGGACCAGCACCGGCGGCGCGCGCTCGGCGCTGGACCAGGCCAGGATGACGCTGCTGCAGCAGCTGCTGGCAGCGATCCTGAACAACGCGGCCTTCGGATCCTCTCCGAGCGGGGGGACGAGCATCGCTCAGGCGAAGGCGGCCTATTGCGGCACGGACGTGACCGCGATCCAGGAGGCCGCGAACGCCATGGAGGCGTTCAACACCAGCGGGGACAACAAGACGTTCACGGCGGGAGTCTCGGCGGACGGCAAGCAGGCGAAGGCCGATGCCGACCCCTCGTTCTGGGATGTGTTGCCGTAACGGCTGAACCCGTTCCGCCCCGCTACACGTTGAAGCGGAACAGCATGATGTCGCCGTCCTGGACGACGTAGTCCTTGCCCTCGGAGCGCATGAGGCCCTGCTCGCGGGGGGCCTTGAGGGAGCCGGTGCGGACGAAGTCGTCCCAGGCGATGGTCTCGGCGCGGATGAAGCCGCGCTCGAAGTCGCTGTGGATCTCGCCGGCGGCCTGGGGCGCGCGGGCGCCGCGGCGGATGGTCCAGGCGCGGACCTCCTTCTCGCCGGCGGTGAAGAAGCTGATGAGGTCGAGGAGGTGGTAGCCGGCGCGGATGAGCCGCCAGAGGCCGGGCTCCTCGAGGCCGAGGTCGTGGAGGAAGAGCGCGCGCTCGTCCGGCTCGAGCTCGAGCAGCTCGGCCTCGATGCGGGCGGCGAGCGCGACGACCTCGGCGGGCTCGGCGTCGCCTTCCACGGCGGCGCGAAGCGACGCGACGTGCGGGTTCTCGGCCTGCGGCAGATCCGACTCCGCCACGTTCGCCACGTACAGCTCGCGCTTGGCGGTGAGCAGGTTGAAGCCGCGCAGCAGGCGGGCCTCTTCCTCGTTCTGCACTTCGACCTGGCGCGCGGGGCGGCCCTCCGACAGCAGCGCCTGGAGGCGACGCAGCAGGGCAGCCTCCGCCTGGGCCTCGCGCTCGCCGGTGCGCGCCGCCTTCTCGGCGCGCTGCAGCCGCTTCTCGACTCCCTGCAGGTCGGCAAGGGCGAGCTCGAGGTTGATGATCTCGCGGTCGCGCACGGGGTCCACGGGCCCCAGGACGTGGGTGACGTCCGGGTCCTCGAAGCAGCGGACGACGTGGACGATCGCGTCCACCTCACGGATGTTGGCCAGGAACTTGTTGCCCAGCCCCTCCCCCTCCGAGGCGCCCTTCACCAGCCCGGCGATGTTGACGAAGGTGACGACGGCGGGCACGCGCGAGCGCGGCTGCACCTTCTCGACGAGCAGGTCCAGGCGCGGGTCCGGCACCTCCACCACGCCGACGTTGGGGTCCACCGTGCAGAACGGGTAGTTCTCGGCCGAGGCGCCGGCGCCGGTCAGGGCGTTGAAGAGCGTGGACTTGCCGACGTTGGGCAGGCCGACGATCCCGAGGCGGAGATCAGGCACGCAGCGCCCCCATCACGGCACGAATCAGCGCGGGATACGCCTCGTAGGCGACGCGGGCGTCGTCCAGGTCGAGGCGCTCGCGATTGGTGTGGGCGTGGCGCTCCTCGCCCGGGGCGTAGCCGATGGTGGGGATGCCGTGCTCGCCGCAGGAGTGGCCGCCGTCGGTGGCGAAGGTCCAGGGCCGGACGCCCGGCGCGCGCCCCGTCGCCTCGGTGACGGCTTCCGCGGCGGCGCGCGCGACGGGGTGCGCGGCATCGAGGAGGAAGCCGGGCGAGAAGAGGCCGCGGTCCGCCTCGCGGCCGGTGAAGCTGGCCTGGCGCTCGGTGGCGAAGCGGACCTCGAGGGAGCAGCCCTCGGGGAGCTCGACGTGCTCCTTCAGGAAGGCTTCGAGCGTGGCGACGGCGCTATCTGGCGTGGTATCGGGCAGCACGCGCCAGTTGACGAACACGCGGAGTCGGTCGGGGATCACGTTGCGGCTGCGCGGCAGCGTCTCGACCATGGTGGGCGCGAGCGTGGCACGGCCGAGCACGGGGTCGCTGCCGAGCGCGGCGGCGAAGGCGGCGAGGGCCGGGATCAGCGACGGGAGCACGGCCAGGGGGTTGCGGGCGCGCTCGGGGGCGGAGGCATGGCCGGCCAGGCCGTGCACCTCGAGGACGAGCTCGGCGCGGCCGCGGTGGCCGATGCAGATGTCGCCGCCGGTGGCCTCGCCGATGATGACGGCTCCGGGCGAGACGAGGCCGGCCTCGAGCAGGTGCTCCATCCCCCAACCGCCGCGCTCCTCGTAGACGGTGTGGGCGACGATGACGTCGCCTTCCGCGCGGTCGTCGAGGAAGCGGGCGGCCGCGTAGGTCTGGAGCGCGAGCGGCCCCTTGATGTCCATGGCGCCGCGGCCGTGCAGAAAGCCGCCGTCCACGACGCCGCCGAAGGGCGGGAACTCCCAGCTCGAGGGGTCGCCGACATCGACCACGTCGAGGTGGCTGTTGACCATGACGGCGGGCGCCCCGCCGGTGCCGCGCACGCGGCCGATGACGTTGCCGAGGGAGTCCACGAGGACCTCGTCGAAGCCGAGCGCCTCGAGCTCGCGGCGCACGCGCTCGGCCACGTCGCCCTCCCCGCCGGGCGGGCCGGGGATGCGGATCAGGTCGCTCGCGAAGGCAATGGCGCGCTGGAACGAGAGGTCTCGCGTGCTCACGGTGGTCCTATCCGAGGAGGAGGTGGAGGAGGTGGCGCGCGCCGTCCAGGAGGATGCCCATCTGCTGCGCCCCGCCGCCGGCGTGGACGCGGACGAAGAAGGGCGCGAGCACGAGCGAGACGACGCTCATCAGCTTGATCAGGATGTTCATGGAGGGGCCGGCCGTGTCCTTGAACGGGTCGCCCACGGTGTCGCCGACGACGGCGGCCTTGTGCGGCTCGGAGCCCTTGCCGCCGTGCTCGCCCCCCTCGATGTACTTCTTGGCGTTGTCCCAGGCGCCGCCGGCGTTGGCCATGAAGAGGGCCATGAGCACGCCGGTCACCGTGGCGCCGGCGAGCAGGCCGCCGAGCGCCTGAATGCTGACGACGCCGACGACGACCGGCACGATCACGGCGACGAGCCCCGGGGCGATCATCTCCTTCAGCGCGGCGCGGGTCGAGATGTCGACGCAACGCGCGCTGTCCGGCTTGGCGCGGCCCTCCATGAGGCCGGGGATCTCGCGGAACTGGCGGCGCACCTCGGCCACCATGCCGGCCGCGGCGCGGCCGACGGCGGTCATGGTGAGGGAGGCGATGAAGAAGGGGATGATGCCGCCCAGGAAAAGCCCGATCACGACGGTCGGATCGACGATGTCGAGACCGGTGTCGCGCAGCCCGACGGCCGAGGCGTAGGCGCTGAAGAGCGCGAGCGCGGTGAGCGCGGCGGAGCCGATGGCGAAACCCTTGCCGATGGCCGCCGTCGTGTTGCCGAGCGAGTCGAGCCGGTCCGTGACCGCGCGCACCTCGGGGCCGAGCGCGCTCATCTCGGCGATGCCGCCCGCGTTGTCCGCGATCGGGCCGTAGGCGTCCACGGACATCGTGACGCCGACGGTGGCGAGCATGCCGACGGCGGCGATGCCGATGCCGTAGAGGCCGGCGAAGTAGTAGGAGATCCAGATCGCCAGCGCGATGAGCAGCACGGGCGCGGCGGTGGACTCCATGCCCACGGCGAGGCCGGCGATGATGTTGGTGGCGGAGCCGGTCCGACTGGCCTCGGCGATGCGCCGGATCGGCCGCGCCGCCGTGTAGTACTCGGTCACGAGGCCGATCGAGATGCCGGCGAGCGTCCCGGCGACGATCGCCCAGAACGGGCCGTAGGCGGAGAAGACGTGCGCGCTCCGCGGGTCCACGATCTGGAAGCCGAGCGCGCGCACGACGAAGAACATGGCAACGAGGAAGAGGCCGGCCGCGATGAAGGTGACGTTGCGCAGCGCGGCGGCGGGGTTCAGCCGTTCGAGCGCCTTCATGAGCGCGACGCCCAGGAGCGAGGTGGCGAGCCCGACCATGATGGTGAGGATCGGCAGCGCGAGCGCCGCGGCCCGGCTCGTCGCATAGAGCGGGCTCGAGGCGGCGATGGCGATCGCGGCGATCACGCTGCCCACGTAGCTCTCGAAGATGTCGGCCCCCATGCCGGCGACATCGCCCACGTTGTCGCCGACATTGTCCGCGATGGTCGCGGGGTTGCGCGGATCGTCCTCCGGGATCCCCGCCTCGACCTTGCCGACCAGGTCCGCGCCGACGTCGGCCGCCTTGGTGTAGATCCCGCCGCCCACCCGCGCGAACAGCGCGATCGAGCTCGCGCCCATGGCGTAGCCGCTGATCATCTCCGCGAAGCGGAGGAAGTCCGCGTCCGTGATCGCCGCGGCGCCGAAGAAGTAGTACCAGACGCCGATGCCGATCACGCCCAGCGCCGCGACCGAGAGGCCCATGACGGCACCCCCGAAGAAGGCCACGCGCAGCGCCTTGGCCTGGCCGACCTCGCTCGCCGCCGCAGTGGTGCGGACGTTCGCGCGCGTGGCCGCCTTCATCCCGAAGAAGCCGGCCAGAATCGAGCTCGCGGCTCCGCTCACGTACGCCGCCGCCGTGAGGCTGCCGATCGCCCACCAGAGCAGCCCGGCCACCACGGCCACGAAGAGCGCGAGCACGGAGTACTCGCGGCGCAGGAAGGCCATGGCGCCGGCGTGGATCTGCTCCGACAGCTCGGCCATGACGTCCGTGCCCTGCGACTGGCGCAGGATATAGAGGTAGATCACGAGCGCGTCGATCAGGCCGAGCGCCCCCAGGACCGGGGCCCACTGGGCCCAGCTGACGAGGGAGGTCACGGGTACAGCCTCCGCGGAGAGAAGCGAGTCGAATTCATCAGGGGTTCACGAGGCGCATGGCGGGACCGGCGCCCTCCTCGATCCACAGGCGCACGCCGTCCACCAGCTCGGACAGGCGGGAGAGGATCAGCTCCCGGTCTTCGGCGGGAACGGGCGAGAGGACCCACTCGGCCAGGTCCGCCCCGGGAGGGCAGGCGCCCACGCCGATCCGCAGCCGCGGATACTCGCGCGTGGCGAGCGCGGCCTCCACGGACTTGAGCCCGTTGTGGCCGCCCGCGCTGCCGCCGACACGCAGCCGCGCGCGGCCGACCTCCAGCGCGACATCGTCCACCACGACCAGCAGGTCCCGGGCGATGTCGAAGTCCGGCCGCGCACGAAGCGGCGCGAGCGCGCGCCCGCTGCGGTTCATGTAGGTCAGTGGCTCGAGCAGCCGGACCGGCTCGGCGCCGAGGCGGCCGCTCGTCACGCGGGCGGGGCCCTCGCGGCGGAATCCGGGAAAGTCCCACGCGCGGCGGGCGTGCTCGAGGAGCCACCAGCCGACGTTGTGGCGGGTGTCCTGGTACTCGACGCCGGGGTTGCCGAGACCGCAGACGATCTTCACCGCCGGGGGGAGGAGTGGGCCCGCGGGCTCACTCCTCTTCCTGCTCCGCGGCCTCCTCGGCGTGCCGCCGGATCAGCTCGGGCTGCACCTCGCCGCCGACGCCCACGATCTCCTCTTCCGCGGGCTCCTCGACGGCGGCCACCACGGGCGGGATCACCGAGCAGACGGTGATGTCCCCATCGGTGTCGACCTCGACGCCGTCGGGGATGACCAGGTCGCGGACGTGCACGGAGTCGCCGATCTCGAGGCCGGAGACGTCCACCTCGAAGGCCTCCGGGATCTGGTCGGCGAGGCAGCGCACCGACAGCTCGCTGAGCCCGTGCTGCAGCAGGCCGCCGGCCTTCACGCCCGCGGCGGTGCCGATCATGTGGATCGGGACATCCAGGAAGACGCGCTCGCCGGCGTGGATCTGGTAGAAATCGACGTGCAGGATGGTGGCGCGCGCCGGGTGCGTCTGCACCTCGCGCACGAGCGCCCTCAGCTCGCCGCCCTTCGTGCGCCCGCCCTCCTCGATGGTCAGCGTGATCAGCGTGTTCTCCACCGAGATCCGCTTGAAGAGCTGCTCGACCTCGTGCGCGTCCACGGACACGGAGCGGGTCTCCTCGCCGTGGCCGTACACGACCGCCGGGACGCGGCCGCCCGCGCGCAGCTTGTGCGCCGCCGACTTGCCGTTGCCTTCGCGGGGGGCCGCGCTGAGGGTTGCGTTTGCCGCCATGGTTCGGTTCTCCTTCAGTCGAAGAGCTGGCTCACGGACTCGTTCGAGTGCGTGTAGAGAATGGCCCGCGCCAGCAGTTCCGCAACGGACAGGATGGTCAGCTTAGGGAAGCGCTTCTCATCCGGCACGTGCAGCGTGTTCGTCACCACGACCTCCTCAAGCGGCGCGCGCTCGAGGCGCTCCACGGCCGGACCCGACAGGAGCGCGTGCGTGGCCGCCGCGTAGACGGCCGCGGCGCCCCGCTCCTTCAACGCGTACACGACGCTCTCCAGCGTGCCGGCCGTGTCGATCATGTCGTCCACGATGATGCACGTCTTGCCGTCCACCTCGCCGACCACCGAGAGCACCTCGGCCACGTTCGCCGTCGGGCGCCGCTTGTCGATGATCGCGAACGACGCGTCGATCCGCCGGGCGAAGCCCCGCGCCATCTTGGCCGCGCCCACGTCCGGCGCGACCACCACCGGGTCCGGCACCTCCTTGTCCCGGAAATAGCCGGTCAGCACCGGCGCCGCGTAGAGGTGGTCCACCGGCACATCGAAGAAGCCCTGGATCTGGTGCGTGTGGAAGTCCACCCCCAGCACCCGGTCCGCGCCCGCCGCCTCGATCAGGTTGGCCACCAGCTTGGCCCCGATCGCCACCCGCGGCTGGTCCTTCCGATCCTGGCGCGCGTAGCCGTAGTACGGCATCACCACCGTGATCCGCGCCGCCGACGCCCGCTTGGCCGCATCCACCATGAGCAGCAGCTCCATGATGCTGTCGGCCGGCGGCGGCGTCGGCTGGATCAGGAACGCGTCCCCGCCGCGCACGTTCTGGTTCATGCGGACGAAGATCTCTCCGTCCGCGAACCGCTTCACGGTCATCTCGGCGAGGGGCATATCCATGCAGGCGGCGATCTCTTCCGCCAGCGGCCGATTGGCCGTGCCCGCCATGAGCAGCAGCGGGGCGTTGTACTGGTATTCCGTCATGCCCGGGCGGTTGCTGGTTCGTGTCGCGAGACAGCCTGTTAAGCTATCCGGGAAGGCGTAGGGCGTCAACTGCATGAGGGTGCCAGGAGCGAGGAGTGGCCGGGTGGGGAGCGGGAGCGCGCCGGGTCTACTCGGCCGGGCCGGGCCGGATGGCCACGGGCTCGGGCAGGTACGACTCGGCGAGGCGGGCCATGGTGCGCTGCATGACGGCCTGGGCGCGGGAGCCGTATAGTGAGACGCTGCGGATGTATTCCTCGACGGCCCTGTCGAGGCCGAGGTGGGGGTCGAGCAGCGCGGCGAAGGTGATGGCGTTGTCCACGTGGGTGGCGATGATCTCCTCCTCGGCGCGGGCGATGGCGAGGAGGCTCCAGCGCTCCGTCTCGTCGTTGCGGCGCTGGCGCTGCTTGACGCCGCGAACGAGGGCCTCGGGGCGGAATCGTCGCCAGCCCTCGTCGCCTGACTCGTCCTCGGGCGGGGGCCCACCCTGGAGGCGGAGGGCACGCGGGAAGACGTCGGGCTCGCGGTCGATGTCCTCCAGGGCCACGAGGATGCGCGTACGGAGGGCCGTGGTCATCGGCTCGACGATGCCCATCTCGCGGAGGTAGCGCTGCAGCCCGTCCTCGAACTCGAGGCGGCCGGCCATGAGGGCGAGGAACTGGAGCGCATGGGTGGTGTGCGCGTCCACGAGCGCCTCCCAGGCCATGGCGGTGGCCACCTCGAGGCGTCGCTTGATGGTTTCGGGGAGTCGGCGGGTGCTCGCGGCCATGGGCATCTCCGTGTGGTCGGTCGGGGACGTTATGCGGGGGTGCGCGAGGATGCAAGGACGAGCTCGCAGACGCATACGGGGACGCAGGCGTTCACGAGGGGGCAGGCGCGCGGGGACGCTACTGGAAGAAGAAGCTGTGGGCGAACTTGATGTACTCGGTGACGTAGGCGACCATGCCGCGCTCGGAGCGCCACCAGTCGGTCTCGTCGAAGCCGGGGTCGTCGGAGGCGGTCATGGCGACCTGGACGGTGGTGCCGCGCAGGGCGCGCCGGATGAGCCAGCGGGCGCGGCGGGTGTGGAAGGCGGTGGTCACGACGTCGATGCGGCGTACCGGGTGGCGGGCGACGTACCAGCGGAGCAGGTTGGCCTCGTCGTCGGTGCTCGTGGCGCCCCGGCCCTGGCGGATCACGGTGATCGCGGAATCGGGGACGCCCAGGCGCTCCATGATCCGAACGGCGGCATTGGTCTCGTTGCGGAGCACCCCCAGCTTCATGGCCGGGCCGTCCTCGCTGCGGACGGTGACGATGCGCGGGGCTATGCCGGCCTTCCAGAGATCCGCGGCCCTGAACGGCCGCGAGAAGTCCTCGCCGCCGAGGAGGAAGAGGATGTCGGCGCGGGCGGGGGCGTCCCGCACGGTGACCAGCCGCCCGGCCGCGGTGAGCAGCGGGACATGGAAGGCGTAGAGGCCGCAGGCGAGGAGGATGAGGGCGGCGAGCGCGATGGCGGTGCGCCGAAGCAGCTTCCGGAGCATCACGGACGGTACGCGGGGGTCCGCGAACGGGCAAGCGAGGGCTGGGGGGAGCTAATGGCTCCTTGCGCCTTCGGTTCCGGCGTGCCGCCGCGCCTCCCAATCGATCAGCGGCGCATCCAGGATCGCCGCCTGCGCCGCATCGGCGATCTCGCGCCGGAGCCGGAACACCTTCGTGTTTGCGCGAGTGGGGTTCACGCGGTTCGTGAGCAGAACGACGAAGAGTCCGCGCGCGGGGTCCATCCAGATGGAGGTGCCGGTGAACCCCGTGTGCCCGAACGAGCGGGGGCTGAAGTAGCGGCCGGCGCTCGAGTGGTCGGATGGCGTGTCCCAGCCGGTCGCGCGACTCGAGTCCTCGCGGCGGCGGGCGGTCCACCGGGCGATGGTGTTCGGGTGCAGGATGCGGACTCCCCCGTACTCTCCGCCGTTGAGCAACATCTGGGCGAAGACCGCGAGGTCCCGGGCGGAGGAGAAGAGTCCCGCGTGGCCCGCGACGCCGCCGAGGGCACACGAGTTCTCGTCGTGGACGATGCCGTGGACGTGCATATGCCGGTAGACGGTGTCGATCTCGGTGGGCGCGATGCGGGCGAGGCGCCGCGGCGTCGCCCGGGCGAGCGCGGCCGTGCAGTCGGTGTCCGCTGGGATCTCCTCGCCCGGCGGCAGCAGCGGGTTGAAGCCGGTGTCGCGCATCCCCAGCGGCCGCCATACGCGGTCCAGAAGGAAGCGGTCGAGCGTGGTGCCGGTCAGCCGCCGCACGATCATCGCGGCGAGGATGAAGTTCAGGTCGCTGTAGATCGTGCTGTCGTTCGGCGTGTAGAGGAGGCGGTCCGCGTTGATGCGCGCCATGGGCGTCGAGTCCCCGGGCGTCGGCTTCCAGAAGAGGATGTCCGGCCGGAACCCGCTCCGGTGCTCGAGGAGCATGCGCACGGTGATCCCCGCCTTGTCGGGGGCGCTCAGCTCCGGCAGGTAGTACCGGACCGGCCTGTCCAGGTCGAGCTTGCCTTCCTCCTCCAGGATCATGGCCGCCGTCGTGGTGCCGATCACCTTGGTCAGCGACGCCAGATCCCAGAGCGTCGAGTCGTCGGGCACCGGCGAGCCGGGCGCGAGGTCGAGATGGCCGGCGCCGCCCATGTAGACGATGCGGCCGTAGCGGCCCACCGCCAGCTCGGCCCCCGGCGCCGCCCCGTACGCGATCCCGTTGGCCAGGACCGAGTCGAGACGCGCGCGCAGGTCCGGAGCCATCCCCACGGAGGCGGGCGGCGCCGTCACCAATGTTTCGGCCGCGGGCAGCCGCCGCGGCGTGGGGGCTCCGGCGCGGGAGGAGGGTGCGCACGCGGCGAGCGCGGCGGCGAGCAGGGTGACCGACCAGACGATTCGCATTGGCGGGCGCTCCCGTAGTTCCCGGGGGTGGACTCGAACCACCATTGGAGGATCCAAAGTCCTCTGTCCTGCCCTTAGACGACCCGGGAGTTGCCGGCCAAAGGTAACGGGGCGCGTGGGGGCCATCAATGCGCCGCCCGTCTCCCGCCTGGCGAAGCCCTACCCCAGCAGATCCGGACGGCCGGGCGAGACCGTCGCCGTGCGGATGATGCGGAATTGTCCGAAGGCGTCGGCCAGCGCCTCGGCCGCGGCATCCCGGCGGGCGGCGTCCTCGAAGATGCCGAACACGGCGGCGCCGGAGCCGGCGAGGAGGGCGGGACCGGCGCCGGCGTCCACGAGCCGGGTCTTCACCTGGCGCAACTCGGGGTGGCGCGCGAAGACGATCGGCTCGAAGTCGTTGGCGGCGAGGCCGGCGACGGCGGACCAGGTCTCGAGGCGGTCCAGGGCGACGACGGCCGGCTCGGGCGCGGGGAGGGCGGCGCTCCTCCCCGCGCGGGCGCGGTCGAGCGCGGCGTAGGCCTCGGAGGTGGAGACGCCGAAGTCGGGCACGGCGAGGAGCGCCGGGGCGGGCGGCAGCGCGGGCAGGGTGAGGAGCCGCTCTCCCCTGCCCCACGCGAGCGCGAGCGGGGCGCCGGAGAGGAAGAAGGGGACGTCGCTTCCGAGCGCGGCGGCGAGGGTGGCGAGGCGCTCGTGCAGGAGCGGCGTGCCGTGCAGCTGATTGAGGGCGAGGAGCGTGGCGGCGGCGTCGCTCGAGCCGCCGCCCAGGCCGGCGCGGGCGGGGATGCGCTTCCCCAGGCGGATCTCAACGGCGGGGGCGATGCCGGCCTCGGCAAAGAAGGCTTCGGCGGCGCGCACGACGAGGTTCTGGTGGACGGGACCGGTGTCGGGCCCGTCCACCTCGAGGCGGATCCCGGCCGGGCCCGCGGCAATGTCGAGGTCATCGGCCAGCTCGAGGGCGCAGAAGATCGTCTCGAGATGGTGGTAGCCGGAGCTTTCGCGACCGAGCACGCGCAGCCGGAGATTGACCTTGGCGCGGGCCGTGGTCCTCATGGCCGATCCGGGTGCGCGGGGTCGTGGCCGGTCTCGTACTCGACGGCGGTCTCGACGATGCTCTCGCCGCTGCGGACCTCGCGCCACGAGAAGCCGAGGCGGGCGGCGTAGACGAGGCCCATGACGGTGACGGGGACGAAGCCGCCGAGGTGGAATCCGATGGCGAGGCCGAGGGCGCGGTTCGGATCGACGTGCCAGACGTTGACGAGCCCGACCCGGACGGCGGCCTCGTAGATGCCGAAGAAACCGGGCGAGGATGGGAGCGCCACGGAGAAGGAGATGACGGACTGCAGGAACACGGCGCCCATGAAGGGAACGTCGATGTGGAACGCGCGCATGGCGAGCCAGTAGGAGAGCGCGCCGAAGCCCCAGAGCACGACGGACCAGAAGATGATGCGGGCCAGCAGCAGCGGCCGGCGGATGGCGGCGAGGCCGGAGAGCAGCGCCTCGAGGCCATCGACGATGGGGCGGCGAAAGGACAGGGGGAGCACGCGCTCGACCAGTCGCTCGATGCCGCGCACGACCTGGCGGGGAAAGAGCACCATGGCGAGGAAGACCACACCCGCGATGGCGAAGACGGTCGCGAGGGTCGTCGCGATGGCGTGCAGCTCCCGGCCGGTCGCGCCCGTCTCGGGGAAGCCCGGGAAGGCGAGCGCGAGGAAGGTAAAAGCGACGAGCGTCGTACCGTCGAAGATGCGCTCGACGACCAGCGAGCCGAGCGACGACACCACGGGGATCGGCTCGAGCCTGGAGACGACGTAGGCGCGCAGGATCTCGCCGACACGCGCGGGAAGCAGGTTGTTGGCCATGAAGCCGATGTTCACGGCGGCGAAGCGGGCGCGGAAGCTGGTCGCCGGGTACACGGGGCGGAGCAGCGAGCGCCAGCGCCAGGCGCGGATCCAGAAGGGGAAGGTGGCGGCGGCGACGGCGAGCAGGAAGAGCCACGGGTCGGCCTGCCGGATCTGGCGCAGCACCGCGTGGAGGTCCACCCCCCGGAGCGCGTACCACAGGAAGCCGATGCTGAGGAGGATCCCGACGATCGCCCGCCAGTCGGGTCCCCGGCGGCGGCGGCCGCTCACGCCAGCGCCATCCGGATCAGGTCGAAGAGCTCCTGCACGGCCTCGCGGGCCGCGGGATCGGCCGTCGTGGCACCCTCGAGGGTCCCGCGCAGCTCGAGGGCGCGCCTGAGCGCGCGCGCGCCGGCATAGAAGAAGGCCTCGACGGGCACCGGCTCGGTGGCGGGAGGCGGGGCCGGCGCGCTCGCGCCTTCCGCCGGCACGCCCGCGGCGTCCGGCGAGGCGTCCGGCGCCTCCGGCGACGTTGCCGCAGCCTCCGGCTCGTGCGCCCCCTCTTCGCCGGGGGCGAAGATCGGCGGCGCCTGCGGCTCCTCGGCCGCGCCGTAGCGGTCCGCCAGCTCCTCGCGCAGCGTGCGCAGCCGGCTCAGCGCGGGCACGCGCGCGGGCTCCTCGCCGCGGTGCAGGCGCTCGGCGGCGGCCTCGAGCACGTCGTGGGCGGCGCGGTAGACGTCGAGCCACTCGGACTTCACGGGTGCGCCGAGGCGCACGATCATGCGGCTGATCTCGTCCATGGCCGTGAGCGTCTCGCCGAGGATCGGCGTGGAGTCGAGGCGGGCGGCGCCCATGAGCGGGCGCTGGCGCCGCAGGACGGCGGTGAGTGGGCCGTGGTCGCGGGGATCCGCGGCGAGCAGGACCCGGTCGATCTCGCCGAGGATGCCGTCCACCTCTCGGGCGGCGAAGGCCAGGAACTCGGCGGCGCCGGAGGCGCTCTCCCGCGCCGCCGCGCGCCCCTCGCCCAGGTCCACGCCGAGGCCCTCGAGCCGGGCGAGCGCGCTGTCGGTGAGGGCGTCGCCGGCGGCGGGATCCTCCGCACGTACGAGCGTTCCGGCGGCCTCCAGCGCGGCGCGGACGGCGCCTGCGGCCTCGCCGCTCCAGGCCATGCGGCCCTCGGCCAGCGCGCGGCCGGCGGCCTCGAGGCCCGCGGCCACGCGGGTCACGCGCTCATCGCGGGCCATCTGCGCGCTGCCGCGGAGGCGGCGGGCGAGGCGGTGCAGCTCGGCGGGCTCCGCGGCGGACGCATCGAGCCCATTGGCCGTGGCGCGAAGCCGGTCCAGCGTGTCCGCCGCCTCCCACTCGAAGAACTCGCGGATGGTCGGCATGTCAACCCTCCATGGGGGGTCTCGCGGCGCGAATCAGCACCGCCATCTCGCGCACGGCGCGTTCCATCCCGACCAGCACGGCGCGGCTCACGATGCTGTGGCCGATGTTCAGCTCCTCGATCTCGGAGATGGCGGCCACGGGCGCCACGTTCTCGTAGGTCAGCCCGTGGCCGGCGTGGACGTCGAGGCCGAGCGAGGCGCCGAGCGAGGCGGCGCGCCGGAGCCGCTCGAGCTCCGCCTCGATCTTCTCCGCGCCCGCCGCGCTGCCGCGCTCCTTGAAGCGCTCGGCGTACTCGCCGGTGTGCAGCTCGATGGCGTCGGCGCCGAGCTCCACGGAGGTGCGGATGTGCGCCTCGTCGGGGTCGATGAAGAGGGACGTGCGGATGCCGGCGTCGCGCAGGCGGGAGACGGCGGCGGCAATGCGACGTCGCCCTTCGTCGTCCCCGAGCGCGAGCCCGCCCTCCGTGGTGACCTCCTCGCGCTTCTCGGGGACGAGCGTGGCTTCGGCGGGGCGCAGCTCGACGGCGATGTCGAGCACATTGCTCGCGGCGGCCAGCTCGAGGTTCACGGCCGTGCGGACGGTCCGGAGCAGGAGGCGGACATCGCGCTCCTGGATGTGGCGGCGGTCCTCGCGCAGGTGGACGGTGATCCCGTCCGCGCCGGCGAGCTCGACGAGCACCGCGGCGCGCACCGGATCGGGCTCATCGGTGCGCCGGGCCTGCCGCACCGTCGCGACGTGGTCGATGTTGACGTGGAGACGCATTCAGTCGCGCGAGAGGAGGAGAGCGAGGTCGGCGGCCCTGGCTTCGTCGAGGCCCGCCGCCCTCGCGAGCTTCAGGAGCTCGCGGCCGAGCGCGGAATATAACGCGCGATCCTCATCCGACAACCGCGCGAGGTGGAGGCGGACGGTGTCGGCGTCTCCGCGCGGGACGGGGCCGGTCAGGGCGGCCGGGATGCCGAGGTGCTCCAGGTTGTCGAGGGTGCCGCGCATGAGCGGCAGGATGGAGGGGAGCGCCTCGTCGGGCGGGATGCCCGCCGACTGGAGCAGCCGGACGGCCACCGCCAGGAGCACGACCAGGTAGTTGGAGGCGAACACGGCGGCCGCGTGGTAGAGCGGCCGGAGCGCGACGGGGATCAGCAGCGCATGGCCCTCGAGCTCGTTGACGAGCCGGCGCCCGGCGGCGATGGCGGCGGGCTCGCCGGCGAGCGCGAACGCGCTGCCGATCAGCCGGTCGCCCGCGGACCACGGGTCGGCCACGGCCTGGAGCGGGTGCATGGAGCCGATGGCGTAGCCGACGGCGTGGAGCGGTGCGAGCGCATCGGTCGAGAGAGCGCCGGAGAGATGGAGCGCGGCGCAGCCCGGGGGCGCGGCGCCCGCCCGGGAGAGGTCGTAGGCGACGTCGCCGAGCGCGGCATCCGGCACCGCCAGGATCACGGCGGTCGTCTCGGGCGGGAGCGGCTGCGGTCCGAGGCGGTACTCGGCACCCTCGGGACCGGCATCGAAGAGCGGGTGCGGCGGCGGCTCGAGCGCGCGGCCGAAGAAGAGGAGCCGGTCCACGGCGCGGGCGTGGCGGAGCGCGGCGCCGAGCGCCAGCCCCATGCGCCCGGGCCCGATGATGACGACCGACTCGCTCATGCCGGCTGAGAGACGTCGATGCCCTCGCGGCGGCGCAGCCGGCCGAGCGTGGGCAGCGGCAGGCGGACGAGCAGGTCGATCGTCTCGCCGCGCTCCTCGCGGCTGAGCACCTCGCCCTCGCGGTAGACGGCCGCGAGCGCCTCGCCGTCGGTGGACGGGAGGCGGAGGTGGACCTCGGGGCGCAGCGCCCTGAGCTCCTCGAGCAGCGCCTCGCGCAGCGGCTCCAGGCCGCCCGGCTCGACGGCGGAGACGAAGACGCTCGGCTGCGGCAGGATGGCCCGCACCTCGTCGCGGAGCGAACCCTCCTCGCCGTGGGTCAGGCGGTCGACCTTGTTGAAGACCAGGAGCACGGGGCGGTCGCCGAGGCCCAGATCGCGCAGCACGTCCTCCACGACCTCCTTCTGCTCGAGCCAGGTCGGGTAGGACGCGTCGATGGCGTGCAGCAGCAGGTCCGCCTCGCCCGCCTCCTCCAGCGTGGCGCGGAACGAGGCGACGAGGTCGTGCGGCAGCTTCCGGATGAAGCCGACCGTGTCCGTCACCAGCACCTTCGCGCCGCCGCCCACGTCCACCGAGCGGGTAGCCGGATCGAGGGTGGCGAAGAGGCGGTCCTCCACGAACAGGTCGGCGCCGGAGAGGCCGCGCAGGATCGAGGACTTGCCGGCGTTGGTGTAGCCGACGAGGGCGGCGCGGAACTCGCCCGAGCGCCCCTTGCGCTGGGTGGCGCGCCGGCGGGCGACGGTCTCGAGCTTCTCGCGCAGGTCGCGGATGCGGCGGCTGATGAGGCGGCGGTCCGTCTCGAGCTGGGTCTCGCCGGGGCCGCGCATGCCGATGCCGCCCTGGGTGCGCTCGAGGTGGGTCCACATGCGCTTGAGCCGCGGCAGCATGTACTCGAGCTGGGCGCGCTCGACCTGCATCTGCGCCTCGCTGGTGCGCGCGCGCGTGACGAAGATGTCGAGGATCAGCTCGGTCCGATCCATGACGCGGACGTCGAGCAGGTCCTCGAGGTTCTTGCCCTGCGCGGGCGAGAGATCCTCGTCGAAGATGACCAGGTCCGCGCCGGTCTGGCGGGCCACCTCGCGCAGCTCCGTGGCCTTGCCCTCGCCGATGTAGTACTTCGGGTGCGGCGTCTCGAGGCGCTGGCGGACCACGCCCGCCACCTCGGCGCCGGCCGTGTCGGCCAGGCGCTCGAGCTCCTGGAGGTGCTCCTCGGCGGCCAGCGGGCTCACCGATCGCGTGGGCGCGCCCACGAGGACCGCGCGCTCGCGCGCCTGCTCCGTCGAAATGGATCGTGTGATGGCCGGCTCCCGGAAACGGGTCTACTGGGCGCCCTGCATGGTGATTACGCCCTGGTGGTGATACGGCACCGTGGTCTCGATCGGCTCCTTCACGCCCACCGTGCCGCTGACCTTGTAGGTGAACGTACCGCGGCTGAGCACGGAGCGCACGGCCGCGTTGGCGCCGGCGTAGCTGAACTCGACCGGGATCTCGACCAGCGCCTGGCCGCGCGCGGGCACCTTGACCTCCTCGTCGTAGGTACCCCTGGACACCGGCACCCAGCCCTGCGGGTCGTCGGGGTCGCGCAGCTGGAGGTCGTAGCTCAGGCCGTTGGCCTTCAGGTCGTAGCCGTTCGGGTTGTCCACCCTCAGGTCGGCGTAGAGCAGCCCGCCCTGGATGCCGATGCCGCCCAGCTTCACGCCCGTCAGCTCCACCGTAGGCTGGCGGAAGGCGTGGGAGCAGGCCGCGGCCGCGGCCAGGACGAGCGCGGCGGCGGCGCCGGCCCTGAGGAATCGCTTTCGGGTCATCATGGTTCGGCCTCCTGGGCAGTCGCGTCCGGTCGATCGTTGCCAGTTCCGTGCTCAGTACCGGCCGCGCGCTTCAGCTTGTTCCACCACTCGATCCGTTTGGCGACCTCGCGCTCGAAGCCGAACGGGCCGGGCTCGTAGAACGTGGCGTCCCGCAGCGCCTCCGGCAGGTACTCCTGCGGGGTGTACGCCTCGGGCGCGTCGTGGGCGTAGCGGTACCCCTCGTGATACCCGAGCTCCCTGTGCAGCTTCGTGGGGGCGTTGCGCACGCCCAGCGGCACGGGCGCGGTCGGGCTCTCCTTCGCGGCGGCGAGCGAGGACCAGAGGCCGCGCGCGGAGGCGTTGGACTTGGGCGCCGTCGCCAGGTAGATGGTCATCTCGGCCAGCGGCAGGTAGCCCTCGGGCTCGCCCAGCATATGGAACGCGTCGCGGGCGGCCACGGCCAGCTGGAGGGCGTTCGGATCGGCCAGCCCGATGTCCTCCGCGGCCATTGCGATGGCCCGGCGGAACAGCGTCATCGGGTCCTCGCCGGCGTCGATCATCCGGGCCATCCAGTAGAGCGCGGCCTGGACGTCGCTGCCGCGCAGCGACTTGTGGTACGCGGACAGGATGTTGTAGTGCTCCTCGCCCGCCTTGTCGTAGCGGGCAACGCGCTTCTGCATGGCCTCGCGGATGGTGTTCATGGTGACGCGCCCGCCCGCGCCGACGAAGGCGGCGGCCGCCTCGAGCGTGGTCAGCGCGCGGCGCGCATCGCCATCGGCCAGCTCCGCGAGCGCCTCGAGGGCGTCCTCCTCCACGTCCAGCTCCATGCCGCCGAGCCCCTCCTCGCCGTCGGCCAGCGCCCGGTCCAGGATCTGCCGGATGTCGGCCGCCGCGAGAGGCTCGAGCACGAACACGCGCGAGCGGGAGAGCAGCGCGCCGTTGATCTCGAAGCTGGGCGCCTCGGTGGTGGCCCCGATGAGCGTGAAGGTGCCCTGCTCGACGTACGGCAGCAGGCTGTCCTGCTGCGCCTTGTTCAGGCGGTGGATCTCGTCGATGAAGAGGATGGTGCGTGCGCCGCCGGCGTCCAGCCGGTTCTGCGCCTGCGCGGCGATCTCGCGGATGCGCGGTACGCCCTCGCTGACGGCGCTGAAGGGGACGAAGGCGCGGTCGGTCGAGCGGGCAATGACGTGGCCGAGCGTGGTCTTGCCCGTGCCGGGCGGTCCCCACAGGATCATGGAGCCGATCTCGCCGCCCTCGATGGCCGTGCGCAGCGCCTTGCCCTCGCCCAGCAGGTGGCGCTGGCCGACGAAGTCGCCGAGCGTGGAAGGGCGCATACGCGCCGCCAGCGGCTGCGTGCGCCGGCCGGCGGCGAAGAGCGAGGGCTCGTCCGTTCGTACGCTGGATTTCCTGGCCACGTCCCTTTCCATTCACGAAGGAGCCGTCATGCGCGACACGCGACCGGCCCGACTGCTGCCCCTCTTCCTGCTGCTCATCCTGGCGCCCGCGTGCGCCCGCGGCGTGGCCGTGGAGTCCGCCTCGCCGTCCGCCTACCGGATCTCCGTCCACAACACGCTGTCGACCCAGGTCGACCTCTCGTACATGACGGCGAACGGCATCGTGCGCGCGCTGGGCACCGTCGCCCCGGGGGAGACCCAGGAGTTCGTGGTCGTGGACGCCGCCGGCACGCAGATCTCCGTGATCGCCCAGCCGCAGGGCGAGTCGGCCCAGATCCGGAAGGACGTCCTGCTGCGCACCGGCGAGACGACGCCGGTGGACATCTCGCGCTCGTAGTACCCGCGTGGCGGCGTGGAGTGCGGCGGGGGGGCGGCGGGGCTGGCGGCGGGGCTGGCGGCGGCGCCACAGAGTGGGAGAGTGGGAGAGTGGGAGACCGGGCGCCGATTCCCGGGGCCGCGCGGGCCTGGCCTGGCTGGGCGCGCGGCGGTTCCGCGTTCGCCGGCGGGTTCCGCGTTCACGGCGGGGTCCGCGTTCACCGGCGGGGTCCGCGTTCACCGCCGGCGCCAGCGGGTGCCTTGCCGGGGCGGGCACGCGGCGGTTCCGCGCTCGCCGGCGGCGGGTGCCGGGTCCCGTGACCCTGCGCGCGCGGCGGTTCCGCCAGCAGCACGCTCTCGACCGCCTTGGCGACCGCCGTGCCCCTACGCGCGCGGGGGTTCCTCCAGCGCGCCGTGGGCGTGCAGGCCGACGGCGCGCGTGCCCCTACGCGCGCGGGGGTTCCTCGTCCACCGGCGTGCCGGCGCGGCCCGGCGCCCGCCCTGCGCACCTCCAGCGCCGACCCTCGGCTCGACCGCCAGCGCCATGCACCGTGAACTCCCCACGCGTCCTGCGCGGGGGCCACGGGTGGGGCCTTGACCGCGCTATGCACCGTCAACTCCCCACGCGTCCTGGTCGGCGGCCACGGGTGGCGCCTTGACCGCGCTATGCACCGTCAACTCCCCACGCGTCCTGGTCGGCGGCCACCGGTGGGGCCTTGACCGCGCTATGCACCGTCAACTCCCCACGCGTCCTGGTCGGCGGCCACGGGTGGGGGGTTGACCGCGATATGCACCGTCAACTCCCCACGCGTCCTGGTCCGCGGCCACGGGTGGGGCCTTGACCGCGCTATGCACCGTCAACTCCCCACGCGTCCTTCACGGCGGCCACGGGTGGGGGGTTGACCGCGATATGCACCGTCAACTCCCCATGCGTCCTGGTCCGCGGCCACGGGTGGGGAGTTGACCGCGATATGCACCGTCAACTCCCCACGCGTTCTGGGTCGGCGGCCACAGGTGGGGAGTTGACCGCGATATGCATGCGGTGGTGGGGAGCGGCACTGGCGGGCAATGCCGTACCACGGCTCACGCGGGCGCCAGCTCCCGGGCCAGCTCCAGCAGCGTCTCTCTCGTATTCGCCTCTGGATCGTCCAGCACGCGCTCGAGCAGCGCCCGCAGGATGCGCCCGTACTCGGGGCCGGGCGGCAGGCCGAGGGCGCGCAGCTCGGCGCCGCCGATCGCGAGGTCCGCCACCTCGATGGGCGGGTGCTGGTGAAGGATGAAGCGGGCGGTGCGGACGCGCTCCAGCAGGTCGTCGGGCGAGGCGTCGCCGAAGGTGGGATCGGCACGCCAGAGCGCGAAGCGCAGGCGCCAGAAGTCCGCGAACAGGTCGGGCCCCACGCGCCGCAGCCAGCGGCGCACGGCGGGCCCCCTGGCGTCGGGCGGGAACAGGTCCGCCTGGTGGGCGACGAGCCGGCGCACGCGCTCGATCTCCGCGTTCGACGCCCGCAGGCGACGCAGCAGCTCCTCCGCCTTGCGCGCGCCGACCGCCTCGTGCCCGGTGTAGCGCCAGCCGCCGCGCAGGTCGCGCATCCGGACCGAGGGCATCCCGATGGCGTGAAGCAGCGCGGCGAGGCGGACCCGGGGGCGGGTGACGGGCAGGTGGTCGACGGCGTGGATGGAGATGGCCCAGGGCCCCGTCGCAACGGCGGCGCCCTCGGACCCCACGGCCCCTTCCGCGGCCCTCCCGGCGGCGGCGCCCGCTTCCGCGCCGGCAACCGGTGCCCCATCCCCCCCAGCGCGGCGACGGCCGCGAGCTCCGGGAAGACGACGTCCAGCACGCCGGCGCGGCGGTAGAGGTCGAGGGAGACGGAGGCCCGGCGGGTCTTGGTCAGGATCTTTCGCAGCTCCTCGTGGACGCGCTCGGCGGAAAGCTCGGCCAGGTGCGGCGCGGCCGCGGTGAGCGCGCTCCAGACGGCGGGCTCGATCTCCAGCCGGAACTGCCCGGCGAAGCGGAGCGCGCGCAGGATCCGCAGGTAGTCCTCCGCGAAGCGGTCGGCCGCCGCCCCGACCGTGCGCAGCCGGCCGGCGTCCAGATCGGCCAGGCCGGCGTACGGATCGCGCAGCTCCCGGGTGGCGGGCTTCCAGGCCAGGGCGTTGAAGGTGAAGTCGCGGCGGGCGAGGTCCTCCTCGAGCGTGTCCGCGAACTCGACCACGGCGTGGCGGCCGGAGGTCTCCACGTCGCGGCGGAAGGTGGTGACCTCGTAGAGCACGTCGTCCTCGCCGAGGACGCCGACGGTGCCGTGCTCTATGCCGACGGGGACGGTGCGGCGGAAGAGGCGGCGCACCTGCTTCGGGCGGGCGGCCGTGGCGAGGTCCCAGTCCACGGCGGGCAGGCCGAGCACGGCGTCGCGGACGGCGCCGCCGACGGCCCAGGTGTCGAAGCCGGCCTGCTCGAGGCGGGCCGCGATCTCGAGCACCGCCGGCGGGGGGTGCAGGTCCATGGCGCCGGTCAGGGGCGGGGCGGGCGGGCGACGGGCGGCCGCGCGGCCTTGTGCGCGGCGGCCGCGCGACGGCTCTCGATGGCGGCGTCGAGCTCCGCGTCGCCGGCGCTGCCGGCCAGGAGGAAGCGGTCGAGCTGGTCGTAGGAGAAGCCGAGCTCCTCCTCATCCGTCTGTCCGGCCCAGAGCCCCGCCGACGGCGGCCGCTCGAGGACCGCCGCCGGCACGCCGAGCAGGCGGCCGAGCGCGCGGATCTCCGCCTTCACGAGGTCGCCGAGCGGGAAGGCGTCGGCGGCGCCGTCGCCGAACTTGGTGTAGTAGCCGACGGTGAACTCGTCCCGGTTGCCGGTGCCGAGCACCATGTAGCCGAGCAGGTTCGCGTAGTAGTAGAGGGCGGACATCCGCATGCGCGGCTTGAGGTTGGCGCGCGCGAGCGCATCGGCTGAGGTGATTCCCGCGGGCGAGCCCGCGGTCGCCGGGCCGGCGGGCGGAACGCCGCTCAGCCGCTCGGCGCGCTCGCGGAAGTCTCCCAGCCGCCCGAGCATCATCTCGAAGGGCTCCGTGAGGTCCAGCGTGAGCGCGTGCACGCCGAAGCGCTCGGCGGTGGCGCAGGCGTCGCGCGCGTCCTCGGGCGAGGACTCGATGGGCATGACGAGCCCAAGGCACGCCTCCGGCCCGGCCGCCTCGGCCGCCAGCGCGCAGACCACGGCCGAGTCGATGCCGCCCGACAGGCCGAAGACGAACCCGCGGCTGCCGGCCTCCTCGCCCGTGCGTCGCAGCCAGTCCACCAGCCAGGCGCGAAGCGGGCCGGCCTCGCGCGTCGCCTCAGCCACAGAGAACCGCGCCGCCGTTCACGTTCAGCACCTCGCCCGTGACGTGGCGGGCCAGCGGCGAGCAGAGGAAGAGCACCGGCCCCGCGATGTCCTCGGGCGAGGCGACGCGGCCGAGCGGGATCGAGGCGGCGATGCGCTCGCGGCCGCCGGCGGCGTACGGGATGTCGCACATCTCCGTGTCGATCCAGCCGGGAGCCACGCAGTTGACGGTGATGTCGCGCGCGGCGAGCTCGACGCACACACCCTTCACCAGCGAGATGATGGCGCCCTTCGTGACCGCGTAGTCCGCGTGGTAGGCCTCGCCTCGCTGCCCCGCCGTCGAGCCGATCAACACGATGCGCCCGTGCTCGCGCAGCACCCGGGCGGCCAGGCGGGTCGAGTAGAAGACCGCATCCAGGTTGACCGCAAGCGTGCGGCGCCAGCGCTCGCCGGACATGTCCGCGATGGCGACGTCCTCCACCGGCCAGATGCCGGCGTTCGCCACGAAGATGTCCACGCCGCCGAACGTCTCCTCGGCACGCTGGAAGAGGCGGTTGGACGTGGCGGGGTCCGCCAGGTCGCCGCCCACGGCCAGCGCGCGGACGCCGCTGCGCTCGAGGTCGGCGACAACGGCGAGAGCCGCCTCCTCGCGGCTCTGGTACGAGAGGGCGACGTCGGCGCCGGCGCGCCCGAGCAGCAGCGCGATGGCGCGGCCGACGCCGCGCGAGCCGCCGGTCACGACGGCGGATTTGCCGGAGAGGTCGATTGGAAGCATCTGGGGACCAGGGATGAGGGATCAGGGCGTCGGATTCAGGATCCGGGTTTCAGGCGGCGGGATCGGCCCTCGCGTATCACGAGCTCAGATTTCGCCGAGCGCGTTGTGGGCCCGGGCCTCGACGGCGGCGCAGATGGCGTGGCCGATGGCGAGGTGGAGCTCCTGGGCATGGGCGCCATCGTCCGTGGGCAGGACCAGGGCGTGGTCGACCACGTCCTTCAGCGAGCCGCCGCCGCGGGCGAGCAGCGCCACGGTGCGGACGTGCTGCCGGCGCGCGGCGCGGGCGGCCTCGAGCAGGTTGGCGGAGGCGCCGGACGTGGAGTGCAGGAAGAGGACGTCGCCTTCCGTCCCCAGGGCCTCGATCTGGCGCGAGAACACGTGCTCGAAGCCGTAGTCGTTGGCGCACGCGGTCAGCAGCGAGCTGTCGGTGGTGAGCGCGATGGCCGGCAGCGGCCGCCTGCTGCGGCGGAACCGCACGATGTACTCGGTGGCGAGGTGCTGCGCATCGGCCGCGGAGCCGCCGTTGCCGCAGAAGAACAGGGTGCGGCCGGACGTGAGCGCGTGGAGCGTGAGCTCGACGACCTCGGCGATCTCGCCGGCCATGTCGCGGGCGACGCGGTCGGCCAGATCGCGCAGGCCCGCCAGGTGGTGGACGACCTCGTCGACGAGCTCGCTCTTCACGCGACCTCCAGCGTGTTCGCGCGCCGCGCTCCGGCGAGGGGCTCTCCCATCGCGACCGCCTCCGCTCGCTGCGCTCGCTGCGCAAAGGCAGGGTCGCTCCGGGAGTGCCCCCCGCCTGCGCTGTTGACCCTCGTACGGGCGTGGCGGATCATCCGAGCCGCTCCTCGGCGAGGGCCGCGAAGTGGGCGGGGGCGTAGGCTTCCGTCAGCGCCTCGAGGGCGCCGAGGCCCTGCTCGGCGGCGGCCTGGCAGGCGTGGGTGAGGAGCGCGTCGGCGGCGAGCAGGTGGAGCGCGGCGGGGCGCTCCGAGGGATCGGCGAGCGTGGCCCGGAGACACTCCTCGGCAGCGCGGGCGAGGAGCACGGGGATGGCGCCCGTGGCAGCGTCGCCTTCGAGGGAGCCGACGGCCTCGGCCATGCGCAGGCGCAGCGCCTCCGGCGCCTCGGGGAGGCGGCGCTCCAGCCAGGCCAGCGCGGCCGCCGTGTCGCTCACGCGCGGCCCCCGAGCAGGGCGCGCACGATCTCGCCCGCGGCGCTCAGCGCATCGGGGATGCGGTCCGGGTCGCCCACGCCGGCCTGCGCCATGTGCGGCCGGCCGCCGCCCGAGCCGCCGGTACGGGCGGCGACCTCGCGGACCAGCCGGTCGGCGCGGACGCCGCGCGAGATGAGGTCGTCGGTGACCACGGCGATCAGCGACGCCTTCTCCTCGCCGCGCGCGGCCAGCACGGCGGCGCCGCTGCCCAGCCGCTCGCGCAGGCGGTCGCCGATCAGGCGGAGCTCGTCCGGCGATGCCACCTCGACCTCGCGGGCCACGAGCCGGGCGCCATCCACCTGCGCGGCGCTCTCCAGCAGCTCGCCCACGACGTCGGCGCTGCCCTGCGTGCGCGCCCGCTCGAGCTGGCGCTGGAGCTCGCGGTTCTGCTCGAGGAGCTGCTCGAGCCGGTGCTGCAGCTGCTCCGGCGTCGTCTTCAGCGTGGCGGCCGCGGCGGCCAGCGCGTCCTCCTGCGCGACCGCCCGCTCGTAGGCGACGGTGCCCGTGACCGCCTCGATGCGGCGCACGCCCGACGCCACGCCCGTCTCCTGCACGATGCGGAACAGCCCGATCTCGCCGGTGTGGCGCACGTGCGTCCCGCCGCACAGCTCCATGCTCACGCCGGGGATCGAGATCATGCGCACCACGTCGCCGTATTTCTCGCCGAAGAGCGCCATGGCGCCCTTCCCGACGGCCTCCTGGTAGCCGAGCCAGTCCTGGCGCACGTCCTCGTCGGCCAGGATGGCGCGGTTCACCTCGTCCTCGACGCGGCGGACCTGCTCGGGCGTCATGGGCCGCGAGTGCGAGAAGTCGAAGCGCAGCCGGTCGGGCGCCACCAGCGAGCCGCGCTGCAGCACGTGCGTGCCGAGCACCTTCCGGAGCGCCGCGTGCAGCAGGTGCGTGGCCGTGTGATTGCGCTCCGTGTCGTGCCGAGGGGGACCCTCCACGACGGCGTGCACACGCAGCGGCGCGTCCGGCTCGGGGAAGCCGCCTTCGACGTTGCCGAGCACGGCGATGCGGCCGAGCACCTTGCGCACGCCGTCGACCTCGAGCGTCCAGCCCTCGCCCTCGACGCGCCCACGGTCGCTGATCTGGCCGCCGGACTCCGCGTAGAACGGGTTCTCCCGCAGCTGCAGGGCGAGGCGGCCGTCCTCCCTGCGGTAGGCGACGACGTCCGTGTCCAGCTCCGTCGCCTGATAGGCCACGAACTCCTGCTCCGCCTCCGGGTCGAGCTCCTCCCAACCCTGCGCCAGCTCGTCCGCGCCGACCTCGATGCCGGCCGCGGCGCGGTCCCGGCGGGAGCGCTCGCGCTGCTCCTCGAGCGCGGCCTCGAAGCCCTCCTGGTCGATGGCGTAGCCGCGCTCGCGCGCGATCAGCTCCGTCAGGTCGAGCGGGAAGCCGAACGTGTCGTAGAGCCGGAACACGTCCTCCCCGGCGACGACGGGGCGAGGCAGCGTGCCGGCATCCACCGCGCCGCGCGTGGCGTCCTCCAGCTCCGGCGCCACGGCATCGAAGCGCTCCATGCCGCCCACGATCGTGGCGAGGAAGCGCTCCTCCTCGGTGCGCGTGGCGCGCAGCAGGTGCTCGCGACGCTGTCCGAGCTCCGGGAACGCGGCGCTCATCCCGTCGATCACCGCATCCACCACGTGCACCAGCGTGGGCTCGCGCCGGCCGAGCAGCCAGGCGTGACGCACGGCGCGGCGCAGCACGCGGCGGAGCACGTAGCCGCGCCCCTCGTTGCTCGGCAAGACACCATCGGCCAGCAGGAAGGCGACGGCGCGCGCGTGGTCGGCCAGCACCCGATGACTGACGCCCTTCGGCCCGTGGTCGTAGGCGACGCCGGTGACCTCGGCCGCCCGCTCGATCAGCGGCGTGAAGAGGTCGGTCCGATAGTTCGAGTCCACGCCCTGGAGCACGCTGGCCAGGCGCTCGAGGCCGGCGCCGGTGTCGATCGATGGCGCGGGCAGCGGCATCAGCTCGCCGTCCGCGGAGCGATCGAACTGCATGAAGACGAGGTTCCACAGCTCCAGGAACTCGCCGCGCGCGCCGCGCTCCTCGAACTCCTCGACGGGCAGGTCCGTGCCGCGCTCCGGCTCCGGGCGCAGGTCGTAGTGGATCTCGGAGCAGGGGCCGCAGGGGCCCGTCTCGCCCATCTGCCAGAAGTTGTCCTTGTCGCCCAGGCGGAAGATCCGCTCGGGCGGCAACCCGGCGATCTCCTCCCACAGCGCGGCGGCCTCGTCGTCCGAGTAGTGGACGGTGGCCCACAGCCGCTCCTTCGGCAGCCCGTACTCCTCCGTCAGCAGCTCCCAGGCGAAGCGGACCGCGTCGCGCTTGAAGTAGTCGCCGAAGGAGAAGTTGCCGAGCATCTCGAAGAACGTGTGGTGCCGGGCCGTGACGCCGACCTCCTCGAGGTCGTTGTGCTTGCCGGACACGCGCAGGCACTTCTGCGAGGTCGTCGCGCGCGAGAAGCCGAGCTTCTCCTCGCCGAGGAAGACGCGCTTGAACTGGACCATCCCGGCGTTCGTGAACAGCAGCGTCGGATCGTCCTGCGGCACCAGGCTGGAGCTCGGCCGGATGGCGTGCCCCTGGCGCTCGAAATAGTCCAGGAATCGCTGGCGGATCTCGGAGGCCGTCATGCGTCGTGGTCTTCCGCGGTTTCGTCGGGCCGGTCTGGCAAACCGAATAATATAGCGGAACGGCGGGGCACGGGCACGGGCAGGCAGCGGCGTCAGGGGCGGGGACACTTTCTTCGCGGGGCCGGGCCTTGGCGGGCCCGAACGAATGCCGATCCAACCGGAGGTGCCTCCGGCCCGCGGCACCTCCGTTGCACGCCCGATCCGGGGGCATGGCAACGACTCGGACCGGAGATTGACGCATGCCGGAGAAGAAGGAGAGGCGCAGATGAAGCGGCCGGCGCAACCCGAGGAGATCGCGCCGGCGTTCGTCTTCTTCGCGTCGAACGTGGACTCGAGCTACATCACGGGGGAGGTGCTGCCGGTGACGGGAGGAGTGGGGGTGCCGTAGGACAGGGGAGATGGAAGAAGAAAAGAAGAAATTGACAGGGAGAGCTCGGAAGCGACGAAGCTAGCGGAGTAGCGGCGCCCGCAGGCGACCGGCCTCAGAATACTTCGGTCCGCTCCGAGCTCTCCGTGCCAATCTGTTTCTCTTCTTCGTCCGCCCCTACTCCTCGGAGAACTCGTCGTCGTCGCCCGAGCCGCCGCCGATCCGGGTGCCGAGCGCCTGGCGCACCTTGACCTCGATCTCGGAGGCGAGCTCGGGATTCTCCTTCAGGAACGCCTTGGCGTTCTCGCGGCCCTGGCCGAGGCGGGTGTCGCCGTAGGAGAACCAGGCGCCGGACTTCTGCACGATGTCGTTCTCGACGCCGATGTTGACGAGCAGCCCGGTGTGGCTGATCCCCTCGTTGTACATGACGTCGAACTCGGCCTGCTTGAAAGGCGGCGCGACCTTGTTCTTCACCACCTTCACGCGCGTGCGGTTGCCGACCAGGTCCTGACCCTCCTTGATGGCGCCGACGCGGCGGATGTCGAGGCGGACGGAGGCGTAGAACTTGAGCGCGCGACCGCCCGTCGTCGTCTCGGGGTTGCCGAACATCACGCCGATCTTCTCGCGGATCTGGTTGGTGAAGATGACCGACGTATGCGAGCGGTTGACGGCGCCGGTGACCTTCCGGAGCGCCTGGCTCATGAGGCGGGCCTGGAGGCCGACGTGCGAGTCGCCCATCTCGCCCTCGATCTCGGCGCGCGGCACGAGCGCGGCGACGGAGTCGATGACCAGCACATCGACGGCGCTCGAGCGGATCAGCATCTCGGCGATCTCGAGCGCCTGCTCGCCCGTGTCGGGCTGGCTGACCAGCAGGTTCTCCACGTCCAGGCCCAGCTTGCGGGCGTACTCGATGTCGAGCGCGTGCTCGGCGTCGATGAAGGCGGCGACGCCGCCCGCCCGCTGCGCGTTCGCGATGATGTGAAGGCACAGTGTCGTCTTGCCGCTGGACTCCGGGCCGTAGATCTCGGTGATCCGGCCGCGCGGAATGCCGCCGATGCCGATGGCGGCATCCAGGTTGATCGCGCCGGTCGAGATCGCGTCCACCACCACCCGCGCGCCATCCGCGCCCATGCGCATGATGGAGCCCTTGCCGTAGGCCCTCTCGATCTGCGAGATGGCTACACTCAACGCCTTCTGCTTGTCCGGACTGATCTCGACGGTCGCCATCGTCTCGCCTGTGGCAGTTTCGGGAATGCGGGCGGGTCTGAGCAACGCGGTACCCTCCGTTCAAGATACCGTTCCTGGGGACGCCGGGAAAGATCGCGCGGTCGGCCGCGGGCGAGAAGGGCGGGAGGGGACGGGGGCATGGTTGGATCGGCCGTATTGCGCCGCGCCGGGGCGGGAGGGCGGCCGCCGTTCGGCCCGCCGGAGGGAAGAGTGGAAGAGTGGGAGAGTGGGAGAGTGGGAGACCGGGCGCCGCTCGCGGGGACGCGCGTCGCCGGGCCACGCCGACTCGCCGGCGGGGCCTGCCCCCCTTCCCGCGCCACGCCGACGGGCCGGCTGGCGCCTGCCTCACCCTCACGACTGTGGCCGACGCGCCGGTGAACGCGGCGCGGCGAAGCGCGAGCGGCGCCGTCGCGCGTGCGCGGCCGCGAGGTTGCGGGCCGGCGCGCGCCGGTCACCGCTCTCGGGCACGGAGCTCTCGCGCGCGATGGAGCCTCCCCGTCCCCCACTCCCCCACTCCCCCACTCCGGGGTAGGGAGATGAAGGGTAAAGGGCATCCCTCTTGCACCTCCCACCGCCCCTCGCGCAGCGACCGCCGGGAGGGGGAGGGGATGAGCGCCGTCTACATTGTCGTGATCGTCGTGCTGGCGGTGCTGGTGGTGCTGCTCGGGCTGGCGGCGTTCGTGGGGCTGCTCCACCTCACGCGCGGGACGCCGGTCTCCACGGTGCGGGACCTGGACGGGCCGGGGGACCCGCCGGCGCTGGAGGACGAGGACTTCGAGCGCACGCTGCAGATCCACGTGAACACGCGGCTGGTCGAGGGGAATCGCGTCGAGGTGCTGCTGAACGGGGAGGAGGTCTATCCCCGTCTGTTCGAGGACCTGGCGGCGGCGCGGGAGCTCGTCACCTGGACGGTGTTCTGGTTCAAGCCCGGAGCGTTGGCGGAGCGGCTGCGCGACGCGCTCGCGGAGCGGGCACGCGCAGGGGTGCGGGTCCTCTTCATGTACGACATGTTCGGCGCCTGGGGGATCCCCTCCGACTACTTCGACGCGCTGCGGCAGGCGGGCGTCGAGGTGGCGGAGTTCCGGCCCGTGCGCTGGAACACGCTGCACAAGGCGCAGCAGCGCTCGCACATCCGCTCGGTCGTGATCGACGGCCGCATCGGCTACACGGGCGGCTTCGCCATCGACGACCACTGGCAGGGCGACGGCCGTGGCCCCGGCTGGCGCGACACCTCCGTCCGCCTGGAGGGCGCCGCCGTCGAGCAGCTCCAGTCGGCCTTCGCCGCCGACTGGGCCGAGGCCACGGGCGAGCTCCTCATCGGCCAGCGGATCTTCCCGCAGGCGACGCACGCGCCCGATGGCGCCGTCGCCGGGCTCATGTACTCCGCGCCGACCCTGGGCAGCACCGACGCCGAGCGCTTCTTCGCCCTCTCCATCGTGGGCGCGCGCCGCTACCTCTACATCACGAACGCGTACTTCATCCCGGACGACGATTTCCGCGGCTTCCTGTGCGACGCCGTGGCCCGCGGGGTGGACGTGCGCGTCCTCACTCCGGGCGCGAACTCCGACCGGCTCTCGACCTGGTACGCGTCCCGGGTGCACTACGAGCAGATCCTCGCCGCGGGCGTGCGCATCTGGGAGTACTCGCCGACCATGGTGCACGCCAAGACGCTCGTCGCCGACGACATCTGGTCCGAGGTCGGCTCCGTCAACTTCGACAACCGGTCCATGGCGCTGAACGACGAGGTCGCCCTGATGGTCCGCGACGGTGCCGTCGCGGAGCGCCTGCGCACGGCGTTCCTGGCCGACCTCGACTACGCGGAAGAGGTGGACCTGGATGCCTTCCGCCGGCGCGGCGCATGGCAGAAGCTCAAGGAGCTGTTCTTCATCATCTTCGTGCGACTTCTGTAGACCCACCTGGCCGCGACGCCTCCACACCGCTCCACCCACCCATTCCCGAGTGGGAGACACCTCCCCGATCCACCACCCCAGAGTGGGAGAGTGGGCGACGGACCGGGCGGGCCTTGCGCCCCGGGCCTGGACGGGTCGCGGCGAGCCGCCCCGCCTCGGGTCGGATCCGGACCGTCGGGCAGCCGGCCAGGCCCACATTCTCCGCGGCCGCCGCGCACGGCGCCCGGTCTCCCACTCTGGGGCAGGGGGCGGGGGGCGTCGCCCACTCCGGGGCAGGAGCGAGGCTGGCCGGAGGACGGCAAGCGTGGCCCGCCGGGGGTGGGCGGCCCCGGCGTCGCCTAGCGCAGCCGGATGGCGGGGAACAGCGCGCCCAGCGCCAGGCCGAGGACGTAGAGCCAGCCCAAGGCGCGATTGTGGACGAGGCAGACGCGGTGGTACCAGAGGGGCCAGCCGATGTAGCCGGGCGGCGGACCGGCGGGCGCGGCCTCGGACATGACGCGCACGGCCCGCACGGCGCGGGGCAGGGCGAGCGCGACGAGCAGCGCGAACGGCGTCAGGGCGCCGGCCACGATGCCGGCCGCGACAACGACGTACATGGCCACGACCGAGGCGCGGTTCAGGCGTCGTGCCGACGCCTCGCCGAGGACGACGGGCAGGGTGCGCTGGTGGTGGCGGGCGTCGAATAGGCGCTGGTCGATGTGCTTGCCGACCAGGATCGACATGACGCCGAGGCCGTACGGGATCGAGGCGACGAGCGCCGCCGCCGACGGCCGGCCCGCGATCATCCAGAAGCCGCCGGCCACCATGAGCGGGCCCCAGACGATGAAGGCGGCGATCTCGCCGAGGCCGAGCTCCTTGAGCGCGCGCGGCGAGGCGTCGTAGGCCAGGAGCAGCAGCGTGCCGGCGGCCACGAGCAGCGCGGCGGCGAGGCCCCTCAGCACGATGAAGTAGACGCCGATCGCCACGGCAATCGCGGCGAGCGCAAGGAGGCCGGTGACGAGCAGTCGCGTGCTCACGGCCCCGCTCAGCACGGGGTGCACGGTATAGCGGCGGCGGGGCGAGTCGTCGGTGTCGTGGCCGCGGCGGGCGCCGAAGTAGTCGTTGGAGAGGTTGCTGATCGCGTGCAGCACCACGAAGCCGACGAGCACGAGCAGGAACGGCACGAGCGTGAAGCGGCGGGCGGCGAGCGCGAGCAGGCCGGCCAGCAGCGCGGCCTGGAACGAGATGACGAGGATCACGCTGCGCGCCGAGTAGAGGAAGCGCGCGACGGGGTCCAGCCGGCCCATGTCCTCGGCGGTCGGCGGATAGAAGCCGGTGAAGGCGCGCGCCCACTCGCGCGGCCCGCGGCTCACGCGCTGACCACCGCCCGCACCGCTGCGGCCGCCTCCTCGATGGCGGCATTGTCGATGTCGAGATGCGTCACGGCCCGGACGCGCGTGCGCGTGAACACGGTGACGAGGACGCCCTCGGCCTCGAGGCGCTCGACGACGGCGGCGGCGTCCAGGTCGTCGCGCAGGATCTCGAGCATGATGATGTTGGTCTCGGGGCGGATGACGCGGATCTCGTCCAGGTCGGAGAGCAGCTCGCCCAGCCGCGCGGCGCGGGCGTGGTCCTCCGTCAGCCGGCCGCGGTGGTGCTCCAGCGCGTAGAGGCCGGCCGCCGCCAGGAGACCGGACTGCCGCATGTTGCCTCCCAGGCGACGTCGCACGCGCCACGCCCGTCCCATGGCCTCCTCCGTCCCGGCCAGGAGCGAGCCCACGGGGCAGCCGAGGCCTTTCGAGAGCGTGACCATCACCGTGTCCGCCTCCGCGGCGAAGTCGCGCTCCGGGACGCCCGTCGCCGCGGTGGCGTTCCACAGGCGGGCCCCGTCGAGATGGACGGGCACGCCACGGCCGTGCGCGACCTTGCGGATCTCGCGCATCGTGTGCAGCGGCAGGATGCGCCCGCCCGCGGCGTTGTGGGTGTTCTCGACCGAGACCATGGACGTCTGGACCTGGTAGCGGCTGGCCGGCCGGATCGCCGCCTCGATCAGCGGGCCGCTGAGGAGCCCGTCGGCGGTGGGCACGCCGCGCAGCTGCACTCCCGCCCACTGCGCGGGCGCGCCGTCCTCCCAATCGACGTAGTGCGCCATGGCCTCGACGATCACCTCGGTGCCGGGCCGCGCCAGCACCATGAGCGCGGCCTCGTTGGCCATGACGCCGCTCGGGAAGAAGACCGCCGCCGGCTTCCCCAGCAGCTCGGCCACGGCCGCCTCGAGCCGGCGCATGGTCGGATCGCCGTCGAGGGAGTCGTCGCCGACCTCCGCGCGCGCGATGGCCTCGCGCATGGCCGGCGTGGGACGCGTGACGGTGTCGCTCCGGAGGTCGATCATGGTCTGGAGAATGGCGCGGGAGCGGGGGACCGGCAAGGGCTGTTTCCCTTCCGGCTCGCACCGCCCCGGAGTGGGAGCGCTCTTCCCGCCCGGCCACCCCGGAGTGGGAGACCGGGCGACGGTCCGGGCGCTGAACGTGCGCGCGCCTGGCGAAGCGCGCGGCGTGCGCGGGCGCTGGACCCACGCACCCAGAGTGGGGGCGCCCTTCCCTGCCGTGCCACCCCGGAGTGGGAGACCGGGCGACGGTCCGGGCGCTGAACGTGCGCGGGCCTGGCGACGCGCGCGGCATGCGCGGGCGCTGGACGACGCTCGGCCGCGCGGGTGCACGCGGCGGAGGACGCAGGACAAGCCCGCGGGGCCGCGGGGCCGGCGTGGCCCCCGATCGCTCGGCCGCCGCGCGCGTCGCCCGGTCTCCCACTCTGGTGGCGGGGCGGGGTGGGGTGTCCCCCACTCTGGGGGCCGGGGCGGGACGGGGTGTGTCTCCCACTCGGCTGGCGGGGCGGAGTGGAGTGTCCCCCACTCTGGGGGCCGGGGCGCGGGGAGGGACGGGGAGGGTTGCGGCCGCCCTTCGATTCTGCCACTCTCCCCCTCTGGCCGCGAGTGACGCAGCTTCAGCCGGGAACGGGAGAGGAGTCATCACGAGGACAGCCCCGGAGGGCCGGGGCCTGAAAGGAGGATCGGCGATGGGATACCCATTCAAGCTCCCCGAGCTGGGCTACGGGTACAACGCACTCGAGCCCTACATCGATGCCCGCACGATGGAGATCCACCACGACAAGCACCACGGCGGCTACACCAAGAAGCTGAACGCCGCCCTCGAGAAGCACCCCGAGCTGCAGGACCGCTCCGCCGAGGCGCTGCTGCGGGGGATCAACGAGGTCCCGGAGGACATCCGGACCGCCGTGCGCAACAACGGCGGCGGCTACGTCAACCACTCGTCGTTCTGGGTCTGGATGAAGCCCGGCGGCGCGAACAGCCCGAGCGGCGCGCTGGCCGACGCGATCGGCTCGTCCTTCGGCTCGTTCGACGCCTTCAAGGAGCAGTTCGCCAGCGCGGCCGCGGGCCGCTTCGGCTCCGGCTGGGCTTGGCTGCTGCCGGCCGGCGGCGGCAAGCTCGAGATCACCTCGACCGCCAACCAGGACAGCCCCCACCTGGACGGCCGCTCCCCGATCCTCGGCCTCGACGTCTGGGAGCACGCCTACTACCTCAAGTACCAGAACAAGCGCCCGGACTACATCCAGGCGTGGTGGAACGTGGTCAACTGGGACGAGGTCGCGAAGTCCTTCGAGGCGGCAGCGTAGCCGCTCGACCCCGCACCGCGGCGGCGACATGTCAGCCGACGGGCGATCGGCACCGCCAGGAAAACGACGGGGAGGGGCGCCAAGCGCCCCTCCCCGTCGCCGTTCCCCTGCCCCTGAACCTGCCCCTGAACCTGCCCCTGCCTTCCCCTTCTGCCTCGCCGTATCTGCCCGTCCGCGTTCCCGTCCCCCTGACCCGTGCCCGCCGTCCGTCCGCCCCTACTCCCCGCCCGGCCCGAGCCCCTGCCCGCACTCGAAGCAGTACCGACTCCCCGGAGGATTCGCCTGGCGGCAGCGGGGGCAGACGGTGTCGGCGCGCACGGCCGCGCGGTAGCGGGCAATGAGGCCGTCGAGGCCGGCGGGCAGCCCGAAGTCGAGGTCGCTCGCGGCGGGCTCATCCTCGATCGGGCCGGCTGCGCCCGTCCGAGCCCCAGCTTCGGCCCCGGGCGGCGTGGTGCTCGGGGCGGGCTCGGCGGCGGCCGGATTCCGGGACGGAGCCGCGGCGGGGCTGGCCGGGGCCGCCTCCGCGGCGGCGGGGTGCTCGGCGGCGGGAGCTTCGGGCGTGGCCGGCCGGGGCTCCGCCGCCTCGGCGTCCGGCGCCTCCGGGCGGTCGAGGTCGCCGGAGACGTCGTAGTGCGCGCCTCCGCGCAGCACGGGGACGAGGACCGCGGCGACGCCGGCGGCGGCGATCAGGACGATGATGAGGATCTGCACGCGGTCGAATCTATCCCGGCGGCGCGGATAAATCCACCGGGCGCGGGCGATCCGGATCGTGCCCGGCGGGCGAGCGCAGCGTGCACGCCCGCAGCAGCGCGGCGCAGCTCCACGCCTGGGCGAAGCAGCCGCCGGGCGCGTGGGGGGCGTCGCCGTCGAGCACCTCGGCGATGTGGCCGAGGCCGTACGCGCCGAGGTGGTCCCGCGCACGGGCCAGGGCGTCGGCGACGAGGCCGGGCCACGGGCCCGTGCCGCCGTAGGCGCGGCGCGCGGCCTCGAGCAGCGGGCCGAGCAGCCACGGCCAGGCGGTGCCGTTGTGGTAGGCGGCGTCGCGCGCCCGGCGGTCGCCGGCGTAGCGGCCGAGATAGCCGGGCGCGGCGGGGTCCAGCGTGCGCACACCGAGCGGGACGAGGAGCGCGCGGGCGCAGGCGTCGACGACGGAGCGGGCCCGGGCGACGTCGCCTACGGGAGAAGCCGGCAGGGCGAGCGCGATGAGCTGGTTCGGCCGCAGCGCGGGGTCGGGGCGGCCGGCCTCGTCGAGGCCGTCGTACAGGTAACCGCCGCCCGGATACCAGAAGACCTCGAACGCGGCGCGGACGCGCTCCGCCAGCCGGAGGTAGTCGGCGCCCTCCTCGCCCAGCCCCGCCGCCAGCGCCCCGGCGCGGCGCAGCGCGTTGTGCCACAGGCCGTTGACCTCGACCGGCCTGCCCGCGCGAGGCGTGACCACCCAGCCGTCCACGCGCGCGTCCATCCAGGTGAGCTGCACGCCCGGCGCGCCCTGCCGCACCAGCCCGTCCGTGTCCATGCCGATGCCGAAGCGGGTGCCCGCGCGATACGCGTCGAGGATGGCACGGACGGCGGGCCAGAGCGGCCCGGCGTCGCCGCCCGCGTCGGCCAGCGCCGCCACGGCCTCGACGAACCAGAGCGGCGCGTCGGCGGCGTTGTAGTGGTCGTCCGGGATCGGGCCGCCACCCTCCGGGAAGCGGTTCGGGATCAGCCCGTCGCGCAGGTGCGCGGCGAAGGTGTGCAGCACGCTCGCGGCGTCGGCGGTGCGCCCCGTGGCGAGGAGCAGCCCGGGCAGCGCGATCATGGCGTCGCGTCCCCAGTCGGCGAACCACGGATAGCCGGCCAGGATCGACAGCCCCGCGCCCCGGCGCACCACGAAATCGTCCGCGGCCACGGCCAGCCGGGCGCCCAGGTCGGTGTCGGCGGCGGCGTGGGCCGCCTCCCTGCCCCGCCGCGCCAGCCTCTCGCGCCGGTCCCGCTCCGCCGCGGCGAGCGCGGGGACGCTCTGGGTCTCGACCGGCTCCGTCGCACAGGCGACCCGCCACACGCCCCCATCCGCCAACTCCGCGGCGAGGAATCCGGGCAGGTAGAGGTCCTCGCGGTCGTCCATGCCGCGCTCCGTCTCGCGCGGGTAGAGCGTCTGGCGGTACCACTCGCCCGCGTGCCTCCATTCCGCGGCGTCGTGGGAGAGCACGAGCGCCGGGATCCCCTCGTACGGCGCGTAGTGGACGCGCCCCGGCACCGCCTCGGCCCGCGGCCACACGGCGGGGTTCTCGTGGACCAGCGCGTGAAAGCCGCGGCCGGCGATGAAGGGGCGCAGCTCGAGCCGGGCGGACCCGCCGCGCAGCCGATAGAGCACGAGGAGCGCGCCGGCCTCGCGCGAGAAGAGCACTGCCTTCGTGAGCGTCAGCGCCCCCAGCCGCCAGCGCCAGACCGGCCACGGATCGAGCCGGAACTCCGCCAGCCACCGGTGTCCCTGCGGGTGCACGGCGCCGGGATAGTAGTTCACGCCGAGCTCCCAGCGCGTGCCCCGCCCGTCCACCACCGTCTCCTCGAGCCGGGACAGGAGCACGACCCGATCCGCAGGCGGTTGTCTGGCGACGACGAGCAGGCCGTGATACCGGCGCGTGTTCACCCCCGCGGCGGTGGACGCCGCATAGCCGCCGCGCCCGTCCGTCTCGAGCCACTCGAGCGATGCGGCATCGGCCAGGTCGTGCAGCCGCTCCGGCGGGATCACGATCGGAGGGGGCAGCGCCATGGCGGAACCGGTCACCTGCTGTGCGCCGCCAGCACCGCGCCGGCCACGACCCCGAGCGCGTCCCAGGCCAGGTCGCGGACGCTCGCGTCCCCGCCGGTGCGCCGGTCGTAGAGCTCCTTCCCCAGCCCGGCAACGGCGCCCACGCCGGCCGCGGCCCCGACGGCGAGCCGATGGTCCACCCCCGCTGCGCGCGCCACGCCGTAGCCGAGGTTCACGATCGCCATGGACATGAAGAAGTGCTTCAGCTTGTCCTCGCCGAGCCAGGGGTCGCGGCCGGCGGGAGCGGCGGCGCCCTCGGCCGCCGGGTGCCCCGGGGGGCGCGGCTGCATCGCCGCGCGCACGGGCGGCCGCGCCGGCGCGCCGCCGAGGTGCAGCACGAAGGCGAGGCGCAGGAGGGGATTCACGGCGCGTGCTCCCGGGCTCGCTCCAGGGCGTGGCGCACGGCGGCCTCGGGGCTGGCGGCCTCGTCCAGGCCGAGCCCGCCGGCGAGGCCGGGGCGCAGCAGCACGACCGGGATGCCGACCTTCCGCGCGAACGCCACCTCGGAGAGCGTGCCCCAGCCGCCGCCGATGGCGATCACCGCATCGCCGGTGCGCGCGACGAGCGCGTTGCGCGCCTCGCCCAGGCCCGTCGGCAGCGGGACCGAGATGAACGGGTTCGCCGCGCGCGCGTCGGCGCCGGGGAGCAGGCCGACGGTCAGCCCGCCCGCGTCCGCCGCGCCCCGGGCGGCGGCCTCCATGACGCCGCCCAGGCCGCCGCAGACGAGCACCGCGCCGGCTTCTGCCAGCATCCGGCCGACGGTCGCCGCGGCGTCGAGGAGCTCGGGCGCGGCATCCGCGTCGCCGGCGCCGCAGACCGCCACGCGGAGCGGGCGCCGGGTTGCCCGCGGGCGCCCGGCCTGCGGATCCCGCGGAGCCTCAGTCATCCGCGAAGCCGGACCAGGCGCGGGCGGCGGCCAGGGCGCGTCGCCATCCGTACAGCAGCTGCTGGCGCTCGTCCCGGTCCATGGCGGGGGTGAACACCGTCGGCTCGGGGCGGGCGCCCACGAACGCCGGGCCATCGGCCCAGATCCCCGCCGCGATGCCGGCGAGCCCCGCGGCGCCGGCTGCCGTGGTCTCGATCACCCGCGGGCGGAGCACCGGCAGCCCCAGCAGGTCGGCCTGGAACTGGAGCAGCCAGTCGTTCTCCGCCGCGCCGCCATCCACCGCCAGCGCCGCCACGTCCACGCCGGAGTCCGCGATCATCGAGACCAGCACGTCGTGCGTGCTGTAGGCCATGGCCTCGAGCGCCGCGCGGGCGAAGTGCGCGCGCCCGGCGCCGCGCGTGAGCCCCACGATCGTGCCGCGTGCCTCCGCGTCCCAGTGCGGCGCGCCCAGCCCGACGAACGCCGGCACCAGGTAGACGCCGTCGTTCGAGGCCAGCGAGCCCGCCAGCCCCGCCGTCTCGCGCGCCTCTGCGATCATGCCGAGCCCGTCCCGCAGCCACTGCACCGCCGCGCCGGCCACGAAGATCGAGCCCTCGAGCGCGTAGGCCGCCCCGCCGTCGGGGCCGCACGCGACGGTCGTCAGCAGCCCGTGCTCCGAGGCCACCCGCTCGGCGCCCGTGTTCAGCAGCAGGAAGGCGCCCGTGCCGTACGTGTTCTTGGCCGTGCCGGCCGTGAAGCAGCCCTGCCCGAAGAGCGCCGCCTGCTGGTCGCCGGCCGCGCCGAGGATGGGCAGCGGCCGGCCGAACAGGCGCGCCTCCGTCGTGCCGAACTCCCCGCTCGACGGCAGCACCTCCGGCAGCAGCGGCCGCGGCACGCCGAAGAGCTCGAGCAGCTCGTCATCCCACGCCCGCGCCGCGATGTCGTAGAGCAGCGTGCGCGACGCGTTGGTCGGCTCCGTCGCGTGCACCCGCCCGCCCGTGAGCTTCCAGATCAGCCACGAGTCCACCGTGCCGGCCGCCAGCTCGCCCGCCGCGGCGCGCCGCCGCGCGTCCGGCACGTGGTCCAGCAGCCACGCCAGCTTCGTGGCCGAGAAGTAGGGGTCGAGCACCAGCCCGGTGCGCGAGCGGACGAACGCCTCGCGGCCCGCCTCCCGCAGCTCCCGGCAGCGCTCCGCCGTGCGCCGGTCCTGCCAGACGATGGCGTGCGCCACCGGCTGACCGGTGGCGCGGTCCCAGACCACCGCCGTCTCGCGCTGGTTCGTGATCCCGATCGCCACGACGTCCAGCCGCTGCGCGAGCGCGCGCGCGGCCTCCACCGCCTCGCGGGCCACGCGCAGCGTCACGGCCCAGATCTCCTCCGCGTCGTGCTCGACCCAGCCGGGCCGCGGAAAGTGTTGCGGCAGCTCAGCATACGCGCGCGCCCGGACCTCCCCGTGCTCGTCGATGATGAGGCAGGTCGTGCCCGTCGTCCCCTGATCGATCGCCAGCACCCCGTTCATCTCAACCGCCTCCCCCGAACCGGTACGGCGGCCGCAGCACGCCGCGGTCCGTCACGATCGCGGCGATCAGCGCCGCCGGCGTGACGTCGAACGCCGGCGCGAAGACGGGCACCGTCGCCGGCGCGGTGAGCCGCCCGAACCCGCGCCGCACCTCGTCCGCCCCGCGCTCCTCGATCGGGATCGCCGCCCCCGTCGGCGTGGCCGGATCCACGGTGCTGCTCGGCGCCGCCACGTAGAACGGGACCGCGTGGTGGCGCGCGAGCACCGCCAGCGCGTAGGTCCCGATCTTGTTCGCCGCGTCGCCGTTGGCCGCGATGCGGTCCGCGCCCGTGATCACGAGGTCCACCTTCCCCGCCGCCATGAGCGACGCCGCCACCGAGTCCACGATGACCGTGGCCGGGATGCCCGCCCGGCCCAGCTCCCACGCGGTGAGCCGGCTCCCCTGGAGCAGCGGCCGCGTCTCGTCCACCCACACGTGCACAGAGCGCCCCCGCTCCGCCGCCAGGTAGACGCCGGCCAGCGCCGTGCCGATCCCGCCCGTCGCCAGCGCCCCCGCGTTGCAGTGCGTGAGCACCTCGAGCGGCCGCCCGTCGGGCTCCGGGAACAGCCCGAGCGCGTGCTCGCCGATGGCGCGGCACATTGCCGCGTCCTCCGCCGCGATCCGGTCCGCCTCGCCCCACACCTTGCAGGCGACGCCCCCCGGTCCCTTCCCCCGGTGCTCCGCCGCCACCGCGCACAGCCGGTCCACCGCCCACGCCAGGTTCACCGCGGTCGGGCGGGCGCCTTTCAGCGTGGCGGCGGTCTCGGCGAGCCGGGCATCGAACGCCGCCGGCTCGAGCGACGTCGCGAGCGCCAGCTCCAGGGCGAGGCCGCGCGCCGCCGCGATGCCGATGGCGGGGGCGCCGCGGACGCGCAGCCGCCGGATCGCCTCCGCCACCTCGGCCGCTGACCCCAGCCGCAGCCAGACCTCGGCCTCCGGCAGGCGGGTCTGGTCCAGCACCTCGACCGCGCGAGAATCCGCGGCCCAACGGACGGCGCTAGGGGGGTTCATGGACAAACGGTAAGGCGCCGGCGCCGGACGGGCCAGGGGCGGCCCCGCGGAAAATGTCCGTGCAGTTCTGTGCACAGAGCCGTGTGCCAACCAGAGCTTGACTCGATTCTGACAACTCTGTCACGGAACCGGGGCTGCGTCAGACGGCGGCTGGACGCAACATACCATTGGCTTGTCGCTCCTCCGGCAGCTCAGCGACGATCCGGCTCGCACTCCCTCGCCACTCCTTCCAGCCAGACAACGGCGACTCTCCCCACGAGCCCGATGGGCGCCGGTCGGCATCGAACACTCTCCCGCCACACCGCCGGAATGACATGGGCGGAAACGCGCGGCGCCACCCTCTCGAGATCCTCGTCCTGGCCATCAGCGGCGGGACTGCGTTCCGCGACGTGGACGAAGCGGCGGGACGGGCGGCCACGATCGCATCCGCCGGCAGCTGGGGCGCGGTGGTCGGGACCCTCACGTCCCGCGCTCCGCCGGCCGCGTTCGTCTTTGCGGCCGTGCTGCTCGATGACCCGGGCCGCCGCACGATCGCCGTCCTCCACCGACGGGGCCTGCTCGTGCCGACGGCGGCCTACCTCGGCGACCTGACGCCGGAGATGGTCCGGCGCGTCTACCCGCTCGCCCGGTTCGGCGTCCGCCTCCTCTTCCCGGGACCCGAGCTGGGCGGCGACATTCGTGACCTCCTCCGCGGCGCGCCGGAAATCGTCGCGAGCCGCGTCATCCGTGCCCTGGCCATCCGGGACGTGGTGGTTCTCCAGTTCCTCCGGCTGCTGGCGGAAAGCGACGCCGCACGGTGGAGCCCGGCCGAGCTGGCCGCGCGGCTCCACGTCAGTCGGAACGCCCTCTTCCGCCAGGTTCGCGACGCCGGTCTCCCGACCGTGGAGCAGTGCCAGTTCCTGTTTCGGCTGCTTCCGGCGGCCAACTCGATCGCTCGTGGCGCGAGAACCGGGGACGCGGCCTTCCTGGCCGGCTTCTCGGACGCGGCGGCGCTCGGCAAATCGCTGCGCCGCCGGCTGCAGCTGTCCGTGTCCGAGATCCGGGCCGGCCTGGACCCGCGGGCGCTGGCTGACCGCTGGCTGGAGCTCCATGCCCGTCCCGCCGCGCCCCGGCCGGCCACCACCGGCGATCCTGCCCGTGAACGGGTACGTTGGAACCTCCGATCGGGACGTTGGAACCTCGACGGCCTCTCCGAACGCGATAGATAGGATGGTGCCCCACTCCACGGAGCACCGGCATCGGGGCTCCGGGATTCCCTCGAGCAGGGAGCGCCATCATGCCCAGAACGCGGCCTTCCATTCGAGCTGCCGCTCGTTCCGCAGCTCGCATCCTCACCCTCGGCGCCATCGCGGCGCTCGTCGGCCAGCCAGCGCACGCGGTTGGTGGCCCCGAGACGGGGACGGGACTCCCGACCGTCTCGGCGACGAACTCGCCCATGACGGTCGCGCCCAACAGCAGCGGAAACGGCGCCATCTTCCACCTCGACAACAAGAACAACCCCACGACGACGTACGACCTCGGATGCTCGTTCGTGGCGCCCGTTACGTCCTGCTCCGTACAGAGCTCGATCACGATCGCGGCGGGCAGCGCCGCCGACGTGACGATCACCTACGCCGTCGGGTCCAGCCCGAGCAACGGCTACGTCACGCTCAGCGTCGCCAACCAGGGCGCGTCGCCAGCGCCGAGCCTGCCGAACAGCCCGCCACCTGCCGAATACACGAACTGCTATGTCAATCTCCAGACGACGACGCCGCACATCGTCCTGAGTCCGACGAGCCTCTCGTTCAGCGCGTCGCAGGGCGGAGCGGATCCGGCACCACAGAGCGTGAGCGTCACCAACTCGGGCGGCGGCACGCTCGACTGGACGGCTTCACCGGGAGCATCCTGGTTGAGCGTGAGCCCGGGATCTGGAACCGGCAACGGCAGCGTCAGCGTCACGGCCCATACCGGCACGCTCGCCACCGGAACCTACACCGGCAGCGTGAGCGTCTCCGATGCGAACGCCGACAACTCGCCGCAGAGCGTGGCCGTGACGTTCACGGTGAATCCATCGGGCACCCTGCCTCCATCCGTGACGCCAGACAGTGGCAGCCTGACGGTAAACGCCAACACGTCTGGCAATGGCGCGTTCTTCACCGTCTCGAATCCGAACGGCTCCCCTCTGACCTACACGCTCGCGTGCGGGTTCACCGGTCAGGTGACCTACTGTTCGGTCGATCCATCCGTAACGGTGGGAGCGAACGGCGCGAGCTCCGTGACCGTCAGGTTCTCGGCCGCCTCGGCCGGCTACGGGACCATCACGCTCACCGCCACCGGGACCGGCGGCAGCGACAGCGGCTCCTACAACGTCACGGTGGGGAACCCCACGGCCCCCGAGGGCCCGATCGAGGTCAACGCCGCGATCAACCCCGGTTCGCTCATGCCCCGCTCCTCGTGCGTCACGGTCGGCGCGGGACCGGCCGGCGCCTCGCAATGCGGTGAGCTGCTCGTCGCACAGGGGATGCCGGCCTACCGGACCATGAACCGCGACCGCGCCCTCACGCTGCTCTACACGAGCGGAACGGCAAAGCCGTATCCGATCGTGCTCGCGAATGTCGCGCTCGACCTGGGCATCCGCGTGCCCGACAGCCTTAAGGCCACCCTCGTCGTCGATGGCGTCACGCGGGCCGTGCGTTGGTTCAACGACCTTCGCATTGCCCCTGGCGGCAACGCCCGTCGGATCGCGGTCGGGTTCGACGCGGCGGCCGCCGGCGTCACGACGGGCCTGCACACCTTCACGTTGACGGTGGCCGATGTCTACAGCGACACGATCTGTGCCACCTGCGAGACGGCGGCGAGCGGCGACCTGATCGTCGTGAATCGCTCCGCGGGTCCTTACGGGGCCGGCTGGGGCATCGCGGGTGTCGAAGAGCTCTACCCGAACCAGCGATCCGGAACCGCGGTCCTGCTCGTCGACGGGGACGGCAGCACGGCCGTCTACGACGCCATCGGCGGCAGCGCCTACCTCGCCCCCGTCGGTGCGCACCGCGACACCATCTTCTACGAGACAGCGGTCGATCCGAGCGGGAGCTCGACGACCCATTACCGCCGGCGGCTGCTCGACGGCACCCAGCTCTACTTCAACACGGCCGGCCAGGAGACCTGGGTCCAGGATCGCGTTTCGAACAAGGTGCAGTACAGCTACACGGGCGGGGCGGGCAGTGGGGTCTCCCAGATCCGCATCGCACCCTGGGACCAGAGCAGGGTCTACACCTTCGCCTACGGCAGCCCGAACGCGAAGCTGAGCGCGGTCACCGACCCTGCTTCGCGCGCCATGAACATCACCGTCAACGGCTCGGGCGATCTGACCGACTTCTACCTTCCGGACCGCCCCGACTCCGCGATCGTGCTTGCCTACGCCGCTCACCTGCTGACGCGCTGGACCTCACGCCTTGGCCATGCGACGAAGTACTCGTATACGGGCGAGACCGCGCTGCTCGCGGCCGACACGCTGCCGACGGTCAGCGCCGGCACACCCGTGACAACGTTCACTCCTCTCCAGACTCTCGGCCTCGCAACGACCGCGACCGGGCTGAACGACACCTACGCCGCGGCAAGCGCGGACTTCGAGGTGCGGGGACCGCGCACCCACACCATTCAGATCACGAAGTTCTACCTCGACCGCTTCGGGGCACCGACGAGGATCATCGACGCCGTGGGCAACACCACCGTGCTGACGTACGACTCCAACTTCCCGCTGCTGCCGAAGGAGGTCGATTGGCCGAACGGCCGCCAGACCACCACTGCGTACGACGTCGTCGGCCGCGTTCGGAACGCCGCGGACCTCACATCCAGCGCGGGCGCGGATTCCACAGTCTACCTCTACTCGACCGCCGCACCCGACAAACCGTGGAAGGTCATCGCACCGCGCTCGGGCGCGACCCGAGACACGACCACCTTCAACTACAGCTCCACGGACGGGACGCTCGACAATGTCATCGACCCGCGTGGTCACGAGACCAGCTTCACCTACAACTCGCGCGGCCAGGTCGCGAGCGTGACCGAGCAGTCGGTACCTGTCTACGGCGATACCGTGCAGGATCTCAGCACCATCCTCGCCAACGACGATTCCAATGCTGGCAACCTGCTCTCGAGCACCACGCCCGAGGGTCACACCACGAGCTACGCGTACGACGCCAACGGCCAGGTTCGGCGGGTGACCAATCCCGTTGGCGACAGTTTGACCTACGTGCATGACGCCTTGGGGAATCTCACCGAGGTGGATCACTACGACGGCGTCTACAGACGTGCGAGCCACTTCACGTACGACGCGGATGGCGACCGGACAACGGCTGTCGACCCGCGCATGACCTTTTCCCGCAGCTGGCACTACAACGCGCTGGGCGAGGATACCGCGATGATCGATGGGATGGGAGCAACGGAGTTCCATGCCTACGACCTCGCCGGCAACCTGACGCTCCGCAGGAACCGCGACAGCAGCACCGTCGCGATCCAGTACGACGGAGTGAATCGCCCGAAGCAGCGCGTCCTCTCATCCACCTACCAGAATGGCGTCCTCGGCGTGGTCGGCACGACGATCAACCTCCAGTATGACGCGGCCGGTAACGTCACCATGCTCGATGAGGACAGCTCGCAGGTCACGCGGGTCTTCAACAAGGAAGGCACCCTCGCCTCAAGCACGCAGCTCCACAAGTGGTCCGGCACGCAGCGCACCTACAGCTCGGCCTATCAGTGGGCGGGCCGCCATACGCTGAGCACGCCGAAGGGGACGTACACCTACACCCTCGGGCCGGGCGGGCTCGTCTCCCAGATCCAGACGCCCGCTGGCGAGATGATCTCGTTCCACTACGACGCGCTCGGGCGGCGCGACACGGTCTGGCTGCCCAACACCACGAAAACGAGCTACGGTTACACGAAAGACGGGCAGATCGCGCGCGTCATCTCCGTCAACGCCACGAGCGGTGACACCGCCGTGGACCTGAGCTTCGCCTACGACGCCGCTGGGCGGCCTGATTCGGTCGTCAACCGCGGCAACGAGACCAATAACGCGACCTGGGTGGACCGCTGGGCCTACGACGGGAGCGGGCGCATCCGCTATACGAGTCAGAGCCACCCTGGAGGGACGTCCTCGACCGACAGCATGGTCTACGACGAGGCCGGCAACCGCGTGAAAGAGTACCTGTGCGTGCGCGGCAGCCTGTGCGCCGACAGCGTGCTCTTCCAGCTCGACGGCCTCTCGAACGAGGTGACCCGCCGGACCCGCTACTACAGCGGCGTCTCCGGTCCGGAGAGCGTCGACTTCAGCTACGACGCGAACGGCAACGAGACGCTCGAGCAGGGCACCTACGCCGGGACCGCCTACACCTGGCACCGCTACTACAGCGCCGCCGGCCAGCTCTCCGGCACTCACCCCGATACCGCCTTCTTCCGCTACGACGGCCTGGGCCGGCGGATCCGCGGCGCTTATGCCCACTCCGGCGCGGAGACCTTCTACGATGGTCAGAACGTGATCGAGCACTCGACGGTCGAGTTCGTGGACGGGCCGGGGCTCGACGACCCGCTGATGATGTACGGCAACGCTGCGTGTCCCCTCGGCAGCCTGAACGACAAGCGCGCATATTTCATCACGCATCGCGAACGACTGTTCAGCTTCCAGGGCCCGCAGGGCGAGAACTGCATCACGGACACGAACGGAAACGAGCTCCCGGCGTGGAGTACCTGGGGCTCGCAGTCGGGTGCCATCCGCGAAAGCTACAGCTTCGCCCCCGCCCGCAACGGCGACTCGAACCAGGAGACCGGAGCCTTCTTCCGCAACCGCTACTACGACGCCAGATTGGGGAGGTTCACGCAGGAAGACCCCATCGGACTTGCGGGCGGGCTCAACCTCTACAGCTACAACGGGGATAATCCGGCCTCCTATACCGACCCGTTTGGACTCTGCCCGATCTGCTTTGAAATCGCCGCAGGTGCCGTTGTAGGTGTCGCCGAGGGTTACCTTATCACGAAAGCGCTCGGGGGGGACTATACACTCTCCCAGGGAATCACAGACGCCGCCCTCGGAGCAGTGGGAGGGGGTCTTGTTGAGGGACTGCGAAATGCAAATCGTATTCGTCAGTACGGGGCCTTCGCGAATGAGATCCCGGCAGCCGCTAACGCACGCCTCCAAGGCGCCATCGAGCAACTGTTCCGTGCGGGCGACAAGCTACCTGGCGGGACCGCTGGAGCAATCAGGGAGGAGCTACGGACCGGTGAACTCGTGGGAGGCCGGTCGCATCTTCTCAAGGGCCAACAGCGTGCCCGTCAGCTTCAACGAATTCTTCAGCAGGAGGAGCTCAGCGCTGCCGACCGAACAACCGCCCAGCGAGTTCTTACGGACCTCCAGAATGCACTTCGAGGGCACTGATGACAGAGATCAAATACGAGACTGTTGTGGATCACTTGATCACCAGCATACCAGAGTTGAGGGAAAAGTACGAAAAAGAACTGGAATGGTGGGGCACTGAACGTCCCGGCCCTCACATCATCTATGGTGATCTGCTCACCCCGCATCTTATCGCCGCGATCGAGCGGAATGACGGGGCCGAGATTCGGAGAGTCTTCGACTCCCTCGAAATACTGGCCGCCCATCCGGATCCGAAGGTGCAGGAGATTGCCGCATTCAGCGTTTGCGAGAGGCTAACCGACAATTCGGACTGGATGAAAACTGCCCGGTCGTACATGGGGCCAGCGATGACCGCGGTCTGTAGCCAAACAGAGGAATCGATGCGGCGAAAGAAATAGGCCGGTGCGATCGAGTCCGATGTTGGAGGCGGTCCGTGACCCCTCGACCGGATTATCGGATCCACACCGGCCCCGTTCCGCTCACCTCCCCGTTGGCCAGCCCGGCGGGGAGGTGCGGCCCGGCACGACCGAGTCCCACATGGGAGGCCGCAGAACGCGCCTCGTCCGGGTTCTCGGATCCATGCCGGCGCCGATGCCCATGAGGAAGAGCGTACCCGACGCGATCAGGTCCATCATGGGAGACCGGCTGGGCCGCCTCAGGCTGGATGTCGGATCCGCGCCGGGCACACGCCACCCGTTCCGTCGCGGCCGGCTCGACGCCGCGACGGCGAAGGCAAGCGCTGAGTTGTCAAATCGCACCCAGACCACTCGAGATCGCGTAGCTCGATACCCTCAAGTCCTCGGAGGCACCGTGGCGGCGTCTGCCGCGCGTGGCCCTCGACACGCCTTCCTCGGAGACTGTGGCGAACTCTGGGTCAGGGGGAGCGGGTCCGACCTTGGGAAGCAGGCCTCACGTTCGTGCGAGACGGCCCCTTCGATGGATTCTTCTGCTCCATCCCCCGGCCTGCGTCTGGTGCACTGTAGGAGGGCCGGCGCGCACCGCGCCAGCCGGCCCTCCCATGGTGTTGATTCCCCCAACCTACCGCGGCGGTTCCATCGTGTACAGCCGCCGCTCCTTCGCGAGCGCGAACATGAGCCGCGTCGCCTTCCGCGCGAGCGCGACCAGCACCTTCTTCTTCGGCGTGTTCGGATTGCGCTCGAGCGCCCGCTCGTATTCCGCCCGGAACAGGCCGCCCCGGCTCACGCTCCGCACCGCGAACATGTACATCTGGCGCCGGAGCTCGGGCCGGCCGCGCTGGGCGCCGCTCTCGCTCACGACGAGCCCGAGGCCGCCGACCTTGAGCGCCTGCCGGCTCGAGTCGTAGGCCCGCGGGTCGCCGATCGAGCCGAGGAACACGGCGGCCGTCACGGCGCCGAGCTTCGGCACCGAGAGGAGCGAGGGCGCCTCCGGCGCGTCCACCAGCCGCTCGGCCATGAGGCGCTCGACCTCGGCGATCTGGCGCTCGTAGGACGCGAGCAGATCGAGCTGGAGGCCGACCTCCTGCGCAAGCACGCCCTGCGCGCCGGGGAGCGCCACGGTGTCCTCGGCCGCGCACCGCAGGTGCTCGTAGGCGGCCTCGCCCAGATGACCCCGGCTCGCCTCCCGGATCACCTTCAGCACGCGCCGCTTCGGTGCGCGCAGGAACGCATCCGGCCCGGGGAACGCCTCCAGGATCGCGATCGGCGTCTTCTTGCTGAAGTTCTTGAAGCGCCGCTCGAACTCCGGCCAGACGACCTGGAGCACGTCCTTCAGCCGCGCGATCGTCGCGCTCCGGAGCTTCGTCAGCCGCTCGCGCATGCTGACCAGGTAGCGCAGGTCGGCGTAGACCTGCTCGAGGAACGGGAAGCCGACGAAGGCGCCCTGCGCCACCATGTCGGTGATCGTGAGCGCGTCCTTGGGGTCGCTCTTCAGCCCCTGGTTGTGGACCACCTCCTTCCAGCGCTTGCTGTGGGCGCCGAGCACGTTCACGACCTGGAAGCCGCGGTCGCGCAGGAAGTGGGCGAAGGTGAAGCCGTAGTTGCCGGCGAACTCAATGCCGACCAGCACGTCCTCGGGTCGTGTGCCCGGAGCGTTCTCGAGGATCGCGCGGACCGCGGTCTCGAAGCCGGCTCGCGTCGTCTGGAACTCGAGCGGCGTGCTATCCTCGCCGCCGCGCGGCCGGACCGCGATCGCGTGCTTCCGCTTGCCCGCGTCCACTCCGGCGACGGCGGCGGCGCGCTGGGCCCGGCGGCGCTTCTCGAAACGGCTCATGGTCTCGCTCCTGGTTGAAGTGGACCAGAGCGGTACCGTGGGCCGCACCGATGGCGGAATCGTGCTCTATGGCGCTCTGAGCCGGGGCCGCCGGGACGGAGGCGGAACCCGGAACCGTATCACCGCCAGGATCGGGCGCGGAATCCGGGTGAATGGAAGGCAGTCGACCCCGCCTGAGGCGGTGGAGCTGCGGGTGGTATGGTGAAGGGTTTCGCTGTTCGGGAGGGTGTCAGGAGGGCTGATTGAGACGGCGGGAGGTGGCGTCGGAGGTAGGCTGATCGGAGGCCGAATCGGGGCGCATTGGGTTAGAGGCGTCCCTCCTATACCGATCCCTTCGGATTGTGCCCTCCGGAGACTGAGTGGCATACGGGGTGTCCAGGACACGAACCAGGTCTCCGTGGCCCTGGTCTGCTAGATCCGGTAGCGTTTCTCGCAGGCGGCATCGCAGGCGGGATCCGAGCACTGATCGGACGCAGCGTCGCCACCGCAGCCGCTGACGAGGGAGCGGTACAGTTCGCCCAGAGGGGTATTTCGTCGAGCTTCCGTCACGGCGAGTTTGCAGGTCAGTCGATCTCTGATGTGGCGGCCGGCCTGAGAAGCGGTGCGATCACACCAAGTCAGCTGCCCCTAAACGTCGTTGTTCGAGATGGCGTGTCGTACACGATGAACAACCGCTCGCTGATGGCGTTGAGGATCGCGGGCATGAGGCCGACCGTAATCAACAATGTTACGGGCAATGCAATGTTTGAGAGGCAGCTAACGGAACGCCTCGCTGAGATGGCGGGCTCTGCATCTCCGACGTTCACCCCTGTAATCAGGTGAACATGACGACCTTGATTGATCTGCCACGCCGCACCAGTCACACGCTGGCTGGTCCGGTCGTGAACATGTCCGAAGGCTTCGCAACGGTTCGGTACGACACTACTGAAGAAGGAGAGACGAAATGGACCGAAGTCACCTTCTCCGACGTGCTTCGGGTCGAATACACGGCGGGCGCCGTCTGCGTAGAAGAAGACGTCATCGGACCGGACTACATCGTGGCTGAGACAGCTGCCGCCGACATTCAAGAGCTGGAGGCTCGTTGGAACACTTCAGTGGGTTGGCACGAGACAGTGCCGCGCCCTCCAATCACGCGCTACCGCCTATACTTCGATGATGCTGCGTCGCTCGTCGTCATCGCCCGCGGCGTAAGCATCGACGGTGAACCGGTCAGGCGGTAGCCGAAGCTGCCCGGCATGATCGAGTCCGGTATCGGAGGCCGCAGGACGCGCCTCAACCGGATTGTCGGACCCATGCCGGGCAGCGCTGTCGGTGGGTGTTTGACGTGAAAGAGCGCGCTGCCCGACGTGACCGAGTCCACCATCGGAGGCCGGCAACGCCGCCTCAAGGGACATGGCGGGTCCACGCCGGGCACGCGCCACTGGTGCCGCGACCGCCCGGTCGGGGTCTCGGCAGGTAGTATACGGAGTTGTCAAATCGCACCCAGACCGCTCGGGCTCGCGTAGCTCGATACCCTCAGTTCCTTGGAGGCACCCCGGAGGGTCCTCGACACGCCTTCCTCGGAGACTTGAGCGGGCTCTGGGCCGGAGGGAGCGTTCCAGCATTCGGAAGCGAGCTGCGGCGCCGAGCGCTTCTGCAACTCCTTCGATGGATTGCCGGCTCCACTCTCCAGCCTGCGTCTGGTGCTCGCGGGAGGGCTCGGCAGGATGCCGCAGCCCTTCCGCTCTTTCACCTGCCGGAATCCTACTTCGGGCCATCCGGCGTGTACAGCCTCCGGTCCCGCGCGACGCTGAACATGAGCTTCGTGGCGCGCCGCGCCAGGGCCACCAGGATCTTCTTCTTCGGCTTCTGCGGGTTCTCGGCCAGGGCGCGGTCGAACGCCTCCCGGTAGAGCCCACCCTTCATCACGCTGCGGCCGCGAACATGTACGCCTGCCGTCGCATCTCGGGCCGGCCCCGCTTGCTGAGGCGCGGCTTGCCGCGGAGCAGCCCGCTCTCCTGCACGACCAATGAGAGGCCACCCACGCGGAGCGCCTGCCGGCTCGACTCGTACGCCCTCGGATCGCCGATCGAACCCAGGAAGACAGCCGCGGTGACCGCGCCGAGCTTGGGGATCGACATCAGCGCCTTCGCCTCCGGGGCCCGACGGAGGGCGAAGACCATCGCTTCCTCCACGGCCGCGATCTGCCGGTCGTACATCGCCAGCAGCTCGAGGAGGAGACGTACCTCGTCCTGAGTGAATCGCCCGAAGCAGCGCGTCCTCTCATCCACCTACCAGAATGGCGTCCTCGGCGTGGTCGGCACGACGATCAACCTCCAGTATGACGCGGCCGGTAACGTCACCATGCTCGATGAGGACAGCTCGCAGGTCACGCGGGTCTTCAACAAGGAAGGCACCCTCGCCTCAAGCACGCAGCTCCACAAGTGGTCCGGCACGCAGCGCACCTACAGCTCGGCCTATCAGTGGGCGGGCCGCCATACGCTGAGCACGCCGAAGGGGACGTACACCTACACCCTCGGGCCGGGCGGGCTCGTCTCCCAGATCCAGACGCCCGCTGGCGAGATGATCTCGTTCCACTACGACGCGCTCGGGCGGCGCGACACGGTCTGGCTGCCCAACACCACGAAAACGAGCTACGGTTACACGAAAGACGGGCAGATCGCGCGCGTCATCTCCGTCAACGCCACGAGCGGTGACACCGCCGTGGACCTGAGCTTCGCCTACGACGCCGCTGGGCGGCCTGATTCGGTCGTCAACCGCGGCAACGAGACCAATAACGCGACCTGGGTGGACCGCTGGGCCTACGACGGGAGCGGGCGCATCCGCTATACGAGTCAGAGCCACCCTGGAGGGACGTCCTCGACCGACAGCATGGTCTACGACGCGGCCGGCAACCGCGTGAAAGAGTACCTGTGCGTGCGCGGCAGCCTGTGCGCCGACAGCGTGCTCTTCCAGCTCGACGGCCTCTCGAACGAGGTGACCCGCCGGACCCGCTACTACAGCGGCGTCTCCGGTCCGGAGAGCGTCGACTTCAGCTACGACGCGAACGGCAACGAGACGCTCGAGCAGGGCACCTACGCCGGGACCGCCTACACCTGGCACCGCTACTACAGCGCCGCCGGCCAGCTCTCCGGCACTCACCCCGATACCGCCTTCTTCCGCTACGACGGCCTGGGCCGGCGGATCCGCGGCGCTTATGCCCACTCCGGCGCGGAGACCTTCTACGATGGTCAGAACGTGATCGAGCACTCGACGGTCGAGTTCGTGGACGGGCCGGGGCTCGACGACCCGCTGATGATGTACGGCAACGCTGCGTGTCCCCTCGGCAGCCTGAACGACAAGCGCGCATATTTCATCACGCATCGCGAACGACTGTTCAGCTTCCAGGGCCCGCAGGGCGAGAACTGCATCACGGACACGAACGGAAACGAGCTCCCGGCGTGGAGTACCTGGGGCTCGCAGTCGGGTGCCATCCGCGAAAGCTACAGCTTCGCCCCCGCCCGCAACGGCGACTCGAACCAGGAGACCGGAGCCTTCTTCCGCAACCGCTACTACGACGCCAGATTGGGGAGGTTCACGCAGGAAGACCCCATCGGATTTGCCGGCGGGCTTAACCTCTATGCGTATGCGGGCAACAACCCCGCGTCTTATACCGACCCGTTCGGATTGTGCCCGCCGATTGAAGATTGCTTGCAGAAAGCGGCAAATTGGGGAGCGCAGCGTGGCGGTGGCCTGGGCGGCGTGGTGCTCAATGCCGCAGCTGGGTTGAATGCGATCAACGATGTCAATCCGATCACCGCAGCGTTTGATGCTGGCTTCGATATCGGGAGTGGTCACGCCGGACGCGGCTTCGCAATGGCGGCATTCACGGTGGGTGGTGGTGCCGTCGGGCGGGGGCTACGGGGAGCGAGCGCCGGGCTACGCGCGCTGTTCTCGGAGGGAGGCGGACTTGCGGATGAGTCGATCATTGGAATTCGCGCAATTCTGAAAGAGAACGGGTTTGTGATGGGACTGACGGAGAATAAGAGTGGCTACCTTTTCACGAATGGAACGGGCGAAGAAGTTCGCTTAATGCGGCGGGAAAATGGTTGGCAACTGCGCATCATGAATGCAGCTCGCAACTATCTCGACGCGCTGGGTAACCCTGGTCCCAACGCGACCACGCATCTTAACATCTGGAATCGATGAGCGGATTGCCTGTATTGAGAGCAGAGCTTCACGCGTACCGCGATTTCGAGGAGTGTGTTGTTGTCGGCGTCCAGTGGCTGAACTGGGGCGCGTCCCTCAGCATCGACATTGACTTCGTGTGGCAGGAGGATGGAACGATTCGGACCCAATACGCTGACCGGCGTATTGTGTCAATCCGCTTCTGCGGCGTGAGTGAACTGCACGTTATCAACGAACTCTCTGACTCAGTGATGCAGAAGGAGGCATCACTTGGTTGGGGCTTCGGCGAAATCGCTTGCCTTCGAGTCGAAGATGCTGGAGCCTTGGTTCGTTCACGGCTGACCGGGCCCAGCTACAAAGCGTCATTTCGCCGCGAGGGCTACTCGTGGATCGAGATTACTTTTAAGGCATGGGAATTCTCGGAATCGACGCAAGTTGCCAGTCAGTCTCCGCTGAACTCTGAATGAGCAAATGAATATGGCGTTTTGTCAACGAGATCTGCCGCAGCGGGTTTGCATAACCCGGTTATGTAGAGGCGCGAAGCGCCCGGAGCGGAGGCGCGCCGAGGGCGAGGGCGCATAATGCGAGGCCGGCACGCCGGAGCGGAGCCCGCAACGGTGCCGAGACACAGGCATGAAGCCGGAGAGCCCGACCAGCGATGGCCGGGCTTCTTCCTTTAGCTGCTCGTTCCCGTGGGCGGCGGTGGCTGGTCAGGAAGCGAGGATCTGGTCCATCTGGGACCGCTTGACGAGAGAGTCGAGAAGGATGATGACGGCCTGCTGGTCCTCGTCGGAGAGCCGATCGATGTGGCGGTAGAGGGCGTGGAGCCTGGGATTCTGGATCTCGACCTCGGAACTGGGCTCGGTGCGCCCGACGAGCTCGTCCAGGCTGACGTTGAGGATGTCAGCGATCTTCACGAGAGTGTCTAGCCGCGGGGCCGCCGCGCCCGTTTCCCACCGATTGTAGACGCGCGGACTGGCCTCGATCAACTCGGCAAGCCGGGCCTGCGTCAGACCCCTGCTTTCCCTCAGCAGCTTGAGGGTCTCCGGGAACTGCTCCATATCGACCTCGGGATAGAGCTTCACGTGGTCGATCATGATAAGGCCTCCTCTCTTGCGTCCGGTGCGATGATGACATATTAGTCCATACCACAAGAGACGCAAGGGTCCATTGACGGGATTTCCGGAGGAGGCAGGAGCCATGGCCCGGATCCAGAGGGAGGAGTTGGAGCGGCTCAAGCGCGAGGCGGACCTGGTGGGGCTGGTGGAGGGGAGCGGAGTGAAGCTGCGGCGGCACGGCGCGGACCTGCTGGGGCTGTGTCCGTTCCACGAGGACCACGAGCCGAGTCTGGTGGTGAGCCCGGCGAAAGGGCTGTGGCACTGCCTGGGCGCGTGCCAGGCGGGCGGGAGCGTGATCGACTGGGTGATGCGGCGCGAGGGGGTGAGCTTCCGGCACGCGGTGGAGATCCTGCGGGGTGCGCCCGCCGCGAGTGCAAAGGCCAGAGCACTGCCGCCGCTGCTGGAGCCGGACGTCGATGACCAGGCGCTGCTGCAGCAGGTGGTGGGCTACTACCACGAGACGCTGAAGGAGAGTCCGGAAGCCATCGCCTACCTGGAGAAGCGGGGCCTCGCCCAGGTGGCGGATATTGACCGCTTCCAACTGGGCTTCGCCAACCGGACGCTGGGCTACCACCTGCCGAAGAAGGCGCTCAAGGCGGGAGCGGAGATCCGGAGTCGGCTGCAGCGGCTGGGGATCCTGCGACCGAGCGGACACGAGCATTTCACCGGCTCGCTGGTGGTGCCGGTGATCGATGCCGATGAAGCGGTGCGGGAGATGTACGGTCGCAAGATCACGGAGGGACTGCGGGCAGGCACGCCGCTGCACCTCTACCTGCCGGGGGCGCACGCGGGGGTGTGGAACGAAGCGGCGCTGGCGGAGTCGAAGGAGGTCATCCTGTGCGAGGCGCTGCTCGATGCGCTGAGCTTCTGGTGCGCGGGCTACCGGAACGTGACGGCGAGCTACGGGGTGAGCGGCTTCACGGCGGCGCATCACGAGGCGTTTCGCAGATACGGCACCGAGCGCGTGCTGATCGCCTACGACCGGGACGCGGCGGGCGAGAGCGCGGCGGCCGCACTGGCCGAGCAACTCGCGGCGGACGGAATCGGGTGTTATCGCATCCAGTTTCCGCAGGGGATGGACGCCAACGCCTATGCCCTGGCCTCGACACCGGCAGCGGAGAGCCTGGGGGAGCGGATCCGGCACGCGGTGTGGTTGGGCGGTGGCCGTGCAACGCCCGCGGCGAAGTCCGCACGTCCTCCGGACGAGCCAGGTGCGGATGAGCTATCAGTGGGGGTGTCCGGCACGTCGCACTCCACTGCGAAGGCCTCGACCTCCTCTCCTTTAGCCGCCTCCTCTCCCTCTGTGCCGTCTGCCTCTCCGCTTCCCGCCGCGCCCACCCCGCCGCTGCCGGTGGAGGTGGGTGAGCATGAGGTCGTGCTGCGCGCGGGCGAGCGGAGTTACCGGGTGCGGGGGCTGGAGAAGAACACGAGTGCGGACGCGCTGCGGATCAACCTGCTGGTACGTCAGGGCGCGGCGCTGCACGTGGACACGCTGGACCTGTACGCGGCCAAGCAGCGCACGGCCTACCTCAAGCAAGCCGCCAGCGAGCTCGGCGCCCCGGAGCCGGCGCTCAAGACGGAGCTGGGCCAGGTGCTGCTGGCGCTGGAGACGCTGCAGGAGGAGCGACTCCGCGATGCGCTCACGCCCCGGGAACAGAAGCCGCCCGAGCTCTCGGAGGGGGAGGAGGCCGCGGCGCTCGATCTGCTGCGCGCCCCCGACCTGCTGGAGCAGGTACTCGGTGCTTTCGAGGCGGTGGGGGTGGTAGGCGAGGAGACGAACAAGCTGGTGGGCTATCTGGCGAGCGTGAGCCGGAAGCTGGAGCGGCCGCTCGCGGTGATCGTGCAGAGCAGCAGTGCGGCGGGCAAGACGAGCCTGCTCGATGCGGTGCTGGGCTTCGTGCCTGAAGAGGAGCGCATCGAGTACTCCGCCATGACGGGGCAGAGCCTCTTCTACATGGGCGGGCGGGACCTGCGCCACAAGGTGCTGGCGGTGGTGGAAGAAGAAGGTGCGGAGCGGGCGAGCTACGCGCTCAAGCTGCTGCAGAGCGAGGGGACGCTGAGCATCGCGAGTACGGGCAAGGATCCGCACACGGGCCGGCTGGTGACGGAGGAGTACCGGGTGGAGGGGCCGGTGGCGATCATGCTGACCACGACGGCCACGGACCTGGACGAGGAACTGCTCAATCGGGCGCTGGTGCTGAGTGTGGATGAGGCGCGCGCGCAGACGCGGCGCGTGCACGAGCGGCAACGGGCGCGGCGCACACTGGAGGGCCTGCTGGCACGGCGGGAGGGGAATGCCCTGGTGCGACTGCATCAGAACGCGCAGCGACTGCTCCGACCGCTGGCGGTGGTGAACCCGTACGCGCCGCAGCTCACGTTTCTGGACACGTGCACCCGCACGCGGCGCGATCACGAGAAGTACCTGACGCTGATGGATGCGATCGCGTTGCTGCACCAGTACCAGCGCGAGGTGAAGCAGGCGGAGCGGGGTGGTGAGCGGATCGACTACATCGAAGTCACTCGAGAGGATATCGAGGTCGCGAACCGGCTGGCGGCCGCGGTGCTGGGGAGATCGCTGGATGAGCTGCCGCCGCAGACGCGCCGTTTCCTGGAGGCGCTCAACGAGTGGGCCATCGAGGAGTGCAGTCGTGAGACGGTCGAGCCGGAGACCTTCCGCTTCACAGCCCGGTCGGTGCGCGAGGCGCTCGCGACGGGTGCGACGCAGACAAAGATCCATCTGGGCCGACTGGTGGATCTCGAGTACGTGCTCATGCACCGGGTGGGGCCGCGCTACACCTATGAGCTGCTCTACCGGGGCCAGGGGATGGGAGGTGAGGCGTTTCTGCCGGGGCTGATCGAGGTGGAGGCGTTGCACGAGGGTGGCTATGACGCGAAGCGGTCGGGGCTCCGAGTGGAGCGGTCGGGGTCCGGTCGGCCCCCGGCCGGCGGGAGGTCGGGCCGGGGCCGGGGTGCTTCGAGCGGTACTAACTCCGCTCCTGTCAGTCGGATCCCTTCTTTAGCTGCTAAAGAAAGACTGGAAAAGCCATCTCAGGGCGACGAGCGGCTGGAATCGTACGTAGTCGCAACCGCTCCCTCGGGCAATGGCCATCACGGCCCGGCGGACGCATGAGTGCGGCCGCGGAGAGCGAACTCGCCACGCTCATCGCGCTGCACCTGGCCGCGCTTGCGGCCGCGGCCTACTCGCCGCACACGGTGCGCAGCCGCAAAAGCTACCTGAACCACTTCCGCACCTGGTGCGAGGAGCGCGGCGTCGAGACCGTGCAGGATCTCTCGCTGCCGCTCCTCGAGCGCTATCGCACGGCGCTCTTCCAGCAGCGGCAGAAGAACGGACAGCCGCTGGGCTGGGGCGCACAGGCGCAGAAGCTCATCGCCATCAAGGGCCTGTTGAAGTGGCTCGTGCGGACCCACCGCCTGCCCTACAACCCCGCGGCCGACCTCGAGCTGCCCAGGCGAGCCCATCACCTGCCCGGCGCCGTGCTCACCAGCGACGAAGCGGAGCGGGTGCTTGCGCAGCCGGATCTGTCAACCCTGCTCGGGGTGCGGGACCGCACGCTCCTCGAGGTGCTCTACTCGACCGGGATCCGTCGCACCGAACTCATCCGGCTCCGCCTGGTGGACATCGATCCTGCCCGCGGCAGTCTCTTCGTGCGCGAGGGCAAGGGACGACGCGACCGGCTGGTGCCCGTCGGGGAGCGGGCGCTCGCCTGGGCCCAGCGCTACCTCTCGGATGTGCGGCCGCACCTGCTCGTGCCGCCCGATCACGGACTCCTCTTTCTCTCCCGCCGCGGACGGCGGCTCCGGGCCAATCGTCTCTCTGAGCTGGTGCGCCGCTACGTGGCCGCGGCTGACCTCGGCAAGAGCGGCTCCTGCCACCTCTTTCGCCACACCATGGCCACCCTCATGCTCGAGGGCGGCGCCGACATCCGCGACATCCAGGAGATGCTCGGTCATGCCCAGCTCTCCACCACCCAGCTCTACACCCGCGTCTCCATCGCCCGCCTCAAGCAGGTGCACGCCCGCACTCACCCGGCCCATCTCACACGGCCCACCCACCCCTCCTCTCTTTAGCTGCTTTGCTTGTCTATTTAGGGTGGTGGTGGCAGGGCCGGCAGCGTGGCGCGTGCGGCGCAGGCTGCGCTCCGGCGCGCCGCCCTCGCTCTCGCTCGGGACCGGCCGGGTCCCCTCGCTTTCGCTCGGTGCGCATAATCCCGGGATTATGCGCACTCGGCCTCGCCGCGCCTGCGCTGGGGGCCTCTGGCCCTTTACGTAACCGGGTTACGTAAACCTGCCCCGCACCTTGGTGGTCCCGCGCGAGGAGCCGGCACGCTATCTTTCGGCATGACGCAGATCGACAAGATCCTGGCGCGGCTGCTGCGGGGAACCTCCGACAGCGCCATCGATTTCCAGGATCTGCGGCGTCTGCTCCATGCGCTCGGCTTCGAGGAGCGGATCCGCGGCAGCCATCACATCTACTTGCGTGATGGCATCGCGGAGATCCTGAACCTGCAGCCCAGGGGCAAGCTGGCGAAGCCGTATCAGGTGAAGCAGGTCCGGCGTGTAATCGTGACGTACAAGCTTGGAGGCACGGCCGATGGCGAAGACTGACCCACGCTACGAGATCATCCTCTACTGGAGCGAGGAGGACGATGCCTACATCGCCGAGGTGCCCGAGCTGCCGGGCTGTGCCGCCGACGGTGCCACGTATCGCGAGGCGCTGGGCAACGTGCAGACGGTGATCGAGGAGTGGATCGAGACGGCGCGCGACATCGGTCGTGAGGTACCACCGCCGAAGGGACGCCTCCTCTTTGCGTAGGGGAAAACACGCATCCAGGTCTGAAGCGGAAAACTACGACGAAGAAGGCGGGAAGGAAGCGGCTAAAGAAAGAAACGACAGAGGGATAGCGGCTCGGGAGTCGGCCGGAGGCGTCTGAGCGGATATTAACGCAGGAAGACCCCATCGGACTTGCGGGCGGGCTCAACCTCTATGCGTATGCGGGGAATAATCCGGCCTCCTATACGGACCCCTTTGGTCTGTGCCCGCCGGAAACCGAATGGCACGCGGGGTGCCCCGGTGGTGAGCCAGGGCTAAAGAGCGGGGGCCTTCTCGATCCGGTGGCGCTGCTCGCGGGAGGAATTTCTGGACTCCTGAGCCATGGGGTGGAGGCGTTGGTCGGGCGGGTCGCGGCTTCTGCTGCGAAGAGCGACCTCGCTTCTGATGTAGCTGAATCGTTCGCCGGAACCGTACGCAGTAGAGTTCTCCAAAGTGACGTCAGCGGTTACCGATATTCCGGCGGTGTTTCCCGACCGATCGGCCGTTTCCTGACCACGCGTCAAACGGTTTCCCGAATCGCTTCGGGCGAAATCGCGCGAGCCGCGCTGAACTTGCCCGAAAGCGCAACGGCTGAAACACTTAACAGTTTTGTGATTCCGAAAGGAACGGAAATCTTTACTGGTCGCGTTGCTGGCGGTGCTCCGTGGGCGACGCAGATCTGGCTTCGGGATCCAAGCGTACTGATCCCGCACCCGTGAGGAGGACCGATGGCGGCACACGCGGACGTTGAAGCTGTGCTCAAGGATATTGAGCAGTTTTTACGTAGACACAACGAAACCGGGTGGGCTTCGATGGTTGATTCAATATTGAACCAGCATAGATCAAAACTAAATTGCCCGGACATTTGCGATGACGCCCGCGCACTGTTCGGAGGCATGGGCAGCTTCACCGATCTTTGGATTAGCCGCGCAAACGGCCATTCAGTTGATGATGAAGCGGTTGCGAATGCCACCCTCGATCATCTTCGCGAACGCCTCTGGGACTTGCTGCGGAACCAACCAAGCGAGTAGAGCCGGTGCGATCGAGTCCGAGATTGGAGGCGGTCATAGACCCCTCGACCGGATTATCGGATCCACACCGGCCCCGTTCCGCTCACCTCCCCGTCGGTCATCCCGGCGGGGAGGTGGGGCCCCGGCACGACCGAGTCCCACATGGGAGGCCGCAGAGCGCGCCTCGCCCGGATTATCGGGTCCATGCCGGGTCGATGGCCATGAGTGCGAAGGAGGGGCGTGCCCGACGCGATCAGGTCCATCGTGGGAGGCCGACACCCTGCCGCAGGTCACGGCCGGAACGCCGGTCACGACGTTTACTCCTCTCGCGAGCCGCGGCCTTGCCACCGCCGCCACCGGCCTCAACGCCAGCTACGCGGCCGCGAGCGCCGACTTCGAGGTGCACGGGCCGCGCACGGACACCCTGCAGATCACGAAGTTCTACCTGGACCGCTTCGGCGCGCCGGACACGGTTGTCGACGCCGTGGGCAATACAACCGTCCTGAAGCACGACGCCAGCTTCCCCCTGCTCACGAAGGAGGTCGACTGGCCGAACGGCCGCACCACCACGACCGCCTACGACGGCTCCGGCCGGGTCGCCTACGCCGCGGACCTCACGTCGAGCGCCGGCGCGGATTCGGTGACCTATCGGTATTCGACGGCGGCGCCTGACAAGCCGTGGAAGCTGATCGAGCCGCGCGACGGGACGCACCGGGACACCACCACCTTCACCTACAACGCCACGGACGGCACGCTGGACAACGTCGTGGACCCGCGCGGGCACGAGACCAGCTTCACGTACAACAGCCGCGGCCAGGTGGCGAGCGCGACCGAGCACTCCGTGCCGGTCTACGGCGCCGGCGTGCAGGATCTCACCACGATGCTCGGCAACGACGATTCCGGCACCGGCAACCTGCTCTCGAGCACCACGCCCGGCGGCGACACCACCAGCTACGGCTACGACGCCTACGGGCTGTTGCGCCGCGTGAGCGACCCCGCCGGTGACAGCACGACCTTCGTGCACGACCTTCTCGGCAACCGGACCGAGGTCGACCAGTACGACCACGGCCTCATACGCCCCAGCCGCTTCACGTTCGATGCGGATGGTAACCGCATTGGCGCGTCAGACCCCCGCCTGCTCGCCCGCATCTGGCAGTACAACGCCCTGGGCGAGGACACGGCAATGGTCGACGCCAAGGGGGCCACCCAGCTCGACGCCTACGACCTCGCCGGGAACCTCACCCTGGGCACGAACCGCGACGGCAGCACCGTCACGATCCACTACGACGGCGACGACCGCCCGAAGCAGCGGATTCTCTCGAGCACCTACCAGGGCGGTGTCCTCGGCGTGCGCGGCACCACGATCGACCTCCAGTACGACGCCGCCGGCAACCCGACCGTGCTCGACGAGGACAGCTCGAAGGTCACGCGCACCTTCAACCGCGAGGGCACCCTCGCCTCGAGCGTCCAGCTCCACAAGTGGTCGGGAACGACGCGGACGTACACGTCGGCCTACCAGTGGGCGGGCCGGCACACGCGGACCACGCCGAAGGGCACCTACACCTCGACCTTCGGCCCGGGCGGGCTCGTCAGCCAGATCCAGACGCCGGCGGGCGAGGTGATCTCCTTCCATTACGACGCGCTCGGCCGGCGCGACACGGTCTCGCTGCCCAACGGCACGAAGACGAGCTACGGCTACACGAAGGACGGGCAGCTCGCGCGCGTCGTCTCGGTCAATGCGACGACGGGCTACACGCCCGTGGACCTTACCTTCGCCTACGACGCCGCGGGCCGGCCGGACTCGGTCGTGAACCGGGGCCGGGAGACGAACGGAGGGACGTGGGTCAGCCACTGGGCCTACGACCACCGGGGGAAGATCCGCTACACGGACCAGATGAAGAACGGCACCTACGCCTCCATGGACAGCCTGGTCCACGACGCGGCCGGCAACCGCGTGAAGGAGTACCTGTGCGTGCGCGGCAGCCTGTGCGCCGACAGCGTGCTCTTCCAGCTCGACGGCCTCTCGAACGAGGTGACCCGCCGGACCCGCTACTACAGCGGCGTCTCCGGTCCGGAGAGCGTCGACTTCAGCTACGACGCGAACGGCAACGAGACGCTCGAGCAGGGCACCTACGCCGGGACCGCCTACACCTGGCACCGCTACTACAGCGCCGCCGGCCAGCTCTCCGGCACTCACCCCGATACCGCCTTCTTCCGCTACGACGGCCTGGGCCGGCGGATCCGCGGCGCTTATGCCCACTCCGGCGCGGAGACCTTCTACGATGGTCAGAACGTGATCGAGCACTCGACGGTCGAGTTCGTGGACGGGCCGGGGCTCGACGACCCGCTGATGATGTACGGCAACGCTGCGTGTCCCCTCGGCAGCCTGAACGACAAGCGCGCATATTTCATCACGCATCGCGAACGACTGTTCAGCTTCCAGGGCCCGCAGGGCGAGAACTGCATCACGGACACGAACGGAAACGAGCTCCCGGCGTGGAGTACCTGGGGCTCGCAGTCGGGTGCCATCCGCGAAAGCTACAGCTTCGCCCCCGCCCGCAACGGCGACTCGAACCAGGAGACCGGAGCCTTCTTCCGCAACCGCTACTACGACGCCAGATTGGGGAGGTTCACGCAGGAAGACCCCATCGGATTTGCCGGCGGGCTTAACCTCTATGCGTATGCGGGCAACAACCCCGCGTCTTATACCGACCCGTTCGGATTGTGCCCGCCGATTGAAGATTGCTTGCAGAAAGCGGCAAATTGGGGAGCGCAGCGTGGCGGTGGCCTGGGCGGCGTGGTGCTCAATGCCGCAGCTGGGTTGAATGCGATCAACGATGTCAATCCGATCACCGCAGCGTTTGATGCTGGCTTCGATATCGGGAGTGGTCACGCCGGACGCGGCTTCGCAATGGCGGCATTCACGGTGGGTGGTGGTGCCGTCGGGCGGGGGCTACGGGGAGCGAGCGCCGGGCTACGCGCGCTGTTCTCGGAGGGAGGCGGACTTGCGGATGAGTCGATCATTGGAATTCGCGCAATTCTGAAAGAGAACGGGTTTGTGATGGGACTGACGGAGAATAAGAGTGGCTACCTTTTCACGAATGGAACGGGCGAAGAAGTTCGCTTAATGCGGCGGGAAAATGGTTGGCAACTGCGCATCATGAATGCAGCTCGCAACTATCTCGACGCGCTGGGTAACCCTGGTCCCAACGCGACCACGCATCTTAACATCTGGAATCGATGAGCGGATTGCCTGTATTGAGAGCAGAGCTTCACGCGTACCGCGATTTCGAGGAGTGTGTTGTTGTCGGCGTCCAGTGGCTGAACTGGGGCGCGTCCCTCAGCATCGACATTGACTTCGTGTGGCAGGAGGATGGAACGATTCGGACCCAATACGCTGACCGGCGTATTGTGTCAATCCGCTTCTGCGGCGTGAGTGAACTGCACGTTATCAACGAACTCTCTGACTCAGTGATGCAGAAGGAGGCATCACTTGGTTGGGGCTTCGGCGAAATCGCTTGCCTTCGAGTCGAAGATGCTGGAGCCTTGGTTCGTTCACGGCTGACCGGGCCCAGCTACAAAGCGTCATTTCGCCGCGAGGGCTACTCGTGGATCGAGATTACTTTTAAGGCATGGGAATTCTCGGAATCGACGCAAGTTGCCAGTCAGTCTCCGCTGAACTCTGAATGAGCAAATGAATATGGCGTTTTGTCAACGAGATCTGCCGCAGCGGGTTTGCATAACCCGGTTATGTAGAGGCGCGAAGCGCCCGGAGCGGAGGCGCGCCGAGGGCGAGGGCGCATAATGCGAGGCCGGCACGCCGGAGCGGAGCCCGCAACGGTGCCGAGACACAGGCATGAAGCCGGAGAGCCCGACCAGCGATGGCCGGGCTTCTTCCTTTAGCTGCTCGTTCCCGTGGGCGGCGGTGGCTGGTCAGGAAGCGAGGATCTGGTCCATCTGGGACCGCTTGACGAGAGAGTCGAGAAGGATGATGACGGCCTGCTGGTCCTCGTCGGAGAGCCGATCGATGTGGCGGTAGAGGGCGTGGAGCCTGGGATTCTGGATCTCGACCTCGGAACTGGGCTCGGTGCGCCCGACGAGCTCGTCCAGGCTGACGTTGAGGATGTCAGCGATCTTCACGAGAGTGTCTAGCCGCGGGGCCGCCGCGCCCGTTTCCCACCGATTGTAGACGCGCGGACTGGCCTCGATCAACTCGGCAAGCCGGGCCTGCGTCAGACCCCTGCTTTCCCTCAGCAGCTTGAGGGTCTCCGGGAACTGCTCCATATCGACCTCGGGATAGAGCTTCACGTGGTCGATCATGATAAGGCCTCCTCTCTTGCGTCCGGTGCGATGATGACATATTAGTCCATACCACAAGAGACGCAAGGGTCCATTGACGGGATTTCCGGAGGAGGCAGGAGCCATGGCCCGGATCCAGAGGGAGGAGTTGGAGCGGCTCAAGCGCGAGGCGGACCTGGTGGGGCTGGTGGAGGGGAGCGGAGTGAAGCTGCGGCGGCACGGCGCGGACCTGCTGGGGCTGTGTCCGTTCCACGAGGACCACGAGCCGAGTCTGGTGGTGAGCCCGGCGAAAGGGCTGTGGCACTGCCTGGGCGCGTGCCAGGCGGGCGGGAGCGTGATCGACTGGGTGATGCGGCGCGAGGGGGTGAGCTTCCGGCACGCGGTGGAGATCCTGCGGGGTGCGCCCGCCGCGAGTGCAAAGGCCAGAGCACTGCCGCCGCTGCTGGAGCCGGACGTCGATGACCAGGCGCTGCTGCAGCAGGTGGTGGGCTACTACCACGAGACGCTGAAGGAGAGTCCGGAAGCCATCGCCTACCTGGAGAAGCGGGGCCTCGCCCAGGTGGCGGATATTGACCGCTTCCAACTGGGCTTCGCCAACCGGACGCTGGGCTACCACCTGCCGAAGAAGGCGCTCAAGGCGGGAGCGGAGATCCGGAGTCGGCTGCAGCGGCTGGGGATCCTGCGACCGAGCGGACACGAGCATTTCACCGGCTCGCTGGTGGTGCCGGTGATCGATGCCGATGAAGCGGTGCGGGAGATGTACGGTCGCAAGATCACGGAGGGACTGCGGGCAGGCACGCCGCTGCACCTCTACCTGCCGGGGGCGCACGCGGGGGTGTGGAACGAAGCGGCGCTGGCGGAGTCGAAGGAGGTCATCCTGTGCGAGGCGCTGCTCGATGCGCTGAGCTTCTGGTGCGCGGGCTACCGGAACGTGACGGCGAGCTACGGGGTGAGCGGCTTCACGGCGGCGCATCACGAGGCGTTTCGCAGATACGGCACCGAGCGCGTGCTGATCGCCTACGACCGGGACGCGGCGGGCGAGAGCGCGGCGGCCGCACTGGCCGAGCAACTCGCGGCGGACGGAATCGGGTGTTATCGCATCCAGTTTCCGCAGGGGATGGACGCCAACGCCTATGCCCTGGCCTCGACACCGGCAGCGGAGAGCCTGGGGGAGCGGATCCGGCACGCGGTGTGGTTGGGCGGTGGCCGTGCAACGCCCGCGGCGAAGTCCGCACGTCCTCCGGACGAGCCAGGTGCGGATGAGCTATCAGTGGGGGTGTCCGGCACGTCGCACTCCACTGCGAAGGCCTCGACCTCCTCTCCTTTAGCCGCCTCCTCTCCCTCTGTGCCGTCTGCCTCTCCGCTTCCCGCCGCGCCCACCCCGCCGCTGCCGGTGGAGGTGGGTGAGCATGAGGTCGTGCTGCGCGCGGGCGAGCGGAGTTACCGGGTGCGGGGGCTGGAGAAGAACACGAGTGCGGACGCGCTGCGGATCAACCTGCTGGTACGTCAGGGCGCGGCGCTGCACGTGGACACGCTGGACCTGTACGCGGCCAAGCAGCGCACGGCCTACCTCAAGCAAGCCGCCAGCGAGCTCGGCGCCCCGGAGCCGGCGCTCAAGACGGAGCTGGGCCAGGTGCTGCTGGCGCTGGAGACGCTGCAGGAGGAGCGACTCCGCGATGCGCTCACGCCCCGGGAACAGAAGCCGCCCGAGCTCTCGGAGGGGGAGGAGGCCGCGGCGCTCGATCTGCTGCGCGCCCCCGACCTGCTGGAGCAGGTACTCGGTGCTTTCGAGGCGGTGGGGGTGGTAGGCGAGGAGACGAACAAGCTGGTGGGCTATCTGGCGAGCGTGAGCCGGAAGCTGGAGCGGCCGCTCGCGGTGATCGTGCAGAGCAGCAGTGCGGCGGGCAAGACGAGCCTGCTCGATGCGGTGCTGGGCTTCGTGCCTGAAGAGGAGCGCATTGAGTACTCCGCCATGACGGGGCAGAGCCTCTTCTACATGGGCGGGCGGGACCTGCGCCACAAGGTGCTGGCGGTGGTGGAAGAAGAAGGTGCGGAGCGGGCGAGCTACGCGCTCAAGCTGCTGCAGAGCGAGGGGACGCTGAGCATCGCGAGTACGGGCAAGGATCCGCACACGGGCCGGCTGGTGACGGAGGAGTACCGGGTGGAGGGGCCGGTGGCGATCATGCTGACCACGACGGCCACGGACCTGGACGAGGAACTGCTCAATCGGGCGCTGGTGCTGAGTGTGGATGAGGCGCGCGCGCAGACGCGGCGCGTGCACGAGCGGCAACGGGCGCGGCGCACACTGGAGGGCCTGCTGGCACGGCGGGAGGGGAATGCCCTGGTGCGACTGCATCAGAACGCGCAGCGACTGCTCCGACCGCTGGCGGTGGTGAACCCGTACGCGCCGCAGCTCACGTTTCTGGACACGTGCACCCGCACGCGGCGCGATCACGAGAAGTACCTGACGCTGATGGATGCGATCGCGTTGCTGCACCAGTACCAGCGCGAGGTGAAGCAGGCGGAGCGGGGTGGTGAGCGGATCGACTACATCGAAGTCACTCGAGAGGATATCGAGGTCGCGAACCGGCTGGCGGCCGCGGTGCTGGGGAGATCGCTGGATGAGCTGCCGCCGCAGACGCGCCGTTTCCTGGAGGCGCTCAACGAGTGGGCCATCGAGGAGTGCAGTCGTGAGACGGTCGAGCCGGAGACCTTCCGCTTCACAGCCCGGTCGGTGCGCGAGGCGCTCGCGACGGGTGCGACGCAGACAAAGATCCATCTGGGCCGACTGGTGGATCTCGAGTACGTGCTCATGCACCGGGTGGGGCCGCGCTACACCTATGAGCTGCTCTACCGGGGCCAGGGGATGGGAGGTGAGGCGTTTCTGCCGGGGCTGATCGAGGTGGAGGCGTTGCACGAGGGTGGCTATGACGCGAAGCGGTCGGGGCTCCGAGTGGAGCGGTCGGGGTCCGGTCGGCCCCCGGCCGGCGGGAGGTCGGGCCGGGGCCGGGGTGCTTCGAGCGGTACTAACTCCGCTCCTGTCAGTCGGATCCCTTCTTTAGCTGCTAAAGAAAGACTGGAAAAGCCATCTCAGGGCGACGAGCGGCTGGAATCGTACGTAGTCGCAACCGCTCCCTCGGGCAATGGCCATCACGGCCCGGCGGACGCATGAGTGCGGCCGCGGAGAGCGAACTCGCCACGCTCATCGCGCTGCACCTGGCCGCGCTTGCGGCCGCGGCCTACTCGCCGCACACGGTGCGCAGCCGCAAAAGCTACCTGAACCACTTCCGCACCTGGTGCGAGGAGCGCGGCGTCGAGACCGTGCAGGATCTCTCGCTGCCGCTCCTCGAGCGCTATCGCACGGCGCTCTTCCAGCAGCGGCAGAAGAACGGACAGCCGCTGGGCTGGGGCGCACAGGCGCAGAAGCTCATCGCCATCAAGGGCCTGTTGAAGTGGCTCGTGCGGACCCACCGCCTGCCCTACAACCCCGCGGCCGACCTCGAGCTGCCCAGGCGAGCCCATCACCTGCCCGGCGCCGTGCTCACCAGCGACGAAGCGGAGCGGGTGCTTGCGCAGCCGGATCTGTTCACCCTGCTCGGGGTGCGGGACCGCACGCTCCTCGAGGTGCTCTACTCGACCGGGATCCGTCGCACCGAACTCATCCGGCTCCGCCTGGTGGACATTGATCCTGCCCGCGGCAGTCTCTTCGTGCGCGAGGGCAAGGGACGACGCGACCGGCTGGTGCCCGTCGGGGAGCGGGCGCTCGCCTGGGCCCAGCGCTACCTCTCGGATGTGCGGCCGCACCTGCTCGTGCCGCCCGATCACGGACTCCTCTTTCTCTCCCGCCGCGGACGGCGGCTCCGGGCCAATCGTCTCTCTGAGCTGGTGCGCCGCTACGTGGCCGCGGCTGACCTCGGCAAGAGCGGCTCCTGCCACCTCTTTCGCCACACCATGGCCACCCTCATGCTCGAGGGCGGCGCCGACATCCGCGACATCCAGGAGATGCTCGGTCATGCCCAGCTCTCCACCACCCAGCTCTACACCCGCGTCTCCATCGCCCGCCTCAAGCAGGTGCACGCCCGCACTCACCCGGCCCATCTCACACGGCCCACCCACCCCTCCTCTCTTTAGCTGCTTTGCTTGTCTATTTAGGGTGGTGGTGGCAGGGCCGGCAGCGTGGCGCGTGCGGCGCAGGCTGCGCTCCGGCGCGCCGCCCTCGCTCTCGCTCGGGACCGGCCGGGTCCCCTCGCTTTCGCTCGGTGCGCATAATCCCGGGATTATGCGCACTCGGCCTCGCCGCGCCTGCGCTGGGGGCCTCTGGCCCTTTACGTAACCGGGTTACGTAAACCTGCCCCGCACCTTGGTGGTCCCGCGCGAGGAGCCGGCACGCTATCTTTCGGCATGACGCAGATCGACAAGATCCTGGCGCGGCTGCTGCGGGGAACCTCCGACAGCGCCATCGATTTCCAGGATCTGCGGCGTCTGCTCCATGCGCTCGGCTTCGAGGAGCGGATCCGCGGCAGCCATCACATTTACTTGCGTGATGGCATCGCGGAGATCCTGAACCTGCAGCCCAGGGGCAAGCTGGCGAAGCCGTATCAGGTGAAGCAGGTCCGGCGTGTAATCGTGACGTACAAGCTTGGAGGCACGGCCGATGGCGAAGACTGACCCACGCTACGAGATCATCCTCTACTGGAGCGAGGAGGACGATGCCTACATCGCCGAGGTGCCCGAGCTGCCGGGCTGTGCCGCCGACGGTGCCACGTATCGCGAGGCGCTGGGCAACGTGCAGACGGTGATCGAGGAGTGGATCGAGACGGCGCGCGACATCGGTCGTGAGGTACCACCGCCGAAGGGACGCCTCCTCTTTGCGTAGGGGAAAACACGCATCCAGGTCTGAAGCGGAAAACTACGACGAAGAAGGCGGGAAGGAAGCGGCTAAAGAAAGAAACGACAGAGGGATAGCGGCTCGGGAGTCGGCCGGAGGCGTCTGAGCGGATATTAACGCAGGAAGACCCCATTGGACTTGCGGGCGGGCTCAACCTCTACAGCTACAACGGGGATAATCCGGCCTCCTATACCGATCCGTTCGGGCTGTGTCCCTTCACCGGTTCCGATGAATCCTGTTACCAATTACTGGCCAACTGGGGGTCTCGAACCGGCCGTTCTTGGGCGCTGAACGTGGGCGCAGCTCTTGAAGCCGGAGAACAGACCTTCAACGACCTTATGGGGGGCGGTTGTGGTGAAGGTGTTTTGTGCGGCTCGCCCGGGGCCTTCATCGGCGGCGTCGGCAGAAGTGGCGAAGCCCTCAACCTGGCGAAACAGATCGCCAGCAAAGCGCAGATGGCGGAGCGAGGGACCATCTTTGCCGGTGGTCGATCCGGAACCGTGTTTCGGGATGCTGGCAGGATAGCTGAGCAGTACGGAGGCGAGGCAGGAGACTGGGTCAAGAAGAGTAGTAGCATATTTAGGGCAGACGACGGAGTCCGGTTCGAGACACACTGGGTCGAAAACCTCGTAACCGGTGTGCGGGTGGAATTCAAAACGGTATTCAGATAATGCGAGCCAAGTGTGTCTCCATTTCGCCGACCGCCGAGCAGCGGATGCGGATGGGCCGAGTAGCTGCTGATGCCCATGAGTTCGCATTGGAATTGGGGAAGACCTACATGGTAGTTGGAGTCCAATTCTCGGTTGACTCCAACGTCTTGGGCACCGGGACATGGCTGCACCTCGTCAATGAGCATGGGAAGCTCTCCTGGGCACCGATCTCACTGTTCGAGATAGTAGATGGCCGGGCTTCCCGATATTGGCGCGTCGACACCACCGCGCCTGGGCAGACGCGGATCTGGCCAGATCTACTCTTCCGCGACTACTTCCACGAGGACTTGGGCGAGGGGATTCCGGAGGCTGTAGCTGAGTTTACTGCCCTACTGCAACGCTTGGAGGAGGAGTACCGATGACGACCAGCGAAGAGGCCGATGCGATCAAGTGTCACTTTCCGAGGCCGCGATGTTCGCGCCTCTGTCGGATCCCCCGATCCACACAGGCCCCGGTTCGGCTCACCTCCCCGTCGGCCAGCCCGGCGGGGAGGCGGGGCCCGGCACGACCGAGTCCCACATGGGAGGCCGCAGAGCGCCCTTCATCCGGATTATCGGGTCCATGCCGGGCCGATGCCCATGAGGAGGACGGTGCCCGACGCGATCAGGTCCATCATGGGAGGCCGGCTGGGCCGCCTCAGGCTGGATGTCGGATCCGCGCCGGGCACACGCCACCCGTTCCGTCGCGGCCGGCTCGACGCCGCGACGGCGAAGGCAAGCGCTGAGTTGTCAAATCGCACCCAGACCACTCGAGATCGCGTAGCTCGATACCCTCAAGTCCTCGGAGGCACCGTGGCGGCGTCTGCCGCGCGTGGCCCTCGACACGCCTTCCTCGGAGACTGTGGCGAACTCTGGGTCAGGGGGAGCGGGTCCGACCTTGGGAAGCAGGCCTCACGTTCGTGCGAGACGGCCCCTTCGATGGATTCTTCTGCTCCATCCCCCGGCCTGCGTCTGGTGCACTGTAGGAGGGCCGGCGCGCACCGCGCCAGCCGGCCCTCCCATGGTGTTGATTCCCCCAACCTACCGCGGCGGTTCCATCGTGTACAGCCGCCGCTCCTTCGCGAGCGCGAACATGAGCCGCGTCGCCTTCCGCGCGAGCGCGACCAGCACCTTCTTCTTCGGCGTGTTCGGATTGCGCTCGAGCGCCCGCTCGTATTCCGCCCGGAACAGGCCGCCCCGGCTCACGCTCCGCACCGCGAACATGTACATCTGGCGCCGGAGCTCGGGCCGGCCGCGCTTGGGGAGCCGCGGCCGGCCGCGCTGGGCGCCGCTCTCGCTCACGACGAGCCCGAGGCCGCCGACCTTGAGCGCCTGCCGGCTGGAGTCGTAGGCCCGCGGGTCGCCGATCGAGCCCAGGAACACGGCGGCCGTGACGGCGCCGAGCTTCGGGACGGACAGGAGCGCCTCGGCCTCGGGCGCGTCCACGAGCCGCTCGGCCATGAGGCGGTCGACCTCGGCGATCTGGCGCTCGTAGGAGGCCAAGAGATCGAGCTGGAGGCCGACCTCCTGCGCAAGCACGCCCTGCGCGCCGGGGAGCGCCACGGTGTCCTCGGCCGCGCACCGCAGGTGCTCGTAGGCGGCCGCGCCCAGATGACCCCGGCTCGCCTCCCGGATCACCTTCAGCACGCGCCGCTTCGGTGCGCGCAGGAACGCATCCGGCCCGGGGAACGCCTCCAGGATCGCGATCGGCGTCTTCTTGCTAAAGTTGCTGAAGCGCCGCTCGAACTCCGGCCAGACGACCTGGAGCACGTCCTTCAGCCGCGCGATCGTCGCGCTCCGGAGCTTCGTCAGGCGCTCGCGCATGCTGACCAGGTAGCGCAGGTCGGCGTAGACCTGCTCGAGGAACGGGAAGCCGACGAAGGCGCCCTGCGCCACCATGTCGGTGATCGTGAGCGCGTCCTTCGCGTCGCTCTTCAGCCCCTGGTTGTGGACGACCTCCTTCCAGCGCTTGCTGTGCGCGCCGAGCACGTTCACGACCTGGAAGCCGCGGTCGCGCAGGAAGTGCGCGAAGGTGAAGCCGTAGTTGCCGGCGAACTCGATGCCGACCAGCACGTCCTCCGGCCGCGCGTCGGGCGCGTTGTCGAGGATCGCGTGGACGGCGATCTCGAAGCCCTCCCGCGTCGTCTGGAACTCGAGCGGCGTGCTGTCCTCGCCGCCGCGCGGCCGGACGGCGATCGCGTGCTTCCTCTTGCCCGCGTCCACTCCGGCGACGGCGGCGGCGCGCTGGGCCCGGCGGCGCTTCTCGAAACGGCTCATGGTCTCGCTCCTGGTTGAAGTGGACCAGAGCGGTACCGTGGGCCGCACCGATGGCGGAATCGGGCTGAATGGCGTTGTGAGCGGCGCCTGCCGGGTTTGAGCCCGAACCCGGAAGCGTATCACCGCCGGAGTGGTGACGGAATCCGGGCGGAGAGCTATTGTCAAATGTTGTGGATTGGGGTGATCAGGCGGCGCTCCTCCGCCCTTCTTGATCCTCCCTCTCTTGCATGATGCCGTCGGTGAACTGGACCTCCGCCCGAACGAGGGGGAGGAGGTGGGCGCCGTCGAGGCGCCGCCACCGCTGGCTGGCCATGTCCAGGAGCTTGTAGGCGAACACCAGCCCGCGCGTTCTCGAGCCCGCTCCCTTCGTCACCCGCTGCCGGAGCCGCACGGTCGCGAAGGTGCTCTCCACCGGATTGGTGGTGCGCAGATGCTTCCAGTGTTCGGCCGGGAAGTCGAAGAAGGCCAGGAGCTGGTCCTGGTCGCGCACGAGGGACGCCACCGCCTTGGGGTACTTGGCGCCGTACTCTTCGCGGAAGCGCTCAATCTCCTCCTGGGCCGCCGCGCGGCTCTCCGCGTTCATGATCTCGCGCAGATGCGCTTTCGCTTTCGGCTGGAGCCGCTTGGGCAGCTTGTCCAGCACGTTGGCCAGCCGGTGCACCCAGCAGCGCTGCTCCCGCGTGTCGGGCCAGACGTCGCGCGCGGCCGCCCAGAAGCCGAGCGCGCCATCCCCTACGGCCAGGACGGGAGGGCGCATGCCGCGCCTCGTCAGATCGCGCAGGAGCGCCGCCCAGCTCTCCGTCGATTCGCGGTAGCCGTCCTCGATGGCCACGAGCTCCTTGGTCCCGTCCGGGCGCACTCCGATCACGACGAGCGCACACAGGCGGTCCTCTTCCAGCCGGATCCGGAAATGCACCCCGTCCACCCAGACGTAGACGTAGTCTCGGTCCGAGAGATCGCGCCGCCGCCAGGCCCGGTACTCCTCCTCCCAAGCTCCAGTCAGGCGGCTGATGACGCTCGGCGACAGCCCCGCTGTGGCCTCCGCTCCGAGCAGCGCCCGCAGCGCCTCCTGAAAGTCCCCGGTCGAGAGCCCGCGCAAATAGAGCACCGGCAGCACCTCCGCCACCTTGGGACTGCGCCGCATGTACGGCGGCAGGATCTCGCTCGTGAAGCGCTGGCGCGTCCCCTCCACCACCCGTCGGTCATTCACCCGCGGCGCGGCGACCTCCACCGTCCCGGCCCCGAGCGTCACGCGTCGCGGCCGCGCCTTCCCGTTGCGCACCACGAGCGCGTGTCCCGCCTCGTCCCGCTCGCCCCGGTAGCGCTCCACGTAGGCGGCCACCTCCGCCTCCAGCGCCACCGCCAGCATCCGCCGCGCGCCCTCACGCGCGAGCTCGTCCAGCGTGAACTCCAGCCCCCCCGCTTGCTCCGCAGGGGCGTCCATGAATAGCTTCAGCATGGGTGGCGTCTCCTTCCCCCCGCCGGCCAGCGGGGCTTCGCGTTTCGGTGAACGAACCAACGCGGAAGGATACGCCGCCTTTTTTCACCCCATCAAGTCACGCGATCCACAACTTCTGAAAATACCTCCCCGGGCGGATCGACGGCGGCTGAGGGCGCCTGAGGCGATGGAACTTTAGGTGGTATGCTGAAGGGCTTCGGTGTTCGGGGGGGTGTCAGGACGGCTGATTGAGACGGCTGGAGGTAGAGTCCGGCGGGAGGTGTCTGAGGCCGAAACGGGGCGCATTGGGTTAGAGGCGTCCGGTATATACAGATCCCTTCGGATTGTGTCCCCCAGAGACTGAGTGGCATACGGGGTGTCCCGGCGGCGAACCAGGCCTTGAAAGCGCCGGATTTTTCGATCCCATCGCTGTTCTCGCGGGCGGAATTGCAGGCGGCATTGCGGACTTCGGAAGGCGCTTGCTCGGTCGGGAAGTAGCCAATGCTGTCCCAAGTGTCCTTGCTCGCGTCGTTCCCGGGAATATTGTTCCAGCAACGTTGGGGCGAGCTGGCGCCGAAGATGTGTTTGTCACGGCCGCCGAGGATATAGCGGGGATGGGGTCGAAGGAGATTGCCACTCGGTTGGGGATCCCAGAAAGCCCCTTCGGCTTCAACATCATTGAATTCCCGAGTTCGGCCATCGAGGCGATTGCTTCTCCCGTCGGCCGAAAGACACCGGGCTTCGTCGGGCGTGGACTTACTTCAGGTGGTGCTCGTGAATTCGTAATCCCCAACGGCACGATTCCGTTTGAGGCCCTGATAAGGAAGATCCCATGACTCTCATTCAGCCAGACGAAACGGTCATCACCGGAACTTGGGTTGATCAGGACGGCCGCCTTGTCCCTGACGACGAATGCCGTCGAATTGAGCGTATCATCACTACGCACGAAATCACGGAAGTGGCGCGCTCAGATGATGGGTGGAGCGTCATGTATCGCGCCAAGGACGGACGCTTTTGGGTACTGACTTATCCCCACAGCGAATTACCCGGTGGAGGACCGCCGTTGCTCATCAATGTGGCTCCCGAGGATGCGAGAGCACGCTTTGGGATTTCGGAGTAGGCCCGGTGCGATCGAGTGCCTCTTCGGAGGCCGTCGGATGACGCCTCGACCGGATTATCGGATCCGCACCGGCCCCTCGTGCACCTCTTCCCCGTCTGCTCGCACAGGGGCGGGGGAGAGGGTGCCGGGACGCGATCTGGGGCCTGTTCGGAGGCAGAGGCTGTGCTCCCCTCGAGTGCCGCTCGGGATCCGCGTCCAGGCGAGTGTCCGCGCCCGGCGAGCCGCTCCCGCCGGGCGAAACCGCAACCGTGTTGTCAGATCGCACCCCGGCCGCATGAAGACGCGTAGCTCGATCGCGGTCAAAGTAGGAGGCGCTCGGGAACGCGGTTCTGCCAGCGTTCCTGGGAGCCCTCGACACCCCTATCTCGGAGACTGGGGCGCCTTCCCGGCCGGGGTGCGCGTGTGCCGCATTCGGAGGCCGGCCGCCGCTCGAAGGGCGGCCTCCTCGATCCATTCTCGGGCGCAACTCCCCGGCGTGCGTCGGGTGCACTTGGGTCGGAGAGGGCCGGCGCGCGTCCGCGCCAGCCGACCCTCTCACACCGTTTATTCCCCCGAGCTACCGCGGTGGTTCCATGGTGAAGGCGCGCCGGTCCTTCGCGACGCTGAACATGAGGCGCGCCGCCTTGCGCATCACGGCGACCAGCGCGGGGATCTTCTCGCCACCGTTCCGCTCCAGCATGCGGCGGTAGTAGTCGTGGTAGAGGGACCGGTTGGAGACGCTCCGGAGCGCGAACATGTACATCTGGCGCCGGAGCTCGGGGCGGCCCCGCTTGGAGAGCCGCGGACGCCCGTGCCGGTTGCCGCTCTCGTGGACGACGAGCGACAGTCCGCCGACGCGGAGTGCCTGACGGCTGGACTCGTAGACCTGCGGATCGCCGATCGAGCCGAGGAACGTCGCCGCGGTGACGGCCCCGAGCTTCGGGATCGTAAGGAGTGCCTCGCCCTCAGGCACGCTCGACACAGACTCCGCCATGAGCCGCTCGACCTCGGCCATCTGCCGCTCGTAGGTGGCGAGGAGCTCGAGCTGGAGGGCGATCTCGTCCTTGAGCACGCCCTGGGCCCCCGGAAGGGCGACGGTGTGCTCCGCCATGTGCCGGAGCTCCTGATAGGCCTTCTCGCCGAGGTGGCCGCGGCTCGCCTTCCGGAGCACGGTCATGATGCGGCGCTTGGACGCCTTCAGGAGCGCGTCGGGCCCCGGGAAGGCGTCCAGGGGCGCGATCGGCGTCTTGTGGTTGAAGTTGCCGAAGCGGCGGTCGAACTCCGGCCACACGACCTGGAGCACGTCCTTGAGGCGCGTGATGGCGCCCGTGCGGAGCTTCGTCAGGCGCTCGCGCAGGCTCACGAGGTAGCGCAGGTCTGCAAATACCTGCTCGAGGAAGGGGAAGATCACGAAGTGCCCCTGGCTGGCCAGGTCGGTGATCGTGACGGCGTCGGCCGGGTCGCTCTTCAGGCTCTGGTTGTGGACGACCTCCTTCCACTTCTTCGAGTGCGAGCCGAGCACGCTCACGACCTGGAGGCCCTCGGCCGCGAAGTGGTGCGCCAGCGTGAAGCCGTAGTTCCCGGCGAACTCGATGCCGACCAGGATCTCGTGCCGCTCGGCGTCAGGGGCGCAGGCCTCGATCTCCTCCAGGGCCTTGCCGAAGCCGGCGCGCGTCGCCTCGAAGAACATCGGCGTCGAGTCCTCGCCGCCGCGCGGCCGCACGACCATCGCGTGCCTGCGCTTTGCGGCGTCGATCCCGACCACGGCGGCGGCTCGCTGGGCCCTCTGGCGCTTCTTGTAGTGGCTCATGGTGCGTCTCCCGGTTGAGGTGAGCCGGGGACGTACCGTGAACCGGACGATGACAGAAAACGCGGTCAGACGGCGGCCGAGGCCTGCCGTGGGGAGCTCGGAGCCGAACCGTTGACCGTAACGCCGGCCAGGCTGGAGGCGAATCCCGAGCACGTCGATGAATCGACCACCCGGCTTCAGCCGATCGGCAGCCCAGCGATACGGTTCAGGGTTGCACCTGCAGGGTCACGGTACGGGACGCTGTTTGAGACGAATAAGATCGCTGAATTGCTGGGTCGGCCGGAAGGCGGGGCAATCGCGGTAGAGGGGTGCGTCTTACACGGATCCCTTCGGTTCGTGTCCGCCTGCCGATGATGACTTCAACAACTGTGAAGCGGGCACGTCAGAGTGGTACGCGCACCGTCTCGCCACGGGAGAAGGCAACGCTGCGCTGAACTACGCAGGTGGCGTGCTCGCAACGTGTGCTGAGTCGATTTCCTGCATGACGGCGATGCTCCCTATGCCTCCTGTCGCGAGAGCAGCTGGACGCGTTGGACGCGCTCTGGAAACGGCGGCAGGCGCGGTCAAAAACGTCACCGTTCGGCTCGGTAGTGAATTAGAGGCTACCATCGCAGGCCGCATATGGACCGCTGGAGGGCGCGCAATTCGAGCCGCTCGTGGAGCGGGCGCCGAGATCGGTCGAGTCGCGGGAGATCGAGTCTATCGTGCGCCGCAGATCAAGCCGGCGGGCCATTTCAACGCGGGCGAATTGGTCGGAAATTTGGAGAATAGACTGACTGGTGGGAATGTCCACCTCCTCATCCAACGATGGATGTGGAAGTGATCTCCGGGTACTCGCGACTTCTACAGGAGCAAAGGATGAAGGCTACCGAACTCATCCCGCTGGCAAACCAGAGGGTCCGGATGCGGTTTGCCGATGGTCAGGTGGTCGTCGCCAAGATTCTGTCTGTAGACCCACACTCCCCGGGGCGCGAGGTTGTGTACGATGTCCTTGAAGTTCTGAACTGGGGCTCAGTGGACCCCGACTCCGTCGATCGAACAGCGGCCGCCGCGGCGGGGGTCGGCGAGATACTCGAAGTCCAACTGCTGGCAGAGTGACCCAGATGGGCCGGTGCGATCGAGTGCCACCTTGGAGGCCGCACGGGGTGCGCCTCGACCAGATTATCGGATCCGCACCGGCCCCTCAGCCGCGCGTCACAGCAACGGGAGTGGACCGGGCGCGATCAGCCGACTCGACGGAGGCGGAGACATCGCTCCCCTCACGTGCTGCCTCGGATCCACGCCCGGCCACCATCCCGGCGAGCACGCGGTGCTCCTCTCGCCTGAAAGGATGACTCCTGTTGTCAAATCGCACCCCGGCCACATGAGCACGCGTAGCTCGATCGCGTCGGTATTCGGAGGCGCCCCGCAGGGCCCTCAACACCCCCACATGGGAGACTTGAGCGTGCTCAGGGCCGGGGTACGCGAATGCCACACTCGGAAGCGGACCACGCGGGTCCCTTCGATCCATCTTCGCGCGCTCTGCCCCGGCCTGGACCCGGTGCACGGGCCGGAAGCGGGAGCGCGCAGCGGCGCCCCGCCCCAGCCTGTCTGCTACGTCATCCTACCGCGGCGGCTCGGCCGTGTACAGCCGCCGCTCGACCGCGACCCGGAACATCATGCGCGTCGCCTTGCGGGCGATGCCGACCAGCACCTTCTTCTTCGGCGTTGTCATCGCCGGTTGAAAGTTGACCCACTCGCGTCGGTTGAAAACTGACCCACCCTGCGGCGGGTGAGTCGGGTCGTAGCGGCGCAGCCGCGGAGACCACGACTCGAAACGCTTACCTTCCGATCCCGGACCCTCGTGATGGTGACGCAGCCGGAGGCCGGGATGATCTCGACGGAGGCCTGGTTGGACATTCAATGCATGGTGCGTGGCGAGCGCTCGATCCGCGCGATCGGCCGCGAGACGGGGCTCAGCCGGAATACGGTGCGGCGGTACCTGAGGGGTGAGGAGCCGCCGGCCTAGGGTCCGCGCCCGCCGCGACGGACGCTACTCGATCCGTACAAGGCGTATGTGGAGGCGCGGCTGAAGAAGCTCCCGGAGCTGCCCGTCACGGTGCTGCTGAGGGAGATCCGCGCCGAGGGCTACTCGGGGCAGATCACCCAGCTCAAGGCGTTCGTGCGGCCGCTGCGCACGGAGCGGCACCGGCTGGAAGAGCTGACGGTGCGCTAAGAAACGGCGCCGGGTATCACGCGCAGGTGGACTGGGGCGAGTTCGGGCGTCTGCCGGACGGACACGCAGCTGCCGTCCGAAAGCTCCTGGAAGAGACCAATGATAGAGTCGATTCCTGATATGTATGTCTTGGGCGCGCTGGCGAATGACGTGGAGGATCTCGAATCCATCCTCTGAATGCTGAACAGCGGCACTGAAGTGGGCTGGGTCGCCGAATGCGGACGGTCCTTTACGAAAGAAAAGGTGCTGGTGGCGCTATTGCGATTGATCCGCGCCGGCAGCATGCGGGCCTCGTACTCGGACCAGGAGGTAGGCGGGGCGTCGGGCCTCGGCAGGGCGAACGAAAAGAATCACGGGGTCCGGAGGTGCCCGCTTCCGCGGCGACCGTCCAGGGCTCCGCCAGAGCCCGGCTCCGCTGCCTCCGATCTCTTCGAGTCCTCCGTGTCAAGGCCGTTGGAACCGCCGGCCGCCGCGAAGGGAGCGCGCGTGGGGCGCCAGCGAGTCTACCCCCGCTCGAGCCCCCGGAAATCATACCGGTACCCGAGCTCCTCCAGCAGCCGGAGCAGCCGCACGACCGGCAGCCCCATGACGGCGAAGAAGTCGCCGTCGATCTTCTCGACCAGCGTGGCGCCGTAGCCCTGGATGCCGTAGGCGCCGGCCTTGTCCATGGGCTCGCCGGTGGCCACGTAGGCGCGGGCGGTGGCCTCGTCGAAGGGGCGAAAGCGGACGCGCACGGACTCGGTGCCGCTGGCGCGACGAAGCGGCAAGCCGATCGTCGGGAAGGCGCCGCTCTGCGCCACGGACCAGTCCATCCCTGCGCTCACCGCCGGCTCCTCGCGCCGGGTCCCGCGGCGCCCGCCCGTCTCGACCACCGCCACGCCCGTGTGCACCTCGTGCTCCCTGCCCTGCAACCGCATCAGCATGCCGACGGCGTCCTCCTCATCCTCGGGCTTGTTCACGATCTCGCCGTCGATCACGACGATCGTGTCACTTCCGATGACGAGCGCATTGGGATGGGACGCCGCGACGGCCAGCGCCTTCTTCTCGGCGAGCCCGCGCGCGTGCTCGGCGGGCGTCTCGCCATGCAGGCCCTCCTCCGGGATGCCGGAGGGCACGATCTCGAAGCGGAGGCCGAGCATGGCGAGGAGCTGCGCCCGCCGTGGGGACGCGGAGGCGAGGATCAGGCGGGGGGACACGTCGCCTGACGGGGAAGCGTCGCCTGGAGAGGAATCGAAGCCCGCCGCCATCACCGCTCCAGGATGAGGGTGACGGGGCCGTCGTTGACGAGCTCCACGTCCATCATGGCGCCGAACTCGCCGCTCTCGACGTGGCCGGGCGCGCGCGCGCGGAGCAGCTGCAGGAATCGCTCGTAGAGCGGGATCGCGGTCTCGGGGCGGGCCGCCTCGACGAAGCTCGGCCGGCGGCCCTTGCGGGTGTCGCCGTAGAGGGTGAACTGGCTGACGACGAGGAGGCCTCCGGCGACGTCGTCCAGCGCCACGTTCATCTTGCCCTCCGCGTCGCCGAAGAGCCGCAGGCCCACGACCTTGTCGGCCATCCAGGCGAGCGTGGCCTCGTCGTCGCCCTCGCGGAAGCCGACGAGGAGCAGGAAGCCGCGGCCGATGCGGCCGGCGACGCGGCCGCCGATGCGGACCTCGGCGCGGGCGACACGCTGGAGCACGACACGCATGCGCTTGCCTCGGCTGGTGATCGGATGTCTCGATGCGGCGCTCGGGCTGAGATCCTGCACCTCGAATGGCTCGGCAGCGTTCCACGCGGAGACGCAGGGTGGCGGAGAACGCGGGGTGAAGCGCTATGACTTCGCTCCTCCGCGTCCCCGGGGGAAACGGCCTCCGGACACGCGGGCGGACGAACGGAGCCCAGCTCTCTACTCCACCGTCACCGACTTGGCCAGGTTGCGCGGCATGTTGACGTTGCAGCCGCGCATGACGGCGATGTGGTAGGCCAGCAGCTGGAGCGGCACGGTGGCCAGGACGGGCGTCAGGATGTTGACCGTGCGGGGGATCGGGATGAGGTGGTCGACCATGTCGGTGAGCTCGTCGTTGCCTTCCGTGACCACGGCGACGATGCGGCCGCCGCGCGCCTTCACCTCCTGGATGTTCGAGATGATCTTGCTGTAGACGGCGTCCGTGGGCGCCACGACGACGACGGGCATGTTCTCGTCGATGAGCGCGATGGGGCCGTGCTTCATCTCGGCGGCGGGCAGTCCCTCGGCGTGGATGTAGCTGATCTCCTTGAGCTTGAGCGCGCCCTCGAGCGCGGTGGGGAAGTTGTAGCCGCGGCCGAGGTAGAGGAAGTTGGGCGCGCTCTTGTAGATGCGGGCGAGCTCGCGGATGGCGTCGTTCAGCTCGAGCACCCGCTCGACCTGGTCGGGCAGCTCGCGCAGCGCGTGCACGATCTCCCGCCCCCGGAGCACGGAGAGGTCGCGCAGGCGGCCCATGAGCAGGGTGAAGAGCGAGAGCGAGACGACCTGGCTGGTGAACGCCTTCGTGGAGGCGACGCCGATCTCGGGGCCGGCGTGGATGTAGATGCCGAAGTCGCTCTCGCGCGCTATCGTCGAGCCGACGACGTTGACGACGCCCATGACGCGCGCGCCGCGCTGCCGCGCCTCGCGCATGGCCGCGAGCGTATCGGCCGTCTCGCCCGACTGGCTCACCGCGATGAGCAGCGTGCCCTCGTCCACGACCGGGTTGCGGTAGCGGAACTCGGAGGCGTACTCGACCTCGGCCGGAATGCGGACCAGCTCCTCGAGCATGTTTCCGCCGATGAGGCTCGCGTGCCACGAGGTGCCGCACGCCGTCAGCACGATCCGCTTCACCGACTTGAGCTCCTCCGGCGAGAGCGTCACGCCGCCCAGCTTGGCGGTCCCCTCCTCCTCGAGCAGCCGCCCGCGCATGGTGTTGCGGAGCGTTTCCGGCTGCTCGAAGATCTCCTTCAGCATGAAATGCTCGTGGCCGCCCTTCTCGATGGCATCCAGGTCCCAGTCGATCTGCTTGACCTCCTTGGAGATCCGGTCGCCATCCAGCTTCGTGATCTGGTAGCCATCGCGCGTGATCACGGCCATCTCGCCGTCATCGAGGTAGACCACCTGGCGCGTCTGCGCGAGCACCGCCGCCACGTCGCTCGCCACGTAGTAATCGTGGTCATCGCCGATGGCGATCAGCAGCGGACTGCCTTTCCTCGCCGCCACGAGCTTGTCGGGGTCGCGGCTGCTCAGGATCGCGAGCCCGTAGGTGCCGTCCACCTGGCGCAGCGCCGAACGGACCGCCTCCTCGAGCGAGCCGTCGAACGCCTCCTCGATCAGATGCGCCACCACTTCCGTATCCGTCTCGGTCGTGAATGTGTGGCCCAGGCTCTCCAGCTTCCGCCGCAGCGTGCCCGCGTTCTCGATGATGCCGTTGTGCGCCACCGCGAACTCGCCCGAGCAGTCCGTGTGCGGGTGGGCGTTGGTCGTGTTTGGCGCACCGTGCGTGGCCCAGCGCGTATGGGCGATGCCGCACGTGCCGCTAACCGCGCCGCCGTTCTTCAGCAGCTTCTCGAGCTCGGCGATCTTGCCCGCGGCCTTGCGCGTCTGGAGCGCCCCCTCCGACAGCACCGAGACGCCCGCCGAGTCGTAGCCGCGGTACTCCAGCCGGTGCAGCCCTTCCATCAGGAGGGGCACCGATGAACGGCCCCCGATGTAGCCGACGATTCCACACATGCGTGGCGTGACCTCGTTCTTTGGTGCTGGAAGGTGAAACCTTTTTTCCCGGACGTCCGGGTGCCGGAGGGAGGATGCCCCTCCACCCCCGCTCCGCCAGGACGCGGGGAAACGTCGATCCGCGCGATCGCGTCACCCGGGTCCCGGGCGGCGTCGGCTCCCGGCGCATCGTCCCCAACCGCAATGTTTACACCCGGGAACGGACGCTGCTCCGCCGGGAGGCTTCGGCCCGCGGTCACGATGCTCGGCTTCGCCCCGCGTCCTCGCGTCCGGCGCCGGGGGGATGGCGCCGGGAAGGGCCAGCCCGCGGCCGGAGAGATCAGCCGCCGGGGGCCGGGGGGATGGCGCCGGGAAGGGCCAGGCTCCGGCCGGAGAGATCAGCCCTCCAGCGCCTGTCGGGCCTGCTCCACCAACGCCTCGGCCTGCTCCCGCGTCCTCGCCTCGGCGATGATGCGTAGGATCGGCTCGGTGCCGGAGGCGCGCAGGTGGAGCCACCGGGCCTCGGCGGGCCACGCCAGCCGGAGCCCGTCCTGCCGGTCGGTCTCGGGGGCGGCGAGGCCGGCCTCGAGGCGGGCGTAGGCGTCCTCGAGCGAGCCGGCGTCGCGCGGCAGCCTGGCCTTCACGATGGTGTACGCGGGGCGCGCGCCCACCAGCGCGTCGAGCGGCTGCGCGGTCTCGTGCAGCAGCTGGAGCACGAGCGCCGTCGCCACGGCGGAGTCGCGCGTGAGGTGGATGTCGGGCAGGATCACCCCGCCGTTCCCCTCCCCGCCCACGACCGCGTGCAGCGACTCCATCCGGCGGGCGACGTTGATCTCGCCGACCGGCGTGCGCACCAGCGCCACCCCGGCCTCGGCCGCAATGTCTTCGACCACCCTGGACGTGGACAGGTTCGTGACGACGGGGCCGGAGCGGTGGCGCAGCACGAGCTGCGCGGCCAGGGCGAGGGTGAAGTCCTCGCCGATGGCGCGGCCGTGGTCGCCGACGAGCGAAAGGCGGTCGGCGTCCGGGTCGGTGGCCAGGCCGATGTCGGCGTCGCTCTCGCGGACGACCCGCTCGAGCTCGCCCAGGTTCTCCGCCACGGGCTCGGGGGAGCGGTGGAAGCGGCCGTCCGGCTCCAGGTTGATGCCGACCAGCTCGCAGCCGAGCGCGTCCAGGAGCGGCGGGATCAGCACGGCGCCGGTGCCGTGGCAGGCGTCGAGCGCCACGCGGAATCGGCGACGTCGCAGTCCGTCGATGTCGAGGTAGGGCAGCGCGAGGACCGCCTCGAGGTGCCGCTCGATGGCGCCGCTGTCGGTCGAGACCTCGCCCAGGGCGTCCCAGCCGGCGCGCGGAATCGGCAGGGCGTCAACATAGGCGCGCATCCGCTCCGCCTGCTCCCCGTCCAGGAACATCCCCGCCGAGGAGGCGAACTTGAGCGCGTTCCACTCGACGGGGTTGTGGCTGGCCGTCACGACGATCGCGCCGTCGGCGCCGTGGTGGCGGATGGCGAAGAGGGTGGTCGGCGTGGGGGCGAGCCCGAGGTCGATGACGTCGCATCCCACGGACTGCAGCGCGGCCGCGACCGCCCGGGCGAACATCGGCCCCGAGGTGCGGGTGTCCCGGCCCAGGACGACGCGGGCCCGGCGCCCGCCCGCGGCCTCCCGAAGCCAGGCGCCGAACGCCGCGGCGAAGCGCGCCACCACCTCCGGGTCCAGCGCCTCGCCCACCCGGCCGCGCACGCCGGAGACGCTGACCATCAGTCCACTGGGAATCTCGAACGCCATGGCTCCTCGGGAAGACGGCTGGTTCGCATGCGCATGCGGGCACGCGTTCACCAACCCGCGAAAATGGCCGAAAAAAGGGGCCGCCACACCCGGGGGAGGCGGCCTCGCGCGCCCAACTTGGCCCGCCGTCCGTGATCGGTCAACGGTCGCAGCACCTGCGCGGTGCGTCGGCAGGCGCCCGCGAACCCGACACCCCCGCTCCGTCTTCTCCGTTTCCTCCGAGCCCTCCGTGTCAGGGCGGTTGGGACCCGCGGCCGCCGCGAAGCTGCCTCACCAGCAGCTCCTGCAGCGCGTCGGGGTTGTCCGCATTCAGCCAGTGGCCGCCCTCGACGCGGTGCAGGAACACCCGCCCGTTCGTCCGCCCGGCCGCCTCGATCCGCGCGCACGCCACCTCCGAGAGCACCGACGATTCCTCCGCCTTCACGAAATGGAGCCGCAGCTCGCCCGGCGGATCCTCGACCACGGGCCAGAGGTCCGTGCGGAAGAAGTCGCGGAGCAGCGCCTCCATGGCCTCCAGGTCCAGGCGCCATACCAGCTTGCCGTCCCGCGACTCGAGGTTCGTGGACAGCCACTGGGCCACCGGGCCCGCCACGCCCTGCACCTCCAGCGCCGCGATCGCCTCGCTCCGCTCCTCGAACGGCCCCGGAACGCGACGCAGCACGCCGAGCATCCCCCAGGCGCTTCCGCGCGGCTCGCCCGCCTCGGGCGTCGAGTCCACGACCCAGACCTGCCCGAGCCCTCGCGCGTGGGCGCGCGCGTACACGAGCGCGACCTTGCCGCCGAACGAGTGGCCCAGCACGGCGTCCACCGGCACCGAAAGCGATGTCGCCAGCCGCGCCAGGTCCGCAGCCGCGGCCTCCAGCGTGTGCGGCGGCGTGAAGCCGCTCGAGCCGCCGTGCTCGCGCAGATCGACCAGCACCGCGCTCCACTCCGGCCGCGCCCGCACCAGCCGCCGCGCCACCGAGGCCCAGTTGCGGCCCGCGCCGTAGATGCCGTGGAGGAAGAGGATGGCCCGCCGCGGCGAGGCGTCCTCGGCCGAGAGCGTCGTGTGGGAGAGAAGTTGCACGGGACTCGCGGTTCGGGGGTCGGGGCTCGAGATCTGGATCGAGGCAGCGGCGCGTGAACCACCGTCACGGCAGGAGCTCACGGCCGCGGCGGCGAACCCCGCAGGATCGCCGGGCGAGCCGTGCCGGGCAAGGGCGAACCGGCGGCGGGGGCGGCCGGTCCAGGCCGCCGCCCGGGAGAGCGGGCCTCGGCCGGCGTGCGGAGCGGCCGACCCGACGACGAGCCGCCGCGCGGGGGGGCGGGGGCGCGGGGGCGGGGGCGCGGCGGCGAGGCCGGGGCGGCGGGGCGCGGGGCGGGGGCCGCGGCGCGGGCGGTGCCCTGCAGGCGCGGCCGGCGGGCGGCGGGGGCGGCGCGGCCGGGGCGGCGGGGCGGGGCGGGGGCGGGGGCGGGGGCGGCGGGGCGGGGGCGGGGGCGGGGGCGGCGGGGCGGGGGCGGGGCGGGGGCGGGGGCGGGGGCGGCGGGGCGGGGGCGGGGCGGGGGCGGGGGCGGCGGGGGCGGGGGCGGCCGGGGCGGCGGCGGGGGGCGGGGGCGGGGGCGGGGGCGGCGGGGGCGGCGGGGGCGGCGGGGGCGGGGGCGGCGGGGGCGGGGGCGGCCGGGGCGGCGGCGGGGGGCGGGGGCGGGGGCGGGGGCGGCGGGGGCGGCGGGGGCGGCGGGGGCGGCGGCGGCGGGGGCGGGGGCGCGGGGGCGGGGGCGGCGGCGGCGAGGCCGGGGCGGCGGGGCGCGGGGCGGGGGGCGCGGCGCGGGCGGTGCCCTGCAGGCGCGGGCGGCGGGCGGCGGGCGCGGGGGCGCGGGGGCGGGGGCGCGGGGGCGGGGGCGGCGGCGGGGGCGCGGGGCCGGGGCGGCGGCGGGGGGGCGGAGGCGGCGGCGGGGGGGGGCGGAGGCGGCGGCGGTAGCGGCCGGGGGGGGTGGCGGTGCCCTGCCGGCGCGGCCGGCGGGCCGTGCCTGGCCGATCAAGATCGGCAAGTCGAGCAGCGCCGCGGCCTCGCCGCCCCGATGTTGATCGGATTTCGAGAAGGATGGCGCAACGCTCGCGTCCCCGCGACATCGAGATCCCTCTTTTGCTCGATATCCGGGAAGAATCGGGATCCCGACGGTTCGGATGGCCCCGAGTGCGCGATCTCGCTCGGGTCTCCCGTTCCGAGCCCCGCACCCCGCCTCCCGCGTCCCGCGTCGCGCATGCCGCATCCCGCATCTCGCGCCCCGCGTCGCGCGCCCCGCGTCGCGCATGCCGCATCCCGCAAACGCATCCCCGTCCCGCGCCCGCACCCCGCATGCCGCGCACCCCGCATCCCGCGCCCCACACCCCGCGTCCCGCATCCGGCATCCGGCATCTCGCGTCTCGCACCGCGGCTCATCGCCCCGGCCGGCCAGCGCCGCCGGAGTGGCGGCAAGCCCCACCCGGCCCCTATTCTTCGACCGGATCCCGCGCCGGGGGGCGCGGGCGGAGGCTCGAACCCCGACCCATCATGAGCGAGAGAGAGGACCGCTTCGCCACGCGCGCGGTCCACGCAGGCCAGACGCCGGACCCGACGACCGGCGCGATCATGCCGCCGATCTTCCAGACATCGACCTACGTCCAGGAGTCGCTGGGACACCCGCGCGAGGGGTACGAGTACGCGCGGGTCACGAATCCCACGCGGAGCGCGCTGGAGAAGAACGTCGCCTCGCTCGAGGGTGGACGCCACGGGATGGCGTTCGCCAGCGGGCTGGCCGCCATCGAGGCCGTGGTGAAGCGGCTGTCCGCCGGCGACCACGTGATCTACGAGGAGAACGTCTACGGCGGCACGCACCGGATGTTCCAGACCGTGTTCGCGAAGCTGGGCATCGAGTTCACGCCCGTGGACACGCGCGAGGCCGAGCGCGTGCGCGAAGCGCTCCGCCCGGAGACCCGGCTGATCCACGTCGAGACGCCGACCAACCCGATGATGCGGCTCACGGACCTCGGCGCCGTGGCCGCCGTCGCGCGCGAGGCCGGGGTGCCGCTCTCCGTGGACAACACCTTCGCGACGCCGTTCAACCAGCGGCCGCTGGAGCTCGGCGCCACGATCGTGCTGCACTCGACGACGAAGTACCTGAACGGCCATTCGGACGTCATCGGCGGGATCGTCGTCACGAGCGACGACCAGATCGCCGACGAGCTCCGCTACCAGCAGAAGGCGACGGGCGGCGTGCCCGGCCCGATGGACTGCTGGCTCGTGCTGCGCGGCACCAAGACGCTGCCGCTGCGCATGGAGGCGCACAACCGCAACGGCCAGCTCGTGGCCGAGTACCTGGCCCAGCACCCGGCAGTCGAGCGCGTCTACTACCCGGGCCTCTCGGACCACCCGCAGCACGCGCTCGCCCAGCGGCAGATGCGCGGCTACACCGGCATGGTCAGCATCGAGCTCGGCTCACTCGAGCGCGCCCGGAAGTTCATGGAGGCGACCCGCCTCTTCGCCCTCGCCGAGAGCCTCGGCGGCGTGGAGTCGCTCGTCAACCACCCCGCCATCATGACGCACGCCTCGGTGCCCCGCGAGATGCGCGAGGCCATGGGCATCACCGACGGGCTCGTCCGCCTCTCCGCCGGCATCGAGGACCCGGAGGACCTGATGGAGGACCTGGATCGTGCGCTGCGGTAGTCCGGCAGGCGCAAGAGCAAGGGCAAGGGCAAGCGCAAGCGAGGGGAATGCTGGCCACCGCTTGCGCTTGCGCCTTGCGCCTTGCGCTTGCGGCGGCGCCGCGAAACCCGCGCACGCCGCACGGCGTAGGACAGAGAGCAACCGGAGTACCCCGCACTCGGAGCCGCCCCCATGGCCGACGACGTCCGCGCCCGCCGCATCCTGACCGACATCAGCCCCCGCACCTGGGAGCATCCGGCCGACCGCGCGGCGCTTGCCGCGCTCCGGAAGATCCCCGCCTTCGACGAGGTGCTGCGCAAGATCTTCGGCCTGCTGGGCGAGAAGCCCATCCGCCTCGCGTTTCAGGCCAACGCCGTGCGTGTCGGCGAGAAGCAGTTCCCGGAGGTCTGGCGCCGCTACCGCGAGGTGCTCGAGACCATGGACGCGCCGGAGGAGTACGAGCTCTTCCTCTCGCAGACGCCGCTCGTCAACGCGGGGGCCTACGGCCTCGACAAGCCCTTCATCGTCCTCAACTCCGGGGCGCTCCGGCTGCTCAACGACGAGGAGATGACCTTCATCCTCGGCCACGAGCTCGGCCACATCCTCTCCGGCCACGTGCTCTACCGCACCATGCTCGTGGTGCTGCTCCAGCTCGCGCAGCTCGGCTTCCCGATCATCGGCCTCGCCGCCCGCGCCGTGCTGGTCGGGCTCCTCGAGTGGTCCCGCAAGGCCGAGCTCTCCTCCGACCGCGCCGGGCTGCTGGCGGCCCAGAACCCGCAGGCCGCCCTCTCCAGCATGCTCACCCTCGCCGGCGGCGGCACCCCGGAGGAGACCGATCTCAACGAGTTCCTGCGCCAGGCCGATGAGTATCGCCAGACAGGCGACGTCGCCGACTCCGTGTTCAAGGTGCTCAACCTGCTCGGCTCCACCCACCCCTTCCACGTGCTCCGCGCCGCCGAGCTGCGCGACTGGATCGAGGACGGCAGCTACGACCGCATCCTGCGCGGCGAGTACACCCGCCGCGGCGACGAGCAGCCCCCCTACAAGGAGGACCTCGCCGAGGCCGCCCGCGCCTACCGCGACGGCGCCCGCGAGTTCACCGAGCAGCTGGGCGAAGCCGCGCGGAAAATGAAGGAGTCGTTCGCTCAGGGCTTCAGGAAGTCGTAGCGGGCGGGCGCCGACTCATGCGTACGGAGGCGTGAGATGCAGAGTAATGATATCGTCGCGATCGTCGCCATCATTGCGGTCATCGGCATCCCGATGCTGGGGCTCACCGCCCGCTTCGCGCTGAAGCCGGTCGTTGACTCCGTCATCCGCTTGCGCGACGCGATGGACCGCGATCATCAGGTGGTCGAGGACCCGCGCGTCCCGATGATCGTCGAGCAGGTGAACGAGCTGCGCGAAACCGTGGAGCGGCTCGAGGCCGCCGTCAACTTCGACGCCCAGCTCCGGAGCGGGCCGGCTCCGAGGAAGCAGCAGCTCCCGGGTTCCTAGGACCGCTCATGGTCACGGATGTCGAAACCGCCATACAACTTGGGCGCATCGCCGCGCTGGAGGACGAGGTCCACCAGCTCACGGAAGCGCTCGAGCGCCTGGCCGCGACGGCCGAGTTCGATTCCCAGCTGCGCGCCGGGAGCCCCGGGGCGAAGCTCCAACCCGGCCCCATCCAACCCGCGCCGAGTCCCGGCCCCTAGCCCCGCGCGGGCGCCGGGCTCCACCCCCGCAACGAGCTGTCCTGCCCGTCTACTGACAAACCCGTTGACAGCCCGCCACCGCCGCATTAATCTACGGGAGATTCCGTAGCAACGGCGAACCTCACCGGACGATGCGCCACCGGTGATGCCGTTCGAGCACCCTCTCACCGGAGCCGAGCCTTGCCCGAAGACGAGATCTACTTCCCTCCCCGCGAGCTGGCCGTGATGGCCGTGCTCTGGCGGCTGGGCTCGGCCACGGTGGGCGACGTGCGTGATGCCCTCGAGGACGAGCTCGCCTACACGTCGGTGCTCTCGGCCTTGCAGACGCTGGAGGCCAAGGGCTACGTCCGGCACGAGTCGGAGGGGCGGGCGTACCGCTACCACCCGACGGTGCCGGCGGAGCGGGCGGGACGGAGCGCGCTGGCGCGGATCCGCGAGCAGATCTTCCAGGGCTCGGTGGAGAAGCTCTTCGCGCAGCTGGTGTCGGACCGGGATCTCTCCCCCGAGGAGCTGGAGCGGATGCGCCGGCTGCTGGAGGAGCGGCTGGAGGGGGGCGAATGATCGCCGCGTGGATCGCGTCCGTGCTCCTGGTCGGCGCCGTCCTGTCGGTCGCGGCGGCGAGCGCGGACCGCGTGCTGCGCGCGCTGGACCGGCCATCCCGGTGGGCGTGGGCGGCGGCGCTGCTGGGCTGCGTCGCGCTGGCGGCGGCCGCTCCCGTGCGCGAGATCGTCGGCCGGGCGCCGGCCGCGCCGGCCTTTCAGGCGACGCTTCCCGTCGCGTCCCCGGCGTCCTCCGCCTCTGCGGGGGCCGAACGCTCGCGGGAGAGCGCGTCGGCGGCGATCGCGCGCGTGATCGGCCGCGCGGCGCGTGCGGTGCCACCGGGGATCGCGCGGGGGCTCGGCGTCGCCTGGCTCGCGCTCACCCTGGCGACGCTGCTGGCGTTCACGCTCGCGTACCGCCGCATGCGGCTCGCGCGGCTGCGCTGGCCCGGCGGCGAGGTGGCGGGGACGGGCGTGCGGGTGGCGCCGGACGGCGGCCCGGCGGTGGTGGGGCTTCGGCGCGCGGAGATCGTCGTGCCGCGCTGGCTGCTCGAGCGCGACGCCGAAGAGCAGCGCCTCGCCCTGGCGCACGAGCGCGAGCACCTGCGCGCGCGCGACCACTGGCTGCTGGCCGCGGGGTGCGCGTCCGCCGCGCTCGTGCCGTGGCATCCGGCGACGTGGTGGATGCTCGCGCGCCTGCGGGTGGCCGTCGAGCTCGACTGCGACCGGCGCGTCCTCGCGCGCGGCGTCGATGCCCGCTCCTACGGCTCCATGCTCATCGCCCTGGCGGGGCGCGGCCCCGGCCTGGCGGCCGGGGCGCTCGCCCTGGCCGGCAGAGGCTCTCAACTCGAACGGAGGCTCGTCGCCATGACCCCGCTTCGCTCCTTCCGCCCGTTCCGCCGCGTCCGCGTGGCCTTCCTGGCGACGCTCGGCGCCGCCGCGGTGGTCGTCGCCTGCGAGACCCGGCTCCCGACGGACACCGAGATCCAGGACCTGGATGCCGCGCACGCGGATCGGATCGCGACGCTCGCCGCCCGCCAGGCGGGGGCGCCCCAGCCCACCGTCGCGCCGGTCTACTACGTTGACGGCCACCGCGTGACGGCGGCGGAGGCCCACGCGCTTCCGGCGAGCCGGATCGCGTCCGTCGAGGTGCGGAACCTGCGCCCTGCGGTCGCCGAGCGCGCCGTCGTCGCCCGGTCCGCCGCGGCCACTGGAACATTGCGCGAAATGGGGACCGCCACTGGAGATCCCGCCGAGTCGGCTGAGCGGGAGAGGAAGTTGACCGCGGAGCTCCGTGCCGTGGGCGCGGGCGAACGAGAAGCGAGCGCCGGCGTTCTCCGGCGCAGGGACGGCGCACCGCCGGCCGCCGCGGGCCCGACCGAGATCCGGATCGTGACGGTGCCGGAGAACGGCGCGGTCTCGGTCGGGAAGCAGCTCACGCTGCGCGCGGAAGGGATCGCGGATGAGCCCGGCCGCACCGCGACCCGCGGCAGGGTCTCGTCGCTGGACTCGCACGGCTTCACCGGGCTCCTCGTGATCGATGGCAGGCGCGCGGAGCCGAGCGCCCTCCACTCGCTGGACCCCTCCAGGATCGCCTCGGTCGAAGTGCTCAAGGGCGAGCGCGCCATGAAGCTCTTCCCCGACCCCGCCGCCGCCAACGGCGTGATCGAGATCACGACGAGGAAGTGAGGTCCGCCGCACCGCGGGAGCGCCGGCCTGGCGCTCTCGCGGCGTGCCTGCCGGCCTTCCCACCCGAACGTTTGCCGAAACCACGCCGCCCGGCTATCTTGCTCCGACGCAGGTGCGGCGGGGCCGCAGCCCCCGCCGCCTCAGGCAGCTGACCCCCGACACGAAGCCCGACATGCGGATCCTCATCGTCGGCAACGGCGGCAGGGAGCACGCGCTCCTGTGGAAGCTCCGGCGCGACGCGCCGGACGCGGAGCTGTTCATCACGCGCGGCAACGGCGGCACGGAGTCGCTCGCGCGCCACCTTCCGCTCGACCCGGCCGACGCGCCCGCGCTGGGGGCGTGGGCGCAGGGGAACTCGATCGACCTGACCGTGGTCGGCCCGGAGGGGCCGCTGGCGGAGGGGATCGTGGACACGTTCCTTCGCTACGGGCTGGCGATCTTCGGGCCGAGCAAGGCGGCCACGGAGATCGAGTCGTCGAAGTCCTACGCCAAGCGGCTCATGCGGGACGCGGAGGTGCCCACGGCGGGGTTCGCCACGTTCACGGAGCTCGCGGCGGCCGCGAGGTACATCGCGGAACGGCCGGCGCCGCTGGTGGTGAAGGCGTCGGGACTGGCGGCCGGCAAGGGGGCCGTCGTCTGCCGCACGACGGAGGAGGCGCTCTCGGCCGCGCGGACGATGCTCGAGGACCGCTCTTTCGGCGCGGCGGGCGAGGAGATCGTGGTGGAGGACTTCCTCGAGGGCGAGGAGATCTCGGTCTTCGCCCTGTCCGACGGCACGCGGGTGGTGCCGATGCTCCCGGCGCAGGACCACAAGCGCATCGGCGAGGGCGACACGGGGCCGAACACGGGCGGCATGGGCGCCTACACGCCGGTCGGTACCGTGGACCCGGCGCTGATCCGGGACATTGCCGAGCGCATCCTCCAGCCGACGGTGACCGCGCTGCGCGAGGACGAGCGTCCCTTCCGCGGCCTCCTCTACGCCGGCCTGATGCTCACGCCGGCGGGTCCGAAGGTGGTGGAGTTCAACGCGCGCTTCGGCGATCCGGAGACGCAGGTCGTGCTGCCGATGCTCGACTCCTCGCTTCTCGAGCCGCTCCACGCCATCGGCCGGGGCGGCTCGATCGAGGGCCTCACGCTCGCCTGGCGGCCGGGTGCGGCGCTGACCACGGTGCTCGCCGCGGCCGGCTATCCGGGTCCGGTGCGGAAGGGCGACGAGATCCGCATTCCGCCCGAGGTCTCGGACGCGCAGGACCTGCTGGTCTTCCACGCGGGCACGAAGCTGGAGGATGGCCGCCTCGTGACGGCGGGCGGGCGGGTGCTCGCGGTGACGGCGCTCGCGCCCACCATGGCGGAAGCGGCCGCGCGCAGCCGGGCCGGCGCGGAGGCGATCACCTTCGAGGGCCGGCAGCTCCGGCGTGACATCGGCTGGCGGGAGCTCGCGCGCGGTGCCGGAGCTGCCTGAGGCCGAGACCATTGTGCGGGACCTGCGTGGCCGGATCCTCGGTGCGCGCGTCGCCGGCACGGAGGTCCGCCACGAGGACGTGCTGGACGAGCCGCCCGCCGCCGCCTTCGCGGATGCGCTCTCCGGCCGCACGGTCTCGGCCGTCGAGCGCCGCGGCAAGAACGTGGTCCTCGTCTTCGCGGATGGCGCGCGCCTGATGGTGAACCTCGGGATGAGCGGCCGGCTCGTGGTCGGGGACTCTCCGCGCGCGGCGGAGCTCGGGCACGTCGCCGTCGCCTTCGACCTGGATGACGGCCGCCGGCTGCTGTACGACGACGCGCGCCGTTTCGGCCGGCTGCGCTTCCTCACGCCCGAGGCCTGGGCGCGCCGCACCGCAGAACTGGGCCACGAGCCCCTCGCGGACGACTTCACGGGCGCCGCGCTGCACCGGATGACGCGCGCCTCGAAGGTGCCGATCCGGAACTTCCTGCTCGACCAGACGAAGGTGGCCGGCGTGGGGAACATCTACGCCAACGAGGCGCTTTTCGGCGCCGCGGTCCGGCCCACGCGCCGCGCGCGCACCCTCACGCGGGCCGAGGCCGCACGGCTCCGCGACAACCTCCGCGAGGTGCTCGAGGCCGCCATCCAGGCCCGCGGCACCACCTTCAGCCTCTACCGCGACGCCAGCGGCGAGGCGGGCGAGTACCTGCCGCGGCTGCGCGTCTACGGCCGCGACGGCCTGCCCTGCCCCGCGTGCGGCACGCCCGTGAAGCGCGTCGTGCTGACGAACCGCTCCGCCTTCTACTGCCCGAGATGCCAACGCTGACCTCCGGCGACGCCGCCGCCTCCGCCCGTCCGGCGCCACGCGCGCGCCCGGCCGCCACGAGCCGCCGGGCGTCGCGGGTGCCGGCCTCCGCCCGTCCGGCGCCGCCTGCGCGCACCCTTTCCCGCCCGCCCGGGCTGCGGCCACCGCGCCAGCCCACGGCGGCGGAGCTCCGCGAGCACGTGCGCGCGCACGCGGAGAACCGGCCGGGCGTCTACCGGATGCACGGTCCTTCGGGCGAGCTGCTCTACGTGGGCAAGTCGGTGAAGGTGCGGACGCGGCTGCTCTCCTACTTCCGCGCCGACCGCGGCGAGAAGGCGCGCGAGATCATCGGCCACGCGCACCGGATCGAGTGGGAGTACGTCCCGAGCGAGTTCGCCTCGCTGCTGCTGGAGCTCCGGCTGATCAAGCGCTGGCGGCCGCTCTTCAACGTGCAGCATCGCGGTCGCGGCGCGGTGTGCTTCATCAAGCTCGTGCCCGGGCCGGCGCCGCGGCTGGTGGTGGTGAACGAGGCCCGCGAGGACCGCGCCCTCTACTTCGGCCCGTTTGCCGGGCGGAAACGGCTGCGCGCGGCGCTCCGCGAGCTGCGCGATGTGCTCGAGCTGCGCGATTGTCCGCCCTCGACACCGCTCCGCTTCGCGGACCAGATGGAGCTGTTCCGCCACGAGCTCGCCCCGCGCTGCATGCGTGGCGACGTCGGCCGCTGCCTGGCGCCGTGCGCCGGCCGGTGCACGTCGGCCGAGTACACCGCCGCTGTCGCCTCCGCCCGCCGCTTCCTCGAGGGTGACGCCGACCGGCCGCTCGCCATCCTGCAGCAGCGCATGGAGGCCGCCGCGCGCCGGCTACAGTTCGAGTACGCCGCCGAGCTGCGCGACCGCGCGCTCCGCCTCGAGGCCGTGCGTGACGAGCTGGTGGCGCTGCGCGCCACCCTCGAGCGGCTGTCCTTCGCCTATCGTGTGGCCGGCCACCAGGGCGACGACCGGCTCTACCTCATCCGCGGCGGCAGCATCCGCGCCGAGGTCCGAGCGCCCCGCACGCCCGCCGAGCGCCGCGCGCTCGCGCCGCGCGCCCACCGCATCTTCGCCGCGCGCGAGCCGCACCCCGGCAGCGTCCCCGCCGCGCAGATCGCGGAGATCCTGCTCGTCGCGCGCTGGTTCCACCTGCGGCCGGAGGAGCTCGAGAGGACGACCCCGCCGGAGGCGTTCCTGACCGGATCGTGACGGCCGGCGCGGCCGCATTGCACCCTCCCCTTGCGCGCCCGCGCCGGCTCCGGGCGAGTGGATCGGGCGCGGATCCGCCTTCAGCCTCCGCCGGCCAGCCGGAGCGCCAGCCGCGCCGGCGCCTCCAGCATGCTGAACAGCAGGCCGCCGAGCAGCATTGCCCCGAAGAACGCCGCCGGGAGCAGCACCAGGATGGCGACGGGCCCCGCGCGCGACCCGTCGCGCTGCCGCCACGCGAGTCCCGTCCGCACGAAGGTCACCAACCCGAACGCCCACAGGACGACGCCGATCCCGACCAGCAGGGGCGCCGTCGCCGGCCGCGCCACGAAGAAGATCCCCGCCAGAATGAGCGCCACCGCGCCGACCAGCCGGCGCTCGCTCAACGTGATCACGTTGGCCGTGAGCCACGCCAGCAGCACGATGCCCAGCAGGCCGAAGGTGAGGGAGGTGAACTCGTTGTAAAGGAACTGCATTTTCGCCTCGAGCGCTGTGTGTCCGCCACGCTGCTCGTCCGGGGAAGATCCGTGCCGCCGCCTCGGAGCACCGGCCCACCGCGGATTCGACCCGGCCGGCGGATTCGGTCCGGCCGGCGCACCGCGGATTCGATCCGGCCGGCGATTCGGTCCGGCGCACCGCGGTTCGACGCGGCCCTCCCACCGCCCGACGCGGGGGCAGGGCGGACCAAACTCACAGATCGTCGAGGGCGCGGAGTCGCAGCCGCGGAAATGGCCGCTATGCGGACCAGAGTCCCGTCGCGGTCGGCGGCGGGGGCGACGTGCGGTGACTTTGGTCCGCTGGGCGGCTGAAAGTGCGAGAGCGCCGACAGCGAGGCGACGAACGCGCAGAAAGGTCCGCGTGTCGGACGGCGGAGCGCAGATCGGCCACGGCCATCCCACCAACTCACCGGGGTGCGCGGAAAAACCGACGAGAGGGCGCTCGCGCGCCGCACGCGCGGAGCCATACACCGGCCCGTGACCTGGACGTCGAAGCTCGGCAGGGGACCGGTGCGCGGCGTCCGCACCCGCCGCCTACAGCTCGATCAGCCGAACCTCCATGCCGGCCTCGGTCAGCGTGAGCAGTCCCACGCTCGGGCGCAGGGAGAAGCGGGGCGCGCCGGCGCCGCCGGGGTTCACGACGAGGGTGCCCTCGAGGCGCTCTGCGAGGGGGCGATGGGTGTGGCCGTACACGATGATGTCGGCCGAGGGATAGGCCGCGTGCAGGCGGGCAGGCGTCGGCGAGCCGAGCAGGTGGCCGTGCACGACCACGATGCGGCGGCCGGCCGCCTCGAGCTCCGCCACCTCCGGCAGGCGCCCGCGCAGCTCGAAGCCGTCGGTGTTGCCGACGACGGCCGTCACCGGCGCGATCGCCTCGAGCTCGACGAGGAGGTCGTAGGGGCCGACATCGCCCGCGTGAAGGATCCGCTCGACGCCGCGGAAGTGTTCGAAGACCGCCGGCCGCAGCTTCCCGTGCGTGTCGCTGATCAGGCCAATGCGCACGGGGCCGGCGCCGCTCGGCGCACGGCGGGCCGCGCCGGCCCCCGCGCCGGCCGGCGCACCGCGGGGTCGGCCGGGCTCGGCGCGGCGCGGCTCGGCGCCGCCCTCACTCGGGCTCGCCACTCTGCCAGCGCGGGCCGAGGGAGGAGGCGATGCCGAGCTGCGCGAGCACGCGGCCCACCACGAAGTCAACGAGGTCGTCGATGTGCTTCGGCCGGTGGTAGAAGCCGGGCGAAGCGGGCAGGATGACGGCGCCGGCGTGGGTGAGGCGGAGCATGTTCTCGAGGTGGATCGCGGAATAGGGGGTCTCGCGCGGCACGAGCACGAGGCGCCTGCGCTCCTTCAGCACGACATCGGCGGCGCGCTCGACGAGCGAGCGCGTGGTGCCCTGCGCGATGCTGGCCAGCGTGCCCATGGAGCAGGGGCAGATGGCCATGCCACGCGACGGCGCGGAGCCGGACGCCGGCGTGGCGCCGCGGTCGCGGTCCTGGTAGAGCGTGACGCGCGCCCAGTCGCCCGTGTGCTGCCGCAGCATGGTCGGCCCGTCGATGTCCAGCTCCTCGCGGAGCAGCCGCCAGCCGGTCTCGGAGACGATCAGCCTGACATCGATGTCGGTGGCGCAGAGCGCCGCGAGCAGCCGGACGCCGTAGGGCGCGCCGGAGGCGCCGGTGATGGCGAGGGTGACGGGAAGTCCGGCATCGCTCATGGGAGGACTCCGCCGGCTCCCGCTGGCGTGCCGCGCCGCGCCGTCATCCCAGGAAGAGCCGGTCGAGCAGCGTGAAGGCGAACAGCGTGGTGGACACGCCGACGTTGGCCAGGAAGAAGGCGCGGTCGATGGTCGGCAGGTCGAGCCGCTGCGGGTCCTGCCGCGCCACTACCCAGTGCTCGTAGCCGAGGATCGCACCCATGATCGCCACACCCACGAGGTAGAGCCAGTGCACGGGGAAGCGGTGCAGCAGCCCGAGCACGAGGAAGAAGACGAAGGAGTGCGCGTGGAAGATGCGCGCCAGGAGGAGCGACTTCGCGACGCCCTTCGTCGCCGGCAGGGACTTGAGCCCCTTCGCGCGGTCGTATTCGACATCCTGGAGCGAGTAGATGATGTCGAAGCCGGCCACCCAGAACATCACGGCGCTTGCCAGCGTGAGGAGCGCGTACCACGGCCGGCTCCAGTGCCCCGCGATGGCGAGGAACGCGCCGACGGGCGCGATGCCGAGCGCGAAGCCGAGCACGTTGTGCGCCCAGCTCGTGAAGCGCTTCGTGTACGAGTAGAAGAAGACCCACGCGAGGGCCGCGGGCGAGAGCCAGCCGCACAGCGGGTTGAGCGCGAACGCCGCGAGGATGAAGAGGGCCGACGTCGCCACCACCGCCGCCCAGGCCTGCGGCACGCTCAGCCGCCCGCTCGGGATCTCGCGCAGGCGGGTACGCGGGTTCTCCGCGTCGATCTCGCGGTCCACGATGCGGTTGAACGCCATGGCCGCGAAGCGCGCCGCCGTGAACGCCACCACGATCAGGAGCGCCGCGCCGAGCGTGGCCCCCTGCGGATGGCGGTAGGAGGCGAGCACCGCGCCCACGCCCGCGAACGGCAGCGCGAAGAGCGTGTGCGGCAGCTTGACCAGCGAGGCGTAGCGCGCGAGCAGCGACGCGCCGTGGTAGACCTGCCCCTCGGTGCGCGCGCCGGCGGAGCCGTCCGCGCCCGGGCCCGCCGACCCGGCACCGGAGCCGCGAGCCATCCGCGCCGGCGAGGGAAGCGGCGATTCTCCGGAAGCCCGCCCTGCCGCGCGCGACTCCCACTCCCCCACTCCCCCACTCTCCCACTCTCCCCGTCGGGCTCCCATTACCGGCCCCCTCCCTCACGCCAGCCCAGCCGCTCCCACAGCGCGTCCATCTTCTCCTGCACCGCCGTATCCTGCCGGATCACCTCGGGCCACGGCTTCACGCGGTCCACGCCCTCCTCCGGCCATTTCCGCGTGCCGTCGATGCCCATCTTCGAGCCGAAGGCGGCCCCGCGCGCGGCGTGGTCGAGGTCGTCGGCCGGGCCCATGGTGAAGCGGACGTCGCGCTCGGGGTCGATGTTGTTCAGCGCGTACCACCACACGCGCCGCGGGTCGTGCACGTCGATATCCGCATCCACCACGACGATCACCTTGGCGAGCGCCATGAGCCCCTGGCCCCACAGCCCGTTCATCACCTTGTGGGCGTGCCCGGGATACTCCTTCCGGATCGACACCATCACCAGGTTGTGGAAGATGCCCTCGGCCGGCATGTGGTAGTCCACGATCTCCGGCAGCGTCATCCGGAGCAGCGGCAGGAAGATCCGCTCCGTGGCGCCGCCCAGGTAGAAGTCCTCCATGGGCGGGACGCCGACGATCGTGGCCGGGTAGATGGCCTCCTTGCGGCGCGTGATCCGCTCCACGTGGAATACCGGGAAGAGGTCCGCGGGCGTGTAGAAGCCCGTATGGTCGCCGAAGGGGCCCTCCATGCCGAGCGGCTCCGTGGCGTCCACGTAGCCCTCGAGCACGATCTCCGCCTCGGCCGGCACCTGCAGGTCCGCCGTCGTCGCGGTAGCGGTGAGCAGCGGCTCCCGGCGCAGGAACCCGCTGAAGAGGTACTCGTCGATCCCCGGCGGGAGTGGCGCCGTGGGCGTGTACATCGTGGCCGGATCGGCGCCGAGCGCGACGACGACGGGCATCCGCCGCTCGCCCAGCTCGCGGTACTTCCGGAAGTGCGCCGCGCCACCCTTGTGCCGCTGCCAGTGCATGAACGTGGTGCACGGCCCCGTAACCTGCATGCGGTACGTGCCGAGGTTCTGCACGCCCGTCTCGGGGTCGCGCGTGATGACCATCGGCAGGGTCACGAACGGGCCGGCGTCCTTCGGCCAGGAGGTGAGGACGGGCAGGCGGGTGAGGTCGGCGGCGTCGCCTTCCAGGATGACCTCCTGGCACGGCGGCTTCCCCTTGAAGCTGCGCGGCGGGACCTTTGCCAGCTCCGCGAACTTCGGCAGCATCTGCACCTTGGCCCAGAAGCCGCGCGGCACGTCCGGCTGCAGCAGCTCGGCGATGCGCGCGCCGTGCTCGGCCACGTCCTCCACCCCCAGCGCCATGGCCATCCGGCGCCACGAGCCGAAGACGTTGATCGCCACCGGGATCTCGCTCTCCGTGCCGTCGTCCAGCACCGGCCGCTCGAACAGCAGCGCGGGGCCGCCGCCCGGGCTCTTCATGGCCCGGTCCGCCAGCGCCGCGATCTCCAGCCGCGCCGCAGTCGGCGCCTCGATGCGCACCAGCTCGCCCGCCCGGTCCAGGTCGTCGAGGAATGCGCGCAGGTTCTTGGCCGTTGACATGAGGGCGGGAATGTAAGCCGCCGGCGGGAGGTTCTACAACTGCGGCGGGGCGGAGCCGGCGGCCGGGTTCGGGTTCGGGTTGATTCGGGAGCGGGTTCGGGTGGGGTCGGGGCGGCCGGAGCGGTTCTAGCGGCGCACGCCGGCGGGGGTGGCGAGGACGCTCACGAGGGCGGTATCGGCGCTGCCGCCGCCGGCGACGATGATCCGGACCTGGCCGGGGCGCAGCCCGTCAACCTCGGCGCTCAGCGAGCTCGTGCCCCGCACGCTGGCCGTCGCGGGGTCGGAGGAGGACCATTTCACGTCCGGGACGTAGCCCGGCGGATCCACGGCCAGGAGCTCCAGCGGGATGGAGCCGCCCACGGCGACGCTGGCCGTGTGCTCCGCGAGCTGGACCACCGCCAGGCTGTCCACGACCTTGCGGCAGGACGTGAGCAGGAACCCGCCGGCAAAGGCCGCCACCGCGACCAGCAGGGAGGCCCGGGGGCGGACGCGTTCGATGCGCATGAGCGTACCTCCGAGAGGGGGAGCCGAGCGGGGCACCGGCGGCCGCCCCGCACTCGCCTTCCGAAAGTTATGCGCAGCGCCCCCTGGCGCCAGCACGGCGCATGAGCCTCGGCGCCGGGGTGGCGACGCCACGAGGCCGCCCGCGCCGCCGCCCGAAACCTCCGCCCCTCCCCGCCGTAGGGCAAGGCGCTGCGACGACCCGACCGGGATTCCGCGACCCCGAAACGCTGCGCAGGCCTCGCGGGTACCTCAGGGGGACGCTCCTCGAACGGTGAGGCCAGCTTTGTTCACGCGCTGCATCTTCTGCCATCGCGATCTGCCGACGAACGAGACGGTCGAGAACTTCCCCGTCGGGCGGCAGATCGCGTTCGACCCCGGGCGCGGCCGGCTGTGGGCGGTCTGCCCGGCCTGCCGGCGCTGGAACCTCGCGCCGATCGAGGAGCGCTGGGAGGCGCTGGAGGAGCTCGAGAAGCTGACGCGCGACCGCGCCCGGCTCCTCTCCAAGACCGACAACATCGCGCTGTTCCGTGCCGGTGAGATCGAGCTGGTGCGCGTGGGCAGCGCGCAGCTGCAGGAGGAGGCGTGGTGGCGCTACGGCCGCGAGCTGGTGCGGCGCCGACGCATCTACACGGCTCTGACCGCCGCGGGCACGGCCGCCGTGATCGGCGCGGTGGCGGGTGGCGCGGCGGCCGGCGTCGGCATCTTTGGCGGGTGGTGGATGTTCGGCCGTGCGGGCAGAGCGTTGCCCAAGCTCACCCGCACGCTCAAGTTCGGCCGCACGGCCTGGAGCGGCAGCGCGGCCTGCCCGAGTTGCGGCGCCACCCTCACCAGCATCCGCTTCCGCGACCGCGGCGGTCTCGTCGCGCTGCCTGACGGCGAGGAGGGCGTCGCCGTTGCCATGGGCTGCATGAATTGCGATTACGGCTCCGCAACCCGCTACCGGCGCGACCTGAGGCGTGAGCTCCGTCGCATCGAGCACCCCCGCCGCGGGCGCCGCTCCGGCGCCGGCCCCATCGCGGCCGACAGACATCTGGGCGAGGAGTCCGGCTACGTGATTCGCGGCATCGAGGCCGAGCACCTGCTGCGCCGCACGCTGGCCTACCACCACTATTCCGGGGCGCGCGAGAACCAGGTCCGCGACGCCACCCGCCTGATCCAGGAGACCGGCTCCGCCACGGAGCTGACCCGCCGCATCGCGAGCCGCGGCACCCGGCTGTCCCGCATCGGCACGACGGAGTCGTTCGCCTTCGAGATCGCCGTGAACGAGGAGTCGGAGCGTCGCCTGCTCGAGCTGGAGCTCGCCGCGCTCGAGGAGCGCTGGCAGGAGGAGGAGGAGCTCGCGGCCATCGTGGACCGCGAGCTGACGTGGGTGCCGTCGTTCCTCGGGCTGAAGAGCCGACTGAGCGGAACCGGAGCGGCGGGGTGATCGCTGGAATGAATCCGGCGAGCCGGGCTACCTCGCCTCCGTCAACTGCGTCGCCGGCCTGATGCGCGATGCCGGTTACCGGGTCACGGTCCAGACCTGCACGTTCCCGTATTCGGCGCTGGTCGGCGCACCGATGTTCAGCGTGGTCCCGGCATCGAAGGTCGGCAACGACTACTTCGCGAGCTACTTGACGCGGATGGGACTGCCCTTCGAGTACCGCAGCAGCAGAGCCTCGAGAGGTAGGCGCCCGCTCCCGTGCGCCAGCGCGCCTGCGCTTCCGCCACCCCGATCCCTGCACCGGAGGCGACGTTGTCCCGGCATCGCACGCTTCTCGCCGCGGCAGCCGCCGCGGCGCTGACCGCACCACTGGCGGCCCAGCGCTCGAGCTCGCGGCTCGCCCCGCCGCGGGAGGCGCGGGTGCCGGTGCTCTCGCACCAGCGGTTCATCGTGGCGCCCGCCGCGCCGGCCGCCCGGATCCCTGCGGCCCCTTGCCCGCCGGCCGGGGCGCGCGCCGGGGACTTCGGCAGCCTCCAGGCCGACACCACGCGCGTCCCGCTCTTCGGCCCCATCGCCGGCGCCACGGTGGGCGCGGCGGGCGGGGCCGTGCTCGGCATCCTCGCCGGATTCAACATGGCCTGGGACCGCGGCGGGGAGGACCCCGGCCTGATCAGCGCGCTGGTGCTCGGCTCGCTCGCGAGCATGCTCGGCGCGGGCACCGGCGCCCAGGCCGGCATGCACCGGCGCATCCGCATCGGGCCCGCGCTGGAGCAGGGGTTCCCCGGCGTCGTGACCGGGGTGCTGGCGGACATCCTCCTCGCTCACGTGGTGGATCTGAGCCCCGCGGGCGCGCTCGTGGGCTTCAGCGTGTCGGCCGGCGTCGTCACCGGCCTCATCGTCCATGCGACCGAGCGCTGACGCCGCCTCCGAACGAACCCCTGAATCGGCCCGGACCGAGGGAGCGCGGAGGCGCCCCGGGGGTATCCCGTCCTCACATGACTCCGATCCGAAGCTCCACGACCACGCACGCGTCGGCCCCGGCCCTCGCGCTGCCGGCGGCGCTCGCGGCCGCGCTGCTCGTCGCGGCCGCGCTGCTCGTCGCGCCCGCGGGCGCTCGTGCCCAGGCCCCAGGCGCGCCGCTCACCGACTCGGTCCGCGCCGCCGCCCACGCGCCCGTCGCGCTGCCGTCCGCGGACTCCGCCTTCTCCTTCGATTCATGGAAGGACCCCTCGCCGCACCGCGAAGGGATCATTGCGGTCGAGCCGGGCGTGCGGGTTCACGTCCTCGACTGGGGCGGCCGCGGCCCGGCCCTCGTCTTCCTGCCCGGGACCGGGCTGAGCGCCCACATCTTCGACGCGCTGGCGCCGCGCCTGACCGGCAGCTTCCACGTGCTGGCCGTGACGCCGCGCGGGCAGGGCGCCTCGGACACGCCGCTCGAGGGCTACACGGTCGGGCGCGAGGCGGCCGACCTCGGCGCGGTGCTCGACTCGCTGCGGATCCCGCGCGCCACGCTCGCCGGCCACTCCCTCTCGGGCGCGGTGATCACCCGCTTCGCGCGGGAGCACCCGGAGCGCGTGGACCGGCTGATCTACCTCGATGCCGCCATCGACTACGACGGCCTCGACGTGCTCGGCCGGGCCAATCCCGTCCGGCGCCCGCCGCCGCCCGCCGGCTCGATCGAGGAGTACCGCGACTGGCTCGCCCGCTACTTCTACGGCGGCTGGAACGATGCGCTCCAGGCCGAGCTCGTCGGCGAGGCCAGCCGGCCGGACGCGAACGCGGAGCGGAGGGACGCGCTCATGGCCGCGCTCGACCGCGATGCCGCGGCCGCGCCGAAGCGCTACGCCGGGATCACGGCGCCGGTCCTCGTCGTCTGGCCGGAGAAGACCGTGGCCGCGATGTATCCGTGGCTCACCGCCGCGGACTCGGCCGCGCGCGAGGGCGCCGCCGCCTATCTGCGCGACATCCGCACGCCGTGGGAGCGCCGCGGCATCGAGCGGCTGCGCGCCGCGCTGCCGCGTGCCGAGCTCGTCACGCTCGCGGGCGGGCACTACTTCATCGCGCTCCAGCCCGCGCGCGCCGAGGAGGCGCTCCGGGCCTTCCTCTCGGAGCCCGCGCGGAGGCACCGGTGAAGCGCCTCCCCTCCCTCGCGCGCGCCCGCACGGGCGCCGCGTCCGCGGGTACGATCGTGCTCATCGCTCTCACGTTCCTGCTCGCCGTCGCGGTGTGGATCTACGCCCACCGCGACCTGCCGGCCATAGACCGCACCAAGGCGGAGGGGCTGCGCATCGTGGCGGCGGTCCAGGCGTACCACCACGACACCGGCCACTACCCCGACTCCCTCCCGCTGCTCGTCCCGAAGTACCTGGCCGCCATCGCGCCGCCGCCGTGGGGGCTCCGCGTCTGGAACTACAAGCATTACGCGGAGCCCACGCGGCCCGGAGCGGAGGCCGGCGCGCCGGCCCCGGGCGGCGGACGCGTCGCCGAGTACTTCGAGCTCTCCGTGCCCGCCAACGCCAGCTACTACCCGGTCCTCTTCTACGACGTCACGGACCAGCGCTGGATCCTCAACAACTGATGGACCGCACGGTGGCGCTCTCCCACGCCGGCTCCAGGTTCGCCGGCCACCTCCAGCTCGTCATGCTCCAGGGCATCGCGCTCGCGGGCTTCAATGTCGTGGACGTGCACGCGCTCCACAGCGCGCTCGGCCTGCCCGTCCTCGTCATCGCCCGGCACCGCCCGGACACCGACGCAATCCGCCACGCTCTGCTCGCGCGCGTCCGCGGCGGCGCGCGCAAGTGGCGGCTCATCGAGCGGCTCGGCCCGATGGAGAACCTCGGCGGGGTGTGGGTGCAGCGCGTCGGCATCGACCGTGTGGACGCGGCCGCCGTCGTGCGCCGCTTCGCCCGCCACTCCCGCATCCCGGAGCCGCTGCGCACCGCGCACCTGATCGCGGGCGCTCTCGCGCGCGGCAAGAGCACCGGCCGAGTCTGAGCCGCCGCCGAACGCCACCCGTGTCCGCGCCGGCCGCGCGGGTTATCTTTCGGCAGCGTCCGGGGCCCCGCCGCGGCGCGGCCCTCGCGACCCGTTCCCGTTTCTCGACCACCATGCGCGCCTTATCGCACCCGCGCCCCGCGCCGGCCCTCCCATGATCGGGACGGAGGTCGGCATCCGCGCCGCCGGCCCGGCCGATGCCGCGGCGCTCGCCGCGCTCCGCTGGGAGTTCCGGGGCCCGCTCGCGCCGGCGGTCGAGGAAGAGGCCGCCTTCCGCGCGCGGGCGGAACGGTGGATGGCGGAGCGCCTGGCCGCGCCGGAGCCGTGGCACTGCTGGGTCGCCGAGCAGGACGGCGCGCTGGTCGGCCAGCTCTGGCTCCAGCGCATCGAGAAGGTGCCGAACCCGGGCGAGGAGCCCGAGGCGCACGCCTACATCACGAACGTCTTCGTGCGCGAGCACGCGCGCGGCCGCGGCGTCGGCTCGCAGCTGCTCGAGGCGGCGCTCGCGTGGTGCCGCGTCGCGCCCGTCCACGCGGCCGTCCTCTGGCCACGGGAGCGCAGCCGCTCCCTCTACCGGCGTCACGGCTTCCGCGGCGAGGGCTCGCTGATGGAGCTGGCGCTCTACCGGAAGGCGCCGTGAGCCGCACCCCCGCGACCGGCTTCCTCGACCGCCGCATCCGCGTCGGCAGCGCCGAGCACCGCTACCAGGTCTACGTGCCGCCGGCGTGGCAGCCCGGCAGCGCGTGGCCGGTGATCCTGTTCCTGCACGGCTCCGGCGAGCGAGGCGAGGACGGCATCCTCCAGACCGACGTCGGCCTCGGCGCCTCGCTCCGCCGCCACCGCGAGCGCTGGCCCGCCGTGGTGGTGTTCCCGCAGGTCCGCACGGGCGATGCCTGGCGCGGCGAGATGCTCGAGGTGGCGCGCGCCGCGCTGGACGCCTCCCTCGGGGAGTTCCACGGCGACGAGGCGCGCGTCTCGCTCACCGGCATCTCGATGGGCGGCTACGGCGTCTGGCGGCTCGCGCTCGAGGAGCCCGAGCGCTTCTCCGCGCTCGCGCCGATCTGCGGCGGGCTCGACGTCCCCGGCCGCGGGCGTCCGGTGCGCGCCGTCGAGGGACCGGGCGGCGGCACGCACGCGGGTCACGCCGGCGCGCACGATGCTCACGCGGCTGCCGCGGCGGCGCTGAAGCGCATCCCCGTCTGGATCTTCCACGGCGAGGCGGATGCGGTGATCCACGTGTCGGAGTCGCGGCGCATGGCGGAGGCTCTGTCGGACGCCGGCGCCGCCGTCCGCTTCACGGAGTACCCGGGCGTGGGCCACGACTCGTGGAGCCGCGCCTACGCCGAGCCGGAGCTGCCGCGCTGGCTGCTGGAGCTGCGGCGCCCGACGGCCTGAACGGCCCCGGGCCCGCGCGGCGCGAGGTCGCCATCATCATCAAAGCACCGGCCCGAGACGGCCGGCTCCATCCACACTTCTCGCGGAGACCGATGCCATGCGCCGATTCCTGCTCGTCACGCCCCTGCTGCTCGCGGCCTGTGCGCACGGGCAACCCGGCCCGGCCCAGAACCGGCCGGTGCTCCCGCCCGCCGTCATCTCGAGCGGCACCGAGGTCGAGGTGCGCACCGTGCACGATGATCCCACGCACTCGATGGATGTGACCGCCGATGTCCAGACGGTCTGGCCGCTGCTGCTCCAGGCCTATCAGCAGCTCGGGATCCCCGTCCGCCAGCTCGACGCCGCGCGCCACGTCGTCGAGAGCGAGAACTTCGTCGCGAAGCGCGAGCTCGTGAACGGCTCCATGGTGGACGCGTTCGACTGCGGCTCCGGCATCTCGGGTCCGCGCGCGCTCACGCACCGCATCACCGTCGAGGCCATCTCCGAGCTCGTTCCCGCGGACGCCGGGAAGACGACCATCGCCACCCGCCTCAGGGCGACGGCCTCGAGCAACGAGGGCACGAGCGTGAACTCGATCGCGTGCACGAGCCGCGGACGCATCGAGAATCGCATCGCGGTCCTCGTCGCCGAGCAGCTCGCGAAGCAGTGACGGCTCGCGGGGGGATGATGCAGAAGCGACCCGCCGGGCGATGTTCCGCCCGACGGGCCGCGTTCAACCTACGATAGAGCTACTTCCTCGCGGCCTTCTTCGCCGCCTTCTTTGCGGGCTTCTTCGCGGCCTTCTTCGCCGCGGGCTTCTTCGCAGCCTTCTTCGCAGCCGGCTTCCTCGCGGCCTTCTTCGCCGCGGGCTTCTTCGCCGCCGTCTTCTTGGCCGTGCCGCCCTTCTTTGCCGGCTTCTTCGCCGCCGGCTTCCTGGCGGCCGCCTTCTTGGCGGGCCCCTTCTTGGCCACGGTACCGGTCTTCTTCTTCGCCGCTGCTGTCGGCTTCTTCGCCATGACAACCTCCAGTGAAGGAATGGGAGACGACGAAAGAAGCTACACGCGTCGCGCGTCGTACATCAAGAGTCTTGTTGCGCGCGCGACACGCGTCACCTCCAGCGGAACACCGCGAGCGCCGTCGCGAAGCACGCGCCGCCCCACACGAGCACGATCGCGATCGGCAGCGACATTGCCGCGAGGCTCGCGCCGTTGTTCATGATCCCGCGCAGCGCATCGTTCAACGCGGTGAGCGGCAGCACGCGGATGAACGGCTGCATCGCGTTCGGAAAATGATCGACGGAGAAGAACACGCCGGACAGGATCCACATCGGCATCTGCACCACGTTCATGAGTCCCATCACGCCTTCCTGCGTCTTCGCGCGGCTCGCCACCAGCAGCCCCATCCCCGAGAACGCGAACGCGCCGAGCGCGGCCACCAGGAACAGCGCGGGGATCGAGCCGCGCACCGTCACGCCGAAGATGAGCCACGCGAACGTGAGCAGCGCCGTGATCTCGAGCACCAGGAAGCCGAGCCGCGCCGTCATGAAAGAGAGCAGGAAGTCCGTCTTCCGCATCGGCGTCGCGAGCAGCCGCTTCAGCAGCTTGCCCGTCCTCATGCGCACCAGCGCGAAGCCCACGCCCCACATCCCCGTGCCCAGCAGGTTCAGTCCGAGCAGTCCCGGGATCAGGAAGTCGATGTAGCGCGACCCCTTCTCCGTCACCTTCTCCTCGCGCAGCACCGGCAGGTCCACGCTCCCCGCCGCGCGCTCCAGCGCGTCGTTCGCCGCGAGCCGCGCCACCCGGCTTTCCGGACGCGTCGGATCGTAGCGGTAGACCAGCCCGCCCTGCTCCGGGATCACGAGCAGGGCGACGTCGCCCTTCCGCAGCGCCTCCGGCGCGGCCGCGGGCGCGAGCAGCCGCGCCTCCACTCCCTCGGTACCGCCCAGCTCGTTGACCAGCGAGGACGCGCCCGGCCCCTGTTCGACCCCGATGAAGACCTTCTGCGGACCCCGGTCGCGGAACGCAATGCCGAGTCCGACCGCCATGAGGATCGGGAACACGAACGTCCAGAACACCATCTCCTTCTCGCGCACGAACTCCAGGAAGCGCGCGAGCGTCAGCTGCGCCAGCGGCGAGCGCTCGAGCCTACTCATCCCTCAGCTGCCTTCCCGTGTGGGCGACGAACACGTCCTCCAGCGTCGCGTGATGCGTTGACAGCCCCGCCAGCGCGGCGCCCCGCCGCTCCAGCGCATCGAGCAGCGCCGGCACCGCCGTGTGCACCTCGCGCACGGTCAGGGCCGTGGTGCCGTTGCGCTCGGCCACGCCCGTCACTCCCGCGAGCGCGAGCAGCTCCTCCGCCGTCGGCCGCGTGACACCCTCCGCCAGCGCGAACTCCACCACGTGCTCCGCCTCGAGCGATGCGATCAGCTCGCGCGGCGTGCCCAGCGCGATCACGCTGCCGTGGTCCATGATGGCGACGCGGTCGCACAGCCGCTCCGCCTCCTCCATGTAGTGCGTCGTGAGCAGCACCGTGCCACCGCCCGCCCGATAGTTCTCGACCAGCTCCCACAGCGCGCGACGCGACTGCGGGTCGAGCCCCGTCGTCGGCTCGTCCAGGAAGAGCAGGTCCGGCTCGCCCACGAGCGCGCACGCCACCGAGAGCCGCTGCTTCTGCCCGCCCGACAGCTTGCTCACCCACGTGCTCCGCTTCTCCTGGAGCTGCACCGCGTCGAGCACCTGGTCCGGTGTGCGGCCAGCCCGGAAGAAGCTGCGGAACAGCCGCACCGTCTCGTAGACCGTGAGCTTCTCCGCCAGGTGCGTCTCCTGCAGCTGGATCCCCAGCCGCTGCCTGAGCTCCCGCTCGCTCCGCTCCCACGTCAGCCCCAGCACCTCCACCTCGCCCGCGTCCCGCTCCAGCAGCCCCTCCAGGATCTCGATCGTCGTCGTCTTCCCCGCGCCGTTCGGCCCGAGCATCCCGAACACCTCGCCCGCGCGCACCTCCAGGTCGAGCCCATCCACGGCGACGAGGTCCTCGTATCGCTTCACCAGACCGCGACAGCGAACGGCCAGCCCGCCCCCCTCCGCGGGTGCGCCGCCCGACCGACCGCTTCGTCTCTCCAGTGCGTCCATGTAGTCTCTTGTCCAGGGTCCGCGCGAAGATGCCCAGGCACCTCCCCGCGCGCAATCCTCGGTAGTACCATCGTGGGGCTCGTGCGTTTCGTCGGGTCCGGGTTCGACACGGCCGGCCCGCCGGGAGCCCTTCCCACCCTTCCCCGCACCCGCTCGCGCCACTATCCTTCTCGCCCGGTCCGGCATCCGGATCCGCGAGCGGCCCGGACCCCGGACCCCGGACCCCGGACCCCGGACCCCGGACCCCCGAACCCCGAGCCCCGAGCATGTCCCGCCGCCCCCGCCTCACCGGCTATCTCTTCGCCCTCGCGGCCGGCGCCCTCTGGGGCACTACCGGCCCGCTCAGCACCGCCCTCTACAGCGACGGCGCGCAGCTCACCTCCGTCGGCTTCTGGCGCGTGCTGCTCGCGGTGCTCGGCTTCCTCTGCTACGGCGCGTTCCGGTCCGACCTCTTCCGCATCGACCGGCGCGGGCTCGTGGTCGTGGGCGTGATCGGCGGCGCGCTCGTCGCCCTCTTCGAGGTGGCGTACCAGTACGCGATCGCCGGCGTCGGGGTCGCGCCCGCGGTGGCGCTGCTCTACACCGCACCGGTGCTCGTGGCGCTGCTCGCGCGGCCGCTGCTGGGGGAGGCGCTCACGCCGAAGCGGATCGTGCTCGCGGCGCTCGTCATGGTGGGCGTTGCGCTCACCGTACGCGGCGGCGCCGCCGGCGCCGAGTCCGCGGGCGCCGGCTCGAGCCGCGCGCTCGGCATCATCGGCGGGCTGCTCTCCGCCGCGGGCTACGCCGGCAGCACGCTCATGGCCCGCTGGGCCGTGCCGCGCTACGGCTCCGTGAAGGTGCTCTTCTGGGAGCTGCTCGGCGGCGTCGCGCTGCTCGCGGTCGCGCTCCCCGCGGCCGGGCATCCCATCGAGCCCGCCCACGACCTGGCCGGCTGGCTCTACATCGGCGCCCTCGGCCTCGGCGCCGTGGTGCTCGCGAACTTCTTCTTCTTCGCCGGCGTGCAACGCATCGACGCCGCGCCCGCCGCCGTCGCCGCCAGCGTCGAGCCCGTGGTCGGCACGCTCCTGGCCCTCGCCCTCTTCGGCCAGGCGCTCACCCCCGGCGGCTGGGTCGGCCTCGCTCTCGTCGTCGGCGGCGTGGCCGGCGGCTACACCGGCGAGTCCGCCGAGCCGGCGCCGCGGCCCGCGCGGGCGATGGAGGGCTAAGGCCGCGCCGCGCGGCACACCTCGGCACCCATCGCAAAGGCGCCGCGCCCGGTCCTCGGACCGCGCGCGGCGCCGTTCTCCACAACCGCCCAGGGCTGGTGGACCGTACTCCGGACTAGTCCATCGACGACGTGGTCGTCATGGTCGTGTCCATGCCCATCGTGTCCGTGGACGCGGGCATCATTCCCGTGTCCGCCGGCGCCGGCGCGGCGGCCGGCATCGTCGTCGTATCCGCGTTCATCTGGTTGTCTGCGTTGTTGCCCCCGCCGCAGGCGGTGGCGAACGCGGCAACGGCCAGCAGGGCGAGAAGCTTGGAGCTACGCATGTCGGTTCCTCCAAGTGCTGCGGTTCGCGTTGTTGCTGCATGGCCGCGCACGATCCCGTCCGCCGCGCGGCAGCCGAATCCGGGCGCTCATGCAAGAACCGGACACAAGGCCGCAATTTCGCGCCGCTGGCCCGCCGGGGCGGGCCGCGCCGCGGCCGCTCAGTCGCCCGGCACGGTCTGCGGCACCGTGTGCGGCACGCCATCCGGCGCGCCCGCCGGCGCCGCCCTGCGGGCGCGCGCGGTGAGTGCGCCGAGGTCGTCGAGCAGCGTGTAGACGACGGGCACGACGAACAGCGTCAGCAGGGTTGAGGTGAGCAGTCCCCCGATGACCGCGCGGGCCATGGGCGCGCGCTGCTCGGCGCCCTGGCCGATGGCGAAGGCCAGCGGCATCATGCCGAAGATCATGGACATGGTGGTCATGATGATCGGGCGCAGGCGGATGCGGCCGGCGGCGAGCAGGGCGGCGGTGCGGTCGAGCCCGCGCGCGCGCTCCTGGTTGGTGAAGTCCACGAGCAGGATGCCGTTCTTGGTGACCAGCCCCATGAGCATGATGACGCCGATCATGCTCATCACGTTGAGGTTGCCGTGCGTCACGAGCAGCGCGAGCGCAACGCCGATCAGGCTCAGCGGCAGCGCCAGCATGATGGCCACGGGCTGGACGAAGGAGCCGAAGAGCGAGGCCAGGATCAGGTAGATGAACACCACCGCGAGGACCAGCGCTTCGGCCACGTAGCCCTTGGTCTCCTCGATGTTCTGCGCGTCGCCGGTGAACACGGTGTGATAGCCGGGCGGCAGGCCGATCGAGTCGATGGCCGCCTTCACGGAGTTCACCACGTCGCTGACCGTGTAGCCGGGGAGCACGCCCGCCGAGATGGAGGTCTGCAGCTCGAGCGCTCGCCGCTCGATCGTCTGCGGCCCGAGTCCGGCGCGGATGTCGGCCACCTGCGAGAGCGGCACGGTTGCGGTCGCGCCGGACGCGGTCGTCGTCGCCGTCGGCACGGGGATGTCGGAGACGTCGGTCGGCGAGGTGCGCATGGAGTCCGGGTAGACCACGAGCACGTCGTGCGAGTAGCCGAGCGGGTCCTCCCACTGCGTGGCCCGCTGGCCCGCGAAGAGCGGCTGCAGCGTGGTCGCGATCCCTTCGATGCTGACGCCGGCGGCCCATGCCTGGTTGCGATCCACGTTCACATCCAGCTCCGGGACCTGGCCGTCGTTGCTCGAGTTCGGCTCCGCGACGCCGGGGATCCGCTTCATCGCCGCCAGCACCTGGTCCGCGGCGATCTTGAGCCGCGTGGCCTCCGGGCCCTGCACGTTGACGACGATCGGCTGGTGGTAGCCACCGAAGATGCTGTGCTCGGGCGTGATCGTCGGGCGCACGCCCGGCAGCAGCCGGAGCTTGCCGCGCAGCTCGTCCTCGATCTGGAAGACCGTGAGCTTGCGCTCGGCCTTGGGCTTCAGCTTCACCATCACGCGGCCGCCGTTCACGGTGCCGCGGAAGCCGCCGCCCACCGACAGGTAGGTGAAGCTGACGTCCGGCTGCTCGCGCAGGAACTGCGCGATCTCCCGCCCCTTCTCCACCGAGTAGTCGAGGTTCGAGCCCGGCTGCGTCTTGAAGCTCACGTCGAAGGAGTCCGAGTCCGCTTCCGGCATCCACGTGAACCCCAGCCGCGGGATGATGATGAAGGCCAGGACGACCAATGCCACCGCGCCGCCGATCACCTTCCACCGGTGCCTCAGCGCCCACTCCAGCCACGACGGATAGCGGTCCGCCACCGCCTCGAAGCGGTCGTTGAAGGCGCGCGTGAAGCGGCGTACCGGGCCCAGCCGCCGCCCATCCCGGCGCGCGCCGCCGTGCTCGATGTCGGGGTCCGGCCACACGCTCGACAGCATCGGGTCCAGCGTGAAGGAGACGAACAGCGAGACCAGCACCGCGAACGCCACCGTCACGCCGAACTGCATGAAGATCTTGCCGATCATCCCGCCCATGAACGCCACGGGCAGGAACACCGCCACCACGGCCAGCGAGGTGGACAGCACGGCGAGGCCGATCTCGCTGGTCCCCTCCTTGGCCGCGCGGTAGTGGTCCTTCCCCATCTCCACGTGCCGGACGATGTTCTCGCGGACCACGATCGCGTCGTCGATCAGGAGCCCGATCGCCAGCGAGAGCGCCATCAGCGTCATGGTGTTCACGGTGAAATGGAACACCCACATGATGAAGAACGCCGAGATGATGCTCACCGGCAGCGTGAGCCCCGTGATGACCGTGGAGCGCCACGAGTTCAGGAACAGGTAGATCACCGCGATCGTCAGGATCGCGCCCAGCAGGATCGTCAGCTTCACGTCCGCCACCGACTCGCGGATGCTTTCGGAGTCGTCCCGGATCACCGACAGCCGCACGTCCTGCGGAAGCTGCTCCTGCACGTTCGCCACCGCCGCCTTGAGCGAGTCCGCCACCGCCACGGTGTTGGCGCCCGAGACCTTCAGGATGTCCAGCGAGACGGCCGGCGTCCCGTTCATGAGCGCCGCGCTGCGCTGGTCCTGCGCCCCATCCACGACCGTGGCCAGGTCGCCGATCCGGATCGGCACGCCGTTGCGCGCGCCCACCACGATCTTCGCGAACGCGCGCGGGTCCGTGACCCGCCCGGTCACGCGCACCAGCCGCTCCGACTCGCCGCGCTCGACCCGCCCCGCCGGCACTTCCTGGTTCTCCCGCTGCAGCGCGCCCACGACCTCCGGCACCGTGACGCCGTAGGCGCGCATCGCGGATGGGTCGAGCTGCACCCGGATCTGGCGCGCCTGCCCGCCCACCACGTTCACCTCGCCCACGCCCTCGACCGCCTCGAGCCGCGGCGCGATCACCTCGTTGGCCAGGTCGGTCAGATCGCGGATCGGGCGCTCCCCGCTCTCCACCGCCACCGACACGATCGGCCGGTCGTTCGGGTCGAAGTGGCGCACGATCGGCTCGTCGATGTCCTTGGGCAGCCCCCGCCGGATCGCCGCCACCTTGGCCTGAACGTCCTGCTGCGCCGTGTTCACGTCCACGCCCAGGTTGAGCTGCAGCCGCACCATCGAGCTGCCCTCCATGGACGTCGAGGTCAGCTCCTTCACCCCCTGGACCGTGTTCAGCGCCTCCTCGACCGGGCGCGAGACGTCGCGCTCCATCACCTCCGCCGACGCTCCCGGATACGTGGTCTGCACGATCACCACCGGGTAGGTCACGTCCGGGTACTCGTCGATCCCGAGCCGGTTGTACGCCACCACGCCGAGCACCACCAGCGCCAGCATCATCATGGTCGCGAAGACCGGCCGCTTGATGGAGACGTCCGAGAGGAACATCGCTCAGTTCCTTTCCGGAGCCAGGTGGCCCGGCCCGCTGGCCGGGCGCGGCGCGCCGCCCGCCGCCGACGTGCCGGCCGCCTTCTTGCCCGCCCCCGCCGGCGCGCTCCCTCCCGCCGCGGAGCGCGGCCGCCCGGCGCCGGCCCCCGCCGCATTCGCGCCCGCCGGAGCCGGCGGATCATCCGCCGCGGGCGCCGGGGCGTTGCCGGCGCCCATGCCCGTCCGGCTCTCGGTGCCGAGCACCTGCACCCGCATGCCCTTGCCCAGCATGCCCACGTTGCCGATCACCACCTGGTCGCCGTCGTGCAGTCCCGCCGCCACCTGCACCATCTCCTGCGCCTCGTCCACCGCGCCCAGCGTGATGGGGGTCTCGTCCAGCACCTCGCCCGCCACCCGGTACACGAACGTCTGCCCCGTCCCCGGCGCCTGGTGCACGGCGGAGGTCGGCACCGCCAGCGCACCCTGGATCACCCGTCGCACGATTCGCCCCGTGGCGAACGTGCCGCCCTTGATCCGGCCGTCCGGGTTCGGCACCTCCACGTACACCGTGACGGAGCGCGTCGTCGGGTCGATGGTCGGACTCACCCGCGCCACGTGCCCCTGGAAGGCCGCCGCGTCGGCCGTGAACTGCACCTGCTGCCCCGGCTCGACCCCCTGCGCCCGCCGCGCGGGCACGGACGCCGTCAGCTCGAGCACCTGGTTGCGCACGATCGTGAACAGCGCGCCACCACGCGCCACGTGCTCGCCCGCGTTCACGTCGCGCTTGTCGATCACGCCGTCGAATGGCGCCGTCACGCGCGTGTCGCGGGCCGTGAGCTCGGCCGCGCGCTGCGCCGCGACCGCCGCGGCCAGCCGCGCGCGCGCCGCCGCCGCCTGCTGCTCCGCGCCGCGCAGGTCCTGCTCGGCCACCGCGCCCTGCTCGTAGAGGCTCTTCGTCTGATCCAGCGTCCACTGCGCCGTGGAGACGTCGGTGCGCGCCGCGGCCACGCCCGCCTCGGCGCTCCGCAGCGCGCTCTGCTGCGCGCTGTCCTCGAAGCGCGCGAGCACCTCGCCCGCGCGCACGTGCTGGCCCTCGCGCACGCCCACCGCCACCAGGTCGCCTTCCAGCCGCGCCCGCAGCTCCGCCTGGTCCACCGGCACGAGGTTCCCCGTCACCGGGGTGGACTCCGAGAGCGCCATCGGGTGCAGCGTCAGCACGTCCGTGGACGCCAGCGTCACCATCGGGCTCGAGGCCGCGCCGCCGGGCCCCGCCGCGCCGGCCGCCGGCGCGCCGCCGGGGCCCCCCGCCGCCGGCGCGCCGTCGGCTCCGCCCGAGCACGCCGCCGCCAGCCAGACCAGCGAGAGGGCGGCGCCTGCCGCCAGGGTGCGTGTTCTATTCACCGCCGTTCGACCTCGGTTCGAGTTCCGTGGGAAGCGGGCTGCCGTCCGGAAGCGGGATCGGCCGGCCCAGCGCGCGGGCCACGCCCGCCGCCGCCAGATACAGGTCGTGCGTGGCCTGCGCCGCGTTGGTGCGCGCGGTCATGAGCGCCACCTGCGCGTCCGAGACCTCGAGCTGCGTGCTGAGCCCGCGCTGGTAGCGCAGCGAGGCCAGCCGGAACGCCTCCAGCGCCTCGTCCGCGTTCTCGCGCCGGGCCGCGAAGAGCGACTGCGCGCGCTCGAACTCCGCGCGCGCCTGCGCCACCTGGAGGGCGACGCTCTCGCGCTCCTGCGCGAGCTGGAGGTCGGCGATCCTCGCCTCCGCCTGTGCCACGTCGATGTTCGCCTTCGTGTGCAGCCCATCGAACAGCGGCCAGCTCATCTGCAGGCCGAACGACCGGTCGCTGAACCAGCCGCCGTTCTGCTGCGTGCATACCCGGCCGGGCGTCGAGCCATCCGGGCAGTCCACCACGGCCAGCTGTCCGCGCGCGGTCGGGAAGGTGTAGCCGAGCGGGTAGGCCTGGTACCCGGTCTGGAAGAAGACCGAGATCGTCGGCAGCAGATCCGCCCGCGCCACGCCGATCGCGTCGTGCTTCGCCCGCGCCGTCAGCTCCGCGGCCTTGAGTGCCGACCGCTCCTGCCCCTGCCCGCCCTCGTCCGAAATCCGCGCCGCCAGCGCCGCCACGTCGTCGGGATCGACCGTGGTCGTCAGCGCGAGCGGCGTCCCCGCCGGCAGGTTGAGCAGCCGCTCGAGCTCGAGCAGCGCCAGGTCCCGGTCGCTGCGCGACTGGATCAGCAACGGCTCGATGTTGGCCTGCTCCACCCGCGCGCGCAACACGTCGTAGTGCGCCGCGCGTCCCGCCTTCTCGAACGCCTCGACCTGCTTCACGCGCGCCGACGCCAGCGTGTAGTTCGTGTCCTGGATGGCCAGCAGCTGCTCCGCGAGCCCCGCCTGCAGGTAGGCCTGCACCACGCTCATCGCGACGTCCGCCGCCGTCTCCCGGCTGCTCAGCTCCGCCGCGTGCAGCAGCTTCGAGCCCGCCTTCCACCCGGCGATCGCGCGCCCGCCCTGGAAGATCGGCTGCGACAGGTTCACGTAGGAGTTGTACGTGTTCGGCTGGTTGAAGATCGAGCCCACTGCCTGCCCACGCGCGCTCTCGACGACGTGGTTGTAGGCGCCGCTCATCCGCAGCTGCGGCAGCACCTGAGAGCGCGCCGCCGCCATCTGCGCCCCCGCCAGGTCCACCTGCGCGCCCGCCAGCCGCGCCTCGTCGCCCGCCCTGAGCGCGCGCACCACCGCCGACTCCAGCGTCAGGGGCAGCGTGTCCGCCGGCGGCTTCTGCGCCGCCGCCGCCGTGGGGAGAGCCAGCACCAGGGCCAGTACGTTCCGCGCTGCGTTCGGCATCGATCCGGGGCTTCGGGGGGAACCGGGCCGGCCGGGCCACTCGCGACCACGGCCGATGGGCCCCCGTAGAACCCGCGGGGGCCCCGATTTGTTCTTCCAGAAGGAAGAGTACAGTTTACGGTGTCGGAACGTTGGCTCGACGGGCGCATCCCGGCCCGCCGCCGCCCCGCGCGGGCGGTGCGGCGAGCGCCTCGCGGGGGCGGGCGGAGGATGGATTCTTGCATGCCGGCGCCCTCCGGCGGACGCCCTGGATGAGTCACCTGGAACACCACCAGCCGAGGGAGGAGCGTGCGGGAAACCAAGCAGCCGACGGGCGGGGAGGACGGCCGACGCAGGGTCGTGATCGAGGGGGTGGCGCCGGAGGTCGACTGCGGCCGGTTCCCGATCAAGCGCACGGAGGGCGATCGCGTCGTCGTGGAGGCGGACGCCTTCACCGACGGCCACGATGCGGTCTCCGCGGTGCTGCTGCACCGCGGGCCCGGCGCCGCAGAGTGGTGCGAGACGCCAATGGAGCCGCTCCCGAACGACCGCTGGCGCGCCTCCTTCCCCGTGGAGGCGCTCGGGCTGCACGAGTACACCGTCGAGGGCTGGATCGACCGCTTCGGCTCCTGGCGCCACGACCTCGAGAAGAAGCTCGATGCCGCGCAGGACATCTCCGTCGAGCTGCTCGGAGGCGCCGCCCTCGTGGACGCCGCCGCCTCCCGCGCCGCCGCCGCGAGTGCCGAGGACGCCGCCGCGCTAAGCGCCTACGCCGGGCGGCTGCGCGCCGCCGGGGCACAGGAGCCGCGCGCCCGCGCGGCCATGGAGACGCGGCTCCTCGGCCTGATGGACGCCCACCCCGACCGCGCCCGCGCCTGCCGCTACGGCCGCGTGCTGCGCGTGTGGGTGGACCGGGAGCGCGCCCGGTGCGGCGCGTGGTACGAGATGTTTCCGCGCTCGGCGTCGCCTTCCCCGGGGGAGCACGGCAGCCTCCGGGACGTGGAGGCGCGCCTGCCGTACGTGGCCGGCATGGGCTTCGACATTCTCTACCTGCCGCCCGTCCACCCGATCGGCCGGAGCTACCGCAAGGGCAAGAACAACAGCGTCGAGGCGGTGCAGGGGGATGTGGGCAGCCCCTGGGCGATCGGCGCCGAGGAGGGCGGCCACACGGCGCTGCACCCGGCGCTCGGCACGCTGGAGGAGTTCCGCCACCTGCTGGGCGAGGCGGCGAGGCACGGCCTCGAGGTCGCGCTCGACATCGCCTTCCAGGCCGCGCCCGACCACCCCTGGGTCCACGAGCACCCCGAGTGGTTCAGGAGCCGCGCCGACGGCACCATCCAGTACGCAGAGAACCCGCCCAAGAAGTACCAGGACATCTACCCCTTCGACTTCGAGTCCGAGGACTGGCGCGGGCTCTGGGAGGCGCTCCGCGGCGTCTTCGAGTTCTGGATGGACCAGGGCGTGCGCATCTTCCGCGTGGACAACCCGCACACCAAGGCGTTCCCCTTCTGGGCCTGGCTGCTGCCCGAGCTGAAGGAGCGCGACCCGGGCCTCATCTTCCTGTCCGAGGCGTTCACCCGGCCGAAGGTCATGTACCGCCTGGCCAAGCTCGGCTTCACACAGTCCTACACGTACTTCGCCTGGCGCAACGAGAAGTGGGAGCTCGAGCAGTACTTCACCGAGCTGACCACGCCGCCCGTGGCCGACTTCTTCCGGCCCAACCTGTGGCCCAACACGCCCGACATCCTGACGGCCGCGCTGCAGACCGGGGACCGCGCCACCTTCGCCGCCCGCTTCATCCTGGCCGCCACACTGGGGGCGAATTACGGCATCTACGGCCCCACGTTCGAGCTCATGGAGCATGAGCCGCTCCGCCCCGGCAGCGAGGAGTACCTGCACTCGGAGAAGTACCAGCTCCGCGACTGGGAGCTCGACCGGCCCGACGGCCTGCAGGAGCTCATCGCGCGCGTGAACGTCATCCGGCGCGAGAATCCCGCGCTCCAGGCCGACCGCTCGCTCCGCTTCCACCGCGTGGACAACGACCAGCTCATCGCCTACAGCAAGCAGGCACGGCGGGAGGACGAGAGCGGCCCCGGCAACCTCGTCCTCGTGGTCGTGAACCTCGACCCGGCGTGGACCCAGAGCGCCAACCTGGAGCTGCCGCTCGCCGAGCTCGGCCTCGACCCCGGCGCCCCCTACCGCCTGCACGACCTGCTCGCCGACGCCGCCTACAGCTGGAGCGGCGCCTGGAACTTCGTGCAGCTCAACCCCCACCTCCTGCCGGCGCACATCTTCCGCGTCGAGCAGGGCTGAACGAGGCGACGGAGGCGAATTGGCGAGACGACTCTCCAGGCGCGGACGCGAGAGCGTACAGCTCGAGGACGATCCGCTCTGGTACAAGGACGCGATCTTCTACGAGCTGCACGTGCGGTCCTTCATGGACAGCAACGGCGACGGCGTCGGCGACTTCCGCGGCCTGACCGAGCGGCTCGGCTACCTCCAGGACCTGGGCGTCACCACCCTCTGGCTGCTCCCCTTCTATCCTTCGCCGCTCCGCGACGACGGCTACGACATCGCCGACTACGCCGACATCCACCCGGCCTACGGCACCATGCGCGACTTCCGCGACTTCATGCGGGAGGCGCACCGGCTCGGCCTGCGCGTGGTCACCGAGCTGGTCATCAACCACACCTCCGACCAGCACCCGTGGTTCCAGAAGGCGCGCAGGGCGCGTCCCGGCACCAACGCGCGCGACTTCTACGTCTGGAGCGAGACGCCCGACAGCTACCGCGATGCGCGCATCATCTTCCGCGACTTCGAGTCCTCCAACTGGGCGTGGGACCCGGTCGCCAGGGCATACTTCTGGCACCGCTTCTACTCGCATCAGCCCGACCTCAACTTCGACAACCCGCGCGTCCACCAGGCGCTCCTCCAGGTGCTCGACTTCTGGATGCGCACCGGCGTCGATGGCATGCGCCTCGACGCCATCCCCTATCTCTACGAGCGCGAGGGCACCAACTGCGAGAACCTGCCCGAGACGCACGCCTTCCTCAAGAAGCTGCGCCGCCACGTGGACGAGAAGTTCAAGAACCGCATGCTGCTCGCGGAGGCCAACCAGTGGCCCGAGGACACGGTCCCCTACTTCGGCCAGGGCGACGAGTGCCAGATGGCCTTCCACTTCCCCGTCATGCCCCGCCTCTTCATGGCCATCCGGCAGGAGGACCGCTTCCCCGTCATCGACATCATGCGCCAGACGCCGCAGATCCCCGAGTCATCGCAGTGGGGGGTGTTCCTGCGCAACCACGATGAGCTCACGCTCGAGATGGTCACCGACGAGGAGCGCGACTACATGTACCGGGTCTACGCCTCCGACCCGCGCGCCCGCATCAACCTCGGCATCCGGCGCCGCCTCGCGCCCCTGCTCGGCAACGACCGGCGCACCATCGAGCTGATGAACAGCCTCCTCTTCTCCATGCCCGGCACGCCCGTCCTCTACTACGGCGACGAGATCGGGATGGGCGACAACATCTATCTCGGCGACCGCAACGGCGTGCGCACCCCGATGCAGTGGAGCGGCGACCGCAACGCCGGCTTCTCGCGCGCCAACCCGCAGAGCCTCTACCTCCCCGTGATCACGGATCCCGAGTACCACTACGGCGCGATCAACGTGGAGGCGCAGGAGGGCAACCCCAACTCGCTGCTCTGGTGGATGAAGCGCTTCATCGCGCTCCGGAAGCGCTTCAAGGCCTTCGGCCGCGGCACCCTCGAGTTCCTCTACCCGGAGAACCGCAAGGTGCTGGCGTTCGTGCGCCGCTGGGAGGACGAGACGATCCTGGTCGTGGCCAACCTCTCCCGCCTCGCCCAGCACGTCTCGCTCGACCTCTCCGAGTTCCAGGGGCTGCGCCCCGTCGAGCTGTTCGGCTGGACCGCGTTCCCGCGCATCGGGCCGGAGCCGATCTTCCTCACCATGACGCCGCACGCCTTCTACTGGTTCGCACTCTCGCCCGTCCCGGAGGAGGAGCGCCGCGAGGCCGTGGCCCACCGCCCGCGCCGCAAGCCGATCACGGTCGTCGATGGCTGGGAGGACGTCTTCCGCGGCCGGCCGCGCGCCGAGATCGAGCGCCAGCTGCCCGCCTACCTCGGCCCGCAGCGCTGGTTCCGCGGCAAGGCCCGCGCGATCCAGGCCATCCACGTCCGCGACGCCGTGCCCGTCACCGCCGCCGAGGCCGACGCCTACCTCTGCTTCGTCGACGTCGTCTACGTCGAGGGCGAGTCCGAAGAATACGTGCTGCCGCTAGCCTTCGTGGCCGGCGAGGCGGCGGAAACGCTCGCGCAGCAGCGGCCGCGCGCCGTCGTCGCGCAGCTCCGCATCGAGTCCGCCGGCCTCGACGGCGTGCTCTACGATGCCGCCGTGGACGCCCGCTTCTCGCGCGCGCTGCTCGACACCCTCGGCAACCGCCGGCGCCTGCGCGGCACGGAAGGCGACGTGGCCACCGTCGCCGTGCACGGGCTCCCACGTCGGGTCGTGAACGACGAGTCCCTCGCCCCCTCGCTCATGGGCGCGGAGCAGAGCAACACCTCGATCCGCTACGGGCGCCGCTACGTGCTCAAGCTGTTCCGGCGCCTGGAGGAGGGAATGAACCTCGAGCTCGAGGTCGGCCGCTTCCTCACCGAGCGCGGGTTCCAGCACTCGCCGCGCGTGGCCGGCGCCCTCGAGCACCGCGACGAGGGCGGCCGTGTCCGCACCGTGGCGGTGCTCCACGAGTACGTGCCCAACGAGGGCGATGCCTGGGAGTACACGGGTGGGCTGCTGCAGGAGTACTTCGAGCGTGTGGCGGCGCTCGAGGCCGGGCCGCCGCGCACCGCGCCCACCACCGGCCGGCTCCTCGCGGCCGGCAGCGAGGGACCCTCCGAACTGGCCCGCGACACCATCGGCGTCTACCTCGGGGACGCCGCGCTGCTCGGCCGCCGCACCGCCGAGATGCACGCCGCGCTCGCCTCCGCGCCCGGCGATCCCGACTTCGCGCCCGAGCCGTTCACGCCCTTCTACCAGCGCTCGCTCTACCAGTCGATGCGCAACATGGTGAGCCAGGTCTGGATGCTCATCGACCGCAGCCTCCCCTCGCTCCCCGACGCGCTGCGCGCCGACGCGCGCACCCTCCTCTCCCGCGAGGACGAGCTGTTGCGCCGCTTCCACGCCCTCACCCAGGACAAGATCCGCGGCATGCGCATCCGCTGCCACGGCGACTACCACCTCGGTCAGGTCCTCTACACCGGCAAGGACTTCGTCATCACCGACTTCGAGGGCGAGCCCAGCCGCGCCCTCTCCGAGCGCCGCCTCAAGCGCTCCGCGCTCCGCGACGTGGCCGGCATGCTCCGCTCCTTCCACTACGTGGCCGGCGGCGCGCTCCAGGCCGGCCAGCGCGGAGGGATGCTGCGCAGGGCCGACGCCGAATCCCTTGCCGCCTGGGGCACCTTCTGGTACGCCGAGGTCTCCGCCGCCTTCCTGCGCGCCTACCTGGCCGAATCCGCCGGCGTGGGGCATCTCCCCGAGGACGAGAAGAGCATCCAGACGCTGCTCGACTCCTACCTCCTCGAGAAGGCCGTCTACGAGGTGGCCTACGAGCTCAACAACCGACCCGACTGGGTCGGCATCCCGCTCCACGGCGCGCTCCAGCTCCTCGGTGGCTGAGGCGGTGCCCCGCGCCATCCCGGGAATGCACGCGCTCGCCCGCGCCTGGGGCGTGCAGACCGCCTACTACGATATCGACAGGCGACGCCGCGCCGCCGACCCGGAGGTGCTCCTCCAGGTGCTCCGCGCCCTCGGCGCGCCCGTGGAGCGCGCCGCCGACATCGCGGACGGGCTCGCGGCCCACGAGGCCGAGCGACGCGACGCCGGGATGGAGCCCGTGATCGTCGCCTGGGGCGGCCGGCCCGGACCGGTCGCGCTCCGCCTCCCCGCCGCCGGGGCCGTGGACTGCACCCTCATCCGCGAGGACGGCGAGGAGACGGCCTGGCGCTGCGCCGGCGCCTCGCTCGAGCGGATGCCGCAGGACGCCGGCGGCGGCGCTGCGCTCCGCCTGGATCTCCCCGCCCCGCTCCCGGAGGGCTACCACCGGCTGCGCGTCGAGGCCGCCGGCGCCGTCCACGAAGCGCTCGTGATCTCCGCCCCTCGCCGCGCCTGGGCCACGCACGGCCGCGACTGGGGCATCTTCCTGCCGCTCCACGCGCTGCGCACGGAGCGGAGCCTGGGCATCGCGGACTTCTCCGACCTCCGGGCGCTCGCCGCGTGGGCGGGCGGGCGGGGCGCGGCGCTCGTGGGCACGCTCCCGCTGCTCGCCTCGTTCCTGGGCGAGGAGCCGTTCGAGCCGAGCCCGTACGCGCCCGCCAGCCGCCTGTTCTGGAACGAGCTGTACGTGGACCCGCGCGCCGCGCCCGGCTTCGAGGACTGCGCCGAGGCGCGGGAGCTCATGGCCTCGCCCGAGTACCGCGCCGCGACCGCCGCGCTCGCGGACGCGCCGCTCGTGGACTACCGCCGGGCTGCCGCGCTGCGGCGTCGCCTGCTCGAGCCGCTCGCCCGCGCCTTCGATCCCGATGGAGACGGCCCCGGCTCCGATGACTACCGCGCGTTCCTGCGCGAGCGGCCGGCGACGCTGGACTTTGCCCGCTTCATGGCCGTGACCGAGCGGCGCGCCCGGCCGTGGCCGCTCTGGCCCGAGCGGCTCCGCGGCGGCACCTTCGAGCCCGGCGCCTACGACGAGGCCGACGTCCGCCTGCACGCGCTGGCGCAGTGGCTGGCGGACCGCCAGCTCGCGCGCCTCGGGGGGGAAGCTGCCGGCGGCGCGGCGCTCTACCTCGACCTCCCGCTCGGCGTCCACCGCGACGGCTACGATGTCTGGCGGCACCGCACCCTCTTCGCCGAGGACGCGTCCGCCGGCGCCCCGCCCGACCCCCTCTTCACGGGCGGCCAGGACTGGGGCTTTCCGCCGCTCAACCCGCACGCCCAGCGCCGTGCCGGCTACACGTACTTCCGCGCCGTGCTGCGCACCCTCATGGGCCACGCCGGGATGCTCCGCCTCGACCACGTCATGTCGCTGCACCGCCTCTACTGGGTCCCGCGCGGCGTGCCCGCCACCGACGGCGTCTACGTCCGCTACCCGCACGAGGAGCTCTACGCCGTCCTCTGCCTCGAGTCCCGCCGCGCCCGCACCCCCGTCGTCGGGGAGGACCTCGGCACCGTGCCCGCCGTGGTGCGCAGGGAGATGCGCCGCCGCGATGTGCGCCGGATGTTCATCGTGCAGTTCGAGGCCAGCCCCGACGCGCCGCTGCCGATGCACGCCGTCCCGCCCGGCGCCGTGGCCGGCGTGAACACCCATGACATGCCGACCTTCGCCGCCTTCTGGGCCGGCCTCGACCTCGAGGACCGCCGCGCCCTCGGCCTCCTCGCCACCGACGCCATGCGCGTCGAGGGCGCCGCCCGCGAGCGGCTGCGCGCCCGGCTGGCAGGATTCTTGACCGGACATGGCTGCCTTGACGGCCCCGCCACGGCCGAAGGCGTGCTGCGCGGCCTGCTGCGCTGGCTCGCGCGCGGCCCCGCCCGCATGGTGCTCGTCACGCTCGAGGACCTGTGGCTCGAGGAGAAGCCCCAGAACACGCCCGGCACCTGGCGCGAGCGCCCCAACTGGAGAAGGACGGCCCGCCACCCACTCGAGGAGATCGTGCGGCTGCCGGAGGTGCTGGACGCCCTCCAGGAAGTGGCCGCGGCGCGCGACGAAAGAGGCCGCACCGAAGAGCAGGCAGTGGAAAGGACACCCCGTGATGGCTGAGTCAGACCAGGATCCCCGCCCCGCGAACGAGACCGCGCCCGCCAAGGAGCCGACACCCGCCAGGAAGGCGGCACCCGCCGCCAGGTCAGCGGCCGCGAAGAAGTCCGCGGCGGACCCGGTCGCGAAGAAGTCCGCGCCGAAGCCCCCCGCGAAGAAGGCGCCCCCCCGCCAGGCGCCCGCGAAGCGTGGCGCCCCCCCGCCCCCCGCCCACGTCGAGCCCGCTCCCCCGATGACCGGCCCGGGCCCCGGCGAGGAGCCCTCGCGCCCCGACGAGTCGGAAGCGGCCGGCGAGGTCGGCGGCGCCACCGCGGCCGGCACCACCCGCGGCGCCGGCCACCCGTCCCGCGCCCCGCACCCGGCCTCGCGCGTCCGCCAGGATGTCACCCGTCTCACGGACGACGACATCTACCTCTTCAACGAAGGCACCCACTTCCGCCTGTACGAGAAGCTCGGCTCCCACGTCATGACCGCCCCCGACGGCGCCGCCGGCACCTACTTCGCCGTCTGGGCCCCGGATGCCGAGCGCGTGGCCGTCATGGGCGACTGGAACGGCTGGTCCAACGACGCGCACCCGCTCCGCCCGCACGGCGGCTCCGGGATCTGGGAGGGCTTCATCGAGGGCGTCGGGCGCGGCGCGCACTACAAGTACTTCGTCGCCTCCCGCTACCACGGCTACGCCGCGGACAAGGCGGACCCCTTCGCGCTGATGCACGAGGAGCCGCCCCGCACGGCCTCCGTCGTCTGGGACCTCGATTACGAGTGGGAGGACGGCCAGTGGATGGAGGAGCGCCCGGCGCGCAACGCGCAGGACGCGCCCTTCTCGGTCTACGAGGTGCACCTCGGCTCCTGGATGCGCGTGCCGGAGGAGGGCGGCCGCTCGCTCACCTACCGCGAGGCCGCGCCGCGGCTGGCCGACCACCTCGAGCGCACCGGCTTCACGCACGTGGAGTTCCTGCCCCTCATGGAGCACCCGTTCTACGGCTCCTGGGGCTACCAGACCACCGGCTACTTCGCGCCCACCAGCCGCTACGGCACGCCGCAGGACTTCATGTACCTCGTGGACTACCTGCACCGGCGCGGCTTCGGCGTGCTGCTCGACTGGGTGCCCTCCCACTTCCCGAGCGACGAGCACGGCCTCGCCTACTTCGACGGCACCCACCTCTACGAGCACGCCGACCCGCGCCAGGGATTCCACCCCGATTGGGCGAGCTACATCTTCAACTACGAGCGCAACGAGGTGCGCAGCTTCCTCACCTCGAGCGCCATATACTGGCTCGAGCGCTACCACACCGATGGGCTGCGCGTGGACGCCGTCGCCTCGATGCTCTATCTCGACTACTCCCGCAAGGAAGGCGAGTGGGTGCCCAACCGCTTCGGCGGCCGCGAGAACCTCGGCGCCATTGGCTTCCTGCGCCGCCTGAACGAGGAGTGCTACCGCGCCGAGCCCGGCATCCAGACCGTGGCCGAGGAGTCCACCGCCTGGCCGATGGTCTCCCGCCCCACCTACGTCGGCGGCCTCGGCTTCGGCATGAAGTGGGACATGGGCTGGATGCACGACACGCTCGAGTACATGCGCCACGAGCCGATCCACCGCCGCTTCCACCACGGCCAGCTCACGTTCCGCATGATCTATGCGTTCAACGAGAACTTCGTGCTCCCGCTCTCCCACGACGAGGTCGTGCACGGCAAGGGCTCGCTGCTTGCCAAGATGCCGGGCGACGCCTGGCAGCAGTTCGCCAACCTGCGCGCCCTCTACGGCTACATGTGGGGCCAGCCCGGCAAGCAGCTCCTCTTCATGGGCGGCGAGATCGCGCAGGGCCCCGAGTGGAACCACGACGCGAGCATCGCCTGGCACCAGCTCGACATCCCGCAGCACGAGGGCATGCTCCGCTGGGTCGGTGACCTGAATCGCTTCTACCGCGCCGAGCCCGCCCTCTGGCAGCTCGACTTCTCGCCGGACGGCTTCTCCTGGCTCGACGCCAACGACAGCGAGCAGTCCACCCTCAGCTTCTTCCGCCAGGGCAGGAACGCCGCCGATCTCGTGCTCGTCGCCTGCAACTTCACCCCCGTCCCGCGCGAGAACCACCGCCTCGGCGTCACCCGCCCCGGCCGCTGGACCGAGGCGCTGAACAGCGACGCGGCCCTCTACGGCGGCAGCGGCTGGGGCAACCTCGGCGGCGTGGAGAGCGAGCCCGTCCCCGCGCACGGCCGGCCCCATTCCCTCGTCCTCGCCCTGCCGCCGCTGTCCGTGATCTTCATGCGCGCCCCCGCGCCCGAGGCCGGCGAGGCCGGCGCGTGAGCCCTCCAGGCGACGCCCCCGCCTCCGGCACCTCGCCCGACCGCGGCCGCCCGCCCGCGCCCGATCCCGTGCCCGCCGCCCTCGAGGCCCTGCTCCCCACCCTCGGCGCCTGCCCCCAGCGCGACGGCGCCACCCGCTTCCGCGTCTGGGCCCCGAACGCTCCGAAGGTGACGCTCGAGCTGTATTCCGCGGCTCCGCGCTCCTCCGCGTCTGCGCGAGAGGGAGCGGGAGCACACGACGAGCCCGGAGCCGCGCGAGCCGCGGAGATCCCTCTGGCCGCCATGCCCCACGGCTACTTCGAGGCGACGGTCCCGGACGCCCCGCCCGGCACCCGCTACGCCTACCGCCTGGGCGACGGCCCCGCGCGCCCCGATCCCGCCTCCCGCTCCCAGCCCGGCGGCGTACACGCGCCCTCCGAGGTCGTGGACGCGACCTTCCCCTGGACCGACCACGACTGGGTCGGCCGCCGCCTCGAGGACCTCGTCTTCTACGAGCTCCACGTCGGCGCCTTCACCCGCGAGGGCACCTTCGACGCCGTGATCCCGCACCTCGACCGCCTGGCCGAGCTCGGCATCACGGCCATCGAGCTCATGCCCGTGGCCGCCTTCCCCGGCGTGCGCAACTGGGGCTACGACGGCGTGCTCCCCTTCGCCGCGCAGGAGAGCTACGGCGGCCCCGACGCCTTCCGCCGCCTCGTGAACGCCTGCCACGCGCGCGGCCTCGCCCTCGCCCTCGACGTCGTCTACAACCACCTCGGCCCCGAGGGGAACTACTTCGCGGAGTTCGGCCCCTACTTCAGCGACCGCTACCACACCCCCTGGGGCGGCGCGCTCAACTTCGACGGGCCCGACAGCGACGACGTGCGCCGCTTCTTCATCGAGAACGCCCTCTACTGGACCGTCGAGATGCACGTCGACATCCTCCGCCTCGACGCCGTCCACGCCATCTACGACGCCTCCGCCTACCCGTTCCTCCACGAGCTCGCGGACACGGTCCACGAGGCCGCGGCGCGTCTGGAGCGGCGGCTGCACCTCGTCGCCGAGAGCGACCTGAACGACCCCCGGCTCGTCCGCCCGCCCGAGCTCGGCGGCTTCGGCCTGAACGCCCAGTGGACCGACGACTTCCACCACGCGCTGCACGCGCTGCTGACGGGCGAGGACGTCGGCTACTACGCCGACTTCGGCCGCGTCGAGCACCTCGCCCGCGCCTTCCGCCACGGCTACGTCTACACCGGCGGCCGCTCCCGCTACCGCGGCCGGCGCCACGGCGCGCCGCCCGACGGCGTGCCGCCCCGCCGCTTCGTCGTCTACGCGCAGGACCACGACCAGGTCGGCAATCGCGCCGGCGGAGAGCGCCTCTCCGAGCTCGTCCCCTTCGACGCCCTGAAGCTCGCCGCCGCCGCCGTGCTGCTCTCCCCCTTCACGCCGCTCCTCTTCATGGGCGAGGAGTACGGCGAGCCCGCGCCCTTCCCGTACTTCGTCTCGCACGGCGACCCCGCGCTGATCGAGACCGTGCGGAAGGGCCGCGCCGCCGAGTTCGCCGCCTTCGAGTGGGAGCGCGAGATCCCCGACCCGCAGTCCGAGGAGACGTTCCGCCGCGCGAGGATCGACCCCGAGCTGCGCGCCGTACCGCCGCACTCGGCGCTCCACGCCTTCCACGCCGAGCTGCTCCGCCTCCGTCGCGAGGAGCCGGCGCTCCGCGGCGGCGAGGCCGAGGAGCGCGAGGCCACCGCCTGGGAGGCCGAGCGGGTGCTCCTCGTCCTGCGCCGCATCGAAGGCGACACCGCCGCGCTCGTCCTCGCCCTGGGGCCGGATCCCGTCGCCCTCGAGCTCCCGCTCCCGCCCGGCCGCTGGCACGTCCGCCTCGATTCCGCCCGGGCTCGCTGGAGCGGCCCGGGGCCTGCAATGCCCGCCGAGGTGGCGTCGGATGGAAGGGTCGAGGTGCGGCTGCCCGGCTACACGGCGCTGCTGCTGGTCAGGGGGTAGGCCGCATGGTGACGCCGGGACCTGCCCCGACCGAGCTGCCCCGCTACCCATGGACGTCGCGCCCATGAGCAAGTTCGTGTGCATCCACGGCCACTTCTACCAGCCGCCCCGCGAGAACCCGTGGCTGGAGGCCATCGAGCTGCAGGACACCGCCTACCCGTACCACGACTGGAACGAGCGCATCGCGGCCGAGTCCTACGGCCCGAACGCCGCCTCGCGCATCCTCGACGAGGACGGCCGCATCGTCGGCATCGTGAACAACTACAGCCGCATCAGCTTCAACTTCGGTCCCACCCTCCTCGCCTGGCTCGAGGCCGGCGAGCCCGAGGTCTACGAGGCCGTCATGGCCGCGGACAGGGACAGCGCGAAGCGCTTCGATGGCCACGGCTCCGCCATGGCGCAGGCATACAACCACATGATCCTGCCGCTCGCCGCGCCGCGCGACCGCGAAACGCAGGTGCGCTGGGGGCTGGCCGACTTCCGGCGCCGCTTCGGCCGCGAGCCCGAGGGGATGTGGCTCCCCGAGACCGCCGTCGACCTCGCCTCGCTCGACGTGCTCGCGCAGCACGGCATCAAGTTCACCGTGCTCGCGCCGCACCAGGCCGCGGCCGTGCGGCGAATCGACGGCGGCACCCGCTGGGTGGATGTGGCGGGGTCGCGCATCGACCCCACCCGCCCCTACCTCCAGCGCCTGCCATCGGGGAAGAGCATCGCGATCTTCTTCTACGACGGACCAGCGTCGCGCGGCGTCGCCTTCGAGGGGCTGCTGACCAACGGCAAGCGCTTCGCCGAGCGGCTGCTCGGCCTCTTCCACGAGCACCGCGGCTGGCCCGAGATCGTGAGCATCGCCACGGACGGCGAGACCTACGGCCACCACCATCGCCACGGCGAGATGGCGCTCTCCTACGCGCTGCAGATCATCGAGGAGACGGACGGCGTCGCCCTCACCAACTACGCCGCCTACCTCGAGCGATTCCCGCCCACCCACGAGGTCCGCATCCTCGAGGAGACCTCCTGGAGCTGCGCCCACGGCATCGAGCGCTGGCGCGGCGACTGCGGCTGCGCCACCGGCGGCCAGCCCGGCTGGCACCAGCGCTGGCGGCAGCCGCTCCGCGAGGCCCTCGACTGGCTTCGCGACGAAGTGGCCGGCCCCTACGAGGACGCCGCCGCAGACCTCCTCGCCGATCCGTGGGCCGCGCGCGACGAATACATCGACGTCCTCCTCGACCGCTCCCGCCCGAACGTCGAGGGCTGGCTGCAGCGCCACGGCGCCCGCGAGCTCTCCGCCGAGGACGCCACTCGGGCGCTCAAGCTCCTCGAGCTGCAGCGCCACGGGCTCCTCATGTACACGAGCTGCGGCTGGTTCTTCAACGAGCTCTCCGGCATCGAGACCGTGCAGGTCATCCAGTACGGCGGCCGCGTCGTCCAGCTCGCCCGCGAGCTCTTCGGCGCCGACCTCGAGCCGCCGTTCGTCCAGCGCCTCGAGCGCGCCGAGAGCAACATCCCCGACCAGGGCAACGGCCGCCAGATCTACGAGCGCTACGTCAAGCCCGCGATGGTCGATCTCCTCAAGGTCGGCGGCCACTACGCCGCCAGCTCCATCTTCGAGCCCTACGCCGAGCGCACCCGCATCTACTGCTATACCGTCGACCGCTACGCCGGCAGCGCCCGCGAGGCCGGCGAGGCCCGCCTCGTCCTCGGCCGCGCCCGCATCGCCTCCATCATCACCCGCGAGGCCGAGGACGTCACCTTCGCCGTCCTCGGCATGGGCGATCACAACCTGAACGGCGGCATCCGCCCCTTCATGAGCGACGACGCCTTCAACGCCCTCGACGCCGAGCTCGCGCGCCCCTTCTCGCGCGCCGACCTCGCCGCCGTCATCCGCCTGCTCGACAGGAACTTCCCCGACTCCACGTTCTCCCTCAAGAGCCTGTTCCGCGACGAGCAGCGTCGCGTCCTCGACTCCATCCTCGACACCACCCTCGGCGAGGCGACGGCCGTCTACCGCAACATCTACGAGCACCACGCGCCGCTCATGCGCTTCCTGCTCGACCTCGGCATGCCGCTCCCCACGCCCTTCCGCATCGCCGCCGACTTCACCCTGAACACCGAGCTGCGCCGCGTCATCGAGGCCGACCCACTCGACCTCGAGCGCGCCAGGCAGCTCCTCGACGAGGCCCGCGCCGGAAACGTCGTGCTGGACCGCGAGAGCCTCGGCTTCGCGCTCCGCGTCGCCCTCGAGCGACTGGCCGACCGCCTGGGCGAAGCCCCCTCCGAGCTGGAGCGCCTCCACGCCCTCCAGGCCGCCGCCGGCTTCGCCAGGGCCTTCCCCGCCGACGCCAGCCCGTGGCACACTCAGAACGTCTTCTACAACCTGCTCCGCACCACCTACATCGACATGGAGCAGCGCGCCCGCCAGGGCGAGCCCGAGGCCCGCGCCTGGACGAGAGACTTCCGCGCCCTCGGCGAGGCCCTGCACGTGGCGGTGCCGGAGGGTGACCAGGCGTGAACGCCGACGCAGGCGCCGGCAACGCGCGTGCAGGTGCGGCCAGCCGGGCCACGGGCAAGGAGGCCGCTCCTGATCGCGGATGGGCCGGCGCCGGTGGATCCGCCCGGCAGCCCGCCAGGCCCGGGAGCCCGAAGCACCCCGCGAACGTCGCCCGGTCCCCCACTCCCCCACTCCCCCACTCTCCGCCGACGGGCGCAAACGCGCGGACCCAGCCAACATGGGACGCGGCGAAGAGAACCGGCCCGAGACCCACCAGCACCTACCGCCTCCAACTCGGCCCAGACGTCACGCTGGCGGAAGCCAAGGACCTCGTCCCGTACCTCGACGCCCTTGGCGTCTCGCACCTCTACCTCTCGCCGATCCTCGCCGCGCGCGAGGGCAGCACCCACGGTTACGATGTCACGGATCCCGGCCGCCTGAACCCCGGCCTCGGCACCGAGGACGACCTGCGCGCGCTGGCCGATGCGCTCCACCAGCGCGGCATGGGCATCCTCCTCGACATCGTGCCCAACCACATGGCCGCCGACGCCGCCAACCCCTGGTGGGCCGATGTGCTGAGGCAGGGCCGCGAGTCGGAGTACGCTCACTACTTCGACATCGACTGGGATGCCGCCGGCGGCAAGCTCGTCCTCCCCGTCCTCGGCAAGCCGCTCGACGGGGCGATCGCCGACCACGAGATCCAGCTCCGCGCCGAGGACGGCCATCTCCACTTCGCCTACTACGACCACCGCTTCCCCCTCAGCCCCGAGACCGAGGCGGCGGCCCTGGCCCCGTTCAGCACCCCCGAGCACGCCGCAACGGCCCTGAACCCGGCCGCGCCCGAAGATGCGGCGCCCGCCGGGCACCCGGCGGATCCGCCGCGGAGTGAGAACACTCCGCGAACGCAGCGGCCCCTGCGAACATCACCCACTCCCCCACTCCCCCACTCCCCGTTTCTCTCCCTGGCCGGGCTCCTGGCCACCCAACACTACCGGCTCACCGACTGGCGCCGCGGCGCCCGAGCCATCAACTACCGCCGCTTCTTTGACATCACCGGTCTCGTCGCCATCCGCGTAGAGGAGCCCGACGTCTTCGATGCGGTCCACGCGCGCGTGCTCGCGTGGGCGCGCGAGGGCGTGGTCGACGCGCTCCGCATCGACCACGTGGACGGACTCCGCGACCCCGCCGGCTACCTCCAGCGCCTGCGCGCCGCGCTCCCCGGCGCCTGGATCCTCGTCGAGAAGATCCTCGCCCGCGGCGAGCACCTCCCCGACGATTGGCCTGTCGATGGCACCACCGGCTACGACACGCTGAACATGCTCAACGGCCTCTTCATCGATCCCGAGGGCCTCGCGAAGCTCCGCCGCACATGGCACGAGCACACCGGCCTGCCCGAGGATTTCGACGCGCTCGCGTACGAGAAGAAGCGGATGGTGCTCGAGACGCTCTTCCCGGCGGAGCTGGAAGGACTGCTGAGCCGGCTGGAGGCGCTCGCGGAGGCCGACCCGGAGGCGCCGCGGAGTGGGCTGCGCGATGCTCTCGTGGCCATCACCGCCGCGCTCCCCGTGTACCGCACCTACACCCGCACGGATGGCGACGTCTCCGCCGCCGACCGCGCCGCCATCGAGGCGGCCGCGGCGGCCAACGACCCTGTCGCCGCGGCGGTGGACTGGCTGCGTCGCGTGCTGCTGATGGAGGCCGGAGGGAGCGACCCGGAGGCACGGCTGGAATTCGTCGCGCGATGGCAGCAGCTCACCGGTCCCGTCATGGCCAAGGGCGTCGAGGACACCGCGCTGTTCGTGGACAGCGCCCTCCTCTCCGCCTGCGAGGTCGGCGCCGATCCCGGCCGCGCCGCGGTATCCGTCGAGGAGTACGACGCCTTCATGCGCCACCTCGCCGCGCGCACCCCGCTCACTCTCACCGCGGCCTCGACCCACGACACCAAACGCGGCGAGGACGTGCGCGCACGGCTCAACGTGCTTTCGCGGATCCCCGATGAGTGGGCCGACCGCCTCGCCCGCTGGCGCGAATGGAACGCGGAGCTCGCCTCAGCCAGCATCGCGCCCGACGACGAGATCCGGCTCTATCAGACCCTCCTCGGCACCTGGCCGCCAGCCGACGACGGCGAGGGACTCGCCGTCCCGCCGCCCGCCGACTACGCCGGCCGCGTGAAGCGCTTCATGCGCAAGGCCGCCCGCGAGGCCAAGCTGCACACCTCCTGGCGGAACCCCGACCCCGCATACGAGGAGGCACTGGCCCGCTTCACCGACGCGCTGCTCGCCAGGGCGGCTGACGACCCGTTCATGAAGGATTTCCTGGAATTCGCGGCGAAGGTCGCCCGCGCCGGCGTCGCCAACTCCATCGCGCAGACCGTGCTCCGGCTGGGCGGCCCCGGCATCCCCGACATCTATCAGGGCGCCGAGCTCTGGGCCCTCACCATGGTCGATCCGGACAACCGGCGGCCCGTGGACCGGGAGCGGAGGCGGGCGCTGCTCGACAGCCTGGAGTCCGGCGAGGAGGTGCCCGAGAAGCTGCGGCAGACCGCGCGGATGCTGCGGCTGCGCCGGGGGGCGCCGCCGGCGCCGTAACGACGTTCTTGCCCCTATTCCATGGGAAACAGGATCGGGCTGAGCACGTGCCGGATGCGGCCGGACGTGGGGTCGTTGTGGACCCTCGCCAGAATGACCTCCCTCAGAGCGCGGATCAGCGCGGCACGTTCCTCCGGGTCCAGCCAGACGGCGTGCTGCCGGTAGCCCACGGCGTCCGCCGCCGGATCGCTCCCGGGGCGCTCGAGGTAGGCGTTGAACTCCGCCACGAGCGTCGCCATCGCCACGGCCAACGCATGCCGGTGCTCGTCTCGAGTTGCCGCCGCGGCGGCTTCCGCGTCCACCGCGGCTCGCTCGCTGCGCAGCCGATACCGTTCGCAAATCTGAGAACGTTCACCGGAGACAGCGACATGACCGAATCGAGCTCAACCGCCGCCGCGCCGCCGCGGGGACCCGAAGCGCCGATCGGGCGTCTCGTCGACGTCGGCGACCGCCGGCTCTGGCTTCATCGCTCCGGCACCGGCGAGCCGGCGGTCGTGTTCCTGCCGGGCGCAGGACTGGTCGGACTGGATTTCCTGAACCTCCACGACCGCGTGGCGGCGTTCACGACGAGCGTCATCTATGACCGGGCGGGCACCGGCTGGAGCAGTCGCATCGACCTGCCCCGCACGGCGAGGGAGGTGAGCGACGAGCTGCGCGCGCTCCTGGATGCCGCCGGGGTCCCCGCTCCCCACGTGCTCGTGGGCCACTCGCTGGGCGGCGCCTACGCGCGCGACTACGCGCAGCGCTTTCCCGGCGACGTGGCCGGCCTGGTCCTGCTGGACCCCTTCCACGAGGATCTGGTGGCCCGGGCGCCCGGGCACGTCCGGGCCATGCTGGAGCGCTTCAAGAACCCGACGCTCCCCGAGCCCACGCCGGAGCAGATCGAGCGCTCGCGCGCCCCGCTCGTCCAGCACTTCGCCAGTTGGCCCGACGGGGTTCGGCAGGCACTCGTCGAATACCATCTGACCTCGTGGCGGATCGGTTGGGACGAAGGCAGGAACCTCTACGATGAGGTGACCGAGGAGCTGAGGCACGCGGCGCCTCTGCCCGACGTTCCCCTGTTCGTCCTCTCCGCCCTGGGACGCGACGCCACCCAGGCCAGCCTCTGGTCACCGGAGGTCCTGGAGGACATCAACCGGGCCAAGGCGGCCTTGCATGCGACGCTCGCCGCCTCCCTCCCCCGGGGCCAGCACCGCTCGCTCGGCGATGCCGGCCACGGCTGGATCCACGAGGAGAGTCCCGAGGCCGTGCTGGACGCCATCGCCGCGGTCGTGGGCAAGGTATAGTCCCTACCCACACACCGACCCCGACGTCGGGGCGGGCCCCCCCTGGACGCGCCCGACCTCTCCTCGCTATATATCGCCCGTGACCTGCCCCCAGTGCGTCGGCCTGGAGAAGGAGTTCGGCGAGGACTTCGCCCGCCGCGAGCTGCGACGCTACCGGCGCCGCGGAGTCGGAGCGCCCACGCGCCTGCTCGTGGCCGCGATCCTCGAGGCCGGCGGCGGCGAGACCCTGCTCGACATTGGCGGCGGCGTGGGCGGCATCCAGCACGCGCTGCTCGAGGACGGCGCCCGGAGCGCGGTGGCGGTGGACGCCTCGTCGGCCCTCCTGGATGCCGCGCGGCAGGAGGCGCTGCGCCGGCACCTGAACGACCGGATCCGCTTCCTCCACGGCGACTTCCTCGAGCTCGCGGACACCCTCTCCCCGGCCGATGTCGTCACCCTCGACAAGGTGATCTGCTGCTATCCGGCGATGGAGGCCCTCGTCGCCGAGTCGGCGGATCGCGCGCGCCGCCTCTGGGGCACCGTCTACCCTCGCCGCACCCTGCTGAACCGGCTGATGCTGCCGGTGATCAACCTCGTGCAGCGGCTGCGCCGCATCCCCATGCGCACCTTCCTCCACCCACCCGAGGAGATCCGCCGTGTGGTGCGCCAGCGCGGGCTCGTCCCGCGCTGGCGGAGCCGGACCCTGGTCTGGGAGGTGGAGGTTTGGGAGCGCGAGGCCGATGTACACGCGTAATCGCGAAGCTGCACCGGCTACTCCGCCGCGGCCGCCGCTGCCTCCCCCGTCCCCGGAACCGCGACGTGGAACTGGATCCGCTCGAGCTGCTCGTGCGCCTTGCCGATGCGGCGCAGGAACGGCAGCCAGCGCGGGTCGGAGCGGATCCTGTCGAAGAGGGGCTCATCGGTGATCTCGGAGAGCCCCGGGTCGCCGTACTCATTGGCCTTGTTCAGCCAGGCGAAGGCCTGGTCCGCCTGGCCCCGGTAGGCGTAGACGTAGGCGATGTTGTACGGCGCCTCCTTGTCGTACTTGCGGATGAGCGCCGCGAGTGCGGAGTCGGACGCCGCCTTCCGCCCGAGCGCGTGATAGACCATGGGCATGCCGATCATGCGCCACATCTCGCTCGTCTCCTGCCGCATCTCCGCGAGCGCCGCCGGTGCGTACCCCTTCAGCAGCAGCGCCTCGCCGATCGAGTGGTGGGCGCTGCCGCGGCCCGGGCTCAGGCTCAGCACCGTCCGTAGGCGGGCGATGGCGTCGTCGTAGCGGCCGGCCCAGAGGGAGTAGAGGCCCAGGTTGAACACCTGGCTCACGTTCACCGGGTCGCGGGCGACGACATACTCCTGGAGCGCGATCGCCTCCTTCAGCCGGCCCAGCGACTCGAGCAGCGACGCGCTCCTTCCCAGCACGTCGAGATCGGTCGGGTCGAGCGCGAGCGCTCGCTCCAGCTCGCGGGCCGCCCCCGTGAGGTCGCCGTCCGACGTGGCGATGTAGCCGAGGATGCCGTGGGCCGGCGCGTAGTCGGGATCGAGCGCGAGCGCCTTCCCGGCCGCCTCGCGCGCCCGCTTCAGCCCCTCGTCGTTCGGCACCATCCCGATGTTCGTTTCGTGCACGAAGTTGCGGGCCAGCTCCGTCCAGGCCGGCGCGTAGCGGGGATCCGCCGCGAGAACCCGCCGGTAGAGCGAGTCCGAGCGCAGCATCGCCTCGGGCCGCTGCTGCCGGCCCAACTCCCGCGCCTGGAGGAAGAGCGCGTACGCCCCCGGGTCGGTCGGCTGCGCCCGCGGCGCCGCCCCCAGCAGCTTCGCCTGCAGCTGCCTGGCCACGGCCCGCGCGATCTCGTCCTGGATGGCGAACACGTCGGTGAGCTTGCGGTCCCACCTCTGCGACCACACCTGATAGCCGTCGGCCGCGTGGACGAGCTGCACCGAGATCCGAACCTCGTCGCCCGCCCGCCGGACCGACCCCTGGAGCACGTTCGCCACGTTCAGCCGCCGCGCGATCTCCGGCACATCGAGGTTCTGCCCCTTGAAGGAGAACGACGACGTCCGCGCCGCCACCCGCAGCGCCGGGATCTTGGTCAGCAGGTCGAGCAGATCCTCCGAGATCCCGTCCGCGAAGTACCCCTGCTGCGGGTCCGACGACTCGTTCACGAACGGCAGCACCGCGATCGAGCGCGCGGGCACGGCCGGCGCACCGCCGCTCCCGCTCGTGGCGCCGCCGGCCGCCGCCGTTGCGCCGCCGGCCCCGCTCCCCGCGCCGCCCCGGTGCCACATTAACAGATTGGTCACCAGCAGCACCACGGCCACCGAGAGTATGCCGATGATCCAGCGGTCCAGCGTGCGGCCCGTCCGGTGCGCGACCGACTCCTCGGTGGCGACGTCGCTCTCGCGCCTGATACCCTGGGGCGTGATCTCGTACAGCCACGCGAACGCGATCCAGAACGGGAAGCCGACCAGCACCGCCACGATCACCCAGCGCACAACCCAGTTCGGCACGTCCAGGAAGGGGAACACCTGCGTCGCCACCTGCACGAGCAGCCACGCGCCGGCCGCGTACAGCGCCGCCGCGCGCCACACGTTCCGGCGCTTCAGCTCCGAGAAAAGGCTACGACGCATGGAGGTCCGGGGTGAGGGGAGGAAGGGACGCTCGAAGCTGGACCGCCCCGCGGATGGAGTCAAGCCCGGCGGGCGTCCTCCGGCGTCCTCGGCGTCCTCCGGCGTCCTCCGGCGGGTCCGAGTCCGGAACAGCTCTGTTACGGAGCGCTCGGACGGCGCCGGAGGAAACGGACCGGCGATCGCAGGTCCCCGGGCGCCGGCGCACCGCCGGCCTCATGTCGCGGCGAGCGGGCCTACTTCTTCGACATGAGCTCCGCAACCCAGGGCGGGGTCTTCACCGGCTTCGGCTCGGGGTTCTCCCCGCACGCCTCCGGAACGTCCACGGTTTCGATGAGTCGCTCAGATTCGACGTCCCTCAGCTCGTAGTGCGTCGTGCAGCCGAAGTGAGCCGGCTCCTGCCCGTATGCGACACGGGTTCCCCCGTCCTCGAAGGCCCACCGGAAGATCGGGAGCTCGACTCCCGTGAACCTGTGCACCTTGCCCGCCGCGTAGACCACGAGCTGGAGGGGGAGATCGTACGACGTGCAACAGCTCGGGAACATCGCCCGGGCACCGACCGCCGCTCGAGAAGAAGAGATGACCGGCGCCGAGAACGACGTCTGGTCGGCTTCCTTCCGGACGGTGATGGTCGCCCCACCGTCCGTCACGATGGCAAGGTCGCCGTTCGCGTCTATGGCGGCGGAGCGGTACGTCACGGCGCGGGACGCCGGGGAAGCGGGCGTGTCGTCCCGGTCGCCTCCGCCGGCGACGACGATCGCGTTGAGCGCGACGCTTTCGGGCGACAGCCGGATGTCCATGGAGGCGTCGGCTGCCTCCGGCAAGGGTAGCGACCGGCTCGCCGGGGCGTAGCCGAGCAGCCGCGCGGTCACGCTCACCTCGCGCCGGGCGGAGTCCGCCGGCAACCGCGTCAGTGGCAGCGAGAAGCTTCCCTCCGCATCGGTGATCACGCCCCCACCCGTGCCGTTCGCAACGACCTGGGCGCCCGCCAGCGGCCTCCCGGATTCATCCGTCACCCGCCCGCGCACCACGGCGGGCGCGGCCGCTCCGGCCACCGCCCTGGCCGCCTGCATCGAACGACCCGGCGCCAACGTCGCCGCGGAGGGGGCCGCCTCGGCCAGCGACCGCCGCGCCTCCGTCTTCAGGGCCACGTCTCCGTTCAGGGGGGCCTCCGGCCCGGGCGCGGCCGGCGCGGGCTCCGGCCCGGGCGCGGCTGGCCGCGCCTCGGCCACCGCCCCGCGCGGCTCCGCGGGCGGGATGCGGCCGGACTCGTTTGCCCCGGGCTCGACCGCCGCGGCCGGAGCGCCCCCCGTCACGCCGGACTTCGCCGGCGACGGCGCCGCGGCCACGACCGCCGGCGCGGACGCCGGCTCCGGAGCGCGCGCCGTCGCCATGGCGACATCCCGATGCGGCTGCCCGCGCACGAGCCACCCCACCGCCACCGCCAGCACCACCGTCGCCGCCCAGGCGGCCGCGGTCCAGGCCGGGCGACGGCGGGCGCCGCCGCCTCCCCGCCCCGCCCGCTCCACCACCCGCTCGAAGTCCGGGATGTCGGCTGCGCCCGCGCCCTCCGCCCCCAGCAGCGCCCTCGCCCGGCCGTCCAGCCCCGCCAGCGCCTCCAGCCGCGCGGCGCACTCCGCGCACGCGGCGAGGTGGCGCTCGACGTCGTCGCGCTCGGCGGGCGAGAGCCCCGCGCGCTCCTCGTCCAGCCAGGCCTGGAGGGTGCCGTCATCCAAGTGCCGCATCGGTCGCCTCCAGCGCGTCATGCGCGCTCACGAGTTTCTTCTTCGCGCGGGCCACGGTGGTGCCGATGGCGCCCTTGGCGAGGCCCGTCTGCTCGGCGATCTCCGTGTAGTCGAAGCCGGCGTTCCAGAGGAGCAGCACCTGCCGGTCGCGCTCCGTGAGCGACTCCAGCGCCCGCCGCAGCCGCGCGTCGCGCTCCCTCGCCTCGAGCCCCTCGGCGGGCGTCGCGGCGTGCTCGGCCCGGACGTCCTCCTCGACGCGCAGGAGCTTCAGGTGGCGACGTCGCCTGACAATGGTCCTCGCCTCGTCACGCGCCAGGTTGGCCGCCGTGCGGAAGACGAGGCCGCGCGGGTTGTCGGCGTCCTTGTCCAGCACGCGCGCGAACGCCTCCTGCGCCAGGTCCTTCGCCCGCTCCTCGTCCCACAGCATCCAGCCGAGGAAGCGCACGACCTCCGGGTAGACGGCGCGGTACACCGACGCCCAGTCCGTCCGGCCCCGCCTCGCGGTTCCGGGAGCGCCGCTCCGGTCCCCCACGCCCAGCCGTGGTCGCTTCATGCGCTTTCGACGAATCAGTGGCGGTGAGTTGCACAAGGGTCCGTCCGGAAGCTAGTACCCTGCCTCCGGCGACGCCTGCGTTGTCCATCCCGCCTTCTCTCTGCTCCGGCGGCGGCCTCACCTTCGGAACAGCGTGACGTGCCTCCCGCATGGGGTTCCCACCCGCTCGCGCACGAGGCGGAGTATATTCGCGCATGCGAGGCAATGATCTCCCGCACCGGAGCCGGCCCACATGAATCGTGTCCTCGTCACGGGCGCCACCGGCCGAGTCGGGCGCCAGGTGGTCGCGGGGCTGCTCGCGGCCGGAGCGGAGGTGCGTGGGCTCACGCGCGACCCGGCCGCCGCGCGGCTGCCTGCCGGCGTCGAGCTCGTCGCGGCGGATCTCACGGTGCCGGAGTCGCTGGAGGCCGCCCTCGACGACGTGGATGCGGTCTTCCTCGTCTGGGCCGCGCCGCCGGCCACCGCGCCCGATGTCGTGGCCCGCATGGCCGCGCGCGCACGGCGCATCGTGCTCCTCTCCTCGCCTCACCGCACGGCGCACCCGTTCTTCCAGCAGCCGAACGCCTTGCGGGCCGTGCACGCGCAGCTGGACGATCTCGTCGCCTCCTCGGGGGTGGCTTGGACGATCCTGCGCCCCGGCATGTTCGCCTCGAACGCGCTGTTCTGGTGGGCGCCGCAGATCCGCGCGGGCGACGTCGTCCACTGGCCGTACGGGGCGGCGGAGACCGCGCCCGTCCATGAGCGCGACGTTGCCGACGTCGCCGTGCGCGCGCTCTCGGACGACGCCCACGCCGGTGCCGACTACGTGCTCACCGGACCCGCCTCCCTGACCCAGGCGGCGCAGGTGCGCACGATCGGCGAGGTCATCGGGCGGACGACGCTGCGCTTCGAGGAGATGTCGCCCGAGGAGGCGCTGACCGGGCTGGGCATGCCGCCCGCCGTCGCCGGCATGCTGCTGGGGGCGTGGGGCGCCGCGCTCGGGCAGCCCGCCTACGTCACGCACACCATCGAGCAGGTCACCGGCACCCCCGCGCGGACGTTCCGCGAGTGGGCCACCGAGCACGCCGCCGCGTTCCTGACCTCGCCGGGCTGAGCCGGCTCCGTGGCGGCCCCGCTGCCTTGTCGACCTGATCGTCGCCGGGCCTCAGCCGCAGGAGCCCCGGTTCCCCCCGCGTGCAAATCCTCCCTCCTCGTTCGTCGTACCGCTCGAGACCGGACGCCCGGCTGCCCGGCCGCCTGCGCACATCCCGAGCACGCGAGGAGGACCCCATGCGACGCACCCGACGCTCGATCCTCTCCCTCCCCCTGGCCGCCCTTCTCGCCGCCACCTCCCTCGCCCTCGCCCGGCCCGCGGGCGAGGCGGTGCGCGTGAGCGGGCGGGTCGTCCGCGCGAGTGACGGCAGCCCGCTCGCGGGGGCGCAGATCCACGTCGCCGGCACCCGCGCCGGCGCGCTCTCGGACGCGGGCGGGCGGTACGCGCTGGAGGTGCCGCGCGGCGACGTCGCCTCGGGCCGGCTCACGCTGGTGGCGACGCTGCTCGGCTACAACGAGGCGCGCCTGGTGGTGCGGGTGCCGTCCGGCGCGGCGGCGGATTCCGTGACCGCCGATTTCCGGCTCCGGCAGACGACGGTGTCGCTCAACGAGCTGGTGGTGACGGACGCGGCGATGTCGGCGGCGGGACGGGCGGTCGCGGCCGCGCCGTCGCCTTCACCGATGTACGCGCAGACGGCAACGGGCGGCGTGCGCCGGGACGCGGCGGGTTGGTACCGGCCGCCAGTGGACCGCGAGCAGTACGGGCACATCGAGGAGAACGGCTTCCGCGCCGTCGCCGACCACCCGCTCTCGACCTTCGCGATCGACGTGGACCCCGCCTCGTACAGCAACGTGCGTCGCTTCCTGCTGCGCGAGCATCGGCTGCCGCCCGTCGACGCCGTGCGCATCGAGGAGCTGGTCAACTACTTCCCGTACGACTACCCGACCCCGCGAGGCGACGACCCGGTGGCCATCACCACCGAGGTGGGCCGCGCGCCCTGGACGCCGAAGCACCGGCTGCTCCGCATCGGCTTGGCCAGCCGCCCGATCGCCACGAGCGACCTGCCGCCCGCCAACCTGGTCTTCCTGCTCGACGTCTCCGGCTCCATGGACGAGCCCGACAAGCTGCCGCTGGTGAAGGCGTCGCTGCGGCTGCTCGTCGCGCAGCTCCGGGCCGTGGACCGCGTGGCCATCGTCGTCTACGCGGGCGCGGCCGGCCTCGTCCTGGGGCCCACCCCCGGCGACCGGAAGGACCTCATCATGGAGGCTATCGAGCGTCTGCAGGCGGGCGGCTCGACCGCTGGCGGCGAGGGGCTGCGGCTGGCCTACGAGGTGGCGCGGAGGAGCTTCGACCCCCGCGGCAACAACCGCGTCATCCTCGCCACCGACGGCGATTTCAACGTCGGCGAGTCGAGCGATGCCGCCATGGTCCGCCTCATCGAGCGGGAGCGCGAAGGCGGCACCTTCCTGACCGTCCTCGGCTTCGGCACCGGCAACCTGCAGAACGAGAAGATGGAGCAGCTCGCCAGGTACGGGAACGGCAACTACGCCTACATCGACGGCCTGCAGGAAGCCCGTAAGGTCCTCGTCGCCCAGATGGGCGCGACGCTCGTCACCGTCGCGAAGGACGTGAAGGTCCAGGTCGAGTTCAACCCCGCGCGCGTGCGGAGCTATCGCCTGCTCGGCTACGAGGACCGCCTGCTCGCGCCGGAGGACTTCAACAACGACAGGAAGGACGCGGGGGAGCTCGGCGCCGGGCACACCGTGACGGCGCTCTACGAGCTCACCCTCTCAGGCGACGATGGCGCCTCCGGCGACGATGTGGCCTGCGGCCACGACGCGGCCGCGGGGCGCGACGCGGCCTCCGGGCGCGATTCCGCCTCCGGGCACGACGCCGCCTCCGGGCGCGATTCCGCCTCCGGGCACGACGCCGCCTCCGGGCGCGACGCCGCCTGCCCCGACTCCACCGCGGTTCCCGCGCCGGTGGACCCGCTCCGCTACCGCGCCCCCGGCCGCCTCGCCGACCCGAGCGGCGGCCGCGAGCTGGCGTTCGTGAAGGTGCGCTACAAGGCGCCGCACGGGACGACGAGCCGCCTCATGACGCGCGGCATCCGCGACGTCGCGGGCGAGGCGTCGCGGGACGGCTCGGTGGAGTTTCCCGGGGGCGGCTCGGGCTCCCGCGTCGGCTCGGGCTCCCGCGTCGGCTCGGGCTCCCGCGTCGGCTCGGGCTCCCGCGTCGCCGCCGCGCCGGGGCGGCCGTCCGCCGACTTCCGCTTCGCCGCCGCCGTCGCCGGCTTCGGCATGCTGCTCCGCCACTCCGAGCACCGCGGCTCCATCACCGCCGACCAGGTGCTGGCCCTCGCCCGGGCGGGTCTGGGCGAGGACGGGGACGGCTACCGGCACGGGTTCCTGGAGCTGGTGCGGGCGTATCGGGATCTGGCCGGCGGCTACGCGGCGGGTGAGGGACGGTGAGGAAGGCGCGAGCCGCCGTGGCGGCCGCATCCGCGCGCGGCCGGTGCATCCGCGGTCGGCCGGTGCATCCGCGACCGGCCGGTGGATCCGCGGCCGGCCGGTGGATCCGCGGCCGGCCGGTGGATCCGCCGCTGGCCGGTGCATCCGCGGCGGCCGGTCCATCCGCGGGGGCCGGTCCATCCACGGCTGGCCCGCCGCGAGCCGTCGCCTGGGCACGTCGAGGCGGCCGCGCCCGGACCTTTCTGCACGATCGTCGCCCCCTCGGCAGCCCTCTCGCAGTTTAGGCCGCTATGCGGACCAAAGTCCCCTCGCGCCGGTTGTGGCGGCGAACGCGAGGGGACTTTGGTCCGCATAGCGGCCACTTCTGCGGCCGCGCCGCGCGCGCCTCGACGATGTGGGAGTTTGGTCCGCCCCGCGACGCCTTCGATCCGGCTCCGCCACGTGTCCCGGCCCGCTTCGCGACGCCGCACGGCCCGGTCCTCCCCGCGGCGTCCCTCCGTTCGGCTCCGGTCCGCTCCGGTCGGCCCCGGCCCGCTTCGCGACGCCGCACGGCCCGGTCCTCCCCGCGGCGTCCCTCCGGTCGGCTCCGGTCCGCTCCGGTCGGCCCCGGCCCGCTTCGCGACGCCGCACGGCCCGGTCCTCCCCGCGGCGTCCCTCCGGTCGGCTCCGGTCCGCGCCGGTCCGCCCCCCTCCACCCCGCGTTCTCCGTTCACCGCAGCTCCGCCCGCAGCAGCGCATTCCCGATCTGCACGGCCGTCGCGGTTCTCTGCTCGACGATCTGCCGGTACGTGACCGGGATGACCTGGATCCCGAGCGCCGCCAGGCGGGTCGCGCGGCGACGGTCGGCCTCGAAGCGACGTCGCGTGCCGTGGTAGCGGTAGCCGTCCACCTCGACGGCGATCCGCTGCTTGCGCCAGAGGAAGTCGAGCTCGTAGCCGCCGACGACCACGTTCGTCTCGGGGAGCGGCAGCGACGCTTCCCGGATCAGCTTCAGGAACAGCGCCTCCGCCTCCGAGCGCGTCAGCGCCGGGCCGCCGGCCTGCGACAGCAGGGCCCTGAGCGCCGGCGCTCCCGGCCGGCCGGCGCCCCGAAGCAGCATCGCCCGCAGCTGGTCGCGGCTCACGAGCCGCTCACGCTCGGCCCTGGCGACGGCGCGCTCCAGCTCGCCCGCCCCGGCGACCGCGGCGAGGTCGAGCAGGGTCCGCGCCGGCGTCGTCACGGGAATGCCGTCCACGCACGTGCGCTCGTCGGGGTCGAGCCGGCGGACGCGTCGCACCCGGATCCCCGGGCGGCTCCGCCCGCCGCCGCCCACGAGCAGGATGTGGACGGGCTCGCCGTCGGACCCTTCGCGCACGCGCCAGACGACGGCGGCGCTCCAGTCGGCCACGATCCCCTGTCGACCGCACGCCAGCGTCGCGGCGAGCAGCCGCCCCGACGGCGCAAGCACCGGCCCCACCTGGTACACACCCCTGTGCAGGCGACGCAGCCCGCCGCGCCGCGCCCGCCGTCCGATCGCGCCCGGTCGCATGCCGAGCTCCAGCATCTGCCCGCGAGCCACTACCCCGTGCTGCCGCGCTGCCAGCTCCCACAGGCGACGCTCCAGTTCCGTGTCCATGGAGAGTATCCTCGCTCCGGTGCCCCTCCTCGTGCCTGCCACAGCCCACCACGCGTCTACCCTGCGTCGCCGTCTGGGGCAGCTCCATGGCGAGACGGGGCAGCTCCATGGCGGGATGGGACAGTTCCATGGCGGGATGGGACGAGATTTCGTGGATGGGGCCCTCGGCCGCGCAGGGGGAGCGGAGCGGTCGCGTCGCTGCCTTAGGCGGCGCCCGGACCTTTCTGCACGATCGTCGCCCCCTCGGCAGCCCTCTCGCAGTTTGGGCCGCCGAGCGGACCAAAGTCCCCTCGCGTTCGCCGCCATCACCAGCGCGACGGGACTTTGGTCCGCATAGCGGCCATTTCTGCAAGGGCGCTTCGGCCCCTTCGGCGATCTGGGAGTTTGGTCCGCCCGCGACACCGTCCGACCCGGTGCGCGCGCTGCCTCCCGCCCACGGCGCCGCCCGGCCCACACGCGTCCCTCGGCCCGCCCGGGCGACCCCGCCCGAGCGTCCCGTGCGCCCCGGCCCAGCGGGTTCACGCTGCACGCGCCCACCACGCGACCCGGGTATCGCGCCACCTGCGCCTGGACCTTCGCCTGCGCGGCGTGTACCCCTGCGCCGGAGCCCAACGCGAGGATCAGCGCCACGACAGCGCATCGGGCCCGACGGACACAGCCCGGCATCGGGCCGCGCGCAGGTGAGGCAACAGGCTGCGCATCGACGCGGTCCCCTCGCGGCGAACCCTTCGTCCTCGTATTGTGGCGCCATGGACGATTCTCACTGGAACGAGCGGTACACGTCGGGCGAGGCGCTTCCCTGGGATACCGGCGAGCCCGACCGCCACCTGGTCGAGCTATGGCGGAGCGGCCGGGTGGGCGGTCCGCGCGTGCTGGAGGTCGGCTGCGGCACGGGCACGAACTCCGTCTGGCTCGCGCGCCAGGGCGCGGACGTGCTGGGCCTCGACGTGTCGCCGGCGGCGATCGCGCGCGCCGAGGAGCGCCGCGACCGCGCGGGCGTCGCGTGCCGCTTCGCCGCCGCCGATTTCCTCGAGGATACGCTCGATGAGCCGCCGTTCGACCTCGTCTTCGACCGCGGCTGCTTCCACACCTTCGATCAGGCGACGGAGCGCGCCGCGTTCGCCCGGCGCGTCGCTGACGTGCTCGCTGCCGACGGTGCCTGGCTCAGCCTCATCGGCTCGACCGAAGGCGGCCCACGGGAGACCGGGCCGCCCCGCCGCTCGGCCCGCGAGGTGGTCGAGGCGCTCGAGCCGACGCTCCGGATCCTCGAGCTGCGCGCGATCAGGTTCGCCGTCGTCCCGCCGGCCGAGGCCGCGCCGGCCGCGTGGCTCTGCCTGAGCGCCCGCCGCGAGACGCCGGCGCAGCCGTCCACCAACTTCAGCGTGACCGGCCACCCGCCGCGCTGAGCTCACCCCGACCCGCCCGCGAGATGTCTCCGACCCGACGTGAAGTCCTGGCCCGGCTCGCCGCCCTCGCCGTGCTGCCACGGCTGCCGCACTCCGGCGTCGCGGCCGGCGCCGATCCGTCCGCCGACCCCGATGTCGGCCCTGGCTCCGATCGGCCGCCCCGCGCCGCCGGCGACGATCCCCTCGTCGGCACCATCGCCGACTACCAGGCCGGCCGTCGCCGCGGCGACTGGTCGGCCGCCGAGGTCACCGAGCGGGCGCTCGTCCGCTGCCGCGGCGACGGCAGCCGCTGGCGCGCCATCGACGCCCTCGCGGCCACCGCCGCCCTCGCCGATGCCCGCGCTGCCGACGAACGGCTGCGCGCCGGAAGGGTGCGCGGCCCCCTCGACGGCGTGCCGGTCTTCCCCAAGGCCATCTACGACGTGAACGGGCTGCCCACGACCGGCTCGAATGCCGAGTGGGCGCGCCTCTTCCCCGATCCCGTGCGCCGCGACTCGATCGAGGTCCGTCGCCTGCGCGCGGCCGGCGCCGTCGTGCTCGGGAAGACCGCGGCCGACGACTTCGCCTACCACGGCGTCGGCACAAGCACCTACTCCGGCCAGGTGCTGAACCCGCACGACCCCACCGGCACGCGCACGCCCGGCGGCTCGAGCGCCGGCTCGGCCGTGGCGGTCTCCGACGGCATGGCATTCGCCGCCCTCGGCACCGACGACGGCGGGTCGAACCGAATCCCGGCCCAGTTCACCGGCATCGTCGGCATGAAGCCGACGTTCGGCCTCGTCCCGCGCACGGGCGTGATCCCGACCTGGCCCTACCTCGACACGCACGGCCCGCTCGCGCGCCACGTGGCGGACGCCGCCCTGCTGCTCGCCGCCGTCGCCGGCCCCGACCCCTCGGACCCGCTCGCGCGCACGCAGCCGTTCGATCCCGCACCCCTTTTCACGCTACGCGACGACGCGCTTTCCGGGGTCCGTCTCGGCATCGTCGAGGCCCACATCCCGCGCGACCAGATGTCCGCCGAGGCCGTCGCCATCTGGGACCGCGCCGTGGCCGACCTGCGCGCCGCCGGCGCCACCGTCGAGCCGTTCGCGCCCGCCGTCACCCTCGCGGACTACCGCGACGCCTTCGCCGCCGCCGCGAACCGGCGAGGCGACGTCGCCCCCGATCCCAAGTCTCCCGCGCCGACCGCCAACGCGCTCTACCTCTACTTCGCCGGGCGCACGACGGACCCGCGCGCGGCCGTGCGCCGCGGGTACGCCGCCTACCAGTCCTACTACGATGTGCTCCCCGCCACCTTCGATGGCTGCGAGCCCCTGCTCCAGAACCCGATGGCGACGGATCCGGCCGGGCAGTCCTTCGCCCGCTCGCGCGCCGACGTGCTGAGCGCGCTCGCGGCGTCCATGCGGGCGGCCGGCGTCGCCGCGATGGTCTACCCGACCATGCCCTTCCCCGCCTTCACCCTCGCCGGCGGCTGGCCGGACATGCACACCCCGCTCGGCTACGGCAACTGGCTGGGGATCCCCGAGGTCTCGGTCCCCGCCGGCTACGGCGCGGACGGCATGCCGGCGCTGAATCTGTCGGTGGTGGGCCTTCCAGGAACGGACGCCCGGGTGCTGGCATTCGCGCATGCGTACGAGCGCCAGTCCCGGCGGTTCAGGCCGCCAGGCCGGGCAGAGTAGCCGACAGCCTTCAACCTCCACCCGGGTCATGAGCCTCGGGTCGAACTCGAATGAGCTCGCGGACCCGACTCTGGCGAGAGGTCTGCCGCAGTTGGTCGTGCCGCAGTTGGTCGTGCCGCAGTTGGTCGTGCCGCAGTCGGTCGTGCCGCAGTAACCCCTCCGGCCGCCCTATACCCCCTCCCGCTCGCCTTGTGTGACCTTCCCAAGCAGCGCCCCTGCCCGCACCACGTCCGGCGTGGACAGGATGAGCGGCGTCGCGCGGTCGTCGCGGGTGATGCGGAGCACGTTGGCGTCGGCGTCGATCTCGACGTGGAGGATGTGGGCGAGAGGGATGCTGGTGGTGCCGTCGTGAACGAGGAGAACGCGCCGGCTGGTGATGAGGAGCGTGCCCTCGTGCTCGAGGACGAGTCCGCGCACGTGGTAGCGGACGTGGTCGCGCTGGAAGGTGCGGAGCTGCTTCTCGCCGAGCAGGCGGCCGGGGGCCTCCAGGTAGCAGACCTCGCCGGCGGGCAGCGGGACGGTGGGCTCGACTGCGGGCGGCGTGCCCTCCTGGATCTCGCGCAGCGCGTGGAGCTCGTGCAGCCACGCGATGTAGGGCCGGACGGCCATCTCGCGGACGCGGAGCGCGCGCCGGATCTGGCCCAGCGTGGATTCCTCTTCGGCATCCAGCGCGCGGTCGGCGACGGCCTTGACGTATACGGCCAGGAACGCGTCCACGCGCGCGGCGATGGTACGCTCGCTCGGGCCGCCGAGGTCGGAGTCGAGGCGGTCGAGGAGGTCGCACTCGTCGCTGCTCACGCGGCCGTCGGCCACGGCGGACCGGCACGCGGCGAGGAACGCCCGCTCGATCTCCAGGCGACGCGGCTCGGGGCGTACCTCGCCGCGCCGGATCAGCGCCTCGGCCTCCGCCCACGGCTCCACGGCGGTCGGCCCCGTCGCCAGCGCCCGCGCGAGCGCGCCGCGCAGCCGGGCGCGCGCCCGGTCGGCGCGCCAGCCCGTGACCGAGAAAAGCGCCGCGGCGATGAGCAGCGCGGCCCCGACCACCACGCCCGCGGTGTCGAAGAAGAAGAGGGCCACGACGCCGCCGAGGCCCGTGAACAGCCCGAGGACCAGCCGCGGGTCCGGTCGCGGCTCCGGCACCGAGAGGGGCACGGGCCGCGGCGGCGGGGCGACGGTGGGCGGGTAAGCCGCGCCCGTGTCCTCGTAGATCACGGTCGAGCCGCCGTCGAGGTCGGCGGCCGAGGACGCGGCGAGGGCGGAGGCGGAGGCGTCGCCTGGACGGGGACGCTCGCGGCCGCCGAGGTACTCGCGGTAGTACAGCCCCCCGCGGCCGGCGTGCACGTAGGCGCGGCCGCGCGCGTCCATGCCGATGCGGGCGCCCTTCACGCCGAAGGACGCGCCCAGCCCGCTCCGCGAGACGTTCAGCCGGAGCGGGCCCATGCGGAAGCTCTTGCGCAGGTAGAGGCCCATGCGTCGGGGCGGACCCGTCGCCCGGCAGAGCGCGTCGGCGCGGAGGGTCCGATCTCGGAGGAGCGTGATGCCGGCACGGCGAGAGGGGGGGTCGGGCGCCGGCGGGAATGATCGAGCTCCCGCACTATTCACGGCCGAGCGGGCGGTGTCAACCTCGACGTGGCCGGTCAGGCTCCGAGGAGTGTCACGCGCGCGCTCCGCTCGCCTCACTCCTCCCGCATCACCTGCGCGGGATCCGCCCGCGCCGCGCCCCGCCCGGGGACGGCGACGGCGAGCGCCGTGATGGCAAGCACGAGCGCGGCGGCGGCGCCGAGCAGGGCGGGGCTGGCGGCGTGCACATCCAGGAGCAGACCCGCCAGGAGCCGGCCGAGCGCCAGCGCCAGCGCGACGCCGATGACCACGCCCGCCGCGGCCAGGCGGAGCCCGTCCAGCACGACCAGCCCCAGCAGGTCGGCCGCCCGGGCGCCAAGCGCGGCGCGGATGCCGAGCTCGGGGGCGCGGCGGGAGACGGCGTAGGAGAAGACGGCGTAGAGGCCGAGGGCCGCGAGCGCCAGAGCCATGGCGCCGAACAGCGTGAACATGGAGGCGCCCAGGCGCCACGGGCGGGTTTCGGGATCGAGATACGTGCTCCACGGCCGGACATCGGCGAAGGGAAGCGCCGGCCCGGCGCCCTGCATGGCGCGGCGCGCGGCGGCGGCGAGGGCGGCCGGGTCGCCCACGGTGCGCACGAGGAGCACCGTGGGGGCGAGGTCGGGGCGTTGGGCAAGCGGCTGATAGACCTGGAGGTCGGGCGCCTCGCGCAGACCCACGCTGCGCGTGTCGGCGGCGATGCCGACGATCCGGCTGCACGGCGGCCCGGCGCCGGGCGGGCCGGGGCGGTGGACCCGGATGCAGCGGCCGAGCGCGTCGCCGGCCGGCCAGAAGGTTCGGGCTATCCGCTCGTTCACGATGGCGACGTCGCGCGCGCCCGCCCGGTCTCCCGCCTCGAACGCCCGCCCCCGGAGGATCCGCGTGCCCGTGGCGCGGAAGAAGCCGGGGCCGACGGCGTGGAGCTCCGGGCCGAGCGCCACCCGCGAGGCCTGACGCACGGCGTCTCTGTCCACGCCCGGGATCTCGACAGCGGCGTACCGCCTGGCGACGAAGGGCGGCGCCACCGCCAGGCTCGCCTCGCGCACGCGGGGGAGCGCGCGCACCCGCGCGAGCATCCGCTCGTACGCGGCCGTCTCCTCGGGCGTGTCGTAGCCGAGCGCGTCGAGCGGCATGCGGCCGACCAGCACGCGCGCCGGCGCGAAGCCGAGCGGAAGCCGGCGCACGTGCCACCAGCTCGTGAGGAACGCCGCCGCGCCCGACACAAGGGCCACCGCGAGTGCGACCTGCCCGACGAGCAGCGCCCGCTGCGCCCGCTGGCGGGCCGGCCCGCCGCGGCCGCGCGCGCCGGCGACCGCGCCGGCGAGGTCGCGGCGCCAGGCGTGCGCCCCCGGGGCCGCGCCGCACAGGATGCCGGTGGCCAGCGTGACCAGCGTCGCCACGCCGAGCACGCGCGGATCGAGCGGTCCGGGCGCCGCGTCGAGCTGCGGCAGCAGGAACGCGCGCACCGCGCTGCCGCCCCACTGCCGCAGGAGTAGCCCGAGCACCCCGCCGGCCGCGGCCAGCACGAGCGCCTCGGCCAGGAACAGCCGCGCGAGCCGCCACGGCGTGGCGCCCAGGGCGAGCCGGATCGCCGCCTCCCGCCGCCGCTCGGCCGCGCGCACGAGCAGCAGCCCCGCCACGTTGGCGCACGCGATCAGCAGCACTACGGCCGCCACGGCCGCGAGCCAGAGCGCCACCGCCGCGTCTCCGCCCCGCGCGCCGGCCAGGCCCGGGATGATCGGCGCGAGCGCGGCAACGACGCGGGTGTCCCCGAAGCGCTCCCCGAAGTAGGCGACGTAGGCGCCCCGCACGATTCCAGCAGCCTCCGCCGCCACGCGCCGCTCGGGCACGCCCGGCCGGAGCCGTCCAAGCACCCGGACCAGCCCCTCGCTCTGCTCGGTGAAGGCCTCGCGGTCGCCGTCGTACAGCTCTCGCTCGGCCGCGCCCATCGGCAGCCAGAGCTCCGTCGGGTGGAGCGGCTCAGGGCCGCGGAACCCCGCGGGCGTGATGCCGACCACCGTGTAGCTCCCCCGCCCCACCCTGATGCGCCGGCCGAGGATCGAGGGGTCGCGGCCGAAGCGCGTGCGCCAGAGGTCGTCGGAGAGGACGACCGGCGCCGCGCCGGCCTCGGCGGCGTCCGTGCCGTCGCTCGCGATGAGCCGCCCGAGGCCGGGGCGTACGCCGAGCAGGGGGAAGAAGCCGCCCGTGACGAAGCCGGCCTGGACCGGCCGGGCCGCCTCGCCCCGCCCGAGCGAGAGCTCGGCCTTGTGGAAGCCGGCCACCCGGTCGAGCGAGTGGAGGTCGCCGTGCAGCCGCAGGAAATGGGAGTAGACCAGACCCTGGCCGATCATGGAGGGCACGTGCCGCGTGGAGCCGGGGAACACGAAGTCGAAGTGGAGCTCGGCGACGTGGGCGGCATCCCGCACGTGCGCCGGCGGCCGGAAGAGCAGCACGTCCACGATTCCCGCCATGGTCGTGGTCGCGCCGATGCCGACGGCCAGGCAGAGCACGGCCGTGGCCGTCAGGCCGGGACTTCGGCGGAGGCCGCGGAGGATCAGGCCGGTCAATTCACTCCGAGGCCGCCGCCACCGGGGGCGGGGCGGACCGCGCCGCGGCAGTGGCCGTGTCCCCGCTCTGCGGCAGATCGACCTGGAAGTGGATCCTCGCCAGTTGCTCGGGCGCCTTGCCGATCCGGCGCAGGAACGGCAGCCAGCGCGGGTCGGAGTGGATCCGCTCGAAGAGGGGCTCCGCCGGGATCTCCGCAAGCCCGGGGTCGCCGTACTCGACCGCCCTGTCCAGCCAGGCGAACGCCTGGTCCGGCTGCCCGCGGAACGCGTGGACGTAGGCGATGTTGTACGGCGCGTCCTTCGGGTACTTGCGGACGAGCGCCGCGAGCGCGGAATCGGACTGCGCCTCGCGACCGAGCGCGTGGTCGGCCATGGCCAGGCCCCCCAGGCGCCAGGACTCGCTCGTCTCCCGCTGCATCTCCCCAAGCGCCGCCGGTGCGTTCCCCTTCAGCAGCAGTGCCTCGCCGATCAGAAAGTGCGCGGCCCCAAAGCCGGGGCTCAGGCTCAGCCCCGTCCGCAGGCGGGCGATCGCGTCGTCGTAGCGGCCGTCCCTGACATACGTATAGCCCAGGTTGGAAAGCCTGCTCAAGTTCACCGGATCGCGTGCGACGACGTACTCCTGGAGCGCGATCGCCTCCTTCAGCCGCCCGAGCGACGCGAGCAGCACGGCGCTGTTCCCCAGGACATCGGGATCCGTAGCGTCGAGCGCGAGCGCCCGCTCCAGCTCCCGGGCCGCGCCGGCCAGGTCGCCCGCGGACCTTGCGATGTAGCCGAGCTCTCCATGGGCGGGCGCGTAGCCGGGATCGATTGCGAGCGCTTTCCCGGCCGCCTCGCGCGCCCGGCGATAGCCCTCCTCGTTCGACACCACCCCGATGTTCGCCTCGTGGGCGAAGTTGGCGGCCAGCCTCGTCCAGGCGGGGGCGTAACGGGGGTCGATCGCGAGCACCTGACGGAGGAGCGAGTCGGAGCGCGTGAGCGCTTCGGGCGTCAACCGGCGGCTCAGCTCGCGCCCCTGCAGGTAGAGCGCGTACGCGCGGGGGTCGGTCTCGCGGACCGTCGGCGTCGCCCCGAGCAGCCTCACCTGGAGCTGCCCGACCACATCGCGGGGATCTCGTCCTGGATGGCGAAGACGTCGTCCAGCTTGCGGTCCCACGTCTGCGACCACACCTCGTAGCCGTTGGCCGCGTGCACGAGCTGCGCGCTGATGCGCACCCGGCCGCCCGCCTTCCGCACCGAGCCCTCCAGCACGTTCGCCACCTGGAGCTGTCGTGCGATCTCCTGGACCTTCACCGCCTTCCCCTTGAACGCGAACGACGACGTGCGCGCCGCCACCCGCAGTGCCGGCACCCGCGCCAGCAGGTCCAGCAGATCCTCCGCGATGCCGTCGGCGAAGTACTCCTGCTCCCGGTCCGAGGACTCGTTCACGAACGGCAGCACCGCGATCGAATGCGGCGGCACCGGCTCGGCGGCGGCCGCCACGCCGGGTGCGCTCGAGGGCGCCTCCGGCGAGGTGCCGCGCGCGAGCCCCGCCCCACCGTGCCAGACGAAGGTGTTGGTCAGCGGCACCACGACGGCGAGCGCCAGGACCCCGATGATCCAGCGGTCCAGCCGCTTCCCGGTGCGGTGGGTGAGGGAGGTCTCCGGATCGACCTCGCTCTCCCGCCTGAGACCCTCGGGGTGATCTCGTAGAGCCAGGCGAAGGCGAGCCAGAACGGAAAGCCGAGCCCGAGGGCGACGACGAGAAGAGGCTGCGCGGCATCGACGGAGACCCGGGGGAGAGGAACGACCGTATGGCTGAAATGTGAAGGTGACACCCGTACGCGGAGCGAGTCAAGATCGCCGTGAGCCACCCTTCCGTGGGCCGCATGCGCGCGGCGCGCCAGCCCGGGAGCAGCGCCGCCATCGCCGCGGCGCAGGCGAGGGCGGCGGTGGCCAGCGCGAAAGTCCGCGTCCGCCGGCGTCAGGCCGAAGAGGAACGCGGTCAGGAAGCGCGTGCCCGCGGCGGCAAGCGGCGGCGGACGGCAAGCGTGCGGTTCCGCGCCCGTACCCGTTCGGGTGCGCACGGCGGAAATCCGTTGCGGTGGGCGGGGTTCTGCTGAGCAGGCACGGCCGACGGGCGCCGGACGCTCGCGTGCATTAGATTGAAGGGCCGGCCCGCACACTCCTCCTCAAGCCCCGGAGGTCGCCATGGACGCGAACGAGCTCATCCAGCGTTACGAGGAGGGGGTGCGGTTCGAGTGCGGCTGCGAGGAGATGGGCCTGCACCCGTCGGTGCGGGCGGGCCTCACGGAGGGAAGTATCCGGCCGGCCGCGCTGATGTACTGCCCCGTGCACGCCTCGCCCATGCTGGGCGCCCCGCGCGTCCCGGTCCCCCGGATCGAGCCGCTGATCTTCGAGTGAGGCAAGGCCGGCGCCGCGGAGCGCTGGCCCGGTCATCTCGCGCGCGCGGACCGCAGGCTCCGGCCGCCTCCCTGCCCCTCCGCGTTCCGCCTGCCCCTCCCCATCCGCGTTGCCGTTCCTCCTTCCCCGTCCGCCTTGCCGCTCCCCGTCCCTCCCCGTCCGCCTTACCGCTCCTCGTCCTCCCTTCCCCGTCGCCTGCCCTCCGTCTGCCCTCCCCCCACCACCCTGCCCCTCGCCCCGGGGCGGGGGTGGGGGGGCGGCGGGCCGATCTCTAGCCGGCCGTCCGGCACGAGCGCGCGGCGGGGCGGGGCAGGCGCGGCCGCGCGGCGGGGGCGGCCGCGCGCTGGGAGCGGCGGGGTGGGCAGGGGCGGCCGCGCGGCGGGGGCGGCCGCGCGCTGGGAGCGGCCGCGCGGCGGGGGCGCCCGCGCGGCGGGGGCGCACGCGCGGCGGAGCGGCCGCGCGGTTGGGAGCGGCCGCGTGGCGGGGGCGGCCGCGCGGTGGGGGCGGCCGCGCGCTGGGAGCGGCCGCGCGGCGGGGGCGGCCGCGCGGTTGGGAGCGGCCGCGCGGCGGGGGCGGCCGCGCGGTTGGGAGCGGCCGCGCGGCGGAGCGGCCGCGCGGTTGGGAGCGGCCGCGTGGCGGGGGCGCCCGCGCGGTGGGGGCGGCCGCGCGCTGGGGGCGGCCGCGCGGCGGGGCAGCCGCGCGCTGGGAGCGGCCGCGTGGCGGGGGCGCCCGCGCGGCGGGGGCGCCGCGCGGCGGGGCGGCCGCGCGGTGGAGCGGGCGCCCCGGGAGCGGACCAAACTCTCCGATCGTCCCGGGGTGCGGAGCCGCCCTTGCAGAAGTGGCCGCTATCCGGACCAAAGTCCGGTCGCGCCGGCGGCGGCGCGGACCCACGGGGACTTTGGGCCGCATGGCGACCATAAGTGCGAGAGCGTCCGCGGGAAGGCGACGGGAGCGCAGAAATGTCCGGCCGCCGCCCTGTTCCAACCTGGCGAGGACCCCGCCACGGAGCGACGACGGGCCGCGAACTCACCGGTCGGCCGCGGACCCACCAGTCGGCGGCGGGCCACCGGTCGGCCGCGGGCCCACCAGTCGGCGGCGGGCCCAACTCCCGGCCGCTGGCCGGCGTTCGGCCCGAGACCGACGTTCCGCGGCGCCAGGGGCTGGACCCGCGCCCGCGGACGGGGCGACCTGCGCTCGAGGGGCGGGAGCGCCGTTCCGCGGATCGAGCCGCTGATCTTCGAGTAGAGGCCCTCCTCACTCGCCCGCAACCACCTCCGGCTCCACCCGATCGACCGTCCGCAGCGCGCCCTCCCGGGGCGCCGGGCGTCCTCGCGCGAGTAGAAGCACGAGGGCATCCCCCATGTCGAGAGTGATACCGCCCGTCAATCCCTGCCCCTCCCCCTCCCCCTGAACCTGCCCCTGCCTTCCGTTTCTGCCCCAGCCCCCTGTCCCTACACCCGACCCTTACACCTACACCTACACGTCCCTTCAGGATGGCTTGGCGATGACGCCTTCCCGCTTGCGCCCGTCCATGATGACCGTGAGGGGAGCCTCGAACCTGAGATGCCGCACGGTCCCGAGTGTCTCCCTGGCCGGCTGCGCCGCGAGCCAGTCCCAGTCGAGGGTGCCCTCGCCGTGGTCGGGGTTGACGACGAAGTAGCCGGCGCCGGAGGAGGCCAGGTTGTGGAAGAAATGGCTGCCCTGCGACGGCGCGACGTGGAGGTCCGCGCGTCCGGCCTCGATGATGGCGCGGGCGCCGGCGATGTCCTCCCAGTCGACGGGGATCCCGAGCTGTGGGTGGCTGGATCCCCAGCGGCCAACGCCGACGAGGAGGTAGGGACGCCCTTCGCGGGCGAGGCGGGCGTTGAGGCGGGCGATGTTCCTGGCGGTCTGGCCGTTGAAGAGCGGGTTGAAGCCGGAGGGCGGGACGACGAGGGCGTCGCGGATGTCGTCGTGGCGGCCGTTGCCGAGCACGGTGGCGCTGCGGCAGAGGACGCGGCCCTCATCGAGTCGGGTGCTGCCGATGGCCTCCTGCTCGCGGAGCGCGGCCAGGGGCCGGAGCTGCAGCAGGGCGAAGGAGGGCGGGTGGCCCTTCGGCTGGAGCTCGACGGCGAACTCGATCTCGACGGGCGAGCTGGTGGCGCGGACGCCGAGCCGGAGCAGCTCGCGCAGCAGGGCGGCGAGCGGGAAGAGGCCGTGCTTGAGGATCGGCGCGAAGGTGACGAGCCGGGTGCCCCGGCGGGCGACGCCGTCGTAGATCGCCTGGTTGTCGTGCGAGTAGGTGGAGGCGAGCGGCGCCAGGGTGCCGTCGTGCTCGGCGACGTCGAGCGGGAGACGGACGAGCGGGTCGCCCTCGTCGCCTGACTCGAGGTCGATGGCCCAGAAGTCCCGCTGCGTGGTGCGGAGCGCGTCCTCGACGAGGCTCAGGTCGGGCAGGCGGCGGGGGTGGACGGGCGAGAAGCGGAGGCACGCGCCGCCCTCGACCACGGTCCTGCCCAGCCCGAGGGCGACGGCGGCGATCCCGTCCTCCGCGGTGGCAGGCGGCGCCGGATAGAAGTTCTGCGAGCGGGCGACGCCGGAGAAGCTCGGATAGAAGTGGCGGCCGTGGCGGGCGCCGACGATCGGCTGGAGGATGACGGCCATGCGTGCCTCCTCCATGCGGAACGGCGTGGCCTCGAGCAGGTGGCGCGCGCCGTGGGCGAAGGCGGAGGCGTAGACCTCGCGGACGGCGTCCTCCAGGCGGTGCAGCCGGAGCGCCGTGTCGGGCGAGGCGTTGGCGAGCATGCGCGTCTCGAAGATCCCGGCGAACGGCTCGTAGGGCGAGTCCTCGAGCAGGCTCGAGGAGCGCACGGCGAGCGGCGCGCGCGCCAGGTCGAGGAAGCGCGCGAGATCCTCGCGGACGGCGCCCGGCAGCGGGGCGGCGCGGAAGAGGCGGGCGCGCTCGGCGTCGTCTTCCAGGTCGAGCGCGGCGTCGCGGAGCCCGTTCGAGTCGAGGAACTCGTCGAACACCTCCGTGGCGAGGACGACCGCCCGCGGCACGCCGACGCGCAGGCCGGGGAAGCGGGCCGCGAGCCCCTCCCGCTCGAGCAGGCGGGCGCCGAAGGCGAGCCCGCGCGCCTTGCCGCCGAGCGAGCCGCCGCCGATGCGCGCGATGCCGCCCTGCTCCTGGTAGGTGCGCGGCTGGAAATCTGCGATGGTGGCATGGGCGCGCTCGCGCCGGCTCTCCTCGATCGAGCGGACCAGGTCGCGCCGGAGCGCCTCGAGGTCGGCGTACTCGGAGGGGCGCCGCGGCCGCAGCCCGCGCGCCAGCCGGAACTCGGCACGCACGCGCAGCCAGCGGGAGAAGTCGTTGCGGGCGCCGTGGTAGGCGAGCGACTCGGCGGGCACGGCAACCGGGTCGCCGATCAGCCGGACCAGCGCGTTCAGGTCGGCCGCGCGGGCGATCTCGCGGCCGTCGGGGGTGCGGAAGACGAAGTCGCCGAAGGAGAACGCCTCCTTGAGCTGCTCCCTGAGCCCCTGCAACAGGTGCGGCGAGCGCTTGGGCAGGAACGCGGCGCCGATCTCGGCGGCAGTCCTCTGGTTCTCGGCGTGACTCGAGTGCAGGATCAGCGCGATGTCGGGCCGGGTCTCGCGGATCCGGCGGGCCAGGGCGATGCCGGCGGTCGGGTCGCGCACGCCGTCGCGCGGGAACTCGATGTCCGAGATCACGCCCAGCACGTCATCCGGATAGGCGGCGAACCAGCTCCACGCCTCCTCGAAGCGCGTGGCCAGCAGGATCTTGGGCCGCGCCCGCAGCCGCAGCAGCCGCTCCGCGGCGTTCAGCCCCTCGGAGGTGACCTGCTGCGAGTAGCGGGTGACCTCATCGTAGATGACGGGGAGGAAGGAGGAGTAGTTGCGGATGCTGTCCTCGACGACGAGCACGATCGGCACGCCGGCGGCGGCATCGCGGGCCACGTTCAGCTCGTCCTCGATCCCCTTCACGATGGCGAGCAGGATGCGCGCGTCGCCCTGCCACAGGAAGCTGCGGTGGATGGCGGACGCATCGCCGCGGGCGAGCGTCTGCTTGAGGGCACCGTAGTCGTAGGCGAGCAGCACGACGGGCAGGCGCGGCGCGATGGAGCGGACGGCGCGGGCCAGCTCGAGCGCGTCCATCTCGCCCACGCTGAGCGCCGTGACGACGAGGTCGAAGTGGGCGCCGCCGCGCAGCAGGTCGAGCGCCTCGTCGCCCGTGGCCACCTGCGTCAGCGTGGGGACCTGGATCTGGTTCAGGTCGACGAACTTGGCGCGCAGCACGTCGCCGAGCTCGTCCTCGGCGAGGATGAAGGAGTCGTAGAGGCTGGAGACGAAGAGGACGTCGCGCACCTGCGCGCGCATGAAGTCGTGGAACCCCGGCTCCGGCGCCGCGGAAGCCGGGCCGCCGGACGCCGGGGTTCCGGCGCTCACACGAGCCCCTGGTCCATCATCGCGTCGGCCACCTTCAGGAAGCCGGCGATGTTCGCGCCGTGCAGGTAGTTGCCGGGCGCGCCGAAGCGGTCGGCGGCCTCGATGCAGGCGCGATGGATGTCCTTCATGATGCCGCGCAGCCGGGTGTCGACCTCCTCCCGGGTCCAGCGCAGCCGCATGGAGTTCTGCGACATCTCGAGCCCCGAGACCGCGACGCCGCCGGCGTTGGCCGCCTTGGCGGGGCCGTAGAGGATGCCCGCGTCCAGGTACTGCTTCACGGCCTCGAGCGTGGAGGGCATGTTCGCGCCCTCGGAGACGACGTAGACGCCGTTCCCGAGCAGGTTGGCCGCGTCCACGCCGTTGATCTCGTTCTGCGTGGCGCTCGGGAAGGCGCACTCGGCCGGGTGGTCCCAGAGCGGGTTGTGGTCCGCGGCCGGGTCGATCGGGGTGTAGACCGCGCCCGGATAGCGCTCCGCGTACTCGGCGATGCGGCCGCGCCGGCGGTTCTTCAGGTCCATGACGAACGACAGCTTCTCGCGGTCGATCCCCGCCTCGTCGTAGATCCAGCCGTTCGAGTCCGAGAGCGTGACCGGCCGCGCGCCCAGGTCCAGCAGCTTCTCGACCGTGTACTGCGCCACGTTGCCGCTGCCGGACACGAGGCAGGTCTTGTCCCCGAGCGTCTTCCCGCGCGTGGCCAGCATCTCCGCGGCGAAGTAGACGCTGCCGTAGCCCGTCGCCTCGGGGCGGATGAGCGAGCCGCCCCAGCCCAGCCCCTTGCCGGTCAGCACGCCCGTGAACTCGTTCCTGAGCCGCTTGTACTGCCCGAACAGGTAGCCGATCTCGCGGCCGCCCACGCCGATGTCGCCCGCGGGCACGTCCGTGTCGGGGCCGATGTGACGCGCCAGCTCGGTCATGAAGCTCTGGCAGAAACGCATCACCTCGCCGTCCGTCTTCCCCTTCGGATCGAAATCGCTGCCGCCCTTCGCGCCGCCCATCGGCAGCGTGGTCAGGGCGTTCTTGAACACCTGCTCGAACGCCAGGAACTTGAGGATCCCGAGGTTCACGGACGGGTGGAAGCGGAAGCCGCCCTTGTACGGCCCGATCGCGCTGTTCATCTGGATCCGGAAGCCGCGGTTCACCTGCGGCGTGCCGGTGTCGTCCATCCAGGGCACGCGGAACATCAGCACCCGCTCCGGCTCCACCATGCGCTCGATGATGCGCGCGGCGCGGTACTCCGGGTGCCGCTCCAGCACCAGCGCGATCGAGCCCAGCACCTCCAGGACCGCCTGATGAAACTCCGGCTCCGCCGGGTTCTTCGCGCGGACCTCCCCCAGAACGTCAGCGACGTAGTCCTCCGTCGCGCTCGATTTCCCGTCAGCCGTCCGCATCCAGCCTCCCGCGGGCGCGCTTGCCGGGATCGTTGGGTTCGACATACCCTTGATCTCCTCCTGACTGTCGAGACGATGCCGTGGTGGCCGGCGCGACGGGCCGCGGACGTGCGGCGACATGGGTCGGCCCGGGTGGCGCCGCCATGCACCCCGGCGGCAGGGAAACCTGGACACGGATGGAATCGGGGAGAGGCGGGGAGCGGCGGGAGACCTGGCGGTGCGCGCCCGCCCGGCACGCCGGCGCGCGCACGGCCGCCGGAGCCGGATCGGCCCCCGCGGATGGCGGCGTCCGCCGTGCTGCACGCGGCTCGCCGGCCCGACATCGGCGCCGGCGGCTGAGTCTTCCCGGCATCTCGCTCCCTCTCCGGCCCGGGGCCGCCGCATCGGCGGCGCCGCTCCGGAGCGCGGGGCCGGGCTGCGGAGCGCGGACGCGCCCCGCGGTCGGCCGGCCACGGCGTCCCTCAAGATGGGCCGTCGTTGCGGAGAGGCAAGGGCGCCGCCCGCCTGAGCGCCGCCCGGACCAGCCCCCGCGGCGTCACGCCGCGAGAGGCCGGGGCGTTGCCAGCATTGGACGGAGAGATCGCTCCCGCAGGAGCCGCACATGAGACCGGTCAACACCCGCTCGCTGGCCGCCCGGCCGTGCCCCCTCGCGGCGCACGCCACGTCCGCCCGCGCCACCGCGCCGATCCTCGCCGCCGCGCTCGCGCTCGTGGCGGGCTGCGGCGGCGGCTCGCCCACCACCCCGCCCGCGCAGCTGGCCGCCGGCACCTGGGGCAGCGACAGCGCGGGCGTCATCGCCAACGACACGATCACGCACGTCCACGTGGCGTGCACGTACGGCAACTTCCCCGCGCCGGTCACGCTCGATGCTAGTGGCAGGTTCAGCGTGGCCGGGGAGTACCTGCTGCGGGCCTATCCGATCGCGGTGGGGCCGGCGCTCCCCGCGCAGCTCGCGGGCGTCGTCGCCGGGAACCGGCTCACGCTGACGGTGGCGGTGAACGACACGGTCGAGAAGAAGCTGGTCGTGCTCGGGCCGGTGAACGTCTACTTCGGCAAGCAGCCGAACCTCGGCCCCTGCCCGATCTGCGTCACCCCGCGCGCCCTCCCCGGTGCGCCGCCCGAGCCGGTGCGGCGGCTCACGCCGGCCGAGATGCCCGGGCCGCGCCGCCGGAGTCCCTGAAGGCGACGAGGCCGATCCGCGCCCTCGGCGCTTCTCGGCGCCGCCGCGCCCGGCGCGCCCTGCCCCGCCGCCACTACCTGGCCGCGCGGGACTTCCGCCCCCAGCGCGGCACATCCGCCTGCCGGCGGGGCCGGATCAAACTTCCAGATCGACGAGGGCCGGCGAGTCGCTCGCGCAGAAAAAGCCGCCATGCGGACCAAACTCCGCTCGCGCCGATGGCGGCGGCCGACGCGAGGGGAGTTGGGTCCGCACAGCGGCCCAAAGTGCGTGGCGAGCGCCAGCAGGGGTGGCGGACGTGCAGAAAAGTCCGCCCCTCCCGGCCCGCGCTCCTAAAATGCACGCGGCTCCGGCCGGCGAGCGCTGGCTCGACCGGGCCGGGGCCGTCTTCTCCGCCTTCGCGGGCGGAACCTCAGAAGCGGAGCTGGAGCCCCGGCAGGATCAGCCACTCCGAGCGGCGAACGGACGCCGCAGGGTAGCGGTACGTCCCGTTGCCGGGATCGAAGGCGAAAGAGTCGAACCGCGACGTGAAGCGGTAGTCGTACACGTCCACCCCGAGGCCCAGGCGGCGGCTCAGCGCGATCCGGGCCCCGGCCGTGGCCACGCCACCGACGTCGACCTGGCGCGCCATGAGGGACTCCCCGCTGCCGGCGTGGGCGATGAGCGCGGGGCCCAAGCCGAGCTGGAGCTGGAGCGAGGCGCCCGGGGAAAGGGGCCGCCATACGCCGGCGACGCTCGAGAAGAGCATCAGCGGGCCCGCGCCCGCAACGCGGGAGGCGCCCAGGTGGCGCGCACACGCACAGGGGGGGCGGAGCCGCACCCGCACCCGCACACCGGTCCAATCCTCACCCACTCGGAACAGCGAGGAGCCGGAAGATGCCTCACGTCGGCATCCCGATTACCGCATCCCGGATCCCGCCCGTCACTTCTCCCCCGGATGATACACCTTCTCCGTATGTCCCTTCAGCTGCTCGGGATAGAAATACACGACCCGCAGGTTCCCGGTGGCGTAGCGCTCGGCCTCATCATCGAAATGAGGTGAGGACGGGTGCCCGCTCTCGCCGCCGGCGGTGACGGCCCGCGCGCGCACGCTGTCGCCGAACTCGACCACGGCGACGAAGCTGTTGCCGCTGGTGCCGTACCACTTCTTCGTGTTCGGGTACTGGCGGGCGCCGAAGGAGGCGAGGGAGCCCCAGAGCGAGGAGGTGAAGGGGACGGGGATGCTCGGCTTCGAGTCGTCGAAATGCGGCTCGATGTCGTCGTTGAAGCGCTGGAAGCGGTTCACGTCGCCCCACGGCGTCTGCCAGTTGCCGAAATCGGCGGCGAGCTTGTCGGACGCGTCGGCGAGCGACTGGAGCAGCTCGTCCGGCGTGGCGCGCTCGGCGGCGTAGTCCTCCCAGGACATGCCCGCCGCGCGGGACTCGCGCATGACGCGCCGGATGAGGTCGGTGCCCCAGTAGACGGCGAGCGACGTCGCCACGGAGTTGTAGCCCCAGCGGAAGTCCCAGTCGCGGAGCACCTGGATCTGCTTCGCGAGCTTCGTCCTGAGCGCCCCGGCGGGCGCGCCGTCGTAGGCCTTGAGGAGCGGCGGAACGAGGTGCGCGAAGGCGGGCAGATAGCTGTCGAACGCGGTGGCGGTGAGGGAAAGCATGGAGTAGTCGTGCTTGCCGGGGAGCACGCGCAGCGCGTGGTGGCCGCGCGGGGTCTCCTCGGTGCCGCGCTCGACGTACCTGGGGAAGTCGGCGCGCTTCGGGCTGTCCGGCCCGGCGGCGGACCACGGCCAGTTGTTCGAGTTGTAGAGCCAGCCGACGTCCGGGTTCACGACGTTCGGCGTCTCGTCGAACGACAGCACGCCGTGGTAGGCCGTCTTCGGGTTCGCGCCGTTCACGGGCTCGAGCCAGTCGAAGGACGTGTCGCGGCGCGGGATGTAGTTCGAGTGGAAGTAGGCGATGTCGCCCTCGGCATCGGCGAAGACGGTGTTGTTCGAGGAGTTGGTGTGCAGCTCCATGATCTTCTCGAAGGCGGCCATGTCCTTCGCCTTGGTCCGCGTGTACGACTGGACGAGCGCGTTCACCGGCTCGAACATCATGGAGTACGCGAGCCAGCGATCGCCCTGCTTGCCGTAGATCGGCCCGTGCTGCGTGTAGTAGGCGGTGAAGGTGCGGTGCGCCATGCCGCCCGGGGTCCGGTACGCGATCGTGATCTGGCGCGTCGCCATCGGCAGCTGCTTGTTCCCGTACTGGTAGTACATCCGCCCGCCCTTCTTCACGGGCGTCTCCAGGAACTCATCGATGTTGTCCACGCCGCTCGAGGTGTGCATCCAGCCGCACGTCGGGTTGAAGCCCTGATAGATGAAGAACTGCCCCCAGGTCACGGCGCCGTAGGCGTCGAGCCCCTCGTCGCTCGACATCTGCAGCTCGGAGCGGAAGTAGAAGGAAGTGTGCGGGTTGATGTAGAGGAGCGCGTGGCGGTCCAGCGTGTTCTTCGGCGCGATGGCAATGCCGTTCGAGCCGGACGGCTCGGGCGGCGGTCCGTCTCCCTCGGGCGACGATTCCGATGCGGCCTTCGTCGCGTCGCCGGGGCCGCCGTAGAACGCCGCGAGCTCCCTGAGCGGCATCCGCTCGATGTCGCCGCCGATGCTCCCCTCGGTGAAGGAGAGCGCCATCCACGGCTCGAAGCGCGTGATCGCCTTCGGGTGCACCTCAGGGTGCGTGTAGAGGAAGTAGTTGAGCCCATCCGCGAAGGCGTCCATCAGCTTCTTCATGGCGACGGGGCTGCGCGCGTACATCGCCCTGAGCGTGTCCGGATCCATGTAGAGCCGGGCGCGCAGGTCCTGCCAGAGCGCCGACTCGCCCTCCGCCTCCGCCAGCCGGCCGAGCGAGACGAGGTAGTTCATCTCCACCCGGTTGAAGTCGTCCTCCGCCTGCGTGTACTCCATGCCGAACACCGCGTCCGCGTCCGTCCTCCCGTGCACGTGCGCGATGCCCCAGTCGTCGCGCGTGATCGCGACGTCCGCGGCCTCGGCCTTCCAGCGCGCGAGCTCCTGCTGGGTCGGGGCGGGTGTGACAGCCTGGGCGGCGATATGCCACGGCAGCGCGAGCGCGGCCGCGGTCAGCGCGGTGCTGAGCAGCTTCTTCATGAGTTCGCGGTCCTCGGTTCGAGATCGTTCAGGCCCAAGATGGGAAGATCGACCGGACGCGGCCACCCCCCGCCCCCCCCATATTGCCGCCGTCTGTAGTGCCGGTGTACGTAGTGCCGCCGTCTGTAGTGCCGGTGTACGTAGTGCCGGTGTCCGTAGTGCCGCCGTAAGCAGTTGCCGCCGTAACCAGTCCACCTACCCCCGGGTTCCGATGTGTATTGCCGCGATCCCGCCGGTCAGCGCCTCCCACTCGACCCGGGCCAGCCCGGCGCGCTCCATCCGCCGGGCCAGCTCGGGCGGCTCGGGGAACTCGAGCACGGACGCCGGCAGGTACGAGTACGCCTCGCCGTGCCGGGACACGATCCGCCCGACGACGGGCAGCACGTGGAGGAAATAGAAGAAGTAGAGCGCCCGGAACGGCTGCCAGCGCGGGGTGGTGAACTCGAGGATGACGAGGCGGGCGCCGGGCTTGAGCACGCGGGCGAGCTCGCCGAGGCCGGCGTCGATGTCGGCGAGGTTGCGGACGCCGAAGCCGACGGTGGCGCCGTCGAAGGTGGCGTCGGCGAAGGGGAGGCGGAGCGCGTCGGCGCACGCGGGCGCGACCGGTGTGGCCTGGATCTTGGGCTTACCCTCCTCGAGCATGCGGAAGGTGAAGTCGGAGCCGACCACGAGGCCATCGAAGCCGGGGCGCCGGGCGAGGGCGAGGGCGAGGTCGAAAGTGCCGGCGCAGGCGTCGAGGAAGGTGCCGCGGGGAGCGCGGCCGGCGAGGAGGCGGCGGATGGCGCGGCGTCGCCAGAGGCGATCGATGCCAAGGGAGAGGAGGTGGTTCAGCAGGTCGTAGCGGGGCGCGATGGCGCCGAACATGTGGCGGACCGCGGCGGACTTCTCCTCGGCGCTCGGCAGGACGGCGGCGGCGCGCCGCGGCTCGGGCATCGCGCAAATGGCTCCGTTGGAATAAAATAGGGCCTGCGGCGCAGGGCCGGTGAAGCTAGCCCGCGCCCCCTTCCCGATCAAGCCCGCGGCCTGAAACCCGACCCGCCGGGGGGGCGTAGGGGTATACCAGTCGTCGCGGAGCAGGCGGGGCCCCTGATTGGTTGATTACAAGAGTCTAACGGACCAGGAGGTGGTCGCCCACGCCCGGAAGGGGCGGGAGGCGGCCTACCGTGAGCTGATCGGGCGCTACGAGCGTCCGGTGTTGTCGCTCATTTACCGGATGGTCCGCAACCGCGAGAAGTCCGAGGATCTCGCGCAGGAGACGTTCATCAAGGTGCTGAACGCGCTGGACCGCTACGATCCCTCCTACAAGTTCAGCTCGTGGATCTTCAAGATCGCCAACAACACGGCGCTCGACGCGCTGCGCAGGAAGGAGCCGCAGACGCTGTCGCTGCAGGGCTCGCCGCACGCCTCGACGGCGGAGGAGGCGGAGGCGTCGAGCCTGACGGCCGTGTCCGGCGACGAGACGCCCGAGGAGTACGCGGAGAACCGCGAGCTCGGGGTGCAGATCGAGATGGCGATGGAGAAGCTGCGGCCGGAATACCGCACGGCGATCGTGTTGTGGCACATGGAGGCGCGGCCATACGACGAGATCGCGGAGATCATGGGGCTGCCCCTGGGCACGGTGAAGACCTACATCCACCGGGCCCGGAACGAGTTGCGCCGGCATCTGGCGCATCTGAAGATCTGAAACCACCTGCGCGGGGGATCCGTATGGACACCAGGACCACGATCCGGGAGGGCTTGAGTTGAGCGATTCGATGCTGCACCCGTCGGCCGAGAGGCTGGAATCCTACGTCGAGGGAACCCTCGACGCGGGGGAGGCGGCCGTGCTCGAGTCCCACGTGCTCTCCTGCGCGCGCTGCCAGACCGATGTGGAGGAGTGGCGGGCGCTCTTCGCGACGCTCTCCACGCTCCCGGCCGTCGAGCCGGCGCCCGGCTTCGCCGACCTGGTCATGGCGCGGGTGCGGGTGACGCGGCCGTGGCCGGCGCGGGTCGCGGCGCTGCTCGGCCGGCTGCTGCCGGACACCGCGCGCGGCTGGAGCCTCGCCGCGGCGTTCCTGCTGGCGCCGGCGCTCGGTCTGGGCGGCGGGCTCGCCTGGCTGCTCGCGCAGCCGTGGGTCACGGTGCAGGGGCTCGTCGTCTTCCTGTCGGACCGCGCGCTCACGGGCGCCGGCTGGCTCTATGCGCAGGTTTCCGGAATCATCATGGCAAGCGACGCGGTGCAGTCCCTGGGCGCGGCGCTCCGCACGTTCGTCGGCACCGCGGGGCTCGCCGGCATCGGCACCGCCGCCGCGCTGATCGGCACCCTCTTCGTCGTCTCGAGCTGGATCCTCTACCGTAATCTCTTCGGCACGCATTCGCGGGATGCTCACCATGCTTCGCTCTTCGTCTAGCCGGCTCGTCCTGGCCGCCGCGTGCGGCGCGCTCCTCGGTGTCTGCCCCCGGCCGGCCGCGGCGCAGGCGGCGTCGGGCGGGCGGATCGTGTCCAGTCAGGTCAACATCTCGCGCGACGAGGCGGCGCTCGATCTCGACCTCGCCGGCGGCCGCAACGTGGACGTCGCCATCCGGGATGGCCACGTGTGGGCGGACGGCCGCGACCTCGGCGAGGCGCCGCGCGGCGGGCCGCTCGACCGGGCGTGGCGGAGCCTGCTGAACAGGGCCATGGACACGCCGACCGCGCAGCTCGCGGGGCTGCTCCGCGGCTGGGACGCCCCCTCGGGCGACGTGGCCGGCCAGATGCGCCGGGCGCTCGACGCCGTCCTGTCCGGCGCGGACGCCGCCGCGGCCGATGCGGCGCCCCCGCCGCCCGCTCCCGCGGCCCCGCCGGCCCCCATCGCGCCGCCGGCGGTGGGCGGGGTGCAGGGCGTGCCCTCGTCGGATTCGCTGAACCGGCTGCAGAGCCGGATCGAGGCGCTGCAGCAGCGGGTGCAGGAGCTCCAGGACCGGAGCGTCCAGGTGCGGACGCGGGCGCGGCGCGCGGCGGGGCAGGCGCGCGACCTGGATGTGGACGGCACGACCGGCTGGCTGAACCCGCTGCGCCACGTGTGGCGCGGGATCTCGGACCTGGTCGCCTCGCTGGTGGTGCTGGCGGTGCTCTTCGGGATCGGCTTCGCGGTGGTCTTCTTCGGCGGCCGGCCGTACCTGGAGGCGGTGGCGGACACGGCCCGGCACCAGATGGGGCGCTCGTGGCTGGTCGGCGTGGCCGCCTCCTTCCTGGTGCTGCCCGCGTTCGTGCTCGGGATCATCGCGCTGACCGTCTCGATCATCGGGATCCCTGCGCTGCTGGTCTGGGTGCCGCTCTTCCCCGTGGCCGTGGTGCTGGCCGCGCTCTTCGGCTACCTGGCCGTGGGTCACGCCGCCGGCGAGGCGCTGGCGGAGCGCCGCTTCTACGGCGGCGAGTGGATGCAGCGGGCCAACTCCTATTACTACCTGCTCACCGGGCTCGGCCTGCTCATGGCCCTCTTCCTGGCCTCCAACGTGGTCGAGATGGCGGGCCCGTGGCTGAGCTTCATCCACGGCACGCTGACCTTCCTGGCCGTCGTGCTGACCTGCTTCGCCTTCACGACCGGCCTCGGCGCGGTGCTGATCTCGCGGGCGGGCACCCGCCCGCCGACGAGCATGGCCGGCCGGACCGCGCCGGGCGTGTTCGAGGAGGAAGCCCATGTCTAGAGCATGGCTGCCACTCGTCCTGGTGCTGGCCGCGTGCGGCGGCTCCGAGGGCGCGCAGCCGGCCAACGCGGATGCGCAGGACTGGCATACGCAGACCGTGGCGCGGGAGTACAACGGCGAGAAGCACCTGGCCGTGGACGTCGAGTACGGGGCCGGCCAGCTGAACGTGACGTCCGCCCCCGCCGCCACGCTCTATCGCGCCACGCTGCGCTACGACGCGGACAGCTTCACGCCGCAGGTCGACTACGCCGACGGCTCGCTGCGCGTGGGCATCCAGGGCGAGCACCACGTCCGGATTCGCAAGGGTGACCGCAAGGGCAACCGCCTCGACCTGGCGCTCGGCCCCGCCGTGCCCCTCGACCTGACGCTCAAGTTCGGCGCCGTCCAGGCCGACCTCGACCTCGGCGGGTTGCGCATCACCAACGCCCGGATCTCGACCGGCGCGAGCGAGACCAAGCTGCGCGTGTCGCAGCCCAACCCCGTCGCCTGCGACGCGCTCTCGCTGGAGGTCGGCGCCGCATCCTTCGACGCCGTGGACCTCGGCAACCTCGGCTGCAGCCGGATCTCGCTCTCGGGCGGCGTGGGCGACATCACGCTCGGCTTCGGCGCCAAATTGCGGAGCGACATGACGGGCGACGTCCACATGGGCCTCGGCTCGCTCAAGCTCGTCGTGCCGCGCGGCGTGGGACTGCGCATCGTGAAGGATGGCGTGCTCGCCTCCATCGACGGCGCGGGCCTCGAGAAGCGCGGCAACACGTACACGTCGGCCAACTTCGATGCCGCGGCGCGCCACCTGACGCTGAACGTCCAGGCCGCGCTCGGCTCGATCGATGTGCAGTGGACCGGGACCGGCGATACGACGTTCTAGGGTGGGGGATCGGGTGGACGCGTTCTGGAAAGGAGTCTCAGATGCTCGCTTCGCTGCTCACGTTCCTGCTGGTGGGACTGGTCGGCCTCGTCGTCATTGGCGTGGCGCTCGCCGTCGTCGGCGTGATCTTCTCCGTCACGCTCGGCCTGGCCGCGTTCCTGCTCTTCAAGGTGGCCCCGATCGTGCTCCTCGGCTACGTGATCGTCCGGCTCCTGAAGCCGAAGCAGCACCAGATCTCGGCCGAGGACCGGAAGTGGCTGGAGAGCTGATCGCGGAGAAGGCCATCGACGTGCCGTGGACCTGATTCTCGAGTCCGCCGCCCGCATCCGCCTCCGGGCCGCCGGAGAAGGCCTCGAGGTCTCCTCCGCCGACCCGGAGGTTCAATTCTCCCCGCTCCACATGCTGGCCGCGTCCCTCGCCACCTGCACCGTGTCCGTGCTCGCGGCGTGGGCGGACGCGGCCGGGCTCGGCGTCGAGGACCTCGAGATCGAGCTCTCATGGGCGTACGTGGAGGACCCCTACCGCGTCGGCCATTACGATCTGGTGCTGCACTGGCCGTCGCTGTCGAAGTCCCGCCACTGCGCCGCCACCCGCGTGGCGGCGCAGTGCACGGTCGAGACGACGCTGCGCCACGGCACGGAGATCAGGGTCGGCATGGCACCCGCATCTTGACTCGTGAGCCGGCCTCAGTGCATCAACGTCGGCGCGGGGATCCCGGAATAGCCCGCCGGGACCTGGAACATGGAGGCCGGAACGGCGCCGACCTTCACGCTGGTGACCTCGGTCGTGATGATCATGGCGGTGGCCTGCGGCGGAGCGTTCTTCTGATCGTCCTTCTTCTGCTCGTCGGTTTTCGCTGACTCCTCGGCCTTCTCCGCCGCCTTGGCCAGCTTGCTGAAGAAGCCGCCCGACTTCTTCTTTTCCTGCTTGGGCTGCTCGGCCGTCTGCTGCTGCTCGCCAAGCGTGAGCTTGGGGTCGAACTTCTGGTCGGGCGAAACGAGGACGACATAGGAGGTCGTCCGCACGGGGACGCCCCGCATCTTCTGCAGCTCCTCCGCGCTCTGCTTCATGCCCTCACTCATCTGGGGATTCTTCGTGAAGAGACCGGCCATGCCGCGTGCCTCCGCCCGGATGGCGTTGCCGTTCTGCTTCATCATCGCGTCCTGGAAGTTGCGGCGGGCCTTCTCCAGCGGTGTGCCCTGCGCGCTCCAGACGTCGTTGAAGAAGACCATGGTGCCGACCTGCTGCGTCTGCTGGTCGCTCTGCCGAGTGCCCGTGCCGACCGCCTCCAGCGTGACGAACGTGCGCTCCGCGCCGTAGCCAGCCACGGTCTGGTGGTCGCCGGGGCGATCGACGCTGACATGGAAGCTCACGTTCAGCTTCACCGAGTCCTGCCCCTTCTTGCCCTTGTCTTCGGTCTGCGACTGCGCCCGCGCCTGCTCCATCCGCGCCTGGGCCGCCTTCATCGCCTCCGCCATCTGGGCGAAGCTCTCCTGGAAGTACGTCTTGTCCTTGTGGTTCAGGGTCGTGATCGTCCCGGCGTCCGCGTCGTAGATGGTGGACTCGTCCTTGTTGTCCACACGCATGCGGTGGCCGGAGATGTACGTCGTCGTCACCATGTCCTTCATCGAGCCGCCGCCCAGCTTGGCGGCAAAGCTCATCAGGCTGCCCAGCCCGCCTTCCAGCTTGACGCTGCTGGTCTCCTGGTAGGTCACGTCCTGGGCGCGGACCGAGCCCGCGAGCACACCGGCACCGAGAACGGCGGCCAGCAGGAGGGTGGACGTATGGACGCCGGATCGACCGGTGCCCGCCGCACGCATCGCCGATCCCTGGTTGGCGGCTGTACGGATGCGGCTTGGATGGATGCCGGATGGACGGATCGCACGCATGGGAACGCTCCGCGTTCGGGGGGTGGCACGGCCGGCGCTTCGAGGGAAGGAGAACGCTGGGAGGACCGCGTCGTGAGCGAGCCCTCCGCCCCGCCGGCCGCATGCCACGCCAGGATACCGCGGCGCCGGCCCCGGCGCAACGGCTTCCGTGCCCGGCGCCCATGCGACTATCGTGTCACCACATCAGCCCGCCGGCGCGCTGGGGCCGCCGATGCGCACCTCGGCGCCACGGCCAACCCCGAGACAGGCGGCGGCGCTGCCGTCGCGGACGGCGATCTCGATCAGCTCGGCGGAGCCGACGAGGGCCAGCGGCTCGCCGGAGGCGACGTCGCCGAAGGTGCGCCGCACCGGCCCCAGGTCGCGTCCGGCGACCCGCACGGTGCCAGCGCTCGCCCGGTCGCCGGGAATGCTGGTGACGAGGGTGCCGAATCGGTCCACGTGAACCACGCTGCCCACGGCGCCCTCCTCCGTCAGGCTGTAGGCGGGCAGCCGCAGCTTGACGGGATCCGTCAGGCGGGGGCCCAGCGCGTCGAGCGCGACGCCCGCGGCGAGGTGCGCGGCGGCGGGGGCGAAGAGGTCGCGGCCGTGGAACGTCGCCGACAGGCGGGGCCGCTGGTAACGCCGCTCCTGGAGCGAGACGACCGTCGCCGGCGCGGCCTCGAGCACCCGCGTCAGGACGCCGTTGTCGGGGGCGACGAGGAGCCGCTCGCCGGCGCCGGCGGCGATCGCGCGCCGGGCACCGCCCACTCCGGGGTCCACCACCACGAGGTGCACGGTGCCGGGCGGGTAGAGATCCCAGTAGCGCCAGAGCGCCCACGCCGCGGCCTCGAGGTCCCCAGGTGGGATGTCGTGGGCGACGTCCTCCACCACGGCCTCGGGCGCGATGGAGGCGATCACGCCCCTCATCGCGGCGGCATAGCCGTCGGCCGTGCCGAAGTCGGTGAGGAGCGTGATGCGCGGCATCGGACGCGGAGCGGCGCGGCGCTCAGGTCGGGGCGAGCGCCTCGTCCAGCGCAGCCGCCACGCGCTCGGCGACCTCGTGGAACGCGGCGCCGGCCGGCGACCCGGGGGCCGACAGCGCAGTCGGCTCGCCGGCGTCGCCGGCCACCCGCACCGCCGGGTCGAGCGGCACGGTTCCGAGCAGCGCCACGTGCATCTCGTGAGCGAGGCGGGCACCGCCGCCGTGGCCGAACACGTCGATCGGCTCGCCGCAGTGCGGGCAGCTCATGCCGCTCATGTTCTCGACCAGCCCGAGGATGGGCGTGCGCACGCGCTCGAACATGCGGATCGCGCGCCGCACGTCACTGGTGGACAGCTCCTGCGGCGTCGTGACCATCACCGCGCCGTCCACGTTGATGGTCTGGACGAGCGAGAGCTGGGCATCGCCCGTGCCGGGCGGCATGTCCACCACGAGGTAGTCGAGCTCGCCCCAGTCCACCTGCTCGAGGAACTGCCGCAGGATCCCGGCAATGAGCGGCCCGCGCATGATCGCCGGCTGGTCCTCCTCGAGCAGGAAGCCGAGGCTCATGAGCTTCACGCCGTGCGCCTCGAGCGGCACGATCTTCTCCGCGCCCCGCTCGCCCGTGACGCGCGGCTTACGGCGCTCGCCGAAGAGGAGCGGGATGTCCGGACCGTAGATGTCGGCGTCCAGGAGCCCGACCCGCTTCCCCGCCCGCGCGAGCGCCGCGGCGATGTTCGCGGCGACGGTTGACTTGCCCACCCCGCCCTTCCCCGAGCTCACCGCGAACACGCGCGCGATCCCCTCGATCAGGTTCGGCTCCGGCGTGGGCGCCGGCACGGAGCCGGGCTTGAGTCCGCCGCCGTGGCCGCCGCCGCGCTGCGGCTGCCGCTGCAGCTCCTGCGGCAGCTTGACGTCGATCTTCACCTTGGTCACGCCGTCCACGGCCTCCGCCGCCCCGCGCGCCTCGCGGACCAGCGTGCCCGGATCCTCCGGCCTGAGCGTGAACTGGAAGCGGACCTTGCCGTCCTCGTCCACGCTCACATCCGAGATGTGCCCGCCCGAGACCAGGTCCTGTCCGCTCGTCGGGTGCTTCACCGCCGCCAGCGCCGCCTCCACGCCGCGCCGCACCGCCTCGCGATCGATCGCCATTCTTACGAAGCCCCTTCCCCTATCTGAAAACGGCCGACACCCCCGCACGCTCACGGGGCGCCGGCCGACCTGGAATCTCCCGCCCGGCTCAGAGCGCCTGGACGGCCTTCACTCCCGGCACCGCGCTCACCAGCCGCCGCTCGATCCCCTGCTTCAGCGTCATGATCGAGATCGGGCAGGTGCCGCACGCGCCCATCAGGCGCAGCTGCACGACGCCGTCCTCCTCGTCGAAGTCGATGAGCTCGACATCCCCGCCATCCTGCCTGAGCGCCGGCCGGATCACGTCCAGCACTTCCTCGATCTTGTCCCGCGAGTCCATCGGCGGCCGTCGCTCCGGGTGTCGGTCGGCGAGAATCTACCCCTCGCAGCTACCCCCCAGCAAGCCGAAGTTTCCAGCGGCCGCGGGGCGCGCGCAGGGCGCGCGCAGGGCGACGAGGACGGGCACCTACGTGTGCGCCCGGGCCGCGGCGTGAACCGGGGCAGAACGAATCCGAATCCGAATCCAGGGGCGAAGCCCCGGAATCCGAATCCGGTGGTTCCTCTCTAGGGCGTCACGGTCTCGATCGTGATCGGGAAGGGCGCGGACGCGAAGGCGGTCAACCCCTCGTAGACACGGACATCGTCCTGCACGAGCCGGGTCCCGAGCGAGCGGTAGCCGAGGACGACGCGCGCGATCGCGGACGCCTGCGCGCCTGGCGGCCGCGGGGTGAGAACGTCGCCGCCAGGCGGCTACCCCCGCCCGCCGGATTCCTCCTGAAGCGCCTCGAGCTCCGCGATGGCCTCAATGTCGCGCGGGCGCCCGGCGGCGCGTTTGGTGCGAATCAGCCATGCCAGGTCCAGGCACCGGGCCCGGTGTCCGAAGATCTCGACTTCGATCGAGTGCGGGAGGAGCTCCTCATACCGGCCGCCGCCGGTGACCTCGCCCAGGTTTTCCCGCAGGAGCGTGCGGTCGATATGCCGCTTGTAGGCTTCGATCACCGGATCGGGCTCGAAGCCCCCGGGCATGGCGGGATGCGCGGGCGTGCTGGACATGGCGTCATGATACGTCCGCTCCTCCCGCGGGCCAATGGGGCCGGCCGGAAACCCGGCGCCGCCTACGGCGTCACCGTCTCGATCGTGATCGGGAAGGGCGCGGACGGGAAGGCGGCCAGGCCCTCGTAGACGCGGACATCGTCCTGCACGAGCCGCGTCCCCAGCGATCGGTAGCCGAGGACGACGCTCGCGGTCGCGGACGCATGCGGGCCCGTCCAGGGCTCGGCGAGCGCGACCGGGCGGCCATCGATGTAGAGCTCGCGCCACCGGTCCGGACGCAGCACGATCGTGTAGCCGTGCCAGTCGGCCGTGGCGACGGGCGCCGGGAAGCGCAGCCCACCGAACTTGATCCACGGCGCCGCGTCCGTGCCGTGGGCGTAGATCGAGAAATCCGCGAGCTGCTCGGTCCCGCGGACGAAGATCTCGCCCCGCTCGAGCTGCGCCGCGTCCGCGTCGATCGTTGCGATGTCCACCTCGAGCACCTGGTGCGGCGCCGCCGTGAGGGGAGCGCACGCGCTGAACTCGACGCTCAGGCCGCGGGCGAGCGGAAACTCGCGCGACAGGACCCCGCTCTCGTAGTAGTCGTCGCCGTTGCTCACGAAGGCGGCGCTGCCGTTCGTCCCGAGGCCGCGTGCGACGTAGGGCCGGGGCTGGCCGAACACGCGCCATCGCCTCGGGTCGAGGCCGCCCTCGAAATCATCGGAGAGCACCAGCGCCGGCTTCCCCGGGGCGACGGCGACGGAGACGGTGTCCGCCCTCCAGCCGCCGGCCGAGGCGGTCACCGTCGCGCGCCCGAGGGCACGGGCCACCACCGTCCCCGTGCTGTCCACGGCCAGGATCGCCGTGTCCGAGCTCTCCCATCGCAGAGGTATGCCGTAGACGTAGCGGCCCCGGGCGTCATAGCTCCGCGCGGCAAGCGTCCGGTGTTCGCCGATCACCATCGGCACGCCGGGCGCGGGCTCGAGCCGTACCCGGTCAACGTAGCGCGGCGGGAGGGTGCCGGAGACGCTCACGGGGAAATCCTGCGCTTCGTTCCGCGTGAGGTTCTGCTCGTCCGTGCCGTCGGCTCGGATGCGGTAGACCTCGCGGTCGCCGTCACGATCAGTGCCGAAGACGATCCACTGCCCGTCCGCCGACCAGTGCGTGTATGCCGTGCGCTCGGCGAGCCGCCGCGGGTGGGAGCCGTCCCGGCCCACCAGCCAGAGATCGGAGCGGCCCGTCAACCGATCCGTGAACGCCACGCTCAGCCCGTCCGGAGAGAAGGCGCACTCTGCCGGCTGCAGCCCCTTCACCAGGCGCCGCGGCCTTCCGCCGTCCGCGTCCATGAGCCAGAGCTCCCGGGTGCCGGCGCGGCGGGAGCGGAAGGCGATCGCGCTGCCGTCCGGCGACCAGCAGGCCGCGTCCTCGTCCGCGGGGTCGCTCGTCAGCTGGCGCACGTCCCTGCCATCGGGGCGCGCCGAGTACAGGTCCGCGTTGCCGGCCCTGTACGAAGCGAAGAGCAACCGGGAGCCATCCGGCGCCCACGCCTTGAAGTCGTCCTCGCGTGAATCGCGGAAGCTGCCGAGGACCTCGCCGGAGCCCGCGTCGCTCACCTCGAGCTCGATCCTCCCACGAGCGACCCGCGGACGCGCGCGCAGCCGGCCATCGGGCGAGGGGAACACTCCGCTCGAAGGCTCGTCCGGCAGGAGCGTGGCCGGCCCTCCCGCCAGCGACATGCTGTAGAGCCGCGCCCGGCCCGATCGGTCGGACGAGAACACGATCCGCTCGCGCGCCGCAACACTCCCCTCGCCGGCGACGACCGAGCGCGGCCAGACGGAGCGGAGCGTCACCACCGTGAGCACGCCAACCGTGAACGCCGCGGCGGCCCAGGAGAAGATCTGGAGCGAGCCCGGCCTTCCCGGCGGCGTGTGGGCACGCCCGCTGTCGCCGGAGGCGGATTCCACGCCGGCCGTGCCCGGCCCGGGCGGATCCGCCCGCTCGAGCCAGGCGGGCCCCGTCCAGGAGCTCGCGGCTCGCCCGGCCAAGCCCGAGGCGACAATGGCCTCGTGCATGCTCCGCGTCTCCGGGTCCGGCTTCGCGCCAACCTCCTGCTCCAGCCAGGAGGCGTACTCGTCATAATGCCGCGCCGCCATCTGCCGCTCGCCGAGCGCGGACCAGCTCCGCATGATCCGCCGGTGCCCGCTCTCGCACAGCCGGTCCACGCCCACGAGCTGCCGTCCCAGCTCCAGCGCCTCGCCCCACGAGCCGGCCGACTCCGCTCGCGCCCCCGCCGCATCGAGCCGCCGCACCGCGAGCGCCCGCGAATGCGCCCGCTTGCCGTCCGCCCAGGCGTCGAAGTCTTCCGCGCCCGCACCGAGCGCCAGGTCCGTCGCGAAATCGCCCGGATAGGCGATCGGGGAGGAGGGCGGCGCACCGGTCGGATCGGTGGCCTCAAGGTCGGCCGCATCGCAGCCGACGTCGCCACTCCAGACGAGCGCTTCGCCGCCCGACCCGAACGCCTCGGACCCCACGACCGCCTTAAGCCGCACCAGCGCCTGCGTGAGCGAGTGCCGCGCGCGCTCCTCGTCCGCCTCGCCCCAGAGCAGCCCCGCAAGCGTCCCGCGCGCGAGCGGCCGCCGCCCCTCGAGCACCAGATAGACGAGCAGCGCGAGGTCTTTCCTGCGAATCGTCGATACAGGCGCGCCGCCCGGACCGAGAAGAACGGTCCGGCCGAGCGTCAGCAGGCGCAGCGGCGCGTTCGTCAAAACCCGCTTCCGAGAAGGGGCACAGCCAGTGTGCGACGAGGAACAATGCAGGTGCGAATGTGGGGCGGGTGAGGCGGTAAAGTCAACGCGCGTCTTGAGGAGAGCAGACTCTGTACGCGGGTGATCGCATCCATCGCCAGCTCGACGTCCGGGAACCCCGACGCGCGAAGCGACACGATGAGCCGGTACCCGTCACATCAGTCATGAGTGCTTCCCGTGACCGCCACCTCTCCCCCCGTGACGCATCCATGACGCGGTCTCGCCAATCTTTGCTTTCGCGTGCGGTGCGCCGCGGTCCATCCCGATCCGGATGAACTTCGTGCGCAATCGTGCGGGGCAGTGTCCGGTGCAATTCCGCCCAGGGAGCCGCTGCGATCCCGCAAGTCGCGCCCCGCTCGGCTCGAGCGAACGTGAGGTACTTATGAGGGAAGCTCGGTACTGGTTCAGTTTGGCGGCCGCGGCTCTGATCGGAGCTGGGCCGCTCGAGGCGCAGGAGCGTGTGGTCACGGCGGGCGACACGTTGACCCTGTCAGTTCAGGGGCATCCTGATCTGACCGGTCGCTTCGTGGTGAATCCGTTGGGCGACGTCCTGCTGCCGCGCGTAGGGGTGATCAGGGCGAGCGGGCGCAGCATGATTGAACTGGAGCGGCGAGTCGCCCGTGAATACGCCCGCGTCCTCGGTTCGGTCAAAGTGTCTCTGGCCGCCAACGGCGTCGGCTCCAAACCCGGAATCGGCTCATCACCAGGCGAGGGTGATCATACCGCGTCCAAGGGGCTCCAGGCTCGGTCCGCTCCGATTGGCGAATCCGAAAGCACTCGCATCAAGAAAACGAGTCCGAAAAAATCGGTCCGGCCGATTGGCACACCGATTGGGGTTGAATCGAAGCGGACGCGACCCTCTGCTCGTGCTGCATCCCGATCTTCGGCAGGGCCGGTTCCGCACCCGAAGCCGGCGGAAACCGGAGGCCACCCTACTCTGGCTCGCTCCCGAACCGTCGAATGCTTTCTACGGGTCCCGGCAGCCGACGTATTCCGTGGCCCCGCCATGGATGGTGACATCATAGCAACCCTTCACCGAGGCGAGACACTGCATGTGCGATCCGCGGCAGGAGAGTGGCTCCACGTGGACGTTGGGAACGGCGGCGGCTACGTGCACACGAGCCTGGCCGAGTGCCGGCGCACCGCGTCCGATGAGGAGCCAGAATCTCCACTGCGGACCATCTCCGTCTCCTTGCCGCCGTCCGGCGGTGGCTCTCTTAAGCCTCCGACACTCACCGGGCTGGGGATCATGGCAGGGCCGAACATCTCCCGCCAGGGATGGAAGCCCGGTGCACGGGCATCCGGCTTAGCGATGTTCAGCATCACCCCTGGATTTTCGTTCGAGCCCAGTCTGTGGCTGGACGTGCGACGGCGCATAAGCCGCTCCAGTGCATTCCTTGGCCTCTCCCTCTTGGCGAATGTGGAGCCGATGAGAATCCCCGCTGTCAGCGGAGCAGCGGTCGGGGTTTCACCGTACTTCGTTCTCGGCCCGTACCTGGCGACCGGCCTGTTCGATAGGTTCTCAGGGGGAGATTTCAACTACACAGACTGGTTCTTTAAGCGTGCCGCCGCCGGACTCAGCATGGGGGCTGGACTCGACATTCCGTTCGGCGGACGATCGGCCCGACTGCAGTTCCAGCTCAATTCCGGAAGCGTAAGCACTATTACACTAGACGCCGGCTTGCTGTTCAGGTGATTCTACATCCTACGGGGGTTCAAATGGTAAAGCGCTGGATCACTGCTCTGTTCGTCGCGTCCGTTTCGACCGCGGGATGCGCTGCCTACGCCACCTCACCGGCGACGGGGTGGATCTTCACGAACGTGAGTGCCCCGGTGACGGCGACAGCCTATCCCACGGGCAGCAAGACCGGGACGAGCACCTGCACGTCCATCCTCGGGCTTTTCGCGAGCGGGGACTGCAGCATCGGCGCGGCGATGAAGAACGGCGGGATTACGCGAGTGCAGTACGTCGATTACAGGACAACCGGGATGCTTGGGCTCTACGCAACTCACACGATCATTGTTCACGGGGAGCCGTAGGGGCGGAGGATCGGCGCGCAGGTCGCACCTCTGTTCCGGTGGCGCTTGCCCCTGAGCCCAAGCGTACGCCCCAAACTAAGTCACTGTATCGCCCGAAACGATGGCGGCGCCAGATGCTGCAATCGGAGAACGAAGAGACGTCCTCAGTGCCGCTGCTCCTCCGCACGTTGGGGCGTATCGGGGTAGAGCCAGCCTGCGGTGGCCGGGTTGCGATCACGCTTGGCAAGCCGTTCGCAATCCTGGTGTACCTCGTGGTTGAGGGTGGCGGTCCTTCCCGGGAGGATCTGGCGGCGCTGCTCTGGCCCCGAAGTGACCCGGAGCGGGCACGCCACTCCCTCAGACAGGCCCTGCTTCTTCTGCGTCGCTCCCTCGGTGACGGACTGTTCGAATCGGACGACCCGGTCCGAATTCGCGCGGGGGCGATCGAAGGCGATGTCGCTCAGCTGCAGGCGGCGCTGGCACAGCATAGGGTCGATACTGCCCTCCGGTTGTGGCAGGGCTCCTTTCTTGAACGCTTCGCAATCCCGGCAAGTCCCGATTGGGACCAGTGGGTGGATGAAATTCGCGCGGGTCTCGAGCGTTCCATGTCCGAAGCCTTGCTCCGTGCGGCCAGAGCAGAACGGGAAGCAGGGCGGCTGGAGCGTGCAATGAAGTACCTGCGGGACGGGACGGACATTGCTCCGTTTGATTCGAGATCCTGGAGCGCTCTGGTTACGTACTATTGGATGCGCGGGAGGCCGGGGAGGCGCAGACGGTGCTCGCTCAGGCAAAACGAGTCCTGGCAGAGGTAGATGCCCGAGCGGAGCTGTCGCACGTCGAGAAACGCGTCGAGGCGCTGAGTACACGCGCGCCCTCGGGTCCTGCGAGCAGCGCGCTCCACCTCGAATTCGTCGGCCGAACGGAGGAATACTCGCAGCTCGTCCGGCTGTGGCGGTTGGCGCGCGCTGGAGCACCTCAGATCGCCCTGATCTCTGGTCCGCCGGGAATTGGAAAGACTCGGCTGGCGCAGGAGGCGAGCGGGAACGCCGAGACGGATGGCGGCGTCCCCGTAAAGCTGAAGGGCGTGGAATCCGAAGCCCATTTCGAGTGGGCCTTTCTCGCGGGGCTCGTCACGAGGCTCCTCTCGCTCCGAGGCGCGGCAGGCATCAGTGAGGCATCAACCCGCGCGCTCGATCAATTTCTGCCGAGCGACTACGGGCGCGAGGCGAATCCGGCCGCTCCCTCATACCTGACGATCATGCCGCTGGCGGACGCCATGGCGGACCTGTTAGAGGCAGTCTCGGATGAGGCGCCCCTGATCCTCCTCCTGGACGATTACCAATGGGTTGACGCGGCAAGCCACGCCGTGCTCGCCCGCGTTCTCCGTCAGCTGCAGCGAGCCTGTGCTCTTTTCCTCGTGACGAGCCGCAGTGGAGACGCACCGACCGACCGCGCCTCCACGGCCACGCGGCTCGTCCGGGAAACCAGAGCCTTTCCCATGCGCCTCTGGCCGTTTACACGCTCGGAAGTGGCCGAGCTCCTTTTCATGAGCATTGACTTCGGCGATCTACGGGAAGCCACCGCCGCCGCGGCAAAGCTCCACGCCGCCAGCCAAGGCAATCCGTTCATGGTCAGTGAGTTGCTCAAGTCATTGAGGGAACAGGGCATCATTGTGCAGGATGGCGGCCGTTGGCGAATGCACGCCGGTATGATCCCAGACCGCATTTTGCTGCCTGGGGAAATCCACGATCTGCTCGATGACCGGATGAATTCCCTGGGCGGCGCGGCCCGGACCGTGGCCAGTCACCTCGCCACGCTTCCGCCGGCAGTCGGCATCGACGTGCTTCGCCGTCGTTCGGGGCTCCGCGACGGGACCTTCGCACGGGCCCTCAACGAGATGGTTCAGCGGGAAGTGGCGCACTGGGTCGATGAGGAGACGGTTGACTTCGTCCACGACCAGCTCCGGGAGGCGGCCCGGGCCTCGCTCGGGCAGCCCGGGTACGGTCCGCAGATCGCGAGGGCCGCCTCGACCCTCCGCAGAACAGCCATGACCCTTCTCACGCGCTTCAGCGTCAGTGGCCGCTCCGACACCCCTCAGAGCTACCCCGCCGTCGCGCCGGACCGGCTGAACCCGATCGAGATGCCCGAGGAAGACGATCCCGCACCGACCAGGTCGGTGGCGCGCGAAGCAAAAGCGCCGGGTTCGCGGGGCCGCAACGGCGACCGCCCTGATCCGTAATCCGCTCATATGTATGCACTTGACGTCAGCGTGACACCGCTCCCGTTATCCTCGTGCTACGCTGACGGCGCTGCGCGGCGGCTGCTCTCGATTCGTTGAAGAGAACAACCCTGAGCGGTGCACAGAACGGGTGGAGTTCAAGAACGCTACTCACGCGGGAGGCCGAGATGAGAACGAGGACGGTCGCACCAGTCGTCGCACTGGTGGTCGGGTTGGCGCTGACAGGAACGTTGACAGCCCAGGAGCCCCAGCAACCGGCGCCTCAGGACACCGCAGCTGCGCAAAAGCTCCTGCCGGAAGTCATCAAGGACGTGAGGATGAGCCCCAGGGTCTGGGAGAACAGACAGGTTTTGGTGCAGGGGGTCGTCGAGCGCTATGCGACCAACCCGAATCCGCAGGCGAAAAATACGAGGTTCTTCTATTTCCGCGACGCCTGGGGTGACGCAATCCTCGTGCGGACCAGCGGCCAGTTGCCGGATCTCCAAGTCGTGTACCGGATCAAGGGCGGGGTTTCGCTGCTCGCGGGCCAGCCCTACCTCGTCGAGGATACGCGCGAGGTGGATCCCTACAGGACCGCGCTAACATACGGAAAGACTGAAGCACGTACGGGCATTATGGATCGTGGTGCGCTCACGGGGGTCGGGAGCGCTGGTTCAAGCAATGGCAGCTCCAGTCCCGTATCTGGCGCGGGACCGAACGGCAGTGCCAGTAAGGAGGCGCCGCATCACCCCGCGCCCTGGAGCCGCCCCTGGTACTGGCTCATTACCGCGAGTGCCTTCGTCCTGGCCGGAACATTCCTATGGTCGTCGCGGCGGGCCAAGCCGGCCCCGGAGTTCCTGGGCCTTCCGCACCGGTCGGCTCCGGGCGCGGCGGCGCAGGCTCCGGAGCCGGGACCGGGCCCGACTGGCGACGGCGCTGCCATCCGGGCTGGCGTTCCGGTTGGCCAGGTCGTGGAGGACCGGACGGTTCGTTTCTTCACCCCCCCTCCGGGAACCGTGAAGATGCTGCGCGGCCAGTTCGATGTTGATGGTCCGGAAAGGAATACGATCCGGTTGTTCGCCATGCCTGGCGAGGAGGGTAGGACGGAAGTGACATTCGGGCGGCAGGAGGGGCAGCCGTATCGGCATATCCAACTCAAAGTCCCGAGCGTCTCGCGCGTTCAGGCGCGCGTCCGCATCAGCGACGGGAAGTACGAGATTATGAATGAGTCGCAGACGAACCCCACACGCGTTAACGGCAGGACCACCTCCGGATGGACATCGCTGAGCGATGGGGACACGCTGGAGATGGGCGAAGCGAGCTTCGTCTTCCATAACGCCTGATCGCCTACAGCACATGCAGGCAAACGGAGCGGTTGCGACATCGGCCGCGGCCTCCGCGAACGGTCCACGGGATCACAACGAGGACCGGGTGATCACCTCGATGTCTTCCACCGGCGAGGTCGCTTTCGCCGCGGTGGCCGACGGCATGGGCGGACAGGCGGGCGGCGCCGTAGCCAGTCAGCTCGCCGCAGACGGGTTGCGGCGCCGCCTGGAGCTCAAGGGTGCGGCCCGCACCCTCGACTCCGATTGGCTCGCCGGTGTGATCGACGAGATCAATGACCGAATTCGCAGGCAGGCCGAGGCGCCCGGCCTCCGCGGGATGGGAACGACGCTCGCGGCCGTACTCGCGACGCGATCGGAGGTGGTCATCGCAAACATTGGCGACAGCCGGTGCTACTGCATCGGTCCCACCGGGATCGAGCGCCTGACGGAAGACCATTCCGTCACAGCGGACGCGGTCCGCCGCGGTCTGTTGGCTCCCGGACTCGCTGCCGATCACCCGTATGCTCATGCGCTGACGCGTGCTCTGGGGACCGACCCGACGGCCGCGCCCGACATTGCCAGTTACCCAGTCCCCAGCGGGGCGGTCTATGTGGTGTGCAGCGACGGCGTCTGGAATGTACTTGACAATGCCGAGATCGACGCCGTCGTCCGCAATTCCGAGAGTCTCGAGAAGTCTGCGGAAGGCATCGTCGCCAGTGCCCTAGCCGCAGGTACGAACGACAACGCGAGTGTGGTGCTCCTCGAGTTGGGAAAGCTCCGCCGCTCGCCCGATGCCCTCCTTCCTGTGCAGGCCGCGGCGGCAGAGCGGACGATCCGGTTAAGGCCACTGCGCTCAACCGCGAGAAGGCGTGCAGTCCTGGCCGCGTTGGCCGCTGCGCTCGTGACGATAGCCGGCCTCGCCTACTGGGGAGCTAAGGCGCTGACCCGGGTGCCTGGATCCCGCTCCCACGGCAGCGCGCCGACCAGGGAGAGCGTCGATCTCCCTGCCGCGACGCTGACGCCGTCCCGGACTCTCTGGATTTTTGCAGGCCCGACAGACTCTGCGCGAGTTACGATTCGCGGCCGTGAGATCGGGTGGGTGGGTCCCGGTACCCCGCTGGCGATCGAGGCTCGATCGGGTGAAGTACTCCATCTGCGGCGTTTTCCCGCCGGCGCCACTGTATCCTTCGTGGTCGGGCCCGAAACCCCCGATAGCATTCGATTGACGCCCGGCCGGCGGAGGGGTTGGTGAGGACGGCTGGCGCCGTTGTCGCCGCGCTCGCGGTGTCTCTGGCGCCGTTCGCCTGCCGGCCCGGCAGCGCCCAGGAAGCCAAGCTGGTGGTGAGGACGGAGCCCCCGCTCGCCAATGTACGCGTGGAAATCCCCGATCAGGGTCTGCATGGGCTCACCAACGCATCCGGACGGGTCGCGTTCATCGTTCCGCCATTCCTGACGACGGTCAGGGTCACCACTCCACGGGGCGAGGTGTTCGAGCGCTCGCTGCGTGTCGAGAAATACGGCAGCACGCTCGTCCTGCCGGTCACCGCCCCGGCACCCACGACCGGGAGACTGGTAGTCGTGACGCGAGAAGGGGCGACGGTTCGTCTTTCCGGCGGGCGCCGCTCCAGGGCAGGGAGCGGTGGTCGAGCGGCGTTCGCATCGTTACCTGCCGGAAGCTACGACATCACGGTGACAGCCAACGGCGGCAGTGCCAGGCGGTCCGATGTGGGAGTGAAGGCTGGAAGCACAACCTCCATCAGTCTCGCGCTTCCCGAGCAGCGGTCCCCGCCGCCAACGGACTCTGGCAGCCTGCCGCTTCCTGCCGGCGGAGCCCTGTCCGACAGTGGGGATCTCGTCCTTCAGTCGCGCGTTGCGGCCACGGTGGAGCCGGTTCAGCCTCCGCCGGTCAGCCTGCTCAGCGTCGTGGCTCCGCTGCTTTCGGTGCTCCTGCTGCTCGCGGCCTGGAAGATCGCGGCACGCGCACGGGACAATCCTCAGCCCGTAGTCTTCGATGCCGACCGGATTACGGGACGGTTCGACCGGTACTCGATCGTCAGCGTCGTCGGCCGCGGCGGTATGGCGACGATCTACCGCGCCATGGACGGTAGCCAGCCCGTCGCCTTGAAGCTGATGAATTCGGAGCTGATGCAGGATCGCGATCTGCTCCTGAAGTACCTCCGTGAAGGTCGCATTGTCCGTAAGATCAACCAACGGTTCCCGGAGGCACCCGTCGTCCGGGTGCTGCGCTATGGGCGTGAGGACGACATGCGCGATGGACGCCCTTTCATCGCGATGGAGTTCCTCGAAGGGCCGAATCTCCTGGAGTACGTCCGCAGTCAAGGCGGGCGGCTGTCTCCGGACCACGCCCACGTGCTCGTGCGGGAGATCGCGCGCGGCCTGCATGCCGCGCATTCGTGCGGCGTACTCCACCGGGACCTCACGCCGGACAACATCATCGTGCTGGGCGGGGGTGCGGCCCCCGAGATCCGGCTAATCGACTTCGGCGTGGCACGTCACGAGTTCACGAGCGTGCATACGCTGGATGGCTCGATCTTCGGAAAGCCGGCCTACATGGCACCTGAGCAGTGCCGCGGTGGGTCCATCGGGCACGGATCAGATCTGTATTCCCTCGGGATCATCTTCTACGTCCTGCTTACCGGCCGCACGCCGTTCACCGATAGGAATCCGTTGGCGGTCATGCGGATGCACGAGATCAATCCGGTGCCTCCGCTTCCGGCAACGGTGCCCCCTGATATTGCAGGCATCGTCTACCGGCTACTCAGCAAGGATATCTCCGCCCGTTATGAGAGCAGCCGGGAGCTCATTGCGGCGCTCGACCGCCTAGTCCTTCACGTCTGAGGTCACCATGATGTTGCGCCATACTCCGCCCTGTTCCCCTGCCGGTCTCCGAGCGGCTCTGGTCCTCCTCTTTTCCGGTTTGGCTCTGCATGGGGCGAACGCACTTGCCCAGACACCCGTCGGCACCATCGAGGCTGTGCAGGGACACGATTCAGTGCGGGTCGTCCTCACGTCCGACGCTACTGTCCGCACGGGGATTCTGGTCTATGTCGTAGATTTCGACAACGACACGCGAACCTGGCTGCCGAAGGCCGAGCTGGCGCTAGGTCGGGCGGCGGGCCGCTTCGCCCGGGCTCGCGTGATCTCGATCAAGAACGGCGCGGAGCTTCAGCTCGGGGATCGGGTGGTGGTTTACGATGCTCAGGCAGCCCACGGCTCGCTGAAGGTGGAACCGGGAGACGCGCAGCTGCTTCGGGGAGATGCGCTCCCGCTTCGCGCGCTCCGGCTCGACTCCGCGGGCAGCGTGCTTCAGCAGGTGACCGCCCGGTGGATCAGCTCTGATACCGCCGTGGTCCGCGTCGGCGCAGCCGGACGCGCGATTGCCATCGAGCCGGGCCGCGCCACGATCACGGCAGCCGTATCCGACGGGCTGGTCGCGGCCATGGTGATCTCCGTGGTCGATGCCACGGTGCAGAAGCCCGACTCGGTGATCGCGTTCGCGGGAACCTCGCAGCCGGTAGCGATCAGCCTGATGTCGATCGATGGGACGCGCATGGAGCGCCCGATCCGGTGGGCCTCGTCCGACCCCTCCGTGGCGCGCCTCGACTCGACAGGGCTCCTTTCGACGGGCCGGTCAGGACGCGCTATTTTCACGGCTTCCGTCCTCGGACGGCAGATCACGCTGCCTGCCCGCGTCTACCCGCGGGCCGAGGCCGCCCGCTTCTATCCCGCCGATTCCATCCTCCAGCTGACGAGCGGCGATTCGCTCACGCTAACTGCATCCCTCCAAGTCATGGGAGGCGACTGGGTGTCCGGCGTAATCCCGCGGATTTCCGTCGGCGACACGGCTGTCATTACACTACTCGCCGAAGGCGTGATCCGAGCGGCTGGACGCGGCTCGACCTGGTTGCGGGCCTCGGAGGCGGGTCAGCAGCGAGTGTGGCACGTCAGCGTCGACGCGCCGCAGCTCCGATTGAGACTGCGCACGCGCACGCTGGTTCTGGGCGACACCGTGCCCATAGTAGGTGAGTACGTCCGGCGGGATGGCAAGTCCCCTGGACATGTCCAGCACCTTCACCTGGCGAGCCTCACACCGGCCATCCTGCAGGCAAACACCAACTCGGTCCAAGCGCGGGCAATCGGCCGGGGAATCCTGCGCTATTCCAATGGGGTGGACGAGGATACCGTCGCCTTCTACGCGCTCGGCGATCTAGTCGGGTCCGTTCAGACGACTCACGGCCCCAGGCTCGCGACCGTGTCTCTCCGGAACGGGAAGGCGGTCCGGATCGGCCCGGCCGACACTCCGGCTTGGTCCCCCATGCTGGCGCCTGATGGCTCCCGTATCGCATTCGTATCGAACAGAACTGGACGACCACGGATCTTCGTCTGCGATCTCGATGGCTCGAACGTACGGCGGCTCACGCCGGAACGGACCGGCATGCTGGGGCTGCACCTGTATCAGCAGCATTCTCCGACCTGGTCGGCGGATGGCAACCGTGTCTTCTATGTGAGCAGTCGCAACGGTGCGTATGAGATCTACTCCGTTGCGGTCGAAGGCGAAGACCTGCGTCAAATCACCCACGGGCGCGGGGTCTACCGCCAGCTCCAGACCGCGCGGACCGAGCCTCGGCTCGCCTACCAGATCGGCCGGAGCCGGGAGGCCGGCTCTATCTATGTGACGCTAGCGGACGGTAGCGATCCCCGGCGGGTGAGGCTTGACTCGCTCTCCACGGTGCGCGCGCCGCGATTCGCAGGCCCGCACAGGCTGTTCGTGATCCGAGACAACCGTGCAAGCGGGGAGTCGCTTGTGGAGGTCAGATGACGAAAATCCGCGCGCGCCGCGCGTCCGTACCGTCCTCGCGCTCGGAAAGGCGAACCGCATTGCTCATTACGCTGCTTCGCCCGAAAGAGGGGTGGTCGCATTCACGCTGGCCTCTCAACCAGACCAAATCACAGTAGTGAGAGTATCCGATGGCCAGATCATGAAGGCTGTCGCCATTTCACCGGCTACCCCGCTGACAGATTTCTCCTGGGTGCCGCTCGCGCAGCAGATCCCGGAGGTCCGGCCATGAGGCACGCAGCCAATCACTTCCTCGTCCTGATCCTGGTGGGACTCTGGATTGTCGCTTCGCCCCGTACGGCGCGGGCGCAGTTCACGGCGGATCTGGCCGGCGTGCCTCGGGCAGGTGTTCCGTTCTTCTCGGAGCACCAGACGCGCACGGGGCTGGACCTGAGCGCCTTCCGGTTCGCCCGGTCCGGAGGCAGGCTTACTGCGGCGCGGTTCGGCCTTGATTTCGGCCAGAGCTATCGGGTCCACCGAAGCTGGGAGCTAGGCTACGATCTGCGGCTCGGCGAGGCGTCGCTCCTGAAGCAGCCCGTCGCCGCCACGCCGCCGGCCGAGCCGGACAGCACCGCCACCTCGTACCGCGGCGCGGCGCTTTACGGTCTGGCCATCGGCGCCAAGTTCAGCCCGATCTCGTACCTGAGCCCGCAGGGCGACGGCTTCGAGACCGCGATCGGCGTGAGCTACCGTCCCTCACTCCAGCCGGGTTACGCCTTTCAGACCCGAGGCGATTCCCTGCTCCACGGCGGCGTCCTCGGCGGGAGCTCCTCACTTCCCGTTGGCGCCAATCTCCAGTCCAGCTTCTCCGTCGTCGCAATGGGCAGCTACCACTCACCGCGGCTGCTGGTGGACGCCGCGCTCAACCTCGAGAAGAATATTAGGTCAACGAGTGTATCCGGCACCGTGGACACCTATTCCGGCCTGACACCTCAAATCGGCGCACTGGTGTACCTGGCCTCCGGCTTTGCCGTCGGCGGCACCTGGTGGGGATCGGGAGCGCCACCCTGGCGCGATCGGCTTTCGGCATTCCTCCCTGAGGAGAAGGCGCAGTCCTTCGGCATCGTCCTCGGCTTCGGGCGGTCCTCGAGCGGAGGATCGAGGCTCACGATCAGCTCTCCCACGGGAAAGATTTCGAAGTCGGTTGGGCTGTACTTGACGGTCATCAGTGGGTTCTAAGCGCCAGCATCTCCAGGAGGAGTTGCCGGCGGCTCAGTACTTCCGCGTTCGCCGACCATGGCCGCTGCTGGTGCCGACGGGCGGGTGGCCGGGGCCGCAATGCGATCCCCGGCCGCCTGCCTCAGACCGGCCTTGTCGGCGGCTCGGCGCTCTTCACCACCCGCTCCGCGATCGACTTGGCCTGCGTGAACAGCAGCAGGTAGTCGGGGCCGCCGGCCTTCGAGTCCGTCCCGCTCATGTTGAAGCCGCCGAAGGGCTGCACGCCCACGAGCGCGCCGGTGCACTTGCGGTTGATGTAGAGGTTGCCGACGTGGAAGTCGGCGCGGGCGCGCTCGATCCGGTCGTTGTCCCTGGAGAAGAGCGCGCCCGTGAGGCCGAACTCGGTGCCGTTGGCGATCTCGAGCGCGTCGTCGAAGTCCTTCGCGCGGATGAAGGCGAGCACGGGGCCGAAGACCTCCTCCTGGGCGAGGCGGGCGTCGGGCGCGATGCCGGAGAAGATCGTGGGCGGCACGAAATAGCCCTCGTCGCCGGAGGCGGCCTCGCCGCCGAGCACGAGCTCGCCCTCGGACCTGCCGACCTCGATGTAGCCCTGGATCTTCTTGAGCGCCTTGTCGTCGATCACGGCGCCCATGAAGGTGGAGCGGTCGGTCGGGTCGCCCACGGTGAGCTTGCGGGCGCGGGCGATGACGCCGTGGAGCACGGTGTCGTAGACCTCGTCCACGACGATCGCGCGCGAGCAGGCCGAGCACTTCTGGCCCTGGAAGCCGTAGGCGGCGGCGACGATGCCCTCGGCAGCCGCGTCGAGGTCCGCCGTCTCGTCGACGACGATCGCGTCCTTCCCGCCCATCTCGAGGATCGTCCGCTTCAGCCAGTGCTGCCCGGGCTGGACCCTGGAGGCGCGCTCGAAGATCCTGAGCCCCACCTCCTTCGAGCCCGTGAAGGCGATGAAGCGCGTCTTCGGGCTGTCCACGAGCGCGTCGCCGATCGAGCCGCCGGGGCCGGTGAGCAGGTTGACCACCCCATCCGGCACGCCCGCCTCGCCGAGGATCGCCATGAACTGCGCGGCGATGGCGGGCGCGGTCGAGGCCGGCTTCAGCACCACCGTGTTGCCGGCCACGACGGCGGCCAGCGTCATCCCGCCCGTGATGGCGGAGGGGAAGTTCCACGGCGGGATCACGGCCCCGACGCCCAGCGGCAGGTAGACCAGCGAGTTGTTCTCGTTCGGGTACGGGACGATCGGCTGGGGCCCGGCCAGCTGCAGCATCTGGCGCGCGTAGTACTCCGCGAAGTCGATGAGCTCGGCGACGTCCGCGTCCGCCTCCGTCCAGCTCTTGCTGACCTCGTAGACCATCCATGCCGCCAGCTCGAGCTTCCGCTCCCGGAGCAGCGACGCCACGCGGAACACGATCCCCGCGCGATCCTCCGCCGGCGTGTGGCTCCACTCCCCGAACGCCGCCTCCGCCGCATCGAGCGCGCGCGTGGCGTGCCCGACCGTCCCCTTCTGGAAGCGACCGACCACCTGGTCCGGGTGCGCCGGGTTCACCGACGCGAAGGCTTCGTCCGCCCGCACGTCCTTGCCGCCGATCACCAGCGGGTAGGTGCGCCCGAGCTGCCCCCGCACCTTCTCGAGCGCCGCCTCCATCTTCTTCACGTTCTCGGGCTCGCTCCAGTCCGTGAGCGGCTCGTTCCGGAACTCGCTGACCATGATTCGCCTCCTCCTCGGGAATGCTCCGCCGGATTCTATGCCGGGTGGCAGACGTGGGCAACCGACGGCCGACCGCGCCCGTGAACGAGGCACGCCGGCGAGCCGGTCGCGCGCGAAAAGGCGGGCGAGGCGCCGGCGAGCGCGGCCTAGCGCGGCGCCCTCAGCGCCTCCACGATGGCCGGCCCATGATGCCGGCCGTTCTCGATGAAGATCTTGTTGGCGTCGTAGCCGGCGGCGATGACACCGGCGATGAAGACGCCGGGCGCGTCGGTCTCCATCGTCGCGGGATCGTGGTGCGGGATGCCGGTCAGGGGATTGATCGAGGCGCCCAGCGAGAGGAGCAGCGTCGGATCGGGGATGTAGCCGGTCATGGCGAAGAGCCAGTCGTTGTCGAGCTCCTCGACCTCGCCCGACTGCTCGTGGCGGAGCAGCAGCGTGTCCGGCCGCACCTCGACCACACGGGTGCTCCAGCGCACGCCGATGTCGCCGTTCTTCAGCCGGTTCGTGATGTCGGGCAGGATCCACGGCTTGACGCCGGGATCGAGCTCGTCCGCGAAATGGATGAGCGTCACGTCCGCGCCCCAGCGGTGCAGGTCGAGGGCGACGTCCACGCTCGAGTTGCCGGCACCGACCACCGCGCACCGCTGGTGGAAGAACGGGTGTCCCTCCTTGTAGTAGTGCAGCACCTTCGGCAGCTCCTCGCCCGGGATCTCCATGAGGCGGGGCGTGTCGAGGTAGCCGGTGGCGACGACGAGGGCGCGCGCGGCGTAGACCGCCGTGTCGCCATCGGCGCGCCGGGTGCGCAGGCGGAAGACGTCGCCTTCGCGCGCGGCCTCGGTGACCTCCTCGTACTGGTGCACGTCCAGCTCGAACACGTCCGCCACGCGCCGGTAGTAGCGCAACGCATCCCGGCGCGTCGGCTTGTCGCCCGCCACGATGAAGGGCACGCCCCCCAGCTCGAGCTTCTCGGACGTGCTGAAGAACGTCATGTGGGTCGGGTAGCGCCCGATCGCGGAGGTCACCTCCGCCCGGTCGAAGAGCACGCACGAGAGGCCGGCCTGCCGCGCGGCCACGCCGACGCCGAGCCCGCACGGTCCCGCCCCCACCACCGCGATATCGATCAATGGCTCCGTCATCTCACCTCGTCCTGGATCCACGCTTCCCCCCGCCCGACCGATCCCGAACCCCGACGCCCCGGGGCGCGTTCCATCTTCAGAGTGGGAGAGCGTGGGAGTGGGAGAGTGGGTGATGCTCGTCGCGACCGACGGCTCGCGGCGTGCGGTGCCCCCCACCGCGCTTCGCGCGACGCGTCGCCCCCACGCGCCCCCGCATCGCATCCCGCACCCGGCATCCCGGCGCCCGGCGGCCGGATCGCGTCCCGCATCCCGCACCCCGGCAGCCGGATCACCCCGGCACTCTCGCCCCCCGGAATCGTCGCCCACTCCCCCACTCCCCCACTCTCAACCCCCCGGCGCCAGCACCAGCCTGTCCACCGCCCGCCGCTCCGCGGCCGCCCGCCCGAGCGGGATGCGCCAGAGCCCGCCCGTGCGCCACGCCTCGAACTGGTCGCGGTAGTGCCGGTCCAGCGGGAGCCCCGACTCGCCCGTGGGCAGGATGAAGCCGCCGGCGCCATCCGGGTCGGCCATGTCCACGACGTGTCGCTCGCTCGGGCCGGCGGTGGTGCGCGTCGGGAAGCGGCCGGCGGCGTAGTGCGAGATGTTGACGGTGGTGGAGGAGCCGCCGCGCGGCGCGGGGCCGAGCGAGAAGTGGAAGACGCGCTGGAGCGCGCCCACGGCGCCGAGCGGGTGCTCGATGACGACGCGGTCGAGCTCGCCCCAGGTCCGCCCCTGCGCGATGCTGTCCGCCTCGACCATCGCGCGCGCCGCGAGCCGCCGGAACGCGGCGTCGCCGCCGGAGCCGGGCCAGGGCAGCGTGCGCGCCTCGAGCGCGCGGTCCACGGCGGCGCGCGGCAGCCAGCCGCCGCCCGGCCCGTAGAGCGCCCCGGCGATGCCGTGGGCCAGCCGGTCGGCCCAGACGTAGAAGAGCGCGGCCGGCCGCGAGTCCGCCTTCGCCTCGGCGTCCCACGCGCGCAGCGCGGCCGCATCCGCGGGGAGGGCCGCGTCCTCCGCCGCGGCCACGGCGCGGTCGAGGTAGCGCGCGGCGCGGAGGTCCTTCACGTCGAGCTGCATGCCGAGCACGTCCGCGGCATCGAGCGGGCGGCTCGCCTCGCGGATCATCTGCCGGATGCGGGCGGCGCGGTACGGCGCCTCCCATTCGCCGGTGACGAGCGCGGCGACGTCGCCTGCGGCCTGCCTGTTGTTGGCGGTCACGACATAGCCGTCGGGCGGGTCGAGCGTGCGCGGGTGGTCCTCGAAGGGAAGCCAGCCGGTCCAGTCCCATTCTCCCGTCCACCCCGGCACCGGCAGGAGCGGCGGCCGGCGCGCATCCCTCCAGCTGCCGCCAGCGCGCACTCCCCGGAGCGGCACCCGGCCGGCCATGACGTAGCCGATGTGGCCGGCGGTGTCCGCGTAGACGACGTTCTGGTGCGGGTCCGTGAAGTCACGGACGGCGGCGAGGAAGCCGGCCCAGTCCGTCGCACGGTCGAGCGCGGGGATCGCCCGCCAGGTCCGCGCCGGGTCCTCGGCGGCCCAGCGGAACGCGAGCCGCTCGCCGCGCGCGCCGGGCTCCACGTCCTCGAGGAGCGGTCCGTGGCGGGTGCTCCGCACGCGCATGACGACGCCCTCGTCCCGCCCTTTCACGCGCAGCGTCTCCGCCGCCACCGTGTACGGCTCGCTGCCGCCGGGGACGAGGTAGCGGGTGCTGTCGGCCGGATCGGGGCGCTCGATGAAGAGGTCCACGTCGTCGAGCATGGCGTTGGTGAAGCCCCACGCCACGGCGCGGTTGTGGCCGGCCACGACGAACGGCGCGCCCGGCAGCGTCATGCCGGCCACGTCGAAGCCGCCGCCGTGCAGCGCCATGAGGTACCACAGGCTGGGCGCGCGCAGCTCGAGGTGCATGTCGTTGGCCAGGATCGGCTTGCCCGAGCGCGTGCGCGAGCCGGCGACCACCCATCCGTTCGAGGCGTGCACAGCGCTCACGGCCCCGAGGAGCGCCGCGGCCACGGGCGGCACCGCGGGCGGCGCGGGCGCCTCCAGGATGGTCGGCCCCCAGGCGGGATACTCCGGCAACAGGAAGCGCGCCTTCTCCTCGCCCAGGCGCCGCACGGCCCGCTCGAGCGCGACGCCCGTGCGGTAGGACGACAGGTCCCACGCCATGACCTTCTCGATGGCGAGGACGTCCTGCACGCGCCAGGGCGCGGGGCGCACGCCGAGGACGACGAACTCCGGCGGCCAGGCGCCCGTGTGCCCGGCCAGGAACGCGTTCACGCCCGCCACGTACGCCTCGACCCGCCGGCGGTCCGCGCCGTCGAGGGAGCCGGCCTCGCGCTCGAGGCCGATCGTCCGCAGGAACCGATCGCTCGAGAGGGTGCGGGCGCCGAAGAGCTCCGACAGCCGGCCCTCCGCCACGCGGCGGAAGAGCGCCATCTGCCAGAGCCGGTCCTGCGCGTGGACATAGCCCTGCGCGAAAAGCAGGTCGTGCTCCGAGGCTGCCCACAGGTGCGGCACGCCCAGCGAGTCGCGCCAGACCTGGACCGCCGCCTCGAGGCCCGGGACCGCCACTCGCCCACGCTCGCGCGGAGACGCGCTCCCCACGTACCAGGCCCCCGCGATCCCCGCCGCGAGCAGCAGCACCGCGACCGCCAGCAGCACCCCCGTCCGCCTACGCACCCGTCAGCTCCATCTCCCCTCCAGTCGCAGAATGCCCTCGAGCACCCCGGCCGTCGCCCCGAGCCCCGAGGTGCGTTCCATCTTCAGAGTGGGGGAGTGGGGGCGAGGCGGAGTGGGTGATGCTCGTCGCGACCGCCGGGCTCGCGGCGTGGGGCACCACCGCCTCCGGCGCACGCCGCGGCACGACCGCCCTCGCCGTCCCGCATCCCGCATCCCGCGTCCTCGCATACCGCGTCCCGCGTCCCGCATTCCGGCGGCCGGATCGCGTCCCGCATCCCGCGTCCCGCATCCCGGCGGGCAGATCGCATCCCGCATCCCGCATCCCGGCGGCCGGATCACCCCGGCACTCTCGCCCCCCGGAATCGTCGCCCACTCCCCCACTCCCCCACTCCCCCGCTCCCCCACTCTCACATTCCTCCCCTGTCCCCCACCCTCGCCCCCAGCACCGGCTGCGCGGCGCCGCCCGTGATCGTGTCGAAGATCGCCTTGAGCACCGCGATCAGCACGGGGCCGATGATGATGCCCACGAGCCCGAACGTGTAGACGCCCGTGATCAGCGCGATGAGCATCCAGTAGAAGTTCAGCACCTGGGACTTCTCGGCCGCGATCTTGGGTCGCAGGTAGGTGGACAGGAACAGCGTGTTGAAGCCGAAGCCGACGACGAGCACGATCACGCCCTCGATGACGTTGCCGCGCCAGAGGACGAGGTAGATCGAGACGGGCACGTAGATGGCCCACGAGCCGACGATCGGGAAGAGCCCGATGAAGAACGAGGCGATGGCCAGCACCACGGCGAGCGGGATGTCGAAGCCCACGTTCAGCACCAGCAGCACGACCGACTTCAATGCCTGGGTCAGGAACGTGCCGTAGAGGGCGCCGTAGACGACCGCGCGGATGTTGCTGCTCATCTCGTCCGTCAGCTCGCGGTAGCGGCCGGGCACCTTGCGGGCGAGGTAGGCCAGGATCCGCTCGTGGTCGGTGAGGATGTAGTAGAAGGTGAACAGCACCACGGCGATGGAGAGGACGATGATGTTGATCGCGTCCGTCAGCGCGTCCGCGACGTTGCCGGCCTTGGAGGCAGCGCGCCCGACCAGCGCCGAGAGGTCCTGCTCGATCCTGAGCCCCTGCGTGAACGGCAGCCGGTGCAGGCCGATCGCGAGGCCGTGCGCGACCTCCCTCTGGTGCTGGTTCAGGTAGTTGGCCGCGCCCGTGATCTCGATCCAGCTGTACGCGACGAGGGCCACGAGCGGCACGGTCACCAGGACGATGGTGACGATCGAGCTCGCGCGCCGCCGCGGAAATCGCCGCTGCAGCATGCGCTGGAGCGGGATCGTGTAGACGCCCAGGACCACCCCCGCCACGCCGGGCACGAGGATCTTGCGCACCATGTAGAGGAAGAGGCCGAGGATCAGCAGCAGCAGGAAGATCGTGACGGCGGCCTTGCGGAGCTCCGGCACGGTGTACTCGGCGAGGGGCACCCAGTCCGCGCGGCGGTCGGTCCTGCGCCGGTCCGACGGCTGGAGCTCATCGCTCACGATGCCTCCGCGTCCAGGGCCTGCTCGAGGTCCGCGGCGAGGTCCGCCGCGTCCTCGATCCCGATCGAGAGGCGGATGAAGCCATCATCGATCCCGAGCGCGTGCCGCTCCGCGGGCGCGAGCGAGGCGTGCGAGGTGAAGCGGGGCATGGAGACGAGCGTCTCCACCCCCCCCAGGCTCGGCGCCACGCACAGCAGCCGCAGCCGCCCGCACACGCGCAGCGCGGCCTCGTCGCCACCGCGCACCACCAGGCTGAGCATCCCGCCGAAGCCGCGGAACAGCTCGCGGGCGAGCGCGTGGTCGGGATGCGAGGGCAGCCCCGGGTAGAGCACCGTCTCCACCGCCGCGTGCTCCGCGAGCCGCCGGGCGAGCGCGAGCGCCGTCTCGTTCTGCCGCTCCACCCGCACGGCCAGCGTCTTCATGCCGCGCTCGAGCAGCCAGGTGGCGTGGGGATCGAGCACCGCCCCGAAGCTCTTCATCTTCGAGCGCACGCGCTCCATGTCCGCCGCCGTGCCAGCCACCATGCCAGCGATGAGGTCCGAGTGCCCGCCCAGGTACTTGGTCGCGCTGTGGATGACGAGCGTGGCGCCGTGCTCGAGCGGCCGGAAGTTGACCGGCGTCGCGAAAGTTGCATCCACCAGGAGCGGCAGCCCGCGCGCCCGCGCGAGCGCGCCGATCGGCCGCAGGTCCGGCACCCGCAACGTGGGGTTCACCGGCACCTCCGCGAACAGCACGCGCGTGTTCGGCCGCAGCGCCGCCTCCCAGCTTTCGCCTTCGCCCACGAACGTCGTCTCGATCCCGAGCGGCGGGAGATCGGACCTCAAAAGGTGCAACGTGCCGCCGTAGAGGCTCGCCTGCGCCACGATGTGGTCGCCCGCCGAGAGGAACGCCAGGAGCGACATGGCCGTGGCCGCCATCCCGCTGCCCAGCACGAGCCCCGCCTCGGCGCCCTCCAGCGCCGCCAGCTTCTCGCCGACGACGATATGGTTCGGGTTGCGGCCGTAGCGGGTGTAGAGCACCTCGCCGGCCGGCTCGGGATCCGTGAAGAACGTGGCCGACTGCACGAGTGGCGTGACCACCGGTGCGCCGGCGGCCGGCGTGGCGCCGCCCGCGTGAACGGCACGGGTCGAGGATCCGGGCGGCGTCGCCTGCGGGGAATCAGGCCTCATCGCGCCATCTCTCCACGAGCTGGGCGTACTCCCCGAGCAGCGCCTCGGTGCGCTCCGGGGACTCCGCCTCCGCGGTGACGACGAACGTCGGCTTGTCCGAATGCGGGATCACGAGCACCCACTCGCGCGCGCCGCGCCACACCTTCACGCCATCGACGAGCTGCCGCTCGGCATGCTCCGTCTCCTCGATGAGCCTGCGCATGACGGCGCCCTTGCGCCCCCACGGGCAGGCGATGCGACGGGTGCCCATGTGGATCGCGGGATAGGCGCCCGCGGCCTCGCTCAGCCGACGGCCCGAGCGCGCCAGCGCCTCGAGCAGCATGGCGGCCGCGAACATGCCGTCGTAGGCGGGGATGAAGCGGGGGAAGATGAACTCCCCACGCACGCCGACCACGAGGTCCGCCTCCGTGGCCGAGGCCATCATCGCGTGGTGCTCCGTCTTGGTCCAGTGCACCTCCGCGCCGCGCTGGCGCACAGCGTCGGCCGTGATCGTGGGGCTCGTCACCGGGATCGCGACGCGGTTGAAGTCGAGGTAGTCCAGCGCCAGCCCGACGTAGACGGCCTGCGTCAGCTCCGGCGAGAGCGGGCGGCCCGTGTCGTCCACCAGGTAGATGACCTCGCCGCCCGGATCGATCCACAACCCCATGTCGGCGTCGATCGAGCGCACGATCCCGCCCAGCCGCCCGAGCCCGTCGTGGAACTCCTCCTCGCTGCGCGAGAGCCGACCCGGCGCCGCGTACGCGTCCAGGCTCACGGTCTCGGTGCGGAGCGAGCCGAGGATCCCCGGAAAGACCTCGACGGTCGTGCCGTAGGCGAAGTCCACGACCAGCGTGAAGCGCCGCTCGGCGATGAGCGCGCGGTCGAGCTCGGAGAGGAAGTGCTCGTGGTAACCCTCCACCACCCGGGTCGGAAAGTTCAGGTCGCCCGCGCCGTCGGGCCCCGCGCGCGGGAAATCCTCGCGCCCGAACAGCCGCTCGATCGACTGTGTCTTCCCCGGCGGCAGGTCCCGCCCGTCGGCGTCGAAGAACAGCACGTCCACGACGCGCTGGTCGAAGGGGGAGCGGCGCACGTGGATGCCGCCGGCCTCGCGGCCGTGGTGCACGGCGTGCCGCACCACCGGGATCGGCATCTGCCGCAGGTCTTCCACGTTCACGCCCACGGACATGAAGCCGGTCATCAGCGCGCGGTTGATCATCCGCGATGCACGGTCGGAGTCGCGCGACGTCGCCACGTAGGAGCCGGCGCCCAGCATCGCGCCGTACGCCGCCGCCAGCCGCGCCGCGATCTCCGGCGTGAGCTCCGCGTTGGCCACGCCGCTCACGCGCGCGCCGTGGAACAGCGAGCGCTCCCACGCCTCGCCCCAGATCAGCGAGTGCGTGAGCACCGCCCGCTCCTCGACCACCTTGTCCGGCCAGACCTTGACGTTCGGGCCCACCACCGCCTGGGGACCCACCTCCGCCCGGTCCGAGAGGATCGTGTTCTCCCGCACCAGCGCGCCGCGCCCCACCCGCACCTCCCCCGCGCACACCGTCTCGCTCAGCCGCGCGCCCGCGCCGATCCGGCAGCCCTCCCACAGCACGACCTTGCGCAGCTGCGCGCCCTCGCCGACATCCGAGCCGTGGCCGAGCACCACGTTATCCAGCATCGCCCCCTGGCCCACCCGCACGTTGCGACCGAGCAGCACCGTGCCCGAGAGCCGCACGTCCTGGCCGAGCGCCGCGCCCGCCTCCCCCCACAGCACTCCGCCCTCCACCTCGCGCCGCTGGCCGCCAAGCTCCAGCTTCACCCGCCCCGCCAGCACGTCCTCGTGCGCCCGCCGGTACTCGTCCAGGTTGCCCACGTCCCGCCAGTAGCCCTCCGCCACGTGGCCGAACAGCCCGGCCTCCTCCCGCAGCATCTGCGGAAACAGGTCCTTCGAGAAGTCGAAGGCCGTGCGCTCCGGCACGCGCGCGAGCGCCGACGGCTCGAGGATGTAGATCCCGGTGTTGATGGTGTCGCTGAACACCTGCCCCCACGTCGGCTTCTCCAGGAAGCGCTCGATCCGCCCCGTCTCGTGATCGGTGATCACGATGCCGAACGCCAGCGGGTTCTCGACCGACGTCAGCGCGATCGTGGCCTCCGCCCCCCGCATCTCGTGCTCCGCCACCGCCGCCGAGAGGTCGAAGTCCGTCAGCACGTCCCCGCTGATCACGAGCACGCGCTCCTCCCCGATCCGGCCGGCGGCGTTCCGCACCGCCCCCGCCGTGCCGTAGTCCGCGTCCGCCGTCACGTACTCCATCCGCACCCCGAACGCGGAGCCGTCGCCGAAATAGTTGGTGATGTGCTCGGGCTGGAAGTACAGGATCGAGATCAGGTCAGTGACCCCGTGGCGCTTGAGCAGCGTCACGATGTGCTCCATGATCGGCCGGTTCGCCACCGGCACCATCGGCTTGGGGCGATTGATGGTGAGCGGCTTCAGGCGCGTCCCGAAGCCGCCGGCCATGATGACGCCTTTCATTGCGGGTCCGGCCTCTCTTCCGGAGTCGAGATCGGCGCCGACGGGCGCAATCGCCATGCCCGACCAAGGTACCGAGCCCACCCCGCGCCCGGCAATCACGCCTCCCCGTTCACGCGCCCCGCCCCCGCGGTGCCCTCACCCGCCCTGCCCCCGCGGTGCCCCCACCCCCACGCGCACCCCGACCCACACCCGTTTGGGGGCAGCCCGCGCCCCTTGACGTCGCCCCCCCTCCGCCCGCATCCTCCGGCAGCCCTCCTGCCGTACAACCGAGCATGGATCCGAATGGATACGATCCGGACGAAGCAGGCCGCCGAAGCACTCCTGCGTGAGCTGCCCTCAGTGCTGGGTGCGTTCGTGCGCGAGGATGTGTACGGCCACCCGCGTGAGGTGCACCTGCTGGTCGGACCGGGCCCGAGCGTGCGCCACCTCGCCCGCGACATCCGCGACCTCCTGGAGGAGCGCCTCCAGGTCCCGGTCGATCAGCGCATCATCAGCATCGCGCAACTCGATACCCTTCCCGAGGGCGACATCCGCGCCTCCATGACCGGCGGCGCGCCGCCCGCCGCACCCGCCGCACCCGCCGCGGGCGCCGCGCGTGGAGCGCCCGGCGGCCCGCCGTCGCCTCCGGCCTCCGAGGCCGGCACCCCGCCGGCGGAGAAGGCGTCCGCCGCGCCGGCGGCGGCCCCCTGCGGCGCCGCTCCGGCATCCCCGGCCGCCACGGTCGAGATCACCCATCCGCGGCTGCTCTTCGCCGGCGCGGAGTCGATGGTCCGGGACGCGCGCGTGGTCGTCCGCGTCCGGGTCATGTGGCGGGGCGAGGAGTTCGTGGGCGAGGGGGCGGAGCTGGATGCCGGCACGGGGCGGCTGCGCGCCGCCGCGACGGCCGCGCTGCGGGCGGCCACGGCGGCCGCGCGCGACGCGATCCGGTTGGAGCTCGAGCACGCCTCGCAGGTGCGCGCCCTGGACCGCGACTACGTGCTCGTGTCGGTACTCGCGGCCGCGCGCGTGCTCGGGCGCCGGCCGCTCCCGCTGGTCGGGGCGCAGCCGCTCGATGACGATCTCTCCACCGCCACCGCCCTGGCCGTCCTCAAGGCGACGAACCGCGTCCTCATCCTGGGGCTGCGCGCCGCCGCCGAGGCGCCCCGCGCCGGCTGAGACGGGCCCGGCGCGAGCCGCCCTGCTGCCCCGCCTTCCTCGCCGTCCCCTTCCGCCGCCGCAGCCACTGACGCGGGCGGCCGCTGCCCCTCTCGGCTTCCGCGATGACGTCCCGGCGAAGGCTCGCGAGCGGCGTCGCCGGGAACGCGTCTTGCGCTTCCGAACGCTGTCGTCGCAGGAGAGGAGCCCCCACCGGAGACCGGATGCCGATCCCCGAATCCTTCGATGAGCGCGTCGCAGAGCGGCTGTGCAGCCGCAGCACGGAGCTGACCCGCCTCTGGCTGGAGCGCCTCGAGCGCCGGCTGCGCGTGCGCCCTGCCCACATCTTCCCCCGGGAGGAGCTGCTGGACCACATGCCGCTCGTCCTCGAGCGGCTCGCGTCCCTGCTGCGCGCGCCGGAGGGAGGGCTGACGCAGGATGCGGTCGAGCACCTGCACACGCTCGCCCGCCACCGCCGCCGCCAGGGTTACGACGTGCAGGAGGTCCTGGCGGAGCTCGAGATCCTCGGCGACATCCTCTTCGATGCGCTCCGCGCCGAGGCCGCGGCGGCCGGCAGCGCCGTGGATCCCGCGGCCGTCGTTTCGACCGCCGCCCGGCTGCAGCGCGGGCTGGCCGGCGCCGCCACGATCACGGCGGGGACGTACCGGGAGGAGGAGGTGAGCGAGCGGCGCGAGCGCGTCCGCTCGACGAACGAGTTCGCCCGCACGCTGGCGCACGAGATCAAGAATCCGCTCGGCGCGGCGGAGGGCGCGGCCCGGCTCCTCGAGGAGGAGATCGGCGGGGACGCGGAGGACCGCCGGCGTTTCGCGGCCATCGTGCTGCGCAACCTGATGCGGGCGCGGCGCCTGGTCGACGACGTGCGCACCCTGGCCGCCGCGCAGCGAGGGGAGCCGGCCGAGCAGCGCTGCGAGCCGCTGTCGGACGTCATTCAGGGTGTGCGCGGGCAGGTCGAGCCGATGGCCCGGGAGGCGGACGTCAGGCTCCGCTTTCCCGAAGAGGTGCCCCGCGTCCACGTGGACGCCGCCCGCGTCGGGCTCGCGCTCGTGAACCTGGTGGCGAACGCCGTGAAGTACGCGGACCCGGACAAGCCCGAGCGGTGCGTGGCGCTCACCATCGAGCCGCGCCACGACGGCGGCTGGGTGATCGAGGTGGCGGACAACGGCGTCGGCATCCCGGACGAGCAGCAGCCGCACGTGTTCGAGCGCTTCTTCCGCGGCAGGACGAAGGATGCGGAGGGCACCGGCCTCGGGCTCGCGATCACCCTCGAGGCGATCGAGCAGATCGGCGGCCGGATCCGCGTCGACAGCGAGTCGGGACGCGGCACCGCCTTCCAGGTCGAGCTGCCACCGGGCCGGCCGCGCCCCGAACCCGCCGGCGAATCGGCGGTGGGGGCGGGAGTGCGCCCCGCCACCGGTGGCTCCCAGGCCGGCGCACCCCCGGCGCCGGAGCTTCCCGACGCGGCGGCGAGGCCCGTGTCGAACAGTCCGGACGCCGCGATCCGCTGATCCGCGGCGCAGCCACCGGACCGGCGGCCCCGGCGCCTATGCCCCGGGCGCGGCCGCCAGGATCGATGTCAGCGCGTGGTACGCGCCCCCCCGCGCTCCACCGGCCACCACCCGCCGTCCGGCGAGCGAGGCCAGGGCGGCGCTCACGGCGTCGAGGGGCGCCGGCAGCTGCGCGGCGACGTCGCCGGGCATGCCCCGCCGCAGGCGCTCCAGCGCCTCCCACGCCGCCTGCTCCAGCGCCGACAGCTCGCCCAGCAGCCCGGTCCCGCCCTCCGCCCACTCCGCCACGAGCGCGAGCCCGTGCCGCCGCAGCACCTCGTCGATCGGCTCACGGTGCCGCTCCGCCACGCCGCGCGCCACGAAGTAGACGTCCGAGGGCCGGTCCTCGCCGAGAAAGCGCTGGATCAGCTTGGCCACGGCCTCGTCGGCGCAGCTGTAGTCGAGGACCACGACCTGGCTGAAGTCGAGGACCGAGAGGCAGAGCGCGCCGAGCTCGCCGAGCTGGCTCTCGATGCCGAGCCGCAGCGCGCGCCCGGTCGGGCGGGTCACGAGGTGAGAGTAGAGCGTCGCCACGGAGCACGGCGCGAGCGACGAGAGGTCGAAGCGCAGCGGGACGGGCCGCGGCGTGTCGCTCACGACTCCTCCTCGCGCGCCGGCAGCACGATGCAGATCTGCGAGCCGGGGAACGCCGGCAGCCGCTCCTGCAGCGGCGGCGCATCGTCCCAGCCGGGCACATCGGCGATCTGGGCCGTGCCGCTGCGGATCGAGATCTTGCCGCCCAGCTTGCCGACCTGCTTCCGGATCTGCTGGAGCCCCTGCCCGCGGCCGGGGTCGTGGAAGCGCGTGATGCCGTGCAGGAACGCCGCCTCGAGCGCCGTCGCGTCGCTCCAGCGGTCGCCGTAGCGGGCGGCCTGCGCGCTGGCCAGCGACCCCCTGAAGCCAATGCCCAGGTCCATGACGGCGATGACGGCCACCTTGCGCCCCAGGCGCTGGCGCCAGCTGTAGGTCTGCGCGGCCACCCAGCCGCCCGACTCCGCGTGCTCCAGGATGTTCTGGCACACCTCGGAGAGGATCACGCTGAACTGCACGACGGAGCTCACCGGATAGCGCAGCTGGCGCGAGAGGATCAGCCCGGCCCTCTCCTGCACGCGGTCCACCACGGAGTGCACATCGCCGTGCGAGTCGATCGGCGTGATCTCGAGCAGCACGTCGGAGGGCGGCTCCGCCGCGCGCCGGCCGCCGCCGTGCATCTCGAAGATGCGCGTTGCCTGCTCGATGAAGCCCATGCGGCCGAGGTAGCTCATCACGTCGGTGGCCTCGGGCAGCTGGAGCAGCGGCCGCTCCCCCTGTCGCGCCGAGACCTCGCCCGCGGCCAGCAGCCCGAGCATGCCGTACGGATCCACCCAGCGCACCCGCCGCGCGTCGAAGAGCGCGCGCTCCTCGGCGCCCTGCCCGAGCTCCTGCACGAGCGAGTCGAAGGTCCGCTCCTCGAGCGATGCCGGCACCACCACCAGCTTCATGATCCGATCTTTCCCTGCAGGAAGAGGTGCAGCCCGGTCGCGCCACGGTGCCTCACGTTGCGCGCCGCCGCGCCGTTGGCCGCCGCGATCGCCGCCTCCAGCGGCGCTCCGGTGAGGAAGCGCGCGAAAAACGTCGCGCCCCAGACGTCGCCGCACCCCGTGGGGTCGCCTTCCTCCGGCTCGACGGCCACAGCCACGTGCTCCGTGCGCGCCGGGCCCGTCGTCACGATCGGGCCGGGCCGGACGAGCCCGGGATCCCGCCACGACAGCGGGTCCGGCCGGAACGTGGGCGAGGCCACGTAGGCGGCCCCGCGCGAGCCGAGCGTCACGAGCAGCAGCTTGAGCTCCGGACCGACCACCTCGGCGGCGAAGCGCCACGGGTCGCCCCACGCGTGCGCCAGCGAGGCCAGCTCGTCCTCGTTCACCTGCACGACATCGAAGCAGCGCAGCCACTCGCGCCACGCCCCCAGCGGTCGCGGCACCCGCTGTCCGCCCGGGCCGACGCCCAGCAGGAGCGAGTGCAGATCCGCGTAGATCGGGCCGCCGAAGGCCACCCTCAGCCGCTGCGCGGTCTCGAGCTCGAGCTCGAACCCGGAGATGAAGTTGATGTAGAGGGCGTCGAGCGCGCCGAGGAGCGGCTCGAGCTCCGCCCAGCCCCACGGCCCGACACCGCCCGTCAGCCGCTCACTGCGCCGCTCGCGATCCTGGTAGCGCAGCTCGACCCGGTTGTTCGGCTCCGGCACGGCGCGCACGCCGGGCGTCACGTCGAAGCCCGGCAGCCCGGTCAGGAAGCGCCGCGCGGAGGCCTCGAGGTCCTGCCCGATCCGCACCAGCGGCACGAGATCCCAGCCCTGCGGCCGGGCCGCCGCCAGCGCCGCCAGCGCGTAGGCGATCCCGCCCCACTCCTCGACCGGCTCGAGACGCACGTCGCGCGCGTAGATGCGGTCCCACACCATCGTGCCGAGCACCCCCAGCCGCTTCGGACGCCGCGCCCGCGCGTCGGGCGGAGCCAGGCTCTCGTTCGGGCGCATCCTCAAACGGTGCCGTACGTGTCCTTCTTGAACACCGCCGCCGCGCCGATCACCCCCGCCGTGCCCTGCAGCTGTGCGGAAACGATCTGGCACGCCTGCTCCGCGCTCCGGAACGCCCGCCGCCGCACCTCCGCCCGCAGCGGCATGAAGAGGTGGTCTCCCGCGCGCGTGACGCCGCCCGCGATCACCACCATCTCCGGGTTCAGCATGTTGATGATGTTCGCGACGCCGGCGCCCAGGAACTTGGCCGTCTCCTTCATGACCTCGTTGGCGTACGGATCGCCGAGCACCACCGCCTCGTAGACCGTGGCGGCGGTGACCTCCTCCAGCCGCCCGCCCACCAGCTCCGGCAGCACCGATTCCGTCCCCGCCTCGAGGCCCTCCACCGCCCGCAGCGCGATGGCGGGCCCGGACGCGTACGCCTCCAGGCAGCCGTAGTTGCCGCACTTGCACTTGCGACCCGTCGAGTCGATGGTCATGTGGCCGATCTCGCCCGCCGCGTCGCTCACGCCGTGGAAGATCTCGCCGTCCAGCACGATGCCGCCGCCGATCCCCGTGCCCAGCGTGAGCCCGACCAAGGTGTCCACGTTGCGGCCGGCCCCCAGCCACCACTCACCGTACGTCGCGCAGTTGGCGTCGTTGTCCAGCACGGCCGGCAGCCCGACGGCGTTCGAGATCAGGTCGCGCAGCGGGAAGTTCCGCCACCCCAGGTTGGGCGTGTTGATGACCGTGCCGCTCCGCCGGTCGAGCGGCCCCGGCGAGCCGATGCCCACCCCCGCGACGTCCTCGCGGGCCCCGCCGAAGCGCTCCGTGACCTCGACGATCGACTCGTCGATCATTGCCGCGATCCGGTCCACCACGAACTTGGCGCCGCGCGTCGCCTCCGTCGGCAGCGCCCGCAACCCCAGCAGCTCGCCGTCCCCGCCATCCATCGGCAGCACGCCGACCACGATGTTCGTGCCGCCGAGGTCGACGCCCACCATCCACTTCTTGTCCACGCCCGCTGTCATCCCGTCCGTCTCCTCAGTCGGGCACGGCGGCGTCCACGCTCCGGACCACCGCGCCGTGCACCTCGTCCACCGTGATCAGCCGCAGGCATTCGCGCTCGGCTTCCGGAAGGAACGTCCCCGCCCCGCGCCGCGGACAGACGTTGCGAACGCACGGCACGCACGAGAGCTCCGCGTGCTGCAGCAGCACGTGCGCGGCACCGAGCGGGCGCGTCACCGCCGGGTCCGACGCCCCCTGCAGCGACACCGTCCTCGTCCCCACCGCTGCGGCCAGGTGCATCGGCCCGCTGTCGTTCGTCACGAGAAGCGCGCACTCCGCCAGTCCCGCCGCCAGCTGCCGCAGGTCCGTCCGGCCGCCCGCATCGAAGGCGACGTCCCCCGCGACCTCCGCCGTGAGCCGCCGCTCGCCCGGCCCGCCGAAGACCACCACCCGCGCGCCGTCCGCCGCGAGCCGCGCGGCCAGCGCCCGGTAGCGCCCTGTGTCCCACCGCCGCGAGGCCGCGTTGCTCCCGGGGAAGATACCGATCGTCGGGCCACCGGACGAGGAGCCTCCCACGAAGGAACGCCAGCGCGCCCGCTCCGCCTGCGGCACCGGGAGCCGCGGCGCCGGCGGTTCCGCCGCCGCCTCGTCGCCGGCCAGAAGGAGGTACGCCGCCGCCCGGTGGAGGGCGTCGATGCGCGCCCGCGGGATCCGTTCGGTCAGGAGCATGGATCTGCCGTCCGTCGCCGTGCCGCGACGTTCGCGGACTCCGCCCAGAAGGAAGACCAGCGCCGAGGAGAAGGAGGGCGTGAGCAGGATCCCGCGCCGATAGGGCCCGCGGCGGAGCGCCCCGGCGGCCCGCACGAGACCGGCCGCGCCCCGGTCGAACGGCAGGATCCGGCCGGGCAGCCCCGCCATCTCGAGGATCGGCACGAGCCCACGCACGACGAGGATGTCGGCGGGCTCGTGCGCCCCCCGCCCGCCCGCGCCGGCGACGTCCGCAGCCCCCTCCGCATTCGTGGCATCCCGGGCCGGGCCGCTCGCCGCGCGCAGCGCCGGCAGCGCCATCACGACGTCGCCGAGATGGTTCGGGGCGCGCACGATCAGAGGCGGCACGAGCGCCTCGCGTCGTCGAACGAATCGCTTCGCCCCCCGCTCACCCGCTCCCCACCTGCAGCACCGCCAGGAAGGCCTCCTGCGGGATCTCCACGGTGCCGACCTGCTTCATGCGCCGCTTCCCCTCGCGCTGCTTCTCGAGGAGCTTGCGCTTGCGGGTGATGTCGCCGCCGTAGCACTTGGCCGTGACGTTCTTGCGCAGCGCCCGGATGCTCTCGCGCGCGATGATGCGGCCGCCGATCGAGGCCTGGATCGCCACCTCGAAGAGCTGACGCGGGATCAGCTCGCGCAGCTTCTCGGCCACGGCCCGGCCGTACTCGAACGCCTTGTCGCGATGGATCACCACGCTGAAGGCATCCACCGGGTCGCCGTTGATCATCATGTCGAGCTTGACCAGGTCGTTCGGCCGGTACTCGAGGAACTCCCAGTCCAGCGACGCGTAGCCGCGCGTCGAGCCCTTCAGCCTGTCGTAGAAGTCGAGCACGATCTCCGCCAGCGGCATGGCGTAGACGAACTCCACGCGCGTCGGGTCGAGGTAGTGCATCTCCTCGAACTCGCCGCGCCGCTCGTGGCACAGCTTCTGGACGTTGCCGATGTAGTCCGCCGGACAGAGGATGCGCGCCCGGACGTAGGGCTCCTCGATGCGATCGATGCGCGAACGGTCCGGCATCGCGCTGGGATTCTCGATCTCCACCGTAGTGCCATCCGTGAGCACCACGTCGTACTCCACGTTCGGCACCGTGGTGACCAGGTCGAGGCCGAACTCGCGTTCCAGGCGCTCCTGTACGATCTCCATGTGCAGCAGCCCGAGAAAGCCGCAGCGGAAGCCGAAGCCCAGCGCCGTGGACGTCTCGGGCTCGTAGAAGAGCGACGCGTCGTTCAGCTTCAGCTTCTCCAGCGCGTCGCGCAGCTCCTCGTACCGGTCGGAGTCCGAGGGGTAGAGTCCGCTGAACACCATCGGCTTGATCTCGCGGTAGCCCGGCAGCAGCTCCGTGGCACGATCGTCCGCGTCCAGGATGGTGTCGCCCACCTTGGTGTCGCCCACCCGCTTGATGCCCGCCAGCAGATAACCGACCTCGCCCGGCTCCAGCGCGTCCTGCGGAAAGCGCCCCAGGCGCATGAAGCCGACCTCGTCCACCACGTAAGCCGCGTCGCTCGCGCCGAAGGTGATCCGCATGCCCGGCTCGACCGTGCCGTCGAACACGCGGATCATCGGCACCCCGCCCTGGTAGCGGTCGTAGTAGGAATCGAAGATGAGCGCGCGCAGCGGCGCGTCGCGGTCGCCCTTCGGCGGCGGCACCAGGCGGACGATCCGTTCCAGCAGCGCATCGACACCGACCCCCTCCTTGGCCGAGACCGCCAGCACGTCCTCCGGCTCCACGCCGAGCAGCTCCGAGAGCTCCTCGCGCCGCCGCTCCGGCTCCGCGCCCGGCAGGTCGATCTTGTTCAGAACCGGGATGATCTCCAGCCCCGCGTCCATCGCCAGGAACAGGTTCGAGAGCGTCTGCGCCTGGACGCCCTGGCTCGCATCGACCACCAGCACCGCCCCCTCGCACGCCACCAGCGAGCGCGACACCTCGTACGTGAAGTCCACGTGCCCCGGCGTGTCGATCAGGTTCAGCTGGTAGAGCTCGCCGTCCGCCCCGCCGTACGCCATGCGCACCGCGTGCAGCTTGATGGTGATGCCGCGCTCCCGCTCGAGATCGAGGCTGTCCAGCACCTGCGCCTCCATCTGCCGCTGCGTCAGCGTGCCCGTCCGCTCGAGCAGCCGGTCGGCCAGCGTGGACTTGCCGTGATCGATGTGCGCCACGATGCAAAAGTTACGGATCCGCTCGATGTTCACGCCGTTGAAGTCCCTGATTTTTCATGCGTTTGTGTGGTTGCGCCGGAACCCTTCAAGATAACGGCGGGAGCAGGGGCGAATCAATCGGAGGGAGGCAGGAGAACGGGCACGGCCACGTGTGGGTCGAACGGGACGGGCTGCCCCGCCTCAGTGCGAGGTTCGCTCCTCGCGTGCGCCGCGGGCGGCGATCTTCGAATGCGCGAACATCAGGATGCCGGAGAGCAGGCCGAAGCCGATCCCCGTGAGGATCCAGCCCCATTCGCCGAGCGCGAGCCCGTGGCCCACGAAGTAGGGCAGACAGATCGCGCAGGCGAGGGACAGGAGCAGGATGATGCTGTTCACGAAGGACACGGGCGCGCTCCTCGGTGCGGTTCACGTCGCGGCCCGGGGCTTGCCCCGTGGGGTGCCGCCCCGGCCGGGCCGGCGCGAAACATAGTGCGGGCGCCGCGCCGGCACCACCGCCCCGATCCATCCGCGCGCGACCGGCGGCACGGCTTCGGGGTAGATGGCGGTGCCCGTGTACGTGGCCGTGCCTGCTGGGCCTGCCCGTGAAACGGTTTGACTGCCGGCCGCGCGTCGGCCTACGTTGCTGCGCGACGAGAGATGAACGTGACGCCATCGGATGTGATCGCTCGCGGCCGCCGGCCGGACCTCCTGAGCCCGGGCGAGCTGGCCTCGCTGGGAGGGCTGGAGTTCGTCGCGCGCGAGGTGGTGGAGGGCTTCGTCGCCGGGCTGCACCGCTCGCCGCACCGGGGCTTCTCGGTGGAGTTCGCGGAGCACCGGATGTACCAGCCGGGCGATGACCTGCGCTACGTGGACTGGCGCATGTACGGCCGCTCCGACCGCTATTACATCAAGCAGTTCGAGGAGGAGACCAACCTCCGCGCCTACCTGCTGGTGGACACCAGCGCCTCGATGGCCTGGACCTCGGCCGAGGAGACGCTTCCGCCCAAGCTCTGGTACGCCAAGCAGCTCGCGGCCTCCCTCGCGCTCATGCTCCTGCGCCAGGGCGACGCGGTCGGCGTTATCGGCTTCGACGAGCAGGTGCGCGCGCACGTCTCGCCGCGCGGCGGGCGTCGACAGTGGCACGACCTCGTGCGGGCGATCGCGCCGCTCAGCGCCGGCGGCAGGACGGAGGCCGGCAGCGCGCTGCGCGACGTCGCCGGCAGGCTCTCGCGGCGCGGGCTCGTGGTCCTCCTCTCCGACCTGCTGGTGGATCCCGAGTCGACGCGGCTCGCGCTGCGCTTCCTGCGCCACCGCGGCCACGAGGTACTCGTCTTCCACCTGCTGGATCCCGGCGAACGCGAGCTGCCCGCGGTCCGGGACGCCCGCTTCGTCGACCCGGAGACCGGCGAGGAGCTGCCGGTGAGCGTGGCCGACCTGCGCACGGAGTACCGCCGCGCCGTCGAGGAGGCGCTCGAGGAATGGCGCACCACCCTCGTCTCGCAGGGCATCGACTACACCATCCTCGAGACCGACCGTCCCATGGTCCACGCGCTGCGCGCCTACCTCCACAAGCGGGAGCGTCTGGGCTAGATGGGCTTCCTCTCCCCCGCGCTCCTGCTCCTCGGGCTCGCCGTCGCCGTTCCCCTGGTCCTGCACCTGTTCCAGCGCCACCAGGGACCGCGCGTGGTCTTCCCCGCCGTCCGCTACCTGCGGCGCGCCGAGAGGGAGAGCGCGCGCCGCGTCCGCCTGCGCCAGATGCTGCTGCTCGCGCTCCGCCTTGCCGTGATCCTGCTCATCGCCCTCGCCGCCGCGCGGCCGTTCCTGCCGATCGGCGGCAGCGGTCACGAGCCGACGGCCGTGGCCATCGTGCTGGACAACTCGATGAGCAGCGCCGCCATCGAGGGCGATCGCCGCGTGCTGGACGTGCTCCAGGCCCGCGCGCTCCAGACCGTGGCCGCCGCCGGGCCGGACGACCGCTTCTGGCTGATACGCGCGGGCGCGCCCGATGAGCCGGCGATCCCCGGCGACGCGCCCGCGACCGCCGCGCGCATCCGCGCCACCGCGCCCACGGCCGGCGCCGCCGATCTGCCGGCCGCGATCGCCCGCGCCCGCACGCTCCTCGCCGCCGGTGCGGACCACCGCGCCCCGGAGATCGAGGTGCTGTCGGATCTGCAGGCCTCCGGCTTCGGGGCGCCGCTCCCCGCCGGGAAGGACGCGCCGCCGCTCGTGCTCTGGGTGGGCGACAGCCGGGTCCCGCCGAACGACGCTGTGGCCGATGCGGAGGTCGGCGGCGGGCTGCCGCCGCGCGCCGGACAGCGCTCCACCGCCAGCGCCGCCGTGACGGGGACGCGGAAGGACTCCGTCGGCGTCCGGCTGGTGCTCGACGGACGCGTACAGGGCGCGGCGATCGCGCCCGCCGGCGCGTCCGTCGTGCTGCCCTTCCCGGCCCGCGATTCGGGGCTGGCGGCCGGCTGGATCGAGATCGACGCCGACGCGCTCCACGCCGACGACCGCCGCTACTTCGCCGTCCGGGTCGAGCCGCCGCCGGCGGTGGCGCTGGCCGGCTCGCTCCCCTTCGTCGACGCCGCGCTCGCCGTGCTCGCGGACGCCGGCCGGATCCATCGCGCCGCTTCAGGCGCCGCCGACGTCCTGATCGCCCCCGGCGGCGCGGGCATCGAGAGCGGCGCCTCCGGCGGGACGGTCGTCGTGCTGCCGCCCACCGCGCCGACGGAGCTGCCGGCGCTGAACGGACGCCTCGCCACGGCGGGCATCCCGTGGCGCTACGATCCGCCGACCCTGACGGGCGAGGCCCGCTTCGCCCCGTCGCCGGACAGCGGCGAGCTGTCCCGGGCGCTCTCCGACGCCCGGCTCCAGCAGGTCTACGGCCTGCGGCACGAGGGCCCCGCCTCCGGCGACACCGTGCTGCTGCGCCTGGCCGATGGCGCCACCTGGGCGGTCCGCGGCGCCCGCCCCGGCGGCGGCCGCTACATCCTCGTCGCCTCGACCTTCAATCCCGAGGCGAGCACACTCCCCACCAGCTCGGCCATGCTGCCCCTGCTCGACCACCTGACCGGGCTGTGGGCCTCCGCGCGTGGCGGCGCCGTGGCGCTCCTGCCCGGGGAGCGCGTCCCCCTCCCCGACGCCGCGGATGCCGTGGAGCGACCCGACGGCACGCACGACGCCGTGCAGCCCGGCGAGGTGTACGCCGCGCCGCCGCTGGCGGGGATCTACCGGATCCTGTCGAACGGCGGCGCGGTGGGTGCGTTCGCCGTCAACCCGCCGCCTTCCGAGTCCGACCTGACGCGGCTCCCGCCGGGGCGCGTGGACGACGCGCTGCCGGGCTGGACGATCCGCACCGCCGACGACGCCGCCGCCTGGCGCGCCTCGATCTACCGCGCCCGGCTCGGCCGCGAGACCTGGTGGCCGCTCGCGGCCCTCCTGCTCCTGCTGCTGCTCATCGAGGGCTGGGTCGCCGCCAGCGGCCGCCGGGCCGCGGTCGGCACCGCCGCGCCGGCGGCGGCCCGCGGGAGCGCCTGATGCATCCCATCCTGCTCCGCGCGATGGAGCGACAGCCGGCCTTCGCCGCGCTGCGCGGCGCGCTGCCCGCCCGCGGCGGCACGCTCGAGATCGGCGGGCTGGCCGGCTCGGCTCCCGCGCTCCTGGCCGCCGCCCTCGCCGCCGCGGAGCCGAACCGGCTGTGGGTCGTCGTCGCGCCCGGCCCGATGGAGGCCGAGGCGGCCGAGGCCGACCTCCAGGCGCTCACCGACCCCGCGCTCGTGGCGCTCTACCCCCAGCGCGAGACGCTGCCGTACGAGGCCGCCGAGCACCACGTCGAGGTGAGCGGCTTGCGCGTCGAGGCGCTCGAGGCGCTCCTCGCGGGCCGGGCCCGGCTCCTCGTCACCACCGCCCGCGCGCTCCAGGAGCGCGCCGAGATCCCCGCCGGCCTCGCCGAGCTGCGCCTCACGATTTCCGTCCGCGAAGAGCTCCGCCCCGACGCGCTCGCCGAGCGGCTCGAGGACATGGGCTTCGAGCGGGCGGCCATGGTCGAGGGCGTCGGCGAGTTCGCCCAGCGCGGCGGCATCATCGACGTCTTCGGCTTCGGCGCGCCCGGGCCCGTCCGCATCGAGTTCTGGGGCGACGAGGTGGCGTCCATCCGCCCCTTCGACATCCTCGACCAGCGCTCCACCGGCGAGCTCGACAGGGTCGATGTCCTGCCGGTTGACCTCGGCCGCCATGCTGGCGCTCCCGCTTCGGGCGCGCCGGTCGAGCCCGGCACCGGCGAGGCGGCGGCGCAGCCCGGATCCGCACCCGGATCCGCCGGATCCGGTGGCGAGCGTGAGCGCGCGGGGGCGCGCGCGCGACGAGACGCCGAAGCCGACGACGCTCCCGAGCGCCGCTCGATCCTCGACGTGCTCCCGCGCGATGCCGTCCTGCTCGAGCTCGCCGGAGGGGCGGCGGACGAGGAGTTCGACCGCGCCTGGCGCCAGGTGGTCCACCTGCACGACGCCGAGCGCCGCCGCGGCGGCGAGCCCGAGCCGCCGCAGCTGCTCCTCCTCATGCCCGAGCAGGCCACGCAGCGGATGCGCACCTTCGGCCGGCTCCAGGTGATCGGCCACGGCGTGGGCGACGTGCGCTTCCGGGCGCGCGCCGCGGAGCCCGTGGAGCGCGACATGGAGTACCTGGCCGGGCTGCTCCGCGCGGGCGCGGCGCGCGGCGAGGAAACCCTCATCCTGTGCGACAACGCCGGCCAGCTGGAGCGCCTCGAGGAGATCCTCGGCGCCGGCAACGGCCGCGGACGCTCGGCCGCGAAGGCGCTGCCACCCGGCGCGCGGCTCGCGCTCGGCCCCGTCGCCCACGGCTTCGTGCTGGAGGGCGCGACCCCCCCGATCCGCGTGCTCACGGATCACGAGATCTTCCGCCGCGACCGGCGCCTGCGGCGCGGACGGCGTTTCCGCGGCGCCGTCGCCATCGAGAGCCTGGCGCAGCTGCGTCCCGGCGACTTCGTGGTGCACATGGACCACGGCATCGGCCGCTTCCTCGGGCTGCGCCACGTCACCGTCGGCGAGACGGAGCTCGAGACGCTCGCCATCGAGTACGCCGGCGGCGAGATCCTGCGCGTGCCGGTCTACCGCCTCGACCTCATCGAGCGCTGGGTGCCCGACCGCGAGGAATCGTCCGCGCCGCGGCTGCACAAGATCGGCGGCAGGAGCTGGCGCACGCTCCGGCAGAAGACGGAGAAGTCGATCCAGGACATGGCCGCCGAGCTGCTCCAGCTCTACGCCTCCCGCCAGACCGCCGAGCGCGAGCCCTACCCGGCCGACTCGCGCTGGCAGAAGGAGATGGAGTCCGGCTTCCTCTACGACGACACGCCCGACCAGCGCCAGGCCACCGCCGACGTCAAGCGCGACATGGAGTCCCGCCATCCGATGGACCGGCTGCTCTGCGGCGACGTCGGCTACGGCAAGACCGAGATCGCCATCCGCGCCGCGTTCAAGGCCGTGCAGGACGGCCGCCAGGTGGCCGTCCTCGCCCCCACCACCATTCTCGTCGAGCAGCACCTGCACACCTTCCGACAGCGGCTGGCCGGCTTCCCCGTCCGCATCGAGTCGCTGTCCCGCTTCCGCACGCAGAAGGAGCAGGAGCAGATCCTGGCCGCGCTGGCAGCCGGCGAGGTGGACATCGTGGTGGGCACGCACCGGCTGGTCGAGCCCGATGTCCTCTTCCGCAACCTCGGCCTCCTCGTCGTGGACGAGGAGCAGCGCTTCGGCGTGAAGCAGAAGGAGCGCTTCAAGGAGCTCAAGCACAACGTGGACGTGCTCTCGCTCACCGCCACGCCGATCCCGCGCACGCTGCACCTCTCGCTCACCGGGCTGCGCGACCTCTCGCTCATCCAGACCCCGCCGCGCGACCGCATGCCGATCATCACCCACGTCCTGCCCTGGATCGATGAGGTGCTCGAGGACGCCATCCGCCGCGAGCTCGACCGCGGCGGCCAGGTCTTCTTCGTGCACAACCGCGTGCAGACCATCTCCATGGTGGCCGAGCGCGTGCGCGAGCTCGTCCCCGACGCCAGCGCGGCCGTCGCCCACGGCCAGATGAACGCCGCCGAGCTCGACCACGTCATGCGCCGCTTCCTCGACGGCGAGGTGCGCGTCCTCGTCACCACCGCCATCATCGAGAACGGCCTCGATGTGCCCACCGCCAACACCCTCATCGTGGACCGCGCGGACCAGTTCGGGCTCGCCCAGCTCTACCAGCTGCGCGGCCGCGTCGGCCGCTCCCACCACCGCGCCTACTGCTATCTCGTCGTGCCGGAGGGCGTCAGCGAGGAGGCCGAGAAGCGGCTCCGCATCCTCGAGCACTTCACCGAGCTCGGCAGCGGCTACGCCATCGCCCTCAAGGACCTCGAGCTGCGCGGCGCCGGCAACATCCTCGGCTCCCAGCAGTCCGGCTTCGTCCACGCGGTCGGCCTCGACACCTACACCCGCCTGCTCGAGGATACCATCAAGCGGCTCAAGGAAGGCGACGCCGCCGTGGAGCGCCACCAGCCCCCCGAGGTCTCCATGCAGGGCGCCGCCCTGATCCCCGACAGCTACATCCCCGAGGCGTCCCAGAAGCTCCACCTCTACCGCCGCCTCTCCCGCATGGAGCGCCCCGAGCAGGTGGCCGCCATCGCCGAGGAGATCCGCGACCGCTTCGGCCCGCCGCCCGCCGAGGTCCAGCGCCTGCTGGACAGCGCGGCGCTGCGCCTCCTCGGCGCCCGCCTCGGCGTCGAGCGCATCCTCGTCCACGGCGACGAGGCCCGCGTCAACTTCCGTGACGGCACCGTCCCCCGCCTCGCCGCCCTCCAGGGCGCGTTCCGCGACCAGCAGGTCCAGGTCGAGGTCCGCCGCACGAGCCCGCTCTCGCTCGTGCTCCGCCGCTTCGGCGCCGAGCCGATCACCCGCACTCTCGCCGCCGTCTTCGAGCTGCTGGCCGACAAGCGGGGAGAGCGCGCGGCGTGACCAGCGGATCCTGCTGTCTGGCGCAGGGTACGCTTCTCCGCTAGGTTGGTCCGGCTGCATCGTGGCCCGATCTCACCCCTACAGTTCAGCAGGCCCGTCAAGGAGAGACGATGAGGCGTTACCTTCCATACCTGGCCCTCCTGTGCGCGCTGATGGTTCCGGCGTGCGACAGCTTCGGGCAGGCCATGACGGCGCACACCAACGTGGTGGCGCGCGCGGCCGGACACGAGCTGAGCGTGGACCAGACGGCCGGGCTCATGGCGCGCAACCCGCGCCTGCCGGCGCAGGCGCAGGTTGTCGATGCGGTGGCGAACCTCTGGGTCGACTACACGCTGCTGGCGACGGCGGCGCAGAAGGACTCGACGCTCCAGTCGGTGAATGTGGCGCCGCTGGTCAAGCCGGCGCTCGAGCAGGAGGTCGTCCTGAAGCTGCGCGACAAGGTGATCCACGTGGACACGAGCTTCACGGACGCACAGCTGAAGCATCTCTACGAGACGGAGCAGCCGAGCCTGGAGATCAAGGCACGTCACATCCTGTTCCGGATCCCGCCGGACGCCACGCCGGAGCAGCGCGACAGCGTCATGCAGCTCGCCAAGAGCGTGCGGGCGCGCGCCGTCGCCGGCGAGGACTTCGGCAAGCTGGCCGAGAAGTACAGCGAGGATCCGGGCAGCAAGGACAAGGGCGGCGAGCTCGGCTTCTTCAGCCGCGGGCAGATGGTGGCGCCGTTCGAGGAGGCGGCCTTCAAGCTGCAGCCGGGCGAGATCAGTGACGTGGTGGAGACCCCCTTCGGGCTGCACATCATCAAGGTCGAGGAGAAGAAGCTCCCGCCCTTCGATCAGCAGAAGGAGGAGTTCCGCCGGCAGCAGGTCGAGACCAGCTCGCAGAAGGCCGAGCAGGACTACGTGAAGTCGCTGACGGAGCCGCTCGGCATCGCGGTCCAGGACGGCGCCTACGCGGTCGTACGCGACCTGGCCAAGCAGCCGGAGATGAAGCTGAGCGGGCGCGCCGCTTCTCGCGACCTCGTCACCTACAAGGGCGGCGCGCTCACGGCGGGGGAGATCATGGATCTCATGCGCGCGCTGCCGCCGAACCGGCGGGCGCAGTTCGGCTCGGCCACGGACGACCAGCTGAAGAACGTGCTGGAGGGGCTGACGCGCAACAAGATCCTCGTGGACGAGGCCGCGCGGCAGGGCTTCAAGCCCACGCAACAGGAGCGCGACTCGCTGGCCGCGCTGGCGCACAAGCAGCTCGCGCAGGTGGTGAAGTCCGCCGGACTGGACGACATCAAGCCGCAGCAGGGCGAGACGCAGCCGCAGGCGCTCGAGCGCAAGGTCATGGGACTGGTCACGGAGATCGTCGAGGGCAAGCAGAACGTGATCCCGCTCGGCCCCGTCGCCTACGCGCTGCGCGAGCAGTACGGCGCGGAGGTGTACGACCGCTCCGTTCAGGCCGTGGTCTCCAAGGTCGAGGCCAGCCGGCCCGCCGAGACGCCGGGGCAGCCCGGCGCGGCGCCCGCCGGACAGCCGCCGGCGCCGAGCCCGCAGGCGCCCGCGCCGAAGCCCGCGCCGGACACGACAAAGCACTGATGCCACACGCGGTTGACCCGGAACACGCCGGGGCGGCGCAGGTATGAGAACGGGGCCGGCGCGGTGCGCCGGCCCCACCCCTTTTCTACAGGCGGAACGCAGGCAGAATGAACCGCTCTCTAGCCCCGATTCTCGTTCTCGCCGCCCTGGCGGCCGGCGCCGCGCCGCTCCTCGCGCAGAAGCCGGCGCCGCCGGACCGGGAGCTGGTCGAGCGCATTGTCGCGGTGGTGGGCGACAGCGTGATCACGGATCTGGACGTGCAGGAGGACATGGCGCAGCTGGTCGCCACCGGGCAGCCGGCACCGCAGACCGCGGACGACTCCGCCCGGCTGCGCGACCAGATCGTGAAGTCCCACGTGAGCGAGCTGCTGCTCGTCCAGGCCGCGCTCGAGGACACGACGATCACCCCGCCCGAGGACCAGATCAAGGACCAGGTGCAGCAGGAGATCTCGGCGCGCCAGAAGCAGTTCCCCAGCGCGGCGGCGTTCGAGGCCGCGCTCCACGCCCAGGGCCTCACCCTCAACGGCTACCGCGAGATGATCGCGGCCGACATGCGCAAGACGGCGCTCATCCAGCGCTACCTCAGCAAGGTCGAACAGAACCGCAAGCCGGCCGTCACCGAAGAGGAGATGAAGGCCTTCTTCGATGAGCAGAAGGGCCGCCTGGGCCAGCGCCCTGCCACCATCAGCTTCGAGCAGGTCGTGATCGCGCCGCAGCCGAGCGATTCCGCCATGGCGGCAGCACGCGCGCAGGCCGAGGAGATCCTGCAGAAGGTCCACGCGGGCGAGGACTTCGCCACGCTGGCCAAGCGTTACTCCCAGGATCCGGGAACGAAGGAAAAGGGCGGCGATCTCGGCTGGTTCCGGCGCGGCCAGATGGTCAAGGCGTTCGAGGACGCCGCGTACTCGCTCCGGCCCGGCGAGGTCAGCGGCATCGTCAGGAGCCCATTCGGCCTGCACATCATCAAGCTCGAGAAGATCAAGGGTGGGGAGCGCGAGGCGCGCCACATCCTGATCCGACCCGAGATCACGGATGCCGACACCACCCGGGCGGTGGTGCTCGCGGATTCCGTCAAGCTCCTCATGCAGCGAGGCGAGGACATGGACTCGCTCATCGCGACCTACAGCGATCCGACGGAGGAGCAGACGAAGGTCGGGCCGTTCCCCCGCGACCAGCTGCCGGCCGCCTACAGCACCGCGCTCGCCGACGCGAACGCCGGACAGGTGATCGGGCCGATCCGCCTCGTCACGCAGGGGCAGCCGACCAAGTACGCGGTCGTGAAGGTCACCGAGTCCACTCCCGCGGGGCAGTACACCCTCGACGACCCGACCGTCCACGCCACCGTCCGGGAGCAGGTCGCCCGCCAGAAGCTCCTCGATGAGCTGGTCGCGGAGCTGAAGGACAAGATGTACGTGGACATCCGCTCCTGATCGCCGCGCCATGAGCTCATCCCGCGACACCGTCCGGCTGGCGGTCACCCTCGGCGATCCCCGCGGCATCGGCCCCGAGGTTGCCGCCGCCGCCGCGCGCGCGCTCCGCGGCGAGGGCCTCACCCTCGTCTTCGTCGGCCCCGAGGGAACTGGCGCCGAGGACGCGGCCGACGAGTTCGTGCCCACCGGCATCTGGCGGCCGGGAGAAGGAGCCGCCCGCGCCGGAACCCTGGCGGGCGGCGCCATCGAGCGCGGCGCCGGCATGGCGCTCGCCGGCGAGGTCGATGGCCTGGTCACCGCGCCGATCGACAAGAGCGCGCTGGACGCCGGCGGCTACCACTTCCCCGGCCACACCGAGATGCTCGCCTCGCTGGCGGGTGTCGGCGCCGTGGTCATGCTCATGGATGCGGAGCACACCTCGCTGGGCGGTCCCTTGCGCGTCGTGCTCGCCACGACGCACCTGCCCCTGGCGGACGTGCCGGCGGTCCTCACCGTGGAGCGGTTCGTCGAGCAGGCGCGCCTCACCGCGGCGGGACTTCGCGACGGGTGGGGCTTCGAGCGGCCCCGCCTCGCGCTCTGCGCGGTGAACCCGCACGCCTCGGACGGCGGTCTGTTCGGCGACGAGGAGGCGCGCATCCTCGCGCCCGCGATCGAGCGCCTGCGCGCAGAGGGCCTCGATGCCACCGGCCCGATCCCCGCCGACACCGTGTTCGTGCGCGCGCTGCGCGGCGAGTTCGACGCAGTCATCGCCCCGTACCACGACGTCGGTATGGCCGCCTTCAAGACGGCCGCCTTCGGCAGCGGCATCAACGTAACCCTCGGCCTGCCCTTCACCCGCACCTCGCCCGACCACGGGACCGCCCTGGACATCGCGGGTCGCGGCGTGGCGGATCCCGGCTCCATGATCGAGGCTGTCCGCCTGGCCGCGCGGCTCGCGGCGCGGCGCCGGGCGGCCCTGCACGCGGCGACATGATCCGCTTCACTCACGTCTTCAAGGAATACCCGCGTAGCGGCCTCGCGCTGAACGACCTCTCGTTCGAGCTGCGCAAGGCCGAGTTCTGCTTCCTGACCGGCCACAGCGGCGCCGGCAAGTCCACCGTCCTGCGCCTCATTCACATGGCCGAGGCGCCCACCCGCGGCGAGGTGCGGGTGAGCGGCTACGCCGGCGGGAGGACGAAGCAGCGCGACGTCGCGCTGCTGCGTCGCAAGATCGGCTACGTCTTCCAGGATTTCCGCCTGCTGCGCGACCGCACGGCCGCCGAGAACGTGGCCTTCGCGCTCGAGGTCACCGGTGCCCGCCGGGCCGTCATCCGCGCAAAGGTCGGCCGACTGCTCTCCCATGTCGGCCTCGCCGCCAAGGCCGAGGCGCTCCCCGGCGAGCTTTCCGGCGGCGAGCAGCAGCGCGTGGTCGTGGCCCGCGCCCTCGCCCACGATCCGCTGGTCCTGCTCGCGGACGAGCCCACGGGCAACCTGGACGAGCGGGCGACGTTCGGTATCTTCGAGCTGTTCCGCTCGATCAACGCGGCCGGCACGGCCGTGCTGCTCGCCACCCACGACCTCGAGCTGGTGCGCCGCAACCCCCGCTACCGGGTGCTCGAGCTCGACCATGGCAGCCTCGTCTACGATTCAGCGGCGGATCCCGCCCTGCGCTAGTGGCCATGCCCTACGCCATCCGAGAAGCCCTTGCCGCGTTCCGTCGCGCGCCCGCGCTGACCGGGCTGTCCGCCGCCATGATCGCCCTCTCGCTGGTCGTGGTGGGCATCTTCGGCACGACCGCCTACAACATCCGGCAGGCGCTCGACCGCGTCGAGGCGCGGGTCGAGGTCGTGGCCTACCTCAAGGACGACGCTTCGCCCCAGGCCGTCGAGCTCGCGCGCAAGGAGATCGCCGCCTACCCCGAGGTCCTGCGCGTCTACTACGTCTCCCGCGATGAGGCCCTCGAGATCGCCCGACGCGACCTCACCGAGTTCCGCTCCGTCTTCTCCGACCTCGATACCAACCCCCTGCCCGCCTCCTTCGAGGTGCACCTCAAGCCCGGCATGCGCGGTCCCGAAGCCGTGCGGGCCGTCGCCGACCGCATCGGCTCCTACCCCTTCGTCGAGGAGGTCCGCTTCGGCTCCGAGTGGCTCGACAAGGTCTTCTTGCTCCGCCGCGTGGCCGGCGCCGCCACCCTCGTCATGGGCGGCGCCTTCGCCCTCGTGGCCGCGCTCATCATCGGCGCCGCGATCCGCCTCGCCATCTTCGCCCGCCGCGACGAGATCGCCATCATGCGTCTGGTCGGCGCCACCGACGCCTTCGTCCGCCGGCCGTTCCTGCTCGAAGGCCTCATGACCGGGCTGCTCGGCGCCGTCCTCGCGATCCTCGTCACCTACGGGCTTTTCCGCGTGCTCTCCGGCTCGGTCGTTCAGCTGGACTGGATCCCGGCGCCCTGGATCGCCGCGGGCGTCGTCCTCGGCGCCCTCATGGGCGTCGCCGCCAGCGCGCTGGCCGTCCGGCGGCACCTGCGGGAGGTCTAGTGGGCCGGATCGGTCCGCTTGTGCGGGGCCCGGGCCAGGGCAGCGCGAGCCGACGGGGGCCGCGCGCGGCGCGCGCGGCGGCGGCCATCGTCGCCTGGGGCATGCTGCTCGTCGGCGCCGGAACGGTACGCGCCCAGGACCTGAAGAAGGAGTTGCGCGACAGCCAGGAGCGGCTCGAGCAGATCCGGGCCGAGCGGGCCAGGCTGCAGCGCCAGATGGAGGATCTGCGCTCGCGCGTCCACGACGTCTCCGGCGAGCTCGTCAACATCGAGCGGCAGGTCGAGACCTCCTCCAGCGTCGTGGAGGAGCTGGACTTCCAGTCCGCCACCCTGAACGCCAGCGTGGACTCGACGACGCGCCGGCTGCTGGCCACGCGCGACCAGCTCGCGCAACGCGACGCCGTCCTTCACCGGCGCCTGCGCTCGATCTACGAGCGCGGGCCGATGCACTCGGTGCGCGTGCTCCTCGGCGCAGAGAGCTTCGGCGACCTGCTCAACCGCTACAAGTACCTGCACCTCATCGCCCTCAACGACCGCATGCTCGTGGACGAGGTGCGGCGCCTCGAGACCCAGCTCGTGGAGCAGGACCGGGAGCTGCAGGGCAGCCTCGATCAGCTCCAGCGACTGCGCGACGAGAAGTTGGGCGAGCTCACCAGGCTGCAGGCGCTCCAGAGCCAGCACCGCCGCACGCTCCACGACTATCAGCAGCGCGCGCGCCGGACCGCCGGACGCATCGACCAGCTAGTTCGCGATGAGGCCCGCCTCACCGATGCCCTCGCCGAGATCGAGCGCAAGCGCAAGGTGGAGGAGCGCAGGGCCGCCGTGGCCGGCGCGCCGGGCGGCGGCGGCGGCCTCACCACCCGCGAGCTCGGCTCGCTGCGCTGGCCGGTGGACGGCCGCCTCCTCTATCGCTTCGGTCCCGAGCGGCGCGCCAACGGCGTGATCCTGCGCAACAACGGCATCGGCATCGCCGCGCTGGCCGGCGCTCCGGTCGCCGCCGTCGAGGCCGGCACCGTCGTCATGGCCCGCCCCTTCGAGGGCTACGGACCGACCGTCATGATCAGCCACGGCGGAGGCTTCTACACGCTCTACCTCTATCTCGGCTCGATCGCCGTGAAGGAGGGCCAGCACGTCTCGATTGGACAGAAGGTCGGCACCGTCGGAGGCGGCAAGACCCCGGAGGGGCCGCACATCGAGTTCCAGGTCCGTGCCCCGATCGGTGGCGACCTCCCCGAGGCCGTCGATCCGCTCGACTGGCTCCGCAGCCACGCCGGCCAGTGAACGAGATCCCCCCGCTCCAGGGCCACGAGGATGCGCGCCGCGCCCTCGCTCGCGCCGCCAGCCGTGGCGAGCTCCCCGCCTCCCTCCTCCTCCACGGACCGCCCGGCATCGGCAAGCAGCGCCTCGCCCTCTGGCTCGCGAGACTGCTCGTCTGCGAGCGACCCGGCGACGACGGCCCCTGCGGCGAATGCCCCGGATGCCGCCTCGCGCTCCGCCTCGAGCACCCCGACATCCACTGGTTCTTCCCGATCACCCGCCCCCGCGGCGCAAGCAGCCCCGACCGCCTCGCCGACGCCATGGAGGAGGCCCGCGCGACCGAGCTCGCCGCGCGCCGCGAGGAGCCGCTGCGCCCCCTCGTCCCCGGCGACCCCACCTCCCTCTTCCTCGCCCAGGTCCAGACCCTGCGGCGCATGGCCGGATCGCGACCCGCCATGGCGTCCCTGCAGGTCTTCATCGTCGGCGACGCCGAGGCCCTCGTCCCCCAGGAGTCTTCACCCGAGGCCGCCAACGCCCTCCTCAAGCTCCTCGAGGAGCCGCCCGCCGCCACCACCTTCATCCTCACCGCCGCCGATCCCGAGGCCCTCCTGCCCACCATCCGCTCCCGCGTCCTCGCCATGCGCCTCACGCCGCTCCCCGAAGGCGACGTCGCCGACTTCCTCGTCGCCCGCCGCGGCGCCGATCCCGCCGCCGCCCGCGTCGCCGCCCGCCTCGCTCACGGCTCCATCGGCCGCGCCCTCGGCTTTCTGCCCTCCGACGGCGCGGCCGGCCCCCTCGAGGAGATCCGGCAGCAGGCCCGCTCGCTGCTCGAGGCCGCGACCGCCGAGCAGCCCACGGCCCGCTTCGCCGCCGCCCACGCCGTCGGGCCGACCGGCGCCCGCGGCGCCTTCAGCGACGTCCTCGACGCACTGGCCGGCTGGCTGCGCGACCTGTCTGCCGTGGCCAGCGGCGCGCCGGAGCTTGTGGGGAATATCGATGCAGGAGATTGGCTTTCCAAGCTTGCACGGCGTTCGCCGGGCGCGAGCACGGGCGCGGCCGAGGCGCTGGCGGCGGTGGAGGAGGCGAGGCGGCTGGCGTACGGTAACGTGAATCCGCAGTTGACGTTGGCGTGGCTCCTTCCGGAGCTGGGGCGGGTGCTGGCGGGGGTGGGAGGGGGGCGGGACGCTGGAGGGGGATCTCCGGGGCTGTTATCTTAGCGGAGATGCTGACGCACCAGGATGAGACCGGCCGCCCGCGGATGGTGGACGTATCCGGGAAGGCGGAAAGCGATCGGAAGGCGCTGGCGGCGGGCGAGCTGGTGATGTCGGCCGCGACGCTGGAGGCGCTGTTGGCGGGGCGGACCCCGAAGGGGGACGCGCTGCTGGTGGGTCAGGTGGCGGGGATCCAGGCTGGCAAGCGGACGTCGGAGTTGATACCGCTGTGCCACCCGCTGCCGCTGACGAGCATCGAGGTGAGCCTGGAGCCGGACGCGACTCTCCCCGGAGTGCGGGCGACGGCGCGGGCCTCCGTTCTGGGCCGTACAGGCGTGGAGATGGAGGCGCTCGTGGCGGTGTCCGTGGCGCTCCTCACCGTGTACGACATGCTGAAGGCGCTCGATCGCGGGATGCGGATCGAGCGGGTCCGGCTGCTTCGCAAGGAAGGCGGCCGGAGCGGCACGTGGGAAGCGGCGGAGGAGACCGGCTGAAGCGGAGCCGGTCGTGCGAACGGGACTCGAACGCGGAGAGCCGACATGCCCTCCAGGGCTTCGGAATACATCGATGCGCGCGGCGAGCGGCTGACGGAGGAGCTTCCGTCGGTCATCTGGCAGTGGGAGTACGGCTGGATGAGTCCGTGGCGCCGGCGGCTGGTGGCGTTCTGGATGAGTTGGCGGCGACCGCTGCAGATGGTGTTGCTCGGGGCAGTGGCGTTCACGCTGGGCGGCTTCCTGACCACGGGCCCGGATACGCGGGTGACGAACTGGGAGTTGCGCGAGCGGCTGCAGCACACGCAGAACGCGCTGGACGCCCGCGAGGGGGAGCTGGAGCTGGTGCGGCTCGAGATGGCGCGGCTGAACACGGTGATGCAGAACTCGGCGCGCTACCACATTCCGGCGGACCTGGCGTCGGAGATCTACGACATCGCGCTGTCGGAGGGGATCCAGCCGGACATTGCCTTCCGGCTGGTGAGCCTGGAGAGCGACTTCACGCGCACGGCGGTGAGCCCGAAAGGTGCGGTCGGCCTGACGCAGCTCATGCCGAGCACGGCGCGGCTGCTCGACCCCAGGCTCTCGCGCGACGATCTCTTCGAGCAGGGGACGAACCTGCGGCTCGGCTTCGCCTACCTGCGTGACCTGATCCGGTCCTACGATGGCGACCTGCGACTCGCGCTGCTGGCCTACAATCGCGGACCGGCCACGGTGGACGCCATCCGGAAGGCCGGCGGCAACCCGGGCAACGGCTATGCGCGTGCCATCCTCGGCGCGCGCGGCGGCGGCCGATAGAGGAGGGAGCGAGGCGGGGCGCGTTCCAGCCGAAACACGCGAGAGGCCCGCGCCGCCGGTCCGGGCGGTGCGGGCCTTTCGCGTGGCCGCGGGTATGGCGTCGTATCAGATGGGGCCCGTCTCGCCCGCGCCGAGCCCCGGGTTGTCGACCACGTCGAGCTCCTCATCCGTGACCCCGACCACCTCGCCGTCCGCGAACTCCACGAGGTATCCCTTGCGGCCGGCGGCGCTGTTGTCGGGTCCCCACGTACCGATCACCTCTCCGACCTGCTGCGCGTAGCGGCGTGACTGCTCGTAGCGCGGCTTGGTGACCTTCACCCAGTGCATGCTCTCACTCCTGGTCCGGGGACGGTGCGCGGAGGCGAAATGCACGAGCCGCGCCACCACGGTCGTGGCGGCGCGGCCGGGTCATTCACGCGCGCGCGCACCGCATGGGCTCGGCGCCGCGCGCGCGGCTTCGCTCGCGGATCAGGCGCCGACGCGCAGCCGCTGCCCGACGAGGATCCGGCTGCTGTTGCCCAGATCGTTCCAGCGGCGCAGATCGGTGACCGTCACCGAGTAGTCCTGGGCCAGCTCCGAGAGCGTGTCGCCCCGACGCACGCGATGGTACTGTGTCCGCGCTGCGGCCAGCCGGACCGTCCGCTGGAGCGCGGGGAAGCGCACCGCGTACAGCCGCTCCGTGCCGCGCGGGAGTCTTACCTCGTACCCCTCCGGCGGCGTGACACCCCGCACCAGTTCCGGATTCAGCCCCTCGACCGAGTCCTTCGACACCCCCGCCGCCTTCGCCACCGTCGAGAGCGCCACGCGACCGGGCACCCGCACCGAGTCGTAGCTGAGCGCCTGCGCGTACTCCACGTCATCGAAGCCGTACTTCGCCGGCTGCTTGCCGATGTGCCCCGCCGCGAGCATGAGCGGAACGTAGTCCCGCGTCTCCTGCGGCAGGTACGGCGCGATCTTCCAGTACAGAGAGTCGCTGCCACGCGCCCCGCCGGCGTGCTCATCCAGTACGCGCGCCACCCGGTTCGGCCCCGTGTTGTACGCGGCCGCCGCCAGGTACCAGCTCCCGAACCGGTCGTGCAGCTTCTGCAGGAAGTCCAGCGCCGCACCCGTGGCCTTCACGGGGTCGCGCCGCTCGTCCACGTAGCTGTTCACCGTCAGACCGTAGCGCCGCCCCGTCTCCGCGATGAACTGCCACAGCCCCGCCGCCTTCGCGCTCGAGTACGCGTTCGGCGAGTACCCGCTCTCGATGAATGCCAGGTAGATCAGGTCCTGCGGCATTCCCCGCGCCGCCAGCTCCCTGCGGATCATCGGCACGTACTTCCCCGACCGCTCCAGCCACCGCTTCGTCCGGTCGTGCTTCTCGCCCGACAGGAAGTCCACCCAGTGCCCCACGCGGTCGTTCCACGTCACCGGCAGGTCCCACGTCACCTCCGCCGACGACGACGCCGTCGTCGCCGCCGAGGACGAGCCCACCTCAGCCGATCCAGCCCCGGCCGCAGCCACATCAGGCGGACGGTTCACGGCCCACGCCGTCAGCAGCCCCAGCGTCGACACCACCAATCCCAGCACCAGCGCTCGTACATTCTTCCGTCCGTTCATGGTCCCCCTTCTTTCCGGGATTGATGAACCGGACCCGCGACCCGTCCCCGAAGAGACCCGCGCACCACCGCCTCATCCTCGTCCTTCAGCCCCGCCCCGGCGGCCGCCTCCAGCCGCTCGGCGCGCATGCGTGCGCCTGGTCGCGCCTCGGCACCCGCCGAGGTCGGTCACTCGAACCCCCTCCATCATTCCGTTGTCAAGGATGCATTTCAAAGGTAGTTGAATTATAGCCTAACGTCAAGGGGTGACGAGACTTATGTGCCGGATTGCAGCGCCCGGACCGCCCGCGCGGCGTTCCCGCCGGGCGCACGTCAACCCCACGGCGGAGCCGCCCGGCCGAAGCGATCGACAACGGAGTCGTCGGGCGGAAGCGAGCGCTTCGCCATCGGGGAAGATGGAAGCAGGTGGGAGGCGGCTGGATGGATCACGGCGAGCTCGACGTGCGATCCCGGGAGTGCGCCGTCGAGGTCGGCGACTTGAAACAGGGGAGGGCTGCGGCAGGGTGCTGCGGCTTCGGCGGTCCCGGCGGTACGATCGGCGCGGGGCAGGCCACGAGGGCCCGAGCCGCGCGTTCGTCAGCCGGGAGGCCCGACGTTCAGACGGTCCCCCGGGTGGATGACGGCGTCGTCTGACAGGTCGTTCCAGTCCCTAAGCCGCGCCACGGTGGTACCGTGGCGGTGCGCGATCCCCCAGAGCGTGTCGCCGGTCCTGACGGTGTAGCCGCCCTTCCGGCCGGCACCGGAGGCGGGGTGCCTGGCGCTCGCCGTTCGGACTGCTTCGCGATCGAGGGCGGCGGTCACGGTCGCGGGGGCGAGCGGGATGAGGAGGTGGCGTCCCCGGGGAAGCCGTCGGCCGCGCTCCAGGTGGTTGGCGCCGCGGAGGGCGGCCAGGCGGACGCCGTAGCGGTTGGCGATGGCCGGCGCGGTGTCGCCACGGCGGACCGTGTACTCGAGGTCGTGGACGCGGGCCTCGGAGGGGATGCGGGCGAGCGCGGTGGCGAAGAACTCGGCGGTGCCGGCCGGGACGCGGACCGCGACGCTGCGCCCGGGCGGCGTCACGCCCAGGACGAAGCGGGGATTGAGCGCGCGGATCTCCTCGCCGCTCGTGTCGGTGGCCCGGGCGATGACCGGGAGGTCCGTCGCCTCGTCCACGCGCACCGTATCGTAGTCCTGTGGCGCGGGCGGCGGCGTGGCGAGGCCGTAGCGGTCGGGGTAGCGGCTGAGGATCGCCGCCGCGATGAGCTGCGGTACGTACCCTCGGGTCTCCGACGGCAGCGCGTTCTCGATCGACCAGAAGAGCGAGTCCTCTCCGCGGGCGCCTCCGGCCACCGCTGAGAGCGTGCGCTCTACGCGTCCGGAACCGGAGTTGTACGCGGCGGCGGCCAGGTACCAGCTCCCGAACTGCCGGTAGAGCGAGCGCAGGTGGCGGACCGCGGCCTCCGTCGCGCGCACGGGGTCGCGCCGCTCATCGATGTAGGTTGAGATCTCGAGTCCTTCCAGCCGGGCGGTGCCGGGCATGAACTGCCAGATCCCGACGGCGCCGGCCGAGGAGGTGGCAGTCGGCGAGAAGCCGCTCTCGATGAGGGCGAGGTTGATGAGGTCCGCGGGCAGCCCCGCCGCGGCCAGACGGGAGCGAATGAGATGTCCGTAGCGCGTTTCCCGGGCGAGCCATCCCTCGAACGTCGGTTTGTGCCGCAGGAAGCTCTCGATCGCCTGCTCCACCGGAGCATTGACGACGACCGGCAGGTCGAAGTCGGCGGGGTCGATCCCGGGCGTCACCGGCGGAGGCGGCGTCACAACGACCCGAGCCGGTGGCGTTTCGGGCGCGCGCGGCGTGGGCGCGAGCACGGGGGGGTGCACTGGCGCGCACGCGCCGAGGGCGGACAGGGCCACGGCGGCGGCGGCTCGGGATCGTTTCATTTCCGGGACCTCAGCCGTTGGTGCTGAGGAAGTTGCCGAGCACGCGGTTGAGGCCGTTCAGAACGGCCAGCGCCGCGGTGCGAGCGGGGTCGCGGGAGGCGAGCACGGCGCCCACCAGCCGCTGCGGCGGCTGGCCGGAGCGCAGCATCGAGGTGACCGTGATCTCCTGGTCGAAGGCCCGGATCTGCTTGATCCCGATCAGCCGCAGCCCCAGATCGACGCTGGTCAGCGCCTCGACGGCGTTCACGGCCGCGACCGCCGCCGTCCGCATCTCGATCGGCCCGCCGGACTCGCCGACCTCTTCTCCGACGAAAACCTCGCCCTGCCACTCCAGCGAGACCCGCATCATGACGCTGCCGTCCGGCAGCATCTCACGGGCCACTCCCACGAAGCGCACGCGGTTGCGCTCGCTGTTCGAGCGCATGGTCAGCTCGACCGGAACGGCGTCGGGCTCGATGCCCAGTCGCGACAGGACGCCGCGGATCTCCATCTCCAGCACCGGGCGCTCCTGGGTCGGATCCCCGATGACCCAGATCCCGTCGCGCTCATCGTCGATGAGAACCCGCTCGATCCCGGGCAGCGCCTCCAGACGCACGCGCAACTCGTGCAGCGTGCTCGCCTTGCTCGCTGATAGCGTGCTCACGGCAGCGTGACTCACGTTGAGAGGGTGGTCAGACGGAGAGTATGCGGGACATACGGGTCTATCAACCTAAGGAAGGCCGGCGGACCTTGTCAAGCAAGGGGATCCGCCGGGCGACCCGATCACATTCCCGCGACCGCCCGGGCGCCGCCCCGGTGGACCGCCGGCGCGAGGCCCGCCGCGGCGGCCGTGGCCCGCCCGCCGGCCGGGAGGCGGACGCGCCGGACACGGCGGCCGCCCCGCCGCCGGTCCACTAGAACTTCAGCAGGACGCCGGCGCCCTCCGCCTCATCCAGCGCGTCCGCGGGAGCGAACTCGATGGCCACCTCCTGCTCCTCGGCGATCCGGATCATGGCCTCGGTGAGGTCGATCCCGTCGCGCACCTCTCCCCCGCAGTAGGGGCAGGCGCCGTCCGCGCGAGCGAGGAAGAAACCGCAGCGACCGCACTGGCCGCCCTCGTGCTCGGTGCGGCCGGTGACGATGAGCGTGGCGACCTTCCCCTCCTGCAGCAGCTCGAGAGTCCGCGGCAGCCCGGCGGCGGCGAGGTGCCCCTCCCGGACCCGTTCCCGGAACAGCTCGATGGCGGCGGCCTGGGCGCGAGCCCGCAGCTGCTCGAAGACGGGCGCGAGGCGCTCGAGGATTGCCGGCGTGGGGGCATCGACGGGTGCGTGGCCGGTGTGGACGATCCGGTCGCGCAGCGAGGTGGGCAGGAATTCGCGGAACTGCTTCACCGTCTGGTCGGTGCCGAGGAGGACCAGGTCGTCGGGATGGTAGCGGCGCTCGAGCTCCGCGGCCTCGAGGGCGAAGGCCTTGAAGAAGTGGCGCACCTCCTCCGCCTTCCGTTTCTGGAAGTCCTTGGCGGAGAAGCCGCCGGCGTGCACATCGTGGGGCGTGGGATAGGGCTCGGTGTCTACCTCGTGCTCGTGCAGCAGCACGCCCATTTGCACGTCGAGCATGCGCATGTGGGTCCGGTCCACCACGAGGACGGCATGGCGTGGGTAGGCCTCCACCGCGTGAGCCAGGGGCCAGATGATCGGTCGCTCGGAGATCTCGGCGAGGTTCTCCAGGGGGAGCGGGAGCTGCAGCCCCTCGATCCAGTCGCCGCCGAGCTCGGTGAAGATGGCCAGGCCCTTGTTCGATTCGACGAACTGCGTCTCGATCCAGTCCCGCGCCCGCTCGAACGCGCCCTCGATGGCGCGACGGTCCCATCCCTGGTCCGCGGCGGCGTCGAGGGAGCGCGCCTCGCGCTTCGAGAGAAAAGTGCCGTACGTCCGCTTGTTGTCGGAGTTGACCGCCATGTCCAGGTAGAGCGACAGGATCGGCCGGCCGCTCCCCTGCCGATGGATCAGGCGCTGGATGTCGTCGCGAGTGATCATGGCTCGTCCGGATCGGGTCCGCGTTGTGGTGGGCCTTCACTCCGGCGAAGGGGGCAAGACGCGTGCCCCCCGACGGGTCCGCGCGGCACCCAATGCAGCGCTACAGATGGTAGTTCGGTGCCTCGCGCGTGATGGCCACGTCGTGCGGGTGCGACTCCCTCAGCCCGCCGCTCGTGATCCGCACGAAACGGGCGGTCCGGCGCAGGGTGTCGATGTCCGGCGTGCCGCAGTAGCCCATCCCGCTGCGCAGTCCGCCCACGAGCTGGAAGAGCACGTCCGAGACCGGCCCCGTGTAGGGGACCCGCCCCTCGATACCCTCGGGAACGAACTTGCGGGTCTCCGCCGCATCCTCCTGGAAGTACCGATCGGCCGAGCCCTCCTCCATGGCGGCGAGCGAGCCCATGCCGCGCACGATCTTGTAGCGGCGTCCTTCGAGGAGGAAGCTCTCGCCCGGGCTCTCCTCGGTCCCGGCGAGCAGGGAGCCCATCATGACGGTGTGCGCGCCCGCGGCCAGCGCCTTCACGATATCGCCCGAGTAGCGGATGCCGCCGTCGGCGATGATGGTGGCGCGCTCCTCGACGCCGCGCACCGCCTCCATGATGGCTGTGAGCTGCGGCACTCCGATCCCGGTCACGACCCTCGTCGTGCAGATGCTGCCGGGCCCGACCCCCACCTTGACGGCGTCGGCGCCGCGCTCCGCCAGCGCCGCGGCTCCCTCCGCCGTGGCCACGTTGCCGGCGACGATCTGCGCGTCGGGGAACCGCTCGCGCGTGCGCTCCAGCGCGGCGAGCACGCCGGCGGAATGGCCGTGGGCGGTGTCGATGACGAGCACGTCGCAGCCGGCCGAGACGAGCTCCGCCGCGCGCTCCAGGTCGCGGGCCGAGGTGCCGATCGCGGCGCCCGCGCGCAGCCGGCCGTGCCCGTCCTTGCAGGCCGCCGGGAACTGCCGGCGCTTGAAGATGTCCTTCACGGTGATGAGCCCGTGCAGCTTCCCATCCGCATCCACGACCGGCAGCTTCTCGATGCGGTGCCTGTGCAGCACGCGCTCGGCCTCCTCGAGGGAGGTGCCGACCGGCGCGGTGACCAGGTTCTCGCGCGTCATCAGCTCGCGGATCGGCCGGCCCAGCTCGCGCTCGAACTGCAGGTCGCGGTTGGTGATGATCCCGACCAGCGTCCCGGCCTCGTCCACGATCGGCACCCCGCTGATCGAGAACTGCTCCATCAGGCGGACGGCATCCGACAGCGGCCGGTCCGGGCCGAGGGTGATCGGATCCAGGATCATCCCGCTCTCGGAGCGCTTGACCCGGTCCACCTCCGCCGCCTGCCGGTCGATCGACATGTTCTTGTGGATGATGCCGATCCCGCCCTCCCGGGCCATCGCGATGGCCATGCGCGACTCGGTCACCGTGTCCATGGCCGCGGAGACCAGCGGCATCGCGAGCTGGATCTGCGCGGTCAGCCGGGTCGCGATGCGCGCGTCGCGCGGGTGCACCTCGGAGTGCTGCGGCAGGAGCAGGACGTCATCGAAGGTCAGCGCCTCCGCACCGACGCGCTCGCCGTGGGGCTCGGCCCTGGTCATGTGTGCTCTTCCCCGATGCGAAGAGCCCGCCGGCCGGGGACGCTCGAAGGGAGCGTCCGGCCCGCGGGCATGGTCCTGTGGCGGTCGATTGGTCCACCCATGGCTAAGGATATCTCGCCGCTCCGGAGGGCGCAAGCGCGCGTCCGGAGAGGTCGCCACGGGCGGGCTCAGGCGCTGCGCACCATTCCCCGCAGCAGCCGGCGAACCCGGTGCGGGAGCATGGAGCCGATGTCCTCCACGCCCTCGACCAGGATCGCGAGCGCGCCCGGGTCGCCATCCCAGTGCTCGAGCAGCAGGTCCGGGCCGGCGCGCGAGAGGAGGTGGTTCGAACGCGAGGCCCATGAGGAAGAGGTCATCCGCCAGGCCGAGCCCCACGATGAAGTCGGGGATCAGGTCGAGCGGGGAGAGGAGGTAGGCCGCAGCCAGGGCGACCAGCGCCTTGTCGAGCCCGGGGACGCGCGGGTCGCGCAGCAGCCGATAGAGCAGGCGCAACAGGCTCGGAAGCTGCCGCAGCAGCAGCTTCACCGCGCTGCGGGCACGTCGCCGGCGAACGTGGCGAAGCGGCCGGCTGAGCTTCACGCGCCGGGCTCTCCGCGCCGGCGCTCGTCGCCCGGCTTGCCGGCCAGCCCGGGTCCGGCCGCGGGCGACCGCTTCTCGATGCGTCGCGGCTCGACCGGCTCCGCGCCCGCCGGACTGCCGCCGGCCGCGCCGCCCTCCGGGCTCGCGATGAGGCCGCGCCCCGTCTCGACGACCTCCTCCACCACCACCTTGCCGGTCTCGACGACGCCGTCCACCAGCCCCAGCCCCGCATCGACCACCTTGCGCGCCGTGCCGAACATGCCGATGGCTCCACGAATGTAGCCGGTGGAGACGGAGCGCCCCCGCATGCGGTCCTCGAGCCGCTCGGCGAAGCGCTGCAGCCCCGACGGCTGGGGCGCCTTGCCGGGCACGTACTTGGCCTCGAGGAACTCGATGAAGTCGAGCACCTGGTAGAGCTGCTCGTCCGGCAACGCCTGGAGCTTGCGGAGGATCCGCTCGCGCATAATGTCGTGCATGGCTCGTCCCTCGTCTGTCGATGCGGCATGAAAGATAAGCGGGCTCAGTGCGGCGCGCACGGCTCCGGCGCGGGAATGCCCGTGCCGCCGATCGCGAGCTGCAGCCGCCCGATGAGGCCCGGTGTGGCCACGATTCCGCCCCCCGGCAGCGGCGGTGGCCGGCCGCCGACGGGCGGGCCGGGATCCAGCACCCAGAGCGCCTCCGCGCCCGCCACCGCCTCCGTCAGCGCACACCCCTCGCCCGGCCCCAGGATCCGGAGCGCCGCCGCCAGCGCCTCCGCCTCCCGCGCGGAGGAGGTCACGGCCGTGGCCGCGGCGATCGGGCGCGCCGGCCGGCCCGTGCGAGGATCCACCAGGCGCGAGGACCGTGTCCGCTCCCCCACGAGATCGGCGTACTGGCCGGCGCTGGCCACCGCACCGTCCTGCAGCATCACTACGGCGAACACGTCGCCCGGGTTGCGGGGGTCCTGTATCCCCACGCCCCAGAGGTCTCCCTCGGGAGGCGACCCGAAGAAGAGGATATCGCCGCCGAGGTCGATGCTGCCGTGGTCGATGCCGCCCTGTCGGAGCGCTGCCGCGGCCCCGTCCAAGCCCTGTCCGCGGGCGAGCGGGGCGAGGTCCAGCCGCATGCCCCGACGCGGAAGCCGGACCGTCCGCCGGGCGCTGTCGAAGGCGACGAGCCTCCATCCGACGAGCGCCGCCGCCGAGTCCAGTGCCGGAGCGGGCGGCTCGCGTCCTTCCGCGCGGTACGCGGCCCAGACCGCATCGAGCGGCCCCACCGTGGGATCGTACGCGCCGCGAGAGCGGCGCGCCCAGCGCAGCGCGGCGGCGAGCACCGCGCCGGTCTCCGGCGCCACCACGGTGACGCTGTCGGTCCCCGCCCGCCGGTTGATGCGCGCCACATCGCTCGCCTCGTTGTACCCCGCCGTGAGCGAATCGACCCGCGCTGCCGCCGCGTGAGCCCGCTCGGCCGCGGCGGCGGCGGCGGCGGTGTCCCGCTCCCAGACGCTCACCTGCATGGTCGTTCCGAAGACGTGCCAGGACCGGGAGAGCTGCGGCGAAAGGCTATCCTCCGGCGGGGAGGCGTCGGGAGCCGGCGGAGGCGCGGCCCCCGGGGGCTCGGCGGCACCGGCGCTCGCCGCGGCGGTGGCCGGGACGGGGACAGCCGCTCGTGGCGGCGCCGCGCAGGCGGCCAGCAGCAGGGCGGCGGCGGCCGAGGTGGAAGGCGCGTGCCGGAACGGGGAGGCGGGCTCTACTCTCATGGGCCGCCAATCTGCGGGGCGAGCCGCACCGGCGCCACCGGAACCGACCACCCCCGCGGCCGCGTTCTGTGGTTTGACACCGCCGGTGCGCCGCGCCTATGGTTCGAGCCGGCGGCCGGCAGGAGAACCTGATCGGCGGCGTCTCCGGGCGCCGGGGGGCTCATGGCGTTTCTTCCTTTGAGGCGGGTGGACGTCGCGGCGGCGGCGGCGGGTGAGTACGATGGCTGGCTGGGGGAGCTGGAGGAGGCGCTCTCCGACCCGTCGTGCGACCGGGCAGAGCTCTGCCGTCAGCTCCTGACGGACCTCTACTACCCGCAGTACCGCGACGCGGACCCGCGCGAGCTGCCGCGCGCCACCCGGGTCGCCCTGCTGCAGATGGATCCCCGCGCGATCACCCTCGAGCCGGAGTACTATCAGGACATCGACCCGGAGCGCTACGCCCCGGTCAAGCCGCTGCTCTGGCTCTGGGAGATGTTCGACAAGAGCCCGCTCGGGGAGAACGTGCACCTGGGCGTGCGCTTCCGGCGCGTGCTCGCCCGCCGCATCTTCAAGCGCTGCGGCCGGAGCTTCAAGGCCTTCCACTTCGTGAAGTTCTCCTTCGGCTACAACATGGAGGTGGGCGACGACGTCGTGATCCACCGCCACGTGCTCCTCGACGATCGGGGGGCGATCGTGCTCGGCCACCGCGTCTCCATCGCCGACTACTCGAACATCTACAGCCACACCCATGCGCTCGCGGATGGCCGGGACGTGCAGACCCCGTCCACCGTGCTCGGTGACGGCGTCCGCGTCACCTACCACGCCACCGTGCTGGCCGGCGTTCACATGGCTCCCGACTCCATGCTCGGCGCCATGGCCGTGGCCACGAAGGACATCGCCTCGGGCGACGTCGCCCTCGGCATCCCGGCCGTGCCCCGGCTGCGCAAGCCGCCGCAGGACGAACGCCCCACCCACCCCCGCACCACGGACCCGCTGGCGGATCCCGCTGGCAACTGACGACCGGCACCGCCGTGCCTCCGCCGGCCCGCCCGCCGAGCAGCGCCCGGCGGGGGCGGGCGGCCGATCACGCCGCGCCGCGAGCCCCGGCCGCCCCCCGGCGTCCGGCCCTGAGCGCGCGCCGCGCGGCCGCAACCTCCGCCCGCATGCGTCCCAGCCCCTCCGCGCCGATCGGGTCGCCGCGGAAGCGCGCCCTCAGATAGAGGCCCACGGCGACGCGCGCGTTCGGCAGGCCGGGAGCGCCCGCCGCGCTCAGGCGCGCGAGAAACGCGAGCGGCGGCGTCGCCTGGCCGCCCGTTTCGAAGCCCGCCCGGCCGTAGCTGCGGCGGAGCCGGAGGTAGAGCCGCGAGGCCTCGGGCAGGCCGCGTCGCCTGAAGCGGAGCGCCCAGAAGAGGACCAGGGCGGCGGCCGCGCCGAGGACCCACGGCAGGAGCCTGTCCGGCCAGCCGCCGCCCGCCGGCGCGTCCGACGGGGCCCGGCGGAACGCCGCGGTGGCGCGCCGAACGAGGCGGAACTGGTCCGCCAGGTCGTAGTCGAGGACCCACTTTCCCCAGCGGTGCTCGAGCGCATCGAAGCCGAAGCGCAGCGGCCAGAGCCAGCCGCCTGCGGCGGCCGCGGTCGCGCCAGCGGCGGCGGGCGTGGCGTCGAAGGGGACCCACCCGAAGCCGGGGAACCAGACCTCGACCCAGGAGTGGGCATGGTTCTGCGTCACGGCGAGGTAGTCGCCGAGCTGGTTCCATTCGCCGCCGGCGAACCCGTTGACGTTCCGGGCCGGGATCCCCTCCTCGCGCAGCAGCACCGCGAGAGCGGTCGAGAAGTACTCGCAGTGGCCGCGGCGGCGCTCGAAGAGGAAGTAGTCCAGCGTCGCCTCGCGCGGCGTGCGAGGCAGCTCGAGCGTGTAGCCGAAGCGGGTCCGCAGCCAACTCCGGACGGCTTCGACGCGGTCGTAGCGGTCGCTGGCGCCGGCCGTGAGCGAGTCGGCGAGCCGCTTGACTCGCGCGGGTAGTCCGGGCAGCCGGAGGTAATAGCCGTCGGCGGGCGGAGCGCCGTCGGGGGCGAGGCGAAGGGCGCTCGGCGTCGGCCGCCCGGCGAGGGAGAAGGCGGTATAGACCGGCTCGCCGCTGCCCACGTACGTCACGTCGCCGGCGTTGTCGAGGCTGGGCCGGATCGGGCCGTGCGGCACCAGGCGCACCATCGGGTGGAGCCCGAAGAGGACCTGCGCCTCGAGCGGCACGGCGTAGATGTCCTGCCGCTGGACCGGCCCGCCCCAGCGCTGCCAGTACCACCCCGACGGGGCGAGCGCCCGCGGCAGGTCGGCGGACCGGGACCAGCGCACGCCATCGAAGCGGTCGTAGGAGCGCCCGCGCCAGTACAGGTGAGCGGGATCGGCGGGCCTTCCGTCCGGGAACTCCACGCGCAGCACGATCTCGGGGTTCGGGTAGATCCGGCTGCCGTAGGCGGCGAGGGAGACCTGCTCGTCGAAGCCGACGATCGTCTCCGCGTGATGGACGCGCGCGGCCCAGCCGCGGGACACGCGCGGGAACGCAAGGAACAGCACCGCGCTCATCGCCACGACGGGCCCGGACAGCGCCGCCATGCGCAGGAGGAAGCCGCGCGTCAGGGGCAGCTCGGCCGCGCCATGGCGCTCGCTCTGGCGGCGCAGCTGCCCGACGATCAGTGCCAGGATGACGGCCGCCACGTAGGCGATGAAGGCCAGCGCGAAGAGCACGCCCGGACGATAGGCCGTGGACGCGATGAGCAGCGCAAAGCTGAGCGCGTAGATGCGCGTGTCCGTCCCGCTCTCGAGCGACTTGATCGACTCCATCGCGAGCAGCAGGAGCAGCAGGTCGGCCATCGGGATCACGACGTCCTCGGGCAGCGCCGCCACGTGATAGGTGGCGCGCGCGGCGAGGGCCACGGCCAGTGCGACGCCGAGGCGCTCGAGCCGCCGCCCGAGCGCCGGCGCCGGCTGCCAGAAGAGCCCGGCCACCAGGGCCACGAGGGCGGGGACGGCGGCCGGCGCGTCCAGCCCGGTGCCCGCGAGGAAGGCGACGAGGGCGGCGAGCGCCATGACCAGCGCGAGCCGCCGGTGCAGCAGCCGCAACCTCATTCCACGCCCTCCGCCTCGACGGAAAACCGGTCGGCGAAGCCCGGCTCCCCGCCGCCGCCGGCCGTGACCAGCACGCACGCGTCCGTCGGGATCGCGCATACCGGCGGCCCCGCCGCGGGGCGCAGCCGGGCAGCGGCCAGCGCGTCGAGCACCGCCTCGAGGTGCGGCGCGCCGGTGCCCAGCTCGATCCAGGCGTCCTGGGTCACCAAGCCGAAGCGTTCCCCCCTCCCGGAGGCGCGATCGGCCAGCGCGGCCGCCACCTCGACGGCGGCCTCGCCCGCGGCCTGCGCCCCGCGCGGACAGCGCAGGTCGAGGGAGATCCAGAGCGACTCCGCCTCGTCCCGCTCGTACTCGCGAACCACCAGGTCCCCGCGCCGGGCGCTCGAGCGCCAGTGCACGTCGTGCGGGTCGTCGCCCGGGCGGAACGCGCGCAGGCCACGGTACTCGCCCCGCCCCCCCCCGAGCCCGGCCGGAAGCGGGCCGGTCCGGCGGGCGCGGTCGCCGGCGCGGCGTGGGGCGCGCACGCGGCGGTCCGTGCGTGGCCAGACGATGACGGCGCCCGGCAGCTCGAGGTCGCGCTGCTTCTCGAAGAAGCCGAAGGGGAAGGTGGTGGCAAGGGTCAACTCGGCGAGCGGGTAGACGCCGCGACGCGGGAAGACCACCTCGGCGCGGGTGAAGGCAGTGCGGCCGGGCGCGAGCCCCGGCAGGAAGGCGGCGCCGGCGATTCCCTTCTCGCGCAGCTCGATGGAGAAGCTCGGCAGCCGGCGCTTCCGGCTCGCAACCTCGTAGGTGATGCGCGCCGGCCGCCCGGCCGTCACGCCGGGCGCGATACGCCGGCGCACCACGAGCCCGCGGAGCGCCTGCTCGGAGAGCCAGCCGCTCACCACGATGAGGCCCAGCATGCCGCCGAGCACGAGGTAGAGCAGGTTATTGGCGGTGTTCAGGGCGGCCAAGCCGATGCCCAGGACGCCGAGCACGAGCCAGCGGCCGGAGGAGGTGAAGCGGAGGCGGCGCGGCGGGCGGAGCCGGGCGCGCAGGCGCGCCCAGCGCCCCGGCCGGCGCGCGGGCGGCGTGGAGGCGGCCACGGGGCCAGGGCCCCTAGACGGGGAGCGGGATCCCGGCGACGAGCTCGTCGAGGAGCGCGGCGGCCTCCTCGTGCGCCTGGGCGCTGCCCGCAGACGCGCCGGCCGGGAGCAGGCGGTGGGCCAGGCAGGGCACGACCAGGCGGCGCACATCGTCCGGAACCAGGAAATCCCGCCCCTCGACGAGGGCGTACGCGCGGGCGGCGCGGTAGAGCGCTATCGCTCCGCGCGGGCTCACGCCCAGGCGCAGCCGCGCGTCGGTGCGGGTGGTGCGCACGACCTGCATGAGGTAATCGACGATGCTGGAGTCGGCATGGACACCCTCGACTCGTGCCTGCAGCTCGAGCACCTGGTCGTGGTCGACGACCGCCTGGATCCTCTCCACCGGGTCCGCCTCGCCGGCGGTCTCGAGCAGGATCATCCGCTCCGCGCGCTCGTCCGGGTAGCCGATGGTCAGGCGCATGAGAAAGCGATCGAGCTGGCTCTCGGGGAGCGGATAGGTGCCGTGGTGCTCGAGCGGGTTCTGCGTGGCCATGACCAGGAAGGGCCTCGGCAGCTCGTAGGTCCGCTCGTCGATCGTGACCCGTCCCTCCTGCATGGCCTCCAGCAGCCCGCTCTGGGTGCGGGGCGGCGCGCGATTGATCTCGTCCGCCACCACGATGTTCGTGAAGATCGGGCCGGGGCGCACCTCGAAGGCCGCCGTGCGCGGGTTGTAGATCGAGACGCCCAGCACGTCGGAGGGAAGCAGGTCGCTGGTGAACTGGATGCGCCTGAAGCTCAGCCCGAGCGCCGCCGCCAGCGCCCGCGCCAGCGTGGTCTTACCCACGCCCGGAATGTCCTCGAAGAGGATGTGGCCGCGGGCGAGCAGCGCCGCGGTGGCCAGGCGCACGACCTCGTCCTTGCCGTGGAAGACCGTCTCCACGGCATCGACCACCCGCTGCAGCGGCGGCAGGGGAAGCGTCGTCGCCTCGCGCATGACCTCACTGCGGCCCATTCAACCTCAGCCTTCCTTGTCCTCGTACTCGCCCTTGAGGCGGGCGACGACGGCCGGATCCGCCAGCGTCGTCGTGTCTCCGAGCGCGCGGCCCTCCGCGATGTCGCGGAGCAGCCGCCGCATGATCTTGCCGGAGCGCGTCTTGGGCAGGTCGGCGGCGAACAGGATGTCATCCGGCCGCGCGATCGCGCCGATCTTCTCCGCCACGTGATTGCGCAGCTCCTGCTTCAGCGCATCCGTCGGCTCGATGCCCTCCTTCACGGTGACGAAGGCGGCGACGGCCTGCCCCTTCAGCTCGTCCGCACGTCCGACCACCGCGGCCTCGGCCACGGCCGGGTGGTCCACCAGCGCGCTCTCGACCTCCATCGTGCCGATGCGGTGGCCGGCCACGTTGAGCACGTCGTCCACGCGCCCCAGCAGCCAGAAATACCCGTCTTCGTCCAGTTTGGCTCCATCGCCCGGGAAATAGATGCCGTCCCACTTGGCCCAGTAGGTGTCGCGGAAGCGCTCATCGTCGCCCCAGATGGTGCGCAGCATCGACGGCCACGGCCGCGGCAACGCCAGGTAGCCCGCGCCGGCCTGCCCGCCCTCGTTGTCCAGGATCGCGGCCTTCACGCCCGGGAACGCCACCGTCGCGCTGCCCGGCTTGGTGGCCGTGATCCCCGGCAGCGGCGTGATCATGATCGCGCCCGTCTCGGTCTGCCACCACGTGTCCACGACCGGACAGCGGCCGCCGCCGATGTGCTCGTGGTACCACATCCAGGCCTCGGGGTTGATCGGCTCGCCGACCGTCCCCAGCAGCCGGAGCGACGACAGGTCGTGCTGCCCCGGCCATTCCGTGCCCCAGCGCATGAACGCGCGGATCGCCGTCGGTGCCGTGTAGAGGATGGTCACGCCGTACTTCTCGACCAGCTTCCAGAAGCGGCCGCGGTCCGGCCAGTCCGGCGCGCCCTCGTACATGAGCGCCGTGGCGCCGTTGGCCAGCGGCCCGTACACGATGTAGCTGTGCCCGGTCACCCACCCTACGTCCGCCGTGCACCAGTAGCAGTCCTCGTCCTTCAGGTCGAACACCAGGTTGGTCGTGGCCAGCACCTGCGTCATGTAGCCGCCGGTCGTGTGGACCACGCCCTTCGGCTTCCCGGTCGTGCCCGACGTGTAGAGGATATAGAGGAGGTCCTCCGCGTCCATCGGCTCCGCGGGGCAGTGCGCGGATGCATCCTCCACGAGCTCGTGGTACCACAGGTCGCGGCCCGGCTTCATGTGCACCGCCGTCTCGAGCCCGCCCCCGCGCTTCACCACCACCACGTGCGTGATCGAAGGCGTCTCCGACACCGCCTCGTCCGCCGCGTCCTTCAGCGCCACCACCCGTCCCCGCCGGAACCCGCCATCCGCCGTGATCAGCACCTTGGCCTCCGCGTCCACGATCCGGTCGCGCAGGCTCTCGGCCGAGAAGCCGCCGAAGACCACGCTGTGCGGCGCCCCGATCCGGGCGCACGCCAGCATCGCGATCGCCGCCTCGGGGATCATGGGCAGGTAGATCGCCACCCGATCCCCCTTCCCCACCCCGAGCGACTTCAGCACGTTCGCGAACTTCGAGACCTCCCGGTGCAGGTCCCGGTACGTGTACACCCGCTGGTCGCCCGGCTCCCCCTCCCAGATGAGCGCCGCCTTGTTGCGCCGCACACCCGACAGGTGCCGGTCCAGGCAGTTGTACGATGCGTTCAGCCTACCCCCCACGAACCACTTCGCGTGCGGCGGCGTCCACTCGAGCACCCGCTCCCACGGCTCGAACCAGTCCAGCCGCTCGGCCCAGGAGGCCCAGTAGGCCTCGAAGTCCGCCTCGGCGCGCTCGTAGATCTCCGGGTCCGACGCGTTCGCCTGCGCCCGAAACTCCTCCGACGGCGGAAAGCGGCGATCCTCCAGCAGCAGGGCCTCCAGTGCCTGTTCGCGGGCGGGCATGAACCTCCTCCGGCGTGCGGGTGACGTGGTACGGACCATGATACGCGAGGCCGAAAACGCGAGCAACCGATGCCGCGCCGGGCGCCGTGGTCACGGGTTGAAGCGAAGCCTGTCGGCCGCTATATTTTCGGACTGTCCCCGTTCGGGTCCCCCTGTCCCGGCGATCCGAGAGGCGCTCCAGCCGAGGGAGGCGAAGCCCCGTGGCCAAGAAGCTGAGCAAGAAGCAGATCGAGCACCTCCAGAAGCGCCTGCTGCGCGAGCGCGAGCGTGCGCTCCGTTCGCTCGGGCAGTTCGACGAGCTCGCGAAGATCTCCGCCGAGCAGGCCGACTCCGACCTGTACTCCTACTCCGACCACATGGCCGACCTCGGCACGGATGCCATGGAGCGGGAGAAGCAGCTGCTCTTCGCGAGCAAGGAGGGCCGCTACCTCTACCGGGTCGAGGACGCGCTGCGCCGCCTGTACAAGGAGCCGGCCGGCTTTGGACTCTGCCACAGCTGCGGCAAGCCGATCGACTTCGACCGGCTGGATGCCCTGCCCCACGCGCGCTACTGCATCGACTGCAAGCTCAAGGAAGAGGCCGACGCCGCCTGACGGCATCGGCCAGGGACTGGACGCAGGCGAGGCGGGCCTCACGCCTCGCGAGCCCGGACGCCTATCCCCCGATCCCTTCCATCAATCCTGGCAGCTCCCGCACGAAGGCGGAGCGGGCCATGACGCGGTCCGCTCCGGCGGCGCGTGCTTCCGCGATCGCGTCCTCTCGGACGTGCGAGACGAAGGCGACGACGGGGACCTCGGCCGTCGCGGCCTCCTCCTTCAGCCGGGCGATTACGCCCGCCGGCGATGACGCCCGGACGTCGAGATCGACCAGGATGAGCCGGGGCGGCGCCGCGGCCGCGCGCGCCAGCAGGTCGGCGGCGGAGCGGAGCGTCTCGACGGTCGTGCCCGCCGCCCGGGCGGCGCCCTGGATGCGGGCCGCGAAAATCAGGTCGGCCACGAGGGCGAGTACGGCGGGGCGCGTGGCTTGGGGCATGGCTCCTCCGTCGCAGAGCGGATCCTAACTCCTTTGCTCCCAGCGGCATAAGCCCTGTGCCATACCAATAATCGCTATTGACAGCCGCTCGCAGCGGCTTCTATGTTACGCGCTCGCCCGTCCCCGGGCGATGCGGAGAGGTAGATGATGGCGACGGTGAGCGAGAATGCGAGCGTGGCCCTGGCGGCGGCCGGCAACCCGGACGCCGTGCTGCGCGATGCGCTGGAGGCCAACGGGCAGCGCTTCACGGAGCAGCGTGCGGCGGTGTACCGGTTCCTGCTGAGCACGGTGACGCATCCGACGGCGGACGACGTGTTCACGTCGGTGCGCTCGGGGATCCCGGACATCTCGCTGGCGACGGTCTACAAGTCGCTGGAGACGCTGGTGGGGTGCGGGCTGGCGGCCAAGCTGACGTACGGCGACGGCTCGGCCCGCTACGACGGCAGGACGGACCCGCACCCGCACGCGCGCTGCCTCGACTGTGGCTCGGTGCTGGACGTTCCCGGGCGGCTGGACGCGCTGGCGCTGGAGCGACTGGGCCCGGTGGACGGCTTCTCGGTCGAGGGCTACCGGCTCGAGCTCGTGGGCAGGTGCCGGAGCTGCCGTACGAACTGACCGCGGGTGGTGCTCTGCCGCCGCTCTGCCCGCCCCGTGCCCACCCTCATCCCCACCCTCATCCCCACCCTAATCCTCAACCTCACCCTCACCCCCACCCTCACCCGTCATCGACGCTCACGCCGCTCGCGGAGTCCTCTGGCGGGTGTTGCCGAAGCGGGGGTGCCCCGCGTAGCCTTTGGCCATGGCGAGAACCCCGAAGCAGATGGTGCCGGCGCACCAGGTGCGGCCGTCGATGGCTGCGCGGCCGGCGGGACGCACGCGCGCGGAGGTGCTGGCGTCGCTGAAGGAGCACAACGTCCGGTTCCTGCGGCTGCAGTTCACGGACATCATGGGCGCGAGCAAGAACGTCGAGGTGCCGGGCGGCCAGTTCGCGAAGGCGCTGGACGGTGAGATCATGTTCGACGGCTCCTCGATCGAGGGCTTCGTGCGCATCGAGGAATCGGACATGGTCCTCGTCCCGGACCTGGCGACATTCGCCGTGTACCCGTGGGGCGATGAGGAGAACCGGGTCGCGCGCCTGATCTGCGATGTGCACCTGCCGAGCGGCGATCCGTTCCCGGGGGACCCGCGCCAGGTGCTGAAGCGGCAGATCGCGGCGGCGGCGAAGCTGGGCTACGAGATGATGGCCGGGGTGGAGGCGGAGTTCTTCCTGTTCCAGCGCGGGGAGGACGGGACGCCGACTCGCGTGACGCACGACTCGGGATCGTACTTCGACCTGACGCCCGTGGACCTGGGAGAGGTGGCGCGGCGCGACATCGTGAACGTGCTCTCGGCCATGGGCTTCGACGTGGAGGCGGCCCACCACGAGGTGGCTCCCGGGCAGCACGAGATCGACTTCCGGTACGCCGATGCGCTCGCGACGGCGGATCAGCTGGTCACGTTCAAGTTCGTCGTGCGCAACATCGCCCTGCAGCACGGGCTGCACGCCACGTTCATGCCGAAGCCGATCTTCGGCATAAACGGCTCCGGCATGCACACCCACCAGTCGCTCTTCCGGGACGGCGAGAACGCGTTCCACGACCCGAAGGCGCCGGATGCCATCTCGCGCGTGATGCGCTGGTACGCCGGGGGGCTGCTGGCGCACGCCCGGGAGTTCTGCGTGGTGACGAACCCACTCGTGAACAGCTTCAAGCGGCTGGTCCCGGGCTACGAGGCGCCGGTCAACGTGGCGTGGAGCCACCACAACCGCTCACCGCTGGTGCGCGTGCCGGAGCGGCGGGGCAAGGGAACGCGGCTGGAGCTGCGGATGCCGGACCCGGCGGCGAACCCGTACCTTTCCCTGGCGGTGCAGCTGGGGGCGGGGCTGGACGGGATCCGCGGCAAGACCGAGCCGCCGGAGCCGGTGGACAAGAACATCTTCACGCTCTCGGTGCGGGACCGTCGGCGCTACAAGATCCAGGAGCTGCCCCGCGACCTGGGCGAGGCGACGCAGCAGCTACGGCGCAGCCGCTGGATGCGCGAGGTGCTCGGGGAGCACGTCTATCGCCACCTGCTGAGCGCGAAGGAGCAGGAGTGGCAGGACTATATCGCGCAGGTGCACGACTGGGAGATCGAGCGCTACCTCGCGACGTACTGATCGCCCGCGTCGGCGCGCGGGAACGTGAGGCGAGCGCAGGTCCCCCCGTCCGCCGACTCGTAGGAGACGTGCCCGCCCAGCTCGTTCTGCACCAGCGCCTCGACGATGCTGCGCCCGCTGCCGAGCACGTGCGGCCCTTGCAGCGAGTCGCTGCCGACGCCGTCGTCACAGACCTCCAGCGACATGTCACCGTCGGACTCGGACATCACGATGCGCAACGTTCCGGCGCGCTCGTCCGGGAAGGCGTGGCGGTAGACGTTCGTGATCAGCTCCGAGAGCGCGAGCGCGAGCGCGAAACCCTGCGGCTCATCCAGCAGGATCCCCTCGCCCTCGATGCGGGTCTCGATCCGGCGCTGCAGGTCCATGGAGTTGCGCAGCCGCTGCGTCAGCCGCTCCGCGATCTCGCGGACGGGCACGCCGCGGTAGTTCTGCCGGCGCAGCGCCTCGTAGACGAGCAGGAACGAGCGGATCCGGCCCTCCAGGCTGGCGAGGGCCTCGGTGGTATGGCGCGGCGGCTTGCGGTTCCGCTCCATCCCCAGCAGCCCCATGATCACCGACAGATTGTTGCGTACGCGGTGATCGAGCTCGCGAAGCAGGTTCGCGCGCTCCTCCGCATCGTGCCGGGCGCGCTCGTAGAGCTCGTAGTTCTGCTCCGCGAGCTCCTTGAGCTGCCGGTTGGCGTTCTGGATGGCGCGCTCGGCGCGGTAGACGCGCAGGCGGGATTCGATGCGGGCCGTCAGCTCGGCCACGTGGAAGGGCTTCGCAATGTAGTCGTCGGCGCCGGCGGAGAAGGTACGCACCACGTCGTCCGGGGCGGTGCGCGCGGTGACCATGATGACGGGGATGAGCACGTCGGGGCGGCTCTTGATCTCGCGGCAGATGGACCAGCCGTCGCGGCCGGGCAGCATGGCATCCAGCAGCATGAGATCGACCTCGCCGAGGAAGGCGAAGACCTCCTCGCCGCGGCCGACGGCGACCACCTCGAAGCCATGGGCCTCGAGGAGATCGCCGAACATCTGGCGCGCGAGCGGCTCGTCATCGACGACCAGGATACGGGCGGGCCGGGCCGGGGTCTCCGCGCGCGGCGCGGCAGCCGCCTCGGCCATTCCCGCCGCCCTGTCTTCCCCTTCGACACCCGCGCGTTGCCGGCCGGCGGCGCGTCCGCCGGCCGGGGGCGTGGACCGCGATGCCGTTTCGGAAGGCGTCACGCCTATTCCTTCTGGAGCAGCGGGGCCGCCAGCAGGATCTTGCGGGCCAGGTCCACCATCGGCGTGTTCTTGTCCTGCGACGTCTTCTGCAGGAAGCGGTACGCCTCGCGCTCGGAGAGGCCGCGCGACTCCATGAGCAGCCCCTTGGCGCGCTCGATGATCTTCCGCTCCTCCAGCTTGAGCTCGAGCATCTCCTTCTGCCGCCGGGCGTCGAGCCACTCGTCGAAGCGGGCGCGGGCGACGGCGATCGCGGGCGCGAGATCGTCCGGATCGACGGGCTTGACGAGATAGTGGAAGACGGGGGCGCGGGTCGCCTCCTCGACGGTGCGGGCATCACTGTAGGCGGACAGGATGACGATCGGGATCGGCCGCTCCGCGGAGATCTCGTGGGCAGCCTCGGGTCCGGTCATAGTCGGCATGCGGATGTCGAGGAACGCCAGGTCGGGGCGGGTCTCCCGAGCGAGCTGCACGGCTTCGCGGCCGTTGGTGGCCGTCGCGACGACGGTGTGCCCGAGGGTCTCGAGCTGGCTGCTGAGGGCGAGATTGTGGAGGGCTTCGTCGTCAGCAATGAGGACGCGGAGCGAATCCGCCATGCGAGTGACTCCTTCCTTCAGGTGGAACCACGGGGGTCGGTGGTGGGCCCGGCCGTGATGCGGATGGCAAAAGATGAGCCATAAACAGAAGGGCGCGCTCACCGAACTCTGGTGAGGCGCGCCGTGACCTCGATCCCCTGCCGCACGACCCCTTCGCAGCAGCGTCTCGCGTCAATAGTGGACCGCACCCCGCCCGCACGCAAGAGGGTTGCGGCGCGCGCTCAGCTCTCGAGGACCACCATCGCCGTGGCATGCTCGCGGGTGTGGCTGAGCGAGACGTGGAGCGCGCGGGCGCCGGCCGCGCGCGCGCTCCGCTCGGCCGCGCCGTGGAGGCGGAGCATGGGGCGCCCCGCGAGGCCGCGCGCGACCTCGACCTCGCGCCAGCGGCCGGCCTGGCCGCAGCCGGTGCCGAGCGCCTTGAAGAAGGCCTCCTTGGCGGCGAAGCGGGCGGCCAGCGAGGACGCGGGAACCGCCTGACGCAGGCAGTAGGCGCGCTCGGCAGGAGTGAAGAGGCGCTCGAGCGCGCGGGCGCCGCGCCGCTCGAGAAAGCGGCGGAATCGGTCCACCTCGACCAGGTCGGTGCCGGCTCCGATGATCATGGGGCGAATATGGTGGCGGGGCGTGATAGCCGAAAGGCGCGCCGCAACGCGCATCCGGCGGCGTGGAAGGCGGCCGCGCGCAACGGTGGATCATGGCCTTCCTCTTGCACTTCGGGGCGGGCGTGATGTTAGCTTGCAGATCCGGCCATCGACTCGTGGGACCCGACCGAAGCCAATGATCTCGAATCCGCTGCGCATCCTCCTGGCCTGGCTGGTCCTGGCCGCGACGCCGGCTCCGGCGCGCCGCACCGTCCCGCCACCGGCGCGCGCGGCAGCCGTGGCGAGCGCAGCGCGCCCGGTCGGCCCGGGCGCGGCCACGCTCGACCTGCGTTCGGACATCGACCGGCTGATCGCGAGTCCGGGATGGCACGGCGACACATGGAGCGTGACCGTCTACTCGCTCGAGCGCGGGGACACGCTGGTGGAGCACCAGTCGGACCAGCCGCTTGCGCCGGCCTCCAACATGAAGCTGTTCACGGTATCCGCTGCGCTCTACTACCTCGGATCCTCTTACCGCTACACGACCTACGTCCTCTCGAGCGGCACCGTGCAGAACGGCGTGCTGGATGGGGACCTCGTGCTCTACGGCACGGGTGATCCCACGATGTCGGGCCGCTACTACCCGAGCCAGACGACGGTGCTGGACGCGTTCGCGGACAGTCTCGCGGCGCTCGGGATCCGGCAGGTGCGGGGCGCGGTCGTGGGCGATGCATCCTACTTCTCGGGGCCGGCCACCGGCGAGGGATGGGAGACGAGCTACGCCAACGCGTCGTACGCGGTGCCGGCGAGCGCGCTCTCGCTAAACGAGAACCTCATGAGCGTTCGGGTCACGCCGGCCGCCACGGTGGGCGAGCCACCGACGGTCGAGGCGGTGCCGGGCGGTCCCGACGCCGACATCGTGAACCAGGCGACGACCGTCGCGGGCGGCCGCACCAGCCTGCGCATCGCCCGCGACGGCTACGGCGGGCCCGTGATCGTGGCCGGCCGGATCGGCCGGGGCGCGAGACCGCTCACGCGCGTGGTTCCGGCAGCGGATCCCGCGCGCTACACCGCCGCGGTGTTCCGGCAGGTGCTGGCCGAGCACGGCATCGCCGTGACGGGCGGGATCCGCGCGGTCCACACGGCCGCGGAATCACCGGTCACCGGACGGGCGGTGTTCGCTCCGGCGTTCCACCAGGGTCCGCCGCTGCACGTGCTGACGGTGCACCAGTCGCCGCCGCTCGGCGACATCCTGAGCACGCTCATCAAGCTGAGCCACAACATGTTCGCCGAGCAGACGCTGCGTACGGTGGGCCGCGTGGCCCTGGGGGACGGCTCCGTGAAGAGCGGCTATCAGGCCATCGAGAACATGCTGCACTGCGAGACCGGAGCGCAGCCGTTCGTCCTGCAGATGCACGACGGCTCCGGGCTCTCGCCCCTGAACCGGACCGACAGCCGGACGATCGTGCGGCTGCTGAGCCTCGTGGCGGTGCACCCCACTCTCTACGACAGCTTGCATTCCTTCATGCCGGCCGCCGGCGAGCGCCATCTCCGGCGCATGTACCACACGCCCGCGTGGGGGAACCTGCACGCCAAGACGGGCACCATCGACCACGTTTCCGCCCTCTCCGGCTACGTCACCGCGGCCGACGGCGAGCACCTAGTGTTCAGCATGATCAGCAACGGCGACCCGTCCACGTGGAAGGCCAAGCGCATCGAGGACGCGATCGGCGCGCGCCTGGCCTCCTTCAGCCGGCCCGCCGGAGAGGTGGCGAACCAGCCGTCGGCCGGCCGGCTGGCCGACCGCTTCCCTGCCTCGCCACCCAGCGGGCCCGCGGCCGCCCCCCCGGCGCCGGCGCCGCTCCCCGGCGCGCAGGCTCCTCCCGCTCTCGCCGCGGCGCCGCGAGGCTCGACGAGCGTGGCGGCGCCGGCGCCGGCCGGATCCACGACCGCGCAACCGGCGCCGGCCCCGCCGACGCCCAACGCGACCGCCCCGGCCGAGCCCCGCACGGACACCGTGCAGGCGGGCGAGACGCTGACCTCCATCGCCGACGCCAATCACACCACGGTGGATGCGCTCGAGAAGGCGAATCCGGGCCTGAATCCGAGACGGCTGCTGCCGGGCAAGGTGCTGCAGCTCCCGGGCGTGGGCGAGGAGGCGGCGAGCGCGAGCGGGACCGCGGCGGCCCCGTCGCCTGCGGCGCCGAGCGCCGGGGCCCGGCGCTACACCATCCGGAAGGGCGATACGCTGAGCGGGATCGCGGACCGGTTCCACACCACCGTGAGCGCGCTCGAGAAGGCGAATCCGGGCCTGAGCCCGCGGCGGTTGCTGCCCGGGAAGCGGATCCGGATCCCCTGAGGCGCAGCCCCCTCAGTCCTCCCGCAGGACCCTCCTGGCCACCACGAACATCTCGCGGAGGGCGGGCTCCGGCCCGTGCTCGCCGCCGAGGTCGTTCATGGCGACACCGCCGTTGGAGAGCGACGAGTGGATGATGCGGGGGCCGCCCATCGAGAGGGCGACATGGGTGATGTGGCCGGGCACCTCGGTGAAGAAGAGCAGGTCGCCGGCGCGCACGGCGGCGAAAATCTCGCCGGTCTCCGCCTCCGCGCCGGTGCGGGCCTGCAGCTCCGAGTCGCGCGGCAGCCGCACGCCGTGGAGCGCGTAGATGGCCTGGACGAAGCCCGAGCAGTCCACGCCCAGGTGGGTGCCGCCGCCCCAGACGTAGGGCGCCCCCAGCCAGAGTCGGGCGCTCTCGACGATGGCCGGGCCGCGGGCGGGGAACCGCTCCAGGAGCGAGGCGGCCGGCGCCACGCGCCCGTCGCCGAGGCGGGCCTGCCGGCCGTCCGGCAGGCGAAGCCGGCCGTCGGGCATCCGGATCGCCCGCGCGCCCCAGGGGAAGGGAGAGAGCGGACGGCCGGCCGCATCCTCGAGGCGGGCGCCGAGAGAGACCACGGGCGTGCCGCCGTCGGCGGCCAGGAGGGCGTCGATCGCATTGCGCGCCCCCGTCCGGAGGTAGCCCTGGTTGACCCAGCCGATGTAGCCGTCCTCGCCGCGGACGCGCAGCCAGGGACCGCTGCGGGCCAGGAGCTCGACGCGGGCGCCCATCACGTACTGCGAGGTCTGGGTCGCGCGGATGCTGGGCGCGACGTGAACGGGGGCGATCGCCGCGCGCACGAGGCCCCAGCAGGCCTCGCCGAGGGAGGGATCCGGGAGCCGCACGATCTCGTCGAGCAGGCGGCCGGCCTGGAGCCGGGCCACGCGTTCGAGCAGGGCGCGCGCGGCGGCCGGCTCCGTGGTGACGCCGGTGAGCGCCACGCCATCCTCGCGCGCATCCACGCGCACCTCGAAGATGGCGATGCGCGGCTCGGGCGCGAACTCGCGCCGCACCTGCTCGACCAGCGCCTCGACCGCGTTCATCCCGCCACCGCGCCGTCCAGCACGTCGACCACCCGCGCCATCTCCTCCGGCGTGTTGTAGAAGTGCGGCGCGAGGCGGATCGCGCCCTCGCGCAGCGCACAGACGACGCCGGCCGCGGTGAGCGCGCCGTGCACCCTGGGCGCGTCCGGCGGGCGGAGACACGCGATGGCGCTGCGGTGCGGCTCGTCGCGGGGCGAGACGACGGTAATGTCGTCGCGGCCATCGATCCACTCGAGCAGCGGAGCCTGGACGTCGCGGATGTGGTCGCGGATGGCCTCGAGGCCGAGCTCGAGGATGAGCTCTACGGCCCTCGTCAGGCCGAGGAACGCCTGCAGCGGGATCGTGCCCATCTCGAAGCGGCGGGCGTCGGGGAGCAGCTCCCACCGATAGTCCGTGAGCCGCGAGAAGTCGGCGGAGGACGTGAAGGAGAGCCAGCCGGCGATAAGCGGCTCCTCCCGGAGCAGCTCGGGACGGACCCAGGCGAAGCCGCTGCCCCAGGGGCCGCACAGCCACTTCTGGCCGCCGGCGGCCAGCAGGTCGATGCCAGCCGGGCGCGGCTCGAGCGGCGCGGCGCCGAGCGCCTGGATCGCATCCACCACGTAGAGGATCTCGCGCCGGCCACAGACTTCTCCGAAGCGAGCGAGGTCCGCGCCCCAGCCGGTCGAGAACTGGACGGCGGAGAGAGCGAACGCGGCGACATCAGGGCGGTCCAGCGCCTCCAGCAGCCGGTCCTCGTCGGGACGGCCGAGGGCGTCGGTCGGCACCCGCTCCACCGCGAAGCCGTGCCGCTCGAGGGAGAGCCAGGGGTAGACGTTGGCCGGAAACTCTCCCTCGCTCAGGACGATCCGGCGCCGGCTTTCGCGACCATTCAGCGCGCGGCCGAGCAGCAGCTGCGTGCCGATGGCGATGCCGACGTTGGTGTTGGGCGTGAGCGCGATCTCGGCCGGCTCGCCGCCGACGAGGCGGCCGAGGGCGGCCCGGGCCGCGGCGAGCCCCTCCGGGATCTCGCCGTCGCGCAGCAGGTGCGGCGCCGAGCGCACCTCGGCCAGCTCCTCCATGCGGCGCCGCGCCCGGGCGGGGATCGGGCCGACCCCCGCGGCGTTCATGTACGTGGCCTCGGCCGCCCGCGGGTATTCCGTGGCGCGCAGCGCAGCGACGTCGTAGCGGCTCATGCGCGCTCGGGCCTGGGCGTCAGGCGCGCAGCACGGCGGCCGCGAGCCGGCGGATGCGCTGGACGTACAGGGATCGTGGCGTATGGAGCACGCGGGCATGGAAGCGGCGGCAGCCACGGCACTCGAGGTCGTGGCCGCGCGCACCGGCGGGCAGCACCGCGGCGAGGCGGGTGCCGGGCTGCGCGGCGAGCGGGGTGCCGCAGCGCGGACAGCAGGGTCTGTGGCCGCAGTCGAGGTCCTCCTCGATGCGGCGCCGGGCCGCGCTCGGGAACGCCCTCCACGTGCGGGTGACGCGTCTGGGATACACGGGCCTGCTCCTGTCGGTCGGGGTCCGGCCCGGAACGGTGCAAGGTGTGTTCCCGCAGGCCGTTCCGAACCTCACCCGGCGTTCGCGTCGCGGCCACGGTCGGGCGCGGGCGCGAGCACCGTCGCCTCGGGGATCCCGGTCCGCCGCATCAGGGTGCGCAGCCGCCGGCGCAGCTCGACCGTCCCCATGGTCGCGATGGTACGCTCCGCCGTCTGGAGGTTCTTCCAGCGGACCTCCGGCATGGCGAGCCGGGGCTTCTCCGCGTCGGCCGGGCGGAACACGAGGTACCAGCGGCCGTGGTGTCGCGGCGTGTCCTCCTCCTCCGCGGTGGCGATCCAGGCGCGTCCCGTCTCATCCTCGAAGGTTCTCATGGTCGGCTCATCTCAGGATTGCTTTGGACCGGTCCGGCGGAACAGCTCCGCCAGCGCCGCGTCGTCCATGTCGGAGAGCTCGAGCTGCGCCTGCTCGTAGCCGGCGGAGTCGAGCATCACCTGCCGCACGGGCTCCGTTCCCGCCACGGGCACGAAGAGGGCGTAGAGGGTGCCCCAGGACTCCCTCCCCACCACGACGTCCCACTCCCTCCCCCACGCATCGCTGAATCGGCGCATCGTGCAACCTCCCGCCCCTTGCGCGTCCCAGGCCACGGCCCCAGCGTTCCGCTCGACCCCCGACGGAGGCCGCCCTGATGCAGGAAGCCCTGAGCCAGCGACTCCAGGACGGAATCGTCCAGATCGTCGAGTTCCTGCCCCACCTCGCCGCCGCGCTCGGGCTCCTGCTCGCGGGCTACGCGATCGCCAAGATGGTGGAGCGAGGGACCGACATCGCGCTGCACCGCGTTGGCTTCGATCGCTGGATGCGCGATGGCGGCGTCATCGAGGCGCTGGAGCGCGCCGGCACCTCGCTGGACCCATCGACGGTCCTGGCCAAGCTGGTCTTCTGGACCCTCATGCTGCTCGTGATCCTGCTGGCGGCGAACGCGCTCGGCGTGGACGCGGTAAGCTCGCTCTTCGCGGAGCTGCTCGCCTACATCCCTCACGTCATGGCCGCCGTGGCAGTGCTCGTCCTCGGCATCCTGCTCGGCGAGTTCGTCAAGGACCTCGTGCTCGCCTCCGCCGGCGGGGTTTCGGGCGGCCCGACCCTGGCGCGCGCGGCGAAGGCGGCCGTCATCCTGCTGGCCGCCTTCATGGCGCTGGAGCAGCTCGACATCGCGCAGGATATCGTGCTCGTCTTCTTCATCGCGGTGGTCGGCGCCGGCGCGCTGGCCGCCGGCATCGCCTTCGGCCTTGGTGCCCAGGGCATCGCCGGCGAGATCGCGCGCGACATGTACCAGCGCCACCGCTACGCCGCGCCGGAGCGCCACGCCCCTGCCCGGCCCACCGCAGAGGAGCCGCCGGCGCCGGAGGCTGCCACCCGCCCACCCAACGAAGTGCGCGAGTAGAGGCCCGCCTACTCGAACATGTCGAACGCGCCCTCCAGGTCCTGCTTCGAGTAGACCCGGAACGCCACGAGCGTGTTGGTCGACTCGATGCCGCCGATCGCCGCGAGCCGCTCCGTCACCACCTGCGCGATCTGCTCCCACTCCGGGACGCGCAGGATGGCGACGAGGTCCCAGTCACCGGAGACCGAGTAGACCTCCGACACCCCCTCGATCCCGGCCACCTCGCGCGCTGCCTGCGGTATGTGCTCGCGCGCGACCCGGATCAGCACCACTGCGGCAACCAATGCGCCCTCCTTCGCGAGCGTGCCTCCACGGCCGTCCAGCGGCTGAAGTTGGCCCGCGCGAGCGGGCGCCGCAAGCAGTGCTCCGCGGCGCGGGTTGGCCGGCCAGGGCTCAGCTCCGAGTGCCTTCGTGCAGAGACTCGCCGCCGCTCCACGTGGCACGGCGCGCGCGCTTGCGGGGTCCGGCAAGGCCGCGGATCTTGCCGGCAGGCGGCCCTCGTGGCCGCCGGCCCTGTCCGACCGTGTGTGCACCGGAGACCTCGTGAGCCTCGTCTGTCTCGTCCACGGGTCCACCCACCCGCCTCCAGCGCTGGCGAACGTCCTCGCCGCGGTCGCGTACCGGTGAGGCCTCTCCCCGCCGTGCGCGGCTCCGCGCGGGGCCCGGCAGGGACCACCGGCCACGCGCCCGCGCCGTGGAACCCGGGCCGCGGCCTGCTCGTGATGGTCGTCATCTGGGCCGTGAACTTCTCCGTCGCGAAGGATGCGCTCGCGGTCCTTCCGCCGCTCGGCTTCAACGCGCTCCGCTTCCCCCTGGCCTCGCTCGTGGTCTACGCCGTCTTGCGGGCACGCGGCCCGGTGCCGCTGCCGGCTCGAGCGGACGTGCCGCGGGTGCTCGTCCTGGGGCTGGTGGGAAACGTGCTCTACCAGATCCTGTTCATCTCGGGGCTGGCAATGACGCGGGCGGGGATCGCGAGCCTGCTGCTGGCCGGTTCGCCGGTCCTGACGGCCTTGCTCTCGGCGGCCGTCGGGCACGAGCGCGTGGGTGCCGCCACGTGGGTGGGGGTGGTGGCGACGGTGGCGGGGATGGCGCTCGTCGTGCTGGGCGGCCCGGGTGCGCAGGCGGGCGGCTCCTCGGCGGCCGGCGAGGCGATCATGCTGGGCGCATCGACTTCCTGGTCGCTCTACACGGTCGGGGCGCGCGACCTCGTGGAGCGCTACGGCCCGATCCCGGTCACCGCCTGGACGCTGTGGTGCGGCACGGCGGGCATCGTGCTCACTGGTGCACCTTACCCTCAGCGGGGCGTAGATTCGCGCCGCTCAAGAGAAGTGCTTCGGCGTCCGGGTAGGGAGAGCCAGCGTCGCTTGCCGCTCGACGGCCCGCATGAGACCCGCTCCCCTGCCCGGCGTGGAAGGCCCCAACCGACCACAGGGTGTAGCGCCACGGCACCTGAAGCCGAGAGCGCCTTTCAGTGAGCGATCGGTGAGACCTTCCAACGCCGGAGCGAGGGAGTGAATCTCTGCTCGGAGGTGAGGCGTGGAAGGACTGGATCCAAGCTACCTCGTCGGAATTGACTGGGCCAGCGACAAGCATGACGTCTGTGTGCTCGATCTCAGCGGCGCCCTCGTTGACGCGTTCACCATCCCTCACACGGCCGGTGGGCTGAGTGAGCTGATCCGGCGCCTGCGTCGCGTCAGCTCTCCGGCGCAGCTGCCCATCGCCATCGAGCGGCCGTCCGGACTTCTGGTGGATACGTTGGTCGAGGCCGGCTTCCCGGTCGTTCCGATCCACCCGAACGCCCTCAAGGCCACCCGGCCCCGCTACGCCGCGGCTCCGGGGAAGAGCGATCCCGGTGATGCCTACATCCTCGCCGACGTCCTGCGTACCGATGGGCATCGATTCCGGCCGCTCCGGGTCCCCTCCGATCGCACCAAGGCGCTTCGCGCCGCCGTTCGCACCCGCGATGACCTGGTCGCGACCCGCGTCCAGCTCGCCAATCAGCTCCGCAGCCTGCTCGACAGCTTCTGGGCCGGCGCTGCCGCCATTTTCGCCGATGTCGATAGCCCGATCGCCCTCGATTTCCTGGACGCCTACCCCACCCCGGAGAGCGCCGCCCGCCTCGGGCCCAAGCGCCTCGAACGATTCCTCAAGCGCACTGCCTACTGCGGCCGCCGGCCGGTCGATCAGCTCCTCGAGCGGCTCCGCTCCGCCCCCGCAGGGCAGGCCGCCGAGCTCGAGAGCGAGACCAAAGGTCAGCTCGTCCGTTCCCTGGTCGCCGTCCTCCGCCCTCTCGTGGCTCAGATCCGCGAGCTCGACGGGCTCATCGCCGCTCACCTCGCGCAGCATCCCGACGGTGAGATCCTGAAGTCCTTCCCCCGCACCGGCACCATCAATGCCGCCCAGATTCTCGCCGAGCTCGGCGACGACCGGCTCCGCTTCGCCACCGACGCCCAGCTCGCCGCCGAAGCCGGCGTCGCCCCCGTTACGCACAGCTCCGGCAAGCATCGCGGCGTCGCCTGCCGCTTCGCCTGCAACAAGCGCCTGCGACAAGCCCTCACCACCTGGGCGGACAACTCCCGCCATGCCCACCCCTGGGCCGCCGCCGTCTACAAGTGCGCCCGTGCCCGCGGCTGCGATCACCCGCACGCAATCCGAATCCTCGCCCGAGCCTGGGTCCGCGTGCTGTGGCGCTGCTGGCACAATCGGTCCACCTACGACCCCTCCCGACACGGACGGGCTATCCCCTTCTTCACCCCCGCGGAACCCACCGCGGCGGCTGCTTGAACACAGGGGGGTTGACACAGGGTGTCTCATGGGCCTACCGGCGCTGCGCGGCGTGGATCTCGACGCCGTGCCCCTGGAGGCATGGGCGGCCGTGACGTTCTCGGGCGCGCTGAGCATCGGGCTGGCGTACCTGCTCTGGTACCGCGGCGTCAGCCGTCTCGGCAATACACGCACCTCGACGTACTCCAACCTCGTGCCCGTGCTGGCGCTGCTCGTCGCGTGGGCCTGGCTCGGCGAGGTTCCGCGTGCGCTCCAGCTCGTGGGCGCCGCGGTCATCATCGGCGGGGTGACGCTGGCGCAGCGCGGGCGCTGAGGCGGCGGGGCCGCACGGCGACGTCGCCGCCGGCGGCCCGGCGCACCACCTCCAGGCGCATCGCGGAGCGCGCGAGCCCGCCGGCCGCGAGCGCCTGCGCCACCGCCACGGCCCGCAGCGTGGCGGTGGACGGACGGGCCGTCGCATCCGCGTCCTCGTCGGCGAGGATCGAGACCCGGGCGCCCGCCGTGGTCAGGCGAGCGCCGGCCCGCCGCAGCGCCGCGGCCGTCTCGGGCCGCAGCCGGCCGCCGATGAAGGCGGAGTCGAGGAGGGCGAAGCCGGGCCCTTCCTCCCGGATAAGCCCCCGATCCGCGGCGTCCGCGAGGGCGTTGGAGAGCGCCGTCCGGAAGGCGGCGCGGATGGCGGCGGGGAGCGCAGCGGCGCCGGTGGCGCCGGGTGCGGCCACACCCGGCGCCGGGGCCGGCTCGACGTCGGCCGGTGGGTCCGGAGGCGCGGCCACAGGCTCCCCGGCGACCAACCCGGAAGGTCGGCCGTCGAGCGCGTAGCGCACGCCGAAGCGGAGTTCGAGCGCGTCTGGGCCGCCCAGGAGGGCCGCCGCCCGCGCGGCGATCTCGAGGTCGAGGCGGTGGTTGCGAGCGAGGGGCAGGGCGAGGCCGGTCTCGGCGTGGAGCGCGGGGCGCACGGCGGAGCTCCGGCGGGCGAAGCGCCCGTCCCCGGTCGTGTCCCCGGCATGGGCGAGAGCGTCGGTGCGCACCCAGTGGAGGGCGATGCCGACGCCGACCCGCGGCCGGATGCCGCCGAGGCCGACGGCGGCGGCGGAGCCGAGGCAGCGGGCGTATCCGAGCGTCGCCTGGCGGTCCCGGCGCGTCCCGGGACCGTCCTCCGGGTCGAGGGGCGCGCTCGACGTGCCGAGCTCCACCCGCGCCCGGCCGGCTCCCAGCCAGGGCAACGAGAGGTCGGCGGCGGCGGCGAAGAGGGCGGTGCCGCGCGTGCCGGCGGAGAGGCGGGGTCCGGTGGATAGCGTGAAGGCGCGGAGCCGGATCGCCTGGGCCGAGAGCGGCGCGGCGGCAAGGACCAGGGGAAGCAGGAGGCTGGCTGCGCGCATGAGGCGATGGAGGGTGCAAGCGCCAGGCCGGTCGGGTCCCGAGCGTCCATCCGGACGGCGCGCGGGCCCCGGCCTTGCTTGACGTTCGACGCAGGCGCGCCAGATTGGCCCCGCGGCCGCGGCCGCCGGATTCGAGGGACGGCAGAGCGAGGGGACGAGTGAATCGGTGACGAGCCGGCGCGGACGGATCCTGAAGGAGTACGGCATCACGGCGGGCACCCTGGGCTCGACGTCCGGGCAGACGCTCATGGTCGCCGTCCTGCCGGTGCTGCTCGCGCGCTACGCCCGCTCCGCGTTCCTGATCGGATTCGCCGTGGGCGGCGAGGGCATCTTCGCGCTGCTGGTCCCGTACTGGATCGGCACGCTCAGCGACCATCTGCCCGCCGGACTGACGCGCCGCTTCGGGCGGCGCACCTTCTTCCTCATGATCACCGCACCGCTGATGGCCGCCGCCCTGGCCACGGCACCGTTCCTTCGCGGCTACTGGCCGCTGGCCGGGGTCGCTTTCATCTTCTTCGCCGCGCTGCACGGATATCTGACGCCGCTCTGGGCCCTGATGGTTGACTCGGTGCCGGATGAGCGGCGAGGCCGGGTGCAGGGCGTACGCGGCGTGCTGCACTCGGCGGGGCTCGGCTTCGGCCTGGTGGCGAGCGGGCTGCTGTACGCGATCTGGCCGCCGCTCCCGTTCCTGCTGGGCGCCCTGCTGATCCTCGGGATGACCTGGATGACGATCTGGGCGGCGCCGCCCGCGGGACTCGACCTTGCCATGCACGAGGAACGCATCTCGGGCGGGCTGCGGGCGCTCTGGGCGGACCTGCGCCAGCGGCCGGCCGCGCTGCTGTTCCTGGTCTCGAACGCGCTGTGGACGGGAGCCGTCGATGGCGTGCGGCCCTACTTCTTCCTGTTCGGCACGGTCGTGCTGGGCATCACCGTGGCGCAGGCCTCCCTCATGATGACGCTGCTGGTGGTGGGGCTGGCGATCGGGTCGGTGGTGATCGGCCGGCTGGGCGACCGCTACGACCGCGCGGTGCTGCTCCAGGTCGGCGCGGGGCTGCTCGGCGTGGTCATGCTGGCGGGCGTGTTCATGCGGACCCTGGGAACGGCGGTGCTGCTGCTGCTCGGCGCCGGCGTGGGCGCGGCGGCGCTCGTCGCATTGCCGTACCCGCTCTTCGCGGGCATAGTGGGCAACAAGGCGATCGGCCGCTACACCGGGCTCTACATCCTGAGCGTCAGCTTCGGGCGCATCTTCGCGCCGATGCTGGTGGGCGTCGCCATCGACGTCGGCGCGCACGTGTTCCCGCAGTACCGGGGGTATCCGTTCATGTGGCCGATGGCGGGCGTGCTCACGCTGCTGGGCTCGGTCGGGCTCCACTTCGCCACGAAGCGACGCAGGGAGGCAGAAGCATGAGCGATCAGCCGCCGGAGACCCCGCCTCGCCCCACGCCCCCGCCGCCGCTGCGCAGGCCGGAGCGGCTCGATCCCTCGATCTTTCAGCTTCCGGCGGCGCGCATGCGGGCCGGCTACTACTCGGACAAGTACTTCGTCTACGCGCGCGACGTGCTGCTGGAGGACGGCCGGGAGCCGCTCGTCACCGTGCAGGTCTTCCAGAAGAAGCACGCGTGGCTGGGCGGGGTGGACGAGGCGATCGCGATCCTGAAGCTCTGCCTCACGGAGGGCTACGAGTGGAGCGACCTGGACGTGCGGGCGATGCGCGACGGCGACCGGATCCGGCCGTGGGAGACCGTGCTCCTGATCACGGGGCCCTACGCCGCGTTCGCGCACCTGGAGACGCTCTACCTGGGCGTGCTCGCCCGGCGCACGAAGGTGGCCACCAACACGCGGAAGGTGGTCGAGGCGGCATGGCCGAAGACGGTGATGTTCTTCCCCGCCCGCCACGACCACTGGCTGGTACAGACGGGCGATGGCTACGCGGCGCACGTGGCCGGCGCGATCGGCGTGTCCACGGACGCACAGGCGTCGTGGTGGGGCTCGAAGGGAATCGGCACCGTGCCGCACGCGCTGATCGCGGCGTACGACGGCGACACCGTGCTCGCCTCGGCGGCCTTCGCGCGGCACATGCCGGAGGACGTGCACGTGATCTCGCTGGTGGACTTCGAGAACGACTCGGTCGCCACCTCGCTGGCCGTGGCACGCGCGCTCGGGGACCGGCTGTGGGGGGTCCGGCTGGACACGTCCGAGACGATGGTGGACCGCTCGATCCTGCCGCAGATGGGCCAGTTCGATCCGCGCGGCGTGAACCCGCACCTCGTCTGGAACGTGCGCCGCGCGCTGGATGCGGAGGGGTTCCAGCACGTGAGGATCGTGGTCTCGGGCGGCTTCGACGCGGAGAAGATCCGCCACTTCGAGGAGCTCGGCGTGCCGGTCGACTCCTACGGCGTGGGCTCCTCGCTCTTCAAGGACCGCTACGACTTCACGGCCGACGTCGTGGAGCTCGAGGGCCGCCCGCTCGCCAAGGAGGGGCGGCGCCACCAGCCGAACGCACGGCTCGACAAGGTCTCCTAGGCGCCCCCCTCAGCGCACGCGCAGCAGGCTGATCTGCGGCGTGCTTCCATCCGGGAACGGCAGTCCGCCCTGCCCGTCCAGCACCAGGTCCAGGGGCACGGAAAGCCCGGTGCCGGCGCTGACCAGGACATACTGCGCGCTGCCGGCGCGCAGCGTGTCCTCGACCGTGAAGTCGCGGTAGCCCTCGACGAGCGGCTGGAGCGGGTAGGTCCCGCCGTAGAAGGCAGAGACCGCCGCGCGCAGGTCGAGGTTCGGAAAGGTGAAGCGCCGGTCGACGTTCACGCCCGCGAGCGCGGGGGCCTCGTCGGCCCAGAGCGCGACGCTCCAGTCGCCGATCAGCGCCGGCCACCCGGTGGCCGCCGCCGCCGTGATGTTCTGGGTGCTGCTGTTCGAGGTCTGAGCGAGGCGCCCGAGGATCCCGCCGCCGAAGCGTCCCATCAGGTACTTGACGAAGAGCCAGCCGGCGCCGCGCTCCTCGAGGGTTCCCGGCGTGATGTAGGCGAGCAGGGACACCGCCGCGGGGTCGAGCAGAAAGCGGCCCGCGCGGTTGAAGTTCTGCCGCTGGAAGTAGGCGGCATGGGTGGCGTCGCCGCGCGCGGCGAAGACGCCGCCGACGGTGTCCTCCGCCTCGTGCGCCATGGCCTCGGACAACCAGAGCGCCTCCTCCGGCGCGCCGCGCACGAGGACGCGCTGGTTGAAGTGGATCATGTGCATGAACTCGTGCGCGAGCACCGGCGGCGTGCCGGCCAGCACGTTGGCCGCGGTCTGGACGATGCCGTGCTGCCCGGTCGGGTCGGGCACGAGCGAGTAGAAGATCTCGCCCTGGTTGGTGCCGCTGCACTCGGCGGCGCTCACGAGGTCGCAGCCGTAGAAGAAGCCCGCGATGTAGCCGCCGGTGGTGGAGCCTTTCGGCGTCATCGCGTTCACGACGGGCGTGAACAGGATGATGATGTGAGCGTTCTGATCGAGGTCGCTCGGCGCGCCGTAGACGGCGACGTCCGTGTCGTAGATCGGATCATCGAAGAGCGCGGCGAACTGCGAGTACTGCGCGTCGCTGAACCCGCCGGGCGGCGCCTTCACGTCCTCGTAGACGATCGCGTGGGTGCTGATCACCTTCGCCACCGCCGTGACCTTCTCGAACCTGTTGTCCTTGTCGATCACGTTGAAGGTTCGCCGGCTGCCGATGGTCGGCAGCTCGGCCGCCGACTCGATGCCCGGCGCGGGCGCCGGGACGCGCCGCCGCGCGCCGGCGGCGCGCGCGAGCTCCTGCTCGCGCAGCCGGAGCGAGCGCTCCCACGCGTCGGCGCGAGGGCCGAAGGCGGAGCCGTCGAGCTCGCTCGCGGCGGCCGCGGACGCGACGGGCCGCGGGGCGGCGGGCGCGGCCGGAGCGGCCGCCGTGGCCACCCCCCCGGCAAACGCCATGAGCTGGAACGGCATTGGCCGGTTGCTCACATCCGTGGCGTTCTCGACCACGACGAGGTAGCTCGCTCCGGCCTGTCCGCCGGCCAGTCGCAGGCATTGCGCCTGCGCCGGATCGGAGACAGTGAGGACCTCGCCGCGCTCGAGCGCCACCGCCGGGCGGTCGGTGCCGGTGACGGCGAGGGAGATGGACGCGCTGGCGAGGCTTCCGAGGAGGACGCGCACGTCCGTCGTGCCGCTGGGCAGGCAGAGCGGGACCACGACGGTGAGCGCGCTGGCCGTGGCGGTGAGCACGGCGCCGTGGGTGGCGCCGAACAGGACCACGTCATCCTGTGGATTCGGGCTGAAGCCGGTGCCGGAGATGGTCACCGTGTCGCCCGCCGTGGCGAGGGCAGGCGTGACACCGAGCACGGACGGCGTGGCGGCCACCTGGGCCGTGAACTGCGCGGGAGGCGTCACGTTCCCCTGGAACGTCGCCTGGACGCTCACCGTGCCCGAGGCGCCGAGCGTGAGCTGGTTGGAGGCGACGCCGGTGGAGTCGGTCGCGGAGCTCGCGGAAGCCAGGGTGCCGGTGCCCGCGGTGATCCGCCACTGGATGGTGACCCCGCCGACGGGCTCGCGGGTACGCGAGTCGATGGTCACGACCTGGAGCGGCGCGGAGAGCAGCGCGCCCGCGGCGCCGAACTGGCGGTCTCCCCCCTGCACGCCGATCGCCAGGTTGGCCGGGTTCGGGCCGGCGCCCGTGCCCGGTTCGGTGATGCCGTCGTGCCCGCAGGAGGCGAGCGCGAGCGCGCTGGCGAGCAGCGCGCCCGCCGGTCCGATGAAGCGGCTCACGGTCGCACCTCCACGAGATCGAGGACGGGGCCACCCATGAGGGGCGAACGCCCCTCGCGCACCCGCCCAAGGATGCGGATCCGCTGCAGCGGCTCGAGTCGCTTCACGCGGTCGAGCAGCGCGGCGGGCACACCGACATAGACGAAGCCCGTCTCCGCGCCGGGTCCACGCGTGAGCAGGAAGGGCGCGCCCTCGGGAAAGTCCGTGCGGATCTTCTCCGCATGCTCCAGGGCCAGGAACTGCACGGGCCAGAGGACCAGGCGCCCGCGGTAAGCCTCCGGGTTCTCGCGCACGGCGACGCCGCTCACGTCCATGAGCACGCCGCCGGAGTCGGTCGGCGCCGCGAGCGCTCCGCTGCTCACCCAGCCCTCGACGCGGACGCGCGTCCACGCCCCCTCGCGCGCGAGCACCTCGACCTGCGCGAGCGGCGCCAGGCGCGCCACGGTATCCGCGCCGGGATGGCCGAGGACCGGTGCGCCGGTCTCCCCCGCACGCGCATAGCCGGCGGTCGCTGCGGCCGGAGACGGCGTGCCACCGCCGGTTCCGGCGGGTGTCGCCGCTGCCGCGGCTGCGGCGCTCCCGGTATCTTGGGGCGCGGGCGGGAGATCCACCAGCCCCCCGGCGCGAACCCAGCCCCCTCGCCGCACGCGCAGCTGGTGGCCCCGGCGCTCCAGCAACTCGAGGAAGACGCCGCCGGGGACGTGTGCGATCGGCGCGCCGCCCTGGACGGCACGGGCATCCACGCCGTCGCGCTCGCGGACGACCAGCCCCGCCACGCCTCCCGGCTGGGCGCTCACGGCGGAATCGGGGACCCAGCCCTCGAGGGTGGCCGCACGCCAGCCCGCTCGTGGGGCGCCGACCCGCAGGGTCGCGCCGCGCTGGAGGGTCGCCAGCCGGTCGCCGCCAGGGGCCGCACGCAGGGTGTCGGCGGTGGCGACGCGCGCGATCTGTGCCCGCGCGGCGCTCGAACAGCAGAGGAGGGCGAGGACTGGCAGCAGGACCCTGGGCATCGGGAGGCCGGGACGGTCGAAGCGGTTGAGATCGTGGAAAAGCTAGACGGCACCGGGGAGGCTGTCAACGCGGCGAGCTCGCTTGCGCCCCCCTACAGCCGCGTCTAGCTTCTCCTGCCCTCGGCCCGGCGAAGGCGCCGAGGGGCCGAGAACCCGTGCCCGGACCACGCCATGCGTTTCCTGCGAATCCTGCCGCTGCTCGCGGCCGCACTGCTCGGGGTCGCGACCCGACCGGCGGCGGCGCAGCGGATCACATCGCCCTATGAATACATCGATCCCTCGCAGTCGCTCGCGGTGACGGCTGGCTACCTGGACACGAGCCGGGGCTCGGTGGGGCTCGGCCCGAAGCCGGCGGCGTTCGCGGGCGTGCGCTGGGCGATCCGGCTGAACGGGCCGTTCGTGATCCAGGCGGACCTGGACTACTTCAAGAGCACGCGCTCGGTGCTCGACACCGCGTTCGTGTCACAGACCGACACGTCCTACGTGAACCGCGGCGACGCCGACCAGAACCTCATCCTCGCGCTCGGCGCGGTCCGCTTCGACCTCACGGGCGCGCGCACCTGGCACCGGCTCCAGCCGTACGTCCTCTTCGGCGGCGGCGTGGTGATCTCGACCACCGGGACGAACGGAGCGGACGCGGCGGTGGTGCCTGACGCCAGATTCCGCTTCGGCACGAGTTTCGCCGGTCAGTTCGGCGGCGGAATCGAATGGTATCTGACCCGCCGTCTGGCGCTGTACGGCGATGTGCGCGGCGTGCTCTGGAAGCTGAAGACGCCGCAGGCGTTCCTGCTCACGCAGAAGTATCCCGCGAGCGAGTGGACGCAGAACGCCTCGGTCGGCGCCGGCCTGGCGTTCCACTTCTAGCGGGCACCGTGCGCCGCGCGGAGTGGGCGCGGGTGGACGGCAGGTCTCGGCGCGGATGCGCGGAAGGGGAGACCAATGCCAAGGGACTACGAGGATCTGCACGACATCGAGGACATGGACGACCAGGAGCTGCAGGACCTGATCGTCCAGCAGCTGCAGGAGTACCCCGACATCGATGCGGACGCGGTGGACGTGCGGGTGGAGGACGGGTTCGTCACGCTTGGCGGCCGTGTCGGCACCGAGCAGGAGATGCAGGAGATCTCGCAGGTGGTGACGGACGTGCTCGGTATCTCGAGCTACTCGAACGAGATCACCGTCGACGAGCTGGAGCGGGCGGAGCAGAGCGAGGCGGCGGACGAGGCGGTGGCGGAGGACGCGGCGGTGGAGTCGCAGCTCGGCGAGGAGGGCCGGCGGACGGAGCCGTCGGCGGAGCACCTGCTGCAGGACCTGGACGCGGAGCTCTATGGCACCCACGACCTGCACAAGGCGATCGAGGGGGGCACGAGCTACGAGCCGCCGGACCGGCCGGTGCAGGAGGGCAGCTGGTCCGAGGAGACGCACCGAACCCTTCCGGGGGATGAGATCCTTGCTTCGGGCGACGCCGATCGTCGCCGCCCTCGCCCTGCTGGCGTGCGCCGGCGGGCGGGGCAACCCCGCCACGTCGAGCATTGTCCTGGGGTCGACCACCTCGACCCAGGACTCCGGGCTCTTCGACGTCCTCATCCCCGCGTTCGAGAAGGCCCATCCCCGCTACCCGGTGAAGGTCGTCGCGGTCGGCACGGGCGAGGCGCTGGCCATGGGCCGGCGCAAGGACGCCGACGTACTGCTCGTGCATGCGCCGGCGGCCGAATCCGCGTTCGTCGCCGGCGGCTACGGGAAGGATCGGCGGGCGGTGATGCACGACGATTTCCTGATCGTGGGACCGGCCGCGGACCCGGCGGGCGTGCGCGGCGACAGCGACGCGGTGGATGCGTTCCGGCGCATCGCGCGGAGCGGGGCCCGCTTCGTCTCGCGCGGCGACGACTCGGGCACGAACAAGAAGGAGCTGGCGCTCTGGAAGCTGGCGGGCATCGCGCCCGGGGGCGCCTGGTACGAGCGGGCGGGACAGGGGATGGGCGCGGTGCTCCAGATGGCCGACCAGCAGCAGGCGTACACGCTGACGGACAGGCCGAGCTGGGAGTTCCTGAGCGCGAACGGGAGCGTGCACCTGCCGGCGCTCTCGCAGGGCGACCCGCGGCTGTTCAACCCCTACAGCGTGATCCTCGTGGTGGGCGCGCGCAACGCCGCCGGCGCGCGCGCCTTCGCCGACTGGATCACCTCGCCGGCGGGACAGCGCGTGATCGCCGACTACGGCAGGGCGGGCTTCGGCCACGCGCTCTTTCACGCCGACGCGGTCAGCGGCGGCCGATGACGCTCCTGGCGCTGACGCTGCTGGTCGCGTTGGGCGCGGTGCTCGCGGGGCTGCTCGGCGCGCTGACCGGCCTCGGCGGCGGGATCGTAATCGTGCCGATGCTGACGCTGGTGTTCCACGTCGACATCCGCTACGCGATCGGCGCCTCGCTGGTGTCGGTGATCGCCACGTCGTCGGGCGCGGCGGCGGCCTACGTGCGGGAAGGCTACACCAACGTGCGGGTCGGGATGCTGCTCGAGGTGGCCACCGTGTCGGGCGCGCTGGTGGGCGCGACGATCGCGGGCCTGGTCTCGACGAGCGTGATCTCGATCATCTTCGGGCTCGTCCTGCTACTGTCGGCCTACCGCTCGGTCTTCCCGCCGGAGGAGCAGGTCACGCACGGACGCAGCCACCCGCTGGCCGTCCGCATGCGGCTGAACGACAGCTACCCCTCGCACGGTGTCATGGAGGAGTACGCGGTGCAGAACGTGCCGACCGGCTTCTCGCTCATGATCGGCGCGGGGATCATCTCGGGGCTGCTCGGCATCGGCTCAGGCGTGGTCAAGGTGCTGGCCATGGACCAGGCCATGAAGCTGCCGTTCAAGGTGTTGACGACGACCAGCAACTTCATGATCGGCGTGACGGCGGCGGGGAGCGCGGGGATCTACCTGCACCGCGGCTACATCGATCCCACGCTGGCGCTGCCGGTGATGCTCGGCGTCCTGGCGGGCGCGCTCGCGGGGGCGCGGGTGCTGACGCGCGCGCCGACCGAGCGGCTGCGGCTGGTGTTCAACGTGGTACTGGTCGTCATGGCGCTGCAGATGCTCTACAAGGGCATCACGGGAGCGATCTGACATGGCACGCCACCGCCGCTGGAGCGATGAGGAGGTGGAGGCCTGGATCGGCAGCCTCCTGCGCTACGGCGTCCTGACCGCCGCGGCCGTGGCGCTCGTGGGCGGCATCATCCACACGGCGGTGCACGCGGGCGAGCCGGTCGACTACCGGACCTTCCACGCGGTGGCGCCGGGGCTGGACAGCGTGCACGGGGTGCTGGGCGGCGTGCTCGGGCTGCGCAGCCGCTGGATCATCCAGTTCGGGCTGCTGCTCCTCATCGCGACGCCCGTGGCGCGCGTCGCGCTCTCGCTCGTGGCGTTCGTGCTCCAGCACGACAGGATGTACGTGATCGTGACGGCCCTCGTGCTCGGGCTGCTTCTCTTCAGCCTGTTCGGGACGGGCGTCGGCTAGCACCGCGCCCCGCCACGCACCCCCACCGGAGCGCCCCATGGATCTCTTCCTCGATGCGGGGAAGCAGGCGATCCTGCTGCTGGTGCGCGGCGATCCGTACGTGCTGCGGATCCTCGCGCTGTCGCTGCGCGTGTCCGGCATCGCCGTGCTGCTCGGCGTGCTGCTCGGGCTGCCGGTCGGCGTGGGCGTGGGGCTCGGCCGCTTCCGCGGACGCGGGCTGCTCGTGACGCTGGTCCATACCGGCTTCGCGCTGCCGCCGGTGGCGGTGGGCGTGCTCGTCTACATGATGCTCTCACGCGAGGGACCGGCGGGACCGCTGGGGCTGCTCTTCACGCCCGCGGCCATGATCGTCGCGCAGGCGCTGCTCGCGGCGCCCTACGTGGCCGGGATCAGCCTGGCGGCGGTCCAGGCGGTGCCCCCCGACGTGCGTCTGCAGGCGCGGGCCCTCGGCGCCACGCCCGCGCAGGCGCTCCTCGCCCATCTGCGCGAGGCGCGCCTCGGCCTCTCCGCCGGCGTGATCGCCGCGTTCGGCGCGGTCTTCCACGAGGTCGGCGCCGCCATGATCGTGGGCGGCAACATCGAGGGGCACACGCGGGTCCTCACCACCGCCATCGTGCTCGAGACGCGGCGCGGCGAGTACGCGCTCGCGCTGGCCATGGGCTTCGTGCTGCTGCTCGTGGCCTTCGCGGTGAACCTGGTGCTCACCCGGATCCAGCAGGGGCGGGCGCCCTTCGCCATGGCCGCCGCCGAGCGGCCGATCGCCTGATGGAGGGGCCGATCCTCTCCGTCGAGGGGCTCGTGCGCCGCTACGGCCGGCGTACGGTCGTGGACGTGGCGGCGCTCTCCGTCTCGCGCGGCGAGGTGCTCGCGGTGCTGGGGCCCAACGGCGCCGGGAAGTCGACGCTCTTCCGGCTGCTGCTGCTGCTGGAGCGGCCCGACGCGGGGCGTCTGCGGCTGGACGGACGGGAGGTGCGCGCCGGAGACCGTGAGGCACGGCGTCGGATGGCGGGCGTGTTCCAGCGGCCGTTCCTGTTCTCGGGCTCGGTAGCGGCGAACGTCAGCTACGGGCTCCGGCTGCGCCGGCTCGAGAAGCCGGAGCGGGAGCGGCGCACGGCGGAGGCGCTGGAGTGGGTCGGGCTCGGCGCTCTCGCGGCCGCGCACGTGCGCACGCTCTCGGGCGGAGAGGCGCAGCGGGTGGCGCTCGCGCGCGCGCTGGTGCTCCGTCCCGAGCTGGTGCTGCTCGACGAGCCGACGTCCAGCCTGGACGTCACGCAGCGCCGGCGCTTCCAGCGAGACGTCGAGCGGCTGGTCCGCGAGCGCTCGCAGGCGGCGGTGCTGGTCACCCACGACCCGGCGGAGGCCTTCGCGCTGGCGGACCGGATCGCGGTGCTGGAGGCGGGGCGGGTGGTGCAGATCGGCACTCCGGACACGCTGGTGATGGAGCCCGCCACGCCGTTCGTGGCCGCGTTCACGGGCGCGGAGCTGCTGCTGGATGGGGTGGTGGCTGCGCGCGAGGAGCGGCTGGTGCGGGTCGAGCTCGCGGGAACGGCCCGCGTGTGGGCGCTCGATCCCGGCGGCGACGCCGGCGAGGCGGGCGCGCCCGTGCACGTGGCCTACCGGCCGGAAGACGTCACGCTCTCCGCGCCCGGCGCCGCGGGCGAGAGCAGCGCCCGGAACCGGTTCCGGCTCGCCGTCGCCTCGGTGGTGCCGGCGGGCGCGCTGGTGCGGGTCCGGCTGTCCGGCGAGCCGCCGCTCACGGCGCTGCTCACGCGGCAGAGCGCGGAGGCGCTGGAGCTGCGGCCCGGCCGCGAGGTCATCGCGCAACTCAAGGCGACGGCGCTGCGCGTCTTTCCCGCGGCGCGGCGTCCCTGAGCCGGCCGAGCGAGCGCGAGGCGCGCCTCAGCCCTCCTCGCCCTGGACCCTCAGGTCGCTGATCACGCCGCGCACACCCGGCGCGTCCCAGGCGTCGTCGACCACGAAGCGGGCCTCCATGTGGTCCTTCACCCGCCCGCGCAGCGTCACCACGCCATCCCTGACCTCGACCTCGATCCCGCCGGGGCTGACCCAGCTGTCCTGGAACAGGCACTCGTGCACGCTCTCGCGGACCTCGTCGTCGCGCGGCCGCCGGCGCGGGGCGGACGCGCGCCGGCGGTAGCGCGGCGGGTGCGCCGGCTCCGGCGCCGTCCCGGGTCCCGGCTCGGCGAACCACGGCGGGCCGTAGGGCCCGCGGCCCGGAGGCGATCCGGCCTCCCACTCGCCGAAGTCGCCCTCGCTGCCCCGCTCGTAGCCGACGCCGTAGGGCCAGCCCCTGCCCCGGCGCCCGCCGCCCCAACCCGCCTGGCCGGGGCTCCAGTCGCGCCACGGCCCGCGCGTGCACTCGCGAGAGGATTCCCAGCGGTCTCCGCGATCGCGGCCCCCACGCCGTCCGCGCCACTCGCTTCCGTACGCCATGCTCGCGCTCCTTTGCCGCCGTTCCGGTAGGGTCCGATGGGACGACGAGGGTTGCAACATTGATGCCGGCAAGGGCCCCGCGGCGCCGGCTGGCCGCGCGACTTTCTGCGCTCCGGGCCGGGCAGTATGATACCGTTGATCGTGGGCGGCGCTCCCCCGGCACGGAGGGCGAAGATGGAGTTCAGGCGGAGGTCCCTGGTCGAGCGGATGATCGCGGCGGCGCGGCTGGACACGAGCCTCTACGAGGAGGTGGAGGCGGACACGACGGCCACGGGCCAGGCCGCGCTGGTGGTCGGAATCGTGGCGGTGGCGGCGGCGATCGGCGGCGCGCGCGGCGGCGCGGGCGGCGTGCTGGGCGGGCTGATCTCCGCCTACCTCGGGTGGCTCCTCTGGTCCGCCATCACGTACGGCATCGGCAGCCTGCTGGGGGGGACGGCCACGTGGGGCGAGCTGCTGCGGACGCTGGGCTTCGCGCAGTCGCCGGGCGTGTTCTTCCTCTTCGTGCTCGTCCCGATCCTGGGCCGGCTCGTCGTGCTGGTCGTGGCCGTGTGGCTGCTCGTGGCGGGGGTGATCGCGATCCGGCAGGCGCTCGACTTCGGCACGGGCCGCGCGCTGCTCACCGCGCTTATCGGCTTCTTCGCCTACATCTGCGTGGCCGTCATCATCGCCGTGCTCCTGGGCGTCAGCCCGCGCGTGATCTGACGAGGGCACATGCGACGCCGGGTTGCCGCCGTGGACGAGGTGCCGTTCTGGCTCGAGGTGAACGGCCGGCGGATCCGCGCCTGGACGTGCACGCCCGAGCTGCCCGAGGCGCTCGCGGCCGGACGGCTCCTGGCGGACGGCTACATCGCGCGGGCGGCGGACCTCCTCTCGCTCCAGGTGGTGCACGAGCCGGACGGCGCGCTCGGCGTGCGGGCGCGGATCCCGCCCGAGCGGCTGGCCCTGCCCGAGGACCGTCCCGCCGGCGACGATGCCGACTTGCCGCCCCGGCCCGGCTCACCCCCGCGCCCCGCCGCCGCGCCGGCGCGCCGCGCGCCGCCCCCACTCGAGCGCTTCCACGAGCTCTTCCGCGACCTCTACGCCGGCGCCGAGCGCTCGCGCGATACGGGCGGGATGCACGCCGCGGCGCTCTCGGATGGCGAGAGCCTCGTCTACGGCTGCGAGGAGGTGGGCCGCCACAACGCCGTGGACAAGACGATCGGCGCCGCGCTGCTGGCGGAGGCCGACCTCTCCCGGCTCGGGCTCGTGGTCTCCTCGCGGGTGAGCGCCGAGATCGCGCGCAAGGCGGCGCGCGCGGGACTGGCGTGGGTCGCCAGCCGCTCGATCCCCACCACCCTCGCGGTGGCGTCCGCCCGCGCCGCCGGCTTCCCGATCATCGCGCGCGCCGCCGGCAGGGACGCCTACATCTTCGGCGCGGGGGAAGACGCGGCGGAGGACGGGGATGTCGGCCGCGGGGATGTCGCGTGAGCACCCGCCCCGGGGTCCGGCAGCCGCCGTTCGGCGCCATCCTGGCCGGCGGCGAGAATCGGCGCTACGGCGCGCACAAGGCGCTCGCGGCGGTGGGCGGCCGGCCGATCCTCGAGCGCGTGGAGGCCGCGCTCCGGGCCGTGCTGCCGGATCTCGTGCTGATCGCCAACGACGCGCAGGTCTACGGCGGGGCGGGGCTGCCGATGCGCCCGGACGCCCTGCCGGGCATGGGCTCGCTGGGCGGCATCTACACGGCGCTCCTGTGGGCGCGGGAGGCGGGCCGCCCCGGGGTCCTCGCCGTGGCGTGCGACATGCCCTTCCTCTCGCCCGCGCTGCTGGCCCGGCTGCTCGAGGCCGCGGCGAGCGGGGCGGCGGCCGCGACGGCTGGTGGCAACGCCGGGACGGGCCCCGATGTGGTCGCGCCGGGCAGCGAAAGCCGCCGCGGCGTGGAGCCGCTGTGCGCCTATTACGGCACCGGCTGCATCGCGGCGATCGAGGCGGAGCTCGCGCGCGGGGAGCGCCACATCGTCGGCTTCTTCCCCGAGGTGCGCGTGCGGACGCTGCCGCTGGAGGAGGTTCGCGCCTACGGCGACCCGGCGGCGCTGTTCCTCAACGTGAACACGGCGGAGGAGCGGGAGCGGGCCGAGGCGCTCGCGCGAGGAGGGGAGCATGGCTGAGCGGCCGGCGCGCGCGCCCGACTGGCTGACGATCTCAGAGGCGCTGGAGCGGATCCTGGGTGCGGTGGCGCCGCTCCCCACGGAGATGGTGCCGCTGGACGAGGCGTACGGCCGGGTGCTGGCCGAGAGCGTGGCCTCGCCGATCCACCAGCCGCCGTGGGACAACAGCGCGATGGACGGCTACGCGGCGCGTGCGGAGGACGTGCGCGGGGCGCGGGATGACGCGCCGGCCGTGCTGCGCGTGGTCGGCGAGGTGGCCGCTGGCGCGTTCCCCTCGCGCGCCGTCGGCTCGGGGGAGGTGGTTCGGATCATGACGGGCGCGCCGGTGCCGGAGGGCGCGGACTCGGTGATCCGGCTGGAGCACACCATGGCGGTGTCGGACGAGCGGGTCGCGGTGCTGGATGACAGCGACGCGGGGCGCAACATCCGCCCCCGTGGCGAGGACCTGGTGGCGGGGAAGACCGTGCTGGAGCCGGGCCGGATGCTGCGTCCGGCCGAGATCGGGCTGCTCTCGACCATGGGCCGCCAGCGCGTGCGGGTGCACCGGCGACCGCGCGTGGCGATCCTCTCGAACGGCGACGAGCTCGTGGACCTCGACCGGTACGAGGAGGTGCTCGCCGGCCGCCGCATCGTGAACTCGAACGCCTACGCGCTGGCGGCCGCGGTGCGCGCTGCGGGCGGCACGCCGCTGCCGCTCGGCATCGCGCGCGACGAGGCCGCGAGCCTGCGGGCGCTGCTCGAGCAGGGCGCGGGAGCGGACGCGCTCGTCACGACGGCGGGCGCGAGCGTCGGCGACCACGACATCATGAAGGACGTGCTGGAGGAGCTCGGCTTCTCGCTCGGCTTCTGGCGTGTGAAGATCCGCCCCGGCAGCCCGTTCTCCTTCGGCACCTGGCACGACACCGCCGTCTTCGGCCTGCCGGGCAACCCCGTCTCCGCGCTGGTCACCTTCGAGGTGCTCGTCCGCCCCGCATTGCGCCGCATGGTCGGCCGGCGCGACGTGCACGCGGCCACCCTGCGCGTGCGGGCGGCGGAGAGGATCGAGTCGAGGCCCGGCCTCGTGCGCTTCCTGCGCGCGCGGCTGGAGGCAGACGGAAAGGGCGGCTGGCTGGCCCGGCTCACGGGCCCGCAGGGCTCGGGGATCCTGAGCTCGATGGCGGAGGCGGATGCGCTGCTGGTGATCCCGCTGGACGTGGAGCGCGTCGAGAAGGGCGCGACGCTCACGGCCCTGCCCCTGCGCGGCGCGGACGACGCGCGCGCGGAGCCGGGCTTCTGAACCCCCGGCGGCCGGGCAGCGGGCCGCCGCGAATTGACCCGAAAAGGAGCACGAGATGCCCGACGGTGCGAAGCGTCGCCTCCCGGTGGTTCCGGCCGAGTATCAGCCGTCGCTGCCGCTGGACCGGCTGATCCTGTCCGATCCGCCCGAGGAGGAAGCCGTCGAGATGGATGTGTTGTTCGTGGGCGGCGGCCCGGCGGGGCTGGCCGGCGCGATCGAGCTCGCGCGCCTGGTGCGCGAGGACGCGGAGCGGGGCGGCACGCTCGGCGCCATCGAGATCGGCGTGCTCGAGAAGGCCGAGTCGCTCGGCGAGCACTGCCTCTCCGGCGCCGTGGTGAACCCGCGCGCGTTCCACGAGCTGTTTCCCGGCATGGACGCGAAGGAGTTCCCGTTCCGCGGCCCGGTCGAGAACGAGCGCGTGCTGCTGCTGACGGAGAACGGCTCGGTGCGCCTGCCTACGCCGCCCACCATGCGCAACCACGGCAACTACATCGCCTCGATCTGCGAGATCGTGCGCTGGCTCGGCGAGAAGGCCGAGGCCGCCGGCGTGAACATCTTCACCGGCTTCCCCGCCGGCGCGCTGCTGGTCGAGGACACACGCGTCAGGGGGATCCGCACCACGCCCACGGGCCTGGACCGCGAGGGCCAGCCGGGGACCGGGTACATGCCGCCCACGGACGTGACGGCCCGGGTGACCGTGCTGGCGGAGGGCACGCGCGGGATGCTCTCGCAGGCGTTCCTGCAGTGGCAGGCGGTGCCGTCGCAGAACCCGCAGATCTACGCGCTCGGGGTGAAGGAGATCTGGGAGACCAGGCGGCCGCTGGACGCCATCATTCACACCATGGGCTGGCCGGTGCCGAACGATGCCTTCGGCGGCAGCTTCATGTATCCGCTGGAGCCGAACGTGGTGGCCCTCGGTCTCGTGGTCGGGCTGGACTACAAGCAGCTCGACCTCGACGTCCACGATCTGCTCCAGCGCATGAAGCTGCACCCGGTGTTCCGACCCTACCTCGAGGGCGGCGAGATGGTCGAGTGGGGCGCCAAGACCATCCCGGAGGGCGGTTACTACGCCATCCCCAGGCGGCGCCACGGGGATGGCGTGCTGATCGTCGGAGACTCCGCCGGCTACGTCGAGGTGGCCTCGCTCAAGGGGATCCACTACGCGATGTACTCGGGGATCTGCGCGGCGCGCGCGATCTTCGACGCGCTGAAGGAGGGCGACACGTCGGCCCAGCGGCTCGGGAGCTACGACCGCATGATGGACGACTCCTTCGTCACGCGCGAGCTGCACGCCCGCCGCAACATGCGCCTCGCCTTCAGGGACGGCTTCTGGGTCGGCGGCGTCAAGGCGGCGCTCATGTCCATCACGGGAGGCGCCTTCCCCGGCGGCCGCATCGCCATGGAGGCGGATGCCCGCGTGCCGCGCCAGGGCGATGGCCGGCCGCCGCTCGTGCCCGACGGCACCCTGACGTTCCGCAAGCTGGACGCGGTGTTCAGGTCCGGCAACGCCACGCGCGACGACATCCCCTCCCACCTGATCGTCGGCGAGCAGGTCCCGCCCGAGCTGGCCGAGCTCTACCAGCACATGTGCCCCGCCGGCGTTTACGAGCGCGACGGCGACGCGCTCGTGGTCAACGCGCCCAACTGCGTGGACTGCAAGGCGACCGACGACATCGGGCCGAGATGGACGCCGCGGGAGGGGGGAAGCGGGCCGAAGTACCGTCGCATGTAGTGCCTCGCGGGGCAGCGGTCACCCTGCACCTTCACGAGCGGCTCAGAGGCCGAGCTTCACGCCCAGCATGGCGAAGGCGTCGTGCTGCCCGAGGCCGCCACCCACCTTCTTGCTGATGTAATCGGTCACCTCGGCGGTGATGCCGAAGCCGCCGAGCATGAGATCCGCGCCCACCCCGAGGTGGTACGCGGTGCCGCGCTGGCTCCTGGGGAAGGCGTCGAACCGGCTGCTGTTCCAGGAGTAATCCTGGTTCTTGAAGCCGATCCCGCCGAGCACGTACGGCTGGATCACGATGACGCGCGGGAGCGGGCGCAGCACCAGGTCCACGGCGCCGGCGAGGAGCTTGCCCGTGCCGACGTCGCCCTGGACGCCGTTCTGCGACACCGTGGCGCCCGAGGCGTAGGCAAGGCTTCCGCGCAGGAAGCCGAACTCCACGGCGGCGCCGAGCGCCAGCGCGGAGGAGCGGCTCACGTCGATCATATCGGCGTTGCTGCGGAGCTGGTTGAAGCTGTTTCCCTGCACATAGGCGCCGATCATCGGCGTGACGCGCAGACCCTGGGCATCGGCGCCGGCGGCGGCCACGAGCACGACCGAGGCGGCGAGAAGGATCGAAGCGGAAGCTCGCATGGGGCGTCTCCATTCGGGACGGTTGGCCGCCGGCGCTCCAGCGCGCGGGCAGTTCACCGTGTACCGGCCGGCGCTCCCGCGAGTTCCGGGCCGCCCCCGGGGCCGCTCAGTGGCCGGGCGGCGGCTCTCGGTTGCCGGACGTCCCGCCGCTCGCGCCGCCCCGGCTCATTCCGGACCGCCCGCCCATATCTCCCATCCCGCTCATCTCGCGCATCCCGGCCCAGGTGACCTGGACGTCCCTGAGGTACTCCGGATCGTGGCGGTCGATGGCGGGCCAGGCGGCGCCGCGCGCGGGGATGAAAGCGCCGCCCAGCGCGCCCATGGCGCCCTCCGGGATCATCCGGCCGGTGGGGTTGTTGTAGAAGGCGGTGAGGCGGTAGAGATGCTCGGCATCGATCCTGATGCCGCCGCGCCAGTACAGCATGGTCTGCGGCATCCCGACCACGTCGCGCGCGGCGTCGAGGATCGGGCGGCTCTCCCAGAGCACCTTTCCGGCGGTGACGTCCTCGAGCCGGAGCAGCGTGGCGTAGCGGTGCAGGTGGCCGCCGAGACCGAGGATGCGGCCGGACAGCGCCGGCCGTGCCTCCCAGCTGCGGCTGGAGCGGCCGCTCGGCAGGTCGTAGGCGTGGGTGCCGGCGGGCGGCATGACATCCATGTAGATCGGGTGGAACGAGAACGGCGGCAGCCACGTCGAGGCGGGCGTGAACTCGAGGTGAACGCGCAGCGTGACCCCCGCGTACGATGCGCTCGTCGGGTTGTGGAACATGGCCGTGACCAGCAGCGAGTCTCCCTGCCGGACGGGATAGCCGAGCAGGCGGGGCAGGTGCACGGGTGAGGTCTCGGAGCCCATGGCGCCCACGCGGAGCATGATCGGGCTGAACAGCTCGCGCTGCGTGGGCTCGATGAGATTCAGGTGGTGGAGCACCGCGTGCGGCACCGGCCGCCCATCGCGGTCCACCAGCTCCACCGAGTAGCCGTGCAGCCAGCCGGCGCCCGGAAAGGCCACCTCCTGCGCGCGCGGCTGCCGGACCTGGTGATGGGACCAGCCGGCGGGAAGGTCGATCGGCCCCAGCTCGAGCAGCGCCTCGTGCGCCGCGCCGTCCATCCGGAGCCGGAGCGTGGGTCCCGTTGACTGGGCGGGCGTTCCGTTCACCACCGCCAGGGTGGACGTGGCGGGCGGCGTCGCCCTGCGGGAGGCGAGGGCGGCCACGACCGCGAGCGAGACGCCCGCGGCCAGCAGCAGGAGGACGCGGAACGGGCGGCGGGGCCGGCCCGGGCCGGCCGCGTGAGGATCGGGCATCGCGAAGTCCCGCTGGGGTGAATCGGAAGCGGCCCCCGACCCGGTCGGCGGCGGCCCGTCAGGCCGGAAGCTTCACCGGCCCGGCGTGAAAGACAAGCCCCGCCCGCGTGACCCACGCGCGACGCGGCACCGCGGCTCGACGCCGGAAGCCCGGATGACTCCCGCTGGACGACAGCTCAGCCGCCGGCGAGCTCCTTCGTCAGGCGCGGCACGATCTCCATGGCGTCGCCGACGATGCCGTAGTCGGCGACCTTGAAGATCGGCGCATCGGCATCCTTGTTGATGGCGACGATGGTCTTCGCGCTCCGCATGCCGGCCAGGTGCTGCATCGCGCCGCTGATACCGACGGCGATGTAGAGCTGCGGCGAGACCGTCTTGCCGGTCTGCCCGACCTGCTCGGCATGGGGCCGCCAGCCGGCGTCCACGACCGCGCGCGACGCGCCGAGCGCGCACTGCGGGCCGAGCGCCTCGCACAACTGCTCGAGCAGCTTCCAGTTGTCGGGCTCGCGCATGCCGCGTCCGCCGCTCACCACCACCGGCGCCTCCGCGACGTCCAGCTTCTCGCCCCCTGCGGCCTCGACGGACCGGATCCGGACGCGTCCGGGCTGGATGCCGCTCACGTCGATGCGCTCGACGGCCGGCTGCCTCGGCCGCTCCTCCGCCCGCACCACGTTCGAGCGCACCGAGACGAGCCGCGGCTCCGCGGCCAGCGTGAGCGTCGCGAACGCGCGGCCGCCGTATACCGGGCGCGTGACCACGAGCTCGCCGCCCTCGACCACGAGGCCGGTCGCGTCTGCCGCGAGCGGCACATCGAGGCGCGCCGCCACCCGGGCGGCGAGGTCCTTCCCGACCGAGCTGGCCGGGAACAGGACGGCGAAGCAAGCCTTCCCCTGGACCTGCGCCACGACCGCCGCAGTGAACGCCTCCGGATCGTAGCTCCCGAAGACGTCGCTCTCCCCGACGAGCACCCGCTCCGCGCCGTAGCGGCCGAGCTCGGCGGCCTGCGCCTCCACGCCGGCGGGGCCGAGCAGAAGCGCATCGACGGCGCCGCCGATGCCATCGGCCACGGTGCGCGCGGCCGTGACCACCTCGGTCGAGACGCGCCGGAGCGTGCCGTCCCGCTGCTCCGTGAATGCAAGAACGTTCGGCATGATCTCTCCCTTAGAGCACCTTCGCTTCGTCGCGCAGCAGCCGGACCAGCTCCGGCACCGCGTCCGGCCCCTCGCCCACGATCCTGCCGGCCGGCCGCTCCGGCGGCGGCACCAGCGAGCGCACCTCGATCCGGGCCCGGCCCAGCGCAGCATCCTTCTCCTCGAGCGGCTTCCTCTTGGCCGCCATGATCCCCTTCAGGGACGGGTAGCGCGGCTCGAACTTCCCCTTCGTGATCGTCACGGCCGCGGGGAGCGGCGCCTCGACGATCTCGACGCCGCCCTCGACCTCGCGGTGGCAGACCACCTTTCCATCGGCGACCTCGATGGCCGCCACCGCGGTGACGCAGGGCAGATCGAGTAGCTCGGCCACCATCGGCCCGACCTGCTGCTGGTCGTCATCGGCGGCCTTCATCCCGAACAGCACCAGGTCCGCGCCGGCTCCCTTCAGCTCCTCCGCCAGCGCGTGCGCCGTGGCCAAACCGTCGAGCGTGGTCCCGCCCTTGAGGAGCACGGCCCGGTCGGCACCCATGGCGAGCGCCGAGCGCAGCTGCTCTCCGGAGGCTGCATCTCCCACCGTCCCGACCGCCACCTCGCCCTCGCCCGCCGCCTCCTTCAGCCGCAGCGCGGCCTCCAGCGCGAACTCGTCGTACGGGCTGATCACGAACTTGATCCCGGCCGGATCGATCGAGCGCCCATCCGCGCCGACCTTGATCCTCGCCTCCGTGTCCGGGACACGCTTGATGCAAACGAAGGTCTTCACGACAGCTCCTTTTCGGTCGTCAGCACACGACTTCCGCCGGCAATGTAGGCCGCCCATGGAGCTCTGTCCACCAACGAAAACGCCCCCGCGCGGACGGCGCGGGGGCGTTCCTCTATGACCTGGTCGGGCCGGCGTCAGACGCCGGCCGGCAGCTCCGGCTCCTCGTATTCGCGCTCCGGGTCGTACGGCCGCGGCAGCCACTCGGGATCGGCACCCCGATCGGGCTCCGAGACCCCCGGCTGCTCCTCCGGCGCATGGACCGGCTCCTCGGCCGGAGCGCCCGGCGTCGGGAGCGGCCGCCCGGGTTGCGGTCCGGGTACACTCGCCATCTCTCGCCTCCTTGCTCAACTACGATTCGGGTGCGTTGCCGCACTCCACCGAAAGCGCAGGAGGCGTGCCAACCGAATATCAGATCAACACATAGCGAATCGAAGCGCGCTAGCGAGAGAGCCAGCGGCTGCCCCGGACCACGAAGCGGAGCGGCCAGTCCGCGGCCCGCGTCACGCCGATTCGCGGCCCGGCGGCCACGGCGTCCGGCGGGACCGGCGCGCCCGCCTCGATCCAGAGTGGCGGCGCATCCAGCGGGTGGGTGTCGAGCTCCCCCGTGATGCCCAGCGCCTGCGCGAGCCGCGCGGGGCCGCTCGCGAGGGCAAGGGGCGGCGGCGCGGCCCCGCTCCGGCTTCCGGTGGCACGGCGCTCCGCCATCACCTCGAGCCCCTCCAGCGGCTCGAGTGCCCGGATGAGCACCGCCGTCCCCTGCCCCTCCGGACCGGTGACGGCGTTCAGACACCAATGCAGCCCGTAGATGCGGTAGACGTAGGCCCGACCCGGCGGGCCGAACATCGCCGCGTTGCGGGCCGTGCGGCCGATCCGCTCGGCGGCGTGCGAGGCCGGGTCGTGCGGCCCGACGTAGGCTTCCGTCTCCACGATGCGCCCGGCCGTCCACACGCCACCAACGCGGGAGACCAGCACGCTGCCCAGCAGCTCGCGCGCGACCCGCTGCGTGTCCCGCTCGTAGAAAGACGGCGGGAGCGCCGCCCCCGCCGTCGTTCGCCTCCCGCTCATTCCGGGGCGGCGGCCTTCTTCTTCCGGGCACCGCGCCGCCCTCCACGCCGGCCGCGCGTTCGTGCGCCGCTCTTCGGCTCCTCGCCTTCCTCCGGCTCGGTCGCGGCGGTCGCCACGGCTCCATCCCGCGCGGCACGGCCGGCGTAATCGGCCGCCCAGGCCTCGAGCAGGGTCTCCGCCCGCTTGCCGCCCAGCACCTCGCGGACCCGGTCAGGCTCGTCGTGCAGCACCTGGAACACGTGCTCGGGTCCCGCGGCATCGGCCAGCATCTCGGCCGTCTTCCGCCCGATGCCCTTGTAGCGGCGGCTCAGGTAGCTGACGACGCCCTCGCGGTCGGTCGGCAGCTCCAGCCGTTCGGCCAGGCCGTGCGCGGCCGGAACCTCCTCCGGCTTCTGCGCGGTCTCCGGCGCGGCCTCCCGCTTCCCGCCCCGGCCACGGCCGCCGCGGCTGCGACGCCCCTTCACGGCCGGCGCCGCAGACTCCTGCTCCGCCGCCGCCGCGGGGACGGCCTCCTTCTCCGCCCTGCCGCTCGCCGCCTTGCTGCTCGGCACCGCCTGACCCGGCAGGATCGGCGGCGGGCCGGAAGGTGCACTGCCACGGCGGGTCCCGCGACGCAGCCCCAGCCGGCTGACCGGAGCGGGGCGCGCGGCCTGCTGCGCCGCAGCCGGCTTCTCCGCCGGCGCTGCCGGCGGCTGCTTCCGCTCGACGGCGGGCGCGACCTTCTCCGCCTCCGCGGGCGCGGCCTCCGCGGTGGGCTTCGAGGGCCGCGACTCCGCGGCCGACTCGGGAGCGGGCTTCGCCGGCTCGGCGGGCTCCGGCTCCGCCTCGCGCCGTCCGCCGCGGCGGACGCGTCCACGCGGTGCGGACTCCGCCGGCTCCTCGGCCGGGCGCCGGCCGGCGCCCTCGGGAAGGAGCACCTCGTAGATGCCGTTGTCCGCCTTCTGCAGGTTGATCACCTCGGCATCATGCGCCTGGCGCAGGAAGCGGCTGAACTTGCTGAAGCCGAAGGTGCTCTCGTCCCAACCGGGCTCGAGCTCCAGCATGCGACGCTTCACGTCCGAATCCCGCGCCGCCTCGCCCGCGCCGTCGGCCACGTCCGACACGGCGCGACGCAGCAGATCGTAGGCGGCGCGCAGGTCGTGACCCCGGCCGTTGCCGCCCGCGGGGGCCGACGGCGCCGGGGCGGCCACCTCGACGCGCTCCTCCGCCCGCGGGCGGGCGGGCGGCGCCGGCTCTGCGGCCGGGGGCTTTTCCCGCTCCCGCTCCCGCTCCCGCTCCCGCTCCCGATCCCGCTCCCGATCCCGATCCCGATCCCGCTCCCGGTCGCGGCCGCGCGCGCGGCCGCGACCGCCGGCGCTCTCGCGCTCTCGCTTCGGCTCGCCTTCCTCCACCGGCCGGACCTCGTACTGTCCATTCTCCAGCTTGCGGATCGAGAGCAGGTTCCGGGTCGCGGACTCCTGCACGAACTTGTTGAACTTGCTGAAGCCGAGCGTGGACTCGTTGAAGTTCGGGTCGAGCTCGAGCATGACCTGCTTGAGGCGGTCGGAGCGCATGACGTCGCCGTCCTCGGCCATCTGCCGGATGGCGCGCTCGACCAGCACCCACGGATCCTCGCTCGGCACCTGCTCCTCGTCGCTCGCCCGCGTCAGGCCGGTGAGGATCGAGTAGGAGTAGTACTCGTCGCAGTTCTGCACGAGCAGGTCGGAGGCCGACTCCCGGATCCCGACGCCGATCACGTACTTGCCGTACTCCTTCAGCTTGAGCACGAGGCTGCTGAAGTCGGAGTCGCCGGAGAGCAGGATGTAGGTGCCGATCTCGGTACGCGTGAAGACCAGCTCCAGCGCGTCGATGGCCAGGCGGATGTCCGTGGCGTTCTTCTTCGAGCTGCCGTAGGCCGGCGCGAAGATCAGGTCCACGGACGCCTCCGACAGCGGCACGATGTACTGGGGATAGCGGCGCCAGTCCGCGTATGCGCGCTGGACGGCCACCTTGCCCTTGATGATGTCGCTGTTGAGGAGGTTCTTGAGTTCCTTCGTGAGGTCGCTGCGGATCCCCATCGTCACGTTGTCGAAGTCGATGAGCAGCGCAGCATGCGGTGCATTGTACACCGGCACTGTGGGCCGCCCCTGGGGCGACCGTGCGAAATTGGCGACCATTTCTCCTGAGCTTGTCAACTGTTCCCTTCCGCGGGACCTCTTCCCCTCTGCGCGGCCGCCAGCCCCATCCGGGGGGGCGCCGCGGGATCAGAGAAGGAGCCCCGCATCCATTGCTACGCATGCGGGCACGCATGCGTTGAGTTTCGCGAGCGGATGCCGACGGGCTGCGGCGCGCACCCTGTCCATCCTCATCCCGGCCATCTGCGCGGCACCTGCCGCTCCGCTCGCTGCCGGGGCTTCATACCCCGCGAAGCCCGGGCCTTTCCCCCGCCGCCTGCGGCGGCGCGTGCGTGCCCGCACGCGGACCCGCGCAGGGTCGCAGAAGGCGTTCCGCCGCGCGCGCCTAGGGCCGACGGCTGGACTCGTCGGCGCTGACCATGCGGGCCAGCTCGACGCGCCGCACCTTGCCGCTTCCCGTGAGCGGGAAGGTATCGAAGAAGCGGACCAGGTCGGGCAGCTTGTAGTCCGCCAGCGCGCCGCGGCACCACTCCTTGATCTCCTCGCCGGTGATGATCGCGCCCTCCACGGGGACGACGCAAGCGCACACCAGCTCGCCCAGCACCTCGTTCGGGAGTCCCACGACGGCCACGTCCAGTACGGCCGGATGGGCGTGGATCCGGTCCTCGACCTCGCGCGGGTAGACATTGAAGCCACCGCGGATGATGAGCTCCTTCCGGCGGCCGACGATGTGGACGTAGCCTTCCTCGTCGATGATCCCGAGGTCACCGGTGAGGAAATAGCCGTCCTCGTCGAACACCTGTGCCGTCTCTCCCGGCTGCCGGTAGTAGCCCTTCATCACCCCCGGTCCCCGGACCGCGATCTCGCCGAGGCTCTCGATCGGGAGGATGGTGCCGTCCAGGTCGAGCACGCGCACATCGGTCCGCTCGAGCGGCCGGCCGACCGTGTACGTCTGCTTGCTCTCCGGATCATCCGCCCGGGTCATGGACAGCGTGGAGGCCGTTTCGGTCAGCGAGTAGGCCACCTGGAGCCCCGGACAGAGCTGTCCCCGGATGCGGCGCACCAGCTCGTCGCCGATCGGGGCACCGGCCACGATGCCCGTGCGCAGCGAGGACAGGTTCGGCCGCACACGCTCGAGCTCGCGCAGCTCGGTGATGAACACCGTCGGCACGCCGTAATGCACGGTCACGCGGTGCGCCTCGATCAGATCGAGGGCGCGCGCCGGATCGAACTGCTCCTGCAGCACGAGGGAGGCGCCGGCGGCGAGCGTGCCGAGCACCCCTGGACCCAGCCCGAACACGTGGAACACGGTGGTCACGCCGAACACGACGTCATCGGGCGTGAGGCCGATTCCCTCCACGGTCCGGGCGGCGGTGGAGAGCAGGTTGCCGTGCGTGAGCACGACGCCCTTCGGCTTGCCCATGGTGCCGGAGGTGTAGAGGATGGCGAAGGGGTCCTCGGCGGGGTCGATCGCGACGTCGGGCACCGGGCGGCCCTCACCGCTCGAGAGCAGGTCCTCGAACTGGTACACGCGGTCGTCGTACCAGAGGTCCTCCTCGCCCACCGTGACCAGGTACTGCAGGTCCGGCAGCGAGGTCAGGAAGCCCTCGAAGAGCTGCAGGTAGTCGATCCCGGCGAAGGTCTCCGCGCTGACCACGACCGCCGCCTCCGAGTGCCGCAGCATGTACTGCAACTCGGGCACGGTGAAGTGCGGATTGAGGGGCACGATGATCGCGCCGAGCTTCGCGGCGGCGAAGAGCGAGATGACGAACTCGGGCCAGTTGGGAAGGTCCAGCGCGATACGGTCGCCGCGCTCGAGGCCGAGCTCGTGCAGCGCCGCCGCGAGCGCGGACGCCCGCGCCTCGACCTGTCCGTACGTGAACTTGCGCTCGCCGAAATACAGGAATACACGGTCCGGCTCTTCGGCCGCCCGTGCCTGCAATGCTTCGGCGACAGACCGGCCACGAACGCGCTCCTCGAGCGCCATTACGCCTCCGTCGGGGGTCGCTCCACGTCGGCCGCGCCCGCGCGGCGGGGCGGCAACGACAACGGCACGAAACATAGCGGCCGGGGGTGATCGCCGTCAAACGAAGTGGCAGGCGGAAAAGTGGAGGATCGGGAGCGGGATCGGGTCCGGCTCCGGGAGCGGAAACGGGTGCCGATCAGCGGTCCGGGATCGAGAGCGCCGTCCGCACGGCGGCGTCGTCGGCGGGGTGGGTCCAGGCGCCGTCCGGCGCGCGCGCGATCTCGCCGACCGTGCGCAGGAGGATGTAGCGGGGGCGGGATGCGCGCGCCTTCTTGTCGGCACGGACGGCGGCCAGGATGTCGTCGGGTGCGATGCCGGCAGGGACGCGGGCGGGCAGGCCGAGCGCCTCGACGGCGCTGCGCAGCACGGCGGCCGTGCCGGGCGTGCTCACGCCGATGCGCTCGCCCAGCGCGCCCTCGGCCACCATCCCGACCGCGACGGCGTGGCCGTGACGCAGAGCGTAGCCGGTGAGCGCCTCGATGGCGTGGCCGATCGTGTGGCCGAAGTTGAGGGCCTGGCGGGGGCCGGCCTCGCGCGGGTCGGCGGCCGCGAACGCGGCCTTGATCCGGACCGAGCGGGCGATGAGCTCGGTGAGGATGGCGACGTCGCCCGCGAGCACGTCCGCCGCGTGCGCCACGATCCACTCCAGGTAGGCGCGCTCCCGGATGGCGCCGTGCTTGAGCGCCTCCGCCAGGCCGGAGCGCAGCTCGGAAGCAGGGAGCGTGGCGAGCACCTCCGGGTCGGCCACGACCGCGCGCGGCTGGTGGAGCGCGCCGATCAGGTTCTTCCCCGCGCGCGTGTCCACGCCCGTCTTCCCGCCCACGGAGGCATCGATCATCGCGAGCAGCGTGGTCGGCACCTGCACCACGGGGATTCCGCGCAGGTAGGTGGCCGCGGCGAAGCCGGCCAGGTCGCCGACGACGCCGCCGCCGAGCGCGAGCACGCAGCCGTCGCGGCCGACGCCGAGCCCGAGCATGGCCTCCTGGACTTCCTCCCATGTGCGGATCGTCTTGGCGGCCTCGCCGGCGGGCACCGGCACGATGTTGACGCGCAGCCCGGCGTCGCGGAGCACCCCCGCCACGCGCGCGCCGAGGAGGGCGTTCACGACCCCGTCCGTCACGATGACGTAGCGATGGGCCGGGGCGGCGGCGGAGAGCACGCCGGGAAGGCGGTCCAGCACGCCCGCCTCGATGTGCACCGCGTAGGGCGCCGCCTCGTCGGGAGGCGGCGCGATCGTGAGGGTCGGCATGACTCGATCTGCCCTTTCCCCGTGCAAGTTCGTCCCGGCGGGGAAGCTAGCCCGAGGGGTGCAACGGCGGCAACGGACGACGGCACATGGCCCTTCCATCCAGCGCGGCGCGGCGCTATACTGGTGCGGGGCAAAAACGAGAGGTTCCGTGCAGCCGAGCACGGGACTTGCGCCGCCGCCGAGCGGCGCGACCGACGGCAGCCGCGTCTTCGCGAGGGAGACGCGCTTTTTCTTAGGGGTACGCCGAGGGGACGCAAGGCAGCGATGACGCTCCGGATCGGGTTCGCATACAACGAGAAGCCAGGGGAGGACGAAGAGCCTCCCAGTAGCGAGGAGCCTCCCGGCGGGGGGCGCCCTCCGCACGCGCCGTCCCACGACCGCTACGCGGAGTGGGACGAGCCCGCCACCATCGCCGCCGTCGAGGCGGCGCTCCGCCGCGCCGGCACCGTCGTCCGCATGGAGGCCAATGCGGACTTTCCTTTGGTGCTCCGCGAGACCCACCCCGACATTGTCTTCAACATCGCGGAAGGGCTCTACGGCCCGAACCGGGAGGCCCACGTCCCGGCCATCTGCGAGTTCTACGACATCCCGTACACGGGCAGCGACCCGCTGACGCTGGCGCTCGCGCTGGACAAGCGGCGGGCCAAGGAGGTCTGGCTCGCGCGCGGCGTGCCCACGCCCGCGTTCGCCGTCGTGGACGGCAGCCGGGGGCGGGCGGGCAACGGAGGCGCACCCGGGAGGCCGGCGCTGCCCGTCGTCGTCAAGCCGCTCTTCGAGGGCTCGAGCAAGGGGATCCCGGAGCGGGCGTTCTGCACGACGGCGGCGATGGTGGGCGCACGCGTCGAGGAGATCGCGGCCGAGTATGGGCAGCCGGCGCTGGTCGAGCGCTTCCTGCCCGGCCGCGAGTTCACGCTGGCGGTCCTCGGAAACGGCGCGGAGGCGATCGCTCTGCCACCGGTCGAGATCCGCTTCGATGCCCTGCCGTCGGGGGCCGCTCCGCTCTACGGCTACGAGGCCAAGTGGGTATGGGACACCGAGGAGGCGCCGCTGCGGATCTTCGAGTGCCCTGCGGAGGTGGACGAGGCGCTGAGCGGCGCGCTCGCGCGGACCGCGCTCGCGGCCTTTCACGCGCTGGGCTGCCGGGACTGGGCGCGCGTGGACCTGCGTCTGGACGAGGCCGGCGCGCCGCAGGTGATCGAGATCAATCCGTTGCCGGGCATCCTGCCGCGACCGGAGCAGAACTCCTGCTTCCCGAAGGCGGCGCGCGCTGCGGGCATCGGCTACGATGAGATGCTGAACCTGGTGCTCGGCTTCGCGCTCCGGCGCTACGGGATCCGGCCATGAGGATCGCCGTGCTGTACGACGACGTGGACGCCCGCGCGGGCGCCACCGCCGATGAGCGCGGCGTCCTCGAGGCGGTGGAGGCCGTGGACGTGGCGCTCGGCGACCTCGGCCACGCGCCGGTCCGCGTGGGCGTGGGCGCGCATGTGGACGCGTGGGTCGGCGCGCTGCGAGACGCCGCGCCCGACCTGGTCTTCAACCTGTGCGAGGGCGCCGCCGGGTCGAGTGCGGGAGAGGCGCGGGTGGCCGCCGTCATCGAGCTGATGCGGCTGCCGCTCACCGGCAGCGGGGCCGAGACGCTGGCCCTCGCGCGCCGGAAGGACCGGACGAACGCGCTGCTCGAGCGGGCGGGCGTGCCGGTGCCGAGCTGGACGGCGTCCGCCGAGGGCGCCACCGCGCCGGCCTGGAACCGCTTCCCCGCCATCGTGAAGCCGGCCGCGGAGGACGCTTCCGTGGGGATCACGCAGGCGTGCGTCGCGCGCGATGCGGCCGAGCTGGAGCGCGCCCTCACGGCCGGGTGGAAGCACGCGCCGCTCCTCGTGCAGGAGTTCCTGCGCGGCCGCGAGCTGAACGTCGGGATCGTCGGCGAGCGCGTGCTGGCCGTGGCCGAGATCGATTTCGCCGCCACGCCCGAGGGCAGCTGGCCGATGGTCGGCTATGCGGCCAAGTGGGCGCCTGGGTCGGTCGAGGACCTGGCCACCGTGCCGCTTTGCCCGGCGCCGCTCGCGCCCGAGATGCTGGCGGAGGCGCGCCGCCTCGCCCTGGCCGCCTGGGCCACCGTCGAGGGGCGGGGCTACGGGCGGGTGGACCTGCGGGGCGACGCCGACGGCCGGCTCTTCGTGCTGGAGGTGAACCCGAACCCGGACCTGGCACCCTCCGCCGGCCTCACCCGCATGGCCGCCGCCGACGGCCTCGGCTACGCGGAGCTGGTCGAGCGCATCGTGCGGGAGGCCGCATGAGCACGCCAAATGAGCCGAACGCGCGCGCCGAGGCGACGCACGCCCGCGCGGGTGACCCGGCCGCCGCGGAGAGCCCCGAGCCCGTCGCGCTCCGGGCGCTCAATCGGCGCCACCGCCGCAAGGTCGAGCGGCTGCTGCGCGAGACCGGCTTCTTCCGCGACGAGGAGATCGGCGTCGCGCTGGACGTGCTGGATGCCTACTTCGTCGCACCCGAGCAGGACTACACCGTCCTGGGCGCCTTCACCCCCGAGGGTGACCTGCTCGGCTACGTCTGCTACGGCCCCACGCCGCTCACGGCGGGCACCATTGATCTGTACTGGATCGCGGTCTCGCCGGCGGCGCAGAACCTGGGGGTCGGCACCCGACTGCTACAGGAGGTGGAGCGAAGGCTTGCCCGCACGGATGCACGACTCGTGATTATCGAGACCTCGTCCCAGCCGTTCTATGAGCCGACACGGCAGTTCTATCTGCGGCGCGGATACTGCGAGGTTGCACGAGTCCCGGACTTCTACTCGGACGGCGATGACCGTGTCATCTACTCCAAGCGCATCCAACTCGAATCTGGGCGGGCCTGAAAATGGACAAATGGCAAGACATTCTGCGTGAGAGCGTCACCACCGTCGACGATCTCGTCGAGCGGTTCGGCGCGGAGAACATCGACCGCGACGCGGTGCAGCGGGCGATCGACACCTTCAACCTGCGGATCACTCCGGCGGCGCTGGCGCAGATCAAGGCGCCGGGCGACGCCTTCTGGCGGCAGTACGTGCCGACGGGCGCGGAGAACGAGGTGCACGACGGGATCGTGGACTCGCTGGACGAGGACGCGGACTCGCCGGTGCCGAACCTCACGCACCGCTATCCGGACCGCGTGCTGTTCCTGATCTCGCCGGTCTGCTCGACCTACTGCCGCTTCTGCACGCGGCGACGCAAGGTGGGCGACCCGGAGAAGATCCCGCTGAACCAGTTCGACTCCGCGTTCGCGTACCTGCGCGAGCACACCGAAGTGCGGGACGTGATCCTGTCCGGCGGCGATCCGTTCATGCTCTCGGACCGGCGCATCGAGTATTTCCTGTCCACACTACGGGCGATCCCGCACCTCGAGATCATCCGCATCCACTCGCGCATGCCGAGCCACCTGCCGCAGCGCATCACGCCCGAGCTGTGCGAGATCGTGAAGAAGTACCACCCGGTCTACATCAACGTGCACTTCAACCATCCCGACGAGCTCACGCCGGAGGCGGTGAAGGCGCTCGGCATGCTGGCGGATGCCGGCGCACCGCTCGGCTCACAGACGGTGCTGCTCAAGGGCGTGAACGATGACCCGATGGTGATGAAGGAGCTCATGCAGCGGCTCGTGAAGGCGCGCGTGCGGCCCTACTACATCTACCAGGCCGACGTGGTGGCGGGCGGCGAGCACTTCCGCACGGGGCTCGAGAAGGGCATCGAGATCATCCGCGCCCTGCGCGGCTGGACCAGCGGCCTGGCCGTGCCGCACTTCGTCATCGACGCGCCCGGGGGCGGCGGCAAGATCCCGATCCTCCCCGAGTACGTGCAGTCGGTCACCGACAGCGAGGTCGTGCTCCGCAACTATGCGGGCGACATCTACCGCTACCCGCTGCCGAAGCCGGATACGGTACCGGGCGAGGGCGGCTGCGAGATCGCGGCGGAGACGGGTGTGATCCCGATCGGCAGAAAGCCGGCCGGGCGGGGGCGCGGGAACGGCCGAGCGCCGGTGGGCGGCGCCGCCGGCGCGAAGCCGGATGGAAGCGCGAAGACGCGGACCGGCGGGAGCGCGAACGGCAATGGGAACGGCCGCCGGGGCGGCGGGAAGGCCTCCGCCAACGGCAAGGCCGTTTCGAACGGGAACGGGAGGGTGGCGCCGGAGCTCGTCCCGATGGACGTCTGAACCGCCGACCCGCTCGCGGCGGTAGACCGGGCCGAGGCCCGGCCACAGACCCGGCGTGCCACCGCGGCGCGCCGGGTCTTGTCACGGCGCACCACCGAGGCGGAGGAGCGGCGGGGCGAGCGCGTCGGTTCCCTCAGCGCGTGACGGGCCGCAGCGCGGTCACGGGCGGCAGCGGGACCGTAGTGGCATCCACTCCGGCGGTCACGTCCACCACTCGCACGCCCGGGCGTCCCTCGAGAGTCACGCGCGCGACCACCGCCGTGCGTCCCGGCCGCTTCGCGAGCGTCCGGCGGTAGGCGTCCGCGAAAGCGTCGGCGGCGCCGGCATCATCCCACACGGAGTACCACACGAGCGCCTCGCCTCCGGCCGGCGAGCGCAGCAGGCGGAAGCGGTCGCCGTCCCAGCCGCGAGCGGAGGCGGCGGGACCGAGATGCTGGCGCAGGAAGATGCCGGTCTCGAGCGCCCCGAGCACGTCCTCGTGGACGGTGGTCCACGCCCCCGCCGCGGCGGCGGGAGTGGGACCGAGAACGATCGCGGTCGCCGTGTCGCGGCGCAGGAAGAAGGCACTGTCGGGGTGCATCACCTGCTCGGTCGAGAGCGGGAGCAGCGAGTCGAAGGGCGCGGGCCACGGCCGCACGCCCATGCGCCCGCCGCGCTCGCGCTCCGCGCGGCGCCAGAGCGTCTGCACGAAGGAGGCGCCGCCGAGGTAGGGAAAGAGCATGGTCTCGCGGATGATGACGGGCGCGGAGCGAAAGACTGGGAACTGCGCGTTCTGCATCTCGAGCGCGGGACGGAGCTGGGCGCCGAGGTCGGGAAGGCGGGCGGGATCGGCGGCGCCGCCGCTGGCGCGCTCGGCGAGCATTGCGAACATCACGGCTGTGGCCTGCCCCTCGATGGCGGCCTGCGCCGCCTCGTCCCGGTCGTTTCCACGCGCGGGGGCGATGAGGGAGTCGATGTCGGCGTGCTGGTCCTGGAGCGCGTGCACCAGCTCGTGGGCGAGGACGGTGCGGAGCTGGTCGGGCGGGGTGCCCTCGAGCGTGTAGAAGGTCTTGGTGTGCGGATCGTAATAGCCGCCCACCTGCTCCGTGTAGAGGTTCACGAGCAGCCGGCGCAGGTCGAGCGTGTCGGGGATGAGGCCGAGGGCGGCGTAGGTGGCGCGCACGCCTTCGAGCTGCGCGGGAGGGAGGTCCTCGTCCAGCCGGTGGACCACGTACGCGCGCACCGCCTGCCGGCTCGTCGTGGCCAGCCGGATCGGGTGCTCGGCCGCGAGGCCGGAGAGCACCTCGAGCCGCGGCAGCATGGAATCCACCATCGCGCGCAGCTCCGGCGGGCCGCCACGGGCCAGCTCGCTCGTCGCGGGCGCGGCCGCGCTCTTCCGGCCGGCCTGCCCCCGGCAGCCGACGGCCGCCAGGGGGATGAGCAGCAGCGCGGCCAGGAGGGCGCTCCGGCGGGGGTGCAGGCGTGGGGCCGCGGGGTCATACGTCCGCATCGTCGCCTTCCTCGAGCAGGGCATCTCCCGGGAACAACCGCTCCACCCGCCCCAGTCCCGGCGCGGCGGCACGATCCGCGAGGGCCGTCCCGGACACGGGGTGGGTCAGCGCCGGGTCGAGGTCGAGGAGCGGGCGCAGCACGAAGGCGCGCTCCATCAGCCGCGGGTGCGGGACCTCGACGCCCGGCTCGCTCACCCGCTCCCGGTCATAGAGCAGCAGGTCGATGTCGATCAGGCGCGGCCCGTTCCGGAACGACGGCGCGCGTCCCATCTCGCGCTCGATCTCGCGCGCACGCCGCACCAGGGCGCCCGGGGCGAGGTCCGTGCGTGCCCGCACCGCCATGTTCCAGAACTCGGGCTGCTCCGTGTAGCCGATCGGCTCGGAGGCGTACACCGCGGATGCGGCCTCCAGCGACACCACGGCGGCCAGGCGGCCCAGCGCCTCGCGCAGGTTCCGCTCCCGGTCGCCGAGATTGGTGCCCAGACCGAGGTAGGCGACGGCCGGCCTACGCGCGCCCGTAGCGGTCCTCCAGCCGGACCACGTCGTCGAGCTCGGGCGTCGAGGCCTCCAGGATGTCCACGTCCGTCACCGCCTCCATGCGGTGCACCGTGCCCGCCACGACGTGGTAGCTCTGTCCCGCCCGCAGCGCCACCTCGCGGAGCGCCTCCGCCGAGGGGCCCACCCAGAACCGCATCTCCCCCCGCAGCAGGTGGATCGTCTCATCCTTCCGCTCGTGGTACTGGAGCGAGAGCGCGTGGCCCGCCTTCACGTGCAGGATCTTGCCCACGTAGCGATCGGTTCGGGCCCAGATGAGCTCGTGGCCCCATGGCTTCTCGACCCTCGTCACGTCCATCCCTCGGCTCCTCCTGTCGGGGGCGGGATTGTAAGCCCGCCCAGACGCCGCAACAAGATGCAGCAGGCGACGCTCCGTCCCACGGCCGCCCGCGTCGGCGCCGATCCTGTTGCACCGCCGCCCCTTTCGCGCGATATTTTCTCATACCCTACGACGGTCGGTCTCCCTCTCCGCGGCCCCTTCCCCAGGAGGTGCCCCATGCGTCCCACCGCTCCGCTCGCCATCCTCGCCGCCTCGCTCGCCGTCGGTTGCTTCCCGCTGCACCAGCCGCCGCCGGACGCCAGCGCGGGACGCGTCGTGACCGCCGCCCAGATCGAGAAGACCGGGGCGCGCACCGCGTGGGAAGCGCTCCGCCTGACGATGCCGCATCTCGGCTTCGACGGCAACGGCATGAACCACCGAGGTCCCTCCAGCGTCTACCTGACCGACGCGCCGGCGGTGATCGTCGACGGGGCCCGGCTGGCCGACTACCACTCGCTGGTCGACATTCCCGCCCGGGATGTTCTGCGCATTCACTACATGAGCGGCATCAACGGAACCACGTACTACGGCCAGAACTCCGGCGACGGCGTGCTCGTCATCGAGACGAAGCGAGGCGGCTGAGGATCCTCGTCCGGAAGAAGGAGAGGGACCGCCGAAGCGGCCCCTCTCCATGATCCGGTGCAGGTGGAGTCTACGCCGTCAGGCGCTCCGGTCCGTGCACGTTTCGCCGTTCGTGGGAAGGTTGGGGTTGTTGAGCTCGTTGAACGGGATCGGATAGTTCACATCCGAGCCGTAGGATCCGCCCTTTTCGTACGTTCCGCTTGGGAAGACCGACTCGGCGTCGCGGTTGTACTGCCGGACGAGCCGGCGCAGGTCGCTCAGACGATGCCCGGTGCCGTAGAGCCAGAAGGCGCGCTCGCGGAAGAGCATATCGACGCGGGCGGCCTGCGTGCCTGGATCCGTAAGGGGATCGAGACCCGCCATGGTGGCGCGGAGGTCGTTCAGGATGCTGAGCATCCCGGCCGCGTCGGACGCCTGCAGGCGGGCCTCGGCCTCGATCAGCCGGGCCTCGATGCCGCTGGCCAGAGGGAACTTGGCCTCGCGGCCGAGCGTCTCGCCGTTCTGCGCGAAGGTGATCAGGTTGTATTGCTTGCTGGTCGAGTCGAAGCCGCCCTGCGGATTCTCCTCAACGGGCACGCGCGGGTCGCCGGCCGTACGGAAATCCAGGCCGTTGCCCCCCTGCGCGTCGGCGACAGAGAGGCGGCGCTGCGCGGTGTTCGCGCTGTAGAAGCCGTTCTCGAGAGAGAAGCCGAGCGTGGACGAGTTGATGGATGGCTCCAGGTTGTAGACGAAGTCGGTCGGCACCTGGGAGGCGGCGGCCGCGGCATTGGCGTACTGCCCGAGGTCGAGGAGCGCACGCGCCTTGCCGACCAGAGCCAGGTTGTTCACGTCGGCGTCGCCGGCGGCGGCGGCGGCGGCATTGTCGAATAGCGTGACCGCCGCGGTCAGGATGTCCGCGTTGGACTGCTGTTCGCCGTAAGTCAGATTGCCGCTCGCATCCGCCGTACTGAAGGGGACGCCGTCGCAGTAGTTCTCGGCGAATCCCAAGTAGGCGAATCCCTCCAGCCCCCTGAGACGGCCGACCCGGGAATCGCCGGCCGCGCCCGCCGCATCCGCGATCGCGGCCGCCGCGTTCTCCGTGGAGGCGCGGGCACGCTGGAGGCGGAAGAACATGCCGCTCAGCGTGCCGTTCTTCACGTCGATGCTGCGCTGGTCGAACTCCGTGCGCGTCGGGAAGGTGCCGGAGAGGATCGTCTCATCCGACATGAGTGAGGCTGCTGTGACCACGTTGTCCGGGAAGCTGCCGTTGCCCGTGCCGCCCTGATAGGCGAGCTCGAAGTCTCCGACGGCGCCGGCGTAGAGGGTCTTGAGGCCGATGTCTCCGGAGAGACTCGAGGGCGTCACGATGTCCGGGTCCGTCACCTTGAGCAGGTCCGAGCCGCAGCCCGCCAGGGGGAGGACCAGGATGCCGCCCAGCAGGGCGAAGCGCACCAACGCCCCGCAGGCGGCCCGGTCTTGGGTTCTGTTGTTCATCTCGGTTCCGTCCTCAGAAGCTGAAGTTCACGCGCGCGAGCCAGGTCCGGATCGGCGGCTGCGTCAGGAACTCGTCCTGTGAGAAGTTGGCGCCGCCGTTCTCGTTGATCTCGGGGTCGAGGCCGTCGTAATTGGTCCACGTCCCGAGATTGCGGCCGGTGAGCACCAGGTTGAGCCGGCTGCCGCCGAGCTTGTGGGCCCAGGAGTCGGGCGCCATCAGCGTGACGGACAGCTCGCGGAGCTTCCAGAAGGAGGCGTCCTCTACGTAGGGCTCGCTGGAGCGGCCGCCGCCGAACAGGCCGGTGTTCACCGCGCGCGCCTGCTCCGCCAGTGGAGCGTTGGGATCGTTCAGGCCCCGGCACGTCGAGAACCGACAGCGGAACTCCTCCGTGAAATTGTCCTGGCGGAAATCCCCACGGTAGTCGAAGAGGCTCGTCACCCGCACGCGGTTGAAGAGCGTCAGGGAGGGCGTGACCGAGATCTCGTTGGCGGGCAGGACGTTGCCGAGGAAGACGGCGGTGTCGCCGATCGTGACCTCGTCCTTGGTGATAATGCCGTCGCCGTTCTGATCGTTGAAGGAGACCGGCTTAGACCAGTAGCCGCCAAGCGGGTAGCCGGGCTTGTGCTCCTGAATCCCGAAGATGATCGGCTCGATCCCCTCGCCCAGCTGGAGCAGCTTGTTCCTGTTGTGGGCGCCGGAGATGCCCAGATCGAGCTTGGCCGTATTGGAGTTCAGGATCGTGGCGTTCAGCGTTGCCTCGATGCCCTCGTTCAGCACGGAGCCGATGTTCTCGAAGCGGGACGAGGCCGCGCCGAGGGACGGCGCGAGCGTGCGCGAGATGAGCGCGTCGCTCGTCTTCTTGTGGTAGTAGGTGAACTCGAGTCCCAGGCGGCCGGCGAGCAGGCCGGCATCGAACCCCGCCTCGAGCTCCTGCGAGCGCTCCGGCTTGAGGTCGGCGTTGCCGACCGCGCCGATCGTCACGCCCGGCTGCTCGGAGCCCTGGATCCTGGCCACCGAGGCATCGTAGTAGCGCAGCGCGTCGAGCGTGCCGGGCGCCACGCCGGAGGCGCCCCAGGCGGTGCGCAGCCGGAGCGAGTTGAGAACGCCGAAATAGGCCGGACCGGAGCCATCGAGCACCACATACGAGGCGCCGAGCTTCGGGTAGTAGGTGGCCTTGAAGTTCTTGCCGAACGCGCTGTTGTCGTCGCCGCGCAGCCCGGCGGTCACGAACAGGCGGTCCTTCCAGCCGAACTGCTGCTCGCCGTAGACGCCGAAGGTGATGCTCTCGGTCGTGTTCTCGCTGGCGAACTGCTCGGAGGACGCGCCCAGGGACTTGGTCCCGGGCGTGAGCCCGTCGCCGTTGGCGAAGGTGCCGCGGAAGAGGTTCTTGAAGTACTGCGTGCCGACGGTGGTGCGCGAGGTGAGGTCGTTCGTGAGCCCGAAGGAGGCCGTGGCGCTGGCATCGCCCGTCCAGGCCTGGACGAGGATGCGGTTCGAGGTGCGCAGCCCAGAGGCGCGCACGGGCCCGAACTCGGTCACCGCGCCCACTGGCGAGAAGCTCGAGTCGTGTCGGTCCGTGACGTCCATGCCCAACGTGGCGCGGGCGGATAGCCAGGTCGCGAACGGCGGCAGGTAGGTGGCCTGCGTGCTGGCCGTGTAGCGGTTGATCTCCTGCATCGTTTCGATGGAGAAGACCTCGGTGGGCGTCAGAAAGCCGTAGCCGTGCTGGCCCAGGAGCGGCGAGTAGCTGCCCAGCAGCCCACTCGGCACGATGCCCAGCGCATTGTTGTCGTTCTGGGGCAGGTGCAGCCGGCTGGTCACGAAGCCGCTCGAGACGTTGACGTTCAGGCCGTCGGCCACGCGGGCGCCGATGTTCGCGCGCAGGTTGACCTTGCGGTCATCGTTGGGGTGGAGCGTCCAGTCCGGGATCGGCCCGCTGAACGCCTTCTGCGCCGAGTCCGGCAGCTCCATCGTGCCGACCTGCTTCGTCCAGTCCGTGGACAGGAAGTAGTTCACCGCATCGCCGCCGCCATTGACGCTCAGCCCGAAGAGTTGGCTGCGCCCGTTGGCGATCGGGCTGACCACGGGGTCGTTCAGCGGCTGGTACGACAGGATCGCCGCCTGCGTGCAGCTGCCCGCGCTCACCTGAAATGCGTAGCAGCTCGCCGCGCCCGGGTCGTTGGCCACCTTGCCGCGGTAGTTAAGCGGGTAGTTGTTCGGGTCCGTCAGCACACCCTGCTCCACGAACGCGTTCCAGCGCGGCGCGCCGGAGCGGCCCCGCTTGGTCGTGATCCGGATCACGCCGTTCGCCGCGTCCGTGCCGTACAGCGTGGCCGCCGACGGGCCCTTGATCACCTCGATCGACTCGATGTCCTCGGGGTTGATGTCGTTCAGCCGGGAGACCGTCTGGCCGCCCGTGCCGACCGAGAGGGCGTCATCGGAACTGTAGACGCGCGCACCATTGATGTAGATGATCGGCTGGTTGTTCAGCGAGACGCTGTTCGCACCGCGCACGCGGATGCGCGAGCCGGTGCCGACCGTGCCCGAGCTCTGCAGCACGTTCACACCCGACGCGCGTCCGTTCAGTAGCTGCGAGAAGCTCGAGATCGGCGCAGCTTCGGTCACCGCCGCCGCATTGATGTGGGACACCGCGTTCGCGAGCTGCCGCTTCTGCTGCTCGCCCGTGGCCGTGACCACCACCTCGTTCAGCGAGATCGCCGACTGCGTGAGCTGGAAGTCCGCCGTGGCCGTGCCGCCCGCCGGCACCGCCACGGTCCGGGACACGCTCTCGTAGCCCAGCATCACCGCCCTCACCGTGGCCGCCCCTGCCCGGATCCCGCCGAGCCGATAGGCACCCTTCGCGTCCGTCAGCGTCCCCTGATTCGTCCCCTCCAGGACGATCTGCGCCCCCGTCAGGGGCTGCTCCGTCGCCTTGTCCACCACGGTCCCGGTGATCGTGCCGCGCTCCTGCGCCTGCACGTTGCCACCCAGGACCGCCAGCGATCCCGCCGTCACGGCCAGGGCGCCGAACACCCGGCGTAGTCTTGCAGCATTCATCTGCGCTTCCCTCGAAAAAGGTTGCAGTTCGATCGCGAGTCGTTCCGTAGCAGGTTCGACGCTTTCCTCCTGTCCAGGGTTCGCGTGATCTCCAGTGCAACGCTTCCGGGCGGCGGCTCGGGCCGCGGTCCGGAGTTGATCCATGACCGTCACTGCCGGATCGCTGAACGAACGTTCGCTCGAGCAAACGGCAGCGGAAGGATCCGTCTATCTGCCCACGCTGCAATGATCTATCGAAGGTTCGAGGCGGCTCACAGACCAGATGGCGCCTCCAACTGCTACATCCGAGGTGTCAGAGCTTACGGCTATACAACGAACGTGACCCTCGAAAAGTGACGCTTGCCACGACGCAGCACGACGGAGCCACCGGGTTGCACCGGGATATGGGCGCCGCGGTCCTGGACGCGGCGCTCGTCGACGGCCACGGCACCCTGCTCGATGAGGCGGGCGGCCTCGCTGTTGGAGGCGGCGAGCCCGGCGGCGACGAGGACGCCGGGGAGCCACACGCCACGATCGGGATGGTAGCGCAGGGCGGCGTCGCCGAGCGAGAGGGTGAGCTCGGGGATGTCCTCGGGGAGGTCCTTCTGGCGGAAGAGGCGGTCGAAGTGGGCCTCGGCCGCCTCGGCGCCGGCCTCGCCATGGTAGGTGGCGGCGATGAGGTGCGCGAGGCGCAGCTTGGCGTGGTACGGGTCATTGTCGGCCATGCGGGCGAGGGTCTGTGCGTCGTCGCCCTCGAGGCCGGAGGCGAGACGGATCCATTCCTGGAGCAGGTCATCCGGGATGGACATGGTCTTGCCGAACTGCTCCTCGGGCGGCTCGGTGATGCCGATGTAGTTGTCGTAGGACTTGGACATTTTGAGCTGTCCGTCGGTGCCGCGCAGGAGCGGCATGACGAGGCAGACCTGCGGCTCCTGGCCGTAGCGCTCCTGGACGGTACGGGCCACGAGCAGGTTGAACTTCTGGTCGGTGCCGCCGAGCTCCACGTCGGCGTGGAGCGCCACGGAGTCGTACGCCTGCATGAGCGGATACATGAACTCCATGATCGAGATGGGGCGCTGCTCGCGCATACGGTTGTCGAAGTCGTCGCGCTCGAGCATGCGTGCGACCGTGTAGGTCGAGGTCAGCTCGAGGAGGGCGGCGAGGTCGAGCGGCGCGAGCCATTTCGAGTTCGGCTGCACGCGAACGCGGTCGAGGTCGAGAATGGTTCCCACCTGGTCCTGATAGGTGCGGGCGTTCTCCTCGATCTGCTCGGGGGAGAGACGGGGGCGGGTCTCACTCCGGCCGCTGGGATCGCCGACGCGCGCGGTGTAGTCGCCGACGACGAAGACGACCTGGTGTCCGAGCTCCTGGAAGGTGCGCAGCTTCCGCATGGAGACGGCGTGGCCGATGTGGAGGTCGGGGCGGGTCGGGTCGAAGCCCTGCTTGACGATGAGCGGCCGGCCGGAGTCCCGGCTCGCCCGGAGCTTCCGCTCCAGCTCCTCCTCGGGGATGATCTCCACAGCGTCGCTGCGGATGCGGTCCATCTGCTCGTTGATCGGCGGAAACGGCATTGGCTCATCCTCGCATGCGCATGCGGACACGCATCCGTTCACGAAAGGCCCACCGGCGGGACCTCCCGCCGACTCGCTCCGGCTTGCCGCGCGCGGGGGAGCTGCCGGGCTCGAAAATCCGGGCGGGCTCGCAACCGTCGCCGAGCGGACGCGCGCCGGCACTCTGCCGGCGGCCCAGGTGATTGAAGGGGGCGAACCTAGAGCAGAGGCCGGCGGCTTGGCAAGCGGCGGGATCGGATTACTCGCAGTCTCGGGTGGGTGAGAAATGGACCGTGTGCCGGTGCGTGTGGGGGTGCGCGGCCCGCGGGCGGCCTCTTGCCGAAGCTTCGTGCGCTGGGGAGCCGCGGCCGCCGTGCCTCAGAGGGCGCGGGCGAGCGTGGCGGCGCCGCGGGCGCCATCGACGCGGCGAGGCAGGATCTCCAGCTCGATCGCGAGCCGGCCGAGAGCCGTCTCGACGCGGGGGCGGAGCGTGCGGCCGGACGCGATCACGCCGCCGGACAGCGCCACCGGGACGGGCGCCGCCCAGGGACCGAGCCGGCGGTGGAGCGCGGCGACGTGCCGCGCGAGGGCCGCGGCCGCCTCGTCCGCGAGCCGCCCCGCCACCTCGTCCCCGGCGGCGGCGGCCTCCAGCACGACCGGCGCGAGCGCGGCGATGGCGGCCTTGTCCGCGTGCGCGGCCCAGGGAACGACGGCCGCGGCGGCGGCGTCCGCGTCGCCGGCCAAGCCGAGGGCATCCGGCAGGAGGGCGGCGAGTGCGGTGGCGGTGCCGCGGCCGTCCGCGGCGCGGAGCCAGGCACGGAGTCCCGCGAGGGCCAGGGCGTAGCCGCTCCCCTCGTCCCCGAGCAGCACGCCCCAGCCGCCGGTGCGGGCGGTGCGCCCGTGCGCGCTCCGGCCCCACGCGATCGAGCCCGTGCCGGCGACGAGCAGAATGCCGGGTCCCTTGCCGAAGGCGTCCACGAGGGCCGCGTGGGCATCCGTGGTCACGTGCACGCGCAGCGCGACGTGCCTGGCCGCGAGGCCGCGCTCGACGGCGGCGCGGGCGGCCTCGCGGCCGGCGCCGGCCAGGGCGCAGCAGAGTGCGTCGGCGGGAGCGTCGCCTGCGGCGGCACGAACGGCCCGGGCGGCGAGATCGGCCAGGCCGTCCACGCCGGCCTCGGGCCGGTCGGGCAGGACGAGGCCGGCCACGCCCTCGACGCGGGCGAGCTGCTTCCCCTCCCCGTCAACGGCGAGCGCGGTGGCGCGGGTGCCGCCGCCGTCGATGCCGACGAAGAGGCTCATGGCGCGGCGGGCGAGGCGGCGTCCCCCGGCGCGGCGGTGGCGGGCGCGGCGCGCGGCGGCCCGAAGCGGCTGCTCAGCCACCCGACGGCCACGGTGATGGCGGATCCGAACAGGGCGAACCAGAGGGTATTGAGGAGGTTCGGGAGGACGTGCACGCGCTGGAGGATCCAGAGCGTCGTCATGAGGACGATGGCGATGGCCATGCCGAGGATCGCGTCGCGCTGGCGGGCGCGGGGGACCAGCACGCCGAGCAGGAATCCGCCCAGCAGCCCGCCGTAGGTGAAGGAGGCGATGTCCAGGGCAATGACGACGACGGGCGTGCCCTGCGCGGCGAACTGGAAGAGGATCGCGCCGCCGATGAGGATGGCGGCCCAGAGGACGGTGAAGGCGCGGCCGGCGCGCATGAGGTGCTCATCGTCGCCGACGCGGCCGGCGAGGGGCGCGTAGATGTCGAGGGTCGTGGCGGAGGAGAGCGAGTTCAGCGATGAGGCCACCGTGGACATGGCGGCGGCCAGGATGCCGGCCACGACGAGGCCGGAGATGCCGGGCGGCAGGTAGTCCACGATGAAGCGGGGGAAGATCTCGTCGGGGGTGGTGAAGGTCCGGGCGTGGTAGAAGGCGAAGAGGCCGACGCCGACGACGAGGAAGAGAGCGAACTGGCCGATGACGACGATGCCGCTGGTGACGACGGCCTTGCGGGCGTCGCGGAGCGAGGGCGAGGCGAGCAGCCGCTGCACGATGAGCTGGTCCACGCCGTGGGAGGCCATGGAGAGGAAGGCGCCGCCCACGATGCCGGTCCAGAACCACTGCCCGCTGCCGAAGCCGCCGCTCATGTGGAAGAGCTTGAACTTCCCGGCCGCGCGGCCTGCGGCGAGGATGGTGTGCCAGCCGCCCGGCACGACGTGCAGCAGCACGACGAGGGCGGCCACGCCGCCGAAGATGTAGATGAAGAGCTGGACCACGTCGATCCAGACCACGGCCCTGAGCCCGCCGTAGTAGGTGTAGATCAGGGTGAAGAGGCCGGTGAGGAGAATGGCCTCCCAGTACGGCAGGCCGGTGATCAGCTTGATCGGGATGGCGGTGGCGAAGACGCGGACGGCGTCGGCCAGCGCGCGCGTCACCATGAAGATGAGGGAGGCAAAGCGCCGCGTGTCCAGCCCGAAGCGCTCCTCGAGCAGCGCGTACGCGGTGGCCAGCTCGCCGCGGAAGTAGCCGGGCAGGAGCACGATCGCCACGGCGATGCGGCCGATCAGGTAGCCGAAGGTGAGCTGGAGGATCCAGAAGTCGCTGGTGTAGGCCGTGGCGGGCACGCTGATGAAGGTGAGCGCGCTGGTCTCGGTGGCGATGACGGAGAAGCAGACGGCCCACCAGGGGATGCTGCGGTCGGCCAGGAAGTAGTCGCGGGCGTTCTTCTGGCGACGGCCGAGCAGCGTGCCGAAGGCGGTGACCCCGGCGATGTAGACGGCGATGACGACGACGTCGAGGGTGGTGAAGTGGCCCATGCGTCGTCGTCAGCGGGGCTGCGGCGTGCGACCGCCCGGAGCACCGGGCTCGGTGCCGCCGGGGACGGGGGTCGGGGCGGCGCCGAGGGCGCTCGTGGGGACGTGCTCGGTGACGATCGGGCGGCCGTCGCGGCGGACGACGTAGGACTCCATGGCGAAGTACTCGGGCAGGCCGAGGTGGTCCACCAGCTCGGAGGTGGTCTTGTTGCGCTCCTCGACGCGCTGCCAGAACTCGCGGTCGTCGAGGCCGGGGAACGGCGCGCGGTCCTTCTGGCTCTGATGCTTGAAGATGGCCGAGACCTTGAGCCGCAGCTCGTCCTTGGAGAGCGGCACGAGCACGTCGGCGTCGTGGACCGGCCACTCCTGCCACGCGCCCCGGTAGTACCAGATCTCGGGCGCCTCGCCCGAGTAGTCCTCCAGCGCGCCGCGCACGGCCTCGAGGCACATGCGGTGGGTGCCGTGCGGATCGGAGAGGTCGCCGGCCACGAAGATGATCTCGGGGCGGTGCTCCTCGAGCAGGCCGAGGGTGATCTCGACATCTCTCGGCCCGACGGGGTCCTTGCGCACCTTGCCGGTCTGGTAGAAGGGCAGGTTGAGGAAACGGGCCTGCGCGCGTCCCATCCCGAAGGTCTCGATGGCGGAAACGGCCTCGGCCTCGCGGATGATCTTCTTCATGCGCTGCACGGGCTCGCTGTCCACCTGGCCGGGCTCCTTGGTGGCGAGGAACTGCTCGACCTCGCCGACGAGGGCGTCCATGTCGGTGCCGCCACACGCCTCGAAGGCGCCGCCCATGCGGCGCAGGAAGTCCAGATAGCGGCGCACCTCGTGGTCGAAGACGGCGATGTTGCCGGAGGTCTGGTAGGCGACGACGATGTCGTTGTCGTTCTGGTGCAGCTTGTTGAGCATGCCGCCCATCGAGATGACGTCGTCATCGGGGTGGGGCGAAAAGACGATGATGCGCCGTTCGGCCGGGAGCTTGCTGCGCCCGCGGATCTTGGAGATCAGCGCGTTGAACACGTCGCCATTGAGCGGCCCGGCGCTGGCGTAGCGGACGAGGAGCGAGCTCAGGTGGTGCTCGCGGTAGTCGTTGTCGTCCAGCTTGAGGACGGACTTGCCGGTGATCTCGCTGAGCCAGCAGACGGCGCGGATCTCGGCGGGGCGCGTCCACTCCATCTCACCCACGATCCAGGGAGTCTTCACGCGGGTCAGCTCGGCCGCCGCGGCGGCATCGAGGTAAAAGGTGGCGTCCGGGTGCTCCTGCAGGTACGTGGCGGCGACGTCGGGGCTGAGCGGGCCCTCGACCGCCCGCCTCGCGATCGGCGCCTTGTGCTCGCCCGTGGCGATGAGGGCGATCTCGCGGGCGTCCATGATGGTGGCGACGCCCATCGTGATCGCCTCCGTCGGCACGTTCTCCTCGCCGAAGAAGTCGGAGGCGGCGTCGCGCCGGGTAATGGTGTCGAGCGCGACGAGCCGGGTACGCGAGTCGCGGCCGGAGCCGGGCTCGTTGAAGCCGATGTGGCCGGTCTTGCCGATGCCGAGGATCTGAAAGTCGATGCCGCCCGCCCGCCGGATCGCCGCCTCGTAGGCGGCGCAGTGGTGCTCGACGTCGGCGCGGGGCAGGTCGCCGCGCGGGATGTGGACGTTCTCCTTCGGGATGTCGATGTGATCGAAGAGGTTCTCCCACATGAACCGGTGGTAGCTGTGGATGCTCGCCGGGTCCATCGGGTAGTACTCATCGAGGTTGAAGGTCACCACACCGTCGAAGTCGAGCCCCTCCTCGCGGTGCATCCGGATCAGCTCGCGGTAGATGCCGATCGGGGTCGAGCCGGTGGCCAGCCCGAAGACGGCCGGGCGGCGGGCGGCGGCGCGCTCGCGGATGATCTCCGCCATGCGGCGCGCGACGCGGCGCGCGATCTCGTCGTACTCGTTCGCGATGACGACGCGCACGCGCTCGTGCTGGCGCTCCATCGCGGCGGTATGGTCGGCTGGGCTCACGCTGTCGGGCATCTTCCGTCGCTCGCCTGGTTCAGGTCGGCTGCTCGGCTTCGGCCCGCTGCAACTTCGCTGCCGGCAGGGGCTCGAGGTGCCACGGCTGAGTGCGCTTCAGCGCCACGGCGATCCAGGCGAACGCGGCCGCGGCGATGGCCAGGAAGAGGACGGCCTCCCAGCGCGGGCCGAAGATGAGCTTGCCCACGCCGAAAAGCGAGGCGTAGACGCTCACGACGCCGGCCACCCAGTTGGTCCAGGAGAGCGCGCCGCCGGCGACCGGCTCGTGCGGGTAGCCGAGCCCGTCCTGAATCCTGCGCCAGCCGCGGCCGCCGGGGCGCACGCGGCGATAGAACGCCTCCAGCTTCTCGCGCGGCGTGGGCGCCGTCATGTAGGTCACGACGAGCCACACGATGGTGGTGATCACGGTCGTGACGAGCATCAGATAGGTGCCCTGGAGCGCGTCCGTGGGATCAAACACGCCGCCCGCGGAGAGAACGGTGAAGGCGATGAGCGCGGCCGCCATGGCGCTGATCTCCGACCACGCGTTGATCCGCCACCAGTACCAGCGCAGGATCATGACCAGGCCCGTGCCGGCCCCGAGCGCGATGATGATCCGCCACGCCCCCTCGATGGAGCCCGCTACGTAGAGCCAGTAGGTCACGCCCGAGGAGCAGAGGAACATGAACGCGGTGGCCGCGCGCGAGATCCAGATCACGCGTCGCTCGGGCGCGTCCGGCCGGAGGTAGCGCAGATAGATGTCGTTGATGAGGTAGGAGGCGCCCCAGTTGAGCTGCGTGGCGATGGTTGACATGTAGGCTGCGGCAAACGCGGCCACGAGCAGCCCCTTGAGGCCTGTCGGCAGCAGCCGCACCACGGCCGTAAGATACGCCGTGGCGGGGTCGTTGATGCCGGGGTAGATCACGACCACCGCCAGCGCGGTCAGGATCCATGGCCACGGCCGCACGGCGTACTGGGCCACGTTGAACCAGAGCGTGGCCAGCACGCCATCCCGCTCGGTGCGGGCGCTGAAGATGCGCTGCGCGATATAGCCGCCGCCGCCGGGCTCGGCGCCGGGGTAGGAGGTGGCCCACCACTGCACGGCGAGGTAGGCCAGGAAGGCGGTGAGCGGCATCCAGGTGGCGCCGGAGGACGGCAGTAGCGCGAGCGCGGCGTCGGCGGAGCCGTAGTGCCGGGGCAGCTGCGCCACGAGCCCGTCGATGCCGCCGGCCGCCCGCACGGCGTAGACGGCCAGCACGATGGAGCCGCCCATGGCGATGCCGAACTGGATGAAGTCTGTGACGACCACGCCCCAGAGGCCGGAGAGGACGGAGTAGGACATGGTCACGAGGAACATGAAACCGAACGCGACGAGCGGGTTCACCCCGAGCACCACGCCCAGGATCTTCAGCATGGCCAGGTTGACCCAGCCCATGATGATGAGGTTGATGGGAAAGGCGCTGTAGAGGGCGCGGAACACTCTCAGCACGGCGGCGGGGCCGCCGGCGTAGCGGATCTCGGCGAACTCGGCGTCGGTCAGCACCTCGGCGCGGCGCCACAGGTGGGCGTAGAAGAACACGGTCAGGATCCCGCTCATGACCATGCTCCACCAGAGCCAGTTCCCGGCGACGCCGTTGGCCGCGACCATGCCGGCGATGGCGAGCGGCGTGTCGGCGGCGAAGGTCGTCGCCACCATGGAGGTCCCGGCGAGCCACCAGGGCAGTGAGCGGCCGGCGCCGAAGAACTCGGTGACGTTCTTTCCGGCGCGGCGCGCGTAGGCGAGGCCGACGGCGGCCGAGATTACGAAGTACGCCGCGATGATCAGCCAGTCAGCGAGTTGCATGGTCCTCCGCGTTCGCGCGCTTCTCCACCTTCTGGTCGGTGATGGACAGCGCCACGGCGTCCGCGACGGCGCGGCGGAGCGCCAGGTGCTTCTCGTTGGCGCGGGTGGGGTCGACGCGGTTGGTGAGGAGCACGATGAAGAGATCGTGCACGGGGTCCATCCGAGATGCTCGTGCCGGTGAAGCCGGTGTGGCCGAAGGAGCGCTCGCTCAGGTAGTCGCCGGCGGAGGAGACGCCGGCCGGCGTGTCCCAGCCGAGCGCGCGGCTGGAAAACTCCACCTTGCGCGTGGTGAAGCGCGCGATCGTCTCGGGATCGAGGATCCTGACATTGCCGTAGCGGCCGCCGTCGAGCATCATCTGCGCGAACTTCGCCAGGTCGCGGGCGGAGGAAAAGAGGCCGGCATGACCGGCCACGCCGCCCAGCGCGCACGCGTTCTCGTCGTGCACGACGCCATGGACGTGGATGTGGCGATAGACGGTGTCCACCTCCTCGTAGGCGATGCGGCCGAGCAGCGGCGACTCCATGTCCGCCACCGCCGTGCAGTCCTTCCCCGGCGGCACGGGGCCCGCCGCCACCGGGTTGTAGCGGGTGTCGCGCATCCGGAGCGGCGCGAAGACGTGCTCGCGCAGGTAGACATCGAGCGGCACGCCCGTGATGCGCTCGATGATGAACTGCATGGTGATCATGCTGAAGTCGCTGTAGACGCTCTTCGTTCCGGGCGTGTACTGGAGCGGCATCGTGGCGATGGCGTGCAGGTACTGCTCGCGGCCGCGCAGCGTGCGCCAGAGCGGCTCGAAGGGCGGGAAGCCGGCCTCGTGCAGCATGAGCTGGCGCACCGTCACGGCCATCTTCTCGGGCGAGCCGGTCCACTCGGGCAGGTAGCGGGCGACGGGCGCGTCGAGGTCGAGCTCACCGCCCTGGACGAGCTGCATCACCGCCGTGGTCGTGCCGATCACCTTGGAGAGCGAGGCCAGGTCGTAGAGCGTCGAGTCGGTCACGGCGGGCGAGCCGGGCGCCCAGTCGATGCGGCCGAAGCCGCGCAGCTCGACGAGGTTTCCGTGCCGGCCGATCGCCACGGCCACGCCGGGCGCCGCGCCGTCCGCGATGCCGGCGCGGATGATCGAGTCCACCCGCGCCACCACCCCCGGATCCATACCGACCGCCGCGGGCGCCGCCGAGACCAGCGTGTCCGCGAGCGGGGCGCGCCGGAGCCCGCCGCCGATCGGCAGGCCGGCCAGAGGAATCGGCAGCCGTCCGGTGATGGCATCCCGCCCGGCAATGGCGCGGGCCGCGGCCTCCTGTGCCCAGCGGCCGTCCGGCTGCCAGGCCAGCAGGTAGGTGGAGGCCTGCGGCAGGTTGGCCGCGCCGTACGGGTCGCCGAACGAGACGACGATGAGCGACTTGCCGGTCCCCGCCAGCCGCTCGGCCAGGCGCCGCGCGGGCTCCGGCAGCGAGATCGTGCCCTTCCCCGAGACCGGCCCGAGGAAGAGGCCGAGCACGACGGCGTCCGCGCTGTCCGCGCGCGCCGCGATGCTGTCGGCCTCGGCGGGCGTGGTGGCGGCGGACGCCTTCAGCCAGTCCGAGCGGCCGTAGATGCGGCGCAGCGCGTCGGCCAGTGCGCGGCCGGTGTTGAAGTCGTTGGCGGAGCCGTAGGCGACGGCGGCCACCGAGCGCGCGTGGCGCGCCTCCAGCGGCACGAGCCGCGCCGAGTCCCGGACCAGCACGATCGAGCGGCGGGCCAGCGCGGCGGCGAGCGAGTCGTGGGCCGGGCTCGCCACGCGATCGACGACGGAGTCGAGGTCGGGCGCGGGGCGGCGCTCCAGCCCGAGGCGCGCCTTGGCGGCGAGGATCCTGCGCACCGAGGCATCGATGCGGGCCTCCGGGATGCGCCCGCTGCGCACCGCCTGCAGGAGCGCCGCGTGCGCGGCGTCCACGTCGGGGGGGGAGAGCACCACGTCGGCGCCCGCCTCGACGGCGCGCACGGCGATGCCGCCGGGCGACCATCCGGGCAGGTTCCGCAGCGCGCCCATGGTCATCGCATCCGTGACGACGATCCCCTTGAAGCCGAGGCTGTCGCGGAGCAGTCCGGTCGCGATGGCGGGCGAGAGGGTGGCGGGGACGACGTCGCCTCCGGTGAGCGCGGGCACGGCCAGGTGACCGAGCATCACCGCATCCACGCCGGCCGCGATGGCGGCGCGGAACGGCACGAGCTCGACGCTGTCCAGCCGGGCCGCGTCGAAGGGCAGCACGGGAAGCGAGAGGTGCGAATCGATGCCCGTGTCGCCGTGCCCTGGGAAATGCTTGGCCGTGGTCAGCGCGCCGCCCGCGCGCACGCCGCGGATGAACGCCTCCGCGAAGCGGGAGACCTCGTGCGGGTCCGCGCCGTAGCTGCGCACGTTGATGACCGGGTTGGCCGGGTTCGTGTTCACGTCCACGTCCGGCGCGAAGATCCAGTTGATGCCGACGGCGCGCGCCTCCTCGGCGGTCAGCCGGCCGGCCTTCTCCGCGAGGGCCGGATCGCCCGTGGCGGCGAGTCCCATGTTGTAGGGGAGCACGGTGCCGCCGCCACCCTCGGTCATGTAGGGCGGGTAGACGGGGCGCCAGAGCCGCATCCCGGGGCCGTATTCGAGGTCGGCCGAGATGAGGAGCGGCACCTTCGCGGCCCGCTGGAGCGCCGCGGCCTTGCCGGCGATCTCGGGCGGCGAGCCAACGCTGATCGTCACCCCGCCCACGTGCAGGTCGCGGACGTCGTGCAGCACGGAAGCGAGCGCGGGGTCGCCCACGTTCCTGAAGTCGCCCCAGACCCGGGCGACGAGCATCTGCCCCACCTTCTCGTCGAGCGTCATGGCGCCCAGCGTACTCTGCACCCACCGCGCCTGCGCGTCGCCGGAGGGCGCGGGCGCGGACGGCGCGGGGCCGGCCGGCGGCCCGCACGCCGCCAGGGCGAGGAGGCAGGCGGCCGCCAGCGGGGCGGTGCGCGCGGGAGCTCTCATCGGAGCGCCCCCGCGGCCGCGCGCCCGGCACCGCGGCGCCGCGCGTGGCCGCTCCGCGGCGGAGCGGCCGCGCCCGTGCGCGGCAGCGCGTCAATGCGCACGCCGCTGCCGAGCGGCAGGTCGGGCGGGATGCGGATGGGCAGCGAGCCGGTGATCGGCTGCTCCCCGGCCAGCCCCGCCGCCGCGGCCTGCTGCATCACGTCCTCGGGTCCCCAGGCGAGCACGTAGGTCGAGACGTCCGGGAGCTCCGAGAGCAGGTAGGGGTTTCCGAACGAGGTCACGACGGTGGGCCGGCGGGCGGCGAGCGCCCGCGCGAAGGCGACGACGCGGGGCGCGATGGCCACGCCGCCCTTGCGCGCGAGGACGCGCACGAAGGGCGAGAAGAAGACCACGTCGGCGCTGTCGGCGGCGGCGAGCAGCGAGTCGAGCTGGGGCTCCCCGGCGCGTCGGTCGAGGAACGCCGTGGCGACGGCACGGTAGCGCGCGCCGAGCGCCTTCTGGAGGGCGCGCCCATCGAGGGGATCGGCGTCGTCGCTGTAAACGATGCTGAGGATGCGATCGACGCGGCGGGGGTCCACGGGGAGCAGGTGGTCGCGGTCGCGGCCGACGGTGAGCGCGCGGCGCGCGACCTGCTCGGCCACCGCCTGGTGGGCCGGGATGCCGACGACGCGCGGGATCATGGAGAGGTCCACCGCGCGGCGGCGGTCGAGCCCGACCTGGCTCTTGAGGTCGAGCAGCTTGCGGACGGAGGCATCGATCCTGGCCTCCGGGATGCGGCCGTCCCGGACGGCGGCCGCCACCGCGGCGATCGCGGCCGGCACGTCGGGCGGCATGAGCAGGACGTCGGCCCCCGCCTGGACGGCAAGGACGGCGGCGTCGGCCGGGCCGTATTTCCGCACGATTCCGCCCATGTCAAGCGCGTCGGTGACCACGAGCCCGCGGAATCCGAGCGTGTCGCGGAGCAGCCCGGTGAGCAGGCGCGGGCTGAGCGTGGAGGGCACCGTGTCGCCGGTGAGCGCGGGGAAGGCGATGTGCGCGCTCATCACCGCCGAGACGCCCGCGCGCACGGCGGCGCGGAAGGGCGGCAACTCGACGGAATCGAGCCGCGCCTGCGACACGTTCAGGATCGGCAGCGCCAGGTGCGAGTCGGTGCCGGTGTCGCCGTGCCCCGGGAAGTGCTTGGCCGTGGCGAGCAGCCCGTTGTCCTGCATGCCGCGGATGTCGGCGGTGGCCATGGCCTCGACGATGCCCGGATCGCCGCCGAAGCTGCGCACGTTGATGATCGGGTTGGCCGGGTTATTATTGACGTCCACATCGGGGGCATAGGCCATCTGGATCCCGGCGGCGCGGGACTCGAGCGCGGTGATCCGGCCGAGCTCGTAGGCGAGCCGAGGGTCACCGGCGGCGCCGAACGCCATGAGCGGCGGGAACTCGGTGGCGCCGCCGAGATCGATCCCGTACGGCAGCGCGACGCCCGCCTTGAGCCGCATCCCGGCTCCGTGCTCGACGTCCGACGCCACGAGCAGCGGCACGGCGGCGAGGCGCTGGAGCTCGTTGAGCTTCTGCGCCACCTCGAGGGGAGCGCCGATGGACATGACGAGGCCGCCCACGCCGTCGTCCACGACGAGGTGCCGCAGTCGCTGGTAGGCGGGACCGTCCAGCGGCATGTAGGCACCGTCGAGCCAGGGCACGACCATCTGTCCGATCTTCTGCTCGAGCGTCAGATGCGAGAGCGTGCGCTCGACCCAGCGGCGGTCGGGACGGGCGCCGTTCGGGCCCACGGGCGGGGGCGGCGCCGGGGCGGCCGTGGCCGCGCGGCCGGCGCCCGGCGCCGGAGCGCCGGAGGGGCCTGCGGCAGCCGCGCAGCCGGCAAGCAGCGCGGCGGCGAGAAGGGCGGCGGCCAACCTCGCCGCCGGGCGATTCTGAAGTTTCGGCATACTCGTTTCCGGCCGCGCGGCGGGTCCGCGGACGGCGCTGCGCACGGTGCACTGATCGGAGTTTCTGGAATGGCCAAACGTAGACGGAGCAAGGGAGTTGCGCAACGCGCGGCGGTGCTGCTGCCGGCCCTCGTGGCCGCATGCGCGAGCACGGGCGGCGGAGCCGGGACGCCGGCGTCCCCGGCGGGCGGAGGGGCGGGCGCGGCGCCCGTGCACGGTCCGCCGCCGCCGCGCTCCGAAGCGACGGTACGGCTGGGCGTGGATCGGGTGGCCGCGGGCGAGCTCGACACGCTCCTGCGCGGCCGCAGGCTCGGGCTGATCACCAACCACACGGGCCGGACGGCCACGGGAGAGAGCACGATCGACGTGCTGCACGAGCGGCCCGGCTTCGAGCTGACGGCGCTCTTCGGGCCGGAGCACGGCATCCGCGGCACGGCGAGGCCGGGTGAGAAAGTGACGGGCGGGCGGGACGCCCGCACGGGCCTGCCGATCTACTCGCTCTACGGTGAGACGGAGGCGCCCACGGACTCGATGCTGGCCGGGCTGGACGCCCTCGTCTACGATATCCAGGACGTGGGCACGCGCTACTACACGTACGCCTGGACAATGGCGCTGGCGATGAAGGCGGCCGCGCGCCACGGGCTGGAGTTCATCGTGCTGGACCGGCCGGACCCGCTCGGCGGCGCGGCCGTGCAGGGCAACGTGCTGGATACGACGTTCGCCACGTTCGTGGGGCTCTACCCGGTGCCGATGCGCTACGGCATGACCGCCGGGGAGCTCGCCCGCATGCTGAACGGCTCGTTCCGCATCGGCGCGAAGCTCACGGTCGTGCCGATGGCGGGGTGGCAGCGGGGGCTCTACTTCGACGAGACGGGGCTGCCCTGGACCGCCCCCTCCCCGAACATGCCCTCGCTGGAGAGCGCGATCGACTATCCGGGCACGTGCCTCTTCGAGGGGACGAACCTGTCCGTCGGACGCGGCACGCCGCTGGCCTTCCAGCAGGTGGGCGCGCCCTGGCTCGATGCGGCGGCCGTCGCGGCCCGGCTCAACGCGCGGGAACTGCCGGGCGTCCGCTTCGACGCGGTGCGGTTCACGCCGGAGCACCCCGCGGACGGCAAGTACGCCGGCGTCGCCGTGAACGGGCTGCGCTTCGTGACCACGGATCGAGCCCGCTACGACCCGGTTCGGGCAAGCGTGGCGGCGCTGCTGGAGATCCACGCGGCCGCGCCGGACAGCCTGCGCTGGATCCCGAAGCACTTCGACCGCCTCGCCGGCACGGACCGGCTGCGCGGCATGATCGAGCGGAACGCGCCCCTCGAGGAGATCGTGGCCCCGTGGGCGGCCCAGCGGACGGCGTTCGAGGCGCGGCGCCGGCCTGCGCTGCTCTATCCGCCGCTCGCGGCGGACGATCCCCGCGCCGGCAGCGGCGTGACGGGCGCGGCGTGGCGCTCGCTCGAGCGGCGGATCCGCGCACGCGTGGCGGCGGAGGCGCCGGACACCGTAGCCGTCCGGCTGGTGGACCTGGGCAGCGGCGAGGCGATCGGCGTGAACGACGAGGTGGAGATGCACGCCGCGAGCACGATGAAGGTGCCCGTGCTGCTGGAGCTGTACCGGCAGGCGGCCGCGGGGCGCTTCTCGCTGGATGATTCGGTGGTGGTGAAGAACACGTTCAGGAGCATCGCGGACGGCTCGAGCTACTCGCTCAGCCCGAAGGACGACAGCGAGCTGGAGCTGTACCGGCGGGTGGGCACGAGGCTGCCGATCCGCGAGCTGGCTCGGCGCATGATCGTGCGCTCCTCAAACCTGGCCACGAACAACCTGATCGATCTGGTGACGGCCGACAGCGTGGCGGCAGAGATGCAAGCGATCGGCGCCGACGGCATGCACGTGCTGCGCGGGGTCGAGGACATCCCGGCGTTCAACCGCGGGATGAACAACCGGACCACGGCCGCCGCGCTCGCGCGCGTGCTCGAGGTGGTGGCTCGCTGCGACGCGGCCACGCCCCCCGACTGTCGCGACATGACCGACATCCTCTCGGAGCAGGAATTCAACGACATGATCCCGGCGGGGCTCCCCGCCGGCACGCCCGTGGCGCACAAGACCGGCTGGATCACGGGGATCCAGCACGACGGCGCCATCGTCTACCCACCGCACCGCGCGCCCTACGTGCTGGTCGTGATGACGCACGGCTACAGGGATGAAAAGGCGGCCAAGACAGTGGGCGCCGAGATCTCGGCGATGGTGTGGAAGGCGCTGGTGAGATAGGGCGCGGGCGCAGGCAAAGACGCAGGCGCAAACGCCGATGAAGGGCTTCTGCAGGAAAGCGTGCTCGGAAACGGAGCCGGGTCAGCTCTCCAGCAGGCTGGGAATGCTCGACTCGAGGGTGCCGGGGTGGACCAGCACGGCGCCGTCGGAGGGGAGCCGGATCTCCACGGGCTGGTCGCGGATGGCGCGGCGGAAGCCCTTCCCCTCGAGGATCCGGTAGACGTAGATCCGGCGCACGATGACCATGACCATGGCGAGCACGGGGACGGCCACGAGCAGGCCGACGATGCCGAGGAGGTGGCCCATGACGAGCACGCTGAGCAGCGTGAGCACGGGCGGGAGCTGGACCTGCCGCTCCATGATCATGGGGCCCACGAAGTTGGACTCCATGATGTGGACGATGAGTCCGACCAGCGCCACGAGGAGCGCCTTCCCGAGTCCGGTGGTGCCGAGCACGATGATGGCCGGGAGCGCGGTCGAGAAGAGGGTCCCGAAGACGGGCACGATGGAGACGGTGCCGGTGAAGACGGCGAAGGCGAGGGCGAAGGGCACGCGCACGACGAGGTAGCCGATCCAGGAGAGCAGGCCGAGGAAGCCCATGGCGATCAGCTGCCCGACGATGTAGGCGCGCAGCGTGTTGCCGAGGTCCGAGAGCAGGTCGCGCGCGAGCTCGCGGTGGACTGGCGGCATGAGCAGGATGAAGCCCTCGCGGTAGAGGGCCGGGCGGTAGGCCATGTAGATGGCCATGACCAGCACGCCGATGAAGTGGACGAGGGCCTGGAAGCCGCCGAACACGTAGGGCACGAAGCCGTGGAAGTAGCCGCCGATCTGCTGCAGGATCGGGCCGACGTAGCTCTCGCCCTCCTTGACGGGCCCGAGGATCTGGCCGACCAGCGGCTGGTGCTCCGCGAGGAGGTGGATCTGCCTCTCCCACTTCTCGAGCTGGGCCGGCAACAGCGTGAGGAGCTCCTGCGTCTGCTGGAGCACGGGGGGGATGATCAGGAAGGCGATGCCGGCGACGATGAGCAGGGTGAAAACCACGGAGATCGCCAGCCCGAGGCCGCGCGGCACCCCGAGCCGGCGCTGCAGCGCGTCCGTGATCGCGCCCAGGTAGAGCGAGAGCAGGACCGCGACGAAGAGGAGGAGCAGGATCTCCGCGATGCTGTAGAGGAAGAGGAGCAGCAGCAGCGCGAAGATGGTCGCGATCAGGACGCCGTAGGGGCGGCGATTCATCCGGCGCTAGGCCTCCTCCTCCACCTGCGCGTCGTGCACCTCTCCGACGTCCTCGTCCTCGACCGTTGGCGCGCTCAGCCGCCTGGGCTGCTCGGGCGCCGCACCGGGCGGGAGCGGCAGCCCCATCTGCTGCTTGAGCTGCAGGAGCCGCTGCTCGACATCGCCGCCGGGGGCGGCGCCGAGCTTCTCGAACTCGCGCTCGAGCGTGTCCCCGGCGGCCAGCGTCTCGCTCACCTCGGCGGCGGCGAGGGTGCGGCGCTCCGACTCCTCGATGCGCTCGGCCATGCGCTCGAAGGTCTCGAACGCGGAGCGGTCGGAGAGGCCGGCCATGGTCTCGTGGATGCGCTTCTGCGCCTGCGCGCGCTTCTGCTTGGCTACGAGGAGGTTCTTCTTGCGCTTGGCCTCCTCGATCTTGTCGTTCAGCTGGCGCAGCGACTCCTTGAGCTTGTCCGTCTCGGCCGCCTGCCGCTGCCAGGTGTCCTGGAGCGAGAAGGCACGCTCACCGTGCTCCTGCTGCCGCAGCAGAGCCTGCTTGGCCAGGTCGTCTCGCCCCTCGCGGACGGCCAGCATGGCGCGCTGCTCCCAGTCGTTCGCCTGCTTCTGCTCTTCCTCGACCTGCGCCTTGAGCTTGCGCTCGTCGGCGATGGCCACGGCAACCTCCTGCTTGGCGCGGGCGAGCTGCTCGCGCATGTCCAGGAGCACCTGGTTGAGCATCTTCTCCGGGTTCTCCGCGCGCGCGATCGCATCGTTGATGTTCGAGCGCAGGAGCATCGAGAGCTTCTGGAAGATCCCCATCGGGTCAGGCCTCGTGTGCGACCGGGACCAGCTCGACCAGTCCCGGGGTGTGGCTGGAGGCGGCGAGCAGCAGGCTCTCGTAGGAGCTGCGCAGCTCGTGGAAGTCGAGGGTCTCGAGCTCCAGCGCGTGCGAGAGGATCACCTCGTCGGCGTCGATGCCGTAGCTGCCGTGGACAATGTCCGTGGCGTTCAACTCGAGCAGCCTGCGGTAGAGGCGCACGAGCCGGGCGTCGGCCCCCGCGTCCTCCGGCAGGGTCATGATCTTGACCCGCAGGAGCAGCAGGGGCGACTCGTAGCGGACCACGAGGTTGGTCCCATCATCCGCGGAAGGAAGCACCCAGAGGCCTTCATCGACCTCGTTGTACTCCACACCCATGCGGATGAAGAAGCTTTCGATGTCTTCGCGGGTCAGCATGACTGGCTCCGAGGCAGAGGATGCGCTTCGGCTCCCTTACGGTAGCGAAACCCTTGCGGTTTCAGCAAGAGCGGCCCCGGAGTGGAAGGCGACGAGGGGCGGGACCGCGCCCCGGCGCGCCGGACCGCGCGCGGCCGATCAGGCGCCCCGCGCCGGCGCCGCGGGCGCCGTGGACGAGACCTCTCGCGTCACCGCGCCGTCCGCCTACCCCACCGGCGCGAGTCCCAGCGACTCGGCCAGGAATCGACCGGTGTGGGACACGGGTTTCGCGGCGACGGCCTCGGGCGTGCCTTCGGCGACGATGCGGCCGCCCGCCTCGCCGCCCTCGGGGCCGAGGTCGATGATCCAGTCCGCGGTCTTGACGACCTCGAGGTTGTGCTCGATCACGACGACCGTGTTGCCCTTGTCCACGAGGCGGTGCAGCACGTCGAGCAGCATGCGGACGTCCTCGAAGTGGAGCCCGGTGGTCGGCTCGTCCAGCATGTAGAAGGTCTGGCCGGTGTCGCGCTTGGCCAGCTCGGTGGCGAGCTTCACGCGCTGCGCCTCGCCGCCGGACAGGGTGGTGGCGGACTGGCCGAGATGGATGTAGCCGAGGCCGACGTCGGAGAGCGTCTGGAGCCGGTGGCGGATCGAGGGCACGGCGTCGAAGAACTCGAGCGCCTCGTCCACGGTCATCTCGAGGACGTCCGCGATGGTGCGGCCCTTGTAGAAGACCTCGAGGGTCTCGCGGTTGTAGCGCCTGCCGCGACAGACGTCGCAGGGGACGTAGACGTCCGGCAGGAAGTGCATCTCGATCTTGATGAGCCCGTCGCCGGTACACGCCTCGCAGCGGCCGCCCTTGACGTTGAAGGAGAAGCGGCCGGGGCTGTAGCCGCGCATCTTCGACTCCGGCAGCTCGGCGAAGAGCTGGCGGATGGGCGTGAAGAGGCCCGTGTAGGTGGCGGGATTGGAGCGAGGCGTGCGGCCGATCGGGGACTGGTCGATGTCGACGACCTTGTCGATCCGCTCCAGTCCCTCGATGGCGTCGTGGGCGCCGGGCGCCACGCGCGAGCGGTAGAAGTGGCGCGAGAGCGCCTTGTAGAGGATCTCGTTCACGAGCGTGCTCTTGCCCGAGCCGCTGACCCCCGTGACGGCGGTGAAGGTGCCGAGCGGGAAGCGAACGTCGAGATTCTTCAGGTTGTGCTGACGCGCGCCGCGCACGACGAGGGCGCCGGCGTTCGGGGCGCGGCGCGCGGAGGGCACGGGGATCTCGCGGTCGCCGCGCAGGTAGGCGGCGGTGAGGGAGCGCTCGCTCGCGAGCAGGTCCTGCAGCGTGCCCTCGGCCACGACCTCGCCGCCGTGGCGGCCGGCGCGCGGACCGAGGTCCACGATGTAATCGGCGTGCAGGATCGTGTCCCGGTCGTGCTCGACGACGAGCACGGTGTTGCCGAGGTCGCGCAGCTGGCGCAGCGTGCCGAGCAGCCGCTCGTTGTCGCGCTGGTGCAGCCCGATCGAGGGCTCGTCCAGGATGTAGAGCACGCCCACCAGGCGGCTGCCGATCTGCGTCGCCAGCCGGATCCGCTGCGCCTCGCCCCCCGAGAGCGTCTCCGCGCTGCGGCCGAGCGTCAGGTAGTCGAGCCCCACGTTGGAGAGGAAGCGCAGCCGCTCCGTCACCTCCTTGAGGATCGGGCCCGCGATCTCGCGCGGGAGCGCCGGCGCCTCGGCGGCGTCGGGGCCGGCGGACGCGGCGCGGGAGGCGGGCGCGGCGCCGTCGCCTGCGGCACCCGTGGCGGACGGGCGCTCTCCGGCGTGGCCGGTCGTCGCCGGCGGCGCGGTGAGGCGGAGCGAGCGGAAGAACTCGAGCGCCGCGGCCACGCTGCTGTCCACCATGTCGCCGATGGAGCGGCCGCCGACCGTGACGGCCAGGCTCTCCGGCTTCAGACGCGTGCCGCCGCAGACGTTGCAGGGAAGCGTGGACATATACTGCTCGAGCTGCTCGCGCACGGCATCGGAGGTGGTCTCCTCGTAGCGGCGCATCACGTGGGCGAGGATCCCCTCCCACGGCTCGCTGTAGTGGCCGGCGGTGCCGCCGGTCCGGTAGGGGAAGCGGATCTTCGTGGTTCCCGAGCCGTGCAGCAGCGCGGCGCGCACCTCGTCGGGGAGCTCGCCCCAGGGGCGGTTCGGGTCGAAGCCGTAGTGCTCCGCGAGGCCCGGGAGGATCGAGCGGCGCAGGTGGCCGGTCGGCTCGCCCCAGGGCAGGATCACGCCCTCGAGGAGCGAGATGATCGGATCGCCCGTGACGAGGTCCGGGTTCACCTCGCGGCGAGTGCCGAGGCCGCCGCAGCCCGGACAGGCGCCGTAGGGCGAGTTGAAGGAGAACTGGCGCGGCTCCAGCTCGGCCAGGCTCGTGCCGCAGTGGACGCAGGCGTAGCGCTCGCTGAAGAGGTGGCGCTCCAGCTCCTCGCCGCCGTGCGCGATGACCTCGACGATCCCCGAGGCGGTCCGGAGCGCCGTCTCGACGGAGTCGGCCATCCGGGAGCGGTCCTCCTCGCGCACGACGAGCCGGTCCACGACCACGGAGACGTCGTGGTTCTGGTGCCGGTTCAGCTTGGGCGGCGACTCGAGGTCGATGAGCTCGCCGTCCACGCGGGCACGCACGAAGCCCTTCTTGCGCGCCTCCTCGAAGAGGTCGCGGAACTCGCCTTTGCGGCCGCGCACCAGCGGTGCGAGCACCTCGATGCGCAGCCCCTCCGGCCAGCCGAGCACCCGGTCCACGATCTGGGTGGCGGACTGCCGGACCACGGGCCGGCCGCAGCTCGGGCAGTGGGGCACGCCCACGCGCGCCCAGAGGAGGCGCAGGTAGTCGTAGATCTCGGTGACCGTACCGACCGTCGAGCGCGGATTCCTGCCGGTGGTCTTCTGCTCGATCGAGATGGCGGGGGAGAGGCCCTCGATGACGTCAACATCGGGCTTCTCCATGATGCCCAGGAACTGCCGGGCATAGGCGGAGAGCGACTCGACGTAGCGGCGCTGCCCCTCGGCGTAGATGGTGTCGAAGGCGAGCGACGACTTGCCCGAGCCGGACAGCCCGGTGATCACCACCAGCCGGTCGCGCGGGATCTCGACGTCTATGTTCTTGAGGTTGTGCTCGCGCGCGCCGCGGACAACCAGCTTCTCATCGGGCATAGCCATGGAAGGTGCCGGGGAGGTCGGGCCCCGTCAACCGTGCGGGTCCGTCGGTTTGCTACCCGGCGCGGCGCGGCGTGGTCCGGGCGCGGGGGTGAGTCAGGCCGCGTTGGTGGAGAGCGGCGACTCGCGCACGAGCGGCAGCCAGAGACGGAAGCGGGCACCCTCGCCGGGCGCGCTGTCGATCGTGACGTCGCCGCCGAGCAGGTGGGCGATGCGGCGGCTGATGGCGAGCCCGAGGCCGGTTCCTTCACGGCTGCTGTGGAGCCGGTAGAACTCCTCGAAGATGTGCTCCTGCTCCTCGGCGGGCACGCCCGGGCCCGTGTCCTCCACCGTGAGGACGAGCCACTCGCCGCCCGACGGGCCGGGTCCGGCATCCCTGGTGGCGGCGCGCACGGTGACGCGGCCGCCGCTCGGGGTGTACTTGAGCGCGTTGGAGAGCAGGTTGTCGAGGACCTGCCGCACGCGGCGCTCGTCCGTCCGGATGGGGGGAGCGGGTCGGGCAGGTCGAGGTGGAGCGCGAGTCCGCGCGTCTCCGCAACGGCCCGCTGAGCGCCGATCAGGTCCTCGAGCACGGGACCGACCTCCGTGGGCACGGGGCTCACGCGGAGCTGGCCCGTGTCGGCGCGGGAGAGCTCCAGCAGGTCCTCGATGATGGCGAGCATGGCCCGGGCGGAGCCGCGCATCCGCGAGACCGTCTGGGCCTGCGCTTCCGAGAGCGGCCCGCGCACGCCCAGCTGGAGCAGCTCCGCGTAGGCATCCATGGCGCTGAGCGGGTTCTTGAGATCGTGCGTGACGCCGCGGATGAAGCGGGTCTTGTCTTCCGCCATCCGCTGCATGTCGGCCATCACGCGCTCGAGCTCCGCGCGGCGGCGTCCGGACAGCGCGGCCGCGGCCGCTTCCCGCTCGGCGAGGCTGCGGAGCTGCCGCGCGAAGCGGACGTAGAGCGCCGCGGCCAGGATGGCCACGCCGATCAGCGCGATGGCCACCTCTCTTTCGGTGCGGTCGACCTGCCGGACCACGGCGCGGCGCTCCCGGGCGGCAGCACCGATCGCCTGCTGGAGCCGGCTGACGCCGAGGAGCGTCTCCTCGAAGAGCTGCTGCTCGCGCGCGGTGGCATCGGCGAGCGCAGCGGCGGAAGCGTGCTGGCCCTCGGAGATCGGGCCGAGCGAGCGCCACTGGGCGACGAGGCCGCGCACGGCGCCGAGGCGCCCCTCGACCTCCGGACCGAGCCGGGGAGCCAGCTCGGCCAGCCGGCGCAGCTGCACCTCCTCGCGGAACTGCGCGGCGCGCAGCCGCTGCCGGAAGGTGGCGGTGCCGGTGAGCAGGAAGCCGCGGCGGCCGGCCATCTCGCGCGCGAGGTCGGTCTGCAGCTCGTTGACCAGGGTGCCCGCCGGGGTGGCGAGCTCGGAGATCTCGCCCCACGCGCCGCGCGCGCGCCGATCGGCGACGATCACGGTGGCCAGGAGCCCGAGGAGCGAGAGGAGCAGCAGGCTGAGCGGGACGAGCGCGGCCCACCAGGGGGCGGCGCCGGGTCGCTGCGGGAGCGGTTCCGGATCGTGTACGGGCTCGATGGTGGGCATGGTTCCGGTTGCTGTTGCGCTCGTCCCCGCGGCCGGGGACCGCCAGGGACTCTACCCGCTCGGGCCGTGTTTTGTGCCGCTCGTCCGGCGCGGTGGCGGCGGGCCGGCGCGTGGGCCGGGGCCGGTCGCGGCCGCCGCCTCGGTCCGCCTGGAGACGCGCCGGCGGCCCGGGCAGCGGGGCCCGGACCGCCGACGGCGGAAGCTGCGTCCGCTCACGCAGGCGGCGCGCGCGGGGGCGCTACCGGTCGGACGTGGCGGCGGTCCGCGGCGGCGCGTGCTTCACGTAGGTGTCGAACCAGTCGAGCATTTCCGCCACGACGTCGAGGACCGACTCGCGGGCGGCGTAGCCGTGGGCCTCGTGCGGCAGGTAGACGAAGCGGACGGTCTTGCCGAGCCCCTTGAGCGCGGCGTAGAAGCGCTCGGACTGGATCGGGAAGGTGCCCGAGTTGTCGTCGGCCATGCCGTGCGTCATGAGCAGCGGCTCGTTCACGCTGTCCGCGTGGAAGAAGGGCGACATCCTGGCATAGATCTCCGGCACCTGCCAGAAGGTGCGGCGCTCGTTCTGGAACCCGAAGGGCGTGAGGGTCCGGTTGTATGCGCCGCTCCTGGCGATGCCGGCGCGGAACAGGTCCGAGTGCGCGAGCAGGTTGGCGGTCATGAAGGCGCCGTAGCTGTGGCCGCCGACGCCGATGCGGTCGCGGTCGGCCACGCCCAGCGAGACCAGCTCGTCCACGGCCGCCTTGGCGCTGGCCACGAGCTGCTCCACGTAGTGGTTGTTTGCCGTGTCGCCGCCCAGGATCGGCATGGTCGGGCCGTCGAAGACCACGTAGCCCTGGGTCAGGAAGAAGAGCTGCGAGGGGCCGCGGAAGAAGGTGAACCGGTTGGAGGATCCGACCACCTGGCTGGCGGCGGCGCGCGAGACGAACTCGCGCGGGTAGGCCCAGATCACCGCCGGCAGCCGCATCCCCTCCTGGTAGCCGGGCGGCAGGTAGAGCGTGCCCGAGAGCTGCACGCCATCGTCGCGCTTGTAGACCACCACCTTCTTCTGGATCCCGGCCGTGAACTCCGGCGCGGGGTCCTTGAAGGCCGTCAGCGCGCGCGGCGCGCCGCCCTTCGGGGCACGCACGAAGTAGTTGGGCGGCTCGGTGGCCGACTCGCGGCGCGTGAGCACCCGCCTGGCGCCATCATCCAGCAGGGCGACGACGGACTCGTAGTGTGCCGGGTCGCTCCGCCACAGCCGCTCCGTCTTCAGCGTCTTCAGGCTGAGGCGGTCCAGGAACGGCCGCTCGCCCGTGGGCCCCGCGCCGTCGCCCTCCAGGTAGACCCAGTCCCCGTTCTGCTCGGCCACGGCATCGCTCGACGTGCGCCGGAAGGAGCCGCCGCTCCCCTCTCCCGGCCGCGTCACGATGCTGCCCGGATCTCCGTAGCGGTCCTCCGCGCTGCGGTCCCACAGCTTGCGCGGCGCCGTGGCCGGGTGGTCGGCGCTGACCATCCAGGTGCGCGACCACCGCTTGTCCCAGTTGAAGTCGGTGACGATGGCGAGGCCCGGCTGCGCCCACACGGTGCCCGCGTAGCGGTCGGCCAGCTTGACGAGCTCGGCCGGCTCGCCCGTAAACGGCGCAGCCAGGGCGACGACGTGGTCGCGGTAGTCCGCCTTCCGGCGCGGGTCGCCACCGTCGAGCGCCTCCGCCCAGACGAGCGTGGCCGGCGCGTCCGGCCGCCAGGCCACGTCGCGGGGGCCGGTGCGCACGCCGCGGATCGGCGTGGTTTCGGCGAGCGGCAGCTCGGCGATCTTCTTCACCACCTCGCCCGCCGCCGTCCAGACCTCGATCACCTTCGGGAAGTCCTCGTCGGGCACGAGGTAGGAGTAGGGCCGGACCGTGCGCGTCACGAGCAGGTAGCGGCCGTCGGGCGAAGGCTCCACGCCGGCGAAGACGGCGGGCGCGCCGAGCGAGGTGCGCTCGCCCGTCGCCGCATCCACCAGCGCCAGCTGCGAGGTGAAGTAGTAGTCGTAGAGCTGCTCGTCGTGCGGGGTCTCGAGCAGGTCCTCGTACGTGCGGGCCGGAGCGGCGTGCCCCTTCGTCTCCTGCACCACCGGCCCGATCGGCACCTTCGGCGCCTGCGGCTCCGCGCCCCGGCCGTCGGGCACGTACAGGCAGAGCAGGTGGGCGGAGTCGGGCGTCCAGCGACAGGGCGTGGGGCCGGTGGCGTTCAGGCGGCCCTCGCCCAGCCGGTGCGCCCGTCCCGCGGCGGCGTCCGCGACCCACAGCTCGATGCCGTCCCCGGTCGTGCGCGTGAAGGCCACGCGCTTTCCGTCCGGCGACCAGCTCGGCCAGCCCAGCATGGCCCCCTCGGGCGTCTCGATCTCCCGCTTCGCGCCGTCGGAGACCCGCTCGAGGGAGAGCGAGAGGATGCGCCAGTTCGTGCGCCCCGGGCCGTTCGTCGCCGGGGCGATGCGGTTGCCCGCAAGGCGGTACATCGGCTCGGACATGTCCGCGATGGTCGGCATGCTGGGCCGCTGCTCGAGCAGCAGCCACTGTCGGTCCGGGCTGAGCTGCCCCTGCGGCAGCGGCAGCGCGTCGAGGATGTTGACGATCTGCTTCGGCGGGAGCTTGTAGGGAGCCTGCGCCGCGAGCGGGGCGGCCAGGGCGGAGAAGAGCGCGAGCGTCGCGAGGAAGCGCGACGCGCGCCGGCGGGGCGCGGCGGAGAGTGTCGGCATGTGCGGCAATCCGGTCAGGAGGTGAACGGAGTGGTGAGTCCGCGGGGGTGCGTTGGCAAGATAGGGTTCGACCGGCGGCCGGAGCAACAGGATGCTCGGGGCTCGGGATGCCAGGCGGGCGCCGCCCCGCGCTGGCGCGCGGGGCGGCGCCGTTCACTTGGCGCGCTCGAGGTACTTCCCTTCCCTCGGGTCGACCCGCAGCACATCGCCCTCGCTGATGAAGGCGGGGACCTGGACGGTCACGCCGTTCTCCAGCTTCGCGGGCTTGGGGGAGGCGGTCTGCGTGGCGGTCTTCATGACCGGCTCCGTCTCGACCACCTTGAGCTCCAGAGAGGAGGGCAGCTCGATGCCGATCGGATGGCCCTCGTAGAACTCGGCCATGATGACCATGTTCGGCGTCAGCCACTGCGCGGCCTCGCCGAGCGTCTCGTCATCCAGCTCGAGCATCTCGAAGGTCTCGTTGTTCATGAAGTGGTAGTGGTGGCTGTCGCTGTAGAGGAACTGCAGCTCGTGCGTGGCCATCTCCGCCTTCTCCACCGTGTCCGCGGCGCGGAAGCGGTGCTCGAAGGCGGAGCCGGTGCGCAGGTTGCGCATCTTGGCCTGCACGAACGCGCGCAGATTGCCCGGCGTATGATGGTGGAACTCGACGACGCGGCAGGGATCGCCGTTGAAGACGATCACGGTGCCGCGGCGGATCTGCGTGGCGGGCATCGGCATACGCCGTCTCCTCCAGTCAGCGTAATCATGAAACGACAGCCGCTCAATTTCGCCGGCCTCCAGGGCGACTGCAAGGGCCGACGGGGCCGGGCGGCCGAGGAGCGCGAGAGTGGGGGAGTGGGAGAGTGGGGGATGCGGCCGCGTTCGTCGCGCCGAGCTGTAACCGGGCGCGGCGAGGATCCCGGCGCGCGCGCACGGCGCTACACCGGGCGCGCTTCCGCCGCCGGGCGCGGCGACCATCCCCGCGCGCGCGCGCGGCGCCACACCGGGCGCGCTTCCGCCGCCGGGCACCTCGCGGCTGCGGCGCGCCGAAGAGCTCGCGAGGCCCGGCGCTCGGCGCACCCCACGCCGCTCACCCGGGGTCCCCCCCTCCTTCATCCGGGGCAGGACCGCACCGACTGGCCGCGATGCTTCCGCGCACCCGGACCCGTCCTCGGTCTCCCACTCTCCTATCCGCGGCCCGAGGACGCCGCCCGCCCCGATGCCTCCGGCCGGGCACGCCAATGTCAACCGACGGTCGCCTCGATCCAGGCGATGATCTTCGGCCAGACCTCCTCCCTCGCGGCGCGGCTGACGAGCAGCCCGGCGTGGTCGAAGTCCTCGGAGAAGCCGGTGTCGCGGCCGCACAGGAGGAAGGTCTTGTCGGCGGAGCCGACGGCCTTGAAGAGGGCGTGGCAGGCGATGGGCGGAGCCTCGATGCGGTCGCCGGTGCCGGCCAGAAACAGCATCGGCAGCTCGAGCTCGGCCAGGCAAGCGGCGTAGTCGGTGCCGTCCTCGCCCGTCCAGTGGCCCTCGATGTTCCAGGTCATCCACTGCGTCATGACGCCGGCGAGCTCATCCTCGGGGCCGAGGCGGAAGGCCCGCGCCGGAAAGCGGCCGAGCAGGCGGGAGGTGGCGCGGGCGAAGCGGCTGATCCCGAGGCGGAACGCCTGCAGCCAGGGGAGCGGCGTGGCGGCGACGACGGCCGCGCGGACGGCGCGGCGCAGCGCGGGCTCCGCGCCGAGGCAGGCGAGGGCCGCGGCGCCGCCGGCGGAATGGCCGATGAGGAGGACGGGCCCGTGTGCGGCGGCGGCGCGCAGCGCGGCGGGCAGGTCCTCCCGGGCCCAGTCCTCGAAGTTCCAGCGGTCGCCGGGCGCCGGGCGTTGGCTGCGGCCGTGGCCGCGCGGGTCGAGGCACCAGGCCTCGAAGCCGGCGGCGGCGAGCGTACGGGCGAAACCGGTGCCGCGGGTGCCGGTCCAGAAGGTGTGGTTGGAGAAGGTGCCCGGGACGAGGAGGGCGGGCGGCGCGCCGGGGCGGCCGAGGCGGTGCAGGGCGAGGCGGACACCGTCGCCCGTGGCGATCTCGGCGACACGCGCCTCGCCCGCGCCGTCGCTCACACGAGCCGGGGCGGCACGAGGATGCGCAGCCCGCCGGGCACGACGCTGGCCGCGAGGGGGGTCGTGCCGGCGGGGTCGCCGTCCACCTGCATCGGGACGGGGGGATCGGCCTCGACGGTGATCTCGCGCGCCTGGAAGTGGAGCATCCGGCCACCTCCCTCGAAGCGCCGCCGGGCGGCGCTCCAGAGCACGCCCGCGAACTCGGGCGCGCTGCGGGGCGCGAGCACGAGCACGTCGAGGAGCCCATCGCGCCACGACAGGTCGGGCTCGGGGGCGAGGGAGAAGCCGAAGGGCAGGAAGCTGGCGAAGAGGGCCCCCACGTTGGCGATCATCACGGTGATCGCGCGCACCTCGATGGTCTCGCCGTCGCGGGTGATGCGGAACGGGACCGGCGCGGCGGAGAGCGCCTCCTTGGCGGCGGCATAGAGGTAGGCGGCAAAGCCCCAGCGCTCCTTGAGCGGCCGGGTGGCGGCGGACATGACGGCGGCATCGTAGCCGGCGCCGGTCACGAGCGCGAAGGCGCGGCCGTTGACCTGGCCGAGGTCGAAGGGGACGGGCGTGCCGGCCACGGCCACGTCCACGGCAGCCTCCATCTCGACGGGCAGGCCCAGGTTGGCGGCGAGCTGGTTGGCGGTGCCGCGCGGGATGATGGCGAGCGGGACGTCGCTGCCGCCGACGGCCGTGGCCGCCTCGGCGAGGGTGCCGTCGCCGCCCACCACGCAGACGGCGCGGTAGCCGAGGGCGACGGCCTCGCGCGCGAGCTCCGTGGCGTGCCCGGGGTGCTCCGTGGCGGCCAGGTCGAACGGCGCCCCACGGGCGGCGAAGGCGCCGCCGACGAGACGCCGCAGCCGGGCCGCGTCCTCGGAGCCCGCGGCGGGATTCAGAATGATGAAGGTGCGGCCGGCGTAGGGGCCGGCGGGGCGTGACGTCGCCTGACCGGGCACCGGAGGAGGCGAAACCTCAGGCCCCGAGCGCGTGGAATTCCGGGCTCTGCGCCAGCTCCTGCAGCCGCGCCACGCGCTCCTCGGTGCTGGGATGGGTGCTGAAGAGGCGCATGAAGCCGGCGCCCTTCACGCCCGCGAGCGGGTTCACGATGGCCAGCTGGGCCGCGGCTGGATTCACCCGCATCGGGATCCGCTGCGCATAGCTCTCCAGGTGCTCGAGCGCGTGCGCCAGCGAGAGCGGCTTGCCGCTGATCTCGGAGCCCAGCGCGTCCGCCTGGAACTCGTTCTGTCGGCTGATGGCGAACTGGATGATCATGGCCGCGATCGGCGCGACGATCGCCATCACCAGCAGCTCCAGCCCGCCGCTGTCGCGGTCGCGGCCGCCGAAGCCGCCGAAGATCGCGCCCCAGCGCACCACGCTGCCGATCATGGAGATCGCGCCCGCCATGGTGGCGGCGATGGTACCGACGAGCATGTGGTGCAGCTTGACGTGCGCCAGCTCGTGGCCCAGCACCCCCTCCAACTCATCCTTGCCCACCAGCTGCAGGATGCCCGCCGTGCAGCACACCACGGCGTGCTCGGGGCTCCGCCCCGTGGCGAACGCGTTCGGCTGCTGGGATGGCGCGATCGCCACCACCGGCATCGGCAGCCCCGCCCGCTGCCGCAGGCGGTCCACCAGGTCGTAGAGCTCGGGCGCGTCCGCGCGCGCGATGACCCGCGCGCCGTAGGAGCGCAGCACCATGCGGTCGCTGAACCAGTACATGCCGAAGTTCATGACGGCGGCGAACGCGAAGAAGAGTATCATGCCGGCGCGCCCGCCCACGGCGCCGCCGAGCACGACCAGCAGGGCCGTGAGCCCCGCCATCATCATGAAGACCTTCGTTCTGGCCATTTCGACCTCACCCGAAGACGGATTAGCGGACTCGGTTCATTTCGGTGGTGCTCGCTACTACCCCTCCGCCGGGCGGGGCGGTCCCGTGCCGGCGCTGACGTTCTCGCCGGCGATGGCGCGCTCGTAGACGGCCAGGATGTGCCCGCGGCTGATGAGGCCGACGAGCTTGCCGTGCGCGTCCACGACGGGCAGCGAGCCGGTGCCGCGGACGCCCATGCGGCGCATGGCCTCGAGGAGCGAGTTCTCGAGGGTGGCGGTCTCGGTCGGGGTGGCCACGTCGGCGGCGACGAGGAGCGAGGAGAGGTCGCGGTAGTCGAGCGCGGCCCGGCCGAGGTCGGCGATGGTGATGACGCCCAGCACGCGGATGTCCTCGTCGACGACGGGGAACTCGATCTGCTCGCCCTGCCCGAGGTGCTCGAGCAGCTGCGGCAGCGGCGCGGCCTCGCCGATGACCTGCGGGTTCGGGTCGTAGGCGTCGCGCACGGACAGGCGGGCGAGCATGTCGCGGTCCGTGCCGTGCTCGATCCTCTCGCCGCGGCGCGCGAGCCAGCCGCTGTAGAGGGAGTCGCGCTCGAAGGTGCGCGAGACCAGGTACGCGATCACCGTGGCCAGCATGAGCGGCGGCATGATCGCGTAGTCGTTGGTCATCTCGAACACGATGAGGATGGCGGTGATCGGCGCGCGCGTGGCGGCGGCGACCATGGTGCCCATGCCGACGAGCGCGTACGCCTCGGGGTGCAGGCCGAGCCTGGGGAAGAGGTCGGCGAGGCCCACGCCGAAGCAGCCGCCGAAGGCGGCGCCGATGTAGAGCGAGGGCGTGAAGACGCCGCCGGAGCCGCCGGCGTTCAGCGTGATCGAGGTGGCGACGATCTTCCCGAGCGTGAGCAGGGCGAGGGTGCCGAAGGCCATGCCGCCGAACACCTCGATGCGGACGGCCAGGTGGCCGTAGCCGACGAGGACGCCGCCGGAGACGAGCACGATGAGGCCGACGATGGCGCCGCCGATCCAGGGCAGCAGCGTGGGCGAGAGCTGCGAGCGACGCACGAGCTCGCCGAGGCCGAAGTAGGTGCGCACGAAGAAGACGCCCACGAACCCGGCCGCGACGCCCAGCAGGGGATAGAAGAGCACCACCTCGCGCCAGAGCGCGAAGCCGTACTGCTGCGGCACCGGGAAGGCGGGATGGTTGCCGAAGAAGGCGCGCGAGATGACCGCCGAGATGACGCTGGCGACGACGATCGGCGGAAAGCTGCCGGCCGTGAAGTCGCCCATGATCTCCTCGAGTCCGAAGAACGCGCCCGCGAGCGGCGCGTTGAACGAGGCGGCGATGCCGGCGGCGGCGCCCGCGCCGACGAGGATCTTCACGCGCGAGGAGTCGAAGTGGAACACCCGTCCGAGCCAGGAGCCGACGGTGGCGCCCAACACGGCGACCGGGCCCTCGCTGCCCGCGGAGCCGCCGGAGCCGAGGGTGACGGCGCTGGCGGCGGCGTGCACGATGCCCTCGCGGGTAGGCACGTCGCCGCCGCGGCGGGCCACGGAGAGCTGGACGTAGGGGATGTTCGGGCCGTCCTCGCCCCCGGCCAGGCGGCGGGCGAGCCAGTAGGCGCCCGCGAAGCCGGCGGCGGTGAGCAGCGGCCGGTAGATCGGGTACCTGAGCGCGGGGTAGAGCTCGACGGGCCAGCGGAAGAGGGCGAAGTAAGCCCAGTCGATGAGCTTGAAGAAGGCGACGACCCCGAGGGCGGCGGCGGCGCCGACGGCGAGGGCGAAGGCGAGGAGGATCGTGCTCTCGTCGAGCTCGAGCCCGTTGAACCAGTCCACGAAGACCTGCCAGCCGTGGCGGGCGGCGCCGATCGGCGGGGCCTTGGTCGGGTGCCGGACGTAGCTGCCGAGACGGCGGTTCCGGGCGCGGGCGCGGCGCTGCCTGCGAGAGGGGTCCGGACGGCCTGGGTCGGGAATCAGTACCCCCATTCGCGGAAGAGGAACATGCCGAAGACCTTCTTGGCCTGCGCGGTCTGCTCGAGCCCGTACGACGGCATGCGGGCCCACCGGTCGTCCGCGAAGAACTCCGCGGTCCAGCTCGGCAGCAGGCGCCATTCCACCTTGACGCCGGGCTTGCGGTACTCGGTGGCGCCGCCCATTCCGGACAGGCTCTGGGTGAAGGCGACGAAGAGGTCGTCGCCGACGTAGCGGCCGACCTCGAGCTGGGTGCGCGAGAGCAGGCCGAGCGGGGTGCCGGGGTCGGTCTGCGCGACCTCGGCCGAGCTGAGCGAGACGTAGTCGAGGCCGAGGTTCTGCGCGAAGGCCTCGAGGCCACTGGCCGCGTAGCCGAGGAAGCTCGGGCCGATGGCATCGAGCAGCAGCCCGGCGGGCGCGGAGAGCGCGCCCAGCCGCGAGGCGGCCGTGCCGAGCGCGCGCTGCTCGCTCGGGGCGAGCGCGTAGGTGGGGCGGCCGAAGAGCAGATAGCTGGCCAGGTCCGATTCGTTGATGGCGGGCGTGGCGTCGCTGGTCAGCGTGACGCGCGGGTTCTGCAGCGTCCCGGTCACGTTCGCCTGGATGTTCAGCGGGTCGCCCTGCGCGCTGCGGGCGCCGTGGTATACGGCCGTGAAGTCGAGGCCGGGGTCGAAGTCGGGGGTGCCGAAGAACTCGACCGTCCCGCTCTGGATCTCGAAGCGCCGGCCGTAGAGCTGGTAGGTGCCGCGCACGGCGGTGAGCGAGCCGGCAATACGGAGGCTGTCCGCCTGCCGGCCGTACTCCACCGAGAGCGCGCCGGTCACCTCGACGTTCATGTCCTTGCCGCGCAGCCAGGCGTCCCGCCCCACGTCCATGGTGAAGCCGGACACGACGAGATTCTTCAGGAACGGGCTCGACTCGACATCCGGCAGGATGGCGCGCATGGCCACCACGGAGGTGTCCACCACGTCGAAGAGGAGCGGATCGTCGAGCTCCACGATGTTGTACTGCCGCCAGACCTGGTCGAGGTAGAGCGTGCCCCTCTCCACCGTGAGCCGGCCGGAGATCCGCGGCGAACGGTAGCTGCCCCCGAGCTGGAGCCGCCCCGACGCCGTCAGGTCCACGTCGCGGCGCCTCGCCGCCAGGAACGCGGCGGGCTCGATCGTCAGGGCGAGGCGCGGATCGTCCAGCGTGTTGAAGGCGACGGTGCCCTCGATGCGCGCCGTGCCGCCGCCGGACCGGCCCGCCAGCGCGACGCGCACCGTCCGATCACCCTGCATCCGCGCCGTCCCCTCCAGGTCCCGGTAGCGCACGCCCGCCGGCGTCCACACCATCCCGCCGTCCCGGAGGGCCAGCTCGCCCGTCACGCTCGGATCCGCGGTCGTGCCGCCCACGCGCAGCGTGCCGGTGACGCTGCCCTGCGTGTCCTCGATCCCCTCCACGAAGCTCGTGAGGAGCCCCGCCGGCATGGTATCCGTCTCGAGCGTGAAGGCGAGCGGCTCGCGCGGCCGCCGCGTCACGTCCGGGGCCAGCGCGAGGTCCAGCGGGATCCGCCCGTTGCCGGCCAGGATGCGCCGGCCACCCTCGCGGCCCTCGAGCCGGAGGTCGAGCCGGTGGTCCGCGTACGCCATCGTCGCCTGGAGGCGCTGCAGCGCGCGGTCCCCGTAGCGCAGGCTGTCCACCGTCACCGTTCCGCCGATCACCGGCGCGAGGGCGGAGCCGCCCAGCGAAAGCCGGCCGCTGACCACGCCGCCGGCGCGCGGATCGGTCTGCGCGAGCCGCAGGAAGTCCGGGATCGAGGCGCGCTCGACATCCAGCGCGAAGGAGAGCGGCGGATCGGTGGGCCGGCCGGCCGCGTCTCTTGCGCTCCAGCCGAGGGCGCCATGGGCGGTGATCGAACCGCCGCCGGCCCCGACGAGCGAGAGGCTGTCCAGGTCGACGGCGTCGGCGGCCACCCTCAGGCGCGCCGGCGCCGCCAGCCGCCACAACCCCTCGTCCCCCCCGAACCGGAGCTCGCCGATGTCGAAGAGGAGGCCGTCGCCGGCGCGGCGGAACCGGCTCGAGAGGCGGTACGCGCCGCGGCCGGGCGCGGCCGCGTCGAAGCGCAGCACCCCTTCCGGGCCTGCGTAGTCGAGCGCGAAGGCGGCGGTGTCCACCTGCCGGGCGCCGAGGCGGACGGAGTCGGCGCGCGCCTCCACGTGCAGGCCGAAGCGCGGGCCGCCCACGCCGCTGCCGGTGAAGCGGAGCGTGGCGCGGCGGGCGCGCAGCTCGCCAAAGACGAGCCGGTCGAGCGCCGCGTCGCCGCTCACGTCGAAGTCCGAGATGCTGCCGACCAGCTTCGCGCTCGCCCGCAGGTCGCCGTCGAAGTACGGCGCGGATGGCGGCTGCGCGCCCGCCCCGGCCAGGAGCAGGGTGTCCGGGAAGAAGAAGGGGCGCAGCGCGGCCAGCGAGTCGGCGCGCACGGCGAGGCGGACCGTGCCCGAGCGGCCGGGCGCGAGGCCGAGCGAGCCATCGCCGGTGATCCGGCCCGCGTTGGTGGGCAGGGTGAGCGTGTCCACGCGCGCCACGCCGTCGCGGACGTCGAGGCGAAGCAGCCCATCGTGCACCGCCAGCGCGCCCACGTGCGCCGTGTCGACGTGGACCACGGCCGTGGCCGCGGCGGACGCGAGGTCGGCGCCGGAGCCGTCCACGCGGAACCGGGCGGTGAGCGTGCTGGCCGCGGGCAGCGCGGTGAGCGCGCGGCCGAGCCGGAAGCCGGTGACGGTGCCCGTCGCGTGGTAGATGGGCCGGGCGCCGGTGAGATCGAAGCGCCCGTCCATGGTGACGGGGCCGGCGGGGGTCTCGAGATCGGCGTGCACGCCCAGGTCGGCGGGCGTGCCGCGGACGGTGACGGGGCCGCTCGCCTGCCCCTCGAGGCGGGTGAGGAAGGGGAACGCGCTCGTCAGCGCGCCCAGCTCGAAGGGCGTGGCGCGCAGCTGGAGGTCAACATCGGGGGATCCCTCGCGCATGGCCAGGCTGCCGGAGCCATCGATGTGGGATGGCGGCGCGCCGGCGCGCTCGTGGTCGAGGGAAGCGACGAGGCGCAGGGAGCGGTCGAGGCGCCCCGTCGCCTGGATGCGGCCGGAGACGGAGCCGGTCAGCGGGAGGTCGCGCACCATCACCGACAGGAGGGCGAGGTCGAGTCCGTGGAGGTCGGCGGTGAAGGCGCGCGCCGCGTAGGGCGCCCTGAGGTCGAGCGTGCCGCGCCAGTCGACGCGGTTCTCGCCGCCGCCGCGGCCGGCCAGGTGCAGGTCGCCGTGCGTGTCGAGCGCGGAGAGCGGGCCGTCGACCACCACGGTCCCCACGAGCAGCCCCTTCACGGGGAGCCCGCCGGGCAGCATGGACTCGACCAGCTCGAGGTCGAAGGGCGAGGCGCGGAGCGAGACCTTCGTGAAGTAGAGCGTGTCGCCGGTCACGATGCCGAACGAGCCGGCCACGCGCGTGCCGGGCGCCTGGATGCGCGCGTCCTGCATGAGCCAGAGCGTGCCGCGCGGCACGGTCAGGATGCGCAGCTCGCCGCTGCCGCCGCCGTGGGCGGGGAAGCGCGGGTAGACCCAGCCGAGGTCGGAGAAGGAGAAGGTGTCGGTGCGCACGCGCACGTCGTAGTCGTTCTGCTCGTGGCGCACGATGACGCGGCCGAGGATGGAGCCGCGTGTGACCGGCAGCCGGACGGTCGGGAAGTCGAAGGAGACGATCGAGTCGCGCGAAGCCAGCGTGCCCGCGCCCTGGCGGATCGGCACGGGCTCCTGCCACACGTAGGCGAGCCCCGCGATCGAGTCCACGTTGAAGAGCCGGCCGGGCTCGTCGGGCGAGGACCAGAGCACGCGCGGCAGCCGGCCGTTCACGCCCTCGAAGCGCATGACCCGCTGCCAGCCGGTCGGCACGTGCCGGACGAGCAGCCGCGCGGTATCCGAGGGCTGCAAGCGCCCCTTCACGGAGAGCGGGTACGCCACCGTGGCGAAGCCGTTCACCAGGTGGACGGCCCGAAGCAGGATGAGCCGGTTCGCGGACGGGCCCGCGGTCGTGTCGAGGAAGATGTGCTCGAAGTTCCAGAGGGTGTCGCCCGGCACCTGCTCGAGCTCGAGCACCGGATGGTAGAGGGTGACGTCGTGGAGCACGATCCGGCCGCGCACCAGCGAGCGCCAGTCGTAGCCGACGCTCACGCTGTCCACGCGCAGGAAGGGCGCACCGGTCGGCCCATCGATCGCCACGTCGTGCAGCGTCACGCCCCCGAGCAGCGAGCGGCTCCGGACCGAGCCGACCCGGAGCGAGCCGTGGATCTGCCGGCGGAAGGAGCCCAACACGTACTCGCCGGCGCGCGTCACGCCGAGCGGCGTGCGCGTGAGCAGGAGCAGCGCGGCGAGGGCGAGCGCCACGAGCGCGAGCGCCAGGATCAGCGCGGTCTTCAGGACGCGCAGCGCGTGAGTCACGGCCTAGAACGCCTGTCCGATCGAGAACTGGAGCTGGAGCCGGCTGAGCAGGCTCCCGCGTGGCTGCCAGAGAACGTTCGTGTCGAGCGCGCGCAACTGGCCGTTCGGCACGTCGCGGAGCTCGCCCGGCGCGTAGCTGCGGCCGACCTCGATCGGCGCGCACGGCTGCTCCGCGCTGACGTAGGCGCACACCTCCGTCGTCAGCACGGGAAGTCGCTCGGCGGCACTGCCGTTGTAGCCCACGTCGATGCGGATCGGCCCGATCGCGCTGAAATAGCGGACCCCGATGCCCGGTGTCAAAGCCAGCCCCCGGAGGCGGGCCTGCGAGGCCTGCGGCCAGACCTGCCCGAAGTCGAGGAAGGTGGCGGCGCGGACGTTGTCCCACCAGAGGGGAACGCGCAGTTCCACGTTGCCCTCGAGCAGCGCGGCGCCGCCCACCGGGTGCACGTCGAAGGAGCTGGCCGGCAGGGCGCCGGGGTCGCAGCTGCGGTCGTTGATCTGCTGCGCGCTGCAGCCGGCGCCGCCGAGCGAGTCGGGGGCGGCCAGCATGCGCGCGGCATCCGCGGTCAGGACCTTCGGGCCGAGGCGGTACTGCGCGTAGCCGCGCACGCTGTTCGGGCCGCCGGCGAAGAAGCGCTTCTGCGGGTGCAGCCCGAGCCCGCCGGCCTCGGGCGGCTCGCCGAGGGAACGCGCCCAGCCGGGACGCAGCCGAGCGGCGAGCACAACGCCGCTGCCGAGGCTCCTGTACTCGCTCAGCTCGGCCGCAAGGCGCGCGTAGGAGAAGTCGGAGCCGGTCATGGCGCCCGCCAGCTCGCCATCGAAGCGCAGCACCGAGCCGTGCGTGGGGGCGAACAGCGCGTTCGAGCGGTCCCGCGCCCACGAGAGCGTCAGCGGCGCGAGCCAGTGCGGCGACTCGAGCACCTGGATGTCCTTCTGCTCGCAGATCGTGAAGTTCGTGCAGAAGAGCAGGTCGCCCTCGGCCTGCAGCTCCGTGACCTCGGGGCGGAAGCCGACCGAGACGCTGGTCCCGACGCCGAGCGAGCGCGAGAGCGAGACGTAGCCGCCGCGCGCCGTCCGCACGAACACCTGCGGCACCGTCCGGCGCTCGACGAAAAGGCCCGCGCTCATGCTGTTCAGGGGGCTGAAGAACCACGGCTGTGTGAAGTCCGCCGTGACGGCGCCGGCCAGCTTGCGGTAGATGCCCGCGCCGGTGTCGTAGCAGGGGACCGGGTCGAGCGCCCCGGCGAGCACGTTGGCGATCTGCCCGCGCAGCTCGAGCCGGCGCGCGCCGCCGAGGAAGTTGCGGCTGGTCCAGCGCCCCTCGGCGTTCACGCAGTCCGCCGTGTTCATGCCGGCGCCGAAGCGGACGCGGTGGATGTCACCCTCGTTCACCTGCACCTGGATCGGCACCAGGCTGTCCACCGGCGAGTCCAGGTCGGGCGTGATCTCCGCGTGTCGGAACACCTGCAGCCCGAACAGGTTGCGCTGGCTACGCAGGATCTCCCGCACGCTGTACAGGTCGCCCCGCTTGAAGGTCAGCATGCGACGCACGACCGCGGGCGAGACGCGCTTCGCACCGATCACGCGGATCTGGTCGATGCGCGCCAGCGCCCCCGGCACCAGGTCGTAGCGCACGTGCGCCACGTACGGCGAGTCGCTCGCGATACGGTAGCCGGCCAGTGCCGCGGCGTGCGCGTAGCCGCGGTTGCGAAGCCGCGCCTCGAGCGAGTCGCGCTCCGCCTGGTAACCCACCAGGCTGAAGGGCCGTCCCGCCGCCATCGGCAGGTCCCGGGACAGCGCCGCCTCGAGCCCGGGGTCCGCCCCGGCCATGAGGACATCCTCCACCAGCGTCGGCCGTCCCTCGTCGATGCGGAATGCGACGCTCGCGTCCTCGCCCACCCGGCGCGCGGACGCCTCGATCTTCGCCGCGCGATAGCCACGCTGGTAGTAGAAGAGCCGCAGCCGCAGCGCGTCCGCGCGCACCGTCACGGGGTCGTAGAGCTGCCGGTCCACCGCGATCCCCGCCCAGCATAGGAAGAAGAGCGCCGGGCTCTTGCAGCTGCTCGGCGTCGTGGCGATCGCCCCCTGGAGCACGTCCGGCGAGAAGGCGCGCGCGCCCGCGAAGCGGACCTCGACGACTTCCGCCCCCGTGGGGGGCGCCTCCTGCGCCCGCGCGCCGCAGGGGCGGGCCGCGAGCAGCGCCATGCCGGCCAGGGCCGCGGCGGCGCGAGCGCACGGGCGCGCGCCCCGCCGCGGACGCCGCACGGGCCCGCCTCGCCAAATCCGACGGCGAATCTGGAGCTGCCTCATCGAGTCTATTCCTGCGCCCGCGGCCGGTCCGGGGCGTGGTCCTCGATCGACTCCGGCGGGGCGCTCATGTAGCCGCGGCCGCGCGGAAAGATGTGCCGGCTCACGGGAGCGAAGCCGCCGGCATCGTCGAAGTACATGTAATGGGTGATCCGCAGCACATCCTCTCCTACGCGGATCAGGTTGAACGAGTTCTTCTCGCGCTCGCGCGCCCTGCCGCGGCGGGAGGTCGTGGTGCCGCACTGCACGATGATGATTCCGTGCTCGCGCTCCGTACCCGGATACAGGTCCAGAGAGTTCCCGATGTAGGCGCGGTGCAGGTGCCCGCCCATGATCAGGTCCACGTGCAGCTCGTTGAAGCGGTCGATCGCGCGCTTGGCCTTCGGCATCACCTCGCCGCCCTCATAGTCGGGCGCGGCGGCGAAATGGTGGTGCGCCACCACCATCCGCGGCACGCCGGGCGGCGCCGCGCCGAGCACCTCGGCCGCATAGTCGAGCTGGCCGCGCGAGATGCGCCCGTTCGTCAGCGCCCGCAGCGGCGCCGTGCTGTTCAGCGCGACGATCACGCAGTCGTCGCGCACCAGCGCGGTGTCCAGCGCATCCGAGATGTACTCGCGGTAGAGCGCGTAGGGAGAGAAGAGGCGCTCCGCCGCGCGGTACAGCGGCACGTCGTGGTTGCCCGGCGTGACGACCAGCGGGACGGCCGGCAGCCGGTCCAGGAACGCGCGCGCCTCCTGGAACTGCTCGCGCTTCGCGCGCTGCGTGAAATCGCCGCTCACCACGATGATCTCCGGCGCGAGCGCCTCCGCCGCGGCCAGCGCGGCCTCGCCGACCTCCGGCACGTAGGGCGGGCCGAAGTGCACGTCCGAGAGGTGGAGCAGCGTCAGCATGCGGCGCTCCGCGGCGCCGGCGGCGAGGCCACTCGGGGGACGGAATGCGCCGGAGACCGCCTCACCGGGTGAGTCCCGGGAACGGCAGGTCCGCGCGCGCGGTCACGTCCAGCGGAGCGCGCTCGCCGCGCCCGTGGCGGAACGCCGCCACGCGGGCGATCATCGCGCCGTTGTCGGTAGCCAGCCGCGGCGTGGGGTGGAAGAGCACGCCGCCCGCGCCAAGCGCCGCCGCCATCCCCTCCCGCAGCGCGCGGCTGGCGGCCACCCCCCCGCCGATCAGCACGCGCGCGCAGCCGCGCGCGGCCACGGCGCGCATCGTCTTGGCCACGAGCACCTCCACCACGGCGGCCTGGAAGGACGCGGCCACGGAGGGCACCTCCTCGCCGAGCGTGCCGGCCTCGGCCAGCGCGCGCACCCGCGTCAGCACGGACGTCTTGAGCCCGCTGAACGAGAAGTCGTAGTAGTCGGGGTCGCCCTCGCGCTGGTTGCCCGCGAGCATCGGGCGCGGGAAGTCGAAGCGCGCGGCGTCGCCCTCCGGCGCCACACGCTGGATCACGGGGCCGCCCGGGTAGCCGAGCCCCAGGATCTTGGCCACCTTGTCGAAGGCCTCGCCGGCGGCGTCGTCGCGGGTCTCGCCGAGGAGCTCGTAGCGGCCCCACGCCGGCACCCAGAGGAGCATGGTGTGGCCGCCCGAGACGAGCAGCGCCACGAACGGCGGGTGCGCCTCCGGCGTCTCGAGCGAGGCGGCGAAGAGATGGGCCTCCATGTGGTGCACCGCGACGAGCGGGCGCCCGAGCGCGTAGGCCACCGCCTTGCCCCAGGCGAGACCGACGAGGAGCGCGCCGATGAGGCCGGGGCCTGCGGTGACGCCGAGCACGTCGATCCGGTCGAGGCCCACGCCGGCCTGGCGCAGCGCGCCGTCCACCACGTCGTCCACGGCGCGCAGGTGCGCGCGCGACGCCAGCTCGGGGACGACGCCGCCGTAGATCTCGTGGATGTCCTGCGAGAGGATGGTGTGCCCGAGCACCTCGTCCTCCCCCCGGATCACTGCGGCGGACGTCTCGTCGCACGAAGTCTCGAGGCCGAGGATCAGGGGGGCGGACGCCGCCATGCTCAACGGGGCGGCGTGCGGGGGCGGGCGGCGGCGCTGTCGGGCGCGCCAGCCGTGGAGTCCGGCGGCTGGCCGGCGGGCACGAAGATCCGGACTGTGGTGGGCGAGACGAGCAGTCCGAGGCCGGCCGTGTCCACGCCCACACGCAGCGTGGTGGGGCCGGTGACGTGCGTGAGGTCGAGCGGCGGCAGCTCGATCGAATCGATCCCCTCCAGCCGGCGCTTGGGGCCGCTCACGCGGACGCTCGGCGGCTCGATGCGGACCGGGCCCTCGAGCGCGATGCCGGGGGGCAGCGCGCCGCGCGTGGGGAGCGCGAGCGGCACGAGCCGCGTGGAGACCGGGTCGAAGACGAGGCGGACGGTGCTCGGCCGGATGTCCTCGGCGCGCGTGCGCGTGAAGCTGCCGTAGAGCTGGACCCACGCGGTGCGCAGCACGAGCACCTCCACCGAGTCCGTGACCTGCTCGACCGGCACGACCACGCGCGGGCGCTCGACCGCCAGCCGCACCACCTCGCGGACCGGCCCCGTGAAGACGACGCTCACCGTCTGCGGGCTGGGCGGCTCGGCCGGGTCCCAGCCGGGATCGCGCAGCAGCACCTGCACGGGGATGTCGGGCACCGTCACGCGCGTCAGCTCCTCCGACTTCACCAGGCTCCAGAGCAGGATCGCGAGCCCGAGCGCCGCCAGCTTCAGCGTCCAGTTGTGGGTCAGCCGGTCCAGGAGCCAGCGCACCTCATCCCTCCAGCAGAGACCGCAGCTCGGTCGAGTAGGGCGGCGCGTCCCACTGCTTCGGACCCAGCAGCCGACGCACCACCCGACCGTCGCGCCCGATCAGATACGTCGTGGGCAGGCCGATGATCCCCCAACCCTCCTGCAGCCGCCCGGACGGGTCGAGCAGCACCGGGAACGTGAGGCCGAGCTCGCGCGCGAACGAGGCGACGTCGCGCCGCGACGCCGCCGCCTCCACGCCCGCCGGCGCCGCGTCCTCGCTCACCGCCACGACCCGCAGCCCCTTCGGGCCCAGCTCGCGGTACAGCTTCTCGAGCGCCGGCATCTCCTCCCGGCACGGCGCGCACCACGTAGCCCACGCGTTCAGCAGCACCACGTGCCCCCGCAGCGACGCCAGCGAGATGGTGTCCCCCGCCAGGCTCTCCGCCCGGAACTCCGGCGCCCGGCTCCCCGCCACGATCGGCCCGCCACGCTGGCTCCTCCAGCCGAGCACGACGACCACCGCCAGAGCGGCCACGACGGTGCCGCGCACCAGCCAGTCGCGCGTCTGCCGCGTCATCGCGGGCTCCGCTCAGTGGCCACGGATCACCGGCGGCAGCCTGGGCGCCGTGTCGGGCGCTGCCGCGCTGTCCGGCGGCGCCAGCGTGTCCGCCGGCGGGGGCGGCGGCCCGGAGCTCACGTCCAGCACGACGGGACGCGGCAACGTGTAGGATGTGGTCGGGTCGGGCGTCATGCCGACCACCCGTCCCGCCGCCGTGTTGTTCTGCACCGTCCGCTGCTGCACCGTGAAGCCCAGGCTCGTGAGCATCGTCGTTGCGCGTGCCACGGGGAACCCGGTCACGTCCGGGAGCATGACGCGGGCCGGACCGGTGCTGAGCGCCACGTCCACCGTCTCGCGCGGCTTCAGCCGCTGGCCCGGAAGCGGCGCCTGCGCCACGATCCGGCCCGGCTGCTCGTTCGGGTCCGACTGCGCCTCCACGCGCCCGAGCACCAGGCCGACGGCGCGGAGTGCCCGCCGCGCGGCAGCCTCGTCCTTCCCCCGCAGGTCCGGCACCGTGGCCGTCACGACGTTCGTCTCCGGCCGGGGCGGGAAGATCACGAGCTCCGCGAAGAGATAGCCCCCGCCGAGCAGCAGCGCCCCGAGCAGCAGGCCGACCCCGATCCAGCGCAGCCACGGCAGGCCCGCGTGGCCGCGAGCCCGCGGACGACGCTCGGCCGCCTCCTTGCCCCGCGCTCGCGCACCCCGGCGCGGGCGGTGCATGCGTCGGATCGAGTCGCCGAGCGCCATCTACGCCACCCTCACGAGACGCGCCGCGAACGCGCCGTCGTAGCCGCTGCGCTGGGGCAGGACCGAGAGCCGCCCCCCACCGTCCAGCAGCGCGGCGTCCACGGCGCCGGCAGGCGGCGCGGGCGAGAAGCCGGGATGCCCGGCCAGAAACCACTCCATCTGCTGCTCGTTCTCCTCCGCTTCCAGCGAGCACGTCGAGTACACCAGCACACCACCCGGCCGCACCAGCGCGGCCGCGGCGGCGAGGATCTCCTGCTGCAGCGCCACCAGCGCCCCGAGGTCCGCGGGGCCGAGCCGCCACCGCCCGTCCGGGTGCCGGCGGAGCGTCCCCGTCCCGGTGCACGGCGCGTCCACCAGCACCGCGTCCACCTCCCGGAACGGTGGCCGCCGCGCGTCCGCCACCACCAGGCGCACCGGCAGCCGGACATCCGCCAGCCGGACGAGCGTCTCCCGCAGCCGGCCCTGACGCCACTCCGAGATGTCCGCCGCGGCCACGAGCGCCGCCCGCTCCGCCAGGGCCACCGCCTTCCCGCCGGGCGCGGCGCACAGGTCGATGACCCGGGCCCCGGCCGGCAGCGCCGCGTACCGCACCACCAGCCCCGCGGCCGGATCCTGCACGATCGACGGTACCGCAGCCAGCGCATCCAGCACGGGCGCGGACGCCGCCAGCCGCACCGCATCGGGCGCGCCGGGCACCGGCGCCGCATCGATGCCGGCGGCGGCCAGCCGGGCGGCGGCGCCGGCCGCATCCACGCCCACCGGCCGCAGGTACAGCTCCGGGCGCCGGTTGTCCGCTTCCACCAGCGCCCGGGCGTCCGCGGCACCGAAGCGCGCGACCCACCGCTCCACCAGCCAGCGCGGGTGCGAGCCCCAGGTCGAGAGGTAACCCACCGGGTCCCGCTCGAAGTCGGGGAACGCGATCCCCGGCCCCTCCCGACGGAGCGACTGCAGCACCCCGTTCACCAGGCCGCCGGCTCCGTTCCCCGCCTCGTCCCTGGCCATCTCGACGGCCTGCGAGACGGCGGCGTACGCCGGCACGCTCCCCATCTCGAGCAGCTGGTACGCCCCGAGCCGCAGCGCGTCCAGCACGTCCGGCCGGACGGAATCCACGCCGCGCCGCAACAGCGCGTCGAGCAGATGGTCCAGCCGCCCGCGCAGTCGAACGGTGCCGTACACCAGCTCCTGCAGCCAGGGCCGCTCCGCCGCCGGCACCTGCGCCATGACCCGCCCCAACGCGCGGTCCAGCAGCTCCCCCCGCCGCAGCGCGCGCAGCGCGACCAGCGCGGCGCGGCGGGCGGGGGTCGCGCTCACGCCAGCATGCCTTGCTCCGGCGACGACGGCACCGCCACCTCCCGGCGCGGCATCCGGCCCGCGAGATACGCCTGCCTGCCCGCCTCCACCGCCATGCGCATGGCCGCGGCCATCCGCGCCGGCTCGCGCGCCGCGGCGATCGCCGTGTTCATGAGGATCCCGTCCACGCCCTGCTCCATCGTGACGCACGCGTCGGATGCCGTGCCCACGCCCGCATCCACGATCACCGGCACCGACAGGCGCGCCTTGATCTCGCGCACGTAGTACGGGCTCACCAGCCCGAGCCCGCTGCCGATCGGGCTGGCCAGCGGCATCACCGCCGCGCAGCCCGCATCCTCCAGCCGCTGCGCCGTCACGATGTCCTCGTTCGTGTAGGCGAGCACGTGGAAGCCGTCCGCCACCAGCGTCCTGGCCGCCTCCAGCGTGGCCACCACGTCCGGCATGAGCGTCGCCTGGTCGCCGATCACTTCCAGCTTCACCCAATCCGAGAAGCCCGCCGCCCGCCCCAGCCGGGCGTAGCGCACCGCGTCCTCCGCCGTCGTGCAGCCCGCCGTGTTCGGCAGGAGGAACAGCTTCTCCGGATCCAGGTGGAACAGGATCCCCTCCTCCTTCGTCCGGTCCAGGTCCACCCGCCGCACCGCCACCGTCACGATCTCCGCGCCCGACGCCTCGATCGCCCGCACCATCTCCTCGTTCGTCCGATACTTGCCCGTCCCCACGATCAGTCGCGAGCGCAGCTCCCGCCCAGCGATCACCAGCGGCCCCTCGCTCCTATGCTCCACTACCGTCGCCATGCTCTCCCCCGAGTTCACGCTTTCGCCTTCGCCTTCGCCCTCGATCCCTTCCCCACCCCCGCCCCGTCCCACGCGCAACATTGCCCCTCGTGGACCTCTCAGCCGCCGCCCACGAAGTGGACCAGCTCCAGCACATCGCCCTGCCGGACCTCCACCTCGCCCAGCCGCCCGCGCTCCAGGATCTCGCGGTTGTGCTCGACCACCACCAGCCGCGCGTCCAGTCCCAGCGTGTCCAGCAGCGCGGGCAGCCGGAGCCCCGGCGCGACCCGCCGCTCCGTCCCGTTGATCGTCACCGTGATGTCCGTCATGCCTCGCTCCCGAGTGCGTCCAGGTATTCGCGGACCGCGGCGGCCGGATCCTCCGCCCCCCATACGCCCCGCACCACCGCCACGCCGTGCGCGCCCCGCCGGGCCAGCGCCGCCGCGCGCTCCGGCGTCACGCCGCCGATGCCGAGGACTGGCACCGGGGCGAGGCGGGCGGCCTCGGCCACCAGCTCCGGCCCGGCCGGCTCGAGCCCGGTATGCGACGGCGTGGCGTACACCGTCCCCATCACCAGGAAGTCCGCCCCCTCGCCCACGGCCTCCAGCGCCTCCGGCAGCGCGTGGGCGGAGTATCCGATACGCCGCTCCGGCCCGACCAGCGCGCGCGCATCCGCCACGGGGATCGAGCGCCGGCCGAGCTCGACCCCGTCCAGGGCGGCGCAGAGCGCCACGTCCACCCGGTCGTTCGCCAGGAGCAGCGCGCCCGCCGCCCGTGCCGCGGGCGCCAGACGCTCCGCCAGCGCGAAGAGGCACCCGCCCGCCTGCGCGTGCCCGCGCAGATGCAGTGCTACACCGGCCCCGCCCGCCTCGAGCGCCCGCTCCGCCCGCTGCGCGAAGGAAGCCGCCGAGAGCACCTCGTCATCGGTGACCAGGTGCAGTCGCGGCAGGATCACCGCCGGCCGTGCGGTCGCCGTCATTCGAAGCGGTCGCCCTTCTCCACGCCCCGACCACGCACCCACTCGGCGGCGGTCATGCGCCGCTTCCCGGCCGGCTTGACCTCGCGGATGCAGACCGCGCCGCGGCCGCACGCCACGAGGATCGCGGTGGTGGGGTCGGTGCCGTGCACCTCGAGGACCGTGCCGGGCTCGGCCTCGTGCCGCCGGTCGGGTTCGGGGAGCGGCCGGTACAGCTTGACCTCCTGCCCGTTCACGCTCGCCCACGCGCCCGGCACGGCGTCGAGCCCGCGCACCTGGCAACCGACGCTCTCCGCATCCCGGCTCCAGTCCACGTGCGCGTCATCGCGGCTGAGGCGGGGCGCGTAGGTGGCGGCCGCATCGTCCTGCGGCGTCTCCTCGATCTCGTCCATCTCCATGAGCGCGAGCGTCTCGACCAGCGCCTCGGCGCCCAGCTCGCTCAGCCGCGCGCCCAGGTCGCGCGCCGTCTCCTCCGGTCCGATCGGCTCGCGAACCTGGCGCAGGACCGGCCCCGCGTCCAGCGCCTCGACCATGCGCATGATGGTCACGCCCGTCTCCGCGTGGCCGCGCATGATGGCCCGCTGGATCGGCGCGGCGCCGCGTAGCGCGGGAAGCAGCGAGGCGTGCACGTTGAGGGAGCCGAGCCGCGGCAGCGCGAGCACCTCCGGCACCAGGATCTGGCCGTACGCCACCACCACGGAGAGGTCCGGCTCGAGCGCGCCGAGCTGGAGGAGGAAATCGTCGCCTTTCGGCTTCTCCGGCTGGAGCACGGGGATGAACTCCTGCTCGGCGAGCACCTTCACCGGCGGCGAGGCGACGGCGCGGCCGCGGCCCGCGCGGCGGTCCGGCTGCGTCACGACGCTGACCACGTCGTGGCCCTCGCCGAGCAGCGCCCGCAGCGACGGGAGCGCGAACTCCGGGGTGCCCCAGAACACGATGCGCACGTCAGCCCTCCGGCTTCACCTTCTGCCACCGCTTGAGCAGCATCTTGCGCTTGAGCGGGCTCACCCGGTCGAGGAAGAGAATGCCATCCAGGTGATCGACCTCGTGCTGCAGCACGCGCGCGAGCAGGCCGGTGGCCTCGATCCGGAGCTGCTCGCCGTCGGGGCCGAGCGCTTCCACCACCACCTCCGCGGGCCGCTCCACGATCTCCTTCAGTCCCGGGATGCTGAGACAGCCCTCCTCGCCCCGCTCCACCGCCTCGCTCGCGTCCAGGACGACCGGGTTCACGAGCGCGAACGGCTCGACCCCCTTCTCGCGCGGATCCACCACGATCACCCGCTGCGAGAGGCCGACCTGCGGCGCGGCCAGGCCCACGCCCTCCGCGCCGTACATCGTCTCGAACATGTCCTCGATCAGCCGCCGCGTCTCAGCGTCCACCGCCGCCAGCGGCTCCGCCTTCTGCCTGAGCACCGGGTCGCCGAGGATCCGGATCTCCAGTCGCGCCATTGGTCGTCCTACTTCTCCGTCGTTTCAGGGGTTTCCGTGGGGAGGAATACCCGCGCGATCTTCGGACGAGCCACCACGAGCCGGGTGTTCTCTCCGGTCTTGATCGTCACCCGGTCCTCCTTGATGTGAACCACCTCGCCCAGGACGCCGCCGTCCGTCATCACCTCGTCCCCCTTCTTCAGCGCCTCCAGCATCGTCTGGTGCTTCTTCTGCTGCTGCCGCTGCGGCCGGATCAGCAGGAAATAGAAGATCGCCACGATGGCACCCATCTGGATGAAGAGCACCACCCCCGCGTTCCCGCCGCCCGTCGGTGCGGCCAGTGCCGCCATGCTCGCCCGCATCACCCTGCACCTCCTCCGTTGCGGCCCCGCGCCTCGCGCCAGCGCGCCAGCCAGTCCTCGCTCCAGCCGGCCAGCTCGCCGGCCCGGATCGCCTGCCCCGCCCGCTCCGCCAGCCGGATGAGGAACCTCAGGTTGTGAAGCGACAGCAGCCGCAGGCCCAGCACCTCCGAGGCCACGAACAGGTGCCGCAGATACGCGCGGCTGAACGTGCGGCACGTCGCGCAGTCGCACGCCTCGTCCAGCGGCCGGTCATCGGCGCGGAACCGCCCCGCGCGCACGTTCACCTGCCCATCCGCCTCCGTCCACGCCGTGCCGTTGCGGCCGTTCCGCGTGGGTGCCACGCAGTCGAACAGGTCCACGCCCCGGCGCACCGCCTCCAGCAGGTCGTCCGGGTAGCCCACGCCCATCAGATAGCGCGGCAGCCGCTCCGGCAGCTCCGGCTGCAGCACCTCGAGCATCTCGTACATGCGCGGCTTCGGCTCGCCCACCGACAGCCCGCCGATGGCGACGCCGTGCCACGCGCCCATCTCGAGCACCCGCCGCGCCGCGTCCCGCCTCAGGTCCGGGAAGACCGAGCCCTGAAGGATCGGGAGCAGCGTCTGCAGCGGCAGCTCCGTCTCGCCCGCGAGCGCCTCGAACCGCTCGCGCGAGCGCCCGAGCCAGCGCAACGTCCGCTCGTGTGCCCGCTCCGCCGCCTCCCGCTCGGCCTGCCCCGGCGGGCACTCGTCGAACGCCATCACCACGTCGGCGCCGAGCGCGCGCTGGACCTCCATCACTCGCTCCGGCGTGAACAGGTGGCGCGAGCCGTCGATGTGGCTCTGGAAGACCACGCCCTCCTCCGCCACCTCGTTGATCTCCGCCAGGCTGAACACCTGGTAGCCGCCCGAGTCCGTGAGGATCGGGCCCTCCCACGCCATGAAGCGGTGCAGCCCGCCCAGCGCGCGGACCAACTCGTGCCCCGGCCGCAGGAAAAGGTGGTACGTGTTCGCCAGCACGATGTCCGCCCCCGCGCCCGCAACCTCCGCCGGCGCCAGCGTCTTGACCGTCGCCTGCGTGCCCACGGGCATGAACGCCGGCGTCCGCACCACCCCGTGCGGCAGGGCGAAACGCCCCGCCCGCGCCGCGCCGTCCCGCGCCTCGATCGCGAAGTCGAACATCAGCGCCGCGGCTCCGGTGACGCACGGTCCTCGAGAGGCGCCGCGTCCCGGCCCATCCCGCATCCCGCGATCCCCCAGCCCCGAGCCCCTGGCCCTGACATTCAGACCACCACCATCGCGTCACCGTACGAGTAGAAGCGGTAGCCCGCCTCGACCGCCTCGCGGTACGCCCGCATCGTCAGATCGTAGCCCGCCAGCGCCGCTACCAGCATGAGCAGCGTCGAGCGCGGCAGGTGGAAGTTCGTGACCAGCCGGTCCACCGCGCGGAAGCGGTACGGCGGCCGGATGAACAGGTCCGTCCACCCCTCGCCCGCGCCGATCCAACCCGCCTCGTCCGCCACCGTCTCGAGCGTGCGCGCCACCGTCGTCCCCACCGCCCAGATGCGGCCGCCCGCCGCGCGCACCGCGTTCAGCTCCGCCGCGGCCGCCTCGGGGACCCCGTACCACTCCGCGTGCATCGGGTGCTCCGCCGGATCCTCCGCCTCGACCGGCCGGAACGTGCCCGCGCCCACGTGCAGCACCACCCGCACGAGGCGGACGCCGCGTGCCTCCAGTGTTTCCAGCAGAGCCCGCGTAAAATGCAGTCCGGCCGTGGGTGCGGCAACCGACCCTTCGGCCCGCGCGTACACGGTCTGATAGCGCTCCTCGTCCGCCGCCTCCGGCCCCCGCCCGAGGTAAGGCGGCAGCGGCACCTGGCCGTGCCGCGCGAGCGCCTCGGAGAGCGCCAGCGCGGTGTGCAGCCGCACCACCCGGGCCCCGTCAGGCAGGACATCGAGGATCTCGACGTCGAACCCCTCCGCGACGTGGACCCGGCTCCCCGGACGGAGCTTCGCGCCCGGCCGGACCATGGCCGCCCAGATCGGCCCATCTCCACCCTGCCCCCCCGAGTGGGCGAGTGGGAGAGTGGGAGCTGCGGCAGGCTCCCCGGCGCGCTCCGGTCCCCGGACGCGGCGCCGTGCCCGGCGCGCGCCGGCTCCCCCTCGCGCCGCGGATCCGCGGCGTCGTCGGAGTCCGTCTGCGCGCCGGCACGGTCGCGAGGCCCGGCAACCCACGCACCCCGCGAGGCCGGCCCGGGGTCCCCCACTCCCCCACTCTCCCACTCTCCACCCTGCCCCCCCCGAGTGGGCGAGTGGGAGAGTGGGAGCTGCGGCAGGCTCCCCGGCGCGCTCCGGTCCCCGGACGCGGCGCCGCGCCCGGCGCGCGCCGGCTCCCCCTCGCGCCGCGGATCCGCGGGGTCGTCGGAGTCCGTCGGCGCGCCGGCACGGTCGCGAGGCCCGGCAACCCACGCACCCCGCGAGGCCGGCCCGGGGTCCCCCACTCCCCCACTCTCCCACTCTCCACCCTGCCCCCCCCGAGTGGGCGAGTGGGAGAGTGGGAGCTGCGGCAGGCTCCCCGGCGCGCTCCGGTCCCCGGACGCGGCGCCGCGCCCGGCGCGCGCCGGCTCCCCCTCGCGCCGCGGATCCGCGGGGTCGTCGGAGTCCGTCGGCGCGCCGGCACGGTCGCGAGGCCCGGCAACCCACGCACCCCGCGAGGCCGGCCCGGGGTCCCCCACTCCCCCACTCTCCCACTCTCCACCCTGCCCCCCCCGAGTGGGCGAGTGGGAGAGTGGGAGCTGCGGCAGGCTCCCCGGCGCGCTCCGGTCCCCGGACGCGGCGCCGTGCCCGGCGCACGCGGGCTCCCCCTCGCGCCGCGGATCCGCGGGGTCGTCGGAGTCCGTCGGCGCGCCGGCACGGTCGCGAGGCCCGGCAACCCACGCACCCCGCGAGGCCGGCCCGGGGTCCCCCACTCCCCCACTCTCCCACTCTCCACCCTGCCCCCCCCGAGTGGGCGAGTGGGAGAGTGGGAGCTGCGGCAGGCTCCCCGGCGCGCTCCGGTCCCCGGACGCGGCGCCGTGCCCGGCGCACGCGGGCTCCCCCTCGCGCCGCGGATCCGCGGGGTCGTCGGAGTCCGTCGGCGCGCCGGCACGGTCGCGAGGCCCGGCAACCCACGCACCCCGCGAGGCCGGCCCGGGGTCCCCCACTCCCCCACTCTCCCACTCTCCACCCTGCCCCCCCCGAGTGGGCGAGTGGGAGAGTGGGAGCTGCGGCAGGCTCCCCGGCGCGCTCCGGTCCCCGGACGCGGCGCCGTGCCCGGCGCGCGCCGGCTCCCCCTCGCGCCGCGGATCCGCGGCGTCGTCGGAGTCCGTCTGCGCGCCGGCACGGTCGCGAGGCCCGGCAACCCACGCACCCCGCGAGGCCGGCCCGGGGTCCCCCACTCCCCCACTCTCCCACTCTCCACCCTGCCCCCCCCGAGTGGGCGAGTGGGAGAGTGGGAGCTGCGGCAGGCTCCCCGGCGCGCTCCGGTCCCCGGACGCGGCGCCGCGCCCGGCGCGCGCCGGCTCCCCCTCGCGCCGCGGATCCGCGGGGTCGTCGGAGTCCGTCGGCGCGCCGGCACGGTCGCGAGGCCCGGCAACCGACGCACCCCGCGAGGCCGGCCCGGGGTCCCCCACTCCCCCACTCTCCCACTCTCCGGAAAGGGAGCCCGGGAAGGGATGCAGCAGCAGCACCTCCGCCGCGCCGCCGCCGGCGCGGGTGCCGAGCAGGCGGGCGTGGAACACGCGGGTCTCGTTGAGGACCAGGGCGTCGCCCGGCGGGATGAGCTCGGGCAGGTCGCGGAAGGTGCGATGGGTCAGCGTGCCGGTGGCGCGGTCGACCACCAGCAGGCGGCTCTCGTCGCGGCGCGCGGCTGGGCGCGGCGCGATGCGCCCGGGAGGCAGCTCGTAGTCGAAGGCGGAGGTGGGGTAGCGCTCAGGACTCCGGCTCACGCGCCAACCGGCCTTCCTGCATGAGCTCGCGGACCTGGCGCAGGCGGTCGAGCAGCACCCAGAGCTGGCGGGTGCCGTCCGCGGCGGGGCGCCATTCGGCCACGAAGTTCATCACCATCCGCTCCATGGGATGGGTGCTCAGGTCGTTGCGGTGCTCGAAGCGGTGGCAGAGGGAGCCGAGGTCGATGTCGAAGCCACGCTCCATGCGACGCAGGGCGCGCGCGTGCTCGAGCACGTCGCGGGCGCCGGCTTCCTCGAGCGTCTGCAGCAGGCGACGGTTCGAGTTGCCGTGCTCCGCGCAGCGCGCGCACAGCAGGCGGTGGTCGGATTCGGTCAGGCAGATGACTTCCACTTCACCCCTCGAACAAGCTCTGCTGCGGCTCCGCCTCGGCCGCCCGCTCGGCGGGGAGCGCGTAGCCGAAGCGCCTGAACGCCTTCTGCGTGGCCACGCGCCCGCGCGCGGTCCGCATGAGAAAGCCGTTCTGGATGAGGAACGGCTCGTATACCTCCTCCAGCGTCCCAGCATCCTCGCCCACGGCCACGGCGAGGGTGTTGAGGCCGACGGGGCCGCCGTCGAAGTGCTCGATAATCGTCTTCACGACGCGCGCATCCATCTCGTCCAGCCCGTACTCGTCCACGTCCAGCAGCCGCAGCGCCTCGCCCGCCACCTCCGCGGTGATGCGCCCGTCCGCGCGCACCTGCGCGTAGTCACGCACCCGCCGCAGCAGCCGGTTGGCCACGCGCGGCGTGCCGCGCGAGCGGCGCGCCAGCTCCACCGCGCCCGCCCGCTCCGTCTCCACCTGCAGGATCTCCGCGCTCCGCTCCACGATGATCGCGAGATCCTCGTGGTCGTAGTAGTTCAGCCGCTGCACGATGCCGAAGCGCGCCCGCATCGGCGGGGTGAGCAGCCCGAAGCGCGTCGTCGCCCCCACCAGCGTGAAGCGCTCCACCGGCACCGTGACCGTCTGCGCCTTGGGTCCCTCCGACAGCCGGATGTCGATCCGGTAGTCCTCCATCGCCGGGTAGAGAAACTCCTCGATGATCGGCCGCAGCCGGTGGATCTCATCGATGAAGAGGATGTCCCCCTCGCGCAGGTTCGTCAGGATCCCCACCAGGTCGCCCGGCTTCTCCAGCACCGGCCCCGACGAGGTCTTGATGTTCACCCCCATCTCGCGCGCCATCAGCATCGCGAGCGTGGTCTTCCCCAGCCCCGGCGGGCCGTGGAAGAGCGTGTGGTCCAGCGGCTCCTTGCGCTGCCGCGCCGCATCGATCGCGATGCGGAGGCTCTCCTTCACCTTCGGCTGGCCGATGAACTCGGAGAGACGCTGCGGCCGCAGCGAGAGCTCGACGACGCTCTCGTCGCTCAGGACCTCGGGGGTGGTGACCTCGGATCTCATCGAGCCTCAAGGTAGCGATCGGCAACCGCTTCCGCCAACGGCCAGAATCGGGATCGGGCGACCACCGCCATCGGATCGGGATGGGGACCAGAGCGGATGAACCGCGGCCTCCGATCCGCGCCCGCGGCGAGGCGCTTGCCCCGGTTCGATGGTGTGCAGCGGTTCCGTCAAGGCTGCGCGCATGGCCTCTCGTCTCCGCGCCTGTAGCGTTGACCCGAACCACCCTGCGAAGGTAGCGCGCCCGGAACGCTGGATCCCGCATCCCGTACCCACGCGCGCGCCGCTAACCTCGCCCGATACTTGCAGTTACAACCCTGGTGAACACGAACCTCGCACGAGCTGGAGGTGCAGTCATGCCGGATGCATGGAGCAGGAAAGACGAGCGGATGTACGAGCACATCAAGGACAGCGCGAAGAGCCGCGGCAAGTCCACCAAGCGCGCCAAGGAGATCGCGGCGCGGACGGTGAACAAGGAGCGGCGCCAGGAGGGCCGGACCCCGAACAAGACCACCCAGGGCACCGGCAACCCGCGCCACGGCCTCGAGAGCCGCACCAAGCAGGAGCTCTACAACCGCGCCAAGGAGCTCGACATCGACGGGCGCAGCAGAGATGGACAAGCAGGACCTCGTGCGGGCGATCCGGCGGAAGGAGTAGCCCGACAGCGCGGAGCTCACCGGGGCGGAGCTCAACCCGCCATCGCCGCGAGCGCCGCCTTGATGAGCTCCGCGCCCTTGACCTGCCCCTTCTCGTCGAGCGCGGCGCGCACGGCCTGCGTGGCCTGGGCGGGGGAGTAGCCGAGGGCGACGAGCGCGCCCACGGCCTCCTCCGCCACGCGCCCTTCCGGGCGCGGGCCGGCGGGCTCGAAGGCCAGGTCGTCGAGCTTGTCGACGAGCTCGAGGACCAGCTTCTCGGCCTTCTTGGTGCCGAGCCCGGGCACCTGCCGGAGCGCGGCGATGTCGCGCTCGCGGATGGCGCGCACGAGCCGGTCGGGCGTGAGCGAGGACATCATGGCCAGGGCGAGCTTCGGGCCTACGCCGGGAGCGCCGAGCAGGCGCGCGAACACGGCCCGCTCGCGCTCCTCGAGGAAGCCGTAGAGCGCGTGCGCGTCCTCGCGCACGACGTGGCAGGTGCGGAGCTCGAGCTCGGCCCCCTCGCGCGGCAGGCGCTCGTAGACGGCCAGCGGGATCTCGATCTCGTAGGCGACGCCGCCCGGCGTCATCACCTCCACCACGCCGAGCTCGCGGCGCAGCAGCGTCCCCTTCACCCTGCGGATCATGTGACCGCTCGTTCGGGCCGGCTCAGAGCCGGCGTCCCTGGAGGCGGGCCTGGAGCCTCCGCTCGGCCTCGAGCGCGTCGGCGAGGCGGGGAAGCGGCTCGAGCCTCGGCAGATCCACGCCGCCGCCGGCGGCGCGCGGCAGGGCGGCCGCCTGGCAGTGCGTGAGCGCGACGGCCACGGCGTCCGCCGCGTCGGCCGGGTGCGGCGGCGTCCTGAGCCGCAGGAGCCGCTGCACCATGAACGCGATCTGCTCCTTCGTCGCCCGGCCGGTCCCCGTGATCGCCTTCTTCACCTCGGCCGGCGCATACTCGTGGACGGGGACGTCGCGCAGCGTGGCGGCGAGCAGGATCGCGCCACGGGCATGGCCGAGCACGAGCGTGGTGCGCACGTTCTTGGCGTAGAAGACGCTCTCCACCGCCATGACTTCCGGCCGCGCGCGCGCGATCACCTGCGCGATGCCCTCGTGGATCTCGCGCAGCCGCAGCGGCAGCGCGCGGCCGGCACCGGTCCGGATGACGCCGCACTCCACGAGCGAAACGGCGCCGTCTCCGCCGCGGGAGACGACGCCGTAGCCCGTCGTGCCGGTGCCCGGATCGACGCCGAGGACGATCACGCCTCGGCCTCGGCCAGCGCCACCTCGTCCATGTCGGCGTTGGTGTAGACCTTCTGCACGTCGTCGATGTCCTCGAGCCCCTCGATCAGCCGCACCAGCCGGTGCACGTCCTGCCCCTCGACGGCGATCGTGGTCTTCGGCACCATGGCGAGCTCCGCGGTGTCGAACCGGATGCCGCGCGCCTTCAGCGCGTCCTGCACCGCGTGGAACGACGTCGTGTCGGTGGTGACGACCAGCGTGCCGTCCTCGTTCTGCAGGTCGAGCGCCCCGGACTCGAGCGCGGCCTCGAGCGTGGTCACCTCGTCGTAGCGGTCCGCGTCGATGTAGATCTGGCCGACCCGGTCGAACTGCCACGCCACCGAGCCGTTCGTGCCGAGGCTGCCACCGGCCCGGCTGAGCACGTGCCGCACGTCCGCCACCGTCCGGTTGGCGTTGTCCGTCAGCGTCTCGATGTAGAGGGCGACGCCGTTCGGCCCGTAGCCCTCGTACGTGACCTCCTGGTAATCCACGCCCTCCAGCTCGCCCGTGCCCTTCTTGATGGCGCGGTCGATGTTCTCCGCCGGCATGTTCGCCGCCTTGGCCGTGTCCACCGCCAGGCGGAGCCGCGGGTTGAAGTTCGCGTCGCCGCCACCCTCGCGGGCCGCCACCGTGATCTCACGGATCAGCTTCGTGAACTCCTTGCCGCGCCGCGAATCGTTGACCGCCTTCTTGCGCTTGATCTGTGCCCATTTGCTGTGCCCGCTCACAGGGCACCTCCCACGTCTGAAATCGTTACGGTATAAGGGATTTCTGGCCGAACCAGCGCTCCCGAAGTATAGCGGCACGGCCGCAGCGGATCAATCCGCCGGGACGATCGGCACATGCCACGCCCCCTGGTTCACGACTGCCACCAGCACCACCGATCCGGGTCTTCCGTGGACTGCCAATCGCCGCGGCGGGCAGGTCCGACGGCCCGACGGTCGCGCGAGCACAATCGCGCACTCGATGCCTCCCGATCCGGCCCGATCCCGATTGGTCTCGGATAGCGAGCAAGATCGGGATCTCGCCGGGCCGCCGCCGCGGCCACTGCGCGATCCGTCTCGGATTCCGATCAAATTCGGGATCCCGATGCCCGCGGCGACCTCGACTTCCCGATCTTGCTCGCGTTCCCACGCGCCAGCCGCCGTTCGAACGAATTCCGAATCCAGCGCAGCGGATTCCGGGGCTCCGCCCCTGGATTCGGATTCGTGCCCGCCCCGCCGCTGTCCGGGCCCGCCCTCCTCAGCGGTAGTTCCCGAAGCTCAGCTCGACGCCGAAGTCCTGCGAGCGCAGGAAGGCCATGACGGCCTGGAGCTCGTCGCGTGAGGGGCCGCTGACGCGCAGCTGGTCGCCCTGGATCGCGACCTGGATCTTCTTGAAGCCCTGCTGCTTCACGGCCTTGACGATCGCGCGGGCCGTGTCCACTGGGATCCCCTGCTGCAGCCGGATCTCCTGGCGGACATGGCCGCCGGAGGCGGGCTGCACGGCCCCGCGCTCGAGGTTCTTCAGCGGCACGCCGCGCTTGACGAGCTTGGTCTCGAGCACGTCGGTCAGCGCCTTCAGCCGGTAGTCATCGTCGGCATCGAGCGTGAGCAGGCCGGCGGCGCGGTCGAGGGAGATGTCGCAGTGCGTGCCCTTGAAGTCGTAGCGCTGCGCGACTTCCTTGCGGGCCTGGTTCACGGCGTTGTCGACCTCCTGGAGGTCGGCGCCGGTGGTCACGTCGAAGGAGCTCTGGCTGGCCATGCCGGGAAGGTACACGGCCGCGTGGAGGAGGTCCAGGGAGGCTGCCCTTCCGGGCGGGCGCGCCCCGCATTATGCTTCCAGCCGCGAGATCCTCGTCCGTTCCGACTGGAAGCCATGGCGCCCACCTCCTCCTCCCCTGCCGAGTTGGAATCGCCCGGCGCGACCGTGCCGCGGGACGTCTATGACCCCGCCGATACGCCCGCCGCGCGCGAGGCGCGCCGCGTCGTCCTCCAGACCCGCACCATCCCGCTGCTGCGGATCTTCGGCTTCAACCTGCTCCTGCTGTCCGTGCCGCTGCACGACCGCTTCCTGCTCGGCGCCTTCTCCTGGCACGCGTTCGTGCCCGTGATCGTCGCCGTGGAGGTCTACTGCGTCTTCTCCCTGGCCACGCTCCGCGCGCTCGTGCCCCGGCTGCCGCGCCTGGATGTGGGGCTCGTCTTCCTCGTCGCGGACCTCTTCTTCATCATCCTGATCATCTACGCCACCGGTGGCCAGCGCAGCTGGCTCTTCTGGCTGGTGCTGCTCCGCGTCGTTCGACCAGAGCACCTCGTCGTTCCGGCGGGTGCTCTTCTTCGCCGCCCTCGGCGTGGGCGCGTACGCGCTGCTCGTCCTTTACCTGGGCGTGGTCGAGCAGCGCGCGATCGTCTGGCCGGCCGAGGCGGCCAAGCTGCTGTTCCTGGCCGGACCCGCACTCTACATCTCGCTCACCGCGCGGGCGGCCGAGCGGCTGCGGCGCCGCTCGCGCGCGGCCGTGCGCTTCAGCCGCGAGGTCATTGAGCGGCTGCGCGAGCAGTCGGCGCAGCTCGACGCCGCGCGCCGGAGGGCGGAGGCGGCGAGCGAAGCGGCCACGGACCTGCTGGCGCGCGTGAGCCACGAGCTGCGCACGCCGATGCACCACGTGCTCGGCTTCGCGCAGCTGCTCGAGATGCAGCGGCTGGACGACGCGCAGCGGGAGGCGGTGGACCGGATCCTCGAGAGCGGGCGGCGGCTGCTGGCGATGATCGAGGACGTGCTCGACATCAACGAGGTCGGCAGCGGGCGCGCACGCCTGGAGCTGCGCCCCGTCCCCTGCGAGGCGGCCGTGGAGGAGGCGGTCGCGGCCGTGCGCGCGCACGCCCGGGAGCGCGCGGTCGAGGTGTCGGCCGCCCCTGCCGATGGCGCGGGCGCCGCGGTGCTCGCGGACCGGCGTCGCCTGGTGCAGGTGTTGGAGGAGCTGCTGGCCAACGCCGTGTCGAGCTCGCCACGCGGGGGCAGGGTGTCGATCGGGCCGGCGCGCCGAGGCAGGGGCCGGATCCGCATCAGCGTGGCCGACGAGGGGCCCGGGATCCCGGAGGAGGTGCTGGAGGAGATCTTCGCGCCCTTCGCCCTGCTCCGCCTCGACGGGACGGAGGAGGCGCGCCGGGGGACGGGGCTCGGGCTGCCGCGGGCGAAGGCGCTGGCGCTCGCCATGGACGGCCGCCTCGGCGCCGAGAGCGAGCCCGGCCGCGGCAGCACGTTCTGGCTGGAGCTGCCCGCCGCGGATCCACCCGCCGACGGCAGCTAGACCGTATCCGAAGCTCGGTGAGCAGCGATCCGGCGGCGCATGCCATTGCACCTTCGGGTAGGGTCAACTACCCCGGATCCGGATAGAGCAGCGCCCGCATGCGCGCGAGCGGCGCCGCGAGGGCCGCCGCATCCTCCCCACGTAGCGTGACGTGGCCGAGCTTCCTGCCCGGCTTGGGCGCCTTGTCGTAGTAGTGCAGGTGGGCGTCCGGCACGGCGCCGAGCAGCGCGTCCGGTGCGGGGGCCTCGGCGATGATGTTCAGCATCGCGGAGACGCCGCGGCAGCGGGCGGGGCCGAGCGGATGGCCGAGCACGGCCCGCAGGTGGTTCTCGAACTGGCTCGTCTCGGCGCCCTCGATGGACCAGTGGCCGGAGTTGTGGACGCGCGGCGCCATCTCGTTGGCCAGCAGCTGCCCGCGCTCCTGGAAGAACTCGATGGCCAGCACGCCCACGTAGCCGAGCCGCTCGAGCAGCCGGCCGGCGTGCCCCTCGGCGAGCGCCTGGAGGGCCGGATCCAGCGCGGGCGCCGGAGCGAGCGAGAGCCGCAGGATCCCGTCGCGGTGGTGGTTCTCGACCAGCGGATAGAAGAGCGTCTCGCCCGTGCGGCCGCGCACGGCCAGCACCGACACCTCGCGCTCGAAGGCGACGAACGCCTCGAGCAGCAGCGGCACCCCGCCGATCGCGTCCCACGCCGCGTCCGCGTCCGCCGCCTGCCGCAGCACGAACTGCCCCTTGCCGTCGTAGCCCATGCGCCGGGTCTTGAGCACGGCGGGGGTGCCGATCTCCTCCAGCCCCGCGCGCAGTCCGGCGAGGTCGTCCACCGGCGCGTACGGCGGCACCGGGATGCCGGCCGCCTCGAACGCCCGCTTCTCGGCCAGCCGGTCCTGCGCCACCTCGAGCGCGGCTGGCGGCGGGTAGACGGGCACGCGCCGCTCGAGCCGCCGCGCGGACGTGACGGGCACGTTCTCGAACTCGTACGTGGCGACGTCGAGCCCCTCCGCGAACCGGTCGAGCGCGGCGGGGTCGTCATAGGCGCCGAGCTCGAGGTCCGCCAGGTGGCCCATCGGCGCCTCCTCGGACGGCTCGAGGCAGCGGAAGCGGAGCCCGAGGGGATAGCCGGCCAACGCCAGCATCCGCCCGAGCTGGCCACCCCCGAGGATGCCGACCCTCACGCCTCCCCCGCCGGGTCCGCCTGCTCGAGCACTCGCCGGGTCTGCGCCTCGCGGTAGGCCCGCAGCGCCTCGCGGATCTCGGGATGCGACGCGCCCAGCATGGCGGCGGCGAGGAGCGCTGCGTTCGTCGCCCCGGAGGCGCCGATGGCGAGCGTGCCGACGGGGATGCCGGCCGGCATCTGCGCGATCGAGAGGAGCGAGTCCAGCCCGTTCAGCGCGCGCGACTGTACCGGCACGCCGAGCACGGGCAGCACGGTCTTCGAGGCGAGCATCCCCGGCAGGTGCGCGGCGCCGCCGGCCCCCGCGATGATCACCTCGAGGCCGCGCGCCTCCGCGCCCGCGGCGTACTCGAACAGCAGGTCCGGCGTACGGTGCGCCGAGACCACGCGCGCCTCGTAGGGCACCCCCAGCGCGTCCAGCGCGCGCGTCGCGTTGCTCATGGTCTCCCAGTCGGAGCGCGAGCCCATGACCACGCCCACCAGCGGATCGCTCATCGGATCACCTTCCCCACCCGATGCCACCGGATGTCCTGGATGAACGGGAACGGATCCAGCGCCTGCGAGTCGTAGGAGAAGTAGATGAAGAAGGCGCGGCCCTCGAAGTTGGCTTCCGGCAGGAACCCCCAGAAGCGCGAGTCCAGGCTGTCGTCGCGGTTGTCGCCCATCATGAAGTAGTGGTGCGGCGGGACCACGATCGGCCCCCAGTCGTCGCGCGTCGGATGGTAGGTCGCGGGGTTCACGCCAGCCACCAGGTACTGCTTCTGCCACACCATCCACGGGTGTGAGCCGTTCCCCTCCGCGTTCGTGTGGATCACGTACGGCTCGACCTGCGGCTTGCCGTCGATGTAGAGGACGGCGCGCCGCATCGAGAGCGTGTCGCCGGGCATGCCGATGATGCGTTTCACGACATCCAGGTCCGTCTCGTCCGGCGGCGGCGGCTTGAACACCGCCACGTCGCCGCGCTCCGGATGCGAGTAGCCGGGCAGCCGCGCGTGGGTGAACGGGATCTGCGGGCCGTAGGCCAGCTTCGAGATCATCAGCCAGTCACCGACCAGCAGCGTGTTCTCCATCGAGCCGGACGTGATCGTGAAGGTCTGCACCAGGAACGTCCGGATGACCAGGAACAGCAGCAGCGCGACCGCGATGGACTTGAGCCAGTCCAGCGCCCAGCCCCCGAACGAGGCGGGCTTCCCCTTCCCCCGCGCCGGCCCGCTCCTCGCCCCCGGCTTCTTCCCCTGCGTCGTGCGGCGCTTGGCCATGCGTCTCTCTTCTCCCCCGGAAAGCGTGACGCGCGAAGATAGCGGTGGGCGCCGGCCCTGGCGAGGCGCCGGCACGGTTGCTGTATGAGCCTGCCCGCCATGAGCACCGCGAGACGAGGCGGCTCGCTCCGTCGCCGGTTCCGCGCGCGGCTGGAGCGACCGGGAATGACACCGCCGGCCGAGCGCTGGTTCCGCGCGGCGGCGACGCTGCTCGTGGCGGCGTTCGTCGTGGGCTGGGCCTACGCCATCGGCGAGAGCGTCGCCACCGCGGGCCCCGCCCCGCTGCTCCACGGCCGGCTGGCCGCCGACCCGCTCTCCGCCACCACCACCCCGGACGCGCGTTTCCTGCTGGAGGCGGCCACCCGCCGCCTGGCCGCGGGCGAGCCGTACCGGGGCGAGAGCGGCAAGCTCTCCATCATCATCGCGCCGCCGGGCGAGCCGCTGCCCGCCCCCGACTCGCTCCTGCCGCCCGGCGCCCGCGTCGGCTTCGCTCCCGCCGGCGGCTCCGCCGCACCGGCGGACACGCTGCCCGCCGGAGCCAGGCCCTCCTCGGCCGGGATCTGGACGCTGCTCGTGCGCCTCGGCGATGCGGCCCGCGCCGTGCCGGACCTGCACGTCGTCACCGAGGTCCCTGCGTCGGAGAAGCAGGCCGGCCGCATTGGCGACTACCTGCTCGGCGAGTGGCCGTGGGAGCACGGCGGCACGCCGCGCACGCCGGCCTACGCGCCGCCGCGCGGCTTCATCCGCGTCACGCCGCAGAACGAGGACATGCGCATCTCGGAGCACATCCGGCTGCGCGACTTCCTGACCAAGGGACAGGCCGCCGTATGGCCGAAGTACATCGCGCTCTCCCCGCGCATCCTCGACAAGCTGGAGCTGACCCTGCAGGAGCTCGGCCGCGAGGGCCACCCGGTCTCGAACCTCGGCTTCATCAGCGGATTCCGCACGCCCAGCTACAACGAGAACGGCGGCAACACGGAGGGGCGCGCCTCGCTCTCCCGCCACATGTACGGCGATGCCGCCGACGTCTACATCGACAACGACCACGACGGCCGGATGGACGACCTGAACGGCGACGGCCGCATCGACGTGAAGGACGCGCGCGTGCTCGCGCGCGCCGCCGACCGGGTCGAGCGCGAGCACCCGGACCTCGTCGGCGGCATCGGCGTCTACGCGCCCACGGGCGCGCACTGGGGGTTCGTCCACATCGACGCCCGCGGCTACCACGCGCGTTGGGGCCCGTGGTAGCCCGGCGTCCGAGCTCGAGGAGCCCATCGTGAACCACACACCGCAGGACACCCACGACCCCGTCGAGCGCCGTGCCGGCGACGCCGCCGAGCACGCGCCCGCCGAGACCGAGCCCGCCGGCCCGGACCTCGACATCCGCGAGACGGACCTCGAGCCGCACGCCGGGCTCCGCTACGTCGCCCGCCTCTTCAAGGTGCTGGCCATCCTGCTCCTGCTGCTGCTCGTGGGCGAGGTGGTCCTGGGGCTGGTGCAGCAGGGCCAGAGCGCGCTGCCCACGCTGCTCGTCGAGGCGACGCGGCTGGTCGTGTTCGCGGGATTCCTCTGGGGCGCCGGCGACATGGCGCTCATGCTGATCGAGTCCAACCACGACCTGCGCGCCGCCCGCATCCTGCTCGGCCGCCTGAACGCGCGCGTGCAGCGGCTGGTGGCCGCGGAGGGGCCGATCGAGACCGAGCTGCCGCCGCCCGGCCGGCGGCGCCCGGGGGAGCCCCATCCCTGACGGCGGCGCCGCCGCGCGCCGGCTCGTGGATGCGGCGGCGCGCGGCGCGGCGCCTCAACCGCCGCTCCCGACCCCCTCTACCGCCGGCAGGGGGAAGCACGTCGTGGTGCCGTAATCCTGGCCGACCTGGTCTTTGCCTGTGAAGAACGGGAGATTGAAGCGCAGCATGTCGTTCAGCCGTTGTCCCCCCTGCTGGAACAGCTCGCGGCTCCGCTCCTGGATGATGTGTTGCATGACCGGGCCGTCGCTGACCGGATCGTAAGCGGGCAGCCCGTTCTGGGCGTGCAACTCGTTGATGATGGAGACCGCCGTGGCATCATCGCCCGTGTTGGCCGCGGCCTCGGCGATGATGAGCTGGGCCTCTTCCCACGAGGCGAGTCGGATGGGGCTGCCCCTGTCGGGGTACTTGTCGGAGAGCCAGAGCTCGCTGACGCCGTCGAACCCCAGCCGCCCCGCGTCGTAGACGTTGGTCCGGGGGTCCGGCACGCCCTTCCAGGTCAGATTCCGGAAGCCGGCGGCCACCGTCTCGTGGCCGCCCTCGTCGAACTGGGTCCTGGCCTTGTTGAACCGCGAGGGCACGTCGGGGGAGCGGGTGGCGTAGAACTCGAAGCCCTGCGGCACCTGCGCGGCGTCCGCGCGGGCATTGGCGTACCGTTTCAGGTCCAGCCGGGTGCGTGCCCGCCCGACGAAGGCAAGGTCGAGGATGTCCGTGTCGTTGGCCTGCTGCGCGAGCTGGATCGCCTGCGTGAAGTGGTCGTCGGCGATGGCGAGCACCGCCGGCGGGTCCATGGGTGAGCCGCCGTCCACGGTCACCTGGCAGAAGGTCTCCCCCAGGAAGGTGTAGACGTAGGCGCCGTAAACCATGATCGTGGCGAGCTTCGCGGCCTTGTCGGCGACCACGGAATCGGGGAAGTCGCTGACCAGCTTGAAGTTGGTCTCGGCCTGGTAGCGCGCCGCGTGCAGGGTCCGCCAGAGCCCGAAGCCGGCTCCGCCGCAGCTTCCGTTCACGTAGTTGTCGAAGTCAGCGGTGATCTTCCGGTCGCCCCAGTTCCGCATCTCCAGGTTCCCCGACGACTGCCACATCTCGTCGCTCTGGGTGGAGGCCCCGAAGGTGTAGTTGTCGTAGGCGCACTCGAAGTCTGCGATCACGCTGTTCACCAGCATCTCGCTGAGGCCGGGATCGTTAAGCTTCTCGGTGGGAATCTGGCCGGGCGCCGTCACGGAAAGGAGCCGGTCACATCCGGCGAGCCCCGCGCCGACAGCCACCGCGGCGAGCGCCAGGACGGCCCACCGGGAGCACTTCTTGGTGTTCGTGCTCATCGCTCGCCTCCTCAGAAGCTCAGGCGGACGCTCATGGTCCACGTCGTGAACTGGGGCCACTGCTCCTGGACGTAGGCGTCCAGCAGGGACGACTGCTTGCGGATCTCCGGGTCCACCACATGGAGTCCGTAGGTTCCGTTCTGCGCGATCCAGAGCGTCGCCAGGTTCTTGCCGCTGAAGGTGATCGAGCCCGCCGAGGCTCCCACCCGCGAGACGGCGCTCCGGGGCAGCGTGTAGCTCAAGGAGACGTCGCGCAGCTTGCTGAAGCCCGCCTTCATGGTTCCGACTCCGAGCCATTCCCCCATGGCGTCATACGCCGCCAGGATGGGGCTACAGATGGGGTGCTCGTTGATGCACTTGGAGTTGCGGAAGAAGATGTGCGAGGCGGCCACATCACCCTTCACGATCATGTTGCCGCCGGTGAAGTCGCCCATGGCGTAGAGGTTGAACCTCCGCCAGAGCGTGAGCTTGGTGTTCACGCTGCCCCACCAGGTGGGCGTCGGCTGGCCCCAGTAGACCGCGGGTGCCTGGCTGCACGCAACGCCCGCTCCGCCCTGCTCCAACCCCAGCTTCCCCGTGCCGCCATCGCAGAGGATGTTCGTCACGCTCCCGTTTGCGTCGAATTCGGCGCTCACCACCTTCTTCTGGAAGATGCCGCTGAGAGGGAATCCCACGTACTGGTACTGGTTCGCCGCCGTCCCGCTCGGGGCGATGTCGATTCCCCCCAGGTCCTGGACCACGTTGTGGTTCGTGGACAGCTGCAGGCCCAGGCTCCAGCCCAGGTTCCGCGTCCGGAGCACGTCACCCGTCAGCCCCAGCTCCACCCCCTTGTTGTCGTACCTCCCGAGGTTGACGTACTGGTATCCGGGGAACCCGAGCGAGGGCTTCACGGGGCCCTGGAGGATACCGTTCACCGTGGTCTTGTTGTAATAGGTGAAGTTCACACCCAGCCGGTCGGAGAAGAAACTCGCATCGAAGCCCAGCTCGAGCTCCTTGCCCACCTCCGGCTTCAGGTTGGGGTTCCCCAGGTTGTTCATCGTGACCGTGGGGCTTCCCCCGGGACCCACCGAGGGGGTGTAGAGCTGAACGGCCGCGAAGACGTCGGGCTGCTCACCGGCCTCTCCCCACGCCCCCCGCAGCTTGAGGGCGTTCAGCCAGGAGACGTGCTTCAGGAAGCTCTCCTCGCTGGCGACCCAGGACACGCTCGCCTTCGGGTAGGTGACGAAATTGTAGTTCGTGCCGAAGGCCGAGTTGTCGTCCCCCCGGACAGCCCCGGTGACGAAGAAGCGGTTCTTCCACGACACCTGCTCCTGGGCGTACAGGCCCATGGTCCGGTTCTCGAAGAAGTCCTCGGAGGCGAAGCGGCTGGCGCCGCTGCTGACCGTCGTTACGCCCGGCAGGGGGAAGACCTGTCCCTCCGTCTGGTCATCGTCCTGCGATTTCCGGTAGAACTGGGCTCCTCCCGAAGTCTCGGAGCGGAAATCCGGGGAGAGGTCGAAGGCCGCCGTCGCCGAATAGTCGAGGGTGAAGAACGTGTTCTTCTTGTTCTCCACGATCTTGTCGCCCTGGTTCTCACTCCCGAAGGGCCCCGGCTGCTGTGGCGTCCGGTCGGCGAGGTAGGTGGACCGGTTGGCCCCGACGTCCGTCCCCACCGTGAGGCGGTGCGTGAACCAGGCCGTGGGGTGGCTCCTGAGCTGGATGCTCAGGATGTTCCGATTCAGGTTGTCGATGCCGTGGATGTACTTCGAGAAGTCCTCCGGCGGCGGGGTGATGTAGCCTCGGAACGGCGTGTCCTTCAGCGACGTGAGCCCCCAGATGATGCCCGTCGTGATCGGCTGCTCGGCGGATCCGGCCTGCGTCTTCTCCTGGATCGTGCTCAGGCTCACCGCGACGTCCAGCTTGTCGCCGAGCACGTAGTCCAGGTTGCTGCGCAGGTTGAGCTTGTTCTGCCAGTTGTAGGAGACGATCCCCTCCTGGCGGTCCCAGTCTCCCGAGAGGTAGTAGCGGAAGCGGTCGGTGCCGCCCCGGACGCTCGCACCGTATCCCTGGTTGTGCCCGGTGCTGAACGGGCTGCCGAAGCCGTTCTTGATGTCGTTGTCGATGAGGTTCAGGCTGACGAGCTGCCCGTCCTGGGTTCCGTAGATCGTGGGATACTTCTTGTCCGCATTCGGCAGATTCGTCATCCCTTCATCCACCCGGAAGTCCCAGCTCGCATCCTGTGTGCGGCCCCTCTTCGTGATGATCTGGATGACGCCGTTCGACGCCTCGGTGCCGTACAGGGTCGCGGCCGCCGGTCCCTTGATCACCTCGATGGACTGGATCGCGTCCGGGTCCAGGTCGTTGAGGCGCGACGGCCCGTCTCCACCATACCCGCCGGAGAAGGCAACCGTGTAATCGATCTGGTCGTTGTTGACGCGGACGCCGTCCACGTAGATGAGCGGCTGATGGGACAGGGAGAGGCTCCCCACGCCACGAATGGCCGTGACTTCCCCGCCGCCGACCTCACCGCTGCCGCTCATCATGGCCATCCCCGCCACCCGCGAGCTCAGCAGGCTCTGCACGCTCGCCTGGGGAGCGATCCGTTGGATGTCGCTCGCCCCCACCTGGGCGATCGAGTTGCCGACGGCGCGCGCCCGTGTGCCACCGGCGGTGCCCGTGACCATGAGCGCATCGAGACTCACCGGCGTGGGCGTCAACGCCAGCTCCAGCCCGTTGTTCCCCGGCTGGACCTCCCGCTGCAGCGTCTTGTAGCCCAGCATCACAACCCGGAGAGTCACCGTCGAGCCCTGCACGTCGGGCAGCACGAAACGCCCGTCGTCACCCGCGATTGCCCCCCGGTTGGTCCCGACGATCTGGATCTGGGCACCGCCCAGGCCCTCACCCGTCGCGGCGTTGATCACCCGCCCCGCCACGCTCTGTTGAGCAGCGCCAGGAAGGGCGCCCCCCAGAAGGAAAAGCAGGAGGAACGCGGCCACGGCCCATGCGCTCCGTCCACGGTGCGTTCCGGGGACCCCGCAGGTCTCAGTCATCTTCGCCTCCAGCTCGGCGTCCGCTTCGGAGGGCGAGCGCGTCGCGCGGACACGTCCCCCCTCGGCCAATACCGCTGACATCCAGCCGCTCCCAAGTCAGGCTTCCGCCCTGGCGTCCTGGATGGCTCCTCCTCTGGATCGATGCGTGGACGTGCAGCGCCGGCCGACGTCGGCCCTCGCGGGATGACCCCGGCCCGCGCCCACAGGCCCGGGACACGACCGTACGGAACTCAGGAGCCTGGTCCGTAAGGCCGGCCCCGTCTCGTACGCGCGTCGCCATGTCAGGGTGATGGCACGTCCCCGTGCGGGGGGGCGCGTGATTGTATACTACCTTGTACGCGACGAAGCCGTTGTCAAGGGTCTTCTGCGAGCACGGGCCTCGGCGGTCGCTCGGGCTCGGCTTGTCGCTCAGCCACGCCGCGAGAGCACCGTGATGGCCGCATCGTGGACGGGCGTCTCGAGGGCGTGCCGGCGGCCGATGCGGGCCACGGCGCCGCTCAGGATGTCGAGCTCGTTGGGGCCGCGGGCGAGGTAGTCGAGCAGGAAGGAGGGGCGCATCCCGTCGGGCAGAGACTCGATGAGGCGGAGCGCGGTGCGCTCCTCGCCTTGCGGCAGGGCGACGCGGTCGGCGCGGGCGACGGCGGCGGCCTCGCGCACGAGGCGCTCGACGAGGAGGTGGCCGAGCGGGCGGGCGCGGACGGCGGCCATGTCGCCTTCGACGAGCGCGCAGGCGGAGGAGATGGCGGCGAGGAAGATGAGCTTGCGCCAGAGCTCGATCTCGATGCTGGGTGACACGGTGGCCTCCACTCCGGCGCTGCGGAAGGCGCGGGCGATGGCCTCGACGCGGGGGCTCGGTCCTCGTTCGCCGCGCTCGCCGAGGAGGACGCGCTGGAACGGGCTCAGGCGCTCGATGACGCCGGGCGCCGTGCGGACGGCGCTCAGGTAGGTGACGCCGCCGAGGATGTTCTCGTCGGGTACGCCTGCCTCGGCCAGCTGGTCGGCCGCCTCCACGCCGTTGAGCAGCGGCAGCACGGCGCCGCCGGCGCTGGCCGCGGCGTGGGCGGCGGGCACGATTCCCGGCAGGTCGTAGGACTTCACGGCGACGATGGCGAGGTCCACGCCCGCGAGCGACTCCGGGTCGTCGGTGGCGAGCACGCGCGCCCGGAAGCGCTCCTCGGGCGTACGCACCTCCAGCCCGTCGCGCAGCATGGCATCGAGGTGCGCGCCGCGCGCGAGCACGCGCACCGCGTTGCCCGCGCGCGCTAGCAGTCCGCCGTAGTACCCGCCGACGCCGCCGGCGCCGATGATGCCGATCTCCATGGAGACTCTCCCGTGCAGGCGCGTGGCTGCAAGGTGCCGGATCGCGCGTTCCGGCGCAACGACGGGATCGGCGGCGGCAGGGAGCGCGGGAACGGCGCGGTGATGCGGGGCGCAAAAGTGTTGTGCGAGCGGGGAACACGCTGTATTTTTGCGCCGATTTCGGCAGTCGGCGGGGCGCGTGCCGGGTGGACGCGATCCGCGGCCACGCCGGACGACGAGGGCGTCGTCCGGCACCATTATTTTCAGGGGAGCGAGGTATGCGCACGACCGGGACCGTGAAGTGGTTCAACGACGCGAAGGGGTTTGGATTCATCACGCCGGAGGACGGCTCGAAGGACTGTTTCGTCCACCACTCGGCGATCCAGGCCCAGGGATTCCGCACGTTGGCCGAGGGTGAGCGGGTCGAGTTCGACAGGGTGGAGGGCCAGAAAGGCCCCGCCGCCGAGAACGTCGTCCGCGTCGGCCAGTAACCGGCCCCGGCCGGCAGCGGGTCGCGGGGGGCCGCCTTCGTCCGGGGGGCGGCCCCCTCTTGCATCTGGACGGCGGGACTGCGGGTGCGGGTGGGGGTGGGGGCCGAGGCGCTAACCTGAGCCCGATGCCTGCACGGCGATTCAGAACCCCGAGGTTCGCGCCGGCGCGCGCCGCGGCCGGCCCCGGCGGCCCGCCCCGGTCGCCGGCGCGCGCCCCGGTCCCCGCCGACGCCGCAGTCGCCGGCGCCGACCACATTGCCGGCGGGCGCCCCCGCCGCTGGCCGCGGCCGCTGGGGCGCCGGCTCTTGCGTGCGGCCGCCGTGAACTCCCCACCGGTCCCCCGGCGGATAGACGGTTGGGGAGTTGACCGCGCTATTCGTTGTCAACTCCCCAGCGGTCGGAGGTCGGTTGGAACCGTTGGGGACTTTACCGCGCTATTCGCAGTCAAGTCCCCAACCGTCGATTCAAGGACCGACGCGTGGGGACTTTCCTGTCTCGCGAGCCCGATGCGCCCCGCGGACGGCGCGCGGCGGATTCGGCGCCGCCCGGCCCGGCCCGCATTGCCCGGCCGCCCTCCGTGTGGCCCGCGCGCGATCGCCTCGCCCCACGGGCGCCACCACGACGGAAGAACTAGGGGTGGGGCACGCTGGACAGCAGCCGCAACGACGAGGTTCCCTCGGTCCCGACCTGCTCGAACGTGCACTGGCGGGGCGCCTTGTCGGGGCGCCAGCGCACGAGGCCGGTGCCGTGGCGGAAGCGGCCGCCGGTGAAGTGGTCGTAGCGCACCTCGACCACGCGCTCGGGGCGGAGCGGCTCCCAGGCGGTGGAGCGCTCGGTGCTCCAGCGGCTCGGGCCGCCCGGCTTGTTGCCGGTGAAGCCGGGCGGCTCGATGAGCGGCTCGAGCTCGGTGGTGAGGCGCTTGCGCTCGGCGGCCCTGAGGCCGGACGTGAAGCCCACGTGGTGCAGGAGCCCCTCGTCGTCGTAGAGCCCGAGCAGCAGCGACCCGACCACCCGGCCGCGCGTGGCGTAGCGGAACCCGCCCACCACGCAGTCGGCCGTGCGCAGGTTCTTGACCTTGACCATGCCCTCGCGGGAGCCGGCGAGGTAGGGGAGTCCGGCGCGCTTGGCCATGACGCCGTCGAGGCCGCTCCGTCCCCCGCGCAGCCAGCGGGCGGCGGCGGCGCGGTCGGAGGTTTCCGGGGAGAGGCGGATGGCCCCGTCGCCGGCGAGGAAGCGGGCGGCGAACCCCTCGAGCGTGGCCCTCCGTTGCGCGAGCGGCGCGTCGAGCAGGGAGCGTCCGTTCTCGTCGACCAGCAGGTCGAAGGCGATGTAGAGAGCGGGGTGCTCGCGGGCGAGCTTGCGTACGCGGCTCGCGGCCGGGTGCACGCGCAGCAGCAGGTCGTCGAAGGAGAGGCGGCCGGCCACGGGGACGACCAGCTCGCCGTCGAGGACGAAGCGGTCGGCCTCGAGGGCGCCCAGCGCGTCCACCACGTCCGGGAAGTAGCGGCCGAGCGGCTTGCCGGCCTTGGAGCGCAGCTCGACGGCGTCGCCATCGCGGAAGGCGACGCAGCGGAAGCCGTCCCACTTCGGCTCGAACACCCAGGCGTCGCCCTCCGGCAGCGCGTCCACCTGCCTTGCCTCCATCGGCTCGATCGTGGGGGGCACGGGGAGGCTCACAGGTGGCGGCCGAGGTCGAAGCGGCCACGCGCGGCGAGCAGCGGCGCCCACAGGTCGCCGAGGCGCTCGACGCGGCCGGGCACGCTGTCCATGGTGAAGTCCTCGATGCGGATCCCGTCCTCGACCTCGTCCCACGTCACGGGGGTCGAGACGGGCGCGCCCGGACGGGGCCGCACGGAGTAGACGGAGGCCAGGGTGCGGCCCCACGCGTTCTGGTTGTAGTCCACGAGCACCCGGCCCGGCGGCCGCTTCGCGATGCGGTACTCGGCCGTGATGAGAGCGGGGTCGTGCTCCGCGAGCGTGCGCGCCACCTGCCGCGCGAAGCCCCACACCTGCTTCTGGCGCGGGCCGCGCACGATCGGCACGTAGACGTGCAGCCCCCGCGATCCCGTCGTCTTCGGGTAGCTGGGCATTCCCATCGCCTCGAGCGCGGTGCGCAGGAGGAGCGCCGCGTCGCGGACGCGCTCGAAGCCGGCATCGGGGACGGGATCGAGGTCGAAGTGCAGGAAGTCGGGCCGGTCCACGTCGTCGCAGCGGGCGTACCACGGGTTCAGGTCGATGCAGCCGAGGTTGACCAGCCAGAGGAGCCCCGCGGCGTCCTCGACGACGGGGAAGTCGATGACGCTGCCCGAGCCGTGCTCGATGGCGCAGGTCTCCAGCCAGTCGGGCGCGTGGGTCGGGGTGCGCTTCATGAAGAAGTGCTTTCCCGCGATGCCGTTCGGATAGCGCTTCATGACCATGGCGCGCCCGCGCAGGTGCGGCACCAGCACGTCCGCCATACCGGCGTAGTAGCGCAGCAGGTCGCCCTTGGTGCGGCCGGACTCCGGCCAGAAGACCTTTCCGAGGTTGGTGAGCGGGAGCTCGCGGCGGCCGAAGCGCAGCACGACGTTGCGCAGGTCGCGCGGGATCGGCGGCGTCTCGCCCGCGCGCACGGCGAGCGCGCGAGCGGCGGGCGGGGAGCGGCCGGCGGCGGCTCCGTCGCTCACGGGCCGGCCCCGGGTACGGATGGGCGGAACCATATCGTGCCGAACGACTTGCGCATGCCATGGGAGAGAGGCAAGTTTTCGGCCGTAGCCCTTTCCCTGCGGAGCACCCACGGAGGCATCCCATGCGACGTCTGCCCCTCTCCCTGCTCGCCGTCGCCGGGCTCGCGGCCTGCGCCTCGTCCGGGACCGTCGCGTCCACGGCCGGCGCGCCGGAAGGCGCGGAGACGATCGGCTCCGTCGGCTCCGACTACGTGCGGATCGATCCCGAGCGCCACACCTACACCGCGGCCGTGCCGGGGACGGCGGACCACGTCTTCGACAAGCTCGTCGAGGTCTACCAGGGCCTGGGCATCCGGCCCGACGTCGCCGACAAGGCGCGCCTGATCGTCGGCGCCGCGAACGTGCAGCTTCGCCGCCAGCTGGCGGGCACCCGGCTCTCGACCTATCTCGACTGCGGCAGCGGCATGGGAGGGGCTTCCGCCGAGAGCTACGCCATCTCGCTGACCATCGCCACGCAGGTCTCGCCCACCGACCATGGCAGCCGCCTGGCCACACAGGTGAGCGCGTCGGCGCGGCCCACGGACGGCACGAACACCGCCCCCGTCGCGTGCACGAGCACGGGCGACCTCGAGGCCCGCATCGCGAAGGAGACGGTAGCCGCCGTCGTGGCCGCCGCGCACTGAGCGTGGAGGCGCAGGTCTTCGGCACCCGCGGGGACGCGGCCACGGGCCAGGCGCGGGACGTACGGGCGTCCCGGGAAAAACCGCAATGATCGAGACGGAGCGCCTGAAGCTGCGGGCCTTCACGCTGGCGGACGCGTCCGAGGTGACGCGGCTGGCCGGCGCGCGCGACATCGCCTCCACCACGCTGAACATCCCCCACCCGTACAGCCAGGAGATGGCCGAGGCGTGGATCCGCGGCAATCGCGAGCGGCAGGAGCGCGGCGAGGTGGAGGCGTTCGCGATCACCCGCCGGCGCGACGGCCGCCTCCTCGGCGCCATCGCCCTGACCCTCCGGCCGGAGCACGGGAAGGCGGAGCTCGGCTACTGGATCGGCAAGTCGTACTGGGGCCACGGCTACGCCACGGAGGCCGCCGCCGCCGTGCTGCGCCACGCCTTCGAGGCGCTCGGCCTGAACAAGGTCTACGCCCACCACCTCAGCCGGAACCCGGCATCCGGCAGCGTCATGCGGAAGATCGGGATGAGCCACGAGGGGCGGCTGCGGCAGGAGGTGCGCAAGTGGGGCGTGGCCGAGGACCTCGAGCGCTACGCCATCCTGCGGGAGGAGTGGGTCGCCCCCGAGTGAAGGCCGGGCGGCGCGCCGAGCGCGGCGGCCGGTCCGCCGCCCGTTTCCGGCCCGCGACGCCCCGATTACCTTGTCCCGGCGCGCTTCCCCACCGGAGGCGCCGCTCCTTCGACCGGCAGCGATCACAGGCGACTGACCGTGCCCACGATCCTCTTCGGCACCGAGCCCAACCCGATGCGGGCGGGCGGCGGCGAGTTCTTCTGCCCGACCTGCATGGCACGGCGGCCCTACCAGCGCACGGAGGTGCGGCGCCGGCTGCGCGTCCTTGCCGTGCTGCGCCTGCCGGCCGGGCGGCTGGGCGAGTACGTGGAGTGCGGCGTCTGCCTCTCGACGTTCCGGCCGGAGGTGCTCGCCTACGACGCGGGCGAGCGCACGCCGGCCGTGATGGCCGAGTACCAGCGGGCCATGAAGCGGATCCTGGCGCTCATGGTGGCCGCGGACGGCGTGATCCAGCCGCCCGAGATCCAGATGGTGCGCCGCGTCTTCGAGGATCTCTCCGGCATCCCGCTCGGCCGCCAGGAGGTGCTGGACGAGGTGGCGGAGGTAGGAAGCAGCCCCACCTCGGCGGCCAGGTACCTGGCACGCGTGGTCGGCTACCTGAACGACTACGGCAAGGAGCAGGTCCTCAGGGCCGCGGCGCGCGTCTCCCACGCCGACGGCCAGCTGCACGCCCGCGAGGCGGCCGTGGTGCGCCGGCTCGGCGGCGTGCTGCACCTTCCGCCCGCCCGCATCGACGCGATCCTGGCCGGGTGAGCCCTGCCCGGCGCGTCCACCCCGGGCGCGGCCCGCGCCGGAGGCAGGGGTGCGTCCACGTCGGAACACCTTATGCACCTCTGGCGGTACCAGAACCAGCCCCGGGTTGAGCCGGGGCCGCGGGTGGGACCGCCCCGCCCGCGCGCCGCCCATGGGCGGTGGGAGCGGGCGGAGGAGGAGGGCAGGACCCATGATGAAGATGCTCAAGGTGCTCTCGATTCCCGTGCTGCTGGCCGCGGCCGGGTGTGCCGGGCAGGGACCGGCCGGCGCGCTGGCGGGGCAGCCGGCGCCCGCCAACGCCGTGGCGGTAGACGTGCAGAACAACAACTGGAACGACGTCGATGTCTACGCGGTGGCGCACGGCACCGTGCAACGGCTCGGTACCATCACGAGCCAGAACAAGGCGGACCTCAGGATCCCGGCGTCGCTGGCCAGCCCGGACCTGCAGCTCCTGATCGTGCCGATCGGCGGGACGCAGAACTACCTGACCGACGTCATCAACGCCTCGCCCGGGCAGACGGTTCACCTGCGCGTGGAGAACACCCTCGACCTGACCACCTTGACGGTCGAGTAGACGGGGGCGGCCGGGGCGGCGCCCGCCGCGCCGGCCGCTCGGCTCAGAACGGCGCGCCGAGGTCGAGGAAGAAGCGGCGCCGGCCGGGGCTCGCGCCGAAGCCGGTCTCAAGCCGTCCGACCGGCGTGTCCCACACCCCCGCGAGCTCGGCGCCACCGCGCCACGCGGCCGGTGCCGTGCCGCCGGGGATCGCGCCCGCCGCGCGCCCGCTACGCAGCCGCAGCCGGATGCTTCCCGCGAGCGGGATCGGATAGGCGACGTCGCCGCCGAGCACGATCACCGACCGCGCACGATCCTCGCCCCAGCGGAGCCCCGGCAGCGCGCGCGCATCCCCGAGCGCCGGGTAGGCGTCGAGCGGGGCCGCCCCGGAGATGCCCGCGGCCTGGACGACGAGCGCGCCGTGCCACCGGCCGAGCGACCCCCGCGCCGCGGCCTGCCCGCGTGCCACCCGGTACGTCAGCGCCCCGCCCCACGCCTCCACGGAGAGATCCAGGGGCACCCCGGCGAGGGGCCGCTCCCGCAGGTCCTCCAGCCGCAGCACGCCGCCCGCGGCCCGTCCCTTGGGCCCGGCGCCCGCGGAGACGCGCTCCCCGCGCAGCTGCGCGGACAGGAGCAGCGCCGGGTGCGGGAGCGTGACGTCCAGCCCGGCCCACCCGCCCAGCCGCCTGACCTCGTCCCGCCCGGCCACGTCCGCGCCCTCGAAGCTGCGCACCTGCGTGGCGCGCAGGTAGCCGCCGAGGCCCGGCGCGGCGGCCACCCGCTCGACCGCGTGGATGCGCCAGCCGGCCACGAGCTCGCGCCGGAGCCCGTCCGCCGAGCCGAGCAGCGACAGCTCGCCGCGCCCGACCCGCCCCCGCACCACCACCCAGCCGCGCGCGCCGCGGTCCACCGCGTAGCCGCCGGCCAGCGAGAGATCGAGCGGCGGGCGAGGCTCCGCCCGGACCACCAGCGTGTCGCCGCCCGCGACGCGCGGCCACACGGCGTCGAGCATGCCAGTGGCGTACAGCAGATCCACGTCGGCGAGGATGGCCGCGGCATCGTAGGGCGCGGGCGCCGCGCCACGGAACGCCCCGGCCACGAGCGCCGCCGTCGAGGGATCCACCCCCTCCACGCGCACCGCCGCGATGGAGGCGGGAGGAGCCGCGCCCGGATGGGCGGGCCCGCCCGCGCGAGTGGCGCGCTCACGTGCGCCGGCGGCGGAACCGGTGCGTGCGGCACCCGCGGAGCCGGCCGGGGGCAGGGGGGCGAGCGCGGCCAGCGTCGCCTCGAGCCCGGCGCGTACGAGGAACTCCGGGTCGCGCGGGAAGAAGGAGGACGGGAAGAGGAGCGGGATGTGGGGGCGGATGAGCACGTCCGGCGGCGTGTCGGGCGCGGCGTTGTGGATCAGCAGCCGCAGCCCGCGCAGCCCGAGGCGGAGCGGGTCGCGCGCGGACACGTCGCTGTCGGGGAGCACGACATCGCTGGCGATGACCATCCGCGCGCCGAGCGCGCGCGCCACGTCCACGGCCAGATTGTCCGCCAGCCCGCCGTCCACGAGCACCCGCCCGTCCATGACCACGGGCGGGAACACCGCCGGGACGGCCATGCTGGCGCGCACCGCGCGCGGCAGGTCGCCGCTCCCGAGCACCACCGCGCGACCGGTGGCCAGGTCCGCCGCCACCGCCCGGAACCGCCGCGGAAGCCGGTCGAAGTTGCCGCGCGCACGCACGCCGGCGTCGAAGAGGTAGTGCACCAGCAGGCGGTTCACGCCCTCGTCGGCGCTGAGCCCCTGCGGCCGCATTCCCGCGCCGCCGAAGCCGAAGCGCAGAAGGGGCCGGACCGGGGGCGGCCCCGCCGCCGCCGCGATCGGAGGATAGCCGAAGGCCGAGCGCCACTCGCTCCGCTCCACGATGTCGCGCACCTGCGCCGCATCGTAGCCCGCCGCGTAGAGCGCGCCGATGATCGCGCCCATGCTGGTCCCGACCACGAGCCCGGGAGGGCGCCCCAGCCGCTCGAGCCCCACGAGCACGCCCGCGTGCGCTAGCCCCCGCGAGCCGCCCCCGCCGAGTACGAGCGCCTCGGCGACGGGGGTGTCGGCGGGCACGGGCAGGGGCACGGGGTCTGAAACAGACCCGGGTTCGAGCGACGAGCTGCGGACTGCGGGCACGTAGGGGGGCAGCGGGCCGGACGCGGCCTGACCGGCCGCGCTCCGGACCGACGGCGCCGGAGCCGGGCGGCGCGCCATCGCGGGGATCGGGCCGGCGGGAGCGGCCCCCAGCAGCAGAACGGCGAGGAGGGCGCGGGCCGCCCGGGCTGCGGCCGCGGCCGCGGCGCGACGGGGGCGCGGGCAGATTGACCCCGTCGCCTCGTCGCCGGCGCTCGCCGTCACGCCACTCGCCGCCGTCCCTCCGGCGTCCGGCGCCGGGCCCAGCCGTGCATCCATGTCCGCCCTCCACCAGCCGGAGGGACCGCGAGGGCGCCGCGCGCGACGAACGTCGCCCACTCTCCCGGTCGGCCACCCGCTCACTCGAAAACGACGCGGCAAGCGCCCCTGCCGCCCGCCGCCCGCGAGGTTACATTCTAGCCGCTATGCCACGCCTCGTCATCAACATGCACGACGTGCGGCCGGGATGGACGATCCCGGCGCGCTCCGAAGCGGCCATCCTGGAGGCGCTGCCTGCCGGCTGGGAGGGCGTCTCGCTGCACGCGCCGGTGACGGGCGAGGGCGATGGCGGCGGTGGGGTGAGGCCGGAGGTGCTGGCGACGGTGCGCGGGGCGGAGGTCTACGTCGGCTTCGGGGTGCCGCGGGAGGTGTTCCTGGCCGCCACGGAGCCGCCCGAGGGCCGGCTCCGCTGGGCGCACACGGGGGCGGCCGGGGTGGGCGGGGCGCTCTATCCCGAGATGGTCGCGTCGGACGTGGTGCTGACCAACTCGGCAGGGATCCACGCGCCGCCGATCGCGGAGAGCGTGCTGGCGATGATGCTGCACTTCGCGCGCGGCCTGGACGTGGCGGTGCGCCGGCAGGCGGAGCGGCGCTGGGATGCCGCGGCGTGGACGGGGGCGGACGCGGAGGCATCGCCGCGCGAGATGGCCGGCGCGACGCTCGGCGTCTACGGGTTTGGCGGGATCGGCCGCGAGGTCGCGCGGCGGGCGCTGGCCCTCGGGATGCGGGTGGCGGCGGTGAAGCGGCACCCGTCGGAGCCGCCGCCGGGGATCGAGCTCTGGACGGGCGTGGGCGCGCTCGGGCGGCTGCTCGACATCGCCGACTACCTGGTCCTGACGGTGCCGTCAACGGCCGAGACGCACCACGCGATCGACGCGGCCGGGCTGGCGCGCATGAAGCCGGACGCGGTGCTCGTGAACGTCTCGCGCGGGCGGGTGGTGGACGAGGCGGCGCTGGCCCGCGCGCTCGCGGCGGGCCGGCTGCGCGGCGCGGCGCTCGACGTGTTCGAGCACGAGCCGCTGCCGGCGGACTCTCCGCTCTGGACCCTGCCGAATGTGCTCATCACCCCCCACGTCTCCGGCACGACGCCTCGCTTCTGGGAGCGCGAGACCGCGCTGATCGTGGACAACCTGCGCCGCTACCTCGCGGGCGAGCCGCTCCGCAACGTGGTGGACAAGCGGAGCGGCTACTGATGGCGCTGGACATCCTGGTCGCGGACCTGTCGCAGAACCTGGCCGGGCCGTACTGCGCGCAGGTGCTGGGCGACCTGGGCGCGGAGGTCATCAAGATCGAGCGTCCGGGCCACGGCGATCCGGCGCGCGAGTGGGGCCCCCCGTTCTGGGCCGGCGAGAGCCCGATCTTCCTCTCCGCCAACCGCAACAAGCGCAGCATCGCCGTGGACCTGAAGACGCGCGCCGGCGCCGAGATCGCGCGCCGGCTGGCCGCGCGCTCCGACGTGCTGCTCCAGTCCTTCCGCACCGGCGTGGCCGAGCGGCTCGGGCTCGGCGCCGAGACGCTGCGCGCCGAGAACCCGCGCCTCGTCTACTGCAGCGTGAGCGCGTTCGGCGCGGACGGGCCGATGCGCGACGAGCCCGGCTACGACCCGCTCATGCAGGCGTATTCCGGACTCATGTCCGTGAACGGCCATCCGGGCCAGCCGCCCAGCCGCATCGGCACCTCGATCGTGGACATCGGGACCGGACTCTGGGCCGCCATCGGCGTGCTGGCCGCCCTGCGCGAGCGCGACCGGACCGGCGAGGGCGCGCACGTCGCCGTCTCGCTCTTCGACGTGGCGCTCGCGTGGAACGCCTACCACCTGCTCGGCTACTTCGGCACCGGCCAGCCGCCCGGGCCCCTCGGCACCGCGCTCGGCATGATCGCGCCCTACGAGGCGTTCCCCACCGCCGACGGGCAGCTCATGATCGCCGCGGCCAACGACGTGCTCTTCCAGCGCACCTGCCGCGCCCTCGACCTCGAGGCCCTCGAAGGCGACGAGCGCTTCCGCCAGAACCGTGGCCGCGTCGCGCACCGCGCCGAGCTCTTCGACCTTCTCGCCGCCGTGACCCGCACCCTGCCCACCGCCGCCCTCGAGCGCCGCCTGCGCAAGGAGGGCGTGCCGTGCGCGCCGATCCTCTCCGTCGACCGCGTCGCCGCCCTCGAGCAGGTGACCGCGAGCGGCGCCCTCGAGTCCCTTCCCCACCCCACCATCCCCGGCTACCGCGCCGTCGCCTCGCCGCTCTTCTCCGACGGCCGCCGCCCCGCCGCCCGCCGCGCCCCGCCGCGCCTCGGCGAGGCCACGGACGCCGTGCTCCGCCTGCTCGGCTACGAGCCCGCCGAGATCCGCGCCCTCGAGGCCGAGGGCATCATCCAGCGCGCCGAGCCCTGAGCCCCCCTCACCCACCCCCTCCTGCGGGGCCGGGGGGGAGCGGGGACCCTCCCTCACCCCAATCCCAATCCCACCCTCCCCCTCACCCTCACCCTCCCTCTCCCTCTCCCTTAACCATTCTCTAACAAACCCCTTACCTCTCCCTCACCCTCTCCCCCGAACCGCTCGCCATCTTCCTTCATGCTACCGGGGAAATCCCTGAAGGGCCGCGCGCGGGCATGAGCGATTCCGTTCCGCTCAGGTCGCCGCTCGCCGGCTACGTCCTGGCGCTCGCCGTCACCGGCATCGCGACAGTCGCGATGCTCGGGGCCGGGTTGCACCGGGAAGGCGACGCGTTCGTCCTCCTCGCGCTCGCCGTTTTCCTGGCCGCCGGCTGGGGCGGGCTCGGGGCGGGCGTCTTCGGCGGGCTGCTCGCCGCGGCGGCGGCGGAGCAGGTCTTCCCGGTGACGGGCCCCGGTCCGCTCCTCCTGCGCGGCGGCCTGTTCGCGCTGGCGGCGGTGCTCGGGAGCACGGCGCCAGCGTGGACGCGGCCGGCCCGGCGGCGCGCGGAGGCGCACGCGCGCGAGCTGCGTCGCCTCAACGAGGCGCTCGTCCGGCAGAAGGTCGAGCTGGTGGTGCAGGCGGACGAGCTGCGTCACAAGGCCGCCGCGCTCGAGCGCTCCAACCGCGAGCTCTCGGACGCCGCGCACGAGGCCGGCCTCGCCCGCGAGGCCGCCGAGCACGCCGGCGCGGAGGCGCGTCGCGCCGCTGCGCTCCTGGACGCGTTCATCGACAACGCGCCCACCGGCTTCGCGTTCTGGGACCGGGAGCTCCGCTACGTGCGCGCGAACCGCGCGCTGGCCGAGATCTACGGCGTGCCGGCCGAGCGGCTGAGCGGGGCGCAGGTCGGCACCGAGCTGCCGGCGCACGTGGAGGCGCTCAGGCCCATGATCGCGCAGGTGCTCCACACCCGGCGGCCGCTGCTCGACATCGAGCTCGCCGGCCCGCGTGCCGGCGCCGAGCGCACGCCGCGGCTCTGGCGTGCCAGCCTCTTCCCCCTCGAGTCCGGAGGGGAGGCGATGGGCGCGATCGGGATCGTCGCCGACATCACGGAGCGGCACGAGCTGGAGGAGCAGCTCCGGCAGGCACAGAAGCTCGAGGCCGTCGCCCGCGTGGCCGGCGGCATCGCCCACGACTTCAACAACCTGCTCACGGTGATCCGGAGCTATGCGGAATTCCTCCTCGAGACGGTGCCTCCCGGCCAGCCTGGCCGGGAGGACGTGGAGGAGATCCGCCGCGGCGCCGACCGCGGCTCGGAGCTCTCGCGCCAGCTGCTCGTCTTCAGCCGCAAGCAGCCGCTCGAGCCGCGTGTCGTGGACCTCAACACCGTCGTCCGCGACGTCGAGCGCATGCTCCGGCGCGTGATCGGCGAGGACATCCGGCTGACGACGTCGCTCGAGGCGACGCTCCACTCCATCCGGGCGGACCCGGGCCAGCTCGAGCAGGTCCTCATGAACCTGGCCCTGAACGCCCGCGATGCGATGCCGGAGGGCGGAACCCTGCGGATCGAGACCGCCAATCTGCACCTGGACCGCGGCTACGCGGATCGGCACGTGGACACGCAGCCAGGCGACTACGTGCAGCTGGTGGTGTCCGACACAGGGATCGGCATGGACCGCGACATGCTCGATCGGATCTTCGAGCCCTTCTTCACGACCAAGGAAAAGGGCAAGGGCACCGGGCTCGGCCTCGCGACCGTCTATGGAATCGTGCGCCAGAGCGGCGGGTCGCTCACCGTGAGCAGCGAGCCGGGGGAGGGCGCCACGTTCCGTCTCTACTTTCCCAGCGTGGCCGACGGCGTGGCGCCGAGCGCCGGCGGCGGGGGCGCGGCGCCGGAGGGCGGGGGCGCCGAGCGGATCCTGCTGGTGGAGGATGACGTGGCGGTGCGCGCCGTCGCCCGGCGGATCCTGGAGCGCGGCGGCTACACGGTGGTGGAGGCCGGCGACGGGCGGGCGGCGCTCCACCTGGTGGATGGGAGGTCGATCGTGCCGGACCTGCTGATCACGGATCTCATCATGCCGGGCATGAGCGGGCGCGAGCTGGCGGAGCGCGTGACACGGCGCATCCCCGTCATCCGGGTCCTCTACATGTCCGGCTACACCGAGGACAACCTCGCCGGCCACAGCGCGGTGCCGGAGGGCGCCGCCTTCCTGGACAAGCCGTTCACGCCCGAAACGCTGCTCCGGAAGGTCCGGCAGGTCCTGGACGCCTCGCCGTGAGTCGGGACCGGCCCGGGGATCCGGCCTTCCCGCGCCGACGCCTTGCCGCGGCGGCGCTGCTGGCGCTGACGGGGGCGCTGGAGATGGCGGCTTTCGGACTGTGGGCCGTGCGGCTTCCCGCCCGCATCGTGGGCGAGCTGGCCGGGCTCATCGCCGTCCTGGGCGCGACGCTGTGGATGGTGGCCGCGTTCCGGCGCGCGCATGCCGTGGCGTGGCGGCGGCACGGCGAGGACGCCCGGGTGTCGGAGGAGCTGCGGCAGCGCCTGCTGACGGAGCGGCTGGAAGCGCGCCGGGACACGCTGCTCGGGCACCTCCAGAACCGGCTCCGGATGGCGCACGACGCGGAGCAGCGGGAGGAGCGGCTCGCGCGCGTGGCGGAGGAAGTGCGCAGCGCGGAGGCCTCGCGGCAGAGGGCGGCGCGCGAGCACGAGCGCACCCTGGGGCTGCTGGACGCGCTGCTCGAGACGCTGCCGGCGGGCTTCATCCTCTGGGACGAGGAGCTCCGCTGCCGCCGTATCAACCGCAGCGCCGGCGCGCTCATGGGCGTCGTGCCGGCGCGCGAGCTCGGCCGCTCGGCGGGCGGTCTCGGAGCCGGCTACGCGAGCGACCTCGTCCCGAAGCTCGTGCGGGTGCTCGAGACAGGCGAGCCGCTGCGAGAGCTCGAGGTCAGCGGCCCCTCGGCCTCCGGCGCGGAGGAACGGCACTGGAGCTTCAGCATCTTCCCCGTCCAGGGCGCCGGCGGAGAGCCGGCCGGCGTGGCGGCCCTGTTCGACGATGTCACCACCCGCCGCGAGACCGCCGCCCAGATGCGCGAGGCGCAGCGCCTCGAGTCGATCGGCCTGCTGGCGGGCGGGGTGGCCCACGACTTCAACAACCTGCTCACCGTGATCAACGGCTGCACGCTCTTCGCGCTCGATGCGCTCGCGGCCGGCCACCCCGCGCGCCCGGAGATCGAGGAGATCGGCAGGAGCGCCGGGCGCGCCGCGACGCTCACGCGCCAGCTGCTGGCGTTCAGTCGCCGGCAGGTGCTCGAGCCCGAGGTCCTCGACCTCAACGCGCTGATCGCCGACTCGCGACGGATGCTCCGGCGCCTGATCGGCGAGGACGTGGAGGTCGTCACACGCCTCGATGCTGCGCTGCCCCCCGCTCTGCTCGATCCCGGCCAGGTCGAGCAGGTGGTCATGAACCTGGCCGTCAACGCCCGCGACGCCATGCCGCGCGGCGGCCGCCTCACCATCCGTACCGAGCGCGCCGAGCTCGGCGAGGAGTACGCCGACACCCACCTCGAGGTCCACGCCGGCCTGTATGCCATGCTCTCCGTCGCGGATACCGGCACCGGCATGGACGAGGCGACGCGGCGACGCGTCTTCGAGCCCTTCTTCACCACCAAGGGACCCGCGCGCGGAACCGGGCTCGGCCTCTCCACGGTCTACGGCATCGTGAAGCAGAGCGGCGGCGCCATCTGGGTCTACAGCGAGCCGGGCGCCGGGACCACGTTCAAGCTCTACTTCCCCGCCGCCCACCGCGAGGCTGTCGAGCGCGCCGGCGTGGCGGCGGCCGGGTCGCGTGGATCATCACGGGCGGCGCCTGCGGCCACGACTCCCGTCGCTCCCGCGGCCGCCACACGCCTCGATCCGGAAGCCGCGGCGCCGGCTGGCGGGGCGGCCCCGGCGCCCCCCGGCGCGACGGCCCCGGCGCCCCCCGGCGCGACGGCCCCGGCGCCCCCCGGTGCGGCGGGCCTGCTGCCGGCCGGCGCGGCGGGCCCGGTGCCGGAGGCGCGCGGGGAGGAGGTGGTGCTGCTGGTGGAGGATGATCCCGCCGTGCGGCGCCTGGCCCGCCGCGCCCTGGAGCGCAGCCGCTACCGCGTGGTCGAGGCCGAGGACCCCGCGGCCGCGCTCTCGCTCGTCGGGGAGGGCACGCGCTTCGACCTGCTGCTGACCGACATGGTGATGCCCGGGATGGGCGGGCGCGAGCTGGCCCGCCGCCTTTCGGGCGCGCGCGTGCTGCTCATGTCGGGCTACACCGCCGACGTCGTGGGGGGCGAGGCGGAGCCCGGCGAAGTGCTGCAGTTCATCGAGAAGCCGTTCACGCCCGCCGCCCTCGCCCGCAAGGTGCGGGAAGTGCTGGACGCGCCGGGTTAGCGCGGGAAGCGGACGCGGGACACTGCGCCCTCGGGGCGCCGGACCTACGGTGGGCCGGTGGAGCTTGCCGCGCCCGGCCCCTCCTGCAGCCTCTCGACCCGCACGGGGGTGCCGGGGGTGAGGCCGAGGGCGGCGCCGGCCAGCAGGGTGTCGCCCGGCGAGACGCCGGAGAGGACCTGCACCGTCTCCGCCTGCGGGTCCTCGATGCCGAGCTGGACCGGCACCTTCTGCACGACGCCCTTCTGAACCCGCAGCACGTCCGCGTTGCCCTCGCTGCGCTCGACAGCCGAGCCGGGCACCACGACCCCCTGCCTGGTCTGGCTCGCCACGCGCCCCTCGGCGTAGAGCCCGCCCACGAGCTGACCGCCGCGGTTCGGGATCGATACGTAGATCGGCACCTGCCGGGTGGTCGGGTTCGCGGCCGGCGCGATCCGGGTCACCTTGCCCTCGAACGTCCGCCCCGGATACCCGTTCACGCGGAACTCCACGGGCGCGCCGATGTGCACGGCGCCGACCTGGTCCGACGGCACCGACGCCTGGAGCCGCATGCTCGTGGGGTCCACCACGGTGATGAGCGCGCCGCCCGGCTGCACCACGTCGCCGGCGGAAACCGCGCGGCTGGCGACGACGCCCGTCATGGGCGAGCGGACGCGCGTGTCCTCGAGCTGCTTGCGGGCGAGCGCCAGGCGAGCGCGCGCATCCGCGGCCCCGGCCGCCGCGCTGGTCGCGTTCGCCTGCGCCGTCTCGAGGTCGCGGTCCGAGATCGCGCCCGCGGAGTGCAGCGTCCTGGCGCGCTCCAGGTTCCGCTGCGCGAGCTCCGACGCCTGCTCCGCCGTCCGCACCGCCGCCTGCGCCGAGAGGTAGCCATCGCGCAGCGCCGTGTCGTCGATCCGCATGAGCAGCTCGCCCTTCTTCACCGCCTGGCCCTGCTCGGCGTACGTCTGCAGGATCGGGCCGGAGACCTGCGCCCGCACCGTCGCCTGCCGCTCCGCCTCGAGCGAGCCCGAGATGGCGGGGCCGGTCTGCACCGTGCCCTCGCGCGCGACCACGATGTTCTCAGGCCCGACCGTCACGGTCGCCGGCGCCTGCTCGGCCGCCGGCGGTCCGCCGCCGCGGCCGCACGCCGCCAGCGCCACGGCGGCCGCGAGCGCCGTCCACCTCCACCGCCAGCATCCCCGTCGCATCGATCGATCCCCTCCCACCCTCGGTTCAGGTCGTGTCCCGCGAAGGGGCGCCGCCCGCTCGACGCGCGCCCTCCGCCGGCACGCGCGTCTCAGCTCCCGCCCGTCGGCCGCCCCGCCTGCGCGGCGCCGCCGGCGGAGGTCTGCTGCGCCTGCTGGCCCTGCGCCGGCGACTGCGTCGGCTGCTGCTGCTGTGCCTGTCCGGCCGCCTGGACGCCGCCCTGCGTGGCCGCCGCCGGCGTGCCGGCGCTGCCCGCGCCGAGTGGCAGGTACGGCAGCAGCGCCGCGCGCACCCGGGCCACCTGGAGATCGCGGGCCGCCTGCGCCCGGTTGGCCTCCGCCTGCTGGAGCAGGATGCGCGAGTCGGAGAGCTCGAGCTGGGTCGAGATCCCCTCCTTGTAGCGCAGCTCGGCGATCGAGTACGCCTTCGTGGCCTGCTCGACGGTGCCCGCGCTCGCCTGGTAGGACGCCTCGGCGGCGCGCAGCCGCTCGAGCGCGCTGCGCGTGTCCACGGCCGCGAGCTGGCGCGTCTGCGTCAGGCTCGCCCGCGCCTGCAGCACGCCGGCCCGCGCCACCAGCTGGTCGCCAAGGATGCGGCCGCCATCGAAGATCGGCAGCTGCACGGAGATCCCCACCGTCCAGTTGGTGCGGAACTGCCCCAACGAGGAGGGCAGGCCGCTCTCCGGGTAGGCCACCTTGCCGAACTGCGAGACCAGGCTGATGGACGGCAGCCGCTCCGCCCCCGCCACGTGCTGCTGCGCCTGGCTGGCCGCGAGCGACTGCTCCGCCTGCCGCACCGGCGCGCGCATCGCCGTGGCCGTGTCGCCGACCGCCGGCATCTCGGCCGACACCAGCTGTACGACCGGCGCGAGGGTGGAGTCCTCGAGCCCCGTCGTCAGCGAGAGCGTCGTGTCCTGCGGCAGATTCAGCACCTGCTTCAGGTGCATGTAGGCCAGGTCCCGGTCCGAGCGTCGCTGGATCACCACCGGCCGCTCGTTCTGGTACTGGACCTGCGCCCGCAGCAGCTCGAACTCCGGCTGCTCGCCGACCTGCCTGGCGAGCCGCGTCTGCGCGAGCGTCGTCTGCGCCTGCGCGAGCGTCGCCTCGGCGATCGCCAGCAGCCGGTCCGACAGCGCCGCGTCGTAGTACGCCTGCGTCACATCAAGGAGCACCTGCGCGCGGGCCGTGCCGAGCCCGATCTCCGCGATCCGCCGCGTGGCCGCGGCGGCGCGCGTCTGCGCCCAGTTGCGCCCGCCCGCGAACAGCGATTGCGAGAACGACAGCCCCAGGTTGTACTGGTTCGTGCGCCCGAACGGCAGGTTCCGGAACGCCGAGAACGGGTTGCCGTTCGTCGAGCAGTTGACCGCGTGCTCGAGCGAGTCCACCCGCTGCGCAAGCGGCAGGGTCGGGTTCGGCGTGAACCCGTTGCAGTTCTGGGGGCCCGTGGTCGTGTCCACGCTCGCGCCGCTCGTCACCGAGGAGAACTCGGTGGCCAGCGTGCGGGTGTATCCCGCCGTGGCGTTCAGCTGCGGCAGCAGCGCGCTCCGCGCCTGCCACTCGCCGCCCCGCGCCCGCAGCAGCGCCGCCCGCGCGAGCAGCACCTGCTGGCTGTTGTCCTCCGCCAGCCGCATCGCCGCCTCGAGCGACAGCGGACGGACTCCCGCCGTATCCGCCACCGGCCTCGGCACGCTATCCGCACCCGGGGGCGCCGGCGGCGTCTTCTGCTGCGACGCCGCCGCCGCCGGCCCCACGAGCGCCGCCGCCACCACCGCCGCCGCGAGCCCCACCCACCGCGGCCCCGCCCGCCTCGACAGCCACGCCCGATTCTCGTTCCGCTCCGCCCGCCAGTTCATCGCGATCCCCCTCTCCCTCCTTCCGCCCGGCCGCCCGGCCACCCACACAGCGGGCCGGCGCGGCGGCGGCGAAGACTTCCTCCTGCCCTGTCATCCACGTCCGGTTTTCGGCGACCCGCGCCGCGAAGACTGCCTTTTCTTTGGGCTCGGGCCGCCGCGACAGATACGACCTTCGCGGCGCTGCACGCAAGAAGGCGCCCGAGGGCGAGGACGGGGGTGAGAAGGGTGGGGGCGAGGGGGAGGGTACGGATTCGGATTGGGGTATGGGAGGGCGAGGGCGAGGGTGAGGGTGAGGGACCCGGCGGTCCGAGAGGCCCGGCGTCCCGCGCGCCCCGCGATCGTCGCCCGGTCCCCCACTCTCCCACTCTCCCACTCTGGGGGGAGGGCGGGGCGGGGGTGAGGAGGGCGAGGGAACGGGCCTCAGCTCCCGGGCGGCAGCCGCTCCCCGGCGCGTGGGGCCTGGAGTAGCTTCTCGAGGAAATCGACGCGCTCCTCGAGCTGGCCGATGCGCTGGTCGCCGTCGGCGGCGCGCTGCTCGGCGGCCTCCAGGGCGCGGCGGACACGCTCCAGCTCGACGGGCGAGGGGCCGCCGGAGCCGATGCGGTCGGCGATGGCGCGGGCGATCGGGACCAGCACCATCATCAGGATGATCAGGACGAAGAAGCCCATGGCGGACTACCCGGCCGCTCCGCCGGCGGCGGCGGTGGCGCCCTCGAGCTGGATGGTCTGCGTGGGGAAGGCGAACTCGAGGCCTTCCTTCTCGAACTCCTCGTAGATCCCGAGGTTCAGCGTCTGGTGGATGTCCATGTAGCGGTTGTAGTCGGGGTCGAGGACGAAGTACACGGTCTCGAAGTCGAGCGAGAAGGCGCCGTAGCTCTTGAAGTGGCAGCGATCGAAGCGCGTCCCGTCCTGCGCCTCGACGAGCGAGCGTACGATCCCGGGCACGCGCGCGAGCTTCTCCTTCGGCGTGCCGTAGACGAGTCCGACCGTGAACACGACGCGTCGCTCGAACATCCGCTTGTAGTTGCGGATCCGCGTCTTCAGCAGGTCCGTGTTCGAGCACACGATCTGCTCGCCGGAGATGCTGCGGAGCCGGGTCGTCTTGAGCCCGATGTACTCGACCGTGCCCATGAGCTCGTCCACGATGATGAAGTCGCCGAGCACGAACGGCTTGTCGAGCACGATGGAGAGCGACGCGAACAGGTCGCCCAGGATGTTCTGCACCGCCAGCGCCACGGCGATGCCGCCCACGCCGAGCCCCGCGACCAGCGCCGTGATGTCGATGCCCAGGTTGTCGAGGCCGAGCAGGAACAGCACCGTCCACAGCAGCAGCCGCGCAATGAAGCCGAGCGCGTTCAAGGTCGTCGCGCTCGCCGGGTCCTCCGCCAGCCGCTGCTTCAGGTGGCGCGTGATGAAGAAGGCGATGACGAGGTTGCCCCAGACGGCAGCCTGGAGCACCGTCGCGATCACCAGGGCGACCTCGAGCCCGCGCCCCGCGATGTGCGGCAGCGCCAGGTCCTGCGCCCCGATCGCCAACGCCACGATGAAGAGGACCGGCGAGGCGAGGCGGCGCAGCAGGTCCACCGCGAGGTCGTCGTAGTCGTTCCGCGTGCGTTCCGCGATCGTCGCCAGCCGCCGCACGACGATGGACTTGACCGCGTGCAGCACCGCAAAGGAGAGAAGCGCGATCAGCGCCGCGTAGAGCCAGCCCCGGACGGGGGTTCCGTAGAAGGTCCAGTCGAGTGGTGTCATAGCCGCGAAACTAACGGCCCCGGACGAGGAACGGCAAACCACCGGGCCGAGGATCGGACCCTCCGCTCGCCCGCCCGGCGCCCAACGGTCCCGGTCTTGCTTGCGGGCGCCGCGGAACGCCGGCGCGCCCTCCGCGCCGCCTCGGCCTCCCGAGCCCGAGCCGCCATGTCGCCGAGCCCGCACACAGGATCCCGAGCCGATCCAGGCACCCTGCCGGACGTGCTGACCGTCCCGGCCACGGAGCTCGCCCGCCGCATCCGCGCCGGGGAGCTCTCGGCCGCCGAGGCGGTCGAGGCGCACATCGCCCGCATCCGCGCCGTCGATCCCATGCTGAACGCGCTCGTGGCCGAACGCTTCGAGGCGGCCCGCGCCGAGGCGGAGCTGGCGGACGAGGCCGTGCGCCGCGGCGAGGCCGGCCCGCTCGCGGGCGTGCCGTTCACGGTGAAGGAGATGGTGAACCTGGAGGGGATGCCGGTCACGTTCGGCTCCCGGCGTCGCCTGGGGAGGGTCGCGGAAGGCGACGCCGTCGTCGTCTCCCGCCTGCGCGCCGCCGGCGCCATCCCGCTCGGCGTGACCAACGTCCCCGAGTGGGGCTTCTGGTTCGAGACGGCGAACCTCGTCTACGGCCGCACCCGCAACCCCTACGACCTCCGCCGCACCCCCGGCGGCAGCTCCGGCGGCGAGGCGGCGCTCGTGGCCGCGGGGGCGTCGCCCTTCGGGATCGGCGCCGACATCGGCGGCTCGATCCGCATGCCGGCCGCATTCTGCGGCATCTTCGGCCACAAGCCGACCACCGGCCTCGTCCCGCTCACCGGCCACTGGCCCGTCTACGCCGGCGGCCCCGAGGCCCGTCTCGACAAGCGGAACCCGTACGTCGTCCTCGGCCCGCTCGCCCGCTCCGCCCGCGACCTCGCGCCGCTGCTCCGCATCCTGGCCGGCCCGGACGGCGTGGACCCGAACGCCCGCGCGATGGAGCTCGGCGACCCCGCCGCAGTGCAGTGGTCTCGCACGCGCGCGTACGCGATCGAGGACCCCCGCATCCTCCTCGCCGCCTCGCCTGACCCGCCGATCCGCGCCGCCGTGGCCGCCGCCGTCGCCGCGCTCGAGGCGGCCGGCGTCCACGTCGAGACGCTCGACCCCGAGCCGTTCCGCCGCGCCGCCCACCTCTGGTTCGCCGCGCTCCGCGACATGGGCGGCTTCTCGCTGCGCGAGATCCTGGGCGCCGGCCGGCCGATCACGCTCCCCGTCGAGATCGCGAAGACGCTGTTCGGCCGGGGCGAGTACAGCCTCCCCGCCCTCCTCTTCTGCCTGGGCGAGGCCGCGGGCCACGTGCTGATCTCCGACCGCCGCGTGCGCGAGCTGGTCGAGGAGGGGACGAGGCTCCAGGCCGCGCTGGAGAAGGAGCTCGGCCCCGAGGGCATCCTCGTCCTCCCCGCGCACCCGCGCGTCGCGCCGCCGCACAACACGCCGCTGCTCCGCCCCTTCGACTTCGCCTACACCGCCGTGCTCAACGTGCTCGGGTTCCCGGCGACGGTGGCGCCCGTCGGGCTCGACCCCCGCGGACTCCCCCGCGCCGTGCAGATCACCGCCGCGCGCGGCGCGGACCACCTCACCATCGCCGGCGCCATGCTCCTCGAGGACGCGTTCGGAGGGTGGACACCGGCGAGAGGAGCCGGGTGAAGGGCGACGGGCGGGTCGCCGGCCTGCGGCGCGGGGGCGGGGGTGGGGGTGGGTGTGCGGGTGGGCGGGGGTGGGGGTGCGGGGGCGGGGGGGTGGGGGCGGGTGGGGGCGGGGGGGTGGGGGCGGGGAGCGGGGATCGGGGGCGGGGAGCGGGGGCGCGGCCGTGCGGGCGGGTGCGGGGGGGTGGGGGCGGGGGGCGGGTGCGGCCGTGATGGGGCGGGGGTGGGGGCGGGGTGCGGGGATCCGCGGGCGCGGCCGTGCGGGGGTGCGGGGGTGCGGGCCCGCGGGCGTCCGGGCGTGCGGGGGCGGGGGCGGGGGCGGGGCGGGGGCCCGTGAGGGCAGGAAAGTCCCCACGCGTCGGCCATGGAATCGAGGGTTGGGGACTTGACTGCGAATAGCGCGGTAAAGTCCCCAACCGTTCGAGTCAACCTCCGACCCCTGGGGAGTTGACAACGAATAGCGCGGTCAACTCCCCAACCGTCTCCGCGCCGGGGTACGCGTGGGGAGTTGACCGCGGCTCCACCATCGCGAAGGACCTCCGGCCTCACCGGCTCCCGCCCGGATCTCCGGCCTCACCGGCTCCCGCCCGGATCTCGGCCCTCACCGGCTCCCGCCCGGATCTCGGCCCTCGCCGGCTCCCGCCCGGATCTCGGGCCTCGCCGGCTCCCGCCCGGTCGTCGGGCCTCGCCAGCTCCCACCCGGTCGTCCGCCCTCGCCGGCTCCCGCCCGGATCTCGGGCCTCGCCGGCTCCCGCCCGGATCTCGGCCCTCACCGGCTCCCGCTCGGTCGTCCGCCCTCGCCGGCTCCCGCCCGGATCTCGGGATTCGCCGCCTCCCGCTCGGACCTCCGGCCTCACCGGCTCGCGCTCGGACCTCCGGTTTCACCGGCTCCCGCCCGGATCTCGGGCCTCGCCGGCTCCCGCCCGGGCGTCGGGCCTCACCGCCTCCCGCGGGACCGCCGCGGCCCGGTGCTTCGCGTACCGCACGCTCCCCTTCCACCGGTCGGCCTCGGCCGCGCTGGCCGGCCCCATCTTGCGGACCATCGATGCGAGCAGCTCCGCCGGGTCGTACGGCACGCCGGCCTTCACGACCAGGCGCACGTCGCGGGTGTGGCGGATGTCCTGCAGCGGGTCGCCCTGGACGACGAACAGGTCGGCCCACTTGCCCGCCTCGATGCTGCCCAGGCGGTTGCCCACACCGAGCGCGCGGGCGCCGTTGATGGTGCCGATCTCCAGCGCGTCGGCGGGCGGGATGCCGGCCAGCACCAGCGCGAGCAGCTCCCGGTGCGACCCGAAGCCGGAGAAGTTCTGCCCCCAGCTCGGGTGGTCGGTGCCGAGCGTGAGCAGCGGCAGCCCGCCCAGGTCGAAGAAGCGCTTCACGGTCTTCATCTTCACGCGGTAGATCTTCTCGAACTGCTCGTTCACCGGCCGCGGCAGCCGGCTCTCGACCACCGAGCGGGCGTACGGCGTGAGGAAGCGCATCTCGCGCCCCCAGTCGTCGTACACGCGCGGGTCGCGCGCGCCGAAGTAACCGTACGCGCTGAGCGTGGGGTCGAAGACGACGTGCTGCCGCTCGAACAGCCGCACCTCCACGTCGACCTGCGCGGCGGTCGCCGGGTCGGACAGGTCGAGCGCCTGGAGCGACGCGTACGCGGAGCGGGTGGCGGGCATGACGTCGCCTCCCATGAAGTGCTCGACCCGGTCGATCCCCATGAGGATCGCGTCGCGCGGGTTCACCGTGCCGCGGTAGCCCGAGCCCAGGTGCCCCGTGACCGTGAGCCCGTGCAGGTGCGCCTCGGCGATCAGCGCGCGCAGCTCGTCCGCGCGGATCCCCTTCGCCTTGAAGCTCCGCACGCCCCTGGCCGCCCAGTAGTCGACTTCCTTCCGGATGCTGTCGGGCGTCATGGCCGCGTGGTCCCAGCCCGGCCTCGCCGTGCCGAAGTAGGGCCCCGAGTTGTAGATGCGCGGCCCGATCTGCTCGCCGCTGTCGATGCGCTCGCGCGCCGCGCGCATCGAGTCCGGGTCCATCTCGCCCGCCGGCCACGTCGAGGTCACGCCGTTGGCCAGGAACAGGATCGGGTTCACGTGCCACTCGTCCACGCGCCCCGCGCCGAACAGGTCGACGGCGTAATGCGCGTGCAGGTCGAACAGCCCGGGGAGGATGTACTCGTCGTCGCGGAGGCGGATGACGCGGGCGCCGCCGAGGTCGGCGCTGGAGAGGTCGGCGCCGACCTCGAGGAGCGTGCCGTCGCGGATGACGATGCCGGTGTTGGGCGCCATGCCGGTCTTCGCGCCGAGGAAGACGTGGCCGCCGAGGAGGACGAGGTCGCCGGGCTGGAGCGGGGCGGCGCGGGGCTCGGGGCGCTGGGTTCGGGATGCGGGATGCCGGGCGCGGGGGGGGGCGGCCGGCCGCCGGGGGGCCGCGGCGCTCGCGGGCGTCCGAGCGGCCGCGGCCGCCGGGCGGGCCGCGGCGCTCGCGGGCACCTGAGCGGCCTCCGGGCGGGCCGCGCCGGCGAGGACGGCCGCAAAGGCGGCCACCAGGGCCGCGCCGACCAACGCACGGGATTCCACGGCGCGGCAAGGCGCTCGAGCTCTCCGAGGGCGCACGGGACCGCTCCTCCAGAACGGGGCGACGGCAGGTCAGGGGCTCAAGGTTGCCGCGCGGGCGGGCGCGGAGTCAAGGGCGGGCGGCGACTCGAGCGCGGGCCGCCGCACGACCTCGACCTCCGCGGGGCCGCGGCGGCGTCGCCTGCGCGAACCAAACCCCCCGATCGTCGCGCCGCGCGGACCCCTCTCGCAGAAACGACGCGCATGCAGACCAAAGTCCGTTCCGCGCGCACGACGGGGCGGAGGCCGACGGGACTTTGGTCTGCATGGCCGCCCAAAGTGCGCGAGGAGCCGCGGAGGCGACACGCGCGTGCAGAAAGGTTCGCCGCCGCCCGCCCGCTCACCCCCACCCGCCCTCGTCAGCTCCGCGAACCGGCAGAACGCGTTGGCCAGCCGCATCTGGGCGGGCGTCCGGCAGTCGGGCGTGAAGATGGCCGGGCTGGCGACGATGATCGCCAGGCATTGCGCGCGCGACGTCGCCACGCTCAGCCGGTTCGGGCCGTAGAGGAAATCCATGCCGCGCGGCGCGTGCTCGGCGCGTCCTCGGCCGCTCGACCCGCACGAGGAAGTCGGGCTTCCCCAGCCACGTGCCGTCGAACGGCACCCCCTGGTAGACGACGCCGGCGCCCGCGCGCATCGCGTCCGCCGCCCCCTCCGCGCCGCGCCGCCACCGCTGCTCCGCGGGGGCGGCCCGATCTGCGCCCACGGACTCCGCCACCGTCAAGCCGTTGGCCTCAAGCCCGGTCAGGTACGCCTGCTCGTGCTCGTGGCCCCGGCGCCGCAGCACCTCGAGCCCCGGATCGTCGAAGGTCCGCGGCTTCGGCCCCCCCGCGCCGATGCGGTTCGGGATTTCCGTCCGGGAGGTCCGTGGCCGGCTTGCCCGCGGCCGTAATCAGGCCAGGTCCGACGCCACCTGCTCGATCACCTCCCGCAGCTCGAGGAGCTCGAGCCAGCGGGCGGGGATGGCCGTGCGGCCCAGCGCGGCGCCGAGCAGGTTGCCGGCGATGGCGCCGGTGCTGTCGGAGTCGCCGGAGTGGTTCACGGCCAGCGCGATGCCGGCCTCGAGGTCGCGCGGATGCGCGAGGCTGGCGCACAGCGCGATGGCGAGGGCCTCTTCGGCGGTCCAGCCGCCACCCAGCGTCGCCAGCGCCTCCGCCGACGGCGCGCCTCGCCCGGCCAGCTCGACGGCGCGGGTAACGGCCCGGCGCGTCTCCTCCACCTCCGCCTCCGCGTCGGGCTCGCGCTCGAGATGCTCGAGCCGCTCGAGCCGCTTGATCCCCTCGGCCACGGCGTACTCCAGCGGCTCATCCGCGACCAGCCGGTCGATGACGAGCGCCAGGAAGCCGGCGGCGACGTAGCCGGTCGGGTGCGAGTGCGTGATTGCGGCGGCGTCGCATCCGAGGGTGAACGGGTCGGGCGCGCCGACGAGCCCGGCCGGCGCCGCGCGCATGACGCCGCCGCAGCCCTTGCTATCGTTCAGCCGGATCTCGCGCGTGCCCATCCGCCCGCTCGCGAGCGCGGCCTAGGATCGAGGCGGGTGGCCAGGCGACCATCTTCGCCGTCGCCCACCACCGGCGCCGACCGGGGTACTGGCGGCACCGAGCAGGGTGAGGCGGCCATCACCCCGCCTTCCGGAACCCCTCGAACCGCTCCGCCAGGGACTCCCGATTCGGCCGCAGCCGCGCGGAGCGCGGCACCACCAGCCGCGCGCGGTCGAGCTCCTGGGACGCTGTTCACCCCCTGAACCGGTTCTCGTTGTGCCAGGCGAGCGCCTCTCTGCTGGGACGCTCGTCCTCCGCGCTCGGCACGCTTACGCGCTTCCCGTGCAACCGCAAGTAGTTCTGGCCGTCGTTAAAGTCTTCACGCATTCGATGACTCGCCTCGACGCGGTATTCCGGGGTGACGGTGATGTAGCCGGCATCGAAAAGCCGATGGACATCGCTGCGGAGAAGGAGTCCATTGGTGAGCTCGTGCATCGGCTTCTCGGCGAACGGTCGGATGTGGGCGGCATCGAGTGCCGGCACGGCCTTCTCGCCGGTGATGGCGCATCGCCGTCCGTATGCGTCCAGCACGACCGCCTGGAACGTCCCCTGACCCAGGCGGCGACGCTGCGGGACCGGCTCGCTCCAGCCGCCGCCGAGGTCGGTGCTCTCAACACCGGGCCGGGCTGTCGATGCCTGAAGCCGGTCCACGACCTCTCGCCACAGGGACCGGCCGGGCTGCACCTGCAGGTCGTAGGTCCGGCCGCGCTGGATGTTCGGGTGCCAGTCAGCGGGTTGGTCGATCCAGAGCTCCGGGGGCCAGAAGAACGGCTCGACAAGCAGAATGCAGCCCACGTCCGGATCCTCCCACGACGCCATCGGCTCGCGCCGAAGCCGCGCGATTCGATTCCAGAAGTCCTGCTGCGTGGCTGTCCCGTTCTTCGGACCGAACGCACGCCAGGCAAGGCTGAACGGCAACGTTGTGTAGTGCTCGAAGAACCCACCGCCGACGATCTTGTTGATGGGTGCGCGGAGCTTGAAGAGCAGCGGCTCGCCTCGCCGCAGCGCCCGGAAGCGTCCGCCGCCCGCACTCGGCTGCCAGAAGTTGACCTCATCGACCTCCGGCAAGGCGGCCAGGAAGTCGAACCAGTCGCGGTCCGTGATGGCGACGAAGGCGTTCATGATTCGACCACGCCACCGCTACGCGGCATGCGGACCTCCTGTGCACGACGAGCCATCGCAGAGTCCTAGGCCAGCAACTGCCCGAGCAGCTCCGGCTCGGAGCCCACGAACTTCCGGCTGCTCACCCACAGGGGGAATTCGGTGGGTAGCGGCAGGTAGATCCCCCCATCCCCCGTCCGGCGCGGAATGACATGGACGTGCGGCCCGGATCATGGCGGTCGTGAAGCGGGCCCGCGAACCACTCCGCCTTCATGAATCGACGACCTCGCCCGTACCGGCGTCCACCTTCGTCCGCGAGATGAAGCGCGGTACGAGATGGTCGAAATCGTTGTCGGAGGTAATGAGGTGAGCCTCGTAGACGGACGCCGAGGCGGCAATCCAGGTGTCGTTCTGTCCGATCGGCCGCGCCGGCTTCACCTCACGCTCGGAGTAGTAATCGATCTCCGCGTAGCGCGCGAGAACTGCATCGTCCCTGATGTCGAGGATAACGAGTTGGCGAACGAGCTCGGTGAGCTGCCGCTGCTTCGCTTCACCCCAACCCAGCTTGAGCGCAAAAGCGCGAACTTCTCCGACGGTCACCACCGAGATCAGGGGACGGTCACTGCGCGCCGACAGCTCCAGCTGCTGGTCGATCTTCCGCCCAGCCGCATTTCCGCGCACGAGCTGGATCAGAACGGCCGTGTCCAGGAGCACCAGCCCCTCCGGGATCACGAAAGCTGCTCCAGCGCCTCCAGGATCTGCTCGTCCGGCTCGGCTCCGGGCCATTTGCCGAAAATGGCGTTGAGTCCGGAACGCGCCCCCTGCGGGACCCTGAGCTGCGCACTGCGAATGGTCGTACCCAGGCTTCGGGGCGCTACATCCCAGAGCGACTCTTCCCGTGGCGAAGCTTCGCGGAGCCGGTCCGCATCGAGGCGCAGCAGGCCACCGGCCGGAGTGAAATGGGCCATGCCGCCAACCATAACGGTCTTTCCCCAGAGCGCCTGTAGCTGCTGCCGGTGGCGCGGCTCGGCAATGCCTTTGAGGGTCTGATTCCGGCTCGTCGAGAGAAGGGTGAACGTCCTGTCACTGGCACGGATCTGGTCGAGCCTACCCGTCACCTTGACGTACTGCGGTTCCGGAATCTCCGCCTCCAGGTTGGCCAATGCCTGAAGATCGGATTTCGTGATCACGATCCTGCGATCATCCTCCACCGTAATCCGCGTCGCGCCCTGGTCGAGCACATCGTCGAGTCGGCGGAACACGTCCAGCAGGCCGCGGTCATAGAGCGTCGAGTCCCGCTTCCCCTCGACGGCGGCGGCAAGGCTCTCCGCGAAGTAGTGGAAGCTCGACTGATGCGGATCGAGATCCGAGAGGAAATCGGCCTGACCGAACGTTTCCGGCGCCGCTTCGAGCAGCGACGGAATCTCGAACTCCAACACCGTCGATCCGGGTCTCAGCTCGACGGTGTAGTCCGCTGCGGCGTCGATCCAGCGAGGCGAAGCTCCCGGAGCGGAGCTACGCCCCTGCGTGCGCATCCGAACGGCGCGCCTGCTCCCCTCGAGAACCACGTCCAGGACGCCCCGGAGCAGCTCCGCCGAGATGGCCGTACCCCGGGTCCGTGGACCTTCCAGTCGAATCTCGTGCCTGGTCAGGACCCCTCCATTGCCGTCCAGCATGGGACAGGTGAGCGCCTACTATACAACCGTGCAACGACAATGTCCCGTACCACGCCGCTCTCGCCGTAAACCCGCACCCCGAATGGCGGGAATCCGCGCGGCCAGGCTCAATCTCTCCCAAGGCGACGTTGTCCGGATGCTCCGGATCCCGCCCACGGTACTTGTAGACGAACCGATCGTCGCCCGCCTCGGCGCGATCCGCGTACGGACTCCTGAACGACGTCTGGACGGTGAGCGCGATGCCGCTGTCGCGGAGGGCCGCCGGCCGGAAGATCCCCTTCTGCTGGTTCCAGATCGGGATGCGTTCGCCCTCGAAGAGCAGGCCCTCGTTGAGGGCCGCGGCGGTGACGACGCCGCCCTCCTGGGTCCGGAGGCGGTCGACGTGAGCGAAGACGGCGAGGCGGAGGCGGAGGTCGTAGTCCATTTCAGCCGTATGGGCGCTCGATGTCTGGAGAAGGGTGGCTATCCGCGAGCGCGGAGGCCACCTGCTCGCGGTCACAGGGCACGAACATCTCGGTCCGCAGCCACAGCGGAAACGCCTCCGGCAGCGGCAGGTACACGCCGCGTGCCACCCCGAGACTCCGCTCGGGGTCGGTTTCCCATCCGGCCCTCGAGGCGATGTCGGCGACGGCACCCGCCCCGCCGCTCGAATCCCCGAAACGCGACCGCCAGCGCTCGACGTGATCCGCCGCCGCGAGGTGATCGCGCTTGTTGGTGTTGCACCGCTCGTGCGCCACGACCAGGTTTTCGATCGCGTTGTTCGGGTACCTCGCCCATGGCACGAAATGGTTGACGTGCGGCCGATAACCATCTGCGTCGCGAAGTCGCTCCCCACAATAGAAGCACCGGTCGGCCTGCAGCTCCTGGAGCGGCAATCGCACCGGGTCGAGTGGAATTCGGCGGGGGCCGAAGAGGAACTCCTCGAGCCGCGACTCCTCGAGTCCGTTCAGCCGGGCGACGAGCCCCGCCCACTGCCGGTGGATCAACGGCCGCAGGAGCCCGTTCAGCACGACGAGGCCATCGCCGACGCCGGGGGCGAGGTGGATCCGGTTGTCGAACGAGCTCCGGCTTCCCTTCTGGTACTCGCGGACCTCGCCAACGCGAATGTGCTGATCCCAGCCGATCGAGTAGAGGAACCGGTCCTCGCGTCGACCGAACCGCTGGAGCCTCGGCAGCGGCATCTCGATCAGCTTCCATTCGACCGTGCGGAGGAGCCGCTCGAAGGCCGCACGCGCTCCCGTCCGGGCCCGCAGCAGGGGCGTGGACGGATCGGGCGCGCTCCTGTGCCGGAAGACCGCAATGGCGCGGATGATCTCCGCCTGACTCTCGCGTCGCCCCGCGTTCTGGAGGAGCACCTTCGGCGAGGGCGCGATCCGGAAGGGAGCGGTATGCGGCCAGTAGATGTTGACGACGGCCTCGGCGAGCTGTCGTGTGGTGATCATCTCCGGCGCCGCGCCCGTCGCGGAGGTGTTCTCGAGACAGACGTCCATGAGCGCGAGCAGCACGGCGTACTTGTACGTGGCCGTGAAGCGGCCCTCGTCGAGCAGGGCGAGGATCTTCTCGGCGAGCGCGATCGGCCCGCGCTCGTCCGCGTGGCGGCTACGCAGGGGCGTCATCCGCCCACCACGCCGTTCGTTCGGGGATCACGGCCCGGATGCCTCCGCGCGGATCCGGGACGTCCCCCATGCGGCGCGGGATGATGTGGACGTGCGCGTGACCGACCGTCTGCCCCGCCGCAGCGCCATCGTTGACGCCGATGTTGAAGCCGTCGATGCCGCCCGCCGCGGCGAGGTCCCGCCGAACTTCGGCGACGAGCCGCCAGACCGCGTCCCACTCGTCCGGCGCCAGCTCGAAGAGGCTCGCCACGTGGCGGGTGGGGACGACGAGGGTGTGGCCGGGGGAGACGGGGAAGGCGTCCGCGAAGGCGAGGGCCGTGTCTTGGGCGCGGAGGATGGGGGTGGAGGGGTGGCAGAACGCGCAGGCACCGGATCGGTCCCTTCGCTCTGATGCCATGCTAGTCTGCCGCGCGCTCCCGGACATCAGGCCTCGGGCCCGATGAGGTCCTCGAGTCGTCGCACGAGCGGTGGCAAGTCCGAATCGACGATCGTCCACACCACATCGAGGTCAACGTTGAAGTAACCGTGGATCAGTCGATCGCGGGTGCCGGCGATCTCTTTCCAGGGAATATCCGCGTGCGCGTCGCGGGTTGCGCTCCCGACCTGTTTCGCCGCCTCTCCGAGGATCTCGAGGAGACGCACGAGGGCGAGCGCGAGCTGCTCGTCGCTGTCGAGATCGGCGCGCGTACGCCCGTGGGCGAACGAGACCGCCTTTCGGGCCGCGTCGAGCATGTGCCGGAGGCGGACTTCGTCAGGCGGCATAGAGGACTTCAGCGTCTCTCTGCACCTCGTCGCGGAAGTACGGGCTGAGGAACGCAGGCGTGTGGAGATCCACCGGCCGTCCGAGCAGCCCCGCCAACTGCTCCTGGATGGCGAAGAACTCAAATCCGGGAGTATGGCCCGGCTCGAACTCGACGAGCACGTCAACATCGCTTTCCGGGCCGAAGCTCTCCCGCAGCACCGAGCCGAACACCGCCAGCCGGGCGATCCGATACCTCCGGCAGATATCGGCCAGTCGGCCGAGCGGGATCTCGATTGGAAGGCTGCGCATCAGGGCTCTCGGGTCCTTTCGTTGTCCGGCGCGAGTCACCGACGGGCCACAACATGCACGCCGGGGCCCGACTCTATCAAGGCGGGAGGCTCAGCTGGACGCGAGGAACCGCCGGGCAGACTTCGCCCTCACCCCGCCTTCCGGAACCGCTCGAACCGCTCCGCCAGGTACTCGCGGTTGGGCTGGAGCCGCCCGGAGCGCGGCACGGCGAGGCGCGCGCGGTCGAGCTCCTGCAGCCCGTGGCGTAGCATCGGCCCGTCGATCTCCTCCAGCACGTCCCCTCGCACGTGCACCCGGTAGTCCGCGTCCACGCCCACGATCCCCACGTCGAACGCGCCGTGGTGGATCCGGCACAGCGCGAGCCCGTTCGGCACCTCCGGCAGCCCGCTCACGTCCCGGTCCGGCCGGATGTGCGCCGCATCGAGCAGCTCCGGGTGCCGCAGGCGACACATCGCACACCGCTCCCGGTACGCCCGCAGCACCAGGTAGCGGAAGCGATGCTGGTGCAGCCGCGCCTTCACCTCGCGCGTCACGTACGCCTTCAGCGGCCAGTCATCGGCGGGGTCCAGCGCCCCGGCCGCGACCGCGCCGATCGTGTCCGCGATCAGCAGGAAGGAGAGCTGCTCCGGCACGTCGCCCACCACGTACGTCGGGAAGATCGGCTGGTACACGCCCGGCTGGACGGCGACGAGGTAGAGGATCGGCCGCCGCGTCTCCATCGCACGTCGCAAGGCGACGTTGTCCGGGTGGTCCGGGTTCTTGCCCCGGTACTTGTAGACGAACCGGTCGTCGCCGGCGTCGCTGCGGTCCGCATATGGGCTCTTGAAGGAGGTCTGGACGGTGAGGGCGACGCCGCTGTCGCGGAGGGCCGCCGGGCGGAAAATGCCCTTCTGGTAGTTCCAGATCGGGACCCGCTCGCCCTCGAAGGTGAAGCCTTCGTTAAGGGCGGCCGAGGTGACCACGCCGCCGCCCTTCCGACGGAGGTTGTCCACGTGGGCAAAGACCGCGAGGCGGAGGCGGAGGTCAAAGTCCAACGGCTCGGCCATCTGCCTCACCCCCCTGCAAGGTTCGTCGCGGCGGAGAAGAAGCCGTCGGCAAGCGCGTGCCGCAGCAAGACCGCCAGTGGTTTTAGAAAGCGCTGCAGGTAACCTGTCCGCTCGTGAGTTCGACGGTCTTTGAACTGACGACAGAGAAGGCGTTGGACACAACGAGGTGGTACTTTGGTCCGTTGCCCTGGATGTCAGCATCCACGGTGGCAGCCGAAACCCGGCCGGAGCTATAGTATGTGGTCGGATGGGTTCCGTTCTTCCAGTTGGTCATGCCATTGCCGTCGAAGAGATAGACTTCGAAATCACGGTTCCCGCCTGCCACCCCATGAAAGCCGGCATGGACGTGGCAGTCGGGGCGGCGGGGGTCAACGCTCCAAGCCCACTCCATGTAGTTCCGTGGAGCAATTTCGGATTCGCCCGGCGTCAGCGTAACGACGAGATGGCCGAGAGGCGAACGCTGAATCGTGCCCCGGAGGAGGGTCAGCCCCCCGATCCCAAGCAGCACGATGAGGACGCCACTGCCCACGATGCCACGCAGCGTTCTGCTCTTTCCGGCCTTCAGGGCACGCCCGCAATGGCGGCACACGACGGCCGCGTCCTGCACTTCTTCTGCGCAGTAAGGGCAGACCTTCATCGGTAGCCTCCAGCTATTTGAGGAATAGAATACGACCGACGATAACACCCCGATCACTTAACCGTCCAACGGCGAATCACGCAAGAGATAAGCTGCCTGGCCAGAGGACGCCTCCCACCTTCGCCCACAAGAGGGCGGTGCGTCATATTATAAAGCGGTTCCGGGTCACGCGAGCGGCGCCCTTCAACTGCGAATCCTACCGGTTATAGAGAGTATAGCGTCTAGGTATTCTGTTTGAGAGAAGTCAGTCTCCATACGGAGATCAATGGGTATCCTGTCGATCCATTCACTCCGATCACGCGGCCGCTGTGCAAGAAACGCCGTGATCATCTCATCTCGAAGGATACATTCGGATTCTCGCGCATTGGCCGGCTTGATCACCTTTTCCCGTAGCGCGATCAGCTCAGCCCTCGCCTCTTCGACCGATAGAGCCGGAAGGAGCGCTTCGCTTCCGGGCTCCTGGATCTCCTCACCGCCGACGCTCAGCCCTTCATCCGTCCCTTCTGTCGGCGGCTCCCCCGCAAGCTCCTCGATTTCACGAACAATCCGCTCGACTTCCGCTCCGGAATTCTTGAACCAATCCGGGGACCAGATCCGGCGGATCTTCCACCCAAGATCCTCGAGGATCTGTTGACGAAGACGGTCGCGATCACGAGCCGAACGCGTGCTATGGTAGCTCGCTCCGTCGCATTCGATGCCGAGAATGAACGAGTCCAGCCGGTAGGGGTGTTTGACGGCTAAATCAAGGAAGAAGCCGGCCACCCCGAGCTGGGCAACAACCTCGAATCCCCGCTCACGCAACGCGGAGGCAACCTCTACCTCGAAGTCAGAATCAGGCTCGCGGCCGGTAAAGCTGGCCTGCTCAAGCACACCGGTCTGTGCAAAGGCAAGATAGCCCTTCAGCGCCCGGACTCCCCACCTACTGTTTGACTCGACGCGGATCTGGTCCGAAAGCAGGGAAGAAAAGACGACTAAGCGCTTACGCGCGCGCGTGAAGAGCACGTTCAAGCGACGATGCCCAGTGGCTCCATTGATTGGACCGAAGCGCTGGTAGACGCTGCCCCTCTCATTCGGGCCGTAGGTGACAGAGACGTAGATTACTGCCCGTTCATCGCCCTGAACGTTTTCGAGGTTCTTGACGAAGAGCGGCTCTAGCCCCCCTTCGTGCCGCTCGACGTATGCCTTTGCTGCAGGATCTGCCTTCAGCCGCTCCTCGATCTCATTCGCGATTACGTCTCGCTGAGTCGTGTTCATGGTCGCGATGCCCAGGGAGTCCCCCGGGTACTTCCGCATGTGTCTGAACACTCGGTCCACGACCGTCCGTGCCTCCACGACATTTCGGCGGTTCTCGTAAACCGCGTGCGGCACATGAACGAACTTGACGCCAAGTTCCGGACCACGCCCCAAAGGGGAGGGAAAGACAATGAGATTCCCGTTATAAAATTCTCTATTCGAGAAAGCGATCAAGCTGCCGTGCCGCGACCGGTAATGCCACCGGAGCATCCGCGCCGGCCTATAGAGGTGGCTGGCAACATCGAGAATGCTCTCGGCATCCGTCAGCGCCTGCGCCTCATTCTCATCTTCCACTTCGTCGTCGTCAGCTACTCGTTCGAAGAAGCTCGTCGGCGGCAACTGCATCGGATCGCCGACCACGACGACTTGCTTGGCCCGGCAAATTGCACCGAGGGCGTCCTCGGGCTTGAGCTGCGACGCTTCGTCCATCACCAGCAGGTCGAACTCGAGCTGGCCCGCCGGCAAGTACTGCGCGACGGATAGCGGGCCCATCATGAAACACGGTTTGAGAGCTTGGAGTGCCTTGCCGGATCGCAAGATGAGCTGTCGTATGGGGATATGTCGCTTCTGCTTCCCCATCTCTCGTTCAAGGAGGGAGTATTCGCTGTACTGCCTGACCGGCCCAGTTCCGACTCCCATGGGTACGCGACGCTGATCGAGAAGTGCGCCTACTCGCTCTCTCTCGAGCTTGATGATCTCGCGGTCGACCTCGCCGAACCGCACGCGAAGTTGCTCATGCGTGAGGCCGCTGAATTGAGCGAGAGCCGGTTTCTGCCGAAACGCGGCCTTCACGAGGGAATTACTCAGGATGAAATCGAAGGCGAGCACGAGCTGGTCCGCTGTCACGGTTCCGGCCTCGCCCACCTCGACGATCGCGTTCAGGTGGGCAGCACGCGCAGCAGTCCTGGCCTGCAAATAGTCCAACCACTCTAAGAGGCGATCGCGTCCGTCCAGCGCTCGCGCCGCTCTACTCTTGACGCTGTTCAAGTCGTCCTGGCGTTCCACTTCCAGATCAGGATACCACGCCGCACGGTCCAGCGCGGCCAGGTTCTCGAGACGCGTCCAGGCTCCTTGGAAGTCCACGGCCAGGCGGCCCGCGTCGCTCGCCACCTCTCGCAACGTGGCCAAGCGTGATAGCACATCCGCCTCGAGGAGCCACTGTTTCAGCGGCGGCAACAAATTTGACGCGACGAGATCAGCGTGGAATGCGAGCGTGGCGACGACGGGTCCGAAGTCGTCAATCGCCTCACGCAGCCGTCCGTCGAGAACACGCGCAGCGGTCTGGTCTTCGTTGAGGGCTTTCCAAAGACGGTGGAGTTCGCGCACACTTTCCACCAAAGGCGGAATGCGCCCCACACGCAATGTCGGTGGAATGGCGGCCGCATCTAGCACTTCGATGGCCAGAGTAAGGCGGGCGCAGGTCGAGGCCAAATCGCTGCTGAACTCCCGTAGATCCTTGTCCGAAGCCGGCGCGTAGCTCTGTTTTAGCAGCTCGGAGGCGGCGCCGATTCCGTTGCGAGCTCGCGCTACGAGGGCTGCGAGATCGCCAGCTTCCGCTGCAAGCGGTCCGAGCCGGTCAGACCCCGTGCGCCACAGCGCGTATCCAAGATCGACGTCCCCTGAGCCCGGCGGCAGCCGCCTAGCCATTTCCCCACGCCACCGGGTGACAGCTTCGAGATCGGCGAACGGCGTATCGATGCCCCGGAAATGCTTACCGCCAACCTCCTGGTAGGAACGATTGGCCGCAAATCCCTGCACCCTTGCTTGAAATGCAGCGAATTCCTGGAGATCGGATTTGATCTCCGCTCTCTTCGGCTTCCCCCGATCGCGGTACATCGTGAGGTAAGCGCTTCGCGCCGAGCGAAATGCCGGGTCGATGAAGCTCCACCAATGCGACGTTGCCACAGCGGCCGCGTGCCGCCGCATAGCGGCGGGTTCAGGCGCCAGTTCCAGGGCAAACCGCTGAGAAAGCCGATCGCGCATGTTAAGAAGCGGTGCTGCCTCACGCAGTGCCGCCTCAAGTGCGCCTGGAGCAGAGACAGACTCCAAGCCCTCGTGACGCAGGTGAAGCAATGAAACGGGCGCGTGACTCAGGCCTTCAAATGCCTCTGCCAACAGTCGGATAGATCCCGTGGTGAAAGGGACAACCTCGCCAACGCAGCGCGATAGCTTCTCCGCTGCAACCCAGGCTGTCCGTATAGCCCCGCTCGCACCAGTGAGCTGATCCACAACGCCGCGTTCGTCCTTGAACTGCCAGTCCCTCTTCAACACGTTCAGGAGCGTTGAAACCGCTTCGGATAGGCGCCCACGCATCGTGGGGTCCCACGACGGAAGACCACCGAGCTCTCCCACGATCGTGGCGCGAAGATCCCGGTACTCGCGAAGCCGTGTGTCGAACTCTTCAAGGTGTCGAGCAACCGACGGCTCATTCAGCGCTGGGAGAATGTCGGGAAGGATGCCGTCTGGCGGGCCGGGGAGCGCGGCCGCTGATTGCGCGAGGTCCACGGCGGCCCTGGGAGTGGCCGCGACCTCGGCGCCTATCTCGGATTCCACGCCGGCGCGCCATTCCAGTAGTGAACCAGCGGCTCGGTAAACTTCCTCGACCGCAGCGATCAGTGCATCTGCCGAAAGAAAATCCAGGCCTGCATTGGTCACGCCAAACCAGGGGTGTTGTGAAACTGCACCCGTGGACGAGACCCGCGTCAGATGTCGGCCAAGGGCGCGGAGCAATTGTCGGCGCTCCTCAGCCTCCGCCGCCGTGATGGAGGTTGCGTTCCTGAGCGTGAGGCGTTCTAGAGCGTCGGTCTTGGCTAGTTCGGTCTTGCGACGGCGGCACCACCAAAGCAATTCGTGAATGGTGTTGCCGAGCTGACCCCACGGCGAGTTGACCAGCTCCGCGTACTCGATCAACTGCCGCTTCGTCCTCTCCCAAAATTCCCGCAACCCTCTCAGCCGGTCCGGCTCGCGAAACTGGCCGTGAGCCTCAATCCGCGCCTTAATGTCCTCGATGAGAGCGCGTTTCCGGGTCCTGTGGCTGTGGAGCTCTAGACAGAAGATTCCCAGGCCTGCTCGGTTGAGGCGATCCCGAACCACTTCGAGTGCGGCGAGCTTTTCCGCTACGAACAGGACCGACTTTCCAGCCGCAATCGTGACTGCGATGAGGTTTGTGATCGTTTGAGATTTCCCAGTACCGGGCGGCCCCTGGATGACTAGGTTCTTGCCTTCGACGGCATCGATCAGCGCGCTGTGCTGGGAAGCATCTGCATCATCGATGATGATCGGAATCCGCCCTCGCGGTTGGAGGCCGTCAAGAGGGTAGTCGGGAGCGATTCCGATTTCCTCCTGTTGAATTCCCTCGAAGAACTCCCGAAGCCGCGGATGGTTTTCTGGCCGCTTTCCCTGCGGCCATGTGTCCGGGTCGAGGTCCCGGTACATCAGCAACTTGCCGAAGGCGAGCAACGCCAGCGTCATCTGCCGCCGCACGCGCCAGCGACCGTGCCGCTTGATTATCAGATCGAGGACCTGGAAGTAGTGCTCGGGTGTGTCCTCCTCCTGGTCGAAATCTGGGAACTCAAGCGCGAAATCACGCCTCATTTTCTCCTGAAGCGATATGTTGGCGAGGATATCCTCGCCCGAATGTTGGACCGAGTATCGATAGACATGAGTCTGCGGGTCGGGAGCCCCCCGCTCTAACCTGGCGGGAAAAAGCACAACCGGTGCGAACCGCGCCTGATCGGATGCGTCGCTGTCGTACCACTCGAGAAAGCCCATGGCGACGTACAACATGTTCGTGCCAGTTTCTTCAATCGCGAGGCGAGCCGCGCCAGCTATGGAGCGCAGCACGCCCTCGAGATCCTCCGGGAAGTGCAGCGTCTGCATCTCTCTGTCGGCGTGCCGAGCTGGAAGCCGGTCTCCCTTCGTGTACGCCTTCGTAGACAGGTCAAAGGATGTGGGAATTCCATTCTTCTCAGCGAATTCCCTGGCCGTTGGGGGTTTCAACCGCGGAGCTTGGTACGCGCGCGGTGTGTGCCCGTTGTCTCCTGACCCCTCCGGCCCATCGAGCACCCAGTCTTGGCGTCTGGGCTGAGGTACCGGCCGAAACCGCATCGACTTACCATCGAGAAGAACGGAGAAGACGTGATCCGGCACCTCGTCCACCACGCGGAGCATGGATTTCGAGCGGTCTCGGTGCCGGAAGTTCAGCAGCCGGTTACGGTTCGATGGATCGAGCAGACGGCGACGGATTGTCTCTAGGCCGCTACGAATGTCGCCTTTGAAGAAGTCGCCGCCCTGCGGCTGTTCCCTGTCGTCGGTGCTATTCGGCATTCCTATTCCCACAGCAAGGGCGACAATGCCTTCCCGCCGGGGCGAGGGCTTGGTTCCGGCGCGCTGGGAGAGCGGTCGGCGCGCTGGTCCGCATCTGCCCCTGCCGCCGCAGTAGGCGCGTTGTAGATACGGAGACGGTACGCCCGCTCGACCACGCCGGACCGGGTGATAAACGAGAAGTGCTGCTCCTTCAGTGCCTCGCTGGCGAACCAAACCGCGGCGGCCACTTCTCCCTCGCTCAACGCGGATCACCCTTCAGGGAAGCTGCGGCGATCATTGGCCGCTCCCCCACCACCTCCGCCTCCCCGCCATACCCCGCCACATGCCGCACCACCCAGCCCGGGTCCGCGACGCGGTACCGCACCAACACGCTGCCGTCCTCCTGCGCCTCGCCCTCGCCGCGCTCGCGGAGCCAGGGGGCGACGCGGGGGCTGTAGCGGACGACCACCTCGACCTCCTCGTCGGCGCGGTAGACGCGGCCGCCGTCGAGATAGTCAGCGGGGTCGAAGTCGGCCGGGACGTCGAAGCGCTCCGGGCCGACGGAGACCTCGAGGATGCGGTCCAGCCGGAACGCGCGCACGGCGTCCCGCTCGGGGGAGCGGCCCAGGGCGTACCAGTAACCCCCGGCACTGACAATCGCGTACGGCTCGAGTTCCCGGTCCTCGGGGGCGTCGGCGTCGGGCTTGAGGTAGCGGATCCGGCAGCGCCGGCGACGGCGGGCGGCGTCGATCGCGAGGGCGCGGATGGCGTCTCCTGCATTGGGGTCGCCGTCGGCGGCCACATGGTCGAGCAGGTCGTCGGGGACGCTCCGGGCGACGCGCTCGAGCAGGGCGCGCACGGCCTCGCGGGCGGCGGGGTCCTCGCGCTCGGCGGCCAGGATCCGCAGGCCGAGGTCCAGCGCGGCGGCCTCGCCCGCGGTGAGGCGGGGCGGGCGGCGCAGCGGGCCGGTGGTCCAGACGCGGATGCGGTCGGCCTCGATGCCCACCTGGATGTCGTCGGCGGAGGCGGGCGGGTGGTAGAACTCGCGGTCGGTGACCTCGGCCAGGTCGCGCTCGAGGGCGCGACGCTCCACGCCGAGGCGCGCGGCCAGCTCGTCCCACGCGATGCCGCCCTCGCGCGCCGCGAGGGGGAGGATCTGAAGGATGCGCTCGATGCGCTGGCCCGCGGTGTCAGCGGGCATGGCGGGGCTCCCGGGCCACGTCCCGCAGTGCTATGGACATGCCCATCCGGCGGCTGCAATGTGGCGGACCATGCCGACGATCCCTGGAATTTTCGGCCCGCACCGGTTCTTTTTCTACAGCTTCGATTGCGCCGAGGCGATGCATGTCCACGCGGAGCGGGATGGGGCCACCTGCAAGTTCTGGCTGAACCCCGTTTCCCTCGCGTTCAACGCGGGCTTCTCGGCGCACGAGCTGAATCGGATCCGGAAGCGCGTATCCCGGCATAGGGAGGCGATACAGCATGCATGGACCGAGCACTGCGGCGACGCCTGAACCCCTCATGACATCCGTCTCGGTATCCGACGACGCGATCACCGCGGTCCTGACCGATGGCCGCACCATCAGCGTCCCACTTTCCTGGTCGTGGCGCCTCTCGCGCGCGACGCCGGAGCAGCGCGCCAATGTCCGGCTGATCGGCAACGGCAAGGGCGCACACTGGCCGGACGTCGACGAGGATATCAGCGTGCAGGGGATGCTGCGCGGCCGGCCGGCACCGAAGCCGAACAAGCCATAAGAGAACGGCGCCCTATCCGCCATACGCCTCCACCGTGCGGCGGGCGAGGTCGGCCTGGGCGGCGCGGAGCGCGGGCGGCGCGAGGACGACGGCGTCGCCGAGGAAGGTCTGCAGCCAGCGCAGGAACGCCTCGGGCTGGCGCACCGGGAAGCGACGCACCGCCGCGCCGCCGGGCAGCTCCTCGACCCGCTCGCCCTTGCCGTTCCGCTCGGCCCAGAGGGCGAGCGGGAACTCGAAGCGGACGTCGCACGCCACCGGCTCCTCCTCGCCCAGCTCCCACGCCTCGCGCCTGGCGTAGGAGGCGACGTCGAAATCCGCGGGGATCTCGTAGCCCGCCGCGTCGCCTGCCTCCGGACGCTCCATGCGGCCCACGCGGAAGACGCGGATGGCGCCCCGCAGCGCGTCGTGGCCGATCAGGTACCACTGGCCATGCTGGTAGAGGAGCCCGTACGCGGCGACGTCGCGGTCCGTGGCCTCCCCGCGCGCGATGCCGTGGTAGCGGAAGCGCACGCGCGCGCGCCGGGCGAGGGCGTGGGCGAGGAGCTCGAGCGCCTCGCGCGTGCCGGCCGGGCCGGGCGGGTCGGCGTAGAGCACGGGCGCTTCGGCGACGACGTCGCCATCCAGGTCGAAGGTGAGCTTGGAGAGGGCGCTGCGGGCGTCGCGCGCGAATGGCGAGGCGGGCAGCGCCGCCACCCGGTGGAGCGCGTCGACGGCGAGCACGGCCTGGTCGGGCTCCAGATCGAGACTGCCGGTGCCGCCCTGCCCTTCCGCACCCGACGCGGGGACACTCCGCTTCCCACGACCGCCCGACGCGGGGACCGCCTCGTCGGTCTTCCTCTGGACGATCCGCAGGTACGGCAGGTAGAAGTCGGCGCGGCGCAGGCGGTAGCCCGTCGCCTGCTCGGTGCCGTGCTCGATCGTGTACTCCACCGTCTCGATCGGGATGCCCGCGGCGCGCAGCTCGTCCTTGTCGCGCTCGAACATGCGGTGCACGGTGGCGCGCGCCGTCCCATCGCCGGCGCGCCACCTGGCGCGGTAGGCGGGGACGCCGTCCATGAGCTCGTCCACGGGCACCGGGAAGTGCCGCTGGACGAGGAACGTGATGAGGTCGAGCCAGCGCTGGGTCTTCGTGATGGCCACGTCGCCGCCAGGGAACGCTGAAAAGAGCTGTCGGAATGTGCGGAACAGCGTGCGCGGCGAGGGGGTGCCGCGCGACCATGGGATTATGGGACATAGTCGGGAGAATCGCAACCATATGTTTGAGGGAGCATCCTCCTGGCCCATGCGCCCGCGGCGTCAGGCACTTGCGTTCTCCACGCGATCACGCCACTGGCGCAATCTCCTTTCTCGCTCGACCAGCTACTGGCCGGCCTCACGCCCGAGAACCTGCACGGGGAGACCGACACGGGTCCGGGTGTTGGCGCGGAGGCATGGTGAGGCGTGGCAGGCCGTTCGCGGACCGGGGGGACCTGGTCTGGATGGAATTCAACCTGCAGATGGTTGACGAGCAGAGCGGGCGCCGTCCCGCGCTGGCCGCCAGGCCGAGCGGGCCGGGCGCGCACCGGCCGAGGCGGTGACGGAGGTCCTCCAGAAGCTCGGGACTCTCCTGCGCTGGGACTGAAGGCGCCGCGTCGGACGCGACCTGAACTCCTCGGCCGCACTGGTGCCATGGTCGGGCGTTGGCCCGTTGGGCGCCTCACCTGGCGTGGAGCGGCGCGTGCCATCATGTTACGGATCAACACGAAACGTGCATGGAGCGGACCCATGGCCAAACGGACGACCCGATTCAATGTCCAGCTCGACGAGCGACACGCCATGAAGCTGCATGAGCTGGCCGAGAGGACGCACGTGAATCCGGGGACCCTCGCCCGTTCCCTGCTGTCCACGGCGATCGAAGAGGCCGCACCGGATCCGGGCTCGATCGTGGAGCTACTCGACGCGATCCCTGGCGCCTACGAGCGGGCGCGGCGAGGGCTCCGGGAAACACGGGCCGGGCAAGGAATTCCTCTGGACGAGCTCTGAGTCGTGGCCGTGGTGGTCGTCGCCCCCACGGCCGTGGAGGACCTCGACCTGCTCATTCGCGGACTCGAGCTCCCCCGCGACACGCACCCACGGGTTCGGGCACGACTCCGGCAGCTCACCGAATTCCCCGAAAGCGGTGAGGCGCTGACCGGCCGCTGGGAGGGGTTCAGGTACATACTCGGGCCATGGCGCTGGATGCTGATCGTCTTTGCCTACGACGAAAAGGCCGATCGGGTCGAGGTCGTGACCATCCAGGATGCGCGCGCGGCGCGCTCCGCAACGTCCCGACGCTGAGCAGTAATCTGGCTCCTCGCCGTGCCACGTGGGTGCTGCCGGCCTACTGCTCCGGCCCGCGCCGCCGCTTCGCGGCCCGGGCGCGCATGACGGGCTCGAAGGAGGCGAGGTTGCTCGCCGCGCGGGCCCAGGCGCCCGACGCGGGCGCCACGGTCACGGCGACGTTCTGCGCGGCGAGCGCCATGAGCCCCTCGATCTCGGCGGCGAAGACGGCCGGCGCCTGGTCGCCTTCCTCGATGTAGTAGGTGCTGCCGCCGCCGGCCTCGGCCAGCAGCCGGAGCAGCGCCTCGTCGTAGTCGGCGCCGAAGCCGATGGTGGTGGTCGAGACGCCGGCCGCGGCCGCGGAGGCCACCAGGTCGCGGAGCTGGCCGGGGTCGGTGATGCCCGCGTTGGCGAGGCCGTCGGTGAGCAGCAGCACGCGGTTCACGCCGCCGTCCGCGATACCCTCCGCCACCAGCTCGCGCCCCCGCAGCCAGCCGCCGGAGAGGTTGGTGGTGCCGCCCGCGTCGAGCTCTCCGATGCGCGTGAGCAGCTCCTCGCGCCCGGCGCCCGTCACGCGCGCGGCCACGGTCCGCACCTCGTCGTCGTAGGCGACGACGCTCACCACGTCCTCCGCGCCCGATCGCCGCACCAGGAGCGCCGCCGCCTCCTTCGCCCGCGCCAGCTTGGACAGCGCCGCCATGGAGCCGGAGCGGTCGAGGACCAGGGCGAGGTTGAGGCGGGCGCGATCCGCGTCGGCGGGCGCGCTGCCCGTGACGCGGAGCAGCGCGCGCACGAGCGTGGCGCCGTCGGCGCGGGGCTCGTGGTCGAGCAGGAGCTGCGTGTTCATGGTGCCCTCGGGTTCGGGGTCGGTGCCGGCGTGCAGGTGGGAAGATGGGGAGGGGGGGTGACAGTGGGATCGAGGCTCGGGGCTCGGGGCTCGGGCTCGGGGCTCGGGGCTTGGGGCTCGGGGCTCGGGGCGGGATGCGGGGTGCGGGGAGCGCGGGGTGGTGGCCGCCGCACGCGCGGGCGCCGGGAGCGTCGCCCGGTCTCCCACTCGCCCACTCGGGGGGCGGGGTGCGGGCGGGGGGCGGGGCGGGCGGGGCGGGGGCGGCGCGGGGGGCGGGGCGGGCGGGGCGGGGGCGGCGCGTGGGGCGGGGCCCGGGCGGGGCCTGCAGGCTGCCGGGGGGGCCGCGCGGCGGGCCGAGTGAAATCGGCCGATGGAAGCGTCGGCGGCCGCCGGGATCCCGATTTTGCTCGGTATCCGAGAACAAACGCGCAACGGGCGCGGCGGCGACGTCGCCGGATCCCACTTCTGCTCGGTTTCCGAGACGAATCGCGGTCGGGATGGTCCGGGCTGTCTCGGCTGCGCGATCGTGCTCGCCTCCCGCCGGCCCGGCGAGCTCGATCTCCCGCATCCCGTATCCCGCATCCCGCATCACGGATCCCGGATCCCGGATCCGGATCCCGCATCCCGCATCACGGATCCCGCATCCCACATCCCGGATCCCGAACACCCACTCGGCTTCTGCCTCGGTGGACGCGGACAACATGTCGGCTCCCCGGCGCGCGCGGGCGGACACAATTGACCAACCGCCGCGTTCCCATGCGCGCCTGGCGGATCGTGTACGCCATGCGGACGAGATGCGGCACGCGTCCGGCGCGCGGGCGGACGCATGGTCGATTGTGTGCGGATAGCGTACAGGAAACGCAATCGACGCCTGGAGCCGCGACGATTGGCATTTTGTGTCCGCCGAGCCCGGCCGGCAGGGCGGGGCGGCGCGAGGCGTGGCTACTGCTCGTCGTCGTAGTCCATCACGGGCTCGGCCACCTTGCACACCCAGGTTCAGCCGCTCGGGCCGGTGGATCCGTCGCCCTGCCGCGGCGGCCGTGGGTGAACGATCCAACAACATGATCGGCCAGGCGACGCCGGCTCCGGGCGACCCGGGCGCGGCGGGCTCCCCGCCCACCGCACGCGCCCGGGCGCGGCGCAGACCCCGGGACACCCTCAAGCGGGCGGCCCGGACGCCCGTCGGCGCCGGGTGGGCGGCGATGACGCCACGCACCGCCCACCGCGCGCCCGGGCGCGGCGCAGACCCCGGGACGCCCTCGATCGGCGGCCCGGACGCCCCTCGGCGCCGGGTGGGCGGCGATGGCGCCACACACCACCGCCCACGCCGGCGACCGGCTCAGCTCTCGACGGCCCTGTACGCCGCCGGCAGCTCCCCGCCCCTCACCAGCGCCTGCTTCAGCGCGCGGGCGTGGCTGCACGCGCCGCGGTAGGAGAAGCCGGGGCAGGAGCAGGCGACGTCGCCGGAGGCATCCACGACGAGGTCGTACGTCCCGCGGCCGGAGCTGCTGTCACAGGTGTAGCGGGTCGGCGCGGGGCCGCGGAGCGCATCGCGGAGGAGGGCGAGGGCGTGGAGCATGGCGGGGGTGGGGGGATTTGAACCGCTAACGGGGGCAATACTTACACCGGCACGACCAGAACCGGCACGACCTACACCGGCACGACCAACTTCGGCACGACCAACTTCGGCAAGGGCGGCGGCATCCCGGAGCAGCGCCGCGACATCCTCCGCCGACAGGTCGTCGGGGCGGGTATCCGCAAGCCCGGGGGACAGCGCGGAGAGGAGGCGCTCGAGCTCGGATAGGACGTCGCCGGAGGCGGCACCCTCGTCCGCGGCGCCGCCGTCCACGACGGCGTCGATGAGGCGGGACTTGGTCTGGAGGACGCTCCGCACGAAGTCGTCGGCGGTGGCCGCCGCGACCACGTAGGTCACGTGCACGGTGTTCGTCTGGCCGATGCGGTAGGCGCGGTCCTCGGCCTGCCAGTGGTTGGAGGGGACCCAGTCGAGGTCGTTGAAGACGACCTGCCGGGCGGCGGTGAGGTTGAGCCCGACGCCGCCGGCAATGAGGTTGGCGACGAAGACGCGCGCGCCATCGTCGCATTGGAACCGGTCCACGAGCTCCTGCCGCTTCCCGGCGGGCGTGGCGCCGGTGAGGCGGACGGCGGCATCGCCGAAGTGGCCGGCGATGCGCTGGACGGGCTCGTCGAAGCCGCTGAAGACGATGACCTTCTCGCCCTGGTCGACGGCGCCCTCGACCAGCTCGAGCGTGGCCGGGACCTTGGCCACGGCGAGCGTGCGGCGGAGCGTCGACAGCGTCGCGAGCAGGCGGGTGCGGCCGCCGGGGCCGCCGGCGTCGCGGTCGCGCGCGGTGAGCCGGCCGATGCCGCGCGCGGCGAGGAGGTGGCGGACGACGGCGGCGGCCTGGTCGCGTCCGGTGCCGTCGGGCACCTCGACCGGCAGCCACGTGCGCAGCTTGGGCGGCAGCTCGAGCACCTCGTCCTTGGTGCGCCGCAGCATGAGGCCCTGCAGCTCGACGGCGAGCTCCTCCAGGTTCGAGGCGCCGTCGGTGACCCAGCCCCACTCGTTGCGGTACGCGGCGCAGTAGCGCCTGGCGTAGCTCAGGAAGCTGCGCCCGAGCGGGTGGCCGGCCAGCTGCAGCAGCGCGAAGAGGTCGCGCGGGCGGTTGGCCAGCGGCGTGCCGGTAAGCATGTAGACGACCGGGTCGCTTAGCGCGCCAACGATCCGGCGCGCGCTCGCGCTGCGCTGGCTCTTCTGGTTGCGGAGGTAGTGCGCCTCGTCCACGATCACGCCGGCCCACGGCGCGGCGGCGAGGGCGGCCTCGTGCCGCTTCAGGATGTCGTAGTTGACGACGACCCATTCCGCGCCCGGCAGCCCGCCTCCGCCGTCGGCGCCGCTGCCGAGAATGCGGACCGCGGCGCCGGGCAGCACCGTGCGGATCTCGCGCTCCCAGTTGCGCTTGACGCTGGCCGGGCAGACGACGAGGTAGGGCCCGGCCGGCTCCTCGACCTTGAGGGCCGTGATGGCCTGACGGGTCTTGCCCAGCCCCATGTCGTCGGCCAGGATCGCCCGCCGCCGGCGCAGCAGGAACGCCACGCCCTCGACCTGGTGCGGGAAGAGCCCCTTCGCGATGTCCTCGGGGCGGGTGGATGCGGCGGGTGCCGCGGTGCTCGCGCTCATCCGATCCTCCTCGTACGGCTCGTGTCGAAGATCGGGCGGATCGGCCGACAGGGGGCGGCAGGCGACGGCGGGCGAGCGAAGGCTCCGGGCGCACGAAAGCCCGCGGCCTGGGAAGGCGCGCGGGCCCTTCCCACCCTTTAGTCCCCTGTTCGCTCCCATGGGAGCCGGGCCGGGCCAAGTAAGTGGCCTAACTGCTCGCCCGCGCGCCGGATCGTCCGACGCTGAAGCCAATCTACGCGCGCGTGCGCGCGCGCGCAAGGTTTTCGTTGCCGCTCCTGCCGCTCACCCGTGTGCGTGTGCATGTGCGGCAGCTCCGGTACCGGGGGGCGACTCGCGCGTCGCGCGAGTCGTCCGGGGGCTCAGATGTCGAAGCGCAGGAAGCGGTCGAACAACGCCGTCTTCCTGTAGCGGGCGTCCGGCCGGCGCGTACCGTCGGCCTCGGCCATGCCGAAGCCGACGAGCGAGTCGAGGATCCGGCGGGCGAGGAGGCTCGCTGGCCTGCCGCCCGGTGTGTCGGAGCGCGGGGCCACGTCCAGGGCGTAGGGCAGCACGGCGTGCTCGAGCAGCCAGTCGGCCGACCGCCACGTGTCGGCAGTCTCGCCGAAACGGAAGATCGTGAACGCGGCCTGGCTCTGGAGCTCCGGCCACTCCTCGCCGAGGCGATCGGCGAAGGCGAGGTTCAGCTCCGTGAAGCGCACCCGGAACAGGCGGGCGAACAGCTCGCCGGCGCGGTGATCGCGGAGCAGCGACACGCCCAGGCGGGTCGTCTTCAGGGCGCCCTTCCGCTTGTGGAGGAGCCCTGCGACGCCGGCCGTGACGCGCGCGACGTGCAGCGGCCAGACGTCCTCCTCGCGGAGGCGGGTGCCCTCGAATTTGAGGTGCATCGCGAACGCCCCGCGGCCGGCGAGGCGCTCGAGCAGCTCGCGCACGACGGCGAGACGCAGGTTGCCCGCTTCGGTCAGCGGGAGTGAGCCCTCGCGGGCGGCGAGCTCGAGCAGCGCGCGGACGGGGGCGACGAGGCTCGCGTCGGAGACGTCGCCTGGAGGAAGCGCCCGGTTCAGCGCGATCGCGCCATCGCCCGCGTCCCATTCGGTGTAGAGCAGGCGCCCGACCTGGACGGGAGAGAGGCCGCCGAGATCGGACTGAGGGCGCTGGTTGTACGCTCCGGTCCTGCGCGCGAGCCGTTGGTTCAGGGCGGTGAGGACCTGGTCATCATCGGCGCCGGCGCCGAGCTCGGCCTCGACTTCGGCGAGGACCTCCTCGAAAACGGCGCGCGGGGAGTCGGGACCGAGGCCGGCCCGGGACTCGGGGCCGAGCTCCATGACCGCCTGCCCGTCATAGCGGAAGCTGGTCGCCGTGGCCGCGTGATGCCATTCGATGCGGGCGGCCCTCGCCGTCTGCCGCTCCCGCTCCAGCTCGCGCGCGTGGGCGGCGACGAACGCGGGCACGGAGCGCAGGAGGGCCGTCAGGTCCTGCGCGTCCAGGCGCGAGATGCCGCCGCCCGGCGTGTTGATGGTGAGCAGCCACGGCACCACGCCCGGTGCGCTCCAGCCGAGGGCGCGCACCTCCCGACCGAGCCCGGGAGGCGCCTCCCGTGGCGGCTCGAAGGCGAGGGACAGCACGCGGCCGCGGACGTGGGCGAACGGCTGCTCGGGATCCATGGCCGCGACGTCGTGGAAGAGGTCCTTCTCGTCCGAGTAGAGGGCCAGCCCGTACTGCTCCTCGGCGGCCCCGAGCACGGCCGCGGTCCACTCCCGCCCCGACGGCGCCTGCACGCGCGGGGCCTGGAGGTTGTCGGCGCCGTGCCAGGGGGCGGCGCGCCAGAACTGCTCCGCCGCGGCGAGGAGCTCCACCAGCAGCGACCTGGGCAGGCGCCACCCGGCCCACGAGTCCGGCATGCACACCGGCGGCCAGGCGGCCGCGCCCGCGATGTGCTCCATGAGGGAGAGCGCGGCCTCGCGAAGATCCGGCAGGTCCTCGGCCACGTTGACCTGGATCTGCCGGTCCGCGAGGCGCGTGCCCAGCGAGACGGCGACGTCGCCGTGGCGCACCCGCACCTCGGCCGGCCACTGCCCCACCCGCCTGGCCGCGCCGGCCAGCACGCGCTCGAGCGCCTCCGCCACGTCGTCCGGCTCACCGCCCAGCCTGGTGTTCATGTCGTGGTGAACGACCAGGCCGCCGGCCAGCACCAGCAGGCCGACGAGGCGGGCGGTCGGCTCCGACTCGAACCCGGCCTGCAGCGGAACGGCATCGGCTTCCCAGACGGGGGCCGCCCGCGCGGCTTCCCGCATGGCGGGGGAGAAGGCCGCGTCGCCGAGGCCGCCGCCGGCGCTCGCGGCCTCCTCGCGCTCGGCCGCCCGATCCTTTGCCTCGCAGCAGTGCTTGTACTTTCGCCCCGAGCCGCACGGGCAGGGCGCGTTGCGTCCGATCTTCATGGGGTCACGATCCCAGCGATGGTTGGAGGGTGGATGTCAGTCAGGCGACGAGGCCGCCGCTGCCGCCGGGCGTGCCCCGCGGTCGCGGCCGGGCGCCGGGGGCGGGGCCCGGCGCCGGCGTCGCGGCCGGGCCGGCGAACACAATCGACCAGCCGGTGCCCCGGCGAGCCCCATTGCCGCATTCTATACGCCATGCGAACACAAGGTGACACGCGCCCCCTGCATTGGCCGGCCGCTGCTGCATCGTATACGCATACCGTACAGAATCGACCAATCCAGCGGCGGCGCCCGTCCATTGTCACGTTGCGCCCGCTCGTCGCCCGCGCGCCATTTCTGGCGGTAGGCGGGGACGCCGTCCATGAGGTCGTCCACGGGCACGGGGAAATGCCGTTGCACGAGGAACGCGATGAGGTCGAGCCAGCGCTGGGTCTTCGTGATGGCCACGTCGCCGTCTGGGAACGCTGGAAAGGACTATCCGACTGTGGACCGACGTGCGCGGCGAGGGGGTGGCGTGCAACGCATGGGATTATGGGACATAGTGGGGCCGCGCGCAACGATATGTTTGAGGGGGCGGCCCGGCGGCTTCGTCGCGGACGTCGCGCGGGCGAGGCGCACCCGGGATCACGGGAACCGGGAACGAGCGCCGCACAGGCACATGCACATGCACAGGGGTTCGGCGTCCGCGGCGCCTCCCGGGACCTGCGCGCCTGCGCATTGGGCTGCCGCATCCCGCTATGGCAGCCGCCTGCGCGGCGACGGTATCCTCGGGCATGCTTGCGCTCGGCCCGATTCGTGGTATCTTCAATGTAGATACATCAGGAGGCGTTTCATGCGTACGCGCGTCCAGCGGTGGGGCAACAGCCTTGCGCTCCGGATCCCCAAATCCTTCGCCAGCGAGACCGCTCTCGACAACGGCTCCGAGGTGGAGCTCACGCTCGAGGAGGGGCGTCTCGTGATCACGCCGCTGGCGGAGTCTCCCTTCTCGCTGGACGAGCTACTGGCGGGTATCACGCCCGAGAACCTGCACGGGGAAACCGACACCGGTCCGGGTGTTGGCGCGGAGACCTGGTGAAGCGCGGCAGCTACGTCCCGGACCGGGGAGACCTGGTCTGGATGCAATTCACGCCTCAGGCGGGACACGAGCAGGGCGGGCGCCGGCCCGCGCTTGTGCTGTCCCCCGCGGCCTACAACGGTCCAGTCGGCCTCGCGCTGCTCTGTCCGATCACCACCCAGGTGAAGGGCTACCCTTTCGAGGTGGAGCTCCCCCGCGGCAGGGTCACGGGGGTCGTGCTCGCGGATCAGGTGAAAAGCCTTGACTGGCGCGCCCGCCAGGCGGAGCGGGCCGGGCGAGCGCCGGCGGAAGCGGTGACGGAGGTCCTCCAGAAGCTCGGGACGCTCCTGCGCTGGGACTGAACGCCGGTCCGGATTCACCGGCTCACTCCCCCCCCGCCCCGCGCTTCCGCCGGCGCTCGGCCGCGAGCCGCCTCGTACGAGGCCAGCTTGCTCTGCGCGCGGCCGTAGCCCGCTGGTGCATCCACTTGGCGTCCTGGACGGTGAGGCGCTCCTCCTCCAGCCGCTCGGCCATGTCGCGCAGGTCGTCGACCTGGTCCTGGATCTCGGCGTCGTCGGGGGCGTACGGCGCCAGGCGCTCGGCGGCGCGGCGGAGGGTGCGGGCGGCGTCCTCGACCTGGCCCTGGCCCCGCTCCTCGAGGGCGGCCTCGCGCGCATGCGACGCCTCGAGCAGCAGCAGCTCGCGCCGCACCCCCGGCTGCGCCACCGGCCCCTCGCCCGGGGCGACGCGGATGGGAAGCGCGACCGTGCGCTTCTCCACGCCGCCGCCGGGGAGCAGGACGTGGCCCTCGAGGGTGAGGGTCGCGACGTCGGTCTCGGCGCCGCCGGCGTCGCCTGACAGGAGGAACTCCACGAGGAGGGAGCGGGGCCCCTGGGCGTAGAGGTCGCCGAGCTCGAGGCGGAGGGCGCCGCCCGGCAGCGGGCGGCGTGGGTAGCGGTGGTGGACGGCCGCGAGCTGGACGGCGGCCGCGGGCCCGACGGTGACGGCGACGTTCTGCGCCGCGAGCGCCATGAGCCCAGGCCACGAGGTCCCGCAGCTGGCCGGGATCCGTGATCCCGACGTTGGCGAGGCCGGCGGTGAGGAGCAGCACGCGGTTCACACCGCCCTGCGCGAGCTCCTCGGCCACCAGCTCCCGCCCGCGCAGCCACCCACCCGACAGGTTCGTCGTGCCGCCGGTACCGAGCCCGGCGATGCGCTCGAGCAGCGCCTCACGCCCGGCGCCCGACACGCGCGCCGCCACGGTCTGCACCTGGTCGTCGTAGGCGACGACGCTCACCACGTCCTCCGAAAGAGGGAGGGTCCCGCGACGTCCGGATCCTGATCACGCTCGGTATCCGATGCAAAGCGCCGGTCCTGCCGCACCTGGCACCCATATTTCTCGCGCCCGGCGGAACCCTGCGCTGTCCTGTGGTTACGCCGTATGATCGTCCCCCGGCTGGCCGGGAGGAGGATGTCGATGGATCTCCGAGCTGATGGAGGGAGCATCCCATGGACTGCTCGATCAGTGCGTCGGTAGGCAAGGGCGGAGTCAACATCCGCGAGGACGTGAGGCTCGTACAGAAGCTCCTCAATGGCGTCCCTCCCGAGAGCGGCGGTCCGCTCGTCCAGCTCGCCGTCGATGGCTTCGCATGGTCCAAGACGATCGGAGCCATCGGCAGGTTCCAGAAGGTTGCCTGTGGATTTCAATGGCCTGACAACCGCGTGGATCCCAAGGGCAAGACGTTGGCTACGCTGTGTGGTCAGGGAGGAGGGGGTGCGACCTCCGGAGGGGGTGCGACGTCCGGCATCACCGCCACGGTGGAGAGCGGGGATTCGCAGGCGCAGGGGTGGACGGTGGTGGAACCGGCGAGCGTGCCCGGCAAGGACGCGCTTCAGCCCCTGGGAATCCACGTGGCGGCGCTGACCCGCAAGCTAGTGAAGGTCACGGGGAGCTCCATCAAATGGTTCGGGGTGGTCGTGCCGCCGAGGCTCGCCGCCGGCGGGAGCGGCTCGCCCCACATCTTCTTCACGCCTTCACCGTACCAGGGCGGGTATCAGGACGCGACGTACGATGACTTCACGCAGTGGCACATGCTGTGGGATGACTATACGTCGATCATGGGGACGCAGCTCATCCACTCGGGAGCGCAGCAGATCCTCGTGATCCCTTTCTACAAGAACTCGCAACAGTCGAATCTGGGCAGCTTTCTGATGAACTGGAGAGAGGTGGTCTCCGAGGTGATCACGCAGGTGATCGACTCGATCGATCCTCTCGCCCTGCGCACCAGGTTCGAATTCGACAAGATCTTCACCTCGAGCTTCAGCAACGGCATCTGGGCGCAACGGAGCTTCCACACGGGTGGGGCCCACGTCCCGGCCATGACGCAGATGGCCTTCGATATGGACGGCCAGGCCGCGCGACCGGCCGCGCACTGGCGTGCCAGGAGGATGGTGGTCTACCGCAATACGCCGGTGCCGGGCCACCAGAATCCGGTGGGATTCGATTGGTACGTCGGGAATCGCTTCGGTGCGGCCTTGCCTCTGCTCTATCCCGGATGGATCACGCACGCCATGTGTCGCTTGCTGCTCCTGCATGGCCTTACGTATTTCGGGTAACGGGCGGGCCCCCCTAACAACCCGGGTCCGGGCCCGGGTCCGGGTCCGATACCCGGGTCCGACGCCCCGGCGCCCCGACGCCCCGGCGCCCCGACGCCCCGACGCCCCTCAGAATCCCGCCCGCCTCCCCACGATCATCTTCACGACTGTATGGTCCGTCGTGTCCGTGAGCGACCAGCCGACGCCGAAGTTGAACTCCCAGTCGGGGGACAGGTTGAGGTCGATGGTCGGGAAGAGCTGGTGGTCCTGCTCGGCGTAGGGGAGGAAGCCCTCGGCGGTGGAGCCGAGGCCGCCGTAGTACTCGACGCCGGCGGTGACCTTCGGCGTCACGTCCAGCTTGACGGCCGCGTTGGGGGAGTATGCCAGCCCGTCGGCGGTGCCCGGCCCCTTGAAGGCGCGCTCGAGCACGGGGTTGAGCGAGACGTAGAGCGGGCCGAAGCGCTTGTCGATGATGGGGCGGATCTCCCAGGTCCAGGTGTCCTCGGAGAAGGAGCGGACCTCGTAGCCGATCTCCTGCGAGAGGCTGAGGCCCACGGGCCAGTGCCAGGATTCCGGGATGGCGACGCGGGGGCGGATGTGGTTGCCGACCCAGCGGACTCCGTCGCCTGCGCGCGCGCTGGTGAAGGTGTAGAAGCCGACCTCGAGCCAGGGCGTGAAGCCGTGCGTGATCTCGAGCGTCTCGTGCACCGCGTGGTTGCTCGGCCACAGCCCGTCCACGATCTCGCGCCGCCCCGCCACCGTGAAGTTGCTGTGCAGCTCGAACATGGTGGTGTGCGGCGGCACCAGCGCGGCGCCGTAGACCTGGATCTCCGTGTCGTCCTGCGCCCGGCCGGCGCCCGGCGCGAGCAGGAGCAGGCCCAGGCCGAGGAAGGAGGCCAGGGCCCGCGGCACGAGCATGGACGGCGACGGCGCAAGCGCGCGGCGCATCGGCGACCCTTTCTCCGGCGTGATCGGCTCGGGTTCCGAGACCGGGATCGATCCCGGCCAGCAAGATCGGCCGAGAAGCCCCGCCTGTCCAGAACCAACCAAGGGAGCCGCCCCCGCCGGAGCTGCTGCCGGAGCGCTGCCGTGCCGTGCCGTGCCGATAGCGCAGGCGGGGGCGGCTCCCGGAGCGACCCTGCTCTTGCGAAGCGAGCGCAGCGAGCGGAGGCGGTCGCGCAGGGAGCCGCCCCCGCCGAAGCGCTGCCGAAGCGCTGCCGGAGCGCTGCCAGAGCGCCGCCGGAGCGCTGCCGAATCCCTGCCGTGCCGTGCCGATAGCGCAGGCGGGGACGGCTCCCGGAGCGACCCTGCTCTTGCGAAGCGAGCGCAGCGAGCGGAGGCGGTCGCGCAGGGAGCCGCCCCCGCCGAAGCGCTGCCGAAGCGCTGCCGGAGCGCTGCCAGAGCGCCGCCGGAGCGCTGCCGAATCCCTGCCGTGCCGTGCCGATAGCGCAGGCGGGGACGGCTCCCGGAGCGACCCTGCTTTTGCGAAGCGAGCGCAGCGAGCGGAGGCGGTCGCGCAGGGAGCCGCCCCCGCCGAAGCGCTGCCGAAGCGCCACCGGAGCGCTGCCAGAGCGCCGCCGGAGCGCTGCCGAATCCCTGCCGTGCCGTGCCGATAGCGCAGGCGGGGGCGGCTCCCGGAGCGACCCTGCTTTTGCGAAGCGAGCGCAGCGAGCGGAGGCGGTCGCGCAGGGAGCCGCCCCCGCCGAAGCGCTGCCGAAGCGCGAGCGTAGCGAGCGGAGGCGGTCGCGCAGGGAGCCGCCCCCGCCGAAGCGCTGCCGAAGCGCTGCCGAATCCCTGCCGTGCCAGGCCGATAGCGCAGGCGGGGACGGCTCCCGGAGCGACCCTGCTTTTGCGAAGCGAGCGTAGCGAGCGGAGGCGGTCGCGCAGGGAGCCGCCCCCGCCGGAGCGCTGCCGGCGCGCCACCGGGCCGGATGGGAAAACAACCGGCGGCCGCCAGAACCTCGGCGACCGCCGGCCGTTCCCCCGCTTGCGTCCCGCGCCTCCCTCGCCCTCTCCTCCCGACCTCCGGAGGCAGGCGAGGGGCGGGAATCGTATCAGCCGGGCTCAGTCGGGTGCGTGACCCTCGTCGTGATCGTCCTTGCCGTTGCGGTCGTGGTCCTCGAAGCCGCGGAACGAGGAGCGGATGCTGTGCTCGACCTGCTCCATCAGGCTCCCCTCGTGCGTGAGCATGGTCGGATCGATGAGCGAGCCGTCGCGGGCGATGAACCAGCTGTGCACGTCCACGGAGACCGTGATGTTGACGCTCGACGTCGTGTCGCTCACCTCGAGCGGCGGGCTCAGCCGCTCCTGGGTGTTGGCCTCCATGGCCAGGTAGAGGTCGAACGGCTGTCCATCCCACTCGCCCATGATGTGCACGCTCTTGTCCAGCGGCCAGTCCGGGTTCAGGGACGAGAACTGCGAGCTCGCCGAGTCGCCCTCGGGGCGGTGGATCTTCATGTTCACGCGGTCGTACGTGCCGGCCGGGATCACCGTCTCGAACGGCGTGATCACGCCGCTGTCCAGCGGCAGGTTGACCAGCACGGGACCCGCGCGGAACTCCTCGCAGGCATCCTCGCTCTCCAGCGTGTCGCACGCGGCGCTGCCCTCGACGCGGCCCAGCTCGATCTTCGCCAGCACCACCTGGACGGAGTCGATGACGAGTGTGTGGTCACCGACGGTCACGCTGTCGGCCGCCGTGGCCATGCCGGACGTCGCGGCCACGCCGCCGGTGCCAGTCGTGAACGACAGCGACGCCTGCGCCGGTCCCTGCGGCCCCGTCGCGCCCTGATCGCAGCCCGCGAGCGCGACCGCCGCGCCGAGCACCGCCACCGCGGCGGTCCGGCCCCACCATGCCTGCTTCATCATCCGCGTTCCTCCATTTCCCCTGTCCATGAGTTCCGGGGCTCGCCCGAAGCAAGGGCAACCGGCGTTCCGCGCCCGAGGTTTCCGGACACCCACGCGGAACTCGTTGCAACTGACGATCTTACGGGGCCTGCCCCGTCCAGCACCCCGGCTGGCATAGCGTAGCGTTTCGCTACGGGCCGGCTCGCCTCGCGACCCCCTGCGGCTTCCGGCCGCGACGTCGCACGGCTACTCTTTGTGACGGGCGAGCCCCGCGGATCGTCACATCCGAGGGGGAACCGCTCGACACGGGTGCGGGTCAATCAGCCGGAGCGTGGTCCGGAGATGGATGCAGTGATCGCCGTCGTGGCGCGGACGGAAGGGTTCGCGCGCGTGTGGGAGGAGCTTGCCGCCTCGGCGGGCGCCGTGCTGCGGGTGGGCGCCGCCGCGGCGGACGTGGCGCCGCTGTCGGAGGCGGCGGCGGTGCTGGTCGCGGTCGCGGGCGAGGAGGAAGCGGCGCCGGAGGCGGTGGAGGATGCGCGGGCGGCGGGCGCGGGCGACGTTGCCGCGGTAGGTGCCGAACCGGATCACCGGCTGGCGGTGGCGGTGCTCCAGGCGGGAGCGTCGAACTTCTTCGCGCTGCCCGGGGACCTGGAGGCGCTGCGCGCGTGGGTGGCGGAGCGGGTCGCGCGACTGCGCGAGCGTGACCGGGCGCAAGCGCTCGCGGCACGGGAGCGGCAGGAGTACGACTTCTCGCGGATGGTGGGCGAGAGCGAGGCGCTGCGGGTGGCGCTCGAGCGGGCGGCGCGGGTGATCCCGCGCACGGCGGCCACAGTGCTGATCACGGGCGAGACCGGCACGGGCAAGGAGCTGCTGGCGCAGGCCATTCACTACAACGGGCCGCGGGCGGAGCAGCCGTTCGTGGAGGTGAACTGCACGGCGCTGCCGGCCACGCTGCTCGAGGCCGAGCTGTTCGGCTACGAGCGCGGCGCCTTCACGGATGCGCGCGCGGCCAAGCCGGGCCTCTTCGAGGCGGCGCACGGCGGAACGCTCCTCCTGGACGAGATCGGAGACGTCCCGCTCGAGCTCCAGGTCAAGCTGCTGAAGGTGCTCGAGGACCGGCAGGTGCGCCGGCTGGGCAGCCTGCGCAGCACGGCCGTGGATGTCCGCATCATCGCCGCCACGCACATCGACCTGCCCGAGGCCGTCCGCGAGGGTAGCTTCCGCGAGGACCTCTACTACCGTCTGAACGTGATCCCGATCCACCTGCCGCCACTGCGCGAGCGCGGCGACGACGTGCTGCGCCTGGCCGACCATTTCGTGGCCCGCTTCGCCGGCGACTACGACCTCCCGGCCCCCATCCTCGGCCCCGGGCTGCGCGCCGCCCTCATGGCGCACCCCTGGCGCGGCAACATCCGCGAGCTGCGCAACGCCATCGAGCGCGCCGTCGTCCTGGGCGAGGGGCAGGTCCGGCGCGAGGACCTCTTCCCCGGGACCATCGAGGCCGCCGGCAACGGCACCCTGCCCTTCCCCGCGAGCATGGATGTCATCGAGGAGGCCGCAGCCCGCGCCATGCTCGAGCGCTGCGGCGGCAACAAGACCGCCGCCGCCGACGCCCTCGGCATCAGCCGGACGAGGCTGTATCGGCTGCTGGAGGGCGGGGGATGACGGGACGCGGGGCGCGGGGGCGCAGGGCCGGCTTGCCGACGGCGGGCGGAGAGGCGCCCGCGTAGCGAAACGCTACGGCCGTCGCGCTCGTGGACGGTCGGCGGCCGCACAGATGGCGATGCGACAACGAGTTACGGCGGGCACACCGGCTGCTCAAGACGCGGTGGAGCTTGCCGGCCCCAGACGAAAGAAGGACCCGATGCGACGCTGGAGAGGACTGCTGCTGCTCGCGCTGCCGCTCGCGACGGCGGCGGCTTGTGACCACGGCTCGACGGACCCGGCGAAGGACGGGGTTCCCGAGTCGGAGCTGACGTTCGCGAGCTTCTCGGCGGATGTGGACTCGCTGCTGCCGGTCTCGGACAGCGTGTGGGCGGTGGCGGGGCAGGACCGCACGCTGGAGCTGCGTTACAAGCCGGGGCAGGGGCAGGGCGGCGGGCTGGGCGAGCCGATCCTGACGCTGGATATTCCCGCCGGCGCGCTTCTACACCGGCCGGACGGGAGTTCCCTTGCGCCGGGCGACTCGATCCAGATCACGGTGTCGGTGGATCCGACGGACCGGCTGGTGTTCCGGTTCGAGCCTACGGGGCTGGTCTTCTCGACGGACCACCCGGCGCAGCTGAGCGTGAGCTACCGGCACATCAAGCAGGACCTGAACGGCGACGGCAAGGTGGACGCGCGGGACCAGCGTGTGCTCGACGGGCTGAAGCTGTGGCGGCAGGAGCAGCCGGGGGAGCGCTGGTTCCCGATCGGCACGATCCGGGCAGCGGACGCCCAGAAGCTGGAGGGCAGCATCTCCGGCTTCACGGGCTTCGCCGTGGCGAGCTGACCCGGAAGGCGACGTGTCCCCCGCCGGCTTCCCCGCGCCCTCGGAGCTCGCCGCCCTGCTCGAGCGCGCGCGCGCCCTCGTCGCGACGCGTGAGTACGGGCGGGTGGCGGAGCTGCTGGCCCGGCTGTCGCTCGATGCGTTGCTCGCGGAGCCGGAGCTGGGTGTTCTGCGCGCGGAGTCGCTCCGCCGGGCGGGCGAGCGCCCGCAGGCGCTGCGGCTGGTCGAGGCGCTCGCGCCCGTGTGCCGCCGCCGCGGCAACGATACCCTCCTGCGGAATCTGCTGAACCTCCAGGGGATCCTCTTCTTCGAGCAGGGCAACGTCGCGCGCGCGGAGGCGTCGTGGCGCTGGCTGCTGGACGCGGCGAGCCGCGCACGCGACGAGGAGTTCGTCGCCCGCGCGAACCAGAACCTCGGCATCATCTTCACGCTCACCGGCCGCCGCGACTCCGCCGTGGCCACGTACCAGCGGGCCATCGTCTCCTACCGCCGCCTCGGCTACCTGCGCGGCCTGGCCCAGGCCCACCACAACCTGGCCATCACATACCGCGAGATGGATTTCCCGCGCGAGGCCGAGCAGGCCTTCCGCCGCGCCGCCGCCTACGCGCGCGCGGACGGCAGCAAGGACGAGGTGGCCCGCGTGGAGCAGGAGTGGGCGCTGCTCATGGCCTTCGGCGGCGACTTCCCCCTGGCACGCGCTACCGCGGCGCGCGCCCTGGCCCGCTTCCGCGAGCTTGGCGAGCCCGGCGCCGCCGCCGAGGCCGTCCGGGTCCTCGGCGTCATCGCGCTGTGGCAGTCGGACACCGCGGAGGCCGAGCGGCAACTCGCGCACGCGCTGGCCACCGCCCGGCAGACGAGCCTCCGACTGCTCGAGGCCGAAACGCTCGAGGGACTCGCCGTCGTCGCTCTCGCCCGGGGCGATGATGACCGGGCGGATGCGCTCCGCGCCGAGGCGACCGCCATCTTCGGCTCGCTGAACGCCACGGGCTGGGGCGAGGAGCTGCGCACGCGCATGCTGGCGGGACCGCGAAGCAGGCAGGCATCCGAAGCCGGCGACTGAACCGCAGAGCGCGTGGGCGCGAGGCGGGCGGCTGTGGGGGTTGCGCACTGCGCCGCCGAAGCGGCCCGACGGCGGAGGCGGGGGCGGCTCCCGGAGCGACCCTGCCTTTGCGAAGCGAGCGCAGCGAGCGGAGGCGGTCGCGCAGGGAGCCGCCCCCGCCGGAGCGCTGCCGAGCCCGGCGCCGCAGGGAGCCGCCCCCGCCGGAGCGCTGCCGAGCCCGGCGCCGCAGGGAGCCGCCCCCGCCGGAGCGCTGCCGATCACCCATCGAACAGCCCGAGCTGCCCGCCCTTCGCCGGCACGTGGAACGCGGCGGTGGACAGCACGGGCCGCGGCCCATCCAGGCCCGCCTTCTTCCTGGCCGCCTCGAACAGCGCCCGCATCTGGTCCGCGTACTCCCCCTCGCCGCGCATGCGCTTGCCGAACGCGGACTCGTTGAGCTGGCCGCCGCGGATCTCGCGGATGCGGTTCAGCACCCGCTCCTTCCGGTCCGGGAAGTTGCGCTCGAGCCAGTCCTCGAAGAGGTCCTTCACGCCGTGCGGCAGCCGCAGCGCGATGGTGCCGGCCCACTGCGCGCCGGCACTGGCGGCGGCCTGGAGGATGGCGGGCATCTCGGTGTCGGTGAGGCCGGGGATGACGGGGGCGACCATGACGCCGACGGGCACGCCGGCCTTGGCGAGCGCCTCCACGGCGGCGAGGCGGCGGGCGGGGGTGGAGGCGCGCGGCTCCATGACGCGCTGGAGCTCGGGGCGGAGCGAGGTGATCGAGAGGTTGACGGCCGCGGCGTCCACGGCGGCGAGGTCGGCGAGCAGGTCGGCGTCGCGGGTAACGAGGTGGTTCTTCGTGATGATGGCGACGGGGTTCCTGAACTCCGCCAGCACCTCGAGGCAGCCACGCGTGATGCGCAGCCGCCGCTCGGCCGGCTGGTAGGCGTCGGTCACGCCCGACAGCGCGATGACGCGCGGCTCCCACGACGGCCGGGAGAGCGCCTTCCGCAGCAGCGCCGCCGCGTCCGGCTTGGCCAGGATCCTGGTCTCGAAGTCGAGCCCGGCCGAGAAGCCGAGGTACTCGTGGAAGGGCCGGGCGTAGCAGTAGACGCACCCATGCTCGCACCCCCTGTAGGGATTTACACTTGCGTCGAAGCCCACGTCGGGGCTGTCGTTCGTGGCGATGATCGTGCGCGTGGTGTCGCGCAGGATCCGGGTGAGCGGCCCGGGATCGTCCTCCTCGCGCGCCGCGGGGTCGGGCAGCACCTCGAGCGCCTCGAACCGGTTCTTCGGGTTCGACGCCGAGCCGCGACCGCGGTAGCCCGGGGGACGCGCTCCTCCCGGAGGGGCGGCGCCGCCTCCGCGCTCGGGCGCCTTCCCGCCGCCGCTCATCCGGCGAGCTCCACGGCCAGCCGCGCCACGTATCCGCACGCGTCCGCGTCGAGCCATGGCGGCGCGCCGGCGGCGGCGTTCGCGGTCATGTGCGCGGGCCGCGACGTCGCCGGAATGGCCACGTGGCAGCGGCGGTCGCTCAGGATCCACCGGAGCAGCGCCTGCGGCCAGCTCTGGATGCCCAGCTCGCGCAGCGACGCGAGCGCCTTCGCCCGCGGGGTGCGTCGCAGGAGCGCCCCCTGCGCGAACGGCCGCATGACGACGACGCCCAGCCCGAGCTCCTCCGCCAGCGGCAGGATCCGCTCCTCGACCTCGCGCTCGAGCGGGCTGTAGGGCACCTGGATCACCTGGATCCGGCCGCTGCGCATGACGCGCTCGAGCTCGCCGAACGCCTCGGGGCGGTAGTGCGTGGCGCCGATGGCGCGCACCCGGTCCTCCGCCTGCAGCCGCTCGAGCGGATCGAGCTGCGCCTCCCACGCGGCCAGGTTGTGGATCTGGTAGAGGTCGATCCAGTCGTACCAGCCGAGCGCGCGCTCCGCCTGCGCCCGGCCCTCCTCCGCCGTGTCCGCCCGGATCTTGTCCGCCACCAGCACCGAATGCCGGCGGCCGGAGAGCGTGCCCGCGAGCACGCGCTCCGCCTGCCCGTACATGGGCGAGGTGTCGAAGAAATCGGTGCCGGCCTCGAGGGCCGCGTCCACCACCGCGCGCGCCGCCTTCTCGCCCTCGTGGTTCCGCGCGTCGAAGGTGCGCCACGTGCCCATGCCGACGACGGGCACGTCGAACCCCGCGCGCCCGAGCTGCCGCCGTTCCATTCCCTTCGCCTTCACTTCGCCGCGAAGTGCGGGTTCTCGATGACGCCGAGCAGGTTGCCGAACGGGTCGCGCACGCTGGCCACGCGGATCCCGCCGCCGACATCGGAGACCGGCACGTGTTTCTCGGCGCCGAGCTCGAGCAGCCGGGCGAAAGCGGCATCCGCGTCCGCGACGCCCCAGTACGCGAGCACGCCGCCGGCGCCCGGCGTCGCCTCGTCGAGGTTCGGGTTCAGCCCCAGCTCGTAGCCGCCCACCTCGAAGCCGACGTAGAACGGCTCGTCGAAGTACGGCTCGAAGCCGAGCACCTCCGCGTACCACGCCTTGGCCGCGTCCAGGTCCTCCACGTGGTAGATGACCGTGCGCAGGCCCAGGAAGCCGATCCCGCTCACCCGGTCCGGCCCGTCCGCGCCATTGCCGCCGCTCGCCGCGTTCCCGCCATTCGACTGGCCGTCCATGCTCCCCTCCGCCGTTGGATGGTTCACCGGAAGTTGCGCGAGCGGAACGTCAGCTCGCGGGTCGTGAGCTCGCGGAAGCGGCGGCCCACCACGTTCAGCGCGCGGCCGTCGCGCTCCAGCCGCCCCTCGACCACGAGGAACGGCGAGAACTTCACCGTCTCGCGGTTCTGCTCGAACGTGCGCGCGGGGACGATGATGTTGAGGAAGCCGAACTCGTCCTCGAGCAGCACGAACACCGTGCCCTTCGCCGTCTCCGGATGCTGCCTGGCGACGACGAGCCCCGCCACCACCGTGCGCGCTCCATCCGCCAGCCCCGGAAGCCCCCGGCTGGACGTCACCCCCGCCGCCTCCAGCCGCGGCCGCAGGTGCTCCATCGGGTGCCCGCGCACGCTGATCCCCGTGGCCAGGTAGTCGAGGAAGATCAGCTCCTCGCCCTCCAGCTCCCGCGGGTCGAACGGCAGGCGCCGCGCCGGCGCGAGCGGCAGCGCATCGCCCGCCGCGCGCAGCGCCTCCCACGCCGCCCGCCGCCGCCCCGGCTCGAACGCCTCGAACGCCCCCGCCCGCGCCAGGTGCAACGCCTCCGCGCGGCCCAGACGGGCACGCCGCATGACGTCCTGGATCGAGGTGAACGGGCCGTCTTCCCGCGCCGCCACGAGGGCTTCGCGGGCGCGCTCGCCCAGCCCGCGAATGTGGCGCCAGCCAATGCGGAGCGCCGGCTGCGCCGGCGCCGCAAGAGCAAGCGCAAGCGCAGGCGCAGGCGCCGCGAGGGCAGCGGCAGACGCAGGCGTAGACGCAGTTGACGCTTGCGCTTGCCCTTGCGCTTGCGCTTGCGCCTCCAGCGTGCAGTCCCACTCGCCATCCCTCAGACACGGCGCCAGCACGGTCACGCCGTGCCGCCGCGCGTCGTGGACCAGCGTCGCCGGCGGGTAGAACCCCATCGGCCAGGCGTTGAGCAGACCGAGGGCGAACTCGGCGGGGTAGTGCGCCTTCAGGTACGCCGTCGCGTAGGCGATGAGGGCGAAGCTCCAGGCGTGGCTCTCGGGGAAGCCGTAGTTGGCGAAGGAGAGCAGGTCGTCCACGATGCCGCCGGCGGCCTCGGCGGCGAGCCCCGTGTTGGCCACGATGCGCTGGCGCAGCCGGGCGAGCACGGCCTGCAGCTTCGGCAGCTTCCTGTGGTGGCCCATGGCGCGGCGCAGCTCGTCGGCCTCGGCGGCGCTGAAGCCGCCCAGCGCCATGGAGATGGCCATGGCCTGCTCCTGGAAGATCGGGATGCCGTAGGTGCGGCGCAGGATCGGCTCGAGCCGGGGGTGCGCGTACGCGACGTCCTCGAGGCCGCGGCGTCGCATGGTATAGGGGCGTACGAACCTGGCCTGGATCGGGCCCGGCCGGATGAGCGCCACCTGCACGACCAGGTCGTAGAGGCGCTCGGGGCGGGTCTGCAGGATGGACTGGATCTGCGCGCGGCTCTCGATCTGGAAGGTGCCCACCGTGTCGCCGGCGGCGATCATGTCGTAGGTGGCGGCATCGTCCGTGGGCAGCGAGTAGAGCTCCATCTTCTCGCCCGTGCGCCCCTCGATGGCCTCGAACGCCAGGTGCACGGCGCTCAGCCCGCCGAGCCCGAGGAAGTCGAACTTGGGCACGCCCGCGGCGTCCAGGTCGTCCTTGTCGAACTGCACGATGGTGCGGCCCATGGTCGTGTGCTCGATCGGCATGTAGTCGCCGAGCGGCTCGGCGGACAGCACGAAGCCGCCGGGGTGCGTGGAGCGGAGCCGCGGCACGTCGTCCAGCGCGCGCAGGGCGGAGAGCAGCGCGCGGACGCGCGGCTCGGCCAGGTCCAGGCCGACCGACGCGGCCAGCTCGGCCTCGATGCGCGCGGCGCCCACGCTCGGCGCCTGGCCGTGCACCCGCTTGGAGAGCGCGAGCGCCTCCTCCGCCGGCCAGCCGAGCGCGCGCATCACGTCCTGGATGGCGCTGGGCGCGTGGTACGCCTGCGCCACGCAGGTGATGGCCGCGTGGCGGCGGCCGTAGCGCTCGTACATGTAGTCGAGCACCTCCTCGCGCCGGTGCATCTCGAAGTCCACGTCGATGTCGGGCGCCTCCGTGCGCCCGTCGGTCCTCACCTCGCTGAGGAAGCGCTCGAAGAGCAGCCCGTGCTTCACGGGGTCCACGGCCGTGATGGCCAGGCAGTACGCGACGGCGGAGTTGGCGGCGCTGCCCCGCCCCTGGCACAGGATCCCCTGCTCGCGCGCATAACGGACCGCGTCCCACATGACCAGGAAGAAGCCGGCAAAGCCGAGCCGCGCGATGACGCCCAGCTCGTGGTCGAGCTGCGCCGTCTGCCGCTCGTCCAGCTCGCCCCAGCGCTCGCGCGCGCCGCGGAAGGTGAGCTCGCGCAGCCAGGAATCGTCCGTCTCGCCGCGCGGTACCGGGTAGCGCGGCAGCGGCGGACGCACCCAGCGAAGGTCGAAGCCGCAATCCAATGCGACGCGGTGCGTCGCCTCGAGCCCGGCCTCCCGCCCGCGCCACAGCCGCCGCATCTCGCCCGGCTCCTTCAGCCGCCACTCGCCGTTCGGCAGCAGCAGCCCCCACGACGCCGCCGTGTTCACGTCCACGCCCGCCCGGTTGGCCACGAGCAGATCGTGCACCAGCCGGCCGCCGCCATCCAGGTAGCGCGGGTCGTTGGTGGCCAGCCACGTGGCGCCGCTCCGCTCCGCCAGCTCGACGAGCGACGCCGCCAGCGCCGCCTCCTCGCCCGAGACGTGGTGCAGCTGCACCTCCACCGCCAGCCGTCCGCCAAACGCCGCCCGCCACCGCTCCAGCGCGAAGACCGCCTCGTCCGGCCGCCGCGCGCGCAGCAGCGACGGGATCTCGCCCCCGCCGGGCGGGCCGGTGAGCGCCCAGAGCCCCGCCGCCCGGGCGGCGACGTCGTCGAACGTCAGGGCGGGGCGGCCCCGTGGCCGGCCCGGGCCTTCCACGTCGCCCCACCCGGCCCGGCCCGGCCCGGCCCTGTCGCCCCTCCCGAGTGGGGGAGTGGGGGAGTGGGGGACCGGGCGACGATTGCGGGGGCTTCCAGTTGCCGGGCCAGTCCGCTGCCCGGCGGCCGCCAACTGCGCCGACTGCGCCGACTGCGGCGGCGCATCCGAACGCTCGCGGCGCACCTGAGCGCTCGCGGCGCCGGCCGGGGCGCGAGGCCCGGCACCCCGCCGGGCGAAGTGAGGCCCGCCCGGAGTCCCCCACTCCCCCGCTCTCCCACTCTGTCGTTGGGTCCCCCATTCTCCCACTCCCCCACTCCCGGCGCCCGCGGCGCCCGCCTCCACCACCGGCAGCCCTCCGATCCTGGCCCGCGTCACCAGCGCGGCGAGGTTGCGGTAGCCCTCGGCGGTGGCGGCCAGGAAGGCGGTCGGATAGCCGTCCACGGGCAGCTCGGCGCCGATCACGGGGCGGATGCCCTGCCGCTCCGCCTCGAGCGTGAAGCGGATGATGCCGCCCAGGTCGGCGTGATCCGTGAGCCCCAGCGCCGGGTAGCCCAGCGCCGCGGCACGCGCGACCAACGCCTCGGGCGAGGCGGTGCCGTCGCCGAAGGAGAAGGCGCTGTGGGCGCGAAGCTCTATGTATGGCGTCATCTGGTGCGTCCCGTTTCTACGTCAGAGTGGGGGAGTGGGGGAGTGGGGGAGTGTGATGATTCCCGTGGCCGAAGGTTACCGGGCCAGAGAAGCTCACCCGCGGCCGCCGACTTCACCCGCGGCCGCCGACTTCACCCGCGGCGCCGACTTCACCCGCGGCGCGGCTCACCCGCGGCGCCGGCGCGAGGCGGCGAGCGGCGGGCGCGCGCCGGGATCCGCTCTCGGGGCTGGCACCGGAGGGGCACCGGCAAGCGGCCCCGTCTCCCACTCTCCCCCTCGCCCACTCGGGCGTTGGGTGGGGCGGGGCCTCAGTCCCACCAGCCGTGCAGGTACCACGCGTCCTCCCGCGCGTCGTGGTAGAGCCAGACCAGCACGCCGTCGGCGGTGACGCCGCGGTAGTACTCGCGCGCGTAGCCGTCCTCCCACTGCCCGCCCGATACGCGATCCGGCCCCGCCACCGTCACCAGCGCCTGCCACCCCGTCCGGTCCCGGAACCGCACCGGCACCACGTGATCGCGCCTCGCCTCGGTCTCCGCCGCCACCCGCACAGGCTCCGGCAGGAGCTGGAGGGTCAGGCCTTTCCCCACGCCCCGCCCCACACCGCCCGACGGATCCTTCCCTCCCACACCCCGCCCCGGAGTGGGAGAGTGGGAGAGTGGGGGATGCGGCGAGCGCCAGCGGGCCCGTCCGCTTTCCGGGCGCGGCGACGTTGCCGGCGCCACGCGTGTCCGTCCGCTTTCCGGGCGCGGCGACGTTGCCGGCGCCGCGCGTGTCCGCCCGGCGGCCGCCGCCTTCGCGGCGGCCGCCGTCGGCACCCACGGCGCGGGCGGATCGGCCCGGTGAGCGTCGCCCCCCGGGATCGTCGCCCACTCCACCACTCTCCCACTCTCCCACTCCGACAATCCGAGCGCCCGGAACCCGTTTCGCCGCTCCGCCAGCGGATGGCCGCCCACCTCCGGCGCCACCAGCACCTCGTCCTGGCTCTCGAGCAGCCGGCCGAGCGCCGCCTCCACCGCCTCGAGAGTGGCGAAGCCGGTGTCGAAGAGGTCGCCCTGGCGCACGGCGGCCGACTCCGTCGCCTGGACATCCAGCCGGATCCCCGCCACCGCGTCCGGCACCGTCAGCCGCTCGAGCACGCCGCGCGCGAGCCGCAGCCACGTGGCCCGCGAGGCCGTCGGCCGCGCCGGCCGGAGCGTCCTCGCCCACGCCTCGCCGTTGGCCAGCGACAGCGTGAGCACCAGCCGCCGCGCGTGCTCGCCCCGCGCCCGCAGCGCATCGCACACCTGCCCGAGCAGCGCGTTGGCCGTGAAGATCAACCGCTCCGGATCCGTGATCACGTAGTCGACGAACTCGAGCGACGCCTCCGGCCGCGTCGCCGGCGCCCCTCCGAACAGCCGGCGAGGATCGTCCGCGCGCGCGAGCCGCCAGAGCGCCGCGCCCTCCGCGCCCAAGCGCACCTCCACCGCCTCGCGCGGCAGCGCCGCCAGCGCGCCGCACGTCCCGATGCCCACGCCCTCGAGGAGGCCGCGGAGGAAGAGGTCGTCGCTCAGCAGCGAGAGCGGCAGCGGCGCGAGAAACTCGCGATCCTGGCCCGGGGGGATCACGACCAACCCGCCCCGCCCCATTCCAGAATGGGAGAGTGGGGGAGTGGGGGATGCGGCGGGCGCCAACGGGCCCGTCCGCTTTCCGGGCGGATTCCGCCGTACCGTCGCCGCGAACGCCGCCACCGCCGTCGTCGCCACGCCGATCCTCGCCTCGCCGAAGCCGGCCGCCTCGAGCCGCTCGATCAGCTCCGGCGCCCAGCGCGAGGACGACAGCCCCCGCCCATCCGCCCAGGCGAGCCCCGGCTCCACCCGTACCCGCGGCAGCACCGCCGCGAGGGCGGCGCCGAGGGCTTCCGCCGCCCCGGCCACCGCCGCGGGAGTGGGGGAGTGGGGGAGTGGCGGCCGCGGCGAGCGCCGGCGGCCCCGTCCCGTTTCCGGGCGCGACGCCCTTCCCGGCGCCGCGTGGGCACGCCGGGCGGCCGCGGGGCTTCCGGCGCCCGCGGAATTTCCGGCGGCCGCGGGGTTCCCGGAGCCCGGGAGGTTCCCGGCACCCGCGGCATCCGCGGCCGTCGGCGGCCGCGGCGAGGCTGGATCGGCCCGGCGACTGTCGGCCGCCGGAATCCTCGCCCGGTCTCCCACTCTCCCACTCTCGGGGCGGGAGGGGGTGGGCGGGTACCGGTCCCCCTCAGACCGCTCCCCGCCGATCGACCAGCCGGGGATCCGAACACAGACGTGACTCATGCTGCACCACCGGTAGCGTGAACCTCGCGCGCACCGCCGCTCCCATGGCGCGGGCGCGCACCTCCATCGTGACCGACTCCACCTCCACGGGCTCGCCGAACGGGTCCAGCCGCCAGCGGTAGCCGTCCGGCAGGATCCGCGATTCCATCCGGAGCGCCGCCACCGGCACCACATCCGCCAGCGCCACGAACGCCCCGCCCCCCTCCCGCGCCGCCCGCCCCAGCCGCACCGCCTCCCCTGCCAGAGCTTCCCCCAGCCCCGTCCCCACCACAAGCGCGAAACCGCCCGAGCGCAGCAGCTCCTCCGCGCACACCATCGCCTCCAGCGCCCCCTTCGGCCGCAACAGCAGCGGCCCGCGCGGCCAGGTCTCCCCCAGCACCGTCCCCGCCCCGTCCACCCACGCCGCCCGCTCCCCCCGCGCCACCGCCGCCGCGCACGCCGCACCCAGCACCGCCGTGGCCCCGCCCCCCGGCGCCCACACCGAAAGCCGCCCGCGCGGCAGCCCCGCCCCCGGCAGCACCGCGTCCAGCGCCGCCAACCCCGTGGGCACGCCCCCCACCGTCCCCGGACGCAGCGGCAGCGCATCCGGGAAGCGTTCCTCCAGTTCCTTGCGTAACGCGATAACCTGCGCGGACATACGAACCTGGCCAGGGTGGCGTCGCGAGGCGGTCCCCGGCCGACCGCGCCGCCTCGCGCCGCCGGCCGTTGGGCCCGTCGGGGGACTCCCAAGGTATCCCGAAGATAACCCGAAAGCAAGAGCCGGACCGGAGTGCGGAGTGCGGAGTGCGGAGTGCGGAGTGCGGAGTGTGGAGTGGGAGAGTGGGAGAGTGGGAGACCGGGCGACGATCGCCACAACCGATCGTCGCCCGGCCATTCGCCCTTCCGACCCGCCGCACCTACACCCGCCCCGGGAGCGCCGCCGACCTCCGCTGCCCGCGCGCCGGCAGGGCCAGGATATCGGAACGGCGCCCCCAGGGAGCGAGCCGGAGGGCGCCGCACGGCCGGAATCCGGAGGAGCGCCGGCGTAGCCGCCGTCAGCCCGGCGACCGTCGGCGTCCGGAATCGTCGCCCACGCTCCCACTCTCCCACTCCCCCACTCCCTCCCGCCCGGCACCAACCTGCCAGAAACAACCGGCCCCTGCCCGGCGCCAACCGGACAGGGGCCGCACAACCGCCGGCATCGCCGGCTACGAGACCGCGGCCGCCGGGCGCGGCTCCTCGGGCACGCGCGGCTCGGCGCGCGCGGACTGGATCCGCATGGCGTAGAAGGAGCGCCAGACGAAGATCACGCCGAGGATGAAGAAGGCCACGGCCAGTCCGGCGCTGACGGCCCGGCTCAGCTCGATCGCGAGCTCGACGGCCAGCAGGCCGAACAGCGTCGTGAACTTGATGATCGGGTTCATGGCCACGGAGGAGGTGTCCTTGAACGGGTCGCCGACGGTGTCGCCCACGACGGTGGCCGCGTGCAGCTCCGTGCCCTTCTCCTTCAGCTCGACCTCGACCAGCTTCTTGGCGTTGTCCCAGGCGCCGCCGGCGTTGGCCATGAAGATCGCCTGGTAGAGGCCGAAGATGGCGATCGAGATCAGGTAGCCGATGAAGAAGAACGGCTCCACGCACGCGAAGGCGAGGGTGGTGAAGAAGACGGCCAGGAAGATGTTGAACATCCCCTTCTGCGCGTAGCGCGTGCAGATCTCGACCACCTTCTTCGAGTCCTCCATGGACGCCTTCTCGACGCCCTCCAGCCGGATGTTGGCCTTGATGAACTCGACCGCCCGGTACGCGCCCGTCGTCACCGCCTGCATGGACGCGCCGGTGAACCAGTAGATCATGGCGCCGCCCGAGATGAGCCCCAGCAGGAAGGGCGCGTGCAGCATCGACAGCTTCTCGAGGTCCGTGGTCAGCCCGTTCGTGAGCAGCACGATGATCGAGAAGATCATCGTCGTCGCCCCCACCACGGCCGTGCCGATGAGCACCGGCTTGGCCGTGGCCTTGAACGTGTTGCCCGCCCCGTCGTTGGCCTCGAGGAAGTACTTGCCGGTCTCGAAGTCGGGGCGGAAGCCGAAGTCGCGCTGCACCTCGTCCTCGATCCCCGGGATCTGCTCGATCAGCGACAGCTCGAAGACCGATTGCGCGTTGTCCGTCACCGGGCCGTAGGAGTCCACGGCAATGGTGACCGGCCCCATGCCGAGGAACCCGAACGCGACGAGCCCGAACGCGAACACCGCCGGCGCCTTCATGACGCCGGCGAGCCCGAGCGTGCTCACGGCGTACGCAATGGCCATGAGCGCCACGATGGTGAGCCCCATCCAGTAGGCGCTGAAGTTCCCCGCCGTGAGCCCGGACAGGATGTTGAGGGAGGCGCCGCCCTCCTGCGATGCGGTGAGCACCTCGCGCACGTGCTTCGACTCGGTGGACGTGAAGACCTTCACCAGCTCCGGGATGATCGCGCCGGCCAGCGTGCCGCAGGTGATGATCGAGGACAGCTTCAGCCACAGCGTGGGATCGCCGCCCAGGTCCGGGATGATCAGCGCCGACGCGCCGTAGGTCATGGCCACGGAGACGATCGAGGTCAGCCACACGAGCACGGTCAGCGGCGCCTCGAAGTTCATCTCGCTGACCGACTGGTAGCGGCCGCGCGCGAGCGCCTGGTTGATCAGGTAGCTGCCGATGCTCGTCAGGATCATCAGGATGCGCATGACGAAGATCCAGACCAGCAGCTGCACCTGCACCGTCGGGCTCGGCACGGCCAGCAGGATGAACGTGATCAGCGCCACGCCCGTCACGCCGTAGGTCTCGAACCCGTCCGCGCTGGGGCCGACCGAGTCGCCCGCGTTGTCGCCCGTGCAGTCGGCGATCACGCCCGGGTTGCGCGCATCGTCTTCCTTGATGTTGAAGACGATCTTCATCAGGTCGCTGCCGATGTCGGCGATCTTGGTGAAGATGCCGCCGGCGATGCGGAGCGCCGCCGCCCCGAGGCTCTCGCCGATCGCGAAGCCGATGAAGCAGGAGCCGGCGTAGTCGGCGGGGATGAAGAGCAGGATGACGAGCATCATGATCAGCTCGGTGCTGACCAGCATGGTGCCGATGCTCATCCCGGCCGTCAGCGGGATGGCGTAGGTGGGGTACGGCTTGCCGCGCAGGCTGGCGAACGCGGCGCGCGAGTTGGCGAAGGTGTTCACCCGGATCCCGAACCACGCCACGCCCGTGCTGCCCGCGATGCCGAGGATGCTGAAGAGCAGGATCACCAGGACCTTCACGGGCGCGAAGTGCATCAGCACGCCGAAGTACACCAGCATGATGGCGCCGATGAAGACCTCGAGGATGACGATGAACTTGATCTGCGTGACCAGGTACGTCTTGCACGTGGCGTAGATCAGCTCGGAGACCTCGAGCATCGAGCGGTGCACGGGCAGCCCCTGCAGCCGCTTGTAGATCACCAGCCCGAAGATCAGCCCCACGAAGCAGATCCCGATTCCCCAGAAGAGCAGCCACCAGCCGCTCACGCCGAGGAACGTCGCCGACCCCATGTCGGGCAGCACGAGGCTCGCCTCGCCGCCCGTCGGCGGCGCCGCCGCCTGGAAGGCATGGAGCACGGGGGCGAGCAGCGCATGGACCGTCATGACATCACTCCTTCAACGAGGTGCGCCGCCCACGCGAGCGCCGCGTGGCCCGGCGCACGACAGCCGGCTCTGGTCATCGAACCTTCCTCCTGTGGCCATGGAACGGGTTGGACCTTCGCGAACGAGCAGACTCCCGCGCGCCGAGCGGGGCGCGGCGGGGTGCCGCCTGGCCCGGACGCCGCTGGATGCGGCGCCCGGTCATCTCAGGGCTCGGGTTCGTCCTCGACCTCCGCGGCGCGCAGCCGCAGCCCTCGTTTCGTGAACGCCGCATCGACGCTGTACGGCCCGGGGCCGCGCACGCTCAGGTAGAGGTAGACCAGCGCGTACAGCAGCGCGAGCTCGCCACGGTTGACCAGCGGCCAGAAGTCGCGCGGCATGTGGCGCCAGAAGTACGCGACCAGCATCTCGACGAGGAGCAGCAGCGCGACCGGCCGCGTGAGCAATCCCAGCGCGATCAGGGCTCCGCCGAACAGCTCCAGGATCCCCGCGACGCCGAACAGCGAGCCGAGCGGCGCGGCGATCCCCGGCCCACCGAGCCCGCCGAGCGCGCCGAACAGCTTCTGCGCGCCGTGCTCCATGAACAACAGCCCCGTGCCGACCCGCAGCACCGTGAGCGCGTACACCTCGAAGTCGCGGCCATCCCGGCCGTCCATCGGACCTCCCGCACTGCGCCGCGGTCGCTAGGCGTGCACCTCTTCGCTCTCCTGCTGCGCCGCCTCGATCACCTTCTGCGCGACCTGCGCGGGCACCTCCTCGTAGCCGTGCAGCTTGCGCATGTGAGCGGCGCGCCCCTGCGTCATCGAGCGCAGCGACGTCGCGTACTTGTACATCTCCGCCTCGGGGACGAGCGCCCGGATCACGGTCCTGCTGCCCTGCGGCTCCATGCCCAGGATCTTGCCGCGCCGGTGGTTCAGGTCCCCGATGACATCGCCCATGTACTCGTCGGGCGTGACGATCTCGACCTCCAGGATCGGCTCGAGCAGGACCGGTGCCGCCTCGGCGGCCACCTTGTGGAACGCCATCGAGCCGGCGATCTGGAAGGCGATGTCGCTCGAGTCCACGGTGTGGTAGGACCCGAAATAGCACTCGGCCTCGAAGTCCACCAGCGGATAGCCCGCGAGCACACCCTTCTCCGCCGCCTGCTGGATCCCCTTGTCCACGGACGGGATGAACTTGTTCGGGATGACGCCGCCCGTGATCGCGTCCGTGAACACGTAGCCGGAACCGCGCGGCAGCGGCTTCAGGCGCACGTGGCAGTCGCCGAACTGGCCGTGCCCGCCCGTCTGCTTCTTGTACTTGCCCTGCCCCTGGGCCTGCTTGCGGATGGTCTCGCGGTAGCGGATCTTCGGCTCCTCCGTCGTCACCTCCACCCCGTATTTCCGCTTCAGCCGCTCGAGCTGCACGTCCAGGTGCAGCTCGCCCAGCCCGCGCACGATCGTCTGCCGCAGCTCCGGGTCGTACTCGCTCATGAACGTCGGATCTTCCTCGTGCAGCTTGTGCAGCGCCGTGCTGATCTTGTCCTCGTCGCTCCTGCTCGCCGCCTGCACCGCGATCGCGATGTCCGGCTTCGGGAAGTTGATCGCCTGGAGCACCACCGGCCGCTCCGGCGCGCACAGCGTGTCGTTCGTGTGCGTGCTCTTCAGCTTCGCGACGACGCCGATGTCGCCCGCGTGCAGCCGGTTCACCTCCAGCCGGTCCTTGCCGAGCGGCACCGACAGGTGGGTCAGCTTCTCGTGCGCGTCCCGCGTCGGGTTCACCACCTCCTGCCCGTTGGCCAGGCTGCCGCTGAAGATGCGGAACATCGACAGCTCGCCCACGTGCGGCTCGCTCGTGGTCTTGAAGACGAGGGCCGCGAAGGCCGCATCATCGTCGGCCGTGAGCTCGACCACCTGGTCCAGCCCCGCCCGCTGCGCCAGCTCGGCGCCCGCCTCCGCCGGGCTCGGCACCAGCTCGACCAGCTTCGTCAGCAGCGCCCGCGTGCCCCACGTCTTCTCCGGTGCGCCGCAGAACAGCGGGAACATCTCGCCCCGCCGCATGGCCACCCGCATCGCCTCGATCGCCTCCTCGCGGCTGATCCCGCCGTCGGCCAGGTAGTGCTCGAGCAGCGCATCGTCGGTCGTGGCGATCGACTCGAACAGCTCCGTCCGCCAGCGCTCGAAGCCGCCCCGCAGCTCCTCCGGTACCTCCACCTCGTCGTACTCCCCGGAGATCGTGCCCGCCCGGTACAGGTGCGCCTTGCCGCTGAACAGGTTGATGATCCCCCGGAAGTCATCCCCCGCGCCGATCGGGATCTCCACCGGGATCACCTTCTCCGACAGCGTCGCCTTCACGTCCGCGTAGACGCGCTCGAAGTCCGCGTGCTCCTTGTCCATCATCGACACGAAAAAAAGTCTGGGAATCCCGCGCGTCTCGCAGTATTCCCAGACTTTCTCCGTCCCGACCTCGACGCCCGTTGTCGCGCCGAGGACCATTACAGCCCCATCGGCGACCCTCGTGGCGGCCAGCGCTTCCCCGGTGAAATCGAGGTAGCCCGGGGTGTCCAGCAGGTTGACCTTCGTCTCCATCCATTCCGCGAACGCTGCCGACGTCTGCATCGAGATGCCGTGCGCGATCTCCTCCTCCGTGTTCATCGTGATCGCGCTGCCGTCCTTCACGCTTCCGTGCCGGCGCGCCGAGCCGGCCACGAAGCACAACGAATCGACCAGGGTCGTCTTTCCGGAGCCGCCATGGCCGAGTACGGCCACGTTTCGGATCTGCCCCGTTCTGAATTCCTTGGCGGCCGCCATTGAACACCTCCTCCTGCGGAACCTTGTGTGGATCAGAGGGATCGGCAACCTACGTCGGCCGCCGAAGGGGTGTCAAGCGACGCGGCGCGCCTGCCGCCAAGCTCTTCCGGCCCCCCGGCCCCGCCGCCTCGCCCACCACGAAACAGCCGAACCGAATCCCCGGTTCGGTCCCTCTCCCATGTGCGTGTGCGTGTGCGCGTGCAACGTGCATTTGCGTGTGCGTGTGCGTGTGCGCGTGTACGTGTGTTCCCGTTCCCGTTCCCATGCCCGTGCCCATGCCCGTGCCCCCCCCCGGCCTGCCCCTTGCACCCCGGCGCGCCGGATCGTTCCCCCGACCGGAGACCGCCGTGAGATGCCCCGCCGCACTGCTGCTCGTCCCGCTCCTGGCCCTCGGCGCATGCCGGGTCGAACGCGGGCGGGTGGGCGCCGGGAGCGGCGCGCCGGGAGCGGTGGCGTACCTCGGCCCGGGCGGGCTCTGGGTACGGGCGCTCGGGGGCGGCGAGGCGCGGCGGGTGGCCGCGGGCGCCGACCTCGTCGAGCCGCGCTGGGCGCCGTCGGGGCGGAAGATCGCCGTGCGGAAGGGGGACGGCCTGGAGATCGTGGAGCTGGACGGCGGGCGTACCCGGCCGGTGGCGGCCGTCGGTGTAGACGCGTTCTCCTGGGCGCACGCCTCGGACCGGCTGGCCTACGTGAGCAGCGGCGCGCTGCACGTGGTGGCGCCGGACGGCGCGGACCGCCGGCTCGTCGGCGGCACGCCCGGCGGGGGCGTGGACGGCGTCGCCTGGAGCCCGGACGACCGCTGGCTGGCCTTCGCGCTGCGCACGGTCCGCGCGCCCGACTCCGCCGCCGTGGGCCCGGCCACCTCCGCCGCCCCGGACGGCGCTCCCCGCCGGCCCCGAGCGCCCCGACCCACCGCCCCGGTGGCGCCCCGACCCACCGCCCCGCCGCCGGGCGACGGCGCGTCCGGCGGCGCCGCCGGTGCCGCCGGTGCCGCCGATCCGAGCGGCGCGGGGCTCTGGAAGGTGCCGTCGGCGGGCGGCCGGCCGGTGCCGGTCGCGGGCGCCTCCGCCGTGGGCGGCGAGCCGATCGTGCGCGGCTGGACGGGCGACGGCGCGCGCATCCTCTACCTGCGCCCCGCGGGCGACCTGCGCTCGTCCTCGCTGCTCGCGGACGGCGCCCCGCTCTACGCCGTCCCCGCGGCCGGCGGCACGCCGGTCGAGCTTGCGCCGGCCGTGCTGCCGTACCGCGACTTCGTCATCCCGGCACCTACGCCCGACGACCGGGTGGCGGTCGTGGCCGGCCGCGGCCGGGAGACGTGGCGGGACAAGACGCTCGAGGTGGTCCATGCCGCGAGCGGCAGCGCGCGGCGGCTGACGCCGCCCGGTCGCGCGGCGACGCACCCGGCCTGGGCTCCCGCCGGCGACGTCCTCGCCTGGGCCGGCATGCCCGCCGACAGCACCCTGCCGCCGGCCGCGGACCTCGCCTCCCGGCTCGAGGCGCGCCGGATCCTCCGGGCGCCGGCGGCGGGCGGAGTGCCCGCGCGCCTCACCCGCGCGCCGCGCGGGCGGGAGGAGGCGCCGGCCTGGTCCGGCGACGGCCGCACCCTCCTCTTCGTGCGGGTGGACACGCTCGGCCAGGCCTCGCTCTGGACCATCCCGGCCGGCGGCGGCACGGCGGTCCGGCGGGTGGCCGCGCTCGGCCGTCCCGCGGGCACGCCGGCTCCCCGCTGGACGGGCGCGTACGGGCACGTCGCGTGGGGCGATGTCTTTTCGTGGAACGAACGGGCGGGGGCACGGGCGCGGCCACGTTGACCGGCACGCACGAATGTCAGCCGCTCGTCAGTGCTGCCGGAACCTGCGGCTGACGTCGTCGAGGAGGCGGCGCTCCTCGGGCGTGAGGCTGGCCATCCCCTCGTGGCTGATCTTGTCGAGGACGCGGTCCACGTCGTCGAGCATGCGCTCCTCTTCCTGCGAGCGCGGCCGGCGCATCTCCCTGACGGGCGGCCGGACCTGTGGCTCGCCGTGCACCACCGTGAGGCGAGGACGGGTGAAGAGCTTCCGCAGCCGCGCGAGCGGGCCGGGGCGGTGCCGGTCGAGCTTCAGGTACAGGAAGCCGGCCGCGAAGCCACCCAGGTGGGCGAAGTGCGCGATCCCACCGCCGCCGCCCGCACCGCCGCCGAACGCGCTGAAGAGCGAGATCCCGACGAAGATCAGGATCAGCCACTTGGCCTTGATCGGGAAGATGCCCCAGATGTAGATCGGCGCGTCCGGCCAGTTCATCGCGAAGGCGAGCATCACGCCGTACACGGCCGCCGAGGCGCCGATCACGGAGGCGTTGAAGGCGAACACGAAGGACAGCAGCGCGCCGCCCAGCCCGCAGATCACGTAGTACTTCAGGAACTCCGACGATCCCCACTTCTGCTCCAGCGGCGGCCCGAAGAAGAAGAGGGCCAGCATGTTGAAGAAGATGTGGAAGAAGCCGGCGTGCACGAACATGTAGGTGAGCGCCGTCCACGGCTGGAACAGCACCTGGCTGGGCGTGAACGCCAGGAAGGGCACCACGGCGGGCGCGAGCCACGTGATGACGAACACGGCCGCGTTCGCGATGAGGAGCCGCTTGACCCACGGCGTGAGCCCGTAGCCGAATGTGAAGGAGCTGCCGTATCCCATTCAATCGTCCTGACTGTCTTTTGGCGGGGCTCGAGCCCCGAGCCCCGAGCCCCGAGCCCCGAGCCCCTACCTACGACCCCCCTGCCGGGCGCGGTGTTCCTCCAGGGCCAGGCGGCAGATGCGCTCGCACACCTCGGGGAACGACAGCCCGGCCGCCCGCGCGCCCTTCGGGAACAGGCTGGCCGCGGTCATCCCCGGCAGCGTGTTCGCCTCCAGGCACCACAGTCCCCCCATGGCGTCCATGCGGAAGTCGATCCGGCTGTACTGCCCGAGCTTGAGCGCCGCGTGGGCCGCGAGCGCCAGCTGCTGCGCCTCCTCGGCCACCGCCGCAGGCACGTCCGCCGGGAAGATCTCCTCCGACATGCCCGGCTGGTACTTGCACTCGTAGTCGAAGATCTCGTGCCGGGGGATGATCTCGCCCACCGGCAGCGCCCGCCCGCCCAGCACCGGGACGGTCAGCTCCCGCCCGGCGACGAAGGCCTCGATCATCACCTCGTCGTCGAACCGGAACGCCTCCTCCACCGCCGCGTCGAAGTCCTCCAGCCGCTTCACCACACTGAGCCCCACCGTCGAGCCCTGCTTGCTCGGCTTCACGATCACCGGCAGCCCGAAGCGCTCCTCCACCTCCGCCGCGTCCGCCGGCGCCATGATCCAGTCCGGCGTCGGCACGCCTGCATCGCGGAACAGCCGCTTCGAGATGTCCTTGTCCATGGCGACGGCGCTCGCCATGTGCCCGCTGCCCGTGTACGGGATGCCGACCAGGTCGAGCAGCGCCTGGAGCGTGCCGTCCTCCCCGGCCCCGCCGTGCAGCGCCAGGAAGATCACGTCCGCGTCCCCCAGCGCCGGCGCCGACAGGAGCTCCGACGGGTTGCCCGTGCGCAGCACGTCCAGCGCCGCCCGCTCCGGCGGCACGGGCGAGACTCCCGACGCGAGCAGCCGCCGCTCCGCCTCGCCGTCCAGCACCCCGCGCGCCGTGTCCACCGCCACCACCTGGTGCCCCGCCTCCCGCAGCGCCGCCACCACCTGGGCGCCGCTCGCGATGGAGACGTCGCGCTCCTCGCTCGTCCCGCCGAACAGCACCGCGACCTTCATCCGCAACCTCCCGAGGAGGGTCGATGCAAGAGAGGGGCTAGGGGCTGGAGGCTCGGGGCTCGGGGACTCCCTCCCGAGCCCCGAGCCCCGAGCCCCGAATCCCGAGTCCCTAAGCCGTCAGGTACCTCACCATGTCGTAGCGCGTCACGATGCCGGCCAGCTCGCCACGGCGACGCACCAGCACGGCCGGGTTCTGGCGCGTGAGCAGCCGCCCGATGGCCGACATGTCCATCTGCTCGTCCACCACCGGGAACGGCGGCTCCATGAGCGACTCGGCTGGGCGGTCGAGGGCGCCCGGATCCTCGATCACGCGCGACATGATGACGCCCTCCTGCAGCGCGCCGATGCAGTCGCCGTCGCGTACGACGGGGAGCTGCGAGACGTTGTGCTGGTTCATGAGCGAGAGCGCCTGCCGCACCGTCGCCATCGACTCGACCTGCACGAGCGGCGGCGCGCCCCCATCCTTGCTGGCGAGCAGCTCGCCGGCCGTCAGCCGCTCCGGGTCGAGCAGCCGATTCTCGCGCAGCCACTCATCGTTGTAGAGCTTGGAGAGGTAGCGCTCGCCCGTGTCCGGAAGGATGCAGACGACCAGCGCCTCGGGGCCCGCCACCTGCTGCGCGACGCGCGCGGCCACGTGTGCGATGAGCCCCGCCGAGCCCCCCACGAAAAGCCCCTCCTCGCGCGTCAGCCTGCGCGCCATGTGGAAGGCGTCGCGGTCGCTCACGGTCTGGAACTCGTCGATCACGTCGAACCAGAGCGTGGACGGCAGCTTGTCGTTGCCGATCCCCTCGACCTTGTAGGGGTGGCTCTCGCCCTTCACGCCCGTGTCGTGATAGTGCGCGAAGATGGAGCCGGCCGGGTCGCCCGCGACGACGCGCAGCTCCGCCCGCCGCTCCTTCAGGTACTTCCCCGCCCCGCTGATCGTGCCGCCCGTCCCCGCCGAGGCCACGAGGTGCGTCACCCGCCCCTCCGTCTGCGCCCAGATCTCCGGGCCCGTCGTGGCGTAATGCGCCTCCGGGTTGACCTGGTTGTAGAACTGGTCGGCCAGCACCGCGCCGGGCGTCTCCTCCACGATGCGCCGGGCGGTCTGCACGTAGTTGTCGGGGTGGTCCGGCGGCACGGCCGTCGGCGTCACGATCACGCGCGCGCCGAACGCCTTCAGCAGCCGCACCTTCTCCTGGCTCATCTTGTCCGGCATGGTGAAGATGCAGCGGTAGCCCTTGAGCGCCGCCGCGAGCGCCAGCCCCACGCCCGTGTTGCCGCTCGTCCCCTCCACGATCACGCCGCCCGGCCGCAGTCGCCCGTCCCGCTCCGCCGCCTCGATCATGGCCAGCCCGATGCGGTCCTTCACCGACCCGCCCGGGTTGAAGAACTCCGCCTTCGCGTACACCGGCGTGGCCGCCCCGTCCGTCACGCGGTTCAGCCGGATGAGCGGCGTCCAGCCGATGGTCTCGAGCACGCTCTCGTACGGCTGCGCGTTGCGCGTGGGTGTCTCGGCGTTCATCACCAGCCTCCGCTGCTCACGAAGTCCTGCCGCTGTCGGGCGGCGCCGGCGTGGCGCTGTCCGGAGGCAGCTCGGCCGCGCTGTCCGGCTGCGCGGCCGCCGCGCTGTCGCGTGAGAAGCGCACCGGCACGCGGACCCACGTCGGGACCCTGTCGCCGCCCCGGTGCGCGGGAATGAAGCGCAGCTTCCGGCCATCCGCCAGCGCGGCCGAGTCGAACGGTAGCCGGCCGCTCGATTGCGCCACCGTCACGCTGTCCACCTCCCCGCTCACCGTCACGTGCACCAGCAGCACCGTCTCCCCGGACGCGCCCTCGTCCCAGAGCGACACCGGGTAGCCGAACGGCGACGGCGCGTCCACCATGCGCGCGTCCACCAGCGGCGCCTCGGGACCACACGCCGCGGGGAGCACCAGCGCCGCCACCAGCACGGCCATCCCCGCAAGCCGGCGCCGGCAGGCGCGCCCGCTCACGCGACGCCGCCGCCGAACGCCCATTGCTCGCTCCTCCCGCCGCCTCGCCGTCCGCCTCATCGCCCGCCGCCTTCCTCGCGGTCCCGCACCGCGGCCTGCATCTCCGCGAGCACGTTCAGCGCCTGGAGCGGCGTCAGCGACTCGACCCGCACCCGCCGGAGCCGCTCGACCACCGGGTGCTCGGCGGGCGCGAAGAGCGAGAGCTGGCCCTTCGTCGCCGGAGGCGCGCCTGCGCCATGGTGGCCGAGCCCCGCGCCGCCGCCGGTGTGCGCGCCCTCCAGCTCGAGCAGGATCTCGCGCGCCCGCGCGACCACCTCCGGCGGCAGCCCCGCCAGCCGGCCGACCTCGATGCCGTAGGAGCGGCTCGCGCCGCCCGCCTCCAGGTGGTGCAGGAACACGATCTCGTGTCCCGCTTCCCTGACCGCCACGTTGAAGTTGACGAGCGCCGGCAGCTGGTCCGCCAGCTGGGTCAGCTCGTGGTAGTGCGTGGCGAAGATCGTCTTGGCGCCGAGCGCCTGGTGCAGGTGCTCCGTCACCGCCCACGCGATGCTCACGCCGTCGTAGGTCGCCGTGCCCCGCCCGATCTCGTCCAGCAGCACCAGCGAGCGCGCCGTGGCGCCGTGCAGGATGGCCGCCGTCTCGTTCATCTCGACCATGAACGTGGACTGCCCCCGTACGAGGTTGTCCGACGCGCCGACGCGCGTGAAGATCCGGTCGCACACCGGCACCCGGGCCGCCGCGGCGGGCACGAACGAGCCGACCTGCGCGAGCAGCTGGATGAGGCCGACCTGCCGCAGCAGCGTGCTCTTGCCGGCCATGTTCGGGCCGGTCAGGATGATGACGCGCGCGTCCTCGTCCAGCACCACGTCGTTCGGGATGAACGCCTCGCGGGGCATCATCGTCTCGACCACCGGGTGCCGCCCCGCCCTCACCTCCAGCGCGAACCCGCCGTGCACCTCCGGGCGCACGTAGCCGCGCCGTTCCGCCAGCTGCGCCAGCCCCGCAAGCACGTCCAGCGCGGCCACCCCCTCCGCCGCCGCCTGCAGCCGCCCCACCGCCGCCGCCACCTCGCGCCGCAGCTCGCCGAAGAGGCGCACCTCCAGCGCCGCGATCCGCTCCTCCGCCCCGAGCACCTTCGACTCCCACTCCTTGAGCTCGGTCGTGACGTAGCGCTCCGCGTTGGCCAGTGTCTGCTTGCGCTCGTAGTCGTCCGGCACGCGCTCCAGGTTCGAGCGCGTGACCTCGAGATAATAGCCGAACACCTGGTTGAAGCCGACCTTGAGCGAGCCGATGCCCGTGCGCTGCCGCTCCCGCGCCTGCAGGGATGCGATGAACCCGCGTGCCCCGTCGCGCGTCTCCCGCAGCCCGTCGAGCTCCGCGTCGTAGCCGGCCCGGATCACGCCTCCCTCGCCCAGAGTGGCCGGCGGCTCGTCCGCGAGCGCGCGGTCGATCGTGGCGCGCACGTCCGCCAGCACGTCGAGCTCCTCCACGAGCTCGCGCAGCAGCCCCTCCGGCTCCTCGGCCAGCACGGTCTCGCGCAGCGACGGCAGCCGCGCGAGCGACGCCGCCAGCGCGCTCAGCTCGCGCGGCGCCACCCGCCCGGCGCCCACCTTGGCCGCCAGCCGCTCGAGGTCGCGGATCTCGCGCAGCTCGGAGCGTAGCGCGCGGCGAAGCGGCGCGCCGAACACGAGCGCCGCCACCGCCTCCTGCCGTGCCCAGATCGCCTCGGGCACCAGCAGCGGGGCAAGGAGCCAGCGCCGCAGCAGCCGCGCGCCCATGGCCGTCAGCGTCTCGTCCACCACCTCGAGCAGCGTGCCCGCGCGCCCGCCGCCGCGTGCGCCGGCCTCCACTCGCAGCGGCTCCACGAGCTCGAGGTTCCGGCGCGTCATCTCGTCCAGCACCATGGCGTGGCCGGCGCGCTCCAGCCGCGGCGGGCGCAGCGCCTCGAGCGCCGCCGGCTGGACCTCCGCCAGGTAGCCGACGAGCGCGCCAAGCGCGCGCACCAGCGGACCGTCCTCCGCCTGGAAGCCGAAGCCCTCGACGGAATGGACGCCGTAGCGGCGGGCGAGCTCCTCCGCCGCCCACTCCCGGTCGAAGATCCAGTCGGGGCGGTAGGTGCGCGGGATCCCCGCGCCGACCTCCGTCGCCTGGCCTTCCCACGCCTGCGGCAGCAGCAGCTCCGCCGGCTCGAAGCGCGCGAGGTCCGACTCCAGCCATTCCGGCGAGGTGGCCGCCGCCACCACCTCGCCGGTCGAGATGTCCACGCCCGCGAGCCCGAGCGCGCCGTCCGCCTCGCCCGCCAGCGCCACCAGGAAGTTGTTGCGCCCGGCGTCGAGCAGCGAGTCGGCCAGCACGGCGCCCGGCGTGACCGTCTCCACCACGTCCCGCCGCACGATCCCCTTCGCCTCCGACGCCTCCTCCATCTGCTCGCAGATGGCGACCCGGCGCCCCATGCGGACGAGCTTCTCCAGGTACTCGTCGCGCGCGCGCACGGGCACGCCCGCGAGCGGCACGCCCGCGGCCCCGCCGTTGTTGCGCGAGGTCAGCGTGAGGCCGAGCAGCTTCGCGCCCTCCTCCGCGTCCTGATTGAACATCTCGTAGAAGTCACCGACACGGAAGAAGATGAGCGCGTCCGGGTGGCGGTTCTTCGCCTCCCGCCACTGCTGCATCAGCGGAGTGTCGTCCTTCCTGGCCATCCGGGGATTTCACCGCGAAGAGGAGGTGGGCCGCCGTCGCCCCAAGGATAGTGCCGGCCCGCCCGGGCGGCAACCGGCCGCGCCCCCCGCGCCGTCTGCGCCGATTTAACGTTCGCCGGCCGCCGCGGGTCTCTAGGAGTGAGGCCGCGCGAACCCGATCGACCGATCGACGGAGCCACGGACGCGGCCCGGACGGAGGAGACGATGCATTCGACGCTCAGAGGCCTGCTGGCCGCTCTGCTCGTGGCGGCGCCGCTGCCGCTCGCGGCACAGAATCCGAACCCGCAGCCGGGCCATCCGCCCGCCGGCCACCCGATGCCCCGCATGGGGCCGGGGATGATGGGCCACGGCACCGGCGGGATGGGTCCCGGCATGGGTCCCGGCGCGATGGGGATGCGCGGGGCCATGCTGCAGGACGAGCCGATCCAGCACCTGCTGGACATGAAGAACCGGCTCGGCCTCACCGACGCCCAGGCATCCCGGCTCCAGGCGATCCAGTCGCGCTTCAAGTCCCAGAACCAGGACCTGCTCCAGAAGCTCCAGCAGGAGCATCAGCAGATGCAGGAGCGGATGCAGAAGCAGCGGCAGGACCTGCTCGGCGGCAAATCGCCGGAGGACCTGACGCCGGAAGAGAGGCAGCAGCTCCGGCAGAAGATGGAGCAGCAGGGCACCGCCCTGCGCGAGGAGATGCAGAAGCAGCGCGACGAGATGCTGCCCCTCGTGCAGAAGCTCCGGGCCGCCCGCCTCTCCGAGATGAGCGACATCAGCGGCGTCCTCACGCCCGCCCAGCAGGACCACCTGCGCCTCATCATGCAGGAGCAGATGCGCAACGGCCGCGGCATGCGCGGCGAGGCCGGCTGGATGCGCGGCGGAGACGGCCATGGTGCCGGGATGCGCGGCCCCGGGCCCGGGATGCGCGGCGGAGACGGCCACGGTGCCGGGATGCGCGGCGGCCGCGGCAGCCACGGCGCCGGGATGGACGGCCGGGGCGCCCCGCGCGGGCCCGGCGCGCCCCCCGCGCCGCCGACGCCGAACGCACCGAACGGCCCCGGCGCCTGAAGCTGCGCCGACCGCGGGTGCGGGTGAGCGGGTGGGGGTAGGGTCACGACGGGAGCAATGCGGGTGCGGGCCGCCCGGGAAGATCGGAGGCATAAGCGGGTGGGGGCCGCCCGGCCGGAATTCCGGCCGGGCGGCCCCCACCCGCTTCTCCTCGTTCGGGTGGAGCCGCCGGCGCGCGGCTAGTGGACCGTATCGGCGGGCTCCGCGTCCCTGAGCAGCGGATACGGATCCAGCGGGCGGTCCTTCCACCACTCCGCGGGGTCGTCCACGCGGCCGATGCGGAAGTGGAGGTGCGAGGAGCCGATGACGTGGCCGGTGTGGCCGACGTAGCCGATGACCCGACCCTCCCGCACGGTGTCGCCCTCGGCGAGGCCGGCGGCGTAGCCGCTCAGGTGGGCGTAGTAGAGGATGTAGCGGCGGGTGGCATCCAGCAGCCGGACCGTCCGGCCGCCGCCGTGATCCCACTTCATCAGTTCGACCGTGCCGTCCACGGCCGCCACCACGGGCGTGCCGCGCCGCGCGATGATGTCGATGGCGTGGTGCACGTGGCCGATCCGGGGGGAGCGGAAGCTGTCGCGCAGCCGGGAGCCGAGGATCCCGACCACCGGGATCACGATGTCGTCGAGCGCCGCCGGCCGTGCGGCGAGGCCGACGAGCGGTGCTCCGGCCGCCATCCCGTCCGCGTCCGCATCGCTCGGAGCGGCGTAGTCCGCCGGCGCATCCCCGGACTCCAGGGCGCGCGCCGCCAGCAGGCTGCGCGGCAGCGAGAGGTAGCCCTCCCGGCGGGGCTGCGCGAGGATGAGCGGCAGGGCGCCCGCACCCGACCCGGGCGCGATGCCCGCCAGCGCCCGCAGCCCCACGGACCCGATCGGCCGGTCCGGGCGCCGCAGCGCCGAGGCCAGCGTGAATGGACGGGAGCCGTGGAAGAGCGCGATGCGCGGCGCGCGGCGCAGGCCGGCAGCCGGCGTCGCCGCCGCGGCGCCCGCACCGCCGTCGCCGCCGCGGCCGCAGGCGGCGGCCATCGCCAGCGCGAGCAGCGGCGCCCCGCGGATTCCGATCTGCATGCCCATGGCCGCCTCGCTTCCGTCCTCAGGCTGGGTTCTCCGGCCGACCGCCAGCAGCGGCCGGGGGTCCGGCATCGGGCTCGGCGGCGCCCAAGTTCGCCTTTTCGGCGCCGCGACACAATCCCCACGCCTGCGCCCCCTGTGCGCCTCCCGGCCCCGACCGGCGTGGATGTTGCTCCCCGTCACCCGGGCCGGAGCGGCCTCGCGGGCGCTGGACTTCCCGCTCGCCCCGCCCCATACTGACGCCCTTTGCCGGGGGGCGCCGCGCGCCAAACGCGGCCGCGTGGCGGCGAATCGGGCCGCGAGCGAACGCGGCCCGTCGCGCGGGGTACACCTGAACCCGTTCGACGTGGAAACCCGGCCGGAACGGAAGAGACATCGTGCGACAGCGGAACGGCTTCGATACGTACAACGCCGGCTACGCGCAGGCGCTGTACGAGCGGTATTTGCAGAGCCCGGCAACGGTCGATGAGGCCTGGCGCCGGTTCTTCTCCTCCGGCGACGCGGCGGAGCACGGGCTGATCCCCCTCGAGGCCCACGCGAACGGCGCCGGCCTCTCGCCCGCGCAGCTGCGCGTGGCGGTCGGCGCCGCCGAGCTGGTGGATGCCTACCGGCTGCGCGGGCACATGGCCGCGCGGCTGAATCCCCTGGCACCGGCGCCCGAGCCGCCACCCACGCTCCAGCCCGAGTTCTACGGCATCACGGCGGAGGACCTCGCCACGCTGCCCGCGTCCGCCATCGGCTTCCAGGGCGATGCGCTCACCGTGTCCGACGTCCTCGCCTATTACCGCCAGATCTACTGCGGCACCATTGGCTACGAGTACGAGCACCTGGCCGAGCCCGAGCGGCGCCACTGGCTGCGCGAGCAGATCGAGAGCGGCGCCCACCGCAAGCCCCTCGACGCCGAGGACAAGAAGCGGCTGCTCGAGCGGCTCACCGCCCTCGAGGCCTTCGAGCAGTTCCTGCACCGCTCCTATCTCGGGATGAAGCGCTTCTCGGGCGAGGGCAACGACATGCTGGTGCCGATGCTGGACGTCGCGATCGAGCGCGGCGCCGCGGCCGGCGCGCGCGAGATCATCCTCGGCATGGCGCACCGCGGCCGGCTGAACGTGCTCGCCCACCTGCTCGGCACACCCTACCAGCGCGTCATCGCGGAGTTCGAGGGCATCCACCCCGTCGGCATCGGCAACGGCGACGTGAAGTACCACATTGGCGGCGAGGGCACCTACGAGACCCGCTCCGGCCGGCGGCTCGACGTCACCCTCGCGCCCAACCCGAGCCACCTCGAGTTCGTCGACCCCGTCGTGGAGGGGATGGTCCGCGCCCGCCAGACCGACCTCCACCGGCCCGAGCTCGTCCGCGACGAGGACGTGGTGCTGCCCGTCCTCATGCACGGCGACGCCGCCTTCGCCGGGCAGGGCGTCGTCCCCGAGACGCTCAACATGGCCGAGCTCGACGGCTACCGGACCGGCGGCACGCTCCACCTGATCACGAACAACCAGATCGGGTTCACGACGCTGCCGCGCTCCGGCCGCTCCACCCGCTACGCCAGCGACCTGGCCAAGGGCTTCGACATCCCGGTCGTGCACGTCAACGCCGACGACCCCGAGGCCTGCCTCGCCGCCGCCCGCCTGGCCATGGACTACCGCGCGCGCTTCCACGGCGATGTGGTCATCGACATGATCGGCTACCGCCGCTACGGCCACAACGAGGGCGACGAGCCGGCCTACACCCAGCCCGTGCTCTACGAGGCCATCGGCGAGCACCCCACCGTGCGCAAGCTCTGGGCGGACCGGCTCGTGGCCGACGGCGTGGTCACGGCCGACGAGGTCGAGGCACTCTGGGAGGCCGCCCACCAGCGCCTCATTGACGCGCAGGCGGAGGTGAAGAAGAACGTCCAGACGGAGGAGCCCGGCCGCAACGGCGGCGCGCCGGCCGGGACGGAGACGGAGCCCGAAGCCGCCACCGCCGTCGCGCGGGACACGCTCGTCCTGGTGGACCGCGCGCTGCACAGCTGGCCCGAGGGCTTCTCGCCACACCCCAAGCTCGAGCGTCAGCTGCGCCGCCGCAGCGCGGCCGTGCCCGACGACCGGCCCCTCGACTGGGCCCACGCCGAGGCGCTCGCCCTCGGCACGCTGCTGCTCGACGGCCGGCCGATCCGGATGTCGGGACAGGACACCCAGCGCGGCACCTTCAGCCAGCGCCACCTCGTGCTCCACGACGTCCACACCGACGCGCGCTACACCCCCGTCGCCGGCGTGGCCGGCATCGAGGTGCCGTTCGAGATCTACAACAGCCCGCTCTCCGAGCTCGCCGCCATGGGCTTCGAGTACGGCTTCAGCGTGGCGGCCCCCGACGCGCTCGTGCTGTGGGAGGGCCAGTTCGGCGACTTCGCCAACGGCGCGCAGGTCATCATCGACCAGTTCATCAGCGCCGGCCAGGCCAAGTGGGGCCAGGAGGCCCGTCTCGCCCTGTTGCTCCCGCACGGCAGCGAGGGCCAGGGCCCCGAGCACTCCAGCGCCCGCATCGAGCGCTTCCTCCAGCTCGCCGCGGAAGGCAACCTGCGCATCGCCAACTGCAGCACGCCCGCGCAGTACTTCCACCTGCTGCGCCGCCAGGCGCTGGCCGCCGAGCGGCGCCCGCTCGTCGTCTTCACGCCCAAGAGCCTGCTCCGCCACCCGAAGGCGACCTCTCCCGTGGCCGAGCTGACCTCCGGCCGCTTCCACCCCGTGCTCGACGATGCCACGGCCGACGAGCGGCGCGAAGCCGTGACCCGCGTGGTGCTGTCCAGCGGCAAGTTCTACTACGACCTGCTCGCGGCCGCCGACTCGCCCGAGGCCAACGGAGGCAAAGCCGCTGCGAAGGGGGAGAAGGCCGGCGCGAAGGGGGAGAAGGCCGGCGCGAAGGGGGAGAAGGCCGGCGCGAAGGGGGAGAAGGCCGGCGCGAAGGGGGAGAAGGCCGGCGCGAAGGGGGAGCAAGGCGCCGAGAACGGCGGCGGCGCCGGGAACGTCGCCCTCGTCCGCGTGGAGCAGCTCTATCCCTTCCCGCGGCCCGAGCTCGAGGAGACGCTGGCCGGCTACCCCGCGCTCGAAGAGGTCGTCTGGGCGCAGGAGGAGCCGCAGAACATGGGCGCCTGGCCGTCCATGGAGCCGCGCATCCGCCGCCTCCTTGCCGACGCCGTGCGACTCGCCTACGTCGGCCGCCCCGAGCGCGCCGCCCCCGCCGAGGGCTACGCCAACGCCCAGGCCGCCGAGCAGGAGCGCATCGTCAAGGCCGTCTTCGAGCCCCTCCCCACCGATTCCGCCGCCGCGCCCTCCAGGCCGCGCCGCGCGCGGAAGGGATCCCGCAGAAAGTAGGTACCGGCCCGGGCCCTGCCGGAGTTGCGGAACTGCGGGTGGGGGTGCGGGTAGGCGCGAGGGGTGGGGACACTGCGCGGCCACCGCGGGTGAGGGACTATGGCCGCCGACCCGCGGGTTCGCTCCGATGCTCAGACGGGCGCGGTCGGACCGGGACGCGCCAACCGGCGCGCGCGGCCGTGCGGACGGTGACGATCGGAGCGGCCGACCGTGCAGAAGGCGCCGATTCGACGCGGCCGACCGCGCAGAAGGCGCCAGTCGACGCGGCCGACCGTGCAGAAGGCGCCAGTCGACGCGGCCGACCGCGCAGAAGGCGCCAGTTGACGCGGCCGACCGTGCAGAAGGCGCCAGTTGACGCGGCCGAACGTGCAGAAGGCGCCAGTCGACGCGGCCGCGGGAACGAGATCCGACTTCTGCACCCATAGCCGTCACGATCTGCCTCTCGATTTCCCGCAGCGGATCGCCTGGTGGGTTGTACCTGCCAGGCGAGCAGAACCCGCCACCCACCCGCCTGCTCCCGTCCATTGGCGGGTTCTGCACCCCGCAAGACCGGCCGCGTACACGCCGCGACCCACCCCCACTCCCCCCGCGAGTTCCCTCACCCGTAGTTCCCCCGCCGTTTCCCCACCCCCACCCCCACCCCCACCCCCACCGCAGTTCCCGTCGCCCCCCGCGCGCAGGCCTGCACCCGCGAGCTCCCCCACCCGCTGTTCCGGGCGCTAACGAGCGGCAGCCGCGAGCCCCGCCTTCAGCGCGGCCAGCTCCCGCCGCTGGGCGGCGGTGGGCGGGTGGAGCGTGCCCTGCACGGCGCCGCGGCCGTTGAAGTCGGACGCCAGCGCGTACGCCCGGAACTGGAGCCGCCTCGCCGCCGCCCGCGCGGGGCCCTGGGCCTGGCGCGCCTGCGCGTAGGCGCGCTCCTGAACGCCCAGCAGGTCCACGAGGAACGCCTCCCGGTCCCGGTACTGTGCGAGCGTGAGCGGCATCTCGGGGTCGCCGTCCACGTGGACGGTGCCGGTGGTCTTCACGCCGCCGGCCTCGAGGGTGACGCCGTACGTGCCCGGCGAGACGAACGGGCCCTGCGGCGCGATCGGCCGGGGCGGGCGAGGAAGCGCGGCCAGCGTCGCCTGGTTGGTGTCCGGCTCGGAGGGCGGCGGCTCGTGGCGCAGGTCCCAGACGACGCGGTGCACCACGCCGGCGCCGCCCGGGCCAGCGAGCGTGCGCACCACCTGGCCGGCGGCGTTCCGGATCGTGATCCGGACGCTGTCGGCGGGCCTGGCCAGCGTGTAGTCGAGGATGGCGCCGACGGGCGGGTTCTCGCCCGCGAAGAAGTCCTGCCCGCGGTAGGAGTAGTCCTCCCAGTGCTGGTAGATCGTGGCGGGCCGGGCCGGGAAGAGGTGCGCGGGCTGCGCCGCCATGGCCGGCGACCAGGTGGCGAGGGGCGTCGCGTCATTGAGGATCCAGAGGCTGCGGCCGTGGGTGGCCACGACCAGGTCGCCCGTGCGCGGCTGGACCTTCGCGTCCAGGTAGAGCGTGGTGGGCAGGTTCGCCCCCAGCCGGTCCCAGTGGGCGCCGCGGTCGGTCGAGAGGAAGAGCGCGTGCTCCGTGCCGAGCAGCACCGTGCCGGGATGATGGGGCCAGGCCATCACGAGGCGCGCCGACCCGTCCTCCGGCAGCCCCGCGGAGAGCGGGGTCCAGCTCGCGCCGAAGTCGGTGGTGCGGAACACGTAGGGCCGGAAGTCCCCCCGCCGGTGGTCGTCGAAGGCGACGTACGCCACGCCTGCCCCCTCGCCCGACGCGGCCACGCGGCTGACGTAGGTCCCGTCGGGCACCCCCTTCACGTTGCGGCCGACCTCCGTCCAGGTGGTGCCGCCGTCGCGCGAGACCTGGAGGTTGCCATCATCGGTGCCGACCCAGAGCACGCGCGCGTCGAGCGGGCTCTCGTCGATGGCGGAGAGGGCGCTGAAGGCGCCCTGCCCGTCGTTGCGCGAGAGCGTGATCTTCGCGTCCGCCACGCCCATCACGACCACGGTGTCGCGGTTGACCTGGCGCGTGAGGTCCTTCGTCGCCTCCCAGGTGCGCCCCGCGTCACGGGTGATGAAGAGGCGGTTGCCGCCGTAGTAGTAGGTCCCCGGCGTGTGGCCCGAGGCCGTGCCGGGCGTGATCCACTCGAAGCGGTAGGGCTTCTCTCCGGGCGCCGGCTGCGGGTGGATGTCCGCGCGGTCGCCCGTGTGGGCGTCCACGCGCGTGAGGTCGCCCTCCACGGCGTTGCTGTAGACGGTGCGGCTCCCGGACAGGTCCACCGAGGGATTCAGCCCGTCGTTGAAGCCGATCTCGCGCCAGTCGCCGTCCACGATGCCCAGGTAGTGCCGCGTGGCGCTGGGCCCGAACCACGAGTGGTCGTCCTGCATCCCGCCGTAGACGCGGTACGGCGTCTCGTCATCGAGACCGATCCCGTAGAACTGGCCGATCGGCAGGTTGTTGATCCGGTTGTAGGTGGCGCCCATGTCCCAGCTCTGGTACAGCCCGCCGTCGCCGGCCAGGTAGAAGTGGCGTGGGTTGCGTGGGTCGATCCACATGGCGTGGTAATCGCCCTTGAGCCCCACGTCGTATGTCGGCTCCGTGGGCATGGTGCGCCACGTCTTCCCGGCGTCGTCGCTGCGATAGAACCAGCGGCTCATCATGTAGACGCGGTCCGCGTTGGTCGGATCCACGGCGATCGAGCTGTAGTACATTGGCCGCGGATCGAGCGAGCTGGTGCGCGTCCAGTGCTCGCCGGCGTCGTCCGTCCGGTAGACCCCGCCCGCGCCGGCGTGCTCGATCACCGCGTAGACGCGCTTGCCGCTGCTCGCCGCGATGGCCAGCCCGATACGGCCGAGGTCCCCGGCCGGCAGCCCGCCCGCGAGCTTCGTCCAGGTGGCGCCGCCATCCCTCGTGCGATAGATCCCGCTCCCCGGCCCACCGCCGTTGAAGCAGCAGGGGGTGCGCAGCCGCTGGTACGCCGCGGCGTAGAGCGTTCCCGGATCGTCCGGGTCCATGACCAGGTCCACCACGCCCGTGAGCGTGTCCACGAACAGGCTCTTCTTCCACGTGCGCCCGCCGTCGGTGGTCTTGAACACGCCCCGCTCGGCGGAGGGCTTCCACAGGTTGCCCAGCGCGGCGACCCAGGCCACCGCCGGATCCTTCGGGTCCACCACGATCCGGCCGATCGCGCGTGTCGCCTCGAGCCCCACGTGCGTCCAGGTCGCGCCGCCGTCGGTCGAGCGGAAGACGCCGTCCCCCCACGAGCTGCTCTGCCGGTTGTTCTGCTCTCCGGTGCCCGCCCACACGATGCTCGCATCCGATGGCGCGATCGCCACCACGCCGAACGTGCCAGTCGGCTGGCCGTCGAAGACCGGGGTCCAGGTCGTGCCGTGGTTCACCGACTTCCACAGCCCGCCCGTGGCCGAGGCGACGTAGACCGTCGACGCGTCGCCCGGCAGCGCCTCCACGTCGTGGATCCGGCCGCCCATCACGGCCGGGCCGATCGAGCGGAACGCGAGCTCCCGGAACGGGCCCGTCGGCGCCTGGGCCCTGGCTGCCGCGGGGACGAGGACGACGGTGCAGGCGAGAATCAGGCGGAGGCGGGGATGAGCGGGCATGGCTCCTTCCTTCGTCGGGGGAAGCCCGGGCGGCGGAGGCGGGCGTGCCCCCGTGCGGCGCGGACCGCCGTGCCGGGGCGCACTACGCGGCCGCCGGCACGGCCTGCCCAAGCTACCATCGCCGCCGCCGGCCGTCACGCCCCGTCCCGCGTCACTTCTTCCCGGGCGGCCGAGCCGGCCCCGCCCGATCCGGCCGCGCCGCGTCGCCCGCGTCTCCGGCCGAGAAGAGCCCCGCGAAGAAGCGGCGCGCATTGACGCCCAGTGAACGCGTCCGGTAGCCGCCCTCCTGCACCACCAGAGTCGGCAGCCCCAGCCCCGCGATGAGCGCCCCGTTCTTCTCGAAGTCCGTGCCGGTGAGCGACCATGTGCCGGTCGGGTCGCCGCGCGCGGGGTCGAGCCCGAGCGCCACCACGAGGAAGCGCGGCGCGAACGCCTCGATGCGCCGCAGCGCGCGGCCGAGCTCCGTCCGGTAGCGCGCGCCGTCCACCGCCTCCGGGAGCGCCAGGTTCAGGTTCACCCCCTTACCCTCGCCCTCCCCCTCCTCCTCCGGGAAGCCGCTGAAGTACGGATAGGCGAAGCTCGGGTGGCCGTGGATCGAGACGGTCAGCACGTCGCCGCGCGCGTAGAAGATGTCCTGCTGCCCGTTGCCGTGGTGGTAGTCCACGTCCAGGATCGCCACCCGCCCGAAGCGGGAGAGGTAGTGCGCCGCCGCCGCCGTCGAGTTGAAGTAGCAGAAGCCGCCGAACGAGCGCCGCTCCGCGTGGTGCCCCGGTGGCCGCACGAGCGCGTACGCCACGCTCGTACCGTTCAGGACGAGCTCCGCCGCCGTCAACGCGCAGTCCACCGCTCCCCGGGCCGCCAGGTAGGCGTTCCGGTTCAGCGGCGTGAACGTGTCGATGCAGTAGTAGCCCGCCCGAATCGACAGGTCCTTCGGCGGCCGCGCCACGTTCCGGATCGGAAAGACGTACGGGTAGACCGAGCGCGCATTCGGCCCCATCGAGAGGCAGATCTTCTTCAGGTAGTCCACGAAATCGGGATCGTGGATCGCCTTCACGTGGTCCTCCCCCCAGTGCCGCGCCGCCACGCGACGGAACCACTCCGCCGCCTCCAGCGCGCGCAGGATGGACGGGAGGCGCACCGGCGACTCGACGTACCCTCGCTCCCGGACGTGATGAACCTGGTGCCCCTCGTTCACCACCAGCGCCCCCGCCCCGCGGCGATCTTCGCCGCTCCGCCGCTCCGCCCCCCGCGCGCCCTCTCCCGCGGGCGCGCTCGCCCGGACCTCGGGCCTGCCACCCGCACCCGTACCCTCGCCCTCACCCTGCCGTCCCCCCGCCCGCCTCTCTCCGTTCCGGCGGGATGCCGCGACATACCTCGCCTCCCGCACCGGCACCGGGTCCTCCGTGATGCTCGCCAGCACCCGCTTCCGGTACGCCTCGTCCGTCAGCTCGCCGTACTTCCCCACCAGGATCGCGCGCACCACCTGCCGCGCCCGCGCCCGCCGCAGCGGAGCGCCGCTGCCCAGGTCGTCGTAGAGCAGGAACGGCGGGCAGGTGTCCTTCGGCCCGACCGGCAGGCGGTAGCCGGGGAGCTCGAGCGGACGCACGCCGTACAGCTCGTAGAAGCGGAGGCGCGCCGCGTTCTGCTCGAGCAGCGAGGCATCCCCGCAGAGTGCCGGGTCGTCCGGCAGGCCCTCCAGGAAGAGCGCGTCCGCCCCGAGCGCGCCGGCCTCCGCCCGCACCCGTTCGTAGAGCGCGCCGCCGATCCCGCCGCCCGTGCGGTGTCGGGCGGCCGAGATGTACTCCAGCAGCGAGAAGTGGAGCCGCGGCTCGTGCAGCAGCAACGCGAAGCCGCGCGCCTGCCGGCGCCAATCCTCGGCCACCAGCAGCCGCAGGCGGAACCGGCTGCGTGGCCGCCCGCGCAGGCGGTCGGGCAGCGCCGCGATGTCGCGGCTGGAGAGCCCAGGGAACTGCGCGCGCAGGATCTGCTGGACCTGCGCCACGGTATCGGCGGTCTCGGCCGCGGCGACGTCGGACACCAGGCGAATCCTGAACACGTTCAACCCCTTTCACCACAGACGTTTATCTCTCCGGTACGGCCCTTGCTCCCCTGCCAGGCCGGATTCACGAATCGGACCCCGGCCCGAGGAGACGCAGATGTCGATCGCGCTTTACGTGCTTGGCTTCGCCGTCCTGATCGGCGGCATTGCATGGGCGGCCAGCCTGCTCGGCCTGTCGCAGACCTGGATCATTGTCGGCGTGGTCGTGATGGCCGGCATCGCCATCCTGGCCATTGCCGGCAACATGGCCCGCCGCGAGCCACCGCCGCGCAACGGCGGCACCGCACCGCCGCCGTAGGGGTGAGCCGCGGGGCGTCCGGGGCCACCGGGCGCTCGCGCGGGCGTCGGCGCGGGCCCATGTCCGGCAAGGATCGGCGCGGCGCAAAGCCCGCCGGCGGGCGCGAAGCGCGTCGGGCGGGCGCGAAGCACCGCGAGCCCGCGCGTGCCGACCCCGTCCCGCGCTCTCATTTCCCCTCACGACACTCTTTACCTCCCCCGCCGTCCTCGGTATCCTAGGAACTCCCACCGTGAACCGACACCACCGCCCCTGAAACGAAAGGTACGGCAATGGGGACCATCATCGTCCTGGCCGCGATCGCCCTGTTCGGGCTCTGGGCGTACAACACGCTGGTGCGCCTGCGGGTGCAGGCGTACAACGCCTGGGCCGACATCGACGTGCAGCTCAAGCGGCGCTATGACCTGATCCCGAACCTGGTGGAGACGGTGAAAGGGTACGCGGGCCACGAACGGCAGACGCTGGAGGCGGTGGTCGAGGCGCGCTCGAAGGCGATGAACGCGCAGGGGCCGGCGGCGAAGGCGGAGGCGGAAGGGATGCTCGCGCAGTCGCTGAAGTCGCTGTTCGCGCTCTCGGAGGCGTACCCGCAGCTGCGGGCATCGGAGAACTTCATGCAGCTCCAGCACTCGCTGGAGGGCCTCGAGGACGCGATCCAGAACGCGCGCCGCTACTACAACGCGGTGGTGCGGGACTTCAACACCCGGATCGCGCAGTTCCCGAGCAACATGGTGGCGATGCTATTCGGCTTCCATGCGCGCGAGTTCTTCGAGGTGGCCGGCGCCGAGCGGGAAGCGCCCAGGGTCTCGTTCTGAGTGGTGGGCGGGATGACGCAGGCCCGCGCCGCTTCGCGGACCGGCGGCGCCGGGGCCGGTTTCCGGCGCGCCCGGCCGCTCCTTCTCGCGCTCGTGCTGCTGGCCTCCGCGGCGCCACGTCTGAGCGCCCGTGAGCTCACGGTCGAGCGCTTCGACGCCGAGCTGCTCGTGCGCCGGAACGGGGTGCTCGTCGTCACGGAGCGCATCCGCTTCCACTTCCAGGGGTCGTGGAACGGGATCTACCGCACGATCCCCATCGAGTACGATGCGCCCGGCGGCCTGAACTACACGCTGCAGCTGCGCCTCGACGGCGTGACGGACGACAAGGGCGTCGCCCTCCGGTACGAGAGGAGCCGGCAGCACGGCTCGTTGCGGCTGAAGGTGTACGTCCCCGGCGCCCACGACGCGTGGAAGACGGTGGTCATCCACTACCACGTGCTGAATGCGCTCCGCTTCTTCGAGGACCACGACGAGCTGTACTGGAACGTGACCGGCACGCAGTGGGACGTGCCGATCCAGGGGGCCAGCGTGCGGCTCTACCTCCCGCCCGCCGTCGAGCACCTGCGGGCGACCGGCTACACGGGAGTGCGCGGCTCGCGCGAGGAGGGGGCGCGGGAGACGATCGACGCCCCGAACTCCGTCCTCATGGAGACGGCGCGCCCGCTCGGCTTCCACGAGGGCATGACGCTCGTGACCGGCTGGGATCCGGGCGTGGTCGAGCGGCCCGGCGCGATCGACAAGGCGGGGCTCTTCCTGGCCGGCAACTGGGGGCTGCTGCTGCCGTTCCTCGGCTTCGGCGTGATGTTCGGCCTCTGGCGCCGCAAGGGACGCGACCCGCGGCTACGCCCGATCACCGCCCGCTACGAGCCGCCCGCCGGCCTCGGCCCGGCCGAGGCCGGCACGCTGCTGGACAACCGTCCCGACCTGCGCGACATCACCGCCACGCTGGTCGATCTCGCCGTCCGCGGCTTCATCACCATCGAGGAGCGGAAGGAGTCCCACGCCTTCGGGCTGGTCCACAAGCAGGAGTACGTCTTCCACCGCGCGAAGGGAGCGGCCGAGTGGGGGAGCCTCCAGCCGCACGAGCGCGCGCTCCTGGCCTCCCTCTTCAGCGGCGATGCGGAGAGCATCGAGACCTCCGAGCTGGCCAACTCCTTCTACAAGCACCTGCCTGAGATCCGGAACGGGATCTTCGACCGGCTCGTCTTCCTCGGCTACTACCGGCGGCGCCCCGACTCCGTCCGCGTGCCCTACATGACCGCGGGCATCGTCCTGGCGGCCGGCACCTTCCTCGGCGCCGCGCCGCTCGCCCAGAACGTGCTCGGGCAGTCTCCGCTGCCGCTCGTCATCGGCGGCATCGCGACGGGCGTCATCGTGGCCTTCTTCGGCTACTTCATGCCCGCGCGCACTCCGGCCGGTGCGCGCGCGCTCGAGGAGGTGCTCGGATTCGAGGAGTTCCTCGGGCGGGTGGAGGGGGACCGCCTGCGGCGCATGGTGCGCACGCCCGAGATGTTCGAGAAATACCTGCCCTTCGCCATGGCCTTCGCCGTCGAGAAGAGCTGGGCCCGCGCCTTCGAGGACACCTACCGTACACCCCCCAGCTGGTACATCGGCACCGACCCGGCCGGCTTCCGCGCCGGCGTGCTCACCGCGCGCCTGCAGCAGATGTGCTCCCACACCGGCTCGGTCATGAGCTCCTCGCCGCGCAGCTCGTCGAGCAGCTCCGGATTCGGCGGCGGCGGGTTCAGCGGGGGCGGCTTCGGCGGCGGCGGCGGCGGCGGCTTCTAGCCCGGGACGGTGTCTACCAGCAGCTTCCCACGTCCACGAAATAGTCGCTACCGCTCACGCTCCGCACGGCCACGCGCGCGCAGCGCTGCCCCCGCGGCGTCCAGAAAACGCCGAGCGGAGCGTAGCCGCACCCGCCCGCCCACGGGAACGCCCGCCAGCGCGCGAGCGGGTACGGCCGCGGGGGGAGGACGACGCCCACCGACCAGCCGAGGCCGTCGTATCCGTAGCCGCCTTCGTAGCCGAACGAGGCGGCCACGAAGCCGAACGGGCCGAAGCCGTAGGCGTCGTAGCCGTACGGGGAAAAACCCGCCGGCGCCAGGCACGAGCCGAAGCCCCACCAGGCCGGGGCGCGCCACCAGCGCCGGCGCACGGGCAGGACGAACGCTCCCGGGAAGGCCCGTCCGCCAGCCCATCGCGCCCACGAGATGCCCCCGAGCGGCGCCTCGCCCCGCCTCGGCTCGCCCCGCCTCGGCTCGCCCGGCCGACCGAACGCCGGAAGGCGATGCGCCCTGCGCGCCCCGTCCGCTTGCGGATGCCGCGCGGCCACGCCGCCCAGGCCGCCCCAGCCGGTCCCGGCCCAGCGCGTCCCGTCCACATCGACGATCTTGGTGTGGCCGCCGTCGCCGGCGTGCTTCACGCTGTACGGAAGGCGACCCCCCGGCCCGCGACGCCCGGCCTCGCGATCCCGCTCCCGCGCGGCCCGATCGTCCCATCCGCCGCCAGCGCCGCGCCCGCGGCCTCGAGCGGGCACCGGGACCCATCCGGACCGCGTCAGGGCGTGGTCCGCAGGCCGCGGCTCCCCACGCCCCGGCGCCCAGCCGGACCGCGTCAGGACGCGCCCGGGCGCCCGCGGCCCCACTCCCTCCGGCGCCAGCCGGGGGCCGCCCCCGGGGGCGAAGCGCGGACCCTCCGGCGCGAGCGCCGGTCCGTTCCAGTGCGCTTCCCGGCGCTCGGGCGCCGTTCGCGTGTGCCAGGCCGGGCCTTCGCGGGCCGCCCCCTCCGCTCGCTGCCCGGCCGCGCGCGCCGACGGCGTTCCGGCTCGCGGCGGCGGCTCGATGCGCCTCGGCCCTTCGCGCGTGTGCTGGGACCTGCCCCGACTCTGGGCGAGCATTGCGCCGGGCGTGCCGAGGACGAGAAGGAGGAGGATGGCGAGGCTCGCTGGCTGCAGCCGCAGGGTCTCGGAGCGCATGCGTCGCCTCCCACGGTGGGCGGGGTGGTGCTGTAGCCGGTTGCGCTACACCGCCGCTTCAAGGGTTGTTCCGCTCCCGCGGCCGCCCTCCGCTTGCGTGGTCGCGGACGCTGGAACACATTGTGAGGAACGGGGCTACATCCTGCTCAGGACCCGTGCAGCCAGGAGGGCCGGTGGATCAACTGCTCGTCATTACGCACCCCGAGCCGCTCAAGATCGACGCGCGCCCGATCCGCCACCAGGCCGTTCCCCAGGGCGCCGTAGGCCTCGGCTACTACCACTCCGGCAACCTCATTGCCCGCGGCGTGGTCTCGCCCGAGGCCGTGGACGCCATCCGCATGCTGCTGAGCGCCCCCGTCTCGGTCGCGCTGGCCGCCACCGAGGACCCGCAGGGCAACATCGATGCGCGCGTGTGCCTGGTGCTGCCGGTCGACCCCGAGAAGCTGAAGGGCCCCGACGACGAGCCGGACGAGCCCTGGAAGGCCAGCGTCCCGCCGCCGCCCGCCGAGGTCGAGACCGGCTACGGCGAAACGGAGTCGGACGAGACCCGCCTCGCGCTCCTGCCGATCGGCAGCGTGGTCCGCGCGGCGCGCGACCGCCGCCACCCCGATGATGCCAAGGGCGACGTCTCCGAGATGCTCGACAACCTGCTCGGCGGCCGCGCCAGGGATGCCGTGGCCAAGGCCATCGACGACCTCCTCGACAGCATCTAGGACCTCGGGAGCCGGGGTTGAGCCCGGAGCCAGCCCCGAATCCCGAACCCCCAGCTTCTATTCCACTCTCCTGATTCCCTGATTCGTCACCTCCGCCAGGCCGAGCTTCCGCTTCGCGACCCCACTGGAATCGAAGGCGATCGGGCCGCCGACGCCCGCGTAGGCGGGGCGGCTGCCGCCGAGGGACGCCAGGTAGTCGCGCAGCGCCGGGCGCGTGCTGGCTCCGGCCCGTAGCGCCGCGGCCAGCATGGCGCCGGCGTCGTAGGCGAGGACGGCAGCGCTGGTGGTGGGCCGGCCCATCCAGACCGTGAAGCGGTACTGGAAGTTGGCATAGCGGGCGCTGTCGGCGGTCGGATCCGCGGCCTGGACGAAGAGGAGGCCGTCGAAGTTGCCGCCCTTGTTCTGATAGACCCTGGCCGCCTCGACCGCATTGCTGCCCAGGAGCCGCAGGTCGAGGACGGCCGCGCGCACGGGGCCGATCACGCCGCCCAGCTCGCGTGAGCCGCCGAGCCAGTAGATGAGGTTGGGGTTCGCGTCGATCAGCCGTTTCGCGAGCCCATCGAGCGTAACGCTGTCGGTGGCGGTCGGATACGCCGAGTCGTAAACGACGCGGACACCCGCCGGCAGACCGGCGCGCACGGCCGCGCCCATCGAGTCGCCGTACGCGTCCGGCGAGCGGACCAGCGCTACGCGTTTCGGCTTCCAGAGCGCCTCGGCCTCTCCCGTCATGAGGGATGCCTCCCGCTCCAGCCGCGGCAGCAGGGTGAACGTCCAGCGACCCGGCGTCGCCACGGGCGGCCCGAGCAGGATCGCGGGAACGCCGAGAGAGTCGAGCATGTGTGCCATGTCCCGGGCGCCCTGCACCCCGGGGTCGAGCAGCACCGCCCGAAGCGACGTGTCGGCCGCAAAGTCCCTTGCCACCTCGGCCGCCGGGCGGCCGCTCGTGTCGCGGACCATGCGGAACGCCTTGCCGTTCACCCTGCCGGTGGCGTTCACCTCCCGGACGGCGAGGTCCGCGGCGTCGAAGACGTTCCCGCCGGCCACGATCCCGAGCCGGAGCGGGTGCTCCTGCCCGCACGCGGCGGTGATCATCAGCGGGAGGAGCAGCAGCGGCGTTCTGAGCTTCACAGGTGGCCTTGCCTGACGCGGTTGGGTACGCTCGGTCCGCGGCGAAGATCGCCGCCCGACGCCGGACGCGTCAAGCACGCGGTGCGCGCGCGGTGGACGGCCGTCGCGTGACCCGCCTAGATTCCGGGCGCGGAATGCCTTCATCCAGAGAGAGAAAGAGCCAGGGACATGGAAGAGGAACGGCGATTCACGGTGACGCTGTCGCGGACGCGGGACTACGAGCTCGTCGCCCGCTTCGACCAGCAGGACGTGGCGGAGCTGCTCATGGACGAGCCGCCGCCGTTGGGCGGGGGCAAGGGCCCGAACGCGGCGCGCGTGCTCGGCGCGGCGCTGGGCGACTGCCTCGCCTCCAGCCTGCTGTTCTGCCTCCAGCGGGCGCACCTGGAGGTGGCGGGGATCGACGCCCGCGTGCACGGCACGATCGTGCGGAACGAGCGCGGCCGGCTGCGCATCGGCGCATTGCGCGTGGAGCTCGATCCGCGGCTGGCCGAAGGTCAGCCAGCCGAGCGGATGGCACGCTGCACGGATGTCTTCGAGGACTTCTGCATCGTCACCGAGAGCGTGCGTGCGGGAATCCCCGTGGAGGTCGAGGTCACCGGCATCGCGCCGGGGGAGGGGGCCGGCTAAATGGCGGCCCGGCAGGCCCGCCGCTGCGCGGGGCGGGCGGCCGGAGCGGGGGGGCCGCGCGCCGCGGAGCGATCGGCGCCGGCGACGGAGGAGGCCCGCTTCCGCCACATCCACCAGCGCGTCCACGCGGGGCATCCCGCCTGCCTGCGCGACGAGTGGCTGTCCGCGCCCTGCGCGGGAGCGGATGGCGCTGCCGAGCCCCGGCCGATCGTCTGGTCGCGGCGGAACGGGGCGTGGCGGCGCGTGGAGATCGTGTGGGTCGGCGCCGCCCCCGGCAACGCGGGGGGGAAGGGCGGCAGCGAGATGGGCGCGCACGGCACGCGCATCCCCTTCGGCGGCGACATCGCCGGCGCGAACCTGGACGTCCTGCTGGCGGAGATCGGGACCGACCGGAACCACACCTTCCTCACCGCGGCGCTGAACCAGCTGCCCGCGCGTGGCGGCGGAGAGCCGACGCCCGCGGAGATCGCGGCGCCGGTCGGGGAGTATGCCACGAGCGTGCACCTGCTGCGGGACACGCTCCTCGCCGCGGGGCCGCGGCTGGTCGTCGCCCTCGGGAACGTCGGGCTGCGTGCGACGATCGCGGCTGCCGGCCCGCTCCGCGGACGACTCCGCCTGCCGGGCCTCGCCCGCCTCGCCCGCGCGGGGCTCGAGCGGGGCGTGGCCGCACCCTGGCCCGCGGACCCGGCACCGGATCCCGATTTCCTCGCTGCGTGGGCAGCCGCGTGGGCCGGGGCGCCCCTGCCCGCGGTGCTCTGGCTGACGCACCCGAGCGCGCAGAACATGAGCCCCTACGCGCGGGTGGAGACCGCGTTCCACACGCGCATGCGGGAGGCGCGGCAGGCGCTCCGCCGCGCAGTCGCGGACGTGCTCGGACGCACGCCCCCGGCGGAGCGCGCGCCGCCGCCCACCGACGGCATCTACGCGCTCCCCGAGTGGCGCGAGCGGATCGGCCCGCGGCACGCGGACCTCGAGCGGCTCTGGCGCGAGAAGGGGGTCTAGCTTCCAACCCTGCGGGCTCTCGCGGGATCCAACCCGGCGCGACCATTGCTCCCCCCACCCCGGAGCCCTCGTGGACTCGCTCGCCCAGGACATTCGCTACGCGCTGCGGCGCCTCCGCTCCGCGCCCGGCTTCACGGCCGTGGCGACCCTCACCCTCGCGCTCGGCACCGGCGCCAACTCGGCCATCTACAGCGTGATCCACTCCGTGCTGCTGGCGCCGTTGCCATACGCGGATGCCGGGCGCGTGGTGGGGCTCGCCAACCGGCGCAGTGGGCAGGACATCGCGTGGATCTCGGAGCCCGAGCTCATGGACTTCCGCCGCGATGTCGCCAGCTTCTCCGGGGTGGCCGCCTACGACGCCGAGGAGGCCAACCTCACGGGAACGGGCGGGCCGGAGCGCGTCGGCATCGCGCGCGCGACCGCCAACCTGTTCTCGGTCCTCGGCGTGCGTCCCGTGGCGGGCCGCCCATTCTCGGCGGCCGAGGATGTGCCCGGCCACGACGACGTCGCGCTCCTCTCCTACGGCCTCTGGCAGCGCCGCTTCGGCGGGCAGCCGGTGGTCGGGCGGGTGCTTCGTGTCGATGGGAGGGCGCGCCTGGTAATCGGGGTCCTGCCGCCGGGGCTCAGGCTGCCGACCGACTACCGCGCCCAGCAGCCGACCGACGTGTGGCTGCCGCTCGCGCTCCAGCCGGACTCGCTGCACGGCCGAGGCAGCCATTACCTCTATGCGCTCGCCCGGCTCCGGCCGGGCGCCACGCCACGCCAGGCGACGGCGGAGCTGAGCGTCGTCGCGGACCGCTGGGCCGCCGCCGGGCTCGTGCAGCGCCCCGACGATTTCCGCGACGTGGCCGTGCCGGTGACCGACCTCGTCCTGGGGCACGTCCGGCCGATCCTGCTGCTGCTCCTGGGCGCCGTCGGCTTCATCCTGCTCATCGCGTGCGCCAACGTGGCGAACCTGCTGCTCGCTCGCGCCGATGGCCGGCAGCGCGAGATCGCCATCCGCACCGCCATGGGAGCGAGCCGCCGCCGCGTGGTGACGCAGCTCCTGGTGGAGAGCGTGCTGCTCGCCCTGGCCGGCGGTGCCGGCGGGCTGCTGCTCGCCGCCCTGGGGCTGCGCGGGCTACTCGCGCTGAGCCCCGGCGGTGTCCCGCGCATTGCCGGCGTGCACCTCGATGGGCCCGTGCTGGGGGTCACCCTCCTCCTCGCGCTCGGCACGGGCGTGGCGTTCGGCCTCGTCCCGGCGCTCCACGCCTCCCGGATCGACCTCGTGCCGGCGCTCAAGGAGGGCGCGCGCGGCACCTCCCTCGGGGTCCGGCGGCGCCGGGTCGGGGCCACGCTGGTGGTTGCCCAGGTCGCCCTGGCGGTGGTGCTCGTGGTGGGCGCCGGCCTCATGGTGCGCAGCTTCGGGAAGCTGCGCGACATCGACATTGGCGTGCGCCCGGACCACGTGCTCACGTTGCGCCTCTCGCTGCCGCCGGCCGACTACCCGGGCGATACCGCGGTCATCGCCTTCTATCGGACGCTGCTCGAGCGCGTGCGGGCCCTGCCCGGCGTCCGCGCCGCGGGCGCCGCCCGCATCCTGCCGCTCACGGAGGAGATGGGAGACTGGTCGATCACGATCGAGGGGCGGCCCCGCCAGCCCGACGAGAACCCGCATGCCGACTGGCAGATCGTCACGCCGGGCTACTTCCAGGCGGCGGGGATGTGGCTCCTGCGCGGTCGGCTCCTCGACGAGAACGACCGGGACGGCGGGCCGTTCGTCGTCGTCGTGAACGCCACCATGGCCGCCCGATACTGGCCGGGCCAGGACGCGCTGGGGAAGCGGTTCCACCTCGGCACGAGCGGCAAGCCGTGGACCACCGTCGTCGGGATCGTGGGGGATGTCCGGCAGAACGCCATCGTCGAAACACCGCACGCGCAGATGTTCCACCCGATCGCGCAGTGGCCGGCCGCCAGCGGCGGGAGCCGCGTGCCGCGCGGCCTCACCCTCGCCGTGCGTGCGGCCGGCGACCCGCTCGCCCTCGCGCGCTCGGTCGCGGGCATCGTGCACGGACTCGACCCGCGGCTCCCGGTGTCCAACGTCCAGACCATGGACGAGGTCGTCCGAGAGGCCGTTGCGCAACCGCGCTTCACCACCACGCTCCTCGTCCTCTTCGGCCTGCTCGCGCTCGCGCTCGCCGCCGTCGGCATCTACGGCCTCGTCGCCTACACCGTCGGCCGCCGCTCGGGCGAGATCGCCATCCGGATGGCGCTCGGCGCACGGCGCGGCCGCGTGCTGGCGATGATCCTGCGCCAGGGGCTGGGTCTCACGGCCGCGGGGCTCGCGGTCGGGCTGCTGGCCGCGGCCGCGCTCGCCCGTCTCATGGGCTCCCTGCTCTACGGCGTGGGCGCCCTCGACCCCCTCACTTTCACCGCCGTGCCGGTCCTGCTGGCGGGCGTGGCCGCCGCCGCCTGCCTGTTGCCCGCCCGGCGCGCAGCCGCGGTGGCGCCCGCCGCCGCGCTGCGCGCGGAGTAGGTCTCCCGGCTCCCCTCGCTCGGAGGCACCGCTTGATCGGATCGGCCGCCGCTGTTACAGTTTTCGACCATGGTGTACCCCGCACGCGTCTCGATCCGGCGCTACATCCCGACCGTCACCGTCCGCCTCGCCACCGAGGAGGGGGAGGTCGTGTTCCGCGCCCGGTGGAAGGACTCCGCGCTGGACATGCAGCGACGGATCCTGTTCCGGCTGCGCCGCGGCAAGCCGCTCTGGTTCGAGGACGATCGCGGCCGCGACCTCTGCTTCCGCGCCGACCGCGTCTGGGCCGCCATGGTGGACGGGCGCTGAGCCGCGGCGGCACCGCACAGGAACAGGGACGCCCCGCCGGCGCGCTGCGCTGGCGGGGCGTCCCGCATCCGGAGGGTCCGCGGTCCGCCTTCTAGCGCGTTCCCGTGGGGCGGGGCGGGACGCTCTTCACGTACAGCCACACGGCCCGGATCTCGTCGTCGGTCATCTTCCCCGCAAAGAGCCAGGGCATGAACGGGTCGATCTTGGTGCCGTCGGGGCGGGTGCCGGTCCGGAGCGCCCGGACGAAGTCGGCCTCCGTCCAGGAGCCGATCCCGGCCGGGGTGATGTTCTGCGCCGGCGGCAGGTCGGGCGGCGTCCCCGGCACCCGGCCGCCGGAGAGGCCCGGTCCGTGGCAGGCGAAGCAGCCGCCTACGTTCATCAGGTAGTGCCCGTACTCCGGGGTGGGTCCGGCAGGAACTGGCGCCCGCGACACCGCGCCGTCCATGTGCTCGGCGGGGACGAGCGGGAACTTCCCGGTCACATAGAGTAGCCGAGCCACCGGCCCGAGAACCGTCGCCGGGACGGCGTTGTCCACCGCCGGCACGCTCCGCACGTAGGCGATCACGTCCGCCAGGTCCTCGTCCGTCAGGTACTCGAAGTCATCGGCCGGCATGATCCGGAGGCCGCGCCCATCCTTCGCCACGCCGTGGCGGATGGCGCGCACGAAATCGTCCCCGTCGTACTCGGCGCCGATCCCGCCGCGACCGCGCGTGAGGTTCGGGGCGTAGATCCGGCCGAACGCGGGGCCGCCATCGATGAAGACCTTGCCCTCGAGCCGCTCGCCGTGGCATTCGAGGCATTTCGCGACCGCCACCGCCAGGTGGTGGCCCCGCTCGATCGAGGCCGGGTCCGTCGGGATCGCGAGGCGATCCGGCGCGACGGCGTAGGTGCGGGCCAGCCGCCGGCCGCTGAACCCGTAGACCCCGGCCAGGGCGAGCACCACCAGCGCGACCAGGCCGCCGAGGGCCATGCCGATTCGCTTGAGCCACCGTTTCATCCGTCCGCTCCCATCGGTGAGGATTGTGCCCCGGCGATGCCCGGCCGTGCGGGGGCGGCCGGAGGGCCGGCCCCGCTTGGGGGGGTGCCGAGGTGCCTGAGGTTGGTTTGCTGTCGGGCGCCGCGCCGCGCGGGCGCCACGGACCGGAAATATTGCGATGTCCGGGTCCGAAAACGCAACGGCCGCGTTTCCGCGGCCGCGTGCCCGGCGCCCGCGCGGGCCGCCGGAAGGGTCGGCGTCAGCTCAGAAGCGCCACTCGAAGCCGACGAGCGGGAGCACGGGGAGCGCGGCGATCGGGTGCGCTTGGTTGTCGCGCGAGCGATCGTAGCGGTAGAAGAGTGCGTCGCGGCGGTCCAGCGCGTTGAGTACGCGCAGGTACGGCGTCACCGCGAAGTCCACTCCGCGATAGTCGCCGCTGAACGTGTGGGCGACCTGCGCATCCAGGCGCAGGTAGGGCTCCTCCGGTGCGCTGACGGCGGCCGTCCCGTCGCCGGGATCGGTGCCGCCGCCGCTGGGCCGGAGCGACGGGGTGGGCACCTCCGTCTGCGGCACCGCCGTGTAGGGCAGCCCGGCGCCGTAGCCCACGTGGATCTTGAAGTCGGCCTTCCCCGCCAGCGGCCCCTCGAGCCCGGCGCTGAGCAGCTGCCGGCCGGCGAAGAGATCGGTGGCCGTGAGGTGGAAGTCGTCCGTGGACCAGACCCAAGCGAGTGAGTAGCCGAGCCAGCCGGTGAAGCGGCCGGTGCTTCGGCGCACCCACAGGTCCAGCCCGGAGGCGTGGGCACGGGCGGCATCGGGACGGCTGGGGTCGGGGACGCCGTCGAACGTCTTGTAGAAGCCCTCCACGCCCAGACGCAGGTCGTCGAGGATCTGCTGGTCGAGCGCGACGAGCAGGTGCGACGCGCGTGCGACGGCGAGCGGCGGCACGTGCGCCGGCACGGAGTCGTTGGCCAGGATCGCGGTCTCGTCGGCGCGGACGTACTGGTGGTAGCCGCCACCGGCCACGGTGAGGGTGGCGCGGTCGCCGAGCAGCCAGCTGAGCGCGAGACGTGGGCCGAGGCGCGGCGTGGGCGCGCCGCTGAAGATGTCGGCGCGCAGGCCACCGCGGATGCGCACGCGGGGCAGCGGCTGCCAGTCGGCATCCACGTAGGCGCCCACGGACTGGCCGATGTCCTGGGTGTCCAGCAGGAGCGGATCGCGGGTGCCGTTCTGCGGCCAGGCGGTGTAGCGGATCCAGAGCCGGTCGTAGGAGGCGCCGTAATAGAGCTGGGTCGGGCCGAGCGTCTCCGACAGGTCGGCCGTCGCGCGGACCCGGCGAGAGACGCCGTCGGCGACGAGCGGACGGAAGCCGCCGATCGGAAGCCTCGCCTCGAAGTTGCCGAACGCCAGCGTCAGCTGTGCGTCGTTGCCGGCGAGCGGCCCCCGGTAGCGGATCGAGCCGGCGGAGTTGCCCCAGAAGGCGCTGCCGGGGTCGGGCCCTTCGTCCAGGCGCACCGTCTCGTGGTTGAGGAAGCCGGTCGCGCTGACCAGGCCGGACCTGCCGACATCCAGGTCCACGCGCGCCAGCCCGTCGCCGTAGCCGTAGGGGAACTCGCCGCCCGTGAGCAGTGGCGCGGCGCCGATCCCCTGCACGGCCCGCCCGCCCACCATGAAGCTGGCACGCGAGCCCACCGGCCCATCCACAAGGGCCCGGCCCGAGATGAGGTCCATCGCGCCGCGCGCGCGCACGCCGTCGCGATGACCGGAGCGCGTTTCCAGGTCCATGACATAGGAGAGCCCGCCGTCGTAGCGGGCAGGGGCGCCGCCCAGGTATAGCGTGGCCGAGCTCAGCACATCCGGCTCGAACGCGCTCACCAGGCCGCCCACGTGGAACGGCGCGTAGACGGGGGCGCCGTCGAGCAGCACCAGCTTCAGGTCCGCCGCGCCGCCACGCACGTAGAGCACATCCGAGGGATCGGCCGGCTCCGCGCCGGGGATCCCCCGCGCGGCCTCCGCCAGCCCGAGCTCCGCCACGCCCGGCGTCGCCTCCACGAACTTCACCGTGGCCGCGCCGAGATCGGCGGGTTGCGCCGCCGCCGTGTCGAGCCCGCGCCCCCAGCGCGAGCGCGCGGTCACGGTCGGCAGCGTCACGGGCCTGAGCACCAGCGCGAGGTCCACGACGACCTGCCCGCCCGGCGGCACCAGGACCTCGACCTCGAACGGCGCGTGGTCCAGGTGCACCGCGCGCAGCAGGTGCCGGCCGGCGGGGACGTCGCGCAGCACGTAGCGCCCGGCGCTGTCCGTCACGGTCCGCTGCGTGCCCGACCGGTCGATCAGCTCGACCACGGCCAGCCCCAGCGGCTGGCCCGTCGCCTCGCTCCGGATCTTGCCGCGCACGACCCCCATCGGCGGCGCCGGAAGCTGCATGGCGGCCGAGACCAGAGCCACTGCGAGCGCGGAGAGCATCATTCGAGCAGCGTTTCCCCGTGGCAAAGCGGAGCGATCACGAACACCAACGGGAGCCGACCCAAGCCGGCCCTCCAGAATGCCTTAGAGAATGGACCCCCGATTCGGGGACGCCTCCCAATATCGCCTGTTCGGACGCGCGGGGAAAGGGAGGGGCGGCAGCGCCGAAAAAAGGCCGGGACGCATCCGCGTCCCGGCCCTCTTCCCTTCCCTTCCCCGCCGTCAATGGCCGGCGCGGAACGTCAGCACCTGCCCCACCGTGTCCGCGGGGCTGAAGACGCGGATGCTGGCGTTCTCCTTGAACAGGAGCAGCCGGCCGTCGGATTCCACGCTGGCGCGACCGACCGAGCGCGGAACCTCGACCCGAACCTGTCCGGCGCCGCCGCCGACCATCTCGATACGCCCGGGCCCCGTGCGGAACCGCGCGGAAGCCGCGGGACCGGACGCCTCCACCGCCGCCTGCTCCGCATCGACCAGCCGGACCTGCACCACGGTCTCGGCAGCCACGTGGTCGAACACGATGCGGACCCGGTCCCCCGCGGGCAGGACCGACACGCCCGCCGTGGGCGGCGCCGGCGCGGCCTCGGGGACGCGCACGGCGGGTCGCGCGGCCGGCGCGGGACGCGCCACTCGCGTGGTGACGCGCTCCCGCCAGACGTTCGCGATCCAGCGGTGCAGCGGCGTGCCCGGGATGGCCGCCACGGCCACGGTGGCCGAGGCCAGGACGAGCATCGCGGCACGCAGGAACGCGCGGCGGAAGGGCGCGGCGGCGGGACGGGCGATGTGGACCGGCTCGGCCTCGCGCTCGGCGCGGCGCGTGACGGCCGCCCGGGCGCTGACGGCATCGATGGGCGCGTCGAGCAGGGCCAGCGCGGCCGACGCGGTGGCGGCGACGCGTGCCAGCGTCTCGAGCTCCGCCCGGCATGCGGCGCAGCGCTCGAGATGGCCAGCGGCCTCCGCCTGGTCCTCCGCGGAAAGCGCGTGGTCCAGATAGGCCTGGAGCGTGCCTTCACTCGGATGCGTCATTGCCTGCCTCTCGCGCGTGGTAGGCCCCGGAAAACCGCCGGAGCGCACGGGCGATCAACGTTCCGATCGAACTCGGCGCGACCCCGACGGCGCGCGCCATCTCCTCGTACGTGAACCCTTCCTCCCTCATGAGCAGGAGCTGCCTGTCTCTGGGCGCGATCCGTGCCAGCGCCTCCCGCACCGCCTCGATCCGCTCCCTCTGCTCGGTCAGATCGTCCGGGCGCGGGCTCGGCGCCGGCCCCGTCGGCACCGCCGACAGCAACCGCTGCCTGCGCTCCGTCTTGCGCGCCCGGTCGCGGACCAGGTTCATGGCCACGGCGAACAGCCAGGGGCGCGCCTCCGACTCGGGGAGCTGCTGGCTCAACAAGCGAACGAATGCCTCCTGCGCGATATCTTCCGCGACATCCGGGTCCCCGGTCAGCCGATGCAGGTACCGGAACAGGGATGGATACAGGCGCTGGAAGAGGGCGTCGAAATCCACGTGGCGGATCGTCCCATCCTCACTCGAAGAACGCGCGCGGGCGGCGCGTTGTGACACGGGTGCGGGGGGTTCTACCCCGCAGATGTTTCCGGGGGCCCGGGCGGCCTCATCTACGCCCCCTGGGCAGGCGACGCAACCGCGCACGCGCCGGCGCCCGCCCCCCTGCCACCGGCAATCCGGCGAGCCCGCGCATCCGTGCCCGGCCTAGCCAGGGGCCGGCACCCGGACGGCAGGTGATCGAGAGCATTTCGGCAGCGAGAGACGAGCAGGTATCCCAGCCCGTGCCGCCGCGGCATCCGCCGCCTTCAGGGGGCTCGAAACCCGTGTGCGTGTGCGTGTGCGTGGGAGCCGCACCCGCACCCGCACACGCGTCCAATCCTCACCCACTCGGAACAGCGAGGAGCCAAATTCCGCCGTGCCCGGGGGGGTGGGCCCTCTGCCGGCGGCCGGTGGGTCACGACGCCGGGACGGGGAGGTTCAGGAGCGCTTCTCCAGCAGCCGCCGCTCGAAGTCGCGCTCCTCCACCAGCCGGCCCACATCGGTGCCGATGCTCTCGAGCTGCTGCTCGAGGAAGGCCATCCGCTTTTCGATGAGGGCCAGGTCGGCAGAGTCCCCGTGCTGCTCCGCGCGCGCCTTCAGGTACAGCTCGAGCACCGGCTTGACCGCGAACCGGGTAGCGAACGCGGCCACCGGAATCAGGATCGTGAGCCCGCCGAGCAGGACGGCCACGAGTCCGATGAAATTGCTGTCCATCATCCTCCTCCAGGAAAACCGGGCGCGCGGGCGGGCGTGGTCAGGACTTGGGCGCGGTGAGCTGGCGGTCGAAGTCGCGGGCCTCGACCAGCCGCTCCACGGAGCGCTCGATCCCCAGGACCTGCTGCTCGAGGAGCGAAACGCGCTGCTCGAGCACGGCCACCTCCCGGCCGCCCTGCCCCGCCTGTGCCTCACGCATACGCAGCACGGCCTCCGTGATCGGCTTGATGGCGAAGCGGAGCGTGAAGCCGGCGATCGGGATGATCAGGACCAGGCCGCCGATGATCGTGCCGAGGATGGCCGGCAGCTGCGGTGCGATGTCGTTCATGGCGATTCTCCGGGATGCGGGAGTCGGCCGCGGAACCCCCTACGAGCGCGAAGCGGCGGGAGTTGCAGCAGAGGCGGAATTTAGCCGGAAGCCGGGCGCGGAACATGGGGGTGCGGGGTGCGGGACCCGAGGTTCGGGACTGGGGACGAGTGGTTCGAAGCTGCGGCGCCGGCCGCGCGGGCGGGCCGCGCCGCCGCGGGCGCACGCCCGCGGCGGTCCGCCCCCGCCTGCGGCCGCTGGTCGGCCACGCCTGGACCGGCCAGCGGCGCGGGCGAGGCCCGCCCCCTCGCCCGCGGGGGCTACTCCAGGTGCTGGACGGCCCAGTCGGCGATGGTGCCGAGGACATCGCGCTCGACCTGGAAGGAAGGCAGCCTGGTATAGCCCTCGGGCAGGCCGCTCGGGTCGGGGACGAAGAGGTGGTTCAGGTTCGGGAAGACCTTCAGCGTGACATCGTGGTCTCCGCCGGCGCGGAAGGCGCGCGCCAGCAGCGGGGCCTGGTCGGGGAATACCTGGTGGTCGGTGGCGCCCTGGAGGATGAGCACCGGGACGCGGACCTTCCGGGCCGTGGGCAGCGGATCGTAGTCCACGAAGAAACGGGTCCACGGGCTCGCGGCGGCGGCCGAATCGATCTTCGCGTCCACCCGCTTCAGGGCCGAGTCGCGGGCCGCGGCGGTGAGTGAGGTGTCGTTCTCGATCAGGGCGGAGAGCTGGTAGTGCAGGATGAAGCGCCCCGAGCGGCCCGGTCCGGCCATGAGGATGATGCCGCGCAGGTGGGGATCCGTGGCGGCGACCATTGGCGCGATCATGCCGCCCTCGCTGTGGCCGAGGAGCGCGATGCGCGCGCCGTCGATGTCCTGGCGGGACCGGAGATAGCGGACGGCGGCGCGGATGTCGTCGGCGAAGTCGGCGGAGGTTCCCTTCAGGTCGCCCTGCGACTCGCCGAAGCCGCGATCGTCCATGCGCAGCACGGCGATGCCGCGGCGGGACAGCGTGTCGGCGATCTGCCGGAAGGGACGGTAGGGCCCGACGGAAGGGAGCGCCTCGTCGCGGTCCTCGGGACCGGAGCCGGTGATGGTGACGATGGCCGGGACCGGGCCGCGCGCGTCCTTCGGCATGGTCAGGGTGCCGGCGAGGGTGCCGGCGGGACCGGGGACGGACACGGCCTCGGCCGTGTACGGCGCGCCCGGAGGCGCGGAGTAGTCCGTGGGCGCGACCTTCGTCGAAGCCTCGGAGGCTGCGACGCGCTCGATGGTGAGCTGCTGGGCCGGCACCACGCCGCCAAGCATGCGGCCCTGATCGTCGAGGGCCACGCGCAGCGTGGTGCCGCCGATCGTCAGCGTGGCGGAGTCGCCGCCCACGGGCGCGTAGCTGCCGTCCACCGTCTGCAGCGACTGCATCAGGAGCGGGATGCGGAGCGTGCCGCCCCCGAGCTCGTGGGCGCGCCTCGTCGCCTGGTCCACGAGCGAGAAGTAGAGGTTGAAGAACGGGAGTGTGCCCGCGGGCGTCGCCATGGAGCGGGCGGGCGTAGTTGCGTCACCGGTATAGAGAAACGCGCTGTCGCCGCGCAGCTCGATGGCGATCTTCTGCGCGGGCGGGGAATCGGCCGGCGCCCGGGCGGGCCGGACCTCGAGGGCGAAGCGCGAGATGGTGCCGTCGGCGTTCAGCTTCGCGTCGTAGGTCTGACGGAAACCGGCCAGCCGGTCCACGACCTCGCCCTTCAGCTCCGTCGGCCCGCGCGTGAAGCGGTCTACCGCGATCGTGTCCTGGCCCTTGCGGACCACGTATGCGCCGCTCGTCTGCTGCGCCGCGAGCGCAGCGGGAACGGCGGCGAAGAACGCCGCCAGCGCCGCGGCTCGCAGCGGCCGCATGGAACTGCTCGTCATCGGTTCCATCCCGCGGGCCGGAGCCCGCCTTGAAAGGAAGTCTCCCCGCTCACCCGTTCTTCCGCCCTTCCAGCTGCTCGCGCCGCCAGACCACGTACGAGTAGACGACCGGTACGAAGCCGCCGACCACCAGGCCCGCCAGCGCCACCCAGGGCCGCACCACCGCCGGCAGCAGCGCCGCCACCATCGTCACCAGACCGCCGATCACGAACGTCCGACCGCCCAGCCGGTGCGTCTCCCGCCACACCCGCTCGCTCTCGAGCGTCCACGGCGTCCGGATCCCCACCCACCAGTTGGAGCGGACCCGCGGCAGGTAGTTGCCCAGCACCACGAACACCAGCCCCACCAGGACCAGCGCGACGCGCGTCATGTCCACCGCCCAACCCAGCGCCGCGCCCAGCAGCGCCACCTCCACCACCGCCATGAACGCCACCAGCGCGTTCACCAGCAGCCAGAAGGTCTGCTCGAACCGCTCGTAGTGCCCGCGCCGCGGGTCCAGCCGCCGCAGCGCCGGCAGCAGCAACCACAACGCCACGCCCGCCAGCGGCACGACGAACGCCGACGGCCATTTCCCACCCCACCGGTCCACGCCACCCCGAAAGCCCCAGTGCATCGGGATGCGCGCCGGCAACGCCGGGTAGACGGCCAGCGCGAAGGCCCACATCGCCAACAGCAGCAGCGGGCCCACCCACCGCCTGCTCACCGCTCACCTCCGACACCGAAGAAGCCCAGCATCTCCTCGACGAACTCCTGGAAGACCGTCGCGTTCAGCGAATAGACGATGCTGCGCCCCTCCCGCTCCGCCGTCACCAGCCCCGCATCCTTCAGCACGCTCAGATGATGCGACACCGACGGCCCCGTGATCGGGAAGCGCGCGGCGAGCTCGCCCGCCGCCATGTCCCGTTCCCGCAGCGCCCTCAGGATCTCGCGCCGCGTGGGATCCGCCAGTGCCCGAATCGTCCGGTCCACGCCGCCCTCATTTAGAAGTTCGTCTAAGTTTCGCAGGGGAGGGATGGGGAGTCAAGAGGAGGAGAGCCACGAAGCGGGCCGCTACTCGCGGTAGTAGGTAAGTCCCATCGCGGCGCGGACGCGCTCCATGGTGTCGCGGGCCATGGCGCGCATGCGGGCGTTGCCCTGGTGGAGGACGTCACGAACGAGGTCGGGCTCGCGGGCGAGCTCGGCACGGCGACGTCGCATGGGCTCGAGGAAGGCGTTGAGCGCGGCGGCGAGCTTCCGCTTCACCTCGACGTCCCCGACGCGGCCCGTGCGGTAGCGCTGCTTGAGGTCGTCGATCTCGACGGTATCCGGGTTGAAGAGGTCGTGGTAGAGGAACACGGGGTTGCCCTCGACGGTGCCGGGGATGTCGGCGCGGACGCGCTTGGGGTCGGTATACATGCGCATGACGCGCTCGCGGACGACGTCCTCTGGGTCGGAGAGGAGGATGGCGTTGTCGAGAGACTTCGACATCTTGCGCTGGCCGTAGATGCCGGGGAGCACGGGGACGTCGCTGACGAGGGGCTCGGGCTCGGGGAAGGTCTCGCCGTAGAGGTGGTTGAAGCGGCGGGCGATCTCGCGGGTGAGCTCGACGTGCGGGACGTTGTCGCGGCCGACGGGGACGAGGTGGGCGCGGGGCAGGAGGATGTCGGCGGCCTGGAGGACGGGATAGCCGACGAGACCGAAGGGGAGGACGTCGAGGTGGGCGGCCTCGGCCATCTCCTTGATGCTGGGGATGCGCTCGAGGCGTGGCAGCGTGACGAGCATCTGGAGGAGGATGGCGAGCTCGGCGGTCTGTGGGACGGCAGACTGTAGGAAGATAGTGCTCTTCGCCGGATCGATTCCGGCGGCGAGGGAGTCGAGGACCATGTCGCTGATATGGGCTGGGATGGCGGCGATGTGCTCCTTCTCGGGGCGAGTCGTGAGCGAGTGGAGGTCGGCGACGATGAAGAAGCACTCGTAGTCATCCTGGAGGCGGACGCGTGAGGCGAGGCTGCCGGCCCAGTGGCCGAGGTGTAGTCGGCCCGTGGGGCGGTCGCCGGTGAGGATCCTCCTGCGGTTGGCATCTGGCACGGCGGACCTCCGTCTGGAGTGGTCGGGTGCGGGTGGGAGGGGAACGATTGTTGCTCCGATCCGGGTCGAGGCGCCGCGCCTCCCGCGGCGGCCGGCGAGTTCCCTCGGACTCCCCAACGGACAATGCCACTGACGACGTTGAAGCAGATGCTGCGCCACCAGCTCGGGGTCGCCTACGACGCGGAGCAGCAGGCGCTGCAGGTGCTGGACCGTCTCGAGACCGAGACCGCCAGCAAGCCGTTGCGCGATCGGGTGCGCCTGCACCGGGAGGAGACCCGTCGCCACGCGGGCACGCTGGAGCGCTCGCTGGAGCTGATGGGGATGGATGCGCCGCTCGTGCAGAGCGCCGGTGTGCGCGGGCTGCGCGAGGAGCGGCGGGTGTTCTACGGCGCGGAGCCGACGCCGAGTCTGGCGGAGCGCTACGAGCTGGAGATGGCGACACGGCTGCTCTCGTACCAGAGCTCGCTCTACCAGGCGATCGTGCGGCTCGCGGCGGCGGCGGGCGAAGGGGATGTGCAGCGGTTGGTGGAGCGGAACCTGGCCGAGGAGGGGGCCATGCTCCGATGGCTGGAGGAGGCTGGAGAGGCGAGCGCCGAAGACGACCGGGCGGCGGCGCGCGCGACGGCGGGTCACGCTCCGCCGGCCGTGGCGGGCTGAGCGCGGCGCGCGGATCGGCGGCCCGCCAGGGGGTACACCTCTTGCGCCCTTTTCCGGGAAGGAGAAGCCGGAGGAGACGCAATGGAGGAGTACCAGGCGGTGCTGCGCACGGCCGAGCTGGGGCCGGGGCAGATCCGGGAGGTCGAGGCGCACGGCGAGCCGGTGGCGCTGCTGAACGTGGGACAGACGTACTACGCCCTTTCCGCGCTTTGCCCGACCGACGACACGAACCTCGCCCGCGAGGGCCGACTGAACGGGTATCTGCTCGTCTGCCCGTCCGACCATGCCACCTTCGACATCCGTTGCGGAGCCCGGGTCGAGCCGCCCGGGCCGGGGATCAGGCATTATGCGATCCACGTCGCGGGCAACCGGGTGGAGGTGGGACCGGCGCTGGAGGACGGGGCCGCTCAGGCTCGCGACGGGGGCGGCGGGAGCACCGTCGCGGCGCGGAACAACGAGACGAGCTCCTCCGGATAGAGCGTCTCCAGCCGGCCGCGGGGCAGCAGCGCCTCGCGGCGGGGCGCGCCGGGCTCGGCCTCCAGGGCGAACAGGACGGAGACGAGGAAGGCGCGGCCGTGGCGTCCGGTTCCCGCGGCCGCCGCGCCGGCCGCGCGGGCCAGCCAGCGGGCGCCATCGACCTCGAAGGCGCGCGCTCCGGACGGGAGCTCGGCCGCATCGGAGACGCCGCCTTCATCGCCGGCCCGGCTCACGCATCCTCCCGCGGCCGCCCGCCAGCGCACTCCACGTGGAACGTGTGGTCCTCATGCAGACGCAGCCGCCGCGGTCGGGCGGCGCCAACGGGGCGCGGAATCAACAGGGTGTCGGGCATGCGCCGAAGGTAGGGGGCGGGCGGTGGGCCGTCCAGTCGGCGACGCCCGGGGTCGCGACCGGCGGAGGGGTCCATGGCCGAATACTTGCGGCCCATGAAACGTGCTGCGGTGCGGCGGCTGTCCGGGCGTCACGCCGCTCCCGGGCCGGTGCGGCGGAAAGCGGGAAACCAGGTGCCCACGCCCGAGCGCAAGGATGATGAAGTCGGCCACGATGCGAGAGCTTTCGGAGAGAGAGGCATCCGGCGTCTCCGCGACGATCCTGATCGCGGAGGATCACATGGATAGCCGTGAAGCATTGCGCGCGCTGCTGGAGGCGTTCGGGTACGGCGTGCTGGTGGCGACGAACGGCCGCGAGGCCGTCGATCTCGCTTTCACCGAGAGCCCCGACCTGATCCTGATGGACATCATGATGCCGGTGCTCGATGGCTTCGAGGCCACGCGGCAGCTGCGCGACGATGTCCGGACGCACGCCATCCCGATCATCGCCGTCACCGCCATGGAAGGCGCCAAGGAGCTGGCGCTGCACGCCGGCGCGAACGACTACGTGCGCAAGCCGATCGACATCCGGACGCTGTTGCAGAAGATGGACGAGCTTCTGGAGAGCGGGCAATGAGGCGGCGCGTGCGCGAGCGCGGCGCACGTCAGGAGGCCTGCGACTGCTCCTCCGTCTGCAGGGCGCGCAGCACATCCTCACCGTAGAACATGCGGATGTACTTGGCCTGGATCGGCGTGATCCGGCGCACGGCCCACACGAGCTCCACGTAGTTCGGCTCGGCCGGCAGGTGCATCGGACGCATTCCCACCTCGAGCGGCAGGTGGCTCCCCTTGCGGTTGTTGCAGGGCGAGCACGCCGTCACGACGTTCTGCCAGGAGTTGGTCCCCCCGCGCGAGAGCGGCACCACGTGGTCCCGCGTCAGGAACTCGCGCCCCCGCAGCTGTCCCCGATGGCGACCGCAGTACTGGCAGCGGTAGCCGTCGCGCGCGAACAGGAACGTGTTCGTCACCTGCCGGCGGAACTTGCGCGGAACGTGGATATAGCGGACCAGCCGGATGACCGACGGGCACGGCATGTCCCGCCGCTCGGAGCGGAACACGCGCGTCTCATCGACCTCGAGGATCTCGGCCTTGCGATCGATGACGAGACGGAGCGCGCGCCGGACGGGGAGGATGGTGAGCGGCTCGAAGGAAGCATTCAGCGCCAGGCAGCCCATACTCGTACGTACGCCTCCTGAATCCAGGGCCGGCGGCGGCGCCACCGGCGACTCGGGTTGGGGCCCGGGGATGCGGCTACATTAGTTTAGCGCCGGGGCAGATCGGCGTGCAATGGCCTTGCCGTCTAAAGCAGCGACACGGGGTCGCGGTCGAGGATGACGCGGAGGCGGGCGGGGCCGGGGCGGAGGTCGAACGCCTCGGCGAGGGCGCGGCCGATGGCGCCGATGGCGCCGGGGCTGGCGCTGCGGAGGAGGAGGTGCCAGCGCCAGCGGCCGCGGATGCGGTCGATGGGGCAGGGGGCGGGGCCGGTCAGGCGCACGCGGGCCTCGCCGGCGCCGCGGAGGGCGTCGCGGACCCAGGCGGCCGTCTCCTCGGCGGCGGCGTGGACGAGGTTCTGGTCGAGGCCGCTGAGGACGACGTTCAGCATGCGGCAGTGGGGCGGGTAGTCGGGCCCGCGGCGCTCCTCGAGCTCCTGCTCGGCGAAGCCGCGGTAGTCGTGCTCGAGCGCGGCGCGGATGGCGTAGTGGGTGGGGAGCGCGGTCTGGACGAGGACCTCGCCGCCGCGCGGCCCGCGGCCGGCGCGCCCGGCGACCTGCGTGAGGAGCTGGAAGGTGCGCTCGCTGGCGCGGAAGTCGGGGAGGTTCATGCCGACGTCGGCGTTGATCACGCCGACCAGGGTCACGCCGGGGAAATCGAGCCCCTTGGCGATCATTTGAGTGCCGAGCAGGATGTCCACCTCGAGGCGGCCGACGCGGGAGAGGATCTCGTGGTGGGACCACTTGCGCGAGGTGGTATCGACGTCCATGCGGGCGACGCGGGCGGCGGGGAACGCCTCGATGACGCTGCGCTCGACCTGCTCCGTGCCGACCCCCCTGAAGGCGATGTCGGCGGAGCCGCAGTCCGGGCAACGCGCCGGGGCGGGCTCCTCGTGCATGCAGTAGTGGCAGACCACCCGTCGGCGGCGACGATGGTAGGTGAGCGACACGTTACACTGCTCGCAGTGCCACACGTGGCCGCAGTCCCGGCATTGCACGAACGTCGAGTAGCCGCGCCTGTTGAGGAGCAGGATGATCTGCTCGCTGCGCTCCAGGCGCGCGCGGACGGCAGCGTGGAGCGCGGGAGAGAGGATCCCGTCTCCGCGACCCGACGCGGCCAGGCCGGTCCCCATGCCGCCCGCCGGGCCGGGCTCCGGCCTGGCGCGGGAGCGGCGCATGTCCACGACCTGGACGGGGGGGAGGGGGCGGCCCTCGACGCGGGTAGGCAGCTCGAGGAGGCGGAACTTGCCGCGCAGGGCGTTGTTCCAGCTCTCAAGGGAGGGAGTGGCGCTGCCGAGGACGCAGACGGCGCCGGCCATGCGGGCGCGCACGACGGCCAGCTCGCGGGCGTGGTAGCGGGGGGTCTCCGACTGCTTGTAGCTGCCCTCGTGCTCCTCGTCCACGACAATGGCGCCGAGGTCGCGGACGGGGGCGAAGATGGCGGAGCGCGCGCCGACGGCGATGCGGCGCTCGCCGGCGAGGAGGGCGCGCCAGGCGTCGTAGCGCTCGCCCTCGGAGAGGGCGGAATGCAGGACGGCGATGGCGTCGCCGAAGCGGGCGCGGAAGCGGGAGACGGTCTGGGGCGTGAGCGCGATCTCGGGGACGAGGACGATGGCGCCGCGGCCCTGCCGCACGACGACTTCCTCGAGGAGCTCGATGTAGACGAGGGTCTTGCCCGAGCCGGTGACGCCGCGGAGCAGGAACGGGGCGGGCGGGGCGGCCTGCGGGCCGTCGGCGGCCGCGCGCAGGGTGGCGATGGCGGCGGCCTGGGCGGGGGTGGGCGTGAGATCGGGCGCCGGCGGCTCGGCGGTGCCGGCGAAAGGGTCGCGCTCGACCTCCTCCTCGATGATCTCGGCCAGGCCCCGCTCCACGAGGCCGTTCAGGACGGTGTAGGAGAAGCCGCTGTGCCGGGTGAGGTGCGTGACCTCGGCGACGCGGCCGGTGGCCTCGAGCAGCTCGAAGCAGGCGCGCTGCCGGTGGGCGCGGCCGAACACCTCCTCGCGCTGGAGCAGGCTGGGCAGCTCGGCGGTGAGGCGCAGCACACGGCGGGTGCGCACGGGCGGCTCGTCGCGGGCGGTATCCGAGAGGACGGCGGGGAGGGCGGTACGGAGCACCTGGCCGAGGGGGGCCAGGTAGTAGTCGGCGATCCAGCGGCAGAGGCGGAGCAGCTCGGGCGTGACGCTGGGGCCGTCGAGGTCGAGGACCTGCTGCACGTCCCGGAGGCGGGCGTCCGGCTCGTGGCGGCCCGTGCCGAGGACCCAGCCCACGAGGGTACGCCGGCCGAAGGGCACGCGCACGCGGGTCCCGGGCGCGGGCGGCGGCCCCTCCCGCTCGAGGCGATAGGTGAAGGTTCGGGGCAGCGGGACGGGGAGCGAGACCTCGAGCAGCATCGCCGGCGGCGTCGCCTAGAGGGTCATGCGGACGAAGTCGTAGGGCGGCCAGGGACCAGTGACGTCGAAGTTGAGCTCGGGGTGGGTCGCGCCGAGGTCCTCGGCACGGTTGACGAACTCGATCCAGCCGGAGCGCTGCACGAGGAAGGCGGCGCTCAGGATCCTGGGGCCGTCCTGGCGGAAGGGCACGGCGGCGCGGGCGAAGCGGCGCAGCTCGGCGTAGCAGTGGAGGGCGACATCGACGAGCTCGGGACCGGGCTCCGCGGGGCCGGTCGCGATGACGTGGAGGCGGAGCTCCCAGTGGCCGTCGATGAAGGCGAGCCCCTCGTCGAGGGCGAGGTACTGGTCCTCGAGGAAGCGGATGACGGCGCGCCGGCCGCGGAAGATGATGCCGTACGCGGCGGGGAGCACGGTGCCGCGGCGCATGGCGCCCTCGACCATGCGCTGGTGGGCCTGGACGTGCACCTCATCCATCACCGGGAGCTCGAAGGGGACGGGGCGGACCAGCGCCTCGAGGTCGCGGTAGCGGACGCGCAGGAGCTCGTCGCGCTCGCTCGAGCGGCCGGGCGGCCGCCAGCCACGGGAGCGCACGACGCCGTAGAAGTAGAAGCCGCCGGGGGCGCCGAAGCGGGAGCGGCGCGCGGTGCCGCCCGTCTCGGCCTCGCCCGGAGCGGGCGCGGCACCGGCGCCGTTCCCGGGTTCGGCGGGAAGGGCCGTTTCCTCGGTTGCGGGCTCCCGCTCCATGCTCAGCCGGCGAAGAGCGCCAGCACGCCGCTCTGGGGGTCGGGCGTGGTGACGCGGGGTCCATCGGGGCCGATGTAGACGTCGATCTCGGTACGCAGCCCCACGTCGCCGCGGAGGTAGATGCCGGGCTCGATCGAGAAGGCGACGCCGGGCAGCAGCCGCCGGGTCTCGTGCGTCTCGAGGTTGTCGATGTTGGGGCCCATGCCGTGTGTCGCCTGGTCGATCGAGTGGCCGGTGCGGTGGAAGAAGGCGTCGGCGTAGCCGCGCTCCGCCACCACGCCACGCGTGACGTCATCGACCTGATACCCCTGGACCTCGCGTCCGGCTTCCCACTCGCGGCGCAGGAAGTCGACGGCGGCGTCGCGGGCATCGCGGATGACGGCGAAGAGGTCCGCCACGCGGCCGGGCACCTCGTCGCCGAGGAAGGCCATCCAGGTCTGGTCGGCGTAGACGGAGTCGGCGGACTCCTTGGCCCACAGGTCGAGGAGCACGGCGTCGCCGCGGCGGAACGTCTCGCCGGTGCCGGCCACCTCGTAGTGCGGGTTGGCGGCGTTCACGCCGCGGGCCGAGATGCAGTCGGCACCCGTGCCGCAGCCGTGGGCCTCGAGGTCGGCCAGGACCCAGGTGCGGACATCGCCCTCGGAGACGGTGCGGCCCTCGGCCATCTCGCGCGCGAGCCGGACGAAGGCGGCGTTGGCCACCTGGGCCAGCGCCACGGACGCGCGCTCGTGGGAGGCGAGGTCGGCGGCGGACCAGCGCGAGTAGAAGCGGCTGACGAGATCGCCGGAGGAGACCACCTCGGCGCCGGCGCGCCGCACGAGCTCGACCACGCCCGCGGGCACGAGGTCGATGGCGGGCACGGCGTCGGCCGGCGAGTACTCCATGGCCACGCGGGCGCGGCCCTCGAGCAGCCGGGCGAGCAGGGCATCGAGGTCCTTCCAGGCCGAGTAGCGCTCGCTCGCCCATGGCCAGGCGGCCCAGGGGCCTTGCTCGATCTCGTGCGTGAGGGCCGCCGGCTCGCCCTCGGCGGGGATCAGGACGAAGATCCGGCGCGAGAGCTCGCCCAGGCCGAGCAGCCGCGAGGCGACGCCGTTGCGCGCGTGCAGATCGTAGAGCAGCCAGCCGTCCAGCCCGAGCTCCCCGAGCGCCGCCTGCATCTCGGGCAGCAGCTCCCGGATGCGGCCGAAGCCGCTCCCTTTCATATCGCTCACGCCCCCTCCCGTGTGATCATTCGCTGGAGTCCGCCGCCGCCTCCCAGCGCGTGCCGCGGATGACCGAAAGCGCGAGGACCCGCTCCTTCTGGATCAAGCGTCGCAACTCGTGCGCCCGTCGGCGGGCGTCGCGCGCGCCGCCGACGCCGTGGCGGCGCCAGGCGCGCAGCAGGCGCGCGATCCTGCCGGGCAGCGCGAGCAGCTCGCCGAGCCAGCCCACGAGCGGCTCGGGCGCGAGCAGCGCCCGTGCCGCATCGAACCAGTCCTCCACCGTGAGCTCCACGACGCCGGCATCGCGCAGCATCTGCTTCCACTCGACGACCAGCAGCGGCGTCAGGCCGAGCGTCTCGACCAGAAGGCGACGCCGCTCCGGATCGAGCTGCCGGTTCCACGAGAGCTGGATGAGAACCACCGTGCCGAGCGGCTTGGTGACGCGCGCCAGCTCGCGCACGGCGGCGCCGGCATCGCGCGCGCGGGCGAGCCCGATCTCGCCGACGGCGAGATCGAAGACGGCGTCCCGGTACGGCAGGTCCTCGAGCGGGGCGTGCTCGTAGTGGAGCCGGGTCTCGCGATGCGCCTCGCGGGCGCTGGCCAGGGCCCGATCGACCTGCGCCTGATCGGGGTCGGCGCCGGCGCCGGCGGCCCCGCTCAGCTCCGCCAGGTACTCGACGGTGGCGCCATCGCCGCACGGCACCACGACCAGCTCGGCGCCGGGAGCGAGCTCGACCATGCGCGCCACGTGCCGGTAGAGGTCCGCGCCGCCCGGCGGGGCGGACCGGGCCAGGCGGGCCCTGGCCGAGGTGCTCATGCGCGCGTGTCCGCGCGGAGCGGGAGTCCAAGCATTGGCGGAATGTAGACGGGAGCGGAGAAGGCGGTCAACCGGAAACGGGGCGGCGGGAGTCAGGGCGAGGCCAGACCCGCCATGGCGCGTAGCACGGCGACGACGCCGGCGCCGGCGCGGGCGGGGGCGTAGCCGCCCTCCAGGACGGCGGCGACGCGGCCGTCGGCGGTGGTCGCCGCCAGGTCGAGCACGCGACGGGTCAGCGCGTGCAGGTCGGCGGGCTCGAGACGAAGGCCGCCGAGCGGGTCACCGGCAAGGCAGTCGAGGCCGGCGGAGACGAGGACGAGCCCGGGGCGGAAGGCGTCGAAGGCGGCGGCGAGCGCCTCGCCGGCGAGGGCGAGGTAGTCGGCGGCGGGAGTAGCGTGGGGGAGCGGCAGGTTGAGGGTGGTCCCCTCCCCCTCCCCGACGCCGCGCTCGTCGGCGTGGCCGGTGCCGGGATAGTGGGCGGCGAGGTGGATGGAGAGGTAGAAGACGGACGGGTCGCCGTAGAAGATGTCCTGGGTGCCGTTCCCGTGGTGCACGTCCCAGTCGAAAATGAGCACGCGGAGCCCGGGCCGCAGGGCCTGGGCGTGACGGGCGGCGAGGGCGACGTTGTTGAAGAGGCAGAAGCCCATGGCGCGGTCCGCGGTGGCGTGGTGGCCGGGCGGCCGGCTGAGGGCGAACGCGGTGCGGGCCTCGCCGTCGAGGACGAGTGAGGCTGCGGTGATGGCGCAGCCCGCGGCGGCGAGGGCAGCGTCCCACGAGGCGCCGGAGACGATGGTGTCGGCGTCGAGCGAGAGCGGCTCACCCTGGCGCTCGGCTTCCGCGGCGGTGCGGCGCACGAGCTCGACGTGGCCTGGGGTGTGGACCGCGAGCAGGTCGCGCGGAGCGGCCGGCGTCGCCTCCCGCTGGAGCATCGGCTCGAGGAGGGCGGGGGTGTCGTGGTAGATGGCGCTCACGATGGCCGGCAGCCGCCCCTGGTGCTCGGGGTGGCGCCAGCCGGTGTCGTGGCGCGCGCAGTCGGGATGGACGACGAGCGCGGTGAGGTACGGCGTCACGTCAACGGCCGCCGCCCACCCAGGGGCCGTGGTCCAGCCAGGCCGTGTCGTTCGGGGAGTACAGGAACACCAGGCTTCCCTCCGCGAGCATCGGGATCAGGCGGTGGGCCCGGTCCTGCGACATGGCCGGGCAGCCCTCGCTCCGCCCCGCGCCGCGGGCCGAGACGTAGGGCGCGCCGTGGACGACCACGCCGCGCGCGCGGGCGGCGTCGTTGAAGCGGCCGGACTCGCCTTCGAGGCGCAGCCCGACCGAGTGGTAGAGCCGCCGGCCCGCGTGGCCGCTGAAGCCGTAGGTCTCCTGCGTCAGGAACAGCCCCAGCGACGAGGCTGCGCTGCCCGGCGAGTTCGAGAAGCGGGTCGGCACGCCGTCCCGGGCGCGCGCCGATCCCCGCCCATGGGCCACCGTGAACGGCCCCTCGACCAGGCGCATCGCGTCCATGTCGAAGACCCAGCCGCGCGGCGTATGGTTGTCCAGCCCGTAGTCGACGAAGTAGAGGTAGGGCTTCCGCACCTCGTCGCCGTGCTCGGCCCGGAACGCGTAGTACGCCTCGAAGGCGCGGCGCAGCGCCTCCGGCGCGCTCGTCCTGCCTGCGCGTGGGGAAAGGGCGTCGAGCGCCGCCGCGACGCGCCCGGCCGGCGCATCCGGCGCAGGCGGCGCCGGCGACGACGACGACGCCAGCAGCACGCGCGCGTCGGTGCCCTGCGGCGTGTCGGCCGCCAGGGTCGCGACCGCGCGCACGGCGGGGAGAGCCGGGGCACCGAGGGGGCCGTGCGGGCGCGCGGCGAACGCGCCGGTCGAGCCGAGGGCGAGGACCGCGACGGCGATCGAGAGCGGACGTCGGTGCATTGATCTCCTGTGCCCAGGACCGCGACACGCGTGCGGATTCGCTCACGCGGGCGGCCCGACACGGGCGTTCGGTTTTGCGGGGAACTGCTCGGAACGTGCTCACATACCCCCGGCCGGGCCGGTCGGGTTCCATCACTTCTCGAGGGCCGCGGCGGCTCGTGCACGACCCGGCGGGCCGGAGCCCGCAGCCCGTCCGTCCTACTCGGAGGCGGCGCGGTCGTCCTCCTCGAGGCGGCCGGCAGGCGGGAGCGGGATGGCGGCGGGGGCCGTCTCCATGCCGTACAGGAAGGCGGTGAATCCGGCGTCGTAATCGGAGAGGCCGTTCTGACCGGTCATGCGGAGGCGGAGGTCGTAGAGGCCCTTGAGGGCGCGGAACAGGGGCGCCTCGACGGAGCCGAGCGGCGGGCGGAGCGCGAGGAACCAGCGCTCGGCCTCGGGGCGGAGTCCGGCCTCGCGGATGCGGCGGCGGAGTGCGGCCCCGTTCTCGGGCCCGGCCAGCACGGACAGCTGGCGGAGCAGGCGCTCGCAGAGCGCGGCCTGGACGAGCAGCGGCTCGCCGGAGCCGGAGAGCGCGATGTAGGCGAGCACCTGCGCGTGCAGCTCCTTGAGGTAGCCCTTGCGGTGGGCGAACTCGTGGGCGAGCACGTGGGGCTCGAACGGGCCGGTGTCGTGGAGCACGGCGATGTCGCCGGAGAGCAGATCCGTGGCGCCGAGCGCGAAGGGGAAGAGGAGGCCGGCGAGGGCGAAGCCGCGCACCGCGGTGCTGGTGAGGACACGCTGGCCGGTGATCATGGCGATCACTGCGGTCAGGTGATGGTCCACCATCTCGGCGACCTCGCGGCGGGACGGGCGCACGTCCACCCAGCCCTCGTTCACGCGCTCGACCAGCGAACGGACCTCGGCCTCACGCCGCGCGATCGGGACCACGGGGAGCCGGCGCACGTCCCAGCCGAAGGCGGCGAGGAAGTCGACGGGGCGCACCCCGGCCCGCTCGGCCCAGTCCTGCGCGGCGCTGCCGGCGTAGAGGCCGAGCGCCGCGGCGCGCAGCACCCGGCCGGGCAGCCGGTGGCCGAGAAGCACGCGCGAGAGGAGCGGCGCGGCGACCGCGAGCTCGAGGAGCGAGACGGGCGCGTACGTCGCCTCATTGGGGATCCGGATCGTCTCCATGCCACAGGGCACGGCAAACGCCGGGCCGGATCCGCGCCGCGGCGGCCGATCCTTGACCTTGTCCTCGCCTCGGTCCTACTTGTGGGCCGGAGACGATGCCGGGCCTTCGCCCTGCCGGCGGATGCCGGCGCACGGCCGGGGCCGACGACGCGGGAGGACGTGCATGACGGAGCGCGAGTCGATGAACGGGCTGGTCCGCGCGACAGCCGTGGGGACGGCGCTGCAGCTGGCCATGGTGCTGGCGGGGCACTGGATTCCCGGGATCGCGGCGGGGTTCGCGATGGGCGGCGTCACGATCTCGCTCGTGGCCGGCGTGCTCTTCGCGCTCTGGTCGCGGCCGGCGGGCCGAGGCCCAGCCGCGGGCGGCGGCGCGCTCGCGGGCGGCGCCTGTGCGGCGATCGGCATCGCCGTCTCGGTGATGCTCGGCGACGTGCCGGTCACGCTGCTCCTGCTCGGCACCCTCTCCTCTGTCGTGACCGGCGCGCTGGGCGGGCTGCTCGGGCGGGTCTTCGTGGCGAGGCCGGACGCGGCCGTCTGACGACGGCAGGACCGCGGGTGCGGGTGGGGGCGCGGCTGAGCCGCGCCCCCACCCGGGCCCTACTTCCGTTTCCAGTGCCTTCCTACCGCCGCCGCGGGGCCCGCGACCGCAACCGGGATCCGGCAAGCGGGATCCGGGCACGAACCAACGCCGCACACGCACCCGCACATGCACATGCACACGGGTTCTCTACCGGGACCCGGGCGCCCGGACCCGGGCGCCCGGGTGGCGCTCAGCTCAGCCGCCGAGCGGGGTGCACGGCGCGGCCATGTCTCGCGCGGCGCACTCGTCGGCCGGCACGATCATGTTCTCGAACACGTTGTCGCCCGCGCGGTCGATGGGGAGCTGGTCGAGCCGGCCGTAGCGGCGGGCGTCGATCCAGCGCGTGCCCTGCGCCCAGAGCAGCGAGTACAGCCGGTTGTAGAGCAGCTCCGTAATGAAGTCGGCGTCGGCGCTGGACGCGGTCAGGGTGGTGGGCGGGAGCCCGCCCGAGTTCTCCCGGATCAGGTTGATGTCACTGATGGCGCCGGCCTTATCCCCGTTGTTCCAGCGGACCTCGGCGCGGAGCAGCAGCAGCTCCTCGTTGTCGATCCAGGGGATGGGCGCGCCGAGATCGGGCTGCGTCGGGTCGCTCGGGTCGTTGAACATGACGGGCTTGTAGGAGCTCGAGAGGTCGTTCAGCTCACGTGTGTGGCCGACGTCGAGGACCTTTTCGGTCAGCCGCAGGTCCGGCTCCCCGTTGGCGCGGAGCTGCGCGCCGCTCACGATGGACGGATGGACCCACAGGTGGTTGCTGCTGGTCGGCTCCGAGACCGGGTTGTTCGGCTCGCCGGACGCGGCGGAGTACGCGTAATAGACGCCGGTGGACAGGGAGCCCGGCAGGCCAGCGTCGGTGACGAACGAGGCATCGAGCGCGGTCTTCGCCTCGGCCCAGCAGGCGCTGCAGCCCACGAAGGTGGCGCGGTAGACGAGGATCTTCGCCGCCAGCGCGCGGTTGAACTGCGCGAACGTCGCCGGCGAGTCGAAGCCGGTGTAGCCGGGTGCCATGGTGAAGGGGAAGGCCGTGCCGCCGGCGGCCTGGAGGTCGGCGTACGCCTCGTCCATCATGTCGGATGCCGCCTTGAGCGCGTCCGAGAAGGAGACGAAGGGCGCGGGCGGCGCGTCGATGGCGCGACCGACGTCGATCGGAATGCCGAGCTTCCCGGTGCGCACCGCGAGTCGCAGGAAGTGCCACGCCTCCACCGTCTTGGCGAACCCGGCCGAGGCCTGCTTCTCGCCGTCGCTCAGCCCCTCCACGTTCTGGAGCGCGGCCAGGTAGACGTTGATCGTGCGGATCGCGTTGTACTGACCCAGCCAGATGCCGGAATTGCGGCCGGTCGGGTCCTGCGGCCCGCGGATCTGCTCGCCCGTCTCGCGCGGGTCGTTGCCGAGCAGGTTGTAGCCCTCGCGCCCGTAGAGCGCGTAGAACTGGATCTCGGTGCCGACGTCGGTCTCGGCCTGCGCGAAGATGCCGGTCGCGGCGCGCGCGAGCACGTCGCGCGAGGGCGAGCCGGTCAGCTCCTCGACGGTCGGCGAGTTGGTGTCGGTGATGTCGAGCCCGCCGCAGGCGCCGAGCGCCGCAATGCCGGCCAGAGCGATGCCGATGCGGGCGCACCGCGCCATCGCCCACTTGCTCCGGATTGGATTCGTTCTGGTCATCTCAGAACCCCACGGTGACGTTGAGGAAGAAGCTGCGCGACGGCGGATACGGGCTGATGTCCAGGTTGTTGCGGACCGATGCGCTGCCGAAGTTGGCCACCTCGGGATCGAGGCCGCTGTACTTCGTCGACATCCACAGGTTACGGCCCGCCAGTCCGACGCGGACGCTGCGGGCGCCGATGTGGAGGGAGGAGACCAGGTCGGCCGGCAGGCTGAGGTCGAGCGCGACCTCGCGCAGCTTCACGAACGACGCGCTCTCGATGTAGGGCGCGATCACGCCGTGCAGGTAGCCGGCATAGCGCGCCTGCCAGGCATCGGAGCCCCAGTCGGGCGACGTCTGGCCGTCGTCCTCGAGGAACCGGGTCAGGTTGATGACGCTGCCGCCCTGCTGCCAGTCGAGCACGGCGTCGAGATTGAGCGCGTGGTAGCGGACGTCGTTGGTGAAGCCGACGCGGAAGTCCGGCGCCGTGTTGCCGAGCTGCGAGAGCTGGCTGGCGCGCGTCGTGTGAGCGGCATCCCCCCAATCGAACCCGATCAGCTGCGTGATCGGGTGGCCCACCTGAATGTAGGTCCTGCCCAGGTTGCCGAACCCCGATTGCGGCGGGAAGAACGGCGGCAGCCCGGCGAGGTCCTGGACCAGGCTCGTGTAGCGGGTGAAGGTGGCACGGGAGATCCAGGTGAAGTGCTCCCTCACCACGGGCGAGTAGCCGAGCCCGACCTCCACGCCCTGGTTCTGGAGCTTGCCACCGTTGAAGAGCTGGCTCGAGAACCCGGACGACGGCGCGGGCACGCGCTGAAGCAGCAGGTTGGTGGTGTGGCGCCGGAAGCCGGTCAGCTCCCAGGTGAGGCGATCACCGAGGGCGCTGCCGTCGAGACCGACCTCGACCTCCTTGACCCGTTCGGGCTGGATGTTCGGGTAGCCGGAGGTCGTGGAGACCGTGAGGCCCTGCTGGCCGCCGAGCTGCGGCGTGCCGAGCAGCGTGAACTTCTGGCTGAACAGCGGCTGGTTCCCGGTCTCCCCGTAGGCGGCGCGCAGCTTCACCTCGCTGCCCGCGCCGAGCAGGTCCATGAACCGATAGGAGCCGGAGATCTTCGGGTAGATGAAGAACTTCTGGATGTCGCCGTTCACGCTGCTGCGCTCGGCGCGAAGGCCGCCCTGCAGCTTGAGGTGCTGATCGAACAGGTCCGTCTCCTCCTGGCCGTAGAGCGCCACGGTGCGCTCGTGGTTCAGAGCCTCGGAAGGCGAGTAGTTCGTGCCCTGATTGACGTTGCGCTGGCCCGGGAGCAGGTTCGTGGTCACGATCTGCTGCGTGTGCAGGCGCAGGTCCTCGTACTGCAGCCCGAAAGAAGTCGAGAACGTCGTGCCGGCGGCTCCGCCGGGCGACCAGCGGTGGATTCCGTTCACGTTCCAGTCGGCCGAGACGCTGCGGCCGTTGGTCTGCACGGCCGTGCCGGGGAGGGAGGAAACGCGCTCGAAGAAGAGCTCGTTGGGCGTCCAGACCTGGTTGTTCTGGTCGAAGGTGTCGAGGCCGCCCGCCACGACCAGGCGGAAGCTCTGATTGTCGCGATCGAGCGGCGTCCAGGACAGGCGTCCGCCACCCGTGAAGCGGTTCGTCTCCTCGTGGTTGACGCCCAGGGCGGCGAGCTGCAGCGGGTTGGAGTGCACGCCCGCGAAGGCCGGCTCGGGGTAGTTCCCATCGGCCTGCTTCGACATGTCGAAGAAGCTCGGAATGTAGGCGATCGCGTAGCCCATGCAGCCGAAGTTGTTGCAGTTGTTGTCCCAGCCCCGGTCATTGGCGGAGCGGGCGTAGTTGCTGGTCACGTCGAGGGTGAGGTTGGGCTTGAAGTCGTGGTCGAGGTTGAGCCGGACCGACTGGTGCCCCGCATCCGTGTTCCGCTCGATCCCCTGGTCTTTGCTGAGCTCGCCCGAGACGTAATAGCGCGTGTCGGCGCTGCCTCCCGACAGGCTGGCGATCGTCTGATAGGACGGCATCCGCTGGTCGTAGACCTGACCGTAGAGGTCGTTGTAGGGGCTCGACCCTCCCTGGAAGTACTGCTGCACGCCGTTGCCATACACGTCAACGGCATCGGCCTCGGTCCAGTGGCGCGTCTCGAGCAGCTTGAGCGGCGTGTACATGCCGACGCGCTGCGAGACCGAGAAGCGCGGCGTGCCGGCGCGGCCGCGCTTGGTCGTGATCACGACGACCCCGTTCGCGCCCTTGGAGCCGTAGATCGAGGAGGCGGCGGCGCCCTTCAGCACCTCGATGCTCTCGATGTCGGCGGCGCTCAGGTCCGCGATCCGGCTCGCCGGGTCGGCTTCGGTCGTCGGGGAGGCCTCGGCGTTGGCGTAGCCGCGCCCGCCGGGGATCTCCGCGTCCGAGTAAATGACGCCATCCACCACGTAGACCGGCTGGTAGCCGGCCCGGATGGTGCTGTTGCCACGGACCTGGATCTGGAAGCCACCGCCCGGCGCTCCCGAGTTGCTCTGGATGTTCACGCCCGAGATCCGGCCGTCCAGCGCGCCCACGACGGACGGAGTGGGGGCCTGGTTGATCTCCTGGCCCGAGACGTAGGAGATGGCCGTGGTCGCGCTCCGGCGGGCCACCGTGGTGGCCTGCCCGGTGACGACCAGCGCGTTCAGCTTGAACGGGCTGAACCTCAGCGCGATCGACACGTTCGACTGGTCCGCGGCGAGCTTGACCTGTTGCGACGCGAAACCGACCGCATCCACCCGGATCGTCAGCTCGCCGGCCGGCGCAGAGACGACGAAGCGGCCGGCATCGTCCGTCACCGCCGAAACGGCAGTGGTCTGGCTGATCACGGACACCTCCGCGGCGGGCACCGGCTCATCGGTGCCGGCGCGGAGCACCCGGCCGTTGACCTGGCGGGCCTGCGCGGCGAGCGCGGACGGTAGCGTCAACAGCACCACCGCCATCATGCCGCCCAGCCGGAAACCGCGTCTGAACATGCGTCCTCCCGTGGTTGAGGAATGCTTCGGGGGCATGCGCGTCGCCCCGTACGGGGGGAAACGCGCAGCGACGCGCACCCGCGCCGGGCGCCACTCGGGGTGCTCGGTCGCGGATTCGCGATTTCAGCGATTTCGGGTGATACGTGCCCAGACGGAGCCGGATGTCCGGTCGTGCGGGGCCTGCATCCGGTGCGGCCGGGAAACGTCACTATAACGAATCGAGGCGTCGCCTTGTGACAGCGCCGCCTCAGCGCTCCAGTCCCTCGTCCTTCTCCCGCTCCTCGGTCGCCTCGCCCTCGGGCATCTCCTCGGCCTCGTGTACGCCGGAGGCGCGCGCGCCGCGGCGGGCGAGGGCGACGAGGCCGAGGCCGAAGGCGAGCATGAGGATGCCCCACCAGAGGTTGATGTCGTAGCCGAGCGAGGCGGCGTAGCGTTCGGCGCTGCCGTGCGTCAGCGCCCCGAAGATGATGAGGATGGCGCCGAGCGTGGCGAAGAGGGCACCCAGCGGGTAGCGCACGTCGAGTCCGGTGCCGGCGGTCATGGGCGATCCCTAGAAGAAGACGAAGTTGAGGAGTAGCGTGAGCGCGAGGATCACGACGGCGAAGACCTCTGCGCGGTGGGTCCAGCGCCGCTCGAGGACGGGCCGGGGGGTGAGGGAGTAGACGAGCCCCTCGAGCTCGGTGGCGGGCCGCGGCCGGGTGACGAGGCTCACGAGGATGCTGACGACGAAGCAGGTGGTCCAGGCGAAGATGGCGGTCCAGAAGGTCTGGGCGAGCTCGCTCGGGAAGGTGGTGAGCACACCGAGGTAGCCGCCCTTGACGCCCACGGCGGCGCCGGCGGGGAGCGTGAGGCCGTGGTGCACGGCGGCGGCGAGGGTGCCGGCGAGGAGGCCGAAGAAGGCGCCGTGGCCGGTGGTGCGTCGCCAGAACATGCCGAGGGCGAAGGTGGCGAAGAGGGGCGCGTTGACGAACGCGAAGACGAGCTGGAGCAGGTCCATGATGTTGTTGAACGACGCGGCCACGTAGGCGGCGGCGATGGACAGCGCGATGCCGACCACGGTCGCGATGCGGCCGACGCCGAGGTAGTGGTGATCGCTGGCGCCGCGGCGGATGTAGCTCTGGTAGATGTCGTAGGTCCAGACGGTGTTGAAGGCGGTGACGTTGCCGGCCATGCCGGACATGAAGGAGGCCATCAGCGCGGTGAGGCCGAGGCCGAGCATGCCGCTGGGGAAGAAGTGCACGAGCATCATCGGCGTGGCGAGGTCGTAATCCAGGACGGCGTGGCCGGAGGCGTCCAGCATGGGCGCGCCGGTGAGCGCGTCGAGCTTGGGCGGAATGAGGCCCTGGCCGCCGGTGTGCCCGCCGACGGCCACGAGCGCGATCATGCCGGGCAGGATCACGAGGAAGGGGAAGAGCATCTTGGGCAGCGCGGCGATCAGGGGCGTGCGCCGCGCGGCGGGCAGCGACTCCGCGGCCATGGCGCGCTGCACGACGAGGAAGTCGGTGCACCAGTAGCCGAAGGAGAGGACGAAGCCGAGGCCCATGACGAGCCCGAACCACTCGACGCCGATGGGGTTCCTCGCGGCCGAGCCCATGTAGGTCCAGGCGTGCGTGTAGGCGCCGGCCTCGAAGCCGTGGGACACGGCGACGGTGGCCAGCTTGGCCTCGAGGCCGTGCCAGCCGCCGACGGAGATGAGGCCGAGGATGACGAGCGGCGCGAAGCCGAAGACGATCAGGAAGAACTGCAGCACCTCGTTGTAGATGGCGCTGGTCAGGCCGCCGAGCACGATGTAGGCGAGCACCACGGCGGCGGAGACCAGCACGCTGACGTCGAAGCTCCAGCCGAGCAGCAGGTTGAGCAGCTTGCCCATGGCGTACATCGAGATGCCCGACGAGAACACGGTCATCACGGCGAAGGAGAAGGCGTTCAGCGCGCGCGTCTTCTCGTCGAAGCGGAAGCGTAGGTACTCGGGGACCGAGCGGGCTCGGGAGCCGTAGTAGAACGGCATCATGAAGAGGCCCACGAAGACCATCGCGGGGATGGCGCCGATCCAGTAGAAGTGGCTGGTGGCGATGCCGTACTTGGCCCCGGAGGCGCCCATCCCGATCACCTCCTGCGCGCCCAGGTTGGCGGAGATGAAGGCGAGGCCGGTGATCCAGGCGGGCAGCGAGCGGCCGGACAGGAAGAAGTCCGTGCTGGTCTTCATGAAGTGGCGCAGCGCCCAGCCGATACCGAGCACGAACACGAAGTAGACCACCAGGATCGCGTAGTCCACGCCGGAGAGGTGGACCGTGGGGAGGACGCTCACGCGCGGGGCTCCTGAAGGCGGTGGATGGACGCGGTCGAGGTCAGCGGCCGCCCGCGCCCGGAACGTTCGGCCGGAGCGGGAGGACGAGGAACATGGCGGCGCCGTGCGGGGGCACCGTCGCCTGCAGCGGTCCGTTCAGCGTGGCATCCGAGTGGGCCCAGAGATCGCGCGCCGTGTAGGCGGCCTCCGCGCTCATGCCGAGCTCGGCGGGCGTCACGGCGATGGTGGCGGGCGCGTTCGCGCGGTTGAGCAGCACGACGGCCCGGCCGCCCGTGGACATGGGCTTCGTCCAGACCTCCTCGTCGCCGTCGTCGCGCAGCTTCGAGCCCTGCGCGCCGCCCCAGTCCTGGTCCACGGCGATGACCTCGCCGTTGGTGAGGATCTCGCGCGTGGAATCGCCCATGGTGCGCAGGTCGTTGCCGGCGATGAGCGGAGCATCGAGCAGCGCCCAGAGGCTGAAGTGGGCGCGGTACTCCGTCTGGCTCATGCCGCCGTTGCCGACCTCGAGCATGTCGGGGTCGTTCCAGGCGCCGGGGCCGGAGTAGCGCTCGAGGCCGACCTGCAGGTCGAGGATGCGCATGACCGAGGACCAGCGGTCGGCGATGTCGCCGGTGGTGCGCCAGAGCTCGCCGCCGACGCTCCGCCCCCATCGCCACGGCTCGTTCGAGCCCCACTCGCACAGGCTGAAGACGATCGGCCGGCCCGTGGCCGCGAGCGCGTGCCCCATGGCGGCGTAGCGCTCCCGCGCCGGCCGGCCCTCGTTGTTGCAGTTGTCGTACTTCAGGTAGTTGACGCCCCAGCCGGCGAACGTCTTCGCGTCCACCGCCTCGTGGTCGAGGCTGGCCGGGAGCTTCTGGCAGGTGGCCGTGCCGGCCGAGGAGTAGACGCCGAGCTTCAGCCCCTTCGCGTGCACGTAGTCCGCGAGCGCGGCGATGCCATGGGGAAAGCGCTTCGGGTCCGGCTGCAGCCGCCCCTGCGCGTCCCGCTCCGGCGCCATCCAGCAGTCGTCGATGTTGACGTAGGTGTAGCCCGCGTCGCGCATCCCCGAGGCGACGAGGGCGTCCGCCTCATCCCGGATCAGCGCCTCATCGATCTTGCAGCCGAACCTGTTCCAGCTGTTCCAGCCCATGGGAGGGGGGATCCCGTCCCCGCCCTGCCGCCCCAGTGGGGGAACCCCGCCGCCGCCCCGCCAATGCCCTTCCCTGCCCCGCCACCCGACGCGGGAACGCGGGGCGACGTCCTTCAAGGCGACGGGGGCGCCGAGGGCACCGGGCGAGGCAGCGCTCGCCACGACGGGCGCGGCCATGACGCTCGTGGCCGGAATGGCCCGCGCGGCGGCACCCGCCGGCGCGCCGGGGAGGGCGAGGGCAAGCGCGAGGGAGAAGGCTGCGGACCCGCGGCGCGGCTGAAGACTGCCGGACATGGGCTTGCTCTGGCTGTTGCTGGATCGGGGCGGATTGGATGCACAAGATAGGGCGCGGGCGGGACGCGAGCCAGTAGCGCCTCGCCCCGACGCGGGGGACCCGCCGAGTCCATGCACCGCCTACCCGCGCTCGTGGTGGCGCCGGAAAAGGCGACACGGCTGCGCGGTCCGCCGGAGATTTGTCGCGAAAGCCGTCCTCCGGCCGGTGAACACGACGCGTCTGACGCGACTGTGTCGCCTTTGCCGCGCCGCAGACGGAAAACCTGACACGCTACGCCCGAACGCGACCGTTGCGCCGCATTATCGACAAGAGCGGCGCCGCCCCGGCTGGCCGCGATGCCCACTGCGGGCCCGCCCCCACCCCGCCCGCCGCACCGCCGCCTCCGCCGCCGCGTGCCGCTCCTGCAGGCTCCTCACCTCCCGGCGCCGCGAGCGCAGCGCGATGACGGCGTCGCAGGCGGCGGAAGCGGCCGACAGGGTCGTGCAGTACGGGATCTTGTGGGCGATGGCGGCGCGGCGCATGGCGTAGTCGTCGTACTGCGACTTCTTGCCGAGCGGGGTGTTCACGAGGAGCTGGATGCCGCCGCTGATCATCGCATCGACGAGGTTGGGCCGGCCCTCGCCGACCTTGAAGATCGGCTCGGCGGGGATGCCGCGGGCGCGCAGGTAGCGGTGGGTGCCCGACGTCGCCAGGACGCGGAAGCCGAGGTCGTGGAAGCGGCGGACGATCGGCACCACGCTGGGCTTGTCGCGGTCGTTCACGGTGACGGCGACGGCGCCCTGCATGGGCAGCCCGGCGCCGGCGGAGATCTCGGCCTTGGCGAAGCTCATGCCGAAGGACTCGTCCAGCCCCGCAGAAGGGAGGTGACTCGAAAGCTGCATGAGGAACGGGTGCAAAAGGCTGGGTGTCTCCCAACTACGCAAAACCGGGTGTTGCTTGACAGCGGGCGAGCGGCCGCTCGCCGGCGTGCGCAGTTCAGCGAGGTCGCGCGAGGCGAGAGGACGCCGGCGCGATCGGCTGGACCGCGACCGGCGCCAGCAGGACCTCGTCTTTTCCGAGCGCGTCAGGACACCTCCTCGAGGCCCACCGACTTCACCCGCCAAGAGCCCTCCGCCCGCGACAGAGTCACCCGCCAGAGTGTCCGGTAGAGGTCGCCGCGAGGCGAATCCGTCCGCTGCCATACCTCAACCAGCACCTCGGCCTCGGAGCCGCCAAACCCGGGCTCGCTCACAGCGAAGAAGTCGTGTGCCGGGCTGGTGAGGCAGCGACTGCCACATTGTACAGATGGAGTCGTCGCAACGTCAGCGGCCCCAAGCCGTTGCGCGAGTGCCGCGCGTGCGCGCGCCCCCGCCATTGCGCGGGTGGGCCCGGCGACGATTGCGGCATCCCCGTGCGCATGGAGCGTGTCCTGCACGGCACGGGTCGCCATGGCCATGAGCGCGACTGGGTCAATCTGCTGAGCAGCCGCCGAGCCGGGTGCGGAGAGCAATAGCGCTAAGAGAATGGTCCGAGTCATGTAAACCCCCTGGTTAGTTGTTGATGCAACCGTGTGCGTAGTCGATGGTCTCCAGGTTCTGAGGATTGCGTTCCCCACGTAGACGCACAACGCGAAACCAGCGGGCCGGGCTTTTCACTCCGCCCCGGGCAAACGCACGCTCAAACTGCTTGAGACCTGTATCCGATTGCGCGAAATGCGACAGGTCACGGTGCTCGCGAGCACAGGTCACAATCGCGCGAAGTGCCTTCTCGAACTGATGGTCCCGGGCCGCGCCTCTCGCCATCACCCATGGCACAAAGGACTGGGAACACCGTGCGGTGTTGGTGAGCAGGTGCCGGAGTTCGCCGGAGGTCGGCTCTTGATCCAGGAGCGGGGGATCGAAACCGGCTCGCGCGAGGCGTTGCACGATCTCGATCGTAGCCCCGCGCGGCAGCAGGTCGGTCCAGAGTACGATGGGTGCGCCGGCGATCCGGAGGTGAAGTGCCTCGAACGAGCTCAGGAGATGATCGAGCGCCCCGTCGTCGCTGCCTCGCAGCAGGAGGACCGTACCATGCGGCAAGCTGCAGTGCTCCAGGTCGGTTGCCGCGATGCGCCGAGGCTCCCGATCCAACCTGAGGACAGGTGGCTGGGTTTCGAGTCGCGACACGGTTCGGGCTCAGATCCAGAAAGCGGGCTGCCGGCGGTGTACGCGGAACGCTCGGCTCCGGTCGGGCGACCTGCGCCCGGCCATGAGGAGACGCTACGAGTAAAGATACCTCGTCTGCGGCTGGCGAGGTCAGAACCATGTCAGAGATCTGTCAGGGAGTTGCTGTGGCGCCGGTTGGCGCCGGTAGAGCAGACCTCCCGAGAGCGGCGAACGCCGGCGCCCTGGTAGGCCCCGGGTCAAAGCACCCGGAGCCGGTATATCTCACCCCGCCCGCCGCACTGCCGCCTCCGCCGCCGCGTGCCGCTCCTGCAGGCTCCTCACCTCCCGGCGCCGCGAGCGCAGCGCGATGACGGCGTCGCACGCGGCGGAGGCGGCGGACAGCGTGGTGCAGTAGGGGATCTTGTGGGCGATGGCGGCGCGGCGCATGGCGTAGTCGTCGTACTGCGACTTCTTGCCGAGGGGGGTGTTGATGAGGAGCTGGATGCCGCCGCTGATCATGGCGTCGACGAGGTTCGGCCGGTCCTCGCCGACCTTGAAGATCGGCTCGGCGGGAATGCCGCGGGCGCGCAGGTAGCGGTGGGTGCCCGACGTCGCCAGGACGCGGAAGCCGAGGTCGTGGAAGCGGCGGACGATGGGGACCACGTTGGGCTTGTCGTGGTCGTTCACGGTGACGGCCACGGCCTCGCATGGGGAGCAGGCGCCGAGCGCGCGGCAGCGCTGTTTGCTCCGTTCGAGGACAAGGTGATCCAGCGACGGCTCGCGCAGAGTCGAGAGCAATCTGCTCCGAACGCGACACACCTCGTCCGCTCTCTCCCGTTGCCTCCGTGCCCCAATCGGTAACCCGTTGGGTACCTGCCTCGCCCGACAAGCCACGGAGCGCCGGAGGCGATTAGCCCGCGAGCTTAGGCGCCCTCACCGGCTCCCCCCCCGTGCCGCTCCTGCAGGCTGCGCACCTCCCGCCGCCGCGACCGCAGCGCGATGACGGCGTCGCACGCGGCGGAGGCGGCGGACAGGGTGGTGCAGTAGGAATCTTGTGGGCGATGGCGGCGCGGCGCAGCTGGGGGGCGATTCTTCCGAGCCGTCTCCAATCAGTGTCTTGCGATGGAGTAGATCGAGTCCGTGGCCAGCGCTCCTCTGTATACACCCTTCCGAGTGACAAAGCTGGGAGTCCCCACTATTCCGAGGTCCTCCGCAATCCGGCGAATTCGGCTGAGCCGAACTCTGGTCGCATCCCTACCAAGGCATTCGCCAAAGGCCAGCGTATCGGAAACGCCAGACCGCCAAGCGAGCGAAACGAGATCTGCCTCCCGTGGAGGGGGCTGAAATGCGAACAGAGAATTGTGAAAGGCAACGAACGCACCAGCGCGACCAGCGCAAAGCGCCGCTCGCGAGGCGAGGTCTGCGCCTGGGTGAATCCGGAGCGGAAGCTGGGCAAACCTGACGGACAAATCGGGGTGAGAACGGGCTGCATCTTCGACTTGCGCCTCGTCCATTCGGCAAAACGGGCAGCGGTAGTCCCCAAACTCAACAACTACGTTCGGCCCATTCCCAGCCACGAGCGAACTTTCTGCGATGAGATGGTTCCACTCAGCCTCAATCGCGCGGTGTTGGCGAGCCGTCAACCAGCGCGCGTGCAGTCGCGCAGCGAACGGATAACTTGGAGGGAGATAGAAGAAGGCCAGCGCCATTACCAAACATATGATAATGGCATCCATAACAGCGTTAATCAGTCCTCGCAATATATAGATTACCATCCAATTCGGATACGCACCCGCGGGCTGCCGGCGTAAACAGCGTTGACTTCACACACCTAGATAGCCTCGCCGAAACCACTCATCGTTAGCAGCTTCGGCCGGATTCCCCAGTGAGCGCGTACTCCCCTGCGTAAGCCAAACCACGCAATCAGCGATCTCGAGCAAATCCACCATCTCGTGACCAGTAACAACGATCGCACAGCCATCCAGGGCGAGCTCTCGAAGTGTCGCCTTGATTCGATCCGCGTCCAAAGGGCCCGTCCCGCGCAAGGGCTCATCGGCGAGCAGCACACGCGGATGTCGGACGAAGGCCATAGCATAATCGACGCGACGTCGCTCGCCGTGGGAGAGTAAGCGAGGGCTCGCATCGAGGTGCTGCTCAATCCCCAAGCGGGTGAGGACGCCCTGGTCAAGCCGCACCGCTTCACCAAATCTCCATGCGATTGCATCCAAGTGCGCTCGGACCGTAAATCGCCACGAACAAATGCCTTCATCGGGAACATAGAAGAGTCCTCGCCGTGCCAGGGTCCCGAGTCGAGGCCGGAGAAAAACCTCACCGCCAAGCCCGACGTGGCCGTAGTCCGGCCTGAGGAGTCCGGATCCAATCCGGAGCAAGGTGGACTTGCCACTACCGTTCCTTCCGGCGAGAACTGTGATACTGCCCGCGTCGGACCAGACTGAAGCCGAGTTCAGGACTGCCCTGGAGGCGAACCGCTTCCCAACTGAGTCAACACGGAAAAAAGCAGTCATCGCGCTACGAGGGCCATGACGATTGTCTCTATGACGAGTTCCGGAAGCAAAGCGCCGATAGCTGAAATTAGTAAAACCCACGAAAGTCGTCCTCCGAGGTCACGGTAAAGCACCCGTTCTCGGTAAAGGATGACATCCCCCAGAGTAAGTCCTGAAGGTACAGCGATTACAGCGGCGATCACGCGCCAGTTCGGAGAAGCCAGTTGCTGGAGTGATCGAACGCCCGCGATCAGCATGCCCGCGAGTAAGAGAATTCGAATGGCGAACCAGAAAGCCGCGCCAGACGTGAAGAGTACAAGCGCGTAGCGTGGGTATGGGAAGCCCGCCCAATACAGGATTCTGCGGCGGAATTCACGATCGAATCTTGGCATATTTCGAAGAGGTGCCGTTGCGTGCCCGTGTTCGCGGAAGCGCACGCACCCGCGCGAGGCGGCCCCAGGGCGTCCGCTGCCACAAGAGCGCGTCGTTGCCTGCCCGACCTGCCGCGCCGGCGTGAAGACGGACGCGCCACGCCGGCCGCCGCGGCCTGGGGAAAGCTACCGTCCTAAAAACAGTCGCCGTCGCAGGAGTATTGCCAAAAGGTTCCGCACCCAGTCTCGCTTGGCTCACAGGGGAGCAGGTCGCTGCGGCACCCAAGCCCTTCGGGGTTACACCAATCACTGTCCGTACTGCAGCCACACCCCGACTGGGAGATCTGCCGCGCGACAGTCGTAACGATCGGCTTGGCTGGACCACCGAGGTCGGCGATAACTTGCCGAGCCAGTTCGAAGCCGAGCACGCGTCGGGCGTCGTTTGAAACGCGGTTTAGCTCGGCACGGTTATCCGGGGCAAGCAGAGACTCAAGCCTGCGATCCAACGCTAAGACGAATGCGCGCTGTGTCGCAGAGAGGCGCCGCGAATGCCCATATTGGCGGAGTTGCTCATGCCAAAGCCGCGCTTGCGCGCTCTTCGGGAGCGCATTGAAGATGGCCTTGCGAAAGGCCAGGTCGTAACTACTGAACTCCGCAAGGTGTTGGGGAATCCTGTGCGAGTTACTGTTGACCCAGGAATGGGCCACCACACACTCGGGCTTCGGCGCCGGCGGCCTTTGCCACGGGCGCGCGACCGCCGTTGTTGTTGCGAGGAGCCCGAGAAGCAGGTATCGGGTACTCAGCATAGCCAATTCCTCCGTTGAAGGGAACCCTGCCGGCGCGCACAGCAATGAGAAGTCGGTTGTTGCTCGCCTCGAAGTGTGAGAGAGGGAGAGGGGGAGATCCGATGGCCGATGGGTCCGCTCTCGCCTGGTCGGGCCGAGCGCCCGACATGGAACTGTACATGCGGCGGATCCGATTTATTGGACATTGGCTCAGCAGACGCAATCAAGTCAACAGTTTATCCGAAAGAGATCGCGAGCGGAACCTCCCGCAGCGGACAAAACTGTCGTGATTGGGGGGAGCCGGGCACCGTCATTCACGCGAAGCCCGGAAGACCCCCTGCCGCCGGAGCCCACTCCGTGCCAACCACTGCCAGCCGAGATGATGCCGGATCTCGGTCGGCCGGAACCCGAGCCCCTCGGACAGGGTCTTCGAAACCCACCTTATCGCTGGCGTAGCCAAACTCGACCGCAACGTCAGCGATCCGGACGTCCGGAGTCCGCTGCAAGTCCAAACAGAACCAGAGAAGCCGCACGACGTGGAAGAATGCGGACGGCCGCTTAAGGCAGCCGCGGTCGAAATCACGTTCGAGGCTCTTGAGAACCCGATCGGAGCCCGCGAACGCCGACAGGGTGCGATGCTCGCGCGCGCCCGTCACGAGCGAGTGAAGATCCTTCTCGAGTCGATAATCCCGGACCAGCCCCCGCGCCTCTGCCCAGGACACGAAGGCCCGGGGAAACCGAGCAACGTTCGTCAGCTCCTGCCGCAGGTGGTGAAGCGTCGCTTCGAGATCCAGGAGCGGGGGATCGAAACCGGCTCGCGCGAGGCGTTGCACGATCTCGATCGTAGCCCCGCGCGGCAGCAGGTCGGTCCAGAGTACGACGGGTGCCCCGGCGATCCGGAGGTGAAGTGCCTCATACGAGCTCAGGAGCTCATCGAGCGTACGGTCCTCACTGCCTCGCAGCAGGAGGACCGTACCATGCGGCAGGCTGCAGTCCTCCGCCTCGGCTGCGGTGATCCGCCGAGGCTCCCGATACTCCGGCGGATCCATCCTGAAGACCGGCAGCTGGGTTTCGAGCCGCGACATGATTTGACCTCGGACCTGGAAAGCGTGCCGGCGGTGGGCGCAGAACACTCGGCTCGGATCTGCCGACATGCGCCCGGCCGTGAGGAGGCGCCGCGAGCAAAGATACCCTCATCCGCGGCCGGCGAGATCGAGGTCTTGTCAGAGATTTGTCAGGGAATTGTTGTGGCGCCGGTTGGCGCCGGTAGAGCAGACCTCCCGAGAGCGGCGAAGGCCGGCACCCTGGTAGGCCCCGGGTCAAAGCACCCGGAGCCGGTATATCTCACCCCGCCCGCCGCACCGCCGCCTCCGCGGCCTCGTGGCGCTCCTGCAGGCTCAGCACCTCGCGCCGGCGGGAGCGCAGCGCGATGACGGCGTCGCAGGCGGCGGAGGCGGCGGAGAGCGTGGTGCAGTAGGGGATCTTGTGGGCGATGGCGGCGCGGCGCATGGCGTAGTCGTCATACTGCGACTTCTTGCCGAGGGGGGTGTTGATGAGGAGCTGGATGCCGCCGCTGATCATGGCGTCGACGAGGTTCGGCCGGTCCTCGCCGACCTTGAAGATCGGCTCGGCGGGAATGCCGCGGGCGCGCAGGTAGCGGTGGGTGCCCGACGTCGCCAGGATGCGGAAGCCGAGGTCGTGGAAGCGGCGGACGATGGGGACGACATTGGGCTTGTCGTGGTCGTTCACGGTGACGGCCACGGCGCCCTCGAGGGGGAGCGGCGCGCCGGCGGAGATCTCGGCCTTGGCGAAGCTCATCCCGAACGACTCGTCGAGCCCCATGACCTCGCCCGTGGAGCGCATCTCGGGGCCGAGGATGACGTCCACGTCGAACTTGTTGAAGGGGAAGACGGCCTCCTTCACGGCGACGCCGCTGACCGCTGGCTCGCGCGTGACGCCGAGCGCCTCGAGCGTCTTCCCGCCCATGGCGCGGGCGGCCACGCGGGCGAAGGGGACGCCGGTGGCCTTGGAGACGAAGGGCACGGTGCGCGAGGCGCGCGGGTTGACCTCGAGCACGTAGACGGTGCCGTCCTTCACGGCGTACTGCGCGTTGATCAGCCCGACCACGCCGAGCTCCTCGGCGAAGCGGAGCGTGAGGCGCCGCATCTCCTCGACCTCGCGGTCCTTGAGCAGGTAGGGCGGCAGCACGCAGGCGGAGTCGCCGGAGTGAACGCCGGCGTCCTCGATGTGCTGCATGACGCCGGCGACGACGAAGCGGGCGCCGTCGCCTACGGCGTCGACATCGGCCTCGAAGGCGTCCTCGAGGAAGCGGTCGATGAGCACGGGGTGGTCGTGCGAGACGCGCACGGCGCGCTCGAAGTAGTCGAGCAGCGAGGGCTCGTCGTAGACGATCTCCATGGCGCGGCCGCCCAGCACGTAGGACGGTCGGACGAGCACGGGGTAGCCGACCCGGGCGGCGACCTTCGCGGCCTGCGGCGCGCTCGTGGCCACGCCGTTGGGCGGCACGGTGGCCTCGAGCGTCCGGCACACGGCGGCGAAGCGGTCGCGGTCCTCGGCGCGGTCGATGGCATCCACACTGGTGCCGAGGATCGGGATGCCGAGCGCCTCGAGCGGGCCGGCCAGCTTGAGCGGCGTCTGGCCGCCGAGCTGGACGATGACGCCCTTCGGCCGCTCGCGCTCCACGATCTCGAGCACGTCCTCGAGCGTGAGCGGCTCGAAGTAGAGCTTGTCGGAGATGTCGAAGTCGGTGGAGACGGTCTCGGGGTTGGAGTTGACCATGATGGTCTCGTAGCCGTCCTCGCGCAGGGCGAGCGCGGCCTGGACGCAGCAGTAGTCGAACTCGATGCCCTGCCCGATGCGGTTGGGGCCGCTGCCGAGGATCACGATCTTCTCGCGCTCCGTGGGCGGCGCCTCGCTCTCGTCCTCGTAGGAGGAGTAGAGGTAGGGCGTGGCGGCCGGGAACTCGCCCGCGCAGGTGTCCACCATGTGGTAGGTGGGCCGGATGTCCAGCGCGTGGCGGCGCTCGCGGATGGCCGCCTCGGGCAGCCCGACGAGCGCGCCGAGCTGCTGGTCACTGAAGCCGAGCCGCTTCATGCGACGCATCCCCGCGGCGTCCAGGGTGTCGAGCCCGTCCTTCGCGGCGGCGGCGAGGTCCACGGAGGAAGGCTCCGCGCCCTGCGTGGTCGGGGCTGCGAGCAGGGCGCGCCGCCACTCCCGCTCTGCCTCCACCAGCTCGGCGAGCTGGGCCAGGAACCAGGGGTCGATGGCGGTCAGCTCGTAGAGCTCGGAGAGGGTGAAGCCGGCGCGCAGCGCGCGCTTGAGCTGGAACGGCCGCTCGGCGGTGGGCCGGCGGAGCGCGGTGCGCAGCGCCTCGTCGCCGTCATCGGGAAGCCCGTCGTCCTTGGGCAGCGCCGCGGTCTCCCACGCGGGGCGGTCGGTCTCCAGCCCGCGGAACCCCTTCTGCCAAGCCTGCTTGAACGTACGGCCGATCGCCATCACCTCGCCCACCGCCTTCATCTGGACGCCGAGCGTGGGATCGGCGGTGGGGAACTTCTCGAAGGCGAAGCGCGGGACCTTGACCACCACGTAGTCGAGCACGGGCTCGAAGGAGGCGGGCGTCGTCTTGGTGATGTCGTTGGGCAGCTCGTCGAGGCGGTAGCCGACGGCCAGCTTGGCGCCGATGCGCGCGATCGGGAAGCCGGTGGCCTTGGAGGCGAGGGCGGAGGAGCGGGAGACGCGCGGGTTCATCTCGACCACCAGCATCTCGCCGTTGGCCGGGTTCACCGCGAACTGGATGTTGCAGCCGCCGGCCTCGACGCCGATCTCGCGGATGATGGCGATGGCGGCGTCGCGCATGGTCTGGTACTCGACGTCGGAGAGCGTCTGCACGGGCGCGACGGTGATGGAGTCGCCGGTGTGGACGCCCATGGGGTCGATGTTCTCGATGGAGCAGACGATGACGACGTTGTCCGCGCCATCGCGCATGACCTCGAGCTCGAACTCCTTCCAGCCGATGACGGAGCGGTCGACGAGCACCTCGGTGATCGGCGAGAGGTCGAGGCCGCGCTGCACGGCCGCGCGGAACTCGTCGCGGTTGTAGGCAATGCCGCCGCCGGAGCCGCCGAGGGTGAAGGAGGGGCGGATGATGGCGGGGTAGCCGGTCTCCTCGACGATGCGCAGCGCGTCCTCTAGGGAGTGCGCGAAGCCGCCGGTGGGCACGGCCAGCCCTATGCGGGCCATGGCGGCGGCGAACTCCTCGCGGTCCTCGGCCATGCGGATGGCGCGCGCGTCGGCGCCGATCAGCTCGACGTCGTACTTGTCGAGGACGCCCGAGTCGTAGAGCTCGAGGGCGACGTTCAGCGCGGTCTGGCCGCCCATGGTGGGGAGCAGCGCGTCGGGGCGCTCGCGCGCGATGATGCGCTCGACCCACTCGGCGGTGATCGGCTCGATGTAGGTGCGGTCGGCCAGATCGGGATCCGTCATGATCGTGGCCGGATTGCTGTTCACGAGGATGACGCGGTAGCCCTCCTCGCGCAGCGCCCGCACGGCCTGCGTGCCCGAGTAGTCGAACTCGCAGGCCTGCCCGATGACGATCGGGCCGGAGCCGATGAGGAGGATGCTCTCGATGTCGCTGCGTTTCGGCACGGCGGGCTACCCCTCTCGCTGCTTGCGGCCTTCCCTGCGGACGGCCGTCACCAGGATGAGGAGGAAGCCGCCCCAGACGATCCCTGCGACGACGATGAACGTGATGGTGCCGGCCAGGCTCATGGGTCCCTCGGGGAGCGCGCGCGTGGTCCCGGTGTATTCCAGCCGGAGAAGTTGGCGGGCCCGAGGGCGCTCGCGCAACCCCGCGCAGCGGGCCCCGCTGCGCCGCGCGGGGTGCCTTGAGAAGGGGCCGCCGCCGCGGTTAGCTTGGCGGCAAACATCAGGAACACGGCCGTGACCCGCACCGCTCGCACATCTCGCCGCCCGGACCTCCGGTGGGGCGCCGCGCTCGCCGCCGGCGTCGTGCTGGCGCTCGCCCTCCTCTGGGGCGCCTGCTCGGACCCGGCCGGCCCATCCTCCGCGCCGTCGTCCATGGTGATCGTCGGGGGAGCGGACCAGCAGGCCACGGTAGGCTCGCGGCTGCCCGAGCCACTGGCCGTGCGCGTGCTGGACGAGGAGACCGAGCCCGTGGCCAACGCTACGGTGCACTTCGTGATCCGCTCCGGCGGCGGCTCGCTGTCCTCGGCGGGGGCGCTCACGGACGCGACCGGCACGGCGCGCACGACCTGGACCCTCGGCACGAGCACCGCCGAGCCGCCGGTGGTGCAGGCGACGGTGCACGCGGCCACGGGCGTGCTGACGGCGCTGTTCCACGCGCGTGCCGGGCCGGGGGCGCCGGCCAAGCTGGCGGGCGCGGCCGGCGACGCGCAGACGGGGGCCGTGGCGGAGCAGCTTCCGACCTCGCTCGCGGCGCGGGTGACGGACGGGCACGGCAACCCCGTGCCCGGCGTCGCGGTCTCGTGGACGGCCACGCTCGGCGGCGGCTCGCTCGAGCCGGCCACGAGCGCGACGGACTCGGCGGGGGTGGCGCGCACCCGCTGGCGGCTGGGAACGAAGTCCGGGGGGAACGCGGCCGCGGCGGCCGTCGCCGGCATCGCCGACAGCGTCCGCTTCCACGCGATCGGGGCGGCGGGGCCCGTGGCGACCGTCACGCTGGCGCCCGACTCCCTCGACCTCGCGGCGGGGGCGAGCCGGCAGCTCGCGGCGAGCCTGGCCGACGCGTACGGCAACGCCATCACGGACCGGCCGGTGGTGTGGACGAGCGCCGACCCGGCGGTCGCCACGGTGAGCTCCAGCGGCGTGGCGTTCGGCGTCTACCCGGGCGCCACGATGATCCGCGCCGAGGCGGAGGGCCGGACGGGGATCGCCCGGCTGGCGACGACGCCCGGCACCGCGCCGCTGCCGACCCTCACCTCCATCTCGCCCGACACGCTCCGCCCCGGCGCGACGGCCACGCTGACCGGCACGAGCTTCGGCACCACGTCCAGCACCACGGTGACCGTCGCGGGGGTGCCCGCCACGGTGACGCAGGCGAGTCCGTCACAGCTCGTGGTGACGGTTCCCCCCGCCCAGGCCTTCCCGTGCGCGCCGGCGTTCGCCGTGCCGGTGGGGGTGCGCGTGGGCGGCGTGGGGCAGACCATCTCGCACGCGCTGGCCGCGGCCACCCCCGTGGCGCTCGGGCCCGGCGCCTCGGTCCTGCTCGAGCCGGCCGCCGCGCGCTGCGTCCGGCTGCCGGACGAGGGCGGCGGCTACATGCTGTCGGTGGCCAACGGCGCCGCGAGCGCGGGCGCCGCCGGGGGCTTCACGCTGATCGGCACGGCGGCCTCCAGCCCGACGGCGAGCGGCTCACTGCGTCCGCTGTCCGCGCGCGTGTCGGCCGCTGTGGCCGCGGAGGGGACGCGGCCGGTCGGCGGCGCCGCGCACCTGCGCCGGCTGGCGCGGGACGGGGCGCTGCTCGAGGCGGCGGAGCGGGAAGGCTCGGCTGGCGGGGCGGCGGGGGCGCGCGCGGTCCTGGCGGCGGATGCGTCGGCTTCCACGCAGGCGTCGGTGCAGGCGGCGCTGCCCGCCGTCGGCGACACGCTCTCGCTGCGGGTGCCGCGGATCGGCTCGGCCACGCCGTGCAGCGATTTTGCGAGCGTGCGGGCGCGGGTGACGTACGTGGGCCCCCGCGCCGTGGTGCTGGAGGATGTCGACGCGCCGCTCGCGGGACGGAGCGACTCGGTGTACGCCGCGGTGGCGGGCGAGTTCGAGAGCGTGGACTACCCGATCCTGCAGGCCGGCTTCGGGGATCCGATGGCCTACGACGCCCAGCTCGGCGGCACGGGCCACGTGATGATCCTGCTCACGCCGCGGGCGAACGCCGAAGGCGACCTCTACGGCTTCACGTTCGCCGGCGACTTCCTCGACAACGGCACGTGCCAGGAGAGCAACCGGGCCGAGATCCTGTACGGCATCGTGCCCACGGACAGCGCGGCGGGCATCGTGCCCTCGGTTCCGGGCGCCCTCACGGCGGAGGGCTGGCGGCGGGTCATGCGCGCCACGCTCATCCACGAGGCCAAGCACCTCACCGCCTACGCCGAGAAGCTGTCGCTCGGCGCGCCGGCGGAAGAGCCGTGGCTCGAGGAGGCGACCGCCATGGTCGCGGAGGAGATCTGGGCGCGGCAGGTGTTCGGCTACGCGGCCGGAGGCGACATTGGCTTCGGCAGCCCGCTCGCCTGCGAGCTGCGTCCGGCGGACGCCGGCTGCGCGGGCACGCCGCTGGTGCTGGACTTCCACTTCAGCCGCCTGGCCGACTACCTCGCCGCCGCGGCCGTGCACTCCGCGCTCGGCGCAGTGCCGCCCGGAGATGCGTCGTTCTATGGCAGCGCCTGGTCGCTTCTGCGCTGGACGATCGACCAGTACGCCGGCTCGGAATCGGACTTCCTGAAGGCGCTCGTGCAGGAGCCGCGCCGCACCGGCATCGCCAACCTCGAGGCCCGCGCGGGGCATCCGTTCCCGGAGATGCTCGCCGACTGGTCGCTCGCGCTCGCGCTCGACGACGACGCCGGCCTCGCGCCGGAGCGGCCGCAGCTCGCCTTCCCGAGCTGGAACCTGCCCTCGGTGTTCGCCGGGCTGCACGCGGCCGACCCGCAGCGCTACCCCGCCGCCTGGCCGTCCGCGCCACAGCGGGTCTCCTTCGGCGCCTTCGGCGTCACCCTCGACGGCCTGCCCGGCGGCACCGCGGCCCTCTTCGACCTGTCGGGCGTGCAGACCGCCGCCGAGTTCCTCCAGCTCCGCGGCCCCACGGGCGCGCCCGTGCCCGGCGCCTTCCGCCTGGAGATCGTGCGGCTGAAGTAACACCTGCCCCTCCACCTCCACCTGAACCTGCCCCTGCCTTCGGTTTCTGCCTTCTGCCCGTGCCGCTACACGTGCCCGTGAACGGGCAGGGGCAGGGGCAGGGGGCAGGTGATGGTCACCTGAACCGGCCGTCCCGTGAACGGGCAGGTGTGCGTTCAGGGGTCGGGGGCAGATGCGGAAGGCAGGGGCGGGTTCAGGTTCAGGTGGAGGTGTCCGGGCAGGGGTGCGCCGAGGCGACCTCAGGTGCCGAAGGCGTAGAGCGGCTCGAAGCGGGCCGTGAAATGGCGCAGCACCGGGGCCTGGTGGGTGAAGCGGAACCCGCCGATCGCCTCGCGGCGCTCGAAGACCTGAAGGATGGCCTCGACCACGTAGTCGATGTGGCTCTGGGTGTAGACCCGGCGGGGGATGGCGAGGCGGACCAGCTCGCGCGACCCCGGCGTCTCCTCGCCCGTCGCGGGGTCGCGGCGGCCGAACATCACGGTGCCGATCTCGACGGAGCGGATGCCGGCCTCCAGGTAGAGCTCGGCCACGAGCGCCTGGCCCGGCAGCTCGAGCGGCGGCACGTGCGGCAGGAAGCGGGCGGCGTCGATGTAGATGGCGTGGCCGCCGGGCGGCTGCACGATCGGCACGCCGGCCGTGGAGATGTGGCTGCCGAGGTACTGCGTGGAGACGATCCGATACGTCAGGTAGTCCTCCTGCACCACCTCCTCGAGCCCCACCGCGATCGCCTCCAGGTCGCGCCCGGCCAGGCCGCCGTAGGTCGGGAAGCCCTCGGTCAGGATGAGCAGCTCGCGCTCCTGCTGGGCCAGCAGGTCGTCGTTCGTGGCGAGCAGCCCGCCGATATTGACGATCGCGTCCTTCTTCGCCGAGAACGTGCAGCCGTCCGCGTGCGAGAACATCTCGCGCACGATGTCCGGCACGGCGCGGGCGGCGTAGCCGGGCTCGCGCAGCTTGATGAAGAAGGCGTTCTCCGCGAAGCGGCAGGCATCGAGGTAGAGGGGGATGGCGTGCCGGCGGCAGAGGGCGCTCACCTCACGCAGGTTGGCCATCGAGACCGGCTGCCCGCCGCCGGAGTTGTTGGTGATCGTGATCATGCAGAGCGGGATCCGCTCGCGCCCTTCCGTCTCGATCAGCCGCTCGAGCGCCGCCACGTCCATGTCACCCTTGAACGGGTGTGGCTCTTGCGTATCGCGCGCCTCCGGGCAGGGCAGGTCCACCGCCCTCGCCCCGCGGGCCTCCACGTTCGCCCGCGTCGTGTCGAAGTGCGTATTGTTGGGGACCACATCCCCCGGGTGGCACACGGTGCCGAAGAGGATCCGCTCCGCCGCCCGTCCCTGGTGCGTCGGGATGACGTGCTTGAAGCCGAAGAGATCGCGGACCGCGCTCTCGAAGCGATAGAACGAGCGGCTGCCCGCGTACGCCTCGTCGCCGCGCATGATGGCCGCCCACTGCTCCGCGCTCATCGCGGCGGTGCCGCTGTCCGTGAGCAGGTCGATCATGACGTCGTCCGCGTGGAGCAGGAAGCCGTTGTAGCCGGCCTCCGCCAGCCGCTCCCGGCGCTCCTCGCGGGTGGTCATCCGGATCGGCTCGACGGTCTTGATCTTGAACGGCTCGATGATCGTCTTCACCCGCACCTCCGGAGGGACCGCATGAACACCCTGCCCGGCGTGATCGAGGAACAGCTCGGCTCGCTGATCGTCGACGGCCAGCGCCGCGAGGTCTGGGTCCGCTCCGAGCCCGACAGCGATGGTACCTGGCACAACGCCCTGCTCTTCCGCCGCGACGGCAAGCTGTCCACCACCGACACCATCATGACCGGCGTCGAGTGGCACCTACCTCCCGGCATCGCCCTCACCCGCGCCCGCGAGCTCGGAGACAAGGAGCAGATCGAGCTCTACCGCCGCGCCCTGCGCCCCCGGCCACCGCTGGTCTAGCTCGGGGCTCGGGGCTCGGGGATCGGGACGCGTCCGGGCGGGACCGCCCGAACCCCGAACCCCCAATCCCGCTGTTCACGACTTCGTCTGCGCCGGCAGCGGCTTCGTCGTGTCCGGCGCCGGGATCACCACCACCGGCGGCAGGTTCGGCTTCACCCCGAGCCGCGACATCGGCGTCGTCGGCTCCGGCGAGATGATCAGGTTCGGATCCTCCAGCGGCGCCTTCGTGTAGCCGCGCTCGTCCGTCGTCGCGTGGTCGCCGCACCCCGCCAGCGCCAGCGCGACCACCGCCGCCGCCGCCGGGACGACCCTCCTTCGCTTCGCCATTCATCCTCCACTCTGCGGTTTCCGCCCGCCCGCAAACGGCCGACAATATGGCGGGCGGCCCCATCTCGCGCCACCAGCCGAACCGCCGAACGCCCCGCTTCGCACGCCATTCCCCACCCCTCCGCCGCACGCCGACGCGCCCTCTTGACAGATGCACCCGCGCGCCCCCTTATTCAGCGATTCGCAAACATTCATGGCTGCCTCCCCCTCGAAGGAGCCAACAATGCCGGATGCCAGTGGCAAGGTCATGGACATGGTTCGTGACGAGCTGCAGAAGAACCCCGCCATCAAGACCGACGAGCTCTACGACAAGGCCAAGAAGCTCGACAAGAGCGTCTCCGGCCTCACGATCCGGCAGTTCCACGCACGCTATCCGCTCCAGATCAAGCGGAAGGCCGCCGCCGCCCGGCCACGCCGCCGCGGCGCGGCCCGCGGGCGCCGCAAGAAGGTGGACCGCGACGCCGTGCGCACGGCCATGCTCGGCTTCGCCAAGGACGTCCGCGCCGCCGACGGCGCCCAGGTGGTCGAGGTGATCGGCGGGATCGACAAGTACGTGGAGAAGGTGCTCAAGGCCGCCGGCGTGGCCTGACCCAAGCGGCCGCAGCAACAAGAGGGGGAGGCGAGGGGGATCTGCCCCCTCGCCTCCCCGATGTTGTATCCACTACCGTGAACGATCCGGAAGACAGACGCCCGAAACCGCGACGCCGCACCAGCTTGCGGCGCGCAGCGGACGGCGCGCGGCCGCGCGCTACCGCTCCAGCCCCAGCTCGCCCGCGATCTCGCGCATCGCCGCGATGACGTTCGCCACGTGCGTGTCGAAGTCCACGCCGAGCAGCTCGGCGCCGCGGCGCACGTCGTCGCGGTCCACGCCGGCGGCGAAGGCCTTGTCCTTCATCTTCTTCTTGACGGAGCGCGGCTCGAGGTCGGAGATGCCGGTGGGGCGGACGAGCGCGGTGGCGGTGATGAGGCCGGTGATCTCGTCGCAGGCGAGGAGCGTGCGGTCGAGCCGGGTCTCGGGGGCGACGTGGGTGAAATCCGGGCGGTGCGCGAGGATCGCGTGCAGCACCGGCTCGCCGTAGCCGCGCTCCCGCAGCGCCTCGACGGCGCGCAGCGGGTGCTCGTCCGGGAACTTCTCCCAGTCGAGGTCGTGCAGGAGCCCCGCCAGGCCGTACGCCTCCTCATCCTCGCCGAAGCTGCGCGCGTAGAAGCGGCACGCCGCCTCGACCGCACGCATGTGGTTGCGGAGTCCCTCGTTCTCCACCCACTCCTCGAGCAGGGCCACCGCTTCGTCTCGGGACGGCATCGCGCTCCTCTTTCGAACGGACGTGCTGCGCACTCCCACCCCCGGCCGCCGCTCACGGTTGGGCGGCCGGGCGGGGATGGGAGGCCAAGATGCACGCGCGTCGCCCTCCTTGTAAAGCGAGGGGGTCAGGCGGCGTGCTGACGGTCGTGGCGGCCCTCGGCGAACTCCTCGATCATCTTGCCGTTGAAGGCCGGGATGTCGTCGGGCTTGCGGCTGGTGACGAGCCCGTTGTCCACGACGACCTCGCGGTCGACCCACGTGCCGCCGGCGTTCCGGATGTCGGTCTGGAGCGATGGCCAGGAGGTGATGGTGCGGCCCTTCGCGGCGCCCGTCTCGACGAGCATCCACGGGCCGTGGCAGATCGCCGCCACCGGCTTCTTCTGGTCGAAGAAGGCGCGCACGAACTTCACGGCGGCGGGCCGCATGCGCAGATGGTCCGGGTTCATGACGCCGCCCGGCAGAAGCAGCGCCTCGAAGTCGTCGGGATTGGCCCGGTCGAGCTTCAGGTCCACGGGGAACTCGTCGCCCCACTCCGTGTGCTGCCAGCCCTTCACCTTGCCGTCCTGCGGCGAGACGAGCACCGTCTGCGCGCCGGCGTCGTCCAGCGCCTTGCGCGGCTCGGTCATCTCGACCTGCTCGAAGCCGTTGTCCACCAGGATCGCGATCTTCTTGCCTTTCAGGGAGGCCATGATTGGTAACTCCTTGTGGGGGTGTGAGTTGCGACCCATCAGGTGGGCAAGATTCGTGCGCCGGCCAGGGCGGCGCCCTCACCGTCCCGGGAAGACGATCGTCTTGAGGCCGGCGCCCTTGCCGGCGGCGCGGAGCAGCGCTTCGCCGACGCCGTCGAGGCCGGTGCGGTGGGTGACGAGCGGATCCACGCGGATGCGTCCCTCGTGCAGCAGGCGGAGCGCGTCGCGGGTCTCGTCCGGGCCGCAGGAGTAGCTCTGGAGGAGGGTGACCTCGTGGAAGTAGACGGCGGGGTCGAGGTGGATGGGGCGGTCGGGCGGGAGGGGGGTGAAGCAGACGACTCGCCCGCCGGGCGCCGCGGCGGCCACGCCGGCGTCGATCGCGCGGAGGTCGCCGGGGCAGACGACGACGGCGTCGGCGCCGCGGCCGCAGGTGAGGGCGCGGAGTGCGGCGGCGGGATCGTCGGCTGCCGGATCGAAGGCGTGGTCGGCGCCGAGCTCGAGGGCGAGGGCGCGGCGGTCGGGGAGGAAGTCGCTCGCGGCCACGAGACGGGCGCCGTACGCGCGGGCCAGCTGGAGCATGAGCTGGCCCATGGCCCCGAGGCCGACGATGAGGGCGACGTCGCCTTCCGCGACCGCCCCCTGCCGGCGCACCGCGCGGATGCAGCAGGCGAGCGGCTCGATGAAGGTGGCGGTCTCGAACGACATCGCCTCGGGCAGGGGGAGGGTGTCGCGCTCGAGGTTGACGGCCGGGACGCGGACGTACTCGGCGAAGCCGCCGGGGTCGAGGCGGCTGGCGCGCCACGTCGCGCAGCTCGACCAGAGGCCGCGGCGGCACTCCTCGCACGCCATGCAGGGCGCGTGGTGGTGGATGAAGACGCGCTCGCCGAGGGCGGGCCGGGCGACGCCCTCCCCGACCTCCACCACGATGCCGGCGGGCTCGTGGCCGAGGACGACGGGCGCCTTCCGCTCGACGTACCAGGTCAGCGCGTCGGAGCCGCAGACGCCGCACGCCTCCACGCGGACGAGCGCCTCGCCGGGGCCGGGTCGCGGGACCGGCACGTGCTCCACGCGGACGTCGTCCCAGGCGTACAGGCGAGCGGCGCGCATGGTGTCCGGGATCGCCCCGGGCGACGCCGGCGGCGGCACGGCTCGCGGCCCGGGCTGCGAGCCGGCACGCGCGCTCCCGCCGGCGCCCGTCATGGCCGCACCGCCACCTTGATGGCCTCGCGCGAGAGCGCGAGCTCGAGGGCCTCGTCGAGGCGGGCGAGCGGGCGCTCGTGCGTGACGAGCGGCGCGATGCGGACGACGCCCTCCTCGAGCAACGCGAGCGCGCGACGGACGTCGGCGCGGCCGTAGTGGAACGCGCCGAGCGCATCGACCTCGCCGTAGTGCAGCCGCTCCGCATCGAGGGTGACCTCGGCGCCCGCGGCACAGCCGCCGTAGAAGAGCGCCTGCCCGCCGGTGGCGGCGAGGTCGAAGGCCTGCCGCCAGGTCTGCGGGGTGCCGATGCACTCGACCACGAGGTCCGCGCCCACGCCGCCGGTCCAGCGGGCCACCGCCTCGCGGAGGTCCTCGCCCGGCGCGGACGCCGGCGCCCCGGCCGGGGTGCCGGAGGCTCCCGCCGGCCCGCGCGGCGCCGCACCGTCGGGCTCGCCGCTTCCGACATCCACCACCTCGTCCGCGCCGAGGGCGCGCGCGGCCTCGAGCCGCACGGCGTGCCGGCCCGCGAGCAGCACGGCGCCGGCGCCACGCGCGCGGGCCAGCTGGAGGAACAGGAGCGCGATCGGCCCATCGCCGAGGAGCACGATGCGCTCGGCCTCCTCCAGCCGCACGCGCCCCGCGCCGTGCACCACGCACGCGAGTGGCTCGAGCCCGGCGGCCGTCACCGCGTCCATGCTGGCCGGACGGGCGAACACGTTCGCCTCCACCAGGCGACGCGGCAGCCGCACGTAGCCGGCGAACGCACCGAACACCATCTCGCCGACGGCGTGCGGGCACAGGCTCTCGCGGCCGCGCCGACACAGCCGACACTCGCCGCACGGCGCGGTGGGCACGAGGGCGAGGGCATCGCCTTCATGGAAAGCGGTCACGCCCGCGCCGACCGCCGCGACCGTGCCGGCCAGCTCGTGGCCCATCGGCGTGGGGAGCGGGATGCGGGGGTGGCCGCGGCGGAACGTCTTGAGGTCCGTGCCGCACGTGAGGGCGACGTCGGTGCGGACGACCAGCTCGCCGGGGCCCGGCTCCGGCCGCGGCGCCTCCCGGAGCTCGACGTGGCCGGGACGCACCAGCTCGGCGGCGAGCATGCTCGCGGGGGCGCTCATGCTCGCAGCAGCTGGGCGAGTGCGGCGGCGTCCGAGACCGGCGCGGCGCAGGTGCGGCCCGCGCAGACGTACGCGCGCGGCGCCTCGGCGCCGACCATGGCGCGCAGCTCCGGCGCGAGCCGCTCCGGCTCAACGGCGCCGGGCGCGAAGCGGCGCACGACGGTGCGGGGACGGTAGGTGCGCAGGGCCGTGGCGAGGAGCGCGTCGGCGGCGGCGTCCCCCACGTCGCCTACGATGACGACGCTCGTCACGGGCGCGGTGGCCCAGTCCACGGCGCGGATGTAGGTGGCGGCAGCGGTGCCCATGCGTGGCGCGGAGCCCGCGAAGGCGGCAAGCGTGGCGCGCGCGGCCTCCGCCCAGCGCGGCTCGTGCAGCAAGGCGTCGAGGCGGAGCAGGACGAGCGCGGCCACGGCGTTGCCGGAGGGCGCGGGCGCGTCTTGGATCGGGCGGTGCGGCTCCGAGAGCGGGCGGGCGGGCGCGGCGTCATCGGCGGGGCGGTCGCGGAAGGCGCCGTCGTCGTCGCGGAATCGGGCCAGCAGCACCTCGGCCGCGCGCGTGGCTCGCTCCAGCCAGCGCGGGTCCTGCGTCCACTCGAAGGCGTCGAGCAGCGCCTGGGCGGCGAGGGCCTGGTCCTCGAGGTAGGCGCCCGCGCCGCCATCGCCGACCCGGTGGGAGAACCCGTCCTCGACATCGAAGGCCTCCTCCCAGAGGCGCTCGAGCGCGCGCAGCGCGGCCCGTCCCGCGTCCTCCATCCCGAGGTGCCGCGCGGCCGCGATATGGCCCGAGGCGACGAGCGCGACCCAGCCGGCGTAGAGCGTCTCATCGACGAACGGGCGCGGGCGAGCATCCCGCGCCGCCTTCATGCGCTCCGCCGCCGAGGCGACGAGGGCGGCCGCCTCCGCCGCGTCCGTGCCGAGCGCCGTCGCGATCTCCTCGATCTCCGCGCTGACCGCCAGCACGTGGCGCGCGGGGTCGTGGGACATGGCCGTGTCCACGCGCTCGAGGCCCCAGCGCAGCGTGGCGGCCCGGGCGAGGCGGTCGTCGCCGCCCGCGGCGGCCCTGACCTCCGGGCCGGTCCAGGTCCAGTAGTCGCCGTCGTCATCCGGCGAGTGGTCCGCGTCCTGGGAGGCGGGGAAGCCGCCGGCCTCGAGGAGTGCCGGCGCCACGTCGCGGTAGTGCGCGACGATCCCTGCCGCGGTGTCACGCAGCAGGGGATCGTCGAGCGCGGCGGCCGCACGGGCGTAGGCCTCGAGGAGGGTGCCGTTGTCGTAGGCCATCTTCTCGAAGTGGGGGATCAGCCACCTCGCATCGGTGGCGTAGCGGTGGAACCCTCCGCCCAGGTGGTCGTGGATGCCGCCGCGCGCCATGGCCGCGAGGCTCTCGCGGACGATCCGGAGCGCCCAGTCCTCGCCCTCGTCGAGCCAGCGGTCGAGGACGAGCAGCAGCGCGCCGGCATTCGGAAATTTCGGCGCGGAGCCGAAACCGCCCCAGCGGAAGTCGAACGCGCGCGCGAGCTCCTCGACGGCGTGATCCACGAGCGGAGCGCCGACCTCGCCCGCCTCGGTCTCGGCGCGCTCGAAGGAGGCGAGGCGCTCGCGGACGGAGCGGGCACCCTCGAGGGCGCGGGCGCGGTCGTCGCGCCAGAGCCGGGCGATCTCGGCCAGCACCCGCTTGAAGGAGGGCCGGCCGTAGCCGTCCACGGGCGGGAAATACGTGCCGCCGTAGAAGACCTCGCCCTCCGGCGTGAGGAACGCGGTGAGCGGCCAGCCGCCCTGGCCGGAGATGGCCTGCACGGCGCGCTGGTAGCGGGCATCCACGTCGGGCCGCTCGTCGCGGTCCACCTTTACCGGCACGAAGAGCTCGTTCACGAGGCGGGCCGTCTCCGGGTCCTCGTAGCTCTCGCGGTCCATGACGTGGCACCAGTGGCACCAGACCGCGCCGATGTCGAGCAGGATCGGCCGGGCCGCGCGACGCGCGCGCTCGAACGCCTCCTCGCCCCACGGCATCCAGCTGACGGGCTGCGTGGCGCCGTGGCGGAGGAACGGGCTCCGCGAGTCGGCCAGTGTGGGCATCGGGTCCTGCGGCATGCGCGCTCCGGATTCCGGGAGTGTGGCGGACTTCGCCGCCCGTCAGCCGGAGTAGCTGTAGCCGGCCTCGTGGATCTCGAGCGGATCGCCCGCCTCGAGCACCTCCGCCTCCACCACCTCGCCGATGAAGAGCGTGTGGTCCCCCGCCGCCTGCTCGGCGACGATGCGGCACTCGAGGTAGCCGAGCGTGCCGGTCAGGACCGGCGCGCCCGTGGCTGTGCCGTCGCGGTACTGCATCTCCTGGAGCTTCTCCGGCGCGCGCGCGGCGGGTCGCGCCAGGCGCCCGGCCTGGCGGCGCTGCGCCGCCGAGTAGACGCTGACGGCGAAGACCCCCGACTCGCGCATCATCGCGATCGAGCGGCCGTCGTTCTCGACGGCGAGCGCGACGAGCACGGGCTCGAAGGAGCACTGCATCAGCCAGTTGGCCGTGAAGGCGTTCCGCTCCTCGCCCCGGCGCACGCCAATGGCGTACATGCCGTAGGGCACGAGCTTGAGCAGGGTCTCCTTGGCGTCCGTGTTCATCGTGTTCTCCTGGTCATGGCATGGTGTGATCATCGGGCGTGCCGCCAGGGGCTCGGCCGTCTCGGGGCGCGCGCGCGCTTCACCACGCACCCCGCATCCCGCGTCGGGTCGGTTCCGCCTCACACCCGCGAGGACGGGCAGAGCTCGCTCAGCACGCAGGCCTCGCAGCGCGGCGTGGGCGCCTTGCAGACGGCGCGGCCGTGGTCGATGAAGAGGTGCGAGAGGTCCGTCCACTCCTGCCGCGGCACGAGCTTCATCAGGTCCTGCTCGATCCTCTCGGGGTCCTTCTGCAGGGTGAGCCCGAGGCGACCGGTCAGCCGCTTCACGTGGGTGTCCACGACCACGCCGACGTTCTTGCCGAAGGCGTTGCCGAGCACGACGTTGGCCGTCTTCCGCCCGACGCCCGGCAGCTCCACGAGCGCGTCCATGGTGTCGGGGATCCGGCCGCCGTGCCGCTCCACGACGGCGTCCGCCATGCCGAGCAGGCTCTTCGTCTTGTTGCGGAAGAAACCAGTCGAGCGGATCAGCTCCTCGACCTCCTCCGGCTTCGCGCCGGCGAGCGACTCCGCGTCGGGAAAGCGACGGAACAGCGCCGGGGTGACCTGGTTCACCCGCTCGTCCGTGCACTGCGCCGAGAGGATCGTGGCGACGAGGAGCTGATACGGGTCCGCGTGCGTGAGCGAGCACTTCGCCCCCGGATACTGTGCGTGCAGGCGACGCACGATCTCCGCCGCGCGCGCCTTCTTTGCCGCCGCGCTCTCGCGGCCACCGCGTCCCGCCGGCCGCCCGGGCGTGGCCCTCGCCGAGGCGGCGCCGGCTTTCGGGGCCGTCTTCTTCCCTGCCCGCCCGTCCTTCGGAGTGGAGCTCGCCGCCGGCTTCGCTGCGGTGTCTCGCGCCATCAGGTCGCTCTCGCGTGGAAGAACTGCTGTACGCTGACCAGGTCCCAGGCGTTCACCACGTCCTGGTGCTGGAGCCAGCCCTTGCGGGCCATGCCGACGCCGTACTCGACGTTGTCGAGCCCGGCCGTCGAATGCGCGTCCGGGTTGATCGCGCAGCGCACGCCCAGCCCGGCGGCGCGGCGCCACCAGCGCCAGTCGAGGTCGAGGCGATGCGGGTCCGCGTTGATCTCGATGCCGGCCCGGAGCCGGGCCGCGGCCTCGAGCACCGCCTCGACGTCCAGCGGGTACCCCTCCCGCGAGAGGAGGAGCCGGCCCGTGGGGTGACCGAGGAACGTGAGCCGCGGATCCTCCAGCGCGCGCAGCACGCGCGCGGTCATCTCGCGCCCGGAGCGGCCGAACCCGGAGTGGATGGAGCCGACCACGTAGTCGAAGCGGTCGAGCAGATCGCCCTCATCGGCGTAGTCGAGGGTGCCGTCGGGCAGGATGTCCGCCTCGATGCCCTTGAACAGCCAGAGGTCCTCGCCGTGGGCCTCGTTCCAGGCGTCGATCTCGCCGTGCTGCCGCTCGATCTCCTCGGGCGTGAGCCCGCCCGCGTAGCCGGCCGCGCGCGAGTGGTCGGCGATCCCCAGGTAGCGCCAGCCGCGGGCGCGGGCCGCGCCGGCCATCTCGTGCACCGTCGCCTTGCCATCGCTGTACGTGGTGTGGCAGTGGAAGCAGCCGTGCAGCTGGCGGCCGTCCACCAGGTCGGGCAGCCCGCCGCCGGCCGCGCGCGCCACCTCGTCCGTCCCCTCGCGCAGCTCGGGCGCGAGCCACGCCAGCCCGAGCGCCTGGTAGAGCTGGAGCTCGTCCTCGAGCGGCACGGGCTCCCCGGCGCGCACGAGGCCCGCGGCCGAGAGCTCCAGGCCGCGCGAGCGCGCCCGCTCCTCGAGCGCCTTCACGTGCGCCTCATTCCCGGTGGCGTAGATCCAGGCCGCGGCGAACGACTCGGGCGCCGCGCACGAGAGGCGCAGCTCCACGCCATCGGAGAAGCGCGCCGCGGCCGAAGCCGGGCCGGTCCGGCGCGCGCCGGAAGCGCCCGGCAGCTCGAGCAGCGCCTTCACGACGACGTCGGGGGCGCGCGTCTCCACCACCACGTCCACGCCGGCCACCGTCTCCATGCGACGGCGCAGCGCACCCGCGAGCTGCACCCGGCGCACCGCGTCCAGCCCCTCGAGGTGCCCGATCAGCCAGGCGGAGAGGCGGAACGCCTCCGGCTGGCGGACCCGGCCCGCCGTGCCGCGCACGAAGCCGACCCCGGCCAGGATCTGGGCCTGCGACCTGGCGCCGAAGCCGGCCAGCGCCGCGATACTGCCCTCCTGTGCGGCACGCTCGAGGTCCTCCAGCGTGTCCACCCCGAGCGCCTCGTGGAGCAGGTGGATCCGGCGCGCGCCGAGCCCCGGCACGGCCAGCATCTCGACCAGCCCGCTCGGCGTGCGCTGGCGCAGCCGCCGGTGCATGCTCGACTCGCCGTGCTCGACCAGATCCCGCACGACGCCCGCCGTGGCCGGACCGAGGCCCGGCAGCGCCTCCAGCCCGCCGTCGCGCACCAGCGCCTCGAGCTCCCCTTCCACCGCGTCCAGCGCGCGCGCCGCCGCGCGGAACGCCTGCGCGCGAAACCGGTCCTCGCCCTGGAGCTCCAGCAGCGTGCCTATGTCGTTCAGGACCAGCGCGGCCGCATGCCTATCCATCGCCTGAGCCCCCGATGCGCCGGTACACCAGCGCCGACGCCGGCAGCGCCTGCGGCCCGGGAGGCGTGGCGGGCGCCTCCGCACGCTCCTCGGGACCGAGCCCGCCCGGCCGCGCGGCCGCGTGGAAGGCGCGCGAGGCGAGCTTCAGCGCCTCCGCGCGGGTGACCAGCGCGTGCAGCCCGGACGCCTCTCCACCCGGCAGCACGTTCGAGAAGTCGCCGCCGCCGGGGCGCGCCTCCATGTCCGCCCAGTGACCGTCCGGCGGCAGGGCCGCTCCCGCGTCCAGCACGCTGAGCCCCGGGCGCCCCGGCCGCAGCCCCAGCGCGAGCAGCACGTCGAGGCGCGGGTAAGGCGGCCGGTCCGGCTCCCGCGCACCGAGCAGCGTCCAGAAGAAGCCGTCCACCGGCTCGGCCGGCATGCCCTCCGCGACGCGCGCCCAGAACAGGTGGCGCGGAAGCTGGAGGTAGCCGGCGGGAGCGGGCGCCGTGAGGCTCCACGAGCCCACTACGGGCGGGGCGGCCGCGAGCGCGCGCGCCCGCTCCTCGCCGAGCAGCAGCAGCACGCGGCCGAAGCGCCAGAAGTGGTAGGCGTGGAAGAGCAGCCGGCCGAGCTCGCGCGTCCGCGACGGCGGCGCCGCCCGCTCCTCTTCCGGCGCCGGAGCGGGCGCCAGGCGACGGAGCGCGTCACCCACGGTCGCCAGGAGCGCGAACGCGTCCGGGTCCGTGCTCCAGGCGCCGCGCGCCTCGAGCTCGTCCCGCAACGACGGGAACAGCTCCGCCTCGAAGCTCTCCTCGCCGAACACCAGCTCGTAGGGTGTCAGTCGCGCGCGCGGGCGCGGCTCCGTGACAGGTTCGGGCATGCCGGCGCATGATACGAGGATCGTGCCGGCCGGGACAGGGAGGGCGGCCTCAGGCGGGCTCGGCCGCGACCTCGCCCTCGACCACGCGCGCCGCGCGCCGCTGGAGGATGCCCCGCAGCGACTCCCTCCAGCCGCGCCGGCGGGTGAGCACGATGGTGAGGGTGCCGGCGCCGCGCGGGCGGGGAAGGCCGCGGGTGACGAGGAGGAAGCAGACGTCGCCTGGATCGGCCGGCACGCGAACCCGGTAGCGGCGGTCGTCGGCCCGGAACTCGACCGTGGCGGGCGGCGCGCCGGGCGGGAGCGGGCGCTCGATGAAGACGTCCTCGTCGACCTCGTAGACGCCCGGCGCGCTGGAGTCGCCGGCGCGGAAGAAGAAGGGATCGAAGGCGGCGCCGTCCTGTCGCTTGAAGTTCTCCTCGGCGGCGTAGTCCACGTCCTCGAGGGCGTCCTCGGAGGCCAGCGACTCGAGGTGGTGGCGCAGCTCGTGGGTGACGGTCTCCCAGATCTCGGCCTGCCAGTCGAAGTCCGGGTCGTCGCGCGCGAGCTGGCGGAAGGAGCCCCAGTAGAGGACGAGCACGGAACGCGTGGTCTCCGGCCCCTCGTAGCCCGAGGGCCATTCCTCCGTGCGGCATTCGCCGAGGGTGTAGATCCCGCGCCGGTCCGGGTGGCGCAGGGCGTTGCGCTCGACGACGAGGCCGTCCACCCCCTCGCGGTACCCCGCCGGGATCTCGTCCCAGACCTTCCGGGCGACCGCCTCGAAGGCGCCGAAGTTCATCCGCGTTCAGGGGATGGAGGCGGGCATCTCGCCTTCGGGCGCCCTCTCGCGCTCGATCTCGGGGCGGGTGCGGCGCACCATCCAGCCGTTCAGGGCGAGGACCACCACGAGCGCCACGCCCCACTGCAGCAGCATGGTGCCGATGCCGTCGTAGGCGAACGCGGGCTCGGTGCGGACCTGCCAGAGCCACCATGCGATGAGCGCCACGGCCTGCACGATCACGAGCCAGATGGTCCAGTCCCACCACACGCCGATGCGGAGGTCCGCGCCCGCGGTGTTCATGAGCGTCTCGCGGAAGCGGCGCACGCCGTAGCGCAGCACCACGATGGCGAAGAAGAGGCCGGAGACCATGAGGCCGACCCCCCAGATGAAGTCCTGCCCGTGGAAGGTATCGCTGCTGAGGGCGGAGGGGACGCCGACGAGGAAGCCCACGATGCCGACGAGCGCGATCGCCCGCCCGCGCGCCATGCCACCGTCCACGAGCACGCGCGTGGCCAGCTCGATCATCGAGATCAGGCTCGACCATGCCGCGAAGAAGAGGGCGAGGAAGAAGAACACCATGAAGACGCGGCCCGCGGGCATGCGCGCGAAGAGCTGCGGCACCCAGATGAAGGTGATGCCCTCGTTGCCCGCGCCCACGATCTGGCTGCCCGCGTCCGGCATGATCGAGAACACCGTGCACAGCACCATGATCCCCGCCAGCAGCGAGACGGTGTTGTTACCGAAGCCGAGCATGAACGCGTTCAGCGTCGTGTCCTCGTTCTTCCGCAGGTAGATCGCGTACGTCAGGATCAGCCCCCAGCCGGCGCCGGTGTCCCAGGCGTTCTGCGTCAGCGCCCCGAGCCAGATGCGGTAGTCGGCCAGCTCGGCCCATTTCGGGGTGAACATGAAGTCCAGCCCGCGCGAGGCGCCCGGAAGCGTCACGGCGCGGATCGCCAGCGCGATGACCAGCACGAACAGGGTGGGAATCAGCACCCGCCCCGCCGCCTCGATCCCCTTCACCCCACGCACGACCACCACCAGCCCCAGCAGCAGTGCCGCGCCCTGGTACCAGAGCACGGCCGGCGTGAAGGCGAAGCGGCTCCACAGCGCCCCCGGCTGCGCCCCCGACAGCTCGCCCGAGATCGAGCCCAGCAGATAGCGGATCGTCCACCCCGTCACCACCGCGTAGTAGCACATGATCGCGATGGCGACCCAGGCCACCCACGCCCCCATCCACGCGTAGCGGCGCCCCACCAGCCGCGCGAACGCGCCCACGGTGCCGTAGCGCGTGGCGCGGCCCATGGCGAACTCCACGAGGATCAGCGGCACCGACCAGATGAGCAGGAACACGACCCAGGCGACGAGGAACGAGCCGCCGCCGCTCGTGGCCACGATGCGCGGGAAGCGCCAGATGTTGCCCGTCCCGACCGCCATGCCGAGCATGGCCGCCATCATCCCCCAGCGGCTGGAAAAGCGCTCCATTCCGTTGCCTCGTCTGTTCGGTGCCGGCAGGGATCTCCGATTCGTCCGCTACTCGCCCCGGAGCTGCGGGAGTGGGGGAGTGGAAGCGCGCGGCCCGCCTCTCCACGCCGCGCGCTCACCGGGCGCCACGCGCTTCGCCCGCCCGTCCCGCCGCGCGCCGTGCCCGGCGCCGGAACCCGCCGCGGCCCCGAGGGGCCCACCGCCAGTCGAGCGACCGGCAGGTGCGGTGCCCGCGAAGCTCCCCCACTCTCCCGCTCGCCCACTCTCCCACTCTTGCCGTCCCGCGCCCGGCGAGCGTACCTCTCCCGCTCGCCCACTCCTGCCGTTCCGCGCTACGCCAGCCTGTCCCGGATATGCTCCACGAGCCGGTCGATGGCGACGCGGTCCTGCGCGAGCGTGTCGCGGTCGCGCACGGTGACGGTCTGGTCCTCGGCGGTCTGGCCGTCGACGGTGATGCCGAACGGCGTGCCCGCCTCGTCCTGGCGGCGGTAGCGCCGGCCGATCGAGCCGCTGTCGTCGTAGAAGGAGTTCACGCCGGCGGCGCGGAAGGCGGCGTGGAGCCGCGTCGCGATCTCGGGCATGCCGTCCTTCTTCACCAGCGGGAAGACGGCCACCTTGATGGGGGCGAGGCGCGGGTGCAGCCCGAGCACGACGCGGCTCTCGCCCTCGACCTCCTCCTCGCGGTAGGCGTCGGCGAGGACGACGAGGAAGGTGCGGCCGAGGCCGACGGCGGTCTCGATGACGTAGGGGAGGTAGCGCTTGTCGCGGTCCACGGGATCGACGTACTCGAGCTTCTTGCCGGAGTATTCCTGATGGCGGCGCAGGTCGAAGTCGGTGCGGTTGTGGATGCCCTCGAACTCCTGCCAGCCGAAGGGGAACTCGTACTGGATGTCGAAGGCGCGCTTGGCGTAGTGGGCCAGCTCGTCGGGCCCGTGCTCGTGGAAGCGCAGCCGCTTCGCGCTGATGCCGAGCGCCTCGTGCCACTCCAGGCGGGCGGCCTTCCAGTACTCGAACCACTCGTCGTCCGTGCCGGGCTCGACGAAGAACTGCATCTCCATCTGCTCGAACTCGCGCGTGCGGAAGATGAAGTTGCCGGGCGTGATCTCGTTGCGGAACGCCTTGCCGACCTGGGCGATGCCGAAGGGGATGCGCTGCCGGCTGCTGGTCAGCACGTTCTGGAAGTTGACGTAGCTGCCCTGCGCGGTCTCCGGCCGGAGGTAGACCACGGCGGCATCCTCCTCGACCGGCCCCATGAACGTCTTGAACATGAGGTTGAAGAGGCGGGGCTCGGTGAACGAGTCCCGCGTGCCGCACACAGGGCACTGGTTCTTCTCCAGGTCGGGGCTGTCCGCCCGAAAGCGACGGTGGCAGCTGGAGCACTCGACCAGCGGATCGGTGAAGCCGGCCACGTGGCCGCTCGCCTCCCACACGCGCGGGTGCATCAGGATGGCCGCGTCCAGCCCCTCGATGTCGTCGCGTCCGTGCACCATCGCGCGCCACCAGGCGTCCTGGATGTTGCGCTTCAGCTCCACGCCCAGCGGCCCGTAGTCCCACACGGAGCCCGTGCCCCCGTAGATCTCCGAGGACTGGTACACGTAGCCCCTGCGCTTGCACAGGGACACCAGCTTGTCCATCAGGTCGGTCTGGTTGGCCATTCGGCTCGCTCGATCTCTCGGGAGAGGGCCGCCCGCCCCGCCGCGCCGGCGGCCGGTCGCGCCCGGCAGGACCGCCCCCGCCGCGCTGCAGGCCGCCGCGGCGCTCCGCCCGGGGCCGCGGCGCAGCAAGTTACGCGGGCGCCGCCCCGGCGTGCAACCGAGGCGGCGCCGGCTCCATCGGAGGCGATGAACCCGCGAGAGAGATCCCCGAAGGGTGGTCCGCGTGACCGGGAGGCACCGATCAGTGCGGGTGGACCGTCAGCCAGCGGCAGCCCTCGGCCACGAGGTCCTCGAGCGCGGCCGCATCGAGGCGGCGCCCGCCGCCGTCCAGCGCCAGCGCACCCGCCGGCGGCGGGCCGTGGATCGAGCCGCACACCAGCAGGACGGGAACGCCGCTCTCCCGCGCGCGGGCCGCGAGCACGCCCGTCACCTTGCCCATCCCGCTCTGCGCGTCCCAGGCGCCCTCGCCGGTGACGAGCAGACGCGCGCGCGCCAGCAGCGCGTCGAAGCCGAGCGCCTCGAGCAGCCACTCGCTTCCACGCGCCAGCCGCGCTCCCGCGAAGGCGACGAGCCCCGCGCCCATCCCGCCGGCGGCGCCGCCACCCTCGAGCCCGCGCACGTCCATCCCGAGGTCGCGCCGGATCACGCGCGCCAGGCGCTCGAGCGCGTCCTCCAGCCGGACCACGCCCTCTGGCGTCGCACCCTTCTGCGGGCCGAACACGCGCGCCGCGCCGTCGGTCCCGAGGAGCGGGTTGCGGACGTCCGCGAGCGCGATGAGGGCGGGCGATACGCCCGTGCCGCGGGCGTACGGGCCGAGGGCCATGTCCGGCGGCGGCGGCTCGATCGCGCCCAACCGCTCCAACCCGGAGCCGCCCGGCTGGATCGGCCGGCCGGCCATGGTCACGAGGCCCCAGCCGAGCGCCTGCGCGGCGCCCGCGCCGCCGTCCACCGTGCCCGAGCCGCCCAGGCCCACGACCACGAGGGTCGGCGCCGCGCCGCCGCGCGGCTTCGCCGCGGCGAGGAGCAGCTCGCCCACGCCCCGGCTGGTGCTGAGCAGCGGGTTGCGCCGGCCCTCGGGGATCAGCGCGAGGCCGCACGCGTCGGCGCTCTCGACCACCGCCAGGCTGTGGCCGCGCAGGATGCGCGCGGTCACCGGCTCGCCGAGCGGACCCGTGACCTCGACCTGCTCGGTGTGCAGGAGGAGCCCCGGCTCGAGCCCGGCGGCGAGCGCATCGAGGAGCCCGGGGCCGCCGTCGGAGACCGGACGCTCCAGCACCTCCTCCTCGGGCCGGCAGCGGCGCGCGCCCGCGGCGAAGGCGGCCGAAGCCTGCGCGGCGCCGAGAGAACCCTTGAAGGCTGTGGGAGCGACGAGGATCATGATGAAAGAGAGGCGCCCCCCCACCACCGCACAAGGGAGTCGTGCGCGCCCGGCGGGGGGTGGAACGTCTCTTGCCCCCGCCGCCCTCGGCGCTCCAGCCACGATGACAACGCGCGGCCCGCCGGCGCGCGCCGCGGCGGCCGCGGAGGAGGACCCATGGGCCTCGATCCGATCTCGGGCCGGCAGGACTACGTTTTCCCGGACGGCACCTACGACGTCCGCGAGTGGGAGGTCCGGACGCTGATCGACGACGCGCACGCCGGCGCGGTGCACGACCTGTTGCTCGACGGCGACGGAATCTGCCGCTACCTGGATGTGGACCTGGGACTCTTCGACAAGCACATCCTGCTGCCGGTCGGCCACGCGCGGGCGGACCCCGCCCGGCGCCTGGTCTGGATCCCCGGCCTGGCAATGGACCAGCTCGAGGCGCTGACCGCCTACGCGCACGAGCCCGGATCGCTCACGCGCGAGGACGAGCAGGGCGTGCTGGCGGGCTACACATCCGCGCTGGCGCGCGAGTCCCACGCCCCCCGCCCCGCCTGGGCCGGCGCCGTCTACGGCCCCTCGGAGCTCGAGGACCACGTCTCCGTCGCCTCGCGGCTGGCCACGCTCTCCGAGCGCCCGGACCTGGACGTGGCGCAGGGCGAGCCGGACCCGCGCGGGTGGACCGTGCTCCAGGCCGACGGTGAGCGGGTCGGCGTGGTGGAGGAGCTGATCGTGGACATGGAGGCCATGAAGGTGCGCCACCTGGTGTGCGCGCTGGAGGACGAGCCCGGCGGCGGGGAGATGGAACCGCGCCGACTGCTCGTGCCGGTCGGCTTCGCGCATCTCGAGCCGCGCCGCCACGCGGTCCGGGTGGCGGGGCTCAGCGCCCGCTCCCTGCCCCGCCTCCCGGCATACGGCGGAGAGGCGCTCGAGGAGGGTCTCGAGCGCGCGCTCGTGGAGCGATTCCGGGCCGAGATGGACGAGGGCGCCTTCTACGACCAGGCGCGCTTCGACCCGCACGAGCTCTTCGGCCCACCCGCGGACCGCGCGCCCGGCGAGGCGGGGGACGCGTGAGGGGGTACCCCGCTCTCGCCGCGCGCGAGATCGAGGCCGTAGACCGGCTCCTCGCCCGCGTCCTCGCCCGGCCGGAGCTCGGCACCGACCAGGTCTCGCTGTTCGGCTCCCGCGCCCGGCGCGCGCACGACCGCGCCTCCGACCTCGACCTGCTCTTCCTCTGCCGCGTGCCGCCCCGCCACCGCGACGAGGCCGCGCGCGCCATCGAGGCCGAGGCCGCCGCCGTCGCCGGGCGGACGCACGTGCCGATCGAGACGTGGACCGTGACCACGCGCGAGTTGCGTCGTGGACGCCGCACGCCGATGCTCGTCGATGCCTGCCGCGACGCCATCCCGCTCTGGCCCCCCGGCGCCCCGCCGCTCCGCCTGCGCTTCACCCCGGCCGACGCCGTCTTCTGCGCCGACCGGCTGCTGCGCTGGGTGGAGGAGGGCGGCGGCGCGGTGCAGACGGCGCTCGAGCAGGGCCGAGCGCAGGACGCCGCGCGCCGCAGTCGCGACGACATCGCCCGGATGGCGACGGCGGCGCTCCTCCTCACCGGCGACACACGCCATCGCGGCGCGGGCAGCCTGGCCCGCTTCGAGGTCGTCTTCGTGGCGCCCCGCCTCGTCTCGGCGGCCGTCCTGCCCGCGCTGGCCTGGGCCGCCTCGGCGTACCCGGATGAAAACCGCCGCGGCCCGCGGGCGCCGGCGTCCGAGGAAGCCGTGCGCACCGCGAGCCGCGGCTATGCCCTCGCGGGAATCATGGAGACGCACACCGTCCCCATGCTCCTCCAGCGGACGGCCGATCTGCGCCGACACGACGTCCGCCGAAGGTGCTCCCCTCTATTCAGGTGAGCGAGCGGGGCTCTTCCGTACGCTCCTCGTGCGTCCAGGGCGCATCGCGCGCCTCGACGCGGAAGACGCCCAGGTGCTGCGCCATGAGCACGTAGCTCGCCCAGGAGGCCACCCCTCCAAACGCGATCACGCCCGTGAGCCCCGCAGCCACGGCCGTGCACAGAATTCCGAATACCAGCAGCATCGCCGCCACTCCCAGCATCCCGACGTCGCGCTCGCCATCCGACCATTGCCGGTAGCGCGAGACCGCCAACGAGGCGCCCGCACCCGCGAACCCGACCAGCGCGAATACCAGCAGCACGATACGAAGGCCGGTCCCCATCATCAGCGGCCTGCCTTTCCAGCGCCCGGGCCGCTTCGCACCGCCTGCGCCTGCGGCGCCCGCCGTGTCCGGCCGTGCCAGCCACAGTGCGGGCATGCGGCCGCCGCCGTGAGCTGCTCCACCGGCCAGTTCCAGCGCAGCGCCGAGCCGTCCGGCGGCTCCGCCTGCGTCGGCCGGCCGCAGCGGGGGCACAGGGCGCTCTCCGGGACGCGCCAGAGATAGAATCCGAGGAGCACGGCCACCGAGATCGTGACCAGTGCGAGAATGGCGAACAGCATTTGATACCTCCCCTGCAAACTTGCCTTCCAACACCTTCCCGGAAGCGCAAGAATCAAACCCGTGCCGAGGGCGAGGAAGACGCGCGGGACCGCGCCCAGAATGGGGGACCCTGCCGTGCCGCGCGGCCCGGCTACCGGGGCGCGGGCGGCGCTGCGGGCGGGACCGCGCGTGCCGAGGCTCCACGGGCCGAACGCGCCGGGCGGCGTGAGGCCGCCGCCCCGGGTTGCGCGCGCGCCGGGAGTCCGCCGGGCGGCCGGCTCAGGCGAGCGAGTGGAGCAGCCGGCGCAGTCTCGATTCCGGGACGTCGTGCGCGGCGGCGACCATCTCCTCCACGCGGGTGGCGTGGAGGTTGGCGGCGCACCAGCGTGGCGGGTCGCGGCTGACGGAACCCTCGGGCTCGAAGCCAATGCGGCCGGCGTACTGGCCGGCGTCGGAGCGCCAGGTCTCGACGCGGACGCGCCAGAAGCCGCCTTCGGCGGCGAGGCGGCGGATGGTCACCGCGTCGGCGGAGCGGGACTGCCGATCCAGCGACTTCATGAAGGTGCGCCTCCGGGTGCGGGGAGCCGGTGGAGGCGGGGAGCCCGCGCGGGGCGGAGCCCGTGGGGCCGCCCGTCGCGAGCGCGCCGGCAGCGTGGCAATCCGCGTGCCGGAGATTCCCGGCCGCCGCGGCGGCGGCCGGCGGGGGTCAGAATACCTTGATGGTGACGTACCTTCCGGGCCGCACGCGCATGTCGGTGGCGAGGGCGCCGACCTCGCGCACTGTCTCGTGCAGGTCCCGGTAGAGAGTGGAGTCGTTGACCAGCCGCCCCAGCGTTCCCTGGCCGGAGTCGACCTTCTGCATGATCGAGGCGAAGGAGTCGAGGGAGCGGTTCATGGTGTTGGCCGCAGTGGTGAGGGCGCGGGCGCTCTCCTCGACCTGGCCGAGCGCGCTGGTCATGGCGTCGGCGGTGCCGGCTTTCTCGACGCCCTCGGAGGTGCGGTGCAGCGCCGCGGCGGCGGCGTGCAGCTCGACGAAGGCGGCGCGCAGCTCCTGCGCGCCGGCGGGGAGGGCGGCGGCGGTCTCGTGTACGTCGCGGATGGCGGCGGGCGAGAGCAGCGAGTCGGCGCCGGCAAGGACGGCGCGGGCGCGGCCGCCGAGCTCGGCGGCGAGGTCGGGCAGCTGGGCCTCGCGGGCGCCGCGGATGGTGTCGCCTTCCTCGAGGCGGACGAGGGCGGAGCCGGGCAGGAGCTGGACGCTGTGGGCCCCGAAGACGTCGCCGCGGACGGCGGCACGGGTGTCGGCGGGGACCTTGAGATCGGGGTACTCGAGGCGCAGCGCGAGCAGCACGCCGGCGCCGGCGCGCAGCTGGACCGCGCCGACGGAGCCGACGCGCACGCCCTGCAGCTCGACCGGGTCGCCGCGCTTGACGCCGGCGCCGTCGTGCATCTCGACGTAGATGCCGGTGCCACCGCCGAAGATCGGCGTGCCGAGCAGGTAGTAGAAGCCCCAGATGAACACGCTTGCGCCGGCGAGCACGAGGCCGCCGATCGCCGTGATGTTGCGTTTGCGTCTGTCCATGGTCGTTCCCTCAGGCCGCAGGGGCCGTATCGGCGCGCATCCGGCGCACGAATCGTCGCACGACGGGGTCTTCGTCCTCGAGGATGTCGGCCGGCGAGGCGCAGGCGCGGATGCGGCCCTCGTAGAGGAGCGCGATCCGGTTGCCGACCTCGAAGGTGGTGTCCAGGTCGTGGGTCACGACGATGCTGGTCACCCCCGGCTCGCGGCCGAGCTCCGCGATGAGCGTGTCGATGTTGTCCGCGTTGACGGGATCGAGCCCGGTGGTGGGCTCGTCCCACAGCAGGTACGCCGGCCGGCTGGCGATGGCGCGCGCCACGCCGACCCGCTTCTTCATCCCGCCCGAGAGCTCGGCCGGCCGCAGGCCGAGCACGGAGGGATCCAGGTTCACGCGACGCAGCAGCTCCACCGCCTCGGCGCGGCCGCCGGCGATGTCGCGCCCGCCGCGCCCGTCGTCCTGCGCCAGCCAGAGGTTCTCGGCCACGGTCAGCGAGTCGAACAGCGCGGCGTTCTGGAAGACGTAGCCGACGCGGCGGCGCACGCGGCGCAGCTCGCGCTCCCCCGCGGACGCGATGGATACGCCATCGACGAAGACGTCGCCGGCATCGGGGTCCAGCAGCCCGATCGCGCACTTGAGCAGCACGCTCTTGCCCGAGCCGGAGGGACCGAGCAGGGCGAGCGTCTCCCCCTCGCGGACCGTGAGGTCCACACCGCGCAGCACCTCGTTCGCGCCGAAGCGCTTCTCCAGGCCGCGGAACTCGATCACGTGCTCTCCCGTCCGATCCGCCTAGAAGTACTTCAGGAGCGGTGCGAACGCCACGTCCACGAGCATCAGCGCCAGCGTGGCGGCCACGACGGCCCGCGTGGTCGTGCGCCCCACGCCCTCCGCCCCGCCGCCGCCCTCGAGCCCGATCGCGCACGCGAGGAAGGTGATCGCCAGCCCGAACGCCGCCCCCTTCATCACGCTGAACTCCAGCGCGAAAGGATAGAAGTAGAAGCGCACGCCGTACAGGAAGGTGGCGGTCGTCATGCCGGGCACCGCCACGAGCGCGACCAGCCAGGCGGCGGCGAGGGAGACGGCGTCCGCGAGCACGACGAGCGGCGGCACGACCAGCATCCCGGCCACGACGCGCGGCACCACCAGGAAGAGGATGGGATCGCGGCCCATGGCGTTCAGCGCATCGATCTGCTCGGTCACCTTCATCGAGGCGAGCTCGGCGGCGATGCTCGCGCCGATCCGCCCGACCAGCACCATGCCCGTGAGCACCGGCCCGAGCTCGGTCAGGATGCTGGCGGCGGAGATGCTGCCGATCACCCAGAGCGGCAGCCCACCGGAGAACTGCGCCCCGGACTGCTGCGAGGTCACCGCGCCGCCCAGCGCGGCCATGATCAGGACGAGGGGGAGCGAGCGGATGCCTATGGCGTAGGCCTGGTCCAGCGCGCTCGCCATGTAGGTGCGCGGCCGCGGCAGCGCGCGCGCGACCGACCAGGCCAGCAGCGCGCCGCCGCCCACCCGGTCCAGCGTGGCCCGGACCGGCCGCGCGGGCGCGAACTCGGTCATGGCCGGCGCGCCCGCACCCATTGCCAGCCGAAGTAGACGGGCACGCCGAGCAGGATGATGGCGAAGCCGAACGCGGTCGAGACCGGCTGCTCGACCAGCGCGTTGGCGAGCAGGGCCACGGAGGCCAGCAGGAAGACGAGCGGCACGACCGGGTAGCCGACGGTGCGATAGGGGCGCTCGAGGTCGGGGCGGCGTCGCCTGAGGGTGAAGACGGCGGCCACGCCGAGCGCGTAGAAGGGCCAGATGCCGAGGATGAAGGCGTCGGCGAGCTGCTCGAAGGTGCGGATCGAGACGTAGCCGATGCCGAGCAGGCCGGCGAGCGCGATGGCGGCCCAGGGGGTGCGCCAGCGCGGGTGGACGGCGGCGATGGGGCGGAAGAAGAGCCCGTCGTCTGCCATGGCGTAGAGGATCCGCGGCCCGGTCATGGTGGAGCCGTTGAGCGCGCCGAAGGTGGACAGCATGACGAGCGCGGCCACGACCGAGGCGCCCGCGCGGCCGACCACGCGCGTCGCCGCGTCGGCGGCCACCAGCGCGGAGCCTTTCATGGCGGCTACCGGCAGCACGTACAGGTAGGCCGCGTTCACCAGCAGGTAGAGGACGACGATGATGCCGACGCCGCCCAGCAGCGCGCGCGGGAGGTTTCGCGCCGGGTCCCGCACCTCGCCCGCCATGAACGTGAGGTCGGCCCAGCCGTCGTAGGCCCACAGGATCGCGATGAGGGCGACGCCGAAGCCGCCCCACGACGCGGGCTGGAACAGGATCGGGCCGGCCAGCGCGCCCGTGCCCGCCCGCCCCAGCACGAAGGCCAGCACGGCCAGGCCGCCGAGCGCGATCACCTTCGCCGCGGTCGTCGTGTTCTCCACGGCCGCCCCCCAGCGCACGGAGCGGATGTTCGCGGCGCACAGGAGCGCGATGGCCGCCGCGGCCACGAGCCGCGTCTGGACGTCCGTCAGCGGGATGAACTCGCCCAGGTAGGCGGCGAAGATCATCGCGATGGCGCCGAGCGCGGACGGCCGGATCACCAGCAGCTCCGTCCAGCCGAAGAGGAACGCCGGCACCGGCCCGAACGCCTCGCGGATGAAGACGTAGATGCCGCCGGAGCGCGGGTACAGCGTGGCCAGCTCGGCCAGCGTCAGCGCGCCGAACAGGGCGACGACGGCGCCCACGATCCAGGCGATCGCCATGGCGCCGACCGCACCCACGTCCGCGGCGACCGTGCTCGGAACGCGGAAGATGCCGCTGCCGATCGTCGAGCCGACCAGCACCGCGATGGCGCTCCAGAGGCCGAGCCGGCGGGGAAGGCGCTCCTCGCGCGCGGACGGCGGCGCGGTGGTGGTGGTGGGCTGCGTCAGCACGGGATCGGGGGTTCGGGTTGCCGGAGAGGAGGTGTGGAAAAGATAACGGCACGCCGGGGAGCGGGGCCACCCCGGGCGGGCGGCGCCGGGGCGAGGACGTCGGCCGAGCGCGGCGCCCGGCTCCCCGCGCTCAGGGCCGAGCGTTCCACAGCACCGGAGAGGGCCTGCCCACCGGAGCGCCGCCCGAAGGTGAGGCGCGCGAGGGACGAGACGGTCGCGGAGGCCGCCGGCTCAATCGGCGGCGCGGCGGGCGCGGGCGGTGGCGTCGCCGGGGAGGCGGAGGGTGAATGTGCTGCCCTGGTCCGGCTGGCTGTCGACCGTGAGCGTGCCGCCCAGCAGGTGGGCCAGGCGACGGGCCACGCTGAGGCCGAGGCCGGTGCCGCCGGTGCGGCGGGTGTTCGGCTGCTCGACCTGCCAGAAGGCCTGGAAGATGCTTTCGCGCATGTCGGCGGGGATGCCGATGCCGGTGTCGCGGACGCGGAAGACCACCTCCTCGCCTTCCACCGTGGCCTGGAGCTCGACGGAGCCGTGCTCGGTGAACTTGACCGCGTTGGAGAGGAGGTTGAGCAGGATCTGCCGGACCTTGCGGGTGTCGGTGCGGACGGCGGCGGCGGGGTCGGCATCGACGCGCAGCTCGAGGCCCTTGGCGGCCGAGAGGGGCTCGACGACGGCGGCGGCCTCGGCGGCGATGTCGGTGATGCGGGCCACGTCGATGCGCACGTCCTCGCGGCCCGCCTCGATGCGGGCGTACTCGAGGATCTCCTCGATGAGCTGGAGCAGGTGCTTGGAGCTGGTGCGGATGCGGCCGAGGTGCTTGTGCTGGTCGGCCTCGAGCTCGCCGGCGACGCCGGCATCGAGCAGGTCGGTGTAGCCCATGATGGCGTTGAGCGGGGTGCGCAGCTCGTGCGAGACCACCGCCAGGAAGTTGGACTTGGCGCGGTTCGCCTCCTGCGCCTCGGCGTAGAGGCGGGCGTTGTCCACCGCGGCGGCGGCGCGGCGGGCGAGCTCCTCGGCGAGGGCGAGGTCGCCGGGGCCGTAGCGCTTGGGGGCGGCGCCCAGCATCTGGATGGCGCCCACGGTGCGCCCGCGGGCGACCAGCGGAACGGTCATGGCCGTGTCGATGCCCAGCTCGCGCAGCCGGCGCAGGTGCTCCTCATCGCGCGCGGTGGCGGCGAGCATCTCGTCCGTGATGACAGGGTAGAGCTCGGGCTTGCCGGAGCGGATGACGGTCATGACGCCCGTGTCCCTGCCATCTTGCGGCGGGTAGAGGCGCTCGAGCTCGAGCGCCGCGCGCAGCTTCTCGGGGTCGGCGTGCGCCACCTCGAGGCGATGCAGCTCGCCCTCCTCGCCCATGACGTGGACCACGCACCAGTCGGCGAGATCCTGGACGCTCAGGCGCGCCACGCTGCGCAGCGTGACCTCGTAGTCGAGCGAGGACGAGAGCACCCGGCCGGCCTCCGAGAGGAAGCCAGAGCGCCGCTCCGCCGCCTCCGCGGCGGCACGCGCCTCCTCGGCCTCGCGCGTCCGGACCTGGAGCTCATCCAGCTTGGTCTCGAGCTCGACCGCGCTCTCCTCGAGCTGGCTGGCCTGCTCCTCGAGCGCGCGCTGCTGGTCCACGGACCGGGTGACATCGCGCAGCACGTTGACCACCAGCCGCGCGCGTCCCTCGCTGCCCCGCACCGCGCTGGCCCGCACCTCCGTCCAGCGCTCCTCGCTGCGGTCCGGGAAGCGCAGCCGGAGCAACTGCTCGACCGAGTCCGCCTCCCCGCGCGCCACGCGCTCGCCCGCGAAGTCGCCAGGGGCGAGAAGCGCGCCCGCCTCGTCGCGCGCCTCGTAGCGCTCGCGAACCGTGCCGAGCAGGAGCCCGGTCAGGTCGGCGGCGCGCTCGTAGCCGAGGAGGTGGGCCGCGGCGTCGTTCGCGTAGACGACGCGGAACTCCGGATCGTGCACCACGATGCCGTCGCCGACGCTGCGCAGGATGGCGGCGATCTCATCGCGCGAGGCGCGCAGCCGCGCCTCGACCGCCGCGCGCGAGAGCGCCTGCCCCAGCACGTTCGCCGCCCCCTGCAGGAAGCTCGCGTCATCGGGGGTGAAGCGGCGGTGCTCGCGGGTGTGCGCGCCCAGCACGCCCCACGGCCCGGCGGGGCCCTGGATCACCACGGTCATCCCGCTCACGACGCCGTGCTCCAGCAGCAGCGGCGGCCCCTGGAAGCGCCGCTCGGCGGGCAGATCCTCCACCAGCACGGGCGTGTCCCGGAGCAGCGTATAGCCGCCCTGCGAGTCCCTGCCCGCGCCGACCGTGGCGGTGCCCACGCTGCCCGGCCGCCAGCCGACTCCGGCGCGCAGCCGCAGCTCGTCGCCCGCCGGAAGCAGCTCGAGCACCTCCGTGTACTCGACCCCGAGGGTCGCGGCCACCCGCTCCCCCACCATCTCGGCGAGCGTCTCCGGCGAGACCCCCGCCAGCGCGCGCAGTCCGAGCTCCGCCACCTCCCGCTGCTGGCGCGCGCGCGCCTCGGCCAGCTCGCGGGCGGGATCCACGGGCGAATCCATTTTCAGCGCCCCACCGGGCGTCGGCTGTGCGGCATCACGTTCTCCGCCGGAATCCACTGGGAGGCCCAGCCAAGGTGCGTACGGCATCACCGGCCACTCCGCGGACACCCGGGGGGAGCAGGAACAGGGCCATCGCAGAGCGCGCTCGCGTCGTCCGCGCCCTCAGCGCCAGGAGCCGTCCTCGGCCTCCGTGCCGTAGGTCGTCCAGATCCCCTCGGAGCCCTCCTCGAGCGAGCCGCGGAAGCGCGGCAGCTCCTCGACCTCTTCCGAGGTGCAGCGCTGGAGGCGGACGCGGCCGTCCGGCGTGAGCCGCGTGTGCCCGATCGGAAGCAGCACGCGCGGCGACGGCTCGGATTCGTCGGCCGAGTCCAGGCGGCAGACGAGGTAGCGGACACGGTCCGCATCGGTATCCATGATCAGGTCATCCACCGCGCCGACCTCGCGGCCGTCGGCCGCCACGACGGGCCGGCCGCGGGGATTGCGGGCTAAGTTGATGGAGCCGCGTCCGGTCTGGGAGAGCCGGGCCAGGTGGGGAAACCTCCTGCGTGGGTCCATCGGCGACCTCCGTTGGCAGCGCACCGGCCGCCTTCCGCGGCGGCCGCTTGGAGGTGCGAGGAGGGGCAAGATACATTCCCCGGAACGCCTCGCTCCACCCGCCGCGGCGGCGGGGAGCGGCGCAGTTTCCGTCCACGCAAGCCGAGGTGACCGTTGAGGATCCCGCCCCTCCCACTGCTGCTCGCGGCGCTGCTGGCCGCCCGCTTCTCCCCCGCCGGCTCCCCGCGAGCCTCCGCGGCAGGGGGCGGCGGAAGGGGCAGCGTGGCCGCCGCGGGCACCGGCCACTCCGCGATCCGGATCAACCTCGTCGGCTACCTTCCCGGTGCGCCGAAGGTGGCGGTGGCGTGCTCGACCGTGCCGCGCGTGCTGCGCACCTTCCGCGTGGTGGACGCGCGCGGCCGGACGGTGCTGGGGCCGAGCCCGGCCGTGGCCACCGGCGGCTTCGGCCCGTGCGCCTCCACGCACCGCCTCGACTTCTCGGCGCTCAGCCGCGGCGGGACTTACCGCGTGGTGGCGGCGGCGGACACGTCGCCTCCCGTGCACATCGGGGCGGACACCTGGCGCGGCGCGGCGGACACGCTGCTCTCCTACCTGCGCGAGCAGCGCTCCGGCTGGAACCCGGTGTTCCACGACTCCGTCCACGTGGGAACCGACGCGATCCTCGTGGACCATCCCGACTCCGGGCGCTTCATCCCCGTGGCCGGCGGCTGGGCCGATGCCGCGGACTACCTTCAGTACGTGACCACCTCGGGGCACGCCACGTTCGTGCTGCTGCAGGCATACCGGGACCACCCGCGCGCGTTCGCGGACCGCTTCCAGGCGGATGGGCTGCCGGGCTCGAACGGCGAGCCGGACGTGCTGGACGAGGCGCGCCACGGTCTCGAGTGGCTGGTGAAGATGTACCCGCGGCCGGACCTCCTGCTGGACCAGATCGGCGACGACCGCGACCACGCCTTCCCGGACCTGCCCACCGACGACAGCTCCGACTACGGCTGGGGAAAGGGCGGCTACCGCCCGGTCTACCCGTGCACGGGACACCCGCAGGGGCTGCTCGGCCACAGGAACCGCTCGAACGGGCTGGCCAACACGGCAGGCAAGTTCGCCGCGGCCATGGCGCTCGGCGCCCGGCTGCTGCGCGCCCGCGACCCGGCGTTCGCGGACACCCTCGCGCGCAAGGCCGGCGAGGCCTACGCGCTGGGGCTCGCGCACCCCGGCGTGTGCCAGACCGCGCCGGGTCGCGCGCCCTACTTCTACGAGGAGCAGGACTGGGTCGATGACATGGAGCTGGCCGCCGCCGAGCTGTACGCGACGTCGCGGCAGCCGGCGCTGCGGCGCGCGGCCGCCGCCTTCGCGGCAAGGCAGCCCGTGAAGCCGTGGATGGGCGCGGACACCGCCCGCCACTACGAGTGGTTCCCGTTCCTGAACGACGGCCACTACGAGCTGTGGCGGGACAGCCGGGGCGCCGAGCGCGACACCCTGGCCGCGTACTACCGCCACGGCCTCGAGCGGCTGGCGGACCACGCGCGGAACGGGTTCCGCATCGGCGTGCCCTTCATCTGGGTCTCGAACGACCTCGTCATCTCGGCCGCCACCCAGGCGTATCTCTACCGGCGCATGACCGGCGATCCTCGCTACCGCCCTCTCGAGCAGGCCGCGCTCGACTGGCTCTTCGGCACCAACCCGTGGGGCACCTCCTTCGTCATCGGCTACCCCGCGGGCGCCGATACGCCGACCGACCCGCACTCCATCGTCTCGGAGCGGCTGGGCGTGTCGCTGCTCACCGGCGGCGTGGTGGACGGCCCCGTCTACCGCTCGATCTACTCCAGCCTGCTCGGGATCCGGCTGCTGCACCCGGACGAGTACGCCCCCTGGAACACCGGCTTCATCGTCTACCATGACGACCTCGGCGACTACTCCACCAACGAGCCGGTGACCGACGTGGCGGCGGATCTGGTCTATCTGCTGGGGGCGCTCGGGGATCGCGGGCGGTAGGGGGCCGGACCTCCTCGCCACCCGCCACGCTCCGGAGTTCCCGCCGACGCGGCGACCGCCCCGGACTGGCCGGGGCTCGCAACGCCCCGCCGTCGGCAGGGATTTTGCCTCCTCCCCGCTCCGGAACGCTCCGCAGCGGGGAGGCAAGCGATGGAAGGGGAAACCACCGAGCAGCAGCGCCGCCCCTGGTGGCTGGCGGGCGGCTGGCACGTCTGCGAGCACTGCCTGCAGCGCTACGCGGTGGAGGTGGAGTACCGCTGCGTCGCCTGCGACGGCCCCGTCTGCCCCCTGTGCGTCGTGGTCGTGCGTGCCGAGGCCGAGGTGTTCTGCCCCGACTGCGCGCCGGCCGGCGGGACGGAGGGCTGAGCGGTGGCGCGCGCGATCTGGAAGGCCGTGCTGCGCGTCGGCGGCGAGACGGTGCCCGTCAAGCTGTACTCGGCGGTCGAGGACCGCACGGTCCATTTCCGCCTCCTCGACGAGAGGGACCGCACCCCCGTGAAGCAGCACATGGTGAACCCGCGCACGGATGAGGTCGTCCCGTACGAGGAGATCCGCCGCGGCTACGAGCTGGACGACGGCCGCTTCGTCATCCTCGAGCCCGAGGAACTCGAGGAGGTCGAGCCGAAGCCCTCGCGCGACGTCGAGATCACCCGCTTCGTGCCGCCCGAGAAGATCGACCACCGCTGGTACGACCGCCCCTACTTCCTGGGCCCGGATGGCGACGAAGGGGCGTACGCGGCGCTCGTCGCGGCGCTCCGGAAGTCCGGCGAGGAGGGCGTCGCGCGCTGGGTGATGCGGGGCAAGGAGTACGTCGGGGCGCTGCGCCTGGAGGGCGACCACCTGATGCTGATCACGCTGCGCCACGCGGGCGAGGTGGTCCCGGTCTCGGCGCTCCCGCGGCCGGGCGGGCGCGCGCCGGACCGCAAGGAGGTCGAGATGGCCGGGCGTCTGATCGAGGCGCTCGAGGCCGACTTCGACCCCGCCGCCTACCGCGACGACTACCGCGACCGCGTGCTCGAGCTGATCGAGGCCAAGGCGAGCGGCAAGACGGTGCGCCTGGAGCGGCCGAAGGAGAAGCCGGCCGCGGCGGAGGAGTCGCTCGCGGGCGTGCTCGAGGCCAGCCTGGCCCGCGCGAAGGAGGGCCGCCATGCCGCGTGACGAGACGGGCGCCGTCCGCCAGAGCCACCGCCGGCGTGCGACGGACGCGCTCGACGAGGACGAGGTCCGCGCCCGCGCCTTCTGGTCCGGGACGATCACCTTCGGGCTGGTCAGCATTCCGGTGAACCTCTTCCCCGCCAACCGGTCGCAGCGCGTCTCGCTGCGCATGCTCGCCCCCGACGGCACGCCCCTCCGGCGCCGCTACTACGATCCGGAGACGGGGAAGGACGTGCCGCCCGAGGAGATCGTGCGCGGCTACGAGCTCGACGACGGCCGCTTCGTCCTCGTCTCCGACGACGAGCTCGAGGCCCTCGCCCCCGAGCGCTCGCGCGACATCGACCTGCGCCGCTTCGTGCCCGCCGAGCAGATCGACCCGATCCTCTTCGAGCGCGCCTACTTCCTCACGCCCGGCGGCGAGTCCACCAAGGCCTACCGGCTGCTGGCGGAGACGATGGAGAAGCGCGGCCGGGCCGGCATCGCGACCTTCGTCATGCGCGGCAAGGAGTACCTCGTCGCCATCCTGGCCGAGAACGGCATCCTGCGCGCCGAGACGCTGCGCTTCGCCGACGAGGTGCGCGCGCCGGAGGCCGTCGGCCTGCCCGGGACCGGCAAGGGCGACGTCGCCGCCCGGCGCCGCCTCGAGAAGACGATCCGCAAGCTCGAGAAGCCGGACATCGAGACGACCGAGCTCGAGGACGACGCCGCCCGCCGCCTGATCGACCTCGTGCGCAGGAAGAAGCGGAAGGGAGAGGACGTGGTGGCGCCCGAGCCCGTCGAGGAGGAGGAGGAGGAGGCCGAGGCCGGCGTGATCGACCTCATGCAGGTGATCAAGCAGAGCCTGCGCGCCGCCGAGGGCAAGGCGAAGCGGCCGAAGCGCGCGGCCAGGCGGCGCGCCGCCGGCCAGCGGGCGGCGACGACGGTCGGCGGCAACGCGGCGGCGCGAGGTGACCGCGCGGCGCCCTCGGCCGCCGAGCTGAAGAAGGAGACGAAGACAGCGCTCTACGAGCGGGCCCAGGACCTGGACATTCCGGGGCGCAGCGCGATGTCCAAGCAGGAGCTCATCGCGGCCATCCGAAAAGCTTCCTGAAGACACGGCCCCGGGAACGTTCGGCCGCCGCGAACATCACCCACTCCCCCACTCCCCCACTCCCCCCCTCAGCTCTTCGACCACCCTTTCCACCCCGGACCGCGCACGACCCGGCCCGGCGTGGCGCCGGTGTGCTCGCCATCCTTCAGCACCTGGACGCCGTTCACGAACACGTCCTTCATGCCGGTGGCGTACTGCTGCGGCTCGTCGTACGTGGCGTGGTCCTGGATGGTCTTCGGGTCGAAGACGACGACGTCGGCGTAGTACCCGGGCTTGAGGAAGCCCCGGCGGCGCAGCTTGAGGTTCGTCGCCGGCAGGCCCGCCAGCTTGTGGATGGCGGCCTGCAGCGTGAGGGCATGCTCGTCGCGGACGTACCTGCCGAGCACGCGGGCGAAGGTGCCGTAGGCGCGCGGGTGCGGCTTCGACTTCAGGAACACGCCCTCCGGCGCGTAGGAGCCCTCGTCGGAGCAGAAGCTGACCCACGGCAGCGCCACCTGCTTCCTCAGGTTGTCGGCGCTGGCGATGAAATAGGCGGTGCCCACGCGCGAGTCATCCTTGATCACCAGATCGACGGCCGCGTCCTCCGGACTCTCGTGCCACATCTTCGCCACCTCGGCCAGCGTCTTGCCCGTCAGGTACTTGAGCGAGTCCTGCTTGAAGGCGATGAGCAGCACCTGGTCCGGCGAGCCCGACTGCTGCATCAGGCTCTCCCAGCCGACCGGCTTCGAGCGCATCTCGCTCACCACCCGCTTGCGAATGGCGGGGTCCTGAAGCCGCTTGCGCCACGCCTCGAGCCCGCCCTCCTGCACCCGCGTGGGCATCGCCGCATCCAGCCCCGCCGCCCCCGCGCGGTACATGTACATGTCCGCCGTGATGTGCAGCCCCGCCTTGCGCGCCGAGTCCACCTTCGCGATCAGCGCGTCCATCTTGCCCCAGTTCTCGCGACCGCTCGCCTTCAGATGGTAGATCTCCGCCGGCACGTTCGCCTCCTTCGCGATCGTCAGCAACTCATCCACCCCCTCGAGCAAGAACGGCCCCTCGCTGCGCATGTGCGAGATGTACATGCCGCCGTACTTCCCGGCCTCCTTCGCCAGCGCCGCGAGCTCGGGCGTCTTCGCGTACGTGCCGGGCGCGTAGATCAGCGCCGAGCCGACCCCCAGCGCGCCCTCCTCCATGGCCCGGTCCACCAGCGCGCGCATCGAGTCCAGCTCCGCCGGCGACGGCGCGCGGTCGTCGAAGCCGACCACGTCCTCCCGCACCGTGGCCGCCCCCACGAACGACGCGATGTTCGGGCTCACCCCCTTCTTCTGCATGAAGTCCAGGTACTCGCCCAGCGTCGTCCAGGAGATCGGGTACTTGATGTCCCCCTGCTGCGCCTTCATCAGCACCTTCATGCTGTCCGACCACGGCCCCCACGAGTCCCCCTCGCCGAACACCTCCAGCGTGACCCCCTGCCGGATGTCGCTCTGCGAGCGCCCATCCGCGATCAGCGGCTCCACCGCCCACGACAGCATGTTGATGAAGCCCGGCGCCACCGCCATCCCCGCCGCGTCCACCACCCGGTCCGCCTGCGCCCCCGACAGATCCCCGACCGCCGCCACGCTGTCGCCCAGGATCCCCACATCCGCGCGCACCGGCTCCGCGCCGCTCCCGTCGTAGACCGTGCCGCCGCGGATGACGACGTCGTAGGTCGGCCCGCGCGCGCAGGCGGCGAGGAGGAGGACGGCCAGGGCGGCGGCGGCGGCGAGGGGAAGCATCCTGCGCATGGAGGTCGTCTCCGGGGTTCGGGGCTGCGGGCGCGGCTGTGGCTCAGGGCTCGGGGCCGCGCCTCCCGCTCGGGACCCGGGCCCGGGGCTGGGGCGCGGATCCGGGCGCGGGGCCGGGGCGCGGCCCCCGGGCGCGGGGCCGGGGCGCGGATCCGGGGCCCGGGGCTGGGGCGCGGATCCGGGCGCGGGCCCGGCTCCGCGCCTCCCGCGCTCGGGGCCCGGCCCCCCGATATTGTAGGCAATACTAGCGGGCAGCGCTCTGGGATACAAGGCTGTATGCGGGTGAGCGCGGTGGGCGGGCGATCAGAATCGCGCACTCGACACAGGCGGTCCGCCCGGGATCCCGATTCGTCTCGGAAACCGAGCAATAGCGGGCCTCGCGACAGGCCCACCACCGGTCCGTTGCGCGAGTTCGACTCGGAACCCGATCGAAATCGGGATTCGGTGCCCCGCGCAGACCTCCATTTCCCGATTTCGCTCGCCCCGCCCCGGCCACCGCCGCCCCCGCCCCGGCCGCCGGCCCCCCCACCGCCCCAGCCGACCCCGCCCACGCCCGCCGGCCAACCCCGCCCCCCCAACCGCCCCGGCCGCCGGCGCGCGGACCACCGCCCCCTTGCCGGGCCTGCTACATTGCGCTCGGATCCCGAGGAGGACGGCACCGTGGCGATCTGCGAGCACCTGGAGCGGCGGAAGGAGCCGGAGCCGCGCACACCGAACGGTTGCGAGGAGTGCCTGGCGATGGGCAGCTGGTGGGTGCACCTGCGGCTGTGCGAGGAATGCGGGCACGTCGGCTGCTGCGACTCCTCGCCCAACCGCCACGCGACCAAGCACTTCCACGCCACCGAGCATCCGGTCGTCCGCTCCCTCGAGCCCGGCGAGCACTGGCGCTGGTGCTACATCGATGACGCGATCGACGAGGGGACGGCTCAGGTCCGGATATGATCGGCAATGGAGCTGCCGGCCGCCAGGCGGGCGGAATGGCCGATGCACCCGCGGCCGGCGGCAACGTCGCCCGGTCCCCCACTCCCCCACTCTCCCACTCCGGCACGCCGGGCGCGGAAGCGTCGGCCATCCCACTCATTATCGGAGGTCACGCAATGGCGGAATCGAAGCCCGCCTGGCCGCCACTGCCGCTCGAGGCATGGCGCGACACGTATGCCACGCTGCACATGATCACCCAGGTGGTGGGCAAGATCCGGCTGGCGTGCGGGCCGATGGTCAACCACTGGTGGGGCACGACGCTCTACGTCACCCCGCGCGGGCTCACGACGTCCCTGATGCCGCACGGGACGCGGGTGTTCCAGATCGACCTCGACCTCCTGGATGGCGAGTTACGGGTGCTGACGGGCGAGGGGAACGTGCGCGCGCTGGGGCTCGCGGGGCGCTCCGTCGCCTCGTTCTACCGGGAGACGATCGCGGCGCTCGACGGGCTGGGGCTGCCCGTGCGCATCTGGACGCGGCCACAGGAGGTGGAGGACGCGATCCCGTTCGAACGCGACGAGTCGCACCGCACCTTCGACGCGGCCCACGCTCGTGCCTTCCTGCACGTGCTGCTGCAGGCGGACCGCATGATGCGGGCGTTCAGGGGCGCCTTCCTGGGCAAGTCGAGCCCCGTGCACTTCTTCTGGGGCGGCTTCGACCTGGCGGTGACGCGCTTCTCGGGCCGTCGCGCGCCGGAGCACCCGGGCGGCGTCCCGAACATGGCCGACTGGGTGGTCCGCGAGGCGTACTCGCACGAGGTCAGCAGCGCCGGCTTCTGGCCCGGCAGCGACGCGCTGCCGGAGCCCGCGTTCTACTCGTACGCCTACCCGGAGCCGGAGGGGTATGCGACGTGGCCGCTCACCGTCCCCGGCGCCTACTACCAGCCCGAGCTGCGGGAGTGGATCCTGCCCTGGGACGCCGTCCGGACGGCCGGGGATCCCGATTCCCTGCTCGAGTCTTTTCTGCTGCAGACCTACATCGCGGCCGCCGAGCTGGGCGGCTGGGACCGGGTGGCGCTGGAGCGAAGCAACCCATAGTCCGACCGGGAGGAACCATGTCCGTCGCCGAAACGCTGCTCCCCGATTTCGAGCAGGAGATGGAGATCACGCGGCGGGTGCTCGAGCGCGTGCCGAGCGAGAAGGGCGAGTGGAAGCCGCACCCGAAGTCGTTCTCGCTCGCGCACCTGGCGCAGCTCGTGTCGTGGATGCCGGGCTGGATCGCCAACATGCTGGCCGAGCCGTCGCTCGACCTCGGCGCCGCCGAGGGCTACTCGACGGAGACGACGGAGACGCTGCTAGGGGGGTTCGACCGGAACGCCGCGGCCGCCCGCGAGGCCATTGCCGCGTCGGAGGACGAGGACTACGCCGAGGACTGGTCGCTGCGCCACGGCGACCGCGTGCTCATGACGCAGCCGCGCGCGCTGGTCGTGCGCACGACCATCAGCCATCTGGCGCACCACCGCGGCCAGCTCACGGTCTACCTGCGGCTGCTCGACGTGCCCGTGCCCTCGGTGTACGGGCCGACGGCGGACGAGGGGTGGGGGTAAGCGTCCTCCCGGCGCCGGCATGCGGACGCGAAGGTGCCGGTCACACCACCGCCCACCACGGCGCCGCCAGGACATCCGGCGCCAGCCATTCGATCGTGGCGCCGCCGTGGAGCAGGAGCCCGGCACGCGCACGGTCGCCGTATTCCCTGCGGAAGCTGCGCAGCGCATCGGCGTCCGGGACGCGCGGCCGGCCCGTCGCCTTGAGCTCGATGGGGAGGAGCTCCCGGCCGGCTTCCACCACCAGGTCGACCTCCTGCCCCAACGCCGTGCGCCAGTAGAAGACACCGATCGGCGAGGGCACCGTGTCACGCCAGGCCAGGAGGTCGAGGAGCACGAGGTTCTCCAGGTGGGCGCCCGAGGGCTCGATGCCGCCGGCGAGGTGGAGGGCGAGCCCCGTGTCGCCCCAGTAGAGCTTCGGCGTCTTGATCAGCCGCTTCGTGCGGTTCACGCTGAACGCCGGCAGCGGCACGAGCTGGTAGGAGGTCTCCAGCAGCGCCAGCCAGCGGTGCACCGTCGGCTGCGGCAACGCCACATCCCGCCCGAGCTCCGTCTGGTTCACGAGCTGCCCCAGCCGGTGGCAGGCCGCGCCCATGAGGCGCCGGAAGTCCGGAAGCGAGGAGATCGCGGACAGCTCCCGCAGGTCCCGCTCGAGATACGTCGCCACGTAGCCGTCGAACCAGTACGCCCGCTGCTCCGCGGACCGCATGGCGACGGCCGGCGTGGGATAGCCGCCGCGCCGCGCGAGCGCGCGCCAGTCCTCGCGGCCCGCGTCGTGGCGCGCCAGGACGGCCGGCCAGTCCTTCTCCCTGGACTCCAGCAGCTCACGCCAGAGCCCGGCTCGTCCCAGCCCCCGCTGCTCCCGCCGCGTCATCGGCCGCAGCGTGATGTATGTGGCGCGGCCGGCGAGCGACTCGCTCACCGCCTTCATGAGCAGCAGGTTCGCCGAGCCGGTGAGCACGAAGCGGCCCGGTTCCCGCCGCTCATCGATGGCCCGCTTCACCGCCACCAGCAGGTCCGGCGCGCGCTGCACCTCGTCCAGCGTCATCCGCTCTGTCCGCCCGACCAGCGCCTCCGGGTCCCGTAGCGCCTGGTCCCGAACATCCAGGTCGTCCAGGGTGAAGTACGGACGATCAGGCCCGGGCTCGAGCGCACGGACCAGGGTGCTCTTCCCCGTCTGTCGCGCGCCCGTAACCACCACCGCGGGCATGGCGCGCAGCGCCGCCGCCACGGCGGCCTGGGCGAGTCGGGGCAGGGGTGATCCATTCATGACGTGAATGATAATCATTCATGCCGTGAATGACAATTCCGGCCTACCCTGGGACGGACAGAGGCATCTCGGCGCGAACGAAAGAGGCCGGAGCGTTTGTCCCTCCGGAAACGCTGATGGGGGAAACCGCCGAAGCCCCGCACCTCCCATTCGTCTTCAAGGCATTAGCCCACACCGCCCCATCAACTGGCTCTGGGGTGTCCTTCTTCGACCTTCCTCAGCCGGAAGGCGTCGGCTTACCGTCCCGGAACGACGCGCCCGCGTCCACCAACTGAACGAATGAAACGGGTGCAGGCATCCGCGGGCCGAGTACGTCGGAGTGGAAAGTGGTAACTTCGATGAGGACGTCCGCGTCGGGGAGGCGGATACCGAAGTCGGGAGACCGCGGGCGCCTGTGGGGATCATTGATCAGTTCGCTCGGAACCAAGGGATCGAGAGACACAGGCCCGGCGCGCGTTGCGAAGAGCGCACCCACACCGAGTTCGGCATACCGCGATGACTTCGCAGGCTGGTGCAGGCCCGCCGGATGTCCACTGGAGACCTAGAGGCCCAACAGGCCGTTCGAGCCAGTCCGGATGATGTGTGCCGATCATATCTTGGAGGAAGCGACGCGCTTCGGCACGGTCAGCCTCCCTATAGATCGTCCACGACAAGTCCGACGTGTCATCGAGAAACGACATCGGTCGTCCCATCCCTTCACGGCCCTGCGGTGCACACCCTACAAGTGCTCTTCAGCGCCGACGCCTCGATCGAGCTACTCCTTTCACCCTTCGCGGCGGCAACGAAACGTCGGCTCTTCATTGCCCTCTGGCCACCTCGATCCCCCGCACGCCGGCCTTCTTCAGCGCCGCGTCGAGCCCCGGCAGCTCGGTCCGCTTCAGGTGGTTCCAGCGGGCGATCTCGACGCCCAGGCGGGCGTGCAGGTTCGTGTAGGCGACGCGTACCTGGTCGGGCGGCACGCGGTCCGCCCCCTCCACGACGGTGAGCAGCCCCCCCATGCGATCCGCCAGGGCGGCGGGCTGGATCAGGGACAGGTGGCCGGCGAGCGCCTCCACCCGCCGCGCCGCGTCCGCGGGGAGCTTCGCCGCGCGCAGCGAGTCGAGTCGCGCGCGGACGGGGGCGATCTCTCGGGCCGCCGCGGCGCCCTCCTTCATGTCGGCCACGATCTGCTTCGCGGCGGCGAGCTGGATGGCGAAGACGCTGTCCGGCACGTGGACGCGCGGGTCCGGCTTCACCACCAGCCGCCGGGTCTCCGTCTTGCCGCCGATGGTCAGCTTCACGGTGAAGGTGCCGGGCGCGACGAGCGGCCCCTCCGGCTCCGCCACGGTTCCCTCCCCCGGGATGGCGGAGATGCTGTAGCTGTAGCTCGACGCCGGCGGCCGCGGATAGCGCAGGTCCCAGACGAAGCGGTTCACGCCCGCGTGCGTGGTGAGCGGCTGCGGCCGCGGCAGCCACTCGGTCGTGAAGAACGGGATCTCGGAGTACGGGGGCGGGGTGTCGGCGCCGGTGATCGTCCGTACGACGTCGCCTGCGGAATCGGTGATCACGAGCGTGGCCGGCCCGGCCGCGGCGTCCTTCAGCCACCAGTCGAGGATGGCGCCGGCGGGCGGGTTCTGGCCGTGCGGCTCCTCGGGCGGCAGCGGCGTGTCCCGGTTGTTGCTGCGGCGCAGCCGGAACGCGGGCTCCGGCGCGAACAGATGAAACGGCTCCGCGGCGACGCTGCCCGCCGCGAGCTGCCGCAGCGGCGCCACGTCGTCCAGGACCCAGAAGCTCCGGCCGTGCGTGGCGGCGATGAGGTCCGCGCCGTGGATGGCCAGGTCGCGGACCGGCACGGTCGGGAGGTTCAGCTGCAGCGGCTGCCAGCGCGCGCCGTCGTCGAAGGAGACGTAGACGCCGAGCTCGGTGCCCGCGTAGAGGAGCCCCGGCTGCACCGGATCCGCGCGGACCGCGCGCACGAACGCGCCTCGCGGGATGCCGTCGGTGATCTTCGTCCAGTGCGCGCCCGCGTCGTGGGTGCGGTAGATGAGCGGCGTGAGGTCGTCGAGGCGGTGGCGGTCCACGGCGGCGTAGGCGGTGGCGGCGTCGCCATGCGCGGCGTCGATCAGGCTGATCTTGCTCCACGGGCCGAGCCCCGGCGGCGTCACGTCCCTCCACGTCTTCCCGCCGTCCTGCGTGAGCTGGATCTTCCCGACATCGGTCCCCGCCCAGATCACGCCCTCGCGGGCGGGCGAGGGAGCGATGGTGTAGACGACGCCGTGGCCGCGCGGGCCCGCGTTCTCCACCGTCAGCGGCCCCGCCTGCTTGCGGGCCGCCTCGGTCGCGCCCGTGACGTCCGGGCTCGCCGCCGTCCAGTGGAGCCCGCCATCCGTCGTCTTCAGCACCCGCTCCGCGCCCAGGTAGATCGTCTTCGGGTCGAACGGATCGAACACGATCGGCGAGGTCCAGGTGAAGCGGTGCGAGCGCAGGTTCATGGGCGTGTCGAACGAGGTGGCCGGCGTCGGCGAGATGTCCTGCCGCTGGCCGGTCCGCCTGTCGAAGCGGTAGACGGCGCCGTAGGTGTCGCCGCCGTAGATGATGTCCGGGTCTGCCGGATCGGGCGCGATGAAGCCCGCCTCGCCCGCGCCGACGGGCATCCAGTCGCGGAAGGTGAGCTGGCCGTAGTCGCTGCGGCTGGCGATGCCCACCGTGCCCGCGTCCTGCTGCGCGCCGTAGACCCAGTACGGGAAGCGGTCGTCGGTCACCACGTGGTAGAACTGCGCCGTGGGCTGGTTGTACCAGCTCGACCAGGTGGCGCCGTCATCGAGCGAGATGTTGGTGCCCTGGTCCGACGCCTGGATGATGTGCGTCCCGTCCTTCGGGTCGATCCAGACGTAGTGGTAGTCGTCGCCGCCCGGCTCGCCCTTGATGGTCTCGAGCGTGCGGCCGCCGTCCTTCGAGCGCACGATGCCGCGGTTCGGCATGTAGACGATGTCCGGGTTCGACGGGTCCACGAACACCCGCCCGAAGTACCAGCCCCGCGTGGTGATGCGCGAGTCGTCCGAGAGGAAGCGCCAGTGCGCGCCGCCGTCGTCGGAGCGGTACAGCCCGGCGCCTTTGGTGGCTTCAATGATGGCGTAGACGCGCCGCCCGCCCTCCGCCGTGGCCACGCCGATGCGCCCGAGCTTGCCGGACGGCAATCCAGGCGACGCCGTGATCTCCGTCCACGTGCGCCCCTCGTCCTCCGACTTCCAGATCCCGCTTCCCGCCCCCTCGTCCGGCGGGTACTGGCTCCACGGCGTGCGGTGGGCGTTCCACAGCGTCGCGTAGACGACGTCGGGCGACGCGGGGTCCCAGGCGAGGTCCACGGCGCCGGTGCTGTCGTTCCGGAACAGCGTCCTGGTCCACGTCTCTCCACCATCCGTCGATCGGTACACGCCACGGTCGTCGTTCGACCCGTAGGCGTGTCCCAGCGCCGCGACGAGGACGGTGTTCGGGTCCTTCGGGTCGATCAGGATCCTGCCGATGTGGCGCGTATCGTCGAGCCCGACGTGCTGCCAGGTCTTTCCGCCATCGCTGGTCCTGTAGACGCCGTTGCCGTACGTGATGTCCGACCGCATGTCGGCCTCGCCCGTGCCGACGTAGATGACGTTCGTGTCGGACGCCGCCACGGCGAGCGCCCCCACGCCGGCGATCGGCTGTCCGTCGAAGATCGGCTCCCACGTGACGCCGGCGTTCACCGTCTTCCAGACGCCGCCGGCGACGGCGCCGAAGAAGAAGGTGGAGCTGTTTCCCGGGACCCCCGCGGCGGAGAGGGCGCGCCCGGCGCGGAACGGGCCGATGAGGCGCCAGCGGAGCCCGGAGAGCGCGGCGGCGGGGAGCTGGGCGGGGGCGGCCTGGGCGCTACCCGCGGCCCGCGCGAGGGCGTGCTCCGTGTGGGCGCTACCCGCGGCCTGCGCGGCGGGAGCGGCCAGTGGCGCCCGGACGCTACCCGCGGCCCGCGCCCGGCGAGGGACGGGCGCCTGGGCGTGGGCTGAGGCGGAGGCGAGGGCGAGGGTCAGCGCGGCGGCGCACGCGGCGAGGGCGGGCGCCGTGCGGCGCCGGCTCGGGAGATCGATCATCGCGGAATTGCCTGGTTGTCGAGGATGCCTGCCCGCGGAGGGGCGGTCGGGGGATGGTAGGGTGGCGGGGGGCGGGGGGCAATGGCAGGCGGGCGACGGACGCCCGAGCGCCGATGGGAGTGGGAATTCCATTGACCGGCGAGGAGGTGCGGATTACAGTCGGAACGCTCGCGGTTAACGAATTCGTTGAAACGCCGCAAGAGCGAAATTCGTTGACTGGATCACTACTGTCCCGTTAACGGATGTTTCTGATGCTGCAAGTGCCTGAACACCAATGGCTTGCGCCACGTTCGCAGGTGTCACGGACTTGAGCGCGCGTTCTGCCCGGTCCATCGTGCCGCTTCCCTGCACTCCGGGAGTGGCCGATGTACACCGGACCGACCGTCTTCGCTCAGCTCATGGCTCACCTGCCGCGGCACACCTTCCGCCGCGCCGTCCGGCGCTACCACGGCGATCGACGGGTGCGCAGCTTCACGTGCTGGCACCAGTACCTCTGCATGGCCTTCGCTCAGCTCACCTACCGCGAAAGCCTGCGCGACATCGAAGCATGCTTCCGCGCCGTGCCCGACAAGTTGTACCACATGGGCCTCGGCGGCGGTGTGGCCCGAAACACCCTGGCGGTGGCGAACGAGAAGCGCGACTGGCGGATCTACGCCGATTTCGCTCAGCCCCTCATCTCGAGCGCTTGCCAGCTCTACGTGGACGAACCGATCGGCCTCGAGCTCGACCGGACCGCCTACGCGCTCGATGCCACGACGATCGATCTGGCTCTCTCGCTCTTCCCTTGGGCGCACTTCCGCACCACGAAGGCGGGCGTCAAGCTGCACACCCTACTGCAGCTGGCCGGCAGCATTCCCTCGTACGCTTGGATTACGGACGCGAAGACGCACGACGTGCGCATTCTCGACGTGCTCGTGCCCGAACCGGGTGCCATCTACATCATGGACCGCGGCTACATCGACTTCGGACGGCTTCACCGCTTACACCGCGCCCGTACGACGTTTATCGTGCGCGCGAAGGCCAACCTCCAGTTCCGCCGGCTCTACTCGCATCCCGTGGACCGGACCACCGCACTCCGCTGCGATCAGACGATCCGCCTGACGGTCCAGCGCTCGGCTCAGGCCTACCCGGACAAGCTCCGCCGCATCCGCTCGCGGGATCCCGACACCGGCAACGAGGTCGTGCTACTGACCAACGATTTCCTCCTCCCGGCGGCCACAGTCGCCGGCCTGTACCGGTGCCGCTGGCAAATCGAGCTCTTCTTCAAGTGGATCAAGCAGCACCTGCGGATCAAGCGCTTCTATGGAACGAGCCCCAACGCCGTGCGGACGCAAATCTGGATCGCGATCAGTGTGTACGTGCTCGTCGCAATCGTGAGAAAACGGCTGCACATCCAGCGCGACCTCTACACTTTGCTCCAGATCCTGAGCGTCTGTCCGTTCGAGCAAGTCTCGCTCCCACAGGTACTTGCGACACCCGGCTACGCTGCCACAGACGCCGATATTCGTAACCAGTTGCAGCTCTTTGACTTATGACGGGACACTACTGGACTGGATGTTATGTGAACCTGCCGTATTCACGAGCGGGTTAGTGGAGGGGTTGTGTAGGGCGTAAGCGCCCATGGCGCATCTGCCTGTGTGACCGTAAGATGGGGGTGCAAACCAAACCATCCTTCCGGACCACACGACAAACACGCCATGGGTGAAGAACAAGGTACACTTTTCCGGCTGGATTTCAACCGTTCGATGGGCGTGGAGGCGCGACCGGAGCGGCTGACCTCGGACGCGGGCGCGGTGCTGTTGCGTGCGCTGCTGGAGCGGCTGGGCTTCCCGGCGCTGGTCCACCACCACCTGCACGACCCGCGCGACCCCGCGCGGATCACGCACGACTTCCTCGAGCTGATGCTCACGCAGGTGCTCCTGCTGGCGCAGGGATGGACGGACCAGCGGGATGCGGACCTGCTGCGCGCCGATCCGGCGCTGCGCGTGGCCGTGTCGCGGCGCCGGGGGACGGCGCCGGTGCGGGGTGGGGCTGCGGGCGCGGCCTCCGGGCTGGCCTCTCAGCCAACCCTGTCGCGGCTCCTGGCGGTGCTGGCCGACCCGGGAAACCGGCAGGGCCTTTCCACGCTCCTGCTGCGGGGTGCGGAGCGGCGGCGGGGCCGGAACGCGCCGCGCGTTGCGGAGGTCACGCTGGATCTGGATTCGCTGCCGGTCGAAGTGCACGGGCTGCAGCCGGGCAGCTCGTGGAACGCGCACTATGGCTGCTGCTGCTACCACCCGCTGGTGCTGCGCTGGGAGTTGGGAGACTTCCTGGCGGCCGAGCTGCGAGAGGGAAACGCGCACACGGCGCAAGGCGCGCTGGGCTTTGTGGTCCCCGCGGTGCTCTGGGCGAAGACGCAGGCGGAGCAGGTGTGGCTGCGCATGGATGCGGGATTCCCGGAGAACGAGTTGCTGGCCACGCTGGAGGACGAGGGCGTGCGCTACGTGGCCCGGCTGCGTGGGAATGCACGCCTGGAGAGACTCGCGGCGCCGTACCTGAAGCGGCCGCCTGGACACCCGCCGGCCGAAGGTCGGATCTGGACGCACGAGCTGACCTATGCTGCCGGGCGCTGGGACCATGCGCGCCGGGTGGTGCTCGTGATGCTGGAGCGCTCGGACGAGCAGGGGGAGCTGTTCCTCGACCATTTTTTCCTGCTCACGAACGCGAGCACCGAAGAGGTAGACGGCCCGGCGCTGCTGGAGCGCTACCGGGCGCGGGGAGAAGCCGAGCGGGAGTTCGGGGACTGGAAAAGCACGCTGGCGCTGGCGCTCTCGTCGGCGCCGCGGCCCAAGAAGCACTACCGCGGGCGGAGCGTCGCCACGCCCGAGCCCGACACCGACAGCTTCGGCGCCAACGAGGCGCGCCTGCTGCTGAGCCTCATCGCGGCCAACCTGCTGAGAGCTGGCGCAGAACTGGTCTCGTGCGGCGAACGTCAGGTCATGACCCGCCAGCGCTTCCGCCAACTCGTGCTCAAAGCGGCGGGACGCGTGCTGGTGAGCGGCCGACGACTCACGCTCGTCATCGACGCGGGCCGCGCGCACCTGTGGCAGCGCTTCTGGCGAGAAATGAGCCGGCGCTACTCGGCCCGCGGCTCCCCCGCCGCCCTGGCCCTGCCCACTCCAGCGTAGGCCTTCTCGGGCGGGGAGCGATCGGAGCACGGAGCCGTCGGCGGCGCGCCGGGGGAAAGGGGGGCTGTCCCCGTAATCAGCCCGGGCGCCACGCACGCCGCCGCCGAATTCCAAATCACGCGCTCAATCGGCTCAACCTACGCGTGGTGAATACGGGAGGTTGAAATCGCCCGGAGGCCGCTGAATCCGCTGCGGTTGAGAGACCCCCACCTGACTTGTCGTAGCATGGGTGCCGTGCTATCATGCTAGATGATTCGATCATTCCGGGATGCGGCGACCGAGGATCTGTTCTACGGTCGTTCGACGAAGGCAGCTCGGAAAGCGCTTCCACTGTCGCTGTGGCAGAAGGCGTCGGTGAAGCTCGATGCGGTTGACTCGGCCGGGATGTTGGACGACCTACGAGTTCCGCCAGGGAATCGATTGGAAGCCTTGAAGGGAGATCGTCGCGGTCAGCACAGCATCCGAATCAACAGCCAGTACCGGATCTGTTTTCGATGGACGGACGCAGGACCGGAAGACGTAGAAGTCGTTGACTACCATTGAGGCATACTATGGTCCGAGTACCGACCCATTGCCGACCGACGCACCCGGGGGAGATGCTCCTCGAGGAGTTTCTCGGCCCGATGGAGCTGACGCAGCGGGAGCTTGCCGACGCGATCGCAGTCCCGTATCAGCGGGTCAACGAGATCGTGAACGGACGACGGGGAGTGACCCCGAGCACTGCACTGCGGCTATCGACCTACTTCGGCACGTTGACGGACTTCTGGATGAACCTTCAGCTGCGATGGGATCTGTACCACGCTCGAGAGGCCGAGGCCGACATCTTGAAGAAGATTCCTCGATACAAGTCGTCGAATCGCGACATAGTAGGCGGATAGCACGATTGAAGCCGGGCAGAGGGGCGACTTCACATAACACACGGTGAGCGGCTAAGCGGCGTTCGCCGCTACGCCCCTACGGGACACCCCCCATGCGGCGGGCGTCGCTCACCTGGAAACGTTAACCGCCATGCCGTGGCGGAGCAGATCAGGGCGAACGTGGGGTGATATGATCGCGGAGCCAAGCAGCCAGAGACGGCTCATCGAGATCACCACTTGCCAGAGCGAGCATGGTGGTGACGACTTCTTCCTCGGCAACGTCGATGCGGAAGCCGTTCAGGCCCAGGAAGAGATACATGGCCTGAAAGGACACGCGCTTGTTTCCATCGCTGAAGGGATGGTCGCGCGCGATGCCGAAGCCGTAGGCCGCGGCCAGAGTCGAAAGGTCGGAGTCCGGGTCGTAGTGAAGTCGGTTGCGGGGCCGTTGGAGCGCAGATTCGAGGAGCCCACGGTCGCGCAGTCCGACAGCGCCTCCGTGGGCCTGGATCTGATCCGCGTGGATGGCGAGGACGTAGGTGGGAGTCAGCCAACGAGGCTCATTCACCTGGAGAGTTCACGCATGGCGTTGCGGTACCGCTTGGCACCGTCGGCGTAGATCTCCATAGCTTCGTCAAAGCTGGGATCAAAGGGAGTGATCAGGATGCCCTCCTCGGTCTCGACCAAATGGACGGTATCGCCTTCCGCCAGATGATATCGCTCGAGCATGGGCTTCGGAATGGTCGTACCGGCCGAGTTGCCGATCGCACGAATGGTGGTCTGCTTGGGCATCGGAGTCCTCGCGAGACTGTTATCACGATGGTAATAACTACCCGGGGTCCGAGGCAAGGGTTCCCAGGGGGTTGGACTGCCCTGAGTCCCGGGCGCTCGCCGATTTCCACGCGACGTTGGAGGCATGCCGGCCTGACATCGGCCGCTTGTGGGGTTTCGGCAGCGGTTCGGCTGAGATCCATCACGGCGGTCAGATCTACCTGATGTTGGGGCTGTTGGGGGTCGCGGTGCCTCCGCCTGTACGGGTTGACGGAGTCGGAGGTTCTCTGGACCCGTTGTAGCGCTTCGGGTCGATCGGGAGCGTCATGGCGACTCGACCACACGCGATGTCGGACGCGCGCCGGGACCCGGGCGCCCGCACCTATCCGGGAGGTGAACGTTGAAGCGGGACATCGTCGCATCGATCGAGGCGGAGTACCGTCGCTACAAGGCGCTGGGCGAGGCGGCGTTCGGGCAGCTCGGGGCCGAGGATCTCGGCCGCCGGGGCGCGGCGACGGACAACTCGATCGCCACGCTCGTGTGGCACGTGAGCGGGAACCTGAAGTCGCGCTTCACGGACTTCCTGACGTCGGACGGCGAGAAGCCGTGGCGGGAGCGGGAGTCGGAGTTCGCGGCGCGCGAGGTTGGCCCGGGCGAGGTGCGCGCGAAGTGGGAGGACGGCTGGGGCGTGCTGCTGGAGGCGCTGGCGTCGCTTTCGGACGACGACCTCGAGCGCTCCATCACGATCCGCGGCGTGTCGCTGAAGGTGTACGAGGCGCTGCACCGCTCGCTCGGACACACCGCCTACCACGTCGGGCAGATCGTGTACGTGAGCAAGATGCTGCGCGGCGGCGAGTGGAGCTGGCTCAGCATCCCGCCGGGAAGATCCGCGGAATACAACCGGCGGCCGGACGCGGAGAAGCCCGCGGCGCACGCGGCGCGGCTGGGGGACAGCGAGCCTCGCCGATGAAGAACGGGCGGCGGCGCACGCGCGCGCACGGGTGGAGGCGATGAGGGTGCGACCTGCGCAACCCGCGGACCGGGACCAGTGGCTGGAGATGCGGATGCTGCTCTGGCCCGAGGGTGCGGAGAACCACGGGCCCGAGATCGACCGGTTCCTGGCGGGCCATGCCGCGGAGCCGCGGGCGGTGATGGTCGCGGCGGAGGGTGGGACGCTCGTCGGCTTCGCGGAGCTGTCCATCCGGCCCTGCGCCGAAGGGTGCGCCACGGACCGGGTGGCGTACCTGGAGGGCTGGTTCGTCCGCGAGGAGCGGCGCGGCGAGGGGATCGGAAGAGCCATGCTGGCGGCGTCGGAGGACTGGGCACGAAGCTCCGGCTGCGCGGAATTCGCCTCGGACACGGCGCTCGACAACGGAGCCAGCATCGACGCGCACCTGGCCTGCGGGTTCGAGGACGCGGGGATCGTGCGGTGCTTCCGGAAGGAGCTGTAGCGCTGCCGACGTCCAGGGTTGGCGCCGCGGCGATCGGTTTCGGCAAGCGTGAGGGGCGTCGCGACCCGTTGACGACCGTTACCACGAGAGGTAACGTTTCGCGGGCGAGATCCGCCCGGGGCGACTCCGTCTTCGTGAGCTGGAAGGGCGACCGTGAGCATCCGTGCCGTCACCGTGAACAACCGCCGCCGCGCCTTCGAGGTGGAGACTTCGGAGGGTGTGCTGGATTTCCCGTACGCGCGGCTGCGCCTGCAGCCGACGCCGGAGAACCGGATCGAGGGGGCCCGGGTCGATGCGGAGCTCGGCGGCGACGCGTTCACCTACGTGCTGACCGACGGGACGGAGGACAGCGTGGCCCTCGATGCGGTGCTCGAGTACAATGACGACCCGGGGTACCTGCGCAACCTCCTCCTCTACAAGCTGACGCTCGAGGCGCAGCGCCGGGCCGAGGCGACGGCGCTGAGCAAGCGCGAGATGAGCCGTCGGCTCGGGACGTCCGCGAGTCAGCTCTACCGGCTGCTGGACCAGACCAACTACCGCAAGTCGGTCGGGCAGATGCTGTCGCTCCTGCACGTGCTGGGCTGCGAGGTCGAGCTGGTGGTGAAGGACGCGGCTCAGCCAGGCGACGAGGTCCGGCGGGGACGAGGAGCGGACGGGCTTATGCGTGCGATCCCGCTGCCGTGACGGGCGGGGGTCCGGACCGCCCGCCCGCCGACAGCCTATTCCACGCGGACGGCGGCGCCGCGATCCTCGGCCGCCTGCGCGCCCTCACGCCCGATGCCCCGGCCCGCTGGGGACGGATGAGCGCGCACCAGATGGTCTGCCACCTGAGCGACGCCTACCGCGACGCGCTCGGCGAGCGGCGGGCCCCAGCGCGGGTCACGCTCGCGGGACGCATGCTCCTGCGCCGGGTCGCCTTCCACACGCCCATGCCGTGGCCGAGGGGGGTGGCGACGATCGCGGAATGGGACCAGGAGCGCGCCGGCACGCCGCCCGTCGAATTCCAGCGCGACCTGGCCGGGCTCATCTCGCTGCTCGAGCGTTTCATCGCCTCCGAGGCGACGTTGGGCGGCCGCACCCACCCGCTGTTCGGCCCGCTCGCCGCCGCCGAATGGGGCCGGTGGGGGTACCGCCACGCCGATCACCACCTGCGGCAGTTCGGGATGTGAGAAAAATGCCGGTCAACGGGCGGCGGCGATCCGCGCGCAGAACCGGCCGGTGCCGTGCTCCGCTCCGAGGATACCCCCAGCGGCGGTAGACGCCTCGGAAGCGCGAGCGACCGGGTCCGCGAGCGAACCCTGCCTCACGAGCCGCGGCCGAACGACCTTCTCGCGCTCTCCAGCCGCTTGCGCAGCCCCGGCACCGCGCCGGCCGTGGCGGGGTTCGCGGCCATGCGGTCGAGCGCGACCTGGACCATGTCCAGGCCGAGGCCGGCGCCGACGCGCGTGGATACCTGCCGCAGCGCGTTCTGAAAGCCTGGGTCGGAGTCGAGCTCCGTCTGGCCCAGGGCCTGTGCCTTCGACAGGATGTCGGAGAGGGCCGACACGGCGCGCGCCGCGTTCTGCGGCGAGGCGAGGTCCTTCGAGGAGGTGAAGGTGGCGACCTCCGGGATGCTCGCGGCGAAGCGCTGCAGGGCGGCGGCCTGCGCGGCGTTGCGCGGGTGGTTCTGGTGCATCATCGCCTGCGCCGCGCCCATCATGGCGAAGGGCGCCGTGGCGGCGTGGCTCAGGATCGGGGTGCCGGAGACGGCGCCCGTCACCGGCAGCGCGATGAGCCCCAGCCCGCCCAGCGCGTGAACGAGGTGCAGCGCCTTCCCCTCGAGCCCGAAGGCGACGCGAAGAACGTCGCGGACCGGCGCGAAGCCGAACACGGCGGCGGCCGCAAGGCTCACGAGCGACGCGGTGGAGCGGCCCTCGAGGTGGAAGTGCAGGTAAGCCGCGAAGCAGCCGATGGCGATGAGCAGGAAGCCCGCGTGAAGCAGCACCCTCGCCGCGACGGCGCCCGGCGAGGCACGGCGGGCGGCGGGAGCGGCATCGCCCGGGACGCCGTGGCCGCCGGCCTCCACCGCGGCGGCAAGCCTGGACAGCTGCGCGTGGCCCGGCTGGCTTCGGCCGGACCCGGAGAGTAGACCCATGATCCCTCCTGGAGAAGGTGGGAACACCCGCACCCCGGCCCGACCCCGCGCAGTGCAAGCTAACCCGCCCGGGCGCCGGCCGGGAGAGCGTTGCTGCGGCGGCCGCGGCGGCCGAGGGGCGGCGCGTACGGCCGTGCCCGCCGCCCTCGCGGCGCTGCTGCTGCTGGCTGCCGGCGCCCGCGCGCAGGCGCTCCCGCTCGGCGACGGCCACGTGACCGACCACCCGGCCGCCGGCAGCGTCTACGCCTGCCGCACGAGCTTCCGCGCGGGTGGCGCCCGGCACGACGGCCCCTGGTTCCACGGCGCGACGTGGAATCCGGCGGAGAAGCCGCACGTCTCGGGGCGGGTGTTCTGGCCGGATGCGGCGTTCACGCTGGCGCCGGACGGCGGCGACCTGGCCTTCAGCGGAAACGGGCTGCCCGTGCGCGAGCCGACGGGGGTCTTCCCCATCGCCCGGACCGATTCCGTATACCGCTACGACACCAATCCGAACCACGTCGGCGCGCAGGAGCTGCGCTTCGAGATCCCGGCGAAGCCCATCGTCGCGGCGGAGCCGGCGTGCCTGCCGATGGGGATGATCGGCTTCACGGTGTCGGGCGTGGCGCTGTACAGCGCGCTGGACAACGCGGGGCGCGACGCCGCGGCGCACGAGATCCAGGACGCGTGCGACGGGCATCCGCAGGCCAACTCGCAGTACCACTACCACAACGTCTGAACCTACCACTACGCCTACCGGATGACGCGGGAGTACCCGTACACCCTCGGCTGCTTCGAGGGGCAGCTGCTCGAGGGGACGCTGCAGGCGGTGCGGAGCGGGCTGGAGCCGTCGCGGCGGTGGGGCCGGCGCGGGCCGTGAAGCGTGACGCACGAGGACGGTCGCGACCCCGGCGAGCGCCCCGCGGGTGCGCCCGCCACGGGCTCCTCGGCGCCCGGTGCGGGGGCTCCGGCGCGGATTCCCCGCCGCACGGACGGGCGCTAGGTTGGGCCTGAGCCAGCCAGGCTCCCAGGCTCCGGCCGCAACCTCGAGACGGAGGGATCCTTGCCCGCGCCAGCCTCGAACCGGTCCTCGCGCAACTCCCGCCTGATCCGCGCGCCCCGACAGCTCGTCTACGACGCCTTCCTGGACGCCGACGCTCTTGCCGCCTGGCTCGCGCCGGACGGCATGACCGGGCAGGTCCACGAGCTCGAGCGACGCGTGGGCGGCGGGTATCGGATGTCGCTGTTCTACCCGGCGCACGCGGCGGGCAATCCGGGGAAGACGGCGGCCCGGGAAGATCGATTCTTCGCGCGCTTCGTGGATCTCTCGCCGCCGCGCCGGATCCTGCAGGCGGTCACGTTCGAATCGGACGACCCGGCCTTCTCCGGCGAGATGCTGATGGACGTCACGCTCGAGGAGGAGAGTGGCGGGACGCGCGTCACGATCGAGTTCGCCGATATCCCGCCCGGGATCAGGCCCGAGGACAACGAGGCGGGAACCCGCCAGTCGCTCGACAAGCTGGCCCGGCTGCTCGAGAGCGGACGCGTGAGCCGTCCCGGGACTCGGGACGAAGCAGCCGAGCCGGGATGAGCGTATTCTGCCTGGTCCACGGAAGCGTGCACGGAGCCGACGGCTGGGCTCTGGTGAAGGAGGCGCTGGAGAAACGCGGGCACGAGGTCTTCTGCCCGGAGCTCCCGAACGATCGGCCGGAGGCGGGGTCGGCCTACTACGCCGGCGCCATTGTCGAGGCGATCGACCGGAGCGGGCACGACCGGGGCATCGTGGAGCTCGTGGGCCACTCCTCGGCCGGGCTGTACGTCCCCCTCGCCGCTCGGGAGCGCCCGCCGAAGCGGCTCACCTTCCTGGCGGCGGTCGTCCCCGAGATCGGCGCCAGCCTGCGGCAGCAGGCACGGAGGGACCCGTCCATGTTCGCTCCAGGCTGGCTCGGTCGCGATCCGAGGGAGGAGGCCGTCGCACGAGAGTTCCTGCTGCACGACTGCAACGCGGATTCGGCCGCGTGGGCGCTCGACCGCATCCGCGTCCACCTCGCCACAGGCGTGCTCGACGAGATCTGCCCGCTGGATGCCTGGCCGACCGTGCCGGTGCGCTTCCTGGTTTGCCGCGAGGACCGGACGATCTCGCCGGAGTGGATGCGGCGCGTGAGCCGCGAGCGCCTCCAGGTCGAACCGGAAGAGATCCCCGGCGGGCATTGCCCGCAGTTCTGCCGCCCCCGCGAGCTCGCCGCCGCGCTGGAGGCGCGGATCGCGTGACGGCCGCGAGACCTCGATCCGGGTGACCGCCGTGCGACGATGCGTCCTCTCGATCCTCGCCGCCGTCTGCCTCGCCGCAACCCCGCTGGCCGCGAATGGCCATCTCCGCCGTCGAGGCGCTGACGTGGCGCCGCGAGCACGGGGAGGAGTACATGGCCTTCGTGCAGCGCGCGGCGGCGCACCCGATCGCGCGGAGGGTGAAGCGGGCGGACCTCCTGGACAACCTCGACGTCACGCGGATCGAGACCATCACCGACAAGGCGTCGAGCGGCTGCGGCGCTACAAGGAGGCGCTGAAGCTGCTGGACTCGCCGTAGGCGGAGCGGTGGTCAATCCCTACTCGTTCCGGAGCGTCACCATAGGGTCCAGGCGGCCCGCCCGCAGCGCGGGGCGGAGCGCGGCGGCGAGGGCGCCGAGCGTGAGGAGGCCCGCGGCGCCGAGGAGCACGGCGGGGTCGTGGCCCGAGACGCCGTGGATCATGCCGGCGAGCAGGCGGCCGAAGAGGAGCGCGCCGCCGAGGCCCGCGAGGCAGCCGGCGGCGATCATGCGCCCCGCATCGCCGAGGACCCAGAGGATCACGCCGGCGGGAGTGGCGCCGAGGGCGAGGCGGACGCCGATCTCGCTGGCGCGGGCCTCGATGGTGTAGGCGATCACGCCGTACACGCCGATGATGCCGAGGAGCAGCGCGATGGCGGCGAAGACGGCGGCGAGGAGCATCTCGAAGCGCGGGCGCACGAGCTGGCCGCCGATGTGGCTCCGCATGGTGCCGAGGTGCGAGGCCTCGGCGTCGGGATCGACGCCGGCGAGCGCGGCGCGCACGGCGGGAGCGAGGGCGGCGGGGTCGCCGTCGGTCCGGACCACGAAGTACGTCGCAAAGCGGGTGCGCTGGCGATTCGAGAAGTACAGCTCGGGCTCCGTCGGCGCGTCGGGCAGGAACGGCTTCACGTCTCCCACGACGCCGACGACGCGGACCGTGGGCACGCTGTCGAGCTCGGGCAGCGAGAGCGTCGCGCCGATCGGGTCCCGCCCCGGCCAGTAGCGCTCGGCCATGGCGTGGTTGATCACGACGACGGTGGGCGAGCCGGCGTCGTCGTCGGGACCGAACAGCCGGCCACGCAGGAGGGGCAGGCCGAGCGTGGGGAAGTAGTCGGGGCCCGCGTCGTACCAGGCCACGCGCGGCGCCTCCTGCCGCGTCCAGCCCCGCCCCGCGACGAGGATGGGCGTGCGGCCGTCGCCACCGCCGAAGAGCGGGCCGGCGGACACCGTGCCGACCGAGCGCACCGCAGGCTGCGCGCGCAGCGCGGCGCCCACGCGGTCGTAGAAGCCGAGCGCCTGCGCCGGCTGCGGGTACTTCCCGGGCGAGGCCACGGTCCAGAAGGTGAGCAGATGGTCCGTGTCGAAGCCGGGCCGCCAGTCGAGCATGTTGGAGAAGCTGCGCAGCAGCAGGCCGGCGCTGGTGACGAGCACGAGCGCGAGCGCGAGCTGGCCGGCCACGAGGGCCCGGCGCGCGGCGCGCGTGCGCCGGTCCGCCGATGAGCCGCGCCCGGCGCGGAACACCTGGGCGGTGCGGGGCGTGCCGAGCGAGAGGGCCGGCAGGAGTCCGACGAGCACGCCGGCCCCGAGGGAAAGGGCAGCGGCCGCGAGGAGCAGCCGTCCGTCCACCGCGACCTCGTCCAGGCGCGGGATGTCGGCGGGCGCGAGCGCGCGGAACGCGTCCACGCCCCAGCCGGCCAGGAGCGCGCCGAGCGCCCCGCCCAGCACCGACAGGACCACGCTCTCGACGAGCAGCTGCCCGACGAGCCGCCCGCGCCCGGCACCCAGGGCGAAGCGCACCGCCATCTCCCTCTCCCGGGCGGTGGCGCGCGCGAGCAGGAGCCCCGCCACGTTGGCGCACACGAGCAGCAGGACGAGCGCGACGGCGGCGAGGAACGCGAGCAGCAGCGGGCGCGCGCCGCGCACGATGAGCTCGCGCATCCCGTGCACGTCCACCCCCCAGCCGCGCACGGCGTCCGGGTAGGCGGCGGCCAGCGCGACCTGGGTCGCGCGGAGGCGGGCCTGCGCGCGCGCCATGCTCACACCCGGCGCGAGGTGGGCGGCGGCCACGAAGCCGCGCCAGTCGCGGTTCGCGGGGGTGGCCGGGTCCCATGGCAGCGGCATCCAGACGCGCACGCCGCCGAGGCGCGGAATCGCCGTGCCGGGGCGGAGCACGCCGACCACCGCGTAGCGCTTCCCGTCCAGCACGATCGTCCGGCCGAGCACGTCCGGCGCGCCGCCCAGCTCGGAGCGCCAGAACTCATCGCTCACCACGACCGTCCTGCCGTCCCCGGCCGGTGGGCCGTCCGCGTCCACGAGCATCCGCCCGCGCGCCACCGATGCGCCCACGGCGCGGAGGAAGCCAGGCATCGCGATCCCGACGTTCACGCCCGCCGCCCCGCGCGCGGTACGCAGCGCCATCGACTCCGTGCGCGCGGCGCCGATCGCGTCGAACACGCCGCCGGCGCGGGCCCAGTCCACGAGGTCCGGGGTGGACACCGAGCAGTAGTCGCCAGCCGCCGGGTTGGTCTCGCAGATCGTGGCCACGCGATCCGCGTCAGGGATGTCGAGCGGCCGGAACAGGATCGCATCCACCACGCCGTAGACCGCCACGCTCGCGCCGATGCCGACGGCGAGCACGAGAATGGCGGGGATGGAGAAGGAGGGGGTCCTGCGGAGTCCGCGCAGCGCGTGGCGGAGGGAGGCGAGCATCGAAAGCATGGGGCACCGTCGCCGATCGAGAAGACCCCGACCCCGCGGCCGGGCGCCGGCACGGCCGTGCAAGAGCCGGTGCCGCGCGGCGCCGCGCGCGCATCGCACCATGCGACAAGAGGTTGGCGGATCCGCGGCGGTGGCGCCGCGCCACCACGCCGTCCGGTTGCGGGAACGCGCGTCCCGGTTCCGTACGGCCGCGCCCGACGGCGCGCGGCGCCGGACCGCCCAAGGTGCATCACATCGCCGCGGCCCCTTCCGCGCACCGTCGCCTTTCCCTAGAATCGGCACGACCTCGCGGCCGCCGCACGGCCGCGAATCCACTGATCGAGAAGCTGTTCGATGACCCCTCGACCCCCAGGTCTCCAGGAGAGCCGCGGCGCCGGCGCGCGTCGGCGCGGCCGGCTGCGCGCGCCGGCCGCCGCCCTCGCGCTCGCCTGCCTGTGCGTGCTCGTTCCGGCGCTACCGGGGCGCGCGCAGGAGACGGCCTCGGAGCACCTGCCGCCGTCCGCCACGGCGGCGGCCACGCTGACGGCGGCGGCCGTGCAGACGTCGGTGAAGCTGGACGGGCGGCTGCTCGAGCCGGTCTGGGCCGCGGCGGACTCGATCGACGACTTCCGGCAGCGGGAGCCGGACGAGGGCGCGCCGGCGTCGGAGCGGACGGTGGTGCGGGTGGCACGGGACCACGAGGCACTCTACGTCGCCATCCGGGCGTACGATGATGACCCGGCGGGGATCCGGGCCGCGACGCTGCGGCGCGACGGCGACTTCCGGGCGGACGACAACCTCACGGTGCTGATCGACGGCTTCCACGACCGGCGCACGGCCTTCCTGTTCCGGACAAACCCGAACGGCGCGCGCTGGGACGCGCAGCTTTCCGGCGGCGATCATCCGAACGACAACTGGAACGGGATCTGGGACGTCGCGGTGACCCGGGACGAAGGCGGCTGGACGGCGGAGCTGCGCATCCCGTTCCGCACCCTGCGCTACCCGGCGGGCGCCGCGCCGGTGTTCGGCTTCAATGTGCGACGCTTCATCCGGCGCAGGAACGAGGAGGACCTGTGGCGCTCGTGGGGACGGTCGCAGGGGCTGTACGAGCAGCTCTACGAGGGCTCGCTCGCCGGGCTGGGCCGGCTGGGGGGTGGCCACCCGTGGGCGCTGCGACCGTACCTGCTCGGCCGGGCGATCGCGCCCGAGCACGACCCCTCCGGCGAGGCCCTCGGCGGCTCGACGCTGGACGGCCAGGTCGGCCTCGACGCCAAGCTCTCCCTCACGGCGACGATGACCGCCGACCTGACCGTCAACCCGGACTTCGCGCAGGTCGAGGCGGACCGGCAGGTGATCAACCTGACGCGCTTCCCGCTCTTCTTCCCGGAGAAGCGTGAGTTCTTCCTGGAGTCGAGCGCGCTCTTCGACTTCGGCTCACGCGAGCGGACGACGCTCTTCTACTCGCGGCGCGTCGGGCTGAACGAGGAGACGGGCGACCCGGTGCCGATCCTGGGCGGCGCGCGCGTCTACGGCCGCGTGGGCCCGTGGACGCTCGGCTTCATGGACGCCCGCACGGGCGGCGACGACGCGGCGAACGACGTCGTCGTCCGGGTGAAGCACGACCTCCTGGCCCGTGCCTCGGTCGGGCTCATGGCCGTGAACCGCTCCGGGCCCGGCGTCCCGCATGGCCAGCGGGCCCTGGGGATCGACGGGGATTTCCCGCTCGTCGTGGGCGGACGGAACCTCCAGCCCTCCTTCTGGGTGGCGGGCACGGACGTGCCCGACTCGACCGGCCGGGCGGCCGCGTGGCGACTGGGGCTCGACTACCCCAACGACCTGGTGGACGGCTTCGTCTCCTTCTACGGCATCGACGCCGGCTTCAACCCCACCCTCGGCTTCGTGCGCCGCACGGGTATCCGCGAGACCTCCGGGCACATCGACCTGCAGCCGCGGCCGGGCGTGCTCGGGATCCGGCAGCTCGACCTCAAGCCGATCCCCAGCTGGGACATCATCGCCGACGAGACCGGCAGCCTCACGAAACCCGCCGACTGGCAGTACGCGCGCTTCGAGTGGCGCGTGCTCGGCGCGGACTTCCAGTCGGGCGCGCGCTTCGAGGCCAACGTCCAGCGCGAGATGGACGCGCCCACGGACTCCTTCGACATCTTCAACGACATCAGTGTCCCGGCCGGCCGCTACTGGTGGACGCGGGGCGAGGTGCAGCTGGAGAGCTCGTCCGCCGGCGCGCTGAGCGGCCAGGCACAGCTCGGCTGGGGCGGCTTCTACGGCGGCCACTCGACCGACCTCGAGCTCTCCGGCGACTGGCGCGGCGGCGGCCACCTGATCCTGGGCGTGCGGCTGAACCGCACCACCGCCAGCCTGCCGGACGGCCACTTCACGGCCGTGGACCTCGGCAGCAACATCGAGTACGCCTTCACCACCCGCACGAGCTTCCTCGCCTTCGTCCAGTACAACAACGAGGACCAGCGCGCCGACTTCAACCTGCGCTTCCACTGGATCCCGGTCATCGGCGACGACGTCTACGTGGTCTGGAACTCCGGCTTCACCACCGACCCCTCCGCGCGCTACCGCTTCCCGGAGCTCCGCTCGCTCGAGCGCCCGCTGAACGGGGCGCTGGTGGCGAAGGTGGTGCACCGGCTCGCGTTCTAGTTTTGGTTTTGGTTTTGGTTTTGGTTTGGGTGACTTCCTCTACAAGCTCCGCCTCACGATCACAGCCTCCTCGAACGACGCGGCATACTCGCCCTGCAGCCCGGCGGCGGCGGGCTCGTCCACGACGAGGAAGGCGCGCGGGTGCATCTGCACGATGGAGGCGGGGACCATGGCGGTGATCGGGCCCTCAACGGCGGCGCGGATGGCGTCGGCCTTGCGCTCGCCGCTGGCGAGCAGCAGCAGCTCGTGCGCCTCCATAATGGTGCCGATCCCCATGGTGATGGCGTGGCGGGGGACATCGGCCAGGCTGCCGAAGAAGCGGGCGTTGTCCTCGCGCGTCTTCTTCGTCAGCGTCTTGACCCGCGTGCGCGAGCCGAGGGAGGAGCCCGGCTCGTTGAAGGCCAGGTGGCCGTTGGCGCCGATGCCGAGGACCTGCAGGTCGAGGCCGCCGGCGCGGCGGATCTCGTCCTCGTACCACTGGCAGTGCTCCTCCACGTCGAGCGCCATGCCGTCCGGCACGTGGATGAAGCGCTCGGGGATGTTCACGTGGTCGAACAGGTTCTCCCGCATGAAGCGGCTGTAGCTCTGCGGGTGGTCGGGCGGCAGGCCGAGGTACTCGTCCAGGTTGAAGGTCGTCGCCTTCGAGAGGTCGATCCCCTCCTCCCGGTGCAGCCGGATCAGCTCGCGGTAGAGCCCGAGCGGCGTCCCCCCCGTGGCCAGCCCCAGGACCAGGTTCGGCTTCTTGCGCAGCCGGTTCGCCACGAGCCGCCCCGCCTCCCGGCTCGCCTCCTCGTAGTCACGCTTGATTATGACCAGCATGGAAGCGCTCCTTCGGTAGGCCCTTTCGGGAGCAACTTACGTCGCGGAACGCGCGGCTGAAACGGCCGGACCCGGGCGCCGATCGGGGGCGCCGCGCGTGCGCGGGCCTCGCCATGTTCGCGGGCACCGCACCCGCACAATCCGGCCGCCGCGTCGAGGGTCGCCGCAGCCCACGGGCGTACCGCCGGCCCTGCGGCGACCTCGGGCGGGGCGGGCAATCGAGCCCGCGGAACCACGTGACGCGACAGGCGCCGGGACGGTCGCGAGGCCCGGCCCCCCGATCGCGCCGCGAAGCAGGCCCGGGGTCGCCCACTCCCCCACTCCCCCACTCTCGCCGTCGACACCTCCCCTTCACCCCACCCCCCCGCCGGCGAGCACGTAGAAACAGCGGCCTTCGCCGTCGCGGTGGAAGCCGACGGGCAGGACGCCGGCGGCGAGGCAGCGCTCGAACGCCGCGCGGGTGGAGAGGCGCCAGGCGCGCGCGGCGGCCGGCTCGGCGTTCTGCAGCCGCTCCATGTCGGGCGGGATCTCGATGCGGCACCACCGGGGCCCACCGTGTGCGACCGGAAGCGCGCCCACGCCGTCCTCCACGAGGGGCGCGCGGAGCGCCTCCGGAGGCAGCGGCGCGGGAGAAGGCGGCGCGGGAGAAGGCGGCGCGGCGGTGGCGTGGCCATTGGTCAGCCAGCTCACGATGAAGCGGTCCGTGCCGGAGCGGTGCAGAGCGCTGCCGGTGTCGCCGTACATGTCGGGGACGAAGTCGATGACGCGCGCGCCGAGCCGGTCGAGGTTGAAGTGGGCGTTGCGGGCGACGAGAGGGTCGTAGGTCCAGAGCATCTCGCGCACGCCGAGCTCGCGCACGAACCTCTGCTGGAAATGCTTCAGGCGCTGGCCGATGCCGTGGTTGCGCAGCTCCGGCCGCACGGCCAGCATGTGCGACCAGTGCACCAGCGCGCCGGCGCGCGGGCCGGTGACGCCGAAGACGAAGCCGGCGAGCATGCCCTCGGGCGTGAAGGCGCCGGCCACGAGGGCACCGACCTTGACCAGCACCTGGAGCAGGCTGGCCGGCACGCAGCCGTCGAACGAAGCGCCCCAGGTCAGGTGCTGGAGCTCCACGCACGCCTGCAGCTCCGCCGAACCGGCCAGGGGCCGGATCTCGAGCGGAACCGGGCCGCGCGCGGGATCCACCGCTTCCGGTCGGGGCCTCGGCGTGGCCATCTAGCGGCGCCCTCCATCCGTGACGTCCGTCGTGGCGGTGGCGCCAGCCGGAATCACGGGCAGCACGATGCGGGAGGGGGAGCGGGCGTCGTGAAGGATCGTGGTGTGGGCGACGCGCATGGCCGATGTGGTATCGGGGCTGTCGGCCGTGTTCAGGTTGCGGCCGAAGAGCGGGAAGTTGCTGCTCGAAACCTCGATGCGGATCCGGTGGCCCGCCTCGAAGTAGTTGCTCGAGGGGAACATGCGCACGCGCACGGAATCCCTCGCTCCGGGCGTGACCAGCCGTGGCTGCGCGAACGAGGTCCGGTACCGCGCCCGGGCGATCCCATGGCTCAGATTGAGCGCCCGGCCGTCGGCGTAGACGTCGAGCAGCTTCACGGTGATGTCGGTGTCCGGCACATCCGTGGTGAAGTAGATGGTGGCCTCGACGGGACCGGTCGCCTCCATCCCCTCCTCGAGCGCCGGGCTGGTGTAGACGAGCACGTCCTGCCGCGTCTCCACGGCGCGGTTGTCGACGCTGCCTTGCGCGATCCCGCCGCGGGCGCCGGCGGTTCGGCTGCTCACCGTGGGCACGGGCCTGGCAGGGTCGTAGGTGAAGTGGTCCGGCCGGCCGGCTCCCTCGCGGGTGGAGAGCGCACCATCGCCGAGCAGCGTGTTGGCGTGGCCGCCTCCGGCCAGGTAGTAGGCGGTGAAGCGGGTCTCCGGAACCGGCCAGCCGGCCGCGGTCTTCCAGACGTTCTTCACCGGCAGAAAGTACATCACTCGCGCCAGCCCCGGATCCGGCGCACCGAGCATGACGTGACCTAGCCAGCGGTCCTGGAGCCCTTGCAGGTCGATGATGGCATGCGGACCGTAGTCCCGCTCGCCCAGCTTGCGCGTCCGGTTGACCCCGTGCAACCAGGGGCCGATCACGAGCATGCTGCGCTCCGGGTGGCCGGAAGCGCGCTCTGCGTTAACGAAGTGCGATGTCGTCCCGATGATCTGTCCGTCCCACCAGCCGGTCACGTTGAAGGAAGGCTTGTCGAAGCCGCCGTAGTGCCCGCTCATGCTGACCGGCTCCCAGTAGGCGTCCTCCCGGTCGTGCCGCATCCAGTCCACCCAGAACGGGATCGGCCGCCCCGCGCGCTCGCCGAGCTGGGTGAGCGGCAGGCCCAGCATGACCGCGTGCCAGTTCCAGCCCGCCTCCGACTGGTTGACGTGGCCGTACATGCCTGCCGCCCACGTGAAGATGAGATCCAGCTTGGGCACCCCGTCGAAGCGCATGACGTCCCGGAACCCGTTCTCGGGCGCCACGTACGAGACCAGTGCCGTGTGGTGCGGGTTGTTCTCGCGCGCCACAAGCCACTGGTCCATGCCGAGGTAGGACGCGCCCATCGTGGCCACGTGCCCGTCCGACCACCCCTGGCGCGCGATCCAGTCGATCACGTCGGAGCCGTCCGGCCCGTCCGTCCGCCAGGGATCGAACTTCCCCTCGGAGTCGTAGCGGCCCCGCACGTCCACGGGGACGAACGCGTAGCCCTGTCGCACGTAGTGCCACGCCCGCTCCATGACATCGCCGGCATTGTTGTTGTACGGCGTGAGCTCGAAGATCGCCGGGTGGCGGGCGGCATCCGCCGGCCGGTAGACATCGGCGGACAGGTGCACGCCGTCCCGCGTGGGGACCTGCACGTCGTACTGGACGCTCATCGGGTGCGCGAGCAGCGCGGGCTCCGGCTGTTGTGCGGCCGCGGGAGGCGAGGCGAGCAGGAGCAGGAGTGCGCAGGCCAGCCCGGTCGGCACTACGGCGCCTCGCAGCCAGCCGCGCGTGCGGCTCGCCGCTCGCGGGCGCGGCCGCTGCATTTGGCGTGTGGTCATGATCCGGTCCTTTCCGTTCAGCTTCCGCCGATCGAGGGATTGTTCTGCGCTTCCACCTGCGGAAGCGGCAGGCAGGTCGTCTCGCCGTAGGGCTGGCCCTTGGCGTTTACGCCCGACGGGAACGGCAGCCCGTAGCGCAGAAGGTCGCCCAGCCGGTGCCCATCCAGGAAGAATTGCCTGCGCCGCTCCTCGATGATCTGCTGCTTGATCTGCTCCTCGGTGCCGCCCTGGTAGTCCGGCAGCCCGTACTCGGCATGCAGCCGGTTTATGGCCGCCACCGCGTCGGTTCCACCCTCGGCCTCGGCCAGGATCAGCTGCGCTTCCTCCCAGCTGGCCATCACGATCGGGTCGCTGACGTCGCTGAACTTGTTGACCAGGAAGACCTCGGTCACGCCATCGTGACCGAGCCTGTCGGCGTCGTGGACACTGACCCGCGAGTCGGGCACCCCATCGAAGGTCAGGTCGCGGTAGCTGGGAGAGACCGAATAGAAGTACTGTCTGTGTGTGACATCCGCGACCACGTTCCAGCGGGACTGCGTGACGGAGGACCGTGTCACGAGGTGGACGTAGCCTTCCGGAACCGCCTGCGCGTCGGCCACCGCATCGGTTGCGCGGCCGAGGTCGAGCAGCGCGCGGGCGCGGCCGACGTGGGCCAGGATGGCTATGTCGTCGTCCCCTGCCTGCCCGGCCAGATCCACGGCCTTTGTGAAGCGGTCGACAGCGGCCTGGAGCAGCTCCGCGGGTGTCATCTTCGGCCCGAGGTCCACAGCCGCCGCGCAGAACCCCTCGCCCAACAGGATGTAGCTGTAGCCCTCGTACGCCGCGAGCGTGGCGAGGGCGTCGGTCTTGTTGGGCACGTCCGCGTCGCTGAAGCCCGAGATGATTTCGGCGTTGTGCTCCGCCTGGTAGCGCGCGGTCTGGATCGGCGTGTAAACCCCGAAGCCGAACCCCGTGCAGCCGGCCGTGGCCAGGTTCCCGTTGTCCGGGGTGATCTTGCGTGTGTCCCACGCAGTGTAGGCGGCCCAACCGGTGGCGCCGTCCAGCTCATCGGTCAGCGCCGCCGTGGCGCCGGCGTAGTTGGTGAGCGCGCAGTCGAAGTCGGCTTCTGCGCCGAGGACGAGCGTCTGGGCGAGCTGGGGGTTGTCGAGCGCCGTGGAGCTGACCACGCCGGGCAGATCCACGGACAGCAACCGATTGCAGCCGGCCCCTGGCAGGGCCAGCCCCAGAAGCAGCGCCATCAGCGGCCACCGGTGCCATCCGGCCCGGCCGCGGGGCGGCTTCTGTTGGAGATGACCGAACATGATTGATTCTCCTTGTCGTCGGAGTTGCGGTCAGAAGGTCACGCGCAGGGATGCCACGATGCTCGACATCTGGGGCATGACGGTCTGGACGTAGCCCGACTGCTCGCTGGCGGTCAGCCGGACCTCGGGATCGACGATCCGGCGGCCGAAGATGTCCTTCTGCGCCTGCCACAGGACGGCCACGTTCTGGGCCGCCAGGGTGAAGGCGGCGCGGGAGAGGCCGAAGCGGGAGGCCAGCCGCTCGGGGAAGGTGTAGGTCGCGGAGAGGTTGCGCAGCTTGGCCCAGCCCGCGTCGTAGAGGCCGCACTCGTAGAAGGAGAAGCCGGCCACCTGGTCGTAGGCCTGCAGGATCGGATACTCCCCCGTGTTGATGGCCCTGCTATTCCGGAACGCGAGGTGGGAGGCCGCGATGTCGCCGTCGATCATCTGGAAGCCGCCCTGGAAGTTGACGCTGGCCTCGAGCCGCACGTTGCCCAGCACGGTCAGCGCGTTCTCCACGCTGCCGGACCAGGTCGGGTTCGGCTGCCCGGCGTAGACGGCCGACGCCTGGTCGCACGGCACCGGCGGCCCACTCTCCGACTGGCACAGCGCGGACGTAACCTTGCCGTTGGCGTCCACCTGCGCCGACACGACGCGGCGCATGAAGAAGGCGGCCACCGGGTAGCCTTCCTTCTGCAGCTGCAGCGTTCCCGTGGCGATCGGAGGGGTGCCGCCCAGGTCGATGACCAGACTGTGGTTGGTCGAGTAGTTGACGCCGAGCTCCCAGGCCAGCTTTGGACCGTCCAGAATCCGGGCCTTGGCGCCCATCTCGATGCCACGATCGCGTACGAGCCCGAGGTTGACAAACTTCACCCCCGGGAAGCCACTCGATGGCGCGATCGGCACTGCCAGGATGGCGTCCTTGCGGTTCTGGTTGTAGTAGGTGAACTGGAGCCCGATCCGATCGGAGAACACGCCGGCATCGAAGCCGAGCTCCAGCTCCTCACCTTTCTCCGGGCGCAGATCAGGGTTGCCGATGGTCTGCGGCGTGAGCACCGACGCGTCGCCCGGACCCGTCTCGGGCTGGTAAAGCTGCGCCGCCGCGAACACATCCGGCTGCTGGCCCGCCTCGCCCCAAGCGGCGCGAAGCTTCAGCGCATTCACGACGCCCAGGTGCCAGAACGGTTCCTCGTTCAGCACCCACGAGGCGCTCACCTTGGGGTAGGTCACGAAGTTGAAGTTGGCGCCGAACGCGCTGTTATCGTCGAAGCGCACCGCGCCCGTCAGGAACCGCCGGTTCTTCCAGGACAGCTGCTCCTGGACGAACCCACCCGCCGTCTTGTTCTCGAGGTACGTCTCGTTCGCGAAGGTCTGCGCCGCGCCGCCAATGGTCGTGATGGGCGGGGCCGGGAACTGAAGGCCGCGGGTCCCCACGAGCTCCGTCTGCTTCACGTAGTACTGCGCCCCCGCCGAGGTCGACGCGTTGATTTCAGGCGCCAGATCGAGCACCGCTGTGCTGGCCAGGTCCACTGTCGTGAACTGGTCCCGGTTCTCATCGAGCGTTTTGTCCCCGAGGCTGGCCGCGCCGAAGAAGCCCCCGGAACCCTCCGGACTGCGCGGGAACAGGATCGAGTTGGCGGCCTGTGTCACGTCCGTGCCGATGGTCAGCCGGTTCGTCAGCCAGTGCGTGGGATGGTGGTTGATCTGGACGCTCACCGTGGTATGGTCCACCTTCGAGCGGGAGTCAATGGTGGCCGCCACCTCCGGCGGCGCCCGCAGGAAGCCCCGCAGCCTCGTGTCGACGGTCCGCGGCGACCCCCAGATGAACTGGCCCATGACATCCCAGCCGTTCGCCGCCTGACCGTACCGGGTCTGGCTGTTCAGGTAGCCGAGATCGAAGTTGATGTCCCACTTCTCGTTCGGGATCAACTGCACGTTGCCGCGCAGGTTGTACTTCTTGAGCCAGTTGTAGTTGACCATCCCCTGCGAGTCCTCCAGCCCCACCGCCGTGAAGTAGTGAACATTGTCCGAGCCTCCCCGGACCTGAACGTCGGCCGAGCGGATCGGACCGTTCGTGAATGGATGTCGGCCGGCCGCTAACTCATCCGCGTACAGGTTGTCAGAGACCAGCTGCCCGGTTGACGGGTCCTTCCAGTAGTTCGTGGGCAGGCGGCCCGCCGGATTGCGGAAGTAGTTCCCTCCGCCCTTCACTGTGGCCGAGACCGTCGGCCGCCCCTGCGCGCCGCGCTTCGTCGTGATCTGGATGACCCCATTGGACGCCTCGGTCCCGTAGAGCGTGGCCGCCGCCGGCCCCTTGATCACCTGGATGGTCTCGATGTCCTCGGGATCGATGTCGTCCAGCCGCGAGCTCTGCGACCCCCCTCGAATCGACGGACCCGCACGCGGGTCGTTGTTGACCCGTACGCCGTCCACGTAGATGAGCGGCTGATTGCTCAGCGACAGGCTCGACACACCTCGGACCCGAATCACGCCCCCAGTCCCCAGGTTGCCCTGCCCCGTCCGTACCGTGAGACCCGGGACCTCTCCCTTCAGCAGTGACTCCACCGATCCTACCGGCTTCGCTTCCAGTACGGCGCCGGTGTTCAGCTTTGTCACAGAATTGCCGACCGCCCGCATCTGCGTCTGCCCCGGCGTCCCCGTCACCACCAGCTCCTCCAGCGCCACTGCCGCCTGCGACACCGCGATCCGTACGTCCTCCGTGCCCACCGTCACCGCCTGCGTCGCCGTCTTGTAGCCGATCATGACCACCCGCAGCTCGACCTGTGAGCCCGTCAACCCCGTGATCCTGAAGCGGCCGCGCGCATCCGTCAGCCCACCGAGATTCGTCCCCGCCACCACCACCTGCGCGCCCGTCAGCGGCTGAAGCGACTGCGCATCCACGACCTTCCCCCCGACCGCGCCCCCCTGCGCCACCAGGGCGCGCGGCATGGCAAGGACCAGCGCAAGACACGCCAGTGTGGCGGCGAGCGCCGCCGCACGACGCATCGGCCCGCTGCAGTGAGTGATTCGCTTCGGGGTTGGATCCATGGCACGCCTCCAGGCAAGGGGGAGGAGTACGCCGACCGCCCATGACCAACGGGCGTTCCCGCGCCCCGCGGCGACGCGGAACGCGCAAATCGACATCTGAATCGGCGGCTGCTATGGGGCGCCCAGAGGCGGGGCACCCGCTTCGCGAATCCGCGAGGAGCGCGTCGTGTCGCTCTCCGGCTCGCACCCTCACATTGTCGGCAGGTTTGTATGCAAAGCTATGCACACGGGTGGCCCCAAGCAAGATTGTTGACGGCGCACCTGCCCTTCAGCACGCCACTTGCCTCGCCGCGGCGGAGCGCGCCATGTTTTGTATACAATCCCTTGGCCGTGCGTCCCGGACGCGCCCGCCATGCCTTCCCCCCGCAACGCCGGAGCCGGACCCATGCGCCACGCTTCCACCCTTCGACCCCCGCGCGGGCCTCTCCTGACCGCGCTCGCGCGCTCGGTGCTCGCCGTATCGCTTTCGCTGGTGAGCACGGCGCAGCTCAAGGCGCAGGAACCGGCGGCGGCCGACAAGGGCCGGCCGGAGGTGGGCGGTACGACGGCGGCGATCGTGGCGGGGCACCCACTGGCGGCGGAAGCCGGGGCGGCGGTGCTGCGGCGGGGCGGGAACGCGGTGGACGCGGCAATCACGGCGGCGGCGGTACTCAGCGTGGTGCGGCCGCACATGAACGGGCTGGGGGGGGACGCGTTCCTGTTGATCCGTGACGGGAAGACGGGGAAGGTGGTGGCGCTGAACGGCAGCGGACGGGCGGGGAGCCGGGCGACGCCCGCGTTCTTCCGCGAGCGCGGCCTCACGGTGGTGCCGGACACGGGGGTTCTCTCCGTGACGGTGCCGGGGACGCTGATGGCGTGGTCGGACGCGCTGGCGCGCTACGGCACGATCACGCTGGCACAGGCGCTGGCGCCGGCGATCCACTACGCGCGGGACGGGTATCCGGTCTCGAGCACGCTGGCGGAGGATATACGAAGCCAGAAGGCGCTGATCGAGCGCGATTCGTCGATCGCGGCGATCTACCTGGCGGGAGGCAAGGTGCCGGCGGTCGGCGCGCGGCTGCGCAACCCGGACCTGGCGCGCACCATGGAGGCCATTGCCTCTGGCGGGCCGGCGGTTTTCTACCGGGGCCCGATCGCACGGAAAGTCGCGGCGTACATGGACCGGATGGGCGGACTGATCAGCGCGGCGGACCTCGCCCGGCATACGTCGACATGGACGGAGCCGATCAGCACAACGTACGCCGGCTACCGGGTGCTGGCCTTCCCTCCGAACACGCAGGGGCTGGCGCTCCTCGAACAGATGAACATGGCGGAGCTGTTCGACCTGAAGGGGATGGACCGGAGGGGCGCGCCGGCCATCGACCTGCTGGCGCGCATCAAGAAGCTGGCGTTCGCGGACCGCGACCGCTACGTGAGCGACCCGGCAGTCGTGGACGTGCCGGTACAGAGGCTGATCTCGAAGGCATATGCCCGCGAGCGGGCGAAGGGACTGCGCCCGGCGGAGGCGACCGACGACGCCTCCCCCCCGGCGGGCGCGAGTGGCGCCGGCACATCCGGCCGGACGCCCGAGGCGCAGGGAACGGGCAAGAACGACCCGCGCGGCGGTGACACGGTCTACCTCTGCGTGGTGGACAGCCACGGCAACGCGGTCAGCCTGATCGAGAGCAACTTCGCGCTCTTCGGCAGCGGCCGCATGGTCCCGGGCACCGGGTTTATCCTGCAGGACCGGGGTGCGCTGTTCAAGCTGGATCCGACGTCTGCCAACGTGATCGCGCCCGGGAAGCGCACCTACCATACGCTCTCTCCGACGATGGTACTCAACCCGAACGGCTCGCTGGCCATGGTGATCGGGACGCCCGGCGGCGATGGCCAGACGCAGACAATCCTGCAGGTCTTCGACGACGTTGCGCTGTGGGGGCTGACGCCGCAGCAGGCGGTCGAGGCGCCGCGCTGGCGCAGTTTTGCCGACGGCACGCTCCAGCTCGAGCCCGGGTTCCCCGGCGCCACGGCGGATCGGCTGCGCTCATTGGGCAACCGGGTCATCGTGCGCGACGCGCGCTCCCACGATTTCGGCGGCGCGCAGATGATCCGTCTGCTGCCGGACGGCGTCCTGCAGACGGGCGCGGACCCGCGGCGCGAGGCCTACGGGCTGGCGTGGTAGGAGGTGCCGGCCGCCGGCGGACCCGCCTCACACAGCGGGGCCGCCGACGGCGGCGGGAGGAGTGCGCGCCGCTAACGCGTCAGAGGCGCCACCCGAGGAGGTTCCACTGCGCCAACGCCCAGACGAAGGCCAGGGCGCCGACGGTGACGAGGGTGTAGTGCACGCGCCCCCAGATGTCGAAGAGGCCTCGCCGCCAGGCGAGGATGGCGTACCACAGCAGGGCGAGCGTGCCCACGGCCGCCAGCGTCGAGAGCGTGAGCGCGAAGTAGATCGGCCCGCCGTTCCCCTTCATGAGGCCGCCCGCGTTGCTGAGCGCCACCACGAAGGCGATGACGAAGCCGATGCCGAGCACCGCGACCGCGAATTCGACCCAGCGGGCCACGCGCGCCCGCCCCTCGATCGGCGGGATCTGCGGGAAGCGCTTGCGCAAGAGCCAGCGGCCGGGCAGCGCGAGCAGCACGGTGAGGAGGAGCAGCAGCGCGATGCCCAGGACCAGCTGGCTGAAGGTGGCCGCCTGGTACCACGCGACGCGCTCCGCCGCCATCATCGGCATGTCGCTCAGGAAGAAGTGCGTCGCCTGCCCGTCCTTCACCTGGAACGCCACCTGCTCGGGGCCGTCCACCTCCTGGAACAGGTCGGTGCCGGCGGCCACGTAGCGCTTGCGGCCGAGCGGCGTCGCCACGATGAGGCCGCCCGGCGTCTTCGGGTCCTCCTGCACCGTGATCTTCGAGGCCAGCCCCATCGCCTTCTCGGCCGTCGTGTACGACATCCGGTTGAGCCGGTAGCTGCCGAGATACGGCGCCAGGTCCGGCGCGGGCGCGCCCTTCAATAGCCGCGGCGGCTGCGGGTAGTAGTGGTCGAGAAACTGCTGCAGGAACGGCCCGAAGCTCTCCTCCCCCCGCTCGCCGTGTTGTAGGACACGAACACGCCCAGGTTCTCATCCGGGAAGAGCGACAGGTCCGAGTGGAACCACTGCGTGTCCCCGCCATGCCCGATGATGTGCACGCCGTGGGAATCCTGCTCGTAGAAGCCCAGGTCGAAGGCCGGCAGCCGCGGATCGTGCGCGAACTGCCGCGAGTGCATGAGCCGCGCGATCGAGTCCGACAGGATCCGCCGGCCCTCGAACTCCCCGTTCTGCAGCTGCGCGATCATGAAGCGCCCCATGTCCTCCGCGCTCACGCTGCCGCTCCCCGCCGGCGCCATCGGTAGCAGTGTCTCGAACTCCTTCGGCTGCGGCTCCTCCCCGCCCTTCGCGTACCCCACCGACATGTCCCCCGCAATGTCCTTCGGCAGCGGCTGCTCCATCGCCGCGTGCTGCATCCCGAGCGGCTCGAAGATGTGCTGGCGCACGTACGACTCCCACGACTGACCGCTCACCCGCTCCACGATGTAGCCCGCCAGCGCCGCGCCGTAGTTCGAGTACGCCGAGTACGTCCCCGGCAGCCGCACCCGCGCCGGAATGTGCTCCGCCAGGAACCTCCCACGCGGCTCGCTCGTCTCGCTGAACAGCGAGAAGCCCCGGTCCTCGAACCCCGGCGTGTGCGTCATCAGGTTCCACACCGTGATCGGGTGGCCCGGATACGTGTCCGGAATCTTGAAGTCCAGATACTTGTTCACGTCCGCGTGCAGATCCACCTTCCCCTCGTCCACCAGCTGCATCAGCGCCGTCCACGTGAACAGCTTCGACACCGAGCCGATCCGGAACAGCGTCTTCTCCGGGTCCACCGGAACGTGCTTCGCCAGGTCCGCCCAGCCGTACCCCTTCGCAAACAGCAGCTTGCCATCCCGCACCACCGCCACCGTCGCGCCCTCCACCTTCTTGTCCTTGAGCTGCGCCGCCATCATCCCGTCCATGAACGCCCCCACCTCCACCGCGTCCGTGGGTCCCTGCCGCGCCGCCGGCGCCGCCGCACTCGCCACCGGCCGCGCCGCGGCATCCGCCCCAGCCTGCGCCCACGCCAGTGACGGCGCCATGGCGACGATCCCGAGGCCCGCGAGAATTCCCGTGACGATCGAGCGTCGCATCTGGATGCCTCCTCGCGGCGTTGCCGCGCGAGTGGTGTTGTGGGGACGAGGGGAACCCGTGCAGGATAATACAGCGGGAAACGGAATACAATCCTGTATGCGACGAGCCCGCGCGGCTCCGTCATGCCCCCGGAACGCCGGCGCCCGGCGGACGGGCCGGAACGGGGCGGGACCGGCGGCCGCCAGGGACAGCGTCGCCTGCGCCGAGCGGCGGCAGGCGGAGAAGATGGGACAATCGGCATGCCATGGAGCGGGGCCGCGAACCAGCGGCCGCCAGGGTGCGGGACTGGAGGAGGAGGAGGGCGCGCGGGCGATCAGGCCCGCGCCGTCGCGCCCCGGGCCAGCCGCGAGAGCTGCAGCCGGACCACGAGGTAGGAGCCGAGCACCAGCAGCGCCGCGATCAGCTGCGCCGTCAGCGTCTCGACCGTCGGGAACACCGCGAACCACAGGCTCATCCACGACGGGACGAGCGCCGCCAGCCACGGGATCACCGTCGTCGGAATCATGTGCGCGAGCTGCATCTCCTGCGCCTGCTCGCCCACCATCACCAGCAGCACCGCGCCGAGCAGGATCCCCGTCAGCACCAGCATGCGGCGGTACGGCAGACGACGGTGCGCGACGAACGTCAGCACCGCCACCACCCCCGTCAGCAGCAGCCCCACCAGCACCCCCCACCCCACCGGCGGCCCCCCCAGCTTCAGCCGGTAGTTCTGCAGGAACAGCACGACCTCGAAGCCCTCGCGGTACAGCGACGTGAACCCCAGCGCAGCAAAGCCCCAAAGCACCCTCGCCCGCGACCGGTCCGAGCGCTCCACACTGTCCAGCAGCGCCCGCTTGCGCCGGTTGTGCATCGAGATCCAGCCCGTCCAGTAGACCTTGTGGAAGAACCAGTTCATCACGATCACCAGCACCACGATCGCCAGCAGCCCCGTGATCGCCTGCACGTAAAGCGCCGAGATGCTCGTCGTCAGCGCGTCCACCACCCGCACTGCCCCCGCCCACGTCAGCAGCGTCGCCACGAACCCCAGCGCCGCCCCCGCCGCGATCGGCTTCCGGTACGACTGGCTCGTGCCCACCATGCTCGCCGTGATCGCCGCCAGCACCAGGATGCACTCCAGCCCCTCACGGAACACCAGCACCCCGATGTCCACCACCGCCGCCCGCGAGCCCGTGTTCCGCGTCAGCGGATCCGGGCTCCCCCCCGCCACCAGCCCCGCCCACAGGAGAACCCCCGCCACCGCCAGCGCGGCGAGAGCGAAGAAGGTCTTCCACAGCGTGGGCCGGCGCGGCGCCGCGCGGCCCGCCCGGCCGGTGCGCGTCCCCGCGCGCGTGGCGGCGGTGGAGGCCCCGACGGCGGCCCCGGTGGCGGCGGACTCGTGCTGTACGTGTGGCATGGCGGCTGAGTGGTGGCCCGAGTGAGCTTGAGAATCAGTCTCAACGCGGTCCATGCTACACTCGTGCCAGGGGGCGTGTCAAGGGGCGGCGCTCGCGGGGGTGAGGGAGGGGGTGCGGGAGGGGGCCGGGGGTGACAGAGTGACAGAGTGACAGAGTGGGAGAGCGGGAGAGTGGGAGACTCCGGGCCGGCTTCGGGGCGCCGGGAACGGCCCGGGCCTCGCGACCTTTGCGGCGCCCGGGAACTGCGCCGGGCCTCGCAAGCTTCACGGCGCCGGGCCTCGCGACCTCCGCGACGCCCGGAACCTGCGCCGGGCCTCGCGGGCTTCACGGCGCCCCGGAACGGCGCCGGGCCTCGCGACCTTCGCGGCGCCCGGGAACGGCGCCGGGCCTCGCAAGCCTCACGGCGCCCCGGAACGGCGCCGGGCCTCGCGACCTTCGCGGCGCCCGGGAACGGCGCCGGGCCTCGCAAGCCTCACGGCGCCCCGGAACGGCGCCGGGCCTCGCGACCTTCGCGGCGCCCGGGAACGGCGCCGGGCCTCGCAAGCCTCACGGCGCGCGGGAGGCGGCGCCGGGCCTCGGGAGCGTCGCGTCCGCGGCGGGCGCGGCGAGCGTCGCTCGGGTCCCCCACTCTCCCACTCCCCCACTCTGGGGAGGAGTGGCGTGGAGGAACCGGGGGTCACTGGTTCAGGTTCACCGGAGTACAGCCGGGCTTGAGCCAGCGGCAGAGCTCGTTCGTGTAGACCTCGGTCATGGTGACGTAGCTCTCGCGGTTGTAGGCGGCGCCGTGGGCGCCGGGCGGGTAGAACCGCAGCTCGACGTCCTTGCCGGCGTTGGTGAGGGCGGTGAGGAGCTGCATGGTGTTCTGGGGATGGACGTTCTCGTCCATGGCGGAGTGGACGAGGAGGAGGTGGGCCTGGAGGCTGTCGGCGTAGGGCATGGCGGCGCTCTGCTCGTAGCCCTTCTCGTTGTCGGAGAGCAGGCCCATGTAGCGCTCGGTGTAGATGGTGTCGTAGAGGCGCCAGTCGGTGACGGGCGAGTTGGCGATGCCGAGCGCGAAGACGCCGGGGTGGGTGAGCAGGGTGTAGACGGTGCTGTAGCCGCCGTAGCTGGTGCCCTGGATGGCCATGTGCCTGGAATCGACCCATGGCTGGGAGGCGAGCCACTTCGCGGCCTCGGCGAAGTCGTTGCTCTCCCACTTGCCGAGGTGCTCGTAGACGACCTTCATGAAGTCGCGGCTGTAGTTGTTGGTGCCGCGGTTGTTGAGGCCGACCACGATGTAGCCGTGCTGGGCGAGGTACTGGTCCCAGCCGTTGCTGGTCCAGGAGTCGTAGACCTGCTGCGAGCCGGGCCCGCCGTAGACGGACATGAGGACGGGGTATTTCTTCGACGGGTCGAAGTCGGGCGGCCGGATCATGGAGCCGTCGAGGCGGACGCCGTCGCTCGTGGTGAAGCTGAAGTTCTCCTGCGGCGAGTAGGCGTGCGTCTTCAGCCACTCGGAGGTGGCGGCGTTGTCCTCGAGGGTCTTGAGCTTCTTGCCGCCGCCGGCCGTGCTCCAGAGCTCGACCTGGCGCGGCTGCGTGGTGCTGGACCAGGAGTCGATGAAGAAGCGCCCGTCGGGGGACATGTCGATGTCGTGGGTCCCGGGCGCCTGCGTGATGCGCCGCTTGCCGGTGCCGTCGAAACCGATGGCGTAGAGCTGGCGCTGGAGCGGGGAGACCTCGGTGGAGGTGAAGTAGAGGGTCTTCGTCCTGGGGTTGACGGCCTCGACGCGCGTGACGGTGAACGGCCCCTTCGTGACCTGGTCGATCAGCTTGCCGTCGTAGCCGTAGCGGTAGACGTGCTGGTGCCCGTCGCGGTCGGAGACCCAGAAGAACTCCTTCAGGCCGGTGGGGAATGTGAAGAAGTCGTTGATGCCCGCGTAAAAGTCGTAGACGTCGATCCAGGTGTCGCTCGTCTCCTCGAACACCTGCCTGCGCTGGCCGGTGGTCACGTCGAAGAAGAACAGCCGGACATGGTTCTGCGGCCGGTCGAGGGTGACGACGGCCAGCGTGTTGGGCTCGGACGTCCAGTAGATGCGCGGGATGTAGACGTCGCCGGTGAGGCCGGTGTCGAGCCAGGTGGTCCTGCCGCTCTTGACGTCCACGACGCCGATCTTCACCACCGGGTTGTGGTCGCCGACCTCGGGGTAGTTGATGTGCTCCCACTTCGGGTGGTGGCCGGCGTAGTTGGTGATCTGGACGAACGGGACCTGGTGCTCGTCCGTTTGCCAGAAGGCGATGTGGCGGCTGTCCGGCGACCACTTCCACGCCTGCGCCTCGCCGAACTCCTCCTCGTAGACCCAGTCGTGCACGCCGTTGAAGATGCTGTCGGTGGCATCATCCGTGAGCTGGGTCTCGCGGCCGGCGGCGATGTCGTAGATGTACATGTTGCCGCCACGTTCGAACCCGACGACGGAGCCGTCCGGCGCGAGCTCCGCCGTGCGCGCGTCCTTCACCGCCAGCTTCAGCGTGTGGTCCTTCGTGTCGTAGATGTAGAAGTCCGCCAGCCCCGAGCGGCGGTAGATCCTGCGGAAGTTGGCCTCGAACACGACGTGGCGGGAGTCCGCGGCCCACTGGAAGGAGCGGTACTCGAGCGGCTTCGACTCGCCCGGCATGGTGAGCACCCGGTTGTCGAAGAGCAGCGCGTCCTGGAGCGCGTTCGGGTCGTAGCGGTGGACCTCCTCACGCTTCGTCTCCTGGTTGTACGTCGTGTAGGAGAACGCGGCGCCGCCCTCGATCCAGTTGACGCTCTGCGGGCCCGGCCGCCCGGCCAGGATTCCACTCGCCGCGAGCGCCGCCGGGACGCTTTCAAGAGTCTCCTTCGCCGCCTGCTGCGCGCCGAGCGGGGCGGCCGCCGCGAGGACGGCGAGGGCGCCGAGCAGGACGCGCCCGCTCGTCCCCGGCCTGGATTCGATCGTTGGCTGCACGCTGGCTCCTTGTCCGCTGGAGGTGCCGTTCTACGGCCCGGGATTCTAGGGAGTTCCGCGCGCGTGCGCGAGAGGCGAGTCACGAATGTGCGGCCGCGCTGCCGCCCCTCTCTCGAGGTCCCGGACGGGAAGGCATTCCCGCAGGCGACGGCGCTGCCGCCGCCGACCGGTTGCGGCAGCGCGGCTCATCGACCACGAAGCCCGTCGATTGCCCGATCAAGATGGCGCAATGGCCGGGCGCAGGACCGACCAGATCGCGAAACATCCCGGAAATCGAGCAAGATCGCGGTCGCGGCATCGCCAAGAGGCGGCCGGTGCGCCTTTCTTCTCGAATTCCGATCAAGAAGGCGATCTCGATCCACACCGAGAGGTCCACTCGCCGATCTTGCCCGCCCCCGCGCCCGGCCCGGCCGCGTGCGGCTGCAGCTCACTCCGTCCGAAGCGCCCGGGCGGGGTCCACCCGCGCGGCCCGGCGCGCGGGCAGCCAGCTGGCGAGGAGCGCCACGGCCAGCAGCAGGGCGGCCACGGCGGAAAGTGTGAGCGGGTCGGTGGCGCTGACGTCGAAGAGGAGCGAGCGGAGCGCCCGCGTCGCCAGCAGGGCGGCGGCGAGGCCGAGGAGGATGCCGAGCGCGGCCATGCGCGCCGACTGCGCGACGAACGCGCCCGTCACCTGGCCGACGCGCGCGCCGAGCGCCATGCGGATGCCGATCTCGGGGGTGCGGTCGGCCACGAGGTAGGCGATGACGCCGTAGAGTCCGACGACGCTCAGCACGAGGGCCATGGCGGCGGCCACGCCGAGCAGCATGAGCGCGAAGGACCAGCGCGCGGTGGAGCGGGCGATGACCTCGTCCATCGTGGTGACGTCCGCCACCGGGATGCCGGGATCCAGCGCGGCCAGGGTGCGGCGGACGAGCGGGACGACGGACGTGGGGCGGGCGAGTCCCGTGCGCACGACGAGCGTGAGCCAGCGCGGCGGGTTCCACAGTGGCGCGCCCTCGGTCGGAACCATCGGGAAGTAGGCCATCTCCTCGGCCGGCTGGTCGAGCCCGGCGTAGCGGACGGCGCCCGTGACGCCGACGACGGGATAGTAGACGGGGCCGCGGCCGTTCCCGCGCACGCCCTGGCCGACGGGATCCTGGCCGGGCCAGAAGCGGCGCGCGAACGCGGGGCTCACGACCACGCCCGCCCGCCCCGCCACCGCCTGGTCCCAGTCCGGCACGCGCCCGCGCACGTCGATGCCGAGCGCGCGGAACGCGCCGGGCGAGACGATGTTCACGCCCACGCAGTGGTCCTCGCCCGGGCGCGACTCGAAGGCCAGGCCGTTGCAGCCGATCTCGCCGCTGAGCGGCAGCGTGGCCACGAGCCCCGCGCTCGTCACGCCGGGCAGCGCCTCGACGCGCGCGGTGAGCGCCCGGTAGAAGCGGGCCACCGCGTCGTAGGTCCCGTAGCTGCTCTGCGGCAGCACCAGCCCGATGGCGACGACCCCGCGCGGCTTCATCCCCGGGTCCACCGCCCGCAGGTGGACGAAGCTCCGCACCATGAGCCCGGCCGCGGCGAGGAGCACGAGCGAGAGCGCCATCTGCGCCACGATGAGCGCGCGCCGGAAGGCGTGCTGGCGGCGCGTCGTCGCTCCGCTCCGGCCGCTCCCGCGCAGCACGGCGTCGGGGGCGCCGACGCGCAGCAGCGGGAACAGGCCGAAGAGGGTGCCGGCGAGCACCGCCACGCCGAGGGCGAAGCCGAGGCTGGCGGCGTCCATGTGGATCTCCTCGAGGCGCGGCAGCCAGCTCGGCGAGAGGCGAAGCAGCAGCCGCAGCCCGCCCCAGGCGAGGAGCGCGCCCAGCGCGCCGCCGGCGAGCGAGAGCACGAGCGACTCGGTCACGTAGTGGCCCGCCAGGCGACGCCGGTCGGCACCGAGCGCGCGGCGCACGGCCACCTCGCGCTGTCGGCCCGCGGCGCGCACGAGGAAGAGGTTGGCCACGTTCGCGCACGCGATGAGCAGCACCAGGGCGACGGCGCCGAGAAGCACCCACAGCGCGCGGCCCACGCCGCCGAGCACGATCTCGCGCAGCGAGCGCACGTCCATGTGGAAACCGGTCGAGCGCATGAAGTCGTCACTGTAGGCGCTCGGGAAGAGCTCCACGAACCGGCGCCGGAAGCCGTCCAGCTCGCGCTGCGCGGCCTCGACCGTGGCGCCGCGGCGGAGCAGCGCGATCGACTTGAGGGTGTGCCAGTTCGTGGCCCGCCCGGCGGGGTTCAGCCCCAGCGGCAGCCAGAGGTCGGCGTCCAGCTCCGGCAGCTGTGCCCGCGCCGGCAGCACGCCCACGACCGGCATTGCCCGTCCCTCGACCTGGATCGTGCGCCCGACGATCGCGGGGTCGCCGCCGTAGCGCCGGACCCAGAAGTCGTGGGAGAGGACCACCACCGGCTCCGCCGGTCCGGGTGCCACGGCGTTCTCGCCGACCTCCGACGGCCGGTCGTCCTGCTCGTTCAGCAGCCGGCCCAGCGCGGGCCGCACGCCGAGCACGTGGAAGATGCTCGCGCTCGTCTCGACGGTGGGGACCAGCTCCGCCGCGCCGTTCCCCGTCACGTTCACGCGGTCCGTCTGGTAGATCGCGATGTCCTCGAGGGTGCGCGCGTGGCTCCGGAAGTAGAAGTAGTCCGCCGGCGAGATGTGCACGCGCATGCCCGTGCCGATCTTCGGCCAGGAGGTGCCGACATCGACCAGCCGCCCCGCCGTGGCGTACGGCAGCGGCCGGATGGCGACGCGGTCCACGAGCGTGAAGACGGCCGTCGTCGCCCCGATGCCGAGCGCCAGCGTGAGCAGCGCGGCGAGCGTGAAGCCGGGGCTCCGGCCGAGGGAGCGGATGGCGTGGCGGAGATCGGATCCCACGGGCATGGTGCGGCCTCCTTGTCGGGGAGCGTCGGCTCCGGCTCGGTCGGTGGAGCCCCTACGCGCGGGAGAGCACCCTCGTTTCGATAGATGCACCCGGCGCCGCGACGGTTGCAAGAGGGAGAGTGGGAGAGTGGGCGAGTGGGGAGACGGGGCGGCTGCATCGCGCACCGCGCGTCGCCCGGCCGGCAGCCGCGGCCGGCGCGCGGCGGCCCCTGAAACCCCAGGCGCCGTTCGCCCGTTCTGGAAGGAAGCGCCGTCCCACGCCTCCTCCACGCGAGGTCCCGATGGATGCTCTGCTGCGCGATCTCCGCTACGCGGCCCGCACGCTCGCCCGCACGCCCGGCCCCACCGCGGTGGCCGTGCTGGCCCTGGCGATCGGGATCGGGCTCACGACCACCATGTTCAGCATCATCTACGGCGGCCTCATGCGCGGGCTGCCCTACCCGGGCGGCGACCGGGTGGCGGTGGTCGCGCGCGCGAACCCGGCGCGCGACATCACGCGGAGCGCGATCTCGATCCACGACTTCGCCGACTACCGCGCGCAGCAGAAGAGCTTCACGGCGCTCGGCGGCTACACCTCCGGCACGATGAACGTGAGCGGCACCGAGCGCGCGGAGCGAGTCGATGGGGCCTGGTTCACCGCCGACGTGTTCCAGGTTCTGGGCGTCTCACCGCTGCTCGGGCGCACGTTCCGCGCGGACGAGGCGGCGCCGGGGGGCGAGAAGGTGGCCGTGCTCGGCTACGAGATGTGGCAGCAGCGCTACGCCGGCGACCGGGCCATCCTGGGTCGCCAGATCCGGGTGAACGGCGAGCCGTACACGGTGATCGGGGTCATGCCGCAGGGCTTCGACTTCCCGCAGCACATCAAGGTGTGGCTGCCGCTGCAGACGGACCCGCTCGCCACGAAGCGCGGGGAGGGCCAGTACCTGATCGCCGTCGGCAGGCTCGCGCCCGGCGTGGACCTGGCCCGGGCGTCCGCCGATATTGCAGCCACGGCCAGGCGGCTGGCGGCGCAGTACCCGGAGCCGGACAGCGGCTTCACGGCCAGCGCGATCAGCTTCCCTGAATGGAGCATCGGGCCGCAGCCGCGGAGACTGCTCTACACGATGCTCGGCGCGGTCTTCTTCGTGCTGCTCATCGCGTGCGCGAACGTGGCCAACCTGCTGCTCGACCGGGCGGCGCACCGCACCAAGGAGGTGGCGATCCGCACCGCCATCGGCGCCACGCGGGGGCAGGTGGTACGCCAGTTCCTGGCGGAATCGAGCATGCTGGCGCTCGCGGGGGTGGCGCTCGGCATCCTCGTCGCCTGGGTGGGCGTGGACGCGTTCAGGCGCGCCATCGTGGACGCCGACGTCCCGTCCTACATCCGCCTCGAGCTCTACCCGCCGGTGCTGCTCTTCGCGCTCGGCGCGGGCGCGCTGTCCAGCCTGGCCGCGGGCCTGATCCCGGCGGTGCAGTCGGCGCGCACGGACGTGGGCGAGGTGCTGAAGGACGAGGCGCGCGGCTCCTCGAGCACGCGCATCGGGCGCATGAGCAAGGTGCTCGTCATGCTCGAGGTCGCGCTCTCGTGCGCGCTGCTCGTGGCCGCCGGGCTCATGGTCAAGAGCGTGACCCGCCTGCGCACCATGGACCCGGGCTTCGCGACGAAGGACGTCTTCACCGCGCGCGTCGGGTTCCCCGAGGTGTACACGGACACGGCCCGCCAGAAGCGGTTCTTCCGGCAGCTGCCGGACCGGGTGGCGGCGCTGCCCGGCGTGCGCGCGGCCGCCGTGAGCTCGGGGCTGCCCGGGGCGCAGCAGGGACTCGGCGGCGACCGGTTCGCGCTCGAGGGCAAGACCTACGGGCGCGATGCCGACTACCCGCTCACCAGGAGCGCCTCGGTGACGCCCGGCTTCTTCTCCACGCTCGACATTCCCCTCTCCCGCGGCCGCCTGTTCACGGACGCCGACCGCGAGGACGCGCCGCCCGTGGCCATCGTCACGCAGCGCTTCGTGGACCGCTTCCTCGCCGGCCAGGACCCGCTCGGCCGGCGCATCCGCATGGGCGCGTCGAAGAGCACTGCGCCGTGGCTGACCATCGTGGGCGTGGTGCCGGACATCTTCGGAGGCGACCCGGAGGACCCGATGCCGCCGGTGGTCTTCCGCCCGCTCGCGCAGCAGCACTCCAACTTCGTCTACATCTCGGCGCGCACCGCCGGGCCGCCCATGGCCGTGACCGCGCAGGTGCGCGCGGCCGCGGCCGCGCTCGAGCCCGACCTGCCGCTCTACTGGATCATGCCGCTCGACCAGGCCATCGCGCAGCCGCTCTGGTTCGTGCGCGTCTTCGGCACGATGTTTATGATCTTCGGCTTCATCGCCCTCTTCATGGCCGCCGTCGGGCTCTACGCCGTCATGTCCTTCTCCGTCAGCCGCCGCACGCGCGAGGTGGGGATCCGGATGGCGCTCGGCGCCGAGGCCGGCCGCGTCGTCCGCCTGATCCTGCGCCAGGGGCTCGTGCAGCTCGCCATCGGCATGGCCGTCGGCCTCGCCGTGGCGCTCGGGGTGTCGCGCCTGCTCGCCATCATCCTGTTCGACGTGCGGCCGCGCGATCCTGTGGTCTTCGGCGGCGTGGCGGGCACGCTCGTGCTCGCGGGCGTGCTGGCCTCGGCGATCCCCGCGCTGCGGGCGACGAAGGTGGATCCGATCGCGGCGCTGCGGGCGGAGTGAGAGGGTGGGGGTGGGGGTGAGGGAGGGTGAGGGAGAGTTCGAGGGTGTGGATTCGGGTATGGGTGAGTGAGGGTGAGGGGGGGAGGGTGAGGTTAGTGGGAGAGGGAGAAGACGTAGGCGGCGAGGGCGCAGAGCTGGGTGGGGGTGAGGGAGGCGCCGCCGGCGGGGGGCATGGGAGCGGGGTGGTTCTTTGGGTGGGGGACTCCGGCGCGGATCACGCGTGCGATGCCGGCATACGAGCCATCGACGTTCTCCCACGTCCGATCCGTGAGGTCCGGAGCCAGCGCCGTCCCGGAGGCGGTCGGGCCGTGGCAGGTCTGACAGTTCCCAGCACCCGTGAAGAGCTTCCGGCCCGCGTCGGCGAGGGCCTGCGTGACGGCGGGGCAGCCGGCGGCGCCCGCGGCGCCGGGAGGCGGGGCGGCGACCCGGGCGCGGGGCGCGGCGCCGGTGTCCGCGGCGCCACCCATCATCCCCCGCATGCCGCCGCGGCCCATCATGCCGCCGCGGCCCATTGTCCCGGACGGGCCCACCATGGCGGACGGGGCGGTGTCTGCGGCGGCGGGCGTGGGAGCCGGCGGCATGCCCGAGGCAATGCCGGCCCCGGCGGCCATGCCCGGGCCAGCCGCGGCTGTGGTGGCGGCCGCGGCGGAGTCCGGACCCGGAGTGGCGGCCGGGGTGGCGCCGGCGGGTGGCGCCGTGCGCTCGCCGCCGGCGCGGCCCGAGCCGCCGCGGCCGCACGCCGTCGCCACCGGGAGCAGCACCCATCCGACCAGCGCGACCGTCACGATCCTGCTCATCACTCGCCCTCCGCCGATGCGCACTCCCTCAGATGCCGCCGTCGCGGCGGCCGCGCAAGAGGACGCACGGCCTCTTGACGCGGCCCGCGGCCGGAGTGTAGCTAACGGGGTCCAGCCAACCGGCCCGTCCTCCTCCCCACGAGGCCCGATGTCGCCCGACGAGAGACCCGCCCCACCAACCGCCGGCGAGCCGCGCTGATGGCGCGTCCGTACGTCCTGGAGCGCGCCAGCCGGGAGCTGGGGCAGGCGCTGCGCGGGCTGCGGCGCGCCCCCGCCTTCACGGCCACGGCCGTGCTCATCCTCGCCCTCGGCATTGGGATGGCGACGGCGCTCTTCGCGGCGACGGACGCCGTCCTCGTGCGCCCGCTGCCCGTGCGCGCTCCCGACCGGCTGGTCCTGCTCCGCACGCTCGACCCGGGCGGCGTGGACGTCAGCATGACACAGGAGGAGCTGAAGCAGCTCGGCTCCGCCAGCCGCACACTCGGCGACGTGGCGGGGGTGGCGCACCAGGGCGCCTTCGAGACCGCCGTCACCGACGGCGATCGCGCGCTCACGCTGCGCGCCGCCTGGGTCACGGGCAACTTCTTCGCGCTGCTGGGCGTGCGGCCGGCGCTCGGCCGCTTCTTCGGGACGGCGGACGAGGTGCCCGTCGGCCGCTTCCCCGGATCGGTCGTGCTGAGCTACGAGACGTGGCGACGCGACTTCGGCGGCGACCCGGGCGTGATCGGCCGTCGCATCGGGAACCCGTACACGGGGGACGTGGCGCGGGTCGTGGGCGTGGCACCGCCGGGCCTCGCCTATCCGGCCGGCGCCGAGTACTGGACGCCGATCGTCTACCCGAACCTGGACGTGGTGGCGCGCCTCGCGCCGGGAGCGACGCCGGCCGCGGCGCACGCGGAGTTCTTCTCGATCATGCGCCGCGTGGACGCCGAGCGGGTCGCCCGGAAGACGCAGGGCGCGCCGATCGCGCGGGCGCAGGTCGAGACCTTCCGGCACGCGGTGCTCGGCTCCGTGCGCCCCGAGCTCCTCGTGCTCGCGGCGGCCGTCGCGCTGCTGCTGCTCATCGCGTGCGTGAACGTGGGCGGCCTCGTCCTGCTCCGCGCCACGGCCCGGGAGGCGGAGGTCGCCGTGCGCCGCTCCATCGGGGCCGGCACCGCCGACATCTTGCGGCCACTCGTGTGGGAGAGCGCCGCGCTGGCCGTGGCCGGCGGGCTGCTCGGGCTCGCGTGCGCCGTGGGCGCGCTCGACGCGCTCACGCGGCTCGCCCCCGAGCGGCTGCCGCGCCTCGACGTGCTCCGCCTCTCCTCCGCCCCGCTCGGCCTCGCCGCCGCTACCACGCTCGTCGCCCTCGTGCTCGCCGCGCTCCTCCCCGCGCTCGGCGCGGCGCGCGGCAGCCTGGCCGCGCCGCTCCGGATGGACGCCCGCGCGGGCCGCGGCGGCGGCAGGCGACGGCGGCTGCGTCAGGCTCTCGTCGCCTCGCAGGTGGCGCTCGCGCTGGTCATGCTCGCCGGCGCCGCCCTGCTGGCGCGCAGCCTCGACCGGCTCACACGGATCCCGCTCGGCTACCAGCCCGCGCACCTGTCCGTGATCACCATCGCACACCCGATCGGCGGCGGCGATGCGGACAGCGTCTTCACCCGACTGTACGACCGCGTCGCGCCGGCGCTACGCACGCTGCCGGAAGTGGTCTCGCTCACACCCGTCGATGCGCTGCCCTTCTACGGCCCGCAGGTCTTCACCGCCCGCTGGGCCGCCGCCGGCCAGTCTGACGCCGCGGCGGCGGCCAACCCGTTCATCCCCTTCGAGGTCGCCGGCCGCGACTACTTCCGCACCTTCGGGATCCGGCTGCTGCGCGGGCGCGGCTTCCGCGAGAACGAGGGCGGGGACGCGCCGCCTGTCGTCGTCGTGAGCCACTCGGTGGCCGAGCGCTTCTGGCCCGGCCAGGACCCGATCGGCAAGCAGCTCCGCCTGACCTGGGACACCAGCGCCAACCCCTGGCACACCGTGGTGGGCGAGGCCGAGGACATCCACTACCGCAGCCTGCGCGAGGCGACGCCGTCGGTCTGGGTCCCGTGGCGCGGCTGGTTCTTCCAGGGCACGCTCGCCATCCGCACGCGCGGGCCGCTCGCCGCCGCCCTGCCCGCGCTCCGTGGCGCGCTGCGCGCGGCCGCGCCCGAGGCCACGCTCGCCCGCGCCGAGACCATGGACGGCCTTCTCGGCACCCAGCTCGCGCTGCCCCGCCTCTCCACCCTGCTCCTCTCCTCCTTCGGCCTCGCCGCGCTGCTGCTCGCCGCCCTCGGCCTCTACGGCGCCATGGCCGCCGCGGTGCGCGAGCGCACCCACGAGCTCGGCATCCGCGTCGCCCTCGGCGCCACCCCAGCGCGCCTCCGGGCCGCCGTGCTCGCGGATGCCGGCCGGATCGCCGCCGCGGGCGGAGCCGTGGGCCTCGCGGCCGCCCTCCTCGCCTCGCGCTTCCTCCGCTCGCTGCTCTTCCAGGTGAGCCCCGCCGATCCGCTCGCCCTGCTCACGGCGCTCGCGCTGCTCCTGGCCGTGGCGCTCGCCGCCGCCTGGGTGCCCGCGTGGCGCGCCACGCGCGCGGACCCGATGGCCGCGCTGCGCGCGGAGTAGCGCGGTGGGAGTTGTCCGCACGCTCCCGGCGCTCCGCCGTGCCGCACCGCTGGCGATCGCGCTGGCCGCCCTGCCGGGAGCGCTCGCGGGGCAGCGCGCCGCCGGCGGCGGCAGCGCGACCCTGCGCGTCACCGTCACGGCCTACGAGACCGGCCGCCCTCTCGCCACCGCCGCCATCCTCCTCGACGGCGGCAGGCAGCGCGGCACCAGCGACGCCAACGGGCAGGTCATCGTTGGGGGGATCGCGCCGGGCGAGCACCTCGTCGCCATCGAGCTGCTCGGCTACCAGACCGAACGGCTGCGCATCGGCTTCGGCGCCCGCGCGGACGTGCGCGCCGACGTGGCGCTGCTCCCCGCCCCCGTAGAGCTGCCGCCCGTCGAGGTCGAGGCGCGCCGGCAGGACGCCGCCCTGAAGCGGTCGGGCTTCTACAGCCGTCGGCGCGCGCTTGCCGGGACCTTCATTACCGGAGAGCCGCTCGCGCACAAGGTCGAGCGCGGGCAGGGGCTCAGCGACGCGCTGCGCGGCGTGCTCGGCATCCGGGTCGTGCCGCGCGCCAGAGGCAGCGGTTACATCGTCGAGTCCACGCGCGGCCGGATCTCCCTCACCCGCTCGTGCACCCCGGCCATCTACGTCAACGGCATGTTCCACGACATGAGCAGCCCGACCGAGGGCCTCGACGACGTCGTGCCTCTGGCCGACGTGGCCGCCATCGAGGTCTACGCCGGCCCCGCCGAGATGCCTTACGAGTTCCAGGGCGCGACCGGCGGCGCGTGCGGCGCCATCCTGATCTGGACGAAGACCGGGACGTGAGCGCGCCCGCGACCCGGCCGCGACCGGACCGGGAGCAGAGCGCCGCGACGGGCGGACCGAACGGCCGCGAGGGGCCCGTGACCCGGGCGGAGCCGAGCGCCGCGACGGGCGGACCAAAGTCCCCGATCGTCGAGGTCTCCGGGACGCGATCGCAGAAATGGCGCCTATATGGATCAAACCCCCGTCGCGTCGAACACACGCCGGCGCGGAGCGGGATTTTGGTCCGCATAGCGGCTCGAACTGCGAGGGCGCCTCGCGAACATCGACGAAATGGCAGAAATGTTCGGCCTCGCGACCCGGCTCCCCCTGCGCCGGCGGGCGTCCCGTGGCGCGCCCGGCACCGCCGCGGCCCCCCGCCCCCTCGTCGCCTGGCGAGCCTTGCTCGGAACCGCTTCGGCGCACTAGAGTTCCGGGCGCGTCCGGCGCCTCCCCCCACCAGCGGAGACCCACCGCATGAAGAAGCCGCGGCTGAGCTATCCGGCCATGTTCAACATGAGCTTCGGCTTCCTCGGCATCCAGTTCGGCTGGGGGCTGCAGCTGGCCAACATGTCGGCCATCTACGAGCGGCTGGGCGCGCGCCCCGACCAGGTGCCGCTGCTCTGGCTGGCCGCGCCGGTGACGGGGCTGCTCGTGCAGCCGGTCGTGGGCGCGCTGAGCGACCGGACGTGGGGGCGGCTCGGCCGGCGCCGGCCCTATTTCCTGACCGGCGCCATCCTGGCGTCCGTCGCGCTCTTCCTCATGCCGATGTCGAGCGCGCTCTGGATGGCGGCCACGCTGCTGTGGATCCTGGACGCCTCGATCAACGTCTCGATGGAGCCGTTCCGGGCCTTCGTGGCGGACAAGCTGCCGTCGAGCCAGCGCACGGCCGGCTTCGTGATCCAGTCCTTCTTCATCGGGATCGGCGCGAGCCTGGCCAACGCGCTGCCGTTCCTGCTGTCCTGGCTGGGGGTGACCGGCAGCACGGCGAGCGGGATCCCGCTCTCGGTCAAGTACTCGTTCATGGCGGGCGCGGTGGCGTTCCTCGTCGCGGTGCTGTGGACCGTGGCCACGAGCAGCGAGTACCCGCCCGAGGATCCCGCCGAGCTGCGCTGGTCCGAGCACGGCGCGGGCTGGCTCGGGCCGCTGCTGCGCGAGATCGGCGAGTCGATCCGCGAGATGCCCGCCACCATGAAGCAGCTGGCCGTCGTGCAGCTCCTCACCTGGCTCGGCCTCTACTGCATGTGGCTGTTCTTCGTGCCCGCCGTGGCGCGCCACGTGTTCGGCGCAACGGACCCGCAGAGCGACCTCTACACGCGCGGCATCGAGTGGGGCGGCTTCGCCTTCGCGTTCTACTCGATCACCTGCTTCGCGGTGGCGTTCGCGCTGCCGAAGCTGGCCGAGGCGACGAGTCGCAAGGCGACGCACGCGCTCGCCCTCGTCTGCGGCGGCCTCGGGCTGCTCGCGGTCTACCTCGTGCACGACCGCTACCTGCTGCTGCTCACCATGGTCGGCGTCGGGATCGCCTGGGCCTCGATCCTCGCCATGCCCTACGCCATCCTCTCCGGCGCCCTGCCCGCCCGCCGCATGGGCGTTTACATGGGTATCTTCAACTTCTTCATCGTGATCCCCGAGATCATCGCCTCGCTCGCTTTCGGCCCGCTGATCCGCGCCGCGTGGGGACGGGACAACCCGAACGCGTCTCTCTACATGGTGATGCTCGGCGGCGTCTGCATGTTCGCCGCCGCCGCCGCCATGATGCTGGTCCAGGACGTCGGCGCCGAGCTCGTCCCCGAGGCGCGCATGCTCGAGGCCGACGAGACGGAGCCGCTGGGCGTGCAGGAGGCCGTGCAGCCGGTGCCGAGCAGCGGGCTCATGGAGGGTGAGGACGGGGTCGAGAGCTGATCGAGGGGTGGGGGGGGGGAGTGGGGCTGGACGGGGAGAGCGGGCCGAGCGGCGAGAGTGGGAGAGTGGGAGACCGGGCGACGCTCGCGGCCGCTGCGGGGTCCGCGGGTCTCCCCCCCGGTGCACCCGACCCCGACACCTCCACCTGCCCGAGCCGGTTCAGCGCCGGATGAGCGAGAGCACCAGTGCGCTCACCGGCCCGAGCGCCCGCGCCGGCGCGTACCCGCGGATCCTCCCGTCAGCCCCCACCCCCAACTCCGCCCCGTCCGCCCCTCCGAGCAGGTTGCGCGCGGCGTAGCGCCCTGGCGGCAGCGCGCCGGGAGCCGAGGCGATCGTCACGCCGGCGGCCGCGGCGCTTCCCAGGTTCGCCACCACCAGCACGGCGCGCTCGCCGTCTCGGCGCACGTAGGCCGCGACGTGCGGGCTCGTGGCGGTGAGCGGGACCAGCCGCCCGACGCCGAGCGCGGGGTCGCCGGCGCGCAGGTGGATCAGGCGACGGTAGAGGTTCAGCATCGAGCCGGGGTCCGCATCCTCGACCTGAACGTTGGTGGTCATGGAGTCGGGCTGGGGCGGCTCCCAGGGGGTGCCGGCCGTGAAGCCGACGCCGCGCTCCGGCGCCCACTGCATTGGCGTCCGGAGCCGCGGGTCCGGCTTGTCGCCGCTCATGCCGAGCTCCTCGCCGTAATAGACAAAAGGCAGGCCGGGCAGGGTTAGGAGGAGGGTCGCGGCGAGCTTCGCCCGGGCGACGTCGCCTCCCAGCGCGGTGAGCGCGCGCTTCATGTCGTGATTGCCGAGGAGCGGCGAATAGCGGTATGGCGGCAGCGTGTCCTGGAGCCGGAGGAACCCCGGCAGCAGCCCGCGGGCGGTGTCCGTCCGGACCGCCCCGAGGATCGAGTCGGAGAGCGGAAAGACGAAGTAGGAGGTGAGCTGGTCCGGATAGTACGGCAGCAGCGCGCCGATGCTGTCCCAGACCTCGCCCACCGTGAAGGCGCGCGGGTCGATCGCGTGGATCGAGTCCACGTACTCGCGCAGGTAGGCGTGCGTGCCGGCGCAGTCCATCTCGCAGGGGCCGTCCTCCAGCAGGTACTGCACGGCGTCGAGGCGGAAGCCGTCCACGCCCATCTCCCGCAACCAGTAGGCGGCAATCTTCTTCCCCTCCGCGCGCACCGCCGGCGTGTGGTAGTCCAGGTCGGGCATGCCAGGGGAGAAGATGGCGTAGTAGTACTCGTCGCGGACCGGCGAGCGGCGCCAGGCCTCCCCGCCCCACGGCCCCTTCCCGAGCGGCTCTGGCGCGAAGCGGTACCAGGCGCGGTAGGGCGAGGCGGTGTCGCGGAGCGCCGCCTGGAAATAGGGGTGCCGGCTCGAGCTGTGGTTCAGCACCATGTCGATGATCACCGCGATGCCGCGACGGTGCGCGGCGGCCACGAAGCGCCTGAAGTCCTCCTTCGTACCGTAGTCCGGCTCCACGCCGTAGTAGTCGGTGACGTCGTAGCCGTGATAGCTCGGGGACGGCGACACAGGCATGAGCCAGATGCAGGAAGCGCCCAGATCGCTGCTCGTGGCCGGGTCACCGTCGTTCACGTAGTCGAGCTTCGCGGTGAGTCCCTTCAGGTCGCCGATGCCATCGCCGTCGCTGTCCTCGAAGGAACGGATGAAGATCTCGTAGCAGGTGCCGCCGCGCTCCCAGCCGGGCACGCTGTCGGAGCCCGCCGCCACGGCCCGCGCGGGTGGCGCCACGCGTGTATCGTCCGGCGTCTCCGCCCGCGGGGCGCGCCCGGCGCACGCCGCGAGCGCGAGGCTCGCGGGGACCACGGCCAGCCACGTCGTCGCCTTCATCGGTCCTCCGCTCCGGCCGGCCGGATGCGGACCGCCTCGCCGCCGCCCGCCGCCATGACGATATGCAGGCTGGAGCCGGCGTCCACCCCACGCCGGCGGATGGCTATGGCCAGGGGGCGGTCCCGCCAGGAGGCGCCCGGCCCGTCCGCGTAGATCTCGGCCACGTAGCGCCTCCCCGGCGCGAGGAACGTGAGCGGCACGTCAAAGGTGCGCGCCTGCTCGTCCGTGATCGCGCCGAGGAACCAGGTTGGGGAGCCGCGCTGCCGGCGGGCGACGATGACGTAGTCGCCGATCCTGCCGGCGAGGACGCGCGTCGTGTCCCAGTCCACGGCCACGTCGCGGATGAACTGGAAGGCCGGCTGCCCCTCGTAGTTCTCCGGCAGGTCCGCCGCCATCTGCATGGGCGAGTAGAGGACGACGTAGAGCGCGAGCTGCCGGGCCAGCGTGCTGCGCGGGCGCGGCTGCTCGGGGGTGCGCGGTGTGCCGTTCGCGCTCTTCACGAAGAGGTCGAAGATGCCGGGCGTGAAGTCCATCGGCCCGGCGAGCATGCGGGTGAAGAAGAGGATCGTCTCGTGCTCCGGCGGGTTGCCGCCCGCCGGGCCGAATGCGTTGTACTCCTGCCCGCGCGCGCCCTCGCGGGTCATGATGTCGGGCCAGGTGCGGCGCTCGCCCGTGTCCCGGATCGGCTCGTGGACATCGAGCATGAGGTGGTGCCGCGCCGCCGCCTCGATGACGTGGCGCTGGTGGCGCACCATGTACTGCCCCTGATGGGACTCGCCGGTGTCCGTCCTGTCCCCCACGTAGCCGGTCTTCACCGCGTGGATGCCCAGCCGCTGGTAGAGCGAGAACGCGTCGTCGAGCTGGCGCTCGTAGTTCGTCACGTTCTCGAACGTCTCGTTGTGCGCGATCAGCGCCACGCCCTTGCTGCGCGCGTACGCCGCAACCGCCGGAAGCTCGTAATCGGGGGAGGCCTGCGTGTACGAGAACGGCACGTGCTGCGGCCCCCAGCCGACGTTCCACCCCTCCACCAGCGTGCCGGCCAGGCCGTTCGCGGCGGCGAAGTCGATGTAGCGCTCGGCGCGCGCCGTCGTGGCGCCGTGGCGCGGGCCCTCGGCCCAGGTGTAGAGCCCGATCTGCATGCCCCACCAGATGCCGTCGTACTTCATGGGCCGGATCCAGCTCGCGTCGGTGATCCGGCTGGGCGGGTTCAGGTTCAGCTCGAGCACGTCCGGCACGAGCCCGCCCGCGCTGTCCGCGATCTCGAGCATGCGCCACGGCGTCGTGAACGGCGCCGTCCCCTTCACGGCGACGCCGTCCTTCCACTTCGCCAGCGTGGTGCGCAGGGTTCGCGGCCCCGTGCGCGCCAGATACATCCCCGCGTAGTCCTCGAGGTCGGCCTCGTGGATGGCGACGACGGGCCCGTCCGTCACCTCCATCGTGAGCGGCACGTTCACCGTGTCCAGCCGGCTGACCGGGCTCTCCGAGTAGAGGAACTCCTGCCGGTCGTCCGCGGGGATGTCGGCCGGGATCCACCACGCCTTCGCGTTGTCCGCCATGGCGAACTCGGTCAGCTCCTCCATCATCTGGAAATCGTGGAAGCCGCCGCTGTCGGAGACCTCGTAGCGGAAGCCGACGCCATCATCGAAGACGCGCAATACCACCGCGAAGCCGCGCCCGGGCGGCCGGTCCTCGGCCACACGGACTCGCAGCTCGTTGTGGTGGTCGCGCACCCGCGAGACCTGCCCCCACGGCTGCGTCCACGTCGTGTCCGCCGAATCGCGGGCCGTGCCGGTGATGCGCAGCGCGGCGTAGAGCGAGTCGCCGCCGCTGAAGGCAAAGCCGAGGCGGGACGGGACCAGCAGCGGCCGGCCGTCGCGCTCGATGGCGTAGTAGAGCCCACCATCCCGCGTCTCGACCGTGACCACCGTACGTCCATCCGGGGAGGCGACGCGGGCCGACTGCGGCACGCCGGCCCCGGCCTGCTGCGCGGCGGCCGCGCGCACGCCGGCCAGGAGGACGACGAGGGCGAGGGCGAGGGCGGCGGCGCGAGCGGGCATGAGGGTCTTCACCGACTCGCGGCCAGCGGCGCGGCCGCGCCTGGCGTCTTCACCCGGCGGCGCTCAGCGCCGCGTGGCGGTGTCGATGGCAAGGGCGGTGTTCGGGGCGAGGTCGAGCCGGACGGCGCCGGCGGAATCCACGACGATGGCGGCCCCGGCACAGCCGGCGCCGGCGCCGGCGCCGCCGGTGAGCAGGTCGCAGTAGCTGCCGGGCGGCATCCCGGTGGCGACGCTCGCCGTCACCGTGGTGTCCTCGCGGCTGATCGCCACGAAGCCCGCGCCGCCGCGCGAGAACGCGATGGCGTTCGCGCCGTCGTCCCACCAGTGGGTCTCGGGCGTCCCCGCCACGAGCTTCCGGAAGCCGACCATTGGCAGGATGTAGGGGTCGCGGTGCTCGCACACCCAGTCGCCGTCGCGGGCGGTCTCGAGGCTCGCGGCGCACGTCACGTCCTCGGTATTGCCGGCGGCGTCCGAGGGCGGCCCCCTGTCGTTCTCGGCGGGGCGGATGAAGGCGTAGCTGGACAGGGACTTCGGGTAGCCGTAGGGCTGCGCGAGCATCCACACATTGGCCAGGCGGAAGACCTGGCCGTCGCGGTAGCCGATCGCGTTGCCGTGCTGTGTATCGTGGTTCTCGAGGAAGACCACGGCCTTGTCGGAGGGCATCAGTCCCCAGGCCGTCGGAGAGAACTGGCTGCCGGCCGGCCCGTCGGGGCTCAGCTGCGAGATGTGCTGGCCGCCGGTGCCGAGGAACTTGTCGCCCACGCCGGTGAAGGTGAACTCGGTGATGTCCGCCGCGCCGCCCGAGCGGTACGCCTCGCCGAAGTAGTCGCGCGGCCCGAGCGCCTCGCCCGCCCCCGTGCTGATCTCGAGGAAATAGTACGGCACCGGCCGCCCCTCGGCGCTCAGGGTGGAGTCCACGAGCGTGAAGATCTCGTCCAGCTCGACCTGCTGGATGTGCTTGGCGGCGTCGATCCGGAAGCCCGCCACGCCCAGCCGCGCGAGCATGATGAGGTAGCCCGCGATCTTCTGCCGGACGGCGGGCAGCCCGGTGTTCAGGTCGGGCAGGCCGAACAGCTCGCAGTCCTGCACATTGGCCGCGCTCGTGTAGTCGCTCACCGTGCACGGCGGGTGGAAGTCGGAGGGCGAGTAGAGCCCGGGGTAGGAGTACTTCGTGTACGCGGTGCCGTTGCTCCCGACGCCCGGGCTCGGCGTATTGGTCATGTGGTTCAGGATCGCATCCACGTAGATGTCCACGCCCGCCGCGTGGCAGCGCTGGACCATGTCCGTGAACTCCGCGCCCGTGCCGGAACGGCTGCGCGCGATGCTGTAGCTGACCGGCTGGTAGCGCTCGGCCCAGGTGTGGTTCGGCTCCATGCTGTGCTCCTCGGGCGGCGAGACCTGCACCGCGCGGAAGCCGGCGGGGCCGAGCACGCGCTCGCACTCGTCCGCGATGTCCGTCCACTTCCACTCGAAGAGCTGGACGAAAGCGTCGCCCGCGGCCATGTGCCCGCTGGGGCGGTAGGTCGGATCGAGGGTGGGGCGCCCCGGCGTGGGGACGCCCGTGACGGGCGGGTTCGTGGGCGTCGCCGCGCAGGCGGCCGCGGTCAGGGCGAGCAGGACGCTGGCCAGCCGGGTGGCCAGGTCCCGCCATGCCGGCCGGTCGCGGACGCCCGCGCGAGCGGCTTTTCTGTCGTTGCGGATCACGCCGCGCACCTGCGCCACCCGGCAGATCACCCACTCCCCCACTCCCCCGCTCTCCCACTCTCCCCTCGAGCGGCTCGGCCCGAGGGAAGAGCGAGAGAGCCCGGGAAAAGCCCGATCCGGCCCGTTCAATAGCCCGGGTTCTGCGTCAGGTTCGGGTTCGCCACCAGCTCGGACTCCGGGAGCGGGTAGAGGTTCATGGTGGCGGGGACGGAAGTGCCTGCCTCGACACCACCCTTCCAGGCCCACAGGTAGTCCCCGCCCGTGAACTCGCCGAAGCGGATGAGGTCCGTGCGGCGATGCGCCTCCCACAGGAGCTCGCGGCCGCGCTCGGCCAGGATGAAGGGGAGCGTGAGCTGGGCGGCCGTGATGTCGCCGCTGGTGTTGCCGTACGCCCGCTCGCGCAGCTTGTTGATGTAGGCGACCGCCTGGTCCATGCTGCCGCCGGCGCCCCGCACCACGGCCTCCGCGTAGATCAGGTAGGCCTCGCCCAGCCGGAACATCGGGAAGTCCGTGTCCACGAACGTCGGGTCCGAGCCCTGCTGTCCGAGCGAGTTGACGTTGGTGAACTTGGGCGCGGCAATGCCGTCGTTGAAGCTGCCGATGTCGGCCACCCCGACGCTCTGGCCGTCGGTGTGGAAGTAGGACGCCCGCCCGTCGCCGGGGGCGTAGAAGTCATACGCCTGCGGCTTCAGGCGCGTGCCGCCCCAGCAGTAGTCGATGCCGTAGCTGCCGGCGGACATGTTCCCGCCGCAGGCGGCATGGGCCAGGAAGGTCACCCCGCCGTACGTCTGCGTGTGCTTCCCGTCCTGCGTGATGGCGAAGATGATCTCCGGCGAGGTGTTGTTGTCCGCCATGAACAGGTGGCGGTAGTTCGGGTCCAGGCTGTACTGGCCCGAGCCGATGACGTCCTGCACGGCGTTGAGCGCCTCCGTGTAGTGATCCGTCCCCGTGTAGACGCCGCCATTCAGGTAGACCTCGGCGAGCAACATGTTGGCGGCCTGCGTCGTGGCCCGGCCGTAGGTGTCCGGGCCGGGCTGCGGCAGCGAGTCGCGGATGGCCGTCAGCTCCTGCACGACGTAATCGTAGATCTCCTGCCGCGTGGCCTGCGCGGGGGGCGCGCCGCCGACCGGATCGTTCTCGGTGACGAGCGGCACGTTGCCGAACAGGTCGATGGCGTGCCAGTAGCTGAGCGCCCGGAGGAAGCGCGCCTCCGCCCGGTACTGCCCGATCTTCGCCTTCAGCGTCGGCGAGATGGCGCCCCGCGAGGCCAGCGCGTCGGCCGAGGTCTCGCGCAGGAAGTCGTTCGCCATCATGGCCTGTACGTAGATCCGGTAGTACATCGCCACCACCATGCGGCTGGACGAGGTCCAGGTCAGCGTGTTCATCTCGGGAAGCCCGATGTCGTTCCAGGCGATGATGGCCTCGTCCGTCGGCAGCTCCTCGCACTCCCAGTACAGGCGGAGATACTGGGAGAAGCCCTCGTCGATGCCCTGGATGTCGGCGTTGCCGGCAGGCCCCTGCTGGCCGCTCACGGCCAGCCCCGCGTAGACCCGGGCCAGCAGATACTCATAGCTGCTCGGATCGTTGAAGACGTTGGCGCCGGTCACCGTGCTCTTCGGCTGCACCGTCGGGTCCGTACAGCCTACGGCTGCCAGGACCAGCAGCCCGATCGCCAGTGCTGCAGGCGCCTTGAGTGCTCTGAGGCTCATGGACCCTCCTAGAACTGGACGCTCAGGCCGCCGGTGACGGTGCGCGAGCGCGGGTAGATGTTGTTGTCGATCCCGTTCAGCCCGGCCGTTGGATCGACGCCGCTGTAGCCCGTGAGGGTGAACGCGTTCTGCACCGAGAGATACAGCCGGACCGGCTGGTCGCGGTAGTGGAACGAGTACCCGATCGTCGCGTTGTCCATGCGCAGGAACGACCCGCTCTCCACGTAGAAGTCCGACAGGTACTGCGGGACCACGAAACCCGTCTTGAGCACCGACGTGGATACGTTCGAGGGCGAGCCGCCGGTGGTGAGCGACTGGTAGGCACCCTGCGAGGCCACGTTGTTGTAGACGTAGTTGCCCAGGTACGCCCGCAGTGTCATGTCCAGGTCGAAGTGCCCGAGGGTGAAGTACGACGAGTGACCCAGCATCCAGCTGGGCGCCGGGTCGTGGTACGCCCGCAGGCTGGCCGAGTTGCAGATCGAGGCGACCGTGTCCGCCAGGCTCACGTACTTGCCTTCCACCGGCTTGCCGTCCTGGTAGTACTGCGGGCAGACGTAGAAGGAGTTGATCGGCTGCCCGGGCTCGAGCGCCTGGATCGTCGTGCCCACGCCGCCCGAGACACCGCCGACCTGGATCAGCTGCGAGCCCGCGCGCGTGATGCTGAGCAGCTGGTTCGCGTTGTGCGACGCGGTGAAGTCAGCCGTCCAGCCGAGCCGACCCTCGCCGCCCTTCAGCACGTTCGCGCTGAGGCTCAGCTCGATCCCCTTGTTCTGCATGCTGCCGATGTTCGTGGTGAGGTAATTCGAGTAGTTCGTGCCGGCGGGAACCGGGACCGTGAAGATCAGGTCCGTCGTCTTCTTCGTGTACCAGTCGAGAGAGCCGTTGACGCGCTGGTTGAAGAAGCCGTAGTCGATGCCCAGGTCGTAGGAGTTCGTCTGCTCCCATTTGATGTTCGGGTCCACCGCGCTCGGCCGGATCGTGCTGACGAAGTTGTTGCCGAACTGATACTCCGCCTGCGGATTGCTGTACGTGTAGGTCGCGTACTGCTGGTAGTCCGCGAACGCCTGGTTGCCCGTCTTCCCCCACGAGCCGCGCAGCTTCAGGTCGGAGAGCGCCGTAAGGCCCTTCATGAAGGGCTCCTCCGAGATGCGCCACGCCGCCGACGCGGCGGGGAAGAGCCCCCACTGGTTCCCGGGACCGAAGCGCGACGAGCCGTCGCGCCGAAGGCTGAAAGCCAGCAGGTAGCGGTCCTTCAGGTTGTAGTTCGCGCGCCCGAAGAAGGAGATCAGCTTGCTGTCCACCACGCTCTTGCCCGGCTGCAACGTGGTAGCCGTCGCAATCCCGTTGACGCCGAGCAGGTTGCTGTCGAGCCCTGTCTCCTGGAAGAACGGATACTCGCCGTGCGACTCGTTGTAGGAGTAGCCGCCCGTCAGGTCGATGGTGCCCGGCACGGCGCCGAGCGCGGCGTTGTAGTTCAGGTACGACTGGAGGACCGTGTTCGTCTGCGTGTTGTTCACCAGCGTGATCCGGCCATGCCCCTGCCGTTCCTGGCTGGCCAGGTCGTTCGGGATGAACGTCTGCCGGTTGACCTTCCCCACGTCGTACGCCACGCTGACGTGCGCCTTCAGCGCCTCCAGGAACGGCAGGTGGTACTCCGCCTGCAGGTTGCCGACGCTGCGCCACGTCGCGCCCTGGTCGGTTGACAGGTTCAGGCTCGCCAGCGGGTTGCTCGCCGAGGCGCCCGTCGTCTGCCAGTCCCAGTAGCCCGTCTGCGCGTTCGGGTCGTAGACCGGCTGCGTCGGCGCCATGCCAACGGCGTTCCCCAGCACGTCACCCGCCGTGAAAACGTCCTTTGTCCGCGCGCCCAGCACGTTCGCGCGCAGATCCAGGTTGTCGCTCAGCAACCGCTGGTCGAAGTTCAGTCCCAGCGAGAGACGGTCCGTGGAGCTGCCCCTGATCACGCCATCCTGGTTCAGGTAGCCGAAGGACAGACGATAGTCGTTGTGCGCCCCGGCCCCCGCGATCGCCAGGTTGTGCTCCTGCCCGTACGCCGTGCGGTCGATCAGGTTGAACCAGTCCGTGTTCGCATTCCCCAGCATCGACACCCGGTCCGGCGCGTACTGCTGCACCGCCGAACGGAACTGCGCCGCCGTGAGCACCTCCGGCACCCGCGTCACCGACGCGGCCGACATGCTCGTGCTGTACGTGAAGCTCGGCGCCCGCGCTCCCGACTTCGTCTGGATCAGCACCACGCCGTTCGCCGCGTTCGCGCCGTAGATCGCCGCCGACGCTGCATCCTTCAGCACCGTGATGCTCTCGATGTCGTTCGGATTCAGGAAGTTCAGTGCATCGCGCCCTGCCGGCGACAGCCCGCCCCCCGAGCCCGTCCCCACCGGCACGCCGTCCACCACGTACAGCGGATCGCTGCTCGCATTGATCGATGTCGCGCCGCGGATCCGGATCGACAGCCCGCCGCCCGGCGCGTTGTCGTCCACCACCTGCACGCCCGCGATCTTGCTCTCGATCAGCTCCTCCGGGCTCACGATCCGCCCCTTGTTGAACTCACTCGCATTCACCTGCTTCACCGCGCCCGTGATGTTCCCCGCCCGCTGCTGGCCGTACCCCACGACCACCAGCTGCGACAGGCTCACCGCCTCTGTCGTCAACGCGAAATCCGCCTCCACCGTCTGCCCCGCCGCCACCGTCACCGTCTTGCTCGCCTCGCCATACCCCAGCATGCTCGTCTTCACCGTGTACGTCCCCGCCGGCAGGTTCGCCAGCGCGTAGCGCCCGTCCTGATCCGTCAAGGCTCCGTGATTACCGGCCGTGACCACGACCCCCGACAGCGGCTCCTTCGTCGCGCTTTCCGTCACGCGGCCCTGAATCGTGCCACCCGGCGTCTGCGCCCCCAGCGGCGCAATCCACACAACCGCCAGGAGCGCTCCGATGATGCATCGTACCCGTCCCATAGGCGCCATCTCGTAGGTTGTGAGTTCAACGACGCTCCGGCGCGTTGACTGATCCGGAGTCGGTGGAATCAGGGTCTCTGTCTAATGACCGGCCATGATTTTGTCAACAAACTCGTCAATCGCCACGAAGCGAGGTCCGGACCGGGGCTGGCCCCGACCCGGACGGCCACGCGGCCACCGCCGGGATCCGGCCGCGGACAGGCCGCGCGTCGCCCGTTCTGCGGACGCGGCCGTCACGCCACCTCCGGCGCCACGAACACCGGGGCGAGCACGAGCGCCGACGCGCCGCGCAGGCGGAGCGCGTCCTCGCCTCTCTCCACCACGATCGGGGTGGCGGCGGACGCGCCGGTGAGGGCGCGGGCGCGGATCGAGTCGGCGACGGCGCGCTCGATGAGGTCCCAGGCCCCGGTGATCTCGCCGCCCACGACGACGCGCGCGGGGCTGACGGAGTTGATGATGTTGGCGATGCCGATGCCGAGGTAGCGGCCGGTCTCCCAGAGCGCCCAGACGGCAGCGGCATCGCCGGACCGGGCGCGCGCGATGACGTCGGCGATGCCTGTGCCGGCCTCCCGAACGGCCGCGTATGCGTCGTGTGAGGCGAGGTCCCTGCCCAAATAACGCGCGACGGTGGCGAGGTTGGACGCGTACGCCTCGAGGCAGCCGCGGGCGCCGCAGGCGCACTGCGGGCCGTCGAGGCTGATCGGCAGGTGGCCGAACTCGCCGGCAGTGCTCCAGAATCCGCGCAGCACGGCGCCGCCGACGACGAGGCTGGTGCCGACGCCGTCCGAGACGGTGAGATAGACGAAGTTGTCGGCGGCGTCCCCGCCCGGGTGGCTGAGCCACATATGGGCCATCGCGCAGGCGACGGCGTCGCGGTCGATGTGCACCGGCAGATCCAGCTCCGCGGCGAGGGCACCGCGCAGGTCCACCTCGCGCCAGCCCACGGTCGGCGCGTTCAGCACCACCCCCGTGCTCCGGTCCACCATCCCCGGCACCACCAGCCCGACCCCCTCGCACTCGCCGTGATCGCCGAACTCGCGCAGCAGCCGCCGCACGTGGGCGACCAGCTGCGCCACGAGCGCCTCCGCCGAGGCCGGCGTCGCCATTGTCTCGCGCGCGATCTGGCGCCCCGAGAAGTCGCCCAGCAGGATCGAGGTCCCGCTCGAGCGCACGTCGATCCCCACGGCCAGACGGTCCCGCGTCCGCACGTACAGCAGCTTCGGCCGCCGCCCCCGCGCCGTGGCCCCGCTCGAGCGCTCGTAGATCAGATCGTCCGCTAGCAGCGCCTTCACCAGCGGCGTCACCGACCCCCGCGCCACGTCCAGCAGCCGCGCCAGCTCCGCCCGCGAGACCGGCTGGTGCTCCCGCACCAGGTTCAGCACGATCTGGCGGTTCACCTCCCGCGCCGTGCTGCGGGTCGCCCGGCGGAAGCTGCGCGTGTTGATCTTTCGCATCCGACTCCTCTCCTGCGCCCCACCCGCGTCCGCCCGCCGCCCATTTCTCGATGCCGCCGCGATTTTGTCAATGATCTTACCGAATGCGCGGAGGCCGGCCCAGGCGAGGCGGACAACGGAGCGGAGGGACCTGCGGAGGATCGAAGAGCGTCGACGGCGGGGATCTCCCGCGCCATAGCGCCGCCAGGGGAGCGTTGCTGCCAGCGACGCCGCCGGGCGTCAGGACGGGCCCTCGGGAAGCGAGCTCCCGCTGCGCCTGGCGACAGGCAGTCCAGCGGGGAGGGACCTCGGGGAAATGGAGCGTACCGGGCTCGAACCGGTGACCTTCTGGTTGCAAACCAGACGCTCTCCCAACTGAGCTAACGCCCCGGTTGCCCGGCCGGGAGCGGCGGCAGCCGGCCCGGGCTGGCGCACCCGCGGGGCTCCGCGAGGCGACGCGCAAATCTAGCGGCGCGGGCAGGTGCGGTAAACCCGGGCGTCGGTGGAGCGGCGGAGCGGTGGAGCGGTGGAGCGGTGGAGCGGTGGAGCGGTGGCCGGCGCGGCGACCGGCGCGGCGGCCGGCGCGCCAAAGTATCTTACGCGACGCGTCCGATCCTGCCGCGGATGCAGCCCGGGTCGCGCGGCATTGGCGCGCCGGCGCCGACCAGCACGCGCACGCCTTCCTCCGACTCGATCCGGACCTCCGGCTCCGGGCGCGTCGTGGTCAGGCAGGCGCCACAGTAGGCGGCACCGCCCGCGCTCACGCCCACCATCGCCCGGCGGGGAAGCTCCTCGCCGCACTCGGCGCACTGCCCCGCCTCGGGGAGGCGACGCACCGCCAGCGGCTCGGGACGCCCGACCATCGCCTCCTTCACCCCGTAGCGGTCGCGCACCTGCGGCCCCTGCACCCAGGCCCAGCGCAGGCGCCTCGTCCAGGCCAGCCCTCCGACGCGCGGCTCCGACTGCTCCATGCCCATCATCGCTCGACCTCGTCGTCGTTCGGTTGCGGGGCGCCTCATCGCGCCACGCCTCCAAGTTGCCGGTTGCCACACCGCGCGGTGTCGGGGCTTTCCAGGAAAGTGAGCGGGGGGAATCCTTACTTGACTGCGAGGGTGAGGGTGGGGGTGAGGGTGGGGGTGGGATTGGGGGTGAGGGTGAGGGTGAGGGTAGGGACCCGACGGGGTACGGCGGGAGGGGCACGGGGGCGGGCACGAGGCACGGGCAGGGGCCGCGGAGGGGGTCAGCCGGCCGCACGTGCGGCACCTCTCGTCGCGGCCCGCAGACCGAAAGCCGGGTTGTGCATGGATGGCAGTCACAATCCGCCTCTCGATTTCCCGCGGAGCATCGAGGGCCGGGTTGTGCCGGCCGGGCGTGCAAAACCCGCCCGTCGCGCGCCCGCTACGCTCGAGTGGCGGGTCCTGCAACCGGAACGAGGCGGCGCACAGTACGGAGCCCCACCCGTGAACCCTGCCTGACCGTCGGAACGAACGGCGCGGTGAACGGCAGGGCACGCGGACGGGCGGAGACCGACAGGCAATACGGGGCAGGGTCAGGGCCGCGGGCACGGACGGGGGCACGCGAACGCGGCGGGCGGGGGGCGTGTTATGTTGGCATGATGACCAACAACGCCGGCACGGCGGCTCGCGCCCGCGCGCGAGCCTTCACGCTCGAGCTGCCGCGCGGCTACCGGGCGGAGGTGCCACTCCGCTACCTCGGACGCGACCCCCTGAGCCCGACGGAGCGGGCGGACGGACGGTGCGCGGTCAAGGTGGCGCTGCTGGCCGGGATTCCCGCGCGTCTCGAGATCGAGCTGGATGGCGACGCCGCCCGCTGCCGCATCCTCGCCCGCCGCGCGCTGCCGCTGCGCGCCGAGCCCGAGGCACGCGTGCTCGCCGCGCGGGTGCTCGGCCTCGGACTGGATCCCACCGCCTTCGAGCGTCGCGTGGCGCGCGACGCCCGGCTCGCGCCGCTCGTGCGCGGGCGGCGGGGACTGCGGATGCCGCTCAACGGCAGCGTGTTCGAGGCGCTGTGCTGGTCGATCATCGGCCAGCAGGTCAACCTCGCCTTCGCGGCCGCGCTCCGGCGCGAGGTGATCGAGCTCGCGGGCGCGGACGCCGGTGACGGCTGGCGGGCGCATCCGACGCCCGCGGCCGTGGCCGCGCTCGACCCCGCGGACCTGGCGCGGCGTCGCTTCTCGAGACGTAAGGCCGAGTACCTGGTGGGCGCGGCCCGGCTGGTCGCGGCCGGGACGCTGGACCTCGAGAGCCTCGCGCGCGCGGTTGGCACGGCACGCCCCGATGGACGGCCTTCGACGCCGGTTGGAACGCCCGGCGGCGGCCGGGCCGGCGTGGGGCCGGAGCGCGCCGGCGGCGAGTCGGCGGCGGCGTCGGCTGAAGCGGCCGGGGAGGCGGCGCTGCTGGCGGTGCGCGGGATCGGCCCGTGGTCGGCGAACTACATCCTCATGCGCGGCGTGGGCTTGCCGGACCGCGTGCCGGTCGGCGATTCGGGGCTGGGCGAGGCGCTGCGGCGCTTCTTCGTGCTGAGCGAACGGCCGGACGCGGCGGAGACGCGTGCGCTCATGGCGCCCTTCGCGCCGTGGCGCAGCCTGGCCACGCACCACCTGTGGCTGAGCCTGGGAGACGAGCCATGAAGCTCCTCGCACACCGCTTCGACACCCCCATCGGCCCGCTGCTCGCCGCGGTGGACGATGAGCGCCGTCTCGTCCGCATCGACTTCCACGCCGCGGGGCCTGAGGAGGCGCTCGCCGCCGGCATCCGTGCCTCCGGCGACGACGTTGCGTGGAGCGCCGCGGCGTGCGCCGACGTCGTCGCGCAGCTGGACGCCTATTTCCGCGGCGAGCTGCGCGAGTTCAGCCTGCCGCTGCGGCCGCGCGGCGCCGGCTTCAGGAAACGGGTCTGGGACGCGCTGCTGCGCATCCCGTACGGCCACACGCGGACCTACGGCTCGCTGGCCGTGGAGCTCGGCCGGCCGGCCGGCGCCCGGGCGGTCGGGCGCGCCAACGCCGTCAACCCGATCCCGATCGTCATCCCGTGCCACCGCGTGATCGGCGCCGATGGCAAGCTGGCGGGCTACGGCGGCGGCATCGACGTGAAGGACCGGCTGCTCGCGCTCGAGGGCGCGATTCTGCCCGGGCTGGCCTGAGGGGCGGCCGGGACAGGGGTCGTCAGAGCGGGGGAGTGGGGAGTGGGGGACGGGCGACCGTCCTCGCGCGCCGCACGCCACCGCGCCCGGGAGCGGCGCGCGGGGTGCGCGGCCGCGCGGGCGGCCGCAGCTCACCCGGCAGCGGCGGTCGCGCCGTTCGCACGGTCGCGCGCCGGGATCGTCGCCGCGCACGGGAATCGGAGGAGCGCCGCGAGGCCGCCGCGCTCCCCCACTCTCCGACTCTCCCACTCCCCTTCGCCGGAGGCCGGTGCGCCCGCACCGACCGTCGCCCGCCGGGCAGGTCCTACCGCAACAGCTCCAGCGCCCGCGCCACATCGATCCGGCCGGCGCCGTAGAACGGATCCACGCCCGGCTGCCCGAGATCCACAGCGGACTTCTGGATGATCGCCTTGAGCTGCGCGGGGTCGGTGATCCCCCCGGCGGCGAGGAGCGCGGCCAGGCCGGAGACGTGCGGAGCCGCCTGGCTGGTGCCGGCGTAGCCCAGAAGGCCCAGGCCGTTCGCGCAGGGCAGCGCGGTGGGGTCGCCGCCCGAGAGGTAGGTCTTCGAGCAGAGGCTCCAGACCGCCGATGCGCTTCCGGCGCCCCAGGGCCAGAGCGCGACCTCGGAGCCGATGTTCCCCCCGGGTGCCGCCACGGAGATCTCGGAGCGACCGTAGTTGCTGTAGCCCGCGAACTCGTCCGGCGAACCGTCGGGCAGGGTGGGACCCAGCGCCGACACGCACAGCACGTGCGGCGAGGCGCAGAAGATCACGTTCAGGTTGCCGTCGTGGTCCATGTCCTCGGAGTCGTTGCCCGCCGAGACAACGATCAACATGCCCCGACGTCTGGCGTAGTTGAAGACACCGTTGACCAGCGACGTGAGCCGCCCGGCGGCCGCCTTGGCGAACGCCCCGCCGAGGCTCATGTTCGCGATGTTCGCGCCGTGGTCCGCCGCCCAGAGCACCCCGCCCAGAATCGCGCCCAGGCCACCCTGCCCATCCGCTCCCAGCACCTTCACGGCCATCAGCGTCGTCCGGGACGTCACGCCCGCATAGACGAGCGCGTTGCTGCTCACCTGGCTGGCCACGTTCGTCCCGTGCCCGTTGTAGTCGCTCACCGCGCTCCGCGTCGGGAAGTACGTCGCCGTGATCTCGTCGTCGCTCTCCACGAACGACTTCGAGCGCGACAGGTCCACCAGCCCCGCCAGGTCGTAGTCGTCGTAGTCCACCCCCGTGTCGAGGATCGCCACGGTCACGGCCGCGGAGCCGAGATGCCCGCTCGACCACGCCGCATCCGCATGGATCGCCAGCATGTTCCACTGCCAGCCGTAGAGTAAGGCTCCCGCCGGGTTCTCCGCCGCAGTCACTCCCGGGAGTGACGCCCGCACCATCCGTGAGGCCGGCGGCGCTTCCAGCGAAACGATCGGGTCCGGGTCCACCTCCGCCACGTCGCGCGAGCGCCCCAGCGTCGCCGCCCCCGCGGCATCCAGGCCGGCCACCGACGCCAGTCCGACGCCTCCGTGCGACCACAGCACCCGCCCGCCCAGCGTCGCCACGTCCGAGGCGAAGCCCGCCGGCACACCACCGCCCCGGAAGGCGACGAGATAGCCGCCGGCCGTGACGCTCGTTCTGTCAGCGGCGGCCATCGCCGCGTGCACGCGCGCCGCCGAATGCGGCACGGTGGGCGAGTCGGCGCACGCGGACGCGGCCAGGCCCAGCCCGATGATCAGAGGGACAATCCTCCGCATGAGATCCTCCGGGATCAGGGAGAGGTGATCCGGCTCCGGCGCGAGCGACTGCTCGTGCCGGGGAATGCCATCTTGTCGAGTGACAAGCGGCCCACGCGGGGAACGCGAGGCTGGCGCGCGACACGGGATCGGGGAAATCCTGCGCCTGCGCGGAGCCATGGTAGCACGTTCGGCGCGTTCTGGCCAGAACCTTGATCGCCGGTGCGCCAGCGTCGTGGCCGCCGCCGGCGCGCCATGGGCGCGTCCGCGCCCCGGCCGGCGTGCGCCGGCAACCGCTCCCGCCCCGGCAACCCGCGCGCCGCCGCGAGCTCACCCGTCTCCCACTCTCCCACTCTCCCCCTCTCCCACTCTCCCCTTCTCGGCCGAGGCCACTCTTGCGCGCGCGGTCGCGGCGGCTTATTCATACAGTCGTATGAAGGAATCGAGCGGCAGGAAGACCACGGCCGGCCACGCACGGCCAGCCGGCGCGAGCCAGACCCACGGAGCCCACGAGGCCCACCCGGCCGGGCGGCCGTCCGCTGCGGCGGACTCGCCCGGTCCCGCGACGGCGCACGCGCTCATCCGCGCGGGGCGGCGGCTCTTCACGCGCCACGGCTACGATGGCACGTCGGTGCGTGCGATCACGCGGGCGGCGGGGGCGAACCTGGGGGCGATCACGTACCACTTCGGCTCGAAGCGGGCGCTGTACGGTGCGGTGGTGGCGGCGTGCGTGGGGCCGTTCCGGGAGCGGGTGCTCGCGGCGGCGGCGGGGCCGGGGGCGCCGCTGGACCGGATCGAGGCGGTGGTGCGGGCGTTCTTCGCGTCGCTGGACGCGAATCCGGAGGTGCCGCAGCTGATGATGCAGGAGGTGATCGTGGGGCGGGAGCTGCCGGAGGAGGCGGCGGCGGTGATGCGGCCGATGCTCGCCGCGCTGCGGGGGGCGGTGGAGCAGGGGCAGCGGGACGGCACGATCCGGCCGGGGGACGCCTCGCTCATGGCGGCGAGCGTGATCTCGCAGCCGGTACACATGACGCTGGCGCGGCCGATGTTGCGCAAGATCATGAAGCTGGACACGCGCGAGGCGGATACGCGGCGCCGCATGGTGGACCACGCCGCGCTGTTCGTGCGTCGGGGGCTGGCGAGCACGGAGGAGGAGGCGCGATGAGGAGGGACCTGGGAGGCGTCGCCGGCACGGCGGCGGAGGCGTGGCGGCGGACGCATGGCGGGGATCTCCCGCGGCTCGGCGGAGTGCTTCTCCTGCTGGCGGCGCCGCTGCTGCTCGCCGGGCCGCTCGCGGCGCAGGGCGCGGCGGAAGACACGCTGACGCTGGACGCGGCGGTGGCGGCGGCACTCGGGGCCAGCCCGGCGGTGGCCTCGGCGCGGGCGGGCGAGGACCGGGCGGCGGCGGCGGTCGGGCAGGCGCGCTCGGCGTGGCTGCCCTCCCTGTCGGTGAACGGCAGCGCGGTCCGCTTCGAGAAGCCGATGGTGGTGGCGCCGCTGCACGGCTTCGACCTGCGCAGCCCGCCTGCGTTCGACCGCACGCTCTACCAGGGCGACGCCTCGCTCGGCTGGCTCCTCTTCGACGGCGGCGCGCGCGCCGCGCGCGTGCGCCGGGCGCGGGAGACGGAGGCCGCGGCGGGCGCGGCGGTGAGCGCGGCGGCGGCGGCGCAGACCGCGGCCGCGGCGAAGTCGTACCTGCGCGTCCGCTCGAGCCGCGAGGTACTCGCGGCGGCGGCGGCCCGGGTGCGGGCGCTCGCGGCGGAAGAGGATCGGGCCGGGCAGATGTTCCACGAGGGGAAGGGCGCCCAGATCGACCTCGTCCGCGCCGAGGCGGCGCTGGCCCGGGCGCGCGCGGACAGTGTCGGGGCGGATGCGGAGGCGGACGCCGCCGAGCGGGAGCTGGCGCGCGCCATGGATGTTCCCCTGGAGCAGGTTCACGCTCGCGCGCTCGCGCCCGTGCGGGGCCAGGGGGCGGCACCGGACCGGGCCGTCCTGCTCGAGCGAGCGCTCGGCTCGAGTCCGGAGCTCGCGCGCGCGCGCCGCGAGCGGGCTGCGGCGGAGGCGGGGCGCTCGGAGGCGCGCGCGGCGTGGCTGCCGCGGCTCCAGACGCTCGGCCGCTACAACGAGTACGGCAGCGCGAGCGGCAGCCCCCAGGGCGAGTGGCAGGGGGGCGTCCAGCTCTCGTACCCGCTGTTCACGGGCGGCGCGCGGGCGAGCGCGGTGGATGCCGCGGACGCCGAGGCGAGGAGCGCGGCGGCGGCGGAGCGGCAGGCGGAGCGGGACGTGGCGCGGTCGCTGGATGCGGCGCTCGTCGCCTGGCGCTCGGCGGCGGCCCGCACGACCGCGCTGGAGGCGGCCGTGCGGCAGTCCCGCGAGGTGGTGCGGATCGAGACGCTCTCGCTGAACGCCGGCGCGGGGACGCAGACGGACTACCTGGCGGCGGAGGCGGCGCTGTACGAGGCGGAGGCCTCGCTGACCGGCGCGCGCTACGCGCTGCTCGGAGCGAGGATCGACATCGCGCGCTCGACCGGCGAGCTCTCGCCGCGCTGGCTCGCCCTCAACCTGGAGTCCACGCCATGACCCGGAAGCGGTGGGCGGCCATCCTGGCCGTCGTGGTGATCGTCGGGGCGGCCGTGGCGTTCCTCGCGCTCCGGCGCGGCCGCCCGGCCTCGGAGGTGAGCGCGTCCGGCACGGTGGAGGCCCGCGAGGCGGACCTGGGCTTCCAGGCGCCGGGGCGCATCGCGGAGATCCTGGTGCACGAGGGCGACGCCGTGGCCGGCGGCCAGGTGCTGGCGGTGCTGGACACGGCGGAGGTCGCGGCCCGGCGCGCGGCCGCGGCGGCGCAGGAGGCCGCCGCGGAGGCGCAGCTCGCGGAGCTCGAGCACGGCTCCCGCCCCGAGGAGGTGCGGCAGGCGCGCGCGGCGGAGCTCTCGGCGCGGCAGAAGCTGGCCGACGCCCGCAGGGACCTCGAGCGCACGCGTACCCTCCAGCGCGGCGGGGCGCTCAGCCAGGAGGCGCTGGACAAGGCGACGACGGCCGCCGACATGGCCGAGGCGCAGCACGAGCAGGCGCTCGAGCAGCTCCGGCTGGTCGAGCGCGGCCCGCGCGCCGAGCGGGTGCAGGCGCAGCGCTCGATGGTGGCGCAGGCGCGCGCGAACGTCCGGCAGATCGACGCCACGCTGGCCAACGCCGTCGTCCGCGCCCCCTTCCCGGGCGTCGTCACCGTGCGCCACCGCGAGCCGGGCGAGACGGTCTCGGCCGGGGCGCCGGTGGTCACGCTCATGAACCCGGCCGACCGCTGGGTCCGTATCTACGTCCCGGAGGACCAGGTCGGCCGGCTGCACCTGGGGGAGCCGGCCACGCTCAGCTCCGACGCCTACCCCGACCGCACCTATCCCGGCCGCGTCCGCTTCATCTCCAGCGAGGCGGAGTTCACGCCCAAGAACGTCCAGACCGAGGAGGAGCGGGTGAAGCTGGTCTACGAGGTGAAGGTCGCGATCGCCGGCGACACGGCGCGCGATCTGAAGCCCGGCGTCCCGGCCGACGTCCTGATCCGGCCGGCCGAGACGGCGGCGCGGTGATGCGCCGGCCGGCGCGCCACCGGCCGGCCGTGTCGCCACGGGCGTTCCGCGGAGGTGGGGAGGCCCTCGCAGGACCGAGGACTGCCGTCCGCGAGGCACGTGGCGGGGTGGGCGGTGTGGAAGTGGTTGCGGTGGGCCGAGCGTTTCGCAGGGCCGGAGAGGGCCTCCCCACCGCAGCAGCCGCCCGGCGGGTCACGCGCGCCGGTCCCCGGCAGGTCAGGCGCGCCGGTCCTCGGCAGGTGGGCCGGCGCCGGGATCGCAAGGCGCCTCGTGATGAGTGACGCGGCAATCGGCACGTCGGCGCCAAGCGCCGTCGTTCTCGACCGCCTCACGCGCCGCTTTGGCGAGGCGGTCGCCGTGGACGGCCTTTCGCTCGAGGTCCGGCCGGGGGAGCTGTTCGGCATCGTCGGCCCGGACGGCGCGGGCAAGACGACGACGCTCCGCATGCTGGCGGGGGTGCTCCGCCCCACGGCCGGCGATGCGACCGTCCAGGGCGTGAGCGTGGCGCGCGAGCCGGAGCGGGTGAAGCCGCACATCGCGTACATGGCGCAGCGCTTCGGGATGTACGAGGACCTCACGGTGCGGGAGAACCTGGACTTCTACGCGGATCTCTATCACGTGCCGCGGGCGGAGCGCGCGGCGCGGCTCGAGCGGCTCTACCGCTTCTCGGCGCTGGGCCCCTTCGAGGACCGGCTGGCGGGCAAGCTGTCGGGCGGGATGAAGCAGAAGCTCTCGCTCTCGTGCGCGCTGATCCACCAGCCGGAGGTGCTGCTGCTGGACGAGCCGACATTCGGGGTGGACCCGATCTCGCGCCGCGACCTGTGGCTGATCCTGCACGAGATGGTGGCGGCGGGGGTGACCGTGGTGGTTTCGACGTCGTACATGGACGAGGCGGAGCGCTGCGACCGGGTGGCGCTCCTCGACCACGGCCGGATCCTCGCCCTGGATACGCCGGCCGGGCTCCAGGCGCGGCTCACGGGCGAGCTGCGGGCGGTGTGGACGGACGCGCCGCGCCGCGCGCGCGACCTGCTGCGGAAGCGGCCCGAGGTGGCGAGCGCGTCCCTCTACGGCGACACGGTGCACGTGCTGCTCCGTCCCGGCGCCGCGTGGGCGGAGGCGCGCGCGGCGCTCGAGGCGGGCGGCGTCGCCATCCACGAGGACGCGGCCACGGCGCCCTCGCTCGAGGACGTGTTCATCCACCTGGTGGCGGGGGCGGGCCGGCGTGGCTGACGCCATCGAGGTGCGCGAGCTGACCCGGAAGTTCGGCGACTTCACGGCCGTGGACCACGTCAGCTTCGACGTGGCGGAGGGCGAGATCTTCGGCTTTCTGGGCCCGAACGGCGCGGGCAAGACGACGACGATCAAGATGCTCACCGGGCTGCTCCCGCCCACGTCGGGGACGGGCCGGATCACGGGGCTCGACATCGCGACCGAGGGCGAGCGGATCCGGCGCCGCATCGGCTACATGTCGCAGAAGTTCTCGCTCTATCCGGACCTCTCGGTGGGCGAGAACATCGCGCTCTTCGCGGGGCTCTACGGCGTGGTGGGCGAGCGGCTGGCGGCGCGGCGCGCGTGGGTGCTCTCGATGGCGGGCCTCGAGGGGCAGGAGCGCCAGCTCACGGGGGACCTGCCGCTCGGCTTCAAGCAGCGGCTCGCGCTCGGCTGCGCGGTGCTGCACGAGCCGGCCGTGCTGTTCCTGGACGAGCCCACCTCGGGCGTCGATCCCGTGGCGCGGCGCGCGTTCTGGGACCTGATCAACGGCCTGTCGGAGGGCGGCACCACGGTGCTCGTGAGCACGCACTACATGGAGGAGGCCGAGTACTGCCGCCGGCTGGCGCTCATGAACCGCGGCCGGCTCATCGCGCTGGACGCGCCGCAGGCGCTGCGCGCGGGGGTGGACCTGCCGCTCCTCGAGGTCGCGGTGGACGATGCGCCGCGCGCGGTGGAGGCGCTCCAGGGCACGCCGGGCGTGGTGGAGGCCTCGCTGTTCGGACGCGCCGTGCACGTGGCGGTAAGCGACGAGGCCGCCGACCGCGCCGTCGTCGCCGCGCGCCTCGCCGACGCCGGATGCACGGTGCGCGAGATCAAGGCGGTGCGCCCGTCGCTCGAGGACGTGTTCGTCGCCCTGGTGCGCCGCGAGGGCGGCGCGGTGGAGGGGTGAGCATGCTCGATCGCCGCCGCCTGGGCGCCATGGCGCGGAAGGAGTGGATCCAGCTGCGGCGCGACCCGCGCAGCATGGCGCTCGCCTTCCTGCTGCCGATCCTGCTGCTCATCTTCTTCGGCTTCGCCATCACGTGGGACGTGAAGGACATCAAGCTGGCGCTGCTCGACCAGGACGTGACGCAGCGGAGCCGGGCGCTGGTGCAGGCGTTCGAGGCCAGCGGCTACTTCAGCGTGGTGGACCGGCTGGACAGCTACGCCGGGATCGACCGTCCGCTCGAGCACGGCGACGTGCTGGGCGCGCTCGTCATCCCGCCCGGCTTCGCGAAGGACCTGGCGGCGGGCCGCGGTGCCCGGGTGCAGCTGCTGCTCGATGGCGGCGACGCCAACACGGCCACGATCGCGCTGAACTACGCGCAGGCCATCGTGGCCGGCTGGTCGCGCGCCGTGGTGCTGAAGGGCCGGACCGTGCAGATCCCGGTGCGGGCCGAGTCGCGCATCTGGTACAACCCGCGGCTGGAGAGCCGCTGGATGGTCGTGCCCGGGCTGATCGCCGTGGTCATGACCGTCATCGCCGCCATGCTCACGGCGCTCACCGTGGCGCGCGAGTGGGAGCGCGGCACCATGGAGCAGCTGGCGGCCACGCCCGTGGGCCGGCTCGAGGTGGTCCTCGGCAAGCTGATCCCCTACCTGGCCATCGGCTTCTTCGACGTGGCGCTGACGGCGGTGGCGGGGCTCCTCATCTTCGGCGTCCCGCTGCGCGGCAGCCTGCCGCTGCTGGCCGCCTTCACGCTGCTCTTCCTGCTCGGCGCGCTCGGCCTCGGCATCTTCGTCTCGGCCGCGCTGCGCTCGCAGCTGCTGGCCACGCAGACCGCCATGCTCGCGACGTTCCTCCCGGCCGTGCTCCTCTCCGGCTTCATGTTCGACATCGCCAGCATGCCGCTGCCGCTGCGCCTGATCACCTACCTCGTGCCCGCCCGCTACTTCGTCACCGTCACGCGCGGCATCTTCCTCAAGGGCGTGGGCGCCGAGGTGCTCTGGGTGCAGGGCGCATTCATGATCGCCTTCGCCGCCGTCGGCCTCGGTCTGGCGACGTACGCGTTCCGCAAGGAGCTCGCGTGAGCGGCACCGCGCCGCGGCCGCCGAGCACGCCCGGAACCGTCGCCCCGCCCGCGCGGGACGCGGCGGGCATGGCGGGTGGCGGACGGCGACGTCGCCTGCGGGAGTCCGCGCTGCGCGTGCGCGAGATGCTCCGCAAGGAGCTGCGTCAGATCTTCCGCGACCCGAAGATGAAGCGGATCGTCTTCGTCGCCCCGGTGCTCCAGCTCCTGCTCTTCGGCTACGCCGTCAACACGGACGTGCGGAATGCGGCGCTCTACGTCGTGGACCTCGACCACACCGCCGAGGCGAGGCGGCTGGTGGACGCGGTCACGGCGGGCGGCTACTTCCGCGTGGCCGGCCGGAGCGAGCGCCCCGCCGACATGGCGCGCGCGCTGGACGGCAACCACGCCGTGGTCGGGCTCGAGATCCCGCGGGGCTTCGCCCGCGACCTGGCCGCCGGCCGCGGCGCCGTCGTGCAGATGCTCATCGACGGCACGAGCTCCAACACAGCCACCGTGGCCCAGGGCTACCTCACGCAGATCGTGCGGCGCTTCGGCCTGGCCTACGCCGAGGACCACGGCATGCGGATCCCGGAGGGCGTCGACCTGCGCGCCCGCGCCTGGTTCAACCCCTCGCTCGAGAGCCGCGTCTACAACGTGCCGGGCGTGCTCGCCACCATCCTCATGCTGATGTCGCTCCTGCTCACCGCGCTCTCCGTGGTGCGCGAGCGCGAGATGGGCACCCTCGAGCAGCTCATGGTGAGCCCGCTCTCCGCCACGGAGCTGATCCTGGGCAAGACGGTGCCCGTGGCCATCATCGCCTTCATCGACCTGGCGCTGATCACCGCCGTCTCGATCTTCTGGTTCCACATCCCGCTGCGCGGCAGCGTCCTCCTCCTGCTCGGCGCCGCCACCCTCTACATCCTGGCCGCGCTCGGCTTCGGCCTGCTGGTGTCGACCCTCTCGCACACCCAGCAGGAGGCCTTCATGGGGATGTTCCTCCTCTTCATGCCGCTCATCATCCTGTCCGGCTTCATGTACCCGATCGAAACCATGCCGTGGCTGTTCCGCGAGCTCACGCTGCTGAACCCGATCCGGCATTTCCTGGTGATCGTGCGCGGGATCTTCCTGAAGGGGGAGGGCCCGCTGGACCTCTGGCCGCAGCTCGCGTGGCTCGCCGGCATGGCCGTCGGCGTGCTGGCGCTGGCGACGCGGCAGTTCCGGCGCACGCTGGAATAGGGGCTCGGCCGGGAGTCGGGGTTCGGGACGCTGCGGAGGGCCAGGCTCCCTAGGTCTAGTGTAGTGTCTGCCAATTGAGTTGATTTAACAAGACTCCGAGCGTACTGCGGTGAGCGCCTCGCGTGCACGCTGGATCTTGCGCAAGATGTCCTCGCCTTTGGCTCGCCACCGGTACGGCTTGGGATGGAGCTTTCGTTCGGCCAAGTAGCTCTCGATGTCACTCACCAGCTCGCGTACGCTGGAGAAGCTGCCCTCCCGAATCACGTCCTGCGTCAGCTCTCCGAAGAAGCGCTCGACGAGATTCAACCAGGACGAGCTGGTCGGCGTGAAGTGAAGGTGGAAGCGCGGATGCTTCGCAAGCCACTGGGTTACGCTCTCTTGCTTGTGCGTGCAGTAATTGTCCACGACGAGGTGTAGATCGAGATCCTTGGGCGTCTCCCGATCGATCTGCTTGAGGAAGCGAAGCCACTCGACGTGCGTGTGACGCTCTTCCGTGCGCGCGATCAATTTGCCGTCGAGGTAGTTCAGTGCAGCAAACAGCGTGATGGTGCCGTGGCGGGTGTAGTCGTGGGTCTTGGTGCGAATCTCCCCGACGCCGAGGGGTAAGCCCGGTTGGGTGCGCTCCAAGGCCTGGCACTGGCTCTTCTCGTCACAACACAGGACCAGCGCCCTCTCGGGCGGATCGAGATACAGCCCGATCACGTCCCAGAACTTCTCCTCGAAGCGCGGATCGTTCGACAGCTTGAACGTCTGCGTCAGGTGCGGCTTGATCTCGTTTGCCCGCCAGATCCGGTGCACGCTGTCCGGCGAGATCCCGACCTCACGGGCCATCGTGCGCACACTCCAACGCGTGCACGGCTTGGGCGGCCGAGTCGCCCGCGTGATGACCTGCTCCACCTTGTGCGCCGGGATCGAGGGGCGCCGGCCCCGTCCTTTTCGATCCTTCAGGCCGTCCAGGCCTTCGCGCTCGAAGCGTTGGGACCACTTGTTGACGCACGCGGCGCTCACGCCCAGCTCCCGCGCCACCTGCACCTGGCCGAGACCGCGCCCGCGCCGCAGCACGATGGCGGCACGAAGGCTGTCGCGCTTGGACACGCTGGGCGCCTTCACACGCCGCTCAAGCTCTTGCCGTTCGGCGTCGGTGGTCTCGATCTTGGACACAGGTCGCGCCATGGCGCAAGGATACGCCCGGCGCCTCCTTGTGTCAAACTATTTGTCGGACGCTACACTAGGGATCGCCGTTGCAGGTGTCGCGGGCGACGGTCACGCCGTTCCGCGTGGTCGTCGCTATGCAGGAGGACAGCAGCCTGCAATGGCGGGTTCGACTCGAGGGGACTCTGTCCGGGGGCAGAACGCCGCAGACCGATCCGGAGCTGCTCCGACGGATAGCCGAAACTCTCCGCCAGCAGGTAGCCGTCCTTGGTGGCCCGGGCTTTCACGGCGTGGCCCACGCCGTAGGCGATGGTGAAGCGGCCGTCGGCATCCGAGGTCCCGCGGTACTTGAAGAGGCGGTCCCAGGTAAGGAAGGTCTGCTGCCACAACTCGACGGAGGCGCCGGGAACCGGGTGCTTCGTCGCGCAGTCGTAAACCAGGCCCGAGACGCGCTTGGGGCCGAGCTCGCGCCACAACTCGACCCCCACGAACGCGGCGACGAGAAACGCGAGCGCCGCGAGCAGGAGGCGGCGGTACGGGTGGACAGAGTCGGACACGAGGGGACTCCTGAGCCGGATCGGCGAGACGGCTGCCCCCCCCAATATCGCAGCCGCCACGCCGCCACGCGAGGCGCTATGGCTCGTCCGGCTCGTCCATGGCGACGGCGATCCCCGCCGGCCACACCTCGGGCGCGCGGGCGACGTCGGGCGCGGGGCGCTCGAGCGGGCGGCGTCGCCGGCCCAGCTCGTCCCCGACCAGCCCCACCACCTCCTCGTCCGTGAGCCACCCGTTGTCCCAGAGGACCGTGAAGGCATTCCGGGCCCGTCCCATCCGGTCCCGGCGAGCCGAGCCGGGGGCGCCGCGCTTGTAGGAGATCACGCACCCCGCCCAGCTGCCCCGCACCACCGCGCCCCGGCTCAGGTCCTCACGCAACTCGATCAGCCCATCGTGGCTGAATTCCCGCAGCTCCGCCCGGAGCTCCGCGAGCGCTTCCACGCGGTGCCCCTCGGAGTACCGCTGCAGTGTATCCTTCATGACTGCTCCTTTCCATCCTTCGCCCCTTCGCCGGCGGACGGGATTCGCACGAGGCGTGCCCGCTGGCCGGGGCGGCCCACAGTCGCCCGGCCGCCGCCCGCGCTGGTCCGTCAGCGGAGGCCGGCGAGATCGTCGAACGGCTCAGGCGGTGGTGCGGGGGCGGAGCGCCGGGGCGTCGTCCTGGCGGCTGTTGCGCGCGGCGCGGAGCAGCACCGCGGCGGTGAGCTCGGGGTCGGCGGTGAGGAAGGAGAAGCCGGTGGCGGGACCGGCGAGCGTCGCGCGGATGCCGTCGCGGTAGAGCGACAGCCGGACGAAGCGGGCGTAAGGCACGTCGAGGCGCCGCTTGGCGCCGCGGAAGAGAAGGGCGCGGCCGGTCACGACCAGGACACCCAGGTCCACCGGCAACACGTGCGGGTTGGAGCCGAGCGAGCCACGCGGGCCGTCGGCGTGGAACGGCTGCGTGTCCTCCACATCGAAGCCGAGGTGGGCCGGCTCGGCGCGTCCCCTGCCGGGCAAGCCGAGCCACTCGCAGAAGGTGGCGTGCACCACCCAGTGGGCCGTGTCGCCGGGCGAGAGGGCCACCGGCGAGCCCACGACCGGCAGGACGCCGCGCTCGAGCCGGGCGAGGAGGTGCAGCCGCTCGATATGGCCGCGTTCGGGGGCGAGGTCCGCGTCGGTGAGGCCGAGCTGCGCCTGCAGCCGCGCCAGCGCGCGGTCTTCCTCCGCCGTCACCCGGGAGTCCGCCATCGCCTCGCCGAGCGCGCGCCGGTACAGCGCCAGCGCCGCGAGCCGCACCTCCGCCTCGCTCAGGTCGCGCTCCACCCGGACGCGGTCGAGCTGCGCCCGCTCCTCCGGCGTCAGCACGCCGTCCTCGAGCGCCTTCTCGAGCTCGGCGCGGTAGAGCGCGCGGCCCTGCCGCCGCCGGCCGGCGAGCCACAACGCCGCGCCGGCGCCGGCGAGCGCCGCGAGCAGGACGAGCAGGACCAGGGGAAGCGGTGCCATGACACGATGCTACCCCGCCGCCCTCGCGGGGTGCAAGGGCGCTGGCTCCGCCGCGCTCCGCCGGCTAGCTTCCCGGCGCCCACGCCGGAGCCTCGAACCCGCTGAAAGGACCGCCCGATGGCCGATGCCCGTAGCCCCGCGACGCTCGACACCCTCGAGACCCCGAGCGCCCTCGTGGACCTGGAGCGCGTCGCGAGGAACCTCGACCGCATGGCCGGCTACGCCGCCGCCCACGGGCTCGCGCTCCGCCCCCACACGAAAACCCACAAGACGCCCGCCTTCGCCGAGGAGCAGCTCCGCCGCGGCGCCACCGGCCTCACCGTGGCGACGCTGCACGAGGCCGAGGTCATGGCCGGTGTCGCGGATGACGTGCTCCTCGCCTATCCGCCCGTCGGCGAGGCCAGGCTGCGCCGGCTGCTCGCCCTCCCCGAGCGCGTCAAGGCGACGGTCGCGCTCGACTCCGCCGACGCGCTCGGCGCCCTCTCCGCCGCCGCCGCCGGCGCCGGCCGCACCGTGGGCGTGCTGGTCGAGCTCGACCTCGGCATGCATCGCGTCGGCATCCCGGCCGTCGAGATGGCGGTCGCGCTGGCGGCCGCCGCGGCCGCGTCGCCTGGAATCGAGTGGCGCGGACTTCTCTTCTACCCGGGCCACATCCGGCAGCACGTGGACGAGCAGGACGCCGATCTGCGCGCCCTCTCCGACCGGCTCGGCGAGTTCCTGGATGCGCTCCGCGACGCCGGCCTCGAGCCCGCCGTCGTGAGCGGCGGCTCGACGCCCGCCGCCTTCGCCTCGCATCGCATCGACGGCCTCACGGAGATCCGCCCCGGCACCTACATCTTCAACGACCGCACCACCGCCGCCATCGGCGCCTGCGGCTGGGACGCATGCGCCTACTCCGTCCTCGCCACCGTGGTCAGCACCGCCGTCCCCGGGCAGGCCGTCGTGGACGCGGGCGCCAAGGCCCTGGCCCGCGAGGAGCTGCGCCCGCACGGCAGCGGATACGGCGCCCTCCTCGACCGCCCCGAGGTCACGGTCCGCACCGTCTCCGAGGAGCACGGCGTGCTCGACCTCTCGGACACCGACTGGCGCCCCCGCATCGGCGAGCGCGTCCGCATCGTGCCCAACCACGTGTGCGTCTCCGTCAACCTACACGCGCGCCTCTGGGGCGTGCGCGGCGACGCCGTGACCGGGTGCTGGGAGGTGGTCGGGCGCGGCTGGGGACCGTATCCGGAAAGCTAGAGTGGGGGAGCGGGGGAGTGGGGGACGCGGCGCGCCGCGCGGCGTCCCTCCGGTTGCCGGCCGCGGACGACGAGAAGCGAGAGTGGGTGAGTGGGGGAGCGGGGGACGCGGCGAGCCGCGCGGCGTCCCTCCGGTTGCCGGGCGCGGACGACGGGAAGCCAGAGTGGGGGAGTGGGCGAGTGGGGGACGCGGCGGGCCGCGTGGCGTCCCTCCGGTTGCCGGGCGCGGACGACGATCCCGGCGCGCGACGGGGAGCTGGAGTGGGCGAGTGGGCGAGTGGGGGACGCGGCGGGCCGCGTGGCGTCCCTCCGGTTGCCGGGCGCGCAAGACGATCCCGGCGCGCGACGGGGAGCTGGAGTGGGCGAGTGGGGGAGCGGGGGACGCGGCGGGCCGCGTGGCGTCCCTCCGGTTGCCGGGCGCGGACGACGATCCCGGCGCGCGCGCTTCCGTTGGACCTGCGTGCGCGGGGCGCGTCTGCCGGCCCGGTGACGCGCGGCGCACGCCGGCGCTGGCCCGTCTCCCACTCTCCCACTCTCCCACTCTCCAATCCGCCCGGCGTCCTCTCCTCGTGACACCCGAACGCCACCTCACGGGGTCGTTTTCCCTCTTCGGCGAGGACGGCAGCTCGAATTTTTCGCGCAACCATGGGCGTTTCCGGCCATCTGGCGCCCGGCACGCCGTGTGCCCCCTAGAGGGGTGCACTCAGCGGAGGGAGGGAACATGCGAGCGCGATGGTTCGGACTTCTGGCGGCGGGGCTTCTCGTGGCCGCCGGCGCGGCGCCGGCACAGGCGCAGGGGAGCTATGGCCAGTACGGCAGCGTCTACGGCTCCTGCGGGACGTACGGCGGCTCGAACAGCGGGTGGGCGGCCGAGCACGATCGGCTGCACCAGCAGCTCCAGCGCGCGGAGCAGCTCTGGCTGCAGACGCACGCACAGGAGCGCTATCGGAACCCGCAGCAGTACGCCCGCGACTACGCGGCGCTGCAGCGCCAGCTCGAGCAGGCGCACCAGCGCTGGCATGACAAGAACGGCGGGCAGGCCAACTGCGGCAACGGCGGCTACGGTCAGAGGAACGGCAGCTATTACCCGGGCAACGGCGGCTACGGCCAGAGGAACGGCAGCTATTACCCGGGCAACGGCGGTTACTATCCGTCGAGCCGCGGCTCCTACGGCCGGAACGACGGCGACCGCGACGACCGGCACGACAACGGCCGTCATCGCGGCTGGTACAAGGGCACCGCGGCGGGCCCGCCCGGGCAGTACAGCCGGAGCCGCTCCCGCAACGGCCAGCAGCGCGCGCGTAACGATCGGGACGACCGGCGCGACGAGCGGACGCAGCAGCGCGACGACCGCAACTCGAACCGCGGCCGCTCGGACGACTCGAAGGACCACAAGCACGGCCACGGCCACGGGCACGGGCACGACGATCAGGGGGAGTGAGGCCGCTCCCTGACGGGGTGACGCAGCTCCACGCCCGGCCGGATCCCAGGTCCGCGCCGGGCGGCTTCTTGGCCCCGACCCTTCCGTCCCTTCTCGCCACACCTCGCCGCACACCGTACCCCGCACCCGCCCCGCCACCCGACGGGGGGACGCAGGGCGACATCACACTTCCGCCGCGCACTCCTCGCACGGGCAGAGGGCGCGCAGGAGCTCGAACGGGTAGATCCCGGTCGAGTGCAGGTCGCTCCAGTCGAAGCGAAGCGCGTAGCGGCCGACGTAGTGGATGGCCAGCGGATAGACGTCCTCCGGCACGCTCGCCGGATCGAGCAGCGGATGGCCGGTCATTTCCTCGATGCACGTGGCGCAGCGGCAGCTCAGCCGAAGCAAGCGCGGCGGGTACTCCGAGATGTGCCCGTCCTTCCAGACGATGCGCAGCGCCGTCCCGTCCTCGGTGGGCGCGATGCTCCTCGGCGTCGTTCCTTCCCCCGTCATTCGCTTCCTCGCCCTACCCTCATCCGGTCCTCACCAAAACCAAAACCAAAACCAAAACCAAAACCAAAACCAAAACCAAAACCACCCCCTCTCGCCAGCCCTGCCCGCCCGGGCGCCGCTTCTATCGCACGTCCCCCCACATCGCCTGGTCCTCGGGTCCGAGCACCCAGACCGAGTACCCGCGCAGGTGGTAGCTGTCCACGAGCCCGAGCTTGGCGCGGAAGGAGCGGGCGTTCTCGAGGAAGATCCATTCCCACGCGCCATTGTTGGAGTAGAAGGCGTAGGGCACCTGGTGCTCGTCGCTCCAGAGCAGCTTCGCGCCGTGGCGCTCGAGCAGGGCCATCGCCCACGTGTAGCTGAGGCCCTCGGAGTACGACCGGGCGGCTTCCGGCTGGATGCGGTCCTCCTGGCTCGTGTACCAGTGCATGGCGCCGGTCGGGATGCCGAGCGAGAGCTTCTCCGGCGGCATGAACTTCAGGAAATAGCGGATGTTCTGCTCGACCCACGGCAGCGAGGCGGACGGCCCCGGCGGCATGCGCCGGGTGTGCTCCGAGTACGTCATGACGGTGATGAAGTCGCCCGCGTCGGCGAGCGCCTTCAGGTCGTAGCCGGCGCGCCAGTTCTCGAAGAGCCACTTGAGGTAGCGCGTGGCGCCCGCCAGCTCGTCGGGGCGGTGCACCACGGCCACGCTGATCTCGCGGCCGTCGGCGTGCAGCGCCTCGGCGGCCCGGCGGTAGAAGCGCGTGAACGCGTCGCGGTCCTGCATGGCGAGATCCTCGAAGTTGACCTGTATGCCGGCGTAGGCGCCCCGCCGGCACAGCTCGGCCATGGCGTCCACGGTGCGGCGGACCGCCGCGCTGTCGGTGAGCAGGACGTGCAGCCGGTGCTGGTCGAAGCCGCGGTTCACCACCAGCGGCATGAGCGGCACGTGGTGCGCCCTCGCGAGCGCGGCCACGCGCGGGTCGAGGTCGCCCCAGACCACGCCGGCCGAATCGACGTTGTAGACGGACGGCGCCAGCACGCCGATCCTGTCGATGTGCTTCAGCAGGTCGTTGTAGGAGTCCTCGCGGTCCACGTAGTAGAAGAGCGCCTGCGGCGACCGCTGCGCGGCGACGGCGCCCGGCGTGAGAATCGGCGCCAGCGGCAGGACCAGTCTGGCCAGCAACGCCCGGGCGAGCGCGCCGCCCCTGGTGGCGAGCGGCCCGCGAGGCGCAGCGGCCTGAGGTATCCGCGCCGTGAGCGGCAGGCTCCAGCGGGACATCACCGTCCTCCGGTGTTCCAGGTTTCGGGTTCCCGTGCGGTATCAATCAAACTCGCCGGCGCGCCGGCGAGACGTCGCCCGCCACTCCGTCCCCCTCTGCGGATCCGAGCCCGGCCGCGCGTGGCGGGGATCAGCAGCGAATCGCAACTGCGGATCCGGACCCGATGTCCTAAGATATCGGCTGTAGACGTTAATCAACTCAGGCTCGCGCGAAGGAATGTCCGCCGCGCAGCCGAAGTTCGAACTCGCTCGGCTCAGCACCCCGCGTTCGGGTTCGCGTCACACTCCTGCGTGGGCGTGGGCAGCCACTCCAGGGTCATGGTGTTGTTCCACGGCTGCGGCAGTCGCCGCATGTCCTCCCAGCGCAGACCCTGCATGTAGAGCTCGTACCGCCGCTCGTAGGCGATCTCCTCGAGCACCGACTGCAGGTCGGGGAGCTGTCCCGGGCTGAGGGCGGGGAGTCCCGCGACCGGGTCGCCCGCGACGGCGGGCGTCGTCTGGGTGCGCACCTCGTTGATCAGCGTAATCGCCTGGCCGAGGTCGCCGTTGCGCGCGTCGGCCTCCGCCTTGATTAGCTTCATCTCGTCCGGCAGGTAGAGCGGGAAGGAGGCGTCGGCGCTCGAGTACTGCCTGAGCGGATAGAGGAGCGAGTCCGGGTTGCCGGTGTGGGCGGGGGCGCTCGTGTCCAACCAGTACGACGGCCGCTGGTCGCCGGCCTGCGCCTGGTCCACGAAGCTCTTCAGCCCGCCCACGTAGTTCAGGCGCGCGGAGCTGGCCAGGTTGTAGATGGGGTTGCTCGTCGGCGGCGGATAGTTGAGCGTCGAGAGCACGGTGGGCGAGACCCGGCCGGCCGCCTGGATCGCCTGGTCGTTGTTCCCGGCGGTGAGGTAGTAGCGCGCGAGCATCGCGTCGATCGTGTTCCTGAGGTCGATCCCGCTGCCCAGCACGCGCGATCGGAAACCCGCCAGGTCCGCATCTGAGACGTTCGCGATCCCGGAGCGCGCGGACTCGAGGAGAGAGAGCACCGTGTCGAGCACGACGTCCCGCGGCTGCGGCGTGCTTCCCTCGATCGTGGGCTGGATCGGAACCGCCTGGAACTCCTGGATGGCCTGGCCGAGCGCCATGGCCTTGAAGAGTTGCGCAAGCGATGTCACGCCGGCCTGGAGCGCGGGCCCCATTCCTACCTGCGGCGCCGCTTCGATCACCCCGTTCGCCGACTTCACCACCTGGAAGGTGTTGGCCCACGGCGAGTAGACCACGCCGTAGCCGGGGTCGAACCCTTCGCCAGACAGCAGGCTCTGATAGGAGAGAAGCGATTTGCGGTCCGTCCCCCATTCGTCCGTGACCAGCGAGTTCGGGACCATGTAGTCCTCGATGGACTGGGCGTACTGCTCCTGCATCCCGACGGCCAGGGCGATGACGCCGTCGAGCGAGGTCAGCACCGCCTGCTCGGTCGGCGCGTTCGGGTTCGTCAGGTCCAGGGACTGGTTGCAGCCCGCGGCCCCGAACGCCGCCAGACCCAGGAGGAGCATCCCCTTGCGGCTGCGCATCGCGCGTCCTCCCTTGCAATTATTGGACTGATGCCTCTGATTCATGGTCGCCTCCACCGATCAGTAGTGGAGGTTCACGCCGAGCACGAAGCTCCGCGGGATGGGTGTGTTCGCGAAGTCCACACCCTGCGCCACTGCGCTCGCCCCGAACATGCTCACCTCCGGGTCGAGGCCGCTGTAGTTCGTCCACGTGAACAGGTTTCGCCCGGCGACCCGCACGTCCATGGCGCTCGCGCCGATGACGCCGGCGATCGAGCTGGGCAGCTGGAGAGAGAGCGAGACCTCCCGGAGCTTCACGAAGCTGCCGTTCTCGACGTACTCCTCGTAGATCAGGCTGCGCCCGGCGGGGTTCAGGCTGAAGGTGCGGGGCACGGTGTCGCCGTTGATCTCCCTCTCGTTGACCTTGGAGACGCCGAAGAGCTCCTCGATGCGGCGGGAGAAGTTCGCCACGTCGTTGCCGAAGCGGCCGTCGAAGAGTACGTAAAGCTGCGCCTTGCCGAATCGGAACGTGTTGCCGAGCTGCGCCGTCAGGTTGGGGGTCGGATCACCGATGACGCGGCGGATCGGAGTACCGCTGGCATCGACCGCCCGCACGGGCAGGTTGAGCGACTGTCCGCCGACCACGACGGGCGCGTACTTGATGGTGCCGTCGGGGTTGCGCGCGTACACACCGCCATAGAACACACCCAGCGGCTGCCCCACGATCACCGCGTTCAGGTAACCGAAGACCAGCGTGTCCGCCTGCGTGACCAGACGCTTTACGTTGGTACGATCGTGCGCCAGCGAAAGCCGACTGCTCCACTCGAAGCTGCCGCGCGAAACGTTCACGGTGTTCAGCGCCGCCTCGATCCCCTTGTCCCCGATCTCGCCGATGTTCTGCGGCTGCGACGAGAAGCCGGAGCTCGGCGGCAGCGGTACGTCGAGGACGAGGTCCTTGGTGTCGCGGTTGTAGTACGTGAACTCCAGGTTGGCCCTGTCCTTCAGCACGCCGAGGTCGAAGCCCGTCTCGATCTCCCGCTGGCGCTCCGGCTTCAGATCCGGGTTGCCCGCCACCGCGCTGGCCACCAGCCCGGGCTTCCCCGAGAATGCGACGTCGATGTAGTTGTTGAAGCGGGCATAGGCGCTCGGGGGCTGCCCGCCCGTCTGCCCATACGCGGCCCGCAGGCGCAGCGTGCTGATGAGGCTCCCCAGGCCGGAGCTCTGGAACCACGGCTCCTTGCCCAGCAGCCAGGATGCGCCCAGGTGCGGAAAGAACTGCCAGCGCTGGTCGGTGCCGAAGGCCGAAGAGGCCTCGAGGTTGCCGGCCGGCGTCAGGTAGAAGCGGTCGCCCAGGGCGAGCTGCTCCTGGAGGAACGCCGAAACCGTGTGGATCTCGGTGATGCCCTGCGAGGCGAACTGCGTCGCGCCGGAAACCAGATCGATACCCGGCGGCAGATCCTGCGCCGCGAGCCGGTCCACTTCGTCGCTGCTGGAGGTGTAGCGGAACCCGAGCGTGCTGGTCAGGCCGAAGCTGGGCGCGAGCCGCGCCTCGTCGGTCAGCGTCAGGTCATGATTGAACTGGCGCGAGAGCCGCACCGGGTTCTGCACCGACCCCGTGAAGCTGGCCGACATCGAGAACGGGGGCTGGAAATATTTGTCCTCCTGCCGATAGTCGTCCAGCCCGAAGAGGTAGCGCAGCCGGATCTTGTCCGTGATCTGCGCGTTGGCCTCGAGGTCGCCGATGAAGCGCGTGACCTTCTCCTTGGCCTGCCAGTCCTTCATGATCTCGAGCGGATTCGGGCCCAGCACCGGGTTATAGGGGTAGCGCCCCGTGTTCGAGTCGAACGCAGGGTTGAATGTCGTCGGCGTGAAGATGACGCTCGTCAGCACCCCCTGCGTCTGCTCGCCCTCGGGCAGGAAGCCGCCGCCCGACTGGATGAAGTTGGCGTTGCCCGTGAGGCTGAAGCGCGAGCCGAGCTGCTGCGTCAGCTTCAGCCGCGCTGCCTCCTTCGTGTAATTCGTCGTGCGCAGGATCCCCTGCGTGTTGTCGTAGTGGCCGGCGATGTAGTAGCTCGTACCGCCACTGCCACCCGACAGCGAGAGGGAGTTGTTCGTGCCGAGGCCGGTCCGGAAGATCTGGTCCTGGATGTCGTAGCGCTGAACGGGCGTGCCGATCGGCGTGCCGACGAACAGCTGGTCGGTATAGCCGGCCGTCGGGGCCATGTTCAGGTCGTAGGTCTTCGGCGTCGAGCTGAGCGAGACGTTCGAGCTGAAGTTGACCCGCGTCTGCCCCTGCTGCCCCTTCTTCGTGAAGATCAGGATCACGCCGTTCTTGGCCCGCGAGCCGTACAACGCCGCGGCGGAGGCACCCTTCAGCACCTCCACGTGGTCGATGTCGTCCGGCGAGATGTCCTGGAGCCGCCCACTGATCGACGAGCCGCTCCGGCCCCCGCCGCTCGCGTTGGCGTTGAGCCCGATCAGCGCTTCCGTGTTGTCGTCCACGATCGTGCCGTCCACCACGATGAGCGGCTCCGCCGAACCGTTGATCGAGCTCGTGCCGCGCAGCCGGATCGTCAGCGCGCCCCCGGGCTGGCCTGTCAACTGCGTGATCGTCGCGCCCGTGATCTTGCCCTCGAGCGCCTCGCCCACGCCGGTCGCCGCCGGCGCGCGGCTGATCGCCTCGCCGCTCACCGTTGCGATCGAGTTGCCAAGCGCTTGTCGCTCCGCCTGCACGCCCGGCGCCGTGACCACGACCTCCTGCAGAGAGACCGCCGCCGGCTCGAGGTAGATCGGCTCCAGCGTCGCCGTAGGCCGGGCAGAACTCAACGTGACCTGCCGCGTCACCGTCTGGCGTCCGATGTAGCTGACGGCCACCGTGTAGCTCCCCGCCGGCACGGCCGCGTCGAAGCTGAATTTCCCGTTCTTGTCGGTCAGCGCACCCTGATCGGTGCCACGCAGCACCACCTGGGCGCCAGGCAGCGGTTCGCGGGTCTCCGACGCGAAGACCGATCCGCTGATGTTGAATCGGGGCTGCTGCCCGGCGACGGCTCGCGGGACCGCCAGCGCCAGGGCGCCCGCCAGGGCGCCGAAAACGTACCACCTCACGGTTTTCATCAGTGTGTGCCTCCTCTTCTCCGCCCATGGAGTCCAGGGGAGAGGCCATTGGAGAGTCTGCCGCGCCCACCCTGACCCCTCCCTTGCGATCGCCGAACCGCCGCCAGAGAACGCCGCCAGTCCGACGTTCATGACAGCGCCGCGTCGACCAGATGTCGCCCGCCCTACCTCCCCAGCATCCCCCGCAGCACGTACTGCAGGATCCCGCCGTGCCTGTAGTACTCCACCTCCTGCGGGGTGTCGATCCTGACCCTCGCCGTGAACTCGATGTCGACGCCATCGGTGCGGGTGGCGCGCACGTGGACGTCGCGGCCGGAGGCGAAGCCGCTGGCGACGGCGTCGGCCAGCCCCTCGACGTCGAAGACCTGCTCGCCGGTGAGGCCGAGCGTCTCGGCGCTCTCGCCGGCGGCGAACTGGAGCGGGAGCACGCCCATGCCGATGAGGTTGGAGCGGTGGATGCGCTCGTAGCTCTCGGCGAGGACGGCGCGGACGCCGAGGAGGAGCGTGCCCTTGGCGGCCCAGTCGCGCGAGGAGCCGGAGCCGTACTCCTTGCCGGCGATGACGAGGAGCGGCACGCCGTCGGCCTGGTAGCGCATGGCGGCGTCGTAGATGGAGAGCTGCTCGCCGTCGGGCAGGTGGCGGGTGAAGCCGCCCTCGACGCCCGGCACCAGCCGGTTCTTCAGCCGGATGTTGGCGAAGGTGCCGCGCACCATGACCTCGTCGTTGCCGCGCCGGGAGCCGTAGGAGTTGAAGTCCTTCGGCTCCACGCCGCGCGAGACGAGGTAGCGCCCGGCGGGGCTGTCCTTCTTGATCGAGCCGGCGGGCGAGATGTGATCGGTGGTGATGCTGTCGCCCAGCAGCGCCAGCACGCGCGCGCCGTGGATGTCGGCGGGCGCGGGCGGCTCCTCCGGCATATCGACGAAGTAGGGCGGCAGCTTGACGTAGGTGGAGGCGTCGTCCCAGGCGTAGAGCTCGCCCTCGGGGATCGGCAGCGAGCGCCAGCGCTCGTCGCCGGTGAAGACCTCGGCGTACTCCTTCTCGAACATGTCGGCGCGCACGGCGCTGCGGACGACGTCGGCCACCTCCTTCTGCGTGGGCCAGATGTCCTTGAGGAAGACGGAGCGCCCGGTCTCGTCGGTGCCGATCGGCTCGTTGTAGAGGTCGATGTCCATGCGCCCCGCGAGCGCGTACGCCACCACGAGCGGCGGCGAGGCCAGGTAGTTGGCGCGCACGTCGGGGTTGATGCGGCCCTCGAAGTTGCGGTTGCCGCTGAGGACGCTGCAGGCGACGAGGTCGCCTTCCTGGATCGCGCGCGAGACCGCCTCCGGGAGCGGGCCGCTGTTCCCGATGCAGGTCGTGCAGCCGTAGCCGACGAGGTTGAAGCCGAGCCGCTCGAGGTAGGGCGTGAGCCCCGCCTCGCCCAGGTAGTCGGTGACCACCTTCGAGCCGGGTGCAAGCGACGTCTTGACCCACGGCTTCGCCATGAGCCCCTTCTCCACCGCCTTCTTCGCCAGCAGCCCGGCCGCGCACATGACGGACGGGTTGGAGGTGTTGGTGCAACTCGTGATCGCGGCGATGACCACCGCGCCGTCGCACAGCGTGACGTCCCCGCCCGCCAGCACGCAGCGCACCTCGCGGCGGGGCGCCGTGCCCACGGCCGCCTCGACCGGCTCGCCGCCCTCCCCCTCCCAGCGCTCCTTCTCCTTCGGCGCCGGCCTCGGGCCCACGGCCTTGGTCAGCTCGCCGAGCGCCTCCATGAACGAGCGCTTGGCGTCCGAGAGCGCGATGCGGTCCTGCGGCCGGCGTGGCCCCGCGAGCGACGGCTCGACCGTGGCCAGGTCCAGCGCGAGCGTGTCCGTGTACTCCGCCTCGGGCGAGTCCTTGGTGTGAAACAGCCCCTGCTCGCGCGCGTAAGCCTCTACCAGCGCCACGTGCGTCTCGCTGCGGTTCGTGAAGCGAAGGTACTTCAGCGTCTCGGCGTCGATCGGGAAGATGCCGCAGGTGGCGCCGTACTCCGGCGCCATGTTGGCGATGGTCGCGCGGTCGGCCAGCGGCAGCGTGTGCAGGCCGGGGCCGAAGAACTCGACGAACTTGCCGACCACCCCGCGCTGCCGGAGCAACTGCGTGACGCGCAGCACGAGGTCCGTGGCGGTCGCGCCCTCCGGCAGCTCCCCCTCCATGCGGAAGCCGACGACCTGCGGGATCAGCATCGACACGGGCTGCCCGAGCATGGCCGCCTCCGCCTCGATCCCGCCCACGCCCCAGCCCAGCACGCCCAGCCCGTTCACCATCGTGGTATGGGAGTCCGTGCCGACCAGCGTGTCCGGGTACGCCAGCGGCGCCTCGCCCTCCGCGCCGTGGCCGAACACCACGCGCGCCAGGTATTCCAGGTTCACCTGGTGCACGATCCCCGTCTCCGGCGGGACCACCCGGAAGTTCTCGAACGCCGTCTGCCCCCAGCGCAGGAACGCGTAGCGCTCCCGGTTGCGACGATACTCCATGTCCGAGTTCGTCTCGAACGCGATCTTCGTCCCGAACTCGTCCACCTGCACCGAGTGGTCGATCACCAGCTCCGCCGGCTGCAGCGGGTTGATCTTCTTCGGGTCGCCGCCCATCGCCGCCATGGCGTCCCGCATCGCCGCCAGGTCCACCACCGCCGGCACGCCCGTGAAGTCCTGCAGCAGCACCCGCGCCGGCGTGAACGCGATCTCGCGGTCCGGCACCGCCTTCGCATCCCACTCGGCGAGCGCCTCCACGTCCTCCGCCCGCACCACCCGCCCGTCCTGGTGCCGGAGCAGGTTCTCCAGCAGCACCTTGAGCGAATAGGGCAGCCGCCCCACCGGCAGCCCCGCCTTCTCCAGCGCGTCCAGCCGGAAGAGGGTGAAGCGACGCCCCCCCACCTCCAGCGTGCCGCGCGTCTCGATCGTTTTCGTCGTCATGGTATGCGCCCGTTTTCCATGTGCGTCCAGCGTCGGTCCAGGGTCTGAAAATGTCGAGCGGGTGAGGAAATGCAACCGGGGGGGGACCAACGACGGCGGCACTGCCAACGGCGGCACTGCCAACGGCGGCACTGCCAACGGCGGCACTGCCAACGGCGGCACTGCCAACGGCGGCACTGCCAACGGCGGCACTGCTAGCGGCGGCACTGCCAACGGCGGCACTGCTAACGGCGGCACTGCCAACGGCGGCACTACAAACGGCGGCACGTGAACGGCGGCACGTGACGGCGGCACCTTGACGGCGGGATGTGTCCAACCGTAGCGTCCCCGGGGTGGCTGGGCGCGGATGGAGTGTTGGGCCCCCTCCAGGGGTCGCGCGCTCCATCCGGGGGGCGGTCCGGGGAGTCAATAAAGCGTTCGACACCACCGGGGAGCTCAACCGTACCGGGCGCGGCTGGAAGCGGCGCCAATGGTACGGTTCGGCACGCGGAGAGCCCGATCGGGTGCCCGGCGGAGGGGCCGCTTACGCGAGCGGTGGATGGGGAGCGGCCCGGCTCGCGAGTGCGGGAGCGCTAGCAACCGGAGGGCCGCCCGGTTAGCGGTCGATCAGGACTCCGGCGAATGCCCCCAGGATCGAGCCGACACCGGCGCCGAGCGCGCCGAAGCCGAGCGCGGCCACGGCGCGGTTGGTGTGGCCGCCGCTGTCCGTATCGCCGGACCACGTATAGCCCATCCACGCGCCGAACGCCCCCACCATCACCGCCCCCGCAACGATCGGCGTCCACTGGCGATGGGTCACCGAGTCCGCGGCGGCGAGGCGGCGCGCGAGCCGGGCCTGGACACCGCCGAGGTCCGGTCTGGGGCGGCTGGAACCGGTCCCCACGCGGCCGGCGCCCGCAACGGCGCTGACGCCCTTCGACCCCGCGCGCCCCGCCTCCCGAGCAGCGCCACCCACTTCCCCGCCGCCCATCTCGCCATCGCGGCGGCCGAGCCGCCTCCGCTTCGGCATCCGGCTGCCGATCATGCCGCCGAGACCGGCGCCGATGAACGCGCCAACGAGGCCGGCCTCGGCCGTCTGCCTGCCACAATCCCCGACCTCGCAGAACGCCGCGGTCGCGAGCCCCGCGGCGGCGCCGCCCATCACCCCGCCGAGGACCATGCCGTGCCAGCGCTGATCGGCGAGCGAGTCGGCCACGGCGGCGGTGCGGGCCGTGATCCGGGCCTGCGCGCCCGCCGGTGCGGGGGAGCCCTGCGCCCGCGCGGCGGCGGGGGCACACACGAGGCCGAGCAGGAAGAGAAAGCGGAGGAGGTGATGCATCGGGGGAACGCTCCGGGATGGGCGATGCTGCGAGGGAAATCGTTCGGACAATCGAACGGAATTCTTCGGACTCCGCAAGCGCGGGCGCGGCAGCCGAGGGCACGGATTCATGATCTCCGCTCCTCCGACCTCCGGCTTGCCAGCCCCACCCGAACCCGGACGCAGGGCGATCCGGCCCCTCTACACGCGGCCGGAGTTACCCCGACCACGCGGATCCGCGCGCCGGGGGGACTCCATCCTCCGCGTCAGCCCCCGACAAGTGGTAACCCGTGCCACGCTCAGCACCGGCGGTAGCCGAAGGCCGCAGGCGCCAGGCTGGCGTTGGCCCGCGCCAGCCGCCGGCGCGTCACTCCGCTCGCAGCGCCTGGCCGGGGCTGGTCCGGCCCGCCCGGAGGGCCGGGACGAGGGCGGCCGTAACGCCGGCGAGGAGGAGCACGGCGGCGGCGGCGAGAAGGCTTGCGGGGTCCGTGGCGACGAGGCCGTAGAGGAAGCGGCCGAGCAGGCCGCTCAGGGCGAGGGATGCCGCCAGCCCCAGGACGATGCCGGCCAGGACGGGGAGGACGCCCAGCGCCAGCACCTCGCCAAGGACGCGCTCGGGGGACGCGCCGAGGGCCATGCGGATGGCGAACTCCGCGCGGCGGCGGCCGACGGCGTAGGAGACCACGCCGTAGACCCCGACGGTCCCGAGCACGAGCGCGATCGCGGCGAAGACGGTGAGGAAGAAGCGCAGGCGGAGCGGCTGGGCGAGGGCGGCGGCCACGACGTCGTCCATGGTCTGGACGCGCGCCACGGCCACCTGTGGGTCGAGCTCCGCGATTGTCCGGCGCATGACGGGGATGAGCACTGCCGGTGGGGTGAGAGAGCGGACGACGAGGACGGCGCCGGGGTTGGGGGCCTGCTGAGCGCGCGGCACGAACATCACGAACGGGACCTCGCCCGTGACGCTCGTCAGGCGTACCTCGTGGACCACGCCGACCACGGCCAGCGAGCGGATCGTGTCCGACCAGCCAGAGAGGATGTGCTTCCCGATAGCGCTCTGGCCGGGCCACATGCGCCGGGCGAAGGATTCGCTGATCACCACGACGGGCAGGCTGCCGTCCACATCCGTGGGCTCGATGCCGCGGCCCTCCCGGAGCGTCATGCCCATGGCGCGGAAGAACCCCGGCGTCACGGGCCGATAGAGGCTGTTCGGGCGCTTGGGCCCCGCGAGGTCGGGCCGCCCCTCGATCCCGACCGGCCCCTGGTAGCCGCCGTCGCGGAGGGGGAGCCGGTTCACCAGGCCGGCCGCGGTCACACCGGGCAGCGCGGACACCCGCGCGAGCACGTCGCGGAAGAACGCCCGCTGCGCGGCGGGCTGCGCGCCCTCGCTCGAGAGCAGCGTGAAGGTGGAGACGCCGTTTGGGTCGAAGCCCAGGTTGACCGAGCGGAGCCGCCCCACGGACCGGATCAGCAGCGTCGCCCCCACCACGAGCATCACCGCGAGCGCCACCTGTGAGACGACGAGCGCGCGGTGCACGCGTCGCGTGCCCCGGCGCAGGCCGGCCTCGCTGCGCTCGCGATTCAGGCCCGCACCCGAGCGCCCGGCGATGAGGGCGCGGATCGGCGCGACCGATGCCGCCAGCGCGATCAGGAGCGCGAGGAGCAGCCCGGCGCCCAGCGTCTCCCAGCCGGTCGTCACCATCTCGCCAAAGCCACTTCCCAGGGGCAGCCGCGCCACCAGGATGCGGAAGCCCGCCGTCGCGATGCCGACGCCGAGAAGCGCCGCCGCCACCGCAAGGACCAGGGACTCCGCCGCGATCTGCCGCGCCAGCCGCCAGCGCCCGGCGCCCAGCGCGCTCCGCACCGCCATCTCTCCGGACCGGTCGCTGGTCCGCGCGAGGATCAGCGCCGCGGCGTTGGCGCACGCGATCCCGAGCAGCAGGGTCACCGCGGCCAGGAGCAGCAGGAGCGGGTCGCGCACGTCCCCGAGCAGGTACTGCCGGATCGGGATGACGTGCGCATTCTTCGTCTTGTCCCAGGCCTCGGGGTATGTGAACCGCGTGCCCAGGTCGCGGGCGATCCTCTGAACGTCGCGCTGCAGGAGCGCCGGCGAGATCCCCGGGGCCACCCGGCCGATCAGGTTGAGATAGCCGGTCCCCTGGTAGCTGTCCGTCGAGGCATCCAGGCGGAGCGGGCGCCAGGCGCGGATGTCCGGCGTGGGAAAGTAGAACCCCTTCGGCATGACCCCGACCACCGTCACCGGCTTTCCGTCCAGCAGGATGCGGTGGCCGATCACGTCCCGGTTTCCACCCAGGTCCTGCCGCCACATGCCGTAGCTGATGACGATCACGGGCGCCGCCCCGGGCCGATCCTCGCCCGCGTCGAACCACCGGCCCAGCAGCGGCCGCGCGCCGAGCACATCCGACAGCGTCGACGTGGCCACCACGAACGGCAGCAGCCGCGCACCGTCCGTCCCCGCCACGTTCGGGTGGTACGGCGCCCCGTTCGTCGAGAACGCGGCCAGGCTCTCGAACACGCCCCGTCGCTCGCGCACGAAATCGTACTCCACGCCGCGCCAGTCGTAGTCCATCCAGAACATCTGGATGCGGTCCGCGTCCGGATACGGAAGCGGCCTCACAAGCAGGTCGTTCACGACGCTGAACAGCGCCACCGTCCCGCCGATCCCCAGCCCGAGCGTGAGCACGACCATCGCCGTGAACCCGGCCCGGCGCCGCATCTGCCGGAGCGCGTGCCGCGCATCCCCCAGAAATTCCAGGGCCGGCGAGATCCCCCAACCCTGCCGCGCCCGCTCCGCCTCGATCTCCATGCTGCCGAAGCGACGCCGCGCCTCGCGCTCCGCCTCCTCCGCCGAGACCCCCTGCGCGCGCAGCGCCGCCGCGTCCATCTCGAGGTGGAACGAGAGCTCCTCGTACAGCTCGCGCTGAGACGTGCCCCGTCGAAGGAGCACGCGGAGCCGGTAGCGCAGGTCGGCAAACAGCCGCCGCATCGTCGCCTCAGCCGGCTGCGAGGATCAGCGCGACGCCGCCGGAGAGCCGGCGCCACGTCTCCGTCTCCACCCCGAGCCGCCGCCGGCCGGCCGGCGTCAGCTCGTAGTAGCGCGCCCGCCGCCCGTTCTCCGTCGTCCGCCACGACGAGCGTACCCAGCCCTCCCGCACCAGCCGGTGCATCGCCCCGTATAGCGCCCCCGGCTGGATCCGCAGCGCATCTCCCGAGAGCTCCTGCATGCGCTGCCCGATCCCCCAGCCGTGCATCGGCTCGAGGTCCAGCAGCTTCAGGATCAGCATGTCCGCGGTCCCACGGATGATCTCGGCGGAAGTGGTCGGCATGGCTTCGGCCCCGTTGCTCGATTCGAGGTGCTACCTCTCACTTAGTGAGTCTAAACGTAGCGCTCGCGGAGCCGAGGTCAAGGACGACCTACCGGCGGGCCAGGAGCGGCGCGCACGCACACGAACCCGCACACGGACCCCGGGCGCTGACGCCGTGCGAGGACGCTGCGCGGCGGCCGCTCGTTCTCGGGGCTTGCGGCCACATCCGGCCCGGCCGATCTTCGTTTCGGCGTCGTCGGGGCGCCTCCGGTCCGCGGGAAGGGCGGGGCCCACCCGATCGAATCGAGCAGCGATGCGCGACCTCTTTCGAGGCCGATCGCGCGGACAGCGGCCGTGATCGAAGGAGGCCCACATGAGCCCGTCCGACCCTTCCCTGCCCGCCCGTCCCGATCTCGAGCAGGAGCGGAAGCTCGCCAGGGAGCTGCTGCGCGCGTTCCGCGCCGGCGACGCCGGGGCGCTGACCCGCGTGCGCGCGCAGCTTCCCGACAAGCCGAAGATCACTCTGGCGGATGCCCAGTACGTCCTCGCCCGCGAGCACGGCTGCCGCAGCTGGGCGGAGCTGCGCCGCTACATCGAGGCCACGCGGCGCGCGGCCGAGCGGCCGGCCCTCGACGCGGCGCGGGTGGCGCTGCGCGAGGGAGATGCGGCCGCCCTGCGTCGCCTCCTGGAGAGCCACGCGGAGCTCCGCGCGCTCGTGAACGAGCCGCTCTTCGCGTTCGACTCGCCCGCATTGGTGCACGTGGCCGGGCGGGGCGACGTCGCGCTCGTGGACGTGCTGCTCGACTTCGGCGCCGACCCGAACCTGCGCAGCTCGTGGTGGGCAGGGGGCTTCCATCCGCTGCACTCGGCAACGGGCGAGGTGGCGGAGCGGCTGCTCGAGCGCGGGGCGGTGCCGGACGCGTGCGCGGCGGCGAACCTCGACCGGCCCGCGCTGCTGGCCGCCATGCTGGCGGAGGACCCCGCGCGCGTGCGCGAGCGCGGCGGCGACGGGCAGACGCCGCTGCACTTCGCGCGCTCCCGCGCCGTGGTGGACCTGCTGCTCGACGCGGGCGCGGAGCCGGACGCCCGCGACGTGGACCACCGCGGGACGCCGGCGCAGTGGATGCTCGACCGCCGGCGCGGCGCCGGACGCTACGACCTGGCCGGCTACCTCGTCGAGCGCGGCGCGACCGCGGACATCTTCCTGGCCGCCGCGCTTGGCCTCGCCGAGCGCGCGGGGGAGATGGTCGAGGCCGATCCGTCGCTGCTCGACCTGCGCACCGGCCACGGCGACTACGGCGCGAAGCCGCCGTCGGCCGACCACATCTACACGTGGACGATCGGCGTCGACCGCACGCCGCTGCAGGTGGCGGCCCAGTTCGAGCAGCACGCCACGGTCGAGATCATGGCCGCGCACGCGACGCCGCGGCAGCGCCTCGTCGCCGCGCTCGCGGAAGGCGACGAGGACGCTGCACGCGCGCTGCTCGCGGAGGACCCGACGCTGTTCGGGTCCCTCGATGCCCGGGACCGCAGCGCATTGCCGGAGGCGGGCTGGGCGGGGAACGCGCGCGCCGTCGCCCTCATGCTCGACCTGGGGCTGGGGCCGGACGCCACGAACGAGGGCGGCGCCACCGTGCTGCACACCGCCGCCTGGCAGGGCTCCGCGGAGTGTGTGGCGAAGGTGCTCGAGCACCCGGCGGCAGCGTCGCTCCTGGAGATGCGCGATACGCACTTCGGGGCGACCCCGCTCGGCTGGTGCAGCCACGGCTCAGTGCACGGCCCGCGCGGCGAGCACGCGCGCATCGCTCGGCTGCTGCTCGAGGCCGGCGCCGCCCCGCCCACCGAGCTCGGCGAGGCGAGCGAGGAGGTGATGGCGGTGGTCGAGGGGTGGCGAGCGTAGGTTCCTCCGGGATGCGGCGGCGGACCAGGCGAAGCCGGCCCGGAATCCACCGGCCCCGGCATGGTCGCCAGGCTCGGCATCCGGCGCGCGCCGGCAAGAGCGCGAGGCCCGGCATCCCGCGCGCGCCGGCAAGCCGGCCCGGCGTCCCCCACTCTCCCACTCCCCCACTCAGCGCCGCCAGCCACCGCGCCCTCTCCCGACCAACTGGCGGCCCCCAGCGGCCGCGCCTACCTTACCCCCCGCGCCCCTCTCCGGGCGCCGCACCCCAGCCAAGCACGAGCCGCCAGCCAGAGGAGCGCAATGCGCACGGCACGCCGCACCCACGGCTTCACCGAGTCCGTCATCCGCGAGATGACGCGCGTCGCGAACGAGCACGGGGCGATCAACCTGGCCCAGGGGTTCCCGGACTTCCCCTGCCCGGACGTGCTGAAGGAAGCCGCCTGCCAGGCGATCCGCGCGGACGTGAACCAGTACGCGGTGACGTGGGGCGCGCCGCGGCTGCGGCGTGCGATCGCGGCCAAGTACGGGCGCTTCTACGGCTGGGAGGTGGACGAGGCGCGCGAGGTGACCGTGACCTGTGGCGCCACGGAGGCCATGGCCTCGGCGCTCCTGTCCGTGGTGAACCCGGGCGACGAGGTCATCATCTTCGAGCCGTTCTACGAGAACTACGGGCCGGATGCCATCCTGTGCGGCGCCTCGCCCGTGTGGCTGCCGCTGGACGCCGACCAGCCGCTGGACCTCGACCGGCTGGAGGCCGCGGTCACGCCTCGCACGCGCGCGATCATCCTCAACACGCCCAACAACCCGACCGGCCGGGTGTTGACGCCGGCGGAGCTGGAGAGCGTCGCGGCGCTGTGCCGGCGGCACGACCTCGTCGCCTTCACGGACGAGATCTACGAGCACATCCTCTACGAGGGCACGCACATCCCGCTGGCCACGCTGGACGGCATGAAGGAGCGGACGGTCACGGTGAGTGGCGCGTCGAAGACATTCAGCGTGACGGGCTGGAGGGTCGGCACCATCGTCGCGCCGCCGGACCTCACCGCCGCCATCCGCAAGGTGCACGATTTCCTCACGGTGGGCGCGCCCGCGCCGCTGCAGGAGGGTGTGGCCGCCGCGCTGGAGCAGCTGGGCGACGACTATTACGCCGACCTCGTCGCGGGCTACCGCCGCCGCCGCGACACGCTGGTCCCGGCGCTGCAGGAGGCGGGGTTCCGCTGCGAGGCACCGGCCGGCGCCTACTACGTCATGGCGGACTTCTCGGCCGTGGCGGAGGCGAACGGGCTCACGGACATGGATGACCACGCCTTCTCGCGCTGGCTCGCCGCCGGCGCGGGCGGCCGCATCGAGGGCGGTGTGGCGCCAGTACCCGGCTCGAGCTTCTTCCACGAGCCGGAGCTCGGGCACACCCTCGTGCGCTTCGCGTTCTGCAAGCGCGTGGAGACGCTCGAGAAGGCGGGATCACGGCTGCGCGAGCTGGGGGGCTGAAGCCAAGGACAGGGCGCGCACCGTACCGACCGGGGGCCGGCGGGCAGGATGCGATCACGCGCGGCCCTGGCGCCGCTCAGCGCGCGTAGCGGCCGGCGGCCAGCTCCACGATCCGGCCGACGAGCGCCTCGTAGTCGAGCCCCATTCGCTCCGCCGCCGCGGCGAAGACCTCGCCGCGCTTCAGATAGCAGTTCGGATTGACCTCGAGGACGTGCGCCACGCCGTGCGCATCGAGGCGCAGGTCCACGCGGGCGTAGTCGCGCAGGCGGAGCGCCTCGAAGGCGCGCACCGCGGTCTCCTGCAGGCGACGCTGCACCTCCGGCTCCAGCGCGTGCGGAAACGTCGTTCGGCTGCCCACGTACTCGGGGTCGTGTTCGTCCCACTTGGCCGCCCAGCTCGCCACGCGGGGAACGCCGTCGGGGAACTCGGACATGTCGAACTCGGCGGGGGGCAGCGCCTCCGGGCGCTCGTTGCCGAGCACACCCACGTAGAACTCGCGGCCCTCCAGGAACTGCTCGACGAGGACCGGGCCGGTGTAGCCGCGGCTGATCTCGTCGAGGCGCGCGAGGAGCTCGTTCAGGTCCCGCACCACGGAGCCCGAGGAGATCCCGATGGAGGCGTCCTCCTGCGGCGGCTTCACGATGAGCGGGAAGCGAAGGGCGTCCGCGCTCTCCAGCGCGCCGCGGTGCAGCGTCGCGAACTCGGGGGTGGGGATGCCGTGGAAGGCGAGCATCCGCTTGGCCAGCACCTTGTCGCCCGCGAGCAGCAGCCCCGAGTGGCTGGAGCCGGTGTAGCGGAGATCGAGCAGGTTGAGCAGCGACGCGATGCCGGAGTCGAGCGCGCTCTTGCCGGCGAAGCTCTCGGTGAGGTTGAAGACGAGGTCGGGCGAGGCGTCGCGCAGCGCGGCGGCGCTCTCGACCACGTCCGGCCCGAACGCCAGCGAGGAGGTGTCGTGGCCGAGCGCGCGCGCCGCGCCGGCGACCTCGGCGACGACGTCGTCGCCTTCTACGTCGTGCAGGACGACGAGTCTCACCGCGGCTCCGCGGGGTCGGGGGCGAGGCGGTCGGTGTGGCGATAGTTCATGACCACGGCCGTGAGGAAGGCGGTGAGCTCGACGAGCGTGGCGGCCTCGGCCTCGGGGGTCGGGCCGGGCGAGAGATCGAGGGCGTCCACGCGCGCGGCCAGGTGATCGAGGAGCTGCCGCACGAGCTGCGTGAGCTCGCCCGTCCAGTAGGCCACGTCGCGCACCAGCTCACGCCGGTGACGCTCCAGGAACGCGCGCCCCGCACCCGGCGCGCCCGCGCCGCCCCGGAAGAGGTTGCGCAGGTCGCCGTCGAAGTGGGCGGGGTCGCGCAGCGGCAGTGGCTCCTCCCAGCCGGCATAGTACTCGGCAAGGGTCGAGTGGAGCGCCTCGACGGGGAGGTACTCGCGGCGGATGGGCGGCGCCTCGACCTCGACCGGTCCGACCTCCGCCATGACCGCATCCACGTACTCGAGCTTGCGCAGCACCGGCCAGCCACGGTAGAGCGCGTGCCAATCGAGCCCGGGCGTGAGCCAGACGGCGAAGCACTCGGCGAAGTCCTCGTCCGGATGCTTCTGTGCATACCAGCCCAGGATGTGGCGGACGAACTCGCGCGAGAACGGGTTGACGTGGAAGCGCTCGCGATAGGGGCGCGAGTACGGCCCGAAGAGGGCGCGCCACTCGGGGCGGTCGTACAGGCGGTAAGCGTAGTTGAAGGCGTGGCCGGCCTCGTGGCGGAGGATCTTTCGCGGGTCGTCCTCCTCCTCGAGCACGACGGCGTGCTCGCGCTCGAGGCGCTCCAGGCGGCGGTCCGCGTAGAAGAAGGGAACCCCGATGGCAGGCACGCCCTCGGGACAGCCCCACTCGTCGGTGAGGTAGACGGGCGGCCGGAAGACCAGCCCGCGCGCGTCCAGCTCCGCGTAGAGCCGCTCGACCATCGACTGCACGGGCGAGCCCTCGACGCGCAGCCCGAGGTCGGCGATGGACGCGCCCAGCAGCGCCGCCCGCTCCGCCTCCCAGCCGGCGTCCGCATCGCCCCGGCGCTCCGCGACCTCGCCCCCGCGTCCCCACCGGGGCGGGGTATCCGCGGGCGCCGCGTCCGTCATCTCCGAGGGGGGGCCCCCCTGCCGCTCCGCGTCGCGCACGCGCGCGGTGGGTGCAAGGTGCGGGCCGGCGGCTGGCGGGCGCAATCGATACATTGGTAGACGGCCCTGCACACGGGCCGGGCCCGGAGCTCTGTGGTAGATCGGGGAGAGAATGTTGGACGCACCGGAGTTCGAACGCTGGCGACAAGCGGCGCAGGAGGCGCGCCGGGGCGCCGAGGTGCAGGCCGCCGCCGGGCTCCCGCAGTGGGCCTGCTTCCTGGCCGAGCAGGGCGCGCAGCTCGCGGTCAAGGGACTCCTGCACGGCGTCGGCAAGGGTGCATGGGGCCATGACCTCGTGCAGCACGGCGCCGCGGTGGCGGCCATCGAGTCTCTACCGGCCGGGATCGAGGCGGCGCTCCGCAGACTCTCCCGCCACTACATCCCCGCGCGCTACCCGGACGCGCATCCGGCGGGACCCCCCGGCGCGCATTACGGGCCGGAGGATGCCGCGCAGGCACTCTCCGACCTCGGGGCCGTGCTGGGGTTGGTCGACGGCGCGTGGGAGCGACTGTCGCGAGCGTCGGGAGGATCCGCCCATGACGATTGAAGCGGTGCTGGCCGGCCGGCGCGCCGAGCGGGAGGCGCTGCTCGATCTCGCCCGCGCCCACGTGGGCCGCCTCGACCCGGATCTTGGCATGCGAGCGGCCGTCGTCTTCGGCTCAGTCGCCCGCGGCGACTTCAACCTCTGGAGCGACGTCGATCTGCTGGTCGTCGCGGAGCGGCTGCCGCCGGACGCGCTGCGCCGCCTCGAGGCGCTCGGCGCCCCGCCCCCGCGCGTCCAGCCGCTGGGCTGGACCCCAGAGGAGTGGCGGCGGCGCCTCGCCGGGGCCGACCCCATCGCCTCGGAGGCGGTGTCCGCCGGCGTATGGATGGCGGGGTCGGCCGAGGCGCTCGCGCAAGGGTGAACCGCCATCCGTGCAGCGTTTTCCCGAAAGCTATGCCGCGGGCGGGGCGCCTCCATGGCAGAATGCGCCGGGAGTTCGTCCGTGATGCACGTGGTCGTGCGCGCGGCGGGCGCGGCGCCGTCCGTGCGCACGACGAGGGCGGTTGGCGTGCGCCTTGCGCGGGAAAATGCCAAGGTCTGGCGAGATGTGCATCCCTTCCCCCGGGGACCCATGCAGCAGAACGAGGATTCATCGGCCCCAGCCCCCTCCGAGGGGTCGCCATCGCTGAACCTCGTCGGCATCGGGGCCTCGGCGGGCGGCATCACGGCGCTGAGAAGCTTCTTCGAGGCGATCCCCGAGGAGACGGGGATCGCCTTCGTCGTGGTGATGCACCTCTCGCCGGACCGGGAGAGCCAGCTGGCGGAGGTCCTCCAGCCGTTCGTCAAGATGCCCGTGCGCCAGGTGCGCGCGCGCACGCCGCTGGAGCCGGACCACGTCTACGTGATTCCGCCGGACCGCGCGATCGAAGTGACGAACGGTCACCTCCAGCTCACTGAGTTCGAGGAGCCGCGCGGCCGCCGCTCCCCGATCGACACCTTCTTCCGCACGGTGGCCGAGGTGCATCCGGACGGCGTGGGCGTGCTGCTGTCCGGGTCCGGCACGGACGGCGTAGCGGGGCTCAAGGCGATCAAGGAGAGGGGCGGCATCATCATGGCGCAGTCGCCGGAGGAGGCGGACTACGACACGATGCCGCGCAGCGCCGTCGCCACGGGCCTCGTGGATTTCGTGCTCCCCGCGCGCGAGCTGGGCCAGCGGGTGGTCGGGCTGCGGGCGCACGGGGTGCCCTGGAGCGCACCGTCGGCGGTCGGGCTCGAGGCTGGCGACACGCACGCGCTGCGCGCGATCCTGACGCAGCTGCGGACGCGAACGGGGCACGACTTCAGCGGCTACAAGCGCAGCACCGTGCTGCGGCGCATCGGGCGCCGGATGCAGGTGACGTCATCGCTCACGCTCGCCGAATACCTGGCCCGGCTCCAGCACGACACCACCGAGGCGCGGGCGCTGCTCAAGGACCTGCTGATCAGCGTGACCGGCTTCTTCCGCGACCCGGAGGCGTTCGAGGCGCTTGAGACCGCCGTGATCCCCGCGCTCTTCGAGGCCGCGGCGGAAAGCGGCGAGGTGCGCGCGTGGGTGGCGGGCTGTGCCACCGGCGAGGAGGCCTACAGCATCGCGATGCTGCTGGCCGAGCAGGCCGACCGCATGCAGAGCCCGCTCCGCATCCAGGTCTTTGCCACCGACCTGGACGAGGACGCGATCGAGTTCGCGCGCGTGGGGCTCTACCCGGACGCCGTCGCGGCGGACGTGAGCGAGGAGCGCGCGCTACGCTTCCTGACCCGGGAGGGCGCCTACGTGCGCGTGAAGAAGGAGCTGCGCGAGCGGATCCTCTTCTCGCCGCACGACCTGCTGCGCGACCCGCCCTTCTCGCGCCTCGGCCTCGTTGCCTGCCGCAACCTCCTCATCTACCTCGAGAAGGGGCTGCAGGACCGGGTGCTCGAGCTGTTCCGCTACGCGCTGCGAACGGATGGCTACCTGTTCCTCGGCGAATCCGAGTCCGCGCCCGAGGGCGCCGGCTTCCGCTCGATGGACCGCCAGCACCGCATCTACCAGCGCGCACGCAGGACTGGAAGCGATCGGCGGCACCTGCCCGAGCTGCCCCTGCACGGCCGGACCCACCTCGGGGACCGCGTCTGGCCGCGCGCCGCCACCGGCGCCCAGGCGGCCGCCGACGGCGAGCTGCACCGACAGGCGCTCGAGGCGCACGCGCCGCCGAGTGTCCTCGTGGACGCGGACCACATCATCATCCACGTCTCCGAGACCGCCAACCGCTACCTCCAGTTCACCGCGGGCACGCCGTCCGCCAACGTGCTCAAGGCGGCGCGGCCGGAGCTCCGCATCGACCTCCGCTCGGCGCTCTTCCAGGCGCTGGACCAGGCGACGCCGGCGCTCACCCGCACCGTGCCCATGGACATCGAGGGCGAGCCCGTGCGCGTGCAGATGCACGTCGCGCCCGCGCGCCTCCCCGGCGAGTCGCCGCTCGCGCTCGTCACCTTCCTCGAGAGCGGTCCCGCCGAGGAGGCCGAGCCGAAGAACGAAGGGGGCACCGCCGCCGGCCGTCTCGAGGACACCGAGGCCGAGCTCGCCACCACGCGCACCCGCCTGCAGGAGATGATCGAGAGCTCCGAGCGCAGGCAGGAGGAGCTCAAGGCTTCCAACGAGGAGCTGCAGTCCATCAACGAGGAGTACAAGTCCACCCTCGAGGAGCTCGAGACCAGCAAGGAGGAGCTCCAGTCGGCCAACGAGGAGCTCAAGACCGTCAACGACGAGCTGAAGGTCAGGCTCGAGGAGCTCGGGCGCACCAACGACGATCTCAGCAACCTTATGGCCGCCACCGAGATCCCCACGCTCTTCCTCGACCGCCAGCTCCGCATCCAGCGCTTCACCCCCGCGCTCCGTCAGCTCTTCAACGTGCTGCCCGTGGACCAGGGCCGCCCTCTAGAGCACGTGACGCACCGTATGCAGTACCCCGAGCTCCGCGCCGACTGCCAGCGCGTGCTCGACTCGCTCCAGCCCCTGGAGCGCGAGGTCGGCAACGGCGGCGGCCACGCCTGGCTCGCCCGCCTCACGCCGTACCGCACCTCCGGCGACGAGATCCGCGGCGTCGTGGCGACCTTCACCGACGTGACCCACCTGCGCGAGGCCCAGCGCCACGTGCGCGAGAGCGCGGAGCGCTTCCGCGCCCTGATCGAGGCGACGGCCGAGATCGTCTGGACCACCGCGCCCGACGGATCCGTCGTCGAGGACTCGCCCTCCTGGCGCGCCTTCACGGGACAGACCCTGGAGGAGTGGCTCGGGTGCGGGTGGCTCGCCGCCGTCCATCCCGACGACCGCGCCGAAACCGAGGCGGCCTGGCGCCACGCCGTGGAAACCGCCACGCCGATGGACCACGAGTTCCGTCTCCGGAAAGCCGCCACCGGCGAGTGGCGCTTCATGGTGGTGCGCGCCGTCCCCGTCCTCGCCCCCGACGGCTCCGTGCGCGAGTGGGTCGGCATGGACAGTGACATCACACAGCGCAAGGAGTCCGAGGCCGCGCTCCGGCACGCCCGCCACGCCGCCGAGCAGGCCGCCGAGGCCAAGAGCCAGTTCCTCGCCACCATGAGCCACGAGCTGCGCACTCCGTTGACCGCCGTGATCGGCATCTCGGACGTGCTCGAGTCCGAGCCCCTGACGCCGCGGCAGAAGGAGCACCTCCGGCACGTGAAGTCCAGTGCCTGGCACCTGGTCTCCATCATCGACGAGGTCCTCACCTTCACGCGCCTCGAGGCCGGCCGCGCCGTCGTGCGGCGGGCTCCCGTCGATGTCGCCGCGATCGCCCGCGACGTCGCCTCCATGCTCGAGATCTCGGCGCGGCAGAAGGGCCTCGCGCTCGAGCTGGTCGGCGCCGACTCGGCCACCGTCGCCGTCTCGGACGGCGGCAAGCTGCGCCTGATCCTGACCAACCTGGTCGGCAACGCCGTCAAGTTCACCGACAGCGGCCGCGTCACCCTCGAGCTCAAGCCGTCCGACGAGTGGATGGACATCGACATCCGCGACACCGGCCCCGGCATACCGGAAGCCGAGGTCACGGCCGTCTTCGATCCCTTCTTCCAGATCGACAGCTCCGCCACCCGCGAGAAGGGCGGGTCCGGCCTCGGCCTCGCCGTCTCCCGTCGCCTCGCCCGACTCCTCGGCGGCGACGTCACCCTCACGCCGAACTCCGGCGGCGGCGCCGTGTTCAGCCTGCGCGTTCCGCGCGGCCGACCGATCCCGCCCGCCGCCGAGATGCCGCCCACGGCCGGCGGCGCGAAGGCCCCCGCCGCCGAGAAGCCGACCGCGGGCGACGCCGCGAACGCGGCCGCCGCCGCCGAGAGCCCGGCCTCGGGCGACGGCGCGAAGGCGGCCCCCCCCGCCGAGCCCGCCATCGGCGATCCCTCCGGCGGCGACGCACCCGCGGCCGAGCCCGCGGAGCCCTGACCACGGCCGGCGTCGCGGCGCCGGCCGCGTTCGAACGCGCGCGCCGAGGAGTGGAAGGCGTAAGGCGATGTCGCGTGCGGCCGCCGTGAACTCCCCAAGGATCCCCCGGCGCGGAGACGGTTGGGGAGTTCACCGCGCTATTCGTCGTCAACTCCCCAGCGGTCGGAGGTCCATGGGAACGATTGGGGACTTTGCCGCGCTATTCGTCGTCAACTCCCCAAGCGTCGATTCCAGGAGCAACGCGTGGGGACTTTACGGCCGCCGCCCGCCTCACTCCGCCCGCAACGCCCTCGCCGGGTCGATCCGCGCAGCGCGCAGCGCCGGCACCAGGCTGGCCGCGGCGGCCACGACCACGAGCACGGCCACGGCGACGCCCAGGGCCAGCGGGTCGGCGGGGCTCACCTCGAAGAGCAGCGAGGCGAGCAGCCGCGCCGCGGGCACGGCGACGGCCAGGCCGACGGCGGCGCCAAGGGCGGCGGTGGCGAGGGACTCGCCGACCACCATGCCGCCGACGCGCGCGGCGGTGGCGCCGAGCGCCATGCGCACGCCGACCTCCGCCGTCCGCCGCTCGACGAGGTAGGCGACGACGCCGTAGATCCCGACCGCGGCGAGCAGCAGCGCCATGGCGCCCGCCAGCCCGAGCAGCAGCAGGATGAACGTGGTGCGCGCGAACGAGTGGGAGACGACGGCGGCCATCGTGCGGACGTCGCCTACGGCGGCATCCGGGTCGATCCCGGCCAGGACGCGGCGGATGGCGCCGCTCAGGGCGGCTGAGGAGCCGCCCTTCATGCGCACGACCAGCGTGAGGTAGCGTGGCGGGCCCCAGAGCATGAGGGAGTCCGAGGCCGGCCGCACGGGGAAGAAGACCATCGGCGTGGGCGCGCGGTCGAGGCCGTCCATCCTGAGCTCGCCCGTCACGCCGACCACGCGGTAGTACCGGCTGCCGCCCCCGCTCCCCCCGCGCAGCCCCCTGCCGATCGCCTCCTCGCCCGGCCAGAGCCGCTCGGCCAGGGTGCGGGTGACGACGACGGCGCCGGTGCCCGCGTCCACGTCCCGCCACTCGGGCGCGCGGCCGCGCAGCGGGATCCCGAGCGCGGCGAAATAGCCCGGCGTCACCGAGGCCTTGGCCACGCACCTGGCCTCCCCCGCCCTCTCCGCCGGCAGGTCCTCCACGTTCAGGACAGCGCACGACGACCCGTCGGCAACGGGCAGGGCCCCGCCCGCGCCGACGGCGGCCACGCCGGGGAGGTCGCGGATGCGCGACGTCGCCTGGCGCCAGAAGGCGGTGGTGCTCGCGTAATCGGTATAGCCCTGGGAGGGGAGCGCCACCTCGAGCGTGAGGGCCCTTCCGGCGCGGAAGCCGGGGTCCACGGCGCGGAGGCGCTGGAAGCTGCGCAGCAGCAGGATGCCCGCGGCGAGCAGCACGACCCCGAGCGCGACCTGGCCGGCCACGAGGGCGCGCCGCGCGCCACGCCGTACGGCGCCGCCGGAGAGCCCGCGGCCGGCCTCGCGCAGGAGGCCGAGATCGACGCTGCGGCGGAGCACGGGGAACAGCCCGAAGGCGACGCCCGCCGCGGCCGCGATTCCGGCGCAGAAGAGCGCTCCGGCCCAGCCCACTCGCACCTCCGCCAGGCGCGGCAGGTCGGTTGGCCCGAGCGCGCGCAGCAGGCGCGCCGCCGCGCTCGCGAGCCAGAGGCCGAGCGCGCCGGCGAAGAGCGTGAGCACGAGGCTCTCCGTGAGGGAGGACCGGGCCAGCCGGGCGCGCCCCGCGCCGAGCGCGGCGCGCACCGCCAGCTCCCGCCGTCGTCCCTCCGTGCGGACCAGGAACAGGTTGGCCACGTTCGCGCAGGCGATGAGCAGCACGAGCGCGACCGCACCGAACAGGACCCAGAGTCCGCGAGATACGTTTCCGAGCACCTCGTCGCGGAGCGGGACCGCCTCGGCGCGGAAGCCGAACTGGCGGATGAAGCCCGGCGAGTACGCCTGGGGGTAGCGCTCCGTGAACCCGGTAACCCGGCGCGCGAGCTGGGCGTTGGCCGTGGCGAGTGTGGCCCCCGGCGCGAGGCGGCCCACGACGCCCAGATAGTGTGAGTTGACCGGCGTGGCCGCGGGGTCCAGCTGCGCCGGCAGCACCAGGTCCGCCGCGATGCGCGGGAGCCTGAAGCCGCGCGCGAGCACCCCGATGATCGTGGCCGGGCTCCCCCCGATGCGCAGCGTTTGCCCGATCACGCCGGGATCACCGCCGAACGCGCGCTGCCAGTAGCCGTAGCCGAGCAGGGTGACTCGCTCGCCGCCGGGCGCATCCTCGGCCTTGCCGAAGAGGCGGCCGAGGGCCGGCCGGGCGCCGAGCACGCCCAGGAGGCTCGCCGTCGCGTAGACCGCCGGCACCTGGCGGGCGCCCCCGGCGCGCGCCACGTCCACGTCCGTGTTGAAGAAGGCGCCGATCCGTGCGAGCGCCGGGACGTTGCCGGCGTAGTCCCGGTAGCCGGCCTCCGAGACGCCCCACGGATGATCGGCGTCGTACTTCGGCACCGGCTGGTCGATCCACACCAGCCGCCCCGGGTCCGGGTAGGAGAGCGGCCGCAGCAGCACCGAGTCCACCACGGAGAACATCGCCGTCGTCGCGCCGATCCCGAGGGCAAGGAGCACGATGGCGACCAGCGCGAAGCCGGGGCTGCGCGACAGCGAGCGCAGCGCGTGGCCGAGGTCCTGCCGGAGGTTGTCCATGCGCGCCCTCCCGGGAGAGTCCTGGATTCGGTGTGCCCGTCGGCATGGAACCCCCGTGCCGGCGCCAGCGGGGCGGCGGATTCCGCGCCATGCGGGGGAATGCGACGCTTCCGCCTCCGTGCTTCTCGCCCGCCGACCGTTCGCGTGCGGGATGCTGGCATCCCGGCATCGGACGGCCGACTCGCGCGGATCCGCCGGCCGGGGACCGCTCCCGGTCGGCCGGCACCGCCGCCCGGTCGGCCGGCGCCTCCCCGACGGCCGGCACCTCTCCCGGCCGGCTGGCGCCTCCCCGACGGTCCGTGCGCGCAGGACCCGGCGCTCGCCGGCGCCGGGCGCCCCTCCCGGTCGGCCGGCACCTCCGCCGGTCGGCCGGCGCCTCCCCGACGGTCCGTAGGCGCAGGACCCGGCGCTCGCCGGGGCCGGGCGCCGCCCGCCGCCGCCCGGCGCTGGCGCCACTCCGCCGGTCCGTGCGCGCAGGGCCCGGCGCTCGCCGGGGCCCGGCGCCGCCCGCCGCCGCCCGGCGCTGGCGCCACTCCGCCGGTCCGTGCGCGCAGGGCCCGGCGCTCGCCGGGGCCCGGCGCCGCCCGCCGCCGCCCGGCGCTGGCGCCACTCCGCCGGTCCGTGCGCGCAGGGCCCGGCGCTCGCCGGGGCCCGGCGCCGCCCGCCGCCGCCCGCCGCTGGCGCCACTCCGCCGGTCCGTGCGCGCAGGGCCCGGCGCTCGCCGGGGCCCGGCGCCGCCCGGCGCCTGGCGCTGACGCCGCTCCGCCGGCGGGGTGCACAACCCGCCACTCGCCGGTGATCCGGAATCGAGAACCGGATCATGCACGTGGCGCCGTACCAACCCGCCACTCGTTGAGACCGGAGAGAACGAGCGGCGACTTGTGCCGGCATGGCATGTACGAGCCGCCACTCGCTCGATAGAGGCTCACGAACGGCAGGTTGTGCAGCCCGCCGGCGCTGGCCGCCGCCCGCCGCAGCCCGGCGCTGGCGCCACTCCGCCCGTCCGTGCGCGCAGGGCCCGGCGCTCGCCGGGGCCCGGCGCCGCCCGCCGCTGGCGCCACTCCGCCGGGGCGCACAACCCGCCACTCGCCGGTGATCCGGAATCGAGAACCGGATCATGCACGTGGCGCCGTACCAACCCGCCACTCGTTGAGACCGGAGAGAACGAGCGGCGACTTGCGCCCGCATGGCATGCACGAGCCGCCACTCGCTCGATACAGGCTCACGACCGGCGTGTTGTGCAGCCCGCCGGCGCTACCCGCCGCCCGCCGCAGCCCGGCGCTCTCCCGCCGCCGGCCGCCCGCCGCCGCCCGGCGCTGGCGCCACTCCCCCGGGGTGCACAACCCGCCACTCGCCGGTGATCCGGAATCGAGAACCGGATCATGCACGCGGAGCCGTACCAACCCGCCACTCGTTGAGACCGGAGAGAACGAGCGGCGACTTGCGCCCGCATGGCATGTACGAGCCGCCCCTCGCCCGATAGAGGCTCACGAACGGCAGGTTGTGCAGCCCGCCGGCGCTGGCCGCGGCCCGCCGCAGCCCGGCGCTCTCCCGCCGCCGGCCGCCCGCCGCCGCCCGCCGCTGGCGCCACTCCGCCGGGGTGCACAACCCGCCACTCGCCGGTGATCCGGAATCGAGAACCGGATCATGCACGCGGAGCCGTCCCAACCCGCCCCTCGGTTGAAGACGGGGGAGAACGAGCGGCGACTTGCGCCGGCATGGCATGCACGAGCCGCCCCTCGCCGCCCGGCGCCGCCCGGGGCCGCCCGGGGCCAAACCGCGCCCGCTCCCCCGCCCTCCCCCACCCCCCCCCGCCCCCCCGCGGGACCACCCGTCCCGCCAGCGGACACCCCCGCGCGCGCGGCGGCGCCACCGCCCCCATTCGCAAATCGTTGCTCCGTCGCAACTTGGATCCAACACGCCCGCCTGGACCACCGCTTGCCCCCGAGCCCCGATACCCTCACCCCAGCCCTGGGAGCCGCCCATGGACGCCCTCCTCCAGGACCTGCGTCACGGCGCGCGCCAGCTCCGGCGCGCGCGCGGCTTCACGGCGATCGCGGCGCTCACGCTGGCGCTCGGCATTGGCGGGACGACGGCGATCTTCACCGTCGTGCGCGGCGTGCTGCTCCGGCCGCTCCCCTTTCCCTCGCCCGACCGGCTGGTGCGGGTGTGGCCGGCGGCGCCGCGCGACGGGCAGGCGCGGATGGGGTTCTCGGTGCCGGACTTCGAGGACTGGGCGGCGCACTCGCGGTCGCTCGTGTCGCTTGGACTGTACAGCACGATCCCGAGCGACGTGGTTCTGACCGGGCGCGGACAGGCGGAGGCGCTGCCGACGGCGCACGTGTCGGCGGGCTTCTTCGAGACGCTGGGCGTGCCGGCCGAGCTCGGGCGCACGCTGCTGCCGGTCGAGGAGAAGGGGGCCAACCACGTGATCGTGCTGAGCGACGCGGCGTGGCGCACGCGCTTCGGCGCGGACCCGGGGCTCGTCGGCTCGCGCATCCTGCTCGCGGGCGTGCCGTACACCGTGGTGGGGATCATGCCGCCGGCGTTCGGCTTCCCGAGCCACGACATCGAGGCATGGGTCTTCCTCTCGACCGTCCCGCAGAGCTCGATCCCGCTCCAGCTACGGGTCGTGCGGCTGCTGAGCGCGGTCGGCCGGCTCCGGCCGGGGGTGAGCGTCGCGCAGGCGCGCGCGGAGCTGTCCGGCGTGGCGCGCGCACTCGCGGCCGAGCACCCGCAGACCAACGCCGACCTCACGGCGGCCACCGTGCAGCCGCTCCGCGAGGCCATGGTCGGGGACGTCCGGCTCGCCCTCCTCGTCCTGCTCGGGGCGACGATGCTGATCCTGCTCATCGCGTGCGCCAACGTGGCGAACCTGGTCCTGGCCCGCGGCACGGCGCGGCGGCGGGAGGTGGCGGTGCGCGCCGCCCTGGGCGCCGGCCGGGCGCGGCTGCTCCGCCAGCTGCTGGTGGAGAACCTGCTCCTCGGCCTCGTCGGCGGGGCGCTCGGCCTCGTCCTGGCGTTCTGGGGCGTGGCCGCGCTACTCGCGCGCGCCGACGGGCTGCTGCCCCGGGCCGCGGAGGTGCGGCCCGACGCGCAGGTGCTGCTCTTCGCCCTCGTCGCCTCGCTCCTGACGGGGCTCCTGTTCGGGCTGCTGCCAGCGTGGGGCGCATCGCGCCCCCGCCTGGCGTCGGTGCTCCGCGAGGGCGGACGCGGCGCGACGGCGGCGCACGGGCGGGCGAGGCGGGCTCTCGTCGTCGCCGAGGTGGCGCTCTCGCTCGTGCTCCTCGCCGGCGCGGGGCTGCTGCTGCGGAGCCTGTGGTCGCTGCGGAGCGTGGATCCCGGCTTCGCCACGGCCGACCGGCTGGTGGTGACGCTCACGATCAGCGATGTGAAGTACCCGACGCGCCCCGGCTACATGGCCTTCCACCACGAGCTCATGCGCCGGCTCGGCGCGCTGCCGGGGGTGCGCGCGGTGGCCGCGACCCGCTTCCTGCCGCTCGACGGCGGCGTGGAGGACCACGGCTGGACCGTGCCCGGCAGCGGCGTGGACCCGGATCGGAACCCGAGCGCCGACCTCATCCAGGTGACGCCCGGCTTCTTCCGCACCATGGGCATCCCGCTCGTGCGTGGGCGGGCCATCGAGGAGCAGGACCGGGCGGACGCCCCGCTCGTGCTCGTGATCAATCGCACGCTGGCGCGCGCGGCGTTCGGGGCCGCGGACCCGGTCGGCCACACGATCGACTTCGGCGGCGGTGGGCCGCTGCCCGTCGTCGGCGTGGTCGGCGATGTGCGCCAGCGCGAGCTGCGCGCGCCGCCGCCGCCGATCGTCTACGTCGCCGAGCAGCAGACCCCCCGCCGCGCGCTGACGTACGTGCTGCACACGACGGGGAAGGCGCTCGCGCTCGCCCCGGCCGTGCGCCGCATCGTGGCGGACATGGATCCGGACCAGCCGATCGCCCGGATCACATCGCTCGAGGGCGCTCTCTCCGAGTCGATCACGACGCCGCGCTTCCTGGCGACGCTGCTCGCCACCTTCGCCGCGCTCGCCCTGCTGCTCGCCGCCCTCGGGATCTACGGCGTGCTCTCCTACCAGGTGAGGCAGCGTACGCACGAGATCGGCATCCGCCTCGCCCTCGGCGCCCGCGCAGGCGACGTCGTGGGCCTCCTCATCCGGCAGGGCATGGCCCCCGTCGCCCTCGGGCTCGCCGCGGGCGCCGCGGGCGCCGTGCTGCTGACCCGCCTCATGAGCTCCCTCCTCTTCGCCGTCGCGCCCGACGACCCGGCCACCCTCGCCGCCGCCGCCGCGCTGCTCGGCGCCGTGGCGCTGGCCGCCGTGTGGATCCCCGCCCGCGCGGCGGCGCGGGTGGATGCGGTGCGGACGCTGGGGGTGGAGTAGCCCTATTCCGCCCGCAGGGCCACCATCGGGTCCGCGCGCGCGGCCCTGCGGGCCGGGATCCACGTCGCGGCGAGCGCCACTGCGGCGAGAATCACCACCACCGCGCCGAGGCTCGCGGCGTCCACCCGCCCGACGCCCTCCACGAGCCCCCGCAGGATGCGCCACGCGGCGAGCCCGGCGGGGACGCCGATCAGCATGCCGATCCCGACCAGCACGAGCCCCTGCCGGGCGACGACCCGGCGCACGTCGCCGCCGCGCGCGCCCAGTGCCATACGCACGCCGATCTCCCGGGTGCGGCGCGCGACCGCGAACGCCAGCAGCGCGAAGAGCCCGATGGCGGCGAGCACCAGCGCGAGAGCGGCGGAAGCACTCGCCAGCACGCCCATGATCCGCGTCGCCGTCAGCGAGACGTGCAGCGCCTCCGTGAGCGGCGTCGGATCGTCGAAGGGGACGTCGGGATCGAGCGCGCGCACCGCTCCCGCCAGCGCCGCCGCGGCGAGCCTTCCGTCTCCGCCCACCGGACGCAGGTAGACCACCGTGCCACGAGATGCGGCGGGCTGCTGCGCGAAGGGGAGGAAGATGTAGGACACCCCGGCATCACGATCCGCCACGTACTTCGCGTCCGCCACGATCCCGACCACCTCGGCCGCGCGGCCGCCGGCCACGAAATGCTTGCCGAGCGCATCGCCGCGCGGCCAGAGCCGGCGCGCGAGAGCCGCGCTCACGACCGCCACTGCGGGCGCGCCGGCGCGGTCGCCGGAATCCAGCGCGCGGCCACGCAGGAGCGGTACGCCGAGCATGCCCGTGAGCTCCGGCGTCACGTAGTTCTCGTACGCGGTGGGCTCCGGCCGCCCCGGCGCCTCTCCCGGAAGGCCGACCGGCACGGGCGGGCCACCGAAGCCGAGCACCTCGCTCGAGCCGAGCCCGGCGGCCTCGATCCCCGGCGAGGCGCGCAGCCGCCGGAGGAGCTCGGCCTGGAACGTCGCCGTCCGAATGGAATCGTACCGGGGGCCGTGCGGCGAGACCCAGGCGGTCCAGACGCCGGCGGCGTGGAAGCCCGGGTTCACGGCCAGCGCGGCCTGCATCCCCCGGAGGAACACGCCGGCCACCGTGAGCAGCAGCACGGCGAGGGCCACCTGGACCACGACGACGACGGCGCCCGTGGTGGGCCGTCGCCCACCGGGGCGGCTCTCTCCCCGGAGCGCGCGCAGCGGCTCCAGCCGCGCCGAGGCCAGCGCTGGAAGCAGCCCCGACAGAAGTCCGGACGCGAGCGCGATGGCGGCGGTGAAGGCGAGCACGCGTACGTCCGGCGAGACGTCGAAGTGCGCCTGCAGCCGGACCATCACCGGGGTCATGAAGAGGACGCGCAGCGCCCGCGTGCCCCACTCCGCGAGCAGGACGCCGAGCACGCCGCCGAGCAGCGCGAGGAGCATGCTCTCGGCCAGCAGCGCGCGGATGAGGACCGCCCGGCCGGCGCCGAGCGAGAGCCGGATCCCGACCTCGCGGCGACGGCCCGCCGCGCGCACGAGCAGCAGCCCCGCCACGTTGGCGCACGAGATCAGGAGCACCACGAGCACCACGCCCATGAGGGCGAGGAGCATCGGCCAGTTGCCCCGCGCCAGGTCGGGCCGCATCCCGCGCAGCGGGCCCACCTCGACGGTGCGCTCGCCATCCGTCTCCGGGTAGGCGCGCGCGAGCCTGGCCGCCATCCCCGCCAACTCGGCCCGGACCTGCCGGAGTGTGACGCCCGTCCGCATCCGCCCGATCAGCGTGCCCCAGCGCGCCGTGCGCCCGAGGTCGGCCCCGGCGCCCGTGCCGGAGAGCGAGCCCCGCATCCCCATCGGGATGTAGACATTGAAGGCGACGCCCCACCCCGGCATCGGCCCGGCGAATCCCCGCGGCGCCACCCCGATCACCGTGAACGGGCGCCGGTCGATCTTGATCCGGCTCCCGATCGCCCCAGCGTCCCCGCCCAGCTCGCGCCGCCAGAAGTCGTAGCTCACCACCGCCACCGGGTCCGCGTCCGGCATCCGGTCCTCGTCCGGCAAGAAGAAGCGCCCGGCGACGGGTCGCAGCCGCAGCACGTCGAAGAAGTTGCCGGCGACGACGCCGAGCCTGCGCTGGCGCGCCGCGCCACCCACGCGCAGCGTCGCGCTCATCCCCATAAAGGAGAACGCGGTGAGCCCCTCGAGCGTGCGCGTGTGCTCGCGCAGCTCGAGGTACTCCGGATAGGACGCGGCGCCGTAGCGGCTCTCACCGTGCGCGACGTAGACCGCAACCAGCCGTCCCGCCTCCGGCACCGGCAGCGGCCGATAGAACACCGAGTCCACGACCGCGAACATCGATGCGGTGAGGCCGATCCCGACGCCGAGCGAAACCACCGCCGCCGCCGCGAGCCCCGGGCGCCGCGCGAGGCCGCGGCCGGCCAGCCTGAGGTCCCGCCAGACATCCTCGACCCAGCCCAGCCGCCGCCCGTCCCGCGCCTCCTCGACGTAGCGCTCGACTCCCCCGAAGGCGACGTACGCCCGCCGCCGCGCCTCGCCCGGCGCCACCCCCTCGCGCACGAGCCGCTCCGTCTCCAACTCGAGGTGGAAGCTGATCTCCTCGGCGAGGTCGCCCTCGGCCGCGCGGCGGAAGAAGGCGGAGCGAAGACGGGCGCGGAGGCCGTGAAGGAGGCTCATGGCCGCGCTATCCCGGCGGCAACGACCCGCCCTGGCCGGACGCCTGATCTCACTCCGACCTCAGCGCCACCATCGGGTCCACCTTCGCGGCGTCTCGTGCCGGCAGGTATGCAGCGACGAGCGCGGCCACGCCGAGCACGGCCGGGGCGGCGAGGAAGGCATCCGCGTCGCGCGGGCTCACCTCGTAGAGGAACCGCGCCAGCAGCTGGCTCGCGGCGAGCGACAGCGGCAGCCCGGCGGCGATGCCGAGGGCAACGAGGCGCACCGCATCCGCCACCACCATCCGCACCACCTCTGCGCGGCGCGCGCCCAGCGCCATGCGGACGCCGATCTCCGCCGTGCGCCGCTCCGTCAGATAGGAGACGACGCCCGCGAGGCCCACCACCGCGATCGCCAGCGCCAGCGCGGCAAAGGCGGAGAAGAGCACGAACAGGAAGCGCTGCGGGGCGATGTCGCCGGCGATGATGCTGCTCATGGTGGACAGCCGCTCCGGGGCGAGGTCCGCGTCGAGCTGCGCGATCGTGCGGCGGATCGATCGCACGATGGGCCGCGGGTCGCCGGTCGTGCGGATCGTGAGGTCGATCGGCGCGAAGCCGCCGGGGTGCTGGGCCCTCGGCATCCAGATCTCCGGCTCCGCCGCGAGCGTCACGTCCCGCTGGCGCACATCCGAGAGCACGCCGACGACGGTGACGGGTCCGCCGTCGCCCTGGATCTGCGGCGGGATCCCGGGGACCGTGCGGCCCACCGCGGACTCGCCCGGGAAGAAGAGCTTCGCCGCCGCGGCGTTGAGGAGGGCGACGGGGGGCGCGCCGGCGTCGTCGCCTGGTCGGATCCCGCGGCCGGCGAGGATCCGAATGCGGAAGGTCCACAGGTAGTCGGGATCCACGTACTTGACCCAGACGTTGCCCCCCCGGGCCGTCGGATCCGACGGGTCACGACGGCTGAACAGCGCGTCGAAGCCCTCGGAGTAGCCACGGTCCCCCCGGCCCGCGACGAGCGGCGGGGGCCCGTTGGCCATCGAGCGGACGCCGGGCAGCGCGCCGACCGCGCCCGTCAGCTCGCGCACGAAGAGCGAGCGCGCCGCGGTATCCCGGTACTGTGGGATCGCAAGATCGAGGTGAAGGACGACCAGCCCGCGCGGGTTGAAGCCGAGATCGGTGCTCTCCAGCCGTTCCATGCTGCGGACGAGCAGCCCGCACCCGGTGAGGAGCAGCAAGGCGACGGCAAGCTGCGCGACCATGAGCGCCTTGCGCATCCGCTGCGGCCCTGTCCCGAGAGCCGCCTCGCCCCCGAGCGCCGGGTTGAGCGAGCCGCGCGTGAGCGCGAGCGCGGGCGCGATGCTGACCACGCCGGCCGCAAGCAGGGCGAGCCCCGCGGCGTATCCGATGCTCGTCGCCCCGACGCCGATCCCCGGCAGCCGCGCGATCGAGACCGGGCTCAGGTGGAGGAACAGCCGCGTGCTCCACACCGCGACGAGGATTCCCGCGCCACCGCCCGCCAGCGCCAGCAGCAGGTTCTCGGCGAAGACATCCCGCACGAGGGCGCGCCGGCTCGCGCCCAGGCTGACGCGGATCGCCAGCTCGTGGCGGCGCTCCACGGTGCGGGCGAGCGCGAGGCTCGAGATGTTCGCGCATGCGATCAGGAAGAGCAGCAGCACCGCGCCGAGGAGCAAGCGCAGCGCCGGGCCATGGGAGCCGTACAGCCGCTCGCGCAGCGGTGCGACGACGATGGCCGTTGGCAAATGCAGCTTTGCCCGGGAGTAGGTCGTTGGCGATAGCCGCGTGAGCTCGCGCCGGATCGCGGTGAGCGAGGCGCCCGGCCGTGCCCGGGCGACGACCTCGCCCATTTCCAGCCGCGGTCCGGGAATCCAGTACTCCGCGTCCAGTGGCAGGCCGACCCCCCGTGGCAGCACGCCGACCACCGTCCGCCGCACGCCATCGATCTCGATGGATCGTCCGATCGCCCGCGGGTCGCCGGCAAGCTGACGCTCCCAGAGCTCCCGGCTCAACACGACGAACCGCCCGGCGCCGCGGACCTCTTCCGATGTGAACCAGCGCCCCAGCAGCGGATGAACGCCGAGAACGTCAAGCAGGTTGCCGGTGGCCGCGGCGCCCTTCGCGTACTCTGCCGTCCCCACGCCTCGCACTGCGCCGCGCGTGTCCATGAACTTCGCCACCGCGACCAGCGTTCGGGCGCCGCGGCGCCACGCCTCGGCGTCATCGGGGAACGACACCCAGTTCGTCCGCCCGTCGTTCGGCCGGCCGATCGAGACCAACCGATCCGGATGCGCATACGGCAGCGGCCGCAGCAGCACGCCCCGGATCAGCGCGAAAACGGACGCGTTCGCGCCGACGCCGAGTGCCAGAGAGAGAATCACCGCCAGAGCGAAACCCGGCGAGCGGGCGAGGCGCCGGAGCGCGTGGCGCAGGTCGCGCCAGACGCTCTCCACCCAGCCCAGCCGCCGCCCGTCCCGCGCCTCCTCGACGTAGCGCTCGACTCCCCCGAAGGCGACGTACGCCCGCCGCCGCGCCTCGCCCGGCGCCACCCCTTCGCGCACGAGCCGCTCCGTCTCCATGGCGAGGTGGAAGCGGATCTCCTCGGAGAGGGATTGATCCGCCGCGCGGCGGAAGAAGGCGGAGCGAAGGCGGGCGCGGAGGGCCTTGAGCGCGCTCACCCGGGACCGCCTGCGGTTGCGTGGCCCGTGCTTGCGGGAGGCCCTTCGGACGCGAACGCCATTGCGCGGCTCACGTTGTCCCCAGGATCCAGTCCACCGCCGCGACGTACCCGCGCCAGCTCTCCGTTTCCGCCGCCAGCGCCTTCCGTCCCGCCCGCGTCAGCGTGTAGTACTTCGCGCGCCGGTTCTGCGCCGTCGTGTCCCACTCGCTCTCGATCAGGCCCCGATGCTCCAGCCGCTGGAGCGCCGGATAGAGCGAGCCCTGGTTCACCTCCAGCACCCCGCGCGAGAGCTGCTGGATCCGCTGGCTGATCCCCCACCCGTGCATCGGCGCGAGCGACAGCGTCTTCAGGACCAGCAGGTCGAGCGTGCCGCGGAGGACGTCGGAAGAGGATGGTTCGGCCACACGACCTCCGGTCTCGCCATGATCACCCGTGTGCGGGTGCGTGTGCGTGTGCGCGCCACGCGCCCGCTCCCGCTTGCGGTCCCGGGCCCGCGCCCCGCGCCCCGCGCCCCGCGCCCCGCGCCCCGTCCTGTCGGCTTCCGACAACAATGCGCGCCCTGGTGTCGGAAGTCAACAGGAACGCGACGGCGCCGGTCTCGCGGCCGTCGCTACATGTCCTCGAACGGCCGCACCTCGCACTCGCCGACGAACTCCGGCCAGTGGATCCGGTGGAGCTCCATGAACTGGTGCGCCACCTCGCGGGCTTTCGCCTCCGATTCGACCTCGACGATCGCGAAGCCGCCGACGAGCTCCTTGGCTTCGGTGAACGGCCCGTCGGTGGTGGTCAGCTTCCCGCCGCTCGAGCGGACGCGGAACCCCTCGGCGGAGCGCTTGAGCCCGGCCGTCTCCTCGATCACGCCGCTCTTGAGCCCTTCGCCGACGAATTCGCCCATGGCGTCGAGGAGCCCCTCGGGGATCGGCTGCGAGCGCGTGCTCTCCGAGTGCTTGATGAGCATCAGGTATTTCATCTGTTCCCTCCGTGGTCCGGGAGATGCCGTCGCGCCCCCACTCGGTACGATCGTGGTCGCCGCACGTCGGGGGCCGTTCGCGCCTTCATCAATGCGTCGATCGGAGGGGCCGCACATCGACACGCCGGCGCGGCCGGTCGTTCGCGCACGGATCCGCCGGGCACGGCAGCCGCCGAGCAGAAGCCCGGCAGAGCCGAGCGCCAGGAGCGCCGCTCGACTCCGCCTATTCCGCCCGCAGCGCCTCCGTCGGATCCACCCGCCGCGCCCGGCAGGCCGTTTCCGCCGATCCGTGGCGCCAGCCACGTCGGGGGGCGCCATGTCGACACCGCTGCGCAGCCGGCCGGCCGGCCGTGCGTTAGCGAAGAGGCCTGGGCGCTCGGCGGCGCCGCCACCCACCGGCAATGGGTGCAAGACCCGCCGCTCGACGTCCGGCGCCCTTCGATTGGCGGATTCGGCCGGCCCCAGGAGCACAACTCGATCCAACTCCACCGCCCGGAGATCCACTGGCGGGTTCTACTGGATATTCGTGCGCGAGGCGACCATCGATCCCGCGGCAGCGACGAGCGGCGAGTTTTGCACCGTCCCCACGTGCCCGTCTGCTCACTCCGCCCGCAGCGCCACCACGGCGCGAGCGCCGGCGCGCGGCCGGACGTGCGCACGACAAGGAGCCCCGGCCGGGGCGGTGCGCCGGGCATTCGCGGGCCCCGGCAAGCGGAGGCCCGGCGCGCCGCCTCGCCCACGGCTTGAGGCTGGTTAGCTGCAATGTGCGCGAATTCGGACGGGTGGCGGGGCTGGTGGTCGAGGACTGGTGTACCTGAGGGGATCAGGTTCGTCGGCGACGAGTCGCAAGCGCCGGCCACCTACGCGTCAGGGACCGTCCCCGCCCTGTCCGCTGCCCGCGCCGTGAACCATACCCCGACGTCCGGGGACGCCCACGCGGGGGCGGTTGGCGGCGCCAGCGGAACTCGAAGCATCACCGGCTGCGCGCGCCGAAGGAGGCGGGGAAGCTCCCTCCCTCCCGCAGGACCAGGCGCGCGCTGCGCGCATCTCGAAATTCGCCCGCTCCTCCGCATTCGAGGCAGGACGTGCCCGTCCGCCTATTCCGCCCGCAGCGCCTCCGTCGGATCCACCCGCGTCGCCCGGCGCGCCGGCAGCCAGCTCGCCAGAAACGCGGTCGCCAGCACGACGGCCGCCACGGCGGCGAGCGTGGCCGGGTCGCCTGGCCGGGTGTCGTAGAGCATGCCGCGCATGATGCGGGTGGCGGCGAGCGACGAGGCGCCGCCGATCACGAGCCCCGCGGCGGCGGGCACCATCCCCTGGCGGACGACCATTCCGCGCACGTCCGCCGCGGCGGCGCCGAGTGCCATGCGGATACCGATCTCGCGGGTCCGGCGCTGCACGGCCTGGGCGAGTGTGCCGAAGAGGCCGACGGCGGCGAGGGCGAGGGCGAGCGCCGCGAAGCCGCCGAGCAGGGTCGCGTAGAAGCGTGTCGGGGCCAGCTCGCCCGAGACGAGCGCCTCGCCCGTCTCGAGCTCCCGGATCGGCGCCTGGCGGTCCATGGAGCGGATCGCGTCGCGGAGCATCGCCGCGAGCGCCACGTCGCTTCCACCGGTGCGGGCGGCCAGCCAGATCGTATTGTCGAACGCAACCTGCTCGCCCGAGAACGGATGGTGGATCTGGTAGCGGTTGCTCGGGCGGCCGGCGAGCCCGTTGCTCGCGATGTCCTTCGCCACGCCGACGATGGTGTACCACGGGGAGTCGGGGCCGAAGCGGAGCCGCAGCCCGACGGCGTCGCCGTGCGGCGCGAGCGCCCGCGCGAGCCGCTCCCCGACCACCATCACGTGCGCGTCCTTGCCGCGCTCCGTGGGCAGGAAGCCCCGCCCCTCCACGATCGGGATGCCAAAGACCCTGAAGCTCCCGGGCGCGACGCGGCCGTAGGCGAGCGGCGTGCGGGAGAGCTCGGCCGGCGCCGCCGCCCCCTCGACCTCGAGACCCCCGAACGTGATGCCGTACTCGAGCGGGATGTCGCCCGTGACCACCGCGTCGGTGACGCCGGGCAGCCCGCGCGTGCGTTGCTCGACGGCGCGCGCGAAGGCGTCGATGCTCGCCGCGTCCGGGTAGCGCTCCTTCGGCAGCGTGACCTTCGCCAGCGCGAGGCCGCGCGGCTGGAAGCCCGGGTCGATCTCGCGCAGCCTCGCGAGCGAGTGCACGAGGAGCCCGACCCCGGTGAGCAGCACCACCGAGAGCGCCACCTCGAAGGCGACGAGTCCGCCGCGCAGCCGCCGGCGCTGCCGCGCGCCGCCGGCCCCGTCGCGGAGCGTGTCCGCCGGCCGCGCCTGGGTCGCGCGGAGCGCCGGCGCCAGTCCGAAGAGGAGCCCCGTCAGCACGCTGACCACCGCGGCGAACGCCAGAACCCGCCCGTCCACCGTCGCGCGGTCCAGGACCGCGAGCCCGTCCGGCCGGAGGTGAGAGAGGCCGACGACGCCCCACGCGGCGAGCAGGCACCCGAGCGCCCCCGCCGGCAGGGCGAGCAGCACGCTCTCCGTCAGCAGCTGCCGCACGAGCATGCCGCGGCTCGCCCCGAGCGACGTCCGGATCGCCATCTCCCGCGCCCGACCCGCGCCGCGCACGAGCAGCAACCCCGCCACGTTCGCGCACGCCACCACCAGCACGAGCCCGACCGCGCCGAGCAGCAGGAGCAGCTCCGTCTCGTAATCGGCGCCCCGGTCCCGCATCGGCGTCACCTCGGTGCGCCACGGCCGCTCCCCGAAGAACACCGGGTCCGCCATCTGCGCCCGGATCCCGTCCAGCTCGCGCGCGGCCGCGGCCGCATCCACGCCCGGCCGGAGCCGCCCGATCAGCGAGACCACCGGCGGCGACGAGGAGGTGTCGGGCGCCGGCGCGCGACGCGGCGTCCAGAAGTCCTGCCCGCCCCACAGCCGCGACAGCGCGCGCGGCGCCACCCCCACGATCGTGTACGGCTTCCCGTCGATCCCGACGGTGCGGCCCAGCACGGACGCCTCCCCGCCGAACCGTGTGCGCCACGTCGCGTAGCCGAGCAGCGCCACCGCCGGCGCGGCCGCGGCCGTGTCGCCCGGCAGGAGCGGCCGCCCGAGCACCGGGGCGAGGCCGAGGAAGCGCAGGAAGCCGGGACGGACCGACCGGACCGGCAGGACAGCGGCGGCCGCCGCGCCCGTGACCACCGCCCGTCGGTTGTCGAACGGCTCGAGCCCCTCGAACGAGCGCGACCGCCGCCCCCACGCCTCCGCGACCGGCTCCGGCGGCGACATCATGATCGAGGACGGCCCCTGCTGGATCTGCTCGATCCACACCAGCCGGTCGGCCGCCCGCAGCGGCAGCGGACGCAGCAGCAGCGGGTCCACGAGGCTGAAGACCGTCGTCGTCACGCCGATCCCGAGCGCGAGCGTGGCCACGGCCGTGGCGGTGAAGGCGGGGCTGCGCGCGAAGGAGCGCAGCGCCAGGCGGGCATCGCGGACGAAGTCGGTCATGGCGGATCGGGTTCGCATTGCGAGATGCGGGATGCGGGACTGCGCGCACGCCTGGTCGACGCACCGTCGGCCGACGTGAGTGATCACCCACTCTCCCACTCACCCGATCACCCACTCGGGTGGGTTCGGGGCTTCGAACGCGCGGCTCGAAAGCAAGTCGGGGGCCGAGCTGTGTTCCCGCCCGCATCGGATTGCCCGACAACCGCTTACCCGGCACCTTGCCGACTGCCCCGCCAACCTCGGACTGTCCGCCCGCGGGACACCGTGCTCCGGGAGCGGGCGGAGCCGGAAGGCGGTGCGGCTGAGGCGTCGCCGGCGGCAGCCCGGCTCGCCCCGAGCGGACACAATCCGCCAATCGCTGCGCGGCAGCGGACGAGACGCGCATTGTGTACGGATAGCGCATCCAATGTGCAAGCGGTCGGCGGCGGCAGCGAACGGGCGTCACATCGTGTTCGCATGGCGCACAAAAACCGGCAACCGAGCTCGCGGCGAGTCCGATTGGTCGGTTGTGTGCGCCGCCGTCCGGACCCACCGCGACCGCCCGCCCTACTCCGCCCTCAGCGCCACGATCGGATCGACGCGGGTCGCCCGGCGGGCGGGGATGTAGCACGCGGCGAGGGCCGTGGCGGCGAGGACGGCGGCGGCGGCGGCGAAGGCCGTCGCGTCCGTCGGCTCGACGCCGTAGAGCAGGCCGCGGAGCAGCCGCGAGGCGACGAGGGCGACGCCGATGCCCAGGGTGAGGCCGGCCAGCGCCGGGAGCATGCCCTGGCGCACGACGAGCGCGCGCACATCGTGGCTTTGGGCGCCCAGGGCGACGCGGATCCCGAGCTCGCGCGTCCGCTGCGCCACGGCATAGCTCAGCACGCCGAAGAGGGCGATGGCGGCGAGGGCGAGCGCGAGCGCGGCGAACAGACCGAGCAGCACGGTTTCGAAGCGCGGCCCGGCCAGGCGCTCGGCGAATTTCGACGGGACGGTGGCGATCTCGGGCGCGGGAATGTGCGGATCGATCGAGCGCACGATGCCGCGGATGAGCGGCGCGAGCGCCGCCGCGCGGCCGGACGTGCGCACGATCAGCAGCCCCGCCAGCGGCGGCGCGCCGGGCAAGCGCGGCCCCTTTCCGTAGGGCGAATACCACTGCAGGTGCCGCGCATCGCCGGCGATGCCGTTGCCGGCGACGTCGCGGGCGACGCCGATCACCGTGACCCAGCTCCTCGGGGCGCTGCTCCGCCCACCGCCCGGCCCGGCGGCCGGAGCGCCGCTGCGCAGGCGCCGGCCGAGCGCGCTCTCGCCGGGGAACAGCCGCGTCGCCAGGCCCCGGCTGATGACGGCCACGGACGCGCCCGCCTCGTCCTCCGCCTCCGTGAACGTGCGGCCCGCCACGAGCGGGATGCCCAGGACGCGGAAGAAGTCCGGCCGGACCATGTCCACCGCGACCTGGCGCGGCGCCCGCTCGCCCAGCGCGCCCTCGCCCGCGCTCTCCCAGCCGCCCAGCCCCATGACGCCGTACTGCGGCGGCGCGCCGGTCGCGATGGTCGCGCCCGTGATGCCGGGCAGCCCACGGACGCGCGCGAGCAGCGTCGCGTCGAACGCCGCGGCATCGACGGCCCCCGCGTCGCCTGCCTTCGGCAACGTCGTCCGCACCGTCAGCAGGCCCTCGGCGCGGAAGCCGAGGTCCGCCCGCTGCCGCGCGATGAGGCTCCGCACGAGCAGGCCCGCGCTCACGAGCAGCACGATCGAGAGCATCATCTCGAAGGCGACGATGGCGCTCCGCCCCCGCCCGCTGCCCGAGCCGCCGCCTCCCGCGCGTGCGCCCGCGCGGAGGGCGTCCGCCGGCGCGACGTCGCTTGCGCGCAAGGCCGGGAAGGCGCCGGCGAGCAGCGCCGCCAGCACGGCCAGGAGCAGCGCGGCCACGATCACGTGTCCGTCCATGCCGATGTGCTCCAGCTCCGGCAGACTCTCCGGCCGGAGCGCCGAGAGCGCCCGCACGCCCCACCACGCGAGCACCAGCCCCAGCGCGCCGCCCGCGCCCGCCAGGCACATCGCCTCCACCACGAGCTGCCGCGCAATGCGACGCCGCCCCGCGCCGAGCGCCAGGCGGATCCCGATCTCGCGACGCCGGCCGGCCCCCCGCGCGAGCAGCAGCAGCCCCACGTTCGCGCAGGCGAGGAGCAACACGAAAGCGACGGCGCCGAACAGGATCGGCAGCCCGCGCTGCAGCGTGTCGTCCAGGAAGTGCTGCGGCCGCAGCAGCCGCGTCTTCCAGCCGCTGAACGGGCCGGCCGGCACGCGGGCCGCGAGCGCATCGAGCTCCCGCCCGGCCGCCTCCGGCGTCGCGCCCGGGCGCAACCGGGCCAGCACCTGGTAGCCCTGGAAGCTCGCCGTGTCCGCGGCGGCGAGCCGCAGCGGCCGCCACACGTCCGCCTCTTCGAAGAGGGCGAGGCGCGCCGGCATGACGCCGACCACGACCGCCGGCACGCCGTCCAGCCGGATCGTCCGCCCGAGCACGTCCTTCCGGCCTCCGAATCGGCTCATCCAGAAGGCGTGGCCGAGCATGACCACGGCCGCCCCGCCGGGACGCGCCTCATCCGCCGCGAAGCCCCGGCCCAGCGCCGGCGCCACTCCCAGGAACGAGAGGAACGACGGCCGCACGTCCTCGGCGACGATCCGCCGCGTTTCACCCCCGGACTCGAGGTCGAGCGGCTGCTTGTCGAGCGGCTGAATTCCCTCGAGCGTCGAGCGCGTGCCATGCAGCCATTCGGCCACCACCCCGGCGCTCGGCGTCACCATGAACGACGCGTTCGGGTTCTGCCGCCAAACGTAGACCAGCCGATCCCCGCCACGGAACGGCAGCGGGTGAAGCAGGATGCGGTTCACGGCGCTGAAGATCGCCGTCGTCGCCCCGATGCCGAGGGCGAGCGTGACCACGGCGGTCGCGGTGAAGAGCGGGCTGCGGCCGAAGGAGCGCAGCGCCAGGCGGGCATCGCGGATGAGGTCGGGCATGGGCGCGATCCTGTGCGGGATGCGGGATGCGGGATGCGGGACGCGGGATGCGGGATGCGGGACACGGGGCTCGGGACGCGGGGCTCGGGGCTCGGGGCTCGGGGCCCGGGACGCCGCGGGCCGGAAGCGGACGGCCATTGGAGCGTCCTGCGAACCAGTCGTCGCCGGCGGCAGTTCGGCTCGCCCCGAGCGAACACAATCCACCAATCGCGGCGCGGCAGCGGACGAGACGCGCATTGTGTACGGATAGCGAATCCAATGTGCAAGCGGTCGGCCGCCGCGGCGAACCGGCGTCACATTGTGTTCGCATGGCGCACACAAAGTGCCAACCGAGCTCGCGGCGACCGCGATTGGTCGATTGTGTACGCCGCCGCCCCGCAGCTCCGTCCGCAGCGCCGCCAACGGCCGAGCGACTACATCTTCTCTCCGGGGAATCCGAGCTTCGCCGCCACCTCGCCCTGCCGCGCATCCAGGGTCAGGAAGGTGAGATCCGACGGGTCCTCGGCAAGGTAGAGGGCGGTTGCCACATGCCAGAGGTCCGCTCCGCGGACATATCCCGCCGAGAGCACACGCTCGAACTCGGGGCCGAGCGGGCGGCCCGGGAGCACCCAGCTCACGCCCCCGAGCAGGTCCGGCTCGAACGACACCTTCTCACGCGCGAAAGCCGCCCGAAGCTCGGCCTCCAACAGGTTCGATGAGAACAGCGCGTCATACGTCTCCAGCCGGCGCCCCAGCTTCGCCGCGCCCGGCTCACCGAAGGCGACGGCAACCAAGCAGGATGTGTTGACGTACGCCGCCTTCATTCGGCGTCCCGCTCGGCCAGGAACCGCGACAACGAGCCCCGGCGCCGTGCGATCCTGCGCGGCCCACCGCCACCCTCCGCGGCCACCACCACGCCCTGCGCCTCGAGCGCCCGGACTCTCGCCGTGAGCGGATCCTCAGCTTCCGGGCGAGGCAGCGGCCGGATCTCCGCCACCGGCTCGCCGTGGTAGGAGACGGTCACCGTCTCGCCACGCTCGCGCACGGCCCGCAGGATCTCGGAGAAGCGGGCCTTGGCCTCATAGGTAGAATAGGTCTTCTTCCTGGACATGGAAGCAAGTTAAATCGCTCTAGTCAGACCAGTCAACCCGGTCGAGGATTCGCGTCCAACCGCCGGCCGCAAGCGCGTCGATGTTCAGCTCGCCGTCCAGACAGCGGACTCGAACCGGCACCTGCCGCTCCACCTCCAGCTCACGCTGCAGGAGCGCCGCCTCAAGAATTGCGAGCCGGACCACTCAGCTGTGCTCCAGCATTCCGGCCCGAGATAGCGATGACGTCGATCGCTGCGCCAATGATGCTGCCCGCATCCCGCATCCCGCATCCCGCATCCCGCGTCCCGCATCCCGCATCACCCTTGACAGCCACACAGGGGGTAGATTATCTACTCCCTATGGGTGTAGGCCGTCTACACCCAAGCGCGGCGCGTGATTCGCGGCGCGAGGTGAGCGGAGCGGCGAGCCGCATCCCGCATCCCGCATGCCGCGTCGCGAGCCCCGAGCCTCGAACCCGAGACGCCCCGAGATGCCCAGAAAGCCTCTCTCCCGCATCGAGCTCCTCCAGGGCACGCTCGACCTGCTGATCCTCCAGACCCTGCGCTGGGGCCCCGGCCACGGCTACGGCATCGCGCAGATGATCCGGGCGCGCTCGGCGCAGGTGCTGCAGGTCAACACGGGCTCGCTCTACCCGGCGCTGCACCGGCTGGAGCGGCAGAAGCTGGTCCGTGCGGAGTGGGGCGTCTCGGACCAGAACCAGCGCGTGCGGCTGTACGAGCTGACGGCCGCCGGGCGGAAGCGCCTGGCGGAGGAGCGCTCGCGCTGGGAGGCGCTGAGCGACGCGATCGCGGCGGTGCTGGCGCCGCCGGCGTCGCCGGAGGAGGCGTGATGGCGCGCCGGAGCCTGGACGCCGCAGGCGACGTCAGGCGGCCAGCCCTGCCCGCTTCAGGCGACGTCGCCTCCGCACCGACGAGGCGCCCCACCCGCGTGCCGCGCGGCCAGGGTCGAGCCGGTCGGCGCGCTGAGCACGGAGTAGCCGGATGACCCCCTTCCCTTTCTTCCGCCACCGCGCCCGCCGCCACGCCGAGCTCCGCGCGGAGCTCGAGGCGCATCTCGCCCTGGCCCTGCGCGACCGCATGGCCCGCGGCGAGAGCCGCGAGGAGGCCGAGCGCGCCGCGCGTCGCGAGCTCGGCAACGAGGCGCTCATCCGCGAGGTCACGCGCGACATGTGGGGCGGCGTGTGGCTCGAGCAGCTCGCCCAGGACTTCCGCTACGCGATCCGCGGCCTGGCCCGCTCGCCGGGGCTCACGGCGGCGGTCGTGATCACGCTCGCCCTCGGTCTGGGCGCGAACGCGGCGGTCTTCTCGCTCCTCGACCGCATCTTCCTGCGCGAGCCGGCGGGGGTGGCGCAGCCGGAGCGCGTGGTGCGGCTCTACCACTCCTCCCGAGACGGGCATGGCCAGCCAGTCGAGTCCGGCGGGTTCAGCTACATGGCCCTGGAGGCCATGCGGTCGGCGTCGGGCGGGCTCGGGGCGGTGGCCGCCTATCAGCGCTCCACCAGGGTACCGCTCGGGCGGGGCGAGGACGAGCCAGAGCTCACGGTGGTCTGGGCGGGGGCGAACTACTTCGATCTGCTCGGGATCCATCCCGAGCGCGGCCGCTTCTTCGCGCCGGGCGAGGAGCGGATGGGCGCCGGCGCCCGCGTCGCGGTCGTAGGCGACGCGCTCTGGCGCACGCGCTTCGGCGCCGACCCCGCCATCCTCGGCCAAACCATAGAGCTCGATAGGGATCGGTACGTCGTCGTCGGCGTCGCGCCGCCCGGCTTCCGGGGCACGGAGCTCGATGCGGCGGACGTCTGGCTCCCGCTGGCCCTCATGCCGGGGCCGGGCACGGTCGTGGCCGGCCAGACCATCCCATGGTACGAGTTCCCCCACCAGATCCTCGCCGTGCTCGCCCGGCCGGCGCCGGGGAGCACACCGCGCCAGCTCGCGGCCGCTGCCACGGCGGGCGCCGGGGCGGCGGCCCGCGCCACCGATCGGCGCGAGACGGCCGACACGCTGGTGAGCGTCTCGACCGGGCCGCTCATCGCCGCCCGCGGCCCCACGGAGAAGGCGAGCGGCATCCCGATCACGACGCGGCTCGCCGGCGTGGCGCTGATCGTCCTCCTCATCGCGTGCGCCAACGTGGCCAACCTGCTCCTCGCCCGGGGCATGCGGCGGCGCCGCGAGATCGCGGTGCGGCTGGCGCTCGGCATCGGGCGGCGTCGCCTGGTGGCCCAGCTCGTGACGGAGAGCCTGCTGCTGTCCGCGCTCGCGGCTTGTGGCGCCCTCCTCCTCGGCATCTGGGGCGGCGAGGCGCTTCGGGCGGCGCTCCTGCCGCGGACCCACTGGGCGGGACCCGTGCTCGGCGGCCGCGCCGTGCTCGTCATCCTCCTGGCGACGCTCGCCTGCGGTCTGCTCACCGGCCTCGCCCCCGCGCTCCAGACCACGCGCCCCGTGCTGACCCGGGCGCTCAGGGACGGCCCGCGCGAGGGCGGCGGCCGGCGCTCGCGCCTGCGCGACGCGCTGATCGTTCTCCAGGCCGCGCTCTCGGTCGTGCTGCTCGTGGGCGCTGGGCTCTTCGTCCGCAGCCTCGAGCGGGTCGAGGGCGTGGACACCGGCTACGACGAGGAGCGGCTGGTCTACTCGCGGCCGACCTGGGAGGGCACGGCCCCCGCCGCCGCGGACCGCGAGGCGGGGCTCGCCCGGGCGGCCGAACGGCTGCGCCGGATGCCGGGGGTCGAGGCGGTCGCGCTGGGATCCGCCGCCCCGATGGAGGGCTACAGCATCTCCAGCGTCTTCCTGCCCGGCGGCCCCTTGCCGCCCTCCCCCGAGTACGGCTACCCGAGCTGGATGGCGGTCTCGCCGAGCTACTTCGCCACGGTTGGGCTGCGCGTCCTGCGCGGGCGCGCCTTCGACGCGGGCGACGGCGCGGGCGGACCGCGCAGCGTCATCGTCAACCGCACCATGGCGCGCGCGCTCTGGCCCGGGCAGGACCCGCTCGGCCGCTGCATTCGCGTCGGCGCCGACACCAGCCCCTGCACGACCGTCATCGGTGTCGTCGAGAACGGAAGGCAGAGCAGCGTCGTCGAGCAGCCGACGATGCAGTTCTACCTCCCGCTCGACACCTCCGACACGCTGGGATTGCAGACCCCGCGGGTCCTGGTCGTCCGCGCCCGGCCCGGCCGGCTCGACGCCGCGGCCGCCGCCACCACACGGCCGTGCACGAGGCCTTCCCCTCCGCGCTGCCGCGCGTGCAACGGATGACCGACCACCTCGCCCCACAGTACCGCCAGTGGCGCCTGGGCGCGGGGCTTTTCACCGCCCTCGGCCTCCTCGCGCTCGTCGTGGCCGCGTTCGGCATCTACAGCGCGCTCGCCTACGCCTTCAGCCAGCGCACGCACGAGATCGGCGTGCGCATGGCGCTCGGCGCACGCGCGGCGGATGTGCTGGAGATGGTCCTCGCGGAGGGCCTGCGGCTGGTCGTGATCGGCGTGGTGGTCGGCTGCGCGCTCGCGCTCGCGGCGGGCCGCCTCGTCGCCTCGCTGCTGTACGACACCTCGCCCCACGACCCCCTTGTCATGGCCGCCGTCGCGCTCGTGCTGCTCGCCACGGCGGCCGCCGCCGCGCTCCTGCCCGCGTGGCGCGCGGCGAGGGTGGATCCGGTGGGGGCGCTGAGGTCGGAGTAGAGGCGGGAAGGCGGCCGTCGCGACGCTTCAGGCAGCCGGGTACAGCTCCACTCCCTCGAGGGCGGCGGTCCGGACGATCCCGATCTCGTCGCGTTTCCGCGCGAACTCGGGCGGCGTATAGCAGAGGATGTCCATGGCGAAGGGTGCGCCGATCGCCTCCTGCACCCGCACCTGACGGTCGAGCCACGGCACGCCCTCGAACGCCCGCGCCACCACGATCAGATCGAGGTCGCTCGAGCGCAGCGGCCTCCCGCCGACGCGTGAGCCGAACGCGATCACGCGCTCCGGATGGAAGCGCGTCACGATCACCGGCAGGAGCTCGTCGCGGAAGCGGGTCAGACGCGCGTCAGCGTGCGCAGCCATTCGAAAGCCTCCGTGGCCGCGGCGGCGGGGCCTCACCGCGGAGCTCGATCCATGCTCCCTTCAGGTACTTCTCGACCGCCTGCGAGGCGAGGAACGCGGCCACCTCGTACGCCTCGATCCCCACGTTCCGCGCGGCATTGAGGAGATCGCGTTCCGCCTGCTTCAGGAGGCGTTCGGCCTCGATGCGCATGGCAGCTCGCCTCCGGAGTCAGATGGATCGAATCCCGATCGGACGCTCGCTGGAAGCTCGGCCGGGGAATGGCGCGAGTCAAGCGACGAGCCCGGGGGGCCGGCCCGGCGATCCGCGCCGCAGCGGGCGGCCCCCCGCCCCTCTTCAGCCGGAGATCGCGAACCACGCGCCGCCGGGCGAGGTGACGAAGATGGCGGGCGCCAGGCAGCGCGCGGGCACGGCGATGGTCTGGTCGATCGTGGCGTCGCCGGCGGTCGATGCCGGCACGGGGTCGGACGACACGTTGACGGTGTCGTACCCGGTCCCGGCGCCGTTCTCCACGAGACAGCTGAGGGTCGCCCGGAATTGCGGGACCGGGTTGGTGCCCGCGGCGGGGCCGGCCGCGAGCACGAGGCCGCGGACCTCGACGCGGAGGCGGTCGCCGGCGGTCAACCGCGCCCTCGCCCGCTGCAACAACCACGGCAGCCCGCCCGCGGGCACGCCGCGGATGGCGCCCGCCGTTCCGGTGAGCACGTTCGGCGTCAGGCTCCGGAAGTCGAGCACCGCCTGGCCGCCAGCGCCCTCGTCGTCGCCACCCTCGCTCGAGATCGAGCGGTCGGCCGAGATGCGTCCGGACGCGGGGGCCGTGGAGCGGTCGGAGCCGTCGCATGCCAGCGCGAGCAGCACTGCGCCCGCGCAGACGAGGGTGGGGAGCGTTCGCATGGTGATCCTCCGGTGGTGCGGGTCGGCCGGGCGGCCGGAGGCGCGCGGCGCGAAAGCGGGGCATCGGCCGATGGCGACGACGTGACGGCGACGTCGCCGGCGCGCGCCCGAACGCCATCCGCCCCCGGCGCCCCCTGAACGCGAACGCGAAGGCGACGACGCGGCCGCCGGTTCCCCGCATCTCCGCCGGCCGGCGGCACGTGGGGGCCGCCGCGAGGGAGTGGCGCCGCTGAATTCATCTGTGCATACTGGTTCGGTGCGCGCGCGGCACGGACCGCCGCACGGCCCGCGGGCGCACGCACGATTCCCCTGCACTTGCACCACCGCTCGGCACCGGACCCCGCGTCCGGCCGCGCGCTCGTTCCCGCGACAGGAGGTCCTCGCGATGCGTTCCCCCGCCCTCTCGATCAGCTCTCGCCCCGGCGGCGTTCGCCGCACGGGCCCGCTGCCCGCGCTCGTGGTCCTCGCCCTGGCGGCGCTCGGCTCGCTGTGCGGCCCGCGGCCGCTACGCGCGCAGGACGGCGGGGGATGGACGCCCGCGCTGTCGATGCGCTACCGGGGGGTCGGCGGCACGGCGATCTCGGCGGAGGGCGGCCTCGTCGCCTACGTGGTGCGCTCGGCGGAGATGAAGGGGAAGGAGTCGAAGTGGGTGTCGCAGATCCACGTGGCGGCGGCGGACGGCTCGAGCGACCGGCAGTACACGCAGGGGGAGGCCTCGGCGAGCCAGCCGGCGTTCAGCCCGGACGGGACGGAGCTGGCGTTCGTCTCGACGCGCGGCGGCAAGGACGCGAAGGCGCAGGTGTGGGTCCTGCCGCTCGCGGGGGGCGAGGCGTGGCCGCTCACGACGGCGGCGACCGGGGTGGAGCGCTTCGCGTGGTCGCCTGATGGCGCGCGGATCGCCTACACCTCGCGCGACACCGTGACGAGCGAGGAGAAGAAGCGGGAGGAGGAGAAGCGGGACGAGTACATCGTGGACAGCGTGTTCCACTACTCGCACCTGTACACGGTGGCGCTGGCGAAGGATGCGGAGGGGAAGCACGCGGTGACGCGGCTCACGTCGGGCAAGTTCCAGGTGCGGCGCTTCGACTGGGCGCCGGATGGCAGCGCGATCGTGTTCGCGCATCAGCCGGACCCGCGCATCGGGGTGGGGCAGGTCGAGGCGGACATCTCGGTGGTGCCCTCGACGGGCGGCGCCGTGCGCCCGCTGGTCACGCGGCCCGGCGTGGATGCGAGCCCGCTGTACTCGCCGGATGGTCGGACGGTGGCGTTCACGTCGAACGGCGGCCGTCCGGAGCCGGTCGGGCTGAACGATGTCTGGGTGGTGCCCGCGCAGGGAGGCACGCCGCGGAAGCTGGCCGACACGCCGGACCGCGAGGCGTCGCTCGTCGCCTGGTCGGCGGACGGGAAGACGCTGTACGCCGAGGAGACCGTCCACACGCAGACGGGGATCATCGTGGTGCCGGCGGATGGCGGCCCGACGCGCACGCTGCTGCCCCGCACCGGTGTGATCGGCGACGTGTCCCTCGCCGCGCGCGCGCCGCGCTTCGCGCTCACCTGGCAGGACCCGGACACGCCCGCGGACGTGTACGTCTCGCCCACCAGCGCGATCGAGCCGACGAAGCTGTCCGCGGTGAACGCCGACGTCCCGGAGCCGCCGATGGGCCGGACGGAGCTAGTCACGTGGAAGAGCGGGCCGTACACGATCGAGGGGCTGCTCACCTATCCCGTGGGCTACACGCCCGGCAAGAAGGTGCCGCTCATCCTGAACGTGCACGGCGGCCCGGCGGGCGCGTTCACGCAATCGTTCACGGGCGGACCGGGCGCCTACCTGCTCCAGGTCTTCGCGCAGAACGGCTACGCGATCCTGCGGCCGAACCCGCGCGGCAGCGTCGGCTACGGCAAGGCGTTCCGCTACGCCAACGTGGATGACTGGGGCGGCGGCGATTTCCGGGACCTCATGGCGGGCGTGGACCGGGCGCTGGCCATGGGGATCACCACGCCGGATTCGCTGGCGGAGATGGGGTGGAGCTACGGCGGCTACATGACCTCGTGGATCGTGAGCCACACGAATCGCTTCAAGGCCGCGAGCATGGGCGCCGGGCTGCCCGACCTCGTGAGCATGACCATGACCACCGACATCGGGGACTACCTGATCGCGCACATGGGCGGCAAGCTGCCGTGGCAGGACTTCAAGGACTACCAGGCGCACTCGGCCATGTACGCCGTCGAGAACGTGAAGACGCCGCTCCAGATCCTGCACGGCGCGCAGGACCAGCGGGTGCCGACGTTCCAGGGCTACGAGTTCTACCACGCGCTCCAGCGCCTCGGCGTGCCCACTCAGATGGTCGTGTTCCCGCGCACGCCGCACGGCCCGCGCGAGCCGAAGCTGCTGATGGATGTCACCCCGCACATCCTCGCCTGGTTCGGCGAATGGGTGAGGGGAGAGGGGAAGGCCGCCGCGGCGGACAGGTAGCCGCGGACGTCCCCTCGCCGCACGCTCATTCCGCCCGCAGCGCCTCGGCCGGGTCCACCGCCGAGGCGCGTCGGGCCGGGATGAGGCACGCCACGGCGGCCACCCCCCCGAGCAGCGCCGTCACCCCGCCCAGCGTCAGCGGGTCCGCGGCCGCCACGCCGTAGAGCAGGCCGGCGAGCAGCCGCCCCACCGCCACCGCGCCCGCCACCCCGAGCAGCAGCCCCACGCCGGCCAGTCGGCCGCCGCTCCCGAGCACCGCCCGGAGCAGGCTGCCGGGGGTCGCGCCGAGCGCCAGCCGCACGCCCATCTCCCTGGCACGCTCGGCCACCGCGCCGGCCAGCGCGCCGTAGATCCCCGCCGCCGCCATGAGCAGCGCCACCGCCGCGAACGCGCCGAACAGGCCGAGCACCAGCGTGCGCTGCGCGACCGAGGCGGCCACGAGCCCTTCCATCGTCGAGACGCGGATCACGGGCTGCGTCGGGTCAACGCCGCGCACGGCGCGGCGCACGAGCGGGGCGAGGGCCGCCGGGTCGCCCGCGGTGCGGGCCACGAGGACCATCTGGCTCTCGCCGCCCCACTGCCTCTCGGGGAGGTAGACCTGCTGCCCCAGCGCGTCATCGAGCCCGGTGTGGCGGATCCCCTCCGCCACGCCGACCACCGTCCGCCACGGCCCGTTCGGGTCGCCCAGCCGGATGCGCCTGCCGACGGCGCTCTCGCCCGGCCAGCTCCGCCGCGCCAGCGCCCGGCTCACGACCGCCACCGCCGGCACGGAGTCCTCGAGCTCCGCCGCGCTGAAGCCACGCCCGGCGAGGATCCGGATGCGCATGGTACGCAGGAAGTCCCCCGAGACCGTGTAGCGGTCGGCGGAAGGAGCGAGCTCGGGGTTCGCCAGCGGCCGGTCCTCGGCCTGGATGCCGTAGCGGTCGAAGTCGCCGTGCAGGGGCAGCTGGCTGGCGAGCGCGACGTCGAGCACGCCGGGCACGCCGCGCACGGCGTCGCGGATCCGCTCGTGGTTGGTGAAGATGGCCGCATCCGTCGCGTAGCGGGGCCCGCCGGCGTGCACCTCCATTGTCACCAGGTGCGAGGGGTCGAAGCCGGGATCCACCGAGAACAGGTCCACGACCGTGCGCGAGAGGAGCCCCGTCCCCTGGAGCAGCGTCACGGCGATGGCGACCTCCGCCACGACCAGCACCGTGCGCGCCGCCCGCCGGCGCGGGCCCACCAGTCGCGCGCCGCCGCGGATGGCATCGAAGCTCGACGCGCTCCCCCACCGCCCCACCGGCCCGAGGCCCACCACCAGCCCGAGCAGCAGCGTGAGCGCCGCCGCCACCGCCACCGCCGCGCCGTCCACGTGCATGGCCGCCGCGCGCGGCAGGTCGGCCGGCAGCCGCGCCCGGAGGAGTCCCACCGCCACCACCGCCAGCGCCAGCCCCACCACACCGCCCGGCACCACCACCAGCGCACCCTCCGCGAGCACCTGCCGCGCCAGCCGCCCGCGCGCGGCCCCGAGCGCCGCGCGCACCACGAACTCCCGCTCCCGCCGCAGGAGCCGGGTGAGCTGAAGGTTCGTCAGGTTCGCCAGCGCGAGCAGGAGAAGCAGCGCCACCGCGCCCGCCGCGGCGAAGAGGATCGGCCGCAGCTCGCGTGTGATCCACGACTGCGCACCGACCACCCGCATCCCCGCGGCCGGGTACTCCTTCGGGTGCTCCGACACCAGGATCGCCGACAGCCGGTCGAGCTCCGCCCGCGCCGCCGCCGCCGGAACCCCCGGCCGCAGCCGCGCCAGCATGCGCAGGTGCCGACACGTGCGGCACGCGTAGGACAGCGACGCGTCGTAACCCAGCACCCGCCAGATGCCCGCCGCCGGCGTGAGCACGTCCTCGAACCCCGCCGGCATGACGCCCGCCACCGTGTACGGCGCCCCGTTCAGCGAGATCGTGCCCCCGACCACCAATGTATCCGACCCGAACCGGCGCGCCCACAGCCCATGGCTCAGGATCACCACCCGGTTGTTCGCCGGGACGTCCTCCCCGGCCGTGAAGTCCCGGCCCAGCTCCGGCCGAACCCCGAGCGTGCGGAAATAGCGCCACGTGACCCGCGCCCCCTCCAACCGCTCCGCGTCCTCCCCCGCCGTCAGCGTCGCCTGCCAGTACCCCGTCGCCGCCGCCGACGCCAGCGTCTTCGCCCGCTCCGACAGGTCGCGGAAGGTCTCCCACCCCAGGTTCGACGGCGACCCGTCCGCGTCCCGCTCCCACACCGTCACCAGCCGCTCCGGGTGCGCGTACGGCAACGGCCTGAGCAGCAGCGGATCGAGCACGCTGAACACCGCCGTCGCCGCGCCGATCGCAAGCGCCACCGTCGCCACCGCGAGCAGCGCGAAGCCGGGCGCCCGGCCCAGCAGCCGGACGCCGTGCCGAAGATCCGCCACGAACGAGCGCATGCGCGACTCCCGTCGAACGGGGGAAACGATGCCTCCAGAGCGCAGCAGCGCCGCTCCCAGCAGCGCCTCGCGCCAGAAATCCAGCCGCGCCCGGCGCGGCGCCCGCCCCGCACGCTCGTGGAACTCCTCCACCAGATCGCCCACGAACGCCTCCGCATCCTCCCGCCCCAGCCGCGCCTCCAGCAGCCGCACCGCCAGCGCCGGCGGCTCCGCCGGAGCAGCCCTCCGCCCCGCGCCCCGCTCTCGCCGCGGCGCCTCGCCCACTCCACTCATGCGGGGTCCCATTCAAGCTCCAGCCCGCTCGCCAGCCGCCGCAGCGCGTCCAGCGCCGACGCCGCCTCCTCCCGTCCCGCCGTCGTGATCGCGTAGTGGCGCCGCCGCCGGCCCCCACGCCGCGCCGTCGGTTCCCCCATCCGCGAGGCGACGAGCCCCTTCTCCTCCAGCCGCGCCAGCGTCCGGTGCACCGTCGCCAGAAGCACCTCGCGCCGCGCCCGCTCCTTCAGCTCGCAGACGAGCGCGCGGGCATCCGCGGCCGGCCCGACCCGCATCAAGGCGAGCAGCACGAGCTGCTCGAGCTCCCCTGGCATCTCCATCTCCGGTTACATAGACAATGTCTATCTAACCACACGATGGCACAGCCGCAAGACCGGCGCGTTGCGACCCGCCGGTGGCGGGGCCGGCGAGGCGACGGCCGCCGCGACCATTGCCTCCGCCCCCGCCTGGGCGCCACTATTCGGCCGGTGTCCGCCTTCCCCGCTGGAGCCGACCGCACATGAGCGCTCTTCACGACTGGCCGGATCGCATCCGCCGCAGCCGGCTGGTGACCGTCCTCGGCGCCTACGCCGCGGCGTCGTTCGGCGTGCTGCAGATGGTGGACGTGTTCACCAACCGGCTCGGCCTGCCGGACTGGGTCTTCCCCTTCTCGATCGTGCTGCTGGCGGTCGGGCTGCCGATCGTGATGGCCACGGCGCTCGTGCAGGGTGGCCGACCCGGCCGGGTGGACGGCCGGGATGCCGACGAGCCCGCGGTTGCTCCGGCGCGGGCGGCCGGTCCCTTCTCCGGCGCCGGCGCCGGGACCGCCCCGCCGGTCCCGCCCGGGCCGGCCTCGCCGGCCGGCTCCCCGGTCGCCGCCCGGCCCGCGCGGCACTGGCTCACGTGGAAGCGCTCGCTGCTCGGAGGCGTCGGCGCGTTCGTGCTCCTCGGCTTCACGGTCGGCGGCTACATGGGCATGCGGGCGCTGGGGATCGGGCCGGTCGGCTCGCTGATCGCGAAGGGGGCGCTGAAGGACCGGGAGCGGGTGCTCGTGGCGGACTTCGATGCGCCACGCGGGGACACGCTGCTCGCCGCCACGGTGACGGACGCGTTCCGGCTCGATCTCGCGCAGTCGGCGGCGCTGACCGTGCTCGAGCCGGGGTTCGTGCGCGCGTCGCTGCGCCGCATGGAGCGGCCCGAGTCCAGCCGGCTGGATGCCGCGCTGGCGCGCGAGATCGCGCAGCGGGAGGGCGTGAAGGCGGTCGTCACGGGGGAGCTGAGCGCCATCGGCGGGGGCTACGTGCTGGCGGCGCAGATCGTCACGGCGGACAGCGGGCACGTCCTGGCCACCTTCCGCGAGACCGCGCGCGATTCGACGGGGCTGCTGCCGGCGCTGGACCGGCTCTCCGGGGCCTTGCGGGAGCGGGTGGGAGAGTCGCTCCGCTCGATCCGCGCGAGCGAGCCGCTGGAGCAGGTGACGACGCCGTCGCTGCCCGCGCTGCGCGCCTACTCGCGCGCCGTGCGCCTCGCGGAGTACGAGGGCAACCAGCAGGCGGCCATCCCGCTGCTGGAGAGTGCCGTGGCGCGCGATTCGGGCTTCGCCATGGCGTACCGGAAGCTCAGCGTGATCCTGTCGAACCAGGGCGTGGCGCGCACGCGCCAGCTGGATGCGATCCAGCGGGCATACACACACCGCGACCGGCTCACCGACCGCGAGCGGGCGATGGTCGAGGCGAGCTATCACATGATCCGTCACGACTGGCGCAAGGCCGCCGAATCCTACGAGGCGCTGCTGGCTCAGTACCCCGACTACCCCGGCGCGCTGACGAACCTGGGCGTGATGTACGCCAACCTCCGGCGCGTCCAGGACGCCGAGCGCATCGCGCGCCGCGCCGTGCAGCTCGATTCCTCTAACGCCCTCATGCTGGGCAACCTGATCGAGTTCCTCGTCGCCGACGGGCGGTTCGCGGAGGCGGAGAGCACGCTCGTTGCCATGCGCCGGCGCTCCGGCGAGACGCAGACCTCCTTCTTCTACGGCCGACTCCTCGCCGAGACCCGCGGCGATCTGGAGGGGGCCGGCCACATGGTGGATCAGGCGCTCGCCCGATACGGTGCGGAGGCCGGGCGCGCCGCGGACCTCGACCTCGACCTGGCCCGCTACGCCGCCGTCCAGGGCCGCGTCGCCGGCGCGCGCGCCCGGCTGGCCACCGCGGCGGAGGCGGCGCGCCGCGCGGGAGAGGCGGGCTTCGCGGCCTACCTCATTCTGGCGCCCGAGGCGATCGATGCGGTCGTGCTCGGGGACTCCGCGCGCGCCGCGCGCGAGATGGAGGGCGCCCGCATGGAGGAGCGCCTGGCCCCGGTCCCGCCCGTGGAGCGGCCCTACCTCGGCGTGGCGTACGGCTGGGTGCTGGTGGGGCGGGCCGCCGAGGCGCGTGTCGCCCTCGCGGGCTATGACCGCGCCGTGCCGCCGGAGCTCCGCGACGAGCCGCAGCGGCACGGAATGCTCGGCCTCATCCTGCTCGCGGAGCACCGGCCGACCGAGGCCGTGGGCGAGCTGATCCTCGCCGACGACGGCCCCTGCCGCTACTGCGCGCTCCCCGACCTCGCCCGCGCGTACGAGGCCGCCGGGCAGCCGGATTCGGCCAGCGCCGTCTACGAGCGCTACCTCGCGACTCATGACGTCTTCCGCTTCGGCGACAGCGACTGGATCGAGCTCCCCCGCATCCACGAGCGGCTCGCCCAGCTCTACGCCGCGGCCGGCGAGCGCGACCGCGCCGCCCACCACGCCGCCGCGTTCCTGAAGCTCTGGGCGCATGCCGACCCCGAGCTCCAGCCGCGCGTCGAGGCCATGCGCCGGCTGCTGGCCAGGCTCGGGCCGGACGCGCCGGGGAGGTAGGGACGCCGGCGAGCGTCCTCCTCACCGCCGAGGACCCGCCACGAGGGCTACTCGGGCACCGACAGCGTCCCCCTGCGCACGACGGCTTCCAGCCAACCGCGCACGGGCGCGCCGCGCACACGTGATGCTGCGCAGCCGCTACGCGGAGGAACGACTCGCGCGCGCCGCCGCGGCCGGGGTCGCCCCCGCCGAGGCTCGCGAACGCTGGTTTGCCCCCGCGGACGGTGGATTGCCGGCCCCGCGCCGAACCAGCATCGGCAGCGCCACCGTATGATCGCGCCGCGGCATCCCGGCGAGGGTCGATGCCGCGCCCATCACTCTGCGGTGCGGTCCCTTATAAACGTGTCCATGCTCCCCAATCGGAGGCGCCGATGATGCTTCGCTCCGCTCACCGTGTCCTCGCTTTGACCATCGCGTTCCTCGCGTCGACGGCCGTCCGCGCCACCGCCCAGACCACCGCCGCGAGCCCGGCGCACGCCGCGGTCGTGGACGGCTGGCGGATCCCCGCGGGCGACGTCGCCTCCCTCGATTCGGCGCGCGCCCTCCTCGCCGCCTGGCGCGCCGGCCACGGGATCCCGGGCATCTCCGCGGCCATTGCCGTCGATGGCAGGCTACTGTGGACAGGCGGCTTCGGGCTCGCGCAGGTGCAGAACGCCGTCCCGGCGACGGCGGAGACGCTCTACCGCATCGGCTCCATCTCGAAGCCGATCTCGGCCGTTGTGGCGCTGCAGCTGGTGCAGCAGCACAGACTCGACCTCGACGTGCCCATCCGCCGTTACCTCCCCGACCTGCCGGCGCCGCTCGGCGCGCTGACCATGCGCCAGCTCATGAGCCACACCGCCGGCGTGCGGCACTACAGGGGCGACGAGTTCCTGAGCGACGTCGCGTATCCGGACGTGAAGTCGTCGCTTTCCATCTTCGAGAACGACTCCCTCCTCTTCGCGCCCGGCACGAAATTCAGCTACTCGACCTACGGGTACGTGCTGGCCAGCGCGGTCACGGTGGCGGCCGCGGGCGTGCCGTACACGCGGCTCGTGCGCGACAGCATCATCGACCGGCTCGGCCTCACCGGCCTCACGGCGGAGCACAAGGGCGTGATCCTGCCGCACCAGGCCTCGTTCTACACCCGCCGAGCACTTGAGCGCATCACCGAGCGTGGGCGTCCAGTCGGCCGCGACGGCGAGCTGGTGAACGCGCCCGAGGTGGACCTGAGCAACAAGTGGGCGGGCGGCGGCTACGATTCGACCCCCGCCGACCTGGTGCGCTTCGCGCTCGCGCTGCTCGACGGCCGGCTGCTCCGCCCCGCCACGGTGGACAGCATGTTCACGCCGCAGCGCGCGAACGATGGCAAGCCGGTGGTCTACGGGCTGGGCTGGTTCGTCGGGAAGGACGGCGCCGGCCGGAGGGTGATCCAGCACACCGGCGGCTCCATGGGCGCCACCTCGGTGCTGCTCTTCTACCCGGACCAGAAGCTCGTCGTGTCCATCATCGGCAACGTCAACGGTGTCGGCTACGTGAGACCGGCCGAGGCGATCGCGCGAGTGTTCCTGGGAGAGAGGTGACGGGCGCTCCTCAGCGCCGCCCGCCGTGCGGCCTCGTCAGTAAGGCCACGTCGAGCCCGGCCTGGCGCAGCAGCGCCGCGAAGCGGGGGCTCCGCCGCAGGGGATCGTAGGCCGGGTCGGGAATCGGAATGAGGAGGAGACACGGTGGGCCGCTCGCGCGCGCACAGGTCTCGAGCGCTGCCAGAGCGCCGGCCGTATCGCCGACGGCGAGGCGCACGCTGGCGCGCTGCGCGTCGGTGAACCACGGCCGCGGCTGGTTGGCCTCCATCGCGCGCAAGAGCCGGTTGGCCGTCACGGTGTCCCCGAGCCGCGCGAAGACATAGGGCGCGTTGGTCATGGTCGTCACGGGCAGCGGTGCCGCCATGAGCCGGCGCGCCTCGTCCTTTCTTCCCTGGGCCAGAGCCATGAGGGCGCCGAGGTTGCTGACCGGCAGGAGCGTGGAATCGAGCTGGACGGCGCGCTCGATCTCCGCTCGCGCTGCATCGCGGCGTCCCGCGACGAAGTAGCCGTAGGCCAGCCACGCGGAGATGAGCGGCGAGACGCGCTCGAGGGCGCGCGCCTGCTCGAGTTGCGCCAGCCCCTCGTCCGTTGCACCGCGCGAGACCAGCAGCCGGCCGAAGTTGAAGTGCGCCGCCACGTTGTCCGGCTGGAGCGCGAGCGCGCGCCGGAACTCCGCCGACGATTCCTCCCAGTGCCCCGCTTTGGCGTAAGCCGCGCCCAGCGCGCCGTGGGCGTCGGCCAGACTGCTGTCGAGCTCGAGCGCGCGGTGCGCCGCGTTGAGGGTGCGATCACTGATCTCCTCGGGCGGCGTCCCCACGAAGTACGGGTAGAACTGGAGCGCGGTCGCCAGGGCGGCGTACGCCCGGGCGAAGCGCGGATCGAGCGCGATGGCGTGCTCGAACGCCGCCACGCTCTGCTGGACTCCCGAGCCCCGACGCTTGAGAAGCGCCTGTCCGAGCAGGTACTGGTCGAGCGCCTCGGCGCTCGTGGTCCCGGTCGTGGAGATGCCGGTCCGGGCACCGCCGAACCGCCCGCCGAAGCGCGCTCTCAGCGTGTCCGCGACGGCCTGCGCGACATCCTCCGTCAACGCGCCGAACTCCCTGGAGTCACGCGTGAACGTGCCGGACAGGAGCGTCCGGCCGCCGGTCGAGTCGTGGAGCTCGGCGGAAACGATGATGCGCCCGTCGCCCTGCCGCAGCGTGCCCGTCAGCAGGAGCCGCGCGCCCAACTCGCGCTCGACGGCACCGAGGTCTGCGTGGGGCCGCCCCCTGAAGGCGTACGCCGCCGTCCGGCCGGTGACCCGCACGCCCGGGAGTTTGCCGACCGAGGCGAGGACCTCGTCGCTGATCCCCTGGCTGCGGACCTCCAGCGTGGTGTCGTGGGTCACGTTCGTGAACGGAAGCGCGGCGAGGGTGAGCGGCGGTGCGGGCGCCGGGCCCGCAAGGTGCTCGGCCAGGGGGATCGCCACGCCGACGAGCGCCAGGGCGAGCGCCACCAGCGCCGGCCGGCGCCACCGGCCGCGAACGACCGGGAGACCCGCCATGCCATCGAGCGCCCGCAGCAGCTCCGCCGCGCTCTCCGGCCGGCGCGCGGGATCCTTCTCCATGCACCGCGCGATGAGCCCGGCAATGCCCGGCGGCAAGTCCGGCCGCAGCTCCGTCACCGGACGGGGCGTCCTCCTGAAGTGGGCGGCGATCACCTCGTGCGCGTCGCCCTCGAACGGTGGCCGCCCCGCGAGCATCTCGTAGGCCACGCACCCGAACGCGTACAGGTCCGCACGATGGTCCACGGCCGGGTCCCCGGCGGCCTGCTCCGGCGCCATGTACGCCGCCGTGCCCAGCCCCGTCCCGGCGCTCGTCAGCGTGTCCTCCAGCCCCGGCCCCCGCGCCGCGCCGAACGCCTTCGCGATGCCGAAGTCCGTGACCATCGCCGTGCCGCCCGACAGCAGCACGTTCGCCGGCTTGATGTCGCGGTGGATCACGCCATGCGCGTGCGCGTACGTGAGCGCGCGGGCCACGTCCCGCAGGATCCCCACCGCCTCCGCGATCGGCAGCGCACCCTCCTGCCCCAGCCGGTGCCGCAGCGAGTGCCCCTCCACGTACGGCATCGTGTAGTACGGCAGCCCCTCGGCGCTGCCCGCCGCCAGCAGCGGTACGATGTTGGCCTGCTGAAGCGACGCCGCCAGCCGCGTCTCCCTCGCGAACCGCTCCGCGCTGAATCCCGCCGCAAGCTCCGGTGACAGCGTCTTGATCACGACCCGACGCCCGAGCGCCGCCTCCCGGGCCACGAACACGCGCGACATCCCGCCGCCGCCGATCTCCCCCTCGAGCGTGTAGGCATCGCCGAGCCCGGCCTGCAACCGGGCGCGGATGTCCTCGCCGGCCGCGGCCTCCTCTCCCAGCAGCACAGGAAAGCGCTCGACGGCCGGTCGATCGAGCAGCGTGTGTTCCCGCTCGCACTGCTCGACGAGCCGTTCCAGCTCCGCCCCGAGCGAGCCGTCCCCCGCCGTGACCTGTGCGATGAAGCCACCACGCCGCTCCGGCGGCAACTCGAGCGCGGTGTCGAGGAGCGGCTCAAGCACCGCCCAGCGTTCCGGCGTCATCCGCCCCGGTAGCTCGCTCACGCGGCCAGCAGCTCCCGCAGCAGGCCACGCGCCTTGGCCCAGTCACGCTCCACGGTCCGCACCGTGACTCCCAGCGCAGCCGCGATCTCCTCGTGCGTGAGCCCGCCGAAGAAGCGGCACTCCACTACACGCACGAGTCGCGCATCCAGCTCGCCGAGTCGGGAGAGCGCCTCGTCCAGTTGGAGCAGCGCACTTGCCTCTTCCTCGGCGGCGAACGATTCCTCGTCCAGCGTGATCGGCTGTTGCCCCCCACCCCGTTTCGTGCGTAGCCGCGCCTTTGCGCGGTCCGCCAGGATGTGCCGCATGGCCACCGCGGCCAGGGCGAGGAAGTGCGCGCGGTCGGTCCAGTCGGGGCGCACACCACCGGCAAGCTTCAGGTAGGCCTCGTGCACCAGCGCCGTCGTGTCCAGCGTTCCGCCATGGGCCCTGCGTTGCCGATGCGCCACCTCACGCAGCTCGTCGTACAACAGCGCGACGAGCGCGTCGATGTCCTCGCGACGCCCGCTGCGCAGCTTTGCCAGGACCTGTTCGGCGCTCACATCGGGACGGCGGACCTCGAGCATGGCCGACCTACGGAGCCGTGGGAATGTCGGGTTCTCGGGAAATTCGTCGTACAAAGGGCAGGAGCGGTCGACGGACCGCCTGCTCCTTCAACCTTGCGAGCTTGTGCGCCGGACCGCAATGTCGGCGTGTGCGATGATCCGTCCCCCCTGTCCCGCTCAGAGGAGAGTCTCATGCGACACCTCGCCACGACCGTGCTCCTTCTCGCCGCCGCTGCCGCCACGGGCTGTGATCGCCCGACGCCCGCCCAGCCGAAGTCGCCGGGCATCGCCTTCGACAGGTCACCCGTGCCCGGCAAGCCGGAGATCGATCCCAGCTACGCGAACGGCCAGACGGTCTACATGATCGGCCCGCACATGATCATGAACGCCGCCCAGACCATGCCGAACTTCTACGCGCACGCGGAGGAGCTCTACATCGTCGTCTATCCGCAGGCGCCGGAGTTCCAGCCGGGCCCGGCCATCACGCTTCCGTCCGGCTATCAGCCGCAGTGCGACCCCTGCTTCCACCCCGGGCTCCCCGCCCCCTTCGTGTACCACGACCACGTGCTGACCGGCGCGCCCGGCATGGGGAACCACGGCACGGCTGGCGAGAACAAGGCACCGTGGAAGATCATCCTCGTCATGTACAGCCCCGACTACGTGGCGTCTCCGGATTTCCAGCCCATCACGAGCGCCGACGATCTCGACGCAGCCGAAGCTGCCGGCAACGTCTTTCTGCCCATCAACAAGGACCTGACGGCTGGAGACAACATCTACGAGGTGGAAACGGGGAACGTGCTCATCTGCCCGCTCGTATCGAGCCACGCCTGAACCGGGAGCTGCCGTGCACCGGGCAGGGGCAGGGAAGGGTGCCCCTGCCCCTGCCCGTCCGTCCCCTCGGGCGCGCAGACCACCATCGTCAACGGGTTGTTCTTCCCGGACGCCTTGACGTTCGGCCCCGACGGCGCGCTCTACGTCTCGCGGGCAGTTGCGTGCCCCTGTCCCTGACCCCTGCCCGGGTCGCCTCAGAGGTAAAGCCTCACCTCTCCTTCGACCACCTCGACCCTGTAGGTCCGGATCGCTTCCCCCGCCGGCCCCGCCCGTACCTCGCCCGTGCGCACGTCGAACTGCGAGCCGTGCCACGGGCAGTGGACCACGCCGCAGCCGGTGACGCCGCCCGCCAGCGAGCCGCCCTTGTGGGTGCAGCGGTCGTCGAAGGCGACGTAGCCGTCCTCGGTGCGGGCCAGCACGATGCGGCGGCCGCCCACGTGGAGCAGCTTCATCTGGTCGGGCTCGAGCGTACCCTCCGCGGCCACGGAGATCGCCTCACCGTCGGGCGGCGCCGGATAGGAGTCCTCCCGCCACTTGCCGGCGCCCGCGTAGCGGTGATCCACGCCGATCTGGTTGCGGAACACGAGCGTGCCGCCGATGAACCCCGCCCAGCCGAGGAGCGCCGCGCCCGCGCCCTCGAGCACCACGATCGGCCAGTCCGGCGGCACGCCGACGCCGCCCCGCACCAGCCACGCGATGGCGAAGAGGGCGACCGCCGAGAGATTCAGGATCATGTGCCGGGTGGCGTGCCGCTTCCCGGAGCTCGCGGGCGGGACCGTGCCGATATAGTCGATGAAGCCCGGGATGGCCGCGGCCAGGGCGGCCAGGACGCCGAGGCCGGAGAGATACTTGCCGATGATCCAGAGGTCGGAGATCCCCGTGATCCGGCCCACCAGGTCGAAGCCGAACGCGCCAAGCAGGAAGGCCAGCGGGAAGGGGATCAGCGCGGGATGGATCGGGTGGTTCTTCCGGTAGTGGGCCCTGCTCTGCATCGCGACGACCGTCCTCTCTGCGCCCGGCGCTCCCCGCCCGCCCTCGCGCCCTCCCCGGCTCGGAGCCCGCGGCCGCCGCGTCGCGCCCGCCGTCATGGTCCGGGTGGCGGCCGGCGCGGCGACGTCGCCGTCCCTCAGTCGCTGCCCGCGCTGATCGCGCCCCTGGGATCCGTCAGGCGGCGGACCACCGAGAGCACGCGGCTCGGCTCGCACGGCTTGGCCAGATAGGCGTCGCAGCCGACCGCCCTGGCCTTCTCCCGGTCCTCCGGCAGCGCGTGCGCCGTCAGGGCGACGATCGGGATCGACGACGTCTCCGGCGACGCCTTGAGCTGCGCCGTCGCCCGCCAGCCGTCGAGCACCGGGATCGAGATGTCCATGAGCACGATGTCCGGGTGCTCCTCGTGTGCCATCCGGACGCCCTCCGCGCCGTCCCGCGCCTCGAGGACGCGGAAGCCGAAGTGCTCCAGCACCGTCGCGTAGACGATGCGGTTGTCCTCGTTGTCCTCCACGAGAAGAACGGTTCTAGGCTGCACGGCTGCCTCACGTCGTCGAATCCGGTTCAACCGCCCGCGCGTGCCGCTCCCGGGCGCAAGGGCCGATCGCGGCCCGTTCCGCCAGGGGTCAAGAAGCGGGCCATGTCTCAAGCGACGTCGCTTACCTCCTTCATCGACAGCGAGATACGATTGCGCTCGAGGTCCACGGACAGGACGCGGACCCGAACCTTCTGGCCCACCCGCACCATATCGTTCGGATCGCGCACGTAGCGGCGTGCCAGTTGCGAGACGTGGACCAGCCCGTCCTGGTGCACGCCCACGTCCACGAACGCACCGAAAGCGACGACGTTCGTCACCACCCCCTCGAGCACCATGCCCTCGCGGAGGTCCGCCGTCGCGTGGAGGTCCTCGCGGAACGCGGGCGGCTCGAAGCTCTCGCGCGGATCGCGGCCCGGGCGGGCGAGCTCCTCCAGGATGTCGCTCAGCGTGGGCAGGCCGACCTCGCCGGAGATGTAGCGAGCGGCCTCGATACGCTCGACCACCGCCGGGCTGCCGAGCAGCTCCGGGACCGGCGTGCCAAGGTCGCGGGCCATGCGCCGCACCAGCGCGTAGCGCTCCGGGTGCACCGCCGTCGCGTCCAGCGGCTCCGTGCCGCCGCGCAGGCGGAGGAAGCCGGCGGCCTGCTCGAAGGCGCGCGCGCCGAGGCGGGGCACGTCGCGCAGCTCGGCCCGCGAGCGGAAGCCGCCGCGCTCATCGCGGAGCCGCACGATGTTGGCCGCGAGCGTCGGCCCCACGCCCGCCACGTGCGCGAGGAGCGGGGCGGAGGCAGTGTTCACCTCCACCCCGACACGGTTCACGCAGCTCTCGACCACCTCGTCGAGGCGGCCCGCGAGCCGCGTCTGCGCCACGTCGTGCTGGTACTGCCCCACGCCGATCGAGCGCGCGTCGATCTTGACCAGCTCCGCCAGCGGGTCCTGCAGCCGGCGCGCGATCGAGACCGCGCCCCGCAGCGAGACGTCCAGCTCCGGCAGCTCCTCGCGCGCCAGGTCGGACGCCGAGTAGACCGACGCCCCCGCCTCGCTCACCAGCGTGACCTGCGGTCGGCCGGCGCCGCCGCCCGCCAGCGCCGCCCGCGCCGCCGCCTCCGTCTCGCGCGACGCCGTGCCGTTGCCGATGGCGACGAGCTCCACCCCGTGCGCCGCGACCAGCCGCCGCACCCCCGTCGCGAACGCCGCCTCCCGGTGCAGGTAGAGCGTGTCCGTCTCGAGCACCGCCCCCGTGCGCGAGACCACCGCCGCCTTCACCCCCGTGCGGTAGCCCGGGTCAAGCCCGAGCACCACCCGCTCGCCGGCCGGCGGAGCCAGCAGCAGCTGCTCGAGGTTGCGGCCGAAGATGGCGATCGCGTCCTCGTCCGCCGCCGCCCGGAGCTCCCCCCGCAGCTCCCCCGCGATCGAAGGCCCGAGCAGCCGCGCGTACGCATCGTCCGCCACCCGCTCCATCTGCTCCCGCGCGCGCCGCTCGGCCACGACGCGCCGCCGGATCCCCGCCGCCAGCTCATCCGCCGGCCCCTCGATCCCCCACGACAGCACCCCCTCCGACTCGCCTCGCCGGAGCGCCAGCACCCGGTGCGACGGGATCCGCGCCAGCGGCTCCTCGTACTCGAAGTAGTCCCGGAACTTGGCGCCCTCCGCCTCCTTTCCCTTCGCCACGCGCGAGCGCACCACCCCCTTCGCCCGCGTGAGCGTCCGCGCCCACCCGCGCAGCCCCGCGTCCTCCGCCACCCGCTCCGAAAGGATGTCGCGCGCCCCCTGGAGCGCCGACTCCACATCCGGCACCCCCTTCTCCGGATCCACATGCGACGCCGCCGCCTCGCGCGCCTCGCGCTCCCCCGCCCCCCCGGCCCAGAGCAGCTCCGCCAGCGGCTCAAGTCCGCGCTCCCGCGCGATCGTCGCTCGCGTGCGCCGCTTCGGCCGGTACGGGAGGTAGAGGTCTTCCAGCTCCTGCTTCGTCGTCGCCCGCTCGAGCCGCTCCCGCAGCGCCGCGTCCAGCTTCCCCTGCGCCGCGACCGACTCCAGGATCGCCGCCCGTCGCGCGTCCAGCTCCTCCAGGTAGGCGGCGCGGTCCCGCACGTCACGCAGCTGCACCTCGTCCAGCCCCCCCGTCGCCTCCTTCCGGTAGCGCGCGATGAACGGCAGCGTGTTGCCCGCCCCAAACAGCTCGAGCGTGCGCTCGACCTGCGGCACGGTCAGCGAGAGCTCCGCGGCGACGACGTGTGCGATCGGACGACTCGGCATTCCCACCCGGCGGCTGGAGGATCGATGTTCGCCGAAAGTGCGCCGAGGGGACCTGGCGCGGCAACACCGGCTGACGCCACACCGCCCTTCCCGCCCCCGACGCGGGGTGCCGGGTGCGGGGTCCGTGTGCGGGTGCGGGTGCGGGTCCGGGTCCGGGTGCGTTGTGCGAGTCCGGTTTGCGCTTGCGTTTGCGTTTACGTTTGCGCTTACGTTTGCGCTTGCGTTTGCGCTTGCGTTTGCGCTTGCGCTTGCGTTTGCGCTTGCGTTTGCGCTTGCGTTTGCGAGTCCGAGCCCGGTCCCATGCTTTTGCGCACACAAGCGCCAAAACCTCCCGGGCTCCGAGCACGATCCGGCGGTTCGATGCGCCGGGCGCACACAAGCGCCAAAACCTCCCGGGCTCCGAGCACGACCCGGCGGTTCGATGCGCCGGGCGCACACAAGCGCCAGAACCTCCCGGGCTCCGAGCACGATCCGGCGGTTCGATGCGCCAGGCGCGACTCGCGCCCATGGACGATCGCGCAGGTGGGGAGGCCCTCGGAGGACCGAGGACTGCCGTCCGCGAGGCAGGGGGGTGGCCGGTGGAGGAGTGGGGCCGGGGGAGGGCCGAGCGTTCCGCAGGGCCGGAGAGGGCCTCCCCGCCGGAGCGCCGCCCGGCAGGTGAGGCGCGCGAAGGACGCGAGGCAACCCGCGGTTCGCCGCCCGGCAGGTGAGGCGCGCGAAGGACGCGAGGCAACCCGCGGTTCGCCGCCCGGCAGGTGAGGCGCGCGAAGGACGCGAGGCAACCCGCGGTTCGCCGCCCGGCTGGTGAGGCGCGCGAAGGACGCGAGGCAACCCGCAGCCGCCGCCCGGCACGGGTTTCGCCCAACGGACCCCCGGGACCGGGCGCCGCGGGGGCGCCCGGGCGGACCTTGACGCGTGCCGCGGCACGCCGGAGGCATCGTGGCCGTCAACCCGGCGCACCTCAAGCGCTACAAGGACATCGCGCTCCTGCTCGCCCGCCACGGCCGCGCCGACCTGATCGCGCACGCCGGGCTGGAGGAGGTGTTCGCGGAGGGCGAGGAGCCCGTGGCGGCGGAGGTCCGCGCGGCGGAAGTGGAGGCCGCGTCGCTGGCCGAGGACCTGGAGGCCCTGGGGCCGACCTATATCAAGCTCGGGCAGCTGCTCTCCACCCGCCACAACCTGCTGCCGGAGCCCTACACGCGCGCGCTCGAGCCGCTCCAGGACAGCGCCCGGCCGTTCCCGGGCGAGGAGGCCGAGCGCATCGTCGAGGAGGAGCTCGGCGTCCCCGTGGACCGCGCCTTCGCCTTCTTCGACCGCGAGCCCATGGCCGCGGCCTCGCTCGGGCAGGTGCACCGGGCGACGCTGCGCGACGGGCGCGCCGTCGCCGTGAAGGTCCAGCGCCCCGGCATCCGCCAGACCGTGCACGACGACCTCGAGGCGCTCGGCGAGATCGCCGCGTTCATGCAGGAGCACAGCGAGATCGGCCGCCGCTACGCCGTGGCGGAAGCGATGGAGCAGTTCCGCCGCGCCATCGTGCGCGAGCTCGACTACCGGCAGGAGGCCGCGAACCTCGTGATGCTCGGCCGCAACCTGGCCGAGTTCGAGAGCATCGTGGTGCCGGCGCCCGTCCAGGACTACACCACCTCGCGGGTCCTGACCATGGACCTCGTGCGAGGCCGCAAGGTGACCGCCCTCTCGCCGCTCCGCCGGCTCGAGCTCGACGGCCACCGGCTGGCCGACGACCTCTTCCGCGCCTACCTCCAGCAGATCCTCGTCGATGGCTTCTTCCACGCCGACCCGCACCCCGGCAACGTCTTCCTCACCGACGACGGCCGTCTCGCCCTGCTCGACCTCGGCATGATGGCGCACGTCACCTCGCGCCTCCAGGACCGCCTGCTGCGGGTGCTCCTCGCGCTTGGCGAGGGCGAGTCCGACGCCGCCGCCGACGTCGTCCTCGAGATGGCCGAGCGTACCGAGGGCTTCGACGAGCGCCGCGCCCGCAGCGACCTCGCCGGCCTCGTCGCACGATTCCACGCCTCGCCCACCGAGGAGCTGCAGGCCGGCCGCGTCGTGCTCCAGCTCTCGCGCATCGCCGCCCGCGACGGGCTCCGACTGCCCCCCGAGCTCGCCCTCCTCGGCAAGACGCTCCTCGACCTCGACCGGGTCGCCCGCAGCCTCGACCCGACCTTCGACACCGACGCCGCCATCCGCCGCCACGCCGCCGAGACCATGCGACGCCGCATGCTCAAGGGCCTCTCCCCCGGCAACGTCCTCTCCCACGCCCTCCAGATGAGCGAGCTCGTCGAGGAGCTGCCCGGCCGCCTCAACCGCCTGCTCGACGCCGCCGTCGGCAACCGCCTCGAGCTCCGCGTCCACGCCATCGACGAAGCCCGGCTCATGGCCGGGCTCCAGAAGATCGCCAACCGCATCACCCTCGGGCTGCTGCTCGCCGCCCTCATCGTGGGCGCCGCAATGCTCATGCGCGTCGAGACGCGCTTCCAGCTCTTCGGCTACCCCGGCTTCGCGATCCTCGCCTTCATCCTCGCCGCCGGCGGCGGCGTCGCCCTCGCCGTGACCATCCTCATGAAGGACGAGTAGGCGACGCCGCCGCCGCGCGCACCGGGCGCCGGCCGGCGGCTCGCCTCCGCCGCAGACCGGCGCCCCGGCCAGCTCTCACCGCCCCGCCCACGCGCCCGGCCGGCTATCCGCTCAGCCGCCCGCGAACGGCAGCGGCGACTGCGGCACCGAGGCCGGCAGCACCGGCTCCTGGATGTAGGACTCGGGGATCCGGCCCGTCAGCGTCTTCAGCCACGCCACGATCGACGTCACCTGCGCGTCCGTCAGATCCCGGCCGAGCTGATGGCGCGCCATCAGCCGCACCGCGTCCTCGAGCCGCTGCACCGAGCCGTCGTGGAAGTACGGCCACGTCTCCTCCACGTTGCGCAGCGACGCCACCTTGAACACCCCGCGGTCCGCCGCCTGCCCCGTGACCTGGAAACGCCCCGGATCCGTGAGCCCCGGCCATGCCCTCACCAGCCCCAGCTTCTGGTAGGCCCCGCCGCCCACGTACCGGCCTCCGTGGCAGGAGCCGCACCCCGTGCTCGCGAACTCCCGGAAGCCCGCCACCTCGCGGGCCGTAAGCGCCGTGTGGTCGCCCGCCACGTAGTCATCCCACCGCGACGGCGTGACCAGCCCCCGCTCGAACGCCCCGACCGCACGGCCGAAGTTCTCGAACGTCATCGGATCCGCCTCGCCCGGGAACGCCGCCCGGAACGCCGCCTCGTAACCCGGGATCGCCTTCAGCCGCGACACCACCAGCGCCCCGCTCGACATGCCCATCTCCACCGGGTTCAGCACCGGGCCGAGCGCCTGCGCCTCCACGTCCGGCGCCCGCCCATCCCAGAACTGCGCCACGTGCCCGGCCGCGTTGTACACGGTGGGCTCGTTCCTCCCGCCCTGCTGGTGCTCGTCGCCCACCCCGCGCGCCCGGTGCGAGGTGCCGTAGTCGTGCAGCGGGTGGCACACGTAGCAAGAGACGTCGCCGTGGGCCGAAAGGCGCGTGTCGAAGTAGAGCATCCGACCCAGCGCCACCTTCTCCGCGGTCACCGGGTTCCGCGAGGACTCGATCACCGCCGGCAGCGCCTCGTACCCCTGGAGCTCCGTCGCCGCGAGCGCGGGGACGCCTGTCCGCGCCGCGCGCGGACGCTCGCCCTGACCGCACGCCGCCGCGAGCGAGGCGAGGAGCAGGACCGCGCCGATCTTCTTCATGGTTCGCCTCCCTGGAGAGTGCCGCCGCCGAACCCAATCCGGCGGCGGGCGGATCGTCACGCTCTGACGGGGCAGGAAGCACACCCGCGCCCGCCGTCTGAGCCGGCAGGCCGACGCTCGGCGCCAGGACGTTCGGGCACAACAACTTGCGCCACTCGCTTCGGAGACTCGAGGGAAGCTGGCCCCACGCGGTCCGGGGCGGCTCGCCACACCGCCCGGCCCCGGCGGGAGGACGATATTGCCGAGAACGCCGCCTCTCGCGGCGACTCCTCCCCCGGACCGAGCGCTTGCCCCGACATACGGGCTCAGCGCTCGCTCGACCCTCCGAGCCCCTTGCCCCGAACCCCTCGACGCCAGATATTTAGACCACCTTCTAAATATGGAGCATGTCACCATGCGGAGCTTGCTCAGGACCACCATCGCGGGCCTGGTGCTCGGGGCGGGGACGGTGCCCGGGGCCATCGCGGCGCAGGCCATGGAGACGGAGTGGACGCGGGCGGCGGAGTCATTCATCCGCAAGCAGGAGGCGGGCGACTTCAAGGGTGCGGAGTCGATGCTCGCGCCGGAGACGGCGTCGGCGCTGGGCGAGGGGAAGCTGGAGGCGATCTGGAAGCAGCTCGGCGCGGCGGGCCCGCTGGGCGCCGTCGCGGTGGAGCAGGTTCAGGAGGCGGGCGGCTACCACGTGGTGGACCTCGCGGCGAGCTTCGGCCCGCAGAAGCTCCGCTTCCGCGTGGCCGTGGACGGCGACCACCGGGTGGGCGGCTACTTCGTGCTGCCGCCGGCGCCGCCGGCGTACGAGGCGCCGGCCTACGTGGACACCGCGAAATTCACGGAGCGGGAGCTCACGGTGGGCACGAAGGAGTACCCGCTGAAGGCGACGCTGACGCTGCCCAAGGGCGCGGCGGCCGCGCCGGTCGTGGTGCTGGTGCACGGCTCGGGTCCGCAGGACGAGAACGAGACGATCGGCCCGAACCAGCCGTTCCACGACCTGGCCTGGGGGCTGGCCACGAAAGGCGTCGCGGTGCTCCGCTACGAGAAGCGGACGCACGCGTACGGCGCGCAGATGAAGGGGCCGATCACGGTGGACGAGGAGACGATCGTCGACGCGCTCGCCGCGCTGGGCAGGGTGCGCCATGAGGCGGGCGTGGACCCCGCCCGCGTCTTCCTGCTCGGCCACTCACTGGGCGGGATGCTGGCGCCCGAGATCGCCGACCGCGACGGCCACCTGGCCGGCGTCATCGTGATGGCGGGCTCGCCGCGGAAGCTGGAGGAGCTGGTCTCGGAGCAGCTCGGCTACATTGGCACGCTGCCGGACAACCAGTCCCCGGAGGCTCAGAAGCAGCTCGCGGACGTGCGGGCGTTGATGGCCAGGCTCGAGCGCCACGAGGTGCCCGCGGACTCCGTGGCGATGGGCGCCCCGGCCAGCTACTACTACGACCTGGAGAAGCGGGATGCCATCGCGTTCGCGAGGAAGGTGACGGCGCCGATGCTCTTCCTCCAGGGCGGCCGGGACTACCAGGTGACGGAGAAGGACCTGGCGCTCTGGAAGCAGGCGCTCGGCTCGCGGAAGAACGTCGCCTTCCACCTCTACCCCGACCTGAGCCACCTCTTCATGGCGGGAACCGGCAAGGCGACGCCGTCCGAGTACATGTCCGAGCGGAAGCACGTCGCCGGGAAGGTGCTGGACGACATCGCCGCGTTCGTGGAGGGGGCCGGCCGCTAGCCGGCGCCAGTCTCCGCCCCTGCCCCTGACCGGTGCCCGACTCGATCAGTCGCGCCTCACCCTCACCCTGCCGGCGAGCTCCGCGTCCAGCGCGAACTCCGAGTACCCCATGCGGAAGACGAAGGCGGGGTAGCGCTGGACGAGGCGCAGCCGGGCACCGGGAAGCACGCCGAGCGCGGCGAGCTTGGCGCTGGCCGGGGTGGCCGCGGCCTGGAGGCAGGTCACGCTGACCTCCTCGCCCACGCCCAGCTCGGTGAGCGCGAGGGAGTCGCAGTCGGTGCCGGCGCAGCGCTCCGTCTCGGGCAGCGGCTCACCCGCCGGGCAGCCCTCGCCCCAGGCCGCCCCGCGGCCCCGCAGGGCGCGCAGCCGTTCCATCACGCGGTCAATCGGAGTCATGGCGGAGCCACTCCTTCAGGCGTTGCAGGGCCGCCGGCGCGCGCCCGACCCAGTCCGGCGTGGCGGGGTTCTCGAAGCCGCACTGCGGGCAGCGGATGTGCCGGCAGACGCGGGTGCTAAGCGGGCACGCCGCGCACGTCGGCTGCCCCCGGTCCTCGCGGAACTCCGTGCCGCAGAAGCCGCAGCGGATGATCGGCGACGCGGCGGCGGCCGCGGCACCGTCGCCTTCCGGCGACGCGGGGCCCGCACCGCGCCGGGCAGCGGCGGACGCCGGCGTCGCATTCACCATCCGAGCCCCCGCAAGGCGAGGTTCAGCGCCCAGCCCACGCCGAAGGCGAAGGGCGTGATGAAGAGGAACATCCCGATCGCCGTCGCCTTGCCGCGCTCGCGCACCATCATGAGGAACTGCGCGATGCAGGGGACGAACAGCGTGAGGGTGACGGCGGCCACGGTCAGCTCCCGCGGCGTGAGCGCCCCGGTGCGGGTCATCTCGTAGAGGCCCGCGGCGCCGTAGTCGCGGCGGAAGAAGCCGAACAGGAAGATCGATGCGGTCCGGGCCGGCAGCCCGAGCGCGCCGACCACGGGCGTGAGCCCGCGCACGGCCAGGTCGAAGAGGCCGGTCAGCTTCCCCGCCCACATGAGCACGCTGGCGAAGAGGAAGAGCGGCAGCACCTCGAGGAAGTACCAGTGCATGCGCGTGTAGGTCTTCACCAGCACGTTGCCGAGGCGCGGCCGGCGCAGCGGCGGCAGCTCCATGTGGAACGTGGCCGGCTCTCCGGGCATGAGCCGGGCCGAGATCGCGCCCACCAGCAGCAGCACGAGCACGATCGCCACGCTCCACACCACCAGCGTCAGCGGCTGCGAGGCCAGGATGGCCAGGATCACCCCGAGCTGCGCCGAGCACGGGATGGCGAGGGCGAGGAGCAGCGTGGCCAGCACGCGCTCGCGCCGGGTCTCGAGCGTGCGGGTCACCATCGTCGCCATCGTGTCGCACGCGAAGCCCAGCACGATCGGGATCACCGCCCGGCCCGACAGGCCGAGCCGCTTGAAGATCCGGTCCACCAGCAGCGCCAGGCGCGGGAAGTAGCCGCTGTCCTCCGCCGCCGAGAAGAACAGGAAGAACGTGCCCACGATCGGCAGCACGATCGCCGCCGCGTAGCGCAGCCCAAGCGTCAGGATCCCGTACTCCCCCACGTACAGCGACCGCACCACCGGCCACGGGATGCCCGCAAACAGGTGCTCGAAGAACGGGTTCACGTGCGCCTCGAACACCGTCCCCTCCAGCCAGTCCACCACCGTCCCCGCGCCGAACTGCCCCACGAACTTGTACAGCCCCAGGTAGAGCACCAGAAGCAGCACCGGCACCCCCGTCAGCGGCTCAGAGAGCAGCCGGCCCAGCCGGTCCGCCAACGCCATCCTACGTCCGCCCGTGCGCTCCACCACTCCGTCCAGCAGGGCCGCCGCCGCGCGCTGCCGCTCGACCGCCACCCGGTAGCCCGGCGCACCGCCCAGCTCCTCCCCCGCCTCCGCCGCCGCCGTGAGCACCGACGAGCCGCCATCCGGCTCCCCCGCCGCCACCAGCGCCATCACCTCCGCATCCCGCTGGATCACCAGCGAGACCAGCGCCGCCGGATCCACCGGGTACACGCCCGCCAGCCGCGACCCCACACCCTTCATGGCCGTGCCCACCCCGTCCAGGTAGGCCGGCAGCCGCGGCGCCCTGCCCGCCGCCGCCCGCAGCACCGCAGCCGACAGCGCAGCCAGCCCCCGCCCCGTGATCGCCACCAGCGGCACCACCTCCACCCCCAGACGGCTCGCCAGCAGCTCCGTCCGGATCACCACCCCCAGCCGCTCCGCCTCGTCCGCCATGTTCAGCGCCAGCACCAGCGGCCGCCCCGTCTCCGCCAGCTGCAGCGTCAGCGGCAGCATCCTGTCGAGGTTCTTCGCGTCCACCACGTGCACCAGCACGTCCGCCTCGCCCCGCAGCACGATCCCCCGCGCCACCCGCTCCTCCTCCGTCGTCGAGAGCAGCGAGTACATCCCCGGCGTGTCGATGACATCGACATCCCACCCGCCAAGGCGCCCCGCGCCCCGCGCCACCTCCACCGACGTGCCCGGATAGTTCGACACCGTCACATACCGCCCCGTCAGCCGGTTGAACAGCGCGCTCTTCCCCACGTTCGGCGCGCCCACCAGCGCCACCCGCAGCCGGCCGCCCGACGGCGACGCCTGCGCCGGCACGCCGCCCGCGCGCGCGTCCGCCGTTTCCGCGCTCCCACGCGCGCGCACGGCCTCCACGAGCCCGACCTCACCCGAATTCCCGGCGCCCCCGCCATGACACGAGCCGGCCACATCGCCTCCAACGGCTGTTCGATCTGCTAGTTGCGAACGGGTCTCAACGACGGCCCTTTGTTGCACCAGGCGTGCCTCCGCCCGGCGGCATCGGAGATGCCCTGTAAGCAAGTCCATTGCAGGAATTTACGCAATGTGGCGGATTGCCCGCCGCGGCGCGGGATGGTCACAGGATGTCCTGCCGCTGCCCGGCGCGGTCGTGAATTGTCCCACCAAGAGCCGCTGCCGGGCCGCGTCGTCCCCCTGGCGGGTTGGAGGCCGGGGTTCAGACCTCGAGGGGCCTCATCCACGCGGCGGCCTCGCAGCTCCAAGTGCTTTGACACGGAGGACACGGAGAACGGATTTTCTTTTTCCCCCCGGCCTCGCCCCGGCAAGAGCCCGGCTCCGTTGCCTCCGCGCCCCCCGAGCGCTCCGTGTCGAGGCAGTTTGGGACCGTGCTCCTACGACTTCTTCTTGCTCTTCGTCCGTCCCTCCTTCGAGCGCTGCTTGTTCACCGTACGGGCCGCGATCTCCTTGGCTCGCTTGGTGGAGCGGCCCTCCTTCTTCTCGCTCTCCTTCACGTGCTCGTACTGCCGCTCGTCCTTCCTGCTCCATGATTCAGGCATCTCCGCCTCCGCAAAGGGGTTATGGCTCACGTCGGGCAAGACTCGTGCGCGCCGTTCCCGCGGCGGATCGCGCGCCGCTAGATTCGTGGGAGCCGCGTCCGTCGACGGCCCTCGCCGGTGGAGGGCTTCGAGCGCGACGCGGTGGCGGCGCGCCCCGGCCGCGCGGGTGCTGGGGCGCGCACGAGAGACTCGACGTGGAGGGGGGGGACGTGAAGGAGCGCAGTCGCAGGATCCTGTACGCGGGCGGGGTCGCCGTCCTCCTGGTGCTCGGCCTGCTGGTGGTGGTCCCCATCCTGTTCCGCGGCCCGGTCCAGGCGCGCGTGAAGACGGCGGCCTCCTCGGCGCTGCGGGCGCGCGTGGACTGGACGGGGCTCGAGCTGGGCCTGTTCCGCCACTTCCCGAACCTCACCCTCCGCCTCGCCGGGCTGAGCGTGACGGGCATCGACCGGTTCGCCGGCGACACGCTGCTGACGGTGCCCGAGGCCGCGCTCGTCCTCGACCTGGGAAGCGTCGTCTCCAGCCTGCGGGGCGGCTCCCCGATCGTCGTGCGCTCGGTCTCCCTGACAGAGCCGCGGCTCCGCCTGCTGGTGCTCGGCGACGGCGCCGCCAGCTGGGACATCACCCGCCCGAGCGCCGCACCCGCCGCGGGCTCCGGCGCCACGTCGGGCCGCGCGCTGGCCGTGAGCCTGCGCGGCCTCGAGATCACGGACGGCCGCATCACGCTCGAGAACCGGAAGACCGGCACCAGCGCCACGCTGGCCGGCCTCCGGCACACCCTCTCCGGCGACTTCTCCGAGAGGCGCTTCGACCTGCGCACGCGCACGGTCGTGGACAGCGCGTTCCTGCGCTTCGGCGGCGTGCCGTACCTCTCCGGCGAGCGGCTTGGGCTCGTGGCGGCGCTGGACGCCGACATGGCGGCGCACCGCTTCACGCTGAAGGACGACACCGTGCGCGTGAACGAACTGGCGCTCGTGGCCGCGGGGTCCGTGCAGCAGGAGGAAGGCGACGTCGCCCTCGACCTCACCTTCGCCGCGCCGCGCGCCGGCTTCCGCCAGATCCTCTCGCTGGTGCCCCTGATCTACACGCGGAGCTTCGCCAGGCTCCAGGCCGACGGGCAGGTCTCGGTGCAGGGCAAGGTGAAGGGCCGGCTCGGCAAGGGCGCGTTCCCGTCCTTCGGCGTGAGCGCGGACGTCGGCAACGCCAGCTTCCGCTACCCGGGCCTGCCGCTCCCCGCGCGCGACATCGCGCTGCACCTGGCCGTGACCAACCCGGGCGGCAGCGCGGACGCCACCGTGCTGAATCTGGACCGCTTTCACATCCGCATCGGCGACGATCCCGTGGACGGCTCGCTCGTGCTCCGCACGCCGCTCTCGGATCCCGACGTCGCGTTCCGCGTCGCGGGCCGGCTCGACCTGGCCAACCTGCCGCGCACGATCCGGATGGACAGCGTGCGGGAGCTCCGCGGCATCGTGAGCGCCGACGCCGCCATGCGCGCCCGCCTCTCGGACGTGCGCGCGAAGCGCTACGAGCGCGTGGCCGCGAGCGGCAACCTCGCCGTGAGCGGGCTCGGCGCGAGCGCCGCGGGGCTGCGCCGCCCCGTCGCCATCGACACCGCCCTGCTCCGCCTCACGCCGCAGCGCGCGGAGCTGGCCGCCTTCCGCGCCCGGGCGGGCGCGAGCGACGTGCGCATGACCGGCGCGCTGGACAACGTCCTCGGCTTCGTGCTCGGCCGTGAGGACCTGCGCGGCAGCGCGCGCGTGGCCAGCACGCGCGTGGACCTGAACGAGTGGCGCTCCGAGGACGCCACGCGGGCCGTCCCCGTGCCGGGCCGCATCGACTTCGCCCTCGACGCTTCCGCGGACACGGTGAAGTACGGTACGCTCACGCTGCGCGACGCGCGCGGGGCGCTGCGGGTGCGGAACCGTCGCCTGACGCTCGACAACTTCAGCGCGGGAACGCTCGGCGGCGGCCTCAGCGTGGACGGCTATTACGAGACGCTCGACCCGATGAAGCCCACCTTCGATGGCACCGTGGCGCTGAAGCAGGTGGAGGTGCCGGCCGCGTTCGCCGGCATGCGCACCGTGCAGGCGTTCGCGCCCGTGGCGCGCTACGCCCAGGGCCACGCGTCCGTCCAGCTCCAGGTCAGCGGCGCGCTCGGCCAGGACATGATGCCCGTGCTCAAGACCCTGACCGGCGCCGGCTCCCTGGCCACAAGCGGCCTCGTGCTCCAGGAGTTCCCGCCCCTCGACGCGCTGGCCCGTACGCTCAAGCTGCAGCTCCTGCAGAACCCCGGCTTCCAGGACCTCAAGTCATCCTTCAGCATCCGCGACGGCCGGCTGCACGTGCAGCCGTTCCAGACCCGCGTCGGCCAGGTCGGCCTGAACATCGCCGGCTCGAACGGCACCGACGGCAGCCTCGACTACACCGTCGGCCTGCGCGCCCCGCGCGCCGTGCTGGGCCCCCAGGCGGCCGACGCCGTCCGCGCCATCGCCGAGCGCGCCGGCCGCGTGGGCGTGAACATCGACAGCGCCGCGACCGTCGGCCTCAGCGTGAAGATCGGCGGCACCATCACGAAGCCAACCATCAGCACGAGCCTGGGCGAGGTGGCCGGCGGCGCGGTGCAGGCCGTGAAGCAGGGCCTCGAGCAGCAGGCCGCCCGCGGCAAGGAGCTGGTCCAGGCGCGCGTGGACTCGACCGCCACGGCCGCCGCCGCGAAGGCCAGGGCCGAAGCCGACCGCGCCCTCGCCGACGCCGAGCAGAAGGCCGCCGCGATCCGGGCCGAGGCCCGCGCCCGGGCGGACACCCTGCGCGCACAGGCCGCCGTGCGCATCGATTCCCTCGCCGCGAAGGCGACGAACCCCGTCGCCAGGATCGCCGCCAACGCTGCCGCGACGAGGTTGAAGAAGGAGACCGACGCGAAGGCGGACGCGCTGGTGAAGGCGGCGGATGCGCGGGCGGACTCGGTGATGGCGGCGGCGCGGCGGAAGGCGGGGACGGATTCGGTGAAGCCGTAGGGCGGGCGTGGGCGCGGCCAGGGCGAAGTCGCTGGAGAGAGATCCATCGAGCCTCGCGCAATGGTACCGGCCCGCGTAAGCGCAACCAACGCTCCTGCCTCACTTACTCAGCGGGGAGGGACCAGCCATGTCCACGGAAGATCAGGTACGCCAGGCTTCGCAACGCTTCTACGCCGCGCTCAACCGCATGGCCAACGGGGATCCCGGCCCCATGGGCGAAGTCTGGTCCCACGGTGCGGGCGTGACGACCATGCACCCCATCGGCGGCCGCGAGACACTTCCAGCTCGCCGGCAAGGACGTGTCCGTCGACCACCGCGTCACCAACGTCTACCGCCGTGAAGGCGACGCCTGGAAGATCGTCCACCACCACACGGACCTCTCGCCGGCGATGCTGGAGGTAATGGCCGAGCTTTAGCCGGCGGGCAGCCGGTCCGAGGCCCTCGAAGGAGCCGACGGCGTGTCCGCCTCGCCGGCGCACCTCGCCTCCAGCGGCGCCTCCGCCACGTACCAGAGCCAGGCGACGAGCGCGCTCCGCTTCTACTTCCGCCACGTCCTCGGCCGCGAACTCGACGCCGCATCCCGGCCAGGATCCCGGGGTCACCTCAGTTCCTGTCAGGCATCACCTGCCCACCGTCCACGTCGCGGACGTGTTCTGCGTCGCGGTTTCGTAGAGCGATCTCAACCTCCGGGCGCCCGCATTGGCGTGTCGATTCCCTTCGCCTCCGTTCGTCGTCTGGTTGTAGGTTCCTCGACTCACGGACGGAGGCTCTCAAATGCGCAAGATCAGGATCTTTGAACACGTTTCGCTGGACGGCGTGATCCAGAACGGCGGCGACGACGACGGCGGCTTCCCGTACGGGGACTGGAAGGCGGCTTATCGCAGTCCGACCGGGGCCCAGGCCGTGGCCGAGGCACAGGGCGACCGTTTCGATTTTCTGCTCGGCCGGCGTACCTACGATCTCTGGTCCGGCTTCTGGCCGAAGATCAAAGGCGGACCGTTCGCGGACGCGATGAACGCCGCCACCAAGTACGTGGCTACCCACAGACCGGATGGCCTCGAATGGGGCCCGGTCGAGACGCTCGGCACGGATGTCGTGGAGGGCGTTCGCCGAGTCAAGTCAACGGAAGGCGCCGACCTGATCGTCTTCGGTAGCTCGACCCTGACGTCGCTCCTGCTCGACCAGGGGCTGGTCGAAGAGGTGGTGCTGATGGTCTATCCAGTATTGCTGGGCCGGGGCAAACGCTTCTTTTCGGACCGCGTCGATGCGCGCGAACTCACGCTCGCCAGCACGAAGACCACGCCGACCGGCGTGCTGATCAACACGTACAGGCACGTCGGCCGGCTGCAAGTCGCGCCGTGACGCAAAGCATACGACGATGCAAGAATGGCTCGCGGAGCGCCGGGCGGGGCCACCCGCGAGTGCACGGCGGCCAACTGGACCATGATCGCTGCGGCGCCTTCGGCGCCTCGCCCGCCGGAGTGGTGTGAGGATCTGACCGGGTGCATCTTGGGCAGGTGGGACATGCCCTCTGCGGCGAGGGTCGCCGCCTACGGCGGCTCGCCTCGCCGCCGGGCACATCGCTCATGACGAATGGGTGATGACGGGTATCCAGAACGCGCCGATTGAGGGCCGCGTCCCGGTGGCAACGAACCGGCCCTTTACCCCGCCCGGCGCGACGATCGTGGAACTCGGCGAGCTCGGACGGATCGAGGCAGGCACATGACCAATTCTCATGCGGTGCACGTCAGCGGGCTTGGTCTCGTAATCGGCGCCGCCCTATTCGTGATTCACATCCTGCTCAGGTCCGTGATCACGGCGGGCGCGGATACTGCCACACTTGCCAGGGAAGGCGCCTGGCTGATGCTCAACGCGGTTGGCCTCCTCGGTGCCGTGCTGGTGCTCATGGGCTTGCCCGCACTCTATGCCTCCATTTCGAAAGCGAGCGGGGCCACTGGCCTGATCGGCGTGGTCCTGATCTCCGTCGCGTGGATCTTTTTCGGCGTATTCCTGAGCTTCTACGCCCTCCTCGTCATGCCCTGGCTGGCGGAAAAGGCGCCCTGGCTCATCGCTCCGTCTGCGCCCCCTCCAGTCGCGTTTGTCGTCGCTTTCGTCGCCGCACTTGCCGCGTGGTGCGGGGGCACGTTCATGGTGGCCATTCCATTGCTCCGCCGTATCGAGTCCCGCTGGGTCGGGTACATGGTGGCCGCCTCCGGCGTCTGGATGGTCGTGGGCGATTTGATCATCGCACCACGCGGACCTGCCGCCAGTCTGGCGGTGAATATCCTTTCAAACCTGGGACCCGTGCTTCTCCTGGTCCCGCTCGGGGGTGTCGGTTGGCGCGAATGGTCACGGCCTCGCGACGCAGTCAAGCTGCGCTCCTGAGAAGTACGGCGCAGCCATAATGGCGTTTTAGAGGCCGAGGAGAAATCATGACGGTCAGGCGTATGGACAACGTCGGCATAGTGGTAGAAGACCTCGATGCCGCTATCGAGTTCTTCGCCGAGCTCGGCCTGGAGCTCGAGGGACGCGCCCCGATCGAAGGAGACTGGGCAGATGGCGTCACTGGATTGCGCGACATGCGCGTCGAGATTGCCATGATGCGAACGCCGGACGGTCACGGCCGGCTCGAAATGTCCCGATTCCTCGCGCCACCCGCGGTTGCCGACCACCGCCGCGCCCCGGTGAACGCTCTCGGTTATCTACGTGTCATGTTCACCGTGGAGGACCTCGACGATACGCTCGCCCGGCTCGGCAGGCGCGGCGCGGAGCTGGTCGGCGAAGCGGTCCAATACGAAGAGGTGTATCGGCTCTGCTACATTCGGGGCCCCGAGGGAATTCTCATCGGGCTTGCCCAAGAGCTTCGGCAGCTGGACGCCCCGATGAGCACACAGCCAGGATAGGGGTGCGCACTCGCCGTGCAGGCGGATCGGCTTGCATCAGCAACGATCTGGACGAGGGCGTTAGCCGCAGGGTACACCCGGCGTCTGCCGACGCGGCTTGCGGGGGACGTGGGCCGGGCGGCATTCTGGAGCCGTTCCCACCCACGCCCACCAAGGAGGCCGGCCATGGCCACGTACGTCACGCTCTACAACTTCACCGAGCAGGGAATCCGGACGGTCAAGCAGTCGCCGGCGCGGCTGAAAGCCGCCATGGACGCCGGGAAGGGTGCCGGCGTGAAGGTCGTGGCGGCGTACTACACGCAGGGTCCGTACGATCTCGTGGTCGTCTCGGAGGCCGACGACGAGAGCAACGCGACCGCGTTCGCGCTGGGGACGGCGGCGCAGGGGAACGTGCACAGCGTCACCATGCGGGCGTGGGACCCGGATGCGTTCGCGAAGATCGTGTCGCTGATCCCGTAGCGTCCACGGCGCGCGCGCAGGCGAGCCCGACCCGGATGGTGCGGGCCGAACGAGGGGAGGTTGAGACATGAAGAACGTCGCGACGTGCCGGTTCGCCATCACGGGCTGGGACGAGGAGCCGTATGGTGAGGGCCCGGGCCTCCCGAAGCTGACGCGGGCCGCCGTCACGAGGACCTTCACGGGCGACATCTCAGGCGAGGGGCACGTCGAGTACCTGATGATGTATCGCAGCGACGGCTCGGCCAGCCTCGTCGGGCTCGAGCGCTTCGTCGGGCACCTCGCCGGCAAAGCGGGCAGCTTCGTGCTCCAGCGCACCGGCACGTTCGAGGGCGGCGTGGCGAAGGAGTCCTATTTCGTGATCCCCGGCTCCGGCACGGGCGAGCTTCAGGGCCTGCGCGGCGAAGGCACGACGGCGGTCGGGCACGGCAGCGAGCATCCCCTCACGCTGAGCTACGAGCTCGATTAGCCGGGTGGAACCGGTCTGGCGCCCGGGATGGGTGAGCCGCAACACGCGTCGCCTGGCGCGGGACGAAGGCGGGTTGCTGGACGCGCTCGTCGCGGTTGCCCCGGGTCCGGGAAAGGATCAGGATAGGATCGTTCGCAAACTTCCCGCGAGGCCGAGCCCACACGAGACGGGTCGCGCCTGGCACCACCGGAGGAGGAGACCAATGCCGCTATTTCTCGACGTGCACAACATGGAGGGCGGGGTGTCGGCAAAGGACGTCGCCGACGCGCACATGAAGGACCTGGAGGAGCAGGGCAAGCACGGTGTGAAGTACCTGCGCTACTGGGTTGACGAGAAGGCGGGCAAGATCTTCTGTCTCGTCGAGGCGCCGAACAAGGAGGCCGCGAACACCGTCCACCACGACGCGCACGGGCTCGTGGCGGACGAGATCTACGAGGTCCAGGAAGGGTCGTAAGCACACGGCCGGCCGGTGACGCCGACCGAACTTCCAGCCGGAAGACCTGGGGTCAGGGCGATTCGTCGGTCGATCCGCGCGCCGCGTGGCCGGCTGGGCGCGCTTGTCGCATGCCTGTGGCTTCCGGCGGTTCCGGGGGCGAGCATGGCGCAGGTCGCCCCCGCCGCGCGCTGGACGCCGTCGCCTGCCGCGGCCGCGGCAGGCGACGCACCCGTTCCAGCTCGCGCGCGCTCGCACCGGCTCCTCGGCGCGGCCGCGGGGTTCGTGGTGGGCGCGGGCGCGACCTGGATCGTCATCCACGCTGGAGGCTCGACCAGCCTTTGCGACCGCAGCCGCAACCAGGATGCGCTGGCGCCGCGGGAGTGCCTCGGGCTGGTCGTGCTCGGCGGTGCGGTCGGCGCCGGCGTGGGCGCCCTCATCGGGGGCGCGATCCACTCCGCGCCGCTGCGCGCGGCGCCTCCCGGCAGGCTGCGGCTCCAGGCGGTGCCGGGACGGCGGCCGCGGATCGCCGTCCGCATGCGCCTGTGAAGACACGCGAGACTCGGGACGAGGGGACATGAGATGAAGGGCTTCCGCATGCTGGCCGCGGCGCTGCCCCTCGCGGCGCTCCTCGGCGGGTGCGGCGGCGACGCGGCGAAGGGCGCGGCGGCGAAGGACAGCGCGGCGGCCGCCCGCGCCAGCGCGCCGAAGCCGGCGGCGACGTGCGGGCTGCTGTCGCTCCAGGAGGTCGAGAAGATCACGGGGATGACGCTCGTGCCGGGTCCCGTGAACCCGGACCTGCAGGGCTACTCGCGCTGCGAGTGGTCGGTCACGCCGGGGAAGAGCGACGGCATCATCCTGGTGGTGAACCGCGAGGGCCGCCTCAGGGACTACGCGACGGCGCCGGGCGCCGCGCCGCTCGCGGGCTTCGCCGACTCGGCGTCGTGGAGCCCGCGGCTCCACCAGATGGCCGTGAAGCGGGACACGGGCACCATTGCCGTGAGCATGGTGCCCGACTCGTCGAAGAAGGCGTGGGGCGAGCGCATCCTGCATACTGCACTGGAGCGGCTGAAGGAGCCCAACGCCAAACGCTGAAGCGTGTTCTCCGGCCTCGCCCGAAGATGTCGCGCTGCAGCGATAGCCCCGCCCGCTCCAAGCCGGAGGTCTGCAAATGGTCATCGTTCCAGGAACCCTGACGAAGATCCCGGGTCGGCAGGTCGCGCGCCGGCCCACGCGCGCCGCGAACGCGTGGCTCGGCGGCTACATCACCGTGCAGCTCGATGGCGAGCTGGCAGGGATGCGCGTGCACGTCGGCGCCACGGACACCGCGACGGTGAACCCGCTCCTCGCTTCGGGGGCAGGCTTGCGAGGCCGTTGGCTCGCCATCGGCGACTTCATCCAGACGTACGGCGAGTATCTCCGGACGCGTGCGCTGCCGGCGCACTTCACCCAGGCGGCCCTGTGCACCTGCCTGCCAGGCACGATCCTGAACGTGGGTCGCTGCGGCCCGCTTTTCGAACGCGCATGAGATCTTGAACGTTCAGCCTCGCGCGGGTAGGGACGCAAAGCTGCTGGAGTTCGCCTGAGCCCTCCCGTTCCTGCGGGTTCGCGCGACGGGGCAGCCTATCGTTGCCGGTGATTCCGCCTGCCGCCCCGTCACGACTTCAGGTGCCGGGCGATGCGGTCCCGGGCGCGCGATACCTCCGTGGTCGGGCTGGCGAGGATGTCGATGGGGTGGACACCGTAGGCCTGGAGCACGCTGTAGAGGACGAGGGTGTTGGATGATTTCGGGCTGCGGCCGAACTGCCGGTGGAACTCATCGAGCAGCTTGGCGGGGAACTCGGTCCGGCTGAACCCGCGCCGCTCGGCGCGGCGGTTGCTCGTCCCCTTGCGCACGATCTTGTACGTCAGCAGCCCCGCACCGGCAATGAAGACGGCGATGCCGATGCCCCAGCCGACGGGGTTCCACGCGTTGGCGCCGGCGAGGACGGCACCGACGATGAGGATGGTGGATCCCGCGGTGCCGAACGCGGCGGTGGTGGCCTCGGCGGTCCTGGTCCCGAACTTCCGCTTCGACTTGCGCATGGCATAGGCGAGCAGCCGCTGGACGTCGTAATCGATGGAGCCGCTGTGCTGCTCGAGCGCCCGCTTGAGCTTGGCCACACGGCGGCGCGACTTGTCCGCCTGGATGCTGCTGCGCGTGGTGGCGATGAGCCCCGTCAGCGTGCCGATCACGGGCGTGAGCGGGCTGGGGACCGAGGTGGAGAAGGAGGCGACCTTGCCGATGGCCTCGACGGCGGCGGCCGTGGTGGAGGCGGACTTCATGCCGTGGGTCCCGACCGTGAGCGCCTGGCGGCCGCGGGCGTTGTGGCCGTGCTTTGCCTGGCGATCCCCGTGGGACAGCTGGTTCATCTTGGCGCCCTCGACGACGCTCGTGAAGAAGGCCACGATCGAGCCTACCGCCTGCCATGTGCCGTCCACGAGGCCGACGCCCGTGCCGAAGTCACCTGTGCCCCCCGATCGCTTCGAGTCGCTGACCTGCTTCAGGGTCTCGTGGCCCTTTACCAGCGAGTCGAGCTTCTCGACGTTGTCGATCACGGATGGCAGCGAGGTCAGGACGTTGTGGCCCTGCACCGGCGCGGGCTCGGCGCCCATCAGCACTTCGTGGACGGCCTGGCCGACGATCCGGAGCGCGGTGTCCTCGTCGCCATCGTCCGCGGCCTGGATGGCGCGCCGGATCTCCCGCTCGCGGCGGGCCAGACGCTGGGCGACGACGATCAGCGCCTGGTCGTCGGAGTCGAGCAGCGCGTCCTCGTTCTCGCCGCCGGCCGCCGTGAGCTCGAGCGTCCCCATCGTCTCCTCGAGCTCCGCCTCCTCCCACGCGTTCGTCTTGCAGTGTAGCACGAAGCAGTGCTGGTTCACCCCGCGAAAGAAGATGACCAGCTCGTCGTCCGCATCGTAGCCGGCGAGCGCCGCGCTGACCTCCTCGACGCGAGATTCCCTGTCCACCTTCGTGCTCCGGTGGTAGATGCGCCGCAGCTCGTCCCCGTCCCAGTGCCAGACATTGCCGTCCTTGGGCATCCGCGCGTCCGGGAAGGTGGCAATGATGTGGTCGGCGCCGATCGACTGGACCTTGCCGTTCGACCCCGTGGGCAGGGCCTGCACCAGCCAGTCGTCCTCGCGCGGGGGCGCCGTGGTCGCGACCGCCGTCGCCGCGAGGTCCTGGTTCTCGCGGCTCGAGGAGGTGGTGCGGTACTGCCAGACACCACTGCGATACCGCCAGATCCGTATCCCTCCGCGCCTTGGCATCGTTGGGGCTCTCCTGTCCAAGGGTTCGCAGGCCCGCTCTCCCGCAGTCGGCCGCCGGATGGGGAGGCGAGCCGACCGGCGGATGCGCTGCGGCTCATCGCCGGTGTACGGGCCTACGGAATGGAAGCGGTCGTTGAATGGCGCCGGAATCGAAACAGCATAGGGTCGGCGGAGTGGCGGGGCAACACTCGCCGGCGTCGAGGCGCCGTGCTGTTATCCGGGGGGGCCGTTGGGCGGCAGCGCCGAGGAGCTTCTCCATGGCGAGTCTCGAGCTGTCGAGGCCGCTGACCGTTCCGCATCGCAAGGGCTTCTCTGAAGGCGGCGGGCGGACCCTTCTGCCCGATCGCTTGCCCTGCAAGAAGCCCTCTCGCACTTTGAGCCGCTATGCAGACCAAAGTCCCGACCGGCTGGCTCCCTCATCCCACGCGGCGGGACTTTGGTTGACATAGGAGGCATTTCTGCCAGTGCGCTTCTGGCGCCTCGACGATGTGGGAGTTTGGTCCACCGGCGGGTCCCGGATTCCGCTCCGCGACGTCGTGCCGCCGTTGATCGTGCCGCCGTTGATCGTGCCGCCGTTGATCGTGCCGCCGTTGATCGTGCCGCCGTTGGTCGTGCCGCAGTTGGTCGTGCCGCAGTTGGTCGTGCCGCCGTTGGTCGTGCCGCAGTTGGTCGTGCCGCCGTTGGTCGTGCCGCCGTTGATCGTGCCGCCGTTCGCAGTTGTCATGGTCCGACCGCCTTCTCCCCCGTGATCGGCAGCTCCCGGACCCGCACGCCGGTGGCGTGGTAGACGGCGTTGGCCACGGCGGCGGCGACGCCGGTGATCCCGATCTCGCCGATGCCCTTCACGCCGATCGGGTTCACGTGCGGATCGTCCTCGTCCACGAACGTGATGTCGATCGAGCCGACGTCGGCGTTCACGGGGACGTGGTACTCGGCCAGGTCGGCGTTCACGATCCGGCCGCTGCGCGGCTCGATCAGCGTCTTCTCCATGAGCGCCATGCCGAGCCCCCAGACGATGCCGCCGATGAGCTGGCTGCGGGCGGTCTTCTCGTTCAGCACGCGGCCGACGCCGTAGGCGCCCACCACGCGCGGAACGCGGACCTCACCCAGCTGCGCGTCCACCCGCGCCTCGACGAAGACGGCTCCGAAGGCGTGTTTCGCGTACGGGTCGTCCTCCGGCGGCTCCGCGTGCGCGCTGCCGCGGACTTCGCCGCCGTTCCGCTCGGCGATGGCCGCGTAGCTCTCCGACCTTGCCGGCTCCCCTGCCATGGCGACGCGCCCGTCCTCGAAGCGCAGCGCGTCCTCGCCCGCGCCGTGGAGCGGCGAGCGCTCGTCGCCGAGGGCGAGGCGGGCGGCGGCGCGCCGGGCGTCGAGACAGGCCTGGTGGACGGCGGAGCCGGTGGAGGCGGCGGTCATGGAGCCGCCGGAGATCGGGGTCTCCGGGAGCTCCGTGTCGCCGAGCTCGAAGGTGACGCGCTCGATGGGAAGGCCGAGCGCTTCGGCGGCGATCTGCGCCATGATCGTGTGGGTGCCGGTGCCGATGTCCTGGGTCCCGGCGCGCACGACGGCGGTGCCGTCGGCGAGCAGCGTCGCGTCGGCGGAAGCGGCGCGCCGGTGGGTCGGATACGTCGCCGTCGCCATCCCCCAGCCGACGAGGGCGTCCCCGTCACGCATGGAGCGGGGCCGCTTCGGGCGGCCGGCCCAGCCGAAGCGGCGCCCGCCCACCTCGTAGCAGGCGCGCAGCGACTTGCTGGAGAACGGTTTGCCGGTGGCCGGGTCGCGCTCGGCGTAGTTGGCCAGGCGCAGGGCGACGGGGTCCATCCCGAGCGCCCACGCCAGCTCGTCCATGGCGCTCTCGAGGGCGAACGTACCGGTGGCCTGGCCGGGCGCGCGCGTGAAGGTGGGGGTGCCGACGTCGAGCGGGACGATCCGGTGGCTGGTGGCCACGGCGTCGCACTCGTAGAGCATGCGGGTGACGAGGGCGCAGGTCTCCAGCCAGTCCTCGATCCGCGAGGTGTGCGAGGTGCTGGCGTGGCGGATGGCGGTGAGGCGGCCGTCGCGGCGGGCGCCGAGGGCGACGACCTGGCGGGTCTCGGGGCGGTGCCCGACGGGCGCGAACATCAGGCGACGCGGCAGCACCACCTTCACCGGCCGCTCGAGCTGCCTGGCGGCCATGGCCGCCAGGATGACGTGGGACCAGACGGAGCCCTTGCAGCCGAAGCCGCCGCCGATGAAGCGGGAGACCACGCGCACGCGCTCGGGGTCGATCCCGAGCGCCCGGGCCACGGTCCGCCGGTGCGGCCACACGCCCTGCGTCGCGTCGTAGAGGGTGAGGCTCTCGCCGCCCTCGTCCCATACCGCGATCGTGGCGTGCGGCTCCATCGGGTTGTGGGTCTCGACGGGCGTGGTGTAGGTGGCCTCGATGCACACGTCCGCCGCCGCGAGCCCCGCCTCCACATCGCCGCGCCGGCTGTCCGGCTGCTGGCCCAGCGCGAGGGACGGGTCCGGCTCGTACGCCTGATCGATGACGGCGTCCATCTCCAGCACCGCGGACTCGGCCTCGTACGCGATGCGGACGAGCGCGGCCGCGTCGCGCGCGTGCTCGAACGTGTCCGCCACCACCAGCGCGACGGGCTGGCCGTCATAGTGGACGCGCGCCTCCTGGAGCACCGTGAGCACGCGCCCCGCGGGCGGGTCGTACGCCGCGCGGTCGCCGCCGGGCAGCCGCATCGCGTTCTCGTGCGTGAGCACGCGCAGCACGCCGGGCGCGGCCTCGGCCTCAGCGGCGTCGATGGCGGTAATGCTCCCGCGCGCAATGGTGCTCTGGACGAGGTAGCCGCAGGCGACGCCGTCCAGCGCGACGTCCGCGGAGTAGCGCGCGCCGCCCGTGACCTTGAGCGGGCCGTCGATGCGGTCGAGCGCGGGACCCATGCTCATGCTTCCCTCCCCGGCAGCGCGGCCGTGGTCTCGAGCGCGCGCGCGAGCGTGCGGCGGGCGAGCTCGGGCTTGAAGGCGTTGTGGCGGCGCGGCACCGCGTTCCGGAGCGCCGCCTCGGCGGCCGCGCGAAATGCGTCGCGTCCTGGCTCGCGCCCGGCGAGGAGCTGCTCGGCCTCGGGGGAGCGCCACGGCTTCGTGGCCACGCCACCCAGCGCGATCCTGGCCGCGCGGATCCGGCCGCCATCCAGGTCGAGCGCCACGGCGGCGGAGGCCAGCGCGAAGGCGAAGGAGGCGCGGTCGCGCACCTTGCGGTAGTGCGAGCGCCAGCCGAAGGCGAGCGGCGGGACGTCCACGGCGGTGATGAGGTCGCCCGGCTCGAGCGCGGTCTCCCGCTCGGGGTGCTCGCCGGGGAGCAGGTGGAAGTCGACGAGCGGGATCGTGCGCTCGCCCGCGGGGCCGCGCACGCGCACGACGGCATCCAGCGCGGCGAGCGCCACGGCCATGTCGGAGGGGTGCGTGGCGATGCAGTGGGCGCTCGTGCCGAGCACGGCGTGGATGCGGTTCAGCCCGTCGATCGCCGCGCAGCCGCTGCCGGGCTCCCGCCTGTTGCACGGCTGGCTGGTGTCGCGGAAGTACCAGCAGCGCGTGCGCTGCATGAGGTTGCCGCCGGTCGTGGCCATGTTGCGGATCTGTCCGGACGCGCCGGAGAGCAGCGCCTCCGCGAGCACGGGGTAGCGGCGCTCGACGAGCGCGCTCCAGGCCAGGTCGCTGTTGCGTACCAGCGCACCGATGCGGAGCGTGCCGTCCGGCAGCTCCGCGATGGCGGCGAGGTCCTCGTCCGCCTCGGCGATGCGGTTGATGTCCACCACGCGCGCGGGCGCCTCCACCTCGAGCTTCATGAGGTCGAGGAGCGTGGTGCCGCCGGCGACGAAGCGGCCGCCGCCGTCGCCGCCCACGGCCTCGATCGCGGCCGCCGCATCCGACGCGGTGGTGAAGGCGAAGGGCCTCATCGCGGCCTCCGGCGCGCGGATGCGGCGGGCGGAGCGGCGGTCCGCGCGAGCGTCCCCGCGGCGTCCTCCCCGCGCACGTCCTGCACGGCAGCCACGATGTTCGGGTATGCGCCGCAGCGGCAGAGGTTGCCGCTCATCGCCTCGCGGACGTCGGCGTCATCCGGCCCGCACGGCTCCGTGAGCAGCCCCACGGCGGAGACGATCTGGCCGGGCGTGCAGTAGCCGCACTGGAAGGCGTCGTGCGCGATGAAGGCGCGCTGGAGCGGGTGCAGCGCGTCGGCGCCGTCGCCTTCGGCGAGCCCTTCCACGGTCGTGACCTCGCGGCCCCCGGCCATCGCGGCCAGCGTCAGGCAGGACAGGATGCGGCGGCCATCCACGAGCACGGTGCACGCGCCGCACTGGCCATGGTCGCACCCTTTCTTGGTGCCCGTCAGCCCCACGCGCTCGCGCAGCAGGTCGAGCAGGGTCACGCCGGGATCGACGTCGAAGGTGCGGAAGCGGCCGTTCAGGGTGAGGGCGACGTCCATTTTTTCGCGCCGGGCTCCGTTTGCGGGGGTGGATCTCGCTGCCCGCGGGGCGGGCGCAAGAAGCGTACTGAAGGGAGAGGGACGCGGGGATTGACTGCGGCACCACCGACTGCGGCACGACTGACTGCGGCACCACCGACTGCGGCACGGCGGACTGCGGCACCACCGACTGCGGCACCACGGACTGCGGCACGGCGGGCTGCGGCACCACTGGGCACGGCGGGCGAGAAGAAACGCGTATTCGACGCAACCCGATCGGTCCGGATTCCGATTGATCTCGGAAACCGAGCAAAAACGGGATCTCGCGGCCGCGCGAGCGTCCCCGTTGCGCGATATTGCTCGGAAACCGAGCAGAATTTCGATCGGGTCGCCAGCCGAGCGTTCCATTCCGCCTTTTTGCTCACGCACGCGACTCGCCCGGTCCGCGACTCGCCCGGTCCTCGGCTCGCCCGGTCCTCGACTCGCCCGGTGGCCTGCTCGCCGGGTCCTCGGCTCGCCCTGTCGCCCACTCGCCCGGTCCTCGACTCGCCCGGTGCCCTGCTCGTCCGGTCCTCGACTCGCCCGGTGCCCTGCCCGCCCGGTGCCCTGCCCGCCCGGTGCCCTGCCCGCCCGGTGCCCTGCTCGCCCGGTCCTTGCTCGCCCGGTCCCCTACTCGCCCAACTCGCCCAACTCGCCCAACTCGCCCGCTCGCCCGCTCGGCGCCCGCGCGGGCGGCACGCGCGGCGGCGCGGACCGTCCGCCGTGGGGCGCGAGACGTCGGCGGCGGCGCCTACCGGGGCAGCGGAACGTTCGGCAGCGGCGGCAGGACGCCCACGCCGGTCCGGGTGAGCACATCGGTGACGGCGAGGAGGACGAGGAAGGAGGCGATCACGATTGCGATGGCGAGGACGAGGCGGTCGGATCCGCGGGCCACGATGAGGTGCATGAAGAAGAGCAGGACGAGGACGCCCTTGGCGATGGCGATGACCATGGCCACGGGCATCTGGAGCACGCCGAGATGCACGAAGGAGAGGGCGAACGTGAGCGAGGTGAGCACGAGCAGGCCGACGAAGGTGAGCACGTAGGCGCGCGCGGAGACGTGGTCGCTGGGCATCGTCGCCTACCCTCCCCTCACGAGGTAGAACATGGGCCAGAGGAAGAGCCAGAAGATGTCCACGAGGTGCCAGTACATGGCGCCGAGCTCGAGGGCGGTGTAGTAGCCGGGCCCGATGTCGCCGCGCTGGGTCTTCCAGAGCAGCCAGGCGAGCATGCAGGAGCCGCCGAAGACGTGCAGGGCGTGGAGCCCGGTCATGAGGTAGTAGAGGGTGAAGAAGATGGCGGCGCCGTGGGTGTTGAGCTCGGGGAAGTCGTAGGCGGGCCCGGGATAGATGCCCTCGAGGAAGTGCTCGCGGTACTCGAGGCCCTTGAGCGTGAGGAAGAGCAGCCCCATCAGGATGGCGATGGCGAGCAGGGCCTTGGTCCAGCCGATGCGGCCGATGCGGGTGGTGTGGATGCTCATGGCCACGATGAAGCTGCTCGTGACCAGCACGTAGGTCATGGCCGTGCCGTAGGCGAGGCTGGTGTGGCTCGCGGCCAGGCGGAAGACGTGGGTGTAGTCGGCGCGGTAGCTGGCGTAGAGGGCGAAGAGTCCGGTGAAGAGGAGCACCTCGCTGGCCAGGAAGATCCACATCCCGAGCTTGGCGGCCTGCTCCTGCCGCTCGAGGCTCGGGAACTGGGCCTCGAGGTGCTCGGCCGGCGGCTTGACGGTGGTGCGGAGGCGCTGGGCGAGGGTGCTCATTGGGCCTCCCACTCCTCTTCCGCGGCGTAGTAGTCGTGCGGCGCGTGGGTGATGACGGGGGTCTCCTCGTAGTTGTGCTTGGGCGGCGGGCTCGGGGTCAGCCACTCGAAGCCGCGCGAGCCGAAGGGGTTGTTGCCGGACGGCGGTCCCCAGAAGAGCGTCCAGAGGAGGTAGCCGAGGGTGAGGAAGAGGCCGGCGGCGAGGATCCAGGAGCCGACGGTCGAGACGTCGTGCAGGAACTGGAAGCGCGGCGGGTAGTCGTAGTAGCGTCGCGGCATGCCGGCGTTGCCGAGCAGGAACTGGGGCACGAAGGTGACGGCGAAGCCGGCGCCGACGGTGAGCGCGGCGATGCGGGCGAGGGCCTCCGGGTACATCTTGCCGAACATCTTGGGGAACCAGTAGTGCCAGGCGGCGAGGAACATGGTCATGACGGCGCCGACCATGACGAAGTGGAAGTGGGCGACGACGAAGTAGGTGTCGTGCCAGTGCATGTCGAGCGAGGGGCTGGCGAGCGCGACGCCGGTCATGCCGCCGATGCCGAGCAGCAGGATGAACTCGAAGAAGTAGATGAGCGGGGTGTCGAGCTGGATCGAGCCTTTGTACATGGTGCCGACCCAGGTGAACACCTTGATGCCGGTGAACACCGCCACGAACATCGACAGCGCGCTGAAGATGCCGACGTCGAGGGTGGACTCGCCGGCCACGAACATATGGTGGCCCCAGGTCAGGAAGCCGACGAAGGCGATGCCGAGGGCGGAGAACGCGATGGCGCGGTAGGAGAGGGGGTTCTTGTGCGAGAACGCGCACACCACCTCGCTCGCCACCCCCATCGCGGGGAGCACCGTGATGTAGACGGCGGGGTGCGAGTAGAACCAGAACATGTGCTGATAGAGGATCGGGTCGCCGCCCATGGCGGGGTTGAAGATGCCGAGGTGGAAGGCGTGGTTCAGGGCCACGAGCAGGAGCGACATGCCGAGCACGGGCGTGGCGAGCGTCTGCACGATGGCGGTGGCGTAGATGGCCCAGACGAAGAGCGGGATGCGCATCCACCCCATTCCCTCGGCCCGCATCGTGTGGGTGGTCACGATGAAGTTGACGCCGGTGATGATGGTCGAGATGCCGAGCACGAAGACGCCGAGCGCGACCCAGGTGATGCCGCTCCCCGGCGCGGTGCTGCTGTAGGGAGGATAGAAGGTCCAGCCCGCGTCGGCGCCGCCCCACACCACGCCGTAGAGCACGAGCGCGGCGCCCGCCACGTAGAAGTACCAGCTGGCCAGGTTGAGGCGGGGGAACGCCACGTCCTTCGCGCCCAGCATGAGCGGCAGCAGGATGTTGCCGAAGCCGGCCGGGATGGCGGGGATCATGAACATCCAGACCATGATCACGCCGTGCATGGTGAACAGCCGGTCGTACATCTGGGCGTCCACGATGGTGGGGCCGGGGGTGAGCAGCTCGATACGCACGAGCAGCGCGGCGATGCCGCCGAGGATGAGCGAGCTGAGCGTGGAGATCAGGTAGAGCAGCCCGATGCGCTTGTGGTCGGTGGTGGTGAGCCAAGACCTGAGGCCGATCTCGACGTTGAGGTAGTTCTTGACGGGCAGGTCGAGGCCCTGTTTCGGGTAGGTGATGGTGGTGGTGCTCATCGGGTGCGCTCTTCCGTGGCGGCCTGCGGGTTCCGCAGCCACCGGATGTACTCGACGAGGGCGGCGGCCTCGGCGTTGGAGACCTGGCCCTGGAAGCTCGGCATGACGGGCGGGTATCCCGCGACGACCTGCGCCTTCGGCTCCATCATCGAGCGGGTGATATACTGCGCGTCGGCCTGCACCTGCGTCCCGTCGGACAGGGTGACGGTCGAGCCGTAGAGGCCGAGCCAGGTCGGCCCGATGTGCTGCGGCAGGCCGGTCGTGCCGTCCACGCTGTGGCAGGCGAGGCAGCCGTACTTCGCGGCGACCCTCTGCCCTAGCGCGGCCAGCCCGCCGACCGGCGGCGGGCCGGACGGCGCGGCGCCGACGGGCGGCAGCCCGACGTCCGCCTCCGGCACCGCGGGCGCCTCGCCCTCCTTCCAGCGCGCGTAATCCGCGGGTGCCAGCACGACGACGGCGCCCCACATGCGGGAGTGCCCCACGCCGCAGTACTCGGCGCACAGGATCTGGTAGCTGCCCGGCGTGGGCGCCTCGAACCAGAGCGACTCGTACTGACCGGGGACGGCGTCCCGCTTGATGCGGAACGCGGGCACGTAGAAGCTGTGGATCACGTCGCGGGAGCCGATGACCAGCTTTATCGGCTTGCCGGCGGGCACGAACATGATGCCCGCGGAGCTCGAGCCGTCCGGGTAGGAGAACTTCCACATCCACTGCTTGGCCGTAACGTAGACCTGCATCGCGCCCGGCGGCGGCACGGTCAGGTCCACATACTGCCGGAACGAGACCACCCACCATCCGATCCAGAGCGCGAAGAGGAACAGGGCGCCGCCCAGCTCGAACCAGAGCGGCGCGATCACGCGCGGCGTCGGCGCGTCATCCGAGCGCCGGCGGTAGCGGATGGCGAACCAGATCGCGGCCGCCATGACGATGGCCGCGAGCCCCCACATCGTGATGAACTCGTAGAAGTGCAGCGTGTCCACGTTGTCGGCGAGCGTGGACGCCTCGGGCGGCAGGAAGAGGAGCCCGCGCATGAAGCGCGAGAGCGCCTCGGGCAGCTCCGACAGCCCCTTCGGCGAGCCGCCGGGCAGCGCCCCCTGCGGCAGCTTCTCGGCGGCCTGGAGTAGCAGGAACGCGAGGGTGCTCATGGGCGCGCCTCCCCGTGTCCCGCGGGCCGCGGCTTCGCGGCGCCCGTGCCGGACCCGCGCTTCCGCTGCACGCCGCCGCGCTCGAGGCCGCCGGGGGGCGGGAGGAGCGTGGGCCGGCCGCGCGGCGGGCCGGGGTTCGCGGGCGTGGTGCGCGCCGTGTCGCCTCCGGCGGCGCGGGCGGCCTGCTGCTCGAGCACGATGGCGATCGCGCTGTCGATCGGGATGCGCACGATGCCGTGCGGCCTGCTCACCCAGCCGTAGGCCTCGAGCCGGTCCAGCCGCTTGCGCTTGACTTCGGTGGCGGAGACCTCGTCGAAGATCTGCGTCTGGAACACGCCGGCCACCCTGTCCGGCCCCTCGTGCGCGGTGTCGGGCCGCGGCAGCCCTTCCGGCCGGCGCTCCCGGACGCGCGTCTGGAGGATCAGCGTCGTGGCCAGGATCAGGATCCCGCCCACCCCGAGGGCGCCGATCAGCGTGAGGATGATCCTGCGGTAGGCCGGCGAGTCCGGCTCCTGCCGGACGCTCGGGTTCCGGGCGGCCGCGCGCTCCTCGCGCGCGAAGGCCGGATCGCGCTCCGGATCCTGACGTCGCATGCCCGCGGCGAGCGGGGCGCGGGCGCGGTCCGGCGCGTCACTCATGGCTGTACTCCATCGACTTGGGCAGGAGCGGATCGCCGACGGGGACGGCCGCGCGGCCGTCGAGCCACCACGCTCCCCAGGCAGCGGCCAGCCCGAGCACGCCCACGGCCGCGGCCAGGTCGAGCCAGTTGGGACGCACCCCGCCCGGGTGCAGCGCGGGGAGCACCAGCCAGGCCGTGTCCACGTACTGCATGACGAGCATCCACGCGCCCACGGCCGCGATCGCGGGGAGCGTGCGCTTGAGCCCCCAGGACAGCAGCAGCAGGAACGGCAGCAGGAACTTGCCCGCGGCGAGCACGCCGAAGATCGCGCGCCAGCTTCCGTAGGTGCGGATCACATACCAGCGCGCCTCCTCGGGCACATCCGCGATCCAGATGATGAGCAGCTGCGCGAAGGCCGCGTACGCCCACAGGATGGTGGCCACGAGCATCAGCTTGCCGACGCCGCCCGCGTGGTCCGCCCGGATGCGGCCGTCGAGCGGCCCGCGCGTGGCCGCGCGCCAGAGCAGGATGGCGGTCAGCGCGGCGCCGGCCTCGAAAGAGCCGCAGAACCAGTACATGCCGTAGACGGTCGAGGAGAAGTCCGGCTCGAGCGACATCATCCAGTCGAACGCGGCGAAGCTCTGCGTGAACAGCATGATGACGAGCCCGGCGGCGCCGAGGCCGATCAGCCGCGCGCGCAGGTTCAGCCCAGGCTCCTCGTCCTGCCGCCGCGACCAGCGCAGCAGGAAGAAGGCGAGCAGATTCCAGACGACGAGGCAGCCGAAGCCGCGCAGCACGAAGAACGTGGGGTCGAGCCACGCCTGCTTCTTCTCGACCGCGGCGCGCATCGATTCCGACAGGTGCAGCGGCGGCACCCACGGGTAGAGGCGGCCGAGGCCGAAGATGAGCGGCACGAACAGCAGCAGGAAGAGCGGCAGTGTGGAGGCCACCGCCTCCGGCAGCCGCCGCATCACCACGAACCAGTCCGAGGTGGCCGCGTACGTCACCATGAGCGCCCACAGCCCGCCGAGCGCGATGCTCACCCCGAAGCAGTACGCCGTCAGGTAGGCGAACCAGGCCTGGGTCGGGTCCCACAGGAACCCGAGCGCCCACGCCACGATCCCGACCACCCCGACCGCGAGGAAGAAGAGCGGCAGGCGTCCCAGCCGGATCACCGGCACCTCCCCCGTCGCGCTCACCTGTGTCCCCTTCCAGGCGACGCGGCCGCCGCACCCGCCGGCGCCGGCGGCGTGCCGCGCGGCCGAAGGGCCCGCGCCGTGTCCGTGCGGCCGCCCGCCGGCGCCGGCGTCGCGGGCGCGACCGGCCCCGGCGGGGGCGCCGTGCCGCGCGCCGGCGGCAACGTGTCGGGCGTGGCGGGCGCGCCGGGCAGGGGCGCGGCGCCGAGGGCGTGCAGCGCGGCGGCGCGGGCGGGAGCCGGGAGCGAGTCGAGCGAGGTCGCCTGGCTCAGCTGGAGCGCGCGCAGGTAGGCCACGACCTCCCAGGCCTCGCGGACGGAGAGCTGGTCGGCGTAGGCGGGCATGAGGCCGTACCCCTCGCGGATGACCTGGAAGATCCGTCCGTCCGGCAGCGCCCGCAGGTCGGGTCGGTGCAGCGAGGGCGGGCGGCGCAGCTGCATGCGGTCGGCCACGGGCGTGATGGCATTGCCGAGCACGCCGTGGCAGGCGCCGCAGATGGTCTCGAAGCTCGCCCGGCCCTCGTCGATCATGGCGCGCGTCATTGGGATCGGGATGCGGTCGGCGGGTCCCGCCGCGTCGTAGCCGCGCACGACGCGCGCGGGGCCGAGCTCCTGCTCGCGGGAGATGGTGCCGGTCGGCGGCGGCTGGAGCACGGCGCGGTCCTCGAAGAAGACGCCGGTGCGGAAGGCGCGGTAGCTGGGCTGGGCCAGCATGCGCTCGAGGCCGACGTCCCAGCCGATGTTGACGCCCCGGCAGCCGGCGGCGCCGAGCGCGAGGAGGAGCGCGGCGAGGGCCGCGGCGGGAGACGTCGCCTGGCGGCCCGTCACGTGTCCCGTCCCTCCAGCCGCACGACGCGCAGCGGCGCGAGCTCCTCCAGCTCCCGGGCCGTGCGCTCCGCCTCGAAGCGCGGGTCGGCGCTGCCGATGGCCAGCCAGAAACGGTCCTGCGTGGCGCGCTCGAAGCCCGGGATCTCGAACACCGGGTTCCACGGCTCCGGCAGTCGGACGAAGAAGAAGAAGGCGATGAAGACCATCCAGCCGGCCCACAGCACCATGGTCTCGAAGGTGATCGGCACGAACGACGGCGGCGAGTGCGGCGGCCGGTTGCCGACGTTGATCGGGAAGTTGTAGGCCACCGTGAACCACTGGATGAAGTAGGCGAACACGGCGCCGCCGAGCCCCGCGCCGAAGGCGTACCACGGCAGCTTCGAGCGCGGGAAGCCGAGCTTCTCGCTCGCGCCGGGCACAGGGAACGGCGTGAAGGCATCGAGGTCGGTATAGCCGAGGCCGCGCACGTGCTCGATGGCGTGGAGCAGCTCGTCCGGGTCATCGAACTCGGCGAAGACGCCGTCGTGGAGCGACTCGCGCGGGGCGACGCGGCTCACAGGATCGGCTCCTTCCGCTGCACGTAGGCGAGCTTCTTGACCTCCGCCACGGCCACGAACGGCGTGTAGCGGATGAAGATCAGGAACAGGGCGAAGAAGAAGCAGATGGAGCCGGTCAGGATCCCCCAGTCCACCCAGCTCGGCCAGTACAGGTGCCAGCTCGAGGGCAGGAAGTCGCGGTTCAGCGAGGTGACGATGAGCATGAAGCGCTCCGTCCACATCGCGGTGAGGATCAGCACGCTGGCGATGAAGAGGTACCAGGTGTTGGTGCGCAGCTTCTTGATCCAGAGCAGCTGGGCGGGGACGATGTTGGCGAACATCGTGAACCAGTAGACGCCCATGTAGGGGCCGGTCCAGCGGGCGGTCAGCGCCATGTAGCGCTCGTAGGGGCTGCCGCTGTACCAGGCGATGAACGGCTCGACCACGTAGCTGTAGGTCATGAAGACGCTCATGACGAGCAGCAGCTTGGCGCAGTTGTCGAGGTGGTTCTCGGTGATGACGTTCTGGATGCCGTACATCCAGCGGATCGGGATGGCGAGGATCAGCACCATGGCGAACCCCGAGTAGATGGCGCCGACCACGAAGTAGGGCGGGAAGATGGTCGAGTGCCAGCCGGGCAGCTGCGCGATGGCGAAGTCGAGCGAGACCACGCTGTGGACGGAGATCACGAGCGGCGTGGCCAGGCCGGCCAGGATGCCGTAGGCGAACTCGTAGTGGTGCCAGTGGCGCGCGGAGCCGCGCCAGCCGAGGGCGAAGATGCCGTAGAGCTTCTTCTTCACGCGCGAGACGCAGCGGTCGCGGGCCTCCGCGAGGTCCGGCACGAGGCCGAGGTACCAGAAGAGCAGCGAGATGGTGAAGTAGGTGAAGACCGCGGCGGCGTCCCAGGGCAGCGAGCTCTTGAAATTGGGCCACACGCCCATGGTGGCCGGGTACGGGATCAGCCAGTAGCCGAACCAGGGGCGGCCGAGGTGCATCATCGGGAAGAGCGCCGCCTGCACGAGCGCGAAGAGGGTCATCGCCTCGGCGAGCCGGTTGATCGAGGTGCGCCACTGCTGCTCGAGCAGGAGCAGGAACGCGGAGATGAAGGTGCCCGCGTGGCCGATCCCGATCCACCAGACGAAGTTGATGATGGCGAAGCCCCACGCGACCGGGATGTTGTTGCCCCAGACGCCGATCCCGGTGATGACCGTGTAGCTCACGAGGAGCACGAACAGCCCGGTGCCGGCCAGCGCGGGGAGGAAGAGGAGCCACCATTTGCGGGTGGGGCTGAGCACCGGGTCGATCAGCTCGGCGCCGAGCTCGCCGTAGCCGGGCCGGCCGAGCAGGATCGGGTGCTCGCCGAAGCTGCGCGCATAGCTCCGGCCCGGCGCCGGCTTCTCGTGGTAGCGGACGGCCTCGCTCACGCTAGTACTCCTCGCGCGTGTTCTGCTCGCCCTCGAGCTGCTCCACGGAGCGGCCGGCCGAGGTCTTCTTCAGCGCGGGGTTCGGGTTCGCGATGCGCGCCAGGTACATCGTGCGCGGCCGCGTGCCCAGGTCGTGCAGCACCGCGTAGAGGCGGGGGTCGCGCCGCTGCTTCACCACATCCGCCTCCGGGTTCGTGAGCGAGCCGAAGGTCAGCGCGCGCGTGGGACACGCCTGCTGGCACGCCGTCCACACCTCGCCCGCCCCGAGCTCGCGGTTCTCCTCCTGCGCCCGGATCTGCGCGCGCCGGATCCGCTGCACGCAGTAGGTGCACTTCTCCATGACGCCGCGCTCGCGCACGGTCACGTCCGGGTTCTCCTCCAGCTTCTCGGACTCGGGCTTGTTCTGGTTGTAGTCGAACCAGTTGAAGCGGCGCACCTTGTAGGGGCAGTTGTTGTTGCAGAAGCGGGTGCCGACGCAGCGGTTGTAGATCATTCTCGTTCAGCCCGTCCGAGCTGTGCACCGTGGCGTTCACCGGGCAGACGTACTCGCACGGCGCCGTCTCGCAGTGCTGGCACAGCATCGGCTGCATCACCACGTCCGGGTCCTCCGCCCCGCCGCTGAAGTAGCGGTCGATGCGCAACCAGTACATCTCGCGCCGGTTGTGCACGCCCACCCGCCCGACCACCGGGATGTTGTTCTCCGCCTGGCACGCCACCACGCACGCGTTGCAGCCGCTGCACAGCGAGAGGTCCACGTTCATCGCCCACTGGTCGCCACTCTTGTACGCGAACGAATCGTAGAGCTCGGCGACGGGGCCGCGATGCTCCTTCGTGAAATCCGGCTTCGCGCGGTACTCGCCGAGCGTGGCGCCGAGCACGATCGGCCGGCCGTGCATGGCCCAGTGCGTCTGCGTCGTCGCCAGCACGTGCTTCGCGTGCGCGCCGTGCTCCTCCAGCACCGGCGTGAGCCTGACGTCGGGCACCGCGAACGGCGCGCGCGTGGTCATGAGCGCGTAGGCGTTCCCGCCGATCCCGCCCGCCAGCTGCTCCGCGCCGTCCCGCCCGTAGCCGAGGCTCACCGTCACCGCATTGTCCGCGTGCCCGGGCAGCACGAACACCGGCAGCCGGAGCTTGCGTCCGCCCGCGTCGAGCTCGACCACGTCATCCGTGGCGACACCGAAGGCGTCCGCGGTCTTCGGGCCGAGCACCGCCGCGTTGTCCCAGGTCACCTTCGTCATCGGGTCCGGCAGCTCCTGGAGCCACGCGTTGTCCGCGAAGCGGCCGTCGTAGACGCCGGGATCACCGCGCAGGGTCACCTCGACGGCGCCCTTCCGCGGCGGCTCGCTCGCCACTCCCTGGAGCGCGCGGCCGATGGCATCCCAGGCGACGCTCCCCTGCCCCGCCGGCGACGGCGCCGCCGCGGCCTGCCCGGGCCCGCCGCTGACTCCCGCCGCTGCACCCCCGCCCCCGCTGCCCTGCTCGGGCAGGATCCCGTGCTGCAGCGCCTCGTCCCAGTACGCGTCGGAGGCGGAGCCCCCGCGGCCCTGCCGCCACAGGCCGCGCACGAGCGCGTAGTCGGTGGCCTCCGGCTCGCCTGCGAAGAACGCCAGCACCTCGGCCACGGACCGGCCGCCGTACATCGGACGGATCAGCGGCTGCACGATGGAGGCGGTGCCATCGTAGGCGCGGGCGTCGCCCCACGTCTCGAGGTAGTGCCTGGCGGGGATGAACCAGTGCGCGTGCGCGGCGGTCTCGTTCTCGAAGAGGCCCACGTAGGCGACGCGGCGCGCGCGTCCGAGCGCCTGACCCACCTCGAGGTCCGCGGGCGCCGCGTACGCCGGATTGCCCTCGAGCACGACGAGCGTGTCGACCTGTCCGGCGCGGAGCTCGCCCACCAGCGCCTCGAGGCCGTGGCTCGCCTGGCCGGCATTGACGAGCGGCGACGGGACGTAGCGGACGGTGCCGCCGATGCTGCCGAGCGCGGCGTTCATGGCGTGCGCGAGCGCGTGGACCACCGGCGGCTGGCGCTCGCCCGCCACCACGAGGCCCCGGCCGCGCGCGGCGGCAAGATCGTGGGCACAGGCGCGCACCCATTCCGCCGCGCGCGGGGCGGCGCGGAATCGCTGCAGCGCGGCGCCGAGCGTGGCGGGGACGCCGGCGCCCGCGCCGCCGAGCGCGGCCAGCACGGCGGCGGCCAGCGCCGGCACCTCGCCGGTGCGGAGGCGCAGCCGGTGGTCGGCCATGGTGCCCGTGGGCGTGAGCATCGACTCCGCCTGGTAGAGCCGGTTCATGGTCGCGTCGGGCCCCGCTATGCGGCGGCCGTCGGCGAAGTCGCGAGCGTAGCGCAGGTGATAGGGACCCGAGGCCATGAAGTCCGCGTCCAGCGAGAGCACGACGGCCGCGCGGTCGAAGGCGTAGACCGGCTGGAGCGGCTGGCCCACGGCGGCGCGCGCGCCCTCCCACGCGTGGTTCGGCGAGAGCGGCGCGTAGAAGTGGAAGCGGGCGCCGGGCAGGCGGGCGCGGATCCTCCCGATGAGCGCGGCGTGCAGCGGCGAGGCCGTCGGCTCGAGCAGGAAGTGCAGGCCGGTGCCGGCCCCCGGCCCGCCTCCCGTCGAGAGGGCGCGGGCGAAGTCGCTCCACAGCGCGGGGTCCGTGTCGCGGCGGATGCCGCGCGCGCGCCGCGGGTTGTAGAGCTGGAGCACGGACGCCTGCTCGAAGACGCCGGCGGCGCCGAGGCTCGCGGGGTGCTCCGGGTTGCCCTCGACCTTGGTCGGCCTGCCGGCATGGCCCTCCACGAGGAGGCCCGTGCCGTAGCCGGCGAGCGTCATGGTGGTGGCGTAGTGCAGCGCGTCGCCGGGACGCAGCTCGGGCGGCTGCTTGACGTAGGGCAGGATGTCGTCGCGCGGGGCCTGCGCGCAGCCCGCCACGCCCGCGAGCGCCATGCTCGCGCCCAGCAGCTTGAGGAACGTGCGGCGCGAGAAGCCGTCCAGCTGGACCAGGCTCTCGTCCACCCCCGGCGGGAACTCCCGGCGGGCGCGCTCCCGGAAGTCCGGACTCTTCAGCAGCTCGTCGAGACCACGCCAGTACGCCTCCCGGTGCTTGCCGTCCAGCGCCTCTTTCCAGTCCTCCCTCACGTCCCCCATTGGCTCCACCTCAGCGGTGACACGTCGTGCAGTCGGTCCTGCTCCGTACGTTGTATTTCTTCATCAGCATGGGCCCCAGCACGGACTGGGGCCGCGCTGGCTCGTAGCCCATCTCCGTCACATCCTCGACCGGCCGCAGGTACTTGGCCGGGTCACGGTGGCACTCCAGGCACCACCCCATGTTCAGAGGCCTGGCCTGGTAGACGCGGCCCATCAGATCGACCCGCCCGTGGCACGTCTCGCAGCCGACGCCCTTCCGCACGTGGATCGAGTGGTCGAAGTAGACGAAGTCCGGCACGCTGTTGATCCGCCGCCAGCGAATCGGCCGGCCGGTCAGGTAGCTGTTCCACACCGGCTGCAGGAAGGCCGACTGGCTCCAGATCTGGGCGTGGCAGTTGAGGCAGACGGAGGTCGGCGGGACGCCCGCGTACGGCGTGCTCTTCGCCAGGTAGTGGCAGTACATGCAGTCGATGCCGTCGTCGCGGACGTGGTGCCGGTGGTCGAAGGGGATCGGCTGCTCGACGGGATCATCCTGCCCCGTGTAGTACGGCGTGCGGGCCCAGCCCATGAGGATGACCGGAGTGGCCAGCGCACCGACAATGCCCACGAACAGGACGACGCGAATCGCGGAGTTGGAAGTGCGGGAGAATAGTTGGGGCATGCAGATTCTCGGCGCCGCGGGCGCGCCGCCATGCGCTGCCCGGGCCCTTCGTTTCTCCTTCTTCTTCAATGTCCATTCGAGGCGGCGCTGCCGGATTGCAAGAAGCGATCCGATGGTCGCCGCGCGCGCGGCCGCGTCCGGGGCGCAGGACGGGCCGGCCGATCCGCATCCGAGCCAGGGATCCATGGCACAGGGGATGCGACGATGGAACAGACGCGAACCAGGGATCTGCGGCGAATCAGGGAAGAGGAGAACCCATGGGCCAGACCGTCGGCGACTTCGTCATCGAGCGCCTCCAGCAGTGGGGCATCCACCGCATCTTCGGCTACCCCGGCGACGGGATCAACGGGATCATCGGCGCCATCGAGCGGGCCGGCGACGCCATCCAGTTCGTACAGCCGCGGCACGAGGAGCTGGCGGCCTTCCAGGCGTGCGCCCACTCGAAGTTCTCGGGCGAGGTCGGCGTGTGCATGGCCACGTCGGGCCCGGGCGCGATCCACCTGCTGAACGGCCTCTACGACGCGAAGATGGACCACCAGTCCGTCGTCGCCATCGTGGGCCAGCAGGCCACCACGGCGCTGGGCGCGGACTACCAGCAGGAGGTGGACCTGATCTCGCTCTTCAAGGATGTCGCGGGCCCGTACGTGCACATGTGCTCGACGCCCGCGCAGGCGCGCCAGCTGGTGGACCGCGCCATCCGCATTGCCAAGGCCGAGCGCTGCGTCACGACGATCATCTTCCCGAACGACGTGCAGGAGATGGATTACACGGAGCCGAGCCGCGCGCACGGCAACACCTTCACGGGGGTTGGCTACTCCTTCCCGCGCGTGGTGCCTGAAGAGGCGGACCTGCGCCGCGCGGCGGACATCCTGAACCAGGGGCAGAAGGTGGCGATGCTGGTCGGCGCGGGCGCCCTCGGCGCCTCGAGGGAGGTGGAGGAGGTCGCCGAGCTTCTCGGCGCCGGCGTCGCCAAGGCGCTGCTCGGCAAGGCGGTGATCCCGGATGCGCTGCCCTACTGCACGGGCGCCATCGGGCTGCTGGGCACGAAGCCGAGTTGGGACCTGATGATGGACTGCGACACGCTGTTCATGATCGGCTCCGGCTTCCCCTACGCGGAGTTCCTGCCGCAGGAGGGGCAGGCGAAGGGCGTGCAGATCGACATCAAGCCGCGCATGCTGGGGCTGCGCTTCCCGATGGACGTGAACCTGTGCGGCGACGCCGCCCCGACGCTGCGCGCGCTCGTCCCGATGCTCGACCGGAAGGAGGACCGCTCCTGGCGCGACAAGATCGAGGGCGGAGTGAAGGACTGGTGGGAGGTGCTGGAGGCGCGCGCGATGAACAGCGCCGACCCGATCAACCCGCAGCGCGTCTTCTGGGAGCTCAGTCCGCTGCTCCCCGACGACGCGATCCTGGCCTCCGACTCCGGCTCGGCCGCCAACTGGTGGGCGCGCGACCTGAAGGTCCGGCGCGGCATGATGGCCTCGCTCTCCGGCAACCTGGCCACCATGGGGCCCGGCGTGCCGTATTCGATCGGCGCCAAGTTCGCGCACCCGGACCGCCCCGTCATCGCCTGTGTCGGCGACGGCGCCATGCAGATGAACGGCATCAACGGGCTGATCACCATCGCCAAGTACTGGAAGACGTGGAAGGACCCGCGACTCATGATCGTGATCCTGGTCAACCTGGACCTGAACCAGGTCACCTGGGAGCAGCGCGTCATGTCCGGCGACCCGAAGTTCGAGGGCTCGCAGGATCTGCCCTACGTGGACTTCGCCGGCTTCGCCGAGCGGCTCGGCCTCAAGGGCATCTCGATCGAGAAGCCCGCCGACATCGGGCCCGGGCTGCGCGAGGCGCTCGCCGCGGACCGGCCGTGCGTCGTCGCCGTGACCACGGACCCCGAGGTTCCGCCGCTGCCGCCGCACATCACCTTCAAGCAGGCCCGCGGCTTCGTGGTTTCCATGGCCAAGGGCGACCCGCACCGCTGGCGCGTGCTGAAGCAGTCCACCAAGGACATGGTCGAGAGCTACCTCCCCCACGGCGGCGGGGAGGAGTCCTGATGAGCCTCCCCGGGGCGGCCCAGCGGCGGCGCGGGCGGATGCTGGGCGTGGGCCCGGCGCCCCGGGCCGGCGCGGCCGAGGTCGATGTCGCCGCGCTCGAGGCGGAGCTCTCGGCCACGCTGCGCGGCGAAGTCCGCTTCGGCGACGGCGACCGTGCGCTGTGGGCCGCGGACGCCTCGAACTACCGCCAGCCGCCGATCGGCGTGGTGCTGCCGCGCGATGTGGAGGACATCGTCGAGGCCGTCCGGATCGCGCACCGCCATGGCGCGCCCGTGCTGCCGCGCGGCGGCGGCACCAGCCTGGGCGGCCAGTGCTGCAACCATGCCGTGGTGATCGACACCTCGAAATACGTGAACGACGTGCTGGAGGTGAACGCGAAGGAGCGCTGGGCGCGCGTGCAGCCGGGCACGATCCTGGACGACCTGCGCGACGCGGCGGGCGAGCACGGCCTCACCTACGGGCCGGATCCGGCCACGCACAACCATTGCGTGCTGGGCGGCATGATCGGCAACAACTCGTGCGGCATCCACTCGGTCATGGCCGAGTTCTACGGGCCCGGCCCGCGCACCGAGCACCAGGTGCTCGAGCTCGAGGTGCTGACCTACGACGGCGTGCGCATGAGGGTCGGCCCCACCGCGGAGGACGAGCTCGAGCGCATCATCGCCGCGGGCGGGCGGAAGGGCGAGATCTACCGCGACCTGCGCGACCTGCGCGACCGCTACGCCGAGGACATCCGCACCGGCTATCCTGACATCCTGCGCCGCGTCTCGGGCTACAACCTGTACTGGCTGCTGCCGGAGAACGGCTTCAACGTGGCGCGCGCGCTGGTCGGCACCGAGGGCACGTGCGTCTTCGTGCTGGAGGCCAGGGTCACGCTCATTGAGAACCCGCGCGCGCGCAGCCTGGTGGTCATGGGCTACGACGATGTCTACGACGCCGCGAGCCACGTGACCCGCATCCGCGACTTCAAGCCGATCGGGCTCGAGGGCATCGACGACAACCTCATCAACGACATGAAGGAGAAGGGGCTGCGGGTGGAGGACCTCGACCTGCTCCCCGACGGCAACGGCTGGCTGCTGGTCGAGTTTCGCGGCGACACCAAGGAGGAGGCGGACACCAGCGCCCGCGCCTGCATGGCCGCGTTGGAGGCGGAGAAGAACCCGCCCGCCATGCGCCTCTACGACGACGACGAGAAGGAGTCGAAGGTCTGGGAGGTGCGCGAGTCCGGGCTCGGCGCGACCGCGTTCATCCCGGGCGACCCCGACACCTGGCCGGGCTGGGAGGACTCCGCCGTGCCGGTGGACAGCGTCGCGCCGTACCTGCGCGACCTGCGCCAGCTCTTCGACAAGTACGGCTACCAGTGCTCGCTCTACGGCCACTTCGGGCAGGGCTGCATCCACACGCGCATCGACTTCGACCTGACCTCCGCCGACGGCATCGAGCGCTATCAGGCGTTCACCCGCGAGGCGGCCGAGCTCGTCGTCCACAAGTACGGCGGCTCGCTCTCCGGCGAGCACGGCGACGGCCAGGCGCGCGGCGACCTGCTCGATGTCATGTACGGGCCCCGGCTGGTGCAGGCGTTCCGCGACTTCAAGCGCACCTGGGACCCCGACTGGAAGATGAACCCCGGCAAGGTCGTGGACCCGTACGCGCGCGTGCAGAACCTGCGGCTGGGCGAGGACTACGCGCCGTGGACGCCGGAGACGCACTTCAGCTTCCCACAGGACCAGGGCAGCTTCGCGCACGCGACGCTGCGCTGCGTGGGCGTGGGCAAGTGCCGGCGCAAGGGCGGCGGAACGATGTGCCCGAGCTATCAGGTGACGATGGAGGAGAAGGACACGACGCGCGGCCGCGCCCACCTGCTCTTCGAGATGCTCCAGGGCGAGGTGATCACGGACGGCTGGAAGAGCGAGGAGGTGAAGGACTCGCTCGACCTGTGTCTCGCGTGCAAGGGGTGCAAGGGCGACTGCCCCGTGAACGTGGACATCGCCACCTACAAGGCCGAGTTCCTCTCGCACTACTACGAGGGGCGGCTACGCCCCCGCTACGCCTACGCCTTCGGGCTGATCATGGTGTGGGCGCGCATCGCGAAGCGGATCCCGCGCCTGGTCAACTTCCTCACCCACGCGCCCGGGCTCAAGCGAGTCGCGCACGCGGTGGCCGGGATCACGCCGGAGCGCCAGATCCCGATGTTCGCCGACCATACCTTCCGCGACTGGTTCGGCGAGCGCGCGCCCGTGAACCAGGGGCACGTGCCCGTGATCCTCTGGCCCGACACCTTCAACAACCACTTCTTCCCCGAGACGCTGATCGCCGCCACGGAGGTGCTCGAGTCGGCCGGGTTCCAGGTCATCGTGCCGAAGGCGCAGCTGTGCTGCGGCCGCCCCCTCTACGACTACGGCATGCTCGACCTGGCGAAGCGGTTTCTCGAGCGCATTGTGGACGAGCTGCGCCCCGCCATCCGTTCCGGCGTGCGCGTCGTGGGGCTCGAGCCGAGCTGCACCTCCGTATTCCGCGACGAGTTGATCGGCATGCTCCCGCACGACGAGGACGCCAAGCGCCTGCGCGACCAGACCTGCACGCTGGCCGAGTTCCTGACGGAGCGTGCGCCCGAGAGCTTCTCGCTCCCGAACATGGAGGGGATGCGCGCCATCGTGCACGGGCACTGCCACCACAAGGCCATCATGAAGATGGGCCCGGAGAAGAAGGTGCTGAACGCGCTCGGCCTCGATTTCGAGGAGCTCCAGTCGGGCTGCTGCGGACTGGCCGGCTCCTTCGGGTTCGAGCAGGGCCACTACGACGTCTCCATGGCCATCGGCGAGCAGGTGCTGCTCCCCGCCGCCCGGAACGCCGACCGCGACACCGTGCTGGTGGCGGACGGCTTCAGCTGCCGCGAGCAGGTGATGGAGGGCGCCGGACGCCGTCCGCTTCACCTGGCCGAGCTGATCCGGCTCGGCATGAACCGGCAGCGCCTGCCCGCGGCCGGCGAGCCGCCCGAGCGGCGCCTCGACCGGCTCACGCCGCCGCAGGTGCGGCGCTCGACGCGCTCCCCCGCCGCCCTCGCCATCGGCGTCGGCGCGACGCTCGCCCTGGCGGGCGGGATCACCTGGCTGATGAAGAGGAACGGGAAGGACCGATGAAGTCCAAGCTGCTCGACAGTGGCACGGAGCGCACCTACGCGCTCATCTTCGAGATCGGCGACGAGGTGAACGACACCCTCACCCGCTTCGCCGAGGAGAACGACCTCGACGGCGCCCACTTCACGGCCCTGGGGGCCTTCCGGGATGCGAAGCTCGGCTACTGGAACTGGGACACCAGGAGCTACGAGGAGAACCCCGTCGATGAGCAGGTCGAGGTGGTCTCCCTCGTCGGCAACGTGGCGCGCAAGGAGGACGGCTCGGCCATGGTCCACGCGCACGTGGTCGTGGCCCGCCGCGACGGCAGCGCCATGGGCGGGCACCTGCTGGAGGCGCACGTCCGGCCGACGCTGGAGTTGATGCTCACGGAGGACCCGGCAGCGCTGCGACGGCGGAAGGATGAGACCACGGGACTCGACCTCATCGACCCGGAGGCGTGAGCGCGGACCGGCCTGCGAAACCCGCGCGGGGGGCGGCGCGTAGGGTCCGGGCAGGTCGACCCGGCAAAGGAACGGTACGCCATGGACGCGCTCGTCCCGATCTTCTTCTTCCTCTCCGTGGCCGCGGTGGCGATCCTGCGGCCGGTCACGAAGCGCCTGGGCGTGCTGCTGGAGGCGCTCGCGCGCGAGCGCACCAGCCTCGCGCAGGGCGGTGCCGCCTCGCAGCTCTCCGACGCGCAGTGGACGCGGATCAACACGGTGCTCGAGCAGCTCGACAGCCGGATGGACCGCATCGAGGACCGCCTCCAGTTCATGGAGCGCCTCTCCGACTCGAAGCCCCTGGTCCCCCGCAAGCAGATCGTGGGCTGAGCCCGCGCACGCCACGCCCATCCCCCCGGATGCCGTCCCCCGACGCACCTCCGCCGACGCCTCTCAGGCCCCCGCGGCGCGTCGGGGCGGCGCGCTACCAGCGGTCCATGTGCTCGCTGAGCCGCTCCAGCCCCTCCGCGGTCGTCACGACGAAGAGCCGGTCCCCCGGCTCGAGCACCGTGTCCGGCCGGGGGGCCATCATGTGCTCGCCGCGGATGATGGCGAGGATCGAGCTGTCGGGGTCCAGCTGGCCACCCTCGCCCGGGATCGGCTTGCCGGCGTAGGGGCTGTCCGCCTTGAGCACGCCGATGGTGAGGCGCCGGTCTCCGGGCAGCTCGGCCGGGATCCCGGAGCGCAGCAAGGAGAGCAGGTCGAACTGGCCCATCTCGGGCGTGTTGGAGACGCCGCGCTCCTTCAGGATCCTGAGCGCGATCTGCAGGTGCTCGGCATGGTGTGCGGGCGAGTCCGCGCGGCTCGGCACCTGCGCCTCGTACAGGCTGCGGTAGCGGAGCCGGCCGGAGAAGCGGGTCTGCACGAGGTAGCTGATCATGATCGCCAGGGCGCCGGGGACGAGCAGCGTGTAGCCGCCGGTCATCTCCGTGACCATCATGAGCGTGGCGATCGGCACGTGCGCGGCGCCGCCGAAGACCGCGCCCATCCCCACCACCACGAAGGGCGCCGCGGGCTCGTGCAGCACCGCCGCGAGGAACCCTCCCAGCATGGCCCCCACGAACAGGGTGGGCGCGAACACGCCGCCGGAGCCGCCCGAGGAGACCGTCAGGCTCAGCCCGACCAGCTTGGCGAACATGAGCAGCAGCATGGTCAGCAGCGTGAGCCGGCCGTCGATCGCCATCTGCATCCAGCCGTAGCCGCCGCCGATCACCTGTGGAAACGCGATGGCCAGCAGGCCGAGCCCCAGCCCGCCGAGCGCAGGCTTCAGAAAGCGGCGGATCGGCAACCGGCGGAACAGGTCCCGGGTGCCGTAGAAGACGACCGGGATCAGGATCGCCATGAGCCCGGCCGCCACGCCGAGCAGCACGTACCCCGCGTAGTCCAGCGCGCCGGCGAGCGAGATGTTGGCGGGGACGAGGAAGAGTGGGCGGTAGCCGACGAAGATGCCGTTCACGGCATAGGCGATGATCGACGCGAGCATCGTGTAGAGCAGTGCGCCGGTCTCGAAGACCATGTCGGAGTAGAGCACCTCGATGGCGAAGAGCGCCGTTCCGACGGGTGAGCGGAAGATCGCCGCCAGGCCGGCCGCCATGCCGATCAGCAGCAGGAGGCGCCGCTCGGAGTCCGGGCGGCGCGTCGCCGTGGCGTACCAGGAGCCGAGGCCGGCCGTGATCAGCGCGATCGGCCCCTCGCGGCCGGCCGAGCCGCCCGAGCCGATCGTGATCGCCGAGGCCAGCGTCTTGACCGGCGGCACGCGCGCCCGCAGGAAGCCCTCCGCGCGGTGGAACGAGCGTACCACCGTGCCGGTCCCGTGCCCCTCCGCCTCGGGCGCGACGCGCTCGATCAGGATCCCGACGATAAGCCCGCCGAGCGTCGTCGCGAGCGGGACCAGCCACAGCCCGTACGGCCCGATCACCTGCTGCGCGGCGCCCCCTTCCGCGGGGATGCCGGGCGGTGTGTAAAACGCGATGTGGCCGAGGAAGACCCGGTCGGCGAGCCGGACCATGAACGTGAACACCTGCGCGGCCAGGGCGCCGGCCACGCCCAGAAAGATCGTGTCCAGGATCAGCCGGCGTTGCTGCTGTCGGTCCTCCGCCAAATTCCGCCCCCCACTCGTGATCTGCCAACCCCCGCGCGGACGCCGTACGTTAGGCGCGTCGGCGCTTCCCCGCCACCTCGTCCCCGGGATGCGACGCCGCGTCCCGCCCGGCGCCGGGTGCGCCCGGGGCCGCCAGCGCCCGCGCCGTCACTCGTCGTCGGCGCGGACCCGGTCCTCCACGCGCCGCCCGCCGGCCCGCCGGTCGCTGCCGCTCACCGCCAGCCGCGACTCGAGCTCCTTGTGGCGGCGCAGCTCCTGGAACTCCTCGTGCAGCCGCTCCAGTGCCTCGTCCGACAGGTTCTCGACATCGATCATGCCCGTGCGCGCCTCGTGCACCGCGCGCACCAGCTCGTCCAGCTTGAGGTGCACCGCGCGCGCGTCCCGGTTCTGCGTGTTCTGGATGAGGAACACCATCAGGAACGTGACCACCGTCGTGGCGGTGTTGATGATGAGCTGCCAGGTGTCGCTGTAGTGGAACAGCGGGCCGGTGATCGCCCACGCCACGATCGCGGCCAGCGCGATGAGAAACGCCCACGGCGTGCCCACCAGCCGTGAGGTGCGCTGCGCGAACCTGCGGAAAAACTCCTGCATCCGTGCGGCAACCCTCCTCTCCGGGGGCGCGGAGGATCAAGAAGCAGGCCAGAATGCGGCCGATCCGGGCTGTTGGGCCGGGCGCGGGCCCGGCGGGCCCGGACTCGCCGGCGTACCTCTTCTCTCGCACCGGCGCCTTGGCGCCTCCGCGAAACCTCCGCGCCTGCGCGAGAGAGAGCCACGCCGGGAATCGGGAGGCACGCCCGGTCGAGGTCGGACGGCACCCGGTGCTCACCGGACCCGGGAGCGGTCCGCTCGACTAGCCTGGCGGCCCCGACGCGCCCGGGGACCGCGCGTCGTCCGCCGACCTCTCGCGCCGGGCCCGCTCGAGCAGCTCCCTGACCTCCGCGTCACTCGTCTGCTCGAACTGCTCGTACCAGAAGCCGACGGCCCGGAACGGCTCGGGCGTCGCCGCGCAGATCACCTCGTCGACCTCGCCGCGCAGCGCTTCGCACGTCTCGGGCGCCGCCACCGGCACCGCCACGACCGTCCGGGCCGGACCCTGCGCCCGCACGGCCGCGGCCGCCGCCCGCATGGTCGAGCCGGTGGCAAGGCCATCATCCACCAGGATCGCCGTGCGCCCGACCAGGTCCGGCACCGGCCGCCCGTCCCGGTACTCCCGCTCGCGCCGCTCCAGCTCCTGCTGCTCCTGCGCCGCCACGGCCGCGACGGTGCGCTCCGGGATGGCCAGCATGTCGATGACCCGGCGGTTCAGCACCCGCACGCCGCCCGATGCGATGGCGCCGAGCGCCAGCTCCTCGTGACCGGGCGTGCCGAGCTTGCGCACGAGAAAGACGTCCATCGGCGCGCCCAGCTCGCGCGCGACCTCGTACGCCACCGGCACGCCGCCGCGGGGCAGCCCGAGCACGATCACGTCCGGCCGCCGGGCATACTCCGACAGCGCGGCGGCCAGGCGGCGGCCGGCGTCCGTCCGGTCGCGGAACAGCGGCGGCATCACGCCACGCCTTCCCCGCCCCGGCCGGGCCGGCGGCGGAGCGGGGGCGCGCCCTCCCGCCCGGCTGGGTCCGGCGGCATCGTGCGCATCGTGAGAGCCTCCTGGAAAGCGTTGGGCGAGCGAACGATGGCAGGGTGCAGGGGCCATGCCAGCGGCCGCCGCGCCGGCCCGCTGCCGGAGGTCGCCGCCCCGGGTTTGACAAACGAGCGCGCGACCGTGACCATTCCGGCCCGGACGCCGACTTCCCCGCCTCCGAAGACGCGGCGGCGGTGTCGCATCCCCACACCCGTGAGACGCCCCCCAGGAGAGGAGTCGGGAATGGAAGCCGCGGCCGCGCCGACGGTCCGCTGGGGGAAGGTTATCGACCAGACCCGCTGCATCGGCTGCCACGCGTGCACGACGGCGTGCAGGTCCGAGAACCGCGTTCCGCTGTCGGTGACCCGCACGTACGTGAAGTACGTGGACGTGGGCGTCTTCCCGGAGGCGCGCCGCGCCTTCCAGGTCACGCGCTGCAACCAGTGCGAGGACGCGCCGTGCGTGGCCGCCTGCCCGACGGCCGCCATGCACCAGCGGCCCGACGGCATCGTGGACTTCGACAAGTCCATCTGCATCGGCTGCAAGGCGTGCATCGCAGCCTGCCCCTACGACGCGATCTTCATCAACCCCGACGACCACGCGGCCGAGAAATGCAACCTGTGCGCGCACCGGCTGGAGGTGGGGCTCGAGCCGGCCTGCGTCGTGGTGTGCCCGGCGGAGGCCATCCTGGTCGGGGACCTGGACGATCCGCGCTCGAAGGTGGCGGCCATCGTGCAGCGCGATGCCGTCCAGGTCAGGCGCCCGGAGAAAGGGACGCGCCCGAAGCTGTTCTACCGCGGCGCCCACCAGGCCACGCTCGACCCGCTCGCGGCGCGCCGCCCCGACGGCGGGCTGTACATGTGGGCCGAGCAGCCGGCCGGCGCGCACGTGGTGCCCGCCGGCCATCCGGGCCGGCCGAACAGCTCGGCGGCGGCGCTGCTCAGCTACGACGTGGCCCACCGCGCGCCCTGGGACTGGCGCGTCGGCCTCTACACGTGGACCAAGGGGATCGCCGCGGGCGCCTACCTCGTGCCCCTGCTGCTCGTGCTGGCGGGCGCCCTCGGCGGCCGCGATCCGCTCTGGCTGTGGGCCGCTCCCGTGCTGGCCGGCGCCTTCCTGGCCGCCACGGGCGCGATCCTCATCTTGGACCTCGAGCACCCGGAGCGGTTCCACTACCTGTTCACCCGCCCGCAGTGGCGCAGCTGGCTGGTGCGCGGCGGCTTCATCATCGGCGCCTACGCGCTCGTGCTGCTCGCCCACTTCGTCGCGGCCCTGGCGGGGGCGCCCGGATGGGCAGGGCCGCTCGCGGCGCTCGGCGGTCCGCTCGCGGCCGCCACCGCCGCCTATACCGCGTTCCTGTTCGCGCAGGCGCGGGGCCGCGACCTCTGGCAGAGCCCGCTCGCTCCCGTGCACCTGCTGGCGCAGGCCGTGCTGCTCGGCGCCGCGGCGCTGGTGCCCGTGGCGCTCGCGCTCGAACCGGCCGCGACGCCGGCGCTCCTGCGCGTCGTGGGCGGCGGCGCGCTCGCGCACCTGCTCCTCCTGCTCGCGGAGCACGCCCTGCCGCACGCGAGCGCCCACGCGGCCCTCGCGGCGCACGAGCTCACCAGCGGACGGTACGCGCTCTGGTACCGCGCGGGGCTCGTGCTCTCGCTCGTCGCCATCGGCGCGCCGTGGCTCGGCGCGTGGACCGCCGCCGCCGCCCTCGCCGGCGTGCTGGCCTACGAGCACGCCTACGTGCAGGCGGGCCAGGCCGTGCCGCTGGCGTGACCGGGCCGGGAGAGGGATCGATGACGCACGCCATGACCCACCGCGCCGGCCGGACCGGCCGCGCCGGGAGAAGGAAGCGATGACCAGGCCAGCCGATCTCGACCGACTGAACGAGCGGGTCTCCGCGGCGCGCGCGGAGGTCGAGGCGCGCGGGGAGACGTTCTATCCCGGGCCCAGCCGTGTCCACCTGGCGGCGTTCCCGCCGAAGGAGCGCTGGGACGACTGGGTCGAGCTCGATTCCAGGGCCTGGCCGCGCCGCGTCGAGCGGCGCTACGCCCTCGTGCCGACCACCTGCTTCAACTGCGAGTCCGCGTGCGGGCTCCTGGCCTACGTCGACCGCGAGACGCTCCAGGTACGCCGCTTCGAGGGGAACCCGGAGCACCCGGGCTCGCGCGGCCGCAACTGCGCCAAGGGGCCGGCCACGTTGAACCAGGTCACCGATCCGGACCGCATCCTCTTCCCGCTCAAGCGCGCCGGCGCACGCGGCGAGGGACGCTGGGTACGCACGACCTGGGACGAGGCGCTCGACACGCTCGCCGGCCGGATCCGCGCCGCCATCCTCGAGGAGCGCCAGGGCGAGGTGATGTACCATGTGGGCCGGCCGGGCGAGGACGGCTTCACCGAGCGCGTCCTGGCCGCCTGGGGGCTCGACGCCCACAACTCGCACACCAACGTCTGCTCCGCTGGCGCGCGCGCCGGCTACCACTACTGGATGGGCCTCGACCGGCCCAGCCCGGACCACGCGGAGGCCCGCGTGATCCTGCTCGTGAGCAGCCATCTCGAGGCCGGCCACTACTTCAACCCCCACGCGCAGCGGATCATCGAGGCGAGGGAGAAGGGCGCCAGGCTCGTCGTCCTCGATACCCGCCTCTCCAACACCGCCACCCACGCCGACCACTGGCTGGCGCCGTATCCCGGCTCCGAGGCCGCCATTTTCCTGGCCATCGCGCGCCACCTGATCGTCGGCCGCCGCTACGACCGCGAGTTCGTGCGCCGCTGGTGGAACTGGGCCGAGTACCTCGAGCACGAGCAGCCGGGGCTCGAGGCCTCGTTCCACCGTTTCGAGACCGTGCTGGCCGAGATCTACCAGGACTACACCTTCGACTTCGCCGCGCGCGAGAGCGGCGTGGACGCCGCGGTGCTCGAGCAGGTCGCCGACCTCGTCGCCTCGGCCGGGACCCGCCTGGCCACTCACAACTGGAGGAGCGCCGCGGCCGGCAACCTCGGCGGCTGGCAGGTCTCGCGCGCGCTCTTCATGCTGAGCGCGCTCATGGGCGCCGTGGCCGTGCCCGGATCGACCTATCCCAACGGCTGGAACAAGTTCGTGCCGCGGCCGATCCATCTGCCGCCGCACCCCGACGTCTGGAACGACCTCTCCTGGCCCGCGGAGTACCCGCTCGGCATGTTCGAGATGTCCTTCCTGCTGCCGCACCTCGTGAAGGATGGCCGCGGCCGGCTCGACGTCTACATCACGCGCGTCTACAACCCGGTCTGGACGAACCCGGACGGCTTCTCCTGGGTCGAGATGCTGACGGACACCTCGAAGATCGGGCTGCACGTGGCGCTCACCCCCACGTGGAACGAGACCGCCTACTTCGCCGACCTCATCCTGCCCATGGGCCTCGGCTCCGAGCGCCACGACGTCCACTCCTACGAGCAGTACGACGGGCAGTGGATCGGATTCCGCCAGCCGGTGCTGCGCGCGGCGCGGGAGCGCGCCGGCGAGCGCATCGCCGACACGCGGGACGTGAACCCGGGCGAGGTATGGGAGGAGAACGAGTTCTGGATCGAGCTCTCCTGGCGCATCGACCCCGACGGCTCCCTCGGCATCCGCCGCTGGTTTGAGTCCCGCGCCCGTCCCGGCGAGAAGCTGACCGTCGACGAGTACTACGGCTGGATGTTCGAGAACTCCGTCCCGGGCCTTCCCGAGAAGGCCGCCGCCGAGGGCCTCACCCCGCTCGAGTACATGCGCCGCTACGGCGCCTTCGAGGTGACGAAGGGGGTCGGGCCGCTCCACGAGCAGGAGGTGCCGGCATCGGAGCGCGACGACGTGCACGTCGGCCGCCACGGCCGCGCCTACACCCGGGCGCCGAAGCCGGACTCGCCCAACATCGTGCCACAGCCCGCGCCGGAGCCGGACGCGGAAGGCCGCCGCCCCGTCGGCGTCGAGGTCGATGGCCGGCTGCTGCGCGGCTTCCCCACCCCGAGCGGCCGCCTCGAGTTCTACTCCCCGACGCTCGTGGCGTGGGGCTGGCCGGAGTACGCGCTCCCCACCTACATTCGAAGCCATATTCATCCCGACGCGCTCGAGCCGGACCAGATGCCGCTGATCTCCACGTTCCGCGTCCCCGTCCAGATCCACACCCGCAGCGGAAACGCCAAGTGGCTGGACGAGATCGCGCACACGAACCCGCTCTGGCTGCACACCCGGGACGCCGAGCGCCTCGGCCTCCGTACGGGGGACCTCGCGCGGGTCGAGACGGAGATCGGTCATTTCGTCGTGAAGGTCTGGGTCACCGAGGGGATCCGGCCGGGCGTCGTCGCGTGCAGCCACCACATGGGCCGCTGGAAGCTGGCTGGCCCCGGGCAGCGCCAGAGCATGGCCACCGTCGGCCTGGAGCACACCGGCGACGCGTGGGCGCTGCACCGCCGCGCCGGCGTCGGCCCCTTCGCCTCCGCCGACCCGGACACGCTGCGCATCTGGTGGACGGACGTGGGGGTCCACCAGAACCTGACCTTTGCCGTGCAGCCCGACCCCGTGTCCGGCGCCCACTGCTGGCACCAGGCCGTGCGCGTGCGCAGGGCTGAACCCGGCGATGCCGCAGGCGACATCGCCGTGGACACGGCCCGCGCCCACGACGTCTACCGCCGCTGGCTCGGCCACGCGCGCCCCGCCGGCGCCGTCTCGCCCGACGGCTCGCGCCGGCCCTGGTGGCTCATGCGCCCGCTCCGCCCGACCCGCGAGGCGTACCGGCTGCCCGAGCCCGTGGCCTTCGCCGGCGCCGGGAAGGAGCCGCGCTGATGGAGCTGCTCCGCGCCCTCGGCGCGCTGGCCGAGCCGCCCGACCGGGAGCGCCGACGCGTGGCCCGGCTGCTGCGCCTGCCGCCGCTGCCTGACGCGGAGGCGCACACCGCGCTGTTCGTGCTGCAGCTCCAGCCGTACGCCTCGATCTACCTCGGGCCGGAGGGGATGATGGGCGGCGAGGCGGCCGGGCGCGTGGCCGGCTTCTGGCGCGCCATCGGCGCCGTGCCGCCCGCGGAGCCGGATCACCTGGCCGCGCTGCTCTCGCTCGCCGCGGCGCTGGCCGAGGCGGAGAATGCGGAAGGCGACGCCGCCCGCCGCGCGCTGCGGCGCCGCGCCCGCCACGCGCTCCTCTGGGAGCACCTCGCCTCCTGGCTGATCCCGTACCTGGAGCGCGTGGAGGCGCTCGGCCCGCCGTGCTACGCGGCGTGGGGCGCGCTGCTCCGGGACGCCCTCGTCGCCGAGGCCGAGCGCCTCGGCCCGCCCGAGACGCTGCCGATCCACCTGCGCGAGACGCCGCCGCTCGACGCGGGCGTCCTGGCCGGCTCGCTGCACGAGCTGACGGCCGCCCTGCTCGCGCCGGCGCGGAGCGGGCTGGTGCTCGCCCGCGCCGACCTGGCCCGGGGCGCCCGCGCTCTCGGGCTGGGGCTGCGGGTGGCCGAGCGGCGCTACGCGCTCGAGAGCATGCTCCGGCAGGATGCGGTGGCCACGCTCCGCTGGTTCGCGGAGGAGGCCGCCCGCCGGGCCGATCGCTACACGACGGCGCCCCGGGCGCTGGGGCCGATCGCGGCGTTCTGGCGCAACCGCGCCATGCAGACGACACGCGCGCTCGGCGGCCTGCGCCGGGCGTCGCGCCGGGCACGAGAGGACGAGAGGAGGGAGCCGAGCCATGCCTGAGCGCAAGGATCCGGGCAACGGCGGCGTCGCCGGAGGCGGCATCGCCACCCAGGCGGCCGCGCTCACCGAGGAGGACGTGCGGCGCATCGTGCGCGAGGAGGTGGCGCGTGCGTTTCGGAAGGACCCGGCCGCCCGCAAGACCTGCATCATCGCCTCGAAGGGCACCCTCGACTTCGCCTACCCGCCGCTGATCCTGGCCACGGCGGCCGCGGCGGCGGGGATGGAGACGGCGGTGTTCTTCACCTTCTACGGGCTGAACATCATCCACCGCGACTTCGAGAAGCGGCTGCGGGTCTCGCCGGTGGGCAATCCCGCCATGCCGATGCCCGTTCCGATGCCGGACCTGCTCACGGCCATGCCGGGGATGCAGACCATGGCGACGTCCATGATGAAATCGATGTTCAGGGGCAAGGGGGTGGCCACGATCCGCGAGCTGCTCGACGCCGCGCGCGAAACCGGGGTCCGCCTCATCGCCTGCCAGATGACCATGGAGGTGTTCGGCTTCACGGAGCGCGACTTCCTGCCCGGCGTCGAGTTCGCCGGCGCGGCCGCCTTCCTGTCGGAGGCAAGGCGCGCGCACGTGACGCTGTTCGTCTAGAGACGGCCGGTGCCGCGCGCGGCCGGGCGTCCGGCCGCGCCCGGCGGTGGACCCGAGCGAGGAGGGAATCGTGGCCGATTTCCGCGAAGACCAGGTGCTGGACGCCCGCGGGCTACTCTGCCCGATGCCCATCGTGAAGGCCTCGAAGGCCATCAAGGGCCTGGCCCCGGGACAGGTGCTGAAGATCCTCGCCACCGACCGCGGCTCGGTGGCCGATTTCCCCGCCTGGGCGGAGGACACCGGCAACGAGCTGCTTCATTCCGGCGAGGAGGGCGGCTGCTTCGTGTTCTACGTCCGCTGCGGCGAGGAGGAGCCGTGATCTTCAAGCAGATCCGCTACGAGCCGCTGGCGCAGGCCTCCTACATCATCGGCTGCATGCGCGCGAAGGAGGGCCTCGTCGTGGATCCGATCGCCAACCTCGGCACCGAGTTCTACGTGCTGGAGGCCGCGGACCTCAACCTGGCCATCGTCGGCGTGCTCGAGACGCACGTGCACGCGGACTTCATCTCCTGCGCGCGCGAGCTCGCCGAGATGGCGGGCGCCCCGCACTACCTGCACGCCTCGGCGCCCGTGAAGTATCCGTTCACGCCGCTCGAGGACGGCCAGGCGCTGCGCATCGGCGAGGTCGAGGTCAAGGCGGTCCACACGCCCGGCCACACGCCCGAGCATACCGCCTTCCTGGTGACCGACCACGCCCGCACCGACGAGCCGTGGCTCGTGCTCACCGGCGACTCGCTCTTCGTCGGCGACGTCGGCCGCCCCGATCTTCTGCTCGGCGACCAGGCCATCGACATGATCGACCAGGGCGAGCGGGCGCGCACCCAGTGGGAGTCCATCCGCGGCAAGCTGTTCTCGCTCCCCGACCACGTCGAGATCTACCCGAACCACTACGGCGCCTCCGCCTGCGGCGGCGTCAACATGAGCGGCAAGGTCAGCTCCACCATTGGCTTCGAGCGCCGCTTCAACCTGGCCATGCGCCAGCCGGACGCCGAGAGCTTCGCCGCGTTCGTGAAGGAGTCGGCCAAGCCGTTCCCCAAGGACTTCGAGCGCATCAAGGCCGCCAACCTCGGACTCCCCGCCCCCGGCCAGGAGGTGCCCGCATGAGTCCCGCAGACGTCCACGCCGCCGTGGAGGACGGCGCGCTGCTCATCGATCTGCGCACGCCCCGCCCCTTCGCGGCAGCGCACATCCCCGGCGCGGTGAACCTCCAGTTCAACCGGGCCGACCTGGCCGAGCGCACCGAGATGATGCTGCCGAAGGACGTGCCGCTCGTCATCCACGCAGAGCCGCAGCCGATCGCGAAAATCGCCGCCCGCATCCTGACCGACGCCGGCTACGACGTGCGCGGCCAACTCGAGGGCGGCCTCGCCGCCTGGACCGCGGCTGGCCTGCCCACGGCCGCCATCGAGCCGATCTCCGTGGACGAGCTCGAGAGCCACCTCCCGGACGTGCTGGTCGTCGACGCGCGCGAGCCCTTCGAGTACAGGTACGGCCACATCCCGGGCGCCGCGCTGCTCCCCTACACCGAGGCGTGGGGGAAGACGGCCACGGTACCGCCGGGCCGGCCGCTCGCCGTCATCTGCGGCGACGAGGTGCGCAGCGCCGCCCTCGCCTCGCTCCTGCAGCGCGACGGCCGCGAGGTCCGCCTCGTGCTCGGCGGGATGACCGACTGGCTCGCCCGCGGCTACGCGGTCGAGAAGGGCGCCGCGCCGCAGGCATGATCCTGCTCCCTCTCCTCATCGGGCTCGCCGCGGGCTTCTTCGGCGGGCTGGTCGGGCTCGGCGGCGGCGTCATCATGGTCCCGCTTCTCACCGGCTGGGCTCACGTCAGTCAGCACGAGGCCCACGGCACCAGCCTCTCGGCCGTCGTCTTCACCGGCCTCGTCGGCAGCTGGGTCTATGCCACCGGCGACGCCGTGGACTGGCGCGCCGCCTTCATGATCTCCGTCGGGTCCGTCGCCGCCGCGCAGATCGCCGCGGACTACGCCGGGCGTGTCTCCGCGGCCTCGCTCCGGCGGGGGTTCGGCACCTTCCTGCTGTTCGCGGCCGTGCTGCTCCCCCTCAAATCGTACCTGCCGGCGATCCCGCCGCTCCCCACCCCCTTCGCCCTGGCCGTGCTGCTCGCGACCGGCCTCATCGTGGGGACGCTCTCGGGCCTGCTCGGTATCGGCGGCGGCGTGCTGCTCGTCCCCGTCCTCGCCCTCCTCGTCGGCCTCGACCAGCACATCGCCCAGGGCACTTCTCTCGCCGCCATGGTCCCCGCTGGCATCACCGGCAGCCTGATCCACCACCGCGCCGGCCGCGTCCGCCACGGCCTCCTGCCCGGACTCCTGGCCGGGATCGTCCTCGGCTCACTCCTGGGCGGGCATACCGCGCTCGGCCTCCCCGCGCCGACGCTGCGGATCGTCTTCTCGGTCGTGCTGGTCATCATGGCCATCCGCTACATCCGCCCTCGCCCTCCGAAGGGAGAGGGGAAGGGCGTGGGCGAGGGAGGGTGAGGGGGAGGGGGAGGGTGTGGATTGGGATTGGGGTGAGCAGAGGGAGAGGGAGAGGGAGAGCGCGCACGCGGCGAGCCGCTCCGCGCCCGGGGCTCCGCGGCGAGCCGCGAGGGCCGCCGCGCCCCCACTCGCCCACTCGCCCACTCTCGAATTCGGCGGCGGCTAGTGCGGGCCGGGCGAGCCCCTCGACCGCTCGACCCCCCGGACCACCACCACCTCCAGGTCCGTCCACCCCTCCACCTGGTAGTACTCCACGCGTAGCCGGTGCTCGCCGGGGCCGATCGGCGCATGGTCGACCCGCGCCTCGTGGGGCGCCCAGTCGTTGATGGCCAGCTTGCCGTCGATCCAGACGCGCACGGCGTCGTCGCTGATCGCGCGCAGCGTGTAGAAGCCGGGGCCGAGCGTCACGGTGCTGCGCGCGAGCACCGCGAACTTCGACTGCGGCACCCCCTCGACCGTCGGCCGGTACCAGAGGTAGTCCAGCCGCGGCGCCCTGACCTCCACGGCGGGCTTCCCCTCGATGAGCGCCTGGAACTCCTTCGGGTGCGTGCGCGGGTCGGTGTGGTCCGACCAGGCGAAGAAGCGCACGTCCCACGGCAGGACCGGCTCGAACTCCTGGTAGCCGAAGCGCACCGGCTCGCCCTTCCGCCACGTCCTTCCGCGCGGCGAGACCACCGCGGCGCCCCGGTACTCGAGCGTGAGCGCCCAGTCGCCCTCGGACCCCTCGGCGGGCGTGACCACCACCGTGTCGCCGGTGGTGCCCGTGGTGTCGGAGAGCGACGCCACGCCCCGCTGCTCCACCACCCGCCAGAGGCCGCGCGGACCCAGCACCCTGAGCGGCAGCGGCACCGCGTGCGGGCCGCCCACCGGCCAGAGCTTGGGGGAGCGGAAGTCGTACGGGCCCCACGCGTCCACGAGGATCGCCGAGCGCGGCAGGCGGGCCAGCGGGTCCTTCCCGGGATCCAGCCCGGCCGAGTCCGGCTCCGGCAGCGTGAGGTCCGGGAGCGCCACGGCGCTGTCCGTCGCCGCGACGCCCGCGGTGTCGCCGGCGACGAGCGTATCGACGTCGCCTGCCTCGATGCGCGCGAAGCGCACGCCGTTCGTGTTCGCGACACGGAGGCCGACGCGCACCCGCCGCAGCGTGTCGTCGTAGATCCGGTAGTCGCGGCTCCGCGTGTCGTGGTGCTTCGGGTAGCCCCAGTCGGACCGCTCGACGGGGTTCGCCCACAGGTTGATCGCGGTCGAGTCGTCCTCGAACGTGTTGCCCGCGATCACGTTCTCCTGCCCGTGCTCGATCGCCACGCCCGTGCGGTCGCCGCCGAAGTGGTTGCGCACGATCCACGAGCCGTAGCTGTAGCCGCCCCACAGGCCGTAGGTCGAGCCGTCCGCGCGGTTCTCCAGGAACGTGTTGCGCGCGAACGTCGCCTCCATGGCGTTCGTCGGCGCATAGCTGAAGTCGTTGCGATAGAACAGGTTATCGTTCGCGCCGCCCGCGCCCGTGTCCATCGTGGACTGCCCCGCCCACAGGAAGAGCCCGTCGCCGCCGTGCGTCACCGAGTTGAAGGCGACGACGTTGCCCGAGCTCTGCTCGTACAGCAGCAGGTCCGCCGAGTCCTGGCCGCGCAGGTAGAAGCCGGGGCTCGTGCCGCGCACGTTGAAGTCCACGTGGTTGCCGGTGATCACGTTCCCGCTCGAGCGATACAGCCCGATCCCCACCCCCGAGTTGAACGCGATGGTGTTGCCCACGATGCGCACGCTGTCGCAGCGCGTGAGCATGAGCCCCTCCATCCCCTGCTCGATCCGGTTGCCGCGGAGCTCGCCCCCGCGCACGTCCTCCAGGTATGCCGCCGCCCCGAAGCGCAGCCACTCATCCTTCTCGTTGTGGTGGTGGCTGAGCCAGTCCACGAGGCTCTCGTGCTCGATCCCGCTGAAGAGCCGCGGCTTCCAGTTGTAGCTCAGGTCGTTGGCGACGAGCGCCAGCCCGCGCGTCCCCCGCGCGAGAATCCCCACCTCGTAGCCGCGGATCACCGCGTGCTCGACGCGCACGTTCGTCCCGCCGTCGATCCGGACGGCGATGCCCGCCGCCCGGTCCGGGTCCGTAGCCGGCGGGATCCCCTCCAGCGTCGCGCCCGCGAAGTCCACCGTGATGTCGTCGCCCCGGATCGTGAGCAGCGCCGAGTCCGGCGGCACCGGAAGCCGGAACGTACCGGGCGCGATGCGGACCGATCGGGTGATGACCAGCCCGCGTTTCGGGATCACGGTCGGGACGGTGTCGGCCGGCGCGGCCGCGTGCGCCCGCCGCGGCGCCGGCTTCTTCTGCGCCTGGAGCGGTGCGCTGGCGAGCGCGAGACCGGCGAGGAGCGCTGCGGCGAGTCGCGTCGCGGCCAGCCGTGGGGCGGCCCGGGGTGACGTCGGCTGAATGGGTTGCATGGTCGAATGATAGTGAGCTGCCCGGTCGGCGCCACCGCCGGCCTCGGCCCCGCCGGCCGCCTGAAGGGCAAACGGCGCCCGGGCAGCGGCGTCGCCGCACGGGTCTACTCCATGCGCCTGGCGGTGCCGGTGAGGATCAGCCGGACGAGTGCCGCCGCCGACTGCCCGTTCAGGGACAGCGCGGTCTCGCGATCGAAGCGGAAGGCACGCGCGATCAGGCGCAGCTCGTACACGGAGAGCCTCACCAGCCGCTCGCGCAGCTGGTCGAGGCCCTGCCGGTACAGCAGAATGGGATTCAGCGCCGCGTCGTCCGGGGCGGGACGTTGCCCGAGCACCGGGTCCGGACACGGCCCGTCGAAGTGGGGGTGCCCGGTTCGCGGCGGCGCCGTGGCCGCGAGGCGCCGGGGGCGCTGCAGATTCACCGTCCGTTCCAGCGCCCCCTGGACGTAGATCCGGCTCAGCAGGTCGGCCCAGTGCTGAAGCAGCAGCAGATCGGGCTGCGTGGTCTCGCGCACCGAGCGGAGCACCAGCCCGCCGCCGCGCGGGACGAACTCCAGCCACGCCTCCCAGCGTCCATCCGCCCGTTGGCCGCCACAAACCACCGCGGCGTAGTCGGCGCCGTCCGGGCCGGCCACCGGCTCATCGATGCGTCTGAGAACCTGCGCCAGCATGGCTGCCTCCGCGGCGTCTCGACTCTCCCATGCCGCTCCTCCCCATCCTGCGACTCCCGTCTCGCCAGCCCGAGGCGTGGGTGCCCGGCAGCGAGTGCGGTTTTCGTGCCAGTGCCGCGGCCCGGGGACGGGACACCATCCGTATGCGGCTCGCGGAGCCCGAACGCGCCGCGCGCGGCGTTCGGCCGTTCAGTGCAGCAACCCCCTCAACGCGTACGCCGCCCCGAACCCCAGATAGTTCCCCACCGCGTAGCCGAGCAGCCCCACGATGATCCCGGGCAGCACGAGCGCCGGCCAGTCCCGCGCCACGGCCACGGCCAGCGCGCTCGACGGCCCGCCCACCGCGGCCTGCGATGCCACGGACAGGCTGCCCAGGTCGAGCTTCGCGAGCTTGCCGATGCCGAACGTGATAAGGCCGTGGATGGCCACGGTGATGGCGGTGAAGAAGAAGACCGCCACCCCCACGGCCAGGATGTCGGCCACGCGCGAGAAGATGCCGATCACCACGAAGAAGAGGTTCAGCGCCAGGTTGCCGAGCTGCGAGGCGCCCTGCATGCGCGTGAGCCCCGGGATGTGTCCCACGATGAGCGCCAGCGTGGTCAGCCACAGCACGGCGGGCACCGCCGGCACCCGATCGCCGAGCCATCCCGCGGCCACCAGCAGCACCAGCCCGAGCGCCAGCAGGAACGAGAGCGACAGCACCGACACCGGCGCCGTCTCGAAGAACGGATGCCGTTCCGGCGCCGCCTCCGCCTCGCCCGCCGCCGCGGCCTCCGCCACGACCGCCGCCGAAGCTCCCCCGCCGATCTCGGCGAGCCCCGCCCCCCCCGCCGCGCCGGCCGCAACCCGCGCACGGTCGTCTCCCGCTTGCGTTTGCGCTTGCGTTTGCGTTTGCGTTTGCGTTTGCGCTTGCCCTTGCGCTTGCCCTTGCGTCTCCTCCTCCAGCACCGGCGTCGGATACCAGCGCCTCAGCCAGATCGGCAGCAGCAGGCACGCGCCCATCCAGATGCCGGTCGTCAGAGCGTCCGCCGCATTCGCGCCCGCGAACAGCGTCCCCGGGATCTCGAGGCCGCGGCCCACCGCCACGAAGTTGACCGAGCCGCCGGTGTAGGTGCCCACGAAGGCGCCGGCCAGGCGCCAGGTCTCGTCACCGAAGGTGGTGGCGAGGACGAACGTGGCCACGGCGGCCCCGACCAGCGTGCCCAGGCACGAGAGCGCGAACGCGCCGAGCATGCGGCCGCCGGCGCGCCGCAGGTCGCCGAGATGCACCGACAGCAGCAGCCACACGATCGCCAGCGACGTGACCGGCCCGACCACGGCGTCGTAGACCGGCGACTTCACCGGCGCGAGCCCCGCGTTGGAGATGATGGCGCCCATGGCCAGGATCAGCAGCGACGCGCCCACGCGCGAGAGCGCCGGCACTCTCCGCTCGAGGAAGAAGCCGAGCCACGTTACGCCCGCGATGACCGCGGCCAGGGCGAGGGGGGAGCTGATCACGGCAGCGTCGCCTTTCGGGGCACCTGCATGCGCATGGCCGCGGCGAACAGCTCGACGCCGCGGAACAGGTTGCCCAGCCGCAGGTTCTCGTTGGGCGAGTGCTGGTTGTTGTCCGGGTTCACGATCGGCATGCCCACGAACGTCGCGCCCGTGTAGCGCGGGAAGACGTAGCCCGGCACGCTGCCGCCCATGGTCGGGATCACCACCAGATCCTTCCCCGCTACGGTGCGCAGCGCCGCGATGAGCGCCCGCGCCGCCGGATCGTCCAGCGACGTCCGCACCGCCGGGTACCCCTCGCCCGACTGGACCCGGATCAGCCGGTCGTGGGCGAGGCGCATGGCCGCATCCGGTGCGTCCCCCGTCACGGTCCAGCCCCGCTTCTCGATGAAGGCGACGAGGCGCTTCACCTGCGCCGCCGGCAGCACGTCCGGCACCAGCCGCAGGTCCAGGTTGGCCGTGGCGCTGTCCGGGATGATCGTCCGCGCCGCGCCGCCCACCCAGCCACTCGCCAACCCATCGATGTTCAGCGACGGCAGCATCACCATCGCCCACCGGCTGCGGCCCCCGCCCTCGGGGGCCGCCACCAGCAGCGACCTGCGCTCCGCCTCGTTCTCGGGCATCGCGTCGAGCACCCGCAGCGCCGCGTTGTCCGCCGGCCCCGGCGGTACGACGTCGTCGTACCATCCCGGGATCGCGACCCGCCCGTCCGCGTCCTGCATCGAGCCCAGCAGCGCCGCCAGCCGCTCCGCCGGGTTCGGCGCCCAGTTGCCGTAATGTCCGCTGTGCAGCGGGTGCGCCGGGCCGTACGCGGTCAGCTGCACGCTCACGATCCCGCGCGCGCCGAACGAGAGCGTGGGCGCGTTCGACGGGTAGACCGGCCCGTCCGCCACGATGGCGACGTCGGCCGCGAGCAGCGCCGCGTTCTTCTCCAGCGTCTCCCGGAGCCGCGGCGAGCCCGCCTCCTCCTCACCCTCGAACACGAACTTCAGGTTCGCCGCCGGCCGCGTGCCCGCCGCCTTCAGCGCGTCCAGTGCCGCGAGCATCGCCACGATCGGCGCCTTGTCGTCCGACGCCGAGCGCGCGAACACCCGCCACTCCGGGTCGTACGCCTGCCCCGCCGCCGGCCAGGGCAGGATGTCCGGCGAGCGGTCCAGCGGCCCCGCCCGGAGCACCGGGTCGAACGGTCCGCTCCCGACCCACTTCGCGCTGTCCACCGGCTGCCCGTCATAGTGCGCGTAGATCAGCAGCGTCGAGCGCGCCCCCGGCGACGGCAGCTCGCCGTAGATCACCGGCGATGTCCCCGGCCCCGTCTCCAGCAGCCGGGTCCGGATCCCCCGCCGCTCCATCATCTGTCGGATGAGCGTCACGTTGCGCTGGATGTCCGCCTGGTCCACCGCCACGTTCGGGAGCTTCAGCAGCTTGACGAGCTCATCGACGACGGCGTGCTCGTGCGCGCCTACCCACGCGTGCACCGCCGCCGCCGGCACGTCCGCCGCCCCCTGGGCCCCGAGCGGCCCCGGCCCCCGGACCGTGATCCAGCAGCCGACGAGCGCCACGAGCACCCGTGTGCGTGTGCGTGCCCCCGTGCGTGTCCCCGTGCCTTTGCCCGTGCCCGTCCGCGTCACCTTCACCATCGCCCGCTCCGTCTCGTTGGTGAACGCATGCGTGCCCGCATGCGCATGCGAGGACGTCCTCAGCGGCCCCGTCCCACCCGGTACAGCCCGTACACGATGACAGCCAGGATGACGAGCCCCGGCCACGCCGCCTCGTGCACGCCCCAGAAGGCGAACACGTCCGCGCGCTGCGCGATGACGATCGGGATCGCCATCCCGATCCCGACCAGTGCCTCGCCCGTGATGAAGCCGGACGCGAGCAGCAGCCCGCGCTGCTCGACCTCGCCGGCGGTGGTGACGCCGGGCTCCGCGGCCGCGCCGCTCTCGCCTTGCGCCGCGCCGAGCGCGCCGCCCGCCGTCGCGGCGCGGCGCGCGAGCGAGCGCTTGACCGCCCACGCCACGAGACCGCCGATGAGGATCGGCGTGGAGAGCTCGAAGGGCAGGTAGATCCCGACGGCCACGGCCAGGACGGGCGCGCGGAAGCTCGCCTTCCGGGCCTCGAGCCAGAGGTCGAAGACGATGATCGCGGCGGCCACGCCCATGCCGATGAAGATGATCCCCCACGGCAGGCCGCCGTGGAAGACGCCGCGCGCCACGGCGGCCATGAGGGTAGCCTGCGGCGCCGTCAGCGACTGCGGGTGCGCCGGCGTCTGCGGGCCGATGCCGTAGGCGGCGAGCAGCAGGTTGAGCACGGGCGCGATGACCAGCGCGGAGACCACCGTGCCCACGATGAGCATGACCTGCTGTTTCCACGGCGTGGAGCCGACCAGATAGCCGGTCTTGAGGTCGTGCAGGTTGTCGCCCGCGATGGCCGCCGCGCACGCGACGACGCCGCCGATCATGATGGCGGCGCCGGGGCCGACGTCGCCTTCCCGGCCGAAGAGCACGAGCAGCAGCAGGGACGCGAAGAGGATCGTGGCAATGGTGACGCCCGAGATCGGGTTGTTCGAGGAGCCGACGAGCCCGGTCATGTAGCCCGACACGGCGGAGAAGAGGAAGCCGGCCACGACCATGATCACGGCCATGGCCACGCTCATGCCCCAGTGGCCGACGAGGAAGTGGTAGAGGAAGAAGAGAGGCACGATCGAGAGCACGATCGCGCCGATCACCCATTGCATCGGCATGTCGCGCTCCGTCCTCGCTTGCGCCTCCGCCCCGCCCTCCCGCACCGCGCGATACGCGTCGAGGCCGCTGCGGATCCCCGCGAACACGCTGCCGCCCATGCGCACCAGCGCCCACAGCCCGCCCACCACCATGGCGCCCACGCCCAGGTAGCGCGTCTGGGTGGACCACAGCTCTCCCGCGTAGGCGGCCGCCGTCTGCCCGGCCGGCACGCCGCCGTGCATCGACGTGAGGATCGGGATCGCCACCCACCAGTTGAGCGCGCCGCCGAGGAACACCAGCACGGCGATGTTGAGCCCCACGATGTAGCCCACGGCCAGCAGCGCCGGGGACAGGTTCGTGCCGACGTAGGCGATGCTCTTCCGGCCGCCCACCGTCGTGGCCGCCTCCCACGTCTCCGACCACAGCCGGAGCCCCGTCTGCGCGAACTTGAACGCGGCCGCTACCAGCCCCGCGCCCACGATGTACTTCACCCCCGCCCCGCCCCGCTCGCCCGTCTCCAGCACCTCCGCGCAGGCGATCCCCTCCGGGAACTGGAGGTTCTGCTCCACGATGAGCGCCCGCCGCAGCGGCACCGTGAACAACACGCCGAGCACGCCGCCGAACCCGGCGATCAGCATCGTCTGGAAGAAGGCGAAGTGCCCCCAGCGGCCGAGCAGGACCAGCGCCGGCAGCGTGAAGATCACGCCCGCCGCCAGCGACTCGCCCGCGCTGGCGCACGTCTGCACGATGTTGTTTTCGAGGATGTTCGAGCGCTTGAAGAGCCGCAGCACGCCCATCGAGATGACCGCCGCGGGGATCGACGCCGAGACCGTCATCCCCGCGAACAGCCCCAGATACGCGTTCGCCCCCGCCAGCACCACGGCCAGGATCACGCCCAGGACCAGCGCTTTGACCGTGATCTCCGGCAGCGACTGCGCGGCGGGGACGAACGGTTCCGTCTTGCCGGGCACCGTCGTGGCCATGCGTCCTCCAGCGCGAGAGGGGCTCCTGGGGTCTCCCCAAGTTGAGACCCGCGGAGCCCCGCGCAAGGCCGGAGCCCCTACTTCACATCAACGTCCATCGCCATTCCGTGCATGAAGTGCGGCTTGCCGTCCGCCTTCGCGGGCAGGAAGCAGAGCATGCCGTAGCGGCCGGGGGCGAGGTCCACGGTCATGGTGGCCGAGTGCCCCGGATCCAGCGGGGCGACGCCGCCCAGCGCGTCCGCCGGCGGCGGGCCGGCCGGCTTGCCGGCCTCCACCGCACCCTCCCACGCCTCCAGATCCTTCACCGTCTTGCCGGGATTCAGCCGGACCAGCTCCAGCTCGTGCCACTGCGTCCCCGCGTTCACCACGCGGATCACGTGTCGCCCCGCCGCCAGCGGCTTCGAGAACTGGAACGTGTAGTCCACCAGCTTGATCGTCTCATCCGGCGCGGGCATCGGTGCGGCCTTGGCCGTCCGTGCCGCCGTCACGGTGAACGGCGTGATCATGCCCTTCATGAAGTGCGGCGTGCCGCCCGGGCTCGGGATCACACACATCGCCACGTAGTGGCCCGGCTGGAGCGTCACCGTCGTGGCGATCGATGTCTCGCCCGGACTCGTGCCGTTGGGACCACCGACCCCGACGGCCCACGCCGGCAGCTGCCCGCTCGGCCCCGCCTTCCGGAGCGCGGCCATGAAGTCCGCCTCCGTCTTCCCCTGCTCGAGCCGGACAACCATCATCTGATGCAGCTCGTGCCCGTGGTTCACCAGCTGGAACGTCGTCGCGCCCGCCGGCAGACTCGCCGGCAGCGCCAGATGGTAGTCCGTCGCCACCACCGTGACCACCGGACCGGCAGGGGCCGGCGCCGACAGCGCCGGGAGAGCGATGAGCGCCGCCGCGGGAATCGCGGCCAGCAGTGACTTCGACAGCGACACGTGAGCCTCCTTCCGCGCCGTCCGCTCCCGGACGGCGCCGTACTGGGGGACAGGGTGCGGGCTGCGCGACGCGCCCGCGCTCCCCATGTTTGGGGACGGTTCATCATTAGGGGGTCCGAAATGCAGCGCAAGACCGAAGCGACACTAGCCGGCAAGCGGCTCCTCGTCACCGGCGGCAGTTCCGGGATCGGCGGCGGCATCGCGGCCGCGGCCGCGGCCGCGGGAGCCCGCGTCGCGGTGAACCATCTCGGCGGCGCCGACGTCGCGCGGGCGGCCGTCGCCGAGCTGGAGGCCGCCGGCGCGGAGGCGATGGCGATCGAGGCGGATGTATCGGACGTCGCCGCCGTCGCCTCGATGTTCGAGACGCTGGACCGCGCCTGGGGCGGGATCGACCTGCTCGTCAACAACGCCGGCATCGACGGGCCGCACCAGCTCGCGTGGGAGGCCGATCCCGCCGCCTGGGAGAAGGTGCTCCGCGTGGACCTCTTCGGCGCCTTCTACTGCGCCCGGGAGGCGCTCCGCCGCATGGTCCCCGCCCGCGCCGGCGTCATTCTGAGCATCACCTCCGTGCACGAGCGCATCGCCTGGTCCGGCTACAGCGCCTATACGGCCGCCAAGGCCGGCCTCTCGATGCTCACCCGCACCCTCGCGCAGGAGGGCGCGCCCCACGGCGTGCGCGTCCTCGCCCTCGCCCCCGGCGCCATCCGCACCCCGATCAACCAGGCCGTCTGGAGCGACCGTGAGGGGATGGCCGACCTCCTCACCAAGATCCCCCTCGGCCGCATCGGCGAGGTCGAGGACGTGGCCCGCATGGCCGTCGTCCTGCTCTCCGATGCCGCCGCCTACGTGACCGGCACCACCGTGTTCGTGGATGGCGGCATGACCGACTTCCCCTCCTTCATGCACGGCGGCTGAACGCCGGGGTCACCATGCGCGGCGCCACCGGCACCATGTCCGTCACGGCAGGAAAGCTCGGTCTGAAGTTCCGGGAGGGGGCCGGGCGGGCACGGAAGTGCCCGCCCGCCCGAGCGCTTCTTTCAATGGTGGGGCGACACCGGCGCGGGCGCCTTGCTGGTCTCGTCCGGCGCCGCCGTGTCGGGCCGCGCCGCCCTGGCCTCCTGCTCCTCTCGCCACCCGCTCACCTCATCGGCAAACGACCCGGCAAGCGTCGTGAGGTCCAGCGGAGCGGGGACGGCTCCTTGCCGGGCCTGCGCCCGCTCCAGGCTCACGCGGGCGTTCTCGTAGCCCGGCTTCGCGTCCAGCGCCGCCTGGAAGGCGACGGCGGCCTGGTCCGTGTGCCCGCTGCGCTCCAGCGCCACGCCCAGATTGTTCTGAAACACCGCCTGCTCGGGGCGCAGCTCCGTCGCACGCGCCAGCGGAGGTAGCGCCTCCTCGTAGCGGCCCTCGCGGATCATGAGCAGCCCCAGGTTGTTCATCGTCCAGGCGTCCCGGTGGTCGAGGACCAGTGCCCGCCGATAAGCCGAGACCGCCTCCTCGACCATTCCCAGATCCGACCGCGCGTTGCCGAGCACCCGCCACGCCTCGCCCGATGTCGAGTCCAGCCCCACGACCTGCTCGGCCGGATCCAGCGCGTCCGACGCCCTGCCCTCCTCCAGCAGCACCCGGGCAAGGTTCAGGAGCGCCTTCTCGTGATCCGGGGCCACCTGCAGCGTACGCCGCAGCGCGGCCTCCGCCCGCGCGTGATCCCCGGCCTTCCACGCCGAAATCCCGAGCATGTAGGTCCCCCACGGGTTGCCCGGCCGCCGCGCCGCGTACCCCTCGAACAGGTCCGCCGCCTCACCGTACCGCCCGGCCCGGTACACCCGCTCGGCGTCGCCGTACGTCACGTTCGACGGCGACGTCGCGGCGCTGGCCGCCCGCGCTCCCCTCACCCCACCGGCCGGCGCCGGGTCCGCCGCCGAGGCCATGGCCACCGCACCGACCTTCTCGGGCGCGGCCTTCGCCGTCCTCGTCTCGCGCGACTTCACCGCCCCGTCGCCGCACCCCACCAGCACCGCGACCGTCAGCCCCGCCGCGAGTGCCCCCGTTCCGCCTCGGATCCGCATCATGATGTCCTCCTCTTGTCGTGCGCCGCTTGCCCGGCGCGGGTCGTTCGCTTCGACGGGGAGGAAGGGCAAGCGCGCGGCCGAGGGGGCGAGCGCTGTGGCGATTGTCCCTAATGCACTGTGCAGCAAGGACTTACAGCGATGACGACAGCGCCATTCGAGCAAGGATCGTATCCGGACGGACACGCCGGAACAGGGCGACCGTGTCCGAAGGGACACACGGTCCTGGTTGACGCGAAGGAGGCTCTCACGGCCGACCTGCCGGCAGGCACCAGCCTCACCTACTCCGCCGACCCGGTCTTTGTCGGCCGCTCGATGCCGAGGCGGCGCATGATCTTCAGGAGGCTGGCGTGGTCGGCGAGGCCGAGGGCGTCGGCGGCGCGGGTGATGTGCCAGCCGTGGCGGTGGAGCGCCTCGAGCACGATCGCCCTCTCCGCCTCGGTCCTGCGCTCCTGGTAGGTGCGGCCGGTTCCGGCGGCGGCCGCGAGCACGGATCCGCCGCTGCGGATCTCGGCGGGGACGTCGTCGCCTTCGAGGGTGTGCCGATCGGATGCGATGAGCATGCGCTCGATCACGTTGCGCAGCTCGCGCACGTTGTTGCGGCGCCAGTCGTAGCGCATGAGCGCGTCGAGCGCCTCGCCGCTGATCTGCTTCGGCGGCATGCCGAAGCGTTGGCACAGGAGGGCGATGAAGTGGCGAGCCAGCTGGGGCACGTCGGAGAGGCGCTCGCGCAGCGGCGGGACGCGGAGCACGTGGACGTTCAGCCGGAAGAGCAGATCCTGGCGGAACTCGCCGGTGACGACCGCGGCCTCGAGGTCCCGGTGGGTCGCGGCGACGACGCGGGCCTCGACGCGGACGGGCTCCTCGCCGCCTACGCGGGTGACCTCGCGGTTCTCGAGCGCGCGGAGCAGCTTGGCCTGCGCCGCGGGCGGGAGGTCGCCGATCTCATCCAGGAAGATCGTCCCCTTGCCCGCACGCTCGAAGGCGCCTCTGCGCTGCCGGTCGGCGCCGGTGAAGGCGCCGCGCTCGTGGCCGAAGAGCTCGCTCTCGACCAGCGTTTCGGGGAGGGCGGCGCTGTTGACGGGGACGAGGGGCTCATCGGGGGCGGCGCCGAGGGCGTGGAGGTCGCGCGCGACCAGCTCCTTCCCCGATCCGCTCTCGCCCAGGATGAGGACGGGGCTGGGAATGGGGGCGAGGCGCCGGATCTCCTCCTGGAGGCGCCGCATGGGGGCGCTGCCGCCGAGAAGGGCGCGCTCGACGTCCAGGCGCGCGCGGAGCACCCGCACCTCCGTCTCGAGGCGGCCGCGCTCCAGCGCGCTCCTCACTTCCTGCACCACGCGCTGCATCGGCTCCGCCTTGTCGATGAAGCCGAAGGCCCCGAGGCGCACGGCCTGCACGCAGCGCTCGAAGTCGCCCGTGCCCGTGTAGACGACGACCGGCACGTCCAGGCCCCGCACCGCGAGCTGGCGCAACACCTCGAAGCCGTCCATCCCGGGCATGTCCAGGTCCAGGATGACGCAGTCGATGGCCTCGTCCACGAGGGACTCGAGAGCTTCGGGGCCGGAGGTGGCGATGCGCACCCGCCAGCCGCCCAGGCGCTGCAAGTCGTAGGCATACTGCTCCGCCATGGCTCGCACGTCGTCCACGACCAGGATCCGCGTCATGTCTTCACCTCCCCGCTGCGGCCCGCCGGCCCGGCCACCCGCTCCGCTCCCGGCGCGCGCGGCAACTCGACCGTGAAGCGCGTGCCGACGCCCGGCGTGCTCTCGAGGCCGATGCGGCCACCCAGATCGTTGACCAGCCGCCGCACGATCGAGAGCCCGAGGCCCGTGCCCTGCGGCTTGGTCGTGTAGAAGTCGTCGAAGATGCGCGCCCGCTCCACCGCCTCGATCCCCCGCCCGGTGTCCGCCACGTCCAGCACCAGGGTATCGCCGACCGCGCGCGTGGACACCCTCACCCGGGCGTTGCCGTCCTCCAGGCTCTCCAGCGCGTTCACCACCAGGTTCTCGACGATGCGCCGCAGGGCCACCGGGTCGGCCTGCACCGGCGCAAGTCCGGGCTGAAGGTCGAGGGCGACGGCGCGTGGCCCTGCCGACTCCCGCTCCGGCCGCGTCTCCCGCGCCACCTCGCGGACGATCCCGTTGAGGTCGCACGGGCGCCGCTCCGCGCGAGGCGACAGCCGGGCGTAGTTGGCGGCCAGCGCCTGCAGGTAGCCGATGCTGGATTCGAGGGTCTCCTGCCGCTCGCGGAACACCGCCGCCAGCTCGTCCGGCCGCTCACGCGCCAACTGCGCCAGGTGGCCCACCACGTTCCGGATCGGAATGAGGCCGTTGCGCACGTCGTGGTTGACCTGCCGCGCCACCTCGCCGATCGTGGCGCGGCGCTCCGCCTCACGCAGCCGGCCCGCGCCCGCGCGCAGCCGCGCGGCCATGCGGTCCAGCACGCGCGAGAGCGTGCCGATCTCGTCGTCTCGGTCCGTCGCGAACGGCACGTCGAGCCGATCCAGGTCCAGCCGCTCGGCCTTGTCCGCGAGCGCGGCCACCGGCCCGCTCAGCCGGGCGGAGGCGAGGAGCGCCAGCAAAAGCGCCAGCGCCGCCGCGGCGGCCAGCGTCGCCATCAGCCAGCGGTCGAGGCCGCGCAGCACCGCCGCGAGCGGCGCCGTGGACGCGCGCACCTCGATGCGGGCGACGCCGTCCGCGCCATCCGCGTCGCCCACGGCCGGGACGGGCACCGCGAGCACGTAGCCGCCAGGGCCGCCGGCGCGAGAAGCGCCCATGCCGGCCCGAGCGGCAGCCGTGTCCCCGGGGCGGGCGGCCACGCCGGGCGCGTCCAGCAGACGCACGTCCAGGCCGGTCCCCCGGCCCAGGCGATCGAGGAAGGCGCGGTCCACGCGCGTGCCGCCGACCAGGGTGAGGCGGCGGACGCCCAGGTGCACCACCCGGGTACGGGCCAGCGCGAGCATGGAGCCGGACGCGGTCGGCATGGAGACGAGTGCGGCCGCCTGGCTGGCCTTGCGCAGGGCCTCCGGAAGCTCGGGGTCCACGGTGTCGTACTCGTTGCGGAACTGGCCGGAGCTGAGGATCCGCCCGTCCTCGGCCTCGACGCGCAGCAGATCGAGCCCGGAGAGGCGCATGGCGTGGGCGGCGTAGTCCAGCAGATAGCCGCGATCCGGGGCGTCGCCCCGCACGGCCAGGCGCAGGCGGTTGTCGTCCGCCATGGCCTCGGCCAGCCGGTCCAGCCGCGTCCCGATGGCGTCCGACTGTCGCCCGAGCTCCTCCTGGATGACCGCCGCCAGCCCGGACACCCGCCGCTCGTCCAGCGCCCGGAGCCGCGTTGCCACCTCGCGCCGCGCGCGCAGGCCGAAGAACGCCAGCGGGCCCACCGCCAGGAGGAGTCCCGCGACCAGGATTCGCGTGCGGAAGCTCACCGCCGCCTCCCCGCCGCCCGGGCTGCGCCGAGCAGGAGCGTGCCGGTGCCATCCACCCGGATGCCGGATACGCCCGCGCGCACGACGGCGGTAGGCCGCGTTTCCACCAGGGGCACCAGCTCCGACGGCCGCAGCCACGACGCCCGGCGACGCGCCCGCGCGAGCAGCTCGCACGCCCCGCCGTCCACCGTCCTGGCCACGGGGAAGATGAAGACCGCCGCATCGCCCGTGCGGAGGGCCTGCGCGAAGACCGGATCGGAAAGCCCGTGGGCGCTGATGCCGGCGCCGCCTGCGGTGGGCAGGGGAACGAGCCACGCTGAGCTGCCTCCGGCGCGCGCCAGCGCCACTACGCGCTGGGCCAGCCCGGCGGCGGCGGCATCCCGCTCCGGGTAGATGACGCGCGGGGAACGGGAAGCCTCGGCGAGCGCGTCCCCGCCGACGAGCCGATCCCCAGGCGGGGCGGCCGGATCCCCGATCGCGTTCGGGGTCGCGCCGGCCGCGCATGTGGCCAGCCCGGCCGACGTCGCCTCGGCGGCCCGCGCCTCGACGCGAACGGCATCGCGCGCCAGCGCCCGTAGCTCCGCGGGCGGGGGCGCGCCAACGCCGCGCTCGCCCGGCCCTGCCGGCACCGCGAGCAGGTAGACGCGGTCCCAGGACAGCGGCACCTGGCCGTAGCTCCCCGACGCGGCGGCGTAGTCCAGCGCCGCCGGGTCCCTGGTGACCAGGAGGTCCACTCCACTGTCCAGGGCGTTCCGCGGATCGCCGGTCATCGTGCGGATCTCGACAGGCCCGCCGCCGGCCGCGGGCACCAGGACCAGCCTGCCCGGCACCGCGAGCGTGGAGTCTGGACGGTAGGGGCCGGTCCCGGCCGGCCAGGCGCCCGGGCTGCCCGGAAGTGCGACGGCCAGCTCCGGCCGAGCGAAGAAGGCCGCTCCCACCTGATGGGGAAGCTCCACCAGGAGCGTGCTGTCGTCCACCACGGTGAGAGCTCCCACATCCGCCGCACCCGGCCCGAGCAGCCAGCTCCGCACGACCTCCGCCGCCCCGACGAGGGCACCGTCCCAGTCCCGCGCAGCGGGCCGAAGATGAAAGGTCCAGCGCCGCCCGGCTCCGGCCGTGTCCCACGAGGCGGCGAGAAGCGGCCGCGCCTCGCCGCGGCAGTCGACCCGCACCAGGGTCTCGTACAGCTGCCCGAAGACCAGCCGCTCGGCCTCGTTCCGCGCCACCGGCGCGTCGCCGGGCTCGACCGCGCCGGACAGCGCCACCACCAGGCCCGGCTGGCCCACGTCGCGCCGATGCGGCCCTTCAGCGGTGCCGCCCGCCCTGCCCGCCGCGGCGACCGGAGAGATGGCCGCCGCCCGGGGGCCCTGCCCCGGAACGGCCAGGTCACAGCGATCCGCGGCGGGCCCGGGTGCACCCGGAGCGGACCTCCCGGCGCACGCCGCCAGGACCGAGAGCAGCAGCCCGCCGGCCGGCCTGACCAGGCAGCGCCCGAGCAGCGGTGGCAGATGAGCGTCCATGAAAGATGCTACACCCCGGTTGGCCCGCCATGATCCTTCGGGACGGCCGGGCGTCCTGCACGGCGCCCCGCCGCGCCAGGAGCGGCTCGCGCCCCGCATCCCGAACTCGCGGATACTGCATCCTGCATCCTCCTGCGCTTGCCGCACGGCGGCACCCGCCCCATATAACTGACATGGCCTGGCGGCAGCACCGCCAGTTCACCGATGCCGGTCTCATCCCGGAGGTGCACGATGACGGTTTCCTTCACCGTGAACGGCAGGGCCGCGACGCTCGACGTCGCGCCCGACATGCCGCTTCTGTGGGTGCTGAGGGGTGCGCTCGACCTGAAGGGCACGAAGTACGGCTGCGGCGTGGCGCAGTGCGGCGCCTGCACGGTGCACGTGAACGGCGCGCCCGTCCGCTCGTGCCAGATCCCCGCCTCGGCCGTCGAAGGCGCGGAGATCGTGACCATCGAGGGGCTCTCGCCCGACGGGTCGCACCCGCTCCAGCGCGCCTGGGAGGAGCTCGACGTGCCGCAGTGCGGCTACTGCCAGGCCGGCCAGATCATGTCCGCCGCCGCGCTGCTGGAGCGCCACCCCAGCCCGACCGACGCGCAGATCGACGCCGCCATGAACGGCAATCTCTGCCGCTGCGCGACCTACCTGCGCATCCGTCGCGCGATCCATCGCGCCGCGGGCGCCACCTCCGTCGAAGCGGCCGCTCCCGGCCGCTCCAACCGCTGAGGAGGCCGATATGGAACGCCGACAGTTCCTGCGCGTCTCCGCCACCGTGGGCGGCGGGCTGCTCCTCGCCGGCCGGTTCGATTTCCTGGCCGGCGACGACCTCGCCGCCGAAGGTTCGGCGGACTTCGTCCCGAACGCCTTCATCCGCCTCGCGCCCGATGGCACGGCGACCATCATCGCCAAGAACCCGGAGCTCGGGCAGGGCGTGAAGACCATGCTCCCGATGATCATCGCCGATGAGCTCGACGTGCCCTGGGAGAAGGTGCGCGTCGAGCAGGCCGACCTCGACACGGAGAAGTACGAGCGGCAGTTCGCCGGCGGCTCGACCGCGACGCCCACCAACTGGACGCCGATGCGCCGGGTCGGCGCTGCGGGGCGCGCCATGCTCCTGGCCGCCGCGGCCCGGCGCTGGGGCGTGCCGGCCACGGAGCTCGACACGCGGCCGGGCGTGGTCCGCCACCCCGCCACGGGCCGTACCCTCGCCTACGGCAGCCTGCTCGCCGACGCGGCGAAGCTGCCGGTCCCCGACCTCGAGACGGTGCGGCTCAAGGACCCGAAGGAATTCCGCATCATTGGCACGCCCATCCGCGGCGTCGACAACCATGCCATCGTCACCGGCAAGCCGCTCTTCGGCATCGACCTCGAGCTTCCGGGAATGCTCTACGCCCAGTTCGAGAAGTGCCCGGTCTTCGGCGGCAAGGTGCGGAGCGCGAACCTCGACGAGGTGCGCGCGCTGCCCGGTGTGAAGCACGCCTCCGTCGTCGAGGGCCGCGAGGGGCTGGCGGGACTGCTCGGCGGCGTCGCCATCGTGGCCGACAGCTGGTGGGCCGTCAGCACGGCGCGCACGAAGCTCGACGTCGCCTGGGACGAGGGCGCGACCGCGCAGCAGGGCACCGCGGCGTTCCGCTCCCGCGCCGACGAGCTGTCGAAGGCTGCGCCCCAGCGCTCGCTCCGCTCCGACGGCGACGTCGCCGCGGCCATGAGGTCCGCCGCGAAGACCGTCACGGCCACCTACCGCTACCCGTTCATCGCGCACGCTCCGCTCGAGCCGCAGAACTGCACGGCTCGCTTCGAGAACGGCCGATGCGAGATCTGGGCGCCCTCGCAGACGCCGGAGCGCGCACGTGCGATGGTCGCCGAGACGCTGGGCATCCCGCAGACCGCCATCACGGTGCACATGATGCGCATGGGCGGCGGCTTCGGCCGGCGCTTGCAGGCGGACTACGCGGTCGAGGCCGCCTGGATCGCCCGCCGGGTCCCCGGCGTCCCGATCAAGCTGCTGTGGACGCGCGAGGACGACATGCGCCACGACTTCTACCGGCCCGCCGGCTACCACTACCTCTCGGGCGGGGTGGACGCGCGCGGGAAGCTCGTGGCGTGGCGCAATCACTTCGTCTCCTTCGGCGAGAACGGCAAGTTCGCATCGAGCGCCGGCATCGGCGACACCGAGTTCCCCGCACGCTTCGTCCCGAACTTCGAGCTCGGCGCCTCGCTGATCCCGCTCGGCGTGCCGACCGGCGCGCTGCGCGCCCCAGGCAGCAACGGGCTCGCGTTCGCCATGCAGAGCTTCATTGACGAGCTGGCCCACGCCGCCGGCCGCGACCCGCTGGAGTTCCGCCTCGACCTGCTCGCCGGCGCCATGGAGGGCGCCGCGTTGGACCCGGCCCGCATGCGTGGCGTGCTCGAGCTCGTGGCCCAGAAGTCCGGGTGGAAGAATCGCTCGAGGCTGCCCCGCGGCACCGGCATGGGCGTGGCGTTTCACTTCAGCCACCGCGGCCACTTCGCCGAAGTCGTGCAGGCCACCGTCAGCCGCGCCGGGAAGGTGAAGGTGGACAGGGTCTGGGTCGCCGGAGACGTCGGCAGCCAGATCGTGAACCCGCTGAACGCCGAGAACAACGTGCAGGGTGCCGTCCTCGACGGCCTTGCCGAGGCGCTCGGCCAGGAGATCACCATCGAGAGCGGCCGCGTCGTCCAGGGCAACTTCGGCGGCTTCCCCCTGCTCCGGCTCGCGCAGACGCCCGCCGCCGTCGAGGTACACTTCAGCCTCACCGACTTCCCCCCCACCGGCATGGGGGAGCCGGCGCTGCCGCCCGCCCCGCCCGCGCTCTGCGGCGCCATCTTCCAGGCCACGGGCAAGCGGGTCCGTGAGCTGCCGCTGCGGAACACGGACCTCAGCTGGAGCTAGACCGGGAACGTCGCCGCCACGAGCAGCGTGCAGGCCGGATCGACCGCCCGGCTTGCCACTCATTGATCCGCAGTCTACCGTGCTCGCCGGGCGAACACGGGCGGTTGCGCTTCCTGTGGGTCACACGGAGGGATCTCGATGAAACGGACGGGCAGAGCCCCGGTTGCAGGGTCGAGCGAGGTGATCTACGGCGCGCTCCTGTGCGCACTTGCGTTGGCCGCGCCGCCGCAGCGGGCACAGGGGCAGACACAGGGGTTCAGCCTCGAACAGGCGTTGAGCTACCCGTATCCCTACGGCCTGACAGCGGCCACTCACGGCGACCGGATCGCCTGGGTCTTCGACGTCCGCGGAGCCCGCAACGTGTGGGTGGCCGAGGGGCCCGACTTCGTGGGCCGTCAGGTCACGCACTACACCGGCGACGACGGCATGCCCATCTCCAGCCTGCGCCTGACGCCGGGCGGCGACACCGTCGTGTACGCGCGCGGCAGCGAGACGAACGACCAGGGCGAGGTGGCCGACCCGACCAGCAACGTGAAGCGGCCCGAGCAAAAGGTGTGGGCAGCGGCGGTATCGGGTGGTCAACCCTGGCTCCTCGGGACCATGAACTGCCCGTTCGAGGGCTGCGAGGACATCCAGATCTCTCCGGACGGGCGGTACGCGGTGTGGAGCAGCGGGCACGACCTGTGGCTCGCGCCGGTGTCGGGGAAGGAGCCGGCGCGGAAGCTCGCCTACATCCGCGGGAGCAACTCCCAGCCGCAGTGGTCGCCCGACAGCAGGAAGATCGCGTTCGTGAGCAACCGGGGCACGCACGCGTTGATCGGGATCTACGATTTCGGCAGCCAGACGCTGCGCTACGCGGACCCGGGCGTGGATCGCGACCGGCTACCGCGTTGGTCGCCGGATGGATCGAAGCTGGCGTTCATCCGACTGACGGGTGGAGGCGGCGGTTTCTTCGCCGGCGGCACCCAGCCGTGGGAGATCCGGGTGTGGGACGTGGCCAGCGGGAAAGGGAAGCTGGTCTGGAAGAGCACCCAGGACGCGAACGGCTCCTACCCGGGGGGAGGCGGCTGGGAGGAGGATGCGTTTCGGTTCGCCGCCGGCGGTCGCATTGTGTTCGCGTCGCAGGCGGACGGCTGGGCGCACATCTATTCCATCTCCGCCGACGGCGGTGAGCCGCTGCTCCTCACCCCGGGCAACTCCTCGTTCCAGGGCGTCGCGCTGACGCCCGATGGAAAGGAGCTGGTGTACTCCTCGAACGAGGGGGACATTGACCGCCGCCACATTTGGCGGGTGGGGGTGGAAAGCGCCAAGCCGGTGGCGCTGACCCACGGCGCGTCCATCGAATGGACGCCGGTGGTCACCGGTGACGGGCGCTTCGTGCTGTGCCTGGGCTCGACGGCCACGAAGCCGGCCATGCCCTACCGTATCACCAGGAGCGGCCTGGACGAGATCGCCGCGAGCGAGCTGCCGGCGGACTATCCGTCGGCGCAGCTCGTGACGCCGAAGCAGGTGGTGTTCAAGAGCCTGGACGGACTGGAGATCCACGGCCAGCTCTTCGTCCCGCGCGGGCGTACGAAGCCTGGGCCGGCGCTGATCTTCACGCATGGGGGGCCCTCCAGGCAGATGCTCCTGGGATTCCACCCCATGGACGCGTACAACTTCATGTACGCGGCCAACCAGTACCTGGCCAGCCGGGGCTACGTGGTGCTGTCGGTCAACTACCGGCTGGGCATCATGTATGGCCGGAAGTTCCGCGAGCCGGCGGACGCAGGACCGCGGGGCGCATCCGAGTACCAGGACGTCGTCGCGGGCGCCAAGTACCTGCAGTCGCTGCCCTACGTCGATCCGAACAGGATCGGCCTGTGGGGCGGCTCGTACGGCGGGTACCTCACGGCGATGGGGCTGGCCCGGAACTCCGACATCTTCAAGGCTGGCGTGGACTACGCCGGCGTGCACGACTGGACCGCGTTCTTCGGCCGGGGCGGACGCGGCCCCACAGCCTCGGAGCAGGCGAGGAAGACCGCCTACGAGTCGTCGCCGGTCGCCTCCATCGACAAGTGGACCTCTCCGGTGCTGCTGATCCAGGCCGACGACGACCGCAACGTGCCGTTCGCGCAGACCATCGACCTGGTGCATCTCCTGCGCGCCCACCACGTGCCCTTCGAGCTCACCGTGCTGCCGGACGAGGTGCACGACTCGCTGCTCTGGCGCACCTGGGTGGAGGTGTTCCGGGAGACCGGCGACTTCTTCGACCGCACGCTGATGAAGGGGAAGGCGATCCAGACGCAAGGCACCCGCTAACGGGCCACCGGGCGACCACGCACAGAGCCCCGCTCGGCCGTGAGGCGAAGAGCGGGGCTCTGTGCTTTCCTTCCATGGGCCTGGGCCGATTCGAACGGCCGACCTCACGCTTATCAGGCGTGCGCTCTAACCAACTGAGCTACAGGCCCGTCCGATCCTGCTCCGGACCCGGAATCTACACCCCTCCGCCGGGCCCATCAACCGGCCGGCGCCGCCGGCGCCGGCCCCGGAGGACGGGTAGGACGCCCGAGAATCACGACCTCACCGGCCTGCTCCACGGTCTGGAGCTCATCACGCGAACGCCCCGACCAGCAGCTCCACCATCTCCGCGATGCAGCGCTCCCCGATGCGCCTCGTCATGCCACGCGCATCCCCCAGCACGCCCGTCGGCGACACGGTGTGGAAGCCCCTCGCGATGATCTCGTCGATCGCGCCCCGCTCGAGCGCCGGCACGTAGCCCGCCACCGCCCGCTCTTCCCGCACCAGCTCGGGGTGCAGCACCAGCATGACCGAGCTCTCCGCGATGTCGGCGTGGCCGCCGACCCGCTCGCCCAGCCCCGTCTCCTCCTCCACCACCCGCCGCCACATCCCGATCACCGCCAGCAGGTCAGTGAACACCACCACCTCGACGTCCGGCCCCACCGCCTCCCGCAGCCCTTCCACCATCTCCTCCAGCGGCGCGAAGTTGCCGCCGTGTGCCGAGAAGACGCAGATCCGCCGGAACCCGTGGCGCGCCAGGCTCGTGCAGGTGTCCCGGTAGAGCGCCTCGAGCGTCGTCGCCTGGATGGAGATCGTCCCCGGGAAATGCATGTGGTGCTCCGAGCAGCCCACCCGGATCGTCGGCGCCACCAGCGCATCCCCGAGCCGCCGCGCCACCTCCACCGCGAGGCGGCTCGCGTGCGCCGCGTCGGTCAGCAGCGGGAGCTGCGGCCCGTGCTGCTCGACCGCCCCGCAGGCGACGATCGCCGTCCGCTTCCCCGACTCCAGCGCCGCCGCCACCTCCGGCCACGTCATCCGCTCGAGCATCACCTCTTCCATTCCGCCACCTCCGGGCTTGACGGGATTGCCGCCTCTGGGACGTTCCGTCCGACGCCGTCGCGCATCGCCCCGCCGCATCGCCCGCGATCCCTCCAAGGGGCGATTTCGCAACTCCTTGTCGCAACTTGCCTTACGCGCCGCCGGGCGCGCCGCTCCGCACGGCACCGACCTCGCATCGCGGGGCTCCCGTCGCGGGCGGAGCCGCACCGCGGAGGTCGGGGCGGCCCTCGCGCGCGCCCTGTGCGCGAAACCAGACGACCGCCCCGGTGCGGGCGGAGGAGATTCGGATGAGGAACGGACGCTGGATGCTGCTCGCGGCGCTCGCTGGCGTGGTGGCCGCGGCGCCGGCGCCGGCACAGACGCCGCTGCGCCTTCAGGTCACGCCGAAGATCGGCGGAATGCTCTTCGCGGGCAGCCTGCCCGCGCGCTTCGCGATGATCGGGCAGGGCGACACGCCGATCGAGCTCGCGGATGCGGAGCTCAAGAGCTCGCTGGCCTACGGCGGGGATGTGACCGTGCGAATCGGCGAACGCCTGGGTGTCCAGGGCGTGGTCTCGTACGCGCCCGCATCCCTCGACTCGAAGAGCGCCGCATTCGACAAGTTCGACGTCAACATCCTGAACTACGGCGCCGGCCTCGCGCTGTACCTGCCGGTGAACCACCGCTTCGAGCCGTACCTGGCCGGCGGCTTCGGGTACAAGACCTACGACTACAAGTACACGGGCGTGAAGAAGGAGACGGACTACGCCTGGAATTTCGGCGCGGGCGTGGACGCGAAGCTGTTCTCGGTGGTGGCGCTGCGCCTCGAGGCGCGTGACTTCACGTCCTCGTTCGACAGCGGCCTGGAGAACGTCTCGTCGCAGGCCCAGCACGACCTGGCGCTCTCGGCAGGGCTGACGATCACGCTGGGCCACGCCCCCGCGGCGGCGGCCCTGAGGAGGTAGCGCTCCGGTCTCCGGCGGCCGGACGCTGCACGCCCCGTCCCGGTCCTCGGACCGGGCGGGGCTCCTCTTTTCAGTTGCCCCGCCCCACGCCCCGACCAGCCGCCGCCGCGTCGTCCTTCGCCTCGTACAGCACCTTCCCGCCCACGATCGTGTAAAGCACCTTCGCCTGCGGGATCTCCGCCGCGGGCACCGTCATGATGTCCTTCGAGAGAACGACGATATCGGCCAGCTTGGCGGGCGTGAGCGAGCCCTTCTCCTTCTCCATGAATTCGGTGTACGCCGCGTCCAGCGTGTAGGAGCGGAGCGCCTCGAGGCGGCTCATGGACTGCGCGGGGAAGAAGCGCGAGCCGTCGCGGAGCGTGCGCGAGACGGAGCAGGCGAAGTTCGGGATCGGGTCCTCGTCCTCGACCGGCACGTCTGTGCCGTTGGCGATGGTTGCGCCACTTCTGAGCAGCGACTGCCAGACGTACGCGCCCTCCCGCGCGCGCTGCTCGCCGAGCCGCTTCACCACGTACGGGCCGTCGGAGCAGGCGTGGATCCCCTGCATCGAGGCGATCACGTGCATGCGGCCGAAGCGCGGGATGTCCGAGGGCTCGAGGTGCTGCGCGTGCTCGATGCGCCAGCGCAGGTCCTTCGCCTGCGGGTGCGCCTGGAAGATGCTCTGGTAGAGGTCGAGCGTCTCGTGGTTCGCGCGGTCGCCGATCGCGTGCACCGCCACCTGGTAGCCGTCCCGGAGCGCGACCTCCGCCATGGCCCGGATCCGCGCCATCGGCGTCACGTTCAGCCCGGTGGTCGTGGGCACGTCATCGTACGGCTTCAGGAACCACGCGCTGTGCGTGCCGAGCGCGCCGTCGCTCGTGATCTCGCCGATCGCGCGCACCGTGAAGTGGTTGTTCGCGAAGCCGACCACCCGGATCTTCGGCAGGTAGAGCGCCAGCGACTCCGCCGGCGCGGCGCCCACCATCGCGTACAGCCGGATCGGCATCTTCCCCTCGGCCGCCATCTCCCGGAGCATGGCGATCGTGCGGAACGACTCGCCCTGGTCCTGGAAGCTCGTCACCCCCTTCCGGATCGCGTCCTCCGCCGCCAGCGTCGCCTGACGCCGCGCCCGCGCCTCCACCTGTGCGCTCGTGCGGCCCGCCTGCGAGCGCTGCATCGCGGCGCGCACCAGCCCGACCGCGTTGTCGCGCAGCATGCCGATCGCGACACCCTTCGCGTCCCGCACGATCTCGCCGCCAGCCGGGTCCGGCGTCTTCGGGCCGATCCCCGCCAGCTCGAACGCCTTCGCGTTGCCGTACGCGCCGTGCCCGCTCGCGTGCACCAGCAGCACCGGGTTGTCGGGCGAGGCCGCGCTCAGCGAGGTATTGTAGGGGAGCCCCTCCACGTTCGGCTGCGGCGCCCGGTCCCACTTCTCCTGGTGCCAGCCCCGCCCCACGATCCAGTCGCCCGGCTTCGCCTTGGCCGCCGCCGCCCGCACCATGGCCACGATGTCGTTCCAGCTCCGCGCCTTTGTCAGGTTCAACTCCAACAGCGACTCGCCGAGCCCCATGAAGTGCCCGTGCGACTCGTTGAATCCCGGCACCGCCAGCTTGCCCCCGAGGTCGATCACGCGCGTGCGCGGGCCGACCCAGCGCGCGATCTCGGCGTCGCTGCCCACCGCCGCGATCCGGTCTCCCACCACCGCCAGCGCCTGCGCCTCCGGCCGCGCCGCATCCACGGTCACGATCCTGCCGTTCCGCAGCACGAGGTCCGCCGTCCGCTGCTGCGCGCGCGTCGCCGCGGGCACGCACAGCGCCAGGAGCAGCGCCGCGCCCATACGGGCGCCGGGCATGCGTCGATTGGCTGCCATGATGATCTCCCTACCGGGGGTGGGTGCGAGCTCCGGCCGCGCGGGACCGGCACGCGCAATATAGGCGACGCGGCCGCCGCGCCCAAACCGGCCCAGTGCCGGCCGCGCCGCGGCGTCTGAGCGCGCGGGCCTCACCCGCCGACGGCGCGCTGGTGCGGGACGTGCGCTCCGACGGGGTGGACCGGGACCGAGGAGGCCCGATGGTGGCACGTGTGGTGATCGTCGGCGCCGGGCCCAACGGCCTGGCCGCCGCCGTCACTCTCGCCCGCGCCGGCCGGCAGGTCCTCGTCTACGAGGCCGCCGACCGGCCGGGCGGCGGCACCCGCTCCGCCGAGCTGACGCTGCCCGGCTTCATCCACGATACCTGCTCCGCCGTGCACCCGATGGGCGCCGCATCGCCGTTCTTCCGCGCGCTGCCGATGGCCGAGCACGGCCTCGAGTGGGTGCACCCCGAGCTGCCGATGGCGCACCCCTTCGACGACGGCACCGCCGCCACCCTCGCCCGCTCGACCCACGAGACGGCGCTCTCTCTCGACCGCGCGGACGTCGAGCCCTACCAGGAGCTCATGGACCCCTTCGTCGAGCGCTGGAGCGACCTCTTCGACGACGCCCTGCGCCCGCTGCTCCGCGTCCCCGACCACCCGCTCCTCATCGCTCGCTTCGGGCGCGTCGGCCTGCGCTCCGCGCTCGGCCTCGGCCGCGCCCGCTTCCACGGCGCCCGCGCCCGCGCGCTCCTGGCCGGCATCGCCGCCCATACCCTCGAGCCGCTCGACCTGCCGCCTACCGCCGCCTTCGGCCTCATGCTCGCCGTGGCAGGACACTGCGTCGGCTGGCCCTTCGCCCGCGGCGGCTCCCAGCGCATCGCCGATGCCCTGATCGGACTCCTCGAAAGACGAGGCGGCTCCGTCGTCACCGGCTCCCCGGTGCGCTCCCTCGATCCGCTCCCCTCCGCCGAGGCCATCGTGCTCGACCTCACCCCGAAGCAGGTGCTCGCCGTCGCCGGGCCCCGCCTCACCGGCCACTACCGCCGCCAGCTCGAGCGCTGGCGCTACGGGCCCGGCGTCTTCAAGCTCGACTGGGCCCTCTGCGCGCCGATCCCCTGGCGCGCCGACGCCTGCCGCCGCGCCGGCACCGTCCATCTCGGCGGCAGGGCCGAGGAGATCGCCGCCTCCAACCGCGCCGCCTGGGAGGGCCGCCTCCCCGAGCGGCCCTTCGTCCTGCTCGCCCAGCCCACCCTCTTCGACCCTTCGCGCGCCCCCGCCGGCCGCCACATTGCCTGGGCGTACTGCCACGTCCCCAACGGCTCCACCGCCGATCTGAGCGAAGCCATCGAGGCCCAGGTCGAGCGCTTCGCCCCCGGGTTCCGCGACGTTATCCTCGCCCGCGCCTCCCGCTCCGCCGCCGCCTCCGAGCACTACGATCCCAACCTCGTCGGCGGCGACATCAACGGCGGCATCGCCGACCTGCGCCAGCTCCTCTTCCGCCCCGCGGTCCGCGCCGACCCCTACGCCACCCCCGTGCACGGGCTCTTCCTCTGCTCGGCCTCCACCCCGCCCGGCGGCGGCGCCCACGGCATGTGCGGCCACAACGCGGCTCTCAGCGTCCTCCGCCACGCCGACTGATCGTGCACCGGCCCGCGCCGTGGGTCCGCTCGCCGGCCTAAGCCCCTACCACCTCGCCCCAGACCCGCAGCCAGCACCCGCCGAGCACCTTCTCGACATCCGCCTCGCGCATGCCGCGTCGCAGCAGCCCCTCGGTGATCTTCGGGTAGTCCGCCACACCGTCCATCCCCGCCGGGGTCGGCAGCATCGGCGAGTCCAGATCGCTGCCGAGGCCTACGTGATCCGCGCCCACCACGCGCACGGCGTGCTCGATGTGCTCGAGGATACGCTCGAACGGTGGCCGCGGCGGCGTGCCGTGGAAGAAGCCCGCCATCCGCTCCCCGGCCAGAGCGTCGAGCGCCTCGGGCGCCACGTCCACCGGCTCCTTCATCACCGCGAGCACGTCGCCGTGCGACTCGAACATCGCCCGCTGGAAGTCCTGGTCGAGGAATCCGGAGAAGAAGTTGATGCCGATCACGCCGCCGTGGTCCGCGATGGCCCGCATGAGCTCGTCCGTCAGGTTGCGCGGGTGCTCGCACAGCGCGCGGCAGCAGGAGTGCGAGGCGATGATCGGCGCGCGGCTGGTCTCGAGCACCGCCCGCACGGTGGCATCCGAGGTGTGCGAGACGTTGACCACCATGCCGAGCCGGTTCATCTCCTCGATCACCTGCCGGCCGAAGGCGGAGAGCCCGCCGGAGCGCGGCGCATCCGTCGAGGCGTCCGCCCACGAGATCGAGCCGGCATGCGTCAGCGTCATGCACGTGGCGCCGAGACGGTGGTAACTGCGCAGCACGCCGAGGTCCTCCTCGATGGCCAGGCCGCCCTCGATCGAGAGCAGCGCCGCGAGCCTCCCCTCCCCCGTGATCCTGCGCACGTCGCCGGCGGTGCGCGCGAGCGCCATCCGGTCGGCGTGGCGCGCGAGCTGGGCGTGGAAGGCGTCGATCAGCTGGAGCGCCCGCCGCGCGGCGTGCCGGCGGGCGTAGATGCCGTCGATCCAGACGGCGAACACCTGCGCGCCGAAGCCGCCCTCCCGCCAGCTCGGGAGGTCCGTCTGCTCGCCCATCCGCTCGCCCAGGTCGTCGCCGCGCACGAGCACGCGCTGCAGGGTGTCCATGTGCGCGTCCCACACGAGCGCGCGATCGTGCAGCGCTCGGGCGCGCGCTGCCGTACCCTCGCCCGGCCGCGCCGCCGCTCCGTCCGCGCGCTCCCGCTCGCCTGCTGCCTCCATTCCGCCTCCTCTCTTTCGCACGAAGCCCCGCCCGGAAACGCTCCGGGCGGGGCTCGTGACCTTGCGTGGAACGCCGCGGCGGGACGGCAGGCCGCCCCGGGCGTCGTCGCCTACTGCCGGCACGCCCCCTGGGGGTCCGGCTTCGGGTGGTCCACCACCGGGCGGTGGCCCATGTCCGCCACGTGCACGGCCACGTCCTCGACCAGGCTCGCGATCCGCGCCATGTGCGGGTAGTCGATGTACTGCGGCTCG
>OY970192.1:0-102500 GCA_963708135.1 uncultured Gemmatimonadales bacterium | reverse complement strand
CTCGAGGGCGGCCTCGAGGCTCATGGCGCGGGGCGGCTCGAGCTGGATCGCGTCGTCGGCGCCGGAGGCGCGGATGTTGGTGAGCTTCTTCCCCTTGGTGACGTTGACCTCCATGTCGCCGGGGCGGGTGTTCTCGCCGACGATCATGCCCTCGTAGGTGTCGATGCCTGGTCCGATGAAGAGGGTGGCGCGCTCCTGGAGGTTCCACAGCGCGTAGGCGACGGAGGGTCCGTCGAGCATGCACACGAGCACGCCTCGCTCGCGGGTCTTGAGCGGCCCGGCCCACGCGCCGTACCCGTGGAAGCGGTGGTGCAGGATCCCCTCGCCGCGGGTGTCGGTCATGAACTCGCTGCGGTAGCCGAAGAGCCCGCGCGCGGGGATGCGGTAGAGCAGGCGCACCAGCCCGCCACCCGGGCCGCCCGGCTCGGAGCGAGGCCCCGACTGCCGCATCTCGAGCATCTCGCCGCGACGCGAGCCGAGCTTCTCGATGACGACGCCCATGAAGGTGTCGGGGACGTCGATCGTCACCTCCTCGTACGGCTCGAGGATCTCGCCGCCGGGGCCGGGGCGCGTGATGACGCGGGGGCGCGAGACGGCGAACTCGTAGCCCTCGCGGCGCATGGTCTCCATGAGGATGCCCAGGTGCAGCTCGCCGCGGCCGGACACCTTGAGGGTGTCGGGCGAGCCGGTCTCCTCGACGCGCAGCGCGACGTTGCGCTCGAGCTCCCGGAGCAGCCGCTCGCGGAGCTGCCGGCTGGTGACGTACTTCCCTTCCCGGCCGGCGAAAGGCGAGGTGTTCACGACGAAGTTGACCGAGATCGTCGGCTCCTCGACGGTGATCCCCTCGAGCGGCTCGGGCGCCTCGACGTCCGCGATCGTGGCGCCGATCTCCACGCCCTCGAGCCCCGCCAGCGCCACGATCTCGCCGGCCGCGGCCTCCTCGACCTCCACGCGCTGCAACCCCTCGAACGCGTACAGCCTGGCGACGCGGCCCTGCCGGCCGGCCGGCGCCGGCGCGTCCTCCACGGCGTGCTCCGCCGTGCGCGGCTCCAGCAGCACGATCGGATCGCCCACGCGTACCCGCCCGCGCTCGATCCGGCCGATGGCGAGGCGGCCCAGGTACGGCGAGTGGTCGATCGTCGAAACGAGCATCTGGAACGGCCCGGCCATATCCGAAGGCGGCGGCGGAACCGTGTCCAGGATCGCCTGGAAGAGGGGCTTCAGATCCTGGCGCTCGGCACCCAGATCGGCCGTCGCCCAGCCCTCGCGGGCGGAGGCATAGAGGAACGGCGCGTCGAGCTGCGCCTCCGTCGCCTCCAGCTCCATGAACAGCTCGAGCACCTCGTCGTGCACGCGCAGCGGCTCCGAGTCCGACCGGTCCACCTTGTTGATCACGACGATCGGCTGCAGCCCCAGCGCCAGCGCCTTGCGCGTCACGAAGCGCGTCTGCGGCATTGGCCCGTCGAACGCGTCCACCAGCAGCAACACCCCGTTCACCATCCGCAGGATGCGCTCGACCTCGCCCCCGAAATCCGCGTGGCCGGGGGTATCGACGATGTTGATCTTGTGCCCCTGCCAGTGCACGGAGGTGTTCTTGGAGAGGATCGTGATCCCCCGCTCCCGCTCCAGCGGGTTGGAGTCCATGACCCGCTCCTCGACGACCTGGTTCTCGCGGAACGCCCCGGCCTGCCGGAGCATCTTGTCCACGAGCGTGGTCTTGCCGTGATCGACGTGAGCAATGATGGCGACGTTTCGAATCATACCGTTTCCCGCGGCCGCATGCGTGCGGCCCACTGAGCGTTCGGTGCCGGGGGCGCAGGTCCGGCAAAGCCTTGTAATTTAGCGATTTTCCGCTTCCCCATCAATCCCCGCGCGCGCTCGTCGGGGAGCGGCGCGGACAGGGGCGTGGCGGAGGGGAGTCGATCAGTCGGCGGAAATCACCTTCACGGCGATCGTCCTCTGGCGCGGCCCGTCCCATTCGGCGAGGAAGACGTGCTGCCAGGTGCCGAGGACGGGCTCGCCGTGCTCGACGAGGAGCGTGAGGGCGGGGCCGAAGAGGGAGGTCTTCACGTGGGCGTCGGAGTTGCCCTCGGCGTGGCGGTAGTCGCCGGCCCGGGGCACGAGCCGGCGGAGCGCGGTGGTCATGTCGCGGGCGACGTCGGGGTCGGCGCCCTCGTTCACGGTGAGGGCGCAGGTGGTGTGGAGGGACCAGAGGTGCGCCACGCCGTCGGTGATGCCCGCGTCGCCGATGACGCGGCGGACCTCGCCCGTGATGTCCAGGAGCTGCTCGCGGGAGCTGGTGCGGACGGAGATGCGGCTGGCCATGGGTGTCGCTCAGAGCCGGGGCTCGTGGCGGCGGCGCAGCTGGACCTGGGGCCGTCGCTCGAGCTGGATGGTGGCGTGGCGGATGCCGAAGCGGTCGCGCATGCGGTGGTGGATCTCCTCCAGGACGGCCTGGTTGGCCTCGGGATCGGCCACGATGGCGTGGCCGCTCATGGCGAGAAATCCACTGGTCACGGTCCAGACGTGGAGGTCGTGGACCTGGTTGACGCCGGGCACGTCGTCGATGGCCAGCCGCACCTCTTCCATGTCGATGTGGGCGGGGACGGCCTCGAGCAGGATGTCCACGGACTCGCGCAGCAGGGTCCAGCTGCTGGCGAGGATGAGCACGCCGACGACGATGGAGATGATCGGGTCGGCGGCGAGCCAGCCGACGGCCAAGATGACGGCCGCGGCGAGGGCGGCGCCGGCGGAGCCGAGCAGGTCGCTGAGGACGTGGAGGTAAGCGCCGCGGACGTTCAGGCTCTCGCCGGCGGAGCGGTGCAGGATGGCGGCGGCGGCGATGTTGGCGGCCAGTCCGGCGAGGGCGACGGCGAGCATGAGGGCTCCCCGTACCGCGTGCGGCTGCACGAGGCGGTGCCAGGCCTCCAGGAAGATGAAGACGGCGATGCCGATGAGGAGCGCGCCGTTCAGGAGGGCGGCCAGGATCTCGAGGCGTAGATAGCCGTAGGTCTTCTCGGGCGTGGCGGGGCGGCGCGCGAACGAGAGGGCGAAGAGGGACAGGCCGATCGAAGCCACGTCCGTGAGCATGTGCGCGGCGTCGGCCATGAGCGCGAGGGAGCCGGAGATCCAGCCGCCGACCAGCTCCGCGACCATGAAGGTAGCCGTGATCGCGAGGACCCAGATGAGCCCGCTGCGTCCGGCCGACCGCGCCATGCCGCCGATGCCGTGGGCGTGCCCGCGTCCGCGGCCGCCGTGATCGTGCTGATGGTCGTGCTGCGGGGCGTCGCCGTGCGCGGGCGCGGGCGCCTGCGCGACCGGCTGCTGCTCCTCTCCGCGGGTCTCCGCTCGGGACCCGGCGTCCGTGTGCGCCCCGGCCCCCTGCCCGCCTCCGCGCGCCTGCGGCAGCGTGCAGTGCGGACCGTAGCCCATGGTGCAGCCCTCGAGCTCGTCGCTCACCGTTCGGCTCCCCTTCCGGCGAACTCGGCGTCCGCGGGAATCTCCCATGTCCAGACCTCGTCCACGTCGAAGGTGCGCGGGGGCAGGGTGAGGACGTGCGCGTCGGGGTCGATGGCGCGCAGGAGGAGCGGCTCGCCCGCGGGCACGGGCGCCATGTGCGCGCTGTCGCGCGCGGGCACGCGCCCGACCACGACCAGGCCCCCCGGCGCGGCGGCCAGGCGGTAGCCGATGCGCAGCCGCCGGTCGGTGTCGTTGCGGACGAGGAGCGTGGCCAGCGCGGCGCGGTGCCGCACCGCCTCCGAGCTGGCGGGCATGGGGGCGGACGGCGGCCGGTGCGCACACGCGGCCAGGGCCGCCCCAGCGAGCAGCGGCATGAGCGTGAATCGCCTGGGTCCGGCGCGCATCGCGTCCACTCTACTCCTTGCTGCCAATGTCGTCCGGCCCGCGGGGCGGCTCATCCGGCTCGGCCAGGCGCCGCAGCAGGTCCAGCACCCCGGCGGGGCTCTCGACCCACGCCCGCGCCGCCGTGTCGGCCGGCGGCGCGGGCGCGACGAGCACGCCGTCGCCGCGCTCGCCCAGGGCGCGGAAGGCATCCTCGTCCGTGCGGTCATCGCCGATGAAGACGACGGGCACGGCCAGTCCGGCTCCGGCCTCGAGTGCACCCAGGAGGAAGCTCGTGGCGCGCCCTTTGTCCCAGTCGATGTCCGGCCGGACCTCGAGCACCTTCTTCCCGGCGGTCAGGCGCAGTCCGGGGTAGTCCCCCGCGATGGCGCGCACGCGCCGTTCCACCTCGGCCGCCGCGTCCGCATCTGCCACGCGCCGCGTGTGCACGCTCAGCGTGGCCCCCTTGTCCTCCACCTGCGCGCCGTCGATGCCGTCGAGCGCGTCCCGCAACGCCGCGGCGCACGCCGCCACGCGCGGACGCGCCGCCACCGCCTCCGGCACCCTGCGCTCGAGCCCCGGCCCCTCGATCTCCATGCCGTGGTTGCCGGCGTAGAACGCCCCCGCGAGCCCCACGCGTGCGCGGACGTCCTCGAGCCCTCGTCCGCTCACGATCGCCACGTCCGTATCCGGCCGCGCGACCAGGCGCTCGAGCACCGGCCGTGCACCCGCCGGCAGCGCCGCATCCTCCGGCCGCTCCACGATCGGCGCCAGCGTGCCATCGAAATCGAGCGCCACGAGCATCCGTCCGGCCCGCCGCCTGGCCCGGCGCCACTCCTCGAGCATCTCGCGGCCGTGTGGCAGCCCCCTCAACGCCCCCCTGACCCGGGCCCCGACGACCGAAGCGGGCGCTCGGTGCAAAGTTCGACTTCCCCAACCCTCTCCCTTTCCCTCACCCCCAACTCACCCCAATCCCCACCCACCCCCTCCCCCTCCCCCTCTCCCTCCCTCACCCTCACCCTCACCCTCACGATAACGGCCGTGCAGGACGCAGACCACCCGCCGGGGCTGGTCGTTGCCCGGTCCGGGTGGGGCCGTTAACTTCATGGGCGATCAGGCCAGGAACCGCGTAACTGCTTGTATTTTCGAAGAATCGGGCGCTTTGCGACCTGCCCCGCGCGGGTCTCTTCGACGAGGCGCCGGCACCCCCGGGAGAACGATGTCGTTCGTCCACCTGCACACGCACAGCGAATTCTCCCTGCTGGACGGCGCGAACCGGATCCGCGACCTGGTGCGGCGGGCCAACGAGCTGGAGATGCCGGCGCTCGCGCTGACGGATCACGGCTGCATGTTCGGCGCGTGGGAGTTCCAGCAGAAGGCGTCGAAGGCGGGGCTCAAGCCGATCGTCGGGATGGAGGCGTACGTTGCGCCGGGAGACCGGCGGGACCGGACGTCGCGGGAGCGGGGGGAGCGGGCGTACTACCACCTGGTGCTGCTGGCGCGCGACCGGGAGGGGTATCGCAACCTCGTGCGGCTGAGCTCGATCGGCTACCAGGAGGGCTTCTACCATCGCCCGCGCGTGGACCGCGAGGTGCTCGCGAGGTACGGTGCGGGGCTGATCGTGAGCTCCGCGTGCATGGCGGGGGAAGTGGCGCGCCATCTGGTGGCGAACCAGTGGGACGCGGCGCGGGAGGCGGCGAGCTGGTACGCGCAGACGTTCGACGGTCGCTATTACCTGGAGGTGCAGGCGCACGGCACGCCGGGGCAGGCGGAGCTGAACGAGCGGGTCTTCCGTCTCGCGGAGGAGCTCGGGCTTCCGGTGGTGGCGACGAACGACGCGCACTTCCTGCGCGCGAGCGACCACGAGGCGCACGACGTCCTGCTGTGCATCGGGCTGGGCAAGGACAAGGACGACCCCAACCGGATGCGCTACGACGGCGGCCTGTACTTCAAGAGCGCCGGCGAGATGGCGGAGGTGTTCCCGGACCGCCCGGACGTGCTGGAGCACACGCTCGCGATCGCGGACCAGGTGGACGTCACGCTGGAGAAGCGCTACTACGTGCCGTCGTTCCCGCTGCCGGAAGGGATCCAGACGGAGGCGGAGCTGCTGCGGCGGGACGTGCTCGAGAAGGCGCGCGCCCGCTACGGCGATCCCCTGCCGGAGGAGATCGAGCAGCGGCTGGAGTACGAGCTGTCGGTAATCAGCAACCCGCGCGCGGACTACGCGGGGTACTTCCTGATCACGGCGGACTTCATCAACTGGGCGAAAGCGCGCGGCATCCCCGTGGGTCCGGGGCGCGGGTCGGCGGCGGGCTCCCTCGTGGCCTACTGCCTGGGCATCACGGACGTGGATCCGCTCGCGTTCGACCTGCTGTTCGAGCGGTTCCTGAACCCGGACCGCGTGTCGATGCCGGACATCGACATCGACTTCTGCTTCGAGCGTCGTGGCGAGGTGATCGAGTACGTGCGCGAGAAGTACGGGCGCGACTCGGTCGGGCAGATCATCACCTTCGGCACCATGAAGTCGAGGGCGGTGATCAAGGACGTGGGGCGGGTGCTCGGCTTCGAGCCGGCCGAGACGGACCGGCTGGCCAAGCTGGTGCCGAACGCGCCGAACAACTCGCTCACGGTGGCGGAGGCTGCGGAGAAGATCCCCGAGCTCCGGGCGCTGGACCGCACGGACGGTCGGGTGCACCGGCTGCTGGAGTACGCGAAGGGACTGGAAGGGCTCAGCCGGCATGCCAGCGTGCACGCGGCGGGGGTGGTGATCGCGCCGGGCCCGCTGCACGAATACGTGCCGGTGTGCACGCAGTTGACGAAAGGCGCGGGGGCGGGCGAGGACGAGACGGTGCTCGTCACGCAGTGGGACATGATCGCGCTCGAGCAGGCCGGAATGCTCAAGATGGACTTCCTGGGCCTGAAGACGCTGACCGTGATCCACGATGCGGTGGCCTGGATCCGCGAGCGCCACGGCGCGCTGCGGCATCCGGAGACGGGTGTGGAGTACGCGCGCATCGAGGACGTGCCGCTGGACGACCCGGCGGTGTACGAGATGCTGGCGCACGGCGGCACCACGGGCGTGTTCCAGTTCGAGTCGTCGCTGGCCACGGACAAGCTGCGGGCGATGCGCTGCGACTGCTTCGAGGACCTGGTGGCCGCCAACGCGCTGATCCGGCCGGGGCCGCTGGACACGGGCATGACCGACGTGTTCATCCGCAGGAAGCTCGGCCGCGAGCCGGTGCGCTACGCGCACGAGCGGCTGACGGAGGTGCTGGAGCCCACCTACGGCGTCATCACGTATCAGGAGCAGGTGATGCGGATCGCGCAGGTGCTGGCCGGCTTCACGCTGGCGGAGGCCGACGTGCTGCGGAAGGCGGTCGGCAAGAAGGACCAGGCGCTGATCGACAAGGAGCTCGAGAAGTTCCGCGACCGGGCCGTCGAGCGGGGCGTGGAGAAGCGGACCGCGGAGGAGCTGGCGGAGCAGATCGCCGCGTTCGGCCGCTACGGCTTCAACCGCTCGCACGCGGTGGCGTACGTGCTGCTCTCCTACGAGACGGCGTGGCTCAAGCGGCACTACCCCGCCGAGTTCATGGCCGCGATGCTGAGCTCGGTGGTGGACAAGACCGACAGCGTCGTCAACTATATCGCGGAATGCCGGGAACTCTGGCGGTTCATGCCGGAGGGCGGGGTCCGTGCGCTGGAGGTGCTGGCGCCGGACGTGAACGAGTCGGGCTGGAAGTTCACGCCGGTGGCGGACGACCAGATCCGCTTCGGGCTGGGCGCGGTGCGCGGACTGGGGGAGGGCGCGGTGCGCTCGATCCTGGAGGCGCGGGCGGAGGGTGGGCCGTTCACCTCCCTGTTCGACCTGGTCGAGCGCACGGACAGCCGAGCGCTGGGGAAGCGTGCGCTCGAGGCGCTCGTCACGGCCGGCGCCTGCGACTCGCTGACCGAGCGGCTGCCGTCCGGCGCGGGACACCGGGCGAAGCTGCTCGCGGGCCTCGAGGCGGCGCTGCGCGAGGCGCAGCTCCGGCACGCGGAGCGGGAGTCGGGGCAGGGCTCGCTCTTCGACGCGTTGGGCGGCGGTGCGGAGGCCCCGCCGGCCCGGCCGGATCCGCAGCTGCCGGACGTGGTGCCGTGGACGGAGGCCGAACGACTCACGCGTGAGAAGGAGATCCTCGGCTTCTTCATCAGCGGCCACCCGCTGGAGAAGTACCGCGAGGAGGTCCGGGTCTTCCAGGCGGTGAACACGTCGAACCTGAAGGAGTACCGGGACCAGAAGGTGGAGCTGGCCTGCGTGGTGACGGCCGTCTCGCGCCAGGTCTCCAGGCGCAACGGCGCGGAGTGGGGCCGGCTGACGGTGGAGGACTTCTACGGCACGGCGTCCGTGCTGTGCTTCGGCGAGGCGTGGGAGCTGAACCGCGAGGCGCTGACGCAGGACGCGGCGGTGCTGGTGCGCGGGATGGTGAAGGGGCGCGAGGACGAGGACACGCCGCCGATCTTCCTGGACGAGGTCGCCTCGCTCGCCTCGCTGCGGGCGCGCGGCACGCTGGCTCTGGAGCTCGAGCTGGAGAGCGGCAACGGCGTGGAGCCCGAATCGATCGGCTCGCTCGCGGCCCTGCTGCGGGCCCATCCCGGCCCCGCGCCGCTGTACGTGCGGTGGCTGCCGGCGGCCGGCGAGGTCGGCGGCAACGCCCCGGCGGACGGCCCGGCGCGGCTCCGTTCGCGCACGCTGACGGTGGCACCGGACGAGGGCCTGGTGAAGGAGCTGCGCGCGCGCTGCGGTGGCGAGCACGTTCGCCTGGTGAGACCACAAGGAGGGGGATGAGCACGCCCCTGGAATTCGAGAAGGACATCGCGGAGCTGGAGCAGCAGATCGAGCGGCTCCAGGTCCTGGCGCGGCAGCGCGGGCTCGAGGCGTCGGGGGAGCTGCGGCTCCTCGAGTCGAAGCTCGCGCAGCTCAAGACGGAGACGTACGAGAACCTGTCGGCGGTCGAGCGGGTGCAGCTGGCGCGGCACCCGAAGCGGCCGTACACGCTCGACTACATCGGGGAGGCGTTCACCGACTTCCTGGAGCTGCACGGCGACCGCGCGTTCCGCGACGACGAGGCGATCGTGGGCGGGTGGGCGCGGCTGGACGGACGCACGATCATGGTGATCGGGCACCAGAAGGGCCGCGACATGAAGGAGAACCTGCGGCGCAACTTCGGGATGCCGCATCCGGAGGGCTACCGCAAGGCGCTGCGCCTCATGCGCATGGCGGAGAAGTTCGGACGCCCGATCGTGACGCTGATCGACACGCCGGGGGCCTATCCGGGCATCGGCGCGGAGGAGCGCGGTCAGGGCGAGGCAATCGCGACGAACCTGCGCGAGATGGCGCGGCTGCGCGTGCCTCTGGTGGCGGTGGTCATCGGCGAGGGCGGCAGCGGCGGCGCCCTGGCGCTGGGGCTCGCGGACCGGGTGCTCATGCTGGAGAACGCGATCTACAGCGTGATCTCGCCGGAGGGGTGCGCGGCGATCCTGTGGAAGACGAACGCGGCCAAGGACAAGGCGGCGGAGGCGATGAAGATCACGGCCGGCGACCTGGCGGCGCTCGGGGTGGTGGACGAGGTGGTGAGGGAGCCGCTGGGCGGCGCGCACGCGGACGCGCCGGCGGCGATCGGGCGAGTCCGCGAGGCGGTGCTGCGGCACCTGGCGGAGCTCGCGGAGCTGGACTCCGACGCGCTGCGCCGCGCCCGGTGGGACAAGTACGAGCAGATGGGCACCTGGTGGGCGGCGGAGAGCTGAGGGGCCGCGCCCGCTGTGGCGGGTGCTCCGGCGGAGCGTCGTCCGCCCGCATCGCCGCCCCCGAACCATGAGAACCGAGCCGGTATCATGAGTCAGATATTGGAAGTCAGCTTCAAGGGAAACCGCCGCGATTACTACCGCAGCGAGGCGGTCGGGGTTGACGTGCAGGATTTCGTGCTGGTCGAGGCGGACCGCGGAGAGGATCTCGGCCTGGTCACGGCGTACGGCGCCATTGCGGAGCGGAAGTGCTCGGGGTGCGCGACCGGTTGCGCGGCGCCGGTGCCGGAGAAGCGGGTGCTGCGCCCGGCGCGCGAGGACGAGGTGAAGCGGGCGGTCACGCTACGGGCGGACGAGCCGCGGGTGCGGCGGGTGGCGCGGGAGAAGGTGCTGCAGTTCGGGCTCAAGATGAAGGTCAGCGAGGCGGAGTGGCAGTTCGACCGCAACAAGCTGACGATCTATTTCACGGCCGAGCGGCGTGTTGACTTCCGCGAGCTGGTGCGCGAGCTGGCGCGGACGTTTCGGACGCGAATCGAGCTGAAGCAGATCGGCGTGCGGGACGAGGCGGCGCTGCTCGGGGGCGTGGGTCGGTGCGGCCGGGAGCTGTGCTGCTCGACGTGGCTGCGGGAGCTGAAGCCGGTGAGCCTGCAGCTGGCCAAGGACCAGCGGCTGTCGCTGAATCCGGCGCAGATCTCGGGATGCTGCGGCCGCCTCATGTGCTGCCTGACCTACGAGCACGAGGCGTACGTGCAGGCGCGGAAGAAGTTCCCGCGCGAGGGGAAGACGCTGAACACCGGGCAGGGCCGGGAGCGGGTGGTGAGCGTGGACATCTGGCGCGAGCGCGTGCTGCTCAAGGATGAGGAGGGCAACCGGCGCACGATCGAGCTCGCGGAGCTGAAGGGGGAGGTCGCGCGGGCGGGGTCGGAGCCGGAGCGGGGCGGCGGCCGAACTGGGCGCGACCGGGAGGAGCGGGGCCGCTCGGGCGGCGGGCGCGATCGGGGCGACGGCAACGGCCGGGGCCCGCGCGGCGGCGGCGAGAGGTCGCGCGAGTGAGCGCTCCCAAGCCGTTCTACATCACGACGGCGATCGACTACGCCAACGGCGCACCGCACATGGGGCACGCGCTGGAGAAGATCGGTGCGGACGCCATGGCCCGCTACCACCGGTTGAAGGGCGAGCCGGTGTACTTCGTGATGGGCATCGACGAGCACGGGTTGAAGGTGCTGCAGAGCGCGGAGGCGGCGGGCGTCACCCCTGCGGAGTGGGTGGAGCGGATCGCCGCTGCGTTCGAGGCAGCGTGGGACCGGCTCGCGATCAGCCGGGACGACTTCATCCGGACCACCGAGCCGCGCCACCGGCGCGCGGTGCTGGCGATGATCGCTCGGATGGAGGCGGCGGGAGACCTCTACAAGGGGCGCTACGAGGGCTACTACTGCGTGGGGTGCGAAGCGTTCAAGCGGGGGGAGGAGCTTGTGCCGGACGAGGCCGGCACGCTGCGCTGTCCGATCCACCCGACGCGGGAGGCGGTATGGACGGAGGAGAGCAACTGGTTCTTCCGCCTCTCGCGCTACCAGGAGCGGCTGCTCAAGCTGCTCGATGAGCGGCCGGAGTTCGTGCAGCCGGAGAGCCGCCGCAACGAGGTGCGGCGCATGATCGAGGGCGGCCTGGACGACACCTCCTTCTCGCGCGCGAACCTCCCGTGGGGCATCCCCTGGCCAGGCGATCCGGACCACACGGCCTACGTCTGGCCGGACGCGCTCACCAACTACCTCACGGCAACCGGCTTCCCCGACGATAGCTACCGCGACCTGTGGCCCGCGGACTACCACGTCATCGGCAAGGACATCACCCGCTTCCACTGCATCCTCTGGCCGGCGATGCTCATGAGCGCGGAGGTGGAGCTGCCGAAGAGCGTCTGGGCCCATGGCTTCGTGACGGTCGGGGGCGGCAAGATGTCGAAGTCGGAGGGCGTGACCCTCGAGCTGGACGCCATGATCGAGCGTTACGGGCCGGATGCGCTACGCTACTTCCTGGTGCGCGAGGTGCCGTGGAACGGCGATGGCGAGATCTCGCTCGAGCGCTTCGACGAGCGCTACACGGCGGACCTGGCCAATAACCTCGGCAACCTGGCCAACCGCATCCTCTCGATGATCGAGCGCTACCGGGAGGGGCGGGTGCCGGAGGGCGAGCGCGTCTCGCTGGACGAGGCAATCGCGGTCGGCATCGTACGCTACCGCTCCGCCATGGACGCGAACCTGCTCCAGCACGGCGCCGCGGCGGCCATCGAGCTGGCGGATGCGGCCAACGCCTTCGTGGGGGAGCGCGCCCCCTGGGCGCAGGCCAGGGACCCCGCGCAGGCGGATGCGCTGGACGCGACGCTCGGGGGGCTGGCCCGCGCCCTGGCCACGCTGGCGGCGATGCTCGAGCCGTTCATGCCGGTGAAGATGCGGGCGCTGGCGCACCGGCTGGGGCTCGAGGACGTCCCGCCGCTCGACGCGCTCGCCAGCCTGGACCTCGCCGGGCGCGGCGTGCACCGGGGCGACGTCCTCTTCCCCCGTCCCGAATGAGCGCCGCCGGAGGCGCAGGCGCGCCCGCCCACCGCTCCCTCACGCCCGGATCGGCGCCGCTCGCGGCGCCTTTTTCTTTGCCCGCCGCGCGTCCCGCGTCGCTGGCGCTGCTCCTGCTCGCGTGGTGCGCGGCGTTCCCGTCCTGGGCCGCGGCACTCACGCCGTCCCCCCTTCAGGACACGCTGCCGGGGCGGCTGGTGGTCCGGGCCGAGCCTGCCGCGGGGACCGTGGTGGTGTTCCCGCAGCCGGAGGAGCCGCTCGCGGCGGTGCGGGTCTCGGTGGGGCTGGCCGGGACGGGGAGGCCGGAGCCGGTCGCCGCCGTGCTGCAGCGGCTCGCGCGGCCGCGGCTGGAGGCGGGCGCGACGGCACTGGGCGCCACGCTGCGGCTGCGCGTGACGCCGACGCACGCGATCTACGCACTGACGGGCGCGGCGCGCGACCTGCCGGCCATGCTCCGGCTGCTGGGGGACGCGCTGGATCCCCCCCGGGCGGACGCCGGCGCGCTCGAGGTGGCGCGGCTGCGCACGGCGGAGGCGGAGCGAGCCGTGCGGGAGACGCCGGCGCCGCTCCTCCGGGCGCGCCTGCGCGCGGCGCTGTTCCCGGACCTTTCGGCGGCGGATGGCGTGATCGTGGACTCGACGCTCACGCCCGCCACGCTCGAGGCCTTCCGGCGACGCGTGTTCCGGCCGGAGCGGCTGGCGGTGGTGGTGGCCGGGGGGGTTCGGGTGGAAACGGTGGCCGCGACGCTCGCGGACTGGACACCGGCCCCGCCCGCCGCTCCCGGCGCGGCGCGGCCGGAGGTGGAGGAAGGCGTGGCGGCGCCGCAGCTGCTCGGTCCATGGCTTGCGGCGGGGCTCGACGCGCCAACGGACGCGTCGGAGGCGGCGCTGGCCGTGGCGGCACGGCTGGTGGCGCGGCAGCTCCGCGGCACCGATCTGCGGGACCCGACGGCCGAGCTCTGGTGGCAGGGCGGGCACCGGGCGATCGCGCTGCTCGCCGGGGCTCGCTCGAGCGCGGCGGCGGCGCCCGGCGAGCCGGACAGCGCGGCGGCGCACGCCGAGCTCGAGCTCCGGAACGCGCTGCGGAACGCGGACCGGACGGCCACGCCGGATGCCGTGGCCCGGGCGGCACGGGAGCTCTCCCGGGACGCGCTGCTCGCGGCGCGCACCCCCTCCGGGCTGGCCGAGTATCTGGGCGGCTTCCTGGACCGGACGGGAGATCCCGGCGCGGGCCAGGCCATGCTGCGCGCGCTCCAGACGGTCGGCACGGAGGAGGTGCAGCGCGTGCTCGATGCGCTCCTGGCCGCCCGGCCGGTGCGCGTGGAGCTGCGGCCGTGAGAATCGGCGGCGCTCAGGTACGCGGCGGCGCGTCCGGACGGCGGCGCGCGTGGGCACCGGCGGCGCTCCTGGCGCTCCTGGCGCTCCTGGTGTCGGGCGCGCGCCCGGCGCGCGCGCAGTCGCGCGTTGTCGTGCTGCCCGCGCCGCACACGCCCGTCGTGGCCCTCGCGCTCGACGTGAACGCGGGCGCGGCGTGGGAGCAGGCGGCCGAGGCGGGTGCGTCGCTCCTGGCGGCGCGGGCGGCGCTGGAGGGGGTGCGTCCGACGCTGGATGCGCTGGGCGCGACGGCGAGCGTCGAATGCGGCCGGGCGGCACTGCGCGTGAGACTCCTCGCCCCGCCATCCACGTGGGTGCTCGCCGCCGAGCTCCTCTTCGATGCGCTGCTCCAGCCGCGCATCGAGCCGGGGGCGTTCGAGCGGGCGCGCTCTGAGCTGCTGCGCGGTCTGCGCTTCGCGGAAGGCGATCCGGCGCTCGAGGTGCGCGCGGTTCTCCACCAGGCGCTCTTCGGCACCGAGAGCCCGTGGGCTCGGGACGGCTGCGGCCGGCCGGGCAGCATCGACTCGCTCGATGTCCAGACCGTTCAGCGAACCGCCCAGCGGCGCTTCACGCCCACGCGCATGACCGCCGCGGTGCTCGGGCCGGTGCACCGGGCCGAGGCGGACTCGCTCGTCCGCGCCCGCCTCGGCGACGTCGGCCTGCCGATCCTGCTGCCGGTGCCGCGCACGCCGCCGATCGCGGGCACGCGCACGATCGAGAGCCCCACGGTCACCGCGTTCGTGGGGATGGCGTTTCCACTGGCGGCGCGACTGGACGACGAAGCGCTGCGTCTGCTCGCGTTCCGGGTCCTCGACGCCGTGCGCCCGTCCGCCGCGCGGCCGGACATCTTCGATGCCGCGGCGCGGGTCGAGCGCTTCGGGGGCGGCGGGCTCCTGGTCGTCTACCTGGTCACCAGCCCGGAGAGCGCGAGGCGGTGGACCGCCACGGTGCGCGACGAGGTGCGGGCGATGGCGGACGCGCCGGCGGAGGCGGGCGCGTTCGGCCGGCTGCTGCGGCGCTATCGCGGCGAGCGGCTGCTCTCGGTGGAGACGCCCGAGGCGCGCGCCGGCGAGGCCGCGGACCGCCTCTTCTTCGACCAGGCCTACACCGCCCTCGAGGCACGGATCGACGCGCTCACGCCGGCACGGCTGCGCAGGGCGGCGCTGGAGCTCGGCGAGCCGGCCGTGGCCGTGCTGGGACCGGCGTTGGAGCCGGCCGGAGCGGGACCCGACCCGGTTGATCACCTTCCATCGCACCGGTAGCTTCCGGAGGACGCCCGGCGGGGCGGGCGCCGGCCTGGCGGCGCGCACGCGGAGCGGGAGGACGCATGGAGACGGTGGTGCGGGAAGTCGATCGCGCGGCGCTGCGGCTGGAGGTGGACGGAACGGGCCTCGCCCGGCTGACCTTCGACCGCCCGGACAGCCGGGCCAACATCCTGACGAGCGGCGTCATGAGCCGTCTGGATGCGCTGCTGGACGAGATCGAGGCGGCCGCCCGCGAGGCGCGGATCCGGGCGCTGGTCATCCGCAGCGGCAAGCCGCGGATGTTCATCGCCGGGGCGGACGTGGACGAGATCGCGTCGATCACGGACCCGGCGGATGGCGAGGCGGGCTCGCGGGAGGGGCAGCGGGTGCTCTCGCGCGTCGCCGCGCTGCCGATCCCGACCGTGGCGGCCGTGGGCGGGATCTGCCTGGGCGGCGGGACGGAGCTGATCCTGGCATGCGACCACCGCATCGCGGCGGACGCGCCAGAGACGCGCATCGGGCTGCCCGAGGTCCAGCTCGGCATCCTGCCGGGCTTCGGCGGCACGGTCCGCCTGCCCCGGCTGGTGGGGCTCCGCAACGCGCTTCCGCTGATCCTGACGGGGCGGCCGGTGGATGCGCGCAAGGCGCAGCGGATCGGGCTGGTGGACGAGCGGGTGCACGCGGCGATTCTCGATGAGCGTGCGGACGCCTGGGCCACCGAGCGGCTGGGGCGGCGCCCCCCGCCCCCCCGCCCGAGCCGCGGCCTGACCGGTGCGCTCCTCGAGGGGAACGCGCTCGGCCGGCGCCTCGTCTTCCGTCAGGCGCGCAAGCAGGTCGAGAAGGAAACGCGCGGCCACTACCCCGCCCCGCTGACCGCCCTCGATACCATCGAGAAGACGATCGACATGGACGTCGAGCCCGCGCTGCGCGAGGAGGCGCGCGCGCTCGGCCGCCTCGTGGTCACACCGGTCTCGAAGAACCTGATCCACGTCTTCCACCTGATGGAAGCCGCCAAGAAGGCGGCGCCGGCGGCGGAGCCCCGCCCCGTCGAGCGCGTGGGCGTGCTGGGCGCCGGCGTCATGGGCGGCGGTATCGCGCAGCTGCTGGCGTACCGCGGGCTGGCGGTGCGCCTGAAGGACATCCGCGCGGATGCGATCGGCCACGGCCTGCGCACCGCGCGCGAGCTGTTCGACAAGCTGGCGAAGCGCCGCCGCCTCCGTCCCGCGGAGGCCGCGCAGCGGATGCGCGCCATCTCGCCCACGCTGGACTACTCGGGCTTCGGCACCCTCGATCTGGTGATCGAGGCGGTGGTGGAGCGGATGGACGTGAAGAAACGGGTGCTGGCGGAGGTGGAGGCCCGCGTGCGCGCGGGAACCGTCCTTACGTCGAACACCTCCGCGCTGTCCATCACCGAGATGCAGGAGGCGCTCGAGCGGCCGCAGGACTTCTGCGGGATGCACTTCTTCAATCCCGTGAGCCGGATGCCCCTGGTCGAGATCGTGCGGGGCGGCCGGACCGCCGAGGCGGCGCTGGCGACGGTCTTCGCCGCCACGCGCAAGCTCGACAAGACGCCGCTCCTAGTGAACGACGGCCCCGGCTTCCTCGTCAACCGCATCCTCGCCCCGTACATGAACGAGGCCGGTTGGCTGCTCGCCGATGGGGCCGCCGTGGAGGCGATCGATGGGGCGCTGCTCGGGTTCGGCATGCCAATGGGGCCGCTGCGGCTCCTGGACGAGGTGGGGCTGGACGTGGCGGGACATGTGGCCACCATCCTCCACGAGGCATTCGGCGAGCGCATGCTCCCGGCTCCGCCGCTCACCGCGATCGAGAGCACCACGCGCCTCGGCCGCAAGGGCGGGCTCGGCTTCTACCGCTACGAGCACGGGCGCGAGCTGAGCGTGGATGGCGGCGTCTACGGCGAGCTCGGCGCGACGGTCCCGGCGGAGCGGCGTCGCCTGACGAAGGAAGCCATCCAGCAGCGCGCCCTCTACACCATGGTGAACGAGGCCGCACGGGCGCTGGAGGACGGGATCGTGGGCGGTCCGGGCGAGGTGGACCTGGGGCTGATCACGGGCACCGGCTTCCCGCCCTTCCGCGGCGGGCTGCTGCGGTGGGCGGACGGGGTGGGCACGGCGGAGATCCTGGCGCGCCTCGAGGCGCTGCGGCAGGAGCTCGTGCACGGGATCCGCTTCGAGCCCGCGCCGCTGCTCCGCGCCTACGCCCGGGAAGGCCGTGGCTTCTACGCCTGATGGGGGTCCGGCGGGGGAGCCCCCGGAGGGGACCGTCCGCATCCACTACCTGCGGCCGCCGGACCGGCTCGACATCTTCACTCAGCGGCTGATCCACCAAGGCGACGACGCCATCGTCACGCTTCTCGAGCGCACGCCGATGCCGCGCGCGATGACCGTCCACGGGCGCACCGTGCTCGAGGATGGCTCGCCCGTGGTCTGGTTCACCTTCCCCGGCGCCTGGCACGATGTCGGCCGTTTCCATACGGCCGCGGGCGAGCCGACCGGCTTCTACGCCAACGTGCTCGAGCCCGTGCGCCTGGTCTCGCCCCGGGAGTGGCACGCCACGGATCTCTTCCTCGACGTCTGGCTCGGCGTGGACGGCCACGCCGCCATCCTGGACGAGGACGAGCTCGATGCCGCCGTGGCCGCGGGCTGGCTCGAGCCGGCCACCGCCGCCGCCGCGCGTGCCGAGGCGGACCGGCTGCTCGCCGCGGCCCGGGCGGGCGCCTGGCCGCCGCCGGTCGTCCGGGCGTGGACGCTCGAGCGGGCGCGAGCCGTGGCCGGGCGCGCCACGCCCCCGCGCCGGTCGAACGGATGAGCCCGCCGGCGTGGCACCCGGACGGTCCCCGGCGTGTACGTGCGTCGGCACCGTGACAGCAGAGGAGTGAACGTGAGCCGGGCAACGTCAGGGAAGCTCATAGCGGCGCTGGCCGCGCTGGCGGCGGCGGCCGTGGCCGGTCCGGCGGCGGCGCAGACCAGCGCCACGAACGGAGAGGCCGGCGGCATGGCGCTGGTGCAGAAGGCCTCCGTCAGCAGGGCGAAGGGGGAAAGGACCGCGCCGGTCGTGGTCTACGAGATCGCCGACTTCCAGTGCCCGTTCTGCGGCCGGTTCGCCAACGAGGTCTTTCCCCGCATCGACAGCGCCTACGTCCGCACGGGCAAGGTGCAGTGGGTGTTCGTGAACCTGCCGCTGCCGATGCACCCCAACGCGTGGGCGGCGGCCAAGGCGGCGCTGTGCGCGGGCGGCGTGGCGGACCGGTTCTGGGCGATGCACGAGCGGCTCTACGCCACGCAGAAGGACTGGAGCGACGCGCAGGACGCGGCGCGGATCTTCGCGGCGGACGCCCACGAGCTGGGGGTGCCCGATGAGGCCTACCACGCCTGCTACGCCGGAGACCGGGTGGCGCCGGTGATCCTGAAGGACGTCATCTTCGCGGCGGGCTCGCGGATCAGCGGAACGCCGAGCTTCGTCGTGAACGACACGCTGGCGGTGGTGGGCGTGAAGGACTACGACGAGTGGAAGACGCTGCTGGACCGGGCGATCGCGGCGAAGACGGCGGCGGCGAAGAGGCCCTGAGGCACCCTCCCCGCGGGATCGATCCGACGCGTCCAACCCCCGCGGACCTCCCGGGCCTGGAGCGCCGGCAGGCGGATTCGATGGCCGGGCGCAGCGCCGGGGTTGGCGCTACCCTGCCGCCGGTGCCTCCGCCTCCACGTAGGCGGCCACGAGCCGGCGCGGATCGACGTAGATCTGGGCGGTCACGTCGAGGTCCTCGCGCAGCGCGTCGATCAGCCGGTCGTAGCGGCCGAGCACGTCCGCCGGCAGCTGGACGATGAGATCATGGAAGCTGCCCCGGTCCGCGAACACGAGGCGCACGGCGACGCGGGGCGCGCTCGTCGCCGTCACGCGTCCTCTCCTGCTGCGGGGACGTTGCGGCTCATGCGCGGGATCTCCGTGAGGGCGAAGAGGAAGATGAGGGTGGCGATGGCGGCCGAGCCGAGGCACCAGCGGCACCAGGCGTGGATCCGGGCGGCCTCCGCCCACGTGAGGTAGGCCGAGAAGAGCAGGCCCAGCGTCGCCATGCCGAGGAGCGCGCCGCCGATCCGACGGTCGCGCTCGAGGTCCGGCCGCAGCCCGAGCAGCGAGACCACGAGCAGCGCCAGGTACCCGCAGACGCCGATGAGCGGGACCGGCACGCCCAGGAACGTGGCCCAGGGCGAGGCCTGCACGCGCTCACACTGCCCGCCGGGGCCGCACGCCAGGCTTCCGATCAGCCCCAGCCGGTGCATCAGCAGGTAGGTGGCCAGGAGCGTCCCGGCCAGCGCGAGCAGCGCGATCGCCATGCGGCCGGTCGGCGGCGTGGCGGCATCCGTGCTGTGCGGCTCCCGCGCGTGGACGGCCGCCACGCTCATCCCTGGCCCGGGGTGCTCTGCTTGACCAGGTCCTGCAACGCGCTGTAGTCGAGCGGGTTGCGCACCCGGCGCTCGTTGATGATCACGGTCGGGGTCGAGTCGATGCCGAGCTGCTCGCCCAGCATGTGGTCGGCCGTGACGACATCGGCATGGGCGTCGCTCTTCAGGCAGGCGTCGAACTTCGCGGCATCCAGCCCGAGCTGCTGCCCGTACTGCTCGAACTCGCTCACCGGCGAGCCGCCGCCGTAGGCCCACTCCATCTGGTGGCCGAACAGCAGGTCGTGGTACTCCCAGAACTTGCCCTGGTCGCCCGCGCAACGCGCCGCGCGCGCCGACAGGAACGAGTACTTGTGCTCGCCCGTGCCACCGAGCGGAAAGTCGTAATAGACGATCTGCACCTTCCCCGCCTTCACCTCGTTCGCCATGAGCTGCGGCTGTACCTCGGAGGCGAACCGGCCGCAGTAGGGACAGGTGTAGTCGCTGAAGACGACGACCCGCACCGGCGCGTCCGAGCTCCCCGCTACCTCGGGGTGCGCGCGCTGGAAGAGCGCCTGCGGGTTGTCCACGCCCTGGAGCGTCACTGGCTTCGTCGCGGCGCCGCCGGTCCCGCCGCGGGCCACCGCATAGCCGATCGCGGCGAGGCCGAGCACCGCGACGATGGCCAGGACCCAGTAGAAGGCCCGCATCCCCGAAGGCTTCTTCTGCGCCGCGCGCCGCTTCTGGCTTGGCACCAGATATCTCCTTGCCGAACTGGTATTTGCAGGAATCGGGACCGTGCACGGCCCGGCTCAAAGATGGATCGGGAGGCGGCCGGCGGCAAGGTGGGCCGCCGTCGCATCCACGGAATACGACTTGCTCGCGATAGAGATCCGGGGGCCGGGGAGCGGGCTGCAGAATGCAGGTCGCAACGACGGACTGCTGACTTCGGTCTGCGTGTACGGGAACCGGCCCGAGCACCCAGGCCACGAACCGCATCGGAGGACGCATGCCATACACCGCCGTTTCACGCACGAACGACTTCTCGTTCCCCGAGGGCACGTTCGACGTGCGCGAGTGGGAGGTCAGGACCACGGACGACCGCCGGCTGGGGCGGGTGGACGATCTGCTGGTGGACGAGACGGGCGCGCCGCGCTACCTCGACCTGGAGCTCGAGGGCGCCGGGAGGCACGTGCTCATGCCGATGGGCCAGGCGCGCGTGGACCAGGTGGAGGACGTCGTGCGCGTGCCGGGGCTCTACCCGGAGAGCTTGCAGGGCGTGCCGGCGTACGGCCGCGACGTCTCGGCAGTGGACGATGCGTACGAGCGCCGGCTGGGAGAGGCGTATCACGCTGCCTACGGCGACGGGGGCTATTACGAGCGACCGGAGTACCACGCGGACGGGCCGGCGCTGGGGGAGGCGCGGCCGGAGGAGGACGGGCGCCTGGCCTCGCTGGACCAGCTGCCGGACCTGCAGGTGGCCGAAGGCGAGCCGGATCCGCGCGGCTGGGAGGTGGTGGCGGCCGATGGTCGGCGCGTGGGGGAGGTGGACGAGCTGATCGTGGACACCGCGGCGATGAAGGTGCGCTACCTGGACTGCGACCTGGACCAGCGCGCGCTGCACCTGCACGAGGACCGGCACGTGCTGATCCCCGTGGGCTACGCGGAGCTGGTGCCGGGGACGCGGCGCGTGCGGGTCGGCGGGCTGACCTCGGCGGATGTGGGCGGGCTCGCGCCCTACCGCGGGGCGCCGATCGCGCGGGAGGACGAGGACGCGCTCCGGAGCGAGTACGCGGAGCGGACGCGGGCCGGCCGGCGCTGGGAGCACCCGGGCTACCGCGCGGACCGCTTCTACCGCCCGCGGTCGGGGCGGAGCCTCGTGGACGAGCTGGCCGAGTACCAGGTGGACAGCGGCGTGCGGGACACGCGCGGCTCGATCGCCGACATGCCCACGGCCGAGCAGGGCGTGAGCGACGCGGACGCGGGAGCGAACTAGGGGACCTAATTCAGCAGCAGGTCGAGCACGGCATCGGTGTCGGAGAGGTCGGCGACCACGGCGTGGGCGCCGGCCTCCCTCAGTGCCGCGACGCCGTGGCGACCGGTGGCGACGCCGATGGCGCGCACGCCCAGGGCGCTGCCGCAGGTGATGTCGTGGGGGGTATCCCCGATGATGACGACGTCGGGGCCGCCGTACAGCCGGCCCACCGCCTCCTGCGCGCGAGCGACGGCCACCTCGGGCAGGCCGTCGCGGCGCTCGCAGTCGGAGCCGTAGGCGCCCAGCCGGAAGTGCGTCTCGAGGCCCGCGGAGCCGAGCTTGAGGGCGGCGCCCCGCTCGATGTTGCCGGTGAGGAGCCCGACCAGCGCATCGTCCACGCGCGGCGCGAGCGCGGCGAGCAGCGTGCGCACGCCGGGATAGACCACGGTGGCGTGGCCCGCGCGGGAGAGCTCGATGGCCAGCTCGCGCAGGTAGGCGGGCCAGAAGACGTCGAAGCCGGCGTCCACGGCCGCATCCGTCAGCCCGGCGAGGACCAGCAGCTCGCGCGCGATCTGCGGGTCGGTCTTGCCGTCGAACGTGTGGGTGGCGATCGGGCCGGCGGTGCCGTAGACCTGGAGCAGCGCGCGGTGGAACGCACGCTTCGCCGCGCCATTCGTGGACAAGAGCGTGCCGTCGATGTCGAAGAGGACCAGGCGTCGCATGGCCGTTCTCGCGCTCCTTCGCGTCGGGGATGACCTGTGCAGGATCAGGACCGCCCGACCGCCCGCTCGATGGCGGTCTCCAGGGCGTACGCCGCCGCGGCGCCGAGCCCGACCAGCAGGGGCAGGGGGAGCGCCGCCTCCGTGTCCGCCGTGGACAGCGCGAACGTGATGTCGCCGTCGAAGGGCGTGTGCACGGGCGAGATGCGGCGGGGCACCGCGGTGGCCGCCATGCGCGCGAGCGTCTCGAGCGCGGTGCGCGTGAGGGGCGCGTCCGTCGCGACGACGGCCAGTGTGGTGTTCGTACCCGGCTCGGGCGGAGAGGCTCCCCAGCCGCCCTCGAAGGCCGCCTCGCGGAGCAGGCGCGCCGTGTCCACGGGCGTGCCGTCCGCATCCCGGGCGCCGGCCAGGATGCCGCCCCGCCCATCCAGCACGTCGCCGAAAGCGTTCACCACGACGAGCGCGCCGACAGCGTAGCCGCCCGTCTCGAGCGCCCAGCTGCCGACGCCGCCGGGCTCGCCCGTGCCGGGCCCGAGCACCTTTCCCACGGTGGCGCCCGTGCCCGCGCCGACTCCGCCTTCGGCGACGGGGCCGCGGCCGGCCGCGTCGCATGCGGCGCGCCCCATGGCCTCGTTCGGCCGCCGGTCCGCGCGCCCGACGCCCAGATCGTAGATGACCGCGGCGGGCACGATCGGCACGCGTCCGGCACCGGTCTCGAAGCCGAGCCCCCGCTCCTCGAGCCAGGCCACGACGCCGCCGGCGGCCTGGAGGCCGAAGGCCGACCCGCCGGTCAGCAGGATGGCGTGGATGCGGGGCACGACGTGCGTGGGGGAGAGGGCGTCGAGCTCGCGCGTCCCGGTGGCCAGACCGCGGATGTCGCAGGCGGCGCGGAACGGGCCGAGCACCACCGTGCAGCCGGTGCGCGCCTCCGCGTCGGTGGCGTGGCCGACGGCGACGCCCGGGACGTCCGTGAGGCCGGGCATCAGCGCCCGGCCTCCGCGGATGCCGCCATTGGAGCGGCCTCCCGGAGCGCCGGCCGACAGCCTGCGTCCGCCGGTGGGCGTTCGCTCATCCTGCCGCTCCGGCGCTCTCGTATGCGAGGACGGCCTGGCGGAACGCGGCGAAGATGCGGCGGTCGGCGTCGCCTTCGGGCAGGTCCGGCCCCTGGCGCTCGGGGTGCCATTGCACGCCGAGGAGCCAGCGGTGGGCCGGGTCGTCCACCGCCTCCACGAGCCCGTCGGCCGAGGTGGCGGCGATGCGCAGGCCGCGGCCGACATCCCGGAGCCCCTGGTGGTGGAAGGAGTTGACCTGGATGCGGCGGGCGCCGACGGCGTTCTCGAGTAGCGTTCCGGGCACGATCTCGACGCCGTGCGCGCGCGCCACCCAGCCGCCGGTCTGCGCGTGGCCCACCTCGCCTCCCCTCTCGGTGGGCAGGTCCTGGAAGAGCGTGCCGCCGCGCAGCACGTTCAGCACCTGGATCCCGCGACAGATGGCGAGCACCGGCATGCCCCGCCCGAGCGCGATGTCGAGCGCAGCCAGCTCCATCGCGTCGCGGGCCTCACTGACCCACTCCAGCGCCGGGCCGGGTGCCTCGCCGTACCGCCCGGGGTCGACATCCCCGCCGCCGGAGAGGATGAGCCCGCCGGCGCGGCCGAGGATCGCCTCCACCGAAACGGCTCCGTGGGCAGCCGAGAGCGGCACCGCCGCGAGCCCCTCCCGCTCGAGGACCTCGACGTACGTCGTGTACAGGGAGAGCCGGCGCGCGGACGGATCCTCCTCCGCGGGCAGCGCGGTGCAGGTCACGGCAACGAGTGGGTTCATGGGCGGGGAAAGTACCCGGCGGGCGCGGCCGGCGGCAAGCGGCCCGCCACCGGCGCGCGCCTTGCACTCCCCTCGGGTGAAATCCGCACGCGAGGAGAGAGATCATGGCAGACCGAAGCGACCGCCGAACCGACGACAGAAGCACGCCCGAGGAGCGGAGCCAGCGGCAGGTGATCCCGGCCGATGCCGCCGAGGGGAGAAAGCGCGAGGTACGGCTGTACAACGTCGCCCCCGAGGACATGCCGCCGGCCGCCGCCGGCGCGAACGCGGAGATCGGCGGCGAGGCCGCCGCCTCGCGGCGGGTGGCGGGACTTCCCGACGACCTCGCCCGCGAGCCCGAGCACCGGGCGGGCGAGGCCACGCCAGGCCGGGAGCCGGTGCTCGGGTACGACGGCCTCGACACCGACGACGCGCTGGACTGGATCCTGAAGGCCGACCCCGAGGCGGAGGAGCTGCGCCGCATTTACGACTACGAGCGCACCCACCGCAAGCGAGACGCCGTGCTGCACGACGTGAAGGAGCGGCTGCGGCGCTTCGGGATGCGGCCCGAACGGGAGGAATAGCGCCGCAGAAAGGGCCGCGACAGGGCCGGCGCCGGGCTCCGCTCCCTCTCCCCGGCCAACCGGCCCTTCGCCGTCACACGGACGGAACGTCCCGGGAGGCGGGCGCCGCCCGCCTCCCGGATCAGTGCGGCGGGCGCCGCCCGTTCGGCTGGCCTGCGCCGTCCGGCCCCGCCAGTCCCGGAGCGCCGAGCGAGCCCGCGACCCGCGCCAGCAGCTCCTCCAGGCGGAAGGGCTTCGGCAGCAGCTCCGCCGAGGCCTCCACCACCGCCGCGTGCACTTCGGCGTCCGGCGCCGCCGTCACCATCATCACCGGCAACAGCGGCCAGCGGCCGTCCCGCCGGATCGTCCGCAGCACCTCCACCCCGTTCATGCCGGGCATCGCCACGTCGAGTACCAGCAGGTCCGGCCGCTCGATCTCCATGAGCGAGAGCAGCCGCAGGCCGTCCGGCGCCGTGCGCACGGCATAGCCCCGCCCGCGCAACGCCCGGCCGACGCCCGAGAGGAAGCTCTCGTCGTCATCGGCAACGAAGATGGTACGAGCGGCGATCGCCATGGTGGGCGGCGGAAAGCAAGAGCGGCGCCAGCGCGGCAGGCGGCTGGATAAGCAATATTTCACATCGATTACCGTCACACAGTCCGGGATTGGGGCGGCAGTGTCCCGGATCGGCCGGAGCGGGCGGGGCCGTGGGGGGTCAGGTCCGGAGGGACGCTCAGAGGGCCAACAGCTCGGGGATCAGGCTGGGTTCGAGGTTGCCGCCGGAGAGGACGGCGACGGTGGGGCGGCCGGCGGGTTGGACGGTACCGGAGAGGAGGGCGGCGACGGTGGCGGCGCCGGAGAACTCGACGACGAGCCTGGCGCGGCGGATGAGGGCGGCGGCGGCGGCGCGGATCTGGTCATCGGAGACGGTGACGATGTCGTCCACGAGCCGCTGCGCGTGGTGGAAGGTGAGGTCACCGGGGCGGACGGGGGCGAGGCCGTCGGCGATGGTGGGGGTGGCGTCGATGGTGATGGGCTCGCCGGCCTGGCGGGAGCGAAGCATGGCGCAGGCGTTCTCGGGCTCGACGCCGATCACGGTGGCATGCGGCCTGGCCCGCTTGATCCACGCGGCGATGCCGGACAGCAGCCCACCTCCGCCGATGGGGACGAGGATGAGCTCGGCTTCGGGCCAGTCCTCGAGGATCTCGAGGCCGACGGTGCCCTGCCCGGCGATGATGCGAGGATCGTCGAAGGGGGGCACCATGGTGAGGCCGCGCTCGGCGGCGATGGCCTCGGCGCGGCGCTTCCGCTCGAGGGAGGTGGTGCCCTCGAAGACGACCTCGGCGCCGAGGGCGATGGCGCCGTCACGCTTGACGGCGGGCGCGGTGGTCGGCATGACGACGACGGCGGGGATGCCGAAGAGGCGGGCGGCGAGTGCGACGCCCTGGCCGTGGTTGCCGCTGGAGAAGGTGATGACGCCGCGCCGCCGCTCGTTGTCGGAAAGGGAGGCGACGAGGTTGTAGGCGCCTCGCACCTTGAAGGCTCCCGCGTGCTGGAGCGACTCGGCCTTGAGGCGGACCTCGGCGCCGACGGCGTCGGAGAGCCAGGGGGCGCCGAGCAGCGGGGTACGGGCGATCACGCCGCGGAGGCGGGCGGCGGCCTCGCGGATCCGGTCCGAGGCGACGAGTCCGTCCTCGTCCAGCCAGCCCAGCTCGGCCAGCGGCAAGCCGCCGAATTCGCGGACGTCGGCGCCCGGGGGCGTCGGCTCGGCGCCGGGCGCCGCGGCCTCATCCGGCGCGGCGCCACTCCATCCCGCGCCCGCGCCGCTCACGTTTCCGCCTCTTCCCTGGAATCCTCCTCGCCGGCGGTCTCGTCCGGGGTGCCGGCGGCAGGGGCGGGCGCGAGGTCGGCGGCGGCGTCGCCTTCGATCCCTACCTCAGCCTCGGCCTCCTCCTCGAGGACGAGCCGGGCGACGTCCACGACGATGTCCTCGTCATCGAGGGCCATGAGGCGGACGCCCTGGGTGGCGCGGCCGATGACGCGGATCTCGGCCACGCGCTGCCGGTTCACGATGCCGTTGCGCGTGATGAGCATGAGCTCGTGCTCGGGCAGGACCTCCTTGATGGCGACGATCTTCCCCGTGGCCTGACTGACCTTGAGGTTGATGACGCCACGGCCGCCGCGGTGCTGGAGGCGGTACTCGCCGACGGCGGTTCGCTTGCCGCGGCCGTTCTCGGTGACGACGAGGAGGGTGGCCTCCTCGGCGGTCTCGGCGCGGACGACGACCATGCCGATGACGTGGTCGCCGGGGCCGAGCAGGATGCCGCGCACGCCGGTGGTGGCGCGGCCCATCGGCCGGGCGTCCCACTCGTGGAAGCGGATGGCCATGCCCTCGCGGGTAGCGAGGATGATCTCGTCGTCGCCGTCGGTGATCTGGACGTCGATCAGCTCATCGTCGGGCTCGATGTTGATGGCGTTGACGCCGGCCGTGCGGACGTGGCGATAGGCGCTGAGCGCGGTCTTCTTCACGGTGCCCTTGCGGGTGGCGAAGATGAGGAAGCGATCATCGCTGAACTCGCGCACGGGCACGACCGAAGCGATCATCTCGTCGCCGCCGAGGGCGAGCAGGTTCACGATCGGCTTGCCGCGGGCGTTGCGCTGGGCCTGCGGGATCTGGTGCACCTTGAGCCAGTAGCAGTGGCCCTTGCGGGTGAAGACCATGAGGTAGTCGTGGGTCTGGGCGACGAAGAGGTGCTCGACCCAGTCCTCGTCCTTGGTCTCCATCCCTGTGAGGCCGCGGCCGCCGCGGCGCTGCGCGCGGTAGGTGTCGAGCGGCAGGCGCTTGACGTAGCCCTGGTGGGAGATGGTGATGACCATCTCCTCGTCGGGGATCAGGTCCTCGAGGGTGAAGCCGGAGACATCGCCGAGGATGGCGGTGCGGCGCTCGTCGCCGTACGTCTCGGTGAGCTGCGTGAGCTCTTCCTTGATGATGCGGAAGCGGCGCTCGCGGCTGCCGAGGATGTCGCGCAGATCGGCGATGAGGGCGCGCACCTCGGCGAGCTCGGCCTCGAGCTTCTCGATCTCGAGTCCGGTCAGGCGGGCGAGGCGCATGTCGAGGATGGCCTTCGCCTGTCGCTCGGAGAGCTCGAAGCGCTCCTGCAGCCGGCTGCCCGCGGTCTCGGCGTCGGGTGACGCCTTGATCATCTCGACGACCTCGTCGATGTTGTTGACGGCGATCTTGAGGCCCTCGAGGATGTGCTCGCGCTCCAGGGCGTGCGCGAGGTCGTACTCGGCGCGGCGCACGACCACCTCGTGGCGGTGGTCGATGAAGTGCTGGAGCATCTCGCGCAGGTCCATGATCTTCGGCACGCCCTTGACGAGGGCGAGCATGATGACGCCGAAGGTGGACTGCAGCTGAGTGTGCTTGAAGAGCTGGTTCAGGACGATCTGCGGGATGGCATCGCGCTTGAGCTCGATGACGACGCGGATGCCGTCGCGGTCCGACTCGTCGCGCAGATCGGAGATGTCGGTGATCTTCTTCTCGCGCACGAGCTCGGCGATCTGCTCGATCGTGCGGGCCTTGTTGACCATGAACGGGATCTCGGTGACGATGATCGCCTGCTTCCCGTTGTCGAGCTCCTCGATCTCGCTCTGGGCGCGCATGACCACGCGGCCGCGCCCGCTGTGGTACGCCTCCTGGATGCCGTCCCGGCCGCAGATGTAGCCGCCGGTCGGGAAGTCGGGCCCCTTCACGAACGTCATCAGGTCATCGACCGTGGCCTCCGGATGGTCGATGAGGTGCACGATGGCGGCGACGACCTCGCGCAGGTTGTGGGGCGGGATGTTGGTGGCCATGCCGACCGCGATGCCGCTCGACCCGTTGACCAGCAGGTTGGGCAGCTTGGACGGCAGGACCGTCGGCTCCTGCAGGCGGTCATCGAAGTTGGGCGTGGAATCCACGGTGCCGCGGTCGATGTCCTGCAGCAGCTCCATGGCGAGGCGGGTGAGGCGGGTCTCGGTGTAGCGGTAGGCCGCCGCGCTGTCGCCGTCGATGGAGCCGAAGTTGCCCTGGCCGTCCACCAGTGGGTAGCGCAGCGAGAAGTCCTGCACCATGCGCACGAGCGCGTCGTAGACCGCCATGTCGCCGTGCGGGTGGTACTTGCCCAGCACCTCGCCCACCACCGTCGCGCTCTTCTTGTAGGGGCGGGTGGGGCCCAGGCCCAGCTCGCTCATGGCGTACAGGATGCGCCGGTGCACGGGCTTCAGCCCGTCGCGCACGTCCGGCAGCGCGCGCTGCACGATCACGCTCATGGAGTAATCGAGGAACGAGTCCTTCATCTCGTCCTCGATCAGGCGGGGCAGGACCTTCTCGCGGCTCTCTTCGGGCGGCGTGCTCGCCATCGGCTGGTTCCCTGAGGAAAGTGCGGTGACCGAACGTCAGAACGCCCCCCGATGCGGGGGGACGTTCAGAGTTACCCCCTACGGGGGTAAAGGTTCGGAAATTTCACGCTTTTCGCGATCGCTTTCGGCCCGTGCCGGGGTGGCACTGGAACGGCTTCGAAAGCGAAGGCGAAACCGAGCTCGCGGCGCTTCGAGCCGCTCAGTGCCGGTACTCGGGCGGCACGCCCGGTTGCAGGTGGCGGTAGCGGTCGAGGAGCTCCTTCTGGCGGTTGTCGGGCGGGATCTCGCGGCCCTTGATGTAGACCTTCTCGACGCGGGTGGAGAGCTCGAAGGGGTCGCCGGACCAGAGGACGACGTCGGCGTCCTTGCCGGGCTGGAGCGTGCCGTAACGGTCGTCGAGGCCGAAGATGCGGGCGGGCTCGAGAGTGACGGCGCGGAGCGCGGCGTCGTAGGGCATGCCGTTGGCGACGGCGCTGCCGGCGGCGTACTTGACGTCGCGCGAGTTGTCGGAGCCGAAGGTGGCGAAGGCGACGTGGACGCCGGCCTTCGCGAGGCGCGCGGCGTTCTCGAGAGTGGCGCCGAGGCCCTCGAAGGTGGGGATGTTCTCGTAGGGGTCGATGATCACGGGGACGCGGTCCCTGGCGAGCTGGCCGGCGACCATCCAGCCCTCGAGGGCGCCGGAGATGGCGATCCGGAGGCCGAACTCCCTGGCGAGGCGGAGCGCGGCCGTGATGTCGCTCGCGCGGTTGGCGTGGATGACGAGCGGGAGCTTGCCCTCGACGACGGGGACCAGCGCGTCCAGGTCCAGCCGGCTGAGCGCGTAGTCGCGGCGGTCGCGGGCCTCGAAGGCGCTCCGGTGGGCGGCGTAGTCCTTCGCATCCTGGAACGCCTCGCGCAGGTCGAGCATGGCGGCGGCGCGGGAGCCGCCGGAGAGGCGGGCGCCGCTCTCGCCGATGGTCGCGTACATGGCGGAGGGGCTCCTGTCGATCATGTCCGGCGCGCCCTCTGTGCCGAGGTCGAGCACCATTCCCTGCCCCGCGATGAGCGAGGCGCCGTTGCCCGGCTCGACGGCCGCGCGGGTGATGCCTTCGACCCGGTTGATGGCGATCTCGGTGGCGTTCGGGTTGAGCGCGTCGGCCGCATTGAAGGCGGCGGTGATGCGCTTGTCGCTGGTGCGGGTGTCGTTGGTCTCGGAAACGCCGCCGATCTCGACAATGCCCATGTTGCTGGCGGCGTCCATGAAGCCGGGCGTGACGACCTTGCCCGTGCCGTCGATGACGGTGGCACCGGCGGGCACGGCGACCTCGGCCCCGAGGGCCACGATGCGGCCATCGCGGATGAGGATCGAGCCGCGCTGGATGGGCGCCTCGGAGACGGGGTAGATCTTGGCGTTGGTGATGGCGATGGTCTGCGCGGCGGCGGGGCGGCTGGCGCCGGCGAGGGCGAGCGCGCCCCAGGCGACGAGGGCGGCCCCCAGGTATCTCTTGCTCACGGCTTCACCTCCCCCGGCACGGTTCCGAGCCGGAAATCGCTGACCGGCTGCTTCGTCGGGTCGTTGCGGTCGTAGATGAGCGCGCCGTCGATGAAGACCTTCTGCGCCCTCGAGTAGACGCTGAACGGCGTGCCGTTCCAGATGACGAGGTCGGCCATCTTGCCGGGCTCGAGCGAGCCGGTCCACTGGTCGATGCCCAGCGCCTTCGCGGGGTTGATGGTGATCCAGCGGATGGCCTCGGCCGGCGTGGTGTGGATGTCGGCCTCCTCGCCCGCCTCCATGGCCTTGGCGGCATCCTGGTTCAGGCGCTGGATGCCTTTCGGGTCGTCGGAGTGGAGGATGGCGCAGCCGCCGCCCTCGTCCACCAGGGGGATGTTCTGGCGGATGCCGTCGTAGGCCTCGAGCTTGAAGCCCCACCAGTCGGACCACATCACGGCGCAGACGCTGTCCTGCTTGAGCAGGTCGCGGATCTTGTAGGCCTCGACGGCGTGGTGGAACGCGGCGATGTGGTAGTTGAACTCCTTCGCCACGTCGAGCATCACGGCCATCTCGTCGGCCCGGTAGCAGTGCATCTGGACCCGGATCTGGCCGTTCAGCACTCCCATCAGCGTCTCGAGCTGGAGGTCGCGGACCGGCTTCTTGTCGGGGTCCGAGCCCTCGCGCCTCCACTTGTCCCATTGCTCCTTGTAGTGCTCCGCCTTGATCCAGGCTGCGCGGTAGCCGGCCACGTTGCCCATCCGGGTGGATGGGCCGCCGCGGTTGCCATAGACGCGCTTCGGGTTCTCGCCGCAGGCCATCTTGAGGTCGTAGGGCGCGCCGGGGAACTTCATGGCCTGGACCGTCCGGGCGGGCACGTTCTTCACGACCACGCTGCGGCCGCCGAAGAGGTTGGCGGAGCCCGGCAGGATCTCGATCGTGGTCACGCCGCCGGCGAGGGCGAGGGCGAACTGGGGGTCCTGTGGCCAGACGGAGTGCTCCGCCCAGACCTGCGCGGTGTTCGGGTTGGTGGCCTCGTTGCCGTCCGAGACCGCCGCGACGCCGGGCGCGGGATAGTCGCCGAGGTGCGAGTGGATGTCGATGAGGCCGGGGGTCACCCACCCACCGCTGGCGTCCACGACGGTCGCGTCCACGGGCGCCTGCACCTCCTTGCCGACCGCCACGACCTTGCCATCGCGCATGAGCACGGAGCCGCCCTGGATGACGGGCCCGGCCGCGGTGAGGATGGTGGCGTTCCGGATGACGGTGACCCTGGAGGGCAGCGGCTCGTAGGTCGAGGCGAAGGGGGCGACACCCTCGTTCACGGGCGGCGGCGCCGTGGTGGCGGCGGAGCCCTTCGGCGTGGGCGTGGCGCTGCGGGATCCTGTGCTCGCGCAGCCGGCGGCGACGAGCGCCGCCAGCGCCCAGCAGGACGCGCGTACGTACATTGGCAGCTCCGAGAAAGACTGGATAGGAGGGTGAGGAGGCGGACAAGATACTCCGTTCTTTCCTTTCCGTGCAAGCGAGGGAGGGGGTGAGGGGGGAGGGAGGGTGAGGGGGAGGGGGAGGGTGGGGATTCGGGTTGGGGTGAGGGGAGGGTGAGGGGGAGGGGGAGGGGCGGCCGCGATCTTGCCTGAGTCTTAGGGAGAGGGGAAGACTGGAGGAGGATCGATCGAATGGGTGGAATGGAAGGCGCGGGCGGGGGCTGGACGCAGGTCGGGCGGGTCTTGGCGTGCGCGCTGGTGCTTGCGACGGGGGCGGGGTGCACGGGGCGAAAGGAGCCGCGTGAGCCGCCGTCGGAGCGCGCGGAAGCGGGCGGGCAGGCGCGGGCGAAGCCGGAGATCCCGGAGGCGGTGGATCCGGGGAGCGTCGCGCGGACGGAGCTGTGGGTGGGGCTCGGGGGCGGGCGGGCGGTCGGGGTGTACGACGCGGCGAGCGGGCGGGAGCTCAGGCAGCTGCGGGCGGGCGGAGTGCCGACGGTGGTGAAGGTCTCGCCGGACGGGCGCTGGGCGGCGGTGGCGGTCGCGTCCGGCTCGGTCCGGATCTACGACGCGGCGAAAGGCGAGGAGGCGGCGAGCGTGGGGGTGAAGCGGCCGACCTCGCTCGACTGGGCGCCTGATTCGAAGCACCTGTGGGTGCTGAGCGCCGATGGCGGCCGGGGGAATGCCCTGGTGCTGGAGGCGCCCGGGTTCGAGAAGGTGGCGGACCACGCGATCGGGCGGGCGCCGCGCGGGATCGTGCTGCTCTCGGACGGCTCGCGGGCCTATGTCACGGATGCGGCGGCGGGCGAGGTCCTGGTGCTCGACGCGGAGCACGTATCCGTCACCGACTCGATCCCGGTGGGCGGCGCGCCGGCGGGGCTCGCGCTGGACCCGGCCGAGCAGCAGCTGTACGTGGCGGTGCCGGCCCGCGACGAGGTGGCGGTGCTGGACCTGGCGCGCGGCACGCGCAGCGATTCGATCGGCGTGGCGGCGCGGCCCAGGCACGCGGCGGCGGACGAGGGGCAGCACCTGCTCGCGGATGGGGGCGGAGCGGGGCTCACGGTCGTGAAGCTGGATGGCCGGGGCGGTGCACGGGCGGTGAACGAGATCCGCGCCGGCGGCGCGACGGGCGGCGTCGCCTTCGGTCCCGGCGACCTGGCGTACGTGGCGGAGTCGGATGGCTACGTGCTGGTGGTGGACCCCGAGAAGGCGAGCATCGTGCGGCGGCTGCGCGTCGCCGGCGCTCCAGCGGGGCTGTCGGTGCGGGTCGTGAAGAAGGACGGCTCGGCGCTCGGGCCGCCGAGCCGCGCGTCGGGCTGAGCGGCACCCCGCTCAGGCGGCGGTCAGCAGGACCGGCTCGCCGGCGGTGATCACGATCGTGTGCTCGTAGTGCGCGGCGAGGCCGCCGTCGGCGCTCACGACGGTCCAGCCGTCGGGCAGGGTGCGGCTCCGGCGGGTGCGGGTGGACACGATCGGCTCCATGGCGATGACCTGCCCCTCGGCCAGCCGGTCGTGGAGCCGCGGCTCGTAGTAGTTCACCACGCTGGGCGGCTCGTGGATGGTCCTGCCGATGCCGTGGCCGCACAGCTGGCGCAGCGTGCGGAACCCCCACCGCTGCACCTCCGCCTCGATGGCGCCGCCCACGTCGCAGACCCGGGCCCCGGGACGCGCGGCCGCGGCGCCCTTCCAGAAGGCGGCCTCGGCGGCGGCGATCAGCCGGCTCCCCACGGGTGAGGCGGGCGGCACGGCCACCGTGACGGCCGCGTCGGCGAAGTAGCCATCCAGCTCGACCGTCACATCCAGCGAGACGACGTCGCCGCCGCGGAGCGCGCGCGCACCGGGGATCCCGTGCACCGCCTCCTCGTTGACGCTGATGCACGTGGTGCCGGGGAAGCGATAGACCAGCCGGGGCGCGGAGCGCGCGCCGTGCTCCGCCATGACGTCGGCGGCCACGGCATCGAGGTCGACCGTGCGCACGCCCGGGGCGACCGCCGCCCGCATGGCCGCGAGCACCTGCGCCACCACGGCGCCGGCGCGCTTCAGCGCCTCGAGGTCACCCTCGGACTCGATCGACACGCCCCCTCCATCGGCCGCGGTCACATCCCCGCCAGTCGGTCGGCGCCCGAACGCGAGCGCCAGCCGCCGTACCGGCACCCGACGTTGAACCGCCGCCGCCGCCGCGATGTTCCGGTCAGGCGACGGCGCAGCACTCCACCATCTTCTCCAGCCGGCCTCGGCGAGCGCGGCATGGATGCCTGCGCCGTACGCCCGCAGCGCGCACCGCCGCAGTGTTGGAACAATTAACTTGTCGATCCTTCAGGATTGTTGTAACGTAATGTACCTCTAACTTTCTTCCAGCCTCGTCGCGCCCGAGCTGTCTATCGTCCTGGAGGAGTTCATGCTTCGCTTCGCCAAAGCCCTGCTCGCGCTCTCTCTTCTCCTGCCGCTCTGGGCCTGCAGAGATATGCTGCAGCCCGGCACTCCCTACTCGCGGGTGGACGCGGCCGTCGATCCGGGCCAACAACGAGTGCCCGACGAGTACGTCGTCCGACTGGATTCTCTCGCTGGGGTAAAACGCGCCCAGGTCGAATACGTGCTGTCGGCGCACGGCGGCAAGCTGCTCCGGTGGTGGCCGCACGGCTACGCCGGATTCCATGCGAAGATTCCCGCGGCGGCCGTGGACGTTGTCCAGAGCACTATCGGTCGTATTCTTAGTATCCAGCCGAACCTGGTCCACGGCGTGGCAACAGCCCAGCCGCTATTCGGTATCCCAGGAGCATGGGGCCTCGACCGCGTCAACCAGCATACTTGGGACCACAATGCTACGCCCCCCGCCGACTGGACGTACCACTACTACTACACCGGCTCCACAGCGCACGCATACGTAATCGACTCCGGCGTTGCCCCTATTAGCGGCTTGGGAGGGCGTATTGGGACCGGATATAGTAGCGTCGGTGGAAATCCGACGGCTCCTTGCTCGCCCCACGGTACAGAAGTCGCATCGGTCATTGCAGCAGACCAACCTGGCGTGGCAAAGCAAGTTATTGTCCATCCAATCCAAGTGACCGATTGCCAGGGACATTGGACCACCGCATCCTAGACGGAGTAAACTGGATTGTTGTAAACAGATATGGGACGGCTGTTGCTAACGTGAGTTTGGGGGGCGGAACAGATAATGCTGTTGACGATGCCACGAATTTGCTGGCCGACCAGGGTATGCCTGTGGTCGTGGCGGCTGGAAATGATTCTGGCAACGCTTGCAACCACTCTCCCGCGCGTGCAGCAGAGGCGATCACCGTCGCAGCTACGGACCCAAACGATGAGCTGGCCACGTTCAGCGATTTCGGCAGCTGTATCGACCTCCTCGCGCCGGGATCTGGCGTTGCGGTCGATTCGACGGACAGTGGAATAACCATCGCCTCCGGAACTTCGGTGGCTGCCCCATACGTAGCGGGAACGCTGGCCCTCATGGTTTCGGAGCATCCTGAAACGAGCAATTTTGAACTGCTGCACGTTCTGCAAAACAGCGCCACAGTTATTTCTCTCGCCAATCTAAACGGCTCGCCTCCATACCTGCTCTACTCGGTGCATACTGCCGTGTACCTGAAGGGTCAAACCTACATTGACACTTCTGGCTCCTATACGTGGACTATGGATATCTGGGGCGGGAACGGTACCATAACGAACGTGCTGTGGCAGTACAGCACCGACGGTGGAGCAACTTACGTTCCGGTAGGCACATCGACATACTACACCAGATATGTCTATGCGGGCGATCCGGCCGACCCCAGTTTCCGGTTGCGGGCGAGTTTCACAAGTGGCGCCGACGCGCCGTCCGCGGTAATTGATGTGAATGTCGCGACATGTCAGTCAGACACCGGCTGCTGAATAGAAGGGGATAGGCATGCCAATTCAGCGATCCGCCGTTCCCCTTTTCGGAATTCTCATGCTGTGGGTAGCGGCAGCCCCTCTCGCCGGGCAGGATCGAACGCGTCCGGTCTGGCGCCGGCTCGAGGTGGATCTCCAGCACGCAACACGGGTCCCCCTGGAGGGGCAGGACCATAGTTCAGGGACGCTCCGGACCGAGACGGCGCGGCTCTCGTTTCGCGCGCTTCCCTTCGCCTCCGTTCTCATGGAGGTGGCTCATGTGAAGGTCGAGCTGAAGTGCACAGCCATCGTGGGTGCCGACTGTGGGGGTCGGGGCACAGATCTCAGAGCGGGTGTCCGCTTCGGATTCCACCGTGGGGCGATCGCACCATACGTCGGTGGTGAACTCGGCGAGTTCATCTCCGGCCCTCCTTACGGTGGCGTCTCAGCTGCGCTTTTTGGAGGAGTGGCGTTCTGGCTGGCACGGTTTGTCGCACCGGAACTCGAGGTGCGCTGGGATCACCGGCGGGGGGCCCTGAGACATAACGCCATCATCGGCGCCGGGCTTCGGCTGCGGGTGCCCTAACCGACGAAGCTCGTTTCTCCGATAGCACTGCCGCGTCGTGGCCACCGGAGTCGGCCATCAATCGCGAAGACCGGGTACCAGCCGGCGTCGCGCAAATCTGAGAAGCACGGCCCCGCTTCGCGGCGCAATCCTGCCACCGCAGAGGCCCGCGCTGCTCCAGCCTTTCGCCAAGAGCGCTCTACTCCGCGCGTAAAGCCTGGCTCGGGACGACGGCGGCCACGGCGCGCGCCGGTAGCACCCTGGCAACCGTGCCATCCGCAAGGACCAGGAGCGCGACGGCGGCGAACGTGAGAGGATCACGGGGTTGCACGCCGAAAAGCAGAGTCGCCAGCAGGCGCATCGCGGCGCCAGCGAGGAGCAGTCCGACGGCGACGAGAGGCCGGGCACGGGTCACGGGCAGGGGCACGCGGACGGGCAGAAACGGCAGGCAGCCGGGCAGGGGCATGCGAAGGGGCAGGCCCACGGGAACGGGAACCCCGCGGGCACCCGGCCCCGCCGCCATCGTTCCGCTGCCGGTGCCCGCCTGTGGCTACGTGCTGGTGGTGGACCCCGAGAAGGCGAGCATCGTGCGGCGGCTGCGCGTGGCCGGCGCTCCGGCGGGGTTGTCGGTGCGGGTCGTGAAGAAGGACGGCTCGGCGCTCGGGCCGCCGAGCCGCGCGTCGGGCTGAGCGGCACCCCGCTCAGGCGGCGGTCAGCAGGACCGGCTCGCCGGCGGTGATCACGATCGTGTGCTCGTAGTGCGCGGCGAGGCCGCCGTCGGCGCTCACGACGGTCCAGCCGTCGGGCAGGGTGCGGCTCCGGCGGGTGCGGGTGGACACGATCGGCTCCATGGCGATGACCTGCCCCTCGGCCAGCCGGTCGTGGAGCCGCGGCTCGTAGTAGTTCACCACGCTGGGCGGCTCGTGGATGGTCCTGCCGATGCCGTGGCCGCACAGCTGGCGCAGCGTGCGGAACCCCCACCGCTGCACCTCCGCCTCGATGGCGCCGCCCACGTCGCAGACCCGGGCGCCGGGACGCGCGGCCGCGGCGCCCTTCCAGAAGGCGGCCTCGGCGGCCGCGATCAGCCGACTCGCCACGGGTGAGGCGGGCGGCACGGCCACCGTGACGGCCGCGTCGGCGAAGTAGCCATCCAGCTCGACCGTCACATCCAGCGAGACGACGTCGCCGTCGCGGAGCGCGCGCGCACCGGGGATCCCGTGCACCGCCTCCTCGTTGACGCTGATGCACGTGGTGCCGGGGAAGCGATAGACCAGCCGGGGCGCGGAGCGCGCGCCGTGCTCCGCCATGACGTCGGCGGCCACGGCATCGAGGTCGACCGTGCGCACGCCCGGGGCGACCGCCGCCCGCATGGCCGCGAGCGCTCGTGCCACGACGACGCCAGCCCGCTTCAGCGCCTCGAAGTCCTCCGCCGATTCGATCGACACTCCCCCTCCCGGCTCGGCCCCGCCGCGCCGGCGGGTCCGGCGCGATTCTCGTTCAACCATCATCGGCAGCCGCGGGTTCCGCTATCACGGGCTCAGGCCACCGCGCACCAGTCGGCCATCTCGCGCCAGCCGGCGGCATCGAGCGCGGCGCGGATGTCGCCGCGGGCGCCGGGGGTGCCGACGGCGGCGACACAGAACGCACCGCGGTAGGCGTCGATGTGCCCGGGCGCCACGACGGGCGCGCCGTGGATCTCCTGCCCGATCTTGCGGGGGTCGAGGTCCACGAACGCCCGGATGGCGACGCCGTGCGCCGCGAGCTCGCGCGCGAACGGCTTGCCCACGGAGCCGGCGCCCCACACCACCACGCCGTCGCGCCCCTGGAGCAGCGTCCGGCGCATGAACTCGACCTTGCAGCGGCGGAAGGCGGCGGGCGCGTAGAGCGGACTCGTGCGCGACAGCCGGGCACCGCCCTCCCGCCAGGCGAGCAGCACCTCCGGCACGACGCCCAGGCGATGCCCGGCGGCCCAGAGGCGGAGCACCAGGTCGTAGTCCTCGGGCCAGCCCATGTCGCGGTAGCCGCCCACGGCGTGGAGCGCTGACCGGCGGGCCAGGAGCGTGGGATGCGCGATCGGACACTCCACGAAGATCTCGCGCTCCACGCTCTCGGGAGAGTCCATGGAGCCCAGCCACGCCTCGTAGCGGCGCGCGCCGGTCCCGAGCCGCTCGCGCGGGAAGTAGCGCACATGGGTTCCGCAGGCCGCCACGCGCGGCTCCGCGGCGAGGAGCGCGGCCTGGAGCTCGAGGCGGCGCGGGTCCGCGATGTCGTCGGCGTCCATGCGCGCCACGAGCTGGCCGCGCGCGGCGGCGAGCGCGGTGCCGAGCGCGCGCACGAGTCCCCGCCCGCGCGAGCGCATGGGGCGGACACGGCGATCGCGCGCGGCCCGGTCGAGCAGCAGGTCGAAGGTGCCGTCCGTGGAGCCATCGTCTACGGCGATGATCTCGAGGTCCTCGTGGCTCTGCGCGGCCAGCGACTCGAGCGCGGCGGGGAGGGTGGCGGCGGCGTCGCGGCAGGGCAGCAGCACGGAGATGCGGCTCGGCGCCGCGCGCGCCATCAGGCGCCGCGGCCCGCGGCCTGGACGGCGGAGCCGGCCAGCACGTCACGCAGGTAGCGGCCGGTGTGGCTCTCCGGTACGGCGGCCACCTGCTCGGGCCGTCCCATGGCGACGACCCGCCCTCCGGCGTCGCCGGCCTCGGGGCCGAGGTCGATGACCCAGTCCGCGGCGCGGATCACGTCGAGGTTGTGCTCGATGAGGATCACGGTGTGGCCGGCGTCGAGGAGCTTCTGGAGCACCGCAAGCAGCTTGCGCACCTCGGCGCCGGAGAGGCCGGTGGTCGGCTCGTCGAGGATGTAGACTCGCCGGCCGCGGCGGCGTCCGCCCTCGATGAGCTCGCGCGCGATCTTGAGGCGCTGCGCCTCGCCGCCGGAGAGGGTGTTGGCGGGCTGGCCGAGGCGGAGGTAGCCGAGGCCGACCTGCTGGAGCTGCCAGAGGGCCTGGCCGAGGCGGTCCTCGCGGATGAAGAAGCGGATCGCCTCATCCACGGTGAGCTCGAGCACGTCGGCGATCGAGAGCCCCTTCACGTCTACCTCCAGGGTCTCCGGCTTGTAGCGGCGCCCGCCGCAGAAGTCGCACGGGACGTAGACGTCGGCCATGAAGACCATCTCGACCTGCACGACGCCGTCGCCTTTGCAGTGCTCGCAGCGGCCGCCCTTCACGTTGAAGGAGAAGTGGCCGGGCGTGTACTTCCGCTGCTTCGCGAGCGGCTGGCGGGAGAAGATCTCGCGGATGTGGTCGAAGGCCTTGATGTAGGTGACCGGGTTCGAGCGCGGCGTGCGGCCGATCGGGCTCTGGTCCACGAGAACGGCGGCGTCCACGCGGGCAATCCCGTCGAGCCGCTCGTAGGCGCCCACCGCCTCGCCGAGGTGCTGCTTGGCGCTCGTGTCGCCGCCGCCGAGCCGGCGCTCGAGCGCGCGGTAGAGCACGTCGTGGACGAGGGTGCTCTTGCCCGAGCCGCTCACGCCGGTGACCACGGTGAGCGCGCCGAGCGGCACCTCGACGTCGATGCCCTCGAGGTTGTGGAGGCGGGCGCCCTCGAGGGAGAGCCGCGGGCCGTCCACGGGGCGGCGGTGCGGCCGGGGCGGCGGCTCCGCGCCGGCCAGGAAGCGGCCCGTCGCGGTATCGGCCTCGGCGAGCGCCTCGGGCGGCCCCTCGAAGACGATGCGGCCGCCCTTCTCGCCGCTGCCGGGTCCCATCTCGACGACGTGGTCGGCGGCGCGGATGGCGGCGGCGTCGTGCTCGACGACGACGACGCTGTTGCCCGCCTCGCGCAGCCGCGCGAGCAGGCCGAGCAGGCGGTCCGTGTCGCGGGGGTGCAGCCCGATGGTCGGCTCATCGAGGACGTAGAGCGCGTCCACCAGGCTGGCGCCGAGCGAGTTGGCGAGGGAGATCCGCTGCGCCTCGCCGCCGGAGAGGGTGCGCGTCTGGCGGTGCAGCGAGAGGTAGCCGAGCCCGACGTCGTCGAGGAATCGCAGCCGGGCGACGACCTCGCGGACGATCGGAGCGGCGATGGCCGCCTCCTGCGGCGAGAGCTCGAGCGCCTCGACCCAGGCGCGCAGCTCCACGATCGAGCGGGTGCACGCCTCGGCGATGTCGAGCCCCGCCACGCGCACGAGGAGCGCCTCCGGCCGCAGCTTGGTCCCGCCGCACGCGGGACACGGCCGCGGCGTCTGGTACTGCCTGAGGAAGACGCGGATGTACTGCTTGTAGCGCTTGCTCTCGCGCGAGCGCAGGAACGGCAGCACGCCCTGGAACTCGCCGCGCTTGCCGCGCAGGACGGCGCGGCGGAAGCCGTCGGGGAGGGCGTGCCAGGGGGCGTCGGCGGAGACGTCGCATTCGCGCGCGTAGGCCAGCAGCTTCTGGCGGTACTTGCCGTAGCGCGGCTTCTCCCAGGGGTCCACGGCACCCTCGCGGAGCGAGCGCCCCGTGTTCGGCACGATGAGCGCCTCGTCGTACTCGAGCACCGCGCCGAAGCCCGTGCACTCGGGGCAGGAGCCGTACGGGTTGTTGAAGGAGAAGAGCCGTGGCGTGGGGTCGAGGAACCGGATCTCCGGGTGGTCCGGGCAACGGAACCGCTCCGAGAAGCGGAGCCGCCGCTCCGGCTCGTCGTGGAAGACGACGACGACCTCGCCCTCGCCTTCGACGAACGCGGTGCCGATCGAGTCCGCCAGCCGCTCGCCCAGGTCGGGCGCCGTGGCCAGCCGGTCCACCACCACCAGCAGCTCGGCCGCCGCGGCCAGGTCGGCGCCGAGGCTCCCGGGGTCCTCCGCGCCGGGCTCGTCCAGGTCCAGCAGCGCGCCATCCGCGTAGACGCGGATGAAGCCGAGCGCGCGCAGGTTCTCGACCACGCTGGCGTGCTTGGCGCGCGCGCTGCGCGGCAGCGGAAACGCGACGAGGATGCGCGTGCGGGCCGGCAGGGCGAGGAGCGCGTCGGCGGCGGACTGCACGGTATCGGGCCGCACCTCGCGGCCGCATTCGGGGCAGTACGTCCGGCCCGCGCGCGCCCAGAGCAGGCGCAGGTAGTCGTAAACCTCCGTGGCGGTGCCGACGGTGGAGCGGCTGGTCTTGATCGGGTTCTTCTGCTCGATCGCGACGGCGGGGCTGATCCCCTCGACGGAGTTGACCGCCGGCTTCTCCATCCGCTCCAGGAACTGCTTTGCGTACGTGGACAGCGACTCCACGTAGCGCCGCTGCCCCTCGGCGTAGAGGGTGTCGAAGGCGAGGGAGGACTTCCCCGAGCCGCTGGGGCCGGTCAACACGACGAGGGACCGGCGCGGGAGCTCCACGTCGATCCCCTTCAGGTTGTGCTGCCGCGCGTTGCGGACGATGATGCGGTCCTTCAAGGTCCCCGGGGGTGTGGGTCCATGGTGTCCGGTTCGTACCCCGGCGGTGCGCTTCCGCTCCGCCCGCTGCCAGAGGTGGGAGAGTGGGCGAGCGGGAGAGTGGGCGACGCTCGCGGCGGCCGAGGGTTGCCGTGGCATTCTCGCCGCTCGCGGCCTGTTTGCCGGGCCGGATCCGTGTTCGGCGCGTGCTCCCCGCTCGCGGCACGTCGTTCGCGGGCTCGGCGGGGGTGGAACAGCCCGGCGGCGGCAGCGGCTTGGGCTTCACGCGGGGCGGCTCGGCGGCGGACCAGCCGACCGGCGGATTCTACCAGGGGGAGGAATGACCGATCAAGAGCGGGCGCTACAGGTGCTCGGCATCGCGGGGAGCCTGCGCAGGGGCTCCTACAACAGGGCGCTGCTCCGGGAGGCGCAGCGGCTCGCGCCGGAGGGGACCCAGATCCGGATCTGGGACCGGCTGGGCGAGGTCCCGCCGTACGACCAGGACGTGGAGGACGCCGGCGATCCGGAGGTGGTGACGGACCTGAAGCGCGCCATCCGCGAGGCGGACGGCGTGCTGTTCGTGACGCCCGAATACAACTACGGCGTGCCGGGCGTGCTGAAGAACGCCATCGACTGGGCGTCCCGGCCGCCGGCGGAGTCGCCGCTGCGGGAGAAGCCGGTGAGCATCATGGGCGCGACGACAGGGAGCTCCGGGACGGCGCGCGCCCAACTGCAGCTCAGGCAGAGCTTCGTGTTCACGCGCACGCTGGCCATGCTCCAGCCCGAGGTGCTGGTCGCGCGGGCCCGCGAGCGGTTCGACGAGGAGGGCAACCTCACGGACGAGACCACGCGCAAGTTCGTGCGCCAGCACGTCGAGGCGCTCGCGGACTGGATCCGGAAGCAGGCGCGGTGAGTCGCGGGGCTCGGGCGGGGGAACGCGCACCCCTGGGCGGGCCACGCGCCGAAGCGTTCCGGCCCCGACCGTTCCTCCCGGCCGCATGGCTGCCCGGGCCGCATGCCCAGACGATCGCCGGGCGGGTGCTCCGGCCGGCCGACCCGGTGGCGCTCCGGCGCGAGCGGCTGGACACGCCGGACGGCGACTTCCTCGACCTCGACTTCACGGCGGCCGGACCGGACGCCCCGGCCGCGCCGCTGGTGGTGCTGCTGCACGGGCTCGAGGGTTCGGCCCGCCGCGGCTACGCGCTCGGCAGCTACCGCGGGCTGACTCGCCTCGGGCTGCGCGCCGTGGGCCTGAACTTCCGCTCGTGCAGCGGCGAGCCGAACCGCACCGCGCGCTTCTACCACTCGGGGGAGACGGAGGACCTGCGCTTCGTGCTCGCCCGGCTGCGCGAGCGCTTCCCCGACGCGCCGCTCGGGGCGATCGGCTTCTCGCTCGGCGGCAACGTCCTGCTCAAGTATCTCGGCGAGGAAGGCGACGCCGCCCCGAGCACGCTCTCCGCCGCCGCCGCCGTCTCCGTCCCCTACGACCTCGCCAGAAGCGCCGACCTCATGGCGAAGAGCTTCATGGGCCGGTTCTACACCTCGCTCTTCCTGCGCACGCTGCGCGAGAAGGCGGCGGCCAAGGAGGCGCTGCTGCGAGACCGCTGCGACCTGGAGGCGCTGGCCGCCGCGCGCACCTTCCGGGAGTTCGACGACGCGGCCACCGCGCCGCTGCACGGCTTCCGCGACGCGGCGGACTACTACCGCCGCTCGAGCTGCGCGGGCTTCGTCGAGCGGATCCGCGTGCCCACGCTCCTGCTCCAGGCCGCGGATGATCCGTTCCTGCCGGTTGCCGCCTTCCCGCGCGCGGCCGCGGCCGCCAACCCGCTCGTCACGGCGGTAGTCACGCCGCGGGGCGGCCACGTCGGCTTCATTGGCGGCACGCCCTGGCGCCCCGTCCTCTGGGCGGAGGCGGAGGCGGCGCGGTTCCTGGCGGAGACGCTGGCGGGGAACGGCGCGTAGCCGAAGGATTCGGGCGCGAACGCCGCATGCCCACCCTGGCTCCGCGCCGCGCTGCTATCCCAGCTCGTCCGCCCGCTCGCGCAGCAGCGCCCGCTCGCGCTCGTTCTGCGTGAGCGCGGCGGCGCGCTCGAGCTCGGCGCGCGCCTCCTGCGCGCGGCCGAGCCTGGCCAGCAGGTCCGCGCGCACGGCCGGCAGCAGGTGGTAGCGCTCGAGGGCGCCGGCGGCCACGAGCGCGTCCACGATCTCGAGGCCCGCCTCGGGGCCGAAGGCGCGCGATACGGCGACGGCGCGGTTCAGCTCGACGATCGGCGAGGGTGCGACCTGGGCGAGGGCATCGTAGAGGGCGGCCATGCGGGCCCAGTCGGTCTCCTCCGTGCGGCGGGCGCGGGCGTGGCACGCGGCGATGGCGGCCTGCAGCGCATAGGGCCCGAGCGCGCCGCCAAGGGCTCCGGCGCGTTCCAGCGCGGCGAGGCCGCGGCCGACCAGCAGCCAGTCCCAGCGGGCGCGGTCCTGGTCGAGCAGCAGCACGGGCTCGCCGTCCGGCCCGAGCCGCGCCCGCAGCCGGGAGGCCTGGATCTCCATGAGGGCGACGAGCCCGTGGACCTCCGGCTCCGCGGGCGCGAGGGCGGCCAGGATGCGGCCCAGCCGGAGCGCGTCCTCGCACAGCGCGGGCCGCACCCAGTCCTCGCCCGCGGTGGCCGAGTAACCCTCGTTGAAGATCAGGTAGACCACCTCGAGGACCGAGGCGAGGCGGGCGGCGAGCTCCTCGGCGCGCGGCACCTCGAACGGCACCCGGGCCTCGCGCAGCGTCCGCTTGGCGCGCACGATCCGCTGCGCCATGGTGGGCGTCGGCACGAGGAACGCGCGCGCGATCTCCTCGGTGGTAAGGCCGCCCACCACGCGCAGGGTGAGGGCGACGCGGGCCTCCCTGGCGAGCACGGGGTGGCACGCGGTGAAGATGAGGCGGAGCATGTCGTCGCCTACCGGATCGTCGAGGGCGGCGTCCAGCTGGGGCACGGCGTCGTCCTGCCTGGCCTCGAGCTCGGGCGCGATCTCCGCGTGCTTGCGCTCGAGCAGCTTGTCGCGGCGCAGGCGGTCGAGCGCGCGGTGGCGCGCCGTGGCCGTGAGCCACGCGCCCGGGTTGTCGGGGATCCCCGAGACCGGCCAGCGCTCGAGCGCGGCGACGAGCGCGTCCTGCGCCAGGTCCTCGGCAAGTCCGATGTCGCCGACCATGCGCGCGATCCGGGCAATGACCCGGCCCGACTCGATGCGCCAGACCGCATCGATTGCGCGGCCGACATCCGACACTACCGCCACCCCGCCGGGCCCGCACCGGCGCCCCCGCGGCGGGCGAGCCGGCCGGTCCGGACCACGGTCGGCCGCGGCCACTCGCCCGTGCGCCCGCTCTCGACGAGGCATGGCGTGTCGATCATGAGGCACCTCCCTCCCGTGCGGGTCGGGTCGGGGCGGCGGGTCGGCCCCGGCGTGTGCGGCGGCCGGCGCTCACCGGGCGGGGTGGAGCACGGCGTGGTGCGTGCCGCGAGGCGCCGGCGCCCAGCCCCACCGGCCACGCGCCACGGTCCCGGCCAGCAGCGCGAGCACCAGCGGCACGAGCGCCGGCAGCAGGGCGCCGGTCGCCACGGTGGCACCGGTCGCGCCGATCATGATGATGACGAGACCGCCGGCCGCGCGCGAGGTCAGCTCCGTCCGGATGCGGAGGAGGCCCGGGAGCACCAGCCCGAGGGCGTCCAGCACCTCGCAGGCGCCGATGGAGCGGAGGAACGCAACCGGCACGGGCGTCTGCTGCGCCAGCGCGGCGGCGGGCAGGAAAAGCTTCATCCCGCCGGCCAGGAGGAACACGGTGGCGAGCAGGGCCTGCAGGCCCCAGAGCAGGGCGCCGTTCGGCTTCGGGTGCTGCGCGTGGGTCGAGCTCATCACTGCCTCCCCGGCTCGGGTGTCGGCCGGGGCGATTCCGCGGCGCTCGCCGCGGTCGTTTCCGGCCTCTACCAGTGCGACGAACAGGGAGGGCGGAAATCGACAGGGGCGGACCAGCCGCTCGTCCCGCCCCTTGACGCCGGCGGCGCTCGCGTCGCATTCTCGCGTCCCCGACCGCGTCCGGACCAGGCGAAGCGGCGGGGCCGCAGCGGACATTTTCACTCGTCGGGACCGGGATTTCTCCGAGCCCCTGTCCGGGAGGGTATGCAATGAGCGCGAACGCCTCCGACTACCTGCTGCTGGTCCGCGAGACCACGCCCGAGGTCTACGCCGCCATGTCGGCCGAGGAGCGGCGGGAGTGCCTCGACCACTGGAACGGCTGGGTCGATGCGATGGCCGCGCGCGGCAACCTCCAGGACGGCAAGCCGCTGGAGGATGCCGGCCGGCTGGTCTCCGGCGCGCGCGGCGAGAGGGTCACGGATGGCCCGTTCAGCGAGGCTAAGGAGCTCGTGGGCGGCTACTTCCTGCTGACCGGCCTCACGCTGGACGAGGCGACGGCGATCGCGCGCGCCTGCCCGAGCCTCGAGCACGGCATGAGCGTGGAGATCCGCGAGGTGGCGCCGGCCTGCCACCTGGCGCGCTCGCTTGGCTGGGACAGCATGCAGGCGCCGGAGACCACTGGCGGGACCTGACGGCGGCGGGCCTCAGGCCCGCGGTGGAAACGCCGCGTCCAGGAGTCCCGGCCGCCGCAGGAGCAGCCCACCCCAGACCAGCACGCCCACGTACACCGGAAACAGCGTCTCCGCGAACAGCGGACTTCCGGCCCGCAGCTGGATGGCGACTGCGCCGCCGAGATAGCCGGTCAGCAGGACGGCCCCCACGACGGCGGTGCGCGGCAACGCGTAGACGAGCACGCACGCCAGCTCGAGCACGCCGATGGCGAGGGCCAGGCCGAGCGGAACGCCGAGCCGGTCGAAGGCCTCCGCCACCGCCTGGATCCGAAGCACGTGGATCGTCGCATCCATGAGGAGGAACAGGATCGCGATCGCGCTCAGAGTGCGGCCGGTCCAGAGCCTCCCGCGCGAGACCGGAAGGGGCGGGACTGCGGGCCGAACGGCTGCCGTGGTCATGGGAGATCTCCTTTCCGTGGGGGGTCAGCCCCGCAGGCTGTCGTTGACCTGAGCGCGCAGCCGCTCCTCGCGCTCGCGCTGCTCCGGCGTGAGGTTCTCGCCGAAGTCCTCCGGCTCGAAGACCGGCCGGAGCTCGACCTCCGTGCCGCCGCCGAACGGCGCGCGCTTCAGCCACTCGAGCGCCTCGTCGAAGGAGCGGCACTGCCACAGCCAGAACCCGGCGACGAGCTCCTTGGTCTCGGCGAACGGCCCGTCGGTCACGGTCTTCTTCCCGCCCTCGAACTTCACGCGCGCGCCCTTCGAGCTCGGCTGCAGCCCCTCCGCCGCGAGCATGACGCCGGCCTTGACCAGCTCCTCGTTGTACCGGCCCATCTTCTCGATGATCTCGGTGCTCGGCAGCACGCCGGCCTCGCTGGCCTCGTTGGCCTTGACGATCACCAGGAATCGCATGGGGGATCTCCTTCCCGTTCGGGTTCCAGGCCGGGGTTCGCGCGGCGGCTTCCGGCCGCGGTTCTCATCCCGGCTCCACTCACGCGACGAACGAGGCCCGCGCGAATCGACACGCCGCGTCGCGGGCGTCCCCGACCCGGGTCCCCGCTCAGCGCATCCAGACGAACTTGTAGGCGAGGAGCACGGCCACCAGGGCGGCGGAGAGGAGCGCCGCCGTGCGGTAGCGGCGCAGGAAGAAGAGCGTGACGGATGCCCAGCAGAACACCGCCGCGATGAGCGCGCCCGTCACGTATGGCAGGGCGCCGGCGAGATCGAAGGCGCCGCCGACGGCGCGCAGCCGGAACACCTCCGACAGCGTGCGGACGAGGGCCATGAACTCGATCGTGATGCCCGCCATCGCCCAGCGCTCGGCGCGCGAGCGGCGCACGGCGCCGGGCGCGGCACCGGCGGCGGCGGGAACGCCGGGCTCATCGGGCACGGCGGCATCTCCCGTCAGTAGAGCGCCCGGATCCACCCGCCGTCCGCGGGCAGCGAGGCGCCGTTCACGTAGCTCGCGCGCTCGGACGCCAGGAAGGCGACGACGGCCGCGATCTCGCGCGGCTCGCCGAGCCGGCCGGCCGGCGTGGTCTCGGTCCAGCGGCTGCTCACCTGCTCGGGCGCGATGCCGCGGTCGCGCGCCGTCTTCTCCGCCAGCTCGACGAGGCGGTCCGTGCGGGTGTAGCCGGGGAGCACGTTGTTCACCGTGACCCCGACGGACGCCACCTCGTTGGACAGCGTCTTGGCGAAGCCGGTGACGGCGGCGCGCAGGCTGTTCGAGAGCATCAGGTTCTCGACCGGCTGCTTGACCGTGATCGAGGTGATGTTGACGATCCGGCCCCAGCGCCGCTCCTTCATCCCGGGCAGCACCGCGCGCGTCAGCTCGACCGCGCTGCGCAGCGTGAGCCGGAACGCCTGCTCCCACGCCTCCGGCGCGAGGCTCTCGAACGGCCCCGCCGGCGGCCCGCCCGCGTTGTTGACCAGGATGTCCACGCGGCCGAAGCGAGCCAGCGCGGCGTCCGTCAGCGCGCGCACGCCCTCCAGGGTCGAGAGGTCGGCCGCCACGGCGATCACGTCCACCCCGCTCGCCCCGGCGATCGCCGCGCGGGTGGCCTCGAGCTCCTCCGCGCCACGCGCATTGAGGATGAGCGATGCACCCTCGGCCGCCAGCTCCTCCGCGACCGCGCGTCCCAGCCCCTTGCTCGACGCCGCGACCAGCGCGACGCGCCCCTTCAGTCCGAAGTCCATCGCCGCTCCTCCTACTTCCCGCGCAGGTAGGCGTCGCTCTTGTCGAGCCAGTCCTGGCGCGGCGGGCTGAACACGTCCACGTCCAGCGTGTCCTCGATGGCCACCGCCTCGTGCGGCAGGTTGGATGGGATGTGCAACACCTCGCCCGCTCCCACCACCACCTCCTCCGCGCCATCCTCGCCCAGCCGGAACCGGAGCGCGCCCTCGAGGATGTAGGTCAGCTGCTCGTTATCGTGCGCGTGCTTCGGGACGACGCATCCCTTCTTCAGGTACACGTGCGCCAGCATCATGCGCTCACCCGTGATGAGCCGCCGCCCGAGCAGCGGCGTGAGCTCCTCCTTCGCCATCTCGTCCCAGCGGTAGTGCGTCGCGCGCTCCATTCTCTCATCTCCCGTCCGACTGGTAGGATTCAGCGCCGCGGCCCCCTCACCCTCTCCCCCTCCCTCACTCACCCCTATCCCAATCCTCACCCTCAAACTCTCCCTCACCCTCGAGCCCGATGAACGTCGCAACCTCCTCGAGCGGCTTCCTGCCAATGTCCGGCACCTTCGCCCCGTCGGCGGGATATCCGACCACGAGCAGCAGGAACGGCCGCTCGTTGCGCGGCCGGCCGAGGATCTCGTTCAGAAAATCCATCGGGCTGGGCGTGTGGGTCAGCGTGGCGAGTCCGGCCTCGTGCAGCCCGGCGATGAGGAATCCGGTGGCGATGCCCACGGACTCCGTCGCGTAGTAGTGCTTCACCTGTCGCCCATCGGGCAGCAGCCCGTAGCGCTGCACGAAGATGGCGATGAGGCAGGGCGCGGTGTCGAGGAACGGCTTCCTCTCGTCCGTGCCGAGCGGCGCCAGCGCCTCGAGCCACTCGGGCGGCGCCTTCTCGCGGTAGAACGCCCGCTCCTCCTCCTCCGCGGCTTGCCGGATCCGCCGCCTGACCCCCGCATCGGTCACGACGACGAAGCGCCACGGCTGCATGTTCGCGCCGCTCGGCGCCGTGGCGGCCGCGCGCAGGCAGTCCTCGACCACGCCCGGAGGGATCGGCCGGTCGGAGAAATCGCGCACGGTGCGGCGCCGCCGCATGCGCTCGGCGAACGCGGCAGCGCGCCGCCGCATCTCCTCCGGCGGCCGCTCGACCCAGGTGGCCAGCGGGATGAAGCGGGGCTCGCTCATGCCTCGAAGCTCCGTGCGGCGAATGAAGGCGACGTCACGTCCGCCGCGCCACGACGACCTCGGAGCTCACGCCCCACGGCGTCACGACGGACCTGTGCTCCACGTTCCAGCGCTCCGGCGCGAGTCGCGCCGCGAGCTCGATCGGGCGGCAGCCGCCCACCCAGGCCGGGCGTCGCCGGGCGACGGCGGCCCAGACGGCCATGACGAGCCGGGACAGCGGCCCGATCCCCGGCGTGATGCTCGCCAGGCAGAGGAGGCCGCCGGGCACGAGTACGCGGTGCGCCTCGGCCAGTGCCCTCGCGATGGCGGCGTCCGGCAGCAGGTCGAGCACGTACGTCGAGACGAACCGGTCGAAGGCGGCGTCGCCGGCGGGCACGGTCGGCTCGGGCCCGGCCTCCTCGACACGCGCCCGCTGCCGCCAGGGTGCCAGCCGGTCGCGCGCCAGCCGGAGCATGGTAGCGCTCGTGTCGGTGCCGAGGTAGTGCGCGTGGGCGGGCAGCACGCCATCCAGCAGTCGCGCGGCCAGGCGCGCCGTCCCGCAGCCGAGCTCGAAGACGGCGTCCGCCCGCTCGAACGCCCCGCGGGCGACGAGCGCATCGAGCGCCGGATCCTCGTAGAAGCCCTGCGCGTCCTGCCTGGCGCCGAAGCGGTCGTAATAGGCGCGCGCCGCATCCGGCGAGAGCGTCTTCTCCGGCGGCATGGCGACTCCGCCCGGCGCGGCCCGGCTCAGCCCTCGCGCTCCTCTGCGGGGGCGGGGCCGCCGCGCGCGGCCGTTTCGGGGCTGGGCGCGCCCTCGATCAGGAACAGGTGCTCGACCAGCGCCCCCGCGCCGCCGCCCAGGAGCGGGCCGACCCAGTAGACCCACTCGGCCGCCCAGTGGCCCGAGGCGAGCGCCGGGCCGAGGGAGCGCGCCGGGTTCACCGCCCCGCCCGTCATCGGGCCGATGGCCATGATGTCGAGCGTGATGGTGAGGCCGATGGCGAGCGGATAGACCGAGCGCGGCGCCCTCTCGTCGACGGCCGTGCCGAAGATCACGAGCACGAGGAAGAAGGTGCCGACCGCCTCGAGCGCGATCGCCATCCCGGGACTCACCGCCGTGCCGAGCGCGGGCGTCCCCGTGGCGACAGTGGCGGTGCCGGCGATGGCCACAACGGCGAAGCCGGCCGCGGTGGCGCCGGCGAGCTGGGCGATCCAGTAGAGCGCGCCCATGCCCGGGGCGAGGCGTCCCGTCACCACGAAGCCGAAGGTCACGGCAGGGTTGAAGTGGCCGCCGGAGACCTGGCCGAGCGCGGCCACCATGACGGCGATCGTCAGGCCGTGCGCGAACGCGATCGTGGCCAGGCTCGGTGCGCCCGGCGCGCCCACGAACGGCCCCGCCGAGATCGAGAGGACACCGATGAAGATGAGGGCGAACGTGCCGATCGCCTCGGCCAGCATGATCCGTCCGGGACTGCTCATCGCGCGCCTCCCGTTTCAGTGGATCGTGTCGTACAGCTCGTTGTGCTTGTTCAAGGAATCCGCCGCGTCCATGGCGTTGAACACGCCCTTCGCGCCGGGCAGCCCCGAGCGGCCGAGGGCGCTGTCCGCCTTCAACCTGCTCACCGTGTCGGGGGGCGTGGCGCCGGCGCGGCCCCCGCCGGTGCAGGAAAGCGCCAGCAGCGCCGGAAGGAGCAGTAGGAGCCGCCGCATGATCGCCTCCGCGTGTTGGTTCACGAGACCGTCCCCACCAGGATGCGGACCGGGATGGGACCGTTCCGCGTCCTCGAGCGCTCGTCGAGCGCGAGCCGCGCCTGGCCCGAAAGCCGCCGGTCGGCGGAGAGCAGCGCCACCGTCCAGCCGACCAGCCGGGCGCGCGCCAGGTTGCCGAGCGCGGCGTACAGGTCGCGGAGCGCGTGCGCATCGCCCACGCGCCGGCCGTACGGCGGATTCGTGACCAGCCAGCCGGGGCCCGCCGGCGGCTCGACGGCGGTGAGGGCGCGGACCGAGAGCTCCACGTCCGCGGCTACGCCCGCGCGCCCGGCGTTCGCCCGTGCCGCCGCCACCGCGCCCGCGTCGCGGTCGGAACCGAGCACCGGCGCGGGCGCCGCCGGCAGGATATCCTCGCGCGCCCGCGCCACCACATCGTCCCACGCTGCCGCCGAGTGCTCCGGCCACGCCTCGAAGGCGTAGCGCCGGGGCTCGCCTCCCGCCAGGCCCGGCGCGATGCGGCGGCCGAGGAGCGCGGCCTCGATCGGGATCGTGCCCGCGCCGCAGAGCGGGTCCAGGAGCGGCGCATCGCCCGGCCAGCCGGCCGCCAGGAGCATGGCCGCGGCCAGCGTCTCGCGGAGCGGCGCCCTCCCGAGCGCCTGCCGGTAGCCGCGCCGGTGCAGCGGCGCGCCCGACGCATCCACGCTGATCGTGCAGCGGTCGTGGAGGAAGCGGACCACGAGGAGCTGCGCCTCCTCGTCGCCTGGCGAATCCTCCTCCTCGTCCCCGGACGGCGCTGCCGCGGCCGCGGGCGACGCGCCCGCCGCGGCCTCGATCGCGCCGGCCAGCCGCTCGGCGATCGCGCCCTCGTGGTAGAGCTTCGAGCGGCGGCTGGTCACCCGCAGCCGGACCGGCCGGCCGGAGCCCGCGAAGCGCTCCCAGGGCACCTCGCGGGCGCGGCGCTCGAGCTCGTGGAAGGCGCGCGCCCGGAACTCGGCGAGCCGGACCAGCACGCGGCTCGCGCTGCGCAGGCGCAGGTTGGCGGCGTAGAGCTCCGCGCGCGGACCGCGCCACGACACGCCGCCCGGCTCCGCCACCGCCCGGATGCCGAGCGCAGCCAGCTCGGCGCGCACGAGCGGCTCCAGCCCGGGCGCCGTAACCGCGAACATCGAGTAGCGTTCCTTCCTCACTCCCCCTCCCCGCCTTCATCTCCCTCGAGCGCCTCCAGCCCCTCGCGGACGAGCCACGGCGCCATGACGAGCGCCGCCACCGCGTCCGCCCACCACCACCCCGCCAGCGCCGTGGCGAGCTGGCCGGCCAGCGCCGCCGCCGAGAGGTAGGCGCACGCGAGCGTCTCCATCGCCTCGGCCCGGACCGCGCCGCTCCCCAGCGCGCGCGCCGCCCCGAGCTTGCCCCACGCCAGCAGCGGCATGAGCACGAGCGAGCCGCCCACCACGATGATCCCCGGCACACTCTCCCGCGCGCCATGGCCACCCGCCAGCCGCACGATGCCCTCGACCACCACATAGGCGGCGAGCAGCAGCAGCGTCACGCCCACGAAGCGCCGGGCCCGCCGCTCCGCCGCGGCCTCCCGGCCGCCTCCCCCGCGCTGCCCCAGCCGCCGCAGCACCACGATCCCCGCCGCCATCTCGATCCCGCTGTCCAGCGAGAACGCGAGCAGCGCCAGGCTGGAGGCCGAGATCGCCGCCCACAGCCCGATCGCGGCCTCCAGGACGCTCGTCGCGAGCGTGGCCCCGATCAGCCACCGCGCCCGCCGTAGCCAGCGCTCCTGGTCGGGGCCTCTTTGCCCCTGCCCGTGCCCGGCAGCGTGCCCGTGGCCGTACTCGCGGCCGCGCCCATCCGGATCGCCCTTCCCGTACATGTGCCCGTGCCCGCTACGCCAGATAGCGCGTCTTCAGGATCTCGCGGTGGTGGAGCTCGTGGCCGGCGATGATGCAGGCCAGGGCGCGGACGGAGACCTCCTTGCCGTTCGCCACGCCGCGCCGGATCCAGGCGTGGTCGGGCAGGCCGGCGAGCAAGGCGACCGTCGCCTGGCGGGTGGCCTCGAGGTCGTCGAGCAGCGAGGCCAGGCTGCGCTCGTTCGAGCCGGCCTCGTCCGCATAGGCGTTCTCGTCGAAGCCGGGCACCGGGGTGCTGTCGCCGCGCGCGAAGCGGAGCGCACGTGCCGACAGCATCCGCTCCGTGTCCGACAGGTGGCCGACCACCTGCTTGACGGTCCACTTGCCCGGCGCGTAGGCGTACAGGGCGCGCTCCTCGGGGACGTGCTCCAGGAGGACGCGCGTCACGCCGAGCTGCGCGCCCAGCACGGCGACGATGTCGCCCTCCGGCACCCGCGCGACGTAGCCCGCGTAGAAGGGCGCGTACTCGTCCGCCCCGGGACGCTTCTCACCTGGCCGCATCGGGTGCCTCCTTTCGGCTGTCCACCGCACCGCGCGCGCAACGCGCGTCCGCTCCGGCGGCATAGTGGCGTGCCGCGCGCTTCCGCGCCACCCGGGAGATGGGGTTCCGCCTCGCGCCGCGGGCGCGCCCGACCCGCCGCGGCAGCATGCGCGGCGACTTGCCCGCTCACGGCCCGGCGGCCATCTTCGCCCCGCGATGTCCGATGTCCGACCACCTCCGTCCCGCACCGCCGCGCTCGGGCTGGCGATCCTGCTCGCCGTCGGCGCGCTCGCCGTGGTGCTGGCCGCCGTCCGCTCGCCGCTCTTCGACCTCGACCGGCACCAGGTGCCGAAGGCGCTGGCGCTCGAGGTCGTGGCGCTCGTCTCTCTGCTCGCGCTGCTGCCCGGCTGGCGCCGCATCGAAGGCGACGTGGTGGACGTGCTGCTCGCGGCGTTCCTCGCCTGGAGCGGCATCTCCGCCGTCCTCGCCCGCAACCACTGGCTCGCGCTGTCCGGCTTCGGACTCGGCCTGTGCGGCTACATCGTCTTCCTCGCGGCCCGCAGCACCGCGCCCGCCCAGGGGCGCTTCCTGGCGGGCGCACTGGCGGCCGCGGGCGCTGCCGGCGCCGCGCTCGGCGTGGCGCAGGCGTACGGCGCGGACTGGTGGTTCCTCGCGCAGACGCGACCGCCGGGGGCGACGTTCGGCAACCGCAACTTCCTCGCGCACCTGACGGCCATCTCGCTGCCGCTGCTGCTGCTCGTGCGGCTCCGCGCGGGCACCGCGCTCGGTCGGTGGGCGACGTTCCTCGCGCTCGTCATCGACGCGGCGGCGATCGTGCTCACGCGCTCCCGCGCCGCGTGGCTTGCGCTGGCGGTGGCGCTGGCGGTCGTGCTCGCCGCCTCCCTCGTCGGCCGTGGCGCGCTGCGGGGCCGGGCGCGGTCGCTGCGGGGCGCGCTCCTCGCCGTCGCCATCGGCGCCGGGCTCGCCGTCGTGCTGCCGAACCAGCTCGACTGGCGCTCCTCGAGCCCCTACGCGGAGACCTTCAGCCGGCTCGCCGACTACAGCGGCGGCTCGGGGCGCGGCCGTCTGATCCAGTACAGCAACTCGGCGCGCCTGCTCGCGAAGCGGCCGATCTTCGGCGTGGGCCCCGGCAACTGGTTCGTGCAGTATCCGCGCGTGACCACGCCCGGCGACCCGGCGTTCGACCCCGACGACCCGATCCCGACCAACCCGTGGCCGAGCAGCGACTGGGTCACCTTCCTCGTCGAGCGCGGGCCAATCGGCACGCTGCTGCTCCTGCTGGCCGGGTTCACCACCGCCATCGGCGCGCTCTTCCGCGTCCGCGGCCCCGACCCCGACGAGGCGCTGGACGGCATCGCGCTCCTCGGCGTGCTCTCCGCCGCCGTCGTGGCCGGCGCCTTCGACGCCGTGCTGCTGCTCCCCGCGCCGCTCTACTTCGTGGCCGTGGCCACGGGCGCGCTCCGGCCTCGCAGCGACCCGATCCTGTCCCGCCCGCTCGCCGCCGGACGGCGCGTCCTCATCTCGGCCGCCCTCGTCCTGCTCGTCCTCGGCACGACGCTCTACAGCGCCGGCCAACTCACGGCCATCGTCCTCACGCGCGACTCCACTTCCCGTGCGACCGTCGACCTGGCGCTCCGCTTCGACCCGGGCAACTACCGGCTCGACCTGCTCATGATGAAGCGCGGCTCGTGCCACCGCCGGCTCCCGTACGCGCGCGCCGCCGCGTCGCTCATGCCCTACCACCCGGCGCCGCGGCGAGCGCTTCGGGAGTGCGGCGCTCACGTGCCGAAGGGGTGAGGATGGCGAAGCCGGGGCGGGTCGGGCTGCGCACCGTGGCGGTGCTGCTGGCGGTGTCGGGCTGTGGCGGGAGCGGCGGCGGGCGGAGCGCGACGGACACGGCCGCAAGCGCAAGGGCAAGCGCGAGCGCGGGGGCAGCGGCAAGGGCAGGCCAACGGGCGACCGCGGGGTCGGGGGCAACAGGCGGCCCGGCGGCAACCGCAGGGGCGGGCGGGGGGGCGGACACCACCTCATCGGCAACGGGCAGGCCCGGCGGCGCCGTGGCCGCGGGCGGGCCGGTACCGCCGGCCGACAGCGGCGGCGTGGCCGCGGCGCTCGCGGTGCTGCGGGACTACTATGCGGCGATCACCGCGCGGGACTACTCCCGGGCGTACGCGTACTGGGGCGACGAGGGGCGGGCGAGCGGACAGACGGAGCCGGCGTTCCGGAAGGGCTTCGCGGGCACGGCGTCCGCGCGGGTCGTGCCGGGCACACCGGGGCGGATCGAGGGCGCCGCGGGGTCGCGCTACATCGACGTGCCGGTCGCCGTCCGGGCCCGCACCAGCGCGGGAGAGGCGCAGTGCTTCACCGGCACCTACACGCTGCGCCGGGTCGTGGTCGAGGGCGCGCCGCCGGCGGCGCGGCGCTGGCACATCTACCGGGCCGAGCTGCGCGCGCGCGACGCCGCGGCCTGCGCGTCCGGCGGTGGAGCCTCTCCGCCCTAGAGTTCCGCCCTGGGGTGGAGACCAGTGGCGCGCGCGTGCCGGAGGCCGAGCACCTCCGCGAGCAGCCGGTGCTCGGCCTCCACCCGCCTCTTACGGACCGGCGGGAGCCCTGTACATCGCGCGGAGCATCTCGACATACTGCGCCATGGGCATGAGGCCGACGGCGGCGCGGCGGGCCTCGAGGCCCGCGGAATCCTCGACGGGATAGGGGACGAGGCGCCCCTCCTTCATGTCGAACTGCGAGCCGTAGCGTTGCGGCAGCCCCTGCCCCTTGAGGACCCGGTCGATCAGCAGCGCCGCGTCCTGCCCCGACGCTTCGCCCACGTGGGCAAGGGAGTCGATGACGGGCGCCATCCGCCGCTGGAAGCCCGCGTCCGGGCTGTGCTGTAGCACGAGGAACGCCGCCTCCGAGGCGGCCTCTCCCGCCCGCGAGGGCGTCGGCCAGCCCACCTGGCGGATGATGGCCCGGAGCCGCTCCGTGCGCGCGGAGTCGGCCCGCGCGAGCCGCGCGAGCGCCGCGCTGTCGCCCATCGTGGCTGCGGTCATCCCCTTGCGGTCCTCCTGATCCGCCTGCCCCATGGCGGCGAGCTCCGTGCGGAGCGCCGGCGGGAAGGGCGCGGCCGCGCCGCCGGCCGGCTCGAGCGGACGGAGCACCGGCGCACAGGCCGTCCGCTCGAGAGACACCGGCCACGTGCTCGTGTCTACCTCGACGCCGGGCACCATCGAGGCGAGCTGTCCGGTGCCGAACAGGCGGTTGCCGTCCCGGCGCAGCGCGTACAGCGCCGGCGGGTACGCGCCGGTCACCGCCAGCGCGATGCTGTCCTCCGAGGCCGGGTGCCACAGACCGGCGCTCACCCGGCCCGCGCCCACGACGCGGGCGTGGAAGCGGCTGCCGCCCGGCTCCACGACCGAGTCGAGCACGAGCGTGGCCGGCATCTCGACGCCGCCGCGCGCCGCGCCTCCGCCCGCGCGCAGCCCCGTGCCCGCGAAGCAGCCGGCCAGGGCCGCGACGCCCGCGGACGGGCCGGCGCCCGCCGCTCCCCCGCCCGCCTGCCGGTCCGCCGCGCCCGATCCGCCGCAGCCGAGAAGTGCCGCCGCGAGAAGCGCCGCGGCGCCGGCGGCCACGCTGGCCACCCCCGCTCCCCCGGACCGCATCATGATGGCCTCCGGATCCCGTAGACGATCACCTCGTGCCCCTGCACCACCGCCCGGCCCTCCGGCGCTTCGCCCAGCCGCTCGGCCACGCGAGCGCCCCGCCCGCGCGCTCCTCCGCGGCCAGGATGCCGAAGCCGCGCAGCTGCCAGTGGCCCAGGAAGAAGGCCATCTGGCGCCACGCCCCCTCGCGGGTGAGCGGCCCGCCCAGGAAGCGCATGACCTCGGGGTCCGCGCACAACGCCGCGTACGCGTCCAGGTCCTCCTCGCGGAAGGGCCGCAGCCGGAGCCGCTCCGTCTCGATCACGACCGCCATCGCCCGCTCCATTCCCGGGCCCTCACGCCGGCCCGTGCTTCGCCGCCATGCGGCGGACGGTGTTCGCGTTGCGCCACGTCGATGGCGCGCCGAGCGCACGCTCGAAGGCCGCCGTGGTGAAGGCCGAGTCGCTCATCCGGCCGCGGCGCAGCCAGTAGACTTCGCGGCCATGGACCGCGAAGTCGTCGTCCGGCGTGCGGCTGGCGTCCAGCACCTCCGCGGCGGCCACCGACGGCGGCGCCTTGAGGAACCCGATGTGGACGCGCGTGCCCTCGGCGGCGAGCCGCTCCGGCTGGAACAGCGCGGCCGCCGCTTCTCCGTGCCCGCCCGCCCGCGCCGCCACCGCCGCGAGCTCGTGGGGCGAGCGGACGAAGGTCGCCACCGCGTAGCCGAGCGCCGCCTCGAGCTCGCGCTCGATCCGGGCCTCGAGCGCGGCCGCCTCCGCGTCCCTGCCGGCGTCGAAGATCACGTTGCCGCTGGCGATGAAGGTGGCGAGGTCCGCGAAGCCCATCCCGGAAAAAAGCTCCCGCAGCGCGTCCATCTTCACGACGTGCCCGCCCACGTTGATGCCGCGGAGGAATGCAATCCAGCTCATCGGAGCCTCCATTCCGTCCCGGTCGACATGACCCGTCCGCTCGGGAGGAGTACGCCCGTGCGTGCCCGGAGGCAGCCGGTTCGTTCCAACCTGCCGATCGGAACCCCGAAGTGTACAGAGGTATTGAGAACGCGACCCCCCGGAAGAGCGATGAGGAACCATGTCGATCCGACCCGTCAAACGCATCGTCCAGGCCCGCCCGACACTCGAGGGCGCGGGCGTCCACCTGCGCCGTGCCTTCGGCTTCGGCGACACGGCGGAGTTCGACCCGTTCCTGCTGCTCGACGACTTCCGCAACGAGCGGCCCGAGGACTACCGCGCCGGCTTCCCGTGGCACCCGCACCGCGGCATCGAGACGATCACTTACGTGCTGGCCGGCTCCGTCGAGCACGGCGACAGCCTCGGCAACACCGGCAAGCTGGGCGCCGGCGACGTGCAGTGGATGACCGCCGGGCGCGGCATCCTGCACCAGGAGATGCCGCAGGGCGACCCGCGCGGCCGCATGCACGGCTTCCAGCTCTGGGCCAACCTGCCGAGATCCCTCAAGATGACCGAGCCGCGCTACCAGGACATCGAGGCGCCCGCGATCCCCGAGATCATCGACGACGATGGCACCGTGGTGCGTGTCGTCTGCGGCACCTTCTGGGGGAAGACCGGCCCCGTGGACGGCATCGCGGCCGACCCGCGCTACCTGGATGTGTCCGTCCCGCCCGGTCGGCGCAGGACGCTGCCCGTCGAGATGGACCGCCACGGCTTCGCCTACGTCTTCGAGGGGAGCGGCGTCTTCCGGGACGCGTCCGAGCCGTTCGGCGTACTCACGGAGCGCGAGGACAGCGACGTCCCCGTCCGCGAGTCCGTCGGCAACCGCTCGCTCGTGCTCTTTGACCCGGGCGACGAGGTCACCGTGCAGGCGGGCGAGGAAGGGATCCGATTCCTGCTGGTCTCGGGTCGGCCGATCCGCGAGCCCGTCGCCTGGTACGGCCCGATCGTCATGAACACCGAGGACGAGCTGCGCCAGGCCTGGGCCGAGCTGCAGGACGGCACCTTCATCCGGAAGTAGCCCGGGGGATGCTCCTGCTCCGATCCTCATCTGCGACGGGCTCACCCTCGATCGCCCGCTCGATCCGCCGGTCCGGCACCAGCCACATCAGGGCCACGACCACGTAGATCGTCGCCGCGAGCCACGGCCGCAGGAACGCCGCGCCGATCGCCAGCACGTACAGCACCGGCGAAATCTTGCCTTTCAGGTCCGGCCCGAGCGCCCGCCGCAGCAGCGAGTCCGGCCCCTGCACGGCGATGATGGTCTGCTGCAGGATGAAGTAGGCGACCGCCGCCATGAGCAGCACCACGCCGTACACCGCCATCGGCGCCGCCGCCGCGTGGTTCTCCCCCATCCACCCGGTCACGAACGGCACCAGCGAGAGCCAGAACAGCAGGTGCAGGTTGGCCCACAGCACACCGCCGCTCACACGCTCCGTCACCTGCAGCATGTGGTGGTGGTTGTTCCAGTAGATCCCCAGGTAAACGAAGCTCAGCACGTAAGAGAGGAACACCGGCACCACCGGCCGCAGGTCCACGAGCGCCGCCCCCGCCGGCTGCCGCAGCTCGAGCACCGTAATGGTGATGAGAATGGCCAGCACGCCATCACTGAATGCGACGAGCCGCTCCGGTCTCACCGCGCCCTCCCGCGCCTTTCCCGCTCCTGCATTCGCTTTCGCATTCCCTTTCGGCAGTCCCCCCGGCGCCGAGCCCGAGCCCGAGCCCGAGCCCCGAATCCCAAATCCCGGATCTCCAGTCCAGCCACCTACCGAGCACGGCCGAGTGCGCTGACAAAAGCGTTCATCGCCTCCAGCACCGCCTCCGGCCGGTCCCGGTGCGGTGAGTGCCCGCAGCGCTCGAGAAAGACCGTCTCGACCGGCCCGGCCACGCCGCGCGCAACGGCCTGCACCTGTGCCGCGGTGCCGTACTCGTCGTCCAGGCCCTGCACCACCAGCACCGGCACGCGCACACCCGGCAGGTACTCCTCGATGTTCCAGCCCCGGAACGCCGGGTCGAGCCACACCTCGGTCCAGCCGCGGAACGCGCCCTCGACGTTCGCGCCGTGGTGGCGCTCCAGCTTCTCCGGCAGCTCCGTGGTCCGGAACACCTCGCCGATGTCCGCGATGCTCCGCACGGTCACGTCCTCCACGAACACGTGCGGCGCCTCGAGGGCGAGCGCGCGCACGCGCGCGCCGCCGTCGCGGCCGGCATGGATGAGCGCGATCGAGGCGCCGTCGCTGTGCCCGACGAGGATCGCCTCCGCGACCGCCGCCACGTCGAGCACGCGGCCGAGCACCGTCGCCTCGCGGTGCATGAAGTCGACGGGCCGCGGCAGCTCGACCGGATCGGAGCGGCCGTAGCCCCGGCGGCTGTAAACCAGCGCGCCACAGCCGGTGGCCTCGGCGAGGCGCGCGGGGAAATCCCGCCACAGCGAGACGGAGCCCAGTCCCTCGTGCAGGAACACGAGCGTGGGCGCCGCGTCCGGCGGCGGGCCGTGCCACGCCGCCTCGAGGCGGACGCCGTCGATTTCGAGGAACGCCATGCCGCTCCCGTGGTTCGACCAATCCGGGTCCGGCGCCGCAGGCGCGGAACCCGGATCCGGGTCCGGCGGTGCTGCCACGAACGGCCGGAGCCGGATTCCGGCGCTACGTGCCCGGATTCGGATCTGGATTCGTCTGCCCTCTACCGCCTCTCAGCCGCTCCCGCAGCTGGAACCGCCGGATCTTGCCCGTGGCGGTCTTGGGCAGCGCGTCGATGAACTCGACCCAGCGCGGGTACTTGTACGGGGCGAGCCGGCGCTTGACGAACGCCTGGAGCGCCGCGGCGAGGTCGGCGGAGGCCTCGAAGCCCTGGCGCAGCACGACGAACGCCATCGGCTTCGTCAGCCCCTCATCATCCTCACGGCCGACGACGGCGGCCTCGAGCACGGCCTCGTGCTCGATCAGCGTGTTCTCGACCTCGACGGGCGAGACCCAGATGCCGCCGGCCTTGAGCATGTCGTCCGAGCGGCCGGCGTAGGTGTAGCGTCCGTCCGCGTCGCGGGTGTAGCGGTCGCCGGTGCGGATCCAGGGGCCGTGGAAGGTGGCCAGCGTCTTCTCGCGGTTGTTCCAGTAGCCGGCGGCGGCGGACGGCCCGCTCACCCACAGCTCGCCGATGTCACCGTCGGGGACGGGGACGCCGTCGTCGTCCATCAGCCGCAGGGCGAAGCCGGGCACCGGCCGGCCGGTGGTGCCGTAGGCGATGTCGCCGGGCCGGTTCGAGAGGAAGATGTGGAGCATCTCCGTCGAGCCGAGGCCGTCGAGGATCGGGGCGCCGAAGCGCGCCTCCCACCGCTCGCCGATGTCCCTCGGCAGCGCCTCGCCGGCGGAGGTGCAGACGCGCAGCCGGTCGGACGCGTGGGCGCGGTCGTTCGCCTCGTCGGCGAGCATCGAGGCGAAGAGCGTGGGCACGCCGCAGAAGATCGTGGGCCGGTGCGTGCGCAGCATCTCCATGCAGGCCGCCGGCGTGGGGCGGCCGCGCAGGAGCGCCGCGGTCGCGCCCACGTGCAGCGGGAAGGTCATGGCGTTGCCGAGCCCGTAGGCAAAGAAGAGCTTGGCGGCGGAGAAGACGACGTCGTCCTCGCGCATGCCCAGCACGTTCTCGGCGTACAGCACGGCCGTGGCCACCAGGTGGCTGTGCAGGTGGATGGCGCCCTTGGGCGCGCCGGTCGAGCCGGAGGAGTACAGCCAGAAGGCGACGTCGTCGCGGGTCGTCGCCGCCGGCGCGAGCGCGGGGCTCGCGGCGCCGAGCAGGGATTCGAGCGCGAGCGGCGTGCGGCCGGCGACGTCGCCTTCCGGGAGCGTGCCGGAGACGACCACGTGCTCGAGGAACGGCTGGTCGGCGAGGGCAGGGGCGAGCTTCGGCAGGAGCGAGTCGCTCGCGACCAGCACGCGGGCGCGGCTGTCGCGCAGCATGAAGGCGTAGTCCGCGGCCGTGAGCAGCGTGTTCACGGGGACCGCCACGGCACCGGCCTTGACCGCGCCCCAGAAGAGGGCCGGGAAGTCCGCCGTATCCTGCAGGCAGAGCATCACCCGCTGCTCCATGTCGAGGCCGAGGTCGAGCAGCGCGTTGCCGGCGCGGCCCACCCGCTCCGCGAGGGCGGCGTACGTGGTCGTGCCGCGCTCATCCCGGCACGCCGCCTTCGCGCCGCGACCCTCGGCGAGGTGCCGGTCGATGAAGTGCGTGGCCGCGTTGTAGGCGCGCGGCAGGTCGGGCATCGGGCGGGGGCTCGTCGCCTCGCCGGGATCGGCCATGGTGGGTCCGCTCCGGGGAGAAGGGCGTGGGCGCCGCGGGCGCTTGCGCCGCGTCAGCGGGGCACGGCGTCCGCGCCGTGGTCGGAGAGCTGCGCGCCGAACCAGCGGTGCACGGCCGTGACCAGTCCGGGGTCCGCGCTCTCGAACGTGATCTGCGCGCCGTCCGGCCGCTCGGCATACGTGACGTGCAGCCCGGCGGCGCCGTCCGCGAGCTCGCTGGCGCCCGGCATGGCGGCGCCGTGCAGGTGCATCGGCTCGGAGAAGTCGCCGGCCGCAAAGCGCGCCGCCTCCTCGCGCAGATGGCGGCGGATCAGCGGGATCTGCGCCGTGTCCGCCGGGCTCCTCACGACCACCTGCTGCACGCCGCCGTGGAGCGTCATCTCGAACACGTGGCGCGTGCGGGCGAGGTCGAACGGCATCACCATCGCGCCGTGCTGGTGGATCATCGCCGTGCGCGAGGGCGACCCGGCCGGTGCCGCGGCCGCGGGACGCCGCCACCCCGCGAGCCACAGGAACGCGACGGCGGCCAGCGCGCCGATCAGCGCGCCCAGCAGGGCGCCGGCCAGTCCGGCGCGCAGGCGGACTCCGGTGCGCTCAGTCATGTCGTTCATCTCGCACCGAGCATCGGTTGCCTTCCCTTCACCCCGTCCCCACCACCCGCTCGAGGCGCTCGCGCAGCGCGCGGGTGGAGGCCAGCAGCTGGCGGAGGTTGAGCAGCCGGTTGGTCGAGATGATGGTCTGGAGGTAGAGCGCGCGCTGGAGCGCCTCCGTGCGCCAGCTCGCGCTGGCCACGCGCTCGCCGAAGTAGGCCTCGCGGACGCGGTCGAAGGGGGCGGTGCGGATGAGCGCCTCGACGTTGCGGTGGAACGTCGCCGTCCAGTCCTCGAGCTGGCGGGCGGTGCCGTCCATCTCGCCCGCGTAGGCCGCGACCTGGGCGCGGAGCGAGTCGTCGCGGATCAGGTTGAGGTCGCCGGTCTGGCCGAGGGCCGCGTAGGTGCCCGTCATCGGGAAGAAGACGGAGAAGCGGAAGGCGCCGAAGCGGAGCGCGGAGAGCGTGTCCTCGGACGGCAGCGCGCCGGGCGCGTGCAGCAGGGCCAGCAGCCGGCGGGCGGAGTCGAGCGCGCTGCTGTCGGCCTCGATGGCGGCCTGGATGCGCGCCTCGTTCTCGCGCGTCGTCGAGAGCAGCTGCGCGAGGTCGGTGCGCTCGCGCCCGCGGTCGGCGCGGTACTGGCTCCAGTCGCTGACCCAGAGCGCGACCAGCACGCCGAGAACGATCAGGATGAACTCGCGGGCGGCCGCCCTCAGCGCGCTCCCGCTCAGGACAGGATCTCGTCAACTCATGGGTTCGCCTCATCGCGGGCGGTTCGGGAGCCGAGCGGCGTTCGTCGTCCGTGACTCCTCGCCTCACCCGCCCCGCCGCGGCGGCGCCGGAGAGGACGGCTTGGTCCTGGGCGGCGGACGGGGCGGCGGAACGGGCCGCCTGCCGCCATCGACGCCCTTCTTGCCACGGCCCGGCGGCGCCGCTGGCGCCTTCCTGCCACGACCCACGCCGGCTCCTCTCGATGCTCGCTGCGTGATCCGCGCTGAAGGATGCGGCGCCCGGGACAGCAAGTCCAGCGCGGGCTGCGCGCATCGCGCGCGCGGTGGCCTCGAGATGTCCGGGAGCTCGTAGGCGAGCTCGTAGTCGTGGCGCCCGCCCGTGATCGTGATCGAGAGCGTGCCGGTCAGTCCGACCAGCCCGTCAGTCGCCGAGCCGGGCACCACGCGGACCTCGAGCGCCTGGGCCTTCCCCGTCATGGTGCCCACGTGCGTGAGCGTGAAGGAGCCCGGCCGTCCCGCCAGAGTGCCGCTCACCCGGTCGAGCGCCACGTATGCCGCCGCGCCGGTCGCCTCGTCCCGCCAGCTCAGCATCTCGCCGCGCGCCTCCGCCACCAGGTCGCCGGTGAACCGCTTGAACAGCCGCGACCTGCCGAGCTCCGGCGTCCCCTTCTCGGCCGTGAGCTCCACCTCGAACGATCCCTTCGCGGTACGCTTCACACGCCTCCTTTGCCATTCCGGCCATCCCGGGCGAATTCCGGCACGGCTCAATCCACGCCGTCGGCCACCGCGAGCCCGCGCAGGTTCCGCGGCGTCTCCTCGAAGGCGACGACGCCGCGCCAGCTCCGGCCACCGTCCTCCGACCGGTGCACGCCGCGCTCGTCGGCGGCCCACAGCTCCCCGCTCCGCCGGCCCGCCGCGAGCAGCGGCGCGATCGTGTCGGGCGGCTCCGGCCATCGGTCCGTGACGCGCTGCCAGCGCGCGCCGCCCTCGCGGCGGAACAGCCGCCCGTCCGAGGCCCCGGCCACGTAGGCCGCGTGCGGGTGCGTGGCCGCCGAGACCACGAGCGTGTCCGGGTCGCCCGGATCGATGGCCACGCTCCGCAGGTAGCGGACCTCGAGCCCCGCCTCGGGGCGCGTCCACGTCGCCCCGCCGTCCCGGCTCTCCAGGTAGCCGTCTCCCGCCGCCACGCGCAGCGTGTCCGGCGCGGCGGCGTGCACCCCCAGCTCGTGCGTGTCGTACGGCCCGCCCGGAACGCGGTCGCGCCAGCTGCGCCCGCCGTCCGTAGTGGTCACGAGCGCGCCCGCTTCGACGGCCAGCCAGAGGTGCCCCGCCCGTGCGGGATGGCAGGCGATCCAGCGGACGTGGTGCGTGTCCGGGCGCGGCGGGAACGACCACTCGGCCGAGGATGGCAGCGCCTCGAGCGCCGGCCGCCGCTCCCAGCTTCCGGCGCCGTCCCCGGACCGCCAGAGCGCGCTCGGCTCCGTCCCCGCCCAGACCACGTCCGGCTCCACGGTGCTCGGCGCCACGGCTGTGATCCGCTCCGTCTCGAGCCCCGCCGCGCGCCAGCTCTCGCCGCCGTCGTCGCTGCGGAAGATGCCGCCCCGATCGGTGCCGCACCACGCGCGCCCGGGCGCGAGCGGGTCGGCGGCGAGGCACGTGGGCCGCTCGGCCGCGAGGCCGCGGGCGGCAACGACGTCGCCTTGCGCGGGGTCGATGACGAGCACCGCGCGGTTCGTGGCCACGAGGATGCGCACGCTCATCCCGGCCCCGCCGTGGCCACGCCGAGGTCGCGGAGCAGCCCATCCTCCAGGCCGTAGATCCAGCCGTGCACGGTCAGCTCCTGAGCGCGGCCCCAGGCCTCGCGGACCACCGTGGTCTGGCTGACGTTGGTCACCTGTTCGATCACGTTCAGCTCGCACAGCCGCGCGTGCCGCTCGGCCTCCGTTCCGAGCGCGTCGATTGCCGACCGGTGCTTCGAGCGCACGTCCTGGACGTGCCGCAGCCAGTTGTCGACCACGCCCGCGCGGTCATCGCGCAGCGCCGCGAGCACGCCGCCGCAGCCGTAGTGGCCGCACACGATGATGTGCCGCACCCGCAGCACGTCAACGGCGTACTGCATCGCGGAGAGGCAGTTGAGGTCGGCGTGCACCACGACGTTGGCCACGTTCCGGTGCACGAACATCTCGCCCGGCAGGAGCCCCACGATCTGGTTGGCCGGCACGCGGCTGTCGGAGCAGCCGATCCAGAGATGCGCCGGCGCCTGCTGCGCGGCCAGGCGCCGGAAGAACTCCGGGTCGTGCGCGGTCATCTCGGCGGCCCAGGCCCGGTTGTTCGCGAAGAGGTGGTCGAGCGGCTCCGCCATCAGTCCTCCCCCTCGCCGCCCTGCTCCCCCCCGATCAGCACGGCCGCGCGCGCCGCGTCGGCCTCCGCCACCAGCAGCGTGACGCCCTGCACCGAGGCGCCGCTGAAGCCGGCGCCGAACATGCCCGCCTGCGGCCCCTGCAGGAGGACCCCGATCCCGTTCTCCCGCAGCACCTCGGCATAGAGGTCGGCCTCCATGCTCGTGCCGAAGTTGCGGAGCGCCACGAAGCCTTTCACGAGTAGTCCCCCTCCTCGCAGCTCGGCTCGACATCGTAGCCGAGATAGTAGTATGCGTGCCAGCGCCGCGCGCCCCGGAGCGGCGCGCCCGTCCACACGCTCAGGTGCACGCCCTCGCTGCTCGTGCAGCTGCGGAACGATTCGCTCCGGCCGTCGCCGTCCAGGTCCGCGCGCAGCCCCGCCCCGCCCGGGCGCGCGGCAGCCGGCGGCGGCACGATGGCGATGGCGACCGCGTCGAGATCCTCCGCAGCGGAGAGCCGGTAGGAGGCCACGCCCTGCTCCGGCGGAGCGTCCGGACAGCGCGCCTGCCGCGCCACGACCACCGTTCGTACCAGCCGCTGCCCGCCCGCCTCGCCCACGACCACCCCCACCGTGTCGCCGGGGCGGAGCCCGTCGTTGCGGATGCGCAGGCAGGCCGGCCCGTCCCGCCGCGCCACGATGCCCAGCCGGCGCTCCAGGTCCGGGCCGGCTCCGGCGCCGGCTGCGCCACCCGCGTCCGCGCCGCCCGCCGTCGGCAGCCCGGCCGGGCCCGCGGACCTGGCCGTGGAGCCGCACCCGAGCAGGGTGCAACAGGCGACGATGACGCGTGCGCTCCGCACCCTGCCTCCGCCTTCACGGGGAACGAGCGCGCCCGCCCATGGGCGCGCTCCGCTCCCGGGAATACGCCCTCCGACCTCCCGCCTGTCAATCCCCGGCCGGCGCGGCCATTGCCTCGCGGCGCGGCGGGCCAGAAGTTGGGGGGGGGCCGCCCCTCTGCGGCGCTCTTCCTCTTATCGACACCGCCGGCGCCGCGCGGCTGCTCCGCGCGATCCGGCCGAGCGAGCCCGGGAGGCCAGCCATGGCGAGCCGTGATCCGCGCGCCGTCGTAACCCTCGAGATCGAGCCCACGCCGCGACCCGCGCCGATCGAGGTCGGTCCCGAGACGCCGTTCTGCATCGCGCTGCTCGGAGACTTCGGCGGCCGCGACCTGCGCGCCGCGCCGGCGTCCGCCGACCCACCCCTGGCCGGGCGCCGCCCGCTCGCGGTGGACCGGGACAACCTGGACGCCGTGCTGCGCGCCGTCGCGCCCGAGATCGTGGTGCCGCTCGATTCCGCCGACGCGCCGCGCGCCCGCATCCGCTTCGCGGAGATGGAGGACTTCACGCCCGAGCGGCTGGTCGCGCGAATGGAGGTCTTCCCCGCCCTGCGCGCCGCGGCCCGGGGCGCCCCGCCCGCCGGCCAGCGTGCCGGGACGGGCGGAGCGGCCGGGCCGGGCACCGCGCCCGGCGCCGCCGAGGCGGAGCCGACCGGCAACGGCACGCGCTCCCTGGCCGCCGACCTGTCCGCCGGAAGCCTGCTGGACCGCATGCTCGAGGAGGCCGGGGGGGAGCCGGCCGCGCCGGCGTCGCCTTCCTCCGGCGCCGCGACGATGGAGGACTTCCTTCGCCGGATCACCGCGCCGCACCTGGTGCGGGAGGAGGCGCCGGACGCGGCGGCGGCGAGACGCCTCGGCGAGTCGCTCGTCGCGGAGCAGCTCCGCCGCATCCTGCACGACCCGCGCTTCCAGGCGCTGGAGGCGCTCTGGCGCACCGTCTTCTTCCTGACCCGCCGCCTCGAGACCGGGCACGAGCTGCGCCTCTCCCTCGTCAACGTCTCCCGCGCGGAATTCGCCGCGGACCTCGGCGCCGCCGGGGGCGGCGCGCTCCGGCAGCTGCTGTCCGAGAACGCACCCGCCGCCGGGACGGCGCCGTGGGCGCTGCTCGTGGGGCTTTACGCCTTCGGCCCGGGAGAGGAGGACGTCGCGCTGCTGGCCGGCGCCGCCGCGCTCGCGCGGGAGGTGGGCGCCCCGTTCGTGGCCGGCGCGGAGCCCGCCCTCGTGGGCGCACGGGACTTCGCCACGGGCGCGGACCCCGACGGCTGGGCGCGCGAGCCGGCGCCGGCGTGGGCGGCGTTCCGGCGCACGCCCGAGGCGCGGCACGTCGGGCTGGCGCTGCCGCGCTTCATGCTGCGGCTGCCCTACGGCCGCGAGGGCGAGCTGTGCGAGGTCCCGGGATTCGAGGAGGCGGCGGAGCCGCCGCGCCACGAGGAGTACCTGTGGGGGAACGCGGCCGCGGTGTGCGCCCTGCTGCTCGCGCAGGGATTCTCGCTGACCGGGTGGGACCTGCGCCCGGGCGCGATCGCCGAGGTGGGCGGGCTCCCGCTCCACCTCTACCGCAGCGGCGGGGAGACGCTGGCCTGGCCGTGCGCCGAGACCTGGCTCGGCGAGCGCGCCGCCGACCGGATCCTCGAGCGCGGCCCCATGGCCCTGGCATCCATGAAGAACCAGGATTCCGTCCGCCTCGTCCGCTTCCAGTCCGTGGCCGACCCGCTGGCTGCGCTGGCCGGCCGCTGGGCGCAGGAGCACCGGCCATGAAGGCTCTCCGGCTCGTCGTCGCCCTCGCGCTCCTCGCCGCGCCGGCCGGCGCCGTCGCGCAGCGCGGCATCGTGATCCGGCAGTACGACGTCGTCCTCCGCGTCCAGCCCGACGGCGATGTGGACGTCACCGAGACCATCCGGCCGCACTTCACGGGCTCCTGGAACGGCATCTACCGCGACCTCTCTCTCGATCACCGCACGGCCGACAACCGGCGCGAGCGGCTGCGGCTCGACATCACGGGCGCGACGGACGAGGCGGGCGCGCCGCTCAAGGTGGAGACCAGCGCACGCGGGAGCTGGACGCGCAGGGTCAAGATCTGGGTGCCGGGCGCGAACGACGCCACGCGCACCCTCATCCTGCACTACGTAGTGCACAACGCCATCCGATTCTTCGAGGAAGGCAGCAAGGTCGGCTCGCTCGACGAGCTCTACTGGAACGCGACCGGCAACGGCTGGGAGTTCCCGATCGAGCACGCCAACGCAAAGGTGGTCCTTCCGGGGATAGCGCCCCGGCAGTTCGCCGCCTACACCGGCCCCGCCGGCTCCACGGAGCACGCCGCCGAGGCGCACGCCGACGGGTCCACGGTCACCTTCGCGACGACACGCGCGCTCGCGGCGGGCGAGGGCCTCACCGTGGCCGTGGGCTGGCCGCCGGGGAGCGTCGCGCGCCCCGGGGCGGTCAGTGGCGCCCTGCGCCAGATCGAGGCGCGCTGGCCGCTCGTTCTGCCGTTCCTGTTCTTCGCCTTCGCCTTCTCCGCCTGGCGCCGGAACGGCCGCGACCCCGAGCCGGGCACACTCGTCGTGCAGTACGAGCCGCCCGGCCGGCTGAGCCCGGCGGAGGTCGGCACCCTCATCGACAACAAGGCGGACATGCACGACCTCACCGCCACGCTCGTCGACCTCGCCGTGCGCGGCTACATCCACATCGAGAAGCGGAAGGAGCACGTCCTCGGCGTCTTCTCCAAGCACGAGTACGTCTTCCACCTGAAGAAGCCCACCGAGGCGTGGGCCGACCTGAGGGAGCACGAGAGGCTCTACATCGGCGCGCTCTTCGAGCGAGCCGGCGTCGCGGCGGTGCCCGCGGCCCGCGCCACCGGCGAGCCCGACGGCGCCGGTGCCGGGCCCGGGCCCACCTACGGCAGCGTCGAGCTCTCCTCGCTCAAGAACCGCTTCTACAAGGATCTCGATGGGATCAGGCGCGCCCTCTACGATCAGCTCGTCGCCCACGGCTACTATCGGCGCGACCCGCAGAAGGTCCGGCAGGCGTGGATCGGCAGCGCCGTCGTCACCGGCTTCGTCGGCGTCGGCGGCGCCCTCTGGCTCTCCGACCATGCCGCGCTCGCCATCGACCCGCTGACGCTCGGCGCCGCAGCAGCCGCCGCCGCCCTCATCCTCTTCTTCTTCGCCCTGATCATGCCCGCCCGCACCGTGGCGGGCGCCCGCACGCGGGAGCAGGCGCTCGGGTTCCGCGAGTTCCTCGCGCGCGTGGAGGAGGACCGCTACCGGCGCATGATCACCTCGCCGGAGATGTTCGAGCGCTACCTCCCTTTCGCCATGGCCTTCCGCGTCGAGGAGCGGTGGGCGCGGGCGTTCCAGGACATGTACACGGAGCCGCCGCGCTGGTGCAGCGGCTACGCCGGCGCCTTCAACGCCGCGTCGTTCTCGCACGACATGCACGCCATGTCGAGCGCAGCATCGAGCACGATGTCCTCGAGCCCGTCCGGATCGGGCGGCGGCGGAAGCAGCGGCGGCGGGAGCGGGGGCGGTGGTGGAGGGGGGTTCTAGTGTAGTGTCTGCCAATTGAGTTGATTTAACAAGACTCCGAGCGTACTGCGGTGAGCGCCTCGCGTGCACGCTGGATCTTGCGCAAGATGTCCTCGCCTTTGGCTCGCCACCGGTACGGCTTGGGATGGAGCTTTCGTTCGGCCAAGTAGCTCTCGATGTCACTCACCAGCTCGCGTACGCTGGAGAAGCTGCCCTCCCGAATCACGTCCTGCGTCAGCTCTCCGAAGAAGCGCTCGACGAGATTCAACCAGGACGAGCTGGTCGGCGTGAAGTGAAGGTGGAAGCGCGGATGCTTCGCAAGCCACTGGGTTACGCTCTCTTGCTTGTGCGTGCAGTAATTGTCCACGACGAGGTGTAGATCGAGATCCTTGGGCGTCTCCCGATCGATCTGCTTGAGGAAGCGAAGCCACTCGACGTGCGTGTGACGCTCTTCCGTGCGCGCGATCAATTTGCCGTCGAGGTAGTTCAGTGCAGCAAACAGCGTGATGGTGCCGTGGCGGGTGTAGTCGTGGGTCTTGGTGCGAATCTCCCCGACGCCGAGGGGTAAGCCCGGTTGGGTGCGCTCCAAGGCCTGGCACTGGCTCTTCTCGTCACAACACAGGACCAGCGCCCTCTCGGGCGGATCGAGATACAGCCCGATCACGTCCCAGAACTTCTCCTCGAAGCGCGGATCGTTCGACAGCTTGAACGTCTGCGTCAGGTGCGGCTTGATCTCGTTTGCCCGCCAGATCCGGTGCACGCTGTCCGGCGAGATCCCGACCTCACGGGCCATTGTGCGCACACTCCAACGCGTGCACGGCTTGGGCGGCCGAGTCGCCCGCGTGATGACCTGCTCCACCTTGTGCGCCGGGATCGAGGGGCGCCGGCCCCGTCCTTTTCGATCCTTCAGGCCGTCCAGGCCTTCGCGCTCGAAGCGTTGGGACCACTTGTTGACGCACGTGGCGCTCACGCCCAGCTCCCGCGCCACCTGCACCTGGCCGAGACCGCGCCCGCGCCGCAGCACGATGGCGGCACGAAGGCTGTCGCGCTTGGACACGCTGGGCGCCTTCACACGCCGCTCAAGCTCTTGCCGTTCGGCGTCGGTGGTCTCGATCTTGGACACAGGTCGCGCCATGGCGCAAGGATACGCCCGGCGCCTCCTTGTGTCAAGCTATTTGTCGGACGCTACACTAGACCAGTCTGGTCACTGCCCGCCCATCTGCAGGCCGGTCAGGCTCCAGGCCCCCGATGCGGCGCGCTTCAGGCTTCCAACGTAGCGGAGCGTGTTGGCGACCGTGCGGTTCCCGTTGTGGAACGAGACTCCCACCACGAACGCCACGCTCGCGCTGTCCCCGGTGAACTGCGGCTGCTCCTGCGACCGCAGCTTCACCTGGAACTGCGTTACCTGCGGGGATTCCAGGAGCTGCCGCCAGCCCGTCCGCGCGTCCGACGGCATGAGCGGGATCACGTCCGCCGAGCGCCGCGCCGCAAAGGCGGCGACGAAGCCGGAGACCGCGCGATCGACCGCGGCGACGTCGGCGGCACCGCCGGACGCCGGCGGGCTTGCCGGCACGCTCTCCGCCGCCTTGCTCCCGGCCGGCGGCGTCGGACCCGGATTGGCGGGCGCCGGGGGCGGGGCGGGCGCGTCCTTCGCCGGCTCGTTGCTCGATGCCGCGGCGTCGGGCTTGGGCGCGGCCGGGCTCGGCGCCGTCGGAGTCCGCTCCGGCGCCCCCGCGCGGGAGCGCGCCTGCGTCTGCCCGGAGCCCTGGTCCGCGGCCGCACTGGCCGGCTTCGCCGTCTTCCCACCCTCGGGCGGCGCCGCCGGTGAGGTGGGCCCGGACGCCGGCGGACCGACCGCCGTCTGGCCCGCCGGCGTCCCGCCGGGCGAGGACGCGGGCGCTCCGGCCGGGGGTAGCGACGGCGGAGTGAGGGCACCCGCTGCGTCCGCCAGCGGCGCTTCGCCGCCCGCCCCGCCACGCCCGCTCAACAGCGCGAACGCGACCAGCGCCACGACCACCACGCCTCCGGCCGCGGCAATCACGAGCCGGCGCGAGGGACGCCCGCCGCCGCCCGGGCTCGGGGCCTGCGGTACCGGTGTCGCCGGCGCCGGCGTGATCGGCGTCGCCGGTGCCGGTGGCGGTGCTGCCTCGGCCTGGGTCACCTCCGCCGGCCTGGCGGGCGTGGCGGCGGCGGGAGTCACGGGCGCCGCTGGCGCCGGCGTGATCGGCGCGGCGGGGGTGGGCGGCGGGGTCGCCGGGACCGCGGCGGGCGTAACCGGCGCCGCCGGGGCGGGCGTCGGGGACGGGACGGCGGGCGTGGCCGCCGGCGGGGTGGGGGGTGCGACGGGCGCGGCGGAGGGCGCAGCGGCGGCCGCCTCCTGCACCTCGGGCTCTGTCACCAGAAGCGAGAAGCCCGTCGAGATCTCGCCGCTCGTGGCGGTGATCACGGCGGTGCCGGGCCCCACCGCCTCGAGGTGCCCATCGCTGGAGACCCGCGCGATGGCGGGATCGCTCGAGGTCCAGACCACGGCGCGCTCGCGCGGAGCGCCGCCCGCCCTCGAGCGGGCGCGCGCGGACAGATCGAGCGAGCGGCCCCGCGGCACGGCCTTCACCGGCGGCACGACCTCCAGCGACTCGACCGGGTCGGGTACGACCGTGAGGTCGAAGACGTCGTAGCGGCGGCCGCAGCGCGCGGCGATCCGCGTGGTGCCCGCCCGCAGCGCCGAGAGCGCGCCGCTCGCGCTGACCGTCGCCACCGTAGCATTGGAGGAATCCCAGGAGACGCGGCGATTCTCGAGCTGATTCCCGGCGGCGTCCCAGACGATCGTCCGCAGCCCTCGCGCCTCCCCCTCGCGCAAGGCCGCCGGCGGCTCCTCGACCACCACTCCGGCCGCGTAGACGGCGTACGACGAGAGAAGCGGCACCACCGGGTCGTCCAGCCCGGGCAGCGAGGCGCCCATCGCCCCGACCGCCGCGGAGACGCCGGGCCAGCGGGCCTCCGGCGCCTTCTCGAGCATCCGCTCCACCGCGCTCGCCACCTCCTCGGGGCAGTCCGGCCTGAGCTCGCGGATCGGCTGCGGCCGCGTCCCCACATGCGCCTGCAGGACCATCATGGTCGGCCCCGAGAACGGCGGCCTGCCCGTCAGCATCTGGTAGGCGACGGCGCCGAGGGAGTACTGGTCCGATGCGCCCGCCACCTTCCCGGTGGTGCACTGCTCCGGGCTCATGTAGGAGGGCGTGCCGATCAGCATCCCGGTGCGCGTCAGGCTCGGCTCGTCGGCCACCTTGGCAATGCCGAAGTCGCTGACCAGCGCGTTGCCGTCCTGGTCGAGCAGGATGTTGCCGGGCTTGATGTCGCGGTGGACGATGCCCGCCCGGTGGGCATAGGCGAGCGCCCCGCCGACCTGCGCCAGCCAGGCGCGCACGACCTCGATCGGGAGCGGCTCGAGCGCGTCCTCGAGCACCTCGGCGAGCGAGCGACCGGGGACGTAGCCCATCGAGAAGTAGTGCAGCCCCTCCCGCTCCTCGACGTCGTAGATCGTGACGATGTTCGGGTGCGAGAGCTGCGCGATGGTGCGCGCCTCCTGCTCGAAGCGCTCCACCAGCCGGCGGTCCACCATCAACCCGGGCGCCATCACCTTGATCGCGATCTGCCGACCCAGCCGCGGGTCCTCCACCAGGAAGACGCCCGCCATCCCGCCGTAGCCGAGCACCGTCTGCACCCGATAGCGCGGCGCCAGCACCGCCCGCAGCCGCTCCAGCACACCGTCCCACGGCGGCTCCAGCGCGAGCCCCATCTCGCCGCCGGGCGCCTCTGCTGCGGCCGCCCCCGAGGGCGGCGGCGCGGCGGCCGGCGGCGCCGCGGCGGCCGGCGGCTGCGTTGCGCCGCAGCTCGGGCAACGCTCGGCGTCGGCGCCCAGCACGGCCTGGCAGGCCACGCAGAAACGGGGTGAGGTCATTCGCTCGCGGGAATGTGGACGTGTCGTGCGCCTGACGGGAGCGTGAACGATGCGCCGCGACCTGCCGTTGCGCAATCCCGGCACCGCGCCGCCGGGCCGCGCCGCGACCGGCGTCTTCCACGCGGGGGCGCGAAACGACACCGTTGCGCGACGCACCGCCGGGCCCTAATTATCGCCAGCCATTCGCCAGAAGCCCCCCTCGAGATCCGGAGTGCCCCATGCGCCGACTGCCGGTGGTCCTGACGCTGCTCGCCGTTTCCGCCGGGTCCCTGGGCGCGCAGACGCTCAGCGACCGCGTCACCGCGCTCTTCACCTTCGGTTCGTGCGGTGAGCCGCTCTGCCTGGACGTCAATGCGGCCTTCCACGGCAAGCACTTCAACCCGAGCCTCGTGCAGGGTCAGGACAACCTGCTCGCGTTCTTCAACAGCGCGATCGCCACCAGCCTCGGCAACATCCCCTTCACCACCTCGAACAGCGGCGTCACCTTCGCCATCCGCAACGGTGTGCCGGTCGCGACCTCCGTGTCCGCCGGGCCGATCTTCGCGGACCGCGCGCCCACGCTCGGGCGCGGCCGGCTCCTGGCCGGCTTCGCCATGAGCGGGCTCAAGCTCGCGCGCATCCGCGGCGTGCCCCTCGACAACGTCACGTTCCGCTTCGCGCATCAGAACGTCGGCGACCCGGCGCTCGGCAACCCGATCTTCGAGAACGACATCATCGACGTCACCACCGACCTCGACGTGCGCATGATCGTCGGCTCCTTCTACGCCACCTACGGGCTTCTCGACCGCCTCGACATCGGCTTCCTGGTGCCGTTCGTGCACACATCCGTGAGCGGCAGGAGCACCGCCCTGATCGACGTCTTCCAGTATCCCTCGCCGCACGCCTTCGGCACCCAGGACAACCCGAGCCTCACCGCCACCGCGAGCTCCGCCGGGTCGAAGACCGGGATCGGCGACGTCGCCGTACGCGCCAAGGCCGAGCTCTACCAGGGACAGCGCGTCGGCTTCTCGGCCCTCGCCGACGTCCGCCTCCCCACCGGCGACAAGGACAACTTCACGGGCGGCGGCGAGACCCTCGTGCGCGCGCTCGGCGTGCTCTCCGCCAGGTGGGGCGACTTCTCGCCCCACCTGAACCTCGGCGGCGCCTACCGCAGCGGCGACCTGCAGAACAACTCGCTGCTCGGCGCGATCGGGTTCGACCAGCTCATGGCGCCCTGGGCCACGCTCGCCATCGACCTCGCCACCGACACCCAGCTCGGCGCCTCGAAGCTCACCCTGCCACCGCCCGCCGTCTACACCACGCCCGTTCTGCGGACGGTCCCGCTGACCGACGTCCCCGACCGCCGCGACAACCGCTTCGACCTCTCCCTCGGCGGCAAGTTCCAGACATCGTCCGGCGTCCGCTTCATCGCCAACGTGCTCATCCCGCTGGCGGACGCGGGGATCACGCCCAAGGCGCTCTGGACGGTCGGGATCGAGCGCAGCTTCTGAGGGCCGCGGCTCCCCTCAGGGGCCGATCATCACGGTCGGCATGCCCAGCGCGATGGTGCCGCCGTGCGCGGTCATGTCGCCCATCCGCGCCGCCGGCTGGCCCCCGATCAGCACCGTGAACGCGCCGATGGCGATCACATCCGGCGGCCCCACGCACGTGGCCATGTCGCCCACGCGGGCGGCCGGCAGCCCGCCGATCAGCACGGTGATCCCGCCCGGCGGCAGCACCGGGCCGCCCACGTGAGGAATCGGCGGCACCGCCGGGGTGACCATCGGGCAGACGTGCATGTCGCCGACGCGCGCGGCGGGTTGTGGCATTCTCGCCTCCTCAGTGGCGCGGCTCGGCAGGCCGCGGCGGCGGCGACCAGAGCTGTACCCGTTCGGCCAGCTCGAGGCCGCGGCCCAGAAACTCCTTCATGGCCGGAGCCGGATCCTCGTCCGGCGCCAGCGCCAGCGCCGCGAGCGCGATCGCGCCCACGATCACCTTCGCCCCCGCATGCTGGTCCGGCGGGACGGGCGGACCGTCCTCCGGGCCGAGCGTCTGCCCCGACAGGAAGGCGGCGGCCGCCACCGCCCCCGCGGGCGTGTCCAGCCCCACCGCTTCCGCCGCCTGGAACGCGGCGCGCCGGTTCGCCTCCGTCGGCTGGGTGATCCACGCCCGGGCTGCCTCGAGAGCCGCGCCCACGGCCGGCTCCGGCGTCTCGCCCGCCGCGGCGCGCGCGCACGTGAACGCCCACCAGACCGCCTCCCGCCGCGGCAGCGCGTGGGCCAGGAACGCCACCGCGTCCATGGTCGCCTCGAGCCCGGCAAGCGCCGTGGCCAGCCCCTCCGGCGCGAGCCCCTCCAGCGCGGCCACCGTCGCCGGCGGGGTCTCTGCGGCCTGGAACACCTCCGCGGGCGCGAGGCCCGAGCGCAGCAGCATGGGGGCGTCGCCCACGATCAGTTGATGGTGACGAGGGAGCCGCGCACGGCCAGGATCCCCGAAGACTTCACGTTGGCCATGCCGGTGCCGCTCACCTGCAGGATCCCGCTCGCCTCGACGGTCGTCATCGGCGCCTTCAGCTCGGCCTGCGCGGTGCCCTGGATCTGGACCTGCACCCCCTTGATCTTGATCCCGGCCGGCCCGATCACGATGCTGTTGCCGCCCACCTTCAGCTCGATCTCGATCGCGCCCTGGACCTGCACCTTCCCGCCCTTGGCCTTGACGATGACGTCGGTGGCCGCCTCCGCGCTGAGCTTGCCGTCCGTCGACATCTCGTCGTTGCCCGTGATCTTGGCGGAGCGCTTCCCCTCGACCATGATCGTCTCGTCCTTCTCCACGGTCTCGGTGCGCTTGCCCTTGATCGTGATCTTCTCGTCCTTCTCCACCGTCTCGGTACGGTTGCCCTTGATCGTGATCGTCTCGTTGTTGCCCACGCTCTCGGTGCGGTCGTTCTCGACCTCCACCTGCTTGTCCTTCTCCGCGTGGATGAGCAGCAGCTCCGAGCCCTTCTTGTCGTCCAGCCGGATCTCGTTGTACGTGGACGTGCTGCCGCCCTTCGAGCTGCGCGACTTGAGCCCGCTCACCGTCTGCTGCGCCGGCAGGTCCCACGGCGGCGTCTGCTCGGCGTTGTAGACGCGGCCGGTGATGATCGGCCGGTCCGGGTCGCCCTCCAGGAAGTCGACGATGACCTCCTGCCCGATGCGCGGAATCTGGATCGTGCCCCATCCCTTCCCCGCCCAGCTCGAGGAGACGCGCACCCAGCACGAGCTCTTGTCGTCCTTCTTCCCCTCGCGGTCCCAGAAGAACTGCACCTTTACCCGGCCGAGCTTGTCCACGAAGATCTCCTCGCCCGAGCGGCCCACCACCACCGCCGTCTGCGAGCCGTGCACCACCGGCCGCGGCGTCCGGCGCGGCGGCCGGTACTTCACGCTGGAGGGGATGGCCGAGAACGAGCTCTGGTAGTGGTAGCCGTGCTCCGCCCCCGCGAAGTAGCCCGTGTTCCCGGCGGAGTGCGTCACCTCCAGCAGCACGTACTCGGTGTTGGCATCGGCGGCGAAGTGGTTCGAGAGCGTGAAGCGGTGCCCGCTCACGAAGTTGCTGCAGGAGCCGTCGCCCCGCAGCAGGTTCAGCACCGCCTCGTGCGATTCCAGGATCAGGCGGGCGTCGCGCTCGCCGGCGTCGACGGTCGTGAAGCGGCCCGGATAGTCGTACATCTCGCCCTGCGCCTGCTTGCCTCCGGCCGTGCCGGCCAGCGAGCTCTCGAGCTTCATGGCGGGCTGGTTGTAGTCGTAGGCGCGCAGCGCCACCTTGCCCAGTCCGACCGCGCTCTCGCGCCGCACCGCCATGATCGCCTCCTCCTCCGGCGTGTGCTGTGCGACGAAGCGCACCGTCGTCGGGCCGGGGCAGACCGGCATGGCCGACGGGGCGTCACCCAGGACCAGCGTGTGCTTGGACCCCGTGTGCTCGAAGAAGTAGAAGATGCCTTCCTCCTCCATGAGCCGCGAGACGAAGTCCAGGTCCGACTCCCGGTACTGCACGCAGTACTCCCGCTTCGGGAACGAGCCCGTGCACTTGACCTGGTAGTCCGACTGGTTCCGGTCCTTGAAGACCTTCTCGATGATCTCCACGGCCGTCATCTGCTGGAACACGCGCGAATCGCGGTTCAGCGAGAGCAGCCACAGCCAGGGCACGAGCTCCGCCTCGTACACCGCGTACACGTCGTCGAGGCCCAGCTGCGTGAAGCGACGCACCAGCCCGTGGATCTTCCGCTCGCCGCCGTCCGCGAGCTTCACCGTCACGATCATCGGCGTGCCGAGCAGGTCCTGCGCCTTGATCGACGTCTCCGTGGACAGCAGGCTCAGCCGGAACTCGAACAGCCCCGATACCGACTCCCGCCCCTCCATCGCGGTCAGCACGAGGACGTCCTTGCCGAGCTTCGTCTCGACCGACAGCGGCCGGTCCGTCTGCGAGAATTCAGGCATGATCCGCTTCCTCGGCTGTGGGATCCGCACCGCCCGGCAGCGGCAGCGGGAACGCCTCGATCTCGATGAGCCCCGCGGAGACGAGCGGCTTCAGGATCCCCGCGAAGGCAAGCTCCGTCGTCGCTTCGGGGATCGCGCCCGCCCGCACCAGGTCCCGCAGGTGCTCCGCCACCGCACGCCGCCCGTCACAGCGGGCGAGGAAGGCGACGACGGGTCCGTCCGACTTCATCGACACCGGGAACGGCACCTTCACCTCGATGTGACTCTCCTCCACCTCCCACGCGCCGCCGGCCGCATGGCTCACCGTGTGCAGCCGGGCGACCGGAGAGAGCCGCGGCCGCGAGCCGGCCAGCGCCTCCTCGGCCACACCCGCCGTCGATGCCGCCAGCTGCCAGCGGCGCAGCCACTCGAGCGCCGCGTAGCCCGTCCCGTGGCCCCGCATCCGGCGCGCGGTGATGCCTTCGCGCCCCTCGTCGTGCCGGCGGATCAGGATGGTGCACGGCACCATGTGCTCCACCTCGAGTCGCGCCAGCGCGTCCAGGTGCTCCTGCGCCTTCTCGCTCGTCGTCTTGCCGCTCGCCACCTGGGCGGCGTAGTGCTCCTCCGGCGCCACCACCGCCATGGCCGCCACGACCACGTCGAACTCCGGCGCCGCGCTCCCCAGCATCGCGCGGATCCGCTCCTCCAGCGGCGCGCCCCGCCGGTCCGTGGCCATGCACGTGCAGTGGAACGTGCCGCCCGGCGCCAGGTGCGCGGGCAGCCCCTCGATGATGCGCCGGCTCACCTGCTCGCCGTCGGCGCCGGCATCGCGGTAGATGTAGCGCGCCTCGAGCGCCGGCACGTACGGCGGGTGTGCCACGATGCGGTCGAACGTCTCGCCGGCCACCGCCGCGTAGAGGTCGCTCTCGAGCGCGGTGGCGTTCGGGATCTCGTTCAGCGCGATGTTGAAGCGCGCGAACGCCGTGGCGCGCGCCGTGATGTCGAGCGCCCAGGCGTGCCCGGCGTGGCGCGCCTGCACCAGCGCGGCGATGCCCGTCCCGGAGCCCAGGTCGAGCACCCGCTCGCACGGCGTCGTGGGCAGCACCGAGAGGAAGTCGCCCGTGTTGGTGGTGATCGCCGGATAGACCGAGTCCGCCACGACCGCCGGGCGCTCGGGCTCGCTCGAGGTGGGGTCGTAGTCCCGGTCGGACACGATGTAGAGGCAGCCGGTCGGGTAGAGCAGCACCGTGGCCAGACAGCGGCCGTCGTCGCCTGGAAGCGCGCGGAGCAGGCCCAGCGCGTCCAGGGCCGCCACGGTTGACGGCGCGAGCAGCCGCTCCAGCACCGCCCGCTCCACGACCTGCCCGTCCAGGAACACGTGGATGAGGAGCGATACCGCGTCCGTCGACGGGTCCAGCGGGGCCCGTCCCTCCCAGGCGGTGCGGAACGCGTAGATGCTCGCGATGCCCAACCGCGCGCACACGCCGGCCGTGTCGTAGCCGGCCGCGCCGAGACCCTCCCGGAGCGCGCCGAACACCTCGGCGCCGGCAAGCCGCAGCGGGATGGCCGGCGCGCTCGTGGCGCCCGCCACGCCCATCAGGCCGGGACCTCGGCGCGCCCCTCCACCGCCGCGCCGGCGGCGTCCAGCGCGTAGCTGAACTCGCCGCCCTCGCCGACGCCCGTCCGGATCGCCGACGGCTTGATGCCTTCGACCAGCGCCTCGAGCAGCATCTGCGAGATCGCCGGCAGCAGCGTGTTCGTCAGAATGTTGTCTACGTTGCGGGCGCCGCTCTCGACCTCCGTGCACCGCTCCGCGATGGCGTCCACCGCCACCTCGTCCACCACCAGCTCGAGGTTGTGCACCTCGCGCAGCCGGCGCTGCACCTTGCCGAGCTTCAGCCGCACGATCGTCTTCAGCACGTCGTCGCGCACGGGGAAGTAGGGGATGATCACCATGCGGCCCAGGAACGCCGGCTTGAACGTCTTGTCCAGCTCCGGCTTGAGCGCCTTCACCAGCCCGTCCACCGCCGGCATCGTCTCCGGGTCCGCCGTCAGCTTCATGATCGTGTCCGTGCCCGCGTTCGTCGTGAGCAGGATCAACGTGTTCTTGAAGTCGATCTCCCGCCCCTCGCCGTCCTCCATCCGCCCCTTGTCGAAGACCTGGAAGAACAGCTCGAGCACGTCCGGGTGCGCCTTCTCGATTTCGTCCAGCAGCACGACCGAGTACGGCCGGCGCCGCACCGCCTCCGTCAGCACCCCGCCCTCCCCGTAGCCCACGTACCCGGGAGGCGCCCCCTTCAGCGTCGATACCGTGTGCGACTCCTGGAACTCCGACATGTTGATCGTGATCACGTTCTGCTCGCCGCCGTAGAGCAGGTCCGAGAGCGCCAGCGCCGTCTCCGTCTTGCCCACCCCGCTCGGGCCCACCAGCAGGAACACGCCCACCGGCTTCTGCGGGTCCTCGATCCCCGCCTTCGAGGTGCGGATCCGGTGGCTGATGATCTCCAGCGCGTGGTCCTGCCCGATGATCCGCTTCTGCAGGTTGACCTCCAGCTGGAGCGCCGCCGCGAGGTCGTCGCGCATCATCTTGCCGACCGGGATCCCCGTCCAGCCGGAGATCACCTGGCCGACCAGCTCCGCGTCCACCGTGACCGGGACCAGCGGCTCCTCGCCCTGCAGCATCGCCAGCGCGTCGTTCAGCTCCGCCAGCTCCGCCCGCATCGTCTCCGCGTCCGCCAGCTTCCCAGCGCCCGCCTCGCTGGCCGCGCCGGCCTCGGCCGCGCCCCGGGGCGCGCCGTCGCCGTTCTCCGACAGCCCCGCCTCGTCCGACAGGCCTTCACCGCCGTCGGTCGCTGCCGCTTCCGACAGCCCCGCCTCGAGCGACTCGCGCAGAGCGCGCACGCGCGTGACCAGATCCCGCTCCCGGTCCCAGCGCTCGCGCAGTGCCGCCAGCCGGCGCTCCGTGTCCGCGCGCTCCGCCTCGATCGCCTCCAGTCGCTCGCTGTGGTCGGCGCCCACGGCCGCCTCGCGCAGGAGCACCCGCTCCTGCACGGCCAGGTCGTCCAGCCGCCGCACCGCGTCCTCGATCGCGGGCGGCGTGGCGTTCTGGCCGAGCGAGAGCCGGGCGCATGCCGTGTCCAGGACGCTCACCGCCTTGTCCGGCAGCTGGCGGTCGGGCAGGTAGCGGTGCGAGAGGCTCACGGCCGCGTGCACGCCGTCGTCCAGGATGCGGACGTTGTGATGCCGCTCCAGCGAGGCGACGATGCCGCGCATCATCACCATGCACGTGAGCTCCGAGGGCTCCTCCACCTTCACCAGCTGGAAGCGTCGGGCAAGGGCGGGGTCCTTCTCGAAGTACTTCTTGTACTCGGACCACGTGGTCGCCGCGATCGTGCGCAGCTCGCCGCGCGCCAGCGCCGGCTTGAGCAGGTTCGCCGCGTCGTTCTGGCCGGCCTGTCCGCCGGCGCCGATCATCGTGTGCGCCTCGTCGATGAAGAGGATGATCGGGGTCTCGGAGGAGCGCACCTCCTCGATCAGCCCCTTCAGGCGGTTCTCGAACTCGCCCTTCACGCCCGCGCCCGCCTGGAGCAGCGCCAGATCGAGCGTGCGCAGCGTCACGTTCCTCAGCGGCGGCGGGACGTCCCCCGCGGCCAGCCGCTGCGCGAAGCCCTCCACCACCGCCGTCTTCCCGACCCCCGCCTCGCCCACCATGATCGGATTGTTCTGGCGCCGGCGGGTCAGGATGTCGATCACCTGTCGGATCTCGAAGTCGCGTCCCAGCACGGGGTCCAGCTCGCCGTTGGCCGCGCGCTCCGTCAGGTTGATGGTGAACTGATCGAGGAAGTTCGTCTTGCCGCCGCCGGCCTTCGGCCGCCCGCCGGCCGCCGCGCCGCCACCGGCGCCCGCCGCCGCCACGGGCCCGGAATCCTCGACGGACGGGGCAACGATCTGCTCGAAGTCCTTGCGCAGCGCCTCGGGCGAGACCTTCTCCAGCTCGCGGGAGATGTCGCGCGCGAGGCGGCTCAGCTCCTCGTCGCTGACCAGCGCCAGGACGGCATGGCCGGTGCGGATCCGCGTGGCAGCGTAGTCCACCGAGCCGAGCGTCCACGCCGTGGTGAGCATCCGCACCAGCGTGGGGCTCAGCGAGGGCGTGCGCGCGTTGCCCGTCTTGAGCTTGTCCAGGCTCGCCGTGACGTCGGAGGCGAGTCGGGAGCGGTCCACCCCGAAATGCTTGAGGATGACGGCCAGGTCGCCGTCGCTCGCATCGAGCACCTTCATGAGGAAGTGCTCGATCTCCACGTCGTAGTGGGTGCGGGCGAGGCAGAGCCCGGCGGCGGATTCCACCGCGTTGCGGACCTGGGGATTCAGCTTTCCGATGAGACCGCGCAGATTCACGTTCATGGCCAGGCTCTTCCGTTGAGGGCTCGGTTCCGTCTCAGAGTCTCAGTGTGGTTTCGTCCGCGTCGCGGGCGCGCGGGGCAGTCCGGATCCAGGTCGTCCACCCCAGCCTGGTGTCGGCGTCCGGTCCGCCGAGCCGAACGCCCGGCACCTCGTCGCCATCCAGCACGAGCTGGATCTCGAACTCGAACTGCTCGTGACCGTAGAAGCGGGCGAGCGCCGCCACCGCGGCGTGGCTGCGGCCGCCCGGCAGGAACTCGTCGAAGCGGCTCCGGTCCAGCGGCCCCACGCGCAGGCGCACCCGCCCCTGGGGGTCCCAGACCTCGTCGCCCACGACCGCGCCGGCGCCGAGCTGGCTGGACGGCCCCGACTCCTCGCCCACGGCGCACCAGTCGCTCGGCGGCAGCGGGTACCACCCACCCGCGAACTGCTCCACCCGGACGGGCGCCTCGATCATGTCCTCGAGCACCGTCTCGAGCGCCGCCGCGCCGCGCGGCTGCAGGCTGAGCAGCCCCGCGTAGAACGCGAGCGTCTCCGGCGGGACGGGGGAGGCGTCGAGCTCCGACTCGAGACCCATGCCCACCAGGTCCAGCACCCGGCCCTGCAGCTGGTCCGGCTCGCCCTGCTCCCGATCCACCACGAAGCGGTACTTCCGCCACGCACGGTAGAACAGCGCGATGATCCGGTGGTGGAACATGTCGAGGAACGCCGCCGGCGCCGTGTCGCGCGCCCGCTGCCGCTCGGCCACGAGCAGCGTGTACTCGTACGGCATGACGCCGGACGGGCCCGTCAGGCCCATGAAGTTGACGGTCATCCGCGCCTGCTCGCCCTCCGCCATCTCCAGCGCCTGGATCTCGCTGGCCGGAAAGGGCATGGCCGTGCTCGCCGCGAAGCGCACCGCCTCGGCGGCCGGGTCCGCGCCGCGTCCGACGCGGTCGAGGTCCGGGCGCAGCCGCTCCAGCAGCCGAACGGCCTGGAAGAACTCGAACGCCGCCGGCCGCTCGAGCAGCTCCCGCGCCACGCGCCGCAGCGCTACAGCAGCGTCTTCCATCCCGACCTCGGCTCCCATTCGCGCAGGAGCTCCTTCCGCTGCCGCGTGCGCGCGGCCAGCGTGCAGAAGCTGTTGAGCGAGACGTAGAGCGCCAGGAATCGCTCCAGCACGCTCGCCATCAGGTAGACGCCGCCCCCCGCGTACTGCTCCTCGTCGAACAGGATCTCGACCCGCTGCCCGCGCGCGAAGGCGATGCCCTGCTCGCCCACGATGCGCGCGTGCGACGGCGCCGCCTGAACCGAGAGGATGCCCTGCACCTGCTTCTCGCCCGCCGGCGAGCCGGTGAAGTTGTGCAGCCGCAGCAGCTCGCGGAGCGCGTGCGGCCCGCCGTCCACCAGCGAGACGTAGTTCAGCGAGAGCAGCGAGATCAGCCGCCACAGCCGCGAGCGGTCGGCCGGCGGCTGGATCGCCTCGGTCGGCTTGACCAGCGAGACCACGCGCGCCACCGGCCCGCCGCCCGGGATCTGGAAGTCGCTGTCGCTGCCGCCGAAGGGCAGCCGGGACGGCAGGTCGCCGTTGTGGCAGAGCAGGCGGGCCGTCACGGAGTTGACGTCGGGATCCGCCATGCGGGCCGCGCCGTCCACGAACGACAGGTAGACGTCCATCCCCTTGTCCGCGCGCCACCCCGCGGGGCGCCGCGTGGCGCGCCAGTAGACGGCGTGGCCGGCCGCGTCCTCGTGGCGCATCGAGTACAGCGGCTGGAAGCGAATCGGCTCCGCCTCGCCGGACGTGACACCCGCCACCTCCTCGACGGAGAACACGCCGATCGAGTCGCGCCTGCGCGCGTCCGGCACGATCACGTGCTCGTGGCGGCGCTGCGTCAGCAGGATCGGCTCCGACGTCTGCGGGAAGAGGTTCACGATCGGCGTGCACCCCAGCCGGATCGTCTCCGCCGTGACGCCGCTCTCGAGCACCGAGCGCCGCTCGGCGCGCTCGAAGGAGGAGAGCAGGAAGACCACCTCGACGCGCGCGCCCCCGAGCACCGAGCGTACCCGGTCGAAGCCGGACAGGTCGAGGAAGAAGAACTTCTCCGGGAACGCGAAGTACTCGAGCAGCAGCCGGTAGCCCACGAAAGCGCGCCGCTCGCGCGGCAGCAGTCCCTCGTCGCCCTCGAAGCCCACGGGCCGCAGCGCCGAGGCGGGCAGCCGCACCGGCTCCTTCTTCGTGCCGGGCGTCGCATCGCGCACGAGGATCTCCGTGCAGTTGTTGCACAGCACCTCGTAGAGCGTGGACGCCAGCGCCGGCTCGCCCCGCAGGTGCAGCCGCAGCGTGTCGAGCTCGAGATCGCCGAAGCTCACGTCCGGCAGGCACTCGAGCTCCACGCGCAGCGCGGAGGAGACGCCCGGCGCGCGCACCGGCGGCTTCAGCTCGTGCGGCGCGCGCCAGCCGGCGTCCGCCACGCGCAGCGGCCACAGCGTCGTGTCGTAGCACGTCCGGAACCGGCACGCCGCGCCCCCGACCGGCCGCGAGTAGAGGATCGTGTCGCGCGGGATGGAGAGACCCGTGCTCAGCTTGCCCTGCTCCGGGTCCAGGTGGAACTGCACCAGCGACATCGATGGGATCGGCCGCGTGTAGTGCGGGTAGACCACGTCGAGCAGCGCCTGCCCGAACTCGGAGAAGTCGTCGTCCAGCTTGAGGTGCACGCGCGCCGCCAGGAACGCGAAGCCCTCGAGCAGCCGCTCCACGTGCGGGTCGTCGCACTTGGTCGGCTCCAGCAGCAGCCGCGACGCCACCTTCGGGTACTGCTCGGCGAACTCGGCGCCCGTCCGCCGCAGGAAGCTCAGCTCCCGCTCGTAGTACTCCAGCAGCTCGTCACGCACCGTCGCCCCCCGCCACCACGATCTTCCCGCTGGAGGAGTCCAGCACGGTGTCGAAAACCACCCGCTCCGGGTTCGGGTCAAGGCGCAACAGCCCCTCCACGGTGAAGCGGATCTGGCGCCGCGTCTCATCGTCGTTGCGCGCGGGCGTCACGCGCACCGCCGTGAGGCGGGGCTCGAACAGCTGGATCGCCTCCTCGATCTCGCGCAGCAGCAGCTGGCTCATCTCATCCCTGTGCCCGGAGATCGACGCGATGTCCGGCAGGCCGTAGTTGTACACCGAACGGCGCAGCTCCACGAGCGACTCGGGCGCGGGCTCCGCGACCTGCCGCGTGTTGAGCAGCCACTCCATGTCCCGGAGCAGCGAGGCCTTGAGGGAAGAGACCGATTCGCGCCAGCGCACCGGCGCGTCGGCGCCGGCGCGCAGGTTCTCGTCGATCAGGCGATCGAGGACGGAGAGCCGAACCGTCCCTTCACTCCGGGACGGACTGGGCATCACTGGAGGCGTCCGCCGACTGGCCGGACGTGAAGTGGATGGCCTGCAGCGGGTCCAGCCGGCAGACCCGCAGGTAGAGCTCCTGCCGGGTTGACTCGTCCGTGTCCAGCCGCTCGAGGCACCGGTAGAGCAGCGCCAGTGGCGCCGCCACCGTCTCGCCGTCCTCCCATTCCTCCAGCCCGTGCTTCTCGATCTGCTGGACCATCTCCTCCAGGATCGGCACGGCCACCGTCTCCATCCGGCCGTCCACCATGATGCGCGCCGCCTCCGAGCGGCGCAGGAAGCGGGCGCGCGCGCTCTTCTCCTGCGCCGCTTCGCGCATGAGCAGGTCCACCGCACGGTCGAGCTGTCCGGCCCGCACCCGGTCCATCGCGATCTCGTAGACGCCGCGCCCCCCGCCGCGCGTGCGCCCGTCGGCCCGCGCGGGTGCGCCGGCCGGCGGCGCCGCGCCGGCCTCCCCATCCTCCGCCGCGACCACCCGCGCCTCCAGCCACCGCCTCGTCTGCGCGTTCGCCGTCGGCGAGTCGTCCATCAGCGTCGCCTCCAGCAGCTCCGGCACGTCCATGAGCAGCAGCCGGAGCGCGCCGATGACGCCGCCCGCCACCACGTCGTACTCCGAGCCGAGCGCCTCGCACGCGGAGACCACGTAGCGCTGCAGGTCGAGCCAGCCGCGGCCGTACGGCGTCGCCATCACGTCCTCCGCCGCGTCCAGCAGCCGCGCCCACTCGCCGTCCAGCATGAACGTCTTCAGCCGCGTGCGCACCTCCGTGGGCGGCGCCGCCAGCAGCTTCGGGTCGAGCGACGAGGCCCCCGTGCGCAGCTCGCCCCAGCGGAACCCCCGCAGCATGAGGTACGACGCCGGATCCGTCGGCTTCACTCCGCGCAGGTACTTCGCGGCCGCCGCGATGCGGGCGGCGGCGTCTTCGCGGCTGCGCGGCAGCGGCGAGATTCCACCGCCACCCTGCGCCGGAGCGGCCCCTGCGGCCGCCGCGTCGGCGCCCGCCTCGGCCCCGGTCTCGAGGACGGGAGCCGCCTCGATCTCGACTGGATCGGGGTCCTTCTCGAGCTTCTTCGCCAGCAGCTGCCCGGCCACCTGGCGCGTCTCCTTGAGCGCGTCCCTCAGGCGGGCGAAGCTCGGTGGCTCGTCCTTGAACATCTCCTCGCAGAAGCCATCCAGCGTCTGGAGCGATTCGAGAGAGGCATCCAGGTCGGCCACGCGCTGCTTGTAGAACGGCTTCGGCGTTGCGTCGAAGCCGGCGTCGAAGTCCTCCGCCGTCAGCTTCCCGTCCTCGATCGCATGCTGGCGCGCTTCCATCCGGCTGCTGTCACCCTCGGCGTCGGCCTCGTAGCCGACCGCCCGCGCCTCGCGGTACTCGAGCAGCCCGTGCCCGCTCCGGTTCAGCGGCACGCGCCGGACCGCCACGTCGAGGTATCCACCGATCCACTCGAGCGGCGCCGCTCGCAGCCCCGTGTCGCCATCTTCGACCTCGGGCCAGAGGTCGTCCCAGAAGACCTCCATCAGCGAGCGCATCAGCTCGAGGCCGTCCCGCAGCCCGGCGAAGTCCTCGCGGTGGAGCAGCGCCTCCGTCAGCCACGCCGCGACCTGCAGGTCCTTCGACCGCTTGGCCAGCACCTCCGTGGCGAGCTTGACGACCTTGGCGTAGTCGGCCGTCTTGCGCTCCCGCTGCCACTCGCCCTGCGGCAGGTCGGACTCCTCGGTGCGTGCCTGCTTGAGCTCCTCGTAGACGGGCTCGTAGCGGAGGTTCTCGCCCCCGGGGGCATCGCCCGGGATCGGCTGGAGGAGGTCGCTGCTCAGCGGCATGGAAGAGATCGGCCGATTCTACTGCGGCTTGGGAGAGATCGTGAGCTCGCGGACCTCGAGGATCGGCACCGCTTCCCCGTCCACGAGGAACAGCTTCTGGCCGACCGGCACCGGCGTGCCATCGGCCAGCTCGTTCCAGTCGCTGGCCCGACCCAGCCGGATGGCATCGTCCTGCTCTCGCCAGCTCAGCGGCGAGAGCACCGGGATCAGCACCTCGCCCAGCTCCAGGTCCCGGAACTCGGGCGCCGCCACCACCTGCGCGCGCGCCCAGAGCAGGTCACGGAGCTGCCGGGGCTCCTCGAAGCGGACCCCCTCGATGTGCGCCAGCGGCAGCCAGGTGTACTGGCCCGCCGCGAAGATCTCGAGACGCGCGCCCAGCCGGGGGTCCGCATCCTCGAAGGACTCGAACGCCTTTCCGTTCAGCGTGCCCGATACCGCCGGCGGCGGGGCGCCGGGCAGCGGCGCGCCACTCGAGAACATCTCCTGGCGCGTTTCCTCGGCGTGCAGCGCGCTGCGGTAGAGCCAGGCGCCCATCTCGGCATCCTTGCCACTGCCCGCCACCACGTCGAGCTGCTTGCTCGCGCGCTCGTACTGTCCCGCGAAGCACAACAGCTCGAAGAGGAAGGTGCGGCTCCGGAGGTCCGTGGGATCGCTCCGGAGCTGCGCACCCAGCGCGGCAATGGTCTCCTCCAGCCTGCCCGCCTGGAAGAGCGCTTGCGCGTTTACCATCCGCGTCCTCCGCGAATCGTCAAGCCGAGACCTTTTCCAGGTCCCACGAGGCACGCATGGGCTTGCCCTCGGCAGCGCCCTTGTCGGTCTGCGGCTGGTAGCTGATCGTCACCTTGGCGTAAGCCAGGCTCAGCGACTCCGTCGGCGTGTCATCGCCACCGCTCGACCCCGACCACTGGATGCTCTCGACAAAGACCGTATCGAACTCGTAGACGAGATAGTTGATCTGCTCCCCGCCCGCCTTGCGCAACGTCACGGTCGCCTTCTTGTAGTGGTCGCCCTTGCAGCAGGACTGGAAGAGGAGCGGGCTCGCGGAATCGGTCTTCTTCATCAGGTTGAACGAGCTGACCGACACCTTGCCCGCCCCGCCGCCGGTGCCCGATCCGAAGGTCACCGGGTTGCTCGCGCCCCAACTGAAGCTGTAGAGCGCGATCTGCTTCTCGAAGCCCGTCGCCTTGCTCTCGCCGGCGACATCCGGGCCCTCGATCTTCAGATATGCATCAAACGCCATTCTGCCACCTCCTCGAACACGAGTTGAGTGCACCCGGCCGCCACCCGGGCGGCCGGGCCGGGATCACTGCCTCAAGCCGCCGGTGCCGGCAGCTCGGCCACGAGCCGTAGCGAAACGGAGAGCTCGTCCAGCTGGAAGTGCGGCCGCAGGAACGCGACTGCGCGGTAGGCGCCGGGCTTGCCGGCCACCTCCATCACCTCGATGCGGGCCTCGGAAAGCGGGAAGCGGGCCTTCATCTCCGCCGACGCGTTCTCGTTGCCGACGATGTAGTTGCTGATCCACCGGTTCAGGAAGTTCTCCGCCTCGGAGCGCGACATGTAGCTGCCGATCTTGTCGCGCATCATCGCCTTCAGGTAGTGCGCGAAGCGGCTGACGGCGAAGATGTAGGGCAGCTGCGCGGACAGGCGGGCGTTGGAGGTGGCCGCGTCCGAATCGTAGATCTTCGGCTTCTGTGCCGACTGCACGCTGAAGAACGCCGCCTTGTCCGTGCCCTTGCAGTGCACCAGCGGCGCGAAGCCGAGGTCCGCCAGCTCCTTCTCGCGCCGGTCCGTGATCGGCGACTCGGTCGGGCACTTCATGGTCACGTCGCCGGCATCGGTGCGGAAGTTGTGGACGGGCAGCCCCTCGACCAGCCCGCCGCCCTCGACGCCGCGGATCGTGGCGCACCAGCCGTACTGGGAGAACGCCTGGCTGACACGCGCACCGAGCGCCCACGCGGAGTTGCCCCACAGGTAGCCGTCGTGCTCGGTCGTGTCTTCCTCGAAATCGAACGCCTCGACCGGGACGGTGGCGTTGCCGTACGGCTCGCGCAGCAGCATGCGCGGCGCCGTGAGGGCGACGTAGCGCGAGTCCTCGCTGTCGCGGAACGTCTTCCAGCGCGCGTACTCGGTGGTGTCGAAGATCTTGCCCATGTCGCGCGGCGCGTCCAGCTGCGTGAACGAGTCGAGGTTGAACATCTCGGCCGAGGCCGCGGTCATGAACGGCGCGTGCGCCGCCGCCGCCACCTGCGAGGCCTTCTCGAGCAGCTCGATGTCCTGGCCGCTGCGGCCGAACTCGTAGTTGCCGATGAGCGCGCCGAACGGCGCGCCGCCGAAGACGCCGAACTCCTCCTCGTAGACCTTCTTGAAGAACGCGCTCTGATCGAACTCGGGCGCGCGCTGCAGGTCGCGCAACAGCTCCTTCTTGGAGCAGTTCAGGACCTTGATCTTCATCATCGCGGAGGTCTCGCTCTGGGACAGCAGGTACTTCAGCCCGCGCCAGGAGCCCTCCAGCTTCTGGAAGTCCGGGTGGTGCATCACCGCGTTGACCTGGCCCGAGATCAGCCGGTCGATCTGCGCGATGCGCGCATTGATCATCGACTCGGTGTCCTCGGATACCGTGATCACCCCCTCGAGGATCTCCGAGACGAACCGCTTCACCATGTCCCGGCCGCGCTCCTGCGCGGCGGTGTCCTTGCCGAACCGGCCGGTCGCCACGATCTGATCGAGAAGGGAGACCTCCTCGGTCGTCTCCGCCGCCGCCGCCGCTTCCGCCTGCTTCGCCTCACTCGCCATCGGAGCCTCCCTCCTGCTCGGGGCCAATCTCGTCCTTCAGCTTGCCCAGCTTCTCCGCATCCGAGATCGTCGACTGCAGGATCTCCTCGAGCTTGTCGTTGCCCTGGAGGCTGCCCCGCAGATCCGCCAGCTGCTGGCGCAGCTCCAACAGCTTCTTCACCGGGTCGATCTGCTGCGCCACGCGGTCGGGCGAGAAGTCGTCCATGCTCTCGAACTTCAGGTCGACCGCCATCTTGCCGCCGGCTTCGCTCAGCTTGTTCTCCACCGTCAGGTTCAGGTGCGGCTTCATGCTCTTCAGCACGTCGTCGAAGTTGTCCGGCGTGATCTCGACGAACTTGCGCTCCTTCAGCTTCGCCATCTCCTCCGCCGGGTGGCCGGTGAAATCACCGAGCACGCCCATGACGAAGGGCAGCTCCTTCATCTCGATGGCGCCGCCCGTCTCCACATTGTAGGTGATGTGCACGCGCGGAGCGCGCACTCTCTCGAGTTTGCGGTGAACGCTCTCGGCCATGGTCATGCTCCAATCAAGATGTGGGACGATCGACTGGGTTCTCGGCGCGGCGGATCGCCCGATCCGCGGCGCCGTCCCGGCGGGCGGCGCGCCTGCCGGGACGGGTGGGACGATCGACTCGGGGGGGGCGGAACGACGCTGAGGCCTTCCGTTCTGCACGAGCGGCACGGCGCGGCTTCCTCGCGCCGATGCGACCCGGGCCGCGCCCCTTCCGCCTGTCGGGCGCTGCGACCCGCTCCGACCTCCATCACCGGTCCCGCGGCAGCGGCACACGTGTCCGTCGGGAATCCGACGGAGGGCGCGAACGGCCGGGACCTCGTCCCGCCGGGCGCGCCCGCGGTGCTGCTTCATGCCTGTCGGCTACGATCGTGGAGCCCCGACCGGCCAGCCCCGCCCCCCGAACCCGGGGTGAGGCGTCCGACGCTTGGTGATGGGATCCCGAGCTTAGGATGAGCCGGCTCGGTTGTCAAGAGACCGACTACACCCGTATCGGGATTTGCCCGACACCCTTGCTCGCGGACGGACGGGGTGGGAAGTTTGTCGGACCCCACGACCAGCCTGGAGCGCCATGAGGCAATTGCAGAAGGTGCTGTGGACGAAGGGCGTGCTGCTCACGCCGCAACACCTCCAGATGCAGGACCGATTCCTGGAGGACGCGCTGGGCTTCCAGCTCTCCTCGCTGACGTTCTGCCCCTGGGGCTTCAGCCGCCTCGAGCTGGACCACGAGGCGCTGGCGGGCGGGGTGCTCTCGGTGGGTGAAGCGTCGGGCCTGTTCCCGGACGGGCTCGCCTTCGACGTCCCCGGCTCGGATGTCGCGCCGCCGCCCAAGCCGCTGGAGGAGCACTGGGACCCGGACCAGACCTCGATGGACATCTACCTGGCGGTGCCGGAGGACCGGCCCGGCGGGCAGAACGTGTCCATGGGGCGCGTCGAGCGCAGCACCCGCTACGTCGCGGAGGTCGTGAGCCTGCGCGACGAGAACACCGGCCTGGCCGAGAAGCCGGTCCAGGTGGCACGCAAGAACCTGCGGCTGCTCGCGGAGGGCGAGTCGCTGGAGGGGCACGTCGCGCTGCCCATCGCCCGGGTCGTGCGCTCGGCCGCCGGCGTCCACGAGCTCGACGCGCGCTTCGTGCCGCCGCTGCTCGACATCGGGGCCAGTGCCCACCTCATGGCGATCGTGCGCAGGCTGGTCGAGATCCTGTCCGCGCGCAGCGGCGCACTCTCCGGCGTCCGGCGGCAGCGCAGCAGCGGCCTGGCCGACTTCGGCGTCGCGGACGTGGCCAACTTCTGGCTGCTCTATACCGTGAACACGCACCTGCCGCGCTTCCGGCACCTCTTCGAGGTCCGGCGCGGCCATCCGGCCGAGCTCTTCTCGGCCATGCTGGCGCTGGCGGGCGCCCTGACGACGTTCCGGCCGGACGTCCACCCGCGCATGCTGCCGGACTACGACCACGCCGACCTGACGGATTGCTTCACGCGGCTGGACGAGATGGTGCGGGAGCTGCTCGAGACGGTCGTGCCGGCCAACCACGCATCGCTGCCGCTGCGCGCCACCGAGCCGTCCGTGTACGCGACGTCGATCGACCAGGACGCCTACTTCTCGGCGCCCCAGTGGTACCTGGCGCTGTCGGCCAGGATGAAGCCGGCCGAGCTGCTGCAGAAAGCGGCCCACCTGCTGAAGATCAGCTCGGCGAGCCAGATCGAGCGCCTCATCCGCCAGGCCCTGCCGGGCCTCGGCATGAGCCACGTGCCGAGCCCGCCGGGCGCGCTCCCGGTCAAGCTCGACTACCAGTACTTCCTGCTCGACCGCTCCGGCCCCGACTGGGACGCGATCCGGCTGTCCCGCAACCTCGCCGTCTACGCGCCCTCGGAGTTCCCCGAGATCCAGATGGAGCTCGTCATCCTGCTGCCGGCGGAGCGGCGCGGCGGTCCCTGACCCAGCTCGCGCGCAGCGGCTCCCGCCGGCCTCACCCCTTGCTCAGCGCGAAGATCAGGATCAGCACCAGCGCCGCCACGACGATCGCCGACAACCCCAGGACCAGCGGAAGGATCGAGCGCGGCTTGCCGGCTCCCGCCGGCGCGGCCTGTGCCCCTCCGGCGGGCGGCGGCGGCGCTGCGGGGGGCACGGCGTAAGGGGGCGGCGCCGGCACCGCCGGCGGCGGGGGCGACGCGCCCGGGGTGTGCGCCGAGATGACGCGGGTGAACTCCCCCGGCCCCGAGGGGGGCGCTAGAGGTGGCGGCGCCGGGGCGCCGAAGGCCGGCCGCTGCGGCGGGGCGGGCGCCCCCGCGGCGCCGCCCAGCCGGCGGGCGTAGTCATCCAGCCCCGGACCTGCGGCCGGCGGAGGCGGGGTGGCGGGGGGTTCCGACGGCTGTGCCGGGCCGGCCCCCGCCGGCGGCTGCACCCGGCCGAAGATGCGGGTGTACTCGCCCGGCGCTCCCTTCGGCGCCTCCGGCGGCGGCGGCGGCTCGGCGGGCCGGGCCGGCGGCGCCGGCGGCGCCGGGGATCCGTAGGGCGTCCGGAAAACCCGCGTGTACTGCCCCTCCGGCTCGTTCTTGCTCGCTTCCGCGGGACCGAACGACAGCGCCGGCCCCTCCCCCGCGTGTGCCGGCGGCGCACCGGTCGCCGGCCGGTCCGGCAAGGTCTCCGGGGCTCCCGGCCCGGGTCCGCCGAGCCGTGGCTCGGGGATGGAGGGCCGCCCCGTCGAGGGTCCTCCAGGCGACGTCGGCGCCGGACGCTCCCCGGCGGGCGCCGCACCCGCCGGCCGCTCGGAAGCTCCTCCGCCCGCTCCACCCGAAGCGGCGCGGAACAGCCGCGTGAACTCGCCCGGCTCCCGAGCCGGCGGCGCACCGGCCGCGGGAGGCGCCAGCTCCGCGCTCCGCGGCTCCGCCGGCGTCGGAGGAGGCCCCTCGGCCTGGGGCTCCGCAGCGGGCTGGGTCGGCGGGCGGGGCACCGCGTCCTCGCGCGGCGCCGATGCCGCCTGGAACAGGCGCGTGAACTCGCCGGGCTCCGCGGCCGGCGGCGGGGTGACCGCAGGCCCCGGCTCCACGCCCGGCGCCGCGGCCGGCGGGGTCGGCGGCTCCTCGGCGGGCGCCCCGCCGCCCGGCGGGGAGGCCGCCCGGAACGCCCGCGTGAACTCGCCGGTCTCCCGAGCCGGCGGCGGACCGGCCGCGGGAGGCGCCGGCTCCGCGCTCCGCGGCTCCGCCGGGGGCGCCAGCTCCGCGCTCCGCGGCTCCACCGGCGTCGGAGGCGGCCCCTCGGCCTGGGGCTCCGCAGCGGGCTGGGTCGGCGGGCGGGGCACCGCGTCCTCGCGCGGCGCCGATGCCGCCTGGAACAGGCGCGTGAACTCGCCGGGCTCCTCCGCCGGCGGCGGGCTGGCGGCGGCCGCGGGCTCCGCGTCCGGCGGCGCGGCCGGCGGGTCCTGCGGCTCCGCGGCGGGCATCTCCCCGCCCGCCGGATGGGCCGCTTGGAAGGCCCGCGTGAACTCGCCCGGCTCCTCCGCCGGCGGCGGCGTAGCCGCGGCGGGCGCGGGCGCCGGCGCGGCCGGGAGCTGGTCCGCCGGCGTCGCCGGCGCAGTGGCGGCCGCGGGCTCGGCGTGCGCGGCGAGCCAGTCGGCGAGGGAGTCGAAGTCGAGGATGAACTTGGTGACGATGACGGGCGTCCCGTCGACGTCACCGACGTCGAGCACGCGGCGGCGGTCGGCGGGGCCGAGGCGGTCGACGAGCGCGAGGATCTCGCGGCGCTCGTCGCTGGAGCCCTCGAGGAAGTGAGCCATCACGACGGCGCCGGTGGACGCCATCACGTGGTGAGTGCGGACGGCGCCCTCGGCGACCTGCTGGAGCAGCCTGTAGCGGGCGCGGAACTCGTCGGAGGTCATGGGCCACGAATTCGAGCGGGAGCGGATGCGAAACGGATGGCCGCGCGGCGCGGCGCGAGCGCCCCGCGTGCATTGCGGCGCGGACGGCTATACTATACTGCCCTCCGCCGAGGAGCAAACGGGCGAGGCCCGCCACCGAGTCGATCCGACCGCTGGCGGGCGCGCGCTCGGCCCGCCGGGCACGACCGTTCCAGGGAGGAGTATGGAGTCTCTTTCGCGCGTCGTCTGGAGCGAGGGCATGCACCTCGCCCCGCACCACTTCCAGCTGCAGAGCCGGTACTTCGAGGGGCTGACGCACTTCGCGCTCACCAGCCTGTTCTACCGGCCGTACGGGCTGGCGGGGATCGACCTGGACGCGGAGGCGCTGCTCAACGGCACGGTGGCCGTGAACGGCGCGCGCGGCATCATGCCGGACGGCGGGGTCTTCAGCTTCCCGGAGGACCCGGCGCCGGAGCCGCTGGAGATCGCGGATCTGTTCTCGCCCACGCAGGACAGCCACCGCGTGCTGCTGGTGATCGCGCCGCAGCAGCCGGGCAGGGCCAACTGCGTGCTCGAGCCGGATGGCGCGGGCGAGGTGCGCTACGTCTCGACCGTGCGCAGCGTGGTGGACGAGACGACGGGCGCGGACGAGCGCGCCGTCGCCGTGGCGCGGAAGAATTTCCGGCTGGTGCTGGACACGGAGGCGGTGGACGACCTCGTCGCCCTGCCGATCGCCCGGGTCCGGCGGGACCGCACCGGGCACTTTATCTACGACCCCGAGTACATCCCGCCGTGCGTGCGCATCGAGGCGAGCGCCCGGCTCATGGACATGCTCGCGCGGCTGGCTGACATGCTCGACGCGCGCGCCGAGGCAATGGCCGCGGAGCGCGGGGCCGGCGACGTGGCGGAGTACGCCGCGCGCGAGATCGCCGGCTTCTGGCTGTCGCACGCCATCCACTCGGCGCTGGCGCCGCTGCGCTACCACCTGCAGGCGCGCGGGACCCACCCGGAGCAGCTCTTCCTCGAGCTCTCCCGACTGGCGGGCGCGCTGTGCACGTTCTCGCTGTCCTCGCACCCGCGCGATCTGCCGCTCTACGACCACGACGACCTGGACCGCTGCTTCACGGCGCTCGACCGCCACATCCGCTCGCACCTGGACCTGGTGCTGCCGACCAACTGCGTGACCGTGCCGCTGCAGGCGCGGGAGCAGTCGCTCTGGGGCGGGACCGTGGTCGACCGGCGCTGCTTCGCGCCCTCCTCGCACTGGTTCCTGGCGGTGCGCTCGAGGGCTTCCGCGGCGGAGCTGGCCGGCCGGGTGCCGAAGCTGCTGAAGGTCTGCTCGGCCAAGCACATCGCCCGGCTCGTCAAGGAGGCGTACCCTGGCATGGAGCTCGAGCACGTGGCCACGCCGCCCTCGGCCATCTCGCCGCGCGTCGGGGCGCAGTACTTCAGCATCCGGAAGACGGATCCCTGCTGGAAGTCCGTGGTGGACACCGGGGAGGTCGGGCTCTACGTTCCGGCCGCCGTGCCGGACGCGCAGCTGGAGCTGGCGATCGTTCTCGAGAGCTAGGATGCCGCCGGGCGGCCCGCGTCCCGGCGCGCGCGCGCCGGATTGGCCCCGACGGCGGCCGTCTCCTATATTGGCGATGCGCCGCGCCGGCTCGTTCGTGAGCGCGCGCCTCCCCTGCGAAACTCGGATGTCGAAGCCACCGAGCGCACCCACGCGCCTGTTCCCGGAATCATCCGCGCCATGACGCAACCCGCGACGTTCTCCGCCCCGCCGTCCCCGCACCCCCGGGGTCGCCTCGCCCTGTACCTGCAGGAGGCCTTCACCGTGGCCGTTCGCGTCCGGTCGAACCGGCAGGTGGCGAGCGACGCGACCTCCTTCCGCCTGCACGTGAAGCAGCTCCTCACGGGCATGGACGCCGACGCCCGGCGCGCCGGCTACGACGGCGAGTCGGTGAAGCTCGGGGTGTTCGCCTTCATCGCGTTCCTGGACGAATCGGTCCTCAACGCCGGCCAGCCGATGTTCGCGGACTGGTTCCGCCAGCCGCTGCAGGAGGAGGTGTTCGGCGAGCACATGGCCGGAGAGACCTTCTTCCGCTACCTGCACGACCTGATCGGCCGCCAGGACTCCGAGGAGCTCGGCGATGTGCTCGAGGTGTTCCTGCTCTGCCTGTTGCTCGGCTTCCGCGGCCGCTATGGCGCCGCGCCGGGCGAGCTGCAGGGCTTCATCACGGCGGCGCAGGCCAAGCTCACGCGCATCCGCGGCGGGAGCCCCCCACTCTCCCCGGCCTGGGCGCTGCCGGAGAGCGAGGTGGCGGTGACGCAGCGCGATCCGTGGATCCGCCGGCTCGGCTACGCGGCCGCCTTCGCCGTGCTGTTGGCGGTGCTGCTCTTCGTCGGGTTCCGCCTCGCGCTCGGGCCGGGCGTCGCCGAGATGCGCACGTTGTCGGCGCAGGTGACGCCATGACCGCCGCCGGGAAGAAGAAGGCGCGGGCGGTCGGCGTCGCCGTCGTCGTCTTCCTGCTGTTCCTCGTGGCCGGCTGGTTCGTGCCGGGCGCGCTGGCACTCGCGGGAAGCCGGCTCTGGATCCTGCGGGCCGGGCTGTGGGTGCTCGGGCTGGTCGCCAGCGGGCTGCTCCTCTACTACCTGTGGCCGCGCGCGCGGGCGGCCGAGTCGCCACAGGCCGGGGTCGAGGACCTGGACGCGGTCTTCGCGGCCGCCCGTGCGCGGCTCGCGCAGGCGCGCGCCGGCAAGGGCGCGCGGATCGGCAAGCGGCCGCTGCTGCTGGTCCTCGGCCCCGCGGGCGGCGCGAAGACCACCATCGTTACGCGCTCCGGCCTCGAGCCCGAGCTGCTCGGAGGCGAGGTCCACCGGGGCGAGGAGGTGGTGCGGACGGACCCGGCCAACGTCTGGCTCGCCGGGGACACGCTGATCGTGGAGGCGGGCGGCCGCCTGCTCCAGGACGACGCGCGCTGGCAGCGGCTCGTCCACCGCATCCGTCCGGACCGCGTGGCGGCCGCGTTCGCCCGCGGCGAGCAGGCGCCGCGCACGGCCGTCGTCTGCTTCCCGTGCGACGAGCTGCTGCGGCCCGGCGCCTCCGAGTCGGTGCCGGCCGCGGGACGGCGGCTGCGCGCGCGGCTGGAGGAGGTCTCGCAGGCGCTCGGGATCCGCCTCCCCGTCTACGTCGTCTTCACGAAAGCGGACCGCCTGCCGTACTTCGGCGACTACGTGCGCAGCTTCTCCCGCGAGGAGGCGCGCGAGGTGCTCGGCGCCACCCTGCCACTGGCCGATCCGGCCGCCGCCGGCGCGTACGCCGAGCGCGAGTCGGCCCGCCTCGCCGGCGCGTTCGACGGCCTCTACCGCTCCCTCGCGCTGCACCGCATCGACGTGCTCTCGCGCGAGAACGCGGACGACCTCAAGGCGGGCGACTACGAGTTCCCGCGCGAGTTCCTGAAGGTCTCGAACCTGGCCGTCCAGTTCATGGTGGACCTGTGCCGGCCGAGCCAGCTCGGCACCAGCCCGTTCGTGCGCGGCTTCTACTTCACGGGCGTGCGCCCGATCGTCATCCACGACACGGGCACCGCCGCGGCCGCCCCGGCCGCGCCCGCCGCCGCGCCGGAGATCGGCGCCACCTCCGTCTTCGACGCGGCCGCCCTGCGCGCCGCCGCGGCGGCCCGCCAGCAGAGCGCGCCCGCCGGCACCTCGCGCCGCGTTCCGGAGTGGACGTTCCTGCCCCGCATCTTCTCCGATGTCGTGCTCCGCGACCGCGTGGCCATGGGCCTCACGGGCGGCGGCGCGCGTGTCAACCTGCTGCGGCGCGGGCTGCTCGCCGCCGCCGCGCTGGTCGGGCTCATCTTCGCCGGCGGCTTCACGGTTTCCTACTTCGGCAACCGCGCCCTCGAACGCGACGTCGTGGCCGGCGCGCACGCGGCGGCGGCCGTGCCGGCCACGGTGGCGGACCCGCCTCCGGCGGAGGCGCTGCTCGCGCTCGACTCGCTGCGCGCGCAGGCGGCGCGGCTCTCCGCGGGGGTGCACGGCGGCCGTCCGTGGCGGCTCGGCTGGGGCCTCTACCGCGGCGCCGCGCTCTACCCGCTGGCGCGCTCGCTCTACTTCCGCGAGTTCCGGCGGCTCGTGTGGCAGGACGGCCGCGGGCAGCTGGTCGGCTCGTTGCGCGCGCTGCCCGAGCAGCCGAGCCAGACGAGCGAGTACGGCGGCATCTACGACGCGCTGAAGGCGTACCTGATCACGACCGACCACGGCGCCGAGAGCACGCCCGAGTTCCTGACGCCCGTGCTCCTCAGGTACTGGCAGGCGGGCGCATCCGCCGATGACGCGCGGCTCGGGCTGGTGCGCGGCCAGTTCGACTTCTTCGCCACCGAGCTGCCCTACGGCGACCCCTACGGCGACGCTCCCGATTCCGCCGCGATCTCCCGCGCGCGCTCCCTGCTCCTGAAGTTCGGGGACGCGGACCGGCTCTATCAGGCCATGGTCACCCAGGCCGATCAGGCCGCCCCGCCCGTGCAGTTCGACAAGGCCGTGCCGAACGCCGGCGGCGTCGTGCGCAACCAATACGTGGTGCCGGGCGCCTTCACGAAGCCGGGCTGGACGTTCGTGCAGGACAACCTGAGCCACCTGGACCGCTTCTTCTCGCGCGAGACGTGGGTGCTCGGAGAAACTCCCGTCACGGCCCAGGACCGGGCCAAGCTGGCGGCGCAGCTGCGCACGCACTACGTGACCGACTACATCTCCCACTGGCAGCACTTCCTTGCCGCCGGCGCCGTGGCCGGCTTCGGCGGCGCGGCCGACGCGGCGCAGAAGCTGGCGCGCCTCGGCGACAACCAGTCGCCGCTGCTGCACCTGCTGGCCCTGGCCTCCACGAACACCGCCGTCGGCGACACGGTGAGCGTGGGTCCCGCGTTCCAGCCGGTCCAGTCCGTGGTGGCGCCGAACGCGCCCCGCTACGTGGACAAGCCGAACCAGCAGTACATGGCCGCGCTGGTGGGTCTCCAGACGGCCATGGGCCAGGTGTCGAGCGCCAGCGGCCCCGCGCGCGACCAGGCGTTGCAGGACGCCGCCGCGCAGGCGCAGCAGGCGCACTCGGCCGTCCAGCAGATGGCGCAGGGCTTCGACATCAACGGCGATGCGCGCGCCGTCGGCGACGCCGTGCAGCGCCTGCTCCAGGCGCCGATCACCGCCGCGGACGGCGTCATCAACCGGCTGCCCTCCGCCGCCGTGGATGCCAGCGGCCGCTCCTTCTGCCGCAGCTTCGGCGTGCTGGACGCCAAGTACCCGTTCAGCGCCCACGCCGCCGCCGAGGCGAGCCCGGACGAGGTAACCGCCGTGCTGCAGCCGGGCAGCAGCGCGCTCTGGTCGTTCTACAACGACGCGCTCCAGGGATTGCTCGTCCCGCAGGGGCGCGCGTACGCGCCGAAGCCGGGGGCGACGCCGCAGCCGACGAGCGCCTTCGTCGCCTTCTTCAACCGCGCGGCGGCGCTGTCCCACACGCTCTACGACGACGCCGGCAACGGGCCGCGCGTGGGGTTCACGCTGCGCCCGCAGACCACGCCCGAGCTGCCGGAGATCACGGTCAACATCGACGGCAACGTGGGCAAGGTCACGCGCACGCTGGCGGCCTCGCACACCTACACGTGGAACGGGCAGACCGCGCGCACGGCCCGGATCACCGCGCAGGTGGGCGGCTCGGAGGTCACGCTGCTCGATGCCCGCCCCGGCACCTGGGCCCTCTTCCACCTGTTCGAGACCGCCAGCTGGAAGAGCACCGGCGGCGGCCGGTACCTCGTGACGTGGAGCCTGCCCGACCAGCACACCACGCTTACGGCCGAGTTGAGCTTTGCCGGCGGACTGCCCATCTTCAGCCGGGACTACCTCGACCAGTTCCGTTGCGTCTCGGACGTCGCCCGATGAGCCGCCGCCCTCCGGTGGGAGGCGGTGGGGTTCCCCGTTGCCCTGAGCGAGCCACCATGCCACGAACGCGCTTCCTCGTCCTCGCCGGCCTGATCGGCGCCACGGGCGCCACCGCCTGCTTTCACCACGCCAAGGCCGCGGCACCACCGCCCGCCGAGCCCGTGCCGACCGCGGCCCGCATCTACTACGACAACGGCGGCGGCATCCAGGACTCCGTCCGCATGGTCGTGCGCGACCAGGCGGCCCTGCGCTCCGTGTGGCAGCAGGCCACCTCGCAGCAGAGCGCGCCGCCGCCCGTGCCGACGATCGACTTTGACCACGAGATGGTGCTGGTCGTGGCGGCCGGGCGCATGACGCCGGACGACCAGATCCACGTCGACAGCGTGGCCGTCCGCAGGGTCCCCGACGCGCAGGGCCGCATGCAGAAGGGGCTGCGCGTGCTGGTGGACGTGATGCGCGGCTGCAACCAGTTCCAGACCGCCGCCTACCCGCTCGAGATCGTGCGCGTGCAGCGCTACGACGGCCCCATCGAGTTCGTCGAGAAGCGCAGCCAGGCGCAGGGCTGCGGCGGCACGGGCTCCGGCGGATCCCGCTGAGCCGCGGCCCCGTACGTTGAACCGGATCGGATCGTGACCATGCCCCCGGACGCCGGGCCCGGCGCGTCCGTCCCCGCGGGGGGAGGGCCCGGCGCCGGGTCCTCGCTCGGAGGCGCGGACATGGTCGGCACGCTGCTGGCCGGCCGCTACCGGATCCTGAGCCTGCTCGGCGAGGGCGCCATGGGCGCCGTCTACCTGGCCGAGCACACCCGCATCGGGCGCAAGGACGCCATCAAGGTGCTGCGCGGCCCGATGGCGCGCGACCCGGAGGCGATCGCCCGCTTCACCCGCGGCGCGCGCAACGTCTCGGCGATCCATCACCCGAACGTGTGCGCGATCTACGACTTCAGCGACACGTCCGACGGCCTGCAGTTCATGGCCATGGAGTACGTGCCGGGTGCGACGCTGAAGGA